>CAUQIJ010000028.1:0-15745 GCA_963518285.1 uncultured Pseudomonas sp. | reverse complement strand
TGGTGGTGTCGATGGTGTCTTCGACAGCAACGGTGGTAGTCGCGCCAGTCAGATCGACGGCTTCGAAGTTACCGCCGTTGACTGCAGTAACGGTCGCAGTGACTTCACTACCGTCTTTGTAGACGTCTTCAACGTTGGTGTTCGGAACCAGCAGAGTACCTTTGCCGGAAGCGTCGATATCAACGGTGTAGCTGGTGCCACCGACATTGACGGTCAGAGTCGTGGTGCTACCGGCCTGCGGCGGATTGCTCAGCTGGAAGTTGAAGGTGAGGTTTGCATCACCCTCCTTCGCGGCTTCGGCAGTGACGGCCACGGTGGTGGTGTCGATGGTGTCTTCGACAGCGACAGTGGTGGTCGCGCCGGTCAGATCCACAGCTTCGAAGTTACCGCCGTTGACCGCAGTGACGGTCGCAGTGACTTCGCTGCCGTCTTTGTAGACGTCTTCGACGTTGGTGTTCGGGACCTGGAGGGTGCCTTTACCATCAGCGCCAACAGTGACGAAGTAATCAGTGCCACCGACGTTGACGGTCAAGGTAGCGGTGGTGCCTGCCTGCGGCGGGTTGCTGAGCTGGAAGTTGAAGGTGAGGTTTGCATCACCTTCTTTCGCCGCTTCGGCAGTGACGGCCACGGTGGTGGTGTCGATGGTGTCTTCGACAGCGACAGTGGTGGTCGCGCCGGTCAGATCCACAGCTTCGAAGTTACCGCCGTTGACCGCAGTGACAGTCGCAGTGACTTCGCTGCCGTCTTTGTAGACGTCTTCAACGTTGGTGTTCGGAACCAGCAGAGTGCCTTTGCCGGAAGCGTCGATATCAACGGTGTAGCTGGTGCCACCGACATTCACAGTCAGCGTGGTGGTGCTGCCGGCCTGCGGTGGGTTGCTGAGCTGGAAGTTGAAGGTGAGGTTTGCATCACCTTCCTTCGCTGGCTCGGCAGTCACGGCTACGGTGGTGGTGTCGATGGTGTCTTCGACAGTCACGGTGGTGGTCGCGCCAGTCAGGTCTACCGCTTCGAAATTACCGCCTGTGACGCCAGTTACAGTGGCAGTCACTTCGCTGCCATCTTTGTAGACGTCTTCAACGTTGGTGTTCGGAACCAGCAGCGTACCTTTACCGGAAGCGTCGATATCAACGGTGTAGCTGGTGCCACCGACGTTTACGGTCAGCGTGGTGGTGCTACCAGGCTGCGGTGGATTGCTCAGCTGGAAGTTGAAGGTGAGGTTGGCATCACCCTCCTTCGCGGCTTCGGCAGTGACGGCCACGGTGGTGGTGTCGATGGTGTCTTCGACAGCAACAGTGGTGGTCGCGCCAGTCAGGTCGACAGCTTCGAAGTTGCCGCCATTCACCGCAGTGACGGTTGCAGTGACTTCACTGCCGTCTTTGTAGACGTCTTCGACGTTGGTATTTGGAACCAGCAGAGTACCTTTGCCGGAAGCGTCGATATCAACGGTGTAGCTGGTGCCACCGACATTGACGGTCAGAGTCGTGGTGCTGCCAGCCTGCGGCGGATTGCTCAGCTGGAAGTTGAAGGTGAGGTTCGCATCACCTTCCTTCGCTGGCTCGGCAGTCACGGCCACGGTGGTGGTGTCGATAGTGTCTTCGACAGTCACGGTGGTGGTCGCGCCACTCAGGTCTACCGCTTCGAAATTACCGCCTGTGACGCCAGTTACAGTGGCAGTCACTTCGCTGCCATCTTTGTAGACGTCTTCACCATTGGTATTCGGAACCAGCAGAGTCCCTTTGCCGGATGCATCGATATCAACGGTGTAGTTGGTGCCACCGACATTAACGGTCAAGGTGGTGGTGCTACCGGCCTGCGGCGGATTGCTCAGCTGGAAGTTGAAGGTAAGGTTCGCATCGCCTTCTTTCGCCGGCACAGCCGTTACAGCAACGGTTGTAGTGTCGATGGTGTCTTCGACGGTGACCGTGGTGGTCGCGCCCGCCAGGTCAACCGCTTCGAAGTTGCCACCGTTGACGCCGGTAACAGTCGCGGTGACCGAAGACGGATCGATATAGACATCGCTGCCGTTGGTATTCGGGATCACCAACGTGCCTTTACCGCTGGCATCGACGGTAACGGTGTAGCTGGTACCACCAACGTTAACGGTCAAGGTGGTCGGGCTACCAGCCTGGGGCGGGTTGCTCAACTGAAATTCGAAGGTAAGGCTAGGGTCGCCCTCTTTCGCAGGCTGGCCCGTTACCGATACTGTCGTGGTGTCGATAGTGTCGACGATCTGGGTGACCGCTGGGGTTGGATTCGGCGTAACGACCAAGCCACCACCACCAGTGGTCCCGGTAATGACTACAGAAATCTCACTGCCGTCAATGTAAGGCGTGTCGTTAGGCGGAATATCGACATTCACAGTGCCGGTGGTCTGGCCAGCGGTGATGACAATGACCTGGCCATTGGAGAGTGTAATGGTCAGGTCGGTCAGCGGTGGTTGGCCGACGGTTGCAGTGTAGACAATGACGCCGCCCGCCTCGGTGATCGATGGGGTAGCCGTCAATGTCACCCCGGTGGTGACTGGTGGAGTAACCGGTGGAGTAACCGGCGGAGTCACAATCGGATCAGTTGGCGGGGTTACCGGCGGCGTTACAGTCGGATCAGTCGTCGCGCCATCGTTGACATTGGTATCGACAGCACCTGGTTCAAGGTCAGCCGCAAGGGTCTGGAAGCCGATCGGGCCAGTCGGAAAGCCGATGGTCGGATCGACCGCGCCAGCGACCTCCTCCAGCATCACAAAGGAATGACCACCGCCGGCCGCACCGCCGTTACCGGCTGCAGTCGGGCCCGCCGCCGTCGCTTCAAGCTCGGTGGTCGGGTCGAGACCAGCGGCGATGGCTTGCTGCAGTTCTTCGACCGAGGGCGCTGCCTGGGCGGTGGCCTGGCTCAGATCGGTACTGCTGTCCGGAGCGTCCGCACTCCATTGCGAGTCGCGGCCCAGGTCGAGCATGCGGCCGTCGGCCAGTTCCAGAGTTACCGCGCCACCTGGGCCGGTCAACACCTGCTCGCCCGCCATCAGACGGTCCCCTTCGATCAGGACGCGACGAAAGCCTTCTGGGGATACTGCGATGACCTGGCCAACAATGCTTTTGACGATGGCAACAACACTGCTCATTGGACTCTCCGGATCTAGCCGATCTGTTGGCTTCATGCCTAGCATGCTGAAATTGCTGCTAATGCAAGGTAACTATGAATATAACTTTTTTGACGTCAAATATATGTCTATTACTTTTAGCTATTAGGTATATGCCAAAGTATTGACCAAAACTGCGTCATCCTAAACAATCACACGGGTAATGTCACATTGATATTTTTACCGCCCGTCAGGTGCCCGTGGGCGCCCCTCCAAATGGCGCTTAGCCCCCGAATCTCGAAGCCTCGGCGGTTTCATTGATAGCCGACAAACGCGCCACGAGAGGTGATTTGCGACAATGCTTGCGGACAATAAAAAATAAAAAACGTGCCATTGTTTTGGCTGCTATATGGCCGTGGTTCATCACAAGCATTGCGCATGCCAGGCGAATACCGAAAAACCCTGAAAAGGCGTCTTCCGGTAGCCCAAATAATGAAGATTCCGATTATTCAGCCGATAACTCGTAAATGGCGTTGAACCAGCAGACCGCTGGCCTAATCCGACTGCTATCAAGCCACGTAGTGGCCAGCACGGTAGCCATCAGGCTGCCGCAGCCAAACTACGGGGTGGTCGCGCCTACGGCCATCAGTGCAAAATGACATGAAACCGCATGTGCACCACCCGGCCGCGAGCCGAGGTACGCATCGTCCCAAACACCGCAAGGTTTGAAGAGAGCGCCGCGTGGAATCAGAAGTCAGTCGAGTCCAACTCAGTCACGATCCACGCAGCCAGCATGACGATCCTTTACTGGACAGCCTGCTGACCCTGTGTGTCCTGCACCAGAAACCGGCCAGCCGGGCCATGTTGACCACCGGCCTGCCCTTGCCCTCCCAGCGCCTGAATGCCGAGCTACTGCCACGTGCCGCTGCGCGGGCTGGCCTGCAAGGACGCTTGCTGCAACGCAAGTTGGAACAGATCCCTGCCATCGCCATGCCAGCCATGCTGCTACTCAACGAGGGCCGCAGCGCGGTACTGCTGGGGTGGGAAAACGACGACACCGCGCGCCTGCTGCTCAGCGAAAGCGACGGTGGCGAAGTATTGGTCAGCCGCGAGGCGTTGCTGGGTGACTACAGCGGCAAGGTTTTCTTCGCTCAGCCACAGCACAAGTTCGACGTTACCCACGGCAACCTCATCCCACGTACCCGCTCGTGGTTTCGCGACACCCTGCTGCGCAGCAAGTGGCTGTACATCGATGCCATTGCCGCCAGCCTGGTGATCAACATCATTGCCCTGGCTGCACCGTTGTTTGTCATGAACGTCTACGACAGGGTCGTGCCCAATCAGGCCACCTCGACCTTGTGGGTGCTGGCCATCGGCATTGCCGGTGCCTACGTGTTTGACCTGGTGCTCAAGTTGCTGCGCAGCCTGTGCCTGGACCTGGCCGGCAAGAAAACCGACCTGATCGTGTCGGCCACGCTGTTCGAGCGCATCGTCGGCATGTCGATGAAGCATCGCCCGGCACGGGTGGGCAGCTTCGCCCAGAACATTCACGAGTTTCAGAGCCTGCGCGACTTCCTCGCCTCGCTGACCCTGACCAGTCTGATCGATTTGCCGTTCACCATTCTGATCCTGATCGTGATCGCCATGCTCGGCGGCCACCTGGTGTGGATCCCGATCATTGCCTTCCCGCTGGCCTTGGGCATTGGCTATGCGCTCCAGAAGCCGCTGATGTCGACCATGGAGCGGACCATGGCGCTGGCCTCCGAGCGCCAGTCGAGCCTGATCGAAACCCTCGCCGGTCTCGATGCGGTCAAGGTCAACAATGCCGAGAGCGAGCGCCAGTACATGTGGGAGCAGACCCTGGGCACCCTTAGCCGCCTCGAGCTGCGGGTCAAGGTGCTGTCGGGCCTGGCGATGAACATCACCATGCTGATCCAGCAACTGGCAGGCGTGGCGCTGATCTGCTTCGGCGTCTATCAGATCATCGATGGCAATCTGAGCATGGGCGGCTTGGTCGCCTGCTATATGCTCAGCGGCCGCGCACTGGGCCCGCTGGGCCAGCTCAACGGCTTGCTGGCACGCTATCAGCAGGCCAGGGTGACCATGGTCGCTACCGACCAGATGATGGACCTGCCGCAGGAGCGCAATTTCGAAGAGCGCCCGCTGAGCCGCCAGGTATTGCAGGGCTCGATCGAGTTCCGTGGGGTCGACTTCACCTACCCGAACCAGCAGAACCAGGCGCTCAAGGGCATCAACCTGAACATCCGCCCGGGCGAGAAAATCGGCATCATTGGCCGCAGTGGTTCGGGCAAGAGCTCGCTGGCCAAGCTGATCGTCGGCCTGTACGAAGCAGACAACGGTTCGCTGCTGGTCGATGGCGTGGACATTCGCCAGATCGACGTCAGCGAGCTGCGCCACAACATCGGTTACGTGCCCCAGGATATCCAGCTGCTGGCCGGCACCTTGCGCGACAACCTGGTCAGCGGTGCGCGCTATGTCGAGGACGAACTGATCCTGCAGGCGGCCGAGCTGTCCGGGGTGCACGAATTCGCCAGGCTGCACCCGGACGGTTATGAGCTGCAGGTGGGCGAGCGTGGGCAGAACCTGTCCGGCGGCCAGCGGCAGAACGTCACGCTGGGCCGGGCATTGCTGCTCAACCCGCAGATCCTGCTGCTCGACGAGCCTACCAGCGCCATGGACAACACTGGCGAAGAGCGCCTCAAGCAGCGCTTGCAGGCGTTTGTCGAACACAAGACCGTAGTTCTGGTCACCCACCGCGCCTCGCTGCTGTCGCTGGTCGACCGGCTGATCGTGATCGACCGTGGACAAGTAGTTGCCGACGGCCCGAAAGCCTCGGTCATGGATGCGCTGAAAAAGGGGCAGATCAGTGTCGCGTAAGTTGGATATAAACGGCTTCAAAGAGAGCTTGCGCCGCTACTTCAAAGGCTCGGAGTCGCTGGCCGGCGCGCCTTTGCCCGAAGTGCGCAAGTCGCTGGTCGAGGATGCGCCGCGGGTGGTGCGCATGACCATCTGGGGGGTGATCGCGTTTTTCCTGTTCCTGATCATCTGGGCAAGCTTTGCTCACATCGACGAAGTGACCCGCGGTGAAGGCAAGGCCATTCCGTCATCCAAGCTGCAGAAGATCCAGAACCTGGAGGGCGGTATCGTTTCCGAGATCTTCGCCAAGGAAGGGCAGATCGTCGAGATCGGCCAACCCTTGCTGCGCCTGGACGAGACCCGCTTTGCCTCCAACGTCGGTGAGACCGAAGCCGACCGCCTGGCCATGGCCATGCGTGTCGAGCGCTTGAACGCCGAGATCGAAGACCGCGCGCTGCAGATCGACGACGTCTTGCGCAAAGCTGCGCCGCAGCAGGCGAGCAACGAAGAGTCGCTGTTCCAGAGCCGTCGCCAGCAATTGCGCGATGAAATAGGCGGCCTCGAGCAGCAACTGGTGCAGCGTCAGCAAGAGCTGCGCGAGTTCACCTCCAAGCGTGCCCAGTTCGCCAACAGCCTGCAGTTGCTGCGCCAGGAAATCGGCATGTCCGAGCCATTGGTAGCCCAGGGTGCGGTGTCCCAGGTCGAGGTACTGCGCTTGCGTCGCTCGGAAGTCGAGGTACGCGGCCAACTGGATGCCACCACGCTGGCCATCCCGCGTGCTGAAGCGGCGATCAAGGAAGTGCAGAGCAAGATCGAAGAAACCCGCGGCAAGTTCCGTAGCGACGCACTCACTCAGCTGAACGAAGCACGCACCGAGCTGAGCAAGGCTACCGCCACCAGCAAGGCATTGGATGACCGCGTCAACCGCACCCTGGTGACCTCGCCAGTGCGCGGTATCGTCAAGCAACTGCTGGTCAACACCATCGGCGGCGTGATCCAGCCGGGCAGCGACATCGTCGAGATCGTGCCGCTGGACGACACCCTGGTGGTCGAGGCGAAGATCCTGCCCAAGGACATCGCCTTCCTCCACCCGGGCCAGGAAGCCACGGTCAAGTTCACCGCCTACGACTACACCGTGTATGGCGGCCTCAAGGCCAAGCTGGAGCAGATCGGTGCCGACACCATCACCGATGAAGACAAGAAGACCACCTATTACCTGATCCGCCTGCGCACCGATCGCAGCCATCTGGGCACTGACGAGAAACCGCTGCTGATCATCCCGGGGATGGTCGCCACGGTCGACATCATGACCGGCAAGAAAACCATCATGAGCTACCTGCTCAAACCGATTGTCAAAGCTCGTGCAGAGGCGTTGCGCGAGCGCTGATCGGTAGCCGCGACAACGCAGGCCCACGCGAGCCGTTAGCTCAAGTGGGCCTTGTTGCCTATGCTGGCTATTCAGGGCTGGGATTCGATAACCGGAGAGATGTCATGTTCTACGTGCAACGCGACGAGAAGGGCCAGTTGCTGCGAGTGGAAGCCGCCGAGTTCGAGCAGTACGACGAGATGGTCCCTGCCGACAGCGCCGAGATCCAAGAATGGTTTGCCGACGATCAGGTTGAAAACAGCCTGAAGCAGCTCAAACAGAGCGACCTGGACATGATCCGTGTGCTCGAAGACCTGATCGAAGTGCTGACCACCAAGGGCGTGCTCAGCATCACCGACCTGCCGGCAGGCGCGCAGTCCAAGCTGCTCAACCGCTCCACCGCGCGTAAGGCGCTGGGCAGTCTGACCAACCTTATCGAAGATGACGAAACCACCGGCTTGATCTGAGGGGCCAGCAACGGCCCCGGTCAGTCAACGCCAGGGCGCAGGTTCACCCACCAGCTGGCCCTGAATGCCCTGCACGCCCATCTCGCGCAGTACCTGCAACTCCCCTTCTGTCTCGACCCTTTCGGCAATCAGCGGCAGGTCAATGCTGTGCGCTGCACGCTGGATGGCCTCGATGAACAGGCGTTTATGCTGCTCGCGATCGATGCTGCGGATATAGCTGCCGTCGATTTTCAGATAGGCCAGGCCCAGATGGGCAAGGTTGCCGATCATGCTGAAACGACCACCGAAGCGTTGCAGCGCCAGGCCAAAGCCCAGCGCATGCAGGCGGCGGGTCAGTTGCTCCAGCGCGGCCTGATCGGGTAATTGTTCTTCAGCCAGCTCGAAGGTCAGGCGCGGCCCCAGCGCACGGTGCTGGGCCAGCAAATCGAACACCCGCTGTAGCGCTTGCGGGTCGGCCAAGGTCGCAGCCGACAGGCTCAGCGACAGCGACTCCTGATGACCTTGCACATGCTTGAGGACTTTCTCCAGCACCAGCAGGTCAAGCCTCGGTACCCAGCCGAAGCGCTCCAGCCACGGCAGGAAGCGCCCCGCCGCCAGCGCCTCGCCCTGCTCGTCATGCAGCCGTGAGATGACTTTGTAATGGAGGATCTGCGCAGGTGCTTCGCTGGCCACCACAGGCTGGAAATACAGCTCGAACTGGCCGTTGCTCAAGGCTTGATCCAGCCGCGCGTGCCAAGCGTGATGGCTGTCTGCAGCCTGAGCCGCGATGCCCTGCTCCAGGCAGACCCAGCCAGGCGCCGGCTGACTCTCGGCACGGGCCAACGCCTCGTCGGCCAGTTTCAGCAAGGCTTGTGGCGCATCACCCGGGTTGTACGGCGCCAGGCCAATGCAGGCGACCGGGTCGACATCACTGGCGCCGGTTTCGTGCAGGCTGTGCAGAGTCGCTTCCAGGGCCTGGGCCAGCTGGATCGCTTCTTCGTGGACCATGCCCGGCGCCAGCACGGCAAACTCACCGCCGCGGCTACGGGTGATCAGGTCATTGGTCTGGGGGAAGCTGGCACAGGTGCGGCGTAGCTGCTCGCCGACCGCCTGCAGCAGCTGGTCGGTGCGCTGGCCACCCATACGTGCGTTGAGGCCGGCCAGATCCATCACCCGCAGCAACAGCAGATAACCGGCGCGCGCTTCTTCCATGTTGCTGACCCGGGCTGCCAGTTGCATCTCGAAGTAACGCCGGTTGGCCAGCCCGGTCAGGCTGTCCTGATAAGACTCGGCCCGCAGCTTGTCGCTGCGCTCGGCCTGCTCGGTGAACAGCGCCTTGAGCTTTTCGACCATCTGGTTCATCGCCTGCACCACACGGCGCAGCTCAGGGGTGCGCGGCAACTCGGGCAGGCTGAGAAACTCGCGCCGGGCAATCGCGTGCGACTGCTCGACCATGTAATCGAGCGGGCGCAGCTGCCGGCGCAGCAACAGCGCGCCAAGCACTGCACTCACCGCGCCACACAACAGCAGCCAGCCCAGGCTGCCCAGCGCGCTCTGCCACAGCTTGGCCAAGGCAAACATCGGGTGGCTGATCACTTCGACGCGCGCCGCCTGCTGCCAGCCGCGGCTGACGATCGCGTCACCTCCCGCAGGCTCCAGGCCGATCATGCCGATGAACCAGGCGGGGACACCGCCGCGGTCTGGCTCGGCGTGACGCTCGACCAGCACCGCATTGGACTGCAGGTCGACCACCTTGATGCTGGAGTAATAGCCACTGTCGAAAATCGAACTGACCATCAGCTCGACCATCGCCGGGTCGTCGATATTGGGTGTCAACGACAAGGCAAGGGCGGTCGCCGCATCCTGAGCATGGGAACGCAGTTGGTTCACATACTGGCTGCGTGAGCTTTCCAGGCTGACCATGAAGCTGCCACTGAAGGCAACGACGAGGAACAAGCAAATGGCTAGCAGCAATTGTTTGAACAGTGACATCGGTGCTCCTTCAGTAGACCGGCTCCGCCGGGAAGCCTTCGGCCTGCATTTTTTTAAGCAAATCCTGCCAGCGCGACAGGCGCTTGGTATCACCGACCTTCTTGTTGCCTGCGGCGCCTGTGAGCCACAGCCCTTCACCATTGAAGGAATACACTGGCAGCAGGTCGGTACGCTGGCTGGCCGGCTTGATCGCATCCATCAGGCTGTCCAGTACCAGCGGCTGCGCCTGGGGATTGGCATAGTAGGTCAGGACCATGTGCGCGCGGTTCTGGCGTAACGCCTTGACGTAGGTAATGCGCAGCTTGTCACTGGCAATGCCCATGCGCCGCAGGCTGAAGTACTTGGCGATGGCGTAGTCTTCGCAATCGCCAGCGCCCTTGAGCAATGACTGGATCGGTGTGGCCCAGTAATCGACCTCATGCCACAGGTCGATATCCTCGGTGTAGCGCAACTGCTGGTTGAAGAAGCGGTTGACCACCTGCAGGCGCTGCAGCTCACTGCCCTGATTTTGTGTCGCCAGCAGGTTCTGCCAGGCGTCGATACGTTCCTTGCCAGCGCCTAGTGGCCCATACAGCTTTTGCGCCCGCTGGCTGATCTGAGCAAAGTCCCAGTCCGCATGCAAGCCGCCCAGCAGCATGCATGCCAGCAAGGCAGCAAGGCCGAGCCGACGCATGACAACACTGAGCACGCTGGGTATCGCCACTGCGAAGACCTGTGCAGACCAATCGGGAGCCGCGATGGTGCGGCCTGTGGCGGGAAAAGACAATGGCACCTTGCAATCACTGCGCGCTGGATCAATAACAGCCCGAATGTCGCACCGGCTTCCCCTCGGCATGGACTTCCTTCACCATAGCCGCCTCCCGCAAAATGGGCGGCAAAACTGTTTTGTCACCTGGGTTTGACACCCCTCCAGCAAGCTCCTAACTTGATTGGATCCAATATCGCCAGATGTAGAGGCAGACGCCCCGTGGCCGAAAAAATCAAACTGTTGTCTGCCGTGCTTGGCACTGAGCAAGTCCCGGCACATCTGGCTCGCAGTGTCATAGAAGAACGCTTGCGCAGCGCGATCATCGATGGCCGCCTGCCGCCTGGCACTGCAGTGCGGCAGCAAGAGCTGGCAAGCCTGTTCGGCGTCAGCCGCATGCCCGTACGCGAGGCGCTGCGCCAGCTCGAAGCGCAGGGTCTGTTGCAAGTAGTCATGCACAAGGGTGCGGTGGTGGCTCCGTTGATCGGTGAGGATGCCGTCGACAGCTACGCGCTGCGCGTGCTGCTTGAGTCAGAGGCGCTGCGCCAGTCGATCCCGCTGCTTGACGGCGCCGACATCGCCCTCGCCCGCAGCTACATCGAGCAACTGGAAAACGAGACCGGGCACGCGCAGATCGGCCGCCTCAACCGCCTGTTGCACATGAGCCTGTACTGCAAGGCACACAATCAGAAGCTGCTGCGCTTGATCGAAAGCGAGCTCAATGAAGAAGAACGCTTCCTGCGCTTTCATCTGTCTGCGATGGGGCTGGGCAAGCTGACTCAGGACGATCACAACGCATTGGTGGATGCGGCCAATGACAAGCGGGTGGATGACGCGGTCGAGATCCTCGCCGAGCATTTGAATAAGGGCGCCCGCACCATTCGCCGCTACCTGGATGCTCAGTACAGCGGCTGACATTGCGGTTGCAAAATCATCGCCGACCGCAAACAATGAGACTAATTATCATTCATGCAGCAGTGCTGGCGGCGTATTTCCATGTCTCCTCAAGACTCCGTGCACACCCTCTACAGCGAACACCATGGCTGGTTGCACAATTGGCTGCGGAGCAAGCTGGGTAACGCTGCCGATGCCGCCGACCTGGCGCAAGACACCTTCGTACGCCTGCTCCAGCGCCGCGACCAGTTGCAGCTCAATACCCCACGCGCTTTTCTGCGCACAGTCGCCCGCGGCCTGGTCATCGATCACTGGCGCCGCGAAGAGCTCGCCCGCGCCTACTGCGAGGCGCTGTCGCATTTGCCTGAAGCGCAGGCGCCTTCGGCAGAAACCCGCGAGCTGCTGCTGGAGTTGCTCGAGCGCATTGCGCGTATGCTCGATGGGCTCAAACCGAAGGTCCGCCGCGCGTTTCTGCTGGCCCAGTGTGAAGGGCTGAGCCACAAGGCAATTGCCGAGCAGATGGGCATTTCGCTGCGCTCGGTCGAGCGTTACATCGCCGATGCGCTCTACCACTGCTACCAACTACGCTACGAAGACGAGCAGTAGATCGATGAGCGCTGCACAGCCTTCGGCAACCGTCGTCAAACAAGCGATCCAATGGATGCTGCGGCTGCGCGAAAGCGGCCCTGATCAGCGTTTGCAGCGCAAATGCGAGCAATGGCGCGAGGCCCACCCGGAACATGAGCGTGCCTGGCAGCGCGTGCTCAGCCTGCACCAGGACCTTGACCTGCGCGCCATCCCCGGCGCTGGCCTGGCGCTGCATGCGCTGGAAACCAGCGAGCGGCGCCTGCATCGGCGCCAGGCGCTGAAACTGCTGGGAGGTGTTGCCTTGATCGGCTCGGCGAGCTGGTTGAGCAAGGACTTGCAGCTGTTGACTGACTGGCGCTCCGACTACAGCACCGGCACTGGCGAGCGACGCAGCGTCACCCTGCCCGACGGCTCGCTGCTACAACTCAACACACGCAGCGCTGCCGACCTTGCTTTTGATGCTCGCCAGCGTTTGATACGCCTCAACCACGGCGAGCTGATGCTGACCTGCAGCGACGCTCAGGCCAACAGCCGACCGCTGCTTGTGCGAACACGCGACACCTTGATTGAAGGTGTGAGTGGACGCTTTACCGTGCGCCAGCGTGACGACTGTACTCAGGTGAGTGTCAGCACGGGCCAGGTTGCGCTGCATGGCCCAGGCGCATCTGCTCTGCACTGGCTGGGCAGCGGCCAGCACTGGCTGATAGACGCGCAGGGGGCCCGCATGATCGAGCAGCCCGAGATGGACACTGCCGCCTGGGCTGACGGCCTCATCGTGACGGGCGACATGCGCCTGGCAGACTTTGTCGCCGAGGTGGCCCGCTACCGGCCTGGTTTCCTTGGTTGCAGCGACGACGTGGCCGATCTGCGTTTGTCCGGTGTGTACCGTCTGGCAGACACCGATGCGTTGCTCGACCTACTGCCGCAGACGCTGCCAGTGCGCCTGCATCAACGCACACGTTGGTGGGTGCGGCTGGAACGCGCCGCCTGAAGCAAGTTTTTTTGGCGGGAAGCGCTGACACGTCCGGCTTGGACAGTAAGCAACTCTAACTGCCCTCAATCAGCCTACGGATCCCTCATGCCCGGCCAGCGTCTACCACACCGCATCAAAGAGAATGATTTTCGACCTGTCTTGGATTCAGCCCCTCTTGGCAGAGCCATACGCGCAGCCTTGTTCGGCACCGCGCTGGGCCTCGCCGCTGTCGCGCCCCTGAGCCAGGCGGCAGAAACCGCCAGTGCCTCCCAGCAGTACAGCATCGCCGCCGGCAATCTCGATGACGTGCTCAATCAGTTCGCTCGACAGGCCGGTATCACCCTGTCGAGCACCCCACAATTGACTGCAGAGCTGCAGTCGCCCGGTCTGCAAGGTGCATATTCCACCGACCAGGCACTGCGCCATTTGCTCAACGGCACCGGCCTGCAAGCGGACAGCAGCGATGGCAGCCGCTACGTGCTGCGTGAGCAAACCGCAGACGCGGCGCTGGCCTTGCCTGACACCGATGTGCGCGGTTTTGCCCTAGGTAACGCCTTGGGCAGCATGGAAGGCTACAACGCCACCCATAGTCAGATCGCCACCAAGACCAGTACGTCTATTCTGGAGACTACCCAGTCGGTGTCGGTCGTTACCCGCCAGCAGATGGACGACCAAGGCTCGCAGACGGTTGCCCAGGCCATGCGATACACGCCCGGGGTGCTGACCAACCCCTATGGCGCCACCCACCGCTATGACTATGTAGCCATGCGCGGCTTCAACGACGGCTCGGTGGATAACATCTATGTCGACGGCCTGAAGTCGATGGGTGACAACGGCACCTACAGCACCATGCAGGTCGATCCCTATTTCCTCGAGCGAATCGACATCCTCAAAGGGCCCTCCTCGGTCCTTTACGGCCGCAGCTCGCCAGGCGGCCTGGTAGCGCTGACTACCAAGAAGCCGACGTTCGAGGCCTTCCATCAGGTTCAGGCAACTGTCGGCACCCAAGGCCAGCGCGGTATGGGCTTCGACCTGAGCGGGCCAGTGGATGACGACAAGCGCATTGCCTATCGCCTGACCGGCCTTGCAGATTCGGCTGACACTCAGTTCGACCATAACAAGGAAGAGCGCTACGCCGTTGCCCCGGCGATCAGCATCGACTTCAGCGAGGACACTTCACTGACCTTGCAGGCCTACCTGCAGAAAGCCCCCAACGGCGGCTACCACGGCGGCCTGCCCGCATCTGGCGTGCTGCACAAGCGTAATGGCCAGCGGCTGTCCGATCACTTCTTCGAAGGGGAGCCGGGCATCGACAACTACGAACGCACGCAGCAGTCGTTCAGTTATCAGCTGGAGCATCGCTTCAATGATGTGTTCACCGGCCGGCAGAACTTCCGCTACCAGGATTCCGACGTGTCGATGGATCAAGTCTACTTCGCCGGCTGGGGCGCGACCGACAGCAATATCATGAACCGCGCCTACACCGGCGGCGACGAGCGCCTGCATTCGTTCATCATCGACAATATGCTGCAGGCCGAATTCTTCACCGGGGCGGCCAAGCATACCGTGCTGCTGGGGACCGACTATCAGCGGCGTAAAGCCGACGTGGCCTGGCGCTATGGCAGCGTCGACAGGCTGAATGCAGCCAACCCGCAGTATGGCAACGGCAACCTGCAGGTACTGGGCGAAAACAACTACACGCGGCGTCTGCAGCAGACCGGCGTGTACTTGCAGGACCTGGTCGAGCTCGACCAATGGCGCTTCTCGCTGGGCCTGCGGCAGGACTGGGTCAAGGTTTCCGAAGACAACCGTGACAGCGACACCCGGGTCAGCGACGATCGTTCGAGCTTCACGACTCGTGCAGGCGTGCTCTACCTGTTTGAAAACGGGATCGCTCCCTATGTGAGCTATTCCGAGTCGTTCAACCCCAATACCGTTTCCGACCAGAACGGCCGGCCTCTGGCGCCTACCGAGGGCACCCAGTGGGAAGCCGGGATCAAGTATCAACCGCCGGGTAGCGACAATCTGTTCACGGCATCGGTGTTCCGTATCGAACAGGAAAATCTCGCGTCCAAGCAACCCAACGAGGAGTTCTACCGGGCCGTTGGCCAGGTGCGCTCTCAAGGCCTGGAACTTGAAGCGCATGTGCAGGTGACCGATAACCTGAAGCTGCTGGGTGGCTACACCTTCACTGACATCGAGTACGCCAAGTCGATGCCTAGCCTGGCCTCGGCAGCTGTAGACAACGAGGGCAATTCGCCGACGCAGGCGCCCAAGCAGATGTTCTCGTTGTGGGCCGACTATGACTTCCGCCAGGGCGCTCTGGATGGCCTTAGATTGGGCGGCGGCATGCGCTATGTGGGGTACAGCTGGGTGGATGCTGAAAACAGCATGAAGGTGCCCTCCTACACCTTGTTCGACGCTTCTATCGGTTATGACCTGGGTAAGGTCGGCCTCAAGGGTGTGGATTTGCGCCTGAACGCCAACAACCTGACCAATGAGAGCTACATCGCTTCGTGTGCCAGCCTTAGCTACTGCTACATGGGTGAGGAACGCAACGTCAGCGCTACCGTCAGCTATCAGTTCTGACCACACCGGCTGAAAGCCAAAAGGCCCGCTCCTGGATTCAGGAGCGGGCCTTTTTATTGGTCCGTTGTCTTGCTCGGTGCTGATCGCGATCCACTCCGCCGAGAAAGACAAAGCCCCTGTCAGCAACGCTGACAGGGGCTTTGGATTTGAATCTTGACGATGACCTACTCTCACATGGGGAGACCCCACACTACCATCGGCG
>CAUQIJ010000027.1:0-23105 GCA_963518285.1 uncultured Pseudomonas sp. | reverse complement strand
ATTTTGCGAGAAACTCGTTCAACTTCAAACACTTGACTCGCTTGCGATCTCTCGTTGCGGGAGGCGAATTCTACAGCGTTAAAATCTGCTGTCAACTGCCTTTTTGCTACTACCAACCTCAAGCGTTTAACACTTGCCTCGCTGCGACTGCATCGCTGCGAGGTGGCGAATAATACGCGATCTGAATTTTGAGTCAACACCTTGATCTGAAAAAACTTTCGCGCTGACAACGCCCTTTCCGGCAACTAAACAGCAACGCAATTGATCTGTAGAGAAACCCCCAGAGGAGCACAGCGGCAATGAGTGATGCGCACAGCGACAAAACCCCTGGCCTGTCGGCGGATGAAGAACAGGAAATCAGCCACAACCAACCGCCCCGTGCAGCGGTGCTGCACGAGATCATCCGTGCACAAGGCGACCAGGAACTGGAGCGTACCCTCGCCGCGCTATGGTGGTCGGCACTTGCCGCCGGCCTGAGCATGGGCCTGTCACTCATGGCCATGGGCTTGTTCTATGCCCGTCTGCCAGAAGGTGACAGCGCGCAGGTCATCGCCAGTCTTGGCTATTGCGCCGGTTTTCTCGCGGTAATTCTGGCGCGCCAGCAATTGTTCACGGAAAACACGCTCACTGCCGTGCTGCCAGTGATGACTACCCCGACCCTGGGCAATCTCGGCCGTTTGCTACGCCTATGGAGCGTGGTGCTGGTTGGCAATCTGGCCGGCACTATATTGGTCTCCTGGGTCATGCTCGAGCTACCGATCTTCGACAGCAAGGCAGATGTGGCATTCCTGGAGATCGGTCGCAAGGTCATGCACAACGACATCAGCCAGATGTTCGCCAAAGGCATCATCTCGGGCTGGATGATCGCAACCATGGTGTGGATGATTCCGGCGATGGAGAACGCCAAGATCTGGATCATCCTGCTGATCACCTACCTGATGGCCCTCGGCGACTTCACCCACATCGTGGTCGGCTCGGTCGAGGTTTCCTATCTGGTCTGGGCAGGCGATGAGACCTGGCAGGCATTTCTGCTCGAGTTCGCCTTGCCAACCCTGGCCGGCAATATCATCGGTGGCAGCTTCATCTTTGCCCTGATCAGCCATGCTCAAGTACGCAGCGACAGCGGCAAGCCACCGTCCAAGCTATTAAAGGAAGCCAACCAGGATAACGATCGCCAGGAACCGCGGCTTTAATAGCCAGAGAATCAAGGCCTTCAAATTACCCCGCAGCGTTGGATCAACCGTGAAATGGCTTGTAAGGTCATTTTTTGCAGAGGCGAGTCTGTTGAACAATATTCACGCGATTTATGCGATAAACGGCGCCCCACGGAAGAACCACGATCATGATCGACAACAGAAGCGGCAAGGGACTCTCATTCGTCAGGCGCATCTACCTGCCCAGAATTCTGGGGATGGGCATCGGCCTGTTCAGCGTAATGGCCGCCATGGCGCCGCTGCACCCTCCCCGCTGGATCTGGGCTCTGATGTTGGCCAACGGTTTGCTCTGGCCACACATTGCTTATCAATGGGCCAGGCATTCCACCGCGCCTTATCGCGCCGAACAGCGCAACCTGCTGCTTGACTCGCTGATGGGAGGTTTCTGGGCCGCGGCCATCCACTTCAATCCGCTGCCCACCGTGACCATCCTGTCGATGATGACCATGAACAACGTCGCGGCGGGCGGCAAGTCATTGCTGGTGCGCGGGCTGCTTGGCCAATTGGCCGGGATGCTGCTCGCCAGCGCGGTCCTGGGCAGCGGTCTGCAGCTGCAGACCAGCGCCCTCCAGGTCTGGGCTTGCCTGCCCATGCTGGCCCTGTATCCCGTGGCACTTGGATGGGTGTGTTATCGCCTGGCGATCAACCTGGCCGACCACAAGCGTCAGCTTAGCGCACTGAGCCGTACCGACAGCCTGACCGGCCTGCTCAATCACGGCTCATGGAAGGACCTGCTTCTGCTCAAGTTCCAGATCAGCCGGCAACAGCGTCTGCCGGCAATGATCGCACTGATCGATATCGACCACTTCAAGGTCATCA
Organism: uncultured Pseudomonas sp.; assembly: GCA_963518285.1. Taxonomy (GTDB): domain Bacteria; phylum Pseudomonadota; class Gammaproteobacteria; order Pseudomonadales; family Pseudomonadaceae; genus Aquipseudomonas. Next base: position 21,072 of record CAUQIJ010000027.1, on the reverse strand, counting down.
ACGACACCTATGGTCACGTCGTCGGTGACTGCGTACTGCGTCATCTGAGCCAGGAACTGCGACGCAGCCTCGGCCCGGATGATCAGGCCGGGCGCTACGGTGGCGATGAGTTCTGCGTGATATTCCCAGGCGCTGACCAGGCCCGGGCAGGGCTGGCCATGGAAGCGCTGCGCGAGCGCGTCAATGCCTACCGCAACCCGCAATTGCCAACGCTGCGGATCAGCCTGAGCATTGGCCTGGCCGCGTACGATGAATTTCTGAAATCACCGGAACACTGGCTGGAGCACGCTGACAAGGCACTCTATGCCGCCAAGCACCAGGGCCGCGACCAGGTCAGCTTCAATCATGGCCCTGCCGCCCCGCTCAGGCTGGCATACCCAGACTGAGCAAGGCCCGCGCTCAACGCAGTCGACGCTCGGCGACTATTTCAGGCAGATCGCTGCGCTGCACATAGATGCGCAATGGTTCGGCGATATTCAGGCGGTCGTCCACATGCTGGCCCAGCAGCAGGGCCAGGCGCTCACGGCACAGCGCCTTGCGCTGCCCGGACTCGGCCCGCCAAACGAATTCGCTGCACGCTGTGATGCTGTCGTCGGCGACATCCATGCCAAAGGCATCTTCGGAAAACCGTACGATATGACTGCCGCGCTTGGCGTGATAACCGACAAAGCCATTGAGCTGGTCGGCGGCGCTGCAGATGTCTTGAGAAGTGATGGCCATGGCGTACCTCGCTGATTAAGGGAGTGACGCACGCAAAGCCTGCGGCAGCCTCTGATGGGCCACGCGCAGTTGCCAGCCTAGCGCAACCGGCCTGCGCTTCGCCAAGCTTTTTGATCTGCTGCTGACAAGCCCGGTAGAATAGCCGGCAAACCATTGATGTGGCCCAAGCGGCCGTGGAACCCTGCATGAGCAACGCGGTAAGTTCCGACATCGCCACCATTGGCCGCATCAGCGCGGTGCCGGCGATTCTTCAGGTTATCTGCCAGAGCACCGGCATGCGCTTTGCTGCTGTGGCGCGCGTCACCGAGCACAGCTGGACCGCCTGTGCGGTGCTGGACAGCCTCGGATTCGGCATGGACGTAGGCGGCGAGCTGGACATCGCCACCACGTTCTGCAATGTCATCCGCAGCTCACATCAGGCCATCGTCATCGACAAGGCCAGTGAAGACCAGCTCTACTGCCAGCATCCCATCCCCAAGCAATATCAGTTCGAGAGCTACATCTCTGTGCCGGTGTACCGCCAGGACGGCAGTTTCTTCGGCACCATCTGCGCGCTGGATCCCGAGCCGTTTGCGCTGAAAAACAGCGCAATCCAGCCAATGGTCGAGGGCTTTGCCCGGCTGCTGTCGGTGCAGATAGAACATGAAGAGCACGCGCAGCAGACAGAGCATGCCTTGCAGCAGGAGCGTGCGATGGCAGAGGTCCGCGAGCAGTTCATTGCCGTGCTGGGCCACGACCTGCGCAACCCACTGTTTGCCATCACCGCCGGCGCAGAGTTGCTGGTGCAGCGTCTGACCGAGCAAAAACACCAGGTGCTGGCAAAGCACATCCTCACCTGTGGTCAACGGGCGAGCAATCTTGTGCGTGATGTGCTGGACTTCGCCCGCGGCCGTCTGGGCGGCGGTATCGCTCTTGCGCAGCAGCCCTGCCATGACCTGGCTGAAGTACTGCTCCACGTTGCCTCGGAGCTGCAACGCGTCCACCCCCAGCGCCAACTGCAGTTGCAACTGGGCGAGATCGGCGGCCTGTATTGTGATCATGAACGGATCGCTCAGCTGTTATCCAACCTGATCGCCAACGCCTTGGTGCATGGCGATCCGCAGGGCGTTGTAACAGTCAGCGCAACCATCCGTGACGCCTGCTTCGAGATGAGCGTGCACAACGCAGGCGAGCCAATCCCCGCGCACACCCTCGCCCAGCTGTTTCAGCCGTTCACCCGACCACGCGCCAGCACCCACCAGCAAGGCCTAGGCCTTGGCCTATACATCGCCAACCAGATTGCTCTCGCCCACGGCGGGCACATGCAAGTGGCATCAAGCCACGAGGCCGGTACGGTGTTCAGCTTTCACCTGGCCGTTGACCGGCCTGAAACGGCTGTTCAGGCACTGTTGCCTGAACGGTAAGCGGCGCTGCGCCAGCAATAAAATCCAGACAAAAAAATGGGCGACCGAAGTCGCCCTAAATGCCTTGCGTGCTCATGAATCGGGAAGAATCAGCGCTGTTTGCGCTTGTGCGAGTCCTTCCAGATGAAAATGCCCAGACCGGCGAAGAAAACCAGCATCAGACCGACCGTCACAACACCTGCGATAACCACATTGTCGAAGAACATGTCGGCGCTCCCTGTTTATCTGCCGTCGTCCGATGGATGTAAGGTAGCGAATGGGAGCAGGGAGGAAATTGACCGGGGTCAATAGTGCCCGGGACCGGGCACTGGAGGCGGGCGCAGGGTTGACCTGCGTCAAGTTTCAGCGCTTCTTGGGTTTGTTCTTGGGCTTTTTCTTTTTGCCAGCGGTCAGCGGCATGGCTTGCTCGAAGGCCTGGCGCATTTCATCAAGGCGCTTGTCCTTGAGGTCATGGATACGTTTGGCGCGCTCGGCGCCGAAGTCGATCAGGTTGTCGTCACTCATGGGCAGGCCCGGCTGTCAGCAGATAACTGCATGATGCCGCCAGGCGTCGATATTGGCCAGTCAGACTTCGATATCGACCAGCAGACCCTGACGCGGGCGTTCGCCCAGTGGTGCGACGGGCACGGTATTGTCAGCGTTGAGTTCCTCACCGGCGAGCGCTTCGTAACGCTCGTCGTCCTCATCGTGCCGGCGTTGGTGCTGGCGGCGCTGCTCATCGCGCAGGAGCAAGGCCTGCTCGTTGGGATCGCGCTGCTGCTTGAGGTTGATCGAGCTGTCGTCGGGCGCTGGCTGCGCCGGGACCACCGGGCGAATCTCCGGCGTCTGTTTGACCGGGTCGTGCTGGGTGGTCACGGGCATGGCACTGAGTGGAATGATCGGCGGCAGCATTGAGTTTCTCCTGTCCCTACTGTATCGGCCGGGGTGAGCCGGCCTTGAGTGCCTCACTACGGGAAAGGAGCGCCGCCAGCCAGGCTTGCTTAATCGGGTAGATCGTCATCCGAAACATCCGGCTCGGGGCTGACTTCACTCCACGGCCGTTTGTAGACCTTCTGCCATACCCCATCCAGGTGATCGCGCACGGCTTGAGAGGCATTTTTCAACGAGGCGCTGTCGACCCGCTCACCGCCGATAGGTTGTTCACCTGCCGGGCTGATCAAGGACTGGCCGGTAATGCTGTAGACCGAGGCGCCTTCACGCAGTTCGATAGCGATGTCGTGCGGGTCGATACCACCGCCGCAAAATGCGTGGCTGGCCACCGTCACTTCGGCGATACCGTCGCCATTCAAATCGCTGACGTCACTGACATCGGTATAGAAGTCGACATCCAGGTCCAGCCCCGGGCAAGTGGTCTCCTGCTCGATCTGCCAGCGCGGCTTGAAGGCTTCGCCGCCAGCGTTGCGCCCGTACAAGGTGGCTTTGAGCACTACCTTGTCGACCTCCTGCTCGCTCTCGGGGTCGCTGGCCTGGCCATCGGTGCGGCTCAGCACCAACAGACCCTCACCGTCACGGTCGCGAAAATGCACGCTCTTGATCGGTGTGCGCACACCCAGCACCTCGAGCTGCTCGGCGGCGATCGGCGCCAGGGACTGGAAATTGTTCTGCTCGCAACCTGCCATCAGCAGCAAGCTGCCCAGGCCCACGGAAGCGGTCAACCAACGGTACTTGGCAGGCATTGGGCTGGGTATCCTCGTCGCTGCGGGTGGGCGTCGATGAAACGGCTAGTCTGTTAACTCTTTGGTCTGCTCGGTCTATCCGTTAACATAGCCGGCTTTTCATCGGCGGGAGTTCAGGCAGTATGGCGCAGCAGTATCAACCGGGGCAACGCTGGATCAGCGACAGCGAAGCCGAGCTCGGCCTGGGTACCATCCTGGCACAGGATGGCCGCTTGCTGACCGTGCTGTACCCGGCCACTGGCGACACCCGTCAATATTCCCTGCGCAATGCGCCGCTGACTCGCGTGCGCTTCTCGCCGGGCGACCAGATCACTCATTTCGAGGGCTGGAAGCTGACCGTACGCGAGGTCGATGACGTCGACGGCTTGATGGTCTACCACGGCCTCGACGCCCAGAACCAGCCGCGCACCTTGCCGGAAACCCAGCTCTCCAACTTCATCCAGTTCCGCCTTGCCAGCGACCGCCTGTTCGCCGGGCAGATCGACCAATTGGCGTGGTTCTCGCTGCGTTACAACACCCTGCAGCACAACAGCAAACAGATGCTGTCGAGCCTGTGGGGGCTGGGCGGCTGCCGCGCGCAACCGATCGCGCACCAGCTGCACATCGCCCGTGAGGTCGCTGACCGGATCGCTCCGCGCGTTCTGCTGGCCGACGAAGTAGGCTTGGGCAAGACCATCGAAGCAGGCTTGGTGATTCACCGCCAACTGCTCACCGGCCGCGCCAACCGGGTACTGATCCTGGTTCCAGAAAACCTCCAGCATCAGTGGCTGGTGGAAATGCGTCGTCGCTTCAACCTGCAGGTCGCGCTGTTCGACGCCGAACGCTTCATTGAAAGCGATGCCAGCAACCCGTTCGAAGACGCCCAGTTGGCGTTGGTTGCGCTGGAGTGGTTGGTTGAAGACGAAAAGGCTCAAGATGCGCTGTTCGCAGCCGGCTGGGACCTGATGGTGGTCGATGAAGCGCACCACCTGGTCTGGCATGAAGAAAACGCCAGCGCGGAATATTCCCTGGTCGAGCAGCTGGCCGAGGTCATCCCTGGCGTGCTGTTGCTCACAGCCACCCCTGAGCAACTTGGCCAGGACAGCCACTTTGCGCGCCTGCGCCTGCTCGACCCGCATCGTTTCCACGACCTGGCAGCGTTCCGCGCCGAGAGCGAGAACTACCGCCCGGTCGCCGAAGCAGTGCAAGAGCTGCTCGAACAGGGCCGCCTGTCACCCAAGGCGCACGCTACTATTCATGGTTTCCTCGGTGCCGAAGGCGAAGCCTTGCTGACTGCGGTCAACGACGGCGACAGCGAGGCCAGTGCGCGCTTGATCCGCGAGCTGCTGGATCGACATGGTACCGGCCGCGTGCTGTTCCGTAACACCCGTGCGGCCGTGCAAGGCTTCCCCGAGCGTCATCTGCACCCCTACCCGCTGCCCAACCCTGAGCAGTACAGCGCCCTGCCGGCCGGCGAACGCGCCGAGCTGTATCCGGAAGTGGCGTTTCAGGCCCAAGGCCCTGGCGATGACGAACAACGCTGGTGGCGTTTCGACCCGCGGGTCGACTGGCTGATCGACACGCTGAAGATGCTCAAGCGCACCAAGGTCCTGGTGATCTGCGCCCATGCCGAAACCGCGATGGATCTGGAAGACGCCCTGCGGGTGCGCTCCGGGATCCCGACCACGGTGTTCCATGAAGGCATGAGCATCCTCGAGCGGGATCGCGCGGCAGCCTACTTCGCCGATGAAGAGTTCGGCGCTCAAGTACTGATCTGCTCGGAAATCGGCAGTGAAGGCCGCAACTTCCAGTTCGCCCACCACCTGGTGATGTTCGACCTGCCCGCCCACCCCGATCTGCTGGAGCAGCGCATTGGCCGCCTCGACCGGATTGGCCAGAAGCACACGATTGAGCTGCACATTCCGTACCTGCAAGACAGCCCGCAAGAGCGCCTGTTCCAGTGGTACCACCTGGCGCTGAATGCTTTCCTTGCCACCTGCCCGACCGGCAACGCCCTGCAGCATCGCCATGGTTCGCGCCTGCTGGCGCTGCTCGGCGATGGCGAGGCCAGCGCCTGGAATACCCTGGTGGAAGAAGCCCGCGCTGACCGCGAGCGCCTCGAATCCGAGTTGCACAGCGGCCGCGACCGCTTGCTCGAGCTCAACTCCGGCGGTGCTGGCGAAGGTCAGGCACTGGTCGAGGCGATCCTCGAGCAGGATGACCAGTTCGCCCTGCCTATCTATATGGAAACCCTGTTCGATGCCTTTGGCATCGACAGCGAGGACCATTCGGAAAACGCCTTGATCCTCAAGCCGAGCGAAAAAATGCTCGACGCCAGCTTCCCGCTGGGTGACGACGAAGGCGTGACCATCACCTACGACCGTGCCCAGGCATTGTCGCGCGAAGACATGCAGTTCCTGACCTGGGAACACCCCATGGTGCAGGGCGGCATGGACCTGGTGCTGTCCGGTTCGATGGGCAACACCGCCGTAGCGTTGATCAAAAACAAGGCGCTCAAGCCAGGCACCGTCCTGCTCGAACTGCTCTACGTCAGTGAAGTGGTCGCGCCGCGCAGCCTGCAACTTGGCCGTTACCTGCCGACCGCTGCGCTGCGCTGTTTGCTCGATGCCAACGGCAACGACCTGGCCGCACGGGTGGCCTTCGAGACGCTCAACGAGCAGCTCGAAAGCGTGCCGCGGGCCAGCGCCAACAAGTTCATCCAGGCCCAGCGCGATGTATTGGCCCAGCGCATCAGTGGCGCCGAAGCCAAGATCGAGCCAGTGCACGTCGAGCGCGTGGCCGAGGCCCAGCGTCGCCTGGCTGCCGAAGCAGATGAGGAGTTGGCGCGCCTGACCGCACTCAAGGCCGTCAACCCGACGGTGCGTGACAGCGAAATCGACGCTCTGCGTGCTCAGCGTGAGCAGGGCCTGGCGATGCTAGACAAAGCCGCGTTGCGACTGGAAGCGATCCGAGTACTGGTTGCGGGGTGAGTAACCTCACCATCCATTAGCAGCAAAAACACAGGGCGCCCAACGGCGCCCTTTTTTATTCCCACCCGCTATCACGCCGATAACCAAATCGTAGCAACCAAATTGCCATTAATCCGGAAGGCTTAACCACCTTTTCCTATACTGCCTGTTCAATGGTCTCCGACGGGGACGGATCCAGGGCACCACGGAGAGGCGCGATGGAGTGGCTGGGACTGCAATTGTTCGCCGAGCTACCGGCAACCGGGCAGATCATTGTCGACTGCCGCCACGAGCCATTGCTGATCATCCTGGCGTATGTCGTCGTCAGCGCGGCGGCATTTGCCACTCTGGACATGGCCGAGCGCCAGTGCCACAGCGAAAATGACAACGCTCGCCGGCAATGGCGCATTCTCGGCGCATGCTGCCTGGCCGGCGGCATCTGGGCCTTGCACTTCATCAGCATGCTGGCTTTTCACGCGCCCCTTGAAACCCACTACGACGCTTCGCTGACCGGGCTTTCGTTGCTGCTTGCCCTGCTTGCCTCCTGGTTCGCCATGCACAGCCTGGAGCGTCACGTGATGAGCCCGCGTCATTACTTGCAAGCGGCCACGTTCATCGGCCTTGGTGTGACCTTGATGCACTACGTCGGCATGGCGGCAATGAAGACCAGTGCGGTGCAGTACTACCAGATCAGCCTGCTGCTGACCTCGTTGCTGATTGCCATCGTCGCCAGCCTGCTGGCGCTGGTCATGGCGCGTTACTTTCGCAACGGCAGCGGCACACTGCATCTGGCCATGAAGTACGGCGCCAGCCTGCTCATGGCCGGCGGTATCACTGCTACGCATTTCACCGGCATGGCGGCCATGACCCTGGTGATCCCGGCAGACGCCTCGCTGAGCCTGCCGGCCACTGACAACAGCCTGCAGCTGGGCCTGACTGTCGCCTGCATTACCCTGCTGATCAGCGCCAGCAGCATCAGCGCGGCCCTGGCCGACAAGAAATTGCAAAGCAAAGAGCACGACCTGCGCCGGGTCAGCGTGCTGCTCAGCCAGCTCGATCAGGCTCGCGTATCGCTGCAGCAGGCCGCGCATTACGACGCGCTGACCAACCTGATCAACCGTCGCGGCTTCAACCAGGTGTTCGCCGAGCGCCTCGCCGAGCATGCCGCCAATGAAGGCATGCTCGCAGTGATGTTTCTCGACATCGACCACTTCAAACGGATCAACGACAGCCTCGGCCATGCTGCCGGGGACGACCTGCTCAAGGTCATCGCCGACCACATCAAGGCCGCCACCCGCAGCCAGGATCTGGTGGCACGCTTTGGCGGCGACGAATTCTGCATCGTCACCAGCCTGCACAGCCGCGACGAGGCCCGCCACCTGGCGCAACGCATCATGCAGCGGATGAAGGAGCCGATCGATCTGGGTGGCCGGCGCATGGTGATGACCACCAGTATTGGTATCAGCATCTATCCGGACGACGGCCGCAATGCCGAAGAGCTGCTGAAAAACGCCGATCTGGCGCTGTATCAGTCCAAAGGCTGTGGGCGCAACAACCTCAACTTCTTCAACAGCAGCCTGCGCGTACGCGCGACCCTGGAACTGCAACTGGAGGAAGAACTGCGGGTTGCCTTGCTCGAAGAGCGCGGCCTGTGCGTGCACTACCAACCCATTTTCGACGTGCGCAGCGGCCGAGTAGCCAAGCTGGAAGCGCTGGTGCGCTGGCAGCACCCGCAGCACGGCCTGCTCGGCCCCGACCGCTTCATCGGCATCGCCGAAGCCAATGGGCTGATTGCCGAGCTGGACCTGTGGGTGCTGCGCCGCGCCTGCGTCGACCTCGCCCGGCTCAATCAGCAGGGTTACGCCAGCCTCAGGGTCACGGTCAATTGCTCGGCGCTGACCCTGGCCCGCGAAGAGCTCCCGGAAGACGTCGAACAGGCCTTGTTCCAGGCCGGCCTTGCGCCGCGACAACTGGAACTGGAGGTGACCGAAAACGCCCTGATGGGCGACATTCAGCAGGTCATCGCCCTGCTCAAACGGATTCGCGCGCAGGGCGTGGCGCTGTCGATCGATGACTTCGGCACTGGCTATTCGTCGCTGGCTTATCTCAAGCGCCTGCCGCTGGATGTGCTGAAGATCGATCGCTCATTCATTCAGGAGGTGCCGGTCAGCCAGAAAGACCGCGAGATCGTCCAGGCAATCATCATGATGGCCCACACCCTGCACCTGCAGGTGGTCACCGAAGGCGTCGAGACCGTGGAACAGCAGCAGTTTCTGGTCAGCCACGGCTGTGATTACCTGCAAGGCTACCTGCTCAGCCGGCCGGTGCCGGTGACCGAGCTGTACCCGGTACTGGAGCGCCTCGACCGCCAGCAACAAGTGCTTACGGCAGAGGTCGATACAGCTCCACCAGCGTTGCCGGATCTTTTTCCAGGTAGCCCTGGCTACCGTGCAAGCGCATCAGCTGCGCGGCGAGGCCACTGATCGGCGCAGCCGAGCCCTGCTCTTGGGACAGTTTGACGGCGCCATCCAGGTCTTTGAGCAAGGTGCGTACATGCCACTTGACCGGCTCGAACTCGCTCGCCGCCATCTGCGGGGCGAGGATTTGCAGTGGCTTGGAATCGGCAAAGCCACCGGCCAGCGCTTCGGCGATCAAACTGGCATCGACGCCGGCGCGTTCGGCAAGGGCAACCACTTCCGCAATCACCAGGGCATTGCAAGCAACGATCATCTGGTTGCAGGCCTTGGTGACCTGGCCTGCACCCACCGCGCCCATGTGGGTCACGCGCTGACCGAGCTGCAGCAGCACCGGCCGTGCCCGGGCCAGATCCTGCGCTGCGCCGCCAACCATGATCGCCAGGCTGCCGGCGCTGGCGCCGGCGGTGCCGCCAGAGACTGGCGCATCCAGCCAGGCCATACCGCAGCACGTTGCCAACTCGGCAGCCATCGCCCGCGTCGCACTGGGCTCAAGGCTGGACAGATCGACCAGCAACTGCCCGCGCCGGCCACCGGCGGCAACGCCTTGTTCACCAAACACCACCTCGCGAACCACGCTGGTGTCCGCCAGGCACAACAGCACCATGTCGCTGCACTGGCTCAGTTCTGCAGGGCTCGCAGCCAGCCGAGCGCCGGCAGCGACCAGCTCCGCGCACTTGTGCGGGCTGCGGTTCCATACCGTCAATGGATAGCCGGCAGCCAGTAGTCGGCGGCACATGGGCAGACCCATCAAGCCGATCCCGGCGAAACCCAATGCAGGCAGTGCAGTACTCATAGCAACTCCATCAGCGGTTTTATGCAGCATCGACCAGCGAGAGACAGCGCCATCCTGGCCTCGATTTGAGCGCAGTGGCGAACGCTCTGCACCTTTATTACGCATTCCGTAAACTGTTACCGCTGTGCCGAACCGGCCAGACGGTGTTACTTACTTCTACCTTACGTACACGTCAACGCGCACCATGAACGGCCGACTGCCTGTTTCTACGCACCAAAAAAGCTCACTGATTTGTAGCGGGCTTTGTCTGCATGAGCACAAACGGCGAAACCACCACGGCCCAGATTTGCGGATCACGGGCCTGCATGTCTAGCGCCTGCTCTGCCGACACTGAACCGACAGTGCCATCAGCCCGCCATTTAGCGAACATTTCACTGTGGTTTTCGGCCATTGCCGCAGCAACGGTAATCAGGTCCAGTTCGGGGTCGACCCAAATCAGGTCACCCTTCGCCCAGAAACGCTCCAGCGCTTTCCACTCAATGATTGCGGTCTCACCAAGCAATTTGGCATAGAGGGTGCTTGTTTGATCAGTCATGGGTTCCTACCAGCAAGAATCGGTCAGCTTGAAGGCCGCTATTTTTGCAGAAAAACCCGGTTGCAAATAAGTAATTTGGTCGACGGTTCCCGAGTATGGGGGATGCAAGGCTGAATAGAGGCCATTTGATGGCGCTATTCTGTATGTTTATGTCGATCACGCGACACCCCGCGAAACAGACGCTTTTTGATGGCTTTTCAAGCGTCGAGCCAGCGCTCTACACTGTACCGGTACAGTTCCGGGACATGTTCCGGGGGAAGGTGGGCGTGCATATGGCGTGGCCATTGCACATCCCGCCCGGTCTGTAGCCCTGACCGCCAGGACTATAAGAATTACAACAGAATGAGTGGAGCACTATGATCAAGATTTCCAAGCTGTTCGCTGCAATGGTACTGGCCGGCGTAGCCAGCCATTCGTTTGCTGCCGATACCATCAAGATCGGTATCGCCGGCCCGAAAACCGGTCCCGTCACTCAGTACGGCGACATGCAGTTCATCGGCGCCAAGCAAGCCATCAAGGACATCAACGCCAAGGGCGGCGTCGATGGCAAGATGCTTGAAGCCAAGGAATATGACGACGCTTGCGACCCGAAACAAGCAGTGGCCGTCGCCAACAAAGTGGTCAACGATGGCGTCAAGTACGTAATCGGTCACCTGTGCTCCAGCTCCACCCAGCCTGCGTCCGACATCTACGAAGACGAGGGCGTGATCATGATCACCCCAGCAGCCACCAGCCCGGAAATCACCGCGCGTGGCTACAAGATGATCTTCCGCACCATCGGCCTGGACAGCGCGCAAGGCCCGGCGGCCGGCAACTACATCGCCGACCACGTCAAGCCGAAGGTTGTCGCGGTACTGCACGACAAGCAGCAGTACGGTGAAGGCATCGCTACCGCGGTCAAACAGACCCTGGAAAGCAAAGGCACCAAAGTTGCCGTTTTCGAAGGCCTGAACGCGGGTGACAAGGACTTCTCCTCGATCATCCAGAAGCTCAAGCAGAACAACGTCGACTTCGTCTACTACGGCGGCTACCACCCAGAGCTGGGCCTGATCCTGCGCCAGGCTCAGGAAAAAGGCCTGAAAGCCAAGTTCATGGGCCCAGAAGGTGTCGGCAACGACTCCATCTCGCAGATCGCTCAAGGCGCTTCCGAAGGCCTGCTGGTGACCCTGCCGAAGTCGTTCGACGCTGACCCTGCGAACAAGGCCATCGCCGATGCCATCAAGGCTGACGGCAAGGACCCAAGCGGCCCGTTCGTATTCCCGGCCTACTCCGCTGTACAGCTGATCGCTGACGGTATCGTTGCAGCCAAGTCCGAAGACGCTGACAAAGTGGCCGCGGCCATCCACGCCGGTACCTTCAAGACCCCGACCGGCGACCTGTCGTACGACGCCAAGGGCGACCTGAAAGACTTCAAGTTCGTGGTTTACGAATGGCACTTCGGCAAGCCGAAGACCGAAGTCTCCCCGCAGTAACTGCGTGATCAATAGCTGACCGAAAAGCCCACTGTGCGAGCAGTGGGCTTTGTTTTACGAGGTTCATGAGACCGATTGCCGTGATCCGGCAGCCGCCTCACCTGAAAATCTTAAAACCGTCACCCGCGGTTCACTGGCCGAGCCCTGCCATCGTTGCACAGACCACGAGGCGCGCCGGGTTACCCCCCGCCAGCGAATGCAATCAGGTTTTTAGGAGCGCTGTAATGCCTGAGATCTACCATTTCTTCCAACAACTGGTTAATGGATTGACCATCGGCAGCACCTATGCCTTGATCGCCATCGGTTACACGATGGTGTACGGCATCATTGGCATGATCAACTTCGCCCACGGCGAGGTGTACATGATCGGGTCCTACGTGGCATTCATTGCACTCGCCGGGCTGGCCATGATGGGCATCCATTCCCTGCCGATACTGATGACCGTGGCCTTCGTCGCCACGATCTGCGTAACCAGTGCCTATGGCTACAGCATCGAGCGCGTTGCCTACCGCCCGCTGCGCAACAGCAACCGTCTGATCCCGCTGATCTCTGCCATCGGCATGTCGATCTTCCTGCAGAACACTGTGCTGCTGTCACAGGACTCCAAGGACAAATCGATCCCCAACCTGATCCCCGGGAGTTTCTCCTTCGGCCCAGGCGGCGCAGAGGAAGTGCTGATTTCCTACATGCAGGTACTGGTGTTCGTCGTCACCCTGGTGGCCATGACCCTGTTGACCCTGTTCATCTCCCGTTCTCGTCTGGGCCGCGCCTGCCGCGCCTGTGCCGAGGACATCAAGATGGCCAACCTGCTGGGTATCAACACCAACAACATCATTGCCCTGACCTTCGTCATTGGCGCCGCACTGGCGGCAGTGGCAGCCGTGTTGCTGAGCATGCAATACGGGGTGATCAACCCCAACGCCGGCTTCCTGGTGGGCTTGAAAGCCTTCACCGCGGCAGTCCTGGGCGGCATCGGCAGCATTCCGGGCGCCATGCTCGGTGGCCTGGTGCTGGGTGTGGCCGAAGCCTTTGGCGCCGATATCTTCGGTGACCAGTACAAGGACGTTGTGGCATTCGGGCTGTTGGTTCTGGTGCTGTTGTTCCGGCCGACCGGCATTCTGGGCCGTCCGGAGGTTGAGAAAGTATGAACAAGAATATCAAACAAGCGTTTTTCAGCGCCCTGCTGGTCTGGGCCGTGGCCTTCCCGGTACTCGGCCTGAAGCTGAGCATCGACGGCATCAACCTGATCGTGCATAGCCAAGGGCCGTTCACCATCACCGTGATTGCAGTGTGTTCGGTACTGATGTTCCTGCGGGTGCTGTTCGACAAGCAATGGAGCGCTGTAACTGCCCGTGGCTCGGACCGCAAGCTGATCTCGCCAGCGGTGAGCAACTTCCTGACCCTGCCCAAGACCCAGCGCTGGATCATCCTCGGCCTGGTCGTGGTGGCATTGGTCTGGCCGTTCTTCGGCTCGCGCGGCGCGGTCGACATCGCGACGTTGATCCTGATCTACGTGATGCTCGGCCTGGGTTTGAACATCGTCGTCGGCCTGGCCGGCCTGCTCGACCTGGGTTACGTCGGCTTCTACGCAGTGGGTGCCTACAGCTACGCCATGCTCTCGCACTACTACGGCCTGAGCTTCTGGATCTGCCTGCCGATTGCCGGCTTGATGGCAGCCACCTTCGGCTTCCTGCTGGGCTTCCCAGTGTTGCGCCTGCGTGGTGACTACCTGGCGATCGTGACCCTGGGTTTCGGTGAGATCATCCGGCTGTTCCTGCGTAACCTGACCGACCTCACCGGCGGCCCCAACGGCATCAGCAACATCCCCAAGCCGACCTTCTTCGGGCTGTCGTTCGAGCGCCGCGCGGCTGAAGGCATGCAAACCTTCCACGAGTACTTCGGCATCGAGTACAACTCGATCAACAAGGTCATCTTCCTCTACCTGGTGGCGTTGTTGCTGGCCTTGCTGGCCCTGTTCGTGATCAACCGTCTGCTGCGCATGCCGATCGGGCGAGCATGGGAAGCGCTGCGTGAAGATGAGATCGCCTGCCGTGCGCTGGGTCTCAACCCCACCGTGATCAAGCTCTCGGCATTCACCCTGGGCGCCTGCTTCGCCGGTTTTGCCGGCAGCTTCTTCGCCGCACGGCAAGGGCTGGTGACACCGGAGTCGTTCACCTTCATCGAGTCGGCAATCATCCTCGCCATCGTTGTGCTGGGCGGTATGGGTTCGCAGTTGGGCGTGATTCTCGCGGCCATCGTGATGATCCTGCTGCCGGAGCTGATGCGTGAGTTCAGCGAATACCGCATGTTGATGTTCGGTGCGCTGATGGTGTTGATGATGATCTGGCGTCCGCAGGGCTTGCTGCCTATGCAACGACCACATATGGAGCTGCGTCGATGAGCCGCGAAATTCTGCAAGTCAGCGGCCTGAGCATGCGCTTCGGCGGCTTGTTGGCGGTCAACGGCGTGGCCCTGACCGTCAAGGAAAAACAAGTGGTGGCGCTGATCGGCCCGAACGGCGCCGGCAAGACCACCGTGTTCAACTGTCTGACCGGTTTCTACAAGCCAAGCGGCGGCACCATTCTGCTCGACGGCCAGCCAATCCAGGGCCTGGCCGGCCATCAGATCGCCCGCAAGGGCGTGGTGCGGACCTTCCAGAACGTGCGGCTGTTCAAGGAAATGACCGCGCTGGAAAACCTTTTGATCGCCCAGCACCGGCACCTGAACACCAACTTCTTTGCCGGCCTGTTCAAGACCCCGAGCTTTCGCCGCAGTGAGCACGAGGCCATGGAGCGCGCGCAGTACTGGCTGGACAAGGTTAACCTGACCGAGTTCGCCAACCGCACTGCCGGCACCCTCGCCTACGGCCAGCAGCGTCGCCTGGAGATCGCCCGCTGCATGATGACCCAACCGCGGATCATCATGCTCGACGAGCCTGCGGCCGGCTTGAACCCCAAGGAAACCGAAGACCTCAAGGCATTGATCGGCTATCTGCGCGAATCCCACAACGTGACCGTGCTGCTGATCGAGCACGACATGAAACTGGTGATGAGCATCTCCGACCATATCGTTGTGATCAACCAGGGCACGCCCCTGGCCGACGGTACCCCGGAGCAGATCCGTGACAATCCTGATGTGATCAAGGCCTACCTGGGGGAAGCGTAATGCTCAAGTTCGAAAACGTTTCCACCTTCTACGGCAAGATCCAGGCGCTGCATGGCGTCAATGTCGAGATCAATCAGGGCGAGATCGTCACCCTGATCGGCGCCAATGGCGCCGGCAAGTCGACCTTGCTGATGACCCTGTGCGGCTCGCCGCAGGCACACAGCGGCAGCATCAAGTACCTGGGCGAAGAGCTGGTCGGCCAGCCGTCTTCGCACATCATGCGCAAGAGCATCGCCGTGGTCCCCGAAGGCCGCCGCGTGTTTGCCCGTCTGACCGTCGAAGAAAACCTGGCCATGGGCGGCTTCTTCACCGATAAAGGCGATTATCAGGAGCAACTGGACAAGGTCCTGCAGCTGTTTCCGCGCTTGAAAGAGCGCTATGCACAGCGTGGCGGCACCATGTCTGGCGGCGAACAGCAGATGCTGGCGATTGGTCGTGCGTTGATGAGCAAGCCCAAGTTGCTGCTGCTCGACGAGCCGTCGCTGGGCCTGGCACCGATCATCATCCAGCAGATCTTCGACATCATCGAACAGCTGCGCCGGGATGGTGTGACGGTGTTCCTGGTCGAGCAAAACGCCAACCAGGCGCTGAAGATCGCTGACCGTGCCTATGTACTGGAGAACGGTCATGTAGTCATGCAGGGCAGTGGTGAGGCGTTGTTGAGTGATCCAAAGGTGCGGGACGCGTATCTCGGCGGTTGATCCTTCGAGTGATTCATCTGGGGCCGCTTTGCGGCCCCAATCGTTTACCCCCCCTTGTGATCCCCGGTACTGCTCGGTAACGTGCGCACTTCACCCGCCGCGTCCCCGGAGCCTCACCCATGCGTTGCACCCCTCCTCTGCTGCTCGCCACCCTGCTGCCACTGTTCGCCGGCTGCCAGATGCTGGCCGACAAACCGGTCGACCCCGACCTTGGCACCACGCGCATGCAGGGCGAACTGAGCGCCAGCGGCGGCCACCTCTTGTTCAAACCGTGCAGTGAAAGCCGCTCGTTCGTGGTCAATGATGCCGGCGCCACCGGCATCCTGCAGGAAGCCTCGAGCCTGGCCCACGGCGCTGGCGACAAGCTGTTCGCCGATGTCCGCGGGCGCCTTGCCGGCAGCAAGCAGGCCAACAGCGACGGCCAGTTGGATGTGCGCCGGCTGTATCGCCTGGAGCCTTCGGCCAGTGCCTGCGAAGACCCTAACTTCAAGCAACTGACCCTGCGCGCCGGCGGCCATGCACCGGAGTGGGACATCAAGGCCAGCGGCAAGGGCATGGTGCTCAACCGCGCCGGCCAGCCGCCACTGCCACTGCCGTTCCTGGAAGAGCAGATGCCCGGCGGCGGCCTCAACCTGTCCAGCGAAGCCAACGGCCAGCGCATCGAACTGTGGCTCGCTCCGCAGCGCTGCGTCGACAGCGTCAACGGCGCCGTACGCCACCTGCGTGCCGAGCTGCGCGTCGATGGCCAGACCGTGCACGGCTGCGCTTACTACGGCGGTGCCCGCGACAACTGATCGCCTGGTGGTTTTTATCCTGCCTTTGAGCCCGGCGAACAGCTTATACTTGGCGGTTTGTGTAAAGCCGCCGGCCGCCAGAGGCCGGGATACTGGACCCTGCCATGTTACGAATCACTGAACTGAAGCTGCCCCTGGACCATCCTGACGAAGCCCTGCGCGAGGCCATCCTCCAGCGCCTGGGTATTGCCGATGATCAGTTGCTGAGCTTCACCCTGTTCAAGCGCAGCTACGATGCCCGCAAGAAGAACAGCGAACTGCTGTTCATCTACACCATCGACCTGCACGCCAGCAACGAAGCTGAATTGCTGCACACGTTCGCTGACGATCACAACATCACCGTTGCCCCCGACGTCAGCTACAAGTACGTCGGCCAGGCGCCTGCCGAGCTGCACGAGCGGCCTCTGGTCGTCGGCTTCGGCCCGTGCGGGATCTTTGCCGGGCTGTTGCTGGCGCAGATGGGCTTCAAGCCGATCGTGCTCGAACGCGGCAAGGAAGTCCGTCAGCGGACCAAGGACACCTGGGGCCTGTGGCGTAAAAGCGTGCTCAACCCCGAGTCCAACGTGCAGTTTGGTGAAGGCGGCGCCGGGACCTTCTCCGACGGCAAGCTGTACAGCCAGATCAAGGACCCGCTGCACCACGGCCGCAAGGTGCTGGAAGAGTTCGTCAAGGCCGGTGCGCCAGACGAGATCCTGTTCATCAACAAGCCACACATCGGTACCTTCCGCTTGACCGGCATGGTCGAGAACATGCGCGAGCAGATCATCGCCCTCGGTGGTGAGGTGCGCTTCGAGCAAAAAGTCAGCGACTTGCTCCTCGACGGCGAACAGCTCACCGGTGTAGTCCTCGACAGTGGCGAACAGCTGCACTCGCGGCATGTAGTGCTGGCTCTGGGCCACAGCGCGCGTGACACCTTCCGCATGCTGCACGGCAAGGGTGTGTTCATGGAAGCCAAGCCGTTCTCGGTCGGCTTCCGCATCGAGCATCCACAGACCTTGATCGACAAGGCGCGCCTGGGCAAATACGCCGGCCACCCGAAACTCGGCGCCGCTGACTACAAGCTGGTCTATCACGCCAAGAACGGTCGCTCGGTGTACAGCTTCTGCATGTGCCCGGGCGGCACTGTGGTTGCTGCCACCAGCGAGCCGGGCCGCGTAGTGACCAACGGCATGAGCCAGTACTCGCGTAACGAGCGCAATGCCAACTCGGGCATCGTCGTCGGCATCGACCCGGAACGGGATTACCCGGGCGGGCCGCTTGCCGGTATCGAGCTCCAGGAGCGGCTTGAGACACTCGCCTATGAGCTGGGCGGCAGCAATTATCAGGCGCCGGCGCAGCTGGTCGGGGACTTTGTGGCGGGTCGCCCTTCGACCGCGCTGGGCAGCGTCGAGCCTTCGTACAAGCCGGGCGTGACCCTGGGTGACCTGGCGCTGAGCCTGCCCGCTTTCGCCATCGAAGCCATCCGCGAGGCGCTGCCGGCGTTCGACCGGCAGATCAAGGGCTACAGCCTGCATGATGCGGTTCTGACCGGTCTCGAGACGCGGACCTCGTCGCCACTGCGCATCACCCGTGATGCCAGTTTCCAGAGCATCAATGTCAGGGGCCTGTTCCCGGCCGGTGAAGGTGCGGGTTATGCGGGCGGTATTCTGTCGGCGGGTGTCGACGGCATTCGCATCGCCGAAGCCGTGGCGCGGGATATCCTCGGGCTGCAGTGAGCTGAAACCCAGGCGTAAAAAAACCCCGATCGGCACTGCCGAATCGGGGTTTTTGCTTTCAGCGCGGCTGTCAGTGAGTGACGCGGCTGGTGCCGTCTACAGTCATGATGCGGACACGCTCGCCTACGCGGAAGATTTCATTCTCCTGCACGGCTTGTACGTAAGCGCGGGTGCTGCCGTCATCTTCACGCACGGTCACTTCGACACCCTGAGTACGGGTGATGCCTTCTTCGGCAGCCGAACCTGCCAGGCCACCGGCTACAGCACCGATCACAGCGGCAACGATGCTGCCACGACCGCCGCCAATGGCGCTACCGGCCACGCCGCCGACCACTGCACCGGCGCCGCCGCCGATTGGGGTCTTGGTGCCTTCGATCTTGACTGGGCGCAGGGCTTCGATGGTGCCCATGCGTACGGTCTGCACGCGGCGGGCTTCATCACGGGAGTAGCTGTCACCGGTCAGGCTCGAGGCACAACCGCCGAGCAGCAGCGACATAGTGGTGAACGCCACCACCAGAACAGATTTACGCATGGGTTGTATCTCCATAAGACAGGTGACCATTAGACGCTGCAGGTTGACGGCTGTCACGGTGCATACGTAACAAAAATGCATTCATTCAGCGTCGGTACAGAGTGTGTGTTGACGCTTGATAGTCAGACCTTGGATTGGCTTGGATTACTGCATTGGGTTTGGGATTGGTCTGGGATGGGCGGTTGGGGGTATTGGGGGGGCTTAGCCATTTTGTGTGTGACCTGTACTGGCCCCTTCCGCCCTTACGGCGGCTTACTTTGGTCTTACTGCGTCCGCGGCAAAAGTAAGCAAAGCCGCCCGCTCCCACATACGGCCCCTGCGCTGCGCTTCGGGGTTCCCTCACTCCGGCCTTGCTCCCGGGAGGACCGCGCTGTACGGGCCATCCTGGCCCGCAGCGCTTGCCGGCCATCCATGGCCGGCACCTCCCTTCGCAATGCCTGCGTTCGGCCTCCTGAGGTCGCTGGTAGATCAAGATCAAGAGCACGCCTCGCTGCGCTGGCGCAGAGCGGGATTGGTGTGGCTGCCTGAGTCTTGTCTGGCTTGAGATTGCCGGGGCTGCTGCGCAGCCCTTTCGCGAAGCAAGGCCGCTCCTACCCCGACCGGGTCCGCCCAGATTATCGCGGTCCATGTAGGAGCAACTGTCTTGTTGAAAATCTGAAGACCGGCGCAATTCCTGTGGGAGCGGGTTTACCCGCGAACACGGGCGAAGCCCGTGCCACTCGGCGCGGTGCTTGCTTCGCGGGCAAGCCCGCTCCCACATGACTGCTCTGAGTCTTATGACTTAGCAGTACCCTTAGGCCTTGGCAGAACCACGTCCTGCCATTCCTCGCCCGTTCTGAGCATCGCATTGAGTCGCACAATAAAGACTCGCATGCACGCCACGATAGCAACCTTGGCTAACTTGCCCCGTCCACGCAGCGCTTCATATCGCGCCTTGAGCGCTGGATTACGCTTCATCGCCACCAGGCAAGACATGTACAACGCTCGCCTGACTTCAAATCTACCGCCCGAAATCGAGCGTTTGCCCACGGACTTGCCGCTGTCGTGATTGAAAGGCGCGACGCCGACCAGCGAGGCAATCTTCCGGGACTTCACACGCCCTATCTCCGGCAGAAGCGCTACTAACTTACTTGCCGTGACTAGGCCGATACCTTTGACCTGGACCAACTTGGCAACACGCTCATCGTCCAGCACTGCTGCCTGCTGCTCGATAGCCTGTTCAACCCGTTTGATTTGCGCTTTGAAGTGTTGAAGGTTGTCACTCAGGAAGCTCACAACTACCGCAGACTGAGCCTGCTTTACCCGCCGCCTGTCGCCACCTCTCTGCTGGACCAGGCGATCACGTTGTTGCAGCAGCTCGCGCAAAAGTGCCCTGTCGGGGCTGACCTGCAAAGTGGGTTTGTCTGGGATGACTTCGGCAAAGTGGGCTAACACCTCAGCGTCGATAGCATCGGTTTTAGCCTTGATGCCCATGGAATCGGCAAAAGACCTGACTCGCCTGGGATTGACGCGTATGACTTTGTAACCAGCACTTTGCAGAAAGCGCAGGACATTACGCTCATAACCGCCCGTGGCCTCAAGCAAGATGCGCTTGATGTTGAGCCCCCGAAGTTTATTCTCCAGCGCCTCAAACCCTGCCAAGTCATTGCGTACGTTGATTTTGATGCCCTGAGGTCGCACCAGTGCATCAAGTGAAAGACTGGAAACATCGATACCCAAGAAGGACGCCATTGCCAAAATCTCCTAGACTCAACGAAGTGAGAGAGCTTTGGCTTGGCCCACGCTTGTGATTCGAGATCAGAGCCGCATCCAACTGTTCGGGCTCTCGCCAAAGTGAAACGGTGAATGGCAGCTTGTGCTCCTACTCGTGCTCAAGGCACCTGCGGCATTCAGCTTGCCATTCACCGCTCTCACTCCAGATTCTAATCCCCTATCAAGACACAAGCGGCCTTGTGTCGCGAAGGGGTCGCGCAGCGGCCCCGGCAATCCAACATCGAACCACAATCGCGAAACCCACACTGCCCCCGCTTTGCGCCAGCGCAGCGAGGCGTGCTCTTGATCTTGATCTTGATCTTGATCTTGATCTACCGGCGACTCAGGAGGCCGAGCGCAGGTCTTGCGAAGGGAGGTGACGGGCATGG
>CAUQIJ010000026.1:0-29535 GCA_963518285.1 uncultured Pseudomonas sp. | reverse complement strand
AGGACACCGCCCTTTCACGGCGGTAACAGGGGTTCGAGTCCCCTAGGGGACGCCAATTTTTTCTCGCGTTTTGCGGGGCTTATAAGGCTCATTCGATTATTGAATGGGCCTTTTGTTTTTTCTGCCTTCCTGACATTTCGATGACTAGCCTGAGCTGGATTTGCGGCGTCAACGGTACCCTGGGCTGGCTGGCCCCCGAGCACATAGCACCAGCGTGTGCTGGCTGACTCGCTACTGGTCGCAGGCGTGCTTGAGCTGCTCGCGCGTACCGCCACACCGGCACGCCAAAGCGCGTGAGCATCCGGTACACTCAACGCGTTCAATGACCTTCGGAGCGCGCATGAGCTGGGATCTGGCATCGCCATTCATCATCGATCTACGCGTTGGCGGCGACGACATCGACGGCCTCGGCCACGCCAACAACGCGGTCTACGTCACCTGGCTGGAACGCTGCGCCTGGCGCCACTCGCAGCGCCTGGGCCTGGACCTGGCCGAATACCGCCGTCTCGACCGGGCCATGGCTGTGGTGCGGCACGAAATCGATTACCTGGCTGCCGGCTACGAAGATGACGAGCTGCAACTGGCCACCTGGATCGTCGACTGGGACCAGCGCCTGCGCATGACCCGCCGGTTTCAGCTCAAGCGCCCGAGCGACGGCGTGACCCTGCTGCGCGCGCAAACTACCTTTGTCTGTATCGAGCTGTCGACCGGCAAGCCCAAGCGTATGCCGGGTGAATTCATCGAAGGTTATGGTCAAGCCTTGGCGTGATTTCTCCATGGCTGCCTAGCGCTTCATGCACCGTCAGGTAAACGCCGGGTGAGCATCACTGAAGGTAGCGCATCCTTTTTCCTCGGCAGCGGCGGCTGCTCAAGTCAGAAGCGCAGGGTGGTACCGGTGCTGAGCCAGCGGTCGCGGCCTTCGGCAAGGTTATTTCCGAACACCAGGTCAAGGTCAATGCTGTTTCCTATATGCAGCCTGGGCCCGGCTTGCACTGCTTGTTCGCCGCCGTGCTGGCCATAGCGTTCGACGATCAAGGTCAGGTTCTGGCCTAGGTCGAATTCCAACCCGGCGCCCCAGCCCCAGCGATGATCACGTCGGCCGTCATCATAGACCTGGCTAAAGCCGGCGTTGAGGTTCAGGCGCATGGCCTGACTGGGCGAGTACGTCAGGGGCAGGTTCAAGTCGGCTCCGTCAAACGCATGGCTGCGGTTCAGGGCCACATGCGCCGAGCTGGCCAGGGCCACTTGCAAGCCGAGTGCTTCGCGCTCGAATAGTGGCACTTTGAGCTGCGGGCTTAGCTGGGTCTGGGACAGGCCGTCTTGCCTGCCGTGCTCCACTTCGATGCCCAGTTGCGCCCATGGCAAGGCCCCGAAGGTGCAGGCCGGCGACAGTACGCTCTGCTGGTTGGCGTGATCATGCCGAGCGCTTTGGTGCCAGAGGTCGACGTTACATTCCCCAGGCGCATTGACGCCGCCGTCGTCAACCGCATACACACCGCCTGCGGCGTGGGCGTTGGGCACTATTGACAGCAGTATGATCGACACCGTGATCACGCTGAAGAGCTGCAGTTTGCGGGGCAGCATAGATACCTCGGACGGTGGCAGGCTGTTGCTGATCGGCATGAACGCAGCCGGATCGAAATCGCGTTGGTGCTTGAGTTTGAGCATGACTGAACTCCGGTCGTGCAGAAGCGACGCCCCTTGCGTGCATGCAGGGGGCGTATCAAAGGGACTTGCTGGTTATTGCCAGTCAGAGACCGACAGGGTCTGAATGCCCTGAGCCTTGGCTCGGGCCAGTAGCTCTTCGGTGTCTTCGCCGCCGGGCAGGCCAACCACCAGGTCCGGGCGGCTGTCCTTGAGCATGAAGGCATTGCGCAGGCGCTCTGCATGCTTGCCATGCAGTTGCCAGTTAGGCGGATAGCGCACAATGTCGGCGCCGGTTTCCCGCGCCCAACTTTCGATTTCTCCCCCTAGAGATTGGCTGCCGCCGTGAATCAGCACGCGCACTTCGTGTATGCGCTGGAGGGCTTGCAGTACCCGCCGGCACAATTGGGTGTCGGTGCAGTGGCGTCCGGCGCAGATCAGGATGCGCATCGCTCTGTTTCCTTTAGAACCACTGCTTGAAGCGGCGGATATAGAGGGTCTTCATGGTCTGGGCCGTGACGCAGTAGCACAGCAGAGTGCCGACCAGCCATGGGAAGTATTCCCACGGTAGCGGCACCAGGCCGACCATTGCCCCTAGCGGCGAGAAGGGCACATAGATCCCCAGCGCCATCACCAAACCGGTGGCCAGCATTACCGGCAGTGCTGCGGTGCTCTGGATGAACGGGATCTTGCGGGTGCGCAGCATGTGCACTACCAGCGTCTGCGAGAGCAAGCCTTCGATGAACCAGCCGGACTGGAACAGGGCTGCCATTTCCACGCTGTTGGCGGCGAACACGAACCACATCAGGGCGAAGGTGGTGATGTCGAAGATCGACGAGGTTGGGCCGATCCACAGCATGAAGCGGCCAATGTTGTTGGCGTCCCACTTGCGCGGCTTGCTCAGGTATTCCTTGTCCATCTTGTCCCACGGCAAGGCCAGCTGAGAGAAGTCGTACATCAGGTTCTGCAACAGCAGGTGGATTGCCAGCATCGGCAGGAATGGGATGAAGGCACTGGCCACCAGCACGGAGAACACGTTGCCGAAGTTGGAGCTGGCGGTCATGTTCAGGTACTTCATGATGTTGCCGAAGGTTTCGCGACCTTTGATTACCCCTTCTTCCAGCACCATCAGGCTTTTTTCCAGGAGGATGATGTCGGCCGATTCCTTGGCGATGTCGGTGCCGCTGTCTACCGAGATGCCGACGTCGGCATCGCGCAGCGCCGGGGCATCGTTGATGCCGTCGCCGAGGAAGCCCACGGTGTGACCATTGGCCTGCAGGGCCTTTAGTACCCGCGATTTCTGCAGCGGCGTGAGCTTGGCGAAGACCGTGCGTTCTTCCGCCAGGCGGCGCAGGGACGTGTCATCCATTGCCTCGATGTCGCGGCCCAGTACCGGCACCCCGACCTCCAGGCCGACTTCGCGGCAGATCCTGGCGGTAACGATCGGGTTGTCGCCGGTCAGGACTTTGACAGCCACGCCGTTTTCACGCAGGGCGGCAATGGCCGGGCCGGCGGTTTCCTTTGGTGGATCGAGGAAGGTCAGCATACCTTCGACCACCAAGTCGCGCTCATCGCTGGCGCAGTAGTGCGTCTGAATCGCGTCCGGTGCGAGTTGGCGAGTACCTACCAGCAGCACCCGGAAACCGTCGCGGTTGTACTCCTCGGCTTGCTCCAGCAGTGCGCAGCGGCGCTCGCCGTCAAGCTCAAAGACCTGACCGTTGTGACGCACATGGGTGGCTGTTTCGAGCATTTCCTCGACTGCGCCCTTACACACCATCAGGTGATGTCCGCTGCCATCGGCGACGATCACCGAGAGGCGGCGGCGCACGAAGTCAAACGGCAGCTCGTCAATCTTGGTCCAGGCCTGGGGCGGGCTGAACTTCGGGGGCTCTTCGGCGAATTGCACTACCGCGAGGTCCATCAGGTTTTTCATGCCGCTCTGGTGGTAGCTGTTGAGCCAGGCCAGTTGCAGTACCTGATCGCTGCGCCCGCCGGCAATGTCGACATGGCGTTCGAGAATGATCCGATCCTGGGTCAATGTGCCGGTCTTGTCGGTGCAGAGCACGTCCATGGCACCGAAGTTCTGGATTGCATTCAGGCGCTTGACCACCACCTTGCGCTTGGCCATGGCGGCGGCGCCCTTGGCCAGGTTGGCGCTGACGATCATTGGCAGCATTTCAGGGGTCAGGCCGACCGCAACCGCCAGGGCGAACATGAAGGCATCGGCCCAGTCACCTTTGGTGAAACCGTTGATCAGCAGCACGATCGGTACCATGACCAGCATGAAGCGGATCAGCAACCAGCTGACGCTGTTCACTCCGCGGTCAAACGCAGTCTGACTGCGGGTGCCGACTATGGAGCGAGCCAGGGAGCCGAAGTAGGTCCGCGCGCCGGTAGCAACCACCACTGCCGTGGCGGTACCACTGACCACGTTGGTGCCCATGAAGCAGATGTTCGGCAGGTCGAGAAGGTCCTGCTGGTCGGCGGCGATACTAGTGGCCGATTTTCCCTGGACCGCGCCGAGGGTGTCGTATTTCTCCACCGGCAAGGCCTCACCGGTCAATACGGCTTGGCTGATGAACAAGTCACGGGATTCGATCAGGCGAATGTCGGCCGGGATCATGTCGCCCGCCGAGAGGCGCACGATGTCGCCCACTACCAGATCCCTCATGGGCACTTCGCGCAGCTGGCCCTGCCTGCCTGACTGGCTGCGGCGCAGGACGGTGGCGGTTGTGCGCACCATGGCCTTGAGGGCCTCTGCGGCCTTGGCTGAACGGTATTCCTGCCAGAAACGCATCAGGCCGCTGGCCAGAACCATCACCAGAACAATGATGACCCCAGTGAGGTCGGTTTCTTCACCGTCTTGCAGTGGCAGCCAGAAGTCCGTGATGAAGCTGATACCGGTCAGGGTCATCAGCACATAGATGAAGGGATTGTTGAATGCCTGGAGCAGCTGTACCAGGACATGGGGCGGGCGGTCGTGGGCGACTTCGTTGAAGCCATCCCGTTGCAGGCGGTCCTGGGCCTCCAGCTCGCTCAGGCCATCGATGTTGGATTGGACGTTGTCCAGGGTCACGTCAAGGTTGTTCTGGGCTTCACGGGCTGCACGCATCGACAGCTTGTTTTCGTCGCTGGATGGGTTGCCGTTGCGGGCGTTGGGTTTTTTTTCTGCTGTGGTCAT
Organism: uncultured Pseudomonas sp.; assembly: GCA_963518285.1. Taxonomy (GTDB): domain Bacteria; phylum Pseudomonadota; class Gammaproteobacteria; order Pseudomonadales; family Pseudomonadaceae; genus Aquipseudomonas. The sequence continues at coordinate 24,710 of CAUQIJ010000026.1, read as the reverse complement.
CGCGTGTGCTCCTGCTGCAGTTTCGCGGCACGACACACAAACAACTCACCTGATTGAGGACGAGCGAACGTATGCCGAGCCGCGCGTAAGCGGTCGGTTCAAGTTATTGCGTTTTATCGAGTTGAATGTTCGCTGCATGACCGGAGATCCGATAGATGCAGCGAACCGACTACTGGCCTCTTCCATAGCAGCGCTCCAGTAAGTTGATATAAAGCGGGCAGCAGCAAGTTGCCGAATTCCTTGAATAAGGAAAACGCCCGGGAAGAACAATTATGTGTCTTCGCGTCAGTGAAAAGTGCAGGTGCCGACGCGCAGGTAGTCAAACTTCCTGGCCGGTTGGCGCTGCTGCGTAATACGCCGACTCAGAGGGTCCTGGCTGTCATCGTCACGCCAGCATTGGCGGAGTTGACCGCTGGCCGGGCAGACGCACCGGGCGGAGGAAGGCGAGGGCGCAGCGACACTGCGCTCACGGCACAGCTTGACGCGCAGGGTCGAAGCAAAGACGCGAACGCCTGGCATTGGTGAAGATGTAGCATTCATAACATTGACCTCGCGACCGGATGGGCCCCGGTGGAGGCAAGTTACGATGGAGCGTCAAGCTCTAGCGCAGCTTACCCGACCGAAGCGTCGAGTCCCGTCATTGCCTGGGTTAAATGCCTGGTTCTGCGCAGGGGCAGCGGCCAGACAGCGACTAGATACTGTGTCCATTGGCTTCTTTATTGAGTTGAAAAATGGCCGGTGATGCCGGCCCGCGCAATGTAATGGCTTGGTGCGGAAAAAGTCAATATTAATACGCAGGGTCGCGGGCATTAATTTAGTGTTGGGACAGGTGCCGTACAGGAAGTTGCTGGGTGTCGGTCGGTGTGTCGATTACTACCATAAGGCATATCTTAAATAGCTGATTATTTTCGAACGTTGTTGGGTCTACCCTGGCGACGACGGTACAGGTCAGGGCAGGGGCGATAACAGACAGCGCTTCATACCATTACTTGCAAATCCATGACGCAAGCCAGTGTCACGCGCTGACCTCAGGGGTCAGCCTCCGTCCGCCCGAGTTTCTTCTCTGATAGAATGCGGGTTTTTGAAGAGCCCCCTCATGCAAATTGCCCTGGCCCCCATGGAGGGGCTGGTCGACAACATCCTGCGCGACGTGCTCACGCGGGTCGGCGGTGTCGACTGGTGCGTGACCGAGTTCATTCGCGTCTGCGACCGCCTGCTGCCACCTTCCCAGTTCGACAAGCTCGCCCCTGAGCTGCGCCACGGTGCGCGGACTGCCGCAGGTGTGCCCATGCGCGTGCAGTTGCTTGGTTCCGATCCGGTGTGCCTGGCTGAAAACGCCGCACTTGCCTGCGAGCTGGGGGCGCCGGTGATCGACTTGAATTTCGGCTGCCCGGCCAAGACGGTGAACAAATCCCGCGGCGGTGCGGTGTTGCTCAAGGAGCCGGAGTTGCTTCACGCGATCGTGCGGGAAGTGCGCCGGGCGGTGCCTGCCCACATCCCGGTCACGGCCAAGATGCGTCTGGGTTTCGATACCCCGGATGGCGCCCTTGACTGCGCGACGGCGTTGGCCGAAGGCGGTTCGGCGCACCTGGTAGTGCATGCGCGGACCAAAGTCGAGGGCTACAAGCCACCGGCGCATTGGGAATGGGTGGCGCGGGTGCAGGATGTGGTCAAGGTGCCGGTGTTCGCCAATGGCGAGATCTGGACCGTGGACGACTGGCGCCGCTGCCGTGAAGTCAGCGGCGCTGAAGACATCATGCTCGGCCGTGGCCTGGTCTCGCGGCCTGATCTGGGCCTGCAGATCGCTGCTGCGCGGGCCGGGCGCGAGTATCAGCCGCTTGCCTGGCAGGCGCTGCTGCCGTTGTTGCGCGAGTTCTGGCGGCAGGCCCAGGCCAAGCTGTCACCGCGCTATGCGCCGGGGCGGATGAAGCAGTGGGTGGCCATGCTGACCCGCAGCTATCCGGAAGCAGTGCTGCTGTTCGCCGAGTTGCGCCGGGTCGATGATTGTCAGCGGATCACCCAGTTGCTGGGTGCCGACATCAGCCAGCTGCCCTGTGAGGCAGTGGCCTGAGTTTTTAAAATTTTTTTTGGTTGAGCGCTTGAAAGCGGTTGGTCGGGCCATATCTATTTAATACGCGATGCCGAATTCGGGTCGCGGATTGACTCACTTGCTGATTTTCAGGAGTTTATGACCATGACTACCGCTTTCTCCCTTGCACCACTGTTCCGCCATTCCGTGGGTTTCGACCGTTTCAACGACCTGTTCGAATCCGCGGCGCGTAACGAGGCCGGTAGCAGCTACCCGCCCTACAACGTGGAAAAACATGGCGATGATCACTATCGCATCGTGGTTGCAGCAGCAGGCTTCCAGGAATCAGACCTTGAACTGCAGGTTGAGAAGGGTGTGCTGACAGTTACTGGCGGCAAACGTGACGCCAGCAACGACGCAGTGACCTATCTGCACCAGGGCATCGCTCAGCGTGCCTTCAAGTTGTCGTTCCGCCTGGCCGACCACATCGAAGTGAAATCCGCAGGCCTGGCCAACGGACTGCTCAGCGTCGAACTGCTGCGCGTCGTGCCGGAAGAAGCCAAAGCCAAGCGGATCCCGATCAGTGCTGACAAGCCAGCGTTGAACTGACGAGTGACTGGGGCCGCCTCGCGGCCCCATTCCTCCAATCCCCGCCTGATCAATAATCCGCCGGTGCCTCGAGCAACATCTCCCTGAATTCGCTCAGCGGCAACGGCCGGCTATGCAAATACCCCTGATACAAATGGCAACCCAGCCGCTCCAGAAACGCCAACTGCTCGCTCAGCTCGACCCCCTCGGCAATGATCGTCAACTCAAGGCTGCGGGCCATGGCGACAATGGCGCGGACGATTTCGGCATCGTTGGGATCGATTGGCGCATCGCGCACGAATGACTGGTCGATCTTCAAGGTGTCTACCGGCAGCCGCTTGAGATACGTCAGCGACGAGTAGCCGGTACCAAAGTCGTCCATGGCAAAGCTCACGCCATAGCCTTTGAGTTCACGCATCTTGGCGATGGTGTCCTCCAGGTTCTGGATCACGATGCCCTCGGTAATCTCCAGCTTGAGCATGTGCCGTGGCAGACGATAGTCGTCCAGGCTGCGCAGCACTCTGCCGACAAAGTCGTTCTGGCGGAACTGGCGCGGGCTGATGTTCACGCACAGGCTGAATTCATCTGCTTTGATCAGACCGTCGGCAAGCATGCCAGCGCAGGCATCACAGGCCTCGTCGAGGATCCAGCTGCCCACCTCCAGAATCAGCCCGCTTTCTTCCAGCACCTGGATGAACTGCGAGGGCGGTTGCTGCCCGAGTTGCGGGTGATGCCAGCGCAGCAGTACTTCGGCACCAACGATGCGGTTGTCGCGGGCATCTACCTGCGGCTGGAAGTGCAGCGCCAGCTCGCCGCGGGCCAACGCCTGGCGCAGGTCATTCTCCATGCGCAGGCGTTCACTGGCGGCCTTTTGCATGGTGCTGTGGTACAGCTGGGTGGTGTTGCGCCCAGAGTCCTTGGCCCGGTACAGGGCAATGTCGGCGCGCTTGAGCAAGTCGGCAGGCGTTGCGCCATGATCCGGGATCAAGGCAACGCCAATGCTGGGGGTGACCTGCAGGCGCTGGCCGTCCAGAGACATCGGCTCGGCGAGTAATTCGCGCAGGGTGTCGGCCAGTCCGCGGACCTTGCCTTCAACCGCCTCACGGCTGCCTTCCAGGCCGCTGAGCAATACCACGAACTCGTCGCCGCCCAGGCGCGCTACGGTGTCTTCCAGGCGCACGCTGGCCTCAAGCCGGGCGGTGATGACCTTGAGCACGGTGTCGCCGACCGGATGACCGAGCGAGTCATTGATGTGCTTGAAGTGATCGAGGTCGAGGAACAGCAGTGCGCCGCGCAGGTTGTGCCGCTTGAGCAGGGCGATCTGCTGGCTCAGGCGGTCCATCAGCAGGGCGCGGTTGGGCAGGTTGGTAAGTGGGTCGTGGTACGCCAGGTGGCGAATCTGCGCCTGAGCGTTCTTCAGCTGGCTGACGTCGCGCGCCGTCAACAACAGGCATTCTGTGGCATTCAGGGTAATCGGCTCGACCGACACCTCAACGGTCAGCAGTTCGCCGCGCTTGTTACGCCCGAGCATCTCGCGGTGATGCACCCGCCCGCGCAGTTTGATCTCGCTGAGCAAGGTTGCCCGTTGCGTGTCGTCGGCCCAGATACCGAGCTCGTGTACGGTTCGCCCGATGACTTCGTCAATGCTGTAGCCCGTCAGGCGGCAGAAGCCGTCGTTGACTTCCAGGTACAGACCGCTGGCGCGCACGGTGATGGTGATGGCGTCGGGGCTCGAGTGAAACGCCTTGGCGAATTTCTCTTCACTGGCCTTGATGGCCGCTTCGGCGCGTTGCTGCTGGGTGATGTCGCGCAGTGAGGTGACACTGCACGGCTGGTTGTCGACCATGATCAGGCGGCTGGAAATCACGCAGGTCAGGGGCGCGCCACTGCGGTGGTTGACCACGACTGCGACGTTGCTCAGCGCCCGTTCGCGGATCACGTGTTCGATGCGCTGGGCACGCTCGGCGGTCTCCGCCCACAGGCCGATCTGTTCGGCGGTGCGGCCGAGCACTTGCTGGGCGCTCCAGCCGAAGGTGTGGCTGAAGGCTGGGTTGATCTCGATGAACTGGCCAGTGTCCTGACGCGTCACGCAGATTGGATCGGGGCTGACCTGGAACAGGCTGGCAAACTTTTCTTCGGAGGCGCTAAGGCGCTGCTCGCGCTCGACCTGATCGGTGATATCGAGCAAGGTGCCGGCCATGCGCAGCGGATTGCCCTGCTCGTCCCGGTAGAGGCGAGCGCGGCTCTCTATATAGCGTGCTGCGCCGTTTTCCAGCTGGACCCGGTAGGTGATCTGATAACTGCCCGCCGGGCCTTCGCGCAAGCTGCGGTAAGACTCGCGCATGGCGTCCCGCTCATGTTCCGGCACGCCCTCGAAAAACGCTTCGAAGGATTCATGAAACGGCACCGGCTCCAGCCCATGCAACTGCGCCGCGCGCGCCGAGCCATAGAGCATGCCGCTGGGGATATGCCAGTCCCAGGTGCCCAGCTGGGCAGAGTCCAGCGCCAGGTCGAGGCGTTCCTGGCTGTCCTTGAGGGCAAGCTCGGCACGCTTGCGCTCACTGGTGTCGACAAAGGTGGTAAGCAGAAACGTCACACCTTCCAGCTCGATGCTCTGGGTACACAGGATGCCGTCATGAACCTTGCCGCCGCTGCCGCGAAACTGCACTTCCATGCTGATCGGGCCGGTGCTGTAGCGGGTCGCGTCCAGTACTTGCTGGCGCTGCTGCGGATGCACCCACAGGCCCAGTTCGATACTGGTCTTGCCGACGATCTGCGCGCCTGGCCAGCCGAACATGTCCTCAAAATGTTGATTGACTTCGAACAGCATGCCGTCTTTGCGCCGGCTCAGCAGAATCGCGTTGGGGCTCATGTGAAACAGGCTGGCAAAGCGCTTTTCAGAATTGATCAAGGCCGCCTCGCGGTCGCGCTGGCGGGTGATTTCGCGGATCACTCCGATCATCTGCCGGCGGCCATTGCGGTCGTGGGTCAGGCTGCCGCTGACCTCCAGCCAGTGCAGGCTGCCGTCGGGCCAGCGAATCCGATGGCGCATGGTCTGCTCGATGGGCTCGCCATTGACCACCGCTTGAAACGCCAGGCGCGTGCGTGCGCGGTCTTCCTCCGGGAGCAGGTCAAGGTAGTCGATATCGCTGGGCAGAGGCTGCTGTGGATCGAAGCCAAACAGTGCCTGAGTGCCGCGCGACCAGCTGATTCGGCCACTGTCGATATCCCACAGCCAGGCACCCAATTGCGCACCATTGAGCGCCGCCAGTAACTGGGGGGCGTTCTGCCAGGCCAACTCCGAGTCCTGCGGGTCGACAGCAGGAATACGCGGCAAGCGCGGAAAACGGTTAGCTGATTTGGGCATCGATACCAGACCTTTGGCGAGTGACCTGTCCCTGAGAGTGGTGTGCCGCGCCAACGAACTGTCAGGCGCTGCCGGCGTGACTGTCGAGCAGGGCCATGAATGCCTTGGCGGCATTCGAGAGGGTGCGCTCGGTGTGCAGAATGTAGCCTAGCTGCCGTGTCAGCTTTACGCCGGGCAAAACGATGGGCGCCACCTGATCATCAAGCATGGTGCGCGGCAGCACGCTCCAGGCCAGGCCGATCGAGACCATCATCTTGATGGTTTCCAGATAGTTGGTGCTCATGGCGATGTTGGGGGTCAGGCCCTGGCTTTCGAACAGGCGCTGGACGATGTGGTGGGTAAAGGTATTGCCACCTGGAAACACCGCCGGATGGCGAGCGACGTCAGCCAGGCTTACTGACTCGCTGCTGGCCAGCGGGTGCTCGGGGGCTGCCACCAGATCCAGCGGATCGTCCCAGACCGGCACCGCGCGCACCAGGTTGTGCGGTTCGGGGGCCAGGGTGATTACCGCGATTTCAGCCCGACCGTGGAGTATTTCATCGTAGGCCGCTTCCGAATCGAGGAACTGAATATCCAGCGCGACCAGCGGGTACTGGCGGGTAAAGGCACGCAATAACGGTGGCAGGCGGTGGAGGCCAATGTGGTGGCTGGTCGCCAGGGTCAGCCTACCCGTGACTTCCCCGGTGAGATTGCTCAGGGCGCGTCGTGTATCGTCGAGTACATTGAGTATCTGGTAAGCACGCGGCAGCAGGGCGCGGCCAGCCTCGGTCAGGGTCACCTCGCGGCCCAGCCGATCGAACAGACGCACGTCCAGTTGCTGCTCAAGGCCAGCGATGCGTTTGCTGATGGCAGGCTGGGTCAAATGCAGGCGCTCACCTGCACCAGAGAAACTGCCGGTCTCGGCAATGGCGATAAACGCACTGAGGTTGGCCAGGTCCACTGCCGGTATTCCTTTTGGTTATCCAAAGCATAAAAATTATCAATTTGAGTTATTCAATCTAAACCCATAGCATCGTCCGTACAAGCCAAGGGGTTATTGGCATAGAAAGACGCTGATGAGGAACAGTCTGATGGCCGGCAAAACGCTTTACGACAAGCTCTGGGATGCGCATGAGGTCAAGCGACGCGACGATGGTTCGTCGTTGATCTACATCGATCGCCACATCATTCACGAAGTGACGTCGCCCCAGGCATTCGAAGGCCTGCGTCTGGCCAAGCGGCAGCCGTGGCGGATCGACGCCAACATCGCAACGCCCGATCACAACGTGCCGACCACCCCTGAGCGCAAGGGCGGCATCGAGGCCATCGCTGACCAGGTGTCGCGTCTGCAAGTGCAGACCCTCGATGAAAACTGTGACGAATACGGCATCGTCGAATTCAAGATGAACGACATTCGCCAGGGCATCGTCCACGTCATCAGCCCTGAGCAGGGCGCCACCTTGCCAGGCATGACCGTGGTCTGCGGCGACTCGCACACCTCGACCCATGGTGCTTTTGGTGCGCTGGCCCATGGCATCGGCACTTCCGAGGTCGAGCACGTGCTCGCCACCCAGTGCCTGGTCGCGAAAAAAATGAAGAACATGCTGGTGCGTGTTGAAGGCCAGCTGGGCGAAGGCGTGACCGCCAAGGACATCGTCCTCGCGGTGATCGGCAAGATCGGCACCGCCGGCGGTAACGGCCATGCCATGGAATTTGCTGGCAGCGCCATCCGCGACTTGTCGATGGAAGGCCGCATGACCATCTGCAACATGTCCATCGAGGCCGGCGCCCGCGTTGGCCTGGTCGCTGTCGACCAGACCACCATCGATTACGTTGAAGGCCGCCCGTACGCGCCGACTGTCAGCCAGTGGCCGCAAGCGGTTGCCGCCTGGCAGGGGTTGGTGTCTGACGCCGATGCGGTATTCGATACCGTGGTCGAGCTGGACGCCGCGCAGATCAAACCACAGGTCAGCTGGGGCACCTCGCCAGAGATGGTTCTGGCGGTTGACCAGCGTGTACCGGACCCAGCCGCCGAGCCGGATCTGGTCAAGCGTGGCTCGATCGAGCGCGCGCTCAAGTACATGGGCCTGAGCGCCAACCAGGCAATCACCGATATTCGTCTTGATCGGGTGTTCATCGGCTCGTGCACCAACTCGCGCATCGAAGACTTGCGCGCTGCCGCCGAAATTGCCAAAGGCCGCAAGGTCGCGGCCACCGTCAAGCAGGCGATGGTGGTTCCGGGCTCGGGCCTGGTCAAGGCTCAGGCCGAGAAGGAAGGGCTGGACAAGATCTTTATCGAAGCCGGCTTTGAATGGCGTGAACCGGGCTGCTCGATGTGCCTGGCGATGAACCCGGATCGGCTGGAAAGCGGCGAGCATTGCGCGTCGACCTCCAACCGTAACTTCGAAGGCCGTCAGGGCGCTGGTGGTCGTACCCACCTGGTCAGCCCGGCTATGGCCGCCGCTGCCGCGGTGACCGGCCACTTCATCGATGTCCGCGAGTTGATTCAAGGGAGCGCAGCATGAAAGCCTTTACCCAGCATACTGGCCTGGTCGCGCCATTGGATCGCGCCAACGTCGACACCGACCAGATCATCCCCAAGCAGTTTCTCAAATCGATCAAGCGCACCGGTTTCGGCCCGAACCTGTTCGATGAGTGGCGCTACCTTGACGTTGGCCAGCCTTACCAGGACAACAGCAAGCGCCCGTTGAACAAGGATTTCGTGCTCAACCACGAACGTTACCAAGGCGCCAGCGTGTTGCTGGCGCGGGAAAACTTCGGTTGCGGCTCAAGCCGTGAGCATGCACCGTGGGCCCTCGACGAATACGGCTTTCGCAGCGTCATCGCGCCAAGCTTTGCTGATATCTTCTTCAACAACAGCTTCAAGAACGGCTTGCTGCCGATCATCCTCAGCGACGAAGAAGTCGATGAGTTGTTCAAGCAGGTCGAAGCCATTCCGGGCTATCAGTTGACCGTTGACCTGCAGGCGCAGGCCGTCACCCGTCCTGATGGCAAGGTCCTGCACTTCGAGATCGACGCCTTCCGCAAGCACTGCCTGCTCAATGGTCTCGACGACATTGGCTTGACCTTGCAGGATAGCGAGTCGATCCAGGCGTTCGAAACCAAGCACCGCGCCAGCCAGCCATGGCTGTTCCGCGAAGCCTGAAGCAGCGCGCAGGGCGAGCATTCATTTTTGTTCGGCGCGGCCATGGCGGCCGCGTCGTTTGAACGGATAAGAGAAAAGCATGAGCAAGCAGATTCTGATTCTCCCAGGTGACGGTATCGGCCCGGAAATCATGGCCGAAGCGGTCAAGGTGCTGGAGCTGGCCAACGACAAGTTCCAGCTCGGCTTCGCCCTGGAGCATGATCTGATCGGTGGTGCCGCCATCGACGCCCATGGCGTGCCATTGGCCGATGCCACCCTGGAGCGTGCGCGCAACGCCGATGCGGTGCTGTTGGGTGCCGTCGGCGGGCCGAAGTGGGACAAGATCGAGCGTGACATCCGCCCTGAACGCGGCCTGCTGAAGATCCGCGCCCAACTGGGCCTGTTCGCCAACCTGCGCCCGGCGATTCTCTATCCGCAACTGGCCGACGCTTCTTCGCTCAAGCCGGAAATCGTCTCGGGTCTGGACATCCTCATCGTCCGTGAACTCACCGGCGGCATCTACTTCGGCGCCCCGCGTGGCCAGCGTGAGCTGGAAGGCGGCGAGCGTCAGGCCTACGACACCCTGCCGTACAGCGAAAGCGAAGTGCGCCGGATTGCCCGGGTCGGTTTCGACATGGCCCGCGTGCGTGGCAAGAAGCTGTGCTCGGTCGACAAAGCCAACGTTCTTGCGTCCAGCCAGCTGTGGCGCGAAGTGGTTGAAGAAGTGGCCAAGGATTACCCGGACGTCGAACTCAGCCACATGTACGTCGACAACGCCGCCATGCAGCTGGTGCGTGCACCCAAGCAGTTCGATGTGATGGTCACCGACAACATGTTCGGCGACATCCTCTCGGATGAAGCGTCCATGCTCACCGGGTCCATCGGCATGCTGCCTTCGGCCTCGCTGGATGCCAACAACAAGGGCATGTACGAGCCATGCCACGGCTCGGCGCCAGACATCGCAGGCCACGGCGTAGCCAACCCGTTGGCGACCATCCTGTCGGTGTCGATGATGCTGCGTTACAGCTTCAATCAGCATGCTGCTGCCGAGGCCATCGAGCAGGCAGTCAGCCAGGTGCTCGATCAAGGCCTGCGTACGGGTGATATCTGGTCGACTGGCTGCAACAAGGTCGGCACCAAGGAAATGGGCGATGCAGTAGTCGCGGCGCTGCGGAATCTGTAATCTCTCTGGCCCGCTGCCAATCTCCCTGGTAGCGGCCCACTTTTTAGCAAAGGTGTAGTTGCGATGAAACGTGTAGGTCTGATCGGTTGGCGTGGAATGGTCGGTTCCGTGCTCATGCAGCGCATGCTGGAAGAGCAGGACTTCGACCTGATCGAGCCGGTGTTCTTCACCACCTCCAATGTCGGTGGCCAGGGTCCGAACGTGGGCAAGGACATTGCTCCGCTCAAGGACGCCTACAGCATTGAAGAGCTCAAGACCCTCGACGTCATTCTGACCTGCCAGGGCGGCGACTACACCACCGAGGTTTTCCCCAAGCTGCGCGAAGCCGGCTGGCAGGGTTACTGGATCGATGCGGCATCGTCGCTGCGTATGCAGGATGACGCGGTCATCGTCCTCGATCCGGTGAACCGTCGGGTAATCGACCAGCAGCTCGATGCCGGGACCAAGAACTACATCGGCGGTAACTGCACCGTCAGCCTGATGCTGATGGGCCTGGGTGGCTTGTTCGAAGCCGGTCTGGTCGAGTGGATGAGCGCCATGACCTACCAGGCCGCTTCCGGTGCTGGCGCGCAGAACATGCGTGAGCTGATCAAGCAGATGGGCGGTATCAACGCGGCCGTCAGCGATGAGCTGGCCAACCCAGCCAGCGCCATCCTCGACATCGACCGCAAGGTTGCCGAGGCCATGCGCAGCGAAGCCTTCCCTACCGAGAACTTCGGTGTGCCGCTGGCTGGTAGCCTGATCCCGTGGATCGACAAAGAGCTGCCCAATGGCCAGAGCCGTGAGGAATGGAAAGCCCAGGCCGAGACCAACAAGATCCTTGGCCGCTTCAAGAGCCCGATCCCGGTCGACGGCATCTGCGTGCGCATCGGTGCCATGCGTTGCCACAGCCAGGCGCTGACCATCAAGCTCAACAAGGATGTGCCGCTGGCCGATATCGAAGGCATGATCAGCCAGCACAACCCGTGGGTGAAACTGGTGCCGAACCAGCGTGAAATCAGCATGCAGGAACTGAGCCCGACCAACGTTACCGGTACCCTCAACGTGCCGGTGGGTCGTCTGCGCAAGCTGAACATGGGTAGCCAGTACCTGGGCGCCTTCACCGTCGGTGACCAGCTGCTGTGGGGTGCTGCCGAGCCGCTGCGCCGCATGCTGCGGATTCTGCTGGAACGCTGATTGCGTTTGCACTGAAAAAAACCCGCGCTGTTGCCCAGCGCGGGTTTTTTTATGGGCGCTGGATGGCGCGGTCAAGGTACCCCCAGGCTGAGAATCCAAGTAAAGTGCCGCTCCCGCCGTTTCAGCAGAGGACTCCCCATGAGCCAACCCCTAGATATCGCCGTGATCGGCGCCACCGGCAGCGTCGGTGAAACCCTCGTGCAGATCCTCGAAGAACTCGAATTCCCGGTGGGCACCCTGCATTTGTTGGCCAGCATGGAGTCGGCTGGCAGCAGTGTGATGTTCGCCGGCAAAAAGGTACGGGTGCGTGAGGTCGACAGCTTCGACTTCAGCCAGGTCAAGCTGGCCTTCTTTGCTGCAGGGCCTGCGGTCAGCCGCAGCTTCGCCAGCAAGGCCCAGGCTGCCGGCTGCAGCGTGATCGACCTGTCTGGTGAGCTTGAACACGCCGTTGCCCTGGTGCCCGAGGCCAACCCAGAGCAGGTGGCCGGCCTGAGCCTGCCCGCGCTGATCACCAGCCCAAGTGCCAGTGCCGTAGCCCTGGCGGTGGCATTGGCGCCGCTCAAGGGCCTGCTCGATATCGAGCGGGTGCAGGTCATGGCCAGCCTGGCGGTGTCGGCTCAGGGCAAGGAAGCGGTGGGCGAGTTGGCCCGGCAAACCGCCGAGCTGCTCAATGCGCGTCCATTGGAGCCGCGCTTCTTCGATCGGCAGATCGCGTTCAATGTGCTGGCCCAGGTCGGCGCCGTCGATGAGCATGGCCACAGCGCGGTAGAGCGGCGCCTGGTCAAGGAGCTGCGGGCGCTGCTGGATATGCCGGCGCTGAAGATTTCCGTGAGCTGCGTTCAAGTCCCGGTGTTTTTCGGCGATAGCTTGAGTGTGGCCGTGCAAAGCCGGCGCCCGGTGGATCTGGGCGCGGTGAATCAGGCGCTGGAGGCGGCGGCGAGCATCGAATTGGTCGAAGCGGATGATTATCCGACGCCGGTGGGTGACGCAGTCGGCCAAGACGTGGTCTATGTTGGTCGTGTACGGCACGGAATTGATGAGCCAGAGCAGCTCAACCTTTGGCTGACCACCGACAACCTGCGCAAGGGTGCGGCACTCAACGCCGTGCAGGTTGGCCAATTGTTGCTTAAACACAGGCTGTAAAAGATACTGCTGAGCACTTTGTCCTGCACCGCATGCAGGTTTCGGGACGATTCATACAAGGGAAGAGGTCATGCTTCGAATTCGCAAACTGGTTCTGGCCATGGCGGCAGCTTCGGCGCTGTCGTCTGGCATGGCCAATGCTCTGGGGTTGGGTGAGCTGACACTGAAGTCGGCGCAAAACCAGCCGCTGGACGCTGAGATCGAACTGCTCGACGTTCGCGACCTCACCGCTGCCGAGGTGGCGCCAAGCCTCGCTTCGCGCGAGGAATTCGCCAAGGCCGGGGTGGCCTATCCGTCCTACGTCGAGGACCTGACCTTCACCACGGTGCTCAGCCCCAACGGCAAGAGCGTGTTGCGGGTCACTTCCAGCCGGCCATTGCCGGAGCCGGTGGTCAAGTTCCTGGTACAGGTAATGTGGCCGCAGGGGCGTTTGCTGCGTGACTACAGCGTGCTTCTCGACCAGGCCCAGGCCCAGGGCGCGCAGCCTGCTGCAGCCAATATCAACCCGGCCGTGAGTGGCGCCGCCAACTACACCACCAAGCGCCGCGACACGCTCTGGCAGATTGCTGCGCGCAACAGCCAGGGTGGTTCGGTGCAGCAGACCATGCTGGCGATCCAGGCGCTCAACCCGGACGCGTTCATCGGCAACAACATCAACCAGCTCAAGGTCGGTCAGGTGCTGCGCCTGCCTGATCAGCAACAGATCCAGAGCATCCCGCAGGGCGAGGCCAACCGCGATGTAGCCGAGCAATATGCCGCCTGGCGCGAAGGGCGCAGGCTTGGGCCGCGTGCCCGACAGCTCGATGCCACTCGCCGCGGTGCCGCTGAAGCCACGCCTGCGCAGATCGCTCAGGGCGACAACCTGCGCCTGGTTACCCCGGGCAGCAAGACCGCCGGTAGTGACGCCAAGGCGGTCAATGACAAGCTGGCCGTGGCCCAGGAAAGCCTGGACACCAGCCGTCGTGACAACGACGAACTGAAAAGCCGCATGACCGACCTGCAGAGCCAGCTGGACAAGCTGCAACGTCTGATCCAGATGAAGAACGACCAGCTGGCCCGTCTTGAGGCGCAAGGCGCGGCCGAGCCAGACCCGGCCGCTGCGGCTGCGCTGCCTGGTGCAGAGGCGCCTGCCCAGCCTGCTGTACCTGCTGTAGATGCTCAACTAACCCCGACCGAGCCAGTGGTCGCACCTGCGCCAGCGGCTGTGGACACTGCGCCGCAAGTCGCTCCTGCAGACGAAGCCAGGCCGGAGCAGAGCGCTCTGGATCAGTTGCTCGGCAACCCGCTGTTGCTGGCGCTGATCGCCGGTTCTGCGTTGCTCGTGCTGCTGTTGCTCCTGCTCCTGCTGGCGCGTAAGCGCAAAGCCGATCAGGAGGCCGAAAAGCACCTGCGCATGGCCCGTGCCTTGTCGGAGGAGGGCGATCGCAACCCTGATCTGGATCTGCCACCTGGCAGCTTCGACGGTCTGGACATGTCGGCGCCGAGCGTGACCCTTGCACCAGCAGTGGTAGCAGCGTCGGCAGCAGCGGCGACAGCGGCCGAGAAGCCGGTGGTCCCGGTTGCTGCGGTGGTGCCAGTGGTGGAAGCTGAGCCTGAAGCTCAAGCCGACGCGGCTGATCCCCTGCTTACGGAAGTTGACCTGAGCCTGGCTCGTGGTCGACTGAATCACGCCGCCGACCTGCTCGAGCCTGCGGTTGCTGCCGAGCCGCAACGCAGTGATCTGCGCCTCAAGCTGATGGAAGTCTACGCACGCCAGGGCGACCAGAACGCCTTTGTCGAGCAGGACCGCCAGTTGCCAGCCAATCCTGCCAATCAGGCCGAAGTCGACTCGCTGCGCGAGCGCTTCCCGGCCATGGTTGCAGTGGCAGCCGCCGGCCTCGGTGCTGCGGCGCTGGCGGCTGAGCTGGACGAGCAATATGTGCAGGAGCTGCTGCAGGAAGAGCAGGCCATCCCTGCTGCTGCCGAGCCGGAGCCGGTGCTTGACGATCTGTCTTTCGAGCCCGAGCCGGTAATCACTGAGCCCGAGTCAGTATCTGCAGCAGAGCCGGAGCCGGCCGCACTGGCCGAAATCGAGCCGGTTGCCGAAGACGATCTGGACACTGCCTTCGACCTCAGCCTGGACGATGACCTGTTGCTCGATGAGCAACTGCAGGCACAGACCCGGGACGACCTTACGGTAACGTTGGACGATAATCCGCAAACCGAGCTGAGCGAGCCGGTTGCGCCTGCCGTTGCCGCCACCGACGCGGACGATGATTTCGAAGCGCTGCTGGCCCAGGCGCAAGCCCAGGCCGAGCCACAGGCCATCGATGACCTGGCTGACTTCGACCTGGACGTGGGCGATGCGCCAGTCGAGCCGCCAGCAGCAGAGCCGCCGGTGGATGTCGCGGCGGAGCTGGCCGCATTCGATGAAATACCCGAGTTCGACCCGATCTCCGAACTGGAGCTGCCGGATGACTTCGACCTGTCCCTGTCGCTGGACGACGACTCGCCGGCAGCGCAGAACTTCGCCTCCGAGCTGGATGACGTCAACGCTGAACTCGACAAGCTGTCGCAGAGCCTGGAAACCCCGCCGCTCGAGCCGCAGTTCACGGCAGCCGATGCCGAGCAGGAGCCGGAGCCGCTGGACGATCTGGACTTCGACTTCTTCTCGGGCGCTGATGAGGTCGCGACCAAGCTTGATCTGGCGCGTGCCTACATCGACATGGGCGACCATCAAGGCGCGCGGGACATCCTTGATGAAGTGGTCAAGGACGGCGACGATACCCAGCGCAGCGAAGCTGAGGACATGCTCTCGCGCCTGGTCTAGTCAGCCAGTTCAGCAAAAACGGGGCAGGGCCGACACGGCGCCTGCCCGGCAACGGCAGCCCTATCGGCTGCCGTTGTCGTTATACTGCCGCCTTTTGTTACATCCACAGGTTTCAGTCACTTGGACATCATCGACATCGACCGGGCCGAATCGGCGGCCGAAGGCTTCTCCCGGATTGCCCTGGGCGTGGAATACAAGGGCGCCCGCTACCGTGGCTGGCAGCGCCAGACCAGTGGCGTGCCGAGTGTTCAGCAGGCGCTTGAACAGGCCCTGTCGAAGGTGGCCAATGCACCCATTACCGTGTCTTGCGCTGGGCGCACCGATGCCGGTGTGCATGCCAGTGGTCAGGTTGTGCATTTCGATACCAATGCGCTGCGCGATGAGCGCGCCTGGACCATGGGCACCAATTACAACCTGCCCCATGACATCAGCGTGACCTGGGCGACGGTCATGCCGGCAAACTTCCATGCCCGCTTCAAGGCCAACGCCCGACGCTATCGCTACGTCATATACAACGACCCGATCCGCCCGGCGCACCTGGCCGAAGAAGTCACCTGGAACCACCGCCCACTCGACGTCGAACGCATGGCCCTAGCTGCTCGATGCCTGCTCGGTACCCACGACTTCAGCGCCTTTCGTGCCAGCCAGTGCCAGGCCAAGTCGCCGGTCAAGGAGATGTACCACCTGCGCGTGACCCGCCACGGCCAGATGATCGTGCTCGACATCCGCGCCAGCGCGTTCCTGCACCACATGGTGCGCAACATTTCCGGCGTGCTGATGAGCATCGGCAGCGGTGAGCGGCCAGTGGCCTGGGCTCGCGAAGTGCTGGAAAGTCGAGACCGGCGCGAAGCCGGGGTTACCGCGCATCCGTACGGGTTGTACCTGGTCCAGGTCGAGTATCCCGAGCCGTTCGTGCTGCCCCAGCGTTACATCGGCCCACACTTTCTCAGCGGCTTCGACACCTTGGCGGACTGACGCGGGACCCAGCGTTTGCTACCATCCGCCCCTTACCGATTTCCCAGGGTTCGCCTTCCATGAGCAACGTGCGCAGCAAAATCTGCGGGATCACCCGCATCGAGGATGCCCTGGCGGCTGCCGATGCAGGCGCCGATGCCATTGGCCTGGTGTTCTACGCCAAGAGCCCGCGCGCGGTCGACGTGCACCAGGCGCGGGCGATCATCGCTGCGCTGCCGCCGTTCGTGACCACAGTCGGCTTGTTCGTCAATGCCTCACGCTGCGAGCTCAACGAGATCCTCGAGGCCGTGCCGCTGGACCTGCTACAGTTCCACGGCGACGAAACCCCGAGCGATTGTGCGGGCTTCAACCGACCGTATATCAAGGCGCTGAGGGTGCGCCCGGGGGATGACCTGGAAGCGGCCTGCCAGCACTACGCGGGTGCCAGCGGAATCCTGCTGGATACCTTCGTTGCCGGCGTGCCCGGTGGCACCGGTGAAGCTTTCGACTGGTCGTTGGTGCCGCCGCGTTTGAGCAAACCGATCATTTTGGCCGGCGGGCTGAGCGCAGACAACGTCGCCCAGGCGATCACCCAGGTGCAGCCCTACGCGGTGGATGTCAGCGGCGGGGTCGAGCTGGCCAAGGGGATCAAGGACGCGGCCAGGATCGAAGCGTTCATGCGCGCAGTGCGCCAGGCATGAGTGCAGATGTGACGGCTGGCCGCGCGCCATCGTCCATAGCTTTCGCAGCCTGGTGCTGCCCGGCGCGCGCTCTGGCGCAGCCGAACAGATTGAACACGGCCCGGTCGTCCGGCCGGCACCGCACTGCAGCGGGCCCCGGAACCGAGCCGGTAGCGAATCATTTGAAAAAATTGAGCTCAAGGGCAGGGCTTGGCCGGCGTGACCGGTCCCCGTCCGTCAAATACTGGAGAGACGAAGCATGAGCAACTGGTTAGTCGACAAACTGATCCCTTCGATCATGCGTTCCGAGGTGAAGAAAAGCTCGGTGCCTGAAGGCCTCTGGCACAAGTGCCCGGCCTGCGAGAACGTGCTGTATCGCCCGGAGCTGGAAAAGACCCTCGACGTCTGCCCCAAGTGCAATCACCACATGCGTATCGGTGCCCGTGCGCGCATCGACATCTTCCTCGACGCCGAAGGCCGTGCCGAACTGGGTGCCGATCTGGAGCCGGTCGACCGCCTCAAGTTCCGCGATGGCAAGAAGTACAAGGACCGCCTGGTCGGTGCGCAGAAGCAGACCGGCGAGAAAGACGCCCTGATCTCCATGAGCGGCACCCTGATGGGCATGCCGATCGTGGTCAGCGCCTTCGAATTCTCGTTCATGGGTGGCTCGATGGGTGCCGTGGTCGGTGAGCGCTTCGTGCGCGCTGCCAACTATGCACTGGAGCATCGCTGCCCGATGATCTGCTTCTCCGCTTCCGGCGGCGCGCGCATGCAGGAAGCGCTGATCTCGCTGATGCAGATGGCCAAGACCTCGGCAGTGCTGGCGCGTCTGCGTGAAGAAGGCATCCCGTTCATCTCGGTGCTGACCGATCCGGTCTACGGCGGCGTTTCTGCTTCCCTGGCGATGCTCGGCGACGTGATCGTCGGCGAACCCAAGGCGCTGATCGGCTTCGCCGGCCCGCGCGTGATCGAGCAGACCGTGCGCGAGAAGCTGCCAGAAGGCTTCCAACGCAGCGAGTTCCTGCTGGAGCACGGAGCGATCGACCTGATCATCTCCCGTCCCGACCTGCGTCCACGTCTGGCCCGCCTGCTGGCGCAGATGACTGGTCAGCCGACTCCGGTCGAGGCCTTGGTCCAGGAAGTGGCGGCCGTCGCCTGATGAGCCAGCGTACCCTCGGCGACTGGCTCGCCTATCTCGAGCAGTTGCACCCTTCGGCCATCGATATGGGCCTGGAGCGGTCGCAACAGGTCGCGCAGCGGCTCGGGCTGGGCAAGCTGGCGCCGCGGGTGGTGACGGTTACCGGCACCAACGGCAAGGGCTCGACCTGTGCCTTTGTCGCCGCCTTGCTCAAGGCCCAGGGCCTGCGCGTGGGCGTGTACAGCTCGCCGCACCTGCTGCGCTACAACGAACGGGTGCGCATCGATGGCGTCGACGCCAGCGATGAGCGCCTGTGCGAGGCGTTTGTTGCCGTCGAGGCTGCACGCGGTGACACCTCACTGACCTATTTCGAGATGGGCACCCTGGCGGCGTTCTGGCTGTTCGAACAGTCGGCGCTGGATGCCGTGGTGCTTGAAGTCGGCCTCGGTGGGCGGCTGGATACCGTCAATCTGGTCGATGCCGATCTGGCGCTGGTCACCAGTATCGGCGTCGATCACGTCGAGTATCTGGGCGACACGCGTGAGTCGGTGGCGTTCGAGAAGGCGGGCATCTTCCGTCCTGGCAAACCGGCCCTGTGTGGTGATCTCGAGCCGCCGCAGCCGCTGCTGGACAAAGCCCGCGAGCTGGCCTGCCCGTTATTCCTGCGCAGCCGCGACTTCGATTTGAACCTGAGTGCTGATAGCTGGAGCTGGCGCGGCCGGACCCTGGATGGCGCGGCGGTCGAGCTGCAGGATCTGCCGTTGCTCAATCTGCCTATGGAAAACGCTGCGCTGGCGCTGCAGGCCTATCTGCTGATGGGGCTGAACTGGGACGCGGCGCAGGTACGTCAGGCACTGCTGGACACGCGCATGACCGGCCGTCTCGATCGGCGTTCGCTGACCTGGCAGGGTACCCCTGTCGAGGTCCTGCTGGATGTCGGCCACAACCCGCATGCGGCCGAGTACCTGGCACGGCGGCTGGCTGCCAGGCCACCACTGGGCAAGCGCCTGGCGGTGTTCGGTTTGCTCGCCGACAAGGACCTCGACGGCGTGCTCGCGCCGCTGCAAGGGCTGTTCGACAGCTGGGCAGTGGCACCGCTGGATACCCCGCGCAGTCGCCCGGCTGGCGAGCTCGCGCAGGCCTTGACGAACCTTGGTGAGTCGGTGAAGTCTTACCCCAGCGTCGAGGCCGCTTTGCAGGGCCAGTGCGCACACGCGACGGGCGATGATCAGATCGTGCTGTTCGGTTCGTTTTTCTGTGTTGCCCAGGCCTTGCAATGGCTTGAGCAGCAGGCTCCTGAGGGCGGAGTAAATGGCAGTGCTGGATAAGGGAATGAAACAGCGCATGGTCGGTGCGTTGGTGCTGGTTGCACTGGCGGTGATCTTCTTGCCGATGCTGTTCACCCGCGAAGACGAAATGCGCCAGGTCCGGGTCGATGCACCCGAGGCCCCGGCCATGCCGAGCTTGCCGCAGGTGCAGGTCGAGACGATCCAGGTGCCCGAGCAACAGCCGATTGTCGAGCAGCCACCGGTGGTGGTCGACGAATCGACCGCGCCACCGTCCACGCCGAGCCAGCCGATCAGTGCGGCACCTTCGCCAGTGCCAGTGACGGCACCGGCCCCTGCGCCAAAGGTCGAGAGCCGTGCGCCGGTCACCGCGCCAGCCACCGCCAGCGCTGCCAAGCCTGCCGCCGCTTCCAAGATCGACACCAACGGGCTGCCGGTCAGCTGGTCGATCCAGTTGGCCAGCCTGTCCAACCGGGCCGGTGCCGACAACCTGCAGAAGACCTTGCGCAGCCAGGGTTACAACGCCTACATCCGCTCGGCCGACGGCATGAACCGGGTCTACGTCGGGCCGTTGATCGAGCGCGCCGAGGCCGAGCGCCTGCGTGATGTGATCAACCGCCAGCAGAAGCTCAAGGGCTTCGTGACCCGCTTCCAGCCCGAGCGCAACTGACGCCGGAATGTGGCTTTGCCAGCGCCCTGGGTGCTGGTGAAGCAAGCCCCTGACATTCCGCTTACCCCAAGCCCATTGCTCTGGTAAAATGCGCCGCCTCAAACGTCTGCAGGCGGCACCGTGGCATTTACCTGGGTTGATTGGGCGATCATCGCTGTTATCGCCGTCTCCACATTGATCAGTTTGACACGCGGCTTCGTCAAGGAAGCCCTGTCGCTGGTCATCTGGATCACCGCGGGTGCGGTTGCCTGGATGTTCGGCGGCTCGTTGGCGCAGTACCTGGAAAGCTACATCCAGACGCCTTCGGCACGGGTCATCGCCGGTTGTACCATTCTTTTTGTCGCCACGCTGATTGTCGGGGCGATGCTCAATTTCCTGATAGGCGAGCTGATCCGCGTGACCGGGCTGTCCGGCACCGATCGCTTTCTGGGCATGGCCTTTGGCGCCGCCCGTGGAGCCCTTTTGGTTGTCGTGGCAGTCGGTCTGCTCAGCCTTGGCCCTGTACAACAGGACCCATGGTGGCAAGAGTCGCGCCTGATACCTCAATTTCTATTGGTCGCTGACTGGTCGAAAAACCTTATCCTGGGTTTCACCAGCCAGTGGATGTCCAGTGGGATCAGCGCACCTGCTGATCTTCCGTTCAAGGAACAGTTGCTGGGGCCATCGCGGCCTTGAGCGCTATTCACTCAAGTTTCATCAAAGTAGGGGTTGCGTCGCATGTGTGGCATCACCGGTATTGTCGGTAAGTCGAACGTCAATCAGGCGCTGTATGATGCGCTTACGGTCCTCCAGCACCGCGGCCAGGATGCTGCCGGTATCGTCACCAGCCATGACGGCCGGTTATTCCTGCGCAAGGACAATGGCCTGGTGCGCGACGTGTTCCAGCAGCGGCACATGCAGCGCCTGGTCGGCCACATGGGCATTGGCCACGTGCGCTACCCGACTGCGGGCAGCTCGACCTCGGCCGAGGCCCAGCCGTTCTATGTCAACTCGCCGTACGGCATCACCCTGGCCCACAACGGCAACTTGACCAACGTCGAGCAGCTGGCCAAGGAGATCTACGAGTCCGACCTGCGTCACGTCAACACCAACTCCGACTCGGAAGTGCTGCTCAACGTGTTCGCCCACGAGCTGGCCGTACGCGGCAAGCTGCAGCCGACCGAAGAAGACGTGTTCGCCGCGGTCTCCCACGTGCACAGCCGTTGCGTTGGCGGTTACGCGGTAGTGGCGATGATCACCGGCTACGGCATCGTCGGCTTCCGTGACCCCAACGGCATCCGCCCGGTGGTGTTCGGTCAGCGTCACACCGACGAGGGCGTGGAGTACATGATCGCCTCCGAAAGCGTCGCGCTGGACGTGCTCGGCTTTACCCTGATCCGTGACCTGGCACCGGGCGAAGCGGTGTACATCACCGAAGAAGGCCAATTGCACACCAAGCAGTGCGCGCATAACCCGCTGCTCAAGCCGTGCATCTTCGAGCACGTCTACCTGGCCCGTCCTGACTCGATCATGGATGGCGTCTCGGTGTACAAGGCGCGGCTGCGCATGGGCGAAAAACTCGCCGACAAGATCATGCGCGAGCGTCCTGAGCATGATATCGACGTGGTCATCCCGATTCCGGACACCAGCCGTACCGCGGCGCTGGAGCTGGCCAACCGTCTGGGCGTGAAGTTCCGCGAAGGCTTCGTCAAGAACCGTTACATCGGCCGTACCTTCATCATGCCCGGCCAGGCCGCGCGCAAGAAGTCGGTGCGCCAGAAGCTCAACGCCATCGAGCTGGAATTCCGCGGCAAGAACGTGATGCTGGTCGACGACTCGATCGTGCGCGGCACCACCTGCAAGCAGATCATCCAGATGGCCCGCGAGGCCGGTGCGAAAAACGTCTACTTCTGTTCCGCTGCTCCGGCAGTGCGTTACCCCAACGTCTACGGCATCGACATGCCGAGTGTCCACGAACTGATCGCCCACAACCGTACCACCGACCAGGTGGCCGAGTTGATCGGCGCCGACTGGCTGATCTATCAGGACTTGCCAGACCTGATCGATTCGGTCGGTGGCGGCAAGATCAAGATCGAGCATTTCGACTGCGCAGTGTTCGACGGTGAATACGTCACCGGCGACATCGACGACGCCTACCTGGAGCGCATCGAGCAAAATCGCAACGATGCGGCGAAGGTCAAGACTCAGGCTGTCAGCGCGATCATCGACCTCTACAACAACTGATTGGGAGTGACGGCATGACGGATCAATGGGATGCCGGGCGACTGGACAGCGACCTCGAGGGTGTCGCTTTCGACACCCTGGCGGTGCGCGCCGGTCAGTACCGCACGCCGGAGGCGGAGCACAGCGACGCGCTGTTCTTCACCTCCAGCTACGTGTTCCGCACGGCTGCCGACGCAGCTGCGCGGTTTGCCGGTGAAACACCGGGCAACGTCTATTCGCGCTACACCAACCCGACCGTGCGCGCGTTTGAAGAGCGCTTGGCGGCCCTCGAAGGCGCCGAGCAGGCAGTCGGCACCTCGACCGGCATGTCGGCGATCCTGTCGACAGTGATGGCCCTGTGCAGCGCCGGTGACCACGTGCTGGTCTCGCAGAGCGTATTCGGCTCGACCATCAGCCTGTTCGAGAAGTACTTCAAGCGCTTTGGCGTCGAGGTGGACTACGTGCCTCTGGCCGAACTCAGCGGCTGGGAGCAGGGCATCAAGGCCAACACCAAGCTGCTGTTCGTCGAGTCGCCGTCCAACCCGCTGGCCGAGCTGGTCGATATCGCCGCATTGGCCGAGATCGCCCATGCCCGTGGCGCGTTGCTGGTAGTCGACAACTGCTTCAGCACTCCAGCGCTGCAGCAACCGCTGAAGCTGGGCGCTGACATCGTCGTGCATTCGGCAACCAAGTTCATCGATGGCCAAGGCCGTTGCATGGGCGGTGCGGTGGCCGGGCGCAGCGAGCAGATGAAAGAAGTGGTGGGCTTCCTGCGTACCGCCGGGCCGACCCTGAGCCCGTTCAACGCCTGGGTCTTCCTCAAGGGCCTGGAGACGCTCAAGCTGCGTATGCGCGCCCACTGCGAGAGTGCCAAGGCGCTGGCGCAGTGGCTCGAGCAGCAGGATGGCGTCGATAAGGTTCACTATGCCGGCCTCGCCAGCCACCCGCAGCACGAGCTGGCCAAACGCCAGATGAGTGACTTCGGTGCGGTGGTGAGCTTTGAGGTCAACGGCGGCAAAGACGGCGCCTGGCGCTTCATCGACGCTACCCGTTTGCTCTCGATCACGGCCAACCTGGGTGACAGCAAGACCACCATCACCCACCCGGCAACCACCTCCCACGGCCGTCTGTCGCCACAGGAGCGTGAAGCGGCGGGTATCCGTGACAGTCTGATCCGCATTGCAGTAGGCCTGGAAGATGTTGCTGACCTGCAAGCCGACCTGGCGCGTGGGCTGGCAGCGCTGTGATCGACTGGAAGGGCGGCGAGCCCGATCATAACGGTCGGGTCGCCCTGGTTACCGGCGCCGCTCGCGGCATCGGCCTGGGCATTGCCGCCTGGCTGATCTGCGAGGGCTGGCAAGTGGTCATCAGCGACCTTGACCGCGCGCGCGGTTCCAAGGTGGCCAAGGCCCTTGGCGACAACGCCTGGTTCGTCTCCATGGACGTTGCCGATGAAGCCCAGGTCAGTGCCGGGGTGTCTGAGGTGCTCGGCCAGTTTGGTCGCCTCGACGCGCTGGTGTGCAACGCTGCCATTGCCAATCCGCACAATCACACCCTCGAGAGCCTGAGCCTTTCTCAGTGGAACCGGGTCCTGGCGGTCAATCTGAATGGCCCGATGCTGCTGGCCAAGCACTGTGCGCCGTATCTGCGTGCCCATGGCGGCGCCATCGTCAACCTGACCTCGACCCGTGCACGCCAATCCGAGCCTGATACCGAGGCGTATGCGGCGAGCAAGGGCGGGCTGCTGGCACTGACCCACGCCCTGGCCATGAGCCTGGGCCCGGAGATCCGCGTCAACGCGGTGAGCCCGGGCTGGATCGATGCACGTGACCCGGCCCAGCGCAGGGCTGAGCCGTTGACCGATGCCGACCATGCTCAGCATCCAACCGGCAGGGTAGGGACGGTAGAAGACGTCGCTGCGCTGGTGGCATGGCTGCTGTCGCGTCAGGCCGGGTTCGTTACCGGTCAGGAATTTGTAGTGGACGGCGGCATGAGCCGCAAGATGATCTATACCTGATCCGTTTTGCCCTTTTTGAAAAAAAATTCAATGGGGGTATTGACTTAGCATCGGTACCTGCGTAAATTTCGCGGCCTCAGCGAAGTAAACGTAACAAGCAAGACTAGGTAAAACTAGGCAACACTTGAAGCGAATATGGGTGATTAGCTCAGCCGGGAGAGCATCTGCCTTACAAGCAGAGGGTCGGCGGTTCGATCCCGTCATCACCCACCACTTTCTGAGATGTTCCTGACTGGTCAGCTTCGCAAGAAGCGCGCCGGTAGAGAGGAACAGGACGCAAGTCCACTATGCGCAGCGGTAGTTCAGTCGGTTAGAATACCGGCCTGTCACGCCGGGGGTCGCGG
>CAUQIJ010000025.1:0-30487 GCA_963518285.1 uncultured Pseudomonas sp. | reverse complement strand
TTCATTTCGCAAAACCCCTATCTGCGCGAGCAGGTAGGGGTTTTGTCTTTTCCGGTATCCGGAAATTCGGGGTCCTAAAGCGGACCAAGACCCTCCGCCCCAGTACCATCCCGGCACTTTTACCCAATCCAACGCTCATAACGATGTGCCAGTATGTTTATGTCACGCATCAGGCCGGCTCTGCGTCTCCCACAATGCGAGCCAGACCACTAGAATAGAGCCCACGCTTTCACTCAGACACCCATATGCCCAACCCTGCCGACCCCGAAGTGCTGGCCGATCTGCCGCTGGATGACCTCATAGCCTGCCATGAGTGCGACCTGTTGCTGCGCAAGCCGCCTTTGCAGCGCAATGAGAAGGCGCTGTGCCCACGTTGCGGCTACGAGCTGTATGCCCACCGTCATAACGTGGTCAATCGCAGCCTGGCCCTGGTATTGGCAGCACTGCTGCTTTATATCCCCGCCAACTTCTTGCCGATCATGCAGTTGCACCTGCTCGGGCAGACCTCCGACGATACCGTCTGGAGCGGTGTGCTCGGTTTGTACAACTCGCAAATGCACCTGATCGCCGTGGTGGTGTTTCTCTGCAGCATGGCCATCCCCTTGCTCAAGCTGTTGTGTCAGCTGGCAGTGCTGCTGTGTATTCGCCTGGACATCGGTCGCAGCTACGGCTTGCTGATCTACCGGGTGTACCACCACCTGCGCGAGTGGGGCATGCTCGAGGTTTATTTCATGGGCGTGCTGGTCGCCATGGTCAAGCTGCTCGACCTTGCCCAACTCAACATCGGTATCGGCCTGTTCTGCTTCATCAGCTTGCTGCTGGTGCAGGTCTGGCTCGAGGTAGTGATGTCGCCCCATCAGATCTGGGTGGCGTTGTCCGGGGAGGATTTGCATGCGGGCGATTGATGCGGGAATTCTGGTGTGCAATGAGTGCCATGAGCTGAACCGTAAGGAAGGCGATGGCGCCGGGCAGACCTGCGTCCGCTGCGGTGCCATCGTCCACCCACGACGGCCCAACAGCATCGTGCGCACCTGGGCGCTGCTGATCACTGCGTTCATCCTGTATATCCCCGCCAACCTGCTGCCGATCATGACGGTCAGCTCGCTGGGCAAGGGCAGCCCCGACACGATCATGTCCGGGGTCATCACCCTGATGCACCATGGCATGCTGCCGATCGCAGCTGTGGTGTTCATTGCCAGCATCCTGGTGCCGACCTTCAAGTTGGTCGGCATCGGCCTGCTGCTGTACTCGGTGCAACGCCATCAGCCGCTGTCGGCGCGGCAGCGCATCTGGATGTACCGCTTTATCGAATTCATCGGGCGCTGGTCGATGCTGGACATCTTTGTCATTGCCATTCTGGTGGCAGTGGTCAATTTTGGCCGGATTGCCAGCGTTGAAGCCAATCTGGGCGCCATCGCCTTCGCCTGCGTGGTGATCCTGACGATGTTTGCTGCCTTAACTTTCGATCCCCGACTGATCTGGGATAACACGGAGTCGGATGACGACCATGAGTGACGTGCCTACGGCAAAAACCCGCCCTGCCTCGAACTGGTCGGCCATCTGGATCCTGCCGCTGATCGCGTTGATCATCGGCGGCTGGCTGGGCGTTCAGGCCTACCGTTCTGCCGGTGTGGAGATCCAGGTGCGCTTCAAGACCGGTGAAGGGATCGTCGCCAACAAGACCGAGGTGATCTACAAGGGCATGCCGGTCGGCAAGGTGACCGAGCTGGAGCTGGATGCAACCGGGAGCAACACCGGGGTGATCGCCACCATCGAGATGAACAAGGCGGCAGACACCCAGCTGACCACCGGCACGCGCTTCTGGCTGGTCAAGCCGAGCGTTACCTTGGCGGGTATCTCGGGCCTTGAGACATTGGTCTCGGGTAACTACATTGCCGTCGACCCAGGCAAAGGTGAGCCGACCAAAAGCTTCAAGGCGCTGGCCTCGGCGCCGCCGCTGTCTGACTCCGAGCCTGGCCTGCACCTGACCCTCAAGGCCGATCGGCTTGGCTCGCTCAATCGCGACAGCCCGGTGTTCTACAAGCAGATCCAGGTGGGTAGGGTGAAGAGCTACAAGCTGTCCGAGGATCAGGACACCGTTGAGGTGAAGGTCTTCATCCAGCCTGCCTACGCCAGCCTGGTGCGCAAACACACGCGCTTCTGGAACGCCAGCGGCATCAGCATCGACGCCGACCTGTCCGGGGTCAAGGTGCGTAGCGAGTCGCTCAGCAGTATCGTTGCCGGCGGTATCGCCTTCGCGACGCCTGAGCACCGCAAGGACAGCCCGCCGACTGACCCAAGCCTGCCGTTCCGCCTCTATGAAGATTTTGACGCTGCCCAGGCGGGTATCCGCATCAAGGTCAAACTGACCGACTTTGAAGGCCTGCAGGCCGGGCGTACGCCTGTGCTGTACAAAGGCATCCAGATCGGCTCGCTGAAAACCCTGAAGATCGAAGATGACCTGGCCAGCGCATCGGCCGAACTGACTCTCGACCCCCTGGCCGAGGACTATCTGGTCGATGGCACGCAGTTCTGGGTGGTCAAGCCGTCCATTTCCCTGGCGGGTATCACCGGCCTGGAAGCGCTGGTGAAGGGTAACTACATTGCTATTCGTCCAGGTGACAAGGGCGCGCGGCCGCAGCGCGAGTTCGAGGCGCGGGCCAAGGCGCCACCGCTCGATCTGAAGTCGCCAGGGCTGCACATGGTGCTGTTTGCTGACAGCCTCGGCTCGCTCGAGGTGGGCAGCCCGGTGATGTATCGCCAGGTCAAGGTCGGCAACGTGCAGAGCTATCAGTTTGCTCGCAACAGCAAGCGCATTCTGATCGGTGTGCACATCGAGAAGGAGTACGCCAATCTGGTCAACGGCTCGACGCGCTTCTGGAATGCCAGTGGCATAACCCTGACTGGCGGCCTGTCCGGGATCAAGGTCAAGAGTGAGTCACTGCAGACGCTGATGGCAGGGGGCATTGCCTTCGATACGCCGAAGCCGGACGTGCCGCTCAAGCGCCATATCCCGCGCTTCCGTCTGCACGAGAGTGAAGAGGCAGCCAACCGCGCCGGTACCCTGATCACCATCCGAGTCGAGCGCGCCGATGGCCTCAAGCCGGGCACGCCGATCCGCTTCCGTGGGCTGGAGGTGGGTAATATCGAGAGTACCGACCTGACTGACGATCTGCAGGCGGTGCTGCTGCGTGCGCGCATCAACGAAGCTGCCGACCGCATTACTCGCGTTGGCACGCAGTTCTGGGTGGTCAAGCCAGCGTTGGGGCTGGTCAAGACCGAGAACCTGGATACGCTGATCGGTGGGCAGTACATCGAGGTGCAGCCTGCAGCCCGGAGCCAAGGCTCACAGCGTGACTTCATCGCCCTGGCCGAGGCGCCAGAGGTGAAAGGCCAGGAGGTCGGCTTGCCGATTACCCTGAGCGCCCCGCGGCGTGGCTCGATCAAGCCGGGTGTGCCGGTCACTTACCGCGAAGTAGCGGTGGGCAAGGTCACTGGCTTCGAATTGGGGCAGAGCGCTGATCGAGTGCTGATTCACATCCTCATCGAGCCGCGCTATGCCGGCCTGGTACGGGGTGGCAGCCGGTTCTGGAACAGCAGCGGCTTTGGCTTCGACTGGGGTTTGTTCAAGGGCGCCACGGTGCGTACCGAGTCGCTTGAGACGATGATTGACGGCGGCATTGCCTTTGCCACCCCAGAGGGCGAGCAGATGGGCAACCCGGCTCGTCCGAAGCAGACCTTTGCCTTGTTCGACAAGCCAGATGACGTGTGGCTGCAGTGGGCGCCGAAGATCCCGCTGGGCAAGTAAGCGCTTCGCTGCGAGCGGCCTTGCCGGGGCGCCGGACCGGTCGGAAAGGGCTGCGTAGCGGCCCCGGCAATCTTCGGTGTGGCATAAATCGCGGGGCCGCTGCGCGACCCTTTCGCGACACAAGGCCGCTCCTACAGGGGATCGCAGCCAGGCTTGGATAAATCGCAGGCAATAAAAAACCGACCCTGAGGTCGGTTTTTAACAAGCGCGTCGCTTAGGCAGCTGCAGTTTCTTTCAGCGCCTTGATGTGGCCATTCAGACGGCCTTTATGGCGAGCAGCCTTGTTCTTGTGGATGATACCTTTGTCGGCCATACGGTCGAGGACAGGCACAGCCAGGGTGTAAGCGGCTTGCGCTTTTTCGGCGTCTTTTGCGTCAATGGCTTTAACTACATTCTTGATGTAGGTACGAACCATGGAACGCAGGCTGGCGTTGTGGCTGCGACGCTTCTCAGCCTGTTTTGCGCGTTTCTTGGCGGAAGGTGAGTTGGCCACCGTCGAGCTCCTTGAAAGACTTTAGGGAAATAGCAAACAAAATAGGCCGCGAATCATGCCGATGCATAAGGCAGATGTCAAGGCCACCTGCAAGGTTCCGCCGAGTGGTGGGTCCGCGAGAGGGAAATATTCCTTTCTGCGCCGCGACCTGTAAACTCGGGAATTTTGGCTCCCCTGCGAAGGCGCGGGAGTATCGCACATCTTGGCGGCTTTAGTAGCGTCCTCCGTCCTCAGCGTGAAAATTTTTCGATGAACCTGCTCAAATCCCTGGCTGCAGTCAGCTCCATCACCATGATTTCGCGGGTGCTGGGCTTTGTCCGCGACACCATCCTGGCGCGTGTATTCGGTGCCGGCGCAGCAACCGATGCGTTCTTCATTGCCTTCAAACTGCCTAACCTGCTGCGGCGCATCTTCGCGGAGGGGGCGTTCTCGCAAGCCTTCGTGCCGATCCTGGCCGAGTACAAGACCCAGCAGGGCGAAGAGGCGACGCGCACCTTTATTGCCTACGTCAGTGGCTTGCTGACTCTGGTACTGGCCGTAGTCACCGCGCTGGGTATCCTCGCCGCGCCGTGGATCGTGTGGGTCACCGCGCCGGGCTTTGCCGCCGACGCCGAGCGCTTCGCCCTGACCACCGACCTGCTGCGGGTGACCTTCCCTTATATACTGCTGATCTCGCTGTCATCGCTGGCAGGGGCGATCCTCAATACCTGGAACCGCTTCGCGGTACCGGCGTTCACCCCGACCCTGCTCAACGTGGCGATGATTGCCTTCGCCCTGCTGCTGACGCCGTACTTCGAGCAGCCGATCATGGCCCTGGCCTGGGGCGTGTTGGCGGGCGGCCTGGCGCAGTTGCTGTATCAGCTGCCGGCATTGAAGAAGATCGGCATGCTCGTGCTGCCGCGCCTGAACCTGCGCGACAGCGGTGTATGGCGGGTGCTCAAGCAGATGCTGCCGGCGATTCTCGGCGTATCGGTCAGCCAGATCTCGCTGATCATCAACACCATCTTCGCCTCCTTCCTGGTGGCCGGTTCGGTGTCGTGGATGTACTACGCCGACCGCCTGATGGAGCTGCCCTCAGGTGTGCTCGGCGTCGCTCTCGGTACCATCCTGCTGCCGACCCTGGCCAAGACCTACGCCAACCGCGACCGCCACGAGTACTCGCGGATTCTCGACTGGGGCCTGCGCCTGTGCTTCCTGCTGGTGCTGCCGTGTACCCTGGCCTTGGCGATTCTGGCCGAGCCGTTGACCGTGGCGCTGTTCCAGTACGGCAAGTTCAGCGCATTCGACGCAGCCATGACCCAGCGTGCCTTGATCGCCTACTCGGTAGGCCTGCTGGCGATCATCCTGATCAAGGTGCTTGCCCCAGGCTTCTATGCCCAGCAGAACATCCGCACGCCGGTAAAGATCGCCATCTTCACCCTGATCTCGACCCAACTGCTCAACCTGGTACTGGTCGGCCCGCTGGCCCATGCCGGGCTGGCTCTGGCCATCAGTATCGGCGCCTGCCTGAATGCCGGCTTGCTGTACTGGCGCCTGCGCCGTCAGGACTTGTTCCAGCCACAGCCAGGCTGGGCGCGGTTCCTGCTCAAACTGATCCTCGCGGTCAGCCTGATGTCGGCCGTGTTGCTGCTGGGCATGCATTACATGCCGGCGTGGGAGCAGGGCGGCATGCTCGAGCGCTTCTTGCGCCTGGGCGCCCTGATCGGTGCCGGCGTCGTGACCTATTTCGCTTGCCTGTTCGCCTGCGGCTTGCGCCCTCGGCAGTTCGCCCGCAACGCCTTGCATTAAGGTGCCGGGCGGCCAGGCGTCGGTTTTACACATTAGTCGCCACCCCAGGGCGCTGCTGCCTGTCACCAGCGCCCGGGTGTGGTTATAATCGACCACTTTATGAGCAAGAAGCGCGTTATGCAGCTGGTTCGAGGTCTTCACAACCTGCGCCCCGAGCACCGGGGGTGTGTCGCCACCATTGGCAACTTCGACGGGGTTCACCGTGGCCACCAGGCAATCCTGGCGCGCCTGCGCGACCGCGCCCGGGAGCTGGGCCTGCCGACCTGCGTGGTGATCTTCGAGCCACAGCCGCGCGAGTACTTTGCCCCCGACACCGCGCCAGCACGCCTGGCGCGGCTGCGCGACAAGGTACAGCTGCTGGCCGCCGAAGGCATCGACCTGGTCCTGTGCCTGGCCTTCAACCAGCGGCTGAGCCAGCTCAGCGCCGATGAATTCGTCAAGACGATCGTGGTCGATGGCCTCGGTGTGCGCCACCTGGAGGTCGGTGACGACTTCCGTTTTGGCTGCGACCGTGCCGGCGACTTTGATTTTCTGGTCGAGGCCGGCAAACAGTACGGCTTTACCGTCGAGGCCGCCAACACAGTCGTGCAGGACGGCTTGCGGGTCAGCAGCACCAAGGTGCGTACCGCCCTGGCCAATGCTGACTTCGCCCTGGCCGCACACCTGCTGGGCCGCCCGTACACCATTACCGGGCGCGTGCTGCATGGCCAGAAGCTGGCCCGCCAGCTCGGCACGCCGACTGCCAACATCCAGCTCAAGCGCCGCCGCATCCCACTCAGCGGGGTCTACCTGACCAGCGCCGAGATCGACGGCAAATGCTGGCCGGGTGTTGCCAATATCGGGGTACGTCCCACCGTTGCCGGTGATGGTCGTCCTCATCTGGAGATTCATCTTCTTGATTTTGCCGGCGACCTGTATGGCCGGCGTCTGACGGTGGAGTTCCACCAAAAGCTGCGCGAAGAGCAGCGATTCGCCTCCCTGGAGGCGCTGAAGTCGGCGATCGATGCGGACATCGCCGCCGCACGTGCCCACTGGCACGCTCAACCGCTAACCAAGAGCCTGAAATGACCGACTACAAAGCCACGCTTAATCTTCCGGACACCGCCTTCCCGATGAAGGCCGGCCTGCCACAGCGCGAACCGCAGATCCTGCAGCGCTGGGACAGCATTGGCCTGTACCAGAAGCTTCGCGAGATTGGCAAGGATCGTCCCAAGTTCGTCCTGCACGATGGCCCGCCCTACGCCAACGGCAAGATCCACATCGGTCATGCGCTGAACAAGATTCTCAAGGACATGATTGTCCGCTCCAAGACCCTCTCCGGTTTCGACGCGCCGTACGTCCCGGGTTGGGACTGCCACGGCCTGCCGATCGAGCACAAGGTCGAGGTCACCCATGGCAAGCACCTGAGCCCGGACCAGACCCGTGAGCTGTGCCGTGCCTATGCCGCCGAGCAGATCGAAGGGCAGAAGACCGAGTTCATCCGCCTGGGTGTGCTGGGTGACTGGGACAACCCGTACAAGACCATGAATTTTGCCAACGAAGCGGGCGAAATCCGCGCGCTGGCCGAAATCGTCAAGCAAGGCTTCGTGTTCAAAGGCCTCAAGCCTGTGAACTGGTGCTTCGATTGCGGCTCGGCCCTGGCTGAAGCCGAAGTCGAATATGCCGACAAGAAGTCCTCGACTATCGACGTCGCCTTCCCGATCGCCGACGCCGACAAGCTGGCCAGCGCCTTTGGCCTGGCCGCGCTGGCCAAGCCGGCTGCCATCGTCATCTGGACCACCACGCCGTGGACCATCCCCGCCAACCAGGCGCTGAACGTCCACCCGGAGTTCACCTACGCCCTGGTCGACACCGGCGAGCGTCTGCTGGTGCTGGCCGAAGAGCTGGTCGAAGCCTGCCTCAAGCGCTGGAATCTGGAAGGTTCGGTCATCGCCACCGCGCCAGGCTCGGCGCTGGAGCTGATCAACTTCCGTCACCCGTTCTACGAGCGCCTGTCGCCGGTTTACCTGGCCGAATACGTCGAGCTGGGCGCCGGTACCGGTGTTGTCCACTCGGCACCTGCCTACGGTGAAGACGACTTCGTCACTTGCAAGCGCTACGGCATGGTCAACGACGAAATCCTCACCCCGGTACAGAGCAACGGCGTCTACGTGCCATCGCTCGAGCTGTTTGGCGGCCAGTTCATCTGGAAGGCCAACCCGGCCATCGTCGACAAGCTGCAGGAAGTCGGTGCGCTGCTGCACACCGAAACCATCAGCCACAGCTACATGCATTGCTGGCGCCACAAGACCCCGCTGATCTACCGCGCCACCGCGCAGTGGTTCATCGGTATGGACCGCAAGCCAGCCAGCGGCGACACCCTGCGTGAGCGTGCACTCAAGGCCATCGAAGAAACCAAGTTCGTCCCGGCCTGGGGCCAGGCGCGCCTGCACTCGATGATCGCCAACCGCCCTGACTGGTGCATCTCGCGTCAGCGCAACTGGGGTGTGCCGATCCCGTTCTTCCTCGACAAGCAGAGCGGCGAGCTGCATCCGCGCACCGTCGAGCTGATGGAAGAGGTCGCCAAGCGCGTTGAGCAAGAGGGCATCGAAGCCTGGTTCAAGCTTGATGCTGCCGAACTGCTCGGTGACGAAGCCGGCCAGTACGACAAGATCACCGACACCCTCGATGTCTGGTTCGACTCCGGCACTACTCACTGGCACGTACTGCGTGGCTCGCATGACATCGGTCACGCCACCGGCCCGCGCGCCGACCTGTACCTGGAAGGCTCCGACCAGCACCGCGGCTGGTTCCACTCGTCGCTGCTGACCGGCTGCGCGATCGACAACCATGCGCCATACCGCGAGCTGCTCACCCACGGCTTCACCGTCGATGAGAACGGCCGCAAGATGTCCAAGTCGCTGGGTAACACCATCGAGCCGCAGAAGGTCAACGACACCCTCGGCGCCGACATCATGCGCCTGTGGGTTTCGGCCACCGACTACTCCGGTGAAATGGCCGTCTCCGACCAGATCCTCCAGCGCAGCGCCGACGCCTACCGCCGCATCCGCAATACAGCGCGCTTCCTGCTGTCGAACCTGTCCGGCTTCGATCCGGCTCGCGACCTGCTGCCGGCCGAAGACATGCTCGCGCTGGACCGCTGGGCCGTCGACCGCGCGCTGCTGCTGCAACGCGAGCTGGAAGAGCACTACAGCGAGTACCGCTTCTGGAACGTCTACTCCAAGGTGCACAACTTCTGTGTGCAGGAGCTGGGCGGCTTCTACCTCGACATCATCAAGGACCGCCAGTACACCACCGGCGCCAACAGTGTTGCCCGGCGTTCGTGCCAGACCGCGCTGTACCACATCAGCGAAGCGCTGGTGCGCTGGATCGCGCCGATCCTGGCGTTCACCGCCGACGAGCTGTGGCAGTACCTGCCAGGCGAGCGTAACGAGTCGGTGATGCTCAATACCTGGTATGAAGGCCTTACCGAGCTGCCAGAAGGCTTCGAGCTGAACCGCGCCTACTGGGAGCGGGTCATGGCGGTCAAGGCAGCGGTCAACAAGGAACTGGAAAACCAGCGTGCCGCCAAGGCCATCGGTGGCAACCTGCAAGCCGAAGTAACCCTGTTTGCCGAAGAAGGCCTGAGCGCTGATCTGGCCAAGCTTGGCGACGAACTGCGCTTCGTGCTGATCACCTCGGCAGCCAGCGTAGTGCCGTTCGTGCAGGCCCCGGCCGATGCCGTGGCTACCGAAGTCGAAGGCCTCAAACTGAAAGTGGTCAAGTCTGGTCACGCCAAGTGCGGCCGTTGCTGGCACTTCCGCGCCGATGTCGGCGCGAACCCGGAGCACCCGGAAATCTGCGCACGTTGCGTCGACAACCTGAGCGGTGCAGGCGAGGTGCGTCACTATGCCTAATCCTGCAGTGGGGCGCTTCGGGCGCCTCGCCTGGCTGTGGTTGAGCCTGCTGATCGTGGTGGTCGACCAGGTGACCAAGCTGTACTTCAACAGCAACCTGAGCATGTACCAGCAGATCGTGGTCATCCCTGACTACTTCAGCTGGACCCTGGCCTACAACACCGGCGCTGCATTCAGCTTCCTCGCTGACGGCGCTGGCTGGCAGCGCTGGCTGTTTGCCCTGATCGCGATCGTGGTCAGTGCGGTGCTGGTGGTCTGGCTCAAACGCCTGGGCCGCAACGAAACCTGGCTGGCAGTTGCCCTGGCACTGGTGCTGGGCGGCGCGCTGGGCAACCTGTACGACCGCGTGGTGCTCGGTCATGTGGTCGACTTCATCCTCGTCCACTGGAAGAACATGCACTACTTCCCAGCGTTCAACGTCGCCGACAGCGCAATTACCGTTGGCGCGATCATGCTGGCGCTGGATATGTTCAAGAGCAAGAAGTCCGAGGAGCCTGCGCATGACTGAGACCCGTATCGGCCAGAACAGCGAAGTCACTCTGCACTTCGCCCTGCACCTAGAAAACGGCGACACCGTCGACAGCACCTTCGACAAGGCCCCGGCCGTGTTCAAGGTTGGCGATGGCAACCTGCTGCCGGGTTTTGAAGCCGCGCTGTTTGGCTTCAAGGCCGGCGACAAGCGCACCGTCAGCGTGCCCCCGGAAAACGCCTTCGGCCAGCCGAACCCGCAGAACGTGCAGATCATGCCGCGTTCGCAGTTCGCTGACATGGAGCTGTCCGAAGGGCTGCTGGTGATCTTCAATGATGCTGCCAACGCCGAGCTGCCTGGAGTGGTCAAAGCCTTTGACGAGCACCAGGTGACGATCGACTTCAACCACCCACTGGCCGGCAAGACCCTGAGCTTCGAGGTGGAGATCCTCGCGGTGAAGGCCCTGTAAGCCTGGAGCCGAGCATGCAAATCAAACTCGCCAACCCTCGCGGCTTTTGTGCGGGGGTCGACCGGGCGATCGAGATCGTCAACCGTGCCCTGGAAGTGTTCGGCCCGCCGATCTATGTGCGTCACGAAGTGGTGCACAACAAGTTCGTGGTCGAAGACCTGCGTAGCCGCGGGGCGATCTTCGTTGAAGAACTCGACCAGGTGCCGGACGACGTGATCGTCATCTTCAGCGCCCACGGCGTTTCCCAGGCCGTGCGCCAGGAAGCCGCAGGCCGTGGCCTGAAGGTGTTCGACGCCACCTGCCCGCTGGTGACCAAGGTCCATATCGAAGTGGCCAAGTACAGCCGTGATGGCCGTGAGTGCATCCTGATCGGCCATGCCGGACACCCGGAAGTCGAAGGCACCATGGGCCAGTACGACGCCAGCAACGGCGGCTCCATCTACCTCGTCGAAGACGAGAAGGATGTGGCCAACCTGCAGGTGCGCGACCCTGATCACCTGGCCTTTGTCACCCAGACCACCTTGTCGATGGATGACACCAGCCGGGTTATCGATGCTCTGCGCGCGCGCTTCCCGAACATCGGCGGGCCGCGCAAGGACGACATCTGCTACGCCACCCAGAACCGCCAGGACGCGGTCAAGCAGTTGGCTGACGAATGCGATGTGGTGCTGGTGGTCGGCAGCCCGAACAGCTCCAACTCCAACCGCCTGCGCGAGCTGGCCGAGCGTATGGGCACCCCGGCGTACCTGATCGACGGCGCCGAAGACCTGCAGCAAAGCTGGTTCGACGGTATTGGCCGGGTGGGTGTCACTGCCGGTGCTTCGGCACCTGAAGTGCTGGTGCGCGGCGTGCTCGACCAGCTTACGGCCTGGGGCGCAACCGGTGCCGAAGAGCTCGACGGGCGCCCGGAGAACGTGACCTTCTCGATGCCCAAGGAACTGCGAGTGCGCTCGCTGCTCTGAGCCACTCCTCAGGGGCCTGCGCACAATGGCTCAAGGGCCATGTCTGTGCGCAGGCGCACCCTGCCGCTGGGCGCCAGGACGATCTGGCGTCGTTGCCCACCTTCTGCGTGCGGGCATATCTGCAAACTCCCGCCATGAAACCCCCCGCTACCGCGCAACGGCACGCCCCGAGCGCTGAAACGCACACCGTCGGTCAGGTTGCCAACGATCTGTAGCTCTCGCGGTAAACGGTGTTCGCTAAGCAAGCGCCCGCTATCAGCATCCAGCACGCGCCAACCCAGCCCCCAGTTTGCTTGCAGTGCCTCGACCCGCACGGCTTGCTGCTGCAACAGGGCCTGGCTACGTGCCGAGCGAAGGTCCTGGAGCAGCTGCTGCGCCGCTGCCGCCCGTTGCAAGTCCTGGCTGAGCGCGCTGTAGGAAGGCATCGCCAACTGCGCCAGAACCGCGACCAGTACGAGCGCCAACATCATTTGTATCAGTGTTGCCCCGTGTTGCCACACCGTGCATTCCTCCCTGGAAGTGCTTCGCTGTAGCTTCAGGTACGGCGGAAATGAGGTCCAGTCGGCCACCTGGCTGGCACATCGCGGGAAATTTCCCAAGGAGCGCACGGATGCGCAACGGACAACAAGGCACCACGCTGCTCGAGGTCGTGCTGGGCATGCTGGTGCTGGCGCTCGGCTTGTTTGCCGCAGCGGCATTACAGGTCAAGGCATTACAGGCCACCGCCAGCGCTCGCCAGCACAGCCAGGCGACGTACCTTGCCCAGAGCCTGCTGGAGCAGGCGAGGGCGGGTGGCTCAGTGGGCGCTTTGGCAGAATGGCAGGCGCAGATCAGGCTGACCCTTGGCGCGCAGGCCGAGGGCCGGGTACGAGGCGCCGGGCCGTTGCTGGAGGTGGTCGTCGACTGGCCCGATGCGCGTGACCCGCAGCATCAGGGCGTAAGTCTGCAGGGCTGGCCATGAAGGGCAGCCACGCGGGCTTCAGCCTGCTCGAAGGGTTGCTTGCGCTGGCCTTGGGCCTGATGCTGCTGGCGGCCGCGAGCCAGGTGTTTGTCGCCACTGTGCAAGCCTGGCGATTGCAGGGCGCGCTGGTGCAGCAGCAAGAAGACGCCCGCCTGGCGCTGCAACGGATCGCCCAGGATATCCGCATGACCGGCGTGTTCGGCTGTTTGCGCTTGCACGCCAGCGACTTCGACTCAGCCAGCGCCGCAGCCGCCTTTGCCAGGCCTGTGCAAATCAGTGAGGGCGGTGCGCGACTGAGCCTGTTGGTGGGGCAGTTGCCCGGCAGCGGCAGCCGGGCCGACTGGACGGTATTGAGTGATTGTCGCAGTTGGGCGCAGGTCAGGGCCGACGCCCACGAGGGTGACCATCAGACCCTGGCCTTGCCGGTCAGCCGCATCACCTACGAGCTGCGCGATGGCAGCCTGCGGATAGTGCGCCGCGGCTCGCCGCAAGCCTTGATCGACAATGTGCGCAGCCTGCGCGTCACCTTGGTAACGAACCCGCAGGGCCAGCGGGTCGACCTGCAACTGACCCTCTTCGACCCACAGCACGATCTCGAACAGCAGTACGCCATCAGCGTAGCGCTGCGCAATCGGCTGCCAGTGCAATGAAGCGCCAACGCGGCATGGTGCTGCTGATCGGTCTGGTGCTGAGCCTGCTACTTGGGCTGCTCGCGACCGCAGCCCTGCGCGAGGCGCTGTTGCAAACGCGCATGGCCGGGCTGTTGCTGGCCAGCAGCCAGGCGCTGGAGCAGGCCGAGGCGGTATTGCAGCAAGGCGCCGCGCGGCTCGCGGTGGCCCCGCCCAGCGAGTGCCAACACTGCTTGCCGCCAAGCGATGCCCATGACGTGACCGCCGCTGGTGGCGACTGGCAGGCAGCCGGGCAGGGCTGGTTCAACCTGCAGAACCTCGGCCAAAGCGACCGGCCCGCGCACCTGCCCGACGGCACCCAGGCCACCCTCTACCGCGTGACCGCAGTCAGCCAGCACCCCCGCGCGCGGTATGTGCTCGAAGCCGTATACGCGCAGCCCGCCGGCCAGGCGCAGACGCTGCAAAGAATCCTCTGGCGGCAAAGATTGAAGGAGCCATGACATGCAGCAAGGCCTGAGCCTGATCGAGTTGTTGATTGTCGTCGCCGTGAGCGGCATTCTGGCAGCCATTGCCTACCCCGCTTACAACGAACACTTGCGCCGCGCCGCGCGCAGCGAAGTGGTCGGCCTGCTGCACGACGCTGCGTTGCGCCTGGAGCGCCACCATGCGCGCAGCGGCCAGTACAGCGACACTGACCAGCATCAATTGAGCTTGCCTGCCGACAGCCGCTATTACCGCCTGCAGCTGCAACGCGATGACGCCAGCTTCCGCCTGCAGGCGCAGCGCTTGCCGACCGGCTTGATGGCGCAGGATCAGTGCGCTGACTATCAACTTGATCAGGCAGGTGTGCGCAGCAACCCAGGCAGCCAGGACGCTGCGGATTGCTGGAGCGGTTGACGGGGTAGCTCGGTTTTTTCAGGTATTGGATCGACAGATGAACAAGCAAGTAGTGGTTGTCGGCGGTGGCGTGATCGGCCTGCTGACCGCGCTCAACCTGGCGGCCAAGGTCGAGCGGGTGGTGGTGTGTGATCAAGGCGAAGTCGGCCGCGAGTCGTCGTGGGCCGGTGGCGGCATCGTTTCGCCGCTGTATCCGTGGCGCTACAGCCCGGCCGTCACGGCGTTGGCGCATTGGTCGCAGGCGTTTTATCCACAGCTGGGCGAGCGCCTGTTCGCCAGCACCGGCGTCGACCCCGAGGTGCATGTCACCGGCCTGTACTGGCTCGATTTGGAGGACGAAGCCGAAGCGCTGGCGTGGGCGGAGCGTGAGCAGCGGCCGTTGACGGCTGTGGATATCTCGGCGGCCTATGACGCCGTGCCGGGCCTCGGCGCCGGCTTCACGCGGGCGATCTTCATGGCAGGGGTGGCAAATGTGCGTAATCCACGGCTGGTCAAATCGCTGAAAGCAGCGCTGGCGGCATTGCCCAATGTCGAACTGCGCGAGCACTGCCAGATCACCGGCTTTGCCCAGCAAGACGGGCGCATCAGCGGTGTGCATACGGCCGATGGCCTGCTCGAAGCGGATGACGTGGTGCTCAGCGCGGGTGCCTGGAGTGGTGACTTGTTGGCCACGCTGGGCCTGACCCTGCCGGTCGAGCCGGTGAAGGGCCAGATGATCCTCTACAAGTGCGCCGAAGACTTTTTGCCGAGCATGGTTCTGGCCAAGGGCCGCTATGCGATCCCGCGGCGCGACGGGCACATCCTGATCGGCAGCACGCTGGAACATGCCGGCTACGACAAGACCCCGACCGAGCAGGCACTGGAGAGCCTCAAGGCCTCCGCCGTGGAGCTGCTGCCAGGGCTGGCTGACGCCACGCCGGTGGCGCACTGGGCCGGCCTGCGCCCAGGCTCGCCCGAGGGTGTGCCATACATCGGGCCGGTGCCGGGGCACGCCGGGCTGTGGCTGAACTGCGGACACTACCGCAACGGCCTGGTGCTGGCGCCGGCCTCGTGCCAGCTGTTTGTCGACCTATTGACCGGCAACGCGCCGATCATCGACCCGGCGCCGTATGCGCCCGAAGGCCGTTTGGCGTAAATCAGAAGGGGCCGGAAGACCGGCCCCGATGTGCTGCTCAGGCGATCACCGGCGCCTGCAGATGGCGGGTCGGGTAATGCTGTTCATACACCTTGCATACCCGCAGCACCTGTTCATCGGCAAAGCGCCCAGCCACCACCTGCAGGCCCACCGGCAGCCCTTCGCGGGTGAAGCCACAGGGCACCGAGGCCGCCGGTTGCTGGGTCAGGTTGAACGGGTAGCTGAAGGGCGTCCATTCCATCCACTGCTCCAGCCCCGAGCCCGGCGGCACGTTGTGGCCGGCAGCAAACGCCACCAGCGGCATCATGGGCGACACCAGCACGTCGTAGCGCTGATGGAAGGCGTTCATCCGCGCCACCAGCTCGGCCCGTGCTTCCAGCGCTGCGGTGTATTGCTCAAGGCTGATGACCGCACCTTGCTCGGCAATCCAGCGCAGGCCCGGATCAAGCAGCCCGCGCTGGGCTGACGTCAACTGGCTGGCCAGCCGCGCCGCGCCGGCGAACCACAGGGTATTGAAGGTTGCCAGCGGGTCGGTAAATCCAGGGTCGACTTCTTCGACCTGCGCCCCTAATCGCGCCAGGCGCTGCACTGCCTGGGCTGTCAGGGCCTGAATCTGCGGGTCGACGCGGACGTAACCAAAGTCGGCGCTGTAGCCGATGCGCAGGCCGCTCAAGTCCTGCTCCGCGGCCAGCCAGGGTCGCTGGCGCGGCGCTCCGGCCAGGCCGTCGCGCGGATCGGGGCGGGCCACGCAATCGAGCATCAGCACAGCATCGTCGACCGTGCGCGTCATCGGGCCCAAGTGCGAAAGGATAGTCATGGCGCTGGCCGGCCACTGCGGCACATAGCCGAAGGTTGGCTTGATGCCGAAGGTGCCGGTGAACGCGCAGGGGATGCGGATCGAGCCACCGGCATCACTGCCCTGGTGCAACACACCGAGATTGAGCGCTGCCGCTGCCGCCGCACCGCCCGATGAGCCGCCGGCAGTCAGGCGGGTATCCCATGGGTTGCGCGTGATGCCATACAGCGGGTTGTCGGTGACGCCCTTCCAGCCGAACTCGGGTGTGGTAGTTTTGCCCAGCAGCACCGCGCCGGCTTCGCGCATGAAGCCGCTGAACGGTGCGTCGACGTCCCACGGCCCAGCCGCCGAAGATGTCAGCGAGCCCTTGCGGGTGGGCATGCCGCGGGTCAGGGTCAGGTCCTTGATCGAGGTCGGCAGGCCATCCAGGCGGCCACACGGCTCGCCGCGCTGCCAGCGTTGTTCGCTGGCGCGGGCGGCGGCGCGGGCGCCTTCGGCATCGACATGGCAGTAGGCGTTGACGGCCGGGTTATGCTGATCGATGCGGGCCAGCACGTCATCGATCACCTCGAGCGGAGACAGCTGGCGCCGTTGATACAGGTCGAGCAGCTCGACGGCGGTGAACTCGCCGATAGCGGTTTTGCCGGTCATCTCAATGGGCTCCCTGATTGGCGGCCTGGACCATCGCCCGCAGCAGCACATCACAGCCATCGGCCAGGTCCTGCGGCGCGGCGTTTTCGATTTCGTTGTGGCTGATGCCGCCTTCGCACGGCACGAAGATCATCCCGGCCGGGCCCAGCTCGGCGACGAAGATCGCATCGTGGCCAGCGCCGCTGACGATATCCAGATGGCTCAGGCCCAGCGCGACTGCGCCCTGGCGCACGGCGTCGACACACTGCTCGGCGAAATACAGCGGCGGGAAGTCAGCGGTTGGTGTCAGCTCGAAGCTCAGGCCATGCTTGGCCGT
Source organism: uncultured Pseudomonas sp. (assembly GCA_963518285.1). Classification (GTDB taxonomy): domain Bacteria; phylum Pseudomonadota; class Gammaproteobacteria; order Pseudomonadales; family Pseudomonadaceae; genus Aquipseudomonas. The sequence continues at coordinate 13,217 of CAUQIJ010000025.1, read as the reverse complement.
GGTGGCTTCTATCACCGCACGCACCTCGGCGACCATCGCATCGAGCTGCTGCGGGACGAGGTGACGCAGGTCGATGGTCATGTGCACCTGGCCTGGGATCACGTTGCGCGAGCCGGGGTGCAGGCTGAGGCAGCCGACCGTGCCGCAGGCATGCGGTTGATGGGCATGGGCGATGCGGTTGACCGCGCTGACTACATCGGCGGCGCCGACCAGCGCGTCCTTGCGCAGGTGCATCGGCGTCGGCCCGGCGTGGGCTTCGACGCCGGTCAACACCAGGTCGAACCACTTCTGCCCGAGGCAACCCTGCACCACGCCGATGGTAGTGCGCTGGTCTTCCAGCACCGGGCCTTGTTCGATATGCGCCTCGAAGTAGGCGCCGACCGCATGGCCGGTAGGCGCGCGTGAGCCGGCGTAGCCAATGCGCTCGAGCTCGGCACCGACCGACAGGCCCTGCTCGTCGCGCTTGGCCAGGGTCTCGCCGAGGTCGAACTTGCCGGCAAATACCCCGGAACCCATCATGCACGGCGGGAAGCGCGAGCCTTCTTCGTTGGTCCACACCACCACTTCCAGCGGTGCCTCGGTTTGCAGGCCGAGGTCGTTGAGGGTGCGGATCACCTCCAGCCCGGCCATCACCCCATAGCAACCGTCGAACTTGCCACCGGTGGGCTGAGTGTCGATATGGCTGCCGGTCATCACTGGCGCCAGGTCTGGGTTGCGCCCCGGGCGACGGGCGAAAATATTACCGATGGCGTCGACACTGACGCTGCAACCGGCCTCGGTGCACCATTGCACGAACAGGTCGCGGGCCTGGCGGTCAAGGTCGGTCAGGGCCAGCCGGCACACGCCGCCCTTGGCCGTGGCACCGAGGCGGGCGAGGTCCATCAGCGACTGCCAGAGGCGCTCGCGACTGATCAAGGCGCCTTGGCCGAGTGTGGCTTGTGCGGGATCGATAGGGTTTTGGCTGTTCATGGTCGGTCTCCTTCAGGCGCTCAAGGCCAGGTAGCGGTTCTTGATGCTTGGGTCGGCGCGGAACTGCTCGGCGCTGCCCTGATAGGCCACGCGGCCTTGTTCAAGCACGTAGTGGCGGTCGGCGAGGGCATCGCAGACTTTGAGGTTCTGCTCGACCAGCAGGATCGACAGGCCTTCGTCCTTGATCCGCCGCAGGATCTTCACCAGCTCGTCGACGATCACCGGTGCCAGGCCTTCGGTCGGCTCGTCGAGGATCAGCAGCTTGGGCCCGTTGAGCAGCGCGCGGGCAATCGCCAGCATCTGCTGCTCGCCACCGGACAGGGCAAAGCCGCTGTTGCGGCGGCGCTCCTTGAGCCGCGGGAACATCGCGTAGACGTCCTCCAGCTGCCAGCGGCTGTGCTTGCGTGCGGCGATCTTGAGGTTCTCTTCAACGTCCAGCTGGCGGAAGATGCCGCGGTGCTCCGGCACCAGCGCGATGCCCTGGCGTGCGATGTCAAAGATCTCGCGACCGACCAGCGGCTGGCCGTTGAAGTGGATCTGGCCCTGGCGCGGGCGGACGATGCCGAGAATGCTGCGCAGGGTGGTGGTCTTGCCGGCGCCGTTACGCCCGAGCAGGGTCACCAGCTCACCGGCCTCGACCTTGAGCGAAACGCCCTCGAGCACATGGCTCTTGTCGTAGTAGGAATGGATCGATTCGACGCTGAGCATCAGGCGGCCTCTCCAAGGTAGGCGGTACGCACGCGTTCGTCGTTGCGCACCTGATCCGGGGTGCCTTCGACCAGGATCTGGCCGTGGCTCATGACGGTAATGCGTTGGCTGATCGACATGACGATGCTCATGTTGTGTTCGATCAGCAGTACGGTGTGGTCGCGGCCCAGGTCGCAGATCAGGTCGGTCATCACCGGGATGTCATCGATGCCCATGCCCGAGGTGGGTTCGTCGAGCATCAGCAAGGTAGGCTTGGCGCAGATCGACATGCCGACTTCCAGCACCCGCTGCTGGCCGTGCGACAGCTCGCCGGCGAGAGTCTCGGCGCGGCCGTTGAGCTTGAGCCGTTCAAGCACCTGGTCAGCGGTGTCCCAGTGGCTGCGCTTGTGCTCGACGCTGCGCCAGAAGTTGAGCGCGCCAAGGCCATCGCGGCCCTGCGCGGCCAGGCGCAGGTTCTCGCGCACGCTGAGGTTCTGGAACAGGCTGGTGAGCTGGAACGAGCGCGCCATGCCCAGGGCGACGCGGCCGTGGGACGGTTTGCGGACGATGTCCTGGCCGTTGAGCAGGATCTTGCCGGCGGTGGCCTGACGCTCACCGGTAAGGCAATGGAACAGACTGGTCTTGCCGGCGCCGTTGGGCCCGATCACGGTGTGGATGGTGCCGGCGCGGACTTTCAGATCGACGCCATCAACGGCATGGAACGGCCCGTAGGCCAGTTGCAGGTTGTGTGTTTCGAGGAGGAATTCGCTCATTACAGCTGCTCCTTGGTTTTGCCATCGATGGCAGGCGAAGGGCGCAGGCGCCTGGCCAGATCAGCCAGGCCGCCCCACAGCCCGCCACGCATGAACACCACCACCAGAATCAGGATGATCCCGAGCAGCATCAGCCAACGCGGCCACAGCTCCGACAGCACGTCACCGAGCAGCACGATCGCGCCGGCGCCGAGCAACGAGCCGAACAGCGAGCCGGTACCGCCAACGATGGTCATGATCAAGATGTTTTCGCTCATCATCAGGTCGATGTTCGACAGCGGGGCGAAGTGCAGCAGCATTGCGTACAGCGCCCCGGCGATACCGGTGATGGCGCCAGACAACATGAACACCAGGATCTTGAAGTGACGGATGTCATAGCCGATGGCCGCGGCGCGAGTCTCATTTTCGCGGATCGCCAGCAGGGTGCTGCCGAACGGTGAGCGGATCACCCGCAGGGCGCCGGCAAAGATCAGCAGGAACAGCACCGCGACAAACGCGTAGAAGTGGCGCGGGTCGGCCAGGTCGAGCAACACATGCCCGGCAACGGTGATGTTCGGCCGTGGCACGTCGAGCAGGCCGTTGTCGCCGCCGGTCCAGCCGCTCAGGGTGTAGGCCAGAAAGTACGCCATCTGGCTGAAGGCCAGGGTCAGCATGACGAAGTAGATGCCCTTGCGCCGAATCGCCAGCGCACCGACCAGCAAGGCCAGCAGCGCGCCGAACAGCGCAGCACCAACCAGCGCGCCGAGCATGCCCCATTGCAGGTGGATCATCAGCAGCGCCGCGCCGTAGGCACCGGCACCAAAGAAGATGCCCTGGCCGAACGAGAGCAGGCCGGTGTAGCCCAGCAGCAGGTTGCAGGCCAGCGCCGCCAGGCCAAAGATCAGGATCTCGGTGGCGAGGGTGGTCGAAGGCAGGATCAGCGGCAAGCCGATCAGGGTCACGACCAGCAACAGCAGCAGCGCCGGGCCATGCCCTTTGGCCACGGCCAGTGGATTTTTCTCAGTCATGTTCATGCTCTCCCGAACAGGCCGTAGGGACGAACCAGGATCACCGCCGCCATTGCGCCGTAGATCATCAGGCTGGCGCCTTGCGGCCAGAGGCTGCTCATCATGCTTTGCACCACCCCGACCAGCAGGCCGCCGACCAGCGCACCGCCAAACGAGCCCATGCCGCCGATCACCACCACCACGAAGGCGATGCCGAGAATCTCCGGGCCAACGAATGGCTGTGCCCCGCGCAGCGGAGCGAACAGCACCCCGGCCACACCCGCCAGGCCTACGCCAAGGGCAAAGGTCAGCGAGAACAGGCGGAAGATGTTGGTGCCCAGCAGCGACACTGTCTCGGTGCTTTCACTGCCGGCCCGCACCAGGGCGCCGAAGCGGGTGCGCTCCAGCAGCAGCCACAGGCCCAGGCCGATCAAGGCGGCGAAGCCGATCAGGAACAGGCGGTAATACGGGTAGATGAAGTCGCCGATGATCAGCACCCCGCGCAGCTCCGGCGGTACCGCGATGTGCTTGCCGACCGGGCCCCAGATCAGCACCGAGGCTTCCTGAATGATCAGCGCGATACCCAGGGTGACGAGGATCTGGAAGGTGTGCGGCAAGTGGTAGATGCGCTTGATCAGCACCCGCTCGACCACCCAGGCCAGCGCGGCCACGGCCAGCGGCGCGATCAGCAGCGCCAGCCAGAAGTTGCCGGTCAGCGCGACGGCGGTGTAGCACAGGTAGGCGCCCAGCAGAAAAAACGCACCGTGGGCGAAGTTGACGAAGTTGAGCAAGCCGAAAATGATCGTCAGGCCGACGGCAATGAGGAAGTAGATCATCCCCAGGCCAAGGCCGTTGAGCAGCTGGAACAGGTACAAATCGAGCATGAACGTGCCCTCTGCAGCGCGCCGCGCGCCTGCAATTTTGTCGAGTGGGAAGGCGTGGCGTCAGGCCAGGGCGCAACCGGTTTGAGAGACCTCGATGAACGAACGACCGGCGTGCAGCACTTCGGCCAGGTCATCGTCATCGCGCATCAGCGCTTGAGGTTTGCCGCGCAGCAGGTAGTAGTCCTTGAGCACTTGATGGTCACCCGGGCGGATCAGCTCATCGCCGGTCGGGCCCTGGAAACTCATGCCCTGCAGGGCTTTGGACACTGCCGCGCCGTCGAGGCTGTTGGCCTTGATGATGGCTTCGAGCATGACCCGCGTGCCGATGTAGTCGGCCGCCAAGGGGTAATTGGGATTGATGCCATAAGCCTTGCGCGTGGCCGCGACCAGCTCGCGGTTGAGCGGGGTGTCGACCTGATGCCAGTACTGCGCACCGAGGTATACGCCTTCCAGGACGTCGCTGCCCAGCTCCTGGAACTGGTCGAGCCCGGCCGACCACACCAGCAGCACTTTCATCCGCTCCTTGATGCCGAAGTTGACCGCCTGGCGCAGGGCATTGGATGACTGGCTGCCGAAGTTGAGCAGCACCAGTACGTCCGGCTTGGCGGCAATGGCGTTGGTCAGGTAGCCGGAGAATTCCTGCTCCTGCAGGGAGTGGTAGCTGTTGCCGATGTGCTCGATGCCGTGTTCGCTGAAGACCTTGCGTGCGTTGTCCAGCAGGGCGTCGCCAAACACGTACTGCGGGGTGATGGTGTACCAGCGCTTGGCTTCGGGCAGTAGCTTGATCAGGGGCACCAGGGTTTCGCGGATGGCGCCGTAGGTCGGCACCGACCAGCGAAAGGTCGAGCTGTTGCAGTCCTTGCCGGTGATCTCGTCGGCGCCGACCGGGGTCATGAACACGCCGCCGGCCTTGTTGATTTCCTTCGACACCGCCAGCGCCGAGGACGACAGCGTGCAGCCTTGAAAGAACCGCGCACCGTCCTGGCCGATGGCCTCCTGGACCTTGCGTACCGCCTTGCCGGCGTTGCCCTCGGTGTCGATGACCTTGTACTTGAGCGGTTGGCCGAGCAGCTGCGGGTGCTCGGCAATTGCCAGGCGCGAACCCATGTCGGCGTATTTGCCGTAACTGGCAAATGGTCCGGACATCGACTTGAGGCCATAGAAGGTCAACGGTTGCTCGGCGAACACCCGCGACGCTCCCAACGGGAGGCTACCGAGGGCGCCGAGGGCAAGGCCTGCTTTGAGCAGGGTACGTCTTTGCATGAGTAACTCCTTGTTTGTGGTTATTAGGCAGGAGTGGCAATGACAAAGCGGGTACGGCCGGGCCTGTGTGCAGGCCTCTGTCCAGGCGAATCAGTGGTTGTGGCTGAACTCCAGGAGGAAGTTGCGGGCGACTTCGCCTTCCAGCGCAGTCATGTGGTGTTCGGCGTCGCACATGTGCTCGTGCATCAAGCGGCGCACGGCGGCTTCGTCGTTGGCGCGCAGGGCGTCGAGCAGTTGCTTGTGGTAGTCGATATTGGCCGCGGCGAACTGCTGGCGCTTGGGTAGGTAGGCTTTTTTCAGCACCACCAGGTCGCGCAGCAGGTCGTTGAGAAACACCGCCATGAAGCTCAGCAGCGGGTTGGCGCAGCGCCCGGCCAGCAGGGTATGAAACTCGAGCTCGGCCAGACGCTGCTCGCGCTGGCCCTCTTCGCTGTCTTCCGGAGTGCTGCAGAAATCGATGTTGGCTTGCAGCGCGGCGTAGTCGGCCTCACTGAGGCGGCCCATGACCGACACGGCCAGCTCGACCTCGATGACCTTGCGCAGCTGATACACCTGCTCGCCATCCAGGTGCTGAAAGTGCAGGTAGTTGCGCAGCGCACGGCTGGCCGGTTCGGTGCCGACTTCATTGAGGTAGGCACCGCCGCTCGGGCCGGTGCGGGTGCTGACCAGGCCCTCGACTTCAAGCGCCTTGAGCGCCTCGCGGGCGGTGCCCTTGGAGCATTCGAAGTGCTCCATCAGCTCGCGCTCGGTCGGCAGACGGTCACCGGGGTGCAGCGCTTCGGTGACGATCGAGCGCTTGACCGACTCGACAATCATGTCCGAGAGCTTCTGACGTTTGCGCTTGGGTTTGAGCATGCGGGCTATTTTTCATATTTATGCGGATAAATAGGATTTAGCGAATTTGCGTCGGGTGGGTCAAGGGTTGAGGCGGGGAGGGGGTCGTAAATGGAGCGAATGGGTCGGGCAGAGGTATGTGTGGCCGGCGAGCGGACATGAAAAAGCCGCTGTAACCGGGTTACAGCGGCTTTGCCAGAGCAGACCGTTGATCAGTCTTTGGGGCCTTGCTCCAGGTGAGCAGGGCTGCAGTACCACCGATTGCCGCGGTGCAGCGCCCGGTCATTGGGCAGGTGCACGCCGCAGTGCGCGCAGCGCACCATGGTCAGCGGGTCATCCAGGCGCTGCGCGGGGCGCGCCTGCTGGCTGAGCTTGAATTTGCGCCACAGCCAGAACGCGGCGGCGATCAGGGCGATCCAGAAAAGTAGGCGAACCATGGTGTCCAGCTTGGTCGAGAAGAAGAGCCGACAGTCTAGGACGCGGGCATGAAAAAAGGGAGGCCCAGGGCCTCCCTTTCTTGTGAATCCGAGATGTTGCAGCTGCGAGGCGGCTCGCAGTTATCTCAAATCAATCAAACAGACCGAAGGTCGCGTAGCTGAACCACGAACGGCTCTCTTCGGCTTCTTTCGGGCCGGCCGGCAGAATCGGATCACCGTCTTCATCTTTAGGCAGCAAGTCTTGCGGAATCTCCGAACGCGCATCCTTGAACTGACGAACCACGTCCTGGTTGGCGCGGGTTTCGCCCGGCGGCAGCGGTGTGTCGGTCTCGATCAGGCCCAGCGTCGCCTTGGACAGCCACGAACGCTGATCACCCTCGGCTTGCTTGGGCTCGAAGCTGCCGTCGACCAGGCTTGGGTGGTCTGGGTAGTTGAGCTTGAGGGTTTCCAGGCTGGTATTGGCCAGTTCGTCCAGGTGCAGATGCTGGTAAGCCTCGACCATCACCGCCAGGCCGTCACCGACCGATGGGGTTTCCTGGAAGTTCTCGACCACGTAGCGGCCACGGTTGGCAGCAGCGACATAGGCCTGACGGCTCATGTAGTAGTCGGCAACGTGGATTTCGTAGGAGGCCAGCAGGTTGCGCAGGTAGATCATGCGCTGCTTGGCGTCTGGCGCGTAGCGGCTGTTGGGGAAGCGGCTGGTCAGCTGGGCGAACTCGTTATAGGAGTCGCGGGCAGCGCCCGGGTCACGCTTGGTCATGTCCAGCGGCAGGAAGCGCGCCAGCAGGCCACGGTCCTGGTCGAACGAGGTCAGGCCTTTGAGGTAATAGGCGTAGTCGACGTTCGGGTGCTGCGGGTGCAGGCGGATGAAGCGCTCGGCAGCCGACTTGGCAGCCTCTGGCTCGGTGTTCTTGTAGTTGGCGTAGATCAGCTCGAGCTGGGCCTGGTCGGCGTAACGGCCGAACGGGTAGCGCGATTCCAGGGCCTTGAGCTTGTTCACGGCACTGGTGTAGCTCTTGTTGTCCAGGTCGGCCTGCGCCTGCTGGTACAACTCGGCTTCGCTGAGGTTCTCGTCAATCACTTCCTTGTTCGAGGAACAGGCAGCGGTAAGCCCGAGGAGGGCGATCAGCAGCAGGTGTTTCACTTGCATGGCGGCTTGCGTCCTTTGACGGCCGCTGTCTTGGGCGGTGCCGTCCTGTTATGATGAGCGCCCCCGGGTTGACCCCAGGGCAAAAGAAGCCGTATTTAACCACAAGCGCGCAGTTGAAACCAAAGGCTGTGCGCCAGCCGAATCGAGCATGTCCGAGATCATCCAACTTAGCGAAGAGGTCCCGTCCGAAATGGGCGGCCAGCGCCTCGACCAGATCGCCGCCCAACTGTTCGGCGAATACTCGCGTTCGCGCCTGACCACCTGGATCAAGGACGGCCGTCTGACGGTCGACGGTCAAGTCGTGCGTCCACGCGATCCGGTCTATGGCGGTGCCAAGCTGGTCCTTGAGGCCGAACAGGAAGCCCAGGGCGAGTGGATCGCCCAGGACATCCCGTTGAACATCGTCTACGAAGACGAGCAGATCCTGGTGATCAACAAGCCTGCCGGGCTGGTTGTCCACCCGGCTGCCGGGCATGCCGACGGCACCCTGCTCAATGCCTTGCTGCACCATGTGCCGGATATCGTCAATGTGCCGCGTGCGGGTATTGTCCACCGCCTGGACAAGGACACCACCGGCCTGATGGTCGTGGCCAAGACCCTGCAGGCGCAGACCAAGCTGGTCGAGCAGATGCAGAGTCGCAGTGTCAGCCGCATCTATGAGTGCATCGTGATTGGCGTGGTCACCGCCGGTGCCACCATCAACGCCCCGATCGGTCGCCACGGCGGCTCGCGTCAGCGCATGGCGGTGACCGAGACCGGCAAGCCTGCCATCAGCCACTACCGCGTGCTCACCCGCTTCCGTTCGCACACCCATGTGCGGGTCAAGCTGGAGACCGGCCGTACCCACCAGATCCGCGTGCACATGGCCCACGTTGGCTATCCGCTGATTGGTGATCAGACCTACGGCGGTCGCTTCCGCATCCCGCCTGCGGCCGAGCCGGATTTGGTCACCGCGCTGAAGACCTTCCCGCGCCAAGCTCTGCACGCACGCTTCCTCGCCCTCGATCACCCGCTCACGGGTGAGCGGATGCAATGGAAGTCACCACTGCCGGAAGACTTCGTCGGCTTGCTGGAGCAGCTCCAGGAAGACCGCGACAGCTTTATCGGATGAACGGTCTGACGCAGCTGCTGCGCCCCGACTGGCCGGCCCCGGCCACGGTGCGCGCGTGCGTCACCACTCGTGCGGGTGGCATCAGCCTGCCGCCGTACGACAGCTTCAACCTCGGCGACCATGTCGGCGACGACCCGGCTGCCGTCAGCGAAAACCGCCGACGCCTCAGTGAGCAATTCGACATTCACCCCGCCTGGCTCAAGCAAGTGCATGGCGTGGTGGTGGCTGATGCTGACCCGGCGCAGGTGATTGAAGCCGACGCGAGCTGGACCGACCAGGCGCACATTGCCTGCACGGTGATGACCGCCGATTGCCTGCCGGTATTGTTCTGCGATCGCGCCGGTACCCGTGTTGCCGCAGCCCATGCCGGCTGGCGCGGGCTGGCCGGCGGTGTGCTCGAAGCTACCCTCAAGCGCCTGGCAGTGCCGGCCGACCAAGTGCTGGTCTGGCTCGGTCCGGCCATCGGCCCGAGTGCATTCGAGGTAGGTGAAGAAGTCCGCGACGCCTTCACCGCACAGCATCCGCAAGCCACCGAGGCATTCGTGGCGGGTGAGCGTCCGGGCAAGCTGCTGGCAGACATCTATCAGCTGGCGCGCATCCGCCTCGCTGCCTGCGGCGTTACTGCTGTCTATGGCGGCGGGTTGTGCACGGTCACTGATCCACGCTTCTATTCCTATCGACGCACGCCACAAGGTGGGCGCTTCGCTTCGCTGATCTGGCTCGATCCGCACGCTGCTTAAGCAGTCAATCGCTGCCGATGGCCCATCTGCTGTGTAAAAAGTTCTAGTTCTTGTAGGACGTTGCCGTAACTGATCTCGATCAACCCCGCTAAGCTTGAAACTCCCAGAATAAGCCTTATCTATTAGTCATCTCTGGCAGGTTTCTTCATCAGGTGTGTCCATCGCTCCGGCCTGCCCTTATTTAGGAAGGTATCCCCATGCGAATAGACCGATTAACCAGCAAGCTGCAATTAGCATTATCTGACTCGCAATCCCTGGCGGTGGGCATGGACCACCCAGCCATCGAGCCCCTGCACCTGCTGCAAGCGCTGATCGACCAGCAAGGTGGTTCGATCAAGCCATTGCTGATGCAGGTCGGCTTTGACGTCAACAGCCTGCGCAAGGCGTTGAGCAAAGAGCTCGACCAGCTGCCGAAAATCCAGAACCCGACCGGCGATGTGAACATGTCGCAGGACCTGGCGCGCATGCTGAACCAGGCTGACCGCCTGGCCCAGCAGAAGGGTGACCAGTTCATCTCCAGCGAACTGGTGCTGCTGGCGGCCATGGACGAGAACAGCAAGGTTGGCAAGCTGCTGCTCGGCCAGGGCGTCAGCAAGAAAGCCCTGGAAAACGCCATCAACAATCTGCGTGGCGGCGCGGCGGTCAACGACGCCAACGTCGAAGAGTCGCGTCAGGCTCTGGACAAGTACACCGTCGACCTGACCAAGCGTGCCGAAGAAGGCAAGCTTGACCCGGTGATCGGCCGTGACGACGAAATCCGCCGCACCGTGCAGGTCTTGCAACGTCGGACCAAGAACAACCCGGTGCTGATCGGCGAGCCTGGCGTAGGTAAAACCGCCATCGCCGAAGGCCTGGCCCAGCGCATCATCAATGGCGAAGTGCCGGATGGCCTCAAAGGCAAGCGCCTGCTCGCCCTGGATATGGGTGCACTGATCGCTGGCGCCAAGTACCGCGGCGAGTTCGAAGAGCGCCTCAAAGGCCTGCTCAACGAGCTGTCCAAGCAGGAAGGGCAGATCATCCTGTTCATCGACGAGCTGCACACCATGGTCGGCGCCGGTAAAGGCGAGGGCGCCATGGACGCTGGCAACATGCTCAAGCCAGCACTGGCCCGTGGCGAGCTTCACTGCGTTGGCGCCACTACGCTCAATGAGTACCGCCAGTTCATCGAGAAGGACGCGGCGCTTGAGCGGCGCTTCCAGAAGGTACTGGTCGAGGAGCCGAGCGAGGAAGACACCATCGCCATCCTGCGCGGCCTGAAAGAGCGCTATGAAGTGCACCACAAGGTGGCCATCACCGACGGTGCGATCATTGCCGCGGCCAAGCTCAGCCACCGCTACATCACCGACCGCCAGCTGCCGGACAAGGCCATCGACCTGATCGACGAAGCGGCCAGCCGCATCCGTATGGAGATCGACTCCAAGCCGGAAGTGCTCGACCGCCTTGACCGTCGCCTGATTCAGCTCAAGGTCGAATCCCAGGCGCTGAAGAAAGAAGAAGACGAGGCGGCGAAAAAACGCCTCGAGAAACTTCATGAAGAAATCCAGCGGCTGGAGCGTGAATACTCCGACCTGGAAGAAATCTGGCAGTCGGAAAAAGCCGAAGTGCAGGGCTCGGCGCAGATCCAGCAAAAGATCGAACAAGCCCGTCAGGAGCTTGAAGCCGCCCGCCGCAAAGGCGACCTCAGCCGTATGGCCGAGCTGCAGTACGGGGTGATCCCGGACCTGGAGCGCAGCCTGCAGATGGTCGACCAGCACGGCAAGAGCGAGAACCAGCTGCTGCGCAACAAGGTCACCGAAGAAGAGATCGCCGAAGTGGTCTCGAAGTGGACCGGCATCCCCGTGTCGAAAATGCTCGAAGGCGAGCGCGACAAGTTGCTGAAAATGGAAAGCCTGCTGCACGAGCGGGTGATCGGCCAGCACGAAGCAGTGACTGCCGTAGCCAACGCCGTGCGCCGTTCGCGGGCCGGGCTGTCTGACCCGAACCGGCCAAGTGGCTCGTTCATGTTCCTCGGCCCGACCGGGGTAGGTAAGACCGAACTGTGCAAGGCCTTGGCCGAGTTCCTGTTCGACACCGAAGAGGCCATGGTGCGTATCGATATGTCCGAGTTCATGGAGAAACATTCCGTGGCTCGCCTGATCGGCGCTCCACCAGGCTATGTCGGCTACGAAGAGGGCGGCTATCTGACCGAAGCGGTGCGGCGCAAGCCTTACACCGTGCTGCTGCTGGACGAGGTCGAGAAGGCTCACCCGGATGTGTTCAACGTGCTGCTGCAAGTGCTTGAAGACGGTCGCCTGACTGACAGCCATGGCCGTACGGTGGACTTCCGCAACACGGTCATTGTGATGACCTCCAACCTCGGCTCGGCACAGATTCAGGAGCTGGTCGGCGACCGGGAGGCGCAGCGTGCGGCGGTAATGGATGCGGTGGGTAACCACTTCCGGCCGGAGTTCATCAACCGGATCGACGAGGTGGTGGTGTTCGAGCCGCTGGGCCGTGAGCAGATCGCCGGTATCACCGAGATCCAGCTGGGCCGCCTGCGCAGCCGTCTGGCCGAGCGCGAGCTGTCGCTGGAACTGAGCCCGGAGGCGGTCGACAAGCTGATCGCGATTGGCTACGACCCGGTGTATGGCGCACGTCCACTGAAGCGGGCCATTCAGCGCTGGATCGAAAACCCGCTGGCGCAGTTGATCCTGGCAGGGCAGTTCATGCCCGGGACGACGATTACCGCCAAGGTCGAAGGCGAAGAAATAGTCTTCGAATAAAAAATAATCTTGAGCCCCGCACATGCGGGGCTTTTTTTTACGCGGGTTTCTCGTGTTTTTTCCTGCCGTGGGCATCGATCCGCAAAAAAAATGCCTGCCAGGACGATTATTTTTACCGTTTAGAGGTGGGATTCTGCGACCGTTTTCGCCCTCCAGCTGACTCGCTGGACGCTCGTAAGCTACTGATTATCCCGGGAAAGCCCCAATTTACGGGGGCTCGCGGCAACCCCGTAAAATTATTGAAATTTATGCTTGCATCTAAAATCGAGTGCTCCTAATATACGCCCCGCTGTCAGCCACTAAGCAGATCGCCAGCGGTAACGACGATCTGAAAACAGTTTGCAAATCAGTAAGTTGAATGCAAATTGGGGGTTGACAAGCAAATCGAAGGATGTAGAATAGCCGGCCTCAGAGACGCAAACGCAGAAATGCAGAGTGTTGAAGAGATCGAGGCTTGAACAGCCTTCGAGATCGGAAGATCGAAGTTTAGTTCCGCGATAGCTCAGTCGGTAGAGCAAATGACTGTTAATCATTGGGTCCCTGGTTCGAGTCCAGGTCGCGGAGCCATTTCGGGGTGTAGCGCAGTCCGGTAGCGCGCCTGCTTTGGGAGCAGGATGTCAG
>CAUQIJ010000024.1:0-34396 GCA_963518285.1 uncultured Pseudomonas sp. | reverse complement strand
CCCTAATGGGCTGTTGAAGCAGTAATGAGGCGACAGGTACGTTGACACGCGCCGGGCGTTTGCCAAAAAAGTGACTCGCCGTAAGGGCGAAAGGGGCCCTCCCAGCCAACCACCAAAATGGATAAGCTCGCAGTAATACTGCCCAGCCCCAATCACCCAGGATTACTGGTGATACTGCCCCGACAACTCATGCACCGCATGAATAAACGCCCCAGCATGCTCCGGATCCACCTCAGGCGTAATCCCATGCCCAAGGTTGAACACATGCCCAGTCCCGTGCCCATAGCTGGCCAAAATCCGCGCAACCTCAGCCCGAATAGCCGCCGGCTTGGCATACAGTACCGTAGGGTCCATGTTGCCCTGCAACGCCACCTTGTCACCCACCCGGCGCCGCGCATCGCTGATTTCGCAGGTCCAGTCCAGACCCAGGGCATCGGCGCCCGACTCAGCAATGCTCTCCAGCCACATGCCACCGTTCTTGGTAAAGACAATGACCGGTACCTTGCGCCCATCATGCTCACGGATCAGCCCGCTGATGATCTTGCGCATGTACGCCAGGGAGAACTCCTGATACGCCGCCGCCGACAGGTTGCCGCCCCAGGTATCGAAGATCTGCACCGCCTGCGCACCCGCCTGGATCTGCCCGTTGAGGTAGCTGGTAACCGACTGAGCCAGCTTGTCCAGCAACAGGTGCATCGCCTGCGGATTGTCATAGAGCATGGCCTTGCTCTTGCGGAAGTCTTTCGAGGAGCCGCCTTCGACCATGTAGGTGGCCAGCGTCCACGGGCTACCAGAGAAACCGATCAACGGCACGCGACCATTGAGTTCACGGCGGATGGTGCTGACCGCATCCATCACATAACCCAAGTCCTTGTGCGGATCAGGGATCGGCAGCGCCTCGATATCGGCGAGGGTGCTGACCACCTTCTTGAAGCGCGGGCCTTCGCCGGCCTCGAAGTACAGGCCCTGGCCCATGGCATCAGGGATGGTGAGGATGTCCGAGAACAGGATCGCCGCGTCCAGCGGGTAGCGATCAAGCGGCTGCATGGTCACCTCGCAGGCGAACTGCGGGTTCTTGCACAGGCTCATGAAGTCACCGGCCTGGGCACGGCTGGCGCGGTACTCCGGCAGGTAACGGCCGGCCTGGCGCATCATCCAGACGGGCGTGACGTCTACGGGTTGCTTGAGCAGTGCACGCAGGAAACGGTCGTTCTTCAGGGCAGTCATGTCGGCATCCGGAAAAAAAGTGCGGGCATTTTCTCAGACGCCAGCGCAAAAGGCACGGCAAAGGCCATGCGTTTTGTCTATTGGGTGTCTTGGGTCAAACGATTTTGTGGGCAGAATTGAGAACCTGGGGCCGCGCTGCGGCCCTTTCGCGACACAAGGCCGCTCCTACAGGGACCGCGCACGTCTCGGGCTTGCGCGGTACCTGTAGATACAAGGAGCGGCCTTGCCGGGGCGCCGGACCGGTCGGAAAGGGCTGCAAAGCAGCCCCGGCGATCAGTCAGACCTCGAGATAATCGAGGATCCCTTCAGCCGCAGTACGGCCTTCAAAGATCGCAGTCACCACCAGATCCGACCCGCGCACCATGTCGCCGCCAGCAAAAACTTTCGGGTTGCTGGTCTGGTGCTTGAAGCGTGCCTGTTCAGGCGCAATCACCCGGCCCTGACTGTCGGTCTGGATGTCGAACTGCTCGAACCACGGCGCCGGGCTTGGGCGGAAACCAAAGGCGATCACCACCGCATCGGCCGGCAGGATCTCTTCGGAACCCGGGATCGGCTCAGGGCTGCGACGGCCACGGGCATCTGGCTCGCCGAGACGGGTCTCGACCACCTTCACGCCTTCAACCTTGTCTTCACCAACAATCGCGATGGGCTGGCGGTTGTAGAGGAATTTCACGCCCTCTTCCTTGGCGTTCTTCACTTCTTTGCGCGAGCCCGGCATGTTCGCTTCGTCGCGACGGTAGGCGCAGCTCACCGACTTGGCGCCCTGGCGGATCGAAGTGCGGTTGCAGTCCATCGCGGTGTCACCACCGCCGAGCACCACGACCTTTTTGCCAGCCATGTCGACGAAGTCTTCCGGCGACTTCTCGAAGCCCAGGTTGCGGTTGACGTTGGCGATCAGGAAGTCCAACGCATCGTGCACGCCTGGCAGGTCTTCACCAGGGAAGCCGCCCTTCATGTAGGTGTAGGTACCCATGCCCATGAACACGGCATCGTACTCGGCCAGCAGCTGCTCGAGGGTGATGTCCTTACCCACTTCAACGTTCAGGCGGAACTCGATACCCATGCCGGTGAAGACTTCGCGGCGATTGCTCAGCACGGTCTTTTCCAGCTTGAACTCTGGGATGCCGAAGGTCAGCAGGCCGCCAATTTCCGGGTTGCGGTCGAACACCACCGGGGTCACCCCGGCGCGCACCAGCACGTCGGCGCAGCCCAGACCAGCAGGGCCGGCACCAATGATGGCAACCCGCTTGCCGGTCGGTTTGACCTTGGACATGTCCGGGCGCCAGCCCATGGCGAAGGCGGTGTCGGTGATGTACTTCTCGACCGAGCCGATGGTCACTGCGCCAAAACCGTCGTTGAGGGTGCAGGCACCTTCACACAGGCGATCCTGCGGGCAGACCCGGCCGCACACTTCCGGCAGGGTGTTGGTCTGGTGCGACAGCTCGGCTGCCGCGAGGATGTTGCCTTCGGACACCAGCTTCAACCAGTTGGGGATGAAGTTGTGCACCGGGCACTTCCACTCGCAATACGGGTTGCCGCAACCCAGGCAGCGGTGTGCCTGGTCGACAGACTGCTGCGGCTTGAACGGTTCGTAGATCTCGACGAACTCCTTCTTGCGCTGGCGCAGCAGTTTTTTCTTCGGGTCTTTGCGCCCAACTTCGATGAACTGGAAGTCGTTGTTCAGACGTTCAGCCATTTTCAATACCTCTTCACAGCAGCTGCGAGCCGTTAGCTGCACGCCGCAAGACAATCACGTAAGCCGGGCAACACCCCATGCTGCTTTTGGCCGCAGCTTGGGGCTTGCCACTTGCAGCTGCTTTTACTGCGGGTTGGCACGGGTGCTGGACAACAACTGCTTGAGCGTCGCAGCCTTTGGCTTGACCAGCCAGAAGCGACGCACGTAGTCGTCCAGGTTTTCCGAGAGCTCACGCCCCCACTCGCTGCCAGTCTCGTCGACGTACTCGGCAAGGACCCGCGCCAGATGGCTGCGGTAGGCTTCCATGGCTTCACCACTGATGCGCTGGATTTCCACCAGTTCGTGGTTGAGCTTGTCGAAGAAGCTGTTGTCCATGTCGAGCACGTAGGCGAAGCCGCCAGTCATGCCAGAGCCGAAGTTGTAACCGGTCTTGCCCAATACGCAGACAAAGCCGCCGGTCATGTACTCACAGCAGTGATCGCCAGTACCCTCGACCACCGCATGGGCGCCCGAGTTACGTACCGCGAAGCGCTCACCGGCAGTACCGGCAGCGAACAGCTTGCCGCCAGTGGCGCCATACAGGCAGGTGTTGCCGACGATGGCGCTTTCCTGGGTTTTGAACGGGCTGCCGGCAGGCGGCACGATGGTCACCTTGCCGCCGGTCATGCCCTTGCCGACGTAGTCGTTGGCGTCGCCCTGCAGGTGCAGGTTGAGGCCACCGGCGTTCCATACGCCAAAGCTCTGCCCGGCGGTGCCCTTGAAGCGGAAGGTGATCGGCTTGGCGGCCATGCCCTGGTTGCCGTACAGCTTGGCGATTTCACCCGAGATACGCGCACCAATCGAACGGTCGCAGTTGCAGATGTCGAGGTCGAACTCGCCACCGGCCTGATCGCGGATCGCCGGCAAGGCCATCTCGACCATCTTCTCGGCCAGCTCGCCCTTGTCGAACGGCGGGTTCTTGTCGACTTCGCAGAACTGCGGCTTGTCGGCCGGGATGTGCGAGCTGCCCAGCAGCGGGCTGAGGTCCAGATACTGCTGACGCTCGGTGTCGCCCGGCAGAATTTCCAGCAGGTCGGTACGACCGATCAGCTCGCCGAGGCTGCTGACGCCCAGCTTGGCCAGCCACTCGCGGGTTTCTTCGGCAACGAAGGTGAAGAAGTTGATCACCATGTCGACGGTGCCGATGTAGTGGTCCTTGCGCAGCTTGTCGTTCTGCGTGGCAACACCGGTGGCGCAGTTGTTCAGGTGGCAGATACGCAGGTATTTGCAACCCAGGGCGATCATTGGCGCGGTACCGAAGCCAAAGCTCTCGGCGCCGAGAATGGCCGCCTTGATCACGTCGAGGCCAGTTTTCAGGCCGCCGTCGGTCTGTACTCGAACCTTGCCGCGCAGGTCGTTGCCGCGCAGGGTCTGGTGGGTTTCCGCCAGGCCCAGTTCCCACGGAGCGCCGGCGTACTTGATCGAGGTCAGCGGCGAAGCGCCGGTGCCACCGTCGTAGCCAGAGATGGTGATCAGGTCGGCATAGGCCTTGGCCACACCGGCCGCGATGGTACCGACGCCGGCTTCTGCTACCAGCTTGACCGAAACCAGTGCCTGCGGATTGACCTGCTTGAGGTCGTAGATCAGCTGCGCGAGGTCTTCGATCGAGTAGATGTCATGGTGCGGTGGTGGCGAGATCAGGGTCACGCCAGGCACTGCATAGCGCAGCTTGGCGATCAGGCCGTTGACCTTGCCGCCAGGCAGCTGGCCGCCCTCGCCCGGTTTGGCGCCCTGAGCGACCTTGATCTGCAGTACTTCAGCGTTGACCAGGTATTCCGGGGTGACGCCAAAGCGGCCAGTAGCTACCTGCTTGATTTTCGAGCTCTTGACCGTGCCGTAACGGGCCGGGTCTTCGCCGCCCTCGCCGGAGTTGGAGCGCGCACCCAGGCGGTTCATCGCCTCGGCCAGTGCTTCGTGAGCCTCGGGCGACAGCGCGCCGAGCGAGATACCGGCCGAGTCGAAGCGCTTGAGGATGGCCTCCAGCGGCTCGATCTGCTCGATTGCCAGCGGCTGCTCGGCAACCTTGACCTTGAGCAGGTCACGGATCATCGACACAGGACGCGTGTCGACCAGTGCGGTGTATTCCTTGAACTTGGCGTAGTCGCCCTGCTGCACTGCGGCCTGCAGGGTGTTGACCACGTCCGGGTTGTAGGCGTGGTATTCGCCGCCGTGGACGAACTTGAGCAGGCCGCCTTGCTGGATCGGCTTGCGCGCGCTCCAGGCTTCGGCGGCGAGCAGCTTCTGATCGCCCTCGAGGTCGACGAAGCGCGCACCCTTGATGCGGCTCGGCACGCCCTTGAAGCTCAGGCCAACCACTTCGTCGGACAGGCCGATGGCTTCGAACAACTGCGCACCGCGGTACGACGTGATGGTCGAGATGCCCATCTTCGACAGGATCTTGAGCAGGCCCTTGGAGATGCCTTTGCGGTAGTACTTGAACACTTCATCCAGATCGCCCAGCACTTCACCGGTGCGGATCAGGTCGGCCAGCACTTCATAGGCCAGGTACGGGTACACCGCCGAGGCGCCGAAGCCGAGCAGCACAGCAAAGTGATGCGGGTCACGCGCAGTCGCGGTCTCGACGAGGATGTTGCTGTCGCAACGCAGGCCCTTTTCGGTCAGGCGGTGATGCACCGCACCAACGGCCAGGGACGCGTGCACCGGCAGCTTGCCCGGGGCAATGAATCGGTCGCTCAACACCAACTGAGTTTTGCCGCTGCGCACCGCTTCTTCAGCCTGGTCGGCAATGTTGCGGATAGCCGCTTCGAGGCCCAGGCTTTCTTCGTAGTTGAGGTCGATCAGCTGCCGCTCGAAGCCTTCACGCTCGAGGTTCATCAGCGAGCGCCATTTGGCTGGCGAGATCACTGGCGAGCTGAGGATCACCCGGGAAGCGTGCTCAGGCGACTCCTGGAAGATATTGCGCTCGGCGCCGAGGCAGATTTCCAGCGACATCACGATCGCTTCGCGCAGCGGGTCGATCGGCGGGTTGGTCACCTGAGCGAACTGCTGGCGGAAGAAGTCGTACGGCGAACGCACGCGCTGCGACAGCACCGCCATCGGCGTGTCGTCGCCCATCGAACCAACGGCTTCCTGGCCTTGCTCACCGAGCGGGCGCAGGACCTGGTCACGCTCTTCGAAGGTGACCTGGAACATCTTCATGAACTGCTTGAGCTGGTCAGCGTCGTAGCTGGCCGCGCCTTGGTCGTCGCTCAGGGTGGCCTGAATGCGCGTGGCATGCTGGCGCAACCAGCGCTTGTACGGGTGGCGCGACTTGAGGCGGTTGTCGATAGCGTCGGTGTCGAGGATCTGCCCGGTTTCGGTGTCCACGGCAAAGATCTGCCCAGGGCCCACGCGGCCTTTGGCAACCACGTCTTCCGGCTGGTAGCCCCATACGCCGATTTCCGAGGCGATGGTGATGTAGCCGTTGCGGGTGGTGACCCAACGCGCTGGACGCAGGCCGTTACGGTCGAGCAGGCAGACCGCATGGCGACCTTCGGTCATGACGATACCGGCCGGGCCATCCCACGGCTCCATGTGCATGGAGTTGTATTCGTAGAAGGCGCGCAGGTCGGCGTCCATGGTCTCGACGTTCTGCCAGGCTGGCGGTACCAGCATGCGCACGCCACGGAACAGGTCGATGCCGCCGGTGACCATCAGCTCGAGCATGTTGTCCATGCTCGACGAGTCGGAGCCGACCCGGTTGACCAGCGGGCCAAGCTCTTCGAGATCGGGGATCAGATCGTTGGCGAACTTGGTGCGCCGGGCCATGGCCCAGTTGCGGTTGCCGGTGATGGTGTTGATCTCGCCGTTGTGGGCGAGGAAGCGGAACGGCTGCGCCAGCGGCCATTTCGGCAAGGTGTTGGTCGAGAAGCGCTGGTGGAACACGCAGATCGCGGTTTGCAGGCGCTCGTCACCCAGGTCCGGGAAGAATGCGGCGAGGTCCGCCGGCATCATCAGGCCTTTGTAGATGATGGTCTTGTGCGAGAAGCTGCAGATGTAGTGGTCGGCGTCATGAGCGTTGGCCACGGACGAACGGCGACGGGCACTGAACAGCTTGATGGCGATGTCCTGATCGCTCAGGCCTTCACCGCCGATGAACACCTGCTCGATCTGAGGCAGGCGCTCGAGGGCCAGACGACCCAGTACGCTGGTATCGATTGGCACCTTGCGCCAGCCGATCAGCTGCAGGCCGGCCGCGACGATTTCGCGGTCCATGTTGGCCCGCGCGGCTTCGGCTTTGATCGGATCCTGGTTGAAGAACACCATGCCGACGGCGTACTGCTTGGGCAGTTCGACGGCAAAGTGCTCTTTGGCCATGGCACGCAGGAACTGATCGGGCTTTTGCATGAGCAAGCCACAACCGTCACCGGTCTTGCCGTCGGCGTTGATGCCGCCGCGGTGGGTCATGCAGGTCAACGCTTGCATGGCCGTTTGCAGGAGGTGGTGACTTGGCTCGCCCGTCATATGGGCGATCAGGCCAAAGCCACAGTTGTCCTTGAATTCTTCGGGATGGTACAGACCTGTTTTCATAGACACATTCTCACCAGGTTCGCCCCTCGACGGAGGCAAATCTCTTTTTAGTACAACCACTTACCATCCACACCGGTCGTATGCCAGCTTTTTTGCGGGGGGCAACGTGAAACCATTGTTGCACAGCGACAGGGAAGCCCACAAATTCAAACGACGAATCGTTGTAAATTTATGTCGCATTTTTGAATGTTTTTGAACATTTGCCGTGGTACGGCATGGTTCGGAGTCTGAAGCGTTTCAGCCTGAACTGCAACTAGGGGCTTGTGGCCGGCAGTCTGGGACAGAAAAGCCTGCCGCGATCACACGCAGCAGGCTAGACGAAAGTCAGGAGTCGCTCAGCAACTGGGCGGCGGGGTGATGCCGCCCGGAAGGTATCAGCGGGTCGTGGTCAGCTCTTGTTGGACGCTGCCGACGGTACGTGGCCAAGGTTTACCAGCCTGGACCTTCGCTGGCAAGTTCTTGATTGCAGCAACGGCTGCATCACGGTTGGCAAAGTTGCCGTAAGTGACGACGTAAAGCGGTTTGCCCTGCAGGGTTTTCTTGAAGTAGCGATAGTCACCACCTTGCGCTTTGACGAACGACTGGGCCGACGCCTCGGAGCTGGTACCAAGAATCTGCACCACATAGTTGCCGGCTTTCTGGCTGCCGTACCACGCGCTGTTGCCGCTGCCGCCAGCGGCAGACGACGCAGGCTTGGCGGTCGCAACCTGGGTTGGCGCAGGGGCTGGCTTGGCCGCCGCAACAGGCTTGGCCGGCTGGGCTGCTGGCTGGGCTGGCGCGGGCTTGGGCGCTGGAGCGCTGGCGATTGGCTGCGCAGGTGCAGCGGCGGGGCCTGCCGGTACGCCTTCAGGCGGGGCAATGGTAGTCACAGTCGGTGGATTGGCAGGCTGCAGTGCGGTATTGCCGGCAGGGCTGGCTTCTTCACCATCCCCCATGCCCGCGGCCTGGGCCAGCGGCTCGCGCATGACCGGTTGCGACTGGCCATTGAGCGGCAGTGGCGTCGGCTGCGAGCCAGAGAACTCGATAGCCGGGTTGCTGCTGTTGGCCTGACCTTCACCCAGCGGCAGTTGGGCCTGCGCTGCGGGTGCGTCGGTGGCAGGTTTGTCAGCGCCTTTCTTCGGCATCAGTACCGCCGCCGCTACGGCGACCACGACAACTGCAGACAGCGCGAGTACGTGTTTCTTAGGCATCTTGAACCCCATGGATGGTCGCTTCGCCGTGCTGCGCGTGGCGATCATGGCTTCGATCAAAGTGTCGCGGGCAACCTGGTTGATGTTGCCAGGCCAGCCATCCGCATGTTCGTGGATATCGGCGATCTGCTCGGCCGTGAATACCTCGATACCGCGGCCAGCGCCTTCAAGGCGTTGCTCCAGGTACTCGCGGGTTTCATCCTCGCTGTAGGGTTCGAGCTCGATGATGTGGAAACGATCTCCCTCAGCATTGAGCTGATCCAACCCGGCAATCAGCGAAGGCTCGCCAAACAGGAATACGTGTGGGCGCCCTTCGGCAACGCCCGCCGCCAATTCCAGCAACGCTTGGAGTGCCGACTCGTCGAGTTGTTCCGCATCGTCCACCAACAGATAGACTTCCTGGCCGGTCAGGGCCAGTTGCACGACCTGCGACAGGATCGCCTGCACTTCCGGCTGCGCGACGCCCAGCGCCTGCGCCACCTGGCCCAATACGCTGGCCGCGTCGCTGGCACCGCGGGCCGAGACCACCACGCTCTGCACCGACTGCTTGTTGGTGCTGGCGACCAGCGCCTGACGCAGCAGAGTCTTGCCGCTGCCCACGGGGCCGGTGACCACCAGCATCAGGTGGCTGTATCGCGCCAGGTGATGCAGCTGGCCAAGCACGGGCTTGCGCTGCGCGGGGAAGAACTTGAAACCGGGCACACGCGGCGCGAACGGATCGTGGCTCAGCTGGTAATGGTCGAGAAACGCCTCATCGGCATGCAAACTGGTCATTGCGCTGTCACAACCTCAAAGCTGGGCCACAATGGCGCGGTAATCCGCTGCCAGGGTGGCCTGAAGGATCTCTTGCGGATAGTCGTCGGTAATCACGGCTTCGCCAAGCTGGCGCAACAGCACCAGCCGCATGCGCCCGTCGAGGACCTTTTTGTCGACCGCCATATGCTCCATGAAATGCGCCGGGGTCATTTCCTGTGGTGGCACCACCGGCAATCCTGCGTCCTGCAGCAGGCGAACAGAGCGATCACGTTCGGCCTGGTCAATCCAGCCCAGGCGCATGGACATTTCCAGCGCCATCACGGTACCTGCCGACACCGCCTCGCCATGCAGCCAGACACCATAGCCCATATGCGTTTCGATGGCATGGCCGAAGGTGTGGCCGAGGTTGAGCGTGGCGCGCAGGCCGGTTTCGCGTTCGTCGGCGCCCACAACCGCAGCCTTGGCCGCGCAGGAGCGACGAATCGCTTCTGTCAGCGCTGTATTATCGAGGCCGCGCAGGGCGGTCATATGTTCTTCGAGCCAGGCGATGAATGGCTTGTCACAGATCAGGCCGTACTTGATCACTTCGGCCAGGCCTGCCGACAGCTCGCGCGCTGGCAGCGTCTTCAGGCTGGTGGTGTCGATCAGCACCGCGTTGGGCTGATAGAACGCGCCGACCATGTTCTTGCCCAGCGGATGGTTGATGCCGGTCTTGCCGCCTACCGAAGAATCGACCTGAGACAACAGCGTGGTCGGCACCTGGATGAAGTCGACGCCACGCTGATAGCAGGCTGCGGCAAAACCGGCCATGTCGCCGATCACGCCGCCGCCCAGTGCGATGACGGTGGTGCGGCGGTCATGACGGGCCGTCAGCAGGCCATCGAAAATCAGTTGCAGGGTTTGCCAGTTCTTGTGTGCTTCGCCGTCCGGGAGTATCACCGGCAGCACCGAATAGGCACCCAGAGTCGTGCTCAGGCGCTGCAGATACAGAGGCGCGACGGTCTCGTTGGAGACGATGGCGACCTGCCGGCCGGCAATGTGCGGCGCCAGCAGTTCAGGCTGGTCCAGCAGGCCTTCGCCAATGTAGATCGGGTAGCTGCGCTCGCCCAGATCGACCTTTAGTGTCTGCATGTATCCCCACAATGTCTGGAGCGCGGCGTCGCTGTGGCGACACGCGCGCTAAGGTTGAACCCCGGCCTCGACGCTGGTGGCCGAGAATAGTCCCGGCTTAGCGGGGCGGCAACTGCTCGAGGCGCTCGAGAATGTCGAGCACCACCATGCGCGGCGGCCGTTCGTCGGTTTCCACGACCACGTCGGCGATCTCGCGATACAGCGGATCACGCGATTCGAGCAGGGCACGCAGGGTCGCTTCCGGGTTGGCGGTGCGCAACAGCGGCCGATTGCGATCGCGCGCCGTGCGGCCAACCTGCTGCTCAACCGAGGCGTGCAGGTAGATCACCCGGCCACCGGCATGCAAAGCTCGCCGGTTGGCGTCACGCATGACCGCGCCGCCGCCGGTTGCCACGACTACGCCGTCCAGCTCGCAGAGCTCGGCGATCATCGCTTCTTCACGATCGCGAAAGCCCGGCTCGCCTTCCTTGTCGAAGATCCACGGGATATTGGCGCCCGTGCGCAGTTCGATTTCCTTGTCGGAATCCTTGAACAGCAGGCGCAGCTCTTTGGCCAACAGGCGCCCGATGGTGCTTTTGCCAGCGCCCATGGGCCCTACAAGTATCAAATTTCGCACAGAATCAACGACTCACAGCAATCGCCTGGTCACTCATGATACGCGGAGTCAGGAAGACCAGCAGCTCGGATTTTTTCTCTTGTAATGCATCGCGTCGAAACAGCCGCCCAACATACGGCAGATCGCCAAAAAATGGCACCTTGTCGACCACATTGTTTTGCGTGGTCGAGTAGACGCCACCGATGACAATCGTCTGCCCATCGGCCACGCGCACCTTGGCGTTGACCTCATTCTTGCGGATCGGTGGTACATCATTGAGTGCATTGACGTAATCCGGCTCGTCCTTGGTCACGCGCACGGTCATGATTACCTGACCATCGGCAGTGATCTGCGGGGTCACTTCGAGCGACAGCGAAGCCTCGCGAAACGACACCGAGGTCGCGCCACTCTTGCTGGTTTCCTGATACGGCACTTCGGTGCCTTTGAGGATGCGTGCGGTTTCCTTGTCGGCAGTCACCACCTTGGGCTGCGAGATGATTTCGCCATTGCCGCTTTTTTCCATCGCGCTGAGCTCCAGGTCCAGCAAGGCGTCACCGCGCAGCAGGCCCAGGCCCACCGCCGAAGTCGGCCGATCCACGCCGAGATCGACGAACAGCCCGTTGGCGCTGCGGCCTTCAGCGCCAGTGAACGGCTTGCCCCAGCGCACCCCGAGGCTTTTTTCATAGTCGACGTTGGCTTCTACGATGCGCGCCTCGATCAGCACTTGCCGCACCGGTACATCCAGCTCGGTGACCAGCCGGCGCAGTTCGGCCAGCCGCTCTGCCGGCTGGTGCGCCACCAGAGTGTTGGTCCGCGCATCGACGCCCAGACTGCCGCGCCCGGTCAGGATGCCGTCGTCGGCCAAGGTCGCCAGCAACAGCTCGGCCAGCTCCGCTGCCTTGGCGTGATGCACCGGCAACAAGGCGCGCTCAAGCGGCTGCAACTGGGCGTCCAGTTCCTGACCCAGGCGCTCTTCACGGGACTGCCCGGCCAGCTCGGCCGCTGGCGCCACCAACAGGACATTGCCTTCCTGCCGGCGTGCCAGCCCCTTGCTGCGCAGGACCAGATCCAATGCCTGGTCCCAAGGCACCTGCTCCAGCCTGAGGGTGACGCTGCCGGTTGCCGCGTCGCTGACCACCAGGTTGATCCCGGCATAGTCGGCCAGCACCTGCAGCACTGCACGGACCTCGACATCCTGGAAATTCAGCGACAGCGGTTCACCCTGATAGGTCTTCGCCTGCGCCCCGTACATCACCAGAACCGTCGCCAGCAGCATTGTCAGTTGTCCGAGCTTCATCCATGCCTCCTTGGGCCCTACGCTTTCGCAACCCAACCCGGGTTGAACGCTCCTGCCAGGCGCCGCCAAGCAAGACCTGCTCGCGCACCTCGATCTGCCCCTCATCGATCTGCACCACTACACCCTGGTCGCGGCCCAAGGGATCCCCGAGGCGTACGCGATACAAGCGTCCGGACCACCACACCAAGGCTTGATAGCGGCCCTCACGGGCGAGGCTGCCGACCATCTGCAACTGAGCCAACGGCACCCCCGCTAGGTCATTGGTTGCCCCGCGTGCGGACCAGGCCTGAAATGGATCGACCTGCGGTGGCGAGGCCTGCAGGCTGGCCCGTTGATGAGCCAGCGAGGCAGGTGCCGGCAGCTGCTGGCCCGCATCAAAAGCCTTCACCTGCAGACGCAGCCGCAGCATCCCGGGCGGCCTTGCCGCCGCAAGCTGCAAGGTCGAGACGTGCAGCAGCCGGATCTGACCCAGCCAGTCTTCCAGCCATACCCGCAGCGCCGAATAATGACCCACCACCTGCAACTGCAAGGGCGCGATCAGGTAGCCGTCCGCCTGGGTTGGTTCGCCGACATCCAGCTGCTCGATCAGCAACCCATGGACATGGCCGAACCGCGCCAACTGATCGAGCAGGTCACTCACTTCCTGCCCAGCTGCCAGGCGCCAGCGAGCGTCCTGCAACTGCACCTGGCTGGCAGCCAGTGCCTTCTGGGCGGCGGGCAAGGCCTGCACACGCACGGCCTTGATCGTCAGCGTCTGTTCCAGTGCCTGCAGTGTTGTCGCCTGCATCCGGTAGGTTCGCTGCACACCCTCAAAGCGCATCAGCCAGGCCACGCCAGCGACTACCAGCAGTGGCGCGAGCAGCATCGCCAGCCTTGCCATCGGTGAGGTGCCTGCCAGTCGCTGCCAATCGGGTGGCCACGCCCTGATCACAACTCAAGCGCCGCCAGACGCGCCAGCAACAGGAACTCATCGCCATCGGCGACCGCACGAATGTGCTTCAACTCAAGCGCTTCGAAGCGCTTTGTTTGCTGCATATCACGAATGAACTGCGCGACCACCGCAGGAGAAGCCGCCAACCCGAGCAGTTGTAACTGGCCCTCCTGAATGGACATCTCGGTCAGCTGCAAACTGGCCCCGAGTGCCTGCTCCAGCTCGGTGAACATGCTCGGCAGCAGGGCTTGATCATTGCGTAGCGCTTGCAGCGCTGCTGACTGCGCCATCACCTCAGCGTGGCTGCCCTGCACTGCCGTCAGCTGCTGCAGCTGGCTATCGAGGCGCGCGACCCCCGCCTGCCGCTCGGCAATCACCGCCATTTGCTGCAGCCCGCGCTGGCGTGCGAGCTGGTCAAGCAGGATCACCCCGGCGAGTGCCAGCAGCAGACTGCCAATCAGAGCCAGCTGAAACCGTCGAAGCGCCGCCAGCCGCTGCCGCTCGCGCCAAGGCAGCAGGTTCAGACGCAGCATCAGCAGGCACCGCCCAAGGCCAGGGCGCAGGCCAGCGCCATGTGCGGCGCCACCGCCGCCAGCTCGGCACGATTGCTCAGGCCACACGTGCCCAGGCCGTGCAGCGGCGAAAGCGCAGCGCAGGGCAATTGAGTAACCAGAGCGGGTAACCAGCGTGACGCCTGCTCGCTGGCCGCGATCACCTGCACACCGTGCTCGCCTGGCAGCACCGCCTTGCACAGCTCAAGCATGCGTTGCAGGCGTGCATCATCGGGCTCATGGGCGCCGAAAGTCAGCTCCTGACGCTGCGGCAGGCCACTTGCCGACCAATCATGCAGTGTCGCCCCGCCCTGCTCGATACGCAGCAACGCCTGGCCACCGGGCACCAGCCGGCGCAGGGCGATGCTGTCGACTTCGACTGCCGCCGCGCACAGCCCAGCGGCCTGCAGCAGATGCTCGAGCTGATCCAGTGAGCGCTGACGGCAGGCAGCAACCAGCACATTGACGTGCCCGAACGGCTCGACCGCAGGGCCGAGGACCTGAAAGTCCAACGCCAGGTCTTCCAGGGCAAACGGAAACATGTGCTCGGCATCGACCAGCAGGCGCTGTTCCAGCTGCGCCGCTGACAAACCGGTGGGAAGGCAGCAAAGCTTGCACAGCGCCGACCCGCCCGGCAGCGCAACCGCCACCTGCGCACGCCGGCTGCCGCTACGCTCAAAGGCGCAGCGCAGCGCTTCTATAAGGCCAGCTGGGGCCTGCGCCCAGTCATCACCAATCGCCCCCGGCAGCGGCTGGTACGCCCAGCCACTGACCTGCTCAACCCCCTGGCGTCGCTGCAGCTGCAGCATGCGCACCGAATCGGCGGCAATTTCCACACCCAACAATGAACCGGCATCCTTGCCCAAGCGTCCAAGCATCGCTGTCTCCCTGCTCCATGATTGTCAGCCGGCGGCATTGGCCCGACCGCTCGCCCCGGCGGTCGCCCGACAGGGCGAAAACTGCTTATAATGCCCAGCGTTTTTGCCTGTCTGCCGGACCTGTGCGCACTCCATTTCTCAACCTGGACACCCAAAAGCCTTGATACGCCTGCTGAAGTTCTTCTGGTGGTCTTTCGTCGCAGTCATCTGTGCCCTCGTACTCGGTCTGAGCGGGGCGTTTCTGTATCTTAGTCCCAGCCTGCCCTCGGTCGACTCGCTCAGAAGCATCCAGTTGCAGATCCCCCTTAGGGTGTACAGCAGCGATGGCAAGCTGATTGCCGAGTTTGGCGAAATGCGCCGCTCGCCGATCCGCTTCGCGGAAATTCCCCCACAGTTCATTCAGGCGCTTCTGTCAGCCGAAGACGATAATTTCCTCAACCATTACGGGGTCGACCCGAGCAGCTTGATGCGTGCCGCGACCCAACTGGTCAAGTCTGGTCATATCCAGACCGGTGGCAGCACTATCACCATGCAGGTGGCGAAGAACTTCTTCCTCACCAGCGAACGCAGCTTCTCGCGCAAGACCAATGAAATCCTGCTGGCTCTGCAGATCGAACGCGAACTGACCAAGGACGAGATCCTCGAGCTGTACGTCAACAAGATCTACCTGGGCAACCGCGCCTACGGCATCGATGCGGCGGCGCAGGTCTATTACGGCAAGTCGATCCGCGACATCAGCCTGGCGCAAATGGCCATGATCGCCGGCCTACCCAAGGCCCCTTCGCGCTTCAATCCGCTGGCCAACCCAACCCGGGCCAAAGAGCGCCGCGACTGGATCCTGGGGCGCATGTACAAGCTCGGCAAGATCGACCAGGCCAGCTACGACGCCGCCCTGGCCGAGCCGTTGAACGCCAGCTACCACGTACCGACGCCGGAAGTGAACGCACCGTACATTGCCGAAATGGCCCGCGCCGAAATGGTCGGCCGCTATGGCAGCGAGGCCTACACCGAGGGCTTCCGGGTCACCACCACCGTGCCTAGCGACATGCAGAACATGGCCAACAGCGCCGTGCTCAATGGCTTGTCCGATTACGATGAGCGCCATGGCTACCGCGGCCCTGAGTCGCGCTTCCCGGGCAAGACCCACGCCGCGTGGCTGCAGGAGCTGAGCAAGCAGCGCACCCTCGGCGGGCTGGAGCCAGCCATCGTCACCCAGGTCGACAAGACCGGCCTGAAGGTGCTCACCCGCAACGGCGAAGAGCAGGACGTGGCCTGGGACACCATGAAATGGGCGCGACCGTATCTGAACACCAACGCTCAAGGGCGGGCGCCACAGTCGCCTGCCGATGTTGCCCAGATCGGCGATCTGGTCCGCGTACAGCGCCTGGATGAAGGCAAGCTCAAGTTCAGCCAGGTGCCGGGCGCGCAGAGTGCGCTGGTCACCCTCGACCCTTACAACGGCGCGATCCGTGCCCTGGTCGGCGGCTTCTCGTTCGAGCAGAGCAACTACAACCGCGCCATGCAGGCCAAGCGTCAGCCGGGCTCGAGCTTCAAGCCATTCGTCTACAGCGCGGCGCTGGACAGCGGCTACACCGCCGCGAGCCTGGTCAACGACGCGCCGATCGTGTTTGTCGATGAGTACCTGGACAAGGTCTGGCGACCGAAAAACGACACCAATACCTTCCTCGGCCCGATCCGCATGCGCGAAGCGCTGTACAAGTCGCGCAACCTGGTCTCGATCCGCCTGCTGCAGGCGATGGGCGTCGACCGCACCATCGACTACATTGCCAAGTTCGGCTTCAACAAGCAGGACCTGCCGCGCAACCTGTCGCTGGCACTCGGCACCGCGACCCTGACCCCGATGGAAATCGCCACCGGCTGGAGCACTTTTGCCAACGGCGGCTACAAGATCAGCCCGTACCTGATCGAGCGCATCGAAAGCCGCAGCGGCGAGACTCTGTTCACGGCCAACCCTGCGCATGTGCCGCAGGGCGGCGGCAGCGACGAGGCCGGCATCGCCGCCCCAGAGCAGCCGATCAGCAGCGGCCTGCCGGGCGAAGCGTCAGCAGCCAACGCCCAGTTCAGTGCGCAGACACCCGTGCTCGCCGAACAGATCATCGACCCGCGCACCAGCTATATCCTCACCAGCATGCTGCAGGACGTGATCAAGCGCGGCACTGGCCGCCGCGCGATGGCCCTGGGCCGTACCGATCTGGCCGGCAAGACCGGTACCACCAACGAATCCAAGGACGCCTGGTTCTCCGGCTACAACGCCGACTACGTGACCACTGTCTGGGTGGGCTTCGACCAGCCAGAAACCCTCGGCCGCCGCGAGTACGGCGGCACTGCGGCTCTGCCGATCTGGATGAGCTTCATGGGCGAAGCCCTGAAGGACAAACCCAACCACGCCCCAGCCGAGCCTGAAGGCATCCTCAGCCTGCGGGTCGATCCGGTCAGCGGCCGCGCAGCGACCCCAAGCACGCCGAACGCGTACTTCGAGCTGTTCAAGGCCGAAGATTCGCCGCCATCGGTGGATGAACTGGGCAACGGCGCAGCCCCTGGCAGCCCGCTGCCAGCGGACGAAGCGGCGCCGATGGACCTGTTCTAAGTCCGAAAACCGGGGGCGCTAAGCGCCCCCAGCAATCTCGGCCCAAGCCATTATTACTGAAAATACACAATTCCCCTGTAGGAGCGGCCTTGTGTCGCGAAAGGGGTGCGCAGCGCCCCCAAAATTTCAGCTCCGCCGCCGACATCGCTGGGCCCGCTTTGCGGGCCTTTCGCGACACAAGGCCGCTCCTACAGAGGACGGTGTACGGCGTTGCTGCGCGGCTAATCGCACGCATAAAAAAACCGGCCCATCAGGGCCGGTTTTTCATTACGCCATACTTAACCGTTGAAAACATCGTCCACGCTTTTCAGCGGGTAATGCTTCGGATAAGGCAGAGTAGCAACACCGCTTTCGATCGCAGCCTTGGCCACCGCATCAGAAACCAGAGTGATCAAACGTGGGTCCATCGGCTTCGGAATGATGTACTCACGGCCAAACTCCAGCGCCTGCACGCCATACGCATCGCAAACTTCTTTAGGTACTGGCTGCTTGGCCAGATCCTTCAGAGCGATGGCCGCAGCGATCTTCATTTCTTCGTTGATGCGCTTGGCGCGAACGTCCAGAGCACCACGGAAGATGAACGGGAAGCCCAGCACGTTGTTGACCTGGTTCGGGTAGTCGGAACGACCGGTAGCCATGATCACGTCGTTACGGGTGGCGTGGGCCAGCTCCGGGCTGATCTCTGGATCCGGGTTCGAGCAGGCGAACACGATCGGGTTGGCAGCCATCGACTTCAGGCCTTCAGCGCTCAGCAGGTTCGGGCCGGACAGACCCACGAACACGTCAGCACCTTGCAGAGCGTCAGCCAGGCTGCGCTTGTCGGTAGCGTGAGCGAACTGCGCCTTGTACTGGTTCAGGTCTTCACGGCCGGAGTGGATAACACCGGTACGGTCGATCATGAAGATGTTCTCGACCTTGGCACCCATGCTGACCAGCAGCTTCATGCAGGAGATCGCGGCAGCGCCGGCGCCCAGGCAGACGATCTGTGCTTCTTCGAGTTTCTTGCCAGCGATTTCGAGGGCGTTGATCATGCCGGCTGCGGTGACGATGGCGGTGCCATGCTGGTCATCGTGGAACACCGGAATGTCGCACTGCTCGATCAGGGTGCGTTCGATTTCGAAGCACTCTGGCGCTTTGATGTCTTCGAGGTTGATGCCGCCGAAGGTGATCGAGATACGGCGCACGGTGTCAATGAAGGCCTGTGGGCTTTCCGACTCGACTTCGATGTCGAAGACGTCGATACCGGCGAAACGCTTGAACAGAACGCCCTTGCCTTCCATGACCGGCTTGGAGGCCAGTGGGCCGAGGTCACCCAGGCCAAGAATGGCGGTACCGTCGGAGATCACTGCGACCAGGTTGCCCTTGCCGGTGTACTTGTAAGCCAGCTCTGGATCACGACCGATCTCGCGCACAGGTTCGGCAACGCCCGGGCTGTAGGCCAGGGACAGGTCACGCGCAGTGGCGGTTGGCTTGGTGAGCTCGACGCTCAGTTTCCCCGGACGAGGCTGAGCATGATATTCGAGAGCGGCGGTTTTAAGGTCTGACATGGTGGGCAATTCCGCTTATTTACTGTTCTGACGGACCGCCGAGGATACGCAAAGTGCCGGGGGGCGACAAGACTGCCCGGTCACATGTGTCAAGGCCCATGGCCTACGACTTTACGCTACAACCCACGGGGCATGCGGGATTCAGTGTGTACAATTGAGGCCTTGAATGTCTACAATTTTTTAGCCAGAGGACCGTTTGAGCATGCTCGGATCGGTCAATGGCAGCAGCCAGCGACGCTGTCCAGGCTTGATCGCGCCCTTGCGAGAGCGGTCGATCACCCAGCCGCGAACCTCGACCTGGCGCCCTTTGAGGTTATCGAAGAAGCGCGCCGGGAAGTGCCGCTGCAGACGAGCGGGCACCTGCACCACCAAGCGCTCGCCAAGGTCCAGCCAGACCCCGCCACGATTGCGCTCGATACGCCGCACGGTGCCACTGAGCACGGCGAATCCGGACTGGCGCAAGGTGCTCTCGCGCTGTACCGGTGATTGCCGCCACAGCCCGAGGCGAGCAGAACGAGCCGCCTGTTCGGCCGCATCCTGACAGCCTGCCAGGCGCACATTGGGCGCTATGGCTACGCGAAAGCCAAGGCCCTCACTGAGCAGCACCGCCTCAAGATTGTCGCCATTACGCCCGTAGATATGCGCCAGAGTACGGCCATATTTATCCTTTGCCTCGGCTCCGCGCACCAGCCCGACCCGGCCATCACTGGCCTTGATCAGGGCTTGCAGGCGCTGCCTGGCAGCGTCGGCATAGGGCTCGCTTGGGCGGCCCTTGCGGCCCAGCTCGGGGGCATTGATGCCGATCAGGCGTACGCTACGGCCATCGCTGAGGCGCACGGTATCGCCATCCACCACCTGGCGCACGGCGACTTGCTGCGGCTTGACCGGCAGTGGGCAGAAGGCCTGGGCCGGCATCGCGCAAATCGCGGCCATAAAAAAAGCGCCCACAAGGGGCGCTTTTCGTTGCAGCAGCGCGAGAGCCAAGGGCTTCGCCATGCGCAATCTTACTTCTTGGCACCGAACATACCGAAGCGATCTGCGAACTTCTGTACGCGACCACCGGTGTCCAGGACTTTCTGCTTGCCCGTGTAGAACGGGTGGCACAGGGAGCACACGTCGATCGCCAGCGGCTTGGCCAGGGTCGAACGGGTTTCGAATTTGGCGCCGCAGCTGCAGGTGACTGCAACTACTTCGTAGTTCGGATGAATATTCTCTTTCATGGTCACTTCCTCGAGCTGCGTGCCGCCACCCAACACCTATTGTTGAATACCGCACGTAATTAGGCGGGGAATAATACCAGAGCGCAGCGTCAACGCAAGTTGTCGCATGCACCGACCGTCGTCTGCTAGGCTCGGCGCTGCCCTGAACTGTTCCGAAATGCCCTTCAGAGACCTTCTGCGTGTCCGACGTCATCCTGCGCCTTGCCCTGCCCTCGCCCCTGCGTCGCCTGTTCGACTACCGGGCCACGGCCGCCATGGCCCGCCAGCCGCTGACCCCGGGCATGCGCATCCGCGTGCCGTTTGGCCGGCGCGAGATGATCGGCATCCTGGTCGAGGTCTGCGCCACCAGTGAGGTGCCGGCCGACAAGCTCAAGCCTGCGATTGCCCTGCTCGACCCGACCTCGCCGCTGCCGCCATCCCTGTTCAAGCTGTGTCTGTGGACCGCTCAGTATTATCAGCACAGCCTGGGCGATACCTTGAGCTGGGCGTTGCCAGTGCTGTTGCGCCAGGGCGAAGCAGCCGAGATCCGCCAGGAACGGTTCTGGCAGGTCACCGCTGACGCGCGCCTGGACGACCCGCGGATCGCTCGCGCGCCGCGGCAGCGCGAAGCCCTGCAGACCTTGTCGCAGCACCCGCATGGCGTTGCCCACAGCCTGTTGAGCAAACTGGGCCTGAACAAGGACAGCCTCGACCTGCTGCTGGCCAAAGAGCTGGTCCAGCTCGAGGTGCGCCGGCAACGCCCGGCCAACCGCCCCGAACACTGGCTGGCGCAGCCGGAGCTGCCGCTCAACGACGAACAGCGGGCAGCCTTTGAAGCCGTGCGCTCGGGCTTTGGCAGCTTCCATGCATTTCTGTTGGCCGGGGTTACCGGCAGCGGCAAGACCGAGGTCTACCTGCAGCTGATCCGCGAAACCCTGGAAGCCGGCAAGCAGGCGCTGGTGCTGATCCCCGAGATCAACCTCGGCCCGCAGACCCTGGCCCGCTTCGAGCAGCGCTTCAATGCGCGCATCGCCCTGCTGCACTCGGCGGTGAACGACCGCGAGCGCCTGGATGCCTGGCTGGCGGCGCGGGATGGAGAGGCCGACATCATTATCGGCACCCGTTCGGCGCTGTTCACGCCGATGAAAAACCCTGGCCTGATCATCATCGACGAAGAGCACGACGGCTCCTATAAACAGCAGGAGGGCCTGCGCTACCACGCCCGCGACCTGGCGCTGGTGCGCGCCCATCAAGAGAACGTACCGATCCTGCTCGGCTCGGCCACGCCTTCGCTTGAGAGCCTGCACAACGCCCACACCGGCCGTTACGGCCTGCTGCGCATGAACCACCGCGCCGGCGGCGCAAAACAGCCACGCTTCCTGCGCCTCGACGTGCGCAGCCGGCCGCTGGACAGTGGCATCAGCGGCCCGCTGCAACAGGCCATCGGCAAGACCCTCGAGGCCGGCCAGCAGGTGCTGGTGTTCCTCAACCGCCGCGGTTTTGCGCCGACACTGCTGTGCCACGACTGTGGCTGGATGTCGGGCTGCCCGCGCTGCGATGCACGCATGACCGTACACCAGCGCTCCGGCGTGCTGCGCTGCCACCACTGCGGCTATGACGAGCGCCTGCCGCTGCGCTGCCCCAAGTGTGCGCACGTCGACCTGCGCCCGGTGGGTGCCGGCACAGAGCGCGCCGAAGAGCGCCTGAAAGTACTGTTCCCGGACTTCCCGGTATTGCGCGTGGACCGCGACAGCACCTCGCGCAAGGACGCCATGCACAACCTGTTCACCACCATCCAGCGCGGCCAGCCGAGCATCCTCGTCGGCACGCAGATGCTCGCCAAGGGCCACCACTTCCCGCGGGTCACCTTGGTGGCGATCCTCGATGCCGATGGCGGGCTGTTCTCTGGCGACTTCCGCGCCAGCGAGCGCATGGCTCAACTGATCGTGCAGGTCGCCGGCCGCGCCGGGCGCGCCGAAGAGCCGGGCAAGGTGATCGTGCAGACCCATCTGGCCGAGCATCCGCTGCTGGTGCAATTGACCGAAGAAGGCTACTTCGCCTTTGCCGAGCAGGCCCTGAGCGAACGCCGCGGCGCCGGTCTGCCGCCCTTCGCCCACCTCGCCCTGCTGCGCGCCGAAGCGCACAAGCCGGGCCAGGCCGAGGGATTTCTGGATGAAGCGTGCAGCGCCGCCGAGCGTTTGCTGGCAGAACAAGGCGGCCAGGGCATCGAGTTGCTCGGGCCGGTGCCGGCACCGATGGAGCGCCGCGCCGGGCGCTTTCGCGCGCAGCTGTTGTTGCAGGCCAGCGCCCGCGCGCCACTGCACCGGCTGATCAGCGCCTGGCTGCTGGAGCTGGAACAGATGCCCAGTGGGCGTCAGGTGCGCTGGTCGCTGGACGTCGATCCGGTCGACCTGTACTGAGCCGTTGACGCGCCGTTGATACCCGCAAAGGTTGGCAACCACGGCTCAGCCACGGATAATGCTCAGTTTTTCCACCTGCGCATCGAAGCGCTCCGCCGCGATTGCGGTCGAAAAGAGATTCCGATGAAAGACACCATTCGCCAGCTGATCCAGCAAGCCCTCACCCAACTCGTCGCCGACGGTGTGCTGCCTGACGGCCTGACCCCGGCGATTCAGGTGGAAAACGCCCGCGACAAGACCCACGGTGACTTCGCCAGCAACATCGCCATGATGCTGGCCAAGCCAGCCGGGATGAAGCCGCGCGACCTCGCCGAAAAGCTCATCGCAGCGCTGCCGACCAGCGCCGACATCAGCAAGGTCGAGATCGCCGGCCCGGGCTTCCTCAACTTCTTCCAGAACACCGCGGCCCTGGCCGAGCGCCTTGATGCCGCCCTGGCCGATAGCAAACTGGGCGTGCGCAAGGCCGGCCCGGCCGAGAAGGTCGTGGTCGACCTGTCCGCGCCGAACCTGGCCAAGGAAATGCACGTCGGCCACCTGCGCTCGACCATCATTGGCGACAGTGTTGCGCGCGTACTGGAGTTTCTCGGCGACACGGTGATCCGTCAGAACCACGTCGGCGACTGGGGCACTCAGTTCGGCATGCTGATGGCCTACCTGCAGGAAAACCCGATCACCAGCGACGAGCTGTCTGACCTGGAAAACTTCTACCGCGCCGCGAAAAAGCGCTTCGACGAATCCGAAGAGTTCGCCACCCGCGCCCGTGGTCTGGTGGTCAAGCTGCAAGCCGGCGACCCGGACTGTCTGGCGCTGTGGACGCGCTTCAAGGACATCTCGCTGTCGCACTGCCAGAAGACCTACGAGCTGCTCAACGTCAAACTGAGCATGGCCGACGTGATGGGCGAAAGCGCCTACAACGCTGACCTGGCCAACGTCGTCAGCGACCTCAAAAGCAAAGGCCTGCTGGTCGAAAGCCAGGGCGCGCAGTGCGTGTTCCTCGAAGAATTCAAGACCGCCGATGGCGAGCCGCTGCCGGTGATCGTGCAAAAGGCCGATGGCGGCTACCTGTACGCCACCACCGACCTCGCCGCCGTGCGCTACCGCAGCAACGTGCTCAAGGCTGATCGCGCGCTGTACTTCGTCGACCAGCGCCAGGCGCTGCACTTCAACCAAGTATTTGAAGTGGCCCGCCGCGCAGGCTTTGTCGGCCACCCGATGCAGATGGAACACATGGGCTTCGGCACCATGAACGGCGCCGATGGCCGTCCGTTCAAGACCCGTGATGGCGGCACCGTCAAACTCATCGACCTGCTCAACGAAGCCAAGGACCGCGCCTACGCGCTGGTCAAGGAAAAGAACCCGAGCCTGGCCGAAGACGAACTGCGTCAGATCGCTGAAGTGGTCGGCATTGGCGCGGTGAAGTACGCCGACCTGTCCAAGCACCGCACCAGCGATTACAGCTTCAACTTCGAACTGATGCTCAACTTCGAAGGCAATACTGCGCCGTACCTGCTGTATGCCTACACCCGCGTCGCCGGCGTGTTCCGCAAGCTGGGCAAGGGCTACGATCAGCTCGACGGTCAGATCGTGCTGCAGGCCCCGCACGAGCAGGACCTGGCCGCACGCCTGGCGCAATTCGGCGAAGTGCTCAACAGCGTCGCCGACAAAGGTACCCCGCACGTGCTGTGCAGCTACCTGTACGACATCGCCGGGCTGTTCTCCAGCTTCTATGAGAACTGCCCGATCCTCGCCGCCGAAACCGCTGAACAACAACAGAGCCGCCTGCGCCTGGCCGCCCTGACCGGCCGCACGCTCAAGCAAGGCCTGGAGTTGCTCGGCCTGGAAACCCTGGAGCGCATGTAAGTTGGCTGCCAAGAAAAAACCTGCACCCAAGCGCGGCGCCAGCCGCCAACAGGCCCCTGCCAAACAGCCGATCCCGGGTTGGATCTGGCTGGCGGTCGGCC
The DNA here is from genome assembly GCA_963518285.1 of uncultured Pseudomonas sp. GTDB lineage: Bacteria > Pseudomonadota > Gammaproteobacteria > Pseudomonadales > Pseudomonadaceae > Aquipseudomonas. The sequence continues at coordinate 9,840 of CAUQIJ010000024.1, read as the reverse complement.
TGACGGTCGGCGCGTTCATCGTTTTCCTGATGAAGCTCGAGCCTGGCGGTGACGACATCAAGCGGGCCAAGCCGGAACAGCAAAAACCGGGCAGGACTGCCGAAGCGGCCAAGACCACTACGGCCACGCCGCAAGCACCGGTCAAGCCGAAGTACGACTTCTACACCTTGCTGCCTGAGTCGGAAGTGATCGTGCCGCCAGAGGCCGTGCCGGAGAAAACTCCGCCGGTGCCGGCGCAACCGGTAACCCCGGCCGAGGCTGCGAAAATCGACACGGCACGCGCGCAGGCAGCCCTGCTCGGGCAGACGCCGCCACCGCCACCGCCGGTGATCAAGCCAGCGGCGACGACGCAGTTCTTCCTCCAGGCCGGTTCGTTCCGCAAAGAGGCCGATGCCGACAAGGTGCGGGCGCAGATCATCCTGCTCGGCCAGGTGGTCAAGGTCGAGTCGGGCACGGTCAAGGAAGAGACCTGGTACCGGGTGCTGGTCGGCCCGTTCAGCAACCGCGAACAGCTCACCGTTGCCCAGAAGCAGCTGGCCGGCGCGGGTTTCAGCAACCTGCTGCTGCAACAGCGACAGACCCGCCAATAGCCTACTGCCCGCTACGGGTACGACCCTGCCCGGCGCTGGCCCTGTCGGAACGACCCTGCCCGGCGCCGGCCCCTGTAGGAGCGGCCTTGTGTCGCGAAAGGCCAGCGAAGCTGGCCCGGCGATATATGCGGCGAAGCATAAATCCTGGGGCCGCTGCGCAGCCCTTTCCGACCGGTCCGGCGCCCCGGCAAGGCCGCTCCTACAGACCGTGATCAGACCCGGCCGCTGTTCACATCGGAAATCTGCCGGTTGAGCGTCCAGAAGTCGTAAAGGATGCCAAGCAGGAACAGGCCCCCGGTAAAGAAGTAGATGATCGCCGTAATCCATTTACCCATGTACAGCCGATGCACGCCGAACAGACCGAGGAAGGTCAGCAGTACCCACGCCAGGCTGTAGTTGACCCGGCCGGACTGGAAGCGCATGTCTGCCTCGCGGTCCATCGCCGGGATCAGGAACAGGTCGATCAACCAGCCAATGCCCAACAGGCCCAGGGTGAAGAACCAGATGGTCCCGGTAATCGGTTTGCCGTAGTAGAAACGGTGCGCACCGAGAAAGCCGAAAATCCACAGCAGGTAGCCCAGCACCTTGCTGTGGGTGTCGTGATAAGGCGCACCTTGTTGATAAGTATTCATTCCTAGCCCTCGTGGCTTAGCCAAAAATATTCTCAGAATAAATGTGACTTTTTGATGTGAAGTCGACGCATGGTTCCTTCCAGTCGACCAACGGATCATTTTTTGAGCAAAAAGCTGTTATAAAGTTGCGCGTCATCACCTAATCATCTTTCAAGAGCTTCAACTATGCCGCCTTTATTCAAGACATGGCTGACCCTCTGCCTCTTATTACCCCTGGCAGCCCACGCCACCAATCGTGAGCAACGACTTCCCAACGGCTTCACTGGCTACACAACCAATGCCACCGTGAAGCATGCACCGGTTAAACATGCAGCAGCCAAATCGGCCAATCTGCGTGCCCGTCCAAGCAATGCTGCCAACGCCTTGCCGGCTGTGGCCATGTCCGCCAAGCAGAGCAGCAACGTGCTCAGCCGCGCGGTGAATGTGCTCGGTACCCCTTATCGTTGGGGCGGCAGCACGCCAGGCAAGGGCTTTGACTGCAGCGGGCTGGTGAAATACGCGTTCAACGACGTGGCAGACGTCGATTTACCGCGTACCTCCAATGCCATGGCCCAGGGTCACGGCGTCAAGGTTGCCAAAGGCGACCTCAAGCCGGGCGACCTGATCTTTTTCAATATCAAGAGCCGCCGGGTCAATCATGTTGCCATTTACCTGGGCAACGATCGCTTCATCCATGCGCCGCGTCGTGGCAAGTCGGTCAGCATCGACCAACTGAGCAAGCCGTACTGGCAGAAACACTACGTGGTCGCCAAGCGGGTCCTGCCAAAAGACCAACAGCTGAGCCTGGCCAAGCGCTGACAGGTGCGCGCGCTGGCCTCGCAACGAGGTCAGCGCAGATGCTACCGCGGTTCGATCACGCCTTCAGTGCGCAACTGTTGCAGCGCTGCGTCCATGGTCTTCATCCCCGCAGCGCCTCCCGTCTGCATCAGTGAATAGATCTGCGCCAAGCGCCCCTCGCGGATCAGGTTGCGCACCGCCGTGTTCGCCAGCAGTATTTCCCGCGCCGCAACTCGTCCGCCACCGCGCCGCTTGACCAGCACCTGCGCCACCACCACCCGCAGAGAATCGGCCAACAGGGTGCGCACCAGCGGTTTCTCGTCGGCGGCAAACACCTCCACGATACGGTCGATGCTGCTTACGGCCGAGCGCGTGTGCACGGTGGCCAGCACCAGGTGCCCGGTCTGCGCCGCGCGCAGGGCCAGGCGGATCGACTCCAGATCACGCAGTTCACCCAGCACGATCACATCAGGGTCCTGACGCAAGGCGCTGCGCAGGCCTTGGGCGAAATCGCTGCTGTGCTGGCCCACCTCACGCTGGGTAACCAGGCTGCGCTGGCTGCTGTGGATAACTTCGATCGGGTCTTCCAGGGTGATGATGTGTAACGAGCGCTCACGGTTGAGCCAGTCGACCAGTGCGGCCAGCGTGCTCGACTTGCCGCTACCGGTTGCCCCGCCGATCAGCACCAGCCCGTCGGTGCACTGGGCAACAGCTTGCAATACATCTTCCAGAGCAAGCTCGGCGATGCTTGGCACATGGCTTGGGATCAAGCGCAGGCTGGCGGCCAGGCCGTTACGCTGGCGGAACAGGTTGAGGCGACAGCGGCGGCCCTGGTTCAGGGTTACGGCCAGATCCAGCTCGGCACCGGCCAGCCATTGCTGCAGCTGGTGCTCAGTCAACAGCGGCGCCAGCCCTTGCTGCAGTTGGCCGACTGGCAAAGGCGGCTGATCAAGCCGGCGCAGTTCGCCGTCCACGCGCAGCAGTGGTGGTTCGGCCTCGGCCAGATGCAGGTCGGATGCCCCTGCAGCAGCGCCCTGGGCCAGCAGGTCGGTCACGTCCATGAGACTCCCCAAAGGCTATCAAGCAGGTAGAATGGCGCAGATCACTGAGCCGCCGGCATTCTTCCATGTCCACCATAGCAGACCACCTCGGCGCCCTCGCCGCCCGTATCGACAGCGCAGCGCTCGCCTGTGGCCGCGACCCGGCCATCATCCGGTTGCTGGCCGTGAGCAAGACCAAGCCCGCCGCCGCCGTGCGTGAAGCCTACGCCGCCGGCGTGCGCGACGTGGGTGAAAACTACCTGCAGGAAGCCCTGGCCAAGCAAGATGAATTAACTGACCTGGCCTTGACCTGGCACTTCATCGGCCCCATTCAATCGAACAAGACCCGCGCGATTGCCGAGCATTTCGCCTGGGTGCATTCGGTAGACCGCCTGAAGATCGCCCAACGCCTGTCCGAACAACGCCCGGCCGAGCTGCCACCGCTGAACATCTGCCTGCAGGTCAACGTCAGCGGTGAGGACAGCAAGTCTGGCTGTGCACCGGCTGAGCTGCCGGCCCTGGCCGCAGCGGTGGCCGCGCTGCCGGGCCTGCGTTTGCGCGGCTTGATGGCAATACCCGAGCCGAGCGACGAGCGCGCGGTACAGGAGGCTGCCTTTGCGCGGCTGCGCGAGCTGCAGGCCAGCCTGAATCTTGGCCTGGATACCCTGTCGATGGGCATGAGCCACGACCTCGAGGCCGCCATCAGCCAAGGTGCGACCTGGGTGCGTATCGGCACCGCCCTGTTCGGCGCGCGCGATTACGGGCAGGCTTGAATCCATGCTTTACTCACTTTTTTCTAAGGACCTGACATGAGCAAGACACGTATTGCCTTTATCGGCGCCGGCAACATGGCCGCCAGCCTGATCGGCGGCCTGCGTGCGCAGGGTCTGGATGCTGCGCAGATTCGCGCCAGCGACCCTGGCGCCGAGACCCGCAGCCGGGTTCGCGCCGAGCACGCCATCGAGGTGTTCGAAGACAACGCTCAAGCAGTCGCCGACGCCGACGTGATCGTCCTGGCGGTCAAGCCGCAGGTCATGAAAAGCGTCTGCCAGAGCCTGCAGGCCAACCTCAAGGACGGCCAACTGATCGTCTCCATCGCCGCCGGGATCACCTGCGCCAGCCTGCAAGACTGGCTCGGCCCGCGCCCTGTGGTGCGCTGCATGCCCAACACCCCGGCCCTGCTGCGCCAAGGCGTCAGCGGCCTGTACGCCACCGAGCAGGTGTCTGCCGAGCAACGCCAGCAGGCCGAAGAACTGCTGTCGGCAGTAGGCACGGCGCTGTGGCTGGAGCACGAGCAGCAGCTGGACGCGGTGACGGCCGTTTCCGGTAGCGGCCCGGCGTACTTCTTCCTGCTGATCGAAGCGATGACCGCTGCCGGCGAAAAACTCGGCCTGCCGCGTGAGACTGCTTCCCAGCTGACCCTGCAAACCGCCCTTGGCGCGGCACACATGGCAGTCGCCAGTGATGTCGATGCCGCCGAGCTGCGCCGCCGGGTCACCTCGCCTGCCGGCACCACCGAGGCGGCGATCAAGTCGTTCCAGGGCAATGCTTTCGAGGCCATCGTCGAACAGGCGCTGCAGGCCGCGGCAACGCGCTCCGCCGAGCTCGCCGAACAATTGGGCAAATAAGGAGCTGTTGATGAATGCACTGTCTGGCGCCGCGATTTTCGTGGTGCAAACCCTGGTCAGCCTGTATCTGGCGATCGTACTGCTGCGCTTTGTGCTGCAACTGGTCAAGGCCGACTTCTACAACCCGCTGAGCCAGTTCGCGGTGCGCGCCACGCAACCGCTGCTCAAGCCTATCCGGCGTATCGTGCCGAGCATTTTCGGCCTGGATACCTCGTCGCTGCTGCTGGCGATCCTGATTCAGGCGCTGCTGATGGCCTTTGTGCTGATGATCACCTACGGCACCGCCGGTGACATCCTGCACCTGCTGATGTGGGCGATCATTGGCGTTACCTCGCTGTTCCTGAAGATCTTCTGGGTCGCCATGATCGTCATGGTCATCGTTTCCTGGGTTGCGCCCAACAGCCACAACCCGGCGGCCGAGCTCGCCTACCAGATCGCCGAGCCCTTGCTGGCGCCGTTCCGCCGCCTGATACCGAACCTGGGCGGCCTGGACATCTCGCCGATCTTTGCCTTCCTGGCAATCCAGGTGGTCCAGTCGTTCGTGATGCCACCACTGGCAGCCTACGCCGGCATGCCGCAAGAGCTGTGGCGAATGATCTGACCCGTGTACCGCCAGCGGCAGCCTGTGCTTGCCGCTGGGGGTAGCGCTCTTTAGACTTACGCCTCCGTCAAGCGTGAGCAGGGTCGATGTCCACTGTCTTTCCCGAAGATTCCGTCGGTCTGGTAACACCGCAGACTGCCCGGTTCGATGAACCGTTGGCGCTGGCCTGCGGCCGATCGCTGGCCAGCTACGAGCTGGTCTATGAAACCTATGGCACGCTCAACAGCAGCGCGAGCAACGCCGTGCTGATCTGCCATGCGTTGTCTGGCCATCACCATGCCGCGGGCTTTCACCGTGCCGACGAGCGCAAGCCCGGCTGGTGGGACAGCTGCATTGGCCCGGGCAAGCCGATCGACACCAACCGCTTCTTCGTGGTCAGCCTGAACAACCTTGGCGGCTGCAACGGCAGCACCGGCCCGAGCAGCGTCAACCCGCTGACCGGCAAGCCCTACGGCGCCGACTTCCCGGTGCTCACCGTGGAAGACTGGGTACACAGCCAGGTGCGCCTGGCCGACCGTCTCGGCATCAGCCAATGGGCCGCCGTGGTAGGTGGTAGTCTCGGTGGCATGCAGGCCCTGCAGTGGACCATCACCTACCCTGACCGAGTTCGCCACTGCGTCGATATCGCCTCCGCGCCCAAGCTGTCGGCGCAGAACATCGCCTTCAACGAAGTCGCCCGCCAGGCCATCCTCACTGACCCCGAGTTCCACGGTGGCTCGTTCCAGGACCAGGGTGTGATCCCCAAGCGCGGCCTGATGCTGGCGCGCATGGTCGGCCACATCACTTACCTGTCGGACGACTCGATGGGCGAGAAATTCGGCCGCGAACTCAAGAGCGACAAGCTCAACTACGACTTCCACAGCGTCGAGTTCCAGGTCGAAAGCTACCTGCGTTATCAGGGTGAAGAGTTCTCCGGCCGCTTTGATGCCAACACCTACCTGTTGATGACCAAGGCGCTCGACTACTTCGACCCGGCCGCACCGCACGGCGGTGATCTGGCGGCGACCTTGAGCAAGGTCACGGCAGACTACTGCGTGATCTCGTTCACTACCGACTGGCGCTTCTCGCCGGCCCGCTCGCGCGAGATCGTCGATGCGTTGATGGCCGCACGCAAGAACGTCTGCTATCTGGAAATCGACTCGCCGTACGGCCACGACGCCTTCCTGATACCAACGCCTCGCTACATGCTGGGTTTCTCGAACTACATGAACCGCATCGCCATCTGAGGACCGCATGAGAGCCGACCTGGAAATCATCCAAGACTGGATCCCCGCCGGCAGCCGGGTCCTCGACCTGGGCTGCGGCAACGGCGAGCTGCTGGCGTCGTTGCGCGACCTCAAGCAGGTCACCGGCTACGGCCTGGAGATCGACGCCGACAACATTGCCGCGTGCGTGGCCAAGGGCGTCAACGTCATCGAGCAGGACCTCGACAAGGGCCTGGGCAACTTTGCCAGCAACAGCTTTGACGTGGTGGTCATGACCCAGGCCCTGCAGGCCGTCGAGTACCCCGACCGGATCCTCGCCGAAATGCTGCGGGTGGGCCGCGAGTGCATCATCACCTTCCCCAACTTCGGCCACTGGCGCTGCCGTTGGTACCTGGCCAGCAAGGGCCGCATGCCGGTTTCGGACTTCATGCCGTACACCTGGTACAACACGCCGAACATCCACTTCTGCACCTTTGCCGATTTCGAGCAGCTGTGCGTCGATCACCACGCCAAGGTCCTCGACCGGCTGGCCGTCGACCGCCTGCACCGCAATGGCATCGGCGGCCGGGTTTGGCCTAATCTGTTGGGAGAGATCGGCATCTATCGCCTCAGCAGCCCAAGCCTGAGCGAACACCAGATCGCCGTCTGACCCGTTATCACTCGGAGGATTCGCCCGATGCGTCGACTCGCTGTATTACTGCTCGGCCTGTGCATGGCCCTGCCGGTGTTGGCTGCCGATGCGGCCAAGGCCCAGCGCAAGGAAGTGTTCGGTGATGTTACCGTGCATTACAGCGCCTTTACTTCGAGCATGCTGCAGCCGGCGATCGCCACCGCCAACGGCTTGATCCGCAGCAAGAACCAGGGTGTGCTGACCGTGTCGGTACTCAAGGGCGGCAAGCCTGACCTGGCAATGGTCAGCGGCAGCGTCAAGGACCTCACCGGGCGCCGCAGCCCGCTTGCGTTCCGCCAGGTCAATGACCCCAGCGGTGTCAGCTACCTTGCCCAGTTCCCGATCGAGCAGGCGCAGACGCTGATCTTCGAACTCACGGTCGCCAGCGGCGGCGCCAGCCATTCTTTCAGCTTCAACCAGGAAGTGTTCCCAGGCGAATGAACAATCTTCAGCAACTCGTATTGGCCAGCCATAACGCTGGCAAGCTCAAGGAACTCCAGGCCATGCTTGGCGAGTCGGTGCAACTGCGTTCGATCGGCGAATTCAGCCAGGTCGAGCCAGAAGAAACCGGCCTGTCGTTTGTCGAAAACGCCATTCTCAAAGCGCGCAACGCGGCACGCATTTCCGGCTTGCCGGCACTGGCCGATGACTCCGGGCTGGCGGTGGACTTTCTCGGCGGCGCGCCGGGCATCTACTCGGCACGCTATGCCGACGGCAAGGGCGATGCCGCCAACAACGCCAAGCTGCTGGACGCACTGAAAGATGTGCCGGATGAGCAGCGTGGTGCGCAGTTCGTCTGTGTGCTGGCGTTGGTACGGCATGCTGATGACCCGCTGCCGATCCTCTGCGAAGGCCTCTGGCACGGCAGCATCCTGCGCGCTGCCAGCGGCGAGCATGGCTTTGGCTATGATCCGCTGTTCTGGGTGCCCGAGCGCAACTGCTCGAGCGCAGAGCTCGCGCCGCTGGAGAAGAACCAGCTCAGCCACCGCGCCCGCGCCATGGCCCTGCTGCGTCAGCGTCTGGGCCTGGCATGACCGACAAGCCGTCGATCCAGCTGCTCCATCCGCGGGCCGCTGGCGCGCGCCTGGCATTGCCGGAGCTGCCCCCGCTGTCGCTGTACATCCATATTCCCTGGTGCGTGCGCAAGTGCCCCTACTGCGACTTCAACTCGCACCAGGCCGGCCCCGACCTGCCTGAAGAGGCCTACGTCGACGCCCTGCTGGCCGACCTTGAACAAGAGCTGCCTGCCGTACAGGGCCGCACCATCAGCACGATCTTCTTCGGCGGCGGCACGCCAAGCCTGTTCAGCGCCGCTGCGCTGGACCGGCTGCTGCGCGGGGTTGAACAGCGCATTGCGTTTGCCGCCGATATCGAGATAACCCTGGAGGCCAACCCGGGTACTTTCGAGCAGGACAAGTTCAAGGCCTACCGGCAGACCGGCATCAATCGCCTGTCGATCGGCGTGCAGAGCTTCCAGCCGGCCAAGCTGGAAAAGCTTGGCCGCATTCACAACGGCGACGAGGCGATCCGCGCGGCAGACATGGCGCGGGCGGCGGGCTTTGACAACTTCAACATGGACCTGATGCACGGCCTGCCCGATCAGTCGCTGGAGGACGCCCTGGGCGATCTGCAGCAGGCGATCGACCTGGGCCCGACGCACCTGTCCTGGTATCAGCTCACCGTCGAGCCGAACACGGTGTTCTGGAACCAGCCGCCAGAGCTGCCCGAAGACGACATTCTCTGGGATATCCAGGAGGCCGGGCAGTTGCTGTTGGCCGACAATGGCTTCCATCAGTACGAGGTGTCGGCCTATGCTCAGGCGGATCGCGCCGCCCGGCACAACCTCAATTACTGGCGCTTCGGCGACTTCATCGGTATTGGCGCCGGCGCCCACGGCAAGCTGTCGTTCGCCGACGGGCGCATCCTGCGCACCTGGAAGACGCGCCTGCCCAAGGACTACCTGAACCCGGCCAAGCCGTACAAGGCTGGGGAGAAGCTGCTACCGGTGGACGAGCTGCCGTTCGAGTTTCTGATGAACGCGCTGCGCCTGACCGATGGGGTCGAGGCTGAGCTGTTCCACCGCCGCACTGGCTTGCCGCTGGCGCAGCTGGCCGAAGCCCGGCGCCTGGCCGAACAAAAGGGCCTTTTGCAGGTCGAACCGGATCGGCTGGCAGCAACTCCGCGCGGCCAGTTGTTCCTCAATGACCTGCTGCAGTATTTCTTGACCTAAGGATGACCCATGGACCTGGTACTTGACCTGCTTGCGACGGTGTCGCGCTGGAGCCGCAGCAACCTGTCGGAGATTTCGCTGGCGTTGGTAGGCTGCCTGCTGGTGCTGTTCGGCACGGACATCAAGGGTTGGGTAGACCAGCGCCTGGGCGGCCTGGCCGGCGCATTGCGCATACCGTTCATGGCCTTGCTGGTGATGGTGGGCAGCGGTGCGGCGTTGATCTATGCCACGCCGTGGGTGATCAAGGGGCTCAGCCAGTTCAACAACTACGCGCTGGCGCCGGTGTTGCTGGTGGTGTTGGTGTTGATTGGGGTGGTGGCTGATCGGCGTGGTTGACGGGTAGACCGTGCATTGGGGGCGCTCTGCGCCCCTTTCGCGACACAAGGCCGCTCCTACACCAGACGACGCGGTCTGAGCTGCGCCCCAAATGTTGGACACCCGTCCACTTTTGGGGTTTTTATGAGCAA
>CAUQIJ010000023.1:0-39746 GCA_963518285.1 uncultured Pseudomonas sp. | reverse complement strand
GAATACCGGCCTGTCACGCCGGGGGTCGCGGGTTCGAGTCCCGTCCGCTGCGCCACTTTTCTCCAGATGGGTGCTTGTCACCGGTCTGAGGTTCAAAGGCCAAGCCTTTGTGCCAGATCCCAGTTTCAATCGGGCGCAAGCCTGAACGATACGCAGCGGTAGTTCAGTCGGTTAGAATACCGGCCTGTCACGCCGGGGGTCGCGGGTTCGAGTCCCGTCCGCTGCGCCACTTTTCTCCAGATGGGTGCTTGTCACCGGTCTGAGGTTCAAAGGCCAAGCCTTTGTGCCAGATCCCAGTTTCAATCGGGCGCAAGCCTGAACGATACGCAGCGGTAGTTCAGTCGGTTAGAATACCGGCCTGTCACGCCGGGGGTCGCGGGTTCGAGTCCCGTCCGCTGCGCCATCTTCGCCTCGAGGCCCCTTGAACGCCTCGAAGCAACACAGAAGAAGCGATCACGTTATCGCTTTTTTTGTGCCTGAACCGCCAGCCCTGTTGCTGTAGGTCAGATCCCAGTTTCAAACAGGCGCAAGCCTGAATGATACGCAGCGGTAGTTCAGTCGGTTAGAATACCGGCCTGTCACGCCGGGGGTCGCGGGTTCGAGTCCCGTCCGCTGCGCCATCTTCGCTTTGAGGCCCCTTGAACGCCTTGAAGCACACAAAAAAAGCGACCTTGGGGTCGCTTTTTTTGTTTCTGCCGTTAGAGAAGGGCTCTTGCAACTCAAGCTTTACCCAAACCTGACAGCCTCTTCACAGATCAACGGTTTAAGTCAGCGGGCATGTGTTGCACAATAGGCGCCATTCGATCAAACCGGTATTCATGATGTCCAGATCATCCGTCTTCGGTGCGCTCGGGCTGGCCCTTGTGCTGGCGGGCGTATCCGGTTGCTCCTCGAAAAAACCAGCGGTCTACGAGCACGAGAACTTCGATGACTCGGGCACTTATTCGCGCAGCTTCCCGGTCAGCGACGCCGGTTCCTGCGAAGCCGCCCGGCGCGCGTTGCTCAGCCAGGGCTACATCATCACCAGCACGGGCGAGAACCAGATCGCCGGCAACAAGAGCTTTCAGCAAAACAGCGACAACCATCTGCAGATCAGCTTCAGCGTCACCTGTGCGCCTGACAGCAGCGATGACCAGCGTTCGACCATGTTCGCCAACGCCCTGCAGGATCGCTACGCGCTGAAAAAGTCCAATACCTCGGCCAGCCTTGGTGTAGGCATTCTCGGTTCAGTGTCGATGCCAATCGGTTCTAGCGATGATTCAATGGTCAAGGTAGCCAGCGAGACCGTCACGGCGCCGCAGTTCTATGAGCGCTACTTCGCGCTGGTCGAGAGCTTCCTGCCCAAGCCCAAACCTAAGAAAGCGAAAAAGGCTGAAGCCAAAGTCGAAGCGCCCAAGGCAGAGCAGCCAGCGCCAGACCTGGGCCTGCCAGAGCAGATACCAGCGCCAGCCGCGTTAGCTCCGGCTGCAGCAGCCGCGCCGGCTGCGTCCCCTGCGGCTCCTGAAGCACCAGTAGTCGCCCCAGCGGCCGTTGCTCCCGTCAGCGAGGCACCTGCCGCGCCTGTGGTAGACGACAGCCGCAGCTCGCAGCCGATCGCGCCACCTAACGAGGCGTCACCGATTCAGGTGCAGCAGCAGGCTCCGGCCAGCGAGGCTGCTCCAGCAGCGATGTAAACGGCCTCTGCAAAGCCTCAATCGGCCTTGCAGTTTGTTGTTACAGCTTCCCCAGAGTAATCCTTCGAACCCTTGCTACGTTTATCACTCATAAGCTTGTCATCAATGCGTCATGCGCCCGCTTTAGCGTGGCGACATGAGCCAACATCATCATGAGTGAAGAGGAAGCAGGGCGATGGACGACTATCAGGAAGAGCTGCTCGAATATCAGGCCTATGAGCTGGACATCCCCGAGCCAGACGACGCCACCGAGCTCTAGCCGGTGCGCCGTTGATTGCGCCGGAACTCCCCCGGCGTAAGCCCGGTCCAGCGCTTGAACGCCCGTTGAAAGGCCTCTGCTGAAGCGAACCCCAACAGATAGGCAATCTCGCCGAAGGCCAGCTCCGTATCGCGGATGTAGGTCTCAGCCAGGTCCTGGCGGGTGTCGTTGAGCAGGCTGCGAAAGCGCGTGCCTTCTTCGGCAAGCTTGCGGCGCAGGGTCCAGGTCGGCAAGTGCAGGTGGCGGGCGACTTCATCCAGGTCAGGCTCGCGCCCGCCGTTGAGCAGCGGCCCCAGCAGATGTGTGATGCGCTCGCCAAGGCTGCGTACACGGGTGTGCTGGGTGAGCTCCACTTCACAAAGCTGCAGCAGATGCTGCCAGGTGCTGGGACAGTGCTGCGGGTTGGCCTGCTCAAGCGTGGCCCGGCTCAGACGCAGCTGATTACCTTCGGCCGCGAAGTGTACCGGCGTTGCACAAAGTGCCTGATAGCCCGCTGCGTAGCTTGGCGCTGCAAATTCGATCTCGATTCGCTCTGCCTGTACCGGCTGACCTGCAAGTTGGCCTAACTGCGCGAGCCAGCCTGACAACAGCGAGTCGACCACGAAACGGTTGTAGTCGTTGTAGGGGCTGATCGAATAGAAACGCAGCCAGGCGCCCTGGGTGTCTTCGACAAACACCGAGCTGCCGCGGTAGTTGGCCGCATACAGCGGCTCGAAGCGCAGCAAGGTGCGGGCAGCTTCGCCGAGCGTCGGTGCCTGAGCTGCGGTGACCCCGGCCAAACCTGTCTGCGCCAGCCGGCTCAGGCCGCCCATGCGCAGGCCCAACGCTGGCTCGCCGCTGAGCTTGATTGCTGCATGGCCCAGGTGCATATAGCGCGGTATCGACAAGCGTGCGCCGGGCTGGGCAAGGCGGCTGCTGGTCAGGCCGTAACGCTCGAGCAGCGGCGTGGCATCGTGCCCCAGCTGTTGCAGGGCCTCGGCCAAGGGCTGGACGAAACCTACCGTCAGCTCACCAAGGCGCACGCGGGGCCTGGGCATGGTCTTACAACCACACGTTGAGCAGGCGTGCGCCGTGCTGCGGGGGGCCGGCAAGCTGGCCGCCCGCGTGGTTGGCAAAGCCCTGGCCGTCAGCGCCCAGCTCCCAGAACTGGCCACGCATGAACACGCTGATGCTGCTAAGGCCCGGGTTGGCGGCCAGGGTCAGTTGCTGCCAGGCCTCTTGTTCGCTGACCTGACCACGCTGCAGTGGCAGCTCGGCGGCGGCATCCTGATGGCGGTTGCCGCGCCAGGGTGCGTGCCAGCTGTGCTTGCCACTGAGAAATACCGGGTTGGCGATCAGTTGCACAGACTGCTGTGCCAGCTGCTGATAATTTTCCGGGTACCAACTGTCGCTGCCGATCAACACGCCAAGGCGCCCAGCAGGGGTCGAAACGACGTGCAAGGGCTGTTCGCGACCGTCCTGAATGTAGCGGCGTACTTCGCTGTCGGCAAACTGCTGGCGTTGCGGCTGGCCCAGCACGCTGCCGTCGCCGGCAAATACCAGGCTGCTGTTGAACAGCGGGCCGGTGCCGGCGTGCAACACGCCGTTTTCAACATAGGGCGCGGGCAAGACAATCGAGCCGGCTACCAGGGTCACGCCAAATTCCTTCGCCAGGCCGCTGAACAGGGCCTGATAGTCGGCGGCCATCTGCGCCGCCTTCATGCGCAGATGCGCATCGGCGCGGCGATCGTCGCCGGTCGCCCAGAGCATCGCCAGGCCGTAGCGCAGCGGGTTGCTCAGCTCAAGCCACTGCTCGGCTTCGCGCCGTTGGGTCACTTGATACAGCTCGTTTTTTTCACCACGCGCCCACAGCCAGGTGCCGATGTGCTCAGGCAATACCACCACCGTGCGCGGATTCACCAGCCCCTGCTCGCGGGCCTGCTGCAGGTAGGCGGCAAGCTTGAGGCGCAGCCGTTGCAGGTTTTGATAGTCGCTGGGGTACAGCAGCGGCTCGATGCCGAGCAGGTTGCCGCGCTCGCCGGGGCTGCCCTGATTGAGCGCCAGCTCGATACGCAGGTCAGACAGGTAGTGGCCGTCAGGGCGCTGTTGCGTCCAGAAACCATAGCCACACAACGCGGCGATCATTACCAGCGCCAGGGCGCTTGCGAGAAGTTTGCGCATGAACCGCTGCGGCACCATCGAATGTAAGGAGCCTTAGGGTAGACCTGCTGTGCAGCAGGATCAATAAGTTGTCAGTTTCGATCATTGAGCCGGTTCAAACGGCTGTTTAATGTCGATGGCAGATAACCGACGGGCCCCGCCAACCAGCGAGGCGCCCGCATCCCGTGATTTTTGCCCATGTGGAGTTGCTCCATGGCTTACCCGAACCTGCTGGCCCCGCTTGATCTTGGCTTCACCACCTTGCGCAACCGCACCCTGATGGGCTCCATGCACACCGGCCTGGAAGAGCGCCCGGGCGGCTTCGAGCGTATGGCGGTGTACTTCGCCGAACGTGCCCGCGGTGGTGTCGGCCTGATGGTCACCGGCGGCATTGCGCCAAACGATGAGGGCGGGGTGTACTCCGGCGCCGCCAAGTTGAGCACGCCCGAGGAAGCAGAGCAGCACCGTATCGTCACCCAAGCGGTGCACGCGGCCGGTGGCAAGATCTGCCTGCAGATTCTCCACGCCGGTCGTTATGCCTACAGCCCGCGTCAGGTTGCGCCCAGCGCGATCCAGGCGCCGATCAACCCGTTCAAGCCCAAGGAGCTGGACGAGGCCGGCATCGAGAAGCAGATCGCCGACTTCGTCAATTGCGCCGAGCTGGCCCAGCGCGCCGGCTATGACGGCGTCGAGATCATGGGGTCGGAAGGCTACTTCATCAATCAGTTCCTCGCTGCCCACACCAACCACCGCACCGACCGCTGGGGTGGCAGTTATGCCAACCGCATGCGCCTGGCGGTCGAGATCGTCACCCGCGTGCGCGCGGCGGTGGGGCCGAACTTCATCATCATCTTCCGCCTGTCGATGCTTGATCTGGTCGAGGGCGGCAGCGACTGGCAAGAGATCCTGCAGTTGGCCAAGGCCATCGAGCAGGCCGGGGCCACGTTGATCAATACCGGTATCGGCTGGCACGAAGCGCGCATTCCGACCATCGCCACCAAGGTGCCACGGGCGGCCTTCAGCAAGGTCACGGCCAAGCTGCGTGGGCACGTCAATATCCCGTTGATCACCACCAACCGAATCAATACGCCGGAAGTTGCCGAGGCCGTGCTCGCTGCCGGCGATGCCGACATGGTGTCCATGGCGCGACCATTCCTGGCCGATCCAGAGTTCGTCAACAAGGCCGCGGCCGATCAGGCCGAGCAGATCAATACCTGCATCGGCTGCAACCAGGCCTGCCTCGATCACACCTTTGGCGGCAAGCTGACCAGTTGCCTGGTCAACCCGCGCGCTTGCCATGAAACCGAGCTGAATTATCTGCCGGTGACCCAGGCCAAGCGTATTGCCGTGGTGGGTGCTGGCCCGGCCGGCCTGTCGGCGGCAACCGTGGCCGGCGAACGCGGCCATCAGGTCACCCTGTTTGACGCCGCTGGCGAGATCGGCGGCCAGTTCAATGTGGCCAAGCGCGTGCCGGGCAAGGAAGAGTTCGCCGAGACCCTGCGCTATTTCCGTAACAAGCTGCAGCTCACCGGCGTCGACGTGCGCCTGAACACACGGGTCAGCGCCGAGCAGCTGATTGCCGGCGGTTATGACGAGATCATCCTCGCCACCGGGATCGTCCCGCGCAACCCCGCTATACCTGGCATCGACCACGCCAAGGTGATGAATTACCTGGATGTGCTGTTGCAGCGCAAACCGGTCGGCCAGCGCGTAGCGGTGATCGGCGCGGGCGGCATCGGTTTCGATGTGTCCGAGTACCTGGTGCATCAGGGCGTGGCGACCAGCCTTGATCGCGAGGCGTTCTGGAAAGAGTGGGGCATCGACACGGCGCTCGAAGCCCGTGGTGGTGTGGCCGGGGTCAAGCCCGAGCCGCAGGCGCCGGCGCGCCAGGTGTACCTGTTGCAGCGCAAGAAGACCAAAGTCGGCGACGGCCTGGGCAAAACCACCGGCTGGATTCACCGTACGGGCCTCAGGAACAAACAGGTGCAGATGCTCAACAGTGTCGAATACCTGCAGATCGACGACGCCGGTTTGCATGTGCGCATTGCTGATGGCGAGCCGCAGCTGCTGGCAGTGGACAACGTGGTGATCTGTGCCGGCCAGGATCCGCTGCGCGAATTGCAGGACGGGCTGGTCGCAGCGGGGCAGTCGGTGCACCTGATCGGCGGCGCCGATGTGGCCGCCGAGCTGGATGCCAAGCGCGCCATCAACCAAGGCTCGCGCCTGGCCGCCGAGCTGTAACGGCGAGGGTCGGGGCTGCAGCGCGGCCCTGACCCAAGCTGGTAGACTCGGCCGATGTCTGCCGAATTCTCCTGCCTGCCTCAGGCACCTCTACAACCGCTGTGCTTGCCCTGGGCTCAGCGCGCTGACGTCCAGCTCGCGGTGTTGCGCCTGGACCTGATCGACCCGCTGATCAGCGGCAACAAGTGGTTCAAGCTGCGTGACCATTTGCTCGAAGCCCGGCGCCGTAACGCGCCGGGCTTGATCAGCCTGGGCGGCAACCACTCCAACCATCTGCATGCACTGGCCGCTGCCGGCAAACGGTTTGGCTTTGCCACCGCCGGCCTGCTGCGTGGCCATGCGCAGGACACCCCTACCGTGCGCGACCTGCAAGCCTTGGGCATGCAGCTGCACTGGCTTGGCTATGGCGGCTATCGGGCGCGGCATGAGCCGCAGTTCTGGGCTGAGTGGCAAGCGCGCTACCCCGGCTGGCAGTGCATCGCCGAGGGCGGCGGCGGCATGGCAGGCGCGCAGGGTTGCCGATTGATCGTCGAGCAGGCGCGCGAGCAACTGCCACAGCTGGGCTGGGATGACTACGATGGCTGGTGGCTTGCGGCCGGCACTGGCACCACCTTGGCTGGCTTGGTGCTGGCCGAAGCCGGTGCGCGCACGGTGCACGGGGCCCTTGCGGTGCCGGCCGACCACGGCGTGGCGGCGACGGTTGCAGCGCTGGCGGGCGGGCAGGGCTACCAATTGCATGATGCTTGCCGTGGCGGCTTTGCGCGCATGGATGATGAGCTGCTGGCGTTTATCGCCGACAGCGAACAGCGCAGTGGCCTGCCGCTGGAGGCGGTGTATACCGGCAAGGCTCTGCTGGCGCTGCGTGATCAGGTCGAAGCGGGGCGCTTCAAACCCGGCAGCCGCCTGCTGTTCGTGCACACAGGCGGGCTGCAGGGCCGACGCGGTTACTTGTAGGGCAGCATGCGCACCAGGGTGTTATCGCGCTTGACGTAGTGATGGTAAAGCCCGGCCAGTGCATGCAGGCCAATCAGCCAGTAACCCCAGCTGCCAACCCGCTCATGCCAGCCCTTGATGAACTTGGCAAAGTCCGAATCAGGCCCGGTCAGCGCTGGCAGCTCGAGGCCGTAGAACGGGATCGGTTTGTCGGCGGCGCTGAGGATCAACCAGCCTGCCAGCGGCATGCCGATCATCAGCAGGTACAGCAGCAGGTGCACCAGGTGCGCCAGGCCAGTCTGCCAGGCCGGCGGCTTGGGGGTGATTGGCGGCGTCGGGTTGACCAGGCGCATGGCCAGGCGCAGCCAGACCAGCACGAACACGGTCAGGCCGAACATGAAGTGCAGGTCTTTCATCAGGTTGCGTTCGGCGCTGTCCTTGGGGAACAGGCCACGCAGTTCGATCAGGGCATAGACACTTGCCAGCAACACCAGCATCAGCCAGTGCAGGGCAATCGAAATCCGCGCGTAATGCGCCGGCGGGTTGGATGAAACCATGGTCACTCCTCACTTATCAGGTCACTTGGGCGCTCTTGCTGGCGCGTATCGCTAACTTTAATCGATGCCTGACAGATTTCTTTGCTACAGGTCGAAGGCTGCGCGGATATTTGTATGAATAGGGCGAAAGACCGTTGCGGTCTGCTGCTCAGCTTGGCAAATGCGGCCAGCTGTCAGCCACCAGAAACAGGCGCTGCTGCTCGTCCCAGGTGCCGTCCTCGGCACGGCTTAGACGGACCAGTAGTTGTGCGGGGGCAAAGGGGTCGAGTTGCGCCAGCCACTGCTCGAATTGCCCTGGCGTCCAGCAGTCGCTGTCTTCAATCCGTGCGGGCGCCAGCCAGTGCTGGCGCGCCAGTACTTGCCAGCGGCCCTCTGCCGCGTTGCTGCGGTAGGCAGGCCAGTCGCGCCGGTGCAGCCAGTCACCGCGCAGATGCGCAGGCTCTGCCCCGGCCGGTGGCTGCACCGCCAGCATGCCTGGATAGAACAGATAGCCGCCCAGCCACAGGTGCGCCTGGGGCTGATCCACCCCAAGCTCGGCAAGCAGCGCCTGGCTCTCCGGGCGAGCAGAAATAGGCAGCTGATGACCGACAAGGTGTGCCAGTTTCAGGTCGAGCCGATCATGGCAGCCCGGCCCCAGCCAGTGCGTGGAGTCTGGCCCTGCACCGTCAGCCGGGCCGAGGTAGAGCTTGATCGCCAGCTCCAGATGATGCACGCCGTCGCGGTCGCGCAGGAGGATATCCAGCTCGCCCAGGGTGCGACCGCCTTCGCGGATCGGCAGATTGGCGCCGAGCAGTTCGATCCCGGCGGCATGGTGCAAGGCAAACTGCCAGAGGGCCTCGTAATACAGGCCGAGGCGCCGGCTGGTCATCTTCGCCAGCCAACTGCGCAGCGGCTGATCATCGGCGTCCAGCGCCAATAACCAATCCTGTAGCTGCTGCGGGTTGGCAGCCCAGCCACTGGCGGTCAACGGGTGGCGCTGTGGTGCGGGCAGGTCGCGCATCAGTGGCGGCGACAGCAGCGCCCAGGCCAGATCGCGCACCGCAGGGCGGCGCAAACGGTGGGGCAGGTCGCGCAGCTTGGTGAAGGGCGTCATCCTGCGAGCATAGCCGGTTTGCCGCTGGACGGTCGTTTCGACCATAATCCGTCTATCGTTACCCGCTATCGTTACCCGCCGCACGGCCTTGCAGGAGCACCATGGAGCAATTTCGCAATATCGGTATCATCGGCCGCCTGGGCAGCTCTCAGGTGCTCGACACCATTCGCCGACTGAAAACGTTCCTCCTCGACCGGCACATGCATGTGATCCTCGAGGACACGATTGCCGAAGTGCTGCCAGGACATGGCTTGCAGACCTCGACCCGCAAACTGCTCGGCGAGGTCTGTGACCTGGTCATCGTGGTTGGCGGCGACGGCAGCCTGCTCGGCGCCGCCCGCGCGCTGGCCCGGCACAATGTACCGGTGCTTGGCATCAACCGCGGCAACCTGGGCTTTCTCACCGACATCCGCCCGGATGAGCTCGAGGTCAAGGTCGCCGAAGTGCTCGACGGCCACTACCTGGTCGAAAATCGCTTCTTGCTGCAAGCCGAAGTGCGTCGGCACGGCGAAGCCATCGGCCAGGGCGATGCGCTCAACGACGTAGTCCTGCACCCGGGCAAGTCGACGCGGATGATCGAGTTCGAAATCTACATCGATGGCCAGTTCGTCTGCAGCCAGAAGGCCGACGGCCTGATCGTCGCCACGCCTACCGGTTCGACCGCCTATGCGCTGTCGGCCGGCGGGCCGATCATGCACCCCAAGCTGGACGCCATCGTCATCGTGCCGATGTACCCGCACACCCTGTCGGGCCGGCCGATCGTGGTCGATGGCAACAGCGAGCTGAAGATCGTCGTCTCGCAGGATCTGCAGATCTATCCACAAGTGTCCTGTGACGGCCAGAACCACTTCACCTGCGCCCCCGGCGATACCATCACGGTGAGCAAGAAGCCGCAGAAACTGCGCCTGATCCATCCGCTCGATCACAACTACTACGAAGTCTGCCGCACCAAGCTCGGCTGGGGCAGCCGCCTGGGGGGTGGGGGCGACTGATGCTCGATCCGGCGCGCAGTTTCGATATCATCGGCGACGTGCACGGATGTGCACATACCCTCGAACGCCTGCTCGATACCCTTGGCTACAAGCGCGTGGGCGGGGTCTGGCGGCATCCTCGGCGCCAGGCGCTGTTCCTCGGCGACATCGTCGACCGTGGCCCGCGTATTCGTGAGGCGCTGCATATCGTCCACGACATGGTCGTCGCCGGTCAGGCGTTCTGCATCATGGGTAACCATGAGTACAACGCCTTGGCCTGGGTCACCCCGGCACTGCCGGGCAGTGGCAAGGCATTTGTCCGTGAGCACACGCCGCGCAACGCGCGCCTGATCGACGAAACCCTGACCCAGTTCGCCCAGCACCCGGGCGACTGGCACGACTTTTTGGCCTGGTTCTACGAGCTGCCGTTGTTCGTCGATGCCGGCCGCTTCCGCCTGGTGCACGCCTGCTGGGACCCGAACCTGATCGAGCAGTTGCGCCCGCAGTACCCCCGCGGCTGCATCGACGAGCACTTCATTCAGGCCTCGGGTGTGTCCGGCAGCTTTGCCTCGACCGTGTGCAATCGCCTCCTGCGCGGCACCGACATGCGCCTGCCGGATGGCCTCACCCTGACCGGTGGTGATGGCCTGACGCGGGCGTTCTTCCGCACCAAATTCTGGGAAGACGACCCGCAGACCTACGGCGACATCGTGTTCCAGCCCGATGCCTTGCCGGACGAGGTGGCCAGCGCGCCGCTCAGCCACACGCAAAAGAACGCCTTGCTGCGCTATGACGAAGCGCAACCGATGCTGTTCGTCGGCCACTACTGGCGCAGCGGTCGACCCACGCCGATCCGGCCCAACCTGGCCTGCCTGGATTACAGCGCCGTGCTCTACGGCAAACTGGCGGCCTATCGCCTGGATGATGAAACCCGCATCGACCCGCACAAGTTCGTCTGGGTCGATGTCGAGCGCCCACAGGACACTCAATGAATGTGATCGAAGTGCTGCGCCTGCCGTTGACCGTCGACCTCAGCGGTTTTGTCAGCCTGCTGCGCCGCCTGCAGGTGCCGCACCGGGTCAGCGAGGAGGGCGAAGAGCAGGTGCTGTGGGCGCCGCAGGCCTTGCTTGAGGATGTCCGCCAGCTGTATGAGCGTTATCCCGAAGGCAACGACCAGATCGAATTGCCGGCGGCGGCCCAGGCCAGCCTGCCCAGGCAACCGTCCCTGGCCCAGCAGGCCCGCGCGTGCAAGGTCACGGCGGGCGTACTGCTGCTGTGCGTGGTGGTCGCCGCAATCACCGGGCTGGGCGACAACCTGTCGACCCTGAGCTGGTTCACCTTTCTCGATTTTCGCGTGCAGGGTGAATACCTGTACTTCACCTCGCTGGCGCGAGGCCTGAGCGACGGTCAGTGGTGGCGCCTGATATCGCCGATGCTGCTGCACTTCGGCTTCCTCCACCTGGCCATGAACGGCATGTGGTACTGGGAGCTGGGCAAGCGCATCGAGCTGCGCCAGGGGCCGTGGTTGCTGCTGTTGCTGACGCTGCTGTTCAGCCTGATCTCCAACCTGGCCCAGCACCTGGTCGGTGGCCCGAGCCTATTTGGTGGGTTGTCCGGGGTGCTGTACGGCTTGCTCGGCTACGTCTGGCTGTACCAGTGGCTGGCACCCAACCCGCATTACCGCCTGCCCAAAGGCGTGCTGGTGATGATGCTGATCTGGCTGGTGGTGTGCCTGACCGGCGTGGTCGGCCAGCTCGGCTTCGGCCAGATCGCCAATGCCGCGCATGTCGGCGGCCTGCTCATCGGATGCCTGACTGGGCTCTTGGGTGGCGCGCTGGCGCGGCGTAAACTGTCGGCTTGATTGAGGAGAGACAATGTCCACGTTCGCCCAAATGATTGAAAACATCACCCCCGAGATCTACCAGAGCCTCAAGCTCGCGGTCGAGCTGGGCAAATGGTCCGACGGGCGCAAGCTCACCGTCGAGCAGAAAGAGCTGTCGCTGCAGGCGGTCATTGCCTGGGAGCTGCAGAACTTGCCGGAAGACCAGCGTACCGGTTACATGGGCCCGCAAGAGTGCGCCTCGAAGTCGGCGCCCATCGCCAATATTCTGTTCAAGTCGGACTCGGTACATTGATCGAACTCGCTCGTGGCTCTTTGAGCAAGATGTCGGTGCAATTGCAGGCACCGGTTGTGCAATACAGCTTTCGCCTGGGTGATTCGCTGGTGCCAGTGAACCCGATGATCGGCAAGACCCTGCGTCTTGAATACCTCGGCGCCATCCACTGCAGCCACTGCGGCAAGCGCACCAAGACCAGCTACAGCCAGGGCTACTGCTATCCGTGCATGACCAAGCTGGCCCAGTGCGACCTGTGCATCATGGCCCCGGAACGCTGCCACTACGACGCCGGCACCTGCCGCGAGCCGTCCTGGGGCGAGCAGTTCTGCATGACCGATCACGTGGTCTATCTGGCCAACTCGTCGGGGGTCAAGGTCGGTATTACCCGCGCCACTCAACTGCCGACCCGCTGGCTCGATCAGGGCGCCATCCAGGCCCTGCCGATCATGCGTGTTTCCACTCGGCAACAGTCGGGCCTGGTCGAGGATGTACTGCGCAGCCAGGTGCCAGACCGCACCAACTGGCGCAACCTGCTCAAGGGCGATGCCGAAGTGCTCGACCTGGCGGCGATTCGCGAGCAGATCTTCGACGCCTGCGCCGACGGTATCCGCACCCTGCACGAGCGTTTTGGCCTGCAGGCGATCCAGCCGCTGCCCGATGCTGAAGTGGTCGAGATCCGTTACCCGGTCGAGGCCTACCCGAAAAAGATCGTCAGCCTGAACCTGGACAAGACCCCGGTCATCGAGGGCACGCTGCTCGGGATCAAGGGCCAGTACCTGATCTTCGATACCGGCGTGATCAATATTCGCAAGTACACGGCCTACCAGTTGGCCGTGCATCAGTAAAAGGACAGCCACATGCGCACCGAACAACCGCAAGTGATCTACCTCAAGGATTACCAGGCGCCTGAGTACCTGATCGACGAGACGCACCTGACCTTCGAGTTGTTCGAGGACCACAGCCTGGTCCATGCGCAACTGCTGATGCGCCGCAACCCGGCCCGTGGCGAAGGCCTGCCGCCGCTGGTGCTGAACGGTCAACAGCTGCAGCTGGTCAGTGTGCAACTGGATGACCAGGCTCTGAGCGCGGGCGATTACCAGCTCGATGACGACAGCCTGACCCTGCATCCCCAGGCGCAGACGTTCACCCTCGACACCACAGTGAAGATCCACCCCGAGAGCAACACGGCCCTCGAGGGCCTGTACAAGTCAGGGTCGATGTTCTGCACCCAATGCGAAGCCGAAGGCTTTCGCAAGATCACCTACTACCTCGACCGCCCGGATGTGATGAGCACGTTCACCACCACGGTGATCGCCGAGCAGCATCGCTATCCGATCCTGTTGTCCAACGGCAACCCGATCGGCAGCGGCCCGGCTGACGATGGCCGCCACTGGGCAACCTGGGAAGACCCGTTCAAGAAGCCGGCCTACCTGTTCGCCTTGGTAGCGGGCGACCTCTGGTGCGTTGAAGACACCTTCACTCGCCAGTCGGGCCGTGACGTGGCGCTGCGCATCTATGTCGAGCCTGAAAACATCGACAAGTGCCAGCACGCGATGGTCAGCCTCAAGAAGTCGATGCGCTGGGATGAAGAAGTCTATGGCCGCGAGTACGACCTGGACATCTTCATGATCGTCGCGGTCAACGACTTCAACATGGGCGCCATGGAAAACAAAGGCCTCAACATCTTCAATTCCAGCTGTGTGCTGGCGCGTGCCGAAACGGCCACCGACGCCGCCCACCAGCGCGTTGAAGGCGTAGTCGCGCACGAGTACTTCCACAACTGGACCGGCAACCGCATCACCTGCCGCGACTGGTTCCAGCTGTCGCTCAAGGAAGGCTTCACGGTGTTCCGCGACGCCGAGTTCAGTGCCGACATGAACTCGCGCACGGTCAAGCGCATTGAAGACGTAGCGTACCTGCGCACCCATCAGTTTGCCGAAGATGCAGGGCCGATGGCGCACCCTGTACGCCCTGACAGCTTCATCGAAATCTCCAATTTCTACACCCTGACCATCTACGAAAAGGGCGCAGAAGTGGTCGGCATGGTCCGCACGCTGCTGGGCGCCGAGGGCTTCCGCAAGGGCAGCGACCTGTACTTCGAGCGTCACGATGGCCAGGCCGTTACCTGCGATGACTTCATCAAGGCCATGGAAGATGCCAACGGCGTTGACCTGACCCAGTTCAAACGCTGGTACAGCCAGGCCGGCACGCCGCGCCTCGAGGTCAGCGAAGCCTATGACAGTGCCGCACAGCGCTACAGCCTGACCTTCCGCCAGAGCTGCCCGCAGACGCCGGACAAACGCGAGAAACTGCCGTTCGTGATTCCGGTCGCGCTGGGCCTGCTCGACGCCGACGGTAACGATCTGCCGCTGCGCTTGGACGGCGAAGCCACTGCCCAAGGCAACAGCCGCGTAGTGTCGCTGACCGAGGCCGAGCAGACCTTCACCTTCCTCGACATCGCCGCCAAGCCATTGCCGTCGCTGCTGCGCGGCTTCAGTGCGCCGGTCAAGCTGAGCTTCCCGTACAACCGCGACCAGCTGATGTTCCTCATGCAGCACGACAGCGACGGCTTCAATCGCTGGGAAGCCGGCCAGCAACTGTCGGTACAAGTGCTGCAGGAGCTGATCGGCCAGCATCAGGCCGGCCAGCCGCTGAGCCTCGATCCGCGTTTGATCACCGCCCTGGCCACGGTCATCGGCAACGACACGCTGGACCCGGCCATGGTCGCGGAAATGCTCTCGCTGCCGGGTGAGGCCTACCTGACCGAGATCAGCCAGGTGGCCGACGTTGACGCGATCCACGCGGCCCGCGAATTTGCCCGCAAGCAGATCGCCCAACAGCTGTTCGATGGATTGTGGGCGCGCTACCAGGCCAACCGTGAAGTGTCGCGGCGTACGCCATACGTGGCGGCTGCCGAGCACTTCGCCCGGCGCAGCCTGCAGAACATCGCCCTGTCATACCTGATGCTCAGCGGCAAGCCGCAGGTGCTGGCGGCGACCCTTGAGCAGTTCAAGGACAGCGACAACATGACCGAGCGCCTCACCGCGCTGGCGGTGTTGGTCAACTCGCCGTTCGAGGCCGAGCGCGCCGAGGTGCTGCAAGCCTTCGCCGAGCACTTCAAGGACAACCCGCTGGTCATGGACCAGTGGTTCAGCGTGCAGGCAGCCAGCTCGTTGCCGGGCGGCCTGGCACGGGTCAAGGCGTTGATGCAGCACCCGGCCTTCACCCTGAAGAACCCGAACAAGGTGCGCGCACTGATCGGCGCATTTGCCGGGCAGAACCTGGTCAACTTCCATGCGGCTGACGGTTCGGGCTATCGCTTCCTGGCGGATCTGGTGATCGAGCTGAATGCGCTCAACCCGCAGATCGCCTCGCGCCAGCTGGCGCCACTGACCCGCTGGCGCAAGTACGATGGCGCCCGTCAGGCGCTGATGAAGGCCGAACTTGAGCGGATTCTGGCGTCGGGCACCTTGTCCAGCGACGTCTATGAGGTGGTCAGCAAGAGCCTGGCCTAAAATTCGGCCAGCACCCACGATCTCTGTAGGAGCGGCCTCGTGTCGCGAAAGGCCCGCATAGCGGGCCCGGGGATTCAGCTGTGTGGCACAAATCCTGGGGCCGCTGCGCAGCCCTTTCGCGACACAAGGCCGCTCCTACGCGAGGCCGAGCTGGAGCGGATTCTGGCGTCGGCACCTTGTCCAGCGACGTCTATGAAGTGGTCAGCAAAAGCCTGGCGTAAATTTGGCCAGCGCCCACGAATCGAAACCACAGAGTGCCGTCGCCGTTAACAAAACATAACGTCGCGCCAATTGTGTTGCCGCAGAACTCCCCGCTAGGATGGCTCAAAGCTGTTGCAGGCCTCTGAATCAGGCTTCTTGCAGTGCCTGCACTGGATGACCCACCAAGAACAATACAAATAGGGGAAGGGCATGAGGGAACGGGTGATGGCGCACGCCAGGCCACTGGCCGCGGGCGCACTGTTGCTGCTGGGTATTTGGAGCGGCAACGTTGCTGCTGCTGCCGCCGAGGAGTATTCGACCGAATCGGCCAAGGCGGTCGACAACCTGCTGATCGACGTCGCTCATGCCGGCAAGCGCCTGGTGGTGGTCGGTGATCGCGGCCATATCCTGTTCTCCGACGACCAGGGCAAGACCTGGAGCCAGGCCCGCGTGCCGACTCGGCAACTGCTCACGGCGGTGTTCTTCATCGATGAAAAGCGCGGCTGGGCGGTCGGTCACGACGCGCAAATCCTCGCCAGCGGCGATGGCGGCGCCACCTGGAGCAAGCAGTTCGAAGACCTCGCCCGCGAAGCGCCGTTGCTCGACGTCAGCTTTGTCGATGCCCAGCATGGCTTTGCCGTCGGCGCCTACGGCGCGCTGCTCGAGACCACCGACGGCGGCCAGCAGTGGCAGGACGTCGCCGAGCGCCTCGACAACCCCGATCAACTGCACCTCAATGGCATCGCCGCGATCAAGGACTCAGGCCTGTTCATCGTCGGTGAGCAGGGCAGCATGTTCCGCTCCGGCGACAACGGTGCCACCTGGTCGCGCGTCGAAGGGCCCTATGAGGGCTCGTTGTTCGGCGTGCTCGGCACCGCGCAGGCGCACACTCTGTTGGCCTACGGCCTGCGGGGCAACCTCTACCGCTCCAGTGACTTCGGCGACAGCTGGCAACAGATTGCACTGGATGCCAGCCGCGGCCCGCTGCAGTTCGGCCTGGCCAGCGCAGCGTTGGTAGAGGACGGCAACATTGTCCTGGTCGGCAACGGCGGCAGCGTGCTGCGCAGCCGCGACGACGGCCAGACGTTCAGCGTGTTCAACCGCGCCGACCGCATCGCCCTGGCCGGCGTCACCAGCCTGGCCGACGGCGGCTTGCTGCTGGTCGGGCAGGGCGGCATCCACCTGGCCAACGGCCAAGGCGCCGAGGAGCAGCAACCATGACCGGCCCGGAGCGCTTTGACATGCCCCAGCACCATCAGGACAAACCCACCCTGCTCGAACGGATGATCTTCAACAACCGCCCGGTGGTGATCGGCCTCTGCCTGCTGGTAAGCATTCTGCTGTTCTGGCAGGCCACGCAGATCCGCCCCTCGACCAGTTTCGAGAAGATGATCCCGCTGCAGCACCCCTTCATCGAACAGATGCTCGAGCACCGCAATGACCTGGCCAACCTCGGCAACACCGTGCGCATCTCGGTCGAGGCGGTCAACGGCGACATCTTCGACAAGGACTACATGGAGACCCTGCGCCAGATCCATGACGAGGTGTTCTACATCCCGGGTGTCGACCGCGCCGGCTTGAAGTCGCTGTGGAGCCCCAGCGTGCGCTGGACCGAGGTTACCGAAGAAGGCTTCGCCGGCGGCGAAGTGATCCCCAATACCTACGACGGCAGCGCCCAGAGCCTCGATCAGCTGCGCGACAACGTGCTCAAGTCCGGCCAGGTCGGGCGCCTGGTAGCGAACAACTTCAAGTCGAGCATCGTCGATGTGCCATTGCTGGAGAGCTACCCCGATCCGCAGGACCCAGGCAAGCAGATCAAGCTCGACTACCAGCAGTTCTCGCACCAGCTGGAAGAGAAGATCCGTGACAAGTTCCAGGCGCAGAACCCGAATGTGAAGATCCACATCGTCGGCTTTGCGAAAAAGGTCGGTGACCTGATCGACGGCCTGGTGATGGTGGTGCTGTTCTTCGGCGTGGCGCTGGCCATTACCTGGGTCCTGCTGTACTGGTTCACCTGGTGTATCCGCAGCACCATTGCCGTGTTGATCACCACTTTGGTTGCGGTGGTCTGGCAGTTGGGTCTGATGCACGCAGTGGGCTTTGGCCTCGACCCGTACTCGATGCTGGTGCCGTTCCTGATCTTTGCCATCGGTATCTCCCACGGGGTGCAGAAGATCAACGGCATCGCCCTGCAGTCCAGCGGCGCCGACAATGCCCTGACCGCTGCGCGGCGGACCTTCCGCCAGCTGTTCCTGCCGGGGATGATCGCGATCCTGGCCGACGCGGTGGGCTTCATCACCCTGCTGATCATCGACATCGGGGTGATCCGCGAGCTGGCCATCGGCGCCTCGATCGGCGTCGCGGTGATCGTCTTCACCAACCTGATCCTGCTGCCGGTGGCGATCTCCTATGTCGGCATCAGCAAAAAGGCCGTCGAGCGCTCCAAGCGTGACGCCACCCGTGAGCACCCGTTCTGGCGCCTGCTGGCCAATTTTGCCAGCCCTAAAGTGGCACCGGTATCGGTTGCGCTGGCGCTGGTCGCCTTTGGCGGCGGCCTCTGGTACAGCCAGAACCTGAAGATCGGCGACCTCGACCCGGGTGCCCCGGAGCTGCGCCCGGACTCGCGTTACAACCAGGACAACCACTTCATCATCAGCAACTATTCGACCAGTTCCGATGTACTGGTGATCATGGTCAAGACGCCCTCGGAAAGCTGCTCGATCCACTCGACCCTCGCGCCCATCGACGAGCTGATGTGGACCATGCAGAACACCCCCGGCGTGCAGTCGGCAATCTCTCTGGTGAGTGTCTCCAAGCAGATGATCCGCGGCATGAACGAGGGCAACCTGAAGTGGGAAACCCTCTCGCGCAACCCGGATGTGCTCAACAGTTCGGTGGCCCGCGCCGACGGTTTATACAACGCCGACTGTTCGCTGGCGCCGGTGCTGGTGTTCCTCAATGACCACAAGGCAGAAACCCTCGAGCGGGTCACCGCTGCGGCCAAGGCCTTTGCCGATACGCACAACCGCGATGGCTTGCAGTTCCTCCTGGCGGCGGGCAATGCCGGCATCGAGGCGGCCACCAACGAGGTGATCAAGTCGGCCGAGCTGACCATTCTGATTCTGGTCTACCTGTGCGTGGCGATCATGTGCCTGATCACCTTCCGCTCGTTTGCCGCCATGCTCTGTATCGTCCTGCCGCTGGTGCTGACCTCGGTGCTGGGCAACGCGCTGATGGCGTTCATGGGCATCGGCGTCAAGGTCGCGACCCTGCCGGTGGTAGCGCTTGGCGTGGGCATCGGAGTCGACTACGGCATCTATATCTACAGCCGTCTGGAGAGCTTCCTGCGGGCTGGCCTGCCATTGCAGGAGGCCTATTACCAGACCCTGCGCTCGACCGGCAAGGCGGTGCTGTTCACCGGCTTGTGCCTGGCCATCGGCGTGTGCACCTGGATCTTCTCGGCCATCAAGTTCCAGGCCGACATGGGCCTGATGCTGACGTTCATGCTGCTCTGGAACATGTTCGGCGCGCTGTGGCTGCTGCCGGCACTGGCGCGCTTCCTGATCAAACCGGAGAAACTGGCAGGCAAGCAGGGCGGCTCGATCTTCGCCCACTGACGCTTGTGCGGGTCAGGCCGCTGCGGTGAGCAGCGGGCCTGGCCCTGGTTTGGTTATACTGGGCGCTTTGCGCATCAAGGTAGACCCATGACCACCCTCGCCACCGCCCTCGCCACCAGCGACATGCTCCTGATCGACGGCTTGCACGCCTTCGGATTCACCTTCGACGCCAGCGGCCTGGTGGTCGAATGCATGGACGGGCGCAACCTCAAACGCTGGAAATTCACTGCCGAACAGGTCGCGGCCGCAGTCGGCGCGGGCGAAGAGTGGCGCCTCAACGATGACCAGGGCGAGCATGAGCTAATCTGCATGAGTGCCGTTTACGGCTCGGACGAAGACGATGACGAGCAAGACGATGAATACCAAGACGATGATCAGCCGCAACTGGAAAGCCCTGTTGAGCGCTAGTGCCCTGAGCGCAGTGCTCGGCACTGCGCAGGCCGCCACCCTGCTGGTTGGCAGCTACACCGAAGGCACCGCCAGCGAGGGTATCTATCGCTACCAGTTCGACGCGGCCACGGGCCGTATCGAGCCGACCCCGTTGCAGGTGGTGAAGACGGTCAGCCCGTCCTGGCTGGTGCTCTCGGCTGATCAGCGCCAGCTGTTCGCCGTCAATGAAACCCCGAACGGCCATGTCAGCAGCTTTGCAGTGAGCGCCAAGGGCGTGATCACGCCACTGAACCAGGTGTCCAGCGCCGGTGACGAGCCGACCCACGCCAGCCTCAGTCAGGATCAGCGCTATCTGTTCGTCGCCAACTACGCGGTTGCGCCCGACCCCGGTGGCAGCCTGGTGGTGCTGCCGGTGGCCAAGGACGGCAAGCTCGGCGACAAGGTGCAGCAGTTGGCGCACATGCCAAGCAAGGTCAACCCGGAGCGCCAGGCCAGTGCCCATGTGCATTCGCTGGTGCCTTCGGCCGAAGGCCTGCGCCTGTATGCCAGCGACCTGGGCGCCGATCGGGTGTTTGTCTATGCCTATGACGGCGCCAGCCCAATGCAGCCGCTGAGCCCGGCAACGCCGGCCTCCATAAGCCTGCCGCCGGGCAGCGGCCCGCGCCACCTGTTGTTTGATGCCGCTGGCAAGCACGCTTATCTGACCCTGGAGATGAGCGCTGAGGTGGTGACGTTCGATGTGCGTGACGATGCCCTGATCGAGCGCCAGCGTCTGCCCTTGACCGACAGTAAGGATGCTGCCGCCAAGGCTGGCGGCGGTCTGCACCTGTCTGCCGATGGGCGCTATCTCTACGTCAGCAATCGCGGCACGGCCAATCAGATAGTGGTGTTCGCAGTCGGCAAACAAGACGGCCAGTTGAGCCTGTTGCAGCGGCGTTCGGTGGAGGGCGACCACCCGCGTGAGTTCGCCATCGATCCAAGCGGCAAATATCTGCTGGTGGCCAATCAGAAGAGCAATCAGATCGTGGTCATGCACCGTGACCCACGCACTGGCCAACTGGGTGAAACGCTGCAGAAGTTCGACCAGCCGGCACCCTCGGACCTGAAGTTTCTCGACTGAGTCAGCGCGCCATCACCGCCTTGAACAGGTCTGAGTCAAGCCAGCCCTGCAACCAGTTACGCAACTGGGGGTAGGGCGCCTGGGCGAACCATAAAGGCTCGACCCCGGCGAACTGGCGCAGCAATGGCAACAACGCGGCGTCGGCCAAGCTTGGATGTTGCGCCAGCAAATACGGCCTGCCTTGCAACAGCGCTTCCAGTTCCTCAAGCCATGATTCGGCCTGCCGGCGGTACTCCTCGCGGGTGCGCTCGGGGTATCGCTCGGCGTACTTGTACAGGTTGACCTGAGCCTTGAAGGTACTGTCATTGCGAGCAATCAGCGCGTCCGCCTGCATAGCAGCCGCTGGATCAGCGCGCAGTAGCCAGTCCTGCGAATCATGCTGGCGCAAGGCCCAGCGCATGATGTCCAGGCTCTCTTCCAGCACCTGGGCACCGGTATCCAGCACCGGCACCGTGCCTTTTGGAGACAAGGCCAGCAGCTCGGCCGGCTTGTGCTTCATCGACACTTCACACACCTCGACTGCGCAGCCGGCATACGCCAGCGCCAGCCGCGCGCGCATGGCCCAGGGGCAGCGGCGGAACGAGTAGAGGATCATCCGCAAACCTCTACCTCGCTCAGGCCATTGCCCTGGCGCCGCACCTTGATCTGTACCGGGATGCGCTCATGCATCTCCTGTACGTGGGAGATCACCGCGACCTTGCGCCCTTGCGCCTGCAGGCCGTCCAGCGCATCCATGGCCAGTTGCAGTGACTCGGGGTCAAGGCTGCCGAAGCCCTCGTCGATGAACAGCGATTCGATGCGCAGGGTGCTCGAGGCCATCGAGGCCAGGCCAAGGGCCAAGGCCAGCGACACCAGGAAGGTTTCGCCGCCGGACAACGAATGCACCGAGCGCAGTTCGTCGCCCATCTCGGTATCCAGCACCAGCAGGCCCAAGGCGCTGCCGCCGCGCTTGAGGCGGTAGCGCTTGGCCAATTGGCGCAGTTGGCTGTTGGCATGGTGCAGCAGCAGGTCGAGGTTGTAGCCCTGGGCGATCTTGCGGAATACATCGCCAGAGGCCGAGCCGATCAAGCTGTTCAGGCGCGCCCAGCGTTGCCACTCTTGCCGGGCCTGCTCGATTTCGGCGGCGAGCGCGCTGTGCGCGTGCTGCCGGCGTTGGTCGTCGGCCTGCTGCGCGCGCAGTTCGGCGCACTGTTGCTCGTGCCCGGCCAGTTGTTGCTGCAAGTCGGCGAGGTGCTGTTCGAGTGCTTCGCTGGACAGTTCAGTCCTGGCCTGTTGGTTGTGCTGTTGCAAGCGCTGCTCGCGCTCCTGCAGCAGTACCCGGCCTTGCTCGATGGCCTTGTCGACGCTGTGCAGTTGCTGGCGCAGCGCGTCCAGCGTGGCGTCATCGACACTGAGCAAGCGCTCAAGGCCCGCATCATCGAGCTCTGGATGGGCCGCTCGCCATTGGCTGATCTGGCCCTGCAGCGTCTGTTGTTCCTGCTCCAGGGCCTGCTGGCGTTGTTGATTGGCCTTGAGTTCAGCAGCCAATTGCACGCTTTGGCTATGGGCGTCCTGCAGCGCCTGCGCGGTGCTGGCCTCAACGCTGCGGGCGTGCTCGACCTGCTGCTCCAGATGCTGCTGCCAGGCACCGGCATTGGCGTGATCGCCAAGCAGTTCGGCGAGTACGCTGCGCGCCTGTTGCTGCTGCTCGGCAAGGCTTGCCAGTTGCTGGTGCAGCTCGGTCTGGCGTTGCAGGCGGCTCTGCTGCTGGTCAGTCAGACGCTGCTGCTGTTGCAGGCGTTGTTGCTGCTCGTTTTGCTCGTCCTTTTGCTGCTCCAGCTGTTGCACACGCTGGGCCACTTGCTGATCAAGGGCGAGAAACGCATGGGCTGGCTCGTCGCGCAGGGCCTTGAGGATATCGCCGGGGAGCATCTCGGCAAAATCGGCCAGGGTCTGCTCCAGGCGTTGCTGATCGGCGGCCATGGCCTGGTGCTGCTGATCCAGGCGCTGTTGTGCTTGCTGCTGCGCGTCGCTGGCGGCCTGCACTTGCTGGGTCAGCCGGGCGGCGTCCTTTTGCAGGGTGAGCAGGGCGCTCTGGCGCTGCTCGTCGCGGTTGATTTCTTCTTCGAGGCGGCGCAGCTGGCCGTCCAGCCAGGCACTGCGGGTGCTGTCGGTCTGGCTGCTGAGCGATGGCCACAAGGCGTGCGCCTGTAGCTCTTGCTGCAGAGGCTGCAGCTGTTCGCTCAGCTGAACCTGTTGCTGCTGGTACTCCTTGCCCTGGCTGTTGAGCATACCGACCTGGGTGCGCAACTCGACCACGCGGGCGGTGAGCGCCTCGACCTGGGCCAGCGCCGCAGCTTCTTCGACCTGATCATGTAGGCCCAGGCTTTGCAGCAGCGCTTCAGGCTGATGGAACGGGTGCTCGGCGCTGCCGCACACCGGGCACGGCTCGCCGTCGCGCAGTTGCCCGCGCAGCTCTTCGACACTGGTGTTGCGTGCCAGGCGCTGGCGTTCGAGCAGTTGCCGGGTCAAGGTCAGGGCCTGTTCGGCAGTGTCCAGTTCGGCCTTGGCCGCCTGGCCTTCGCTGATCAGTTGCTGGCGTTGCTGCAAGCCTTGCTGCTGACGTTCGCGCACGCTGTGCAGGGTCTGCTGCAACTCCTGCTCGCGAGCGTGCAGGCGGGACAATTGCTCGACCGCGCGCTGCTGCTTGCGCTGCTCCTGGAGCAAGGTGCCGAGCAGGTCCAGCTGTTCGGCCAGGGCCTGCGGTTCGGCGCCGGCTTCATGGAACAGCAGTTCGATCGCAGCGCGTTGCTCCTGCAGCAGGGCATTGGCCTGGCTGGCCTGGGCTTGCAGGCTGGGCAACTCGTCGCGGCCTTGGCTGAGACGGTTGCCGATCTGCAGCAGTTGCTGCAACTGGCCGCGGTAGGCTTGCCAGGCGCCGCTGATGGCGGCCAGTGCGGCGCTGCCGGCCAGTGCGGCGTCGATGGCGGCGAGCTGCTGCTGGCTGTGCTGTTGTTGTTGCTCAAGCTGTTGCAGCTGCGACTGGCCTTCGCTGACGGCCTGATCGGCTTGGGCAACGACGCTGCCCAGCTGCGCCAGCTCGTTGTCGAGTCGGGCCAGGTTGTCCTGAGCAGCAAACGCCACGCGCAGGTTCGCGGCGCTGTCGGTGTGCTGTGCCTGGGCCTGGGCCAACCCTTCGCGGGCGCCGTGCAGGCTCTGCTGCAACTGCTCGCTGTGGTTGTGCAGGTTGTGTTGCTCAGCCAGTTGCGCCGCCACCGCTGCGGCCAGCGGGGTGAGCTCGCCGGCCAGCGCCAGTTGCCGCTGGAACTGATGACGCTGCGGTGCCAGACGGTCAAGGTGTTGCAGGTCCAGGCGCTGTCCGGCCAGTTGCTGCCAATCCTGCTCGGCGCTGTGCAAAGCCTCGCGGGCCGCACTGAGTTGCTGCTGCAGCTGCAGCTGGTCGCGCAGCCAGGCGCGTTGCTGGTCCAGTTCGCGTTCGCGGGCTTGCTCGGCTTTGAGCAGCTGTTGCGCCTGCTCCAGGCGCTGGTCGAGCTCGGTACGCTCGGTTTCGGCCATCGGCAGCAGGTGGCTGGCACGCTCCTGCAAACCCTGATACACCTCGCCAGCCTGCTTGGCCTTGGCAAACGCACGTTGGCCGAGGCGGGTATAGATAGCGGTGTTGGTGAGCTTTTCCAGCAGGTCGCTGCGCTCGCGGTCATCGGCCTTGAGAAACGCGCTGAACTCGCTCTGGGCGAGCATCACAGCGCGGGTGAACTGCTCGAAGTTCAGGCCCAGGCGCGCCTCGACCAGTTGCTTGTATTCGTTCTTGCCGCTGCCCAGCAGCTGCTCGCCATCCAGGTCATAGAGGCTCTGGCGGCTCATCTGCAGCTTGCCGTTGGCCTTGTCGCGAGCGCGGTTGGCCTCCCAGCGGGCGCGGTAGCGCTTGCCGTCGATACCGACGAAATCGACCTCGGCATAACCGCTGCCGGTGCCGCGCCGCAGCAGGTTGCGCGGGTCGTAGGTGGGGATGTCGCCATCGGCGTCCGGCACCTTGGCCTCGCGGCCGATGTCATTGAGCCGCGGCACGCTGCCGAACAGCGCCAGGCACAGGGCGTCGAGCAGGGTGCTCTTGCCCGCACCGGTGGGGCCGGTAATCGCGAACAGGCCGGCACTGGCCAAGGGTTCTGCGGTGAAGTCGATGTCGATCGGGCCTGCCAGGGAGGCGAGGTTTTTCAGGCGAATGGCCAGAATCTTCATGGCTGCTCCTCCTCCAGCTGCACATCCTGCAGGAGCAGGGCAAAGTCGCTCAGGGTCTGCTCATCGACCGGGTTGCCATAGGCCTGCTCCCAGGCGCGGCTGAACAGATCCTGCGGGGTCATCTGGCTGAGTTCGACGAACTGCAGCGGGTCCTCGTCCAGCGCGCTGCGCCCGGCGTATTCGGCGCTGATCCGTACCAGCCGCACAGCCTTGCCTTGCAGGGCGGTCTCGATCTGCTGGCGCAGGTCGGGCTGCGGTTCGTCGAGGCGCACACGCACTTCCAGCCACGGTTGGCGGTTGGGGTCTTCCAGCAGGTCGATCATGGGCAGCTCGGCCAGTTGTTCGAGCAGCTCGGCCAGCGGCGCCGGGCCGATCCGTTGCAACGCCACGGCCCGTGGGACCAGGCGCGGCTCGACGCTGACCAGTTGGCTGCCTTCGAGCTCGATCTCCAGCACCTGGTGCGGGTAGCCGATCTCGGCAAACGACAGCGGGATCGGCGAGCCGCTGTAGCGAATACGCTCCTCGCGGTTGACCTTCTGCGGCTTGTGCAAATGGCCCAGGGCAACGTAGCTGATGGCCGGATCGAACAGTTTGGCCGGCAGCGCCTCGGCGTTGCCGATGATCAGGCTGCGTTCGGAGTCTTCCGAGATCGAACCGCCGGCCATGTGCGCATGGCTGATGGCGACCAGGGCCTGGTCCTTCTTGCGCTTGGCCACGGCGGCGTTGATCAGTTGCTGGTGCACCTGGGTGATGCCCTGCACATAGTCGTCGCCCAGCTGCGGGCCGGTGACTTCGGCCGGGCGCAGGAAGGGCAGCGCCAGGCACCAGGCGGCGACCTTGCCGCGGTTGTTGGTCAGCGGTATCAGCAAGCGCTCGGCATCCAGCTGGCCCTCGTCGAGCCAGTGCACCCGGCCCAGGGCGTGGGTGCGCAGGCGGCGCATGAGCAGGCCGGGCAGCTCGATGCGCGAGCCGGAGTCGTGGTTGCCGGCGATCATCACGATGTCCAGCTTGGGCTGTTGCTCGTGGGCCTCGACGATGAACTGGTAGAGCCGTTCCTGGGCTTTGACCGGCGGGTTGACCGTGTCGAAGATATCGCCGGCGATCAGCAGCGCGTCAGGTTGGCGCAAGTGCAGCTGGCCCAGCAGCCAGGTGAGAAAGCAGGCGTGTTCGAAGTCGCGTTCCTGGCCATGCAGGCTTTGGCCAAGGTGCCAGTCGGAGGTGTGGAACAGACGCATGAATAACCTGTTTGAAGTGAATTCGAGGGAAGCAGTGGTCGCGGCGTATGGTAACCCAACAGGCCAGCCGCGCCGGTCTACTTCGGATAGAGCGGCGGCAAGCTGCCGCCATCGCCGACCGGGTCGAGCAGCTGCTCGGCCGGCGGAATGGCATTGATTGCACGCCACAGGTCGTCGCCCTGCCAGTGCTGGCCGCTCTCGCTGTACAGCGCGCCGTTCAAGCCATCCAGCGCGTCCGACAGCGGCACGAAGCGCGCCGCCATCTCGGCCAGCGTCTCCGGATGCTGGCGCGCCCAGGCATCCAGCGCCTGGCGGGTCGCCTGCGGGTCGTTGGCCTGGCAGGCGCGCTTGAGGTCATCGAGCAGGGTCCGTGGGCTTGGGCCGGTCTGCGCCGCGCGCAGCACCGCCGGCTGCGAGCGCGCTCGCCACCACAGGGTGAAACCGAGCACGGTGCTCAGGGCCAGCAGCAGGGTTGCCAGTTGCCACGGCCAGAGCAGACGGCTGGACGAACTGCTGTCACCCACCGGCGTTTCGGCGCTCAGGGCTGGGTTGTCCTGCACGCTGAGGCTGCGCGCCGGCAGGCTGGTGTTTTCCAGGTGATCTTCGCGGGTGTTCCACCAGGTGACTTCCAGCGCCGGCAGGGTCAGCTCGCCGCTGTGGGTCGGCACCAGCGCTTCGCGCTCTTCGCGGTTGCCGGTCAAGCCGCGCTCGGTGACGTCGTTGCGCAGCAGGGGTTGGTCCGGGTAGCGGCGCAGGCCGATGATCTCGGTAGCCGGCAGCGGCGCCAGCTGGGTGCTCGAGAGGCCGTCGGCGCGCAGGGTGATGCTGCGCGTCAGCGAGTCGCCGATCTGCACGGTCTGCTTGCTCGGGTCCGGGTTCCAGTGTTCTTCCAGGGTCAGGCTGCGCGCCGGCAGCCAGGCCGCGCCGGCAGGGTAATTGGCCGGTATCGGCCGCACGTTGAGGCGCAGCGGCAACGAGCTGACCTGCACCTGGCGGCCAGCGCGCGGGGCCGCAGACGGCTGCTCGCCGGTATCGGCGGCAGCGGCGGTGGCGGTAAACGTGATCGGCGCAATATCGAGCGTGCCGCTTTGCTGCGGGTACAGTCCGTAGCGCGTTTCGATCACGCCATGGCGCACACCGTTGATCTCTTTCTCATAGGTGCGCGACTCGCCCAGCGGCTCGACCTTGGCGTTGTCCAATTGCAACGGACTGAGGCTGCTGTCGTCATACAGCGACACCGAATGGTAGATACGCAGCGTCAGCACGGCCTGGGCCTGAACGTAGACATCGTCGCTGTCCAGGGTCGCCTCGACGAACACCTGCGAGGCGCTTTCCGGGCGATTGTCGCCGGCCTGCAGCACTTGCACCTCAATCGGCTGGCTGAACGACTGGCCCAGTTGCAGGGCGGGAATGCTCAGGCTGCCGCTGCGCCTAGGCAGCAGCGTGATGATCCAGCGCGTACTGGCGCGGGTCTCGCCATCCAGGGTGTGCAGGCTGTTGAGCTGGCGCGTGCCACGCACATCGAAGTCGCCCTCCAGGGCACGCAGGTCGGGCTTGCCGAACTGGGTGACGTCCTCGCTTTCGAGGATCAGCTCCAGGGTCTCGCCGGCTTCCAGGCGGGTGCGATCGACGCTGGCCTGCAGCGGCGGTTGGGCCTGGACCTGAAGCATCCAGAGCAGACTGACAAGCAAGCCGGCGCAGCGACTCATCGTGGGGTTTCCTGATGCAATTGCTGTTCATACCAGAATTTGCGCCGCAGCAGCTGCGCAGGGTTGTCCGGAATCTCCCGCAGCCACTGTTCCAGGGCCTGGCGTTGTTCGCCGTCGAGGCTGGTGGAAACCGGGCGTTGCGGTGGTTGGGTCAGGTTGTCGTCGTCACTCGCCTGATTACCGGCGGGGGGCGGGGTGTTGCTGGCGTTGTCGCCTTGCTCTTGGCCGGCCTTGGCCTGGGGCTGGTCGGCGTCACCGGGTGCCTGGTCGCTGGCCGAGCTGCTGTTGCCATCGGTGTCCTTGCCGGGGGCGCTCTGCGCATCTTCCTTGGCTTGCTGCTCCTCGGCCTTGGCCTTGGCCTGGCGCTGCAGCAACAATTGCTGGACCAGCGCCTGGTTGTCCAGCGCCGCTTGCAGGTCCGGGCGGCGTTCCAGGGCCTGCTCGTAAGCGTCCAGGGCGGCTTCCAGCTGATCGGCGCGCGCCAGCGCGTTGCCTCGATTGTAGTGCGCGGCGGCGGAACTGCCTTGGGCAAAGGCTTTGGCCGCGCCTTCATAGTCACCGGCCTGGTACAGGGCCATGCCGCGCCATTGCGGGTCGTCGAAGTGGCGCGCGGCAGCGGCGGGGCGCTGCTGTTGAAGCAGGCGCTGGCCTTGCTGGTCGGGGCGCAGCCACAGGTCGTTGAATTCGAAGGCCTGGCTGGGCTGCGGCAGGCAGAACAGCAGCGGCAGGCAGAACAGCCAGCCACGTCGCCCGGCGCAGGCAGCCAGCAACAGCAGCGGCAGCAGCAACCAGTAACCCTGGTCGGCCCAGCTGTCCAGCTGCACGGTCTGGCCGTCGCTGCGCAGCGCGCGTGGGTTGTCGTACAGGCCCAGGCCGCGCAGGTCGAGGTCGTCGATGCGGGCGTGGCGGTAGCGGCCACCGGTGCCGTTGATGAAGGCCTTGAGGCTGGCGCTGTCCAGCCGTGGCAAGAGGATTGCGCCTTGCTCATCCTTGAGGAATTCGCCGTTGGCCTGGCGCACCGGCGCGCCTTCGCTGCTGCCGATACCAAGCATCAGCAGGTTTGGCCCTTGCCGACCCAGGGCACGCAGAATGCCATCGCGCTCGCTGTTGCTCAGGGACGAGCCGATCAACAGCAGGCGACCCTGGCCGAGGCCGCTCTGGGCGAGCAGGGCGAGGCCCTTCTGCACCGCGAGGTCAGCGCGTTGGCCAGGTTGCGGCATGATCGACGGGTCGATCGCTTCCAGCAGGTTGCGCGTGGTGCCGAGGTCATCCGACAGCGGTACCAGCGTGTGCGCACTGCCGGCATAGACCACCAGCGCAGTCTGGCTGTCGCGGCGGTGTTCGAGCAGGTCGAGGATCTTGCGCCGGGCCTGTTCCAGGCGATTCGGCGCACTGTCTTCGGCGAGCATCTGCGGGGTCAGCTCGAGCATGATCACCAGCGGGTCGGCCGGGCGTTGGCGGGTTTCTTCGACGCGTTGCCAACTGGTGCCGAGCAGCGCCAGCACGATCAGCAGCCAGGCGCCGCCGAGGGCGACCCATGCCAGCTTGCTGTTGCTGCCGCTGCCGCCACCGAGCAATACCGCATGAAACTGCGCCGGCAGGATCATCTGCCAGCGGCCAGCGCGCTTGCGCCGATGCCACAGCTTGAACAATAGCCAGGCGAGCAGCGGCACGGCCAGCAACCAGAGTGGGCGCAGCCATTGTGGCCAGAGCTCGATCATCGCCGCCTCCGCAGACGCAAGCGCGTGAGGCGCTGCCGCCATTCGGGGTGTGGTTGCAAAAAACGTGGCCGGCGCAGGGCGCGCTGCAGCAGGTTATCTGGCCACAGCGTGGCGATTACCAGCAGCACGCTGAGCAGCAGCACCAGGGCCAGCGGCCAGGCGTAGAGTTCTTTGGCGGTGCGGGTCTGGGTCGGTTGCTGAGCGACCGGTTCAAGCTGATCGAGGCTGTCGCCGATGGCATCGAGTTCGGCACCATCATGGGCGCGGAAATATTTGCCCTGGGTGATGTCGGCGATCTCGCGCAGCGACGCTTCGTCCAGGTCCAGGCTCGGGTTGAGGCCGAGTAGACCCGGCGTGCCGCTGGCTTCGGGGTTGGCGCCAATGCCGATGGTGTAGATGCGCACGTTCTCCTGGGCCGCCAGCCGGGCCGCGGTCAGGGGGTGAATCTGCCCGCCGTTGTTGGCGCCGTCGGTGATCAGCACCAGCACTCGGCTTTGCGCCGGGCGTTGGCGCAGGCGCTTGACGGCAAGGCCGATGGCGTCGCCGATGGCGGTGTTTTTGCCGGCGATGCCGATCTGCGCTTCGTCGAGGAAGGTGCGCACGGTACGTCGATCGAAGGTCAGGGGCGCTTGCAGGTAGGCCTCGCTGCCGAACAGGATCAGGCCGACCCGGTCGCCCTGGCGCTCCTGAAGAAAATCACCCATCAGCGCCTTGACCAGGTCCAGCCGGCTGATTTCGTCGTTCTGCCACTGCATGTCGGGGAAGTCCATCGAGCCGGACACGTCGACTGCCACCAGCAGGTCGCGACCGCTGGCTTCCACCGGCACCGGTTCGCCCAGCCACTGCGGGCGCGCCGCTGCCAACAACAACAACAGCCAGATCAGCACGAACGGCGCCTGCTGGCGCCAGGTGGGCAGATTGAGGCGGGCACGGCGCCCGGCCAGGCCTTCGAGTTCGTTCATGAAGCCGACCTTGAGCACCGGCTCGCCGCTGTCGGCAGCCGGCAGCAGCAGCCGCGCCAGCCACGGCAGCGGCAGCAGCACGAAGATCCACGGCCAGGCCAGCTCAAACATGCTTGCGAATCCAGGTTTCGACCGCCTGGCTAAGGCCGACGATGGCTTTGTCGTCGAGCTTGCACTCGGGCTTGTAGGTGCCTTCGACCAGCACCATCCAGCGGGTCAAGCCTGCCGCCGGGCAGCGATTGTCGAGAAACGCCAACCACTGCCGGCCACTCAGGGTATGGCTGTTGGCGCCCGGGTAATGGTTGCGGCACAGGCGTTTGAGCAGCGCGTTGATCTGCTGCAGCCAGGCACCGGCCGGCGCGCCGTCGTAGGGGCGCGGCAGGCGGGCGAGTTCGGCCAGGGCTTCTTCGCGGACCGGGTCGAGCGGCAGTTCGGCGCGCACCACACGGCGTTTGCCCGGGCGCCAGTGGCGCTTTCGCCATAAGCCCCAGGCGAGTACCGGCAGCAGGGCCAGCAGCAGCCACCAGCCCGGCGCCGGCGGCCACAGGCTGATGGCCGGCGGTGCCAGCAACGGCTGCAGTTCGTCCAGTGGGTTCACTTGCGGTGCCCCGGGCGCTGCGCGTTGAGGTATTCACGCAGTTGCTCGACCATCTCGCTCTGGGTGCTCAGCGGCATCAGCACCACACGCAGTTTCTGCGCCAGCAGCTCCCAGCGCTCGATCCGCGCCTCGGCTTGCTGGCGGTAGGCCTGGCGCAGATTGCCGTCGAGGGTATCCAGCTCCAATTGCGCGCCGCGTTGGCCGAAGCGCAGCAGGCCAGCGGCGGGCAGGGCATGATCGAGTGGGTCGGAAACGGGCATCAGCAGCACATCGCAGTGGCGTGAGAGCATCGACAGGTGCTGCTCGATACCGTCGCTGAGGGCGCGCTCATCGCAGATGACAATGGCCAGGCTACCGGGGCGCAGCACTTCACGCGCCCGACGCAGCGCCAGCGACAGGCTGTCGGCCTGTGGCACGGCCTCGGGGTGCAGCGACTGATTGACCTTGGCCAGGCGGTTGAGCAGCTGCAGCAGGCTCTGCTTGCTGCGCCGTGGTTTGACTTCGTAGTGCTCGTTGTCGCCGAACACCAGCCCGCCGATGCGGTCGTTGTGGCCCAGTGCCGCCCAGCCGAACAGCGCTGCAGCCTGGGCTGCAAGCACCGATTTGAAAGTCAGCCCAGAGCTGAAGAACAAGCGTTGGCTCTGCTCGACCATGATGAAGATCGGTCGCTCGCGTTCTTCATGGAACAGCTTGGTGTGCGGCTCCTGGGTCCGCGCGGTCACCCGCCAGTCGATGTTGCGCACGTCGTCGCCGGCCTGGTAGACCCGCACCTGGTCAAAGTCGACCCCGCGCCCGCGCAGCTTCGACAGGTGCAGACCGACCAGCGGGCTGCGCTGGCCAGGGCGCGAGAACAGCTGAATCTCGCGCACGCGGTGGCGCATGTCGATCAGCTCGCTGAGACTGGTGCGGATACCGGGTTCGGCCAGCGTGGCGGCAGGCATGGCTTCAGGCGACTGCGACGACGTCGAGGATACGCTGCACCACGCGGTCCTGATCGACCCCGGCCGCTTCTGCCTCGAACGACAGAATCACCCGGTGGCGCAGCACATCGAACAGCACCGCCTGGATATCCTCGGGGCTGACGAAGTCGCGCCCCGCCAGCCAGGCGTGTGCGCGTGCACAGCGGTCAAGCGCGATCGAGCCACGCGGGCTGGCGCCGTAGGCGATCCAGTCGGCCAGATCGCTGTCGAACTTGGCCGGAGTGCGCGTGGCCATCACCAGTTGCACCAGGTATTCCTCCACCGCATCGGCCATGTACAGGCCGAGGATTTCCTTGCGCGCGGCAAAAATCGCCTGCTGGCTGACCCGCCGCTCGGGCTTGGTCTCGCCATTGAGCGCCTCGCCGCGGGCCTGCTGCAGAATGCGCCGTTCAACCGCCGCGTCGGGGAAGCCCATCTTGACGTGCATCAGGAAGCGGTCGAGCTGCGCTTCGGGCAGCGGGTAGGTGCCTTCCTGCTCGATCGGGTTCTGCGTGGCCATCACCAGAAACAGCGGCGACAGGTCGTAGGTGCTGCGCCCGACACTGACCTGACGCTCGGCCATGGCCTCCAGCAGCGCTGACTGGACCTTGGCCGGGGCGCGGTTGATTTCATCTGCCAGCACCAGATTGTGGAAGATCGGCCCCTGCTGGAAGACAAAGCTGCCGGTTTCCGGGCGGTAGATCTCGGTGCCGGTGATGTCGGCCGGGAGCAGGTCGGGGGTGAACTGGATGCGGTGGAACTGCGCCTCGACGCCCTCGGCCAGCTCCTTGATCGCCTTGGTCTTGGCCAGCCCGGGGGCGCCTTCGACCAGCATGTGGCCGTCGGCGAGGAGGACGATCAGCAGGCGTTCGACCAGTTTTTCCTGGCCCAGGATCTGGGAGGAAAGAAAGGTGCGTAGCGCGTTCAGCGCTTCACGGTGTTCCATCGGCGACGGTTCCTGGAGAGGGGCCGGGGACGTTGCCAGCAGGCAGCCCGGGCAGGGCCTGCTACTTTAATCCATCCGGGGCTGCGGCGACTAATGGCAGAGGCGAAATTTGTGCGTTGAGCGTGCCTTCACAGCTCGCTGACGTAGGTGCCGGTGCCGTCCAGAATGATCCGCAAGGTCTCGTCGATTTCGGCCAGGTCATTATCGGCACTGGTCAATACGATCTCCAGCGTCTCGCTGCCCTTGAGGGCGTCAGTGTCACCGGCAGCAACTTCCAGCAGCAGGCGCTTGGCGCTGAAGGTGATTTTGATGCCGTCCAGGGTCGACGGCTCATCGTCCAGGGTCAGGTCGACGGTGTCTTCGTCCGGGTAACGCGTCAGCAGGAACATCTGGCCCTGGTCGCTGTGACAGCACAAGGTCGCCATGTTGTCTTCTTCATCATCGCAAGGGGTGGCGAAGAGCATGGGGGTGGTCAGTTGCATGGTCGGCTCGAATTGACGAAATGAAATGGAATTCTGCCAGTGTTGGGCCGTTCCATAAACGAATGTTACCGGGCATTGACCGAATATGTCGCAGCGCTGCAAGCCGCGATGACCGCTCAGTCGTTAAGC
This sequence comes from uncultured Pseudomonas sp., assembly GCA_963518285.1. Taxonomy (GTDB): domain Bacteria; phylum Pseudomonadota; class Gammaproteobacteria; order Pseudomonadales; family Pseudomonadaceae; genus Aquipseudomonas. The sequence continues at coordinate 5,943 of CAUQIJ010000023.1, read as the reverse complement.
TGCGCAGTCGATGGGTCCCCGTAAAGGCACAGCCGCGCGCAGTCGCTTTTGCAGGTACCCAACAGATGGGCGTGCTGAACACGTCCAGCGCCTGGTTTCATCAGCCTGTTTTGCCCCGGGTTGCTATTGTTGATCCCAGGCAACACGCACATGCACGACGCTTCACTACAAAACAAAGCCCAAGCGGAGTACCACAGATGGCGTTTTTCACCGCAGCCAGCAAAGCCGACTTCCAGCACCAACTGCAAGCGGCCCTGGCGCAGCACATCAGCGAACAGTCACTGCCACAAGTGGCACTGTTCGCCGAACAGTTCTTCGGCATCATCTCTCTGGACGAACTTACCCAGCGGCGGCTTTCCGACCTGGCTGGCTGCACCCTGTCTGCCTGGCGCATTATCGAGCGCTTCGACCCTGAAACCCCCCTGGTGCGGGTGTACAACCCCGACTACGAGCGCAATGGCTGGCAGTCGACCCACAGCGTGGTCGAAGTCCTGCACCATGACCTGCCGTTTTTGGTCGACTCGGTACGCACCGAGCTGAACCGCCGCGGCTACAGCATCCACACCCTGCAAACCACCGTGCTCAGCGTGCGCCGCGGCGCCAAGGGCGAGCTGCTTGAGCTGCTGCCCAAAGGCACCCACGGTGACGGCGTTCAGCATGAATCGCTGATGTACCTGGAAATCGACCGTTGTGCCAACGCAGCCGAACTGAGCTCGCTGGCCCGGGAAATCGAACAGGTCCTGGCTGAAGTGCGCGTTGCGGTTGCCGACTTCGAGCCGATGAAAGCCAAGCTGCGCGAAGTGGCGGCGCTGGTCGAGCAGACTCCGTACCCGCAGGCCCAGCATGAGAAGGCCGAGGTCAAGGCGTTCCTCGAGTGGCTGCTGGACAACCACTTCACCTTCCTCGGCTACGAAGAATTCACCGTCGAGGGCGGCGCCGACGGCGGCCGCATGAACTACGACGAGCAGTCGTTCCTCGGCCTGCCACGTCGCCTGCGCATCGGCCTCACCGCCGAAGAACTGCGCATCGAAGACTACGCTGTGGCCTACCTCAACGAGCCGCTGCTGCTGTCCTTCGCCAAGGCTGCACTGCCGAGCCGAGTGCACCGTCCGGCCTACCCGGACTATGTGTCGATCCGCCAACTGGATGCCGACGGCAAGGTCATCAAGGAATGCCGCTTCATGGGCCTGTACACCTCGTCGGTGTATGGCGAGAGCGTGCATGCCATCCCGTACATCCGCGGCAAAGTGGCCGAAGTCGAGCGCCGCTCCGGTTTCGACGCCAAGGCCCACCTGGGCAAGGAACTGGCGCAGGTGCTTGAAGTGCTGCCGCGCGATGACCTGTTCCAGACCCCGATCGACGAACTGTCCAATACGGTCATGTCGATCGTGCAGATCCAGGAACGCAACAAGATCCGCGTGTTCCTGCGTAAAGACCCGTACGGCCGCTTCTGCTACTGCCTGGCCTATGTGCCGCGCGAGGTCTATTCGACCGAGGTCCGCCAGAAGATCCAGCAAGTGCTGATGGAGCGCCTGAAGGCCAGCGACTGCGAATTCTGGACGTTCTTCTCCGAGTCGGTACTGGCGCGTGTGCAGTTGATTCTGCGGGTCGACCCGAAGAACCGCATCGACATCGACCCGCAGCAGCTGGAAAACGAAGTGATCCAGGCCTGCCGTTCGTGGCAGGACGATTACTCCGCACTGGTCGTGGAAAACTTCGGCGAAGCCCAGGGCACGAATATCCTCGCGGACTTCCCCAAGGGCTTCCCGGCGGGCTACCGCGAGCGCTTTGGCGCTCATTCGGCGGTGGTCGACCTTCAACATGTGCTGGCTCTGAACGAAGCCAAGCCGCTGGCAATGAGCTTCTATCAGCCACTGAGCCAGTACGGCGAGCGTCAGCTGCATTGCAAGCTGTACCACGCCGACACCCCGCTGGCGCTGTCGGACGTGCTGCCAATTCTGGAAAACCTCGGCCTGCGTGTGTTGGGTGAGTTCCCGTACCGCCTGCGCCACGCCAATGGCCGCGAGTACTGGATCCACGACTTTGCCTTCACCTACAGCGAAGGCCTGAGCCTGGATATCCAGCAGCTCAACGACACCCTGCAGGACGCCTTCATCCATATCGTCAAGGGCGACGCCGAAAACGACGCCTTCAACCGCCTGGTACTGACCGCCGGCCTGCCGTGGCGTGATGTGGCGCTGCTGCGTGCCTATGCCCGCTACATGAAGCAGATTCGTCTGGGCTTCGATCTGGGCTACATCGCCAGCACCCTGAACAACCACACCGACATCGCGCGTGAGTTGACCCGGTTGTTCAAGACCCGCTTCTACCTGGCGCGCAAGCTCACCCAGGATGACCTGGAAGACAAGCAGCTGCGTCTGGAACAGGCCATCAACAGCGCCCTGGATGACGTTCAGGTGCTCAACGAAGACCGCATCCTGCGTCGCTACCTGGACCTGATCAAAGCCACCCTGCGGACCAACTTCTACCAGCCGGACAGCAGCGGCCAGGCCAAGTCGTACTTCAGCTTCAAGTTCAACCCCAAGCTGATCCCCGAACTGCCCAAGCCGGTGCCCAAGTTCGAGATCTTCGTCTACTCGCCGCGTGTCGAAGGCGTCCACCTGCGTTTCGGCAACGTCGCCCGTGGCGGCCTGCGCTGGTCGGACCGTGAAGAAGACTTCCGCACCGAAGTGCTCGGCCTGGTCAAGGCCCAGCAGGTGAAGAACTCGGTGATCGTGCCGGTCGGCGCCAAAGGCGGCTTCCTGCCACGGCGCCTGCCGCTGGGCGGCAGCCGTGACGACATCGCCGCTGAAGGTATCGCCTGCTACCGGGTCTTCATCTCGGGCCTGCTCGACATCACCGACAACCTCAAGGACGGCGGCGTCGTGCCACCGGCCAACGTGGTCCGGCATGACGATGACGACCCCTACCTGGTGGTGGCGGCCGACAAAGGCACCGCGACCTTCTCCGACATCGCCAACGGCATCGCCATCGACTACGGCTTCTGGCTCGGTGACGCATTCGCCTCGGGCGGTTCGGCCGGTTACGACCACAAGAAAATGGGCATCACTGCCCGCGGCGCCTGGGTAGGCGTGCAGCGCCACTTCCGTGAGCGCGGCATCAACGTCCAGGAAGATCCGATCACGGTGGTCGGCGTCGGCGACATGGCCGGTGACGTCTTCGGCAACGGCTTGCTGATGTCCGACAAGCTGCAGCTGGTGGCCGCCTTCAACCACCTGCACATCTTCATCGACCCCAATCCGGACCCGGCCAGCAGCTTCGCCGAGCGCCAGCGCTTGTTCGACCTGCCACGTTCGGCCTGGACCGATTACGACACCAGCATCATGTCCGCAGGCGGCGGGATCTTCCCGCGCAGCGCCAAGAGCATCAGCATCAGCCCGCAGATGAAGGAACGCTTCGCCATCGAAGCCGACCGCCTGACGCCGACCGAGTTGCTGCACGCGCTGCTGCAGGCACCGGTCGATCTGCTCTGGAACGGTGGTATTGGCACCTACGTCAAGGCCAGCAGCGAAAGCCACGCCGACGTCGGCGACAAGGCCAACGACGCCCTGCGCGTCAACGGCAATGAGCTGCGCTGCAAGGTAGTGGGCGAGGGCGGCAACCTGGGCATGACCCAGCTTGGCCGGGTCGAGTACGGCCTCAATGGCGGCGCGACCAACACCGACTTCATTGACAACGCCGGTGGCGTCGACTGCTCCGACCACGAAGTCAACATCAAGATCCTGCTCAACGAAGTGGTGCAGGGTGGCGACATGACCGAGAAGCAGCGCAACCAGCTGCTCGGCAGCATGACTGAAGAAGTTGGCGCGCTGGTATTGGGCAACAACTACAAGCAGACCCAGGCGCTGTCGCTGGCGGCCCGCCGCGTGCGCGAGCGGATTGCCGAGTACAAGCGCCTGATGGCGGACCTCGAAGCGCGCGGCAAGCTCGATCGGGCGATCGAATTCCTGCCGTCCGAAGAGCAGCTGGCCGAGCGTCTGGCCGCAGGCCAGGGCCTGACCCGGGCCGAGCTGTCGGTGCTGATTTCGTACAGCAAGATCGACCTCAAAGAGCAACTGCTGAAGTCGCAGGTGCCGGATGACGACTACCTGACCCGCGACATGGAGACGGCTTTCCCGCCGTCGCTGCTCAATCAGTTCGGCGAGGCCATGCGCCGTCACCGTCTGAAGCGCGAGATTGTCAGCACCCAGATCGCCAACGACCTGGTCAACAACATGGGCATCACCTTTGTTCAGCGGCTCAAGGAGTCGACTGGCATGAGCCCGGCCAACGTCGCCGGGGCCTATGTGATCGTGCGTGACATCTTCCATCTGCCGCACTGGTTCCGCCAGATCGAGGCGCTGGACTATCAGGTCCCGGCCGAGATTCAGCTGACCTTGATGGACGAGCTGATGCGTCTGGGCCGCCGCGCTACGCGCTGGTTCCTGCGTAGCCGTCGCAACGAGCAGGATGCCGGGCGTGATGTGGCGCACTTCGGGCCGAAGATCGCCCAGCTTGGGCTGAAACTGGACGAGCTGCTGGAAGGGCCGACCCGTGAGCGCTGGCAGGTGCGTTATCAGGGCTTCGTCGAGGCTGGCGTGCCTGAGTTGCTGGCGCGGATGGTTGCCGGCACCACGCATTTGTACACGCTGCTGCCGATCATCGAGGCTTCGGATGTGACCGGGCATGACCCGGCGCAGGTGGCCAAGGCGTTCTTCGCAGTGGGTAGCGCGCTGGATCTGACCTGGTACCTGCAGGAGATCAGCAACTTGCCGGTGGAGAACAACTGGCAGGCGCTGGCGCGTGAAGCGTTCCGTGATGACATCGACCTGCAGCAGCGGGCGATCACTATCTCTGTGCTGCAGATGGCCGATGCGCCGCAGGACATGGATGCGCGGGTGGCGTTGTGGGCCGAGCAGCGGCGGGTGATGGTGGAGCGCTGGCGCGCGATGCTGGATGACCTGCGCAGTGCTTCGGGGCATGACTATGCGATGTATGCGGTGGCTAACCGGGAGTTGGTTGATCTGGCTATGAGTGGGCAGGCTGTGGTTGTGCCTTCCTGATAGCTGATTTGGTTGGTTTGTGAGTGAGAAACCCTGGCGCCTTTGGTGGTGCTGGGGTTTTTTGCTTTTGGGGTTGGGGGCTTATCCGTTTTTTGTGGTGGGTTTGTGGGCCCCTTTCGCCCTTACGGCGAGTCACTTTTTTGGCATTCGCCCCAAAAAAGTAACCAAAAAAGGGCTTGGCTCCACATCCGGCCCCTTCGCTGCGCTGCGGGGTTCCCTCGCTCCGGTCTTGCTCCCGGGAGGACCGCGCTGTACGGCCCATCCTGGGCCGCAGCGCTTGCCGGGCATCCATGCCCGTCACCTCCCTTCGCAAGACCTGCGCTCGGCCTCCTGAGTCGCCGGTGGATCAAGATCGAGAGCACGCTTCGCTGCGCTGGCGCAAAGCGGGGTCAGTGTGGGGTTCGCTATGGTGTCTGGCCGTTAGATTGCCGGGGCCGCTGCGCGTCCCTTTCCGACCGGTCCGGCGCCCCGGCAAGGCCGCTCAGATGCCGCGACAATCTGGGCGGACGCGGTCGGGGTAGGAGCGGCCTTGTGTCGCGAAAGGGCTGCGCAGCAGCCCCGGCGATCTCAAACCAAACAAAAAATCAGACAGCCACAGCAATCCCGCTCTGCGCCAGCGCAGCGAAGCGTGCTCTTGATCTTGATCTTGATCTACCAGCGACCTCAGGAGGCCGAACGCAGGCATTGCGGAGGGAGGTGCCGGCCATGGATGGCCGGCAAGCGCTGCGGCCCAGGATGGGCCGTTCAGCGCGGTCCTCCCGGGAGCAATGCCGGAGTGAGGGAACCCCGGAGCGCAGCGCAGGGGCCGTATGTGGGAGCGAGCCCTTTTTTGGTTACTTTTTTGGGGCGAATCCCCCCGTGTCAGCCTACCTGTCGCCTC
>CAUQIJ010000022.1:0-39849 GCA_963518285.1 uncultured Pseudomonas sp. | reverse complement strand
ACGACCTTGCCAAGGTCGGGGTCGCGAGTTCGAGTCTCGTTTCCCGCTCCAGTTTAAAAGCTGTGGCGTTCATGACGGTACAGGGTGGTGAAGGGCTTCGTGCTACTTCACACCATCAGCAGTTTGCTTCACCCCGCGGGAATAGCTCAGTTGGTAGAGCACGACCTTGCCAAGGTCGGGGTCGCGAGTTCGAGTCTCGTTTCCCGCTCCAATTTGAAAACGCCACTTCGTTTGAAGTGGCGTTTTTTTTTGGCCTGCAGAAACCTGTGGTTACCAAAGCGTTATCAGGGTAGCCAGCGGTTACCCTGATAACTGCAGATTTTTCTATCAGTGCTGCGTATCCCCCGGCGCCGCTTGGCTAAGCAACCGCTTTTCCATGTGCCAGTCAAACGGCTCATCGTTCTCTTCGGCCTCGAACCGCCGCTCTTCCAGTGCCTGATACAGGTCCAGCTCGTCATCAGGCATGAAGTGCAGGCAGTCGCCGCCGAAGAACCACAGCAGGTCACGCGGGACCAGGTGGGCGATCTGTGGGTAGCGTTGGATGACCTGGCAGAGCAGGTCCTGGCCCAGGTACTGGCTTTCCAGTGGGTCTTGCGGGAGCAGGGTCAGCAGTTCGTCGAAGCGCTCAAGGAACAGGTCGTGGCTTTCTTCCGGCACTTGCTCGGCTTCGCCCAGGGCCACCAAAATGGTGCGCAGATGTTGGAGCAGTTGCAGGTGATACTCCAGGTGGGTGTTGGCCATGAGCAGATTCCTCGGGGTTGGCTGAAACGGGGCGCGGAGTATACGCCTGAATGCCGCCTCAGGCGACCCAACGCCATGCCGAAGCATGACGCCGGGCCCCGTTGCGCTTAACGCACCTTGTCGGCGGTTGGCAGCAGTTGCTCTTTGTCGAAGGCGTCGACGTCGATCACCACGCGGCGTGCGGCTTCGGCGGCGTGCAGGCGTTGCCCTTCGTCGGGCTGCAACACGCCGGCAGTCACCGCTGCATCGATTACGGACTGGCCAGGCGCTGGCGCGACCTTGCCCTGCTTGATCGCCTGATGCAGGGTCTTGTGCAGCGGCGCAGCGTCCCCAAGCAGATCACAGGCGCGCTGCAGGGCGGCGACCGGATCATCTTGGCCATCCGGGCGGTAGCAACCGGCAAGCAGCTCTTCCAGGGCTGGATCGCCTTTGCCACGGCCGATCAGTTCAGCAACTTCGGCGTCAAGCTGATCGCTCGGGCCGGTGTGCTGGCGACCGAACGGGAACACCAGTACGCGCAAGGCGCAGCCGACGAAGCGGTTTGGGAAGTTGTCGAGCAGGCTGTCCAGCGCATGCTCGGCCTTGCCCAGGCTTTCTTCCATCGCCCAGCGCAGCAGCGGTTGCAGGTACTCGGGCGAGCCTTGGTCGTGGTAGCGCTTGAGCGCGGCGGAGGCGAGGTAGAGGTAGCTGAGCACATCGCCCAGCCGCGCGCTGAGCCGCTCGCGGCGTTTCAGTGCGCCGCCCAGAAGCATCATCGACAGGTCGGCGAGCAGGGCGAAGGCTGCAGCCTGACGGTTGAGGGCGCGGAAGTAGCCTTGGCTGAGGGCATCGCCGGGGACGCGCTCGAAGCGGCCCAGACCCAGGCCGAGCACCAGCGTGCTGGCGGCGTTGCCGACAGCGAAGCCGATGTGTTTGAGCAGCAGCGCATCGAACTCCTTGAGCGCCTGGTCACGGTCTTCGCGGCCGGCCAGGGCCATTTCCTTGAGCACGAACGGATGGCAGCGGATCGCGCCCTGGCCGAAGATCATCAGGTTGCGCGAAAGGATGTTGGCGCCTTCGACGGTGATGAAGATCGGCGCGCCTTGCCAGTTGCGGCCCAGGTAGTTGTTCGGGCCCATGATGATGCCCTTGCCGCCATGCACGTCCATGGCGTGCTGGATGCACTCGCGACCGCGTTCGGTGAGGTGATACTTGAGGATCGCCGACAGCACTGAAGGCTTCTCGCCGAGGTCGACAGCCTTGGCCGTCAGCAGACGGGCGCTGTCCATCAACCAGGCGTTGCCGCCGATTCGTGCCAGTGACTCCTGAATGCCTTCGAAGGCCGCCAGCGGCACGTTGAACTGTTCGCGCACGCGAGCGTACTGTCCGGTCACCAGGCTGGTGTATTTGGCGGCACCGGTGCCGACGGCAGGCAGCGAAATCGAGCGGCCGACCGACAGGCAGTTCATCAGCATCATCCAGCCTTTGCCGAGCATCTCCTGGCCACCGATCAGGTAGCTCAACGGGATGAACACGTCCTTGCCGCTGTTGGGTCCGTTCATGAAGGCGGCGCCCAGCGGCAGGTGGCGCTTGCCGATGTCGACGCCGGGAGTGTCTGTGGGGATCAGGGCCAGGCTGATGCCAAGTTCTTCCTGATCGCCGAGCAAATGCTCCGGGTCGTAGGCCTTGAAGGCCAGGCCGAGCAGGGTGGCGACGGGGCCGAGGGTGATGTAGCGCTTTTCCCAGTTCAGGCGCAGGCCGAGCACTTCTTCGCCTTGCCAGTCACCCTTGCAGATGATGCCGGTGTCGGGCATGGCGCCAGCATCGGAGCCGGCCAGTGGCCCGGTCAGGGCAAAGCAGGGGATCTCTTCACCGCGCGCCAGGCGTGGCAGGTAGTGATTGCGTTGTTCGTCGGTGCCGTAATGCAGCAGCAGTTCGGCCGGGCCGAGCGAGTTGGGCACCATCACGGTCGAGGCCAGGTCGCCGCTGCGGGTCGCCAGTTTCATCGCCACCTGGGAGTGCGCATAGGCCGAGAAGCCCTTGCCGCCGTATTCCTTGGGGATGATCAGGGCGAAGAAGCCATGCTCCTTGATATGCGCCCAGGCCGCAGGCGGCAGGTCGAGGTCCTGGCCGATCTGCCAGTCACTGACCAGCGCGCACAGTTCGTTGGTCGGGCCGTCGATGAACGCCTGTTCTTCTTCCGTGAGCTTTGGCGCAGGGTAGTCGAGCAGGGTGTTCCAGTTCGGTTGCCCGCTGAACAGCTGGCCGTCCCACCACACCGTGCCGGCGTCGATCGCTTCGCGCTCGGTCTGCGACATCGGCGGCAGGGTTTTCTGGAACCAGCTGAATACGCGGCCGGTAAACACCTTGCGCCGCCAGTCAGGCAGCACCAGCAGGGCGGTGATCGCCGCCAGCGGCAGCCAGATCAGCACCAGCAACCAGCCTGGTGCACTGCTGAAGATACCCATCAGCAAGGTATAGGCGGCAACGATGCCGATGATTTGCAAAGGCGGCAAGCGCCGGTGCGTGAGATATGCCGCACCAATCAGCAGCACCACCAACCACAACAGCAACATAGGTCTTCCTCCTTGGAAGCTTGGGCTTGGGCCGACCCCACAGAGCTTAGCCGGCATCTGCCGAACGGCCTCGTCTGTTCAGTGACAGGACATGACCTTGGGAGTTCGCCAGGTTGATGTCAACGCATGTGTCGTGGGCGGTCGTGATACGGCATCACCCGCCCATAAGCGCGCTCGGCTGGAGTAGACTGGAGCCTCTATTGCATACACAGGGAGCTTGCCATGCTGAAGATCTGGGGCCGTAAAAACTCGAGCAACGTGCGCAAGGCACTGTGGATTGCCCACGAGCTTGGGCTGCAGTTCCAGGCCATCGATGCTGGCGGCGCCTTTGGTGTGGTCAATGACCCCGAGTACCGCGCGCGCAACCCCAACGGCCTGGTGCCCATGCTCGAAGACGATGAGCTGGTGCTGTGGGAGTCCAACGCCATCGTCCGCTACCTGTGCGCCGAATACGGCCGCGAGCAGGGGTGGTATCTGGATGATCCGCGCCAACGGGCGCTGGCGGACAAGTGGATGGACTGGACCACGTCTGCCCTGGCCGCACCGTTCCGACCGCTCTTCTGGGGCCTGGTGCGCACGCCTGAAGACCAGCGCGACTGGGTCGCGATCAACGCCGCTTTGCAGACCTGTGGCAACCTGCTGGCTATCGCCGATGAGACCTTGGCCAGGCAACCGTACTTGTCCGGCGAGCAGATCGGCATGGGTGACATTCCGTTGGGCTGTTTCGCCTACGCCTGGTTCGAGATGCCCATCGAGCGCCCCGAATTGCCCCACCTGCAGGCCTGGTACGAGCGCCTCAAGGCGCGGCCCGCCTATCAAGCGGCGGTCATGACCGCGCTGACCTGATCGAACACCTGTGCGCTTTCGATAGTCACTATCAATGCACATGACTGTACTTGTGTGGCCTTGGCTTGCACCATGGGCCGCACTCACTGCGCCAGTGACCTGATCTGGCGTGTCCTGAACCTCCTAGAATGGTACGTGACCCGCTATGAGTTCTGCTCTGTCCATCCGACAGCTGACCAAAACCTACGGCAACGGCTTCCAGGCCCTCAAGGGTATTGATCTGGATGTCGCCGAAGGTGACTTCTTCGCCTTGCTCGGCCCTAACGGCGCCGGCAAATCCACCACCATCGGCATTCTCTCGACCCTGGTCAACAAGACCAGTGGCAGCGTCAATGTCTTCGGTCATGACCTGGACCGCGAGCCTGCCGCGTTGAAGCGCTGCCTGGGCGTGGTGCCGCAGGAATTCAACTTCAACCAGTTTGAAAAGACCTTCGACATCGTTGTCACCCAGGCCGGCTACTACGGCATCCCGCCCAAGTTGGCCAAGGAACGCGCCGAGCAGTACCTGACTCAGCTGGGGCTGTGGGACAAGCGCGACGTGCCATCGCGCTCTTTGTCTGGCGGCATGAAGCGCCGGCTGATGATTGCCCGTGCACTGATTCACGAGCCGCGCCTGTTGATCCTCGACGAGCCAACCGCGGGCGTCGATATCGAGCTGCGCCGGTCGATGTGGAGCTTTCTCACCGAGCTCAACGAGAAAGGCATCACCATCATTCTGACCACGCACTACCTGGAAGAGGCCGAGCAGCTGTGCCGCAACATCGGCATCATCGACCACGGCACCATTGTCGAGAACACCAGCATGCGCAAACTGCTCGGCACGCTGCATGTCGAGACCTTTGTGCTGGACTTGAAGCAGGATCTGACCACGGTGCCAACCCTGCATGGTTACCCGTGCAGGCTGATCACCCCGCACACGCTGGAGGTGCAGGTCGACAAGGATATCGGCATCACCGCGCTGTTCGGCCAGTTGGCCTTGCAGAACATCGAGGTGCAGAGCTTGCGCAACAAGACCAACCGGCTTGAGGAGTTGTTCGTGTCACTGGTAGAGAAAAACCTGTCGAAGGTGGCGGTATGAGTGTGGAACTGCGCACCAACTGGGTCGCCCTGAACACCATCGTCTACCGTGAAGTGCGCCGCTTCCTGCGGATCTGGCCGCAGACGCTGCTGCCGCCGGCCATCACCATGGTCTTGTACTTCGTCATCTTCGGTAACCTGATCGGCCGGCAGATTGGCGACATGGGTGGCTTCACCTACATGGAGTACATCGTACCCGGCCTGATCATGATGTCGGTGATCACCAACTCCTACGGCAACGTCGTCTCGAGCTTCTTCGGCAGCAAGTTCCAGCGTTCGATCGAGGAGCTGATGGTGTCGCCGGTGTCGCCGCACACCATCCTCGTCGGCTATGTCCTCGGCGGCGTGCTGCGTGGGCTGGCGGTGGGGGTGATCGTGACCATCCTGTCGATGTTCTTCACCCACCTGCAGGTGCATCACCTGGGTGTGACCGTGGTGGTCGTGCTGTTGACCGCAACCATCTTCTCGCTGCTGGGCTTCGTCAACGCCGTGTTTGCGCGCAACTTCGATGATATCTCGATCATCCCGACCTTCGTGCTGACCCCGCTGACCTACCTGGGCGGGGTGTTCTACTCGATCAGCCTGCTGCCGCCGTTCTGGCAGGTGGTGTCGCTGGCAAACCCGGTGCTGCACATGGTCAACTCGTTCCGCTACGGCATCCTAGGGGTTTCGGATATCAGTATCGGTACTGCGATCACCTTCATGCTGGTGGCCACGGCTGTGCTGTATGCCCTGTGCATTCGCCTGCTGGTCAGTGGCCGCGGCATGCGTGCCTGAGTTGCGTTGCTTGCGTCGGCGCCACTGACGGCCGACCCACCAGCGCCAGTAGCTCATGGTAATGAAGTAAGCGGCGATGCCCAGCACCACGCCGCACACCACCGAGCCGAGCAGAAATGGCTGCCACACGGTAGCCAGCTGGTCGGTGATCCACTCGAAGGTGAGGTCGTCGGGGAGGCTGCGTGGCGGCGTCTGCAGCAGCCAGGCGCCGGTCATGTAGGTGACGAAGAACACCGGCGGCATGGTCAGCGGGTTGGTCAGCCAGACCAGGCTCACCGCAATCGGCAGGTTACCCCGCAGCGGGATCGCCAGTGCTGCGGCCAGCAGCATCTGCATCGGCATTGGGATCAATGCGGCAAACAGGCCGACGCCCATGGCCCGCGCCACTGAATGACGGTTCAGGTGCCAGAGGTTGGGGTCGTGCAGTAATTTGCCGAAAAAGCGTAAGGACTTGTGTTCCCGAATGCTGGTCGGATCCGGCATGTACCGTTTGAACAGGCGGCGCGGCATGGGGGCTCCCGGGGCAGTGATCGGGCAAGTATGCCTTGATTCCCGCAGCGCCTCGTTCAGAGTTTGTGACAATTGTTGAGCAAGACTGACCCTTAAATGCGCTATTCCTCTGCAGGCTTTATTGCTTGCGGAGCTCTACCTCATGCGCACAGGGATGTTGGCGCTTGCGCTCGGGCTGTTGTGCCTGGGCTTTTTACCCGTTCTGCCGACGGTCGGCTGGCTGATCGTGATGCTGTTTGCTGCGCTCGGCTGCCTGGCGACGCGACTGTGGCCAGCGGGCTTGCTGTTGCTGGGTTTTTGCTGGGCCTGCTGGTCGGCGCAGCAGGCGCTGGATGACCGTTTGGCACCTGCACTCGATGGCCGCACGTTGTGGCTTGAGGGTCGCGTGGTCGGCCTGCCAGCGGCATCGGTCAACGGCGTGCGCTTCGAACTGGATGAAGCGGCTTCGCGCCGCGCCGAATTACCCAGGCGCTTGCAACTGAGCTGGTTCGACGGCCCTGAGGTGCGTGCTGGTGAGCGCTGGCGCCTGGCTGTGACCCTCAAGCGCCCACGCGGCCTGCTCAATCCCCATGGGCCAGACCGCGAGGCGACGCTGTTGGCCCGACGCATCGGCGCCACTGGCACGGTCAAGGCCGGGGAGTTGCTGGTGCCGGTGGCCGGCGGCTGGCGCGACAGCCTGCGCCAGCGCCTGCTGGCGGTGGATGCCTGGGGCCGCGAGGCGGCATTGGCGGCGCTGGTATTGGGCGATGGCTCGGGGCTGGCCAGGCAGGACTGGCAGACGCTACAGGCGACCGGCACCGTGCACCTGCTGGTCATCTCGGGGCAGCACATCGGTCTGGTCGCAGGTTTGATTTACGGCCTGGTGGCGGGGTTGGCACGTTACGGCGGTTGGCCGCGGCGCTGGCCGTGGCTGCCCTGGGCGTGTGGTTTGGCCATGACGGCGGCGCTTGGCTATGGCTGGCTGGCCGGGTTCGGCGTGCCAGTGCAGCGGGCCTGCCTGATGCTGGCCGTCGTGATGCTCTGGCGCCTGCGTTTTCGCCAGTTGGGAGCCTTTGTGCCCTTGTTGATGGCGCTGTGTGGCGTATTGCTGGTGGAGCCCTTGGCCAGCTTGCTGCCGGGGTTCTGGTTGTCGTTCGGCGCGGTGGCAGTACTGATTTATTGTTTTGCCCAGCGTCTTGGCGGCTGGCGGCCGTGGCAGGCTTGGACTCGCGCGCAATGGGTAATCGCCATCGGTTTGTTGCCGGCAATGCTGGCGCTGGGCTTGCCGATCAGCCTGAGCGCGCCGTTGGCCAATCTGCTCGCGGTGCCGTGGATCAGCTTCGTGGTATTGCCATTGGCGCTGCTGGGTACACTGTTGCTGCCGTTGGCGGGGCTTGGCGAGCTGCTGCTATGGCTTGCCGGCGCAGCGCTGGATGGGTTGTTTGGCCTGCTGGCGCGGGTGGGTCAGTGGCAACCGGCATGGATCGCCCAGCGTTTGCCGCTGTTGGCCTGGACGCTGGTGCTCAGTGGCGCGTTGATCCTGCTGCTGCCCCGCGGCTTGCCAATGCGCGGCCTGGGTGCGCTGATGCTGCTGGCGCTGTGGGTGCCTGGCCCGTCGTTGCCAATGGGGCAGGTCGAGGTGCTGCAGCTTGATGTCGGTCAGGGCCTGGCGATCCTTCTGCGCACACGTAACCACAGCCTGCTCTACGACGCTGGCCCGGCGCGCGGCGAGAGTGATCTGGGCGAGAGCGTGGTATTGCCCACGTTGCGCAAGCTGGGCGTCGATCGCCTCGATGTGCTGCTGATCAGCCATGCCCACGCCGACCATGCCGGCGGCGGGGCAGCTGTGCAGCGTGGCCTGCCGGTCGAGCGCGTTCTGGCCGGTGAACCGGACCAGGCTATACAGGCGCAAGGCTGCGAAGCGGGGCAGGGCTGGCAGTGGGACGGTGTCGACTTTTCACTCTGGCAATGGCCGCAGGGCCGCTCGAGCAATGATCGCTCATGTGTACTGCTGGTCGAGGCGCAGGGCGAGCGTCTGCTGTTGGCCGGTGACATGGAAGCCGGCGCCGAGCGTGCCTGGCTGGCGGCACATGATGACAAACGCATCGACTGGCTGCAGTCGCCACACCACGGCAGTGGCAGTTCGTCCACCGAGGCGTTCATTGCTGCCACCACGCCGCGTGGCGTGTTGATTTCCCGCGGTGCGCACAACGGTTTCGGCCATCCGCATGCGCAGGTGCTCGAGCGCTATCAGCGCCATGGCATGGCGATCCACGACACCGCCATCGAAGGCGCGTTGAGCTTACGCCTCGGCGCTCGGTCTGAGGTTACCGGGCAGCGCACCCAGCGCCGCTTCTGGCGTGACACACAATGACTCGGACACGTGCATTGTTGCGACCTCCGGCAACTCAGCCGAGGGCGATCCTATGGTAGAGTGGCGGCCTTTTTCGAGGGGATGATTACTGTGTGGGAATTGGTAAAGTCCGGTGGTTGGATGATGCTGCCGATCATTCTGAGCTCCATCGTCGCCATGGCTATCGTCGTCGAACGCCTGTGGACCCTGCGTGCCAGTCGCGTAACCCCGCCGCACCTGCTGGGCCAGGTGTGGATGTGGATCAAGGACAAGCAGCTCACCAGTGACAAGCTCAAGAGCCTGCGCGCCGATTCGCCGCTGGGCGAGATCCTCGCTGCCGGCCTGGCCAATTCGCGCCATGGCCGCGAAATCATGAAAGAGTGCATCGAAGAAGCCGCTTCGCGAGTCATCCATGAGCTCGAGCGCTATATCAGCACGCTCGGCACCATCGCCGCGATGGCGCCGCTGCTGGGTCTGCTCGGTACCGTGCTGGGCATGATCGACATCTTCAGCGCGTTCATGGGGTCGCAGATGACCGCCAACGCGTCGGTGCTCGCCGGCGGTATCTCCAAAGCCCTGGTGACCACGGCTGCAGGCCTGATGGTCGGTATCCCGGCGGTGTTCTTCCACCGCTTCCTGCTGCGCCGCATCGACGAGCTGGTAGTCGGCATGGAGCAAGAGGCGATCAAGCTGGTCGAAGTCGTGCAAGGTGATCGCGAAGTGGAAGTGGCAGGAGGCAAGGCGTGAAGTTTCGGCGCAACCGCGCGCGGGAGAACGTCGACATCAACCTGGCGTCGTTGATCGACGTAGTGTTCGTGCTGCTGCTGTTCTTCGTCGTCACCACCACCTTCACCCGCGAGAACCAGCTGCGCGTCGAGCTGCCAGAGGCCTCTACAGGCGCGCCGGCCGAGGCCGACGAGGGCAAGCGGGTGGATATCACCATCAGCGCCGACGGGGTGTACTCGGTGAATAACCACCTGCTGCCGAAAAGTGATCTGGCCACCCTGGTCGAGGCGCTGCAGCAGGAATCCGGCGGTGATACCAAGCTGCCGTTGTCGATCAGCGCAGATGGCAAGACCCCGCATCAGTCGGTGGTCACCGCCATGGACGCGGCAGGCAAGCTTGGTTTCAGCCAGCTGCGCATGACCACGGTCGAGGCCGCAGCGGGGACGCCCTGATGGCTTTCACCGAGCGCTTGCTGGCGGCCTGGTACAACGGTCATCCAGCCCTGGCTCTGTTGCGGCCGCTGGAGCTGTTGTACCGGCGCGTGGTGCTGCGCAAGCGGGCGCGCTTTGTCAGTGGTGAAAGCCCCGCTTATCGCGCGCCGGTGCCGGTGATTGTGGTCGGCAACATCACTGTCGGCGGCACCGGCAAGACGCCGATGATCCTCTGGTTGATCGAACACTGCCGCAAGCGGGGCTTGCGCGTCGGTGTGGTCAGCCGCGGTTACGGCGCCAAGCCGCCCGTACTGCCCTGGCGGGTGGCGGCGCAGCACAGTGCCGAGCAGGCCGGCGATGAGCCGTTGTTGATCGTGCAGCGCACCGGCGTGCCGCTGATGATCGACCCCGACCGCGCGGCGGCCGTACGCGGGCTGCTTGCCAGCGAACCCCTCGACCTGATCCTCTGCGACGACGGCATGCAGCATTACCGCCTGGCGCGGGACCTTGAGCTGGTGCTGATCGATGCTGCGCGCGGTCTGGGCAATCGCCGCTGCCTGCCGGCAGGGCCACTGCGCGAGCCGGTCGAGCGCCTCGACGAGGTCGATGCGCTGCTCTACAACGGCGCCAGCAGCGACCAGGATGATGGCTTCGCCTTTCAACTCAAACCTTCGGCGCTGGTCAACCTGCGCAGCGGCGAACGCCGTGGGCTCGACCATTTCGGCCCAGGCCAGGCCGTGCATGCGGTGGCTGGCATTGGCAATCCGCAACGTTTCTTCAACACCCTGCTGCAGCTAAACTGGCAGCCGGTGCCGCACCCGTTTGCCGACCATGCGCAGTTCAGCGCCGACGTACTGACCTTCAGCCCAACGCTGCCGCTGGTGATGACCGAAAAAGATGCGGTGAAATGCCGCGCCTTTGCCGCTGACGACTGGTGGTACCTGGCGGTCGAGGCGCAACCGTCGCCGGCCTTCAGTGCCTGGTTCGACGCCCAACTCGAGCGTTTGCTGCCTGCGCAGCAGCCCTGACCCTGTTCAATTTCCCGGCCGATTGGCCCCAAGGACGCACTCATGGACACCAAACTGCTTGATATCCTGGCTTGCCCGATCACCAAAGGCCCACTCAAGCTCAGCGCCGACAAGACCGAGCTGATCAGCAAGGGCGCAGGCCTGGCCTACCCGGTGCGCGATGGCATCCCGGTCATGCTGGAAAGCGAAGCACGTACCCTGACCGACGACGAGCGTCTGGACAAATGAGCCTGGACTTTACCGTGGTCATCCCCGCCCGCCTGCGCTCCACGCGCCTGCCGGGCAAGCCGCTGCTGTTGATTGCTGGTAAACCGATGGTCCAGCACGTCTGGGAACAGGCGCGCAAAAGCAGCGCCAGCCGGGTGGTGATCGCCACCGACGACGGAAGTATCGTTGCCGCCTGCCAGGCTTTTGGTGCCGAGGTGTTGCTGACCCGCGCCGACCACGAGTCGGGCACTGATCGCCTGGCGGAAGTTGCCGCCCAGCTGGGTCTGGCCAGCGATGCCATCGTCGTCAACGTGCAGGGCGACGAGCCACTGATCCCGCCGGTGATCATCGACCAGGTCGCGGCTAACCTCGCTGCGCATCCGGAGGCTGGCATCGCCACTCTGGCTGAGCCGATCCATGAGCCGCAAACGGTGTTCAATCCAAATGCGGTCAAGGTCGTCAGCGACAAGCATGGCCTGGCGCTGAGCTTCAGCCGTGCACCGCTGCCGTGGGCCCGCGATGCGTTTGCGCTAAACCGCGAGCAGTTGCCGCCGGCAGTGCCTTATCGCCGCCATATCGGCATGTACGCCTACCGAGTCGGTTTCCTTCAGGACTTCGTCAGTTGGGGCCCGTGCTGGCTGGAACAGACCGAAGCGCTGGAGCAGCTGCGGGCGCTGTGGCATGGCGTGCGTATCCACGTTGAAGATGCGCTTGAGGCTCCGGCCGTGGGCGTTGATACCCCAGAAGACCTGGAGCGCGTTCGGCGCTTGTTGGAGGCCTGATGCGCGTCCTGTTTGTGTGCCTGGGCAATATTTGCCGCTCGCCCACCGCTGAAGGGGTGTTGCGCCATCAGCTGCAGCGCGCCGGGCTGGCCGACAAAGTTGTAGTGGCTTCAGCCGGTACGGGCGACTGGCACGTGGGCAAGGCGCCAGACGCGCGCACCTGCAAGGCGGCGCTCGCGCGCGGCTATGACCTGTCGGCGCAACGTGCGCAACAGGTCAAGGCCGGCCATTTTGCCGAATACGACCTGGTGCTGGCCATGGATGCCAGCAACCTCGCCGACCTCAAGGCCATGCGCCCGCCGGCGTCCAAGGGCGAGCTGGATCTTTTCCTGCGTCGTTATGACGGCGCACGGGATGAAGTGCCCGACCCGTATTACGGCGGCGCGGCCGGTTTCGAGCAGGTCCTGGACCTGATCGAGCTGGCCTGCGAGCAGTTGGTCAACGAAATCCGAGGAAGGCTATGACTGCCACCTGGCAACAGCAGGTATCGCTCAAGCCTTTCAACACGTTTGGTATTGACGTCAAGGCTCGCTATTTCACCCAGGCGCACAGCGATACCGAGGTGCGTGCTGCATTGCTCGACGCGGCGCGTCTTGAAGTTCCGGTGCTGGTGATCGGCGGCGGCAGCAACCTGCTGCTGACCGGCGACATCGACGCGCTGGTGCTGCATATGGCCAGCCGTGGCCGACGCTTGCTGAGCGAGGAGGGCGACCGCGTGGTGGTCGAGGCTGAAGCCGGTGAGCCCTGGCATGAATTTGTTCAGTGGAGCCTGGCGCAGGGGTGCAGCGGGTTGGAAAACCTCAGCCTGATCCCCGGCACCGTGGGCGCAGCGCCCATGCAGAATGTGGGTGCGTACGGTGTCGAGATCAAGGATGTGTTTGCCGGCTTGACTGCACTCGACCGCGAGACGGGCCAGCTCAAGGATTTTTCTCTCGAGGAATGCGGCTTTGGCTACCGCGACAGCGTGTTCAAACGTAGCCCAGGCCGTTGGTTGATCCTGCGGGTACGCTTCGCCCTGAGCCGCAGCTTGCGTGCGCACCTGGACTACGGCCCAGTGCGCCAGCGCCTGCACGAGCAGGGTATCGCCGAACCGACTGCGCAGGCGATCAGCGATGCGATCTGCAGCATTCGTCGCGAAAAACTGCCTGATCCGCGCGAGCTGGGCAATGCCGGCAGCTTCTTCAAGAATCCGCTGGTCAGCGCCGTGCTCGGCGAGCAGCTTCGCGCTCGCTTTCCGGGTGTGGTGGCGTATCCCCAGGCCGACGGCCAGCTGAAGCTGGCTGCAGGCTGGTTGATCGAGCAGGCAGGGTGGAAGGGCTATCGCGATGGCGATGCCGGCGTGCACCGGTTGCAGTCGCTGGTGCTGGTCAATTATGGCCAGGCGTCCGGTGCGCAATTGCATGCGCTGGCGCAGAAGATTCAGGCTGATATCTTCGCCAGGTTTGGCGTGGAGCTGGAGATGGAGCCGAATCTGTACTGAGTAGGCGGCCCATGCAGATGCCAGCGCAACGCTAAATCCAACGCCAAAAAAAGCCCCGCCAGTTCGCACTGGCGGGGCTTTTTCATTCAGCCGTGGTTATCAACCTTGATGAGGCTTGTGCTCACCGGTCGACGTCTGGGCCTGAGCTGCAGCAGCGGCCTCGGCTTCACGCTTGCGGCGACGCACTTCACGTGGGTCGTTCGGCGCGCGACCGTTGGCCAGCATGACTGGCGCCGGTTCAGCCGCTACAGGTGCTGCCTCGACAACCTCTGGCGTGGCTTCAACCGGAGCCGCCTGTTCGACCACCGGTGCTTCGACTGGCGCGGCCGCTGGGGCCTCGGCAACGTGCACTGGCTTCTCGGCTTCACCCGACTCGACCACGGCGGCTTCGGCGACTGGCGCTTCAACCACAGGGGCTTCGGTGGCTGGCGCCTCGACCACTGGCGCTTCAGCGACTGGGGCTGCAGTTTCGACTTCCGCCGCTGCAACCGAGGTTGCTTCATCGGCAACCGGTGCTTCAACCACAGGCTGCGGTGCAACCTCGACAACCGGCTCGATGCTCGGCTCGACCACAGCAACCGGCTCGCTGACAGGCTGCTCGACCACAGGGGCGATCGCGACCTCTTCAGCTTGCGGTGCAGGCTCGGCTGGCAGGGCGATAACTTCGCCGGTAGCCGCTTCAGGCGCTTGAGTGGAAGCGATTTCAGCCTGCTGATTGGCTTGTGCTTCGGCTTCAGCGCTGATGTTGCTGGTGGCAACAGCGGCGGTTACGGCCAGGCCAGCGGCCAGATCGGCACCCAGATCAGTTGCCTGACGTGGTTGCTGCTCTTCGCCATTGTCGTTGCCTTCGCTGCCTTCTTCGTCGCCATCGATCAGATCGCCATTGGCATTGCGCTGGCGTTCACGACGGTTGCTGCGACGACGCTGGCCACGCGAGCGACGACGTGGACGTTCGCCATCGGCGCCTTCCTGTTCGTCCTGCTGCAGTTCGTCGTTAGGCAGTTGCTCATCGGCGATCTCTGCGGCCTGCTCGTCAGCCTGGGCGGCTGGGCGCAGTTGACGCTCTTCCTGTGGTGCACGTTCTTCACGAGGAGCGCGTTCTTCACGGGGAGCACGTTCTTCGCGAGGTGCACGTTCTTCACGGGGAGCACGTTCTTCGCGAGGTGCACGTTCTTCACGTGGAGCACGTTCTTCGCGAGGGGCGCGCTCTTCACGTGGAGCACGTTCTTCGCGAGGGGCGCGCTCTTCACGTGGAGCGCGTTCTTCACGAGGGGCACGATCCTCACGCGGTGCGCGTTCTTCAGTGGATGCCGGAGTAGCATCAAGTGGCTCACGCAGCTCGCGGACAGGACGCTCGTCACGGTTGCCGCGACGTGGACGCTCTTCACGTGGAGCACGTTCCTCGCGAGGAGCACGCTCTTCACGCGGGGCACGCTCTTCACGTGGAGCACGTTCCTCACGCGGTGCACGCTCTTCACGAGGTGCACGCTCTTCGCGCGGCTTGCGCTCTTCGTCGCGACGACCGTTACGGTTGCGGCTCTGCTGACGACCGTTGCGGCGCTCTTCGTTGCGCTGTGGGCGCTCGGTAACAGGCTTCTCGGTGGCAGCCGGTGCAGCGACCGGTTCTTCCTTGGCGGCAAACAGGCTCACCAGCGACTTGACCAGGCCTTTGAACAGGCTTGGCTCAGGCATGCTTGGTGCTGGCGCAGCGGCGGCCGGAGCAGCAGCTTCTTCAACAGCAGCCGGTACCGGGGCGCTGGTGCGCGGCGGAGCGGTCTTGACCGCAGCTTCCTGGCGGACCAGGGTGCGGGTCGCGGCCTGCTGCGGCGCTTCTTCGGCTTCGGTAGTGGCGATTTCGTAGCTGGACAGGTTGGTCAGCACTTCCGGGTTGTCGTCGCGCAGGCGCTGGACTTCGAAGTGCGGGGTTTCCAGGTGGTCATTCGGCAGAATGATGATGCGAGCGCGGGTGCGCATTTCGATCTTGGTGATCGAGTTGCGCTTCTCGTTGAGCAGGAACGCAGCAACCGGGATTGGCACCTGAGCGCGCACTTCGGCAGTGCGGTCTTTCAGGGCTTCTTCTTCGATCAGGCGCAGGATGGCCAGCGACAGCGACTCGACGTCACGGATGATGCCGGTGCCCGAGCAGCGTGGGCAGACGATACCGCTGCTTTCACCCAGCGATGGGCGCAGGCGTTGGCGCGACATTTCCAGCAGGCCGAAGCGCGAGATGCGGCCAACCTGGACGCGGGCACGGTCGGCCTCCAGGCATTCACGCACACGCTCTTCGACAGCGCGCTGGTTTTTTGCCGGGGTCATGTCGATGAAGTCGATGACGATCAGGCCGCCGATGTCACGCAGACGCAGTTGGCGGGCGATTTCTTCAGCCGCTTCCAGGTTGGTCTGGAGGGCGGTTTCTTCGATGTCGCTGCCTTTGGTGGCGCGCGCCGAGTTGATGTCGATCGACACCAGGGCCTCGGTTGGGTCGATCACGATCGAACCGCCGGACGGCAGTTCGACGACGCGCTGGAATGCGGTCTCGATCTGGCTTTCGATCTGGAAACGGTTGAACAGCGGCACGCTGTCTTCGTACAGCTTGACCTTGCTGGCGTACTGCGGCATCACCTGACGGATGAAGGTCAGGGCTTCTTCCTGGGCTTCGATGCTGTCGATCAGCACTTCGCCGATGTCCTGGCGCAGGTAATCGCGGATGGCGCGGATGATGACGTTGCTTTCCTGGTAGATCAGGAACGGCGCGGTGCGGTCCAGCGAGGCTTCCTTGATCGCGGTCCACAGCTGCAGCAGGTAGTCGAGGTCCCACTGCATTTCTTCGCTGCTGCGGCCAAGGCCGGCAGTGCGCACGATCAGGCCCATGTCGCCCGGCACGGTGAGGCCGTTGAGGGCTTCACGCAGCTCGTTGCGCTCTTCGCCTTCGATGCGACGGGAGATGCCGCCAGCACGTGGGTTGTTTGGCATCAGGACCAGGTAACGGCCGGCCAGGCTGATGAAGGTGGTGAGGGCGGCGCCTTTGTTGCCGCGCTCTTCCTTCTCGACCTGAACGATGACTTCCTGGCCTTCGGTGAGCACTTCCTTGATGTTGACGCGGCCTTCTGGGGCCTTCTTGAAGTACTCGCGGGAGATTTCTTTCAGCGGCAGGAAGCCGTGACGGTCGGAGCCGAAGTCGACGAAGGCGGCTTCGAGGCTAGGCTCGATCCGGGTGATCTTGCCTTTGTAGATGTTGGCCTTTTTCTGCTCACGGGCGCCGGATTCGATATCCAGGTCGTAGAGGCGTTGGCCATCCACCAGAGCTACACGCAACTCTTCGGGTTGAGTTGCGTTAATCAGCATTCTTTTCATGTTGTACCGTCGGTTTCCGGGCTGCCGGAAACGGCGTTCGGCACACACGACTTCTCATGGTCGGTGTCAAGGTGCGCAAAGGGTGGCGAGCCACCCCCGTGTCGGCGACGTTCGGCACCAGCCGGTTGCCCAGCCTGCCGTTGTCGCGACGACGCGTCCTGTTGCTGCGGTGCTATGGGCCTGTGGTATCGGGATCAACCTGGCAGGCCTGGTGCACTCAGTCAGGAGGAGGAATCAACCGTCAGCCGTGGACGCCTACGTGGCATCTGTAAGGACCTTATCCGCTCGCCGCCCATTACAGTGGGGCGGTGGCCGGACGCGGTGCTACACGGTCCGAGGGCTGTGCATCTCCACCCTGCACGTATCCCTGATAATTCGGGTGCTGCCGCGCGCTGAATCCGCAACGGGTTGCATTTTTCGCCATCTTCATAAGGGAAGCTGGCGCCATTCATGTCCAAGGCAGGTATTTCCGAAGCATTCGCCGGGTGCAGGAGGAAGTGACGATGGCGGTGCAGAGACACGGCGAAAAAAGCCAGTTAAGCAGGTGAACTACCGCACTTATGATTTTTTTCGGTCTTCTCTACCCGGCGCTGGTGGCGCTTCCAGGTATTTCGATAAACTGGCGAAAGCCCCGTAGGACGGCCTCGCGTCCTCGAGAATTGCGTTGGTCAGGGGTTGGCAAAGCGCCATGTACCGCTGGCCCACCGCTTTTGGCGGCGTTCGCGACTATAGCAGCAATGATTAAGTGCTTCAATTCCCTAAAAAATTGTTATTATCGGCGCCATGACTACCAATACCCCTCCGACTTCCGGCGTCCAGCTGATCGAAGTCGCGCCGGAGCTTGCCGGCCAACGAATCGACAATTTCCTGATCACGGCGCTCAAGGGCGTGCCTCGCACCTTGGTCTACCGCATCCTGCGCAAGGGTGAAGTGCGGGTCAACAAGGGTCGGGTCAAGCCTGAGTACAAGATCCAGGCTGGCGACATCGTGCGCGTGCCGCCGGTGCGTCTGCCCGAGCGTGACGAGCCGGTGCCGGTGGCGCAGTCGCTGCTGCAGCGCCTGGAAGCAGCGATTGTCTATGAAGACAAGGCGCTCATCGTGCTCAACAAGCCAGCCGGCATTGCCGTGCATGGCGGCAGCGGTCTGAGCTTTGGCGTGATCGAAGCGTTCCGCCAGTTGCGCCCGGATGCCAAGGAGCTGGAGTTGGTGCACCGCCTCGACCGCGACACTTCGGGCCTGTTGATGATCGCCAAGAAGCGCAGCATGTTGCGCCATCTGCACGCTGCCCTGCGCGGCGATGGTGTGGATAAGCGCTACATGGCGCTGGTACGTGGCAACTGGCCAACCGCGAAGAAACAGGTCAATGCCCCGCTGCAGAAGAGCAACCTGCGTTCTGGCGAGCGCATGGTCGAGGTCAATGAAGAGGGCAAGGAGGCGCTGACTCTGTTCAAGGTACTGCGCCGATTCGGCGACTTCGCCACCATGATCGAAGCGCGTCCGATCACTGGCCGCACCCATCAGATCCGCGTGCACGCCCTGCATGCCGGTCACATGATTGCCGGTGACAACAAATACGGCGATGAAGAATTCTCCCGCGAAATCCGTGATCTTGGCGGCAAGCGCCTGTTCCTGCATGCCTATGCCCTGACCGTACCGTTGCCCGATGGCGGCGAGCTCAAGGTTGAAGCGCCGGTCGACGAAATGTGGGCCAAGACTGTAGAGCGCCTGGCGCGGCCTGATTTTTCATGAGCAAACCCTATGAGCTGCTGATTTTCGACTGGGATGGCACCTTGGCTGACTCGATAGGGCGCATCGTCCTGGCGATGAATCAGGCGGCTGAGCGCGCCGGTGAGGCGCCCAGTGCCGAAGATGCGATCAAGGGCATTATCGGCCTGGCCCTGGGTGAGGCGATCTGGACCCTGTATCCGCACCTTGAACCGCTGCAGGTCGAGCGCTTCCGTCAGCACTATGCTGATGTGTACATGGCGCTCGATCAGCAGCCGTCACCGTTGTTCGATGGCGTGGTCGAGTCGCTGGAGGCGTTTCGCGCCGAGGGCTACCGCCTGGCAGTGGCCACCGGCAAGGCTCGTCGCGGGCTCGATCGGGTGCTCAAGGCCAATGGTTGGGAAAACTTTTTCGACATCACCCGGGCGGCTGACGAAACCCGCGGCAAGCCGCACCCGTTGATGCTCGAAGAAATTCTCGCCCACTGCCGCGCCGAACCCGGCCAGGCGCTGATGGTCGGAGATTCTGCGTTCGACCTGCAAATGGCTAATAACGCCGGCATGCACTCGGTGGCCGTCGGCTACGGGGCAATGTCGCTGCGGGCACTGGCCGAGTTCGGGCCGCAGGTGTGCATCGATCACTTTTCCCAGTTGCGCGAGTGGCTGGCAGGTTCGGCGCAATTATCAATTCCAAGGTAGGTGAGCATGGCTGACGAGTGGAAAGCGCCCGAGACCGAAGTGGTCGAGAGTGAAGATCGCAAGAGCTGGAAGCTGCTGGAGAAAACCCTGCTCGCAGGCGTGCAGGAGCAGCGTCGCGCGCGGCGCTGGGGGATTTTCTTCAAGTTGCTGACGTTCCTCTACCTGTTCGGCATCCTGTTCCTGTTCTCGCCGCTGATGAGCATGGATGGCGCTGCTTCGCGCAGTGGCAGCCATACCGCTCTGGTCGAGGTGCGTGGGGTGATTGCCGATCAGGAGGCGGCCAGTGCCGACAACCTGATCAAGAGCCTGCGCGAGGCGTTCAAGGACGCCAACACCAAGGCAGTGGTGATGCGCATCAACAGCCCTGGCGGCAGTCCGGTGCAGTCTGGCTATGTCTATGACGAGATCCGCCGCCTGCGGGCTGAATACCCGCAGATCAAACTGTACGCAGTGATCACCGACCTCGGTGCGTCGGGCGCTTATTACATCGCCAGTGCTGCCGATGAGATCTATGCCGACAAGGCCAGCCTGGTTGGCTCGATCGGGGTTACCGCAGCCGGTTATGGCTTTGTCGGTGCCATGGACAAGCTGGGCATCGAGCGGCGCACCTACACGGCGGGCGAGCACAAGGCATTTCTCGATCCGTTCTCGCCGCAAAAGCCTGAAGAGACCGAGTTCTGGCAGGGCGTGCTCAATACCACTCACCAGCAGTTCATTGCCATGGTCAAGCAGGGGCGTGGTGACCGGCTCAAGGACAAAGAGCACCCCGAGCTGTTCAGTGGCCTGATCTGGTCGGGTGAGCAGGCCAAGGCGCTGGGCCTGGTGGACGGACTGGGCAGTGCCAGCTATGTCGCCAGAGACATCGTCGGCGAGAAGGATCTGGTGGATTTCACTGTGCAGGAATCGCCATTCGATCGCTTCTCCAAGCGCATCGGTGCCAGCGTGGCTGAGCGCCTGGCGATGTGGATGGGCTTCCAGGGTCCGACCCTGCGCTAAGTAAGCGCCGCTGGCCTGCGCGCGCAGGCCAGCAATTTCCCGTCAGGGCACCTGTACGCCTTCTTCCAGCAGCATATCCACCAGTCGAATCAGCGGCAGCCCGATCAGGCTGGTCGCGTCGCTGCCGTGGGTGCTCTGGAACAGGCTTACCCCCAACCCCTCGGCCTTGAAGCTGCCGGCGCAGTCGTAGGGCTGCTCTGCGCGTAGATAGCGCTCGATACTGGCTTGGCTCAGCTCGCGCATGACCACCGTGAATGGCACGCAGTCGACCTGACAGTGGCCGCTGCTACTGTTGAGCAGTGCCAGGCCGGTCAGAAAGGTCACCTGCTGGCCGCTGGCGGCGAGCAACTGCTCGCAGGCTCGTTCAAAGGTGTGTGGCTTGCCAAGGATCTGCTCGCCCAGCACTGCGACCTGATCAGAGCCGATGATCAGATGGCCGGGGTGGGTTGCGGCCAATGCCTCGGCTTTTTGCTGCGCAAGCCGTTTGACCAGCTCGATCGCGGGCTCCTCAGGCAGGCGCTGTTCGTCTAGGTCGGGGCTTGCCGAGGTGAAGGGCAGGCGCAGGCGGGCGAGTAATTCGCGCCGGTAGGCAGAGCTGGAAGCCAGTAACAGGGGCAGCATGGTAGACTCCTTGGCAGATCAATCGATTCTATCATCCACTTGCCGCCGAATTTCCTTTGACAGGGGCGGGGGCCATCCCTAGAATGCTGCGCCTATGTTGAATGACCCGATTCCACCTCACGTTGACCCGCGCAAATTGGCCGATCGTGGCGTAACCCTTCAAGGTTCGTCGCAACTCGCTGATTTGGAAAGACTCTGCGACCCGCTTTCCGACAATGTCGGTACGGTGCAGGCGAAGTTCGTTTTTGAACGAGATGAACAGCATGCCGTGGTTATCCACAGCGAGCTCGACGTCGAAGTCAAGATGGTTTGCCAGCGTTGTCTTGAGCTGGTCACCCTGCCGATCCACAGCGAGTGTTCCTACGCGGTGGTGAAGGAGGGTGCGAATACCCAGTCGTTGCCGAAAGGCTATGACGTGCTGGAACTGGGCGAAGATCCTTTGGATCTGCAGGCGCTGATCGAGGAAGAGCTTTTGCTCGCCTTGCCCATCGTGCCTGCTCATCATCCGGAAGAATGCCAGCAGCCGGCGGGCCTCGATGAGCCCGAATCGAGCGAGGACGAGGTAACGCGGTCCAACCCGTTCAGCGTCCTGGCGCAGTTAAAGCGTGACCCAAACGTTTAGGAGTTAATCAATTATGGCTGTTCAGCAGAACAAAAAATCCCGCTCTGCCCGTGACATGCGTCGTTCGCACGATGCCCTGTCGGAAAACGCGCTGTCGGTAGAAAAAACCACCGGTGAAATTCACCTGCGCCACCACGTTTCGCCAGAAGGCGTTTACCGTGGCCGCAAAGTGATCGACAAGGGCGCTGACGAGTAAATCTTGTCCGCTCAGATCATCGCGATCGACGCAATGGGCGGGGACTTCGGTCCCCGCAACATTGTTCAGGCAAGTATCGCTTGCCTCTCGGCTACGCCCTCGCTGCACTTGACCCTCGTCGGTCAACCCTCCCTTCTTGAACCACTCGTCAGCGGCCTTGCAGCTGCCGATCGCGCGCGCCTGCAAATTGTCGCGGCCAGTGAAGTGGTGGAGATGGATGAGCGGCCCTCGCAAGCGTTGCGCGGCAAGCCTGATTCGTCGATGCGCATTGCCCTCGAACTGGTACGGGACGGCAAGGCCCAGGCCTGCGTCAGTGCCGGCAATACCGGCGCGCTGATGGCGTTGTCGCGCTTCGTACTGAAGACGGTGCCGGGCATTGATCGGCCGGCCATGGTCGCGGCGATCCCGACCCAGTCAGGCTTCTGCCAGTTGCTCGATCTGGGCGCCAACGTTGACTGCAGTGCCGAGCACCTCTACCAGTTCGCGCTGATGGGCTCGGTGGCGGCACAGGCCTTGGGCATTCAGCGCCCACGCGTGGCGTTGCTCAACATCGGCACTGAAGACATCAAGGGCAATCAGCAGGTCAAGCTGGCGGCAACGCTGCTGCAGAATGCCCGCGGTATCAACTACGTCGGCTTTGTCGAGGGTGATGGCTTGTACCGCGGTGAAGCCGATGTAGTGGTGTGTGACGGCTTCGTCGGCAATATCCTGCTCAAGTCCAGCGAAGGCCTGGCAACCATGATCGGTGCCAGAATCGAGGCGCTGTTCAAGGGAGGTGTGCTGGCCCGCGCCGTTGGCGTGATGGCCATGCCACTGCTCAAGCGCCTGCAGGCTGACCTGGCGCCTGCACGGCACAACGGCGCGAGTTTTCTCGGCCTGCAGGGCATCGTCATCAAGAGTCACGGTTCGGCAGGGGTCGAAGGCCTGCAGAGCGCTATCCAGCGTGCGCTGATCGAGATCGAGGAAAACCTGCCAGGGCGCCTGCACAGCCGCCTTGAAGACCTGCTGCCTTAGGCATAATCGCCATGAGGTGGTTAAATGTGACCGCTGGGTTTTCGTATCCATCCAAGTTTTCAGATTCCGCGTACAGCCGTGGGCTGGGCGCATCCTCTCCGATGACAAGATCATAAGGGCTTGTTCAATGTCTGCATCCCTCGCATTTGTCTTTCCGGGTCAAGGTTCCCAATCGCTGGGCATGCTCGCCGAAATCGGCGCAGTAGAGCCGGTGATCGTCGAAACCTTCAAGGAAGCTTCCGACGCTCTGGGCTACGACCTGTGGGCGCTGGTTCAGCAAGGTCCGGAAGAGCAACTCAATCAAACCGACAAGACTCAGCCGGCCATCCTCACTGCCTCCATTGCGCTGTGGCGCCTGTGGTTGGCCCAGGGCGGCGCAAAGCCTGCGTTCGTCGCCGGGCATAGCCTTGGCGAGTACAGTGCGTTGGTAGCGGCCGGTAGCCTCAGCCTGAAAGACGCGGTGCGCCTGGTCGAGCGCCGCGGCCAGCTGATGCAGGAAGCAGTCCCGGCAGGCCATGGCGGCATGGCCGCGATTCTCGGTCTGGACGACGAAGTCGTGGTCGCCATCTGCGCTGAAGCAGCAGAAGACCAGGTGGTCAGCGCGGTCAACTTCAACTCGCCGGGGCAGGTGGTCATTGCGGGCAACAAGGCGGCGGTAGACCGCGCCATGGAGCTGTGCAAGGCCAAGGGCGCCAAGCGCGCCCTGCCGCTGGCGGTCAGCGTGCCGTCGCACTGCGCCTTGATGCAGCCTGCTGCCGAGCGCTTTGCCGAGGCGGTCAACGCCATCGACTGGCAGGCGCCGCAGATCCCTGTAGTGCAGAACGTTTCGGCAGCCATCCCGGCTGACCTGAACGTGCTCAAGCAAGACCTGCTGGCTCAGTTGTACCAGCCCGTACGCTGGGTTGAATGCGTGCAGACCCTGGCAGCCAATGGCGCGGTCAACCTGGTCGAGTGCGGCCCGGGCAAGGTCCTGGCCGGCTTGAACAAGCGTTGCGCTGATGGCGTGACCACCTACAACCTCAATACCCCTGATGCCATCGCCGCCACCCATGCGGCGCTGGCCTGAAACTGGAGAAGCTTGCATGAGCCTGCAAGGTAAAGTTGCACTGGTCACCGGCGCCAGCCGTGGTATCGGCCAGGCCATCGCCCTCGAGCTGGGTCGTCAGGGCGCTACCGTCATCGGTACCGCAACCTCGGCGTCGGGCGCCGAGCGCATTGCTGCCACGCTCAAGGAGCATGGCATCACCGGCACCGGCATGGAGCTGAACGTGACTGACGAAGCGTCGGTCAACAGCGTCCTGGCCGCAATTCAGGAGCAGTTCGGTACCACCGCGATCCTGATCAACAACGCCGGCATCACCCGCGATAACCTGATGCTGCGGATGAAAGACGACGAGTGGTTCGACGTGATCGACACCAACCTCAACAGCCTGTACCGCCTGTCCAAAGGCGTGCTGCGCGGCATGACCAAGGCGCGTTGGGGGCGGATCATCAGCATCGGCTCGGTTGTGGGTGCCATGGGCAACGCCGGTCAGGTAAACTATGCCGCCGCCAAAGCCGGTCTGGAAGGTTTCAGCCGTGCTCTGGCACGTGAAGTCGGGTCGCGCAACATCACTGTCAACTCGGTAACTCCAGGTTTTATCGACACCGATATGACCCGCGAGCTGCCTGAGGCACAACGTGAAGCGTTGCAGACTCAGATTCCGCTGGGCCGTCTGGGTCAGGCCGACGAAATCGCCAAGGTAGTTGCTTTCCTGGCGTCCGACGGCGCAGCCTATGTCACAGGTGCTACAGTGCCTGTGAACGGCGGGATGTACATGTAACACCGCAACTCAATGTGACGGATTGCTTCAAAAAAGAGTCATACTCCGAGCTTAAAATCCGTTATAAAGCTGCAACCAGATTCCGGGCAGAGGGTCGTGTGATCACTTAGCCAGTTGATGGCAGGGCGCGTTACGCTTGAAAAGCAGGCGTCTTGCTATAAACTCGGTCACCGGCCAGCTGCCTGACATATGTCTATTAGGAGTGAAAATTAGGTATGAGCACCATCGAAGAGCGCGTCAAGAAAATCGTCGCCGAGCAACTGGGCGTCAAGGAAGAAGAAGTAACTAACAGTGCTTCTTTCGTAGAAGACTTGGGTGCCGATTCGCTTGACACCGTTGAGCTGGTGATGGCTCTGGAAGAGGAATTCGAGACCGAAATCCCTGACGAAGAAGCCGAAAAAATCACTACCGTTCAAGCTGCCATCGACTACGTCACCAGCCACCAGGCTTAAGACGTTTGTAGTCGACGCTTCTTGTCGGGGAAAACCGCACTGCCGTTACTGGCGTGCGGTTTTTTCTTTGCGAGGCGTGTGAAACGGGCATCAAGAGCCTTTTGCCATTGCTTTTTGCTGCAGAATGCAACGGCAAGAGACTCTGTTACTGGACAATGAGGAGAGTACTGTGTCGCGTAGACGCGTCGTGGTCACTGGTATGGGCATGCTGTCGCCGCTGGGTACCGATGTACCAAGCACCTGGCAGGGCATTCTGGCTGGCCGCAGTGGCATCGGTCCGATCGAACATTCCGATCTGACGGCCTACTCCACCCGTTTTGGCGGCTCGGTGAAAGGCTTTGAAGTCGAGCAGTACTTGTCGGTCAAAGAGGCCCGCAAGCTCGACCTGTTCATTCAATACGGCCTGGCCGCAGGTTTCCAGGCGTTCCGTAATGCCGGGCTGGAAATCAACGACAGCAACCGTGAGCGGATCGGCGTGGCCATGGGCTCCGGCATCGGCGGCCTGACCAACATCGAAGAGACCAGCCGCACCCTGCATGAGCAAGGCCCGCGGCGCATCTCGCCGTTCTTCGTGCCGGGTTCGATCATCAACATGATCTCCGGTTTCCTGTCGATCCACTTGGGTCTGCAGGGGCCAAACTATGCCATCGCCACTGCTTGCACCACCGGCACTCACTGCATCGGCATGGCTGCGCGCAACATTGCCTACGGTGAAGCCGATGTGATGATTGCCGGCGGCGCCGAAATGGCCGCCTGCGGCCTGGGCATGGGCGGTTTCGGTGCTTCGCGTGCGCTGTCCACGCGCAATGACGAGCCGACCCGGGCCAGCCGACCGTGGGACAAGGGCCGTGACGGTTTCGTGCTGTCCGACGGTGCCGGTGCGCTGGTGCTCGAAGAGCTCGAGCACGCCAAGGCGCGCGGCGCCACCATCTATGCCGAGCTGGTTGGCTTTGGCATGAGCGGTGATGCCTATCACATGACCTCGCCACCGGATTCGGGTGAGGGTGCGGCGCGCTGCATGACCAACGCCCTGCGCGATGCTGGCATCGCCCCGCAAGACGTCAGCTACATCAATGCCCATGGCACCTCGACCCCGGCCGGCGATATCGCTGAAGTGGCCGCGATCAAGCGTGTGTTCGGTGAGCATGCATACAAGGTGGCTGTGAGTTCGACCAAGTCGATGACGGGGCACCTGCTCGGTGCTGCCGGTGCCGTGGAAGCGATCTTCAGCGTGCTGGCGATCAACAGCCAGATGGCGCCGCCGACCATCAACCTGGACGAGCCGGACGAGGGCTGCGATCTCGACTTCGTTGCCCATCACGCCCGCAGCATGCCGATCGACGTGGTGTTGTCCAACTCGTTCGGCTTTGGTGGTACCAACGGCTCGCTGGTGTTCCGCCGGTTCGCCGACTGATGCACAGCTGGATCGACGGCCAGCCCGCGACTGCAGTCAACCTGCACAACCGCGGGCTGGCCTACGGCGATGGCCTGTTCGAGACCATCGCCGTGCGCGCCGGCACGCCCAGCCTGCTGGAGCTGCACTTGCAGCGCCTGGCGCTGGGCTGCCAGCGTCTGGCTATCAGCATCGACCTGCCGCTGGTGCGCGACGAACTGCTGCGCTTTGCCAGCCAGCTCGGCGACGGCGTTGCCAAGCTGATCGTCACCCGTGGCGACAGCCAGCGCGGTTACGCACCTGCCGTTGGCGCTGCGGCTCGGCGCATCCTCCAGGGCAGCCCGCTGCCACAGTATCCCGCAGTCAATGCCGAGCAAGGCGTGCGTTTGTTCGCCTGTCAGACGCGCCTGGCGGAACAACCTCTGTTGGCTGGCCTCAAACACCTCAATCGCCTCGAGCAGGTCCTGGCCCGCGCCGAATGGCAGGATGCCGAGCACGCCGAGGGGCTGGTCCGTGACAGCCACGGGCGGGTCATCGAGGGCGTTTACAGCAATCTGTTCATGGTTCGCGCTGGCGTGCTGCAAACGCCTGAGCTGAGCCGCTGCGGTGTGGCGGGGGTGATGCGCAGCGCCTTGTTGGCGCAGGCGCCCGCGCTGGGCATCAGCGTACAAGTGGCAGATCTGACCCTGGCCGACCTGGAACAGGCCGAGGAAGTCTTTCTCTGCAACAGCGTGTATGGAATCTGGCCGGTACTGGAGTGCTCTGCGCTCAAGCTGAACTGGCCGGCGGGGCCGCTCACCCGTAAACTGCAGGCCGTTGCCCGGACGTTACTGGATACCTGATTCGTGAGACGCAAATTTCTCCTGCTGCTGGAAATAGGCTTGATCATTGCCGGTCTGGCACTGGGCTGGTCGGCCTGGAAAGTCCATTCGGCCCTGGAGCAGCCCCTGCACGTCGAGCAGGAGCGGATGCTCGAAGTACCAAATGGCACCACGCCCAATCGCATGTTCTACCGCATGCAGACCGACGGCTTGCTCGACGACGCCGTCTGGCTGCGCCTTTACTGGCGCTTCAACATGGCCGGCACGCCACTGCACACCGGTGAATACCGGCTGACACCGGGCATGACCGTCAATCAGCTGTTCGACGCCTGGCGCCGGGGCGATGTGGTGCAGTACAACCTGACCCTGGTCGAAGGCTGGACCTTCCGCCAGGTGCGCGCGGCAGTGGCCAAACACGAGAAAATCACCCAGACCCTGGATGGCCTGTCCGATGCCGAGGTCATGGACAAGCTTGGCCACACTGGCGTGTTCCCTGAGGGGCGCTTCTTTCCGGATACCTACCGCTTCGTGCGGGGCATGAGCGATGTCGAGTTCCTGCAGCAGGCGTACATGCGCCTTGAGCAAGTGTTGGCCAAGGAATGGGCCGAGCGGGCCACCGACCTGCCGTACCGCGACCCGTACCAGGCGCTGATCATGGCTTCGCTGGTCGAGAAGGAAACCGGTATCCCGCAAGAGCGCGCGCAGATTGCCGGGGTGTTTGTGCGGCGTCTGCGCCTGGGCATGATGCTGCAGACCGACCCGACCGTGATCTATGGCATGGGCGAGCGGTATAACGGCAAGATCACCCGTGCCGACCTGCGTGAGCCCACGCCCTACAACACCTACACCATCAGCGGCCTGCCGCCGACGCCGATCGCCATCGTCGGCCGCGAGGCGATTCATGCCGCGCTAAACCCGGCCAACGGCACCAGCCTGTACTTTGTTGCCCGTGGTGACGGCAGTCACGTGTTCTCCGACGACCTCGACAACCACAACTCGGCAGTGCGCGAGTATCAACTCAAGCGCCGTAGTGACTACCGCTCCAGCCCCGCGCCGCAGGCCCAGCCGGGCGCGGCTGAGCAGCCGGCAAGCGAAACGGCGCCGGCAGCGGGCGAGCAGGCGACACCTTCTGCGGATGCACCGGCAGACGCACCTGAGTCGACTCCGCCAACCGCACCGGCGACCGACGCTGCTCCGGCAGCGGCGCCGACACCCGATGACAAACCCTAAGGACTGCGCGTGAGCGGCTTGTTTATTACCCTGGAAGGCCCCGAAGGCGCGGGCAAGAGCACCAACCGCGAATACCTGGCGCAGCGCTTGCGCGAGCAGGGCCTGGACGTGGTGTTGACCCGCGAGCCGGGTGGCACGCCGGTTGCCGAACAGATTCGTGAGCTGCTGCTGGCACCAAGCGACGAGAGCATGGCGGCGGATACTGAATTGCTGTTGATGTTCGCGGCCCGTGCCCAGCACCTGGCCAAGGTCATCCGCCCGGCGCTGGCGCGCGGTGCGGTGGTCTTGTGCGATCGTTTCACCGATGCCACCTACGCTTATCAAGGCGGCGGCCGCGGCTTGCCGGTCGAGCGTATCGCCACGCTGGAAACATTCGTTCAGGGCGATCTGCGCCCTGATCTGACCCTGGTTTTTGACTTGCCGATCGAGATCGGCCTGTCACGCGCGGCTGCCCGTGGCTGTTTGGACCGCTTCGAACAGGAAGGCACAGCCTTCTTCGAGGCCGTGCGCCGTGCCTACCTGGCACGGGCCCAGGCTGACCCGCAGCGCTACAGCATCCTGGATGCCGGCCAATCGCTGGCGGCGGTGCAGCGCGATATCGACAGCTTGTTGCCGGCTTTGCTGGACCGCGTCCGTGGCTGAGGCCTTCGCCTGGCAGCAAGCGCTCTGGCAGCAGTTGGCCGGACGCATCCAGCATGCCCATGCCTACCTGCTGCACGGTCCTCAGGGTATCGGCAAGCGGGCGCTGGCCGAGCGCCTGATGGCGCGTTTGTTGTGCCAGCAGCCGCAGGGCGTTGATGCCTGTGGGCAGTGCAAGTCGTGCCTGTTGCTGCGCGCTGGCAGCCACCCAGACAATTACGTGCTGGAGCCGGAGGACGTCGACAAGCCGATCAAGATCGACCAGGTTCGCGATCTGGTGTCGTTCGTTGTCCAGACCGCGCAGCTGGGCGGGCGCAAGGTGATCTTGATCGAACCGGTCGAGGCCATGAACATCAACGCCGCCAACGCCTTGCTCAAGAGCCTGGAGGAGCCGTCCGGCAACACCGTGCTGCTGCTGGTCAGCCATCAGCCGAGCCGGCTGTTGCCGACCATCAAGAGCCGTTGCCAGCAGGTTGTCTGCCCGCAACCAAACCTGGCCCAGAGCCAGGCCTGGCTCGCCAATGCGTTGCCAGACAGTGAGCCGGGCGAGCGCGAAGAGCTGCTGACCCTGGCGGCTGGATCGCCACTGATGGCGGCCAAGCTGCATGCCCAAGGTGTGCTCGAGCAACGCGCGCAGGTTACCGAGGGCGTGAAAAAACTGCTCAAGCAGCAACAGTCTCCGACACAGCTGGCCGAGTCGTGGAACAGCGTGCCGCTGCTGCTGCTGTTTGACTGGTTCTTCGAATGGTCGCACCTGATCCTGCGCTATCAGATGACTCAGGACGAACAAGGCCTGGGCCTGGCAGACATGCGCAAGGTGCTGCAGTATCTGGCGCAGAAAAGCCGCCAGGGCAAGGTACTGGAAACCCAGGCCTGGATCCTTGAGCAGCGCCAGAAGGTGCTGGGCAAGGCCAACCTCAACCGCGTGTTGCTGCTGGAGGCGTTGTTGGCCCACTGGGTCCAGCTGCCAGGCTCACGCTGACTTTCTTTCTTCAACTATGTGTCCTGCTGCCATGCTCGTAGATTCCCACTGCCACCTCGACCGTCTAGACCTGAGTGCCCATGGTGGCTCGCTCGATGCTGCCCTGCAGGCAGCGCGCGAGCGCGGGGTAGGGCACTTTCTCTGCATCGGCGTGAGTGCCGACAATGCCGGCGCGGTAAAGGCGTTGAGCGAACAGTACGCCGATGTCGACTGCTCGGTGGGTATTCATCCGCTGGACCTGGCACCAGGTGAAACGCCGGCGCTGGACTGGCTGCTCAACGAACTGGCGCACCCGCACGTCGTGGCGATTGGTGAGACCGGCCTGGATTATCACTATGAGCCGGAGGCGGCGAGCCTGCAGCAGGCGTCTTTTCGCCTGCACCTGGAGGCCTCGCGGCAGACCGGCAAGCCGGTGATCGTGCATACCCGTGCGGCCAGGGCCGACACCTTGGCGCTGTTGCGCGAAGCCAGCCTGGAGCAGGCCGGGGTGTTGCACTGCTTCACTGAAGACTGGCCGATGGCCAAGGCCGCGCTGGATCTGGGCTACTACATCTCGTTGTCCGGCATCGTCACCTTCCGCAATGCCGAGGCCCTGCGTGAAGTGGCTCGTCAGGTCCCGGCTGATCGCCTGCTGGTCGAGACCGATTCACCGTACCTGGCGCCGATCCCTTATCGAGGCAAGCCCAACCTGCCTCAGTACGTGCGCGATGTTGCCGAATACGTCGCGTCGCTGCGTGGCGTCAGTTATGCGCAATTGGCCGAGCAGACCACGGCCAACTTCAAGCGCTTGTTCCCGCTAGCTCGGGTGCGCTGAGACGATCATCGCGGCTCGATCAGCAGGCAAAAAAAACCCGGATTCTGGGGGAGGAAACCGGGTTAAGACCATTAGGAGTAAACAAAGGCACGCGGTCCCTGAGCACCTTTATCGGCACGCCACTTGGGGGGATGTGGCGCGTCAACACTTCAAGTATTGGTCAGCTTTGGCACAGTGCCAGCGACAGCTGGTCGTTTTTTAAACAGATTTGGAATACGTCGCGGGGTGCACCGTGCATTCACTGCATGCGGGGCACTTCGATTGACCAATATGCAGCTTGCCCTGACGAATCTACCGCTTCGCGAACTTATCGTGAAACACAGACATGCGCCGATGATCCGTGCAATTTGCTGCAAGATAGGCATAATAATCCGCTTCGATTGTCAGCCAGTCCTCCCCCATGCAGCCTCCCATGCAGAAAGAACCGCGTAAGGTCCGTGAGTTTCGCCGTCGCGAACAAGAGATCCTTGATACCGCCCTCAGACTGTTCCTTGAACAGGGTGAAGACAGCGTCACCGTCGAGATGATCGCCGACGCCGTTGGCATCGGCAAAGGTACGATCTACAAGCACTTCAAGTCCAAGGCAGAGATCTACCTGCGCTTGATGCTCGACTACGAGCGCGACTTGAACACCTTGCTGCACTCGGCCGATGTCGACCGCGACAAAGAAGCACTGTCGCGTGCCTACTTCGAATTCCGCATGCGTGACCCGCAGCGCTATCGGCTGTTCGATCGCCTTGAAGAAAAGGTGGTCAAGGGCAATCAGGTGCCAGAGATGGTCGAGGAACTGCACAGCATTCGCGCTTCCAATTTCGATCGCCTGACCCAGCTGATCAAGGGCCGTATCAGCGAAGGCAAGCTTGAAGACGTGCCGCCGTACTTCCACTACTGCGCCGCCTGGGCGCTGGTGCATGGCGCCGTGGCGCTGTACCACTCGCCGTTCTGGAGCAATGTGCTGGAGGATCAGGAAGGCTTCTTCCAGTTCCTGATGGACATCGGCGTGCGCATGGGCAACAAGCGCAAGCGCGACCCCGAACCGAACGCCTGAAAGCAACGCCCCGCGGCCATTCATGGGGCCGTCCGACATGCGAGCTTGCAATAACCTGATTTATGAGTCAGGTTTTGCACGGCTTATTCTTCCATGTCGGAGTCATCCATGATCGTCGATCGTCAAGGCAGGCGTTTTCGCAACCTGCGGGTCAGCCTGACGGCGGCCTGTAATTACGCTTGCACCTATTGCGTACCCGACGGCAAGCGTCTGGTGGCGGCGCAGGATGAACTCTCTGGCGAGGCCCTGGCGCGCGGGGTGGCTTACCTGGTCGAGGCGACCGGCATCGAGCGCCTGCGCATCACCGGCGGCGAGCCACTGATCAGTCCCAGGCTCGAAGGGTTTCTCGGCGCCATCGCCGGCCTTGACCTGCAGGACATCAGCCTGACCACCAATGGCCAGTTGCTGTCGCGACGCCTGCCGCTGTTGCGGGCTGCGGGTATCCGCCGCTTGAACGTGTCGCTGGACACCCTCGACGCCGCTGCATTTCGCGGCATTGCCCGCGGCGGTGACCTGGCCACGGTGTTGCGTGGCATGCAAGAGGCCAGTGCGGCCGGTATGCGCGTCAAGGTAAACATGGTGCCGATGCGCGGGCAGAACCTGGATCAGGTCACGCCGCTGCTCGAGTACTGCCTGGAGCGTGGCTACGAGCTGCGTTTCATCGAGCTGATGCGCATGGGTCACCTGGCGCGCGACAGCAATGCGTTTCGCCAGCAGTTGGTCAGCCTGCCCGAGCTGCTGGCGCTGATTGGCCAGTGCCATGCCTTCGAGCAGGCCAGCGCTGCTGTGGATGCCACCGCATTGCGCTACCAGATCCCTGGCAAAGGCCATTTTGGCGTTATCGCCAATGAGAGCGTACCGTTCTGCCGCGCCTGTTCGCGCCTGCGCTTGTCGTCTACCGGCTGGCTGCATGGCTGCCTGTCGAGCAGCAATCGCCACTACATCGGCGACCTGCTTGATCGCCCCCGGCACCAGGCCCTGCCAGCGCTGCAACGGTTATTGGTCAAGGCCTTGGCCGACAAGCAGGAGCTGGCCTTCGCCGGTGGGGTAACGGTAATGAAGGTGATCGGCGGCTGACTCTGGCGCAAAAGCTGCATCTGGCGGCTATTCGCCGGTTTTTCGTCACCGGTCTCTGGAGGAAAGATGCGTAGCCTGGTCTTGCTGCTGGCGCTGATGGCGCTTGGTGGCTGCATGAATGTCAGCGATATGGGCGAAGGTGTTCGCTACCACATGAGCGATGCCGGTCTGCTCGATCACAGCGATACCCAGCGCAGCCTGTCGGTGCGCCTGCAACCGGATTCGTTCATCTTTATCGGCCAGGGCGCGTTCGTACCGCCAGGCAAGGGGCCGCTGCCGCAGCAGAATATCGTCGCCGAAGAGGCGTTCAAGGCTTTTGTCGAGTACTTCCCGCTGGTGCGTCGTGCACAAGGCCCGCTAGGCCTGGAAGATGCCATCGCCGAAGCCCGCTCGGTCGGCGCCCATTACGTGCTGTACACCCGCTTTGCTCGCACCGACGACCGCATCGGCAATGGCGATGAGTGGTATGACGAACAGGCAGTCGACCGGCTTGGCTGGGACACAGGTGTCGTGCAGATGATGCTGATCGAAACCAGCACCCGCTACCTGATCGATACCGCGCGGATCAAGAGCCGTGGCGGTTTGTTGACGTTCCACGACAACAGCCCGCAAGATTTGCTCGCAGCGCCCATGCGCGAGTACGCTCGTAGCTTGTTGGGTATGAGCCGCTGATAGGAGAGGGTGATGACCGAATCTGCCGAGGCCAATGATCTGTTGGCGCAAATCCCGAAAGGCAAAGGGCCGGCGCCGGTTCATCTGTGGAACCCGGATTTCTGCGGCGACATCGACATGCGCATCGCCCGTGATGGCACCTGGTTCTACCAGGGCACGCCAATTGGCCGTAAACCGATGGTGCGGTTGTTTTCCAATATCCTGCGCCGTGACGGCGATGATTACTTTTTGGTGACACCGGTCGAGAAGGTCGGCATCCAGGTCGATGACGCGCCGTTTGTGGCGGTGTTGCTGGAGGTGATCGGCGCGGGTGAAACCCAGATTCTGCGGTTCACCAATAACGTTGAGGATGTGGTTGAAGCCGGCAGCGCGCATCCGTTGCGGGTCGAGGTGGATCCCCTTACCCAGGAGCCTGCGCCGTACATCCTGATGCGCAGCAACCTTGAGGCGCTGTTGCATCGCAATGTGTTCTATCAATTGGTGGAGCTGGCGGTGCCGCGTGTGCTCGACGGCGAGGAGTGGCTCGGGGTGTGGAGCCATGGCCAGTTCTACCCGATCGGGCGTGCTGGCTGAGAACAGATGGGGGCTGCAGAACAGCCCCCATCAGCATCAAAGCACCGCGACGATAGCTTTGGTCACTACGTGGATGTTGCTCTGGTTCAGCGCAGCCACACAGATACGGCCAGTATCCAGCGCATAGATCCCGAACTCATCCTTCAGGCGGTTGACCTGCTCGGCAGTCAGGCCCGAGTAGGAGAACATCCCGCACTGGCGACCGACAAAGCTGAAGTCGCGATTGGCACCATAGGTAGCCAGCAACTCGACCATCTGCTTGCGCATGCCGTGGATGCGATTACGCATCTCGCCCAGCTCGTCTTCCCACATCTGACGCAGCTCAGGGCTGTTCAGCACCGCAGCGACAATGCTCGCGCCGTGGGTCGGCGGGTTGGAGTAGGTGGTGCGGATAACCCGCTTGACCTGCGACAGCACGCGGGTGCTTTCGTCTTTGGACGCGGTGACGATCGACAGTGCGCCGACGCGCTCGCCATACAGCGAGAACGATTTGGAGAACGAGCTCGAGACAAAGAAGTCCAGGCCCGACTCGGCGAACAGGCGCACGGCAAAGGCGTCTTCGGCGATGCCGGCGCCAAAGCCCTGATAGGCCATGTCGAGGAACGGCACATGGCCCTTGGCCTTGACCACTTCCAGGACGTTTTTCCAGTCGTCCAGGGTCAGGTCGACACCGGTCGGGTTATGGCAGCAGGCATGCAGGACGATGATCGAGCCCGACGGCAGCTGGTTGAGGTCTTCGAGCATGCCGGCACGGTTGACGTCGTGGCTGGCAGCATCGTAGTAGCGGTAGTTCTGCACCGGGAAACCGGCCGTCTCGAACAGCGCGCGGTGGTTTTCCCAGCTCGGATCGCTGATGGCCACGACCGCGTCAGGCGACAGGCGCTTGAGGAAGTCTGCGCCGATCTTCAGCGCGCCAGTGCCGCCTACGGCCTGCACAGTGACCACGCGGCCAGCGGCCAGCAGCGGCGATTCGGCGCCGAACAGCAGCTTCTGTACAGCCTGGTCGTAGGTGGCAATACCATCGATCGGCAGATAGCCGCGCGAGGCATGCTGTGCGGCACGCTGGGTCTCGGCTTCGATCACTGCGCGCAGCAGTGGAATACGGCCTTCCTCATTGCAGTAAACGCCGACGCCCAGGTTCACTTTGTCGGTGCGCGGGTCGGTGTTGAACGCTTCGTTGAGGCCCAGGATAGGGTCGCGGGGTGCCAGCTCGACAGCGGAAAACAGGCTCATTGTTACCTTGGCTCTGAATGGAGTGTGATAGGGCTTGCACGCTCCAGCCGAATGCACTGAAGCGGTGCACAAACGGGGAGTCAGTATAGAGATACCCACCGAGCGCTGCGACCATCGGGCGCAGGTTTTCCGGGGTTTTTTTCGATTTTTTTTGGACCATTGGTCTAATTGCCCGGTCAACTGAAACACACGTTCACATCGCCAGCCGCGAAGCGGGCAATGGAAAGGCCCGTTTCGGTGTAGACTACTGGCTATATTTACAGTTGCTCGAGGTCCGCCATGTCCGAGTTTCAGCTTGTCACCCGTTTTCAACCGGCCGGCGACCAGCCCGAGGCGATTCGCCAGTTGGTCGAGGGTATCGACGCCGGGCTTTCGCACCAGACCCTGCTCGGGGTAACCGGCTCGGGCAAGACCTTCAGTATCGCCAACGTGATCCAGCAAGTGCAGCGGCCAACCCTGGTGCTGGCGCCGAACAAGACCCTCGCGGCCCAGCTGTACGGTGAGTTCAAG
Source organism: uncultured Pseudomonas sp. (assembly GCA_963518285.1). Lineage (GTDB taxonomy): Bacteria > Pseudomonadota > Gammaproteobacteria > Pseudomonadales > Pseudomonadaceae > Aquipseudomonas. The sequence continues at coordinate 3,864 of CAUQIJ010000022.1, read as the reverse complement.
GCGTTTTTCCCGAATAACGCGGTCGAGTATTTCGTTTCCTACTACGACTACTACCAGCCGGAAGCCTATGTGCCGTCTTCGGACACCTTCATCGAGAAGGATGCGTCGATCAACGACCATATCGAGCAGATGCGTCTGTCAGCGACCAAGGCGCTGCTTGAGCGACGCGATGCCATCATCGTCACCACGGTGTCGTGCATCTACGGTCTGGGCAGCCCTGAAACGTACCTCAAGATGGTCCTGCACATCGATCGCGGCGACAAGTTCGACCAGCGTGCGCTGCTGCGGCGCCTGGCCGATCTGCAGTACACCCGCAACGAGATGGACTTCGCCCGCGCCACCTTCCGCGTACGCGGTGATGTCATCGACGTGTACCCGGCCGAGTCGGACCTCGAGGCGATCCGCATTGAATTGTTCGATGACGAAGTGGAGAACATTGCCGCCTTTGACCCGTTGACCGGCGAGGTCCTGCGCAAGCTGCCACGCTTTACCTTCTATCCGAAGAGTCACTACGTGACCCCGCGCGAGACCTTGCTGGGGGCAATGGAGGGCATCAAGGAGGAGCTCAAGGACCGCCTCGAGTACCTGCACAAAAGCAACAAGCTGGTGGAGGCGCAGCGCCTCGAGCAGCGCACCCGCTTCGACCTGGAAATGATCCTCGAGCTTGGCTACTGCAACGGTATCGAAAACTACTCACGCTACTTGTCTGGCCGGCCCTCCGGTGCGCCGCCGCCGACTCTGTACGACTACCTGCCAGCAGACGCCTTGTTGGTGATCGACGAGTCGCACGTCAGCGTTCCGCAGGTCGGCGCCATGTACAAGGGCGACCGTTCGCGCAAAGAAACCCTGGTCGAGTACGGTTTTCGCCTGCCCTCGGCGCTGGACAACCGGCCTATGCGCTTCGATGAGTGGGAGGCGGTCAGCCCGCAGACCATCTTCGTTTCGGCCACCCCTGGTCAGTACGAGGCCGAACATGCGGGGCGTGTCGTCGAGCAGGTGGTGCGGCCGACCGGCTTGGTCGATCCGCTGGTGGAAATCCGCCCGGCGCTGACCCAGGTCGACGATCTGCTGTCGGAGATCGGCAAGCGCGTGGCCGTCGGCGAGCGCGTGCTGGCCACCACATTGACCAAGCGCATGGCCGAGGACCTCAGTGACTACCTGGCCGACCACGACGTGCGCGTGCGCTACCTGCACTCGGACATCGACACTGTCGAACGGGTCGAGATCATCCGCGACCTGCGCCTGGGTACCTTCGATGTGCTGGTGGGGATCAACCTGCTGCGCGAAGGCCTGGACATGCCGGAAGTGTCTCTGGTGGCGATTCTGGACGCCGACAAGGAAGGCTTCCTGCGTTCGGACCGCTCGCTGATCCAGACCATCGGCCGCGCCGCGCGTAACCTCAACGGCAAGGCCATCCTGTACGCCGACCGCATGACCGGCTCGATGCAGCGCGCCATCGACGAGACCGAGCGCCGTCGGGCCAAGCAGATCGCCTTCAACGAAGCCAACGGCATCGTGCCCAAAGGGGTGGTCAAGGACATCACCGACATCATGGAAGGCGCCAACATCCCCGGCGGGCGCAGCAAGAAACGCAAAGGCATGGCCAAGGCGGCGGAGGAGAGCGCCCGCTACGAAGCCGAGCTGCGCACCCCGGGCGAGATCACCAAGCGCATCAAGCAGATGGAGGAGAAGATGTTCCAGCTGGCGCGCGACCTCGAGTTCGAGGCCGCCGCGCAGATGCGCGACGAGATCACCAAGCTGCGTGATCGCCTGATCACCAGCTAGGCGCCTGCGCAGCGGTGATCGGCAGCTCCTGCCGATCACCGACGCAATCCTGGGTTGGCGATGGCCCGATTGCGCCATCGCTGGAGCCGGATGCCCGCTCCCTGCTAACATCGCGCCTTTGTTTCAACTTCGTTCGAGACCCTCCATGACCACCGTTCGCACGCGTATCGCGCCATCGCCCACTGGCGACCCCCATGTTGGCACCGCCTACATCGCCCTGTTCAACTACTGCTTCGCCAAGCAGCACGGCGGCGAATTCATCCTGCGCATCGAGGACACCGATCAGCTGCGTTCGACCCGTGAGTCGGAACAGCAGATCTTCGACGCCCTGCGTTGGCTGGGCATCGAGTGGAACGAAGGCCCGGACGTGGGCGGCCCGCACGGTCCTTACCGGCAGAGCGAACGTGGCGAGATCTACGCCAAGTACGCCAAGCAGCTGGTTGACGCCGGTCATGCGTTCTATTGCTTCTGCACTGCAGAAGAGCTCGACCAGATGCGCGCCGAGCAGATGGCCCGGGGCGAGACACCGCGTTACGACGGCCGCGCACTGTTGCTCAGCGCCGAAGAAGTGCAGCGTCGCCTGGCTGCGGGTGAGCCGCATGTGATCCGCATGAAGGTGCCAAGCGAGGGTGTCTGCGTGGTCCCGGACATGCTCCGTGGCGATGTCGAAATCCCGTGGGACCGCATGGACATGCAGGTGCTGATGAAGAACGACGGCCTGCCGACGTATTTCCTGGCCAACGTGGTCGATGACCACCTGATGGGCATCACCCATGTTCTGCGCGGCGAAGAGTGGCTGCCATCGGCGCCAAAACTGATCAAATTGTACGAATACTTCGGCTGGGAGCAGCCGCAGCTGTGCTACATGCCGCTGCTGCGTAACCCGGACAAGAGCAAGCTGTCCAAGCGCAAGAACCCGACCTCGGTCACCTTCTACGAGCGCATGGGCTTCATGCCCGAAGCCATGCTCAACTACCTGGGCCGCATGGGCTGGTCGATGCCGGACGAGCGCGAGAAGTTCTCCCTGGCCGAGATGGTCGAACACTTCGACCTGTCGCGGGTTTCCCTGGGCGGGCCGATCTTCGATATCGAGAAGCTGTCCTGGCTCAACGGCCAGTGGCTGCGTGAGTTGCCGGTCGAGGAGTTCGCCGCACGGGTACAGCAGTGGGCGTTCAACAGCGACTACATGATGAAGATCGCGCCGCATGTGCAGGGCCGCGTAGAAACCTTCAGCCAGATCGCGCCTTTGGGCGGCTTCTTCTTCGAAGGTGCGTTGAAGCTTGATGCCAAGCTGTTCGAGCACAAGAAGCTATCGCCTGATCAGGTGCGCCAGGTCATCCAGTTGATTCTGTGGAAGCTGGAGAGCCTGCGCCAGTGGGAAAAAGACCGTATCACCGGTTGCATCCAGGCCGTGGTCGAGTCGCTTGAGCTGAAGCTGCGTGACGCCATGCCGCTGATGTTCGCCGCCATCTCTGGCCAGGCCAGCTCGGTGTCGGTGCTGGATGCGATGGAAATCCTCGGCCCGGATCTGACTCGCTACCGCCTGCGCCAGGCGCTGGATCTGCTCGGTGGTGTGTCGAAGAAAGAAAACAAGGAATGGGAAAAACTGCTGACCAACATTGCCTGACAGTCAGCTACCCAGGCGTGCCTGCCTGCCCCAGCTGACGCTGGGCGGGCGGGCTGGCGCAGGCAAAATCGTCAATTGCTGGGGCAGAGCGGTAAGTGATTGTTATCTGTGAAAAATCTTTTGGTTAATTTCAAAAATTCGTTTGACAGCATAGCCATCCGATCTTAATATGCGCCCCGTCCACAGCGATGAACGTAACGAACTGTCAGCAACCCAGCCGGCAATTCAGTTCAAAGCGACATTGTGGGGCTATAGCTCAGCTGGGAGAGCGCCTGCATGGCATGCAGGAGGTCAGCGGTTCGATCCCGCTTAGCTCCACCAAATTCCGATTCTTGGCCAGTACTGCTGGCGGAGAATGAAACCCGGCTCCAGCGCCAGGTTTCACGGTAGAAGGTTCGTCCCCTTCGTCTAGTGGCCTAGGACACCGCCCTTTCACGGCGGTAACAGGGGTT
>CAUQIJ010000021.1:0-42596 GCA_963518285.1 uncultured Pseudomonas sp. | reverse complement strand
GCATCGCTGACGTTTCGCCACATCTTTTACAAGGTGGGGTTTATGGAGCGCTTACGAAGCTCGAGGGTCCAGGCGTAGCTCTGGATGGTCGATAGGCGCTCCAGATTAGTCATGATTCCCCCTCTGATTGCCGAGAGAACAGCCCTCCCTGTGATCCGGGGGAAATGAAAAGCTAGAGATGGGGTGAGTGTTCCGGCGGGGAACGTATGCGAGGATTTTGCTCGGGATGCGCGTTTGCATGCATGAGACTCCAAGTTTGATGGAGCTGACACAGATCGTCGCCAAACGAGTGGGTGGCAGCTGTACGCAGGTTGGCGAACCGGGAACTTGGAACCCGGCAGACCCGAAGGTCTCCCACGCACAGCCGCCAGAGCACGAAGCTGCGGGCGCAAAAAAAGCGCCTGCAAATCGTGTGCGGCGCTGTTGCGCCAAGTTGTCCGAGTCGCCAAACCCGGTCGCGGAATTGGCCGCGACTTGGCTAATCTAGCCGCCCCTTCCAAGAGGTGCAAGCTTCAAAGTTGTGGGAAATTTCCCTATCGTCCAAAGCGAAGGATCGCAAGGCGGTGGGGTCAGGAGCCGCTGCTATCCGTATCGCTCCTGCCAACCGGCAAAGTAAACGTAAACCCGGTTCCCATCGCAGTATCCGAAGCCACGCGCGAACGGCTGCTATCGCCCCGTAGCGGACGATCACGACTGGCCGCTTTCGGCCAATATCTGCCCTTCAAGTTGACCTGCCTAAAAATCTAACGACTTGCTAAACGGCTTCCGAAGCGCAGCGAAGGCTATCCGGTGGATCCCACTTATTGCGGCAAATATATTAGAGCAACCAATTGAACCCCAATTTACTCGAGCACCGGCTGCATATCATAAAATTCATCACTAATAAGCACCTTCACGTTATGGACGTTTCGACCTTCATACTTTCCCGATTTCGTGAAAATTACGGCGGAGGGCATGAACGCATATGAATATCCATAGGACGAGCAGGTGAGCGCTATTCCGTTCACGAAATTGATTACCTTATCGAAATCGCAGCCTTCAAATTCATCCTCCACCTGGGTAACCGCAGCAATTGTCCAACCAACCATTCCCTGAAATTTACTTGTTGTATCTCCAGCAGATGCTAGGAGCGATACAGCAATGAAGAAGACTGCACAACAAAAAGTTAGGAAAGACTTCATTTCATTCACTCCAAAGGCATATGCCGGTCGCGGTAAGCAGCGTCGGCTTGAATGAATTGTTAAGTCTCAGGCCCACCTGATCCACGTCAGTAGGTCACGAGCGGAATCAGACGAGGGTAGGTCTATCTTAAACAGTTGTCGCTCGCCTGCGAGTTGAGGAGAGACCCGGGCAAGTGCAGTCGAGGGGTTCTCAGGTGGATAGCACGTGACTCTGCCGAGGCGGGACTTCATACGCTCAGGGAGTTTGCTGACAAAAACAGAGCATTTCGTAGTGGTACGAGGGTCAAACGCCACCTCGGCGCCTGTGTCGAAGCGATAGCTCACTAGGTATTCGTTATTGTCCTGTCCTAAGCGGACGGCATGCGGATCTGCATCCAGCATGGCCCTCAAATCTTCCCCTTGCATGAATATTCCCCTATGAGGCTTAACTATAGTTGCCAGTATGCCGGCCTGATCGCAGATTAGCTTGCATGCTGCGGCTAGACAACGATTCAGTTTCCGCATCGGAAAGTATCGAAATTACTGGCACGGATATCTAGGCAATGAGAGGCAAGTAAGTCGTCACTGCTTTCTCAGATGCTTTTAAGCGCCTGCTTTAGGCCGGTTGGTGTCGTTCGCGAGAGGCAGCTATGGGTCGTTAGCTGCCATTAAACGTAGGCTGCTGCTGACCCACAGCCGCAGGTCGAGAAGCGCGATTCTCGATCTTGAGTGCGCAAGCAATGAGATCTCGCGGTTTGCCTATCGCTAGACTGAGCGATTGCCGGCGGTGTCGCCGAATGGGGATTTTTGGATCTACCCTCTATCCAGTCGCAACGGACATGCCGTTGAGCGGTGCACTTTTTTGGCGGCTGTCCTGACTGCTGTATCTGGAATGCCCAAGGCAGCTGATTCGCATCGATGTTGGTCGCCTGGGACCGCAAGCCTACCCAGCATTCTCAAATAACCGTATTCAATTCAAGCTCGAGCGAGAAGCTCATGATCAGGCACGCATACCAATACCCATCCACTCCGAGGAAATCAGTGCAGCTGACGAATAAACCCCTGCAGACGCGGTCATAGCGAAAATTCTGCAGAGAAGTGGATCAATGACGACACGCTTGAGATTCTGTTTAGTGCTGTTGCCGATGTTCGCAGGTTGCAAGTATTTCCCCCACACCGACTACTTTGTCGCACCCGCGAATGAGCCGAATCCGGCCTGGATTCGTGTCGTCAATTTCACCCAGCATGCGGCAATCTACCAGGCCGAAAACGGTGTGAAGACCGGCGGTGTGGTGCGTACCGGGCCTTTCCCCTTTATCCATACCCAAGACATTGGCATGCCCAAGGCGGGGCAAGACCTGACCTGGGACTACTACGAATCAACGATTCGGCCGGGCCTGGAAACAACTGTGTATATGACATGGGAGGGTTCGCGTACCAGGACCTGCTTTGTCACAACCCAATTCACACCTGAAGCTGGGCGCTACTATCAGTTCCTCCTCAGCTCTGGTTCCAGTGGGAAGTGCACGCTGTCCCCAACGCTGATCGAGCGTGACAAAGAAGGTACGGGCTGGCATCTGGTCCGTAACGAAAACGTAACCTACAAAAATGCTGGGCCCACCGCCGATGCCTTCTACCGCAACAGTCAATTCGAAGACCCTGACTACCAGCCCCCGCCCGAGCTGTACCCCGGCATAGACGTCAGATAGCGGCTACCCCTCAGGCCCAGCGACTCAGGTATCCAGATGAAGCCACAACCGCTACACATGGTTGCTGATGTGAAAGTACCTTGCGCCTACCGCCCCAGCGTCTCGACGATCGTGTTGTTTGGTCTTGAGGTCGCGGGCGAGCACGAGCCGCCGGTATACATGGAGATTCGATTCGTAGACTACGCCAGCCAGCAGATTGAGGGTGATCATTTGATGATTACGCTGGAGGAAGCTTTGGAATCGGCCGAGCAGGATTACGGGATCAGCAAGGATGACTGGCGGCAGATGAGCGACGCGGAAATTGCCCGCATCCGCTGGTCGTGATCTGATGGTTAAGCCAGCGCGACAGCAAAATATGTCAGTTGGCAGACAATTACTGAGCGTTCCTTACACTAAGGAAACCGCTTCTCCATCGGCTGGTAGACGAGCCCGGCGGATTCAGCCACGTCACCTGCCAGGATGAACCCATAGCGTTGGTATGCTGCCACCGAGGACAACGAGGCACTCACAGTCACTGTCTCTTCCCTGGCCTGCTCCAGCGCAGCATTGATAAGGCGCCTGCCGATGCCCCGACGCTGCCAGCTCGGCGCGACGAACAGCATCGCCACGTGGCGCCCTTGCTTGAGCTCGACCAGCCCCGTTATCACCCCATCCGCTTCACAGACCAGCATCAGATTGTCGCCCTGCTTACGCTCGGCAAACGCGTCTACGGATGCCACCTTGGCGAAGGTTTGCACGCCCTGCGCTGATAACGAGGGCGCCACTGCCAGCATGAACGCATCAATGCAAAGGGCACTGACGAGGGGCGGGTCGTCATCGGTCAGTTTGCGTATGTGCATGGGCGTCGTCCCTGTCTGCAGGATCAGGCTGGAGAGCGGATCATGTCTGTACTGAGCACGCGCGTTATCCCACACGCCCGTCCCTACTGTCACTCAGCCGTGTCACGGCCGGTACAGCGGGAATGCTTCCATCAGCGGCGGGATCTCCTGCCCCGTCGCTATTGCACTCTGGGTGGGATCGTTCGGTTTTGGAATAGTCCGGGCGAAGTGAAAAATGATGGTCTGGCCAGTAGTGCCATCGGTGTAGTACTTGAAGTAACTGATCTCCGAAAACTGCCCATCCTTACGGACTGAATCGGGGTAGTACATCATCGCGTAGTCGATCCCGGTCCTGTTTTTTGTCAGCAGGACTGCCGGCATGTTCGGGTTTTCCTGCTGATGCAGCTGGATGGCACGTTTGGCCAGATCGAGGGGCTTGAAGCGGTTCATCTCGCGAGGCACGACCGTAAAGTCGACCATCTCGGTCCAGGCATCCATGCTTTCGTCTTCAGGGAAATATTCCCACAGGCCCTGCTTCTGGAATTTGAGGACGAACGTCTTGCCACCGAACTGCACCGATTTGGTTTCGGCGATGGAGGGGCTGGCCTTGGTGGCGGTGAGCGGCGTGGAGCAGCCGGAAAGCAGGAGCAGGGTTGATAACACGAGCAATAAGGCTTTCATTTCAATCCTTGAAAAAGTGCATCAGGCAATTTTTGGCGCAGCTCACAATAGCTCACGGCAAATCTGAATACTCGCTTTATCTAGCGTGCCACGCCTACCGCTCCCTCGCCAAACTCCCCTTCGCCGCCTCCCTCAACATCTCCCCCGCCAACACCCGAAACCTCTGCGTCAGCACGTTCTCAGGCCGGTCGGACGACAGCAGCAAGTACGTATAAAAGCGCAACTCCGGCGCAAACGGTCGGATGTCGATATCGGTATGCAAGTACTCGTTGGCCACCAGCGGGCTGACCACGCTGACGCCCAGCCCAAGCCCGACCAGTGAGCAGACAGTGGCGGCATGAGTCGCATCCATGTTCAGCACGCGCGGGTCTTCTTCGGCAAACAGCCGGTCGAGCCGCGTGCGCGAGCCATCGGTGTGCGACAGCGAGATAAATTCCTCGCCCTTCAAATCTGCCGGGGTCACCACCTCCAAGGCACCAAGCCGATGCCCTTTTGGGAAAATGCACACGCCAGGCACATCACAGATGATCTCCGACTGCACACCGGCCATGTCCTCCGCCACGTAGGACACCAGGCATACATCGCAGAAGCGGGTCGCCGCCCAGTGCGCGACGTTGGGCGAGTCATTGGTGTGGATCGATATATGCACGTGCGGGTTCTGCTGGCGAAAGCGCTGGATGATCGCCGGCAGCAGGCCGTGGGTCAGTGAAGGCACCGCGCCGATGCGCAAGCGACCGGTGCCGCCGCGCTTGAGGTGCTGGGCGGAGTTTTCCAGGCTGTGCAGGCCGATGAAAGCGCGCTCGACGTCAGCGAAAAACTGCGCGCCTTCATCGGTTGGCACCAACCGTGCGCCTACTCGCTCAAACAATTTGAAGCCATTGGCCCGTTCGAGCTGCGCGATCAGCCGGCTGACGTTCGGCTGCGAGGTATGCAACGCCTGCGCCGCCGCCGTCATGGAGCCGCTGACCATCACCGCACGGAAGGTTTCGATCTGCTTGAAGTTAATGGCCATATCATTTCTGCATGACTGGTTGATGGATTGTCATTTGATTGCATGACCCGAAGATTTTATAACTAGATCTACATCGACGTCTGCCCCGATGCAGCGCGATGCCAACCGAGCGCATACCCGCAACAACAAAAACAAAACCGGTGCTCAAGCTTCATTTCAGCTCTGCCCTTGTACTCATCGTTTCGCCGCACGCCAGTGGGGCGATGCAGCCCGGTAATCAGGAGGCATCATGTCGTTCTCATATAAAAAACTAAGCGCTGCACTGGCCCTTTCTTGCGTGTCGTTGGCGGCGGTGTCCACCGCTCAGGCCGTCGACTTGCCGGCCGTTCCCGCAGCTATCAAGGAGGCAGGCCAGCTGCGAGCTGGCGTGCGTTGCGACCAGCCACCGTATGGCTATCAAGACAACAAGGGCGAGTTCGCCGGCGTCGAAGTGGAGATGGCCAAGCAGGTGTCACTGTGGGCCCTGGGCTCCAAGGACAAGGTCAGCTTCACCTGCGTGACCGCCGAAAACCGCGTGCCGCAACTGCTGGGGCGCAAGGTCGACTTCCTCATCGCCACCCTCGGCGTGACCCCGGAGCGCCAGCGCGTGATCGACTTCACCACGCCCTACCGCTGGGGCGCGAGTGACGTGGTAGTGAAGAAGGACAGCCCGGCGCAGAAAATCTCCGACCTCAAGGGCAAGACCCTCGCCACGCTCAAGGGCTCGGTGCAGGCCAAGTGGTTCGAAGACCACATGCCCGACGTGAAAACCCTGCGCATGAACAGCGCCGCCGATGCGCTGCAAGCCTTCCGCCAGGGCCGCGCCGACGCCTACACCCACGACGCCGCAACGCTGGTGGTGGTGGCCGACAACGACAAGGACGCACGCCTGATCGGCGAACCGTTCCAGATCTCCGACGCGGCCATCGGCGTGCGCAAGAACGAAGAGCAGTGGCGCGACTTCCTCAGCGCGGCGGTGCTGCGCATGCGTGAAGAGCACCTGTACCGCGGCTGGGTAGAGCAGTTTGTACCGAAGAATATCCAGGGCTACTACATCAGTGTGTTCGAGCAGGCCAAACCTGCCGAATCGCTCTAGTCGGCCGCGATCATGGATTTCGACATCCATTATTTGATAGCGCAGTGGCCTGCGCTGCTCGACGGCGTGTTGATGACGCTGAAGATCACCGCGCTGGCCATCTTCTTTTCAATGCTGATCGGGGTGCTGGGCGGCGCGGTGCGGGTGATGAAAGTGCCGGTGCTGTCTCAGGCCGTGGTGCTGTACGTGGAGTTGATCCGCAATACGCCGATCCTGGTGCAGTTGTTTTTCATCTTCTACGGGCTGCCGGCGATTGGTCTGGGGCTGTCGCTGTTCTGGTCGGGAGTGGTGTGCCTGTCGCTGTGGGCTGGGGCATACCAGATCGAGAACATCCGCGGCGGCCTGGCCACCGTGGAGCGCGGCATGCGCGAGGCGAGCCTGGCGCTCAGCCTCAAGCCGGCGCAGTACTTTGCGCTGATCGCCCTGCCGATCGCGTTCCGCACCAGCCTGCCGGCGATGCTCAACACTGCGATTTCGCTGCTGAAGAACTCTTCGTACCTGCAGGCCATCGGCCTGGCGGAGTTGACCTTCGTTGCGGTGGACCGCATCGCCACGGACTTTCGTGCCATCGAGATGTTCACGGCCATCTGCGTCATGTACCTAGTGCTGGTCGGCGTGCTCGCGCTGTTGACTGCGCGCCTTTCCGCCCACTTACAACGCCCTTTCCGGCAGTGAGGCGAGCATGAATTTCATCTTCGAAAACTGGAGCTTCGTCCTTAAAGGGTTGTTGATGACCCTGCAACTGGCGCTGGTGGTGCTGTTGTTCACCACGCTGATTTCGGCCGTGCTCGGCGTGCTGGCCACGGTCAAGAACCGGGTGCTGTGGTGGACGATTCATGCCTATGTGGAGCTGTTCCGCTCCATTCCGCTGATCGTCAACGTGTTCTTCATCTTCTTTGGCGCGCCGATGTTTGGCGTCGATCTAAGCCCATTCGCCGCGGTCACCGTGGGCCTGACCTTGTGGGGCAGCGCCAACGGTATCGAGATCGTCCGGGGTGGGCTGGAGTCGGTGTCCCGCCATCAGTGGAAAAGCGCCTGGGCGCTGGGCCTGCGCCCCTGGCAGATCTACCTGCACGTGATCGTGCCGCAGTCGATGAAAGCCATTCTGCCGGCCTACACCGGGTTGCTGACGATTCTGGTGCAAGCCACTTCGCTGGGTGCATTGGTAGGCGTAGGCGAATTCCTCAAGGTCGGCCAGATCATCATCGAACGCGAAACCGTCATGACCGGCGTCAGCCCGGCCTTCTCGGTCTACGCCGTAGTGCTGCTGGTGTACTTCGTCATCTGCTCGGCATTGACCTGGCTTAGCCGTTATCTCGAACGTCGTCTGGGTCGCCCGGCGGTACGTACTTCTATTGGAGAGGTTCCAACATGCAAGAATCCAAAGTCAGTCGGCGTCTGAAAGAAAGCACCGCGCCGGAAGTCAACGAGTACATCTATCGCCCGCGCCTGGAAGGCTTCGCCAGCGGTTTCGCGAATCTTGGCAACGTCAACAAGGCGCACATCCTGATGCTCGCCGAACAGGGGCTGATTCGTGGCGAACATGCCAGTGCGCTGGCCAAGGGTGTGCTGGACATGGAGCAGGCCGGGCCGGATGCGGTCGAGCTGGACCCGTCCCGCGAAGACGCCTACTTCAACTACGAAGCGCACCTGATCGAGCAGATCGGCGCCGACATCGGCGGGCGCCTGCACACCGGTCGCAGCCGCAACGACATCCTCGCCACCCTCGACCGCCTGCGCTGCCGCGAGCTGTTGATGGACCTCATCGATGAGCTGGTGACGGTACGCGCCACCGCCCTGCGCTGCGCCGCGATGTACGCCGAAGTGGTGATGCCCGGCTACACCCACCTGCAGCCGGCGCAACCGATCACTTACGGCTACTACCTGAGCGCGGTGGAACAGGCGCTGGAGCGCGACAGCAAGCGCCTGACCCAGACCCTGGAGTCGATGAACCAGTGCCCCCTCGGCGCGGCCGCCTTCGCCGGCACGCCGTTCGACATCGACCGCGCGCGCACCGCCGAGCTGCTCGGCTTCGACGGCTACCTGGACAACGCGCTGGACGCCATCGGCTCACGCGACTTTCTGCTTGAAAGCCTGTCGCACCTGAGCCACCTGGCGGTGTTCTGGAGCCGCGTCGCGCAGGACTACTTTGTCTGGAGCACCCATGAGTTCAACCTCATCGACTTCCCCGACAGCGTCGCCGCCACCTCCAGCATCATGCCGCAAAAGAAAAACCCCACCGTGCTCGAGTACCTCAAGGGCCGCAGCGGGCATATCGTCGGCCTGCTGATGGGCGCTAGCGTGAGCATCAAAGGCACCAACTTCTCCCACACCGGTGACGGCAACCGCGAAGGCACCCGTGGCTTCTGGGAAGCCGCCGAAGAAACCCTGCGCTGCCTGAAACTGCTCGACCTGGTGCTGCGCACCGCCACCCCCAACATTGACTTGGCAGTACGCCGCGCCGGTGAAGACTTCTCCACCGCCACCGGCCTTGCCGACCTGATGGTGCGCGAAGTCGACCTGTCGTTCCGCGAGGCCCACCATGTAGTCGGTGGCGTAGTGCGCATGGCCATGGACCAGGGCCTGCCGGCCAACCAGATCACTACGCAGATGGTCGATGCCTGCGCCCTCGAGCAACTCGGTCACCCCCTCAACCTGCCCGAGCAGAAAGTCCGTGATTGCCTCGACCCGGTCAGTAACGTGCAAGGCCGCAGCTCCGCCGGCGGCCCTTCGCTCGGCTCGTTGAAGCCCAGCCTGGCCCGCGCCAGCAAGCGACTGGACGCCGAGCGCATTGCCAACCAGCAGCGGCGCGAGCGCCTCAGCGCCGCAGACCTCAACCTGCAAACCCTGACCCGTGCACAGGCGGGCGTATGAGCACGATCCTGACGGTTCGCGACCTGCACAAAAGCTTCGGCGCGCACGAGGTGGTCAAAGGCGTGAACATGGATGTTCAGCAAGGCGAAGTGGTGGTCATCATCGGCCCCAGCGGCTCGGGCAAATCCACCTTCATCCGCTGCCTGAACAGCCTGGAAGAGCCGTCCCTCGGCACCGTGGTGATCGCCAATGGCGACTCGGCCAATGCCGGTGACCGCAAGGCCCTGGCCAGGCTGCGCGAAGAGGTGGGCATGGTGTTTCAGGACTACACCCTGTTCCCGCACATGAGCGTGCTGGCGAACATGATGCTCGCCCCGGTCAAGCTCAAGCGCTCGAGTAAACAGGAAGCCCAGACCCACGCCCTCGCCCTGCTCGACCGCGTCGGCCTGCGGCACAAGGCCGAGCATTACCCGGCGGAGTTGTCCGGCGGCCAGCAACAGCGGGTGGCGATCGTGCGGGCGCTGGCGATGAAACCCAAGCTGATGCTGTTCGACGAGCCCACCTCCGCGCTCGATCCGGAGACCGTCGGCGACGTGCTGAACGTGATGAAAGGCCTCGCGGCTGAGGGCATGACCATGATCGTCGTCACCCACGAAATGGGCTTCGCCCGTGAAGTGGCCGACCGCGTGGTGTTCTTCGACGGCGGCAAGATCATCGAAATGGCCCCGCCGGCGGAAATCTTCAGCGCACCGAAGGAGCCCCGCACCCGGCAGTTTCTGGAAAGCGTCCTGCACTGAGCCAACGGCGCCTTTTACATCCTCTTCCCACATCAGGCGTGCCCGCTTCCACCGGGACGGCGCGCCTGTGCTCCGGCAAGGAGTTTGAAATGAGTGAAGTTATCCGCAAACCTCTGGATGCACTGGGCGCCCAGACCATGATCCAGATGGAGAACGTCAACAAGTGGTATGGCGAGTTCCAAGTACTGAAGAACATCAACCTCACCGTGCGCCAGGGTGAACGCATCGTGCTGTGCGGGCCGTCCGGCTCGGGCAAATCGACGACCATTCGCTGCCTGAACCGCCTCGAAGAACACCAGCAAGGCCGCATCGTCGTCGAAGGCACCGAGCTGACCAGCGACGCCAAACAGATCGAAACCATCCGCCGTGAAGTCGGCATGGTGTTCCAGCACTTCAACCTGTTCCCGCACCTGACCATCCTGCAGAACTGCACCCTCGCCCCGATCTGGGCGCGCAAGATGCCGCGGCGGGAGGCGGAAGCTGTGGCGATGCATTATCTGGAACGGGTGCGCATTCCCGAACAGGCGCACAAATACCCCGGCCAGCTTTCAGGTGGCCAGCAACAGCGCGTCGCGATTGCACGGGCGTTGTGCATGAAGCCGAAGATCATGCTGTTTGATGAACCTACCTCGGCGCTGGATCCGGAGATGGTCAAGGAGGTTTTGCAGACGATGGTGGACCTGGCCGAAGACGGCATGACCATGGTGTGTGTGACGCATGAGATGGGGTTTGCCCGGACGGTGGCGCATCGGGTGGTGTTTATGGATCAGGGGGAGATTGTTGAGGAGGCTGCGCCTGGGGAGTTTTTTGAGAACCCGCAGAATGAGCGGAGTCGGTTGTTTTTGAGTCAGGTGCTGCATTGAGTGGGGGGGGGGGGAGCGCATTGTCTGGGCCGGGGCGGACAGACATTGATGTTCGTGTGTTTCCGTCATATGTTGCGGGCTTTCATGGAGGATTCTGTCTGATGGCACGCGTGGCTTTGATACTGACACCCGGTTTTGCGGATTGGGAATATGCCTTCATCGCGGGTACGGCATCCCCGTTTTACGGGATCGACGTCAGGTTTTTCGCGCCCATTACCGGGCATTTCCGTTCGCAGGGTGGATTGGCGGTAACGGTCGATAGCAGCTTGCAAGAATGCCTGGAGTGGAAACCGGACGTTGTCGCCGTTATTGGTGGAATGGCCTGGGAACGTGAAGAAGCCCTCGATGTTCGAGACTTTCTTCATGCCAGCCGCGCAGGTGGAGCAGTCATTGCCGGTATCTGTGGCGGAACGCTGGCGCTTGCGCGGGCTGGGCTTCTCGACACGGTTGCTCATACCTCGAACAGTGCTGATTACTTGCAGAATGCGGTCGGTTACGAAGGCTGCGCGCTTTATCAAGACAGCCCGATAGCGGTGATGTCAGACCGCATCATTACGGCTCCAGGCACCGCCCCCCTTAGTTTCACCTGCGCCGTATTTGAAGGTGCGGGGCTAGCGGCAGAGAGCATTTCTCAGTTCAGATCAATGTTGACGGCGGAGCATCGGTGATCGCGTTGTCCCAGCCTGCCGGGTACATGCCCAATCAGTCTTAATCAGACGCTAGCGAATGCATGTCTTCTAAGGGAAAATTCGATGCTCTAGGTACTCGCCGCCAGGGAATGGAAATGGCACTGACCAGCAAGATCATCCCTTACAACCCCGCTTGGCACATCCGATTTATGGCGGACAAGTCGCTCATCGCTTCGGCCTTTGGCGATGAACTGATAGCCATACACCATGTTGGAAGTACCTCTGTTCCCGGCCTTGCGGCCAAGCCCGAAATCGACGTGCTGATCGAGGTTCATGATCATCGCAATGCGTCGGCGCGGGATGAGGTGTTGATCGGGTTAGGCTACGTACGAGGAAGTGATCTAAGGCCAGGGCATCACTTCTATCGGCGGAATGTGGACGGGATTCGTACGCATAAGCTCCATGCCTGTACCTGTGGTCACCTCGCGATCATCCAGATGTTGGGGTTCAGAGATTTGCTGAGGCGCGATGCGACGCTCCGCCAGCAGTATGAAGCCCTGAAGCTTCAGTTGGAATCGAGCAATACAGATGGGATGGCTGAGTATCTGGAGAAAAAGTCTCCGTTCATTATCGCGGCGCTACGCCATGCGGGGATATCCACTGCATGCAATCAATAATTGCACGCTCGCCGAGCAGGCCCTGCGTTGCTCATTTTTCCTGACTGCGTTCCCGTGCCCTTGGCGAGGATGAGTTAGACGCTGCCTTTTTCGCTTTGGCTGCCGCAGGGCTTTTCCCTCGTTTAGGTCCGACCACGACACAGGAGCTGTTCAGCGGCGAAAGATTCGCCAACGTTCGCGCAGCCGCAGCGATTGGTCCACCTGCGTTCAACGGGCCGTCGTCCTTCTCCACGACCGATGCAGCGGGCTTAACTTTGGCAGTCATCACCATTCCCATCCGCACACCAAACAGACGCAACACGGCCTCCAACGTGCTGAGCTTCGGATTCGACTTGCCGCTCTCCAATTCGTACAGGCTTTTCGTGGACATCTTGCACATGGCCGCGAAGGTCTCCTGATCAAGCCCGGTGACTTCGAGCCGCAGACGGCGGATGGATACACCAATAGGATCGAGCCCCGCAGCGTTGCGTCGGACGATATCCTCTACGAGCTGAGCGCGCTCTTCAGGCTGTAGTTTTTTCATCGCAGTCCCCACTCCACGAGTCGCTTGTCCAGGTTATTCACAGGTATGGGCTGCGTTGCGCATCGATTCAGGCGCATCGATCAGCAGATAGGGTAGCGCTCACGTACCATCGGCAAAGGCTTGGATCGCGAGCCTGAAAGGCATGCCCACACCTTTAATCAGCATATTAATGCCGATTACCATAGTACACGGTGCGTAAACCGGCAATGTACTGCTGACTAGTAGCCTCAGGCGGGAAAAACCGGCACTGGACTACCGACTGAGTGTTCACCGCAGCTCAGCCTCTTAACACAAGCGGCTGATTGATGATTGTGTCGCCTGGGGGCAAGTCGTACACGACTGGCTAGCCTACACGACCACCTGATAACGACTCTGCACAAACCCGTTGTCCGACGTTGATGAATCAATCAGCCGCAGCTCATGCTCATCCCCCAACTGGCTGAACAATGGAGTCCCTCTGCCTAGCAGCACCGGAATACGCGTGATCGTGATCTCGTTGATCAATCCCGCAGCGAGGAAGTTCTGGATGGTCTGACCTCCATCTATGTAGAGATGCTTGAGACCGCGAGCCGCGAGCTGCGCCACGATCAGCAGCGGATCGCCGGCCATGACCTCGACTTTGCTTTGTAGTTTTGCAGGTATCGATACCTGCGCCTGTGAGAGCACCACGACGGGTGTGTTGTCATAGGGCCAATCCGGGAAGGACAACACTTTCTCAAGCGTCTTGCGCCCCATGACCAGCGCATCGACCGTCGTCATGAATTCATCATAAGTCAGCCCATTCAGTACAGGGCACTCGTATTCAGGGCGGTTAAGCCACTCAATATCTCCGTCCTTCCTGGCGATGAAGCCGTCAACACTTGCTGCGATAAAGACCGAACATTTGCTATCCATGACCAGAAGGGCTCCTTTTTCCAACGTTTAGACGATGACCTTAGGCCATGTTTGATCATATGCGTACTAGCGCCTGATAGGCTGAACGCCGTAAATTCATATCAGTGCTGTGCCGCGTTTGAACTCCGGGCTTTCACCCACGCAACGAATCATTTCCAGCAACGCTCTCACCCGCAGCGGCAGATTTCCAGCCGGGTAAACCGCATGCATTTGTGGGCTCTCACCACTGCTGGAGGTGAGCTTGTACTCAGGCAAAACCCGCAGCAGGCGCCCCACCTCCACTTCGGGTTCCGCCATCCAATCCGCCAGGCGGGCAATCCCTACGCCCGCCAGGGCTGCCTGGAATACCGCCAGACCGGAACTGAAACGAAATTTTGGATGAACCCGAAAGCTGCTGGCCTGCTCCTCGCTGCGAAAATTCCACTCTTTGAGAATCCGCGGCGCGGTATGCAGGATCAGCGAATGCGACGCCAGCGCCTCGATGGAATCGGGGGTACCTTTGCGCTCCAGGTAACCGGGAGCGGCATACAGATGCCGCGCGTAACTCCAGAGCGGGAAACCGATCAAGTCGCTGGATTGTGGAAATGCCCCGCGGATTGAGAAGTCCAGCTTGCTCTTGGCCGGGTCGAGAAGCTCATCGGTAAAAATCACATCGATGTTGACGTCTGGATAACGCTCGCAGTATTGCGCAATCAATTGCGGCAACACCCCGTGTCCAAGTACCTCGGGGGCAGAAAAACGGATCCAGCCGGAGGCCAGGCCGCTGAGACCGGCCAGGTCTTCATCCACCTCGCGTTGCAGTTCGAGCATTTTGTAGGCGTGAGCTAACAAACACTCACCCGCTTCGGTCAGGCTCACGGTATTGGACGAGCGATTGAACAACTTGAGCCCGACACTTTCCTCCAGCGCTTGAATGGCGCGGGTCAGTGCACTAGGGGAGCGTCCCAAGGCCCGCGCCGCGGCGATGAAGCTGCGCTTGCGAGCTACGGCCGCAAAGGCTTCAAGTTCCGCCAACATGTTCAATGCCACGCTCCACCTCATTGCACTTTTCACAATGTGGCATTGCAACACAGAAAAAGCCCTTCCGTTAACCTTCCCATCAACCCAGATCAGCATGTCCTCTGGTTGCAGCGATATGCGCCACCCACCTAGATAGTCAGAGCCTGAGTTCATGGTCGATATTGTCATCCTTTGCGTATTCGCTTTCGCTGCTGGTCTGATCGATGCGGCCGTGGGCGGCGGTGGGTTGATCCAGATACCTGCACTGTTCAACGTGCTGCCCAGCGCTCAACCGGCTGCGCTGCTGGGCACCAATAAGGTCGCTGCCGCCTGCGGCACTGCATTCGCGGCCCGATCGTTCATACGCAAGGTGGTGATCGACTGGGGACTTGTGATCCCCGCGGCCTGCGCGGCCTTCGTCATGGCCTTCTTCGGAGCCGCCACGGTATCGTTCGTACCGCAGTCAGTGATGCGGCCGGCAGTGCTGGTACTGATTGTGCTGATGGCGATCTACACCTTCTGGAAAAAAGACTTCGGCGCCCTGCATAAACCCATGCGCATCGGAACCAGGGAAAAACTTCTGGCGATCGTCATCGGCGGCGCCATCGGTTTTTACGATGGCCTGTTCGGTCCGGGCACTGGCAGCTTCCTGATCTTCTTGTTCATCCGCTGCTTCGCCTTCGACTTTCTGCATGCCTCGGCATCGGCGAAACTCGTGAACATTGCGACCAATATCGCGGCTCTGATGTTCTTCATTCCGACGGGTAACGTGCTCTACCTGATCGCAATCCCAATGGCGGCATTCAACATTCTCGGGGCGCTCACTGGCACTTGGTTGGCGGTTCATAAAGGCGTGCCTTTTGTCCGCACGCTGTTCCTGGTGTTGTTGGTGATTCTGATCGGCAAACTGTCTTATGACCTGCTTCTCTAGCTCACTCAGCCCCTGTCGAGCGGCTCTGGAATGAACCCCTGCTCCCTCAACGCCTTGATGACCCCACGCACCAGATGATTGCTGGAAAAACCAATGGTGTATTGCCTTGAGCCCGGACTGATCGGCACCAGCATGCCTTGCTCCAGCAGGTTTTTGATCTGGTAAGTACGCTGGTTAGCCGTGAGCTTGGGAATGGCCTGAGCAATGCCACCCGACTTCACCACTTTCAGCTTTACGACGCTGACCAAGATCTGTTCCTCGATCTCGGTAATCCAGTCGCGGCTGCGGGCAAAGCTCACTGCCGGCAACAGAATGCACTCGGTGAGATAGCCATAGTCGGTAAGCTTGTCCACCTTCTCCAACTCGTCGCGAATGCCCTGCAGCACATAGGTACACCATGCCTCCAGGCCTTCAGTGGTGCCGGTGTCAGCAACCCCCAGCATGGTGTAGTACTTGTCGCGGTCATTGCAGAACACTGCCGTGGGATTGAGCACCCGGCCCCCGGTGTTCACGCTGAAGCCGTACTTCATCAACAGCGCATAGGTCAGCAGCCTTACCACGCGCCCGTTGCCATTGCCAAAAGGATGAATCCAGCCGAAACGGTGGTGCGCCAAGGCGACTTTCATCAACGCGTATTTCGGGGAGTCGTCGCGGTTGATGAAGCTGACCAACTCCTGCATGTACTGCGGCACCAGCACACCGTCCGGAGGCAGATGCTCGGCCTGGGCGATCCTGACAGCTCCTTCACGGTAGGCACCGGGGGTTTTGTCACCTTCACGGCGCAAGCCCGTTACAGTCATGGCGTGCAATTCGCGAATCATGTGTTCAGTAAGGTTTGCCCCGGGCTGGATCACCTCTTCGATGTAGTCCATCGCCTTTTCGATATTGGCAATTTCCAGCAGCTGGTCGGTGCTCTCGGCTTTCCCTTCGACCTTGCTATCGATGTAATCGGCCAGCGTGGTGTGGTTACCTTCGATCCGGGCTGAGCCCAAGCTCTCCAGCGTATGGAAAAGTGCTTTCAGCTGAAAGAACACCTGAGGTGGGGTATCCCCTTCCAACCTCAGCCTGCGCAGAAATTCGAGCTCGGCCAGTACGTCAACCAGCGGGGAGTCGAAGGATGGATTGAGTAGCTGTAGATCATGGTGAGAACATTGGGCCATCTCAAAAATATCTCTAAACAGAGAAATCATTATCTAGAAAAAATCTGGATTTTGCGCCGTAAACACTGGCCTGAACAACAAATCAAGATAAGAACTATCTAGAAAATCGTGCAACCTTAAGTGGAAAACCACGCACGACCAAGTCAAAAACTGCGGATCTGAAGGGACAAAAAAACCCGCACGAGGCGGGCGTCTCTTGCAGCCAGCTAGCGAAAAATCGCCATTGGCTAACCTGTCTGGTGCCGGAGACAGGAATCGAATCTGTAACAGAAGATCCAATAAAATATCGCCTTACGACAAGTACAAATACAACAAAGGTACTCACCAGGGTACTCACCCCTACCGCTCCAAGCGTTCATCAGATCCTAAGCGTGGGCGTAACCGGAGGTCAGGGAGACCGGAATCGAACCGGGACGCTGAGATCAGCAACATCGCCATCGCCCTATTGAGCCATCTGTTAAGCAAACCTGGCAACGCTCGTAGAGCTCCAAAAGCGGCAGCAGATTGCGCTCCACCTTTTAAGGTAGTCTCCACCAAGGACCATTTGAACAGAAACTCCAAGGATTGACGAGCCACTCATGTCCGCAGATAGATCTCTTGTCGCTGCCCTTCAAGCGCTGTGGGATATCCCACAACCCGGCACACAAAATCTCTGGAGCAGCCCCGAGTTCGTGGTGCTCAAGGAGTTGCTCACCAAGCGCTACCACAGCGGAAAATCCACTTTCGGGCTGGAGGGCTCCATCGGCAATGCGCTTAGGTCGGTGGGTCTGCCATGCAGCACCCCCCATCTATCCAACCTGCCCAGGCCAGACATGTTTAAAGTGGCTACTGCGTTGGCTCACGAGTTTCAACGTACCACCACTAGGCGGCGTTACCTCTGCCCGCTTGATATGGCCGATGAGATCCCGTCCCTCCAATTTGGCAATGCCCGGGTGGGTCGATTCGCCGCTGCCGAACTTGAGGTTTTGTTTGATACGCCCCGCTTAGAGCGCTGTTATCCAAACATACGGCTGGACGCTCAGCGCCTGTCCCAGTTCCATTGGATGGTCGTAGAGGAAGACGTATCTGTTCTCGGCCAATCGGGCAATCGCCAATTCTCCTGGCTGGACTTCCCCTTAGGTAAGGATCTGGGCGAGATTGTTCCCCACAGCGGGCGCTTCCCCGCTGCGGTTGAACGCGCGCTGTTCTTCCTGCTGCTGGCACCATGGGAAGACTGGGCCGAGATGACCGAAGTGGATTGGCGTGGTTTCCGAGTGCCTTGGGTATACACTCTCGACGATGACCTTTGCGCTTTCCCGCACCCGCCGCCCGCCCCTGAGCAGCTATCGTGGGAGCCATGCTCCCAACAATTGGACTACGACGAGTGGGAGGAATCCGAACGCCCGATGTGGCTAAGAACCTACGCTACCTCCGAAGCTGTGCGGCAGGCAGTGGAAGCCAGGTGGGAGCTAATGCGGGTAGCGAGTCCCCAGGCGTCGGAACTTTTCTCAACTCCTGTGGAGCATTTCCTAGTCCGTGCGTTTCTTTCCGATGGCATTGATGAAGTGATGGCGCATCTCATCATGATTGAGGCCGCGTTTGGTACTCAGGCAGACCACAAGCAAAATCTGCGACTGAAAGCCGATAATTACAAACATTCACCGACACGCAGGGTTGCAGCAAGACTTAGCGCCGCCATCGTCGAGCCGGGCGCAGCGAAGGAGTATCTGGACCTATACGATTTGCGATGCACCTACGTACACGGGCGCCCCGAAGATCGCGTCATCTCCACCCAACAGCGGACCTTGGCACGTCGCCTCGCACGCAAAGCGGCAGACGCCCTGGTTGAGCTAGCACAAGTACAACAGCCCCGTGAAATCGTCCTGTTCGACTTGCTCAATCGCGGCGTGGCGAACCTTCCCTCCAAGTCATCATCATCCGGCTAACTCCAGCGCAGCTATCTGGAGGCGTTGAAAGCATTTACGGCATGGATTTGACAACCTACTTGCCCAACCTGCCCCCAGTTTGCATTCGACTGACCACTACAGACGGAAGTCTTGAGGGCTGGCTCTGTACGAAAAGAGATGTCGCTAATACAGCATGGATGAAGACTGTGAAGCCACGGTAGCGAAGCCTATCACGTGCTTGCCGAGGCGGGTTGCCATCACAGAATTCCTTTCCATCCATAGCGGGGACTCTACAAAATCTCCGCGTTCAAGGGACGATTGGGACTTTCGGGATTTCGTACAGTGCCTCGGTAGACTGTAACGGGCGGGCTGACATGCAATTGATTTGATATTACGCTGCTTCCTCGCAAATGGAGAGAGCGACGACATGCCAGAGATAATGCAGTGGGGAGACATTCGGGATCAGTACACGGACAGCTTGCTCCTCGGAAACGGGGCGAGCATGGCAGTACATCCTGAGTTCGGATACGCCTCCCTGTTTGACAGAGCGCAGGAAATTGGGCACATCACACCCGCGGTAGCGGCCATTTTTGATCGTTTCGGTGTAAATGATTTTGAGCTGGTTCTCCGCCGCCTCTGGCAGGCGAGCCTGGTAAATCAGTCTCTAGAAATTCCACATGGCAGAGTCGAGGAGGCGTATGCGGAGGTCCGGACCGCCCTAATCTCTACGGTGCGAGACATCCATGTCGAGTATGACAATGCGCTGCCCCATCTCCGCTTGATCTACCCATTCATGGCGCACTTCGACACCGTCATTTCCCTAAATTACGACTTGATCGTGTACTGGGCTGCGATGCTGGGCAACCGCGAGCGAGGTTCGTATTTCAAAGACGGATTCATTAGCGGCACCTTCACCGAAGACTGGGAATCTTTGCGTGCCCCATACGGAAGAGCAACCGGCAGCACGCTGTTCTTCTACCCTCACGGAAATCTCGCTCTCACCCGAACTGACGATCGCCGCGAGAGCAAGATAGGGGCCCTAGACGGCGGCCGCTTACTCGATGCGATACTTGATCACTGGGAAGGCGGAGCAACAATTCCTTTGTTTGTCTGCGAAGGGACTGCTGCCCACAAAAAAAAATCGATTGAAAGCTCATCTTACTTGGAGCGTGTTTTCAGAGAGGTCGTCCCCGCCCTAGGTGATTCAGTCACTATTTACGGCTGGAGTCTTTCAGAACAGGATCAACACATCGTCGATCAGATCACCAGAAACCCACCTCAGCGTGTAGCTATCTCTGTGCGCGACGGCTCTCAGGCGTTCGCTCAGCAAGCAGAAGAAAAAATGGTTCGTGCTGGAGTCAATCAGGTCGACTTCTTCGACTCAGAGAGTCTGGGCTGCTGGAACAACCCTAGGGAAGCCCTGGGAGAAGGGTGAGTTAACTCATAGGTTCTGTACGAAAAGCCTCGATACTCGCTCATGCTGTGTTGAAAACAGTCTGACCTTAATTTCAAGATTTTATTCAAACGCTCCGAATCTGAAGAGATAGGACTTTATATGATCAGTAATTTAAACTTGGAAGATTTTCTTCTACGCAATCGAATCAGCCGCCCCACATGGGAGGCGTCTGGTATCGATTGGGAGATGCTGATAGCAATCGGAAAAGATCATGAGCGCCATGGTGCTCAATTGCGGGAATATGCGGGAATGCTCGCCAGGGTCATGCAGCAATATGATGGCGTGCACTCTGTTCGTTGGCGCATCAAAGACTCGGAACATCTGCTTGAGAAAATTGTTAGAAAGCGGGCAGCTAAAGCAGAAAAGTATCTTGAAATCAATGAGAATAATTATTACTCAGTCATTACCGACCTAATTGGCATTCGTGCCTTGCACCTTTTCAAAAATGACGCCTTGAAAATCGATGCGTCCGTACGTGAAAATCAACAATTAATTGATACAGAGCAGCCGCTGGTTTATACCAGAAAAGGTGACACTATCTCTGAAGATGTTTTCCCTAAGGATCGGTTCGAACATCGTGAGCATCCCGCAGGCTATCGCTCCGTTCACTATATTATTAAAGCACAACCCCAAAAGCGTCAGATTTTCGCCGAAGTCCAAGTCCGCACAATATTTGAAGAAGGATGGAGTGAAATTGACCATCGAGTACGCTATCCAAACTTCAACGCAGACGAGATGGTTAATGTATTCCTCGCCATATTTAACAGATTGGCTGGGCAAGCTGATGAAATGGGGAGTTTCGTACAGGCGTTGGCCCAAGCATCTACCACTACTCAGGCAGAACTAGCCAGTGCGCATGAGGAGAAAAGGAAATCTTTAGAGGCCATGGACGCGTTGGTTGCAGAGCTGGAACAGAAGACGGAGCAGCACGCTCAGTCACAAGGTGCAGTTCTTAAGCTTAAGAAAGAGCTTTCTCGCATGAGAACGGCAGCGGAAGTTTCCGAGCTAAGCGGTGTATTCTCCGGAAAATGGATGGAGAATATCAAATTGAATAGCGACCTTGCAAAAAACCTGACCAACTTAGATCTGGCATCGCAGGCCAGAGCACTAGGGCATACGCTTGATCCATCTAAATATCTAATAGACCTGCAAGGACTGCAAGGACTGAAAGAACTCGATGCAATCAATAATATTCTCACTATTGCAAATATCTCCTCTTACGCTCCAACTACAGATCAAATATTGAAAGCAGCCCAAAAACCCCACACGAAAAAACCAAAAGATGGGGATGATAAGTAAACGAAATCTACTCATATTGGCCACGATATCGCCAGTCGCGATCAAACGACCGCTTCTGGCCACTGCCACCTAATTCGCCAAGCGGCTTGAAATCGATTTATCCCGGTACTAACCGGCTTCCCAAGGTTAACTGTCACGCTACGAAGCTATTAACACCCTCTACATTTCGCGCCGCCTCTATCGCTCTTGCTAATCTGGTGTAATCGGTAAATGCATAAGCACCTACCGACAACTGAAACATTTACCGTAAGAAAGCTATGGATTGCCTGCCATCTTTCGAGCATAACTGCGATCACTGAGGTCCTTCTTGGGGTCAGCTTTGACCCAACTCATCGATTTTCCACAGTTCATGCAGGTCAACACATTTTTGTCGCCGCTCAACGAGTATAGTTTAGCAGTGGAGCCTTCCCCAACTTTCAAGCCGACATCTGTTACCTCAAAACCAGGAAGCTCATAGCTAAGGCGATCCATTGTTTCGTACCTGAAAGACCAAACTCTGATCTGTTTGCTGCGCCAGACGCCCATGATACTCAAAGGATCATACTTCGTAGCCCGCTGATAAACCCAGTCGCCTTCAAACGGAGTCAGCTTCCGGGCTTCCATATCCCGGCGCCCCTTCTCTAAAGCCTCCTTCTGCATCTTCTCCAACTCAGCATTCAAGGCCGCCTCTCTTTTTCGAGCTTGTTCCTTGAGTAGCTGATCTACGTCATACGGCCCTTTCGGGTCATAATTCCAGACAAGACCATCCGCCCTCAAACCGAGGACCTTACAGTTGAGGCAGTCCAGGCTCCGCTCATCAACGTTACGCTTCATCACCAATCGTAACGAGCTATTTTTATCATCAAGGATGAGCTTCCCATCCTTTTGCGAAACGCTGAGCTTACCCACCGGTTTAATACCAGATGCGACAATATCTGCGAAGATCTCTGCCTCATCACCATGGATATTCAGCACCATTGCGCCTTTTGAAATTTGCTCATGATATCTATAAGCGCCAGTGAAATCCTCGCCACCGCATCCAGTATTGACGGCACCGGCAACAGCTACTGCAGCAAATTTAAACAGCGTACGCATAACATTCTTCCATTGAGTAATTACCGCCTAAAGGCGATCCGTCACAGAGTAATATCACTTTAACATCATC
Source organism: uncultured Pseudomonas sp. (assembly GCA_963518285.1). GTDB lineage: Bacteria > Pseudomonadota > Gammaproteobacteria > Pseudomonadales > Pseudomonadaceae > Aquipseudomonas. Next base: position 20,069 of record CAUQIJ010000021.1, on the reverse strand, counting down.
CATCTAGGTGATGTGGCTCCATGTGGTTGAGTTGCGCGATAAAGAGCTCGGCGCGAAATTCGTCCAGCCGCAACAGCATCGGCATACGGTACAAGCGAAGGACGTTACCCTCTCTGGCGATGAGCACGGATCGCGCAATAGAAGCTGACCACCTCATAGCTGGAAACAAACAGTTCACGATCACCAGCTCGTCTAGATTTGCGCGCATCATTGATTGCGCCCCCTCCGCTCCAGCCATTCAGCCAGAACCCACAGCGCAACCCCCACCACCCACAACACGACGATGACCCAGAGTGGTGCAGGCCAGTGAGAGCCCACACAGAAGCCTGCACTTGCAAGCCCAAGAAACAACAAAACCGTTCTCATACGGAGCGCCTCCTACATGGTGAGTGGCCACGCTAACCGATGATTTCGTGTGTCATCGTCCCTCCAACAGAAATCGCCAACTCCCAGGATGAGGGTTGGCCACAGTATGCTGATGGGATTTGAGTGGCAGTCAGTGGCGTCGTTACACCTCCGCTATGACTGCCGGTGGAATCTCAGTGGTTTTTTGAAGATTCTCAGAGAACGCGTAGATCAAGCTCAGGTGCGAGCGACGCCCGCGTTGGGTAATCTCATAACCCGGACAAAGGCCCCTGAGGGATTCGTAACGCTTTTTCTGGGTACGACTCAGCCCCCCGAATCCAAATGCGAGGTGTGCTGCTGATTACCGAAGGCGTGATGATGGTGGGTTGTGCTGGCGTGCCTCACCGTTGGTGACGTCATCGCCAGCACCAGAACGGTCGTTGCCGTCCCTCTTACCCGAAATCTCCTATGACCCTCAGCCAATCGCGAGCGGCTCTGCCGCTGAGGGTTGGAGGCTTGAGACTAACCCATTGAGCTATGATGGCTGGACTTTTCTAAGCCATGTTAGCTGCGAAAGCTTCCTTAAATTTTGCCATATCGATTTGGAGACTGTTCATCTGATCGATCAGCATTGCCTGCCTTGCTTCCAGAATGTAAATTTTAAGTGGCATTGTCAATTCAATATCATAAATGCTTGGAACAGAAGAGACTTCTACAGGTCGCAATAGAAAATCACTACTAGTTACTCTATCTACCAGATAGGTCAGTCGCTCCTTACAGCCAGCAAGACCAAACGCCAAATACATCCCCTTTGAAACACCAAGGACATTAATTCTTCTACCGCTTTTTTCACTAGGAAAAAAGCTAGCAACCTGGATTTTCTTTCCACGCCGATAAACTATCCCACCCCACGATCTCTTATGCATGAATCCAGGCATGTTACTAGCAAAAGGATTTTCAATAAACCCATGTTCATCGATAAGAATTTTGCGCATATTATTGAACCAAGTCCGCGAGTAGTCGAGCCAGCATAAGGACGCCACCCTCGCCTCACAACCGAACTCCTGACAGTTACTCGATGGTGACACCTGATACCCTGGGATACCATGGCTGCCTTCCAAAAAGGACAGCAGGTTCATGAGCGAGAGACCAGATCAGGAAGATACGTGCGCAGTTTCATGCCTGAGAAGGGGTTTGGCTTCATCCTAGGAGATGATGAACGCAGCTATTTCGTCCACATCATAACCCTAGTGGGCAGAGAGCTGTTCGATGGGCAGTCAGTAGCATTTGAGGGGCAACCGGATCCGAAAGGATACAGAGCAGTGAGGGTCAAACCAGGAGAACGCCCACTGCCGCCAGGCTACGCCTACGATTCTCCAAATCACTTCATATGGACAAGAGATTCGAAGGCACGTGGATTTGACACCATTTTCACTTTTGAGAGTGGCTGGGCTGAATCCAACAGTCCTAATGAGGCTAGGGCTTTATTAGAGAAAGCAAGCATGGGTCGCGGAGGCAACGCAGTCTTGAATGTACACCTCGAAAAGTACAGCCGCAATGATAGGTGCTCCAACTATCACTACACCGTGCAGCGTTTCACAGGCGACTACGCGAATGTCCAAAAAATCGTGACCACGACGGATCAGAACTGGATAGCAAGCTGCGCTCAATGGGAGCGGGATGTCTTAGCTCGCATCGGAAATGAAAACGCCCAGCCCGCAGGTTGGGATACCGGCGTAACCAGCCTGCTACCCCCCGGAGCATTCAAACACGGAGCTATTCTGCTCCTGAGCTGGGCGACCACATTCATGAAAATCCTAGGCTTCGCCATTGTGGCCTTAGCTAAGCAGATGCGTCGCTAACAGGATCGAATGCCTCACTCGGCCTAGCGTGACCGCCAAGCTAGCTTGAAACCGCCACTGTCAACGCTCCCCTACAGTCTCTGCTTCACACGCCGCGACCAAGTACTTTCCCCGGCAAGTCACGACGCTCTGTGCCCGCTATGTAACGCAACCGAAGGTTGCTTCACATAGCGGGCACAGAAGGCCGGTCTGATTTCGCGCAACAAATACAACGCAGCGCAGTTGCGTTGTTTGCCCTCCCCCATTTTCGTAAGCTGGCCAAGCACCAAACCGCCTTCGCCCGGCAATCTCGCCACCCGTGTGATTCATGGGGCGCGGCATTGGCAATGGGCCTGACCTGCGTCATCGCGGGCAGATACCCATCGGTCGCAACTGCGTCATCGCATGCGTGACCAAACTGAAACCGGCCCCACATCGGGCCCAACCACTACCACCTTGGAGATCATGACAACCCTGAAAGGTCAGCCAGACCTAATGGCAAAACGCACCTGAGCGAACAATCAGGAACCCGCTCGGAGATTCCGAGCAGAGGCGTGAACAGTCCCCGCCTGCGCTGCAAAGGGGGGCGAACAGGCACACATCGAACCATCCGAGGATGGTGTGTCGCTGAACCGAGTTCGGTCAGGAGTTCTTACAACCGACGGAGGAAATTCAATGAGCGAATTCGATGCGCAGAGCATTACTGCACGCCTCAAAGCCGAGTCTAGGATTCGGAGAAAACCACGAACCTACGCCCAACGCCGCTCATTGCTCGATAACTATAAATTTGAGCTATTGCAACTCGATCAGGCAGGTTGCAGTGGCAGCGAACTGCAACGATGGGTAGCTGAAAAAGGCATCAAAATCCAGCGCTCGACCGTGCATCGATGGCTACATCGGAATCGACAGAGTGGCTAAGTTCGCAAAGCCTTCGAAGCAAGCTGCGTCCGTGATGAAAAAGCTCCAAGGCACGCACATTCGATCAGTCGGTACTGTTCGTAACTACGAGCAAAGATTAGTACGCATCACCGCTTACCTACAGGAGCATCGCTTAGGCAGCCTCCGTGAAATGACACCTGATCGCGCTATCAGCTACTTGCAGCAACGAGCGACGACCGTTGGCCAGAAAACCCTGGATATGGAGCCTCAGGCTCTCCAGGCTATGATGTAGCACGTCACCCAACAACTGCCGCTAGGCAGGACTCTGGAAGTAATCAAGAGCAGTGCAAGCACTCGCACGAACACCAAGAAGCACCCGACACTGGGTCGCCGCTTGGCCGACCAAACACGAGCATATAACCGCGAACAGATGACGCTGATCGCATCTCGCCAAGCTCCTCACAACTCACTTGCGACAGAGATAGCGTACGCAGTTGGTCTCCGTGCTCATGAATTGCTGAGCCTACGAAGAACTCATCGCCGTGAACCTGATGAACGTCCTGCTCACGGGATGAAATTTGCTGGAATTCGGGAAACCACGATCAGCTACACGGTCCATGGCAAGGGTGGCCTGGTTCGCGAGGTGCGTATCCCTATCCCCCTGGCTCAACGCTTGGAAAGGTGGCGGCTGGCAACGCCACAGGTCATAAAGGATCGCGGCATCAACTACCAGCGATTCTATGAAATTGGCGGCGGCCAGCCATGGAGCAAAAGCGTTAGCGCTGCTTCGAAGGAAGCTCTCGGTTGGTCAAATGGTGCCCATGGGCTACGGCACACGTACGCTCAAGAGCGAATGGCTTCGCTACAACGTCACCTCACTCGGAAACAAGCATTGGAGGTGGTTTCACAGGAACTGGGCCACTTCCGCCTTGAGATTACCGAGGTCTATCTGCGTTGAGCGACACCATCGATCCAATCCTGATTCAAAGCAGCTTTCTCTTCGTTTTAGAGGCTATTCGGATTATGGCGTGGAAATTAGGCCTCCCTGTAAATCAAAACCCAGATAATCGTGTGTAATACAGCAGCTGACTTCTTCGAACTCTTGAGCAGCTCGGACAGCGCTAGATTGACCCGCATCTATGTCCTACTGCCCCCGTAAAAGCTGGGCTATTTACCAGCCTCAAGGACCTGTGCATCACAGGTGAGCCTGCTGGTACGCAGCACGTATCTGCAGTTGTCCGCGTCCACACTGACCGCGACCTCTTTTCCACCAAACCCGACTGCGTAAGGGCGGATGATCACTTCGCTAACCGGTTTGAACGCACCTGGAAGGCAGATGCTATAGCCCACGACCGCTAGGAGGAGCCCGAGCGTGATTTTCTTGTTGTCGCTAAAGCCCGAATTGACTAGCAAGAAACCAAGGCCTGTACAGAGCATGGCTACGCCAAGCGGGAAACTTAGAAAGACCATGAAGAGCAAGGCGAAAAAGACGAAAGCGATGCAAACATTAAAACTACTCAGATAAACAAATAGCCAGGCCGTGGCGTATTTCTGCGGTCCTTTGGTATTGGGTTGATTCAAAGCACTCTCCTTGATTGGGGGGTTGATCAGAATTCACTACCATTTTTGCGGTGCGCGGTGCCATATTCGTAGGCAAGATGCAGGCCAGGCGCATCGGTAGCGGCATTTGGCGTGGCATAAATACGTCTTCCATCGTATCTGTGACTGTCGTGAGCCGTCTCGCTGAATCGGCTCACGACAGGCCCGACTTACGAACCCGCTCTGTTGATCAATCTTCGTCGTTAGAAATACCGCGCCATCAGGTGAACAAAGTAGGCGGTCCCGGCAGCCTTGGTGCCAGGAGCAACAGAAGCAATCTCCCAGTCAGCCTCTTGAAACTCTCTGCCTTCCTGCTCGCCTTCAACCTCACGAGTCTCCAGAACTCTACGGGTCATAACCCCACTTGCTGTTTGGTTGTAGAGAGGTGCGGAATGCGCCTCTCCTACTGTCCTAGCCCAGCGTTTTGAGGCTGGGCTTGGGGTGGACCTAGACGAATCCTAGACCTTTGGGGCAAAGCCGCCCAGTTCGAGCACATGCTCGGCCTTCGACACATCAACACTTTCGATGCGCCCGTCTTGGAATCGAAAATCGACGTGCAACGGCGGGGTTGCCTCAACCGGAAAATGGAGCTTGAACGCCTCAACGTCCTCCGCCTCGATCTGGCGTAGTTGCTCGGCAGCTTCCGCACTCAAACCGCTATTGTGATGTGTGAGCGATACCAGATCGGTGAGCGCGCCCGAATGCTTGAGATATTCAGAATGGTCATCCTCATTGGACTGCCCCGCTTGGTGCTTGGGGTAATGGGCAGCCAGGGCTTCCTGGTGCGATCGGGCATTGTCGATCAACGTTTGTTCCAGCGGTGTGATAGTCATCATCATTCCTTCGATTGGGTGGACGCCGAAACGGTGTCCTCTACGACCTCGGCCCAGCGCATGGCTCCGCTTCGTGTGCACCTGGTGGTTTTCCCGGATCATTTCTTGTAGAGGCGAACCCACTCGATAATCTCATCGAGCTGCTGATTGTCCAGGTGCGCGCAGTTCACGAAGATCGCGGCAGCCACCTGGCCCTGATGCCGTTCTGTCGTCGAGCCAACACCATGAGCTCCGCGCATCCCCTGCTGGCCGTCATCCGTCAGTACCCGATCGCCGGAACCCGTGACAAGATCCTGAGGCTGGATGATCCTGGTCTTCCCAGCCAGGAAAGCTGTCTTACGGTCGCCCGTGACCTCGCGCGTGCTAATCACCGCGCTGGTTACCACAGTGCCCACGGTGTCCCCACAGTTAGGGCAGTCAATGTCCTCACGCTCTTTACCGCCTGGATACTCACCGCTCAGGGTGATCTTTTCAAAAACCGTCAGGCACTTCGGGCATTGGTACATTGGCGACAACTCCATTTCCGCTTTATCACGGGCGCGAAAGCCGCGCCCCTCTACGGCCTCGGCCCCACGTTTTGACGGCGGGGCTTGGGCGTACCTTGGCGTTTTCCTATCGTCGACGATCAGCTGCGTCCTTGAACACAAGACGCAGCTGGCCGCACTCTTCTTCTGTAATCACTTTTGCCAGGTGCAAGCCCATAGCGAAGCCGAGTCCTTGCCCTTCAAAGTGACCAATCTCGTAATCGCTGCTCACTTGAGCGATCTGTACCAGATAGGTCGCAGCGTAGTAATCAAACGGCTCTGGCAACCGCAAGGCGCGTAACTCAGTCATGGCCGGGGCCAACTGGATGGCCTCAGAGGTGCTGAGCTGATCGAGTGATGTCGGTGTTGTCATATCGGTCATGCGGGCTACTCCTATCTTGCTGGTGCCTGCCGGAAACTCGGCATCCTTCTACGCACCTGGCCCCACGTGACGGCGGGGCTTGGGTGTACCTGGTGCGATTTCCATTGCGCCTGCGACTGTCGGCAGCCGACTCGCTGAATCGGCTCTCGACAGACCCACTAAGTGGGCCTGCGACAACTATTCTTTGATCAAAGCACCATGGTCAATGTCCACCTCTTCAACGACGATGTTGATGCCGCAGAAGATTTCCTCACCCGAGCGCAGGTAGGTAAAAAGACGGGACTTAACTACGCCGTACACACCACAACGATCTCCCGTTTCAGGAACATTTACCACGTCCCCTACGTTCGGAATGAGGGCAAACCCCGATTCGCTATCGAAGGTAACACCGACGATATCCCCATCATCCGATGGACGTTTCTGACCCTTGTGCAGTTGCTGATAGTCAATGCTGTATTTCACATGTCATTCCTTGAACTGAAGCAGACGGAATTGCTTGCTTCTACTTCCTCGGCCCCGGTTTTTAGGCCAGGGCTTGAGGGTGCAGATGAACGTGTTCCGTTGTTCGTGAAGCTGGTGGTGGATGGGGTCACTTGTCGCCCTGTATGGCATCAGCCAGCAAGCCCACGCCCGCATCAGCCGCTATTCCCCGAGCGTTTCAATCACCACAGTTTTGGATGCTCCTTAGCCCAATCTTGCAATGCACCGTCGGCTTCTTGATCCAGTGCCTTGAATTCAGCGTGCTCGATGAGCAGATACTCGCGCAGCGTTGAGATGTAGGCTTTTGCCTGCTCAGTGTGTTTTTGCGCATCTTCCGCCGTTGCTGATTCCGCAATATCCACAAATCTGCTGCGGGCGTTATCCGGAGCCTCTGCCCGAATCGCCGCAATCTTTTCGGGGGTAAGTTCTGCCATTGTGTCACTCCTTCTCAGCTTAATAACGAGGGTAAAAACTCCCCTCTCCTACGACCTCGGCCCCGGTTTCAAGGGCCGGGGCTTAGGGTGTACCTAGTGCGATTTCCTATGTTGGCCGCTGATCCTCGACCAGCTCGAAATAGTTATGCTGAACAGCGCGCACTGCCCCCTCAATCACTGTGCCGTCGGTCAGCTTGATCCGCACGCGGGAAAGACCCGGTGCCTTAATTAGATCAACTCCAATTTCTACAGGCGTGAGGAGCACCGAGTAGCAGCTGTGCATGCGTTGTATCAACGCTGAATATTTCTTCGGCTCTGTTGTTCGGCCCAATCCGCCTGGCTGCCCGTAAGTTAGAGTCAATTCCACCTTATCTGTCTCAACGCTCACACTGACCTCCTAACGCTGTGTAGACACGAAAACCGCGCCTCTCTTACTGACGTAGCCCGCACGGCGGCAGGCTGGTGGGGCTGGGCGATTTCCTGGTTATTGGCGGCCGTCTTCTACCCGGTCGAAGCTGTTGCCTAGGATGGACGGTCGGCGCGCAGCGCCGACAAGCTTACGGCCGTCGGACAGAACTACTTCTGCGCGGATCAGCCCATCACGGATAAGGTTGTCAGGATGGTCAACCATAACCGACCAGGCACGTTGCGGCTGGTTGTGGAACAGGGTAGCGGTGACGCCTGGGTGACAGGTTGTAGTTTCGAGCCTTGGGCTGCTGTAGATCAGGGTCAAGTCGATGGGGCCGAGGTAATCCATGGTAGGTGCCTTTCATTCCGTCGCAAATGAGGTGCTAAAACCGCCCTCTGGTACTGGCAAAACCCGCACTAGGTGGGCTGATGGTCGGCAGGGTTTCCTACTGACAAGGCCCGCACAGGGCGGGCTGTTGATGCAGCTAGATTTCCTAGCTGTTGGCCGACCCTGTTTGACGCAGCTTGGCTGCTTTCAGCGCTTGCTCGCACTGCCAAACTTCTTCTTGCAGCCCTTTCTGATGTTCCTCGCGACGACGCTCTTGGTTGTGACTCCCTTCGCCGCGCTCGCAGTCACGGCGTAGTTCTGCCAAGTACGCGGCCTTCGCTGCATCAAGCGCGGTCTGTGCTTCTGCCACTGTTTGACTCATGGGCTAGTCCTTCGTCTAGGGGGATCGACAATCTCACCCTCTCCTACCGACGCAGCCCCGCGTTTTTGACGGCGGGGCTTGGGTGTACCTAGGCGATCTTTCCTATTCAAACCAGAGCAACGGCGCTATCGGCGGCGAGCGTCACGCATTTTTTTTGATTCTCTCAATAGCATCGCTTCGGGCCTCTCGCATTTCAGCTTGAAGCTGGTTTGATTGAGACTCAGTGATTAGGTCGAAATCTAGCAATGCTTGGATGTAGCCATCGGCGGTTGCATAAAATGCATCGACGCTTTCAACATCAAGACTACTGACTCCGATACGCGCAACCTGAGACTTTGCGGCATCAAATGGAGATTCAAATTCAAGTGACATACAAACATCCTTTTGGCATGGGATACGTAATCAACAACCTTTTTACTAGTTCGCCCCGTTCCACGGTGAGGCTTGGGTGATATCAGGACTTTCCGTGATCAGTTGAGGGGCTTGCCAGCGGCAGCATTTCAGCGTCAGATGACACCCCTAGATCGGCACACCGAGTCGGTATAGACCTCAAGGTCACCGCGCTCGTCTGCATTGATCTCGCGCCGCATCAAAGCGGCGTCGATGTGCCCATAGATACGCCCGCGCAGCACGTGTAGCTGCTCGGTCTGCAGTTCATCTTCCTCATCCGATTGGGCCAGCGCCTGGGCGTCGTTGCCCAGGTCCTCGAGCAACTGCACCAAGCGAAAGGCGGCACCACGATGCAACTTCGCGATCATTTCCTGCAGAAAGTCTGGCAGTTGTTGCAGACGGGCGGCATGCTCGGCCCGCATTAGGTTCAGTTCTTGTTCGTAGCTCATGAGTGCTTTCCCTTAACTCTGGATTTCATCGGCAGCGGCCTTGTCAGCGTCAACACCAATCCGAAGAAGAACCTCGGCAGCAGGAGCGCTCAAGCCGGAATTATCCAAATCAAGGATGCGAACCAGCGTCTTAACTGCGTGATAGCGCTGCAATGCGGCTTCATTGCGACCTTCCTGTGCTTCGATGGTAATGCCGTCCAGCTCCTGCTCAGCAAGGGCAATCAGACTCTTTTCGAGATTGGTCAATTCCATGGTTCTGCCTCAGTTCATGAACGCGAAAATCCTCGCATCTTCTACGTCCTCGGCCCATCTTTTTAGGGCTGGGCTTGTGGTGTACTGGGCGGCAGTTTCTCGCCCGATGTCCTTGATTCAGTCAGAGGTAACAGCGACACAGCCTATCTCGCCGTTGTAGTCGTCGCCTCCGTTCGGTTTACCGCTTAAGGTAAATGGCTTTGTTCGCACTATTGCGGCGCAGCCACACGGCGATGCCCAAGCGCTCAACCTCTTTCCGGAAACTTCGACCAAGCGATTTACGGTCACCACCACTCAGACGATTCCAATCCTCCCTACCCAAAACGTCATCGAACGAAAATTCAGTCATTTTTTCTATTGCGCCTACCCCGCGTATCGCCTCCTGAAGGAAGGCATCAAGCGATTTGCTTTCCAAATCTGGGTCATCGAGCTCTTCCCGCAAGATATCGTCGAGAAGGGCCTCTGGCGTTGACTCATTCTTGTGGGCCTGATTCAACAAGGCACGGAGTAGATCATCTTTGATCTGGATACTGACTAGCATTTTGGGGGACCTAATACAGGCTGATTTCGAAATGAATGTAAATGCAAATTCACATGAATGCAACTGCTTTTGAAAATGAGTTACAAATGATTAACTGATCCAGGCCCTACCACTCATCCATGATGGTGATCACAAAGCAACCTCAAATGCCCGACGAATTGTCGCTTGATCCACGGTCAGATAGGGCTTGCTGTGATCAAGGCGGACATGGCCAAGGATGGTCTGTACGGTCTCAACATCGCCGGTTACCGCTAGCACCTTGGCCGCCAAGGAGCGCCTGCCGCTGTGCGACGATCCCTGCTTGATACCGGCCTGGCGGTAAAGCCTGCTGAATGTCTGCTGGAGTGAATCACAGGCCCGGTACACCTCGTGCCCACTGTCCAGCTCGCGGTGTTTGAACGCCAGTTCAAATGCTTGGCCCTTGTGCGTAGTGACGAGCTTTGAACCTAGGCGCAGGCCTCGGTATTCAGCATCGCCGGAAAGGCCCCAGCGGCGCTGCAAGCGAACTGCTATCCAGCTGTCCAGGGCGGCAATGCATCGTGGATGGGTCAGGTACACACTGCGCGGTCGGCAGCCTTTAGTGATTTCTGCACGAAGATAGACCTCGGGCTTGATGGCTCCACTGGGATAAAGCACGTCTGCGACCTCCAGCAAGGCCAGCTCGGTTACGCGAACGCCAGTGGTGTGTGTGAGCCACAACAGCATCACGTCGCGCTCAGGTAGACGGCCAGTCACGGATGCCACGCGGATCAGGTGTTTGAACTGTCCAGGGCGAAGGGAGGTTGCTCGGCGGATGGATGTAGGCATGGTGCTCTCTGTCAGGATTGGTAAAGAATCGCGAGCGATCCTGAGAGAATTGGGAGATGGCCTCCTGGGGTTTGCTGCCACCCCGCCGGGCAACTTTCCCCCAGACACAAAAAAGGCCTGCATCGCTGCAAGCCTTTATGTCTGGTGCCGGAGACAGGAATCGAACCTGCGACCTTCGCGTTACGAGTGCGCTGCTCTACCGACTGAGCTACACCGGCGTATCGCGAACGTACCACTAGCCGCAACGCTTAGGCAAACCCCTGCTCACCAGCAATCGCGCACCTACGGACGCGACTCAAGATCGCAACCACCGGGGCAAGTGACCGAGTTAAGCGTTACCCCGCCTTACACCCCGAAGGCGCCAGATCCTCTTCAATACTGGTAGTGCAAACCCACCCCGCCGCCGACCGGCTCAGGGTAATCACCTTGCCCACCACATTCCCCGGCGCTTCCACCAGCGTGCAGGCAATACTTCCCACCCCAGTAGCCGCAACACCACTGGCAGCAATCGCACAATGCGCCGTAGTCGCCTGCCCACCGAGAGAGGCCACATCGGGCACGTCCTTGCCCTCATTCAAACGCAGTTCCATCGCGGTCTTCAGCGCAGATATCTCCAGCAACCCAGCCGCAGCCTTGGTGCGAGATTGGTGGTTGGTGTACATCGGCACGGCGATGGTGGCGAGGATGCCGATGATTGCGACGACGATCATCAGTTCGATCAGGGTGATGCCTTGTTGGGCTTTCATGAACGCGTTTCCTTGTTGATTCGGCTGAGCCTTCATCCACTGTGGACGTCAGCCTGGCAGGCGCGCAGTAGGCCTCAACAGACACCTTTTGTCACCCCTGCTCGGCTGGACGCCTTGTTCGCTGAACTACTCTAGTGAGCATCTTCGCAACCCGCCCATGGATGGGCACGGCAAGCTGTTACCGGGCTTGTCGCATCAGCCGCAGGAGCTGTACATGAGTACCACATCGCGTGTTTACACCTGGGAGGGCACCGACCGCAGCGGTGCGCGGGTCAGTGGCCAGTGCGAGGGGCGCAGCCCGGCGTGGGCGCGGGCTGCGCTGCTGCGCCAGGGCATCAGCATTGTTCGGCTGCGGCCCGCTGGGGGCTGGCAGCTGAGTTGGCCGCAGCGGCGGGATAAGCCGGATGCGGCGGGGTTCAGTCGGCAGTTGGCGACGCTGCTGAAGGCGGGGGTGCCGTTGTTGCAGGCGTTTGAGGTGATGGGGCGCAGTGGTGGCGACGAGAGCCTGGGGCGGTTGCTGGTGAAATTGCAGCAGGATGTGGCGGCTGGGCTGGGGCTGGCGGATGCGTTGCAGCGCCAGCCGCTTTGGTTTGATCGGCTGTACTGCAACCTGGTGCGGGTGGGGGAGCAGTCGGGGACGCTGGATGAGCAGTTGGAGGAGCTGGCGAACATGCTGGAGCAGCGCCAGGCGCTGCAGCGGCGGGTGCGCAAGGCGATGATTTATCCACTGCTGCTGTTGCTGACGGGGCTGGGGGTTTCGGCGCTGTTGCTGCTGGAGGTGGTGCCGCGGTTTCAGGGGTTGTTTGCTGGTTTTGACAAAGATTTGCCGGCGTTTACCCAGTGGGTGTTGGACTTGTCCACAGGGGCTGGGCGGCATGCGCCTTGGCTGATGGTGCTGGGGGTTTTATCCACAGTTGGCTTGCGTTGGCTGTATCGGCACAACGCTGCGGCGCGCTTGTGGATATCTTTGCGGGTACTTGAGTTGCCGGTGCTGGGGCAGTTGCTGGCGCAGGCCGCGTTAGCGCGCTTTGCGCGTAGTTTGGGCACTGCGTACACAGCGGGGGTGCCATTGCTGGATGCGTTAGCGACAGTGGCGCCGGTCAGCGGTGGTGTGGTGCATGAGCAGGCGATCCTGCGTTTTCGTCAGGGCATGGCCAATGGCCTGGGGTTGCATCAGGCGATGAGTGCGGATCGGTTGTTTCCGCCGTTGTTGGTGCAGCTTGCGGCCATCGGTGAATCCAGCGGCACGCTGGACCAGATGTTGGCCAAGGCGGCCAGTCATTATGAAGAGCAGGTAAGCCAGGCGCTGGATCAGTTGACCGGCCTGCTCGAGCCGGCCATCGTGCTGATCCTTGGCGTGCTGGTAGGCGGTTTGGTGGTGGCGATGTATCTACCGATTTTCCAGCTGGGTAGTTTGATCTGAATATGAATCTTTGGACGTTTTTGACCGCACAGCCGGGTTACTTCATCTGTTTGGCGACACTGCTGGGCTTGCTGGTGGGCAGCTTCATCAATGTGCTGGTGCACCGCTTGCCGATCATGCTGGAACGCCAGTGGCAGCGCGAAGCGCAGGACGTGCTGGAGTTGCCGAACGCTGAGCATGCGCGGTTTGACCTGGCGCTGCCGGCTTCGCATTGCCCGCATTGTGAGCATCGGATTCGGCCCTGGGAGAATATTCCCGTGCTCAGTTACCTGCTGCTGCGCGGGCGTTGCGCGGGCTGCAATGGCGCGATCAGCGTGCGCTATCCGTTGGTGGAGCTGGCTTGTGCCGGGCTGTCGTTGGTGGTGGCCTGGCACTACGGGCCGGGCGCGCCGGCGTTGGCTGTGCTGTTGCTGACCTGGTGCCTGCTGGCGTTGAGCTTGATCGACGGCGAGCACCAGTTGCTGCCTGATGTACTGGTGCTGCCGATGCTGTGGATCGGTTTGCTACTGAATGCCTGCGGTGTGTTTGTGCCGTTGCCGGACGCAGTGTGGGGCGCTGTGGCGGGCTATTTGAGCCTGTGGACGGTGTTCTGGCTGTTCAAGTTGGTAACCGGCAAGGACGGCATGGGCTATGGCGACTTCAAGCTGCTGGCGCTGTTCGGCGCCTGGGGCGGCTGGCAGGTACTGCCCTTGACGCTGATGTTGTCGTCGATGGTCGGGGCGCTGATCGGCCTGTGTCTGCTGCGTTGGCGCAATGCTTCGCTGGGCACGGCAATGCCGTTTGGTCCGTATCTGGCGATTGCGGGGTGGATTGCTGTGCTCTGGGGTGATGAAATGCACCCCTCTTACCTGCAACTGCTTGGAATCTGATGACCACTGCGGCGTTTTCCCCTTGGATCCTGGGCCTGACCGGCGGCATCGGCAGCGGCAAGAGTGCTGCGGCCGAGCGTTTTGTCGAGCTGGGTGTGCACCTGGTCGATGCTGATCAGGCTGCGCGTTGGGTGGTCGAGCCGGGGCGGCCGGCGCTGGCCAGTATCGTCGAGCGCTTTGGCACGGGCGTGCTGCAAACCGATGGCCAGCTCGATCGCGCGGCGTTGCGCCAGCTGATCTTTGCCGATCCAGAGCAGCGCCGCTGGCTCGAAGCGTTGCTGCACCCATTGATCGGTCAGGAGATCTTCAGCTATCTGGCCAAGGCCGAATCGCCCTATGCGGTGTATGTTTCGCCGCTGTTGATCGAGTCTGGGCAGTACCGCAAGACCCAGCGCGTACTGGTGATCGATTTGCCGCAGGATGTGCAAATACAACGCACGCTGCAGCGCGATGGCACCAGCGCCGAGCAGGTGCAGGCGATTCTGGCAGCGCAGGCGACCCGTGAGGAGCGCCTGCGACACGCCGACGATGTGCTGGTGAATGACCGTGACGTGCCTTGGCTGCATGAACAGATCGACCAGTTGCACCACTTTTACCTGACTTTACGAGGAGGCCAGCCATGAGCCAGCCGTTGTCCGTTGATTGCCCGACCTGTGGCGCACCCGTGGAATGGACCGAGGCCAGCGTCAATCGGCCGTTTTGCTCCGACCGCTGTAAATTGATCGACCTTGGCGCCTGGGCGGCCGAGGAACACAAGATAGACGGCGCGCCGGAGTCGGAAGACGAGTTGTACTCGGCTGATCTGGAGCCGCGTCACTGATTGCTTGCCTGGATGATGGGCCTCAACGTTCGTCATCCTTCCACGGCGCTTGCAGGTAGCGAGTCCGGTTGAAGGTTTCCAGCCATTCCGGGCAGAAAACCACCAGTGCGCTGATGACCATGCCGTTAATAAAGGCTTCGGGGAACATCATCAGCCACAGGTAGCCAACAAAGTCCGTCAGCCATTCGGGCATGGCGAACAGGCCATCGACCCAGAGCAGGCCCAGCGCAGCCGTCAGGCACAGCAGGGCAGACAGCGCAGCGGCGAAAAAACCTGAAAAGATATAGATGAACAGGTTACGTGGCTGCGCGCGCTCGACCAGAATCGCGCAGGTTTCAGTCACCAGCACCGGTAGGCCGACGATCAGCAGGCCATTGATGCCGAGTGCTGCCAACTCCTGTCGGCCTAGCGCCAGCAGGCCGAGCTGGGCGATGAAGCCGGCGACGATTGCCAACGGCCAATCGAGCAGCAGGGTCACGGCGGTCATGCCGATGAAGTGGTAGGAGACGCCAGTGTCGAAGTCGCGGCGCACCAGCCACAGCGCAAACAAGGCGAAGATCGCCCCAAACAGCAGGTGTTGGCGGCGACGGTCGCTGCACAGTTCGATCCAGCTGCTGCGCGATATCGCCCAGAGCAGCAATGGCAGGTAGACCAACCAGCCGAGGGTGAGGCTGGTAGTAGACAACACCTGTGCGCTGATCACGTTTGATGCCTCCTGTGGTGAATACTCCATCCTTCCAAGCCTGGCTCGCTCTGCGTAGGAGCGGCCTTGTGTCGCGAAAGGGGCGCGTAGCGGCCCTATATTTTCAGCTTCGCCGCAGATATCGCCGGGCCAGCTTCGCTGGCCTTTCGCGACGCAAGGCCGCTTCTACGGGACCGCGTTAGCTTGCGGATACGGTGATTTTCATCGGTAAACAACATCTTACCTTCACAGATTAGCGGCTAAGCTTGAGCCATGGATGACTCAGATTACCTGCGCCTGCTTACTATCCAGGCCGAACAAGCCAATGCATTTCTGTCCAATGCCCGCAAATGGGAGCGCGAGCGTTGGGTCTGCCAGCGCCTGCTGCAGGGGCTGAATATCCCGTACCGCAATGAAGACTTCACCCCTGCCGGGCAGGAGCCGCCGGACGTGCTGTTTCGCGATGCGGCATTCGAGGTGTTTTTCGTGCTCGATGAAGGCCGGCGGCTGAATGACGAATGGCGCGAGGAGCTGCAACGCCGGCGCAGTGCGTTCTCGCTCAGCCAGCTGGTACGCCGCGAAGCCCGGCCCAGACGCATCAGCGCGCAGGAATTGCTGCTGCGCCTGGCACCAACCCTGCGCAAAAAAGCCCACAACTACCGCGAGCGCGGGCTGGAGCTGAACGAGCTGGATATCATCGCCTTCGCCAGCCTCAAGCGTGAAGTGCTCGACCTGAACAGCCATTTCCCGCCGCCGACCGAGTACCTGCGCCAAGGCTGGCGGTCGTTGTCGCTGGTCGGGCCGACCTTTGCCCGGGTGCTGTTCGCCCACCCGGACGCGCCGGATTTTCTGCGCGGCAATCTGGGCCGCAGTATCGTTTTCGATGTCGGGATCAGTCTTTGATCCACTGCCGAGCGTCTTTGCAGCGGCGTACACTCGGCGGCATACACAGAAAGTATTATCATTCGTTGCTGCCTGGTGCACGAACCCTGTAGCGTTCGTGCAGTCTCAAGCGTCTATCTGATGAGGCCCACCATGACCAGCCGCCTGAATCCTGAAGATCAGCGTCGCGTCGATGAGTATCTCAAAGCCCCTCAGCATCAAGTCGAGCGCAGGCCTTTTCGGCCATGGCTGCTCCTGGCGCTGGTGGTGGCAGTGACCATCGGTCTGGGCCTTTTGAGTCGTCTGTTGAGTGGACTGGTGCTATGAGCTGCGTTGCGCTCGCCCTCCCCTCGGCCACGACGCCGGCCCTCAGGGCCAAGCATTCGTTTAACCTTATGAGATATCTCCATGACACATCGCATCGTGATTGTCGGCGGCGGCGCCGGCGGCCTGGAACTGGCGACCCGCCTGGGTAAAAGCCTGGGCAAGGGCAAAAAGGCCGAGATCACCCTGGTCGACGCCAACCTGACCCACATCTGGAAGCCGCTGCTGCACGAAGTGGCGGCTGGTTCGCTGAACTCTTCGGAAGACGAGCTCAACTACGTCGCCCAGGCCAAATGGAACCACTTCAACTTCCAGCTCGGTCGCATGAGTGGCCTTGAGCGTGAGAGCAAGCAGATCCAGTTAGCGGCCACCCTCGATGAAGACGGCCGCGAGCTGCTGCCCGCGCGCACCCTGGGCTACGACACCCTGGTCATTGCGGTCGGCAGCAACACCAATGACTTCGGCACCTTGGGCGCGGCGCAGCATTGCTTGTTCCTCGACAGCCGCAAGCAGGCCGAGCGCTTCCATCAGCAACTGCTCAATCACTACCTGCGTGCGCATGCCGGTAATGCAGCGGGCGAAAAAATCAGTGTGGCCATCGTCGGCGCCGGCGCCACCGGCGTCGAGCTGGCCGCTGAGTTGCACAACGCCGCGCACGAGCTGGCCGCCTACGGCCTGGACAAGATCCAGCCGCAAGACATGCACATCACCATCATCGAAGCCGGCCCGCGCGTATTGCCGGCCTTGCCTGAGCGCATCAGCGTACCGGTGCACAAGACCCTGGAAAAACTCGGGGTAACGGTGCTGACCAACGCCTCGGTCAGTGAAGTGACCGAAGACGGCCTGAAAACCGCCTCGGGCGACGTGATCCAGGCCAGCCTCAAGGTGTGGGCGGCAGGTATTCGCGCGCCGGGCTTCCTCAAGGACATCGATGGCCTGGAAAGCAACCGGATCAACCAGTTGGTGGTGCGCCCTACCCTGCAGACCACGCTGGATGACGATATCTTCGCCTTTGGCGACTGCGCTGCATGCCCACAACCTGGCAGCGACCGCAATGTGCCGCCTCGCGCGCAGGCTGCGCACCAGCAGGCCTCGATGCTGGCCAAGAGCCTGAAAGCGCGCCTGGAGAACAAGCCGCTGCCAACCTATGCCTACAAGGATTACGGCTCGCTGGTCTCGCTGTCGCGCTTCTCGGCAGTGGGCAACCTGATGGGTAACCTGACTGGCAGCGTGATGCTGGAAGGCTGGCTGGCGCGGATGTTCTACGTGTCGCTGTACCGCATGCACCAGATGGCGCTGTATGGCGCGTTCCGCACGGCGATGCTGATGATCGGCAGCAAGATCGGCCGCGGCACCGAACCGCGACTCAAACTGCACTGATGTAAAACTGCCGGGCCGCAGTCCTGCGGCCCCGGTGGCTACCCCTCGCTAACCGCCTCTCCTGCCGCTTGCTGACGCCGCCATGTAGCGGCTCGGCACCTCGCCCAGCACCCGCTTGAACACAGTCGCAAAGGCGCTGGAACTGCTGTAGCCAAGCGCTATTGCCACCTGCGTGACCGGCTCGCCGTTGCCTAACCTGATCACCGCCGTGTGCAGGCAAGCCTGCTGCCGCCATTCGATGAAACTGATGCCAGTCTGCGCCCTGAACAGGCGAGTGAAGGTGCGCCGGCTCATGGCCGTGCGCTGGGCCATGGCATCAATGCCGACCTCCAGTGAAGGCTGCTCGAGAAACTCGCGGCAGGCCTGCGCCAGCCGCGGCTCTTGCGGCAGTGGCGCATTCAGCGACAGCGCCGGCATGGCGGCAATCTCATGCAACAACAGGCCCATCAGGTGGCCATCACGCCCTTCTGTGGCATACAGCGCAGGGACATCGATCGCCTTGTCCAGCAACTGCCGTAGCAGCGCAGATACACCATAGACCTGGCACTCCTCCGGCAGGCCCAAAGCACGCGCAGCAGGCTCGCGGATGTAGGTGTTGAGCAGGGTGACCGGGCCACGCATATGCATGGCATGACCCAGTCGCGCCGGCACCCAGATTGCCCGTTGGGGCGGCACCAGCCAATTACCCCTGTCGGTGAACACGGTGATGACGCCACATGAGGCGTAGGCAAACTGCCCGCGCTGATGGCTGTGCGCGACAAATACCTGGCCGTCGGCGTAATCACGCACAGTCACCACCGCATCACGCGGGACGTTTTGGTAGGGATCAAGACCGAGAAATTCGCTCATGGCCTGATTTTAATGATAGTTGGCCTGAAGCTGAAAGCAGGCCAACGCCATTTCTCGCATATTTCCCGCTCTCGCGCCTATGCGCTCGTTGTTCCGGGAAACGTCTGACAATGCAGAAAAAACATCTGTGCCTGGCCATTCTGGTCACGGCTATCTGGGGGCTGAACTTCCCCATCACCAAGCTCGGCCTGGCCGAGATCGATCCGCTGCTGCTGACAGCGCTGCGCTTCAGCCTTGCCGCTCTGCCTTGGGTATTCATGGTCAAGCGGCCGCAGGTCAGATTTCGCTGGGTGGCTGGCTACGGCTTGATCTTCGGCGTGGCGATGTGGGCGCTTATCAACCAGGGCATCGCCTTGGGCGTACCGCCTGGCAGTGCCTCGCTGCTAATTCAGCTGAGTGCGTTTTTTACCCTGGGCTGGGGCGTATTGTGGTTCGGCGAAAGCCTGACTCGGCCACAACTGATCGGTATAGGTCTGGCGGCTTTCGGCTTGCTGGGTGTGCTGCTGGACAGCTCAGGCACCGTCAGCACTATTGGCTTAGCGCTGGTGATCGCCAGTGCCATGGCCTGGAGCATCGGCAATGTGCTGATCAAAAAGTCGAAGGTGCAGGAAATCTTTGCGTTTGTGGTCTGGGCCAGCCTGTTCCCGCCTATCCCGCTATTACTGCTGACCTGGCTGGCACACGGCTCAGCGCCATTCACCGCGCTGCCGGCCCAGTTGCACGGGCTTACCGTGTTTTCGCTGGCGTTTCAGGTCTACGCCGCGACGCTGTTCTGCTACTGGGGGTGGAACCTGCTGCTGCGCGAATACCCGGTATCACAGGTAGCACCGCTGTCGCTGCTGATCCCGCTGTTCGGCATCGTCAGTTCGATGCTGATACTGGGGCAATGGCCGAGTGCATTGGGGTTGGCGTCGATGCTGCTGATCTTGCTGGCGCTCGCCGTAGGAGCACGCCCTGGAAAGGTTGTGCTGGCAGGTCGGCACAGTGGCCAGGGCAGGCGAGAAAACCTGCAGAGGTAAACTCCAGACAAAGAAAAAGGGCACCTCAGTCGAGGTGCCCTTCTCTTGCATGGTGGGTCGTGTGGGATTCGAACCTACGACCAATTGGTTAAAAGCCAACTGCTCTACCAACTGAGCTAACGACCCAAAAATGGTCGGGGTGAGGGGATTCGAACTCCTGACATCCTGCTCCCAAAGCAGGCGCGCTACCGGACTGCGCTA
>CAUQIJ010000020.1:0-43979 GCA_963518285.1 uncultured Pseudomonas sp. | reverse complement strand
CACAGCATCGGGGATCAGCGAAACGCTTTGAATGTGGGGTTCATGGAGCGCTTACAAATATTCAGCTTACGAAATTACTTGTGTGTGCAATGGGGTGGCAACAAACGACTGGTTTACGACACCATCAGGGAGAGTGCTCGTTTGGTGTCATTAATTTATGGATTGCATTTGATGAGACTAATGATATTATGACACCACCTTAAGCGACACCCTGACGAACAACTAAGGATTATCATCATGTCTCGCACCTTCCTATACTGCCGCGTTAGCACCTCAACCCAGTTCACAGAGAATCAGGTGCAGGAAGTGAAGGCCGCTGGATTCGACGTACAGGCCAGCCTAGTTGTTGAGGAAACAATCTCAGGCAGTACTAGTGCAGCAGACCGCCCCGGTTTTGCAAAACTGCTGGATCGCATGGAAGGCGGCGACATTCTCATTGTCACCAAGCTTGACCGTCTAGGTCGCAATGCCATGGATGTACGTTCCACCATTGAGCGATTGGCAGAGACCAAGATTCGCGTGCATTGCCTTGCCCTTGGTGGCGTAGACCTGACAAGTGCAGCAGGTAAGATGACCATGCAGGTGCTGTGTGCGGTTGCTGAGTTTGAGCGTGACCTGCTGATCGAGCGTACACAGTCAGGTTTGAACCGTGCGAAGGCGGAGGGTAAAAAGCTGGGCCGACCAGAGGCGACAGGTACGACCAAGGATGTACAGACGGCCCGCTCTGAGGGTATGAGCCAATCGCAAGTGGCTGAACACCTGCACATCAGTCTCGCGACCGTCAAACGGCACTGGAGCAAGGCTGCATAAGATTAGCTCCATACAGAGTCGCAAAGGCTCACCCTGCGGGCAAGGTAGATATGCACTCAATCGCCTCGCTATAGCCCTGTACGGAGCTATGGCGGGGGTTCTCTGCATGGGCAGTAGGCATTTGACGATTTCTCCGCATTCGGGGTGCTCCCGAACGAACAGGGTGTTAAACCGGCTCGCTGACCCTCAGGGATTTCGCCTGTAACTTCATTCCTAGACAGTGATGCATTCAGACCCGTCTAACGGGGGCTTGTGGCAAAACGGTTTACGCTTACGGCCTACACATGACGAGCCTGACCAAGGACCAAGCCACCATCACGGCTGACGCATTTGAACTACTCCATCTCAACCAGATCGCCATACGCGCGGCGATAGAGGAAGTCGTACATGGATTCGCCAGCGAGGATCAACCAACATTCATGACAACGTGATGGCTGCCCTAACGACACTCGATACTAATGCTGACGCAATAGATTCAGCAATTCGGAACTTACGCTCATAGCCGCCTCTGGGCGGCTGTATCGTACCGGTCGCCACTGAAGACTTTAGAAGCAACTGCTATCTATGAAGAACTTTAGCTATATCTTGCGTCAAGTCGTACACCTCACCAGACAAGAGTCGATACTCATCAGTAACCTGTTCTTGACTTTTATTTGCCAAAAAGAAAAGTTTAGCCGCTGATTCACATACTAAGCGACTCAAATCAGAGGAGCGGTCAATACCATTAACACGCACCCAACGATCAATGGCACCGCTAGATAGACCGAACAACTCTTCGCTCCAGCCTTTCCTGTTGACGAGATTCAAAATTTCTCTCTGTGCGTCAATCCGATTATTAAACTCTCTCATGATATTTTTTGGCTCCGAAGGGCCTGCATCCATCGCGGCACAATATTAACTGCTTTTATCGCTGCCTCGACTTCGTTAGGCATAATAGGCTCCCCATATCCTCGTGTCGACAATAGGCGAGCACGGGTCAGGATTGAGAAAACTTCTGAACCCACGTCCAAGCTTGGAATAACTAGCAAGGGGGAGCGTCTTGAAAAAATCGGCTTACCAAGAGAAAGCGAGTGACAAGTTGCGAAGTTTCTTAATGCCAAAAAAATGCAAGACAAGTGAAACGTCGCGCTATTGCTAGACTGCCTGACTGATTCAAAGGACTGCTCAAAAAGCTGTCGAAATTTCTCACAATCCTCATTACCTTGGGTGTAAGCGGCTGGAGCGCCCAACCCCTTAAGATAATCAGCACCATCTGAGCCATATAACAGCTTAGACTCTAAGTGTAAATGCCATGCAAAGGGGTTACCCTCCTCCCATAGCGTTTTCAGGCGATCATACTTATATACCGAATATTTTTCAGTATCTATATGCGGTGCAGGACCATCAACACATGCGAGCAGATCGATATCAGACCCCCTGTCGATCTCGCCTCTGCACACCGAGCCAAATGCATAGATATGCATAGTCACCTCCGCCCAAACCGTTTCACAAGGATCGCCGTAAGGAAGGCAAACCCTAACAGGCGTGTAGCAGCAACGCAGGAACAGAACCAGACTGGGTAGGAGTGAGGACTGGCAATACCGAAGAACACTCCGGGAGATGCAATAAAGCTCGTCAAGTAGTGTCTGATATCCCAAGGATTACCGAAAGAAATAGTGTCATAAGCGGCAATAGCGACATGAACGGCGATTATCGCACGCAGTAGTTTCAGGGTATTTTCACCATTACCCCAAACCGCATCTAATACCTTAAATTCAAGCCACTTGAAAAATTGCGGAACCTTCTTCCAACCCATATATTTGATTTGATAGTAAGTTTCACTAGACGACCATGATTTTTTTAGATAACTAGAGGTGGCCTCCAACTCTAGGGAAATCGCTCGATTAACTGCCTTTGCATCCCCTATCTGCTGGAAATTCATACGAAGCGATCGAGCGAAACGCATTTTTAGATTTTCTTCGCGAGGTGCTTCTCGCTCCAGAATATCATCATCAATCTGGCAACGCTCGAACACCGCATAATCAAACTTGCAACCAACGAAAGAGGACTGATGCAAATTACAACCAATGAAGCGACAGCCAGTGAAATCGCACGAATCGAAAATGCAATTGTTGAAATAGCACCCATCAAAAAAACTGTGCTGAAATGAAACATTATTGAACTTAATTTTCTTCGCATTAAGCCGAGCGTACACCTTGAAAGCATAAGCAGTACTTTCATTCGAAACGTTTTTTGCGACATAGTAGTCAGTGATGACTGAGCGGTTGCCTTTCTTGAGAGCGTCATGCACCCCCTCAGCTGGAGCAAGGGTCGCCGGGTTCGTCTCCGTTCCTGGTTGCTCCAGAGGCACTAACTCCACCGCAGGTGTTTTCTGAACTGTCATATCACTCACGTAGATCAACATGCACGGCTTGCGTTATGGTCAATTTTGAACGAAAGCCGCTTACGCTTCAATCGCTAGCACGACACAAGTGGCTAGGGCCGCTGCTTCTAGACCCGTGAGATTGACCGATTTTGATGACCAGATCAGGAAAGGATCCACTATTGCCGGGGTACAGGTACAAACCAGAGTGGGCAAACCCAGTGGTCAAACGCTAAAAACTGGAGACGAAAAAAACCCCGTAAATCAACAACTTACGGGGCTTTTTCAAGTATGGCGGAGAGATAGGGATTTGAACCCTAGGTACTGTTGCCAGTACAACGGATTTCGAATCCGTCCCGTTCGACCACTCCGGCATCTCTCCAATGGCGCGCATCATACCAGCGATTTCGCAAAAGGCAAACCTTTATCTGAAAAAAATTCGCGTGGTATCAAACGCTTGCGTCACAGCGGGCCTTAAAGCGGCACGCCCAGACGCTTGGCAACTTCTTCGTAGGCTTCAATCACGTCGCCCAGACCCTGGCGGAAGCGGTCCTTGTCCATCTTCTTGCGGGTTTCTTTGTCCCACAGGCGGCAGCCGTCCGGGCTGAACTCGTCGCCGAGGACGATTTGGCCGTGGAATACGCCGAATTCGAGCTTGAAGTCGACCAGCAGCAGGCCGGCGTCATCGAACAGCTTGTTCAGCACTTCGTTGACCTTGAGCGACAGCTTCTTCATCTCGACCAGCTGTTCGGCGGTGCCCCAGCCGAAAGCTACAACGTGGGATTCGTTGATGAACGGGTCGCCCTTTTCGTCGTTCTTGAGGAACAGTTCAAAGGTCGATGGCTCAAGCTTGATGCCCTCTTCCACACCCAGACGCTTGACCAGGCTGCCGGCGGCGTAGTTACGCACGACGCATTCGACCGGGATCATGTCGAGCTTCTTCACCAGGCACTCGTTGTCGCCGAGCAGCTTGTCGAACTGGGTCGGGATGCCGGCTTCTTCAAGCTTTTGCATGATGAAGGCGTTGAACTTGTTGTTCACCGTGCCTTTGCGGTCGAGCTGTTCGATGCGCTTGCCGTCGAACGCCGAGGTGTCGTTACGAAACAGCAGGATCAAGCGGTCGGCGTCGTCGGTCTTGTAAACCGATTTGGCCTTGCCGCGGTAGAGTTCGTCGCGTTTTTCCATGATGGGCTCCGCTTGCTTGAGTGGGTGGGCTAGGCGATTTCGCGCCAGTCGAGCCCATGTTCCTGATTCGCCACTTGCAGCCAGTCCGGGTCGCACCCTAGGGCGTCGACAAAGCACTGACGGGCCAGCTGTGGCAGGTTGTTCTTGCTGCTGAGATGCGCCAGCACCAGGTGTTGCAGGTGCTGCCAGCCCAGCTCGGCCACCAGGTTGGCGGCCTGGTGGTTGTTCAAATGTCCTTGGCTGCCGCCTACGCGCAACTTCAAAAAGTGCGGGTAGTGACCGCGGGCAAGCAAGTCGCGGCAATGGTTGGCTTCGATCAACAGGGCATCCAGGCCCTGATAGCGCTCCAGCAGCCGGGCGTCATAGCAGCCCAGGTCGGTGAGCATGCCGAAGCGCCGACGACCATCGCTGAGCACGTACTGCAGCGGCTCATGGGCATCGTGCTCGACCCGCGCCGCGCTGACCTGCAGCGCGCCGATGCTGATGCTGTCACCACACCCCAGAAAACCGGCGACCTCGACCGGCTTGCGCAAGCCGCGCAAGGTACCCTGGCTGAGGTAGACCGGGACATTGTAGCGCCGCGACAGCAAACCCACGCCATGCACGTGGTCGGCATGTTCGTGGGTGACCAGCACCGCGCTCAGTTGTGCTGGCGAGACTCCGAGCAGCGCCAGACGCCGCTCGGTTTCCCGCAGGGAAAACCCGCAATCGACCAGGATGTACGTGTCACCACTGGCGATCAGCGTGCCATTGCCCTGGCTGCCGCTTCCAAGTACTGCGAAGCGCACTTAACCCAAACGGTCCTGAATGGCGCTCAGCACGCGGCGGGCGACATCGGCCGGGGCCACGGTGTTGATGTTTTTCTCGACCGTTACCTGCACGCTCTCGCCAACCTTGCTCAGGCGGACCTGATAACGCTCGGCGCGCTCTTCACGCTCTTCCTGGGTCGGCTCGCTGCCGAACAGGCGGCTGAAGAAGCCGGGCTGGTTGTTCTTGTCTTCGGGCTTCTCGGACAAGTTGATGTAGTACAGGCCCAGGCTGCGGTTGATGTCTTCAACGCGCCATTCGCCCTGCTCCAGTGCACGGCCGACGCCGGACCAGGCGCGGTCCAGGTCAGAACCGACGTTGAGCACCGGGTTGCCGCTGCCGTCTTCGCTCAGGCTGACCCGGCTAGGGGCATCGAAGTCGCGCTCAGCCAGCAGCGAAACCGAACCGCCCTTCTCGGCGCTGCGGTTCATGCTGGCGAGCATTTCGTCGACCAGCAGCGCATCGACGCCGGTGTTGGTCGAGTTGCTCGGGAAATCGGTCTGGGCAGTGCTGCCAGCCGGACGCTCGACGCTGACCACGAACACCTCGGAGGTGTTGCGCTGCACGCCAGGCTCCATGCGTACACGCACACGTACTTCACTGTCGGCGCTGCTGGCCGAACTCGCCAGGCGCTGGCCAAGCGAAGCCGACAGTTCGTCGAAGCGCTGCCAGGTGGTGGTGAATTCGCCGGTCTGCGGGCGCTCTTCAGCGATGCGGAAGCCGTTGTCTTCAAAGAACTGATGCGCCACCGGCCAGACTTCGGCCGGCGAACGCTGGGCCAGCACCCAACGGCTGTTACCGCTGCGCTGCAGGGTAAAGTCGCTGATGTCGGCAGCGGCGGAGAGCGGCTGCGGACGCGGTACTTCGTACTCGCCAGTGGCGGTGTCGTCGGCAACGTTACGCGGGATCGGCAACAGCGGATCGAGGCGTTTGACGTTGGCAACGTCTGCCGGCAGCTGCATCGGCGCGGTTGGTTGCGCCTGCAGGTAATCGCTGCCGCGGTCGCGGAAATAACCCTCGTCGCCCCACAGCCAGCCGCAGCCGCTGGTGCTGGAAATGATCAGGGCAAGGGCGGATAGACCAGCCAATCGCTTCATGCGGTGTACTTCCTCGATTAAACCAGTACGCCGGACTTGCTCAAGGCAGTACGGACTTTTTCGTGACAGTTTTCGCTCAGCCAGGTCAGTGGCAGGCGAATGCCTTTGTGCATCAGGCCCATTTCCACGAGCGCCCACTTCACCGGAATCGGGTTGGCTTCGCAGAACAGGTCCTTGTGCAACGGCATCAGTTGGTCGTTGATCGCGCGGGCCTTGTCGGCATCGCCGGCAAGCGCGGCCTCGCACAGATCGGCCATTTCGCGCGGGGCGACGTTGGCGGTAACGGAGATATTGCCCTTGCCACCGAGCAGGATCAGCTCAACCGCGGTCGGATCATCGCCCGACAGCACGATGAAGTCGCTGCTGACGCCATCGAGGATGGCCTTGGCCCGGACCAGGTCGCCGGTGGCTTCCTTGATACCGATGATGTTCGGCACGGTGGACAGGCGGATCACGGTCTCGGCCTGCATGTCGCAGGAGGTGCGGCCGGGCACGTTGTACAGAATCTGCGGGATGTCGACCGACTCGGCGATCAGCTTGAAGTGCTGATACAGGCCTTCCTGGGTCGGCTTGTTGTAGTACGGCACCACCAGCAGGCAGGCGTCGGCGCCGGCGTTCTTGGCGTTCTGGGTCAGGTGCACGGCTTCGGAGGTGGAGTTGGCGCCGGTGCCAGCAATGACCGGAATACGGCCGTTGACACGCTTGACTACAAATTCGATGACCTGGATGTGCTCTTCGACATCGAGGGTGGCCGACTCGCCGGTGGTACCGACGGCGACGATCGCATGAGTGCCTTTTTCCAGGTGGAAGTCTACAAGCTTGCCGAGGCTGTCCCAGTCCAGACGCCCTTGTGCATCCATGGGAGTGACCAGTGCCACCATACTGCCCGCAATCATGTAACTGCTCCTGCCGGAAAAAGAGAGCGGTAATGGTACTGGCGCCATCGGCCTTGCACAAGCAAAGCTGGCGGGCGGAGCATTCCCCTCGGCGCTGCTTTTCGCTACCCTTGATCCTTTGATCAGTGCAGAACGGCCCGCCGGGCCGTCGACAGTGCTTCCCGCGGGTGTCCACGGCCGCTGCAATCGGCTCAGAACCTCGCTGTAATGAAGGCTGTCCCAGGTCCTGCACCGACCGCTCATCGTTTTAGGAATGCTGCATGTCCACCCCCACAGTCCGCGAACAATTCCTTGTCATCAGTGCCCTGGGCCCCAATCCCATGGAGCTGGCCAACGTTCTCAGCCGCGCCGCCGTCGACAATCGTTGTGCGGTGGTCACCTCGCGCCTGTCGCGCCACGGCGAAACCAGCGCCTTGGTGTTGCAGGTCGGTGGCAGCTGGGATGCCCTCGCCCGTCTCGAAGGCACCCTCCCGGGGCTGGGCAAAAAGCACGGCCTGACCCTTGATGTGGTGCGCAGCGCCGATCAGGAAGTGCGCCCGCAGGCCCTGCCTTATGTGGCTTATGTCAGCGCCGCCTATCGCCCGGACATCATCAACGAGCTGTGCCAGTTCTTCCTCGACCACAACGTCGAGCTCGAAGCGATGACCTGCGATACCTACCTGGCGCCGCAAACCGGCAGCAGCATGCTCAATGCCCAGTTCACTGTGGTATTGCCGGCCGGCACCCAGATCAGCTGGCTGCGCGATCAGTTCCTGGACTTTGCCGACGCACTGAACCTGGATGCCCTGATCGAACCATGGCGCCCTCAAAACCCGGTGTAAGGAGCCTCACATGACGGTAACCCTCGATCAACCTGTCGCCGACTTCCAGGCCCAGGCCACCAGCGGCCAGAGCGTCAGCCTGGCTGAGCTCAAGGGCAAGCAGGTGGTGCTGTATTTCTACCCCAAGGACAGCACCCCCGGTTGCACCACCCAGGGCCAGGGCTTTCGCGATCAGCTCGACGCGTTCAGCGCTGCCAACACCGTGGTGTTCGGCGTCTCGCGTGACGGCCTGAAGTCGCACGAGAACTTCAAGGCCAAGCAGGGCTTTACCTTCGAGCTGATCAGCGACAAGGACGAGGCGCTCTGCCAGCAGTTCGACGTGATCAAGCTGAAGAAGCTCTACGGCAAGGAATACCTGGGTGTCGACCGCAGCACCTTCCTGATCGACAAGGACGGTGTCCTGCGTCAGGAATGGCGCGGGGTGAAAGTGCCAGGCCATGTCGACGCCGTGCTCGCAGCAGCGCAGGCCCTCAACCAGGGCTGAAACAATCGGGGCCGCATTGCGCGGCCCCGACTTGGTTACAGCAGTGGCGCCACCGGCGGCTCCTGGCGCGGCCAGGCATCCAGCACGGCCTTGAACAGGGTCGCCAGCGGAATGGCAAAGAAGATCCCCCAGAACCCCCACAGCCCGCCAAACAGCAGCACCGCGCAGATGATCGCGACCGGGTGCAGGCTGACCGCCTCAGAGAACAGCAGCGGCACCAGCACGTTGCCGTCCAGCGCCTGAATGATTGCGTACACCGCCATCAGGTAGATGAACTGATCGCCCCAACCCCACTGGAACAGCGCGATCAAGGTGACCGGCACGGTGACCACCACCGCCCCCACGTACGGCACCACCACCGACAGCCCGACCAACAGCGCCAGCAGCGCGGCGTAGTTCAGCCCCAGGCTGATGAAGGCGATGTAGGTGGCGATCCCGCAAATCAGGATCTCGATGCCCTTGCCGCGAATGTAATTGGCGATCTGCCGGTTCATCTCGTCACCGACCCGGGTCAGCAGCCTGCGCTCGCGCGGCAAGTAGCCGCTGACCCAGCGCCCGATCAACTCGCGGTCCTTGAGGAAGAAGAACACCAGGATCGGCACCAGCACCAGGTAGATCATGGCGCTGACCAGCAGCGGCAGGCTCGACAGCGAGAAGGTCAGCGCCCATTGGCCAAACTTGCCGATCTCGCCGCGCACCGATTCGATGGCGCGTAGCACCTGCTCGTCGGAGACCAGGTGCGGATAGCGCTCGGGCAACAGCAACAGCAGCGATTGCCATTTGCCAAGCATCCCCGGCAGCTCATTGAACAGGGTGATCAACTGGTGCCAGAGCAGCGGCACCAGCACCAGCAGAAAGACCCCCAGCGCGCCGATGAACAAGGTAAACACCAGGCCCACCGCAACGCCACTGGGCACCTTCATCCGCTCCAGTGCGTTGACCAGACCCTGCATCAGATACGCCAGGACCATCCCCGCCAGCACCGGCGCGAGCATGCCGCCGAGGGTTAGCACGGCAGTAAAAGCCAGAACCAGCAGGACCGCCAGCACTACTGCCTCTTCATCGGAGAAGTAGCGCTGCATCCAGTCGCGAAGCACTTTGAACATTGACGATCCTTGGGGAAAACTCAGGCCTTGCGCAGCCAGTAGGTATACACGCCGGCGTCGGCGCTTTGTTGCAGCAGGCTATGACCGGACAAACGGGCGAAAGTGCTGAAGTCGCGCTGCGAGCCGGCGTCGGTGGAAATCACCTTCAGCACCGCGCCCGCCGCCATTTGGTTCAGCTGCATTTTTGCCTTGAGCAGCGGCAATGGGCAGTTCAGCCCGCTGGCGTCGAGTTCGGCGTCGCAGGTCAGGGTATCAATCATCCAAGGAGCTCCTGGCAGTAGCAACGGTGCATGGCAGACAAGCTTCGTAGGATACCGCCACTGGTCGTCAAGGTGTGAGCGGGCTACAGTACGAGTCTTTGATCCGACGCGAGCTTCGTGCATGAATCTACTGCGCCCCACCCTGCTGACGCTGGCCTGCCTGATGGCCCTGCCTGGGCATGCCGATGATCTGCCGTCACTGGGCGATGCCAGTTCTGCAATCGTCTCCCCACAGCAAGAGCATGAACTTGGCCGCGCCTGGCTCAGCCTGCTGCGCGGGCAAGTGCGCCAGCTGAATGACCCGCAGCTCAAGGACTACGTCGAAACCAGCGTCTATCGCCTGGCAGAGACCAGCCAACTGCAGGATCGCCGGCTGGAATTCGTGCTTATCGACAGCCGCGAGCTGAACGCCTTCGCAGCTCCCGGCGGGATTGTCGGGGTCAACGGCGGGCTGTTCCTCAATGCCCAGACCGAAGGTGAATACGCCTCGGTACTGGCCCACGAACTGGCGCACTTGTCCCAGCGCCACTTTGCCCGAGGGATAGAAGCTCAGCAGCGCATGCAGGTACCGATGATGGCCGCACTGTTGGCCGGCATCGTGCTGGCGGCGGGCGGTGGTGGCGACGCTGGGATCGGCTTGATTGCTGGCACTCAGGCAGCGGCGATTCAGGAGCAGCGGCGCTTCTCGCGGCAAAATGAGCAGGAAGCCGACCGCATCGGTATCGAGAACCTGAAAAAGGCCGGCTTCGACCCGCGCACCATGCCGAGCATGTTCGAGCGCCTGGCCCGGCAGTACCGCTACGGCGCCAAGCCGCCGGAGTTTCTCCTGACTCACCCGGTGACCGAATCGCGTATCGCCGACACCCGTAACCGCGCCGAGCAGATGCCCAAGGGTGGCGTCGAAGACAGCCTGCGTTATCAGCTGATTCGCGCCCGTGTCGCCCTGACCTATGAGGGCACGCCGGGACTCGCAGCCAAACGCTTCCGCGATCAGCTCGCGGATGACCCCAAGCTGGATGCTGCGCGCTACGGCCTTGCGCTGGCGCAGATCAAAGGCGGCAGCCTCAACGAAGCGCGGGACAACCTCAAGCAGCTGCTGGCCAAGGCGCCCGACGACATCACCTACAACCTGGCGCAGATCGACCTGGAGATCACCAACAATCGCCTGGCCGACGCGCAGCAGCGGGCCGAGCGGCTACGCAGCCTGTACCCGAACAATTATCCGCTGCAGCAGGCGCGCGCCGACTTGTTGATCAAGCAGGGCAAGCCGGCTGAAGCTGAAAAAGTGCTGGATGACCTGGTCAAGAAGCGCCCGGACGACCCGGACGTCTGGTACGAAGTGGCTGAAGTGCGCGGGCTGTCGGGCAATACCATCGGCCTGCACCGGGCACGCGCCGAGTACTTCACCCTGGTCGGTGATTTTGACCAGGCGGTGCAGCAGCTGGACTTCGCCAAACGCCGCGCGGGCAGCAACTTCCCGCTGGCGTCGCAGATCGATGCGCGTCAGCGGCAGATTCTCGAGCAGCAGCGGATGGTCAAAGAGATGATGCGCTAAACAGCGTTCAGGCGACGCCGGCTTGCCCGGCGGCGCCCGAGCTGTGGATCAGGCGTTGCCGGACAACTTCAAGCGGGCCGCCTGAGTGAAGTCGAGCATGCGGTTGAGCGGTTTGATTGCGCGTGGGATCAAGGCGGGATCGACCAGGATCTCGTTGCTGCCGGTGCGCAGGCAGTCGAGGGTACGCTCGAGGGTATTCATCGCCATCCATGGGCAGTGCGCACAGCTGCGGCAGGCGGCGCCATTGCCCGCGGTAGGCGCGGCGACAAAAACCTTGTCCGGGCACAACTGCTGCATCTTGTAGAAGATGCCGCTGTCGGTGGCAACGATGAAGGTCTTGTTCGGCAGGGTCTGCGCAGCCTTGATCAGCTGGCTGGTCGAGCCTACCGCATCGGCCAGGTCGATCACCGACTCAGGCGACTCCGGGTGGACCAGAATCGCCGCATCCGGATGCAGCGCCTTCATGTCGGCGAGCTGGCGCGACTTGAACTCCTCGTGAACGATGCAGGCACCGTCCCACAGCAGCATGTCGGCGCCGGTCTTTTTCTGGATGTAGCGGCCCAGATGCTGGTCCGGCCCCCAGATGATTTTCTCGCCGTTATCCATCAGGGTTTCGACGATTTCCAGCGCGCAACTGGAGGTCACCACCCAGTCGGCACGCGCCTTGACCGCTGCCGAGGTGTTGGCATACACCACCACGGTCCGCTCGGGATGCTTGTCGCAGAACGCTGAAAACTCTTCTACCGGGCAACCGAGGTCAAGCGAGCAGGTCGCTTCCAGGGTTGGCATCAGGATGCGTTTTTCCGGGGTGAGGATTTTGGCCGTTTCGCCCATGAAGCGCACGCCGGCGACAATTACGGTGTCGGCCGGGTGGTTCTTGCCGAAGCGGGCCATTTCCAGCGAGTCGGAAACACAGCCGCCGGTTTCTTCGGCCAAGGCCTGGATCACCGGGTCACAGTAGAAATGCGCAACCAGCACAGCATTCTGGGCCTTGAGCTCGGCAGCGATGGCCGCACGGTATTCGGCCTCCTGCGCGGGCGTCAGGGGATGGGGTTGCTTGGCATCAAGGTGAGCTTGAACCAACAGCCGTTCGGAAATCTGGGTCATGATCGCTGGACCTGCGGGCGCGCGTGCGCGTCAGTCAAGAGTATCACCGGGCCCTGGCAGTCAGGCTAATGACGCCGGACGGCCAGACAGGCCATCACGGCCTTCTGCGGGCGCGGATTATTATCGCGCCGAAGGCTACAGCCAATCAGGTCTTTGCAAAAGCGATTTCTGCGCGTGCCAATCAGGCCGGCGTAGCTGACCTGATTGCGCGCGAGTGCTTGCAGTTGCGGGGCCAGGTAACCGTGGGCTTGCCCCGCCATTACCTGGTCCCGCCTTCACACGGTCAGCCCTGCGGCCACGGCGCTGCCATGAGCGCAGCCAGGCTCATGACGAACTCTTCAACGGTCATTTTCTTGCCGTTGAAGTCGACCATGCCATCGGCGTAGTGCAGGTTGGACACGACGTCGTCACCCTTGACTGTGGCCATGCCGCTTTGCAGCGCCATCATGCCGAGCATTTCACCGGCCTGGCTGGACTGCTGAGCAATCGCCTGGGCGTCGGTCTGGCCGTCGAGCAGGGCCTGCAAGGTGGTCAGGTCGCCGACCATTGGCTTGGATACCAGCAGTTCGCCTTTGAGCTGGCTGATCAGTTGCTTGGCCAATTGATCAGGCGGCAGGTCGAACGAGCTTGGCGGGGCGAAGTCCAGCGCCAGCTTGAAGTGGCTCTGGCCATTGGCAGTCTTGAACGACAGCTCCTCCAGGGCCAGCTTTGGTTTGGCGGCAAGCATCTTCTGCAGGTCTGCCTGAACCTTGACCTTCTCTTCCTCGCTCATGTTGAACGACGGCATTGGCTCGCCAGCGGCAGTGGCCGCTTGCATGGCCTGCACCTCAGGCAGCTTGGTCTGGTACCACTCTGCCAGCGACTGCAGGGCCAGCACGTCGACCGAGTTCATGGTCACGACCATCTTGCCGCTGCCTACGGCGCGGTTGGCGTAGTTGATGTCGCCGACCTTGTACGCGATTCGGCCGCCGATCTTGTCAGTACCTTCGGCCGTGTACAGGTTGGTTTGCTCCAGATCCTTGAGCAGCAGCACTTCCTGCTTTGGCCCAAGCACAGCCTGCATCTGACCGAGCAGGACATCGACGTTGCCGACATAGACCATGTCGTGGTCAGTGCTGGCGAGGTTGCCGCCGACCCGGAACTTGTCCAGAGTGAAAGTCGCTGGCGGGTGGTCTTGACCCACCAGCTTCATCACCAGACGATCAGCGTTGGCGTGAATCTTCACGGCCTTGCCTTCACGGTCGCCGCTGAGCAGCACTTGCATGCCGGAGAAGTCGACGCTGTT
Organism: uncultured Pseudomonas sp.; assembly: GCA_963518285.1. Classification (GTDB taxonomy): domain Bacteria; phylum Pseudomonadota; class Gammaproteobacteria; order Pseudomonadales; family Pseudomonadaceae; genus Aquipseudomonas. The sequence continues at coordinate 30,204 of CAUQIJ010000020.1, read as the reverse complement.
ACCTTCGGCCTCGTTGAGCTTGACCGGCGCCAGGCGAATATCACTGTCGATGTGGCCGCCATAGCCGACGTCAACCTGGGCGGTGATCGGCGCTTGCTCGCCTGCCGCGCTGTACCATTTGGCTGTGGTCTCGTCCTTGTCGAGCACGCTGTTGCTCGAAACCATCACCGGCATCAGTTTCAGCGCCTTGACCCGCGACCACGGGAATGGCCCGTGCTCAAGCTGATCAGTGATGCCAACATCGAAGTTCAGCGCCTGGCCTTCGCCCAGCCAGACGTCCTTGGCCTTGAGCCGGTAGTGCGCGGTGCTGCTGAAGAAGTGCTGCTCCAGCGAGGTCAGTTCCAGGCTCATGCTGCCGCCGGTACCCGCCGTGGCCTTGAGCAGTTCTTCGTTGGCACGGGTGACCGAGGCCTGCAACTCGGCGGGCAGTTGCTTGCCGGTGTACCAGGCGCCAGCGGTGGCTGCGATGGCGATGGCGACGGCCAGGCCTGAGAGAATGCCTACTGATTTCTTCATGAATTGAACCGATTGCTTTCCATAAGGGGGCTGGATGCGACATCGTCGCGCTGGGCATGAAGGGTACCACCGACGACAGCTGGATGCGCCGGACTCACCTGGCAAAAATTTGCTGCGGATGTGTTTCCCGATCAGGAGACGTCAATTTTTACGGACAGAAAAATCTGCACTTTTCGCAAAAATATGCCAAGACTAGGCGAATGGCCTTCAATTAATCGATAAAAGCTTGCCTCCAGTTACATTCTGTCATGTTTAACTTGACACTCTAACCAGCATCGTTTTTTATTTTAACCACCTTGCTTCAGCGCTCGACAACGAAGAACAACCGCAGCGCGCTTACCTGCCCCATAAAGGACCCTGCGCGCTGTGGACCTTCGCTGCGGCCCTGTCAGCCATGCCACCGGCGCCTCGCATGCGCCCGCCCTTGCTCCGACATAAAAGGTGAACAACATGGAGCTCATCCGCACGACCTGGCTGTGCCCGCCTCCCCACTCGCCCACCGTTCAGCCTCAGGAGCATCGCACGCATGCAGCCTGATCCAAGCACCGGCGGGCAGTTCCGCAAATCTCTACGCTTGTGGCATGTGGTGATCATCGGTCTGGCTTATCTGACGCCGATGACCGTCTTCGACACCTTTGGCATCGTTTCCGGGATTACTGCCGGGCATGTGCCCAGTGCCTACATACTGGCGCTGCTAGGCGTCCTGTTTACCGCAGTGAGCTACGGCACGCTGGTACGCCGGTTTCCGCAGTCTGGCTCGGCCTACACCTACACTCAGCGGGCGATCAATCCACATGTGGGTTTTCTGGTCGGCTGGTCATCGCTGCTGGATTACCTGTTACTGCCGATGGTCAACGCCCTGCTGGCCAAGCTGTACCTGTCGGCGATGTTCCCTGAGGTGCCGCAGTGGATCTGGGTGGCCGGCTTCGTCACCTTGATCAGCCTGGTCAACATGCGCAGCGTCAACCTGGTGGCCCACTTCAATGCCCTGTTCGTGGCCGTGCAGGTGGTGATCATCAGCGTGTTCATCTACCTCTGCGCACGTGGCCTTGAGCATGGCGAGGGCCTGGGCACTGCCTGGAGCCTGATCCCGTTTGTCGACCCACAGGTGCAGTTCAGCGCACTGGCCGCCGGCGCGACTATTCTGTGCTTCTCGTTCTTGGGTTTCGATGCGGTGACCTGCCTGTCGGAAGAAACTCGCGATCCGGGCAAGACCATTCCGCGAGCGATCTTTCTGACCGCCTTGATCGGCGGCGTGGTGTTCATTCTCGTGTCCTACTTCATCCAGGCCTATTTCCCGACCATGCAGCGCTTCCATGATCAGGAAGCGGCGCTGCCGGAGATCGCCCTGTACGTCGGTGGCAAGCTGTTCCAGTCGGTGTTCATCGCTTGCACGGTGATCAATACCATCGCCTCTGGCCTGGCTTCGCAAACCAGCGTGTCACGGCTGCTGTATGTGATGGGCCGCGACGGTGTAATCCCGACTAGGGTGTTCGCCCGCCTGCATCCTCGCTACAAGACGCCGGTGCTGAACATTGCCGTGGTCGGCCTGGTGGCGCTGTCGGCGATCTTCTTCGATCTGGTCACGGCCACCTCGGTAATCAACTTCGGCGCCTTGGTTGCGTTCAGCTTCGTCAATCTGGCGGTAATCAACCATTGCTACCTACGCGAGAAGGGTCGCAAGAGCCTGGCCCAGACCTTCAAGTACCTGGTGCTGCCGACCATAGGCTTTTGCATCATCGTCTCGCTTTGGCTGGACCTCAATCAGCACTCGCTGCTGTTTGGCGGTGCCTGGGCACTGGCCGGGCTGATCTACCTTGGCTGGCTGACCAAGGCGTTTCGCATCGCGCCACCCAACTGTATCGCTGACTGAGCCTCCCCACCGACGCCCGCTTGATGCGGGCGTCGCTCTGTTCGAGAAGGAAAACCCATGCTCCTGCGCCGCCTTTCCATCCAGTGGAAGATCACCCTGCTCGCCGGCCTGTGCCTGCTGGTCATCGTCGCCCTGCTGGTGGCCACTTCGCTGACCCAGGCGCGCCGCAGCGCAGCGCAAGTGTTCAGCGCCAACAGCGAACTGCTCGACCACAGCGCACGCCTGCGCCTGCAGGCTCAGGCCGAGACCCAGGCACTGCGCATTCAGCGCTACTTCATGGATGCCTACCAATACGGCAGCGGTTTCAGCCGCCTGGTGCAGGTGCTCAGGCAGCGCGGCGACAGCGATCTGCGCGCGGCATTGAGCGCACAGGCGCGCGCGGCGCTGGCAGGTAACCCTGGCCTGATCGGCCTGTATCTGGTGTTCCAACCCAACGCCCTCGATCAACAGGACGCGCGCTTCATCAACCAGCCCGAGCAAGGTAGCAACGACAGCGGGCGCTTCTCGCTGTACTGGTCGCAAGCACGGCCCGGCACGCTGACGGCCGAAGCCATGCCCGAGGCGATGCTTGCCGACAGCAGCATTGGCGCAAACGGCTCGCCCTACAACCGCTGGCTCACCTGCCCGGAACAAACCGCCAAGGCTTGTGTGGTCGATCCCTATTTTGACGAAATCAACGGCCAGCAGGTGCTGATTACCAGCATCGCCCTGCCGATCATGGATAACGGCAAGGTCATCGCCGTAGTCGGCCTGGACATCAGCCTGGACAACCTCCAGCAACTGAGTCTGAGCGGGCGTCAGGAGCTGTTCGATGGCCAGGGGCAGGTCAGCATCGTCAGCCCGGCGGGCTTGCTCGCCGGCCACAGCGCCGATGCCGCGCAACTGAGCAAACCGCTGGAACAGATACTCAGCGGCCCAGCCCGCGAGCTGTTGCCCAGTTTGCTTGCCGGGCAGCCAGTGCGGCGCCTGGATCACGGCCAGATGCGCGTCTCGCAGCCCTTCGCGCCCATCCCTGAGGCCGCGCCGTGGCAAGTTCTACTGGAGCTGCCCGAGGCCGTCCTGCAGGCGCCGGCAGTTGCCCTCAATCAGCGCCTGGCCGGGCATAACCAGGACGCCAACCTGATCAGCCTGGCCGTCGGCCTGTTTGCTGCGGTACTGGGCTTGCTGCTGGTCTGGCTGACCGCGCGCGGCGTCACCCGGCCGATCTTGATGGTGGCCAAGCGTCTGCAGGATATTGCCAGCGGCGAAGGCGACCTGACCCGCCGGCTGGACTACGCCCGCGATGATGAACTAGGGCAACTGACCAGCTGGTTCAACCGTTTTCTCGACAAGCTGCAACCGGTGATTGCCCAGGTCAAAGCCTCGCTGCAGGACGCCCGCGGCACCGCCGACCAGTCAGCCGCCATCGCCAGCCAGACCAGCAATGGCATGCAACAACAGCAACGCGAGATCGAGCAGGTGGCCACCGCCGCCAATGAGATGAGCGCCACCGCGCAAGACGTCGCCCACAACGCCGCGCAAGCCGCACAGGCCGCACGCGGTGCCGACCAGGCCAGCCGCGAAGGCCTGCAGCGGGTAGCCGACACTCGCCGGGCAATCGCTCAACTGGCCAGCGATATGGATGCGGCGATGGATCAGGCGAAAGCGCTGGAAAGCCGCAGCGAGCAGATCGGCGCGGTGCTGGAGGTGATCCGCGCCATTGCCGAGCAGACCAACCTGCTTGCACTCAACGCCGCCATCGAAGCAGCGCGCGCCGGTGAAGCCGGGCGCGGTTTCGCGGTGGTGGCCGATGAGGTGCGCAGCCTGGCCCAGCGTACTCAGGTGTCGGTCGAAGAGATCCGCCAGGTGATCGAAGGCCTGCAGCAGGGCAGCGAAGCCGTGGTCGGCACCATGCAGGCCGGCCAGCGCCAGGCCCAGGACAGCGCACAGCAGATGGAGCAGGCAATGCCCGCGCTGCAGCGCATTGGCGAGGCCGTCGCGGTAATCACCGACATGAACCTGCAGATCGCCTCGGCTGCCGAGGAGCAAAGCGCCGTGGCCGAAGAAGTGAACCGCAATGTGGCCGGCATTCGTGACGTCACCGACTCGCTCGCCGGCCAGGCCGACGAATCGGCACGCATCAGCCAAGCGCTGAACCATCTGGCCAATCAGCAACAAGCATTGATGGCGCAGTTTCGCGTCTAGTCTGTACTGGCCTCGGTAACGCCGAGGCCGTTATCCCCGGCATTGCCGCCGTACAAGAGTCTCAGTTATGCAGATCACACCCAAACCGGCTTTTTTCGACCTGACCTGCGAGCAGGGCCTGCTGCGCACCTCGATCGCGGTCACCTTGTTCATCGCCACCATCGGCATCGCCTTCGGCCTCGCCTCGGGCTCGTTCTCGATTGTGTTCGACGGGGTCTATTCGCTGGTCGACGCCAGCATGAGCGGTTTGTCGCTGGTGGTGGTCAAGCTGATCACCGCCCACGTCAGCAGCGCGCAGATGTCGCGCAAGCTACGCGAGCGCTTCAGCATGGGCTTCTGGCACCTCGAACCGATGGTGCTTGCGCTCAATGGCATTCTGCTCAGCGGCGTGGCCATCTATGCCCTGATCAACGCCGTGAGCAGCCTGCTTGAAGGCGGCCGCGACCTCGAATTCGGCCTCGCCCTGATCTACGCCGTACTGACCGTGATCGCCTGCGTCACCATCGCCGTGGTCGAAGCTCGCGCCAATCGCACGCTCAACTCAGACTTCGTGCGCATGGACGTCAAGGGCTGGGTCATGTCGGCAAGCATCACCGCTGCGCTGTTGATTGCCTTCTGCGTGGGCCTGGCGATTCAGGGCACGCAGTGGCAGTGGATTTCACCGTACATCGACCCGGCAGTGCTCGGGCTGGTGTGCCTGGTGATCATCCCGCTGCCGTTGTCGGTGGTTCGCCAGGCACTGGCGGATATCTTTTTGGTGACCCCGAGCGATCTCAAGCAACATGTCGACAGCGTCGCCCAGGCGTTCGTGCGCAAGCATGGGCTGCAGTCGTTTCGGGCGTATGTGGCCAAGGTCGGGCGCTCGCGCGAGATCGAGCTGTACTTCATCGTGCCTGCCGACATGGCGGCACGGACCATCGCCGAGTGGGATGCCCTGCGCAACGAGATCGGCGATGCCGTGGGCGGCGAAGGGCCGGATCGCTGGATCACCGTGGTATTTACCGGGGATCCGGAATGGGCGGAATAGGTGCCTGTCAGCAGGGCTGGCCTGTATCGGCGGCCGCCTCATCCTTGATCCAGCCGACGAATGCCTGCACTTCGGCTCGCTGCAGCGACTCGTGACGGCACACGATGTAGTAGGCAAAGCGAGAAGGCCAAGGCCTGTCCAGCGCAACCACCAACCTGCCGGAATCGATATCCTCCTGGGCATGAGTGTCCTGCACCAAGGCGATACCCTGCCCCGCTGCCGCAGCGCGCAGCAACAGCAGATCCTCATCAAAACTGGCACCCCGCTTGGCCTGGTCCCCCACTTCGACACCAAGCGCCTGCAGCCAAAGCGACCAGTCGGCGCGGTCGGCGTCCTGCAGCAGCGGATAGTCGAGGCAGTCCTGCGGATGCTCGATAAGCCGCCCCTTGGCGAGCAGTGCCGGACTCGCCACAGGTAATAGCACAGGTGCCATCAAGCGGATGGACTCAAGATCGGGGTACTGACCCAAGCCGTGACGCAAAGCGACGTCGATTCGGTCGCGCCTGAAGTTGACAATCTGCGCAGATGCCTCGACCCGCACCTCGATGTGCGGATAAAGCTCATGAAAACGCCCAAGCCGCGGTACCAGCCAGGCCGAAGCAAACGAGGGCACGGTACTGATGGTGATGGCCTTTTCTGCCGCCAGCGTCTGCAAGGCCTCCAGTGACTTTTCTATCTGGTCGAACCCGCGGAGCAATCCCGGGTGCACCCGTGCACCCGCTTCGCTGAGGTGGACACCGTGGCGGCCGCGGACAAACAACGACACACCTACCCGCTCCTCGAGCAAGCGAATCTGCTGACTGACAGCGCCAGGCGTCACGCCCAGGCTCTTGGCAGCAGCCTTCAGGCTGCCCAAGCGACCCGTTTCAGTGAAAGCACGTAGCGCAAGTAGCGGCAACACAGCGCCCATGGGCACCTCGTAAGTTTAGAAATTCTAACTCGAGCGCGCAGAATTTATCGTTTTCCAGCGCCTGCGCCTAACCCTAGGATGGTCCCGGAGACTTTGATCAAAGCCGAGCACGGAAGGTTTAACACAGATGAAAGTGCCTGACCTGATTCTTTATACAGATAGCTCACCTAATGGCTTCAAGATAACTGTTGCACTTGAAGAGATGGCTTTGCCCTACCTGCTGCGGCATGTTCGCATTGACCAAAACGAGCATCGCCAATCTGAGTTTTTACAGCTCAATCCGCACGGGCGCATCCCGGTACTGGTCGACCAAGGCACCGGGATCGTCCTGTTCGAATCTGCCGCTATCTTGCTGTACCTCGCCGAGAAGTCTCAACGGTTGCTTCCGGACGAACCGCAGCAACGCTGGGCCGCCATCACCTGGCTGCTGTTTCATGCCTCCAGCACAGGCCCAATCCTTGGGCAGCGGGTGCATTACGAGCTCTTCGACAAGCAATCTAATCCGCTCGTAGCACGGCGTTTTCGAACACTGACAGAGCAAGCCTTCGCCACGCTGGACCATCAGTTGAAGGACAACGACTGGTTAGCGGGCGATACCTACAGCATTGCCGATATCGCCACGTTCGGCTGGATGCATATTGCCGAACTGGTCGCTTTCGATTTCAGCCAGTTCAGCCACTTGAGCGCCTGGCATCAACGGGTGGCCGAGCGTCCTGCTGTGCAGCGCGGTATCAGCCTGCCCCACCGAGCCACCGGCCCTTGAGCATGCATATGGAAGGAACCTGACATGAATCAGACCGCAATTGAACCACCCACCTACGCCACCACCGGCGCCAGCGCACCGGCATTTTCAAGCCACCCGGGCTATCGAAGGATGTTCGCCGAGGGCCAGTTAACCCTCGGGATTTTTCTTCCGCTGCGCTTTTATGAAGGAGACATGAACGTACTTACTGGTCAGGCCGAGCTGGTCAAACAGCTGGATGCCCAAGGCTTCGCAGCGACGTGGGTACGCGATGTGCCATTGTTCGACCCTTATTTCGGTGATGCAGGACAGCTGTTCGACCCGTTCATTTATCTGGCGTTCTTGGCTGGGCAGACCCGCCACATAAGCCTGGCTACCGGCAGTGCGATATTCAGCTTGCGCCACCCGATCGACCTGGCCAAAGCTGCTACCAGCATTGACCAGCTGTCTGGCGGCCGACTGGTGATGGGCATCGCCTCCGGTGATCGTCCAGTTGAATTTCCGGCCTATGGCATTGAGCATGCAAACCGAGGCGAACGCTTTGCCCAAGCGGTCGACTACTTCCGGCAACTGACCCAAGGCGATGGCGGCCCGATCAACTCCCCGCTTGGGCAGCTGGATGACGTGCAGCTGTTGCCCAGGCCGGCAACAGGACGCATCCCGCTCCTGGTGACCGGCACCTCCAGGCAATCCCCGCAGTGGCTGGGCACCCACGCAGACGGCTGGCTGACCTATCCGGAATCCACCCAGAACAGCCTGGGACCCAAGCGCCTGGGGGAAAAAATCCGAGCGTGGCGCGCCATGATTCCTGACCAGGGCTTCCGCCCGCATGTCACCAACGAATGGATCGACCTCGATGAAAACCCGGACTTCCCTCGCACGCCACTGCATGGCGGCTATGTACTGAAGACCGGACGCAAAGGCCTGATTGCGCTGCTGCAAGAATGGCAAGCGGCCGGCGTGAACCACGCCGCACTGGGCATGCACCTGGCGCAACGACCACCTGCCGACATCATTGATGAACTGGCCAGCGATGTACTGCCGCTGTTCCCTTCGCTGGCAGGCCCGGCGCCACTGCAGCAGCACTGGTGAAGACCGGGGATATAACTGCAAAAACGAAAAAGCCCGCCATGAGAGGCGGGCTTTTTCATCTTGATTTGACACTGAAACAAGCCAGAGGCTGGCTCCGCACAGCTGTAAAAATGGTGGGTCGTGTAGGATTCGAACCTACGACCAATTGGTTAAAAGCCAACTGCTCTACCAACTGAGCTAACGACCCTTTTGATGGCGCGTATAATACTGATTTCTAACGAGAAATCAACACCCCATCAGTAAAAAATCCTAGAAATAACGGGTCGGATCTTCCACACCGGCCGCCTTGAAGCCGTCGGCGCGCAAGCGGCAGCTGTCGCATTTGCGGCAGGCGCGGCCCTGATCATCAGCCTGGTAGCAGGACACTGTCAGGCTGTAATCGACCCCGCGAGCAACACCGGCCTGGACGATCTGCGCCTTGCTCATGTTCTGCAGCGGCGCCTGAATGCGGAAGCCCTGCCCTTCGACACCGGCTTTGGTAGCCAGGTTGGCCATGCGCTCGAACGCTTCGACGAACTCAGGGCGGCAATCCGGGTAGCCGGAGTAATCCACTGCGTTGACACCAATGAAGATGTCTCGCGCTTGCAGCACCTCGGCCCAGCCCAGGGCCAGCGACAGGAATACGGTGTTGCGTGCCGGCACGTAGGTGACGGGGATGCCTTCGCCAGGCGCCTCAGGCACGTCGATGCTGCTGTCGGTCAACGCCGAGCCGCCGATGCCATCAAGGTTGAGGCCGATCACCTTGTGCTCGACCACACCCATATCGCGGGCCACTCGAGCGGCTGCGTCGAGCTCGGCGCGGTGACGCTGGCCGTAGTCAAAACTCATGGTGTAGCAGCTGTAGCCATCGGCCTGGGCCATGGCGACCACGGTGGCCGAGTCGAGGCCACCGGAGAGCAGGATTACCGCGCGCTTGTCAGTCATGTCTTGGTCCTTGGGTTTCAGCGGCCGGGTTCGTCGTTCCACAGCAGCTTGTGCAGCTGCAACTGGAAGCGCACGGGCAGGTTGTCAGCAACGATCCAGTCAGCCAGATCACTGGCACTGACCTGATGATGGCTGGGCGAGAACAGCACTTCGCCTGCGCGCTGATCGAGGTTGTACTGGATCAGCTTGGAGACGGCCCAGTCATAGTCCTCGCGCGAACAGATGACGAACTTGACCTGGTCATTGCGGGTCAGCAGTTCGATGTTCTCATAGCGGTTGCGGTGCGATTCTTCCGAGGCCGGGGTCTTCAGGTCGACCACGCGGCTGACGCGGCTGTCGACCTTGGAAATATCCAGCGCGCCGCTGGTTTCCAGCGACACCTCATAGCCTGCATCGCACAAACGCTCGAGCAGCGGCAATGCGTTGGGCTGGGCCAACGGCTCGCCACCGGTAACGCAGATATACCGCGGACGAAAGCCCGCCACCTGCTCCATGATCGAATCGAGGCTGCGAATTGTGCCGCCAGTGAAGGCATAGGCGCTGTCGCAGTACTGGCAGCGCAACGGGCAGCCAGTCAGGCGCACGAACACGGTGGGCAGGCCAGCCGTGCGTGTTTCACCCTGCAACGAGTAAAAGACTTCGGTAATGCGTAAGGTATCTTGCATGATCGCCACGGGCGTGACAGCTAAACAGGCTGTCCGCCTCCGTCAGGCACTGTCGCGGACTCGACAAAGCGTTATCCGCAGCAGCGTGTTTAGATAAAAGGGCCAAGAGTCTAACGAAAAAACCCGCGCCAGGCGCGGGTTTTCTCACAAACGGGCTGCTTAGAGCTTTTGCAGGTCGCGTTGCGCCAGTTGCGCGGCGGAGGTGCCGGGGTACTGGGTAACCACTTGCTGCAGAATGCCTTTGACCTTGTCTGTACGGCCCAGGCGACGTTCGACGTCGGCCAGCTTGTACAGAGAATCAGGCACTTTGCTGTGCTTGGGATACGACTGGCTGACCTTGGCAAACGCCTGAGCTGCACCTTGCAGGTCGCCCTTGGCCAGGTTCACCTCACCCAACCAGTACTGCGCGTTGCCGGCGTACTGGCTGTTAGGGTACTTGCGCAGGAAGGCGGTAAACGCCTGGCTGGCCTTGTCGAAATCCTTTTGCTTGATCAGGTCGAAAGCAGCATCGTAATAGAGCTTCTCTTTCGCCGGATCAGCCGGCTCGCCACCCGCGACCGGTTGTTGCGTAGCAGCGCCAGCGGCGCCGGCTGCTGCACCGGCAGCAGAGGCGCCACCGGTTGAAGAATTATCGGGAGTCGCGGCAGGCGCGGCACCACTAGAGATGCGACGGTCCAGATCCTGGTATCGCTCCAGGTTTTCCTGCTTCATGCGCGACACATCGTTCTGCAACTCTTCGATGATGCCTTGCTGGCGGGAAATCTGATCCTGCATCTGTTGCAGCTGCATGAACAACTGACCCTGTGCAGAAGCAGGGGTTGAAGCCCCTGCTCCGGCATAGGCGCCGCTCGTGCCATAACCCGCGGGCGGATAACTGCTCGCGTTGTCATCTACTACAGGGACTGCAGCCCACGCCGTGAAGGGCAGGCTGAGTGCGAGGACGGTCAAAGCACGGCGGCACGTACGCATAGGACTTACTTACGCAGTTCTACGCGACGGTTCTGAGCCCAGGATTGCTCGTCGTTGCCGGTGGCAACTGGACGCTCTTCACCGTAGGAAACCAGTTCCAGCTGTGCAGGGGAAACGCCCTGCAGAACCAGGTAACGCTGTACGGCTTTGGCGCGACGCTCACCCAGAGCCATGTTGTACTCGCGAGTACCACGCTCGTCGGTGTTGCCTTCCAGAACAACACGGCTGCCGTTGGACTTCAGGTCCTTGGCGTGAACATCCAGAGCGCGCATGGCTTCTGGCTTCAGATCCGAGCTGTCGTATTCGAAGTAGAAGGTGGTGATTGCGCGCAGGGCGGCTTCTTCGCTCAGGCTGCCGTCAACAGCGCCAGTGTTGGCACCGTAACCAGCGTTAGGATCTACAGCAGCGCCTTCGCCGGCGTTGTCGCCACCTTTGGAAGAGCAACCTACAGCTACAGCCATGGCCAGAGCCAGCGCAGCGAATTTACCAAACTTCAGCATTTCCATCGTGAAACTCCTAATGAAACCCCAGTGTGTTAAGCAAAACGGTGTAACGCCGCAATCAGTTCAGGTAAGGGGACCAGGACGGTTCTCTGACTTCGCCTTGCGCGGTAGGAAGCGGGAGCCTCACGCGTCCGTTGAGAGAGACGAGCATCAAGACTCCCCGGCCCTGCTGGCGGGTGGCGTAGATTAGCATGGTGCCGTTGGGCGCAACAGTGGGGGACTCGTCAAGACTGGTCTCTGAGAGAATCTTTACACTTCCACGTTGCAAGTCCTGAGCGGCCACTTTGAAGTTGGTGAAGCCTTGTTGGCGATGAATCATTACCAAGGTCTTCTCGTCCGCCGAAAGTTTCGGGTTGGCATTGTAGTTACCCACGAACGTTACACGCTCGGCGGAACCGCCACTGACCGAAGTCTTGTAGATCTGCGGCTTGCCGCCACGGTCGGAGGTGAAGTAAAGCGTGTTGCCGTCTTTACCCCAGAACGGTTCGGTGTTGATACCAGGACCGGCAGTTACGCGGCTGATCGCACGCGAACCCATGTTCATCACATAGATGTCCGGGTTGCCATCCTTGGACAGTACGAACGCCAGGCGCGAACCATCCGGCGACCAGGCTGGCGCGCCGTTGAGGCCTTCGAAGTTGGTGATCTGCTCACGGCGACCGGTATCGATGTGCTGGACGAAGATACGTGGGCGACGCTGCTCGAACGACACATAGGCGATGCGCTTGCCATCCGGTGCGAAGCGTGGCGACAGGATCGGCTCACGCGACTGCAGCAGAGTCACTGCGCGGGCGCCGTCGTAGTCCGAACGCTGCAGGGTGTAGCGGGTATTGTTGGCGGAGAAGCGCTCGGCGGTCACGTACAGCATACGGGTGGAAAACGCACCCTTGATGCCGGTCAGCTTCTCGAACGATTGGTCGGCGATGTAGTGCGACATGTCGCGCAGCTGGTCGACGGTACCGGCAACGCTACCGGTCAGCACTTGCTGCTCGGTAGCCACGTTGAACAGGGCGTACTGCACCTGCAGACGGCCACCGGACGGCACGATGCTGCCGACCATCACGTACTGGGCGCCCAAGGCTTTCCAGTCGCGGAAGATGACTTCGCTGGCCTGGCTTGGCTGGCTGATCATGTTCTGCCGCGGAATCGGCGAGTAGTAGCCGGAGTTGCGCAGGTCATTGCCAATGATGTCGGCCATGTCTTCTGGCAGCACGCTACCACCCTGCAGGCCGAACGGTACTACCGCGATGGGCGTGGCCCGATCGCTACCGCTGGTGACCAGGATGTTCTTTTCCTCTGCTACGGCCATACCTGCCACGCAGCAGAGCATGACCAGCAGCCCTCGAAAGAGTTTAATCACAGCGCTAGATCCTCAGGTGTAAATGTCATCTTGAATGAGCGGTACGCATTGAAATCGCTCGGCTTCAAGCCCTGCATTTCGGTCAGTCGACCAATGTTCTTAACCGCTGCCACCGCCGAAGCATCAAACGGACCGTCGCCACTGGCACGGGCCACGCTGACGCTGGTAATCGTGCCATCGGGCAGCATGTTGATCTGCAGCACGACCGTCATGCCTTTGCGTGCCGAAGGGGGACGAGCCCAACCTTCTGCAGCGCGCATACGGATCAGGTCGTCGAAATCACCGGCTACCTGGTCGCCCTGCTCGTCAGCCAGAGCCTGCTGGCGCTCGGTGGTATCGGACAACAGCTCGGCCAGGGCCTGGGCTTTCTTGTCTTCTGCCGCCTTGCGGGCTGCATCCTGGGCTTTTTTCTTCTGGGCATCTGCAGCGGCCTTTTTCTTGGCCTCTTCAGCTGCTTTCTTCTTCGCCTCCTCGGCTGCCGTTTTCTTCTTGGCATCCTCGGCGGCTTTTTTCTTGGCTTCTTCGGCGGCTTTCTTCTTCGCCTCTTCAGCTGCGTCTTTCTTGGCTTCTTCGTCGGCCTTTTTCTTGGCCTCTTCTTCAGCCTTCTTCTTGGCGATATCAGCCTGCTGTTTTTCCGCGGCTTTCTTCGCTTCTTCAGCTTTCTTGGCCTCGGAGGCCTTCTTGGCTTCAGCGGTCTTGGCAGCTTCTTCGGCTTTTTTGGCTTCAGCGGCTTCGCGAGCAGCTTCGGCTTTTTGATCCGCGTCGGCTTTCTTTTGTTCCGCGGCCTTCACGGCCTCCTGTTCGACCTTCTTCTGCTCCAGCTGTTCGACTTCGGTCTGGCGCGAAGCGGTTTTCTTCGCCTCCCCGGCAATCTTCTGATTGGTCTGGGTAGTGGCCTGACTCTTGGACTTGAGCTGGTACAGCGTAGCCTGAACGATCGGCTTGGACGGCGGCAGTTCAGGCGTCATGGCAAAGCTGACGAACAGCATCGCAAACACCACGACATGCAAGCCGATGGCCCAGACACTGGGCCAGAAGTAGCTTTCCGAGGCAGATGGCTCTCGCTGTTGCATCAGGGCGCCTCGGTAATCAGGCCAACGTTACCGACACCGGCCTTCTGCAACCCGCCCATGGCGCCCATGACCGAGCCGTAATCGACGGACTTGTCGCCACGGATGAAGACCTGGGTCTGCTTGCCTTGGTCGCGACCGGCGGCAATGATCTTGGTCACGGCGTTGGTCATGTCCGGCAAGGTCATGGCCTTGTCCATCTGTTTGTCGGTATCGACCTCGCTGCCAAGGTTCCAGTAGTAGGTCTTGTCGGCCTTGATCGAGATGGTAAGGATCTGGACGTTGTTGTCCTGCGGCAAGGCTTCGCTGGAAACCTTGGGCAGATCGACCTTGACCCCTTGGTTGAGCATCGGGGCCGTCACCATGAAGATGACCAGCAGCACCAGCATCACGTCGATGTAGGGCACCACGTTCATCTCGGCGACGGGCTTGCGTTTGTGGCGAACTCGGGCCATGGGTTTCTACCTGATTACTCTTCGCTGGTGTGCACTTTGCGGTGCAGGATCGCCTGGAACTCGTCGGCGAAGGTGTAGTAACGGCCGATCAGCGTTTCGCTGCGTGCGGCGAAACGGTTATAGGCGATTACGGCCGGGATCGCGGCGAACAGGCCGATCGCAGTGGCAATCAATGCCTCGGCAATGCCCGGCGCAACGGTGGCCAGGGTTGCCTGCTGGGCAGAAGCCAGGCCGCGGAACGAGTTCATGATGCCCCAGACGGTACCGAACAGGCCGATATACGGGCTGGTCGAACCTACCGTTGCCAAGAACGGCAGGCTTTGCTCGAGCTTCTCCTCTTCACGCGAGATGGCTACGCGCATGGCACGGCCAACGCCTTCCATGACTGCGTCCGGGTCTACGCCCGGCTGCTGACGCAGACGCGAGAATTCCTTGAAGCCGGCGCGGAACACCTGCTCCACACCCGAATCCGGGTCTGGATTGCTACCTGCCTGACGGTACAGCTTGGACAAGTCAATGCCCGACCAGAAGCGCTCCTCGAAGGCATCCAGCGCACGACGACCGGCGCGCAGCATGCTGCTGCGCTGAAAGATCATGATCCATGAAGTGACCGAGGCGGCCACCAGAATCAGCATTACCAGCTGCACCACGATGCTGGCATTGCTGACCAGACTCCACATGGAGGTATGGTCGACGACGTTAGCTTCCACGCTTATTCTCCTGCATTCGATTGAGTACCCGTGCCGCCCGCCAGGAAGGCGTCGCGCAGCGCTGGGGGGATGGCTCGGGGTTTGAAAGTGTCGGCGCGCACAGCGGCCACCAGGAACTGCCCCTCACAGAGCAGCTTTGCATCATGTTCTCGCCATACCTGCTGGACGAAGCGCAGGCTGACGCGGTTCACCTCGACGACTTCTGCGGTTACCCGCAACTCGTCATCCAGGCGTGCCGGCGCGTGGTAGCGCGCCTCGGTGGAGTGAACCACGAACAGCAGATTCTCCCCGGCCAGTTGATGCTGGGAGAAACCCAGGTGACGCAACCGCTCGGTGCGCGCACGCTCCATGAATTTCAGGTAGTTGACGTAATACACCACGCCGCCTGCGTCGGTATCTTCGTAATAGACGCGACAGCGGTGTGCGAACGATTCAAGCCCATTTTGCGCGCGCATACTCTAGTGCTTACTCCTCGGCTTGCCAATCCGCCCGGCAAGTGTTTTTGCATTCGGTAATGTCTTCGTGCCAGCGCGCCATGGGCATGCCAGCTGTACGACCACGGAAACCGCCTTTTGATCTGTCATTCATCGACAACATCAGAAAAATCCGCCGGGTCAGCCAGACGCCCGGGCAGGTTCAAACCAAAGTGCAGATAGGCATGACGCGTCACCACGCGGCCACGTGGCGTACGCATGATGTAACCCTGCTGGATCAGGTACGGCTCGAGCACATCCTCGATGGTGTGGCGCTCCTCGCTGATGGCTGCGGCAAGGTTGTCGACCCCGACCGGTCCGCCATCGAACTTCTCGATCATGGTCAGCAGCAAACGCCGGTCGGAGTGATCGAAGCCGCGCTCGTCGACATCCAGCAGATTCAGCGCCAGGTCTGCCACCGCCTTGGTGATCTCGCCCTTTCCGCGCACCTGCGCGTAGTCGCGCACCCGGCGCAGCAGGCGGTTGGCAATCCGCGGCGTACCGCGTGCCCGGCGGGCAATCTCGAAGGCGCCCAGATCGTCGATGACCAGGCCCAGGATGCCCGCCGAACGGGTAACGATGGTGGCCAGGTCCTTGTCGCTGTAGAACTCCAGGCGCTGGACGATGCCGAAGCGGTCACGCAAG
Organism: uncultured Pseudomonas sp.; assembly: GCA_963518285.1. Taxonomy (GTDB): domain Bacteria; phylum Pseudomonadota; class Gammaproteobacteria; order Pseudomonadales; family Pseudomonadaceae; genus Aquipseudomonas. The sequence goes on along the minus strand of CAUQIJ010000020.1, from coordinate 14,086 downwards.
GGGTTGGTCAGCATGCCGGCCCGGGTGGTCGCGCCGACCAGGGTGAACGGCGGCAGATCAAGCTTGATCGAGCGCGCGGCGGGGCCTTCACCAATCATGATGTCGAGCTGGAAGTCTTCCATCGCCGGGTACAGCACTTCTTCGACAATCGGCGAGAGGCGGTGAATTTCATCGATGAACAGCACATCGTGCGGCTCGAGGTTGGTCAACATTGCCGCCAGATCACCGGGCCGCTCAAGAATCGGCCCGGAAGTGCTCTTCACCGAAACGCCCATTTCATGAGCAATGATGTTGGCCAGCGTCGTCTTGCCCAGACCAGGCGGGCCAAAGATCAGGGTGTGATCGAGGGACTCGTTGCGACCACGGGCAGCCTGGATGAACAGGCCCATCTGGTCGCGCACCACCGGCTGGCCGATGTATTCATCAAGGCTCAGCGGGCGAATCGCACGATCCTGGACTTCTTCACGGTCGCGTCCGGAAGCGGCGATCAGGCGGTCGGTTTCGATCACTTGCTAATCATCCCTTGCAGGCTGCGGCGGATCAGGTCTTCACTGCTCAGGCCAGCCTTGTCCTTGATCAGCGAGATAGCCTTGCTGGCCTCCTGCGGCTTGTAGCCCAACGACACCAGCGCACTGACTGCATCGGCTTCAGCAGTGGAGGCGCCACCGACAGGCGCCGGGCCGTCGGATACCAAGGTGAACATCGACGACGATGTTTCCCAGGCCTTGAAGCGGTCTTTGAGCTCGACCAGAAGGCGCTCGGCAGTCTTTTTGCCAACTCCGGGCACGCGCACCAGCACCGACGCATCCTGCGCCTGCACGCAGCGCACCAGCTCGTCGATTTCAAGCCCGGACATCAACGCCAGCGCCAGCTTGGGGCCGACGCCGTTGAGACGGATCAGCTCACGAAACAGCTCGCGCTCGCGCTTTTCGCCAAAGCCATAGAGCAGATGGGCGTCTTCACGCACTACCAGGTGGGTATGCAGAGTCACCGGCTCGCCCACCTTGGGCAGGCGATACAGCGTGGTCATCGGCACTTCGAGCTCATAGCCCAGACCGTTGACGTCGATAATCAGGTGCGGCGGTTGTTTTTCCGCCAGGGTGCCGCGCAAACGTCCAATCACGTTTCGATCCTTCCTTTCGAGCGCCGGCCACAGACCGGTCAACCCTATCAGCAAATGCGCCGAGTGAACGTTTCACTCGGCCAAAATGTGTATCAGCGCATGAAGCGGTTACAGACGCAAGCGTCCGCCGCGCTTGCGCGCTGTGGTCAAGCCATGAGGGATCAGGCTGGAGCGGGTGTGGGCATGACAGAGGGCGATAGCCAGGGCGTCAGAGGCGTCGATCTGCGGCTTTTGCGTCAGCTTGAGCAGGTGCATCACCATCAGCATCACCTGGTCCTTATTGGCCGCGCCGGTGCCGGCTACTGCCTGTTTGACCTGGGTGGCGCTGTATTCGGCGATCTCCAGGCCCGCTTCAGCGCCAGCCACGATGGCTGCGCCACGGGCCTGGCCTAGCTTGAGCGCAGAATCCGGATTGCGCGCCATGAACACCCGTTCGATGCCCATGGTGACCGGGCCGTGCTGGCGAATGATCTCGCTGACGCCACGGAAGATGATCTGCAGGCGATCGGACAACTCGCCGGCGCCCGTGCGAATGCACCCCGACGCCACATACTCGCAGCCCCGGGCGGTCTGGCGGACCACGCCAAAACCGGTGATGCGCGAACCGGGGTCGATACCAAGAATCAGAGTCATAGGGCCTGCAAGTTGAAAATGAAAACACGCTTGGAGCAGTCAGGCCCTGCTGGCTTGAAGCGCCGGCATCAGCCTAGCTGCTCGAGGACCTCATCGGAGATCTGCGCATTGGAGTAGACGTTCTGCACATCGTCCAGGTCTTCGAGCATGTCGATCAGCTTGAGGACTTTTTCAGCGCCATCGCGATCGAGTTCGGCACTGGTGGTCGGCTGCATCACGATTTCGGCGTCGGCGGCCTTGAACCCGGCCTCTTCCAGCGCGTTGCGCACGGCATAGAAGCTGTTGAACGAAGTGAACACCTCAAACGAGCCGTCGTCATTGCTGACCACGTCATCGGCGTCAGCCTCCATGGCTGCCTCCATCAAGGCGTCTTCGTCGACGCCAGGGGCGAAGCTGATCTGACCTTTGCGCTCGAACAGATAGGCCACAGAACCATCGGTGCCAAGGTTGCCGCCACATTTGGTGAAGGCATGGCGCACAGCAGCTGCGGTACGGTTGCGGTTGTCGGTCATGGTTTCGACCATGATCGCCACGCCGCCCGGCCCGTAGCCCTCGTAACTGAGCTCTTCAACGTTGTCGCTTTCGTTGGTGCCGGCGCCGCGAGCAACTGCCCGGTCAATGATGTCGCGGCTCATGTTGGCACCGAGGGCCTTGTCCAGCGCCAGTCGCAAGCGCGGATTGGACGCTGGATCAGCGCCGCCCTGCTTGGCCGCGACCGTCAGCTCGCGGATCCACTTGGTGAAGACCTTGCCTCTCTTGGCATCCTGGCGCTCTTTGCGGTGCTTGATGTTCGCCCACTTGGAATGACCAGCCATATCGACTCCGAATCCTTGATCCACAAACAGGTTCCGCCCCGAAGGGCGGAACGCGATAAATTCGAGGGCGCGACCTCGCGGAGGCGCCCGGGTCGGTGTTACTCGACCTTGGTCTGCTCGCGCAGACGGATGTGCAGCTCACGCAGTGCCTTGGCATCGACCAGGCCCGGAGCCTGAGTCATGACGCAGGCAGCGCTCTGGGTTTTCGGGAAGGCGATCACTTCACGAATCGACTGGGCGCCGGTCATCAGCATCACCAGACGGTCCAGACCAAAGGCCAGGCCGCCGTGCGGCGGTGCACCGAACTTCAGCGCGTCGAGCAGGAAGCCAAACTTCTCTTCCTGTTCAGCCGCTTCGATGCCGAGCAGACGGAACACCGCCTGTTGCATCTCTTTGCGGTGAATACGGATCGAACCGCCACCCAGCTCGGTGCCATTGAGCACCATGTCATAGGCACGCGACAGCGCAGTGGCCGGGTTGGCCTCGAGCTCTTCCGGGCTGCACTTGGGTGCAGTGAACGGGTGGTGCAAGGCGCTGAAGCTGCCGTCTTCGTTCTCGTCGAACATCGGGAAGTCGACGACCCACATCGGTGCCCATTCGCAGGTGTGCAGGTTGAAGTCGTTGCCGACCTTGATGCGCAGTGCACCTAGGGCTTCGCTGACCACTTTGAACTTGTCGGCACCGAAGAACACGATGTCGCCGTCAACTGCACCGACGCGATCGAGGATCACGTTGAGGTTGGCCTCAGGGATGTTCTTGACGATTGGCGACTGCAGGCCTTCGACGCCCTTGGCGCGCTCGTTGACCTTGATGTAGGCCAGGCCCTTGGCACCGTAGATGCCAACGAACTTGGTGTACTCGTCGATCTTGCTGCGCGGCATGCTCGCGCCGCCTGGCAGACGCAGGGCGGTAACGCGGCATTTCGGATCGTTGGCCGGGCCGGCAAAGACCTTGAAGTCGACATCTTTGAGCTGGTCGGCAACGTCAACCAGTTCCAGCGGGTTACGCAGGTCTGGCTTGTCGGAGCCGTAGCGGCGCATGGCTTCTTCGAAGGTCATGTGCGGGAAGTCACCGAACTCCAGGTCCAGCACTTCCTTGAACAGCTTGCGGATCATGCTCTCGGTGAGGCCCATGATCTCGGACTCGTCGAGGAAGCTGGTCTCGATGTCGATCTGGGTGAATTCCGGCTGGCGGTCGGCACGCAGGTCTTCGTCGCGGAAGCATTTGGCGATCTGGTAGTAGCGGTCGAAGCCGGCCACCATCAGCAACTGCTTGAACAGCTGCGGCGATTGCGGCAGGGCGAAGAAGCTGCCGGCATGGGTGCGGCTTGGCACCAGGTAGTCACGCGCGCCCTCAGGAGTAGCACGAGTGAGGATCGGTGTTTCGACGTCAAGGAAGCCGTTTTCGTCGAGGAAGCGGCGGATGCTGGTGGTGATGCGCGAACGCAGACGCAGCTTCTCGGCCATTTCCGGACGACGCAGGTCGATGAAGCGATAACGCAGGCGAGTTTCTTCGCCGACGTCGGAGTATTCGTTCAACGGGAACGGCGGGGTTTCGGCTTCGTTGAGTACGGTCAGCTCGTAACCGAGCACTTCGATGCCGCCCGACGCCATGTTGGTGTTGACTGCACCCTCGGGGCGCTTGCGCACTTTACCGGTGATCTGCACTACGTATTCGCTACGCACGCGGTCGGCGGCGGCGAAAGTGTCGGCGCGATCGGGGTCGAACACGACCTGGGCCATGCCTTCGCGGTCACGGATGTCGAGGAAAATCACCCCGCCGTGGTCGCGGCGACGATGGACCCAGCCGCAAAGGGTGACTTCCTGGCCGTCCAGGCTCTCGTTCAGTTGGCCGCAATATTGGCTGCGCATCATGATGGTGGTTCGCTTCTCGTGATTCGTGTATTCGATGGAGGCCTTGGCAGCCCAGAGGGCTAATACTGCAAGACCCGGACATTGCAATTCAACTCAGTCGGCCTTGTCGCCGCCTGCCAGATTCTTTTTTGCCCCGGTCTTGAAGTCGGTTTCGTACCAACCAGTGCCACTGAGGCGAAAACCTGGAACGGACAATTGCTTCTTCAATTCCGGCGCCTGACAGGCCGGGCAATCAGTCAGCGGCGGGGCACTGATCTTCTGCAACGCTTCAAGCTGATGGTTGCAGGCTGCACATTGATAGTCGTAAAGGGGCACGGGGATCTCTCGCAAACCATAACGCTGGCTGCCGGGGCAGCAAAAACCGGCATTATATATGGTTAGAGAGGTCAGTGCAGCCCGCCCGGCGTTCAACGCTCGCTTGGCGGATCGCGCAGCCAGGCGACACAGATCACCCGGACCAGGCCGCTGAAGTTACGCACCCCGCCGTGGCGCAGGTGAACTTCACGATCGATGTAGGACAATACCGCACTGACCGAGCACTCGTTGGCTTCGGCGATTCGCTGCAGTACTTGCCAATACACATCCTCAAGACGCAGGCAGGTGGCAAAGCCATTGAGCCTGACCGAACGCGACACCGGCTGGACCTGCAGCATGTCGAAGTCCGCCGCAAAAGGATCGACACACGCCTTGCCTGACCAGTGCCCCTGACACCCATTGCGCTTGCTGCTCTGCACCCTGATATCCACTGCTGCCACTCCATCGCCAAGGGATCCATTCATGTGCTGGAGACATGAACCATGGCGTGTAATGAAGCGCCGCGAGGCGGAGCATGAGCAGCGGCAAAATTTTCCGCCTGCGCGTGCAGTTCACACCACCACCCTGCGCTTCACGGCGCAGGGTGGCTCGGACACGGTTTATTTACCTTCGAGCAACGAGCGCAGCATCCACGCGGTCTTCTCGTGCACCTGCATACGCTGGGTCAGCAGGTCCGCCGTTGGCTCGTCACTGACCTTGTCGACCACCGGGAAAATACTGCGCGCGGTGCGCGTGACCGCTTCCTGCCCGTCGACCAACTGCCGGATCATCTCATCGGCGGGCGGCACACCCTCCTCTTCCTTGATCGACGAGTGGCGGGCATAGAAGGCATAGGAGCCAGGCGCCGGGAAGCCCAGCGCGCGAATCCGCTCGGCAATCGAGTCGACCGCCAGGGCCAGCTCGTTGTACTGCTCTTCGAACATCAGGTGCAGGGTACGGAACGCCGGACCGGTAACGTTCCAATGAAAGTTATGGGTTTTCAGATACAGCACATAGGTATCCGATAACAAACGGGACAACCCATCGACGATGGACTTGCGATCTTCTTCACTGATACCGATATCGATTGCCATGAAGCTCCCCTTTTCATGTGGCTTGCGTAGTCAAGCGGATGAGGGGCCACTGTAACAAGACTTGCCTGCGCCTGCATGTGACTCAGGGCAATCGATCACACCCATCATCCGTCCGGTTTGAGCTCACCGCGCCTTTGCTGTTAAATAGGCAGGGTGCCATCCGTGCGGATTGTTTAATGCCGGATGCATAGGCAGGCCAGCTGCGTGACCGCGCTTTCTCTCTCATGCGCACCGTGCTGCCCGCTCTTCCTGTGATCGACCTTATAAACGTGAGCCAACCCAAATGTTCAAGATCGTCCATCTGGTGACGGGCGTAGCAGCCTTGCTGCTGTCGCTCATACCAAGCCTTCGAACCGAAGCAATTCCCTTCCTGCAGCAACCTGAGGCCGTGTACCTGGCCTTGCTCGGCCTGCTCAACCTGCTGCTGGCGCCGGTGGTGCCGCTTTACTACCGCGGCGCGCGCCTGCAACTGCAGTACCTGGCCAGCGCCTTGCTGGTGCTGGCGGTTGTACTGCAAACAGTAACCGTGCTGGCGCGCCCCGAACTGGGCGACCTGCCCGCACTGCTCTGCGCTGCCCTGGCAGTGCTGGCGCACCTCGCTGCCGGCTTCAGCCGCAGCAGTGGCCGCTCGCGCAACACCGGCGGCGCAGTACAGGAAGGCAGCAAGCGCGATACCGGCACCGTCAAGTGGTTCAACACCTCGAAAGGCTTCGGCTTTATCTCCCGCGACTCCGGCGACGATATTTTCGTGCACTTTCGCGCGATTCGTGGCGACGGCCACCGCGTGCTGGTCGAGGGCCAACGCGTGGAGTTCTCGGTCATGCACCGCGACAAGGGCCTGCAGGCCGAAGACGTGATCGCGGTTTCGCGCCGCTGATTGCCAGGGCCTTGCGGGCGCACAATGCCCGCAAGGCCCATCCTTTCAAGCTCAGTAGTGAGGCGGCGGTGCTTCTTCACCTTCGCTGCCGTACTGCCCGACCATCTCCTCGTAACGCTTGATCAACTCGGCCATCTGCAGCTGCAGACGATTGATCACCCGCCCTTGCTCGACCACCACATCATTGAGCTCCTGCAGTGCGTCATCCTGAAACGCCTGACGGGTTTCCAGGTCGATGATTTGCGATTCCAGAGACATCAGCTCACGCCTCCTTGAAGTCATCGTGCAGTGCCGAGCACACGCGCTGGCGCAGCTCTGCAAGCTGCTGCTCGCTGTAGTCGCCAGCCGCCACCTTGCCCCACACCGGCGCAGGCCAGGCAGCATCGTCGCGGTAGCGCACGATCACGTGCATGTGCAGCTGGCTGACCACGTTACCCAAGGTCGCCACGTTCATCTTGTCGGCAGCAAATGTGTGCTTGAGGGCATTGGCCAGGTAGGTAGTCTCCTGCCACAGCTGCTGCTGATCGTCGGCCGCCAGATCGAACAGTTCGCTGACGTCGGCTTGCCGCGGCACCAGAATGAACCACGGATAATTGGCGTCTTTGCTCAGTAGCAGCTGGCACAGCGGGAAGTTTCCCAGCACCAGGCAATCCTGCTGCAAACGCGGATCCAGGACGAACACGGCACATCTCCTTCAATAGGTTCGCCTGCGCAACGCAGGCATGGTGCGCCGAGGATACCTTGCTTCGCCGCAACAGGCATGAAATCGGGCGTGCGGGTACTGTTTTGGCCGGCTTGCGCGGCTGCTCTGCACCGGCGCGGTAACAGAGCGCTACTTTTCGCACCAAAATAGAGCCGTCCGTGACGATGTATAACCTCGGTTCCCAATAAAAATACTCAGGATGAACAATTGGCGGTAACACATTGGTTTAGTTAGCAACCTTACGGTTGACCCAGGCCTGCACTCTTGGCACACCATCAGACAGGCCGGATCCCGTATTTCCGGCGGTTTGCCGAGGGGCATAACGGCAAATGTGAAAAATTCATCAAGCCGATGTGAAAATGAGCACGCTTGTTGCATTCCTTCAACGCCAAGTCGGCACGACACCTGCAATGAGCATGACCCGCCGACAGACAACAGCGCCGAGGCACTACCCAGGAGTACTGCTCCCGTAGTGACGAGTGACGGGAGCGAAGCGCTGGCATATGCGCTGGTTGTTCAAAGCGCTATGTGCGACATGGAATTAGTGACAAGCGACATGCCATAAAGTTTGTGAAAAGTTGCTTTTGGTATATCGCCAAATAAAGAGTCAGCGTGATATACCTTCGCGCCGACACAACAAGAAAGAGCTGCCCCATATAATTAAAAACCCCGGGCGCAGCGGTACTCTTCCTAAAAACCAAAGGAGCAAATCACGATGCGCGTGATGAAGTGGAGCATGATCGCCCTGGCCGTTGCGGCAAGCACCTCGCAACTGGCCATCGCCTCTTCGCAAGATGAGTCCAAGGGTTTCGTTGAAGACAGCCAACTCGGCGTCAAACTGCGTAACCTGTACTTCAGCCGTGACTTCCGTAACAACGAAGGCCCCAAGAGCCGTTCAGCCGAGTGGGGCCAAGGCTTCATCGGCACCTTCGAGTCGGGCTTCACCCAGGGCACTGTAGGCGTTGGTTTCGATGCCATCGGCCTGCTGGGCTTGAAACTGGACGGCGGTAAAGGCACTTCCGGTACCGGCCTGTTCCCAACCGGCTCCGACGGCGCCTCCCAGGACAGCTACTCCGAGGCCCACGGTGCGGTAAAAGCGCGTATCTCCAACACCACCCTGAAATACGGCGGCCAATTCACTTCGCTGCCAGTCTTCGCTACCGATGACAGCCGTCTGCTGCCTGAAGTCGCCGAAGGCTTCATGCTGACCAGCAAGGAAATCAACGGCCTCGAGCTGAACGCCGGTCACTTCACCCGTCTGAACGCCCAGGCCCAGTCTTATAAGGACAGCATCGGCGGTCGCAACAGTGCTGGCGTGAAAAACCCAGGCCTGACCGAAGCCAACGTATTTGGTGGTACCTACTCCATCACCGACGGCCTCAGCACCAGCCTGTACTACTCGCGCGTCGAAGATCACTTCCGCAAGTTCTACGGCAACGTCAACTGGGCGCTGCCGATCAGCGACAACCAGGGCCTGGTGTTCGACTTCAACATCTATGACACCAAGTCGATCGGTGAAAACCGTACCGGCGCAGCGGTCGCCAAGGCCGACGGCAGCAACAAGCTCGACAACATCGCCGCCAGCCTGTCCGGCGCGTACAACATCGGCGCTCATACCTTCACCCTGGCCTACCAGAAAGTCACCGGCGACGGCGACTACGCATACGGCATCGACGGCGGCGGCACCGTATTCCTCGCCAACTCCATCGCCCGTTCCGACTTCAACGCCGAAGATGAGAAGTCCTGGCAGGCTCGCTACGACCTGAACTTCGCCGAGTTCGGCATCCCTGGCCTGACCTTCATGACCCGTTATGCCCGCGGCACTGGCGCAACTACCGCCACTACCGACAACGGCAAGGAATGGGAACGCGACATCGACGTCAAGTACGTCATGCAGCAAGGCCCGGCCAAGGACCTGAGCTTCCGCGTGCGTCAAGCGACCTACCGTTCTTCGGATGGCGTTTACTACGGTTCGAGCTCGATCGACGAACTGCGCCTGATCGTCGAGTACCCGCTGAGCATCCTGTAAGCCTGGCTTGCAGTGCCCCGCACTTGAAAAGCCCGGCGACCACGCCGGGCTTTTTCTTGGCTGACAACTGGCCCGCGCTGCGGCATCCTGTACGCTTTCGTTTCGCCCCCGTAGAATGCGGGGTCATTTTAACGTCTTAGGCAATCGACACGGCCCCCCATGCGCACCAGTCAATATTTGCTCGCCACCCAGAAAGAAACCCCTGCCGACGCAGTGGTCATCAGCCATCAGCTCATGCTGCGCGCCGGCATGATCCGCAAGCTGGCCTCCGGCCTGTACACCTGGCTGCCGATGGGCCTGCGGGTGATGCGCAAGGTCGAAGCCGTGGTCCGCGAAGAAATGAACGCCGCCGGCGCGCTTGAAGTGCTGATGCCGAGCATCCAGCCGGCCGAGCTGTGGCAGGAATCTGGCCGCTGGGAACAATACGGCCCTGAGCTGCTGCGCCTGAAAGACCGCCACAACCGCGACTTCTGTGTTGGCCCGACCCACGAAGAAGTGATCACCGACATGGTCCGCAACGAGCTGTCCAGCTATAAACAGCTGCCGCTCAATCTGTACCAGATCCAGACCAAATTCCGCGATGAGATCCGCCCACGCTTCGGTTTGATGCGCGGCCGCGAGTTCATCATGAAGGACGCCTACTCGTTCCATGCCGATCAGGCTTCCCTGCAGGAAACCTACGACCGCATGCACCAGGCGTACAGCAACATCTTCACCCGGCTGGGCTTGAACTTCCGCCCGGTGCAGGCTGATACCGGCTCGATCGGCGGCAACTACTCGCACGAATTCCACGTCCTGGCCGCTACCGGTGAAGACGACGTGATCTTCAGCGACAGCTCCGACTACGCCGCCAACATCGAAAAAGCCGAAGCCGTCCCACGTGAAAGCGGGCGCCCGGCGCCAACCGAAGAAATGCGCCTGGTCGATACTCCGCACGCCAAGACCATCGCCCAATTGGTCGAAAACCATGGCCTGCCGATCGAGAAGACGGTCAAGACCCTGATCGTGCGTGGCGCCGAAGAGGGCAAGCTGATTGCCCTGATCGTGCGCGGCGACCACGAACTCAACGAAATCAAGGCAACCAAGCTCCCTCAGGTTGCCGAGCCGCTGGTCATGGCCAGTGAAGCCGAACTGCGTGACGCCATCGGTGCTGGCGCAGGCTCGCTGGGCCCGCTGAACCTGCCACTGGAAATCATCATCGACCGCTCCGTGGCCCTGATGAGCGACTTCGGCATCGGCGCCAACATCGACGACAAACACTACTTCGGCGTGAACTGGGAGCGTGACCTGCCAGTGCCTGAAGTCGCCGACCTGCGCAACGTGGTTGCCGGTGACCCAAGCCCGGATGGCCAGGGCACCCTGGTGATCAAGCGCGGCATCGAAGTCGGGCATATCTTCCAGCTCGGCACCAAGTACAGCGAGGCGCTGAAGTGCCAGGTACTCGGCGAGAACGGCAAGCCGGTGGTGCTGTCGATGGGTTGCTACGGCATCGGCGTTTCGCGCGTGGTTGCTGCGGCCATCGAGCAGAGCTACGACGACAAGGGGATCATCTGGAATGATGCCCTGGCACCGTTCCAGATCGCTCTGGTACCGCTGCGCTATGAAACCGAGGTGGTGCGCGAGGCGACCGACAAGCTGTACGCCGAGCTGACCGCCGCAGGCTTCGAAGTGCTGCTCGATGACCGTGACAAGAAGACCAGCCCAGGCAACAAGTTTGCCGATATGGAACTGATCGGCATCCCACACCGGATCGTGGTCAGTGACCGCGGCCTGGCCGATGGCAACCTGGAATACAAGCACCGCACCGAGCAGGACGCCCAGGCGCTGCCGGTCAACGAAGTGCTGACCTTCCTGCAAGCCCGCATCCGCCGCTGATAGCCCAATGCGCGAGTGAACATGTACAAGCGAAGTACCTTTACCCTGGGGGGCGCCGCACTCTGCGGCGCCCTGTTCGTCAGCGGCTGCGCCAATCAGATGTCCCAGCGCAGCGAGCATGAAGAACGCGTCGAGCGCAAATTGCTCGAGCACAGTCTGCAGATTGACGTTGGCGAGCCCAAGGTGATGGAGCTACCGCAACGGCGCGTGCGCGTCCACGAGCAGCAGCGCTTCGAAGTGACTGAATTCGAAGTGACTCGCCACTACGATCGCTACACCCCTTACCAACCCTGGCGGGAAATCTACGAGATCCCGCTGGGCGCGGTCGCGGTGGTGGCCGGGGTCGGCGCCAATGTGGTCAACGTGTTCGCCTTGGGCAACCTGCCGCAGAGCGTCACCCATGACTGGCTGAGCTATGGCGTGGCCGGGCTCAACCCGTTCATGAACGTGCAATCCAACGGCCGTGCCCAGCAGAACCTGGCGGGCATCAGCGAGGTGGAAAAAGCCAAGCGCGAAGAATCCACCAACCTGCCCTGGAGCGAGCGCCTGGTCGAGGTCAAGGCTGGCAAGCTCAACCATGAGCTGACCACCGACCGTAATGGCGTACTGCGGCTGAACCTGCTGGATGCGCCGTTTTCCGAGCAAAACCTCAGCCGCGTCGGCACCCTGCACCTGCAGGTAGTCGACGAGGACAACGGCATTCGCGGCGACGCCAGCCTGTTGGTTAGCGGCACGCTGCGCAACAAGCTGGTGGAAGCACGGCACCTGATCTTCGATGACCTTGAAGACGATGATGTCAGCCAGTGGGTTCACCGGGTCAAGCGGCTGTCCGAGCTGGGCCTGGAAGAAGAAGCCAGCGAGCTTGAGCAGAGCCTGATTGAACTGACGCGCAATGATCCTGAATTGCAGCAGGAATTCTTGCAGGCACTGACCAAGCAGACCGGGCGACTGGTAGCGGATCCAGGCGGGCAGTAACCGCTTTCGTCACAGGGCCGCCTCGCGGCCTTGCTGGCGCACCCTCACGTCTGCGTAAACAACTCCAGCTGCTCATGCGCCCCGCGCAGATCGCGCAAGCGCACCCCTACCCCAAGCAACCGCACCGGCTTGCCGCCACGGGCAAACGCCTGGCTCAGCAACTGTCGGTAACTCTCCAGGTCGCGCCCGGCACCCGCCTGCTCCATGGTCGTCTGGCTGAAGTCATGGAACTTGACCTTGACGAACGGCTTGTCGGCTTTATAGCTGCTGTCCATCCGCGCGACCCGCTCATTCAGGCTTGCGAGCAGCTCAGGCAGTTTGGCCAGGCAACTGTTCAGGTCGGGCAGATCGGTATCGTAGGTGTTTTCGACACTGACCGACTGACGCCGGCTGTCGTTCTGCACAGCGCGCTCATCCAGGCCACGGGCCAATCCCCACAAACGCTCACCAAAGCTGCCGAACTCGCGCACCAGCGCCAGTTTTGACCAGTCACGCATGTCCATGCAGGTCTCGATACCCAAGCGGGTCAGTTTGTCGGCAGTGACCTTGCCCACGCCATGCAGGCGGGCCACCGGCAGCGCGGCAACAAACGCCTCCACCTCGCCGGGGGTAATCACAAACAGCCCGTTGGGCTTGCGCCAGTCACTGGCAATCTTGGCCAGGAACTTGTTTGGTGCAACGCCCGCCGAAACCGTGATGTGCAAGGTCTTGGCAACACGCTGGCGAATATCCTCGGCAATTCGCGTGGCGCTGCCGCCGTACCACGAGCTGTCGCTGACATCCAGATAGGCTTCATCCAGCGACAGCGGCTCGATCAGCTCGGTGTAGTCGCGAAAGATCGTCTGGATCTCGCGCGAGGCTTCGCGGTAGGCCTCGAAACGCGGCTTGACGATCAACAGGTCCGGGCACAGCTTGAGCGCGTGGCGCGACGACATCGCCGAGCGTACGCCATACGCACGCGCTTCATAGTTGCAAGTAGCAATCACCCCGCGCCGCTCCGCCGAACCACCCACTGCCATCGGCCGCCCAGCCAGGCTCGGGTCGTCACGCATCTCGATCGCAGCGTAAAAGCAGTCGCAGTCGACATGGATGATCTTGCGCAGAGACATGGATGACCGTCAGTACTGTAAATTCATACAGATATTACCGTAACGGCCACGCGCTGACACCGTGCACACTGCGCTACTCGATAATCGGCCTGGAATGCCCGCCGTTGCTGAGCCCGCCGCTTGGTTGGCACGCTAACAGATTGAACAGAAAAGGATTTCCCTGAGAAATCGCTTGACTGTGCAGCGCCAGGGAGTAGAATCCACCTCACAGACGCGGGATGGAGCAGTCTGGTAGCTCGTCGGGCTCATAACCCGAAGGTCGTCGGTTCAAATCCGGCTCCCGCAACCAAATATAGAAAAGGCCACTGTGCAAACAGTGGCCTTTTTCTTTGTCTCGAATAAACCTGCCTGGAATAATTTGTTCTAAATCAAAGGGTAAGGTTGACATCAAGGCAAATCAGGGTATAGTCCACCCCACAGACGCGGGATGGAGCAGTCTGGTAGCTCGTCGGGCTCATAACCCGAAGGTCGTCGGTTCAAATCCGGCTCCCGCAACCAAACAAAGAAAATGGCCACTGTGAAAACAGCGGCCATTTTTTTCGTCTGCACATTGTGCTTTATCAGTTATTTACGCTGAATCAGCGTTCAAGACTTGACCTCACGCCAGCAATGCGTAGAATGCGCCCCACTGACGCGGGATGGAGCAGTCTGGTAGCTCGTCGGGCTCATAACCCGAAGGTCGTCG
>CAUQIJ010000019.1:0-59444 GCA_963518285.1 uncultured Pseudomonas sp. | reverse complement strand
TTGTCAAAAAAGTGACTCGCCGTAAAGGCGAAAGGGGCCATAAATGCCACCAAAGAAAATGGATAAGCCCACAGTCAACGAGCCACCACCCTCGGTCAACTGCGACCAACCCGCAGAAACCCTATACTGTCCCCATGAACTACCTAGCCCACCTCCACCTAGGCGGCCAACAGCCGCAACAGCTACTCGGCAGCCTCTACGGCGATTTCGTCAAAGGCACCCTGCACGGTCGCTTCCCACCCACCCTGGAAGCCGCCATCCAGCTACACCGCGCAATCGACAGCTACACCGACAGCCACCCCGTAGTCCTAGCCGCACTGGCGCGCTTCCCGCGGGAACGGCGCCGCTACGCCGGAATCGTGCTCGACGTGTTTTTCGACCATTGCCTGGCGTACCACTGGCACGACTACGCCGCCCAACCGCTGACCGAGTTCACCCAAGGCTTTTACCGAGTCCTGCTCGCCGAACCCGAGCTGCCAGGCCGGCTCGCCCAGATAGCCCCGATGATGGCCGCAGACGACTGGCTGGCTGCGTACGGCGATTTCGCCACGCTGGAATACGTATTCCGCGGCATAGGCCGGCGCCTGTCGCGCCCCGAAGGCTTGGCGGGAGTAATGCCTGAACTGGAGGCGCTGTACCAGCCACTGCTGGAAGACTTCAGGGAGTTTTATCCACAGCTGCAAGCGTTCGCCAACGCCTGCTGATCAAGCCGCTCGCGCTTGCCGACGCGGGGCCAACTCGACTTGCTCATGGCCAAACAGGGCCGCGTGAATCGCCTGTTGTGCCTGAAACGCCAGTTGCGCGCGCTCCTTGCCGACGCTGCTGATCGGCGCCAGCAACTGAATGCGTACCTGCCCACGCGGTTGGGCGAACAAGCGCAGCAGGTGCGACACCAGGTCGTCATCGCCAACGAAAGGTGCAATCGGATCAACCTCACCATTGCGCCAGTATTGAATCGCGACCGGTTGCAGCGGGGTGGCGCCATCGATGGCGCCGGCCAGCAGGCGGCCATGAAAGGTGCGCAGGCTGCGGCCATCGGTGGTGGTGCCTTCCGGGAAGATCAACAGCGGCAGGGCGTCGCCCAATTGCTGGCTGATCTGTTCACGCAGGCCTTGGGCGTCACCGCCACCGCGGCGGATGAACAGTGTCCCGGCCTGCTCGGCAAGCCAGCCGGCCAGCGGCCAGTGGCGGACTTCGGCCTTGGACAGAAACGATAGCGGGGTGAGCATGCCGAGCAGCGGAATGTCGGTCCATGACACGTGATTGCCCACCCACAGCATCGGCCGCGGCGGCAACTCGCCCAGCACTTCGACCTGAAACGGCAGCGCGGCGACCAGGCGCTGCATGTACCAGCGGCTCCAGCGCTGGCGCAGAGCCAGTGACACCGGCATACGCAGACGCTGGCCAAGCGCGGTGACGCTGGCCATGGCCATGCCGATCAACAGTACCCACAGCAAGCGCGCCAGGCGGGCAGCGACCCGCAGCCGCAGCATCATACGGCTGCCTTGAAGTGGCGGGCGTAGCGCGGGCAGAGGTCGTCGCGTTTGAGCAGGATGAACACGTCGGCGACCTGAAAATCTTCGTCCCAGCAGGGTTCGCCGCAAATCTTCGCGCCCAGGCGCATGTAGGCCTTGAGCAGCGGCGGCATTTCGGCGATCACGTTGTTCGGCAGGGCCAGCGTCGGCAGCGGTTTTTTCGGTTCGGCGCGCAGGTTTTCGGTGCACAGGTAGCGTTCACGCAGGCGCTGCATGATCGCGTGGGCCTGCACGCCGCCATCCTGCATGGGGATGCTCGCGCAGCCCATCAGGTAGCTGTAGCTGCCTTCGTTGAGCACCTCGGCCAGCTCGCCCCAGAGCACGGCGATGGTGCCGCCGTTGCGATAGGCCGGGTCGACGCAGGTGCGGCCCAGTTCGAGGATCGGCCCCTGCAATTGCAGCAGGCCGTGCAGGCTGAATTCTTCTTCGCTGTAGAACCGCCCGAGGCTGCTCGCGGCGTGGTGGTCGAGCAAGCGGGTGGTGGCAACCAGGCGGCCCGTGCTCAGGTCACGCACGCCGATGTGGCGGCAGTGGATATCGAAATCGTCCATGTCCAGGCCCTGTTCGGCGCCCTTGAGCTTGGCTTTGAGTTCACCGCTGAACACCTTGAAACGCAGGGCCTGGGCCTCCTGCAGGGCCGCAGTGCCAAGCAGGCGTTCGGCTTGCAGACGGCGTTCAGTGCGGGTGTCGCCTGAGCGAGCGATCCGGGTCATTGCGAGTCTCCATTGGCACAACCATGTGCAGGGCTGCCGGTCGGCTTTGTTGTGCAAGGTCAGCCTAGGTAGGGGGGGTGTCACCTCGGTGAATCTTTGGTGATGCTTGCGTGACAGCCACCGCTGGCCGTACCTGAGGGCGGCGAGACTGCTGCTTGCTGCACCGATGGCGGGCGGGTAATGTTCACGGCTTTGTTTCACGGAATTTCTCATGCCCATGCTTGCTCGATTGCTTCCCGCCCTGTTCCTGGCGTTGTGCCTGCCCGCTCATGCCAACTGGCACCTGGACGGTGAGTCTTCGCGCTTGTCGTTCGTCACCGGCAAAAACGGCGAGACCACTGAAGTGCATCGCTTTCTGGTGCTGCACGGAAGCGTTGACCGCAAGGGCGCCGCCGGCCTGCGGATCGAGATGGATTCGGTCAGCAGTGGTATCCCGCTGCGTGACGAGCGCATGCGCGATGGCCTGTTCGAGGTCGACCAGTTCCCCGAAGCGAAGGTCAAGGCGCAGATCGACCTGCGCCCGATCGATAACCTCGCCAACGGCGCGCAGATCGAATTGCGCCTGCCGCTGACCGTCACCCTGCACGGCCACTCGCACAGCTACAACGCGCTGCTGATGGCCACCCGGCTGGACGAACGGCGCTTTCAGGTAGTGACCCTGGAACCGTTGATCCTGCGCGCTGTTGACTATGGCCTGCTGCCGGGTCTTGAAAGCCTGCGCAAGTTCGCCAAGCTGAAATCCATCAACCCCTCGGTACCGGTCAATGCGGTGCTGATCTTCAACGCCCGCTGATATGCCGGGGCCGGTCTTTCCCTGGCGCGACGGCAACCAGTTCGAGCTGCTGATCGACGGTCCCGAGTTCTTCCCGCGGATGCTGCAGCTGATCGCCGAGGCCGAGCGCCAGGTCGATCTGGAGCTGTATCTGGTCGAGGCCGGTGCTTGCGCCGAAGCAGTGGTCACTGTGCTGGAGCAGGCCGCCCGGCGCGGCGTGCAGGTGCGCTGCCTGTTCGATGACTACGGCTCGCTGGCCTTCACCACGACGTTGCGCCAGCGCTTGCTCGGCGCCGGTGTGCAGTTGAGCTGGTACAACCGCCTGCATTGGCGGCGCGGCGTGCGCAACCTGTACCGCGACCACCGCAAGATTCTCCTGGTCGACAGCCGCTGGGCGGTGGTGGGCGGCACGGGCGTCACCGATGAGTTCTGGCAGCCGCAGGCCGAGCGCAGCGAATGGCATGAAGTGATGGTGCAGATTCACGGCCCGGTGGTCAGCGACTGGCAGCTGCTGTTCGATCGTCAGTGGCATGCCAATGACCGTCGCACCGCCTGGCGTCCGCCAGCAGGGTTCGGTCTACCGCGCCTGCCCAAGGTGCCGGCGCAAGGGCAGGGCATGGGCCGGGTGGCCTACGCCGATGCCCGGCAGAACCGTGACATCCTCCGTTCGCTGGTGCGCGCGCTGAACAGTGGTCAGCAGCGCATCTGGCTGGCAACGCCGTATTTTTTGCCTACCTGGAGCGTGCGCCGCTCGTTGCGCCGGGCCGCTTCGCGTGGCATCGACGTGCGCCTGTTGCTGACCGGGCCGCGCACCGACCACCCCTCGGTGCGCTATGCCGGGCACCGTTACTACCCGCGCTTGTTGCGCGCCGGCGTACGCATCTTTGAATACCAGCCGTGCTTCCTGCACCTGAAGATGGTCGTGGTCGATGACTGGGTCAGCGTTGGCTCGTGCAACTTCGATCACTGGAACCTGCGCTTCAACCTGGAGGCCAACATCGAAGCGCTCGACCCCAGCCTGACCGCAGCGGTCAGCGCCAGCTTCGAGCGCGACTTTGCCCTCAGCCAGGAGGTCGATCTTGATCACTGGAACGCCCGGCCGCTGTGGCGGCGAGTCAAGCAGCGGATCTGGGGCTGGATGGACCGCCTGGTGGCCAATCTGCTGGATCGGCGTAATTGAGCTGACCGCTGCGTATCGGTAAACGCCGAAGCGGTCTATCGTGCTCTGATTGATCCCAGGCTAGGCAAGGAGTGGCGGCGATGACAGGCAAGAAGATTCTCATGCTGGTGGGCGACTATGTCGAAGACTATGAAGCGATGGTGCCGTTTCAGGCACTGAGCATGGTCGGCCATACCGTGCATGCGGTGTGCCCGGAGAAAATCGCCGGGCAGACGGTGCGTACCGCCATTCACGACTTCGAGGGCGAGCAGACCTACAGCGAAAAGCCCGGGCACAACTTTGCCCTCAACTTCGACTTCGTCCAGGCCCGCGCCGAAAGCTACGACGCCTTGCTGATCCCGGGTGGCCGTGCACCTGAGTACCTGCGCCTGAACGAGCAGGTGCTGGCGCTGGTGCGGGCTTTCGATGAGGCGCGCAAGCCGATTGCGGCGGTGTGCCATGGCGCCCAGTTGCTGGCAGCGGCAGGCGTGCTGCGTGGCCGCGAGTGCAGCGCGTACCCTGCCTGTGCGCCGGAAGTGCGCCTTGCTGGAGGCACTTTCATCGACATCGCGGTGGATCAGGCCCACGTTGAAGGCAACCTGATCACTGCCCCGGCCTGGCCGGCGCATCCCGCCTGGCTGGCAGCGTTCCTGAAGGTGCTGGGCACTCGGATTTCCTGAATCGGCTGCTGTGCAGGGGGCAAGACTTACAGCAAAAAGCGCCAGTTATGTAGGAAATATCCTTTTAGCAGCGGCTATTGTCCGCAAAAGCCAGCGCCTGGCGTATCATTAGCCCCCTAACGGCAACCCCAGAATCAGGACCGCTCGCGCATGCTCGCCCTTCTTATCCAGACGCTGAACATCACTGCACCGGTGTTCGCCATGCTGTTCATGGGCGTATTGCTCAAACGTCTGCACCTGATCGACGACAACTTCACCAAGGTTGCCTCGACGCTGGTGTTCAACGTGTGCATGCCGGCGCTGCTGTTTCTCGGCATCTACCATGCCGATCTGGATGCAGCGATCAAACCCGGGGTACTGTTCTACTTCATCGCCATTACGCTGATCGGCTTCGCCTTGTCCTGGGGCCTGGCGATCTGGCGCGCGCCGCTGGCCGAGCGCGGCATCTATACCCAGGGGGCATTTCGCGGCAATAACGGCGTCATCGGCCTGGCCCTGGCGGCCAGCCTGTACGGTGATTACGGCATCTCGCTCGGCGCGGTGCTCGCCGGCCTGGTGATCCTCCTGTACAACTCGCTGTCGGCGGTGGTGTTGGCGGTGTACAGCCCGGACCTGAAATCCGACCCGTGGAGCATCTGCAAAAGTATCTTCAGCAACCCGCTGATCATCAGCGTGCTGCTCGCCACACCCATGGCCTACGCCCAGGTGCCGCTGCCGAACTGGCTGCTGACTTCGGGCGACTATCTGGCGCAGATGACCCTGCCGCTGGCGCTGATCTGCATTGGCGGCACCCTGTCGCTGGCGGCGCTGCGCGACAGCGGCAAGCTGGCGGTGGATGTGAGCCTGGTGAAGATGGTCTGGTTGCCGCTGATCGGCACCCTCGGCGCCTGGCTGTGTGGTTTCCGCGGCGCCGAGCTGGGCATCCTGTTCCTGTACATCGGCAGCCCTACGGCAGCCGCCAGTTATGTCATGGCCCGTGCGGCCAATGCCAATCATCAGTTAGCGGCGGCGATCATCGTCATCACCACCCTGATGGCGGCGATTACCACCAACATCGGCATCTTCATCTTGCAGTGGGGCGGCTGGATCTAGATCCTTGCTGCCTGCACAGAACAACAACAGCCACAACACTGCCACCCGACCTAAGGACACTCCATGCAAGACCAGAACTCGCCCGAGCGGTTACAGCGCGGCCTGAAGAATCGCCACATCCAGCTGATTGCGCTGGGCGGGGCCATCGGCACCGGGCTGTTCCTGGGCATTGCCCAGACCATCCAGATGGCCGGCCCGTCGGTGTTGCTGGGGTACGCCATTGCCGGCCTGATGGCCTTCCTGATCATGCGTCAGCTTGGCGAGATGGTGGTCGAAGAGCCGGTCGCCGGCAGCTTCAGCCACTTCGCCCATAAATACTGGAGCGAGTTCGCAGGCTTTGTCTCGGGCTGGAATTACTGGGTGGTGTATGTGCTGGTGGGCATGGCCGAGCTGACCGCAGTCGGCATCTACGTGCAGTACTGGTGGCCGGACTTCCCGACCTGGGCCACGGCGGCGATCTTCTTTGTGGTGATCAACCTGATCAACCTCACTCAGGTCAAAGTCTACGGCGAGATGGAGTTCTGGTTCGCCCTGGTCAAGATCGTGGCGATTGTCAGCATGATCGGCTTCGGCGCCTGGTTGCTCACCAGCGGCCAGGGTGGCGCGGATGCCAGCGTCGCCAACCTGTGGCAGTATGGCGGCTTCTTCCCCAATGGCGTCGGCGGCTTGATCATGGCCCTGGCGGTGATCATGTTCTCGTTCGGCGGCCTGGAGCTGGTCGGTATCACTGCCGCCGAAGCGGAAAACCCACGGGTGAGCATTCCCAAGGCGACCAACCAGGTGGTGTACCGCATCCTGATCTTCTACATCGGCGCGCTGGCGATCCTGCTGTCGCTGTACCCGTGGCAGAAGGTGGTGCAGGGCGGCAGCCCGTTCGTGATGATCTTCCATGAACTGGACAGCAATCTGGTCGCGACCATTCTCAACGTTGTTGTACTGACGGCGGCGCTGTCGGTGTACAACAGCTGCGTCTATGCCAACAGCCGCATGCTGTTCGGCCTGGCCAGCCAGGGCGATGCACCGCGTCAGCTGCTCAAGGTCAGCCGTCGCGGCGTGCCGCTGACCGCGCTGGGTGTGTCGGCAGCGGCCACCGGCCTGTGCGTGGTGATCAACTACCTGATGCCGGGCGAGGCCTTTGGCCTGTTGATGGCGCTGGCGGTGTCGGCCCTGGTGATCAACTGGGCAAGCATCAGCATCACCCACTTGAAGTTCCGCAAAGCCAAGATCGCTGCCGGCGAAACGCCGTTTTACCGCAGTTGGGGCCATCCGGTTACCAACTACATGTGCCTGGCGTTCATCGTGCTGATTCTGGTGGTGATGTACCTGACTCCGCCGATCCGCATCTCGGTGATGCTGATCCCCCTGTGGATTGCTGCGCTGGGCGTGGCGTTCAAGCTGAAGAAACAGCGCCAGGCCAAGCGCTGAGGTGTTTGCAGCAAGGCCTGCGCGGCTAGACGTGCGCAGGCCTCAATGCTGGCGCCGCCAGGCACGCACGGTGGTGTACAGCAGGGTCAGGGCGAGCAGCGGCAGCACGTAGAACAGCATCAGCTTCTCCAGCTTGCCCGCCAACGGCATGCCGGTGGTGAAGGTCACCACGTGCAGGCCGTAGGCCAGGTACAGGCAGAGAAACACCAGCCCCTCGGCACGGGTGACGCGGTAGCCGGAGTAGAACACCGGCAGGCTCAGGCAGGCGACCCCGAGCATCACCGGCAAGTCAAAGGCCAGCGCATTCGGTGAAATCGACAGCGGGGCAGGGGTGACCAGAGCGGTCGCGCCCAGCACTGCCAGCAAGTTGAACAGGTTGCTGCCGATCACCGTACCCACCGCCACTTCGCGCTCACCGCGCACTGCCGCGACCAGCGCTGCGGCCAGCTCCGGCAAGGATGTGCACACCGCGACCACCGTCAGGCCGATGATCCGTTCCGACAGGCCCAGGTCAGTGGCCACTTCCACTGCGGCTTCCAGCAGCAGATGACCGCCAATGCTGAGCAATACCAGGCCCAGCGCGATCTGCCCCACAGCACCGCTCCAGAAGCGTAGGCGGCTGACCTCCAGAGCATTCGGTGCCGGATAAGTACGCGCGTAGTGGCGCGACTGATGCCAGAGGATCAACAGATAGCCGAGCAGCCCGAGCAGCAACAGCGCGCCTTCGAAGCGGCCCAACTGGCCGTTGGCCGCGAGCAGGTAGACCAAGGCGCTGGCGGCTACCATCAACGGGATGTCCAGGCGTACCAGTTGACGCGAGACGCGCAGCGGGATGATCAGCGCGGTAAAGCCGAGAATCACCAGCACATTGAAGATGTTGCTGCCGATCACGCTGCCGACCGCGACGTCAGGCGCGCCTTGATAGGCTGCTTGCAGGCTGACGGTCAATTGCGGCGCGGTACTGCCGAAGGCCACCAGGCTCAAACCGATGATCAGCGGCCGCACATGCAGGCGCGTGGCCAGGCGCAGGGCGGCGCGCACCAGCAGTTCGGCGCCGAGCACCAGCAGGACGAGGCCCACAGCCAATTGCAGGAGGCTGAAGGTGGGTAGGGTGGCGAGGTCGAAAATGGTCAGGCTCCCGTTGGCTCAGTCGCTCAGACCTTGTACCCGCACTCGTGCGGTTCCGCTACGGATCATGCCGATTTTTTCTGCGGCGGCGCGGGACAGGTCGATCAGGCGGCCACGGCTGTGTGGCCCGCGGTCATTGATGCGCACCACGACGCTGCGCTGGTTGGCCAGGTTGGTGACCAGCACCCGGCTGCCAAAGGCGAGGCTGCGGTGGGCGGCGGTAAGGCCGTGCTGGTTGAATGGCTGGCCACTGGCGGTACGTTTGCCATGGTGGCGCGAACCGTAGTAAGAGGCAGTGCCGGTCTTGTCGTAACCGCGTGGGTCGACATCGTGGCTGGCGCAACCCGCCAGCAGGGAGAAAAGCGCAAGTGCGCTGAGGGTACGCCGCATGCTTGCTTACGCTCCGCAAAGAATGAGTTGCCGGTGCCCGGCCATGATGGACCGGGCACCGCGCAATTGGGGCTAGCCTTCGAGCTTGGCCTTGAGCAGTTGGTTCACCTGCCCCGGGTTGGCCTTGCCTTTCGAGGCTTTCATGGCCTGGCCGACAAAGAAGCCGAACATCTTGCCGCGCTTGGCTTCATCGGCGGCGCGGTACTGCTCGACCTGCTCGGCATTGGCTGCCAGCATTTCGTCGAGCATGGTCTCGATTGCACCGCTGTCGGTGACCTGCTTGAGGCCCTTGCTGTCGATGATGCTGTCAGCGTCGCCTTCGCCTGCGGCCATTGCTTCGAACACGGTCTTGGCAATCTTGCCGCTGATGGTGTTGTCGCGAATGCGCAGGAGCATGCCGCCCAGTTGCTCGGCGCTGACCGGCGCCTGGTCGATCTCGACACCGAGCTTGTTGAGCAGGCTGCCCAGCTCGACCATGACCCAGTTGGCGGCGAGTTTGGCGTCGCCACCAATGCGTACCACGGCCTCGAAGTAGTCGGCCTGTTCGCGGCTGGCGGCCAGCACGTTGGCGTCGTAGGCCGACAGTCCGTACTGGCTCTGGAAGCGCTCGACCTTCTGCGGTGGCAGCTCTGGCAGGCTGGCGCGGATGCTGTCGAGCAGGCTGCGCTCGATCACCACCGGCAGCAGGTCAGGGTCGGGGAAGTAACGGTAGTCGTTGGCTTCTTCCTTGCTGCGCATGGAGCGGGTTTCGTCTTTGTTCGGGTCGTACAGGCGGGTTTCCTGGATGACCCGGCCGCCGTCTTCGATCAGCTCGATCTGGCGCTGGATTTCGCTGTTGATGGCGCGCTCGATGAAGCGGAACGAGTTGACGTTCTTGATCTCGCAGCGGGTGCCGAACTCGACCTGACCCTTCGGCCGGATCGACACGTTGCAGTCGCAGCGCAGCGAACCTTCGGCCATGTTGCCGTCGCAGATGCCCAGATAACGCACCAGCGCGTGGATCGCCTTGACGTAGGCCACGGCTTCCTTGGCACTGCGCATGTCCGGTTCGGAGACGATTTCCAGCAGCGGCGTGCCGGCCCGGTTGAGGTCGATGCCGCTGGCACCGTTGAAGTCTTCGTGCAGGCTCTTGCCAGCGTCTTCTTCAAGGTGCGCACGGGTGATGCCGACGCGCTTGATGGTGCCGTCTTCGAGGGCGATGTCGAGGTGGCCCTTGCCGACGATCGGCAGGTCCATCTGGCTGATCTGATAGCCCTTGGGCAGGTCAGGGTAGAAGTAGTTCTTGCGCGCAAAAACGTTGCGCGGGCCGATTTCGGCATCGATGGCGAGGCCGAACATGCACGCCATGCGCACGGCTTCCTGGTTGAGTACCGGCAGTACGCCAGGCATGCCCAGGTCGATCAGGCTGGCCTGGGTGTTCGGCTCGGAGCCGAAGGTGGTAGCGCTGCCGGAGAAAATCTTCGACTGGGTGGCGAGCTGGGTATGAATCTCCAGCCCGATCACAACTTCCCATTGCATGTGTGAATTCCTCAGAAGCCGGTAGGGGCGCGGGTGTGCCAGTCGGTGACTTGCTGGTAACGGTGCGCGACGTTGAGCAGGCGGCCTTCCTGGAAGTACGGCGCCAGCAGTTGCACGCCGACGGGCAGGCCGTCAACGAAACCAGCCGGCATCGACAGGCCAGGCAGGCCGGCCAGGTTGGCGGTAATCGTGTAGACGTCTTCGAGGTAGGCGGCGACCGGGTCGTTGCTCTTGGCGCCAAGCTTCCAGGCCGGGTTCGGCGTGGTTGGGCCAAGAATCAGGTCGACGTCTTCGAAGGCTGCCATGAAGTCGTTCTTGATCAGGCGGCGGATCTTCTGCGCTTGCAGGTAATAGGCGTCGTAGTAACCGGCCGACAGCGCGTAGGCGCCAACCATGATCCGGCGCTGTACTTCAACGCCGAAACCTTCACCGCGCGAGCGCTTGTAGAGATCGGTCAGGTCCTTCGGATCTTCGCAGCGATAGCCAAAGCGCACGCCATCAAAGCGCGACAGGTTGGACGAGGCTTCGGCTGGGGCGATCACGTAGTACGCCGGGATGGCGTGCTGCATGTTCGGCAGGCTGATCTGCTTGACCACCGCGCCGAGTTGCTCCAGCTCCTTGACGCTGGCATGCACCAGGTCGGCGATGCGCGAGTCGAGGCCGGCACCGAAGTACTCCTTCGGCAGACCGATGCGCAGGCCTTGCAGCGGCGCGTTGAGGTTGGCGCTGTAATCCGGTACCGGCTCGTCGATGCAGGTCGAGTCCTTGGCATCGAAGCCGGCCATGCCTTGCAGAAGCAGGGCGCAGTCTTCGGCAGTGCGGGCCATCGGGCCGCCCTGATCGAGGCTCGACGCATAGGCGATCATGCCCCAACGCGAAACACGACCGTAGGTCGGCTTGAGGCCGGTCAGGTTGGTCAGCGCCGCCGGCTGGCGGATCGAACCGCCGGTATCGGTGCCGGTTGCCACGGGCAGCAGGCGTGCCGCCACGGCTGCGGCCGAGCCACCCGACGAACCGCCCGGGACGTGCTCGAGGTTCCAGGGGTTCTTCACCGGGCCATAGTGGCTGGATTCGTTGGCCGAACCCATGGCGAATTCGTCCATGTTGGTCTTGCCCAGGGTAACCATGCCGGCCTCGGCCAGCTTGCTGACCACGGTGGCGTCATACGGAGCTGTGAAGTTGTCGAGCATCTTCGAGCCGCAGCTGGTGCGTACACCCTGGGTGCAGAACAGGTCCTTGTGGGCGATCGGGGCACCCAGCAGAGGGCCGCTTTCGCCAGCGGCGCGGCGGGCGTCGGCCGCGCGTGCCTGATCCAGCGCGCGCTCTTCGGTCACGCTGATGAAACTGTTCAGTTGCGGGTCGAGTTGCTTGATCCGGCCCAGCAGGGTCTGGGTCAGCTCTTCGGATGAAAACGACTTGTCGGCGAGTCCGCGGGCGATCTCGGCCAGGGTCAATTGATGCATGGCAGGTGCTTTCCCTTACTCGATGACTTTTGGAACCAGGTAAAGACCGTTTTCGGTCGACGGGGCGATGGCTTGGTAAGCGTCGCGCTGGTTGCTTTCGGTAACCTGGTCGGGGCGCAGACGTTGGCTGGCCTCCAGTGGGTGGGCGAGCGGTTCGATACCGCTGGTGTCGACAGCTTGCATCTGGTCGACCAACCCGAGGATGCTGTTCAAGGCATCGGTGATGCGCGGCAGTTCGCCTTCATTCAGGCCCAGTCGGGCCAGATGTGCGATCTTTTCCACGTCGGAGCGTTGCAGCGCCATGGGGAATCTCCAGAAAAACCAAACGGAATAAGTTCCGTAATGAGGAACATGCCGGCATTTTGGCGGTCATACAGCCGCGATCATCTGCAGGCTTGCTCGGAAAAACTGCCAATTTAACATATTGGCTCCTTGCCCAAAATCCCTGCCATTGTTAGAGTTTGCCGCACTTTTTTACCCACGCTTTCCCCAGGGTCACTTTCCCATGTTCAAGAAACTGCGTGGCATGTTTTCCAGCGATCTGTCTATCGACCTGGGTACTGCCAACACCCTTATTTACGTGCGTGAGCGCGGTATCGTCCTGAATGAGCCCTCGGTTGTTGCCATCCGTACCCACGGCAACCAGAAAAGCGTCGTCGCCGTCGGGACTGAAGCCAAACGTATGCTGGGCCGTACGCCCGGCAACATTGCAGCCATTCGTCCGATGAAAGACGGCGTCATCGCCGACTTCAGCGTTTGTGAAAAAATGTTGCAGTACTTCATCAACAAGGTTCACGAAAACAGCTTCCTGCAGCCCAGCCCTCGTGTGCTGATCTGCGTGCCGTGCAAATCGACTCAGGTCGAGCGTCGCGCCATCCGTGAGTCGGCGCTGGGCGCCGGTGCACGTGAAGTGTTCCTGATCGAAGAGCCAATGGCTGCGGCCATCGGTGCCGGCCTGCCGGTCGAAGAAGCGCGTGGCTCGATGGTTGTCGATATCGGTGGTGGTACCACAGAAATCGCATTGATCTCGCTCAACGGTGTGGTCTACGCCGAATCGGTACGGGTTGGCGGCGATCGTTTCGACGAAGCCATCGTGACCTACGTGCGCCGCAACTACGGCAGCTTGATCGGTGAGTCCACCGCCGAGCGCATCAAGCAGGAAATCGGCACCGCCTACCCAGGTGGTGAAGTACGTGAAGTCGACGTACGTGGCCGTAACCTGGCCGAAGGCGTGCCGCGTGCCTTCACCCTGAACTCCAATGAAGTGCTCGAAGCGCTGCAGGAGTCCCTGGCGACCATCGTCCAAGCGGTCAAGAGTGCCCTTGAGCAGTCGCCGCCGGAACTGGCCTCGGACATCGCCGAGCGCGGTCTGGTGCTGACCGGTGGTGGCGCGTTGCTGCGCGATCTCGACAAGCTGCTGGCACAGGAAACCGGCCTGCCGGTGATCGTCGCCGAAGACCCGCTGACCTGCGTGGCGCGTGGTGGTGGTCGTGCGCTGGAAATGATGGACAAACACGCCATGGACCTGCTCTCGAGCGAGTGATCCACGGCGCTGTTCAACGTCCGGTAATCATCGCCTGGTTTACAGGTAGCACCCGCAGTGCTACCTGTATGCGCTGGGTTGGCGTCCGTGGGGCGCTGTTTCCGTCAATTCGCAGCAGGCCGGTGCTCCGCTCAATGCCCAGTCACCTCCTGAATCGTCGTCCACGAGGAACGGCCCATTAAACCGCTTTTCTCCAAGGGCCCTTCGCTGGGCGTTCGTCTGCTGGTGCTGGTGGTGCTCTCGGTTGCCTTGATGGTGGTCGACTCGCGCTTTGCCCTGCTCAAACCGGTGCGTAGCCAGATGGGCCTGGTGCTGATGGAGTCATACTGGCTCACAGACCTGCCGCAACGCGTGTTCCAGGGTGTCGCCAGCCAGTTTGGCAGCCGCACCGAGCTTGCCGCCGAAAACGAAAAACTCAAGACCGAAGCCCTGCTGCTGCAGGGGCGCCTGCAGAAGCTTGCGGCCCTCACCGAGCAGAACGTGCGCCTGCGCGAGTTGCTCAACTCGTCGGCGCTGGTCAACGAAAAGGTTGAAGTGGCCGAGCTGATCGGCGTCGACCCCAATCCGTTCACCCACCGTATCCTGATCAACAAGGGCGAACGTGACGGCGTCTTTCTAGGCCAGCCGGTGCTCGATGCCCGCGGTTTGATGGGCCAGGTGGTCGAGCTGATGCCTTACACCTCGCGGGTACTGCTGCTCACCGACTCCACCCACAGCATTCCGGTGCAGGTCAACCGCAACGGCTTGCGCGCCATCGCCAGCGGTACCGGTAACCCGGAGCGGCTGGAGCTGCGCCATGTTGCCGACACTGCCGATGTCAAAGAGGGCGACTTGCTGGTGAGTTCGGGCATGGGCCAGCGCTTCCCGGCCGGTTACCCGGTGGCCACGGTCAACGAAGTGATCCACGACTCCGGTCAGCCGTTTGCGATCGTGCGTGCCATTCCTACTGCTGCGCTCAACCGCAGCCGTTACATGCTGCTGGTGTTCAGCGACCGACGCACCCCGGAGCAGCGTGCTACCGAAGCGGCCATGGCCCAGGAAGAAGCTGATCGGCAGGGCGCGGCGCAGCCGCCAGCCGCAGCGACCACCGAGCAAGCCGCGCCGGCGCCTGCGACCAGCACGCCCGCGACCACTGCGCCCGCCACCCCTGCTGCACCTGCGGCGACGCCAGCGGCTCCCGTCAATCCGGCCGCGACGCCTGCTGCGTCGCCCAGCCAACCGCGGAGGCAATGATGGCCAGTTCGCGCAGTAGAAACGGCTGGGTCATCTGGCTCAGCTTCGCCATCGGCCTGTTGCTCAGCGTTTCGCCGATGCCGCAGTTCATGGAAGTGTTCCGGCCGATGTGGCTGGCCCTGCTGGTATCGTTCTGGGTGCTCAATGTACCGAACAAGGTCGGCATGACCACTGCGTTCGTGCTGGGCCTGGCAGAGGATGTGCTGTACGGCACCCTGCTGGGGCAGAACGCGCTGATCCTGACCCTGATCGCCTTCCTGGTGCTGTCGTTGCAGCAGCGCCTGCGCATGTTTCCGCTGTGGCAGCAGAGCCTGGTGATTCTGGTGATCTTCGGCATCGCTCAGTTGATCCAGTTGTGGCTAAGTGCGCTGACCGGCAATCGCCTACCGACCCTGGCGTTGGTGTGGTCGGCAGTGATCAGTGCGCTGCTCTGGCCTTGGATCAGCTTTGCCTTGCGCGACCTGCGCCGCCGCCTGCACATCAACTGACCGGCATTGCCGCGTCCGACAGGGATATGTCCACATGAAGCCACTCTATCTCGCCTCTGGCTCGCCGCGTCGACGTGAACTGCTGACCCAGATTGGCGTACCGTTCACCACCGTCAGTGCGCCCATCGATGAAACCCCGCTGGCTGCTGAAAACGCCCTGGCTTACGTCGAGCGCCTGGCTCGCGCCAAGGCGGCTGCCGGCCTGGCCCATATCACGGGTGCTGGTGTGGTGCTTGGCGCCGATACAGCAGTGGTGCTCGATGGGCGCATTCTCGGCAAACCTGAAAGCCGCGAGCACGGCCTGGCCATGCTCGCTGAGCTGGCCGGGCGCGAGCATCAGGTGCTTACCGCGGTTGCGCTCGATGACGGCCGGCAGGTGCGCAGCCTGTGCGTCGCCAGCAACGTACGTTTGCGCTCGATCAGCCCTGAAGAGGCCAGCCGCTATTGGGCCAGCGGCGAGCCGCTGGACAAAGCCGGCGGTTACGCCATCCAGGGTTTGGCCGCGATTTTCGTCACCGCATTGAGCGGCAGTTATTCGGCCGTGGTCGGCTTGCCGCTCAGCGAAACCGCCGACTTGCTCGGCCAGTTCGGCATCCCCTGCTGGCAACTGCCAGCAGCTCAGGCAGAGGGTTGAACGCAGCGCTAGCCAGGGATCGGTCAGCGATCCATCATTACCCCAGACCTTTGATGAGAACCTGCCATGAGTGAAGAGATCCTGATCAACATCACGCCGATGGAATCGCGCGTGGCAGTGGTGGAAAACGGTGTTCTGCAGGAGGTGCATGTCGAGCGCACGCTGCGCCGCGGCATCGTCGGCAATATCTACAAAGGCAAGGTGGTGCGGGTTCTGCCGGGCATGCAGGCGGCCTTCGTCGATATCGGTCTGGACCGCGCGGCGTTCATTCATGCCTCGGAGATCTCCCAGCGCGAAGGCTCGGCGGTCGAGACCATCACTGCGCTGGTGCATGAAGGCCAGGCCCTGGTGGTACAGGTCACCAAAGACCCGATTGGCACCAAGGGCGCGCGGCTGACGACTCAGCTGTCGATCCCGTCGCGCTATCTGGTGTACATGCCGCGCAGCAGTCACGTCGGTATTTCGCTGAAGATAGAAGACGAGGCCGAGCGCGAGCGCCTCAAGCAGGTGGTCAACAGCTGCATCGAGCAGGAGAACATCAAAGATGCCGGCGGGTTCATCCTGCGCACCGCTGCCGAAGGCGCGCGCCAGGAAGACATCCTCCAGGACATCCGCTACCTGCGCCGGTTGTGGGAACAGATCGCCAGCCAGATCCAGACCTGCGGCGCGCCGACTGTCATCTATGAAGACCTCGGCCTGGCCCTGCGTACCTTGCGTGACCTGGTCAACCACAAGATCGAGAAGATCCGTATCGACTCGCGGGAAACCTTCCAGAAAACTACACAGTTCGTTGGTGAGCTGATGCCGGAGATTGCCGATCGCCTCGAGCATTATCCGGGCGAGCGGCCGATCTTCGACCTGTACGGCGTCGAAGACGAAATCCAGCGTGCGCTCGAGCGCAAGGTGCCGCTCAAGTCAGGCGGCTACCTGGTGGTCGACCCGGCCGAGGCGATGACCACCATCGACGTCAATACCGGCGCCTTCGTCGGCCATCGCAACCTTGAAGAGACCATCTTCAAGACCAACCTCGAAGCGGCAACGGCGATCGCCCGCCAGCTGCGCCTGCGCAACATCGGCGGCATCATCATCATCGACTTCATCGACATGGAAGACCAGGAGCACCAGCGCCAGGTGCTGCGCACCCTGGAGAAGCAGCTCGAACGTGATCACGCCAAGACCAACATCATTGGCATCACCGAGCTGGGCCTTGTGCAGATGACCCGCAAGCGCACCCGCGAGAGCCTTGAGCAAGTGCTGTGCGAGCCGTGCGCAGGCTGCCAGGGCCGCGGCAAGCTGAAAACCGCCGAAACTATCTGTTACGAAATCTTCCGCGAGATCCTGCGTGAAGCGCGGGCTTATCAGGCTGAAGGTTACCGTGTGCTGGCCAACCAGAAGGTGGTCGATCGTCTGCTCGACGAAGAGTCCGGCAATGTTGCCGAGCTGGAAGCGTTCATTGGCCGCACTATTCGCTTTCAGGTCGAGACCATGTATTCACAGGAACAATACGATGTGGTGCTCCTCTGACGCGTCCTGAATACCATCGCCGGTTGGCGAAAGTCGCACTTGCAGCCATAGTTAAGGCACGTTTTGGAGGGCCATGGCCATGGAACGTCTGACCCGCGTTCTGAGCGCCTTGACCCGTTGGGGGCTCGGCTTGTGTGCGCTGCTGGCGGTGCTGGTAGCGCTGTACGTGAGCATCGGTCGGCAACTGGTGCCGCTGGTGGCCGAGTATCGCGCCGAAGTCGAGACCAAAGCTGAGCAGGCACTCGGCATGCCTGTGCATATTGGCGCACTGGAAGGCCGCTGGAGTGGCCTGGCACCGGTACTGCGCGTGCGGGATCTGCAACTGGGCGAGGGCGCTGATGCGCTGCGCCTGGACGACGTCATGGCAGTACCGGATCTGTGGGCCAGCCTCAAGGCTCGCGAAGTTCGCCTGGCGCGCATCCAGCTCAGGGGCCTGCAGCTGATCCTGCGCGAGGATGAGCACGGCGTCTGGGCGCTCGAAGGCCTACCCAGGCAAGACGACACCCCGCTCGACCCGGCGCAGCTGCTGCAGCGCTTGCAGCAACTGGGGCGGATCGACGTATTCGACAGCCAGGCCACGCTGCACCCCTGGCAGCGCGATCCTCTGACCCTCACCTACGTCAGCGTCGGCCTGCAGGCCGGCGCGTCGCGTCAGGCGCTGGATGCGCGGGCGACCCTGCCCGATGGCCAGCCACTGGCGCTCAACCTGCGCAGCCGTGCCACGGCTGATAACTGGCGCGATGGCTCGCTGGACGGCTACCTGAGCCTGCCGCAAAGTGACTGGTCGCACTGGCTGCCACCCAAGCTGCTTGGCCAGTGGCGCGCCGAAGCGCTGAGTGCAGGCGGAGAGTTCTGGGTAGGGGTGCGCAAAGGCCAGTTGCAGCACGCGACCGTGCGCCTCAACGCGCCCCACCTGCGCGGTGCTTACAGCAGCCGCAAACCCGTGAGCCTGGATGACCTCGCGTTGTCCGCATGGCTGCAGCATGGCGAAAACGGCTACCAGCTGGTGCTCGACTCGCTGGCTGCAAGCATCGGCAAGCAGCGTTGGGAAACTCACCTGCAAGCACAGCAGCGCAGCGCGGCGACGCCTGCCGAAGAATCCTGGCAAGTCCAGGCCGACACCCTCGACCTGACCCCGCTGACCCCGTTGATCAATGCCTTGGCGCCGTTGCCGGACAACCTCATGGCCGTGGTCGACGGGCTCAAGGTGAGCGGCGCATTGCACAACGTGAAGCTGGACATCCGACCCAAGGCCGAAGGTGACCAGCGCCTGCAGTTTGCCGCCAACCTGGACCGCATTGGCTTCAATGCTTACCACGGCGCGCCCGCGGCGGGGAACGTCAGCGGCAGCATCAGCGGCGACCTTGGCCATGGCGAGCTGCGTCTGGACACCGATGCGTTCATGCTGCACCTGTACCCAATCTTCGCCAAACCCTGGCATTACCAGAAAGCCAACGCCTTGCTTACCTGGCGCATTGACCAGGAAGGCTTCACCCTGATTGCACCGTATCTCAAGGTACTTGGCGAGGAAGGCAAGATTGCCGGCGACTTCCTGATCCGCCTGTTGTTCGAAGAAGGCCGCGAAGACTACATGGACCTGCGCGTCGGCCTGACCGAAGGCGATGGGCGCTATACCGCCAAATACCTGCCCGAGGTCCTCAGCCCGGCCCTCGATGAATGGCTGCGCAGCGCCATCGTCAAGGGCACAGTGGATGAAGGCTACTTCCAGTACCAAGGCTCGCTGAACCACGACGCTACCCCCGAAGCACGCAGCATCAGCTTGTTCTTCAAGGTGCGTGACGCAGCGCTGGACTTCCAGCCTGGCTGGCCCCAGGTTCAGCACGTGGCCGGCGATGTGCTGATCGAAGACAGCGGCGTGCGCATCAAGGCCCGACAAGGCCAGTTGCTCGATACCAAGGTCAGCGACGTCACGGTAAATATCCCTCACGTTGACGCCGGCCAGGACAGCCACCTGTACCTGACCGGCAACTTCGCCGGCCCGCTTGGCGATGGCTTGAAGATTCTCCAGGACGCGCCGATCGGCACCGCCGATATTTTCGCCGGCTGGGAAGGTGAAGGCCCGCTCAAAGGCAAGCTCAGCCTCGATATCCCCATGGCACACGGCAAGCTACCCAAGGTCAAGGTGGACTTCAGTACCGCCGACGCGCGCCTCAAGGTCGCGCCGCCGGAGCTGCAACTGAGCAAGCTCAAGGGCGATTTTACCTTCGACCTGGACAAGGGCCTGAGCGGCAACAACATCAGCTTGCAGGCCTTTGGCAAACCGGTCACCGCGCAAATCGTCGCCGAGGGCCAGCCCGGCCAGATGCAGACCCGCATCGATGCCTCCGGCCAGGTCGCGCTGAAGACCTTGACCGACTGGCTGCAGGTCAAGCAGGCCTTGCCGGCCAGTGGCGAGATTCCCTACCAGCTGCAGCTGAGCCTGGGCAGCCGGGACAATCGCCTGACCGTCAATTCTTCGCTAAAAGGCCTCAGTGTCGATCTGCCGGCGCCTTTTGCCAAGGCTGCGCAGGAGACCCGTGACAGCCGCTTCAGCATGACTCTGCAAGGTAATGAGCGACGCTTCGATGCCCGCTATGGGGACAGCACACGCTTCGCTTATGCAGCTCCAGGCGACAAGCTTGATCAAGGCCGCGGTGAGCTGCTGCTGGGTGCGGGCGAGCCGCAACTGCCTGCGGGCAAGGGCCTGCGCGTGCGTGGCCGGCTCGAGACACTTGATCTGGAACCGTGGCAGCAGCAGGCGCAGCGTCTGGCCGGCGATGACCCTGGCGGCAGCGCCCGGCAGACCCTGCAAAGCGTCGACCTGAGCATCGGCCAAGTGCAAGCCTTTGGCACTCAGCTGAACCAGGCCGTGGTGCGCCTGGCCCGTGTTGCCAGTGCCTGGGACCTGCGCCTGGACAGTCGCGAGGTGATCGGCAACGCACGCATACCGGATGCCAAGGCGCAGCCCATGCAGGTCAAGCTGCAGAGCCTGCGCCTGCCGCCGGCTGATCCAGCGCAAGCGCAGGACGACAATGCTCCCGATCCGCTGGCCAGTTTCGACCCACGCAAGGTGCCTGCGCTGGACCTGAGCATCGACAAGCTGTATCGCGGTGATGACCTGTTCGGTTCGGTGGCGCTGAAGTTGCGACCGACTCAGCGTGGTGTGGCTTTCAGTGGTATCGACCTGCTGATCAAGGGCCTGCACATCGATGGCAATGGCGCCTGGGAAGGTCTGCCGGGCAGCACCGCGAGCTGGTACAAAGGCCGCCTGGACGGCAAGAACCTGGCCGATGTGCTGAAAGGCTTTGGCTTTGCGCCGACCGTCACCAGCCGCGACTTCCACCTGGATGTGGATGGCCGCTGGCCTGGCTCGCCGGCCTGGATCGACACCAAACGGTTCTCCGGCAGCCTCGCTGCATCGTTGCGCAGCGGCCAGTTCGTTGAAGTCGAGGGCGGCGCCCAGGCGTTGCGCGTGTTCGGCCTGCTCAATTTCAACTCGATCGGCCGGCGCCTGCGCCTGGACTTCTCCGACCTGTTCGAGAAGGGGCTGGGCTATGATCGGGTCAAAGGCCTGCTGGTGGCCAGTGAGGGCGTATACGTAACCCGTGAGCCGATCACTGTCACCGGCCCGTCCAGCAATTTCGGGCTTGATGGCACCATGGACATGGTGCGTGATCGCATCGCGGCCAACCTGCAGGTCACCCTGCCGGTCACCAACAACCTGCCGTTGGCGGCATTGATCGTCGGTGCCCCAGCCATTGGCGGCGCGTTGTTCCTGGTCGATCAACTGATTGGTGACCGAATTTCGCGCTTTGCCAGCGTGCACTATCGCGTCGAGGGCTCCTGGAAAGAGCCTAAGATCACCTTTGTGAAACCGTTCGAAAAGTCTCGCTAGGAGTGCCGATGAAAGCAGCGGTGATTCAAATGGTCAGCCAGGACGATGTGCTGGCGAACCTGCAGCGGGCCGGTGTACTGCTCGAGCAAGCCGCTGCCGCCGGTGCACGGCTCGCGGTGCTGCCGGAAAACTTCGCCGCCATGGGCCGGCGCGATGCCGCTGCGATCGGCCTGGCCGAGGCGCGCGGCGAGGGGCCTATATTGCCATGGTTGAAACGCACCGCTCGCGCCCTCAGGTTATGGATAGTTGCCGGCACCTTGCCGTTGCCCCCGCTCGGCCAGCCGGACGCCAAGGCGCATGCCTGTTCGCTGCTGATCGACGAACACGGCGAGGTGGTAGCGCGCTACGACAAGCTGCACCTGTTCGATGTCGACGTAGCCGACAACCGCGGTCGTTACCGTGAATCGGATGACTATGCCCATGGCAGCCAGGTGGTGGTGGCCGACACGCCGCTGGGCAAGCTGGGCCTGTCGGTCTGTTATGACCTGCGCTTCCCTGAGCTGTACAGTGCTCTGAGGGCGGCCGGCGCTGAACTGATTACCGCACCGGCAGCGTTTACGGCGGTAACGGGTGCGGCCCATTGGGAGGTACTGATTCGCGCCCGGGCCATCGAAACTCAATGCTATTTGCTGGCGGCGGCCCAGGGCGGAACCCACCCCGGCCCCCGCGAAACCCATGGCCAGGCGGCGATCGTCGACCCCTGGGGGCGCATCATCGCCCAGCAGGCACGCGGTGAGGCGGTGCTGCTGGCCGAGCGCGACATTGATCAACAAGCGTCCATCCGGGCGCGGATGCCGGTGGTAACGCACCGGCGCTTTTTCTCGCAGGACGCCTTGCGGCCTGCGCACACCTCGGAGTGACTATGAGCCAGATGTTAACCACCGTCAGCGACCAGCTGCTTGCCCCGGGCGGACTGACCCTGGACAGCCTGCAGGCTGTACTGGGCGAGTTGGCCGGGCCCGGCATCGATGCTGCCGATCTGTACTTCCAGGGCCAGATTTCCGAAACCTGGGCGCTGGAAGACGGCATCGTCAAAGAAGGTAGCTTCAACCTCGACCAAGGCGTTGGCGTACGTGCCCTGTCTGGCGAGAAAACCGGTTTCGCCTACAGCAATGCGATCAACCTCGAAGCCCTGACCTCGGCCGCGCGCGCCGCCCGCTCGATCTCGCGTGCCGGCCAGAACGGTACTGTGCAGGCGTTTCGCAGCCAGGATGTAAGCCAGCTGTATACCCCGAACAACCCGCTGGATGTGCTCAGCCGTGCCGACAAGGTCGAGTTGCTCAAGCGCGTCGACGTCGCCACGCGGGCGCTTGACCCGCGCATCCAGCAGGTCAGCGTGAGCATGGCCGGGGTCTGGGAGCGGATTCTGGTGGCTGCGGCAGATGGCAGCCTGGCTGCCGACGTGCGCCCATTGGTGCGCTTCAATGTCAGTGTGATCGTCGAGAAGGACGGCCGCCGGGAACGTGGCGGGCAGGGCGGAGGTGGGCGTACCGACTACCGCTTCTTCACCGAGGAGCGGGTCATGGGCTATGCCCGGGAAGCCCTGCGCCAGGCGCTGGTCAACCTCGAAGCCAAACCGGCGCCTGCCGGTACTCTGCCAGTGGTGCTCGGGCCGGGCTGGTCCGGTGTGCTCCTGCACGAGGCCGTCGGCCATGGCCTGGAAGGCGATTTCAACCGCAAGGGCAGCTCTGCCTACAGCGGCCAGATCGGTCAGAAGGTTGCCTCCAGCCTGTGCACCATCGTCGATGACGGCACCCTGCAGGATCGTCGCGGCTCGCTCAGCGTCGACGACGAAGGTACGCCAACCGAGTGCACCACGCTGATCGAGAACGGCATTCTCAAGGGCTACATGCAGGACAAGCTCAATGCGCGCCTGATGGGCATGGCAGTGACCGGCAACGGCCGTCGCGAATCCTACGCGCACCTGCCGATGCCGCGCATGACCAACACCTACATGCGCGCAGGCGAGAGCGATCCTGAAGAGATCATTGCATCGGTCAAGAAGGGTATCTACTGCGCCAACCTGGGCGGTGGCCAGGTCGATATCACCAGTGGCAAGTTCGTCTTCTCCACCAGTGAGGCGTACCTGATCGAAGACGGCAAGATCACTGCGCCGGTCAAGGGTGCGACGTTGATTGGCAACGGGCCGGAGGCGATGAGCCGGGTATCGATGGTCGGTAACGACCTGGCGCTGGACAGCGGCGTCGGTACCTGTGGCAAGGATGGTCAGTCGGTGCCGGTGGGCGTTGGCCAGCCGACCCTGAAGCTGGATGCGATCACCGTCGGCGGCACCGGCGGATGAGCGTAGTGCGCAGCGAGCGCGCCTCCACTGCGGTGGGGGCGGGCTTGCCGCGCACGGGGCATTACCTAGCGCAGGCCGCGCTGAGCTTCGTCAAGTTCGCGGATGTACTTGAACACTTTGCGCGCAGCAGCCGGCGGCTTGTCCCGGGCTTTTTCGTGCTGGGCATGGCGGATCAACGAGCGCAGTTGCTGACGGTCGGTTTCAGGGTATTCCTGAACAAACCGCTCAAGGTCCTCGTCGTTGCCGTCGACCAGCCGATCGCGCCAGCGCTCAAGGCCGTGAAAGCGTTCGTTGTACTGGCGGGTCGAGCTGTCGAGCTGCTCGATCACCGCAAGGATGGCGTCGGTGTCCTGGTCGCGCATCAGCTTGCCGACAAACGACATATGGCGTTTGCGGGCGATGTGCGCGGTGTGCTTGCTGGCATCGGCCAAGGCCTTGCGCAGCGGGTCGGTCAAGGGCAGGCGCGCCAGGGTGTCAGGCTTGAGCGTCGTCAGGCGCTCGCCGAGTTCAACCAGTGCATGTAGCTCGCGCTTGATCTGAGTTTTGCTTTTTTCGCCATCGAAGGCGTCGTCGTATGAATCAACCATGGTGGCCGTCCGCTAGAAATCGCCGCCATGATAACCAGTCGGGGGCCAATTGTCCGGCCCGGTCGTAGAATGACCCTAGCCGTAAGCAGAATTTGAGTGGAGAAGACCATGAGTGCAGTCCAGAGCATAGGCCCGAAGGACCTGCCGGCCTTGCAGGAGCAAGTCGAGGCGATCGTTGCCGAAGCGCGCCGCCAAGGTGCCAGCGCCTGCGAGGTGGCGGTATCGCTGGAACAGGGCTTGTCGACC
This sequence comes from uncultured Pseudomonas sp., assembly GCA_963518285.1. Classification (GTDB taxonomy): domain Bacteria; phylum Pseudomonadota; class Gammaproteobacteria; order Pseudomonadales; family Pseudomonadaceae; genus Aquipseudomonas. Next base: position 35,117 of record CAUQIJ010000019.1, on the reverse strand, counting down.
ACGGTGCGTCAACGTGAGGTCGAAACGGTCGAGTTCAACCGTGACCAAGGCTTTGGCATCACCCTCTATGTCGGCCAGCGCAAGGGCTCGGCGAGCACCTCGGCAAGCGGCCCGGAGGCCATTCGCGAAACCGTTGCTGCGGCCCTGGCGATTGCCAAGCACACCTCGGAAGACGAGTGTGCCGGGCTGGCCGATGCAGCCTTGATGGCCCGCGATATCCCCGAGCTCGACCTTTACCATGACTGGGACATCAGCCCCGAGCAGGCCATCGAACAGGCCTTGGCCTGCGAGGCCGCTGCCTTTGAAGCCGATGCGCGCATCAAGAATGCCGACGGCACCACCCTCAACACCCATCAGGGCTGCCGTGTATACGGCAACAGCCATGGCTTTATCGGTGGCTATGCCTCGACCCGGCACAGCCTCAGTTGCGTGATGATTGCCGAAGCCGACGGGCAGATGCAGCGCGACTACTGGTATGACGTCAACCGCCAGGGCGAACTGCTGGCAGACCCGCGCAGCATCGGCGTGCGTGCAGCGCAACGTGCTGCAAGCCGCCTGGGTGCGCGTCCGGTGCCGACCTGCGAAGTGCCGGTGCTGTTCTCTGCCGAGCTTGCCGGTGGCCTGTTCGGCAGCTTCCTTGGGGCGATCTCGGGCGGCAACCTGTACCGCAAGTCGTCCTTCCTCGAAGGCGCATTGGGACAGCGCCTGTTCCCCAGCTGGCTGACCCTGGACGAACGTCCGCATCTGAAGCGGGCACTGGGCAGCGCGGGGTTCGATGGTGATGGCCTGGCGACCTACGCCAAACCGTTCGTCGAAAACGGCGAGCTGGTGTCGTACCTGCTCGGCACCTATTCCGGGCGCAAACTGGGCCTGCCGAGTACCGCCAACTCGGGCGGCGTGCATAACCTGTTCGTCACCCATGGCGTCGAAGATCAAGCTGCGTTGATTCGGCGCATGGGCCGTGGCTTATTGGTGACCGAGCTGATGGGGCATGGTCTGAATATGGTCACGGGTGATTACTCGCGTGGCGCAGCGGGCTATTGGGTCGAGAACGGCGAGATTCAGTTCGCTGTGCAGGAAGTGACCATTGCCGGCAATATGAAAGACATGTTCCAGCAGATTGTGGCGATTGGCAGCGATCTGGAAACTCGCAGCAATATCCACAGCGGCTCGGTACTGATCGAACGCATGACGGTCGCGGGCAGCTAACCCACCGTCGTCTCAGCGGCACCCCCTCGGACCCGGCCATCGCGCCGGGTCTTTTGTTTTCGCGTCCGGGGTTGAAGTGATTCTGGTTATCACTTAATAATGAATATCATTACACACTGCAGCAGTGATGATTTTCATGAAAACCGTCCTCCATGAGTTGCCCTACCTGGAAAACTGGCGCTGGCTGAGCCGGCGCATTCGCTGCGCGCTCGACCCTGACGAGCCGCGCCTGATCGAACATTACCTGGCCGAAGGTCGCTACCTGGTGTGCTGTACCTCGACCTCGCCATGGACCGTCGCCCTGACTTCCCTGCGCCTGCTGCTGGATACCGCCAGCGACCGCATGCTGCCCTGGCATTGGCGCGCCCAGTGCCTGGACCAGGCCTGGCGGCCGCTGCTGGACCTGCGCAGCCTTGATCGCCTCGAGCAGAACCAGCGCTGGCAGCCCTATGCCATGCAGCTCGCCAATTGCGTGCTGCTGCCTTCGATTTCCCCCGACGAACTGCTGCAAGGAATTGACCATGAGTAATACCCGTATCGAGCGTGACAGCATGGGTGAGCTGCAGGTGCCGGCCCAGGCCCTGTATGGCGCTCAGACCCAGCGCGCGGTCGATAACTTCCCCATCAGCGGCCAGCGCATGCCGGTCCAGTTCATCCGTGCGCTGTTGCTGGCCAAGGCGGCGGCGGCCAAGGCCAACGTCGAACTCGAGCAGATCTCGCCGGCGCAGGGCCAGGCCATCGTCCAGGCGGTCGAACAGTTGCTGGCCGAGGATTTCATTCAGCACTTCCCGGTCGACGTTTATCAGACCGGCTCCGGCACCAGCTCGAACATGAACGCCAACGAGGTGATTGCCACCCTGGCCAGCCGCGGGCAGAGCGAACCGGTCAATGCCAACGACCACGTCAATTGCGGCCAGAGCAGCAACGACATTATCCCCACCACCATCCATGTCAGCGCCGCGCTGGCCATGCATGAGCAATTGCTGCCGGCGCTGCGCCACCTGGTGCAGGTGATCGATGCCAAAGCGGTCGAGGTGCATCAGTACGTCAAGACCGGCCGCACCCACTTGATGGACGCCATGCCGGTGCGCATGAGCCAGGTATTGGCTGGCTGGGCCGCACAGATCCGCGCTGCCTTGGGCCATCTGGAAGCGACCCTGCCGAGCCTGCAGGCGCTGGCCCAGGGCGGCACTGCGGTGGGTACCGGGATCAACGCCCACCCGCAGTTTGCTGCCGGCTTCGCCCGCCAATTAAGCGGGCTGACGGCGATCGAATTCACCCCCGGTGACAACCTGTTCGCCCTGATCGGTTCGCAGGACACGGCCGTGGCGCTGTCCGGCCAACTGAAAACCACCGCTGTGGCCCTGACCAAGATTGCCAACGACTTGCGCTGGATGAACTCCGGCCCGTTGGCAGGCCTGGGCGAGATCGAACTGCAGGCCCTGCAGCCTGGCTCTTCGATCATGCCGGGCAAGGTCAACCCGGTGATTCCCGAGGCGACCGCCATGGTGGCTGCTCAGGTCATCGGTAACGACGCCACGATTGCCGTGGCCGGTCAGTCGGGCAACTTCGAACTCAACGTGATGCTGCCGGTAATCGCCCGCAACCTGCTGGAAAGCATCGAGCTGATGGCCAACGCCAGCCGCTTGCTCGCCGACAAGGCCATCGCGACCTTCAAGGTCAATGAAAGCAAGCTCAAGGAAGCCCTGGCGCGCAACCCGATTCTGGTCACCGCGCTGAACCCGATCATCGGCTACCTGAAGGCCGCCGAGATCGCCAAGACCGCCTACAAGCAAGGCCGGCCGATCATCGACGTGGCGTTGGAGCACACCGACCTCTCGCGGGACCAGCTCGAAGCGTTGCTTGACCCGGAAAAACTCACCGCTGGCGGTATCTGACCGTCCAGGAGGCACGTCATGCAGCACTGGAAACGCACCACCGACCACGCCAATCGGCTGTTTGCCCAGGGCGACTGGGTCGAAGCACGGGAGCATTACCTGCAAGCGCTGGCCCTGGCCCAGGTGCTGCTCGAGCGCTGGCATGACGTTGACGAGGCGGTTGCCGCACTGGTCATCGCCCATCACAACCTGGCCGATCTGCACCTGCGCCTGAACCAACCCCACGAGAGCGCGGATTACCTCTGCGCTGCGCACCAGCGCCTGCTGCAGGCCAGCCACGAGCCACGTCTGCCGCAGCCGTTACGCGAGGCGGCACTGCGCCACAGCGCACGTACCTATACCGAGCTGCTCAACTTCATTGCCGAGTACGGCCAGTATCCGCGCACTGCGCGCTTGCTCAACCGCCAGGCTGGCGCGGCGAGCGAGCTGGTTGCCGCGCCGGACGTTGCTCATCACTCACATAATTACGGAATCCACTGACATGCCGCATACCTTGCCTGCACTGCCGTACGCCTACGATGCGCTGGAGCCGCATATCGACGCCCAGACCATGGAAATCCACCACAGCAAGCATCACCAGACCTACATCAACAACCTCAACGCGGCCATCGAAGGCACCGAGTGGGCTGACTGGTCGGTGGAAAAACTGGTTGGCGCGGTCAAGCAGTTGCCTGAAACGTTGCAGGCGGCGGTGATCAACCAGGGCGGCGGCCATGCCAACCACACCTTGTTCTGGACTGTCATGGCGCCCAATGGCGGCGGCGTGCCACAAGGCGAAGTGGCCAAGGCCATCGAGCAGCAACTGGGTGGCTTCGAGGCGTTCAAGGAGGCCTTCACCAAAGCTGCGCTGAGCCGCTTCGGCAGTGGTTGGGCCTGGCTCAGCGTCACTCCGACCCTGCAGCTGGTGGTCGAGAGCAGCGGCAACCAGGACAGCCCGCTGATGCACGGCAACACGCCGATCCTCGGCCTGGACGTGTGGGAGCATGCCTATTACCTGAAGTACCAGAACCGCCGTCCTGAATACATCGGCGCGTTTTATAACGTGGTCGATTGGGCCGAAGTAGAACGCCGCTATCAGCAAGCCTTGAAGTGAGCCTACCGGGTATGCGCTCCGAGGTGATGTCTGTCAGCAGTGTGCGCCTGTTTCGCCTGGCGTTGGGGACTGTGCTGTTGCTGGTTGGTACTGCGTTGCTGGTCGCGCGCGGGATCGACTGGCTAGGCCTGGAGCCGCGCATGTTGCGTGCACTGGAGGGCGGTGCACTGTGCGCCCTGGGCACTGCGCTGGGCGCGGTACCGGTGCTGGTGATCCGTAATATGCCGGTGGCGGTGGCTGACACCTTGCTCGGTTTCGGCGCCGGGGTGATGCTGGCTGCAACTGCGTTCTCGCTGATCATGCCGGGCCTTGCTGCTGCTCAGGCCATCGGCTTCAGCCCATGGGGCGCCGGTGGGGTGATCAGTTTCGGTATTCTGTTCGGGGCGCTTTGCCTGTTTCTGGTCGACCTCAAGGTCTCGGGTGCCTCACCCGAAGCCTTGGTCGGCAACGGTAATCAGCCGGTTATCGCGGCACGGATCTGGCTGTTCGTGATTGCCATCATCGCTCATAACATTCCTGAAGGGATGGCAATCGGGGTATCGGCCGGTGGCGGCATGCCGGACGCCGACAGTCTGGCCATGGGCATCGCCTTGCAGGACGTGCCGGAAGGGCTGGTGATCGCATTGGTGCTGGCCGGGGCGGGGATGTCGCGCTTCAAGGCATTCTTGATCGGCGCGGCCTCGGGCCTGGTCGAGCCACTGGCAGCAGTGATCTGCGCGTGGCTGGTGAATGTTGCCGAGCTGCTGCTACCGCTGGGCCTGGCCTGTGCGGCAGGGGCGATGCTGCTGGTGGTGACGCAGGAGATCATTCCGGAATCGCGCAGCAACGGTAACTATCGTCTGGCAAGCCTGGGGCTGTGCGTAGGCTTTTGCCTGATGATGGTGATGGACACGGCCATGTCGTGACCGCTTGCGGGTCCAGCGCTTTGTCAGTGCTGGGCCTTGCAACGGTGCGGTGTTATTCGCCTTCGTCGAAGTAGTTGTTGATCAATACCACCAAACCCTCGAGTGCCTCGTCTTCCTGCTCACCCTCGGTGAAGAGGTGGATCTGCGTACCCTTGCCCGCTGCGAGCATCATCACCGCCATGATGCTTTTACCATCGACCAACTTGTCAGGTGCGCGACCGACCCTCACTTGGCAAGGAAAGCGCCCGGCCACGCCGACGAACTTGGCAGCCGCTCGGGCGTGCAGCCCCAACTTGTTGATAATGGTGATTTCGCGGGCGGGCATGTTCGGGTAAATCCTGTGGGCTAGAGGTCGCGGTGGCGGACCTGGACATTTTTCAAGGATTGCTGCAGAACCTGGCCGAGGCGCTCGGTCAGGTAAACCGAGCGATGGTGGCCGCCGGTGCAGCCGATGGCGATGGTGACATAGGCGCGGTTGCTGGCGGCAAAGCGCGGCAGCCATTTGAGCAGGTAGCTGGAGATGTCCTGGAACATCTCTTCGACATCCGGCTGTGCAGCCAGGTAGTCGATCACTGGCTGATCAAGGCCTGAGTGCTCGCGGATTTCCGGCTTCCAGTACGGATTGGGCAGGCAGCGCACGTCGAACACCAGGTCGGCGTCAACCGGCATGCCACGCTTGAAGCCAAACGACTCAACCAGAAACGCCGTGCCCGGCTCTGGTTGATTGAGCAGGCGCAGTTTGATCGAGTCGCGCAGCTGGTAAAGGTTGAGGTTGGTGGTATTGATTTTCAGGTCGGCAAGGTCGGCAATCGGCCCGAGCATATCGCTCTCGACCCGAATGGCCTCGGCCAGTGAGCGATTGGCGTTGGTCAGCGGGTGGCGTCGGCGCGTCTCGGAGAAGCGCTTGAGCAAGGTGTCTTCGTCAGCGTCCAGGTACAGCACATCGCACTGGATGTGCCGCGCACGGGCATCCTCGAGCAGCTCGGGGAAGCGCGACAGATGGCCTGGCAGGTTGCGTGCATCAATCGAGACGGCAACCTTGGGCTGCATCAGCTCGGTATTGAGCAGCGCGTTTTCTGCCAACTGCGGCAGCAACCCGGCGGGCAGGTTGTCGATGCAGTAGAAGCCGTTGTCTTCCAGCACGGCAAGCGCGGTGCTCTTGCCGGAGCCAGAGCGGCCGCTGACGATGATCAGGCGCATGCTCAGCTCCCGTTTTGCACATCCAGGACAACCTGGTACAAAGCCTCGTTGGTGCTCGCGGCACGAAGACGCTTACGCACGTCGTCGCGATCTAGCATGCTCGCGATCTGGCGCAGTAGTTCAAGGTGCGCATCGGTGGCAGCTTCCGGCACCAGCAGGACAAACAGCAGATCCACCGGCGCGCCATCGATGGCGTCGAACTCGATTGGATGATCCAGGTGGAGCAGGGCGCTGACCGGAGTGGCGCAGCCCTTGAGGCGGCAGTGCGGAATGGCGATGCCATTGCCGAAGCCAGTGGAGCCCAGTTTTTCGCGGGCGAACAATTTCTCGAAGACTTCTTGCTGTTCGAGCCCGCTGACTTCGCTGACTACGACTTTGGCGACTTCTTCGAGGGCGCGTTTTTTACTGCTGACGCCCGGCACGTTCACCAGGGAACGGCCGGGGGTCAGGATGGTTTCAAGTCGGATCATGGATGAGGGGGATCAGCGAGCAGCTGCACCTTGCAGCAGGCTTTGCTGTTTTTCCTTGTGTTTTTTCAGTTGGCGGTCGAGCTTGTCAGCCAAATTGTCGATGGCTGCATACATGTCTAGATCTTCGGCATTGGCAACCACTTCGCCGCCCGGAATCTGCAGAGTCGCTTCGATCTTCTGCTGCAGTTTCTCGACTTTCATGATCACCGTAACGTTGGTGATCTTGTCAAAGTGCCCTGCGAGTCTCTTCAGCTTCTGCTCGACGTAGTCGCGCAGTGGTGGGGTTACTTCTACATGGTGTCCACTGATGTTGACTTGCATACAGCTTCTCCTTTGTTGCCCGTGCATAAAGAGGCAGGTCTAGCACCTGCCACAAAAACGCTGTGGCACATCCCGGGGCTACATCAGTCGCTTGCGTTCACTCGACGGTGCTATGCCGAGCGACTCGCGGTACTTGGCGACGGTGCGACGGGCTACCTGGATGCCTTGTGCCTCCAGTAAACCAGCGATCTTGCTGTCACTCAATGGCTTTTTCTGATTTTCCGCTGCAACCAGTTTCTTGATGATCGCGCGGATCGCCGTGGACGAGCATTCACCGCCTTCGGAGGTGCTGACGTGGCTCGAGAAAAAGTATTTCAGCTCGAAGATGCCACGCGGCGTGTGCATGTACTTCTGGGTGGTGACGCGGGAGATGGTCGACTCGTGCATGCCTACCGCTTCGGCAATGTCATGCAGCACCAATGGCTTCATCGCCTCGTCGCCGTACTCGAGAAAGTCGCGCTGATGCTCGACGATCTGCGTGGCGACCTTCATCAGCGTCTCGTTGCGGCTCTGCAGGCTCTTGATGAACCAGCGCGCCTCCTGCAGCTGGTTGCGCATGAAGGTGTTGTCGGCACTGGTATCGGCGCGGCGGACAAAGCCTGCGTATTGCGGGTTGACCCGCAGGCGCGGCATGGCTTCCTGGTTCAGTTCGACCAGCCAGCGGTCGGTGTCCTTGCGCACGATCACGTCCGGCACCACGTACTCAGGCTCGCTCGACTCGATCTGTGAGCCAGGGCGAGGGTTGAGACTCTGCACCAGCTCGATGACCTGGCGCAGCTCATCTTCCTTGAGCTTCATGCGGCGCATCAGTTGGCTGTAGTCACGGCTGCCGAGCAGATCGATGAAGTCGCTGACCAGGCGTTTGGCCTCGCTCAGCCACGGCGTATTGGCCGGCAACTGGCGCAGCTGCAGCAACAGACACTCGCCCAGATTGCGTGCGGCGACGCCAGCGGGTTCGAACTGCTGAATACGGTGCAGCACGGCTTCGACTTCATCGAGCTCGATGTCGAGCTCCGGGTCAAAGCCTGCGCAGATTTCTTCGAGGGTGTCTTCCAGATAGCCTTGCTGGTTGATGCTGTCGATCAGCGTCACCGCAATCAGGCGATCGGTGTCGGACATCGGCGCCAGGTTCAGCTGCCACAGCAGGTGGCTTTGCAGGCTCTCGCCAGCAGAGGTGCGGGTGGTGAAGTCCCACTCGTCATCGTCGTTGCTGGGCAGGCTGCTGGCGCTGGTCTGGTAGACATCTTCCCAGGCGGTGTCGACCGGCAGCTCGTTGGGAATGCGCTCGTTCCAGTCGCCTTCTTCAAGGTTCTGACTGGCGGCGCTGCCTTCCTGCAGGCTGCCATCCTGAAAACCACTGTCCTGGAAACTGTTGTCCAGGCTCTCGCTACTTGGCTTGCTTTCGGTACTGTCGGCAAGCGGGTCGCTGTTGTCGAAGTCTTCGCCGTCTTCCTGGCGCTCGAGCATCGGGTTGGATTCCAGCGCCTCCTGGATTTCCTGTTGAAGGTCCAGAGTAGAGAGCTGAAGCAGACGAATGGCCTGTTGCAACTGCGGGGTCATCGTCAGTTGCTGGCCCATTTTTAGGACGAGCGATGGTTTCATAGCTTGGGCTTAATACCTTGTCCGCCGGCGCATCTGCGCCATCCACTACACGAGGGGCGCCGGGGCGCCAATTTCAAGCAAGTTATATGCCTTAATTTGTAGCGTTTGCCTAGAGCACTGTAACACTTAAGCTGTTTCAGCCGGCTGCTGCCAGTGCTCAAGCAAGGGTTTCAGAGTCGGAACTCGTGGCCCAGGTAGACCTCTTTGACCAGTTCATTGGCCAGAATGGTCTCGGCATCGCCTTCAGCGATCAGCTGACCATCGTTGACGATGTAGGCGGTTTCACAGATATCCAGCGTCTCACGGACGTTATGGTCGGTGATCAGCACACCGATACCCTTGGCCTTGAGGTGGTGAATGATCTGTTTGATGTCACCTACCGAGATCGGGTCGACACCAGCGAACGGCTCATCCAGCAGGATGAACTTGGGCGCGGTGGCCAGGGCGCGGGCGATCTCGACGCGGCGGCGTTCACCACCCGAGAGGCTCATGCCAAGGTTGTCGCGGATGTGGCTGATGTGGAACTCCTGCAACAGGCTTTCCAGCTCTTTGCGACGGCCGTCACGGTCGAGTTCCTTGCGCGTTTCGAGGATCGCCATGATGTTGTCGGCAACCGACAGCTTGCGGAAAATCGACGCTTCCTGTGGCAGGTAGCCGATACCGGCACGGGCGCGGCCGTGCATGGGCTGGTGGCTGACGTCATTGCTGTCGATCAGCACGCGGCCCTGATCGGCCTGAACCAGGCCGACGATCATGTAGAAGCAGGTGGTCTTGCCGGCGCCGTTGGGGCCGAGCAAGCCGACGATCTGGCCGCTGTCGATCGACAGGCTGACGTCGCGAACCACCTGGCGGCCCTTGTAGCTCTTGGCCAGATGCTGGGCTTTGAGAGTTGCCATTTACTCGGCCTTCTTCTTCGGCTGGATCACCATGTCGATGCGCGGACGCTTGGTCGTGGCGGCGCCACCAGCATTGCCTGCGGTTGCGACCTGCGACTTGGTGTTGTAGACGATCTTCTCGCCTTCGGTGGTATTGCTTTCATTCTCGACCTTGGCGCGGTCGGTCAGAATTATCGTGTCCTTTTGCGCCTGGTACTGAATGGTCACTGCCCAGCCTTTCATCTTGTCGGGCTTGGCGGCGTCCTGCTGTTGCTCGAAGTAGGCCAGGTTGCCCACTGAAGTCACCACGTCGATGTCGCCATTGGCGGCACGGGTCATGGTCACGGTGTTGCCTTTGATCATCATCGAACCTTGGGTGATGACCACGTCGCCGCGGTAGGTAGCTACGCCTTGTTTGTCATCCAGGTGAGCGTCGTCGGCCTGGATACGAATTGGCTGATCACGATCGTTCGGCAGGGCCAAGGCGCTCGCGCTTCCCAGTGCTGCGCTCAGGCTGAGCAATAAAGGGAGGGTTTTAACGAGCCTCATACTGTCCTCTTACGTTGGACAGCAGGTCCATCCTGCCGTCTTTCAAATACGCTTTCATGCCAACGCCGGTGGTGGTGCCGCCGGCGCCGTCGATTCTAACGGCTTGCTCGGTCTGCGCATATTGCTTCTGCGGGAACACCGTCATGCGCGTGCTGGTAATGATGGTTTCGCGTTGTTTTTCGTCGGTGCGAGCAACCCGCACCTTGTCGATCAGCTCGACCTCGGTGCCATCCGGGTTGACCTCGGCACGCACGCTCTGTACGTGCCAGGGATAGGCGGTACCGCGATACATGTGCAGGTCTGGGGTGGTCAGCAGTGTGACTTCACTGGCCTTGAGGTGCTCGACCTTGTCGGCGGTCATTTCATACTGCATCTTGCCATCGGGCAAGAACTGCACGCTGTAGGCGTTGATCGCATAGTAGTCGATGGCGCTTTCGTCGGTCTGGGCCTGCGGCTTGTCGAGGAAACTCTCGGGGCTTACGTTCCAGTAGCCGACCGCTACCAGCAGGGCAGCGATCAGCCCCAGCAGCGCGATGTTTTTAGCTTTTTTGCTGAACATGTGCGGCCTTAAAGGTAGTTGGCGTTGGCAGCGTCCAGGGTGCCCTGGGCCTGCATGATCAGTTCACAGAACTCACGGGCTGCGCCTTCGCCGCCGCGGGTCTGGGTTACCCCGTGGGCGTTCTGGCGGACGAACGGTGCGGCGTTGGCTACAGCCATGCCCAGACCCACGCGGCGTATCACCGGCAGGTCCGGCAGGTCGTCGCCCAGGTAGGCGACCTGCTCATAGCTTAGGCCGAGTTCGGCAAGAAGACCGTCCAGCACCACCAGTTTATCCTCGCGGCCCTGAAACAGGTGCGGGATACCGAGGTTCTTCGCCCGCCGCTCGACGACCGGAGTCTTGCGCCCGCTGATGATCGCTGTGGTCACACCCGAGGCCATGAGCATCTTGATGCCCTGGCCGTCGAGGGTGTTGAAGGTCTTGAATTCGCTGCCGTCTTCAAGGAAGTACAGGCGGCCGTCGGTGAGCACACCGTCGACGTCGAAAACGGCCAGCTTGATGGCTTTGCCGCGTTGCAGAAGGTCTTGGCTCATGGCATCTCCGTTCATCACATGACTCCGGCGCGGAGCAGGTCGTGCATGTTCAGCGCACCGGTCGGGCGGTCGTGCTGATCGACCACGACGAGGGCGCCGATCTTGTGGTCTTCCATGATTTTCAGCGCTTCGGCGGCGAGCATCTCGGCGCGGGCAGTCTTGCCGTGTACGGTCATCACCTCATCGATCAGGGTGGTGTGCACATCGATATTGCGGTCCAGGCTGCGACGCAGGTCACCGTCGGTGAACACGCCTGCCAGGGTGCCGTCACTTTCCAGCACGACCGTCATGCCCAAACCTTTACGGGACATTTCCAGCAGCGCTTCCTTGAGCAGGGTGCCGCGTTGCACCTGCGGCAGTTCGTTGCCCGAGTGCATGACGTTCTCGACCTTCAGCAGCAAACGTCGGCCCAGAGCGCCACCGGGGTGCGAGAAGGCGAAATCCTCGGCCGAGAAGCCACGCGCTTCAAGCAGGGCGATCGCCAGAGCGTCACCCAGCACCAGCGCGGCAGTGGTCGAGGAGGTAGGCGCCAGGTTCAGCGGGCAGGCTTCCTGCGCTACGCGCGCATCGAGGTTGGCCTCGGCTGCCTGCGCCAATTGCGATTCGGGGTTGCCGGTGAGGCTGATCAGCTGGATGCCCAGGCGCTTGATCAGCGGCAGCAGGGTGACGATCTCGGCGGTGCTGCCGGAGTTGGACAGCGCAAGGATCACGTCATCTCGGGTGATCATGCCCATGTCGCCATGGCTGGCCTCGGCCGGATGCACGAAGAATGACGGTGTGCCGGTACTGGCCAGGGTCGCCGCGATCTTGTTGCCAATATGCCCGGACTTGCCCATGCCAACCACGACCACGCGGCCTTTGCTGGCCAGGATCAGTTCGCAGGCCTTGACGAAATTGCCGTCGATACGCGGCAACAGGCCCTCAACAGCCTCGAGTTCCAGGCGCAAGGTGCGCTGGGCAGATTGGATCAGCTCGCTGGATTGGCTCATGTCGAAAAGCAATGCCTGATGAAAAGGCGCCGATTATAGCCGCAATGTGCGAAAGGCTCATCACCGGATTGTCACAAGCCTGTCGGTGCTGTCTGTCATTAGCCTGAATGACGTTGCGATGGCCTTGGGGCGGGCCCATCTGCGGTGCTATAGTTCGCCGCTGATTCGGCCCGGGTGGGGCGTGTGTGCCTTCATGATGAGGGCAGGCGTCCATTGGACGAGGCTGTATTGCAAGGAGTCTAGATGAGTGTGGATAGCGCCTACGCGGTCGAGTTGAAGGGTGTCACCTTCAAGCGCGGTTCGCGCAGCATTTTCAGTGATGTCGACATCCGCATCCCGCGCGGCAAGGTCACCGGCATCATGGGGCCATCGGGGTGCGGCAAGACCACCCTGTTGCGTCTGATGGGCGCCCAGTTGCGCCCAGCCAGTGGCGAAGTGTGGGTGGCCGGGCAGAATCTGCCGACGCTGTCGCGCAGCGATCTGTTCGATGCGCGCAAGCAGATGGGCGTGCTGTTCCAGAGCGGTGCGCTGTTCACCGACCTCGACGTGTTCGAGAACGTTGCCTTCCCGCTGCGGGTGCACACCGAGCTGTCGGAAGAAATGATCCGCGACATCGTACTGATGAAACTGCAGGCAGTCGGCCTGCGCGGCGCCATCGACCTGATGCCCGACGAACTTTCCGGCGGCATGAAGCGGCGGGTGGCGTTGGCGCGGGCGATTGCCCTGGACCCGCAGATCCTGATGTATGACGAGCCATTCGTCGGCCAGGACCCTATCGCAATGGGCGTTCTGGTGCGTTTGATCCGTCTGCTTAACGATGCCCTGGGCATCACCAGCATCGTTGTGTCGCACGACCTCGCAGAAACCGCGAGCATCGCCGACTACATCTATGTTGTGGGTGATGGCCAGGTGCTGGGCCAGGGGACGCCGGCCGAATTGATGGGGTCGGACAACCCGCGTATCCGTCAATTCATGAAGGGCGACCCGGACGGCCCGGTTCCTTTCCATTTTCCTGCGCCTGACTACCGCGCCGATCTGCTGGGGACGCGTTGATGCGCCGAAGATCCTTACTTGAACGCGTGCGCCTGCTCGGTCGCTCGGCCATTGATGTGGTGGCCGTGCTGGGCCGCTCGTGCCTGTTCCTGTGCCATGCCCTGGTCGGCCGGGGCGGGCTTGGCGGTGGCTTCCAGCTGTTGGTCAAGCAGCTTTATTCGGTGGGTGTGCTGTCGCTGGCGATCATTGTCGTTTCCGGCATGTTCATCGGCATGGTGCTGGCCCTGCAGGGCTACAGCATCCTTACCAAATATGGCTCCGAGCAGGCGGTCGGGCAGATGGTTGCCCTGACCCTGCTGCGTGAACTCGGCCCGGTTGTCACTGCGCTGCTGTTTGCCGGTCGCGCAGGCTCTGCGTTGACTGCCGAAATCGGCAACATGAAGTCAACCGAGCAGCTGTCGAGCCTGGAAATGATCGGCGTCGACCCACTCAAGTACATCGTTGCACCGCGCCTGTGGGCCGGGTTCATTTCGCTGCCGCTGCTGGCATTGATGTTCAGCGTGGTCGGTATCTGGGGTGGCTCGTGGGTGGCAGTCGATTGGCTGGGTGTCTACGAAGGCTCGTTCTGGGCCAATATGCAGAACAGTGTTTCATTCACCGACGACGTGCTCAACGGCCTGGTCAAAAGCCTGGTGTTTGCCTTCGTCGTGACCTGGATTGCCGTTTTCCAGGGGTATGACTGTGAGCCCACTTCAGAGGGGATCAGCCGTGCCACCACCAAGACCGTGGTCTATGCCTCGTTGGCAGTGCTGGGTCTGGACTTTATTCTGACCGCCTTGATGTTTGGAGATTTCTGATGCAAAACCGCACCCTGGAAATCGGTGTCGGCCTGTTCCTCCTGGCCGGGATCCTGGCGTTGCTGCTGCTGGCCCTGCGTGTCAGTGGCCTGTCGGCCAGCCCGACCAGCGATACCTATAAAGTTTATGCGTACTTCGACAATATCGCCGGTTTGACTGTCAGAGCTAAGGTGACCATGGCCGGTGTGACCATCGGCAAGGTCACGGCCATCGATCTGGATCGCGATTCCTATACCGGTCGGGTCACGCTGCAGCTGGACAAGAGCGTCGATAATCTGCCGGTCGACTCCACTGCATCGATCCTGACCGCCGGGTTGCTCGGCGAGAAGTACATCGGTATCAGTGTGGGTGGTGAGGATCAGGTGCTCAAAGATGACAGCACTATCCATGACACCCAGTCGGCCCTGGTACTGGAAGATCTGATTGGCAAGTTCCTGCTCAATACTGTTGGCAAAGAACCGAAAGAAGCCAACCCAGCTAATTAAGGAGTTTCCATGATCTCGATCCTGCGACGCGGTTTGCTGGTCCTGCTGGCGGCTTTCCCCCTGCTGACCACCGCTGCACCTGGGCAAACTGCCCGGGAAGTGATTCAGACCACTACCAATCAGTTGCTCAGCGACCTCAAAGCCAACAAGCAGCAGTACAAGGCTGACCCGCAGGCGTTCTACGATGCCCTCAACAGCAACCTCGGCCCTGTGGTCGATGCTGACGGCATTTCCAAGAGCATCATGACCGTCAAGTATTCGCGCAAGGCCACGCCCGCGCAGATGCAGCGCTTCCAGGACAACTTCAAGCGCAGCCTGATGCAGTTCTACGGCAACGCTTTGCTCGAGTACAACAATCAGGGCATCACCCTCGACCCTGCCAAGGGCGATGAAGGCGATCGTACCAGCGTCGGCATGAAGGTTACCGGCACCAACGGTGCGGTGTACCCAGTGCAATACACCATGGTCAAACTTGACGGCGAGTGGAAGGTACGTAACGTCACTGTCAATGGCATCAACATCGGCAAGCTGTTCCGTGATCAGTTCGCCGACGCCATGTCGCGCAATGGCAATGATCTGGACAAGACCATCGACGGTTGGGCCGGTGAAGTAGCCAAAGCCAAGCAAACCGCCGACAGCTCGCCGGAAAAGGCGGTCAAATGAGCGAAACCAGCGTAACCATGGCCGAGCCGGGCGTGCTGCGCCTGGCCGGCGTGCTGGACTTTCGCACCGGCCCGGCCCTGCGCAAGCAGGGCAAGGCATTGATTGCCGCCTGTGGTCAGCAGCAGGTGCTGCTGGACTGCTCGGCGGTGGTCAAGTCGAGCAGTGTCGGCTTGTCGCTGTTGCTGGCGTTCATGCGTGATGCGCAGGCTGCGGGCAAGTCCTGGGCACTGCGTGGCATGCCTGACGACATGCGTGAAATCGCCGAGGTCTATGACCTCGATGACGTGTTGGCGGGCTGATTGCCCGGCAAGGTGAAGAGGCCCCTCGGTCAGCGTGTCCATTCATGGGCTTCGCAGGCGAGGGGCTTTTTTGTATGATGGCCGACCCGCGCGCACAGGGCGCCGATTGAGGTTGAGCATGCAGGCCGTAGAAGTTAAGAGCTTCCTTGAAGCGAAATTGCCCGGAACCCGGGTCGAAGTTGAAGGCGAAGGCTGCAACTTCCAGTTGAACGTGATCAGCGACGAGCTGGCGGGGCAGAGCCCGGTAAAGCGTCAACAGGCGATCTATGCTCACCTGAATCCGTGGATTGCCGATGGCAGTATCCACGCGGTAACCATGAAATTTTTCAGCAGCGCAGCCTGGGCTGAGCGCACCTGAGCCAACTTGGCGGCGAGATCCTTATGGACAAACTGATTATTACTGGCGGCCCTCGTCTTGATGGCGAGATCCGCATTTCCGGGGCAAAGAACGCTGCCCTGCCGATTCTTGCAGCAACGCTGCTGTGCGACGGTCCAGTGACCGTCGGCAACCTGCCGCACCTGCACGACATCACCACCATGATCGAGCTGTTCGGGCGCATGGGCATCGAGCCTGTGATCGACGAAAAGCTGGCAGTCGAAATCGACCCGCGCGCAATCAAGACACTGATCGCGCCGTACGAGTTGGTCAAGACCATGCGCGCCTCGATTCTGGTGCTGGGGCCGATGGTTGCCCGCTTCGGCGAGGCTGAAGTTGCTCTGCCTGGCGGTTGCGCGATTGGCTCGCGTCCGGTTGACCTGCACATCCGCGGCCTGGAGGCCATGGGTGCGACGATCGAAGTCGAAGGCGGCTACATCAAGGCCAAGGCGCCTGAAGGCGGCCTGCGCGGTGCGCACTTCTTCTTCGACACGGTGAGCGTGACCGGCACCGAGAACATCATGATGGCTGCTGCTCTGGCCCGCGGCCGCAGCGTTCTGCAGAACGCTGCGCGCGAACCAGAAGTGGTCGACCTGGCCAACTTCCTGATCGCAATGGGCGCCAACGTCCAGGGCGCCGGCACTGATACCATCACCATCGATGGCGTCGAGCGTCTGCACTCGGCCACCTACCGGGTCATGCCTGACCGTATCGAGACCGGCACCTACCTGGTGGCGGCCGCCGTCACTGGCGGTCGGGTCAAGGTCAAGGACACCGATCCGACCATCCTTGAAGCAGTCCTCGAGAAGCTCAAGGAAGCCGGCGCCGATATCACCACCGGCGAAGACTGGATCGAGCTGAACATGCACGGCAAGCGGCCAAAGGCCGTCAACCTGCGTACCGCACCGTATCCGGCGTTCCCGACCGACATGCAGGCGCAGTTCATCTCGCTCAACGCCATTGCCGAAGGCACCGGCGCCGTGATCGAGACGATCTTCGAAAACCGCTTCATGCATGTTTATGAAATGCACCGCATGGGCGCGCATATCCAGGTCGAGGGCAACACTGCCATCGTGACCGGGGTCAAGTCTCTCAAGGGCGCGCCAGTGATGGCCACCGACCTGCGCGCCTCGGCCAGCCTGGTGCTGTCCGCCCTGGTTGCCGAAGGCGACACCCTGATCGATCGCATCTACCACATCGACCGTGGTTACGAGTGCATCGAAGAGAAGCTGCAAATGCTCGGCGCGAAGATCCGCCGCGTACCGGGTTAATCTGCCCAGGCGCAAGGATGCGCCCACGAATTCAATGCTGCCGGGCTTTGTTCCCGGCTGCTGTAGCCGCTTAAGGACCGACGTTTGCCATGTTGACCATCGCGCTATCCAAAGGCCGCATTCTCGACGATACCCTGCCGCTACTGGCCGAAGCCGGTATCGTGCCCACCGAGAATCCGGACAAGAGCCGCAAGCTGATCATCCCCACTACGCAGGATGACGTGCGTCTGCTGATCGTGCGCGCCACCGATGTGCCGACCTATGTCGAGCATGGTGCGGCTGACCTCGGTGTGGCTGGCAAGGACGTGCTCATGGAGTACGGCGGCCAGGGTTTGTATGAGCCGCTGGACCTGCAGATCGCCTGCTGCAAGCTGATGACCGCCGGTGTTGTCGGTGCCCCCGAGCCTAAGGGCCGTCTGCGGGTGGCCACCAAGTTCGTCAATGTTGCCAAGCGTTACTATGCCGAACAGGGCCGTCAGGTCGACATCATCAAGCTGTACGGCTCGATGGAGCTGGCGCCGCTGATCAACCTTGCCGACAAGATCATCGACGTGGTCGACACCGGCAACACCCTGCGTGCCAACGGCCTCGAGCCGCAAGAGCTGATCGCCATGGTCAGCTCGCGTCTGGTGGTGAACAAGGCTTCGATGAAGATGCAGCATGCGCGCATCCAGAGCCTGATCGACACCCTGCGCCAAGCGGTCGAGTCGCGACACCGCGGTTGACTCCTGCGCACGACCTTCGCTGTCGTGCCCGTCTATCCGCGCCATAGCCAATTTTCTCAGGTGCCCGCGCGGATCGACTGGTAGCCTAGGGCGCCTGAGCATTCGCTATTATTCGAGGCCCTCGCCATGACCGTGTCCACTGCAATTGCCCGTCTCAACGCCGCTGATCCGGATTTCGCCCGACATCTGGATCATCTGCTGAGCTGGGAGAGTGTGTCCGATGACGCGGTCAACCAGCGCGTGCTCGACATCATCAAAGCCGTCCGTGAGCGCGGTGACGCCGCCCTGGTGGAGTTCACCCAGCGCTTCGATGGCGTCCAGGCGACCTCCATCAATGACCTGATTCTCGACCGTGCCCGGCTGGAGCTTGCGCTTACGCGGATTACCGCGAGCCAGCGTGAAGCCCTGGAAAAAGCCGCCGAGCGCGTGCGCAGCTACCACGAGCGGCAGAAGCAGGATTCCTGGCAGTACACCGAAGCCGACGGCACCGTGCTTGGCCAGAAGGTCACGCCACTGGACCGCGCCGGCTTGTACGTCCCCGGCGGCAAGGCGTCCTATCCGTCGTCGGTATTGATGAACGCGATTCCGGCCAAGGTTGCCGGTGTCGGCGAAGTGGTCATGGTCGTGCCAACGCCGCGTGGCGAGCTCAATGAGCTGGTGCTCGCGGCAGCCTGCATCGCTGGGGTCGACCGGGTGTTCACGGTCGGCGGCGCCCAGGCCGTGGCTGCGTTGGCCTACGGCACCGAGAGCGTGCCGCAGGTCGACAAGATCGTCGGCCCGGGCAACATCTACGTGGCCACCGCCAAGCGCCATGTGTTTGGCCAGGTCGGTATCGACATGATCGCCGGCCCGTCAGAAATTCTGGTGGTCTGCGACGGCCAGACCGATCCGGACTGGATCGCCATGGACCTGTTCTCCCAGGCCGAGCACGATGAAGACGCCCAGGCCATTCTGGTCAGCCCGGATGCGCAGTTTCTGGATCGCGTAGCGGCCAGCATCGACAAGCTGATGCCGACGCTGGAGCGCGCCGAGATTATCGAGAAGTCGATCAATGGCCGCGGTGCGCTGATCCATGTGCGCGACATGCAGCAGGCCATCGAGGTGGCCAACCGGATTGCCCCGGAGCACCTTGAGTTATCGGTTGCCGACCCGCAGGCCTGGCTGCCACAGATCCGCCACGCCGGCGCGATCTTCATGGGCCGCCACACCAGCGAGGCGCTGGGCGATTACTGCGCAGGCCCCAACCACGTCCTGCCTACCTCCGGCACCGCGCGCTTCTCGTCGCCGCTGGGCGTGTATGACTTCCAGAAGCGTTCGTCGATCATCTTCTGCTCCGAGCAGGGCGCTTCCGAACTCGGCCACACCGCCTCGGTACTGGCCCGTGGCGAATCGCTGACGGCCCACGCCCGCAGCGCCGAATACCGTATCCGCACCACTGCCGAGGGCAACTGAACATGAGTCGATTCTGGAGCCCGTTCGTCAAGGACCTGGTGCCTTACGTGCCCGGCGAGCAGCCGAAGCTGACCCGCCTGATCAAGCTCAACACCAATGAAAACCCCTACGGCCCGTCGCCCAAGGCGCTGGAGGCCATGCGCGGCGAGCTGAACGACAACTTGCGGCTGTACCCGGACCCGAACAGTGACCGGCTCAAGCAGGCCGTGGCCGAGTACTACGGCGTGAGCACCGGCCAGGTATTTGTCGGCAACGGCTCGGACGAGGTGCTCGCGCATATTTTCCATGGCCTGTTCCAGCACGGTGCACCGCTGCTGTTCCCGGATGTCAGCTACAGCTTCTATCCGGTGTACTGCGGCCTGTATGGCATTGCGTTCGAGCAGATTGCTCTGGACGAGCAGTTCCAGATCCGCGTCGAAGATTATGCCAAGCCCAATGGCGGCATCATCTTCCCCAACCCGAACGCCCCGACGGGCTGCCTGTTGGCGCTGGAGGCGATCGAGCAACTGCTGCAGGCCAACCGTGACTCGGTGGTGGTGGTCGACGAAGCCTACATCGACTTCGGCGGCGAGACGGCGATCAGCCTGGTCGACCGCTATGACAACCTGTTGGTCACCCAGACCTTGTCCAAGTCGCGCTCACTGGCCGGCCTGCGAGTCGGCTTGGCGGTCGGCCATCCGGACCTGATCGATGCACTGGAGCGGATCAAGAACAGCTTCAACTCGTATCCGCTCGACCGCATGGCGATCGTCGGCGCTGCGGTAGCGTTCGAGGACCGCGAGTACTTCGACGAGACGTGCCGTCAGGTCATCGAGAGTCGCGAGGCATTGGTCGCGCAGCTGCAGTCCAAGGGTTTCGAGGTGCTGCCGTCAGCGGCCAACTTCATCTTTGCCCGCCATCCGCAGCAGGATGCTGCCGAGCTGGCGGCGCGCCTGCGCGAGCAGGGGGTGATCGTGCGTCACTTCAAGCAGGCGCGGATCGCCCAGTTCCTGCGCATCACCATCGGGACGCCGCAGATGAACCAGGCGCTGGTCGATGCTCTGGGCTGAGTAAGCCAGGCGGGCCGGCCCTCGCGTGCGAGGGCCGGCTTTGTTCATCGGACTTGATGATAATTGCCAGCAGCAACAGCGTCAGTACCACCAGCCCGATGACGATACCCATGGCTATGTGGTTACGCATTCACGTCCAGCCCTGTAGAAAGCGCTACAGCCTCCCAAAGCCGCGCCGCAGCCGCAACTGACATAAATGCCAGGTGGCGGCAGGCCAGCTTTCAGTTACACTCCGATAATTCGTAGGATGATTGGTTGAGTTGGCGGCGACATGGGAAATGAACTGATCAAGCGTTCGCTGGTGGAGCTGGCCGTGGAGCAACTGCGCCGGCGTATTGTCGAGGGCAGCTGGACCGTAGGGGAGCGCCTGCCTACCGAGCCGGAGCTGGCCGCCGAACTGGGCATCAGCCGCAATACCGTACGTGAGGCCATGCGCGTACTGGCTTTCAGTGGCTTGGTCGAAGTCCGTCAGGGGGACGGCAGTTACCTGCGTACCGCTCAGGATCCGCTTCACGCGATGCAAGCCATGGCCCGCTGCACGCCGGAACAGGCGCGCGAGACCCGCCATATTCTAGAGGCCGAAGCGATTGGCCTGGCGGCTCTGCGGCGCACCGAGCAGGACCTGCTTGAGCTGCGCGCAGCCCTTGCTGGCAGCGCCAAGCATTATCACGCCGACCTCGATACCTACGTGCACTGCGATCTGCTGTTTCATCAGCGCCTGGTCGATGCCGCGCACAATCCAGCGTTGAGCGAGCTGTACCGGTACTTCTCCGGGGTGGTGGCCGCTGCCCTGGAACGCAACATGAGCGCGTTGCCGCGCTGCCAGGCGGTGTTCGATCTGCACGGGGAAATCGTCGATGCGGTTGAACAACGCGACCCGGAGCGGGCCAAGCGTCTGTGCCGGGCTCTTATCGAATCCTGATTGCGAGACCACCATGGCTGACCAACTGACCCGCCCCGCGCCCGCGCGCGAAACCGAACTCGATGAACTGCTGATCGATGCCGAGGCCGACGACGAGCAAGTGCAACACCAATCGCCAGCCATTCACCGGCCGTGGCTGTTGCTGCTCGGGCTGGTGCTGGTTGCGCTGAACCTGCGTCCGGCCTTGTCGAGCATGGCCCCGGTGCTCGGCCAGGTGGCCGAGAGCCTGGGCTTGAGCGCGGCGCAGTCAGGCCTGCTGACAACCTTGCCGGTGCTGTGCCTGGGTTTGTTCGCGCCGCTGGCGCCGGTGCTGGCACGCCGCTTCGGCAGCGAGCGGGTGGTATTGGGCATTCTCTTCACGTTGGCAGTGGGGATTGTCCTTCGCAGTGTCTTCGGCGCAACAGGGGTGTTTCTCGGTAGCCTGTTGGCGGGGGCGAGCATCGGCATCATTGGTGTGCTCTTGCCGGGTATCGTCAAACGCGACTTTCCCAAGCAAGCCGGGACCTTGACCGGTGTCTACACCATGGCCCTGTGCCTGGGCGCGGCGCTGGCCGCTGGCGCCACCGTACCGTTGAGCCACGCCATGGGCGACAGCTGGTCGCTTGGCCTGGGCTTCTGGATGCTCCCGGCGCTGCTGGCGATGCTGGTGTGGTTGCCGCAGGCGAAGCAGCGCCATGGCGGGCACAAGGTCGCCTATCGCGTGCGTGGCCTGTGGCGTGACCCGCTGGCCTGGCAAGTGACGCTGTACATGGGTTTGCAATCGTCGCTGGCGTATATCGTGTTTGGCTGGCTGCCGTCGATTCTGATCGGCCGCGGCCTGAGCCCCACCGAAGCCGGCCTGGTGCTGTCCGGCTCGGTCATCGTGCAGCTGATCAGCGCGCTGAGCGCGCCCTGGCTGGCGACCCGCGGCAAGGATCAGCGGCTGGCTATCGTGCTGGTCATGCTCGTGACCCTGGCGGGCCTGTTCGGCTGCCTGTACGCCCCATTGGGCGGGCTGTGGGGCTGGGCTGTGTTGCTCGGGCTGGGGCAGGGCGGCACCTTTGCCCTGGCACTGACCCTGATCGTGCTGCGCTCCAAAGACGCCCACGTGGCCGCCAACCTGTCGAGCATGGCTCAGGGCGTCGGTTACACCCTGGCGTCAATGGGGCCGTTTGCCGTTGGCGTGGTGCATGATCTGACCGGCGGCTGGGCGGCGCTGGGCTGGATCTTTGCGGTGATCGGCGGCGGCGCTATCCTGTTTGGCCTCAAGGCCGGCCGGGCGCTGCACGTGCAGGCGACCTGCGAGCGCATTGAGGGCTGAGCAGGGCCTGCCATTCAGCTGGCAAATGAGCGTGGCAATCCTTGCCGTCTGGCTTTATCGTGCCGCTTGTTGACCAGACCATGGATGCCACGTATGAGCGACACCTCACAAGCCCTGATTACCCGCTTCTACCAGGCGTTCCAGCGCCTGGATGCCGAGGCCATGATCGCCTGCTACAGCGCGGACATCGTCTTCACCGACCCGGTCTTCGGCACCTTGCGCGGTGACGAGGCGGGCGATATGTGGCGCATGCTCACCTCGCGCGCGCAAGACTTCAGCCTGACCTTCGATCAAGTCCGTGCCGAACCCGGCGGCGCTAGCGCGCATTGGGTGGCAACCTACCTGTTCAGCCAGACCGGGCGAATCGTGGTTAACGACATCCGTGCCCGGTTCGTGATCGAGGACGGTCTGATCACTCAGCACCATGACAGCTTCGACCTGTGGCGCTGGTCGCGCCAGGCCTTGGGTATGCCTGGCGTGCTGCTGGGCTGGACGCCGCTGTTGCAGAACAAGGTACGTCAGCAGGCGCGCAGAGGTTTGCAAGGGTTTACCAGCGCCCGCTGACGTCGGTCAGTCTGCGCGAACTGTCTGTTCCTGCGGGTGGTAGCTGAACCGAGCATTGCCAGCGTTGGCGAGGTCCAGGCGAATGATCGGGATCACCGAGCCATTGGTTCGATGCCAGTCGCTTTGGTCTGCTTGGGCCTGCTGCAGTGCGTTGTACTTGCCGTCGATGTAGAAGAATGCCTTGATCGGCAGCTTGTGCGACTGGGACTCATCCCACGCTGCCACGATTACCTCGTTCCACGGAAACGGCAGCTCGGCGGCATAGTCGCGTTGGGCGACGATGGCCTGGTAGAAAGCATCGGCGCGCTCGGGAATGCGTTGATCGCGAACATCGAAGGCACATTGACGTTTGTAGTCGCCGTTGCTGCGATAATGCGCTATCCAGTCTGCGGCAGTCAGGATGTTCTGCTTGTGACAGGCCATTTCGGTCTGCGCAGTCTGGGCGTTGTCGCCACAACCTTGCTCATTGCGTTCCCAGGAATCGCCGTCGGTGGGCCATGCGCAGAGCACCTGATAGCGCAATGAAGCGCCCGGGCGGTGCATCAATGGGAACAGGATCAGGCCGCTGCGGGCATCTTCGGCCAGCCCCGAGGTCGGAACGTCTGTGCGCAAATACGAGAACGATACGCCTCCCTTGGCTTTGCTGTTCGGGCTATGTTCCCAAGTGTGATAATCAGGCGAAGGCCGAGTCGAGCGCAGTAGCACGCCAGAGCATGCATGTGCAGGCACGGCGCTGCCGCCGCAGTCGCTGACGACATTGTTGTAGTTGTCCTGCAGACGTTGTGCGGTTTGCTGACCCAGGTTGGCCTGGGCCACCTGAGCGCCCAGGCTGAGCAGCGCTGCGGCGAAGATTTTTTTGTACATGATGGAGCCCTTGTTGGATGGGCTCATCAAGCTAATGCCAGGCAGGAGCAAAGTCGTGAGTGAACAACTTCCGCCTCGGGCGGAAAAACCCTGGTATGTGTATCTGGTCCGCGCGCTGAATGGCTCGCTGTACTGCGGTATCAGTGATGATCCAAAGCGCCGCTTCACGGTGCATCAGCAGGGGCGCGGTGCGCGCTATTTCAAGACCAGCCCGGCGCAGGCGCTGGTCTACGTCGAAGCCTGGCCAGACCGCTCCGAGGCGTTGCGCCAGGAGCGGCTGGTGAAGAAACTGCGCAAGTCGGCCAAGGAAGCCTTGGTCGCCTCCTGGCCTGGTTTTACTCAGTCCGACGCTTGAGCTGATCGATCAGCTGGGTGGGCAGGCCTTTGATGATCAGGGTGCCGGCTTCTTCGTCATACTCCACTTTCGACCCAAGCAAGTGCGCCTCGAAGCTGATCGACAGGCCTTCGGCGCGCCCGGTGAAACGGCGGAACTGGTTCAGTGTGCGTTTATCCGCCGGGATCTCCGGCGAGAGGCCGTAGTCCTTGTTGCGGATGTGATCGTAAAACGCCTTGGGCCGCTCTTCGTCGATCAGGCTGGACAACTCTTCAAGGCCGACCGGCTCGCCCATCTTGGTCTGGCTGGTTGCATAGTCGACGAGGGTCTGGGTCTTCTCGCGGGCGGACTCTTCCGGCAGGTCTTCACTTTCGACAAAGTCACTGAAGGCCTTGAGCAGGGTGCGGGTTTCGCCGGGGCCGTCGACGCCTTCCTGGCAGCCGATGAAGTCGCGGAAATACTCCGAGACCTTCTTGCCGTTCTTGCCCTTGATGAACGAGATGTACTGTTTGGAGTTGAGGTTGTTCTTCCACTCCGACAGGTTGATCCGTGCGGCCAGGTGCAACTGCCCCAGGTCGAGATGGCGCGAAGGCGTCACGTCGAGTTCGGCGTTCACCGCCACGCCGTCACTGTGGTGCAGCAGGGCAATCGCCAGGTACTCCGTCATGCCTTGCTGGTAATGGGCAAACAGGACGTGGCCACCAGTGGACAGGTTGGACTCTTCCATCAGCTTTTGCAGATGCTCGACCGCGGTGCGGCTGAAGGCGGTAAAGCCTTGCTCGTCGCTCAGGTACTGCTTGAGCCAGCCACTGAACGGGTAGGCGCCGGACTCGCCATGGAAAAAGCCCCAGGCTTTGCCCTGTTTGGCGTTGTAGTTGTCGTTGAGGTCGGCCAGAAGGTTTTCGATGGCGTCCGACGCGGCCAGCTCGTTGTCCCGTGCGTGGAGCACGGCGGGGGTGCCATCGGGCTTCTTGTCGATCAGGTGGACGATGCAATGACGGATAGGCATGGAGAATCTCGGCAGTAGCTGGAGCGCGGAGTGCGAGTACTCGCGTGGCGCTGGGCAAAGTGGCTCAGTTTAACCCAGACCATGAGTGATGCAGTGGCCAGAAGTTGGCGCATATAGCGGTTGCTGGTTTTTTGCTCAATTTTGACCGATTTATGCGAAAAGCCCCGAATTACCTGCATTAAATCGACCTCGACAGCGGATATTTATCCAGTCCTGTGGTACTTTTCGCGGTCTTGCGCTGCATCAATGGCGCATTGCTGGCAGATCACTTGCGTTATGTCGAACCAAACGCCGATTTGTGTATCTACATACGCAATTGGCGCGGCCCGCCGGAATCACCGGGCTGGCCCGATACCGACGTAGCATGCTGCATAACCTCTGAATTTTTTAGGGAAGGAACACCACCATGGCATTGACCAAAGACCAACTGATTGCCGACATCGCCGAAGCAATCGACGCGCCAAAAACCACCGCTCGTAACGCCCTGGAGCAACTTGGCCAGATCGTTGCCGACCAACTGGAAAACGGCGCCGAAATCACTCTGCCAGGCATCGGCAAGCTGAAAGTCTCGGAGCGTCCTGCCCGTACCGGCCGCAACCCTTCGACTGGCGCTGCCATCGAAATCGCTGCCAAGAAAGTCGTCAAGTTCGTACCTGCCAAGGTTCTGACCGACGCCGTCAACAAGTAATTGTCGACGCTTCGATAAACCGCGCCCGGCTTGCCGGGCGCGGTTTTTTTACGCCTGCGATTTGCCCTGGCGCTGTGCATGCCAGGCTTTGCGCGCGGCAGCGTCGTGGAAGCTCCAGGCAACCACGCGGCTCTGCTTCTGCCCCTGGCCCATCTCCAGCGTCTGTACCGCAGCGGCGCCCGCTTTCTTCAGTGCACTCTCGATCAGCGGCAGGTTGCTCGCCTTGGACACCAGGCTGGTGAACCACAGCACCTGCGGCGCGCAAGCCACGCTCTCGCTGATCAACTGGGTGACGAAGCGGATCTCACCGCCTTCACACCACAGCTCATTGTTTTGCCCGCCGAAGTTCAACACCGGCAGCTTGCGTTTGGGGTCTTGCTTGCCGAGGTTTTTCCACTTGCGCTGGCTACCGCGGGTGGCTTCATCGCGCGAGCTGTGAAAGGGCGGGTTGCTCAAGGTCAGGTCGAAGCGCTCGTCAGCCTGCAGCAGGCCGTTGAGGATGTGCTTGCTGTTGCCTTGCTGGCGCAGGGCAATGGTCTTGTTGAGGCCGTTGGCTTGCACGATTGCCTTGGCCGAAGCCAGCGCAACCGGGTCGATATCCGAGCCGAGGAAGCTCCAGCGGTAGT
Organism: uncultured Pseudomonas sp.; assembly: GCA_963518285.1. GTDB lineage: Bacteria > Pseudomonadota > Gammaproteobacteria > Pseudomonadales > Pseudomonadaceae > Aquipseudomonas. Next base: position 8,437 of record CAUQIJ010000019.1, on the reverse strand, counting down.
CGCTGTGGCCGAGCAGGGGGTAGATGCAGTTGGCGCCGACGCCGATGTCCAGCGCGCGCATCTGGGGGCCGCGGGGGATTTCACCGCCGTTGTCGGCAGCCAGCAGATCGGCGAGGACGTGCAGGTAGTCGGCGCGGCCAGGGATCGGCGGGCACAGGTAGTCGGCCGGAATATCCCAGTGCTGGATACCGTACTGGGCCTTGAGCAGGGCGCGGTTGAACACGCGCACCGCCTCGGGGTTGGCGAAGTCGATGCTGGGGTTGCCGTAGGGGTTGGTGATGGTGAAGCGGCCAAGATCAGGGTGGGCCTTGATCAGGGCGGGGAAGTCGTAACGGCCTTGGTGGCGGTTTCTCGGGTGCAGCGTGGGTTTTTCGGTCATGGTCGGATCCGGTGTTGCAAGCCTTGGGGCCGCTCCGCGGCCCTTTCGCGACACAAGGCCGCTCCTACACCGACCGCGTTCACCTAGACTGACGCGGTTACTGTAGGAGCGGCCTTGTGTCGCGAAAGGGCTGCAGCGCAGCCCCAGCGGTCTATCAGATTGTTACAGCGCTGCAATCCGCGCATGCTGCTCGGTAAAGTTGGCCAGCGCCTGCTCGGCTTCAGCCAGCTTGGCGCGTTCCTTGTCGATCACCGCAGGCGGTGCCTTGTCGACAAAGGCAGCGTTCGACAGCTTGCCGCCGACGCGCTGAACTTCGCCCTGCAAGCGCTGGATTTCCTTGTTCAGGCGCGCCAGCTCTGCATCCTTGTCGATCAAGCCAGCCATCGGCACCAGCACCTGCAGGTCACCGACCAGTGCAGTCGCCGACAGCGGCGCTTCGTCGGCGTCACCGAGCACGGTGAACGACTCGACCTTGGCCAGCTTCTTCAGCAGCGGTTCGTTTTCCTGCAGGCGGCGCTGGTCTTCGGCACCGGCGTTCTTGAGGAACAGCGGCAGCGGTTTACCCGGGCCGATGTTCATCTCGGCGCGGATGTTGCGCAGGCCGTTCATCAACTGTTGCAGCCATTCGATATCGCCTTCGGCAACGGTATCGATGCGGCTCTCGTTGGCCACTGGCCACGGTTGCAGCATGATCGTCTTGCCGCTGACGCCGGCCAGCGGCGCGATGCGCTGCCAGATCTCTTCGGTGATGAAGGGCATGAACGGATGCGCCAGGCGCAGTGCCACTTCAAGTACCCGCACCAGCGTGCGACGTGTGCCGCGGGCGCGCTCGACCGGGGCGTTTTCGTCCCACAGGACCGGCTTGGACAGCTCCAGGTACCAGTCGCAATACTGGTTCCAGATGAACTCGTAGAGTGCCTGGCTGGCCAGGTCGAAGCGGAACTGCTCGAGCTGACGGGTCACTTCGGCTTCGGTGCGCTGCAGCTGCGAGATGATCCAGCGATCAGCCAGCGACAGCTCGTAGGCTTCGCCGTTCTGGCCGCAGTCTTCGCCCTTGTCGAGCACGTAGCGCGCGGCGTTCCAGATCTTGTTGCAGAAGTTGCGGTAGCCTTCGACGCGGCCCATGTCGAACTTGATGTCGCGACCTGTGGACGCCAGCGAGCAGAAGGTGAAGCGCAAGGCGTCGGTGCCGTAACTGGCGATGCCTTCCGGGAACTCGGCCTTGGTCTGCTTGGCGATCTTCTCGGCAAGCTTTGGCTGCATCATGCCGCTGGTGCGTTTTTCCAGCAGGGCATCGAGGGTGATGCCGTCGACGATGTCCAGCGGGTCAAGCACGTTGCCCTTGGACTTGGACATCTTCTGGCCTTGGCCATCACGCACCAGGCCATGCACATAGACGGTCTTGAACGGTACTTGCGGAGTGCCGTCCTCGTTCTTCACCAGGTGCATGGTCAGCATGATCATCCGGGCAACCCAGAAGAAGATGATGTCGAAACCGGTGACCAGCACGTCGGTGGAGTGGAATTTCTTCAGGAACTCGGTTTGCTCTGGCCAGCCGAGGGTGGAGAAGGTCCACAGCCCCGAGCTGAACCAGGTGTCCAGCACGTCGTCGTCCTGACGCAGCACCACGTCGCTGCCCAGCTGATGCTTGGCGCGGACTTCGGCTTCGTTGCGGCCAACGTAGACCTGGCCGGCCTCGTCGTACCAGGCCGGGATGCGGTGGCCCCACCACAGCTGACGGCTGATGCACCAGTCCTGGATGTCGCGCATCCACGAGAAGTACATGTTTTCATATTGCTTGGGCACGAACTGGATACGGCCGTCTTCAACGGCAGCAATCGCAGGCTCGGCCAGGGGCTTGGTCGACACGTACCACTGGTCAGTCAGCCACGGCTCGATGATGGTCCCGGAGCGGTCGCCCTTGGGCACCTTCAGGGCGTGGTCATCGACGCTGACCAGCAAGCCCTGGGCATCCAGGTCGGCAACGATCTGCTTGCGCGCAACAAAGCGGTCGAGGCCGGCGTACTGCGCAGGCAGGCTGGTGTCGAGCTGCTCGTTGAGGCTGCCGTCGAGGTTGAACGCCTGGGCGTTGGCCAGCACCAGTGCATTCTTGTCGAAGATGTTGAGCAGCGGCAGGTTGTGGCGCTTGCCGACTTCATAGTCGTTGAAGTCGTGGGCCGGGGTGATCTTCACGCAGCCGGTGCCGAACTCGGGATCGCAGTAGTCGTCGGCGATGATCGGGATAAGACGCCCGACCAGCGGCAATTTGACGAACTTGCCGATCAGTGCCTGATAGCGCTCGTCGTTCGGGTTGACCGCAACCGCCGCGTCACCCAGCAGGGTTTCCGGGCGAGTGGTGGCGACGACCAGGTAATCCTTGCCATCAGCGGTGATGGCGCCATCGGCCAGCGGGTAGCGCAGGTTCCACAGGTGGCCCTTCTCGTCGTGGTTTTCCACTTCAAGGTCCGAGATCGCCGTGTGCAGTTTGGTGTCCCAGTTGACCAGGCGCTTGCCGCGGTAGATCAGGCCGTCTTCATGCAGGCGCACGAAGGCTTCCTTGACCGCATCGGACAAGCCGTCATCCATGGTGAAGCGCTCGCGGCTCCAGTCGACCGACGAGCCCAGACGGCGGATCTGCCGGCTGATGTTGCCGCCGGACTGCTCCTTCCATTCCCAGACCTTGTCGAGGAACTGTTCGCGGCCCAGATCGTGGCGGTTCTGGCCTTTGGCCTCGAGCTGACGCTCTACCAGCATCTGCGTGGCGATACCGGCGTGGTCGGTGCCCGGCTGCCACAGGGTGTCGCGACCCTGCATGCGGCGGAAGCGGATCAGGGCATCCATGATCGCGTTGTTGAAACCATGGCCCATGTGCAGGCTGCCGGTCACGTTTGGCGGCGGGATCATGATGGTGTAGGACTCGCCTGCACCTTGTGGGGCGAAGTAGTTCTCGGACTCCCAGGTGTTGTACCAGGAAGTTTCAATGGCGTGCGGCTGGTAGGTCTTATCCATGCGCGGCGGGACCCTTAGACATTAATTCGGGAAAGCCGAGCAGTATAACGGAGCGGCTGGTTGCACGCGACAGGCGCCTGAGCTGATCGCGGCGAGTGCTGCGTGCGGATTTCGCCAGCCGCCACTACGCGGTACTGCGGGCTGTGCGGTTACTCGGGGCGCTTGAGCAGGCGCTCCATGCGGGCATCGAGGCGGCGTTTGATTTCGGTCTCGATGTGCGGGGTGTAGTCGTTGATCACGTCCTGCATGATCAACTGCGCGGCAGCGCGCAGCTCGGCGTCCAGCCGCAGCAAGGTGTCCTGGCGGCGTGCCTGGGCAGCATCGTCGTCCTCGGCTTCGATTTCGGCCACGGGCGCCGGCGCATGGTTGCCTTGCGGCTCGTCGAGCACCAGCGGGATTTGCTCGACCGTGTCGGTCAGCAGCGGCGGTTGCAGGTTGTCGTCGCCCAGCAACACCCGAATCGACTCGAGATCATCGAGCAGGTGGGCAGAGGTAGGCATAGAAGAAGGCTTGTCCATCGTCGTTAAAGTCGCTGTAGGCGGTGATTGTGCAGAGCATAGCCCTGTTCCCGGTAGAAACGGAACCGTTCTCGGGCCGCCTCGCGAATCGCTGGCGCCTCGACGACGATTTCCGCTACACGCTGGAAGTTGCCGACAAAGCCTGGCACTCCGCCGCCAAGGTTGATCAGCAGGTCGGCATGGCTACCGGCATCGTTGCCCAGGCCCAACACCACCACGGCGTTGGCATCCACCTCAGCCAGATCGTGGGGCACAAAGGCTTCGCCCTTGAACTGCCACAGGCGTTGGTCGAGCTGAGCGCGCTGGTCGGCATCCTGGCAATGCAGGTACACCTGATGGCCCAGCCGCCAGGCTTTCTCGCACAGCTTGCAGGCAAAATCCAACCGCGCGTCGAGGGCGTCGGTGGGCAGCACATAGAAGTCTACTTGGCTCATGATTCAGTCCGTTGGCGGCAGCCCAGCGGGCCGCCGCCGTGCCCGGTCAGGCGTTGGCGCGGTCGAGCAGATACTGGGTCAGCATCGGCACCGGGCGGCCCGTGGCGCCCTTGTCCTTGCCGCCGCTGATCCAGGCGGTGCCGGCGATGTCCAGGTGAGCCCAGTTGTAGGCCTTGGCAAAGCGCGACAGGAAGCAGGCAGCGGTGATGGTGCCGGCCTTTGGCCCGCCGATGTTGGCGATGTCGGCAAACGGGCTGTCGAGCTGCTCCTGATACTCATCGAACAGTGGCAGCTGCCAGGCGCGGTCGTCGGCGCGCTTGCCGGCGTCGAGCAACTGGCCAAGCAGTTCGTCATTGTTGCCGAGCATGCCGGTGGTGTGGCTGCCCAGAGCGACGATGCAGGCGCCGGTGAGGGTGGCGATATCGATCACCGCCTGCGGCTTGAAGCGCTCGGCGTAGGTCAGGGCGTCACACAGCACCAGGCGGCCTTCGGCGTCGGTGTTGAGGATTTCGACGGTTTGCCCGCTCATGGTGGTGACGATGTCGCCCGGGCGAGTGGCATTGCCGCTTGGCATGTTCTCGGCACAGGCGAGGATGCACACCAGGTTGATCGGCAGTTTCAGTTCAAGCACGGCGCGCAGGGTACCGAACACGCTGGCGGCGCCGCACATGTCGTACTTCATTTCATCCATGCCGGCGCCAGGCTTGAGGCTGATGCCGCCGGTGTCGAAGGTGATGCCTTTGCCGACCAGGACGTAGGGCTTTTCGCTTTTCTTCCCGCCCTGGTACTGCATGACGATCAAGCGTGGCGGTTGCTCGCTGCCCTGGCCGACGGCATAGAACGCGCCCATGCCCAGTTCTTTGATCTTTTTCTCGTCGAACACTTCGACTTTCAGGCCCTTGTGCGCCTTGCCCAGCTCCTTGGCCTGCTCAGCCAGGAACACCGGGTGGCACAGGTTAGGCGGCAGGTTGCCCAGATCGCGGGTGAAGGCCATGCCGCTGGCAATCGCGGTGGCGTGCTGCACGGCGCGTTCGACTTCGGCCAGGCCAGCCTTGTCGGCCAGCAGGGTGATTTTTTTCAGCGCGCGCGGCTCGGCTTTCTGGCTCTTGAAGCGGTCGAATACGTACTCGCCATCGAGCAGGCTTTCAGCCAGCAGGCGGTATTTGCCGTAATGACCTTCGCGGCCAGTGATTGCGATATCGTCCAGCGCCAGCACTGCGTCGTTGCCACCGAGGTTTTTCAGGACACCGGCGACAGCGCTGGCCAGTTTGCGCCAGCTGCGGTCGCCAAGATCATCCTTGCCGCTGCCAACCAGCAGCACGCGCTCGGCCTTCAGACCGGCTACGGCGTGCAGGAGCAGGGTCTGGCCCGGCTTGCCGGCCAGGTCGCCGCGCTTGAGCACGGCGCTGATGGCGCCATTGCTGGCCTCGTCGACAGCCTTGGCGATTTCACCGAGCTTGCGCCCTTCGCCAACGGCCAGTACCAAAGTGGCGGTTTTCACCGATGCAGCAGCTACGCTCTTTACAACCAGTTCCATGTACGGGTCCCCGAATGGTCAGTCAGATAGCGCATGGGCTTTCGTCAGCCCTGGATACGCGCGATGCGGGCCTGGCCGCGTGCTCGCGTGCCAGCAGGAAAGCTGCCAGTTTGAGCCTCGCGCAAGCGTGCTGACAACCCCGATCTTGACCATGTTGCGCGGCCAAGTGACAGGCGAGGGCAATCACAGGATAATGCGCGCACTTTATATGGAGGTTCGCCCCGGCGAACCGGCATTGGTCTTGGCTGTCTGAAGCCATTGTTTGGCGTCCGCCCCTGACAACCCAGGAGTGTCTGGTTTGATCGTCTTTCGTTATTTGTCCCGCGAGGTCCTGCTGACCTTGAGCGCCGTCAGCGCTGTGCTGCTGGTGATCATCATGAGCGGGCGTTTCATCAAATACCTGGCGCAGGCCGCACAGGGGGTTCTTGACCCGAGCGTGCTGTTCCTGATCATGGGCTTCCGGCTGCCGGGTTTCCTGCAGTTGATCCTGCCATTGGGTCTGTTCCTGGGCATCTTGCTGGCTTATGGCCGGTTGTACCTGGAAAGCGAAATGACCGTGCTGTCTGCCACCGGCATGAGCCAGCAGCGTCTGCTCGCCATGACCCTGGCACCGGCTGCGCTGGTGGCGCTGCTGGTTGCCTGGCTGAGCCTGAGCCTGGCCCCACAGGGCGTCGCGCAGGTGCAGCAGATCATCTCGCAGCAGGATGCCCTGACCGAGTTCGATACCTTGGTGCCTGGGCGTTTCCAGACCTTGCGTGACGGCTCGCGGGTGACCTACACCGAGCAGCTGTCGGACGACCGCGTCAACCTCAATGGCGTGTTCATCTCCGAGAAGCGCTTCAATCAGGACAAGACCAAGGACCGCGCACCTTCGGTGCTGGTGGCTGAAAAGGGCCATCAGGAAGTGCAGGCCGACGGCAATCGCTATCTGGTGCTGGAAAACGGCTACCGCTACGACGGTAACCCCGGCCAGGCCGATTACCGTGCGATCAAGTACGACACCTACGGCGTCCTGCTGCCCAAGCCTGAAGTCAGCGAAGAAGTCACCGAGCGTGAAGCCATCCCGACTTCCGAGCTGTTCGGCCAGACGGGCCTGCGTGAGCGCGCCGAGCTGCAATGGCGCCTGTCGCTGCCGCTGCTGGTATTCATCGTGACCTTGATGGCGGTGCCGCTGTCGCGGGTCAACCCGCGCCAGGGGCGCTTCCTCAAGCTGTTGCCGGCGATTCTTCTCTACATGGCTTACCTGACAATGCTGATTTCCGTACGCGGCGCCCTCGAGAAGGGCAAGCTGCCAATAGCCCTGGGCATGTGGTGGGTGCACGGGCTGTTCCTGCTCATCGGCCTGGGCCTGATGTACTGGGAGCCGATGCGTCTGAAACAGGCTGCACGGCGTGCGGAGGTGACCCGTGGCCAAGCTTGATCGTTATATCGGCATGAGCGTGCTGGTGGCCATTCTGGCGGTCCTCGGCATCATTCTCGGGCTGGCTTCGCTGTTCGCCTTCATCGATGAGATGGGTGACCTGAGCGACACCTACAGCGTGCTCGACGCCAGCTACTTCGTGTTGCTGACCGCGCCGCGGCGGCTGTACGAGATGCTGCCGATGGCGGCCTTGATCGGCTGCCTGATCGGTCTTGGCAGCCTGGCCAGCAGCAGCGAGCTGACCATCATGCGTGCGGCCGGGGTGTCCATTGGGCGCATCGTCTGGGCGGTGATGAAGCCGATGCTGGTACTGATGCTGGTTGGCCTGTTGATCGGCGAGTACATCGCGCCGGTGACCGAGAACAAGGGCCAGGCTGAGCGTTCGCTGGCTCAGGGTGGCGGTGAGGCGCAGAGCTCCAAGCGTGGTATGTGGCACCGGCAGGGTGATGAGTACGTGCACATCAACTCGGTGCAGCCCAATGGCTTGTTGCTGGGTGTGACCCGTTATCGCTTTGATGCCGAGCGCAAGATCATCACTTCAAGCTTTGCGCGTCGGGCTACCTACAACACTGATCATTGGCAGCTGAATGACGTCACTACTACGCATTTCCGCGGCGATCACACTGAGGTGATCAAGGCGCCGGAAGAGCGTTGGGATGTTTCTGTTACGCCTGAGCTGCTCAATACCGTGGTGTTGGCACCTGAGTCGCTGTCGATTACCGGGTTGTGGGATTACATCCATTACCTGGCTGATCAGGGGCTGAACAATGCGCGGTACTGGTTGGCGTTCTGGGGCAAGGTGTTGCAACCGGTGGTGACGGCGGCGCTGGTGTTGATGGCGATTTCGTTTATCTTCGGGCCGTTGCGGTCGGTGACCTTGGGGCAGCGGGTGTTTACCGGTGTGCTGGTTGGGTTTACCTTCAAGATTGCTCAGGATTTGTTGGGGCCTTCCAGCCAGGTGTTTGGGTTCCCGCCGTTGTTGGCGGTGCTGTTGCCGGCGGGGATTTGTGCGTTGGCTGGGGTTTGGTTGTTGCGTCGGGCGGGTTGATCTGGCTGGGATGTGGGAATGTGAGCTTATCCGGCTTCTGGGGTGGCTGACCGGGCCCCTTTCGCCCTTACGGCGAGTCACTTTTTTGGCAT
>CAUQIJ010000018.1:0-91753 GCA_963518285.1 uncultured Pseudomonas sp. | reverse complement strand
CCCTTTTTTGGTTACTTTTTTGGGGCGAATGCCAAAAAAGTGACTCGCCGTAAGGCCGAAAGGGGCCCGAATAAACACTACAACCAATGGATAAGCCCACAACCCAAAGCCCAAAGCCCACCAGATCAGCGACAAGCCCAATATCGTTATAACCCGATATAGCGATTCGACCCAAGCTAAGACCAACATCATATTTGTATATCGCGAAATACCGATTTATATTTCGCCCCATCGCGATATAGCGCCCTACCCCAAGAGCCTCCCCCATGCCCCTGGACCTCGACGAAACCATCAAAGCCCTGTCCCACCCAGTCCGCCGCGAAATCCTCGGCTGGCTCAAGGACCCTGCCAGCCAGTTCCCCGATCAACAGCACAGCATCGAACACGGCGTCTGCGCCGGCCAGATCGACCAACGCTGCGGCCTCTCGCAATCCACCGTGTCGGCCCACCTGGCCACCCTGCAACGCGCAGGCCTGATCAGCAGCCAGAAAATCGGCCAGTGGCACTTTTTCAAACGCAACGAGGACGCGATCCAGGCGTTTCTCAAGCAACTGAGCGAAACGCTCTGACGAGGATTGAGCAATGCCCCTTCCACTCTTGATGCTGGCGCTGAGCGCCTTCGCCATCGGCACCACCGAATTCGTCATCATGGGCCTGCTGCCTGAAGTAGCGAGCGATCTTGGCGTGTCCATCCCCGGGGCCGGCTGGCTGGTTACCGGCTATGCCCTGGGCGTCGCCATCGGTGCACCGTTCATGGCCCTGGCCACCGCCCGCCTGCCACGCAAGGCTGCGCTGGTCACGCTGATGGGCGTGTTCATCGTCGGCAACCTGCTGTGCGCCGTCGCTGCTGACTACAACTTGTTGATGTTCGCCCGTGTAGTCACCGCGCTGTGCCACGGCGCCTTCTTCGGCATCGGCTCGGTGGTCGCCGCCAGCCTGGTACCGGCCAATCGCCGCGCCTCTGCGGTGGCCTTGATGTTCACCGGCCTGACCCTGGCCAACGTGCTCGGCGTGCCGCTGGGAACTGCGCTGGGCCAGGTCGCCGGCTGGCGTTCGACCTTCTGGGCAGTGACCGTGATCGGAGTGATCGCGCTGATCGGCCTGATCCGCTACCTGCCGCTGCAACGTGACGAAGAGGCGGTCGACATGCGCGCTGAACTGGCCGCGCTCAAAGGTGCAGGTATCTGGTTGTCGCTGAGCATGACCGTGCTGTTCTCGGCTTCGATGTTCGCCCTGTTCACTTATGTTGCGCCGCTGCTGGGTGACGTCACCGGGGTTTCGCCCAGCGGCGTGACCTGGACCTTGCTGCTGATCGGCCTCGGCCTGACCCTGGGCAATATCATTGGCGGCAAGCTCGCCGACCGCCGGCTGGGCGCAACTCTGATTGGCGTGTTTGTGGCGATGGCGGTGATCTCGACGGTGTTCAGCTGGACCAGCAGCGCCGTGATCCCCGCTGAAATCACCTTGTTCCTGTGGGCCACTGCCGCTTTTGCCGCAGTGCCGGCACTGCAGGTCAACGTGGTCACCTATGGCAAGGCTGCTCCGAACCTGGTGTCGACCTTGAACATCGGTGCCTTCAACCTGGGCAACGCCCTCGGCGCCTGGGTCGGCGGTAGCGTGATCGCTCACGGCCTGGGCCTGACCCGCGTACCACTGGCCGCCGCAGCGCTGGCGCTGCTGGCCCTGATCGTCACCCTGATCACTTTCAACCAGCGCGGCAACGATGCCGAGCTGGCCACCGCTGGCAACTGAACCTTTGCGAGGCTGAACCGATGACTACGCTATTCGATCCACTGCTGCTGGGTGACCTGCAGTTGCCCAACCGCATCATCATGGCGCCGCTGACCCGCTGCCGCGCCGACGAGGGCCGTGTGCCCAATGCGCTGATGACCGAGTACTACGTGCAGCGCGCCAGCGCCGGGCTGATCCTCAGCGAGGCGACGTCGGTGACGCCGATGGGCGTTGGCTACCCGGACACGCCCGGCATCTGGTCCAACGACCAGGTGCGCGGCTGGCACAGCCTGACCAAGGCGGTGCACGCTGCCGGCGGGCGGATCTTCCTGCAGCTGTGGCACGTCGGGCGCATCTCCCACCCCAGCTACCTCAACGGTGAACTGCCGGTTGCGCCAAGCGCAATCCAGCCCAAGGGCCACGTCAGCCTGGTACGTCCACTGGCCGACTATCCGACCCCGCGGGCACTGGAAAGCGAAGAGATCGCCGACATTGTCGAGGCCTATCGGATCGGTGCCGAGAACGCCAAGGCGGCAGGCTTTGATGGCGTCGAGATCCATGGCGCCAACGGCTACCTGCTCGATCAGTTTCTGCAAAGCAGCACCAACCAGCGCAACGACAACTACGGCGGTTCGCTGGAGAACCGTGCCCGGCTGCTGCTGGAAGTGACCGATGCGGTGATCGAAGTGTGGGGTGCCCAGCGCGTCGGCATGCACCTGGCGCCACGCGCCGATGCCCATGACATGGGCGATGCTGACCGCGCCGAAACCTTCACCTACGTCGCCTGTGAACTGGGCAAACGCGGTATCGCGTTTATCTGCTCGCGGGAAAAGCTCGCCGACGACAGCCTCGGTGCGCAGATCAAGCAAGCCTTCGGTGGCCCGTACATCGTCAACGAACGCTTCGACAAAGCCAGCGCCAACGCCGCCCTTGCCAGTGGCCTGGCCGATGCCGTGGCGTTTGGCGTGCCGTTCATTGCCAACCCGGACCTGCCAGCACGGCTGGGCGCCGATGCGCCGTTGAACGAGGCGCGGCCGGAGGGGTTCTATGGCGGTGGCGCGGTGGGCTATATCGACTACCCACGGCTGTAAGCAGATGAATGGGGCCGACTTGCGCGGCCCCATCAGCATTACGGCTACGGCCGGGCGTTGATCTGCTGTTGCAGGTTCTGCACCTGGTTCTGCAGGGTGGTCAGGTTGCGCGTGGTCTGCCCCCTGAACGCGTCGAATTCCTGCACCGAGGCGCCGCTGCTGGCCGCCGCTGCGGGGCGATTGTCGATCTGGCTTTTCAGCACCAGCACATCCTGCTCCAGGCTGCTGATCGCCGCGCTCGGGTTGCCCTGCTTCTTCAGCGCGGCAATCTCGCTGTTCAGGCTCTTGAGCTCGTTGTCGAGCTTGCCGCCATCCAGTTGGCCCGCCTTCAGCGCTGCCAACTCGGCATTTACCGCCTTCAACTGCGCCTGCAACTGGGTCTGCAATTCAGTTACAGCTTTTTGCTGCTCGCGGGTATCGGCCAGCACCTGCTCCAGCCGCTTGCCGAGGTCGCCGGCCTGCCCGACCACGCCTTGCTGCTGCTTGCCCTGCTCAGCGAGGCTGGCCTGCAGCTGGCGAATCTGCAGCTTCAAGGCTTCGCTGCCGGTGCTGACGCTGGCATCGCTGGCTTCGACCTTGCCGGTGATCGCTTGCAGGCGGCCGGCGGCGTCCTCGCTGATGCGGGCAAAGCTCTCCTGGGTCGCAACCAGTTGCTGCTCCATCAGCGAAATCTGCTGGAAGCTCCACCAACCGAGCCCCGCCAAGGCGATGAACGAGGCCCCCAGCAACGCCCAGAGTGGCGCGGTATTGGCCGGCCGCGCAGCTTTCTGGCGGCTGCGCGCCACGTGCTCAGGGAGCAGTTCATCGTCATCTCGGGTGCCGGCACGCAATGTGGGCACGTCATCGAAGTCGTCGCGAAGGTCGTTACGCATGGGTGCTCTCAACCACAGTCATAGCAAAGAGACACAGTATAAACCGCCAGCGCGGCACGTTGATGACCATCATCGGTGCGCGCGCCTCAGTGGTTGTGCGGGACGTTTTTCCACCAACCGCAGAATTCGTCGAGCGCAGCCCATAGGCTGACCTGAGGCCGGTAGTCCAGCTGCTGCCGGGCCCGGCTGATGTCGAGGGTGAAATCCTTGCTCATGACCTGCATACCCAGGCGTGACAGGGTTGGCTGCGGGCGGCCCGGCCAGAGCATGCACGCCGCTTCGTTGCACGCTGCCAGGCTGTAAGCCAGGCCATAGGAGCGGTAGCGGGTGACCTGTGGCAACTGCATTTGACGCATGACGTAATTGACCACATCCCACAGCGGCAACGGCTGGCCATTGCTGATGTTGTAGGCCTGGCCAAGCGCTTCGTCGCCCGCGAACAGTGCGCTGAGCAGCGCTTCGTTGAGGTTGTGCACACTGGTGAAGTCGGCCACGTTCAAGCCGTTGCCGATGATCGCCAGGCGGCCCTTGCGCTGCATTTGCAGCAAACGCGGGAAGATATTGGCATCGCCGGCGCCGGTGACCAGCCGTGGGCGCAGGGCGAGCACCTCGAGGCCGAATTCCTGCGCGCCGAAGACCTTCTGCTCGGCGAGAAACTTGGTCGTGGCGTAATGATCGTGCATTCGTCGTGGCAGCTGTTGCTCCTGCACTTTCAGGCGTGAGCGGCCATTGAAGTAGATCGACGGCGACGACAGGTGTACCAGCCGGCGCACATGTTCCTTGAGGCAACCTTCGACGACGTTTTCAGTAACCACCACATTGCCCTGATGGAAATCCTGATAGCGCCCCCAGGAACCCGTCATGCCCGCGCAGTGCACCACGGCATCGACGCCCTGGCACAGGCGCCGGGCCAGCTCGGCATCACCCAGGTCACCCGGGATGAACTGCGCGCCACGCTTGACCAGATGCTCCACGCCTTCGGCACGCCGCCCGTTGACCCGGACCTCAAGGCCCTGCTCCAGGGCAAAACGCGCAAAGCGCCCGCCGATGAAGCCGCTCGCGCCGGTGACCAGAATTCGCATGTAACACTCCGCCTTGCCAGATTTCAGATGCAGTTGACGTCGCTGCCGGCTACAACGGCACTAGCCAGCCCGGCGCCATCTGGCGCAGGTGCTCGGTCAATTGGGCGAGCAGTTGCCCGCCATTGCGCCAATGATGCCAGTACAGCGGCACATCGATGGGAGTATCGGCGCAGATTTCCACCAGTTCGCCGCGTTGCAGCTGCGCAGTCACCTGCCGCTCCGGCACCAGACCCCAGCCCAGGCCGGCTTCGGTCATGCGCAGAAAGCCCTCCGAGGACGGGCACAGGTGATGCAAAAAACCATCGGCAATGCCAAGCGATGCGAGATAACGGTGCTGGAGGAAATCATCCGGGCCAAACACGATCGCCGGGGTCCGCGCCAGCCGGCTGGCGTCGAAGCCCTGCGGGAAATGCCGGGCCATGAACGCCGGGCTTGCCAGTGCGCGATAGCGCATGGCGCCCAGAGGCTGGCTGCGCGCGCCGGCCACGGGGCGCTCGCTGCCGCACAGGCAGGCCGCAACCTCACCGGCACGCATGCGCTTGAGGCCGACGTCCTGATCTTCGACCACCAGGTCCAGCAACACCGGTTGTTCGGCGCAAAACGCGCCCACTGCACCCGCCCACCAGGTCGCCAGGCTGTCGGCATTGAGGGCAATGCGCAGACGCTCGGGCATACCACCTTCGTCCAGCGCCGGCACCTGGCGCTGCAGGTCACGCTCGAGCAGGCGCACCTGCTGCACATGGTTGAGCAACTGCCGGCCGACTTCGGTCGGGCTCGGCGGCATGGCCCGCACCAGCACCGGCTGGCCGACCCGCGCTTCGAGCAGCTTGATCCGCTGTGACACGGCCGATTGCGACAGCCCTAACACTTGCGCAGCCCGCTCGAACCCGCCTTGTTCAATGACCGCCGCCAGGGCCGCCAGGAGCTTGTAGTCGAACATCGATTTCTCTAATGCCTGATCAGCTTTATTGGTTTTTCTTATACAGCGCAGCTCGGCACAATGGCCAGCATTCGATCAAGCAATCAGCGCCAGCCAGTCGGCTGGTGGCAGTGGAGTGTCTGCGCTATGTGGCAAAGTTATCTGAACGGCATGCTGGTTGCCTTTGGCCTGATCATGGCCATCGGCACGCAAAACGCATTTGTCCTGGCACAAAGCCTGCGCCGTGAACACCATCTACCGGTGGCTATTCTCTGCGTGGTCTGCGATGCCCTGCTGGTCGCTGCCGGCGTGTTCGGCCTGGCCACGGTGCTGGCGCAGAACCCGACGTTGCTGGCTGCCGCCCGCTGGGGCGGCGCGGCGTTCTTGATCTGGTACGGCGCCAAGGCATTGCAACGGGCCTGCTCAAGACAAAGCCTGCAGCAGGAGCAAGGCCAGGGCACCCGTTCGCGCCGGGCGGTGCTGCTCAGCGCCTTGGCGGTGACCCTGCTCAACCCCCATGTGTACCTGGATACAGTGCTGCTGATCGGCTCGCTGGGTGCCCAGCAAACTGTGCCTAGCGCTTATGTAGCGGGGGCGGCCAGCGCTTCGCTGGTGTGGTTCTTCACCCTCGCCCTCGGCGCGGCCTGGCTGGCACCGTGGCTGGCGCGGCCGGCGACCTGGCGCCTGCTCGACCTGATGGTGGCAGTGATGATGTTTGCGGTGGCGGCGCAGCTGATTCTGGGCTGAATGCCGCTGGCGCCGGCGCTGCAACTATTTGTCCCTATAGTTGTTGCGTGGTTATGCGCGGGGGCTGGTGATATGATCCAAGGCTTGCGTCGCAAAGAGTACAAACTCGCCGACGTACCTCGGGCCGCCCGTGATCGGCCTTGCGCAAACCGCGAATTAGACCTGAATCAGGAGATCCACCATGGCTTTTGAATTGCCGCCGCTGCCGTACGCCCATGATGCCCTGCAGCCGCACATCTCCAAGGAAACCCTGGAGTATCACCACGACAAGCACCACAACACCTACGTCGTGAACCTGAACAACCTGGTCCCAGGCACCGAATTCGAAGGCAAGACCCTGGAAGAGATCGTCAAGACTTCTTCGGGTGGCATCTTCAACAACGCCGCTCAGGTCTGGAACCACACCTTCTACTGGAACTGCCTGGCACCAAACGCCGGCGGCCAACCGACTGGCACACTGGCCGAGGCCATCAACGCTGCGTTCGGTTCGTTCGACAAGTTCAAGGAAGAGTTCACCAAGACTTCGGTCGGCACCTTCGGTTCAGGCTGGGGCTGGCTGGTCAAGAAAGCTGACGGTTCCCTGGCACTGGCCAGCACCATCGGCGCCGGCAACCCGCTGACCAACGGCGACACCCCGCTGCTGACCTGCGACGTCTGGGAGCACGCTTACTACATCGACTACCGTAACGTTCGTCCTAAGTATGTCGAGGCGTTCTGGAACCTGGTCAACTGGAAATTCGTTGCCGAGCAGTTCGAAGGCCAGACCTTCAAGGCCTGATCGACGTAGCTTTTGGCACAGAAAAAACCCGGCACTCGCCGGGTTTTTTTATGGCCGCTCACACTGCTGCAAATCTCGCTTGATCCGCCCGCATAGCGCGCTAACATCAACTCTCTGGGAAAGTTGGCGCATAGCACTAAAGTAGCAAGCCTGCGCAACCGATACAGTAGCAATGCAATAAGGGTCGATAGTGTCTTGCCATGACTAGTGGCAAAATAATGGCATGCGCATGGATTAAGGAATCCCCATTGAAGCTGCAATTGCGGAACAGCTTATCGGTCAAGTTGCTCAGGGTAGTGCTGCTGTCGGCGCTCGCGGTTGGCGTCGTCCTTAGCTGTGCGCAGATCATCTACGACACCTACAAGACGCGTCAGGCGGTGAACAGCGATGCCCAGCGCATCCTCGACATGTTCCGCGATCCGTCGACTCAGGCGGTGTATAGCCTCGACCGAGAAATGGGCATGCAGGTGATGGAAGGCCTGTTCCAGGATGACTCGGTGCGCATGGCCTCGATCGGCCACCCCAACGAAACCATGCTTGCTGAAAAGTCGCGGCCGCTGCGCGACATGTCGATGCGCTGGCTGACCGACCTGCTGCTCGGTCAGGAGCGCACCTACGCCACCCAACTGGTCGGCCGAGGCCCTTATAGCGAGTACTACGGCGACCTCAGCATCACCCTCGACACCGCTGCCTATGGCAAAGAATTTCTGATCAACGCCGTGATCATCTTCATCTCCGGGGTACTTCGGGCGCTGGCCATGGGCTTGGTGCTGTACCTGGTCTACCACTGGCTGCTGACCAAGCCACTGTCGAAGATCATCGAGCACCTCACCCAGGTCAACCCTGATCGGCCCAGCCAGCATCAGATCCCGCTGGTCAAAGGCCACGAAAAGAACGAACTGGGCTTGTGGGTCAACACCGCCAACCAGTTGCTGGCCTCGATCGAGCGCAATACCCACCTGCGTCATGAAGCCGAGAACAGCCTGCAACGCATGGCTCAGTATGACTTTCTGACCGGTTTGCCCAACCGCCAGCAGTTGCAGCAGCAACTGGACAAGATCCTCGTCGATGGCGGCCGCCTGCAGCGCCGAGTGGCGGTACTGTGCGTGGGCCTGGATGACTTCAAAGGCATCAACGAGCAATTCGGCTACCAGGTCGGCGACCAGTTGCTGCTGGCCCTGGCCGACCGTCTGCGCGCCCACAGTGGCCGCCTCGGTGCCCTGGCCCGGCTGGGCGGCGACCAGTTTGCGCTGGTCCAGGCCGACATCGAGCAGCCCTACGAGGCGGCCGAGCTGGCCCAGAGCATTCTCGATGATCTGGAGGCGCCGTTTGCCCTCGAGCAGCAGGAAATCCGCCTGCGCGCGACCATCGGCATCACCCTGTTCCCAGAGGACGGCGACAGCACCGAAAAGCTCCTGCAAAAGGCCGAGCAGACCATGACCCTGGCCAAGGCGCGCTCGCGCAATCGCTACCAGTTCTACATCGCCAGCGTCGACAGTGAGATGCGCAGGCGCCGCGAGCTGGAAAAGGATCTGCGCGAAGCCCTGCCGCGCAATCAGCTGTACCTGGTCTATCAGCCGCAGATCAGCTATCGCGATCACAGTGTGGTCGGCGTCGAGGCCCTGTTGCGCTGGCAGCACCCGCAGTTGGGCATGGTCCCGCCCGACCAGTTCATCCCCCTGGCCGAACAAAACGGTCACATCATCCCGATAGGCGAGTGGGTCCTCGACCAGGCCTGTAGGCAGCTACGTGAATGGCACGACCAGGGCTTTGGCGAGCTGCGCATGGCGGTCAACCTGTCGACCGTGCAATTGCACCACAACGAGCTGCCACGGGTGGTCAACAACCTGCTGCAGGCCTATCGCCTGCCGCCGCGCAGCCTTGAGCTGGAAGTCACCGAAACCGGCCTGATGGAAGACATCAGCACCGCCGCCCAGCACCTGCTGAGCCTGCGCCGCTCCGGTGCGCTGATCGCGATTGACGACTTCGGCACCGGCTATTCATCGCTCAGCTACCTGAAATCGCTGCCGCTGGACAAGATCAAGATCGACAAGAGCTTTGTCCAGGACCTGCTTGATGACGACGATGACGCCACCATCGTGCGCGCCATCATCCAGCTCGGCAAAAGCCTTGGCATGCAGGTCATCGCCGAAGGCGTCGAAACCGCCGAGCAGGAGACCTACATCATTGCCCAGGGCTGCCACGAGGGGCAGGGTTATCACTACAGCAAGCCGCTGTCGGCGCGCGAGCTGACCGCCTACCTCAAACAGGCGCAGCGCAATCAGGCCTCCGTGCTGTAACCCCCGCCAGAACCGGAAATGCCCCACCAGCGGGCATTTTCATGAATTCACTGCCCACCCCTTTACAGCAAATGCAAATCTTTCGCATGATGTGTCGGTTTCGCGTGCCACGGCACACGTCCAAACCCACCACGCAGGAAACCAACAATGATTCGTATGCCTCTGGCCTCCGCCAGTCTGCTGGCCATCGCTATCGCCCTTGCCGGTTGCGGCGAAGGCAAAAATGACAAGGCCGCCGCTCCGCAAGCCCAGGCACCTGCTGCCGCCAGCACCACCACCGCCGCTACCGCCGGGGCGATCGACGAGGCGGCTGGCAAGGCCGTGGTCAAGCACTACGCAGAGCTCGTCTCGGCCGTCTACAGCGACTCGCTGAGCACCGCCAAGACCCTGCAAAGCGCCATTGACGCGTTCCTCGCCACGCCCAACGACGAAACTCTCAAAGCCGCCAGAGACGCCTGGGTCGCTGCACGCGTGCCGTACCTGCAGAGCGAAGTGTTCCGCTTCGGCAACACCATCATCGATGACTGGGAAGGTCAGGTTAACGCCTGGCCGCTGGACGAAGGCCTGATCGACTACGTCGACAAGAGCTACGAGCACGCGCTGGGCAACCCTGCTGCCAGCGCCAACATCATCGCCAACACCGAAATCCAGGTTGGCGAAGACAAGATCGACGTCAAGGACCTGACCCCCGAGAAACTCGCCAGCCTGAATGAGCTGGGCGGTTCCGAGGCCAACGTCGCGACTGGCTACCATGCGATCGAATTCCTGCTCTGGGGCCAGGACCTGAACGGCACCGGCCCGGGTGCGGGCAACCGTCCGGCGTCCGACTACCTGGAAGGCGCTGGCGCCACCGGTGGCCACAATGACCGTCGCCGCGCCTACCTCAAGGCGGTCACCGACTTGCTGGTCAAAGACCTCGAAGAGATGGTCGGCAACTGGGCACCGAACGTCGCCGACAACTACCGCGCCACGCTGGAAGCGGAGCCGGTCAACGACGGCGTGCGCAAGATGCTGTTCGGCATGGGCAGTCTGTCGCTGGGTGAACTGGCGGGCGAGCGCATGAAGGTTTCGCTGGAAGCCAACTCGCCGGAAGACGAGCACGACTGCTTCAGCGACAACACCCACTACTCGCACTTCTACGATGCCAAAGGCATTCGTAACGTCTACCTGGGCGAGTACACCCGCGCCGACGGCAGCAAGCTGACCGGCCCAAGCCTGTCGTCGCTGGTGGCCAAGGTTGACCCGGCTACCGACGCCACCTTGAAGGCTGACCTGGAGGCCACCGAGGCCAAGATCCAGGTGATCGTCGATCATGCCCTCAAGGGTGAGCACTACGATCAGCTGATCGCCGCCGACAATACTGCCGGCAATCAGATCGTGCGTGATGCAATCGCCGCGCTGGTCAAGCAGACTGGTGCGATCGAGCAGGCTGCGGGCAAGTTGGGGATTGCCAACCTGAATCCGGATACTGCTGATCACGAGTTCTGATTCGGGTTTGAAATAGGTGTAATGGGGGCTGCTTTGCAGCCCTTTCGCGACGCAAGGCCGCTCCTACAGGGGTCGCGCTGGGTTCAGGCCTGGCGCGGACCCTGTAGGAGCGGCCTTGTGTCGCGAAAGGGCCGCGCAGCGGCCCCAAAATTGCCAACCAACCTGACAACGATTTCATCCAGTAATTGCAAATTGCTCTTATTCAAACAATCCCGTCCTGCTAAGCTTGCACGCCGGTTTTCTGCCCAAGCCCAGGATTGTTGATGTCCTTGCTCCGCCTAAGCCCCCTGCTGCTGGCCGCTGTTCTGGTCGCCTGTGACGACGCCCCGCGTTTCACTCAGGCCGAACCAGGCGAGGCCCTGTCCGGTGGCAAGGCAACCGTCCTGCGCAGTGATCGCCAGGCCTTCTCCCTGCCCTCTGCCAACCTCAGCCCCGAACGGCGGCTGGACTTTGCCGTGGGCAACAGTTTTTTCCGCAACCCGTGGGTGATCGCTCCGGCGACCACCACCGCGCGTGACGGGCTCGGCCCGTTGTTCAACACCAACGCCTGCCAGAACTGCCACATACGTGACGGCCGCGGGCACCCGCCGGAGCTCGACGACAGCAATGCAGTGTCGATGCTGGTGCGCCTGTCGATCCCCGACCAGCCCGCCTACGCCAAGGAAATCGAACGCCTGGGCGTGGTCCCGGAGCCGGTCTACGGCACACAGTTGCAGGACATGGCCATCCCCGGCATCAAGCCCGAAGGCAAGGTCCGCGTCAGCTACAGCAACGAGACCGTGCGCTTCGCCGATGGCCACGCGGTCGAGCTGCGCCGCCCACAGCTGCAGATCACCCAGCTCGGCTACGGCCCGATGCACGCCGACACGCGCTTCTCGGCGCGGATCGCGCCGCCGATGATTGGCCTGGGTTTGCTCGAAGCCATCCCCGAAGCGGCGATCCTGGCCAATGCTGACCCGGATGATCGCAATGGCGACGGCATCCGCGGGCGCGCCAACCAGGTCTGGGATGACGCTCAGGGCAAGACTGTGCTGGGCCGCTTCGGCTGGAAAGCCGGGCAGCCGAACGTCAACCAGCAGAACGTGCATGCCTTTGCCGGCGACATGGGCCTGACCAGCACGCTCAAGCCCCATGATGACTGCACCCCAGCCCAGACCGAGTGCCTGGCAGCGCCCAACGGTGACGGCGCCGACGGCGAGAAAGAAGTCAGCGACAACATTCTGCGCCTGGTCACCTTCTATACCCGCAACCTGGCCGTGCCGGCCCGCCGCAACGTCGACGCACCACAGGTGTTGGCCGGCAAGAACCTGTTCTTCCAGGCCGGCTGCCAGGGCTGCCACACGCCGCAGTTCACCACCGCCAGCGAAGGCGTCGAGCCGGAGCTTGCCAACCAGCTGATTCGCCCCTACAGCGACTTGCTGTTGCATGACATGGGCCCCGGCCTGGCCGACCAGCGCAGCGAGTTCGCCGCCAGTGGCCAGGACTGGCGCACAGCGCCGCTGTGGGGCATCGGCCTGACCAAAACGGTCAGCGGCCACACTCAGTTACTGCACGACGGCCGCGCCCGCAACCTGCTCGAAGCCGTGCTCTGGCACGGCGGCGAAGCACAGGCGGCGCGCGACCAGGTCTTGACCTTCAATGCCGAGCAACGCACTGCGTTGCTGGCTTTTCTGAATTCACTTTAACGCGCAAGGAGCCGGGCATGTTCCGACCCAAACTGTTGTTCACCAGCCTCGCCGCAATCGCCCTCGGTGCTTGCTCGCCGCAAGACCCGCAGGCCGTCACCTCGGCGGCAATCGCCAAACAGGTGATCTTGCCGACCTACAGCCGCTGGGTAGAAGCTGACCGCCAGCTGGCCGCCAGCGCCCTGTCCTACTGCGAAGGCAAAACCACCCTGGACGCCGCCCGCGCCGACTTCCTCAACGCGCAAAAAGCCTGGGCCGAGCTGCAGCCTCTGCTGGTCGGCCCGCTGGCCGAAGGCAACCGCCCGTGGCAGGTGCAGTTCTGGCCGGACAAGAAAAACCTGGTCGGCCGTCAGGTCGAGCAACTGGTCAACGGTGACAAGCCGATCGACAACGAGACCCTGGGCAAATCCAGCGTCGTCGTGCGCGGCCTGTCGGCCTACGAGTACATCCTCTTCGACAGCAAGCCGGACATCGCCACGCCTGAGCAGAAGGCCCGCTACTGCCCGCTGCTGGTGGCCATCAGCGAACACCAGAAGGCCCTCGCCGAAGAGATCCTCAAGGGCTGGAACAGCACCGACGGCATGCTCTCGCAGATGACCAAGTTCCCCAACCAGCGCTATGCTGACTCGCACGAGGCGATCGCCGATCTGCTCCGCGCCCAGGTCACCGCACTGGACACCCTGAAGAAAAAGCTTGGCGCACCGATGGGCCGCCAGAGCAAGGGCATCGCCCAGCCGCTGCAGGCCGAAGCCTGGCGCAGCCACGCTTCGATGAAGAGCCTGGAAGCCAGCCTGAAAGCCGCCCAGGCAGTCTGGGTCGGGGTCGACAACCGCGGCTTGCGCGGCCTGCTCGGCAAGGACCAGAGCGCTCTTGCCGACAAGATCGACGCTGCCTATGGCAACGCGCTGAAGCTGCTGGCGGCCAACGACAAGCCCCTTGGCGAGCTGCTTGCGGACGACGCTGGCAAGCAGACCTTGAACGACATCTACGACAGCCTCAACGTGGTCCACCGCCTGCACGAAGGCGAGCTGGCCAAAGCGCTGAACATCCAGCTGGGCTTCAATGCCAACGACGGTGACTGACATGCTGCGACGCCAGGCCCTGAAACTTGCCAGTATTGCCCTCAGCGCCCTGACCCTGGGCGGCTGGAGCCTGCTGCGCAACAAAGGCAGCGAGCCACTGCTGCTGTCGGCCCGCGACGATGCCGACGGCAAGCACTACGCCGTCGGTTATCGCCTCGACGGCAGCCAGGTATTCGCCACCGAAGTGGGCCAGCGTTGCCATGCCATCATCCATCACCCGCAACAGCCGATTGCGCTGTTCGTCGCGCGTCGCCCCGGTACCGAAAGCTATCTGGTCGACCTGCGTGACGGGCGCCTGCTGCAAACCCTGACAGCGCAGCCCAACCGGCATTTCTATGGCCATGCGGTGATGCACAAGGACGGCGAATGGCTGTACGCCACCGAAAACGACACCACCGATCCGGGCCGTGGCGTACTCGGTGTGTACCGCTTCGACGGTGAGCGCCTGGTGCACAGCGGTGAGATCTCGACCCACGGCATCGGCCCGCACGAGCTGGCGTGGATGCCCGACGGCGAAACCCTGGTGGTGGCCAACGGCGGCATCCGCACCGAGGCCGAAAGCCGGGTGGAAATGAACCTCAACGCCATGCAACCGAGCCTGGTGATGATGCAGCGCGATGGCACCCTGCTGTCCAAGGAAACCCTCGGCCAGCAGATGAACAGCGTGCGCCACCTGGCCATCGGCAGCGATGGCACCCTGGTCGCTTGCCAGCAGTTCATGGGCGCATCAGACGAGACCGCCGAGCTGCTGGCGATCAAGCGTCCGGGAGAGCCGTTCCAGGCCTTCCCGGTGCCGGAGCGGCAATTGCAGTCGATGGCCCAGTACACCGCCAGTGTGGCCATTCACAGCGAGCTGCGGCTGGTCGCCCTGACTGCGCCGCGGGCCAACCGGCTGTTCATCTGGGACCTGGACACGGCAGCGGTCAAGCTCGACGCACCGATGCCCGACTGCGCCGGCGTGGGTGCAGTGAAAGATGGTTTCGTGGTGACCTCCGGCCAGGGCCGTTGCCGTTTCTACGATTGCCGCAAGCAACAACTTGTGGGCCAGCCGCTGGAGCTGCCGTCTGGTTTCTGGGATAACCATCTGCATTTGGTTTGAGCCTTTTCTGCCGCTTGATCTGACCTGTTCGCGCCACCTCGGCGTGCAGGTCAGGTCACCCTCCCCATAACCCCTCCCCTAGTCACACAAAACCGGCGATACTCAGTGCATTCGCACGTGGGCAGGAACGCCCGTGGTCGTGCCCTAGCCATGACAATGACTACCTCCAGGGAAGTGGACCTATGCTGCGCCGGCGTATGCTGATCATGTTGGCCATCGTGCTGTTGATCGTGTTGATTCTTGGGGGCTACAAGGCCTTTTCGATCTATCAGCAGATCCAGGTGTTTACCGCTCCGAAACCGCCGGTCAGCGTTGCCGCCGCAACGGCTGAACAGCGCCCATGGCAGCAGCGCCTGCCGGCGGTCGGTAGCCTCAAGGCGTTGCAGGGCGTGGAGCTGAGCCTGGAGCAGGCCGGCACGGTGAAGTCGCTGCACTTCGAGTCTGGCCAGCAGGTCAAGCAGGGCCAATTGTTGCTGCAACTGGACAGCGATCAGGAGGCTGCCCTTCTTGGTACTGCCCAGGCTGACCTGGGCCTGGCGAAGGTGGATTATGGCCGTGGTAGTCAGCTGGTTGGCGACCAGGCCATCTCTCGCGGCGAGTTCGACCGGTTGACCGCGCAGTATCGGCGCAACCAGGCAGTGGTCGATCAGCTCAAGGCCTCGCTGGACAAGAAGAGCATCAAGGCTCCGTTCAGCGGCACCATTGGTATCCGTCAGGTCGACATCGGCGACTTCCTCGCCAGCGGCACGGTGATCGCTACCCTGCAGGACCTGTCCAGCCTGTATGTTGACTTCAACATGCCCGAGCAGAGCTTGCCGCAACTGGCCCTAGGCCAGAAGGTGCTGTTGCAGGTGGCGGCCTTCCCCGGCCAGACCTTCACTGCCACGCTCAGCGCGATCAACCCCAAGGTCGACGAGAACACCCGCAACCTGCTGGTACGCGCCAGCCTGGCCAACCCCGACGGCAAGCTGCTGCCGGGGATGTTTGCCAGCCTGCTGGTGCTGCTGCCCGATCCTCAGCCACAGGTGGTAGTGCCGGAGAGCGCCATCACCTACACCCTGTACGGCAACTCGGTATACGTAGTCAGCCCGAAGCAGAACGCAGACGGCCAGCCGGAAAACGCCGCCGACAGCAAACCGCAGCTGATTGCCGAGCAACGCACCATCCGCACTGGCGAGCGCCGTGACGGTGTGGTGGTGGTCAGTGAGGGGCTCAAGGCGGGAGAACGGGTGGTCAGTGCCGGGCAACTGAAACTGACTCCGGGCGCCGCCATCCAGATCACCGAGCAAGCATCGACCACCCCAGCCAGCGCTCCGCGCGGCAACTGAGCAGGAGGCTGACATGGCGTTCACCGACCCGTTCATCCGCCGCCCAGTGCTGGCCAGTGTGGTCAGCCTGCTGATCCTGCTGCTCGGCTTTCAGGCCTGGAGCAAGCTGCAGATCCGCCAGTACCCGCAAATGGAAAACGCCCTGATCACGGTAACCACCGCCTACCCCGGGGCCAACGCCGAGACCATTCAGGGCTACATCACCCAGCCGCTGCAGCAGAGCCTGGCCAGCGCCGAAGGCATCGACTACATGACCTCGGTGAGCCGGCAGAACTTCTCGATCATCTCCATCTACGCGCGGGTTGGCGCCAACAGCGACCGTTTGTTCACCGAGCTGCTGGCCAAGGCCAACGAAGTGCGCAACAAGCTGCCGCAGCAGTCCGAAGCGCCGGTGTTGAGCAAGGAGGCAGCAGATGCCTCGGCGCTGATGTACATCAGCTTCTACAGCGAACAGATGAGCAACCCGCAGATCACCGACTACCTGTCGCGGGTGATCCAGCCCAAGCTGGCGACCCTGCCGGGCATGGCCGAGGCCGAGATTCTCGGCAACCAGGTGTTTGCCATGCGCATCTGGATCGACCCGGTCAAGCTGGCCGGCTTTGGTCTGACCGCCAATGACGTCACCGATGCCGTGCGCCGCTACAACTTCCTCTCGGCCGCGGGCGAGGTCAAGGGCGAATACGTGGTCACTAGTATCAACGCCACCACCGAGCTGAAATCACCGGAAGCCTTCGCTGCACTGCCACTGAAAACAGCTGGCGATACCCGCGTACTGCTCGGCGATGTCGCCCGGGTCGAGATGGGCGCGGAAAACTACGACACGGTCAGTTCGTTCGACGGTACGCCCTCGGTGTACATCGGCATCAAGGCCACGCCGTCGGCCAACCCGCTAGAGGTGATCAAGGAGGTGCGGCGGGTCATGCCGGAGCTCGAAGGTCAGCTCCCGGCCGGGCTCAAGGTGTCGATTGCCTATGACGCGACGCTGTTCATTCAGGCCTCCATCGACGAGGTGATCAAGACCCTCGGCGAAGCGGTGCTGATCGTCATCGTCGTGGTGTTCCTGTTCCTCGGCGCGCTGCGCTCGGTGCTGATCCCGGTCATCACCATCCCGCTGTCGATGATCGGCGTGCTGTTTTTCATGCAGACCATGGGCTACTCGCTGAACCTGCTGACCTTGCTGGCGATGGTGCTGGCGATCGGCCTGGTGGTGGACGATGCGATCGTGGTGGTGGAAAACATCCACCGCCATATCGAGGAGGGTAGGACGCCGTTCGATGCAGCGCTGCAAGGCGCGCGCGAGATTGCGATACCGGTGGTGTCGATGACCATCACCCTGGCCGCGGTGTACGCGCCGATTGGTTTTCTCGAAGGCCTGACCGGTGCACTGTTCAAGGAATTTGCCCTGACCCTGGCGGGTGCTGTAGTGATCTCCGGCATCGTCGCCCTGACCCTGTCGCCGATGATGTGCGCATTGCTGCTGCGCCGTGAGCAGAACGCCAGTGGCCTGGCGCATCGCCTCGACCGGATCTTCGACGGCCTCAAGGTGCGGTATCAACGGCTACTGCATGGCACCCTCGACAGCCGGCCGGTGGTGGTGGTGTTTGCCGTGATCATCCTGTGCCTGATCCCGGTGCTGCTCAAGTTCACCCAGAACGAGCTGGCGCCCGACGAGGACCAAGGCGTGATCTTCATGATCAGCAGTGCACCGCAGCCGACCAACCTTGATTACCTGAACACTTATACCAATCAGTACACCGGGATCTTCAAGGGCTTCCCGGAGTACTACTCGTCGTTCCAGATCAACGGCTTCAACGGCGTGCAGAGCGGCATCGGTGGCTTCCTGCTCAAGCCGTGGAACGAGCGCGAGCGCAGCCAGATGGAGTTGTTGCCGCTGGTGCAGGCCAAGCTTGGCGAAATCGCCGGGCTGCAGATCTTCGGCTTCAACCTGCCGGCGCTGCCCGGCACTGGCGAAGGTTTACCGTTCCAGTTCGTGATCAACACCGCCGGCGATTATCCGGCGCTGCTCGAAGTGGCCCAGCGGGTCAAGGAGCGCGCCCAGGCGTCCGGCAAGTTCGCCTTCCTCGACATCGACCTGGCGTTTGACAAGCCCGAAGTGGTGGTGGATATCGACCGGGCCAAGGCGGCGCAGATGGGCGTGTCGATGGATGTGCTCGGCGGCACCCTGGCCACCCTGCTGGGCGAAGGCGAGATCAACCGCTTCACCCTTGAGGGGCGCAGCTACAAGGTCATTGCCCAGGTCGAACGCGCCTATCGCGACAATCCTGAGTGGCTCAACAGCTACTACGTGAAGAACGACCAGGGCCAACTGCTGCCGCTGTCGACCCTGATCACCCTGAGCGACCGTGCTCGACCGCGCCAGCTCAACCAGTTCCAGCAGCTGAACGCGGCGATCATTCAGGGCGTGCCATTGGTGAGCATGGACGAAGCACTGGCGACGGTGCGGCAGATCGCCGGCGAGGAAGCGCCAGAAGGCTTTTCGTTCGACTACGCTGGGGTATCACGGCAGTTCGTCCAGGAAGGCAGCGCGTTGTGGGTGACCTTCGGCCTGGCCCTGGCGATCATCTTCCTGGTGCTGGCGGCGCAGTTCGAGAGCTTCCGTGACCCACTGGTGATTCTGGTGACGGTGCCGTTATCCATCTGCGGCGCTTTGTTGCCGTTGTTCCTGGGGCTGTCGAGCATGAACATCTACACCCAGGTCGGCCTGGTGACGTTGATCGGGCTGATTACCAAGCACGGCATTCTGATCGTCGAGTTCGCCAATCAGCTGCGCAAGGACAAAGGTCTGGATGTGCGCCAAGCCATCGAAGAGGCAGCGGCGATCCGCTTGCGGCCAGTGCTGATGACCACGGCGGCGATGGTGTTCGGCATGGTGCCGTTGATTCTGGCGACAGGCGCTGGCGCGGTCAGCCGCTTTGACATCGGTATGGTGATTGCCACCGGGATGTCGATCGGGACCTTGTTCACGCTGTTTGTGCTGCCGTGCATCTACACGCTGCTGGCGCACAAGAGAGTGGCGCGGGAGGTCGACGTAACCCGCGTGTGAAGTAAATGCTGCCGGCTGGGTCGTCACTCGACCCAGCCGGCAGCGCTCACCTCAGCGGCGTACCGGGCGCTTCTGCAGTTTGCGCTGCAAGGTGCGCCGGTGCATGCCCAGCGCCCGCGCCGTGGCGGAGATATTGCCTTCGTGCTCGCCGAGCACGCGCTGGATGTGTTCCCACTGCAGGCGGTCTACCGACATGGGGTTTTCCGGCACCAGCGAATCCAGATCGGCGTGCTCGGACAGCAGCGCCGCCAGCACGTCATCGGCATCGGCCGGTTTGCACAGGTAATTGCAGGCGCCACGCTTGATCGCCTCGACCGCAGTGGCAATGCTCGAGTAACCGGTAAGGATCACCACGCGCATTTCCGGGTCCATCTCGAGCAGCTTGGGCAGCAACACCAGGCCCGAATCACCGTCCATTTTCAGGTCCAGCGCGGCGTAGTCCGGCAGGTCGTTCTGGGCCAGGATCAGACCTTCCTCGGCCGACGACGCGGTGCTTACGCGGAAACCGCGGCGGCTCATGGCCCGGGACATGACCCGGGTGAAGGTGGCGTCGTCGTCTACCAGCAACAGGTGCGGCAGCTCTTCGCCGTCGATCTGGGTTTCATCAGTCATCATTCATCTCCTCGCTTGCCACGGGGCAGGCGCAGCTCGGTAAGCGTGCCGCCCTGCTCATGACTATAGAGTTTCACCGAGCCGCCCGCACGCGTAACGCTGGCCTTGCTCAGAAACAGGCCCAGGCCGAAGCCTTTGCCCTTGGTGGTAAAGAAGGGTTTGCCGATGGCCTCGGCAATGGCCGGAGGGATGCCCGGGCCATGGTCACGAATACTGATGATGATGTCTTCGGCGCTCCAGTCGAGGCGCACCTCAAGGTCATCCGGGCAGGCATCGGCAGCATTGTTGAGCAGGTTCAGCAGCGCCTGGGTCAGGTCTGGTGGAGGCGTCAGTTGCGGCACCTCGCCATCGCGCAGGCGCTGGAAGCGGTAACTGGCTTCGGGGCGCATCAGGTGCCAGCGGTTGAGTGCTTCATCGAGCCAGGCAGTCACATCCTGCTCGACGATGGCCATGCGCCGGTTGGCCTCGGCGGCGCGCACCAGTTGCTGCAGGGTCTGCTTGCACAGCTTGACCTGGTCTTGCAGGATCGCCAGATCCTCCTGCAACTGCGGGTCGTGGTGGTCCTGGCGCATCTCGTTGATCAGCACGCTCATGGTCGACAGCGGCGTGCCCAGTTCATGCGCAGCACCGGCGGCTTGCGTGGCGACAGCCAGCAATTGCTCGTCGCGCAGGCTCTCTTCGCGGCGCTCGCCACGCCATTGCTCCTGGCGGCGCAGCTCCTCGGCCATGCGCGCGGCAAAAAAGGTAATCACTGCCGCGGCCAGGGCAATACTCAGCCACATGCCGTAGACCTGCATGGTGTCGCGCGCCAGCGGCAGCGTCTCCAGCGGATAGAACTGCACCAGCAACAGGCTGTAGGCGACCAAAGCCAGGCCCGACAGCACCAGCGAGTAGATCCACGGCAAGGTCACCGCGGCAATCGCCAGCGGCACCAGGTAATAGGACACGAACGGGTTGGTGGAGCCGCCCGAGTAGTACAGCAAGGCGCTGTGAATCAGCAGGTCACAGGCCAGCTGGAAAGCGTATTCGAGCTCGGTAACCGGCAGCGACAGGCGCAGGCGCAGGGCGGTGAAGGCGCACAGCAGCGAAGACAGCGCCAGGGTCGCCGCCAGCGACAGCCACGGCAGCGGCAGCAGTTCGGTCCAGTAGGCAACGCCCACCGAGCCGGCCTGGGCGGCCAGCACCAGGACCCGAATCACGGTCAGGCGCCAGAGGTTCTGACGGGTTGCAGACAACGGTTGTGCGGCAGCGAGCATGAGCTCTCCTGATGAGTGCTCCAGGGACATCGGCGGGAGTATACCCAAGCCTGGCCTTGCACTGCAGCGCTGCGGCAAAGCGCCACACTTTGTCACAGCTTGATGATGGCACTTTTGAACCCACTACACTGAAATCGGTCTTATGGGCCATGCGTGGCATGGACAATTACTCGCCACGCCTATTCTTCGCCAAGGAGTCACCTATGCATATCTCACGTCGCAGCACTGCCCTGCTTCTTTCCTGCGGCCTGTTGGCCAGCCTTCCGGCGCTGGCTGAAGAGCCGCGTTACAACCAGGTCTCGCTGCGCGCCGAAGTCAGCAAGGAAGTGCCCCGCGACCTGATGGTCGTGACCCTTTACAGCGAAGCCCAAAACAGCGATCCGGGCAAGCTGGCCAAGGACATCACCGAGACCATGAACAAGGCCATGCAGCAGGCGCGTCAGGTCAAGGACGTGAAAATCAGCCAGGGCAGCCGTAACAGCTACCCGGTTTACGACGCCAAGGGCCAGAAGATCACCGCCTGGCGCGAACGTGCCGAGCTGCGCCTTGAGAGCGCCGACTTCCCAACCCTGTCAAAGCTCACCGGCGAGCTACTGCAGGACCTGAAAATGGGCGGCATGGACTTCTCCATCGCTCAGACCACGCGCAAAACCAGCGAAGACGAGCTGCTCAAGGATGCAGTAAATGCCTTCAAGGCCCGCGCCCAGCTGGCGACCGAGGCCCTTGGCGGCAAGGGTTACAAGGTGGTCAACCTTAACCTGAACAGCAGCGGCTACCCGCGTCCATACCTGCGCAGCGCGCCGATGGCGATGAAAGCCATGGGTGCCGATGAGGCGGCAGTGGCGCCGGAGATCGAAGCGGGCACCAGTGAAGTCAGCATGAACGCTGACGGCTTGATCGAAGTGCTGATGCCTTGATCGATTGATCTGCACGTTGCACCGGAGGGGCCGCATTGCGGCCCCTTCTTACATCGATTTAAGCCCTTTCCTACGCGCAACTGCGCCGATTCTCGCTTGACACCCTCCTGCGTAACATATGGCAAAAAGCCGCCATCTTCGCCACGCAAACGATCAACTTGCCCATGAATTACACTCAGGCGACATTATCGTACGGTCGTTCCACATTCCGCCCACCCTCTATCCCATCAACGGTTGCATTGCCAATCCGCCGCGCTTAAAGATCGACGGGTCGGCTCACAAGGCCATCTCCGCTAAAAATGACAACAATGAGGCCATCATGCTCAAACATGCAGTCATTCCGCTTTTATTCGGCGCAGGCTTGCTCGCCGGGGCGCCATCGGCCATTGCCGCGAGCAACCTGGTATTTTGTTCGGAGGGCAGCCCGGCAGGTTTCGATCCTGGCCAGTACACCACCGGCACCGATTTCGACGCCTCGGCCGAGACCATCTTCAATCGCCTCAGCCAGTTCGAGCGGGGCACTACCAAGGTGATTCCAGGCCTGGCGACCAGTTGGGACGTGTCCGAAGACGGCAAGACCTGGACCTTCCACCTGCGCGAAGGGGTCAAGTTCCACACTACGCCGTATTTCAAGCCGAGCCGCGACTTCAATGCCGATGACGTGCTGTTCACCTTCCAGCGCATGCTCGACAAGAACCATCCGTTCCGTAAGGCCTACCCTAGCGAGTTCCCGTACTTCACTGACATGGGCATGGACCGCAACATTGCCAGCGTCGAAAAAATCGACGAGCACAGCGTGCGCTTTACCCTCAACGAAGTGGATGCCGCGTTCATTCAAAACATGGCGATGAGCTTTGCCTCGATCCAGTCCGCGGAGTACGCCGATCAACTGTTAAAGCAGGGCAAGCCGGCCGACATCAACCAAAAGCCGATTGGCACCGGTCCGTTCGTTTTCAACAAGTATCAGAAAGACGCGCTGATCCGCTTCAAGGGCAACAAGCAGTACTGGCAAGCCGATGAGGTCAAGCTCGACAACCTGATCTTCGCCATCACCACCGATGCCTCGGTACGCATGCAAAAGCTCAAGCGCAACGAGTGCCAGGTCACGCTGTTCCCGCGGCCAGCCGACATCGAGCCGCTCAAGGCCGACCAAAGCCTGAAGATGCCTGACCAGGCGGGCTTCAACCTGGGCTATATCGCCTACAACGTGATGGACCAGATCAAGGGCAGCAACCAGCCCAACCCACTGGCCCAGCTCAAGGTTCGCCAGGCGCTGGACATGGCGGTGAACAAGCCGCAGATCATCGAATCGGTGTACCAGGGCGCCGGCCAGTTGGCAGTCAATGCCCTGCCGCCAACCCAGTGGTCTTACGACAGCAGCATCAAGGACGCCCCCTACGACCCGGCGAAAGCCAAGCAGCTGCTCAAGGAAGCCGGCATCAAGGAAGGCACCGAAATCACCTTGTGGGCCATGCCCGTACAGCGCCCCTACAACCCCAACGCCAAGCTGATGGCCGAAATGCTCCAGGCCGACTGGGCCAAGGTTGGCATCAAGGCCAAGATCGTCAGCTATGAATGGGGTGAGTACATCAAGCGCTCCAAAGGCGGCGAACAGGGCGCCATGCTGATCGGCTGGAGCGGTGACAACGGCGACCCGGACAACTGGTTGGGCACGCTGTACGGCTGCGACGCGGTCGACGGCAACAACTTCTCCAAGTGGTGCTACAAGCCCTATGACGACCTGATCAAGCAAGCCAAGGCAACGCCCGATCAAGCCAAGCGCAGCGAGCTGTACCAACAGGCGCAGCACATCCTCAAGGAGCAGGTGCCAATTACCCCGATCGCTCACTCGACGGTGTATCAGCCCATGCGCAGCACTGTGCAGGACTTCAGGATCAGCCCCTTCGGCCTCAACTCCTTCTATGGTGTAAGCGTCTCCAAATAACCCCCCGCCAAGCCCACTGCCAGCCCTTGGCAGTGGGCGCTGTTATAAGGCCATCGGACGCTTCCCCTGCCTCCGTCGGAAAATCCCTACAACCTTTGGGGAAACCACAACCTGTCGCCCCCTTCCCTCCCGACGTAACGTCAGGAACGAGCAATTGCTGCCGTTCCAGCGCCCCGCTGCGGCTGACATTGGATGAGGAGAAGGATCTGCCATGCGCCATATTCCGCTGTATTCAGTTGTATTAGGGCTTGGCCTGCTGACCCAGGCATCGATCAGCCACGCCAACAGCCTGGTGTTCTGTTCCGAGGGCAGCCCGGCCGGGTTCGACACCGCTCAGTACACCAGCGCCACCGACAATGACGCCGCCGAACCGATCTACAACCGCCTGCTCGAGTTCGAGCGCGGCGGCACTGCAGTGCAACCGGCGCTGGCCGAAAGCTGGCAGGTCAGCGACGACGGCCTGCATTACACCTTCAAGCTACGTGCCGGGGTGAAATTCCACAGCAACCCAACCTTCAAACCGAGCCGCGACTTCAACGCCGATGACGTGCTGTTCACCTTCCAGCGCATGCTCGACCGCCAGCACCGCTTCCGCCTGGCGTACGCCAGCGAGTTTCCCTACTTCGTCAGCATGGGGCTGGACAAGAACATCGCCAGGATCGAAAGCAGCGACCCGCTGAGCGTCAGCTTCACCCTGAATACGGTGGATGCAGCGTTCATCCAGAACATCGCCATGAGCTTCGCCTCGATCCTCTCCGCCGAGTACGCCGAGCATCTGCTCGCCACCGGCCGCCCGGCCGACATCAACCGCAAGCCCATCGGCACCGGGCCGTTTGTGTTCAGCCAGTATCAGAAGGATGCGCTGATCCGCTACAAGCGCAACGCGCAGTATTGGGCACCTGAGCAAGTGCAGCTGGACAACCTGATCTTCTCGATCAACATCGACCCTTCGGTGCGGGTGCAAAAGCTGCGTCGTGATGAATGCCAGGTGACCCTGAATCCACGCCCTGCCGACCTGCCGATGCTGAGCACCGATGACAACCTGCAGGTGTTGAGCAAACCGGGCTTCAACCTCGGCTACATCGCTTACAACACCCGGCACGCGCCGTTTGACCAGTTGAAGGTGCGCCAGGCCATGGACATGGCGGTCAACAAGCAGGCGATCCTGCAGGCGGTCTACCAGGATGCGGGGCAACTGGCCGTCAATGCCATGCCACCGACGCAATGGTCCTATGACGCCAGCATCAAGGACGCACTGTATGACCCGGCCAAGGCCAAACGCCTGCTGGACGAGGCCGGGGTCAAGCCCGGCACCGAGATCACCCTCTGGGCCATGCCCGTGCAGCGCCCCTACAACCCCAACGCCAAGTTGATGGCAGAGATGCTCCAGGCCGACTGGAACAATCTCGGCTTCAAGGTGCGCATCGTCAGCTACGAGTGGGGCGAATACGTCAAACGGATGAAAAGTGGCGAGCATGACGTCGCCCTGATTGGCTGGACCGGCGACAACGGCGACCCCGACAACTGGCTGGGCACGCTCTACAGCTGCGCCGCCATTGGCAGCAACAACTATTCGCTGTGGTGCGACCGCGAGTACGACCAACTGGTCCAGCAGGCCAAGCAGGTCACCGACCCAGCCCAGCGCAGTGCGCTGTATCAACAGGCCCAGCAGCGCCTCAAGCAGCAGGTACCGATCACCCCGGTCGCACATTCGACGGTCAATCAGCCGCTCAGCACTCGGGTGCACGGCTTCAAGGTCAGCCCATTTGGCCGCATTGACTTCACCGGCGTCAGCGTCGACTGAGCCGCTGCGCCTGCCCTCTTCGCGGCCACCCCGCGTCCTCCGGCAACACCGCAACCACCCCGCGCTCACAAGGCGCGGCAATAACTAAAAGAAGACAATGGAGCTGTAGCCATGAAACTACCCGTAACCACTGCACTGGCACTGTCGCTGGGCGCGTTCTGCACGGTCGCCCAGGCCGACACGCTCGGCGATGAGTTCTTCACCCTCAAGCTCAGGCCCAGTGCCCAGGCTGACGCCAGCGGCTTCTTCGACGGCCAAAGCGTCACCGGCAGCACCCGCAACTGGTATGCCCGCGAACGCGCAGCACGCGCACCGTTGTGGAAGTACAGCAAAAGCGACGGCAGCCGCCACGACACGCACAGCCGCAGCAATTGGCTGCAGGGCAGCATCCTCAACTACAGCTCGGGCTTCACCCAGGGCACCGTCGGCTTCGCCGCCGAAGTCGCGGCCTACAACGCTGTAGCCCTGGAGCGCGACCGCCGCTCGGTGGCCGGCCCCAACAACCGCACCCTGACCCACAGCAATGGCGACCCGCTCGACCAGTGGAGCAAAGCCGGCTTGGCCAATATCAAGGCGCGGGTATCCAACACCACCCTGACCGCTGGCCGCCAGTCACTGGACACACCGATGCTGGCCAGCATCCGCAACCGTGCCCTGCCCTCGAGCTTTCAAGGCGTCAGCCTGCACAGCGCCGAGTTCGACACGCTGTCATTCGACTTCGCCAGCTTCGACCGGGTCTCGCCCCGTACCGAACAAAGCTTGAGCAAGTTCCGCAGCGAGTATGGCGCTGCCGGCCTGGAAACCGACCGCGCCAGTACCGTCGGCCTCAACTATCAGCCGCTGCCCAACCTGAGCACCAGCCTGTATGCAGCCAAGGTGGAGGACTTCTGGAACCAGTACTACTTCGGCGCCAACCATGTGCTGGGAGACAGCGCCAGCCTGAGCCTGACCAGCGCCCTGCACTATTACAAAACCAAGGACGAAGGCCGCAAGAAGCTCGGTAAAATCGATAACGACACCTATAGCCTGTCGCTGGGCCTGACTCATCAGGCGCACAGCCTGACGGCGTCCTGGCAGCAGGTGATGGGTAACGAGTATTTCGACTACCTGCACGAGACCAACGGCATCTACCTGGCCAACTCCTTGCTCTCGGACTTCAACGGCCCCAATGAAAAATCGCTGCAACTGGCCTACGTCCTGAACATGGCCTACTACGGCGTGCCCGGGCTCAAGTTCAACCTGTACAACGCCCGCGGCTGGGGCATTGATGGCACTCACTACCGCGGCACGGCCTACGATGTACGCGGTCAGGACGGCGAAACCCACTACGAGTGGGGTGTCGGCAGCACCTACGTACTGCAGAGCGGCCCTTTCAAAGACACCAGCATCCGCGCAACCTACACCACCCACCGGGCCAGCAAGGCGCAGTCCGACGGCAGCCTGGATGAACTGCGCATCGTCACCACCATCCCTTTCAACATCCTTTGACCGTTGCCGCCGCGGCTCGCTGAGGCCAGCCGTGGCGGCTACGCTGGATCATTCATAGCAGGGAGGTTGCATGACATCTCTATCCCTACGCGCTGCCCTGGCAGCCCTGTTGACTCTGGCCACGGCACACGTGGCGGCCAAACCGTTGGTGGTGTGCACCGAGGCCAGCCCGGAAGGCTTCGACATCGTTCAGTACACCACCGCGGTGACTGCCGACGCTTCGGCCGAGACCGTGTTCAACCGTCTGGTCGACTTCATACCCGGCACCACCGAGATCCAGCCAGCGCTGGCCGAGCGTTGGGAGGTCAGTGCCGATGCCCTGACCTACACCTTCCACTTGCGCCCTGGCGTCAAATTCCACAGCACCGATTACTTCACGCCGACCCGCGAGCTCAACGCCGATGACGTACTGTGGAGTTTTCGCCGCCAGCTCGACCCGAACCACCCCTGGCACAGCAAGACCAGCGTTGGTTATCCGTACTTCGAGAGCATGGCCTTCAGCAAGTTGATCAAGTCGGTCGAGAAGACCGACCCGCTCACTGTGGTTTTCACCCTCAACCGCCCGGAAGCGCCGTTCCTGCGTGACCTGGCCATGGCCTTTACCTCGATCTACTCCGCCGAATATGGCGACCAACTGCTCAAGGCTGGCACCCCCAACCTGCTCAACAGCAGGCCGATCGGCACCGGGCCGTTCATCTTCCAGCGGTATCGCAAGGATGCCCAGGTGCGCTACAAGGCCAACCCGGAGTATTTCCGCGGCAAACCGCCGGCCGACCCGTTGATCTTCGTGATCACCACCGACAACAACGTGCGGTTCCAGAAGCTGCGCGCCAACGAATGCCAGGTCGCGCTGCATCCCAAGCCTGACGATGTGCCTTTGATCAGGCAGGACCAGCACTTGAAGGTGGCAGAGCTGGAAGCGCTGGTCACCGGCTACATCGCCATGAATACCCAGCGCAACTACCTCAGCGATGTGCGCGTGCGCCGCGCGATCAACCTGGCCTTCGACCGCCAGGCGCATGTCGACCAGTTGTTTGGCACAGGCAACGCACTGGTGGCGGCCAACCCCTATCCGCCGAGCATGCCCGGCGCCAATAAAGACAAGCGCAATCCACCCCGCGATCTGGACAAGGCCCGTTCGCTGCTGGCAGAGGCAGGTATGCCGCCCGGCACCGTGCTCACCCTGTTCACGCGTAACGGCGGCGGCCCGACCAACCCCAACCCGCGCTTGTCTGCCGAGATGCTCCAGGCCGACCTCGCCCAGATCGGCATCAAGCTGGAGATCCGCGTGATGGAGTGGGCCGAGATGCTGCGCCGGGCGAAAAACGGCGAGGCCGACCTGGTCTCCACAGGCTGGGGCAGCGACAACGGCGACCCGGACAACTTCCTCACTCCGCTGCTCAGTTGTGACGCGGCCAAAAGCGGCGAGAACTATGCACGCTGGTGCAACTCTGAGTTTCAGGCATTGATCAGCCAGGCGCGCACCGTGATCGACGAAGATCAACGGGCAAACCTCTATTTCAAGGCCCTGGCGGTGTACGATGACGACCAACCCTGGATCAGCATGGCCCATCCGAAAGTGTTCACGGCCATGCGTGCGAATGTGGAGGGTTATCAGCTCAACCCTCTGACCAACAATAACTTCGCCACAACCCGGGTGGAGTAGCACGACAACAATGACCGCTGGCAGCCTGCACGGGAGCCGGCGGCGCAATCCGGACCAGCCGCCCCTATGGCGGGCTGGCCGGCTGATGAGGTACACCAAGCATGTTGAGTTTTATTGCCCGACGTCTGGGCCTGCTGATTCCGACGTTTTTCGGCATCACCCTGCTGACCTTTGCCCTGATTCGCCTGATCCCTGGCGACCCGGTCGAGGTGATGATGGGCGAGCGCCGGGTCGATCCCGAAATGCACGCCCAGGCCATGGAGCGCCTGGGCCTGAACAAACCGCTGCCGGTCCAGTACCTGGACTACATCGGCAAGCTCGCCCACGGCGACCTGGGTGAATCGCTGCGCTCGCGCGAAAGCGTCTGGAGCGAGTTCACCACGCTGTTCCCGGCGACCCTCGAACTGGCTCTGGCGGCGCTGTTCTTCGCCGGCATTGTCGGTTTGCTGGCCGGGGTGATCGCCGCGCTCAAGCGCGGTTCGCTGTTCGATCACGGGGTAATGGGGCTTTCTCTGGCTGGCTATTCGATGCCGATTTTCTGGTGGGGCCTGATCCTGATCATGTTCTTCTCGGTGAGCCTTGGCTGGACGCCAGTGTCCGGGCGCATCGACCCGTTGCTGGATATCGAACCGCGCACCGGCTTCATGCTCATCGACAGCCTGCTCAGTGACGAAGAGGGCGCGTTCAAGGATGCGCTCATGCACCTGATTCTGCCGGCCATCGTGCTTGGCACCATTCCGCTGGCGGTGATCGCCCGCATGACCCGCTCGTCGATGCTCGAAGTGCTGCGCGAGGACTACATCCGTACCGCCCGCGCCAAGGGCCTGTCGCCAGCGCGGGTGGTGTTCGTGCATGGCCTGCGCAATGCGCTGATCCCGGTGCTGACCGTGTTTGGCCTGCAGGTCGGCGCGTTGTTGGCCGGCGCAGTCCTGACCGAAACCATCTTCTCCTGGCCGGGCATCGGCAAATGGCTGATCGAAGCCATCGGCGCCCGTGACTATCCCGTGGTCCAGAACGGCATCCTGTTGATCGCCTGCCTGGTCATTCTGGTCAATTTTGTCGTGGATATTCTCTACGGCCTGGCCAATCCACGTATCCGTCACCAGCGCTGAGGCCACGTCATGACCAGTACTACTCGCACTACCGTGACCGCGCCCAGCCCGGTCGATCAAAGCCTGCTGTACCCATCACCGTACAAGGAATTCTGGCAAGCGTTCGCGCGCAACAAGGGCGCCGTCGCCGGCCTTGCGTTCATGACCCTGGTGGTGTTCTGCGCGCTGTTCGCGCCGTGGGTTGCACCGCACAGCCCGAGCGAGCAATACCGCGACTTTCTGCTGACCCCGCCGGTGTGGCTCGAAGGCGGTACCTGGCAGTTCATTCTTGGCACCGACGAGCTTGGCCGTGACCTGCTGTCGCGGCTGATCCAGGGCGCGCGCCTGTCGCTGCTGATCGGCCTGTCGTCGGTGGTGATTTCGCTGATCCCGGGGGTGCTGTTCGGGCTTTTGGCCGGATTCTTCCCACGGATTCTCGGGCCGTCGATCATGCGTCTGATGGACGTGATGCTGGCCTTGCCCTCGCTGCTGCTGGCAGTGGCCATCGTCGCGATCCTCGGCCCTGGCCTGATCAACACGGTGATCGCCATCGCCATCGTTTCGCTGCCGGCCTACGTGCGCCTGACCCGCGCCGCAGTGATGGGCGAACTCAACCGCGACTACGTCACCGCTGCCCGCCTGGCCGGCGCCAGCCTGCCGCGGCTGATGTTCGTCACCGTGCTGCCCAACTGCATGGCGCCGCTGATCGTGCAGGCGACCTTGAGCTTCTCGTCGGCCATTCTCGATGCCGCTGCGCTGGGCTTTCTGGGCCTGGGTGTACAACCGCCAACGCCTGAGTGGGGCACCATGCTCGCTTCGGCCCGCGACTACATCGAACGCGCCTGGTGGGTCGTCAGCCTGCCCGGTTTGACCATATTGCTCAGTGTGCTGGCAATCAACCTGATGGGCGACGGCTTGCGCGATGCGCTGGACCCGAAACTCAAGAACGCCGCCTGAGGACCACGCCATGTCACTATTGCAGATCAAAAACCTCAACGTGCGTTTCGGCGATGCCTCGGCAGTGCCGGTGGTAGATGGCCTGGACCTGGCGGTCGATGCCGGCGAGATCGTCGCCATCGTCGGCGAGTCCGGCTCGGGCAAGTCGGTGACCATGATGGCCCTGATGGGCCTGATCGACGCTCCCGGCTGGATCACCGCTGACACCATGAGCTTCGCCGGCACCGACATGCTCAAGCTCAGCGGCCGGCAGCGGCGCAAGATCGTCGGCAAGGACATCGCAATGATCTTCCAGGACCCGATGACCGCGCTCAACCCCAGCTACACAGTCGGCTTCCAGATCGAAGAAGTGTTGCGCCAGCACCTCGGCCTGAGAGGTAAAGCGGCCCGGCAACGGGCCCTGGAGCTGCTTGAAAAAGTCGAAATCCCGGCTGCCGAAAGCCGCTTGCAGGCCTACCCGCACCAGCTGTCCGGCGGCATGAGCCAACGGGTGGCGATTGCCATGGCCATCGCCGGCGAACCCAAGTTGCTGATTGCCGACGAGCCAACCACCGCGCTGGATGTGACCATTCAGGCGCAGATCATGGAGCTGCTGGTCAACCTGCAGCAGGAGCGCAACATGGCGCTGATCCTGATTACCCACGACCTCGCCGTGGTGGCCGAGACGGCCAAGCGGGTCTGCGTGATGTATGCCGGCCAGGCGGTTGAAGTGGGCCAGGTGCCGGAACTGTTCGACGTGCCTGCACACCCTTACAGCGAAGCCTTGCTGGCGGCGATCCCGGAGCACAGCATCGGCGCCGAACGGCTGGCGACGCTGCCCGGCATCGTACCTGGTCGCTATGACCGGCCACAGGGTTGCCTGCTGTCGCCGCGCTGCCCGTATGTGCGCGACAACTGCCGCAGCCAGCGACCGGCGCTCGAGCCCAAGAGCCAGAGCCTGGCGCGCTGCTTCTATCCACTGAACCAGGAGGTGGCGTGATGACTGCCGTACTCAGCGCACGTGACCTTACCCGCCATTACCAAGTGCCTCGCGGCCTGTTCAAGGGCCATGCCCTGGTGCGGGCGCTCAATGGCGTATCGTTCGAACTTGAAGCGGGCCAGACGTTGGCGGTGGTTGGCGAGTCGGGTTGCGGCAAGTCGACCCTGGCCCGCGCCCTGACCTTGATCGAAGAACCCACTGCTGGCTCGTTGCAGATCGCCGGCACCGAAGTCACTGGCGCCAGCAAGGAGCAGCGCAAGCAACTGCGCCGTGATGTGCAGATGGTGTTCCAGAGCCCGTATGCCTCGCTCAACCCGCGGCAGAAGATTGGTGACCAACTGGCCGAACCCTTGCTGATCAACACCTCCTTGAGCAAGCAAGAGCGCCGCGAGAAGGTCCAGGCGATGATGCAGCAGGTGGGGCTGCGGCCGGAGCATTACCAGCGTTATCCGCACATGTTCTCGGGTGGTCAGCGCCAGCGCATTGCCCTCGCCCGGGCGATGATGCTGCAGCCCAAGGTGCTGGTGGCGGATGAGCCGACTTCAGCGCTGGATGTGTCGATCCAGGCTCAGGTGCTGAACCTGTTCATGGACCTGCAGAAGGAGTTCAACACCGCTTACGTGTTCATTTCGCACAACCTGGCGGTGGTGCGGCATGTAGCTGATCAGGTGCTGGTGATGTATCTGGGCAGGCCTGCGGAGATGGGACCGAAGGCGGATATCTATGACAAGCCGCTGCACCCTTATACCCAGGCGTTGTTGTCAGCGACGCCGGCGATTCATCCGGATCCGCTGAAGCCGAAGATTCGGATTGTGGGGGAGCTGCCTAATCCGTTGAATCCGCCGGATGGCTGTGCCTTTCACAAGCGTTGTCCGTATGCCACGGAGCGGTGTAGCAAAGAGGTGCCGGCGTTCAGGCAGGTGGGGACGCGGCAGGTGGCTTGTCATTATGCGGAGCAGTTTCTGTAGATAGCTGGGGGCTGCTTCGCAGCCCATCGCGACACAAGGCCGCTCCTACCCTGACCGCGCGCATCCGAAGATAACGCGGTCGGCGTAGGAGCGGCCTTGTGTCGCGAAAGGGCCGCAAAGCGGCCCCCAGTTTCATCAGTGCATGAAGATCGCGATCAAGATGATCACAGGGATCGGTACTCCAATCATCCAAAGCAGAATCGAGCGCATGGTAGTTCTCCTGGTCAGTTCAGTTGATTAGCGAATAGGCGCGTTGTTGGTGTGAACGGTACGGCGACCGACATACGCCGCGTCGTCGACATCGATCCAGCGAGCCTGATCACGCTGACGGCCACCAAACAGGGCAGCAAGGCAGGCGAAGAACGCGCCGCAGAGCAGGCCGATGAAGGTCCACAGAGCGGTCCAGGCAGCGACCTTGGCGGCGGTATCAGCGGCTTCTTGAGCAGCTACCTTGGCTTTCTGGGCATCCTGTTGTACTTCGGTATAGATCTGGTCAACGCGAGCTTCAGCCTCGGCCTGAGTCAGGCGGGTACGCTGAGCGACCAATTGCGCCAGGTAGGTACGGTCATCAGCAGACAGAGCACCGTCGTTGCTTACTGCCCGTGCAATCACGCGACCGGCAACTGCGGTGGCAGCATCGTCGGTTACTGGCGCCGGGCCTTCACTGCGGAACAGGCTGTCGGTGTAGTAACCCATTGGGTCGGCGTCAGACTTGCCCACTACTGCGGTCGCAGCGGTAGCAGCGCCACCTACGGCAGCGGCACCAGCCTGCGCGCCAGCGCTGAGGACGTTGCCGAGCATGCTGACGATCAGCACTGCAGTTACCAGCGTTGCCACAGCCCAGGCCAGGAAGCCATGCGCGGTATCACGGAAGTAGACTTCATCGGCGTGCAGGTTGGCCCACTTGACCCGCAGACGACCGGCAATGTAACCACCGGCACCCGAAGCAAGAATCTGCGTCAGCAGCAGCCAGATGATGGTCGAGATACCCAGCGCCTTGGCACTGGCGCCTTCATGGGCCCATGGCGAAGTTGCAGCGAAGCCCAGGCCCGCGCCCAGGATCATCAGGATCAATGAGAGGGCCGCAGCAGCAGCGGCACCGGCGAAGATCGCCGCCCAAGACACGCCCGAATGGTTCGAGGCATCGGTGACGGTGGGTGATAGCTCGGCAGTGGTAATCATGTGGCAGCGCCTTTTATAGTTAGCAACGGATCCGTTTGCTTGCCCTTGCACTGGTGCAGGCGCTGTGCCAATTGCGACAAAAAATGACACCTATATAAATCAATGACTTACAAAAAATCGTATAGGGAGGATCGTGCATAAAACCCGAATGGCTATATACCACTCAGGGTTTCTGCAATGGCACCTTGAAAACGCGGACTTGCCCGGCGCCCAGCGGCCCGGCACCATCACCCCATGACGCCTACTACCTTGCCCGACGGCCTCGACCAGACGCCCATCACAGCCGACACCATGCTGCGCTATCACCTGTGCTGGAAATACCGCGACCTCGATGGGGTGATGGCCCTGTATCACCCTGACGTCGAGTACCACGATTTCTTCCAGAACCGTGTAATGGGCCATGCCGAGTTGCGCGATTACGTGCGCGCCTGCCTGCCCCGTGAAGCGGGTGAAGACATCGTTCACAGCGATCGGATCAGGGTCGACGGCTGCACCGGTTTTATCCAGTACGAGGTCACGGTGCAGGGCGGCGATGGCCTGACCGTGTTTCACTCCAGTGAGGCAATCACC
This sequence comes from uncultured Pseudomonas sp., assembly GCA_963518285.1. Lineage (GTDB taxonomy): Bacteria > Pseudomonadota > Gammaproteobacteria > Pseudomonadales > Pseudomonadaceae > Aquipseudomonas. Next base: position 57,052 of record CAUQIJ010000018.1, on the reverse strand, counting down.
GTCAAGGACGGCCTGATCTGGCGGGTCAACGAATATGCCACGCTGGTTCGTCAGAGCAACAAGGGCATCAGCAGCAGCGGCCTGCGCCCGGCCACCAGCCGCCTGGGTCTGTCACCGCGCCAGCTGAGCACCATGGCGCAGGACCTTGAGCACTACTTCCAGCGCCAGCGGCCCTACCTGGATCCTGAGCTGGACCTGCAGCAAGTGGCCAAGGACAGCGGCTACAGCCGCAATCAGATTTCCTACCTGCTCAATCAGGTGCTCGGCCAGAGCTTCTATCGCTACGTCAACCAGGCGCGTCTTCAGCACCTGCTGGCCGGGCTCGACAGCAGCAGCGTCGGCGCGACCATGGATGCACTGGCATTCGGCGCCGGCTTCAACTCGCTGTCGGCGTTCTATAAAGCGTTTCGTGAGCACACCGGGCTGTCGCCCAAGGCTTACGTCAAACAACTTTCGCTGCGTGCACGCACGTAAGACAGCCGCCGCCGGAGCATCCTAGGATCAGCCACAGACCTTACCGATGTGGAGCTGCACCTGATGCAACCCTGGCGCACGATCAGCCTTTGGATGGACCAGCTCGACGAGCCCCTCGACGCCCGCCCGGCGCTGGCCAAGGACCTCGATGTCGACGTGTGCATCATCGGCGCCGGCTACACCGGTCTGTGGACCGCTTATTACCTGAAACAACAGGCGCCGCAGCTGAGTATCGCCATTGTCGAGGCCAACATCGCCGGCTTCGGCGCCTCCGGGCGCAACGGCGGCTGGCTGATGGGCAACCTGCTGGGCGAGGACCGCCTGCTCGCTACCCTGTCGCCGCAGCTACGCCGCGCCAGTATCGACCTGCTGCACGGCATCCCTGACGAAGTGCACAACGTGCTCCAGCATGAAGGCATCGACTGCGACTATCGCAAAGGCGGCGTGCTGTACTGCGCAGCGCGGTATCCGGAGCAGGAGCGCAGCCTGCGCGCCTACCTCGACGACCTCTACCGCCAGGGCATGAACGAAGACGACTACCGCTGGCTGCGCCCTGAGCAACTCGATGCACAGCTGCGCGTCAGCAACCCATACGGGGCGATCTTCAGCCCGCACACCGCCACCATCCAGCCGGCCAAACTGGTGCGCGGCCTGGCCCGAGCGGTCGAGCGCATGGGCGTGACCATTTACGAGAACAGCCCAGCGCTTGATCTGCAGCCTGGTGTGCTGCGCACGCCCCATGCCAACGTCCGCGCCCACTGGCTGGTGCCGGCCGTGGAGGGTTACGCCGCCAGCCTGCCGCCGCTAGGCAAGCACCAACTGCCGGTGCAGAGCCTGCTGGTCGCCACCGAGCCGCTGCCGGAGTCGACCTGGGAGCAGATCGGTCTCAGCCAGGGGCAAGCCTTCAGCGAGAACAGCCGCCAGGTCACCTATGGTCAACGCACCGTCGACAACCGCCTGGTATTCGGCGCACGCGGCGGCTATCGCTTTGGCGGCCGCCTGCGCGAAGACTTCAACCTCAAGGACCACGAAATCGAGTTGCGCCGCTATCTGTTCGGCGAGCTGTTCCCACAGCTGAAAAACGCCCGCATCACCCACTCCTGGGGCGGCAACCTGGGCATGGCCCGGCGCTTCCGCCCGCACATGCTGTGTGACCGCCAGCGCGGCATCGCCCTGGCCGGCGGCTACGGCGGCGAAGGCGTAGGCGCGACCAACCTGGGCGGGCGCACCCTGGCGGCGCTGATCCTTGGCCAGCACAACCAGCTGACCGCGCAGCCCTGGGTACATGACAACTGCCCGCTGACCAGCCTCGCCAGCTGGCCGCCCGAGCCCTGCCGCTGGCTGGGCTACAACGCGATCATCCGCAGCTTCGTCCATGAAGACCGCACCCTCGCCAACCCCGCCAGCGCCCCCTGGCGCCGGCGCCTGGCCAGCGGCGTGGCCGACTTCATGGAAGGCTTCATGCACTGACTTGCCCTTTTCACTACACAGGATTCACTGGTCATGAGCATCACCCAGTTCAAACACACCGGCAGCGCCGTACTCGAGGAATCCAACCCGGTCGCCGTGCCGCTCGGTGAGCCGGTCGCGGTGACTTCAGTGACCAGCGTCGAGCGCAGCGACGGCGTCGAAACCGGCATCTGGGAGTGCACCCCAGGGCGCTGGCGCCGGCAAATCGTGCAGCAGGAGTTCTGCCATTTCATCAAAGGCCGCTGCACCTTCACCCCTGACGGTGGCGAGCCACTACTCATAGAAGCCGGAGATGCACTGATGCTACCGGCCAACAGCACCGGTATCTGGGACATCGAAGAAACCGTGCGCAAGACCTACGTATTGATTTTCTGATCGCTGATCGCCTCTGCCGTCCTTCGATAACAACACACAAAGCAAGGTACCCCGGACATGCGCACGCTTCTAATCGCTCCCCTGATGCTCGCCGCTTGTGTCAGCAACGCCGCCGAGTCGGTAAAGATCTACAACTGGTCGAGCTACATCGCCCCCGACACCCTGAAGAACTTCCAGCAGGCCAGCGGCATCGTGCCGACCTACGACGTGTTCGACAGCAACGAGACCCTCGACGGCAAGCTGATGACCGGCAACTCCGGTTATGACGTGGTGTTCCCGTCGAACCACTTCATGGCCCGGCAGATCCAGGGCAAGGCCCTGAAGAAGCTCGACAAGAGCCAACTGCCCAATTGGCAGAACCTCAACCCGGTGCTGCTCAAGGCGCTGGAGGTCAACGACCCCGGCAACCAGTACGGTTTCCCCTACCTGTGGGGCAGCACCGGCATCGGCTACAACATCGACAAGGTCAAGGCGGTGCTCGGCGACAACGCTCCGGTTGACTCCTGGGACCTGATCTTCAAGCCCGAGTACATGAGCAAGCTCAAAAGCTGCGGCGTGGCGGTGCTCGACAACGGCCCAGAGCTGCTGCCAATTGCCCTGCACTACCTCGGCCTGCCGCACCACAGCAAGGATCCGAAGGACTACGAGAAAGCCAAAGAGCTGCTGATGAAAGTGCGCCCGTATATCAGCTACTTCCATTCCTCCAAGTACACCGGCGACCTGGCTAATGGCGACGTGTGCGTGGTGGTTGGTTTCTCGGGCGATGTGCTGCAGGCGAAGAACCGCGCCGAAGAAGCCAAGAACGGCATCAAGGTCGGCTATTCGATCCCCAAGGAAGGTGCACCGTTGTGGTTCGACATGGTCGCCATGCCAGCCGATGCGCCCGACGAGAAACAGGCCTACGCCTACATGAACTACCTGTTGCAGCCTGAGGTGATGGCCAACATCAGCAACCATGTGCAATACGCCAACGGTAACCTCAAGGCCGACACCCTGGTCGACCCTGCGCTAAAGAGCAACACGATGATCTACCCGAGTGAAGATGTGATGGGCAAGCTGTACGCACTGGAGGCGATGCCCGCCAAGATCGACCGTATCCGTACTCGCTTGTGGACCAGTATCAAAGCCGGTAACTGAACAGCATTGGGGCCGCAGATGCGGCCCCAATAATCAGATCAGTGATGTTCGCGCGTGGCGCGGAATTTCACGTCTGGCCAGCGCTCTTCCATCAGCGCCAGGTTGACCCGGGTCGGGGCAAGGTAGGTCAGGTGACCGCCGCCATCGACTGCAAGGTTCTCCACAGCCTTGGTCTCGAATTCCTCGAACTTCTTCTTGTCGTCGCAGCTGATCCAGCGCGCCGACCAGACGGTGATCGGCTCGTAGCCGCACTCGACCTTGTACTCTTCCTTCAAGCGGCTGGCGACCACGTCGAACTGCAGTACACCGACTGCACCGAGGATGATGTCGTTGCTGCGCAGCGGGAAGAACACCTGGGTTGCGCCTTCTTCGGCGAGCTGCTGTAGGCCTTGGCGCAGCTGTTTGGACTTGAGCGGGTCTTTCAGGCGCACGCGACGGAACAGCTCCGGGGCGAAGTGCGGGATGCCGGTAAAGCCCAGGCTTTCGCCTTCGCTGAAGGTGTCGCCGATCTGGATGGTGCCGTGGTTGTGCAGGCCGATGATGTCGCCGGCAAAGGCTTCTTCCAGCTGCTCACGCTCGGAGGAGAAGAAGGTCAGGGCGTCGCCGATCCGTACGTCCTTGCCGGTGCGCACATGGCGCATCTTCATGCCTTTTTCGTACTTGCCCGAGCAGATCCGCATGAAAGCGATACGGTCGCGGTGTTTCGGGTCCATGTTCGCCTGAATCTTGAACACGAAGCCGGTGAACTTCTCTTCGACCGGCTCGACGGTCCGCTCGTTGGCCACACGTGCCAGCGGACGCGGCGCCCAGTCGACTACTGCGTCGAGTACATGGTCGACACCGAAGTTGCCCAGTGCGGTACCGAAGAACACCGGGGTCAGTTGGCCGTTGAGGAACTCTTCCTGGTTGAACTCGTGGCAGGCGCCCTGCACCAGCTCCAGTTGCTCGAGGAAGCGATCGTACTCGTCAGCCAGGTGCGCGCGGGCTTCATCGGAGTCGAGCTTCTCGATGATCTTGACCTCGGTGCGCTCGTGACCATGGCCTGGGGTGTAGACGATGATGTAGTCGCCGGCCAGGTGGTACACACCCTTGAAATCGCGGTAGCAGCCGATCGGCCAGGTGATTGGCGCGGCCTTGATTTTCAGCACCGCTTCGATCTCGTCGAGCAGCTCGATCGGGTCGCGGATGTCGCGGTCGAGTTTGTTGATGAAGCTGACGATCGGCGTGTCACGCAGACGGCAGACGTCCATCAGGGCGATGGTCCGTGGCTCGACGCCTTTACCGCCGTCGAGCACCATCAGCGCCGAGTCGACCGCAGTCAGGGTGCGGTAGGTATCTTCCGAGAAGTCTTCGTGGCCCGGAGTGTCGAGCAGGTTGATCATGTGTTCGCGGTAAGGGAACTGCATGACCGAGGTGGTGATGGAGATACCGCGTTGCTTCTCCATTTCCATCCAGTCGGAGGTGGCGTGGCGGTCGGACTTGCGCGACTTCACGGTACCGGCGACGGCAATGGCCTTGCCCATCAGCAAGAGCTTCTCGGTGATGGTGGTCTTACCGGCGTCGGGGTGGGAAATGATTGCGAAAGTGCGGCGCTTCGCGACTTCGGCGGCCTGGTTGGTCATGGGAAATCGCCTGAATGGGGATCGAAAAAGGGGCGATATTGTACCTGAACTTGGCCGCCAAGTGTAGAGACCGGACACATGGTGGACACGTGTACGGAGACATGGTTGACACTTTCTGGCAGCCCCCTTGCCAGGATTTCCACCATGCCTTGGAACGTGAGAAACGCCATGAGCCTGAAAGAAGAGTTCGTGTCTCTGGCGCGGCAGCCGGATGCCAATATTCGTGAGTTATGCCGCCGCTTCAGCATCAGTCCTCAGACCGGATACAAGTGGCTGCGCCGTTTTGAACAAGGTGGCTCGGCTGCTCTACAAGAACGATCTCGAAGGCCGACTAGCAGCCCTCGCTTGACCGAGGCTGGGTTGGAAGCAGAAGTCATTGCACTTCGACAGGAACACCCGGCCTGGGGCGGACGCACGATCAGCAATCTGCTGAGCAAGCGTATTGCTCCCAGTACTGTGACCAACGTGCTGCATCGCCATGAACTGATACAAAGTCCTGAAAAGACGCGAGAGGCGCGGCTCAGGTTCGAACACGACGCGCCCAACGACCTTTGGCAGATGGACTTCAAAGGCCACTTCGCCCTGCAGCAAGGCCGGTGCCACCCGCTGACCATTCTTGACGACCACTCCCGCTTCAACTTGGCCATTCATGCATGCGACAACGAGCGAGGTGCAACGGTCAAGGAGAAGATGATTGAGGTTTTCCAGCGCTATGGTCTACCGGTACGAATCAACGTCGACAATGGTGCTCCCTGGGGCTCACCGCGCAACCCAGGAGAGGTCACAGAACTCAGTATCTGGTTGATTCGGTTGGGGATAAAGATCAGTTTTAGTCGCCCGTACCATCCTCAAACGAATGGCAAGATTGAGCGTTTTCACCGTTCCTTGAGAGCTGAAGTACTCAATGGTCGGCAGTTTTCCACCCTGGAGCAAGCCCAAGCGGCGTTTGATCGATGGCGTGAAATTTACAACCTACAGCGCCCCCACCAGGCTTTAGGGTATCAAGTACCAATGGCCAGATATCACACCAGCCCGTGGGCCTACCCCAGTCAGCTTGGGGAGTTTGAATATGGGCCGGACGATATCCTCGCCAAGGTTTATCACAGTCGCTTCCGCTTCCAGAAACGCTATTTCAGCATCGCAAAAGGCCTGGTTGGGCATACGGTAGCAATACGCCCCGGGCGGGATGGAGGCGACATGTTCGATATCTACTTTTGCCATCAGCGTCTGCGAACCATCGACGTGAATAAACCTGATTACGGAGCATAATGTGTCAACCATGTCTGCGCACACGTGTCCACCATGTGTCCGGTCTCTACACGCCAAGCCAAAAGGCCTGCTGACGAGAGCGAGCCCGCCCAAATGATGCCGATCTATCGCTACCCACTCAGCGAGGGACGGCGCCCTGTCAGCCAAAGCGCCGCTGGAGCTTTACTGATCGTCCATCAACTCCTCGCCGATATGCAGCACTTCAAGCCGTACATCCAGCACCTCACCTTCACCGGTATTCACATAGGCAAACCAGTGATCGGCGACATGCTCGGGCTCCATGGCGCACAGAGCTAGATTGGAGCGGGTCCTGATCTGCCCATCGACCTGTTGGCCGGCCTCGACAATCGAGGTCATGCTGGCCTGCTTGCCATCCTCCTGCCGAGTGATGAACTTCCACAGCCTGCCATCTTCAGGCACCTGCGGGTACAAGCCTGGATAGCCGTTGTGATTGAAGTCCAGATGGCGATTGCTGGACTGGAAGTCTCGACCGGTGCGCCGGCTCCAGGACTGGATATCGTAGTAAGGCCGGCCGATGGACTCGTCGAACAGGCATCGGAACCAGAACAGATGCGGCTCGCGTAACGTCAAGGACGTGACGATCATCCAGTCATCCGCAGCACGGGCCGCCTGCCCTTCACGTTCTGCGAGTTTGGCGCAATCAAAATAGCCTTCAAACCCAGGCGTGACGCACTGGATAGTGGCGATAAATGACCGATCGTAGCTGTGATTCAACATGATAAAAGCCGCCTTATTGGTAATTTGCATGAGCGCACGACCGCTCGTCGGAGTCGGTCGCGCGCCTTGATTCAATAGGGCTACAGAGCAAAAGTGCATCTGGAAACAACGGCTTGCGGAGAATAATTGGCTGGCCAAATGCCGCCTCAGATGGGAACCTCTACCCCCCCGGAGACGTCCATCCCTTGCTGAACATTGTGGTTCGGGGCTGGTAATACCTGCATTTTCAAGCCCGACGGGGCTTGGCTCATGGCATGCCGTACAGCTTCGCTGAGCGTCACGCTGCTACTCGCGCTCACCCTACCGCCGCCCGAACTGGCCGCGCTGTGTAGAGGTGTTCGCCGACGACAAGAAAAGGAGTCCACCTGTGGCTAGACGCTACGGAAAAGGGCTGATGGGATGGGCCGCCGCGCTTGTCATCCTGGCCCTGCTGATCCACTGGATCGGCCTCGATACGATCGCGCGTTATCGCGACGATCTGTGGTTTTACCTGCAAGCGCACCTGATGCTGGTGCTGGCTTCGATGGCGGCGGCGTTGGCCGTGGGCATCCCCGCCGGGATTGCCTTGAGTCGACCGCACCGGGTCGACAAAGCCGAGCGTTTCATGCAGTTCTTCAATGTAGGCAATACCATCCCTCCCCTGGCCGTACTGGCCATCGCCCTGAGTGTTCTGGGCATCGGCGCAGGCCCGGCGATCTTCGCGCTGTTTCTCGCCTCCCTGCTGCCGATCGTGCGCAACACCTACGAGGGCCTGAAAAACGTCCCTGCCTCACTCAAGGAAGCCGCTACCGGCATTGGCATGACCCCGCGCCAGCAACTCTGGCAGGTAGAGCTGCCCAATGCCGTGCCGATCATCGTCGGCGGCGTGCGGGTGGCCCTGGCGCTGAATGTCGGCACTGCGCCGCTGGCGTTTCTGATCGGCGCCAACAGCCTTGGCAGCCTGATCTTCCCTGCCATTGCCTTGAACAATCAGCCGCAGCTACTGCTCGGCGCAGCCTGCACGGCGGCGTTGGCGTTGTTGCTGGATGTGCTGGTGAGTTTCTCCAGCAAGCGCTGGCTGGAACGCGGCCTGGCCCAATAAGTAGAGGGAACCCATGAGAAGAACCATCGCCTTGTTGCTTGGCGCGGGCCTGCTGTTGGCAGGATTTGCCCAAGCGGCGGAAAAACCCCTGATTCGCATCGGTGCCCGGGTGTTCACCGAGCAGACGGTACTGGCCGAAATCACCGCGCAGTACCTGCGCGCCAATGGCTTTGCCGTGCGCGTGACCGGCGGCCTGGGCAGCAGCTTGGCGCGCCAGGCGCAGGAGACCGGCCAGCTCGATTTGATGTGGGAGTACACCGGTGTGTCGCTGGTCTCGTACAACCATATCGACGAGCGCATGCCCAGTGCCGAAGCGACCTACGCCAAGGTCAAACAGCTGGACGCGAAAAAGGACCTGATCTGGCTGACCCCGTCCCGGTTCAGCAATACCTACGCCCTGGCCCTGCCCAGCAAGGTCGCCGAGCAGTACCCGCAGGTGCGCAACATCAGCCAGCTCAACCAGGTATTGCGTGACGAACACAAGCGCAAGCATCTGGTCGCGCTGGACACCGAGTTCGCCAACCGCCCGGATGGCCTGGTGGGCCTCAAGGAGCTGTACGACTTGCAGGTCGGCCGCGCCAACATCCGCCAGATGGACGCCGGCCTGGTCTATACCGCCCTGCGCAACGATCAGGTGTTCGCCGGCCTGGTGTATACCACCGACGGCCGCCTCAGCGCGTTCAACCTGACCTTGCTGGAAGACGACAAGCACTACTTCCCCGACTACACCGCAGCTCCCGTGGTACGCAAGCCGGTCCTCGACGCCAACCCGCAACTGGCCACGCTGCTCAAGCCGCTGGCCGAGCAACTGGATGACGAGACCATGCGCCAGCTCAATGCCAAGGTCGACGTCGAACACCAGAGTCCGTCGGTGGTTGCCGCTGCCTTCCTGCGCGAGCATCCGCTGCCCGGCACGGCCGATAAAGAGGTACAGCCATGAGCCTGTTCGATACCTTTGCCCACCTCGACTGGGCGTTGGTGCTGCAGCTGACCTGGCAGCACATCACCCTGGTCGGCACTGCGGTCAGCCTGGCGATTGTCTTCGGCGTGCCGCTGGGCATTCTGATGACCCGCTTCCCGGTCCTGGCCGGGCCGCTGCAGGCCAGCGCCACGGTGCTGCTGACCATTCCGTCGATTGCCTTGTTCGGCCTGCTGCTGCCGTTCTACTCCAAGTTCGGCCAGGGCCTGGGCCCATTGCCAGCGATCACCGCAGTGTTCCTGTATTCACTGCTGCCGATCCTGCGTAACACCTACTTGGCCCTGACCAACGTCGAACCGGGCATCCGTGAAGCCGCCCGCGGCATCGGCATGACCTTCGGCCAGCGCCTGCGCATGGTCGAACTGCCGATTGCGGTGCCGGTGATCCTCGCCGGGGTGCGTACTGCCGTGGTGATGAACATCGGCGTGATGACCATCGCCGCGACCATCGGCGCCGGTGGCCTGGGTGTACTTATTCTGACTTCCATCAGCCGCAGCGACATGTCGATGCTGCTGGTCGGCGCGGTGCTGGTGAGCCTGCTGGCGATCATCGCCGACCTGCTCCTGCAAGCCCTGCAACGTGCCCTGACTCCACGAGGACTGCGCTCATGATCGAATTGAAGAACCTCAGCAAGACCTTCCATGCCAACGGCAAGGACGTCAAAGCCGTCGACTCGGTCAACCTGACCGTCAACGAAGGCGAAATCTGCGTGTTCCTCGGCCCGTCGGGCTGCGGCAAGAGCACCACCTTGAAAATGATCAACCGCCTGATCACGCCGACTTCGGGCCAGGTATTCATCAATGGCGAAGACACCACCGGGCTCGACGAAGTCAGCCTGCGCCGCAGCATCGGCTATGTGATCCAGCAGATCGGTCTGTTCCCCAACATGACCATCGAGGAGAACATCACCGTGGTGCCGCGCCTGCTCGGCTGGGACAAGCAGCGTTGTCACGACCGTGCGCGCGAACTGATGAGCATGATCAAGCTTGAGCCCAAGCAGTACTTGCAGCGTTACCCGCGCGAATTGTCCGGTGGCCAGCAACAGCGCATTGGTGTGATCCGCGCGTTGGCCGCTGACGCCCCGGTGCTGCTGATGGACGAACCGTTCGGTGCGGTCGACCCGATCAACCGCGAGATGATCCAGAACGAGTTCTTCGAGATGCAGCGGGCGCTGAACAAGACGGTGATCATGGTCAGCCACGACATCGACGAAGCGATCAAGCTGGGTGACAAGATCGCCATCTTCCGCGCCGGCAAACTGCTCCAGCTGGACCACCCGGACACCCTGCTGGCGCACCCGGTGGACGACTTCGTCAGCAACTTCGTCGGCCAGGACAGCACCCTCAAGCGCCTGCTGCTGGTACGCGCAGAAGATGCGGCCGACAACGCGCCGTCGGTCAGCCCCCAGACGCCGGTGGCCGATGCGCTGGAGCTGCTCGACGAGCACGACCGCCGCTACGTGGTGGTCACCGACGCGGCGAACAAGGCGTTGGGCTATGTGCGCCGCCGTGACATGCATCGGCAACAGGGCACGTGTGCTGACTTCCTGCGCCAGTTCAACGCCACCGCATCGCACGATGAGCACCTGCGCATCCTGTTGTCGCGGATGTACGAGTTCAACCGGGCGTGGTTGCCGGTGCTGGATGCCGAACAGGTGTTCCTTGGCGAGGTGACCCAGGAGTCGATTGCCGCCTACCTGAGTTCGGGGCGCTCGCGTGGTGCCAAGACCAGCATCGTCTCCCCGGCCGAGACGGTGGCCTCCTGAAGCAACGGGGGCGCCTTTGATCAGGCGCCCCCCGCTGTAGCAACAAAAAATTTATAAGTTTTTTTGGCCAGTCGCAGGCGCTGACCGCGTGGCCATAAATGTGAACACCCCCTCCCTGAACGCCTGATCTGACAGGCCACTGACCAACGGTCTGGAGAGCTTACTTGCGGGTTCTTGCGGTGAAATATCACCGACCTGCGATGAACACAGCTTTTCAGGGGTTCGCAGCCAGATCCCCGCCTATTCCACAATTATTTACGTTTGTGCCAGCTCAGGAACATCTGCCGGTCATACGAGTCGGTTATTCCAGTAACTGCTCGTCGATCCGCGACGAACAGGCGGGGATTGCCTGTTGATCTTGCCTGGTCCACGCCCTAAAGTGCGCGCCGAACGTCCATGCTGGAAACGATCCATCCGGCTCAAGTACTGACGACGAGACAGCAGGCGCAACCATGCGGTTGGCCTTTTTGCTTTCGGCGACATGCCTTGGGAAGTAGGCGAACCAAAGTGGGGATACGGAGGGCGTTCAGTTTGCAGCCACTTTCTTTTTCAGTTTGCCCATGGAGTCCTTGAGCATGTCGATCCAAGTCGAAGATTATTTCGCACGTGACACCTTCCAGAAGATGAAGGCGTTCGCCGACAAGCAGGAAACCCCGTTTGTGGTCATCGATACGCAGATGATCAGCAAGGCCTATGACGACCTGCGCGCCGGTTTCGAGTTCGCCAAGGTCTACTACGCAGTCAAGGCCAACCCAGCGGTCGAGATCATCGACCTGCTCAAGGACAAAGGCTCGAACTTCGACATCGCCTCGATCTACGAGCTGGACAAGGTCATGAACCAGGGCGTCAGCCCGGACCGCATCAGCTACGGCAACACCATCAAGAAGTCCAAGGACATCCGTTACTTCTTCGAAAAAGGCGTGCGCCTTTACGCGACCGACTCCGAAGCCGACCTGCGCAACATCGCCAAGGCCGCGCCGGGTTCCAAGGTCTACGTGCGCATCCTCACCGAAGGCTCGACCACTGCCGACTGGCCACTGTCGCGCAAATTCGGCTGCCAGACCGACATGGCCATGGACCTGCTGATCCTCGCCCGTGACCTGGGCCTGGTGCCTTACGGCATCTCCTTCCATGTCGGCTCGCAACAGCGCGACATCAGCGTCTGGGACGCCGCCATCGCCAAGGTCAAAGTGATCTTCGAGCGGCTGAAGGAAGAAGACGGCATCGTCCTCAAGCTGATCAACATGGGTGGCGGCTTCCCGGCCAACTACATCACCCGGACCAACAGCCTGGAAACCTACGCTGAAGAGATCATCCGTTTCCTCAAGGAAGACTTCGGCGACGACCTGCCGGAAATCATCCTCGAGCCGGGCCGTTCGCTGATCGCCAACGCCGGTATCCTGGTCAGTGAAGTGGTGCTGGTTGCGCGCAAGTCGCGTACCGCGGTCGAGCGTTGGGTGTACACCGACGTGGGCAAGTTCTCTGGTCTGATCGAAACCATGGACGAGTCGATCAAGTTCCCGATCTGGACCGAGAAAAAAGGCGAGATGGAAGAAGTGGTGATTGCAGGGCCTACCTGCGACAGCGCCGACATCATGTACGAGCACTACAAATACGGCCTGCCACTGAACCTGGCCATCGGTGACCGCCTGTACTGGCTGTCGACCGGTGCCTACACCACCAGCTACAGCGCGGTGGAATTCAACGGCTTCCCACCGTTGAAGGCGTACTACCTGTAAGCGGGTCGGGCGCGCTGGCCAAGGCCAGCCGCGCCCACGGTGCGCTTGCTGATGGCGGTCAGCTGTAAACGATGTCGCTGACCTCGCCCAGCATGAAATCAGACGCGCTGCTTTCATCCGTCAGCCGCAGGAAGGTGAAAGTGCCTTGCTGATCGAGCTTGACCCATTTGTCATAGCCCCTGTTTTTTATCTGGAACACAGGTCGCTGCTTACCCTCATATTCAGCCCTCACCCCGGTGCTGACCAGGCTCCAGTCTGCTCCCTCGTCGAAATCGAAGGGACCGCTCCACAGGTCATTGTGCAGATAGACGTCGCCATCGCCTGTGGCATAGAACACGTCGTCGAGCAGCCCTGAGTACTCCGTGGCGCAAGTCATCCGACATGTCGTCTCTTCCGCTGAATAGGTTTGAATGTGAATCTTCAGCTTGATACGAACCGTCTCCCAGCCTCCTGATGGCCGCTTTTCCATGACAAATCGACCGCGGTAGCCTGGCATCAGGCTCGCACTGGACGTGATTACCCGCACGGGTACGGGTTTCAGGTTTTCGTCGCAGTGGTAGAGCTGCGAGATGCATTCGATGGGTTGCGACATGACATTCTTCTCCTGGTCCGAGCCCCAGCGGCTCACGCCCAGAGTAAGAAGGCAGCCCAGCGCCCTTGAAGCATGATGGATTTCCCAACCGAGCACACAACACATCAATGAGCAGTGCGTTCGCGTAGCAAGGCATAATGCCCGCCGGTTGAGTGTGCGCGGCAAGACAAGGTGATCGACGTGCTGAAGAAGTCGCTGTTTCAGTTGCACTGGTTGTTTGGCATCACGGCGGGGTTGGTCCTGGCGGTGATGGGCACCACCGGTGCGATCTGGTCGTTTCAGGAAGAACTGCTGCGCCTGTTCAATGCCGATGTGCTCAAGGTGCAGGTTCGCGCCGAAGGCGTGCTGCCGCCGGCAGAGCTGGTGCGGCGGGTCGAAGCCGCGCACGGCGACAAGGTTGCGATGCTGCGGGTCGATACCCGCGAGGGCAATGCCGCACGGATCTTCTTCACCGCGCCACCCGGCCAGCGCCGCGGTGAGATGCGCTACGCCGACCCCTACACCGGCGAGATCACCGGCCAAGCTGCCGAGCAAGGTTTCTTCGACCTGATGCTCAGCCTGCACCGCTTTCTCGCCATGGGCGAAAGCGGCCGGCAGATCACCGGTGCCTGCACCCTGATGCTGATCCTCTTCTGCCTGTCAGGCCTGTACCTGCGCTGGCCGCGAAAGGCGCTGAACTGGCGCACCTGGCTGACCTTGGACTGGGCCAAGAAGGGCCGTGCGTTCAACTGGGACCTGCACGCAGTCTTCGGCACCTGGTGCCTGCTGTTCTATCTGCTGTTTGCCTTGACCGGTTTGTCGTGGTCTTACGAGTGGTATAGCCAGGGGCTGAACAAACTCCTTGCCGACGCCCCCGCCGCTGGCGAGCAGCACAAACGTGGCGAAGGCGCTGGTCGCCGTGCCCCGCGGACGGACGGCCAGGCTGCTCCACCGCTGCGGGTCAACTACGACGCCATCTGGACCAACCTGCAGGCTGCAGCAGGGCCTGGCCTGGTGGGCTACAACCTGCGCCTGCCGCCGGTGGGTGGCCAGCCGGCGACGCTGTTCTATCTGCTCGAGGATGCCGATCACGAGCGCGCGTTCGACACTGTCACCCTTGACCCAGCCAGCGGCGCGTTCACGCGCATCGAGCGTTATGCCGACAAGTCGCTCAGTGCTCAGCTGCTGCAAAGCATCTATGCCCTGCACGTGGGTAGCTATTTCGGCTTGCCGGGGCGAATCATCGTCACCATTGCCAGCCTGTGCATGCCGCTGTTCTTCATCACCGGGTGGCTGTTGTACCTCGACCGGCGGCGCAAGAAACGCCAGATCCGTGCCGCCCGTGGCAGTGTCGACAGCAGTGCGCATGCAGGCGACAGCTGGCTGATTGGTTTTGCCAGCCAGAGCGGCCTTGCCGAGCAACTGGCCTGGCAGAGCGCTGGTCAGCTGCAGGCGGCAGGCCTGTCGGTGCAGGTACGCGCCTTGGCCGAGGTGGGTGAAGATGACCTGCGCCAGGCGCGCCGAGCGCTGTTTGTAGTCAGCACCTTTGGCGATGGCGAAGCCCCCGACAGCGCCCGTGGTTTCGAGCGCAAGGTACTCGGCCAGGCGTGGCCGCTGGAGCATCTGGACTATGCCTTGCTCGCGTTGGGCGACCGCCAGTATCAACACTTCTGTGGCTTCGCCCGGCGCTTGCAGGCATGGCTTGCCGAGCGCGGTGCCAGCAGCGCATTCAGCCCGGTCGAAGTCGACAACGCCGACCCGGCCGCGCTCCAGCACTGGCAACAGCAACTGGCGCAGTTGACCGGCGCCAGCACCGTCAGCGCCTGGCAAGCGCCCTCCTTCAACAGCTGGACCCTGACCGCGCGCAGGCTGCTCAACCCTGGCAGCCAGGGCCAGCCGGTGTACCTGCTCGACCTGCAATCCGAGCAGGCGGTACGTTGGGACGCGGGCGATCTGGTGGAGGTATTGCCGCGCAACGCCCCCGCACAGGTTCAAGCATTTATCCAAGGCCTGGGCCTGAATCTGGATACCCCGGTGCAACTTGAGGGTTCGCGCGAAACCCTGGGCCAGGCACTGGGCAGCCGGCAATTACCGGTCAGCCGCGAGCATCTGGTCGGCCTGCACGCGCAGGCGGTTATCGAGGCGCTGGTACCGATCGGCACACGTGAATACTCGATCGCATCGATTGCCAGCGATGGCGTGCTGCAGTTGATCGTGCGCCAGCATCGGCACAGTGACGACAGCCTCGGCCTGGGCTCAGGCTGGCTGACTGAGGTACTGCCCTTGCACGGCTCGCTGAGCCTGCGCCTGCGCCGTAACAGCAGCTTCCACCTGCCGCCGGCACCAGCTCCGATGCTGCTGATCGGCAACGGCACCGGCCTGGCCGGCCTGCGCAGCCTGCTCAAGGCACGCATCAGCGAAGGTGAGCAGCGCACCTGGCTGCTGTTCGGTGAACGCAATCGCGCCAGCGATCTGCTCTGCGCCGACGAACTGCAAGGCTGGCTGGCGCGCGGTGAGCTGCGCAAGCTGGACCTGGCGTTCTCGCGTGACCAGGCTGAAAAGATCTATGTCCAGGACTTGCTGTTGGCGCAGGCCGATGAGGTGCGCCGCTGGGTCGCTGACGGCGCCTGTATCTATGTCTGCGGCAGCCTGCAGGGCATGGCCGCGGCAGTCGACGCGGCGCTCACCGGCATTCTCGGCGAGGCCATGCTGCAACAGCTGGTGGAAGACGCTCGCTACCGACGCGACGTGTACTGAGTCAGTCGGCCGGCCGGGCGTTATAACCCGGCCGGCAACGCTCAATGGAGGTCGAAGGTGTCGGCATCCAGGTTGGCCGGGAAGCGGCTGCGATAGGCCGCCAGCTCCGCCGCGCGCAGCTCGACGGTGAAGACACCATCCGCCTCGCCCGCACTGAGCAGGCTCTCGCCCTGAAAATCCAGCACCTGGCTGTCGCCTGAGTAGGCAAAGCCCTTGCCATCGGTGCCGACCCGATTGACCGCCGCCACGAAGCACAGGTTCTCGATCGCCCGCGCCGGCAACAGCCGGTTCCAGTGCAATCGCCGCGCCGCCGGCCAGTTGGCGGTGTACAGCAGCAGGTCCGTGTCCTGAGCATCGCGGCTCCATACCGGAAAACGCAGGTCGTAGCAGATCAATGGGCGGATCCGCCACCCCTTCAGCTCGAACTGCACCTGGCGCTCGCCCGGGGTGTAGTGCTTGTGCTCACCGGCCATGCGGAACAAGTGGCGCTTGTCGTAGTGCAGGATTTCACCGTCTGGACGCGCCCACAGCAGCCGGTTCCGGTGGCTGCCGTCAGCGGCCTGGATAATCACGCTGCCGGTGATCACCGCATTGAGCTTCTTCGCCTGGGCCTTGAGCCATTTGCCGGTCGGGCCGTTTTCGGGCTCGGCCAGGCGCTCGGACTCCATCGAAAAGCCGGTGGTGAACATTTCCGGCAGAATCACCAGATCAGGGCTGCCGACCTGCTTGAGCAGCTCTTCGAAATGGGCGTAGTTGGCCTCGCGGTCATGCCAGGCCAGCGTGGTCTGCACCATGGCGATTTTCAGGTTGGGCAGTGCGGTCAGATCGCGCATAGTTTCTCCGCTGCCTGCTGCAGCGTCTCCTCTCGTTTGGCAAAGCACAGGCGGATCAGGCGTTGCTGCGGGACCGGCGTCTGGTAGAACACCGACACCGGAATACTCGCCACGCCATGCTCGCGGGTCAGCCACAGGGCCATGTCGACATCGTTCAGGTCAGGGCGGATGGCGCTGTAGTCGACCAGTTGGAAGTAGGTGCCGGGGGTACGCTTGAAGCTCAAGCGTGAGTCTTGCAGCAGCCCGCAGAACAGATCACGCTTGGCCTGATAGAAGCCCGGCAACTGCTCGATGTGTTCAGGGTGCTCGGCCATGAAGTCTGCCAGCGCGCACTGCAGCGGCGTCACCCCACAGAAGTTGACGTACTGGTGGACCTTGCGCAGCTCGGCGCTCAGCTGCGGCGGCGCGGTCACGTAGCCGGTCTTCCAGCCAGTGACGTGGTAGGTCTTGCCGAACGAGCTGATGACGAAGGCGCGCTGATAGAGCTGTTCATGAGCCAGCACGCTGGCATGCGCCACGCCGTCGTAGATCAGGTGTTCGTACACTTCATCGCTGACCACATAGATATCGCGATCGGCAATCAATACCGCCAGCTGGTCGAGATCGGCACGGCTGATCAGCGCACCGCTGGGGTTGTGCGGCGAATTGAGCACGACCATGCGCGTACGCGGCGTGAGTGCATCGCTGAAGCGCTGCCAGTCGATGGCGAAATCGTCGTTGCTCAGCGGCACATGCACGCAGCGCCCGCCGGCCAACTCAACCGAAGGCTCGTAGCTGTCGTAGCAAGGGTCGAAGACGATCACCTCGTCACCCGGATTGATCACCGCCTGGATCGCGCAGAAGATCGCCTCGGTAGCGCCTGGGGTGATGGTGATTTCCTGCTCGACATCCACGCTGACGCCATACAGCCGGGCCACCTTGGCAGCCACTTGCTGGCGCAGGGCCGGCAGGCCAGTCATAGGCGCATATTGATTGTGCCCGGCAGCCACGTGCCGGCCCACGGCATCGAGCAGCGCTTGCGGGCCGTTGAAGTCGGGGAAGCCTTGGGACAGGTTGAGCGCGCCGGTTTGCACGGCCAGCTGCGACATGGTGGTAAAGATGGTCGTGCCGACGTTCGGCAGTTTGCTGCGGATCATGAAGCCCTCTTTCCTGGGGGTATCCGGCACGGACTGGAGTCCGAGCATAGCGGATCGAGCATTCAGGAAAAAGGTTGAAACAATACACCGATGCAACAGGGGCTACGCAGCAGCCCCGGTGCAGGGTCAGGCCTGAATCAGCGCTTGTCTTTGCGCTTCTTCTCGGCCTTTTTGTGGTGCGACATCAAGCGGCGCTTCTTGTTGACCTGGCGGTCGGTGAGGGTGTTCTTGTTACCCTCGTACGGGTTCTCGCCGCCCTTGTATTCGATGCGGATCGGCGTACCGACCAGCTTGAGCACGCGCCGGTAGGTGTTTTCCAGGTAGCGCGAGTACGAGCGGGGAATCTTCTCGGTCTGGTTACCGTGGATCACGATGATCGGCGGGTTGGCGCCACCCAGGTGAGCGTAACGCAGCTTGATCCGGCGGCCGTTGACCAGCGGCGGCTGGTGGTCGCCGATGGCGTCTTCCAGAATCTGCGTCAGGCGGCTGGTCGGCCAGCGGGTGACCGCCGACTTGAACGCGGCCTGCACCGACTTGTACAGGTTGCCCACGCCGGTGCCGTGCAGCGCCGAAATGAAGTGGATGTCGGCGAAGTCGACGAAGAACAACCGGCGCTCGAGCTCGGTCTTGACGTAGTCGCGCTCGCCCGGCTGCATGCCATCCCACTTGTTCAGGGCGATGACGATTGCGCGGCCGGCCTCAAGGGCAAAGCCGAGCAGGTTGAGGTCGTGGTCGACCACACCTTCGCGGGCGTCCATTACAAAGATCACCACGTTGGCGTCTTTGATCGCCTGCAGAGTCTTCACCACCGAGAACTTTTCGACTTCCTCGTGGATCTTGCCGCGCTTGCGCACCCCAGCGGTGTCGATGAAGGTGTACTTGTCACCATCACGCTCGAACGGGATGTAGATACTGTCGCGAGTGGTGCCTGGCTCGTCATAGACCACCACGCGCTCTTCGCCGAGCATGCGGTTGACCAACGTCGACTTGCCCACGTTGGGGCGGCCGATGATGGCGATCTTGATGCCATCTTTTTCGCTTGGGCCCGGAATCCGAACGGCCTCTTCGCCTTCGGCAACTTCCTGGTCGAGCGCTTCTTCTTCCTGATCGCGCGGGATGTGCCCGAGCAGCTCTTCCATCAGGGCGTTGATACCGCGCCCCTGGGAGCCGGCGACCGGGATCGCGTTGCCCATACCCAGCGGCGAGAACTCGGCACGTGCAAGATCAGGATCGATGTGATCGATCTTGTTGGCAACCAGCACCGCAGACTTGTTCCGCTTGCGCAGGTGGTCGGCGATCATCTGGTCGGCCGCGGTCATGCCGGCGCGGGCATCGACCAGGAACAGCACGTGGTCGGCCTCTTCGATGGCCATCAGCGACTGCTCGGCCATCTTCTCGTCCATGCCCACTTCATCACCGGTGATACCGCCGGTGTCGATCAGGATGTACGAACGGCCCTGCCACATGGCATCGCCGTACTGGCGGTCACGGGTCAAGCCCGAGAGATCGCCGACAATGGCGTCGCGGGTTTTGGTCAAACGGTTGAACATGGTGGACTTGCCGACGTTCGGCCGCCCCACCAGGGCGATTACGGGAACCATACGGCTCTCCACTCTTGAATTCTTGAAAATGCAAAGGCCGCTGCAGAGCAGCGGCCGGAGTTCGCGCGGCGCATCATGCGCCACTGCTCGAAGCCTCACGGCTTCAAGCTTAGCCTCAGCGGATGGTCAATGCCTCGAGCTTGCCGCTGTTGCCGAAGACATAAATGGTGTCGCCGACCACCAATGGGCGGGCGCGCAGGCCATCACTGTCAATACGCTCACGGCCGACGAAGCGACCATCGACCTGGCTCAGCAGGTGCAGGTAGCCTTCGAAGTCACCGACTGCGACGTAGCTGGAGAACACTTCAGGGGCGGTCAGCTGACGGCGCGCCATGGAGTCGTTGCTCCACAGTGCGCTCGACGAACGCTCATCGACGCCTTCAACGGTGCCGGAAGCTTCGCTGACGTAGACGTTGCCAAAGCCCTGAGCGACACCCACGTAGCTGGACGCATCACGCTGCCACAGCACGCGGCCGCTTTCCAGGTCCAGACCAGCAACCCGGCCCTGATACGTACCGACGTACAGAGTACCACCAGACAGCAGCAAACCGCCGTCGATATCGACGACGCGTTCGAGTTCGGAGCGACCTTGCGGGATCGCCACGCGGCTTTCCCAGACCGGCACGCCGTTCTGGATGTCAACGGCAACGACCTTGCCGGTCGACAGGCCGGCAACGGCCATGCGGTTGGTCACGATCGGTGCACCGGTACCACGCAGAGTCAATACCGCTGGGGTGCTTTCGTAGATCCAGCGACGGTCACCGGTGGCGGCATCAAGACCGATCAGACGATCGTCCTGGGTTTGCACCACCACCACGTCACCGTTGTTGGCTGGCGGCGCCAGCACTTCACTGGTAACGCGCGAGCGCCAGCGCTCCTCACCGGTGCTGCTGTCCAGGGCAATCACTTCACCTTTGAGGGTGCCGAGCATGACCAGGCCATAGCCGACGCCGACTGCGCCGGAGACCGGCAGGTCGAGGTCCTGCTTCCAGACGATGTCGCCGGTATTGCGATCGAGCGCGAAGACTTCGCCGTTGACGTCGGAAGCGTAGATGCGGTCGTTTTCGATGGCCGGCACCAGGGTGTTGTAGGTCTCACCCTGACCGTCACCGATCGAACGGCTCCACTGCTTTTTCAGCACGACTTCTTCGGTGAACTTGGTCAGCTCGGCCGGAGGCAGTTCCTTCTTGCTGTTGCTGCTGCAACCCACGACCAGTACGGCCAGGCTCAGCACTGCTGCTTGTTTCCAACCGATCACGTCAAGCGTCCCCTTTGGCCAGGTCATCCAGCTTCAGTTGCAGGCCACCGACCGCTGCTTCATCAGACAACGCGGCCTTGGCTTTTTCGTATGCGCTATGGGCATCGCCAGCGCGGCCCAACTGTACCAGCAGATCACCCTTGAGCTCTTCACGGCTGGCCTGGAACGCCTTGTCAGCGTCGCCATCGAGCAGCTTCAGTGCTTCATCAGCCTTGTCCTGAGCGGCCAGCACACGGGCCAGACGCTGACGGGCGATCTCGCCCAGGGTGGCATCGGCAGGTTTTGCCAGCACGCTGTTGAGTTCGTTGGCAGCGTCGTCCAGCTTGCCGCTGTCGACCGCGACCTTGGCCACGAACAGGCTGCCATACTGAGCGTAGGCGGTGCCGCCAAACTCGCTCTTGAGCTTGCCAGCCAACTCGGCGACCTTGCTTGCATCAGGCTCGCCGGTCGGCGTCAGGGCCGTTTCCAGCAGGTTCTGATACAGCACCGAAGCGCCTTGTGACTGGTTGCTCTGGTACTTGTGCCAGGTCTGCCAGCCAGCTACCAGAGCAGCAGCCAACAGGGCGCCGGTCAGCAGCGGCTTGCCGTTGCGATCCCACCAGTCCTTGGCCGCGCTCAGGCCATCATCATCGGTACTCGACACCCCAATACTCCTATTCAGCAAATTCGGCTGTTTGACTGCTTCACGCGTTCGCGAGGGCAGCTTGCAGGTGCTCGGCCAGAGCATCCCAGGCTATGTTCTGTTGTTCGCCCTGGCCACGCAGGGGTTTGAAACCTACCACTTGTTGCGCCAGTTCGTCGTCCCCCATGATCAGGGCAAACAACGCCCCGCTCTTGTCGGCCTTCTTGAACTGGCTCTTGAAACTGCCGCCACCGGCGTTGACCGCCAGGCGCAGGCCCGGTACCTGGTCACGCAACCGCTCGGACAAGCCCAGACCGGCCAGCTCGGCCTGCTCGCCAAAGGCGCACAGGTAAACGTCGATCTGGCGGCTGATCGACTCCGGGACTTTGCCCAAAGTTTCCAGCAGCAGAATCAGGCGCTCGATGCCCATGGCAAAGCCAACGCCGGTGGTCGGCTTGCCGCCCATCTGCTCGACCAGGCCATCGTAACGGCCACCGGCACACACCGTGCCCTGGGCGCCGAGCTTGTCGGTGACCCACTCGAACACGGTCTTGCTGTAATAGTCGAGACCACGCACCAGCTTGGTGTTGATCACGAAGGGAATGCCGGCTACGTTCAGGCGAGCCTTGAGGCCCTCGAAGTGCACACGGGACTCTTCGTCCAGATAGTCTTCCAGCTTCGGTGCACCGACCAGCACAGCCTGGGTGCCCTGATCCTTGCTGTCCAGGACGCGCAGCGGGTTGCTCTTGAGCCGGCGCTGGCTGTCTTCGTCAAGCTGCTCGAGGCGCGCCGAGAGAAACTCGACCAGCGCGTCGCGATAGCGAGCACGGGCTTCGCTGGTGCCCAGGCTGTTCAGCTCGAGCGTGACCGCATCCTGAATACCCAACTGGCCCCACAGGCGCCAGGTCAGCATGATCAGCTCGGCATCGATGTCCGGGCCATCCAGGTTGAACACTTCGACGCCGATCTGATGGAACTGACGATAGCGGCCTTTTTGCGGGCGCTCGTGGCGGAACATCTGCCCGGTGTACCAGAGTTTCTGCACCTGGCCGTTGCCGGTGATGCCATGCTCGAGCACAGCGCGCACACAGGCAGCGGTACCCTCGGGACGCAGCGTCAGCGAATCGCCGTTGCGGTCCTCGAAGGTGTACATCTCTTTTTCGACGATGTCGGTGACTTCACCGATCGAGCGCTTGAACAGCTCGGTGAATTCAACGATCGGCGTGCGGATCTGGCTGTAACCATAGCCATCCAGCAAACTGGCGACCGTGCCTTCGAAGTAACGCCACAGCGGCGACTGGTCAGGCAGGATGTCGTTCATGCCACGAATGGCTTGCAGCGATTTGCTCACGAAAAGTCCTTTCGAATCTATGTATCAGCCGCGGGCGATCAGCGCCGCGTCGGCCTCGACCTTTTCGGCCGCTTTCTGGCGAATGAGCTTTTCCAGCTCCTCGACCAGGTTGTCGTTATTCAGTTTCTGCGCCGGCTTGCCGTCGATGTAGATCAGGTTCGGCGTGCCGCCGGTCAAGCCGACGTGGGCTTCCTTGGCTTCACCCGGGCCATTGACCACACAACCGATCACCGCGACGTCCAGCGGCACCAGCAGGTCTTCGAGGCGCCCTTCGAGTTCGTTCATGGTCTTGACCACATCGAAGTTCTGCCGCGAACAGCTCGGGCAGGCGATGAAGTTGATCCCACGCGAGCGCAGGCGTAGCGACTTGAGGATGTCGTAGCCGACTTTGACTTCTTCGACCGGGTCGGCGGCGAGGGAGATCCGGATCGTGTCGCCGATGCCTTCGGCCAGCAGCATACCGAGGCCGACCGCAGATTTCACCGTCCCCGAGCGCAAACCACCGGCTTCGGTGATACCCAGGTGCAGCGGCTGGATGATCTGCTTGGAAAGCAGGCGGTAGGCTTCGACGGCCATGAACACGTCGGACGCCTTGACGCTGACCTTGAAGTCCTGGAAATCCAGGCGATCGAGGTGCTCGACATGGCGCAGGGCCGACTCGACCAGCGCTGCTGGGGTCGGCTCGCCGTACTTCTTCTGCAGGTCTTTTTCCAGCGAGCCGGCGTTGACCCCGATGCGGATCGGGATACCGCGATCGCGGGCCGCATCGACCACTGCGCGCACACGGTCTTCACGGCCGATGTTGCCCGGGTTGATGCGCAGGCAGTCAACGCCCAGCTCAGCCACGCGCAGGGCGATCTTGTAGTCGAAATGGATGTCGGCTACCAGCGGCACGCTGACTTGCTGCTTGATCCGGCCGAAGGCTTCGGCGGCGTCCATGTCTGGCACCGAGACGCGGACGATGTCGACACCGGCATCGACCAGGCGCTGGATCTGCCCGACCGTGGCGGCGACGTCATTGGTGTCGGTGTTGGTCATGCTCTGCACCGCGATTGGCGCATCACCGCCCACCGGCACATTGCCCACCCAGATCTTGCGGGTTTCGCGACGCTTGATTGGAGATTCGCCGTGCATGAGTTACTGCCCCAACTTCAGGCGAGCGGTTTCGCCACTGGTGAACGGTGCAACGTCAACGGCTTGGCCGTTGTAGCTGATCTGAGCGCCACGGGCAAAGCCCAGGCGTACCGCGAATGGTGGGGTGCCGGTGACTTCCAGGCTATCGCCCTTGCGCTTGGTAGCGTTGACCAGCAGCTTGCCGTTGGCATCGGTGACCTGGGTCCAGCAATCCGCCGAAAACTGGATCGCGACACGGCCACTGCCGGCGGGAACTGGCGCTGCTGCGACAGGTGCGCTGGGGGCTGCGGCGGCAACGGCTGGTGCGCTGACCGGGGCGGCCGGCGCAGGTGCGGTCGGTGCGGCGGCAGCGGTTTCGGCGACTGTCGGGTTGGCCGGGATGGCTTCTTCATTGGCCGAGCCACTGCTTTCACCGGTGGCCGCCTGCTCCAGCGGCAACGGCGCGCTCTGGCCTTGCTGAGCTTCGCTGACTGCCTGGTCTTCTGGCTCGTCCAGCGGGTGAATCTGGGTGGTGCCGTCGGCGCTTTCGACTTCGACGTGCTCCAGGGCAATCTTGCCAAGGTCGCTGTTGCGCAGGCTGCTCTGGTCCTTCCAGAGGAGGAAGCCGCCGCCAACCACTGCTACCAGCAGCACCAGGCTGAAAACGCGCATGAGATTGTGCGACAGGCGCATGGGCTCCTCAATGCGACCCAGCGAGTGCACCTGGCTACCTTGCGCGTGGGTGCCGGTGACCTGGTCAAAGGCGGCGACCAGAGGCGCCTGGTCCATGTCCATCAACTTGGCATAGGCACGGATGTAACCACGGGCAAAGGTGTGCCCTGGCAGCTTGTCGAAGGCGCCGGATTCGAGATTGTTCAGCGAGCTCAGGGTCAGGTTGAGCTTGCGGGCTACCTCGGCCTGCGTCCAGTCGCGGTTTTCGCGGGCCTGGCGCAAGGTCTCACCGGGGTGCTGGTGAGTCGCTGCTGCTACTTCGGGATGCGCGGCTTTCATCATTGCTCCGACAGGTATTGCTGATATTCCGGCGTACCGGGATAAAGTCGTTGTAGTTGCTGGCCAAGCTCGGCCACCGTGGCCGGTTGCTCGAACACCCGCGCCAGGCGGCTGCCCATCAGCAGGCTGCGTGCATCCGGGGCGCTCAGTTGGCTGAAACGATCGTAGTAATCCCGGGCTGGCACATAATGCCTGTTTTCGTAGGACAACTCAGCCATTTCGAACAACGCTCGCGGTTGTCGCGGGTTGAGCTGCAACGCCTTGTGCAGATGCGCCTGGGCATCGTCGCGGCGACCTTGCCTGAGAACCGTCAAGCCAAGGTTTTCGAAAACGCGAGAGCGCTCAGGATACAAGGTATCGGCGGCAGCCAGGCGAAACACAGACTCGGCTTCGGCAAAACGCTCCTGAGCATATAGGAAACTGCCGTAGTTGTTGCGAATCCGGGTGTCATTCGGTTTTTGCGCCAGTGCCTTGTGGAAATGTTCGGCGGCCAGCGTCGGCTCGCCCTCGGCCTGAAACACCAGCGCCAACGCGGCGTGTGCGTCGGCATCACGGCTGTTGAGGGCAAGCGCCTTGACCAGCGGCGCCTTGGCCTGCTCGGTCAGGCCTTGTTGCAAATAGCCCAGCCCCAACTGCACGTACGCCCTGCCCGCCTCTACCCGACCCTGCTGGGTGGCCAGCGGGTCATTGCCGCCGCCCGACACACAGCCGGTAAGCAGCAACAGGGTCAGCAGCGACAGCGCTGCGCGCAGGTTCATCGCTGCCGTCCCGCTCAGTGACGCGCAGCGTTATCGGCGATCTGCACGTCGTCGTTGAGCTGACGCACGGCGATGTAACGCTCGCTGCGGCGGGTACGGTCCATGACCTGACCCACCAGCTGACCACAGGCAGCGTCGATATCCTCGCCGCGGGTGGTACGGGTGGTGACGTTGTAACCACCGTGGTGAAGCAGGTCCTGGAAGCGGCGGATCGCATTGTTGCTCGGGCGCTCGTAACCGGAGTGCGGGAACGGATTGAACGGGATCAGGTTGATCTTGCAAGGGATGTCACGCAGCAGTTCAATCATCTGCGTGGCATGCTCGGGCTGATCGTTGACGTCCTTGAGCAAGGTGTATTCGACAGTCAGTACGCGCTTGCCACCCAGGGTGGCCATATAGCCCATGCACGACTCGAGCAGGACCTTGAGCGGGTACTTCTTGTTGATCGGTACCAGCTTGTTGCGCAGCTCGTCGTTCGGCGCGTGCAGCGACAGTGCCAGGGAAACGTCGATGTGCTTGGCCAGCTCGTCGATCATCGGCACTACGCCAGAGGTCGACAAGGTGACGCGACGCTTGGAAATGCCATAGCCCAGATCGTCCATCATGATCTTCATGGCGGCGATGACATTATCGAAATTGAGCAACGGCTCGCCCATGCCCATCATCACCACGTTGGTAATCGCGCGGTCGACTTTGGCCGGGATGGTGCCGAAGGATTTGTTTGCAAGCCACACCTGGCCGATGACTTCGGCGGCGGTGAGGTTGCTGTTGAAGCCTTGCTTGCCGGTGGAGCAGAAACTGCAATCCAGGGCGCAACCGGCCTGCGACGATACGCACAAGGTGCCACGGTCATCGGTCGGGATGTAGACGGTTTCGACGCAGCTGCCGGAGGCAACGCGGATCACCCATTTGCGGGTGCCGTCGGCGGAAATGTCTTCACTGACCACTTCCGGTGGCCGAATCTCGGCAACAGCCTCGAGCTTTTCGCGCAAGACCTTGCCGACATTGGTCATGGCGGCGAAATCATCGACGCCAAAATGGTGAATCCATTTCATTACTTGACCGGCACGGAAGCGCTTCTCGCCAATGGAGTCGAAGAATTGTTCCATTTCCGGCTGGGTCAGACCCAACAGGTTGATTTTGCCAGTAGATGTCGTCATGGATTCACCCTCACCCGTAAGCTTTCGCTTAGCGAGCGGTTACCTCGGTAGCTGCGAAGAAGTAAGCGATTTCGCGAGCGGCTGCAGCTTCGGAGTCCGAACCGTGGACGGCGTTGGCGTCGATCGATTCAGCGAAGTCAGCACGGATGGTGCCGGCAGCAGCTTCTTTAGGGTTGGTAGCGCCCATCAGCTCACGGTTCAGAGCGATGGCGTTTTCGCCTTCCAGAACCTGAACAACAACCGGGCCGGAAATCATGAAGGCAACCAGGTCACCGAAGAAACCGCGCTCGCTGTGCTCAGCGTAGAAGCCTTCGGCTTCGGCTTTGGACAGTTGCTTGAGTTTCGAAGCGACGATTTTCAGGCCAGCTTCTTCGAAGCGCGAAGTGATCTTGCCGATGACGTTTTTGGCAACTGCGTCAGGCTTGATGATCGAGAAAGTGCGTTGAACAGCCATGGTAACTCCAGAAAATTGAGTATTACGAAAAATTAAACCCGCGAATTATACGCGGGTTCAAGGGGAATGCCTAACCTGCTGATGAACGCTCAGTCGGCTTCCTCGATCCACGCCCCTTGGATGGCTTCCAGCACCTTCTCGCCACAGCGCGACGGATCGTCGCTGAAGTCGGGAAGTGCCTGCACCCAGTTCTTGAGATCGACGAAATTCACATAACGAGGATCGACCTCCGGCTTGCTTTCTGCAAGCTGGATGGCGATATCAAGTACATCAACCCATTTCAGACTCATGCCAGCCTCCAGGCTTCAGTGCGGCGCTTCGGCGGCGTGGTTGAGCGAATACTTGGGGATTTCGATGGTCAGGTCGGTATCACCGACGACCACCTGGCAACCCAGCCGGGACTGTGCTTCCAGGCCCCAGGCTTTGTCCAGCATGTCTTCTTCGAGCTCGTCGGCTTCGTCGAGCGAGTCAAAGCCCTTGCGCACGATGCAGTGGCAAGTGGTACAGGCCTTGACACCGCCGCAAGCGCTTTCCATCTCGATGTGATGGTCGTGGGCCAGCTCCAGGATATTGGTCCCGGTTGCGACGTCCACGGTCAGCCCTTCGGGGCAAAACTTCTCATGCGGCAGGAATGTCACCAGCGGCATCGATTACTCCTCGATCTCATTCAGGTTGCGCCCGGCCAGTGCGGCTTTGACCGTCGAATCAAGGCGACGGGCGGCAAATGCATCGGTCACCTGCGACAGAAGCTTGGTCTGTTGCTCGATGGCAGGGCCATCGGTGCCGGCCAGCAAATCACGTAGTTGTTGCATCTGGAAGCCAATGGCTTCGCGCTCTTCGGCGCTCAGCAAGCGCTCGCCGTCGGCGTCCAGCGCACCCTGCACCGCTTCGAGCAGGCGTTCGCCGTCGACCTGGTGCTCGCGCAACTGGCGGGCCTGCTTGTCGGTGCCGGCGTGCTCGAACGAATCCTTGAGCATGCGGGCGATTTCACCGTCGGTCAGGCCGTACGACGGCTTGACCTGAATGCTGGCTTCCACGCCCGAGCCCAGCTCGCGCGCGGCAACGCTGAGCAGGCCGTCGGCGTCGACCTGGAAGGTTACGCGGATCTTCGCCGAGCCGGCGACCATCGGCGGAATCCCGCGCAGTTCGAAGCGCGCCAGCGAGCGGCAGTCGCTGATCAGTTCGCGCTCGCCCTGCAGGACGTGGATCATCATGGCCGTCTGGCCATCTTTGTACGTGGTGAATTCCTGAGCGCGGGCCACCGGGATCGTGGTGTTGCGCGGGATCACCTTTTCCATCAGGCCACCCATGGTCTCGAGACCGAGCGACAGCGGGATCACGTCAAGCAGCAACAACTCGCCACCTTCGCGGCGGTTGCCGGCGAGGGTATCGGCCTGGATCGCAGCGCCAATGGCGACTACTTGATCAGGGTCGATCGAGGTCAGCGGAGCGCGGCCGAACAGGCCGCCGACGGCCTCACGCACACGCGGCACGCGGGTTGAACCGCCGACCATGACCACTGCAACCACTTCTTCGAGCTCGACGCCGCTGTCGCGCACAGCGCGGCGGCAGGCCTTGAGGCTGCGGGCGATCATCGGCTCGATCATCGCTTCGAAGTCTGCCCGGCTCAACTCGGCCTGCCAACCACCGTGGGCAACGCGCACGCTGGCGGCATCGGTCAAGGCTTCCTTGGCTGTGCAGGCTGCCTGCAGCAGCTGACGCTGAGTGGCTGGATCGAGATCCGCCGACAAACCGGCCTGTGCAATGATCCAGCTGGCAATTGCATGATCGAAGTCGTCACCACCCAAGGCCGTATCGCCGCCGGTGGCGAGCACTTCGAAAACGCCTGCGGTCAGGCGCAGGATCGAGATATCGAAGGTACCGCCGCCCAGGTCGAAGATCGCTACCAGGCCTTCGGCATTCTGATCCAGGCCATAGGCCACGGCCGCAGCAGTCGGCTCGTTGAGCAGGCGCAACACGTTCAAGCCGGCAAGCTTGGCGGCGTCTTTGGTCGCCTGGCGCTGAGCATCGTCGAAATAGGCCGGCACCGTGATGACAGCACCGACCAGGTCGCCACCGAGGGTTTCCTCGGCGCGCTGACGCAGCACCTTGAGGATGTCGGCAGAAACTTCCACCGGGCTTTTTGGCCCTTGAACGGTCTCGATGAAGGGCATGTGCGACTCGCCACCGACAAAGCGGTACGGCAGTTGCTCGCCGAGCTGCTTGACGTCAGCCAGGCCACGCCCCATCAGGCGCTTGACCGACAGAATGCTGTTGTAAGGGTCGCTTTGAGCTGCTTCGCGCGCAGCCTGGCCGACTTCGACAGCCGCCTTCAGATAGCGCACAGCAGAGGGCAGGATGACCTGCCCCTGGGCATCAGGCAGCGGTTCGCTGCGGCCGCTGCGCACGGCAGCAACCAGAGAATTGGTAGTACCCAGGTCAATCCCCACCGCCAGGCGGCGCTGGTGCGGCTGGGGGCTCTGACCGGGTTCGGCGATCTGCAGTAGGGCCATGCTTATCTAGCTACCTTAGGCGTTGTCACGGCAACACCGGGTTAATCGTCGAGGCGCTCTTCGAGCTGGCGCACTTCCTGGGCGAGCTTGTCGAGAAACTGCATGCGGCGCATCAGGCGCTCGGCCTGTTCACGCTGCGCAGGATCATCCCAGCAGGTGGCGAATTCCTCGAACAGCGTATCTTGCGCGCGCTTGAGGCGCTTCTTGAATACCGCGACACCGTCGAGGTCAGTCAGCTCTTCAAGCTCTTCACGCAGCTCCATCTGCTGCAACAGGAAGGCCGGGTCATGCACGGTGACTTCCTGTGGCACTTCGTGGCCACTGATGGCCAGCAGATAGCGCGCCCGACGGGGGGCGCTGCGCAAGGTCTGATAGGCGTCGTTCAGCGCTGCCGAGTTTTCCAGGGCTACACGCTGCTCGCGTTCGGAGGCATCGGCGAAACGGTCCGGATGGACCTCACGGGCCAGTTCGCGGTAACGAACGGCCAGTTGCTCGAGGTCCAGGCGAAAACCCGGCTGCAGATTGAACAGGGCAAAATGACAAGGAGTACCCACATCAAGCCTCAGACATTGAAGCTTTCGCCGCAGCCACATTCACCGCGCACGTTGGGGTTGTTGAACTTGAAACCTTCGTTCAACCCTTCCTTGACGAAATCGAGCTCGGTGCCGTCGAGGTAGACCAGGCTTTTCGGGTCGATGATGACCTTCACGCCATGGTTCTCGAAGACCTCGTCTTCACCTGCCACTTCGTCGACGAACTCCAGCACGTAGGCCAGGCCCGAGCAACCGGTGGTGCGTACGGCCAGGCGAATGCCTTCACCCTTGCCACGCCCGTCGAGGGAGCGCCGCACATGGTTGGCGGCGGCTTCTGTCATGCTGATAGCCATCGGAACTCCTTAGCGTCCAGTCAAACGACTCAGATCAAGCCTTTTTTCTGCTTGTAATCGCGTACGGCCGCCTTGATGGCGTCCTCGGCGAGCACCGAGCAGTGGATCTTGACCGGCGGCAGCGCCAGCTCTTCAGCCAGCTGGGTGTTCTTGATGGTTTCGGCTTCGTCCAGGGTCTTGCCCTTCATCCACTCGGTGGCGAGGGAGCTGGAAGCGATGGCCGAACCGCAGCCATAGGTTTTGAACTTGGCGTCTTCGATAACGCCCTGCTCGTTGACCTTGATCTGCAGACGCATCACGTCACCGCAGGCCGGCGCGCCGACCATGCCGGTACCGACGTCCGGGTCTTCAGCGTCCATCTTGCCGACGTTGCGCGGGTTTTCGTAGTGGTCGATGACCTTTTCACTGTATGCCATGGTGCAATTCCTT
The DNA here is from genome assembly GCA_963518285.1 of uncultured Pseudomonas sp. Lineage (GTDB taxonomy): Bacteria > Pseudomonadota > Gammaproteobacteria > Pseudomonadales > Pseudomonadaceae > Aquipseudomonas. Next base: position 25,950 of record CAUQIJ010000018.1, on the reverse strand, counting down.
CCTCATCAGGTAGCCGCTCTTGCCGGCGACTGCTTAGTGGGCGGCCCACTCGATCTTGGAGATATCGACGCCGTCTTTGTACATGTCCCACAGCGGCGAGAGTTCGCGCAGCTTGGTGACAGCCTTGCAGACTTCCTGCGCGGCGTAGTCGACTTCTTCTTCGCTGGTGAAGCGGCCGAAGGAGAAGCGGATCGAACTGTGTGCCAGCTCGTCGTTGCGGCCCAGGGCGCGCAGTACGTACGACGGCTCAAGCGAAGCGGAGGTGCAGGCCGAACCGGACGATACTGCGATGTCCTTGAGGGCCATCAGCAGCGACTCGCCTTCAACGTAGTTGAAGCTCAGGTTCAGGTTGTGCGGCACGCGTGCAGTCTGGCTGCCATTGACGTACAGCTCTTCAAGGTTGGAAACCTGTTTGAAGAAGCGGTCGCTCAGCGCCTTGATGCGGGCGTTCTCGCTGGCCATTTCCTGCTTGGCGATGGCAAATGCCTCACCCATGCCGACGATCTGGTGAGTTGGCAGGGTGCCGGAACGCATGCCGCGCTCGTGGCCACCGCCGTGAATGATTGCTTCCAGACGCACGCGCGGCTTGCGGCTGACATACAGCGCGCCGATACCTTTAGGGCCGTAGGCCTTGTGCGCCGAGAACGACATCAGGTCGACCTTGAGCTTCTGCACGTCGATCTCGACCTTGCCGGCCGACTGTGCAGCGTCTACGTGGAACAGCACGCCGCGGGCACGGGTCAGTTCACCGATGGCAGCGATGTCGTTGATCGAGCCAACTTCATTGTTGACGTGCATCAGCGAGACCAGAATGGTGTCGTCGCGCAGCACCGCTTCAACCATGGCCGGGGTGACGATGCCGTCTTCGCCTGGCTCGAGGTAGGTCACTTCAAAACCTTCGCGCTCGAGCTGGCGAGCGGTATCGAGCACGGCTTTGTGCTCGATCTTGGAGGTGATGATGTGCTTGCCCTTGGTCTGATAGAAGTGCGCAACGCCTTTGATCGCGAGGTTGTCGGACTCGGTGGCACCGCTGGTCCAGACAATTTCACGCGGGTCGGCGTTGATCAGCTCAGCCACCTGACGACGGCCGTTTTCGACCGCTTCTTCAGCGCGCCAGCCGAACACGTGGGAGCGCGACGCCGGGTTACCAAAGTTGCCGTCGACCAGCAGGCAGTCGGCCATCTTCTGGGCAACGCGTGGGTCGACCGGCGTGGTCGCGGAGTAATCGAGGTAGATCGGCAACTTCATTGAATATCTCCTATCAGGCGGTGGCGTCGCTCGTGACCAATGTCAGTCGACGGCGGACGTCTCAATCTTGTCCAGCTGGGCGGATCGACCTGCAACACGGCGCAGGTCCTGGCGATGAGCGACTTCTTGCACCTCACGGCGCTTGACGAGGTCGGCCAGGCTGATGCCACTGAGGAATTCATGGATCTGCTGGCTGAGGTCACACCACAAGTGGTGGGTCAGGCAGGTATCACCGGCATGGCAGTCACCCAGGCCCTGGCAGCGGGTAGCGTCGACCGATTCGTTGACCGCATCGACGACCTGAGCCACCTGGATGGTCTCCATGCCGCGCGACAGCTGATAGCCGCCACCTGGACCGCGCACGCTGGAAACCAGGCTGCTGCGGCGCAGCTTGGCAAACAGCTGTTCCAGATAAGAGAGGGAGATGCCCTGGCGCTCGGAAATATCGGCCAGTGACACCGGCCCGTGCTGCGCGTGCAACGCCAGGTCAAGCATGGCGGTCACTGCGTATCGGCCTTTGGTAGTCAGTCGCATGGCGTATGGGTACCACGGGAGTTACAGAATGTGAGCAAGTATGCGATTCCCGAGCATTTAAGTCAACTATTAGACCTACTGCTTTAGTCGGGTTTGCACTCGAAGGGCGGGCGCGAGTGTAGCAGACACTGGCCGCGAGCACACGCCCGCGGCCAAGGTCATGGTCGCTGTCAATGTGGCTGGGTGTCGCTCTGCGCCGGCTGCCTGGCGTCGACCGGCGCAACTTCAACGAAGTCTTCCTCGGGCAGTGCGGGCAGCGCCTTGCCGTGGTAGTCGCTCCCAAGCTTGGTCAACGCGCCGCACATGCCCTGCAGACGCTCGTCGACCGCTTGCAGATGATCGAGCATCTGACCGATGGCGCGGGCGACCGGGTCAGGCATGTCTCCACTGACACCGTAGGCGTCGAAACCGATCTTCTCGGCCATGGCCTTGCGCTTGGCTTCGACCTCGCTGTCTTCCTGCGCCTTGACGATGATGCGCCCAGGTATACCTACCGCCGTCGCTCCCGGCGGGACTTCCTTGGTGACCACTGCGTTGGAGCCGATCTTGGCCCCGGCGCCAACGGTGAACGGGCCAAGCACCTTCGCGCCGGCGCCGACCACCACGCCATTGCCCAGGGTCGGGTGGCGCTTGCCAGCGTTCCAGCTGGTCCCACCGAGGGTCACGCCTTGGTAGAGCGTGACGTCGTCACCGATTTCGGCGGTCTCGCCAATGACGATGCCCATCCCGTGGTCTATGAAGAAGCGTCGGCCAATGGTGGCGCCTGGGTGGATTTCGATGCCGGTCATCCAGCGGCCAAAGTTCGACACCAGCCGCGCCAGCCATTTCAGGTCACGCTTCCACAAGGCATGACCCCCACGGTGCAGCCAGATCGCGTGCATGCCGGGATAGCAGGTCAGCACCTCAAAGGCGTTGCGCGCCGCCGGGTCACGGTGGAATACGCTCTGGATATCTTCACGCAGACGTTCGAACATTGCTCAATCCTTCCGCTTATGCGACTCGCCCCGGGCGACCTTCTGGGTCTCGGTGAGGATGCCGCGCAAAATGCTCATTTCAGTACGCTCTACCGAACTGCGCCCATACAGACGACGCAGGCGCGCCATCAGGTGCTTGGGTTTGTCTGGATCAAGGAAGGCAATGTCCACCAGGGTTTTTTCCAGGTGGTCGTAGAAGCGCTCCATTTCGTCCAGGGTCGCCAGTTCGACGGCGTCGGCCTTGTCGTTGATCGACGGCGCGCCCTGCGCGGCCAGCCAGGCCATGCGCACCTCGTAGCCAAGCACCTGCACGGCGGCGGCCAGATTGAGCGAGCTGAAGTCAGGGTTCGAGGGAATGTGCACGTGGAAGTGACATCGCTGCAATTCGTCGTTGGTCAGCCCGGCATGCTCGCGACCGAACACCAGGGCGATTTCTTCACCCATGGCGGCGCGCTCGACCGACTTGGCGCCGCATTCGCGCGGATCCAGCATCGGCCAGGGCAGGCTGCGGTCGCGGGCGCTGGTGCCGATCGCCAGGCTGCAGCCAACCAGCGCTTGTTCAAGCGAGTCGACCACCAGCGCGCCACTGAGCACGTCGTCTGCGCCGGAGGCTCGGGCGCTGGCGTCAGCGGCCGGAAACTCCTGCGGCTGGACCAGCACCAGGCGCGACAAGCCCATGTTTTTCATGGCACGCGCAGCGCCGCCGATGTTGCCGGGGTGGCTGGTATTGACCAGAACAACACGAATATTTTGCAGCACGGTGGGTGCTCTCAAAGGCAGATATCAGGGCGGTCGATCTTACAGAACCGACGGACGTAACGCCACGAAAGCAAATGCGGCGCTACCGTTGTCAAAAAACTCTGCTAAAATGGCCGGCTTTCTTCTTTAACATCTCCAGGTGAACCGCCCATGCAGCCTATGCTGACTATCGCCCTGCGCGCTGCTCGCAGCGCCAGTGAACTGATTTTCCGCTCCATCGAACGCCTGGACACCATCAAGGTGGACGAAAAGGACGCCAAGGACTATGTGTCCGAGGTTGACCGCGCTGCCGAGCAGAAAATCGTCGATGCTCTGCGCAAGGCTTACCCGAACCACTCGATCCAGGGTGAAGAAACCGGCTTCCACGCCGGCTCCGGTGAAGAAGGCAAAGACTACCTGTGGATCATCGACCCGCTCAATGGCACCACCAACTTCCTGCGTGGCATTCCGCACTTTGCAGTGAGCATCGCCTGCAAATACCGTGGTCGCCTGGAGCACGCAGTGGTACTGGATCCGGTTCGCCAGGAAGAGTTCACCGCCAGCCGTGGCCGTGGCGCCCAGATCAACGGCCGCCGCCTGCGCGTCAGCTCGCGCACCAGCCTTGAAGGCGCCCTGCTGGGTACCGGCTTCCCGTTCCGCGACAACCAGATGGCCGACCTCGACAACTACCTGGGCATGATCCGCGCCCTGACTGGCCAGACTGCCGGCATCCGCCGCGCAGGTTCCGCCAGCCTCGACCTTGCTTATGTAGCGGCGGGCCGTTTCGATGCGTTCTGGGAGTCGGGCCTGTCCGAGTGGGACATGGCTGCAGGCGTATTGCTGGTACAGGAAGCTGGCGGTCTGGTCAGCGACTTCAACGGTGGCCATGAATTCCTCGAGAAGGGCCACATCGTTGCCGGCAACATCAAGTGCTTCAAAGCCGTGCTGACTGCCATCCAGCCACACGTGCCGCAATCGCTGAAGCGCTAAGCGCCGCTCGGCCAGCAAAAAGCACCCTCCGGGGTGCTTTTTTTGTGCCCTCAACAATCACGCGTGGGTACGCCGCCTGGGTTTGGGGAATCCATTCCGAATGGGTAGCCCGTAGCGGCCAATCTAGTCTGCTGCCTCCATAAGCGCAAACCAGAGGCGACACATGACTGACCACACCCTGCATTCATTCACAGCCGTGCTGATGGCCGACGGCTGTCCGATCAACACCCTGGGCAGCATGACAAGCGGCCCGGTAGTGCTGGAGAGCCCGGCCGTTACTCCCGCCTACGGGATAGAAGGCGAGCGCACCCTTGGCATGTTCAACTGCACCGACAGCGACTGGGCTCACGGTGAAGAGCTGGGCCTGATTACCTTCCAGCAAGGCAGTGCGCCGACCCCTTGGGTGTTTTACTTCCGCCATTTCGAGGAGGGCTATCGGATTTATCTGCGCAGTGGCGAGCATTTTGGCGAGGGGGTGTTCATTGGCCCAGACCGTCAGGTCGAAGTCAGGCCGATTACCTCCAGCGACCCTGCCCTATGGTCACTGGTCGATGCGCAGACGGGCGACAAGATCGATATCATGCAACATCAGTCCGACGACCTGGAAGTTCACCTGGTCAGTGACGAAGGCTACCCGCTGGAGCTTCACGCGATGTACCCCGTGGGCGCTTTCCTGGCCTGCCATGCTGCTGCTGGACGCGGCACTCTCAGCCTGACCATCCAGAGCCGTGAGGAGAACTGGCTGAACCCAGCGTGACGCCCTGACTGCAGGGGCGCCCCGGCAAGGCCGCCCCTACAAAGGTCACTGCCCGGTCTGAGCCTTGCTCAGCACCAGCTTGCCAGTCTCGTCCAGCGGGATGGTCGAACCTGGCTCGTGATCCATCTTGACCTTGCCGACCTTGTCGCCAATCGAATAGGTGACGTTGTAGCCGACCACTTTCTCGCTCAGGTCATGCACGGTATTGCAGCGGGTCTGGGTGGTGGTATAGGTGTCACGCTCCTGCATGCCCTCCTGCACCTTGTTGCCCGCGTAGCCGCCGCCAACCGCACCGGCCACGGTGGCAATCTTCTTGCCGGTACCGCCACCGACCTGGTTGCCGAGCAAACCACCGGCCAGCGCACCGACCACAGTGCCGGCGATCTGATGTTGGTCCTTGACCGGCGCCTGGCGCGTCACGGTCACGTCCTTGCACACTTCACGCGGCGTCTTGACCTGCTGCTTGATCGGCTGCACGTCGGTCACCTCGGCGACCTCTGGGCCTTTGTTCACCAAGCTGTAGGTTGCCATTGCGCCTGCGGCAGTTACACCGACGGCACCAAGCACCGCACCCACCAGCATTGATTTATTCACGTGAACCTCCTGATCGTACCAGCGGGCCACAACCCGCGCTTGTCCCAGCCTTGGAGCAAAAAAAAAGCCGCGAGTTCAACACTCGCGGCTTTCCTGGCGCCAAACGGCAGAGGCTTGCGGTTATGGACGCTCGTCCACACCCTCGGTCTTGACCGGTGGAATCAGGTCTTCGCTGTTCAGATTCAGCCAGATCAGTACCACGTTGGCGATGTAGATCGACGAGTAGGTACCGGCCATGACCCCGATGAACAGGGCCAGGGAGAAGCCGAACAGGTTGTCGCCACCGAAGATCAACAGTGCGGCGATGGCCAGCAAGGTCGAAACCGAAGTAGCGATGGTGCGCAGCAGGGTCTGCGTGGTCGAGACGTTGATGTTCTCGATCAGCGAAGCCTTGCGCATGACGCGGAAGTTTTCCCGCACGCGGTCGAATACCACGATGGTGTCGTTCAGCGAGTAACCAATGATCGCCAGCACCGCTGCCAGCACCGTCAAATCGAAGGTGATCTGGAAGAACGAGAGGATACCCACGGTCACGACCACGTCGTGGATCAGCGAGATGATCGCGCCCACGGCGAATTTCCACTGGAAGCGGAAGGCCAGGTAGATGAGTACCCCGCCCAGCGCCAGCAGCATGCCCAGGCCGCCCTGGTCACGCAGTTCTTCACCTACCTGCGGGCCGACGAACTCGACCCGCTTGAGGGTGGCCGGATTGTCGCCGCCGACTTTCTGCAGCGCGGCAGCAACCTTGCTGCCCAGCTGCGGATCGTCGCCCGGCATGCGCACCAGCAGGTCGGTAGTTGCACCGAAGCTCTGCACGATGGCGTCCTCGAAGCCCGACTGAGCGAGCTCGGCGCGGACCAGCTTGAGGTCTGCCGGACGCTCGTAGGTCAGCTCGATGAGCGTACCGCCGGTGAAGTCCAGACCGAAGTTCAAACCCTTCTGCCACCAGCTGAACAACGCCAGGATGGTCAGCAGGACAGTGATGGCGAACGCAACGTTGCGCACGCCCATGAAGTTGATGGTTTTCATGGTTATTCCCTCAAACCCACAGCTTCTTGATGTCACGCCCGCCGCAGGTCAGGTTGACCATTGCGCGGGTCACCATGACGGCGGTGAACATCGAGGTGAAAATCCCGAGGGACATGGTTACCGCGAAGCCTTTGACCGGCCCGGTGCCCATCGCGAACAGGATACCGCCGACCAGCAGGCTGGTCAGGTTGGCGTCGATGATCGCGGTGTAGGCACGGCTGAAGCCTTCGTGGATGGCGCGCTGCACCGACATGCCGTTTTTCAGCTCCTCGCGAATCCGCGAGAAGATCAGCACGTTGGCATCGACCGCCATACCCATGGTCAGCACGATACCGGCGATGCCTGGCAGGGTCAGGGTTGCACCGAGCAGCGACATCAAGGCCAGCAGCAGGATCATGTTGCCGGTCAGGGCAACGGTCGCGATCACGCCAAAACCACGGTAGATGGCGATGATGAAGATGGACACGAACAGCATGCCCCACAGCGACGCATCGACACCTTTGGTGATGTTGTCGGCACCCAGGCTTGGACCAATGGTGCGCTCTTCAGCGAAGTACATCGGCGCAGCCAGACCACCGGCACGCAGCAGCAGAGCCAGCTCGGACGATTCACCCTGGCCATTGAGGCCGGTGATGCGGAACTGGCTGCCCAGTGGCGATTGAATGGTCGCCAGGCTGATGATCTTTTTCTCTTCCTGGAAGCTCTGTACGGCCACTTCCTTCTCGACGCCGTCGACGGTCTGCTTGACGTAGCGGGTGATCGGCTTCTGCTCGATGAAGATCACTGCCATGCTGCGGCCGACGTTGCTGCGGGTCGCACGGCTCATCAACTCGCCGCCATGACCATCGAGGCGGATGTTGACCTGCGGACGGCCTTGCTCGTCGAAGCTGGCCTGGGCGTCGGTGACCTGGTCACCGGTGATGATCAAACCACGCTCGACCGGCGCCGAACGGCCGCCGTCACGGAATTCGAAGACCTCGGTAGTGGCCTTGGATGCACCTGGCTCGGCACCGAAGCGGAACTCCAGGTTGGCGGTCTTGCCGAGGATGCGCTTGGCTTCGGCAGTGTCCTGCACGCCTGGCAGCTCGACCACGATGCGGTTGGCGCCCTGACGCTGCACCAGCGGCTCGGCCACACCCAGTTCGTTGACCCGGTTACGCACGGTGGTCAGGTTTTGCTTGATCGAGTATTCGCGGATCTCGGCAACCTTGGCCGGGGTCAGCGCCAGACGCAGCACAGCGAGCTCGTTGCGCTCGGTGGTGGTCAGGTCGAAATCGGTGAAGCTCTTGCGAATCAGGGCACGGGCCTGTTCGCGGGTGGCGTCGTCAGAGAAGCCCAGCACAATGCCGCCATCCTGCTGAGGCAGGCTGCGGTAGCGGATGCGCTCTTTGCGCAACAGGGTCTTCACTTCGCCTTCGTAGACCTTCATGCGCGCGCTCATGGCCTTGTCCATGTCCACTTCGAGCAGGAAGTGCACACCACCGGACAGGTCCAGACCGAGCTTCATCGGGCTTGCACCCAGGTTACGCAGCCATTGCGGAGTAGTCTGAGCCAGGTTCAGGGCCACGACGTAATCATCGCCCAGGGCCTTGCGCACCACATCCTTGGCTGGCAGTTGGTCTTCCTGGTCGGTCAGGCGTACCAGACCACTGCCCTTCTCGCCCAGGCTGGTGCCCTTCACGGTGATACCCGCTTCGGTCAGCGCCCTGTTGACGCGATCGAGGTCGGCCTGGTTGACCTGCAGCGCCGAACTGGCACCACTGATCTGTACAGCCGGATCATCCGGGTAGAGGTTGGGAGCGGAATAAATGAAACCGATCGCCAGCACCAGCACGATCAGTGCGTATTTCCACAGAGGATATTTGTTCAGCATCACGCCGCCCGTTCAAGACGCGGGGCGCTTTGCGCGCCCCGACTGGAAAAAGTAAAACCGGTACCTCAGATAGCCTTGAGCGTACCTTTAGGCAGGGTCGCAGCCACGGCGCCCTTCTGGAACTTCATTTCGACGGTGTCGGACACTTCCAGTACCACGAAGTCATCGGAAACCTTGACAATCTTGCCGGCGATGCCGCCGTTGGTGACAACTTCGTCACCTTTCTGCAAGTTGCCCAGCAGGTTCTTCTGCTCTTTGGCGCGCTTGGCCTGTGGACGCCAGATCATCAGGTAGAAGATGACCAGGAAGCCGACCAGGAAAATCCACTCGAAACCACCACCCATAGGGCCGGCGGCAGGGGCTGCGGCGTCCGCGTAGGCGGCGGGGATCAAAAAGCTCATGTGACACTCCAGTTGTTATGTTGCAACGTGTTGGGTTGGCAAACGGTTACAGTCAGTCAGTCCAAAGGCGGCACGGCAAGCCCGCGTTTGGCATAGAAGGCGTCGACAAAGGCGGCCAATTTACCTTGTTGAATAGCCTCGCGTAAACCGGCCATCAGGCGCTGGTAATGACGCAAGTTATGGATTGTATTCAACATGCTGCTCAACATTTCGCCGCACTTGTCCAGGTGGTGCAGATAGGCGCGCGAGAAGTTGCTGCAGGTATAGCAATCGCAGGTCGGATCCAGCGGCGAATCATCATGGCGATGGAACGCGTTGCGGATCTTGATCACCCCGGTGTCGATGAACAGATGGCCGTTGCGCGCATTGCGCGTCGGCATCACGCAGTCGAACATGTCGACGCCGCGGCGCACACCCTCCACAAGATCCTCGGGTTTGCCTACCCCCATAAGGTAACGAGGTTTGTCAGCGGGCATCATTGCCGGCAGGTAATCGAGCACCTTGATCATCTCGTGCTTCGGCTCACCGACCGACAGGCCACCAATGGCCAGGCCGTCGAAGTCGATGTTGACCAGCGCCTCCAGCGAGCGTTCCCGCAGGTCTTGATACATGCCGCCCTGAACGATGCCGAACAGCGCCGCAGTGTTGTCGGCGTGGGCGTCCTTGGAGCGCTGCGCCCAGCGCAGCGACAGCTCCATCGAGGTGCGCGCGACGTCATGCTCGGCCGGGTACGGCGTGCACTCGTCGAAGATCATCACGATGTCCGAGCCCAGATCACGCTGGACCTGCATCGACTCTTCCGGGCCCATGAAGACCTTGGAGCCATCGACTGGCGAGGCGAAGGTCACGCCCTCTTCCTTGATCTTGCGCATGGCGCCCAGGCTGAACACCTGGAAACCACCGGAGTCGGTCAGAATCGGGCCTTTCCACTGCATGAAATCGTGCAGCCCGTTGTGCTTCTTGATCACCTCGGTGCCCGGGCGCAGCCACAAGTGGAAGGTGTTCCCGAGAATGATCTCGGCGCCGGTGGCCTCGATGTCACGCGGCAGCATGCCCTTGACTGTGCCATAGGTGCCCACCGGCATGAACGCCGGGGTCTCGACCGTGCCACGGGGGAAGGTCAGGCGGCCACGACGGGCCTTGCCGTCGGTGGCCAGCAGTTCGAAGGACATACGACAGGTGCGACTCATGCTTGATCCTCGGGGCCACGCGGCGCCGGATTGCGGGTGATGAACATCGCATCACCGTAACTGAAGAAGCGGTAGCCATGCTCGACCGCAGCGGCATAGGCCGCCATGGTCTCGGGGTAACCGGCGAAGGCCGAGACCAGCATCAGCAGCGTGGACTCCGGCAAATGGAAATTGGTCACCAGGGCATCGACCACATGGAATGGCCGGCCCGGGAAGATGAAGATGTCGGTGTCGCCACTGAACGCCTTGAGCTGGCCATCACGCGCGGCACTCTCCAGCGAACGCACGCTGGTGGTGCCGACGGCGACTACCCGGCCGCCACGTGCACGGCAGGCGGCCACGGCATCGACCACCTCCTGGCTGACCTCGAGCCATTCTTTGTGCATGTGGTGGTCTTCGATCTTGTCGACCCGCACCGGCTGGAAGGTGCCGGCGCCCACGTGCAAGGTCACGAACGCACTCTCGACGCCCTTGGCTGCGATTTTCTCGAGCAGCGGCTGGTCGAAGTGCAAGCCGGCGGTTGGCGCCGCGACGGCACCTGCGCGCTCGGCATAAACGGTCTGATAGCGCTCGCGGTCGGCGCCCTCGTCCGGGCGGTCGATATACGGCGGCAGCGGCATGTGGCCGACGCGATCGAGCAGCGGCAGCACCTCTTCGTTGAAGCGCAGCTCGAACAGCGTGTCGTGGCGAGCGACCATCTCGGCCTCGCCACCACCGTCGATGAGCAACTGCGTACCCACCTTGGGCGCCTTGCTTGCACGCACATGGGCCAGCACCCGGTGGCTGTCGAGCACGCGCTCGACCAGCACTTCGAGCTTGCCGCCCGAGGCTTTCTGGCCAAACAAACGCGCCGGGATCACCCGGGTGTTGTTGAACACCATCAGGTCACCTGGGCGCAGGTGTTCGAGCAGATCGGTGAATTGCTGATGAGCCAGCGCGCCGCTCGGTCCATCAAGAACCAGCAGTCGGCTGCCATGGCGCTCGGCCAGTGGATGGCGGGCGATCAGGGAATCGGGGAGTTCGAAGGAAAAATCGGCGACGCGCATGATTGTGTTCGGTTCGACAGGGCCGCAAAGTTTAGCCCAACCTGTGAAAATTCTCCATGAAAGCCGATTGACCGACCCGCGGAGCCTCTCTATACTGCCGCCCGACAAGCCCTGATGGCGGAATTGGTAGACGCGGCGGATTCAAAATCCGTTTTCGAAAGGAGTGGGAGTTCGAGTCTCCCTCGGGGCACCATCACATAGTTCCAGGCGGTCCCTACCAGACCCGGAACACCAGAGAAACCGGCTACTTGGCCGGTTTTTTTGTGCCCAGCATTCCCGACGATTCCCTTGTAAGCCCAATTTTATGTGAGTAGATTTGTGAGTAGGCCGAGTTCGGTCCAAAATCCTACTCACATACCGACCGCAATGCTCTGCGGTTGGGCTACTGCAAGGGAGTCGCCGTGGCGCTCACCGATACCGCCATCCGCACCGCCAAACCCCGCGACAAGCTATACCGCATCGCCGACGCCCAGGGTCTCTGCCTGGAGGTGACAACAGCTGGCGGGAAGCTTTGGCGCCTTCGCTATCGCTTCGAAGGCAAGGCCAAAATGCTTGGCTTGGGCACTTACCCGGCCGTTACTCTCGCCCATGCCCGCGAGCGCCGGGATGCTGCTCGAAAACTCTTGTCGCAAGGTATCGACCCAAGTGCCTATAAACAGCAGGAAAAGGCAGCCGCTGCGACCCAGGCCCTGACGCTCGAATCGCTGGCACGGGAATGGTACGACTACAACCAGCCGCGATGGGCACCGGCCACTGCGTCGAAGGCCTTGCAGTACCTGGAATCAGACATTCTCCCGGTGATTGGCAAGCGGCCCGCCGCCGAGGTCCAGCGCCCTGAACTTGTAGACCTAGTGCGCAAGATCGAGCAGCGAGAGGCGTTCAATGTCGCACGCAAGGTTCGCCAGTGGCTGAGTCAGATATTCCGCTTCGGCCTGGCAAAGGGCGTAGTGCCCGGCAACCCAGCCACTGATCTTGACGTGGTAGCCGCCCACGCCCCTCGCACTCGCCACCATCCGCACGTTTCAGAAGCCGAGTTGCCGGAACTGCTTGAGAAGCTGGAGACAGCCCAATGCGACTTCACCAGCAAGATTGCCATTCGCCTGCTTCTGCTAACGGCAGTGCGCCCCGGCGAGCTTCGGCTGGCGCCATGGGAGGAGTTCGACCTGGATTCAGCGACCTGGACGATCCCTGCAGCACGGATGAAGGCGCGTCGCCCTCACATAGTTCCTCTCCCGCGCCAAGCCGTGGTACTGCTGCGTACCCTGCATGAGCTGACCGGTGCCTATTCTCTGGTCTTCCCTGGGCGCAATGATCGGACAAGGCCCATGAGCGAAAACACCGTTAATAAAGCGCTCTCCACCATGGGCTATGAAGGCCGTCAGACTGGACATGGTTTTCGTCATCTTTTGAGTACTAGCCTCAATACCCGAGGCTACAACCGGGACTGGATCGAACGCCAACTAGCGCATGGTGACCAGGACTCAATTCGTGACACTTACAACCATGCTCACTACCTTGAACAGCGACGAAAAATGATGCAGGAGTGGGCTGACTCAATCGACACCCTTTGCCTGGGAGCCCATAGCAACGTTGTCAATATCAAAGCTTGACAACTATTTTCAGAAACGATGCAGTTTTGAGCTCAGTACCAATGAATACAGAAACACACGAGAGTTTTTTTGAAGCTTGGATCAACGATGAATCTGAAATGGATTTGGATGAACTGCCATCTTGGGAGCTTAGAGCTCTAGCAAAAGACCTGATCAAGAAAAATTCAGATGACTTGTTGCAGAACTTACGCTCTCCGAATCTCGAGACCTTGCGTAATATGGCATGCGCCAGCCTCATGCTGTCCGAAGGTCGCGTAACAAGAAAGTATTCAGGAAAAATGTTCGGCCTTGCTTTTGATGCACTGGAAAATCTAATAGATGCCCATCCAAACATCTCCACGGAACTACTAACAACAGTCGGAGTATTTATTGGAGCTTCTCAGGCAGTAATCGCAGGCAACACTGCAGAGCGCCATAAAAATTTTTCAGCCCGAATAAACCCCCTAGCTGAGAAAAATGCTAAAGCATCAGAACGAAGTGATAGAGCACGATCCATTGCGTCGGCAATATGGGCCGCTGACTCCGAGCATGAGTACCGCATTTCTGATATGGCGACCGAAGTCAAAGACATTCTTGAAAGGGAAGGTGTACAGAACCTGCCGCAAATTGAGCGGATTAAAGAGTGGATTAAACAGGTTGCCCCTGAGTACGCGCGGCGCCCTGGACGCGGAAAATCCCCCCGCACGTAACGGATAACCCCTTTTGCGACACGGTGCACTGGTTTTATCCAACGGAAAGCGGGTATTAAATCCCCAGCCATCCCCACAGCGCCCCAGGAGGTGCAAACGATGGCTCCCGATAACGATTCCAAACAACCAGCCCGACGCTTCATCAAACGCCAGCAGGTAGAAACCATTACGGGGCTGTCACGCACGGAAATCTATCGTCGCGTTTCCGCAGGCAGGTTCCCCAAGCAAATCAGCCTGAGCCCGAAGTCCGTCGTATGGATCGAAAGCGAAGTTCTGGACTGGTGCGAACAGCGAATAGCCGAAAGCCGAGGAGATGTGGCGTGAGCAGCTATCTCCCCTTCCGGTTTGGAGAAGATTCGTCAGTCGTGCCCTTTTTGATCAGTCATGCCCATGCTCAAAGCTGGGGCATTAGTGAGGGGCATTGGGCACCACTGCAAAAAACGATTGCAGCTAAGCGCCCTAGCGGCTATGGTTCGCACGTCGCTGCAAATTCAGCGACCAGGCTTGGCGGCCTGAACTGTCCGAGGCGCTACAGCGCCCATCTTTGCATTGCAGGCGCTTTTTTTGTGCCTGCAAGTCAGCTTTATGGTGGGTTGCGTGGGAGCACCTCCGTGTGCGCCGGTTCCCTTGGACGCCGGTCCGCCAATCCTGCGCAACCCACCACCCAACTCTGCTTGGCGGCAGTCGGTGGTGGCCCCTTCGTCCAAGGAGCTACACCCATGCTTACGCGTCTATTCACCCTCAGTCCGTCCGAAGTTCAAAAAAGAGCAGAACGCCACCGCGCTCGCGCAGTTGCCCAGCTCAAAAGCAAATCCAGTCTCAAAGTACGCCGTCAGCGCTACAACTCCGAGATGGCGCGTGCTCGCTTCTTTGAGTCTTTGCTGGTTGGAGGTGCCCAATGAAGCTCCTTACTACTGGCCGCACGCCTTTCTTTGCTCCACCACACGCTTTCCGAAAAAATGACCTCTTTTCGGTGAATCCCGGCGTCAGTGCCCAGGCGGCTCTATATGCAGCCGTTGATCTGCTCAATAGCGTAAGAGATGTAATTACAGAAGCAGCCGTTGGAGATACCGCGCTGGCGGGTAACACCGCATTCATGGTTTCCCATACCCTTGAAAGTGCCCTGGCAACAATAAACTCTGTTGTTGGCCAGCTGGAAATAGCTGAAAGAAGCCACCAAGGGGAATAAACATGAATATTCCAACACAGCGCCAATCTGCGCTGACGGGTTCGGCTTGCCTCGAAAACGTTATTAGCCGCCTGGACAAAGTAAAAAGCGCAGGAGCTAACAAGTGGATCGCTTGCTGCCCTGCCCACCTGGATAAGTCCCCAAGCCTCGCGATTTCCGAAACCAGCGACGGTATCGTTTTGATTAAGTGCTGGGCGGGCTGCAGCGCTAACGACATTGTTCAAGCTATTGGTTTACAGCTTCGCGACCTGTTCCCAGGGAGTAAAGAAAGGCGTCGCGGCCCAAGTAAAGCCGCGATTGAGCATGAGCGCATGATTGTTCGAATCGGCCAATTTCTCCAGCAACAAGGAATTTTGGAAGCTGACGACCTAGTGCGCTTTAACCTTGCCAAGCAGCGCCTGGGGGTCAAATGACTACTGACCGATTTGCCGAAGAATGGGCCGAGCCACTCAGCTCGATCAACCGAGAGGCGACACCAGCACTTTGGAAAGTGAAGGTGGCCAGCGCTGCATCAATCAAGCCGGTAGCCATCCGCTGGCTTTGGCCTGGTTGGCTTGCAAAAGGGAAACTGCACATCCTCGCGGGCGCTGGCGGCACGGGGAAAACCACGCTGCTCCTTGGTCTGATCGCTACCATTACCACAGGCGGGCGCTGGCCTGATGGAAGCCGCTGCAACGAGCCTGGCAATGCCTTGATCTGGTCAAGTGAGGATGATCCCGCCGATACACTGATCCCTCGCTTGACCGCTGCTGGTGCTGATATGGACAGGGTGTACATCATCCAGGGGCGCACCAACGCTCAGGGCGATGCTGACCCGTTCGACCCGGCCAATGACATCGCGCTGCTTCGAGCGACTGCCGATGACATAGGCGGCGCGTCCCTTCTGATGCTTGACCCTATTGTCAGCGCGGTCAAAGGGGACATGCACAAAGCCAATGACGTGAGGCGAGCATTGCAGGGGGTCGTAGACTTTGCCGAGCAGAACAACTGCGCTGTGGTCGGTATTTCTCACTTTGCAAAGGGCGGCATGGGTTCGTCACCAGCAGATCGAGTGATCGGCTCACAGGCTTTCTCCGCTCTGGCCCGAACCGTGTTGGTCGCGGCCAAACAGGAGGGATCAGATGCCCGCGTATTAGCTCGCGCTAAGTCCAACATCGGCACCGATGAAGGCGGCGTGTCCTACACGATTGAGCCTTGTGATATCAGCGATGGAATTGAAACGACACGAGTCCTCTGGGGCTCCGCGATTGAGGGAACTGCGCGCGAGATTCTGGGCGATGTTGAAGCATCCGATGACGAACGATTGGAAGACGGCGATGACCCTGCAGAGGCGTTACGACGGATTCTGAGCGCAGGCGCTTTAACTGGCCGCGAAGCAAAAAAGCTGATGACCGACAACGGCTACACCCAGAAGCAGATTCGCAGGGCTCGCGAGCGGCTTTCTGTGGTGACCGCGCGATCTGGATTCGGTGGGGAGACATTGGTCACCTGGTCACTCCCGCAAGCCCAGGGAGCATATGCGCTGTTCCCCGCGCCCGCAGATTCACGACCAATAAGCGCGAGCCATGCCTTGATGCCAAACGAGTCATTTGCATGATGTTAAGCAATCCCGTTACGCGTAACGACGCTTTCTCAAAAGTCCGCCGGCAATGGCCGGGACGGAGGTAATGTGAATACGATTGAAGAAGAAATTCAGGCGCGCCTAGAGGCGATGGATGTTAATCCCCTGCTTGGCGGACTAGTTCCTGAATTCGCCGCTGCTGCACTTGTCGGCTATGCGCCCTCCTATCTACGACGTTTGGCGGCGGCAGGACAATCACCGCTCCCCTTCATGCGTCGCGGTAACCGTAGATTCTACAAGGTCGCCGATATCCAGAGCTATTTGGATAAAACCGTCCAAGGTTGACTAAGTACCGCGTTGAGCAGCAGGCGTGGATTCTCCAATGTGTGCTTTCTCACATTGCTGACATTTTCAGCATTTCAGAAAGCCCACGGAGTTCCCCAATGACCAAGAAACGTATCACCAAAAAACGCATCACCAAAAGCGGTACCACCACCAATAACCGCATGACCATTCACCTGGACGAAGGCTGTATCCGCGACTTGGAGCACGTCAAACGCTGCATTGATGCTCAAGCCGGGGAACACGCCCCAGTGTTCAGCCTGGCCGCTCTCGCACGACATGCGATCCGTAAATGGTGCGACCACGTTGCCGCGCCCATGCCTCGCCCTTGGGAACAAGCCACTAGCGATGAAGCCGTTAGCGCCGAGGGCTGATCATGGACTTGCAAATTTATGACGTGATCGACGAGGTCACAGCTCAGAAGGTCAAGGCTATGGTGGTCGGCCAACTGCCGCTCACAGTCCACATCAATAGCCCTGGCGGCAGCGTAACCGACGCCCTGGCGATCTACAGCATCCTGCGCAAACATCCGGGCCACGTCACGGCTCTCGTAGATGGTTTGTGCGCCAGTGCAGCCACGCTGGTGGCGCTGGCTGCCGATGAGATCGTGATGGCCGAGCACAGCCTCTTGATGGTTCATAACCCCTGGACGGTCGCATCAGGCGACGCAGCCCAAATGCGCAAGACTGCCGAAACGCTCGACGTGGCAAGTCGGGAAATGGTTGCGCTTTACATCGAACGAACTGGCCTGAGCGCGGAAAAGATCGCCGCCATCATGGGTGCTGAAACTTGGTTCAACAGCTATGAGGCGGTGGACGCGGGCTTCGCGCACCGTATCGACAATGCCGAACGTAGCAAGCCGAGTCATGCCGCTAAAGCCGTGTCTTTCATGCGCGCAATCTTCAAAACCCCTTTTGCCGCCGCTCAAAGCCGCCACCGGCTCACCGACAGCCGGGAATCCCACCGCCAAAAACTCACCGCGTTGGCCGCACCTTTCGCAGGCCTCGAGCGCGTTCAGCAACTACAAGCGAGCAAAGAATTCATGACCTACAGCGTTCAGCAAGCAAACAATGCAATTTTGGCTGCTATTGGCGCAGACACTACGCCAACTGGTGTCATTACCCATCATGGCCACCTGTCTAATGGCAACATTGTGCGAGACGGCATGGTCGATGCGCTAACCGCTCGCCTGGGGCTTGCTCAAGCCCAAGATAACCGCAACCCCTTCCGCACCATGACCTTGGCAGAGATGGCCCGCGCCTCGCTCACCGAGCGCGGTGTAGGCGTAACCGGCTACGGCACGAAAATGCAACTGGTCGGCGCGGCCTTTACCCACACCACCAGTGACTTCGGCAGCGTGCTGATGGACGTGTCTGGAAAAGCCATGTTGCGTGGCTGGGAGGGCAGCGGCGAGACGTTCCAACGCTGGACCAAGAAGGGGTCGTTGAGCAACTTCCACACCGCTCACCGCGTGGGTATGTCGGGCTTTCCAACACTGCCCAGGGTTCACGAAGGCGCCGA
The DNA here is from genome assembly GCA_963518285.1 of uncultured Pseudomonas sp. Classification (GTDB taxonomy): domain Bacteria; phylum Pseudomonadota; class Gammaproteobacteria; order Pseudomonadales; family Pseudomonadaceae; genus Aquipseudomonas. The sequence goes on along the minus strand of CAUQIJ010000018.1, from coordinate 7,664 downwards.
GTACAAATACGTCAGTTGCAACGACCGTGGCGCACCAATCGCACTGGCCACCTATGGCGGCCTGTTCAGCATCACCCGCCAAGCGATTATCAACGACGACTTGAACGCCTTCAGCACGCTGCCTGCAAACCTGGGCCGCTCGGCCAGCCGCACCATTGGCGATCTGGTCTATTCAGTACTGACCACTAATGCGAAGTTCGTTGACGGCCAACCGCTGTTTAGCGTCGGGCACGGTAACGTCGATGAAAGCGGTGTTCCTATGTCCCCGACGATCCTGGGCGAATTGCGCCGCAAGATGCGCTTGCAGAAGGATGATTTCGACACCGCGCTCAACATCTCGCCCGCCTTCATCATCGTGCCGGCAGGTCTCGAATCCGCCGCAATGCAAGTGCTCAACAGCACCTCGTTGCCGGGCGCCGACTCCAACAGCGGAATTGCCAACCCAGTCAGCAAAATGGGTCAACTGATCGTCGAGAGTCGCCTGGATCGGGTGGCAACACCGTACTGGTACGTGGCGGCAGAACAGGGCGCGGACACCATCGAAGTGGCCTACCTGGATGGCGTTGATACGCCCTACCTGGAGGAGCAGGAAGGCTGGTCCGTGGATGGGGTCAGCCTCAAGGTGCGAATCGATGCCGGCGTGGCGCCGCTCGACTATCGCGGCTTGGTGCGCGCCAAAATCAACACCGGGTCCTGAGTGCCAGTGAGCAATGTCCCCTCCCAAGGCTAAAACCCTTACCGTCGCCATTAGTGACGCCGAGATTCGCCGCCATGCTGGCGGCGAAGTTCGTCAACTGCGCGACTCCCGTCACCGGGAAATTCGTTTCCGCTATTCCACAACTGATCGCACTCGCGGAGCGTGGCACGTCGTTGTAGATCAGGTATGGCGTAAAGCCGGGAGTTACCCCGGTATCAACACAAAGACCCTGCTAGCGACACTCCCCGAAATTTTGGCTAGGCGTACGTTGGATGTTTCGGCGACTTCGATCACCACTAACTGGCGCAAGGTCGGTGAACTGCTGGCGTGGTGGCTGGACCGAATGGCGCGTGATCGTGGTTTGTCGGCGAAGCGCAAAGCCAGCGCCAAATCTGCATTGAATTGCCATCTAATCCCATGCTTGGGTGATCTTCCGCTTCACAACGTGACGAAGTCAGAACTGGACCGCCGCCTAATGTGGCCTATGCAGGAGCGCTATGCGCTCTCGTTCGTGCGCTCAGTGTATGGCGTACTTGCAGTAGCATTTCGCCAAGCGATGCGGCTGGACATGCTCCGTGTTAATCCAATGGCAAGTCTCAAGTACACCGACTTTGTCCGAACTCGGATCAAGCCCAAGCCTGCTCGTCTGCGTGGCGACGACCTGCAAGCATTGTTGCGTATTCTGGCGGATGCCTTTGAGGCCGAGCCGGCAGGAGTGATGCTGGCATTGATGATGCTGTGCCACGGCACCCGACTGGGCGAAACCCGGTTGGCGCGCTGGCGCAACGTCAACCTCGAAAGTGGCCAATGGTTCATCCCGGCAGGCGACACTAAGACCAAGGCTGAGCACAAGCTGCCGCTATCGGCCCAGGCTTGCGCGCTGCTTCGTCGGTATCGAGTTCGGCAGCAGACGGATGGGTACAGTGGGCCGCTGCTGTTTCCCGGCAATGCAGGCTCGGCGATTAGCGCGAGCAAGGCCAGCAACCTGTTCACCGACTTAGCCAAAGCCGAATGGTCCAGCCATGATCTGCGTAAGGTGGCCCGCACTGCGTGGACTGACCTAGGTGTGGATTACATGGTGGGAGAAATGCTGCTGAATCACGCGATGAAAGATCTTGATGCCACTTACATCCACACCACTGCCGAGGGCTTGAAACGGCGGGCATTGGAGGATTGGCACGAACATTTAGACGCACTGGGTTTTAATCTGATTCATTCCCCTCCTTCCTGCATCCTCCCTTGGGATGGACACACGGAATCGCTGGAGGCCTCGCCCACGCTGGCCTTGGACGATAAAGCCGCCTCACCCTGTCTCGGCGATGTACCGGGCAATACCGGGCTTTGGCGCTGATCTGCGCTGCAGCTAGAGCGATTACACAGGCGCCCGATCCGGGCTCATGATGGAGCTTTGCGTCAGGTTTGCACTCGTGCCCTCAGTCGTGCCCACACTTATACATGGGCACGACTGCATTAAATGGGCACAACTGGACAATTCAGGGCACCACTGACACCCGCTTAACACGCCCAGCGACGGGTAGCCAATATGCCCCTCGGTCGCCCCCCTCCCCACCCAAAGGTACTCCCGGCTATACCGCCCATAGGGGGTAATTCGGGCCCCGCTTCTTCGCTATGTATGACCCAAGTTGGGTGGTTGGTTGTTGTTTCTTCAAAACAGCCAAAGCCCCATAAATAGGGGTTTTGGTCGGAAAAGTACCTAACCAACTCGTCTCCCGTGCCTACCGGTAGAACAACCCCTCAAACAAACCGACGTTGCTGCAACGCGCAGGTGAGTATCTACGGTAGGATCGGCTGCCCGCATCGCGGTGGTCCGAGGGCGATCTCTTCAAGCAAGGAACGTGAACGTGGAATTGGATTGGGTGGAATTTCAAGGGGACAAAGGGGCGCCCTGGTGGATGTTGACCGTGGCTATCTCCAACACCGGGACAATCTTTGTTCCGGCGGCCTTCGCTGGTGATGAACAGGTGGTGCTGTTTAGCACGCAGATCAGTGACACCCCCTACGCCATGTCTGATGGCCATGTGTTCGTTCCCTCCACCTGGCTCGCGGCTAAATTCCCAATTACCCGCCAACTATGCGAAATGATGGAGCACTGGGTTAAAGACTTGGAAGAGGACGAGGGCCGGGGACACCCACTCAGTAAAATGTGAGTAGGATTGTGAGTATGGATTTTTTAATAAGACGTAAACCCCAATAAACACTAGGTCATATCAATACACTTCTAGTCTCCCTCGGGGCACCAAACGCACTACATAGACGACTACCAGCGTCTATGCGAAACACCTGAAGCCCGCTGATTGCGGGCTTTTTGCTTTCTGCAGTTTGAACGCCCGGTCCAGCAGGCCAAGGCCGAAAGCGATGCTTCTTGATGGGGCGCTCAGGCAGTCATGCCACCAAGCGCATAAGCACCAGCGGTCAATTGCTCAGTCAAAAACTCAAGGCACACCCTGATTTTTTCTGACTGCGAAGCACGGACCGTCGTCACCGCCGAGATATCTGCAACCTGATGCCAGGCAGGCAGCAGTCGCATGAGCTTGCCTTCCGCGAAACTGGGGGCGACGTCCCAGGTAGACGCCATGATGATGCCCAGCCCTTCATGCGCCCACTCGCGCACGATGTCGCTGTTGTTCGATGCCATAGGCCCGGTCACCTTGACGGTCTCCATGCCGCCTGGCCCTTCGAGGCGCCATAAACCAAAGCTGCTGTCCCTGTCGCGCAGCAGCAGGCAGTCGTGCTGCGCAAGGTCTGCTAACGAAGCCGGATGGCCTCGCTCGGCCACATAGCTGGGGGCGGCACATAGAATCCTCTGGCTGCTGGCGATCTTGTGAGCAATCAGATGCTGCTCGCTCACCTCCCCTACCCGAATATCGATATCGAACTGCTCTCCGATCAGGTCCGTGCGCCTGTCCATCAACTCGATCCAGATCTCTAGCTTCGGGTAGCGCTTGCGCAGCAGGCCGAGAATGGGTGCTACGTGGAAACGGCCGAGGCGTTGACTGGTGCTGATCCGCAACAGGCCTCTGGGTTCTACGCGGTCGCCGTGGGACGTCTCCAGCATGCCGTGCACGTTTTCCAGAATCTGTTTCGCCCAGACCAACATCGCCTCGCCTTCACGGGTGATGCTGACGCGACGGGTCGTGCGGCTGAACAGCTTGCAGTTGAGGCTTTGCTCAAGTGTCGCAATGCGTTTGCTGACGTGCGCTGGCGAGATGCCCAAATCAGCGCCTGCACTGACGAAGCTCGAACACCGAGCGATCGCAGTGAACAGCAAAAGGTCACGCAGGAAGGGGTCATTGTTCAGCAATTGAGAATTCTGATATTCCATTTGAGCCCATTATGACCTTCGCCGGCGATAGTAGGCTGGATCCTAACAGCACCTGATGAGCCAGCGCTGCCTGTCAGGAACACAAAAACAAATCCTGTGAAGATCAAATCATGTCCAGAATCAGAATTGCGGTGGCCGGCGTCGGCATGATCGGTCGCCGCCATATCGAACTCGTGCAAGCGAGCCTGTCTTGTGAACTGGTTGCCGTTGTTGACCCGATGACGATCCCAGCCGATTACCTGACCGCGCTGGGCGTTCCTCAATACGCTGATCTGACAGCCCTGTTCGACAACATCAAGCCGGACGGCGTGATCCTTGCCACGCCCAATGCGCTGCATGTGGAGCAGGCGTTGCAATGCGTCGACGCAGGCGTTGCCGCCTTGATCGAAAAACCCGTCGCCCACAGCGTTGCAGAAGGCACGCGTCTGCTTGCTGCTGCAACAGCAAAAGGCGCGCGTTTGCTGGTCGGGCACCATCGAGCACACAGTCCGGTGCTCGCCAAGGCACGGGAGATCATCAGCGACGGCGTGCTCGGCCACATTGTTGCTGTGCAGGGCAGCGCGCTGTTCTACAAGCCGGATGATTACTTCGATGCGGCCGTGTGGCGCCGTCAGGAAGGTGGCGGCCCGATCCTGATCAACATGATTCACGAGATCGGCAACTTGCGCTCGCTGTGCGGCGAGATCGTTGCCGTCCAGGCCATGCAATCGAATGCCGCGCGAAAATTCCCGGTCGAAGACACGGTGTGTATCGGCCTGCGTTTTGCCAACGGTGCACTGGGCTCGTTTCTACTGTCGGACTCTGCGGGGTGTGCCCGTAGCTGGGAGCAGACGTCCCGGGAGAATGCGAGCTATGCCGCCTATGCTGATGAAGACTGCTACGTCATCAGCGGCAAGAACGGGTCGCTTGCAGTACCCACAATGCGCCTTAAATACTATGCTCGCGCTGAAGACCGTTCCTGGTTCAAGCCTTTTCAAACGGCGACCGCCGATGTTGATCGTCGGGATCCACTGGAGCTGCAGCTCGAGCACTTCTGCCGGGTTATTCAGGGACTTGAAGAGCCGCTGGTCACAGTGCGCGATGGCCTCAGAAATCTGATCATCACTGAGGCCATTGCCGAAGCTGCGAAGACTGGAGCGGTCATCAGCACGCCAGCGGCACTCGCAGAAGTGCCGGCGCGGTCAACTCATCAGAAATCCACCGATGCGCTGACCGAAAGCGTGCGTGGTGCGCCCAGGACCAGATAGTTCGAGCCTGGGTAACCGCCGGTTGATGCCCAATAGTCTCGACCTGCCACGTTATCCAGACGTGCACGCAGAGTCACGTCCTTGTCATCCACCTTGAAGCCGTAGCGTGCTCCCAGATCAAGCCTGGTCCAGGAAGGGATCTCGAGACTGTTGGCGTTGTTCACGTATTGGCTGCTGGTATAGATAACGCGGCTGGTCAGGGTCAGACCCTCTACGCCAGGCACGTCCCATTCGCCACCGATATTGGCCTGGACCTTCGGCACGCCGATTGGCTCGTTACCATCGTTGTCACCGTTCTGGGTTTTGCTCAGCTCTGCGTCGAGCAGCGTTACGCCACCTAGCAGGCGGATGCCTTGGGTTGGCTGGCCGAACAGCGACAGTTCGATGCCGCGGTTGCGTTGCTCGCCGCCGTCCTTGAATACCTGGTTCTCGACAATGCCTACCGGCTTGCGCGTTTCGAATACAGCCAGGCTACCGCCCAAGGCGCCGCCATCGTATTTCACGCCAAGCTCAGTCTGTTTGGCAACGTAAGGGGCGAGCGAGGCCCCAGCGTTCAGGACAGGCGCGGTAGAACCGTCAGGCAGGGTCGTGGTGGCGCCGGCCGTATCGCCTTTGGTCAGGCCTTCGATGTAGTTGGCATAGACCGAGAACTGCTCGTTCAGCTGGTACACGGCGCCTGCAACGGGGGTGGTCTCATAGCGGTTGTACTTCGATGTCTTGTCGCCGCTGTTGTAGTCATAGCCCGTTACGTCCATGCCCTGACGACGGGCACCCAGCGTGACCAGCAATTGATCATCGAAGAAGCCCAGCGTGTCGGCGATGGCCAGACTTTGGGTGTGCGTGCGGGCGGTGATGTGTGGATCGGACAGGGAACCGCTGAAGCTCACATTATCTGGTTTGGCTAGGTCAGCGGGGTTGTAAAGATCACCGGCAAACCCGCCGAAGTTACCCGCCCATGCGTTTCGATCCTTGCTGTCGAACATCGACCCGGAAACCACCCATTGGTGGGACACCGGGCCGGTCTGCAGATTGAAGCGCATGCCGACTTCGCCGGTGGTGATGGTTTCTTCGCGGTAGTTGTCGAAACGGTTGGAAGTGGTCACGCCCGCCTCATTGGAAGAAGGGTTGGCGAGCACGTTCTTCTCCTCGCCCTTGCGCATACCAACAGCCGCCCACGTGGTGACGGCGTCGCTCAAGTCATACTCCGCGCGGAAGGTACCGAACGTCTGCTTCTCTTTGGAATAGGTCCACGACTGGCCGTAGTTCTTGTCGGCGTCAGGCGGGCTCGGCACCCTGCCGGTCGGCGTGACGCTGGGTAGTGGGTTGTCGATGAAGTGGTATTGGTGGCCGACATCCGCGGACAAGCGCAGGCGCTCGCCCTGATAGTCCAGGCCGAGGGCGAACATGTCCAGGCTACGGTCCTGGTCTTCAACCGCAGTCTCCCCTCCACGCTTGGCCACGTTGACGCGCACGCCAAAGCGATCTTCTTCGCCAAAGCGTCGTGCCACGTCCGCGGAAACGGTACCAAAGCCCCTGTTCTCGGCCCCCACAGCCAGACGAGTGAGCGGCTCATTGGGTGCGCGCTTGGGTAGAATGTTGATCGCACCGCCGATCCCGGTACCGCCAGGCGCGGCGCCGTTGAGAAAGGCGTTGGCACCGCGGAATACTTCAACCCGCTCGATGAATTCGGCAGCGACATACTGGCGCGGCAACAGCCCGTACAAGCCGTTGTAAGCGATGTCGTCTGAATACAGCGGGAAGCCGCGCATTACGTACAGTTCCTGAAAGTTGCCAAAGCCGCGAGCAACCCGCACCGAGGGGTCGTTCTGAAGGATGTCGGCGACACTTTGTGCCTGCTGATCCTGGATCAGCTGATTGGTGTAGGACGTCGAGGTGAATGGCGTACTCATGTAGTCCTTGTTGCCAAGGATACCCACACGTCCACCCCGGGCTACCTGACCGCCCTCGTACTCGGGTATCAGGCCTTCTCTCGAAGCATCGGCGCTTGCTGAGATCGCGGTCTCCTCCAGCTCCAATACGGCTCCAGGGCTTGTGCTGGTGCTGGCTGGCTGCGGGCTGTCCAGCGTCGTTTGCGCCAAGGCGAAAGGTGAGGTCATGCTCGCGACCAGCCCGATAGGCAGCCACACTGAGTTAAACGCATTTTTGCGGGGGAAATTAGGGATAGCCATGAGCGGACCTGCTGGTCGTGGTGGATGAGGGTTCCACGGCACTTTAGCAAACAGGAATCATTATCTGTAGCGCTTTGTTTCTCATCTTGGGCACAGACTGGACAACGGGTCACGCAGCCCCGGATTTCCGGACCCCGGAAAAGACAAAACCCCTACCTGCTCGCGCAGATAGGGGTTTTGCGAAATGA
>CAUQIJ010000017.1:0-93957 GCA_963518285.1 uncultured Pseudomonas sp. | reverse complement strand
GGCGCATTATAAGCGCTTACAGAACCCCGTCAACCGTTAATTTCAGCTTTGTGCAATAACGCCTGAATAGGCCCTCACGCCGCCCTACTCCGCTTACCCAGCAAGCGAGGAACACGCCGCGCCACCAGCGGTATGCGTAGCAGCAATAACAGCCCGCCAATCGAGGCATAGATCGCCCACTCTTTAAGGTCCGAGCGCACGATCCACAGAAAATGCAGCAAACCCAGCCCAAGAATCACGTACACCAGTTTGTGCAGCTTCTTCCAGCGTGCCCCCAGACGCCGCTGGCTGTAACGGTTGGAAGTCAACGCCAATGCCAGCAAACCAAGGAAAGCCAGCGCCCCGACAATGATGTACGGCCGTTTGCGCAGCTCGACGCCAAACTGCCCCCAGTCCAGGCCGAGGATGAACACCATGTAGGTGATCATGTGCAGCACTATATAAGCAAAGCTCCACAGCCCCAGCTGCCGCCGAATCACGATCCAGCCCGACCAACCCGTAAGCCGCTGCAGCGGCGTCATGCTCAGGGTGATCAGGAGGAAGATCAGCGCCCCCAGGCCCAGCCGGTCCATGATGATCTTGCCCAGGTCGGGGCCGAGCTGGTTGGTCGCCGCCTCATACAGCCACCAACTTGGGAACAGACAGCCCAGCACAAAAATGCCCAGGCGCAGCCAGGGATAACGCATCAGTAGTTCTTCCGCAAATCAAGGTCGCTGTACAACGACGCCACTTCATCGCCATAGCCGTTGAACATCAAGGTATCGCGCACGTTAGGGCTGAACAGGCCACTCGGCAGCCGCCGCTCACGGGCCTGCGTCCAGCGCGGATGATCGACCGTCGGGTTGACGTTGGCATAGAAGCCATACTCGGTCGGCGCCAGGCGCTCCCAGGTGGTTTGCGGCTGCTCCGCCACTAGACTGATGCGCACGATCGACTTGATGCTCTTGAAACCGTACTTCCACGGCACGATCAGCCGCAGGGGCGCGCCATTCTGGTTAGGCAGTTCACGGCCATACATGCCCACCGCAAGAATCGCCAATGGGTTCATCGCCTCGTCCAGGCGCAGCCCCTCCACGTACGGCCAGTCGATCAAGGCAAAGGATGAGCGCTGGCCCGGCATTACCTTCGGGTCCTGCAGGGTTTCGAAGCGCAGATAACGCGCCTTGGAAGTCGGCTCGACCTGCTTGAGCACCTGCGCCAGGCTGAAGCCCAACCACGGGATCACCATCGACCAGGCCTCGACGCAGCGCAGTCGGTAGATGCGCTCTTCCAGTTGATAGGGCTTGACGAAGTCTTCCAGCGCATAGCGCCCCGGCTTGGCGACCTCGCCATCCACTACAACGCTCCACGGCTCGGTTTTCAGGCTGCCGGCATTGGCCGCCGGGTCACCCTTGTCGGTGCCGAATTCATAGAAGTTGTTGTAGTGGGTGGCGTCCTTGAACGGGGTGATCGCCTCGTTCTGCACCGTCACCGCGCCCCAGCGGGTAGCGCCGAGCTTGTCCTTGAACCAGCCCGGCGCGGCGCCAGGTTCGACATCGGCGTAGCGCGAGGGCTCGGCGCCAAGCGCAACCCCAGGCAATGCGGCAACGGCAGCGCCTGCCAGGGAAGCACCCAGCATGGCACGGCGAGAAAGGTAGATACCTTCGGGGGTGATGTCCGACGCTTTACAGTCGGATGGACGAGCGATCTTGATGAGCATAACGGCTCCACAGTACGGGCAACTGATGTACCCGTAAGACTATGGAGCCGGAAGGTTATTCCGTCATTAAATCAACTTCAGTTTTTTTGCCGACGTACCCGCAGCAGATATTGCACCGGGCCCGACACGGCATAACCGAGGAAGATCAGCAGCAGAATGCGCGGCGGATCGCTGAACACCACGGCGAACACCAGCACCACCGCAAGGATCGCCACGAACGGCACCCGCCCGCGCAGGTCGAGCTCCTTGAAGCTGTTGTACTTGACGTTGCTGACCATCAGCATGCCCGCAGCTGCCACCAGCAGCGCCACCAGGAACGAAAGCTTCGAGCCCTGGATGCCGAAATCGCTGAAGGCCCACACGGTACCGGCCACCACACCCGCAGCAGCCGGGCTGGCCAGGCCGATGAAGTAACGTTTGTCAGCCGTGCCGACCTGGGTATTGAAGCGTGCCAGGCGCAGCGCAGCACCGGCGACATAGATGAAGGCAACCATCCAGCCGACCTTGCCCATGTCACCCAGTGCCCAGCCGAACGCCAGCAGCGCCGGCGCCACACCAAAGGCGACCATGTCCGACAGCGAGTCGTACTCGGCGCCGAATGCACTCTGAGTGTTGGTCATGCGCGCTACCCGGCCATCCAGGCCGTCGAGCACCATGGCCACGAAAATGGCGATAGCAGCAAAGGCGAAGTACTTGCTCGCCTCGCGTGGGTCACCTGCGCTCATGGCGCTCTGCGCGCTGATCGAGCTGATGATCGAGTAGAAGCCGGCGAACAGGTTGGCCGTGGTGAACAGGTTGGGCAGCAGGTAGATACCGCGGTGACGGACCTTGCGCCCTTCGGCGTCATGCCCCTCTTCAACGTGCTCATCTACAGGTAGCAGGCTTTCGGCGTCGGAGGGCGTGTTCGGCTCTTCGGGACGTTCGCTCATGAAAATTACCTTGATTGGAAAATGTTCGATACAGGCTTGCGAAGCACAAACTGACGGCAAGCCACTGGTCGCTTTATACCAGAAGCGCGCCGCTTAAACGAAAAAACGCGGCCTAAGCCGCGTTTTTCATGTCATCGCAAAGACTCAGTTCTTGGTCTTGTCGACGATTTTGTTGGCCGAGATCCAAGGCATCATGGAACGCAGCTGCTCACCGATCACTTCTATACCGTGGGCGGCGTTGTTACGACGCTTGGCGGTCATCGATGGGTAGTTGGTAGCACCTTCGGAGATGAACATCTTGGCGTATTCGCCGTCCTGGATGCGCTTCAGAGCGTTGCGCATGGCCTGACGCGATTCGGCGTTGATGACCTCAGGGCCAGTCACGTACTCACCGTATTCGGCGTTGTTGGAGATCGAGTAGTTCATGTTGGCGATACCGCCTTCGTACATGAGGTCAACGATCAGTTTCAGTTCGTGCAGGCACTCGAAGTAGGCCATTTCTGGCGCGTAGCCAGCTTCAACCAGGGTTTCGAAACCGGCTTTGACCAGCTCGACGGTACCGCCACACAGAACAGCCTGCTCGCCGAACAGGTCGGTTTCGGTCTCGTCCTTGAAGGTGGTTTCGATGATGCCGGTACGGCCGCCGCCGACGCCTGCAGCGTACGACAGAGCAACGTTCTTGGCGTTGCCCGAAGCGTCCTGGTAGATAGCGATCAGGTCAGGGATGCCGCCGCCTTTGACGAACTCGGAACGCACGGTGTGGCCCGGGGCCTTCGGCGCGATCATGATCACATCGAGGTCAGCACGTGGCACGACCTGGTTGTAGTGGATCGCGAAGCCGTGGGAGAAGGCCAGAGTGGCGCCTTTCTTGATGTTCGGCTCGATTTCGTTCTTGTACAGAGTGCCCTGGAATTCGTCCGGGGTCAGGATCATGACCAGGTCGGCAGCAGCAACAGCCGAAGCCACGTCAGCCACTTTCAGGCCGTGCGCTTCTGCCTTGGCAACGGTAGCCGAACCTTTACGCAGACCGACAGTTACGTCTACACCGGAGTCTTTCAGGTTGCACGCCTGAGCGTGGCCTTGCGAACCGTAGCCGATGATGGCGACTTTCTTACCTTGGATGATGGAAAGGTCGCAGTCTTTGTCGTAGAAAACTTTCATGAAATACCCCTGTTAGATCTCGGCCCCTGCGGAGCCATCGCTATTTGTTTAAGTTAGACGCTGAGCACTTTGTCGCCACGGGCAATGCCGGTAACGCCGCTGCGCACGGTTTCGAGAATCGATGCAGTGCCGATCGCCTGGATGAAGCTGTCCAGCTTGTCGCTGGTGCCGCTCAGTTGCACGGTATACACACTGGCGGTGACGTCGACGATCTGCCCACGGAAAATATCCGTGGTGCGTTTGATCTCGGCGCGCTGGGCGCCGGTTGCCTTGACCTTGACCAGCATCAGTTCGCGCTCGATGTGTGCACTCTCTGACAGGTCGACCAGCTTCACCACTTCTACCAGCTTGTTCAGGTTCTTGGTGATCTGCTCGATCACCTCGTCATGACCAACGGTAGTCAGGGTCAGGCGCGAGAGGGTTGGGTCCTCGGTCGGCGCCACGGTCAGGCTTTCAATGTTGTAGTTGCGCTGGGAAAACAGGCCGACCACGCGAGACAAGGCACCGGGTTCGTTTTCCAGCAGCAGGGAAATGATGTGCCGCATATCAGGTACGCTCCGTCTTGCTCAGCCACATGTCGCGCATCGAGCCGTCTTTGATCTGCATCGGGTAGACGTGCTCGGTGCGGTCAATCGCGATATCGATGAACACCAGCCGGTCTTTCATGGCGAACGCTTCTTCCAGCTTGGGCTTGAGGTCCTTGAGGCTGGTGATGCGGATGCCGACGTGGCCATAGGCCTCGACCAGCTTGACGAAGTCCGGCAGCGACTCGACATACGAGTGCGAGTGACGGCCGTTGTAGGCCATGTCCTGCCACTGGCGCACCATGCCCAGCACACCGTTGTTCATGTTGACGATCTTCACCGGCAAGCCGTACTGCATGCAGGTGGACAGCTCCTGGATGTTCATCTGGATGCTGCCTTCGCCAGTCACACAGGCCACGTCCTGGTCGGGGAAGTTGAGCTTGACGCCCATCGCCGCCGGGAAGCCGAAGCCCATGGTGCCCAGGCCGCCGGAGTTGATCCAGCGGTTCGGCTTGTTGAAGCGGTAATACTGCGAAGCGAACATCTGGTGCTGGCCAACATCGGAGGTGATGTAAGCATCGCCCTTGGTCACTTCACACAGTGTTTCGATCACGGTCTGCGGTTTGATCACGCTGCCGTCGCCCTTGTCATAAGGGAACAGGCCGCGGTCGCCAAGCCACTCGTCGATCTGCTTCCACCAGGCATCCATCGCGGCCTTTTCAGGCTGCTGACCGATTTCCTTGAAGATCGCCAGCATTTCGCTGAGCACGCTGTCGACTGGACCTACGATCGGCACGTCGGCCTTGATCGTCTTGGAGATGGACGCCGGGTCGATGTCGATGTGGATGATCTTGGCATTCGGGCAGAATTTGGCCGGGCCGTTGATCACACGGTCATCGAAACGCGCGCCGACCGCCAGGATCACATCGGCATGGTGCATCGCCTGGTTGGCGGTGAAGCTGCCATGCATACCGAGCATGCCGAGGAACTGGCGGTCGGTACCGGGGAAGCCACCCAGACCCATCAGTGTGTTGGTAACCGGCAGGTTCAGCGACTTGGCGATTTCGGTCAGGGTCTCGGAGCCACCGCCGAGGATCACGCCACCACCGGAGTAGACGATCGGACGCTTGGCGGCGAGGATCATCTCGGCTGCCTTGCGGATCTGCCCCGAGTGGCCACGTACGGCCGGGCTGTAGGAACGCAGCTTGACCTTCTTCGGATAGACGTACTCGAACTTCTCGGCCGGGTTGGTCATATCTTTTGGAATGTCGACCACGACCGGGCCAGGACGACCGGATTGCGCCAGGTAGAAGGCCTTTTTCATGACTTCGGGGATTTCCGAGGCATGCTTGATCATGAAGCTGTGCTTCACGATCGGCCGGGAAATACCGATCATGTCGGTTTCCTGGAAGGCGTCGGTGCCGACCATGGTGCTAGGCACCTGGCCCGACAGGATCACCATCGGAATCGAGTCCATGTACGCGGTGGCAATACCGGTGATGGCATTGGTTGCACCCGGGCCGGATGTCACCAGCACTACGCCTGCCTTGCCGGTGGCACGGGCATAGCCGTCAGCCATATGGGTTGCAGCCTGCTCGTGACGAACCAGGATGTGCTCGACTTCCGGCTCTTTGAACAGCGCGTCGTATACATGAAGGAGAGCACCGCCAGGGTACCCGTAGATGTGCTTAACGCCTTCGTCACGCAAGAAGCGGACGACCATCTCAGCGCCAGATAAAAGCTCCACGTTGTTCACCTCTAAAACGCCAGAATACCGTCCCTGATGGACGGGTCTTAATAGGTTTACTGCCAAGCAGAGCACGAGCGAACGTCAGCACTGACTGAGCAAGTATTGGGAGCGCCCCAGAGTGTTGCGGGGTTTTCCCACCCAGCGCGAGGTAACGCGTTGCGGGGTGTTACAAGTCGGCGCGGGTATGCGCCTCATGATCTGCTTAGCGGGTCTGCTTCTGGCAGTCCCTCTAAAGCGGAACCTGATTCTTGTGATTCTCCGGTGTTATGTCAAGAAAAATTATTGCCAATTTTTCCTCGAGATGAAATTGTTCCACCACGAATACAGTTCACAGCAGCAGAAAACCAAACAAAAACCAAAAAAAGAGCCGCAATCTGCGGCTCTAGTCTGAAAAAGAGCAGAAATCAGGCAGATGTGCCGATCAATTGGTCAAATTCAGCCAATAGTCGGCGCAGCTCGCGACTTTGCTCCGGGCGATCGGCGAAAACCGTTTCAGCCATCACCAGAATGCCCGAGGCGTTCGGCAGCGGCTGCGCGTGTTCGAGGATGAACGTCATGCGCGGCAGGAAAATCCATTGCAGCCACTGCTCGAAGCTCATCACATCGACCGCAAACGGGGTGACGCTGGCCAGCGCTTGGGCACTGGGTGCCTGCTCGCTCCACCAGCCCTGGCCGCGCAACTCGTGCTCAATCAGCAGCAAGTGGTCGGCGATGTCGAGAATGCGTTGCTCGACCATTACAGATTGACCCGGGCTTTCTGCCGAGCCAGGGCTGCACCAGCGCTGTCACCCTGCTTTTCACGGGCCTGGGCAATGGTGTTCCACAGCTCCGCCTGCAGGCTTGGGCGGCCGCTGGCGTAGGTCAGCGCGCGGCGTGCGAGCTGCTCGGCCTGGGCCGCATCACCTTGGGCCAGGCGCACCTGGGCCAGACGGAACAACACCTGCGGCTCACGTGGGGCAATCCGCTGAGCACGTTCCAGGCTCGACGAGGCGCCATTCAGGTCGCCACCGCCTTGTTGCTGCTGGGCCGTGGTCAACAGCGCCAGCACCGGGCCGTCGAGCTGCTCGTCGGCCGACAGGCCGCCGGCGGGTGCACTGCGCGGGATACCGGTGGGCGCGCTGGTCGCCGCCGGGGCGCTGTTCATCGAGGCGATGTCGAACGGCTCGTCGGCAATCGGGTTGGGGTTGGTCGTCATCGGCGTGGTATCGATCGGCGCGCTGCTGATCGGCGCGGCATTGCCAGCCGGGAAGGTCTGGATCGACGAAGCACCGGCGCCTTGCGGGATCATCACGGTCACGCCGGAGTCCTCAGGCAGCGACTGCGCCTGGCTGGTGCCATTGACGGCAACCGGCGTGCGCTTGTTGGCGACGACCCGCTCGCTGTGGGATACCCGAGTGCTCGAGTCGACCACCGGAATGTTGCCGCGTGGAACGCTGGCGCAGCCATGGAGCATGGCCAGCGCGGTCAAGGCAGGAAGCCACCACTTGTTCACTTATCACCCTCTCTAAATGCGGCTACGGGCCAGTGGGTGATCCCAGCAGGCCCGCAATGCTCAATTCATCCAACCCTTGACCCAGTCCATGACCGAGTCGGCCGGTTGCTGTTCACCACCGCAGGCAGCGCCAGCGGCCGGTTCGCTGCCGCGAATATACGGCATCTGCACCGCCCCCGGACAGCTGCTGTCCGAGCCCTGCCCGCTATACGGGTCGATCCAGGCCTGGACGATGTTGTCCGGCTGCGGCATATCCAGTGGCAGCGGGTCGGCCTTGCGCATGAAGCTGGTCCAGACCTGCAACGCACCGGTGGCGCCGGTGAACGGCGTCTTGCCGTTGTCGTCGCGGCCGAGCCAGACCACCGCCAGCAGATCCTGGCTGAACCCGGAGAACCAGCTGTCGCGCGAATCGTTGCTGGTACCGGTCTTGCCGGCCAGCGTCAGCGAGCTTGGCAGGACACTGTAGACCGAACGCCCGGTACCTTCACGCATGACCCGCTGCATGGCGTTCTGGACCAGATAGATGGCACCTGGGTCGAAGCTCTGCTGGATCTGGAACGGGTAGCGCTTGAGCGGCTCGCCTTCGGCGGTGAGCACACTGCGAATGCCGCGCATCGGCGTATTGAAGCCGCCGTTGGCGATGGTCTGGTACATGGTCGCGACCTGCATCGGCGACATCCCGCCGGCGCCGAGCATCATCGACGGGAACGCCGGCCAGTCGACATTGACGCCGAGCCGGCCGATGGTCTTGATCACGTTCGGCACGCCGACTTCCAGGCCCAGCTTGGCGGTCGACAGGTTGTACGAGTTGGCCAGGCCCTGATACAGGTAGATGGTGCCATGGGCACGGCGGTCGTAGTTCTGTGGACGCCAGACCTGGCCATCGGCGCCCTTGACCGAGAATGGCTCGTCCTGCAGCCAGCTGGTCAGGGTGTACTTGCTCGGTTTTTCCAGTGCACTGAGGTACACCGCCGGTTTCACCAGCGAGCCGATCGGGCGCACCGCATCGATGGCGCGGTTGAACCCGGCAAAGCCGGACTGACGGCTGCCGATCAAGGCCTGGACTTCGCCGGTTTCCGGATTGGTCACGACCATCGCCGACTCGACCGCATCCGAGCCCTTGCGCCCGGCCAGACGCTTGAACGTCTCGCTCATGGCGGTCTCGGCCTTCATCTGCAGAATCGGGTCGAAGCTGGTGAAGATGCGCAGGCCTTCTTCGGTCAAGTCTTCGTCACGGTAGTCCTGACGCAGCTGACGCTTGACCAGGTCAAGGAAAGCCGGGAACGAGCTGTCGGCGAGGCTGCCGCGCGTGGTCACGCCCAGTGGCATCTTCTTCGCCGCGTCGACCACTTCCTGGCTGGCCACGCCCTGCTCGGCCAACAGGTCTAGGACCAGGTTGCGGCGCACCAGCGCACGCTCAGGCGAGCGCCGCGGATTGTAGTAGGACGGGCCCTTTACCATGCCCACCAGCAAGGCGATCTGGTGGAGTTTGAGCTCTTGCAGCGGCTGGCTGAAGAAGAACTGGCTGGCCAGACCGAAGCCGTGCACGGCACGTTGGCCATCCTGACCGACGAACACTTCGTTGAGGTAGGCCTCGAGAATCTCACGCTTGTCGTAATGCATTTCGAGCAATACGGCCATCATCGCTTCGGTGAGCTTACGGGTCAGGCTGCGTTCGCTGGTCAGGTAGAAGTTTTTCACCAACTGCTGGGTCAGGGTACTGCCGCCCTGGCGCATGGCACCAGACGAGGTGTTGACCCAGATCGCCCGGGCGATGCCCTTGGGCGACACGCCAAAGTGGCTGTAGAAGTCGCGGTCTTCGGTGGCTACCAAGGTTTCCAGCAGGTACGGCGGCACCTGATCGATCTTGATCAGGATGCGGTCTTCGAGGTTTTTCGGGTAGATGCCGCCGATCATCAGCGGCTCGAGCCGGACCACATCGAGCTTGCCGCCATTGGCTCCAGTCATGCCCGCCACATAATCGCCCGAGAAGCGCACACGCACGAACTGCGCAGGCTCCAGGCCTTCATAGAACTGGAAGCCGCGGGTATTGAGGTCGACATTGTTGCCGTTGACCGACGCCGCGCCTGGCCCATTGGCCGCGCTTTCACGGCGATAGCCGAGGGCGTCGAGTTCGGTGAGGAAGTCGTTCTTGCTCAGTTTCTGGCCGACGAACAGCTCCAGCGGCCGGGCATACACCTTGGCCGGGATGGTCCAGCGCTTGCCGGAAAACTTCTCCTGGACGATGGCATCGAGGTAGATAGCAAAGCCGGCGAGCAGCACCAGGCCGACCAGGCTCAGTTTGAGGGCCCAGCCCAGCCAGACGCGCGAGCGACCAGGCGAGCGTTTTTGCGCAGTACGGGAATTTCGGGATCGAGTCATGGCGGCGGATTATACGCACTTTAGTCAAGGCAGGCCCGGCGGTATGCAGGGACGGCACCATTGACCATAATGGCGCATTCGAATTCCCTTATCCCGGAAGGATTGCCCGTGAGCCAAGCCCTCATCAGTGCCCTGCAGAACCCCGCCCTTTACCCGCACCCGGTCAGCGGCTTCCAGCTTATCGAGACGCATATTTCCTGGGTCCTGCTCACCGGTGAGTACGCCTACAAGATCAAGAAACCGATGAACTTCGGCTTTCTCGACTTCACCAGCCTCGCCCAGCGTGAACACTTTTGTAACGAAGAACTGCGCCTGAACCAGCGCCTGACCGACGACCTGTACCTGGACGTGCTGCCGATCACCGGCAGTGCCGAGGCCCCGCAACTGGGCGGCGAAGGCGCCCCGATCGAGTTCGCCCTGCGCATGCGCCAGTTCCCGCAGAGCAACCTGCTCAGCACCCTGCAGGCCAACGGTGAACTGACCGCCAGCCACATCGACCAGATGGCGCGGCAAATTGCTGAGTTCCACCAGCAGACGCCGAAAGTCGCCGCCGAGCAGCCATTCGGCACCCCGGACAGCGTCATGGCCCCGGTCGAGCAGAACTTCGAGCAGATTCGCCCTTTCCTCAGCGACAAAGCCGACCTGCAGCAGCTGGACAACCTGCAGGCGTGGGCCCGCAGCAGCTTCGACCGCCTGCACGGCCTGTTAGAGGCGCGCAAGCGTGACGGCTTCATCCGCGAATGCCACGGTGACATTCACTTGGGCAACGCCACCGTGATCGACGGCAACGTAGTGATCTTCGACTGCATCGAATTCAACGAGCCGTTCCGCATGACCGATGTCTGGGCTGACACCGGCTTCCTCGCCATGGACCTCGAAGACCGTGGCCTTAAGTGCCTGGCGCGGCGCTTCGTCAGTCAGTATCTCGAGCTGACCGGCGACTACCAAGGCCTGGAGCTGCTCAACTTCTACAAGGCCTACCGCGCCCTGGTGCGGGCCAAGGTCGCCCTGTTCAGCATGCCGGCCGACGCCGATGGCGTACAGCGCGCCACTACTCTGCGCACCTACCGCAACTACGCCAACCTGGCCGAGAGCTATAGCGCCATCCCGTCGCGCCTGCTGGCGATTACCCATGGTGTTTCAGCAGTTGGCAAAAGCCATGTGTCGATGCGCCTGGTCGAAGCACTGGGGGCGATCCGCGTGCGCTCGGATGTCGAGCGCAAGCGCCTGTTCGGTGAGCAGCAGGCTCAGGCCAGCGGCCAACTGCAAGGCGGCATTTACGCCGAAGATGCCAGCGCGGCCACTTACCAGCGCCTGCATCAATTGGCCGAGGTGATTCTGCGCGCCGGCTTCCCGGTGGTACTGGACGCCACCTACCTCAAGCGCGATCAGCGCCAGGCCGCCGCCAGCGTCGCCAACCAGACCGGCGTGCCGTTGCTGATCCTCGATTGCCACGCGCCGGATGCAGTCATCGAAAGCTGGCTGGCGCAGCGTCAGGCTGAGCAGCTCGACCCGTCCGATGCCACCCTCGAAGTGGTCAAGGCCCAGCAGGCAAGCCGCGACCCGCTGGACGATCAGGAGCTGCGCGACAGCACCCGCGTCGATACCCAGCAAGGCGCCGCCATGGACGCCGTGATCGAGCAGATCCGTCAGCGCCTGCCGGGCCTGTAACAACACCAAAGCGCGGGGCAGCAATTGCCCTGCGCTGCCCTGCCTGCCGCGCAAGGCGGGCTTTGCGGGCGAATTTGCCAACCCCCGCTACACTCCTGTCTGACCTGCTCACGATTTTCGATATGCCCCCGTTCAGCCATCGCAAGGAGGCTCGATGAACGATGAGTTGCAGCACCTGAAAAACCTCGGCAAGACCTCTGCGCAGTGGTTGCATGCGGTCGGCATCCACAGTGCATCCGACTTGCGCAGGCTCGGCGCGGTCGGCGCTTATCAGGCAGTCAAGACCCGTGGCTTTCGCGCCTCCAAGGTGTTGCTGTATGCAATCGAGGGCGCGCTGCTCGACATGGAGTGGAAAGATTTGCCGGCCGAACGCAAGGAAGCGCTCAACCGGCAACTGGACGAGAGAAACAGCCCGCAGAAAAATCAAAAATAAATGAGCTGGAGGGATTGACGCAGGAATGAGAATCGTTATGATTATCACAACTGGTCGCGAGACTGGTTGGGTAATTTGAAAGACCTTGGTTCGGACTCTCAGATTATCTCCTCATCAGGCTAATCACGGTTATTGACCCGGCTTTTTGCCGGGTCTTTTTTTGCCTGCGATTCAGCCTCCAGCGCCGCCGCAGGCCGCGAATGATCAGTGCTGGCTGCGCAACTGGGCGCAGTAGTCCTGCTCGGGCAGCGCCGCCGTAAACCAGACAAAATCAGCCATGCCCGGCTGCACTTCAGTGCCGACCTCGGCCAACATCAGCACTTTGCTCGCGCCTGTAGCCCCCAGATCAGCCAAATGCAGCGGCACGCCGAGGTCGTTTCGTACGTGGACACTGCCGGCGAACAGCAACGCCGGTTGCGCTGCCGCCAGCAGGCGCTCGGCGATACGCCGGTCGCGTTGCTGCTGCACCGCGAGCATGGCCGGCAACTGGCTTTCAGGCAGCATCCCGCAGTGTCCCTCACGCACTTGCTTGAGCAGTTCGGTTTTGACTGCAGGCGCATTCGAGCGCGGCCCACTCAGCGCCGCAGGTTGACGATAGGCCTGGCGCATTTCGCTGGTGGACAGGTTGGCCGCCAGCAGCGGGGTCGACTGCTGCAGCGCCTGGCGCACGATCGGGCCGTACAGCGCCCAGTCCCAGCCGTCATGCCAGGCCAGCGCTTTAGCCAGCTCGGCCGGCAGTTGCGCGGCGCCAGCTACCGCGTCGACCCGCGCCTGCTGCTCGGGCTGAAGCATTTCCAGCAGTAGGCTGCCCTGCGGCCGGCGTGTCTGCAACGCCTGTAGCAGCCACAACTGCAACGCGTGGTGGTCAGGATTGTCGTGCTTCTCCCCGACCAGCACCCGCGGCGCCTCAGCCAACTCATCCAGCAGTTGTTCAGGGCTGAGCAGGCGGCCACTGGCGAGCTCGCGAATCTGCCCCAACTGCGCACTGGTGCGCCCCTCGCTGGCTTGCCAGGCAGGCAGCGGCGGCAGGCTGGCCTGTCGCGCCTGACAGCCGCCAAAAGCAACCAGCAAACCAAGCAACAGCAGGCGACAGATCATGGGGCAAGCTCCTTAGCGCATGATGATCAGCGGGTGACCGCGTTCAGGATGATCCTGCACCAGCACATCGATGCCGAACACCGCCTTGAGCGCCTCTGGCGTCAGGACCTCGCGCGGGCTGGCCAGGGCGTGGCAACGGCCGTGCTCGAGCAGCATCAGCTGGTCACAGTAGCGCGCGGCCAGGTTCAGGTCATGCAGGATCACCAGCACCGCCGCGCCGCGGTCGGCAAAACTGCGCACGGCCTGCAAGGTGGTGTGCTGGTGCAGCGGGTCGAGCATCGAGGTCGGCTCATCGAGCAGCAGCGTCGCGCCTGCCTCGCCCGGCCATAATTGCGCCAGTACCCGTGCCAGGTGCACGCGCTGGCGCTCGCCGCCCGACAACGCCAGGTAACTGCGCTCAAGCAGATGCTGGGCGTCCGCCGCGTGCAGCGCAGCTTCGATGATCTCGCGGTCACGTTGCTGGCCGCTGGCATGGGGCAAGCGGCCAAGGCCGACCACCTCTTCAACTCGAAAGGCAAAGCCCAGGCTGGACACCTGCGGCAGCACCGCCAATTGCCGCGCCCGCGCCTGCCCGGCCCACTCGGCCAGGCCTCGCCCACCCAGGCGCACCTGGCCTTGGCTGGGAGTCAGCTCACCGCAAAGTGCGCCGAGCAGGCTGCTCTTGCCGGCGCCATTGGGGCCCAACACACCGAGCATCTGCCCAGGCTTCAGGCTCAGGCTTATATCGTGCAGCACCTCGCTGCTACCGCGCTGCAAATGCAGGCCTTGCGCTTCAAGCATCAGTGGCGCCCCTTGAGCAGCAACAGCAAGAAGAACGGCGCACCAATGAACGCCGTGACGATACCGATCGGCAGCTCGGCGGGCGCCAGCGCCAGCCGGGCGACCAGGTCAGCGAACAGCAGCAGCGCGCCGCCGGCAAGCAATGAAGCGGGCAGCAGCACCCGGTGATCAGGCCCGGCCAGCAGCCGCACCAGATGCGGCACCACCAACCCGATAAAGCCGATCAGGCCGGCGGCGGCCACCGCCGCGCCAACACCGAGGGCGGTGCAGAACACCAGCTCGCGCTTCAGCGACTCAACCTCGACGCCCAGATGCCGCGCCTCCGACTCGCCCAACAGCAAGGCATTGAGTGCCTGCGCTCGCCGGGGCAGCCATAGCGCCACGGCGAGGGTCACCACCAGCAACGGCCACAGCCGCGCATAGCTGGCGCCATTGAGGCTGCCCAGGTTCCAGAAGGTCAGGGTGCGCAAGGTGGCGTCATCGGCCAGGTAGGTGAACAAACCCACAGCCGAGCCGGCCAGGGCCGTTAGCGCAATGCCGGCCAGCAGCATGGTGGCTACGTTGGTTTGACCGTCACGCCGGCCCAGACGGTAGACCAGCGCCGTGACCCCAAGTCCACCGGCAAAGGCACACACTGACAGCAGATACGGCGCAAACCACTCCGGGATGCCGCCCAGCCAGCTGCCGCCGACAATCGCAATAGCGGCGCCGAGCGCAGCACCGCTGGCCACGCCGACCAGCCCCGGGTCTGCCAGCGGGTTGCGAAACAGGCCTTGCATCGCCACCCCGGACAACGCCAGTACGGCGCCCACCGCCAGACCGAGCAAGGTCCGCGGCAGGCGGATCTGGCCCAGGATCAACTCGGCCTGCTCCAGCCCATCAGCGGCAATCGGCACGCCGAGCAGGCGCAAGCCGGCGCGCAGGGTATCCAGTAAGGGCAGGCTGACCGGCCCCAGCGCCAGCGACAGCCATACCGCCAGCAGGCAGAGCAGGCTCAGGCCAATAAACAGCGTGCGCGGCTGAACCCTCTGCTTCATGGGGCGAAGCTGGCTTTGGCCTGTGGATAGAACTCACCTGCCAGCTGTTGCAGGGTCGCCGGCAGACGCGGGCCAAGGCCGCCCACCAGCAGGGTTGGGTCCAGCGATACCAAGCGCTTCTCGCGCACCGCGCGCGAGCTGGCCAGGCCTGGGTTTTCCTTGAGCAGCGCCTGCACCGCCTGCTCACCGCTCAGGCTGCGGTCGGCAATCACTACAACGTCAGGATCGAGCGCTGCCAGCGCCTCGACCGAGAAGTTCTTGTAGCCCTGATGCGCGGCCAGGTTACGTCCACCGGCCTGACCCAGCAGCCAATCTCCCGCCGTGCCGGTGCCGGCGATCAATGGCTTGGCGCCGGCATGGCCGACCAGCAGCAACACGCCGGGCGCTTTCTGCGCGGCTTGCGCCTGTTTGAGCTTGGTCTGCACGGCATTCAGCTCGTGATGGAACTGACCCGCCAGCAGCCCGGCGCGCCCTTCTTCGCCCAGCAGGCGGCCCAGTTTCTCGAGGTTGGCATCCAGCGCCGCCAGCTCAGGCTTGCTCGAGAACACCTCGACCCGCACCCCGGCCTGGCGAATCTGCGCCAGCACCGGCGGCGGGCCCATTTCGTCAGTGCCCACCAGCAGATCAGGGCGCAGGCTGAGGATGCCCTCGGCTGACAACTGACGCTGATAGCCGATGCTTGGCAGCGCGGTCAGTGCCTCGGGGTGTTGGCTGGTGGTGTCGACGCCGACCAGCCGCTGCTCGCCGCCCAATGCGCTGATCCACTCACTCAAGGCACCGCCAGCACTGACCCAGCGCTCGGCAGCCGCCGCCTGAGTGGACATAACAAGTGCAGCGCACAGGGCAAGCAGAGCAGCGGGACGGCGCATCAGCGGATTCCTTTGCAGAAGACAGGCGTGCGCCTTGTGGCACACGGCAGAACTGCGCACCATAGACGGTCGCCGCAGCAGTGCACAATTTGATAATTATTCTCATTGAGCGTCAAGCGCTGCCTTGTGCCAACCTTTTACCGCAGGACGATTCCCCGCGATGCAGCTGCTATGTGCTTCCGAGCAACTTGATGAGGGCCACAGCCGCGCATTCAGCGTAGCCGGCCAGGCGCTGTTTGCCGTGCGCCGCCACGGCCAGGTGTTTGTCTATCGCAATCGCTGCCCGCACAAGGGCATCCCGTTGAACTGGGCCGATGACACCTTTCTGGATGCCAGCGCCAGCTTGATCCACTGCGCCCAGCATGGGGCACTGTTTCTGATCGAAAGTGGCGAGTGCGTGGCCGGCCCGTGCGAGGGTGAGCAACTGCAGGCCCTGGCCTGCCATGAAGACAGCCAGGGCATCTGGCTCAGCGCGTGAGCAACACCGGCAGCGGGCGGTCGATACGAATCTGCTGGGCATCCAGGCGGGTGCCATAGGCGATCACTTCGACGCCCTCGGCCACAGCTGCGCGCAGCGCCGCAGCATAGGCGGCATCGATTTCTTCGGCAGGCCGCACCGCTTCGATCCCGCTGAGGTTGACGCAATACAGCTGCACCGCACGAATCCCTTGCCGGGCCAGCGCCGCCAGCTCGCGCAAGTGCTTGGCGCCGCGCTGGGTGACGGCATCGGGAAACGCCGCCACTGCGCTGTCCGGGTAGCCGAGGGTGACACTCTTGACCTCGACATAGGCCGGCCCGCTGGCAAACTCCAGACGAAAATCAATCCGGCTGCGCTCGCTGCCATAGGCCACCTCGCGCTTGAGTGCGGTAAACCCGGCCAGCTCGCTGATCACCCCAGCGTGCAACGCCTCTTCAACCAGTGCGTTGGCTCGCCCGGTATTGATGCAGGCCAGCCGGCCCTGTGGCGTCTCGCTGATTTCCCAGGTGCCGGGCAGCTTGCGCTTGGGGTCGTTGGAGCGGCTGAACCAGACCTGGCCGCCTTCGCGCATGCAGTTGAGCATCGAGCCGGTGTTGGGGCAGTGAATGGTCAGCTGCTGGCCGCTGGCCAGTTCGACATCGGCCAGAAAACGCTTGTAGCGGCGCAGCAGGCGGCCTTGTTCCAGCGGAGGAAACTGCGCCATCAGCCTTGCCAACTGCGCAGGCCGCGGGCCAGCCGCTCAACCGCCTGTTCCAGCCGCGGCAAGCTCTGGGTATAGGCAAAGCGCACATGGTGGCCGGCCTGATGGCGGCCGAAGTCCAGGCCTGGCGTAAACGCCAGGTGTTCGGTTTCGAGGAAGTGCCGGCAGAAGGCGAAGGCGTCGCCGCCGAACTGGCTGATGTCAGCATATAGATAGAAGGCGCCTTGCGGCTCGACGGCGATACCGAAGCCAAGGTTGCGCAATGCCGGCAGCAAATAGTCGCGGCGCTTGGCAAATTCGCCACGGCGCTGCTCGAGAATAGCCAGGGTGTCATCCTCGAAACAGGCCAGGGCGGCGTGCTGAGCCATGCTTGGGGCGCTGATGTAGAGGTTTTGCGCAAGCTTCTCCAGATCGGCCACCGCCTGCGGCGGCGCTACCAGCCAGCCAAGGCGCCAGCCGGTCATGCCGAAATATTTTGAAAAACTGTTCAGCACGAAGGCATCGTCGGCCACTTCGAGCACACTTGGCGCATCCATACCGTAGGTCAGGCCGTGGTAGATCTCGTCCACCACCAGATGGCCGTCACGGGCGCGTATCGCTTGCGCCAGGCCGGCCAGCTCGTCGCGGTCGAGCACGGTACCTGTGGGGTTGGCCGGCGATGCCACCAACGCGCCGACGCTGTCCTGGTTCCAGTGCTGCGCGACCAACTCGGCGGTCAGCTGATAATTGACCTCTGGCCCGACCGGCACCAACTGCGCAGCGCCTTCGACCAGCCGCAAAAAATGCCGATTGCACGGATAACCAGGGTCTGCCAGCAGCCAATGCTTGCCAGGGTCGACCAGCAAGCTGCTGGCCAAGAGCAGCGCGCCCGAGCCGCCCGGCGTGATCAGGATGCGCTGCGGGTCGATGTCCAGCCCGTAGCGCTTGCCATAAAAGCCCGAGATCGCTTCGCGCAATGCAGGCAGCCCACGCGCGGCGGTGTAGCGGGTATGCCCCGCCGCCAGCGCGGCCTGGCCGGCAGCCACGATCGGCGCGGCGGTGGTAAAATCCGGCTCGCCGATTTCCAGATGGATCACGTCATGGCCTGCGGCCTGCAGCTCGTTGGCGCGGGCCAACAGGGCCATGACATGGAAAGGTTCGATGGCGCGGCTGCGCGCACTGTAGGACTGAGCCATTGGGGGCCTTCTATGAAATGCATCTGGACAGGTGAATCAAGCGTCAACATGCCACTGAACGCGTAGCGCGGGCCGCTGTCAACAGTGAGATCGGCCGGGGTAGCGCACCCCCGATCTATCTGGTAAGTTCGGCGGCTCGAAGTCGCAGGGCCGGCGGTCGCCGGAGATGGAGCATCCTGCGCATTGGATCAGATGAGTGAGAGGCGGTCTATTCATGTCCACCCTAGAAAAGAAAGACGCAAAAGCGGATGGCACGTTCGCACCCTATGTTCTAAGCAAGGGTGAAGAGTATATGAGTGACGACATGCGCCAGCATTTCACCAAGATCCTGAATAAGTGGAAACAGGATCTGATGATTGAAGTGGATCGCACCGTTGATCATATGAAGGAAGAGGCTGCCAATTTTGCCGACCCGGCAGATCGCGCCACTCAGGAAGAAGAGTTTGCGTTGGAGCTGCGTGCGCGTGACCGCGAGCGCAAGCTGATCAAGAAGATCGACAAGACTTTGCAGCTCATCAAAGACGAAGAATACGGTTGGTGCGAGAGCTGTGGCGTCGAGATTGGCGTGCGTCGCCTCGAAGCCCGTCCGACCGCCGACCTTTGCTTTGACTGCAAGGAAGTTGCCGAGCAAAAGGAAAAGACCAACGGCAAAGGCTGATTCCGATTGGTACCGAACGGGGCGCTCAATGCGCCCCGTTTTTCATTGTGAAGATGATGTAAATCATGACTGCCTCCCCCTACGTCGGGCGTTTCGCCCCAACCCCCAGTGGTTTTCTGCACTTCGGCTCGCTGGTGGCCGCACTGGCCTCGTGGCTGGATGCCCGTGCCGTCGGCGGCCGCTGGCTGTTGCGCATGGAAGACACCGACCCGCCGCGCGAGATGCCAGGCGCCCGCGATGCGATCCTGCACACCCTCGAAGGCTACGGCCTGCACTGGGACGGCCAGGTGGTGTACCAGAGCCAGCGCCATGCTGCCTATGCCGACGTGGTCGAGCACCTGTTCCGGCAGGGGCTGGCCTATGCCTGCACCTGTTCGCGCAAGCAACTGGAAGGCAGCAACGGCATCTATCCCGGCACGTGCCGCAATGCTGGCCATGCCCGTGAGGACGCGGCGATCCGCCTGCGTGTGCCGGAGCTGAGCTACCGCTTCGATGACCGTGTGCAAGGGCCGTTCGCCCAGCACCTGGGCCGCGAGGTCGGCGACTTCATCATTCAACGCCGCGATGGCTTGTATGCCTACCAGCTGGCGGTGGTGCTGGACGATGCCTGGCAAGGCGTTACCGATATCGTGCGCGGCGCGGATCTGCTCGACAACACCCCGCGTCAGCTGTACCTGCAAGAACTGCTGGGCTTTTCCCAGCCGCGCTACCTGCACATCCCGCTGCTGATCCAGCCCGACGGGCACAAGCTGGGCAAGTCATACCGCTCACCACCGCTGGCACCTGAGCAGGCCACCCCACTCCTGCTACGGGCACTGCGCGCACTGGGGCAGGCGACCGAACCTGCGCTTGAGCAGGCCAGCCCGGCCGAGGTGCTGGACATCGCGCGCCAGCGCTGGCGCCCTGAGGCCATCACCCGCCAGCTGACCCTTGCCGAGGCGGACCTGCGCTAGCTGCTCAAGGGCTCACGGTAGCCCTCGGCATGCGGTAAAAATCGAGCAAATTCAATTTCTTGCCCACAGCCGTAGAATCCCGCTAGCATCGGCCCGGCCGTTGGCGCCGATTTGCGCCAATAATAAGTGCAAATCCGCAGCGCCCACTCATCGAGGCCCGCATGTACATCTATCGCTTGGTCCTGCTGCTGGTGGTCGGGATCTACCTGTTCTCGCCGGCCATCATGGACTGGTGGATCGAGCCCACCGGCGCCTGGTACCGCCCGTACCTGCTGTGGCTGATCCTGATCGTCGTCACCTTCATCCTGCAGAGCCAACGAGATGCCGATGAGCTTTAGCCTGACCCAGATGATCCTGATCAGCGCCGGGTACCTGCTGGTCCTGTTCGGCGTGGCCTGGATCAGCGAGCGCGGGCTGATCCCGCGCTCGGTCATCCGCCACCCGCTGACCTACACCTTGTCGCTGGGCGTGTACGCCAGTGCCTGGGCCTTCTATGGCTCGGTCGGCCTCGCCTACCAATATGGCTATGGTTTCCTCGCCTGTTACCTGGGCGTGTCGGGAGCGTTTCTGCTGGCACCGGTGCTGCTGTATCCGATCCTCAAGATCACCCGCACCTACCAGTTGTCTTCCCTGGCCGACCTGCTCGCGTTTCGTTTTCGCAGCACCTGGGCCGGTGCGCTGACCACCATCTTCATGTTGATTGGTGTGCTGCCGTTGCTGGCCCTGCAGATCCAGGCAGTGGCCGACTCGATCAATATCCTCACCGGCGAGCCGGTCAAGGCCCGGGTCGCGTTCGCCTTCTGCGCGCTGATCACCCTGTTCACCATCTTCTTCGGTTCGCGCCATATCGCCACCCGCGAGAAACACGAAGGGCTGGTGTTCGCCATCGCTTTCGAGTCGGTGATCAAGCTGATTGCCCTGGGCGGGGTCGGCCTGTATGCGTTGTATGGTGTGTTCGGCGGCCCACACGGCCTGGAAGTGTGGCTGCTGCAGAACCAGACCGCCCTCGCTGCGCTGCACACGCCACTGCAGGAAGGCCCATGGCGCACGTTGCTGCTGGTGTTCTTCGCCTCGGCAATCGTCATGCCGCACATGTACCACATGGCCTTTACCGAAAACCTCAGTCCGCGCGCGCTGGTCAGCGCCAGCTGGGGCCTGCCGTTGTTTCTGCTGTTGATGAGCCTGGCGGTGCCGTTGATCCTGTGGGCAGGGCTGCGCCTGGGGGCAAGCACCAACCCCGAGTATTTCACCCTCGGCCTGGGCATTGCCGCCAACAACGAAGCACTCGCACTGCTGGCTTATGTCGGCGGCTTGTCGGCTTCCAGCGGGCTGATCATCGTTACCACCCTGGCGCTGTCGGGCATGGCCCTCAACCACCTGGTACTGCCGCTGTATCAGCCACCGGCCGAAGGCAATATCTACCGCTGGCTGAAGTGGACCCGGCGCGCACTGATCGTCGCCATCATCACCGCCGGTTTTGTCTTCTACCTGACCCAGAACAACCACCAGAGCCTGGCCAACCTGGGTATTGTCGCCTTCGTCGCGACCTTGCAGTTCCTCCCAGGCGTGCTGTCGGTGCTGTACTGGCCGACCGCCAACCGCCGCGGTTTCATCGCCGGCCTGCTGGCGGGCATGCTGGTGTGGATGGTGACCATGCTGCTGCCGCTGCTGGGCAACCTGCAGGGCTTCTACATCCCGCTGCTGGACATGATCTATGTGCTCGACGACACCAGTTGGCACATGGCAGCGATTGCGTCGCTGGCCGCCAACGTCTTGCTGTTCACCCTGATCTCGCTGTTCACCAACGCCAGCACCGAAGAAGTCAGCGCCGCTGAAGCCTGTGCGGTCGACAACGTGCGCCGGCCACAACGGCGTGAACTGCACGCCGCTTCGCCGCAGGAATTCGCCACCCAGCTGGCCAAGCCGTTAGGCGCCAAGGCCGCGCAAAAGGAAGTCGAGCAAGCCCTGCGCGACTTGTACCTGCCGTTCGACGAACGCCGCCCCTACGCCCTGCGCCGCCTGCGCGACCGCATCGAAGCCAACCTGTCCGGCTTGATGGGCCCAAGCGTGGCCCAGGACATGGTCGAAACCTTCTTGCCGTACAAATCCGGCAACGAAAACTACGTAACCGAAGACATCCACTTCATCGAAAGCCGCCTCGAAGATTACCACTCGCGCCTGACGGGCCTTGCCGCCGAGCTCGATGCGCTGCGCCGTTACCATCGCCAGACCCTGCAGGAGCTGCCGATGGGCGTCTGCTCGCTGGCCAAGGATCAAGAGATCCTGATGTGGAACAAAGCCATGGAAGAGCTGACCGGGATTGCCGCCAAACACGTGGTTGGTTCGCGCCTGGTGACCATCGCCGAACCCTGGCGCGGACTGCTGCAGGGCTTTATCGACCTGCCCGACGAGCACTTGCACAAGCAGCGCCTGGGCCTCGACGGCCAGACCCGCTGGCTCAACCTGCACAAGGCAGCCATCGACGAGCCGCTGGCACCGGGCAACAGCGGCCTGGTACTGCTGGTCGAGGACCTCACCGATACCCAGGCGCTGGAAGACAAACTGGTGCATTCCGAGCGTCTGGCCAGTATCGGCCGCCTCGCCGCCGGCGTTGCCCACGAGATCGGCAACCCGATTACCGGCATCGCCTGCCTGGCGCAGAACCTGCGTGAAGAGCGCGAGGACGATGGCGAGATCACCGAGCTGTCCAGCCAGATCATCGAGCAGACCAAACGTGTTTCGCGCATCGTCCAGTCGTTGATGAGCTTCGCCCATGCCGGCGGCAGCCACCAGAACAACGAAGAGCCGGTGTGCCTGGCTGAAGTCGCCCAGGACGCGATCGGCCTGTTGGCCCTCAACCGGCGCAACTTCGAGGTGCAGTTCTTCAACCTGTGCGACCCGGATCACTGGGCTGTGGGTGACCCGCAACGCCTCGCTCAGGTACTCATCAATTTGCTGTCCAACGCCCGTGATGCCTCGCCCGCCGGCAGCGCCGTGCGCGTGCGCAGCGAAGTCAGCGAGCACACCGTGGACCTGGTAGTCGAGGATGAAGGCAGCGGTATTCCGAAAAACATCATGGACCGTCTGTTCGAACCGTTCTTTACCACCAAGGACCCCGGCGAAGGAACCGGACTGGGGCTTGCACTGGTCTATTCCATCGTGGAAGAGCATTATGGGCAAATCACCATCGACAGCCCCGCCGATATCGAACGGCAGCGTGGCACCCGGATCCGCGTGACCCTGCCCCGGCATGTCGTAGCGACGTCCCCTGAAAATCGCGACCGTCGAGAGAATTGAATCAATGCCGCATATTCTGATCGTCGAAGACGAAACCATCATCCGCTCGGCCTTGCGCCGTCTGCTTGAACGCAACCAGTATCAGGTCAGCGAAGCAGGCTCGGTGCAGGAAGCCCAGGAACGCTTCAGCATTGCCACATTTGACCTGATCGTCAGCGACCTGCGCCTGCCTGGCGCCCCCGGCACCGAGCTGATCAAGCTTGGCCAGGGCACCCCGGTGCTGATCATGACCAGCTATGCCAGCCTGCGCTCGGCGGTCGACTCGATGAAAATGGGCGCGGTCGACTACATTGCCAAGCCGTTCGACCATGACGAGATGCTGCAGGCTGTCGCGCGCATCCTGCGTGATCGCCAGAACGCCCCGGCCGCCGCTGCCAGCAGCCTGGAGCCGCGCAGCAACGGCAAACCGGCTGTTGCCGACAAAGGTAGCCACACTGCCGCCAATGGCGAGATCGGTATCATCGGCACCTGCGCGCCGATGCAGGATCTGTACAGCAAGATCCGCAAGGTGGCACCGACCGACTCCAATGTTCTGATCCAAGGCGAGTCGGGCACCGGCAAAGAGCTGGTCGCACGGGCCCTGCACAATCTGTCGCGACGCGCCAAGGCGCCGATGATTTCGGTCAACTGCGCAGCCATCCCCGAAACCCTGATCGAGTCGGAGCTGTTCGGCCACGAGAAAGGCGCGTTCACTGGCGCCAGCGCCGGGCGTGCCGGCCTGGTCGAAGCGGCCGACGGCGGCACCCTGTTCCTCGATGAAATCGGCGAGCTGCCACTCGAAGCCCAGGCGCGCTTGTTGCGCGTGCTGCAAGAAGGCGAGATTCGCCGGGTTGGCGCGGTGCAATCACAAAAGGTCGACGTGCGCCTGATCGCTGCGACCCACCGAGATCTGAAGAACCTGGCCAAAGTCGGCCAGTTCCGCGAAGACCTTTATTACCGCCTGCACGTGATCGCCCTCAAGCTGCCTGCCCTGCGCGAGCGCGGCAGTGACGTCAACGAAATCGCCAGCGCCTTCCTCGCCCGCCAAAGCGCACGTATCGGTCGCGATGACCTGCGCTTCTCCAGCGAGGCCGAGCAGGCGATTCGTCATTACAGCTGGCCAGGTAACGTGCGTGAGCTGGAAAACGCGGTCGAGCGCTCGGTTATCCTCAGCGAGAGCCCGGAAATCTCGGCCGAGCTGCTGGGCATCGACATCGAGCTGAGTGACCTGGACGATGATGACCTGCTCGGCGGCCTGTCCGCCCTGGGCAGCGTCAGCGCCGGTAACGCCAGCCACGAACCGACCGAAGACCTGTCGCTGGAGGACTACTTCCAGCACTTCGTGCTTGAGCATCAGGACCACATGACCGAGACCGAACTGGCGCGCAAGCTCGGCGTAAGCCGTAAATGCCTGTGGGAGCGGCGCCAGCGCCTGGGCATCCCGCGCCGCAAGAGCAACGCCACCAGCGACAACTGATCCGCGCCCGGTAACGGGGCAAGCCGTCTACCATGGGGTTCCCGTGGCAGGGGCTTGCCCCGTTTGCGTTTGTGCAGGTAACACCCCAGTGCGCCTGCAAAAATCTGTTACCCATCCCTGCCTGCCGTAACAGCTACCGAGGCGTACGGTAACGAAATTTCTACATTTGCCCCGCCCTCGACCTGGCCAAAATCCGGCAAACCCCCGTATTTGCTGGGTTTTCAAAAGTTGGCACGGCACCTGCTATATGTCTGGTACAAGAACAATAACAAGCATTGCAACTCAGAATAAGAACAAGACGAAACGGCTCACGCACAATAAAAACAAGACGGCGGAGGCGCAGCTAACTGATTCTTTTGGAGAGGAGTTGTGTTTGGGGCTTGCCCCACGACCAGGCAGAGAACAACAAAAACTGCACTAAAGCAGCGCCTACACTGGTTGGATCGACAGATCAGCATCACCTCAGCGGCCAAAGCAATCCGTTTGCTCTTTACCCCCGGTTTGGGGGTCGTCCACAAGTTTCGAGCTTTGTGGGCAGGGCACTCAACAAAAACAAGAAGCCCAGCAAAAAAACAATAAGAGCACGCAACGACTTCTTGGGGAGCTTAGGCTCCCCTTGTCGTTTCCGCCTCCCGCGCAAGCACCCGTGGCATACCGCCTACACCATCCCCGAAGTAAATGCTAGAATCCCCGCCCATCATGCGGCCATTCTCTATCCCTTGGCCGAACATTCCTTCAAACAGTGCATCCCATGCTGAAGAAGTTGTTCCAGTCGTTCCGTCCTCCCGTTAGTGGTCAACACCACAGGCGCACCACGCCTGAAGTGATCAACAAGAGCCAGCACTCGCTGCAGCGCAGCCAGTTCAGCCGCCATGCGGTGGGCATTGTCGATCGCCTGCAGGCTGCCGGATACCAGGCTTACCTGGTTGGCGGCTGTGTGCGTGACCTGCTCCTGGGCATCACGCCCAAAGACTTCGATGTCGCCACCAGCGCCACGCCTGAACAGGTCCGTGCCGAGTTTCGCAATGCGCGAATCATTGGCCGCCGCTTCAAGCTGGTTCACGTGCATTTTGGCCGTGACATCATCGAAGTGGCCACTTTCCGTGCCCACCACAGCGATGAAGACGAGGGCGACAGCCACCGTTCGTCGCATAATGCCAGCGGTCGTATTCTGCGCGACAACGTCTACGGCACCCTCGAAGACGACGCTCAGCGCCGCGACTTCACCGTCAATGCGCTGTACTACGACCCGGTCAGCGAGCGCATCCTCGATTACGCCAACGGCATGCCCGATGTGCGTAACCGCCTGCTGCGCCTGATTGGCGACCCGGTCCATCGTTACCAGGAAGACCCGGTGCGCATGCTGCGCGCGGTGCGCTTTGCGGCCAAGCTCAATTTCGGCATCGAAAAGCACACGGTGCAGCCGATCCGCGAGCTGGCACCGATGCTGCGCGATATCCCGCCGGCGCGGCTGTTTGAGGAATGCCTCAAGCTGTTCCTCTCCGGCCACGGCGCCATCGCCTTCGAAATGCTGGTCGACCTGCATCTATTCGAACCGTTGTTCCCAGGCAGCAGCCACGCCCTGGAAGAACGCCCGAGCTACACCCACACGCTGATCAGCAACGCACTGATGAACACCGACCTGCGCGTCAAGCAGGGCAAACCGGTAACCCCGGCGTTCCTCTTTGCGGCCATGCTCTGGCCAGCCCTGCCAGGCCGTGCGCTGTACCTGCAGAGCCAAGGCGTTCCGCCGATCCCGGCGATGAACCAGGCCGCCCACGACCTGATCGCCGAGCAGTGCCAGCGCATTGCAATCCCCAAGCGCTTCACCCTGCCGATCCGCGAGATCTGGGACATGCAGGAGCGCCTGCCACGGCGCAGCGGCAAACGTGCCGACATGCTCCTGGACAACCCGCGCTTCCGCGCAGGCTACGACTTCCTGCTGCTGCGCGAGAGCGCCGGCGAGGAAACCGACGAGCTGGGCCAATGGTGGACAGACTACCAGGACGCCAACGACAGCGAACGCCGGGCCATGATCGCCGAGCTGGGTAGCCGTGACGACGGCAGCGGCGCCGCCCCACGCAAACGCAAGCGCAGCGGCACCAAGCGCAAGCGCAGTGCTGACGAAACGTTCGACTGAGCATGGGCGAGCGCGTCTACATTGGCCTGGGCAGCAACCTGGCCGAGCCTGCCGAGCAACTGCGCAGCGCCCTCGATGCCTTGGACAAGGCCCAGGGCACGCGCCTGGCAGCGGTCTCCGGCTTCTATGCCAGCGACTCGCTGCTGCCCGGTCAGCCGCGCTACACCAACGCCGTGGCCGCGCTCGACACCACGCTCAAGCCGCTGCAACTGCTCGATGCCCTGCAGGCGATCGAGAACGATCAGGGCCGCGTACGCCAGGAACGTTGGGGCCCACGCACCCTCGACCTGGATGTGCTGCTGTTTGGCCAACAGGTGCTCGACAGCCCGCGTCTCACCGTGCCGCACTACCACATGCACGCGCGCCCGTTCGTGCTCTACCCGCTGGCTGAGCTGGTGCCCACCGATTACGTCCTCGCCGACGGTCGCAGCCTCGCGCAATTGCTCGCTGCCTGCCCCTTCAGCGGCCTCGAACGCCTGTAATTCGGGC
Organism: uncultured Pseudomonas sp.; assembly: GCA_963518285.1. Lineage (GTDB taxonomy): Bacteria > Pseudomonadota > Gammaproteobacteria > Pseudomonadales > Pseudomonadaceae > Aquipseudomonas. The sequence goes on along the minus strand of CAUQIJ010000017.1, from coordinate 66,786 downwards.
GTTCCTGACGGCGGTAACGCCAGTAACACCGTTGCCGTAACAATGCGGTAACAGGGTGATTGACTTCCCTCCCCTCGCTCACGACTATAGGCATCCCGTGGCCTCGACGCGCCACACTTAACCTATTTGGGCCCGGGCGGGTCTGAACATCACGAACGATGATGTGCCGCTCCGCAAGGCACCTGCGCCAGGTTGTACGCAGGTCGACTGCACAGCGCCCGAACGAGGATTTTCTACATGCCTGAAGTAACCCTGACCACCCTCAACGGCCTGAAGGCCAAGGGTGAGAAAATCGCCATGCTGACCTGCTATGACGCCACCTTCGCCAAGGCTGCCAGCCAGGCCGGGGTCGACGTGCTGCTGGTGGGTGACTCGCTGGGAATGGTCCTGCAAGGGCATGACAGCACGCTGCCGGTGACCACCGCAGAAATGGCCTACCACACGGCCTGCGTCAAACGCGGCAACGACGGTGCGCTGATCCTCGCCGACCTGCCGTTCATGGCCCATGCTACGCCTGAGCAGGCCTTCGCCAACTGCGCAAGCCTGATGCAGGCCGGCGCGCACATGATCAAGCTCGAAGGCGCGGCATGGCTGAGCGAGACCATTCGCCTCCTGGCCGAGCGCGGCGTGCCGGTGTGCGCGCACATGGGCCTGACCCCGCAGACGGTCAATGTGCTCGGCGGTTACAAGGTCCAAGGGCGTCAGGAAGCCCAGGCGCGGCAGATGCGTGCCGACGCGATTGCCCTGGAGCAAGCCGGTGCGGCCATGCTCCTGCTCGAATGCGTGCCCAGCGAGCTGGCTGCGGAGATCACCCAGGCGGTGGCCATTCCGGTGATCGGTATCGGTGCCGGCAACGCCACCGACGGCCAGGTACTGGTGCTGCACGACATGCTCGGCCTGTCGCTGACCGGGCGCATGCCCAAGTTCGTCAAGAATTTCATGCTCGGCCAGGCCGACATCCACGGCGCCCTGAGTGCTTACGTGGCGGCGGTCAAAGACGTCAGCTTCCCGGCTGCAGAACACGGGTTCAGCGCATGAATACCGTCAAGAGCGTCCGTGAACTGCGCGCCGCCGTAGCCCGCGCCCGCAGCGAAGGCAAGCGCATCGCCTTTGTCCCGACCATGGGCAACCTGCACAGCGGCCACGTCGCCCTGGTGACCAAAGCCAGCCAGCGCGCCGACTTTGTCGTGGCGAGCATCTTCGTCAACCCACTGCAGTTTGGCGCCGGCGAAGACCTCGACAGCTACCCGCGCACCCTCGCCGCCGACCAGGCACGCCTGCTTGAGGCCGGCTGCCATTTGCTGTTCGCGCCGACCGTGGATGAAATGTACCCCGACGGCACCACCGTGCAGACCCGGGTCAGCGTCCCGCAACTGTCTGAAGGCCTGTGTGGGGCCAGCCGCCCGGGCCACTTCGAAGGCGTGGCGACCGTGGTCAGCAAGCTGTTCAACATGGTCCAGCCTGACCTTGCCGTATTCGGCGAAAAGGACTACCAGCAGTTGGCAGTGATCCGCGCCATGGTGCGCGACCTGAACATGCCGATCCAAATCATCGGCGAGCCGACCGTACGCGCCGACGATGGCCTGGCGCTGTCGTCACGCAACGGCTACCTCACGCCTGAGCAACGGGCGGCAGCACCAGCGCTGTACCGCGAGCTGAGCGTGATGGCCGACAGCATCCGCCATGGCCAGCGCGACTTTGCCGAGCTGATCGTGGCCGGCCAGGCTCAGCTGCTGGCGGCAGGCTTTCGCCCGGACTACCTGGAAGTGCGCCACGCACTGACCCTGCGCCCGGCCATGGCCGACGACCGCGACGTGGTGGTGATCGCCGCAGCGTACCTGGGTACCACGCGTCTGATCGACAATTTGTACCTGCATCTGGACGAGCCCACCGCCTGATTGCAAGCCGGGGCCGTAACACGGCCCCAAATTCTCCCCGCCTGACCCCATTCCCCCCGCGTCAGCCATGCCTATAATGACCCACTGCCTGCAACTGCCAGCGACTGCCAGTTGTCCAAGGCCAGATCATGCATCAAGGAAACCCCTCGCAATGGCGTATTACCGCACCCCACATGATGTGACGACGCTGCCGGCCTGGCAGGCCCTGCAACAACACCGCGACGCCATGCAGGATTTCAGCATGCGCGAAGCCTTCGCTGCCAACCCGCAGCGCTTCGATCAGTTCTCCCTGAGCAGTTGTGGGCTGTTTCTCGATTACTCGAAGAACCTGATCAACGAGCAGACTCGCGAACTGCTGGTCAAGCTGGCCACCGACGTCGACCTGGCGGCAGCCATCAAGTCGATGTTCAGCGGCGAGATTATCAACGCCTCCGAAGGCCGTCCGGTACTGCACACCGCGCTGCGCCGCCCGGTGGGCGACAAGCTCAGCGTCAACGGCGTCAACGTGATGCCCGAGGTGCACAAGGTACTCAACCAGATCACCGAGCTGGTTGGCCGGATTCATGACGGGCTGTGGCGCGGTTACAGCGAAAAGCCGATCACCGACGTGGTCAACATCGGCATCGGCGGCTCCTTCCTTGGCCCTGAGCTGGTCTCCGAAGCTCTGCTGCCGTACGCCCAGCGCGGCGTGCGCTGCCATTACCTGGCCAACATCGACGGCAGTGAATTCCACGAACTGTCGGCCAAGCTTGCGGCCGAAACGACCTTGTTCATCGTTTCGTCGAAGTCGTTCAACACCCTCGAAACCCTGAAGAACGCCATGGCCGCCCGCACCTGGTACCTGGCCCAGGGTGGCTCGGAAGCCGAGCTGTACCGCCACTTCATTGCGGTATCGAGCAACAAGGCCGCGGCGGTCGCGTTCGGTATCCGCGAAGAAAACATCTTCCCGATGTGGGACTGGGTGGGCGGGCGTTACTCGCTGTGGTCGGCGATCGGCCTGCCGATTGCACTGGCCATCGGCACCGCCAACTTCAAGGAGCTGCTGTCGGGCGCCTACACCATGGACCAGCACTTCCAGACCGCGCCGTTCGAGCAGAACATGCCGGTGCTGCTGGCTCTGCTTGGGGTCTGGTACGGCAACTTCTGGGATGCGCGCAGCCACGCGATCCTGCCGTACGACCATTACCTGCGTAACATCACCAAGCACCTGCAGCAGCTGGACATGGAGTCCAACGGCAAGAGCGTGTTGCAGGATGGCAGCCCAGCGCCAACCGCCACCGGCCCGGTGATCTGGGGCGGCGTTGGCTGTAACGGCCAGCACGCCTACCACCAGTTGCTGCACCAAGGCACCCAACTGATCCCGGCCGACTTCATTGTGCCGGTGGTGAGCTTCAACCCGGTGGCCGACCATCACCAGTGGCTGTACGCCAACTGCCTGTCGCAGAGCCAGGCACTGATGCTCGGCAAGACCCGCGAAGAAGCCGAGGCCGAGCTGCGTGGCAAGGGCCTGAACGAAGCCGATGTGGCCAAGCTGGCCCCGCACAAGGTCATCCCCGGCAACCGCCCGAGCAATACCCTGGTGGTCGAGCGGATCAGCCCGCGTCGCCTCGGCGCGCTGGTGGCGATGTATGAGCACAAGGTGTTCGTGCAGAGCGTGATCTGGGGTATCAATGCCTTCGACCAATGGGGTGTCGAGCTGGGCAAGGAGCTTGGCAAAGGCGTTTACCAGCGCCTGGTCGGCGCGCAGGAAGAAGCCGCTGAAGACGGTTCCACCCAGGGCCTGATCAACTACTTCCGCGGCCGTCACCGCGGCTGATCAAACCTTGCTGCAACCCCCGGCGCGGGGCCAGCTTGCCTGCAGCAGTACCGTTCGTTTGATCGGTACTGCACAGGCAGGCTGGCCCCGCGTTTTGCATTGCGCCGGCAACCCTGGAGGAACACCCTCCCCGACTACACTGTCCATCGAATAGCCGTTGCACTTCATCCTGCCTTGCGCGCCGCGGTGAGGTGCAGTCCTTTGCCACGACAAGAGCAGGACCACCCGCCATGTTCGATCTCAGCAAGTACCCCCAAGCCCTCGCCGTCAGCCAGGCCACCGCGCTCAGCGCCTACGACTATCAACGCCTCTACCGACAGTCGATCGATGACCCGGACACCTTCTGGGCCGAGCAAGCCCAGCAGCTGGACTGGATCAAACCCTGGACCTGCGTACAGCAGGCCAACCTCGCCACCGGCCAAGCGCAATGGTTCGCCGGTGGCAAGCTCAACGTCAGCTACAACTGCATCGACCGCCACCTGGCTGAACGGGGCGATCAGACCGCCCTGCTCTGGGAAGGCGACGATCCCAAAGAGTCGCAGCACATCAACTACCGTGAGCTGCACCGCCAGGTCTGCCGTCTGGCCAATGCACTGAAGGCGCGCGGGGTGAGCAAGGGCGACCGGGTGTGCATCTACATGCCCATGATCCCTGAAGCGGCCTACGCCATGCTTGCCTGCAGCCGTATCGGTGCGATCCACTCGGTGGTATTCGGTGGCTTCTCGCCCGACGCCTTGCGCGACCGTATCCTGGATGCTGACTGCCGCACGGTGATTACCGCCGACGAGGGCGTGCGTGGCGGCAAGCGCATACCGCTCAAGCAGAATGTCGACAAAGCCCTGACCAGCTGCCCGGCGGTGAGCAGCGTGTTCGTGGTGCGCCGCACCGGGGGTGAAGTGGCCTGGGACAACCAGCGCGACCTCTGGTACCACACCGCCACCGAACTCGCCGGCGACGACTGCGCACCTGAGCCGATGGACGCTGAAGATCCGCTGTTCATCCTGTATACCTCCGGCAGCACCGGCAAACCCAAAGGCGTGCTGCACACCACCGGCGGCTATCTGCTACAAGCGGCCATGACCTTCAAGGTGGTGTTCGATTACCGCGACGGCGAGGTGTTCTGGTGCACTGCCGACGTTGGCTGGGTCACCGGCCACAGCTATATCGTCTACGGCCCCCTTGCCAACGGGGCGATCTCGCTGATGTTCGAAGGTGTGCCCAACTACCCCGACAGCTCGCGCTTCTGGCAGGTCATCGACAAGCACCAGGTGAATATCTTCTACACCGCACCTACCGCCCTGCGCGCCCTGATGCGCGAAGGCCCAGGCCCCTTGCAGAGTACCTCGCGGGAAAGCCTGCGCCTGCTCGGCAGTGTCGGCGAGCCCATCAACCCGGAAGCCTGGGAGTGGTACTTCCATCAGGTCGGCAAAGAACGCTGCCCGATCGTCGACACCTGGTGGCAGACCGAAACCGGCGGCATCATGCTCAGCCCGCTGCCGGGCAATCAGCAGATCAAGCCGGGCTGCGCCACCCAGCCGATGTTTGGCGTGCAACCGGTGCTGCTCGATGACAAAGGCGCAGTGATCGACGGGCCTGGCTCGGGCCTGCTCGCCATCAAAGCCAGCTGGCCGGCACAGATCCGCAGCGTCTATGGCGACCAGCAACGTATGGTCGACACCTACTTCAAGCCTTTCGCCGGTTACTACTTCACCGGCGACGGCGCCCGCCGCGACGCCGATGGCGACTACTGGATCACTGGCCGGGTCGATGACGTGATCAACGTCTCCGGCCACCGCATCGGTACGGCCGAGGTCGAAAGCGCGCTGGTGTTGCACGACGGCATCGCCGAAGCGGCCGTGGTTGGTTACCCGCACGATCTCAAGGGCCAGGGTATCTATGCCTTCGTCACGCCAATGGATGGTGTGAGGGCCGACGACGCGCTCAAGGCTGAGCTGCTGGCGTTGGTCAGCAAAGAGATCGGCAGCTTTGCCAAACCTGAGATGATCCAATGGGCACCGGCCCTGCCCAAGACCCGCTCGGGCAAGATCATGCGGCGTATACTGCGCAAGATCGCCTGCAACGAGCTGGAATCGCTGGGTGACACCTCGACCCTGGCCGATGCCAGCGTCGTGCAGGGCTTGATTGATACTCGCCTCAACCAATAGCTGGAGGTGGCCCATGGCGGGCTGCCGCGCATTGCAGGTCGCCATGGAAGCCTTACGCCGTCGTATCGAAACCCAGGTCATGAGCCTGACTGGCCTGGCCCTCGGCCAGCTTGATCTGGAGTCACCCAAGGGAGACCCCGGCCTGTTTGGCCCCGACAGCGTCAGCTGGCAGGTTCACGGCGACTTCCCGAGCATGCTGGTCGGCGGTATCAGTGCCTTGATGCTGCAACTGCTGCACCCGCTGGCCCTGGCCGGGGTGTGGGACCACTCCAACTTTCGCGAAGACCTGCTCGGCCGCCTGCGCCGCACCAGCCAGTTCATCTCCGGCACCACCTTTGGCTCGACCCGCGACGCCAACTGGTTGATCGACAAGGTACGCACCATCCACCTCAAAGTCGTCGGCACCGCCGCCGATGGTCGGCCCTATGCCGCCAGCGATCCGGATCTGTTGACCTGGGTGCATGTCGCCGAAGTCAGCAGCTTCATGGCCGCCCACCTGCGTTACCGCAACCCGCATCTGTCGCAGGCAAAACAGGATGCGTACTACAACGAAATCGCTCTGATCGCCGAGCGCCTCGGCGCGCGCGACGTGCCACGCTCGTGCGCGCAGATCGACGCCTACCTGCAACGCATGCGTCCGCAGTTGCACTGCGACGCACGCAGCCTGGAGGTGATCGACATTCTGCTCAAAGCACCGGCGCCGAGCCGCTTGGCAGCCCCTGTGGGCAAGCTGATGCTGCGGGCGGGCATCGATCTGCTACCTGGCTGGGGCCGGGACATGCTCGAGCTGCAGCAAGGGCCACTCAGCCGGCGCTTGATCCGGGTCGGTATCCAACGCACTGCGCCAGTCCTGCGCTGGGCCATGCGCGACAGCTCGGCGCACCGCGCGCGGCGGCGAATGGGCATCGAATAAGGTAATTCGGCTGATTCTGCGGAACCGATTTAACGTGCCATACTCCAAGCACTCCCGCTCGGACAGACGACGCTGCACATGCCCAAAGGATTGACTCGCGCCCTCGGCGCCATGCTGGCCCTCGTGGCCTTGTACAGCCTGCTCGGCTTCTTCATCCTCCCAGGCATCGGCCTGCGCATTGCCAATCAGCAACTGGCCCAGTACGCCACGGTGCCGGCGCACCTGCAGCGCATCGAGTTCAACCCGTTCAGCCTCGAGCTGACCCTGTGGGGCTTGCAGGTCGGCGAGCCGGGCAAAGAGCAGCTGGGCTTCGAGCGCTTGTACGCCAACCTGTCGCTGGACAGCCTGTGGAGCGGCGCCCTGCATCTGGATGCGGTGGAGCTGGACAAACCGCGCAACGAAATCCTCTTCAGCAAAACCGGCAGCCTCAACCTGACCCAGCTGTTCAAGCTGCCGCCCAGCGAGGCTAAGCCAGAAGAGCCGGCCAGCGACCCATTCCCGCTGCGCATCGGCAGCATCAAGCTCACTGAAGGCTACCTGCACTTCCAGGACCTGCGCCCAAGCGAGCCGATCGAGTTTCTTTACGACTCGATGAATTTCGAGCTGAAAAACCTCAGCACCCTGCCCGACGACAGCGCCGACATGACCTTGGTCGCCATCGGCCCTGCTGGCGGCCGGATCGACTGGAAAGGCACGCTCGGCCTGGCGCCGATCAGCTCGCAGGGCACCTTGAAAATCACTGACGGCAACATGAAGGCGTTCTGGCCTTACGTGCGTGACGCCGTGCCGCTGGTGCTCGAAGAAGGCGTGATCAGCCTCGACACCCACTACACGCTCAACCTGTCGAAACAGACTGAGTTGCTGCTCGACAACACCCAGGTACGCATCGCGCCGTTCGCCATCAAGGCGCCAGACGGCAGGCAACTGGCGCGCCTGGCCAGCCTTGAAGTCAGCGAGACCTCGATCGACCTGGCCAAGCAGCTGGTCACCGTGGGCAAGATCCGCAGCAGCAAGCTGGAGACCTGGGCCGCGCTAAAAAGCGACGGCCAGCTCGACTGGCAGAAGCTGTTCGCCAGCCAGCCAGCCAACGCGACGCCTAAAGAGAAAGCCGAGCCAGCCGCGGCCGAGCCAACAGCGCAGGCAACAGCCGCCGCCGCGCCGAGCAAGCCGTGGCAGGTGCTGCTCAAGGATGTTCAAGCGCGCAATTACATTATTCACCTGGCAGACCGCAGCCAGAAAGAAGCGGTCACCCTGGATGTCGGCCCACTCAACCTCGACATGCAGGGCTATGACAGCCTCAACAAGTCGCCGTTTACCCTCAAGCTGGACACCGCCGTCGGCAAGCAAGGCAAACTGCAAGCCTCCGGCCAGGTCAACCTGGCGCCGGTCACCGCCAAGCTCGACGTCAGCACCCGTGATATCGATCTGCGCATCGCTCAAGCCTATATCAACCCCTACATTCAGCTTGAACTGCGCAGTGGCATGCTCGCCAGCGACCTCAAGGTCGATTTGCAGAACACCGCACCGCTGGCCTTTACCGTCACCGGTACCGCCACCGTCAACCAGCTTCATACCCTCGACACGATCAAGGACCGCGACTTCGTCAAATGGCAGCAGCTCGACCTCAACGGGCTGTCATACGTGCATGGCGACGCGCTGACCATCGACCAAGTCAAGCTGCTGCAGCCGTACGCGCGTTTCATCATCAACGAAGACCGCACCACCAATGTGGATGACCTGCTGATTCCCCAGCCGGCCGGCGCTACCAAAAGCACCGCAGAAAAACCGGTGGCAGCCAGCAACAGCAAGCCACTGGGCATTCGTATCGGCAAGATCGACATCAACGACGGCTCGGCCAACTTTGCCGACCTGACCCTGACGCCCAACTTCGCCACCGCCGTGCAGCAGCTCAATGGCCAGATCGGCACCATCGACAACCGCCAGCCAGCGCCGGCCAAGGTCGATATCAAAGGCAAGGTCGACCGCTATGCACCGGTCACCATCAAGGGCGCGCTCAATCCGTTCAACCCAATGGCCAGCCTGGATATCGCCACCAGCTTCAAGCGCGTAGAGCTGACCACACTCACGCCCTACTCCGGCAAGTTCGCCGGCTTTCGCATTCGCAAGGGTCGGCTCAACCTCGACGTGCACTACCTGATCACCAATGGCCAGCTCAAGGCGCAGAACAAACTGGTGATCGAGCAACTGCAACTGGGTGAAAAGGTCGACAGCCCCGACGCCGTCGACCTGCCGATCCGCCTGGCGGTGGCGCTGCTCAAGGACACCGATGGCACCATCTCGATCGAGCTGCCAGTGAGCGGCGACCTCAACAACCCGCAGTTCAGCGTCATGCCGATCGTTTGGCAAACCCTGCGCAACCTGGTCCTGCGTGCTGCCCAGGCGCCATTCAAGTTCATAGGTGGGCTGGTCTCTGGGGGCAGCTCGCAGGACTTGGGTACGGTCGCGTTCAGCGCCGGCTCCAGCGACCTGAGTGGCGATGCCCAGGCGGCCTTGGACAAACTGGCAACCGCGCTCAACGAGCGCCCCGAGCTGCGCCTGGAGATCGAAGGCACCAGCGCACAGACCAGCGATGGTCCGTTGATCGCCGAGCAGCGCCTGGAACGTGAGTATCAGTCGATCTGGTACAAGATCCTGCAGCGACGCGGCGACAAAGTACCGGCCAGTGCGTCACTGCTGGTGGTGGACGCCGACGACAAGCCGGCGATGCTCGAAGGTATCTACCGCACCCGCCTGAAACAGCAGCCACCGGGCGAATGGCAGCAACTGGGGCGTGACGAACGCACTGCCAAGCTGCGTGAGGCAGTGATCAAATCCTGGGCTGAAAGCGCCGCGCTGCTGCGCCAGTTGGGCCAGGCGCGGGCCGGTAACATCAAGGATTACCTGGTCGACAAAGGCAAGCTGGCGGATGACCGTGTGTACTTCATCGATACCACGCTGGGCAAGGCTGAGGCGGATGGGCGTGTAATCACACCGATGCACTTGGATGCTGAATAGGCATCGGCACTGAACGCAGCAACGAAAAAGCCCCGGCAGATGCCGGGGCTTTTCGTTATGCAGTAGCCAGATCCATCTGGCCTGTGCAGCAATCCTTATTCGGCTTTCAGGCCAGCAGCCGAGACGTCTTTAACGCCTTTGATAGCCTTGGTGATTGCTACAGCGCGCTCTTTCTGCGAGTCGGTAACTTTCACGTCCGACGACAGCGAAACTACGCCTTGGTTGGTTTCGACTTTGATGTCGCCGCCTGGGATGCCTTTCTCGGTCAGCAGATCAGCTTTGACCTTGGTGGTGATCCAGGTATCGGAGCCTTCTTGCTTGGCGCTGTCGACAGTGTTGGACGCCAGCATAACTGGAGCCTGGACAGCTTGCTGAGCGAACGCAGCATTAGCCATGGTCAGAGTCAGAGCGGTAGCAGTAGCGGCAGCAATGGCGAACTTCTTCATACGGGTCACTCCTGTTGTCGAAAGGTCTGCGCCGGTTAAGTTGGCGTCAGGTGAATAGACTATTGCAGGGCCTGTGCCAACTTTTTCATCTGCTTAAAATCCATATGAATCAATAGCTTAGCTATTTCGCTCAAACTGCCCTCTCGTGCATTTTGCAAGCCGGAGCAAAATCCTGCATGCAAGATGCAAGTACCCCAGAGGTTTTCTCTGGCCCAAATGAATGGCGGCTGCAGGCCGGCAAATAAAAAGGGCCGCTGCGTGACCCATCCCAACCCAATGCCGCTCGGCCTTGTGTAGAGATGGGCCGCACAGCGGCCCTCATGCGCTGACTACCAGCGCAACCCCGAAGGGTCTGTTTCATACCACTACAGCTGTCTTAAACGCCGGAAGCCTTGGCTGCCGCGACGTCTTTGATCGACAGCTTGATACGGCCGCGGTTGTCCACGTCCAGTACCAGTACTTCAACCTCCTCGCCTTCCTTCAGCACGTCGGTGACTTTCTCTACGCGCTCATTGCTGAGCATCGAGATGTGCACCAGGCCGTCTTTGCCAGGCAGGATGTTGACGAAAGCGCCGAAGTCGACGATGCGCTCAACCTTGCCGACGTAAATCTTGCCGATCTCGGCCTCGGCAGTGATGCCCAGGACGCGCTGGCGAGCGGCTTCGGCGGCTTCTTTGGTTTCGCCGAAGATCTTGATCGAGCCGTCGTCTTCGATGTCGATCGAAGCTTTGGTCTCTTCACAGATACCACGGATGGTCGCGCCGCCTTTACCGATAACGTCACGGATCTTGTCGGTGTCGATCTTCATCGCGATCATGGTCGGCGCGTTGGCCGACAGCTCGGTACGCGAAGTACCAATGATCTGGTTCATCTGGCCGAGGATGTTCAGGCGCGCTTCCAGGGCCTGACCCAGGGCGATTTCCATGATCTCTTCGGTGATGCCGTTGATCTTGATGTCCATCTGCAGCGCGGTAACACCTTTGGCGGTACCGGCTACCTTGAAGTCCATGTCGCCGAGGTGGTCTTCGTCACCGAGGATGTCGGTGAGGATGGCGAACTTGTCGCCTTCCTTGACCAGGCCCATGGCGATACCGGCAACTGGCGCCTTCATCGGCACACCAGCGTCCATCAGGGCCAGGGAAGCACCGCAAACCGAAGCCATCGAGCTCGAACCGTTCGATTCGGTGATTTCCGATACTACACGGATGGTATACGGGAACACGTCGGCAGCAGGCAGCATGGCCTGAACCGAACGACGAGCGAGACGGCCGTGACCGATTTCGCGACGGCCAGCACCACCCATACGACCACACTCACCTACCGAGAAGGGTGGGAAGTTGTAGTGCAGCATGAACGGGTCTTTCTTCTCGCCTTCGAGGGTGTCGAGCAGCTGTGCATCGCGCGCAGTACCCAGGGTCGCAACGACCAGGGCCTGGGTTTCGCCACGGGTGAACAGTGCCGAACCGTGGGTCTTGGGCAGAACGCCGACTTCGATGTTCAGCGGACGTACAGTCTTGGTGTCGCGACCGTCGATACGTGGCTTGCCGTTGACGATGTTTTCGCGAACGGTGCGGTATTCGATTTCGCCGAAGATTTCTTTGACAGCGGAAGCCGAAGGCTGGCCTTCTTCACCGGAGAACTTGGCGATCGCCTGATCACGCAGCTCGCCCAGACGCGCATAGCGGTCGGCCTTGACGGTGATGGTGTAGCCCTGCGAAACGCCTTCGCCGAATTCAGCGCGGATAGCGTTGAACAGCTCGGTGTTGGCAACGGCGGGTTTCCAGTCCCAGGTCGGCTTGGCGGCTTCGGCAGCCAGCTCTTTGACAGCCTGGATGACCGACTGGAATTCGTCGTGGGCGAACAGTACGGCGCCCAGCATCTGGTCTTCGGTCAGCTCTTTGGCTTCCGATTCAACCATCAGCACGGCGCTGTCGGTACCGGCTACGACCATGTCCAGGCTCGAGGCAGCCAGTTGCTCGTAAGTTGGGTTCAGCAGGTAGCCGGTGCTTTCATGGAAGGCAACACGGGCGGCGCCGATCGGGCCTTCGAACGGGATGCCGGAGATCGCCAGGGCAGCCGAAGTACCGATCATCGCAGCGATGTCCGGATCGGTTTTCTTGCTGGTCGACACGACGGTGCAGACAACCTGCACTTCGTTCATGAAGCCTTCCGGGAACAGCGGACGGATCGGACGGTCGATCAGGCGCGAGGTCAGCGTCTCTTTCTCGGAAGGACGGCCTTCACGCTTGAAGAAACCACCAGGGATCTTGCCAGCGGCGTAGGTTTTTTCCTGGTAGTGCACGGACAGCGGGAAGAAGCCTTTGCTTGGGTCTGCGTGCTTGGCACCGACCACGGTCACCAGCACGGTGACATCGTTATCGACGGTGACCAGAACTGCGCCGGTGGCCTGACGGGCAATACGGCCCGTTTCGAGGGTAACGGTCGATTGACCGAACTGGAATTTCTTGATTACCGGGTTCACGGTTTCCTACCTTTTCAATGGCTCTTGGGGAACTGGTTTCTTGCGAATTCTTGGGCAGAACGGGGAATCGGCCCCATTGACCGTCCAGATACAACTCGAGGCTGGGAGCCTGGCTGCCGGGCGGACAAACCGCTCGGCAAGACCAGACTGCCAACCTCGAAGATACGCATGACGTGCCCGTCGGCAACGCTGAAGCAGCGCTGCCAAAGCTTGCGACCCGCCACGCCCACCACTAGCCAGGCCGCTATTAGCGACGCAGGCCCAGACGACCGATCAGGGTGCTGTAACGGGTGGTGTCTTTGCCCTTCAGGTAGTCCAGCAGCTTACGACGCTGGTTAACCATACGGATCAGGCCACGACGCGAGTGGTGGTCTTTACCGTTGATCTTGAAGTGACCTTGCAGTTTGTTGATGTTGGCAGTCAGCAGTGCAACCTGCACTTCTGGGCTACCGGTGTCGCCGACGGCTTGCTGGTAGTCGGTAACGATTTGTGCTTTTTCTTCAACGCTGAGGGCCATTTGGCATCTCCAGTTAAACGGATCCCGCACGCGGGGTCCAATAGGCCAGGGACGAACCCTGTATTAATAAAAGAGCTGTGACCGTGCCTACTGACAGCCACCCTCGTGTCTTGCGCTGTCGGCTCATGCCGGCAACGCAAGTATCGGTCATTCCGACCGAATCAAGCGACGTGGCGCAACGCGCCCGTCTTCGCTCACTTCACCGATACCGATGAAGCGACCATTGTGATCCTGCACCCGGACCATGCCGAATTGCGGCGCATCCGGTGCACGTACTGCCTGACCATGCAGCCAGTAAAACGAGCTGTGCTCTGACAACTGCACCACAGGCCAGTCGAGCAGACCGCTGTCGGACGGCATCAGGAAGCGATCGAGCGCTTCGTTGCCACCCTCGGCGTGGGCTTGCTCGAGCTCTTCGAGCGTCACTGTCTGTGCCAGCTCGAAGGGCCCAGCCTGGGTCCGACGCAGCTCGGCAACATAAGCGCCACAGCCCAACACTTCACCGATATCTTCCACCAGGGTGCGGATATAGGTGCCTTTGGTGCAACTTACCGTCAGACGCGCACGGGTGCCTTCGCACTCGAGCAGCTCCAAGCGGTTAATAGTAACAGAACGCGCCTCGCGCTCCACTACCTCTCCCGCACGCGCCAGTTTGTACAACGGCTGGCCGTCACGCTTGAGGGCCGAGTACATCGGGGGTATCTGGCTGATCGGGCCGCGGAATTGAGGCAGGGCTGCCTCGATGTCGGCGCGACCAACGGTCACCTCACGGGTCTGCAGAACCTCACCTTCGGCGTCTGCCGTGGTGGTGGTCTGCCCCATCTGCATGACGGTTTCGTAGCCCTTGTCGGAATCGAGCAGGTACTGCGAAAACTTGGTCGCTTCGCCAAAGCACAGCGGCAGCACGCCGCTGGCCAGGGGGTCGAGGCTGCCGGTGTGACCGGCCTTCTCGGCGTTGAGCAACCAGCGGACCTTCTGCAACGCTGCGTTGGAGGTGAACCCCAACGGTTTGTCGAGCAGGATGATGCCGCTGACGTCGCGGCGGATTCGTTTGACCTGGGCCACCGATTACTCCTTGGTGTCCGGCTCGACGGGATCCTGGTGCTGGCGGTCTTCTGCCACGGCACGCTCGATCAGCGCCGACAGGTGAACCCCGCGGCTGACGCTCTCATCGTAATGGAAATGCAGTTGCGGCACGCTGCGCAGCTGCATCGAGCGGCCCAGGTGCAGACGCAGGAAGCTCGCAGCGTTGTTCAACGCCTTGACCGACTGCTTGACCGCATCAGGTTCCTCTTCCTGGCCCATGACGGTGATGAACACCTTGGCATGGCCCACGTCGCGGCTGACGTCGACGGCGGTGATGGTCACCAGACCGACGCGTGGATCTTTCACTTCACGGCGGATCAGCTCTGCAAGCTCGCGCTGCATCTGATCGCCAATGCGTTGGGTACGGCTGTATTCTTTTGCCATTCGTTGCTACCTGTAACTTAAAGCGGCAAACGCCCGGCCAGGCGTGAAGCCTGACCGGGCGCTACCTGCAGAGGCGTTGCCAACCGCCCTGGGGCGGGGCATCTGCCAGCTCGACCCTTACAGGGTACGAGCCACCTGGACTTTCTCGAAGACTTCGATCTTGTCGCCGACCTTGACGTCGTTGTAGCTCTTGACGCCAATACCGCACTCCATGCCGGCACGAACTTCGGCAGCGTCGTCCTTGAAGCGACGCAGCGATTCCAGCTCGCCTTCGAAGATCACAACGTCTTCGCGCAGAACGCGGATCGGACGGTTGCGGTACACGGTACCTTCGATGACCATACAGCCAGCGACGGCGCCGAACTTCGGCGAACGGAACACATCACGTACTTCTGCAACGCCCAGGATGTTCTCGCGAACATCGCTGCCGAGCATGCCGGTCAGGGCTTTCTTGACGTCTTCGATGATGTCGTAGATCACGTTGTAGTAACGCATATCCAGACCTTCCTGCTCGACGATCTTGCGCGCGCCGGCATCGGCCCGCACGTTGAAGCCGAACAGCACCGCGTTGGACGCCAGGGCCAGGTTGGCATCGCTCTCGGTGATACCACCGACACCGCCACCAATCACACGGACCTGCACCTCGTCGTTGCCCAGACCGCCGAGCGAACCCTGCAGTGCTTCCAGGGAGCCACGAACATCGGTCTTGAGGACGATGTTGAGGGTCTTCTTCTCTTCCTGACCCATGGTCTCGAAGATGTTTTCCAGCTTGCCAGCGTGAGCACGGGCCAGCTTGACCTCGCGGTATTTGCCTTGACGGAACATGGCAACTTCGCGGGCTTTCTTCTCGTCGCCGACTACCGACAGCTCGTCACCGGCTTCCGGAGTGCCATCGAGGCCGAGGATCTCGACCGGGATCGATGGGCCGGCTTCTTTGACTGGCTTGCCGTTCTCGTCAAGCATGGCACGCACGCGGCCATAGTTGGAGCCGACCAGAACCATGTCGCCCTGACGCAGCGTACCGTCCTGAACCAGGATTGTAGCGACCGGGCCGCGGCCCTTGTCCAGACGCGATTCGACGACCACACCACGACCAGGCGCGGTTGGCGTAGCCGACAGCTCGAGGATCTCGGCCTGCAACAGAACGGCTTCAAGCAGTTCGTCGACGCCGGTACCCATCTTCGCCGAAACCTTGACGAATGGAGTGTCGCCACCCCATTCCTCGGAGGTCACGCCTTCTACCGACAGCTCGTTACGAATGCGGTCGAGGTCAGCGCCTGGCTTGTCGATCTTGTTCACAGCAACAACCAGTGGCACGCCAGCGGCTTTCGCATGCTGAACAGCTTCACGGGTCTGCGGCATCACGCCGTCGTCCGCCGCCACCACGAGGATGACGATGTCGGTCGCCTTGGCACCACGGGCACGCATCTGAGTAAACGCGGCGTGACCCGGGGTGTCGAGGAAGGTGACCATGCCACGGTCGGTTTCGACGTGGTAGGCACCGATGTGCTGGGTGATACCACCGGCCTCGCCAGCAGCAACCTTGGCACGACGGATGTAGTCGAGCAGCGAGGTCTTACCGTGGTCGACGTGGCCCATGACGGTCACGACCGGAGCACGCGAGGTGACTTCACCTTCGAACTTCAGCGATTCGGCCAGGGAATCTTCCAGCGCGGTGTCGCTGACCAGCGTGACCTTGTGGCCCAGCTCTTCAGCTACCAGCTGCGCAGTTTCCTGGTCGAGGACCTGGTTGATGGTGACCGGAGTACCCATCTTGAACATGAACTTGACCACTTCAGCGCCCTTGACGGACATCTGGTTGGCCAGCTCGGAGACGGTGATGGTCTCGCCGATGCTCACGGCCCGGATAACCGGGCCGGTTGGGCTCTGGAAGCCATGCTGGTTGCGCTTCTTCAGCTTGCCCTTGCCACGGCCACCGCGACGGAAGCCATCGCTTTCTTCTTCGGTGGTACGCGGAGCAGCACGGGTAGTCGGGGTCTTTTCTTTCTCTTTGACCTTGACCTTGACCGACACGCGCGGCGCTTCGCCACGGCCGCGACGGTCTTCGTTGCGGGCACGGTCTTCGGTACGACGCACTTCTTCTTTCTTGCGCTCGGCGGCGCGAACCGCTGCTTCCTCGGTCAGAGGCTCTTGCGGAGCAGCGGCCGGGGCCAGCGCAGCAGCTGCAGGAGCAGCGGCAGCAACAGGCTCAGGCTTGCTGGCAACAGCACCCTGCGGGGCGTCACGCTCAGCGATACGCTGACGCGAATCGATGTTGGCTTTTTCCCGTGCGGCGTTTTCAGCCACGCGGCGCTCTTCCAGCTCGCGAGCCTGCTCAGCCTGGATTTCTTCCGGGCTGCGCTGAACGAAAACTTTCTTCTTGCGTACTTCTACGCTGATGCTCTTGCTACCGGCGACACGCAGGGTGCTGGTGGTTTTGCGCTGCAAGGTAATCTTGCGCGGCTCTTCCACTTTTGCCTTGTGGCTGCTCTTCAGATGAGTCAGCAATGCCTGCTTCTCATTGTCGGTCACTACCTGACCGGCGTCGGTGTGCGGCAAACCCGCCTCACGCATCTGCTGCAGCAGGCGCTCAACCGGTGCAGCGACCTCTTGGGCCAATTCTTTCACCGTGACTTGCGTCATGCACTTCTCTCCTCAGGCCGCGCCTAATTACTCGAACCAGTGGGCTCGGGCGGCCATGATCAACTTGCCGGCACGCTCTTGGTCGATGCCGTCGATGTCGAGCAGGTCGTCAATCGACTGCTCGGCCAGGTCTTCGCGGGTAACCACGCCGCGCACCGCCAGTTCAACCGCCAGGTCATTGTCCATACCCTCAAGAGAGAGCAGGTCTTCGGCCGGATGGGCGTCTGCCAGTTTTTCCTCGGTAGCGATGGCTTTGGTCAACAGGCGGTCCTTGGCACGAGCGCGAAGCTCGTTGACGATATCCTCGTCAAAGCCATCGATGTTGAGCATTTCTTCCAACGGTACGTAGGCAATTTCTTCCAGGCTGGTGAAGCCTTCGTCGACCAGCACCTGGGCCAGTTCTTCATCGACTTCCAGCTCGTCGACGAAGTTGCGCAGGATGTCGCCAGTCTCGGCTTGCTGTTTGGCCTGGATGTCCTTCTCGGTCATCACGTTCAGGGTCCAGCCGGTAAGCTGGCTTGCCAGACGAACGTTCTGACCACCACGACCGATGGCCTGGGCCAGGTTGTCCTCGCCAACAGCGATGTCCATGGCGTGGGCATCTTCATCGACGATGATCGCCGCGACTTCAGCCGGCGACATGGCGTTGATGACGAACTGCGCAGGGTTTTCGTCCCAGAGGACGATATCCACACGCTCACCGCCCAACTCGCCGGACACCGCCTGCACACGCGAACCGCGCATGCCGATACAGGCACCTTGCGGGTCGATGCGCTTGTCCTTGGAGCGAACGGCGATCTTGGCGCGCGAACCCGGGTCACGGGAAGCGGCCATGACCTCGATGAGGCCTTCGGCAATTTCCGGCACTTCGATAGTGAACAGTTCGATCAGCATCTGTGGCGCAGTGCGCGACAGGATCAGCTGCGGACCGCGGTTCTCGGTGCGGATTTCCTTCAACAGTGCGCGCAAGCGCACACCGACGCGGAAGGTCTCGCGTGGAATGATGTCTTCACGAGCCAGCAATGCTTCGGCGTTGTTGCCCAGGTCGACGATAACGTTGTCGCGGGTGACCTTCTTGACGGTGCCGGAGATGATCTCGCCCACGCGTTCGCGGTAAGCGTCGACCACCTGAGCGCGCTCGGCCTCGCGGACTTTCTGCACGATGACCTGCTTGGCGGTCTGAGCGGCGATACGACCGAACTCGATCGAGTCGATCTTCTCCTCGATCACGTCACCGACCTTGGCTTCAGGGTGGGTCTCGTGGATCTTGTCCAGCCAGGTTTCGATCGCCGGATCATCAAGATCCTGCTCATCGACCACGGTCCAGCGACGGAAAGTCTCGTAGTTACCGGTGTGGCGGTTGATTTCCACACGCAGGTCGACTTCGTCTTCAAAACGTTTTTTGGTTGCAGTAGCCAGAGCCACTTCCAGCGCTTCGAAGATCACGCCCGGTGGGACGCCCTTCTCGTTGGATACCGATTCAACAACCAGCAGTACTTCTTTGCTCATCGTACGCCTCGCCTTGCGCAAGCCATTGGGCCCGGTCTAGTCACCGGGCCCGGCACGTCTCAGTCAAAACTGGGAATAATATTGGCCTTTTCGATCGAGTCGATCGGTAGCAGGAACTCTTGATCATCGACCTGGACGATCACATCCTGTTCCTCCACGCCGCGGAGAAGGCCCTGGAAGTTGCGACGACCCTCGAAGGGTGAACGCAGCTTGATCTTCACTTGTTCGCCGGCATGCGAGGCATACTGTTCGAGCGTGAACAGTGGGCGTTCCATGCCAGGAGAGGACACCTCGAGGGTATATTCCGAGGTGATCGGGTCTTCGACATCGAGAACGCCGCTGACCTGACGACTGACAATTGCGCAGTCATCCACCAGCACGCCGCCTTCCTTGTCGATATAGACACGCAAGACCGAATGCTTGCCCTGGGCGATGAATTCCACCCCCCAGCATTGATAGCCCAGACCCTCGACAACCGGGGCCAACAAGGCCTGCAACTGTTCTAGCTTGCTCGACACCTGAACCCCCTCGTGCATGCTGTGCAAATAAAAAATGGGCGAAGCGCCCATCCCTGAAAGCGCCGTTGGACAACGACGCCAAAACTGTTCGGCTAGCAAAAAGCCCCTGAAAAGGGGCTCCGCTTAAAACTGGTTGCGGGGGCTGGATTTGAACCAACGACCTTCGGGTTATGAGCCCGACGAGCTACCAAGCTGCTCCACCCCGCGACAAAGCTGGGGCGAAAGTATAAGGCTGATCCCATGGCGGGGTCAATCCGACTTCCACCGACAAGAAAGCCCGCTACAGCGGGCTCTCTTGCTTCAATTGGTACCGAGAAGGGGACTCGAACCCCTACACCCTATGGGCACAACCACCTCAAGGTTGCGTGTCTACCAATTCCACCACCTCGGCAATACTACAATTTGAAACCCGTTACTTCTGCTCTTCAGTTGGAGGAACTACATCACCCGCTGGGGCAGTGTTGCTCTTCTGTTCCTGGAGCACCGGTACATCATCATTAACTGCCGGCTTAGGCTGCTGAACTTCCAATACTGCTGGATTTGGCAAACCTGCTTGAGTCAGCTCGTGAGCCTTCTCCTTTGCGAAGTATCCTAACCCAAGTGCAGTTAAAAAGAAAGTGGCAGCGAGTACAGCAGTGAATTTACTTAGGAAGGTTGCCGAGCCCTGGCTTCCGAACACAGTGTTTGAGGCCCCTGCGCCGAAAGATGCGCCTGCTTCTGCACCTTTACCTTGTTGCAACAAGACCAACGCTACCAACGACAGCGCAGCCAACAAATGGAAAACAACTACGACGGTTTCAATCATTTGATCAGTGTCCTGCGGCGCGACAAATTGCACCGAATTCGTCTGCGTTCAGGGAAGCTCCACCAATGAGCCCCCCATCGATGTCCGGCATGCCGAACAGTTCGGCCGCATTGGCCGCTTTTACGCTACCGCCGTAGAGAAGTCGCATATTATCAGCAACTTCCGCGTCCAGCACCTGCAATTGAGCGCGGATGGCAGCGTGCACATCCTGAGCTTGTTGCGGCGTGGCCGTCAAACCTGTGCCAATCGCCCAAACAGGCTCATAAGCAATTACCGCATCGGCCAAAGCCTTAACACCGCACGCGTCGATGATACTGCTTAGTTGACGCCCAACAACTTCAAGCGTCTTGCCCGCCTCACGCTCTTCGAGGGTTTCCCCTACACAGAGCACTGGCGTTAAACCACCAGCCTGTGCAGCTGCAAACTTGCGATTGAGCACTTCGTCTGTTTCGCCAATGATCTGACGACGCTCCGAGTGACCGATCAACACCAACTTGCAACCGACTTCAGCCCACTGACTCGGTGCAACTTCGCCGGTCAGCGCGCCTTGCTCAGGCTGTATAGCAGAATTCTGTGCACCTACGGTAATCCCTTTACCCTGCAGGCCGTTAATCACCTCAGTGATAAACAGCGCGGGTGGAAATACCGCAACTTCGACACCGGCTGGCAAGGACAAATTGCCCAGGCCTTCGGTCAGCTCAGCGACGCTAGCGCGGGTACCATGCATCTTCCAGTTACCAGCTACCATGGGGCGACGCATGCTTTACCTCGTCGGTCAAAGTGGGCGCAGATCTTACCCAACCAGATCTGCGCTGGCAAGAGCCTTTCAAGCACAAACTTCAGCAACCACCTTGGCCAGGGCTTCGGCATGGCCACGGACCTGACTTTCGTCGTCGCCCTCGACCATCACCCGCACCAGCGGCTCGGTGCCAGACTTGCGCAGTAACACACGGCCACGACCGGCCATCGCCTCGGTCGCCTTGGCACTGGCTTCGATCACTGCCGGGTGCTCCAGCGGGTCGGCCTGGCCCGCAGCAAAGCGCACGTTGATCAACACCTGCGGGCATTTGCGCAGGGCCTGGCGGGTTTGCGCGAGGTTCTCGCCACGGCGCTTGAGCGCCATCAGCACCTGCAACGCAGCAATGATCGCATCACCGGTGCTGGTGTGGTTGCAGCACACCACGTGGCCAGAGTTTTCCCCGCCGATCAGCCAGTCGCGCTCGGTCAGCTCGGCCATCACGTAGCGGTCACCGACTTTGGCCCGCACGAAGGGGATATCCAGGTCCTTGAGGGCCAGCTCCAGGCCGAGATTGCTCATCAGGGTACCCACCACCCCGCCCTGCAGCTTGTTACGCTCCTGCAGGTCTCTGGCAATGATGAACAGCAGCTCGTCGCCATCGACGATGGCGCCGGTGTGATCGACCATCAGCACGCGGTCGCCGTCACCATCGAAGGCAATGCCCAGATCGGCATGGCCGACCAGTACCGCCGCCTGCAGCGACTCGATATGGGTCGAGCCACAGTTGAGGTTGATGTTCAGCCCGTTCGGCTCGGCATGCAGCACGGTGACATCGGCGCCCAGCTCACGAAACACGCTTGGGGCGACTTTGTAGGTGGCACCATGGGCACAGTCGATGACCAGCTTCAGCCCTTCAAAACTGGTACCACTGGGCACGCTGCTCTTGCAGAACTCGATGTAGCGACCGGCAGCATCATTGATGCGAGAAACCTTGCCCAGCTTGCTCGACTCCACCACCTGCATCGGCTGATCGAGCAGCTCTTCGATCATCAGCTCGACTTCGTCAGGCAGCTTGGTGCCCTGGCCGGAGAAAAACTTGATGCCGTTGTCGTCGTGCGGGTTGTGCGAAGCACTGATGACGATCCCCGCCTCGGCGTGGAACGTGCGGGTCAGGTAAGCGATGGCCGGGGTCGGCATCGGCCCAAGCAGCATCACGTCGGCGCCGGCCGCAGACAAACCGGCCTCCAGCGCAGACTCGAACATGTAGCCGGAAATCCGCGTGTCCTTGCCCACCAGCACTCGGCACGCACCCTGTTTGCGGAAGGCCATGCCGGCCGCCCAGCCCAGTTTAAGCATGAAGTCAGGGGTAATCGGAGCGACGCCAACACGGCCACGGATACCATCGGTACCAAAGTATTTTTTGCTCATAGCAACTCCAATGTTCTTATTCGGCGTTTTGCACGGCAGCGATCATGCGCACCACGTCGACGGTCTCAGCCACATCATGCACACGCAGGATGCTTGCACCCTTGGTCATGGCCAGCGCGGCCAGGGCCAGGCTGCCATACAGGCGCTCACCGACCGGGCGATTCAAGGCCAGGCCGATCATGCTCTTGCGCGAGACGCCGACCAGTAACGGCCGCCCCAGGCGATAGAGCGCCTCCATGTGCTTGAACAGGCTGAGGTTGTGATCCAGCGTCTTGGCGAAACCGAAACCGGGGTCGAGCACGATGCGCTCGGCGCTGATTCCAGCCGCGGCACAGGCGGCCATACGCTGCTCAAGGTAGCGCGTCACGTCGACGGTAACGTCGTCGTAATGCGGGTTGTTCTGCATGTTGTCCGGGTCGCCGCGCATGTGCATCAGGCACACCGGCAGGCCGGTCGCGGCGGCGGCATCCAGTGCGCCGTCACGCTCCAGCGCGCGCACATCGTTGATCAGCCCGGCACCGAGCCTGGCTGATTCACGCATCACCGCGGGCGTTGAAGTGTCGACCGAGATCACCACATCGAGGCGGCTGCTGACTGCCTCGACCATCGGCGCAACGCGCTCGAGTTCTTCGGTGACCGACACCGCACGGGCACCCGGACGAGTCGACTCGCCGCCGATATCGATCAGGCTGGCGCCTGCGGCGACCATGGCTTCTGCATGACGCAGGGCCTCGTCGCGCTGGCTGAAGCGACCGCCATCGGAAAACGAATCAGGGGTGACATTGAGGATACCCATGACATGGGTACGCGACAAATCAAGAACCCGGTTGCCGCAAGGCAACCGGGTCGGGTACAGCTGTGAGGTCATGATAAACCTTAGATTTGAGCCGCTGGACCGCCGATTGGCGACTCCGGACGATCATCCTGGGAGGCCGACGTACCCGATGGACCGGTGTCGTTGTTGTCCCAATCACGAGGTTCACGCGGGGTACGGCCATTCATGATGTCGTCGATCTGATCGGCATCGATGGTTTCGTACTTCATCAACGCCTCAGCCATCGCGTCGAGTTTGTCGCGATTCTCGGTGAGGATCTGCTTGGCCGTGGCGTAGCAGTGGTCGATGATGCTGCGCACCTCAGAGTCGATCAGCTTGGCAGTTTCGCCGGAAACGCTGGTCTGCTGTGCACCGGCACTGCGACCGAGGAACACTTCGCCGTCTTCTTCGGCGTACATCAGCGGGCCGAGTTTTTCCGACAAGCCCCACTTGGTGACCATGTTACGAGCGATCTGGCTGGCGCGCATGATGTCGTTGGAGGCACCGGTAGTGACGCCATCGAAGCCCAGGGTCATCTCTTCGGCGATACGACCGCCGTACAGCGAGCAGATCTGGCTGATCAGCGCACGCTTGGACAGGCTGTAACGGTCTTCCTCAGGGAGGAACATGGTTACACCCAAGGCGCGACCACGTGGAATGATCGACACCTTGTAGACCGGGTCATGCTCAGGCACGACGCGACCAACAATGGCGTGACCAGCTTCGTGGAAGGCCGTGTTGCGCTTCTCTTTCTCGGACATGACCATGGTCTTGCGCTCGGCGCCCATCATGATCTTGTCTTTGGCCAGCTCGAATTCTTTCATCTCGATGACGCGTTTGCTCGAACGTGCAGCAAACAGCGCAGCTTCGTTGACCAGGTTGGCCAGGTCGGCACCGGAGAAGCCTGGGGTACCACGGGCAATCACAGCGGCATTGACGTTGTCGCCAATCGGCGCTTTGCGCATGTGCACCTTGAGGATCTGCTCACGGCCGCGGATGTCCGGCAAGCCCACTACAACCTGACGGTCGAAGCGACCTGGACGCAGCAGCGCCGGGTCAAGTACGTCAGGGCGGTTGGTCGCGGCAATCACGATGATGCCGTCGTTGCCTTCAAAGCCGTCCATCTCGACCAGCAACTGGTTGAGGGTCTGCTCACGCTCGTCGTGACCACCCCCCATGCCGGCGCCACGGTGGCGACCGACGGCATCGATTTCGTCGATGAAGATGATGCACGGCGCATGTTTCTTGGCTTGTTCGAACATGTCACGAACGCGGCTCGCACCGACACCCACGAACATTTCGACAAAGTCGGAACCGGAAATAGTGAAGAACGGTACCTTGGCTTCGCCGGCAATGGCCTTGGCCAGCAGGGTTTTACCGGTACCTGGCGGGCCTACCATCAGCACGCCACGCGGGATACGGCCGCCCAGGCGCTGGAACTTGCCCGGATCGCGCAGGAACTCGACCAGCTCGCCGACTTCTTCCTTGGCCTCGTCGCAACCAGCGACGTCAGCCAGCGTGGTCTTGACCTGATCTTCAGACAGCAGCCGCGCCTTGCTCTTGCCAAAGCTCATCGGCCCGCCCTTGCCGCCGGCACCGCCCTGCATCTGGCGCATGAAGAACATGAACACCGCGATGATCACCAGGATCGGGAAGCTGGCAACCAACAGTTGGGTCCAGATGCTCTGCTGCTCAGGCTGCTTGCCTTCAACAACCACGTTGTTGTTGACCAGGTCGCCGATCAGGCCGTTGTCGGCGATGGCCGGACGCACGGTCTTGAAGGTGTCGCCGTCAGAGCGTTTGCCGGTAATGATGGCGCCGTCGACGGTGACGCGCTCGACCTTACCGTCCTTGACCTGCTGAATGAAGTCAGAATAGTTGAGGGTTTGCGGCTCGTTCGGGCTGGAGAAGTTGTTCATCACCGTCACAAGGACGGCAGCGATGATCAACCACAGGATCAGATTCTTTGCCATGTCGTTCAATTAGCTACCCTCTGAGGTCGGCGCAACGACGCAGCCGTGCCTCGCATGATATTCATCGCCCTAACTTACTACATTACCTGCGCAACCGCAGGCACCGTCTGTAACCCTTTGTGAAACCAGACTACACGAAGTTCGGACGATCCTGACGCAGCGGCTGATTGGATTTACCTATCGGCAGTTGCTCAAGCCGCTATCTCACGCCCCTTTGAAGCCTTTAGCCACCATGTATTGTTCACGGGAGCGATCTCGGGACGAGCTCGGCTTGCGCATCTGTACCTTGTCGAATTTGCGACGCACGTCCTTGAGGAATACATCAAAACCTTCACCCTGGAAGATCTTGATCACGAAATCTCCACCTGGGCGCAACACCCGGGTGCTCAGATCAAGTGCCAACTCGCAGAGGAACATGGCCTTGGGCATGTCTACCTCAGGCGTACCACTCATGTTGGGGGCCATATCGGAAATCACAAGGTCTACATGCGAATCACCTACCGCAGCAAGAATGCTCTGCAGCACCGAATCCTCGGTGAAATCGCCATGAATGAAGGTCACATCCGGGATCGAGTCCATCTCGAGGATGTCGGACGCGATCAGACGGCCCTTGCCACCAATCAGACGACTGGTCACCTGCGACCAGCCACCTGGCGCTGCGCCGAGGTCGATGACGCTCATGCCAGGACGGATCAAACGGTCCTTTTCCTGGATCTCAAGCAGCTTGTAGCTGGCGCGCGAGCGGTAGCCGTCCTTCTGCGCCTGTTTGACGAAAGGGTCGTTGAAATGCTCTGTCAGCCAGTTTTGGCTGCTTTTGGAACGCTGTACCAAGGGGCACCTCGATGAATAGCTTCGTGATTGACTGGGCGCAGCCACGGGCGCTCGGGTAAAATGGCTTCCAATTTTACAGAATCAGACGAAAAGGGTCAGATTATGCCGCTCAACAACGAGCAGAAGAAGCAGTACAAGTCTATTGGTCATGACCTCAAGCCGGTCCTGATTGTCGCCGGCAACGGTCTCAACGAAGGCGTGATCGCCGAACTGGATCGTGCTCTGGCTGACCATGAGCTGATCAAAGTCGAAATTCGCTCGGAAGATCGCGAAGAACGTAAAGCCGCGATCGCCGGGCTGTGCAAGGCTGGCCGTGCTGAGCTGGTGCAGACCATCGGCAAAAAAGCGCTGATCTACCGCAAGAACCCACAGCCAAACAAGCAACTGTCGAACATCCACCGCAACAAGTGACGGTGGCTCCGCTCAGCGGCGCGCCTGGCGCGCCCTGACCGGGACGGGCTGGGCTACCAGCACGATGCCGGAAAAGCCCAATACCAAAAAGCAGAACATCTGCCAGCGCTCACCTACGGATATACCGTAGCGTAGCGTGTAATAGCTGACGCAGGCAGCAAAGCCGAGCAACAGCATCTGCCCGCGAAACTGCCGCCACCAGGCCGGCAGGCCATCGACCCTCGCCAGCACCGCCAGCTGCACCATCAAACCCAACCAGGCCACGCCGACCAACCAGCGGTCGATCTGCGTTGCGACGTCCTGCACCAGCAACGGCGCAAGCCCGGTGACCTTGAGTGCAGGCACCAGCCCGACATGGAATACCCACAGGCCGCCGACCCAGAATACCTGGGACAGCTGCCAGAGGATCCCCTCGAGGGAAGGCGCCCGCAGGCGCCGATCAGATGTGTTTGACTTCGACAATCTCGTACTCGACCGTGCCGCTAGGCGTCTTGATCACGACAGTATCGCCTTCTTCCTTGGCGATGATGGCGCGGGCGATAGGTGCACCGACCGAGAGCTTGCCGAGTTTCACGTTGGCTTCATCCTCACCAACGATCTGATACGTCACGCGCTCGTCGGTTTCGGTGTTGGCCAGCTCCACGGTGGTGCCGAAAATGACCTTGCCCGAATGCGGGATAGTGGTCACGTCGATCACCACGGCGTTTTGCAGACGGCCTTCGATGTCGCGGATACGCGCCTCGACCATGCCCTGCTCCTCACGGGCGGCATGGTACTCGGCGTTTTCCTTGAGGTCGCCCAGCTCGCGCGCTTCACCAATCGCTTGGCTCAGGCGCGGGCGCTCGGTCTTGCTCAGAAACAGATGTTCTTCTTCCAGGGCGCGAGCGCCCTGGACGGTCATCGGGTATTTGGTAATGCTCATGCTTTGAGTCCTGCGTGCAGATCCTGCAAGCGCCGCACGGTCTTTTCAGGGCCGAACTTCAGCGCTTCACAGATGGCTTCACCGGCCGCAATGGTAGTGGTGCAGTAAATCTTGTGCTGCAGCGCATTGCGACGAATCGAGTAGGAATCGGCGATCGACTGACGGCCCTCGGTGGTGTTGATGATCAGCGACACTTCGTCGTTCTTGATCATGTCGACCACGTGCGGGCGACCTTCGGTCACCTTGTTCACGCGACGTACTTTCAGGCCGGCGGCTTCGATGAGCTTGGCGGTGCCAACGGTGGCAACCAGCTCAAAGCCGAGGTTGATCAGGTCGCGGGCAACGCCAGCCACTTGTGGCTTGTCGTCGTCACGCACGCTGATGAACGCAGTGCCGCCGGTTGGCAGTACTTCGCTGGCACCCATCTGGGCCTTGGCGAAGGCTTCACCGAAGCTGTCGCCGACACCCATGACTTCGCCAGTGGATTTCATCTCAGGGCCGAGGATCGGGTCAACCCCTGGGAACTTGGCGAACGGGAACACCGCTTCCTTGACGCTATGGAAGTTAGGAATGATTTCCTTGGTGAAGCCGATTTCCTTGAGGGTCTTGCCGGCCATGACGCGGGCGGCAATCATCGCCAGCGAGGTGCCGATGCATTTGGACACGAACGGTACGGTACGCGAGGCGCGCGGGTTGACTTCGATCACGTAGATCTTGTCGCCCTGCAGGGCCAGCTGCACGTTCATCAGGCCAACCACGCCCAGTTCCAGTGCCATCTTCTTGACCTGCTCGCGCACTTCGTCCTGCACGTGAGCCGGCAGCGAGTACGGTGGCAGCGAGCACGCCGAGTCACCGGAGTGAACGCCGGCCTGTTCGATGTGCTGCATGATCGCGCCGATGACCACGTCGGTGCCGTCGCAGACCGCATCCACGTCCATCTCGATGGCGCAGTTGAGGAAGTGGTCGAGCAGCACCGGGCTGTCGTTGGACACTTGCACCGCTTCACGCAGGTAGCGCTTGAGCTCGTCCAGTTCGTAGACGATTTCCATGGCGCGGCCGCCGAGCACGTACGAAGGACGCACTACCAGCGGGTAGCCGATCACGCCGGCAGCGCGGATTGCTTCTTCTTCGCTGCGCACGGTGGCGTTAGGCGGCTGCAGCAGGTTCAGGCGCTGCACCATCTGCTGGAAGCGTTCACGGTCTTCGGCGCGGTCGATGGCGTCAGGGCTGGTACCGATGATCGGCACGCCGGCTTCTTCCAGGGCGCGAGCCAGTTTCAGCGGGGTCTGGCCACCGTAGTGGACGATCACGCCTTTTGGCTTCTCGACGCGGCACACTTCCAGCACATCTTCCAGCGTCAGCGGCTCGAAGTACAGGCGGTCGGAGGTGTCGTAGTCGGTGGAGACGGTTTCCGGGTTGCAGTTGACCATGATGGTCTCGTACCCGTCTTCACGCAGCGCCAGAGCTGCGTGTACGCAGCAGTAGTCGAACTCGATGCCTTGGCCGATACGGTTCGGGCCGCCACCGAGGATCATGATCTTGTCGCGGGTCGACGGGTTGGCCTCGCACTCTTCCTCATAGGTCGAGTACAGGTAGGCGGTGTCGGTGGCGAACTCGGCGGCGCAGGTGTCAACGCGCTTGTACACCGGGAACACTTCCAGCTTGTGGCGGTGGCGACGCAGGGTCTTGTCGGTCACACCCAGCAGCACAGCCAGACGCTGGTCGGAGAAGCCCTTGCGCTTGAGGCGCAGCATCAGGTCTTTGTCGATGGCCGACAGGGCCAGGGTCTTGACCTTCTCTTCGTCCTTGATCAGGTCTTCCATCTGCACCAGGAACCAGTGGTCGATACCGGTCAGGGCGAAGATTTCGTCGCAGGTCATGCCCGAACGCATGGCGTCGGCAACGTACCAGATACGCTCGGCGCCTGGCACGGTCAGCTCACGCTTGAGGATGCTGGTGGCTTCAGGGCTGCTCAGGTCGACTTTCGGGTCGAGGCCGCAGGCGCCGACTTCCAGGCCGCGCAGGGCTTTCTGCAGGGATTCCTGGAAGGTCCGGCCGATGGCCATGACTTCACCGACCGACTTCATCTGCGTGGTCAGGCGGGCGTCGGCTTTCGGGAATTTCTCGAAGGCAAAGCGCGGCAGCTTGGTCACGACGTAGTCGATCGACGGCTCGAACGACGCTGGGGTGCGGCCGCCAGTGATGTCGTTGGTCAGCTCGTCGAGGGTGTAACCCACCGCCAGCTTGGCGGCGATCTTGGCGATCGGGAAGCCGGTAGCTTTCGAGGCCAGCGCCGAGGAACGGGAAACACGCGGGTTCATCTCGATCACGACCATACGGCCGGTGTCCGGGCAGATACCGAACTGAACGTTGGAACCGCCGGTTTCAACACCGATTTCACGCAGCACCGCCAGCGAGGCGTTGCGCATGATCTGGTATTCCTTGTCGGTCAGGGTCTGTGCTGGAGCCACGGTGATCGAGTCACCGGTGTGCACGCCCATCGGGTCGAAGTTTTCGATCGAGCAGACGATGATGCAGTTGTCCTTTTTGTCGCGGACCACTTCCATCTCGTACTCTTTCCAGCCGATCAGCGATTCGTCGATCAGCAGCTCTTTGGTCGGCGACAGGTCGAGGCCGCGGGCGCAGATTTCTTCGAATTCTTCACGGTTGTAGGCGATGCCGCCGCCCGTGCCGCCCATGGTGAACGACGGGCGGATAATGCACGGGAAGCCGAGCTTCTCGAGCACTGCGTTGGCTTCATCCATGCTGTGGGCGATACCCGAACGCGGGCACTCAAGGCCGATGGACTTCATGGCCTTGTCGAAACGCGAGCGGTCTTCAGCCTTGTCGATGGTGTCGGCGTTGGCACCGATCATCTCTACGCCGAACTTTTCCAGAACGCCTTCGCGCTCCAGGTCCAGGGCGCAGTTCAGTGCGGTCTGGCCGCCCATGGTCGGCAGCAGCGCGTCCGGACGCTCGGTCTCGATGATCTTGGCAACGGTCTGCCACTTGATCGGCTCGATGTAGGTGGCGTCGGCCATGGCCGGGTCGGTCATGATGGTGGCTGGGTTGGAGTTCACCAGGATGACGCGATAGCCTTCCTCGCGCAGCGCTTTACACGCCTGGGCGCCGGAGTAGTCGAATTCGCAGGCCTGGCCGATAACGATCGGGCCAGCGCCGAGAATCAGGATGCTTTTAATGTCTGTACGTTTTGGCATTGGGTGCTCACTCAAATCCGCGGGTCAGTCGGCAAGCCGGCTTGAACATGCTCAGGTCAGGCGCTGCCGGACGCAGCCAGGGCTGGTCCGGGGCCTGGATGGCGAATGCTCAGCGGCGCTTGGCCATGGCATCGATGAAACGATCGAACAGCGGCGCGACGTCAGTCGGGCCTGGGCTTGCTTCAGGGTGACCCTGGAAGCTGAAGGCGCTCTTGTCGGTGCGCTCGATGCCCTGCAGGGTACCGTCGAACAGCGACTTGTGGATCGCCCGCACGTTGGCTGGCAGGGTCGCTTCGTCAACAGCAAAACCGTGGTTCTGGCTGGTGATCATGACAACGCCGGTGTCGAGGTCTTGCACCGGGTGGTTGGCACCGTGGTGGCCGTGACCCATTTTCACGGTCTTGGCGCCGGAGGCCAGGGCCAGCAGCTGGTGGCCCAGGCAGATGCCGAATACCGGAATCTCGGTCTCGAGCACTTCCTTGATCGCCTGGATAGCGTAGTCGCATGGCTCAGGATCGCCTGGGCCGTTGGACAGGAACACGCCATCCGGATTGAGCGCGAGCACTTCGTTGGCCGGGGTTTGCGCCGGCACCACGGTCACGCGGCAGCCACGCGCAACCAGCATGCGCAGGATGTTCAGCTTGACGCCGTAGTCGAAGGCAACCACGTGGTACGGCAGGTCGGCAGCGGCGATTTCGGCGTGGTCGTTGGTTTTCAGGTCCCACACGCTGGAGCGCCACTCGTAACGCTCTTTAGTGGAAACTTCCTTGGCCAGGTCCATGCCCTTCAGGCCCGGGAAGCCGCGGGCAGCTGCGATGGCGGCTTCTTCGCTGATGTTGTCACCGGCCAGGATGCAGCCGTTCTGAGCGCCCTTCTCACGCAGGATGCGGGTCAGGCGACGGGTGTCGATGCCAGCGATGGCAACCACGTTGTGCTCTTTCAGGTACTCGGACAGCGACTGGGTCTTGCGCCAGTTGCTGGCAACCAGCGGCAGGTCACGGATGACCAGGCCAGCCGACCAGACGCGGTCGGATTCTGCGTCGCCCGGGTTGGTACCGGTGTTACCGATGTGCGGGTAAGTCAGGGTAACGATTTGCTGGGCGTAGGAAGGGTCTGTAAGAATTTCCTGGTAGCCGGTCATAGCGGTGTTGAACACCACCTCTCCAACAGTCTGGCCGTCGGCACCGATGGCTTCACCGCGAAAAATGCTGCCATCAGCAAGGGCGAGTATGGCTGGCTTAGTCAAGAAGACCTCCCGTAAATAAAGCCTGAAAGGGCGATCGCAGGTTGCAAAAAAGCGGAGTGACGTATGGACACGTCACCCCGCTTCATGTGCTGAATATCTCTGCGCGCTTTTAGTGAACACACTAAAGCTGTAGCTTACAGAAAACAGTGATTTTGGTCTACCGCGCATGTGTCGAAAATGCACAGATTGGCGACAGTGGTGGGTTGGGATCATGAATTTTGGGGGCGCTGCGCGCCCCTTTCGCGACACAAGGCCGCTCCTACGGGGACCGCGCACGACTGGCTAGCGCGGTCCCCTGTAGGAGCGGCCTTGTGTCGCGAAAGGGCTGCAAAGCAGCCCCAGCAATCCAAAGCCAAACCTAATCAGTGCAGCTCAAGCACATCCTGCATGTCATACAACCCAGGCTCCCGCCCATCCAGCCACAACGCTGCACGCACCGCGCCCTTGGCGAAGGTCATGCGGCTCGAGGCTTTGTGGGTAATCTCGACGCGCTCGCCATCAGCAGCGAACAACACCGTGTGATCGCCCACGATGTCACCCGCCCGCACAGTAGCAAAACCAATGGTCTGCCGATCCCGCGCACCAGTCTGGCCTTCACGGCCATACACCGCCACTTCCTGCAGATCACGCCCCAGCGCCTGAGCAACCACTTCACCCATGCGCAGCGCGGTACCCGACGGTGCATCGACCTTGTGCCGGTGATGTGCTTCGCTGATCTCGATGTCGACCTCGTCACCCATCACTCGGGCCGCGATGTCGAGCAGCTTCAGGCACAGGTTGACGCCAACGCTGAAGTTGGCGGCAAACACGATCGGGATGTCTTTGCCGGCTTCGGCCAGCAGCAGTTTCTCTTCTGCCGAGAACCCGGTGGTGCCGATGACCATGGCCTTGCCCGCCTTGCGGCAAAACGCCAGGTTTTTCAGGGTGACCGACGGATGCGTGAAGTCGATCAGCACGTCGAACTCATCGGCAACCTTGGCCAGGTCACCCGAGATGGTCACACCGATCCGGCCCAGCGCCGCCAACTCACCTGCATCAGCCCCGACCAGCGAGCTGTCAGGCTTGTCGATGGCGGCCGTAAGGCCGGCGCTTGGCGCCTGTTGCTGCACAGCTTCGACGAGGATCTTGCCCATCCGCCCTGCTGCACCCATTACCGCAATACGTCGCATAGCCTGTTCCTTGTCAGAGATCGCCGAAGAAGCGCTTCACACCCTCGAACCAACCGCTGGCCTTGGGCGAGTGGGAGCTGTCACCTTCGAGCGAGTCACGCAGCTCTTCGAGCAGCTCACGCTGACGACGGCTGAGGTTGACCGGGGTTTCTACCGCGACCCGGCACAGCAGGTCACCGGCGCCACCACCACGTACCGGCGCGACGCCCTTGCCACGCAAGCGGAACTGCTTGCCGGTCTGGGTGCCTTCCGGGATCTTCAGCTTGACCCGACCATCCAGCGTCGGCACTTCCAGCTCGCCACCCAGGGCAGCGTCGGTGTAGCTGATCGGTACTTCGCAGTACAGGTGCTTGCCGTCACGCTGGAAGATCGCGTGCTCACGCACGTTGATCACTACATACAGGTCGCCAGTCGGGCCGCCATGGGCGCCCGCCTCGCCTTCGCCGGACAGACGAATGCGGTCGCCGGTATCAACCCCAGCCGGGACCTTGACCGAGAGCGTCTTGTACTCTTCGATGCGGCCTTCGCCATGACACGAACCGCACGGGTCGGTGATGATCTTGCCTTGGCCATGGCAACGCGGGCAGGTTTGCTGCACCGAGAAGAAACCTTGCTGCATGCGCACCTGGCCGATACCGCCGCAGGTTGGGCAGGTCGACGGAGTCGAGCCCTTCTTGGCGCCGCTGCCGTCGCACGGCTCGCAGTTGACCAGCGTCGGCACACGGATGTTGACCGTGGTGCCGCGCACGGCTTCTTCCAGGTTCAGCTCGAGGGTGTAGCGCAGGTCGCTGCCGCGTGCGGCACCACCACGACCACCACCCCGGCTGCCGCCGAAGAAGTCGCTGAACACATCACCAAAGATGTCGGAGAAGTTGGCGCCACCAAAGCCTGCACCGCCGCCGCCCATGCTTGGGTCGACGCCAGCGTGACCATACTGGTCGAACGCTGCGCGCTTGCTTGCATCAGACAGCACTTCGTAGGCCTCGTTGGCCTCCTTGAACATGTCTTCGGACTCTTTGTCGCCCGGATTGCGGTCCGGGTGATACTTCATCGCCAGTCGGCGATAGGCCTTTTTGAGGTCAGCTTCACTGGCGCCGCGCTCGACCCCCAGGACCTCATAATAATCACGCTTGGACATAGGTCATTTGCACTCTTGTGGGCGTTCGGCAAACCTCTGCGCGTTCCGCGCCGTGCCGCCAGCACCTGCCGCTACACATGACTCATGCGCCCTGACAGATGCTGTAAAAATTCTCGTATTCCAGACACACCAACGCGGGAGCAAGCCCCCGCGCGGCGACATCCTACCAGCTCAGCACCCAACGGCGCTGAGCTGGCCGACAACTAGCAGGGATTACTGCTTGTTGTTGTCTTTTACTTCTTCGAACTCGGCGTCAACCACGTCATCGTGCTTGGCTTCTGGTTCGGCTTGCTGCTGGGCGCCGCCCTGAGGCTGTTCAGCCGACTGCTCGGCGTACATCTTCTGGGCAACTGGCGCAGAGACCTTGGACAGCTCTTCGACCTTGGCATCGATGGCAGCCTTGTCGTCGCCTTTGACAGCGGCTTCCAGAGCAACCACGGCAGCTTCGATCGCGGTTTTTTCTTCCGCGGTCACTTTGTCACCCGCATCGGCAACCATTTTGCGCGTCGAGTGGACCAGCGCATCACCCTGGTTGCGGGCAGCGGCCAACTCTTCGAACTTGCGGTCTTCCTCGGCGTTGGCCTCGGCGTCACGCACCATACGCTCGATCTCATCGTCGGACAGACCGGAGTTGGCCTTGATCACGATCGACTGAGTCTTGCCGGTAGCCTTGTCTTTCGCGCCGACATGCAGGATGCCGTTGGCGTCGATGTCGAAGGTTACTTCGATCTGTGGCACGCCACGTGGTGCTGGTGGAATGTCGGCCAGGTCGAATTTACCCAGCGACTTGTTCTGACCAGCCTGCTTACGCTCACCTTGCAGCACGTGAATGGTCACGGCGTTCTGGTTGTCGTCGGCAGTCGAGAACACCTGCGACTTTTTGGTCGGGATGGTGGTGTTCTTCTCGATCAGCGCAGTCATCACGCCGCCCATGGTTTCGATACCCAGGGTCAGCGGACTGACGTCCAGCAGCAGCACGTCTTTGACGTCGCCTGCCAGTACCGCACCTTGGATAGCAGCGCCCATGGCAACGGCTTCGTCCGGGTTGACGTCTTTACGTGCTTCTTTACCGAAGAAATCGGTAACCAGCTTCTGTACCAGCGGCATACGGGTCTGACCGCCGACCAGGATCACGTCGTTGATCGCGCCAACGTCCAGGCCTGCGTCTTTCATGGCGATGCGGCAAGGCTCGATGGTGCGCTGCACCAGGTCTTCAACCAGCGCTTCGAGCTTGGCACGCGAGATCTTCACGTTCAGGTGCTTAGGACCGGTCGCGTCTGCAGTGATGTACGGCAGGTTGACGTCGGTCGACTGCGCGGAAGACAGCTCGATCTTGGCTTTTTCAGCGGCTTCTTTCAGGCGCTGCATCGCCAGCGGGTCACCTTTGAGGTTCATGCCGCTTTCTTTCTTGAACTCGTCGACGAGGTAGTCGATCAGGCGAATGTCGAAGTCTTCACCACCGAGGAAGGTGTCACCGTTGGTGGCCAGTACTTCGAACTGGTGCTCGCCGTCGACTTCGGCAATTTCGATTACCGAAACGTCGAAGGTACCGCCGCCCAGGTCATAAACGATCACGGTGTGATCGCCCTTGGCCTTGTCCATACCGTAGGCCAGTGCCGCTGCGGTTGGTTCGTTGATGATACGTTTAACGTCCAGACCCGCGATGCGGCCGGCGTCTTTGGTGGCTTGACGCTGGCTGTCGTTGAAGTAGGCCGGCACGGTGATGACCGCTTCGGTCACTGGCTCGCCCAGATAGTCTTCGGCGGTTTTCTTCATCTTTTTCAAGATTTCAGCCGAGATTTGTGGCGGTGCCATTTTCTGGCCGTTTACTTCAACCCAGGCGTCGTTGTTGTCAGCCTTGACGATCTTGTACGGGACCATCTGAATGTCTTTCTGCACGACTTCTTCGTCGAAGCGGCGACCGATCAGACGCTTTACCGCGTACAGGGTGTTGTGCGGGTTGGTGACTGCCTGGCGCTTGGCCGACTGACCGACGAGGATCTCGCCGTCGTTGGCGTAAGCGACGATCGAAGGGGTAGTACGCGCGCCTTCGGCGTTTTCGATAACTTTGACGTTACCGTTTTCCAGAATGGAGACGCACGAGTTGGTGGTCCCCAGGTCGATACCGATGATTTTGCCCATGTTAACTCTCCCGAAACTGAATTAGCTGGCAGCGGCTACATTGGCCAACTGCGGTAATACTTGAATGCTTGACACTAAGATGGGGTCACCCAAACAGATTTCAAGCCTGTTCGTTGATCGAAGGTTGCGCTGCCGCAGGCGCCTTGCTGACCACCACCATGGCGGGGCGCAGCAGACGGCCGTTGAGCATGTAGCCCTTCTGGAACACCTTCAGCACGCTGTTTGGCTCCACATCGGCGCTCTCTTGCATGGCCATCGCCTGGTGATGTTCGGCGTTGAACGGTTCACCGTGCGGGTCAATGGCTTCGAGGTTGTAGCGCTTGAGGGTGTCGCTGAACATCTTCAGGGTCAGCTCGATACCATCGCGCATTGGCTTGATGGTTTCGTCGTCGGCGTTGGACAGCTCCAGGCCGCGCTCCAGGCTGTCGATCACCGGCAGCAGGTCGCTGGCAAACTTCTCCAGGGCGAACTTGTGCGCTTTCTCGACATCCTGTTCGGCACGACGACGCACGTTCTGCAGGTCGGCAACGGCGCGCAGGGATTGATCCTTGGCCGCGGCCAGCTGCTCCTCGAGCACCTGAACACGGGTACCGAGATCCTCAGAACCGGCTTCTTCGGTGTTTGGGGTGTTTTCGTCCAGCTGTTCGTCAGCCATTGGGTATCTCCTCCGCAATTTCTGTTGTGCGAGTCTTGCTCGCTCCGTTGACGGCTATATGGGGTCGGAAAAATCAGCTTCAAGGGCTGAGGTGCTTTCCATCGACGCGAAAGCAATCTACCAACGGATATTGTCAGGCAGGCAAAAAGCACTGTATAAATATCCAGACCTGACCTTTCGGGAGCCGCCCTCATGCTGGTGCACCTGTCCATCCACAACTACGCCATCGTCGAACACCTGGACCTCGAGCTGTCTCGCGGCATGAGTGTGATTACCGGTGAAACCGGCGCAGGCAAATCGATCATGCTCGACGCCCTCGGCCTGGCCCTGGGCGACCGCGCCGACAGCGGCGTGGTCCGCCCCGGCGCCGACAAGGCCGATATCCTCGCTACCTTCGACCTGGTCGACATTCCCGAGGCCAGCGTCTGGCTGAAAGAGCGCGACCTCGATGGCGAAGGCCTGTGTATCCTGCGCCGGGTGATCACCGCCGAAGGCCGCAGCCGTGGCTATATAAATGGCACGCCCTGCCCGCTCGGCGACCTCAAGGCCCTCGGCGAGCTGTTGATCGACATCCACAGCCAGCATGAGCACCAGTCGCTACTCAAAATCGACACACACCGCCGCCTGGTCGACGAATACGCCGGTGCCAGCGACCTCTCGCGCCAGGTGCAACTGGCGGCGCAGCGCTGGCGGCAAACTCGCCAGGAGCTGGAGCGGCTGTCCAACTCCGGCGACGAACAACGCGCCCGGCAACAGCTGCTGAGCTATCAGCTGGAAGAGCTGGACAATCTCGCCCTCGGCGAAAACGAGCTGGAGCAACTGGAGCAGGAGCACAAGAGCCTGACCAACGCCGAAGCCCTGTTCGGCATCTGCCGCCAGGTCATCGATCAATGCAGCGAGAGCGACTCGGGCAATGTGCTCAATGCCCTGACCGTCAGCCTCAACCGCCTCAGTGCGGTGACCGGCGGGCCGAAGGCGCTGGACGAAGCGGCGACCATGATCGCCAGTGCGCAGATCCAGGTAGAAGAAGCGGTTGGCGAGCTCAATCGTTTCCTCGACAACTTCGACGCCGACCCGATGCGCCTGCAAGCGCTGGAAGAGCGCCTCGACACTATTTATACGCTGGCGCGCAAACACCGCGTGCACCCGACCGAACTGCCGCACCTGCAACAGCGCTTGATGGAAGAGCTCGAAGGCCTCAACGCCAGTGACGAGTCACTTGAGCGCCTGGGCGAAGAACTCGCTGCCTACGCCCAGCACTATCAAAGCAAGGCTCTTGAGCTCAGCGGCCTGCGCAAGCAAGCGGCCACTCAGCTGGCCACAGCGGTCGAGCAGGAAGTGCAGCGCCTGGGCATGCCGGGTGGGCGCTTCTGTATCGAACTGAATCCATTTGAAAGTGCCGAGCCCTCGCCGCATGGCCTGGAGCAGATCGAACTGCTGGTCAGCGCCAACCCCGGGCAGCCGCTTAAAGGCCTGGCCAAGGTGGCTTCGGGTGGCGAGCTGTCGCGGATCAGCCTGGCGATCCAGGTCATTACTGCCCAGACCTCGCGCATCCCGACCTTGGTGTTCGACGAAGTAGACGTCGGTATCGGCGGGCCTACCGCCGAGATTGTCGGCCAACTGCTGCGCCGGCTTGGCGAACGCGGCCAGGTGCTGACCGTGACCCACCTGCCGCAGGTGGCGGCGCAAGGGCATCATCATCTGTTTGTGCACAAGGTGCGCGACAGCGAGACCACGCACACGGCCGTGGCCAATCTCGGCAAGCGTGAGCGGGTTGAGGAAGTGGCGCGAATGTTGGGCGGGATTGACCTGACCAAAGAATCGCTGGCGCATGCGCGCAAGATGGTCGTGACCAGCAAATAAAGCGATTGGGGCCGCTGTGCAGCCCCAAAAACACAACTGGCGGGCACGACCCCAAAAGGTCGCCCCGCCAGCCGTCAACGATCTAAATCGTTACCGCTTCTTACGCACATACAGAACCAGATTATGGTCCACGAGCTCATAGCCGTGCTCGGCCACGATCTCTTTCTGGCGCTTTTCGATTTCCGAATCGAAGAACTCGATGACTTCGCTGGTCTCCACGTTGACCATATGGTCGTGGTGACCGCCATCCGCCAGCTCAAATACCGCGTGGCCGCCGTCGAAGTTGTGACGAACCACCAGGCCCGCTGCTTCGAACTGGGTCAAAACCCGGTAAACAGTGGCCAGACCGACGTCCTCGCCAGCCTCCATCAGCGCCTTGTAGACATCCTCGGCACTCATGTGTCGCTGCTCGGTAGAATCGAGCATCTGAAGGATCTTAACTCGAGGCAGTGTCACCTTGAGACCAGCTTTGCGTAGTTCGCTATTTTCAACCATGGTCAGCTTTCTCGCCGATGCTGCTTCGCAGCTTCTCTTAATACGGGTATGATCGGGGTTTACGTTGTCCAGCCAAGATAGTGGAAGTCGCCCACCGATGCAAAAGTCCAAGCTCTTGCTAACCAGCCTCACCCTAGTGGGACTGCTCGCACTCGCCGGTTGCTCGTTTCCCGGGGTTTACAAAATCGACATCCAGCAGGGCAATGTCGTCACGCAGGACATGATAGACCAATTACGCCCGGGAATGACCCGCCGGCAAGTAAGGTTTATCATGGGCAACCCGCTGATCCAGGATACTTTCAACACCAACCGTTGGGATTATCTCTACAGCTTGCAGCCTGGTGGCGGTAAACGTCAGCAAGAGCGCATGAGCATCTTCTTCAATGAAGGTGATCAGCTGGTCAGTCTGTCCGGTGACTTCATGCCTGGCGTCAGCCGAGATCAAGAGATCCTCGGTGGCAGCGGTGATACTACCGTCAGCCCGGACGCTCAACCTGGCCAACCCACCCAGCCAGAAGAAAAGCCAGCTCCACGCGGTTCGACCGAAGAGTCGATCCAACGCGAAATCGACACCATCGAAGCCACACCGGTGCCGACCCCAGCTCCACTGGACACCAATCCGCAGTAAGCGGATTGGCTCCAAGAAAAAGCCCGAACCTAGGTTCGGGCTTTTTTGTGTCTGCGCTTTGCCAAAACCTCAGCCATTAAGCTGCTTGGCGCGCTGGCAGAAGGCATCGACCAGGGTATTCGCGGCCTGGTTGAACAGCGGCCCCAAGGTGGCGCGCACGATCGGCCCGGCATAATCAAACGACAGGTCGAGGCTGATCTTGCAGGCCTTGTCACCCAGCGGCTTGAACACCCACACGCCGTGCAACTGGCTGAACGGGCCTTCTTCAAGATTCATTTCGATCGACTGCCCCGGCACCAGCACATTGCGCGTTACAAAGTGCTGGCTGAGCCCGCCTTTGGCCACTTCCAGCTTGGCACGCATGCTCGTCTCGCTGCTCTCGAGCACCGTCGAGGC
The DNA here is from genome assembly GCA_963518285.1 of uncultured Pseudomonas sp. Lineage (GTDB taxonomy): Bacteria > Pseudomonadota > Gammaproteobacteria > Pseudomonadales > Pseudomonadaceae > Aquipseudomonas. The sequence continues at coordinate 26,521 of CAUQIJ010000017.1, read as the reverse complement.
CGAGCACCACGGCAGAAATTCTGGGTAGCTGGCGACGTCGTTGACCAGGTCATACAGCGCCTGGGCAGGGTACGGCAGCAGGGCAGAGCGTTGAATATGGGTAGTCATCCAGGCATCGATTCCAAGGCTGGGCGGCAGCACTTCGCAGCTCACCGAAAACAGGTTCTGTGGGTTACACAGTGTGTCCATTGTCCGGGATTCACCCGGCAGGCTCAAGCGCACCGAAATCCCGTAGCCGACAACGCCATGACTGCCTATAATGCGGCCCCTATGGCTAAGCAAAAGAAACATCCGACCGGGACCATCGCGCAGAATAAAAAAGCGCGTCACGATTACTTCATCGAACACAAGTTCGAGGCCGGGCTGGTCCTGTCCGGTTGGGAAGTAAAAAGCCTGCGGGCCGGTAAGGCACACCTGACGGACAGCTACGTGCTGCTCAAGGACGGTGAAGCCTGGCTGTTCGGTTGCCACATTGCGCCGCTGACTGCCGCCAGCACCCACGTCATCGCTGACCCGATCCGCACCCGTAAACTGCTGCTGAACAAGCGCGAGCTTGAGCGCATACACGCTGCCGTGGCGCAGAAGGGCTACACCTGTGTGGCCTTGTCTGTGTACTGGAGCAAGCACCTGATCAAGTGCGAAATCGCCTTGGGCAAGGGCAAGAAGGAATTCGACAAGCGCGACACCGAGCGCGAACGCGATTCCAACCGCGAGATGCAGCGGGCTGTGCGCAACAAAGGCAAGGAAGACTGATCCCTGCCTGACGTGTGATGCCTGCATTGGGGCTGCTCGCAGCCCCAGCACGCTCAACCATCAATCATCGCCCGCTGCGCCGCTCCGCCCGCGCTACCCGATGCGCCTCCTGCTGCGCCTCTTCGAGCACCTCCTGCACATACAGGATATGCCGGCTCGACACCTCTCGCGCCTCCTCAGCCTTGCCATCCACAATCGCCTGATACAGCTCGCGATGCTGGCCAATCAACATATCCCGCGTTTCACTACGCTGCTGATACATCCCGCCAATGTTGGTCACCACGTTGCGCTTGAGCAAATCAAACAGCCCACGAATGGTGTGCAGCAACACCGCGTTATGGCTCGCCTCGGCAATCGCCAGATGGAACCGCGCGTCCGCCGCGCCCTCCTCCGCCCGGCTCACCTCGGCCTTGCGTGAATAACAATCCTGCAGCTCATCAAACGCCGCCTTGAGCCGCTCACGGTCAAGCTCGGTTGCCCGCTGCGCCGCATAGAACGCACACGACGCCTCCAGCGTATGGCGAAACTCGAGCAAGTCCCGCTGCGCCTCCGGGCTGTGCTCAAGCAGCTGCAGCAGCGGGTCACTGAAGGTCGCCCCCAGCGACGCCGCCACATAATTGCCGCCACCCTGGCGACTCACCAGCAGCCCCTTGGCCACCAGCTTCTGGATCGCCTCGCGCAGCGATGGCCGCGACACGCCGAACTGCTCGGCCAGGGCGCGCTCGGCCGGCAAGCGCTCCCCCGAGGTCAAGGTGCCTTCAAGGATCATCCCTTCCAGGCGCTCGACAATGTCGTCGGACAGGCGCCGTTGGCGAACCTGATCAAAAACCATCACTTACTCTCCACAAACCCTCGCACACACAGCGAGGCCGCCTATTTTGGCCTATCCAGCCTGCACTCACACGCATCAGTTGCGCAATAACCGCCCGATTCAGCCGGCCATTCATCGACATTCCACCAAAGTACAACCCGAGACAAATTGACACAGCCCCAGCTGCGCTTTTAACCTAGCATCCTGACATTGTAAATTGGTCTTACCAATTATCCAGTGCCAGCGCAGACCAACAACAATTAGGGGCCAACCCATCATGCAAACCTGGCAACAAATCTATAGCCCATTGGGCAGTCTTGGCCTGTCCGCGCTGGCGGCAGTGATCCCGATCGTATTCTTCTTCCTTGCCCTGGCCGTATTCCGCCTCAAAGGCCACGTGGCCGGCAGCATCACCCTCGGCCTGTCGATCCTGGTCGCCATCTTTGCCTTCAACATGCCGGTCGACATGGCCCTGGCAGCTGCCGGCTATGGCTTCCTCTACGGCCTGTGGCCAATCGCCTGGATCATCGTTGCCGCGGTTTTCCTTTACAAACTGACGGTCAAGAGCGGCCAGTTCGAAGTCATCCGCAGCTCGGTGCTGTCAATTACCGACGACCAACGCCTGCAAGTGCTGCTGATCGGCTTCTGCTTCGGCGCCTTCCTTGAAGGTGCTGCCGGCTTCGGCGCCCCCGTGGCAATCACCGCTGCACTGCTGGTCGGCCTCGGCTTCAACCCCCTCTACGCCGCTGGCCTGTGCCTGATCGCCAACACCGCGCCAGTCGCCTTCGGCGCGCTCGGCATCCCGATCATCGTCGCCGGCCAGGTGACCGGTATCGACGCCTTCCACATCGGCGCCATGACCGGCCGCCAGCTGCCGCTGCTGTCGTTGTTCGTGCCGTTCTGGCTGGTGTTCATGATGGACGGCATGCGCGGCGTCAAAGAAACCTGGCCCGCCGCCCTGGTCGCCGGCCTGAGCTTCGCCGTGACCCAGTACTTCACCTCCAACTACATTGGCCCAGAGCTGCCAGACATCACCTCGGCGCTGGCCAGCCTAATCTCGCTGACCCTGTTCCTCAAAGTCTGGCAGCCAAAACGCTCGATGACTGTGGCCGCAGGCAGCGTCGGCGCCGCCGCCGTTGTGCAGTCCAGCGGCAGCCAGCCAACCCCGTACAGCTTTGGTGAAATCTTCAAGGCCTGGTCGCCGTTCCTGATCCTCACTGTGCTGGTAACGATCTGGACCCTGAAGCCCTTCAAGGCCGCGTTCGCCCCCGGCGGCGCGCTGTACAACTTCGTGTTCAATTTCGCCATCCCGCACCTCGACCAGCTGGTGATCAAGACCGCGCCGATCGTTGCAGCCCCAACCGCCATGCCTGCGGTGTTCAAGCTCGACCCGATCTCCGCCACCGGCACCGCAATCTTCCTCTCGGCGCTGATTTCGATGTGGGTGCTGAAGATCAACTTCAAAACTGGTATTACCACTTTCAAAGAAGTGCTGTGGGAGCTGCGCTGGCCAATCCTGTCGATCGGCATGGTGCTGGCGTTCGCCTTCGTCACCAACTACTCGGGCATGTCCTCGACCATGGCCCTGGTATTGGCCGGCACTGGCGCCGCGTTCCCGTTCTTCTCGCCGTTCCTCGGTTGGCTGGGCGTGTTCCTGACCGGCTCGGACACCTCGTCCAACGCCCTGTTCAGCTCGCTGCAAGCCACCACCGCGCACCAGATCGGCGTCAGCGACACCCTGCTGGTAGCCGCCAACACCAGCGGCGGCGTGACCGGCAAGATGATCTCGCCCCAATCGATCGCCGTGGCCTGCGCCGCGACCGGCCTGGTTGGCAAGGAATCGGACCTGTTCCGCTTCACTGTCAAACACAGCCTGTTCTTCGCCACCATCGTCGGCGTGATCACCCTGGTGCAAGCCTACTGGCTCACCGGCATGCTGGTTCACCACTAAAGTGACAGGGGCCGGGCGCACTCGATTGCGCCCGGCAGCCACCCCTCACCACCTTTGCAGCGAGCATCCATGATCATTTCTGCCTCCACCGATTACCGCGTCGCGGCCCAGCGCAAGCTGCCACCGTTCCTGTTCCACTACGCCGACGGTGGCGCCTACGCCGAATACACCCTGCGCCGCAACGTCGACGACCTGGCCAGCATCGCCCTGCGCCAACGCGTGCTCAACAACATGTCCGAACTCAACCTGCAGACGCAGCTGTTCGGCGAAACCTTGAGCATGCCGGTCGCCCTCGCCCCGGTCGGCCTGACCGGCATGTACGCCCGCCGCGGCGAAGTGCAGGCCGCCCGCGCCGCCGCCGCGCACGGCATCCCGTTCACCATGTCGACCGTTTCGGTGTGCCCGATCGAAGAAGTCGCCCCGGCGATCGACCGGCCGATGTGGTTCCAGCTATATGTACTGAAAGACCGCGGCTTCATGCGCAACGCCCTCGAGCGCGCCAAGGCCGCCGGCGTTAAAACCCTGATCTTCACCGTCGACATGCCCGTACCCGGCGCGCGCTACCGCGATGCCCACTCCGGCATGAGCGGCGCCAACGGCCCGATGCGCCGCGTGCTGCAAGCCATGACCCACCCACAATGGGCCTGGGACGTCGGCGTGATGGGCCGCCCGCACGACCTGGGCAATATCTCCACCTACCGCGGCAACCCCACCGGCCTTGCCGACTATATAGGCTGGCTGGGCAACAACTTCGACCCGTCGATCTCGTGGAAGGACCTCGAATGGATCCGCGAATTCTGGGACGGCCCGATGATCATCAAAGGCATCCTCGACCCGGACGACGCCCGTGATGCGGTCAAGTTCGGCGCCGACGGCATCGTCGTCTCCAACCACGGCGGCCGCCAGCTCGACGGCGTGCTCTCCAGCGCGCGCGCCCTGCCGGCGATTGCCGATGCGGTCAAAGGCGACATCAAGATCCTCGCCGACTCCGGCATCCGCAGCGGCCTCGACGTGGTGCGCATGATTGCCCTGGGCGCCGACAGCGTGCTGATCGGCCGCGCCTTCCTCTGGGCGCTGGCCACCCACGGCGAAGCCGGGGTGAAAAACCTGCTGGCCCTGTTCGAAAAAGAAATGCGCGTAGCCATGGTGCTGACCGGCGCCAAGTCGATCAGCGAAATCAGCCGCGACTCGCTGGTCCGCGAACTGGGCGCCTGACGCGCCCTACCCCACACCGCCTGATTGCCCGGGGCACGTTGCGCCACAGATGCGACGGCCCCGCGAGGAGATTGCATGAGCCTGCCTGCCGCGTTCCTCAGAGATGCCGAGCGCCTGATCCCCGCCAACCGCCGCTTCAGCGACCCGACCTCGACCCTGGCCTTTGGCACCGACGCCAGCTTTTACCGGCTGATCCCCCAGCTGGTAGTGCGCGTCGAATCAGAAGACGAAGTGGTCGGCCTGCTGCAACTGGCCCAGCGCGAACGCGTGGCGGTAACCTTCCGCGCCGCCGGCACCAGCCTGTCTGGCCAGGCCCTCAGCGACTCGGTGTTGATCGTGCTTGGCGACAGCTGGAACGGCAAGGAAATCCGCCGCCAGGGCGAGCAGATCCGCCTGCAACCCGGCGTCATCGGCGCCCAGGCCAACGCCTGGCTGGCCCCGTTCGGGCGCAAGATCGGCCCCGACCCGGCCTCGATCAACGCCTGCAAGATCGGCGGCATCGTCGCCAACAACGCCAGCGGCATGTGCTGCGGCACCGCGCAAAACACCTACCACACCCTCGCCGGCCTGCGCCTGGTGCTGGCCGACGGCACCCGCCTCGACAGCGAAGACCCCGCCAGCGTCGCCGCCTTCGAGCAAAGCCACGGCGCCCTGCTCGCCGAGCTGGCCCGGCTCGGCCAGGAAACCCGCGCCAACTCTGAACTGGCTGCGCGAATCCGCCACAAGTACCGTCTGAAAAACACCACCGGCCTGTCGCTCAATGCCCTGATCGACTACGACCAGCCGCTCGACATTCTCCAGCACCTGCTGGTCGGCTCCGAAGGCACCCTCGGCTTCATCAGCGCCGTGACCTACGACACCGTGCTCGACCACCCGCACAAAGCCTCGGCGCTGATCGTCTTCCCTACCGTCGAAAGCTGCTGCAAGGCCGTCACCGTACTCAAAAGCCAACCGGTATCCGCCGTCGAATTGCTCGACCGCCGCAGCCTGCGCTCGGTGCAGAGCAAACCCGGCATGCCGGTGTGGGTCCGCGCCCTGTCGGACAACGCCTGCGCCCTGCTGATCGAGTCTCGCGCCGCCAGCCAGACGCTGCTGCACGAGCAACTCGGGCTGATCATGGCGTCGATTGCCGAGTTCCCGCTGGAGCAGAAGGTCGACTTCAGCGAAGACCCGACCGTCTACAACCTGCTGTGGAAAATCCGCAAAGACACCTTCCCCGCCGTCGGCGCCGTGCGTCAGACCGGGACTACAGTCATCATCGAAGACGTCACCTTCCCCGTCGAAGTCCTCGCCGAAGGCGTCAACCGCCTGATCCAGCTGTTCGACAAACACGGCTACGCCGAAGCGATCATTTTCGGCCACGCCCTGGAAGGCAACCTGCACTTCGTCTTCACCCAAGGCTTCAACAACGCCGCCGAAGTCGCCCGCTACCAAGCCTTTATGGACGACGTCGCGCAACTGGTCGCCGTCGAATTCGGCGGCTCGCTCAAGGCCGAGCACGGCACCGGCCGCAACATGGCGCCCTTCGTCGAGCTGGAATGGGGCAAAGACGCCTACCAACTGATGTGGCAGCTCAAGCGCCTGCTCGACCCCAACGGCATCCTCAACCCCGACGTGGTGCTCAGCGAAGACCCGGACATCCACCTGAAAAACCTCAAGCCGCTGCCCGCCGCCGACGAAATCGTCGACAAGTGCATCGAGTGCGGTTTCTGCGAACCGGTGTGCCCGTCCAAAGGCCTGACCCTCAGCCCCCGCCAGCGCATCGTCATGTGGCGCGACATCCAGGCGAAAAAGCGCGCCGGCGAAGACGTGCGCCAACTGCTGCGCGACTTCCAGTACCAGGGCATCGACACCTGCGCCGCCACCGGCCTGTGCGCCCAGCGCTGCCCGGTGGGCATCAACACCGGCGAGCTGGTGAAAAAGCTGCGCGGCCAAGCCGCCGACCACGGCAAAACCGCCGACTGGCTGGCCGAGCACTTCCAGGCCACCTTGCGCGGCGCCCGCTTCACCCTCGCCGCCGCCAACGGCGCCCGCAAACTGCTCGGCGCGCCCCGCCTCGAGCGCCTCAGCGCAACATTGAGCAAGGCCAGCAACGGCCGCCTGCCGCAGTGGACCAGCGCCATGCCGCAACCGCTGCGCGCCATCGACTTCGGCCCGGCCAGCAACGACGCCCGCCCCCGCGTGGTGTACCTCGCCGCCTGCGTGTCGCGGGTGATGGGCCCGGCCTACGCCGACCGCGAACAAAGCTCGCTGCTGGACAAAACCCAACGCCTGCTGGAAAAAGCCGGTTACCAGGTGGTATTCCCCGAAAACGCTGACAGCCTCTGCTGCGGTCAGCCATTTGCCTCAAAAGGTTACGCCGAGCAGGCCGAACACAAGCGCCAGGAGCTGATCAACGCCCTGCTGCTGGCCACCCGCGGCGGCATCGATCCGGTGTACTGCGACACCAGCCCGTGCACCTTGCGCCTGGTGCAGGACCTGGGCGAAACCCGCCTCGACCTGTACGACCCGGTGCGCTTCATCCGCACCTTTCTGGTCGACAGGCTGGAGTTCACCCCGCAGGAGGAGCCGATTGCGGTGCATGTCACTTGCAGCACTCAGCACCTCGGTGAAAGCCAGGCGCTGATTGACCTGGCGCGGCGGTGCAGCAAGCAGGTGGTGATCCCTGAGGGGATTCATTGCTGTGGTTTTGCTGGCGACAAGGGCTTTACCACGCCGGAGCTAAACAGCCATGCGCTGCGCAGCTTGAAGGATGCGGTGCAGTACTGCAGCGAGGGGATCTCTACCAGCCGCACGTGTGAAATCGGACTGTCGAGCAACAGCGGGATCGACTATCACGGGTTGGTTTATCTGGTCGATCGGGTGACTCGGGCACGGGTGATCTGAGCTTTGGGTTCGGCGGTGTCCGGTTGCGGGTTTTCCGTAGGACATTTCCGAACCTGAAACCAAATGCTTCTGGAGTGGGCTCTTGGGAATTATCCTACGGGCGCTGACGCCGTTTCGCTGTTGTTCAGCTTGAGCATCAGGGCTAATTTCCTCGGGTCGCTTTTTTTGGCGACAAGGGTGTGAGAGCCCGGCTTAACGGTGCACTGCAATGGCAGCCGCAATGCGGGCAGGCTTCGGCCTGGCCGGATTTTACCGTTTTTGCCGGTCTCTCACCCCGCATTCGGCTGCCACCCAATTCTGTGAGAGGAATCTAACTGGTAGCTCCTGATGACCAAAATCGGAAAGGTGCCATGAAAAAAATAGTTCCAGACCCACCCCGCTTCAAAATGCTCAATAACCCCTTCTTCTCGCTTCACAACGACCTGCCCACACCGGACGCGCTCGCCCATTCCAGCGAACTGCTGCGCGGTGTAATCGAAACCATCGACGAACACTGTCGCCACCACGCCGGCGAGCCCGGTCTGAACATGCTCAGCAACGCCGCCCACGCCGCCGAAACCGCCCGCGCCCTGGTCGAACACGTCATGCGCCACCCCACCGCAGAAGAAGGAGCGCCGCTATGACCCACGACCTCGACAGCTGGACCACCGTCGGCACCGAAACCTGCCATGACCTCTACCGCATCAAGCCCGGCGTGCACGTCGAGCGCGCCTTCCAGGAACTGTCCGCGCTACTGAGCATGGTCCGCCACCTCACCCAGCAAGCCGACAAAAACGACGACCCCGTCGCCCTCGAAGCCGCCCGCTACCTGAGCGCTCTAGCCCGAGCCCTCGGCACCGACATAGAAAGTGGCAAAGCCCTACGCGACGCGACCCAATAACGACAGCCATGTCAGCAGGCCAGCATTTGCATTGAACCCTCGCGGAAACCGCGCAGTCCATCTTTACAGGCCCGCCTTCCTGAGGCCTTCCAGAAGGAGACACCCATGAAAGGTACTGCGCTTTCCGCTCTCTTCGCGGCTGCCACACTGCTGGCCTCGCCAGTGTTTGCTGCCGACGACCTCTGCGCCATCAACCTGCAGAAGATCAGCGACAGCATGGCCACCTCGGCTACCACGTCTGAAACCCTAGACAAAACGCTCACCGACCACGTCGAGCAAGCCAAGGCCGCTCAAGCCAAAGGCGACACCAAGGAATGCATCACGATCACCAGCAAAGTGCTCACCCGCATCGAGAAAACCGACAAAGGCAGCGGCTCCGCTGGCGGCAGCGGCTCGTAAGCACGGGCAGTAAACGGACGACGGCACCCGCAGTCGACGTCGTCCGCATAAAGGCGTATACTCCGCCTTGCGTGCTGAAAAGCACGCTCAGCTCTAGAGCTGAGTTGGGGCCGATTAGGATTCGACGCCGGTCGCGAAACTCTAGGTGCATGCCGAGTTGGTAACAGAACTCGTAAATCCACTGTTGCAACTTTCTATAGTTGCCAATGACGAAAACTACGAGGGTTACGCTCTCGCTGCGTAAGCAGCTGAGCCCGCTCTCCTGGTAGCTTCGGCTCCAGCAATCACTAGGGGATGCCTGTAAACCCGAAGTGATTGTCATACAGAACAGGATCGTCGTGTAGCACGTTGGGGGCAAAGCGACTAAAACTTACCCAACTCGTCCAAAGCACCCTGCCACTCGGGCGGCTGCGGATTAACTTAATTGAGATGGCTACGCATGTAGTACCGACAGCGGAGTACTGGCGGACGGGGGTTCAAATCCCCCCGGCTCCACCAATTTTTCTTCTCAGGAAGACCCAGAAAAGCCGTAAAGCCCAGAGAAATCAAAGCTTTACGGCTTTTTTGTTGCCCACGTTTTCCCACCTGATCCAGGGCATCCACGGTTGACGGGGGCATATATGGGGGCATAAAACGCTCATCCGCTCGCTCGAAGAGGATGTGCCCCCATGCCTCTGAAAGACACCAACTGCCGCAACGCCAAGCCCCAGGCAAGCCCTATCGGCTATACGACGAACAGGGTCTGTACCTGGAAGTACAGCCCAACGAAGGCCGTTACTGGCGCTTGAAGTATCGCTTTCTGGGAAAAGAAAAACGCCTAGCCCTTGGCGTTTACCCCCAGGTCGGGCTGCAGGAAGCCCGCCGCAAACGTAATGACGCTCGTGTTCAGCTTGCCGGCGGACAAGACCCTTCGCTGCAAAGACGCATCGCCAAGGTGGTCAGCCAGCTCGATCACCAACACACCTTTGAATCGGTCGCAAAGAAATGGCTCACTATTCGCGAGTCAGCCTGGGATCCGGAGTACACCCGCACGGTGCGGCAGCGCCTTGAGCTCAATGCCTACCCTTGGTTGGGAAAACTCCCGATCAGCAGCATCAGCACGCCCATGCTGGTCGAAAACCTGCAGCGCATCATCAAACGCGGTGCTCGCGAGACGGCACGTCGTGTAGCTCAAATCTACAAACAGATTTTCGAGTTCGCCGAAGCTGCCGGTATCACCCAGCCCAACCAGATAGGGAATCTCTCACAGACGCTCCCAGCCAAGCGGGTGAAACACTTTGCTGCCGTGACCGATCCTGAAAAACTCGGTGCACTGCTCAAAGCACTGGATAGCTATAGCGGAACGATGCCAGTTTGTTGTGCGTTGAAGTTGGCCCCGCTGCTGTTCTGCCGGCCTGGAGACCTGCGGCACATGGAGTGGTCGGAGGCAAATCTGGATGCGGGCGAGTGGTTGATTCCCGGCCACAAGATGAAAGGACTCACTGCCACCAAACAGGACCGCCCGGATCATTTGGCTCCCCTGAGCCAGCAAGCAATCGCTGTTCTACGCGAGCTGAAACCACTCACCGGCAGACATCGGTACGCCCTCCCCTCGGCAAGAGGAGGCGACCGGCCGATGTCCAATAATGCAGTACTCAGTGCGTTACGCCGCATGGACATCAGCGGCGACGAAATGACAGGGCACGGCTTTCGTGCGACAGCGAGAACCATAGGCGCTGAGGTGCTGGGGTTTCGCCCCGATCTTCTGGAGCATCAGCTTGCTCACACGGTAAAAAAAAAGTCCGCTGGGACGTGCGTACGATCGAACCACCTTCTTGCCGGAGCGCCGTGAAATGATGCAGATCTGGGCCGACTTTTTGGACTCGATAAAACGCTGAATGCGATCGCCCCCACCAGCCAGCGAGCCTTCAAGCAAATACGAGCACTATCTTATCGCTCCAGTACTGGCTGAATTGCTAAACTGCGTCGATTTGGCGCCTGTAATGCGCCAGGCGCAGTCCAAAAGGAATTCCTACCGATGTCAGCCTTATCAGCTTTGCTGAATACCTACCGCAGCGCTTCTGTCACCGAACGCGAAAAAGGTACTTACTTCGAAGAGCTGATTTGTACTTACCTCCGCAACGAAGCCACCTACCGTGACCTTTACGACAAAGTATGGACGTACGCGGAGTGGGCGAAGGAACAAAGCCTCAGTGGCAAAGATGCGGGCATTGATTTAGTGGCTCGCACTCAGGGCACCGGCGAGTACCACGCCATCCAATGCAAGCTGTACGCCGAGGACTACAAAGTCCAGAAGAAGGACATCGACAGTTTCTTCACCGCCTCGGGCAAGACGCCGTTCTCGCACCGCGTCATCGTCGCCACCACCAACAACTGGAGCGAGCACGCTGAGGACGCGTTGCAGGGCCAGCAGCCTCCGGTCAGTAAAATCGACCTGCAAGCCCTGGAAGACAGCCAGATAGACTGGGCCAAGTACCAGCCCCATCAAGCAGTCGCGCTCAAGGCCAATAAGCAGCTGCGCGAGCACCAGCAAACCGCGTTGAATGCCGTGGCCGCTGGCCTCAAGGACGCCGAACGCGGCAAGCTGATCATGGCCTGCGGCACCGGCAAGACTTTTACCAGCCTGAAAATTGCCGAGCAGCAGGCCGGCAAGGGTAAGCGTGTACTGTTCCTGGTGCCTAGTCTGTCGCTGCTATCGCAGACCCTTACCGAATGGACGCAGGAAAGCGCCACCCCGCTCCACAGCTTTGCCGTCTGCTCCGACAGTGACGTAGGCAAGAAGCGAAAAGCAGAGGATGACGCGGTTCAGGTGTTCACCCATGAACTGCGATACCCGGCCACTACCAAGGCAGATTGCCTCGCGGCAGAAATGCTCAAGCGTCACGATGCCGAACACATGAGCGTGGTGTTCTCCACCTATCACTCCATCGATGTGATCAGCCGCGCCCAGGCTGATCATGGCCTGGCCGCTTTCGATCTGGTGATCTGCGACGAAGCGCACCGCACCACTGGTGCCACCTTTGGCGACGATGACGAAAGCAACTTTGTGCGCGTTCATGATGCCGACTACATCCGCGCCACCAAACGTCTGTACATGACCGCCACGCCGCGCATTTACGGTGACAACGCCAAGCTCAAGGCCGAGTCCGGCGAAGTCACCCTGTGCTCCATGGACGACGAAGCGCTCTACGGCAAAGAGCTGTTCGTCATCAACTTCTCCGAGGCCGTTCAGCGCGGCCTGCTCACCGATTACAAGGTGCTGGTACTCACCGTCGAGGAGAGCACCATCAGCCGCCGCCTTCAGGAAATGCTGAAGGACGAGAACAACCAGCTCAAAGTAGACGATGCCGCCAAGATAGTCGGTTGCTGGAAGGCACTGGCCAAGCAGGGATTGGCCGAAAACTTGGTGGGTGATGATCAGCCCATGAGACGCGCTGTAGCTTTCTGCCAGGTCATCTCGCCCAACTACAAGGGCACCAAGCACAAGGTTAGCTCGATCAACATCGCCAGCATGTTCCAGTCGGTGGTGGAAGCTTATCAAGACTCCGAAAATATCGATGAAGACTCACGCATCATCTGCGAAGCCGCACACGTCGATGGCGGCATGAACGCAAGTGCTAAGGAAGCCAAGCTCAACTGGCTCAAGGAAGAACCGCCAGCCAACACCTGCCGCATCCTCAGCAACGTTCGCTGCCTGTCTGAAGGTGTGGACGTACCGGCGCTTGACGCCGTGCTCTTCCTAACCCCGCGTAACTCCCAGGTCGACGTGGTGCAATCCGTTGGCCGGGTAATGCGTAACGCACCGGGAAAGAAGCGCGGCTATGTGGTGCTGCCCGTGGTCATTCCGGCCGGCATGGAGCCCCACGAAGCGCTCAATGACAACCAGACCTACAAAGTGGTCTGGCAGGTACTGCAGGCACTGCGGTCGCACGACGACAGCTTCGACGCCATGGTCAACAAGCTCGACCTGATCGGCTCTGACCCGCGCAAGATGGAAGTCATCGCCATCACCGACAAGGCCGAGAAAAAGGCCAGGAAAACTAGCGGCACCAGCAACGGCCAAGTAGGCAAAGGCCAGTACGGCATTGGTGAGAAACGCGCTAAGTACGATGTCGAAGGCCAGATGACCCAGCAGGCCGAGCTGGCCTATGAGGTAGGGGAAATCGAGAAGGCCATATACGCCAAGATCGTCGACAAGTGCGGCAACCGCCACCACTGGGAAGACTGGGCCAACGATATCGCCAAGATCGCCCGCACCCATATCGACCGTATCCAGGGCATTTTGGAGAACCCTGAATATACCGAGGAGAGAGCGACTTTCGAGGCCTTCGCCGCAGAGCTGCGCGATGATCTCAACGACAGCATCAGCGATGGCGAGATCGTCGAAATGCTTGCCCAGCACCTGGTAACAAAGCCAGTGTTCGATGCGTTGTTCGATGAATACAGCTTTGCCAGTCACAACCCCATGTCCAAGGCCATGCAAGGCGTACTAGACGCGCTTCACGAACATCACCTGGCCAAGGAAGCCGATACCCTCGAGAAGTTCTACGCTAGTGTACGTCAGCGTGCTGCCGGCATCGACAACGCCCAGGGTAAGCAGAAGATCATCGTCGAGCTGTACGACAAGTTCTTCCGCAACGCCTTCCCCAAGATGACCGAGCGCTTGGGCATCGTTTACACCCCGGTCGAAGTGGTGGACTTCATCCTCCACAGCGTCAACCACCTGCTGCAACAGGAGTTCGGCCAAACCCTGGGCAGTAAGGGCGTCCACATCATCGACCCGTTCACTGGCACCGGTACCTTCATCACCCGCCTGATCCAGTCTGGCTTGATCAAGCCGGAAGAGTTGCCGCACAAATACCGGCACGAGATCCACGCTAACGAGCTGGTACTACTGGCCTACTACATTGCCGCCATCAATATCGAAGCGGCCTACCACGGCGAAGTAATCGACGAGTACGCCCCATTTGAAGGCATCTGCCTGACCGATACCTTCCAGATGTATGAGAAGGACGATTTGGTAGACGCGCTGTTGGAGGACAACAGCGCCCGGCGTAAGCGGCAGAAGGATTTGGATATACGCGTGATTGTGGGCAATCCGCCTTATTCAGTCGGCCAAGGTGACGCCAACGCCAACAACGCTAACGTCCCTTATCCAAGCTTGGATGAGCGCATTCGAACAACCTATGCCGCTCGTTCAGACGCGAACAACAAGAACGCACTCTATGACAGCTATATCCGCTCCATTCGCTGGGCCAGTGACCGTATTGGTGATGCCGGCATCATCGGTTTCGTTACCAACGCAGGCTTCGTAGAAGCCAATACTGCAGATGGCCTACGCAAGTGCCTGGTGGATGAGTTCTCCAGCCTCTATGTGTTCCACCTACGTGGCAACCAGCGTACCAGTGGCGAAACCTCACGTAAGGAAGGTGGGAAGATTTTTGGTAGTGGCAGCCGTGCCCCAATTGCCATCTCGCTGCTGGTCAAGAACCCCGAAGCGGTAACCCACGGCCAGATCTATTTCCACGATATCGGCGACTATCTCAGCCGCGAAGAAAAGCTGGAGAAGATAGTCAGCTATGCCAGTGTGGGCGGCATTCCAGGCTGGCAGCACGTAGTCCCCGACGAGCATGGTGATTGGTTGAAGCAGCGTGATAATAGCTTTGGCCAGTTCATCGTCTTAGGCGATAAGGACGACAGAACTTCGGAAGTACTTTTTGAAAACTACACCAGAGGGCTGGAGACCGGGCGGGATGCATGGGTCATCAACTCCAGTGAGTCGAAGGTGAAACTCAACGTAGCATCAATGCTGGACTTCTATAACAAAGAGATTCAGCGCGTTGGTGCTGCATCCCTCCAAGGATCAAAAAAGGAGCGAATCGACCAGATAAAGCCATTGTTATCCAACGATGCGACGCAAATTAGCTGGACGAGCAGTTTGTTTGCTAATGCCGCTGACGCAACCATGCTGAAGCTCCGTTCAGATTGTATTGGAACCATGGTCTACCGGCCGTTTACCAAGCAGGCTTTCACTTATGATTCGAACGTAGTACACCGTGTTGGCCAGATGCCGCGCATCTTCCCGAACGCTAAGGCGGAAAATTGTCTCATCATGGTTAAGCAACGCCCCGCCGAGGTTGGTCAACTTGCATTAATGGTGAACCGCCCGCCAGAGCTACAGACCGATGGAGGCACGCAATGCTTTCCCCTCTACCTCTACGACGAAGCCGCCCAAGCTTCAGATGACGACCTCTTTGCAGAGCCGGTTGAAAGTGGGCTGCGCCGCCGAGATGCCATCACCGATGCCGGCCTTGCACACTTCAATACAGCCCATCCCGGCGAGCAGATCGGCAAAGAAGACCTGTTCTACTACGTCTACAGCATCCTCCATTCGCCCGACTACCGGGAGCGCTATGCCGACAACCTGAGCAAGGAACTGCCACGCATTCCGGCAGTGAAGAAATCCGTCGACTTCTGGGCTTTCAGCAAGGCGGGCCGCGCATTGGCCGAACTTCACCTGAACTACGAAACCGTCGCGCCCTACCCGCTGACCATCGAGGCCAAGGACACGCTGACTAATGCCGATTACCGCGTGGAGAAGATGAAGTTCGCCAAGAAGGGCGACAAGACCACCGTCATCTACAACCACCGCATCACCCTAAAGGGCATTCCTGAAGCGGCGTGGGATTACGTCGTCAACGGCAAAGCCGCACTCGATTGGGTGATGGAGCGCCAAGCCGTGCGTATCGACAAGGCCAGCGGCATCGTCAACGACGCCAACGACTGGGCCAACGAAACCATGGGCAACCCCAAGTATCCATTGGAGCTCTTCCAGCGCGTGGTCACCGTGAGCCTGGAAACCCAGAAAATCGTAAAGGCGCTGCCCAAACTCGATATCACCACAGATGACTAGTTAAGCCCGATAAAACGCTGAGCACTCAGTCAGCTACTGCCTTGGTTGGGGCCTCTTACCCAACCAAGGCAGAGCATCTGCTGATTGCCAGCCCGGCACTCTCATGTTAAAAATTGTCCGTCCCAAACGATCCCTATCGATCCGCAACGGTCCGCCACGTCGCCCTGGTAACGACGTTAAAAACTTTCGCCTCGTTCGCATCCGCTGAACGGGACGCATCAGCTGCCATTGGTTGATTTGCGTATCTCGTCAGAACACCCATCCCCATGTGCGTAATGAACCGTATTGAGTTCGAAAAGCAGCGAGGCACTGAGGAGTAGCGCGTCACCGTCGCCACCCGCTACGCGACACGGGTACCACCTAAGCCGGCACCTACCAATGTTTATTTTATGAAAGTGAAGCGTTTCACTACTAATACAGATCAAAGCTGGCCGGCTGACTTGGTCGTAAGCGTCACTGCTAATAGCAAATACGGCCTCCGCCCCCGCCTGCATGGCCTACTGGCTGAAAGCGAGTAGATTTAGCGCCCTACACTGCTTATAGCCCGAACCCGTCGCCTTCCCTGATCAAGCACAACAATATATCTCGCCGTAGTTCACTGCTGATACGAGAAAGCCCCGCCAGGCCAAGCTGCACGGGGCTTTCGGGATTTACAATCGGGGCAAATCTGTTCGGCACTGCTTATAGGTACTCAGCCGCTACCCTGCCGAATAGAGGTCGCCATGATTAAGCGCTTGGTATCTAGACAGCTTCTTCTCATAAGCGACCAACGTCCGACGTGGCTGACGATTCTCGCTCGCGACGCGGCGAATCTCTGCAAGCCGCCCCTCAACTTGCAGAACGATGTGACGGTATGGATATTCAACAAACTCAAACGAGGAAGCCGGATATTTATGCTTGCCATTCCCCTTGGCAATAGTCAGGGGCGCGAATTTGTTTTTTTGTCCTTGCAGCGGCACCAGTTTGCACCAGTAGATTGAATACGCATTCGGGCTCACCTGCTTGATTGATACGCCGGCCACAACAGATTTGACCCCGGTCTTTTTGTACAGCTTCATGGACGCATCCACATAGCTTGCTACCAAGCATCTCGCGTCCGCAAGCAGCTGCTCGTACTGCTGATCCAGCAGGGTGACTATCGTTTGTGCTTCTTTACTCATGGCCAAGGTTCTCTTCGCTGCAAGAGCCAAAATGGTGACCGTTCGGTGAGTTCCCGGAATTCGATTTCAGACCGTTCTAGCGTCGGAAATAGACTGCCATGGTCAGCGTATTGCGCGCGTCTCGGCGTTATTCAGGCCGGAATGTACGCGTCGATGTTCAAAGCTCTGCAACCAGGCCAGAACGAACAGGCTGTCACGCTCTGCGTCGGGCAACATTGAGCGACGGGGTCTGTGGCTTCCGGGTTCTGGAAAACGCCATTTGGGGCGTATCTTGTATGATCAGCTCGGCCGTTGTGACACAGCCCTCTCAACCCTAACGGAAGGACCCTTATGACAAACCCATTCCAGAACCGCGAGCCACACATCGAGAACAACGAACGTATCCGCACCCCCCAGAAGGGTGTTTTCCTCGCCCTGGACGAGGTTTTCGGGGCGGGTGGCGAAGAGCGTGAGTTCGCGGTCATACTGCCGGTCGGATGTGGCAAGTCCGGGAGCATCACGATATCGCCTTTTGCCTTCCGCTCGCGGCGGACGCTGGTGGTCGCGCCAGGCGTGGCCATCGCTCAGCAGTTGGCCAGTGATTTCGACCCGTCCAATCCCAATATGTTCTACCAGAAGTGCGCGGTGCTCGCCGGCGCGCCCTATCCTGAACCTGTCGAAATCCGAGGGATGACGACCAACCGGGCAGACTTGGACGAGGCGCACGTCGTCATTACAAATATTCAGCAGCTCCAGGGCGGCGACTCAAACCGCTGGCTGCGTCAACTGCCGGCCGACTACTTCGACCTGATTCTGGTCGACGAGGGTCACCACGGCGTAGCCGAGAGCTGGCAGGCCCTCAAGGCTCAGTTTCCCGAAGCGCAGATCGTCAACTTCAGCGCGACGCCGATGCGCGCCGATGGCCAGCTCATGGAGGGGCGCGTCATCTATACGTACCCTATCTTCGAAGCGATCCGCGAAGGCTACGTCAAACGCCTTAAGGCCGTGCAACTGAACCCGCGCACACTCCGTTACGTGCGCCGCGAAGACGGTCAGGAGATCGAGGTAGGGCTTGCCGAGGTACGCAGGCTGGGCGAGGAAGACGCCGATTTCCGGCGCAGCATCGTAACTTCTACCGAAACGCTGAACACCATCGTGGATGCGTCTATTCGTGAGCTACGCCGGCTGCGCGAGGAAACTGTCGAAGTCCGGCTGAAGATTATCGCCTCGGCTCTCAATTACGAGCACTGCCGGCAAGTCGTCGAAGCCTACCTCGCACGGGGCCTGCGCGCCAGCTACGTGCATTCGCGAGAGAATGCGCCGGCGAACCAGAGAGTGATGCAGCGGCTGGAAAGCCACGAGCTCGATGTGATAGTCCAGGTGCGCAAGCTCGGCGAAGGGTTCGACCATCCGTACTTGTCCGTGGCCGCCGTGTTCAGCATCTTTAGCAACCTGTCCCCGTTCGTTCAGTTCGTCGGCCGCATCATGCGCGTCATACGGCAGAACGCTCCCGGCGACGTCCTAAACCAGGGCGTCGTCGTGTTCCATGCTGGCGCGAACATCGCCAGACGCTGGGCTGACTTCCAGGAGTTCAGCGAAGCCGACCGCGACTATTTCGACCAGTTGCTGCCGGTGGAGGAAGTCGATCCAGATCATGCCCCCGTCGAGCGACAGGTGGAGCCGGTTCCCCATGATTTGGACGGCGTGGAGGTGCGCAGCCAGTCCGATGTGCACGTCGAGGAAATTCCACTTCTGCTGGACGATGAGGCTCTGGCGGCCCTTCGCGTGCTGCAGGAGCGCGGATATACAGCGAACGACGTTGCGGCTGCTTACCAGACCCTGCAGCCACTGCCGACAACTCGTGTACGCGAGCGGCAGGCGATGCGTGACGGGCTTCCGATTCGAGTTCGAACGGCAGCTGGACGGATTCTCGGTGAGCGTGACATCAACCTGAATGGTCGCGAGCTCGATATGCGACGTCTCGGTAGGACGAACTTGATCGTGATGATCGCTGCCATCAACAGTCAGGTAAATACCTTTGTCGGTATGGGAACGGGACAACGGCACGAGTTCTCGCGCGAGATGCACGAGCGGATTGACCAAGGATTTGACGGCATCCTCGCGGCAGCCGTAAGGGAGGTGTTCGGTGGCAATTAAGTCGCTCGTTACCCATGTCGAAATAGATACCGCTGGCAAGGCCCATAACTGTCAAGCGAGTGCCAGGCACCGTATCGAGAAGGGCGATGTGCGCCTGAAGGTCAGAAACGGCCGGAGTTGGGATCACTACTGCCTGGACTGTGCGAAGAAAATAATTGGACGGGACATAGAGAAGCTTCAGGCGATCCAAGACATGCGGCCTCCCGCCTAGCCGTTATCGAAAGGGGCCGGTTGGAATCGGGGCAACGCATATGGCCTATGACGGCAACGAGAACAGGCGCTATCAGTATCGAGTTGGTCCGGCCGGGGACAGGCTGATCCGAAGCGCCACGACTAGGTTGTCGCACAGCCCACGTCTGCAGCCACATCCGCCTACGCGACAAACAGGGGCGCATGACCGATATCCAACTAGCATTGCAGCCGGGCGAGATCGCTAACCAAGAGCGATATCGCCGAGGGCCCAAGTCGTGTTCAATCTCATAATCTGGTCATGGCAGGGTTGGCTTGGCTTGGTTTCGACTGGCAGCCACAGAATTTAGGATGACTGGATCCGTTCTTGACGGTTTCAGTTGCCCGCTACTTGGCAAACTGTCTCGTGAATGGAGGAATGATGACGCATGCTATTGACGTAACTGGAGAGTTCGATCCCGAGTCCTCTATTCTCTTCTTAGGCTCTGGATTCAGCCTCGGCGCGAGCAACATCGCGAATGGTAACCCGCCCAACGGCAGGGGGTTGCGGCGCCACTTTATTGAACAACTCAACCTCCCAGCGGATACCGACTACGATCTACAAGTCCTGAGCGAGGAATTTGCCGAGCATGACTCTGAGAAGCTTCGTGAAGAGCTCTATAGGGTTTTTCGGCTGACCGAGCTAACTGCTGGACAAACGGCTGTTTTGAATGAGCCTTGGCGACGCATCTACTCGACCAACTACGATGACGCGGTCGAGTTGCATCGGTTAAAAAAGAAAGTACCGCCGAATGCCTACGATGTCTCGGAGCCAGTTCCGAACAAGCTTCCTCACGGCGCAGTAGTGCACCTCCACGGCAGCATCCGACTGATCACGCCTGATAATGTGATGAAGAGCCTGGTTCTCGGCGAAGGGTCTTACGTGAACCAGTATGTCGTGCGATCACGCTGGTACGACCAATTTCAGCGCGATCTGGCTTTCGCAAGCACCCTGTATATCGTTGGATACAGCCTCGCCGATTATCATATTGCAGGCCTACTGATGGCCAACCCTAAGCTTGCCGAGCGAACTATCTTCATACAAGGGCCCACCGTCGACGAAACGTTCCTGCGACGCACTGCACAGTATGGGCGCACTATGTTTATAGGCACCGACGGCTTCGCCGAGATTCTAGCGCGCACTCCACGCTCAGTTGCTCCTTCACTGGATAACCTGCGCTCTTTCCGCTCGCTGTCACCAGTACGAGATAAGAAGGCAGTCGCTCGTCCGACCGCTACCGAGGTCTTTGATCTTCTAGTCTATGGCGATTTCGATCCTGGTCGCCTTGCTCGCTCGCAACCCAGTGAGGAGTACGCGATTGCTCGGGCGGATTCAGTGCGCGCGGCGGCGGATACTGTTGAGAGTAAGGCATCGCTCGTTGTAGATGGTCGTCTTGGTAACGGCAAATCGATTTTTCTTCATCTACTTGCGTTCGAGCTTTCGTCGAGAGGATGGACCTGTCTACAGCTCCAACTCGGCCACCCAGCCCTTCAGCGTGAGGTTGCGGCGCTGGCCGGGGTCGAACGATTGGTCGTGTTTGTCGACCAATATTCGGCCGCACAGGACAGTTTGCGCGGCCTTCGCGATGCTCTTCCACAGGCTAAGCTCGTGGTGGAAGTGCGGACGGGGACGTTCGAGGTCCGCTTTCACGAATTCGTAAAGCTTCTGCCCCAACCGTTTGACCGGGTGAGCCTTAACGCTCTCAGACGATCCGAAATAGCCTCGTTTGGCCGTTTGTGCGAGAGTGCGGGGCTTCGTGCACCTGATCTCGATCACCGTGGCGACCTACGCGACCTTTTGCTTGATCTTTTCGAAAACGCCGCAGTCCGCGACCGAGTGAAAGAGGCTCTAGCCCCTCTGTTTGAAAATAGGGCTACTCGGCGAATTTTGACTATGACTATGTTGATCGCCACTCATCAAGGCTCCGTCGGTGCCTCATTCGTGAGAAGCGTAGTCGGCGAGGATCCCTTTATGGTGCTCAAACCGCTGGAGGATCTATCGCATGAAATTTTCGAGACGTCAGCTGATGGTTTCAGGGCTCGATCGTCTATCTTCTCCTCGTTTGTGATCGCAGCGTTCATTGGGCCAGAGGAGATCGCTGACGCTGTTGTCGAGGTGACGCTGGCCGCTGCCCAGCGGCGAAGCGAGCGATCGTATCGAATTCTCATGTCGAGCATGATTGCGTATTCGAGCTTGCGGAGAACCCTGCGCGGCAAGGGAGATCCGGACACCGTCATTGCCAGCATCTATGAACGTCTGCGATACGACGAGCGGGTGAATGGTGAGCCGCTCTTTTGGCTTCAGTATGCGATCGCGATGGCGGAAAAAACTCGGCTCGATGCAGCCGACGAATTCATCGCCACGGCCTACAGAAAGGCCGAAGAGCTTCCCGGCTTCCAAACCTACCAGATTGATACCCAAGCTTTCCGCATCGCTCTTATGCGCGCGATAGAGGAGAGCTCGGGGCAGGCTATTTTCAACATTGATGCGGTTCTTCTTGGGATTGAGCGGATTGATGCCATGCTCGGCGACGGGAGCCACCGATTCTACGCTGTGAAAGTGCTTGAATACATTCAGCCGTTTGTGTCGGCACGACTTGGAGATTTGGTGAATGGCGAGCGGACCGCTTTGCAGTTCTGGCTTCTAAAGGTGGATAAGTCGCTCTCTTTGCTGCCAGATGACTTCAAGGCAGCAGCTGGTTCTGAGGTAGTCCGCAAGAGCGTCGAGGCGGCTGCCAAGATGTTTATCGACCAACGTTAATCTTATGTGTGTCCGGCAAACCTCGAGTTTTTCTAGCACCTTGCGCCGGGCGCTCTTTATCGCACCACCCCGAAAAGGGGACAGATTTTTAAAGGGGTCACAGTCTGCTTTTGGCCGTCAGCCGCCGTTGATGAACGACAGCGACCGGCCAAAAGAGGATGCGCCCCTGTTGTATGCTGGTTCAGCTATTTTTCAGAATTATCCTCTCACCGAACTACGACCCTAGCGCGAAGGATAGTCGTCAATGTAGCAGGCGGTGGCAGAAGTGATACCTTAATGGCGTTCGCACCCTGCGCTCAACACCTAAGGAAAGCCCGGATGCAAGAGCTGGAAGCACATTACATGGACGGTTCGCTGACAACGGATACCAGGCTATCGCTTAGCGAAAACGACCCTCCACCTGGTACCGAACCCATGCTGCAGCAGGTCCGCCAAGGCACCCTGCGTGAAATCGTGCAAGGCGAGCATCGTACGCCCGATGTCGATGAGATCGTCAGTTGGGTGCGTAACTGTTATCGCAAGAATCCCTTAATCGGCGATATAGCGCGTGCGATGTTCGTGATCAACGAAGATTTGGTGGTGGCCGATTCGGAGTTGCCTACCCACGACGAAGTACTGCGCGATCTTCATCGCCTAGAAAAGTTAAAGCTGGATCACGAGTTCTTTGTCTCCTCCACCTTCGAGGGCCGGCCCTGTGGCGTCCTATTTAGGCGCTCGGAAATGGTGGATGGCGGAGTCCTGTTCGAAATTACGGTTTTTGGGCGCGAAGGGTTGTCTGGCAAGGTGGGGCAATTGAACCTGCAGCTATCGAGCACTCGACCGGAGCCATTCATTTCCATGTGCACGGAAGAAGGCTGGGTCCGGTTCGAGCGCGAGTACGCCGTGCAGGTGGCGCACATCATGTTCCTTCTGCAATGCCTGTATCAATACAAGAAATACCTTTATCCGGTACTGCCGCTGAATTCGATCGTCGATAACCGCAAGGACCGCCCCCGCGACAACCCGTACCTGGTGCAGCTCATCACCCGTGCTTACCATGGTCAGGTGGCGTGTACGCGGGTCAGGGTAGACCTTGCCATTGTGCAGCCTCGGGACATTGACTATGCACTGCGTATCCCGGATGAGGACATTAGCCGGTTCATCACCCATGCTAGAACCACCGATATCCTTTTGTACGAAGAGAACGGCGCGCTGGTCATGGACGACGACTATATCGTCTATATGGTATGCAGAGCACTTGGTCTGACGCGGGTGAAAGCAGTGATTGTAGGTGCCTTCGACCAGCCGCTTGCCGAGGTAATGGAGGTAGGGGGGCGCGAGCTGATACCGCCCATAGGCGTGACTCGCCGGGACAATCGCTCGCGCCGGGGCAGCGTCGACAAGCAACATTTGCTGCAACGCAAGGTAACAGCGCTGGGGCCAAAGGTCTCTCAGTCGGCAAGGTTTGAGCGCAACTTCATTGAGTTGTGCCAGCTATTGGGCCGGGTCGGCACGCGTGAAAAAGACCTGCACCGTTTCCTCAAGCAGCACACCCAAGTACTGGATTCCCATGTGGCAGCGGTCTACAGCGAAGTTCGCATCGGCAAATACCGTGCAGACCTGGTGCTGCAGTACCGCCAATCGGACAAGCGTGTTGTGCTGGTGGAGCTCGAACCCCACAGCGCGCAGATATTCACCAAGCGCAATAGCCAGCGGCACAAGGTGACCCACGCAGTGCAGCAGGTGCAGGACTGGATCAGGGAGATCCATAACAACGCGAGTAACCTGCCACAGTGGCTGGCGGGCAACTATGCCGCAGAAGGTATGGTGGTGATCGGGCGCTCTAAGGATTTGACGCAGGAGCAGAAAGACACCTTGATGATCCATAACGCAAAGTCAGATATCAAGATTCTCACTTACGATGACCTTCTAGAGCGCTTCCAGCGCTTGATCGAGGTGCTCGACAAGCGATGATCAAAGCCTAGGTGTGGTACAGACTGGCCTTCAAAGCGCCATCCCACCGTTTGAGCGCGAACTTGCGATTTGGGTGGTGTGGCGCTCTGTTAACTTGATGAATTGCGGCAACTTTATGCCAGTTTTCATCTTGAACAGTCGCCCAGTGGTTCGTTGCGTAGTGCAGTTCATCGCGACGGTCTGCTGTCGGCCAAAAGCAGCCGTCCATAAGCGACTGTTCCCAACCAAAGCACGCGGACGATATTTACCTTTCGCGAAAGGCAGCTAGAGCTATGACTCGAAAGAAAAAGTACGTTATGGTGTGAGCATCGCATGATGATCCATAGATGTTTGTTTTGATTTGAGTTGTTGGCACTGCCTTTAACTGTGAAGGATTACCTGAAGGTTTTGTACATAGGGAATACTATGAAAAATAACGAAAGATTCGATTTATCTAATTATCTCATCCATTTTTTTAGGGATGTTGACCTTGAAAGTGGAAGTGGGATTGTGTTCCCGGAGCACATGGGGTGGCAGAATCTCTATGAGGATACGTTTTTTCCCGCATTTTTCATGTTGAGATCTGCTCTTAGAAATGGACGATTGTGGGCCACTTGGTCTGTGCGTAATGACGTCCGAACTATCTATGGCCCGGATCCTGCCATATGCTTTACCGAAATGCCCATCGCTGCGTTTTTGGAGGCTGGGTATGCTCGCTGGGGGGCAGGTCAAGCGATGAGTCAGTTTGCATTCGTTTTTCCTAAAGATGTTCTATTTCAGATGGGTGCTCGGCCAGTTATTTCCGGGTTAAGCTCTGAGGTGGTCGCGAGTCTTTATGAAGACGGAAGTCGAATGCTTCCAGAAAATATTGTTGCTGCTCAAGAGCAGTACAGATATGTGACGTTTAATATTGGTGGAGCAAGGAATATTGATTGGACGCATGAGCGCGAGTGGCGATGGGCGTGCCGTGCTGATATGTCTGACATAAACTCCCAGCTCGAAGAGTATGGGCAGGTAACTAGCTGGGATGAAATCCCTGGCCTGGACTTTTATAAATGGGGTATTCAAGGAGTGGGGGTAATTGTCGAGACGAAGGCACAAGCGAATTTAGTCATAAGCGATATGATGACGCTGGTGGATAGTGGCTCGGCTGATCCTAGTACTTTCAGTTTTGTTTTGGTGCGAAGTCTCCTTCCTGCACTCGACCAGCTAAGAGATCCTGAGAATACCTCACGCACAGTTGCTAGTGCGATGGTCAATCTTGATCCGTACTTTGAACTATCATGTATTGATTGCGAGAACCTCAGCAATCGTTTCACTCAGCTTGTTTGGGAAGTTGAGAATGCAGCTGGAGCACCTAGCTGGGGGGAGTTCGGGGGATGCTGGCTTTGGCTCCATGACAATACCTCTGCATTGACACGAGCGTTACTGCGAACGGAACGAGCGTTCGTTTCGCGTAATGGCAGATACTTGGTTTCTCTCTACGAACTCTCGGACTCTCGAAGTCTTCGAGAACGAGAGGCTATCACTTCTCGCCTTGCAGAAGTGGTCAGGAATGAATTCGGCGTGCCGTGCGGTTACTTTTCGGTCTTAAATTCTGACAACCCCGACGAAGTACCATTTTACGCAGACGGTTTTGATGATGATATAGCTTT
Source organism: uncultured Pseudomonas sp. (assembly GCA_963518285.1). Taxonomy (GTDB): domain Bacteria; phylum Pseudomonadota; class Gammaproteobacteria; order Pseudomonadales; family Pseudomonadaceae; genus Aquipseudomonas. Next base: position 841 of record CAUQIJ010000017.1, on the reverse strand, counting down.
CTTTAATTGCTCTTGGAAGGTCTAGCAAGTTAGCAAGGAGAACTCTAATTAGGTTCAGCACATGCCGTCAGGCCTGTGCTGAACCATAAAACGTTCATTCCCTATGCGCCCGGCGCGAGTCAGATCAACATTTCTTAATTTCAATGCGCCGGCAGATTTAAGGCGGAACATCTTGAGTGCTTCCGGGCATGGATGAAGAAACTCACGCAGTGAAGTTGTTTGGTTATGTTGACCTCTCTTAGGGCCTGCCAGACGGAGCAAGATATTCTGTCCTGGTTTTTGAGAATTGCTCAAAGAGTGTGACGGCGCATTTTGACCGCAGAAGAAAGTTTAATATCTGTTTCAAAATAAAGTCACAGGCTGCTTAGGGTCGGTTAGCGACCGTTGCGCTGGTTAGCCATCCTTGTCCTTCCACACGTGGAGGACATGCCATGAGCATCATCGCTAACCGCAGCCGTCAGCCCTGGAACAAAGGAAAATTGGTCGGGCAGAACCCCCCGCTCCAACTGAGAGATATCTGGGCTATCCGAGTAAGGCTTCAAATTGCAGAAAATACTCGAGATCTGGCTCTCTTCAATCTGGCCATAGACAGCAAGCTTAGGGCTTGCGACCTAACCAAGCTCCGCGTGCGCGACGTCGCTCACGGCGAGCACGTATCCTCACGAGCAATGGTGATGCAGCAGAAAACGCAGCGGCCAGTGCAATTCGAGATTACTGAACAAACACGGTTCGCTGTCGCGGCTTGGATACATCAGGCCCAGCTACGCAGCGAGGACTGCTTGTTCCGTAAGCGCTCCATGAACCCCACATTCAAAGCGTTTCGCTGATCCCCGATGCTGTG
>CAUQIJ010000016.1:0-95845 GCA_963518285.1 uncultured Pseudomonas sp. | reverse complement strand
GTACTCACAAGCACCCACACGAATTGCTTGATTCAATTTGTTAAAGAGCGGTTGGCTGAGAACTTGTTGTCTCAACCGAGATGCGCATCCTACAGAAGCTCATCTCACTTAGCAACCTTTTATTTTTGATTTGTTCAATCAAATCAGTTGCTTGCGCCAGAATCAGCTTGAAGCTTCTCGCTAGCGGGAGGCGAATAATACAGGATAGAAAAATCCGGTCAACCCCCCCTCCCGCATTTTTTAATGCATGTCGCTTACAGCCAGCCTGCTCCACGATTCCTCTCTATATAGAGGATCGGTCTGCCCGCACCACGCGGGCCAGGCAAAACGCTGGCGCCCGTACACTGACGGCAGCCGCCGCAGGCACCCGCCAAATCAATTGGGCCAGTGGCCATCTACACCTTAAGCTGTCGCTCGTCGGGTATAGCAATAAAGTATTGCCTTGGTGATGGCGCATCGCCATATTGGCGCTCCATTCTTCTGTGTGTGATTCATGAGCAAAATCGTGCCCTGTCTGGCAGCAATGATGCTGCTGAGTGGGTGCAATGGAGTGCCAACCTCGTATGTGTCTGATCCGGTCTACGATCAGGCTTTCGTAGTCACCTCGCGCGGCCCGTTGCCGATGCTGCTGATGGCATCGGCCATACAGTGGAACGAGGACTACGCCGTTACTGCCAAACACACCCCGTTTCTGCCGAACATCGTCCATGAAGGCCTGGGCGATGTGGTGTTTTTCAAGCACAAGGCAAACCAGGTCCCGCTCTGGCGCCAGTATGTGCCTGGCGAAGCGGTGACAGCCGTGGGGTTCAATAGCCTGATGATGCCGATGCGGGGCAAAGGCCACGCCTTGCCATCACTGGTGCGCCTGCAAGGCACCAAGGGCAGCGTGTTTTATGGGGTGCATGACGGCCCGATTACCAAAGGCATGTCGGGCGGCCCGGTGTTCGCCGATGACGGCAAGGTGCTGGGTATCAATATCGCCTACCTGTCCAGGGACGAAGTGCAGGCCCACGACCGCACCGATCTGGCCAACAGCGAGCGCATCAGTGTGTTCATGTCCTACAGCGAAATCGACAAGGAATGGCGGCGCTATCAGCACCTGCTGGCCAAGAAAGGCAAGCCGCAACTACCCGCGACACCGGTGAAAGGCATGGTGATTGCCGCCACACCACGATGAACCAAGCGCCTTAAAACGTTTGGTTACAGCGCCCCGATCAGCAGCCGCGAACCTTGTGCCTCGCCCGGCGTCGGATCTGCATCCGCTCCGTTCGAGGTCTACCGCGTGAAACAACTCATCGCCCACAAGCTGCGCCTGGTGGCGAAGACCTTCGGCTATATCGGCTGGTCACTGTTCTGGCTGCTGATCTGGGATGTTCTGGTCACCATCGATTTCATGCTGTTCTTCAACAGCAAGTTCACCTTGCCGCTGATGCCACTGACCCTGCTCGGCTCCGCTCTGGTGGTACTGGTGAGCTTTCGCAACAGCAGTGCCTATAACCGCTGGTGGGAGGCACGCACCCTGTGGGGCGCGCTGGTCAACAGCTCACGCAGTTTCGCGCGCCAGGTGCTGACCCTGATCGATGACGGCGATGAGGGCTTGAATCCGATCAAGGCCACCTTGCTGCGCCGGCACGTCGCCTATGTGAACTGCCTGGCAGCGCACTTGAAAGGCGAAGCATGCCCGGACGAACTGATGGCGTTCATCCCGCCCCAGGAGTTCGAACGGCGCAATCGCTCGAACAACTTCGCCAATGACATCCTCAGCGGCTCGGCCGCCTTGCTGGCTCGCGAATACAAGGCCGGCCGGCTGGACAGCATTCGTCTGGCCCGGCTGGAATCGACCCTGGTCGACCTGTCCAACGCGCAAGGCGGCATGGAGCGGATTGCCAACACTCCCCTGCCCTACCCCTATGTGTACTTCCCCCGGCTGTTCCTTTCGCTGTTCTGCCTGATCGTCCCGATCGGCCTGGTCGAGTCACTGGGCTGGTTCACGCCCCTGGCCTCGACCGTGGTGGGCTTCATGCTGCTGGCGATCGAGCGGATCGGCTCCGACCTGCAGAGCCCGTTCCGCTTCAGTGAGCACCAGATCCAGATGGACACCATCTGCGAGACCATCGAGCGCAACCTGGAGTCGATGCAGCGCGAAGCCCAGTGCGGGCAGGTAATCACCGACTGAGCCAGCAGCCTGTTACTGCCCCGGGCTGAGTATCCGCTCAAGCTCCGCGGCGCGGTCACGGGTCATGCCCATCACACACGTCCCAGCCTCGATCTGGCGCAGGGTGCCGCCGCTGGCCTGGCTATGGAAGGCGCAGTTGTCATCGCGGTATTTGATCCAGCCGCGCTGCGCCGTGCGCAGGGACTCTTGCGCATCGCCTGCAAGCTTGGCCTGCAACTGCTTGTAGACGCGGTTCAAACGCTGATCCTGCACGCTGGTTTCGCTTTGGATACAACTGCTCATCGCCACCGTACTGGAGGCCTTGTCCATACACTCGGAATAGCTGGCAGAAAAGTCTTCAGCACTCGCGACTGCGCTCGAGCAACTCAGGATCAAAGTAATAGCGATAGTAGTGCGCTTGCGCATGGGCAATTCTCACAGTTGTGTGACGATGACCAGCCTAGCACTTCCTCACCCAGGGCCGGCCAGCAACGGCAACGATCACATCAAACCCAATTGGCTCAGACCGTGCGCTGACAGATGCTCGCCACCCGCTCCCGCAGCCAGGCATGCCCGGCATCGCCTTCACGCCGTGCATGCCACGCCTGGGCAAAGGCAAAGGGCGCGATCGACAACGGCGGTGCGAAGGTGCGCAGCCCCGGGTCCAGCCGCGCACCGCTCAGACTGCGCCGCGCCACCGTAAGGATCAGGTCGGTACCCACCAACAGCGTCTGCGCCACGCCCCAGTGCGGCAAGGTCAGGGCAATCCGGCGTTGCTCGCCAACCTGCTGCAGGGCCCGATCGATTTCGTTGTCGATACCTGGCCGCACCGCAACCAGCACATGCGGGCGCTGCAACCATTGGCTCAAGCTCAGGCCCGCGCGCGGCGGCAGAGCCCTGCGATCGGCAACACAGATAAAGCTTTCTTCAAACAGTACCTGACGCTGCACCTCAGCCGGCCAATCGGGGAATACCCCGAGCGCCAGGTCTACCTCGCCGTCTATCAGTTGCCCCAGCATGGCCTCTCGGCTGCCCTGCGAAACCACCAGGTCGACCCCGGGCGCCTCGTCGCGGACCTGCCGCAACAGGCCAGGCAGCAACACCCTGGCGCCGTAGTCCGACATCGCCAAGCGAAAAGTACGGCGCGATTTGCCGGCTTCAAAACCGGGACTGCCAAGTAAACCGTCCAACTGCTGCAACGCGTGCTGCAAAGGCTCGCGCAAGGATTGCGCTCGAGGGCTCAAGTGCAGTCTGCCGCCACGCCGCACCAACAGCGGATCGGCAAAGATCTCTCGCAACTGGGCCAGTGCATGACTGACCGCCGGTTGGCTGCGATGCAGACGCAATGCTGCGCGGGATACGTGCTGCTCACTGAGCAGCGCGTTGAGTGTCAGCAGCAAATTAAGATCTATACGTCGCAAATCATCCATACGGCGAATACCCAGTGTGCGAGGTTCGAATTTCCATCATTGAAATGGATAACCCAAACTTCAGCCAGTCATTTATTCAGGAGCACCATAATGCCGAACGTACTTGCCTTGTCCGTCCTGCTGCCCATGCTGATTGCCCTGCTGGCCGGCGCAGCGGTGCCATTCCAGGCGGGCAGCAACGCCGCCCTCGGCCGGCTGCTGGGGCATCCGTTGTGGGCCGCGGGGATTTCGTTACTGGTCAGCCTGATGCTGCTGATACCGGCGTTGCTGGTGCTGCGGGCACCGTTGCCGCAGCTGCAGAATCTGACGCAGGCGCCGTGGTGGGCCTGGCTGGGAGGTTTGGCAGGCGTGCTGTACATCACTGCCGCGCTGATCCTCACCCCGCGCCTGGGTGCAGCCGGATTTATCGTCTGCGTGATCGCCGGCCAGGTGCTGTCCTCATTGCTGATCGATCAATGGGGCTTGATGGGCCTGCCGGAAAAACCCGTCAACAGCCTCAGGCTGGCTGGCGTGGGCCTGATCGTGTTGGGCATGCTGCTGGTGCAGTGGGGTACTGCGCGCTGACAGCAGAGCGGTCAGAAGGCCTGCGGCTGAGCGGGCGGGTCCAGTACTTTTTCAACTTCAAAGCGCAGCGAAGGCATTTCGGTGGCGACGTAAACGGTCAGCCCCAGCGCAGCAATCAGGGCCACGTCGAGCCAGCGCCATCCAGGCACCTGTGCAGCAGTGCGGGCCCTCCAGCACCACCAGGCCTGGCCCGTGCAGAACGACGCGATTGCCGCCAGCCACACGTAAAAGCCCGCACCAAAACCAATCAGGTCCTGGAAGGCATAGCTGCGGTTGTCCGGCAGTCGATCGATGCTCAGGCTGCTCGCTGCCAGGTATAGCGCAGCCAAGCCCAGTACCAGTGCCAGCCGGCGGTAGCGCCGATGGCTGAGGATGGCCAGGGCCAACAAGGGATTGGCGAACCACTGATAGAGCTCGAAAGGAATCCCCCACGGCCCATAGAGCAGAATCTGCAGGGCGGGCATGTGCCGCCCCGCGCTCAGGTAGACACCCTCGAACGCCAGGCTGCAGAGAAACAGCGACAGGCTCAGGGCAATATAGAACGTGGGCATCTGGCGACGGACGTTGACCCGATCGTCATCCAACTTCACATCAGGCAACAGGTGGCTCCAGCAACAGGCCGTAGATACCCGAGTCGGACAGCTCTCCGGCCACGCACCAGCGCGCCCGCAAGGTGCCTTCAAGGACAAAGCCCTGGCGCTCGAGGGTTCGTGCCGAGCCCTGATTGCGCGGGTCGATTTCACCTTCCAGGCGGCGCAGGTGCAGCGTGTGCGCAAGGTAGTCGATAAAGCAGGTCAGCGCTTCGTCCATATAGCCGCGGCCCTGCACGCTGCTGGCCAGGCAATAGCCGATTTCGCCGCGACGGGAAATATCGTCGATGTTGAACAGTTGGACCATGCCGATCAGCGCCCCGGTGTCGCGCCGATACATGCCAAGCTTGAGTTGCTCGCCCTTGGAATATGCTTCGCGATCAGCCGCCAGAGCGCTTTGCGCCTCTGCCAGGTCCTGCCACGGCGCGTGGTGCCAGTAACGCATGACCTGCGGATCGGCCATCATCTGCAACCACTGCGCGGCGTCGGCATGACGCATCGGGCGCAATTGCAGGCGCAGGCTTTCAAGGAGCAAGTCAGAGGGAAAACTGCGAGGCTGGGTCACGCCGGACCTCCTGTCCATTGCTGGAAAGATGACAGTCTAGCGTCAGTCGGACCCCAGGGTCACCGGGCATTTTTAACCCACTGCAATCACGCCACCTCGGCGCCTTCATCTGGCCAGTGCGGTTCGTTGGCCTCCAGCGGAGGCAGCCCATAGGCAGCACGGGCTGCGTCGCAACTGGGGTTGTGTACGCCATCGACCCAAGACGCCTCGAACTCGCGGCAGGGCGTGGAGCGATTGGCGTAGATGCTGCACCCCACCTGCTTGCCGATCTCGCCATCAAGGCTGATGCAGCGGCAGGGCTTGGCGTCGGTGCCGATCATGGCGACCCGGCTCGGGGTGATCTGCACCACCAGATCGTCCGGCACAACACCGCCCGATGACTGGCATTCGCCCCAGAAGAAGGACACACGGAAGTACCCGCAGCACGCGCCGCAGTCAAGGCAAGGGTTATATTCGGACATGATCGCCAGGGAGGGAGAGTTGTTGTTATCGGAACGTGGCCCGCGGCGCCATTGTTGATCCAACCGGGGGTGGCTGAGAAGAGGGTATATGTAAAAAAACATGCCGCTGATCGGCGGCATGTCATTTGTCGGCTGAGCGCGTGAAGCGCTTACTTGGCGGTGAGCCCATCCGCGCGGAACATCTGACGAATGCCACGAATCGCCTGACGAATACGGTCCTGGTTTTCGATCAAGGCAAAGCGCACATGGTCATCGCCATAGTCGCCAAAGCCGATCCCTGGCGAGACGCAGACCTTGGCCTCGGCCAGCAGCTTTTTCGCAAACTCCAGCGAGCCCAGGTGCGCATAGGCCTCAGGGATTTTCGCCCAGATATACATCGAAGCCTTGGGGTTCTCGACCATCCAGCCCAGCTCGTGCAAGCCCTTGACCAGCAGGTTGCGGCGCTGACGGTATTGCTCGGCAATGTCACGCACGCACTGCTGATCACCCTCCAGCGCGGCAATCGCTGCTACCTGCAACGGGGTGAAGGTGCCGTAATCGTGATAGCTCTTGATCCGCCCCAGGGCGCTGACCAACTCAGGGTTGCCGACCATGAAACCAATCCGCCACCCGGCCATGTTGTAGCTCTTGGACAGGGTGAAGAATTCCACCGCGATGTCCTTGGCACCCGGCACCTGCATGATCGAAGGGGCCTTCCAGCCGTCGTAGACGATATCGGCATAAGCCAGATCGTGGATGACCAGCACATCGTATTGCTTGGCCAGAGCGACTACCCGCTCGAAAAAATCCAGCTCGACACACTGCGCAGTCGGGTTGGACGGGAAACCCAGGATCATCATCTTCGGCTTGGGAATCGACTCGCGAATCGCCCGCTCAAGCTCAGTGAAGAAATCCACCCCCGGCACCAGTGGCACCGAGCGCACCTGCGCGCCGGCGATAACGGCGCCGTAGATATGGATCGGGTAGCTGGGGTTGGGCACCAGCACGGTGTCGCCGTGATCGAGGGTGGCCAGCATCAAATGCGCCAGGCCCTCTTTCGAACCGATGGTGACGATGGCTTCGCTTTCCGGGTCGATATCGACCTGATAACGGTCCTGGTACCAGCGTGAAATGGCCCGGCGCAGGCGCGGGATGCCGCGTGAAGTTGAGTAACCGTGCGTGTCATCGCGCTGAGCGACCTGCACCAGTTTCTCGACGATATGTGGCGGCGTGGCACCGTCCGGATTACCCATGCTCAGATCGATGATGTCTTCGCCGCGCCGACGCGCAGCCATCTTCAATTCGGCAGTGATGTTGAAAACATAGGGCGGGAGACGATCTATGCGCGCAAAGCGACGCGGCGAACCTTGGTCGGCCATGTGAACCTCGAAGACGTAAGCGCCCGGAACCGTCCGAGCGACGTTGGCCACTGCGGTGGCCGGCAAATACCATAAACGCCGGCTCACCGAGTTGTAAAGTTCCTGGAGACTACAAAGGCGCGGTCAACCAACGATGGCGTCGAAAACGCCAGCATGCAACGCGTTCAGACCCAGCCCGTCCTGGGGATCGTACTGCGCACCGACGATCTGACTGAAGCTTGAGTGCTCACTGCCGTGATGGACGAAGCGATCGCCCTCATCGCCCTCCTTGAGATGTACGAAGGACGCCGAAACATAAGAGTGGGTGCGCATCGCCCTATACCGTTCATCGTTGGCGCCGACCTCCACGCAGTGGCCTTCAATCTGTTCGCGGCTCAGCCCCAGGCAATTGTCCAACTGCACGCCCCACTTGCTCAGGCACACTTCGGCCACATGCCTGACCAGCAAGCCAGGGCTTTTGAGCTCGGCGCCAGGCCCGACGCCTGTGAGCGACGCGTTGCCAACCAGCGTGGCGTGGCGCCCCGGGATCGGAAACACGCTGGTGCGCGTGCTGCTGGCAACTTCGGGAATGACGCAGGCGAAACCTTTGGAGCGCTCATCCCGCGCATAGAAGCCAACGTACTCGCGCACATTGGCGCCCAGCGTGGTACGGGCATCCTGCACGTTGAGAATGCCAGGTACCGGATCGACTGCCAGGATGTTGACCGGGATGTGCATGAGTTCAGGATCATCAGCCATGGCATTGGCCAGCATGTGACAGCTGATGCCGCCACGGCTCCAGCCGACCAGGTTGACCTGGGTCGGCAGCAACGGGTCACGAAACTGCCGAATGAGCTGTTCCTGCAGCTCCTGCGGCGTGGTGCCCCGATCGCCATAGTCGTAGCGGTCACGAAACCAGTTGCCCGTTGAACCGGGCGCTGCCAGCGGCACCCCCAACGCTTTCAGGCGCTCGTATTCGGTCTTGGTTCGCGTCCCGCGTTGCCACAAGCTCATGCCCTTGATCATCTGCAGCGCGTGAGCAACGTTCTCTTCCCAGCCATTGCCCAGCAAGCTGCCCATGGCACTGCCATGATCACCGTCGTCGACAAACAGCATGTCGTCCTGCAGATTGCCGCTGCCAGGGCCATCGATAACGATCTTGTCAGCGAATTCGCGGCTTTTGTCGTTGAAGGCCAGCGTTGAGATCAGCTCGCCGTTCCAGTAATCACGATTGCTCACATCAGCAGCTGTGGCACCGGTTCCGCAGAAATAGGCAGTAAAAGTTGACATGGTCATACCCTCAGAGGTGGGGGGCTGACTTTAGGGCTGGCGAGCAGTTTGATTCAGCCAGAAGGCCTGCCCTTTGTGATGCAGGCCACCCGGTCCGGGCGCAGCACGGGCGCATAAAAAAACCCGGCACAAGGCCGGGTTTTTTATACAGCTGGACTTCAGCGTGCGTAGGTCATGAGCACGTCAGCGGCAGTCTGGCTGTCTACCGACATCATCACGCTCAAGGCAGTGACGGTGAGGATAGAAAAGCCGAACACCTTGCGCGCCCATTTGCTGTCGTCTTCAGCCTTGTAGCCACCCCAGGCCATGTACAGCCAGTACAGGCCCATACCGGCGGCGACCGCCATGTAGCCGAGCCCGGCGTAACCGCCGAGGGTCAGCATCAGGGTAGCGAGGACGAAGGCCAGCACGTACAGCACGATCTGCTTCTTCGCCGCGAGGATACCGCGTGCCACCGGCAGCACCGGAATGTTGGCAGCGCTGTAATCCTTGAAGCGGAAGATCGCGATGGCAAAGCTGTGCGGCATCTGCCACAGGCTGAACATCACCAGCAGGGTCACTGCAGCCAGGTCGAAGCTGTTGCTCACGGCGCAGTAGCCGATCACCGGAGGCATGGCACCAGACAGGCTGCCAACCAAGGTGCCGTGCACCGATTTGCGCTTCAGCCAGAGGCTGTAGAAACCAACGTAGACGACAAACCCGATCAGGGCGCAGTACGCCGCCAACGGGTTGGCCTGCACATACAGCAAGCTGAAACCACCCAGCCCGAGCAGGGTGGCGTAAATCAGCGCCAACGGCAGCGGCATGCCGCCCTGGACCATTACGCGGTTCTTGGTGCGCTCCATCTTGATGTCGATGTCACGGTCGATGCAGTTGTTGAACACGCAACCGGACGCCACCACCATCGAGGTACCAAGCACCACCGCCAGGAACAGGGCGAAATCCACATGCCCGCTGGAGGCAAGGAAGAAACCGCCTGCCACGGAAAGCACGTTACCGAAAATGATCCCCGGTTTGGTGATTTGGATAAAGTGCTTCAGTGACATGCAGTCTTACCTCACTTGGCCATCATTTCGAAGTGGATGCTGAACATGATCCACAGCGACAGGCCGACCAGCAGCGCGATTACCATAATGGTGAACAGGAACGTCGACACATTGGAACGCTGCTCTTTCGAGCGGTCCATGTGCAGGAAGTACACCAGGTGTACCACTACCTGAATGACGGCCATGGCCACCACGATCAGGACGGTCAGGTTCTTCGGAAAGGTCGGGAACATGACCAGGCCGAACGGGATCGCAGTCAGGATGATCGACAGTACGAAACCGACCATGTACGACTTGACGCTGCCGTGGCTACCTTCGTGATGAGTGTCGTGTGCGTTAGCCATTACAGAACCCCCAACAGGTAAACGACGGTGAATACGCAGATCCAGACCACGTCGAGGAAGTGCCAGAACAGGCTCAGGCAGCTCATGCGGGTCTTGGCAGTCGGCGTGATGCCGTGCTTGTTGATCTGATACATCATGATCGCCATCCAGATCAGACCGGCAGTCACGTGCAGACCGTGGGTACCGACCAGCGCGAAGAACGCCGACAGGAAGCCACTGCGCTGCGGGCCGTAACCCTCGGCGATCAGGTGATGGAACTCATAGATTTCCATCGCGATGAAGCCAGCACCGAACAGGAAGGTCACAGCCAACCAGCCCAGTACACCTGCTTTGTTGCCGTCGAACATCTTCAGCATGGCGAAGCCGAAGGTGATCGAGGACAGCAGCAGGAACGCGGTTTCAACCAGCACGAAGTCGAGCTGGAAGATGTCGTGACCCGACGGGCCGCCGGCGAAACCGCCGGACAGCACCGCGTAGGTGGCGAAGAGCGACGCAAACAGGATGCAGTCGGTCATCAGGTACAGCCAGAAACCAAGTACGGTCATCTGGCCCGAGTCGTGGTGGTGATCGTCGTGCCCATGGTCATGACCATGAGCGTCACCGTGGATTACTTGACTGGACATTGATTACACCCGTTCAAACGATTCGACACGTGCGCCGGCAGGCAGAGCACCTGCTTTGGCCAACGCTTGCATGCGTTCGCCTTCGATGCGCGCCACTTCTTCAGCCGGCACCATGTAGCCCTGGTCGTCACGTGCAGCGTGGCGAACGAAGACTGCGATGGTTGCTACCAGGCTCGCACCAACCAGCCACCAGATATGCCAGATGAAGGCAAAGCCGAAGACGGTCAACAGCATGCCCATGAACAGGCCGGTCGAGGTGTTGCTTGGCATGTGGATCGCTTCGTACTTGGCCGGAACCTTGTAAGCAACTTCGGCTTCCTTGGCTTCGTGCCAGGCGTCCAGACCAACTTTCTCAGGCATGTGAGCGAAGTTGTAGAACGGCGGCGGCGAAGAAGTCGACCACTCCAGAGTACGGCCACCCCATGGATCGCCAGTGACGTCCAGGTTCTGGTTGCGATCGCGGATCGACACGAACAGCTGGATCAGCTGGCAAGCGATACCGAACAGGATCAGCACGGCGCCGACTACCGCTACCCACAGGTAGGGTTCCCACAGTGGGTTTTCGGTGTGGTTCAGACGACGGGTCATGCCCATGAAGCCCAGCGCGTACAGCGGCATGAACGCAACGTAGAAGCCCGAGATCCAGAACCAGAAGGCAGCTTTGCCCCACTTCTCGTTCAGGGTGAAACCAAAGGCTTTCGGGAACCAGAAGGCGAAGCCGGCAATGTAGCCGAACACCGCACCACCAATGATCACGTTGTGGAAGTGAGCGATAACGAACAGGCTGTTGTGCAGCACGAAGTCAGCACCCGGAACAGCCAGCAGAACGCCAGTCATGCCACCGATCGAGAAGGTGACCATGAAGCCCAGGGTCCACAGCATCGGCGCGGTGAAGCGCACGCGGCCTTGGTACATGGTGAACAGCCAGTTGAACAACTTCACCCCGGTCGGAATGGAGATCAACATCGTCGCCAGACCGAAGAAGGTGTTGACGCTCGCGCCGGCACCCATGGTGAAGAAGTGGTGCAGCCAAACTGCAAAGCCGAGAATGGCGATCGCGCCCGATGCATAGATCATCGAGTGGTGGCCGAACAGGCGTTTGCCAGAGAACGTCGAGGTCACTTCCGAGAACACGCCGAAGGCCGGCAGAATCAGAATGTATACCTCAGGGTGACCCCACGCCCAGAACAGGTTGACGTACATCATCGGGTTCCCACCAAGCTCGTTGGTGAAGATATGGAAGTCCAGATAACGGTCAACAGTCAGCAGAGCGAGTGCAGCGGTCAGGATCGGGAACGAAGCCACGATCAGCACGTTGGCCCAGGTGCAGGTCCAGGTGAAGATCGGCATGTCCATCAGCTTCATGCCAGGCGCGCGCATTTTCATCACGGTAACGAGGAAGTTGACGCCGGTCAGCGTTGTCCCCAGTCCCGATAGCTGCAGTGCCCAGATGTAGTAGTCGACACCCACGCCCGGACTGTACTGAATACCCGCAAGCGGCGGATACGCAACCCAGCCAGTCTTGGCGAACTCACCAACACCCAGGGAGATGTTGACCAGCAGCACGCCTGCCAGCAGCAGGTAGAAGCTCAGGGAGTTGAGGAACGGGAAGGCCACGTCACGTGCACCGATCTGCAGCGGAACCGCAAGGTTCATCAGACCGGTGAAGAACGGCATCGCCATGAAGATGATCATGATCACACCGTGCGCGGTGAAGATCTGGTCATAGTGTTCAGGCGGCAGATAGCCGGTGTCGCCACCCGTGGCCACGGCCAGCTGGGTACGCATCATGATGGCGTCGGCAAAGCCGCGAATCAGCATGATCATGGCGACGATGATGTACATCACGCCGATTTTCTTGTGGTCGACAGTCGTCAGCCACTCGGTCCACAAGTAGGTCCACTTGCGGAAGTAGGTGATCAGACCTACTACAGCGATACCACCCAGCGCGATCATGGCAAGTGTCACCATGACTATCGGCTCGTGATACGGGATCGCCTCCAGACTTAATTTACCGAACATCTCTTACTCCTCTGCCCCGGCAGCTGGTTGCTTACTCGACTCCACACCCTGGGTTGTGGCCAGGTCTTTGCTGCCTTGTTCTTCGTGGTTCGGCCGACCGCGGTTCATGCCTTCGTACTTGTCGACGATGATCTGGAACTGGTCAGGCGAGGCCACGCTGTACAGCGTGACTGGGTGGTTTTCGCTTGGTTTGGCCAAGGCTTCGTATTCAGCCTTGCTCAGCGTTTTTGGCGACTGCTTGACTTCAGCAACCCACTTCTCGAAGTCGGCCTGGGACGTGGCAGTAGCCTTGAACTTCATGCCAGTGAAACCAGCACCGCTGTAGTTGGCGCTGATACCGTCAAACACACCGTTCTCGTTGGCGATCAGGTGCAGTTTGGTGGTCATGCCCGCCATCGCGTAGATCTGGCCGCCCAGACCCGGGATGAAGAACGAGTTCATCACAGCGTCCGAGGTCACACGGAAGTTAACCGGCGTGTTGGCCGGGAAGACCAGCGTGTTGACGGTGGCAATGCCCTGTTCCGGATAGATGAACAGCCATTTCCAGTCCAGTGCGACCACATCGACCTGGATCGGCTTCACATCGGAATCCAGCGGACGATACGGATCCAGCTTGTGCGTGGACACGTAGGTCACGTAGCCCAGGGCGACGATGATGATGACCGGGATGATCCACACGGCCAGTTCGATCTTGGTCGAGTGCGACCAGTCTGGGGTGTAGGTGGCTGCCTTGTTGGAAGCACGATACTTCCAGGCAAATGCCAAGGTCATGATGATGACCGGCACAACCACCAGCAGCATCAGGCCGGTAGCGATCAGGATAAGGTTCTTTTGCTCAATGCCGACCTGACCCTTCGGGTCGAGCAGGGTCCAGTTGCACCCACTGAGTAAAAGCATGCCTAAAAAGGGCAATATGCCAAACAGTCTGGGGTAACGCTTTTTACTCATCTCACGACCTCTAGATCAGCTTGCTTCAATGCAATTTGTGTTTTGGTCACCAACACTTCGTCCTGCCAAGCGTCAGCAATTTTGGCTCGAATTCGCTCCTGCCTGGGGTCCTCAACGTGGACCTGGGCGGTTAGCGGGCTTAACGGTATTTATGGTGTAGGCAAACGGCCCGTACAGCTGTACCAAGTCCATTTGGTGCGGGTTAACGCGGAGGGGTGTCCGCCCGGTATCGCCGTTGGGCGAAACTTGACGAAGTCAGCAAAAAGGAGGCCGTGGCTTCCTTCAAATCCTGCGACTCGCAAGCAGTGCCGAACGGAAATTGGGGGCGATTGTAGATAGGTCGCCCACCCTTGACTATGACTTATTGAGCAACAGTCTTTTGCAGATTCGGTAACAATGGAGTAGGGAAAATCAGGTTCGCGACAGTTTGTCGCACCCCGTCCTACAGGCCTGAAACGCTTGTTCCGCAAGGCTTTGTCATTGATCTGAATCAAGCGGATGGCGAGAAAAGGGGCTTCTCTCGCCGTGCAACAGACTTGCGCTCAAGCGGTACTTTGGTCTAAGCCCGTTTGCGGTTGCGATAGATGCCTACCGGCACCAGGATCGCGGTCAGCACGAACGCCAGCAGTGCCCACTGCGCCAGTGACAGCCCCAGCAGCGGAGGGTATGGCGTGCTGCAGAAACCCTCGACCTGGAACGCCAGTGGCCAGACCTTGGCCAGTGGCAAGTCGTCGACGATCGGTTGCAGGGTATCGATACCGCAACTGACCGAGGGGTTGGCGAGTATATACACATGGCGCCCAGCCGCAACGATTCCGCCAATGGCACTGAGCACTACCAGCCCTTCGAACAGGGTCAGGCCCCGGCGGTTGGGCATGGCCGCGCCTATGAAGGCAAACAGCGCAATCAGCAGCAATGCATAGCGTTGCAGGATACACAGCGGGCATGGTGCCTCGCCGAGGACGATCTGCATGTACAGCGCGCCGCCAATCAGCGCCAGGCAGATCAGGCCCAACAGGGCCAGGAAGCGCCGTTCACGGTTCAGGCGCGAGAGTTGTTCGTTCATTGCCGATTCCTTCGAGGGAGAGTGACAGCACGCAGGCCAGCCGCTGGGCAGTTTACACGCTGGCCATCAGCGTGGATGCGTCGAGGCAACGGCAAGCGCCACTCTCCGGAGACAATAGGACCGAGCCAAACCTCTTCGGTTCAACGACGGCCCTGTATATAAGCGGGCGAATGCCGGGCAGGCGCAGGCGCCTCGACACACGCAAGTGAAGGGTAACGGGATTAAAGCGAGATTAAGCTGCAGCCGGCCTGTTGTTACGCAAGCCGGCTGCAGCTGTGGCCTTACTCCAGCGCCGCCGCCGGGCCGAAGAACTCGTAACGGCTCTGCGCCTCGGGCACGCCCAGCCCCTTGAGCTGACGTTTGACCGCCGCCATGAACACCTTCGGCCCGAGGAAGTAAGCATCGACATCCCGCTCCTGCGGTAGCCATTCGGCCAATTGCTGCTCGCTCAACAGGCCCACAGCGTCTGCGCCCTGCCCCGCTTCGGCGTAGCAGTAGAAGCGTTTGAGTTGCGGATGCCGCTCAGCCAGCGCATCGACCCAGTCGCGGAAGGCATGCACTGCGCCATTGCGCGCACAGTGGATGAAGTGCACCGGGCGCTGCGTCGCCAGGGCAGCTTCGAGCATGGTCAGGGTCGGCGTGATGCCGACCCCACCGCTGATCAGCACCAGCGGCTTGGCGCTGGTCGTCAAAGTGAAGTCGCCCGACGGTGGGAACAGGTTGAGCGTTTCGCCCACCATCAGCTGCTCATGCAGGTAATTGGAAACCTTGCCGCCCGCCTCGCGTTTGACGCTGATGCGGTACTGCTGGCCATCGCTCAATGCCGACAGCGAGTAATTACGGCGCTGCTCGACGCCATCGATGAACAGCTGCAGGCCGATGTACTGGCCAGGTTCGGCCTTGAGCACCGGCTGGCCATCCTGCGGGGCGAAGTAGAACGAGACAATCTCGCTGCTTTCCTGCTCGCGGCGTACCAGGCGAAACTCGCGCGCGCCACGCCAGCCGCCAGCGGCCTGCTCCTTCTGCTGGTACAAGCCTTCTTCGGCACCGATCAGGATGTCGGCCAACTGGCCGTAGGCACCGGCCCAGGCCTCGATCACCGCAGGTGTGGCGATGTCCTTGCCCAATACTTCCTCGATGGCACGCAGCAGGCAGCGACCGACGATCGGGTAGTGCTCAGGCAGGATCTGCAAGGCGACATGCTTGTTGATGATCTGCCCGACCAGGCCGCCCAGTTGTTCGAGCTGATCGATGTGACGGGCATACATCAACACGCCGTTTGCCAGCGCCCGCGGCTGATCGCCGCTGGCCTGGTGAGCCTGGTTGAACAGTGGGCGTACCTCTGGGTATTCGTTGAGCATCATTTTATAGAAATGGGTGGTCAGCGCTTCGCCGCCGCTTTCCAGCAACGGAACGGTGGCCTTGATGATTGCACGTTGTTCGGCATTGAGCATTGCAGCAACTCCTGAGCCTGAGGCTTCGAATGGATGCCAATGCTGTTACAGCAATCGTGCCAACTGGCCGCCCCAGCGAAACCGGGGCAATTGAACCGTGACGTGTCAAAATGACCAACGCTGGACTATAGTCATAAAGACCAAAAGGAGTCTTTATGACCGCCAAACCTTTGCTAACCGCTCTCCTTCCGCTGGTCAGCGACCTGTCCCGCGATCTGCCCGATCAGGAACGCTACCGGCGCTTGCTCGAAGCCATGCGCAGCTTGCTGCCCTGCGATGCAGCCGCCCTGCTGCGGCTGGATGGCGAGTGGCTGGTGCCGCTGGCGGTCGATGGCCTGGCGCCAGATACCCTGGGTAGACGCTTTCGGGTCAGTGAGCATCCGCGCTTCAAGATTCTGCTCAGCCACAGCGAACCGACCCGCTTCGCCAGTGACAGCGACCTGCCCGACCCGTACGACGGCCTGGTCAACGCCCCTGACGCCGACCTGGAGGTACACGACTGCATGGGCTGCCCGTTGCTGGTTGACGAGCAGCCGTGGGGGCTGCTGACCCTCGATGCACTCACGCCGGGGCAGTTCCAGAGCCTTGAACTGGAGGCGTTGCAGGCCTTCGCCAGCCTCGCCGCCGCCACAGTCACCGTCGCCGAGCGGATTCAGCACCTGGCCCTGCGCGCCGAGGACGAGCACCAGCGTGCCGAGGTCTATCGACAGGCCAGTGGTCAGGACAAAGAGCTGATCGGCCAGAGCAAGGCCCACACTCATCTGGTTGAAGAAATCCGCCTGGTCGGCAGCAGCGACCTGACCGTGTTGATCACCGGCGAAACCGGCGTTGGCAAGGAGCTGGTCGCGCAGGCCTTGCACCAGGCCAGCAGCCGGGCCAACAAGCCGCTGATCAGCCTCAATTGCGCCGCGCTGCCAGATACCCTGGTCGAGAGCGAGCTGTTCGGCCATGTCCGCGGCGCTTTCACCGGTGCTCATGGCGAACGTCGCGGCAAGTTCGAACTGGCCAACGGCGGTACCTTGTTCCTCGATGAAGTCGGCGAGCTGTCGCTGGCGGTGCAGGCCAAGCTGCTGCGCGTGCTGCAAAGTGGACAGTTGCAACGGCTCGGCTCGGACCGCGAGCACCATGTCGACGTGCGCCTGATCGCCGCGACCAACCGCGACCTGGCCGACGAAGTGCGCAACGGCCGCTACCGCGCCGACTTCTATCATCGCTTGAGCGTGTATCCCTTGCAGGTGCCGCCGCTACGCGAGCGCGGCCGCGACGTGCTGCTGCTGGCCGGCTACTTTCTCGAACAGAACCGCTCACGCCTGGGCTTGAACAGCCTGCGCCTGAGCAGCGAGGCCCAGGCCGCACTGCTGGCTTACGACTGGCCAGGCAACGTGCGCGAACTGGAACACCTGATTGGCCGGTCAGCGCTCAAGGCGCTCGGCCAGCAAGCACAGCGACCGCGAATTCTCACCCTGCAGGCTGCCGACCTCGACCTGCGCAGCGTGGCAGCGCTGCCAGCCACGGCGCAGTCGCTGCCGGTCGACGCCACCCAGCCGACGAGCGGCGACCTGCGTACAGCCGTCGACGGTTATCAGCGTCAGCTGATCGAGGCCTGCCTGCAAAGGCACCGGAACAACTGGGCGAGCGCGGCCCGCGAGCTGGGTCTGGACCGGGCAAACCTCAGCCGTTTATGCCGTCGGCTGGGCCTCAAATAAGGGCGACTGTACAAAAGGATTAACTCAGAAAGCCTCTGGTTGGCTCCCGCACGGCTGCTATATCTCCCTTACTACCGGTGAACAAGGACCGCTCTGGACGGCCGCTGCGCACGTCTGCGCCGGCCCTCTGGTCAGTGTTCACCGCCGGGCCATCAGCAGGGAGCACCTATGGACAACATCGTCGTTGCCGACAAGCAAACCGCCGCCGTCACCCAGAACGCCTGGGGCAATCTGAGCCTGAAAGGACCTGGCCTGGTGCAGATGCCAGTGCCACCCGGCGACGTGGCCACCGTCACCCGCAGCGGCCAGGACCTGATCGTTACGCTGAAGTCGGGCGACAAGGTCACCATCGGCAACTTCTTCGTGGTCGATGCTGCTGGCGAGCAGAGCGACATGGTTTTCGTCGGCGAAGACGGC
This sequence comes from uncultured Pseudomonas sp., assembly GCA_963518285.1. Classification (GTDB taxonomy): domain Bacteria; phylum Pseudomonadota; class Gammaproteobacteria; order Pseudomonadales; family Pseudomonadaceae; genus Aquipseudomonas. Next base: position 77,827 of record CAUQIJ010000016.1, on the reverse strand, counting down.
ACGCTTTGGCACGCCCAGTACAACGCCGAGGCCTTCACCGGTTTCACCTTCGAGGACGTTGCCTCGCTGGATGAGCTGATGGCTGGGGTCGGTGTGGCCGGCAGCGGGACCAATACCTTCGCCATCGCTGCGCTCGGTTTGCTCGGTGCAGGTGGCGCTGCGGCGGCAGCCAGCGGCGGCGGCGGTGGCGGCAGCAGTGGCGGCGGTAGCTCGCCCAACCCAGGCGATACCACTGCGCCGGCCAGCCCGATCGATCTACTGGTCTCGCCGGATGGCCTGCGTCTGAGCGGCACTGGCGAAGCCGGCACGACGGTCAATGTGCGTGACCCGGCGGGCAATCTGATCGGCACCGGTACAGTTGGCACTGACGGTCGATTCGACGTCCCCCTTAGCCCGCCTCAAACCGATGGCCAGGCGCTTGAAGTGACGCTTACCGACGCTGCCGGCAATGCCTCTGCGCCCGGCAACACAACGGCGCCTGACATCGACACACCCCCCATCGACACCACTGCACCCGATGCGCCAACCAATCTGGCCATTACCGCTGACGGCAAACAGCTGAGCGGCAATGGCGAAGCCGGCAGTACCGTCAACATCCGTGACGCTGCGGGCAACCTGATCGGCACCGGCACCGTCGGCGCCGATGGCCGTTTCGATATCACCCTGAACCCGCCACAAACCGATGGCCAGGCCCTCGCGGTGACGCTTACCGATGCGGCAGGCAACACCTCGGTGCCAGCCGCCGCCACGGCTCCGGACATCGACACGCCGCCGGTCGACACCACTGCGCCGGATGCGCCAACCAATCTGGTCATCGCCGGCGCTGGCAAGCAACTGAGCGGTCGTGGCGAGGCGGGCACCAGCGTGCAGGTGCGCGATGCTGACGGCAATCTGCTGGGCAGTGGCACCGTCGCTGCCGACGGCACCTTCCAGATCACCCTTGACCCTGCCGTGCTCGATGGCAGCACGCTGCAGGTCACCCTCACCGATGCTGCAGGCAACGTTTCCGCCGCGGGCAGCGTGGCGTCGCGCGACCTGCTTGCGCCAGAGCAGCCCACCGACCTGCAGTTGAGCGACGGCGTCACCCTGACCGGCAAAGGCGAGCCAGGTACCACGGTACAAGTCCGCGACGCCAATGGCGCCCTGATCGGCAGCGGTGTGGTGGCTGCAGATGGCAGTTTCAGCCTGACCCTGAATCCGCCCCAGGCCAACGGTGAAGCGCTGGACATTCGCCTGGTCGATGCTGCCCAGAACACCTCGGCGCCGTTCCAGTTCATTGCCCCGGACACCACCGCCCCAGCCGCAGTCAGCGGCCTGGTGGTCGGTCCCGATCGGTTGGTGCTGGCCGGTCGCGGAGAGCCCGGTGCGACGGTTGAAGTACGCGACAGCAATGGCCTGCTGCTCGGCAGCGGCACCGTCGCTGCCAATGGCACCTTCCTGATCGAGTTCAGCGGCGCCGTGCAGCCCGGCGAGCGCCTCAACGTGGTGCAGACCGACGCCAGTGGCAATGCCTCAGCGCCACAATCGTTCGATGTGCCCGTTACCGCCACCCCGCTCAGCCCGAGCGACCTGAGCATCGCCGCCAACGGCAGTTCGCTCAGCGGCAGTGCGCCGCCTGGCAGCCGCATTCAGGTGCGAGATGCCGATGGCAACGTGATCGGCAGCGTTGTAGTCGGCGCTGAAGGCACCTTTGTCGTAGTGCTCAACCCGCCTCAGGCCAACGGCCAGTTACTCGACGTAGTCGCCCTGGATGGTAATGGCGGCGTGTCGCTGCCCGTGCAGATCAGCGCACCGGATATCACCGCGCCCGCCATACCCAGCCAGCTTGTGGTCAGCGCCGATGGCAGCCAGCTCAGCGGTCGCGCCGAGCCTGGCAGCACGGTGCGGGTGGTTGACGCCAACGGGGTCGAACTCGGCACCGCTGTGGTCGGCCCGACCGGCGTGTTCACCATCGCCCTGAATCCGGCCCAGATCGACGGCGAAGCACTGCAGGTTACCGCCACCGATGCCAAGGGCAATCTCTCGGCACCCGGCAGCGTCAACGCCCCCGATCTGGACAGCCCCGACACCACGGCACCTGACCCGGCCAGCGGACTCGCTATCAGCGCAGACGGGCGTACGGTATCGGGTCGCGGCGAGCCAGGCAGCACGGTCAAGGTGTTCGACGGCCAAGGCAATCTGCTCGCGATCGGTACCGTTCTGGCCGACGGCAGCTTCAATCTGCAACTGCCTGCGGCCGTTACTGATGGCTCAAGTCTGCAAGTCACCCTGACCGATGCCGCGGGCAATGCCTCGGCTCCAGCGACGCTGCTCAGCCCTGACCTGCAAGCCCCCGCCCAGCCCACCAACCTCAACCTGAGCGCCGGCGAAACCCTCAGCGGCAACGCCGAGCCTGGCGCCCGGGTCGAGGTGCGTGACGCCAATGGTGACTTGCTCGGCAGCGCGATTGTTGCCGCCAACGGCACCTTCACCCTGACCCTCGACCCACCTCAGGCCAATGGCGAACTGCTCGACATCCGCGTCATCGACCTGGCCGGCAATACATCGACCCCGCTCGCCTACGACGCCCCGGACATCACTGCGCCAACGATCATCAGCGGCGTGACCGTGGGCAACGGCGGCCTGACCATTGCCGGTCGTGGTGAAGCAGGCGCCATCGTCGAGGTCCGGGATGCCAATGGCGCCCTGCTCGGCACTGGCACAGTGGGTGCCAACGGCACCTTCCTGTTCGATCTGGATACGCCCGCCGCTGCCGGCCAGGCTATCAGCCTGGTGCAGAAGGATGCCGCCGGCAACACGTCGCCGGAACTCGACCTGACCGTACCCAATACGCCCATCCCGGCAACCCCGAGCAACCTTAGCCTGGCCGCCGATGGCAGCTCGATCAGCGGCAGTGCCGCTCCCGGCACTCGGGTCGAGGTGCGTGATGCCCAAGGCACTGTGCTGGCCAGCACGGTGGTTGGCGCCGGCGGTACCTTCACCCTGCCGCTGAACCCGGCGCAAGCCAATGGCGAATTGCTCGACGTGGTTGCGGTGGATGGCGCCAGCAGTTCACTGCCAGCGCAGATCACTGCCCCGGATATCACCCCGCCCGGTGAAGCCAGCAATCTGCAGATCAGTGCCAACGGCGTAACCCTGACCGGACGCGGCGAAGCCGGCGCGACGGTCGAGGTGCGCAACGCTAAGGGCAACCTGCTGGGCACTGCCCTGGTGGGCGCCAACGGCGTATTCACCGTCACCCTCTCCCCTGCCCAGACCGATGGCCAGGTACTCGACGTCGAGCTGCGCGACGCGGCGGGCAACGAGTCCAGCGCCAGCGCGACTGCGCCGGACCTGGACGGCCCATTGCAACCGGCGCAAATGGCACTGGATATCGCGGGTACCCAATTGACTGGTGTCGGTCAGGCCGGCTCGCTGGTCACCGTGCGCGATGCCGACGGCACCGTACTGGGTAGCAGCACAGTCGGCGCCGACGGCACCTTCAGCGTCACCCTCAACCAACCCCAGCGCAACGGCGAGAAACTAACCGTTGAAGCCACTGATAGCCGCGGCAACAGTGCCGGCCCGGTCGACTTCACTGCGCCCGACACCCAGGCACCACAACCGATCAGCGATGAGGCGATCAATGGCATCGGCAGCCAGATCACAGGCCTGGGCGAGCCCGGCGCAACCGTGACCGTGCGCGCGGCTGATGGCACGGTGCTCGGCAGCACTGTAGTGCGAGCCGACGGCGGCTTCACGGTTCCCCTCAACCCAGCGCAGAACAACGGCCAGGCGCTGACCGTCGAGCAGCGCGATCCGGCTGGCAATATTTCCACCAGCGTGCCCGTCACAGCCCCTGACGGCCAGGCCCCCGATGCGCCCACCGGCCTGGTATTGGCGGCGGACGGCAGTGTACTCAGTGGACGCGGTGAACCCGGCAGCGTCGTTACCGTGACCGGCACTGGTGGCATCACCCTCGGCAGCGCCACCGTGCAGGGCGATGGCAGCTTCCAGGTCGCCCTCAACCCTGTCCAGCTCAACGGCCAGACCCTGACCGCCACGCAAAAGGACCAGGCTGGCAACATCTCCCAGCCTGACACCCTGACCGCGCCAGACCTGCAAGCGCCAGAGGCCGCCCAAGGGGTGCAACTGAATGCCGGCGGCAACCTGATCAGCGGTCAGGCGGAACCGGGCACAACCGTTCAAGTGCGCGACCCGAACGGGACCGTCATCGGCAGTGTGCTGGTGCCTGACAACGGCAGCTTCAGCGTTCCCCTGAACCCTGTGCCGGTCGCCGGCCAGCAGTTGTCGGTAACCGTCACCGACCTGCAAGGGCAGACCTCCGCGAGTGTGCCGATCAACGCCATCGACACCACTGCCCCTAGCCTGCCAACCGGCGTGCAGGTCAACGCCGACGGCACCCAGGTCAGTGGCAGGGGTGAAGCGGGCAGCACGGTCGAAGTGCGTGACGCTGCCGGCACTGTAATCGGCAGCACCACCGTGCTGCCAAGCGGCGATTTCAGCGTCACGCTCGACCCTGCGCAGAAAGACGGCCAGGGCTTGAGCGTAGTCGCCACCGATGGTGTCAATGAATCCGATGGGGTGCCAGTCACCGCGCCCGACCTGACCCCGCCAGCCCTGCCCAGCGGCGTCAGCGTGGCCATCGACGGCACGGTCACCGGCAACGCGCCAGGTGCCACCGAGGTGATCATTCGCGATGCCAACGGCATCGTGTTGATCAGAACCGACGTCGAGGCAGACGGCAGCTTCAGCGTGCAACTGCCCGGCAGCCAGAACAACGGTCAACCGCTGCTGCTGGAGGCTGTCGATGCGGCCGCCAATACCAGCCCGGTGCTGCCGATCACCGCCCCTGACACCACCGTACCCGCAGAAGCGACCGATATCAGTGTCAGCCCTGATGGCACCAGCGTCGGCGGCAACGCCGAGCCCGGCAGCACGGTGATCGTACGTGACGCCGACGGCAATGAACTGGGTAGCGTGGTGGCAGGCCCGGACGGCAGCTTCGTAGTGCCGATCAACCCGCCGCTGGCCAGTGGCGACAGCGCCACCGTAGTGGTCAAGGACCCGGGCGGCGAAGCCAGCACACCGCTGGCCGGCCCGGATGGCAGCGAAGCCGCAACACCGACCGCCCTCGACCTTAGTGCCGACGGCTTCGTCCTGACCGGCATGGGCACAGTCGGAGCACTGATCACTGTGACCTCCGCCGGTGCCACCCTGGGCACTGCGACAGTGGGCAGCGATGGTATCTTCCGGGTGTTCTTCAGCAGCGCTCAACTCAACGCCCAGACCCTGCAGGTCAACGCGCGCTTTGGCGCCGGGGGCAAGCCCTCGGTGCCGGCCATTGTCACAGCTGAGGACACCACGGCGCCTGATGCGCCAACACAACTGGCGATTGACCGCAGTGGCAGCTTGCTGACCGGCCGCGGTGAGGTCGGCGCGACCGTGTCGGTGGTAGATGCCAATGGCACCCTGCTCGGTTCGGCGACTGTCGCCAGCAGCGGCCTGTTCAGCATCAGCCTCACGCCGCCGCAAGCCAATGCGCAGCTGTTGACCGTCACCCAGAGCGACGCCAGCAACAATGTATCGCTGGCGGCAACGACTACTGCGCCAGATCTGCAAGCACCCTTGGCGGCCAGCGGCGTCAGCCTCAACAGTGCGGCCACCGTGGTCAGCGGCCAGGGCGAAGCCGGGGCCAACGTGACCGTGCGCGACGCCAGCGGCGCGGTGCTGGCAACCGGCACGGTCAACCCGAGCGGGCAGTTCCAGATCACCCTGCCGGCAGCGCAGACCAGCGGTGCACCGCTGCAAGTCACCTTGAGCGATGCGGCTGGCAATATTTCAGCCCCGGCCAGCCTGGCCACGCCGGACCGCACGCCGCCGGCAGCGGTTACTCAAAGCGTACTCAGCGCCGACGGCCGCCAGCTTTCAGGGCTGGGCGAAGCTGGGGCCAGTGTTGAGGTGCGCAACGGTGCCGGAACCTTGCTCGGCACCGCCACAGTGGGTGCCGATGGGCGCTTCAGCGTGATCTTCAACACCCCGCAGGCCAGCGGCCAGCCGATCGGCGTGACCCAGCAGGACGCCGCCGGCAATACCTCCGTGGCGGTCTCGGTCGACACCCCTGACCTGACCCCACCGGCACCGCTGACCAATCTGGTGCTCAACAATAATGGCCTGACGCTGACCGGCCTGGGCGAACCCGGCGCCAGCGTCGCTGTACGCAGCCCCGATGGCACCCTCATCGGCAGCGGCACTGTTGCCGCCAACGGCAGCTTCACCCTGACCCTGGACAATCCACAACTCAACGCCCAGCGCCTGAGCGTGACCCAGAGCGACGCCAGCAACAACACCTCGGCGCCCGTGGCTGTGACCGCCCCAGATCCGACTCCACCCGCAGCGCCGATCAATCTGCTGCTGGCCAGCAACGGCGTGCAACTGAGCGGGACTGCCGAGGCTGGCAGCACGGTCACCGTGCGCGACAGTGCCGGCAATCTCCTCGGCAGTGTGCTTGCGGCCAGCAATGGCACCTTCCAGGTCACCCTCAACAGCGTCCAGGCCAATGGTCAGACCCTGCAAGTGAGCGCCACCGACGCCGCTGGCAACGTGTCGCAACCCGGCAGCTTCACCGCGCCCGACACAACCCCGCCCGCTGCCGTTGCCAACCTGGCCGTGGCCGCCAATGGCGCCAGCCTGGCCGGTACCGGCGAAGCCGGTGCGGCAGTTGCGGTACGCGCTGCCGATGGCACCCTGCTCGGCACCGGCACAGTGGCTGCGGACGGCCGCTTCACGATCAACCTGAGCCCGGCGGCACTCGTCGGCAGCAACCTCAGCGTGGTCCAGAGCGACGCCAGCGGCAACGCCTCGCCCGCCGAAACCGTGACCGCGCCGGGCAGCCTGGCGCCGGACATTCCCGGCAACCTGCTACTCGCCGCAGACGGCCTCAGCGTGACTGGCAGTGGTACTGCCGGCAGCACCGTCACGGTGTACGGCCCTGGCGGCGCAGTGCTTGGCACTGCGCTGGTAGCGGCAGGCGGTACCTTCACGGTGGCGCTCAGCAGCGTCCAGGCCAACGGTGAAACCCTGCTGGTCGGTGCAGTCGGCACCGACGGCAGCGCTTCACTGCCGGCCACCCTGCAGGCGCCGGACACCACTGCGCCGCAGCCGCTCAGCGAACTGCAACTGGCCAGCGATGGGCTGACCCTGACCGGGCGTGGTGAGCCCGGCGCTCGGGTCAGCATCAGCGGCACTGGAGGGATCGAGCTGGGCGAGGGCGTGGTCGGTGCAGACGGCCGTTTCAGCCTGCAACTGACTGCTGCGCAGCGCAATGGCGAGGCGCTCAGCGCCAACCAGACCGATGCCGCCGGCAACGAATCCAACAGCGTCAGCCTGAACGCACCTGATCTGCTCGCCCCGAACGCAGCGGGCAACCTCGCCGTCACTGCGGGCGGCACACTGCTCGGCGGCACCGGCGAAGCTGGCAGCAAAGTCACTGTGCTGGCAATTGACGGCAGCGTCATCGGCAACGGCATCGTGCGTGACGACGGCAGCTTCCAGGTCTCGCTCAACCCAATCCAGGCCAACGGCCAAAGCCTGCAGGTGGTGCTCACAGACAACGCCGGCAACCAATCCCCGGCGGCCAGCACCATCGCGGCCGATATCACCGCACCGAATGCGCTGACGGCGCTGGCGATTGCCAGCGACGGCGCGACCGTGACCGGTCGCGGCGAGGCCGGGGCCACGGTCAAGGTCAGCGGCCCGGATGGCGCGCCGCTGGGTGAAGCTTTGGTCGATGCCAACGGCTTCTTTACCCTGATCCTCAGCCCAGCCCTGGGCAATGCCGAACGGCTCAGCCTGACCCAGACCGACCTGGCCGGCAACGTGTCTGCGCCAGCGACCCTCGACACGCCTGACTTCACCCCGCCGGCGCAGCTCACTGCGGTGACGATCAGTACCGACGGCAGCATGATCGCCGGCCGCGGCGAAACCGGCGCTACCGTCACCGTGACCGATGCCAGCGGCACGCTGCTGGGCTCCACCAAGGTGCTCGCTGACGGCAGCTTCCAGGTCATGCTCACGCCCGCACAGATCAACCAGCAAGTACTCGCGGTGCAACAAGCCGATCCGCCCGGCAACGTCAGTGAGCCGGTCAGCGTCGAGGCACCTGACCTGACCCCACCCGAGGCACCTGCGCAACTGCAGCTCAATGCCGATGGCAGCCAGCTCAGCGGCGTCGGTGAGCCAGGCAGTACCGCCAGGGTGTACCTCGGCAGCACTGAAATCGGCACCGTGCAGGTTGGCGCCGATGGCCGCTTCGTGGTGCCACTGACGCCGCCGCAGAACGACGGCCAGCAACTGCAGGTGACCCTTGAAGATGCCAAGGGCAACCTGTCGCCAAGCACCCCGGCGACCGCGCCGGACATCACTCCACCACTTGAAGTCGACGCTACCATCAACGCCAGCGGTACTCAGCTGAAGGGTACGGGTGAAGCCGGCGCTCGGCTGACCGTGCTCAATGACCAGGGCGACCTGGTCGGCCAGGGCAGCATCGCCGCCGACGGGACCTTCACACTCAACCTGTCACCGGCGCAACTGGACGGCCAGGTGCTGAGCATCGTCGCCCAGGACGCTACCGGCAATCCGTCGCCGGCCTTCAACGTCACGGCACCTGACCTGACCCCACCGGCGCAACCTACCGGTCTGAGTGTCAGCGCTGATGGCACGCAGCTCAGCGGTACTGGCGAGGTCGGCAGCTTTATCACCGTACGCGCCCCGGACAACACCGTGGTCGGTACTGTCCAGGTGCCCCCCGGTGGCATTTTCAGCGTGCCCCTCGACCCTGTGCAGAACAACGGCCAGGTTCTCGAAGTGGTCGCCACTGACGCTGCCGGCAATGCCGCGCCAGCGGTCCCTGTCACCGCTGAAGACAACAGCCCACCGGCGCCGGTCAGCAACCTGGTGATCGACGCGACCTACACCGTGCTCAGCGGCCGTGGTGAGGCGGGCGCCAACGTGATTGTCACGCAAAACGGCGCGCAGATAGGCGAAGGCACCGTGCTCGCCAACGGCACGTTCCAGATCGAGCTGAATATTGCGGCGCAGCCAGATATCGAACTCAGCGTGGTGCAGACCGATGTTGCTGGTAACCCGTCGCAGGCGGCCGAATACACCCCGCCGCTGACGCCGCTGACAGCACCGCCGATCGAGGTAGAACTGGCCCTCGGTGGCGCAACCCTGAGCGGGATCGCCAGCATCGGCTCAACCATCAACGTCTATAACGCTGCCGGCGTGGTAATCGGCACCACCCTTGTCGTCGCTCCTGACGGCCGCTTCACCGTCAGCCTGGAAACCCCGCAGCGCAACGGCGAACTGCTCTCGGTGACGGCTGAGAGGCCCCTGGCCGGCGAATCGGCGCCGGTCATCGTCGAAGCTGCTGACACCACGCCACCCGCTGTGCCGGTAGTCAGCGCCCTGTCCAGCAACGGTCTGGTCCTCACCGGTACCGGTGAAGCGGGTGCCACCGTGTTGGTACGGGATGCGCAGGGCACCCTGCTTGGCACTGGCCAGGTCAACGCCGGCGGTGGCTTCAGCATCAACCTCAACGCACCGCAGCTCAATGGACAGTTCCTCTCGGTCAGCCAGCGCGACGCTGCCCTCAATCTGTCCGACAACGTGGGCTTCATCGCCCCTGACGTGCAGGCGCCCAACCCGCCGGGCAACTTGCTGGTCAATGGCTTGGGCACCCAGCTCAGTGGCACGGGTGAAATCGGCGCCACCGTCAGCGTGTTCTCGGCCACAGGAACACCGCTGGGCACTGCAGTAGTCGGCCCCAACGGCCAATTTACCGTCATCCTCACCGCTACCCAAAACGATGGCCAGGTGCTGACCGTGCGGCAGGCTGACGTTGCCGGCAATATCTCCGGCAGCACCACCATCGGCGCGCCGGACACCACCCCACCGCCGGCCCCCACCGCCACCATCAATGCCGCTGGCACCCTGGTCAGCGGCGCCGGCATCGCCGGCAACAAGATCACCGTACTCGGCGCTGGCGGCGTAGTGCTGGGCACCGCCACTGTCGGCGCCAACGGCCTGTTCGTAGTCAGCTTGCTGGCTGCGCAGGTCGACAACCAGGCCCTGACCGTCACCCAGAGCGATGCTGCAGGCAATACCACCGGTGTGGCCCTGACTGCCCCGGACATCACCCCGCCCGCCATCGCCAGCAACCTGGTGATCAACGCCGACGGTAGCGTTATCACCGGGCGCGGCGAGCCCGGCGCGACGGTGACGGTACGTGGACCCGGCGGGGTGGTTTCGCAACCTGCCACGGTCAACCCGGACGGCACCTTCGCGGTCACCCTGAGCCCTGCCCAGGACAACGGCCAGGCCCTTTCGATTACCTTGACCGACCCGCGCAACAACGTATCTGCCGGGGTCATCGTGACTGCGCCGGACGTCGACGCCAACGCTCCGGTCTCGGCCAGCGACAACCTGGCGGTAGCCACAGTGAACCTGGCTCCAGTGGTTACCACCAAGACCTTCACCGACATCTTCAGCACGGTATTGTCCGGCTTCTCCAAAACCTTCACCTGGACGGTCGCTGCCGGCACTACCGCCGACCCGACCCTGACCCTCAATACCAGCAGCGCCCTGGCCTTGCTTGACGGCGCCACCTACACCCTGCAGGTCAAGAACGCCGCCGGCGCCTGGGTCACCCTCGCCACTGGCAACAGCCAGGGGCTGCTCGACCTGATCCTGCTGCCGCTGGGCCAGGGCGTGCAGGTCAATATCGCTGAACTGCTGGCGGGCGATTACCGGCTGACGGTGGGCAGTACCGGTATCGGTCTGCTGACCACAGTCACCACCACCCTCGACGTGCAGTCCACCAGCCTGACCCAGTTCACCGGCACCGGCACGCCGACCACCGGCAACGTCCTCAGCGACCCCGGCACCGACGGCAGCGTCGACCAGACCGGCCCGGACAACGGCGCCGTGGTCCAGGTACTGAAAAACGGCAGCTACATCTCAGCCGGCGCCGCCACCGAGGTGCAGGGCCTGTATGGCACCCTGCTGATCCGCGCCGACGGCAGCTACAGCTATACCCCCAACGGCAGCCCGTCGAGTGTAGGCAAGGTCGATGTGTTCAGCTATCAACTGCTGCATGCCAACGGCCTCAAAGACGCCGCCAACCTCTACGTGCGCATCGACAGCCCACAAGCCACCGAGGTCTGGAACGACAACAACTACAGCGCGCCGGCCACCGTGGTTGATGCGGTCAACGATCTCGACAGCACCGGTATCAGCCTGGTCAACCGTGAAACCAGCGACAGCGCCAACCTGGCCACCCTGAGCTTGCCGCTGATTGGCAACCGGTCGGTAACGTCGCTAACCAATACGGTTGCGGCCGATACCACGGCCGACCTGCAAGTCGTGCTCAACTCGAGCAACCTGCTCGGGCTGCTCAGCGGCACCCGGATCGAGCTGCTCAAGCTCAACCCGGCAACAGGCCTGTATGCAGTTGAACAAACCGTCACCGGCGGCTCACTGGTCAGCCTGCTCGGCGGCGGCGCGGCGTACACCTTCCAGGACAAGGGACCGGGTTCATATCAGATTCGCGTCAGCGCCGGCGGCATTGGCCTGGCCGCTTCGATTGCCACCACCATCAACACCACCACGACCTACACCAAGGAATTCATGGTCAGCGGCTACACCCCGGTCAGCGGCAACCTGCTCAACGACACCACAGGTACCGGCAGCGATACCCTCGGTTCCAGCCTGACCGTGCTCAGCGTGCTGGTGGCGGCCAACACCTATGCCATCCCCGGCTACAACGGCATCAGTGTCACCGGCACCTACGGCACCCTGCTGGTGCAGGCGGACGGCAGCTACAGCTATACCCTCAAATCTGGCCTGAGCGCCGCCGTGATTGGCCAGCAGGACACCTTCACCTACGAACTGACCCACCCCAACGGCACCACCGACACCGCCACCCTGACCATTGGTTTGAACAACGCCGCAGCCTTCACCGCCACCTCGGCACTGCTGGCCGGCGGCGACGATGACACCGGCGCGCTGTTCAGCATGGCCGCCGCCACTGCGCTCGACGGGCTGCACGGCGGCGATGGCAACGACCATCTCGACGGCAGTCAGGGTGGGGCAATCACCCTGACCGGAGGCGCGGGTGACGACACCCTGGTGATCGTCGACCAGCAGTTCGCCAACGTCGATGGCGGCAGCGGTACCGACACCCTGTTGTGGGCCGGCGGCGATGCCAGCATCGACCTCGGCAATCTGGTCGGGCGCCTGCATGACATCGAGGTGATCGACCTCAACGACACCAGTTCGGTGACCTTGAGCCTGAGCCTGGCCGACGTGGTGGCGGTGACCGAAAGTGCCAACGACACCCTGCTGATCAAGGGCGACAGCAACGATACCGTTCAGCTCACCGATAACTGGAGCCTGACCGGCAACCAGAACGCCGACGGCATCGACTACACCCAGTACACCGCCCAGGAGGATCCAAGCCACCACTTGTGGGTACAGAACGGCATCCACGTTGTTTGAAGCTGATGAACCCCGCCGGGCAACCGGCGGCAAGGACGACCAGCAGTAAGGGAAACCTGTGAAGCGAGGCTGTCAGCTGTCACCGCTGTTACTGGGAGCCCTCGGGCTCCTCGCGTGCAACCTTCACCCGGCCGCCATGGCGGCCGATGACATAGACCCGCAACTGCGCCAGATCGGCCCGTCATTGTTGCGCGATGCCCCGAATGCCGTGCCGGCACGTGCGCCGGTCGGCCAGTCGGCCATCGCTGGCGACCGCCTCGGCATCGACGAGGCGGTGCTGATGGCTGCGCAATGGCACCCCAGCATCGCCGAAGCGGTGGGCAACCTGTACAAGCAGGGCGAAGGCATCAACGTCGCCCGCGCCGGGTATTACCCACAGATTTCCGGCGGCCTGCGCGGTGGCTACGACACCGGCAACGGCGGCGACCGCAGCAGCCAGGCGCTGAACCTGTCGCTCAAACAGATGCTGTATGACTTCGGCAAGGTCGACAACGCCGTCAGCGCCGCCCGCGCCGCTGCCGCCCGGGCCCAGGCCAACATCCTGCTGGTGCTCGATGACCTTGCTCGCGACACCGCCTATGCCTGGATCGAAACCCGCCGCTACGAGCAACTGACATTGATTGCCCGCGAGCAGATCCGCGGCGTCGGCGACATCGTCGAGCTCGCCCGGCAACGCAGCGACATGGGCGCCAGCGCCCGGTCCGACACAGTGCAGGCCGAGTCACGGGTCGAGGGCGCACGCGCCACCTTCGCCGAATATCAAGCGCAGCATCAACGCTGGCGCTCGACCCTGGCGGCGCTGCTCGGGCGCATCTCGCCACCGGCGCTGGCCGAGGAGCCACCGCGCCAGCTGGAGGGCGCCTGCAGCCGTACCCAGGGCGGCGACGAACGCTTGCCAGCGGTGCTGATGGCCTTGGCCTTGCGCGCCCAGTCCCAGGCCGAGCTGGCCCAGGCCAAGGCCGAAGCCTACCCGACCCTGTCGCTGCAACCGCAGGTCAATCACTACCTGGACAACGAATACGACCGTGACAATTCGCGCCTGGACCGCACCCAGGCCGGCATCTACCTCAACCTCGAAGTGCCGATTTATCAAGGCGGCGCCGTCAGTGCCCGCAGCCGCGGCGCGGGATATGCGCTGACCTCGGCCGACGCTGCTGAAGACGCCGCCCGCCTGCAGGCCCGTCGCGGCCTGGCCGAGGCGCAGGCGCAAACCGCCGGCCTGGCACGGCGGCTGCGCTCGCTGGAAGCACGCCAGGTCAGCATCCAGGAGGCACGCATGCTGTATGGCCGGCAGTACCTGGACCTCGGCACCCGGCCGCTACTCGATCTGCTCAACGCCGAGCAGGAGATCTACCAGTCACGCTTCGAACTGGCCGGCACCCGCTCGGATCTGCTCCGGCTGGATATCGACTGCCTCTACAACAGCAGTGCGCTGCGCTCGGCCTTTGCCCTTGAAGGCCGCAGCCTGCAAGGCGTGGAGATTCAACCATGACCGACACCGTCAAACTTGATCAGCAGCAGACGCACCACGCCTGCTCAGAGCAGGACACGCCTGCGCGAGCTGACCTCGGGCCGTGGCTGGAGGTGATGCTGCAGGTCGCTCACCACTACCGCCTGGACGTCTCGCCGCAGCGCATTCGCCTGGCCGCCATCGAAGATGCGCGGCCGCTGGACGAGATCCTTCGGCACATGGCACGCCAGGCCGGGCTGACCCTGCGCTTCGTGCGCTTCGATGCCAAAGGCCTGCGCCAGTGGCGCACACCGATGGTGCTGGAGCTCGACGACGGCCAGTTGGCAACGGTCGAAGCAGTGACCGAAGAAAACGACCTGGCGGTGGTGTTCGCCGGTGATCAGGGGCTAACCTCGCGCCTGCCCCGCGAGGCGCTGACCGGCCGCATCGTGCGCGTGGCCCTGCTGCGTCCGGCAAGGCCACTGCGCGATGTGCGCACCGACGACTACACCGCGCCGTATGACCGCCACTGGTTCGCCCGCATCGTCCTGCGCGACCTGCGCCCGTACGGCCAGGTCATGCTCGCCTCGCTGGTGGCCAACGTGTTGGCACTGGCCGGAGTGCTGTTCTCGATGCAGGTATACGACCGGGTGATTCCGGCTGAGTCACTGCCAACCCTTTACGTGTTGTTCGGCGGCGTGGTGCTGGCGCTGGTGTTCGACTTCAGCATGCGCCTGCTGCGTCTGAAGGTCACCGACCTGCTCGGCAAGCGCGCCGACCTACGCATCTCCGATCTGGTCTTTGGCCATGCCCTGCGCCTGCGCAACTCGGTGCGGCCAAAATCCACCGGCTCGTTCATATCGCAACTGCGCGAACTGGAGCAGATCCGCGACCTGATCACCTCGAGCACTGCCACGGCGCTGGCCGACTTGCCGTTCTTCCTGTTGTTCCTGCTGGTGTTCTGGCTGATCGGTGGCGTGCTGGTGGTGATCCCGCTGGCGGC
Source organism: uncultured Pseudomonas sp. (assembly GCA_963518285.1). GTDB lineage: Bacteria > Pseudomonadota > Gammaproteobacteria > Pseudomonadales > Pseudomonadaceae > Aquipseudomonas. The sequence goes on along the minus strand of CAUQIJ010000016.1, from coordinate 62,816 downwards.
GCTGGTGGCCATGCTCCTGCCCGGCCTGCTCGCGCAACGGCGGCTGGCACGCCTGGCCAACGCGTCGATGCGTGAGTCGGCGCTGCGCAACGCCATGCTGGTCGAGAGCATCCAGGGCATGGACGAGATCAAGGCGCTGCAGGCCGAGGCCCGCTTCGAGCGCCAGTGGAACCAGTACAACGCCGCCTGCGCCCACAGCAATCTGCGCCTGCGCACGCTGACCAATGGCCTGGTGACCTGGACCCAGAACGTCCAGGGCGCGGTGTTTGCCGTGGTCATCGTGGTCGGCGCGCCGATGGTGATTGCCGGTGATCTGACCACTGGCAGCCTGGTCGCTGCGTCCATGCTGTCGTCGCGAATGATGGCGCCCATGGCCCAACTGACCCACGTACTGACCCGCTGGCAGCAGGCCAAGGTCGCCCTGCAAGGGCTGGACAAGTTGATGCAGTCGCCGGTCGATCACCCTGAGGGCGAAGCACGTGTGCACCTGCCGGCGATCCGTGGCGAGTATCAGCTGCGCCAGGCCAATTTCCGTTACATCGCCGAAGCGCCCCCTGTCTTGAGTATCAGCCAGCTGAACATCCAGCACGGCGAACGCATCGCGATTCTGGGCCGCAATGGCGCCGGCAAGTCGACCTTGCTGCAGGCCCTGGGCGGAGCGATGGATCTGGTCGAGGGCGAAGTCACGCTGGACGGCATCGCCATGGCTCACCTCGACCCGGCCGACCTGCGCCGCGACGTCGGCCTGCTGGCGCAATATTCGCGGCTGTTCCACGGCACCCTGCGGGAAAATCTCACCCTCGGCGCCGGCCAGGCCAGCGATCAGGAACTGCTCGCTGCGCTGGCTGCCAGTGGCGCGCTGGAATTCGTTCGGCAACTGCCCAAGGGCATGGATCACCTGGTACTCGAAGGCGGTGCAGGCTTGTCCGGCGGGCAACGCCAGGCCCTGGTGCTGGCGCGGCTGCTGGTGCGCCAGCCACAGGTGCTGCTGCTCGATGAGCCGACCGCGTCGCTGGATGACATCAGCGAACGGCGCCTGCTGGATAACCTCGAGCGCTTCTGCCAGGGCCGCACGCTGATCATCGCCACCCACCGCATGAGCGTCCTGCAGCGGGTCGACCGGGTGCTGGTGCTCGACGGCGGGCGGATCATCATCGACGACAAACGTGACGCTGCCCTGTCACGGTTGAGCCAAGGCCGTCAGCCAAGCCAAGGAGGCCAAGCATGAGCAGCCACGAACTTCCGGCTTCGTACCTGGATGGCGAGGACGACCACGCCGTGCTGCGCGCTGGGCGCATCATCATGGTCTGCGCCTTGATGCTGGCGGCGTTTCTGGCCTGGGCGGCGTGGTTCGAGGTGGTCGAAGTGTCGACCGGCACCGGCAAGGTCATCCCCAGTTCACGCGAGCAGGTGATCCAGTCGTTCGAAGGCGGCATCGTCGCGCAGATGAACGTCGCCGAAGGTGATCTGGTCGAACGCGACCAGGTGCTGGCCCAGCTTGATCCGACCAAGACCTCATCCAGCGTCGGAGAGAGCGAGGCCAAGTACTGGGCAGCCCTGGCCAGTGTCGCCCGCTTGCGCGCCGAGGTCACCGGCAAGCCCCTGAGTTTCCCCCCCAGCCTGAGCAAGTCGTCAGAGCTGATCGAGACCGAAACCGCGCTGTATCAGACCCGCCGTCGCGGCCTTGAGCAGACCCTGGCCGGCATCGAGGATTCGCTGCGGCTGGTGCGCAGCGAACTGAAAATCACCGAAAACCTGGCCAAGATGGGCGCCTCCAGCCGGGTCGAAGTGATCCGCCTCAACCGCCAGCGTTCAGAACTCGAACTCAAGGCCAATGAAGCGCGTTCGGACTACCTGGTGCGCGCCCGCGAAGACCTGGCCAGGGCCAGCGCCGAGGCCGACAGCCTGGAGCAGGTGATCCGCGGCCGCAACGACTCGCTGTCACGCCTGACCCTGCGCTCACCGGTGCGCGGCATCGTCAAGGATATCGAAGTGAACACCCTGGGCGGCGTGGTCCAGCCGGGCGGCCAGGTGATGAAAATCGTGCCGATGGACGAACGCCTGCTCATCGAAACGCGCATTGCCCCGCGCGACATCGCCTTCATCCACCCCGATCAGGCGGCCAAGGTCAAGATCAGCGCCTACGACTACTCGATCTATGGCGGCCTCGAAGGCAAGGTGGTGGGTATCTCGCCAGATACCCTGCAGGACGAATTCAAACCCGAGATCTACTACTACCGGGTGTTCATCCGCACCGAACAGGACAGCCTGCAGAACAAGGCCGGCAAACAGTTCGCCATTGTCCCCGGGATGATCGCCACGGTAGATATCCGCAGCGGCGAAAAAACCATCCTTGATTACCTGATCAAGCCACTCAATCGCGCCAAGGAGGCCCTTCGCGAACGTTGAACAGATCGAAGACCAACGCGGTCACTGTAGGAGCGGCCTTGTGTCGCGAAAGGGCTGCGTAGCGGCCCCAGGGTCTGCGCAACGCAACAGAAACGCCGGGCCAGCTGCGCTGGCCTTTCGCGACACAAGGCCGCTCCTACACAGTGCGCGTACGCCGTTTGTAAAGGATGGCGTTAAAGCCTGAGCGGGGCAGGCCGATAACCCGGCATCCTCCCTATTCTGACTTAGCCGAAGGTTGCCCATGGCCACCCAAAATGCCCGCGCGGACTCGTTGTCGCTGCTGCTGTTCACCCTGCGCAGCGGCAAGCTGATGGCGATCAACCTGCTCAAGGTCAGTGAAATCATCACCTGCCCACAGCTGACCAAGCTGCCCGAGTCGCACCCCCACGTCAAAGGCGTGGCCACCTTGCGGGGCAACTCGCTGTCGGTGATCGACCTGTCGCTGGCCATCGGCGAACGGCCGCTGGCCGATCCGAACGGCGGCTGCCTGATCGTCACCGAGATCAGCCGCTCGCGCCAGGGTCTGCATGTGCAGGCGGTCAGCCGCATCGTGCATTGCCTGAGCACCGACATCAAACCGCCACCGTTCGGCTCGGGCAACCGCTCGTTCATCACCGGTGTGACCCGGGTCGACAACACCCTGGTGCAGGTACTGGATATCGAAAAGGTCATCCACGCCATCGCCCCGGCGCCAGCCGAACCGCTGCCAGGCGAACTCGGCGAGGAAGACGCCAGCCTGCTCGCGGCCGCCAACATTCTGGTGGTCGATGACAGCCAGGTCGCCCTGCAACAGTCTGTACACACCTTGCGCGGCCTCGGTATCGAGTGCCACACCGCGCGCAGTGCCAAAGATGCGATCAACGTTCTGCTCGAGCTGCAAGGCACCGACCGCGAGATCAACATCATCGTCTCGGATATCGAAATGTCGGAGATGGACGGCTATGCCTTCACCCGCACCCTGCGCGAGACGCCGGACTTCCAACACCTGTACATCCTCCTGCACACCTCGCTGGACAGCGCCATGAGCAGCGAGAAGGCAAAGAACGCTGGCGCCAATGCGATCCTTACCAAATTCTCCTCGCCCGACCTCACCGAGTGCCTGGTGACCGCAGCACGCACCGTGGTGTTCGCCGAGCGGTAACACCTGGTTGCCATTTGCCCGGCGCACACTGCCAGCTGCATGCCCAGCTGGCGACGAGTCAGGCATAATCGGCGCTCTCTGGGTAATTGTTACCGGTACTGTCTATGAAGTTTTTCCGCTACCTCCTCGCCGCCTGCGCCTTCAGCAGCGGTGTCGTTCAGGCTTCCAGCAGTGAAGCCTGGAACGAATACCGCCAGCAGATGCTCAAGGACTGCCTCGCGGCCAGCCAACTGAAAGACGCCCACGCCCGTGGCAAACCCACCGAGTTCGATGATCGTGTTGGCTACAGCGCCCTGTTGATCGAAGGCATCTACCCGCAAAAGCACATGAAAAAGCGCACCGGCACCGAGCTGTGCCTGTATGACCGTGCGCACAAGCAGGCCTACGTCAGCGAGTGGAACCCCAGCGCCAAGTGAATCCCCCCATTCGTTTTGCCTGCACCGGCTGCGGTAAATGCTGCACCGGCCATCATGTGCCATTGACCCTCGCCGAGGCCCGCGCGTGGGCGAGCGCAGGCGGTCAGGTGGTGGTATTGATCGAAGGCTTCATCAGCGATGGCCCGGGCATGCCGGCGGATCAACGCGAACACGTGCTGGGGCGCTCGTACCCGGTCAGTTGCGGCGCTGCCGAGCTGCGCGTGTCGGTGACCTTCGCTGCGTTCAACCCGGACCGCTGCCGCAACCTCGACGAACGCGACCTGTGCCGCATCTATGACAACCGGCCGTTGGTGTGCCGGATCTACCCTGCCGAGATCAATCCGCATCTGCCCCTGCGCCCGGAGAACAAGGACTGCCCGCCCGAGGCGTGGCAGCAAGGTCCGGTGTTGATCCACGGGCAGGTGCTGACCGACCCGCAGCTGGCCGCACTGATCGCAGCCTCGCGCCAGGCCGACCGTGACGACATCGCCGCCAAGGTAGCTATCTGCGAAGCGCTGGGGATGAACACCAGCGCCTTGAAAGGCAACGGCTTCACCGCCTACCTGCCGGACATGAGCGCATTCAGCACCGCGCTGGAACAGCTCGCCAGCACTGAGCGCGCCGCCTGGAGCGTGCATGTGGTTGACCCGGCGCTGAGCGCCGAGCTGCTCGAACATGGCTTGCAGACTACCGCCGAGACGCCGCTGTACTACGCCTTCATCGGTTTTTGAACGACACTGCACTGCGGCACGGGCATCCAGCGCGCCGTAGTGCATGGCAAAACTGTCAGCGCTGACAGCTGGCTGTCACCCTGGCGACCTGATCGCCGGGCTATAAGCTGTGAGTAGACCAACGCGTTTCTCCCTCCCCTACGGCTACGGTGCCCGACCCGATGCGACGTCCGTCCCGCTCTGTGATTGTGCTGTGTGCTGCGCTGATCGTCCTGCTTGCCGTTGCCTGGTGGTTCAGCCAGCGCCAGGCCGCGCCGCAGAACCATGCGCCCAGCGCAGTGCCGGTGCGGGTGATCAAGGTGGTGCAGCAGGATGTGCCGCGCTTCGCCACGGCCATCGGCAGCGTGCTGTCGCTGCACAGCGTGCAGATCCGCCCGCAGGTCGACGGCATCCTCAACCAAGTGCTGGTCAAGGAAGGCCAGTGGGTCAAGCAGGGTGATCTGCTCGCCGTCATTGACGACCGGGCCATCCGCGCCAGCCTCGATCAGGCCCGCGCCTTGCTCGAGCAGAGCCAGGCACAGTTGCAGGTGGCTGCGGTCGATTTGAAACGCTATCGCCTGCTCAGCAGTGATGACGGCGTATCGAAGCAGACCTTTGACCAGCAACAGGCACTGGTCAAACAGCTGCAGGCAACCGCCAAAGGCAACCAAGCGGCCATCGTCAACGCTCAGGTGCAGTTGTCGTATACGCAGATCCGCTCGCCGGTGACCGGCCGGGTCGGCATCCGCAATGTCGACCCCGGCAATCTGGTGCGCAGCAGCGATACCCAGAGCCTGTTCAGCGTGACCCAGATCGACCCGATCGCAGTCGAGTTCGCCCTGCCCCAGCAACTGCTACCCACTCTGCAGCAATTGCTCAAGGCGCCTGCGCCTGCGCTGGTGCAAGCGTTCATGGATGCCGACAATCAACGCACGCTGCTCGGCGAGGGGCGGCTGGCCTTGATCGACAACCAGATCTCGGCCAATACCGGCACCCTGCGCATCAAGGCCGCGTTCGATAACAAGGACGGCCTGCTCTGGCCCGGCCAACTGGTCACGGTCAAGCTGCGCACGGGGCTTGATCGCGGCGCGCTGGTGGTGCCACCGCCGGTGGTGCAACGCGGTGTCGATGGCCACTACGTCTATCGCCTGGACGGCGACAAGGTCACCAGCGTGCCGGTCGAGGTGCTGTTTCAAGACAGCGACCTGATCATCATCAGCGGGGTCGCCGCCGGCGATCAGTTGGTACTCGATGGCCAGTCGCGGCTCAAACCTGGCGCGCGCGTCGACGTGCTCGGCGATGCACCCGCCAGTACTGATCTGGCCGAGCGCAGGCCACAGCCATGAACGGCCGCAATGGCCTCTCGGCCTGGTGCATCGATCACCCGGTGGCAACCCTGCTGCTGACCTTCGCGCTGATCCTGCTCGGCGCGATTGCCTTCCCCAGGTTGCCCGTGGCGCCGCTGCCAGAGGCGGATTTCCCGACCATTCAGGTTACCACCCAACTGCCCGGAGCCAGCCCGGAGACCATGGCCTCATCGGTGGCCACGCCGCTTGAGGTGCAGTTCAGCGCCATCCCTGGTCTGGCCCAGATGACCAGCAGCAGCGCACTGGGCTCGACCAACCTGATCCTGCAGTTCAGCCTGGACAAGAACATCGACACCGCCGCCCAGGAAGTCCAGGCGGCGATCAACACGGCCACCTCGAAACTGCCGCAGGATCTGCCCAACCCGCCGACCTGGCGCAAGGTCAACCCGGCCGACAGCCCGGTGCTGGTGCTTACCGTCAGCTCGGCGCAGATGCCCGGCAATGAATTGAGTGACTACGTCGAGACCTTGCTCGCACGCCAGCTGAGCCAGATCGACGGGGTTGGCCTGATCAATATTTCCGGTCAGCTGCGCCCGGCGATCCGGGTTCAGGCGCAGCCGGAAAAACTCGCCGCCATCGGCCTGACCCTGGCCGACATCCGCCTGGCCATTCAGCAGACCAGTCTGAATCTGGCCAAGGGCGCGCTGTACGGTGAGCACAGCGTATCGACCATCAGCGCCAACGATCAGCTGTTTCACCCCGAGGATTACGCCCGGCTGATCGTCTCCTACCGCGATGGCGCGCCGGTGTACCTGAGCGATGTCGCCAAGGTGATCGAGGGCGCCGAAAACGCCTACGTCAAATCCTGGGCCGGCGATCAGCTCGGGCTCAATCTGGTGGTGTTCCGCCAGCCGGGGGCGAATATCGTCGACACCGTCGACCGCGTGCTCGCCGCGCTGCCGCGCTTGCAGGAGATGCTGCCGGCCTCGGTCGAAGTGTCGGTGCTGCAGGACCGCACTCAGACCATCCGCGCTTCGCTGCACGAGGTCGAGCTGACCTTGCTGATCGCGGTAGTGCTGGTGATCGGGGTGATGGCGTTGTTCCTGCGCCAGTGGTCGGCGACCCTGGTGGTGTCCAGCGTGCTTGGCGTGTCGCTGATCGCCAGTTGCGCGGTGATGTACGTGATGGGCTTCAGCCTGAACAACCTGACCTTGGTCGCGATCGTGATTTCAGTCGGCTTTGTGGTCGACGATGCCATCGTCGTGGTCGAGAACATCCACCGTCACCTTGAGGCCGGCGACGACAGCCGCACGGCCGCGATCAAGGGCGCTGGCGAGATCGGCTTCACGGTCATCTCGATCAGCTTCTCGCTGATCGCCGCGTTCATCCCGCTGCTGTTCATGGGCGGTGTGGTCGGCCGGCTGTTCAAGGAATTTGCCCTGACCGCCACCGCAACCATCCTGATTTCAGTGTTGGTCTCGCTGACCCTGGCACCCACGCTCAGCGCCCTGTTCATGCGCCGGCCAACTGCCGAGCAGCAGGGCGGTTTCGGCGAGCGCTTGCTGCGCTGGTACGAAAAGGGCCTGAACAGCGCCCTCGCCCACCAGCGTCTGACCCTCGGCGTATTCGGCCTGACCCTGGCGCTGGCGGTGGTCGGTTACGTGGCCATCCCCAAGGGCTTCTTCCCGCTGCAGGACACCGGCTTCATCCTCGGCACCAGCGAAGCGGCGGCGGATGTGTCGTACCCGGCGATGGTCGCCAAGCACGAAGCACTGGCCAAGATCATCGAGGCCGACCCGGCAGTACGCGCCTTCTCCCACGCAGTGGGCGTGACCGGCAACAACCAGACCATCGCCAACGGCCGATTCTGGATTGCCCTCAAACCCCGCGGCGAGCGCGACGTCACCGCCAGCGAACTGATCGACCGGCTGCGCCCGCAACTGGCCAAGGTGCCCGGCGTGGTGCTGTACATGCGCGCTGGCCAGGACATCAACCTCAGCTCCGGGCCGTCGCGCACCCAGTATCAATATGTGCTCAAGAGCAACGACGGCGTTGCCCTCAACCTCTGGACTCAACGCCTGACCGAGCGCCTGCGCGAAGTGCCGGCCCTGCGCGACCTGTCCAATGACCTGCAGTTGGGCGCCAGCGTCACCCACATCGACATCGACCGCCAGGCGGCGGCACGCTTCGGCCTGACCACCACCGATATCGACCAGGCACTGTACGACGCCTTCGGCCAGCGACAGATCAGTGAATTCCAGACCGACACCAACCAGTACAAGGTGATTCTTGAACTGGACGCGCGTCAGCGTGGCAAGGCCGAAAGCCTCAACTACTTCTATCTGCGCTCACCGCTGACCGGCGAAATGGTGCCACTGGCAGCCGTAGCGCACGTCGCTGCGCCGAGTACCGGGCCGCTGTCGATTGCCCATGACGGCCTGTTCCCGGCCGCCAACCTGTCGTTCAATCTCGCGCCCGGAGTCGCCCTCGGCGATGCCGTGCGCATCCTCGAGCAGACCCAGCGCGAGTTGGGCATGCCGGATTCGATCAGCGGCAACTTCCAGGGCGCGGCGCAGGCCTTTCAGAGTTCGCTGTCGAGCCAGCCGTGGCTGATCCTCGCTGCGCTGGTAGCGGTGTACATCATCCTCGGCGTGCTCTACGAGAGCTTCGTCCACCCGCTGACGATCATTTCGACCCTGCCCTCAGCCGGCCTTGGTGCGCTGATCCTGCTCTGGGCGATGGGTCAGGACTTCAGCATCATGGGCCTGATCGGCGTGGTGCTGTTGATCGGTATCGTCAAGAAGAACGGTATCCTGCTGATCGACTTTGCCCTGGAGGCGCAGCGCAAACACGGCATGAGCCCGGAGCAGGCCATTCACCAGGCGTGCCTGACGCGTTTCAGGCCGATCATCATGACCACCCTGGCCGCGCTGCTGGGCGCAGTACCGTTGATGTTCGGCTTTGGCACCGGCGCCGAACTGCGCCAGCCGCTGGGCATCGCCGTGGTCGGCGGCTTGCTGGTCAGCCAGGCGCTGACCCTGTTCACCACGCCGGTAATCTACCTGGCACTGGAGCGCCTGTTCCATCGCCGCCACCGCGCCGACGCCGCCGCGCCACGTATCAGCTGAGAGCAGACCATGCGAGTACTGATCGTCGAAGACGAAGAAAAAACCGCCGACTACCTGCACCGAGGCCTGAGCGAGCAAGGCTTCACCGCCGACGTGGCCCGCGATGGCATCGACGGCCTGCACCTGGCCCTGCACAGCGACTATGACGTGATCGTGCTCGACGTCATGCTCCCCGGCCTGGATGGCTACGGCGTGCTGCGTGGGCTGCGCGCACGCAAGCAGACGCCGGTGATCATGCTGACTGCCCGCGAGCGTGTCGAAGACCGCATCCACGGCCTGCGCGAGGGCGCTGACGACTACCTCGGCAAACCGTTTTCGTTTCTCGAACTGGTCGCCCGCCTGCAGGCACTGACCCGTCGCAGCAGCAACCACGAGCCGCTACAGGTTCAGGTCGCTGACCTCTCCATCGACCTGATCAGCCGCAAGGCCAGCCGCGCCGGGCAGCGCCTGGAGCTGACCGCCAAGGAGTTCTCGCTGCTCAGCGTGCTGGCCCGGCGTCAGGGCGAAATCCTCTCCAAGACTGCCATCGCCGAACTGGTCTGGGACATCAACTTCGACAGCGACGCGAATGTCGTCGAGGTCGCGATCAAACGCCTGCGGGCGAAACTCGACGGGCCGTTCGACAACAAGCTGCTGCATACCATCAGAGGCATGGGCTATGTCCTGGAAAACCGTGCCGGGTAACTCCATCGCGCTGCGCCTGGCTGGCTTGTTCATGCTGGTCGCGCTGGCGGTGTTCCTGCTGATCGGCGCGGCGCTGTATCGCCAGGTCGACCGCAGCCTCGACCTGCTGCCTGCGGCCGAACTGGACGCCCGCTACAGCGTGCTGGAGTCGACCCTGAAACGCTTCGGCACGCACGAGCACTGGCTCAAGGTCAGCAACAAGCTCAACCTGCTCAGCGAAGAAGACCGACGCATCCGCTTCTGGGCGGTCAGCAGCGACCCACAGTTCGAGTACGGCAAGCCCAGCGAACAGATCCGCGCGTTCGCCGAGGGCGCCGAGGGCATGCGCGATCTGCGCCTGAACGGCAGCCCCTACCCCTACAAGATATTGGTCAGTGAGCTGCCGCCCTTGGCAGAGCGGCCGGCGCTACGCTTCATGATCGGCATCGACACCGAAACCTTCTGGCAGGCGCAGCACAGCTTGCTGGTGGCCATCGTCAGCCTGGCCGCGCTGGGCGTGCTGCTGGCCGCGCTGCTCGGCTACTGGGTGGCACGCATCGGTTTACGGCCATTGTCAGCGCTGTCCAGCAAAGCTCAGGCATTGGCCGTGCCGCGCCTGGACGGGCGCCTGCCGACCGAGCAACTGGCCCCTGAACTGGCGCAGTTTGCCGGCGCCTTCAACGCCACCCTGGAGCGGGTCACTCTCGCCTATTCGCGACTCGAGGCGTTCAACGCCGATGTCGCCCACGAACTGCGCTCGCCACTGACCAACCTGATCGGCCAGACCCAGGTGGCACTGACCCGCGGGCGCAGCGCCGAGCACTACCTTGACGTACTGCAATCAAACCTTGAAGAGCTGGAACGGCTGCGCAGTATCATCAACGACATGCTGTTCCTGGCCAGCGCCGATCAGGGCAGCAAGGCCACCGCGCTGACCGAGGCATCGCTGGCCGCTGAAGTGGCCACCACCCTCGACTACCTGGATTACATCCTCGAAGACGCCCAGGTGCAGGTCAGGGTCAGCGGCGATGCCATCGCACCGATCGAAACCGCGCAGTTGCGCCGTGCGCTGATCAACCTGCTGCACAACGCCGTGCAGCACACCCAGGCCCAGCAGGTGATCACCGTGCGTATCCAAGCGCAGCCTGAGCAGGTCAGCATTGCTGTGAGCAACCCCGGCCCGGCCATCGCCGACGAGCACCTGCAACTGTTGTTCGAGCGCTTCTACCGGGTGGATGCCGCGCGCAGCAACAACGGCGCTGGCAATCATGGTCTGGGCCTGGCGATCGTCAAAGCGATTGCGCTGATGCACGGCGGTGAAGTATTTGTCCGCAGCAGTGAAGGCAGCAACACCTTCGGCATCCGCCTGCCGAGCGCTCAAGCCAGCGGGTTTGCCGCTGAAAGCTAAGGATTTCGCCGGCTATCGTTACTTTTTTCGCAACAGTGCATCTCCAGGCGGATGCTGTTTCTACTGGCTGAACAGGACTAACTTGGCGCTTGTCCTCACTCACACTTGCAACGCAAGAAGGTTGTTTCAAATGTCCAACAGTATGGGTATCGCGAGCCTGTTCGTTGTCTCTTCCCTGTTGTTGTCACCACTGGCCATGGCTGAAGAATCGCCGGCCTTTGTCGCCCGTAACGCCACCCTCGCAGCGGCCCATCAAGAAGCCCGCGAAGGCTATGCCGCGCAGTCGGCTGCGGCCAGCAAAGATGCGCAGCAGACAGCTGCCAAGGCTGCTCAGGATAGCGCCAGCGACAGCTGAACGAGCTGCCTGCAACTGCCCCTCTTCCCAAGGCCTGCACATGGGCGCCCTGCGCGCCGATATGTTAGCCTCTTCAAGCCGCTGCTGATCAGCGGCTTTTTTTTATGTCCAGAATTTGCACTACGCAGATACGCTGACTCACTGCAGTCACTGCGTTTTTCGACAATAAAAATTGCCCCACCGTCAGACCAAAGGAGCTCTAACCGGTGTCTTCCGCTTTCCGCTTTACCCCGCTGTTCATTGCATTCGCCGCAACGATGCCGAGCGTTGCCCACGCTGAACAAGCCGCTGAAGGTTTTGTTGCAGGCTCATCGTTGAACCTGCTTCTGCGCAACGCCTACTTCAACCGCAACAACCTCAATAGCGGCGTGCGCGACAACCGTGAATGGGGCCAGGGTTTCGTCGCCCGCTTCGAGTCCGGTTACACCCCGGGCACTGTCGGCTTCGGCCTGGATGCGCACGCCATGCTCGGGCTCAAGCTCGATGGCGGTGGCGGTTATGCCGGCACCAGCCTCCTGCCTGAACACACCAAGGCCAACGGCGAACTGGGCGCTGCGCCGCACGCCTTCTCCACCGCCGGTGCCGCGCTCAAGCTCAAGGCGTTCGACACCGAGCTCAAGGCCGGCGACCTGTTCCTCAGCAACCCGGTCATCGCCGGCGGCGAAACGCGCATGCTGCCGCAGACCTTTCGCGGCGTCAGCCTGAGCAACAACAGCATCGACGGCCTGCTGCTCGAAGGCGGCCAGGTCAGCTTCACCAAGCCGTACAACCAGAGTGGTCACCGCCGTATCGACACCTACTACGGTGCCTTGCAGGACAACCGCGACAGCCAGCACCTGAGCTGGGCAGGTGCCTCCTGGAGCGGCAGCGAGGCGATCACCAGCAACCTCTATGCAGCCGAGCTGAAGGACATCTGGAACCAGTACTACTTCGACTTTGACTACACCTATGCAGTCAACGACCTGGTCAGCCTCAACCCGGGCCTGCACTTCTACCACACCCAGGACACTGGCCAGGCGCTGCTGGGCGACATCGACAACAACACCTTCAGCCTGCACTTCACGGTCAACGCCGGTCACCACAGCGTTACCGCCGCTTATCAGCGGGTCAACGGCAACACGCCGTTCGACTACATCAACCTGGGTGACAGCGTGTTCCTCGACAACTCGCGGATGTACTCGGACTTCAACGCACCGAACGAGCGCTCGTGGAAGCTGGCCTACGGTTATGACTTCGCCGGCCTCGGCGTCGACGGTTTGAGCACTGAACTGTCGTACTCACGCGGTGAAGCTGACCTGACCAAGGCGTCACAGAACAACGCCTATTACGACTACTACAATGCCGATGGCAAGCACGCCACTCACTGGGAACGTGACCTGGACATCAAGTACGTGTTCCAGCAAGGCGACTTCAAAGACCTGTCGCTGCTGCTGCGTTACGCCAGCCACCGCGCCAACCAGGCCTATGCTGCCGGGCAGGACAACGATGAAATCCGCCTGATCGTGGATTATCCGCTCAACCTGTTCTGATTCAGGGCCGCAGGCACGGGGCTCTCTGCGACGCGGTTTTAACGTCGTTGAGTGCCCCGTACCAGCCCCGCCAGGGCTGCACGCACTCGTCGGACGGCCAGATAAGTTCTTGTCCGACAATCACCGCTTCCCTACACTACCGCCGCCCCGCCCTGGCCCTCCCCTCAAGGACACGAGGGACTTACGCAGTTGCGAGCCTCATGTTGCCCAATCGATCACCGGGGGATGCCCCATTCAAGTCGCACACCGAACTGTTGCTCAATCTGAGCAGCTGCCTGGCTGTGCTCGCGATCCTGGCAATCGTGGTGTTCTTGCTGGCCCGCGAACGCGACAGCGTCGAGCAGTCAGCGATTCGCTCTTCGAGCAACATCGTGCAACTGATCGAGAGCGATGTGCTGCGCAACATCGAGCTCTATGATCAATCACTGCAGGGGCTGATCTGGGCAGTCGGGCGCAAGGAACTGACAGGTGTGCCGAGCGAGCTGCGCCAGCGGCTGCTGTTCAATGAAGCCTTTGTCGACCGCCGCCGTGGGGACGTGCTGTGGATCGATGCGCAGGGCAATGTGACCGGCGACTCCACCAGCGTTATTCCGCGCAAAGCCAACTTTGCCGACACCGGTGTATTCAAGGCCCATCAGGCCAGCGCCAATCTCAGCATGCTGATTGGCCCGCCGTTCAAGGCCAGGCTTGGTGACCTGGACTGGTGCATCAGTTTCAGCCGGCGCATCAGTGGGCCGGATGGCGCATTTGCAGGTATAGCCGCCGGGGCGCTGCGCCTGGGCTATGTCAGCGAGCTGTTCCAGCGCCTGGATATCGGTGCCGACAGCAGCATCAGCCTGTTCAATACCGACGGCCAGTTACTGGCGCGCCACCCCAGCGCGGCGCCAAGTACGCTGGTCGGCAGCAACTTCAGTGCTCGGCCCAATTTCCAGCGCATCCTCAGCCAGCGCAGTGGCAGCTTCACCGCCAAGTCTAGTGCCTCCGGAACCGAGCGCCTGTACACCTTCGCCCAGGTTGCCGACCAACCATTACTGGTGGTCGTGGCGCATTCGAGCAATGAAGTGTTCCAGTCATGGCGGCGGACCGCCGCTGTGGTGAGTATCGCCACCGGAGTGCTCTGCATCGCCATTCTGTGGCTGACTGTGCTGTTGGGGCGTGAGCTGCGCCGTCGCCAGGAGCTCGAACTAGGCCTGGAAAAACTGGCAGCAACCGACAGCCTGACTGGCCTCGCCAACCGCCGGCGGTTGGATCAGGTGCTGCGTCTGGAATGGGCGCGGGCACAGCGTAACCACAGGCCGCTGGCAATTCTGATGGTCGATATCGATCATTTCAAAGCGTTCAACCAACGCCACGGGCATGCGGGTGGTGACCATGCGTTGCGTGAGGTCGCAAGGACGATAGAGGGCTGTATTCGCAGGCCGTCGGACCTGGCAGCGCGCTATGGAGGCGAAGAGTTTCAGATCGTGCTGCCAGAAACCGAACAAGCTGGCGCACTGCTGCTGGCGCAGCGGATCAAGCAGGGCGTAGAGGGGTTGGCACCCTTTGGCGCAGATACTTACTCGGTGACGGTGAGCATCGGCATCGGCCTGTACACCCCCGGTACCCAGCAAGACTTGACCAGCCTGCTGAGCACCGCGGACGAGGCCCTCTACCGGGCCAAGGCCAAGGGCCGTAACCGGGTAGAGGGTCCGCTCGATTAAGAGCGGGCGCGTGCTGCGTCGCGCAGGGCCTTCACTTCGTCGTGATTGCGCTGTACGCCTTGCAGCTGGGTTTCGACCAGGTTGTAGCTGCTGTCGGTAGCAGTACGGCCGAGTTTGACCAGCTTCTCACGGGCCTCTTTGTAAGCCTTGAGGGCGTGGTCTTCACCGCGCTCGACTTCGTTGAGGATCGCTTCGTCGTCCTTGCCGGTAACCAGCGATTTCAGGTTGACCCAGCCGCGGTGCAGGTCACCGCTGATGCTGGTCGAAGTCTCTGGATCACCGCCCAGACGACGCACTTCGCTTTGCAGCTCAGCAGCCGAAGTAGCGCAGCCAGCAGCGCGCTTGACGAAGAACGCTTTCAGCTCAGGATTCTTCACGTCCTCGGCGGAGGTCTTGAAGCCTTTCTCACCATCCTTGCTGTATTCGATCAGGTCGTTGAGGACGTCGATTACATCTTTGTTTGGATTGCTCATTGCTCAAACTCCTTGGCAGTGGGAAGTGGTTATATACAGAGCAGGCTTCGTGCCAATTTATCGAGCAAAATAAAATCGTTAGGAATCATATAGTTATGATTAAGTCTCAACGCTGTGCCAATGGCGTTATGCATGATCACCGCTTGGGCCCTCGTGCAGATTGCAGTATCGTCGGCGCTTTACTCGAAGGCCGCTGGCGATGAAACCTGAATACCTGCAACTGCTGGTAACCCGCAGCATGCCGTTCGGCAAATACCAGGGGCGGCTGTTGGCCGATCTGCCCGGCGATTACCTTGGCTGGTTTGCACGTAAGGGCTTTCCGCCAGGTGAGCTAGGAGCGCTGCTGGCACTGATGCATGAGATTGATCACAACGGGCTGGGGGAACTGCTGGTGCCATTGCGGCACAAGCACAAGCGCTAGGCCCCTCCACCCGAAGGGGCCTGGCACTCAGGTCTCAGGCCTTGACCGGCGCTATCGCCAGCTCGACCTGCTCTTTACGTTTGAGTACGGCATAGATCACCGCGGTGACCAGGCTGCCGGCGGCAATCGCCAGCAAGTACAGCAGCGCATGGTTGATCGCATTGGGGATCAACAGTACGAACAGGCCGCCATGCGGCGCCATCAGCTTGCAGCCAAAGTACATCGACAGCGCCCCGGTCAGTGCGCCACCGATGACACTTGCCGGAATCACCCGCAATGGGTCCTTGGCAGCAAATGGGATCGCCCCTTCAGAGATGAAGCAAAGCCCCAACGCCAAGGCTGCCTTGCCTGCCTCGCGCTCACTCTGGGCGAACTTGCTGCGGGCGATCAGGCTGGCGATACCCAGGCCGATCGGCGGCACCATGCCGGCAGCCATGGTCGCGGCCATGGGTGCAAAGCTCTGGTTCGACAGCAGGCCGACCGAGAACGCATAAGCCGCCTTGTTGATCGGCCCGCCGAGGTCCACGCACATCATCCCGCCCAGCAACAGCCCGAGCAGAATGGCGTTGGTGGTGCCCATGTTGTCGAGGAACTGGGTCAGGCCGGCAAGCATCGACGCGACCGGTTGGCCCACGACGTAGATCATCACCAGGCCTGTGAACAGGCTGGCCAGCAGCGGGATGATCAGGATCGGCTTGAGCGCCTCGAGGCTGCTCGGCAAGCGCACCCAGCGGCTGATCGCCTTGGCGCTGTAGCCGGCCAGAAAGCCGGCCACGATGCCGCCGATAAAGCCTGCACCAAGAAGGGTCGCCAGCATGCCGCCGATCATCCCCGGCGCAAGGCCTGGGCGGTCTGCAATCGACCAGGCAATGTAACCGGCCAGCAGCGGCACCATCAGTTTGAAAGCTGCCTCAGCGCCGATATGCATCAACGCCGCCGGCAAGGTGCCGGGCACTTCGTGGGCATTGATGCCGAACACGAAGGACAAGGCGATCATCAAACCGCCAGCTACCACCATCGGCAGCATGAATGACACACCGGTCAGCAGGTGCTTGTACACGCCGCTTTTTTCGCTGCTGGCCGTAGCTCCGGCAGCGGCATCGGCAGCGCTTTCCTGCTTGGCTTCAAGCAAGGCCTTGTCGAGGGTCGCCTTGGCTTGCTTGAGGGCAATGCCGGTGCCGCAGCGGAATACCCGCTTGCCGGCAAAGCGTGCCGTGGGTACTTCGATGTCGGCCGCCAGCAGCACCACATCGGCTTCGGCAATGGCCTGTGCCGACAGCGGATTGCGCGCACCGACCGAACCCTGAGTTTCCACCGTGAGCTGGTAGCCCAGTTGCTGCGCCGCCTGTTGCAAGGCTTCGGCAGCCATGAAGGTATGGGCCACGCCGGTCGGACAGGCCGTGACCGCAACTATCTTCGGCGGCCCCAGCGCGGCCGGCGCATCGGCCACGGCGCTGGCGCTGTGGACCTGCGCCTGGGCGGCGGCTTCATCGAGAAAACTCTCGCGGTCGGCCAACGCCTGAGCCGGCGTGCTCTGGTACAGCCGTTTGCCAACGAAGCGCGACAGATCGACCGGACCGGTACTGATCACCAGCACCCAGTCGGCCTCGGCGATTTGCGTGGCACTCAGGCTACGTTCGGGGTGCTCGGCATCCTGCACCTCGACACTGGTGCTCCAGCCGCGGCGCTGCGCTGCAGCCGCCAGCAGGCGTGCGCTGAGTACGCTGGAGACCTGACCGTTGGGGCAGGCGGTGACAATGGCAATGTTCATCGGCAAGCCTCTTGTTGTTCTGTGATGTGTACGCCTGCTTGCAGTTGCTCAAGTTGCCCGCTGTCGCGGATACCAAAGCCAACCTGCGTCACCGCCTGGGCGGCGATGGCAGTGGCGCGGCGTAGCGTCTGTGCCGGTGCCTCGGCCTGCAACAGGCCATGGACCATGCCGGCCACCAACGAATCGCCGGCACCGACCGTGCTCGCCACGCGCACCTGCGGCGGCTGCGCGTGCAGCGCAGCACCTGCGTGGTACCAGCTGACGCCGTGCTCGCCTTGCGACACCACCACATGCTCGATGCCGCTGGCCAGCAGTTGGCTGGCAGCCTGCTGCTGCTCGGCCCGGTCGGTGACGCTGTGGCCAAGCACCTCAGCCAGCTCGTCGGTGTTCGGTTTGACCAGCCAGGGCGCTGCCTGAAGGCCAGCGCGCAAGGCCTCGCCGCTGCTGTCCAGGGCAATCTTCAAGCCTTGCGCCTTGAGCTGCAGGAGCAGTTCGGCAAACCACTGCGGGTCGATGCCGCGCGGCAGGCTGCCGGCGACCACCAGCGCATCATGGCCAGGAGCGATTTGCAGCAGCTGGCGCATCAGCGCGCTACGCGAGGCAGCATCGACCTCGGGCCCCTGGCCATTGATATCGGTGACGCAGCCGTTGGCCTCGACCAGCTTGATGTTGCTGCGCGTCTCGCCGGCCACGCGCACGAAGCAGTCGGCAAAGCCGCGCCACTCGATCAGCGCTTCGAACGGCTGCAGGTTGTCGCGGCCCAGAAACCCGGCAACAGTCACGCTGTGGCCCAGGTCGGCCAGCACCTGAGCCACATTCAAGCCCTTGCCGGCGGCATGGCTGTGCTGCGCCTGACTGCGGTTGACCTGGCCTGCGCGCAGGCTGTCGAGGCTGACGGTGATATCCAGCGCAGGGTTCAAGGTCAGGGTGAGGATCTTGGCCATCAGTAGTGCTCCACCAACGCCCGCACGGCGGCGGCGCTGTCTTGTTGCAGGGCCTCGAGCGCAAGCGCACGGGCCTTCTGGTAATCATGCTGGCGCACCAGCGCCTTGACTTCAGCAACGCTGCGCGAGGCCACGCTGAGCTCATCGACCTCAAGCCCGAGCAGTACGGCTACCGCTTGCGGGTCGGCGGCCAGCTCGCCACACACCCCCACCCACTTGCCTTCGGCATGGGCAGCGCGCACGGTCATGTCGATCAGACGCAGCACTGCCGGGTGCAGGCCATCAGCCTGGGCCGACAGGCTCGGGTGGCCACGGTCGATGGCCAGGGTGTACTGGGTCAGGTCGTTGGTGCCGATGCTGAAGAAGTCCACCTCGCGCGCCAGCTGTGGCGCCAGCAAGGCCGCCGAAGGCACCTCGACCATGATGCCCAGCTGCAGGTCGGCGACCGGGATTTCTTCGCGCAGTTGCTCGACCATGGCCTTGGCTTCGCGCCACTCATGGATCTGCCCGACCATCGGGAACATGATCCGCAGCGGGCGGCCATCGGCGGCCTGCAGCAATGCGCGCAACTGGTCACGCATGATCTGCGGACGCTGCAAAGTCAGGCGCACGCCGCGTACGCCGAGGAACGGGTTGTCTTCGCTTGCGATCGGCCAGTACGGCAGCGGTTTGTCGCCGCCGACATCCAGCGTGCGCACAACCAGCGGGCGGCCATCGAGGCCATCGAGCACGCGCCGGTATTCGGCTTCCTGGGTCGCGACGTCGGGCGCCTGCGGGTGGGCCATGAAGATCAGTTCGGTGCGCAGCAGGCCAACCCCTTCGGCGCCCTGCTCGACCACCTTGTCGATGCCTTGGCTACCGCCGATGTTGGCAAATACTTCGATGGCGTGGCCGTCGCGGGTGACGGCAGGCTGATGACGGCTGGCCCAGGCTTGCTGCAGGCGCTGTTCGCGCTGGTCGCGCTCGGTCAGCGCGCGCTGCAGCTCATCGGCCGCCGGCGCCACGTTGACCCGACCACGCTGGCCGTCGAGCAGCAGCGGCGTGCCGGGGGCAAGCAGCAACAGCGCCGCGCCTGCACCGACCACCGCCGGGATGCCCAACGCACGCGCAACGATCGCGCTGTGGGCGGTGGCGCCACCTTGGGCGGTGACGATACCGGCGACCCGCTGCGGGTCGAGCCGGGCGACATCGGACGGGCCGACTTCGGTCATCACCAGCACATACGGCTCCGTCGGCTCAGGGGTATCGATCACGCCGCACAGTTGCGCCAGCACGCGCCGGCCAATGTCACGCAGGTCGGCAGCGCGCTCGGCGAGCAGCGCGTCGTGCAGGGCTTCCTGCTGGCGCGCAGCGGCCTCGATTACGCTCATCCAGGCGGCGGCAGCGCTTTCGCCCTGGCCCAGGCGTTGCTCGACTTCGTCCATCAAGGCCGGGTCGGCGAGCATTTCCTGGTGGGTGATGAAGATCTCGCCAATGGCCTTGTCGCTGCGCTGCACGAGTGCCTGCAACTCGGCATTGACGGCTTCCAGCGCAGCACGTAGTTGCGCCCGCTCCTGGCTTGGCGAAACACCGCGCAGTGGATAGTCAATTTCACGTTCGACGCAGATGTGCGCCGGCCCGCAGGCAATCCCCGGGGCAGCCGGCACGCCTTGAATCACGCTGCCAGGCACAGGTGCCATGAGCGGTTCGGCAACCACCACAACCTCTTCGCTGCTGGCTTCGGGCAGCGCTTCAACCGTTTCGCCCAGGCCGTCGGCGATGGCCGCCAGCAACACTGGCAGGGCATCATTGGCAATGTTCGGTTCGGCAATCAATTCCAGCGTCTGGCCGCGGCGGGCGCCGAGGCCAAGCAACTTGCTCAGGCTCTTTACCGATACCGCCGGCTGGCTGTCGTCGAGCAGACGAATACGGATTTCCCCCTCGAAGCCTTTGGCCAGTTGCGCCAGCACCTTGGCCGGGCGTGCATGCAGGCCGTGCGCGTTGGCCAGCACAATCCGCGCGCTGGGCCAGTCGGCGGGCACTTCGCCGCCGAGCACTTCGAGCACGGTGCGGCTGCTGGTGGCCTGATAGAGCATCTGCCCACGGCCTTCGATCAGCACTTCGCACAGGCGCTCGAGCAAGGCCTGGTGGGCAGCCCCGAGGCTGGCCAGGCAGAACAGGCCGTTGAGTGGCTGGTCGCGATAACGCAGCGGTTGTTGCGGGGTGATGAACGCCAGCCCCGGCTGGCGCACCTGCCGCTCGCTGTGCAGCCACCACAGGCCTTCGCCCAGCGGCAGCGGTTCGGCCTGCTGCAGCATGGCGGCAAAGCCATTGTCGACACAGCCGGCGCGTTGCAGCAAACGGGCGCCGCGCCAGGCCAGCTCTTCGAAGTCGTCAGCCGGCAGGTTCAGGCTGACCAACTGCGCATCCAACGCCAGCGCCTGCGGCGCACCCTGCAGCAGCTTCAGCAGCGCCTCGGCAGAACTGGCCCGACGCAGTGCCTGGGCGAGGTCGGTTTCGCCGAGGGCGCGGGTCAGCAATTGCAACAGGCGCAGGTGTTCGTCGGAACGGGCGGCGATGGCAATCGCCAGGTACACCATCTGCCCGTCACCCCAGTCCACGCCTTCGGGGAACTGCATCAGGCGCACGCCGGTGGCAAACACCTGATCGCGCGTCTGCGGGGTGCCATGGGGGATGGCAATGCCTTGGCCGAGGAAGGTCGAGCCTTGCTCTTCGCGGTCCTGCAAACCTTGCAGATAACCCTCGGCAACCAGTCCATCGGCAACCAGACAGTCGGCCAGCAGGCGCAGCGCCTGGCCTTTGTCGGCGGCAGACTGCCCCATGGCTATCTGCTCTTTGGCGAGCTCGAGCATGACCTTCTCCTTTTGCAGTCCCGCAGTGGGTACTGAGGTATTGTTGTGAAATTCAGCAAAACAACCAGCTCAACAGCCGACGCAGGCGGCAGTGCCCGCTGATAATTGTCGGCTGAATCGTTTAATCTGACCAGGCGGCCACGTTACTCGATAATCTTGCGACGAAAAAGCCCCATCCCGTCGGACAATTGCGACAATGGTCGCCTGCGTGCGGGCTTGAGCCTGGGTCAAACTACCCGATCAGGTGCCACAGCCAGTCCCGGAAATAACAAGGAAAATTCGGTGAAACTCAGTGATATCGCCCGTCTGGCAGGTGTGTCAGTCACCACCGCCAGCTATGTCATCAACGGCAAGGCCGAACAGCAGCGCATCAGCAGCGCCACCGTCGAGCGTGTACGAGCGGTCGTCGACGCCCACGGTTTCACGCCAAATCCCCAGGCGGCAGGCCTGCGCAGCCGGCACACACGCACGTTGGGCTTCATTCTCCCGGATCTGGAGAACCCCAGCTATGCACGCATTGCCAAGCAACTCGAACAAGCCGCGCGCGCGCGCGGCTACCAGCTGCTGATCGCCAGCAGCGACGACCAGCCCGACATTGAACGCCAGCTGCAGCAGCTATTTCGGGCGCGACGCTGCGATGCCCTGTTCGTTGCCAGTTGCCTGCCCAGCGAAGATGACAGCTACCGTTCATTGCAGGACAAAGGCTTGCCGGTGATCGCCATCGACCGTGGCCTGGACCCGGCGTACTTCTGCTCGGTCATCAGCGACGATCGCGATGCCAGCCAGCAACTGGCCCGCAGCCTGCTGGCAACCACGCCGCGCAGCATTGCCCTGATCGGCGCACGCCCGGAACTGTCGGTCAGTCA
This sequence comes from uncultured Pseudomonas sp., assembly GCA_963518285.1. Lineage (GTDB taxonomy): Bacteria > Pseudomonadota > Gammaproteobacteria > Pseudomonadales > Pseudomonadaceae > Aquipseudomonas. The sequence continues at coordinate 40,723 of CAUQIJ010000016.1, read as the reverse complement.
GGCCCGTGCTGGCGGCTTCGATCAAGCCCTGCAGCAGTTTGCCGGGGATATCCGCCGCTACCAGGGCGAAGCGTTCAGCCGAGAATGCGGCCAGCGCCTGATGGAGCAATTGATTGCCGAGCACGGCGGCTTGCCGGATGCGCTGGTAACCACCTCCTATGTCCTGCTGCAGGGCGTGTTCGATGCCCTCCAGGCACGCCCGGCCGAATCACGCCAGCTGCAATTGGGCACCTTCGGTGACAACCAGTTGCTTGATTTTCTGCCGCTACCGGTCAATGCCATGGCCCAGCAGCATGGCCTGATCGCCGCTACCGCGCTGGAGCTGGCCTTGGCTGCCATCGAACAAAAGCGCTACCAACCGGGCGTGCACGCGGTACCGCGAACCTTCAAGCAACGTATTCAGCCGGCCTGACCATGCGCCTGATCGACACCCACAGCCATCTGGACTTCCCAGAGTTCGACGCCGACCGCGAGCGTGTTCTGGACGACGCCGCGGCAGGCGGCGTGGAACGGATGGTGGTGCTGGGGGTGACGGTAGACAACCTGCAGCGGGTTTGGCAACTGGCCTGCAGCGACCCGCGCGTATATGCCGCGCTCGGTCTGCACCCGGTATTTGTGGCCCAGCATCGGCCTGAACATCTGCTGGAACTGCGCCGCTGGTTCGAGCGCCTGCGTGGCGACCCGCGCCTGTGCGCGGTGGGCGAGATTGGCCTGGACTACTACCTGCCGGAACTCGACCCTGCCGAACAACAGGCTGTGTTTGAAGCGCAATTGCAGATCGCCTGTGACTTCAACCTGCCGGCGCTGCTGCATGTACGCCGCAGCCATGCCCAGGTGATCGCCACGCTCAAGCGTTATCGCTTGCAACGGGCTGGCATCATCCACGCTTTTGCCGGCAGCTTCGAAGAGGCCCGCGAGTACATCAAGCTCGGTTTCAAGCTGGGTCTGGGCGGCGCGGCGACCTGGCCGCAAGCGCTACGCCTGCGCAAAACGGTGGCCCGCCTGCCGCTGGACAGCGTGGTATTGGAGACCGACGCGCCGGACATGGCGCCGGCGACCCACCCGGGCCTGCGCAACAGCCCAGAGCATTTACCACAGATCGCTCAGGTGTTGGCCGAGCTGATGGGCGTCACCCCTGAGCAGTTGGCCGCCGCGTCCAGCCGCACAGCCTGCGAGCTGTTTGGCTGGTAGCGCATCGCTTACAGCAACACCGTCCACAGGGCAAAGGCCGCGTACCACAGCACTGCCGAGCGCAGCAGCAACTCCCACAAGCTGTCCAGACGCGCCAGGCCCAACTGGCTGTCTTCCTGATCCGGGATGTCGTCAGCTGCACGCCCTACCCGGGTTACCAGCAGGGCAGCACTGATGCGCCAATTGAGCAGCTCGTGCAGCATCACCCGCATCACCGCAACAAAGTTGCCGACCAGGGCAAAACTCAGGGTCAGCACCCGCACCGGCAGCCAGTCCATGATGTGCCGCAGCTGCTCGGCCCGTGCTTTGAGCGCAGGCTGGCCACTGTGCTCGACGCACAGCACCAGCAGCCGATAGGCCAATGCAGCGCCCGGCCCAAGCAGGAAGTACCAGAAGATCACTGCGAAGAAACTCTGGTAGGCGTGCCACAACAGATAGCCCTGCACCTTCACCAGCAAACTGGCCGCGTCATCGGCCTGCATGCCCAGATCACGCTCGGCGACATGCAGCGCCGCCTGCTCATCGCCGCGGTGCCAGGCATCGCGCAAAGGCCCCAAAGACGCCTTGGCATCACCACGGCCAAGGCTGTAGATCAACACCAGCAAGTGCACCGGCAGCGCGAGCAGGCCGTAGGCCACTGGCTCCAGTACATGCAGCAGCAACACCAGCAGCGCGACCGGCGCCAGCACCAGAACCGCCAACTGCCACCAGGGCTGTTGTTTGCCACGGCGCTCGAGCCGAGCCAGCTCGGCAAGAAAGAAGCCGTCACATTGCAACCGCTGACGCAGCGCCGAAAACTTCTCGACCCACAGCACCAGCACCAACACCAGAAAACTCATGGTTGTCCCTCATTGTTCAGCAACTCGGCGCGATACCGCTGCCAGTCAAAAGCGGCGCCAGGGTCGGTCTTGCGCCCCGGCGCGATCTCGTCATGCCCGCGAATGCGTTGCACATCGATCGCCGGCCAGGCCGCCTGTATCTGTTGCGTCAGGCGCGCCAGGGTCGCGTACTGAGCATCGCTGTAGGGCAACTCGTCGGTGCCCTCCAGTTCGATGCCGATGGAAAAGTCATTACAGCCTTCTCGCCCATCGAAGCGTGATACTCCGGCATGCCAGGCGCGATCAAGCAACGAGACGAACTGGGTAACATCGCCGTCACGCTCGACGAACAGGTGAGCGGACACGGTCAGATGGCAGATGTCTTGAAAATAAGGATGCTCGGCCGGGTCGAGCTGATTCTGGAAGAACTGCTGCACTTTGCCGGTGCCAAAGCACGCCGGCGGCAGGCTGATGTTATGGATCACCAGCAACGAGATTGCCTCGCCCGCAGGGCGTTCGTTGAAGTTTGGTGAAGGGCAGTGAGTGACGCCGGCAAACCAGCCGGTCGCGGGGTCCAGTTGCATCGAGCAGATCCTGAATATCATCAACCAGGGGCTCAAGTATGCCTCAGTGGCCCGCAAGATGGATTCGGTTATCCAGCCAATTTGTTTCGCCTTGCGAAGCAAGGGGCATGACAGCCAACAAAAATCGGGCAAGCCGCAGACCCGTCAATGGCTGAGCGTCTGTGACCTGCGCAAATGCTGCAAAGCCGCATCCAGCGCCCGCTCGAACAACGGCCCGTCATCCAGCACCCGCACATCCCCATTAGCCAGCGCCAAAGCCAGCCCGCCCCGGCTCCACTCACGTACCTTGATGCCGGTGCGACTGGTAAACACCAACCGATCGCAGCTATCGATCCTGACCACCAGCTTACAGCGCAGCGGCGCTGCCTCATCAAGCACTTCCAACCAGCTACCAACGCGCAATTGCCGCACTTGCCGAGCGTATTCGCTGCTGTCGTCAAATGGCGCATCGCAGGTGGTTTCGTCAGCCACGGCGAGAACAATCTCGTCAGCCACCAGCACCTCATCGATCAGCGCCCCTTGATCAAGCTGGCTTACGCCACCACACGCTCGCAGGTGCAATTGCTCAAGCTCGGAGAAGAACTCACGAGCCGAGGTCGAGTCCTGGGCGACACTGGCCAACCCGTCACGCAACGCCTTGAGCAACCCCGGCACCTGTTCGAGCAACTGCGCACAGGCCTCGGCACTGCGATGCGCCCCGATGCTGGCGAGCAAGCTGTCCATGGTCGCCAGGCCCTGACGCCACGCCGGTGAAGCTTCGCCATACTTGAGCCAGGCCAGCAGCAGCACCTGACTCCAGGACTGCACCAGCATCTGCACCAGCGTCTGGGGCAGTCGCCGTCCGTGCAGACGCAGATTCAACTCCTGTTGCACCCGCCGACGCGCTTGCAGGGTGCGCGCCCGGCCCTCTTCGGCATCGCGGGTGCGCTGCTCGAGCAGTTCGTTGCGGCGGCGGTCATCCTGGTTGAAGGCGAGAAAATCTTCGAGCAGCTCGGCGAACAACTGCGGATCTTCAGCGTAATCGCTGAGCAAGCGCTGGACGATGCGCTCGACCCGCTGCTGCGGGCCGCCGCGCGGCAGCTCCTCGTCGGCCTCCCAGCCAAGGGCCGCAGCGGCGACCTCGTCGAGCAGGCGCCGGGCCGGGTGGCTGGCGCGGCTGAACAAGCCCTTGTCGAGCAAGGCCACTTTCAGCAGCGGAATATGCAGGCGCACGAGCAGTTCGCGCAGGTTGCTCGGCAGGTTGTCGTCAGCCTGAATGAAGGCGAACAGCAAGCCGACCAGGTTGATCACATCTTCATCGTCATGGTCGATACGTCGGCGGCTACCGCTGCGTACGCCGACCCGCAGCAGCAGTTGCTCAAGCTGCTGGCTAAGGTTGAAGTCGTCAGCATCGGCCAGGCCCGGCACATAATGCTGAAGATGCGACAGCAGCCGCAGCAGATCGGTGGTATTGATCGGTTCAGCCGACGCTACGTTCTGCAGGCGCGGCGCGAAACGGCCGCGGGCAGGCGCCAGCAAGGGTTGCAGGCTGGCGAAGAAGTCATGGGCAGTACTGTCGGCGTCGGCCGGGTTGGCCTGAGCGTGACAATCGGTGCTGTGCAGATGGGTCAGCTGCCGGTCTTCGGCGCGGCGCCTCGGCGCTGGCATCAGTTCAGGCAGGATGCCGGCGGCCGCGAGCAGTTGATTGGCCTCGCCGTACAACAGGTCCAGGTCGCGAAGTACGTAGCGCTCAAACAGCTTGAGCAGGATCAGCTTGACCTGCGGGCCCACCCCAAGGCTACGCCCGGCATCCAGAAAGAACCCACACAGACACTCCGGGCCCAAGGGGTTGCGGCGTAGCTCAAGGGGCATTTCCAGCAGCGCCTGAAAGCGCAGGCCGATCTGATCAAGGGCAAAGCCGTCACGCGACAGCACCCGCGCCAGCATGCCTTCGATAGCCGCCGCCCGTTCTGGTTGAGCAGCGTCACGCAGCGATTCGGTAATTGCCAGATAAGGCACCCGTTCGGCCTGGCCAATCCGCGCGAAGGCATCATAGAACGCGTCGAGAAACTCCCGCTCGATACTTTTGCGCTTCAGGCGCAGGTCGCGCATTGCTTCGAAGTAGAGATTCTGGTCGACCCGCTCACCGGCACGGTCGGCCATCTCGAACAGCCTGTCATCAGCGTTGTCGAACAGCGTCTGAAGGCCATGGCGCAGTTGTAGAACGGCCTTGTCACGTACTTGCAAGAGCACAATCGGAAGGCTTAGCGAGGGCGCACGCGCACCCTTTTCGATGGCCGCCACCAAGGGCACCACCTTGCCTTCTGTATGCATCCCTTACTCCTTGCAGGAAAATCGTCAAAGCCATGACGCCAAATACTGGGCGCTATTATCGACAAAAAGCCTCATAGCTGCCAGCACGTAGTGCATGTCCCGAAAAAAAGACCACAAATCAGACGAAATGCTCCCCCGGCCTGACCAAAGGTCAGTGGCCGCATGTCTGTACACACCGCCCCCCTGCCCTATAATCGCCGGCATCTATTGTGGAGCCGACCATGCCGAACCTACGCCTCGCCGACCTGACTGCCGAAATCGAAGCCAACGTGCGCCGCGCCTTGCTCGAAGACGTCGGCAGTGGCGATATAACCGCACAACTGATCCCGGCCGAGCGCCTGGCCAAGGCCACTATCATTACCCGCGAAGACTGCGTGGTGGCCGGCAGTGCCTGGGTCGATGCGGTGTTTCGTCAGCTCGATCCGCGGGTTGCAGTGCACTGGCAGGTGGTTGATGGCGACCTGGCCAAGGCCAATCAGCCGCTGTTTCACTTGGAAGGCCCAGCCCGCTCGCTGCTGACCGGCGAGCGTTCGGCGCTCAATTTCCTCCAGTTGTTGTCAGGCGTGGCCACCCGCGCGCGGTTCCTGGCAGACCTGGTTGAAGGCACCCAGGTGCGCTTGCTCGACACCCGCAAGACTTTGCCTGGCCTGCGCCTGGCGCAGAAGTACGCAGTGACTTGCGGCGGCTGCCATAACCATCGCATCGGCCTGTATGACGCCTTCCTGATCAAGGAAAACCACATCGCTGCCAGCGGCGGCGTGGCCGAAGCGGTGGCAGCGGCGCACCGCATCGCGCCGGGCAAGCCGGTGGAGATCGAGGTGGAGAGTCTGGATGAGCTGCGCCAGGCGCTGGCGGCGGGGGCCGATATCGTCATGCTTGACGAGCTGAGCCTGGATGAAATGCGCGAAGCGGTGCGGATCAATGCCGGCAAGGCCAAGCTCGAGGCCAGCGGCGGCGTCAACGAAAGCACCCTGCGGGTGATCGCCGAAACCGGGGTCGACTATATCTCGATCGGCGCCATGACCAAGGACGTCAAAGCGGTCGACCTGTCGATGCGCTTGAGCCTGTAAACGCAACGCGGGGCAATCGGCGCCGGTTGCGAACCGTGCCGATTGCCCCGCGTTTTGACGCTGGCGGCTTAGAAGGAAGCGTTGGCCAGGCCGTCCAGGTAGCGCTCCACGTCCAGTGCGGCCATGCAGCCAGCACCTGCCGAGGTGATCGCCTGACGGTAGACGTGGTCGGCCACGTCGCCCGCTGCGAACACGCCTTCGACGTTGGTTGCAGTGGCGTTGCCTTCGCGGCTGCCGCTGACTACCAGGTAGCCGTCCTTCAAGGTCAGCTGGCCTTCGAACAGCGATGTGTTCGGGGTGTGGCCGATTGCGATGAACACGCCGTCAACGGTGATCTCGTCGCTGCTGCCGTCGTTGTTCTTCAGGCGCGCGCCGGTTACGCCCATGTTGTCGCCCAGCACTTCGTCGAGGGTGGCGTTGAGCTTGAGCTCGATCTTGCCTTCGGCTACCCGCGCGTTGAGCTTGTCGACCAGGATCTTCTCGGCGCGGAAGGTTTCGCGACGGTGCACCAGGGTCACTTTGCTGGCGATGTTGGCCAGGTACAGCGCCTCTTCAACGGCAGTGTTGCCGCCGCCGACGACCGCTACCGGTTTGTTGCGGTAGAAGAAGCCATCGCAGGTCGCGCAGGCAGATACGCCCTTGCCCATGAACGCTTCTTCCGACGGCAGGCCCAGGTAACGGGCACTGGCGCCGGTGGCGACGATCAGCGCGTCGCAGGTGTAAGTGCCGCTGTCGCCTTGCAGGGTGAACGGCTTGCTGGCCAGATCAACTGCATTGATGTGGTCGAAGACGATTTCGGTCTCGAAGCGCTCGGCGTGCTCTTGCATACGCTGCATAAGCGCCGGGCCGGTCAGGCCATGGGGGTCGCCCGGCCAGTTGTCGACTTCGGTGGTGGTGGTCAGCTGACCACCCGCCTGCATGCCGGTAATCAGCAGCGGCTTGAGGTTGGCACGCGCAGCGTAGACCGCAGCGCTGTAGCCGGCAGGGCCGGAACCGAGAATGATCACCCGCGAATGACGTACTTCAGACATGTCGAACTCCTGTCGAGCGGGCCGCACGGGGTCGGCTGCAAAGCGCCGGCGGCGGCTGGAAATAAAATGGACCCACGCAGCACTTGGGGAAGGCTAAAACGCGCAAGTCCGAAACCTTAAAGTTGAGCGCACTGTAGCGAGGTCGCAGAGATTAAGGAAATATCCTCAGACAATCCACCTTATAGACACGCTCTATCCACCTGCGAAATCGATAGAAAAGCCCGCTAGCTTTTGTTACAGCCGGTTGCGCGACGCTTGGCTGGCTTTCGCCACGCCAGCAAACTCGGTAAGGTCAGCGCGTTTACCTTCTGCGGAGCATCTCCATGCAAGCCCCTGTTCTATCCGGCCCGCAATACCTGCGCGAAGGCCTCAACCTGATCATGACCCCAGGCCTGCGCCTGTTCGTGCTGCTGCCGCTGGCGATCAACCTGCTGCTGTTCGGTGGTTTGGTCTATCTGGCCGCGCATCAGTTCAGCCTGTGGGTCGACACTCTGATGCCAACCCTGCCGGAGTGGCTGAGCTTTCTCACCTACATCATCTGGCCGCTGTTCGTGGCGCTGGTAGTGCTGATGGTGTTTTTCACCTTCACCCTGGTGGCCAATATCGTCGCGGCGCCGTTCAACGGCTTTTTGGCAGAGAAGGTCGAAGTGGTGGTGCGCGGCCAGGACACCTTCCCGCCGTTCAGCTGGGGCGAGCTGATCGCCATGGTGCCGCGTACTTTGAGCCGCGAAATGCGCAAGCTGGGCTACTTCTTGCCGCGCGCGCTGGCGCTGTTCATCCTGTCGTTCATCCCGGTAGTGAACGTCATCGCCGCGCCACTGTGGCTGATCTTCGGCGTGTGGATGATGGCCATCCAGTACATCGACTACCCGGCCGACAACAACAAGATGAGCTGGCAGGACATGCTCGCCTGGCTGCGCCAGAAGCGCTGGCAGAGCATGGGCTTTGGCGGCATCACCTACCTGGCGCTGATGATCCCGTTCGTCAACATCGTGATGATGCCGGCCGCCGTGGCCGGGGCGACGTTGTTCTGGGTGCGCGAGCGCAACTGATCGGCGACGGGGCCGGTGCGCGGCCCCTTGACGAGGATCAAACGCTCAACTGGCTGGAAAACTGCCCCACCACTTCCACTACACGCTTGGCGCCATCCTGAATCTCGGTGATCACCGCGCCAGTCTCGCCAGCCAGGCTCAAGCCTTGCTCGGCCTGGCGCTTGCTGGTGTCGATGATCGCCACCGCAGCCAGCGCCAACTGCTCGTTCTGCTGCACAACGCGGGCGATCTCTTCGGTGGCGGTGCTGGTGCGCGAGGCGAGCTGACGTACCTCGTCAGCGACCACGGCAAAGCCCCTGCCCTGCTCCCCGGCGCGGGCTGCTTCGATGGCGGCGTTGAGCGCCAGCAGGTTGGTCTGCCCGGCAATGTCACTGATGGTCTTGATGATCGAGCCAATCACCCGCGACTGGGTATCCAGCGCCTGGATACCTTCGGCAGCCTGCTGCATCGAGGCTTCCAGGCCGCGCATCACGCTGACGGTCTGGGTCACCACGTCATTGGCCTTGCACGCGCTGGCATCGGTGCCCAGCGAGGTGCTGTAGGCGATGTCGGCAGCCTGGGCGACCGCTTGTTCCTGGTTGACCTGGTCGGTGATCACCGTGGCGAACTTGACCACTTTGTAAAGCACATCGTGGGCGTCGATGATCGGGTTGTAGGAGGCTTCCAGCCATACCACACGGCCATTGGCATCTATCCGCTTGAAGCGGTCGGCGACAAACTCGCCACGCCGCAGTTTGTCCCAAAACACCTGATAGCCCGCAGAATTAGCCTCTTCAGGCTCGCAGAACTGGCGGTGATGCTTGCCTTTGATCTGTTCCATGCGGTAGCCCATGGTCTGCAGGAAGCGCTCGTTGGCGGTCAGCACCTGGCCATCGAGGCTGAATTCGATGACAGCCGTGGAGCGCATCAGTGCGTTGATCAGGCTTTCGTGCTCGCGCGAGCTGGCAATGGTCCGGGTCAGGTCGCTGGAGTGCAGGGTGAAATACTTGATGCGGCCCTCGACATCGCGAACCGGCTGCAGGATCGAACGCAGCCACGCTTCTTCGCCATTGCCTCGGAGCAGCCGGAACGCGCCGTTGAGGTGCGCGCCGGTGCTGATGGCGGCTTTCATGCGCTGATAGAAATCGAGTTTCTTGACGTGCGCCGGGACGATCTCTTCAAGGCTGCGGCCGAGCAACTGGTCGGCGCGATAGACCATTTCACGTTCGAAGTTGGCGTTGACCGATTCGATGCGCCCCTGCGGGTCGAGCTGCAGCACCAGCATCTCGCTGTCGAGGCTGCTCTTGACCTGTTCCATGGACATCAGGTCTTCGCGCAGTTGCTGGTTTTCTTTCTTGAGCTTGCTGTTGAACATTACCGCACTCCTGGAGCGCACCGGCCATCCGAATCCATCTGCATCGGCTGATATATGGCCGTTCTTGAGCGTCCTGAGCGGAAATATTCGCCGGCCGGCGCACCCGCAAGCCAGCCGTCACTTGCCGGTCATTCAGTCGTCATATGAACGCAACGGGTGCGGTGGAGACTTTATGTCATGAGCACTCCAAGCCTGCGCATCACCCTTGTCAGCGAGACATTTACCCCTGAACTCAACGGCGTGGCCAATACCCTCGGCTGGTTGAGCGATGGTCTGCGCGCACGTGGGCACAGGGTTGAGCTGGTGCGCCCGCGGCAGGCCCACGATCCACTGCGCCTTGATGATGCTGACCTGCTGCTGTGCAAAGGCTGGCCGCTACCCGGTTACCCCGGCCTGCAATGGGGCGGTATCTCCGTGCACAAGCTGCTGCGGCGCTGGCGCAGGCAGCGTCCGGACGTGATCTATATCGCCACCGAAGGCCCGTTGGGGCTGAGTGCGCTGCGGGCTGCACGGCGCTTGAAGATTGCCGTGGTCAGTGGCTTTCACACCAACTTCGCGCAGTATGCCGGCCAGTACGGGCTTGGCCTGCTGGCCCGGCTGCTGACCCACTACCTGCGCGGGTTCCACCGGCGCAGCGCAATAACCCTGGTGCCCAGCGTCAGCCAACGGGTTGACCTCGAACGACGCGGCTTTAGCCAACTGGCCCTGCTCGCACGCGGAGTCGATGCGTGCCTGTTCAACCCCGCCCGGCGCAGCCAGACGCTGCGTGAAGCATGGGGCCTGGCTGAGGATGATCTGGCGTTAATGTATGTCGGCCGGCTGGCCGCGGAAAAAAACCTGAACCTGCTCAAACCGTGCCTGCTCGCCCTCCAGCAGCGTTGTCCACAACGGCGCCTGCGCCTGATCATGGTCGGCGACGGCCCGCAGCGGTCCAACCTCCAGCAGCAACTGCCAGACGCGGTGTTCTGCGGCGCGCAGCGCGGCGAAAACCTTGCCGAGCACTACGCCAGTGGCGATGTATTTCTGTTTCCAAGCTTGACCGAGACGTTTGGCAACGTCGTGCTCGAGGCCATGGCCTCAGGCCTGGCAGTGGTCGCTTATGACCAGGCCGCGGCGGCCCAGCATGTGCGTCACGGGCACAGCGGGGCCGTGACCATGCCAGGAGACCAGGCCGGGTTCATCGATGCAGCCTGCTGGTTACTGGAAGAAAGCGAGACCCTGCGCCGGGTGCGCCTGAATGCGCGACAGCATGCCAGCCGGCAAGGCTGGCCAGCCATCGTCGAGCAGTTCGAAGGCTATTTGCGTGATGCCTGGCAGCAGGCCTGCGACGAATCCAGCGCCAGGCCACCGCTGCCGTTGCGGGCGCTGGGCCGGTTAGCCAGCCCTGGCCGCTCGCAACAGCAGCGCTAAGCCAGGGCTTTTTCGATCGCCTGCAGGACCGCAGGATCATCCGGCGCCGTGCGCGGGGCAAAACGAGCCAGCACGCGGCCGTCCTTACCCACCAGAAACTTTTCGAAATTCCAGCTGATATCACCGGGGTACTCGGCACCCTCACCCGCCAGCAGCCGATACAGCGAATGACGCTGCGGACCATTGACTTCGAGCTTGCTGCTCAGCGGAAAACTCACCCCATAGTTGAGGCTGCAGAAATCCTGAATCTCACGTTCGCTGCCTGGTTCCTGGCCAGCAAACTGGTTGCATGGCAGCCCGAGCACGCTGAAACCCTTGCCCTTGTACTGCTGATGCAGCGACTCCAGCGGGGCGTACTGCGGGGTCAGGCCACACTTGGAGGCAACGTTGACCACCAGCACCACCTGGCCCTTGAACGGCGCAAGAGGCAGGTCTTTACCGTCCAATGCTTGCAACGTCAGCTCGTGAAATGCACTCATGATCACTCCCCCTTCCGGCTTTCTGATTGTCGCTGGGGCAAACGGCGCCCACTAAAAAGGCGCGCGGGCCAACCGTCAACCCTCCCATGGAGGACAAGGACGGCTCGCCCGAGCGCCTGGCGACTGCCTGAGCTTAGCGCAGATATCAGTGCTGATGGCCGCCTTCGCCATGGACGTGGCCATGGGCAACTTCTTCTTCGCTGGCATCACGTACCGCAACGACCTTGACCTGGAAGGTCAGGCGCTGACCGGCCAGTGGGTGGTTGCCGTCGACAGTCACGTCGTCGCCGTCCAGGTCACGGATGGTGACGATCTGCATCTGGCCGTCCGGCGCCGAGGCGTGGAACTGCATGCCCACTTCGAGCACGTCGACACCTTCGAACATGCTGCGGTTGAGGGTGCTGACCAGCTCGGCCAGGTATTCGCCGTAGGCGTCTTCCGGCTCGATGGTGACGTTGAGTTCTTCGCCGACATCTTTACCTTCCAGGGCTTTTTCCAGGCCTGGAATGATGTTGCCGGAACCGTGCAGGTAAACCAGCGGCGCGCCGCCAGAGGAGCTGTCAATCACCTCCCCGGCGTCGTTGGTCAGGGTATAGTCGATGGAGACGGCCTTGTTGGCGGCGATCGGCATGGGGGCGAGACCTTTTGCAAAAGAATGTAGAGCGGACAAGTGTAACCAACGCATCGCCCGATTGCGAACGCACTGCAGGCGATGCCCGCCCCGTCAGTCGGGTCAGCGGGTTTCATCAGGACGAACAGGGCCACTGGGTGGTCGAACTGACGTGCGGGCATACCCAGCACCTGCGCCATCAACCGCCCTGGCAAGCGCGGCCCTGGGTGCTCGATTCGGCCGAGCGCGAACAGCGCATCGGCCAGACATTCGCGTGTGGATGGTGCGCACAAGGCGCCGATTAGCGATACCCTTGGCGATTGGTTCTTTGCACCGCTTATTTCGAGAAGCACGCATGCAGACATTTTTCATCGCACCGACCGACTTCGGTGTCGGCCTGACCTCCATCAGCCTCGGCCTGGTCCGCGCGCTCGAGCGCGGCGGCCTCAAGGTCGGTTTCTTCAAGCCCATCGCCCAGCCCCACCCGGGTGACACCGGCCCGGAGCGCTCGACCGAGCTGATGGCGCGCACCCACGGCCTGAAGCCACCCACGCCGCTGAGCCTGGGCCAGGTCGAGCGGATGCTCGGCGACGGCCAGCTCGACGAACTGCTCGAAGAAATCATTCGCCTGTACCAACAGGCCTGCATCGGCAAGGACGTGGTGGTGGTCGAGGGCATGGTGCCGACCCGGCATGCCAGCTACGCCGCGCGGGTCAACCTGCACCTGGCGAAAAGCCTGGATGCCGAGGTGATCCTGGTCTCGGCACCGGAAAACGAAGTGCTCAGCGAACTGTCCGGCCGCGTCGAGCTGCAGGCGCAGTTGTTCGGCGGCCCGCGTGACCCGAAAGTACTTGGGGTGATCCTCAACAAGGTCCGCACCGAGGAGAGCATGAGCGAGTTCGCCAGTCGCCTGCGCGAGCACTCGCCGCTGCTGCGCGGCAACGACTTCCGCCTGCTCGGCTGCATCCCCTACCAACCCGAGCTGAACGCGCCACGCACCCGCGACGTGGCCGATCTGCTCGGTGCTCAAGTACTGAATGCCGGTGACTACGAGCAACGGCGGATGAACACCATCATCATCTGTGCCCGCACCGTGGCCAACACGGTGCCGCTGCTCAAGCCCGGCACCCTGGTGGTGACCCCTGGCGATCGCGACGACATCATCCTTGCCGTAAGCCTGGCGGCGATCAACGGCGTACCGCTGGCTGGCCTGTTGCTGACCAGCGACAGCAAGCCCGACCCGCGTATTCTCGAGCTGTGTCGTGGCGCGCTGCAGGCCGGCCTGCCGATCCTGTCGGTGAGCACCGGCTCCTACGACACCGCCAACCGGCTCAATTCACTCAACCGCGAGATCCCGGTCGATGACCGTGAACGCGCCGAATTCATCACCGATTTTGTCGCCGGCCAGCTCGATGCGGCCTGGCTGCACCAGCGCTGCGGCACGCCGCGTGAGCTGCGCCTGTCGCCGGCGGTGTTCCGCTATCAGTTGATCCAGCGCGCCCAGCAGGCCAACAAGCGCATCGTCCTGCCCGAGGGCGCCGAGCCGCTGCTGGTGCAGGCCGCCGCTATTTGCCAGGCCCGCGGGATTGCCCGCTGCGTGCTGCTGGCCAAGCCCGAAGAAGTACAGGCGGTCGCCCGCGCCCAGGGCATTACCCTGCCACCGGATCTGGAAATTCTCGACCCTGATTTGATCCGCGGCCGTTACGTCGAGCCGATGGTCGATCTGCGCAAGAGCAAGAACCTCAACGCGCCGATGGCCGAACAACAGCTGGAAGACCCGGTGGTGATCGGCACCATGATGCTGGCGCTGGATGAAGTCGACGGGCTGGTCTCAGGCCTGGTGCATTCGACCGCCAACACGATTCGCCCGGCCCTGCAGCTGATCAAGACCGCACCCGGCAGCAGCCTGGTGTCGTCGGTGTTCTTCATGCTGTTCCCGGAACAGGTGCTGGTGTACGGCGACTGCGTGATGAACCCGCACCCGAGCGCCGCCGAGCTGGCCGAGATCGCCCAGCAGAGCGCGCAGTCGGCCGAGGCCTTCGGCATTGCACCGCGGGTGGCCATGATCAGCTATTCGAGTGATTCGGCCAGTGATGAGGAAGTCGAGAAGGTGCGTGAGGCAACGCGTCTGGCACAGCAGGCCGAACAGCGCCTGGTGATCGACGGGCCGCTGCAGTATGACGCTGCGGCCAACCCCGAGATCGCCCGCCAGCTGGCGCCGCAAAGCCCGGTGGCTGGGCGCGCGACGGTGTTCGTGTTCCCCGACCTGAACACTGGCAATACCACCCACAAGGCGGTGCAGCGCAGCACTGACGGGGTCAGCCTGGGGCCGATGCTGCAGGGTTTGCGCAAACCGGTGAATGACCTGCCGCGTGGCGCGCAAGTGGATGACATTGTGCATACCATCGCGCTGACGGCGATTCAGGCGAGCAGGAATATTTGAGTGGGTTCATCTGGGGCCGTGATGCGGCCCTTTCGCGACACAAGGCCGCTCCTACAGGGACCGCGCAAATCCGAGACGTGCGCGGTGCCTGTAGGAGCGGCCTTGTGTCGCGAAAGGGCCGCACAGCGGCCCCAGCAATCTCAACCCCGCCGCAGATTACTGCTGATACTGCTGGCCAGGAATCGGCTTCAGGTTGACTTCAACCCGGCGATTCTGCGCACGCCCGTTGGCATCGGCGTTGCTGGCAATCGGCTGATCCGGGCCAAGACCACGTACCGACACCCGCGAAGCATCCACGCCCTGGGACGTCAGGTAGGTGCTGACTGCCTGCGCGCGACGCTGCGACAGGTCCATGTTGTGTTGGCGGCTACCGGTGCTGTCGGTAAAGCCGATCACTTCGATGGTGTTCTGGTTGAACTGCTTGAACGAGCCCGCCAGGTTGTTCAGCGGGGTGTAGAAGCTAGGCGAGATGTTCGCCGAATCGGTGGCAAAGGTGATGTTGCCAGGCATGATCAGCTTGATCTGGTCACCTTCACGCTGCACTTCGACGCCGGTGTTGGCCATGCTTTCGCGCAGCGCCGCTTCCTGCCTGTCGGCGTAGTAACCGTAACCTGCAGCGGCAGCACCCACGGCGGCTGCACCAATCAGTGCGCCTTTGCCGCGGTTGTTGTGGTCGATGGCCGCGCCAGCCACAGCACCCGCCAGAGCACCCAGGCCGCCGTATTTGGCAGTCTTGCTCACGCCACCAGAACTCTGGCCTTGGTTGTCATAAGGGTTCTGGCCAGCACAGCCTGCCATCAGGGCAGCGGCAGTAGCGACGATAATCAGACGACGCATCATGGAAAGCTCCTACAGAAATTCAAGTGTGCAGTAATCGTACGTTGACCCATGCCGGGTTTGGATCATTGCCGGGCTGAATAATTCCATGAACATTCAAGCGCGTACGAAAGGGTTCTCGCGCATCTCATCACCCAGGCGCGTGTCTGGGCCGTGCCCGGCCACCACCACCGCGTCTTCATCCAGCCGATACAAACGGTCCCTGATCGATCGAACGATAGCGTGCTGGTCGCCACCCCACAAATCGGTGCGGCCAACGCCCCGGCGGAACAAGGTGTCCCCGGCAATCAGCAACTTGGCATCGGCAAACCAGAAGCTCATCGAACCCGGGCTATGCCCCGGCGTATGCAGGGCGACGCCGCAGCCACAGGCCAGCTCTTCGTCATCGGCCAGCCAGCGATCCGGTGGCGGCGCCGGCGTGTATGGCACACCGAACATCTGGCACTGCATCTCGAGGTTGTCCCACAGTGGCTGGTCGTCTTTGTGCAGGTGCAAGGTCGCGCCGGTCAGCTCCTTGAGCCGGCCAGAGGCGAGAAAGTGGTCAAGGTGGGCATGGGTGTGAATGATGCTGACCAGTGTCAGGCCATGGGCTTGCAGGCGAGCGACGATCTTTTCCGGGTCACCGCCTGGGTCGACGACGATGGCTTTCTTGCTCAGCGGGTCACCGATCAGGGTGCAGTTGCACTGCAACGGCCCGACCGGGAAGGTTTCGCGGATAAGGCATGGGGCGGCGCTGGTCATGGCGGCTCTGCTCAGCTGAAGAATGCTGAGCATGATACCTCGACTCAGGGCAGATAAAGCCTGAACAAGCCGCCGCCGAGGGCGCCGCCATTGCTGATTTCGATGCGGCCGGTGACGCCATTGCGCTCATGCAGGGCTGCAATCCGCGCGGCGAAGTACAGGCCCAGGCCAGTGCTGCCGGTGCTGGCGTCCAGGCCCTGGATGTAGTCCTGCTGGCGTTCGAGCATGCGCTCGGGGTAACCCGGGCCGTCGTCATTGACGCTGATGATCAATTGCTCGCCGTCTTCTTCGATGCCGATCAGCAAGGCGTGGCCGGCGTAGCGCATGGCGTTGGTGAGCACGTTGGAGATCACCGAGGCCACCAGCTCGCGGTCGAAGAAGCCCAGCGGGCTGGCGCTTTCGATGCGCCAGGTGGCGAGGATATCGCGGTGCTTGAGCGTTTCCTGATGCGCCGCCAGCTGGGCCTCGATGAAGTCTTCCAGCTCGTGGTAGCCGGGGCAGATCGGCAGCTGATTGACGCCCAGCTTGTACAGCCCGAGCATCTGCACCAGCATGCCGTTGAGGTGGCCGAATTCGTGCTCCATGACGCCCTGCTCGGTGCCTTGCCGCTGCGCTTCGGGCAGCCGCGCCAGCCACTGGTTATGCGCTTGAATCAACGCTGACAGGGAGTTTTTCATGTCGTGCACGGTGGAGGCGATCACCGTCGAAAAATCCAGCCCCGGGTTTTCCTGATTCATGCGCCAAACACCCGCATATGCAGTTTTCGATAACGGTCGTAGCGGCTGTCGCTGGTGGGGATGCCGGCCACGCTTTGCAGGCAGCTGCGGCACTCCAGCATGGACTCGGGCGACGGCGACTCACCCGCGATACGCAACAGGGCCTGGGCCGTGTTCAAAGCGATACTGATGTTTTTCGGCTGCAGCGACAGCGCCCGGCGGAACATGCCCAACGCCTCGTCGAGCTGACCGGCCTGATAGCAGCGCACACCTTGGCGGTTGAGATCGACCGCTTCGGTCACGGCGCCCAGTACCAGCGGGTCGTCGGTCATCTTCGCCACGCTCTGCATGACCTTGGGATCATCGCCGTAGGTTTCCACGCAGCCCTTGAGGATGCCGGTGCCAGCGGCTTCCTGGCCCAGTTGCTGGAGCTGCTTGGCCACGGTCAGGGCAGCGTCGACCGAAAAGAACTGGTCCATGTTATCCAGCCGCTGCATGGCCTGTTCAGTCAGCTTGGCGGCGGTTTCAGGGTCGCCGGCCTGTTGCAGGCTGGCCGCTTTCATCAACCGCGCACGTACCTGCAAACCCTGGTCCTCGCCGTTTTCCTTGGCCACTTCGCTAAGCACGGTGTTGATCTCGACGCGGGTGCGTGCGTCGAGGCCAAAGCCTGCGTTCTTGCTCATCAGCGCCTGGGCCAGGCCGAGGTTGGTTTCGGCGTCCTTGTAGCGCGAGCTCTGGCCTTGGCTGACCGCATGGCGGAAGGCCTTGGAGGCGCTTTCGAAGTCATCGTTGCCCATTGCCAGTTTGCCCAGCGCAGCCTGGCGGCGAACCGCCAGTGGCGACAGGCGCACGGCCTCTTCGAGCATATGCTGGGCACGCTTGGTATCGCCCTGGGCGACCAGCACATCGGCCATGCCGTCATACAGCGCAGGCATGATCGGAAAGGTCTTCAGCGCCTGCTCGTACACACCCTTGGCCTGGTCATTCTGTCCGCGCTTGTGCAATACGCTGCCGAGCATCGAGTACACCCACGGCTGCGGCCGGCTGGCGAGGATCGACGAGAGAAACTTCTCCAGCTCCTCGAAGCGACCGAGATCGCGCAGGGCATCGGCGCGGTAGCGCAGGCAGAGCGGCGCAAAGCGCGGGTCTTGTTTGCACAACGCGGCGCAGGCGGCCATGACTTCGGCCGGGCGACCGCGATCAAGGGCCTGCAAAATGGGCTTGAGCAGGGTTTTGCGCTGCAGCAGTTTTTCCAGCCGCTGGGCCAGGCCGACGCGGTTGAACGGCTTGGTCAGGTAGGCATCCGGCTCGTGCTCGAGGGTGCTGAGCACGATGGCCTGGCTGCTCTCGGCGGTGACCATGAGAAACCCGCACTCGTGACTGATCAACTTGTCGAGGATCAGGTCTTCGAGTACCTGCTGACCGTTCTTCTTGCCATCGCCCAGGTGAAAGTCCTGCAGGATGAAGTCGTAGCGTTTCTGCGCGCACATGCGCAGCGCCTGTTCGCCGCTGTCGGCGGTGTCCACATCGCGCGCGCCCAGCTCGCGGAGCATGGAGCGGGCCGAGGTGCGAAAGTCGGTGAAGTCATCGACGATCAGAAAGCTTTTTTGCCCGTACTGCAGCATCAACACGACCTGTCATGGCAGAAGATTGAAAATGACCCGAGGCGATGGGTGTCGCCGACCTGTTTATCGGCAGAAGGGAGAGAAAGCTGAGGGCGAATTCGCAGTCCGTGGCGCAGAGCTCAGGGCAGCAGGCCCAGCGCCTTGGCCTTGGCTACCGCCTGGGTGCGACGTTCTACGCCGAGCTTGCTGTTGATGTGGCTGGCGTGGGTCTTGACGGTGTGCAGCGAGATGAACAGGCGCTCGCTGATCTGCTGGTTCGAGCAGCCTTGGGCGATCAACTCAAGCACCGCCAACTCCCGCCCGCTCAACGCTTCGCCCGTGCCCATTGCGCTTACCTGGGGCTGCGGCAGGCGCGCCAGCAGGGCGAGCTGGACGCTGCAACCGGGGCGCGCCGAGAGCTGCTCGCGCAGCCATCGCGGCTGTTCTTCCAGCAACCGTTGAAATGCTTGCAAGGCGCCACCTTGGGCGGCCAGTAGCGCTTGCGGCAACAGGCTGGCGGCGGACTGCTCGCGGCCCTCGGCCAGATGCAACGCAATAAGCTGGCACAAGGCACTGGTAACCAGCAGTTGGCCACCGCTGGCCAGACCACGCTCGACCAACCCATGCAGGCGCTCGACAGCCTGCGCCGAACGGCCTTGAACGCGCTCCAACAGGGCCTGTTGCAGCTCGATGTGCAATGGCAGCAACGGGTGAAACTCGGGGGCCGCAGCGGGCTGCTCGCCGCCGTAGGTCTGGCCAAGGCGCAGCAGCCACGACTCGGCCAGGTCGGTGCGGCCCTGGGCCAGCCACAGTTCGCACTTCACCAGGGTGATCATGGCCAGGTAGAAGATCGGCGGGACGTCCCAGATATGCATCAAGCGCTCGGCTTCGGCGAGTTCGGCGAAGGCTTCGGCATACTGCCCTTCGCGGCCGTCCAGCGAGGCAATCACGCAATGGCCGATCAGCACACTGATATCGCGACAGGCACGCGCCTCGCTGAGACCCGCACGCAAGCGCGCGCGGCCCAGTGCTGGCTGAAGGTGCGCCGCGAGCAGGTGGCCCTCGTACAAGGTCAGCCTGGCACGTACCGCGTACAGCCGCTGCGCGGAAAGATCCTGCAGGCGCAGCAAGCCCTGGCGAACTTCATCCAGCGCCCGGCGGATTTCGCCGCGGGCATGCAGCACCCGCGCCCGATCGTAATGGGCGAGTGCTTCGAACAATGGGTTGCCGACCCGCTGAGCCAGCTCCAGCGCTTCGCGGTTCCAGCCCCGAGCGCGCCAGAAGTCGGCGTCGGCGATAGCCAGGTTGGACAGGGTAGACAAGCACACCAGACGCTGGCCGTAGCGCTTGGTGGGCAGGCTCTGCAACGCTTCGCCGCAGTAGCTCAGGGTGCGCTCACGGTCGCCGCGGCCGCGGGCGATGACACCGCTAAGGGCCAGCCACTGCGCCAGCATCGAGCGCTGGGCGGTGGCCGAGGGCGCCGGCAAAAACCGGCTGAGGTGCGCCGCCAGTTCTTCGGCAGCATCCAACTGGCAGGCCAGGCCCAACGCCCAGCTGTACAGCACGATCAAACGCGGCGTGCTGATCAACAGGCTGTCGGGCAGGTCCATCTTCCAGCGCAGGAGCATGCCGACGTTTTGCTCGGCCAGCAGTTGCTCCTCGGACAGGCTCTGCACCAGGTCTGCCGCCACATCGAGATGGCCGGCGCGCAGAGCCTGCTCGACCGCTTCGTCAAGCAGGCCCTGGGCCTGAAACCAGCGGCAGGCGCGCAGGTGCAGGTCAGCCAGCGGCGCGCTGTGCTGGCGGCTACGCAGCAGGTCAGAGAACAGATGATGGTAGCGATACCAATGGCCGTGTTCATCCAGCGGCACCAGAAACACCTGATGCGCTTGCAGGTAGCGCAGGATGCCGGCGCTGTCCTGACGTGCGCGCAGGGCGTCGCACAGCTCGGCACAGAAGCGCTCCTGGCTGGCGGTCTCGTACAAAAACGCCTGCACGTCGGCCGGCAGGATATCGATCACTTCTTCGAGCAGGTAGTCACGGATCAGCCCTTCCCCGCCATGCAAGGCCTGCGGCAACGCATGTTCGTCGCCCGACTCGCTGGCCGCCAACTGCCAGAAACGCAGCCCCGCTACCCAGCCATCGCTGCGCTGGATCAGGTTGTCCAGTGCCTGCCCGCGCAAGCCGGTGGGCTGGCGGCCGAGCACCGCCAGCGCTTCGTCGGCAGTAAGGCGCAGGTCCTGCTCGTTGAGTTCGCTGAGTTGGCGCGACAGGCGCAGGCGAGCCAGGTGCCAATCGGGGCGTTGGCGGCTGGTAACCATCAGCACCAGGCCGTTTGGCAGGTGATTGAGGAAGAACTGCAAACAACGGTCGAGCACCGGCCCCTGCGCCAGGTGGTAATCGTCAAGCACCAGCAGGATCGGGCTATCACTTTGCAGGTACAGCGCCAGCTCGTCGAGCAGGCCGTCGAGCCACTCTTCGAAGGCGAACGGCTGATGACGCTGGCGCATCTTCAACAGGCCCATGGCCTGCCCGCCCAGCGCCGGGCAATACTGCTGCAAACCTTCAAGCAGGCGCTCGAGGAAGCGGCCAGGGTCGGCATCCCTTTGGCTCAAACCCAGCCACAGGCTGCGCCAGTGATCAGGCAGGGACTCGCAGAATTCGATCGCCAATGAACTTTTGCCAAAACCGGCGGGCGCGTTGATCAGCAACAGCCTGCCGGACAGCCCCGCATGAAGGCGCTGGCACAGACGCCCACGGGGCACGTGGCCATCGGGCAACGGTGGCCGGAAAAAACGCCCGTCCAGCAGGCCCAGGGCCTGGCTGGTGTATCCATGCGTACGGGACAGATCAGTCATGGCCGGCTCGTTATGAGGGAGACATCAGCACAGCAGGTTGATGCGAGACTAGCGGGTATCGCAGCCTATTTGAAGATGATGGGTGTGTTTATCCGGCAAAAGACTACGACAAAAAGCGACAGAGCTGATTTACGGCAACCCGTCAGTGCGCATCGGAAATCAAAACGCCCCGGCGGGCCGGGGCGTTCTGGGAGTCACGCGGAGTTTTTAGCTGAGTTGATTAACGAATACCGTCCTGGCGCAACGCCGCTGGCTGGAAGTCGGCCTTGCTGGCGGTGAAGCCAAAGTCATAGGCACGTTTTTCTTCGTTTTTCAGGCCCAGAGCCAGGTAACGACCCGACTGCAGGTCATAGATCGTCTCGAGTGTGTACCACGGCACCTGGTTGTTGTAGTAGTCCTGAGCATGCGCTTCGGACACGCGCCACAACTGGTTGCGACCGTCGTACTGGTCGATCACCGAGGCTTGCCAGGTATCCTCATCGATATAGAAGTCGCGCTTGGCATAGATATGCCGCTGGCCCGGCTTCAATGTCGCGACCACATGCCAGACACGGCGCAGCTCATAGCGGCTAAGGTCCTGGTTGATGTGACCGGGCTTGACGATGTCGGCGTATTTCAGGCTTGGCGAATCGAGCTTGTAGGTGTTGGAGGCGATGTACATCTCCTTCTTGCCTTCAAGCTTCCAGTCGTAGCGATCTGGCGCGCCGTTGAACATGTCGAGGTTATCGGATGTACGCAGCCCGTCCGCCGCAGTACCCGGACCATCGTAGGACACCTGCGGTGCCTGGCGCACGCGACGTTGGCCGGCGTTGTAGACCCAGGCCTTGCGCGGCTCCTTGACCTGGTCAAGGGTCTCGTGCACCAGCAGCACGGTGCCCGCCAGGCGCGAAGGCGCGGTGACCTTCTGTTTGAAGTAGAACAGCACGTTGCCCGGGTTGGCTGGGTCGTAATCTTTCAGCTTGTCGCGGAACACAAACTGGTCCGAGAACGATACCGGGCTGTAGGAGCCGTTGGGTTGCGGCGTTACCTGGGTAACCAGGCGCGTCACACTGCCACCGCGATAGCGGGTGATGTGGTTCCAGATCACCTCGACGCCGCTCTTGGGAATCGGGAACGGGATAGCCGTCTCGAAGTTCTCCAGGCCGTTGCCGCCCGCCACCAGGTTGGTCTTGGTGGCGTTGCGCTTGATCGCGGCAAACACGTCATCCGGCACGGTCGAGCCGCGATGGGTCGGGTAGACCGGGATCTTGTAGGTTTCCGGGTAGCGCTTGAACATCGCGTACTGGCCAGGCGAAAGCTTGTCCTTGTACTGCTCGACGTTCTGCGCAGTGATGGTGAACTTGGGCTTCTCGCTGCCATACGGGTCAGAAAGGAATCCCTTGGCATCAACGCTGCCGGCCGTTTTCGACAGCGGTTGCCAGGCGGTGATGGAGCCATCGGCGTTACCGGCTTTTTCTGCGCCCATCGGGGTCAAGCTGCTGCCGAGCTTTGCCGCCTCGTCGGCGGAAACCGCAGCCATGACGCTGGTTGCCAGCAGGGACATGCCCAGTACACCGGCCTTCAGCAGACTTCTGGTCTTGTTCATTGGTTGGTCGTCCTGGATCAATGGGCTTAGAAGTTCACGCCGAAGCTGAGCGCAACGAAGTCGCGGTCATCCACGGTGGTGTACTTGCCGTCAAAGAAGTTGGTGTACGACAGGCTCGCTGTGTAGGTGTTCTGGTATTCGGCATCCAGACCCAGGCTGACGGCTTTGCGGCCTTCCTCGAAGTTGGCGCCAGGGCCAGGTGAGTAACCGGACACGTCGTGCGACCAGGCCACGCTTGGCTTCAGGTTGACCCCGGCGAACACATCGTTGTAGTCCCAGATCACGCGGCCGCGGTAGCCCCACGACGTGCTCGTGGTGTAGCCGTCGTTTTCGCACTTGCGGCTGAGGTTGGCGGTGGACGCACCGGCACCGGCACCACCAATGGTGCTGGTATTGAGCGCCAGGCAGGTATCCGCACCACCGGTGGCCGGCAGCGGCCCAGGGCCATAGACCGGATCGCGGCCGTAACGGGTTTCCCGGGCATTCTCCAGGCCGCCAACGTGCGTTACCCCGACTTCGCCGACCACGGTCATGCGGCTGGCGCCCATCACCTGATCGAAGAAGTGCGTCAGGGTGGTCTGGAACTGAGTGATTTCCTTGCGGCGGTAGCCGTGCAGGTCCTGCCCAGGTGTGCCGTTGAGCAGCGACGCATTGGCCAAGGCACCGCCGAGCGGACGCACGCCGGAGAACAGAATGTCGGTGGTGTTGAGCTGCACCGGCGCATTCGGCCGGTAGCTGAGTTCACCGCTCCAGGCGGTACCGGTTGGCAGCGTGGTCGAGAAGCTCAAGCCGTACAGGCGGATGTCTTCCGGGTATTCGACAAAGTACTTCGAGTTGCCCGCAACGATCAGCGGCGCCAATGCGCGAAGAGCAGGTGGCAAGGTCGCGACGCCGCGGAACACCGAAGGGTCTGCGCCGGTGGCACTGAAGATGGGCGCACGGCTGTGGTAGTTCATGAAGTAGGCGCCGAACTCGGTGTCCAGCGGCTCGAACATGTAACGCAACGCTACGCCGAACTGGCCGCTGTCACGGGCGTCACGGTCGGCACTGCGGCGCACCAGAACGCCCTCGTCATTGAAGTCTACGCCGCGCGTGGCGAGCAGACCCTGCGCTGCCGGTGGCAAGGCACCGATGGTGCGACCGCTGTTGAGCACCCGCAGGTTGTCGGTGCAGCCGTCGGCAATGATGTCCGGCTGAGAGAAGAACGTGCCGCAGTTATCGACAACCGTCTGGTCCCATTCCAGCTGGTAGAAGGCCTCGGCCGAGAGGTTGTCGGTCAGGCTCTGCGAGATGTAGAACATGTTGACCGGGATCAGGCCTTCCTTGATCTCGGCGCCTGGACGGCGGAAGGCCGCCACATCGATCGGGTTGATCGAGTTGATGCCGCCGCCAATGAAGGTGCTTTCACCCCAGCTGACCACTTGCTTGCCGAAACGCACCGAACCGGGTTGGTCGGCAATCGAGTAGTTGTGATAGACGAACGCATCGAGCAGCTCGGCACCGGAAGACTTGGCGCCCTCCTTGCGGTTGGAATCGCTGATGTCCTTGAACTCGCGGTTTTCATCCTTGAGCTCGAAGTCGTACCAGTACTTGCCCCGGACGAAGATGCCGGTGTCGCCGTACTTCAGCTCAAGGTCATGGATGCCCTTGAAGATTTTCGAGAAGGTCTCACCGCGCTTGAAGTTCAGGTGACCATCGTCGGAGGTCTGCGAAAGCCCTTTGCCGCCATTGTTGACGCCGATCAGGTTCTTGTTCGGGCTGGCGGTTGACCAACTGGCACCGACCGACAGCGACGAATCGAACTGGCCTTCGATTTCACCGATGTTGAAGCTGACAGCGAATGCAGGGCTTGCGAGCGTAGAAGCGAGGCTGACGGCAAAGGGCAGTCTTGCCCGACGCCAGAACGGGTGTGCAGATTTCATCGACGCTACTCCATGTTCTTTTTTGTTATGGCAGTGAGTCCTTGCAGAAACGGTCCGGCTGACCGGTAGGCAGGCTTGCACCTGCGACGCTGCGAGTTGCACGCAGCGCTCCCCCTCCGTTTCTGAAAACCCCTGGCCCTGACTATAGCCAGCAGGCTCGGACGCTAGATCCCTCTAAAGTGTGATTTGCGTTCCGTGCCTGCCGCTCGCCCCGATCCAGTCCGGTGTGCGAGCTGACAGTGCTCTAGCATGGCGCAAATCTGCTATTTGACAAGGCGCCATCCTCTCTGCAATGCGGGTCTAACGTATCAGACCGACTTGCCATTGCACTTTACAGGGTCGACAGGAAGGCGCTGTTGCTCGCCTGCCACTCGACGATGTCAATGCGGATGCGCTTCTTGTCCAGCTTGCCGACGCTGGTCTTGGGAATTTCAGTAACAACGGCAATCTGGCTGGGAATCGCCCACTTGTTGATATGACCCTGCTCGACGAACGGCTTGAGGTGCTCCTTGAGCGCACGGGCGTCCAGGCTCTGCCCATCGCGCACAACCAGCAGGGCAAACGGTCGCTCGCCCCACTGCGGATCGGCCACGCCAACCACTGCTACCTCGCGCACCGCCGGGTGACGGCTGATCAGGTCTTCGAGGTCGAGCGAGGAAACCCATTCACCGCCAGTCTTGATCACATCTTTGATGCGGTCGCGGATGTCGATGTAGCCCATGCCGTCGAGGGTGGCGACGTCACCGGTATGCAGCCAGCCGCCGGCCCACAGTTCAGTGCTTTTTTCCGGTTCCTTGAAATAGCCCATCGACAGCCACGGCGCACGCAGCACCAGCTCGCCCTGGGTCTCGCCGTCGGCCGGGAGGAAATTGCCATCGCTGTCGACAATCGCCGTTTCCACCAGCGGCACCGGCACCCCGGCCTTGATCCGGTAACTGACCCGCTCGTCATCGCCACCGGCCTGCAGCTCTTCGTTGATGTGCGCTGCCGAGATCAGCGGGCAGGTCTCGGACATGCCGTAGGCTGCGGTGAGCTGGATGCCACGGGCCAGTGCGGCCTGATACAGCGAACGGTTCAGCGCGCTGCCGCCAATGATGATCTTCCAGCCACCGAAGTTCTGGTCCTTGGAGGATGGGCAACTGAGCAGCATCTGCAGGATGGTCGGTACGCAGTGGGAGAAGGTGACCTTCTCCTCGCGCCACAGCTTGAGCAGCATGTCCGGCTCGTAACGGCCAGGGTAGACCTGCTTTATGCCCATCAGCGTGGCGGCGTAGGGGATACCCCAGGCATGCACATGAAACATCGGCGTGATCGGCATATAGACATCATTGCTGCCGAGCAGGCGCACGCTGTCGATGCTGCCCAGTACCGAAGTTTCCGCCAGGGTATGCAGCACCAGTTGCCGATGGGTGAAGTACACGCCCTTGGGGTTGCCGGTGGTGCCGGTGGTGTAAAACATGGTCGCCACCGAGTTCTCGTCGAAATCAGGGAAGGCGTACTGCGGGCTGGCGGCGGCCAGCAGTTGTTCGTACTCGCCGATCAGGTTCGGCAGTTCAGCGCGCTTGTCTGGGCCGTCGGTCAGCAGCAGGGTCTTTTCAACCGTGGTCAGCTGAGGGGCGATGCCTTGGTACA
Organism: uncultured Pseudomonas sp.; assembly: GCA_963518285.1. Taxonomy (GTDB): domain Bacteria; phylum Pseudomonadota; class Gammaproteobacteria; order Pseudomonadales; family Pseudomonadaceae; genus Aquipseudomonas. The sequence goes on along the minus strand of CAUQIJ010000016.1, from coordinate 14,473 downwards.
GGCCAACGAAATCGCTGTTGACCAGCACCAGCCGGTCCTCGGCATGGTTCATGGTGTAGAGAATCTGCTCAGGTGACAGGCGCACGTTGATGGTGTGCACCACCGCGCCGATCATCGGGATGGCAAACATGCATTCCAGATAACGGTGGCTGTCCCAATCCATCACGGCCACGGTGTCGCCCGGCTTGACCCCGGCCTCGCTGAGGACGTTGGCCAGGCGCGCGATGCGCTCGACCAACTGCGGGTAGGTCAGGCGCAACTGGTCGCGGTAGACGATCTCGCGGGTCCGCTCGTAGCGGCTGCCAGACAACAGCAGGCGCTTGATCAGCAGCGGGAATTGGTAAGCACCTTCAGCGGGTTGGATGATGCGCGTCTGCAGCATGGTTATCCCTTTTTCGAGTCGGGCGAGGTCAGGCGGTTACTCTAGAGCGCAGATGTGACAGCCAAATCAGCCGAAGGAATGATTTGCGCGGCGCAAGTATGAGTGCTGCCGCGCGGGTGTCCGCTCTCGTGAACGCCGGCAATGCGTTTTGCTGGCGGTTTGTGTAGGGTCTTGGATCAGCCATCTCCGCTCACCGCCCAGTACAGGACTGATCATGACCGCCAGCCACACCGCTGTATTTCTCGACCACGACTCACTGGACCTCGGCGACCTCGACCTCAGCGCGCTCACGGCCTGCTTCGACACCCTCACGCTGCACGGCGCGACAGCCCCGGAACAGGTTGCCGAACGCCTGCAGGGCGCCACTGTGGCAATCAGCAACAAGGTGCTGCTGGATGCAGACGTATTGGCGGCCAACCCACAGTTGCAACTGATCCTGGTGGCAGCAACCGGCACCAACAACGTCGACCTGGCCACCGCGCGCGCCCAGGGCATCACCGTGTGCAACTGCCAGGGCTACGGCACGCCTTCGGTGGCGCAGCACACCCTGGCGTTGCTGCTGGCGCTGGCGACCCGCCTGTGCGACTACCAGCGTGCGGTCGCCGACGGTCAATGGGCCAAGGCCAGCCAGTTCTGCCTGCTCGACTTCCCTATCGTCGAACTTCAAGGCAAGACCCTCGGCCTGCTTGGCCACGGCGAGCTGGGCGGAGCGGTAGCTCGCCTGGCCGAGGCCTTTGGCATGCGCGTGCTGACCGGGCAGATTCCCGGCCGCCCTGCCCGTGCCGAGCGCCTGCCGCTGGACGAGCTGCTGCCGCAGATCGATGCGCTGACCCTGCATTGCCCCCTCAATGAACACACCCGGCACATGATCAGCCAGCGTGAACTGGCCCTGCTCAAGCCCGGCGCGTTGGTGGTCAACACCGCCCGCGGCGGCCTGATCGATGAACAGGCCTTGGCCGATGCCCTGCGCAGTGGCCATCTGGGCGGCGCGGCGACCGACGTGCTCAGCGTCGAGCCACCGGTCAACGGCAACCCGCTGTTGCAGGCGGATGTGCCCCGCCTGATCGTTACCCCGCACAGTGCCTGGGGCGCGGTCGAGGCGCGGCAGCGTATCGTCGGTCAGTTGAGCGAAAACGCCCAGGCGTTCTTTGCCGGCACGCCGCGCCGCGTGGTCAGCTGAGCCGAGCCCGCCTCTGCTACACTGCGCGACTTTTTTCAGGAGGCGTCGTCCATGGACCCGCGCAGTGAAGTGTTGCTCCGTCAGGCGGAGTTGTTCCAGGGCTCGGTGCTGCTTGCCGGCCTGCCCGCCGACGATCTGCTCGGCCAACTGCCGCAGGCCCACGGCTGGACCTGGCACGCCGGCGACCAGGCCCTGCTCGAAGCGCGCTTTGCCGGGCGCAACCAGCACGGCGTCGAGCCGCCGCAGGTGCCGTTCGATGCCGCAGTGGTGTTCATGCCCAAGTCGCGCGAACTGGCTGCCTACCTGCTCAACGCTCTGGCTTCGCGCCTGGCTGGCCGCGAGCTGTATCTGGTCGGTGAAAAGCGCGGCGGGATCGAGGGTGGTGCCAAGCTGCTGCAAGCCTTCGGCAAACCGCGCAAGCTCGACAGTGCGCGTCACTGCCAACTGTGGCAGGTGACCGTCGACAACGCCCCGGCCGCCCCTGCGCTGGAGAGCCTGGCCGAACGCTTCGAACTGCCGCTGGCCGATGGTCCGCTGCAGATCGTCAGCCTGCCAGGCGTGTTCAGCCATGGCCGGCTGGACCGCGGCACCGCCCTGCTGCTCGAGCACCTGGACGGCCTGGCGGTTGGCCCGGTGCTCGACTTCGGCTGCGGCGCGGGCGTAATTGGCTCGATCATCAAGCGTCGCTACCCAGACAGCCAGGTGACCCTGCTCGACGTCGATGCCTTTGCGGTTGCCAGCAGCCGCCTCACCCTTGCCGCCAATGGCCTGGAAGCTGAAGTCATCAGTGGCGATGGCATCGATGCGGCGCCGCGTGATTTACAGGTAATCCTGAGCAACCCGCCGTTCCATACCGGGGTCCACACCGACTACAACGCTTCGGAAACACTGCTGAAAAAATCAGCCGAACATCTTCGATCAGGTGGCGAACTTCGCCTCGTAGCGAATACCTTCCTGCGCTATCAACCGTATATCCAGCAGGCTCTGGGCAACTGCAAGACGCTTATCGAAGAACAGGGTTTCAGGATTTATCAGGCCAAACGCGGATAGAAAATAGCGCTTGCCCAAACGGATTTGCCTAGGCAGAATCCGCTCCGTCCTAGGGGAGTAGTCTCCCGCAAGCACTCAAGCTTGCCCGGTACGCGTCAACATACTTGGTCCTCAGACCATGGCGCGTACGACCCACGGTCCGCACAGACGGACCCAGGGTTTGACAAGACCTATGACACGCACACCTTACCCGGGGCGGGGAGGTAGTACGTGTCATAGCCGTGTCGACCCGCCCCCGTAGGAACCCTGATGCTGGAATCCCTCCTCGTACCAACTGCAATCGTCGCGCTCGCCGAAATCGGCGACAAGACGCAACTGCTCGCGCTCATCCTTGCCGCCCGTTTTCGCAAACCCTGGCCGATCATCGCCGGTATCGTTGTCGCCACCCTGGCCAACCATGCTGCGGCGGGTGCGGTAGGCGCGTGGGTCAGTGGCTTCTTCACCGAGTCGGTGTTGCACTGGGTGCTGGCTGCTAGCTTTGTCGCGACCGCCTTGTGGACCCTGGTGCCAGACAAGATGGACGACGACGAAAGCAGCGCAGCGCGCCGCTTCGGGCCGTTCGTGACGACCTTGATTGCGTTCTTCCTGGCCGAGATCGGCGACAAGACTCAAGTCGCCACCGTGATGCTGGCGGCGCAGTATCCGCACCTGATCATGGTCATTATCGGTACCACTCTGGGCATGTTGATTGCCAACGTGCCGGTGGTACTGGCGGGTAACTTTGCGGCGGAGAAGTTGCCGCTGACGCTGATTCGGCGCCTGGCTGCCACGGCGTTCGTGGTGCTGGCGATCGTCGCGGTGTATTCGGCGATGAAGAGCAGTGGCTGGATTGGTTGAGCAACTGGTCTGGGGCCGCGTTGCGACCCCAATACCGCTTACTTCCTGGCAGCCTGATACAACGGCATCACCTTCGGAATAGCCGCCTGCAACGAGGCAATCCGGCTGGCCGAAGCTGGGTGAGTGCTCATGAACTCAGGCGGGGCGCCCTCCGATGCCTTGCTCATCTTGTTCCACAAGGTGATCGCGGCGTTCGGGTCATAGCCGGCACGGGCCGACAGCTCAAGACCGATCAGATCAGCCTCGTTCTCGTTGGCGCGGCTGTTCGGCAGGGTCATCGAGTAGTTCACCACGGTGTCAGCAAGGGCCATGCTGTCCTGGCCCAGGCCCAGCAGCGCACCGGCACCGGAGCGGGCCATCTGGATACCGTAGGCCTTGGACATCGCTTCACGGCCATGTTCACGCAGGGCGTGGGCGATCTCATGGCCCATTACGGCGGCGATTTCAGCGTCGGTCAGCTTGAGCTGATCGATCAGGCCGGTGTAGACGATGATCTTGCCGCCAGGACCGCAATTGGCGTTGAGTTCGTCACTCTTGATGACGTTGACTTCCCACTTCCACTGCGCGGAATCCGGGCGGAACTGCGGCGCCTGGGCGATCAGGCGGTCGGCAATGGCCTGCACGCGCTTGGCTTCGGCGCTGCTTTTGTCCAGCACACCCTTGCTAGAGGCTTCACTCAAGGTCTGCTGATAGGACTGCGCGTACATCTTGTTGACCTCGTCGGTCGACAGCATGCTGAACATGTACTGCTTGCGCTCAACGCCAACAGCGCCGCCACTGGTGGTATTCACCGCCTGGCAGCCGCTCAGCAGGACGCCGGCAGCGAGCAGGCTGAGAACGAATGACTTACGCATAAAACACTCCCTGGGTACGTGCCGCGTATCCTAGGCGCAGAAGCGTGGCGCCGCCAGAGCCATAGGGAAGATTTAACCCCAGGTTTTTCTGCAGTTGCCTGCCACCGCATCAAGCGGGCGTCAGGCACTCCGGTGCATCCAGCTTGGGATCATTGACGAAATTGGCCAGAGCGCGCTCGCGCAGCGCAGCTGGTGGGCTGGCAAGCAACTCGTGCAGGCGCGCCATGGGCGTCTGCGGATCAAGCCAGGCAGCCTGCCCGGCTTCGTCGAGGATCAGCGGCCGGCGCTGATTGACCACCGCCTGGGTGACCACTGCGCAGCTCAGCCAGACCTGCTCCTGCACCGGATACGCCTCCCATATCGCAGCAAAGAACAGCGCAGAGCCCTCCCCCGGCGTCAGCCAGTAAGGCCGTTTGCGCACACTGCCACGCCATTCGTAAAAACCGTTGGCCGGCATCAGGCAACGGCGCTGGGTAAACGCCAGGCGAAACATCGGCTGTTCGGCGAGGGTTTCGGCGCGCGCTTGTGCCGGCGTCCTGGACAAGTCGGTCAGCCACGGCGGGGTCAGCCCCCAGCGCGCTCTGGCCACCTGCAGCTGGCCGTCAAGCTGGCGCTGGATCAGCACCGAGGCGCCGGGCGCGATGTTCCATTGCGCCTGTTGGTCGGCGGGGTAGCCCGGCAGTGCGGCAAAGGCCGGGGTCCAGCGAAACAGGGCGTAGCGTCCACACATGCGATATACAACCTAGCAAATCAGTGTCCCGGGATAACTCTCCGGTTCGTCGCCAGCAACTGGCTGGGCAACATTGTACGCATCGATCAGCTCGCGTGCGTAGCCGGCCTGCTCATCGGCCACCGCCAGGCCGAGCAAACCGTGCAACGGCAGCTCACCGGCAGCGCCGATCAGGTCGCGGCCGACCAGGTGCACCTCAATGCCCTCGCTGGCCAGCACCGCCACCAGCAGCTCCGCCTCCAGCAGGTTCTCCGGCTCGTAGATTCGCCGCATCAGGTTTCATCCTCGCTTTTCACATCGAGCATCCATTCGTCGCCATGCACCTGCAGGTCGAACACGATCGGCCGGCAGCAGACCTGACAGTCTTCGATATAGATCTGATCACCGCCGGACAGATCGACAGTTGTCTCCACCCCTTCCCCACAATAAGGGCAATCGTAGAATGCAGTTTCCAGCATCGCGGCCTCCCGGGTGACTTATGCGTATAATTGTCGGTCTATTTACGGGACCTGCGCGCGTCCGAGCCGTTTTTCGGAGCCGCCCCTATCTATTACCCTAGCCGTTTCCAACAAGAGAGCATGATGGGCGAATTCGATGCCATCCGACCGTATGACGATGCTGAGGTGCCGGCAGTGCTGGCGCGCCTGTTCAGCGACCCGGCATTCCTCGATATCCTCACCCACTTTCGCTTCCCGCGGGCGGCCGGTGCCTTCGGCTGGCTGCTCAAGCCGCTGATCGCGCGCCGCTTGCGCAAAGAGTTCGCCGGCGTCAGTTGCGTCGCGACCCTGCAGGACAAAGTCGAGTACTACGTCGACCAGACCATCGATCGCGCCACCGACGGCGTCACCTATTCTGGTGTCGAACAGCTCAAGGCAGGTACGCCTTACCTGTTTTTGGCCAACCACCGTGACATCGTCATGGATCCGGCCTTCGTCAACTATGCGGTGTACCACGCCGGCCTGCCGACGCCGCGCATCGCCATTGGCGACAACCTCCTGCAAAAGCCTTTTGTCAGCGACATGATGCGCTTGAACAAAAGCTTCATCGTGCACCGTTCATTGACCGGCCGGCGCGAGAAGCTGGCGGCTTATCAGCTGCTCTCGGCCTACATCAATCATTCGATCCGCACCGATGGCGCGTCGATCTGGATTGCCCAGGCTGAAGGCCGGGCCAAGGACGGCGATGACCGTACCGATTCGGCGATCCTCAAGATGTTCCACATGAGCCGCAAGGACGAGCCATTTGGCGCGGTGATTCAGGGCCTGAACCTGACGCCGGTATCGATCAGCTACGAGTACGACCCGTGCGATCAGGCCAAGGCGCGCGAGCTGTACATCCGCGCCACCACCGGCAGCTATAGCAAGGCGCCTGGCGAAGACGACAAGAGCATCGCTACGGGCATCACCGGCTATAAGGGCCGCGTGCACATCCACTTCGCTGCACCGGTCAGGGAGTTCTTTGCCGATACCAAGCAATTGGCGCAGGAAGTCGACCGGCAGATTCTGGGTGGTTACCGCTTGTTCCCGGTGCATTACCTGGCCTACGCAATGTGGCAGGAGGCCGACCCGGCACTGGCGGTGCCGCCTGCCGAGAAGCTTTTCCAGGCTGACGAGCTGGCCAAAGCCAAACAGGAATGGCAACGCCGCCTCGACGCCTGCCCGGTCGAACAGCAGCCGTACCTGGTGCTGCAGTACGCAACGCCGGTACGCAACCAGTATCAGGTCAAGGTGCAGAGCCAGGTTGCCTGAACCGTGTTGGGGCTGGCAGCAGCCCCGCCGTCAAACCCAGGTACTCAACCAAGACAGCAGCAGCGCCAGGGCCAAGCACGCCGAGCCGAGGGTGTAATAGTAACGCGGCACGCGCCGATCAAAGGCGTCGACCGGGCCTTCATCGACCGCCAGGCTGCGCCGGGTCAGCACCGCCCTACGCCGAGCGCTTTGCAGCAACAGGCCGCCAGGGCAGGTAATCAGCAGGGCCAGCAGGTTGATCAGCTTGGCCGGATGGGCCGCCAGCAGCCCCCAGAGTACTTGCACAGACATTACAGACCTCGCAGTCGCTACAACAAAGTCGAGCATTCTACCCAAGCCCGCTGCTCTGGCTGCGGCTTTACGACCAACTGCTGGCGGATTTCATCTGTCATAGCCGTTGTTCTCAGCGATGCGCTACGCCTGGTCCCGAAGCAAAAAAACCGCCGCCTGAGATTCAGGCAGCGGTTTTTTCATGACCTGGCTGTGGCGAACGCTTACTCGCCGAGAACCTGACCGATGGTCGGGTCCTTGAACAGGCGGGTCAAGGCATCGCTGAGCACGTCGCTGACCAGCTTGGTGTTGGTTTCCTGGTTCGGCGCCATGCCGAAGCGCTGATCCAGCGAAGCGCCGTAACGGCCGCTGTACCGGCGGTTGGCATTGGCCACGTCAGCACGGAAAGTGGCGCCGATGGTCGCCTCGGTCACGTACATCTTGTCCTTGGGCGACTGGTACTTCAGCTCGGCCAGGGTCACGGTCAACTGCGGCGCATTGGAGCCGCCCTGGGTCGGGGTGAAGCCGAGCAGACGCACCGCAGCTTCAGCCTGGGCTTGCAGCTTGGGCACGACATCGTTGCCATTGACGCTGATGGTGCTGGTTTCCGGGTACATGCCGCCACGGGTGCCGAGCGACTGCGAAGGTCGACCATCGACCACCCGCACCACGACTGGCTGGCCGCGACCGACCGGATTGAGCTGAGTGGTCAGCTTGGGCTGCGGGCTGAGTTGTTGCGGGCTGTGGGCACAACCGACCAGGCTCAGGCCGGCCACCGCGAGCAAACCGAACAGCAGACGTTGCAACATGCGCGTTTCTCCAGAAAATGCGGCAAAGGCCCACAGTATACCCAGCCGCTTGAACGCCAGCTATCGGCTATATCCGCTTGTCATAATGCGTTCATGGCCGCGCCGTTATCCTTGGCCCAGCCCACTCCATACAGGATTCGCCGCCATGGCCTCGCTCTGGAACCTGCTGTTCAAGCGCTCGCCCCAGCTTGTCTACGCTCGCCTCGACAGCACGGGTTGCTGCCTGGGATTCAAGCACTGCAGCCAGCCGCCCAGCGGCAACAGCTGGGTTCAGGTCAGCGAAGCGCAGCTTGCCTGGTTGGGCCGGACCCTGCCTGCCAGCGCCCGGGTTTGCGCCCGTGCAAGCAACCGTTGGCAGCAGCGCAGCCTGCCAGCCTGACAAATGCTGCAATAAAAACCGCGATTAACGACCTTTCTGCCCGCGACATCGCTATAATCTCCCCCCGATTATAAGGACGTCTCCTGATCGGGCCCCGCACCTGCCGATTGACCCCGGCACCTTCACCGCCTCGCCCACAGAGAGCCTTCCACTTCAGGTCTTGCATCCAGCTGTTGCGCCTGTATTTTCTGGCCTTCTGCACTGCATGAACCTGTGGGTTGCCATCGCGCAGTCCCTTTTTGAGGTTCACGTCTCCAAAAGAGCGTGGAAAAAACCAGGTTTTCACAACTTCACAAGAGTGTGGCGAGCAAATGAACAGTCTGGCATGTGCAACAGCAGCAGATGTGTCCCCAACAGCCCCTGATGGCCGGTATTGGCGCTCATCCATGATGAGTCACTGAGGCCGGTCCATAACGCACGTCGGACACCTTGACCATAAGTCGAATTGCCGCAGCCGTGGCAAACAGCGTTCAATAGCTGAACCCTGAGACTGATTGGCGGTGTTCGCGAAGTTGCAAGAACTGCGAAGAGTCGGACATGGCGAGCCTGGCAACCCCAGGGATCCTATGCTGTCAATTAGGTGCTGTAGATTGTGGAGACGCGTTAATGGCGCAGAACGAATCGGTTGATGTAGTACTGGTAGGCGCGGGCATCATGAGTGCCACCCTGGCCGTACTGCTCAAGGAGCTCGACCCGGCCCTCAAACTGGAGGTCGTCGAGGCGATGGACTCCGGGGCTGCAGAAAGCTCGAACCCCTGGAACAACGCCGGGACCGGCCATGCCGGCCTGTGCGAGCTGAACTACACGCCGCAGGCCGCCGATGGCAGCATCGACATCAAGAAGGCCGTGCACATCAACACCCAGTTCGAGGTGTCGAGGCAGTTCTGGGCTTACCTGATCAACAAGGGCGGCCTCGGCGCGCCGCGTGACTTCATCAATCCCGTGCCGCACCTGAGCTACGTCGAAGGTGACAAGGGTGTGTCGTTCCTCAAGAAGCGTTTCGAGCTGCTCAAGCAGCATCACGCCTTCAGCGAGATGGAATACACCGAAGACAAGGCGGTGATGCGCGACTGGATGCCGTTGATGATGCCCGGCCGCCCAGCCGACCAGCACATCGCTGCAACCCGCGTGATGAAAGGCACCGACGTCAACTTCGGCGCCCTGACCAACAAGCTGCTGAAAATGCTCGGCAACACCGCGGACAGCCAGGTCAAGTACAGCAAGAAGGTCGTCGGCCTACGCCGTAACGGTACCGGCTGGACCGTCAGCATCAAGGACGTCAACAGCGGCGGTAGCCGTGAAGTCGATGCGCGGTTTGTCTTCCTCGGCGCCGGTGGCGCGGCATTGCCGCTGCTGCAGGCCTCGGGCATCCCTGAGAGCAAAGGCTTCGGCGGCTTCCCGGTGAGCGGCCAGTGGCTGCGTTGCGACAACCCGGAAATCGTCAAGCAGCACCAGGCCAAGGTCTACAGCCAGGCTGCTGTGGGCGCTCCGCCGATGTCGGTGCCGCACCTGGATACCCGCGTCGTCGACGGCAAGACTTCACTGCTGTTCGGCCCCTACGCCGGCTTCACCACCAAGTTCCTCAAGCATGGTTCGCTGCTCGACCTGCCGCTGTCGGTACGCCTGGGCAACCTCGGCCCGATGCTGGCAGTGGCGCGCGACAACATGGACCTGACCAAGTACCTGGTCAGTGAAGTGATGCAATCGATGGAGCAACGCCTGGACTCGCTGCGCCGCTTCTACCCAGAAGCCAAGGCCGAAGACTGGCGCCTGGAAGTGGCTGGTCAGCGCGTGCAGATCATCAAGAAAGACCCGAAAAAAGGCGGCGTGCTGCAATTTGGCACCGAGCTGGTGGCGGCCGCTGATGGCAGCCTGGCTGCGCTGCTGGGCGCGTCTCCAGGCGCTTCGGTGACGGTGTCGATCATGCTTGATCTGATCGAGCGCTGCTTCCCTGAGCAAGCCAAAGGGGCCTGGGCAAGCAAACTGCACGAGATCTTCCCGGCTCGGGAAAGTGTCCTGGCCAGCGATGCAGCGCTGTACCGCAAGGTCAGCGAGCACAACGACCAGGTATTGCAGATGGTTGAAAGCAGCCCGGCTCAGCATTACGCCTGACCGGTCGGATAGGGCCGCACTGCGGCCCTCATCACGCCAGATTCAGATCAATCAACCACGGGCGTTGTTGATGATCTCGATGTACTCCGCCGCATTACGCTGATCAGCGATCTGCTCGACGAAGGTCTGGCCGTGCTCGTCCTTGCCGTCCGGCTCAAAACCGGCCTCGACAAAAAACCCGACGAACCGCTCGAAGTCATCGATACGCAGGCCACGATAGGCTTTGACCAGCTTGTGCGCGGACGGCGACGTCACGCCATCGGCAGGGTCGTACTGCAGAAACGACTTGATGTAGTCGTCACTGATCTCGTCACCAATCACTTGCTTCTTGTCTTTACGCATTGCCGACTCCACCTAAGCCATCACCAAATTTCGCAGGGCGGCAGTGTACCCCCGCCAACGCGCAGGCCTCAACGCGTACGTACGGTACCGGTATGCAGATCAGCCCAGACATGGCCGTTGGCGTAGGTCAGAAACTGCACGTAGAGGGTCTCATTGCGCAGCAGGTCCATGATCACCCGGTAGTCGGCAATCGGGTAGTTCAGGCTCAGGGTGCGGGTCTTGGCGTCGTAAACCGGCTTCTTCAGGCTCTTGCCACCTTCGCCATCGAAGCTGAGCAACACCTGGGTGATGGTCGCGCCCTTGCTCAGCGGTTTGCCCTTCAGGCGCATCTGCAGCGAGGCGGTGATCGGAATCGGTTGCTGGTCAGACTGACGCTGGGTACCCACCACTACCGAATAATCGGTGACTTGCAGCAACTGCTGACTGGTCGGCGCCTCCTGGCGCAGCGACTGGTCATCAGCTGGCAGAAACTGGCTGTGCAGGGGCGCCGCAGACAACGGCAGGCTCAGCGCCAGCAACAAGGGAATGAACGCACGCATGTGAGGCTCCTTGGCATGGAGCCGCACTCTAGCACGCCCGCTCAGGCAAACTGCGCGCGCATCCGGGCCTGGTTGCGCGGTAACCTCATGCTCACGCGGTCGTTACAGGCCCTTGACGGCGAAGATGCCGTTGGCGTTGCGCCAGTAGCCTTTGTAGTCCATGCCATAGCCAAAGATGTAGCGGTCGATGCAGGGCAAGCCGACGAAGTTGGCTTTCAGGTCCGGGCTGGCCTTGCGGTCATGCTCCTTGTCGATCAGCACCGCGGTGTACACCTCACGGGCGCCAGCGTGCTTGCAGAACTCGATGATCGCGCTGAGGGTGTGGCCCTCATCGAGAATGTCATCGACGATCAGCACATCGCGGTCAATGAACGACACTTCCGGCTTGGCCTTCCAGAACAGCTCACCGCCGCTGGTCTGGTTGCGGTAGCGGGTGGCGTGCAGGTAGGAGGCTTCCAGCGGGAACTGCAGATGGGTGAGCAGCTTGCCGGCGAAGATCAGGCCGCCGTTCATGACGCAGAACACGACCGGGTTCTTGTCGTGCAGCTCGCGGCTGATGTGCTCGCCTACCTTGGCGATGGCCGCTTCGACCTCGGCTTCGTTGTACAGGCAGTCAGCTTCGCGCATGACTTGGCGGATGTGCTCGAGATCGGCGGACATGGCGCTCCCCAGGGGTCGGAATCGGAAAAGCGGGCAAAGGTACGCATCCGCTGGCCTCAGATCAAGCGTTTATGGACTAACGTGCACAATGACAAAGCGACAGCTCAGGCTGAATAGATTAATCTAGCGCGGTTTTTTTGCCCGCCTTCCGGAGCCCTCCCCCATGCCTACTCGTGAGATCCGCCATCCGCTGATCCGCCATAAGCTCGGCCTTATGCGCCGTGCCGATATCAGCACCAAGAATTTTCGCGAACTCGCCCAGGAAGTCGGCGCCCTGCTGACTTATGAGGCCACCCAGGATCTGCCCCTCGAATCCTACGAAATCGACGGCTGGAGCGGTAAAGTCCAAGTCGAGAAAATTGCCGGCAAGAAGATCACTGTCGTGCCCATCCTGCGTGCCGGCATCGGTATGCTCGACGGCGTGCTCAGCCTGATCCCGGGCGCCAAGGTCAGCGCCGTGGGCGTCGCCCGCAACGAAGAAACCCTCGAAGCGCACACCTACCTCGAGAAGCTCGCGCCGGACATCAACCAGCGCCTGGCACTGATCATCGACCCGATGCTGGCCACCGGTGCATCGATGGTCGCTACCATCGACCTGTTGAAAAAAGCCGGCTGCAAGGAGATCCGCGCCATGGTCCTGGTCGCGGCACCCGAGGGCATCGCCACGGTCGAGAAGGCACACCCGGACGTGAGCATCTACACCGCCTCGATCGACGAGCGCCTCAACCAGCACGGCTACATCATCCCAGGCCTGGGCGATGCCGGTGACAAGATCTTCGGCACCAAGCAGAAGGACGCCTGATCATGCAGGACGGCTTCAACGACCCGCTCTGGCGCCAGGTCGTTTCGGGCGCGCAGATGCTCTTCGTGGCATTTGGCGCGCTGGTGCTGATGCCGCTGATCACCGGCCTCGACCCTAACGTGGCGTTGTTCACCGCCGGCATCGGCACCTTGCTGTTCCAGCTGGTGACGGGCCGTCAGGTACCGGTGTTTCTCGCGTCGAGCTTCGCCTTCATCACCCCGATCATCCTCGCCAAGGGCCAGTTCGGCCTGGCCGAGACCATGGGCGGGGTGATGGCGGCAGGCTTCGTCTACACCTTCATGGGCATGATGGTGAAGATCAAGGGCACCGGTTTCATCGACCGCATGTTGCCGCCGGTGGTGATCGGCCCGGTGATCATTTCGATTGGCCTGGCGATGGCGCCGATTGCCGCCAACATGGCCATGGGCAAGGGCGGCGATGGCGCCGTGCTGATTCCCTATCAGACCGCCATGCTGATTTCCATGCCGGCCCTGCTGACCACCTTGATCGTGGCCGTGTTCGGCAAGGGCATCTTCCGCCTGGTACCGATCATTGCCGGGGTTCTGGTCGGTTTTGCCATGGCGTTTTTCTTTGGCGTGGTCGACACCGCCAAGATCGCTGCGGCGCCTTGGCTGGCGATCCCGCATTTCACCGCGCCAGCGTTCAACTGGCAGGCGATTCTGTTCATCGTTCCGGTGGCCCTGGCGCCGGCGATCGAGCATATCGGTGGGGTGATTGCGGTGGGTAGCGTGACCGGTCGCGACTACCTGAAGAAGCCTGGCCTGCACCGCACGCTGCTGGGCGACGGCCTGGCCACCACCGCTGCCGGCTTGTTCGGCGGGCCGCCCAACACGACCTACGCGGAAGTGACCGGCGCGGTGATGCTGACCAAGAACTACAACCCGAAGATCATGACCTGGGCGGCAGTGTTTGCCATCACCTTGGCGTTTGTCGGCAAGTTTGGTGCGCTGCTGCAGAGCATTCCAGTGCCGGTGATGGGTGGGATTCTGTGCCTGTTGTTTGGCTCGATTGCGGCGGTGGGGATGAATACCATGATCCGCCACAAGATCGACCTGAGCGAGGCGCGCAACCTGGTGATCGTTTCGGTGACGTTGGTGTTCGGGATTGGTGGGGTGCTGATTGGCAGCGGGGATGGGCCGGATGACTGGGGTCTGAAGGGGATTGCGCTGTGTGCCATTGTGGCGATTGTGTTGAACCTGTTGTTGCCTGGGAATGATGGGTGGAAGAACAACAAGCTGGATGATCAGTTGCCCTGAGCTTTTGCTGGGTGAGCCTGCTTTGTTGGGGTTTATCCGGTATTTGTGTTGATAGTTAGGGCCCCTTTCGCCCTTACGGCGAGTCCCTTTTGGTCTTGGCCAAAAGGAACCAAAAGCCGCCCGCTCCCACATACGGCCCCTGCGCTGCGCTCCGGGGTTCCCTCACTCCGGCATCGCTCCCGGGAGGACCGCGCTGTACGGGCCTTCCTGGCCCGCAGCGCTTGACGGCCACCCATGGCCGTCACCTCCCTTCGCAATGCCTGCGTTCGGCCTCCTGAGGTCGCTGGTAGATCAAGATCAAGAGCACGCCTCGCTGCGCTGGCGCAGAGCGGAATTAATGCGGCTGTTTGATTTTTGTTTGGTTTGAGATTGCCGGGGCTGCTGCGCAGCCCTTTCGCGACACAAGGCCGCTCCTACCCCGACCGGGTCCGCCCAGATTATCGCGGTTGAGCTGCGCCCCAAATGTTGGACACCCGTCCACTTTTGGGGTTTTTATGAGCAA
>CAUQIJ010000015.1:0-108641 GCA_963518285.1 uncultured Pseudomonas sp. | reverse complement strand
TACTTTTTTGGGGCGAATGCCAAAAAAGTGACTCGCCGTAAGGGCGAAAGGGGCCAGAACAGTTAATAAATCAAATGGATAGTGCCAAAAACCGCCCACCCCACACCTCAGGCCTCTTCACAAAGCCGAGCCAAAGTCCGAGCCCATTGAGGATGATCATTCAAGCAAGGCACCAGCACCAACTCCTCCCCCCCAGCCTCGATAAACTGCTCCCGCCCCCGATCTCCGATCTCCTCGAGCGTCTCAATACAATCAGCAACAAACGCCGGGCACATCACCAGCAACCGCTTCACCCCAGCCTTGGCCAACTCATCAAGCCGCGTCTCGGTGTAAGGCTCGATCCACTTGGCCCGCCCCAACCGCGACTGGAACGACGCCGACCACTTGCCATCCGGGATCCCCATCGCCTTGGCAAACGCCGCCGCACTGGCCAGGCACTGCGAGCGATAGCACACCGCCCGCACATTGGCGCATGCCTGTTCACAGCAATCAGCACTCTGCAAGCAATGATTGCCAGTCGGATCAAGCTTCTTCAGGTGCCGCTCAGGCAGCCCATGGAAGCTCAACAACAGATGGTCATAGTCATCCTGCAGATACGGCCGCGCACTGGCCACCAGTGCATCGATATAGCTCGGCTGATCATAGAACGGCTGCAACACGCGCATCTCCAGCGGCAGCTGGTTCTGCGCAATGGTCTGCGTCGCCAGTTCGATCACGGTGGTTACCGTGCTGTCAGCGAACTGCGGATAAAGCGGCGCCAACGTCACCTTGCGCACCCCCTGCGCAGCCAGGCGCTTGAGCACCTCCGGCAGCGCCGGCTGGCCATAGCGCATGGCCACTTCCACCGGGCCATGCGGCCAATGGGCATGCATGGCAGCCTGCAGACGACGGGTCAGCACCACCAGCGGCGAGCCCTCGTCCCACCAGATCGAAGCGTAGGCATGCGCCGACTGCTCAGGGCGCTTGATCAGGATCAGCGACACCAGCAAGCGCCGCACCGGCCACGGCAGGTCGATCACGTACGGGTCCATCAGAAACTGGTTGAGGTAGCGGCGCACGTCAGCTACCGAAGTGGAGGCTGGCGAACCCAGGTTGACCAGCAGCAGGGCATGATCGGTCATGCAGCGTCCTATGTCAGAGGCGGCCGGACAGGTTGTCCAGCGCCGATTGCAGATCGTTGAAACGGAAGGTGAAGCCAGCCTCCAGCAAGCGCGTCGGGCGCGCACGCTGGCCACCCAGAAGCAGCGTCGACAGCTCGCCCAACCCGGCCTTCAACACAAATGCCGGCATCGGCAGCAACGCCGGTCGATGCAAAGCCTTGCCCAGGCACTTGGCAAAGGTACGGTTGCGCACAGGCTCTGGCGCGCAGGCATTATAGGGACCGCTGGCGTCATTGTGGCGCATGAGAAAATCTATCAGGCCGATCTGATCATCTATATGGATCCACGGCATCCACTGCCGACCGTTGCCCAGCGGCCCGCCCAGGCCGAGTTTGAATGGCAGGCGCAGGCGCGACAAAAAGCCGCCATCGCTGGCCAGCACCAGGCCGGTCCGCACCAGCACCACGCGTATGCCAAGTGCCTGAGCACGTTGCGCAGTCTCTTCCCAGGCGATGCACAGCTGGCTGGCGAAGTCCTCCTTGACGGGTTGCGAAGCCTCGGTCAGCTCGCGCTCGCCGCCATCGCCATACCAGCCCACTGCCGAGCCTGAGACCAGTACCTCAGGCCGCTGTTCGCGGCGTTGCAGCCAGGCCAGCAACTGCTCGGTCAAGGTGATGCGGCTCGCCCAGAGCAGGTTGCGCCGCGCTGCGGTCCAGTGCCGGTCGGCAATCGGAGCGCCGGCCAGATTGATCACTGCGTCGATTGGGTCATCGGCACCCAGATCATCCAGCAGGGCGATACCGTGCACGCCCGCGCCGCACAGCATCGGCACCTGTTCAGGGCGGCGGCTCCAGACCGTCAGCCGATGGCCCTGGCCAGCCCACAGGCGGCAAAGATGCCTGCCGAGCAAACCGGTACCGCCTGTCAGCAATATATGCATGGCTGTGTCCTCGCAGATCGTCGGGGTGGTCTATTTTTAACAACAAGGCACTTTCTTGACCGCACGCTCTCGGATAAACATAGGCCAAGCTGGCCTGTAGAGCGGAATAACCTTATACAAACTTTGCGCATTGTACAGGTTTGCAAGACCGCGTAATCTGCTTCGAGCAAGGTTAGAAGAGGCCATCATGACAGTACCTATTGCCATCATTGGCGCCGGCATCGCCGGCCTTTCCGCAGCCCAGGCCCTGCAGGCCGCCGGGCAGACTGTGCACCTGTTCGACAAGGGTCATGGCAGTGGCGGGCGCATGGCCAGCAAGCGCAGCGATGCCGGTGCACTCGATCTGGGCGCCCAGTATTTCACGGCCCGCGACCGGCGCTTCGTCGAGCAGGTTCAGCAATGGGAAGCCGCTGGCCACGCCGCGCAATGGAAGCCGCAGCTGTACAACTACCGCGATGGCGTCCTCACCCCTTCCCCAGACGAGCAGGTGCGCTGGGTTGGCGTGCCGCGCATGAGCGCCATTACCCGGGGCCTGCTCAAGGACGTCACGGTGAATTTCGGCTGCCGCATCGCCGAGGTGTTTCGCGGTAACCAGTACTGGCACCTGCAAGATACCGAAGGCTGCAGCCACGGCCCCTACAGCCGTGTCGTGATTGCAGTGCCCGCACCGCAAGCCACGCCACTGCTGGCCGCCACCCCGAAACTGGCAGCGATTGTCGCCGGCGTGCAGATGGAGCCTACCTGGGCTATTGCCCTGGCCTTCGAAACGCCGCTGCAAACGCCCATGCAAGGTTGCTTTGTGCAAGACAACCCACTCGACTGGTTGGCGCGCAACCGTAGCAAACCTGGCCGCGACGAGCAGATTGACACCTGGGTGCTGCATGCCACGTCAGACTGGAGCAAGCAACATATCGACCTCAGCAAAGAGCGGGTGATCGAGCAGTTGAGCGGCGAGTTTGCCGAACTGATCGGCTGCGCTGTGCCGGCCCCAACCTTTGCCCTTGCTCATCGCTGGCTGTATGCCCGCCCTGCTGGCGGCCATGAATGGGGCGCACTGGCAGACGCCGACCTGGGCTTGTACGCCTGTGGTGACTGGTGCTTGTCGGGCCGGGTCGAAGGCGCCTGGTTGAGCGGCCAGGAAGCAGCAAGACGCCTGCTCGAACATCTGGAATAGGCTCAAGCAGCGAAGCGGTACGGAAAAAATTGTTTGCATAAGTGTGCGGCTGTGCTGGAATAGACTTGTACACAAGGAGCAACCTTGTACAAGTATTCTGGAGGCAGCGATGAACGCGTCGGCGAAACCCCGCATTGGCATCAGTGCCTGCCTGCTTGGCGAGAACGTTCGCTACAACGCCGGGCACAAGGCTTCCGAACTCTGTTTGAGTGCCTTTGAACCTCACTTCGATTGGGCGCCGCTGTGCCCTGAGGTCGCCATCGGCCTGGGTATACCCCGCGATCCGATCCGCCTGGTAGGTGACCCGCAGCACCCCGAGGTCGTTGCCACTCGCAACCCCGGCGCCAACTACTCCGCCCCACTGCGCGCCTACGGTGAGCAGATGGCAGACGAAATTGGCGATATCTGCGGCTATATCTTCATGCAGAAGTCGCCTTCATGCGGCCTGGAGCGGGTCAAGGTCTACCAGGACAACGGCCACCCTGCGCTCAAAGGTGGCCGCGGCGCCTACGCCGACGCGTTCTGCGCGCGCCGCCCCGATCTGCCGGTCGAAGAAGAAGGCCGCCTGCACGACCCGGTGCTGCGGGAGAACTTCATCAGCCGTGTCTATGCCTACGCCGACTGGCAGCAGCAACTGGCGGCCGGCCTGAGCCGTGGTGCGCTGGTGAGTTTTCATTCGCGGTACAAATATCTGCTGATGGCCAACAACCCCAAAGCCTATCGTGAGCTGGGTCGGATGCTGGGCAGCATGCGCAAGGACGACGACCCACAGCAAGTCGGCGCGCAGTACTTCAGTCTCTTGATGCAGGCACTGCGCCGCCCCGCCAACCGCGGCACCCATTGCAACGTACTGATGCACTTGAGCGGCTATCTGCGCGACGCGCTGGACCAGGGCGACCGCGCCGAGCTGCATCAGGTGATCGGCCAATACCAGCAAGGCATCGTGCCCTTGGTTGTGCCCATGACCCTGCTCAAGCACCACCTGCGGGTTCATCCCGACCCTTACCTCAGCCAGCAGGCTTATCTGCAGCCCCACCCCGAGAGCCTAGGTTTACGCAATGCAGTCTGAAGACTTGATGCCCATTGGCGAGCTTGCTCGCCGCACCGGGGTCAACCCGGTCACCCTGCGCGCCTGGGAGCGTCGCTATGGTTTGCTCAAACCGCAACGTACGGCCAAGGGGCATCGTCTGTACGGCTTCGACCAGGTCGAGCAGGTGCAGGCGATCCTGCGCTGGCTCGAGCGTGGCGCATCGGTCGGTCAAGTTCGTGATCTGCTGGAGCACGCACCGAGCGTCGCCCCCCAAGGTGACTGGCAGTTGCGCGAGCAGGCGTTGATTGAAGCGGTTGGCAACTTGTCCCAGCGGACCCTCGACCAGCAGCTCAATCAGGCCATGGCGCTGTACCCGGCCGTAACGCTCTGCGAACAGCTGCTGCTGCCGCTGTTGCACAGCCTGGCCCGGCGCTGGCAGACGCACTTCAATGCGCGGCTCGAGCAGGCGTTTTTCCACACCTGGCTGCGCAGCAAGCTTGGCGCTCGGGTGTACCACGACAATCAGCAGCTTGCCGGGCCGCCAGTGCTGTTGGTGGTCGATAACGATCGTGGCTTCGACGCCCATCTGTGGCTGTGCGCCTGGCTGTTTACCAGCAGTGGACGCGCCGTGGAGGTGCTCGAATTCGCTGTTGCCGGGGCTCAGTTGCAGCGCGCCGTGAGCGATATGCAAGCCCAGGTGCTGGTCCTGCTGCTCGGCCCGCGCGTTGACTATGCCGCGCTCGAGCGCGCACTGCACGGCATCGATGCGGCGAAACTGCTCGGCGGCGAAACAATTGCCCTGCACCAGGCGCAACTGGAGACCATGCAGCAACCCGGGCTGTCCACGTTCGACACCCCGCAGGCCGCCTTGCGCCTGCTTCAGCAACTTGTGCTCACCCCGCCAGAGATGACTTCTTCATGCAATTGATGTGGCTGCGCAGTGACCTGCGCATCGATGACAACAGCGCCCTCAGCGCCGCCTGTGAACGCGGCCCCACTGTGGCCGTATGGATCGCCAGCCCCGCACAGTGGCTGAACCATGACGACGCCCCGTGCAAGGTCGACTTCTGGTTGCGCAACCTGCGCGAGCTGAGCCAATCACTGCAAAAACTGAATATTCCGCTGCTGATTCGCCAGACCGACGACTGGGCCCAGGTGCCGCAGGTGCTGCTTGATATCTGCCGCGAGCACGCGGTGGAGGCCGTGCACTGGAACGACGAATATGGCGTTAACGAGCAGCTACGCGATGAGCGTGCAGAGGCCCTGCTGAGCGGCAGCGACATCAGTGTGCGGCGCTACCTTGATCAGTTGCTGCTCAGCCCCGGCACGGTACTGACAAAGGCGGGGCAGTATTTTCAGGTCTTCGGGCAGTTCAAGCGCACCTGCCTGGAGCGCCTGCAGCACGGCATGCCGTCCATGGCGAGCAGAGTTGCAAAACAGGCTGCGACGAAGGTTGCCAGCGACCCGATCCCAACCGGCTTTGACGGTTTTGCCGAGCCCACTCAAGCGCTGCGGGATTTGTGGCCCGCCGGTGAAAAAGAGGCGCAGCGGCGCCTGGCCGAGTTTGCCGAACACAGCATCGATGACTACCTGCAACTGCGCGATTTGCCGGCCGAGCCTGGCACCAGCCAGCTGTCAGCCTACCTGGCAGCGGGCGTCATTTCCCCTCGGCAGTGCCTGCATGCGGCGTTGTCGGCCAACCGCGGCGAGTTCGACAGCGGCAGCGCAGGCGTGCAGACCTGGATCAACGAACTGCTCTGGCGTGAATTCTACAAACATATCCTCGTTGGTTACCCACAGGTCTCGCGCCACCAACCGTTCCGCGCGCATACCGCCGCCCTGCCCTGGCGCGATGCACCCGAAGACCTGAAGGCATGGGAACAGGGCCGTACCGGCTTCCCCATCATCGACGCCGCGATGCAGCAACTGCTGGCAACCGGCTGGATGCACAACCGCCTGCGCATGATCGTCGCCATGTTCCTGAGCAAAAACCTGCTGATCGACTGGCGCCACGGTGAACGTCACTTCATGCGCCACCTGATCGATGGCGACCTGGCCGCCAACAACGGTGGCTGGCAATGGAGTTCATCGACCGGTACCGACTCGGTCCCCTACTTCCGGATCTTCAATCCGGTGACCCAATCGCAGCGTTTTGACCCGAAAGGCCGCTTTATTCGTCAGTGGCTCCCCCAATTGAAGACTCGCGACGATAAATCCATTCATCTGCCGGTGAAATCTGCGGATCTTTTTGCTACAAGTGCGTATCAAAGTCCAATAGTTGATATCGCAAGCAGTCGCCAGCGTGCATTGGAGGCCTTCAAGGGCTTGCCCGCTCGGCAGGATTAGAGGGCAATGTGTGAGTCGCACAGGCAGTTTTTGGATCACTGGCGCCACCAATGGGCTTGGTCTGGCACTGGTGATGGAGTTGCTCAGGCAAGGTCATCGGGTTGCAGCAAGCTGCAATGACAGCGATCTGATAGATACGCTGACAAGGGATCAGGGTGAGCGTTTTTTGCCGCTGCCATGGCAGTTGCATGAGCATGCGCAGGCCACTGAGGCCGCCGCGCAGTTGCAAGCGGTCTGGGGCTCGCTGGATGCCTTGATCATCAATGCCGGAACCTGTGAGTACCTCGCGCCAGAGCTACCCGATGACAAGGTGCTGGAAGCAATCGTCACCAGCAATCGGCAAGCCAGCAGCAATTGCCTGCTGGCGGCTGCGCCGCTGTTGGCCAATGGCAGTTCGCCTCAGGTCATGGCCATTCTCAGCCGCTATTCGGCGATGCAACTGCACCATCCCAATCAGCCGCTCAATGCCAGCAACAGTCTGGCGCACTGGTTCCGTGAGCAGCGCCAGGCTCTGCAGGCGCACGGCATCGATTTGACGGTGGTAGCACCCCAATCGCTGCAGGCGCCGGTCACAGCCACGCATGCCGTACCTGAACAATGGACAGCCGAAACCGCCGCGCAAGTGCTGGTCAGCAGCCTGCCTGAGCGGGAGTCGGAACTGGTATTGGAAGTGTGGAGCCTGAGCAGCCTGTGGCCGTTACCGCGTTAGCGCGATACCGGGGCCGTCTGGCGGCCCCGGTTACCTGACGGCGCTTACAGCGCCATACGGTAATGCAGCGAGTAGCTCTCTACACCGTCGTTAGGCTGTTTGATCCCGGCGTTGGAGTAGTGGATCGCGCGCACGCCGATCTCGTGACCGCCGGCAAAGCGCAGACCGAAGCCGATACGGTCTTCGAACTGGAACGACGAACCCAGGTCGTTGCTTTCCAGCTTGGTGCGCGAGAAGGCCGCGACACCGATGCCTGCTTCGACGTAGGGTTTGACGCTGTCACCGGCGAATTCATAAACGAAAACCGGGGCGAACGACAGACTGTGGTTACTTGCAGTGGTGTCGCCATCCCAGAAGGTATAGGCGCCATCCCAGTAGCCGGTCACGCGACCAACACTGGTTTGCCACCAGCTGGCATCCCAGTTCGACTGCAGGCCCAGACGGTAGACCATGGTGGAGTCGCCGGTCTGCCCTACCGAAAGCGATACGTCCGCCGCCTGTGCCGCAGTCATTTGCCCCATTGCCAAAGCGGCAGCCGCCGCCAAACCAAGCAGTTTCTTCATGAGAAACATTCCTATCCTTTGCTGTTTTAAGTGTTATGCCTCATCGGCACCCAATAGAAATCAAAGCTTGTACGATAGTTCAGCTTTCTAAGTGGCTTTTCACATTTTTTTTACAATGGGAAGCTTCGCACACTGTCAGACTTCTTCCACAACAAAGGTAGGATTTTTCTTAAATTGTCTGGATCACTGCTGGTCCAGAAGGCGGTCTGCTGCGCTGGCCCCGCTGCCAACAGGTCACGTTCGCCGAGTAAACGCTGAAGTTGCCGGGCGACCGCAGCGCCGGTATCGATGATCGCCACATCTGCCGGAACCAGTTCGGCCAGCAGCGGGCGCAAGAAGGGGTAATGCGTACAGCCCAGAATCAACGTGTCGCAGCCCGCCTGCAGCAGCGGCTGGACATAGCCGGCAAGCAACTGGCGCAACTCGGCGCTGAGCAGATCACCCGCCTCGATCCGCTCGACCAGCCCCGGGCAGGGCTGGGTGATGACGCGCACATCGCTGGCGAAGCGATCGAGCAAGGCGGCAAATTTGGCACTTTGCAGGGTACCGGTGGTGGCCAGCACTCCTACCACACCAGAACGGGTCGCTGCCGCAGCCGGCTTCACCGCAGGCTCCATCCCCACCAACGGCCACTGCGGGTACTGCTCGCGCAGATCGGCCACGGCAGCCACGGTCGCGGTATTGCAGGCCAGCACCATCGCCTTGGCCCCTTGCTGCTGAAAAAACTCAGCGATAAGGCGCAAGCGCTGGCGGATGTAGTCTGGGGATTTTTCGCCGTAGGGAACGTGGCCACTGTCGGCCACGTACAGCAGTGATTCGTTCGGCAGGCGGCGCTGGATCTCGGCAAGTACCGACAAACCGCCGACCCCCGAGTCCATCACGCCGACCGGCGCCGAGCGCTCAGCCATGGCGCTGAGCGCATACGGCGCAGGCCGGGTCACGCTTGACCCGCAGCTCGCGCATGCGCGTGGTCAGTGCATCGATCAGCAACAGGCGGCCGACCAGCGGCTCGCCAAACTCGGCCAGCAGCTTGAGTGCCTCCAGTGCCTGCAGGCTACCGACCAGGCCCACCAACGGGCCGATCACGCCGGCTTCGCTGCAGGTCAGTTCGGCTTCGCTGCCATGCCCGTACAGGCAGTGGTAGCAGGGGCTGCTGTCACGCCGGGTGTCGAACACCGACAGCTGACCTTCGAGACGAATTGCCGCGCCGCTGACCAGTGGCCTCGCCGCGGCCACACACGCGGCGTTGACCGCCTCGCGAGTAGTGAAGTTATCCGAGCAATCCAGCACCACATCGACCGCTGCGACAGCCGCTGCCAGAGAGTCCTCGTCCAGCGCCAGGCGATGAGCAACCAGCTTGATCTCAGGGTTGATCGCCTGCAGGCGCTTGATCGCAGAGTCGACCTTGCCCATGCCGACGCTGTCGGTGTCATGGATGATCTGGCGCTGCAGGTTGGTCAGGTCGACCGTGTCGAAGTCGGCCAGGTGCAGCTCGCCCACCCCTGCCGCGGCCAGATACAAGGCCACCGGCGAGCCAAGGCCGCCGACGCCGACCACCAGCGCCTTGCTCTGCTTGAGCCGCAACTGGCCGTCGATATCCACTTGAGCCAGCAGGACCTGCCGGCTGTAGCGCAGCAGTTCCTGATCACTCAGCATGCCAGGCGCCCCAGCGAGATGCGTTCGTGGCCGCCCAGGTCACGCCGGCTGGCGACCTCGGTGAAGCCCTGTTGGCTGAGCAGCTCGCGCACGGCGTCGGCCTGATCGTAGCCGTGCTCAAGCAACAACCAGCCGCCGTCGACGAGGTGCGCAGGCGCCTGGGCGATGATCACGCGCAGATCATCCAGGCCATCGTCACCGGCTACCAGCGCACTGCTTGGCTCGAAGCGCACATCGCCCGCGACCAGATGCGGGTCGGCAGCACGGATATACGGCGGGTTGCTCAGAATCATCGCGAAGCGCTCGCCAGCCAGGGCGTCAAACCAGTGGCTCTTGCGCACCTCGACGTTGTTCAACTGCAAACGCTGACGATTGCGCTCGGCCAGCGCCACGGCGGCGTCGATGCGGTCCACCGCAACCACCTGCCAAACCGGCCGTTCGCTGGCCAGGGCCAGGGCGATCGCGCCGGTGCCAGTGCCCAGATCGAGCAGACGCGCTGGGCCGCCGGCCTGCAGCTCAAGGGCAGTTTCAACCAGCAGTTCGGTATCGGGCCGCGGGATCAGGGTGTCTGGCGCAACCTCCAGGTCAAGCTTCCAGAACCCTTGCTGACCGAGAA
This sequence comes from uncultured Pseudomonas sp., assembly GCA_963518285.1. GTDB lineage: Bacteria > Pseudomonadota > Gammaproteobacteria > Pseudomonadales > Pseudomonadaceae > Aquipseudomonas. The sequence goes on along the minus strand of CAUQIJ010000015.1, from coordinate 98,507 downwards.
TATAAGCCACCGGCTCGCCATCACGGCGGCGCGCGAGGTAGTCGGCAAACACCTGCGCGGCCTCGCTGCTGACGATACGCTCGGGCCAGGTGTGGAGAAAGCTGCGCGACTTGCCCAGGGCGGCCGCCAGCAGCAGCTCGGCGTCGAGCCGCTCGGTCGGCGAATCTGGCAACTGCGCGTTGCGCAGCAGGCTGGCAATAATGGTCATCAGTCCCCCAGGGCAGCCAATTGATCGGCCTGGTATTCGGCCAGCAACGGTTCGATCACGGCATCGACGCCACCGGCGAGGATGTCATCCAAGGAGTACAGGGTCAGGTTGACGCGGTGATCGGTCACCCGCCCTTGTGGATAGTTATAGGTGCGAATGCGCTCGGAGCGGTCACCCGAGCCGACCAGCAGCTTGCGCTCGCTGGCGATGGCGTTCTGCGCGGCGCTGGTCTGGATGTCGTTGAGCTTGGCCGACAGCCAGGACATGGCGCGGGCGCGGTTCTTGTGCTGCGAACGCTCTTCCTGGCACTCGACCACGATGCCGGTGGGCAAGTGGGTGATGCGGATTGCCGAGTCGGTCTTGTTGATGTGCTGACCACCGGCGCCGGAGGCGCGGTAGGTGTCTACCCGCAGGTCGGCCGGATTGATCTCGATCGCGACCTGCTCGTCAGGCTCGGGCAGCACAGCCACGGTGCAGGCGGAGGTATGGATACGCCCTTGCGACTCGGTCTCTGGCACACGCTGAACACGATGCGCACCGGACTCGAATTTGAGCTTGGCGTAGACGTTGTCGCCTTCGATGCGGGCGATGATCTCTTTATAGCCGCCGTGCTCGCCGACGTTCTCGGACAGGATCTCCAGGCGCCAGCCACGCTTTTCGGCGTACCGCGAGTACATGCGGAACAGGTCGCCGGAGAAGATCGCCGCCTCGTCGCCGCCGGTGCCGGCACGGATTTCAAGGAACACGTTGCGACCGTCGTTGGGGTCCTTGGGCAGCAGCATGCGCTGCAGCTGCGACTCGAGCTCGAGCAGTTGCTCCTTGGCTTCGCGGACTTCCTCGACGGCCATCTCGCGCATGTCCGGGTCGCTGTCCTTGAGCAGCGCCTGCGCGCCCTCGAGGTCAGCCTGGACCTTGCGCCACTGTTGATAGGCGCTCATCACCGGCTCGACTTCGGCGTATTCCCTGGAATAGGCACGGAAGCGGGTCTGGTCGGCAATGACCTCGCCGTCACCGAGCAGGGCTGTGAGTTCCTCGAAGCGGTCCTGGAGGATGTCCAGTTTATTCAGCAGCGACGCTTTCATTGCGGGGGTTTGTCCGTGGAGCCCTCATTGAGGGCAAAGAGTTCCTGGGCCATGGCCAGCGCATCGACGCGGCCCTCGGCCGAGAGCTTTTTCAGCTGCACGCTGGGCGCATGCAGCAATTTATTGGTCAGCCCTCGGGCCAGCTGAGCCAGCACGTCCTCCGGGTTGCCGCCGTTGGCCAGCAGACGCTGGGCCTTTTGCAGCTCTTCATCACGCAGCCGTTCACTTTGCTGGCGGTAGGCCTTGAGCACGTCGACGGCGGCAAGCTCGCGCAGGCGCACCATGAAGTCGCCGGCGCCGGCCGCAACCAGCTCCTCGGCAGCTTGCGCCGCGCCCTGGCGACTCTTGAGGTTTTCGGCGACGACATCATGCAGGTCATCAACGGTATACAGATAGACGTCGTCCAGCTCGCCGACCTGCGGCTCGATGTCGCGCGGCACGGCAATGTCGACCATGAAGATCGGCTTGTGCCGGCGTTGCTTGAGCGCGCTTTCGACCGCGCCCTTGCCCAGAATCGGCAACTGGCTGGCCGTGGAACTGATGACGATGTCACTGTGCGCCAGCTCCTGGGGGATATCCGCCAGCAGCACGGCATGTGCGCCGAACTGCTCGGCGAGCATGCTCGCCCGCTCCAGGGTACGGTTGGCCACCACGATACGGCGCACGCCCTGCTCATGCAGGTGGCGGGCAACCAGGGTGATGGTTTCGCCAGCACCGATCAGCAGCGCCTGGCTGCGGCCCAGGTCACTGAAGATCTGCTTGGCCAGGCTGACCGCGGCAAACGCCACCGACACCGGGTTTTCGCCGATCGCGGTGTCGGTCCGTACCTGCTTGGCAGCGCTGAAGGTGGCCTGGAACAGGCGCCCCAGCAGCGGGCCGATGGTGCCGGCCTCACGCGCCACGGCGTAGGCCGACTTCATCTGGCCGAGGATCTGCGGCTCGCCCAGCACCAGCGAGTCCAGCCCGGAGGCGACCCGCATCATGTGCCGCACGGCGTCATGTTCCTCATGCACGTAGGCGCTTGCGCGCAGTTCATCTACGCTGAGCTGGTGGTAGTCGGCCAGCCATTGCAGCACCGCATCGGCGGTCAACTGGTCCTGCTCTATGTAAAGCTCGCTGCGGTTGCAGGTCGAGAGGATCGCCGCCTCGCGGCTGGCGGTCAGTCGACAAAGCTGCTGCAGGGCGTCGACCAGCTGCTCGGGCGTAAACGCCACGCGCTCGCGTACGTCTACCGAGGCAGTCTTATGGTTGATACCAAGTGCAAGAAAGGCCATGCAAGGTCGCTGGTTGTGACGTGAAGCCGATAATTGTCCTACTTCGCAGGTTCCAGAACAACCACCGTTCACTATTGTCGTAATAGATCGTGGCCATGATGGCCACTACACGCGCCTGATTCTTAATCACGCGGCATGGCTTCGCAGGTGGGTTTGCCACTGCGCTTGTGTCATCATGCTGCGACCGCCGGACAGCACTTTTATACCTTATCTATGAATAGATCCCACGCACTGCTGCTTACCTTCGCCCTGCTTCAGGGCTGCCAAAGCCTGGCCCCGCAGAACGCCGCCGAGCCGCCTGCTGCAGAGGCCACCAAGGCCGCGCAGGAAAAGCCCGTGGTGTACGGATCGTTCAAGCCGGAAACCCTCTACAGCCTGCTCGTCGCCGAGCTGGCCGGCCAACGCAACCGGTTCGATATCGCCCTGGCCAACTACGTTGATCAGGCCGAGAAAACTCAAGACCCGGGCGTCTCCGAGCGGGCGTTCCGGATTGCCGAGTACCTGGGTGCTGACGAACCGGCGCTGGATACTGCGCTGATCTGGGCCCGCAACGACCCGGACAACCTCGACGCCCAACGCGCCGCCGCGATCCAGCTGGCACGCGCAGGGCGCTACGACGAGTCGATGGTGTTCATGGAGAAGGTCCTGCAAGGTCAGGGCGATACCCATTTCGACTTCCTCGCGCTGTCCGCAGCCGAGACCGATCAGAGCACCCGCGATGGCTTGATGCAGAGTTTCGAGCGCCTGTTGGTGAAAAACCCCGAGAACGGCCAACTGATCTTCGGCAAGGCGCTGTTGCTCAATCAGGACGACAAACCGGAAGAAGCGCTGGCCCTGCTGGAACAGCACCCACCGCAAAATGGCGAGATCGCCCCGATCCTGCTCCGTGCCCGTCTGCTGCAGGCCCTCGATCGCGGCCCTGAAGCACTGCCACTGCTGCGCCGGGCGATCCGCGACAACCCGGAAGACAAGCGCCTGCGCCTGACCTATGCGCGCACCCTGGTCGAACAGGACCGCATCAGCGACGCCAAGGCCGAGTTCGAGAGCATGCTCCAGCAGTATCCGGAGGATGATGAGCTGCGTTATTCCCTGGCGCTGGTGTGCCTGGAAAACAAAGACTGGGACGAGGCTGAAGGTTATCTGCAGGAGCTGGTCGAGCGTGACAGCAACGTCGATGCCGCGCACCTCAACCTGGGCCGGATCCGCGAGCAGCGCAACGACCCGCAAGCGGCGCTGCGTGAGTACGCGCTGGTCGGCCCGGGTGCCGACTACTTGCCGGCGCAACTGCGCCAGGCCGACATCCTCATCGCCAACGGCCGCGGCCGCGAGGCTTCGCGCCTGCTCGCCGAAGCCCGTGAAGCGCAGCCCGACTACGCCATCCAGCTATACCTGATCGAAGCCGAGAGTTATGGCAACAACGACAAGCCGGCGCAGGCCGATCAGGTCCTGCAGCAAGCGATCAAGCGCTACCCGGACGATATCAACCTGCTTTATACCCGCGCCATGCTTGCCGAGAAGCGTGACGACCTGGGCCAGATGGAAAAGGACCTGCGCGCAATCATCACCCGCGAGCCGGAAAACGCCATGGCCCTCAATGCTCTCGGCTATACCTTGGCCGACCGCACCACGCGTTATGCCGAAGCCAAAGCCCTGATCGAAAAGGCCCACCAACTGACCCCGGACGACCCTGCGGTGCTCGACAGCCTTGGCTGGGTGAACTATCGCCTGGGCAATCTGGATGAGGCCGAGCGCTACCTGCGCCAGGCGTTGGTGCGTTTCCCCGATCACGAAGTGGCAGCCCACCTGGGCGAAGTGCTCTGGGCCAATGGCAAGCGCCGCGAAGCGCGCCAGGTCTGGGCCAAGGCCTTCGAAACCCAACCCGACAGCACTGTTTTGCGCAAGACCGTCTTGCGCCTGACCGGATCAGAGACCCTTTAAGCCATGTTCTTGCGTCATTGCCTTACCTTCACCCTGATCGCCGTGCTCGCTGGCTGCAGCAGCTTTGGCAGCCGCGAAGCCGTGCAGGGCCAGGGCGACCCACAACTGTGGCGTCAACATAAACAACAGCTGAGCAGCCTTGACGGCTGGCAGATCAACGGCAAGGTCGGTATCCGCGCGCCCAAGGATTCCGGTAGCGGCACCTTGTTCTGGCTGCAGCGTCAGGATTACTACGACATCCGCCTGGCCGGCCCGCTCGGCCGCGGTGCGGCGCGCCTGACCGGTCGCCCTGGCGGCGTCGTGCTGGAGGTAGCCAACCAGGGCCGCTATGAAGCGCCAAGCCCGGAAGCCCTGCTCGCCGAACAGCTCGGCTGGGAATTGCCGGTGTCGCACCTGGTCTGGTGGGTGCGCGGCCTGCCCGCCCCCGACAGCAAGAGCCAGCTGACCCTCGACCAGGACAGCCGCCTGGCCAGCCTGAACCAGGATGGCTGGCAGGTGCAGTACCTGAGCTACACCGAGCAGAACGGCTACTGGCTGCCCGAGCGGATCAAGCTGCATGGCAAGGACATCGACGTCACCCTCGTGGTCAAAGACTGGCAACCGCGGCAACTGGGGCACTGATCGATGACCTCGCTGAGCCTGCCGGCGCCGGCCAAGCTGAACCTGTGGCTGCATATCATTGGCCGCCGCGCTGACGGTTACCATGAGCTGGAAACCGTCTTTCAGTTTCTCGACCACGCCGATCAGTTGCGCTTCGCCCTGCGCGACGACGGCCAGGTGCGCCTGCAAACAGACATCCCCGGGGTCGACCACGACAGCAACCTGATCGTGCGCGCCGCGCGCCAATTGCAGCAGCAGTCGGGCTGCACTCAAGGTGCGGATATCTGGCTGGAGAAGCTGCTGCCCATGGGTGGCGGGATTGGCGGCGGCAGCTCCGATGCCGCGACCACCCTGCTCGGCCTCAACCATCTGTGGCAACTGGGCTGGGACCTCGATCGCCTGGCTGCGCTGGGGTTGAGCCTGGGCGCCGACGTGCCGGTGTTCGTGCGCGGCCATGCAGCCTTCGCCCAGGGTGTTGGCGAACAGCTCACCCCGGTCGATCCGGCCGAGCCGTGGTATGTCGTGCTGGTGCCGCAAGTGTCTGTCAGCACAGCGGAAATTTTTTCACATCCGCAGTTGACACGTGATTCCCTCCCCCTTAAGATGCGCCCCGTTCCCGAGGGAAACAGTCGAAATGACTGCCAACCGGTGGTAGAGCAAAGTTACCCTGAAGTTCGCAATGCGTTGAATCTTCTTGGTAAATATACTGAAGCTCGATTAACCGGTACTGGAAGTTGCGTGTTTGGGGCCTTCCCAAGCAAAGCCGAAGCTGATAAAGTTCTGGCCCTTCTTTCAGAGACTCAAACAGGGTTTGTGGCAAAAGGAAGCAACGTTTCGATGTTGCATCGCACGCTACAGAGTCTGCTCTAGAAGTCGAGTACACAGTACTCGCAGCAACAGATACAGGGGCGTCGCCAAGCGGTAAGGCAGCAGGTTTTGATCCTGCCATGCGTTGGTTCGAATCCAGCCGCCCCTGCCATTTTCCTATACTCATCCAGGTATACCCTCAGCCTTCAGGTACTGCGCGTGTCCAAGATGATGGTCTTTACGGGGAACGCTAACCCCGATCTGGCTCGACGTGTCGTACGTCAGCTGCATATCCCACTTGGTGATGTTTCTGTCGGTAAGTTCTCCGACGGCGAGATCAGCACTGAGATCAATGAAAACGTCCGCGGTAAAGACGTCTTCATCATTCAGCCGACTTGCGCTCCGACCAACGATAATCTGATGGAACTGGTAGTGATGGCCGACGCCTTCCGCCGCTCCTCAGCTTCCCGAATCACCGCCGTGATTCCTTACTTCGGATACGCCCGCCAGGACCGCCGTCCGCGTTCGGCTCGTGTAGCTATCAGCGCCAAAGTTGTCGCTGACATGCTCACTGTCGTGGGTATCGACCGTGTTCTCACTGTCGACCTGCACGCTGACCAGATCCAGGGTTTCTTCGATATCCCGGTCGACAACATCTACGGTTCGCCCGTATTGGTCGACGATATCGAAGACCAGCGTTTCGAGAACCTGATGATCGTCTCCCCAGACATCGGTGGCGTCGTGCGTGCACGTGCTGTTGCCAAGTCGCTGGGTGTCGATCTGGGTATCATCGACAAACGCCGTGAAAAGGCCAATCACTCCGAAGTGATGCACATCATCGGCGACGTCGAAGGGCGCACTTGCATCCTGGTAGACGACATGGTCGACACCGCCGGCACCCTGTGCCACGCGGCCAAGGCTCTGAAAGAACACGGCGCTGCCAAGGTTTACGCCTATTGCACGCACCCTGTTCTGTCTGGCCGAGCGATCGAGAACATCGAGAAGTCGGTACTCGACGAGCTGGTGGTGACCAACACCATCCCGCTGTCGGCCGCTGCTCAAGCCTGTGACCGTATCCGCCAGTTGGATATTGCACCGGTTGTCGCTGAAGCGGTCCGCCGCATCAGCAACGAAGAATCGATCAGCGCGATGTTCCGCTAAGCGGAACCCCGTTGACGAAAAGCGCCCCGCCCCGACCCTTATGTCGGGGCGGGGCTTTTTTGCCCACCCCGTTTGGCGCTGGTCGCAAACGCCTGCGGGTGCTGGCTATTTTGGAGAAACAAAATGACTGATTTTACCCTGAACGCAATCAAGCGTACTGACCTGGGGAAAGGTGCGAGCCGCCGCCTGCGTCACTCGCAGAGCATCCCTGCCGTCATCTACGGTGGCAACAAAGAAGCTGAGTCCGTGACCTTCGTTCTGAAGGAAATCGCCAAACTGTTCGAAAACGAAGCTGCCTTCAGCCACGTGATCGAGCTGAACGTTGACGGCGCCAAGCAGAACGTCATCGTCAAGGCCCTGCAGCGTCACCCGGTCAAGCAGTTCATCATGCACGCCGACTTCATCCGTGTTGTCGCTGGCCAGAAACTGACCGCTCAGGTTCCAGTGCACTTCATCAACGAAGAAGCACCGATCAAGAAAGGCGGCGAGATCTCGCACGTTGAAGCTCAGATCGAAGTTTCCTGCGAAGCCAAAGACCTGCCAGAGTTCATCGAAGTTGACCTGGCTAACGCTGAAATCGGCACCATCATCCACCTGTCGGACCTGAAAGCTCCTAAAGGCGTAGAGTTCGTTGCTCTGGCCCACGGTGATGACAAAGCGGTTGCCAACGTTCACGCTCCGCGCGTTGCTGCTGAAGCTGAAGAAGAAGGCGCTGCTGAGTAATCCACTCGGCGCGCCGGTGTTGACCGGGTTACAGTGCCCAGCACTGTGACCCACCAACCCCAAGGAAGAGCCCCTACGTGACCGCCATCCAGTTGATCGTCGGCCTGGGTAACCCCGGCCCCGAATACGAACAGACCCGGCATAACGCAGGGGCTCTTTTCGTTGAACGCATTGCCAGCGCCCAGCGGGTTTCACTCACTGCTGACCGCAAATATTTCGGCCTGACGGCAAAATTCAGCCATCAGGGCAACGACGTTCGTCTGTTGATCCCCACCACCTACATGAACCGCAGCGGCCAGTCCGTGGCGGCCTTGGCCAATTTCTTCCGGATCAAACCGGAGGCCATTCTGGTGGCTCACGACGAACTCGACCTGCCTCCCGGCGTCGCCAAACTCAAACGAGGTGGCGGCCACGGTGGGCACAACGGGCTGCGCGACATCATCGCGCAACTCGGCAACCAGAACGACTTCCATCGCCTGCGGCTTGGCATCGGCCACCCAGGTGACGCCAAGCTGGTCTCCAACTTCGTCCTTGGCCGCGCACCGCGCGCCGAACAGGACAAGCTCGACGCCAGCATCGACTTTGCCCTCGGCGTGCTGCCGGACGTGCTCGCCGGCGACTTCGCCAAGGCCATGCGCGAGCTGCACAGCCAGAAGGCCTGATCTCACCAAGAGGGGAATTTCCATGGGTTTCAATTGCGGCATCGTCGGCCTGCCCAACGTCGGCAAGTCCACCCTGTTCAACGCGCTGACCAAGTCCGGCATCGCGGCTGAGAACTTCCCCTTCTGCACCATCGAGCCGAACAGCGGTATCGTGCCGATGCCGGATGCGCGCCTCGCCGCCCTGGCTGAAATCGTCAAGCCGAACCGCATCCTGCCGACCACCATGGAGTTCGTCGACATCGCCGGCCTGGTTGCCGGTGCCTCCAAGGGTGAAGGCCTGGGCAACAAGTTCCTCGCCAACATTCGCGAAACCGACGCCATCGCCCACGTGGTGCGCTGCTTCGAAGACGAGAACGTGATTCACGTCTCCAACAGCGTCGATCCCAAGCGTGATATCGAGATCATCGACCTCGAGCTGATCTTCGCCGACCTCGACAGCTGCGAGAAGCAACTGCAGAAAGTCACCCGCAACGCCAAGGGCGGTGACAAGGAGGCCCTCGCACAGAAGGCCATCCTCGAGAAACTGATCCCCCACTTCACCGAAGGCAAGCCAGCGCGCAGCCTGATGATGAAGATGGCTGAAGATGAAAAAGCACTGATCCGCGGCTTCCATCTGCTGACCAGCAAGCCGGTCATGTATATCGCCAACGTTGCCGAAGACGGCTTCGACAACAACCCGCTGCTGGACGTGGTCCGCGCGATTGCTGAAGCAGAAGGCGCAGTGGTGGTGCCGGTGTGCAACAAGATCGAGGCCGAGATTGCCGAGCTCGATGACGGCGAAGAGAAGGACATGTTCCTTGAAGCCCTGGGCCTGGAAGAGCCTGGCCTGAACCGGGTGATTCGTGCCGGTTACGAGCTGCTCAACCTGCAGACCTACTTCACCGCCGGTGTGCAGGAAGTACGCGCCTGGACTGTGCGCATCGGTGCTACCGCGCCGCAGGCAGCTGGCGTGATCCACACCGACTTCGAGAAGGGCTTCATCCGTGCAGAAGTGGTCGCCTATGACGACTTCATCCAGTTCAAGGGTGAGAGCGGCGCCAAGGAAGCGGGCAAATGGCGCTTGGAAGGCAAGGATTACATCGTCAAAGACGGCGATGTGATGCACTTCCGGTTCAACGTCTGATTGGTTTCAGCGTGGTGTGAAAAATCCGATGCCTTGGCGTCGGATTTTTTTTTGCGCTTGGAGGCTGCAGGCCAGGCGCAACAGGCTGGGAGTTCTGTGGTGCAGCAGCGTTCACGGGCGCTCAAGCATTCACCCTCCAAAGGCCACCTTGGATCGAAACTGAGCGAGCTCCGTGATGACCAGATTAGAAAAAGCAGAAGGCCACTGCTATAAGGCCGATCTCAATCCAGCCTTGAAAAGCGCGCGGGCGAGTGGCTACCACCGGTCGGAATAATCGATTCAGCACCAATGCAAATGGGGACGCAGCCGATAACCCGATTGCCACCTTGAATCGGAACGCAATCATGAAAGGATTTTACGTTGCAGCGGCTTTGCTTGCCGCGCTCTCCCCGCTTTGCCACGCCGCCGTCAACGCGCCCTTGCATGGCACCATTCATTTCACCGGCGCCGTTGTCGGCAGTAGCTGCGCGCTGACAACCCGCGCCCCAGGCGTCGTTAACGCATCCTGCCCTGTGGATGCCATCCGGCACAGCCTCAGTGTGCAAACCCCAATCAACGAGCAAACGGCGCAGATCCGGGTCAGGTCAGCGGCCTACGGCAGCGCGCAATACAGCCTGGTAAACGCAGCAGGCCGCGAGATCACTCAGGGCCACTATGTAATCACCCAGACCCTGCTCTGATCAAACGCACTGCTTTCGGGCCAGCGCCGACCGTGCAGAGATTGAGATCCGTCCTATTCAGAACCCGGCAGGCGCACTCTAGGCTGGCGCCGATGAAACCTGCCCATCTGATCCCGACGCTGCATTCCTCGCTCTCGACGCCCCAGGCGGCGCGCAAGCTCCTCTGCCTGTTCGCCTTCAGCCTCGTGGCGGGTGTGTTCATCGGTGCTTACAGCTACCTGCGGGTAACGCTCAACCAGGAGATATCGTCCCGCCGCAGCTACATGAACGAAGCGATCTTCGATGCTCAGGGGTTCTTCGTCAGCCGCCAGACGCTGCTCAAAGGGCTAGGTTTGTCTACAGTCAGGCAACCAACGCTGGCTGCCGCCGAAACCAACAATGTGCCGGAAGAAGAGATTCATATCATCCTCGGTCAGGCCCATGAACTCTGGAGCCTGTGGCTGACCCGGCGCATGCTCGATTATCTGCGGACCAACCAGGTCAACCTGCTCTATGTACCGCAGGCGCCAGGCGCTGCGGTACAACGTCTGTTCACCGCCGCCGAGCACGCCAACAGCGTACCTTCGCAGGTGCTCGAGCGGGTGCGCTCGGCCAACGACAGCCATACGCCTCAGGACGAACTCTGGCTGACCGATCCCGGCCGGTTGGACTCTCCGCTGTACATCTTCATTCGCATGGACGAGCGCAAAGCAACATCAGGCTGGCTGGGGCTTGAGGTCGATGGCCCCAACCTGATCAAAGCCCTGCAGCACGAGCAGGCAGGCGATTTCAAGTTGCTCGACGCCAATGGCCAACTGATCTTGAGCAATGTGCCGCTGCCGCCCACGCGTACGCAATCGGCTAGCAGTGTCCCCACCACCAGCTTCGGCTGGGAAGGCGGGTACTGGCTGCCGGAACGGCTGACCATTCGCAAACACCTGGACTATTCGGACTGGCAGATCGTCTACAGCCTGCAGCTGACATCCCTGCTGCCTGCCTTGGCGATGCCGCTCACCGTAGCGCTGCTGATCTGCCTCCTATCCACGTTATTCATGCTTTGGCTGGTCAGGCGTATCGATCAACGGTTGATCGTGCCGGCTGCTGCGCGCATCGACGCCTTGATAGAAAGCGAAGCATTCTGCAGTGCGGTTATTCGCATCGCGCCAGTCGCGTTGTGTGTGCTGCGCCGCAGCGATGGCGTGGTGGTGCTGGAAAACATGCTTTCGGCGCAATGGCTGGGCATGGGCGATGAACGAACACGGCTGTGTCATCACCTGATAAACCGCGCTTTTGCTGTTGAAGCCGAGCGTAGCAGCACCGATGAGCTGCAAATGGCTGATGGCCGGCATCTATTCCTGAGCTATGCGCCAACGCGCTATCAGCGCGAAGACGTGCTGATCTGTGCGTTCAGCGACATCACCGAGCGCAAGACCGCCGAAATGGCCCTGCAGCAGGCACGCACTCTGGCCGACGCGGCCAATGAAGCCAAGACGCTGTTCCTGGCAACGATGAGCCACGAAATCCGTACACCTTTATATGGCGTGCTGGCAACGCTCGAACTGCTCTCGCGGACCCATCTGGACACTCAGCAACGTGGCTACCTGACGGCGATCGAGGGCTCGTCGGCGTCCCTGTTGCAGCTGATCTGCGATGTCCTGGATGTGTCGAAAATCGAAGCCGGCCAGTTGGCACTCGAGCTCAACACCTTTGCGCCGCTGGAGCTGACTCAGGATGTAATCCAGAGCTACACCGGCGCCGCTCAGAGCAAAGGCTTGCAGCTGTTTGCCTGCATTGATCCGCAACTGCCTGAGCACGTACTGGGGGACGTTACCCGGATTCGGCAGATTCTTGGCAACCTGCTGAGCAACGCGGTCAAATTCACCGAAACCGGACGCATTGTGGTGCGCCTGCAACTGGTGTCCCGCGAAGGCGAACGGGCCATGTTGCAATGGCAGGTGGTCGACACCGGCAAGGGTATTCCATTGCAGGATCAACAACAGCTGTTCGAACCGTTCTTTCAAAGCGGCCCGACCGCCAACGTCATCGCCGGTACCGGCCTGGGCCTGTCCATATGCAAGCGCCTGGTGCACTTGATGAATGGCTCGCTCAGGGTGTTCAGCGAGCCCGGCCTGGGCAGCAGCTTCGCCTTCACCCTGCCGCTCGAGCAAGTTTCAGCACACATGCAGCATGCCTGGGCCCTGCCCTTGGTGAGCGAACGCATCTACGTGCATTCGCAGGTTCAGGAGCTGGCCGAACACACTGCAGGCTGGCTCCGCCGCTGGGGTGCACGGGCGCAACTGACAGGCCATGACGCCAGCCAGCTGGATACCGGCGCAATGCTGGTGGAGCTGTGTCCAGGCCAGGCCACTACGGCACTCAAGGATGACTGGATCGGCAATCGGGTCGTGGTGGCGCAGGACATACATGGCATCGTCCGGATCGACGAGCGCACTTGGTGGGTGGGGCTCAACAACCTGCAGGCACTCAATCGTGCGGTCGGTCAGGCGTTGGGCATCGAGCTGCAAGGCGAGCCAGTGAAGCAGCTCACGGTTCAGGAAAGCCGGCTGAACCTGCATTTGCTGGTAGCAGAAGACAACATGATCAATCAGCTGATCTTGCGTGACCAGCTCGAGGAGCTGGGCTGCACCGTGGTACTGGCACGCGACGGTGTCGAGGCGCTGGCGCTGTGGCAAGACGCCGACTTCGACATCGTCCTGACCGATGTGAACATGCCGCGCATGAACGGCTATCAGCTGACCGGCGAACTGCGCGCGCAGGGCTGCAGCGTACCCATCATCGGCGCTACTGCAAACGCCATGCTGGATGAGGCGGAGCGCTGCCTGGGGGCAGGCATGGAGCACTTACTGGTCAAACCTTTCACGCTGCACGCGCTCTACCAGTGCTTGCAGCCCTACCAGAGAAGCGTGCTGTGAACCTGTATCGCGTGCTAATAGTCGAGGACCACCCGTTCCAACATCAATACCTGACCACTGTGTTTCAAGCGGCAGGCGGTTTTGAGGTGGAGTTGGCCTGGGATGGCGCTACTGCACTGCAACGTTTGGCAAATAGCCGTTATGACTTATTGCTCACTGACCTGATGATGCCGCAGATGGATGGTGTGCAACTGATACAGCAGTTGGCGCAGCTGCATCGCCCCCCTGCCCTAGCGTTGATGACCGCGGCATCGCGACGCATGCTGGTTGGCTCCGGCCAGGTCGCCAAGAACCTTGGGCTGCGCGTCGCCGGCCTGATTTCCAAGCCGGTTCGTGAGGCTGAGGTGGTCAACTTGCGTGAACGCCTCGACGACCTCACCGAGCAGGCAAGGGCGTTCAGCAGCAGGCCGCGAGGCTGCCGCTCGCGCGGCACCTTGGCCAGGGCGCTGGAGAACGGTGAAATACAGGCGTGGTTCCAGCCAAAGATGTCGCTGCATGATGGCAGCATCGTAGGTGCCGAGGCATTGGCCCGCTGGGTCCATCCTGCCGAGGGCTTGCTGATGCCTGGCGCCTTTCTCGATGAGATAGAGAACGCCGAACTGGAAATCGAGCTGCTCACCAGCATGCTCGGGCAAACCCTTGGCGCCCAGGCGTACTGGGAGCGCAAGGGCCATCGGCTGCCTGTATCGATCAACCTGCCGACCCACCTGCTCGATCAGGCCGACCTGGTCGACCGTCTACTGGCGCAGGTGCGGATCAACCAGGCTGACCCACGGCAGATCACCTTTGAACTCACCGAAACCTCTACCACGCAGCTGTCCAGCAACTACTATGCTGGAGCGTGTCGCTTGCGGCTGATGGGCTTCGGTCTCGCTCAGGATGACTTCGGCAAAGGCTATAGCTCATATTTCAATCTTGTCTCAACCCCATTCACTGAACTCAAGATCGACCGCTCGCTGGTCTCTGGCTGCGGCGACAATGACGGTCTGGCTTCAGCCCTGCTGAGCATCACCGAACTGGGGCGCAAGCTAGGGCTCATCACAGTGGCGGAAGGCGCAGAAACCCAGGCCGAACTGGCAGTGCTTCGCAGGATCAAGTGCGATCACGTTCAGGGCTTTATCATCTCTCCAGCCGTTGCGCGTGATGACTTGGCAAGCTTATTGAGGGAAGATGGCCCACGGCCAGCACTAATATGACATTCTCTGGTAAAACGTTTCAGCTCAGGGAAGTGCTGCCAATTCCAGGTCGTTCGAAGCTGGTAGCGATTTTTTGGCACCAGACCTCCTCCTTCCCTTAGCCGAGTCCCCGCCCATGAAACATGCAAGTCTGCGCCTGGACACCCTGGCGCTGAGTTCTCAGCGCCTGAACAAAGCCCTGCTGCTGATGACCGGCTTGCTGATACTGCTGTCCAGCACGTGTTATTGGGCGGTGTCGCGACTGCTCGAGGCCGAGCAACAGCGCGTCGAGTTCCATTTCACTCGAGTCGTGGAGATTATTCACGAACACGAGTCTTTTCTGCGCAATGTCGCCACCGGTTACCGTTACAGCAGCTCTCCGCCGCTGCGCTCGGTGCAGTCGGTCTCGGTCATTCAGACCCAGCCCCTTGGTGATCAGGTATTGCTCAAGGCCAAAGGTTTCGAACTCTCGCTGCCCTTCTCCCTGGCCCATGGCCCAGGTTACAGCAAAGATGACGAAGGCCGGGCGTTGGCTTTGGGCGTGCAGATGACTGACTACTTCGGCGGTTTCTGGGCCAGCTCTTTTTACGCGTCACCGCAACTGTTCATTCTCAGCCCGGATGGTCAAGCCAGCCTGGCAATCCCTGCCGCCGACGCACCACGCCAGCATTTGCCATTGCTTCAGGAGCGCTACACCTCCATCGTCAGCCGCCTGCTGCAACTGCGGCCGTCCCACTCGCTGTTGACCGATCACCGTGTGCACTGGATGCGCGCGCCCTCGCAGCTCTATCACAAGCACCGCAGCATCATTGCAATGATTGGCCTGGACGCTGCCAGTGCCCTGCTCCCCGCCGGCAAGGGCAATGGCCTGTTGATCCTGGCCGCCGCCGTGGATACCGCTCAGGTCGACGAGTTCGAGCGCGTGCTGCGGCTGTCGGTGTACAACCAGTTCACGCTGGTTTCGCCCGCGGGCGACGTGGTGCTCGGCGCGCTGGACACCGATACCGCCGTAGCGTCTGGGCTCAGTTTCAACAGAGAGGGCTTGCGCTTCAAGCTGACCTCAGCCTCCGGCGAACGCTGGACCGGCCTTTATGCAATCAGCTACTCGGACTTTCTGCGCTACGCCAAATGGCCGCTGGTGGGGCTGATATTGACGTTCATTACCTCGATCCTGGTCGGGATGTGGATCAACCGCTGGTACCGAACCCGTATCGTCATTCCGGCGCAACGCGCCCAGGACCGCCTGTTCGAGAACGAGGCGTTCAACCGCCTGATGCTGCACAACGCGCCGGTTGGGCTGTGTGTACTGCGCCGCAGTGATCGCAAGCTGCTGCTGGACAATCAACGCGCTGCACAATTGGGCGCCACACCGGCCGTCATCCAGTTGCTGGAAAGCCATGACGGCGACCAGACCCCCGGCGAGACCTGCCTGTTGGTCGACGGTCGCTATGTTCAGGTCGTGGTCGTGGCGGCTCGCTACGAAGGGCAGGATGTGTTCCTCTGTGGCTGCAACGATATCACCCGGCATGTCGACGAAACCCTGATGCTCAATCAGGCGCACCGCCGTGCAACCGCGGCCAACGAAGCCAAGACTGTATTCCTGGCGACCATGAGTCACGAAATCCGCACGCCACTGTACGGCGTGCTGGGCAATCTGGAATTGCTGTCGCTGACCGAGATGACCGAGCGGCAGCGTCATTATCTGGAGGTCATTCAGGGTTCCTCAACGGTTTTGTTCCAGCTGATCAGCAATGTCCTGGACGTGTCCAAGATCGAGTCAGGCCAGATGCCAGTGGAGGAAGCACCGCTGGACCCCGCGCAACTGGTCGAAGATGCGGTGGTCGCCTTCAGTGCAACCGCACGTAACAAAGGCCTGGATATCGAGGCTGAAATAGACCCGCAGGTCCCCAAGCAGATCCTGGGTGATGCCGGGCGACTGCGGCAGATACTGCACAACCTGTTGGGTAACGCCATCAAGTTCACTGACTCAGGCCGTGTTCGCTTGCGTCTTACCGTGCAAGCGCAAAGCGCTGACTGCGTTTCACTGCAGTGGCAGGTGACCGACACCGGGGTCGGCATCCCCGAGAAAGCGATCGAGCAGTTGTTCAAGCCGTTCTATCAGGTTGCGGCTGGCCAGGATGGAAACGGTGCAGGCTTGGGTCTGTCGATCTGCAAAAAGTTGAGCGAGCTCATGGGCGGCAGCATGCGGGTTGTCAGCGAGCCCGGGCTTGGCAGCAGCTTCTCTCTGCTGATCACCCTGCCGATCGCCCACACTGCGCCACCGCCATTGCCGACATCGCTGGTGCCTTCATGCCTGGATGCACCCTGCCTGAACGTGCGCGTACTGGTTGCCGAGGACAACCCGGTCAGCCAAGCGGTGCTGCGCGAGCAGCTTGAAGCCCTGGGTGCCCACCCAACAGTTGCCAGTGACGGTCAGCACGCGCTGAAGCTGTGGCATACCCAGACATTCGACCTGGTCATCACCGACATCAACATGCCACGCCTCAACGGCTATGAGCTGGCGCAAGCGCTGCGCGAACAGGGCGTGGATGTGCCGATCATCGGCGTAACCGCCAACGCCCTGCGTGAAGAAGGCCAGCGTTGCCTGGCCATGGGCATGAGTGCGTGGGTGGTCAAGCCGCTGAGTCTCGGCATGCTCCGTCAGGCACTGATGTCGCACTGCCGCAAGGCCAACAGCTTACAGCTGCAGGCTTTGGCGCCTTCGGCAAAGGATGACCAGGAAGGCTGGATCGAACTGTCGTCTGCCATGCGCGAGCTAATGGCCAAGACGCTGGTGACAGATATTGCCCATATCGAGCAAGGGCTACAGGACGCAGACGCAGGTGTTGTTCGTCAACGTCTGCACAGCATGAGCGGGGCGCTCGCCAGTGTGCATGCACACACGCTCCATCACCTTTGCCAGCAATTGGAAGAAGCGCTGCAGGAAGGCCCACTCGGTACACCACAGATCATGCAGATCCGAGCGCTGTGCGCCCGCCTATCGGCAGTGGCGCAGTGTCTGAGCGAGCAAACACAATGATGCCTAACACCTACTCCGAGAGAGTCCACACATGTCTCAATTGAACATCGTCATCGCCGATGACCATCCCATAGTGCTGCTCGGTGTACGTGAAATCGTCCAGCGCGACGGACGTTACACGGTGGTAGGTGAGGCGGTCAGCTCCAGCGAACTGGTCGAACAACTGCGCAAGCACAGCCCGCAACTGCTCATTACCGACTTCAACATGCCAGGCGATGCCACGTATGGCGACGGCCTGAAATTGATCGAGTACGTACTGCGCAACTTCCCGCAGACCCAGGTGCTGGTGCTGACGATGATTTCCAACAGCTTGATCCTGTCACGCTTGCAGGAGCTGGGGGTGGCTGGCGTGATCCAGAAGAACCACCTGCATCAGGAGATCGAGAAGGCGTTGACCGCACTGAGTTCGCAGCGCCGCTACACCAGCCCTGAGCCCGAGGCGCGCTCGGTATTGGGCCGTGCCGGTCAGGTCGAGGATCGCTTCCAAAGCCTCTCGCCACGCGAGATGGAGGTGCTGCGCCTGTTTGTGACTGGCTTGTCGGTGAGTGATATCGCGCGGCAACTGTGCCGCAGTAACAAAACGGTGAGTGCGCAGAAAGTCTCGGCCATGCGCAAGCTGGAAATCGACAGTGATCAGGCGCTCATGACCTATTGCATCGAAACTCGGCAGTTTTCCTGACAACGCTGCAGCGCTGAGCGGTAATCGTCAGAGATAATTGATGATCAGCAGAAGATGAGACCGATAGCTTCCAACCGCAGGAGGCTTATCCCCTGCCATTACAGCCCGCGCTGCCAGATTCAGACGCACGCCTGAGTCTGCGACAGTGAAACCAAGGGTTTCATTGAGGCGCATATCCAACGCCGCCGGACCTTGATTGAGATCTCGCAGTCGCAAACGCAGCCCCAAGCCTGCAAGCGTGGTGCGCAAGGTTACAGTGTCATAAGCCAAGTCAGGCGCGACGAAACGCAGCTTGACCTGAGTGTTTTCGACACAGCGAAATTCCAGCGGTACTTCAGTCCACGGCGACGTTCCGGCCTTGAGCACGTTCAAACTGACCGACGGCAGCATGACCGATTGGTTGATCGGGAACAGCGTGGTGCACAGCGGTCGGATCAGCTTGCCTGATACTCGAAGTTCCGGTGCACCCTCAGCGTAGCTATTGCTGGATTGCAAACAAAGCAACGTCAGACATGCCGTGAGCAGTCGCTGCATGGCAGACCTCATGTCAAAGATAGGTAATGTTGACTACAGCAGACGCTGAAAAAGCCCCCTCGCTGAGTACGCCGTTGGCGACCAGTTTGGCCGTCATGCCGAGATCGACCACGCCATTGGCATTGCTTACGGTCCTGGCAATACCGCGAATATTGACTGCCGAACTATTATCTTTTCGTGTCAACTGATAACCCAGGTTCGCTCGGCCGGCGGAGGCCAGGGTGTCGCTCAGCGCGCTCGACGCAGTAATGGCGATGGTGAAGGATGAGTTGGGCGGACAGGTAAGCAGCAAAGGTAGATCAATGGCAGGCGCAGCAGCGACCTTGTCGTATTCGATGCTGCCAAAGTTGGCGGTCAGTGTCCGCGCACTGGTGAGGGTGCACGGGGGGCGGGTCAAGGTTCCACTGACGTTGATCGTCACGCTGTCACTAGCTGCTTGAACAGAAGCGCAGAATAACCAGGTACTCGCAGCGATAAGGGCTATACATTTCATAGGGGTAGGTCTCGGCATCAAAGATAAGTAATGGTGAGTGTGTACTGACTGGAAAAGTTACCCACTGCTTGAACACTTGAGCCATTCAATCTTGGCTGGAAGCGTATGCCCAACGTGTTGTTACCGGATTGCAGATTCAAAGTTCGCGCACTGCCAAAATTTATGGCGACGCCGGTATCCGCCCACGTGCTGGCCATTGATAGTCCGGCGAGCGTAGTCGCGGAAACCCCACCGGCACTATTGACGATGCTTTGCGATGGCGTGAGCTTGGCGGAAGCTCGCACTGCGGAGCGACAGGAAACGCTGATGTCTGCCTGTTGACTGGCCTCTGACAGATCGGTGCTGGACAACGTACCAAAGTAGAGATTGGCCGCACGAGGAGACACCAGGGTGCAGGCTGGACTCTCGACACTGTAAAAAACCAGCCCTGAGAAAATACTCTCAGAGTAATTCTCCCAGCCCCTGACCGAAGTCACAAAGAAACTGTATTGAAAATAATGTTGCCCCGGCAGCGTCGCAGCGGTGGTAAGGACGGGGAAGGCCGATGAAAATCTGTAGCCCACGGGTAGCGTCATGCAGCTCGAGGGCAAACACGTTGTCCCACTCGTGCCCAAGCCACCTTCAGGCAGTTCCGTGCCATTAACACCCGCGATAACTTCGGGACCGGTTATATGTTGAGAGGTGTAACTTATACCGGCCCCTACCGGAAACCGCCGGAGTACAGTGCAATCAAGGGTGATCGTAAAGAAAATAGTCTGACCGGGCGTCACAGCGCCCAGTCGCTGAATGTTGTCCGGGCCTGCACTGCGGGTACACCGAATATTATTCCCAACGAAGGCCTGCGCCTCGCCAGGGAGGAAGCCGACGAAAATGCCGACGAGCACGATCCCCGCGAACATCCGGAGACGGGCGATCGCAGGTTCAAGCAGGAGTTCCTTCATGACTGATTACCTTCTATGTGCACCGAAGCAATCCTCGGGCAGCTAACGCTAATCTGCTCGACGCCCTCGCCTTCCAGTGCGAAATCCTCAAGATCGAGCGTTGTGCTGCACCACGGTTTGCCATCGACATCGACATTCAAGATCGACTTGTCGGGCACCCCGGTCAAAAACACGCGGCCTTTGTCAGCGACCATGGCACTGCTCAGCAACTTGCCATCCTGGTCATAGAGGCTGGCCTGGGCTGCAAACGGCGCAAAGGCATCCTCGCCAGCGGCCAACTTGAGCAACAAGCGCCGGCCATTGCGTGTCTCGAAACTGGCTTTAATGAACGCGCCACGGGTAGGGGATACTTCCTGCACGAGGTTACTGATGTCGGTCGTGTCGGATAACGTTCCGGTATTCAGCGAAACTTTGTTGGTGCGATACGGCTGCGCCGAAGGTATGACCGTATAGCCCGCGCTGTTGGTACGAATGCCCCGCCTGGAGCTGACACCGACACCTTCGGCTCCCGGCGTCGCTACAATGATGTTGGTTTCACCCAAGGGCTGGGTAAACATGAACATATCGCGCGTGGCGACCAGTCCTCCGTCTACGCCATAGTCGAGCTGAGTGGAATTTTGGTCAGCCGTATACGCGCCATGCCATACAGCATTTGCAGCGCTGTAGCGAGCTGCAAGCGAATGCCCGGTGAGTTGATCATCCTGGCTTTTGCGCTGGTTCAGCCCGACGCTGTACGTCAGCGCATTATCTTCCAGCAGCGAATCGGTCATGTTGAGGTTGCGGCTGGCGTTGCCACTGGAGTCGCTGCTGGCACTGGCGCTGACCCTGCGCGACGAACCAGTGCCGCCCAGAGGCATACTCACGCCCAAGGAAATGCTTTTTGTCTCACGCCCCGAGCCGCGGGTCTGCGCCAGACCGAAGGTGTATGAAGCACTGCCTACACTGAAGTTGTAGCCCAGCTGAATGGAGGTAGCGGTTTCGGCCTGGTTCCAGTAACGGGTCTTGCTGATGTTGGCAAACATGCCGCCGTAACTTGCGAACTGCTGAGACATGTTCGCGGTGAAGGCGCTTTTCATGTGGCCGGCAAAGTAGTCCGAGGTCAGTACCCCGCTGCCCAACAGCTCATCATCGTAACTGCTGATCATCGAACGCGTAGCCCGCAAGTTGACCGCTTCATTGAAGCTGTAGTAGCCCGCGGTGGAGTAGCGATAGCCGAGCAGGCTGAAGCTGGTATCGGTGGTTTCGATGGACTTCGAGTAACGGAAACGGTAGGACTGCCCTGAGGCGGTCTTGTCGCCAACACCCTGCGTCAGCGCATGGGTTACATCCACCGAAACCGCACCGAAACCGGCGATATCCTGGGCAACGCCGAACAAGGCCGAGTGGTAGTCGGCGCTGATGATGCTGCCAGCCAGCAGAGTCGTCCCACTCGTCACGCCGCGGCGGTAACTGGCCTGGGCAAAGGTGGGCTTGGGCGTGTCGGCGTAGCTCCCTGCAGACCGGTATTGACCCAGCGTCACCTCGTAGCTGTGCTGCCCTTCTCGAAGCATGTAGGGCACCGACGAAAACGACTGGATGTAGACCTGACGATCACCGTTAGGCCCTTCGACAGTGATTTCGATGTCGCCGTTGTTGGGCGTGGAATACAGGTTTTTCAGCGCGAATGGGCCGGACGGTACCCACTGTTCACTGATGACATAACCACGCTGGCGCAGCGTGACCAGTGAGCGACCGTTGGCGATGCCCCTGATGATCGGGGCAAAGTTTCTGGCGCTGTCAGGCAGCATGTCCAGATCAGTCGCAACGCTGACACCGCGATAGGAGATGGTATCGAACAGATCGCTGCTGGTGGCGCCATCGCCAACCGTAGCGATCGCCATGGTGTCGCCGAGCGCACGCTGGACATAGGTGTCGACAGACTTCCATTCGCCACCGGTGGTGCCGTAGTTCTGGTAGGTCGAGAAATTGCGAAAGCGCCAGGCGCCGGCATTGATACCGGTGTGCAGGCTGCCGAAATGGGACTGTCGCAGGGTACGGTCCGTCTCCTGACGGCTTCCCGTAAATGAATAGCTGGCAAAACCCACGCGCTCCCCGTCTGACCAATGCCGGCGGCGGACTTCCAACGGGATATCACCGATAAAGGCTTGAGGAATCTGCAGATCCACGTGCTGTTTGTCGAACGCGTACTCATAGGTAACACCGGCCAGGCTGCCATTGAACGCCACACACTGGTCTTCATACTCGGTGGCTTTGGACAGGCGCTCGGTATCGACGCCCAATTCCTTGAGCGACTCGATGGAGAAACAGGGGAACAGCCCGGTCATGCTCGCAGGTTGGTCGGATTGCTCTCTGATGAAACGCATATCACGCTCATCAAGGGCCTTGCCATTGACCGTCAAGCCAACGCGATAAAGGCCGGGAAGTTGCCCTTGGCTCAGGGCGCTGACTTGAGACGCCACAGCGTCGCCACCGTGACCACCACCGATTTCGAGGAAGGTAGGGTCGAAGCTGAAATCAGCCTGTGCAGCAGATGCACTGAAAGACAAACTGAGCAACGACATGCGCACCACATGAGTTCGGCGCAGCCAACTACAAGTGCGCCCTGTACGCATGACATTCTCCTCAACGTGGATTCTTATCGATGGGGCAGTGTCGTGGCAGGTGCATCAACTGCACTGCCGTATTCGTTGATGTAACTTAACGTCAATGAATCGCCCGCCTTGGCAGGAATGCTTACAGAGCCGCGTTGGCCAGGGGCGATTACATCGGGCATGCCTTTTTGCTCGACGCCATTGATCAGCAACTTGCTGACCACGACGTGGTAACCCGACGGGTTGGCAAACGTAAGGGAGCCGTTCTCCGATGACCAGGCCATGCCTTTGGCTGCCTCGATCAAACTGCCCGATAATCCTTCGGGGCGATAAAACAACTTGATGCTGGTTTTAATCGCGATCTGCAGGACATTCTGCTTGGCCGGATCGTTGTTCTTTGCCGGAATAGCCTTGACGTTGACCGAAAACAAACTTTCTTTGTCAGTCGGCAACTGATTGGCTTGTACCGCGAGGATCCTGAGCATGTTCTGACTGCCGGGGTCTAACCTGAACAGCGGCGGCGTAATAATGAACTTCTCACTGGTGTCATCACCGCCACCGTACTCACTGACCCAGGACTGGATCAAGTAAGGTATCTGGTCATCAACGGTATTGGTGACGGACAAATTTGCCTCTTTGTCCTTACCTTGATAGATCACCCGGGTGGCGCCAACATTGACACCGGCCTGTGCAACTACGCTCGACAGGCACAACACAGCCATGGCCAGCGTCAATAATTTACGTTTCATCTGGTTGCGCACCTTCGTCCCAGAGCCCACGGAAGCCGTGGAGCTCTGGTACCACTAAGACTTATCGATAGGTGATATCGAAACTTGCAACGGCATTGACTTGACCGGTGCCGATACCCCGACTGCTCACTTCACCATCGGTGACCGTGTCCGCCACCAGGCGGACATACGAGGCGGTGAAGTCGAAGGTATTGCTCGCCGGGCGCAGGGTGTAGGCAGTGCTGTCGGTGTTCAGCGGAAGTTTGGCGCCAGTGCGTGCGTCGGCGATCTGGATACCGAGGCCCGCTACCTGGTTGCTGCCGACCATGCCGAGGATGGTTGCGTCAGTTGCAGCCTGCTGGCCACTGAACTTGACGGTGGCGTTGCGCATGGTCGGGCCGCTGCAGTTTTCCAGGGAAATGCTGAACGGCTTCGAACCGGTGGTCGCCAGGGCACCGACGGTGTTCGGGAAGTCGGCAATACGCACCTGGCCCATATCGACCGACTGGGTCACGCTCTGGCTGTTGATGGTGCAGGCGTTGTCGTTGACTACACCGGTGAACTCAATTTGACCATCGGCCGCATGAACGGCAGACATCATCAGTGAAGCCAATACAGCGGCGCAGGATAAAGCCGGGGATTTGATTGAACGTATAGACATGGCGAGCCTCGCTTATATGAGTGATGTAGACCCTGCCGATATCTGCGTTAACCAGCAGGGAGACGCTACTATCGCTTCAATAGCGCCCTGCTGACATAAGACCGTTCTTAAAGCGCCTCATTGGCTGAAGTGCCGTCCAAAGAAGGGCGCCTGATGTGCCCCCTCAGCAGGGGGCAATAATCAAAGACCTCGCAATTCAGATACGTCTTATTGCGCCACACCCTCCCCAAGCCTATGAGTTAGCGGGCGCACGTTCTAATTGTGCTTGGCAGGCACCGCGAGCGACATCGGCTAAGAGACTCATCAGTAGAACATCTGTTGACCATTTTGCGCGCGTGCCCCACTCGCTGTCTGTATCCTCTAATCCTTCATTAACGAGGCCCCTAATGAATGACACTCACACGGCATCACAAAGAGCCTGTATCGTTAAGACACTCCATTATATCGAGCAGGATTTAATCAAACGCATCATGGCCTCGATCGATGACGCAGAATCAGCCGCCAATGCCAAATTCGACGCAGAAAATATACGCTTCGAGCACCGCTCGCCGGCCAATGCCGAGTATTTCATGTTGGTTATGTTCGCCGAACTCTTTGATCGTATTCATAACGGCGACCGCACCGTTGGCAGGCTCATATTAACAATGGAGGCAAATCGCCTTGGGATAAGCACGGATCTAACTGGCTTGTGACCCCCCATGAGCGCGACAACGTGAGATAGCCAGGGCCGCTGCGCAGCAGTCTTCAACCGGCCCTGCCCCCCCCCAGAGCCGCTTCGTCCAATGCGCTCAGCTCTGCACGGCCAACATCACTTCACAAATCCCTGAACTAATTATTTCACCCAGCAGATTCTTCCCCCCAGCAACCCTGCGCAAACTGCCACCACCATAATCACAATAACCGTGAGGCCACCGCAGTGGATCAGACCCTCCAGGTAAGCCAGGCCGCCGCCGAGCTGGTAGCCGCCTTCGCCAGCAACGACACCGAGCGCTACTTCGCCTGCTTCAGCGAAGATGCCAGCTTCGTCTTCCACACCCTCCGCCAGCCGCTGCTCTCGCGCCAGGCCTATCAAGCCCTTTGGCAACAGTGGCAAGAGGAAGGCTTCAACGTGCTCGATTGCCAATCCAGCAACGCCACCATCACCCTTCAGGGCGACCTGGCAATCTTCATCCACGATGTAGCCACCCGCATCAGCTTCAACGGTGAAGAACAACAACTGGCCGAGCGCGAGACCATTCTGTTCCGTCGCCACGACACCCGCTGGCTAGCCTGCCACGAGCACCTTTCGGTGGTTTCGCCAGCCTGAAGCAACATCAAGCCTTGCGGCCCTGCCGCCCCTGCCAACGCACCCATAATAGCGTCGCGCCTTGCGCCGACCACAACAACCGCGCTGGAGCACCACCATGAGCCACTCGACCGGTATCGAGAGCAATGGCGTCGAGCAAATCCCCGACGCGCAACGCCATGCCACCCCGCTGGACCTGTTCCGCCTGATCTTCGGCGGCGCCAATACCTTTGCCACTGCCGTGCTCGGCAGCTTCCCGGTTTTGTTTGGGCTGTCGTTCCAGGCCGGCGTCTGGGCGATTTTGCTGGGCGTCGGTATCGGCGCCTTGATCCTCGCCCCGATGGGCCTGTTCGGTGCGTTGAACGGCACCAACAACGCGGTCTCGTCCGGCGCACACTTTGGCGTACACGGGCGCATCGTCGGCTCGTTCCTGTCACTGCTGACCGCCGTGGCGTTCTTTTCCCTGTCGGTGTGGAGCTCCGGCGATGCCTTGGTCGGCGGCGCCAAGCGCCTGATAGGGCTGCCGGAAACCGACCTGACCCTGGGCCTGGCCTACGGCTTGTTCGCGGTGCTGGTACTGGTGGTGTGCATCTACGGCTTTCGCTTCATGCTGTGGGTCAACAAGATCGCCGTGTGGGCCTCAAGCCTGCTGTTTCTGCTGGGCATCTTCGCCTTCGCCGGGCCGTTCGATGCGGGCTATGCCGGCAGCGTCAATGGCGGCCAGGCAGGCTTCTGGGCGGCGTTTGTCGGCGCGGCGATCCTGGCCATGAGCAACCCGGTGTCGTTTGGCGCGTTTCTCGGTGACTGGTCGCGCTACATCCCGCGTGAAACACCAAAGGCACGGATCATGCTGGCCGTGATTGGCGCCCAGGTCGCCACCTTGATCCCGTTCCTGTTCGGCCTGTGCACCGCGACCCTGGTCGCCAGCCAGGCGCCGGACTACATCGCCGCCAATAACTATGTCGGCGGCCTGCTGGCGATCTCGCCGAGCTGGTTCTTTTTGCCGGTGTGCCTGATTGCGGTGATCGGCGGCATGTTGACCGGTACCACCGCGCTGTATGGCACCGGGCTGGACATGTCCAGCGTGTTCCCGCGCCTGCTCAGCCGCGCCGCAGCCACCTTGCTGATTGGCGTGGCAGCGATCGGTTTCATCTTCCTCGGCCGCTTCACCTTCAACCTGGTGCAGAGCGTGTCGACCTTCGCCGTGCTGATCATCACCTGCACCAGCCCGTGGATGGTGATCATGATCCTCGGCCTGATCACTCGCCGCGGCTTCTATCATGCCGACGATCTGCAGGTGTTCACCCGCGGCCAGCGCGGCGGCCACTACTGGTTCCTGCATGGCTGGAACTGGCGCGGCATGGGCGCCTGGCTGCCCAGCGCAGCCCTGGGCCTGTGCTTCGTCAACCTGCCAGGGCAGTTCGTTGGGCCGTTGGGTGAACTGGCCGGCGGTATCGACGTGAGCCTGCCGGTAACCCTCGGCGTCGCCGCCCTGCTCTACCTCAGCCTGCTCCGGCTGTTCCCTGAACCGGCAGGCGTGTATGGGCCGAATGGCCCGCGCTGGGTGCGCAGCAAAGACAGCGCACCGCAACCGGTAACTTCTGCCGCCGAAATGGCCTGACTGGAATCTGCCCATGAACACGTTCAACTACATCGATGGCTGCTGGGTCGAAGGCCAAGGCACTGACTGCATCACCGTCCACGATCCCGCGCTGGGCATGCCGTTTGCCGAGCTGATGGCCGCCAGCACAGCCCAGGTTGACCAGGCCGTTAGCGCCGCGCGACAGGCGCTGCCAGCCTGGAAAGCCACCCCGGCAAGTGAACGTGCCCGCCTCCTGCACGGCTTCGCCGAGCAACTGACGGCGCGGCGTGAAGCGTTGATCGCCCTGCAGATACGCAACAACGGCAAGCCACGCCACGAGGCTGAAGTCGACCTCGATGACGCCGTGGCGACCTTCAGCTATTACGCAGCGCTGGCCGAGCAGTTGCCAGCCAGCAATCGTGACGTGCCGTTGGCGGCGCCGGGCTTTACCTCGCGGACGCGGCTGGAACCGATCGGTGTGGTCGGCCTGGTCGTGCCGTGGAACTTCCCGCTGGTAACCAGTGCCTGGAAGCTCGCACCGGCCCTGGCGGCAGGCTGCACGGTGGTGCTCAAGCCCTCCGAAGTCACGCCACTGGTGGAGCTGGCCTACGGCGAAATCGCCAGCCAGATCGGCCTGCCAGCGGGCGTGCTGAACATCGTCAACGGCAAGGCTGAAACTGGCGCCGCGCTCAGCGGCCACCCCGGTCTGGACAAGCTGTCATTCACCGGCAGCAATGGCGTTGGCAGCCAGGTCATGCGCGCCTCGGCGGCGCACTGCCGGCCGCTGACACTGGAGCTGGGCGGCAAGTCGGCGATCATCGTGTTTGACGACTGCGACGTGCAGCAGGCGGTTGACTGGATCATCGCTGGCTTCACCTGGAACGCCGGCCAGATGTGCTCGGCGACCTCGCGTCTGCTGGTGCAGGATGGCATCGCCGAGGCGCTGCTGAGTCAGTTGCAGAGCGCCTTGAGGCAACTGCGGGTGGGGAATCCGTCACGCGAAGAGGTCGACATGGGCCCGCTGACCAGCCAGGCGCAGTGGCTGAAGGTGGCGGGTTATTTTGCCAGCGCGCGTGATGAAGGCCTGCGCTGCCTGGCCGGCGGCAAGGCAGTGGACCGTGACGGCTGGTTTGTCAGCCCGACGCTGTATATCGATGTGCCCGCGAGCAGCCGCCTGTGGCAGGAGGAGATCTTCGGGCCAGTGCTCTGTGCGCAGCGTTTCAGCACCGAGCAGCAGGCAATCGAGCTCGCCAATGACAGCCGCTTCGGTTTGGTGGCGACGGTATGCTCCAACGACCTGCAGCGCGCCGAACGGGTCGCCGACAGCCTTGAGGTCGGCCATGTCTGGATCAACTCGGTGCAAGCGGTGTTCGTCGAAACGTCCTGGGGCGGCACCAAGGCCAGCGGCATTGGCCGCGAACTGGGGCCATGGGGGTTGTCGGCGTATCAGGCAGTCAAGCATGTGACCCGCTGCCTGGGCTAGCCGACGCGCCCCTTGGCCAGCAAGGGGCGCACCGCTACCGCGATCAGGCGGGTTCGTCGGCGGGCTTGGCCGCTTCCTGCACCAGCACCATGCTCTGTGGCGAAGACAGCGGGATGTCGGCATCGCGCAAGCGCCCGAGCACGGTGAACAGCAGGTCGCTGCGGGTGCCGGAGACCTGCCGCGGGCTGGCCACATAGCCACTTACGCTCAGGGTCATGCCACTGGCGGTGAGGTCCTTGAAGGTCACCGAAGGCGCCGGCGCATCCAGGATCGCCTCATGCTCGTGGTACGCCGCCATCAGCAGGTCACGCACCTGATCAGGGTCGGTTTCCAGCGGCAGGGTCAGGGTGATGCCCACCACACCCAACGCATTGCCCATGGTCACGTTGCGCACGTTCTGCGAGATGAACTGCGAGTTCGGCACGATCACCGTCGAACGGTCGGACATCTGGATCTCGGTGGCGCGCACGTTGATCCGGCGGATATCGCCTTCGACGCCGGCCAGGCTGACCCAGTCGCCCACCTTGACCGGGCGCTCGGTGAGCAGGATCAGGCCGGAGATGAAGTTCTGCACGATCTGCTGCAAGCCGAAACCGATACCCACCGACAACGCACTGACCACCCAGGTCAGGCTGGTCAAGTTGATGCGCAGGGTCGTCATCACCAGCATCGCCAGGAACAGAAAGCCCAGGTAGCCGACCAGCGTCACCAGCGAGGCACGCATGCCCGCGTCCATATCGGTCTCGGGCAGCAGCCGCTCACTCAGCCAGCGCTTGACCACACGAATGGCAAACAGCCCGCCGAGGAACATCGCCAACGCGATGAAAATGTCCTGCGGCACGATGTTCAGATTGCCCAGCACCTTGCCGCCGCTGCCGTCCCAATCGGCCAGGCTCATCAGCAGCTCGCTGGGGCTGGTGCCGGACGGCATCAGCGCCAGCACTGCTGCCAGGAACAACAGCAAAGTGCGGCCAATGCCCGCCAGAACAGTACTGGCCTGCGCCTGATGACGCGGCTTCAGGCCCAGCGTCGAAGCCAGCGCCAGGCCACCTGGCTGGCGTGGCGAGAGCAGGGTTTCGCAAAGGTCGCCGAACACCGTCACCAGTAGGTAGGCGCAGGTCACAACCACGCTGATCCAGAGCATCTTGGCCGCGAGGAAATACGCCAGGGTCAGGTAGCCCGCCAGCAAAGCCAGCAAAATCAGCAGCACCCAGACCACGATCACGAACGGGATCAGCCCAGCCAGGCCGTTAGGCCGCTCGATCTGGTGCTTGCGCCGGGTCCGGCGGTAGCGCACCAGGGCGGCGAAGAACACCAGCGACACCACCAGTGCAGTCAGGCCATTGGTGGCCACGGTCAACGCCAGGCTGGTGCCGATCACGCTGTTGATGCGCTCTTGGGTCAACAGCACCATCAGCGCTACGGCCAGCACTTTGGGGAACCAGCCCAGTGCGCTGGCCACTTCGTCGGGGATCGGCGGCAGCCGCCACGATGGCCGTTGCAGCATCAGCATGGCCCGGCCCAGACCGGTGATGAAGGCGCTGAACACCACCAGCGTCAGCACGTGGTTGATCAGGCTGGCGATGTCGGTGCCCAGTTCGGCGCTGGTTTCCAGCCCCCAACGCACCAGCGAGACCGAGCCGGCGATGGTTGCCAGCGTGGCCAGGCTGACGCCCAGCGCCAGGGCACTGCGACGCAGGCGCCCTTCAGGCAGCCAGCGGATCATCGCATCGGCCAGCAGCCGCTCGACCAGCAACCGCACCAACGTCCACACCAGCAGGGCGGCGACCAGGCTGGCGATGAACAGCCAGCGGTGCTCAGGGCTGAGCGCGCTGGCCAGGGCATCACTGGCCTCGGCCTTCAACGCCTGCAAGCGGGCGACGTCGTCGTCGGTCGGGCGAATCATGCTCGACCAGAACGCCGGGCTCAGCGGGCTGGCGGCGCGGCTGGTGACCTGCGAGTTGAACTGGCTGCGGCGCAGGTTGACGATCTGGGTCGACAAGTCCCGCGCGGACTGGGTCAGCTGGGTGGCGTTCTTCTGCTCGGCCAGGAGCTTCTTTTTCTCACTGGTGAGCTGCTGACGCTGGCGGGTAATACTTTCGCCCTCGTCGGGCAGCACATCCCCGAGCACCTTGAGCTGATCATCCAGGCGGCTGATGTCGGTTGTACGTACCGCGGTCAGCGCATCGGCCTGACGCTGCACCTGCATGGCGGCCTGACGCAGCTGCGACAGCTGGTCGTCATTGGCATTGCTGGTGACGCCCTGGCGGATCTGGTCGAGCCGATCGGTCAACTGTTCAAGGTTGGCGTTTTCTTCCAGCGCCGGCATTTCACCGGCCAGCAGTTGCGATACTGGCGTAGCGCCTGCCGACCAGGCCGGGGTCGCCACCCACATAAGCAGGGCCAGTAACCCCACACACAAACGGTCAAGGCTTACACGCCTCATCGAACTCACCTATAGACAGACTCTGCTGGCCGCGAATTCTACGCCGCTTGCTGGCTTAGGGAAGTGCCGTTTCTCGCTCCAGCAACTGCCGTTTGCGCTCGACGCCCCAGCGGTAGCCGCTGAGATCACCATCACGGCGTACGACCCGATGGCACGGAATGGCCACGGCGATGCGATTGGCTGCGCAAGCCAGTGCCACCGCCCGCACTGCCTTGGGTGCGCCGATGCGCTCGGCGATGTCGGTATAGCTGACGCGCTGGCCTGCCGGCACCTCCCGCAAGGCTTGCCAGACCCGCTCCTGAAACGCCGTGCCCTGCACATCCAGCGGCAGGTTCAGGCCCAGCGCAGGTCGCTCGACAAAGCCCACCACCTGCGCGATCAGTTGCTCGAAGCGGCTATCGGCGCCGATCAGTTCGGCGTTGGCGAACTGGTCCTGCAGGTCATCGAGCAACTGCGCGGGGTCATCGCCAAGAAATATCGCGCAGACCCCACGCGCACTCTGCGCCACCAGAATCGCCCCCAGCGCGCACTGACCAACGGCAAAGTGAATGGTCGCGCCAGCACCGCGCGCACGGTACTGCTTGGGCAACATGCCCAGGCGCTGGCCGGCGCCTTCGTAGAAGCGGCTGTTGGAGTTGTAACCAGCATCGAACAGCGCTTCGGTGACGGTCGCCGCCTCACCCTGCAAGCGTTCGCGCAGGCGCTGGGCGCGGAACGCCGAGGCATAGGCCTTTGGAGTCAGGCCGGTCTCGGCCTTGAACAGGCGATGCAGATAAAACCGGCTGACCGCGAGCTCGACCGCCAGTTGATCGAGGCTCGGCAGCGTCTCGCTGGTTTCGATCAGGCGGCAGGCGCGCGCGATCAATGCGGTACGCCGGGCGTGAGTAGTGTCGACAGGCTGCATGATGCAGTCTCCTGGCTGGGGATGGGTAAAGCGTGGCAGAGCACCTGCCAGCGTTCACTCCGATTCTTGCGCTCGTTCACAAATGTAACTGCAACAGCGCGGCCTGATCAGCCCACCGCACGCCACAGGTACCACGCCGCTGCCGTCCGATAAGGGCTCAAGGGCAGCGCCAGCGCACGCATCTGCCCAGGCGTCGGCGCCTTGTCCAGGCCCTTGATGCGCCGATAACCCTCGCGCACGCCAAAGTCATCGACCGGCAGGATATCCGAGCGCTCCAGGCAGTAAATCAGCAGCATCTCCACCGTCCAGCGCCCGACCCCACGCAGCGTCACCAACGCTCGATCAATTCATCATCCGCCATGCCCAGCGCCTCGGCCCGGCTTGGCACCAGGCCGTCGAGGCGGGCCTGAGCGATGCCCTGTACCGTGGCCAGCTTGTTCGCTGAAAAACCACACCCGCGCAGCGCCAACGGAGCGGTTGCCAGCAACTGCTCAGGGCTGGGAAACGCCACCTCCGGGTACAGCGCGAGCATCCGCTGCAAGATCGCCTCGGCCGCCCGCGCGTGCAATTGCTGGTAGGCAATCGCTCGCACCAGTGCCTCATAGGGCTCGCGCCCGGGCGTAGTCCGATGCAGGCAAGGCCCTGTCGCCGCAACATGCCGCGCCCAGTCAGCATCAATGCCGGCCAGATGAACGCTGGCCTGCTGCAGCCCAGCCGCGCTGAGGTCGGACACAATCATTGGCAAAAACCTGTGTTGAGGCGGATCGCCCATCTTAGCCCAGGCCTTTACCTGAACCCCAGTTCACCCATAGAATTGAGAACCATTAACAAACGCACATAACTCCAGTTCAGGGCCATTGATCCGATGCAGATGAACGACACGCTCAAGCCGTCCGAGGTCGATCTGCTCTATCAAACCCATCACGCCTGGCTGCGTGGCTGGCTGCGGGCCAGAGTCGGTTGCATGGAAAACGCCGCTGACCTGGCCCAGGACACCTTCGTCCGCCTGTTGCGCGCACGCCAGGTATCCCCGCTGAAAGAACCTCGCGCGTATCTGAGCAGCATCGCCCGCGGCCTGATGATCGATCAGTTTCGCCGACGTGCGCTGGAGCGTGCCTATCAGGACAGCCTGGCCTGCCTGCCCGAGGGCGAAGCGCCCAGCGAAGAATACCGGCTGATCATTCTCGATACCCTCGAACGGCTGGATCGTGCCCTGCAGCAACTCAAGCCGCGGGTGCGCCAGGCGTTTTTGCTGGCACAGCTGGATGGCCTGAGCATCACCCAGATTGCCCTGCGCCTTGAGGTTTCCCGCGCCACCATCGAACGCGACCTGGCCAAGGCACTTGGCGTTTGCTACCGGTTGCGCTATGCCGACCTCTGAGCGCACGCCGGCACAGGCCCAGGTCGATCAGGCCATCGACTGGCTGGTCAAGCTGCGCTTCGACGAGCCCAGTGCACGCACCCAGCGCCAGTTCCAGCAATGGCTGGCCAGCCATCCGCACAATGCCCTGGCCTGGCAACGGGTCAGCGACCTGAGCGAAGAGCTGGCCGGCCTGCCCAGTGACCTGAGCCGACGCACCCTCGATGGCAGCCGCCGGCAGCGCATCAGCCGCCGCGATCAGCTCAAGTTGATGGCCGTGCTAGCGGTCGGCGGCAGCCTCGGCTGGGCGGCCCGTGAACCCCTCGGCCTGCAGGCGCTGCTCGCCGACAGCAGCACCGGCACCGGCGAGCAACGCCAGGTACAAGGCAGTGACGGCAGCACAATCGAGCTCAACACCGCCAGCGCCATCGATCTGCGCTACAGCAGCGCGCAACGCCAATTGAGCCTGCTGCGTGGCGAGCTGACCCTGGACAGCAATGGCGACGATAACCGGCCCTTCATCATCAGCACCCGCATTGGCCAGTTGAGCACGCAGAATGGGCAGCTGCTGATACGCGAAAACGACGCCGGCCTGCTGCTGGCCGTTCGCCGTGGAGTGGTCAACATCGCCTCGCAGAGCAAGCAGGTGCAGGCGGGCCAGGTGCTGCAACTTTCAATGTCTGGCGCAGCCTCGCCGGTACAGTTGCATGGCGACCCCTGGGCCTGGACCGACGGTGTGCTCAGCGTGCAGCAGATGCCCTTGGGCGAGTTTATCAGCGAGTTGTCGCGCTACCGCCCCGGGCTGTTGCGCTGCACGGACGAGGTCGCTGGGTTGCAGGTCTCCGGTACCTATCAGCTGGCCGATACCGAACAGATTCTGCAACTGCTGGCGCGCACCCTGCCGGTACGCATCGACTACCGCACACGCTATTGGGTAAGCATCGGCGCGGTCTGAAAAAAACCTGAAAATAAATGAGGTGGAATCTCATTCTCGCTCGGCCTGAAGGAACAAAGCCCGAAAAGTGGACTTGAACATCTTCAGGAGCGCTGCATGATTCACCGCCGTCCCCACCGCCCCGATCGCCTGCGCCGTGCCGTGCAGGCCGCCCTGCTCGGCCTCGGCCTGAGCGCCGCCACCCTGCCCGCGCAGGTCCTGGCCGCACCCGCCAGCCAGAACCAGCAGCGCGACTGGAACATCCCCGCCGGCCCGCTGGCCAGTGCCCTCGACCAGCTGGCCCGTCAAGGCGGCCTGAGCCTGTCGTTCGACGCCACCAGCCTGCAAGGCAAGACCACCCGAGGCGTGCAAGGCCGGTATGACAGCGCCCAGGCCTTGTCGATCGTGCTCCAGGGCAGCGACGTGCAGGTCCAGCAGGAGAGCGCCAGCAGCTTCTTGCTGATCCCGGCAATCGACGCCGGCGGGGCGCTTGAGCTGGGCACGACCAGCATCTCTAGCGACCGCCTGGGTGAGACCACCGAGCACTCCGGCTCCTACACCACCGGCGCGGTGACTATCGGCAAAACCGCCCAGAGCATCCGCCGCACCCCGCAATCGGTCACCGTGGTCACTCGCCAGCGAATCGAGGACCAGAACATCACCAACCTGACCAACCTGCTCGAGCAGACCCCAGGTGTGGTGGTGAACATGACCGACAGCGAGCGCGTGCAGTACTACTCTCGCGGTTACGCGATCGACGCCATTCAGTACGACGGCGCCACCGTGGTGCAGGGCAGCGGCGGCGGTTCGTTCATCCAGAGCGACTCGGCGATCATCGACCGCGCCGAGATCCTGCGCGGCGCCACCGGTATGCTGCGTGGCGCCGGCAACCCGTCCGGTACGGTCAACCTGGTGCGCAAACGGCCTACTGCCGAGTTCCAGGGTGAAGGCAGCGTCACTTTGGGCAGCTGGGATGCGCAGCGCTATGTCGCCGATGTGTCCGGCCCGCTGACCGAAACCGGCAATGTACGCGGGCGGATGATTGCCGTGCACGATGACAAGGAGTTCTCCCAGAACATACGCACGGAGCGCAAAGAGGTGCTGTACGGCGTACTCGCCTTCGACCTCAGCGACAGCACCACGCTGACCACCGGCCTGGAATGGACCAAGCTCGACGCCACCGGCGCCTGGGGCAACCTGCCCGCTGACTTCGACGGCAAGCCCCTGCCGTTTGGCCGCAGCACCTACCTGGGCTCGGATTGGAACCGCTGGGACCGCAGCAACCTGCAGACTTTCGCCGAGCTGGAGCACCGCTTCGACAACGACTGGAAGCTCAAGCTGATGGCCCAGCGCACCCACTTCGAGCTCGACGACCACGGTTTCAAGCAGACCTTCTTCAGCCGGCCCACTGGCACCAGCAATCCCTACCTGATGAATTACCAGGTCACCGAAGGTGATGGCGGCGAGAGCATCCAGAACAACCTCAGCGCCACCCTCAACGGCCCATTCGAGTTGCTCGGTCGCACCCATGAATTGATGCTCGGTGTCGAGCGCATCCGTAACGACTCCTATGCTTCGGCCACCAACTTCCTCGGCTCCGGGCAGTTCGATCTGCGCGACTGGGACCCGAAGACCAGCCTGCCCGAGCCGGACATCACCATCTTCGCGCACCCGGTGCGCACCCGGACCACCCAGCAGGCGGCTTATGCCACCTGGCGCATTTCCCTGGCCGAGCCGCTCACGGCGATCATCGGTGCGCGCAACAACTGGTACGACTACGAGCAGGAAAACAACGTCAAATCCAACGGCAAGTTCGCCGTCGACAACAAGATCGTGCCGTATGCCGCGCTGATCTACGACATCAACGACAACTTCAGCACCTACGCCAGCTACACCGAGATCTTCAACCCGCAGACCGCCACCGGCGTCAGCGGCGCGGTGCTCGAACCGACCACCGGTGAAGCCTACGAGACCGGGATCAAGGGTGAATTCTACGAGGGGCGTTTGAACACCTCGCTGGCGTTCTTCCGCATCTATCAGGTCGGCAACGCGCTGGACGACATCAGCGGGCCTAACCCGTGCCTGCCCAACTACACCAGCGGTTACTGCAAGGTGGCGGCCGGCAAGAACCGCAGCCAGGGCTTCGAGCTGGAGATTTCCGGCGAGGTGCTGCCGGGCTGGAACGTCGGCGGTGGCTACACCTACAACACCACCGAGTACCTGAAGGACACCACCAACAGCACCGGCAACCCGATCCGCACCACCGACCCCAAACGAATGTTGCGGCTGTTCACCAGCTACCGCCTGCCCGGCGAGCTGGAGGCGTGGACCATTGGCGGCGGGGTACAGGCGCAGAGCGATATCTACAATCGCAATGGCACTGCCGAGGCGTCGCAGGCGGGTTATGCGGTGTACAACGGCATGGTCAACTACCGCTTCAACCAGCAGTACTCGCTGCAGCTCAACGCCAACAACATCTTCGACAAGAAGTACTACCGCCAGGTCGCACCGACGCCAACCGGCTATTACTGGGGTGATCCGCGCAACGTCTCGGTGACCCTGCGCGGCAGCTTCTGAGGCTTCGCCGAGTGCTTACTCGGCGACTGCCTTGAGCCTGCTGGCGCGGCGATACGACTGCCGGGCAAAGCACACGAACAGCCCGGCCATCAGCGCCAGCGCCATCGGCAGACCATGCGGCGCGGCGCCCATCGCGGCGCCGCTGAGCAGCGGCCCGATCAGGCTGCCGACGCCCCACAGCAGGCCGACGCTGGCATTTGCCGTGACCAGGTCGCGGCCCCTGAAGCGCTGGCCGATCAGCACCAGCGCCAAGGTGTAGATACCGCCAGCCACCGCCCCCAGCAGCACCAGCATCGGCCACAGCAGCCAGCTGATTTGCAGCAACCACGGCAAGCCAATGCCGATCAGCATCGCTACCACTCCGCACAGCAAGTGCAAACCGGTGCGCTCGACCCGATCCGCCAACCAGCCCAGCGGCAGCTGGAACAGCATGTCGCCGGCAAACACCACGGTCACCATCAGCGCCGCCACGGCCACGGCAAAGCCATGGCTGGTGGCATACACCGGCAGCAACGACAGCACCACCGCATCGAAGAACGAGAAGAACAGCACCGCCACACACAGCGCCGGCGCAACCCGGAAGAAACCGGCCAGGGTAAAGCTCTTGTCGTCTTCTTCAGCGTGTTCGACATGGTCGTTGGGCACGGTCAGCACGATGCACAGCAGGGCCAGGCCATAGCAGGCCGTAACCACCCCGGTGATCCACGGGCTGTGCGCGCCGACCAGCGCCAGCATCGCCGGGCCAAGCACTTGAAAGCCGGTAAAACTGGTGGCGTACAGCGCCATGATCTTGCCGCGGTTGTGCTCCGGGCACAGCTCGTTGACCCACGACTCACCCAGAATGATGGCGATGCCCATGCCCAGACCAAGCCCCAGCCGCAGCAGGGCCAGCAACCAGATCGACGAGAACGCCCACTCCAGCAGGCCGATGGACAGCGCGCACAGGCTGAAGCACAGCAGGTAGATGGTGCGTCGGGTCAGGTAGCGGCAGCAGGCATCGACCAGAAACGCCGAGAGCATCATCCCCGCCGCCGGGATCGCTGCCATGATGCCGATCTGCAAGGTATTGGCACCGCTGTCCTGCAGCCGCAACGACACCAGCGGCAGGCTCGCCCCCAGGCTGAAACCCACGACCGATACGGCGAACAGAAGGCCCGCCAGCAAACGCTTATTCATTACCCACTCCTTGCATGCCGGCACGGCGGCACCCGCGGCCGCGTCGGCTGATAACCCTGAAAAATGGCTGCACACAGGCGCCCGCGGCCAGGCGCAAGGGCGCTGGTCGCAGCGGCGCGAATCAGTTCAGGGCAAGGTGTGGCGAGAAGGTGAAGGCAAACAGCACGCTGCGCCGCCGCTTGAGCACCGTGTCGCTCGGCCAGGCACGCCGACAGGCCTGGGCTGCAGGCTGAAGGGCTTGGAGGAGACGCTGACTACGGCGCATTGCATCGGCTACGCAGGGAAAGAGGAAGCGGCACTCTAGGCCAAGGCTGGCGAGCGCGTCAATCCAGGACATGCAAGGGCGGTGAAACGAACCATGCGCTTCACCGCTTCCAGGATTACAGGTCGTAGCGCAGCGCCAGGCCAAAGGTGCGTGGCGCACCGGCATCGATGATGTCGCCGCCACGGTTGTTGGTCACGTACTCCTTGTCGAAGGCATTTTTGACAAAGCCGGACACCGCAATGTTGTTGGTGACCTTGTACTCGCTGCTGAAGTTGGCCAGCACGTAGTTGTCGCTTCTGCGCTCACCGATAACCTGGCCCGCGGCATCGAAGTCGTATTGCGACGGCGCCGTGCTCTGGTAGGTAACGTCGGTATTGAAGGTCAGGCGCTCATTGACCCGATACAGCGCGCCCAGCGACATCTTGTATTTGGGCGCATAGAGGAACGCCTCGCCACTGCGGTCCTGGCCGTTGCCGGCAACGAAGTCCTTGTACTTGCCATCGGTGACCGAGCCACCCAGGGTCAACGTCAGTTGCTCGCTGAGGTCTTTTTCGACAAACACTTCCAGGCCTTTGATGGTGCTGTGGCCGGCGTTGTACACGTTGATCACGTTGCTGTTGTCCTGACGCACGCTGACCTGCTGGTCTTTCCAGTCCGTGTAATAGAGGTTGGCGCGGGTGCGCAGGCTGCCTTCCATGAACGTCCCACGATAGGACAGCTCATAGTTGGTGGTGTACTCCGGGTCATACGACTCGTGACCACTGCCGGAGCGCACGTTGACGCCGCCGCCGCGATAGCCTTTCTGCACCATGAAACCGAGGAACTGATTGGCCGCCAGTTCATAGTTCAGACCCAACTTGGGCAACAGGGCGTTGAACGTTTCACTGACTTGCCCAGGGCTCGACAGGTCGTCCTGCTTGACGTCGGTGTCATTGGTTTCGTGGTCATAACGCAGGCCGGTGATCAACGTCCAGCGCGGCGCGAAGGTCCAGTTGACCTCCCCAAACACGGCCTTGTTATCGATTGTCGTGTCGCCTTTGACAGTCGCGAACAAGGCGTCATCGAACAGCAGTCGGTCATGGAATTTGTTGGTGTTATGGCCGTAATAGGCGCCGATGAAACTCTTTACGTCATCCGAGCTGTAGTTCAGCCGCAGTTCCTGGCTGAACAGATTGCCATCGTGTGCACGGAGGATGACGTCGTTGCTCTCGGCGGTCTGGTCGAAGTCCAGGCGGTTGCTGTAGTCGGAGCGGGTGTTGACCGTCATGCTGGTCAGCGACCAGGCCTCATTCAGGCGATAGTCAACCTTGGCGCTGACGGTGTCCTGCTTGAGGTTG
The DNA here is from genome assembly GCA_963518285.1 of uncultured Pseudomonas sp. Classification (GTDB taxonomy): domain Bacteria; phylum Pseudomonadota; class Gammaproteobacteria; order Pseudomonadales; family Pseudomonadaceae; genus Aquipseudomonas. The sequence goes on along the minus strand of CAUQIJ010000015.1, from coordinate 59,146 downwards.
TCAAAGGCCTGGGTATTGGACGACACCTTGTAGTAGCGGACTTTGTCGTTCTCGCGCATGACCGAGTTGTCGCCCTGACGGTGCTCGCTGTGGGCATAGGTCAGCAGCACATCGAGGTCGTCATTGGGCAGGATCAGCAACTTGCCGCGGGCATTGCTGGTGCGATGCGTATTGGCATCCTTGCCCAGCGCGATATTGTCGATGTAGCCGTCGCCGTCCTGGCGGTCCACTGCGATACGCCCGGCGACCTTACCCTCGACAATGGCGCCACCGCCGGCAACGGCCAAGCCTTTTTCACCGTAGTTGCCAACGTTGGACTGGGCAGAGAAGCTTGGGTCGAAGGTCGGATCCTTGGTCTTGATCACCACCGCACCGGCCAGCGAGTTGCGCCCTTGTGTGGTGGACTGCGGGCCAAGAAACACCTCGACCTGCTCGGTGTCCCACAACGGGTTCGGGCTCAAGGTCAGTGCCCGGTTGGGCTGCACAGCGCCATCGATGTAGACCGATACGGCACCGTTCATGGTCGACGGCCCCTGATCATCGAAACCGGACACCGGCACACCACGGATGCCCCAGTTCTCGTTGCCGGCCTGGCTGTACACCCCAGGGGTTCGCGCAAACACATCAACCAGACTGTGATCGGCCTTGTCGCGCAGTTGCTGCTCGGTGACGACCACAACGCTGGATTGGGTCTGCTCGAGGGTGCGGTCGATCTTCTCGCCGGTCACCGTGATTGGCGCCATTTCTACTACGTTGGTTGCTTCAGCGGCCCAGCCGCTATTGGCCAGGCACGCGGCAGCGCCCACAGCCAGGGCAAGCGTATTCTTCTTGAAATTCACGACCCGCTCCACTACGCCAGATGTTGTTGTTTTTGCGCAGGCCTACTGCTCGTTGCGGCCAGCGGGGCGGAGTCTAAGTGAAAGTGGGCGTTATAGGAATAATATTGATAATGACTCTTATTAACCTGCAGTGAAGACGCACTGCGACCCCACTGCTCTTGTCAGCGTTTGCCCGTAGACGGCAGCAATATCGCCAGCAAACCCAACAGCGGCAGATACGAGCACAGCGCATACACGTACTCGATGCCGCGCAGGTCGGCCACATAGCCCAGCAGCGCTGCACCGATGCCGCCAAAGCCGAACATCAGGCCGAAGAAGATCCCGGCGATCATGCCGACATTGCCCGGCACCAGCTCCTGGGCATAGACGACGATGGCCGAGAATGCCGAAGCGAGGATAAAGCCGATCACCACGCTGAGGACAGTGGTCCAGAACTGATCGGCATACGGCAGCGCCAGGGTGAACGGCGCCACGCCGAGAATCGAGAACCAGATCACCGCCTTGCGCCCGAAGCGGTCGCCAATCGGGCCACCGAAGAACGTCCCCGCCGCCACTGCGCCAAGGAACAGGAACAGGTGCAACTGCGAGCTGGCCACCGAAACGTCGAACTTCTCGATCAGGTAGAAGGTGTAATAGCTGGTGAAGCTGGCCATGTAGAAGTACTTGGAGAACACCAGCAAGCCCAGCACCACCAATGCGCCAATCACGCGCTGGCGTGACAGACCGTGGGTCGCTTCTACCGCCTTGCGCGCCTTGGCCTGATTGAGGTGCTCCTTGTACCAGCGGCGCAGCAGCAGGGTTACGCCGAAGAAGAACAAACCCGCCAGGCCGAACCAGGCGACATGGGTCTGGCCGAACGGAATGACGATTGCCGCTGCCAGCAGAGGGCCCAGCGCCGAGCCGGCATTACCACCAACCTGAAAGGTCGATTGGGCCAGGCCGAAGCGCCCGCCCGAAGCCAGCCGGGCAATCCGCGATGTCTCTGGGTGAAACGCCGAAGAGCCGATGCCGACCAGCGCCGACGCCACCAGAATCATCGGGAAGCTGCCAACAAACGCCAGCATCACGATCTCCACCAAGGTGCACAGCGTGCCCAGCGGCAGCAGGTTCGGCGTCGGCCGCTTGTCGGTGAAAAAACCCACCCACGGCTGCAACAGCGACGCAGTGATCTGGAAGGTCAGGGTAATCAGGCCGATCTGGGCGAAGCTCAAGTTGTAATTGGCCTTGAGCATTGGGTAGATCGCCGGCAGCACGGCCTGGATCAGGTCGTTGATCAGGTGCGCCAGCGCGCAGAAGCCGATGATGCGCATCACCAGGGGATTGGCACCTAAAGCCGCTGCTGTGCTGGAGGTGGTTGGAGAACTGGTGATGGCCATGGGCTCGACATCCGTCCGCGGGTTTGGGATCCGATTATCGGGAAACAAATCGATACATAGCTAGCTTTTTTACCATCGGTCCGACACGTACTTGTAAATGGTTCTCAATATAATTAGCATCCATGGCACATTGCCCTACTCCCTTTCGCCGCTTACGCCTCACCTGCGAGCAGACTGATCAATGAACCCAATGCCCGCCCAGCAGCTCACTCCAGATGCCGATCGCGAGGCATTGGAGTGGTTCTCCAAGCTCCGTCAGCCAGGCTGCGATGAGCAGCAGCGGCAGGCGTTCGCCGCGTGGCAGCAGCAGGACCCAGCCAACGCCCGCGCCTACGCTGAACTGCAAGCCTACTGGCAGCAACTCACGCCGCCCCCGGCAAGGCCGCGCCCGCGTCAGTTGCGAGCCCGCCGCAGCTATCTCGGCAAAACCCTCGCCGCCTTGTTCCTGCTGATGCTCGCCGCCCTCGCCTACCTCTATTGGCCGTTGATGCAGCGCCTGGCCAGTGAACTGCACACCGCCAGCGGCGAGCGCCGCAGTGTGCGCCTGGCAGACGGTTCAACGATGCACCTGGACAGCGCCAGCGCGATGAACGCCGACCTGCGCGGGCGCACCCGTCAGTTGCAGCTGGTGCAAGGTCAGGTCTCGCTCGACGTGGTGCTCGATGGCCGCGCCCTGGAAGTACACGTCGGCCAGGCACGTATTCAGGTCTATGGCACTCGCCTGATGATCGCCCGCAGCAGCCAGCATGACGAACTGGTCGTGCTCAACGGCAAAGCCATGATCATTCAAGGCGGCGACCAACGCCTGCTCTCGGCCGGCGAGCGCGTGACCTTCACCGACCAGCGCATCGATCCTGTGCAGAAAATCGACGTGCAGCTGGTCGAGGCCTGGCGCAGCGGGCACTTGCAGGTCAAGGATCAGCCCCTGGCCAGCGTGCTCGAGCGCCTGGCCGGCTATCAAGGCCAGCGCGTCTGGCTGATGGATGAGCAGACCGCTTATCGCCGGGTCAGCGGTGATTTCAACCTCGACCGCGCCCAGGCCAGCCTCGATCAGCTCGCCGCCGAGCAGCAATTGCAGCTGTATAGCCTGTTCGGCCAGTGGCTGATCGCCCGCTGAAACTGCTGTCTCAGGCTAAGCGGTTGAAACCGCGTAAATTTTTTTGATTCGAGTGTTGACAGAGATGCGTTTGAAGCGAATAATGCGCGCCAGTTGGCTACATAGCTCAGTTGGTTAGAGCATAGCATTCATAATGCTGGGGTCCGGGGTTCAAGTCCCTGTGTAGCCACCACCCTTCAGATGTACAGAAATCTCACGAGATCTGTAGATCTAACAAGAAGCCCGCCTAGTGCGGGCTTTCTTGTGTCTGGGGCATTCGTTTTGTCGCTCCATGTACCCGGACAGCCATCGCCTGCGTGCATGCTTCAAGAGAGGGCCGCTCGCCTTGCGCCCTAGCCCCATCATCCGCAAAATGATCAGGTTCGGCACTCCAATACGCCCGCGAGGTTCGCACTTGTATACCAAAGCCCTTCACCTCTACGACTTCAAATGCTATGGCAAGGCTGTACTTCGCCTGCAATATCCGGGGCGTACGGGCAAGGGCATATCCTCACTGAATAACGTCAATCTTGTACTGGGCGACAACGGGGGGGGCAAATCCTCTATCCTGCGCGCATTGGCCATCGCAGTCTTGGCACCCGCTCTGCTGGAGTCGGGCTTTGTGCCCTACCGCCTAGTCCGCCGGGGTAACACCGAGGATGCGCCGGTCAAGGAGAGCCTCTTAAAAATCGAAGCCGTGGCTACCGCTGATGAGTATTTCCCCTCTACAGCCCGAAAGAAGCTTCAACTAATGGCACGCCTGGAGCCCCGCGGTAACCGCAGCAGCCAGGACCGCCTGCATCTGGACAGCACGCCCGACTCCCCTATCGCCAAATTGCTGGAAGACGATTACTCACCCGCTTTTTTCTTGGTGGGCTACGGGGCGACCCGCCGAGTTGAGACCGGCGACTATTCCCCCAGCAGCGCCCGTCGCTCTCGAGGCCTGCGTTACCTGCGGGTAGCTGGGCTGTTCGAAGATCAGGTCGCACTGCGCCCACTTCAGCTCTGGCTGCCACGTTTGCAGAAACGTAATCCGCAGCGCTTCGATCAGGTCGTTGTCTTAATCAATCGAGTGCTTCCGGACAATGTCCGGTTTACTGGCGAACAGGATGAAGAAGACGAGCAGTACACTTTTCTGTTCGACAATATAGCGACGCCGTTCTCTTCCCTGTCTGACGGTTACAAAGCATTTGTTGGGTGGATCGGCGATCTATTGGGGCACCTATGCGATGTGGCCACTGACAACACGCCCATCGATGCGATTCCCGGAATGGTGCTGGTGGATGAAATCGACCTGCATCTGCACCCGCAATGGCAGCGCAATGTAGTGCCATCTCTGGCTGCTGCGTTCCCGAAGCTGCAATTCGTGTTGACCTCGCACAGTCCGCTGGTAGCCAGCACGGTGAAACGGGAAAACGTCTTCATTACCGACACGGCGCATGACGGAACAGCCACCATTTTGCAGATTGAAGAAAATGTGTACGGCAGAAGCATGGAGCAGTTGCTGCTGTCTTCCTATTTCGGCATGCAAAGCACTCGCCCGGAAGCGTTCCAGGCCGAAGGTGAACAATTGTTCCGCAAAGCCGCCGAAGGCGACGCCGTCGCGGCACTCGACTTCCTTGAGCGCCTGACACACGCAGCTCCTCTTACACACGGCGCTGTCACCAACAAGGGCGGGAAGCTGCAAGGATGATCAAATACGGGATTGAGCCCGATGCACTCACTGAGGCCATTTCAGCTATTGACGCGCGCTGGGCTGACAACGCAATAACACGAAGTACGCGCCTGATTGAGCAAGGAAAATTCGCCGAGACCACCTCAATCTGGAGCAAGGTCAAACCGGTTTTCATGACCTTACAGATGAACAAATGCGTATTCTGCGAGCGCCAGTTCGAGAGCCCGGTGTACGGCACCATCGAGTTCGACCTTGAACACTTCCGCCCAAAATCGTCGGTTGTGGCTTGGCCGGATCGAAAGCGCCATGCCCGGCTGAACTACCCGGTGGGCACCGGCGATCCAAGCGAAAAAGGCTACTTCTGGCTGGCCTATGATCCGTTGAACTACGCAGCATCATGCAAAGTATGTAACACGACGTTCAAGCTCAACTACTTTCCCGTCGGAGCACTGCGCGGAACTGTCCCCGCTACGATTGCTCATCTCGCAGAAGAACAACCCTTTCTCTGCTACCCCATAGGTGCCCAAGCGGAAGACCCCGAGGCGCTGGTCAGCTTCATCGCCACCGTAGCCGTGCCGGCACAGGCAGAGGGTCTGGCAAAACTGCGCGGGCAGATCATCATCGACTTTTTTGGGCTGAACGACCGCGAGCAGTTGCACCGCGACCGGGCGCGGATGATCGCCCTGTTCGGGCCGGCGCTGCTGGCACAGGCACAGGGTACCGCCAATGATTCCGACCTGATGCTGATCGACAAGATGACCCAGCCCAACTTGCCACACTCAAATTGTCTGAGGGCGTACAAACGCCTGTGGCAGAGTAATGCGACGCTGGCCCAGAGAGTGTTTGAACAGTGTCGGATTTATATGCTGAGCGACGCCGGCACGCTGCCACCCGCAGAATTTGAGTGACGCTGATTCTCCTTTCTCGGCGTTGGGCGGTGTTGCGCCGATCAATAGGTCACGGGTGACACCACCGCCCAACGCGACAAGGAAGGCGATCACCATCACCCCGAGAAGGTCCAGGCCACTGCGCATCGCGGTTATCGCGCCTTCAATGGCAAATACCGCAGTACCCGCAAGGTCTGCGACCAGCACGATCCTTTCGACACGGGGCTTCAATCCAGGCAGTTTTGCCAAATGCTTCTCTCCACCGTGAAAAGATAGATGACCGCCCACTCATGGTTCATTCCTTTCGCTAGCGCTCGATCATTGTCAGGCGCAGTGCTGCGCTGGAAAAACACTGTCAGGACTGTCTGGCTGAACTGGCCTTGGCACAAAACGACGAGTCGGCGCTGCCATCCCCGCCCCAGGTGCGATAACCGGCCGTGTCGATGTGGATGCGCCCAGACGGATAGCGGCCCAGGCCCATGTTCCAGGCCTGGCCATGCTGCTGCCAGAAACGGCACAGCGGATTGGGGTCGGCCCATGCCGGCAGCAACAGATCGACGGCAAAAGCGCGGGTGTGGGCGCTGCCAACCGCACCGCCAGCACAGGCGTTGAGCTGCGGATCGCGGTACGCCGAGACCACCTCGAACTGGCGCAGAACATCCTGCTCACCCAGCGTTTGCAGCAACGCCAGCGTCGACCGCACCGCTGGCCACTGCGCCGCCGGCGGCACCGCGAACGGCGAGGCTCGGCACAGGCGCCAGTCCGACGCCGAGCGCAGCAACTGATGAATCGGCACCACGCCGTACAGCCGTGCCTCAACCAGCATCTCGCGAAACGGTCGCGTCTGATGGTCGCCGGCCCACTGGGCGAACATCCACAGATCGCGCGGGTCGGCCTGAGCTGCGCTGGCGATGCTCAAGCTGGCTGCACAGAGCAGCATCCTTGCAGTTTTCATTGCTCACCCCTTCAGCCAGTTGGCGGCTACTGGCTTTGAGTTAAGCCTACTCCTGCGGGCGCAGGCGGTATTGCGGCGGCAATTGGGCAAAGCCGCTGATGGTGGTGTCCAGGCTCTTCCAGCGGCCATCCTTGATGCCATAGATGCAGCCATGGATAGAAAGCTCCTGGCCGCGGTGCCAGGCGTTCTGGATGATGCTGGTGTGGGCGACGTTGGCCACCTGCTGGATCACGTTCAGCTCGCACATGCGGTCGACCCGCGCCTCGTCGGTATCGAGCTTGGCCAGCTCACCGCGTTTTTCGTAGTAGAGGTCACGAATCGAGCGCAGCCAGCCGTCGATCAGGCCCAGCTGGCGGTCCTGCATGGCTGCGCGCACACCGCCGCAACCATAGTGGCCGGTGACCAGGATGTGTTTGACCTTGAGCACTTCGACCGCGTACTGGATCACCGACAGGCAATTGAGGTCGGTGTGCAGCACCACGTTGGCGACGTTGCGGTGGACGAACAGATCGCCCGGCAGCATGCCGACGATCTCGTTGGCCGGCACGCGCGCGTCGGAGCAGCCGATCCAGAGAAACTCCGGAGTCTGCTGGCGGGCCAGCTTGGCGAAGAAGTCCGGATCACGCTGGGTGATTGCGTCAGCCCAGCGCTCGTTGTTGTCGATCAGTTCCTGTAGGTCGTGCATGGTCTTGCCTCATCAGGTTATGCCTGTGTGACTGGATCTGACGGCGCTAGGTCACTCGTCGAACAGGGTGCAGGCCATTACCAGGGCATCTTCGCGGCCACCGGCCATTGGATAATAGTCGCGGCGCCGACCGATCTCGTTGAAGCCGAAGCGTTCATACAGGCGATAGGCCGACTGGTTGCTCGCGCGCAGCTCGAGGAAGCACTCGCGGCCATTGAGCTTGTAGGCCTCGGCCATGAGTTTTTCCAGCAGGCGCAGGCCCAGGCCGCGGCCCTGGTTTTCCGGTTTGACGGTGATGTTGAGCAGGTGCGCTTCGTCGATGATGACGTTGATCACCCCGTGGCCCACCTGCTGGGCGCCATCGAACATCAACCAGATCTGGTATGACTTGAGCGCATCGAGAAAAATCCCGCGGGTCCAGGGATGGCTGAACGCGGCGTACTCGATCTTCAGCACGGCATCCAGGTCCGCCTCGGTCATCGGGCGGAAACTGATCGAATCACTCATTCAACGCTCTTCCAGCGCGCCATCAGCTGGCGCATCGCTTGCCAGACGTCCGCCTTGCGCTGCGGCTCGTCCATCAGCAGTTCCAGGCCGGGCAGCGCCCAGGCAGTGCCCAGCGCCTCGACCTGCAGTTCTTGGTAATAGGCCGGTGCCTCGGCCTGGGCGGCAAAACGCAGCGCCGGCAGGCCGATCAGCCACAGGCAGGTGCAGGGTGATTCTTCCAGGCGCGCCTGGATAAAGCCCTGGACGAAGTCACGCGCAGCGTCCGGGCCCTGGTCCATGTTGCCGCGCACCAGCAGCGGCCAACGAATAGGCTCGCCGATGATCTGCGGCGCATCCGGCAGGCCGGCGGCGCGGAGCATATCCTTGAGCAGCAGGTAGGACGGATCGCGACTCTGGAACGGCTGCCCGGTTGCCAGCTCGACCAGCACCAGGCAACTGCCGGCGCGCAGCAGCTGCAGGGCAAACCGTGGCGGTGGCACCGGCGCCGCACGGGCCACCACTGGCTCAGCCTCGGTCTCGGCAGGCTTGGTCGCTGGCTTGACGCTGCTGGCCGGGCGCGGAATCTCGATTTTTGGCCGCTCGATATTGCGTGCCTGCGGCGCGACCGGCGTAGCAGCGGGCGCTGGCGCCAGGGCTTCGAGCTCGACTTCCTCGACCGGCGCCTGCGGCAGCAGCAGCTCGGGGCGCGACGGCGCGGCGAACGGCAGTTCGGCACGCGGCAGCCAGTGCACCACTTGCATGGCGGACAGGTAAGCGCGGCGGCGGGACTCGATCAGCACAGCACGGTCATCCGGGAAAAGTCAGGCGCGCATTCTAACGCCGTTGACCGCCCCGTGCCGCTACAGGTTGGCGGAAATTTACCCGCCGGCAAAACCCTGAGCCGACCCGGTAAATCCCTGAAGCAATCTCATTACAGACCAAGGGGTGAATTCCTCCCCCCCGGATGCAGTACAATCGCCGGCTTTAATTTGGCAACGAGTCGACCCGCCAATGATCGAACCCAAGCGCGTCCTGCGCGCCCTCGCCGAACACTGGGCATTGATCGAGCCGCTGTGCGAGCGTTTCGACCAGGGCACATTGAGCCTGATCGAACTGCGCCAGCAACTCGGCCGCCAGCAGGTAGAAAGCACCCCGCAGGACATCACCCAGCTGCTCGATGTGTGGATCCGCCTGGATATCCTGGTGCCGGTGGCCAAAAGCCCCAACCGCTTCGAGCTGAACGCGCAGATCCACGACTTCCTGGCCTACCTGCGCCGTGAGCACCGGCTCGGCCTGTGCCTGGAAATCGAAGCCTATCTGCGCCATCTGGAACGCCTGGCCGGGCATATTCAGGACGCCTTCGACAACCGCGACAGCGACGACCTGGCGCGCCAGCTGCGCTTGCTCGACATGCGCGTGCGCGATGTGTTGAAGAAACTCGACAACGACGAGCAGGCGCTGGTCGCCGTTGCCGAACGGGCCAAGACCAGCAACCGGCAGATTCCGCTGCGCCAGCGCTACGCCGAAGTCCTGGCAACCTGGGACGAGTACGTCGAGCCGATGATCCAGCTGGTCAACGCCGACGGCGCCTTCGAGCAGGGCGTGCGCAAGGTCGAGACGGTGCTGCTGCGCCTGCTCGGCGAACAGGCGCGGCTTGGCCATCTGGTCGACGACGACATGCTCCTGCGCACCCATGCGCGCATCCTCGAGATGCAGACCAGCGCCCAGCTGACCCTGCGCCATGCCCGCGAACTGCTGCTGCCGCTGCGCGAAGAAGCGCGCCGGCACAACGCCGTTACCCGTGGCGCGGCGCTGGCCCTGTCGGTGATCCGGCGCAAAGGCATCGACGCCGTGCCGCACGCCGCGATGCCCATGTTCACCCGCCCGCAAAGCACCTTTCTCGGCAGCGCCAGCCAGGTCGAGGCCTATGTTTATGCGCTGGCCCGCTTCGAGCCCAAGCCGGCGCGCTTCCCCAAGGCCCACCGCACCGACAAGGGCCCGACGCCACGTGCCCCGCGCACGGTCAAGGAGATGCTCGAACGTTGCGCCAGCGCGCTGCCGCTGCCCGACCTGATGGTCTGGCTGCTGGAGCAGGAGCCCGAAGGCGCCACCGACGAGCTGCTGTACTGGTTCTCGCGCCTGTCGCGCGAGAAGCGCTTCAGCCGCGAGCGCCTCGATCGGCGCGACTACCTGACCGCCGAACACCGGGTGAGCCTGCGCTCCTTCGCCCTGACCGAATCATCGCCTGCATCCACTGCGAGCCCAGCCAATGCATCTTGATCTCTCCGAACTGTCCCAGCTCGCGCCGATCTTCCGCGAGCTGTTCAAAGGTTTCCACGTCAGCCGCCGCGACCCCGAGCTGTACGCCCAGCTGTCGAACTTCCAGGACCAGTACCGCACCCTGTTCAAGGCGCTTGGCTTCGAGCTGGTGTGCGATACCCGCGGTTTCTATTACTTCGTGCCAGAGCTGGCCGCGGCGCAGGTCAACAAGACCGCCCAGCGCCTGTCGCTGTTCACCTTCATCCTGGTCGAGCACCTGGCTGACCAGGGCCGCGACCCGATTGCCGTACTCGATGGCGGCAGCATCGGCCGCGACGAGCTGCCGTCGCTGCTGGATAAATACCGCGACTTGTTCATCCAGGCCGAAGTGCAGACCGTCGACGAACTTGAAGAAAAGATCATGCGCCGCATGACCCAGCTGGGCTTTGCCCATGAAGAAGGCGGCATCTACCGCTTCCTGCCGCCGATGCACCGCTTCATCGACGTGTGCCTGTCGGTGCAGCAGGATCGCGACCTGGCCGCGACCCTGCACAGCGCCCTGCCGCTGCCGGTACCGGTGCTGGCCGACGACGACAGCGCCGAGCAACTGGACAGCACCGACGACCCGCTCGACCTCAGCCCGTTTGCCGGCGACGAGAGCGAAGAAGACGCCCTTGCCCGCGCCATCCGCGAAGAGCAACAGGAGATTGACGCATGAGCCAGCCACGCTACGGCATCCGCCGCTTCGCCTTGCTCAACACGGCCGGCTACAGCCTCGGCCTGTTCCCGCTGGAGCACCCGCTGTCGGTCTACGGCGCCAACAACCTGGGTAAATCGGCGTCGATCAACGCCCTGCAGTTCCCGATTCTGGCGCGCATGTCGGACATGAGCTTTGGCAAGTACAGCCTCGAGCAGTCGCGCCGCTTCTACTTCGCCAGCGACACCAGCTACATCCTCTGCGAGCTGGACCTGCCCCATGGCCCGCACGTCATCGGCGTGGTCGGCCGCGGCCCGGGCGGCGGCTTTGGTCACCAGTTCTTTGCCTACCAAGGCCAGCTGGACCTGGCTCACTACCAGAAAGACGATACCTGCCTGCGCCAGAAGGAGCTGTTCAGCAACCTTGAGCGCAACGGCCTCAAGGCTTACGAGCTCAAGCCCGACGAACTGCGCCGGCTGCTGGTGGGTGGCCATACCTCGGTGCCACTGGACCTGACCCTGATTCCGCTGCGTTCGACCAGCGAGCAGAGCCTGAAGACCTTCCGCGCCCTGTTCATCAACCTGCTGCACATGCGCGAAATCACTGCCGCCAAGCTTAAGCAACTGTTCCTCGATGCCTTCGAGCACAGCCTGCGTTCGGGCAGCGTCGACTACATCGCCGCCTGTGAAGAGGCGTTCCGCGACGTTCGCCGCATGGAAGGCGACTACAACGCCCTGGTTGCCGCCGGGCCGTTGGTCGAAGCCCTGGCCGGTGGCGTCGCTCAGCGCGACATCCTGCGCGGCAAGCTGCATCGCCTGTCGCCGCTGCTGGATAACCTGCTCGGCACCTGGCAGGAATACGCCATGGCGCGCAAAGAAGAGCTGGTGATCCAGTCCGAGCACTACCGCGGCGAGCAGGACCGTCTGCAGAACGACCAGCGTGGCGGCACCCAGGAGCTCATGCGCCTGGAGCGCGAAATCAGCGGCATCCAGCGCTGGCTGGGCGAGCTGTCGGTGCTCAAGCATCGCTTTGCCCTGGTCGATGACGTGCGCGTCCTCGAACAGCAGTTGCTTGCCGCCAAGGACGCCCACGACGAGCTTGCCGGCGCCCTCGCGCAATCTCGGCAGTTCTCCGCCGAAGACCTCGACGAGCGCGTGCGCGACCTCGAGAAGCGGGTCAAGGTGGTCAAGCAGCAGCTCGATCATGCCGACAACAACAGCTACGCACGCCTGCGCGAAGAGTTCTCGCAAGGCGACGTCGACCGCCTGATGCGCCTGTTCAACGGCGCGCTGTTCAGCCTGCCGCTGGGCGAGCGCGGCATCGAACTGGATGACAGCGACCTGTGGGTCAAGTCACTGGAAGCTGTGCTCGACAGCTTCAAGGGCGAGCGTTTCGAGGCCCCGGGCCTGTCCATCGACCTCTCGCACATCGAGCCACCGGCGCTGCAAGCCTTGGCTGACCGCGCCGCCCTGCGCGACCAGAAGGATCGCCTCGACCGCGAGCTCAAGCAGCTCAAGACCCAACAGGCGGTCGCCGCCGACCGCACTGCCAGCAAGGCCCAGACCGAAGCCCTGTACCAGCAGGTACTGGATGCGCAAAAGGCCCTGGAAGATTACCGCCGCAGCGAAACCCTGGCCGCCGAAGAGCCAGAGAAGCTTGAGCAACTGGCCCAGCTGGAAGCGGCCCAGGATGAGCTCAAGCGCTCCAGCGACGCCTTCACCGAGCGCGTCCAGCAACTGTCGGCCAAGCTGCAACTGGTCGGCCGTCAACTGGCCGACCTCGAAGCCAAGCAACGCACCCTCGAAGACGCCCTGCGCCGCCGCCAACTGCTGCCCAGCGACATGCCGTTCGGCACGCCGTTCATGGAGGCCGTGGACGACTCGATGGACAACCTGCTGCCGCTGCTCAACGACTACCAGGACAGCTGGCAAGCGCTGCAACGGGCCGACAACCAGATCGAGGCGCTGTACGCACAGGTACGCCTCAAAGGCGTGGCCAAGTTCGACAGCGAAGACGACATGGAGCGCCGCCTGCAGCTGCTGATCAACGCCTACTCGCACCGCACCGAAGAAGCCCTGACCCTGGCCAAGGCGCGCCGCGCCGCGGTTACCGACATTGCCCGGACCCTGCGCAACATCCGCAGCGACTACGACAGCCTCGAGCACCAGCTGGCGCTGTTCAACCGCGAGATTAACAAGCGCCAGGTATCCAACCTGGAAAGCTTCCGCGTGGTGCTGGCGCCGAACAAGGAAGCGCTCAAGCACATCGACCAGATCATCCACAGCGCTGGCCAGTACGAAGAAGGCGAAACCCTGTCGGTGTTCGACCTGACCCAGAGCAGCGATCAGGATCACAAGAACGAAGAGGCCAAGGAGTACCTGGCCCGGCTGGTGGCAGCCAACCACAACCAACTGGGCCTCAAGGACCTGTTCGAGCTGGCGTTCGAGATCACCAAGATCAACAGCCAGCCGGTGATCCACGCCGACATCGATGGCGCTGCCTCCAACGGCACCACCATGACCATCAAGGCGCTGACCAACATGTACCTGTTGCTGCACCTGATGGACCGCGACCTGGCCGGGCGCATTCGCTTGCCGTACTACCTCGACGAGGCAGCCGACATCGACGAACGCAACCAGGCTGCATTGCTCGAGACCAGCCAGCAGTTGGGCTTCGTGCCGATCCTGGCCAGCGTCAAGCCGCAGGTGTCGGCGCACGTTGCGATCGATCTGGAAGGTGGTAGCGGGCCGAATGGCATCTACATCGACGAATCGGACTGGAAGTACATCAGCCGGATCGATGCAGAGAAGGCGATTGTGCGTGAGGATGCGGCCGAAGAGTTGGCCTGATCTGCGCTAACGGGGGCTGTCTTGCAGCCCCCATCATCGATTCAGGCTATTGCTGCGCCCATGGCAGGATTGGAATCGCCGTCACCGCATTCTGCGGGCTGCCTTCGATCATGCGGTCGCTGTAGACCAGGTACACCAGGGTGTTGCGCTTCTTGTCGAGAAAACGCACCACCTGCATGGTCTTGAACACCAGCGAGGTGCGCTCTTTGAACACCTCGTCACCGTCCTTGAGCTCACCTTTGAAGTTGATCGGGCCTACCTGACGGCAAGCGATCGAGGCTTCTGCACGGTCTTCAGCCAAACCCAGGCCACCCTTGACGCCGCCAGTCTTGGCCCGCGACAGGTAGCAGGTCACACCCTCAACTTTCGGGTCATCGAACGCTTCGACGACGATCCGGTCATTCGGCCCGACAAACTTGAACACGGTCGAGACCTGGCCGATTTCTTCCGCGCCCGCGACCATCGGCAGCATCAACGCCGCCACGGCAAACAGCTTTTTCAGCACAGTCATCCCCTTACACCAGAACCAGATTGTCGCGGTGCACCAGTTCGGGCTCCGCGCTGTAGCCAAGCAACGCTTCGATTGCATCGGACGGTTGGCCGATGATCTTCTGCGCTTCCAATGCACTGTAGTTGGCCAGACCTCGGGCCACCTCAACGCCATCCGGGCCGACGCAGATCACCATTTCGCCGCGACGGAAGCTGCCCTGGACGGTCTTGACCCCAACCGGCAGCAGGCTCTTGTTGGCCTGGCGCAGCGCCTGCACGGCACCGGCGTCGAGCACCAGCGTGCCGCGGGTCTGCAGGTGGCCTGCCAGCCACTGCTTGCGCGCCGCGAGCATGCCGCGCTCCGGCGACAGCAGCGTACCCAGGCGCTCACCGGCTTTGAGCCGATCCAGCACGCGCTCGATGCGCCCGCCAATGATGATGGTGTGCGCGCCGGAACGCGCCGCCAGGCGCGCCGCACGCAGTTTGGTCTGCATGCCGCCACGGCCCAGCGCACCGCCGGTGCTGCCGGCTACAGCGTCGAGCGCCGGGTCATCGGCGCGCGCTTCGAAGATCAGCTGGGCGTCGGGGTTGTGCCGTGGGTCGGCATCGAACATGCCGTCGCGGTCGGTGAGGATCACCAGCAGGTCCGCCTCGACCAGGTTGGCCACCAGCGCTGCGAGGGTGTCGTTGTCGCCGAAACGGATCTCGTCGGTAACCACCGTGTCGTTCTCGTTGATCACCGGCACCACACCCAGATCAACCAGGGTGCGCAGGGTGCTGCGGGCATTGAGGTAACGCTTGCGGTCAGACAGGTCGTCGTGGGTCAGAAGGATCTGCGCGGTGTGTTTGCCGTGCTCACCAAAGCTCGACTCCCACGCCTGCACCAGACGCATCTGGCCCAGCGAGGCGGCGGCCTGCAGCTCGTTCATGGCACTCGGTCGCTTGTTCCAGCCAAGCTGGCTCATGCCCGCAGCCACGGCCCCGGAAGAGACCAGCACCAACTCCACCCCTGCTTCACGCAGGGCCACCATCTGCTCGACCCAAACACCCATGGCACCGCGGTCCAGGCCCTTGCCATCGGCGGTCAGCAGGGCGCTGCCGATCTTCACGACCCAGCGCTTTGCGCCCGTCACCTTGCTTCGCATCTTCATCCAACCCATGTCGATTCGTAGATACTAAAACGCCGCTCCTGAGAGCGGCGTTTAGTGTACTGCAAGCGATCAGTCGCGCACGTAAATGATTTCCGGGCCGTCTTCGTCGTCCTCGAAATCATCATCCCAGACGTCGTCTTCGCCGACGCTGTGTACGCTCTTGACGCCGGTGCGGCGCAAGGTACGGGCATCGTCCAGGGCCTGCAGCTGAGCACGCGCTTCGTCTTCGATGCGCTGATCGAGGCTGGCCAGCTGCGCGGCGTAGGCCGGGTCGGCGGCCAGGCGGTCGGCGCGGTCTTCGAGGTAACGCATGATGTCGCGGCTGAGGGCTTCGGTGCCCTGCTTGGAGATTGCCGAGATCACGTAGACCGGGCCTTTCCATTGCAGGCGCTCGACCACTTCCTTGACCCGCTCGTCACGCTCGTCGTCCATCAGCATGTCCGACTTGTTCAGCACCAGCCAGCGCTCACGCTCGGCCAGCGACGGGCTGAAGCGGGTCAGCTCGTTGACGATGACTTCGGCAGCGTCGGCCGAGTTGGTCTCGTCCAGCGGCGCCAGGTCAACCAGGTGCAGCAGGATGCGGGTCCGCGCCAGGTGCTTGAGGAAGCGTATACCCAGGCCGGCACCTTCCGAGGCGCCTTCGATCAAGCCGGGGATGTCGGCGATGACGAAGCTCTTCCAGCGGTCGACGCTGACCACGCCCAGGTTTGGCACCAGGGTGGTGAACGGGTAGTCGGCGACTTTCGGCTTGGCGGCCGACACCGAACGGATGAAGGTACTTTTGCCGGCGTTGGGCAGGCCGAGCAGGCCGACGTCAGCGAGGACTTTCATTTCCAGTTTCAGGTCGCGCTGATCACCCGGCTTGCCTGGGGTGGTCTGGCGTGGCGCACGGTTGGTGCTGGACTTGAAACGGGTGTTGCCCAGGCCGTGCCAGCCGCCTTGGGCGACCATCAGCTTTTGCCCGGCCTTGACCAGGTCGCCGATCACTTCCTGGGTCGAAGCATCGATCACGGTGGTGCCGACCGGCACCCGCAGGACCATGTCTTCGCCCTTCTTGCCGGTGCAGTCGGTGCTGCCGCCGTTGGCGCCGCGCTGGGCGTCGAAGTGACGGGTGTAGCGATAGTCGACCAGGGTGTTGAGGTTTTCGTCGGCAATCATGTACACCGAGCCACCGTCGCCGCCATCACCACCGTTGGGGCCACCGTTCTCGATGAACTTCTCGCGGCGGAAGCTCATGCAACCGTTACCGCCATCACCGGCTTTGACCCGGATCGATACTTCGTCAACAAACTTCATAGAAACCGCCTCTCGTCAGCAGACGAGTTGAAATGACTCAAAAACATGAGGCTCTTGCAAAAATGAGCGCGGCGACCCCGAGACGCAGAGACCGACGCCGGCAGCCCAGACAAACAGCTTTGCAAGAGGCTCACCACAAACGAAAAAGCCCCGTCGCGTGACGGGGCTTCTCCAGCGACAGCGCGATTAGCCCGCGACGACGCTCACGTAACGGCGGTTGAATTCGCCTTTCTTCTCGAACTTGATCACGCCTTCGATCTTGGCGAACAAGGTGTGATCCTTGCCCATGCCAACGCCGTAGCCGGCGTGGAACTGGGTGCCACGCTGACGGACGATGATGTTGCCGGCCTTGATGACCTGGCCGCCATACATCTTCACGCCAAGGCGTTTCGATTCTGAGTCGCGACCGTTACGAGTACTACCACCAGCCTTCTTGTGAGCCATGGTTCAATTCTCCAAATAAATTCAGGGGATCTAGGAAATTAAGCCTGGATGCCGGTGATTTTGATCTCGGTGAACCACTGGCGGTGGCCCATACGCTTCATGTGGTGCTTACGACGACGGAACTTGATGATGCGAACCTTGTCGTGACGGCCTTGCGAGATGACTTCGGCAACCACGGTAGCGCCAGCAACAACTGGAGCACCGATGGTGACTGCGTCGCCATTGGCAACCAGCAGGACGCGATCGAAGGTCACGGATTCGCCAGTGGCGATTTCCAGTTTCTCGATCTTCAGGTATTCACCTTCAGCGACTTTGTACTGCTTGCCGCCGGTAACAATTACTGCGTAAGACATGGTATTTCTCCGATAATCCTGCTCACCCAGCTCTTTATATAATGAGTATTGGCTGGCATGGCTGCACAAGGCTGGAACGGCCTGGTGCAATTGCGTAAGGCAGGTGCTGCCCAGGAAAGTAAGGGTGCGCGATTGTACGCAACCCAGGATGGCCTTGCAAGTCCCGCCCAGGCGCGGCAGGCAGCGTGCCTTGACACACCGGAACCTGCGACCTAGCATGCCGCGCAACCCCAATGGAGCAGCCGATGCAACCCCAAACCTTCTACCGCGCGGTAGCTGATGACTTCAGCGCCGTCGACGAGATCATCAAGAAGCAGCTGACCTCGCGCGTGCCGCTGGTATCGAAGATCGGCGACTACATCACGTCGGCCGGCGGCAAACGCCTGCGGCCCTTGCTGGTACTGCTCTGCGGCAAGGCGCTGGGTCGCGAAAGCGACGACCTGCGCCTGCTGGCAGCGACCATCGAGTTCCTCCACACCGCCACCCTGCTGCACGACGATGTGGTCGACATGTCCGGCATGCGCCGTGGCCGTTCCACCGCCAACGCGCTGTGGGGCAACGCGCCAAGCGTGCTGGTGGGCGACTTCCTTTATTCGCGCTCGTTCGAAATGATGGTCGAGCTGGGTTCGATGTCGGTGATGCAGATCCTCGCCAAGGCCACTCGCGTGATCGCCGAAGGCGAAGTGCTGCAGCTGTCGCGGGTGCGCGATGCGAGCACCAGCGAAGAGGTGTACATGGAAGTCATCCGCGGCAAGACCGCGATGCTCTTCGAAGCCTCGACCCACAGCGCCGCTGCGCTGGCCGGTGCCAGCGACGAGCAACGTGAAGCGCTGCGCACCTTTGGTGATCACCTTGGCGTGGCCTTCCAGCTGGTCGACGACCTGCTCGACTATCAGGGCGACTCGGAGACCCTGGGCAAGAACGTCGGCGACGATCTGGCCGAAGGCAAGCCGACCCTGCCGCTGATCTACACCATGCGCGAAGGCTCGCCCGAGCAGGCCGCACTGGTACGCAAGGCAATCCAGAAAGGTGGCCTTGAAGACCTCGAGCAGATCCGCGCTGCCGTGCAGGACTCCGGCGCCCTCGCCTACACCGCGCAGATGGCCCGCGACTACGTCGCCCGCGCCATCGCCTGCCTGGAAGTACTGCCCTCCAGCGAGTACCGCGATGCGCTGGTCGAACTCAGCGAGTTTGCGGTAGCCCGTACTCACTAAGCAGGCCGTCGCGCTTTTGTAGGAGCGGCCTTGTGTCGCGAAAGGGTCGCGCAGCGGCCCCAGGATTTATTACGCCTCACCGCAGAATCGCCGGGCCAGCTATGCTGGCCTTTCGCGACACAAGGCCGCTCCTACACCGACCGCACCGACTCAGACTGATACGAAAGAATCTCATCGCCCCGCTCACCGGCAAAACCTTATACAATGTAGGCTTTTCCAGCCCTGCCAAAGGACCCGTAGTGAGCACTCTGCCTGCCTGCCCCAAATGCAATTCCGAATACACCTACGAAGACGGCACCCAGCTGATCTGCCCTGAATGCGCCCACGAGTGGTCGGCCAGCGGCGATGCTGAAGCCGCCAACGATGACGTGGTGAAAAAGGATTCGGTCGGTAACGTCTTGCAGGACGGCGACACCATCACCGTGATCAAGGACCTCAAGGTCAAGGGCACTTCGCTGGTGGTCAAGGTCGGTACCAAGGTCAAGAACATCCGCCTGTGCGACGGCGACCATGACATCGACTGCAAGATCGACGGCATCGGCCCGATGAAGCTCAAGTCCGAGTTCGTGCGCAAGGTCTGACCTGCTCTGGTCGGGGGCTGCCCGCGGTAGCCCCGACAGATCCTGCAACAGGATCGACCGACCATTGGCGAAAAAAGCCAATAGTTACTTGCTATTTTGATAATAAGAATTATTCTCATTGGAAACCGCTATCCAAGGAGAGTAGCCATGACTTATCTGATCGACGCCTGGCTGGACCGCCCCCACCCCTACCTGAGAATTCTCCACCGCGAGACCGGTGAAGTGTGCGCGGTACTTGAACAGGACGCCCTCAACGAGCTGCGCGACCAGGGTGACCTGGACCTGCATGGGCTCAATTCAAGTGAACCGGTGGTGCTCAAGGAGCTGGTGCGTAATTTGTTTCTGTTCTGCTATGCGCGGGCATTGCGCCCTGGCGGGACGGACTGGAACTGAGGCTTGCATGAAACCGGGAGTCAAGCGAAAGGGCCGCACCAGGCGGCCCAGACGGTGTTACAGAACGTCGAGCAGCTCGACGTCGAACACCAGAACGCTGTGCGGCGGGATGCTGCCAACGCCTTGAGCGCCGTAGGCCAGCTCGCTCGGCACGTACAGGCGCCATTTGCTGCCGGCATTCATCAGCTGCAGGGCTTCGGTCCAGCCAGCGATCACGCCGCCAACCGGGAATTCAGCAGGCTGACCACGATCGTAGGAGCTGTCGAACACATTGCCGTCGATCAGGGTGCCGTGGTAGTGAACGCGCACCGTGTCGTCGCGGCTTGGCTTGGCGCCTTCACCAGCGCTCAGCACTTCGAACTGCAGGCCCGAAGCGAGGGTGGTGATGCCTTCGCGCTTGGCGTTTTCAGCCAGGAACTCGACGCCCACTGCAGCAGCGACTTCAGCCTTGGCAGCGGCTTCGGCTTGCATGATGTCGCGGATGGTCTTGAACGCAGCCGACAGGTCGGCCTCGCTGACGCGGCTTTCAACGCCGTTGAAGGCGTCGGTCAGGCCGGCGACGATGGCTTCCAGGCTCACGCCTGGTGGCGGGTTGTCACGCAGCTGACCGCCGAGCTGACGGCCAATGCCGTAGCTGACGCGGGTTTCGTCGGTGGACAGAATGAGTTCGGACATTGACTGGCTCCGCAGCAGGGCGCAGTGCAGCCGCGCCCTTGATCAAAAGGGCGAGCAGCCTAGCACACTGCGGCGCAGCAGATCAGCTACCGGGCCACAGCGTACCGCAGATACACAACCGCCCGGCCGCTGGGTAACGGTCGGGCGGCGTGGGCAATGCGGCAGCGCAGTGCTTAGTGCTTGGTCAGCTTGTCCAGGTAACCCATGACAAATGCCGAAACAACAAAGGTCATGTGGATGATCACGTACCACATCAGCTTGTCGGTGGAGATGTTCTGCGCATCCATGAACACCCGCAGCAGGTGGATCGAAGAAATCGCCACAATCGACGCGGCGACCTTCATCTTCAGCGAAGTCGAGTCCATCTTGCCCAGCCAGCTGAGCTTTTCCTTGCTGTCATCGATGTCCAGCTGCGAGACGAAGTTCTCGTAGCCAGAGATCATCACCATCACCAGCAGGCCGCCGACCAGCGACATGTCGATCAGCGACAGGATGACCAGGATCAGGTCGGCCTCGCTGAGGGCGAACACATTGGGCAGTACGTGCAGCACTTCTTGAAAGAACTTCAGTGCCAGCGCCAGCAGGCCAAGCGACAGGCCAAAGTAAATCGGGGCAAGCAACCAACGCGATGCATACATCGCGTTTTCGAGGATACGTTCCATGGAGGATTAAGACTCGTCAGGTGGGCGGAAAGCGATCGCGAGTATAGCCAGCCACCTGTGACAGCAAAAGCCTGCGGTCGGTTGCGGCAGGCTACAAAACGTTCAAGCGGGCGGGTCAGGTTTCGGGATGAAACTGGTAGTCGCCCAGATTGCGGCAGCGTTCGCCGTTGATCTTGCGCAGTTGACCCTGAAGGTGCACACACCAGATCTGCGGGTCTTCAGCGACGTGATAACCGTGCAGGGTCAGGCTGTCGACGATCGCATTGAGCACCGACTCGGCCACCAACGGCCCATGAAACGGCCCCTGTGCCTTGATCGCCGACGGTTGCTCACCGGCCATGCCGGCCGCAAACAACAGCGTCCACATGCCGTTGTCACCCGACAGCGGGCGAATACTGCATTCAATACGAGTCACCAGGCCAAGACACTGGCGGGTGAGGCTGAGGTTGCGCATGGCGGCGTCCCCTCTGAGGTAACCAGTTCAGCCAATCACTGCAGGCTGTTTCCATCCTGAACGTTATTGCTCTCCCTAAGTTCCAGCATAGAAGATCAACGGAAAAAGATGGAAAACCGGCGCCGAACGGTAGCACATTGCCGCCAGCGCCGATTTTTTGACTCAGGCCGGTTTGGCTTGAGCGATCATCTCTTCCATTCGCTCTTTCTCGGCGTCCTTGATGTCTTCCTCGCTGATCATTTCGGCAATCTCGCTGAGCCGCTCGACCACCCGGGCGTTGACACTGCCCTCAGGGAATTCACCGTTCTCATCCGGCGTACCGGCATCGGTGCCGACCAGCAGGCTCAACGCTTCGTCCGCCTGGCTGACCGCGTAGACGTTGAACTGCCCCGCCTCCACTGCCTGCAACACACGCTCGTCGAGCATCAGCGTGGCGACGTTGGCGCGCGGGATGATCACCCCTTGCTCACCGGTCAGGCCGCGCGCTTCGCACAGTCGGAAGAAGCCCTCGATCTTCTCGTTGACCCCGCCAACCGCCTGCACTTCGCCAAACTGGTTGATCGAGCCGGTGATGGCGAAGCACTGCTTGAGCGGCGTGCGCGACAGCGCCGAGATTAGCGTACAAGCCTCGCCCAGCGACGCGCTGTCGCCATCGACGTAACCATAGGACTGCTCAAGGGCGATGCTCGCCGAGATCGCCAGGGGGAATTCCTGGGCGTAACGGCTGCCCAGATACCCGGTTAGGATCATCACGCCCTTGGAGTGGATAGGCTGGCCCAGATTGACCTCACGCTCGATGTCGACGATACCGCTGCCGCCCGGATACACCGTGGCCGATATCCGCGCCGGCATGCCGAACGCTGAATCACCCACCTCGAGCACGGTCAGGCCGTTGCATTTGCCGATCGCCGCGCCTTCGGTGTCGATCAGGATGATCCCGGCGAGCATGTCGTCGAGCACCCGCTGCGAGACACGCCCGGTGCGCGTGGCCTTGGCTTTCAGGGCCCGTTCGATGTGCCCGGCATCGGTCATTTCGCCATTGGCCAGCTGGCGGATGAAGTCCGCCTCGCTGACCAGCTGGAACAGGTCACCGATGCGCGCCGACAGGCGCGACTGGTTTTCTGCCAGGCGAGCGCTGTAGGTGGCCAGACGCGCAACCGCATCGCTGGTCAACGGCGCCATGCCTTCTTCATTGGTACGCGTGCGCAGCAACTGGGCGAACTGCTCCAGGTTCTCATCGACCATGGGCATGTCTTCGTCGAAGTCGACCAGCACCCGGAACATCTCCTGGAAGTCCGAATCATGGTCTTGCAACGCGTAGTACAGCTGACGCGAACCAATGATCACCAGTTTGACGTTGAGTGGGATCATCTGCGGCGCCAGGCTGACCGTGGCCACGCGGCCCAGCTCACCCAGCGGCGATTCCATTTTCAGCTTGCGCGACTGCAGCGCACGCTTGAGGCCGTCCCAGACGTACGGCTCGCCGAGCATCTTCTCTGCTTCAAGGATCAGGAAGCCGCCGTTGGCGCGGTGCAAGGCACCTGGGCGCAGCTGGCGGTAGGAGGTATACAGCGCGCCCTGGTCGGTGCTGTATTCGATGCGCCCGAACAGGTTGTCATAGGTCGGGTGCGGCTCGAATACCACAGGCGCGCCGCCACTGTTCGGGTGACCGACCATCAGGCTCGGCGCGTAGTACTCCTCGAGCATCTTGCGTGCGACCGGGTCGGTCTTGGCGTCATCGACCAGTTCTTCGACCACGGTGCGCAGCAGGTTCAACTGCACCGACTGCAGATAGGCGCAGACTGCAGCGTTTTCTGCGTACTTCTCCGACAGCGGCGCCAGCAGTGGCTGCAGCGCCAGGGTGATGGTTTCTTCGTTGAGCTGGCGCAGCTGGTTGTTCGACTCACGCTTCCATTGCGGCAGGCTGGCGAGCTCTTCGTTGAGACGCTCTTCAAGCTGCGAGATGTCGTCGTGGAAGCGCTCGCGCACTTCGTCCGGCAACTGGGCAAACTCCGCTTCGTCCAGCGCCTTGCCTTCGCTCATCGGCGTGAAGGCAACGTTGCTGGCGTCGCGGTACAGGGCCACGTCCTTTTCCAGCGAGGCGCGTTCGATAACGTCCAGAGCGCGGTCGTAGCGCTGATTGAAGGCGCGGTCGATGGCGCTTTTTTTCTGCTGGTAGGACGGGTGCTCGAACACTGCCGGGAAAGTCGCCAGCAGGTTGTCGATCAAACCGCCCATATCGCTGATGAATTCGCCGGCCGTGCCCGACGGTAGCTCCAGTGCACGCGGCTCGCGCATGTCCTCGAAGTTGTTGACGTAGACCCAGTCAGCCGGGGTTTTCTGGCGCTTGCCCTCGGCGCGCAGGTAGCGTTTGACGAAGGAGAAGCGACCGGTGCCCGGCTCGCCCATGACAAACACGTTGTAGCCAGGGCGCGGCATGGCCACACCGAATTGCAGGGCCTCGACAGCACGTTCCTGGCCCAGAACGCCGCGAAACGGTTCCAGATCGTCAGTATTGGTGAAAGCAAACTGCTCGGGTGAAAAACGCCGGGTCAGGGCTTCAGGCGCAAGACGCAGGCGCGCAGCGACAGGATCGGGCATTGGGTTTCCTTACTTCGGCGGGGCGATGAAAGCATTCTGGCGCTGCCTGACCGCACGTTGCAAGGCTCACCGGGACTTTATGTCGCAGCCAACCGCTGGCAATTACTCATGCAATTTTTTGTAATAAGCCACGCAACCTTTGGATCACGCCTAAACTCCAACATTGCGCGGGGTAGCAATAAGCTGTTCCGAGCTGGCAAGGAATTGCCAGAACCCCTGACCATTGGTAAGTCTACTAAGAAAGAGAACGAAGCTATGAAACGGATTCTTCTGGGTACTCTGTTCACCGCAATCTCGATCAACGCCATGGCTGACGCACCTGGTGGCCCGAACTGCGGCTGGGGCAACATGCTGTTCGAAGGCCAGCGCGGGACTCCTGCTCACTTCCTGGCTTCCACCACCAACGGTACTTCCGGCAACGCCACCTTCGGCATGACCTCGGGCACCAACGGTTGCTCGACCAAGGCTTCGCTGACCTACGGCGGCAAGTCCTGGTTCGCCATGAACGGCATGATGAACGAGCTTTCCGAAGACATGGCGCAAGGCCAGGGCGAAGCTCTGACCACCTACGCCGTCGTCCTCGGCGTTGCACCTGAAGATCGCGCGCACTTCGCCGCGGTTACCCACCAGCACTTCGGCGAGATCTTCAACAGCGCCGACGCCACTGCTGAAACTGTGCACAACAACACCCTCGCGGTGCTCAAAAGCGACCCGCAACTGGCCAAGTACGCTACCGAGGCTTGAGTCCGGCCCTTCCCGCCCCCTTACCGGGGCGGGACTGGCATCATCATCGGCATCCTTCAAGAAGTAGTTGCCCGACATGCTCAAACGCCTTGCCCTTCTGGCTCTGCTTGTCAGCGCCCAGCTTAACGCTGCACCCCACGTCGACCCCGCGCGCCTGCAACAGCTGGCGGCCACGCCCTACTGGATTGCCCTCGGCCATTACGAGACCGGCAAACTGGGCGGTTGGCGCAGTTATGTCGACGATGCCAAATTCTTCCTCGCCGAAGACGGCGGGCACCACCCGGACCGCGAACTCGCGGCCACCGTGCAAGCGCTATACGCCCCGGCCAGCCTCGGCGACAAGCACGCACAATGCGTCTACCCCGCGCGCACCCGCTGGCTGCGCGAGCAACTCGATCTGCAAGACCTGCCGCAGCCCGACTGCGCCGAATTCCGCCAGTGGTATCAGTCGGTCGACCCACACAGCGCGGTGCTGATCTTCCCCGCAGCGTACCTGAACAGCCCGTCGTCGATGTTCGGCCATACCCTGCTGCGCATCGACCAGGCCAAGACCCGCGACGACGACACCACCCTGCTCAGCTACGCGATCAACTTCGGTGCTTATATCGAAGGTAGCGACAACAGCATTCTGTATGCCTGGAAAGGCCTGGCAGGCGGTTACCCAGGGTTGTTCGCGCTGATGCCCTACCAGGAGAAACTGTCCGAATACCGCAGCCTGGAAAACCGCGATCTGTGGGAGTACCAGCTGGACCTGACGCCGACCGAAACCGGGCGCATGGTCGAGCATGTCTGGGAACTCAAGCAGGTCCAGTTCGACTATTTCTTCTTTGACGAAAACTGCTCGTATCGCCTGCTCGAACTGCTGCAAGTCGCCCGCCCCGGGCTGGACCTGACCTCGCAGTTCCCGCTGACCGCGATCCCTACCGATACGGTCAAGGCCGTCAAGCAATCCGGGCTGGTTTCCAGTGTGCGCTACCGGCCCTCGCGTGAACGCGAATTGCTGGCCCGTGCAGATTCGCTCGATCATCAGGAAAAACAGCAAGTGCTGGCCATCAGCGCCGACACCGCGCAGCTGCAGAGCGCCGAATTCAACGCCCTGCCCAAGCCGCGTCAGGCCTTGGTGCAGGATGCCGCCTACCGCCTGGAACGCTACCGTGCCAACGGCCAGGAACGCGACCCGGCTCAGGCCAAGCGCAGTTTCGAGCTGCTGCAGGCAATCAACCGCAACCCACCTGAGCCACTGGAAGTAGAACGCCCCGGACTGCCTGAAAACGGCCACCAGTCGCGCACCTGGCAGGTCGGCGTCGGCACCCGAGAAGACCGCGCCTTCGCCGAATACGGCCTGCGCATGGCCTACCACGACCTCAACGACAACGCCTACGGCTTCCCGCTCGGCGCGCAGATCGAGATTCTGCAACTCAAGCTGCGCCAGTACGAAGGCAACGACTGGCAGGTGCAGCAACTCGACCTCGCCACCATCCGCTCGCTGACGCCGCGCAACGAGCTGCTCAAGCCTTTGTCCTGGCAGGTTGCCGGTGGCCTTGAGCGGGTGCCGGGCAAACATGACGATGAAGTGCTGGTCAGCCACGTCAACGGCGGCGCCGGCGGCACCTGGCAGTTGGCCGACGGTTTGCTCGGCTTTGCCCTGGGCACGGTGCGGGTCGAACACCACAACGACTTTGCCGAGTTCATCAGCCCGGCTGCAGGCTTCAACGGTGGCCTGCTCTGGCGCAATGGGCTGGGCAACATGACAGTCGAGGCCAAGGGCGACTACTTCACCAATGGCGAAGTCCGCCGCAGCCTCAGCCTCAATCAGCAGTGGGAAATCAGCCAGGACCTGGGCCTGCGCCTGAGCGCCAAGCGTGAGTACAGCCATCTGGCCACAGCGCAGAACGAGGTGATGCTGGAATTGAAGTGGTATCACTACTGATCCCCCGAGCCTGGCCTGATGGCGCGCAATACCGGCCGGGCCGAGCGCTGAATTGCGTCATTAATTGAAACGACCCTCTTTTGGCAAAGGTCCCATTGCCAAAGGAGGGCCAAGCATGAGCCGAGCATTTGTCAACGAAGACCACGCCGCCGCCCAGGCCGAACAGCCAGTTGAACGGCGGGTCAGCGAGCAACCCAACTACGTCACCGCCGCGGGCCTGCGCTTGCTGCAGCAGCGCGTCGCCGCGCTGAACACCCAGCGAGATCAACTGCTGGCAGAGGGTGAGCGCGCCGACAAGCAACAGATGGCGAACACCGAAAGCGAACTGCGCTATTTTGCCGCGCGTGTGCAGAGTGCACAGGTGGTGGCGCCGGCGACATCCGATGAAAAGGTGCAGATTGGCAGCCGCGTGGTGTTTATCGACGAGGATGAACAAGAACACAGCGTGCAGTTGGTTGGCGAGGATCAGGCAGACGCCAGGCAGGGCCTGATCAATTGGGGTTCGCCACTGGGCCGCGCGTTACTGGGCGCAGCACCGGGCGACGAGGTGTTGTGGCGACGCCCCGCAGGGGACCAACTGATCGTGATTGCCAGCGTTGAAGCGGAGTCGCAGAAAGCATGAAGCCTGCGACAGAAATTCTGCGGCAGGCTTCATGTGTCAGCGGTAGCGGTCAGACCACGCCTTGCGCCAGCATCGCGTCAGCTACTTTGACAAAGCCGGCGATGTTCGCGCCCTTGACGTAGTTGACCTTGCCGTCGGCTTCTTCGCCGTAGTGCACGCAGGCATGGTGGATCGACTGCATGATGTTGTGCAGCTTGCTGTCCACTTCACCTGCGCTCCACAGCAGGCGCATGGCGTTCTGCGACATTTCCAGGCCACTGACGGCAACGCCGCCGGCGTTCGAAGCCTTGCCCGGGGCATACAGAATGCCCGCGTCGATGAAGATATCCACAGCCTCGAGCGTGGTCGGCATGTTGGCGCCTTCAGCCACGCAGATGCAGCCGTTGCGCAGCAGGGTCTGCGCGTCTTCGGCGCCCAGTTCGTTCTGGGTTGCGCATGGCAGAGCGATGTCGCAGGCCAGGGTCCATGGCGTCTGGCCCTTGCGGAACTCCAGGCCGAACTGGCTGGCCAGCTCGCTGATACGCCCACGCTTGACGTTCTTCAACTCCATCAGCGCATCCCACTGGGCATCGTTCAGGCCCGCTTCGCAGTACAGCGTGCCTTCCGAGTCGGACAGCGAGATGACCTTGCCGCCCAGGTCCATGACCTTGCGCGCGGCATACTGAGCCACGTTGCCGGAGCCGGAGATGGCCACCCGGCGACCGTCGATACGCAGGCCCTGACGCTTGAGCATTTCTTCAGCGAAGTACACGCAGCCGTAGCCGGTCGCTTCCGGGCGGATCAGGCTGCCGCCGTAGGTCATGCCTTTGCCGGTCAGCACCGAGGTGAACTGGTTGGCCAGGCGCTTGTACTGGCCGAACATGAAGCCGATCTCACGAGCACCTACGCCGATATCACCGGCCGGCACGTCGCAGTCAGCGCCGATGTGGCGGTACAGCTCGCTCATGAAGGCCTGGCAGAAGCGCATCACTTCAGCGTCGCTCTTGCCCTTTGGATCGAAGTCCGAGCCACCCTTGCCGCCGCCCATGGGCAGCGAGGTCAGCGAGTTCTTGAAGGTCTGCTCGAAGGCGAGGAATTTCAGTACGCTGAGGTTGACCGAGCGGTGGAAGCGCAGGCCGCCTTTGTAGGGGCCGATGGCGCTGTTCATCTGGATGCGATAGCCGCGGTTGACCTGGACCTTGCCCTGATCATCGACCCAGGAAACACGGAACAGGATCGCGCGTTCAGGCTCGACGATACGCTCGAGAATACCGGCCTGCAGGTAGTGAGGGTTGGCCTCGAGGAAGGGCCAAAGAGTGCGCAGGACTTCTTCAACTGCCTGATGGAATTCGGGTTGGCCTGGGTCACGTTGCTGCAGGCGCGCGAGGAAATCGTCGACGGATTCGATCATGCTGGACATCTCACCAAGAGAGGATTGGACTTATATTTTTTCCCGACTCTATCAAGAACCGCTCGCACTGCAACAGGGCGAAATGTCGTTTTTTTGAAATAAATTGGTGCGTTTTATATAAATGTATACAAACGACCACACGGAATGCTCGTAAAAGCCGCCTGACCGGCGAACATGCAGGCACAAAAAAGGGGCCCCGCAGGGCCCCAATCTTGTGCAGCGAATACAGCAGTTACTGCGCCAGCTTCTTGTGGCGAACACGGTGCGGCTGGGCCGCGGCATCGCCAAGGCGTTTCTTGCGATCAGCTTCGTACTCGGTGTAGTTACCTTCGAAGAACAGCACGTTGGAGTCGTCTTCGTAGGCGAGGATGTGCGTGGCGACACGGTCCAGGAACCACCGATCGTGAGAAATCACGATGGCTGCGCCTGGGAAGTCGAGCAGCGCTTCCTCCAGCGAACGCAGGGTTTCGACGTCGAGGTCGTTGGACGGTTCATCGAGCAGCAGGACGTTGCCGCCCTCTTTCAAGGTCAGCGCCAGGTGCAGACGGCCACGCTCACCACCGGACAGGTCCTTGACGAACTTCTGCTGGTCACCGCCCTTGAAGTTGAAGCGGCCCACATAGGTACGCGCCGGGATCTCGTAGTTGCCGATGCGGATCTGGTCGGAGCCGTCGGAAATCTGCTGGAACACCGACTTGCTGCCGTCGAGGTCTTCGCGGCTCTGGTCAACACAGGCCAGTTGCACGGTGTCGCCGATCTCGATGGTGCCCGAGTCCGGTTGCTCTTTGCTCATCAGCATGCGGAACAGGGTCGACTTACCGGCACCGTTACCGCCGATCACGCCGACGATGGCGCCTTTAGGCATGGCGAACGAGAGGTTCTCGATCAGCACGCGATCGCCGTAGCTCTTGCTGACGTTCTTGAACTCGATGACCTTGTCGCCCAGACGTGGACCGGCAGGGATGTAGATCTCGTTGGTCTCGCTGCGCTTCTGGAATTCCTGCGACTGCATTTCTTCGAAGCGGGCCAGACGTGCCTTGGACTTGGACTGGCGGGCTTTGGCGCCTTTGCGCACCCACTCCAGTTCTTCCTTCATGGCTTTTTCGTGAGCGCTCTGCTGCTTGGATTCTTGCGCCAGACGGTCCGACTTGGCTTCCAGCCAGCCCGAATAGTTGCCTTCGTACGGGATACCGGCGCCGCGGTCGAGCTCGAGGATCCAGCCGGCAACGTTGTCGAGGAAGTACCGGTCGTGGGTAATCGCGACCACGGTGCCCGGGAAGTCGTGCAGGAAGCGCTCCAGCCAAGCCACCGAATCCGCATCCAGGTGGTTGGTTGGTTCGTCGAGCAGGAGCATGTCGGGGGCCGACAGCAGCAGGCGGCACAGCGCGACGCGGCGCTTTTCACCACCGGACAGGTGCTCGACCTTGGCATCCCAGGCCGGCAGACGCAGGGCGTCGGCGGCGACTTCGAGCTGACGCTCGAGGTTGTGGCCGTCAGCAGCCTGCAGGATCGACTCGAGCTTGGCCTGTTCGGCGGCCAGCTTGTCGAAGTCGGCATCCGGCTCGGCGTAGGCAGCGTAGACCTCGTCCAGGCGCGCCTGGGCGTCCTTGATCACGCTGACCGCTTCCTCGACCACTTCACGCACGGTCTTGGTTGGGTCCAGCTGCGGTTCCTGCGGCAGGTAGCCGACGTTCAGCTCAGGCATCGGACGGGCTTCGCCGTCGAACTCTTTGTCGACGCCGGCCATGATCTTGAGCAAAGTCGATTTGCCCGAGCCGTTCAGGCCGAGCACGCCAATCTTGGCGCCGGGGAAGAACGACAGCGAAATGTTCTTCAGGATTTCGCGCTTCGGCGGCACGACCTTGCTCAGCCGATGCATGGTGTAGACGTATTGAGCCAAAACCAAGCCCTCTATAGATAGGTGAAGACATCCGAACTACCCGGCTGATGCCAGGGGGATGTGCTTACAGGGTGTCAGTGAACAAAGGCGACCATTCTACGCCAACTCGTGGCATTGGCCAGATGGCCGGGTACTGAGCTGAGCCAACCAGCGCGCAGGCTCAGCCGCGGCGCTGCTTGGCCTGCTTGCCCCGCGGCGGGCGATTGCCGGCTTGCTTGACCAGCTGCGCTGCCCAGGCAGCCTTGGCATTGAAGCTGGCCGCAGGCGCTGGCTGGCTCGACAACGGCTGCTTGAGTACAGCCGCCAGCGCCGGATTGACCTGCGGTGCGGCAACCGGAGCAGTTACCGCAGCTGTTACCGGCAACGCCACCGAGGCGACCGCGAAACCAGGCTCACTGGCCGCCTTGGCAGCCTTGGCCGACTTGCGCAGCTCGGCCAGCGACGGGCTCTTGCGCACCGCTGCCGTGTCAGCATCAGGTTTGACCAGCGAGCGCTGGCAGGACTTGCACGAAACGGCCTCGGCCACACCGGTGCTGACCAGGGTCTGGCTGCTGCGCCCGCAGGCGGAATCGAGGCCATTGAGGGAATAGTGGGTAACCAAAACCGTACATCTCCAGAAGCGTAAACAGTCGAGCGGCAGGCATTCTCGCACAGCCAGCCCGGGGTTGCCGAACCGGACCCGATCAGCGCGTCGACGATAGCCTGGATACAGAGCTGGCACTTAGCCACAATTGCAGGCATGCTAGCCGCCTTCATGTGTCCCCAACTATAAGTGCGCGCCACCCCAGGCTCGGGCACGACCCATGCATGTTGCGCCCCTGCCGTCGTCGCCCAATTGCAGGACCATCGCTTGACCAATCTCAACCAACCGCCCGTTTTGCGCCCTGCTCCCACTCCGAGCGCAGTATCCCTGCGCGGCTCGCTCAAGGGCGCGCTGGCCATGCTCGCACTGGTTTTGCTGGGTTTGCTGCTGTGGCAGCTGTTTGCGCAGTACCATCACACCCAGAAGCACATGCGTCAGCACAGCGTAGTCACCAGTGCCAAACTGGCGGACCACCTCAACCTGAACCTGGCACTCAAGGCGCAACGAGCGCTGAATCTGGTCCAGCCCTACGTCAAAGCACCGACGCCCGAAGCGCTGCCTGCACTGCTCCAGGTCCTCCGCGCGCGGGTGCCTAGCCTGCGTGATATGGCCTGGTTGGGCCGGGATGGCGAGGTTCTGGTCGACAGCCTTGGCGCCAGCCCGGACCGCCAGTTGATTGACGAGTTGCTCCAGCTCAATCGCGGTGGTGAGCACTTTTTTGCCAACTCGCCGGACAACACCTCCATCTACCTGCTGCTACGCCAGTCGACCGAGCAAGGCCGCGGCTACTGGCTGCTACGTCTGGGCGCAGATTACTACCCGGTGCTGACCGAGCAACTGGACGGTCCCGACCATCCGCTCTGGCTATTGGAAAACAGCCGCGACGGTGCCGTGCTGGAGCGCCATGAATCCGCCGCATCCAGCGGTGAACCGCTGCAAAGCGTGATGCTCGCGTTCATCGACAACAGCACCTGGCAACTGCGCGGTCTGTATGACGAAGGCCTGACTCGCCAGCAGCTGCTGCTGCCACTATTGGGCAAGTGCCTGCTGGTGATGATCTGCGCGTTGTTGCCGTTGCTGGCGCTGATCAACATGCGCCGACGCCAGCGCGCGTTGCAGGAAGACCGCCGTCGTTATCAGGAAATCTTCGACGGCACCGGCGTTGCCTTGTGTGTGCTCGACCTGTCGAACCTGCCCGGTCAGCTCGACCGCTATCACCTGCGCAACCTGGCAGCCCTGAGGCAGAGCCTGGCGCTGGAGCCGAACCTGCGCCGCTCGTTGCTGCAGGAGCTGAAAATCACCGAGATCAATCAGGTAGCGCGCCAGCTGCTCAGTGTCGAGTGCCACGACGGCGCCTGGCAGCGCCTGATCGAGGCCTCCGGGCATGGCCGCGAAAGCGTCGGCATGCAGTTGATCGACGCCCTGATCGAACAGCGCAGTGTGCTCGAGCTGGAAGTCTGCCTGCCGGCGCCACTGGGTGGCGACCTGCACCTGTGGCTGATGGTGCGCTTGCCGCAGCAGCGCCGTGATTATCAGGCGGTCATCCTCAGCATCAGCGATATCACCAGCCGCAAGCAGGTCGAGTTGTCGCTGCTGGAGCGCGAAAGCTTCTGGTCGGACGTGGTTCGTACCGTGCCCGATCAGCTCTACGTGCAGGACGTTGCCAGCCAGCGGATGATCTTCAGCAACCGGCATCTGGGCCAGACCCTGGGCTACGACCGGGCCGAGCTGGCGCGCATGGGCGAGCGCTTCTGGGAGCTGTTGCTGCACCCCGAAGACGCCGCGCATTACCGCACCCAGCTGCAGTTGCAACGTGACAGCGGCCACCGCGAGGCGCTGCACTGCCAGTTGCGCTTCCGCCACCATGACGGCGGCTGGCGGTGCTATGACATCCGCGAGCAGGTACTGACCCGCGACAACGATGGCCAGGTCACGCGCATCGTCGGCGTTGGCAAGGACGTCACCGTACAGATCGAGGCCAGCGCGTCGCTGCGTGACAGCGAGCAGCGCTACCGCATGCTCGCCGAAAGCATCAGCGATGTGATCTTCTCCACTGACAGCCGCTTGCTGCTCAATTACGTCAGCCCGTCGGTACGCGCGGTGCTTGGCTATGAGGCGGAGTGGATATTCGCCAATGGCTGGCAGTCGGTCGTCGCCAATCCGGCCCAGTTGAGCGGCGTCTACAGCTTGATGGAGCAGGTCAGCAAAGCGATCGATGACCACGCGCAGCTGGCCCTGCTGCGCACCGAACTGCCGACCCAGCTGTTCCTGTTCGACTGCCTGCGCGCCGATGGCCGCAAGATCCCGATCGAACTGCGCCTGGTGCTGGTGTGGGATGAGCACGAGCGCTTCGAGGGCATCCTTGGGGTCGGCCGCGACATCAGCCAGCAACGCCGCGCAGAAAAAGACTTGCGCATGGCAGCCACGGTATTCGAGCACTCGACTTCGGCGATTCTGATCACTGACCCGGCCGGCTACATCGTCCAGGCCAACGACGCCTTCAGCCGGGTCAGTGGTTATGCGGTCAGCGAAGTACTCGACCAGTTGCCACGCCTGCTTACCGTCGAGGACCAACAGGAGTCACACCTGCGCTACGTGCTCAAGCAGCTCAACCAGCGCGGCAGCTGGGAGGGCGAGGTCTGGCTCAAGCGCCGTGACGGCGAGCATTATCCGGCCTGGGTCGGCATCACCGCGGTGCTCGACGACGAGGGCGACCTGGCCAGCTACGTGTGCTTCTTCACCGACATCAGTGAACGCAAGGCCAGCGAACAGCGCATTCACCGCCTGGCCTACTACGACGCCCTGACCCACCTGCCCAACCGCACGCTGTTCCAGGACCGCCTGTATACCGCACTGCAGCAGGCCGAGCGGCAGAAGTCGTGGGTGGTGCTGATGTTCCTCGACCTGGACCGCTTCAAGCCGATCAACGACTCGCTCGGCCACGCTGCCGGCGACCGCATGCTCAAGGACATGGCCCAGCGTCTGCTCGAGTGCGTCGACGACGACGACACTGTAGCGCGCATGGGCGGTGACGAATTCACCCTGCTGCTACAGCCGCGCGCCAGCCGCGAACAAGCCCTGAACCGGGCCATTCATGTTGCCGAGAGCATTCTAGGCAGCCTGGTGCGGCCGTTCGTGCTGGAGAACCGCGAGTTCTTCGTCACCGCCAGTATCGGCATCGCCCTGAGCCCGCAGGATGGCAGCGAACTCAGCCAGCTGATGAAAAACGCCGACACCGCCATGTACCACGCCAAGGAGCGCGGCAAGAACAACTTCCAGTTCTACCAGACCGAGATGAACGCCAGTGCCCTCGAACGCCTGGAACTGGAAAGCGATTTGCGTCATGCCCTCGAGCAGAACGAGTTCATCCTCTATTACCAGCCGCAATTCAGCGGCGACGGCAAACGCCTGACCGGCGCCGAAGCGCTGCTGCGCTGGCGTCATCCACGCCGGGGGCTGGTGCCGCCGGGCGATTTCATCCCGGTGCTGGAAGAGGTCGGGCTGGTCGTGGATGTCGGTGACTGGGTGTTGCGCGAATCGTGCCGCCAGCTCAAGGCCTGGCATCAGGCCAAGGTGCGCGTGCCGAAAGTGTCGGTGAACATCTCCGCACGGCAGTTCTCCGACGGCCAGTTGGGCACGCGCATCGCGACCATCCTGGAAGAAACCGGGCTGCCGCCGGCGTGCCTGGAGCTGGAGTTGACCGAAAGTATCCTGATGCGCGAAGTGCATGAGGCCATGCAGATTCTCGACAGCCTGAAAAAGCTTGGCCTGAGCATCGCCGTGGATGACTTTGGCACCGGCTACTCGTCGCTCAACTACCTCAAGCAGTTCCCCATCGACGTGCTCAAGATCGACCGCACCTTCGTCGACGGCCTGCCCTCCGGCGAGCAGGATGCGCAGATCGCCCGGGCGATCATCGCCATGGCCCACAGCCTCAATCTGGCGGTGATCGCCGAAGGTGTCGAAACCCACGAGCAGCTGGAGTTTCTGCGCGAGCACGACTGCGACGAAGTGCAGGGCTATCTGTTCGGCCGGCCGATGCCGCCGCAGCAGTTCGAAGCGCAGTTCAGCAACGAGACGCTGTTCATGTTTCAGTGAGCCGGGCGGCGGGTCTGCCCGGTCATTTACGACGTGAATGGCATTGGTCTGCGACATGACGCCAGTTCATATGCCACGCCTCGGCCAATCGGTTAGAATGCTCACCCAATTCAGCCCCGATCCTTGAGGACCGCCATGTTCAGCCGTGATTTGACCATTGCCAAGTACGACGCCGATCTCTTTGCCGCCATGGAGCAAGAAGCTCAGCGTCAGGAAGAGCATATCGAGCTGATCGCTTCGGAAAACTACACTAGCCCCGCTGTCATGGAAGCCCAGGGTTCGGTACTGACCAACAAGTACGCCGAAGGCTACCCAGGCAAGCGCTACTACGGCGGCTGCGAATACGTCGACGTGGTCGAGCAACTGGCTATCGATCGCGCCAAAGAGCTGTTCGGCGCCGATTACGCCAACGTTCAGCCGCACGCTGGCTCCCAGGCCAACGCCGCGGTCTACCTGGCCCTGCTGTCGGCCGGTGACACCATCCTGGGCATGAGCCTGGCCCACGGCGGTCACCTGACCCACGGCGCCAGCGTCAGCTCGTCGGGCAAGCTGTACAACGCCGTGCAGTACGGCATCGACGGCAACGGCCTGATCGACTACGACGAAGTCGAGCGCCTGGCTGTTGAACACAAGCCGAAAATGATCGTAGCTGGCTTCTCGGCCTACTCGCAGATTCTCGACTTCCCGCGCTTCCGCGCCATCGCCGACAAGGTCGGTGCGTACCTGTTTGTCGACATGGCCCACGTGGCTGGCCTGGTTGCCGCTGGCGTGTACCCGAACCCGGTGCCGTTCGCCGACGTGGTCACCACCACCACCCACAAGACCCTGCGCGGTCCACGCGGCGGCCTGATCCTGGCCCGCGCCAACGCCGACATCGAGAAGAAACTCAACTCGGCAGTGTTCCCAGGCGCCCAGGGCGGCCCGCTCGAGCACGTCATCGCCGCCAAGGCGATCTGCTTCAAGGAAGCGCTGCAGCCTGAGTTCAAGGCTTACCAGCAACAAGTCGTGAAAAACGCCCAGGCCATGGCCGAAGTGTTCATCGAGCGCGGCTTCGACGTGGTATCCGGCGGTACTCAGAACCACCTGTTCCTGCTCTCGCTGATCAAGCAGGACATCTCCGGCAAAGATGCTGACGCTGCCCTGGGCAACGCC
Organism: uncultured Pseudomonas sp.; assembly: GCA_963518285.1. GTDB lineage: Bacteria > Pseudomonadota > Gammaproteobacteria > Pseudomonadales > Pseudomonadaceae > Aquipseudomonas. The sequence goes on along the minus strand of CAUQIJ010000015.1, from coordinate 22,610 downwards.
TTCATCACCGTCAACAAGAACTCGGTCCCGAACGATCCACGTTCGCCGTTCGTCACCTCGGGCCTGCGCTTCGGCACCCCGGCTGTGACCACCCGCGGCTTCAAGGAAACCGAGTGCCGTGAACTGGCTGGCTGGATCTGCGACATCCTCGCCGACCTGAACAACCAGGCGGTGATCGACGCGGTACGCGAGAAGGTCAAGGCCATCTGCAAAAAGCTGCCGGTATACGGCAACTGATCCACGCGTGATCCAGCCTGGGTCGTTTTAAACCAGGCTGCATGAAAAAACCGATGTCAGTTCGCTGACATCGGTTTTTTGTTTTTGCAGCACGGCAACTGCATCAACACCAGGCCACTTTCTGTGGCACGAAGCTCAACGGCCGCTCGCGAAAGCTCAGGTAATGGCGCAACACCTGCACCGGCGCTTCGATGTGCGGATAGTGGCCAATGCCCTGCAACTGCACCGTATCGGCCTGCGCAACCAGTTGGCGGAAGGCGTCGACCATATGTGCACCGGACAGTGGATCAACCGAGCCATTGATCAGGCGCAAGCGCACACCGTCCCGCTGCAAGGCGCCAACCCAACGCTCGCGGTGCTGGCGTCGTTCATGCACGTAGGTCATCAGCCGGTGCAGGATATGCGTGCCGCGGTTGGCGGTGATCAGGCTCCAACTGTCGTCCAGGGCGCTCTCACTGGGGTGGGTGCAGGGCCCGTAGATCTGGCTGACGGTACGCACCAGATCATCCCGGCCGAACGAGCGGCCGATCAACCAGCCGAGCGGGCTTAACAACAGCTTCTGCACCAGCAGCAGCGGGCAGCGCTCGGGGAACAGCGCACTGTTGAGAAACGCACAGCTGGCGATGTTACTGCGTTGCTCATAATGGCGCGCCAGCAGCTCCTGGGCGACGCTGCCACCATAGTCGTGGGCGAGCAGGTGCACTGGCTCGTCGATGCCCAAGTAAGCCAGCAAGGCCTCCTGCAGATCGGCTTGCTCGATCAGGCTGTAACGATGGCCGAGCGGCTTGGCCGAGTCACCAAAGCCGAGCATGTCACAGGCCACCACACGAAAGCGCTGGGTCAATGGGCCCCATAAGTAGTGCCAGTCCCAACTGGCCGTGGGGAAACCGTGGAGAAGTAGCAGCGGCTCGCCCTGCCCTGCCGTCCAGTAGCGGATGCTCTGGCCCCGGAATGAGAAATCCTGACCCCGGGTACGCCAGACGCACAATGGAATTTCAGCCAAAGGCATCAGATTTGTCCTGGGGTAGCTGCGTGAGTCGAATACGGCAAGGCTGCGGTCATTGCGTGTCACCTTGGCACTTACATGTGCTCTTTATGTTGCGTCCTGCACAGTCTAGTCAGCGCCTTGACTGGCGAAACTCGCCTTCGCAGCCAGCTTGATGACCGTGCAGGTCAGTGGCACGAACGGTCACAGCAGCATCACCAGCAGCGGCGCGGCAAACAGGTTGAGCAAGCCGGTCAGGACCATGACCAGGCCGGCCACGGAACCCTCTTCGCGGCCCACTTCCTGCGCTCGACTGACACCGGCGCCATGTGCGCCAACGCCAAACAACGCGCCACGGGCCAGCGGCGTGCGCAACGGCAACCAACGCAGCAACGTGCCGCCGAACAGCGCGCCGAGCACCCCGGTGAACATCACGAACACCGCCGTGAGCTCCGGCACGCCGCCCAGATCCTGGGCCAGCGGCATGGCAAACGGGGTGGTGATCGAACGCGGCAGCAGCGACAGGCTGACCGCATCGTCCAGCGCCAACAGATGCGCCAGGCCCCAGGAGCTACCGACCGATACGCAGCTGCCGGCCAGCATGCCCACCAGCAACGCCGGCCAATGCCGCGCGAGCAACGCCCGTTGCTGCCAGATCGGCACAGCAAAGGCCACCGTCACCGGGCCAAGCACAGCCATCAGCCAGTGGGTATTGCGCGCGTACTCGGCATAGGCGGTGTGCAGTGGCACGGCCACCGCCAGCAGCAACGCCGGCACCAGAATCAACGGCGACAGCAAGTAGCGCCCGCTGCGCCGGTATAACCAGCGGCTGCCCAGGTAAGCGCACAACGTCAGCGCCAGCCAAAACAGCGGCATCGGTTCAAGGCTCATGGCGCAGGCTCCAGCGGCACACCAGCTCGACCGTCACGGCAGTGACGACCATCACCAGCAGCGTGCTTACCGCGATCACCAGGAGGATGCGCCAACCTTCGTCGCGCAGCAGGCTGCCGTAATCGAGCAGGCTCATCAGCGCCGGAATGAAGAACAGCAGCATCTCGGCCATCAGCCAGCCTGCACCGGCCTGCAACATGGCCGGTTTCAGCAAACCGCTGGCAAACAGCAGCAACAGCAGGGCCAGGCCGATCACGCCCCCCGGGATGGGCCAGCCAGACCAGGCTGCGAGCTGACTACCGAACAGGAACAAGGCAAACAGTACCGCCAGCTCGCACATCAGGCGGGTGATTTTTTTAAGCAGTGCAGCGTTCATCAATGGGTTCCTCGACAGGTGCCCATTGTAAATTTGCGGTACCTAGGCCAGAAGCGAATTGTTAGACTGCCTGCCATTCCAAAAAGGAATCCAGGCAATGGAATTCAAGCAACTGCGCAGCTTTGTCGAGGTGGTTCATCGCGGTGGTTTTACCCAGGCCGCGCTCACGCTGAACATCAGCCAGTCAGCGGTGAGCAAGCAGGTGGCTCAGTTGGAAGAGGACATCGGCCAGCAACTACTCGAAAGGCAAGGTTCGCAGATGCACCTGACCGCCGCCGGGCGCATCGTCCTCGAGCGCGGCGAAGCGCTGCTGCGCCAGCGCCAGGAGCTGTTGAGCGAGCTGGATGATCTGAGCCAGATGCACCGGGGCGAACTGCGCCTGGGCCTGCCATTGCTGGGCAGTGACGCCCTGTTTGCTGGGCTGTTCGCTGAATACCGGCGGCGCCATCCGAATATCGTCATTCATCTGCTCGAAGGCGGCAGCCGCACTATCGAGCAAGCGGTGCGCAGTGGCGAGCTGGAACTGGGCGGCAGCCTCACGCCAAGCGACGACGCCTTCGCCTTTCAGCCCTTCTGCAATGAGCCGCTGGATGCCCTGCTGCCTGCCCAACACGTTCTGGCAGGCCTGGCCGAGGTTGACCTGGGCCAGCTGGCTGACACGCCGTTCTTGCTGTATCAGCGCAGTTTTGTCCTCAACGACCGCCTGCTCAGCGCCTGCCAGCAACTGGGCTTCAGCCCCAGGGAGGGCGGGCGCAGCGGCCAGGCGGACTTTCTCGCAGCATTGGTAGCAGCAGGCCAAGGCGTGGTGTTGCTACCGCGGGTGGTCGCCCGCGCGCTGGAGCGACCCGGGGTGGTCCGCCTGCCATTGGTGGCACCCGAGGCGCTGCGCTGGGACATCGCTTTTATCTGGCGCCGCGGCGCGTATCTATCGCGGGCGGCGCAGGCCTGGCTGGCGCTGTTACGCGAGCAGGCTTAAGCCTTCAGCGCGGCGGCCAGCTCGGCCAACCACGGCTCGGCGTCAGCCTCCGGCGTGACCGTCTCGCTGGCATCCAGGCGCAACATCGGCAGCACTTCGTGCACACCCAGTTCGGCAAACAGCTCGCGCATCTGCTCGCCACCGCCGCAGTAAGTGTCGCCGTAGCTGGAGTCGCCCAGGCCGATCACTGCGCCGGGCAGGCCGCGCCATGCCGCCGGCAGGCTGTCGCGAATAGCGCAGAACAGTGACATCAGGTTGTCCGGCAGTTCGCCCATACCGGTGGTCGAGGTCACCGCCAGCAACGCTTGCGGGGCAAAGCCTTCGATGTCGGCGAGGCTGGCCCGCGCGGCGTACCAGGCTTCAAGGCCAGCAGCTTTGAGCTGCGCTTCGGCATGGCGAGCAACTTCTTCGGCGGTGCCATACACTGAACCGGAAATAATGACGACTTTCATCTGCGGTAGGATTCCGAAACTGAGTAAAAACGTAGGATACTAGCATCCTGCAATGGCAAAAGGCCGCTTGAGGCGTATGTCGCCGCTATTCAATCTCTGGTCCGCACATGATCAACGCACAACTGCTGCAATCGATGGTCGATGCCTCCAATGACGGCATCGTGGTCTGCGAACAGGAAGGTGACGACACCATCCTGATCTACGTAAACGCCGCCTTCGAGCGCCTGACCGGGTTCAGCCGCGACGAAATCCTCTATCAGGATTGCCGCTTTCTGCAGGGCGATGACCGCGATCAACTGGCTCGCCTGCGCATCCGCAAGGCCATGCTCGAGGGGATGCCCTGCCGCGAAGTCCTGCTCAACTACCGCAAGGACGGCACTACGTTCTGGAATGAACTGTCGATCACGCCAGTCCACAACGAAGCCGACCAGCGCCGCTACTTTATCGGCATCCAGAAGGACGTCAGCCGCCAGGTCGAACTACAGCGCAACCTGGAGCAATGCCAGGCGCAGCTCGCCGATCTGAAATCCGAGCTGCTCAAATGAACCAAACGCCGCCGCCGCTGTCCATCCTGTCACTGTTGAAGAAATCGCCACATTCGGATGCGACCATGCAAGCAGACACCCTGCTCACTCAAGCCGAGATGAGCTTCATCCAAGACCTGCAGCATTCGCCGCAGCTGAACTTGGCTGACCCGATGTCCGGCCTGCTGGTCAACGGCGATCGTCAATTGCAGACTCTGCTGACGCGCCTGGCGGCCAGTGATCAGGTCACCTTGCAGGCGCATTTCAACAACCAGCAGATCAGCTTCCCGCTGCAACTGGTCGAAGACGAATTCCACGCCCTGCACCTGCAACTCGGCTCCCCGGAAATATACGAAGACGGCCCGCAACTGCGGCCATGGCGCTTGTCACTCGAAGAGCCCTCGCCTCTGCTTGAAAGCAAAGGCAAGCGCAGCAACCTGTTGGTACGGGATATCTCGTTCAAAGGTGCATTGCTTGAAGTTCGCGGGCTGAAACAGGCGCCTAAAAGATTTGACCTGAGCTTTGCGCCTGACGGCATTGCGCCGATCGGCTTGCACGGCGTGCTGCGGCGGCGTATCGGTGCGAACCTTGCCGCGTACGACCTCAGCCGCAGCCCTGCAGAAGAGATCGAGCGCCTGCGCGAATACATCCTCCAGGCCCACCGCAGCGCCCATCCCGAGCTGCACGCTTAAGCTTCAGGTATCGAGCTGACCGGCCAGATATTGGCGCAAGCGGCGGCGCATCAGGCTGACTTCGGCCCCCAGGCACACCACCGCGCTGCCGGCCAGCGTGTCCTGAGCAAATTCCGCCGCCTCCCCTGCCAGCAACAACGGGCAACCCAGCCCCAACCGTGCCAGCCGCTTACCCAGCTCGGCAGTTGGCCGCTGGTTGGAAAACAGCACTACCGCATCCGGTTCCAGCTGCCGACAGATCAGCGCCAGCTCCTGCAGCGGCTGGCTGGTCGGCAGCAGCACCACGCCGACTTCTTCGCTGCCGAGCAGCAGCCCGGCCACCAGCAACTCCAGCTCTTGCAGCGCGGTTGAAAGCGGCGCCAGCACGATACGCTGCCGACGCGGTGCCCGCGCCAGTTGCAGACGCATCAGCACTCGGCCGCGCAAGAACTGGTCGAGAAAGCCCCATTCGCTGGCCTGGCCAAAACCGCGCGGCGCCGCGCGCAGGGTGTGCCAGACCGGCATGAACACCTCGTTGAACACCTGCTCCTGAGTAGTACTGGCAAATATCTGATCGAACAGGCGGTCCAGCCCAACACCGTCGAAGCCCTGCACGGCCTCGCGCACCTGAGTGCGCCACCTGGCCAGGTCATCGGCGCTGTTTGCACAATGGCTATCCTGCGCCAGCGCCTGGCCACGGGCGAGAATGCTGCCGACCTTGCTCACTGCCACGCCGCGCTCAAGCCAGCCGAGGATGCTGCGTACCGCGTCGACGTCGGCCTGCGAGTACAAACGATGGCCGCTGTCGGTGCGGGTTGGCTGGATCAGACCGTAACGACGCTCCCAGGCACGCAGCGTCACCGGATTTACTCCGGTCAGGCGCGAAACCTCGCGGATGGGGAACAGCTGCTGGTGGTCCAGATCGGCTATAGGGAGTGCCTGCTCGTTCATGCGGGGTAAAATCCGGATTCGACTGTGCAAACACACATTCTACGCCGGGACGGCCAAACAAATAACCAACCGTTCGCCCGCTGACGCTGACGAGCCGCAGTTTATCCGCGATAATCCGCGCCTGATTCTTGCATGCATGCCTGCGTCGCCCACCACCCCGGGCGCGCAAGCCTAAGGGACGGTTACCCGCCAGCCCTGTCGCCAGGAGATACACAATGTCTACCCCACCCGTCACGCTGATGGTGTCGCGCCGCGCCGCCCATGGCCGCTACCAGGACCTGCTGACCTGGCTGCATGAAGGCGAGCAGCTGGCCACTGACTTCACCGGCTACCTTGGCTCGGGCATCCTCGCCCCGCCTGGTGATGGCGATGAATTTCAGATCATCTTCCGCTTTGCCAGCGAGCAGACCATGCACGCCTGGGAGCATTCGGCCTCGCGTCGTGCCTGGCTGCAACGTGGCGACGGCCTGTTCGAGCGCCCCAGAGAGCAGCGCGTCAGCGGTATCGACGACTGGTTCGGCACTACCACGGTGCAAAAGCCGCCGCGCTGGAAGCAGGCCGTGGCGATCTGGCTGGCGTTCTTCCCGGTCTCGTTATTGTTCAACCTGGTCTTCGGCCACTGGCTCAGCGCACTCGACCTGCTGCCGCGGGTGCTGCTCAGCACGCTGGGCCTGACGCCGGTCATGGTCTATGTGTTCATCCCGCTGTCGACGCGGCTACTGGCCAACTGGCTGCACCCGGCGCCAGCCGCCAGGGCAGAGCCTGCAAGAGGGTTGCGCAGCCGCTGAGGCACCCCCACAAGGAGGCAGTTCGGGTATGCTGGGGCATCACTGCCTGCACAGACAAGTAGACCGCCCTGAACATGAACAGCCCCATTCTGATTACTGGAGCCAGCCAACGCGTAGGGCTGGCTCTGGCACTTGAACTGGCACAGGCCGGCCATACGGTGGTCGCTGCCAGTCGCCATGTGCATGCGCAATCGGCGCACCCCAATATCGTCCAGTTTCGCGCCGACCTGTGTCAGCTGGCCGACCGTGAAGCCTTGATCGATCACTTGAACAGCCATTACGACGGCCTGCGCGCGATCATCCATAACGCCTCGGTGTGGCTGGATGACGACCTGAGCAACCTTGAGCTTATGTTCCGCCTGCACGTCGAGGCGCCCTATCACCTCAACCTGGCCTTGGGCGAGATGCTGCGCAAGGTCGACAAGGCCGACATCATCCACATCTGTGACGAAACCTCCTCGCGCGGCAGCAAGAGCCATATCGGCTACGCCGCGACCAAGGCTGCGTTGCAGAACATGGTGCTGTCGTTTGCCGAAAAGTACGCGCCGACGGTGCGCGTCAACGGTATCCTGCCGGGGTTGTTGATCCTCAAGGAAGGCGGCGACGACGCCTACCGCCAGCAGACCCTGAAAAAGGCCCTGCTGGAGTTCGAACCCGGCGCCGGGCCGCTGATCGAGGCGGTCAAGTACCTGCTCGACAGCCACTACAGTACCGGCAGCCAGGTGGTCATCAACGGTGGCCGCCACCTGAAGAACCGCATGATCTGAGAGAAGCCCATGACCCCACAGCAACAGCTCGAACTCGAGGCCGCGGCGTTTCGCCGGCTGGTAGATCACCTGCAAAAACGTACCGACGTGCAGAACATCGACCTGATGAACCTGTCCGGCTTCTGCCGCAACTGCCTGTCCAAGTGGTACAAGGCGGCGGCCGATGAGCAGCAGGTCGACATCAGCCTGGATGACGCCCGCGAAGCGGTGTACGGCATGCCTTACGCCGAATGGAAAGCCCAGTACCAGAAAGAAGCCAGCGCCGATCAGCAAGCGGCGTTCGAACAAGGAAAACCCCGTGACTGACTTGAACACCCTGCGCGCCAGCCTCGAAAGCGGCGAGCACGCCTTTGCCGACACCCTCGCCTTCATCGCCGAGCACTACAGCTATCAGCCGCAGGCGTTTACCAACGGTGACGTGGAAAACGCTGCCGGGCAGAACGAAGGCTCGTGCAAGACCCTCGGCATGGCCGTGCTGGAAGGCTTGAGCGACCGCGAAGCGTTGCTGGCCTTTGGTGAGCATTACCGCAGCGTGGTCGCTACGCCAGATGGCAGCGACCACGGCAATATCCGTGCGCTGATCGCTTATGGCCTGGCTGGGGTGAAGTTTGCCCAGCAGCCGCTCAAGCGCCTGGCCTGATTGTGCTGGGGCTGCCCTCGTAGCCCCTTTGCTTGCGCCGTCAGCGCAGCCGCTGGCCGGGCGTGCCCGGTGAGAGCTGGCCGTGTTGCAACCATTCCAGCGCAATCGGCCAGAGCATCTGCCTGAAGCGGTCATGGAAGAACGCAAAATGGCCGATCTCGGCGACGGTGATGTCTGCCGGCGCGATGCGCAGATGCGCGGGTTGCGCTTCGCTCAGATACGCCAGTAAACGCTCGGTCGCGGCCACCGTGCCGAACGGGTCATCGCTCAGGCTGATTGCCAGGGTTGCCGCCTGTACGTGAGCAAATGGTTTTTTCGCCAGCAAGCGCCCGCTAGGACGCTGCTCATAGGCAGGTGTGGGCGTACTCCAGTCCGCTACAACCCCAGCCGGAGTGTCCTCCAGCCAACCCAGACGCTTGCCCGGGAAATAACCCATGACCTTGGTCAGCAGCGGCATTGCCACATGCCATTTAGCCAACAAGCGCCAGCGCTGCGCTGCGGCATAGTCGCGCCAGTAGGCAAATTGAGCACCGACCATTACCACCCGCCGCACCCGCTGCGCCGAGGGCGCCAGGCCTACCGCCCAACCACCGAAGCTGTGCCCGATCACATCCACTGGCTGCCCGGGGAAGTGCTCGGTCGCATAGTGCAGCATGGCCTCGAAATCCAGTTGCCCCCAATCGCTCCATGACGCCTTGAAGCCACGCAGAGATACCGGCCGTGATTCGCCAATGCCGCGATAATCGAAACACAGCACATCGCAGCCCTGGGCAAACAGGTAGTCGGCAAAACGCGAGTAGTAAGCGCAGCGCACCGAAGTGGCCGGGTTGATGATCACCAGCGGGCGCTGGGGATCAGGACGAGCATGACGCCAGACAAAACCGCCGAGGCTATAGCCATCGGCGGCTTTGTGGCGCAGGGCGCTGGCGGGTTGGGTCAGGCTGCTCATGGCGGACTCGCTGTTGGAGTCCGCTCACGCTAGCAAATATCCACCAGCAAACGCTATGCACCCATGTACGACAGCGTCAGCCTGGATAGACGCGGTCGGCGTAGGAGCGGCCTTGTGTCGCGATTGGGTCGCGTAGCGGCCCCACATTTCAGCTTCGCCGCCGATATCGCCGGGCCAGCTACGCTGGCCTTTCGCGACACAAGGCCGCTCCTACGGGGACCGAGTCAGCCTAGACAAACGCGGTCGGCGTAGGAGCGGCCTTGTGTCGCGATTGGGGCGCGCAGCGGCCCCAGATTTCAGCTTCGCCACCGGAATCGACGGGGACCGCGTATACCGGTGGATTACAGCTGAACGCAGTCGAACTGGACATCGGTCGCCACGTCTTCGTCGTAGTTGACGTCAGCGCGCTCGAAGCCGAACAGGTTGAGGAACTGCTTTTTGTAACCGGCGTAGTCGGTCATTTCGAACAGGTTCTCGGTGGTCACTTGTGGCCACAGGGCCTTGCACGCGTCCTGGACGTCGTCGCGCAGTTCCCAGTCGTCCAGCCGCAGGCGGCCTTTCTCGTCGACTTCAGCCGGCGCGCCATCTTCCCGGAACAGGCGGTCGCGGAACATGCGATCGAGCTGGTCCTGCGTGCCTTCGTGCACACCCTTTTCCTGCATGATCTTGAACACCATCGACAAGTACAGCGGCATCACCGGGATCGCCGAGCTGGCCTGAGTGACCACCGACTTGAGCACGGCAACGTTGGCGCCGCCCTTGATCTCGCTGGCGAGCTTCTGGTCCAGGCGCAGGGCGGTGTCGTCCAGGTCTTGCTTGGCCTTGCCCAGTGCACCGTGCCAGTAGATCGGCCAGGTGATTTCGGTGCCGATGTAGCTAAAGGCAACGGTACGCGCTTGCTCAGCCAGCACGCCGGCATCAGCCAGGGCGTCGATCCACAGCTGCCAGTCCTGACCACCCATGACGGTGACGGTGTCGGCGATTTCCTGCTCGGTGGCCGGCTCGATCGAGGCTTCGGTGATCACGTCTTTGTTGGTGTCGATGGCAGTCGACTTGTACGGCTGGCCAATTGGCTTGAGCGCCGAACGGATCAGTTCGCCGGTCTGTGGCAGCTTGCGCACTGGCGAGGCCAGCGAGTAGATGACCAGGTCAACCTTGCCGCCCATTTCGTTCTTGATCAGCTCGATGACCTTGGCGCGGGCTTCATCGGAGAAGGCGTCACCGTTGATCGACTTGCTGTACAGACCTTCAGCCTTGGCGAACTTGTCGAATGCAGCAGCGTTGTACCAGCCGGCGGTGCCTGGCTTGGTTTCGGTGCCGGGCTTTTCGAAGAATACGCCGAGGGTGTCGGCCTTGAAGCCGAAGGCTGCAGTGATGCGTGCTGCCAGGCCGTAGCCGCTGGAAGCACCGATCACCAGGACCTTTTTCGGACCATCTTCGCGCACGCCCAGCTTGCGGGTGGCTTCGATCTGGTCACGGACGTTGAGCTCGCAGCCCTTCGGATGGGTCGTGGTGCAGATGAAACCGCGAACCTTGGGATGAATGATGGCCAATGTCTGTACCTCGTCAGGTTTAGGCTAGGGAGCCGCGCCGCGCGGGCCGGTTCCGTTTGATCTGAGGGTGAGACTACCCCCGCAAGTTATCCGACACATATTACGGGCTGACGGGGGTGGTTCCAACCGCAGATCGCCCCAGCTGCTCACGCAGCCACTGCATGAACGCCCGCGCCAGCGGGTCATCCTGGCTGTCGCGGTGCACCAGGCACGCCCACGCCGGGCCCCTGACCCGCTGCGTCGACAACGCCTGCAGCAAACCCTGCGCCGCGGCGCGCTGGGCCAGCAGTTGGCTGACCAGGGCCACGCCCAGGCCTTCGCAGGCCGCATCCAGCAGCAAGCCTGGATCAGAGAAGTTCAGCCCCTTGCCCTGCTGGCCGACATCCTCGCCGCCCTCGATCTGCCAGTGGCTCCAGTCCATCTCGCGCTCGCCGTGCAGGGTGGTGCGGCCCTCTGCAGGCAGATCAGGCCGGCACGCCGGGTACAGCTGATCCTGATGCAGCACGGTAAAGCTGCATTCGGCCTGGGCGCTGAGGTCATCGCGGATGGCCAGGTCGATGGTCTGAGTGGCCATGTCAGGCACCTCAAAGCTGGTGAACAGCCACAGGTCGACCTGCGGGCAGCGCTGCTGAAAATCCGCCAGGCGTGGCGTCAGCCAGTGCCGGGCAAACGCCGGTGTGGTGTTGACCACCAACTGGTTGGGCTTGCGGTACTGGTCAAGGCGGCGGATGCCCACCGCCAGTTGCTGCAGCATCGACTGTGTGGTGCTGAGCAGGTCGTGGCCGGCGTCGGTCAGGCTGACACTGCGGCCACTGCGGTAGAACAGCGGCTGCTCCAGATAGCTTTCCAGGCTGCGAATCTGCTGGCTGATCGCCGACTGGGTAAGGTTGAGCGCCTCGGCTGCCTTGTGAAAACTGCCCAGCCGCGCCGCCGCTTCGAAGCCGCGCAACGCATTCAGGGGTGGCCAGTGTTTAAGCATGATTGATAAGCCTGCCTGATCAGTTATGCGCTAAATCTATCGTTTGTCGCCTCATCTTCCTAGGCCTAGCATGGACATCAACACCTGCGACGGCAGGCTTCGTTGATAAAAATCCCTTACCTGATGGAGTTGTCTATGCACCTGTCCAACGACAGCGGCTGGCGCATGCCTGCCGAATGGGCCCGGCACGCCGCGACCTGGATGATCTGGCCGCACAACCAGAGCCAATGGGAAGCCGGCTGGCGCGTGACCCTGGCCGACGTGCAGCGCGACTATGCCCGTGTGGCCACGGCAATTGCCCGCTTCGAGCCGGTGAAAATGGTGGTGGACCCCTCCGCCGTTGCCAGCGCCAAGGCCCTGTGTGGCGAAGGTATCGAGTTCGTGGAGCTGGCCGTCGACGACAGCTGGGCGCGTGACAGCGGGCCGAGTTTCATCTGCCATCCACAGCACGGCCTGGCCGGGCTCAGCTGGCGCTTCAATGCCTGGGGCAACAAGTCCGAGCATGGCCTTGATCGCACCCTCGGTCGGCGCATCCTCGACCACCTCGGCCTGGAAGGCTTGAGTACGCCGCTGTGCAACGAAGGCGGGGCGATTCACGTCGACGGCCAGGGCACGCTGATCACCACCGAATCGGTGCTGCTCAACCCCAACCGCAACCCGGGCCTGAGCAAGGCCGACTTCGAGGACTGCTTTGCGCGCCTGCTCGGCATCAGCAAGACCATCTGGCTGCCCGGTGACCCGCAGTACGTCACTGGCGACATGACCGACGGCCACGTCGACGGCGTCTGCGCCTTCGCCCGCCCCGGCGTATTGCTGGTCGATGCCACCCACGAGCACGGCTCGGTGTACGCCGAAGTCGCCCGGGAAAACCGCCGCGCACTGGAGCTGGCCAGCGACGCCCAGGGCCGCCGTTTCGAGCTGCTCGATCTGTATGAAGCCAGCGCCGCCGTTGATCCGGAGGCCGAGGTGTTCTGCGCCTCGTACACCAACTTCTACCTGGCCAATGACGCCGTGATCATGCCCGCCTACGGCATCGATGCCGATCAGGCCGCCGCTCGCCAACTGGCGTTTGCCTTCCCCGGCCGCGAAGTGGTGCCGGTGCGCATCGACAACATCGCCTACGGCGGCGGCGGTATCCACTGCATCACCCAACAGCAGCCGGCCTGGCCGCTGCGCGAGGAGCGCCCATGAACCTGCGTATCGCCACCACCCAGATGCCCTGCAGCTGGGACCTGGCTGCCAACCTCGATCGCGCCGAGCAACTGGTACGCGAGGCCGCCGCCCAAGGCGCTCAAGTGATCCTCTTGCAGGAGCTGTTTGCCACGCCGTACTTTTGCATCGAGCAGTGCCACAGCCACCTGGCGCTGGCCCAGAGCTACGAGCAAAGCCCGCTGCTCAAGCGCTTCGCCGCACTGGCCAGGGAGCTTGGCGTGGTGCTGCCGCTGAGCTGGTATGAGCGCGCCGGCAATGCCTTCTTCAACTCGCTGAGCGTGGCCGACGCCGATGGCCGCCTGCTTGGGGTGTACCGCAAGACCCACATCCCCAACGCCATCGGCTATCAAGAGAAAGAGTACTTCAGCCCCGGCGACACCGGCTTCAAGGTCTGGGACACCGCCTTCGGCCGCCTCGGCATTGGTATCTGCTGGGACCAGTGGTTCCCGGAGACCGCCCGCTGCCTGGCATTGATGGGCGCTGAAGTCCTGTTGTTCCCGACCGCGATTGGCTCGGAACCCAGCAGCGCCGAGCTCGACTCGCGTGACCACTGGCAAACCGCAATGCGCGGCCACGCCGCCGCCAACCTGCTGCCGGTAGTAGCCGCCAACCGCGTCGGTCGCGAAGTCGCCCGCAGCGACGACGCGCTGGCCATGCGCTTTTACGGCTCGTCGTTCATTTGCGACCACAAGGGGGCCCTGCTCGCCGAAGCCGACCGTGACAGCAGCGGCGTCTGGGTCCACGACCTGGATCTGGCGCGCATGCGCGAAGACCGCCTGACCTGGGGCATCTACCGTGACCGCCGGCCAGAGATGTACGCCCCGCTGATGACACTCGACGGCCAACCCACCCGGAGGATCTGAGCATGCCCCTGCGCCCTTCCCTGCTGCTTGCCGCACTGGCCACCGCCGCGTGCCTCGGCCAGGCCCATGCCGAGCAACCCACCCTGCGCCTGTATAACTGGTCCGACTATTTTGCCGAGGACACCCTCAAGCGCTTCACCGCCGAGACCGGCATCGCAGTGATCTACGACGTCATGGATGGCAGCGAAGTGCTGGAAGCCAAGCTGATGTCCGGGCGCAGTGGCTATGACTTGATCTTCCCCGGCGACACCGTGGCCGAAAGGCTGATGCGCGCCGGCAGCCTGCAGGTACTCGACCGCAGCCAGCTGCCGGCCTTTGCCGATATCGAACCCGGCCTGCGCAAGCTGCACGACCAATACCCTAAAGCCAGCCAGGCCACCGTGCCCTATACCTGGGGCACCATTGGCCTGACGGTGAATGCCGACAAGGTCCGCGAGCGCATGCCCGACGCTCCGCTGAACAGCCTCGACCTGCTGTTCAAGCCGGAGCTTGCAGCCAAGTTCGCCGACTGCGGTATCTCCATCATCGACTCGCCGGACGAGGCCCTGGCCGTGGTGCTCAACTACCTCGGCCGTGAACCACGCAGCGCCAAGAAGGAAGACCTGGCCGCAGCCACCGAGCTGCTGGCCAAAATTCGCCCCTACGTGCGCAAGTTCCAGTCACAGCCGGTCACCGAGCTGGTCAACGAAAACCTCTGCGTCTCGCTCGGCTACAGCGGCGATGTGATCCAGGCTCAACGCACGGCTGAGGCGGCGGGCAAGGCCATCGACTTCCAGTACCGCGTGCCGCGCGAAGGCACCACGGTGTGGATGGACGCCATGGCCATCCCCGCCGACGCACGTCACCCGGACTACGCCTATCGTTTCATCAACTTCGTCATGCGCCCGGAAAACATGGCTGCGATCAGCAACTTCACCGGCTACCCGACCGCCAGCGCCAAGGCCCGCCCAGCGGTGGACGCGCGCATGCGCGACAACCCCGACATCTATCTCGACGAAGCCACCTATGCCCGGCTGATCCCCGGCAAGGACATCCCCCAGGCCGACATGCGTGCGCGCATGCGCGTCTGGACCCGCTTCAAGACTGCGCAGGACTAAGCCCATGCCACACCACCCCCTACCTGGATTTAATCAGGGCTGGCAGCGGTGGCATCAACTGCGTCACTCATCAGTGTCCGGCCGTTTAGAAGCGTGATTGATTTGCTTTCCGGATCAATGTCACAGAAAAACAAACTTAACAAATGAGCCATTTGCACCGATGCTGGGTGGTACTGCGTCGCCTCGTCGCGCCACCTTCATCGGAGAACAACAATATGCATGAAGTCGTCATCGTCGCCGCCACCCGCACCGCCATCGGCAGTTTCCAGGGCGCTCTGGCCAGCGTCCCGGCCGTCGATCTGGGCGCAGCGGTGATCAAGCGCCTGCTCGAGCAGACCGGGCTCGACCCAGCACAGGTCGACGAGGTGATCCTTGGCCAGGTACTGACCGCTGGTGCCGGGCAAAACCCGGCGCGTCAGGCTGCGGTCAAGGCCGGCCTGCCGCTCAGCGTGCCGGCGCTGACCCTGAACAAAGTCTGCGGCTCGGGCCTCAAGGCCCTGCACCTGGCCACCCAGGCGATCCGCTGCGGCGATGCCGAGGTGGTGATTGCCGGCGGCCAGGAGAACATGAGCCTGGCGCCCTACGTCATGCCCTCGGCGCGCACCGGCCAGCGCATGGGCCACGGCCAGTTGATCGACAGCATGATCAGCGACGGCCTGTGGGACGCCTTCAACGACTACCATATGGGCATTACCGCCGAAAACCTGGTCGACAAGTTCGATATCAGCCGCGAACAGCAGGACGCCTTCGCCGCCGAATCCCAGCGCAAAGCGGTGGCTGCAATCGAAGCCGGGCGCTTCAAAGATGAGATCACCCCCATCGTATTGCCGCAGAAAAAGGGCGAACCGAAGGTGGTCGATCGCGACGAGCAACCCCGCCCGGAATCCACCGCCGAAGCGCTGGCCAAGCTGCGCCCGGCGTTCAAAAAGGACGGCAGCGTCACCGCTGGCAACGCCTCCAGCCTCAACGATGGCGCGGCGGCGGTACTGCTGATGAGCGCGGCCAAAGCCACCGAGCTGGGCCTGCCGGTGCTGGCCAAGGTCGCCAGCTACGCCAGTGCTGGGGTTGACCCGGCGATCATGGGCATCGGCCCGGTGTCGGCAACTCAGCGCTGCCTGGCCAAGGCCGGCTGGCAGTTGGCCGACCTGGACCTGATCGAAGCCAACGAAGCCTTCGCCGCGCAGGCGCTGGCCGTCGGTAAATCGCTGGAATGGGATGCCGCGAAGGTCAACGTCAACGGCGGCGCCATCGCTCTCGGCCACCCGATTGGTGCATCCGGTTGCCGGGTGCTGGTGACCCTGCTGCACGAGATGATCAAGCGTGATGCCAAGAAGGGTCTGGCGACCCTGTGCATCGGTGGTGGTCAGGGTGTGGCGCTGGCGATCGAGCGCTAGTTCGGCGTTTGCGTGAACCGGGCTGGCGACGTGTGCCGGCAGCCCGGTTAGCTGCCTACGCCGCGCGAGCTTGGGCGACGCTCGACTCGTTGAGCGCCTTGGTCAGCAGGGCTACCTGCTGGCACTTATCGGCGGCGAGGGCGAGCTCATCGTTGGGCTCGGCATCATCTTGCTCGTCAGCGCTGTGCAGCAGTGGGCACGATGGCGCGACCCACAACCGGTCGCCCAGCCGCTCGGCGGCGAGGCGCAGGACGTGCAGCGCGTCGTCCAGATTCCAGTGCCCGCTGTTGCGGCCACTGACTACGCCCAGCGAAAGCACCTTGTACGCCGGCAGGCGATCAAGAATGGTCGGGAATTGTTCGGGGGCCTGCACCAAGTCGATGTGCAGGCCATCGACCGGCAGATTGGCTGCCAGGCCGAGGTTGGCGTTCAGGCCACCAAAGTAGGTCGCCACCAGCTTTTTCAGCGGCGCACGCTGGAGGATGTTGTAAACCCGCTCGTAGGCATTCCTCCACGCCTGCGGCAGTTCCAGCGCCAGGATCGGTTCATCGATCTGTACCCACTCCACGCCTTGCGCAGCCAGGCGGTTGAGGATCTGGTCGTACAGCGGCAGCAGGCGGTCGAGCAATTCCAGCTTGTCGAAGTCACCGCCTTGGCACTCACCCAGCCACAGGTACGTCAGCGGGCCGAGCACGACTGGCTTGACGCCATGGCCGAGCGCCTTGGCCTCGTTTACCTCTTCAAGCAGTTGCTCCCAGCTCAGGACGAACTGCTGATCGGCGCTGAACTGCGGGGCCAGGTGATGGCTGTTGTTGTCGAACCATTGGGTCAGCTCCAGCGCATGGTCGCTGACCGGCAGCAGCTCGATGCCAGCGTCTTTCTGCAGCTGCCAGTGCTTGGCACGCAACTCACGGCCCACCGCACGCAGGCCGGCTTCATCCATCGCACCCGTGAGGAACGCCTGTTGGGCCTTCTTCAGTGCGGGATCACAGCCGATACGTGGAAAGCCGAGGTTGTGTGCCAGTGCCATGTGAGGTGTTCCTTGCCGTTGAATTTCAATGAGGCAAGTCTGTGCGCAATGCAATGCTGAGACAAACTCATATAATTTATGATCATCTCAAGAAATTCTCATACAGCGCTTTGAAGTACTACCACTTAAGATTGGCCCAGCCGCGCCATGGCATGTCTTTTCCACACCTGTCACCAGCGCAATCAGACAAGCCAACACTCCCCATCTGCCGCACAATGCCGGCCAGATCCACTGCCGGTGCCGAGCCCCGCATGAGCCTGCTGAAAACCGCGCTGCATGAGCACGCCTTTGTCTGCATCATGGAATTCGTGCCCAAGCCCTCTGCCGGGCGCTTCGCCGCGCTTGAAGCGATCATGGCCCGCAAACAGCTGTGCGGCTGGCCGTTGACCGCGTCCATCGGCGATCGCGTCGGCAGCCCGCTGGACATGTCGCCGCTGGATGCCTTCAATTCGCTGACGTCGCCGGTGCCTGCCCTGCTGCACTTTTCCGGCAAAGCACGTGAGCGTCACGACTTGCTCAACCAGCTGCAGCACATGGATGCCGCCGGCGTCGATCAACTGTTGATGCTTACCGGCGACCGTTTGCCTGGGCACACACCCGGCCAGCAACCAGTGCGTTATCTCGAATCCGTCGCCGCCCTGCAGATCGCCCGCCAGGCTCGCCCTGGCTGGCTGCTTGGCGCTGCGCTCAATCCGTTCAAATACCGTGAAGAAGAAGGCGCCGCGCAATACCTCAAGGCCGAGAAGAAGCTCAGCGCAGGTGCTGACTTCCTGACTCTGCAATTGGGCTATGACGATCAAAAGCATCAGGAAGCGCTGCAGTGGATGGCTCGTCAGCGCACACCCCACCCGTTGATCGCGTGCCTGATGGCCCTCACCCACGGTCGCGCGCAGATGCTCGAGCACGTTGCCGGGGCCGTGGTCACGCCGTCGATGCGCGATGTACTGGCGGCCGAGTTGGCGGTGTCGAAAGCGTATGCCCAGGCCCGCAGTATTCAGCGGCTGGCGTTGCAGGTGGTGGGTTTGAAGTTGATGGGGTATGCCGGCGTGCACCTGTCCGGGGTGCATGAGCTTGCCCAGTTGCAGTCGCTGGAGTTTGAACTGGAGCAGGTGCTGGCGAGTGTTCATACCCTGGAACAATGGGCGCCTGCGTGGGCTGCCAGCTGGCAGATGCCCGACCTGCCCGCAGTAACCTTCAGCCCGCCCGGTGCGAACTGGCGGCTTGGCCAGTCACGGGTCAGCGCCAGCACGAGCGAGCGCGTTCGTTATCACCTGTTGTCGGGCATGCACGGGTTGCTGTTCGACCGCGAGAACTGGGCCAGCCGTGCGTTTGGCTGGGCGGTGACCCGGCCGATGTGGTCAACACCCGGCGCCGCACGCCTGCTGCATGGCCTTGAGCGCGGCATCAAAAGGCCCTTGGTTGGTTGCGACACCTGCGGCAGCTGTCGCCTGCAAGACACGCTTTATATCTGCCCAGAGTCCTGCCCCAAAGGCCTCGCCAACGGCCCCTGCGGCGGCACCTCGCTGAACCGCTGCGAGTTCGGTGATCGCGAGTGCGTGCACAGCGTGAAGTACCGCGTAGCCAAGGCTGTGGGCGAGACCGATGTGCTGCGGGAGCGGTTGATCCCCTGCGTCGAGGTCGAGAACCGCCATCGCAGCTCGTGGCCGGTCTGGTTTCAACCGGCGCCGGTGGTCAAGGTCGAGCCGGCTTCCAGCGCGGTTGCGGTGCGACGTGCTGCGAGTTCGGAGCCTGCTCGGCGTGAGCCAGCGGTTGTCGAAGTGGATAACTGAGTCAGGACCTTTTTTGGTGGGTGAGCTTGTGCAGAACGTGCTCACTCGCTGCTTGCCAGGCAACGCTGTAGTTCTGCAGCTTCAGCACTTCCAAGCCCGCAGCCGTGTAAGTACCGGGCGTGGCAATTGTGCTGCCGAGGGCTTGCGGGCTTTGCTCGGGGTTGGCCTGGATCACGGCCAGGCAATCCTGCATGTTGCCCGTCACCAGGCGCAGGGCATCGTCTGCAGCGATGCCCTGGTTCACCAGCATCTGTTGCAGATCGCCGAGCAAATAATAGAACCAGCCGTTCATGCATGCCGTGACCGTAGCCAGCTCGAACTGGGCCTCGGTGGCGAGCACGACCAGGCTGCCCAATGGGCTCAGCAGAGATTCAGCAGCTGGATTGGCTGGGGTCAGGACCACGGTGGTCTGGTTGATTGCAGCGGCGTACGAGAGCATGCCTCGGACGACAGTAGCGTCTTTGAATGAGGCCTGCAGGTCGCCGCTGGCCATGCCTGCAACGAGCGAGATCAGCAGGAGGCCCTTCGGTAACGTGACCTCCTCGGCGACGCGGGCGACGGCGTCTGGACGTACGCCGAGGATGAGGATGTCGGCGTTATCGGCTACTTCCTGGTTGGAGGTCATTACCTTGCATTCGCAGGACGTGCACAGCGCGACGGCGCGCTCGTGGTTGCGTGGGGAGAGGTTGATGGCGCCGGTGAAACCGCTGCGGCGCAGGCCGATGACGACCTTTTCGGTGAGCTCGCCTACGCCGAGTATGCCGATACGTTGCATGGGGGCTCCTGCTTTTTGAAGTGGGCCTTGGACCGTAGCATGGCTGCCGGGCGCATGCAGAAATCCCGAAGCAGCTCGCCGCACGTAAGCGACGTGCGCGGACGTTCAGGAGCTGCCCGCGTCACTTCAAACGACCGGCAACCTAACCGTGAACGTAGTCCCCCACGCAGCATCCGAAACCATGCTCACCGTCCCGCCATGGGCCTCCGCAATCTGTTTGACGATAAACAACCCCAGCCCGACTGAGCGGATCGAACCGTCATAGTCGTTGGCACGGGTCATCGGCTCGAACAAGGTCGGGATGACCGCCTCGGCAATGTGCTGCCCATGGTTGTGAACACTCAACGTCGCACCGGCTGCGGACAGGTCTGTGGTCAAGGTGATCGGAAAACTCAGATCACCATAAGCAACGCTGTTGGCGACCAAATTGCCGATCATCTGCTGCAGACGGTCCTGATCCACTTCGAGCGTGCCGCGCCCGCGCGACAGATGCCGGATATGCGCATCAGCAAAGGCAACCCTCAGCTCACCTACGCACTGGTCTACAAACTCAGGGAGGGCGACCTGATGTCGGCTGATCTTGATGCCCTGCCCAATCCGCACCGAGGCAAAGTCCAGCAGATCAACAATCATCCGCTGCGCCCGCTCGGCTGAACTGCTGATGCCTTCGAGCAGGCGCCGCTCACGCTCTGAGCGCTGATCATGCTCGAGCATGTGCGTGGCCATTTTGATAGCCATCATCGGGTTCTTCAGGTCATGGCTGGCAATCGCGACCATCTGCTCAGCGAAGGCAGCACGCCGCTGCGCTTTTTCGAAAGCCTCAGCCAATTCCGCCTTGGCCTCCTGCAGCGCCGCTTCTGCAGCAATCTTCTGCGCAAGCAGTTCCTCGGCACGCTGCCGGGCAGCCAACACCGCGCGCTCGTAGCGATCTCGCTCGGCGGTACCGAACAGCGCCAGTTCGTAGCGCACACCCTCGCGGGTTTCACGGCGCACACCATTGAGCAGCATCGCCAGCGCATGGCCATCGTGATGACGCAGCTCAAGCTTGACCTCGGCCACCGAGCCCTGGCTGTTGAGCAACGGCCCCCAATGGGTGCGCTGGAACAAGCGCCCGCCCACCGTCAGCAAGTCATGAAAATTCTGCGCGTTCAAGGTGGCCATGTCATAGCCAAGCCACCTGCTGAACGTCTGGTTGCAACGCAAGATCGTGCCCTCCACGGTCATGACGACAAGCCCGCAAGGCGCGCGCTCGAACAACGATTCGTCGCAGACCAGGAGGGTGTCATCCATGGGCTAAATCAAGCCTGTCGAGGAAGCCATCGATGGCCGCCGTGCACGCACTCGGCGCGCTCAATTGCGGGTAATGGCCCATGCCCTCGATCAGGCTCAGGTGGCTGTTGGGCAGCACGCGGTTAAGGTACTCACCTACCGCAACCGGCACAACCGGATCGCCTGTGCACTGCAGAATCAGCGTCGGCGTCTCCAGGCCGACAACGTCGGCGCGGTGATCAGCCAAAAAGATCACCCGCGCAAAATGCCGAGCAATCTGCCCATCGGTACGCTTGAAGCTGCTCAGCAACTCCTCACCCAAGGCAGGCTCCCCAGGTTCGCCCATCAATACCGGCGCCATGGTGGTCGACCAGCCTTGATAGTTGTCGTCGATGGCATCCAGCAACGCATCGACCTCCTCCGCCAAAAAGCCACCGGTGTAGTTGCCCGAGTCGATATAGCTGGGCGACCCGCCAATCATGACCATCGCCGCGACGCGCCCTGGCTGCTGGCGCTGAGCCAAGGTACCGATCATTGCGCTTGCAGAATGGCAGACCAGGATCACCGGGCCCTCGGCGTACTCATCGATCAACTCGTTGAGATCCGATGCGTAGCCCCACAGCGAGGAATACTTCTCACGGTCGTAAGCAGCAAGGTCCGACTGGCCCGCACCAACCAAGTCGTAGCTGATCACCCGAAAACGCGACTCAAGGTGCGGCAGCAGCAATTTCCACATCGTCTGGTCGCAACCGAAGCCGTGCGAAAGGATCAACGTCGCGCTGCCGCTGCCGGAGATATTTACGTTATTGCGCTTTTGCAGAGTCATTCTTGTCTCGATCTCGTACAGCGAAGGCCAGGCCGTGGTGATCCGCACCAGCTGCCACTGAGAATAGATCAGGCATGGAGGGCATGGTTCGGATCAGTGATGAAGATTCGTTACCCGATCACGGTTGGAGGGGCAAGGAAGGACATAGCTGTGGCGTCACTGCTGCGAGCCGGATCTGGGGGACACGATACGCGATAGTGGGGGGCGGCGTATTGATATCGCGGGAGTTTGGCGGGAATTGAGGGCTGTTATAGCTAATGCTAACCGGGGCGCTACTGAATCGATATATGGCGAGCATTGGCGGACGATTAGCGATCAAGTGATGCGGACGGCTCAGTCTCACGCAAACAGCCCGCTCACCAGTCAACTCACATCAGTCAGTCTTGATTGACGATCCACCGCCTGTGTCCCCCACTAACTTGCCGCACTGCTCGGCCGCAAGACGGCTGATAATGCGCATTGCCTGATGGATGCCTGCCATGTTTCGCAAGGTCAGTTGTGGGGTTTGCTCGCCTTCGAGCACGTCGTCGTGCTGAACGAGCGCTTCGCCGAGAAGCTCGGTAAGCGCTCCATGAACCCCACATTCAAAGCGCTTCGCTGATCTCCGATGCTGTG
>CAUQIJ010000014.1:0-118346 GCA_963518285.1 uncultured Pseudomonas sp. | reverse complement strand
GTCCTAATGGGCTGTTGAAGCAGTAATGAGGCGACAGGTACGTTGACACGCACCGGAATGCCAAAAAAGTGACTCGCCGTAAGGGCGAAAGGGGCCAGACCTGCCAACCAAGAAAACGGATAAGCCCACAATCAATAAAGCCAAACCTACTTGAACCGCCGCTCAACCCCCTTCTCAACCAAAATCTTCGCCGAAATCTCCTCCACCGAAAAATGCGTCGAATCAATGTTCGGAATATTCTCCCGGCGGAACAGATTCTCCACCTCACGCACCTCGAACTCACACTGCGCAAAGCTCGAATACCGGCTGTTAGGCTTGCGCTCATGGCGAATAGCCGTCAGCCGATCCGGGTCAATGGTCAAGCCAAACAGCTTGCTGTGATGCTTCTTCAGCACCGCCGGCAACTGCAGCCGCTCCATATCGTCCTCAGTCAGGGGATAGTTCGCCGCACGAATGCCGAACTGCATCGCCATGTACAGACAGGTTGGCGTCTTGCCGCACCGCGACACTCCCACCAGAATCAGGTCCGCCTTGTCGTAATAGTGCGTACGCGCCCCATCATCGTTGTCCAGCGCAAAGTTGACCGCCTCGATCCGCTCCATGTAGTTGGAGTTGCCGCCAATCGAGTGCGACTTGCCCACCGAATACGACGAATGCGCTGTCAGCTCTTGCTCCAGAGGCGACAGGAACGACGAAAAGATATCGATCATGAACCCGTTCGAAGTCGCCAGAATCTCGCGAATGTCCTGGTTGACGATGGTATCGAAGATGATCGGCCGCATCCCGTCACGCTCCGCCGCTGCGTTGATCTGCAGCACCATCGTGCGCGCCTTGTCCGGGCTGTCGATGTATGGACGGGTGAATTTGTTGAACGGGATGCTCTCGAATTGTGCGAGCAAGCTTTGACCCAGGGTCTCGGCAGTGATGCCGGTGCCGTCGGAGATGAAAAACGCGGTTCGTTTCATTTGCACCCTAGGCCTTAAGCTGATGACGTTTCTTGGATATGATAAGTTCGCTTTGCCGAATGCGGCTTTTGGCATTCTCACTTATTTTCCAGGTCCCGGCCATAAGCGCCCGGCCCAGTCTGAACCGTCAGGCGGGCGCTCTGAGCTTTTCCAACACCGTTAGTGGAGAGATCACCTTGGTAGAGTACGTAGTTTCCCTCGATAAGCTCGGCGTCCATGATGTAGAGCATGTGGGGGGCAAGAACGCATCCCTCGGCGAGATGATCAGTAACCTCGCAGGTGCCGGCGTCTCGGTGCCGGGCGGCTTTGCCACTACGGCTCAGGCGTACCGTGACTTTCTCGAGCAGAGCGGCCTGAACGCGCAGATCCATGCCGCGCTCGACGCACTGGACGTGGACGACGTCAACGCCCTGGCCAAGACCGGCGCGCAGATCCGTCAGTGGATCATGGAAGCTGAGTTCCCCGAGCGTTTGAATGCCGAAATCCGCACCGCCTTCGCCGAAATGGCCCAGGGCAACGACAACATGGCTGTGGCCGTGCGCTCTTCGGCCACCGCCGAAGACCTGCCAGACGCCTCCTTTGCCGGCCAGCAAGAGACCTTCCTCAATATCCGTGGCGTTGAAAACGTGATCCGCGCGGCCAAGGAAGTGTTCGCTTCGCTGTTCAACGACCGCGCCATTTCCTACCGCGTGCACCAGGGTTTTGACCATAAACTGGTCGCCCTGTCGGCTGGCGTGCAGCGCATGGTCCGCTCCGAAACCGGCACCGCCGGGGTGATGTTCACCCTCGACACCGAGTCGGGCTTCCGTGATGTGGTGTTCATCACCGGCGCCTACGGCCTGGGCGAAACCGTGGTGCAGGGCGCGGTCAACCCTGACGAATTCTATGTCCACAAGCACACCCTGCAAGCCGGTCGCCCGGCGATCCTGCGCCGCAACCTGGGCAGCAAGGCGCTGAAGATGATCTACGGCGACGAAGCCAAGGCCGGTCGTTCGGTCAAGACTGTCGAAGTCGATCGCGCCGAACGGGCGCGCTTCTGCCTGAGCGATGACGAAGTCAACGAGCTGGCCAAGCAGGCCATGATCATCGAGCAGCACTACCAGCGCCCGATGGACATCGAGTGGGCCAAGGACGGTGACGACGGCAAGCTGTACATCGTGCAGGCCCGCCCGGAAACGGTAAAAAGCCGCGCCAGCGCCAATGTCATGGAACGCTACCTGCTCAAAGAGAAGGGCACGGTACTGGTTGAAGGCCGTGCCATTGGCCAGCGCATCGGCGCCGGCAAGGTGCGGATCATCAACGACGTGTCGGAAATGGACCGCGTCCAGCCGGGCGACGTGCTGGTCTCGGACATGACCGACCCGGATTGGGAACCGGTCATGAAACGCGCCAGCGCCATCGTCACCAACCGTGGCGGGCGTACCTGCCACGCGGCGATCATCGCCCGTGAGCTGGGCATTCCAGCCGTAGTCGGCTGTGGCAATGCGACCCAGCTGCTCAAGGACGGCCAAGGTGTGACCGTGTCCTGCGCCGAGGGTGATACCGGCTTCATCTTCGAAGGTGAGCTGGGCTTTGACATCAAGCAGAACTCGGTCGACGCCATGCCCGACCTGCCGTTCAAGATCATGATGAACGTCGGCAACCCGGATCGCGCCTTTGATTTTGCCCAGTTGCCCAACGCCGGTGTCGGCCTGGCGCGTCTGGAATTCATCATCAACCGCATGATCGGCGTGCACCCCAAGGCGCTGCTCAACTACGCCGGTCTGCCGCCTGAACTCAAGGACAGCGTCGACAAGCGTATCGCCGGTTACTCCGACCCGGTTGGCTTCTATGTCGAGAAGCTGGTCGAAGGCATCAGCACCCTGGCTGCGGCGTTCTACCCGAAAAAGGTCATCGTGCGTCTGTCGGACTTCAAGTCCAACGAATACGCCAACCTGATCGGCGGCAAGCTGTACGAGCCGGAAGAAGAAAACCCGATGCTGGGCTTCCGCGGTGCCTCGCGCTACATCAGCGAGTCGTTCCGTGACTGCTTCGAGCTCGAGTGCCGTGCGCTCAAGCGCGTGCGCAACGAGATGGGCTTGACCAACGTCGAGATCATGGTGCCGTTCGTGCGCACCCTGGGCGAGGCCAGCCAGGTTGTCGACCTGCTTGCCGAAAACGGCCTTGCCCGTGGCGACAACGGCCTGCGCGTGATCATGATGTGCGAGCTGCCGTCCAACGCGATTCTGGCCGAAGAGTTCCTCGAGTACTTCGACGGCTTCTCGATCGGCTCCAACGACCTGACTCAGCTGACCCTGGGCCTGGACCGCGATTCGGGTATCATCGCGCACCTGTTCGATGAGCGTAATCCTGCGGTGAAAAAGCTGCTGGCCAACGCCATCCAGGCCTGTAATAAAGCCGGCAAGTACATTGGTATCTGCGGCCAGGGCCCTTCCGATCACCCAGACCTGGCCAAGTGGCTGATGGAGCAGGGGATCGAGAGCGTGTCGCTGAACCCGGATTCGGTACTCGAGACCTGGTTCTTCCTGGCCGAAGGCCAAGCCCCGGCCTGATCCAGCCACTGCGCAGGCACATCCAACGTGCCTGCGCGCTTATTCTTCGGGGCGAGTTCCAGCGATGGTTCCCGCCCTTTTTCATACAAGTATTCTATGCAAAGCAGTAGCGCTCTCTTCCCGGTGGCCTTGCAAAGCGCCGAACGCCGCGGTGACCTCAGTGAAGACGTGTACCGGATCAAAGCGGGCAACAGCCCCGACCCCAGCGTCGAGCTGGCGGTTACCCGGCTGGGCCTTGCCGATCACGGCGGCGGCCATGGCATACCGGTGATTCTTCTGCACGGTAGCTTCTCCAACCGACGGTTCTGGTTTTCGCCCAAAGGTATTGGCCTGGGCGCGTTTCTGGCGCGGGCCGGTTTTGATGTGTGGATCCCGGAGATGCGCGGTCATGGCCTGTCCCCGCGGAATCGCCAGTGGCGGCATAACCGTGTAGCCGATTACGCGCGCTATGACTTGCCGGTGATTGCTGCATTTATCCATGAACAAGTCGGCCGAGCCCCGCACTGGATCGGCCATTCGCTGGGCGGCACCACGCTGACGGCGGCGCTGGGTGGTGCTTATCTGCCAGCTGAACACGTCGCCAGCGCGGCCTTGTTCGGCACCCAGATCAGCCGCGTGTACTGGCCGCTGAAAGTACCGACGGTAGAGTGGGGCGCGCGCTTGCTGCTCAAACGCTTTGCACATATTTCTGGCACCCGGCTCAAGCGCGGGCCGGAAGACGAGCCGATCGGCCTGGCGCTGGAGAGCATGCGCTGGCATGGCCTGTTCGGGCGTTTTGGCGAAAAGGGCAATGACTGGTGGGCGGGGCTGGCCGAGGTCGACGTGCCATTGCTGGCGGTGGCGGGCGCGGCGGATCTGCAAGATCCGGTGTGGGCCTGTCGCAAGCTGTTCGAGCAATACGGCGCCGAGCACAAGCAGTTTCTTCGCCTGGGCCGCGAGCAGGGCTTCGATGCCTTTGGCCATGTCGACATGCTGGTGAGCAAGGCTGCGCAGACCCAGGTCTGGCCGCTGATCGAAGGTTGGTTGCGCGACCCTGCCGCAGCGGTGCGTGGCGCCGAACGGGCGGCGAGCCTGACTGAACAGTCGCAGATGACTGCACCACCTCGCGCGGTGTAGCCTTGGCCGACTTTCCGCTTTCGTTGTGCCTGACAGGAGCCTTCCCATGCAGCATTACGTAACGCCCGATCTGTGCGACGCCTACCCAGACCTCGTCCAGGTGCTGGAACCGATGTTCAGCAACTTCGGTGGCCGCGACTCGTTTGGTGGCCAGATCGTGACCATCAAGTGTTTCGAAGACAACTCGTTGGTCAAGGCCCAGGCCGAGCTCGATGGCCGCGGCAAGGTGCTGGTGGTGGACGGTGGTGGCTCGCTGCGCTGCGCGCTGCTGGGCGACATGATTGCCGCCAAGGCTGCGCAAAACGGTTGGGAAGGCCTGGTCATCTACGGCTGCGTGCGCGATGTCGACGTGCTGGTGCAGACCAACGTCGGTGTGCAGGCGCTGGCCGCGCATCCGCTCAAGACCGACAAGCGTGGCCTCGGCGACCTCAACGTAGTGGTGACATTCGCCGGCGTGACCTTCCGCCCGGGTGAGTATGTGTACGCCGACAACAACGGCGTGATCGTTTCGCCGCAACCACTGCAAATGCCCGAGTGATGCGCCGCGCGCGCTGATGGAGCTGGAATGTTCGAGGAAGACAACGCGCAGTGGGGGCTGGTGCATGCCCTGGTGCTCGATGGCAAAGGTGGCGCGCGTTCTATCGCTCGGACCGAACTGGATAACCTGCAGTTGCAGCCAGAGCAGAGTCTCTGGCTGCACTGGGACCGTAGCCATCCACAGACCCGCAGCTGGTTGCTGCGTGAAAGCGGGCTGAGCGAATTCAGCTGCGAGCTGCTGCTTGAAGAAAACACCCGGCCTCGGCTGTTGCCGTTGGCGGAAGAGCAGTTGCTGCTGTTTTTGCGCGGGGTCAACCTCAACCCCGGTGCCGAACCTGAAGATATGGTCTCGGTGCGCATCTTTGCCCAGGCGCAGCGGATAATCTCGCTGCGCTTGCGGCCCCTGCGCGCCAGTGACGAAATCCTGCAGCTGCTGAGCGAGGGCAGGGGGCCCAAATCGGCCTCCGAATTGCTGTTGCTGATGGGTGAACTGCTGACCGAAAAGGTCCAGGCGCTGGTCAGCGATCTGTCCGAACTGGTCGATTTCGAAGAAGAGAAGGTAGAATCCGACGAACGGTACACGCCAGAAGATGGCGTGCTGCAGCAGATCCGCCGCCGCGCCGCTGGCCTGCGCCGCTTTCTGGCGCCGCAGCGGGAAATCTACGTGCAGCTCACGCGGCACAAGTGGAGCTGGTTCGCCGACGCCGATGCTGATTACTGGAACGAGCTCAACAACAGCCTGATCCGCTACCTCGAAGAACTTGAACTGACCCGCGAGCGCGCCGCACTGGTGCTCGAGAGCGAGGACCGGCGGCGCAGCGAGCGGATGAATCGGACCATGTTCCGCTTCGGCATCATTACCTGTATTTTCTTGCCGATGAGCTTTGTCACCGGCCTGCTGGGGATCAACGTCGGCGGTATTCCGGGCGCCGACAGCCCGTATGGATTCCTGTTTGCCAGCCTGCTGGTGCTGGCCCTTGCGGCAGGGCAGTGGTGGTTGTTCCGCCGCCTGCGCTGGGTGTGATCTGGTGCATTTTGAAACATTCGCGTGCGGTGACGTTGTGACCCATTGCCCGGCGCCCTCGTCTTTGACTGACATTACGCGAGGTGCCCATGCACGATCCGTTTGAACAATCCTTGCGTGACCTGCTCAATGCGTCGCCGTCCGGCCAGGACCGAGACGACGCTGCGTGCCTGGGTCGCGTGCTGAAAACCGCCAACCGACAGGTTGGTGCGGGCGATCTGTTCAGCTTGCTTGGCCGTTGGAGCCAGGCGCTGATGATTGCCGTCAACAATGGCTCGGCGCATGTTGCGCCGGTGCGCCGTAATCCTGCCGCTGGCAGCAAAGCTGATAAGGCTGATTGAATATGGAACTCGATCTCTGGACCCAGAGCCTGGTCACGGCCATGACTGCCCTCTGGACCAAGGTAGCGAACTTCATCCCCAACCTGTTCGGCGCGCTGGTCGTGGTGCTGCTCGGTTTCGTGGTGGCCAAGCTGCTCGATACACTGCTGTCCAAGCTGCTCGCCAAGTTCGGCCTGGACCGGCTGATGGCCGGTACCGGCATGACCAAGATGCTCAGCCGGGCCGGTATTCAAGTGCCGATCTCGACCCTGATCGGCAAGATCGTGTACTGGTTCGTGTTGCTGATCTTCCTCGTTTCTGCGGCTGAGTCACTGGGCCTTGAGCGGGTCTCGGCAACGCTGGACATGCTCGCGCTTTATCTGCCGAAGGTATTTGGTGCAGCCCTGGTGCTGCTTGCCGGGGTCATGCTGGCGCAACTGGTCAATGGCCTGGTCCGCGGCGCTGCGGAAGGCATCGGTCTTGAGTACGCTGCAGGCGTCGGGCGCATTGCCCAAGGCCTGGTGATCATCATCGCGATCTCGGTGGCCATCAGCCAGTTGGAGGTCAAGACCGACCTGCTCAACCACGTAATTGTCATTGGTTTGATTACCGTTGGTCTGGCAATCGCACTGGCGATGGGCTTGGGCAGCCGTGAAATTGCCGGGCAGATTCTGGCTGGAATTTACGTACGGGAGCTGTATCAGGTCGGCCAGCAGGTCCGGATTGGAGAGGTTGAAGGGCAGATCGAAGAGATCGGCACGGTGAAGACGACGGTGCTGACCGACGATGGTGATTTGGTGTCGTTGGCCAACCGCAGCTTGCTCGAACAGCGTGTCGATAGCCGCTGACCGGGTAAAAGCTGTTACTGTATGTCGCCGCGAAAATGCGCCCCGAGGGTGCGTGCGGCGACTTGACCTGACTGTCGGCCAGATCCGTTTTGAATAAAGTTCATTCGCCGCCCATGCGCTATGACCCACACGAACTCACCGACGAGGAGTTGGTGGCGCGTTCGCATGAGGAGCTGTTTCACGTTACCCGGGCGTATGAGGAACTCATGCGCCGGTACCAACGGACCCTGTTCAACGTTTGTGCACGTTATCTGGGGAACGACCGCGACGCTGACGATGTCTGTCAGGAGGTGATGCTGAAAGTGCTGTACGGGTTGAAGAACTTTGAAGGTAAATCCAAGTTCAAGACCTGGCTCTACAGCATCACCTACAACGAGTGCATCACCCAGTACCGCAAGGAGCGACGCAAACGCAGGCTGATGGATGCCTTGAGCCTTGACCCTATAGAAGAGGCGTCAGAGGACAAGACACCCAAACCTGAAGAAAAGGGCGGCCTGGACAAATGGCTGGTGCATGTGAACCCGATTGACCGCGAGATCCTGGTGCTGCGTTTTGTCGCAGAGCTGGAATTTCAGGAGATCGCCGATATCATGCACATGGGCTTGAGCGCAACGAAAATGCGCTACAAGCGTGCGCTCGACAAGCTCAGAGAGAAATTTGCTGGCGAGGTTGAAACTTAGTGGCCAGCAAATGTCTCTAAACCACCGGTGAGTTCTGCTAGACTTGCCGTCGAGTTGTCCCCCGGTTTTTGGTGGGACTGCTTATCTATCACACGATGGGGATTTAACGGATGAAATTGAAAAACACTTTGGGCTTGGCCATTGGCTCGCTCGTTGCCGCTGCTTCGTTCGGCGCTCTGGCTCAAGGCACAGGCGCTGTAGAAGTCGAAGGCTTCTACAAGAAAGAATTCTTCGACAGCCAGCGTGACTTCAAGAACGACGGCAACCTGTTCGGTGGTTCGATCGGTTACTTCCTGACCGACGACGTTGAACTGCGTCTGGGCTACGACGAAGTCCACAACGCCCGTGGCGAAGATGGCAAGAACATCAAGGGCTCGAACACCGCCCTGGACGCTCTGTACCACTTCAACAACCCGTACGACGCAATCCGTCCGTACGTGTCGGCTGGTTTCTCCCACCAGTCCATCGGCCAAACCGGCCGTGGCGGTCGTAACCACTCCACCTTCGCCAACGTTGGCGCTGGCGCCAAGTGGTACATCACTGACATGTTCTACGCCCGTGCTGGCGTTGAAGCTCAGTACAACATCGACCAAGGCGACACCGAGTGGGCGCCAAGCGTTGGTATCGGCCTGAACTTCGGCGGTAGCCCGAAGACTGCTGAAGTCGCTCCAGCTCCAGTAGCTGAAGTGTGCTCCGACAGCGACAACGACGGCGTCTGCGACAACGTCGACAAGTGCCCAGACACCCCAGCCAACGTTACCGTTGACGCCGACGGCTGCCCAGCAGTTGCCGAAGTCGTACGTGTTGAGCTGGACGTCAAGTTCGACTTCGACAAGTCGGTTGTCAAGCCTAACAGCTACGGCGACATCAAGAACCTGGCTGACTTCATGAAGCAGTACCCATCGACTACTACCACTGTCGAAGGTCACACTGACTCCGTAGGTCCAGACGCTTACAACCAGAAGCTGTCCGAGCGTCGCGCTAGCGCCGTTAAGCAAGTTCTGACCCAGCAGTACGGCGTAGAATCGAGCCGTGTTGACTCGGTTGGCTACGGCGAAACCCGTCCGGTTGCTGACAACGCCACCGAAGAAGGTCGCGCTGTTAACCGTCGCGTTGAAGCGCAAGTAGAAGCTCAGTCCAAGTAATTGGTTTGAGGTTCACGAAAAACCCGGCCTAGGCCGGGTTTTTCTTTGCCTTTGAAAAAGTACCCGCGCGGCGCTCAGGCAGCGCCTGCTGCTGCGGTCGCCAGCTCTGCCACTGCGTCTTGCCGCGCCACTTCGCCTATCACCAGCACCGCTGGGCTGCGCAGGGCGAAGGCGGTGGCATCCATGGCCATCTCCAGCAGCGTACTGCGGCATTCGCGTTGACTCGGTAGCGAAGCGTTCTCGATCATGGCCACAGGCATGTCTGCCGCCATGCCGGCGTTGAGCAAACCGCGGCGAATATCCTCCAGCCGGGCCACGCCCATGTACACCACCAGCGTGGTGCCGCCCTGGGCCAGGCCGGCCCAGTTCAGCTCGCTGTCATCCTGGGTATGTGCTGTCACCAAGGTCACGCCGCGGCTGACACCGCGCAGGGTCAGGGGGATGCCGCACTGGGTCGCACCGGCCAGCCCGGCGGTGATGCCGTTGACCAGCTCCACCTCGATACCGCGCTGCTGCAGCCACAGCGCCTCTTCGCCGCCACGGCCAAAGATGCACGGGTCGCCGCCTTTGAGGCGCACTACGCAGCGGCCCTGGCGGGCATGGCGCAGCATCAGGCGCTGAATGAACGCCTGCGGTGTCGAGCGACAACCGCCGCGTTTGCCCACGGCAATTACCCGCGCTCCGGGGCAATGCTCAAGCACGGCCGGGTTGACCAGGTCATCGATCATCACCACCTGCGCCTCGCGCAAGGCGCGTACCGCCTTGAGTGTCAGCAGTTCAGGGTCGCCGGGGCCGGCGCCAACCAACCAGATCTTTGCATTCATCAGGTGTTCCTCATCGGCAGCGCGCTCAGCCCTTGAACAGGCTGAACAGCAATATCAGGTTGAACAGCAGAGACAGCACGGCAAGCGTCTGCCAGACCTTGAGCGGTTCGCGCTCCAGCAATGGCCGTGGCCGCTCGCTCAGCTCCTGGCGGTCGCCACGTTCAAGCAAAAGCAGCCATTGTTCGGCGGTTTCGTAGCGATGCCGGGGGTCGGCGGCTACAGCTTGCTCGAGGTTGCGCTGGAGCCATTCAGGCAGATCCGGGCGATACCGACCGGGGCTGGTCAGGTGGGCGAAGCGAGGCCGTTGGAAGGCTTCGATTTCACCGTAGGGGTAATGCCCGGTAAGCAGGTAATAGAGGGTCACGCCAGTGGCATAGAGGTCCTGGCGCGCTTGCGGCGGTTGGCCGTCAAAGGCCTCAGGGGCGATGAACGACGGTGTACCAGGCAGTTCATGTGGTGCGTCTTCAGAAAGCCCCGGGCAATAGGCAAGGCCGAAGTCGAGCAGGCGCAGCTGGCCGTCTGTGCCCAGGTGCAGGTTGTCGGGCTTGATATCGCGGTGCAGCAGGTTGCGCCGATGCAGCACGCCGACTGCCTGCAGCAGCTGCCGGGCAATTTCCAACCACTGCGCCAGGGGGAGCGGCCCTTGCTCGTTGTACAGAGCGCCGAGCGTCTGGCCTGGGTACTCGCGCATCAGGTAGTACAGATGCTGACGTTGGTTGGCCGCATGTACCTCAGGGAAATGCCGGCCGGCCATGCGCCGCAGAAACCATTCCTCTTGCAGCAAGCGCTGCGCGGCGCCCGGATCCGATTCGGCGCTGCCAGGCAGGGTCTTGAGCAGCCATGCCTGGCCTTGGCCGTCATGTACCCGGTACAGCAGCGACTGACGGCTGCGGGCGAGCTGGGCATCGACCTGCCAGCCATCGATAACCTGCCCTGGGCGCAGCGGATCGGGCGCAGGCCACTGCTGCAGCTGCGCCAGGGTGTCGCTGAAGTTGCTCGGGCCGAGCTGCTCGACCTGCACCAGCACGGCACTGGCGTTGTCCTGGCTGCCGGCATGATGGGCGCTGGCCACCAGGGTGTCGGCGGCGTCCTGCAGATCAGGCTGATCCTTGAGGATAGCGGCTATCGCTTGCTCGCCAAGGCAGGCCCAGACACCATCGCTGAGCAGCAGCAGGGTTTCACCGGCAACCAGCTCGCCGTCCAGGTAATCCACCAGCAGATGCTGATCCAGGCCCAGCGCGCGCTTGAGCACATGCTGCATGCCCGGCTGGTCCCAGACGTGGTCTTCGCTCAGGCACAGCAAGCGGCCCTGATCCCAGCGATAGGCACGGCAGTCACCGACATGGGCGAGGGTGAGGCGGCGCCCGCGCAGGACCAGTGCAGTGAGCGTGGTCAGCAGCGGCTGGCCGCTGCCCTGGGCGCGCAGCCAGCGGTTTTGTGCCAGCAGCAGGCGATCCAGCGCCTGCGCCACCGGCCAGGTGGCCGGCGTGGCGTAGTAGTCCAGCGCCAGTGCCTGCAGGCTGGCTCGCGCGGCCAGGCCGCCATCGGCACACTGGCTGACCCCGTCGGCCAGTGCGACCAGGTAGCCTTTGCTGGCTGCCAATTCCGGCGCCGGTGTCACCAGGCGCAGAGCGTCCTGGTTCTCGCTGCGCGGACCGGTGGCGCTGGCTTGGGCGAAGCGCAGTTGCAGGCTCATGGGTTTGCCCTATACCCGCGCTGCGGTAACCGCAGCCGAGCCCCAGGTGGTGCGCCAGCGTTGCTTGACCCCATGCAGGCCGAACCAGGCCAGCAGGCCCAGGCTCGCAAACAGCCACAGGCCCAGTTGGTAGTCACCGGTGTGCTGTTTGATCATGCCCAGGCCCGCCGCCAGCAGGAAGCCACCGATGCCGCCGGCCATGCCGATCAGCCCGGTCATCACGCCGATCTCCTGGCGGAAGCGCTGTGGCACCAACTGGAACACCGCGCCATTGCCGGCGCCCAGGCCAAGCATGGCGCTGACGAACAGGGCCAGCGCAGCGGTGGCGCTGGGCAGGTTGAAACCAACTGCGGCGATGCATACCGCAGCCACGGCGTACATGCCGAGCAGGGTGCGAATGCCGCCAAAACGGTCGGCCAGGGCGCCGCCCAATGGGCGCATCATGCTGCCGCCAAACACGCAGGCCGCGGTGTAGTAGCCGGCGGTGATCGGGTTCAGGCCGTATTGGTCGCTGAAATAGCCGGGCAGGGCACTGGCCAGGCCAATGAAGCCGCCAAAGGTGACGCTGTAGAAGAACATGAACCACCAGCTGTCACGATCACCCAACGCCTTGAAGTAGTCGGCCATGGCTTTGCGTTTGGGCCGTTGCGGCGCATTGCGTGCCAGCAGGGCAAACACCAGCAGGGTCAGCAGCAGCGGGATCAGGGCAAAGCCGAACACGTTGTTCCAGCCATAGGCTGCGGCCAGCGCCGGCGCCAGCAGCGCCGCAAAGACAGTGCCGGAGTTACCAGCCCCTGCGATGCCCATGGCCTTGCCCTGGTGCTGTGGCGGGTACCATTGCGAAGCCAGCGGCAGCGACACGGCAAACGACGCGCCGGCAAAACCGAGAAATACCCCCAGCAGCAAGGCTTGTTCATAGCTGTGCACGCCCCAGTGCCAGGCACAGGCCAGGGCCACGATCACCACCACCTGGCCCATCAGGCCGGCCGTTTTTGGCGACAGCCGATCAACCAGCAACCCCATGCCAAAGCGCAGCAGGGCCCCTGCCAGGATGGGCGTGGCAACCATCAGGCCGCGCTCTTGCGGCGTCAGTTGCAGGTCGGTGGCAATCTGCACGGCCATCGGGCCGAGCAGGTACCAGACCATGAAACTCAGGTCGAAATACAGGAACGCGGCAAACAGAGTAGGCACATGCCCGGATTTCCAGAAGCTCGTATTCATCGAATACCTCACGCGGCTGCAACGGTTGTCATGCCCGGGCTGTGCCGGGCTGGAACGAAAAAGACGCCGCTACCCGATCCATCTTGATGGAGGGGTGAGCGACGTCTTTGTCGGAAGGTGGGGCAACCGCCGTTGGCTACCTGTAGTGATTGCAGAGCAAGAGCCGGGCCAACCCCCGGGCTGACGGCTGCCTCAGCCGAGCAACTCGTGCATGGCGATGATCTGCTCTGCCACCTGGATCAGCTTCTGCTGCTTGCTCATGGCCTGGCGGCGCATGAGGGTATAGGCCTGCTCCTCATTGCAGTCTTTCATCATCATCAGCAAACCTTTTGCATGCTCCACACGCTTGCGCTCGGCCAGTTGCTGGTCGCGCGCCAACAGCTGGGCCTTGAGCGCCTGATCGCTTTCGAAGCGGGCCATGGCCACATCCAGGATCGGCTGCAAGCGGCTGCTTTGAATGCCCTCGACGATGTAGGCACTGACCCCGGCGTGAATCGCCTGGCGCATCACATCCGGGTCGTGTTCGTCGGTGAACAGGACGATCGGCCGCGGCAGGTCGCGGCTGACCAGTACCACCTGCTCCATGACATCACGCCCCGGTGACTCGGTATCGATCAAGACCACGTCCGGGCGCACCGTTTCGACGCAGGCGGGCAGGTCGATGGTCAGGCCCGTGGCCTCGATGACCTCGAAGCCGGCCTCGATCAGAGCCAGCTTGAGCCGGCCGACTTTTTTTTCGGTGTCGTCAATCAACAGGATCCGTAGCATGTTCAGCCCCTTCACCGAGCGAGATGGGCGCTGGGCGCCGGTGTCATGGCATGCAGGTGAAAGCTGCGGGCGTAGCCATGCGGGTCGCTGCCATCCCAGCGGATGCCGTCGATCAGCAGGCTGCTGCGCATGGCAGGTACGTCGCTTGGCAAGCCGAGCTCCGCTGCAGCGGCGCGATACAGGGCTAGCTGTTGGACCTGGTTGGCGACTGCCAGGTAGTCCGGGTCTTCACGCAGCATACCCCAGCGGCGGAACTGGGTCATGAACCACATGCCATCGGACAGGTAGGGCTGGTTGGCCCGGCCCTGGTCATGAAAACGCAGTGCGTGGGGATCCTGCCAGTGATTGCCGAGCCCGTCCTGATAGTTGCCGAGCAAGCGCGGTTCAATCGTCGCCACGGCGGTATCCAGGTAGGCGCCACCGCTCAGCAGGTGGGCTGTGCTACGGCGGTTTTCCTGGCTTTGTTCAATGAACTGGCTGGCGGCCAATATCGCCTTGACCAGCGCGCGAGCGCTGTTGGGGTACAGCTCGACGAACGCTCGCGCGCAGCCCAGGACCTTTTCCGGATGGTCCGGCCAGATCGACTGGCTGGTGGCGAGGGTAAAGCCCTGGCCCTCGGCCACCGCCTGCGCTGACCACGGTTCGCCTACGCAGAAGCCGTCGATGCGACCGGCCTGCACATGCGCGACCATCTGTGCCGGCGGCACTACGACGCTTGTGACATCACGCAGCGGGTGAATGCCCTGGCTGGCCAGCCAGTAATACAGCCACATGGCGTGGGTACCGGTCGGAAAGGTCTGGGCAAAGGTCAGCTTTGCGCCTGATTGGTGCACCAGTTTGGCCAGTGCCTCAGGGTTGGTCACGCCTTTGCGCTGCAAGGCGGGCGACAGGTTGATGGCCTGGGCGTTCTGGTTCAGCCCCATCAGCACGGCCATATCGCGGCTGGCGCTGCCGCCGATGCCCAAGTGCACCGCGTAGATCAGGCCATACAAACAATGCCCGGCATCCAGCTCACCACTGACCAGCTTGTCGCGCATGCCGGCCCAGGAGGCCTGGCGCTTGAGGTTGAGGGTCAGGCCATGCTGCTGGGCAAAGCCCTGCGTGGCGGCAACCACCACCGAAGCGCAATCGGTCAGGGGCATGAAACCAATATCGAGGCTGGGTTTTTCCGGCGCGTCACTGCCATTTACCCAGGCCAGAGGTGTTGCGTGGGGAGCTGTATTCACAAAAATCCTCGCCTGTACCGAGTAGGCTGTGCCTGCTGTTGAAGCAAGGCATATGCCAGACGTTCAGCAAAGGCCTGTCGCGCCGGCGGCGTGCTGGCTATAATCGCCGCCTCACTCATCCCCGAGTCTTGCCCGCCCATGTATAACCTGGCCCGCCAGCTGCTGTTCAAGCTTTCTCCGGAAACCTCCCACGACCTGTCCCTGGACCTGATTGGTGCCGGTGGCCGGCTGGGGCTCAATGGCCTGCTGTGCAAGCAGCCGGCGCCATCGCCGGTGACGGTGATGGGCTTGAACTTCGCCAACCCGGTCGGGCTGGCAGCGGGGCTGGACAAGAACGGCGCGGCCATCGATGGGTTTGCCCAGCTGGGCTTCGGTTTTGTCGAAATCGGTACCGTGACGCCACGCCCGCAGCCGGGCAACCCCAAACCGCGGCTGTTCCGTCTGCCTGAGGCAACGGCAATCATCAACCGCATGGGCTTCAACAACCTGGGCGTCGATCACCTGCTCGAGCGGGTACGTGCCTCGCGTTTCGATGGCGTGCTGGGGATCAATATCGGCAAGAACTTCGACACCCCAGTCGAGCGTGCGGTGGATGATTACCTGATTGGTCTGGAGAAGGTCTACAACGACGCCAGCTACATCACCGTCAATGTCAGCTCGCCGAATACCCCGGGCCTGCGCTCGCTGCAATTCGGTGATTCGCTCAAGCAGTTGCTGGATGCGCTGGCCGTGCGCCGCGAGCAGCTCGCCACCGAGTACGCCAAACGCGTGCCGCTGGCGATCAAGATCGCTCCGGACATGACTGACGAAGAAACCGCGCTGGTCGCTGCGGCGCTGCTGGAGTCGGGCATGGACGCAGTGATCGCGACCAATACCACGTTGTCCCGTGAAGGCGTCGAAAGCCTGCCCTACGGCGCTGAAGCCGGTGGCCTGTCGGGCGCGCCGGTGTTGGCCAAGAGTACCCATACGGTCAAGGTGCTGGCAGGCGAGCTGGCTGGGCGGATGCCGATCATCGCCGCGGGCGGGATCACCGAAGGCCGCCACGCAGCTGAGAAAATCGCTG
Source organism: uncultured Pseudomonas sp. (assembly GCA_963518285.1). Lineage (GTDB taxonomy): Bacteria > Pseudomonadota > Gammaproteobacteria > Pseudomonadales > Pseudomonadaceae > Aquipseudomonas. The sequence continues at coordinate 102,361 of CAUQIJ010000014.1, read as the reverse complement.
CTGGTGCCAGCCTGGTGCAGATCTACTCGGGCTTCATCTACAAAGGCCCGGCGTTGATTCGCGAAGCAGTGGATGCCATTGCAGCAATGCCGCGGGGCTGATCAGCGGGCATAAAAAAGGGCCCCTTGAAGGGGCCCCTGGGCCGCAGCCCGCCGCCCGGATGGGGCGTGCATGGTGACTCGAATTCAGGTTCCTTGATCAGCCAACGGCGTGATTTTCGTTGAGTCTATGGATGCCAGCAGTGCCGGTCATGCCGTCCCAGTTATCTCCGCGACCCTCGCGCCAGCCATTGATCCAGGCCTGACGTACAGATGCTAGGGTGAAGGGGCAAAGTTCGCGAGATTTGCCGGTGACCCCGTACTGGTAGCCACGTGAATATGCTCTTTCCAACGGATCACGCTTAAGTCTTCTCATAGGGTGTTGCCCTCACTTGTTGACTGTAATGTCCCGTCGGCCTCACAGAGGCCGGGCAGAATCTTTCTGCCGGTTTGCGCTCGCTGCCGGCGTGGCGAGCTTGAAGTGCCGTTTCGTTGCGAAGCGGCCTGTGGTCAGTTCTAACCAATGAAAGTCACAGTGTGAATGATCGTTTTGTCATAAGGACGTAACGTTTCTGTAGGTGAAGTGATAAGTAAATAAATGCGACTCAACCTTGTTTGGGCAAATGCCCGCTGTGATCGGGGTTTAGCCGCACTGGCCGCTATTTGGCCAGCGTCGTCAAAAAACGGCTGAATTAATTTGAAATGCGACGAAGGGTCACTTCCATGACCTGGCGCAAGAATTTTTCGTACTGCTCGACGATCAAAGGCTGCTTTCGCCCTTGGGTGCATGCACAATTGTCGGGCGGCCAGGCCTTCGCGAATCACGCAAGGCCACCCGAGCGCCTGAAAAGGGCGCTCGGGAAAACCCTGACGGACGATGCGTCGTCCCGTCACTCAAAATAGCCACAGGCACTGGATTACTCATGTCGGACCGTTTCGAACTTTACCTCACCTGCCCAAAGGGCCTAGAAGGCCTGCTCGCCGATGAGGCACGAGGCCTCGGCCTTGAGGAGGTGCGTGAGCACACCTCGGCCATCCGTGGCGAGGCCGACATGGAAACTGCCTACCGCCTGTGCCTGTGGTCGCGTCTGGGCAACCGCGTACTGCTGGTGCTCAAACGCTTTGCGATGAAAAACGCCGATGACCTCTACGACGGCGTCAACGCCGTCGAGTGGCAGGATCATCTGCTTGCCGATGGCTCGCTGGCCGTGGAGTTCAGCGGGCATGGTTCGGGCATAGACAACACTCACTTTGGTGCGCTCAAGGTCAAGGATGCCATCGTCGACAAGCTGCGCGACCGCGACGGCCTGCGCCCGTCGGTCGACAAGCTGAACCCGGACATGCGTGTGCACCTGCGTCTGGATCGCGGTGAAGCGATTCTCTCGCTCGACCTCTCTGGCCACAGCCTGCACCAGCGCGGCTATCGCCTGCAGCAAGGCGCCGCGCCGCTCAAGGAAAACCTGGCCGCAGCGGTACTGATCCGCTCCGGCTGGCCGCGCATCGCTGCCGAAGGCGGGGCGCTGGCCGACCCGATGTGCGGTGTGGGTACCTTCCTCGTCGAAGCTGCGATGATCGCCGCCGATATTGCACCCAACCTCAAGCGCGAGCGTTGGGGCTTCAGCGCCTGGCTTGGCCATGTGCCGGCGCTCTGGCGCAAGGTCCATGACGAAGCAACCCAGCGCGCCGAAGCCGGCCTGGCAAAGCCACCGCTGTGGATTCGCGGTTACGAAGCCGACCCGCGCCTGATCCAGCCAGGCCGCAACAACGTCGAGCGTGCCGGCCTGAGCGACTGGATCAAGATCTATCAGGGTGAGGTTGGCACGTTTGAACCGCGCCCTGACCAGAACCAGAAAGGCCTGGTCATCAGCAACCCGCCATACGGCGAGCGTCTGGGCGACGAAGCCAGCCTGCTCTACCTCTACCAGAACCTGGGCGAGCGTCTGCGCCAGGCGTGCCTGGGCTGGGAAGCGGCAGTGTTCACCGGCGCGCCGGAACTGGGCAAGCGCATGGGTGTGCGCAGCCACAAACAGTACGCGTTCTGGAACGGCGCCTTGCCGTGCAAACTGCTGCTGTTCAAGATCCAGCCTGATCAGTTCGTCACGGGTGTTTCCGGCGAGCGTCGGGTGGTTGAAGCGCAAGACGCTGACAGCGAGCGTCCGATGCCAGTGGTCAACGAGCCGGCGCGCCTTTCCGAAGGTGCGCAGATGTTCGCCAACCGCTTGCAGAAGAACCTCAAGCAGCTGGGCAAGTGGGCTCGCCGCGAACAGATCGACTGCTATCGCCTGTATGACGCCGATATGCCCGAGTATGCGGTGGCGATCGACCTCTACCAGGATTGGGTGCACGTTCAGGAGTACGCCGCACCGCGTACGATCGATCCGGAAAAGGCCCAGGGCCGTCTGCTGGATGTGCTTGCGGCGATCCCGCAGGCACTGGGCATCGATCAGCAGCGCATTGTGCTCAAGCGCCGTCAGCGTCAGAGCGGTACTCGCCAGTATGAGCGTCAGGCAACTGAAGGGCGCTTCCACGAAGTCAGCGAAGGTGGCGTCAAGCTGCTGGTCAACCTGACCGATTATCTCGACACCGGGCTGTTCCTCGATCATCGTCCGATGCGCATGCGCATCCAGCGTGAAGCGGCCGGCAAGCGCTTCCTCAACCTGTTCTGCTACACCGCCACGGCGACAGTGCATGCAGCCAAGGGCGGCGCACGCGATACCACCAGTGTCGACCTGTCCAAGACCTACCTGGACTGGGCGCGGCGCAATCTCGCGCTTAATGGCTACTCCGATCGCCATCGCCTGGAGCAAGGTGATGTCATGGCCTGGCTGGAGAACTGCCGCGAAAGCTACGACCTGATCTTCATCGACCCGCCGACCTTCTCCAACTCCAAGCGCATGGAAGGGGTGTTCGACGTTCAGCGCGACCACGTGCAGTTGCTTGACCTGGCCCTGGCCCGGTTGGCGCCTGGCGGCGTGCTGTATTTCTCCAACAACTTCCGCAAGTTCCAGCTCGACGACAGTGTGAGCGCGCGGTATGCCGTGGAAGAAATCAGCGCGCAGACGGTTGATCCGGACTTTGCCCGCAACAGCAAGATCCACCGTGCCTGGCGCTTGCAGCTGCGCTGAAGTAGCGTTGGAGTTGCGCGGCTAGTGGCCAATAGCTATAAATAGTCAGGGCTGAACAATTCGCAGGACGCTGATGTGACGAGATTGCTCTATGTCGAAGGTGCGTGCGAAGGTGTTTGGCCAGGTCTATCAGGCATTGCCGGCCTGGGCGTTGGCGCTGTTGGCGGTAATGATCGGCGCGCTGTTCACGGCGGTGTTGACGACCGCCGCGTACAGCTTCTCCAAACAGCAACTGCACCAGCGCTTCGAGTTGCTGGCTGCCGACCGCTACAGCCGCATTGCCGAGCGCCTGGCAGACCAGCAACAGCGCCTGGATAGCCTGCGGCGTTTTTTCAGTTACTCCGATAACGTCACCGCAGGCGAATTTCAGGGCTACGTCAAACCCCTGCTGCAACGTACTCTGGCCTATGCCTGGGCGCCCGCAGTCGCCCCCGCAAGGTGGGGCGCGAGTGCTGAACTGGCTGTCCACGATTCGTCAGTTGAGGCTGGCCGCCAGGCGCAGCTTCAGCCCGCAGCATTGCGCGGCCACGCCTACCCCATACGCTTTGTGCAAACCTCCAATCTGCCTGGCCTGCCTCCTTGCCTTGAGCTGTTCAACCTCAGGCGTGTACAAAGCACTCTGGTGCGGGCGACCACCCCGGGCAGCATGGCGGTGTCCGCACCATGGCAGTTGCCCGAGGAGCCTGCGGCGGTAGTGCTGATGATGCTTGCGCCAGTTTTTGCCAATGGTGCAGGCGATGGCGTACCCAGTGGCTATGTGATTGTCCTGCTCGACTTGCAGCGTTTGGTCAGCGAGGGTGTGTCTGCGGCTGCTGACGACGAACTGGTGGTGCGCATCAGCGATGGTAGCGGGCAAAATCTGCTGTACCAGTCGCTTAACGCGGCAGCGCCGCTGGCGATGACGAGTGCCCGTCAACTGCAGCTGGCCGGTTATCCCTATCAGATGCTGATTCGCCCCAGCCAAACCTTCGTACACGCCAATCGTTCATCGTTGGTGCCGGCGGTCGCGTCGCTGGGGGCACTGCTGAGTCTGCTGCTCGGTGCTTTGCTGTATAGCGTGCTCGGCCAGCGCCAGCGGGCATTGAAGCTGGTCGAGCAGCGCACGGCCCAATTGCGCGTCAGTGAACAGTCCCTAAGGGGCACCCATAACCAACTGCGCAGCGTGCTCGATGCGGCAACTCAGGTGGCGATTATCGCCACTGACCTCAAAGGCCGGATCATCACCTTCAATGCTGGCGCCGAGCGCATGCTGGGCTATGCCGCCAGCGAAGTGGTCGGCCGGCTTGATCTGCCCGAGCTGATTCAGGCAGACGAGTTGCACCAGCGAGCGGAGGTCTTGAGCGAGCAGCACGGCCGCGACATCAGCTGCGCTCAGGCACTTTTTGCCGATGCGGCGCAGGCCGCGGACAACCAGCCTGGCGAATGGACCCTGCAGCGCAACGACGGCAGTCATTTGCTCGCCACCATGCTGGTCAGTCCGGTATTCGATGAGCACGGCCGCTGGGTCGGCTACCTGGCAATCTGCATTGATGTCACTGAACGGCGCCGCGTGCATGAGGCACTGGCGGTGCGTGATCGGCTGCTGGAGAAGCTCAGTGCCGAAGTGCCCGGGGGCATCTATCAGTACCGTCTTGATGCCACTGGGCATACCTGCTTCCCCTACGCCAGCCAGGGCTTGTACGACATCTACGAGATTGATCTGCAGCAGCTACGCGAAGATGCGGCGCTGATTACCGAGCGGATTCACCCCGATGATCTGGAGCGGGTGCTGCGCTCGATCCGCTACTCGGCCGAGCACCTTGCTCCATGGCGCGAAGAGTATCGGGTGATCCTGCCGCAGGCCGGGTTACGCTGGGTGCGCGGCGAAGCCACGCCTGAGCTGGGCGAGGCGGGCTGCACCTTGTGGCATGGCTATCTGACCGACGTTTCCGAGCCCAAGCGGGTCGAGCACGAGCTGCGGGCGTTATCGATTACCGACGTGTTGACCGGCATTCACAACCGCCGCTACTTCCAGGAGCGGCTGAAGATCGAGCTGGATCGCGCCGAGCGTGATGGCCTGGAGTTGGCGGTGATCATGCTCGATGTCGATCACTTCAAGCGCATCAACGATGAGCACGGGCATGCGGTGGGTGATGATGTCCTGCGCAGCCTGTGCCAGCACATCAGTCATCGTCTGCGCCGTACCGACGTATTCTGCAGGCTCGGTGGCGAGGAGTTCATGGTGCTGTGCCCGGGCAGCGATCTCGAGCAGGCGCGCACCTTGGCGCTGGAGCTGTGGCAGGGAGTGCGCGGCCTGGTGATCAATGGGGTGGGTAAGGTCACGGCGAGTTTTGGCGTGGCTGCCTGGCACCCGGGGGAGGGCGCCGATGCGCTGTTGTTGCGTGCCGATGCCGGGGTGTACGCGGCCAAGCAGGGCGGCCGCGACCGCGTTGAAGTGGTGCAGCCTTGAGCCGGCCTGATCCGTCTGCCGAGCAGCGCCGCGCCGGCTGGCACGCGCTGCTCAGATGCCCAGGTTCAGAGCCCCGAAGCGGCGGTGCCAGTATTCAGTTTAGGCTGGCGATACAGGTCGAGCAGCACCTGATCAAGCACTTGTGACGCACCCCATGGCTTGGGATCGTTCAGGATCGCCGCCACTGCCCAGGTGTGGCCGTTGCTGTCGCGGCTGAAACCGGCGATTGCCCGCACGGTGTTCAAGGTGCCGGTCTTGATATGCGCCTGGCCGGTCATGGCGGTGCGTTTGAGGCGCTTGCGCATGGTCCCGTCCATGCCCACCAGCGGCATCGAGCTGATGAATTCAGCCGCGTAAGGGCTGTTCCAGGCCGCCTGCAACAAGGTGGCCATTTCACGGGTGCTGACACGTTCGGCGCGGGACAGGCCTGAGCCGTTCTCCATCACCAGGTGCGGCGAGGTGATACCTTTTTTCGCCATCCACTGGCGCACCACACGTTGTGCGGCGCGGGCGTCATCGCCATCGGCATCGGTCCGGAACTGCGCGCCCAGGCTCAGGAACAGCTGCTGAGCCATGGTGTTGTTGCTGTATTTGTTGATGTCGCGGATCACCTCGACCAGGTCGGGCGAAAACGCACGCGCCAGAACTCGGGCGCTCTTCGGTACGTTCTCGATGCGGTCGCCACCCTGGATGGTGCCGCCCAGTTCGCTCCAGATTGCGCGAACGGCACCTGCCGCGTAGGCCGGGTGGTCGAGCAGGGCCAGGTAGGTCTGCGAGTTGCAGCCTTCGCCCAACTGGCCGCTGACCACGACGGTGACGCCGTCCGGCCTGACCTGCGGATTGTAGCGGACCTCGCCGGTGCACTGCTTGGAGGCAACGGCTTTGACCTGGTTGTCGATACGGATGCTGGCAATCGGCGGTTCGACCGCAATCATGACCTTGCCGCCGTCATTGCGAGCAACGAAACGCAGCGCCTTGAGGTTGACCAGCAACGAGTCTGGCTTGACCAGGAACGGCTTGTTGGTGTCGCCGCCGTCATCGTCGAAGTGCGGCAGATTAGGCTGCACGAAGTGGCTGCGGTCCAGTACCAGGTCACCGGTCACGGTGCGCACGCCGTTGGCGCGCAGGTCACGCATCAGCAGCCAGAGCTTTTCCATGTTCAGCTTGGGGTCGCCACCGCCCTTGAGGTACAAGTTGCCGTTGAGCACGCCGTTGCTCAGGGTGCCATCGGTGTAGAACTCGGTTTTCCATTGAAAGGTCGGGCCAAGCAGCTCAAGGGCGGCATAGGTGGTAACCAGTTTCATGGTCGAGGCCGGGTTGACCGACACATCGGCGTTGAACACCGTTGCCGTGCCGGGACCATCGAGGGGCAGCATGACCAGTGACAGGGCGTTGTCCTGCAGCTTGTTGGTCTTGAGTGCCTGTTGCACCTTGGCCGGCAAGGTGGTGTTGACGGCGGCCTGGCTGGGCATGGCCAGAGGCAGCATCAGGCTGGCGAGCAGCAGTGGGCGGAGCGCTTTGATCATAAGTATGAAAACCCTGCGGGCGAGGGGAAAATAACGGGGCTGTAAGTGATGGTGGCCCCAGATCGAAATATAGCGGGCATTATGCCCCAAGCGCGTCCTGGATGTGCCGGGTTCGACACAAAAGCGCCGCTGCGCCCCGGAAACTGGTAAAGTGCCGCCCGTAATTACTTAAGAGGATTGTTTCAATGGCTACCAACCGTTCCCGCCGTCTGCGCAAAAAACTCTGCGTAGATGAATTCCAGGAGCTGGGCTTCGAACTGAACCTTGGTTTCAAGGAAGACCTGTCTGAAGAAGCCATCGATGCCTTCCTCGACGCTTTCCTGGTAGAAGCCATGGACGCCAACGGCCTGGACTACGTCGGCGGCGATGACTTCGGTCTGGTCTGCCTGGCCGAGCGTGGCTCGGTCAGCGAAGAGCAGCGTGCTGCTGTCGAAGCGTGGCTCAAGGGCCGCAACGAGCTGACCGAAGTCAAGGTCAGCCCGCTGCTCGACGCCTGGTATCCGGAAAAGCCGATCAACGCGGCTTCCTGATCCAGCCTGGCGGGCGCTGTCGGCGCGCCGCCATGCCAAAGCCCTGAACGGTCAGCCCAGCTGATTGCTCAGGGCTTTTTCGCTTCTGCGCATGTGCCTGGCCAAGGCCTGACGCTGTAGTTTCAGCTCGTTCAGCGCCAGCTCTTCGCAGGCGACCCGTTCACACACCTCCATCATTGCCTGAGCATCGAGCATCCGTGCTGCGCTGAGGATCTTGTGTGCCTGCTCGGCAATGGCCTCGGCCTGCTGCTCTGGATCAAGGCTCATCAGGACTGCGCAGTCATCCTGCAGGCTCTGCTGCAACGTACGCAGGAAGCGTTGCTGATCTGCCGGATCGTTACCAGCAATCATCGCCACACTGGCAAGGTCGAACGCCGAGGGGCGTGGCTGCGGTTTCACGCATACGGCCAATGGCGTCACGTCGGCCAGGTGCTCACTCAGCGTGCGCAGGCTGATCGGCTTGAGCAGGCAATCGTCCATGCCTGCATCCAGGCAGCGCTGGCGCACTTCGGGTTGGGCATTGGCGGTGTAGCCCAGAATCACGCAGGGTGGTCGATCATTGGCGCGCTCTTCTGCACGGATGGCTTGTGCTACTTGATAACCGTTCATGTGAGGCATGTTGCAGTCGAGCAACAGCACATCAAACGTGTCGCTGTGCCAACGCTGCATGGCTTCATTGCCATCCCGGGCACTGCTGTGACCCAGCCCCATGAACTTCAACTGCTGGGCCATCAGCATCAGGTTGGCGGGGTGGTCGTCGATGACCAGCACGCGCAAGCCCGGATCGGGCGCATCGACCTGGCGCATCGCCGCCGCGACTGCGGCCGGCGCACTGACCGGACAGACCGGCATGCTCAGACGGACGCGCGTGCCTACCCCCTGCAAGCTACGTAACGTGAGGGTGCCGCCCATCATTTCGCACAGGTTGCGGCTGATGGTCAGGCCTAACCCGGTACCGCTGCGCGCGCCATCGCTTTGCGCGTTGGCCTGGACGAAGGGGCTGAACAGCCGCTGTATCTCATGCTCGGGAATGCCGATGCCGCTGTCGCGTACCTCAAGTTCCAGCTGAGTGGCGGGAGCAGACACTGCTCGGTGCAGCTGTGCATGCACGCAGACCTGGCCGCTGTCAGTGAACTTGATCGCATTGCTGAGCAGATTGCTCAGTACTTGCTTGAAGCGCAGGGGGTCGAGCAGTACGTGACATCGTGCGCATGGGTCGATCTGAACTTCCAGTACCAGGCCTTTTTCGCGTGCCTGACCTTCAAAAACCCGCGCCACGGATCTGATCAGCGCGGCCAGCTCGACGGGCTCTGGCGCCAGGCTCATGTGTCCGGATTCAATCCGCACGATATCCAGAATATCGCCGATCAGGCCCAGCAGGTCAGTTGCCGAGTGGTAGGCGACTTCCAGTGCCGGTTTGTCTACACGGCCCTGATCAGCATGCCTGACAGCGAGTTCGAGCATGCCGATGACTGCGTTCATCGGCGTGCGAATCTCGTGGCTGATGGTCGCCAGAAAGGTGCTCTTGGCACGATTGGCGTCATCGGCCTGCTGTTTTGCCAGGCGCAGCTCCTGCACCAGTTGGCGGCGCTCGCTGATATCGATCCAGCCGCCGATGATGCCCTGAACTTCACCCAGAGAGTCGCGGTAGGGCAGAACCCAGTGGTACACAGTCAGCTCGCGCCCGTTCAGGCGTAGCTGGCGATCACGGATGAGTGGCTCGCCGGCGGCCATGACCTGCTGGTAGTCGGCCTCGATCTGATGGGTATGGGCGTTCCGGCTGTTAAGGCTTTCTTCCAGGCGTTTGCCAAGGACATCCTCCGCGCAGGCGTCTATCGCCTTCAGGTAGCTGTCGTTGCAGCTCTGCAACTTGCCATCACGCGCCCGCACAAACAGCGGATGCGGCGTGCCGTTGAGCATTACCTGCATGAATTCAAGTTGGTCGTTGAGTGCTCTTTCGACGCGCTGCCGGCGGCGAATCTGCCGGCGCAGATAGGCATTCCAGATCAGTGCCAGCAACAGCAGCGAGGCAATTCCCACGGTAATCTGCAGGGCCAGTCGGCGCAGTTGCCGCCAATAGGCATCGTCCTGTGCAGTGAGGCCGCTCCAGCGGTTGTAGATCACGCCGAGTTCTTCCGGGGAGATGCTCAGCAAGGCCTTGTCGAGAATGGCTGCCAGTGGCTGCGCGTTGCTGGCACTCGCCATCGCGAAGCTGGCAGGTTCGCTGCCTACAGTGTTGCGAATCACCAGATCAGGGTCGCTGGCCAGCGCATGATTGGCATCGATCAAAGTACTGACGGCGGCATCGACAGCGCTGCTGCTGAGCAGGGTTACGGAGTAATACGGGCTCTCGGTGTGGATCGCCATGACCTCTGGATACTGCTGGGCAAGCAGCTGTGCCGCTGTACTGTCACGCGTGACGGCAACCCGCTTACCCTTGAGTTGCTCGAATGAGCTGGCAGTTTCGTTGTGCCGGGTGACCAATACCAGTGAGCTCTCCAGATAGGGGCGCGTCACCTGCAGCTGCGGGTTTCGCTGCTGTTGCATCGGCAGTGCTGCGATGACGTCGGCGCGACCGTCGGCAACGCGGGCGAGCATGTCGGCAACGCTGCCTGCGCGCTGAATTTCGAAATGCAGGCCTGTGCGTAAGCGGAGCATTTCCAGCAGGTCGGCGGCGATGCCGCGAAACTGACCGGCCGCGTCGAAGTAGGACACCGGAGCCGCCGTTTCGTCTATGACCACCCGTAACGTCGGATGCCGCCTCAGCCACTGCTCTTCGCCAGGGCTCAGTTGCAACTTGCGCTCGCTCAGCAAGATGTCGCTACCCGAACTCCAGCGTTTGAGAATGTTGCTGTGTACTTCAGGGGGTTGGCTTTGCAGTGCAAGGTCGACCAGACCCTTGAGCATTGCATTGTCGCGACCCAGGGCGAAGCTGAAGCCAACTGCCTCGTGTTGGCCAAAAGTGGCCATGCGCAGGCGCGGCAGGTGGCCCTGATTGAGTTGATAATAGGTCGAAATGGTATCGCCAATGAACACATCGGCCTGACCAAACGCCACCGCGTTGAGTGCCTGAGTCGACGAGCCGAAGGTCAGCAGGGAGGCGTTGGGGTAGGTCTGGCGCACATCCTTGGGCGGCAAGTAGTGATACAGCATGCTCAGGCGCATGCCGTTGAGGTCCTTGGTCAGCGGGCGTGATTCGTCCTCTCGGGTGACCAGCACGGGTTGGTCGACCGCATAGGGGGCAGACAATCCCAGCCCTTGTGCTGCGGCTTCAAAACCGTTGGCGCTACCGAGCAGATCGATCCGGCCTTGCTTGAGCGCCTCGACGGCGTCCAGGCGATTGTCGAAGCGCAGTACTCTCACCGCCAGCCCGAGCGCATTGGCGATCACTGCAGCGTACTCGGCGGTGATGCCCTGGTAATCCCGGCCACCGCTGGTGATATCGAACGGCGCGTAATCCGGAAACGAGGTGCCCAGCGTCAGTTGCTGCTTCTGATTGAGCCAGTCGCGCTGCTCGGCATTGAGTTCGGGGCGGCTTGGCTGGGCCGATGCCCGGGTCAGCATGGTCAGGGCGGAAGGCTCTTGCTCCGCCATCCTTGCCGACAAGCCAGGCGCAGCCAGGGCAAGGCACAGGTAGATCAGGTAACGCCCCATGCGCAGCATCACACCAGCGCGTTCCGTTTGGCCACGTCAATCAGGTCGACCAGGGTGCCAACCCGAAGTTTCTGCATCAGGCGTTTCTTGTAGGTGCTCACTGTCTTGTTGCTGAGGAACATGCCTGAGGCGATTTCCTTGTTGCTTCTACCTTGCGCAAACAGTTGTAACACCATCAGTTCTCGGTCATTGACCTGTCGGAAAAGACTTATCTCGGACTTGTTGCATTCTGTTTCTCCCTGCAGTACCTGGCTGGGGAAATAGTTGTAGCCAGCCAATACTGCCTTGATTGCGCTGATCAGTTCGCTCAAGTCTTCCTGCTTGCAGACATAGCCCGAAGCGCCTGAATGCATGCAGCGAATGGCAAACAACGCGGGTGACTGGGCGGTCAGTACCAGCACCTTCATGGGCAGGGCCATGCTCTGGAAGCGCGCCAGTACTTCCAGCCCATCCAGCCGCGGGATGGCGATGTCGAGTATGACCAGATCGGGGCGGGTTTCGCGAATCAGCTGCATGGCATCGACGCCGTTGTCAGATTCACCGACAATCTTGTAACCCTGGTTTTCGAGCAACATGCGTACAGCCAGGCGAATAACCGGATGGTCGTCGACAATAAATACGGATTGCATAGTTAACATTCCATTCGGACAGATGGCGAGAACAGAGCGCACTTTAACCCAGATGCCTGGCAGGCGGGCGGACAACGAGCGCTCGTCAGCCGTATATGGGAAACGGACTACAGCAATAGGCCATATTGTCGATTGTTAATGAAACGAGATGTTTAATGGTGGCGGTGGATTAGTAACGTCATGTGAGTTGCAGTTAGTTGAAGCTTAGTTGGCCAGTGTCTGCAAAGTTTAGTGTGTTTATCCACTCAATCCGTTTCGCCGCGCGACCCGCGGCCCTTTGGATTGCCGTTGCAGCAACCCAGCCCGGCAACGGCAAGCTGACGGCTTGCCGAGATCACGCGGCCACGGCCACTACGAAGCCGGTGGGCAGCGGCCGCAACACTGCCTGAAATCAACCTGACACGCGGTATTCAGGTCGGGCTCGAACGCCCCGTCATCTCGCACGCCATCTCGCTGGCATAGCTGTCAGTCATGCCAGCAATGAAATCGATCATCCGCAGGAAGGCATTGTGCAGCGTGTCATCAGGGCTAGGCGCATGGTTACCGATCAGGTCGAGCACCCGCCGGCTCTTAAACGACGGCGTACGTCCGCCGTGCTGCTCCAGCGCCGCGCCACAAAAGGCGTTGAGCAGGATTTCAAGCGTTGTGTAAGCGCCAATCTCGTGCAGCGTCTTGCGTTTGTCCTGAAAGATCTTCTTGCGTGCCATGTCCTTGGCTTGCAAGACGCAGCGCTGGGCAGGGCCGTGCATATGCTCGACAAGGTCGCCAGCCAACCGACCACTGAGCAACGCCTGTTGTTGCTCGACAAAAGCCTCGGCGGCGGCGTTGGTCAGGTGTTCGATAGCCTTGCCGCGCAGGATCGCCAGCTTGCGTCGACGCGAGTCGTTGGCGCCGAGCTGGCGGTAGGTCTCAGGTAGATCGTCACCGACCAGGTCCAGCAACAATGCCTCGACTTCGGCGTATTGCAGCAGCTCCATTTCCACCCCGTCTTCGAGGTCGATCAGGGCGTAGCAGATATCATCGGCAGCCTCCATCAGGTACACCAGCGGATGGCGCGCCCAGCGTTGCTCCTCGAGCTGCGGCAGGCCCAGCTTGCGCGCAATCTGCTCAAGCAGCGGCAGTTCGCTTTGATAGCTGCCGAACTTGTGCTTCTTGTAGCCCAGGGCGTCAGCGTGACGCGAGCTCCATGGGTATTTGAGGTAGGTGCCAAGGGTGGCATACGTCAGCCGGGTGCCGCCGTCGAACTGGTGATACTCCAGCTGCGTGAGCACCCTGAAACCCTGCGCATTGCCTTCAAAGTTGAGAAAGTCTGCGCGTTGCTCGTCGTTCATGCCGTCCAGCCAACCGCGACCTGCCGCCTGCTGGAACCAATAGCGGATAGCATCTTCGCCAGAATGGCCAAACGGCGGATTACCGATGTCGTGGGCCAGGCACGCCGACTGCACGATCATCCCCAGGTCACTTGGCTCGCACCAGGCAGGCAGTTCGTTGCGCAAGGTCTCGCCCACACGCATGCCCAGCGAGCGGCCAACACAGCTCACTTCCAGGGAATGGGTGAGGCGGGTATGAATATGATCGTTGCTCGACACCGGGTGGACTTGAGTCTTGCGTCCAAGCCGGCGAAATGCCCCGGAAAAGATGATCCGGTCGTGGTCCTTGTGGAAGGGACTGCGGCCAAGTTCTTCAGGGCTGTACAGGGCTTTGCCCAGGCGTTCACGGGTCAGCAGGGTATCCCAGTCCAAAGCTCGCTCTCCGATCGGATAATCGCCATAGCTTCAGGGTAGCGCTGCGCCTGCGCAAGGGGCAGGCGCAGCGGCTGCTAGCGGCGTCGACCGTTTTGCAGGAACAACCTGGCCAACGGCAGCAACGTGCCGCCCAGCCGTAGCACGCGCGTAAGGCCACCACCGCGGGCACCCTTGCCGGTCAGAAAGCCCATCAGAACCACGCCGGCAATGCCCCACAACGGCGCATGCTTGATCCCAAGCCCCTGCTGCACGGTGCTGCCCATGCCGCGCAGACGGCGCACAGGCTCGAGCAGTTGCGCCGACTCGTTGCGGATCTCCTGGCGGTGCATTTCAAGGCGCAGACGCAATAGCGCCTTGCGCAGTTCTCGCGGATTACGCGAATTGGGAAGTTGAGGCAGGCTCATGGCAACAGTCGCTCCCGATCCTTGGCAAGCTCCTCGAGTGTGGAGCTGAACGGTGAAGACTCATCGAATACCGCTGCTTTCAAGCGAGCAGCACAGAACAACGTGGCAAGGCAGTAGAACACGCACAGGCCAATGATCCCGGCCAGACGGTAAGTGTCCCAGACCAGTACCAACAGCAGGCCAGACAGTGCCGACAGCAACAACAGGGCAAATACCAGCGCCATGCCTGCAAACAGCAGCAGCTTCAAGGTCCGGCCTTTCTGTTCCTGCAACTCGATGCCGAACAGCTCGATGTGGCTGTGCATCAGGCCAAGTACGGCAGCGCCAAGGCGCTTGCCGGTTGCGCCAGTGGAGGCGTCATTTTCCATGAGGTTACCTCAGCGGCGGTTGGCCAGCAGCCCGATCAGCAGGCCGACACCTGCAGCGATGCCGATAGCCTGCCATGGGTTTTCCTGGACATAAGCTTCAGCCTGAACAACTGCTTCCTGACCGCGGGCACGCACCGATTCCTGAGTCACTTGCAGGTTGGCACGGGCTTCCTCGAGGCGGGCGTGGATCTGCTCGCGCAATTCGTCAGCCTGATCACCTGCAAGATTGGCCGTATCCGCCAGCAGCCGCTCGGTGTCGCGCACCAGCGCCTGGAAGTCAGCCATCAATATCTCTTGAGCATTCTTTGCCGATTTGCTGGCCATTGGGTCTCTCCCTGTTGAGGTATGTGGATAATTCGAGTGATGGCAGTTGTGAAGGTTCAGTGCAGTTGCTGGTATGGCGATTGCTACGTGTTGGGGCGTACCCGCAGCGGCTGCGACGATTTCGCGCATCGCGCCTGCAGATACCGATAAACCTTAACCCAATCCACGACAAACCCAAGGAAAAACCACGCACGTTCCGCCAGGCCTCACCAGAACAGGGCAGCGGGGCGGGCACCGATTCGGTGCAGGGATGCCGGTTCTTGAACTGTCATGGTGCCTTTTTCAGCAGGTCTGCCAACTTCATGGAAAACACCCTCAGCGCGATGGACTCTCTGGTCCACGGTTCCAACACGCTTTTCTTACTGATGGGCGCCATTCTGGTGCTGGCGATGCACGCAGGTTTTGCCTTCCTGGAAGTGGGCACGGTTCGCCACAAGAACCAGGTCAATGCATTGTCGAAGATCCTCAGCGACTTCGCCATTTCGGCGCTGGTGTACTTCTTCGTCGGTTATTGGGTTGCCTATGGGGTGACCTTCCTGCAGCCGGCAGCGACGCTGGCCAGCGATCATGGCTACGCGCTGGTGAAGTGCTTTTTCCTGATCACCTTTGCAGCGGCGATCCCGGCAATCATCTCTGGCGGGATCGCCGAGCGTGCCCGCTTTGCCCCGCAGCTGTGCGCGACAGCGCTGATCGTGGCCTTTGTCTACCCGTTCTATGAAGGCATTGTGTGGAATGGCAATTTCGGCTTGCAGGATTGGCTGCAGCAGCGTTTTGGTGCGCCGTTCCATGACTTTGCAGGGTCTGTGGTGGTACATGCCATGGGCGGCTGGCTGGCCCTGGCAGCGGTGCTGCTGCTGGGCGCCCGGCGCGGGCGTTATCGTGACGGGCGGCTGATTGCCTTTGCGCCTTCGAGCATTCCCTTTCTGGCGCTGGGTTCATGGATTCTGATCATCGGCTGGTTCGGCTTCAACGTCATGAGCGCGCAGAGTCTGCAAGGGATCAGTGGCCTGGTGGCGATCAACTCACTGATGGCGATGGTGGGCGGTACCCTGGCAGCGCTTTGGGCCGGTCGCAATGACCCGGGTTTTCTGCACAATGGCCCGTTGGCTGGGCTGGTGGCGGTCTGTGCCGGATCCGACCTGATGCATCCATTGGGCGCGCTGCTGACCGGGGTGGTGGCTGGCGGGCTGTTCGTCTGGTGCTTCACCGCTGCGCAGAACCGCTGGAAAATCGACGACGTGCTCGGTGTCTGGCCGCTGCACGGTGTCTGCGGTGTGTGGGGCGGGATCGCCTGCGGAATCTTTGCCCAACCGAGCCTTGGTGGCCTGGGCGGGGTGAGCATGGTCAGTCAGCTGATCGGTAGCCTCGGCGGCATCCTGGTTGCCTTGGCTGGCGGCCTGGTTGTCTACGGGCTGCTCAAGGCGACGCTGGGCTTGCGCCTGAGCCACGAGCAGGAGTTTCAGGGGGCAGATCTGTCGCTGCATCGGATCGGTGCCACCAGCCAGGATTGACGCGTGCGGGCTGGACTTTACAATAAGTCCACCTCCCCATCGTGCGCAGGCCTGCCATGCTTCCGGAATGCCAACTGCTGGGCACCCTTGGGTGCCACCTGTGCGAAGTCGCCGAAGCCGTGTTGATGCCCTTCGTCGAGCGCGGCCTGCTGGTGGAGCTGATTGATATCAGTGAGCAAGAGGCGTTGTTCGAGCGCTACGGATTGATCATCCCGGTGTTGCGTCGATGCGACTCCGGCGATGAGCTGCACTGGCCGTTCGATAGCGAACAGGTAGTGGCCTTCCTTGGGTAATCGCTGCTCCAGGGGTGGCCTGTCCCTCGTGTACGAACCTGCGTGGTGACAGATGATTGGCTCCGGCCTGCCATGAGCGGCCTTGCCATCAGCCATGCAGAGGTGCGAGATGTTCATCACTCCCCATTTCACGTTAGGCGAAATGACCGCCTCCAGGACCGCAGCGCTTGCAGGTCTGGACAACACCCCGTCAGCCGCTGCGCTGGCGAATTTGCGCCTGTTATGTGGCGTACTCGAGCAGGTTCGCAGCCTGCTCCAGGTGCCACTGACAATTACCAGCGGTTTTCGTAGCCAGGCGCTCAACCAGAAGGTCGGCGGTACCTCAAAAAGCGCTCACCTGTTGGGGCTGGCGGCCGACTTTACGGCTTTGAAACTCCCGCCACGCGAGGTCGCAGTGCGGATTCGCGACAGTGACATCGTTTTCGATCAGTTGATTCTCGAGTTCGATAGCTGGGTTCACCTGGCTGTCGCGGCGTATCAGCCGAGGGGCGAGGTGCTGACTATCCGCCGAGGTAGCGGTTACCTACCGGGCATCCAGTAACAAAGCCTGGCAATTGACGAACGCCGGAACAACTTCGTATGCTGTATATAAATACAGTATCAGGGTGGAGCGATGCTCAATGTCGAGCAACTGAAATACAGCATCAACCGGATGGCGCCCGAGCGCGTAGCCGACGCCGTCCTGGAGCTGCGTCTCGAGGGCCTGGTGACGGATGACCGGACGCCCTTCGGCAAGGTCCACTTCAATACCTGCTTCGCTGAAGTCGAAGCGTTGTTCCAGCGGGCCGGTTTTCATCGACCGCTGGATGTAGTTGGTTATCAAGGACTGATTTATGCGCTGTACGATCCCGGGCGCTGGGACGCCGTGCAGGTACTGCGCTGGCTCAAGGCTCGCTGCGAGACGGCGGAAGCTGGCTGAGCTGCAGGGCATCGGTGATAATGCCGGCTTACTGACTGTCTGAGCCTGACATGAGCGCACCTTTCGACCCTGCACATCAACAAGCCAGCACGGTGTGCCTGCCGCCTGGCGAGTGGAAGACGGTGCTTGATTGCTTGTGTGAGCACTTCAAAGCCATCGGCCGCGAGCAATGGCTCGACCGCTTTGCCCGCGGCCGGGTGCTGGATGCCGAGGGGCGCGCAATCGGCGCAGACTTGCCCTACCGACGTGGCATGCGCCTGCATTATTTTCGTGAAGTGGCGAACGAGAAGCCGATCCCGGTGCACGAATCGATCGTGTACATGGACGAGCACCTGGTCATCGCCGACAAGCCGCACTTTCTGCCGGTGACGCCGACGGGCGAATATGTCGAGCAGACTTTGCTGCGGCGCCTCATCCGCCGGCTGGATAACCCGCACCTTGTTCCGCTGCATCGCATTGATCGGCATACGGCTGGATTGGTCATGTTCTCGGCCAACCCTGAGACCCGCAGCGCCTATCAGCGCCTGTTCCCTGAACGGCGCATCGACAAGCAGTACCAGGCGATTGCCGCCGCACTGCCTGAACTCGACTTCCCGCTGGTGCGACGCAGCCGGCTGGTACATGGCGAGCCGTTTTTCCGCATGCACGAGGTCACCGGCGCAGAGAACAGCGAGACGCTGGCGCATGTGATCGAGAAAAACGGTGATTGCTGGCGTTATGGCTTGTCGCCGGTAACCGGCAAGACGCACCAGTTGCGCGTACACATGGCCGCGTTGGGCGCGGGCATCTGCAATGACCCGTTCTACCCGCAGCTGCAGGCGGTCGAAGATGACTATCAGCGACCCTTGAAATTACTGGCGCAGAGCCTGCGTTTTGCCGATCCGCTGGACGGTACCGAACGCTGTTTCGAAAGTCGGCTGATGCTGGACTGGTAATCGGCTGTGATCGCGGGTTGTCCTGCGATCACAGCCTTGTCAGCCCATCAGCGGTTGAAACGCTCCACCAGCGAGTACTGACTTCCCGCTGTGCTGGTCAGCTCTTCGCTAAGCGAAGCCGAGTGCTGCGCTTGCTCGGCAGTTTCGTCAGCAAGGCTTGCAATGGTGCTGATGTTGCGGCTGATCTCATCGGCCACGGCCGTCTGCTCTTCGGTTGCCGCAGCGATCTGGGTCGCCATGTCGGTGATGTTGGCCACCGCTTCGCTGATGCCGATCAGCGCCTGGTCTGCTTCCATCACCCGGGCAACGCCTTCCTGCGCCTGGCGGTGGCCGCTTTCCATGGTCAACACGGCGCTGCTGGCCGTCTGCTGCAGCTTGGCGATCAGGCCGTGAATCTGCCCGGTCGACTCGGCAGTGCGTTGCGCCAGCTGACGTACTTCGTCTGCCACCACGGCAAAGCCGCGGCCCATTTCGCCGGCGCGGGCGGCTTCGATGGCAGCGTTCAAGGCCAGCAGGTTGGTCTGGTCGGCAATGCCTTTGATGACATCGACCACGCCGCCGATCTCGTCGCTGTCCTTGGCCAGTTGAGTCACGGTCTGCCCGGTCTCGCCGACGGCGGTGGACAGCCGGGCAATTGCATCGCGGGTTTCCCCGGCGATCAGCCGGCCCTGACTGGTCAGGCGATTGGCTTCCTGGGTGGCATCGGCAGTGCGCTGGACGTGATTGGCAACTTCCTGGGTGGTCGCGGCCATCTGGTTGACGGCAGCTGCGACCTGCTCGGTTTCCACCCGTTGGCGTTCCAGGCCCGATGAGCTCTGGTGGGCCAGCACATCGGACTGGCGCGCCTGATCGCTCAGGTGCTCGGCGCTGTCCTGCAGCCGGGTCAGGCAGGTTTTCATCCGTGCGTCCTGGCTGAGCATGGCCATTTCCAGGCGTGCTTGCACGCCGCGGCTGTCGGTGTACATCTGCGCGATCAACGGGTCCGAGGTGGTCTGCTCAGCCAGGCCAAGCAGGCGCTTGAGGCCGCGTTGCTGCCAGCTCAAACCGAGCAGGCCCAGCGGTACCGACAGGCCAGCGGCGAGAGCGAAGCCCCAGGAGTGGCCCAGCCAGTTGCCGATCAGGAAGCCGACCTGGCTGACCAGGATGAACGGCAGCCAGTCCTGCAGCACCGGCAGCCAGCGGTCGCGGCGGGGGATCGCCGACTTGCCCTGGTTGAGGCGCTGGTACAGGCCTTCGGCACGGCGGATCTGTTCAGCGGTAGGTTTGACCCGCACCGATTCGTAGCCGACCACCTGGTTGTTGTCGAAAATCGGCGTTACGTAGGCGTTGACCCAGTAATGATCGCCGCTCTTGCAACGGTTCTTGACGATGCCCATCCACGGCAGGCCCTGTTTGAGGGTCTGCCACATATGGGCAAACACTGCTGCGGGGACATCGGGATGGCGGACCAGATTATGCGCGGCGCCAATCAGCTCATCGCGTGAGAAACCGCTGATTTCGACGAAGGCATCGTTACAGTAACTGATCACACCCTTGGCATTGGTGGTGGAGATCAACCGCTGTTGGGCAGGGAAAGTCCGTTCTCTCTGGGTAATAGGCTGGTTGTTACGCATGGCTGCTCGGTCCGCATGGCTTTCCATGGCTATCGGCACGGCTGCGCTTTTATTGAATGATTATTTAACCAACGGCGCAGGAGGGAAGGGGCGCAGTGCGCCCCTGATTTGACGAGCTGGCGATCAGCTGGCGATCAGTTGACGGAGCACGTAATGCAGAATGCCGCCGGCCTTGAAGTACTCGACCTCGTTGAGGGTGTCGATCCGGCACAGCACCTGGATGTCCTGCTGCTCGCCGTGTTCACGGTGAATGCGCAGGGTCAGGGTCATACCCGGGCGGATCTGCGCGTTGCTCAAGCCGAGGATATCGATGCGCTCGGTGCCGGTCAGGTTCAGCGTCTTGCGGCTGTCGCCCGCCATGAACTGCAACGCCAGCACACCCATGCCGATCAGATTGGAGCGATGAATGCGCTCGAAGCTCTCGGCCAGCACGGCCTTGACCCCGAGCAGGTTGGTGCCTTTGGCTGCCCAGTCGCGGCTGGAGCCGGTACCGTATTCCTGACCCGCAATCACCACCAAAGGCGTGCCTTCGCCCTGATAACGCATGGCGGCATCGTAGATCGAGAGTTTTTCACCGCTGGGCACGTGTACGGTGTTGCCGCCTTCTTCGCCACCGAGCATTTCGTTGCGGATGCGGATATTGGCGAAGGTGCCGCGCATCATCACTTCATGGTTGCCCCGGCGCGAGCCATACGAGTTGAAGTCTTTGGGCTGCACGCCTTTGTCGCGCAGATAGCGACCGGCGGGGCTGTCGGCCTTGATGTTGCCAGCTGGAGAAATGTGGTCAGTGGTGACCGAGTCTCCGAGCAACGCCAGCACACGGGCCTGCTGAATATCAGCGATCTCGGGCAGCGCGCCGCCGATGTCCTCGAAGAAGGGCGGATGCTGAATATAGGTCGAGTCAGCCTGCCAGACATAGGTTGCCGCTTGCGGCACTTCGATGGCCTGCCATTGTTCATCACCGGCGAAGACTTCGGCGTATTCCTTATGGAACATCGCGGTATCGACCTTGGCCACCGCATCGGCAATTTCCTGCTGGCTTGGCCAGATGTCACGCAGGTAAACCGGCTGGCCATCTTTGCCGGTACCCAGCGGCTCCTGGGTGAGATCGACGCGCACACTGCCCGCCAGCGCGTAAGCCACCACCAATGGCGGTGAGGCGAGCCAGTTGGTCTTGACCAGCGGATGCACTCGGCCCTCGAAGTTGCGGTTGCCCGACAGCACCGAAGCGACGCTCAGGTCAGCCGTGCCGATCGCTGTTTCAATGGCTTCATCGAGCGGCCCGGAGTTGCCGATGCAGGTGGTGCAGCCGTAGCCGACCAGGGCGAAACCCAGCTGGTCGAGGTACGGGGTGAGGCCGGCAGCATTGTAGTAATCGGTGACGACCTTGGACCCAGGTGCCAGCGAACTCTTGACCCACGGCTTGCGGCTCAACCCCTTCTCGATCGCCTTTTTCGCCACCAGGCCTGCGGCCATCATCACACTGGGGTTGGAGGTGTTGGTGCAGGAAGTGATCGCCGCAATCACCACTGCGCCGTCGCGCAGGGTGTAGCTCTGGCCTTCGTGGCTGTAGTCGATCTGCCCGGTCTGGTCGGCATTGCCCACTGCAACGCCACCACCCCCTTCGCTTTCGAGCCGGCCGACCTCCTTGGCGGCAGGTTTGACCTGCAGCTTGAGGAAGTCATCAAAGGCCTGGCTGACCTGACCCAGAGCGACCCGGTCCTGCGGCCGTTTCGGGCCGGCCAGGCTGGCTTCCACGGTGTCCATATCCAGCCCGAGGCTGTCGCTGAACAGTGGCTCCTGGCCTGGCATGCGCCACAGCCCCTGGGCCTTGCAATAGGCCTCGACCAGATCGACCGTGGCTTGCGGCCGCCCTGACAGGCGCAGGTAGTCGAGGGTCACCTGGTCAACCGGGAAGAACCCGCAGGTGGCGCCGTATTCCGGCGCCATGTTGGCCAACGTCGCGCGGTCGGCCAGCGGCAGCTCGGCAAGGCCGTCGCCGTAAAATTCGACGAACTTGCCGACCACGCCCTTCTTGCGCAGCATCTGCGTGACGGTCAGCACCAGGTCGGTCGCGGTAATGCCCTCGCGCAGCTTGCCGGTCAGCTTGAAGCCGATCACTTCGGGGATCAGCATCGACACTGGCTGGCCAAGCATGGCCGCCTCAGCCTCGATGCCGCCCACGCCCCAGCCAAGCACACCAAGGCCGTTGATCATGGTGGTGTGCGAATCGGTGCCGACCAGAGTGTCGGGGAATGCGTAGACCTTGCCGTCTTCCTCGCGGGTCCAGACGGTGCGGCCTAGGTATTCCAGGTTGACCTGGTGGCAAATGCCGGTGCCCGGTGGCACCACACTGAAATTATCGAACGCATTCTGGCCCCAGCGCAGGAAGGCATAGCGCTCGCCATTGCGTTGCATCTCGATGTCGACGTTTTCTTCGAATGCATCGGCGCTGGCGTAGCGGTCGACCATTACCGAGTGGTCGATGACCAGATCCACTGGCGACAGCGGGTTGATCCGCTGCGGGTCACCGCCGGCCTTGGCCATCGCCGCGCGCATGGCTGCCAGGTCGACCACAGCCGGTACGCCGGTAAAATCCTGCATCAATACGCGGGCCGGGCGGTACTGGATCTCGCGGTCGGAGCTGCGCGTGTCCAGCCACTGCGCCAGCGCCTTGAGGTCGGTGCCGGTGACGGTCTTGCCGTCCTCCCAGCGCAACAGGTTTTCCAGCAGAACCTTGAGCGACATCGGCAGGCGTTGCAGGTCGCCCAGATGCTGTGCGGCTTCGTCGAGGCTGAAGTATTGATAGGCGCGGTCGCCTACCTGCAGGGTCTTGAGGGTGTTCAGGCTATCGAGCGAGGGCATTGCCAACTCCTTCTGCGCCGGTGCCCGGCCTCTCGTGAATGCCGGTGTCACCGCTCTGAATAGATCCGCACGGCACGGACCTGGCTGAGTAGTCAGGTTAGGCCGAATTTGCGGCCATGACCCTGTACTGGACAGGCGGGGCATGTCGCTGGTTCCGATCTTCCTTTATCATCGCCGCCGTGCCGGTGCGTGTTGTGCGCTGGATCAAGGCTGACGATCGCCGTCAGCGATGTGGAGTGACAAATGAATACCCTGTTCATGCATTGCCGGCCTGGTTTCGAAGGCGAGGTCTGCGCCGAAATCAGCGAACACGCCGCCCAGCTTGGGGTGGCCGGCTATGCCAAAGGTAAAGCCCAGAGCGCCAGCGCCGAGTTCGTCTGCAGCGAACCGGGTGCTGCCGAGCGCCTGATGCGTGAACTGCGCTTCGACAAACTGATCTTCCCTCGCCAATGGGCGCGGGGTGAATTTGTCGAGTTGCCCGAGGCCGATCGCATCAGCGTCCTGCTCGAGCATCTGGCAGCACTGCCGGTGGCCGGCAGCCTGTGGCTGGAGGTGCTTGATACCAACGACGGCAAAGAACTGTCGACGTTCTGCCGCAAGTTCGAAGCGCCGTTGCGCAAGGCCCTGGAGAAGGCTGGCCGGTTGGTCGAAGATGCCCAGCGGCCGCGCCTGCTGTTGAGCTTCATCAGTGGCCGGCGGGTGTTTGTCGGCCTTGCCGAAGCGGACAACTCGGCGCTGTGGCCGATGGGCATCCCGCGCCTTAAATTCCCCCGCGAGGCGCCCAGCCGTTCCACCCTCAAGCTGGAAGAAGCGTGGCACCAGTTTATCCCGCGGGCTCAGTGGGAAGAGCGTTTGCAGGATGACATGACCGGTGTCGACTTGGGTGCCTCACCGGGTGGCTGGACCTACCAGCTGGTCAAACGCGGCATGCTGGTTACTGCGATCGACAACGGGCCGATGGCCGAAAGCCTGATGGACACCGGCCTGGTGCAGCACCTGATGGCCGACGGCTTCACCTGGAAGCCCAAGCATACGGTGGACTGGATGGTCTGCGACATCGTCGAAAAGCCCGCCCGCAGTGCGGCCTTGATCGAGACGTGGCTGGGCGAGGGCTTGTGCCGTGAGGCGGTGGTCAACCTCAAGCTGCCGATGAAGCAGCGCTACGCCGAAGTGCGGCGCCTGCTGGACCGCATCGAAGCGGGCTTCAAGGAGCGCAAGGTCAGGGTCTCGATCGCTTGCAAGCAGCTCTATCACGACCGCGAGGAAGTCACCTGCCATCTGCGCCGGCTTGACCTCAAGCCGCGCAGCACGCGCGGCTGACGGCGCTGCCGGGATCAGCGCTTGCCGAGGATCTCGCCAAGTTTTTCCGGCCGTGGTGCACCTTGCTGACTTTGCAGGCGGCCCTGTGCGTCCTGGTAGAAGATCGCCGGGGTTGCCGATAGGCCGAGTTCTTCCATCACCGCCAGATTGGTGTCGAGCTGTTGCTGGACGCTCTCGGGAATCTTGTCCAGCGCCTTGAGGGTGCTGGCCTTGCCTGCGCTCTCATGTTGCTGCAGTGCCTTGGCCGGGTCCTTGGCGGCCAGCAGGGCTGCCGATTTGCCTGGGCTGTCCTCACGAATGATGCCAACCATGATGTGCCGCAGTTGCACCTTGCCGGACTCGACCCAAGGCCGTGCCTGCTGCCAGAACATGTTGCAGTACGGGCAGTTCGGGTCGCTGAACAGGTAAACCGTGCGCGGTGCGTCGGCCTTGCCGTCGGCGATCCACGCCGACTTCTCCAGCTTTGCCCAGATCGCTTTGCTCATCGGCGCGTAGACCAGTTTTTCCAGTGGTTCTGCGCTCAGGTCCTGGCCTTGCTCATCAAACAGGCTGCCGACCAGCACATGCTTGCCGTCCGGCGTGAGGTACAGGGCAATGCCGTTGTTCTGGTACTCGGCTGCGTAGCCACGCATGCCATCGGGAGCGGCGAAGCTGCCCTTGATCACGGCGCCCTTGGCCTGCAATTGCTGGATGGCTTTGGGCAGTTCTTCGGCCTGCAGCGAGGGCGCGGCGAGCAGAGCGAGTGTCAATGGCAGGAGTGCGGTCAAACGCATGTCAATTTCCTTTTGCAGCGGAGGCGGGCACATCGGCCCGGTCGAATGATTGCAGCGCGTGGCTCAGGCTGGCCCGGGACAACTCGCCCAGGTGGCTGCCGACCAGCCTGCCGTCAGAGCTGTAGAACAGCGTGGTGGGCAAGGCCATGGAGCCGACCCGCTGGGCCAGTTGGCCGGCGCCGTCGAACAGCACGTGGGTCAGGCTGATGCCTGTTGTGGCGAGAAAGGTACTGACGATTTCGGGGGTTTCCCCCTGGTTGACGAACAGGAAGGTCACGTGTGGGTATTCGTGCTGGGCCTGTTGCAGTACCGGCATCTCGCGCCGGCACGGCGGGCACCAGGTCGCCCAGATATTGATCACCAGCGGCTTGCCGCGGTAGTCATGCAGGGCCATCGGCTGGCCACTGGCAGTGCGCAGGGTCAGCTGCGGCAGCTCTGTGCCCTTGCTGTACAGGTGGCTGCCAAGGCTGGCCAGTACCCAGAACACGCCGCCGCTGGCCAGTGCCCAGCCCAGCGGCCGGCGCAGGCCGGGCTGGCGCCAGCCCTGCCAGAGCGTCCCGAGCACTATTGCCAGCAAGCCGCCCCAGAGCAAGAAGCCGCCGTCGCGGATGTCGATGATCTGCAGCAGCTCGTCGCGGTACATCGGCCAATAGGCCAGCACGAAGCTCACGCGTGCACCCAGTACCCCCAGCAGGAACAGGTTGAACAGCGCCGACTCTGGGCTCTGGCCACCACGTCGGGCGACTGCCCAGCCAACCACGCAGGCAATCGCCAGGGCCGCCAGCATCAGTAGATGGTTCAGGGCCATGGTCAATGGCCCGAGGGTTACGCTCAGCATCAGCCTTGGCTCCTTGTCTGTGCCCAGTGTTGTAGAAATGCCGCTGCGTCGACTTCCCCGGTGATGCGCCGTGGGCGGCGTTCGTCACCCTCTGGGCCGATCCAGATCAGGCTGGGTGGGCCCGGTACCTTGTAATGTTGCAGCAATTCGCGACTGGCTTGCGAGTCAGCGGTGACATCCAGCCGCAACAGGTGCACGCCGGCCAGGCTGGCTTGCACATCAGCGCGGGCGAAGACCTGTTTCTCCATGACCTTGCACGACACGCACCAGTCGGCATAGTAATCGACCAGTACCCACTGGCCACGGGCCTTGGCGGCTTGCAGTTCGCGTTGCAGGTCCTGCGGCTGGCTGACAGTGATGAAGGCGTCCTCGGCGTGATCCGCGGAGGTTGGTGTGCCGGCGGTAAACGGCTGCAGCGGCTGCCACAGCTCGCTGCCGCCAGCTGCGGCCCCTACCAGCAGCAGGCCACCCCACAACGCGCCGAGCAGCGGCAGCACGCGCAGCGCCGGCAAGCGCTGCAGAGCGGGCCAGGCGGCCCACGCCAGGGCAATCAGCCAACTGCCGGCCAGGCCCAACAGCAGGGGCGCTGGCAGCAAGCCGCGGACGGTGTACAGGGCCATGGCCAGGAAGACAAAGCCGAACAGGCCCTTGACCCGATTCATCCAGGCACCGGGGCGCGGCAGGAATCGATTACCCAGGGTGACCAGCAGGAGCAGCGGCACGCCCATGCCCAGGCCAAGGCTGAACAGTACCAGGGCGCCTTGCACGACATCGCCACTCTGCGCGATGTACAGCAGCGCACCCGCCAGCGGCGCGGTCATGCATGGGCCCATCAACAACCCGGACAAGGCGCCGAGCAAGGCTGCGCCGTACAGGCTGCCACCGCGGGTACCTTGGCCGGCACGGTCGAGGCGGTCACGCACGGCGACAGGCAGTTGCAGCTCGAAGGCGCCGAACATCGGCAGCGCGAGCAAAATGAACAGCGCTGCCAGGCTGCCGAGCAACCACGGTTGCTGTAGCCAGGCTTGCAAGCTGGCGCCCAGCAGTGCGGCAACTACCCCCAGTGCGGCGTAGACCAAGGCCATGCTCAGTACATAGACGCCCGCCAGCAGCCAGCCGCGGCGAGCGCTCGCGCCGTTGCCCAGCACCAGCCCCGCCAGGATCGGCAGCATGGGCAACGAGCATGGGGTAAATGCCAGCAGCAGCCCCAGGCCAAAAAACGCCAGCAAGCCCCAGGCCAGCTTGCCCTGTTGCAGATCACTTGCCAGCGCTTGGTCATCAGCCTGGCCTGCGCTCGCCGCAGGCGTGCTGCCGCCCAGGTCGATAACGGTGGTCTGCGGCGGGTAACACAGGCCGGCGTCGGCACAGCCCTGCCAACCGAGCCGCAGCTGGCCGCTGGCCGTCGCAGGTATGAGCAGCTCAAGCTCACCGCGGTACACCGCACTGTCACCGAAAAACTCGTCGTTGTGGTTGAGTGCAGGGGGCAATGGCGGGTGCTGCATTGCATTCAGGCCATCGAATTTCAGGCGCTTCTGGTACAGGTAATAGCCGTCCTTGATCTGAAACTGTACGCGCAGTTCCCCCGACGGCAAGCGCTCATGGGTCAGCATGAACGCTTGCTCTACCGGCAGAAAGTCAGGCTTGACCTCGAATGGATTGGCCAGCAACGGCCCGCTCATGAAGAATGTCAGCAGCAGCAGAAAAACGCGCATGTCTTGGCCTTGGCAATGCAGAAGAGTGGCCATGCTGTATCGGGCTGATTAACCGGGTGTTAACCCGGCCCTACACGGAACCGTCCTACAGCCATATTCAGGCGACCAATGACGCCGCACAGTCCATAATCCTGACTTAATCAGGCCATGGCGCAATAGCTCATCGCCCACTGGAGATTGACCATGCACGTACTGCTCTGCGAGGACGACGACTTGATCGCCAGCGGCATCTGCGCCGGGCTTACCGCCCAAGGCCTGACCGTGGACCGGGTCGCCAGTGCTTCGGCTGCCCGCGCATTGTTGCAGGCGGCACAGTTCGACGTGATGATCCTCGATCTTGGCTTGCCTGACGAAGACGGCCTCAAGCTGCTGCGCCGGCTGCGTCAGCAGGGTGAAAGCTTGCCGGTGCTGGTCCTGACCGCCCGCGATGCGATCACCGACCGGGTCGCAGGCCTTGAGGCAGGCGCCGACGACTACCTGCTCAAGCCGTTTGACCTGCGCGAGCTGGCTGCGCGCCTGCACACCTTGCTGCGGCGCATGGCGGGTCGCGCCGTGAACATGATCGAGCACGGGCCCCTGCGCTACGACCCGAGCAGCTGCGAAGCCTTCCTGGGCGACCAGCCCGTCGACTTGTCCCGGCGTGAGCAGGCGCTGCTGCAGGCACTGTTGCAGAACAAGGGGCGGGTGCTGTCCAGCGAACAACTCAAAGACTGCGTCTACGGCTTCAGCGATGAGGTCGAGAGCAATGCCCTCAACGTGCATATCCATCACCTGCGGCGCAAGCTGGGCAACGGCATTGTCGAGACCGTGCGCGGCCTCGGTTATCGGCTGGGTCCGGCGCAGGTGCCTGCGCCATGAGCCTGCGGGTGCGCCTGTCGCTGATCCTGGGCAGCGCCTTCATCGTCATCTGGGCGCTGGCCGCCGCCTGGATGCTGCGCGACCTGCGCCAGCAAATGATGTTTTCCCTCGACCAGCGCCTGGTGGCTTCTGCGCGCATGGTTGCCGGGCTGATTGACCAGTTGCCGCAGCCTCTGGCGGGCAAGGGTGAAGAAACCCGCTTCGCGGCTGACCAACTCAGCGTGCCTGATGGCATGGCCTGCCAGGTCAGTTCGCTGCGCGGCGAAATCATCGCCAGTAATCACAAGCACGAAGGCACCATGGACGACCAGTACAGCGGCTTCCGTGACCAGACCATCGACGACGCGCGCTGGCGCACGTTCACCTACCACCGGGGTGATATCCGCATCACCACAGCTGACCGCCATCAAGAGCGCGAGGCGCTCAATCAGTCAATCCTGCTGGCAGCTTCGGCGCCGGTGCTGATGGCCTTGCTGGGCAGCCTGGGCCTGCTGTGGATCGGCCTGGGCAAAGGGCTTGAGCCGATCAATCGGATCCGCGATGCCTTGCGCAAGCGTCGTGTGGACAGCATCGAGCCGCTGCAGGTCAGTGGCATACCCAGTGAGCTGGAGCCGCTGGTCGAAACCCAGAATCAGCTGTTCCTGCGTATCGCCCAGACCCTGGAGCGCGAGCGGCGCCTGACCGACGACGCCGCCCATGAGCTGCGCAGCCCGTTGACTGCAATCAAGACCCACCTGCAGGTGGCACGCATGACCGATGGCGCCGTACGCGAGCAGGCGCTCGAGCATGCCGAGCAAGGCACCGACCGTATGCATCGTACCCTTGAGCAGTTGTTGATGCTGGCGCGAGTCGAGGGCAGCCTGTCGTTTGACGACGGCGTGCAGTGCACTGCCGAGCAAGTGGCACGCCAGGCCGTGCAGGACGTCGGCGCCGGCGACAGTCGACGGATTACCGTACGCCTGCCGCACGATGCCACCGAGGTTTATCTGAGCATGCCCGGCCCGCTGGCAGTCGCGGCGTTGCGCAACCTGCTCGACAATGCACTGCGCCATGGCGGTGATGCTGCCGTGGAGCTGGAAGTGCAGATGGCCGACGGCCAGGCTGGGTTCCTGGTGCGTGACCATGGACCGGGTATCAGCGCAGGCGATTTGCAACACCTGACCGAGCGCTTCTGGCGCAACAGCCAGAGTGGCGGCTGTGGCCTGGGCCTGGCGATCGTGCAGGCGATTGTCCAGCGTTGTGCCGGCAGCCTGCGCTTCGACAGCCGCAGCGATGGGCTGCGGGTTTGGCTGCAGGTGCCGACCCGCGCGGGCAACTGAGTTTGCTGGCGGCGCCTGGGTGAGTGTTGGCCCAGGCGCAAAATGTTTGTAAATCCATGCCGGGCTGAAGCGTATTTCAAGCGATGCCACCTTTCGCTTGCAAGGGACTCTTCAATGTCGACCGCTTCCAGCCTTGCCCAGATTCTGCCGCTTGCCACGCCGCAGCCGTTGTATGAATTCGCCGAGTCACCGTTGCTGCTGCGCCAGCAGCAACAGGAGTCCAATGCCCGAAGCTATCCGCGGCGGATTCCGCTGGCGCTCAAGCGCGCCCGTGGCATCTACGTCGAGGACGTCGAGGGCCGGCAGTTCATCGATTGTCTGGCCGGTGCCGGGACCCTGGCGCTGGGCCATAACCACCCGGTAGTGGTCGCAGCGATCCAGCGTGTGCTGACCGATGAGCTGCCGCTGCATACGCTCGACCTGACCACACCGGTCAAGGACCGCTTTGTCCAGGACCTGTTTGCCATCCTGCCCCAAGCCTTGCGGCGCGAGGCGAAGATCCAGTTCTGCGGCCCGACCGGCACCGATGCTGTGGAAGCTGCGCTGAAGCTGGTGCGCACGGCCACCGGTCGCAGCACCGTACTGGCGTTCCAGGGCGCCTACCATGGCATGTCGCAGGGCGCGCTTAGCCTGATGGGCAGTGTCGGGCCCAAGCAACCGCTGGGCGCATTGCTGGGCAATGGTGTGCAGTTCATGCCGTATCCGTATGACTACCGCTGCCCGTTTGGTCTTGGCGGTGGCGAGGGTGTGCGCGCCAACCTGCATTACCTGGAGAATCTGCTGCTGGACCCGGAGGGCGGCGTGCCGCTGCCGGCGGCGGTGATTCTCGAAGTGGTGCAGGGCGAGGGCGGCGTGATCCCGGCCGACATCGCATGGTTGCAGGGCGTGCGGCGGATTACCGAGCAGGCCGGCGTGGCGTTGATCGTCGACGAGATCCAGAGCGGCTTCGCCCGCACTGGCAAGATGTTTGCCTTTGAACATGCCGGCATCGTGCCGGATGTGGTGACCCTGTCCAAGGCGATTGGCGGCAGCCTGCCGCTGGCCGTGGTGGTCTATCGCGACTGGCTCGACACCTGGAAGCCGGGTGCCCATGCCGGCACCTTCCGTGGCAATCAGATGGCCATGGCGGCGGGCTCGGCCGTCATTGATTATCTGGTCGAGCATCGCCTGGCGGACCACGCCCAGGCCATGGGTCAGCGCCTGCGTGGCCATTTGCAGCAACTGCAGTGCAGCTACCCGCAGCTTGGCGATATTCGCGGACGTGGCCTGATGCTCGGCGTCGAGTTGGTCGAGCCGAACGGGCTACCCGACACCCTCGGCCATCCGCCGGTGGCTCGCGAGCTGGCGCCGAAGGTGCAGCGAGAGTGCCTCAGGCGTGGTTTGATTCTCGAACTCGGCGGCCGACATGGCGCGGTGGTGCGCTTCTTGCCGCCGCTGATCATCAGTGCCGAGCAGGTCGACGAGGTCGCGCAGCGCTTTGCCGAGGCCTTGCGGGCTGCGCTGGGTAACGGCGGCTAATTCGCCGACACGGCGTCGAGTATGGTTCTGGGACCTGGCTTGAGCGACAATGGTCGCCCATTCACGGAGTAGCCCATGACCGATTACACCCCCGACGCCGTCCTCGACGCCAGCGGCCTGAATTGCCCAGAGCCCGTGATGATGCTGCATCAACAGGTGCGCACACTGGCTGCCGGCGGCTTGCTCAAGGTCATCGCCACCGACCCGTCGACCCAGCGTGACATCCCCAAATTCTGCACCTTCCTCGGCCATCAGCTGCTCGAGCAACAGGAGCAGGCTGGCACCTATCTGTACTGGATTCGCAAGAAAGCCGACTGAACGATGCTGGATCGTACCCGGCGCAGGGCCTACACTGCGGGCCCCTGAGAGGAGAGCGCCATGCTGATAGTTGCCGACGAGAACATCCCGCTGCTCGATGCATTCTTTGCTGGATTTGGCGAGATTCGCCGCTACCCGGGACGCAGCATCGATGCCCAGTGCGTGCAAGATGCCGACGTGCTGCTGGTGCGCTCGGTGACCAAGGTCAATCGGCAACTGCTGCAAGGCAGCAAGGTCGGCTTTGTCGGCACCTGCACCATCGGCACCGATCACCTCGATCTGGACTACTTCGCCGAAGCCGGCATTGACTGGAGCAGTGCACCCGGTTGCAACGCCCGAGGCGTGGTCGACTATGTATTGGGCAGCCTGCTGACGCTGGCCGAACTCGAGGGTGAGAACCTCGCCGAGCGGGTCTATGGCGTGGTTGGTGCCGGCCAGGTCGGTGAACGTCTGGTGCGAGTGCTGCATGGCCTGGGCTGGAAAGTGCTGGTGTGTGACCCTCTGCGTCAGGCAGCTGAAGGCGGCGACTTCGTCAGCCTCGATAGCGTGTTGGAGCAGTGTGATGTGATCAGCCTGCATACGCCGCTGCAACGCGGCGGCGAACACCCCACCTGGCACTTGCTGGGCGCCCCGCAACTGGCGCGGTTGCGCCCAGGCGCGTGGCTGATCAATGCCAGCCGCGGCCCGGTGGTGGATAACCAGGCGCTGCGTGAATTGCTGCTGCAGCGCGACGATGTGCACGCGGTCCTGGATGTGTGGGAGGGTGAACCTCAGGTTGACCTGCAGCTGGCTGACCTGTGCACGCTGGCGACCCCGCACATTGCCGGTTACAGCCTCGATGGCAAGCAGCGCGGTACTGCGCAGATCTATCAGGCATTTTGCCAGTCGCGCGGCGTGGCGGAGCATGTGCAGCTAGCCGACTTGCTGCCCGAGCGCGACCTGGTGCAGATCGAACTGAATGCCGCCAGTGACCCGGCCGTGGCTCTGGCGACCGTGTGCCGCGCAGTCTACGACCCGCGTCGCGACGATGCCGACATGCGCCGCAGCTTGAGCGATGATCCGGTTGAACAGCGGACAACTTTTGACCTGCTGCGCAAGCATTATCCAGTGCGCAGGGAAATCGAAGGGTTGGCGGTGAAAGTGCGCGGCGAGTCAGCGCAGTTGGCGCAGTTGGTCAATGCGCTGGGGGCGGAACTGGTTTAAGCGGCAATAAAGCAGGGGCCGCTTGGCGGCCCCAATTCAGCTCGCATAGCGCGCAGTTAGCTAATCGAGCGCGACGCGGCTGATCCGATCAATTCTTCTCGGCAAGCGCTACTCGGCTGTTTTCCAGCTTTTCACACGCTTGTTTGATCATTTCGGGCGTGATCTCCACTTCGCGGCCCTGGTCGTCGATGATCGAACCGCAGATTGGCTGCGGTTGCGCTTGCTGGTTCGCTTGCGTTTCAGTGTGCTGCTGCATGTGCCGTCTCCTCATCAGGTTCAAACCAAGCCTATTCACGGGTCGTGACTGGCGTATGACATTGTCTGCACCGCCACGATTGCTCTAGTCCAACAGAAAGCTCGGCAAAGCTCCACCACCACTTTAGAACCATAAGCTATTGCTACTGTGCTCTGCAGTGCCGGCAATGGCATGTCCTTTTCTGCGATCCTGACAGTCGCTGCAAAGTTCAGCCTGTGCAGATGGATGGTAGGCTTGCTGCTCCTTTGCCTGAATGATCTGAGTCATGACCGAACCTGTCTCCTCACGTCAGCGCCGCGCCTTGCGCCTGAGCTGGCGGTTTTTGCGCCCCTACCGCAAGCAGGCGTTACTGGCATTGCTCGCGCTGGTCGTCACCGCTGCCATCACCTTGTCGATGGGCCAGGGCATTCGCCTGCTGGTCGATCAAGGCTTCATGACCGGTTCTGCTCACCAGCTCAACCAGACCCTTGGCTTGTTCATGCTGCTGGTGCTGGCATTGGCGATCGGCACGTTCAGCCGCTTCTACCTGGTGTCGTGGATCGGCGAACGCTGTGTGGCCGATATCCGCCGCGCCGTGTTCGACCACCTGGTCGGCCTGCACCCGGGCTTTTTCGAGGACAACCGCAGCTCGGAAATCCAGTCGCGGCTGACCGCTGACACCACCTTGCTGCAATCGGTGATCGGCTCGTCGTTGTCGATGTTCCTGCGCAATGCCTTGATGGTGATTGGCGGCGTGGTGTTGCTGTTCATCACCAACCCAAAGCTCACCAGCATCGTCGTGCTGGCACTGCCGCTGGTGCTGGCGCCGATCCTGTTGTTTGGCCGGCGGGTGCGTAGGTTGTCGCGGCAGAGCCAGGACCGGGTGGCCGATGTCGGCAGCTATGTCGCAGAGACGCTTGGCCAGATCAAGACCGTGCAGGCCTACAACCACCAAGGCCTGGACCGTGAGCGGTTTGCTGACACGGTCGAGGCGGCCTTTGACGTCGCGCGGCAGCGGATCGCCCAGCGGGCGTGGCTGATCACCCTGGTCATCGTGCTGGTGCTCGGCGCCGTTGGGGTAATGCTCTGGGTGGGCGGCATGGACGTGATCGCCGGGCGTATCTCCGGCGGTGAGCTGGCGGCATTCGTGTTCTACAGCCTGATTGTGGGCAGCGCCTTCGGTACCCTCAGCGAGGTGATCGGCGAGCTGCAACGCGCCGCTGGTGCGGCAGAGCGGATTGCCGAGCTGCTTTCAGCGCAGAGTGCGATCTTGCCGCCAACGGTGAGCGCTGGCTTGGCCAGTACCCGCGTCAGCGGTCGTATCGAGTTGCGCGAGGTGCGGTTTGCCTACCCGTCGCGGCCGACGGTGGCGGCGCTGGATGGCCTCAGCCTGTTGATCGAACCGGGCCAGACCTTGGCCTTGGTCGGCCCGTCGGGCGCCGGCAAGTCGACGTTGTTTGACCTGTTGCTGCGCTTCTATGACCCGCAACAGGGCAGCATTCTCCTCGATGACCAGGCGTTGACCAGCCTCGATCCGCTGCTGCTGCGTAGCCAGTTCGCGATGGTGGCGCAGAACCCGGCACTGTTTCGCGGCTCGGTGGAGGCCAATATTCGCTACGGCCGCCCAGATGCCAGCTTCGCCGAAGTGCAGGCTGCTGCCCGAGGCGCGCATGCCGAGGAGTTCATCCAGCAGCTGCCGCAGGGGTATCAGACGTTGCTGGGGGAGGGCGGGATTGGCTTGTCCGGTGGGCAACGCCAACGCCTGGCAATTGCCCGGGCGCTACTGGTGGATGCACCGATCCTGTTGCTCGACGAAGCCACCAGTGCCCTCGACGCCCAAAGCGAGCACCTGATCCAACAGGCACTGCCCGCACTCATGGCGGGCCGTACTACATTGGTGATCGCGCACCGCCTGGCCACCGTGCAGCATGCTGATCGCATCGCAGTGATCGACAAGGGCAGGATTGTGGCGGTGGGCAACCATCGTCAGTTGATCGAAGACAGCCCGCTGTATGCGCGGCTGGCCCAGCTGCAGTTCACCTCGAATTGAAACGCAAGGAGCATCGTTGACCCTGCGAGGTGGAAACTGCAGCGGATCACTGGGCCGACCTCAGTGACCTTGCGCCGGATACAGCGTTGCGCAATAAAAAGGCCGCCCCGACACAGCGTGTGGGGGCGGCCCTGGATTGCAAGCTCGGATCAGAGCTCTTTGACAGTGCGGATCTGGTCTTTGTTGATGCGGGTGCGCTTGCCGTCCAGCTGCTCGAATTCATAGAAGCCGGCATCGTCGTCGTAGCTTGGGGTGTCTACAGCCTGAATTTCGCGGCCGTCGTTCAAGGTGATCACCGTTGGCGAAGCACAGCCGGCGAGGGCGCCGAGGCCAAGTGCGAGAATAAAGGCGGGAAGGGTCCGTTGAATCATCGTGTCTCTCCTGTCGATGGTGCTTGATGGTTCTATGACGCGGTGTGTCCACGCAAGTTCCTCAGCCAGTGCAGCATAGCCAGAGCAGGCCGACATTGACCGAGAACAAGCGTCGCGTTCTGCGCTGTGCGGGCTGTGATATAACAGGCGCCATCTTCTTCCCTCCCTGCGCTGGAGCCCCCATGAAAGCCAAGGCAGACACCCCGTTCGTGCCGCTGAACATCGCCGTGCTCACGGTCAGCGATACCCGCACCTTTGAAACCGACACCTCTGGCCAGGTGTTCGTCGACCGCCTCACCGAGGCTGGTCACCAGCTGGCCGCGCGGGTGCTGCTCAAGGATGACCTGTACAAGATCCGCGCCCAGGTTGCGACCTGGATTGCCGACGACCAGGTGCAGGTGGTGTTGATCACCGGCGGCACCGGCTTCACCGGCCGCGACAGTACGCCCGAGGCGGTCGCCTGCCTGCTGGACAAGCAGATCGATGGCTTTGGCGAGTTGTTCCGGCAGATATCGCTTGCCGACATTGGCACTTCGACCGTTCAGTCCCGGGCCTTGGCTGGCCTGGCCAACGGCACGCTGGTGTGCTGCCTGCCGGGCTCGACCAATGCTGTGCGCACCGGCTGGGACGGGATCCTTGCCGAGCAGCTCGACGCGCGTCATCGCCCGTGCAACTTCGTCCCCCACCTGAAGCAGGCAGCGGCCTGTGACAGCCGTGGGTGAGCCCGCCCCAAGCCGGCCATTGATGCCGGTCGAAGAGGCACTGCAACGTCTGCTGGCCTTGGCCGAAGCAGCGCCGATCACGGACACCGAGTGGGTTGCCCTGGCGGACGCTGAAGGCCGCGTGCTGGCCACCGAGCTGGTGGCCACGCTGGACCTGCCGCCCTGGCCGAACAGCGCCATGGACGGCTACGCTTTGCGCTTGGCCGACTGGCACGGCGAGCCGCTCACGGTGAGCCAGCGCATCTTCGCCGGGCATGCGCCGCAGCCGCTGCAGGCCGGGACCTGCGCACGCATTTTCACTGGCGCGCCGCTGCCCGAGGGCGCCGACTGTGTCGAAATGCAGGAAAACGCCCAAGTGCTGGACGACGGCCGGGTAACCTTCAGCGAGCCGTTGCGGGTTGGCCAGAACATTCGTCCGCAGGGCCAGGAAACCCGGGTTGGCGAGCAGGTCATGAGCGCCGGCACTCGGCTTGGCCCGATTGAACTTGGCCTGGCGGCGACGCTCGGTCACGCTCGCCTTGAAGTAGTACGCAAAGTGCGCGTGGCGCTGCTG
Organism: uncultured Pseudomonas sp.; assembly: GCA_963518285.1. Taxonomy (GTDB): domain Bacteria; phylum Pseudomonadota; class Gammaproteobacteria; order Pseudomonadales; family Pseudomonadaceae; genus Aquipseudomonas. The sequence continues at coordinate 65,643 of CAUQIJ010000014.1, read as the reverse complement.
TCGACTGGTGACGAGCTGGTTGAGCCGGGTTTACCCCTGGGTCCGGGGCAGATCTACAACAGCAATCGGCGCCTGCTCGCCAGCTGGCTGCAGCGGCTGGGCTGCGAGGTGGTCGATGCCGGTATCCTGGCTGACGACCTGCAACTGACCCGCGACTGCCTGGCCCGGTTGGCCGACGTTGACCTGATTCTCTCGACTGGCGGCGTTTCGGTAGGCGAAGCTGATTATCTCGGCATCGCCCTGCGTGAGGCCGGAGAACTGGCGCTGTGGAAGCTGGCGATCAAGCCCGGCAAGCCGCTGACCTTCGGCCACTATCGCGGTGTGCCGGTGATCGGCCTGCCTGGCAACCCGGCCTCGACACTGGTTACCTTTGGCCTGCTGACGCGACCTTATCTGCTGCGTCGTCAGGGCGTTGCCAATGTCACACCGCTGCAGTTCAGCGTGCCGGCCGGGTTCGACTGGCCCAAGCCGGGTACGCGGCGTGAGTACCTGCGCGCGCGTATCGAAGACGGTCGCGTGCGCATTTACAAGAACCAGAGTTCGGGTGTGCTGCGCAGCGCAGCCTGGGCCGAAGGCCTGGTCGAAGTGCGCGAGGGCAGCACGCCGCAGCAGGGCGACAGCGTCAATTTCATCCCCCTCAGCGAGTTACTTGGCTGAGCGCCCCAGAATCACCGACGCCGGCGCCGGGGCAGTGCCTGGCAGCACCTGGGTCAAGCGCAGGTGCACGTTCTCCAGCTGCTGCGCGACGACGCTCCAGTCATGCCGCTGGCGGGTGAACTGGCGGCCACTTTCGCCCAGCTGGCACATCCGCCACGGCTGGTTGAGCAACTGGGTGATCTGCAGTGCCAACTGGCCGCTGTCATCGCTGCCCAGATAATGCTCGCCGTTGTTGACCGCCAACCCCGACACGCCTTTGCTGGTGGTGATCACCGGCAGGCCGGCCGCCATGGCCTCGAGAATCTTCACCTTGGAGCCACCGGCATACCGTAGCGGCGCAAAAAACAGCGCGGAGCGGCGTTGCAGTTCGCGCAGGTCGGGGCGGTAGCCGATCCATTCAATGCGCGGGTCGTTCCAGTGCAGCTTCCAGCTCGCCGGCAGGGCATGCCCGGCAATCGCCAGGCGCACAGCAGGGTTGCTCAGCCATACCTGTGGCAGGATCTCTTCCAGTGCCCACTCGATCGCTTCAAGGTTGGCACCGTACTCGAAGTTGCCGACAAACAGCAGGCGCTGACTGTGAGCGGCGGGGCGCACCTGTTCGTAGTAATCGCAATCAACCCCGTTGGCCACCACGTTGACCGGCCTGCCGCTGATCTGGCTGATCAGCCCGGCATCATGCGGGCTTACCGCGACCACCTCGGTGGGCTGGCGCAGAACCCGTTGTTCCCAGCGCCGATAGCGCCAGCGGTCAAATGCGTTCAGGGGCCTTAGCCACAGCGGCAGGCGGTCGTGACAAGCGGCACCCATCACCGACTCGAGCGTGTGTTCGCTGAGCATGTAGGGCATGCCGCGGGCCTGCAGGGCTTTTTCGAAGGGCTGAAAACTGTAGCTGTGCTCGATCTGGATCACATCCCAGGGCTCGTCCAGCAGCTGTTCGAATCGATGGCGCAGGGCAGGTGCCAGGCCATGAATGATCGCCCGCATGGGGTAATCGATGATGGGTGAGGCGAGCAGGTTGAGCGGGCTGTGCAGCGCGCGCCTGGGCAACACGATCAGGCGCTCGAGCAGGGGTTCAAGGGCAGTGCGGGCGGCGTCGCCGAGGGGCACCTTGGACTGCACCAACAAGGTAATCCGATGACCACGCTGCGCCAGTTCGCGCAGCAGGTGGTACTGCCGGGTCTTGCTGCCACTGGTGGTCGGCCAGGGCAGGTAGGGCAAGGTCCAAAGTATGCGCATCGCCCCAAATCCTCGCTGACGGTTGGGTCATGGATGGCAAGGCACGCCCGCACGGCATCAGCCGATGGCGGCTTCCGGGACGCGTCCATAGATATCAGTAAAGCGGACGATGTCGTCTTCGCCCAGGTACTCGCCACTCTGCACCTCGATCATGACCAGATCGATCACCCCGGGGTTGGTCAGGCGATGGGTGCGGCCTGGCTTGATGAAGGTCGACTCGTTGGTGTCGAGCAGGAACTCTTCATCACCGTTGGTCACGCAGGCCATGCCGCTGACGATGATCCAGTGTTCGCTGCGGTGATGGTGCATTTGCAGTGACAGCGACTCGCCGGGGCGAACCATGATCCGTTTGATCTTGAACCGCGCACCTTCCTCAAGGATGGTGTAGGTGCCCCATGGCCGGGTCACGGTCCGGTGCAGACGATAGGCTTCGTGACCTTCGCGCTTGAGCTGCTGGGCGATGATCTTGACTTCCTGCGTGCGCGCCGCATCCGCGATCAGCAGGGCATCGGGGGTATCGATGACGATCAGATTGTCCAGGCCCACGCCGCCGACCAGGCGCCGCGGCGAGTCGATGTAACAATTGGTCACATCATGCAGCACGGTCTCGCCGTTGGCGTAGTTGCCCTGGGAGTCGGTCTGGCGAAGCTCACGCACTGCTTCCCAGCTGCCGATATCACTCCAGCCCAGCTCGCACGGGACAACTGCCACCTGGCTGGAACGCTCCATCAACGCGTAGTCGATGGAAATGTCCGGCGCCAGCATGAACGTGTTCGGGTCCAGCTCAACTTGCAAGGCACGCTCGCCCCGCTTGCTGGCGCTTTGCTCAAGGCAGTGGGCAACGGTTTTCAGTACTTCAGGCGCGTGGGTCTGCAGCTCGCGTAGAAGGGCGTCAACGCGCAGGCAGAACATGCCGCCGTTCCACAGGTGGCGGCCACCGTCCAGATAGGCCTGAGCCGTTGCGGCGTCCGGTTTCTCCACAAAGCGTGCCACCTTGTGCCCGCGCTCACCCAGCGCCTCGCCTTGCTCGATGTAGCCAAAACCCGTGTCGGCACGGCTGGGTAGCAGACCGAAGGTGCTCAGCCAGCCGTCATGGGCCAGCTGTGCAGCGTTGGCGACCGCCTGTTCGAAGGCGGGGATGTCATCGATCAAATGATCCGCCGGCATAATCAGCAGCAGGCTATCCTCCCCGTACTGCTTTGCGCAGTGCAGCGCGGCAGCAGCGATGGCAGGCGCGGTGTTGCGGCCACACGGCTCGAGAATGAAGTCCAGGGCAACATTGAAGCTGTTGACCCGTTTGTATTCATCCTGAGTGCGGAACAGCACGTCACGGTTGGTCACCGTCAGCACGCGCTCGACACCTGGCAGGGCGCTGGCACGGACAAAGGTCTTCTGCAGCAGGCTTTCGCCATCGGCCAGGCGCATGAACGGTTTGGGCATGGCTTCACGGGAAACCGGCCACAGTCGGGTGCCGGCACCGCCAGCAATGATGCAGGGGATCAAAACGCTCATTTCACAGCCTCGAAGCGGGGCGCTGAGGACAGCGCAATCAAAGGGACTTCACCAGGGATTCAGGCGATTTGTCAGTTGTACGGCGAGGCAATAAGTCAAAAAACCGACATTTATTAGCGGCCATATCCATAATGGCCAATTATTTGTCGATGATGCGCCTGCTCGCCCCGGCTTTCAATGGCATTTGTGTTAAACCCCTTTTATTTTCTGACGCAAGCGCTCGTTGTATGCAGCAATTTGCCTTCAGCTATGGTCGAGATGGGGATGAGTACTTTTGGGGAGTGGAGCAGATGAGCGAGCGCAAGGCGATGTTGGTGCTGCATGGCAAGCAGGCCATGAACGAGGATGTCAGAGCGGCGGTCGGCACTATGCGCGAGCAAGGCTGGCAGCTCGATGTGTGCTTGACCTGGGAAGGGGGCGATGCCCAGCGACTGGTCAATGAGGCGCTGGCAGCAGGGTACAGCCACATCATCGCCGGTGGCGGTGATGGCACCCTGCGTGATATCGCCGAAGCCATGGGGCTGGCCGCGACCCAGGCCAGTCTCGTGCTCCTGCCCCTTGGCACTGCCAACGATTTTGCCAAGGCGGCTGGAGTACCGCTGCAGCCGGCCGAAGCGCTGGCCCTGCTGGATCAGCCTGCGCGGCCCATTGACCTTGGGCGGGCTGGTGATCAGCTGTTCCTGAACATGGCCACGGGTGGGTTTGGTAGCCAGGTGACTGCCAACACTTCCGAGGACTTGAAGAAGGTTCTGGGCGCGGCGGCCTATCTGTTCACGGGCCTGTCACGCTTCACTGAGCTGCAAGCCGCTGCGGTCGAGCTGACCGGGCCGGACTTTCACTGGCAAGGGGATGTGCTCGCGTTAGGTATCGGCAATGGTCGCCAGGCGGGTGGTGGTCATGAGTTGTGCCCCGAGGCGCTGGCCGACGACGGTCTGCTCGACATTGGTATTCTGCCCGCGCCGCAGGAGGTAGTGGGCGCGTTGAAGGAGCTGATCGGTGGTGAGGGCTTGTACGTGCGTGCGCGCCTGCCGTGGGTCGAGGTGAAGAGCGCGCAGGGGTTGGATATCAACCTTGATGGCGAGCCGATGCATGGCGAAAGCCTGCGCTTCGAAGCCGTCCCCGCCGCGCTGCGTGTCCACCTGCCAGCCGATTCGCCGTTGCTCAGTCGTCCAGGCTGATGATTCTCTCGCGCACGGCGAACAGCACCAGGCCGGCGACGTCGTAGATCTGCAGGCGCTTCATGATCTGCGAGCGATGGGTTTCCACGGTCTTGATCGACAGGCCAAGGCCGCCGGCGATTTCCCGAGTAGATTTACCCCGCACGATCAGTCGCAGAATCTCCAGCTGCCGGGCAGTGAGGTTAAGGCGCTCGTGGATGCTCTGGCGACCGCTCTGCGCACGCAGCAGGGCTTGATTGATCACCGTGTGGGCGATTGCTGGGCTGAGGTAGCGTTCATCCCCGCGCAGAGCGCTCAATGCTTGCTCCAGTTCAACAGCGCTGGTGTCTTTGAGCAGGTAGCCATGCGCACCGCACTCGAGCGCGCGCATGATCAGCTCCGGATCGGTATGCATCGACAGGATCAGCACCTTGCAGGGATGGCCGCTGGCGCGCAGCTGGGTCAGCGCATCCAGGCCGCTGGTGGAGCGCATGGAGATATCCAGCAGGACGATGTCCGGCTGCAGTTGCTGCACCAGCTCGGTGAGCTGCCCGCCATCGTCCGCTTCACCCACCACCGTATAGCCCGCGATGTCCGCCACCAGAGCACGCACGCCTGCGCGGATGAGCGAGTGGTCATCGACCAGAAGTAATCTACAGGTCATGGCTGGCAAAGGTCCTGGCGCGTGCTTGGGTGCGGGCTGGCCACGGCAGCATGGCCTCGATTCGGGCGCCTCTCCCCGGTTGGCTGTGTACGCTGAGGCTGCCGTGCAGCGCGCGGGCGCGTTCATGCATGCCAGCCATGCCACGCTGCCCGGCCGCAGCCGGATCGCTGCTGGGCATGAAGCCGCAGCCGTCATCCTCGATGGTCAAGGCCAGCCCGTCTGGCGTGCGCTGCAACTGCACCCGCAGATTGCGCGCGCCGGCATGGCGGAGCATGTTGGTGACAGCCTCCTGGGTGATGCGAAACGCTGCCATGCTGATATCGTCGCTGATCCCGGTCAGGCGCTGCTTGCACTCCAGGCTCCACTGCACATCGCTGTCGTTCAGTGTGCGCAGCAGGTGGTCGCGCAGGCTGGCTTCCAGGCCGAGGCTGGCCAGCTGGCGCGGATTGAGGAGGGCGGCCACATCACGCACGCTGTTCAAGGCCTCGTCCAGGGTATTGCGCAAGGCGCTGGCGTGGCTCATCAGCTCGCTCGGCAGGCGCCGCTGTAACCAGTCCAGCTGCAGTTTCGCGGCTGTGAGCAGTTGGCCGATATCATCGTGCAATTCGCGGCTCAGGCGCTGGCGTTCGCGCTCCTGGACCTTGAGTATGCACTCGGCCAATTCGGCCGGGCGCAAACTGATCAAGCGCCCCCACTGACGCCATTGCCAGGCGGCGCCGAGCAATGCCGCAACCTGCAGCAAGACCAACCCGATCGGCATCGGCAAGGCTTTTACGTGCAACACCACGTTAGCGCTCAGTGACGCCACGCCTAGCGCCGCGGTCATCCAGCGCACCACGGCCTTGCGAGAGCAGTGGCGCTGGGTAAGGTTCAAACGTGGGAGCATAGATTGGGAAGCCACTGGGTTAATGCTGTTGAAGGCCTTGCGCGTGTCTGGTCAGCGGCTTTGGCGTCCTGCTCACAATCAATTAATGGCATCTGTTCAATTGACGGCTATCTGCATTGCCTGCATTCATTGGCGCGCATGGTATCACTTAAGTTGTATTCGGTCGCCTTGCTCAGGGCTGCTGAACCGCCGTATTCACGGGGCTGAAACGGCCTGGTAGGGTCTGGCGTAACTATCAAAAAGCCAGCATTGGCAACTGTTCGGTTTATCGCGTAGTGCAACTAAGGGTTTTCACTGATGCGGGCAGTTGGAACTTCCAAGTGTCCGGCTGATAAAGGTGGCGTGAAGGACTTAGTTGCAGACGAAAGCCGAACTTACTAGGCGTATGGCGGTGATCCGCTGCGCGCCATGGCTGACCCTTGCAAGGCACTGGCCAGATCATCCAGCAGCACCGCCTGCTCGCTGCGGTCCAGGTTCAGTTGCCCGGTTTGCGCATCGACCAGCTCCAGCTGCCAGTCCAGCAGGTTCAGGCAGGCTTGGACGGCTGGTAGTGCTGTGCTGTGCAGGTGTCGCTGGCCGCAGGCAGGTGCGAGCAGCTGGTGCAGGGCGCAGCTGTAGCGGGCGACCTCGTCGAGGCCAAGCTGCTCGGCATGCTTGGCCAGCTTGGTGAGGGTGTCGTTGAGGCACCGGCAGGCATCTGGATCATTATCGATCAGTTGCAGGTGTTGCAGGCATTCCTGCGCCTGGCTCAACAAGCGTTGTGCATCCCGCAGGCATTCGGACAACTCGGCGCCGGCTTGCACGCAGCTATCCATCCTGAGCCTCCAGCACGGTGGGCTGGAGCGGGCTGGGCAACACCGAAACGATTGCTAGCAAAAGCCTGACTCCATTCATGCAATGAGAATGGCGTCACATTAATGGCTAATGGATATCGCGAACATCAGGTTGGGCCTGATCGCGGTATAGGGGAAACCCTGAGGGGCGTTAGTGTTACGCCCCTGTTACAGGTGTTGCTGAACGTGTCGAAGCAGTAAAGCATGATGGTAAAGTGATATCAATTGGCTGTCTGGATTTTCCGACGAGGGTCAAGCTGCTGACTTACCCGCCGATACAGAGCAGATGATTATATTTTCCCGACACACGCCTGGGGGCTTCCAATGGCTGGCATTCTCGACACTGTAGACCAACGCACGCAACTGGTAGGTGAGAACCGCCTGGAAATCCTGATGTTCCGATTGGCGGGTCGTCAGTTGTTCGCCATCAACGTGTTCAAGGTCCAGGAAGTGCTGCAACTGCCCAAGTTGACCTTGATGCCGCAGCGTCATGCTTATGTCTGTGGGGTGGTCAACCTGCGCGGGCAGACCTTGCCAGTGATCGACTTGTCCCAGGCAATTGGCATGCGCCCACTGCAGCCAGGCCCGGACAGCACCATCATCGTCACCGAGTACAACCGCTCGGTGCAGGCGTTTTTGGTTGGCGGTGTCGATCGCATCGTCAACATGAACTGGGAGGCCATCATGCCGCCGCCGACCAGTGCCGGTCGCCAGCATTATCTGACGGCGATCACCAAGGTCGAAGAGCAGTTGGTCGAGATTATCGACGTCGAAAAGATCCTCGCCGAGATTGTGCCGTACAACGCCAAGGTGTCCGGCGACAAGCTCGCCGATCCTGTGCTGGCCAAGGCGCGCGGCCGCGAGGTGCTGCTGGTGGACGACTCCACCGTGGCTCTGGCGCAGTTGCGCGATACCCTGTCGCAGCTGGGCGTCAAGCTGCATGTGGCCAGCGATGGCCTCAAGGCGTTGCGCATGCTCAAGGCCTGGGCCGATGCCGGTGAAGACCTCTGTGAAAAACTGCTGATGATTTTCACCGATGCCGAAATGCCGGAAATGGATGGCTACCGCCTGACCACCGAGATCCGCAGCGACCCGCGTCTGCGTGGCTTGTACGTGGTTCTGCATACCTCGTTGTCGGGTAGCTTCAACGAGTCGATGGTGAAAAAGGTCGGCTGTGACAACTTCCTGTCCAAGTTCCAGCCAGACCGCCTGGTAGACGTCGTGCGTCAGCGCCTGCTGCTCGACCACGCACCTGCCTGATACCTGCGCGCGTCTTGCTGGGTATAAGCTAGGCGTTTTTGCACTGGCATGAGGCGGGCAGGGATGTTTGTAAGTGAGTTGTATCGGTATCCGGTGAAGTCGTGTCGGGCGCAAAGCCTGCAGGCCTCGCCGGTGGGTCTGCTCGGCCTGGAAGGCGATCGCCGCTGGCTGGTGGTGGAAGAGGGCAACGGACGCTTTCTGACTCAGCGCGCCTGGCCTCTCTTGAGTCAGCTCAGTGCCACCGTCGCTGCCAACGGTGACCTGCTGTTGGAGACGCCAGGACAGGCGCCGCTGCTGGTCGCGGTGCCGGCGGACGACGATGCGTTGCGCGGTGTGATCATCTGGCGCGATACCTTGCGCGTGCCGGACGCCGGCGACGCTGCTGCGCAGTGGTTGAGCCAACTGCTCGGCAAGCCGGTGAGGCTGGTGTATTGCCCAGAGCCGCGCGCGCGATACCTGCCCAGCGGCTACGGCTTGAACAGCGACCGTGCGGCGTTTCCGGATGGCTTTCCGTTGCTGCTGATTGGCCAGGGTTCACTGGATGAACTGAGCCGGCGCGTCGGTCGGCCGATGGAGATGCTGCGCTTCAGGCCTAATCTGGTGGTGCATGGCAGCGCAGCGTTTGCCGAGGACAGCTGGAAGCGTATCCGCATCGGTACGCTGACTTATCGCATCCTCAAACCGAGCGTTCGCTGCATATTCACCACCCTCGACCCGCACACGGGCGAGCGCAGTGCTGACCGCGAGCCGCTGGCCACCCTGAAGACCTTCCGTGAGCGCGATGGCGATGTCCTGTTCGGGCAGAACCTGGCGGTGGATGGGCCGGGGGAGATCGCCGTGGGCATGCCGGTAGAAGTACTGGAATAAGCCGCTGGCTCAAGCCCGCTGCACCTGATGGCAGCGGGATTGAGCCGGGGATGGGCACTTACATGTCGTCGAAATAACGCTCGTGCCAGTCCACCAGCGGCTGCGGTGAATTGAGCTTTTGCCCGTAGATCACCGAGTACGACAGCACGTTCTGCACGTACTGGCGGGTTTCATCAAATGGGATTGACTCGACCCAGACATCGAAGCTCAGGTGCTTGGCACCCTTGAGCCACTGCCGTACGCGACCTGGTCCTGCGTTGTACGCCGCTGAAGCAAGCACCCGATTGCCGTTGAACTGACCATGCACCTGGCTCAGATAGGCAGCGCCGAGCTGGATGTTCTTGTCCGGGTTGAGCACCTGAGCCGGCGATGCCAGTGGGATGCTGAACTTGCGTGCAGTCTCCTTGGCGGTGGCCGGCATCAGTTGCATCAGACCGCTGGCGCCCACCGGCGAGCGGGCGTCTTCCATGAAGGCGCTCTCCTGGCGAGTGATGGCAAACACCCAGCTGGAGTGCAGGCCGCGAACCTTGGCTTCGCGCACCAGGGTGTCGCGGTGGGCCATCGGGAAGCGAATGTCCAGGTCGTCCCAGTACTGCGCCTGGCTGATGGTTCGGATGGCCGGGAAGTACCAGCGCAGGTCGTAGGCCAGGCGGGCCTGGGCGACCATTTCGTCGCGGTTGAAGTGGCGGCTGACGTGGTACCACTCGCGGCGGCCCTCGACGATCTGGCCACGGGCATGGAATTCCAGCGCGCGGCGCACGCCCGGGGTATTGCGCACCTTGTTGACCAACTGCGGGCTGAGCACCAGCGGTTTGTTGTTCAACTGGTAAGGCGTCTGCACCCGGTCTGCGGCGAGGAAGCCATAGAAGTCACGCTCACGCGCGACCGCTTTGTACAGCAACGGGATCTGCGCATTGTTCGGCTGCGCAAGTTCCAGGCTGCGGGCCTGCCAGTAACGCCAGCGGCTGCTGGCGGCCAGCTCCTGCGGCAGGCGCTTGGTCAGCTCGTAGGCGTCTTCCCAGCGACCCAGACGCAGCAGCAGGCGCAGGCGCCATTCGCTGACGGTGTTGTCGCGCAGCTCGGGGTCGTAACGGGTCATCAGGTCGAGCGCGCGCGGGTCGTAACGGCGAGCCAGGGTCAGGCCGATCTCGCGTGCGATGGCAACCTTCTCATCGCGCGAGAAGTGCATGCGTTGGGCGTAGTCGTCGAGCAGCGCCATGGCCCGCTCGGGGTCCTGGCGTGCCAGGCGGCGCAGACCAAGGCTGACCACGTCGGACATTGCCTCGTTGGCCGGGGTAAAGCGCGACGGCTGGTTGAGCAATTCGGGCTTCTGCGCCACATCGATCAGCAATTGGCCCTGGGGGGCGAGGGTGGTCAGGGTCTTGACCAGATTGTTGGCCAGCGGGTAATTGCGCGCCTGTGCCGCAAGCTTGGCGCGCTCCCAGCGTCTGGCTTCGGTGAGTTGACCTTCGGCCGCCCACATTGCGAACAGCGTGTCACACGCAGCAGGTTGCGACTTGCCCACGTTCCACAGCTTGGCAGCGCTGGCAAAGCCTTCGGCGCGTTTGCCGGTGCTGAGCTGGTACTGGCCGTTGATGCAGTCCAGCTCGGTGAAGTTGAGCTTGGGGTCGTAGTACTTGGCGAAGGTCGTCCACTCGCCGCGCTCGGACAGCCAGCGCAACCAGCGCAGTTTCATCCAGTTGGCCTGCGGCAGGTCGCCGTGCTGGGCGAGAAAGCCTTCGATTTCTTCGTTGCTGGCGCTTTTCAGGCGCGCAGTCAGCTCGTCGTAAGCCAGATAAGGCGTTAACGGATAATCACTGAGGGCCTGCGAGTAGCGCAGGTAGGGGCCTTTGTCGCCCTTGGCCAGGGCGCGTTTGGCTTCGTCGTAGTACTGACGCTGCTGGCTAAGGTCGATGGCCTGTGCCGCACTCGCGGTGGCGGCAGTCAGCAGCAGGCATGAAGCAATCTGTAACAGGCGGCTGCGCATGATACGTCCGGGCAGTTGAACCATGGGAAAGTGACGGCGGTGCCAGCACTGTTGTATGGCGTTAGCTTAGCCGGTTGCCGGCTACGGGCGAAAGCACCGCGGTTGTATCGGGGTGTTATCGGCGACCGGATATCGCAAAGCCTTGATACAAACGCTGACTTAGTGCTGGAGAGGGTCAAGTCAGGTAGAATACGCGCCCAGTTTTTGGAGATGATCATGACCCTGCTCAAATTAAGCGATGTGTCCCTTGCATTCGGCGCGATGCCGCTGCTGGACAAGGTTTCCTGGCAGATCGCCCGAGGTGAGCGGGTGTGCATCATCGGCCGCAACGGCACCGGCAAGTCGAGCATGCTGCGCCTGATCAAGGGCGAGCAAAAGCCCGATGAAGGTTCGGTCTGGCGCGCGCCCGCGCTGAAAATCGGCGAGTTGCCACAAGAACTGCCGGTGGCCGACGAGCGGACCGTGTTCGACGTGGTCGCCGCTGGTCTGGACGGCGTTGGCGAGCTGCTCGCGCAGTATCACCACCTGAGCCAGAACATTCATAACGACGAAGACCTGGACAAGCTCATGCACGTCCAGCACGAGCTCGAAGCCCGTGATGGCTGGCGCTTGCAGCAAGTGGTCGACAGCACCCTGAGCCGCTTGCAGCTGCCCGCCGACAAGACCCTGGCCGAGCTCTCCGGTGGCTGGCGCCGCCGTGTGCTGCTGGCCCAGGCGCTGGTTTCCGAGCCTGATCTGCTGCTGCTCGATGAGCCAACCAACCACCTGGATATCGGTGCGATTGCCTGGCTGGAAGAGGCCCTGAGCGGCTTCGGCGGCGCGGTGCTGTTCATCACCCACGACCGTTCCTTCCTGCAGAACCTGGCCAACCGCATCCTTGAACTGGACCGCGGTGGGCTGATCGACTGGAACGGCGACTACGCCAGCTTCCTGGTGCACAAGGAAGCCGCGTTGGCTGCCGAAGAGACGGCCAACGCGCTGTTCGACAAGCGCCTGGCCCAGGAGGAAGTGTGGATTCGCCAGGGCATCAAGGCGCGTCGCACCCGTAACGAAGGCCGCGTGCGTGCGCTCAAGGAGCTGCGTGTCGAGCGTGGCGAGCGCCGTGAGCGGCAGGGCAAGGCCAACATCCAGATCGACACCGCGGAAAAATCCGGCAAGCAGGTGATGCTGCTGGAGAACGTCAGCTTCTCGCACCCGAACGGTCCGATGCTGGTCAAGGACTTCTCCATGGTCCTGCAGCGTCAGGACCGCATCGGCCTGCTCGGCGCCAATGGTACCGGCAAGACCACCTTGCTCAAACTGATGCTGGGTGACCTGCAGCCGACGTCGGGCAAGGTCGAGAGCGGCACCAAGCTGGAAGTCGCCTACTTCGACCAGATGCGTCACCAGCTTGACCTTGAAAAGACCGTGATCGAGAACCTCGCCGAGGGTCGCGACTTCATCGAGATCGACGGCCAGAACCGTCACGTGCTGAGCTACCTGGGCGACTTCCTGTTCAGCCCGCAGCGTGCCCGGACGCCGGTCAAGGCCTTGTCCGGTGGTGAGCGTGCGCGTCTGCTGCTGGCCAAGCTGTTCAGCAAGCCAGCCAACCTGCTGGTGCTGGACGAACCGACCAACGACCTTGATGTAGAAACCCTCGAGCTGCTTGAAGAAGTCCTGTGCAACTACAAGGGCACCGTGCTGATGGTCAGCCACGACCGGGCCTTCCTCGACAACGTGGTGACCAGCACCCTGGTGTTCGAAGGCGGCGGCAAGGTTCGGGAATACGTCGGCGGCTACGAAGACTGGATTCGTCAAGGCGGCTCACCGAAGCTGCTGGGCGTTACCGAAAGCAAGGGTGGCAAGTCCGAGCTCAACAGCGCCGTGGTCGAAAAGGCTGCCGATGTGGCCGCGCCAGTCGCTGCTGCACCGGCAGAGGCGAGCAAGAAGAAACTCAGCTACAAGCTGCAGCGTGAGCTGGAGGCATTGCCAGGGCAGATCGACGTGATCGAGAAAGCCATGGCTAAGCTTCAGGAAGAAGTAGCTTCGGCGAACTTCTACCAGCGGCCGATTGGCGAGACCTCCGAGGTGCTGGCCAAGCTCGAGAAGCTGCAGGGCGAGCTGGATGTTCTGGTCGAGCGCTGGGCTGAGCTGGAAGGCTAAGCGGTGATCAGCCATCGCGGGGTTGCCCGCGATGGCGTCAGTGCATTTTTCAGTCTTTCTTCAGCAGGCGTACTGCCAGCACATCACACGGCGCGCCGTGCAGCACATCGTTGGCGGTAGAGCCCAGCAACAGTGCCAGGCCGTGGCGACCGTGGCTGCCAACCACGATCAGGTCGCACTGCTGATCCTTGGCCAACTGGTGGATTTCCTGACGCGGCTGGCCGTAGACCAAGTGCGAGTCACCTTGGTTGATTTCCGGGTATTTGTCGTACAGCCGCTGCATGCGCTCCTTGGCCTGGTCGAACTGCTGTTGCTGCAGTTGCGACAGGTCCATCGGCACGTCTCCACCAAAGGCCATGGCCATCGGTTCGACGATATGCACCAGCGATACCTTGGCGCCGCTCGCCAGAGCGATTGCCTTGGCGCGCTTGATCACCGGATCGCATTCTTCGGTGAGGTCGACAGCGACCAGAAGATGTTCGTAGGACATTGGAGGTGCTCCTGACAATCGCGATAGTAGAAGTATGGTCGCTTTGTGGCGGTTTACCGTGAAACCTGGCTAACCAGCTCATTTGCAACGCTTTATGGGATCTACAGATATGACGGTATGGCTGGTGGTGTCAATCCTTGCGCTGATTCTCAGCCCACTTGCCTGGCTGCGTCCATCACGCAAACAGAGCGAGCAGATGAGCCTGCGCCTGGCCGGCAGGCGCATTGGCCTGGCCATGCAGCTGGCGCCGCAGCAGTGGCCGCACTGGCTCGAACCGCAGCCGCCGAGCCCGTGCCCGCAGTACCATCGGCCGCGGCGCAAGGGCCGGGACGACTGCTGGGCATATTGGCAGGTCACCCCTGGCGTGTGGTGGAACAAGTGGCGTGAGCCCTGTGAAGACCCGCGTCTGACCAATGCCTTGGCGGTGCTGCCAGGCAACGTCTACATGATCGAAGCCACCACGCAGATGGTTGCCTTGTACTGGGGCGAGCGCGGTGATGAATCTGTGTTGCAGAACATTGCGCAAACCCTCGAAGACCTCGCTTAACCCTTCATAACGACATCGCGGGGCACCCCTGCTGATTTGCCACCCATGTTCAGGTGGCGTGTCAGCAGGCGTGCCCCGCGATGCGTTTCTGCTGCCGCAGAAAGGCCAGGCAGGCCGGGATACTTTGCTTGCGAGGGTCACTATAGCCTGCCAAGCAGATTTTGCTGCCTGCGGCAGCAGGTTTTATCGCCCGCTCATTGTCTATCGCTTGCGTGAATGGCCAGCGATCACTGTCATCAAGATTGATACCCGGTCGCTACAAAATGACCGGAAAGTCGCGTTTTCAGCCCTTCAGGGAGGATTTGACAACGCCGACCTTTTCGGAGAATGTGTGCGTACCCAAATCAAACGGGCGTATGAATTGAGCGTTTGTATGTCGCCTCATTCATACCAATCCCGACTATCGCGCTGACGGGTGTGCCTGACCAAGCCGCTGTTGTGACAGGGTTTAGCCAGCGTCCGGCGTGTACAGTTTAGCTTCCATATCGTGGAGATCAGTTGATGATTTACGAAGGTAAAGCCATCACGGTTAAGGCTCTTGAAAGCGGCATCGTCGAACTGAAGTTCGACCTCAAGGGTGAGTCCGTCAACAAGTTCAACCGCCTGACCCTGGACGATCTGCGTCAGGCCGTGGCCGCCATCAAGGGCGATGCCTCGGTCAAGGGCGTCATCGTCAGCAGTGGCAAGGATGTGTTCATCGTCGGCGCCGACATCACCGAGTTTGTCGACAACTTCAAGCTGCCCGAGGCCGAACTGGTCGCCGGCAACCTGGAAGCCAACCGCATCTTCAATGATTTCGAAGACCTCGGCGTGCCTACGGTTGCCGCCATCAACGGCATCGCCCTGGGTGGCGGTCTGGAGATGTGCCTGGCAGCGGACTACCGGGTGATGTCCAACACCGCCAAGATCGGCCTGCCGGAAGTCAAGCTGGGTATCTACCCAGGCTTTGGCGGTACCGTGCGCCTGCCGCGTCTGATCGGCTCGGACAACGCCATCGAGTGGATCGCCTCGGGCAAGGAAAACCGCGCCGAAGACGCCCTCAAGGTTGGCGTCGTCGATGCCGTGGTTACCCCTGAGCTGCTCCAGGCTGCAGCGCTGGACCTGATCAAGCGCGCCATCAGCGGTGAGCTCGACTACAAGGCCAAGCGCCAGCCCAAGCTGGAAAAGCTCAAGCTCAACGCCATCGAACAGATGATGGCCTTCGAAACTGCCAAAGGTTTTGTTGCCGGCCAGGCTGGGCCGAATTACCCGGCGCCCGTCGAAGCGATCAAGACCATCCAGAAAGCGGCCAACTTCGGCCGTGACAAAGCGCTGGAAGTGGAAGCAGCAGGCTTTGCCAAACTGGCCAAGACGCCCGTCGCTGCCAGCCTGATCGGCTTGTTCCTGAATGACCAGGAGCTCAAGCGCAAGGCCAAGGCCCACGACCAGATCGCCAATGACGTGAAGCAGGCTGCCGTGCTCGGCGCTGGCATCATGGGCGGTGGTATCGCCTATCAGTCGGCGGTCAAAGGCACCCCGATCCTGATGAAGGACATCCGTGAGGACGCCATCCAGCTGGGCCTGAACGAAGCTTCCAAGCTGCTCGGCAATCGCGTCGAGAAAGGCCGCCTGACCCCGGCGAAAATGGCAGAGGCGCTCAATGCGATTCGCCCGACCTTGTCCTACGGCGATTTCGCCAATGTCGACATCGTGGTCGAAGCTGTAGTCGAAAACCCCAAGGTCAAACAAGCCGTTCTGGCTGAAGTCGAAGGGCAGGTCAAAGAGGACGCGATTCTCGCCTCCAACACCTCGACCATCTCCATCAACTTGTTGGCCAAGGCCCTCAAGCGTCCGGAGAACTTTGTCGGCATGCACTTCTTCAACCCGGTGCACATGATGCCGCTGGTGGAAGTGATCCGTGGCGAGAAGTCCAGCGAAGTGGCGGTGGCCACCACCGTTGCCTACGCCAAGAAAATGGGCAAGAACCCGATCGTGGTCAACGACTGCCCGGGCTTTTTGGTCAACCGCGTGCTGTTCCCGTACTTCGGCGGCTTTGCTCGCCTGGTCAGCGCGGGTGTCGACTTCGTGCGCATCGACAAGGTCATGGAGAAATTCGGCTGGCCGATGGGCCCTGCGTACCTGATGGACGTGGTCGGCATCGACACCGGCCACCATGGCCGCGACGTTATGGCCGAAGGCTTCCCGGACCGCATGAAGGACGATCGCCGCACCGCCATCGACGCTCTGTACGACGCCAAGCGTCTGGGCCAGAAGAACGGCAAGGGCTTCTATGCGTATGAGACCGACAAACGCGGCAAGCCGAAGAAGGTTACCGACGAGAGCGTGCTCGAAGTGCTCAAGCCGATTGTCTTCGAACAGCGTGAAGTCAGCGACGAGGACATCATCAACTGGATGATGATCCCGCTGTGCCTGGAAACCGTCCGCTGCCTGGAAGACGGCATTGTCGAAACTGCAGCCGAGGCCGACATGGGCCTGGTCTACGGTATCGGCTTCCCTCCTTTCCGCGGTGGTGCGCTGCGCTACATCGACTCGATCGGGGTTGCCGAGTTCGTCGCCCTGGCTGACCAGTACGCCGACCTGGGGCCGCTGTACCACCCCACCGCGAAGCTGCGCGAAATGGCCAAGACCGGCCAGCGTTTCTTCAACTGAGCGCCCAACGAGTTAGAGCGAGAGTATTGATATGAGCCTGAATCCAAGAGACGTGGTGATTGTCGACTTCGGTCGTACCCCGATGGGTCGTTCCAAGGGTGGCATGCACCGCAACACCCGCGCCGAAGACATGTCGGCGCACCTGATCAGCAAGTTGCTCGAACGCAACGACAAGGTCGACCCCAAAGAAGTCGAAGACGTGATCTGGGGCTGCGTCAACCAGACCCTGGAGCAGGGCTGGAACATCGCCCGCATGGCCTCGCTGATGACCCAGATCCCGCACACCTCAGCTGCGCAGACCGTCAGCCGCCTGTGTGGCTCGTCGATGAGCGCGCTGCACACCGCTGCCCAGGCGATCATGACCGGCAACGGTGACGTATTCGTCATCGGCGGTGTCGAACACATGGGCCACGTCAGCATGATGCACGGTGTCGACCCTAACCCGCACATGTCCTTGCACGCTGCCAAGGCCTCCGGGATGATGGGCCTGACTGCAGAGATGCTCGGCAAAATGCACGGTATCAGCCGCGAACAACAAGATGCGTTCGCGGTGCGTTCGCACCAGTTGGCGCACAAGGCCACGGTCGAGGGCAAGTTCAAGGACGAGATCATCCCGATGCAGGGTTATGACGAAAATGGCTTCCTCAAGGTCTTTGACTTCGATGAAACCATTCGTCCGGAAACCACCCTTGAAGGCCTGGCCTCGCTCAAGCCTGCGTTCAACCCCAAAGGTGGTACCGTAACTGCTGGTACCTCGTCGCAGATCACCGACGGCGCCTCGTGCATGATCGTGATGTCCGGTCAGCGCGCCATGGACCTGGGTATCCAGCCGCTGGCGGTGCTGCGCTCGATGGCGGTGGCCGGTGTCGACCCGGCCATCATGGGTTACGGCCCGGTGCCTTCGACGCACAAAGCGCTCAAGCGCGCCGGCCTGACCATGGCCGATATCGACTTCATCGAGCTCAACGAAGCCTTCGCCGCACAGGCCCTGCCAGTGCTGAAAGATTTGAAAGTACTCGACAAGATGAATGAGAAGGTTAACCTGCACGGCGGCGCCATCGCCCTGGGTCATCCGTTTGGTTGCTCCGGTGCGCGAATTTCCGGCACCTTGCTCAACGTCATGAAGCAGAATGGCGGTACCCTCGGCGTCGCCACCATGTGTGTCGGCCTGGGCCAAGGCATCACCACTGTCTTCGAACGCGTCTGATCGCGGCGCAAGACAGCAGCCGGGGCCATGTGCCCCGGTTTTTGTTTTTTACAGGATTTATCACGAGGGTCAGCAACATGCACATACAGCCAGGCGTGTACCGGCATTACAAAGGGCCTGAGTATCGTGTGTTCGGCGCAGCACGCCATTCTGAAAGCGAAGAGTGGATGGTGTTCTACCAATGCCTGTATGGTGATTACGGGCTGTGGGTGCGACCCTTGGCAATGTTTGTCGAATCGGTCGAAGTTGACGGTGAGCAGGTCCCGCGCTTTGCTCTGGTCACGGCCGAGGAGGGGCGTTTTGGCCCGTCCGAACAGGCCAGCGGTTAGTCGAGCGCGCTTGACCTGACCCTGTAGCCACTATATATAGCGGTGCCGCGTGCGGCACCTGACGCGATTTTTAATTTTCAGATTCAGGAATACACCGATCCATGGGCAAATCGCTGGTCATTGTGGAATCCCCGGCCAAGGCCAAGACCATCAACAAGTACCTGGGCAACCAGTACGTGGTGAAGTCGAGTATCGGCCACATCCGTGACCTTCCCACCAGCGGTTCGGCCAGCGCCAGTAAGGAGCCGGCGGCCAAACGTGGCAAGGCAGCTGCGGCTGAGGCACCGGTACTGACGCCGAAAGAAAAGGCTCGCCGCCAGTTGGTCTCGCGCATGGGTGTCGATCCGGACGCTGGCTGGAAAGCCAAGTACGAGATCCTGCCCGGCAAGGAAAAGGTCATCGAAGAGCTGCGGCGCCTGGCCAAAGATGCCGACACCATCTATCTCGCGACCGACTTGGACCGCGAAGGGGAGGCGATCGCCTGGCACCTGCGTGAAGCCATTGGTGGTGATGACACCCGCTACAAGCGCGTGGTGTTCAACGAAATCACCAAAAAGGCCATCCAGGAAGCGTTCTCGCAGCCGGGTGAGCTGGACATCAACCGGGTCAACGCCCAGCAGGCGCGGCGCTTCCTCGACCGCGTGGTGGGCTATATGGTCTCGCCACTGCTGTGGTCGAAGATCGCCCGTGGCCTGTCGGCCGGCCGTGTGCAGTCGGTAGCGGTCAAGCTGGTGGTCGAGCGTGAGCGCGAGATTCGTGCGTTCAACCCGGAAGAATACTGGGAAGTGCACGCCGACCTCGGCACCGCCAAGGACGCCAAGGTCCGCTTCGAAGTGGCGCGCGAGAAGGGTGAAGCCTTCAAGCCGCTCAACGAAGCCCAGGCCATGGCTGCCCTGGACCAGCTCAAGTCGTCGAGCTACACCGTCGCCAAGCGCGAAGACCGGCCGACCAGCAGCAAGCCGTCGGCGCCGTTCATCACTTCGACCCTGCAGCAGGCAGCGAGCAATCGCCTTGGCTACGGCGTGAAGAAGACCATGATGATGGCCCAGCGTCTGTACGAAGCCGGCTACATCACCTACATGCGTACCGACTCCACCAACCTCTCGGCCGATGCCGTGGAAATGGCCCGCAGCTACATCGAACGCGAGTTCGGCAAGCAGTACCTGCCGGAAGCGCCGATCGTGTACGGCAGCAAGGCTGGCGCTCAGGAGGCGCACGAAGCGATTCGTCCGTCCGACGTGGCGACCCATCCAAGCAAGCTGACCGGCATGGAGCGCGATGCCGAGCGCCTGTATGAGCTGATCTGGCGCCAGTTCCTGGCCTGCCAGATGCCGCCCGCGCAGTACCTGTCGACCAGCGTCACGGTCAAGGCCGGTGACTTCGAGTTGCGCGCCAAAGGCCGCATCCTCAAGTTCGACGGTTACACCCGTGTTCTGCCACAGCAGAGCAAGCCAGGCGAAGACGACGTGCTGCCTGACATGGGCCAGGGCGAAGTGCTCAAGCTGATCAAGCTTGACCCAAGCCAGCACTTCACCAAGCCGCCGGCGCGCTTCACTGAAGCCAGCCTGGTCAAGGAAATGGAAAAACGCGGTATCGGTCGCCCGTCGACCTATGCGGCGATCATTTCGACTATCCAGGACCGCGGCTACGTTACCTTGCACAACCGCCGCTTCTACTCCGAGAAGATGGGCGACATCGTCACCGAGCGTTTGTCCGAGAGCTTCTCCGACCTGATGGACTACGGCTTCACCGCCGGCATGGAAGAGAACCTCGACGACGTCGCCCAGGGCGAGCGTGACTGGAAAAACGTACTCGACGAGTTCTACGGCGATTTCAGCAAAAAGCTGCAGACCGCCGAATCACCCGAGCACGGCATGCGCGCCAACCAGCCGACCATGACCAACATCGCCTGCAAGGAATGTGGCCGGCCGATGATGATCCGCACCGCCTCTACCGGCGTGTTCCTCGGCTGCTCCGGTTATACCCTGCCGCCCAAAGAGCGCTGCAAGGCGACCGTCAACCTGGTCCCCGGCGACGAGATCGCCGCAGACGACGAGGGTGAGTCCGAATCGCGCGTGCTGCTTGGCAAGCACCGTTGCCCGATCTGCGCCACGGCAATGGATGCCTACCTGCTGGACGAGAAGCACAAGCTGCACATCTGCGGTAACAACCCGGATTGCGTTGGCTACGAAATCGAGCAGGGCAGCTACCGCATCAAGGGCTACGAAGGCCCGAGCCTGGAATGTGACAAGTGCGGCAGTGAGATGCAGCTCAAGACCGGCCGTTTCGGCAAGTTCTTTGGCTGCACCAACGCGGCCTGCAAAAACACTCGCAAGCTGCTCAAGAACGGCGAGGCAGCACCACCGAAGATGGACAAGGTGGACATGCCTGAGCTCAAGTGCGAGAAGGTCGACGATACCTACGTGCTGCGCGACGGCGCCTCGGGCTTGTTCCTGGCGGCCAGCCAGTTCCCGAAAAACCGTGAGACGCGTGCGCCATTGGTGAAAGAAATCATCCCGCACAAGGATGAGATCGATCCTAAGTACCACTTCCTCTGTGAAGCGCCTGCCAAGGACCCGGACGGCCGCCCGACCGTGATCCGCTACAGCCGCAAGACCAAGGAGCAGTACGTGCAGTCTGAAGTTGACGGCAAGCCGACTGGCTGGAAGGCGTTCTACGACGGCAAGGCATGGAAGGTCGAAGACAAGCGCTGATCCAGCGCCGCAGCACCTGCGCGGGGCAAGCCCGCTGTTGTGTCCTCAGGCTGAGGCGCAGCAGCAGGCTTGCCCCGCGCTGCTTTTGTGCCTGCGGCTTTTACGCTTGCGAGAATGCCCGGCGATAGCAGAAACTTGCTGATCGCCACGCTGCCCTCAGGAGGCCAACCGCCATGGCCCAGGAACTCTACACCCGCACCAACCAGAAACTGTTCTTCGCCGGCCTCGCGCTGGAGTCCATGGCCAAGGCTGAGCAAAGCCAGGCCATGAACGCTCAGGGGCTGGTGCAGGCCGAGCGCGAAGCGACGCTGTTTCATCTGTACGGGGCGCTGCTCGGGCTGTGTCACGAAATCGGCGGTTTCTATCGCCTGCCGCAGGCGGGCGCTGCCCGTGCGGAACAGTTGCTGAATGCAGAAGTCCTGGGCGACATGGCCATCCCGGAGTTGGCTGAGCTGATTGAGCTGGCTGATAATCGGCAAACCTGGCTGGCGCAGATGTTGACCGCTTATGCAGATTTGTTCCGACCACCTGTCGCGAAAAAAACCGCTAAAACTGACGTCACCCAGCCGTTGATTCAAGCCATCAACCTCGACGAGCCCGAGCAGCCTGCGCTTTCGCGGGCAGAGCTTGAGCATTGGCGGAGCAATCTGAAAGACCTCGCCAGGCGCTTCCGTGACGCGTTGAGTGAGTGCTGAGCAGGCACATGGCTGGTACAATGCTCGCCTTTCGTGGAGAACCCCTTTTTATGTCGACGTCCTTTCTTGAAATTGTAGAGTTGCCTGATGGCCGGATCGAGCTGCGTCGCGCCGAGGATGAAGGCTCATTGGTAACCCTGGATTTCTCCGAGGACGCCAAGGTGTTTTTGCAGGGTCAACACGTCGAGGTGGCCAAGGCCATGCTCAGCGTTGGCGTGCAGATGGCTGGCAAGCTGGTGGAAGGCGAGCTGGAGCGTGATGAAGGGCCGCGCGTTCTGCACTGAGTAGTGCCAGACCCCTACACGATCACGATGAGAACAGGCGAAGCCTGAACATCAGCCAAGGCGGATGTTCAGGCTTTGTGCGTTTCCGACCGTTGCGGCGCGGATCAGCTGCTGACGCAGGGTCACGTTGAGGCTACCCAGCCAGCTGACCACGGTATGGCTGTGGCCCATGCGCAGGGCTTCGCAGGTTAGCTGCAAAGCGCTTTTGTTGCTGCTGGGGTGCAGCAGCAGAATACGCTCGCGGTTCAGCCCGGCATCACGCAGCCAGGCCTGGGTCAGGCTGCTCGGCGGGGCGATCAGCGTCAGCCAGCGCGCATCCACTTCTTCGCTCAGGTCGCGCAGTACCGGCGCCAGCAGGCTCTGGCAATGTCCCGGCGCACCGCGCAGGGCCAGTTCGCTGAACCGCTCGGGGTCGCTGTTTTTTTGCCGCGCCTGGGCGCTGGCCTTCAGGCCAGGCAACACCGGTTCGGCCAGAAACGCTTCGAATAATGGCAACTGAATTGACTGCGGTACGTGGATTGCTTGCTGCATGACGCCTCCTGGATCAGCGACGAATGACGCCGACGCTCAAGCCCTCGATCACCAAGTCCTGTTGCTTGAGGTCGACTTCGATCGGGGCAAATTCGGGGTTCTCGGCCATCAACCAGACCTTGTTGCCTTCACGCTTGAAGCGCTTGACGGTTACCTCGTCACCGATGCGCGCAACCACGATCTGGCCATTGCGTGCTTCGCGGCAGGTATGCACGGCGAGCAGGTCGCCGTCGAAAATGCCGACGTCCTTCATGCTCATGCCGTGGACCCGCAATAAGTAGTCAGCAGGCGGGTGAAAGAAGGTCGGGTTGATGTTGCACGACTGCTCGATATGCTGTTCGGCCAGGATCGGCGCACCGGCAGCGACGCGGCCAATGATTGGCAAGCCACTTTCTTCGGCCTTGGCTTCATGGCCAGGGATGCGAATACCGCGGGACGCGCCCGGGGTCATCTCGATGGCGCCTTTGCGCGCCAAGGCCTTGAGGTGTTCTTCAGCGGCGTTGGGCGACTTGAAGCCCAGCTCCTGGGCGATCTCCGCACGGGTCGGCGGATAACCGTTGTCGTCGAGGCAGCGTTTGATGAAAGCCAGGATTTCGGCTTGGCGTGGCGTCAGTTTCAACATGGCGATCGCTCTGTCTTTTTATACAGTGACTGGGATTATATACAGTAGAAGGCTGGCTGCAAGCATCTTGCCGCAGAAGATGCTCGGGCTGACGCACGGCGCGGCCTGCAGCTCTGTGCGCGAGGCTGTGTTTTAATGGCGACCGGTGAGTCAGCCAACCTTGACAGATAGAAGCCTGAAACGTATGTTTCAAACAACTGTTTGTCAGGCCCCCACCCCGGAGTAGCGAGTAGTCATGGCCCAATCGGAAACCGTTGAACGCATTCTCGATGCTGCCGAGCAGCTATTCGCGGAAAGGGGGTTCGCGGAAACCTCGTTGCGCCTGATCACCAGCAAGGCTGGCGTCAACCTGGCTGCGGTGAATTACCACTTCGGCTCGAAGAAGGCGCTGATCCAGGCGGTCTTCTCGCGCTTCCTCGGGCCCTTCTGCGCAAGCCTTGAGCGTGAGCTAGAGCGTCGCCAGGGCCGTCCCGAACTCAAGCCGAGCCTTGAAGAGCTGCTGGAAATGCTCGTCGAGCAGGGGCTGGTGGTGCAGCCGCGCAGCAACAACGACCTGTCGATCTTCATGCGTTTGCTCGGCCTGGCCTTCAGCCAGAGCCAGGGCCACCTGCGCCGCTACCTTGAAGACATGTACGGCAAGGTATTCCGCCGCTACATGCTGCTGGTCAATGATGCCGCGCCGCGTATCCCGCCGATCGAGCTGTTCTGGCGAGTGCACTTCATGCTTGGCGCGGCGGCGTTCAGCATGTCCGGGATCAAAGCCTTGCGCGCCATCGCCGAAACCGACTTCGGCATCAACACCTCGATCGAGCAGGTCATGCGCCTGATGGTGCCGTTCCTCGCCGCAGGCATGCGCGCCGACAGCGGTGTCACCGACCAGGCCATGGCTGCCGCGCAACTGCGCCCGCGCAGCAAGACCAGCGCTGCTGGCACGCCGGCCAAGGCCTGAGCCGGCACTGGCGTACGGGCACGGGCTTCGCAGATAATTCACTGCACGACATTCCCTGAAGGACTTTTCATGACTGCCAGCCTGCAAGGCTCCCTGATGATCGACATCGCCGGTACCTGGCTGACTGCCGAGGACCGGCATTTGCTGCGCCAGCCCGAAGTCGCTGGCCTGATCATCTTCGCCCGCAATATCGACAGCCCGCGCCAGGTGCGTGAATTGTGTGCGTCGATTCGGGCGATCCGGCCTGATCTGATTCTGGCTGTCGACCAGGAGGGCGGGCGCGTGCAGCGTCTGCGTCAGGGCTTTGTGCGCCTGCCGGCCATGCGCGCGATCGCCGACAACGGCAATGCCGAGTACCTCGCCGAGCAGTGTGGCTGGTTGATGGCCACTGAAGTGCTGGCGGTTGGTCTGGACTTGAGCTTTGCGCCGGTGCTCGACCTCGATCATCAGCGCAGCGCAGTGGTTGGTAGCCGCGCCTTCGAAGGCGATCCGCAGCGGGCCACGCAACTGGCCGGTGCGTTCATCCGCGGCATGAACTCAGCCGGCATGGCTGCGTGCGGCAAACACTTCCCGGGGCATGGCTGGGCCGAGGCTGACTCTCACGTGGCCATCCCCACCGACGAGCGCAGCCTCGAGCAGTTGCGCCAGGCTGACCTGGTGCCGTTCACCCGCCTGCGCGGTCAGTTGGCTGCGGTCATGCCTGCGCATGTCATCTACCCGCAGATCGACAATCAGCCTGCAGGCTTCTCGCGTCGCTGGTTGCAGGACATTTTGCGCGGCGAACTGGGCTTTACCGGGGTGATCTTCAGCGACGACCTGTCGATGGCTGGTGCGCATGTGGTCGGCGATGCCGCCAACCGGATCGAAGCGGCCTTGAGCGCCGGCTGTGACATGGGCCTGGTCTGCAATGACCGGGCCGCGGCAGAGCTGGCCTTGAGTGCCGCGCAGCGGCTCAAGGTCAAGCCCTCGCCACGGGTTGCCGGCATGCGCGGGCAAGGCTTTGCCAGCACCGACTATCGCCAGCAGCCGCGTTGGCTGGAGGCGCTCGGCGCTTTGAAAGAAGCGCAGTTGATCGACTGAGCAGGTGTCGGGCTGACCTGGGTAACTGGTCAGCCCGGCTTGCCTAGGGATGCTCCAATCGACTTGCCCGACATCAGCGGTAAGTCGAATGCCCACTCGACAATTAGCATTTCCCGCTGTAAATCGAACGAAGCATCTTACAGATGGCGTTTTTCACCCAGGCTTTAGCCACATGTTTCCCGGTCCCCGACAACTCTCGAAGCAAACTCGATGGTTTTGGCCCTCAGGATATGGGTCCAGGTGTAAGGCGTTTCCCTCGCTGATGTAAGACTTATCCTGTTCGCTTTTAGCAGGGAAAAATACGGGTTAGAAGCTGCTAGCTTCCCTTGCTCAATCGAGCACAGGGAGTTTGCAGATGCACGAGATAATCTCCGGCGTCAGCCATGAAACCCACTTCAGCCTCACGCTGGAAGACCTCGACACCGACTTTCAAGTGTTGTCGTTCACCGGCCACGAGGCCATCAGCCAACCGTACCGCTTCGAGCTGGAACTGGTCAGCGAACGCCCTGATATTGACCTGGAAAGTCTGTTGCACAAACAGGCGTTTCTGGCCTACGACACGGCCGGCAACGGCATCCACGCTCAGGTCTATCAGGTCGCTCAAGGTGATTCAGGCAAACGCCTGCATCGTTACCGCGTGGTACTAGTACCGCGTATTGCCTACCTCGCACACCGCACCAACCAGCGCATCTTCCAGCAACTGACCGCGCCGCAGATCATCGCCAAGATCTTCGAAGAGCACGGCCTGCTAAGCGACGCCTACCGCTTCAGCCTAGGCACCCCGTGCCCGGTCCGCGAGTACTGCGTGCAGTACGACGAATCCGACCTCCATTTCATCCAGCGCCTATGCGAAGAAGAAGGCGTGCACTACCACTTCGAGCACAGCCGCGACGGCCACTTGCTGGTGTTCGGCGACGACCAGACCTTCTTCCCCAGACTCGGCCGCCCAGCGCCCTACGTGCAGGACTCCGGCATGGCCGCCGAAGACGCGGTGATCAAGCGCTTTAATGTGCGCCTGGCGACCCGCACCAGCCGCGTCAGTCGACGTGACTACGATTTCAAGAAGCCTCGCCTGCTGCTGGAGGCTGCCTACAAACCCGAACCAACGGCTACCCAAGAACCAGACTTGGAAGACTACGACTACCCAGCCAGCTTCACCGACCGCGCCCGCGGCAGGCAACTGAGCCAGCGCGCTCTGGAGCGTCACCGCGCAGACTACCGACTAGGTGAGGGCCAAAGCGACGTGACCCGGCTGGTAAGCGGCCACTTCCTGGAGCTGTCTCAGCACCCGCGCAGCGAATGGAACGATCTGTGGCTGCTGACCGAAGTGCATCACGAAGGCAAGCAGCCACAAGTCCTGGAAGAGTCGGTGACCAGCGATACCAGCAACGATCCCGACGGCTTCCACCAAGGCTATCGCAACCGCTTCCTAGCCACGCCATGGGACGTGTTCTATCGCCCTGCGCTCAAGCATCCCAAACCCCAGGTACTGGGCAGCCAGACCGCCGTGGTCACCGGCCCCAAAGACGAAGAAATCTACTGCGATGAATACGGCCGGGTGAAAGTGCAGTTCTTCTGGGACCGCGAGGCCACAGGCGACGAGACCAGCAGTTGCTGGCTGCGTGTGTCGTCCAGCTGGGCTGGCGAGCGCTATGGCGGCGTGGCGATCCCGCGAGTAGGTATGGAGGTACTGGTCGACTTTCTCGAAGGCGATCCCGATCGCCCGCTGGTGAGTGGTTGCCTGTACCACGGCGTCAACGTCCCTCCCTACGAACTGCCAACGCACAAGACCCGCAGTGTCTTCAAGACCCTCAGCAGCCCCGGCGGCAAAGGCTTCAACGAACTGCGCATCGAGGATAAGAAGGATCAGGAGCAGATCTTTGTCCATGCCCAGCGCAACTGGGACCAGAACATCGGCCACGACCAGAAGATCCACGTCGGCCACGAGCGCCACGACACCGTGGTGGGCAACAGCTACAGCACGTTCCAGGCCGAGGAGCATCGCACCACGGTGGGCGACCGCAAGACCGAGATAAAGGCTGAAGACCATCTAACGGTAGGCAACAGCCAACACGTGAAGATCGGCAATGCGCAGTTGGTTGAGGTGGGCCGGGAGATCCACATCAAAGCAGGCGAGAAGGTGGTGATCGAGGCCGGGCTGGAGCTGACGGTGAAGGCCGGTGGCAGCTTTATCAAACTCGACCCAGGTGGCGTGACGGTGGTTGGGTCACAGATCTTGTTGAACGCAGGCGGCACGCCGGGGAGTGGTAGCGGGCTCCGGATCAAGGCGCCGCTGTTGGCAGGCGCAGTGGACAGCGCCAATGCGGGATACGTCATCGAAAACAGCGCGCAGGTACAGGACCGCTATGACGAACAAGTCAGAGTGGTCAGTTGCACAGGGTTACCGGTGAAATCCGCACAGGTCGCGGTTTATCAGGCGAGTTCGGCTACACCGAAAGCTATTCGCGCAAACAAA
This sequence comes from uncultured Pseudomonas sp., assembly GCA_963518285.1. GTDB lineage: Bacteria > Pseudomonadota > Gammaproteobacteria > Pseudomonadales > Pseudomonadaceae > Aquipseudomonas. The sequence continues at coordinate 37,869 of CAUQIJ010000014.1, read as the reverse complement.
GAGGGCCTTTTTCCAAAAATTGATACGGAGGATGCGCAGAGGGGTGCCCTTTACTTCAACTGCAAGAAATCCAGAGTCCCAGCCGACAGCCAAAATTATGAAAGGAGTCGCAATAAATGAGCATACCGCCACTGGCCACTTTTACGACCAATACCGACCCTAATTCGCTTGTCACCGTCGTTTTCGGCTGTGAACACTTATGGGCCATGGGGCAGTGCCGCGCCATTGAAGTATTGAGCGTTGAGAAATACTGCCCGACCACGGGAGCAGAGCTTGAACTGGTAGCAGACTTCAGTGCCCGTGCAGCGCGCATAGCTGCTGCATATGCACGGTTTTATCTGGAGTTGGAAGAAGGCTGCAACCCAGAGTTGAAGGGTAGGTTTTATTGGATGGGACTCGCAGCGTTCGCCAGCAAGCAGGTCATGTGCGGCCTGGATTTTGTCAAGGAAGTCAGTACCTATACAAAACCGGTAAGTGAGTATTACCCGCCAGTGTGGCTAGGCCAGAAAGGGTTGGAAATTGGCAAGGACTCGCTAGGGAAAGGAAATTTTTGGTTGTTCCAGGACATTTATGTTTGGCATTGGTTTTATGCCAACTACCCTGAAATGTTTGCGAAGTGCTCCGAGGAGCGTGATGCTTCGAAGTATCCGGCTAAGGCGCTGAATAATCTAAAGGAGATGCCGTGGGCGGAAGAGTCGCTGAGCATCATGGGTAACTTTTCGATAAATGAGTACTTGCGCGGAGGATTTGACAAGATAGCCAAATGCGAGGCGAGCGCGCCTGGAGAGCGAAAGCGTAATCTTCAATTTTCTTCCCTAATGGACATAGCCGACCACGAGCAGCGCAAAGTTTTACAACCGTTGATTTACAAGGATATATGGTTTCAAGGTGTATTGAGCGCTCAGCAAGCGATGGAGTTCGTGCCCGGGTTTCCGAAGCGCCTTGCAGCCTTTAGTGCAGCCTGCGATGTAGACGACGAAGAACTCAAGGTACAAATGAATGAAGGAGATTTGTACGTTGAAAATGATCGCATGGGATTTATTAAAAAAATTGTAATTCGTTATCATGACCTAATGAATGATAAGGCTGACTACATGGAGTATGAAATAAGAGCAATCTCGAGCTGGAATGCAGCGAAATGAAAGTTTTAGTTTTGATGGTGCTCGTCTTTTTGACAGGTTGCAAGCAGGAGTCTAAGGTGTTAGTGAATCTATCCATGGGTGCGGAAATTAATGATTTCTTGAGAGATAGTCCGGTAGCGATTTCGAGTGACTGCATGAAGAAATTAGAGCTATGCTATCACGAATTTGACAGGCCATTTTCCAGTCTTGCACTTCCGAATGTAAGTGTAATGGTGAGTGAGTCATCATTAAAGTTCGAGCATGTGGTAGCCCTCAGCATTATAGATGATAGGCCGAAGACTGAGGGGAAGTTAGACGCTATTAGGCTGACATTACGGGGAGTGCCAAGTTACAGTAAAACCCCCATCGCTAAGGAGTTCGCCTATGAAGTGATTGCTAATATTTTAGGCGCTGGATGGAAGCGCTACATATATCGTTTTGACCCACGAATAGTTGGCACTGAGTCGGAAAAATTCCAAGCATGTAGAGATGAGGAGTGCACCAAAGTTTTCATGACTCACCCGCGTTTTGATCCTCATTATGAGATGACTGATGAGCAGTGGCAAAGCGATCGATTTTATAACTGGTATTTCTTCAAGGACGGTTATTACCTTCAGTTTAGCGCGTGGAGTTCGCGAGACGAAAAAGATCCGATAGGCCAGGCGAGCTATTTGTTCAGTGTAGAGGTTAAATCTGAAAAAGAATTTTGGCTTGAGGCCTTTGAGCCGAAAGATAAGCATCAATGGCTAGAGCTTTTGCCTCAAAAATTGGAAGCCTATCGAGCGGAACGTCAGGTCTCTGAGGAAAAGGCTGAAAGGGCAGGCGTTGAGATCGATCGCACCTATCAAGATGCTCCTATTTTTGCTTTAGGGGAATGATGCATCCAAGTGTCTCGACTACGGCCGGGTGAAGGTGCAGTTCTCCTGGGTTCGCGAGGCCATAGGTGACGAAACCAGCAGTTGCTGGCTGCGTGTGTCGTCCAGCTGGGCTGGCGAGCGCTATGGCGGCGTGGCGATCCCGCGAGTAGGTATGGAGGTACTGGTCGACTTTCTCGAAGGCGATCCCGATCGCCCGCTGGTGAGTGGTTGCCTGTACCACGGCGTCAACGTGCCGCCCTATGAACTGCCGACGCACAAGACCCGCAGTGTCTTCAAGACCCTCAGCAGCCCCGGCGGCAATGGCTTCAACGAACTGCGCATCGAGGACAAGAAGGATCAAGAGCAGATCTTCGTCCATGCCCAGCGCAACTGGGACCAGAACATTGGCCACGACCAGAAGATCCATGTCGGCCACGAGCGCCACGACACCGTGGTGGGCAACAGCTACAGCACGTTCCAGGCCGAGGAGCATCGCACCACGGTGGGCGACCGCAAGACCGAGATAAAGGCTGAAGACCATCTAACGGTAGGCAACAGCCAACACGTGAAGATCGGCAATGCGCAGTTGGTTGAGGTGGGCCGGGAGATCCACATCAAAGCAGGCGAGAAGGTGGTGATCGAGGCCGGGCTGGAGCTGACGGTGAAGGCCGGTGGCAGCTTTATCAAACTCGACCCAGGTGGCGTGACGGTGGTTGGGTCACAGATCTTGTTGAACGCAGGCGGCACGCCGGGGAGTGGTAGCGGGCTCCGGATCAAGGCGCCGCTGTTGGCAGGCGCAGTGGACAGCGCCAATGCGGGATACGTCATCGAAAACAGCGCGCAGGTACAGGACCGCTATGACGAACAAGTCAGAGTGGTCAGTTGCACAGGGTTACCGGTGAAATCCGCACAGGTCGCGGTTTATCAGGCGAGTTCGGCTACACCGAAAGCTATTCGCGCAAACAAAGAGGGCCTTTTTCCAAAAATTGATACGGAGGATGCGCAGAGGGGTGCCCTTTACTTCAACTGCAAGAAATCCAGAGTCCCAGCCGACAGCCAAAATTATGAAAGGAGTCGCAATAAATGAGCATACCGCCACTGGCCACTTTTACGACCAATACCGACCCTAATTCGCTTGTCACCGTCGTTTTCGGCTGCGAACACTTGTGGGCCATGGGGCAGTGCCGCGCCATTGAGATATTGAGCATTGAGAAATACTGCCCGACCACGGGAGCAGAGCTTGAATTGGTAAGCGACTTCAGTGCCCGCGCAGCGCGCATCGCTGCAGCGTATGCACGATTTTATCTAGAGCTGGAAGAGGGCTGCAATCCGGACCTCAAGGGAAGGTTTTACTGGATGGGCCTTGCAGCGTTCGCCAGCAAGCAGGTCATGTGTGGTTTGGATTTTGTCAAAGAACTGAGTACGTATACTAAGCCGATAAGTCCATATTTTACACCGGCAACAATAGGGCAAGGGACCATGGAGGTTGGCAAGGGCTCATTGGGTAAAGGCAATTTCTGGTTATTTCAGGATATTTATGTTTGGCATTGGTTTTATGCCAATTACCCGGAGATGTTCGCGAAATGTTCGGAGGAGCGTGATGCTTTAAAATATTCCGCTAAGGCATTGGATAATTTAAAGGAGATGCCGTGGGCGGAAGAGGCGTTAAGCGTCCTCAGGAATTTTTCAATGAACGACTATTTGCGTGTGGGGTTTCAGAAGATAGCGGAGTATGAAGCCAGCCCGGGAGGAGAGGAAAGGCGAAAGGCACAGCTCGACTCCCTGATGCGCATAGCCGACCACGAACAGCGTGAAGTTTTACAGCCATTGATTTACGACGATGTGTCATTTCAGGGTGTACTGGACGCTCAGCAAGCTGCGGAGTTTTTACCTGGGCTTCCGAAACGCCTTGCTGCATTCAGCACAGCTTGCGATGTCGATGATGAAGAGCTGAAGGTAGTAATGGAGAAGGGAGATTTATATGTGGAAAATGATCGTATGGAGTTTATAACTGAAATTGCAGGTTCCTATCACAGGCTAATGGGGGGAAAAGGTGATTACATGGAAGGCGAAATGCTGGCAATTTCAAGCTGGAACGCATCCACGTGAAATATTTGATCTTGATGGGTTTTGTTTTTTTGGTGGGTTGCAAGGAGGAGTCCAAAGTGTTGGTAAGTTTGTCAATGGGTGCAGAGATTGCTGATTTCTTGGGGGGTAGTCCAATAAATCTTTCAAGTGAATGCATGAAAAAATTAGACCTGTGTTATCACAAGTACAGAAAGCCGTTTTCAAGTTTGATACTTCCAGATGTAGACGTGCTGGTGGGTGGGGCGTCATTGAGATTCGAACATGTAATAGGTCTAAATGTCATAGATGATATACCGCGCACACAGGGTAAAATAGACGATATCCGACTTACGTTGAGGGGAGTGCCAAGCTACAGCAAAACTCCGGTTGCTAAAGAGTTCGCCTACGGTGTGATTACACAAATCTTAGGTGCTGGATGGAAGCGATATATATATAGATTTGATCCGCGAATAGCGGGATCTGAGTCTGAAAAGTTTGAGGCGTGTGGGAGTCAGGCTTGCGGAAAAGTAACTATGACTCCTCCGCGCTTTGATCCTTATTATCAGATGTCTGATGAGCAGTGGCAAAGCGACGGTTTCTATAATTGGTATTTTTATAAGGATGGTTATTATTTGGACTTCGGTGCATGGAGTTCGCGAAGCGAAAAGGATCCAGTGGGTCAGGCAAGTTACTTGTTTAGTGTGGAAGTCAAATCTGAAAAAGAGTTTTGGCGCGAAGCATTTGAATCGAAAGATAAACCCCGATGGGTAGAGCTGTTGCCTGCCAAGTTGGAACACTATCAAACGCGTCGTGAGGCCACCGAGGAACAGGCTGAGAGGGCAGGTATTGAAATCGACCGCACTTACCAAGATGCCCCTATTTTTGTTTTGGAAAAGTGACACACACGAGTATCTCGACTTCCGCTGGGTGAAGGTGCAGTTCTTCTGGGACCGCGAGGCCACGGGCGACGAGACCCGCAGTTGCTGACTGCGGGTGTCATCCAGCTGGGCCGGCGAGCGCTATGGCGGCGTGGCGATCCCGCGAGTTGGCATGGAGGTGCCGGTCGATTTTCTCGAAGGCGACCCCGATCGCCCGCTGGTGAGTGGCTGCCTGTATCACGGCGTCAACATCCCTCCCTATGAACTGCCGACGCACAAGACGCGCAGTGTCTTCAAAACCCTGAGCAGCCCCGGCGGCAAAGGCTTCAACGAACTGCGCATCGAGGACAAGAAGGATCAAGAGCAGATCTTCGTCCATGCCCAGCGCAACTGGGACCAGAACATTGGCCACGACCAGAAGATCCATGTCGGCCACGAGCGCCACGACACCGTGGTGGGCAACAGCTACAGCACGTTCCAGGCCGAGGAGCATCGCACCACGGTGGGCGACCGCAAGACCGAGATAAAGGCTGAAGACCATCTAACGGTAGGCAACAGCCAACACGTGAAGATCGGCAATGCGCAGTTGGTTGAGGTGGGCCGGGAGATCCACATCAAAGCAGGCGAGAAGGTGGTGATCGAGGCCGGGCTGGAGCTGACGGTGAAGGCCGGTGGCAGCTTTATCAAACTCGACCCAGGTGGCGTGACGGTGGTTGGGTCACAGATCTTGTTGAACGCAGGCGGCACGCCGGGGAGTGGTAGCGGGCTCCGGATCAAGGCGCCGCTGTTGGCAGGCGCAGTGGACAGCGCCAATGCGGGATACGTCATCGAAAACAGCGCGCAGGTACAGGACCGCTATGACGAACAAGTCAGAGTGGTCAGTTGCACAGGGTTACCGGTGAAATCCGCACAGGTCGCGGTTTATCAGGCGAGTTCGGCTACACCGAAAGCTATTCGCGCAAACAAAGAGGGCCTTTTTCCAAAAATTGATACGGAGGATGCGCAGAGGGGTGCCCTTTACTTCAACTGCAAGAAATCCAGAGTCCCAGCCGACAGCCAAAATTATGAAAGGAGTCGCAATAAATGAGCATACCGCCACTGGCCACTTTTACGACCAATACCGACCCTAATTCGCTTGTCACCGTCGTTTTCGGCTGCGAACACTTGTGGGCCATGGGGCAGTGCCGCGCCATTGAGATATTGAGCATTGAGAAATACTGCCCGACCACGGGAGCAGAGCTTGAACTGGTAAGAGACTTCAGTGCCCGCGCAGCGCGCATCGCTGCAGCGTATGCACGGTTTTATCTTGAGCTGGAAGAAGGCTGCAACCCGGAGTTGAAGGGTAGGTTTTATTGGATGGGCCTCGCAGCGTTCGCCAGCAAGCAGGTCATGTGCGGGTTGAACTTTGTTAAGAAATCCAACAGATTTATGATTCGTGGAGGTAAGTATGAGGCGCTAGCAGCGGTGCCGAAGGAAGCTCTACATATTGGCAAAGACTCGCTCGGTAAAGGCAGCTTCTGGTTATTTCAGGATATCTATGTGTGGCATTGGTTCTATGCCAATTACCCTGAAATGTTTGCGAAGTGCTCGGAGGAGCGTGATGCTTCGAGATATCCGGCTAAGGCACTGGACAATTTAAAAGAGATGCCTTGGGCGGAAGAGTCGCTGAGTGTAATGGGAAACTTTTCGATCAATGAGTACTTGCGCGAAGGATTTCAGAAAATTGCTGAGTGCGAGAATAGTTCGCCAGGGGATGACAGGCGCAGGCTTCAACTCGCCTCACTCATTGATATCGCTGACCATGAGCAGCGCAAGGTATTACAGCCACTGATTTACAACGACATTCCGTTTCAAGGTGTACTGAGTGCTCAGCAAGCCATGGAGTTCGTGCCTGGATTCCCTAAGCGCCTTGCGGCCTTTAGTACAGCTTGCGATGTAGAGGATGAAGAGCTCAAGGTAGAAATGAAGGAAGGAGATTTATACGTTGCGAATGATCGAATGGAATTTATAACAGAAATTGCCGATTCTTATCACAGGCTGATGGCGGACAAAGCTGATTACATGGAAGGTGAAATACTGGCAATTTCTAGCTGGAACGCAGCGACATGAAATCATTGATTTTAGTGGTTTTCGTTTTCTTAATGGGTTGCAAGGAGGAGTCTAAGATGTTGGTGAGCTTAACAATGGGCGGAGAAATTAGTGATTTTTTGGGGGGTAGCCCAATTAAGTTCTCGACCGAGTGCATGACAAAGTTAGAGCTGTGTTATCACAAATTTAAAAAACCGTTTTCGAGCTTGGCGCTTCCAGATGTAGAGGTCTTAGTCGGCGAGTCATCATTAAAGTTTGAGCACGTAGTAGCCCTCAACGTTATAGATGATAGGCCGCGGACTCACGGTAAGCTAGACTCTATCAGCCTGAGATTGAGGGGGGTGCCAAGTTACAGTAAGACCCCAGTTGCCAAGGAGTTTGCCTATAAGGTGATTGCAGATATATTAGGTGCTGGATGGGGGCGCTATATATATCGATATGATCCACGGATAGCGGGAGCTGAGTCTGGAAGATTTGAGGCATGTGGTGATATGTGCGGTAGAGTAATAATGACGCCGCCGCGCTTTGATCCGCATTACGTAATGTCTGACGAACAGTGGGAAAGCGATCGGTTCTATTATTGGCATTTTTTCAAGGAAGGATATTATCTTGAGCTTAGCGGCTGGAGCTCCCGAGACGAAAAAGATCCGGTAGGTCAGGCGAGCTACCTATTTAGTGTAGAGGTTAAATCAGAGAAAGAGTTTTTGCTCGGAGCATTTGAGCCGAAAGATAAACCTCAATGGATAGAGCTACTACCTGCCAAGCTGGAACACTTCCGAATGCGTCGTCAGGCTACCGAGGAAAAGGCCGAGAAGGCAGGTATTGAGATCGACCGGACTTACCAAGATGCCCCTATTTTTGTTATAGAAAATTGATGCGCATGAGTATCTCGATTTCCGCTGAGTGAGGCATCAGTTCTTCTGGGACTGCGAGGCCACAGGCGACGAGACCAGCAGTTGCAGGCTGCGGGTGTCGTCAGCTGGGCTGGGGAGCGCTATGACGGTGTGGCCATCCCGCGGGTTGGCATGGAGGTGCTGGTCGATTTTCTTGAAGGTGACCCTGATAGCCCGCTGGTGAGTGGCTGCCTGTACCACGCCGTCAACGTGCCGCCCTACGAACTGCCAACGCACAAGACCCGCAGTGTCTTCAAGATCGATCTAACTGGAAGCGACTATTGCCAGAATTATTGGATAGCTATCGAATTCGTCGTCAAACTATAGAGGCAAGCGCAGAGCGGGAAGGGATCGCTATCGACAAGTCTATGAACGAAGCACCCATTTTTATATTGGGTATGTAGCAGTTTTGCTGAATATATGGAGGGCCAATTTATTATGCTACGGGCTGGGTAATAACTTTATGAAGTTCTTCTTGTTCGTGGCTTTGATTTTTTTGGCAGGGTGTGAGGAGGAGAAAAAGATTATTGTGGATATCCCCATGGGGGGAGAGCTGAAAGATTTTAAGGATGCCAGTCCAGTACCGCTCTCTAGTGACTGCATGAAGGAATTAGGGCTTTGTTTTCATGAATTTGATCTGCCTTTTTCCAGCGCTGCACTGCCGGAAGTCAGAGTGACTGTAGGTGTGTCGGCAGTCACATTTGACAGTGTTGTCGGCTTAAGTATTACTGATGATGAAAAGCGCACCATGGGTAAGTTAGATGCTCTTCGTCTAACCCTGAGAGGGGTGCCTAGTCGTAGTGACGTCCCAGTGGCGAAGGCGTTTGCTTATCGTGTGATTAATGATGTGGTTCAGGCTGGCTGGATACGATATATCTATCCTTCTGATCCGCGTATATCCGGCAGGGGGTGGGGTCGGCGTCAGCAATGCTCGGGGGGAATATTAGAGGGAGTGATTATGACTCACCCATGCTTTGATCCCCATTACGAGATGTCGGATGAGCAGTGGTTGGCGGGCACGGGGTTTTATAGATGGTATTTCTATAAAGATGGTTACCATATGAAGTTAGATGCTTGGAGCTCACGCGGAGACAAAGATCCAGTTGGGCAGGCGAGCTATTTATTTACTGTGGAGCTGAAGTCGGAGAAAGAGTTTTGGCTTCAGGCATTCAAGCAAAAAGACAAGCCTCGTTGGCGAGAGCTACTTCCTGCGCTACAGGAAATGCACAGCGCGCGCAGGCAAGTTATAGAAGAAAAGGCTGAACGAGCAGGTATTGAAATTGACAGGTCATATCAAAATCCTCCTGTCTCTGCGCTAGCCCATAAGCCAGATATCGGAGCATTAGACGAGGAAGACTAATTGCGTTGTCGCTAAACTGGCCCCGACTCGAAATTGCCTCCGTGGCACCTCTCCTTGGGCGAGTGGCTCCGCCGACCGGCAGTACGCCTCAGCCACTCCCCAAAAGAGAACGGCTTGATGCCGAGTCAGACCATTAACGGCTGCGCTTGCCCGGCAGCGGCGCAAACAGCGCTTCGATCTCTTCATCACCCAGACGCCACTGACCGCTCTGGCCGCCATCGAGCAGGCCGGCGGCGAGTGCTGCCTTCTCTTGCTGCAGCAACTGAATCTTCTCCTCGACGGTACCGCGGGTGATCAGCTTGTAGACGAATACCGGTTTGTCCTGGCCGATGCGATAGGCACGGTCGGTCGCCTGGTTTTCGCTGGCCGGGTTCCACCACGGGTCGTAGTGAATCACGGTATCTGCAGCGGTCAGGTTGAGCCCGGTGCCACCGGCCTTGAGGCTGATCAGAAACACTTCGCTGTCACCCTGCTGGAACTGCTGCACCGGTGCGCGCCGATCTCGGGTGTCGCCGGTCAGCAGGCTGTAGCGGATGTCGCGCTTGATCAGCTCCTGCTCGATCAGTGCCAGCATCGAGGTGAACTGGGAGAACAACAGGACTCGGCGGCCTTCGCTGAGCAGCTCTTCAAGCATCTGCAGCAGGCTGCCCAGCTTGCCTTTGTCGGCCTGATTGCCTTTGCTCTCGACACTCTTGACCAGGCGCAGGTCGCAGCACACCTGGCGCAGCTTCAACAAGGCATCGAGGATCACGATCTGGCTGCGCGCCGCGCCGTTGCGGGCAAGTTCGTCGCGGACCTTCTTGTCCATCGCCACCCGCACCGCCTCGTAGGTGTCGCGCTGGGCGTCGCTGAGCTCGACCCAATGCACGATCTCGGTCTTGGCTGGCAGCTCCTTGGCCACCTGTTCTTTGGTCCGGCGCAGCAGGAACGGGCGAATGCGCCCGGCCAGGTGGGCCAGACGTTCCTGGTCGCCATGGCGCTCGATGGGGGTGCGGTATTCCTGATTGAAGCGTTTGCTGTCGCCCAGCCAGCCGGGCATGAGGAAGTGAAACAGCGACCACAGCTCGCCGAGGTTGTTTTCCATTGGTGTGCCGGTCAGGCACAGGCGTTGGCCCGCCTGCAGCTCACCGACGGCCACGGCGGCCTTGCTGGTGCTGGTCTTGATGTTCTGCGCTTCATCCAGCACCAGCGTGTGCCAGTGCTGCCCGCGCAGCTGCTCTATATCGCGCGGCACCAGCGCATAGGTGGTCAGGACCAGGTCGTATTGGTCAAGGCTGGCGAAGTGCTTGCTGCGTGCCGGCCCATGCAGGGCCAGCACGCGCAAGTCGGGGGCGAAGCGCTGGGCTTCGTCGACCCAGTTGGGGATCAGGCTGGTCGGCATTACTGCCAATGCTGGCTGCAGCAGGCGGCCGTGTTGTTTCTCCAGCAGCAGATGGGCGAGGGTCTGCAGGGTCTTGCCCAAGCCCATGTCGTCGCCCAGAATCCCGCCTGTGCCGATCTCGCGCAACGCCTGCAGCCAGTTCAGGCCCTGCTGCTGATACGGGCGCAGGGTCGCGTTGAGGGCGAGCGGCGGTTCGACCTGGATGTCACGTGCATCGCGCAAGCGCCGGCCGAGGCCGCGCACGTGGTCGCCGCCTTCCCACAGCAGGGGTATTTGTTCGATATCGGTCAGGCGCGCGGCATCGGCGCGATCCAGGCGCAGCGCTGGGCCGCCTGTGTGTTCGTGCAGATACAGCTCGCCGAGCGTCGCCATCACCGCCTTGATCCGTCCATAGGGCAGGGCAACACGCAGTGGCGCGCTGTCGAGGCGTCCGCGGTTGAGGTCCAGCAGCAGGTGCTCGTCGTCGCTACGTCGGGCCAGTTCGCTGGGGCGCAGCATTTCCGGATTGCTGCGCAGCAGTTGCAGCACGATCGGCAGCAGGCTGTGGCGCTGGCCGTCGACGACGATGCCCAGCTCAAGGTCGAACCATTCGTGACCGGGTGCTTCGTCGACGCTGGCGTACCAGTCTTCGACCTCCTGCAAACTGAAGGCAAAGTCACGGTGCACATCGATGTGCCAGCCGGCCTCACGCAGGCGCGGCAAGCCGTCGCGGGCAAATGTCAGCCAGGCTTCGTCGTCAGCAAGCTGATGCATATCGCCGGCACTGTCAGGTAGCGCTTTGCTTTGCCGAGTGGCCAGCTTGAAACCCAGCTCGCGCAGGGTCTTGCGCATGGCTTGCTCGGCCTGGGGCTGACGACGGATGCGCTGGCTGGTGGCACCCACCAGGCGGGTCAGGGGCTTGTCGTCGTTGCCAGTTGCCAGCACGCCATCGTAGTCGAACGCCAGCGCGGCGCGGTGTTGCATCTGCCGCTGCATGCGCCCGGTCTTGGGCGTGTAGGCGCTGAACTCGAGGCTGCCCAGGGTCAGTCGCGGTGTCGGCTGGATGTCTTCGAGCAGTTGTTGCTTGACCTGGGTCGGGGTCGGCACCTGATGGTTGAGCGCGTTGAGCTTGTGGCTCAGCGGCACAACCAGATGCTCGGGCACCGGTGGTGCCAACGACAGTTGCAGGGCGATGTGCGGGTCGAGTGAGTGGCTGACACGGCCAATTTCACCAGCGCGTACATCCAGCCAGAACAGTGGCGACAGTGCCAGCACGAACAGCCTCGCCTCGCCGCTGTACCAGCTGCCGCAATAGGTGGCATCGCTCTGACGCACCCAGCGGAACTCGGCCTCGCGCTCCGGGCCCTGGTGCAGCAGCGGCCGGTCGTCGCTGTACAGGACGCGGCCGGTGTCCAGCGCACGCTGCAGTAATTCGCCGCCTTCCTGGCCTTTGAGTGCGTAGCCGCGGTCCTGCCCGTAGGGGATGTTCTGCCCATTCAGCTGGCGCAGGATGCGCAGGTCTTCAGCGGTGACGAAGCGCGGCGTGTCATACAAGAAGTCATACAGCGACTGCACCCGGCTGAAGCGCAGGCCACGCTCATCGTCGGTGCCTTTGCGCACGCGCAGGCTGCAGCTGCGGTCTTCATGGAGCACCAACTGATAGCAGACCATCCGCCCGCGTTTGTCATCTGCGCCGAGGCTGACTGTGGCCGGTTGCTGCATCCCTTGCAGCCAGTGCTGCAAATGATGGGGCAGGGTGTCGCTGTCTGCCGGCGCGCTGCTGTCGAGCAGGGTGAACAGCACCGCAGCGCAGTGTTTGCAGTTCTCTCTGACCGGGCACGAGCAGTGGCCGCGCACATGGCACTGGCCAGCAACCGCTGTGATAAGGATGCGCTGGGTATAGAGGCCGCTGCCACTGCCGCGGCAGGTGGCTTCGATCCGCGTTTCGTCATGGTCGAGGACCTGTACCCGGTCTTCTTCGGCGTAGCGCTGGCCGCGTTGCAGCACCGCTGCGGAGAAGGCGCGTTTCCAGCTGGGGTTGCTGCGCACCAGCGCGAGCGCGTCGGAGGTCACGGTGTCACTGCTCCATCATCTCCGGAGTCATCTCCGGCAGTTTGCGCGCGCCGACGGGTGCGACTTTCAGCAGCAGTGCCAGGTGGCCGCCGTCAAGGAAGGTCAGCTGCCCGCTTTTCATGTTGCGATTGCTCTGCTGGAAGTGCTCGCTGCGCAGCACGTTACCGTTGCCATCGAGCTGGTTGACCCAGAAGCTCGCTTGCACGGCGATGAAGCGGCCATCGGCCAGGCTCAGGTTGCCCTCGATCGGGAAGTGACCGAACTGCTCCTCGCCAGCGCCCAGAGCAATCCTGCTGGGCTCGCTGCCGAGTTGTTGCTGCCAGGCTTTGTGCAGCAGCACGGTATAGCTCGGCGTGGCCTCCAGGCGAGTCGCTTCGTCGGTCAGCACCGGTGGCCGTTCGGCTTCCTTGCTCAAGCGCGGTGCGCCGGCGCGCCAGTCTTCGGGAGCGAACCGGCTGGTTACCGCCGGTACATCGTTTTGCCGCACCAGCAGCATTTCCACCTGATACAAGCCATCAGCGAACGCCGTCGGCGCACACAGCGTCAGCAGCAAGGTCAGGCAACGAATGGCACGCATGTAACTTCCTTCAAGCAGGCTGTGGGGTGAGGCGCTCGAACAGCGCCTCCACGGTATTGAAGCGTTCATCCGGGCGTTCCATCGGCACCAGGAAGCGGAACTGGGTCGCGCCTTCGAACTTGTAGCGTTTGGGCTGGCCCTGGATCAGCTTGATCAGGGTCAGTGGGTCGACCGGTGTCTCGGCTTCGAATTCGATCTTGCCGCCGTTGGGGCCGCCGTCGACTTTCTTGATGCCGAGTTTTTCTGCCTGCAGCTTGAGCAGGGTGATGCGGATCAGGTTCTTGGTCGGCTCCGGTAACAGGCCGAAACGGTCGATCATCTCCACCTGCAGGTCCTTGAGGCCTTCTTCGTCGGCCGCCGAGGCGATGCGCTTGTACAGGATCAGCCGTGCATGCACATCGGGCAGGTAGTCTTCCGGGATCAACGCCGGCAGGCGCAGGTTGATTTCCGGGCCGCCGCCCAGTGGTTGTTCCAGGTTTGGCTGATTGCCCTTGCGGATCGCCTTGACCGCGCGTTCGAGCATTTCCATGTACAGGGTGAAGCCGACCGCCTGGATCTGGCCGCTCTGGCCATCGCCAAGCAACTCGCCGGCGCCGCGGATTTCCAGGTCGTTGGTGGCCAGCACGAAGCCGGCACCGAGGTCCTGAGTGTTGGCAATCGCCTCCAGGCGTTTTTCAGCGTCGCTGCTGACCTTCTGCCGGGCAGGGGTGAGCAGGTAGGCATAGGCCTGGTGGTGGCTACGGCCAACCCGGCCGCGCAGCTGGTGCAGCTGGGCCAGGCCAAACTTGTCGGCGCGCTCGATGACGATGGTGTTGGCGCTGGGCACGTCGATACCGGTTTCGATGATGGTCGAGGCGATCAGCACGTTGAAGCGCTTGTGGTAGAAGTCGCTCATGACCTGTTCCAGCTCGCGCTCGCGCATCTGCCCGTGGCCGATGCCGATGCGCGCTTCAGGTACCAGTTCGGCGAGGTCGGCGGCGCACTTCTCGATGGTCTTGACATCGTTGTGCAGGTAATACACCTGGCCGCCACGCAGCAGTTCGCGCAGCAGGGCTTCCTTGACCGTGCTGTTGTTCTGCTCCATGACGAAGGTGCGCACCGACAGCCGGCGCGCCGGCGGGGTGGCGATGATCGACAGGTCGCGCATGCCGGCCACGGCCATGTTCAGGGTGCGCGGGATCGGCGTGGCGGTCAGGGTGAGGATGTCGACTTCGCTGCGCAGGGCCTTGAGCTGCTCTTTTTGCCGCACGCCAAAGCGGTGCTCTTCGTCGATCACCACCAGGCCAAGGTCTTTGAAACGCACGTCATCCTGCAGCAACTTGTGCGTGCCGATGAGGATGTCGATCTTGCCCTCGGCCAGGTTGGCGGCGGCAGCGGCGATGTCCTTGGCCGACTTGAAGCGGCTCATCACCTCGACGGTTACCGGCCAGTCGGCAAAGCGGTCGCGGAAGCTGTTGTAGTGCTGCTGGGCGAGGAGGGTGGTCGGCACCAGTACGGCTACCTGGCGGCCGCTGTGCACGGCGATGAACGCCGCGCGCATGGCCACTTCGGTCTTGCCGAAGCCAACATCGCCGCAGACCAGTCGGTCCATCGGCTTGGCAGCGAGCATGTCCTCGCGCACCGCGTCGATGGCGTTCTGCTGATCGGGTGTTTCCTCGAACGGGAAGCCGGCGCTGAAGGTGGCGTAGTCGGCCGCAGGGTCGGCAAAGGCGTAGCCTTTGCGCGCGGCGCGCCGGGCATAGATGTCGAGCAGTTCGGCGGCCACATCGCGGACCTGTTCGGCGGCTTTGCGCTTGGCCTTCTGCCAGGTTTCCGAGCCGAGCCGGTGCAGTGGCGCCAGGGCATCATCGCTGCCGGTATAGCGGGCGATCAGGTGCAGGTTGGCCACCGGCACGTACAGCTTGGCGTTCTCGGCGTATTCGAGGGTGAGAAATTCGGCGGCCTGGCCGTCGATTTCCAACGTGGCCAGGCCCAGGTAGCGGCCGACGCCGTGATCGATATGCACCACCGGCGCGCCTTCACGCAGCTCGGTGAGGTTTTTGATCACCGCGTCGTTGGCCGCCTCACCGCGCTTCTCGCGGCGTCGGCGCTGCATCACGCGCTGGCCGAACAGCGGGCTTTCAGCGATCAATGCCAGTGCCGGGTCGTCCAGCAGCAAGCCGTAGTCGAGCGGCGCGATGGTGATCGCCAGTCGCTCCTTGCCGGTGATGAAATCGGTCCAGCCGTCGACGGTCTGCGGGCGCAGCTTGAGCCGTTCGAGCAGCTCCAGCAGCACCTCGCGGCGGCCGGCAGACTCGGCAGTGAACAGCACCCGACCCGGGAATTGATCAAGAAACGCCGACAGCGCCGCCAGGGGTTGATTGGCCTTGGCTTCGATGGCCAGGTTGGGCAGCTCGCGCGCCGGGAAGCTCTGCCGGCCAGCGCCGGGCTCGAGGTCGTCACTGCTGACTACGACCCGCGGCCACTGCTTGAGGCGGGCGAAGCAGTCTTCCACTGGCATGAACAGTTCAGCCGGCGGCAGCAGTGGCCGGGTCAGGTCGCCGCGGCGGTCTTCATAGCGCCCACGCACGTCGTTCCAGAAGTGCTCGGCAGCCTGCTCGACGCCGGGCATCGAGAACACCTGGGTGTCAGCCGGCAGGTAGTCGAACAGCGTCGCGGTTTCTTCGAAGAACAGCGGCAGGTAGTACTCGATACCGGCCGGGATGATCCCGCTGGCGAGGTCCTGGAAGATTGCGCTGCGGCGAAAATCCACGTCGAAGCGTTCGCGGAAACGCGCCTTGAAGCGGGTGACTTCTTCCTTCTGCATCGGAAATTCGCGTGCCGGCAGCAGGCGTACCGATTCGACCTTGTCGATCGAGCGCTGGGTCTCTGGATCGAAGGTGCGCAAGGTCTCGATTTCGTTGTCGAACAGGTCGATCCGAAACGGCAGTTTGCTGCCCATCGGGAACAGGTCGATCAGTGCGCCGCGCACGGCAAATTCGCCATGCTCGTAGACCGTGTCGACACAGCGATAGCCGCTGGCTTCGAGGCGGCTGCGCATCTGCTCGACGTCGATGGTCTGGCCGACGTCGAGGACCAGGCTGCTGCCGAGCAGAAAGCGCGTTGGCGCCAGGCGGTGCAGGGCGGTGGTGATCGGCACCACGAGGATGCCGTGGTCCAGTTCCGGCAGCCGGTACAGGCTGGCGATACGCTGCGAGATGATGTCCTGATGCGGCGAGAACAGATCGTACGGCAGGGTTTCCCAGTCGGGGAACGGCAGCACCGGCAGGTCCGGGGCAAAGAAGCGCAGCTCCTGCTCGAGACGGTCGGCAGCCTGGCTGTCGGCGGTCAGCAACAGGGTAAAGCGCCGGGCGCCACTGGCGGCCTCGGCGATGGCCAGGCTGAGGGCGGCACCGGGCAGGTTGCCCCAGGTTTGTTTGCCGGCCTGGGCCGACAATTGCGGTAAGCGCAGAACTGACACGGGAGAATGCACTCCAAGCGTTGCGGCAAAGAGGTCGATTGTACCGACGCCGGTGCCAGCTGTCAGGCTCGCGAGGGCTCAAGCTGCGGTGTGCAGCGTTAACGACAGGCGCTCATTGCTCGATACGCCGTGGGGCGTCATAATGTAGCCCCTTTTTTCTACCCCTACATGTGGAAGGTTCCCGTGACTCAGAAGCCCGACCAGTGTCTTGGTGAGTGGATTGATCGTGAAGCTTTGGCTGAAGCCATGATCCCGCTTATCGGTCAGCTCTACCGCAACAACAATGTGGTGAGCTCGATCTATGGCCGTAGCCTGATCAACCGTTCGGTGATCTCGATCCTCAAAGCGCACCGCTTTGCGCGTCACCGTCAGACCGACGAGACCGAACTGTCTGTCCACGAGACGTTCCCTCTGCTCAAGGCGATGAGCGAGCTGAAACTGGGCGCCGCTTCGGTCGACCTGGGCAAGCTGGCCAACAAGTTCAAGCTTGAAGGCAATGGCCGCAATGCCGAGCAGTTCGTTCGCGAAGAACTGGCCGACGTGGTAGGTCAGCAAAACGTTTCGGCGCGCAAGGGCACCGACGTTGTGCTGTACGGCTTCGGTCGTATCGGCCGTCTGCTGGCACGCATCCTGATTGAAAAAACCGGTGGCGGCGACGGCCTGCGTCTGCGCGCCATCGTTGTTCGCAAGGGTGCTGAAAACGACCTGGTCAAGCGTGCCAGCCTGCTGCGTCGTGACTCGGTGCATGGCCCGTTCGATGGCACCATCACCATCGACGAAGCCAACAACACCATCACTGCCAACGGCAACCTGATCCAGGTGATCTACGCCAAGAGCCCGAGCGAAGTCGACTACACCCAGTACGGCATCAAAGATGCGCTGATCGTCGACAACACCGGTGTATGGCGTGACGCCGACGGCCTCGGCCAGCACCTGGCGTGCCCGGGCGCTGCCCGCGTGATCCTCACCGCACCTGGCAAAGGCGCGCTGAAGAACATCGTGCACGGCATCAACCACGGTGAAATCAGCGCCGATGACAAGATCATCTCCGCGGCTTCCTGCACCACCAACGCCATCGTGCCGGTGCTCAAGGCAGTCAACGACAAGTTCGGCATCATCAATGGCCACGTCGAAACCGTTCACTCGTTCACCAACGACCAGAACCTGATCGACAACTTCCACAAGGGCAGCCGTCGTGGCCGCGCCGCGCCGCTGAACATGGTCATCACCGAGACCGGTGCTGCTACCGCCGCTGCCAAGGCGCTGCCTGTGCTCAAGGGCAAGTTGACTGGCAATGCGATTCGCGTACCGACGCCGAACGTGTCCATGGCCATCCTCAACCTGAACCTCGAAAACGGCACCAGCCGCGAAGAGATCAACGAGTACCTGCGCCAGACCGCGATGCACTCCGAGCTGCACAAGCAGATCGACTACGTCAATTCGCAGGAAGTGGTTTCGACCGACTTCGTTGGCTCGCGCCACGCCGGTGTGGTGGATGCTGAAGCGACCATCTGCAACGAAAACCGTGTTGTCCTGTACGTCTGGTACGACAACGAATTCGGTTACAGCTGCCAGGTAGTGCGCGTGATGGAAGACATGGCCGGGGTCAACCCGCCAGCCTTCCCACACTGATCTGCCGATAGCGTCGTGAACAACGGGAGCCTGCAGGCTCCCGTTTTTTTTTGCGCACGTCTGTGGGTCGCCGTGGTCGCTGATGCAGTGGCACGCCGGATGACGCGCGCGACTAATTCAAGGACAATGGCCGGCTCGCGCAGGCGTGTTTTGCACGATATGTAGTGAAGGCAAAATTCGCCTACGACGCGACCAAGGGTTAATGTGCGCGGCGTTCACGCTTGATTAGACTGCACCCGAATTTTTCCATGGCGCCGCGGCGACATGATCGCGCCCCGCGGCCAACCGGCCGGCGGGCCAGTTTTGAAGGAGTACGCATGGCTGTCTACAACTACGACGTAGTGGTGCTGGGTTCCGGCCCGGCCGGAGAAGGTGCGGCAATGAACGCCGCCAAAGCAGGGCGCAAGGTGGCGATGGTTGATAGCCGTCGCCAGGTTGGCGGCAACTGCACCCACCTGGGCACCATCCCGTCCAAGGCACTGCGTCACTCGGTGCGGCAGATCATGCAGTTCAATACCAACCCGATGTTCCGTGCCATCGGCGAGCCGCGCTGGTTCTCGTTCCCGGACGTGCTCAAGAGCGCCGAGAAGGTGATCTCCAAGCAGGTCGCTTCGCGCACCGGCTACTACGCCCGTAACCGCGTCGACGTGTTTGTCGGCACCGGCAGCTTTGCCGACGAGCAAACGGTCGAAGTGGTCTGCGCCAATGGTGTGGTCGAAAAACTGGTGGCCAAGCACATCATCATCGCCACCGGTTCGCGCCCGTATCGCCCGGCTGATATCGACTTCAATCACCCGCGTGTATACGACAGCGACACCATCCTCAGCCTCAGCCACACCCCGCGCAAGCTGATCGTCTACGGCGCTGGCGTGATCGGCTGCGAGTACGCCTCGATCTTCAGTGGCCTGGGTGTACTGGTCGAGCTGGTCGACAACCGTGGTCAGCTGCTGAGCTTCCTCGATTCGGAAATCTCCCAGGCACTGAGCTACCACTTCAGCAACAACAACATCACCGTGCGCCATAACGAAGACTATGAGCGGGTCGAAGGCCTCGACAACGGCGTGATCCTGCATTTGAAGTCGGGCAAGAAGATCAAGGCCGACGCTTTGCTCTGGTGCAACGGCCGTACCGGCAACACCGACAAGCTGGGCCTGGAAAACATCGGTATCAAGGTCAACAGCCGTGGCCAGATCGAAGTCGACGAAGCCTACCGCAGCACCGTGCCGAACATTTATGGCGCCGGGGATGTGATCGGCTGGCCGAGCCTGGCCAGTGCTGCCCACGACCAGGGCCGCTCGGCAGCGGGCAGCATTGTCGATAATGGCAGCTGGCGCTTCGTCAACGACGTGCCGACCGGGATCTACACCATTCCCGAGATCAGCTCGATCGGCAAGAACGAGCAAGAGCTGACCCAGGCCAAGGTGCCGTACGAAGTTGGCAAGGCGTTTTTCAAGAGCATGGCGCGTGCGCAGATCGCCGGTGAGCCGCAAGGCATGCTGAAGATCCTGTTCCACCGCGAGACCTTGCAGATTCTTGGCGTGCATTGCTTCGGCTACCAGGCTTCGGAGATCGTGCACATCGGCCAGGCGATCATGGATCAGCCGGGTGAGCGCAATACCTTGAAGTACTTCGTCAACACTACCTTCAACTACCCGACCATGGCCGAAGCCTATCGTGTAGCGGCCTATGACGGCCTCAACCGGCTTTTTTGAGCGGCTCCGACCGGTGGCCTGAGCCGGTCGGGGAGCTCGGTTTCAATCCTACCCAAGGGTGGTCTTGGCCAAACCGGGAAAGTCTGTAATCAGGCTGTCAGCGCCAAAGTCGGCGAGTCGGCGCATCAACGCCGGCTCGTTGACCGTCCACACCGACACGTGCAAGCCCTGACGCTGAGCCTTGATCAGGCGCTCGGGGGTGCACAGCGTCCAGTTCAAGGCGAGCATCTGGCAGTTGTAATTCTGCGCGACCTTCAGTGGGTCGAGCCATGCGTATTCCGCCACCAGCCCACGCGCTACATCCGGCACCAGCTCAACCGCAGCGCTGAGCACTTCACGCGAGCTTGAGGTGATGGTGACCTTGTCTAGCAGACCGTATTGCTGCGCCAGCTCACGGATGGCCAGCACGGTGCTGGCGGCGCGGGTGCGCGACGCGCTTTTGACCTCAAGCTGCCAGTGCTCGAATGCGCACTTTTCGAACAGCTCTTCAAGCCGTGGAATAGGGCAGGGCTGTACATGCCCGGGGCCGCCGGCACGGGCGTCATAGGTGGCCAGGTCGGCAGCGCTGTGCTCGATCACCTTGCCGCGCCGGCCGGTGGTGCGCTTGAGTGTTGGGTCGTGGATCACCATCAGCTGGTTATCGGCCGACAGGTGCAGGTCCAGTTCACAGCGATTGACGCCGTGCTCCAGGCACTGACGGAAGCTGGTCAGAGTGTTTTCAGGTGCTTCGCCCTTGGCGCCGCGGTGGCCGTAGATCAGGGTCACGTTCGTTCCTTCAAATCAATAAGAGCGGAGCTCAGGAGGCGGGATCGTTCTGTTCCAGTGCCTGCCGACGTTGCTGTTGCTGGCGCTGCAGGATATACCGCGCCAGCAGTTGGCGCTGGGCGTCGGTCATGTCGGTGAATTCGGTGCCGACTTCGTATTCGCCGCCGGGCCGGGCATCGCAATGGGTAACCCGGCCGCGCAGCAGCAAACCGTGGCCGCGGGGCATCAACACCATCTTGACCTTGACTCGGGTGCCGGCGGCGATCGCTTCGGCCTGGCTGAACTCGATGCCGCCTTCGGAGAGGACCACCCGATGCGGTGTGCCGATCTCGCCGAGCAGGCTATGGGCGACCACTGCGCTGAGCAGGTCGAGGCGTTTGTTCTGGGCCCGCAAAAACGCCGCCAGGGTGCGGTCCTTGTCGCTCAGCTGACGCAATAGATGTTGCGATTCGAAGTCGGACAGGTGCAGTTCGCTGAGCAGGTTGAACAGCGGCGAATCATCCTGCAACAGTTCTGGCTCCAGGGCCTCAGCCGCGCTCAGCGGGGTGATTTCCAGTGCGATCCTGTCTTCGATGCGGTAGTATTCGCGGCGATCTTCATCGTCTATTGTCGTCATGGCGAACCCAAGGTTACGGCGGTGGTCCGAGTGTAAAGCCGCCGTAGGCGCCTCGCCACAAGGACGTTCCCTTTCATCCGAACAAGCCCCGACATGTTCAGACCTCTTTTCGCATTTATTGGTACTCGCTACACCCGTGCCAAGCGCCGCAACCATTTCGTCTCGTTCATTTCCCTGACCTCGATGATCGGCCTCGCCCTGGGCGTGGTGGTGATGATCGTGGTGCTCTCGGTCATGAATGGCTTTGACCACGAGATGCGTACCCGCGTGCTTGGCATGATCCCTCACGCCACGCTTGAGAGCGGCCAGCCGATCAATGATTGGCCTGCCCTTGCTCAACAAGTAAAGCAGAATCCGCAAGTCGTGGCGGTCGCGCCATTCACCCAGATGCAGGGCTTGCTGACCTTCGATGGCAAGGTCAGCAAAGTGCTGCTCAACGGCATTGATCCTGCGCGTGAGCGGGAGGTGTCGATCATCGACAACTTCATCCGCGAAGGCAGCATCGACAAGCTGGCGCCCGGTGAGTGGGGCATCATGATCGGCGACAAGGCCGCGGCCAAACTGGGCGTCAAGGTCGGCGACAAGCTGACCTTCGTGGCGCCAGAGGTCAGTGTCACGCCGGCGGGCATGTTCCCGCGCATGAAGCGCTTCACCGTGGTCGGCACCTTCCATGTCGGCGCAGGCGAGATCGACGGCTTCCTGGGCTTGACCAACATCGCCGACCTGTCGCGCCTGCACCGCTGGAAAGCGGATCAGGTGCAAGGCCTGCGGCTGAAGTTCGACGACCTGTTCGAAGCCCCGCGCGTGGCCTGGACCATCGCCCAGCAGTTGGGCGAACAGGAGTTCTATTCGCGTGACTGGACCCGCACCCACGGCAACCTGTATCAGGCCATCCGCATGGAGAAGGCGATGATTGGCCTGCTCCTGCTGCTGATCGTGGCGGTGGCGGCGTTCAACATCATTTCTACCCTGGTGATGGTGGTCAACGACAAGCGCGGCGACATTGCCATCCTGCGCACGCTGGGCGCTACGCCTGGGCAGATCATGGCCATCTTCATGGTCCAGGGTACGGTCATTGGCGTGGTCGGCACCTTGATCGGCGCGGTGGTCGGCATTCTCGCGGCGCTCAATGTCAGCGCAGCGATTGCCGGCATCGAGAAGCTGATCGGGCACAAGTTCCTCAACGCCGATGTGTACTTCATCGACTATCTGCCTTCGCAGATCATCACCCAGGACGTGTGGATGGTCTGCGGCGCGGCATTGATCCTGAGTTTCCTCGCCACCCTGTATCCGGCCTGGCGTGCGGCGCGCACCCAGCCTGCAGAGGCGCTACGTTATGAGTGAGTCGCGCATGAGTGATAAAGCCGTTCTGAGTTGCCGCAACCTGGGCAAGTCCTACGACGAGGGCCCGGAGTCGGTGCAGGTGCTGGCCAATCTGCAGCTTGAACTGCTGCCGGGTGAGCGGGTGGCGATTGTCGGCAGCTCCGGTTCCGGCAAGAGCACCTTGCTCAACTTGCTGGGCGGCCTCGATACGCCGAGCCAGGGCAGCGTGTGGCTGGCGGGTGAAGAGTTGTCGGCACTGGGCGAGCGCGCCCGTGGCCTGCTGCGCAACCGTGCGCTGGGCTTTGTGTACCAGTTTCACCACCTGCTGGCCGAGTTCACGGCGCTGGAGAACGTGTGCATGCCGCTGCTGATCGGGCGCACGCCGATCCCGGAAGCACGCGAGCGTGCCGAGGCCCTGCTCAAGCGGGTCGGCCTTGGCCATCGGCTGAGCCACAAACCGGCTGAGTTGTCTGGCGGTGAGCGTCAGCGTGTGGCGATTGCGCGTGCCCTGGTCAACCGGCCGGGGCTGGTGATGCTCGATGAGCCGACCGGTAACCTCGACCATCACACTGCGCAGGGCATTCAGGAATTGATGCAAGAGCTGTCCAGCTCATCGCGTACAGCATTCCTGGTGGTGACCCACGACCTCAATCTGGCGCGTCAGATGGATCGCGTGCTCAAGCTCGAAGATGGCCACCTGGTGGCGATCTGAGTCGATTGCCCGGGGTGGAATGATCCACCCCGCAACTTTTGTTCATTGGGTGTTCTCGTACATGTTCAGACCCTTGCCCTTGTTCATCGGTGCTCGCTACACCCGTGCCAAGCGCCGCAATCACTTCATCTCGTTCATCTCGATGACTTCGATGATCGGCTTGTCCCTGGGCGTGCTGGCCATGATCGTGGTGCTGTCGGTAATGAACGGCTTTCAGCGCGAAATGAGCTCACGCATTCTTGGCCTGGTGCCGCATGCGAGCATCCTTGGCGTGCAGCCGCTCAGTGACTGGCGCAGTGTCGCTGACGCAGCGCTGAAGAACCCTGCAGTGGTCGCCGCGGCGCCGGTGACTGAGCTGGAAGGCATGCTCTCGTACAAAGGCGCGATGCAGCCGATTCAGGTCAGCGGCATCGAGCCGGCCGAAGAGGGCAAGGTGTCGATCGTCGGCCAGCATATCGTCCAGGGCGCGTTGCAGGATCTGGTTCCAGGCGAATACGGGGTGGTGATCGGCGAGCTGACGGCACGGCGCTTCCGCCTCAACACCGGTGACAAGCTGACGTTGATCGTGCCGGAAATCAGCAAGGCCCCGGGCGGTATCACGCCGCGCATGCAGCGCCTGACCGTGGTCGGCATCTTCAAGGTGGGCGCCGAGCTGGATGGCTCGCAGGCGTACATCAACGTGGCCGACGCCGCCGAGATGCAGCGCTGGGCGCCGGGCAGCGTGCAGGGCGTGCGGCTCAAGCTGCAGGACTTGTACGCGGCGCCGCAGGTGTCCAAGGCCATCGCCGGGCAGTTGGGCGATGCCTATCACGCCGATGACTGGTCGCACACCCAAGGCAGCCTGTTCAGCGCCATGAAGATGGAAAAAACCATGATCGGCTTGCTGCTGATGATGATCATCGCAGTGGCTGCGTTCAATATCATCGCCACCCTGGTGATGGTGGTGAACGACAAGGGGGCGGATATCGCCATCCTGCGCACCATTGGCGCCACGCCGATGCAGATCATGGGCACGTTCATGGTTCAGGGCAGCTTGATCGGTGTGGTCGGCACCCTGATTGGTGGGGTGCTTGGGGTCATTGCGGCGATCAACGTGAGTCAGATCGTTGGCTGGCTGGAGCGGGTCAGCGGCCAGCACATCTTTACCTCCGATGTGTATTTCATCAGCAGCTTGCCCTCGCAGTTGCAGTGGGGGGATGTGCTGATGATCTGTACGGCGGGCTTGGTGATGAGCTTCCTGGCGACTGTGTACCCGGCTTACCGGGCTTCGCAAATTGAGCCGGCTATGGCGCTGCGTTACGAGTAAGGCCTGCGCTGGTATCTTCGGGCCGCTGTGCGGCCCTTCGCTATACAGGGCGGTATTCACCCCGACCTTCTCAAAAACAATTTTCGGGCTGCGGGCTATTGGCCGTCTGTCCCGCGCAGTAAGCCTCCCAACGTCTCTCCCACAATTGTTGTGCCAACCGCCTTCTTGAATCAGTTGAAAGAGGAGATCACTAATGGATCATGAGATGGAGAGCTTTCAGAAAGACCTGTTGGCTTCGGTTCGCCAGATGAAAGCTGGCCAGGCTGCACGTACAACCGAGGTCGCGCTTTCAGCTGCGGCTGAGGCCAGGGCAAAGGTGGGCGTGTCGCAGAGCACGTTTGCGCAGTTGCTCGGGGTTAGCCTGCGCACCTTGCAGGACTGGGAGCAAGGACGCCGCCGGCCTACCGGTGCGGCGCAGACGTTGCTGCGTATCGCCAGCCTGCACCCGGAAGCCCTGCGGGATCTGCAGGATAGTCAGGCCCCAGCCTGACAAGACTGCTCAACAAGGGGGGATGCGACCATGCTACAGGCATCTACACCGAGTGTTGGTCTAACCCGAAATCAATGACAAACCGCGTCCATCCTTCCTCGCACATCACCTGAATCCCGCCACCATGAGCGAGGACGATCGAGCGGGTAATTGCCAGGCCCAGCCCGGCGTGCTCAGCACCGCCTTCGGCCCGCGCCGAATCCCCGCGATAGAATCGATCAAACAAGCGCTGCGCAACCGCTGCTTCAATCGCTGCACCGGTATTGGCCACCGTAACTTGCCCCCCAGCTTGTAAACCCACCTTCACCACGCCACCTGCTCCAGCAAACCGCAGCGCATTTTCCAGCAAGTTGGAAAACGCCCGCCGCAACATCTGCCGATCGCCCTCGATCACCAGCTCACCTTCGCGTAGCAGGGTCACCCCAGCGTCCTCCGCGAGTGGCGCGTAATATTCGAGCAGCGCATCCACCTCGGTGGCCAGGTCCAGCACCTGCCGTTCAGGCACCAGCAGGCCGTGCTCAGCCTTGGCCAGGTAGAGCATGTCGTTGACCAACTGCGCCATCCATTGCAGCTCCTCAAGGTTGCCATGCAAGGCCTCTTGGTATTCCTCCAGGCTGCGTGGGCGCGTCAGGGTCACCTGAGTGTGGGTTAGCAGGTTCGACAATGGCGTGCGCAGTTCATGGGCGATGTCCGCGGAGAACGCCGACAGCCGTTGAAACGCATCGTCCAGCCGCTGCAGCATGGCATTCATGCTTTCTGCCAGCTGAGCCAGCTCTTCGGGCATCTGCGCCACCGGCAGGCGCGTGGTCAGCGAGCGGGCATTGACGCTCGCCGCCACCGCGCCGATCTGGCGTAACGGCCGCAAGCCGCGGCGTACTGCCCAGGCGCCGAGCAATGCCGTGGCCAATGCCGACAGGCCCACCGTCAGCCAGATCAAGCGCTGCATGCTCTGCAAGAAGTGCTGGTGATGAGTGATGTCGAGCAACACGGTCAACCGCGGCGACTGTGCATCGTGCTCGATCAACGGCGCAGACAAGCCGCGATAGTCGACGCCGTCAGCCTGCAGCGTCGTCAGTTGGGCAGGCTGGCTGGCATCCGGTAAACCTGGCCGGCTTTCGAACCATGTTTCGCCCGTGCTGCTGCTAATGCGCAGTGCGACATCGGTCTGGGCGTTAAATTGGCTGTGTAGCTCGGGGAGCCTGTTGATTGCCTGCTGCCGGGCCTGCAAGCCAGCAAGCTGCCCACGTAACTGCGCAAGGCGAGTGTCGAGCAGTTGCGCATCCAGCTCGATGAAATGCTGCTCGCTGGCACGGGTGAAGAGCACGCCGGCGCCAAGCGACACCGCAGCGGTGCAGGCGGCAAACAGCAGAGCGAGGCGGCTGCCGAGGGATAGGCGGCGCATCAGTCCAGGCGCTCTTCAAGTACATAACCCATGCCACGCACCGTGTGGATCAGCTTGCTGGCGTGAACGTCGTCGATTTTCAGCCGCAGCCTGCGGATGGCGACTTCGATGACGTTGGTGTCGCTGTCGAAGTTCATGTCCCACACCTGCGAGGCAATCAACGACTTGGGCAGTACCTCGCCCTGGCGGCGCAGCAGCAGTTCCAACAGGGCGAACTCCTTGGCGGTGAGGTCGACGCGCTGGCCGGCACGCTCGGCGCGGCGGCGGATCAAGTCCAGGCGCAGGTCGGCCAGTGCCAGGATGGTGTCCTGCACGCCCGCAGCGCCGCGACGCAGCAAGCTGCGCACGCGGGCCAGTAGCTCGGAGAAGGCAAACGGCTTGACCAGGTAGTCGTCTGCGCCCAGTTCCAGGCCGTGCACGCGGTCCTCTACGGCGTCGCGCGCGGTAAGAAACAGCACTGGCGTGGCAAGCCCCGCCTGGCGGACCGCCTGCAGAATCTCCCAGCCGCTGCGGCCTGGCAGCATCACGTCGAGGATCAGCAGCGCATGATCGCCGGTCAACGCCAGGTGCAGCCCGGTTTCGCCATCGGCGCTGAGCTCGCAGGCAAAGCCCGCCTCGGTGAGGCCTTGCTGCAGGTAGTGGCCAGTCTTGACCTGGTCTTCGACGATCAGCAGTTTCATCAGGATTTTTTGCGTCGGTCATGGAGTAGTGGAAATGATACGTGACGATCCCGCCCTCAAGCCAAGCTGACAAAGTTGTAATCTTGCGGTCAGCCAGCTGCCAGCTGCGCCAGCGCAGAGTGGCACGATATTGCCGTAATTACCGGAGTAGATATGAAACACCTGTTCATTGCCGCTGCCTTCGCGCTGTTCAGCACGTCCGGCTCGGCTGACGCCAAGCACACCAGCTTCGCTTTCGGTGAGCCAGCGCCCGCTGCCAAGGCCACTCGCACGGTTGAAGTGGTGCTCAAGGACATCGCCTTCGAGCCCAGCAGCTTGCAGGTCAAAGCCGGCGAGACGGTGCGTTTTGTGTTGATCAACCAAGGCCAGTTGCCCCATGAGTTCAACCTGGGTGACAAGGCCATGCACGCCGAGCACCAGAAGCAGATGGTAGCAATGCAGGGCAAGCTGTTCACCGGGGGCATGGATCACAGCCAGATGGGTCATGGTGAGCACGGCCACGACAGCGGCAACACCGTGCTGCTGCAGCCCGGCCAGCGCGGCGAGTTGACCTGGACCTTCCGCAGCGCTGCGCCGATAGAATTTGCCTGCAACGTGCCGGGGCATTATCAGGCCGGGATGGTCGGGCCGCTGACCATCGAGTGAGTTCGGGCCCAAGGCGGGCTGCAAAACCGGTAAACTGGGCGCATCCGTTTTTTCCAGGTCCTGACCATGCATCCCGCCGCCGAAGACTCTCCGCTGGGTAAATCCAGCGAATACATTGCAACCTACACCCCGTCGCTGCTGTTCCCGATCCCCCGCCTGGCCAAGTGGGCCGAGCTCGGCGTCAGTGGCGACGCACTGCCGTGGCAGGGTGTTGATTACTGGAACTGCTTCGAGCTGTCGTGGCTGTTGCCGTCGGGCAAGCCGGTGGTGGCTATCGGCGAGTTCGCCATCCCGGCCCAGTCGCCGAATATCATCGAGTCGAAGTCATTCAAGCTGTACCTCAACTCGCTTAACCAGACGGCCTTTGCCAGCAGCGCGGAGTTGCAGGCTTGCCTGGAAAATGACTTGTCTGCCGCCGCGGGCGCGCCAGTGACGGTGCGCGTACGCAGCCTGGCGGACGTGCAGAGTGAAGGTGTGGTGGCATTGCCTGGGCAGTGCATCGATGAGCTCGATGTAGTGATCAGCAACTACGAGCAACCGCAGCCGCAACTGTTGCAGTGCGACTCCAGCCGGGTGGTGGATGAGACAGTGCACAGCCACCTGCTCAAGTCCAATTGCCCGGTGACCGGCCAGCCTGACTGGGGCACGGTAGTGGTCAAATACAAGGGGCTGGCGCTGGATCATGCCAGCCTGCTGACGTATCTGGTGAGCTTCCGCCAGCATGCCGACTTCCATGAGCAGTGCGTCGAGCGGATCTATCTGGACCTCAAGCGTTTGCTGCAGCCTGAGCACCTGACGGTATATGCGCGGTATGTGCGTCGCGGTGGGCTGGATATCAACCCGTATCGCAGCACAGGGCCGATCAGCCCGCAAAACCTGCGTCTGGTTCGGCAGTAGGCGTTTACCGACGGGGCATCTCAGTGCCCCGTTGGCGCTGCCTGATTCAGATGCCCATGCTGTGCAGGCTGTTGGCAATGTTGCGCAGCGTGGCGGTAAGATCGGGGTGGGCCGCCTCGAAACGCTCTACGGCGAGGTTGACGCCGTCGACCAGGTTGGTGTCCTGGGTGGCTTCTTCCAGTTTGATCTGCGCCTCGATCTGTTGCATCAGGCTGTGCAGGTTGTCGCGCTCCTCCAGCGTGAGCGGCGGGTTGCGATCCAGTTGATCGCGCAGGCTATCGAGCTGCTCTTGCAATTCGCGGGCAGGCATCAGGTGTTCTCCCTCTATGACTTGGCAAAGCATGGACCTCGGCCATTGGGCAAAGGTTCGCGCATGCTTGAAGCGTAATCCACTCGCCACGCCTTTGCATGATCCGCGTCAAGCCGGCTGTATCAGGGTTTTTCACCTTTGCGGCGGCGCTGAGCGATGTCCGCCAGGCACGCTTGCAGCGCTTCCAGATGATCGATCACCGAATGCGCGCCGAGCCTGAACAGCTCAAGGGTAGCCTTGCCGCGGCTCAGGTGCTGGTCTTGGGCACTCATCGCCTGCCAGCGGCTCGATGAGGCCTTGCAGCAGGGGCTGCATGCCGCCAGGCCGATCGTCCACAAACCGGCGTTGAGCGCAGATTCGAGCAAGCGCGGATCACCGCTGACCAGCACGCTGCCGTCGAGCTTGGCGCTGTCGAGCTGCATCAGCGCCTGCCAGCAGGCATTCGGTGCTGGCCAGGGCAGGGAAGGGGTAGAGTGCCCCGGCAACCAGCTCGGCAGCACCTCGGTCAATGACTCGCCTGCACCAGAAACAGGCTCATCCAGCCAGATGCACGGCACCTGCTGGTTGCGCAGGTCAGCCAGCAGGGCCAGCGCGCCTGGTGCTGGCGCAACCCCGCCAGTGGCGGTTTCCACCAGGCAGCCGCGCAGCCCGAAAAGCACAGCGGTGAAGGCGGTTGCGTCGTGCATGGCAACTTCCCTGAAAATAGTCAGACTAAGTAGCGACTGTTACACGTACATGACGCTGCAACAGTTACTGACAAAATATTAAGCGATACTCAGCGCAGCTGTTTATCAGCCGTCGACGCTTTATACTGTCGCCAAAATCAGCAGAGCAAACGCGCATCTGCGACCGTGAATCTTGATGGAGAAACATCTATGCATAGGATCGGCGCCAGTGTGGTCGAGCGAATCACCCAGGCCTGTGTCTGCGCCAGTCTGTTGCTGGCGCCCGTAGCTGCTACGCAGGCGGCTACCGAGGAGGATCCCTGGGAGGCGGTCAACCGGCCAATCTTCCGCTTCAACGATACGATCGACACCTATGCATTCAAGCCGTTGGCGCAAGGCTACCAGGCGATCACCCCGCAGTTTGTCGAAGATGGCATTCACAACGTCTTCCGCAACATTGGCGATGTCACCAACCTGGCCAACAACATCCTGCAGCTCAAGCCCCACGCTGCCGGCGTCGACACCGCCCGGTTGATCGTCAACACCACCTTCGGCATTGGCGGCCTGTTCGATGTGGGTACCCGCATGGGCCTGCAGCGCAACGACGAAGACTTCGGTCAGACCCTGGGTTACTGGGGCGTCGCCAGTGGGCCGTACGTGGTCATTCCACTGCTCGGCCCAAGCACCGTGCGTGACGGCCTGGCCAAGTACCCGGACAGCTACACCCGGCCGTACCGCTACATCGATCATGTACCTACCCGCAACACCACGCTTGCGGTAGACCTGGTTGACACCCGCGCCAGCCTGCTCTCGGCGGAAAAGCTGATCAGTGGTGACAAATACGTGTTCATCCGCAACGCCTACCTGCAGAATCGCGAGTTCAAGGTCAAGGATGGCGAAGTCGAAGACGACTTCTGAGTCCGCATGATTGGGGCTGTAAAGCAGCCCCATGGACGGGCCCGCAAAGGGCCCGGCTACCATCCATCGGGTTACCTCAAACACATTTCTTATAACTACCAGCAATTTGCCAAACGCTGTGTAATCGAGCCGACTCGCGCATGCTTGAAACCCCCGGCGGATGGGAGTACCGTCTGCGCCTGACAGGGCACCTCTGCTGTTGCCGGACAAGGGTTCTTGTCCTACAACTCTATAGGTAGAGCAGCCAAACAGTATTCCAGTAGCGATAGGCGCAATTGCGACGATCCTACGCAAACCTAATCCGGCGCCGTTCGCCCACATGCAGAAAACCAGTGCAACGCTGCTGATTATCGATGACGACGACGTGGTCCGTGCGAGCCTCGCCGCGTATCTCGAAGACAGCGGCTTCAGCGTCCTCCAGGCCGGCAATGGCCAGCAGGGGCTTCAGGTCTTCGAACAACACCAGCCCGATCTCGTGATCTGCGATCTGCGCATGCCGCAGATGGGCGGCCTTGAACTGATCCGTCGGATCAGCGAACTGGCCCCGCAGTTGCCGGTTATCGTGGTGTCCGGTGCCGGTGTCATGAGCGACGCTGTCGAGGCTCTGCGCCTGGGCGCTGACGATTACCTGATCAAGCCGCTCGAAGACCTGGCGGTGCTCGAGCACTCGGTGCACCGTGCGCTGGATCGCTCGCGCCTGCTGGTTGAAAACCAGCGCTACCGCGACAAACTGGAAACTGCCAATCGCGAGCTCGAGGCCAGCCTGCACCTGTTGCAGGAAGACCAGACCGCAGGGCGCCAGGTGCAGATGAACATGCTGCCCGAGAGCCCGTGGGTCGCCGGCGAGTTTTCGTTCGAGCACCAGATCATCCCGTCGCTGTACCTGTCGGGCGACTTTGCCGACTATTTCCGGGTGGATGAGCGGCGTATCGCGTTCTACCTGGCCGACGTATCCGGCCACGGTGCTTCATCGGCATTCGTGACCGTACTGCTGAAATTCATGACCACCCGCCTGATGTTCGAATTCAAGCGTGGCGGCAAGATGCGCGACTTCAAGCCTTCGGAAGTGCTCAGCCACATCAACCGTGGCCTGATCAACTGCAAGCTGGGTAAGCATGTGACCATGGTCGGTGGCGTCATCGACGAAGACACCGGCCTTTTGACCTACGCCGTCGGCGGCCACCTGCCCATGCCGGTGCTGTATACCCCGGAGCACACGCGTTACCTCGAAGGCCGCGGCCTGCCGGTAGGGCTGTTCGAAGAAGCCACCTACCAGGATCTGGTGGTTGAGTTGCCCGCGCAGTTCAGCCTCAGCCTGATGTCGGACGGTATTCTGGACCTTTTGCCCGGTAACACGCTCAAAGATAAAGAGACTGCCTTGCCGGAGATCGTCAAAGCAGCAGGGGGTAGCCTGGATGGGCTGCGCCAACGTTTCGGATTGGCTACGCTTGGGGAGATGCCGGATGATATCGCCCTATTGGTGTTAAGCAGGAACCTTCAATGAGTACCGGTAGAATCCAGTTCGCCGAGCAGAGCGGTACCTTCGTACTGAAGTTTGTCGGTGAAGTACGCCTGACCTTGTGTTCGGCTTTGGATGCGACGATCGAGAAAATCTTCACTGCGCTGAATTTCTCGGCCATCGTCATCGATCTGACCGAAACCGAAAGCATCGACAGCACCACTCTGGGGCTGTTGGCCAAGTTGTCTATTCTGTCCCGGCAGAAGGTCGGCCTGTTGCCGACCGTGGTCACCACCAACCCGGATATTTCGCGCTTGCTGCAGTCGATGGGTTTTGATCAGGTGTTCAACATCGTCGGTCGGCCGATCCCTTGCCCAGAGTGCCTCACCGACCTGCCGTCGCAAGACCAGAGCGAAGAGGTTGTGCGCTCCAAGGTGCTTGAAGCTCACCGTATCCTCATGGGCCTGAACGACTCCAACCGTGAAGCCTTCCATGACCTGGTCAGCGCGCTCGAGCGCTCCTGAGCCTTCGCCGATCACCGCAGCGGCTCACCTCATGGATCGCGCAAAAATTCATTAGCTTCTGAACCGTCCGCGTTCAGCTGAAACACGCGCTCAGGTTTACCGTCAGCGGTGAAAAACACCTGCCCCAACCCTGCGCTGTTCCACAGCCGCTCGCCGGCTTTGCTGCGGCTCGGCAGGCGTGGTGCGACCTCCATCAGACGGCGTTTGGTAAACCAGTTCAGGGGCGAGCGCGGCGAATACAGCCAGCGGTTGAGCCGATCGAGCACATCCAGCAAACGCTGCGGAAACTGGTTCTTGATACCGCTGCTGGTGACCTGCCACAGGTGTGGGTTGTGCTGGCGATGGCGGATCATCACTTCATAGACAAACGAGTAGTGCACGTCGCCTGACAGCACCACGTAATGCCCGGGCGTGCGCGAATGGCGGAAGATATTCAGGATTACCTGCGCCGCACCGCGGTGGGCCATCCAGTTTTCAGCGTCGACCAAAAGTGGATAGCCGAGCCAGCTGAATACCCGCTGCACCGCCTCGATCAGCTTGACGCCGAAGATCGGCGCCGGTGACACGATGATCGCCGAAGGGTGATCAAGCAGCGCCTGCTGCAGCTCGCAGAGCGCCTCCCAGTCAAGCAGGCCGGAGGGCTTGCTCAGGCTGTTCTCGCTGCGCCAGCGCCGGGTACGGGTGTCCAGCACCAGCAGCGGAGGGGTGGTCGGCAGGCTGAACTGCCAGCCCTGAAAGCGCAGCAGTTCGCCAATCAGTGCATCCTGTGCCTGCTTTGCCAGATGTTGCTCGGCCAGGCTGCAGTACTGCTCCACCAGCGCGGCGCAGCTATCCGGGTCGTTGCCCCAGCCTTGGCACAGCAGGTAGCCGAGCAAGGCATTGCCGATGATCCGCCGTGAGAGTGGATGGCCGTAGGCGGTCTCTTCCCATGCCGCCGACAGGTTCCAGTCATCGGTGATGTCGTGGTCATCGAAGATCATCAGGCACGGCAGGTGCGCCATGACCCGGGCAACTTGACCGAGCCCGGTAGTGAAGCCTTCGATCAGCGGCAACTCTTCCTGATAGCGGGCCTGGCGCTTGTCGGTCAGCCCAGCCGGCATGTCCATCTGCACCAGGCTCCAGGGGGTCGGCGACCACACCAGCAGGTACATCGCCATCACCTCGGCGAAAGTCACCAAATGGTTGTCAGCGTTGCTCGAAGAGAAGATCGGCTTGCGCTTGCCACCAAAGAAACGCTCACGCAGGGTTTCGTTACCTGCCTGAGCCGGCAGTAGATCGGCGCGGTGGTAGTAACAGGCAGGGTGGGCGTAGAGCTCGGCACTGTTATCGACCAGCGCACCTTCCAGGCTTTCCTCGAACAGCCCCAGACGCTCGATCAAGCTGTGGATCGCGCGCAGCATCGGCCCAGCGACGTCGTCCGCGTAAACCTGGTCGCCGGTCATCATCAGCACGGCCGGCCGCTGCTCAGGATGTGGGTTGGCTTGCAGCAAACGGTCGGCGCAGAGCAGGCCATCGGCCGCCGGATGATGAGGCTTGCGGCACGAGCCATGCAGCAGTTGGTCGATGCGCTCACGCAGCACCAGGCTCGGTCGGTTCGCGCCCGGGTAGAGCAGGTGCGGCGCCCAGCTGGCAATGCCGGCTCCCGACTCGAGCAGCAGATCGTATTCGAGGGTCACGTCGAACGGCAGCGCCGCTTCGAAATGGACATCCAGCAGGTGGATGAAGGCCGACCTGCCGATGGGCACGGTCTGGCAATCGACCTGGGCAGTGACACCTGCGTGTTCAAGGACGAAGTCCAATTGCAGCGGTTGCGATCCAACCAGCCAGATCGCCAGGCGCTGCGGCTCCAGACGGCGCAGCACCGGGCCAGCCAGGACAAGGGGTAACGATTCGGGGGAAGGCGTCATCGACAACTCAACAGCTCGGTCAAGCCGGGGATTATCTCACAGGCAAAAAAACGGCGGAAAATGCTCGGCATTTCCCGCCTGTTGCTTACGCGCAGATTTGTATCAAGCCTTGTCGGCCATCAACGCTTCCAGCTTCTCCTGATCACGCGCGAACTGGCGAATACCCTCGGCCAGTTTCTCGGTGGCCATGGCGTCTTCGTTCATCGCCCAGCGGAACTGGCTTTCGCTCAGCTGCTGTTTGGCTTCACCGGCGTTGCCTGGTTTAAGGATGCGCGGCAGGTCGCCCTGGTCTTCGCTCAACTGCTGCAGCAGCTCGGGGCTGATGGTCAGCCGGTCGCAGCCGGCGAGATTTTCTATCTGGCCGATATTGCGGAAGCTCGCGCCCATCACCACGGTCTTGTAGCCGTTGGTTTTGTAGTAGTCGTAGATGCGGGTTACCGACTGCACGCCCGGATCATCAGCGCCGACGTATTCTTTGCCGGTGCTCTTTTTGTACCAGTCGTAGATACGCCCAACAAATGGCGAAATCAGGAACACCCCAGCGTCGGCGCAGGCTTGCGCCTGAGCGAAGGAGAACAGCAGGGTCAGGTTGGTCTGAATGCCTTCCTTCTCCAGCTTCTCGGCCGCGCGGATACCTTCCCAGGTCGACGCCAGCTTGATCAGCACCCGATCACGGCCAACACCGGCAGCGTCGTACAGGGCAATCAGTTGGCGCGCCTTGGCCAGCAGCGCTTCTTCGTCAAACGACAGGCGCGCATCGACCTCGGTCGAAATCCGCCCCGGGATGACTTTAAGGATCCCGCTGCCTACCGCCACCGAGAACTTGTCACAGGCGAGGCCGACATCGCCTTGGCTGTCCGCCTTCACCTGCTTGAGCAGATCGGCATAGCCAGCGATGCCGGCCGCCTTGAGCAACAGCGAAGGGTTGGTGGTGGCATCTTCCGGCTGCAGCCGGGTGATGGCATCCAGATCGCCAGTGTCGGCGACCACGGTGGTGAACTGCTTGAGTTGTTCCAGCTTGGAAGTCATGGCGTGCTCTGTCCTGTGCGATGGCTCGACATTACCCGAGCCCGGAGCAGCGCTCAAGGGGCGTCAGGGCAGGCCGAGCGTGCCCCTCATGAAATAGCGCGAAACCTTGATCAGGCAGGGCCAAACGCGAGGGGCGGCGGGTTAGCGCTGGGGCCAACGGCGAACCGCAGCCCCAGCGCTGAATGAAGTGTGCACGTTCGAGTCTTAGCCGTGCTCAGGGTTCCATCCATTCCCGCTCGCCGGCTCAGCGGCCCTGCAGCAGCTCGGCCGCCTGATCCAGCACCGCCAGCGGCTGGTCGGTCTTGTGGATGTCTGCCGACAGCAACTGACGGAACCGCCGCGCCCCCGGGAAGCCCTGGCCGAGGCCGAGGATATGCCGAGTGACATGATGCATCGCGCCGCCGCTTTCGATGTGCGCGACGATGTAAGGGCGCAGGCGCGCCATCGCCTCACTGCGGGTGACCACCGGCGCGGTGCTGCCGAACAACTGTTGGTCGACCTCGGCCAGCAGGTACGGGTTGTGATAGGCCTCACGGCCCAACATCACACCGTCGAACGTCTGCAGATGAGTACGGCACTCATCCAGCGTCTTGATGCCCCCGTTGAGGATGATCTCCAAGTCGGGGAAGTTGGCCTTCAACTGCGCCGCAACGTCATAGCGCAGCGGCGGAATATCGCGGTTTTCCTTGGGCGACAGGCCCTCGAGAATCGCGATCCGCGCATGCACGGTGAAGCTGCGACAGCCGGCGTCACGCACCTGGCCGACGAAGTCGCACAGCTCGGCGTAACTGTCGCGGCCGTTGATGCCGATCCGGTGCTTGACCGTGATCGGCGTAGATACCGCATCGCGCATTGCCTTGACGCAATCGGCCACCAGCGCCGGATGGGCCATCAGGCAGGCGCCGATCATGTTGTTCTGCACCCGGTCGCTCGGGCAGCCGACGTTGAGGTTGACCTCGTCGTAGCCTGCTGCCTGCGCGAGTTTTGCGCAGGCGGCCAGGTCGGTCGGGTTGCTCCCGCCTAGCTGCAAGGCGAGCGGGTGCTCGGAGACGTCATGGCGCAGGAAACGGTCGGCGTCGTTGTGCAGCAGAGCGCCGGTGGTGACCATTTCGGTGTAGAGCAAGGTGTGCTGGGAGAGCAGGCGCAGGAAGTACCGACAGTGGCGGTCGGTCCAGTCCATCATCGGGGCAACAGAAAATCGCCTAACTACCGTGTTCATTGGGCGCGCCTGATTTTCTGGTGTTTCGGGGTACATTCGGGCATCTCTCATTATCTGTCGTTTACTACCTTTTTTATTCTCCTTTGCTCGTTGCTGAATTTCAGCAAGGGCAGCAGAGGCTTTAGCAAATGGGCACCATCACCACCCGCAAAAGGAAAGACGGGTCTAACACCTAGACGCCCAGACCAGGATCATGCGCAAGGGCGTGAAAGTCTATCAGCAAAGCCAGACCTACGATCGGATCGCCCCTAGGTTCTTCATGAAACTCCGCCAACCTACCGTTCCGGGGCTGGCGAAGCTGAGGCACGTTCGATCAGATGCTCATCGGCTCCACCTGAGACTGAATGAGCAAGGTTGGAAGATCGACTCAATTGCAGCACGCGACACCTGAGGCTCATCAGATTCCGGGAAAAAAGGGCCAGAGGAGCCTGCCGATCATGCTCTACGTCATAGTCCGTCGGTTTGACTACTCAAGACCCTATGCTCTGGGAAACAACAGTGTTCCATCTTGCTTCCTTCTTCCTGCTGGTCCTGCCAGTGCATTAGCTATTCCCAACCATTGCTGAGTGATGCCCGCATCCCAAGCTCGGCTTACCCAAGCTTTTTGATCGACCCTAGTACCGGCAGCACAATATCATCGAGCGCATGCATGCTGGCTGAGAGTGAGCCGCCGGATTGTAACGCGGCTCGACAAGCTCGCGAAAAGCTATGCAGCTTTGGTCTCGCTAGCTTGTTTCGGGCGGTGTCTGCGACATTCTTTTCCTACAGAACCTAGCGATATGTGCAGCAAAGCTCTCGGCCAGAGAGGCTGGTGAGTGAATAAATGTTGTATGGGCGGCGCTGTGTAAGTTTGGGGTAGTAAGTTAACTGTAAGCGCTCCATAAACCCCACCTTGTAAAAGATGTGGCGAAACGTCAGCGATGC
>CAUQIJ010000013.1:0-122373 GCA_963518285.1 uncultured Pseudomonas sp. | reverse complement strand
CCCCTGAGTGAATGAGTCAATCAAGAGAGGCGACAGGTAGGCTGACACGGGGGGAATGCCAAAAAAGTGACTCGCCGTAAGGGCGAAAGGGGCCCGACCAGGCAACACACCAAACGGATCAACCCACATGACCCGGAAACAGCGGTGCCACACCCCCATCTACCCGTTACAAAGGCTTACCGCGATTCCCATGCTGGCTAACAAACCCCTGCACCACTTTCAGGTCATTGGCCAACACCGTACACCGCTCTTCCCGCTCAAACAGGTCAGTCAGGTGCGCCGGCAATTCCAACGCCTTGCCCACCCCTGCCTTCTCCACCGCCTCAGGGAACTTGACCGGATGCGCCGTCCCCAACACCACCATCGGCGTATCCAGACTACGCCGGCACTCACGCGCCGCATGCACGCCAATCGCCGTGTGCGGGTCAAGCACTTCACCCGTGCTGGCAAACACCTCGGCAATGGTCGTGCAGGTCTGCTCGTCACTGACCGCCAGCGAATCGAACAGCTTGCGCGCCTCGGTCCAGCGGTCCTGCTCGACGCTGAAACCTCCACCCTGCTTGAAGTTGGCCATCAACTCGGCAATCGCCGCACCGTTGCGACCGTGCAGGTCGAACAGCAGCCGCTCGAAGTTGGACGACACCATGATGTCCATCGACGGCGACAGCGTCGCGTGGAGGGTTTCCTTGACGTACTGATTGCCGCTCATGAAGCGGTGCAGAATGTCGTTACGGTTGGTCGCGACGATCAGCTGGCTGATCGGCAGGCCCATGTTACGCGCCAGGTAACCGGCGAAGATGTCGCCGAAGTTGCCGGTCGGCACCGAGAACGCGACCGAACGCGCCGGCCCACCCAACTGCAGGGCTGCGTGGAAGTAGTAGACGATCTGGGCCATGATTCGCGCCCAGTTGATCGAGTTGACTGCCACCAGGCGCGTGCCCTTGAGGAACGACTGGTCGGCGAAGCTGGCCTTGACCATCTCCTGGCAATCGTCGAAGTTGCCTTCGATGGCGATGTTGTGGATGTTCTCGCCAAAGATGGTGGTCATCTGCCGGCGCTGCACTTCCGACACGCGCTGGTGCGGGTGCAGGATGAAGATGTCGACGTTGTCGCAACGGCGGCAGCCTTCGATAGCGGCCGAGCCGGTGTCGCCGCTGGTAGCACCGACGATGACCACGCGCTCGTTGCGCTTGGCCAGGACGTGATCGAGCAGGCGGCCGAGCAGCTGCAGGGCAAAGTCCTTGAACGCCAGGGTCGGGCCGTGGAAAAGCTCCAGCACCCATTCATTGGAGCCCAGCTGACGCAGCGGCGCCACTGCCGCGTGGGCGAATGCGCCGTAGGTCTCTTCGAGGATCTTCTTGAAGTCGGCGTCGGCAATGCTGCCGGCCACGAACGGGCGCATCACCCGGAAGGCCAGCTCGTGGTACGGCAGGCCGGCCCACGAGGCGATTTCTTCCTGAGTGAAGCGCGGCAGGTTCTCGGGTACATACAGGCCGCCATCACTGGCGAGGCCGGCAAGCAGGACGTCTTCGAAGTTCAGGGCCGGTGCCTGGCCGCGAGTGCTGATATAGCGCATGGTGCAAACCTTCAATGCTGGGGCCCGGGCCGCAGACGCGGCCCGACGGCGAAATTAGTTGAGCTGCTCGACGCGGATGCGCACGACCTTGCCGACCACGTCCTGCAAGCTCTCCAGAGCCAGGATCGCGTCGTTGATGTGCTCCTCGACCACGCGGTGAGTGACCAGGATCATCGGCACCAGGCCGTCCTGCTCCTCGGCTTCCTTCTGCATGATCGACTCGATGTTGATTCCGCGCTCGGAGAGAATGCTCGCGACCTGCGCCAGCACACCCGGGTGATCCTTGGCCTGGATGCGCAGGTAGTAGGCGCTCTGGCAGGCTTCGATCGGCAGGATCGGGTGGGCCGACAGCGAATCCGGCTGGAAGGCCAGGTGCGGCACGCGGTTTTCCGGGTCAGAGGTCATCGCCCGTACCACGTCGACCAGGTCAGCGATCACCGACGAAGCAGTCGGCTCCATGCCGGCGCCGGCGCCGTAGTACAGGGTCGAACCGGCCGCATCGCCATTGACCATGACTGCGTTCATCACGCCATTGACGTTGGCGATCAGGCGGTCGCTCGGGATCAGCGTCGGGTGCACGCGCAGCTCGATACCGGCCTCGGTGCTACGGGCCACGCCCAGGTGCTTGATGCGATAGCCCAGCGCCTCGGCATAGTTGACGTCGGCAGTGGTCAGCTGAGTGATGCCTTCGGTGTAGGCCTTGTCGAACTGCAGCGGGATACCAAAGGCAATCGAGGCCAGAATGGTCAGCTTGTGCGCCGCGTCGATGCCTTCGACGTCGAAGGTCGGATCGGCTTCGGCATAACCCAGCGCCTGCGCTTCGGCCAGCACATCGGGGAACGCCCGGCCTTTTTCGCGCATCTCGGTGAGGATGAAGTTACCGGTGCCGTTGATGATCCCGGCCAGCCAGTTGATGCGGTTGGCCGAAAGCCCTTCGCGGATCGCCTTGATCACCGGAATACCACCGGCAACGGCGGCTTCGAAGGCCACGATCACACCCTTCTCGCGCGCCTTGGCAAAGATCTCGTTGCCATGCACGGCGATCAGCGCCTTGTTCGCGGTAACCACATGCTTGCCGTTTTCGATGGCCTTGAGGACCAGGTCACGGGCAATGGTGTAGCCGCCGATCAGTTCGATGACGACGTCGATTTCCGGGTTGCTGGCAACCTCGAACACGTCAGCGGTAATGGGGGTACCGGTAATCTGACAGTTCGGGTTCTGCGAGCGCATGGCAATCTGAGCAACTTCAATACCGCGCCCGGCACGACGGGCAATCTCCTCGGCGTTGCGTTGAAGTACATTGAAGGTACCGCCACCGACGGTCCCCAACCCACAGATGCCTACTTTGACCGGTTTCACTGTGAACTCCCCATAGAACGGCCGGCACTCGGCCGACCGTGAAAACTACCGCCGCCGCATGGCGACGGCGCACTGAATTGAATTACTTGCTGCCAGCAGCCAGGGCCAGCTTGGCCACTTGCGGGGCCGGTTGGTAACCTGGAATCACTTGCCCGCTTTCGAGCACGATGGCTGGCGTGCCGTTGACACCGATCGACTGGCCCAACTGGAACTGCTTGCCCACCGGGTTGACGCACTTGGCCGCCTTGACGTCCTTGCCGTCGGCCATCTTGTCCATCGCCGCACGCCGGTCGCTGGAGCACCAGACCGCCTGCAACTGCTCGTCACCGGTCGAACCCAGGCCCTGGCGCGGGAAGGCGACGTAGCGCACTTCGATACCGCGGCGGTTGAGCTCGGGGACTTCGGCGTGCAGCTTGTGGCAGTACGGGCAGGTGGTGTCGGTGAACACGGTGATGTGCGATTTGGTTTCGCCCTTGGCAGGATAAACCACCATCTCGGCAGCTGAAATGCCGTTGATGAGCTTGGCGATACCTTGGCGCTCGGTTTTTTCGGTCAGGTTGACCGGCTTGCCGTCGGCGATCTGGAACAGATAACCCTGCATGACGAACTGGCCGTCGGCACTGGCGTAGAGCACGCGGCCGCCCTGCAGCTTGACCTCATACAGGCCATTGAGCGGGCTGCTGGCGACGCTCTCGATCGGCACTTCCAGCTCGAGGGTCTGCAGGCTCTTGCGGATTGCCTGCTCGGCGCCGCTGGTGGTTTCACTGGTTGCAGCCACAGCAAAGCTACTGGCCAGCGCCAAAGCGGCGGCGGCGATGATACGGGTCACGCGCATGGGGTACTCCTGAAGACGGACCGGGCCGAAGACGTCACCTGCGGGAAAAAACCGCGGCGACCATGCGGCCCTTGGTGCAAACCGCCCAAGCCTACCACATCAGGCCGTGCTGAATGAGCCCTCAGCGACCGCTCGGCGCAACATGAATTTGCTTCATCCACGCGGGTGGTGCTGTGCGTGCAACTGTTGCAGGCGGGCCTTGGCCACATGGGTGTAGATCTGCGTGGTCGACAGGTCACTGTGGCCCAGCAGCATCTGCACAACGCGCAAGTCTGCGCCGTGGTTGAGCAGGTGCGTGGCGAAGGCATGGCGCAGGGTGTGCGGCGACAGGGCCTTGTCGATCCCGGCAACCTTGGCCTGGTGCTTGATCCGGTGCCAGAAGGTCTGCCGGGTCATCTGCTCGCCGCGCAGGCTGGGGAACAGCACGTCGCTGGGGCGCTCGTTGAGCAGCTCAGGGCGGCCATGACGCACGTAGCGCTCCAGCCACAGCACGGCCTCCTCACCCATGGGCACCAGCCTTTCCTTGCTGCCCTTGCCCATCACCCGCACCACGCCCTGGCGCAGATTGACCTGATCGAGGGTCAGGCTGATCAGCTCGGTAACGCGCAGGCCGCAGGCATACAACACCTCGAGCATGGCCCGATCACGCTGACCAATAGCCTCGCTGAGGTCCGGTGCCTGCAGCAACGCCTCGACGTCAGCCTCTGACAGTGACTTGGGCAGTGGCTTGCCCAGTTGCGGCATGTCGATCTGCAAGGTGGGGTCGACGCCGATCAGCTTCTCGCGCAGCAGGTAGCGAAAGAAGCCACGCAGACCGGAGATGAAACGCGCCGTTGAGCGTGGCTTGTAGCCTTGATCCAGACGCCAGGCCAAGTGGTCGAGAATCAGCTCTCGGCCGGCATCCGGCAGTGCCACGCCATGCTCCTGCAGCCAGCCGTTGAACAGCGCCAGGTCGCTGCGGTAGGACACGCGGGTGTTGTCGGACAGGCCTTTTTCCAGCCATAGCGCATCGAGAAACTGGTCGATCAAAGGGTGGTCAAGGGCGGGCATGCACAGTCGCTATCCAGGGAAGATGGGCTGAGTGTTTCACAGGGGCCGCCAGGCTGTCATCGGCGCTTGCCGCAGCAGCCGTCAGAACCCGGCCAGCACCGGCACCGGACGCTTGTCCTCGTCGATGGCGACAAAGCTGAAGACCCCATGAATGGCGCGCTCGCGGCCATCCAGATACATGTTCTCGACGAACACATCGACCTGCACCTGCAGGCTGGTATTGCCCACCTTGATCACCGTGCCGACCAGCTCGACGATGGTGCCGGCCGGGATCGGGTGCTTGAAGTCGATGCGGTCGGTCGAAACGGTCACCAACGGCAAGCGGCAAAAGCGCGTGGCGGCGATGAACGATACCTCATCCATCCAGGCCAGCGCGGTGCCGCCAAACAAGGTGTTGTGGTGGTTGGTGGTGTTGGGGAACACCGCCTTGGTCACGCGGGTTACCGACAGTTCGGTGCGGCGCTGGATTTCCTGCTCGCGGGTGTTGGTCATGGTTATGTCACATCACTAAGGCAAGGTTGCAGAAAGCAAAAAAGCAGCCCGAAGGCTGCTTTTTTTCTCGCATGGCGGCCGCAGCCGCCAGTCAAACTGTACTCAGGACAGTTTTTCTTTGATGCGAGCGGCTTTGCCGGACAGGTCACGCAGGTAGTACAGCTTGGCTTTACGCACGTCACCACGACGTTTCACGGCCAGGCTGTCGATCTGCGGGCTGTAGGTCTGGAAGGTACGCTCAACGCCAACGCCGCTGGAGATCTTGCGCACGGTGAAGGCGCTGTTCAGACCGCGGTTACGCTTGGCGATAACAACGCCTTCGAATGCCTGCAGACGGGAACGATCACCTTCCTTCACTTTAACCTGAACGACAACGGTGTCGCCTGGTGCGAAGGTCGGGATTTCCTTGCTCATCTGCTCTGCTTCGAGCTGCTGGATGATTTTGTTAGTCATGCTGTGCTCCTAAGGTGGAAAACGTGATCCACCATCGATACGTTAACTATCGTTCCGCTCGCGGAGGTATTCCTCGAGCAGCTTTTTCTCTTCTCCAGAAAGTGAGCGACTTTCCAGAAGATCGGCGCGACGTTCGAAGGTCCTACCAAGGGACTGCTTCATCCGCCATCGCCGGATATGTGCATGGTTGCCACTTAGCAACACGTCGGGTACACGCTGATCCGCATACACCTCAGGTCGGGTGTAGTGCGGGCAATCCAGCAAGCCATCGGTGAAGGAATCTTCCTCCGCCGAGCCTACATGCCCTAAAGCTCCGGGCAGCAGCCGCGTAACCGCATCGATCAGTACCATGGCCGGCAGCTCGCCACCGGAAAGTACATAGTCACCAATCGACCACTCTTCATCGACATGAGCCTCAATAAAGCGCTCGTCAATGCCTTCGTATCGGCCGGCGATCAGGATCAAAGATGCCTGTTCGGCCAAGCCTTGAACCGCCTGCTGATCCAGCTTGCGGCCCTGTGGCGAGAGGTAGATCACCTTCGCCGTTGCTCCGGTCGCTTGCTTGGCGCTAGCCAGTGCATCTTCCAGAGGCTTGATCTTCATTACCATCCCCGGACCACCGCCAAACGGCCGATCATCCACCGTATGGTGACGATCTGTGGTGTAGTCCCGCGGATTCCAGCAAGTGACTTGCAACAAGCCCTGCTTCACCGC
Source organism: uncultured Pseudomonas sp. (assembly GCA_963518285.1). Taxonomy (GTDB): domain Bacteria; phylum Pseudomonadota; class Gammaproteobacteria; order Pseudomonadales; family Pseudomonadaceae; genus Aquipseudomonas. The sequence goes on along the minus strand of CAUQIJ010000013.1, from coordinate 115,894 downwards.
GCGGCTGGTAATGCCGTACTCAGTAATGGCCGAAAACATCTCGGGGAACAACGTGATGACTTCTACGCGAAGGTTACCCATCAGTTAGAAATCCGCGTCCCATTCGACCCGCATCACGCCGGCTTCGAGGTCGACTGCAAGCACGCATTGCGCCGTATAGGGCAACAGACGCTCACGGTCATCCAGGCTGCCTGCACAAGGCTTGACCACCATTACATCGTTCGCGCCGGTCTCCAACAGGTGATCAACCGTGCCGAACAGATGCTCGTCCTGGTTGATGACTTTCAGACCTTGCAACTGGTACCAGTAGTACTCGTCGTCAGTCAGGTTGGGCAAAAGGCTTCGCGAGATGCAAATCTCGTAACCGCTCAGAAGACGTGCTTCGTCACGATCGTCGAGGCCCTTGAGCTTGGCGACCAGCTCCTTTTTATTGGAACGGCCACTGACCAGCTCGACCTGCTTGACCGTCCCTTCGCGCCGAAGCGTCCAGTTCTGGTAATCCAACAGGTTTTCAATCGGATCGGTAAAGGAATAAACCTTCACCTCGCCGCGAACGCCGTGTACCGAAAAAATCTTGCCAACGACGATGAGGTCGTCAGCCTTTTCTGGCGTCGCGTTCATACTGTTCAGGCAGCAGCCTTGGCAGCTTCCTTCAGCAGCTGAGCAACACGCTCAGACGGCTGTGCGCCAACGCTCAACCAGTGAGCAACGCGGTCTTGTTTAACGGACAGACGAACTTCCTGACCACGAGCGACTGGGTTGAAGAAGCCAACCTGTTCGATGTGGGAGCCGTCACGCGGGTTACGCGAGTCGGTTACGGTCAGTTGGTAGAACGGGCGCTTTTTGGAGCCGCCACGGGCAAGACGAATGGTAAGCATTGAACATCGTTCCTGTAGTCGGTGCTGCAAATCATGATGCACAGCGGGCACACGGGTGCCCGAAAGGCCGCATATTCTCAAGGAATATCCGGACATTTGCAAATGCCTTTTTTCACCAGGTTGTTCACCCTGAAAAAGACCTGCCTGCCGATCTGCGATAAAGCTGCCTCTCGCAAGGCAGCGGTGTCCCCGCCGAAGCGGGATCCCGGCCAGCCGCGCCTTAGCGCCACTGGCCTGAGTAGGGTTACATCTTGGGCATGCCGCCACCTGGCATCATGCCGCCAAGGCCGCGCATCATCTTCGACATGCCGCCCTTGGTGGAAAATTTCTTCATCATCTTCTGCATTTGCTTGTGCTGCTTGATCAGCCGGCCGACGTCCTGCACCTGGGTGCCGGAGCCGAGGGCGATGCGGCGCTTGCGCGAACCGCTGATCAACTCGGGATCGCGGCGCTCGGCCGGGGTCATCGAGTTGATCATCGCTTCCATCTGCTTGAACTGCTTCTCGGCCGCGCCCTGGGCATTGCCCATCTGCGACAGGTTGACCCCGCCGATGCTCGGCAGCTTGTCCATCAGGCCGCCGAGGCCGCCCATGTTCTTCATCTGCAGCAGCTGATCGCGGAAGTCTTCGAGGTCGAAGCCCTTGCCCTTCTTCAGCTTCTTGGCCAGTTTGTCGGCCTTGGCCTTGTCGATGGTCTGCTCGGCCTGCTCGATCAGGCTGAGCACGTCGCCCATGCCGAGGATGCGCGAGGCGATACGGTCAGGGTGGAACGGCTCGAGCGCGTCGCTCTTCTCGCCCATACCGATGAACTTGATCGGCTTGCCGGTGATCGAGCGTACCGACAGCGCGGCACCGCCACGGGCGTCACCGTCGACCTTGGTCAGCACGACACCGGTCAGCGGCAGCGCATCACCAAAGGCCTTGGCAGTGTTGGCGGCATCCTGACCGGTCATGGCGTCGACCACGAACAGGGTCTCGACCGGCTTGACCGCAGCGTGCAGCGCCTTGATCTCGTCCATCATGTCGCTGTCGATGTGCAGGCGACCGGCGGTGTCGAGGATGACCACGTCGATGAACTTGAGCTTGGCCTCGCGGATCGCCGCTTCAGCGATGGCCACAGGCTTCTGGCTGATGTCGGACGGGAAGAAGGTCACGCCGACTTCGCCGGCCAGGGTTTCCAGCTGTTTGATCGCCGCCGGACGGTAGACGTCGGCCGACACCACCATCACCGACTTCTTCTTGCGCTCTTTAAGGAAGCGCGCCAGCTTGCCGGCGGTGGTGGTCTTGCCCGCACCCTGCAGGCCGGCCATCAGTACCACGGCAGGCGGGGCGGCGTTCAGGGCGAGGTCTTCGTTGGCCGCGCCCATCAGGCTTTCGAGCTCGGCCTGGACGATCTTCACGAACGCCTGGCCCGGGCTCAGGCTGCGCGACACCTCGGTGCCGATCGCGCGTTCCTTGATGCTGTTGACGAAATCCTTGACCACCGGCAGCGCAACGTCGGCTTCGAGCAACGCCATGCGCACTTCGCGCAGCGTGTCCTTGATGTTGTCTTCGGTCAGCTTGGCCTTGCCGGTGACATGGCGCAGCGTCTGTGACAGGCGGTCGGTCAGGTTTTCGAACATGGTGATCCTTTCAGGCTTGGCAAAGCCGCGATTTGTCAGGCGCCCCGGCGGCAATCGACACGCCCGGGGAACAGCAAGCCGGCGATTATAGCGCAGACTTGACGCCGCTCACACCATGTACAGGACCATCGGCCCAATCACCGGCAGCGCAGGGTCTGCGCTGGATCAACGCCAGAGCCGAGCATCGGCCTTCCTTGGCACCCGCGTTCTATGCCAAACTCGCGGTCTTCCCGGGCTTGCCTATCAGGACTTATGCTCTCTTCACCCAGCCTTATCCCCAATCTGCTCGCCGCCGGCCTTTATATTGCCGCTGCGATCTACCACAGCATGCGCCTGGCCCAGGGCACGCGTGCCGACAAGCGTCTGCTCGGTCTGCTCGGCACGATCGCGGTCGTCGCCCAGGCCGGCGCGTTGTTCTTCCAGTTGATCACCCCGCTGGGGCTGAGCCTGGACTTCTTCAGCGCCTCGGGCCTGATCGCCGTCGCAGTGATTGCCCTGACCCTGCTGGCGTGTCTGCGCATTCCGGTGGAAAACCTGCTGGTGCTGCTGTTCCCGCTCGGCGCGGTCACCGCCTTGCTGGCGCAATTCGCCCCCGCCGGTACGGTGCCGCTGGTCAATGAAGAGCCCGGCATCCTCGCCCATATCCTGCTGTCGATCCTGGCGTACGGGCTGTTCACCATCGCCGTGTTCCAGGCGCTGCTGCTGTTGCTGCAGGACTACCAGCTCAAGCACAAGCATCCGTCCGGGCTGATCCGCAACTTCCCGCCGCTGCAAACCATGGAAAGCCTGCTGTTCGGCTTCCTCTGGGCCGGCTGGGCACTGCTGTCGCTGTCGCTGATCTCAGGCTGGCTGTTCCTCGACAACCTGTTCGCCCAGCACCTGGTGCACAAGACCCTGCTTGCCTGCGTGGCGTGGGTGGTGTTCAGCGTGCTGCTGTGGGGCCGCACCCGCCTGGGCTGGCGCGGGCACAAGGCGATCCGCTGGACCCTGGCCGGTTTCTGCCTGCTGATGCTGGCCTATTTCGGCAGCAAGCTGGTACGCGAATTCATCCTGCATATCTGACGGTGGTCCATGGATAGTCTGCCGCTGTTCGTCCAGTTGCACGCGCCACTGCTGGGTTGCCTGGCCTTGGCGCTGCTGTGGGCGGCATTGTTCACTGCGGTCGACAGCGCCCGCCAGCAACTCAGCACTCAGCCGCGCGGCACAGAGCCGGCTGCACCGGCCCTGCCCGCTCAGGCGCTGGTGTTCGGCGCCAGCCTGGGTAAATTGTTGGTGTTTGGGCTGGGCTGCCTGCTGGGTCAGCGTTACAGCGGCGAGCACGGTTTCTGGCTTGGCGGCCTGATGGCTGCGGTATTGGTGCTGGTACTGGCCGAGTACCTGCCGAGGCGAATGGTGCGGCGTTATCCGCAAGCGTTCGTCAGCCTGGGCGTCAACCTGCTGAAGTTGCCGCTGACTTTGCTGCAACCGCTGGCATGCCTGCTCGATGGCATCGCCAAACTCATCCTGCGCCCGTTCCGTCCAGCGCCTACCGCGGTTGCCCTGCATCCGCAGGAAAACGACGAAGATGATCAGGATGAGTTCGAAGCCCAGCGCCATGGCCTGCTTGACGGCTTGCGTTCGCTTGACGAGATCACCGTCAACGACATTCTGGTGCCACGCAACGAAGTCGACGGGATCAATCTGGACGACCCTATCGAACGCATCATCGAACAACTGATCGTCAGCCGGCATACCCGTTTGCCGGTGTTTCACAACGACATCAACCAGGTCGAGGCAATCCTCAACACCAAGCTGATCAGCCATCTGCTGCCTCACGCCGAGCTGACCCTGGAGGCGATTGCCGCTGCCTGCTATGAGCCGTACTTCGTGCCCGAAAGCACGCCACTGCAGATGCAGTTGCTGAACTTCCACAAGCAGCAACGGCGCCTTGGCGTGGTGGTCGATGAATACGGCGAAGTGCTGGGCATCGTCACCCTGGAAGACATCCTCGAAGAAATCGTCGGCGAGTTCGAAGACGAGCAAAGCCCGCAGAACCCGCACATTCACCCCCAGGCCGATGGCCGTTTCGTCATCGAAGGCGCTGCGTCGCTGCGCGAGGTCAACCGCAGCCTGGGCTGGCATCTGCCCTGTGACGGCGGGCCGAAGACCCTCAACGGGCTGGTCACCGAGGCACTGGAAAGCATCCCGGCCAGTGCCGTGTGCTTGAAGATCGGCCGCTACCGGCTGGAAATCCTTGAAACCGAAGACAATTGTGCGAGCAAGGTACTGGTCTGGACGGTGACCCGCTAGCTATACTCGGGTCACGCTTACCCAGCCCTGCCGTCGCGCCCGCTACCCGCATGTGGCGCCACACGGCCAGTCCGCTCCACTGATGCATCGCGCGCGCCTGCCTCACCATCCTGAACAGTGCCCGCTCCCCTCGCCTACCCCCAGGGCTTCGATCAGTCGAGCGAAACACAATAATTCGCTCCAGCGCTCGCGCGCGCACCTGCCTGGCTGGCGTGCGCCGGCCATGCAGCTTCGACTGTCAGGGATCTACGCAGATGATCAGCAGCAGCAGTACCTATTCCGAATCGACCCCGGCAGCACCGGTCAACTCGCCCGCGCGGGTGGCTACCGCCAGCTTTATCGGCACCGCGATCGAGTTCTACGATTTCTACGTCTACGCCACCGCCGCCGCGCTGGTAATCGGCCCGGTATTCTTCCCGTCCGGCTCGGGCACCGCGCAGATGCTCGCGGCATTTCTGACCTTCGGTATCGCCTTCATGGCGAGGCCGTTGGGCTCCGCCCTGTTCGGCCATTTTGGCGACCGCATCGGCCGTAAATCGACCCTGGTTGCCTCGCTGCTGCTGATGGGCGTGTCGACCACGTTGATCGGTGTGCTGCCGGGCTACGACAGCATTGGCGTGTGGGCACCGATCATCCTGTGCATCCTGCGCTTTGGCCAAGGCCTGGGCCTGGGTGGCGAATGGGGCGGCGCGGCGCTGCTGGCCACAGAAAACGCCCCACCGGGCAAGCGCGCCTGGTTTGGCATGTTCCCGCAACTTGGCCCGTCGATTGGTTTTCTGGCGGCCAACGGGCTGTTCCTCGGCCTGGGTCTGGGCCTGAGTGACGAGCAGTTCCGCGAGTGGGGCTGGCGCATCCCGTTCCTGCTCAGCGCCGCGCTGGTGCTGGTCGGTTTGTATGTGCGCCTCAAGCTTGAAGAAAGCCCGATATTCGCCAAGGCGATTGCCGACAATCAGCGGGTGAAAATGCCGGTGGTGGATGTCTTTGCCAAACACTGGCGGCCAACCCTGCTCGGCGCCGCGGCCATGGTCGTGTGCTATGCGCTGTTCTACATCTCGACGGTATTCTCGCTCAGCTATGGCGTGAGCACCCTTGGCTACAGCCGCGAAACCTTCCTCGGCCTGCTGTGCTTTGCAGTGGTGTTCATGGCCCTGGCCACGCCGCTGTCGGCCTGGCTCAGCGACCGCTACGGGCGCAAACCGGTGCTGATCGTCGGCGCGCTGCTGGCCATTGCTTCGGGCTTCACCATGGAGCCGTTGTTGACCTCGGGCTCGACCGCGGGTGTGGCGCTGTTTCTGGCCATCGAGCTGTTCTTGATGGGGGTGACCTTCGCACCGATGGGCGCACTGCTGCCCGAACTGTTCCCGACCCAGGTGCGTTATACCGGCGCGTCGGCGGCGTATAACCTGGGCGGTATCGTCGGCGCCTCGGCAGCACCGTTCTTTGCCCAGAAGCTGGTGAGCATGGGCGGTTTGAGCTGGGTCGGCGGGTATGTGTCGGCGGCAGCGCTGATCAGCCTGCTGGCTGTGCTGTGCCTGAAAGAGACGCGCAACGCGCATCTCTGATGGACGTTGGGGCTGCAAGGCAGCCCCATTGCGGGATCAGAACTCGACCTTGACCGCCTGCGCTGAACGGGTCGCCTTGGCCCGTGCGGCCTCGATCGACTCGTCACGCGCCAGACACACGCCCATGCGGCGCTGGCCGTCGATTTCGGGCTTGCCGAACAGGCGGATCGCCGTGTCCGGCTCGCTCAGGGCAGCGCCCAGGTTGGCGAAGCTGGTCTGCTGCGACGTGCCTTGCGGCAGGATCACCGCCGACGCCGACGGACCAAACTGACGCACCAGTGGAATCGGCAGGCCGAGGATCGCCCGTGCGTGCAGGGCAAACTGCGACAGGTCCTGAGAAATCAAGGTGACCAGGCCCGTGTCATGCGGACGCGGCGAGACTTCGCTGAACCACACCTGATCGCCTTTGACGAACAGTTCGACGCCGAACAGGCCACGCCCGCCGAGGGCATCGGTGACTGCCTGGGCGACGCGCTGCGATTCGGCCAGGGCCTTGGCGCTCATCGCCTGCGGCTGCCACGACTCCTGATAATCGCCCTTCTCCTGACGATGGCCAACGGGCGCGAGGAAGGTGGTGCCACCGACGTGGCGCACGGTCAGCAGAGTGATCTCGTATTCAAAGTCAATAAAGCCTTCGACAATGACCCGGCCCTTGCCGGCACGGCCGCCTTCCTGGGCGTAGTCCCAGGCCTGTTGCAGGTCATCGGCGCTGCGCAGCAGGCTCTGGCCCTTGCCCGACGAACTCATCACCGGCTTGACCACGCACGGGTAGCCAAGGTCGCTGACGGCGCTGGCGTAGTCTTCGAAGGTGTCGGCGAAGTGGTACGGCGAGGTCGGCAGGTCCAGCTCTTCGGCGGCCAGGCGACGAATGCCTTCGCGGTTCATGGTCAGCTGAGTCGCGCGTGCGGTTGGCACCACGTTGAAGCCTTCGTTTTCCAGCTCGACCAAGGTCGCGGTGGCGATGGCTTCGATTTCAGGGACGATGTAATGCGGTTTTTCTGCCTCGATCACTGCCCGCAGCGCAACCCCATCGAGCATATTGATGACGTGGCTGCGGTGCGCGACCTGCATAGCTGGCGCATCAGCGTAGCGGTCGACGGCGATCACTTCGACACCCAGGCGCTGCAGCTCGATCACCACTTCTTTGCCCAGCTCGCCGCAGCCGCACAGCAGTACACGGGTCGCGGTCGGCGACAGTGGAGTTCCGATACGGGTCATTTCAGGTCCTCGTGGGCGTGCGGGGCGGCGTCAGGCTGAGCGCTACCCGCTGAAAAAGGACCGGTATTCTACAACAGGCGCGGCGCTCAGCGCAGCAGCGCTGCCTTGCGCGCGCGCCAGCTCATCGCCAGCCACACTGCACTGACGCCGGCAAACTTCGAGGCCATGGCGGTGCCGACCACAAGCGGCGTCAGCGCGCCGATCATGCCGAAGAAGATGAAGGTGTCCACCGGAATGCTCAGCGCCGAACTCAGCCACAGGCGATCGCGCAGCGGCCGTTTGGTGATGCTGAACACCAGCCAGTCGATCAACTCGGAGACAAAGAACGCGGTAGCACTGGCCAGAGCGATGGCCGGCTCCGAGGTGATGTACGACAGCACCAACGCGGCGAGCATCGCCACCAGCGCACCGTGGCCAAAGCGGGTTTGCACCATGTCACGCAAGATGAACACCAGCCCGCCCCAGGCAGACCAGATCACGTCCAGGTTCGGAGCGCTGGAAAACGCGTAGTTGATCAGCACTACGCTGCTGATGTAGGCGAGCAGATAGAACATGGCGGGCGACCTTCGGGCAAGCCGCACAGATTACTTGATTTTCAAGTCAACGCCAGCCTCACAGGCCAACAATCATCCCGGACGCCAGCGCCCGTTCATGGCACAGCCTGAGCACCTGGCGACGTTCGTCGTTATCCATCCGCCCCCAGCGGCTGATCTCGGCCACGCTGCGCTGGCAACCGGTGCAGATATCCTGCTCATCCAGCGCACAGATGTTGACGCAGGGCGAGCTGACCGGGCGTTCGACTTCGCTCATGTCAGTCTTCCTGCGCAGCCAGGTCGCGGGCATAGCGCTCGGCGTTGTGCACATAGTGAGCGGCGCTGGCTTCGAGCATGGTTTTTTGCGCATCGGTCAGTTCGCGCACGACCTTGCCCGGCGAGCCCATCACCAACGAGCCGTCGGGGATTTCCTTGCCTTCGGCGATCAGCGCATTGGCGCCGATGATGCAGTGCTTGCCGATACGCGCACCGTTGAGCACCACCGCGTTGATGCCGATCAGGCTGTGGTCGCCAACCGTACAGCCATGCAGCATGGCGTTGTGGCCAATGGTCACGCCCTTGCCGATGGTCAGCGGCGAGCCCATGTCGGTGTGCATCACGGTGCCGTCCTGGACGTTGCTGCCCTCGCCGATGTCGATCAGCTCGTTGTCGCCACGCAGCACCGCGCCAAACCACACACTGGCCCCGGCCTGCAGGCGCACCTTGCCGATCAGTGTCGCGGTTGGTGCCGTCCAGCTGGTGGGATGGGTCTCTACGCGCATGTCACCCAGGCGGTACTTCATGGTTGGCTCCTCACGGTCGGCGGCTTGGTGGGGTCGACCCCACTCAGATATTGATGAAACGCTCAGGCGGCTGATGCAGGCTGATACCCGCGTCATACAACAGGTTGACCAGCTCGACGATCATGATCGCCGACAACCCCCAGATCTTGTAGCCCTCATAGCGATAGCTGGGCACGTACCAACTGCGGCCCTGATAATCGATGCGGTGGGTGTGGTCACGCGGGTCTTGACGAAAGAACTCCAGCGGCACGCTGAACACCGCGGCAATCTCGGCGTCGTTGGGCCGGTACTCGACGTAGTCAGGGATCAACCCGACGAATGGCGTTACCTTCAGGCCATGCAGCGAAATCAGCGGGCTGAGCGGCCCGATCACCTCGACCAGGCCAGGCGGCAGGCCGATCTCTTCATGGGCTTCGCGCAGCGCGGTGAACACCAGGTCCGGGTCTTCCGGGTCACGCCGCCCACCGGGAAACGCCACTTCGCCGCCATGGGTCGACAGGCCCTTGGCGCGCAGGGTCAAGACCAGCTCAGGCTCGTCGCTGCGGGTGATGGGCAGCAGCACCGCCGCTTCCGGAAAACGACGGTCACCCGCCATGGCCGCGGGGGTATGGTTGCTCATTCGGCGCAACAGCTCGTCCAGCATACGCACTCTCGATTGCAAGGCCTGCCGTGCATGATGCACCAAAAGCCGCGGGCCACCCAAGCCCTGGCCGACGGGCACTTGCTGGGCGACGGCAAGGCGCGCCAAGATAGGCGTCTATAAAGGGAGCAACGCATGAATTTCTGCAGCGCGTGCGGCAAGCCGGTCATCCAGCGCATCCCCGACGGCGACAGCCGCCTGCGCTATGTTTGCGATCATTGCCAGACCATCCACTACCAAAACCCCAACATCGTTGCCGGGGTGTTGCCAATCCATGGTAGCCAGGTGCTGTTGTGCCGCCGCGCAATCGAGCCACGCCGCGGTTTCTGGACCCTGCCCGCAGGCTTCATGGAGAACGGCGAGACCATCGATCAGGCCGCCCGTCGCGAAACCGTCGAAGAAGCCTGCGCCCGGGTCGGCGAGATGAGCCTGTACCAACTATTCGATCTGCCGCACATCAATCAGGTGCACCTGTTCTTCCGCGCCGAGCTGGCCGATCTGGACTACGCCATCGGCGTTGAAAGCCTGGAAGTGCGGTTGTTCGAGGAGCATGAGATCCCGTGGGACCAGCTGGCTTTTCGCACAGTCGCACGCACACTAGAATGCTATTATCGCGACCGCATCGAGCAGCACTTCCCCATAGGCCATGAATACGTGGCACCGATGACCGTTGCGCCGCCCATTACCTAGTCTGCAGGGATACCGTTTCATGCGTTGGTTGCTAGCTCTTATCTGCTGTGGTGTCGCGTCGGTGTCGCAAGCGGCGTTCACCGAAGTCATCATTCGCAAGCCTCAGGGCCAGGTGCAGACCCAGGCGCCCGCGCAGCAGCAGCAATCGCAGCAGCAGACGCAGCAACCGCTGATCGACAAGGTGCTGGTGCTCAAGTCCGAGCGGCGCCTGCAACTGATCAGCCGCGGCGAGCCGCTCAAGACCTACCGCATCTCGCTGGGCAAGCAGCCCAAGGGCGCCAAGGAGCGCGAAGGCGACAAACGCACCCCGGAAGGTTTCTACTGGCTCGACTGGCGCAAGGCCAGTGACCGTTACAACCTGGCCATGCACATCTCCTACCCGAACATCACCGATGCTGCCAAGGCCCGCCGCGCAGGCGTGCCGGCTGGCAGCATGATCATGATCCACGGCACGCCGCTGGATGAGGAATACCCGGAGTGGTATTTCCATACCCTGGACTGGACCGAAGGCTGTATCGCCATGCGCAATGCCGACATGCGCGAGGTCTGGAGCATGGTCAAGGATGGCACCATGATCGAGATTCGCCCCTGAAGCGCAGCGCGCCAAGCAAGAAACTTCCTACACAATTCCCACATTTGTCTGACGCTCCTGTCGGCACGGTACGGCATATTTTCCAATAGCCAACTTCTTAGAATTTCCGCAAAGAAGCACGCAAACCGTGCCCTAGTAGCGGAAGTTCACCATGCCCATCCACCTCCCGTGTGTAATTCGCCTCATGCTCTGCGGTCTTTTGCTCGGCCTGTTGAGCGTGCCAAAGGTGCTCGCCGACGACCCCGCCAGCCAACAGATACGTGATCAGCAACGGGCGCTGCAGCAAATCGAGCAGCATCAGCGTTTGCAGCAGTGGCAGCGCCGAGAGCGGACCGACAGCACTGTCGAGTCGTCCTCTTCTGCCTCGCCAGATCACGTCTGCTGGGCCGTGTCCGGGGTGCGCATCACCGGCAACAAACAGATTTCCAGCTCGGACCTGGAACAGCACCTGCGGCCACTGCTGCCCTTCTGTACGGGCGTGGCCGACCTCAATCGCCTGCTCAAGGCCATCACCGAGCTGTATGTGCGTGCCGGCTTTCCCGCCAGCCGACCGTACCTGGCCCGGCAACCAGCGACTGGCAAGCCACTCGAGGTGATCATCATCGAAGGCTTTGTCGAGTCGATCAGGCTTGCCGATCCCGATCTGCCACTGTCGTTGCGCGGCGCCTTTCCCAACCTGCTGGGCCGGCCGTTGTACTTGCCAGACCTGGAACAAGGCCTCGACCAACTCAATCGGCTGCGTGCCTACGACCTGACTGCTGCGCTGCTGCCGGGCACACTGCAAGGCGGCACCCAGATACTCATCGAGCCACGCGCAGTGGGTTCGCGCTGGCACCTGGACAGCCGGCTGGATAACCGCGGCAGCCCGCTTACCGGTCGCCACCGGCTGAGCCTGGGCATCGGCGTGGACAGCCCGCTGCAGTTGAACGACGACCTGCGCCTGACCCTCAACGCCGCCGTGCTCGATGCACCGGGGCAGAGCCAGGGCGCCAGTCTTTATTACAGCGTGCCCTACGGCCCGTGGACGTTCGCCGTCAACGCCAGCCAACTGAGCTATCGAGCGCCGATCCCCGGTGCCGGCTACACCAGCAACGGCACCAGCAGCTTTCAGGGCGTGAGCGCCGAGCGCGTGCTCTGGCGCGGCCAGCACGGCATGCTCAGCGCCAGCGCGCGGCTTGACCGCAAGCAACTGCAGAACCGCCTCGACGACAGCCTGTTGCAATTGCAGAGCCCGACCCTTACCACGCTTGAGTCCGGGCTCAATCTGCTGTGGCTGGACGCGGGCCTGTGGCACGGCTACCTCGGCGTTGCCCGCGGTTTGGCCTGGCTGGGCGCAGACCCACCGGCCAGCGTAGCCGCGCACCCCCAACCGCAGTTTCTCAAGTTACGGGCGAATCTGCTGCATGTGCGTCAAGGGCCAGCGCAAAGCCCCTGGCGCTGGCAGAGCGAACTCAATCTGCAGTACAGCCGTGATGTGCTGCCCGCCATCGAACAGGTGCTGTTGAGCGATGACTCGGCAGTACGTGGGTTTCGCGCCTACAGCGTCGCCGGTGGCAGCGGCGCGGTCTGGCGCAACAGCGTAAGCCAACCTCTGGCCGTCCCCCTCCCCCTCGGCCTGCAACTACGCCCACAGCTCAGCCTCGACCTGGGCTGGGCCCGCCTCGCGGGCGACAGCCCCTGGCAACGACTGGCCGGCGCTGCCGCCGGCGTCGAAGTCAGCCTGCCGGGCAGCCGCCTGCGCTTCGATTACCAGTATCCGCTGTACGCCAGTGACCGTTCTCGAGAGGCACTCGAGTCGGGTTTCTGGGTGCTGGACTGGAGCCTGTCCCTGTGATTCACCCACCACAACGAGAAAAAAAACAATGAGAAACCTTGCGCAACTCCCTCTGACTCAACCAGACACACTGCGTTGGGCGGTGTTTGTCGGCCTGTTCTGCACCGGTGCCGCCCTTGCTCAACCTGCATTGCAGCCCAGTAGCGGCCCCGGCGGGACGCCGGTGATCAATCCGGCTCACGGCGTGCCGGTGATCGAAATCGTTGCGCCAAATGCCGATGGCCTGTCGCACAACCAGTTCATCGACTACAACGTCGGCAAGCCCGGGCTGGTGCTCAACAACGCGCTGCAGTCGGGCCAGTCGCAACTCGCCGGCGCCGTTGCAGCCAACCCGCAATTTCACGGGCAAGCCGCCTCGACCATCCTCAACGAGGTGGTCAGCCGCAACGCCTCGCTGATCGAAGGCCCGCAGGAAATCTTTGGTCGCGCGGCCGACTACATCCTCGCCAACCCCAACGGCATCACCCTCAATGGCGGCAGCTTCATCAACACTACCCGGGCCGGCTTCACAGTCGGCAGTGCAGAGGTTCAGGACCAGCAACTGAAACTGTTCGATACCTTGCAGGCGGGCGGCTCGCTGCAGGTACTGGACGGCGGCCAACGCAACGACGGCGGTGCGCTCGACCTGATCGCACCGCAGATTCACAGCAAGGGCGAGCTCAGTGCCAAGGACGACCTCACCATCACCGTTGGCCGCAATCGTGTTGATGCGGTGACCGCTAACGTCGTCGAGCACCTGGCGGCAACGCCTTCCAGCATCGATGCCCAGTTGTTCGGCGCGATGCACGCCGGGCGCATTCGGGTAGTCAGCACTGGCGAAGGTGCCGGCGTGCGCGTCGGCGCCTTACAGGTCCACGGCCGCGACGGCGTCAGCGTCAGTTCGGCAGGCAACTTGGTCATCAGCGGTGAACCTGGCCAGGTCGCCACACTGCGCAGCGAGCAGGGTCTGCTGGCACTGCAAGCCGGCGACGACCTGACCTTGCGCGCCGTCGATGGCCAGGCCAAGCATATCCAGACCAAGGCCGGGAAACAGCTGACCCTGGACACCACTACCCGCGAAACCATCGCTCGCGAGCAGGAAAACTGGGACAAGGGCTGGTGGTTCGTCACCACCGAAACCTACAACCGCAACCGCACCAGCACCGCGCGCACCTTGCAAGGCACCACCTTGCAGGCTGAACAAGCGGTCCAGTTGCAGTCGGGCGGCGACCTGCGCATGGTTGCCGCGACGCTGACCAGCGAGGGCCAGATCAACCTCGTCAGCGGCGGCAAACTGGACATCGATGCCGGTATCGACAGCACGCGGGTGGAACAGAGCATCCGCCATCGCAAGCACCTGTGGAACGGTGACAGTGACCGCGACGACTATCAGGAAACCGCACGCGGCAGCCGCCTTCAGGCTGGACAGGTCAGCGCCAGTGCCAGCGGCGCGATCACGGTGCGCGGCAGTGAAGTGCACAGCAAACGCGATGCGCTTCTGCACAGTGGCCAGGGCAGCCTCGAAGTCACCAGTGCGCAGACGCAGTCAAGTGCCAACTCGCACAAGCGCGACAGCAAGTTGTTCGGCCTCTTCAGCAACAGCAAGGACGACGCCGAGCAACACGAGCAAGCCCAGGGCAGCGAGGTGCAAGCGCCGAGCAACCTGCACCTGGCCAGTGCCGAGCAGATGCGCATTCACGGCTCCAGGCTCAAGGCGGGCGAGCAGTTGAAGGTCGAGGCCAAGGGCGACCTGCTGATCGACAGTGCCCAGTCTCGATCCCAGCAGCAGACGTCGACTCATCAACGCGGCCTCACTGCATCAGCCAAGCAAACCCAGGAGGCTGAGGATGGCAAGCCTGCTTCGCGCCAATATCAGGCGGACGTGGGCTATCAGGTAGTCAATAGCCAGCATGAGCAGCAAGCCACCACCCAACTGGGCAGTGAGCTGCACGCCGGCAGCGTCGAGCTGCACAGCGGCGCACACCTGCAAATCAACGGCTCGCAGGTCAAGGCCAACCACGGCGATCTGAACATCACCGCGCAGCAAACCACACTGGGCGCCACGCACAATCGGCAGGACTCGCTGGACAGCTCCAGCCAGAGCGGCGGCGGCCTGCTGTTGAGCGGCGGCATCGACAAGCTCGGTGCGGCCTTCGACGGCCACCACAACCGCGATACGCAACAGCAAAAGGACAGCAAGGTGCAGCGCAGCGAACTCTCAGCGAGCGACAATCTACACATCACCAGCAAGCAATTGATCACCGAAGCCGCGCGAGTGACTGCCGGCAACACCCTGCAAGTCGATGCCGAGCACATCGACAATCGGGCTGTGCAGGACAGCGAAGAGCGCGAGCACAGCCGTAACGACTGGAGCGCCAGCCTGGGGGGCAGCCTGGAGTACCGTGGCCTCACCCGGCCAATCGAGCAATTGGTTGCAGGCGGCGAGGGACAGCGCTTTCAGCAGGCCTCTGTGGAGGATGCGCTGGTCGCCCCGAGTGCCGGCGCCGACATGACTGTGGAGCATCTCAAGCGTCTGGAAAACCAACGCCGTGGTTACGCGCAGGTCAGCGAGCTGAGCGGCGGCTCGGTCGTGGTGAAGGCAGACCGTATCGATGATCAAGGTACGGCATGGCGAGCCGACACCGGCACCCTGCGCATCGACGCCGACCGCCATCACATCGCTGCAGCGGTTGATCAGGAGCAGAGCAAGGTCGACCGCTTGGCCTATGGCGGCGACCTGCGGCTCGACACCAGCAGTGGCTCGGACGTCAATGTCCGCGCCTCGGCCAAAGGCGATTCACTGGCGAGCCTTGTCAGCAAGGAAACGGCGCGTCCAGGCAGCCTTTATGGCAAGCAAGGCATTCAGGTTCAGCTGGGCAGCGAGGGGCGCTATGAAGGCAGCCGCTTCGACGGCGGCGATGCGGGAGTGAGCCTGCACAGTGGCGGGCAACTGAGCCTGGTTCAGGCCACTGATCGTCACAGCGAGCAGATCAACGGGATCGAGGGCAACGCCTGGGCCAAAGGCGGCAACCGCCCGGGCAGCACGGGGGGTGAAGTACGCGGCTACCTCAAGGGCGAGCAGCGCAAGCTCGACGACACCACTGCGCAGGTAGCGCAGATCGACGCCAAGGGCGATGTCAGCCTGCGCAGTGCAGGCGACCTGTTGCTTGAAGGCACACGTATCGGCAGCCGTGCGGCCGAGGTCGCCAACGTCGATATAAACAGCGCTGGGCTGTTGCAGGTCAAGGCCGCCACTTCAAGTCACGACGCCCACGGCAACGCCCTCGGCGGCGGCCTTGAATTGGCCCTCAAGCAAGGCGATAGCCGCGGTGGCGCGGTCGGTGGCCACTTCAACAGCGGCCGCGTGGATGAATCGTCGCGCCAGGCAGTGGATGTGCAGATCGACACTGCCGGCAAGCTGGACCTGGCCAGCACTGCGCGTGAGGCAACCGCCGTGCACCTGCAGGGGCTGCAGGCGACGGCGGGCCAGATCGCGATCACGGCAGACAACGGCGGCCTGTTGCTGGAAGGCTCATCGAACAGCGAGCGACGCGACAATCTCGACGTCACCGCCGGCGCCGGCCTCGCCCAATCCAGTGGCAGCCTCAACAGCCATGGGCTGCACGGCCGGCTGAAGGTCAACCTCGACCAACGCGACAACCAGACCTGGAACACCAGCAACCTGCGCGCCGAACGCATCGACCTGCACAGCAGCGGTGACAGCCGATTGCTCAGCGCGCGCCTGGATGCAGGACACATCGACGCCGACATCGGCGGCGATCTGCTGATCGCCAGCCGCAAGGATCAGGTCAACAACCTTGGCGTCGAAGTTGACG
This sequence comes from uncultured Pseudomonas sp., assembly GCA_963518285.1. Classification (GTDB taxonomy): domain Bacteria; phylum Pseudomonadota; class Gammaproteobacteria; order Pseudomonadales; family Pseudomonadaceae; genus Aquipseudomonas. The sequence goes on along the minus strand of CAUQIJ010000013.1, from coordinate 99,419 downwards.
CCCGTGTGAGCCGCGAGCGCAACCCGCAAGGTTTCAACAATGCCCTGGCCGCGCTGGCAGGCCCCGCAGGCGACAAGCTCACCGGCAAGTTCGGCAAACAGGTCAGCAAGGTCGAGCCCAACCTGTCGCCCACGCTCAAAGTGGACGTGTCGCAGGTTCAGCGCGATACCGTCAGCGAGCAAGCGAGCTTGAGCGGACGTGATGGGCTGCGGCTCACCGTCGGCGGCAACCTCAACCTGGAAGGTGCCAGGCTGCAGTCAGGCAAAGGCCAGGTCGACCTACAGGCGGCAACCGTCAGCGAACAGAACCTCACGGGTCGAGACTACCGCCGCGAGGTTGCGCTGGATGCTTCCAACTCACCGATCGACCTGGGCACCGCGTTGATTGACGTGATCAAGAACAACAGCCGCGCTGACGGCGAGAATGCCTTGAACCTGGGTTTGCTGCGTGCCAGTGGCCATGATCGAAGCGAGGTGTTCGCGTCGAGTATTCGGGATACGCGCAAGCCACGTGAGTAAGTGAGGCTGTGCTGGCCCGTTCGCTTCAGCGCGGACGGGCCAGCGCGGGTGCTTTGTGACAGGGCCACCCTGCCCTGCAGCTTTCCCGCTGGGGTTGGCATAGGGCTGGACTCAGATGACAGTCTCAAGGCAGACATCCGACAGTAATTGCCGATTGATCTGTAAAAGCGCCTTGGCAAGAACTGCTAGTTTCAAGCAGACCTTAATATTTCTGCCAAGGAATTATCACAATTGATCACTACAGTAGTCGCGGTTTGCTCCAACTCAGCCACTATAAGGACACCCTGATGAGTCGAGACAGCGGCGACAACCTGGACCGCAACCAAAGCGGCAACCTGCCGATGGCCGGCGTCATGGAGACTTACCTGAGCCGGCGCACCGTGTTGCGCGGCAGCCTTGGCGCAGCCATCGCAATGATCGCCGGCACGGGTCTGATAGGCTGTTTCGACAGTGGCGGCGGCGCCGACAATGACTCACCGTCTACCCCAGACCCCGCCAAGCTCAAGCTCGGTTTCGACTCCATCGCAGGCTCGCGCACCGATGCCTGCGTCGTGGCTACCGGTTACAGCGCCTACGTGCTGGCGCCCTGGGGCACACCGCTGAACAGCCATGCCAGCCCGTGGAAGCCCGATGGCAGCAATACGTCTACCGACCAGGCCAACGCCATGGGCATGCACCACGACGGCATGCACTTTTTCCCTGTCAACGGCAGCTCAGATGACGGTCTGCTAGCGATCAACTTCGAGTACATCGATGCCGATGCACTGCACCCGGACGGCCCCACCACCGACGCCAGCGGCAAGCGCCCGGTGGAAGAAGTCCGCAAGGAAATCAACGCCCACGGCGCCGGGGTGGTCCGCCTGAGCAAGGTCAGCGGACGCTGGCAGGTGGTCGATAACGACCCGCTCAACCGCCGCTTCACCACGGTCTCGCTGATGGATATCGCCGGCCCACTGCGCGGCAGCGATCACGTCAAGACCAAGTTCTCGCCCGCCGGCGCTCAGTGCCGCGGCACCAACAACAACTGCGGCAATGGCTACACGCCGTGGGGCACCTACCTGACCTGCGAAGAGAACTGGCCAGGCATCTTCGTCAACACCGCGAGCCGCCCGGCAGATCAGGTGCGCATCGGCGTCAGCGCCACCGGTGGCCAGTATCGTTGGGAAACCTGTGCCGGTGATGCCAGCGAAGTGGACGATGAATTCGGCCGTTTCAACATCACCCCGAGCGGCGCCAGCGCCACCGAAGACTATCGCAACGAAGCCAGCACCTACGGCTATATCGTCGAGATCGACCCGTACAATGCCACCACCCTGGCAGTGAAGCGCACCGCCTTGGGCCGCTTCCGTCACGAGGGCTGCTGCCCGGGCCTGCCGGTCGCGGGCAAGCCGCTGGTCTGGTACACCGGCGACGACTCCAACAACGAATACCTGTACAAGTTCGTCTCCGACGCGGTATGGGACCCGGCTGACGCAACGCCTGCCGACCGCCTGGCTACCGGTGCCAAATACATGGACCAGGGCAAGCTGTATGTGGCCCGCTTCAATGCCGACGGCAGCGGTAACTGGCTGCTGCTCGACGTCGCCACCGCCACCACCGGCGGCAGCACCCTGGGCGCGCTGTTCGGTGACCTGCCAGGGATCATCATCAATACCCGCGGCGCCGCCGACGCCGTTGGCGCAACACCGATGGACCGCCCCGAATGGACCGCGGTACACCCGGTCAACGGTGACGTGTACCTGACCCTGACCAACAACAGCGCGCGTACCCCAGACAAGGTCGACGCCGCCAACCCACGCGGGCCTAACCGTCATGGCCAGGTGATCCGCTGGCATGACAGCGACGATCAGTTGAGCTTCAGCTGGGACATCTTCGTGTTTGGCGCCAACGCTGCCGGCACTGCCGATATCAACCGCTCCGGCCTGACCGAGCTGAACCAGTTTGCCAGCCCGGACGGCATGAGCTTCGACAGCCGCGGCGTGCTCTGGATCGAAACCGACAACAGCGAGCCGACCCTCACCGACTACACCAACGACCAATTGCTGGCGGTGATCCCGACCGATCTGGTCGATGCCGCTGGCAAGCAGATCCCGGTGAACGCGCAGAACCAATCGGCCTTGCGCCGCTTCTTCGTCGGCCCTAACGGCTGTGAAGTCACCGGGATTGCCTTTGCCCCGGATAACAAGTCGATGTTCGTCAACATCCAGCACCCGGGCAACTGGCCGTACAGCACCGTGGCTACCGACGCCACCCCGGCAGGTGCCAAAGTGCGCCCGCGGGCTGCGACGGTGGTCATCCAGCGTAATGATGGCGGCGAGATCGGCACTGTTTGATCGAGTCTGAGCAGCGCCTGTGGCAGATCCGCTGTAGCGGCGGCCCAGGCGCATACAGCAGGACAGGTTGCCTGCTCCCAGTACTCGGCGAGGGCTCACATGCTGGCGGCTCATCCCTCGCCGAGTTTAAATCATGACCGCCCCCGCCATGACCCTGCAGACCAGCTTCGCCCTGGACCTGCTCACCGATATCGCAGCGCCGCTTACGGCGCACGCCTTCTACCAGATGTTCGCGCCGGTATTCGGCGATGATCTGCCCAAGGCAAGCTACCACCAACTGCAAGAAGCCCTGCGCAGTGGCACCCTGAGCACGCCCGCGTACTGCATCAGCGCCCAGGTGCAAGGCAAGGCCAGCTACGACAATGCCACTCGCGTCATAGCGCTACATCCTCAGGTGCTCGCCGATGCAGCGCTGCGGCCAAACGCAGCGTGCGAGCTGGCGACCATTTTGCTGCACGAGTTCGGTCACCACTTGGACAACGTCCTGCGTCAGGACCTCGCCAGTTGCGTCGAGGACGGCTGTTTGATGGACGCCGAACATGAAGAAGGCGCGCGTTTTGCCTACCTGATCGGCTGCGTCGTGCCCGGTAGACCCGGCATGCAGGAGGTCGCCCGCGTGCACCACGCTGGGCAGGAGCGCGTGCTGCAGGCGTACCCACCCATGCTGCGGCGCTTCATCCGCGATAACCAGGGCCTGGCAGCGCAATTTGCCGATACCAACCACGCCAGCCTTGAAGGCTTTTCCGCAGGCTCGGGCGATCACCGGTATCCCGAGCGCTCATGGGGCCATCAGTCGATTGGCGAGGACCTGAAGCTCGCCGGTTTTGAAGAAAAAGAACGCCAGGCCATCTACTTCGGTAACTGGCTGCGTGACTACTCGCAAGTCATCGACCCCAAGCTGGTACGCGCTGCCGACGCACCCAACGACTTTCCTGCCAAGCTTTCCAGAGACATCCTGACGCAACTGGTCGACCTGCTCGCGCTGCGCCACTTTCCCAGCCTGCAAAGCACCCCGGAAGAACGCAATCACTACCGGGTGACCCCACAAATGCTCGGCGTCTACCGGCCCAGCGAGCACATCGATAACCCCTACAATCCAAACCCGAACGCTGCTGATCCGCGCGACATCGACAGCGACTTCGAAGCGCCGATCCGCGAGGATGACCCGCTGCTGCAGGTCGACCCGCAGACCTCGATGAAGCGCTACATCAGCACCTCGGTGGATTACATGTGCGCCCGCCTGAGCAACGCCATGGACATGGGCAAAAGTGCCGAGGGGCTGCGCGAATTCGGCGCGGCCTTGCATGTGCTGGAAGACTACTTCGCCCACTCCAACTACGCCGAGTTGAGCCTGCGCAAGCAGGGTCATGGCGAAGTATTGACCTGGACCGCGCAAGCGGACTGCAAGCACCAGTGGCCAATTGTCACCGGCATATTCGCCGGCAGCGACGTGATCGCCAGCCTGGCCGAACCGATGGCCAAGGCGTTGTTCCCGACCTCGGCCGGCTTCGAAAGCATTACCCCAGGAATGCGCAGCGACAGCGAACTGGCCCTGCTGATCCTGTTGCAGGACCACCCTGATCCGAAATGGCAGGAGTACCTCAAGAACTCGCTGGAAGTACGCGACACCCTTGCCGACATTCCCGGCTTCAATGGCGCGCGGCTGGTGTCGTGGATATTCGGCTCACCGCTGCGCACCGCGACCGACCTGACCAAGCTCGGCTATCAGGCCATTCTCAACCTGATCGGCAACTCGGTAGATGACGTGCAGACGTGGGTAGGTGGCAACCCTATGCTGACCGGCTCGACCAACCCGACCCACTCTCAGCTCGCCAAGGACCATGACGTGCACCCGCTGCACACGCTGGCGACGCTGATGGCGCGGGTCGCCGTGCGCAATGTCGGCCTTGCCATGAACAAGCACTGGCAGGGCGGGCGCTTGCTGGATCCGGTAAAGGTCGCGCGCAGCTACTTCACCCACCCCAATGACAGCGACTGGCAGGAAGAACTGGTCAGCGTCTGGGCCAGCGAGCACGCAGACAACATCAAGGATGCGAGCGATCCGGCCATTTTCGAAGCGCTCCATCACGAGCATGCTTCGAGCGTTGACGAGAGCACCTGGGAGCGCTTGAAAACGCTGTTCGATTGACTCCCCTGACGTGAAAAGCCCTGGCAGTTGCCTGCCAGGGCTTTCATCAGTGCAACGGTGCGACAACGACAGCTCAGACGTCAGCCAATGGCCACACCTCATAAGCAGGCGTCTCATACGGGTGGCTGTGCTTCAGGGCAGCGACAACCTGCCGAATCAGCTCATCGGCCACCACCAGCTCGACCTTCCACTCCTCGACCTGCTCGACCTCGCCGGCCTGCCCAAGAAACGGCTGGCTGCCGGCCATCGGCCGGAACTGGCCCTGGCCGAGGGTCTGCCAGGCGCAGTGCTCATAGCCGCCGATGCGACCGCCACCGGCGGCAAACACGGCGGCCTTGACCACCTCGACATGGCTGGCCGGGACGAAGAAGGCGAGCTTGTGCACCGCTTAGTTCACCCACACCCGCGCGTTGCGGAACATGCGCATCCACGCCGCATCTTCCTGCCAGTCATCTGGACGCCACGAGTTCTGCACGGCGCGGAATACCCGCTCAGGGTGCGGCATCATGATCGTCACGCGGCCGTCGCGGCTGGTGAGACCGGTGATGCCACGCGGCGAGCCGTTCGGGTTGGCCGGGTAGGCTTCGGTGACCTTGCCGTGGTTGTCGACAAAGCGCAGCGCCACGCAGCCAGACTGGTCGGCTGCAAGCAGCGCGGCCGGGTCGGCGAATTCGGCGTGGCCTTCACCGTGGGCAATGGCGATTGGCATATGCGAACCGGCCATGCCCTGCAGGAAGATCGAATTGGACTTCTGCACCTCGACCATCGCCACACGGGCTTCGAACTGCTCGGAGCGGTTACGCACGAAGTGCGGCCACAGCTCGCTGCCAGGGATCAGCTCGTGCAGGTTGGACATCATCTGGCAACCGTTGCACACACCCAGGGTGAAGCTGTCGTCACGCTCGAAGAATGCCTGGAAGGCATCCCGCGCACGGCTGTTGAACAGCGCCGACTTGGCCCAGCCTTCACCGGCACCGAGCACGTCGCCATAGGAGAAGCCGCCGCAGGCAACCAGGCCTTTGAATGCTTCCAGGTCAACACGACCGGCGAGGATATCGCTCATGTGCACGTCAACCGCATTGAAGCCGGCACGGTCGAACGCCGCAGCCATCTCGACCTGGCCGTTGACGCCCTGCTCACGCAGAACCGCCACTTGCGGGCGGATGCCTTTTTTGATGTACGGCGCGGCGATGTCGTGGTTGACGTCAAAGCCAAGCTTGACGCTCAGGCCTGGGTTGTCTTCAACCAGCAGGCCGGCGTATTCCTGATCAGCGCAGTCGACGTTGTCGCGCAGGCGCTGGATCTGGTAGCTGGTCTTGGCCCATTCGCGCTGCAGCTGGCCGCGATCACCGGTGAATAGCGCTTCGCCGGCGAGCTTGATCAGCACTTCGCTGTTGTTGATCGGCTTGCCGATCACGGCCACGCAGTCTTCACCCAAGCCGGCAGCGCTGAACTGCGCCAGCACGTCCGGGGTGGCATCCTGGCGAACCTGGATGACCGCACCGAGCTCTTCGTTGAAGAGGATGGCAGCGACTTTTTCGCGCTTGCTGGTCAGGGTGTCGAGTTCAAGGTCCAGACCGCAATGGCCGGCGAAGGCCATTTCCAGCGCGGTGGTCAACAGACCGCCGTCGGAACGGTCATGGTAGGCCAACAGGTGACCGTCGGCGTTGAGGCCCTGGATCACGGCGAAGAAGGCCTTGAGGTCTTCAGCGTCGTCGACGTCCGGCGCTTGCGCAGCCAGCTTGCCGTGGGTCTGCGCCAGGATCGAGGCGCCCATGCGGTTTTTGCCGCGGCCCAGGTCGATCAGGATCAGGTCGGTTTCGCCCTTGTCCATGCGCAGTTGCGGGGTCAAGGTCTGGCGTACGTCGACCACTGGGGCGAAGCCGCTGATGATCAGCGACATCGGCGAGGTCACGCTTTTTTGCGCGCCCTGCTCGCTCCACTGGGTCTTCATCGACATGGAGTCCTTGCCGACCGGAATGGTCAGGCCCAGCTCCGGGCACAGCTCCATGCCAACGGCACGAACGGCGTCGAACAGGCGGGCATCTTCACCCGGGTGACCGGCAGCCGACATCCAGTTGGCCGACAGTTTGATGTCGGACAGCTTGTCGATGCGCGCGGCGGCCAGGTTGGTCAGCGCCTCGCCGACCGCCATACGGCCGGAGGCCGGAGCGTCCAGCAGGGCCAGCGGGGTACGCTCGCCCATGGCCATGGCTTCGCCGGTGTAGACGTCGAAGCTGGTCGCGGTCACGGCGCAATCCGCAACCGGCACCTGCCATGGGCCGACCATCTGGTCGCGTGCAACCAGGCCGGTGATGGTGCGGTCGCCGATGGTGATCAGGAAGCTCTTGCTGGCTACGGCCGGGTGGTGCAGCACGCGCTCGACCGAATCAGCCAGGTCCAGCGTGCTTGGGTCGAACTCATCGCCAAGCTCGGCTTCGCGGGTGACCGAACGGTGCATGCGCGGCGGCTTGCCGAGCAGTACGTCGAGCGGCATGTCGACCGGGGTGTTGCCGAAGTGGCTGTCGGTAACGGTCAGGTGCGGTTCGGCAGTGGCTTCACCGACCACCGCAAACGGGCAGCGCTCACGTTCGCAGATGGCCTTGAAGCGCTCGAAGTTGGCCGCATCGACCGCCATCACGTAGCGCTCTTGCGATTCGTTGCTCCAGATTTCGTGCGGGGCCATGCCCGGCTCGTCGTTGGGCACGTTGCGCAGTTCGAAACGGCCACCACGGCCACCGTCGTTGACCAGCTCGGGGAAGGCATTGGAAATGCCGCCCGCGCCGACGTCATGGATGAAGGCGATCGGGTTGTCGTCGCCCAGCTGCCAGCAGCGGTCGATGACTTCCTGGCAACGGCGCTCCATTTCCGGGTTTTCCCGTTGAACGGACGCAAAGTCGAGGTCAGCCGAGCTGGCGCCGGTGGCAACCGACGACGCCGCGCCGCCGCCCAGGCCGATCAGCATGGCTGGGCCGCCGAGCACGATCAGTTTGGCGCCAACGGTGATCTCGGCCTTTTGCACGTGGTCTTCACGAATGTTGCCCAGGCCGCCGGCGAGCATGATCGGCTTGTGGTAGCCGCGCACTTCTTCGCCGTGCGGGGTCTGGATCGACTGCTCGAAGGTACGGAAGTAACCAGTCAGGGCCGGACGGCCGAATTCGTTGTTGAACGCAGCGCCGCCAAGCGGGCCGTCGACCATGATGTCGAGGGCGTTGACGATGCGCTCTGGCTTGCCGTATGGCTTTTCCCACGGCTGTTCGAAGCCGGGGATGCGCAGGTTGGAGACGGTAAAGCCGGTCAGGCCAGCCTTGGGCTTGGCACCGCGACCGGTGGCGCCTTCGTCACGGATCTCGCCACCGGAACCGGTGGACGCGCCGGAGAACGGCGAAATGGCGGTCGGGTGGTTGTGCGTCTCGACCTTCATGAGGATGTGCACCGGCTCCTGCACCGCGCCGTACTGGCGGGTTTCAGGGTTCGGGAAGAAGCGCCCGGCCACACTGCCTACGATCACCGAGGCGTTGTCCTTGTAAGCCGACAACACGCCTTCGCTGTGCATCTGGTAGGTGTTCTTGATCATGCCGAACAGGCTCTTGTCCTGCGCCTGGCCGTCGATGTCCCAGGTGGCATTGAAGATCTTGTGTCGGCAATGCTCGGAGTTGGCCTGGGCGAACATCATCAGTTCGATGTCGTTCGGGTTGCGCTTGAGGCCCTGGAAGGCGTTGACCAGGTAGTCGATCTCGTCTTCGGCCAGGGCCAGACCGAGGTCGATGTTGGCCTGCGCCAGGGCGGCACGGCCACCACCGAGCACGTCGACCGAGGTCATCGGCTTGGGCTGGGCATGGCTGAACAGATCGCCTGCCTGCTCCAGTTGGGTCAGCACGCGCTGGGTCATGCGGTCGTGCAGCACGGCGGCGACTGCTTGCGCGTCGGCCTCGCTGATGTCGCCGGCCACATAGAAGGCGATCCCGCGCTCCAGGCGCTGAATGCTCTGCAGGCCACAGTTGTGGGCGATGTCGCTGGCCTTGCTGGCCCAAGGCGAAATCGTGCCCAGGCGCGGCACTACCAGGAACAGGCGACCAGTCGGCTCTTGTACCGGCACGCTTGGCCCGTACTTGAGCAGACGGGCCAACACTTGCTGCTGGTCGGCGGTCAATTCACCATCGACGTCGGCGAAGTGGGCGAATTCGGCATACAAGCCGGTAACAGCGGGGACTTTCTGGCTCAGTTGCTCGAGTAGCTTACCGTGGCGAAAGGCAGAAAGGGCAGGAGCGCCGCGCAGGATCAACATCGTCGGGACAGCCTCAGGAAGGGGTGTGCTTAGAGGCCGTGCATTCTAGCGTAATTCGCGCGATTGGGCACCCGCTGCAAGGCAATGCTGCCGGGCGGCTGAACCGGACTCGGGGGTCAGAAAAGTCGGGGCTTTTTGCCGGTTTTGCCCGGGCACCGATAAATCCTCGGCCAATCTGCTAGCAGACCTGCCCAACGTTGTCGAGATATGGCAGTTGCGGCCCTTTGCGTATACTGCAAGCTATGTTCGCCCCCACTGCTTTGCGCAAGCGTTGCGCCCAATGGCTCTTCGCAACCGGCCTCTTCCTGATGCTCGGTGCCTGTGTTGAAAAACCCAGCACCCTCGAGCGCGTCAAGGAAGACGGCGTGCTGCGCGTGATTACCCGCAACAGCCCGGCCACCTACTTCCAGGATCGCAACGGCGAAACCGGTTTCGAATACGAGCTGGTCAAACGTTTTGCCGATGACCTGGGGGTGAAGCTGGAGATCGAAACCGCCGACAATATCGACGAAATGTTCGATCAACTGGGCAAACCGTCCGGCCCGGTACTGGCAGCGGCAGGCCTGGTCAGCAGCGACAAACGCAGTATTCAGGCGAAATTCTCGCATCCGTACCTCGAAGTCACCCCCCAGGTCATCTACCGCAATGGGCGCTCGCGGCCCACTCAGGCCAAGGGCCTGATCGGCAAGAAGATCATGGTGCTCAAAGGCAGCAGCCATGCTGAACAGCTGGCAGCGCTTAAAAAGCAGTTCCCGACCCTGGAATATGAAGAATCCGACGCTGTCGAGGTAGTCGACCTGCTGCGCATGGTCGATGAAGGCCAGATTGACCTGACCCTGGTCGACTCCAACGAGCTGGCGATGAACCAGGTGTACTTCCCCAATGTGCGGGTGGCCTTCGACCTGGGCGACAGCCGTGATCAGCGCTGGGCCGTCGCAGCGGGCGAAGACAACAGCCTGCTCAACGAGGTCAACGACTTCCTCGACAAGGCGCAGAAGAACGGCACCCTGCAGCGTCTCAAGGACCGTTACTACGGCCACGTCGACGTGCTCGGTTATGTCGGCGCCTACACCTTCGCCCAGCACTTGCAGCAACGCCTGCCCAAGTATGAAAAGCACTTCAAGGCTTCGGCCAAGGTCGAGCAGGTCGACTGGCGTCTGCTGGCTGCCATCGGCTATCAGGAATCGATGTGGCAGCCGGAGGTGACCTCCAAGACCGGCGTGCGCGGGCTGATGATGCTGACCCAGCGCACCGCGCAGGCGATGGGCGTGTCCAACCGGCTGGATGCCAAGCAGAGCATCACCGGCGGCGCCAAGTACTTCATGCTGGTCAAGGAACAGCTCGACGACAGCATCAAGGAGCCGGACCGCACCTGGTTCGCCCTGGCCGGCTACAACGTTGGCAGCGGTCACCTGGAAGACGCCCGCACCCTGGCCAAGCGCGAAGGCCTGAACCCGAACAAGTGGCTGGACGTGAAGAAGATGCTGCCGCGTCTGTCGCAGAAGCAGTGGTACAGCAAGACCCGCTATGGCTATGCCCGCGGCGGCGAGCCGGTGCATTTTGTCGCCAACATCCGCCGCTACTACGACATCCTGACCTGGGTGACCCAGCCGCAGCTGGAAGGCCAGGTCGCCGAGGGCAACCTGCATGTGCCTGGGGTCAACAAGGACAAGCCGGCGGAACAGTCACCGCCGATGTAACCGGCTCAGTTCGAGGCTTTCGCCCGCCGCGCCTTGAAGAAATCGCTGAGTATCTGCCCGCATTCCTGCGCCAGCACCCCGCCTTCGAACAGCACCCGATGGTTGAGAAAGCCCTGGGTGAAGAACTGCCCCTGGCTCTGCACGATCCCCGCTTTGGGCTCCAGCGCCCCATACACCACCCGCGCCACCCGCGAATGAACGATCAAGCCCGCACACATGCTGCACGGTTCCAGCGTCACGTACAGCGTGCTGCCGGGCAGCCGGTAGTTTTGGGCCGCTTGCGCTGCGGCGCGAATGGCGACCATCTCGGCGTGGGCGCTGGGGTCGCTGTCGGTGATCGGGCGGTTGAAGCCGCTGCCGATCACTTCGCCATCCTGCACCAGCACCGCGCCAACCGGCACTTCGCCCAGCGCCGCGCCTTGCGCAGCCAGCTCCAAGGCCATCTGCATGAACGCCTGATCGCGGCTGCGATCGATAATCTGCGCGCGCATCAGACCACCGCAATCGCGGCCATCAGGCCGGTTTCCATGTGATCGATGACGTGGCAATGGAACATCCATGTCCCCGGGTTATCAGCCACCAGGGCCACCTGAGCCCGCTCGTTCTTGCCCAGCAGGTAGGTGTCGGTGAACCACGGCTCGGTAATCTTGTGCCGATTGGAGCTGAGCACCTTGAAGCTCATGCCATGCAGGTGAATCGGGTGCTGGTACTGGGTCATGTTCTTCAGCTCGAAGATGTAGCTTTTGCCCTTTTCCAGTGTGGCGATCGGACGGTCGGCGCAGGTCTTGTCGGTGATGTCCCAGGCCTTGCCGTTGATCTGCCACAGACTTGGCGGGCGGCCGCTGTCGGTATCGACCGAGACCTTGCCGACCCACTCGAAATTGAAGTTGATCTTCTCGGCGTTGGCCAGGTCCGGCTCGGCAATCGGGTTGGCCGGGAGTGCCGGCGGCCATTCGCCGGGTGCGTCGCTGCTGGCAATCGAGCGCAGGGTGCCGAGGCGCACAAAGCCGTCGCGCAGGGAGATCTCCTCGCCTGCTTCAGGGATGCGGATCGCCAGGCAGATACGCATGCCAGGGCCGAGCCAATAGTCATCGTCCAATGGCCGCGGCGTGACCGGGTTGCCATCGAGGGCGTAGATCATCGCCTCGAAGTTGCCGCGCAGGTTGATGCGGTAGGTCCAGGTGTTGTCCAGATTGAGCAGGCGCACACGCACGACCTGCCCGGCCGGCAGTTCGGTGACTGAATCGGCCTGGCCATTGATGGTGATCAGGCGCCCAGCGGTGCCATTGCGCGCTGCCTCACGGGGGATGCTGAACGGCAGCCAGCCGCCCTGCTCGTCAACGTGCCAGTTCTTCAGGCTCAACGTGCGCTCATGCTTGAAGCCGGTGGGCTCGCGCTCTTCGACGATCAGCGGGCCGACCAGACCGCGGCCAAGCTCCTCGGAGCTGCTCACATGCGGGTGATACCAGTAACTGCCGGCGTCCGGCACGCGGAACTTGTAGTCGAAGTACTCGCCGGGCTTGACCGGCAGCTGCGAAACGTAGGGCACGCCGTCCATTTCCAGCGGCAGGCGGATGCCGTGCCAATGAATGGTGGTTTCCACCGGCAGGTGGTTGATGAAGCGCACCCGCAGCCAGGTGCCCTGGCGGACCCGCAACTCGGTGCCCGGCGCCGACGGGCCAAAAGCCCAGGCCTCGGTCTTGAAGCCGGTCACCAGCTCGACCTCGAGCGGCGCGGCGATCAGCTCGTAGTCATGCCCGGCGTTGTCGTCCTCGACCTTGCCCAGCCAGTAGCGCGCTGCGCCTCCAGCGCCCAGGCCAACCACGACCAGGCCAGTCAGGCCCTTGAGCATTTGTCGACGGGTAAAGGACATCGGTGCAGGTACCTCGTTAAGCGCGATCAGTCTGCCAGCACGGGGCGGGCAATGAAGGCCGAATACGATACACCTGCAAATGGGAAAGATTAAGTGAAGCTGAGCGAAACCCGCATTTACCCAGCCCCACGTCAAACCGCTCAGCAATATCTAACACCGTTGCTGTCACTGGCCGCTTCACAGTGGCGCCCTGCATCCATCCACGAGGCCGCCCATGTCAACAACATTGCCCCAGGAAGACACACTCGCCCAGTTGGCCACGCTTGCAAGGGAGGTGAGCACCGCTTGCCCTGATATGCGTCAGATGGCGCGTGAAGTCGCGCTGAACCTCTTGAAAACACATGGCCTGGACACGCTGGAGCCCGACCGCGTGTATTTTCATCGCTTCCATGGCGTTGCCAGCAGCCCGCGCACCTTCAACGGCTGGCAGCACCATCAGCCGCCGTACCAATCGCAGACCCTGCCGCAACTGGTGATGGCGCGGTTCACCCGCGACGAGCAGGAAGCGTCGGACCTGCTTGACCAGTTCACCGGTTTCTACAGCACTGGGCCGGCGGGCACTACGTTCGATGAAAGCAATGAAATCCGGCTCGCGCCCAAGGCAGTCATGGCAGCGCTTTGGCAGATCGACTTCAGCAGCGATTTCCAGACGCGGATGACTGCCTTCTGGGCCAATCACAGTGACAACTACCGCCTCCTGGCCAAGTCGAGCTTCATGAGCAAGGTCCTTGAAGCCTGCACCCACACCCCCGCCAGCGCCTTTGCCCAGCGTTGCCGAGAGGCGGCGCTGAGCCTGACTGGCAAGGCGCACTGGCCGCCGTCCATGGCCGACTTGCGCGAGGAGATCATGCCGACCGGTCCGGTGCGCCTGTGCACGTTCGATATTGGCGGCCATCGGGCCAGCGATATCCTCAGGCTGGTCCGGGAAGATGGCAGCCAACTGCTGTACTTGCCCGGCGAAGAGCCTGCACTGATGCCATTCAGCGATGCCCATGAGCTGTTTGCCTGGGTCCTGGCGCAGACCCGTGATGAGCGAGACCGCGCACGCTTCCTCCACCACTTCCCGCTGGCCAGCCAAACCCAGGACGGCGACCAGGCCGGGCTACCGCAGCTGCTGGAGATCATGCGCAGGCAGTGGGCTGCAAGCACGCCCGAGGGCCTGAATACAGCCGAAATAAGCCTGCATCAGGACGCTTTTACCTGGCTGCGTGACGCCGCACAAAAGCGCATGGCTGCCGATGCCAACTTTGCCCTGCGCTCCAATGCCGATCTGCGCAAGCAGCTGTGGGTGGGCTACCTGCAGACATTCAGCCGCGTGTTCGGCCCGATGGCGCCGGGCGCCTGGCCGATTGCCCTGGCTGCCACCGGCGCAGGCCTTGCCGAAACCGCGCTGGATATCGACCTGGCGGTGCACGCCCCCACCACTGCGCAGCGGCAAAGCGCTGTCATTGCGGCAACACTGGCCGGCCTCAATACGTTGTTCAACGCAGCGATCCTGTACGGCGCGGGCGTCAATGCCGAAGGCGACCTGGCGGCGGAATCGGTGGAACCTGCGCCCGTCGCAGAAACGGAGCTTGAGCCGGCAACGGCTGCAGAAATCGCTGCCTGGGTACCCAAGGGCTTTGCTGCGGCCGATACCGATGAGCTGCTGGAAACACTGGAGAGTAACGAGATCCTCACCTCAGCCCCAGGCGATAGCCGCTTCCAGGGCGTGATCAGCGAACAGGGCAAGTCCTATGCGATGGTCGGCGACCTGACTTATCAGGTGCGCTTTATCAGCGAACTCGACACCTGGGCGATCATCGACCCGGAAAACCCCTTCTCATCCACCAGTACCCTGCCACTGCGCCGTGCGCCGGACGGATCATGGCAAATCGCCGAGCAGCTGGGCCTGCGCGGCGGTACCCCGCGCTTTCTGCTCAAAGCCTGGGGCCGCTTGCAGCCAAGGCCGGCGCTACCTGCACTGGAGCCTACGCCTTACGAAGTCGCACCAGAACACCAGCCCAGCCTGCTGCGCGCCGCCAACGGCCAGGAAAACTACGCGCTGGCCGAAAGCCCCAGCAGCCCTTACACCCTGTACCGAGAACTGCGCGATGCACTCGAGGCAGACGCCCGCGCGTTCTATCGGTCAACCGAGCCAGTGCCGCGACCAGAACTGCCAGAACTGGCAGCGAACGCATCAGGCAGTGACCTGGTACGCGCGCTGTATGCGGAGCGCAATGGCCTGGTGATTGGTGAGTCGCACGTCGAGCGCGGGGCCAGGCAGTTCCTGATCAATCATATGGGCCAGCTCAGGCAACAGGGCGTTCGAGTGATCTACCTCGAACATTTCATGACCGATTTCCAGCAGGCCGAGCTCGACCTGTTCAACCAGACCGGGACGCTGCCGCCTGCGCTGAAACGTTACGTGGACACCTTCGACGCCTACTCGACGATCCTCGAAAGCACTCCCTACACCATGAAGAAGGTCCTCTACGCTGCCCATGCACACGGCGTGCGCGTGCAAGGCATCGACTGCCTCGCTTCATATCGCCAGGCCTGGTACGTGGAACCGTCGCTCACCACCCGCCAGCAGATGATGAACTACTACGCCCACCGCATCATTGCCCTGGACCAGTCAACCCGCGGCACGTCGAGATGGGTGGCGCTGGTGGGTAACTCACACGTCAACAGCTACATGGGTGTACCGGGCATGGCGGATCTGGAGGGTGTGATCGGCCTGCGTGTCAAAGACATCGAGATCGGCCAGCCGCGTATCATCGGCGCAGATCCTGGGTTTGCCGACGAGCTGTTCGGCGAGCAGGTCTTCGTCAAGTCCGACCTGCTCCTGCAAGCGCCACTGTCGCGCCCCTGGATGTAACGACGCCGAGGGCGCCTTGCGGCGCCCTCGGCGCACTCACAGCTTCATGTTGAGCGAGACAAACGCCGAGCGCCCTGGCGCTGGCGAGAACATCGCTTGGTCGTCGCCGCCCCAGAAGAAGTTGTCGTACCAGACGTATTCGTACTCGCGATCGGTGAGGTTCTTCAGCTGCAGGTCGACACTGGTCGCGCTGGAGATGCGGTAGCGCACGCTGGCATCCAACACGGCAAAGCCGCCGTACTTGCCTTGCTGATTCTGCGCATCGATGTAGTAGTCACCCTGGGCGCGCGCCTGCACGCCGAACCGCCAGTCATCGTTGTACTGGTAATCGGCGCCGAGGTTGCTGATGTAGCGCGGGGTCGAGAACACCTCCTTGCCCGCCAGCGACTCGCCCGTGGCGGCGAAGGCCTTGACCACCTTGGCCTCCTGAATCGAGTGCGAGCCCCACACCGTCCACTGATCGTTCAATTGCGCGTTGAGCTGCAGGTCGACGCCGCGCCGACGGGTTTCGCCCAGCCCCACCGAAGTGCCGGTGGCCGGCATGTTGGCCACTTCATCGGTGGCGTCCTGCTGCCACACGGAAACGCGCGCCTCAGCACCGTCGAACGGGCGGAACTTGACCCCCAGCTCCTTGCCGGTGTTGATCGATGGGTCATAGCTGGCCTGACCAGCATTCAAGTACGCCGGGAAGCTGCTACCGGTCAGGATCTGGAACGTACGGCCCCAGTTGGCATAGACGTCGACGCTTTCGCTGAGGCTGTAGACCACGCTCAGCTTCGGCTGCTGGATCCAGCCGTAGTCCTGCAGCGAGGCCTTCTGCCCACCGAGGGTGGTGGTGTTGCCGTCGAACTTGTCGACACGCATGGCCGGGATGATCTTCAGCGACTCGGTCGGCTGGATGATCGCCTGCACATAACCACCGAGGTTGCGCAGGGTGTAGTGGTCATCGTCCTGGATGCGCGCGGGGGTTGCGTCGAAATCGGTCGGCACGCTAAAGCGGTAGCGTTTGCGCCGATAGGTGTTGTCCTGCTCTTCGAGGTTGATACCGCCGTCCAGGGTGAGCAGGTCGTTGGCGCGCCAGGTCAGCGTGCTCAGCAGGCCGGTCTGCTGCTCGTCCCACATGCGTCGCTGGCGCGGGGCGTTGCCCAGTGGGTAATCGGTGAAGGTGATGGTGCGGTCATCGTTGTAACTGTTGTAGTAGAGCTTGTTGCTCATGCTCAGCTGATCGTTGAGTTGCCAGTCCATGTGCAGGCTCAACTGCTTCATGTCACGGTCGTCACCGTCGTTGGCGTTCTTGGCGGGGGACTGGGTGCGGCTGGCGCGCAGTTCATCGCGGGTAAGAAACCCGCTCTCCTCGGCCTGATGGTGATACAGCCGGGCAATCAGGCCAATGCGCAGGGTCTGCTCGTCATCGGTGACGAACCACTTGCCGCCCAGGGCGTATTTGTTGGAGTTGCTGTTGTCACGAAACCCGTCCGAGTCCTGCTTGGCGAGGATGTAGTTCTGGGCGAAGTTGCCTTCTTCATGCCCGATCGCCAGTTGGACTTCACGGGTATCGAAACTGCCGTAGGTGACTCGGCTGTCGATGTAGTTGCCGCCCTGGCGGGTGACATAGTTGATGTTGCCGCCGATGTTGTGCAGGCCGTAGCGCGGATCATTGGTGCCGCGGACCACTTCGATGTAGCTGATGTCGAGCGGGAACACCATGTCGACAAAGCGCTGGTTGCCGCTGTTGACGTTGCTCGGGATGCCATCGATCAGCATCTTGATGCCGTTGATGTAACCCTCGCCGTTGAAGGCGCGGAAAGTCGCCTTGCCCGACTCGGCGCCCTGCCCTGTTTCGGTCAGCTGAATGCCCGGCATCTGCCCGAGCAATTGCCAGCTGTTCATCACGTTCTTGTCTTCGACCTGATCGCCGCCCAGCACATCGACAGAGGTCAGCACGTTCTCGGTGCGCAGTGCCGTACCGGCTGCTTGCGAGACCTTGATCTCACCCAGGGTAATGACCGAGCTACCGGTTTGATTGGCATGAAGGTCGGTCATGACCAGCGCGGTCAGCGCGGCGAGTGATAGCGGGGCGGTTCTCATTACTACTCCTGATCGAGCACAAGTGGGTCAACGCAGCTGACCCACGGCTAAAGACGAGGAGCGATTCTACGGTTGTTATAACATAACAATCCACAATAAATTTTATGCGTGTACACCGTCCCCCGTAGGAGCGGCCTTGTGTCGCGAAAGGGTCGCGTAGCGGCCCCAACGATCTGCGGTGCTGCACAGATCCTGGGGCCGCTACGCAGCCCTTTCGCGACACAAGGCCGCTCCTACACTCAGGTGAGCGTCGTCTGGTCAGCCGTTGGCAAACCCGACCAACGCCTCCCCGCTCAAACGATAGCCAATCCACTCATCCTGCGCCTTGGCGCCAATCGCCTCATAGAACTCGATCGCAGGGGTGTTCCAATCCAGCACCGACCACTCAAAGCGTCCGCACCCGCGCGCCACTGCCATCTTCGCCAGATGACGCAGCAATGCCTTGCCCGCGCCTGCGCCACGCTGCTGCGGCGACACGTACAGGTCCTCCAGATACAAGCCGTGCTTGCCCAGCCAGGTCGAGTAATTGAAGAAATACACGGCAAAACCAATCGGCTCGCCGTCCACCTCGCAGATCAGTCCATGAGTCGTACTGTGCTCGCCGAACAGGCTGGTCTCGATCCCGGCAACGTCGGTCTTGACCTCGTGTTCGGCCTTTTCATAGATCGCCAGTTCAGTGATAAAACGCAGGATAAGCGCAGCATCGGCGCGCTCGGCAGGGCGGATAGTCAGCGTCATTGCAAGGGTTCCGGTAGAAGGTGGCGGCTCAAGCTTAATTGAAAACGCTGCCGACAAGCGCTCGCCCGTCACCTGCATGTCTCCATGCAAGTGACAGGCAAAGCTCAAACCCTGGTATTCGCGGCCTACAGCTTGAAGGTGCTGACCAGATGATTGAACGATACGGCCAGGCGCGACAGCTCCTGGCTGGATGCGCTGGTCTGGTTGGCGCCTGCCGCGGTCTGGGTAGACAGATCCTGAATGTTGACCAGGTTACGATCCACTTCCCGCGCCACATTGGCTTGCTCTTCAGAAGCGGTGGCGATCAACATGTTGCGGTCGTTGATCCCAGCGATGTTCTGAGCGATGCGCTCAAGCGATTCGCCAGTGGCCTTGGCCAGCTCCTGTGTATTGCTGGCCAGGGTACGGCTGTTGCCCATGGCCTTGACCGCGTCGTCGGCACGCGATTGCACGCTGGCGATCATCGCTTCGATCTCGCCGGTGGAGGCTTGGGTGCGTGCCGCCAGCGCTCTGACTTCGTCGGCCACCACCGCAAAACCGCGGCCCTGCTCACCTGCCCGCGCCGCCTCGATTGCCGCGTTGAGTGCGAGCAGGTTGGTCTGCTCGGCGATACCACGGATGACGTCGAGGACTTTGGCGATATCGCGCACGCTGCCTGCCAACTCATCGACAATCACGGTCGACTGGCCGATCTCGGCATTCACACTGGTGATCGCCTTGACCGCCTCACGCGCCTGATCGCGGCCGCTGGCTGCTTCATTGCTGGTGTGGCGGGAAGCCTCGGAGGTCGAAGTGGCGTTGCGCGCCACTTCATCGACCGCAGCGCTCATTTCGGTGACGGCGGTAGCCGCCAGCTGGATTTCGTCATTTTGACGGACCAGGCCGCGGCTGCTCTCTTCGGTCACCGCGTTGAGCTCTTCGGCCGCCGAGGCCAGTTGATCTGCCGCACTGGCAATCTGCTGGATAGTGCCCTTGAGCCCGCTTTGCATCGCGCCTAACGCTGCGAGCAACTGGCCGCCTTCGTCACGATGGCCGCTTTCAATGGTTTTGCTCAGGTCACCACCGGCAATTCGCTGCGCGTTGGCAACCGCCAATGCGATCGGCGCACTGATCACCCGGCTGATGAAAATGCCCAGCAGCAGCGCGGCGATGAAGGAGGCACCGATGCCAAGGTAAAGGTTGAGCTTGGCATCAGCCTCGCTGTCGCGAGCATCCTGGGCGCCTTCACCGATCTGGCGGTTGTTCGACGCGACCATGATCTCCATCTCGTCCATCACGGTGCGATACGCCTGGTGCATTTCTCCAGCCATCAGCTGCTTGGCTGTGGCCAGATCACCACGCTCGATGGTCGCCACCACACGATCGACGATGGCCTGGTAGGCCGGCCAGTCCTTTTCCATACGATCGCCAGCGGCGCGTTCGTCATCTGCCAAAGGCGTGGCACGGTAGACGGCGAATGCGCGTTCGCTGCTCTGGCGGTTTTCATTCATGGCAGCAAGAATGCTGCTGCGGTCGGCGGCATCGCTGCCCGCGATGGAAGCTGCCAGCAGGCGATACAGATCGCGGCTCTGCGCAATGGCATCGGCGCGTGCCTCGGCGGTCTTGGCCACCGAGACCAGGTTGTTGCTGAAGACCAACTGCAGGTTTGTAGACAACGAGCCAATTCCCTGGCTACCGACAATCCCAACGATCAACGTGATAGAGGCGCATAGCGCGAATGCAACATACAACTTGGTTGATATCTTGGCGTCGTAGAACCAGTTCATATACGGACCTGCACGAGGGAAGAACAAGCTGCGATCGCCGCGGCGGGCGCATCGTCAAGCTATCGACCGTTCCCGGCAAGCCTGAAGCCCGAGGCGGGCTGTTTATTTCAATCTTGCCCGGGGGCGCTGACGCGCCTGGCGTCACCTGGCCTTGTAGTATCGGTAAACGTCGCGCACCTTGCACCCCCCGAACCAGACTGCCACGCCAAATAACCACAGCAATATCAATAGCTTGGCTACAGCAGACGCCACCTTGATCTGGAAGCCGGCGAGCATGCCGATGACCATCGCTGCGTAGGCCGAGCGATGCATGTTCATCATCAGAAACACGGCGGGCACTACCGAACTGACCAGTGCCACGGCGACGATGTCGATGCCTGTGGTGATCAGCATTGTGTGCCCAAGGGTCGTGGTTACACCGACATGCTTGACGACATGGGGCAGCAGTACCCCCAACTGAACGGCAGCGTTCAGCGCCAGCGCTACCAGAAACAACACTGCCAACTGCTTGAACCAGCGCCATACCTTGTTGAACTTCGCCATGCGTCCCTTCAATCCTTTATCCAATAAGCTGCCATGGTAATTCACAACTGATGATCAAGAGATGTACCTCCTACCCTCAGGCAATGGTCTATCTGCGTAAAGCTTGGCTGGTGGTCATGAGCGCGCTGCTTGTGGCCTGCCAATCGCCGCGCGAAGCATTGCAGCAACTGGCTGATGCACATGACCGTCAGGTGGAGGTGCTGCCGGGAGGCGCCTTCCCGCTCTTGATACTGGCGCCGCGAACTGCAAGCGACCTGACTCGCCTGCGGGTCTACCTCGAAGGCGACGGCCATGCCTGGGCTACGGCCAGCCAACCCAGTGTGGATCCGAGCCCGCATAACCTGTTGGTGGCCCGGCTGGCGCTCGCCGACCCGACGCCCAACGCCTACCTGGCCCGACCTTGCCAGTTCGTCATGAGCGCAGCGTGCCGACCCGAATTATGGACAAACAGACGCTTTTCTCAGGACGTGGTCACCCGCCTCAGCCAGGGGCTGGATCAACTGAAACAGCGCTTTGGCAACCAGGAATTCGAACTGGTGGGGTATTCAGGCGGCGCCGCGCTTGCCTTGTTGTTGGCGGCCCAGCGTACTGACGTGAGCCAGGTGCAGACACTGGCGGGCAACCTCAGCCCGCGCTTGTGGGCAGCAATGAAAAACCTGTCGCCACTCGATGGTTCGCTGGAGCCACTGGATTACCGGGCTCGGCTCGCCCCTCTCCCACAGCGGCACTTGGTTGGAACAGTGGACCCCATCATTCCAGCGACTCTGGCTGACAAATACCAACAAGCGCTTGATTCCCCCCTCTCCCACACAGTCCGCATTGACGGCGCCAGCCATGACCAAGGCTGGGAAGCGGCATGGTCTGAGTGGCTTGAAACTCCGCTGACCAATGGGGCTCGGCAAAAAAAGACCACTGTTGACCATCCCACAAATGGCAAAGTTCCGCTTATTGCTGACTAATCCGTTATTTTTCAAAAAAATAGCTGGCTCGTCGCATTTTTTGGATTATTCCCCTTAAAAAAAGCGATCAAGGATGAATCATTCTAATGCTTTGGTGTAAATTCGCTCGCGCTTGAATCAGCACTTCACTGACAAGCTGGCAGGGATGCCCGAAACAGACGCTGACGCGTAGGTCTTCCCGTGTCAGTTTCTGCCCTGTAAGGATACTGCCTTGAACATTTCTCCTATGCGTCGCTCCTTGCTCGCGCTCGCCATTGCGGCTACTACGACTACCGCAGCCAATGCCGACGTCAATTACGATCTGAGCACAGGCCAGTTCGTCAGCATCAATGAGCGCTTTGCCAACGCCACCTTCACTGGCACGTCGACAGGCGCAGGTGTCTACCTGCAAGACGTGACCCTGGATGGCAATCTGGTCAATCAGGGCAAGATCAACCTGACAACCAAGAGCCTGACCGACTATGCGGGCGGAATCTCGATGACCCTGAGTTCCACCGTCGCTGGCGACCTGGTAAACCAGGGCGACATCACGGTGGACGGCCCCGGCGCCATGGGGTTGGATCTGTACCAGGCGGTTATCGCCGGTGAAGTGAACAACAACGGCAACATCAGCGTGACGGGTGAAAACGCCAACGGCATGATGATCACCTCGACCCAGGCGCGCATCAACAACACAGGCACCATCACTGCGCGCGGCCTCGACTCCGCCGGCATCGAGATCGACCACGCTCGCTTCACCGGTCAGATCACCGACAGGTTCCAGACCGACGTCAACAACAGCGGGACCATCTCCGGCGAAGGCTTTGGCATTCACTTTGTCGGCCTGGATACCTCTGCCGGTTTCGACACTTTCGCCATCACCCAGACCGCTGGCCTGATCGAAGGCGGCGAGGCTGCAATCAAGGCGAATGACGGTGCATCCCCATCCTATTTCTACTGGCAAGGCGGTCAGGTAAAGGGTGATGTGCTGGGCTTGAGTGGCGTGCTGGTGCAAGGCGAGGCGATGTTCGATGGCTCAACCATCCGCGCCGGCTTCGTCGATATCGACGGCGGCCGCCTGACCCTGCTGCGCCCGCAGACCACGATTGACGGCGACCTGGACATGGACAGCGACACTGCCCGCCTGCGCCTGCTGCTGGACAACGACACCCTGCCGAACAGGCCGATCCTGACTGTCACCGGCAATACCTTCTTCTCGGCGGGCAGCCAGATCGAACTGCAGGCGCGCTCGGACGACTTCCGCACCTCGGCCCAAGGCACCCGCTACACCCTGCTCAACTCCGGCACCTGGGAAGACCCAGAGAACCTCTCGGTGGTGTCCTCCTCGGCGCTGCTTGAAGTGAAAGACTTCGGCATCGAAGGCCAGGATGTGAAAGCACTGGTTGCCACCCGCAGCGATGAGGTGATCACCGAGAACCTGCTGGAAGCGCGCGGTTCGCGCAACGCAGTGAACGCTGTCAAGCCGTTCAAGAACACCGTCATGGGCCAACTGGACGAAAGCGACCCGGTGTTCCAGCGTTTCGCCAATGCCGCCACCAGTCAAGAGCTGGCCAAACTGGCCGAAACCCTGACCCCGGACGTCAGCCGCGGCGCGATTCATGCCGCCACCAACAGCCAGACGCTGGTCTCTGGTGCCATCAACCGCCGTGCCAGCAAAGCGCGCAGTGGCCTGTCCTCCGGTGATGTGCTGGCCGAGCAAGGTGTATGGCTGCAAGCGCTGACCAGCGATGCCGACCAGGACCGCCGCCACGGCATCGACGGCTACGACGCCAACACCAACGGCATCGCCGTGGGCGCCGACGGCAAGCTCAACGCCGACACCACTGTGGGCCTGGCCTATAGCTACCTGACCAGCGACGTCAAATCCGACCTGGGCAGCAAAACCGATGTCGAAGGCCATGCCCTGACCTTGTACGGCAACTGGACCCACGACAACTTCTTCGTCGACACCTCGCTGATGTATGGCTGGAACGACAACGAATCCAAACGCTACATTGCCGGCACCCGTGCCAAGGCCAGCTACGACAGTGAGATCTTCGGCGTCAACGCCCTGGCTGGCTACACCTTCCAACTCGACAAGCAGTGGTTGCTGGAGCCGCAAGTCGGCGCCCGCTATGCCAACGTGTCGATTGATTCGTACCGTGAAAAAGGCAGCTCAGCCGCCCTCAACGTCGGCAGCCAACGCTACGAAATCGGTGAAATGGGCCTCGGCGCTCGCCTGGCAGCAGCCTTCGATGTAGGCGCAGGCACCCTGGAGCCGGAAGCCAAGCTGATGGCCTGGCACGATTTCATCGGCGACAAGACCGGCACCACCTCCACCTTCGTCCTCGGCGGCACGCCGTTCACCACTACCGGCGCGACACCTGCGCGTGACAGCTACGAGCTGGGCCTGGGCGCCAACTACCGCGTCGGCGCGTGGAGCGTGGGCGGTAACTACAGCTACCTGACCAGCAGTGGTTTTGACGCGGATACCTTTACCGCGAACGTGCGTTACGACTTCTGATAGAGGTCTGCGTTTGAAACAACAAAGCCCGCGCATGCGGGCTTTGTTGTTTCAGGATGTGATTGGCGCTGAGAACGTCGGGGCTGCTTCGTGGCCCTACGTTACCGCCCGGTGATCGGGCTTAGCCTATAGCAGGCTGGCCGATGCATCAGTCAAGAACGCAAGCTTTACATCGTTTTGATGATTCAACAAAATTGCGCAGAACCGCCGTACGTGGATAACGGTAAACGTCCTGTACGACGCCATACTTACCCAACGATCAAGCCTGCTTGGAGTACTGGCGCAGCAACTCTTCCCGGGAAAGAAGTTTACGCTCGGCATGGGCTGGCGTGACATCGAACCCTTCAAGCCGCAAATTGGCTACGTAATTAGAGCGGCGATTCTTTTCCCACACTGCTTTCTTGGTTTCCAAGCTGATGTCTTTCACAGTTCAGCGCCTCTGGCCGGGGAATAAGAGACGATTATAGCGAAATCAAGCGCCTGCTGCGCGGCCTCCGTGCGGTTGGTGCGCCATGCAGCAAATAGAGAAAAACCGGCCTAAGCCGGTTTCTCAATCACTGCGCTAGGAGATCACTCCCACTCTATTATTTTTTACCCTCTAAACATCTGAATTACATATAGTTTTTCAAATGGGTATCCCCAAAAACCATGAATGATGCCATGCCGATCACGACCCGGTTTCTCAATTGATGATCCAGACCCTCAGCAGCCTGGCTTGATCAAAGCTTTATGGGAATGGGTGTGCGGTAAATTTTTCGCAGATGTGACTGGCCCTATTGAGAGGCATTTCGGTGCTCACACAACGCAGACTGAGCGCCCTCGGCACCAGCTGGCCTATCAACGATATTGGATTTTGCTACAAGATTTGATATTGTGTTGATATCGAATTTCGGAGAAGCGGCATGATTTCAGGTCTGGATGGTGGTAACTGCATCTTAAGCTCTATGGCGAAAGAGAGAGTTAAGAGCGGAATGCTGAA
The DNA here is from genome assembly GCA_963518285.1 of uncultured Pseudomonas sp. Classification (GTDB taxonomy): domain Bacteria; phylum Pseudomonadota; class Gammaproteobacteria; order Pseudomonadales; family Pseudomonadaceae; genus Aquipseudomonas. The sequence continues at coordinate 74,122 of CAUQIJ010000013.1, read as the reverse complement.
ACAAGCCCATATTTGTGGCACAAAAGGGGCATACACCGTGATTTTCCGTGGCACTGAATGGAAAGGGGAACCGCTAGTACTGAGTAGTTCTAGGCAACCTTACGAAGCCAGAATTTTCAAAAGCGTAGACGGTGCATTGTCCGAGCTACTACGAATCGGACTAACAGAAGCGTCGATTGAAATTAGCCAGCCGTCCAACTAGCCGAAAGCAATTGAGATTGAAAGTGAAGATTCAAAAAGAAACTCTCTATTCTGAAATTGAAACCACAAATAGCAAACAACTAAAAGCTCTCAAGAAATTGCTGCCCAACTGCTTTGACATGAAAGGAAACCTTATCCAAGAGCGTCTCCTTGAAATCGTGCAGAGCAGCGATATCGACTTATCAAAAGAGAGCTACAGCCTTAACTGGCTTGGCAAGTCCTATGCCCGCCTGCTCGCGAACCTCCCACCTAAATCCCTTATCAACGCTAATAACGAACATAATAGTGAAGCACCACACCAAAATAGCAAAAATTTGCTCATAAAAGGTGACAACCTCGAAGTTCTCAAGCATCTAATCAACGCTTACAGCGAAAAGATCAAGATGATCTATATTGACCCGCCATATAATACTGGATCAGACGGATTCGTGTACTACGATGATCGAAAATTTACCGCAGAACAGCTCTGCGACCTCGCTGGGTTAGAGCTGGAAGAAGCTGAGCGTATCCTCAGTTTCACTGACAAAGGTTCTAGTAGTCATAGCGCTTGGTTGACATTCATATACCCAAGGCTTTACGTCAGCAAAGAACTGCTTACCGACGACGGAATTATATTTATCTCGATTGACGATAATGAATTAGCACAGCTCCGATTGGTGTGTGACGAGATATTTGGTGAGCATAACTTCATTGGCATTATCTCGCGCTCGACCGGAACCCGTATGGGCTCTGGTAGCCGGGGCGTAGCTAGAGAACTTGATTACATAGTGGTCTACGCGAAGTCAGATGCAGGTACGCTCAACAAGTTGCAAATGACTCCTGAGCAGACTGAGATATACAACGAGGAAGATGAAAAAGGTAAGTATCTACTTCGTTCTCTAAGGCGCACCGGAGGAGAAAACAGACGCGAAGACCGTCCAAGCATGTTTTACCCTGTAATCAATCCTGATGGCGAAGAGGTCTATCCACTTGCCCCTGAAGGATGGGAAAGCAGGTGGGTTTGTGGTTACGATACATACAAAGAGTTACTAAAAGCCAATGAGATTGTTTGGAGAAAGGTAAAAAAAGCAGGACTTGAAAAATGGCAGATATACCAAAAGCATTACTTGAATGAAGATGGACGAGAAGTGTCTGATCTATGGACTGCTGAGGCAGGCAACAAAAAAGCCACCAAAGAGGTGAGTGCGTTATTCGGCGGCTCAAAAGTTTTCACCAATCCGAAATCTGTCGATTTGATAAGTCAAACCATTCTTCTAGGCTCTAATGCCAACGATATAATTTTGGATTTTTTCGCAGGATCCGGAACCACCGCACATGCCGTTTTTGAGTCCAACATCAAACGAGAAGAAAATCGTAGCTTCATATTGGTGCAGCTACCAGAATTGACCGATGTTGACTCCGTCGCCTTTGAGAAGGGGTACACATCAATATTTGATATTACCAAAGACAGAATTATAGAGGCGGCAAATACTCTTAGCCAGAAACACCCCGAATATCAAGGCGACCTCGGGTTTAAGATATTTGAGATTACTGAAGACTTCAGAGTAACTGACGAGAATCAGGAGCTCACGCTTTCAAATCTTACAATGTTCGATGACGTATTACTCAGCGAGCAGCAGTACAATACTCTTCTGACGACATGGGCATTGTATGATGGAAGCGAGCTTACTTCGCCAATTTATGATATTGACTTAAACGGCTATAAGGCTCACATCTGCGATAGACGTCTTTATCTTATAGACTCGGGTTTCACCTCTGAGGCTCTGAAAGCACTAATCCTAAAGCTTGATGATATCAACGACCATAATTTTGATCCGAACAAAATAATATTTTTTGCAAACAACTTCGACAGCGTCAAGCAAATGGAACTTAATGAGGCTCTAAGAAGCTACTCCAACAAAAAGTCCATTGAAATAGATATTGTGGTGCGAAATTAATGGCTAAGGGATTTACATTCGAGAAAAATCTCCCCCATCAAACTGCGGGAGTCGATGCAGTCCTTGAGATTTATAGGGGAGCAACGCTTGGACACTCAGCGGACGCTGGTGTGCGTCTCCTGGCAAATCCCGAATTAAGGCTTGACAAGAAACAGTACGCCGAAAACGTCAAAGCTGTCCAAGAACACAACAATATTGAAAGAATAAAAGCTCATTACGACGAAAATACACGTGTGATTGACGTATCTATGGAAACAGGTACGGGCAAAACATACACTTATACAAAGACCATATTTGAGCTGAATAAAGCCTATCAACTAAACAAATTTATTGTTGCTGTACCGACACTTTCAATTAAAGCCGGAACAGTAAACTTCTTAAAAAGCGAAGCATTGAAAGAACATTTTCGCGAAACCGGAAAAGAAATAAAGCTATATGTAGTTGAGAGCAAGAAAAGCACCAAGAAAAATACCAAATCTTATATGCCGCAAGCAATATATGATTTCGTTGAAGCCACGAACTATAATAAAAAATATATACATGTGCTGATAATTAATTCAGGAATGATAAATTCCCCTTCATTGACAGACACCTACGACCGAGGTTTACTGGATAACAGATACAACACTCCTGTTGATGCAATAAGCGCGGTTAAGCCTGTAATAGTAGTTGATGAGCCACATAAATTTCCGGCCGGAAAAAAAACTTGGGACAATATTGCTAAATTCAACGCACAAGCAGTGATCCGCTATGGCGCAACATTCAACGAGCAATATTATAATTTAGTCTACCGCCTGACAGCGGTCGACGCTTTTAATAAAGACTTGGTTAAAGGGATAAGCGCTTTTATAGAAGACATGGTCGGGGATGACTATGCAAGCCTTACTCTCAAACAAACAAGCACTAAAGAGGCAGTATTAGAGCTTAACGAAAGCGGCCTGAAAAAAATCTTCAAATTAAGCAAAGGTGAGTCTCTCGCAAAGACGCATCCGGTCATTCACGACCTGTATATTGAGTCGATGAATACTAAGATGATCGTGCTGAGCAACGGGATTGAACTTAGAATCGGCAAATCAATAAATCCATATTCTTACTCGGATACGCTCGAGAACAACATGATCCGCCGAGCGATTAAAGAGCATTTCAAACTAGAACGAGAAATGCTCACGCAACGCCCGCGCATTAAACCACTCACCCTCTTCTTCATTGACGACATTGAGGGATATCGAGACGGAAATAATATCTCCGGCAGCCTTAAGTCTGTTTTCGAAGAGTATGCACTCGCAGAAGCGAAAGAACTCTTGAAAAACGAAAAAGATGCATTCTACAGAAAATATTTAGAGAAGACGATATCAGATATCAGCAATATTCATGGCGGCTACTTTTCCAAGGACAATAGTGAAAGCGATGAGAAAATCGAACAAGAAGTTAACGAGATTCTACATGACAAAGAACTTCTTCTGTCGTTAGATAATCCTAGACGCTTCATTTTCTCAAAATGGACCCTTCGTGAAGGGTGGGATAATCCCAACATATTTAACATATGCAAACTGCGATCGAGCGGTAGTAATACCTCAAAGCTGCAAGAGGTGGGAAGAGGTCTCCGACTTCCAGTGAACGAGTATATGGCACGTGTAAACGACCGTCCGTTTACCCTCAACTACTTTGTAGACTTCACCGAGAAAGATTTTGTTTCTTCACTAATTGAGGAAATAAACACGACGTCCTATAAGCTTGAGGCTCCTGCTAAGCTGACCCCCGAAATTAAAGCAATGTTGGCTGCCGCCTACCCTGCTCTATCATGGCTTAAAATCATGATGAATTTGGTGCAGAAAGGCATAATTGACGAAAACGAAAACTTCACTGGCAGCGATGCCTATAGTCGATTTAAGGATGAATACCCGAATGCATTCCCAGCAGGTCTGAAACCTAATAAAATCAAATCTGCCAGCCAACTTAAAAACCGCGTAAAAATGCGTGAGGGGAAGTTTGAAGAGCTTCGAACTCTTTGGGAAATCATTAACCGAAAAGCGATCTTAGAATATAAGATTGCAAGTGAAGATGAATTCTTTCATCTATTCAAAGCATATCTACAACAGGACTCATCTAGATTTAAAAAAACCGGTATTCAAACCCGAATTGAGAAGTTATATATTCATAATGACACTGCGATGTCGAAATCAGTCTTTGGGGACGACGACGATTTTGCAAGATTAAGCACCATGAATTACAAAGAGTTCGTCAATCGACTAGCGGAGACCACCTTCATTAAACGCTCCACGCTACACAGAGCCTTTACTGAAACGCAAAATGCATTTGACATAACTGAATTTCTTAATATTCACACAATAAGAAAAATAAAATCAGGATTTAACAAGTTCTTGCTCCTCAATTCGTTTGCCAAATTTGAACTTGGATACAGTACTATTTCAAACTCCGTCCACCCGACGAAGTTCACCGATATTACGGGAGATCCTTTGTCTGAGGTTAATACTTCGGACCTAGGCGTTCTGAGTGACAACTCGCTCAGACCGTTAGACAGCTATCTTTTTGAAAACGCGTTCTATGACTCCGAACTCGAAAAGCTTAACATTACGTACCATGAAATTGAAAGTGTGGTTGTATTCACTAAAATACCAAAAAACTCAATTAAAATACCCGTTTCTGGAGGATACACCTACTCTCCAGATTTTGCTTACGTAGTCAAAACTGCGAAGGGCGAGTATTTAAATTTCATTATTGAAACAAAAAATGTTAATGGGAACGACCAGCTAAGAAAAGAGGAAGAACGAAAAATTGCGCATGCAAAAGAGCTATTCAGCGAAATAACTAAAGATATAAAAGTTGAATTTAAGACACAGTTTGAAGAGGACGTTATTTACGACTTAATAAAAAAGGCCGTTAACGCCTAAGTCCAACTTCTAGGTATAGGCCAGTATAAACACTGCGCCTATACCTTTAGACACCTATCATCTTAACAACTCATCTTTAACTGCCGAATTATAGAATGCAATTTCTATATATCTTACAACGTTAATAATTTCATCCAGCGTCCCATTCCGAAGCACATCGTTGAATAGCTCTGCCGCGTAACCAGGATCAGCACGAAGCACTCTAGCCATAGCGTGGATATGAGAAACATCCTTCATCGGCATTCCTCCTGCCAGTTCTCGAAACTTTGTTGAGCGAGTCCATCTAGGCTGAACTATTTCATTTATGAGCCCTTAGTATTTCCCCCATCTGTTCACAGAGCTGGGTCTGTAGACGTCTAAAACTTACCATAAGAACCTCCACATCAATCGGCCCTCCACTCCTCACAGGTCTGGCTGATAGCAAAAGTTTCAAAAGGCCAGCGACCCGGCCAAGGTCTCCATTAATCTTACCCAAGTCGGCAATAGCTTGCAGGTCAACAATCGACCGGATTGGCTGATTCAAACCAACAGCTCGCAGGAACGCTGATTGAGACATGCCCGCTTGCGCGGCACGCTTTACCAGCTCAACGTGCTCGTCCTCCGTCACGAATACCTTAATGTATCCGTTTCGAGGCCGGGTGCCATAGGTCGTCTTTTTCTTCTCTGCCATTCGTCTCTCGCTCATGCCGGAGCGCCAGCCAGGTGGGGCAGCAGCGCGCTTTTCCTCTGGTGCCGGTCAGGCTTTCGTATCTGGTCGCGGCAGCGACGGTAAGCCTCGCAGAGCAAGATGCCGTCGAACCGAAGGTGAGTAAGGGGCGGTGTTGGGGGGGAACAAGCGCAGCCTGTGGACCCACAACACACATCTTGCCGTCTAACTCCGTGCGTTTCCATGCGTTCGAATCGATCACTATACATCGGAGCCTCGAAACAGAGGGCTAAACGCATAAGGACGCATTGAAGCGCATACCAGCGCACTTTGTGTGTCGCAAAGAAGCTAAATAGGCGCATAGAAACGCATCCAGACGCGTAACAGCGCAGTTTTTAACTAGGGCGAATTCCATTACGGCCTACTTGCTCAATGCGCAAAACAGATACAGAAGGCGTGCATGATATGAACCCAGTAAAGGACGATGGGCATCAAAGAAAAAAAGTGGCGAGCAAATCACTCCCCCTACCCATCCTGTCCAAGGGGCCAAGGGAGCCAAACCAAGACCACCCCAGCGGCCGCCCGAAAACCGGCGAAAAATACCCCGGATTTCAGCGCGATCCACATCGCGGCAATCCCATCTAGCTTTTGGCTAAACCTTTTAGCTGCAAAGCCCACTTCAGTAGGTTTTATTTCTGTCCCGAAACAAATGTTTGCGGGACACATTTTTTCTTGCGGTTCTTGAGCAGAAAATTCCTGACAGATCAACGATATGGCATTTTTTTTCGTCCCGAAACTAGACGTTTTCGGGAATTAACATACTGATTTCTAAAGATAAATTTTAAAAAACATCACTGGAATGCTCTGGAAATATAGGGCAATAATCGAATCTTGAACTATGACAAAACGAGGTATTCGTTGTGAATGCAAAATCGCTAAAGCCGCCGATTTCATTAGCTCGAAAATCCAGAAGACGCACTGCAATGATTTTAGCAATGATAAGCACAAGCCTTGATGTGGGTCTCTACTTGGCATCCTCTCCCGCCTACGCAATTTACTGCTCGAACTGCTCGACGTTTTATCAACAGATGTTCGAGTACGCCGAAGCAGTCAACACGTCGCTGAACACTGCCGAGCAGCTACAGACGCAGATTCAGCAGTATCAAAACATGGTCACTCAGGGCACGGGTTTGCCCAATTCCATGTTTGGCAGCATCGCGGCCGATCTTAAAAATGTGGCCAACATCTACAACCGGTCGCAGTCCCTAGGCCGCCAGATCCAGAATATGGACTCTCAGTTCAACACCGCTTTTCCTGGCTTTCAGTCATACCTAAATCAAGCTGCAAACTCTGCGGAAGTACCGGCGCGTGAGCGCTATCAGAAGTGGTCAGAGCAAAACCGTGACAGCGTAAAAGCGGCCCTTGAAGCTGCCAATCTCAACACCAGCACTTTCGAGTCTGAGGATACCCAGCTCGATCACATGGTGGCTCGCTCACAGTCGGCCGTGGGTCGGATGCAAGCCATTCAGGCAGGCAACGAGATAGCGTCTCAGAACGTGCAGCAGTTGCAAAAACTGCGCGATCTACTGGCCACGCAAATAAATATGCAAGGTAACTATATGGCTCAGCAGGGCGACCGAAAGGCTGCTAGCGAAGCCGCCGAGCAGAAGTTCGAGGCTCGTAGAAACAACTGGGGGCCCTCCGAGGATTTCTAACTATGTTCATATCTAAAAACCTGATCGCTGGGTTATGCATCGTCTCTGCTCTTAGTGGTGCTGTTCTGTCCGGATTCATTGTTTCTATCCGCACAGATTGCGGTGCTACTGATCGTTCGATGCAATTAGACACGGATAAAAAATTTGAAGCCCGGAAAAACAACTGGGGCCCGCCTGAGGATTTCTAACTATGCAACGCTCAGCATTTCTACCACTCATTAGTGCAATACTCTTGCTTTCAGCCGGTAGCGCGATGGCAGCAGGAGATGTAACTCAAAGCAATGAGATGAACGGACTTTTGCGGATGCTCTATCAAGCTGCAAGTGAATGGTCACCACGACTACAGGGTTATGCACTCAAATTACTGGCGTCTCTCGCTCTCATCCAATTGGTTTGGACGTTCATGCCTTTAGTGATGAAACAAGTTGACTTAGGCGAAGTTGTCGGCGAGCTGATCCGCTTCTTCATGGTCATTGGTTTTTTCTACGCAGTCATTGAGCATTCCGTGCCATGGGCAACAGCCGTAGTGGACAGTTTCCGAGAAGCCGCAGGCACAGCTAGCGGTTTGGGTCGTGCGCTTCAGCCCGGTGATATGTTCGCGGTGGCCGTCAACTTCTCACGTACCATTGTGGAAGGAATTTCACTTTTCTCTCCGGGTAAAGCAGTCCTTATCGCGCTTGTTGGCTGTTTGGTTTTATTGTGCTTCGCCTTTATCGCGGCATTCATGTTTGTGACGCTTGTAGAATCGTACGTCATAATCAATGCCTCCGTGCTGTTCTTCGGTTTCGGCGGTTCGCAATGGACTCGCGATTTTGCAATTGCACCACTCCGCTTCGTTGTTGCGGTAGGTGCCAAGCTGTTCGTCTTAACATTGATCGTAGGAATTATTGTCACGTCGGCTAAGTCCTGGTTAGCGGCTTATACCAATGACGAAGCATCTCTGATGACATTGGCAGGTTTGGCTCTGGTATGCGCCTACCTGACCAAGACTATTCCCGAACTGATTGGCGGGATGATCAGCGGCACGTCAATGGGCGGAGGCTCGACCATCGGCGGAATGGCAGCGGCTGGCGCAGCCGGTGCTGCTGCCGCAGTCGCCACCATCGCTACGGCCGGTGCCGCTGCGCCCGCCGCCGCTGGTGCGCTTGGCGCTGCCGGTGGTGGTGGTGGTGCAAGTGCTGCAGGGGCTGCCGGTAGCGGAGGATTGGCTGGCGCTATCCACTCCAGCTTTGCCGGTGCGGCAAACTCCGGCACCGGTGCGGTAGCGTCAACAGCCAATGCCGCATCCTCTGGAGTGGGTGCTAGCACTGGTGGCGGCGCAGCCCTCAAGGGCTCTACATCAGCGGGATCGAGCCTAGGGGGCAATACTGCTAATACGAGGCCTAGCCCTGCCCAGCAATCTAACAGCGGCGTACAGCAGGCCGCTAAGCAGGCTGGAAAGGCAATCCAAGACAACGACGACAAAGACAAACAGCAAGAGACACCAAAAAGGGGGACTGAAGGCTCGGGAAATGCCCTTTCTCAAACAGCGAATGGAGGTGCAAAGGTGCTTGGGGTGATGGCTTCAATGGCTGTACCGGGCATGGAGAATGCGCATGGCCTGTCCCTTGGTGCTGGATCAACCCCACCTTCAAATAGCGAGGTCAATTCGGCCCCGATAAACAGCGGTGGAGATTTAGCCGCTGATTCCGAGCAGGGGGATTCCAACGTGATCCGTCCAGCCTCAGACGCAAGCCCTACTAATGGTCGCCTAGCCTCGCTGAGTGTGCCAGGTACGGCCTCCAACAACGAAAAAACGGAGAAATAATCATGATGGGCTTTCTGATGTTCGCTGGATTCGTAGTATTCGCTTTTACGTTCGGCATCGGCATGTGGGCGCTCGGCCGATGGCTGCGTAGCAAGGGCTACGGGCCGCAACTCGATAGGCTGGATCGCCAGTACACGGCCTTGCAGCTTCGCGTAAGCCCGCTCGCTCTATCGGCTTCGTATCGCCTATTTGCCGGGGCACAGGCTATGAATCGCCTACCTTTGCTGGGCAGCAAGAATAACGCAGCCCTGAATCAGCAGGCGTTGATGGCCATCCAGGCAGCGCAGGAAGCACAGAAGCAAGAGAAGCAAGAGAAGCCAGGTAAGCGGTGATCGCTGACCAGCCCCACACACCCCCGCCTCAGTGCGGGGTTTTGTTTTCCAAACGCTGCCTCTCCTGACTTATGTCCAATTCTGGAAGGATAGGGGTACACCTCCACTATCAACGCGGACACGACGCCGACAACCCTAAGCTGCTCGATTCTGGCTACGAACACTTCACCCCGTTCCGTGGCTGCGCGGCCGTGGACGACGCTTCGCATTGACGCACCGGCCTTGCGGGCTACTCGCGATAATTCATGCCGGGGGCTACACCCGACTACGCCGGACAAACACATGGGGGCTTCGCCATTAGTAATACGCACGGACTTGTGCCACCTCATCGGGCTGCAATACGCACGAACTCGTCTCAACTTCGTCCATCACACCCACTGTAAGGCCGTGCGCTCCGTTCTGAGCGTTTTTGGGGCTATGCGCACTCACAGCAATCACCGCACGCTTAAAAAGCGTTTTTGACGGCTCCTGCGGCGTTCTGACAAGCCCAAAGAGATCGGAAAACCCCAAGCTCTTACTTTTTGGTGCCCAACGGCCGCAGGCCGACCGGCAAGGCCGGACCGCGCCTAAAGCGCGGGCTGCGCCGCGCAGGGACTGAATATCCTGAATATCCTGTTAACTCCGGGCGGGTGTGCGACGTTTCGGGCGGGTGCGCGACGCTGTCGGGCGGGTATGCGACGCTATCGGGCGGGTGTGCGACGCCTTAAGCGTTGCGAGAAACTTTTATCCTCACCCTGTTGCCGTCGATAGTCAGGCCTAACGCCTTCAATTTGTCCGTGTCTTCCCTTAGCCTGAATCGTGCATCACGCATTGCCTTACTTGGCACAGTACCTGCGACGGCCGCGATAAGGGTGTCGAGATACCAACCGCCTGTCGGCTCTACTTTGTGGCTCAAAACGTGCCGAGCTACCGCTTGGCTGATGCCATGCTGGAGGCGGGCAATAGGGGCCGGATCGTAGAACAAACTCAAGTCATGCTCTAGCAGCATCACTAGCGCTACACCAAGGCGCACCCGCCATAGATTACGCTGCCCCCCAGTTAGGGGATCAGGTCGTGTCTTGGACGAAGGGATAACGTGGTCGATCAATCCGCCGATTATTGGGAAATCAAATTGGGGCGTTTCAATCGTGATCGTTGCGGCGCGCAGCTCCACAAACAATTTCTCAATCTGTGTGAAGCTATAACGGCTGTCGGAAATTGTTTTTCTAACTTGAGCGGGATCTACCAGAAGCTCCGCACCGCCATCTGAAACAGGGCGTTGCCGTTCTGCGCAATACAAGACTGCTTCAACAGTATCGGCGTGTCTCTGGCCTAGTCTACCTACCACGCGACAACGCCCAAATGATGTATCGATCCAATCGCCTTGGCGATGCTGTGGGCGCTGGCTGGGCTGATAAAGCCTCACTCGGGCCAGTGCGGTAGTACTGGTGGGGACCACGGCGTTACCACCGCTCATCGTCATTCCCACTTACGACGTGCAGAGCGCGTTCCTTCTTCACCGTCTCCAATTCCACCGGCACAAGCACGCCACCGTCGTGGCGCTTGTACCATTGATCGAGCGGTGTGGCATCGTAGTTCTGTTTGCTAACACCAAAACGAACAAAGAACTTTCGGTGGTCTTCCCCGATAGGCTGTCGGTCATAAACGCGTTCAGTATGGTTCCGCGCTTCTTTTTCAGTCATTTTGGCGACAAAACCGCACCATCGAGGATTATCGACAAGAGCCGATGCACCACGTACTGCCTGCTGCTGATCGGCCTGTCCGTCGCGAGCACTGCCCTTGCTGACATGGTGCAGATAAAGCAGTGACGCTCCTGTAACGGCCGCGATTTCCTCAAGCTTAGCGACAAGCTGAGCCATCTCACCGTTGCTATTCTCATCAAGGGTGTGAATACGACTCAACGTATCCAGAACGATCAGTCGAGCGCCTTCGCATTGCTCGACTACCTCGGCACTCTTACTTTCATTCATCACGTCCATTAGTTTTCCCATGATCGGCATGACCATTAGGTTTTCTATGATGGCTTCGCGAGCTTCCTGCTCAAGGTGTTTGCCGATAGAGTGAATCCGCCCAATCAGAGCTGGCTCAGGGTCTTCTCCCGCGTAATAGACGACGCGACCAGCTTTCGCAGGTGCAAGCCCTACTAAGTCACCACCGGCTGCTCTGCTTTCAACGGTTGCGGCACAGGCAACGGACATTGCGGCTTCCAACGCCCAAAAGCTCTTGCCCGTGGCTCCGGGGGCTACCAAGGCTCCTACCGTCCCAGCAAGGAAGCCCGGCCAAATGAAGTCCAGAGTGGGCGGTTCGTTCTCGAACGCAGCCCGCAAATCAATCGCCACAATTCAGGTCCCCCATTCCTGGACGGTGTGCCTTGCCGAACTCCTTACAGCTATTAATCCATGCCTCGATCTCCGCCAAATCCCACACGACTTTACGGCTGCTCAAAGCGATGCGTCGCGGGAACTTCCCTTGTTTTTCAAAGTTGTAAATCGTGCGTTCGCACAACGGGATTATCGCCAGCAATTGCTTCTTACTGATGAGGACGCCAACCCCTTTTTTTGATTCTTTCTCCACACCGAATTCCTCGTTTTGTCGCATTTCGAGGGTCGATTATTGCCCCATATTTCCAGAGCATTCCAGCGATATTTCTCAAAAAATCCCCTTTTAAATCAGCATGTTAATTCCCACAAACGTCTGGTTTCGGGACAAAAAACAATGCCATATAGTTGTTCTGTCAGGAGTTTTCTCCTCAGAAGCCACGAGAAAATATGTGTCCCACAAACGATAGTTTCGGGAAAGAAAAAACCCACGAATGTGGGTTTTTTGATAGAACAAAATAGATCAGTTCCGGCTTATCCAATTACAAAAAACGAAATCAACTCTCTGAGCGCGTTCTTTTGCGCGTCCACTCATCAATCATATCCGCCCAATCCTGCAACATTGCCCGACGCTGATCACGATATTCAGCTTTGTTGTAGACGGCCCGTACGCCCTTCTGCTCGTGCGCGAGGCACTTCTCAATCCAGTCTGAGTTGTACCCCGCTTCATGCAGCAGCGTACTCGCTGTGCGCCTCAAATCATGTGGTCCGAACTTACTCAGTGGCTGCCCCTCTTTCTGCGCGAGCCGATAGGTAAGCGTCAGAACCTGATTGATCGTCGCGGTACTCATCGGCAAATCAGAATCGTACCGGGAGGGGAAGACGTAATCTGAACCGCCGGCAAACGTCTTCAATGCAATGAAGAAATCCAAAGCCTGCTGAGATAAGAACACCAAATGGGGGTTGCGGCGCTTCATCCGCTCTTTCGGAATGATCCACAAGGCCTCGCTGAAATTGATCTCGCTCCAAGTAGCGTTGGTCAACTCACTTTTGCGGACCATGGTCAGCAACAACAGCTTAGCGGCGACCCTAACGGACGAGGCGGTGCCGATGCGATCTAGGTACTGATACATCAACGCGATTTCGTCAGGCCCTAAAGCGCGGTCACGTGGCTCAAATTTCGCGATGCTCGCAGGGCGCACAAGATCAGCCGGGTTCTCGACCTTCTGACCACGCTCAATCGCCCATCTAAACACCTGCATCACGATCTCGCGGGAGTGCACGGCCGTGGCTGGAGCTCCACGCTCCACGATTGCATCAGTCAGCGTTCGCAGGTCCTCATGATTAATTTCCACCAGTTTCTGATTACCGAATTGCGGCTTTAGCTCGCGCTCGTAAACCGATCGGCGCATGTCACGCGTCGAGTCAGCCATCTGATACCCACGCAGCCATTTCTCAGCCCACGCATCAAACGTCTCTGCCCCTTTGGTGCGAGCCTTGGCACGGGCTTTCTCTTTGGCAGGTGACTTACCCGCCGAAACCATCTTTTTAGCCTCGCCCAGGCGCTCTCTGGCTTCCGCAAGTGTGATGCCACCCACGCCATAACGACCGAACGTGATGGTCTCCTGACGGCCATTGATTGAGTAGTTGTAACGAAATGAGATGGAACCGGCAGCAGTGACCGCCACGTACAGCCCGTCGCGGTCGTTGACCTTGTAGAGTTTTTCTTGCGGTTTGAGGTTACGCAGCTTGGTATCGGTCAGCATGGCAGTTACGGATTCCATGGAAAAAATACCATGCTCAGAAAAGCACTCATGCACCACGATAAAACCCAATGAAACCGGGCTGATGATGAGATTTGATACCATACCCTTCTTTACTAGGTCGACATGGTATCGAGCACCGAACATGGCATTTGGCTCAGTCAATGCCCCGTACCATGCCATACAAACACGGTGCTTGGCGATGCACAAAGCTGCCAGAATTTGCCAGACCCAAAAAGCCAAAAGCCCGCAATTACGCGGGCTCCAGAGCATTTCTTGCTAGTTGGTGCCGGACAATGCCGGACGTCCAATCATTCCCACTCAATCGTCGCCGGCGGCTTGCTCGACACGTCATAAGTAACGCGCGAGATGCCTTCGATCTCGTTGATGATGCGCCCGCTGACCGTTTCCAGCAGCTCGTAAGGCAGGTGCGCCCAACGTGCGGTCATGAAGTCCACGGTCTCGACGGCGCGCAGGGCGACGACCCAGGCGTAGCGACGGCCGTCACCGACCACACCAACCGACTTGACCGGCTGGAACACCACGAAGGCCTGGCTGGTCTTGTGGTACCAGTCGGCTTTGCGCAGCTCTTCGATGAAGATGTGGTCAGCGCGACGGAGGATGTCGGCGTATTCCTTTTTCACTTCACCAAGGATCCGCACGCCCAGGCCCGGGCCCGGGAACGGGTGGCGGTAGACCATGTCGTACGGCAGGCCGAGTTCGAGGCCGAGTTTGCGCACTTCGTCCTTGAACAGTTCACGCAGTGGCTCGACCAGCTTGAGGTTCATTTCCTCTGGCAGGCCGCCGACGTTGTGGTGCGACTTGATCACGTGGGCCTTGCCGCTCTTGGCGCCAGCCGACTCGATCACGTCCGGGTAGATGGTGCCCTGGGCGAGGAACTGGATGTTTTCCAGTTTGCTGGCTTCGGCATCGAACACGTCGATGAAGGTGCGGCCGATGATCTTGCGCTTCTTCTCCGGGTCGGCTTCGCCTTCCAGGTTGCCCAGGAACTGGGCTTCGGCGTTGGCGCGGATCACCTTGACGCCCATGTTCTCGGCGAACATGGCCATCACTTGCTCACCTTCGTGCAGGCGCAGCAGGCCGTTGTCGACGAATACGCAGGTCAGTTGGTCGCCAATGGCGCGGTGCAGCAGCGCAGCAACCACCGACGAGTCGACGCCGCCGGACAGGCCCAGCAGCACGTTGGCTGTGCCGACCTGGGCGCGAACCTGGGCGATGGCATCTTCAACGATGTTGGACGAGGTCCACAGCGCTTCGCAGCCGCAGATGTCGAGGATGAAGCGCGACAGGATGCGCCCGCCCTGCTTGGTGTGGGTCACTTCAGGGTGGAACTGCACGCCGTAGTAGCCGCGGCTGTCGTCGAACATGCCGGCGATCGGGCAGCTTGGGGTGCTGGCCAGAACGTGGAAGTTCTCCGGCATGCGGGTGACCTTGTCACCGTGGCTCATCCATACGTCGAGACCGAATACGCCGTCGGCGTCTACGTGGTCTTCGATGCCGTCGAGCAGGCGGCTCTTGCCGACCACATCAACGCGGGCGTAGCCGAATTCGCGCAGCTCGGAGCCTTCGACCTTGCCGCCCATCTGCTCGGCCATGGTCTGCATGCCGTAGCAGATGCCCAGCACCGGTACGTTGAGGTCGAACACCGCTTGCGGTGCACGTGGGCTGTTGGCTTCGTGGACCGACTCTGGGCCGCCAGCGAGGATGATGCCGCGCGGGTTGAATTCGCGGATCGCTTCATCGTCCATGTCGAACGGGTGCAGCTCGCAGTAGACACCGATCTCGCGCACGCGGCGGGCGATCAGCTGGGTGTACTGGGAACCGAAGTCGAGGATCAGGATGCGGTGAGCGTGAATGTCGAGGGCCATGACTCAATCTCGTCAGTGGAAATCGGAAACAACACGGGGCTGTCGTAACAGCCCCGCTTGCTGATGATGCTGGAAGCCTCAGCCTACGCGGTAGTTCGGCGCTTCCTTGGTGATCTGCACGTCATGCACGTGGGACTCGGCCATGCCGGCACCGGTGATGCGTACAAACTCAGGCTTGGTGCGCATCTCTTCGATGGTGGCACTGCCGGTGTAGCCCATGGACGAACGCAGGCCGCCCATCAGCTGGTGAATGATCGCCGACAGCGCGCCTTTGTAAGGTACGCGGCCTTCGATGCCTTCCGGGACCAGCTTCTCGGCGCCGGCCGAGGAGTCCTGGAAGTAACGGTCCGACGAACCTTGCGCCTGAGCCATTGCACCCAGCGAACCCATGCCGCGGTAAGCCTTGTAAGAACGCCCCTGGAACAGCTCGACTTCGCCCGGCGCTTCTTCGGTACCGGCAAACATCGAACCCATCATCACGCACGAGGCGCCTGCGACGATGGCCTTGGACAGGTCACCGGAGAAGCGGATGCCGCCGTCGGCGATCAGTGGCACGCCGGTGCCTTCGAGGGCAGCGGCAACGTTGGCGATGGCGCTGATCTGCGGCACGCCGACACCGGCGACGATACGCGTGGTGCAGATCGAGCCTGGGCCGATACCGACCTTGACGGCGTCAGCGCCGGCATCAGCCAGGGCCTTGGCAGCAGCGCCGGTGGCGATATTGCCGCCGATCACCTGCACGTGTGGGTAAGTTTCCTTGACCCAGCGAACGCGGTCGATCACGCCTTTGGAGTGACCGTGGGCGGTATCGACCACTACCACGTCAACGCCGGCAGCAACCAGCGCAGCAACGCGCTCGCCGGTGTCCTTGCCGGTGCCGACTGCCGCGCCGACGCGCAGACGACCCTGGTCGTCCTTGCTCGCCAGCGGGTAGGCCTTGGCCTTTTCGATGTCCTTGACGGTCATCATGCCCTTGAGGCTGAAGTTGCCGTCAACGATCAGGACTTTTTCCAGGCGGTGCTTGTGCAGCAGCTCACGCACTTCGTTCTTGTCGGCGCCTTCGCGGACGGTGACCAGACGCTCTTTGGGCGTCATCACATCACGCACCTTGGCGTCCAGACGAGTCTCGAAGCGCACGTCACGGGAAGTGACGATACCGACCAGGTCGCCGTTGGCCAGCACCGGAACACCAGAGATGTTGTTCAGGCGGGTCAGGTCGAACAGGTCACGCACAGTGGCGTCGGCTTCGATGGTGATGGGGTCCTTGACCACGCCAGCCTCGAACTTCTTGACCTTGCGCACTTCGCTGGCCTGTTGTTCGATGGTCATGTTCTTGTGGATGATGCCGATACCGCCTTCCTGCGCCATGGCGATGGCCAGACGGGCTTCGGTAACGGTGTCCATGGCAGCGGATACCAGCGGAATGTTCAGCTCGATGCCACGGGTCAAACGGGTCTTGAGACTGACTTCATTGGGCAGTACCTCGGAATAACCAGGTACAAGGAGAATGTCGTCGAAGGTCAGTGCTTCTTGGCTGATACGCAGCATCGCGGGGGCTCCCGGGCGGGAAAATTGGAAGCGCGCCATTATACGCTTCCACAGCGCGCCGCTCAATGCAAAATAAGGGCCTTCGGTCAGGCCTGTGGCAGTTTTACCTGCACCACGGCTACCGGATGGTCGAGCCAGTCGGCAAACGCGGCGAGAAAAGCCGGGGTAAAACCGGCCTCGCCCCAATTGTTGAAGATGAACCCCAGGTTGGAAAAGGCACATGGCTGCAGGAACAGAAAGCCATTGATGTCGTCTTCGAAGGCGCACAGCGGGCAGGTGAAGTTGTCGCTCACCCCCGGCATCCACTCCTCCAGGCTGTCGAACAGCGGCTCGCCCACCTCGCGCCGGCACTCCGGGCAGCCGGCCTCTTCAAGAAAGCCCTCGGTAGGCGTGTAGATGCAGCGCTTGAGCATTACCTCCAGGCCGTTGACCGGCTGATCGAACGGCAGCAGCTCGGGCCGCAGGGCGATCTTGCGTGCGCCTGGCGCCAGCGCGTAGGCCATGCGATTGCCGCTGCGCCCGCAGGTGCTCAACTGCTCCTCGACGATTTTCTCCCTGACCAGCCAGCGCAGGATCGCCCGCGCGCGCGGCTCGTGCACCGGCACGGTGGACAGTTTGGGGACAATGATGCTCTGGGTGTTCATCAAAAAGGCAGACCTGGGACTTCGATAATCGGCCAATTCTACCCCAGCTCAACTGGTCAGGTAGCGAACAATCAAGGCCACGCCGCTGGCCAGTACCAGCCAGGTGATCAGGCGCACGAAGGCCTCGCGGGAGAGCTTGAAGCTCAGCCGGCGGCCGATCCAGGTACCGAGGAACATCACCGGCAACAGACACGCCGCCAGCAACAGCAGGCTGGTGTCGGCATACACGCCGGCGATCACGAACAGCGACAGGCGCACGATGGTGCTGCAACTGATCAGCGCGCACTGCGTCGCGCGGGCCTCATCCTTGGAATCCAGTCGGGCGTTGAGATAAATCGCATAAAGAAAGCCGCCACTGCCAAACATCGCCCCGAACAGGCCACCAACAGTGCCGACCGGCACCGCCCATAGTGGCTTCAGGCGTGTCGGCCGAGCCTTCACCGCCAGGCCATAAATGGCATAAGCGGTAACGAATACGCCCATCAACAACAGCAGCAGATCAGATTTTAGCTGCAGCAGGAATGTCACCCCAAGTATGCAGCCGATGGCCATGAACGGCAGCAACCGCAACAATTCACTACGGGCGACATCCTTGCGCGACGGCAGCAAGTTGCCAAACGCGGCGATGAAGTCGAGCAGCACCAGCAGCGGCACCACCTTGGACAGCGGCATGAACAGGATCAGCACAGGCGCGGCAATCAACGCCGTACCAAAACCTGCGATGCCGAACACGATGTAAGCGGCGCTGACCGCGAGCAACACAGGGATCCATTCCAGGCCGGTAAACGGCAATTGAGCGAGCATGCAAGTCCCTCCTTGGGCGATGCCCTAAGGTAGCATTCCAGCAGGTGCTCGGTGCAGAGGGCCATGCACAATCCGGCCTTGTCCTTTATGATGCCGAACATGATCAAAGACCCTTTCGAACGACTCGGCCTGGACCGCGAGGTCCTCACCGTCAGCCAACTCAACGGCCGCGCCCGCGTGCTGCTCGAGGACGTGTTCCGCAACGTCTGGGTTGAAGGCGAGATTTCCAACCTGGCCCGGCCCGCCTCTGGCCACATCTACTTCACCCTCAAGGACAGCGGCGCGCAGGTGCGCTGTGCGCTGTTCCGGCAGAACGCCACGCGTGTGCGCCAGGCACTGCGCGATGGCCTGGCCGTGCGGGTGCGTGGCAAGGTCTCGCTGTTCGAGGGCCGCGGCGATTATCAGCTGATCCTCGATACGGTCGAACCGGCTGGTGACGGCGCCCTGCGTCTGGCCTTCGAAGCGCTGAAAGAGAAGCTCAGCGCCGAGGGCCTGTTCAGCACCGAGCGCAAGCAGCCGCTGCCGGCGCACCCACAACGCATCGGCATCATCACCTCGCCCACCGGCGCGGTTATCCGCGACATCATCAGCGTATTTGGCCGCCGTGCGCCGCAGGTCGAGCTGAACCTGATCCCGACCGCCGTGCAGGGCCGCGAAGCGATCAACCAGATCGTGCGCGCCCTGCGCCTGGCCGACAGCCGTGGCTTTGATGCCCTGATCCTGGCCCGGGGCGGCGGTTCGCTGGAAGACCTCTGGTGCTTCAACGAAGAGGCCGTCGCGCGGGCGATTGCCGCCTGTGTGACGCCCATCGTCAGTGCTGTAGGCCATGAAACCGACGTATCGATCAGTGACTTCGTCGCTGACGTACGCGCGCCAACACCGTCTGCCGCCGCCGAGCTGCTGGCACCGGACAGCAGCGGCTTGCAGCTGCGCCTTGAGAGCCTGCAGCGGCGGCTGTTGCTGCGCATGCAGAACCGCCTCAGCCATGATCGCCTGCGGGTCGAAGGCCTGGCCCGGCGCCTGCGTCATCCCGGCGAACGCCTGCGCCAACAGGCGCAGCGTCTGGACGATCTGGACATGCGCCTGCGCCGCGCCTTCGTGCTGAACATGCGCGCACGCCAGGAGCGCCTTGGCCGCCTCGACACGCGCCTGGCCGCGCAGCACCCGGGGCGCACGCTGAAGTTGCTCGGCCAGCGCCTGGACAGCCTCGCCGAGCGCCTGCCGCGGGCCATGCGCGAAACCCTCAAGGACCGCCGCCAACGCTTCCAGGCCCAGCTGCAGACCTTGCAGGTGGTCAGCCCGCTGGCGACCCTGGCACGTGGCTACAGCATCTTGCTGGATGAGCGCGGCCAGGCCATCCGCAGCGCGGCGCAGACGCGCAACGGTCAACGCCTGACCGCTCGCCTTAACGAAGGCGAGCTGCAGGTGCGGGTCGAAGACAACCATCAGACTCCGGTCACCCTTTCGCTATTGGATTGACACATGCCCCGTTTGCTCGCTCCGCTGCTTGCTCTGTCCTTGCTGCTGCTGACCACTGCGGCCCAGGCCAGCTACATCACCCGCACCCTCAACAAGCCAGTGCCGGGCGGCGTCGCCGTGGTCGACCTCGGCCCTGCCGCCACTGCGCCGCAGGCGCGCTTTGACGGCAAGCCGGTGCTGGTGGTCAAGGAGCAGGACAACTGGCTGGCGATTGTCGGCATCCCGCTGACGCAAAAGCCCGGCACAGCCACCCTCAGCCAGGGCAACCGCAGCCTGCCGTTCAGCGTCGGCAGCAAGAAGTACCCCGAGCAGTACATCACCCTGAAGAACAAGCGCCAGGTCAACCCAGACCCGGCAGACCTCAAGCGCATCGACCGCGAGCTGGCCGAGCAGATCAAAGCCTACCGCAGCTTCAGCCCGACCCTGCCGAGCAACCTGATCCTCGACAAACCGGTCAACGGGCCGCTGTCGAGCAAGTTTGGCGTGCGCCGCTTCTTCAACGGCGAAGAGCGCAACCCGCACGCCGGGCTGGACTTCGCCGTCCCCGCCGGAACACCGATCAAGACCCCGGCCAACGGCACGGTGATCCTGATCGGTAACTACTTCTTCAATGGCCAGACGGTATTCGTCGACCACGGCCAGGGCTTTATCAGCATGTTCTGCCACATGTCGAAAATCGACGTGAAGAACGGCCAGCAGCTGCGCCGCGGTGACGTGGTCGGCCGGGTCGGCGCCACCGGTCGCGCCACCGGCCCGCACATGCACTGGAACGTCAGCCTGAACGATGCGCGGGTCGATCCGGCGATTTTCATCGGCGCATTCCAGCCCTGATCGCAGGCCTCGCAAGCGCTTCCCCACCACTGGGAAGCTCTTGCGCTTATGAAATATACTGCGCAATTCAATCGGGCCGTTAATCCGATCGCAGCGATTCAATCTCGCCAACTGCGTATTCTTGAACATTTATCTCAATTTTTTTTCAAGGCTTGCCAACCCTCATCGCTGTGGTTAGGGTTGAAGCCATGAAAACCTCAAGCACCCTTATTCTGCTCCGCCAACACCGCAGCCTCTGCCTGGTCAGTGCCCGACTACCAGGGTGAATCGCGTCGCCTCGCCTTTTCATCTCGTTATCGTCCGGCAGGCCCGATCTCGGCCGCACCCAAAAGGATTATTCGCATGACCATGCTCAAAGACCCGTCCAAGAAATACCGCGCCTTCCCCACCATCGATTTGCCCGACCGCACCTGGCCGTCCAAGTCCATCACCGAAGCGCCGATCTGGTGCAGCTCGGACCTGCGTGATGGCAACCAGTCGCTGATCGAGCCGATGGACGCGGAGAAGAAGCTGCGTTTCTGGAAGACACTGGTGCAGGTTGGCGTAAAAGAAATCGAAGCGTCGTTCCCGTCTGCCTCGCAGACCGATTTCGACTTCGTGCGCACCTTGATCGAAGGCGGCCACATCCCGGATGACACCACCATCCAGGTACTGACGCAGGCCCGTGAAGACTTGATCGCACGTACCTTCGAGTCGCTGCGTGGGGCGAAAAAGGCCATTGTTCACCTGTACAACGCGACCAGCCCGTCGTTCCGCCGCATCGTCTTCAATCAGGACAAGCAAGGCGTCAAGGACATCGCCGTCAACGCCGCCAAGCTGTTCGTCAAATACGCCGCGCAGCAGCCAGAGACGCATTGGACCTTCCAGTACTCGCCGGAGACCTTCAGCGCCACCGAGCTTGAGTTCGCCAAGGAAGTCTGCGACGCCGTGACCGAGGTGTGGAACCCGACGCCTGAGCACAAGATCATCTTCAACCTGCCAGCCACCGTTGAAGTGGCCACGCCGAATATCTACGCCGACCAGATCGAGTGGTTCTGCCGCAACGTCAATCGCCGTGACAGCGTGATCATCAGCCTGCACTGCCACAACGACCGTGGCACCGGCATCGCTGCCACCGAACTGGGCCTGATGGCCGGTGCCGACCGAGCCGAAGGCTGCCTGTTCGGCAACGGCGAGCGCACCGGCAACGTCGACCTGGTGACCCTGGCGCTGAACCTCTACACCCAGGGCATCGACCCACAACTGGACTTCTCCGACATCGACGGCGTGCGCAAGGTCGTCGAGGAATGCAACCAGCTGCCGGTACACCCGCGTCACCCGTACGTCGGTGACCTGGTTCACACCGCGTTCTCCGGCTCGCACCAGGACGCCATCCGCAAAGGCTTCAGCAAGCAGCAGGAAGGCGAGTTGTGGGAAGTGCCGTACCTGCCGATCGACCCGGCCGACATCGGCCGCAGCTACGAGGCGGTCATCCGCGTCAACAGCCAGTCGGGCAAAGGCGGCATCACCTACCTGCTCGAGCAGGAATATGGCATCAGCCTGCCGCGCCGCATGCAGATCGAGTTCAGCCAAGTCGTACAAGGTGAAACCGACCGCCTGGGCCTGGAAATGACTGCCCAGCAGATCTACAAGCTGCTGCACAAGGAGTACCTCCAGGCCAACGCCCCGTACGCCCTGGTCAGCCACCGCCTGCAGGAAGAAAACGGCAGCAGCCGGGTTGAAGTGGAAGTAGCCGGTGAAGGTGAAACCAACCTGCACTGGCACGGCAAGGGCAACGGCGCGCTGGAAGCGCTGGCTGCCTGCATGCCGGTCGCCGTGGAAATCATGGACTACAACGAGCACGCTATCGGTGCCGGTACCAACGCCAAGGCGGCCGCCTACATCGAGCTGCGCGTTGCCGGTGGCCGCCCGGTGCATGGTGTAGGTATCGATGAAAACATCACCACCGCAAGCTTCAAGGCGCTGTTCAGCGCACTGAACCGCTCGCTGAGCCAGGAAGAAGCGAAGGCAGCTTAAACAGCCCGCCCTTGGTACCAAGCCCTCGTACGCTGAGGGCTTGGTGCATTACAGCGCTGAGAAGGCAAACGCCCCCTCTGCTCATGCACACGGCACCATTCAGTAACTACGACCTGGCTTATATCGTGCACTAAGATGGAATACGAAATGGCCGCTGTTATCGGAGGCGTCGTAACTTTTCATCAGAACCGCTCGCTGAATCTCGTGCCACCCCAACGGCTCAATGGAATCTGAGCTCAGAACGGGTACAATCGTATCCGTTGCAATAGAGGTGAGAAAGCACAGATCCTCGCGCGCTTCATCATGCTGTTTGACTTGCGAATACTCAAACAACGGACTCAGACCACCCGCACTTTCAGCCAGATGAGCATACACCACATTGACTTGATAAAAGTTATATTGACCCGGCCCCTGAAGCTTAAACGACTCCGTGCGCTTGGTGGAGCCATGAATGCCGTCAGTATAACTACTGGACAGCTTCATCCCTCCGGCACCCGCTTTGATGAAGCCAGTGCCTAATGACACTTCAATCTCTGTGGTGTGCGTGACAGAGCTGCTAAAGCCTTGAACAATTTCAACGGCGCGATTGTATGTGCTGTCACTCGGCAAGCGAACGGTCTGAATATGTTCGAGGTATGCAAACACCGGAACACTGAACGTCGCCCAGTTTTGATTACCGATCCACATATCTCCAAAAATAGTTCTGCCTCGCACCCAGCAGCCTGGGTTGGGCGCTTGCTCAGCCCCACCGAGCAGGTAATTATCGATATCATAGCTGCCTTGCTTCTCCGGCATTTCATAGCTGATTTGCTCAATCATCTTTGTATTGATAATGCTCATTTTCCACTCCTTGAACCAATGCGTTGATGGCATGGCCGAGCCTATGAGGCGCGGGCCTCACAGCGAAGTGCGAAAAAATTCCTCACGCGAGCAACTGATCAGTGCCTATGCCCGCTGCTGATCAACACCCCTGCATGTCACGTTCAACAGGCAAACAAAGACGCTTCACGTCATCCCGTGAATACAGAAAAACACCGGTTTGAAGCGTGATGCTCGTTCAAGAAACACACTTACAAAGCAGCGTTGCTGTGCACGATCTGGATAGGTCTTATCTTGTTCGTCGCTATCATGAGTGACGGCTTACGCCACCGGGTTAGCGAATGCGTTGTCATGCAGATCAAGCATCACTTGCCCGGCACTCAGTGATAAACCTTTATTTGCCTGGGAGGAATCCACTTTGCCTGATCAGGCCAAGCGGAAGCGGCTGACCAACTGCTGCTGATGCTCTGCCAGACGGACCTGTTCCTGGCTGGTCGCGGCAGGCTTCTGGGTGACGGTCGAGGACTCTTCGGCGGTGGCACTGCCGATTTCCTGAACGATCTCGGTGATCTCATCGGCCATACGGGTGAGCTTGGCGACGATCTGGCCGAACTCGTCTTCACTGCAGTACTGGGTTCACGCAGTCAGGTCGCGGCTGGCCAGGGCATTCAGAGTAGCAAGGGGCGCTGACCAAGCGCCCCATAAGCCGTGCAGCACACAACGAATTCAATCAGTCGAACAATGCCAGCGCCTCGGCGCTGCATTCGGTGATGCGGTTCCAGTCGCCGTTCTTGATCCAGCTGCTGTCGAGCATCCAGGTGCCGCCCACGCACATGACGTTGTTCAACGCCATATAGTTGCGCACATTGCCTGGATTGACCCCGCCGGTCGGGCAGAAGCGGATATCGCCAAACGGCCCGCCGAAGGCCTTGATCGCTGCCACGCCACCGCTGATCTCGGCCGGGAACAGCTTGAAGCGGCGATAACCCAAGGCGTAGCCCTGCATGATCTCCGACGGCGTGCTGATGCCGGGTAACAGTGGAATGTCACTCTCAACGCCGGCAGCGAGAATGTCGGCAGTGATCCCCGGGGTCACCACAAACTGCGCGCCAGCGGCCTGGACAGCTTTGAACATGCCGCGATCAAGCACAGTGCCGGCGCCGATGCACAATTCCGGGCGTTGCTCGCGCAGCACTTCGATGGCCTTCAAGCCATGCTGCGAGCGCAGGGTTACTTCCAGCGTGCGAATACCGCCAGCGGCCAGCGCATCGGCCAGCGGCAGGATGTCCTGCTCACGGGCGATGGTAATCACCGGCAGAATCCGCGCAGCGGCGCAGATCGCATCGATCCGCGCGGTTTTTTCGGCCATCGACAGCAAAGGCTGGGGGCGTTCAAGGGTGGTCATGACAGTGGATCCTTGGCTCATGGGCACCAGTAGATGCTCAGGGGGTCGTGAAGAAAGGCGCGAATCGGCATTTCGCTGGGGTCATCGCCCGCCAGCGCGGCGCGCAGGGTAGCCAGCTTGCCGGCCCCCTGCACAGACAAAGCAGTGAAGGCAGCAGTGGCCAACAAGGCGCGGGTCATGCTCAGGCGCTGATGCGGCACGCTGGGCGCGAGCATCGGCAACACCCGCTGCTCGCCAACCTTGGCCAGGCCTTGGCGCAACAACGGGCTGGCCGGGAACAGCGATGCGGTGTGGCCATCGTCACCCATGCCCAGCACCAGCACGTCGATCGGCGGCAACTCGGCGAGGGCATGATCGGCCTGCTCGGCTGCGGCCTCAAGATTGCCGGCATTGTGGTAAAGGCCGATGAAACGGGCCTTGGCCGCCGACCCCTGGAACAGGTGACGGGCCAGCAGACCAGCATTGCTGTCCGCATGTTCGACCGGCACCCAGCGCTCGTCGGCGAGGCTCACGGTGACCTTGGCCCAGTCCAGCTCGGCGCTGGCCAGTTGCTCGAGGAACGGCACCGGGCTACGTCCGCCAGACAACACCAGGCACGCCTGACCCTTGCCGGCGATTGCCTGGCGCAGGCGCTCGGCGACATCCGCCGCCAGGCGGGCAGCCAATGCCTTGGCATCCGACAGTTGATGCGTCGTGACGACGCTTGGCAGTTGCAGTTCAGATATCGCCATACCATGACCTCCCATCACGTGTGATCAGTGCAATCGAGCTCATCGGCCCCCAGGAACCGGCCGCATAGGGCTTGGGCGCGTCGCCGGCGGTTTTCCAGCCAGCGATCAGCTGATCGCACCATTTCCAGGCATATTCGATTTCGTCCTTGCGCACGAACAGGTTCTGGTTACCGCGCATCACTTCCAGCAGCAAGCGCTCGTAGGCATCCGGAATCCGCGCACTGCGCCAGGTGTCGGAAAAATTCAGTTGCAGCGGGCCACTGCGCAGTTGCATGCCCTTGTCCAGGCCCTGCTCCTTGGTCATCACCCGCAGCGAAATACCCTCGTCCGGCTGCAAGCGGATGATCAGCTTGTTGCCGATCTGCAAGCGTTGTTCCGGGGCAAAGATGTAGTGCGGGGTTTCCTTGAAGTGGATGACGATCTGCGACAGCTTGCCGGGCATGCGCTTACCGGTGCGCAGGTAGAACGGCACCCCCGACCAGCGCCAGTTGCGGATATCGGCACGCAGGGCGACGAAGGTTTCGGTGTCGCTCTGCGCGTTGGCGTTGTCTTCTTCAAGGTAGCCCGGCACTGGCTTGCCATCGCTGTAACCGGCGATGTACTGACCGCGGACCACGGCGGTACTGAGGGCCTCGCCAGTGATCGGCGCCAGCGCCTTGAGCACCTTGACCTTCTCGTCACGAATACTGTCGGCCGAGAGGTCGCTGGGCGGGTCCATGGCAATCAGGCAGAGCAGCTGCAGCAAGTGGTTCTGGATCATGTCCCGCAGCTGGCCAGCCTTGTCGAAGTAGCCCCAGCGGCCTTCGATGCCGACCTTCTCAGCCACGGTGATCTCAACGTGGGAGATGGAATTCTGGTTCCACTGGGTTTCGAACAGGCTGTTGGCAAAACGCAGGGCGATCAGGTTCTGCACCGTTTCCTTGCCCAGGTAGTGGTCGATGCGATAAACCCGGCTCTCCGGGAAGAACCGCGCCACCGCATCGTTGACCCGCCGCGATGATTCAAGATCGTGCCCGATGGGCTTTTCCAGCACCACCCGGGTGCGCTCGACCAGGCCCGCCTTGTCGAGGTTCTCGCAGATTGCACCGTACACCGCCGCCGGAGTGGCAAAGTAGGCGATCAGCGGCACGCCTGGAGCGGCCTGTTCAGCCAAGTCCTGATAGCCCTCGGGCTGGAGGAAATCCAGATGCAGGTAGCTCAGCCGAGCCAGAAAGCGCCCCAGCGTAGCTGCCTCGATATCGGCATCGGGCACGAACTGGCGCAGGTGCGCTTCGATATTGGCCAGGTGCTGCTGGCTGTCACCGGCCTCGCGGGCCAGCGCCAGCAAGCGCGAATCGGCGTGCAGGAGGCCGGCACGGTCGAGCTGATAAAGCGCGGGGAACAGCTTGCGCAGTGCCAGGTCGCCCAAGGCGCCAAACAAGGCAAAGGTGCAAGGTTCAACACTGATCGCAGCCATGATGTTGGTTCTTTCCTAAAGTTGACCTAGGAATATCGTTTTCAAACGCACTTTTCAAGAGGTAATGTAGTAAAAACCACAACATTACCGACAAGTGTTACAGACAAGTGGTAGATCAACCCCTACCGACAGTACGATAGACAACCCTGCAAAAAGCCTGCTGTAACGCCAGCCGGCTGTCTTCTCGACCCAAGGACATACCATGGACCGCGTGCGCAACCTCCTGGAACAGATCCAGGGACGCCTCGATGAGCTGAACAAGGCCGAACGCAAAGTCGCCGAAGTCATCCTGCTCAACCCGCAACAGGCCACCCGTTTCAGCATCGCCGCACTGGCCCAGGCGGCCAAGGTCAGCGAGCCGACCGTCAACCGCTTCTGCCGCTCGTTCGGCGTCAGCGGCTATCCGGAACTCAAGCTGCAGCTGGCGCAGAGCCTGGCCAGCGGCGCTGCCTACGTCAGCCGTGCGGTCGAGGCAGACGATGATCCGGCCGCCTACACCCAGAAGATCTTCGGCAGTGCCATCGCCTCGCTCGACAGCGCCTGCCAACAGCTCGACCCGCAGCAGGTCAGCCGCGCCGTCGACATGATGATCCAGGCCCGCCAGATCCACTTCTTCGGCCTCGGCGCCTCGGCTCCGGTGGCGCTCGATGCGCAGCACAAGTTCTTCCGCTTCAACCTGGCCGTGTCGGCCCACGCCGACGTGCTGATGCAGCGCATGCTGGCCTCGGTGGCGCACACCGGCGACCTGTTCGTGATCATCTCCTACACCGGGCGCACCCGTGAGCTGGTCGAGGTTGCCCGCGTCGCTCGCGAGAACGGCGCCTCGGTGCTCGGCCTGACCGCCGCCGGTTCGCCACTGGCCAACGCCTGCAGCATGAGCCTGCATATCCCGCTGCCGGAAGACACCGATATCTACATGCCGATGACGTCGCGGATCATCCAGCTGACCGTGCTCGACGTCCTCGCCACCGGCATGACCCTGCGCCGTGGCGTCGACTTCCAGCCGCACCTGCGCAAGATCAAAGAGAGCCTCAACGCCAGCCGCTACCCGATCGAGGACGACGAGCTCAATTGAGCCGATGCGCCTGCAAGCTCAGGTGCGCCTGCTCGCCCGGCGCCAGGCTCAGGCCGGCGGTACTGCCGCTGGCCGCTTCGACACAGACGAAGCGCTGGCTCTCGCGGCCACTGACGCCCATCAACGGGCGAGTGCCGGGGTGCCAGACCACGGTGTCGTCGCTGTCGCCGGTATCGATGCACAGCTCGCGGTCCCAGGTCGGGTCGCGCAACTGCACCGATGAGGTGCCCGGATACACCCGTTGGCACCCGCCACCGACTTTCAAGGCGCCCTTCTGCCGGCAGCTCTGCCGACTCAGCTGGTCATAACCTTCAATGTTTTCGAGCCCAGACAGCGCTATCTTGGCAACGTCACTAATACGCCAGTAAGCCAGCAGAGCATGACTCAATTGGCACGTTTCGCTGTCCTGATGCACGGTGCTGAGCTTGAGCTCCATGTTTTTGCCGAGTCGCGCGTGCAGATCGACCTGCCATTCACACAACTGCAACTGCCACACCAGGGTTACCCCATCGTCGTCGGATGTACTGCTCAGCAGCTTCCAGTCGAGCAGCCGGGCCCAGCCATGGGTAGGCCAGAGGTCTTCGCTGGGATGGCGCCCGTACCAGGGCCAGCACACCGGTACTCCCCCGCGGATTGCGCCAACTTGCGGCCATTGCTCGGCACACCACAACCACGGCCGTTCGCCACTTGGCTGAAAATGCAGCAGCTGCGCACCCTGGCGGCTGAACACAGCCTGGCAGTGCGGGTGATCGATGATAAGGACATCGCGCTGTTGATGACGCTCCCACTCGAAGACGGGCCTGGGCCGCTGCGCAGAGAAGAAGCGGTGGAGCGGATGTTCGGGCATGGCTGGTAACTCTTGTTGTCATTAGGGCCGCGTTTGCCAGCCAAACGCGTTGCCACGCCCTGCTCAAACAGGCTGCGTGACAACGGCTGGGCGACAAGCGACCGCAGTGCGGTCGCTACGATGGCGTAAATTTACAACATCTAGCCTCAGAATGACGACTGAATCTTCAAGCCCGCGACCAGCGCGTTGTCGACTTCATCAACCCCACCTGGGCTTTTGATGTACTGCAGGTTGGGCCGCACGGTCAGCCAGTTGGTGACGTGGAAGCCGTAGTACAGCTCGGCGTTGTACTCGGTGCGCTGCAGCGGCACGAAGCCCATGTCGTTGTAATCACTGATACCGCTCTGTGCGTTGAGCTGCTCGGCGCGTTTTTTCACGTCATCGTTGACATGGATCCGGGCGATGCCGAAGCCGATGTCATCCTTTGGCCGCGAATCGAAGGCGCCTTTGTAGACCATGCCGACTTGCTGGTAGTTGTCGACCACATTGGTCGCCTTGTCGTGCACGGTGAGGTTGGCGAACAGGCTCAGGCCGCGATTGACGTCGCCGGCATGTGCGGTGACTTGCTGCTGCGCCACCACCCACCAGCCGTGCTTGCTCGAGTGCGACTTGAAGCCGACACCACTGACCCCCTGAGCATTGCCGTTGATGTCCTTGTACACGTCCTCAGCGGAAGCCGTGCTGTAGTAGTAACCGAGGCGGTATTCACCCGGCAGGCCATTGACCTTGGGCTGCCAGACCGCCTCGACCGGAATGATCGCGCCCTTGGTGCCACTGCCGCTGAGTTTGAAGCCGTTGCCGGTTTCGAGGTTGGACGGGTTCTGCTCGAACGCACCGACCTGCACGAAGACGTCCGGGGTGATGTTGTACTTGACCCGCAGCGCCCACTGGCTGACCGGCCAGTTGTACCAGATGCCGCCGACCCAGTTACCCACCTGCGAGCCGCAGAACGCGAGGTTCTGGAAGTCGCAAGGGAAGCTATTGAAATCTTCGCCCGGGCCGTAGCGACCGAATTTGACGTCCAGCGCGCCATCGAAGTACTTCTGCTTGATCCACATCTGGGTCAGCCGCCAGGTCTGACCGCGGCCCCAGACTTCCTGCACTGAACTGAACTGGCCGGCGCGCGGGTCGCTGATGCGGTCGTTGGACAGGTTGCGACCGCTGCGTTCGGTGACCGCCAGCTTGAATTCGGTGTCGTGCCAGCCGAGGATCTTCTCCAGGTCCAGGTGCATGCCGAGGGCGAACTGGTCGCTGTAGCGCGCCGTCTTGTCGTCGTTGTAGCCGCCATTGAGGTTGCCGGCGACCTCACCGACGTAGTCGAGGGTGAAGTCGTAGCCCTTGTCGAGCAACTCGGTGCGGGTGCCGCCCCAGTCGCCGCTCATCCATTTCGATTCACTGGAAAAGGCCTCGGCGGCCTGTACGCTGCTGCTGCCGACCACGGCCAGCAAGGCCAGCGAACCCAATGTGCTGATGCGATTGCGATGTTCCATCCCTGTGCGTCCTCTTTTCTTGTTATGAAGGGTCCAATCAACGGCCCGCGATGTGGGCAACGTTGTCTTGCAAGGGTGCAGCGTGGCGGGCCAGGTGCAGGCGCTCACCGGTTTGCGCGTCGAACAGCAGCACCCGTGCCGGGTCCAGCTGCAGGTTGAGGGTGTCGCCGACCTGGCAACTGACATCCGGCGCCAACCGGCAGCACAGCTTGGTCTGGTTGACCGTGACGAAGACCAGCAGGTCCGGCCCGGTCGGCTCGGTGATCTGCACCTCGGCACGCAACAGCGACTGGCCGTCGCCCTCCCCGGCAGCGAGGCTGATCTGCTCGGGACGGATGCCGAGGATCACTTCACGGCCATCCAAGCCCTGGCTGGCTGCGCCCAGCACCAGCTCGCAGCGGGCCTGGCCACTGTCGAGCAGCGCCAGCAACCGGCCGCCCTGCTCGCGCAGGCGCACCGGCACGAAGTTCATCGGCGGCGAGCCGATGAAGCTGGCGACAAACTGGTTGGCCGGGTCGTTGTAGATCTGCTGCGGGGTGCCGAACTGCTGGATGATGCCGTCCTTCATCACCGCCACCTTGTCGCCCAGGGTCATCGCCTCGATCTGGTCATGGGTGACATACACCGTGGTAGTTTTCAGGCGTTGGTGCATCAGCTTGATTTCGGTGCGCATCTCGACCCGCAGCTTGGCGTCGAGGTTGGACAGCGGCTCGTCGAACAGGTAGATCTTTGGCCGCCGTGCCAGCGCCCGGCCCATCGCCACGCGCTGCTGCTGGCCGCCGGAGAGCTGGCCCGGTTTGCGCGTGAGCAGGTGTTCGATCTGCAGCAGCTTGGCGACCCGCGCGACTTCTTCATCGATGGCTGCCTGCGGCAGTTTGCGGATCTTCAGGCCGAAGGCGATGTTGTCGCGCACGCTCATGGTCGGGTACAGCGCATACGACTGGAATACCATGGCGATGTCGCGATCCTTCGGGCTCATGCCGCTGACGTCGTCGCCATCGATCAGGATCGCCCCGCCGCTGATGCTCTCAAGGCCAGCGATGCAGTTCATCAAGGTCGATTTACCGCAGCCCGAAGGGCCGACCAGGATCAGAAACTCACCGTCCTTGATCGCCAGCTGAATGTCCTTGAGGGTGTCTGGCACACCTGTGCCGTAGGTCTTGTTGACGTTGCGAAGTTCGAGTGTGGCCATGACTTACCCCTTGACTGCGCCGGCGCTCAGGCCGCGCACGAAATACTTGCCTGCGACCACATAGACCAGCAGGGTTGGCAGGCCGGCGATCATTGCCGCGGCCATGTCGACGTTGTATTCCTTGGCCCCGGTGCTGGTGTTGACCAGGTTGTTGAGGGCCACGGTGATCGGTTGCGAATCGCCGCTGGAGAACACCACGCCGAACAAGAAATCGTTCCAGATCTGGGTGAACTGCCAGATCAGGCAGACCATGATGATCGGCGTCGACATCGGCAAAATGATCCGCCCGAAGATGGTGAAGAACCCGGCGCCATCCAGCCGCGCCGCTTTGACCAAGGCATCGGGAATGGTCACGTAGTAGTTGCGGAAAAACAGCGTGGTGAACGCAAGGCCGTAGACCACATGCACCAGCACCAGGCCAGCCGTGGTGTTGGCCAGGCCGAGCTTGCCGAGGGTGAACGAGGCCGGCAGCAGCACGGTCTGAAACGGCAGGAAGCAGCCAAACAGCAGCAGGCCGAAGAACACCTGCGAGCCACGAAAGCGCCACATCGCCAGCACGTAGCCATTGAGTGCACCGAGTGCGGTAGAGATCAGCACCGCCGGCACGGTGATCATGATCGAGTTCCAGAAATAGCCATTGACCGTGGCCCAGGCCTTGGCCCAGCCGATGCTGGTGACCACGGCCGGCCAGCTGAGCAGGTTGCCGCTGCCGATGTCTTCCGGGGTCTTGAAGCTGGTCAGCAGCATCACCACCAGCGGCACCAGGTACAGCAGTACGGCAAACAGCAATACCGCATGAATGGCCAGCCGACTGAGGCTGATGGCCGGTTTGTCGAGGCGGCTAGTCATGGCGTTTGTTCCTCAGTTCCGAGTACAGATAAGGCACCAGAATCGCCAGGATCGCGCCCAACATGAGGATTGCGCTGGCCGAGCCCATGCCCATCTGGCCACGGCTGAAGGTGAACGAGTACATGAACATGGCCGGCAGGTCGGACGAGTAACCTGGGCCGCCAGCGGTCATCGCTGCCACCAGGTCAAAGCTCTTGATGGCGATGTGCGAGAGGATCATCACCGCACTGAAAAACACCGGGCGCAAGCTCGGCAGCACTACCTGCCAATAGATCCGCGGCAAGCTCGCACCGTCGATCTGCGCTGCGCGGATGATCGACTGATCGACCCCGCGCAGGCCGGCCAGAAACATCGCCATGATGAACCCTGAGGCCTGCCACACGGCGGCAATCACCAGGCAGTACACGACCCGGTCGGGATCGATCAGCCAGTCCAGGCGAAAGCCTTCCCAGCCCCAGTCGCGCATCAGCTTGTCCAGGCCCATGCCCGGGTTGAGCAGCCACTTCCAGGCGGTGCCGGTGACGATCATCGACAGCGCCATCGGGTACAGGTAGATGGTGCGGATAAAGCCTTCGCGGCGGATGCGCTGGTCCAGCAGGATCGCCAGCAGTACACCGATGACCAGGCTGATGCCGATGAACAGGCTGCCGAAGACCAGCAGGTTCTTGCTCGCCACCCACCAGCGGTCGTTGTCGAGCAAGCGCGCGTATTGCGCCAGCCCTGCCCATTTGTAATTGGGCAAAAAGGTCGAGGTGGTGAACGAGAGGACAAAGGTCCAGAGGATGTAACCGTAGAAGCCCACCAGGATGATGACCATGGTCGGCGCCAGCACCAGTTTAGGTAACCAGCGCTGCACGGCGTCCAGGGGTGAGGCCCGCAGTTGCGCGGTCGCAGTAGTCATGGCAGCGATACCTGTCGGTACAGAACGTTAACTGAGGGTGGCGTGCAGCCGCCGCGAGGGCGGCTGCGCCGGACCCGCCGTTACTGGGCGGACTTGATTGCCGCGCCGAGTTTTTTCGCGGCGTCGGCGGGGTCGGCCTTGGGGTCGTTGATGTAGTTGGTGACCACATCGAAGAACGCGCCCTGCACTGCCAGGTTGGTCGCCATGTTGTGCGCCATGCTTGGTTGCAGGCCGCCGGTCTGGGCGTCGGCAAGGAAGTCCTTGGCCGAGGTCTGCGCGCAGGCATCGAAGCCATGCTTGGCCATGTCGGCGAGCATGTCCTTGCGCACCGGGATCGAGCCCTTGTTGGTGCTGAACAGTTTCTGGAAGTCCTGGCTCATCACCACCTTGGCGATGTCCTGCTGGCCGGCCGAGGTGCCGGCGTCCTTCTGCTTGAACACCACCAGCGAGTCGATGTTGTAGGTGAAGGCCTTGTCGGTGCCTGGGAACGGCACGCACTGGTAATCCTTGCCGGCGACTTTGTTGGCGAGGGTCCACTCGCTCTTGGCCCAGTCGCCCATGACCTGCATGCCGGCCTTGCCGTTGATGACCTTGGCGGCTTCCAGGTTCCAGTCCTGACCTTTGCCGTCGGCGTCCATGTAGGTGGCGACGCGCTTGAGTTCAGTCAGGGCCTTGACCATGGCAGGGCCGGTCAGCACCTTCTGGTCAAGATCGACCAGCGCCTGCTTGTAACCGTCCGCCCCCATTACCGACAGCACCACCGCTTCGAACACGGTGCTGTCCTGCCATGGCTGGCCGCCATGGGCGAGCGGGATGAAGCCGGCTGCCTTGAGCTTGTCGGCTGCGGCGTAGAACTCGTCGAGGGTGGACGGCGCCTTGTCGATGCCGGCCTTTTTGAATACTTCAGGGTTGATCCACAGCCAGTTGACGCGGTGGATGTTGACCGGTACCGCGACATAGTCGCCTTCGTACTTGACGGTGTCGGCGACTTTCTTCTCCAGCAGGCCGTCCCAGTTCTGCGCTTTGGCCACGTCCTTGAGCACGTCACTGTCGAGCAGGCCGGTGGAGGCCCATTCCTGGATGTCCGGGCCTTTGATCTGGGCCACGCCTGGCGGGTTGCCGGCGACGGCGCGGCTCTTCAGTACGGTCATTGCGGTGGCACCGCCGCCGCCGGCTACAGCGCCGTCTTTCCAGATGAAGCCGTCTTTTTCGACCTGAGCCTTGAGTACATCGACAGCAGCCTTTTCGCCGCCAGAGGTCCACCAGTGGACCACTTCGACGGTGCCTTTGGCATCGGCGGCAGAGGCGCTCAGTGGCAGCAGGGAGGCGAGGGAAATCGCGGCGGCGAGACGCAGAGTGGAGTTCATCGCAATACCTTTCTTGTTGTTATGCAGGGCAAGACTGTCGCTTGCATTGCACAGGAGTGTAATAACCCGGCAAGGCGCCTCAGGTAACGAAGCGCTGCGCGATTGTCATCAGTTGGTTACATTCGCCGGGCGAGGCCCGTGGCAAGGCTTGGCGCCAGTGCCAGGGTGGGCAACAGCACGGCCTGATAAGCGTGATAGAGGTCCGGTTTGCCCGCCCAGATGGTCGCGCTGGGGAGGTTGTCCGGGCTCAGTTCGTGGTGCCAGCTGCCGGCGTCGGTGTCGATCAGGTGAGTTTGAATGAATGCCCAGAAACGCCCGTACCAGCACTGGTACTGCGCCTCCCCCGTGCGCTGCCACAACGCAGCGGCAGCGGCGCTGGCCTCGGCATGCACCCAGTGCAGGCGCTGGCGTACCACCGGGCGTTGTTGCCAGTCGAGGGTGTAGACGATGCCGGGGGCGCCGTCGGCGTGCCAGGCGTGCTCACAGGCGCTGGCAAACAGCCCGCGGGCGTCGCTCAGCAGCCAGTCGGGCGCAGGTAGACTGGCCAATTGCAGAGCAGCTTCAAGGTGCAGCAGCAGCCGTGCCCACTCGAAGCCATGGCCTGGGGTAACGCCGTACGGCCGATAGCCATCGGCGCGGTTGTCGCTGTTGTAGTCGGTGAGCGGCTGCCAGTGCAGGTCGAAGTGCTCGATCACGCTGAAGCCATTGGCGCGCGCATGGCCGTGGATCACCCGCTCGACGATGCGCAGCGCACGCTGCAACCAGATCGGCTCGCCAGTGACGTCGGCAAGGGCCAGAAACGCTTCGGTGCCATGCATGTTGCTGTTGGCCCCGCGGTACGCCTCCTGCTGCTGCCAGTCACGACTGGAGCTTTCGCGCAGGGCACCTTCGGTTTCACTCCAGAAATGCTGATCGATGATGTCGATGGCCTGCGCCAGCAAGGCCGGTGCAGCAGCACTGCCGGCCACCTGCGCAGAACTGGCAGCGAGGGCAACGAAGGCGTGCAGGTAAGCGGCTTTGGTGCTGTAGCCAGCGGGAGCGGCGCTGGCGCACCAGCCGCCGTGCTCGGCATCGCGCAGCGGCCCCGCCAGCGCCGCAACGCCATGTTCGACCCGTTGCAGACACCCGGGCCTGCCGTGCAGATGGGCCAGGGCAAAGCTGTGGGTCATCCGTGCAGTGGTGAGGGTGTCGGCAACGGCGTCGCCAGCGAGGCGGCCGTGGCTGTCCATATTGCCGAACCCCAGCGCCAGCTGTGAGGCCTTGGCAAAGGCCAGCAATCGCAGCCCTTCGGCATCCAGCCAGGCGCTGTGCGGCCCGTCGATCAACGGCGAGTGAGCATGATTCATCGGCCTGCTGCGTCCTTGTCGAGAACAGGCACGGCGCCTGTTGTGGCGGCCAAGTCTAGCCAGAGTGCTAAGGCCAGGAGGTCACAAAGGCCGCTATTGATGTCACGGGCTGGTGACCAAGCGTCGCTCACTCGGCGCTGCGCGGCAGGCACAGGGTCACCCGCAGGCCGCCATCGCGCAGATTGAGCAAACTGACCTCGCCGCCATGGCTGTGGGCGATGTTGCGCGCGATGCCCAGGCCCAGGCCATAGCCCTGCTGCTGCCCGGCCAGGCGAAAATGCGGCTCGAACACCTGCTCCATCTGTTGCTGCGGCACACCCGGGCCGTGGTCATCGACCTGCAGCACAAAGCCCTCCGGGCCGTCGATGATGCGCAGGTGGGCGCGCTCGCCGTACTTGATCGCGTTGTCGACCAGGTTGCCGATGCAGCGGCGCAGGGCCAGCGCCTTGCCCGGATACGGCGCCAGCGCCCGCCCCTCGACGGTGATACGGCCGTCACGCAGGTACGGTTCGGCGAGAATCTCGAGCAGCTGGTTGAGGTCGATCGGTTCGATGTTCTCGTGGATATCCGTGTCTTTGACGCACTGCAGTGCGCCTTTGACCAACAGCTCCAACTCGTCCAGATCACGGCTGAACTGCGCTTGCAGGCGTTCGTCTTCCAGCAGCTCGACACGCAGACGCAAGCGCGTGATCGGCGTGCGCAGGTCGTGCGAAATCGCGCTGAACAGCTGGCTGCGTTCGGTCAGGTAACGGCTGATGCGCTCGCGCATGCTGTTGAAGGCGCGGCCCACCTCGACCACCTCACTGCCGCCGCCCTCGGTCACCGGCTCAACATCAGCGCCCAGCGACAGCTCACGGGCAGCACGGGCCAGGCGCTTCAACGGGCGACTTTGCCAGTGCACCAACAGGCCGATGAACAGCAGCAACATGGCCGTGGTCAGGGCAATGAAGCCGATCTGCTGGCGCGGCAGGCGCTCGGCTTCGAGGCTGGTGTAAGGCTCGGGCAGCAGCGAGGCGATGTACAGCCACTCGCCCTCGGCCAGGCGGATCTGGTTGACCAGCACCGGCGGGTTGAGGGGCTCCAGAGTCAGCGAGTAGTGCGCCCACGAGCGAGGCAACTCATCGAGCTTGAGGCCGCTGTTGAAGATACGTAGCTGATCAGGGCTGACGAACTCGACCGAAACTTCCACCTGCTGGCCGAGGCGCTCGTGCAGCACTTGCTGGAACACGTCGATGACCGCCTGCTTGCGCGGAGTGATCGGCAGCGTAGCCATGTCCAGCGGCTTGTCGTTGAGCGAAACGAAGAAGCGCGTGCCGCCCATGCTGCGCAACTGGTCGAGGACCATGGGCCGATAGGCCACCGGCAACGAGCGGAAGTAACTGACACTGGCGCTCATCGAGTGGGCCAGGCTCTGCGCGCTGGCACGCAGGCCCTGCAACTGGCTGGCGCGCAACTGCGCGACCCAGATCAGGCTCGACAGGCCCTGCGCCAGCAAGACCACCAGCAGGGTCAACAGCAGCATGCGCCCCAGCAGCGAGCGCGGCAGCAGGCGCCAGCGGCGCTCAGTGGCTGCGGTTGACATTCGCCGCCAGCAGGTAGCCACTGCCGCGCACGGTGCGGATCAGCCGTGGTGGTTTGTCGGTATCGCGCAGGCGTGATCGCAGGCGGCTGACCGCCATGTCGACGATGCGGTCGAGCGGCATCGGTTCGCGGCCACGGGTGGCATTGCCAATGGTGTCGCGGTCGAGGATCTGCTGCGGGTGGTCGAGAAACAGCTTGAGCAAAGCGAAGTCGGCACCGGACAGAATCACCTCTTCACCGTCGCGGTGGAACAGCCGATGGCTGACGGTATCCAGCTGCCATTCGTCAAACGCCAGCACCGCACTGGCAGGCGCCGCCTGGCCAAACTCGGCACGCCGCAGCAAGGCCTTGATTCGAGCTTGCAGCTCACGTGGGCTGAACGGTTTGCCGAGGTAGTCATCGGCGCCCAGCTCCAGGCCGATGACCCGATCGGCCTCGTCGGAACTGGCGGTGAGCATGATGATCGGCACCCGCGACTGGCGCGGATGCTGGCGCACCCAACGGCACAGGCTGAAGCCGTCTTCGTCGGGCAGCATCACGTCGAGAATCACCAGGTCACACGGCGTGCTGTCCAGCGCCTGGCGAAAACCCTGGCCATCGGCCTCGGCGCGCACCTGAAAGCCCGAGCGGCTCAGGTAGGTCTGCAACAGTTCGCGGATATCATGGTCGTCATCGACCATCAGGATCGATCGGGCGGCAGTGCTCACAAAAATACCTTCCTCTGGTGTACGCGGGTCTAGTTGCCCGCTGTTGTTGAGGTCGCCTTGCCTGGTGCAGCGATCAGTTGCGGGGCAAACCCATCGCCTGCTGCAGCGCCACACCGGCACCCAGCAATCCGGAAAACTCGGCGGTGACCAACCATACCGGGATCCCGGCGAAATAGCCGCTCATGCAGCCCTTGTCGGCAAAGCTGGCAGCAAAACCGCTGCGCAGGAACAGCTCGGCAAACCGAGGGATCACGCCACCGACGATATACACCCCGCCGCGCGCGCCGAGTGTGAGTACGTTGTTGCCGGCAACCCGACCGAGGAAGCAGCAGAACTGCTCGATCACCGCCAACGCCTGTGGCTCTCCGGCCAGCGCCGCCTCGGTGACTTCAGCCGGGCTCAGGTGAACCGGCTTTACGCCATCCAGCGCGCACATCGCCTGATACAAGCGCACCAGGCCGCCGCCGCTGAGTATGGTTTCGGCACTGACATGGCCGATCTGGCTCTGGACCTGCTGATGGATCGCCGCTTCACGCGCGGTACCGACGGGCAAGTCAACATGGCCGCCCTCGCCCGGCAGCGCCATCCACTGCTGGTTGAGGTGGAGCAAGCTGCCGACGCCCAGCCCGGTGCCAGGGCCGATCACCAGCGCCGGGCGGGCTGGGTCGGCGTCACCGGCGCATACCGCCTGGAATTCGCCTGGCTGCAAACGGGTCATGCCCAGCGCCATCGCCGAGAAGTCATTGAGCAGCAGCAGCTGCTTGACCTGGAGCATGTCGCAGAACGCCCGCCGGCTCAGCCGCCAGTGATTGTTGGTGAACTGAAACTCATCGCCATCAACCGGCCCGGCAACGGCCAGGCACACCGCCGCGAGCTCACCGCGAGCGATACCCTGCTCCAGCAGATACGCCTGGATCGCCTGTTCCAGGCTGGTGTAGTCAGCCGTCGGCAACACCCGCACGGCGTGCAGCTGGTTGTCGCGCCAAAGGGCAAAACGTGCGTTGGTGCCACCGATGTCGCCAACCAGCAACTCATTCACTTGAGATTCTCCAGGCCAGAGGTAAAGGCGCTGGCGCCCTGTTCCGCTGAACTGAACGCCATGCGCATGAAGCCAAACAGTTCGCGCCCGCAGCCCAGGTCATTGCCCTGGGGTGCAGGCGGCAGATCGCGGCTGGCCAGCTCTTCGGCCGAGACCATCACCCGCAAGGTGCCTTCGACACCATCCACGCGCACCATATCACCATCGCGCACACGTGCCAGCGGGCCGCCGTCGAACGCTTCCGGGCAGACGTGGATCGCCGCTGGGATTTTGCCCGAGGCGCCAGACATACGCCCGTCGGTCACCAGCGCAACCTTGAAGCCGCGGTCCTGCAGCACGCCGAGGAACGGCGTCATTTTGTGCAACTCAGGCATGCCGTTGCAGCGCGGGCCCTGGAAGCGCATCACCGCGACGAAATCGCGCTCCAGCTCACCGGCCTTGAACGCATCGGCCAGCGCCTGCTGATCTTCGAACACCCGCGCCGGTGCTTCGACCACGCGGTGCTCGGGCGCCACGGCGGAAACCTTCATGACGCCGCGACCGAGGTTGCCTTCCATCACCCGCAGGCCGCCCTCGCTGGAGAACGGTCGCGAAGCCGGGCGCAGGATGTTTTCGTCCAGGCTTTGCAGCGGGCCTTCGCGCCAGACCAGCCGGCCATCCTCAAGGAATGGCTCCTGGGTATAGCGGCGCAGGCCGTGCCCGGCCACGGTGTTGACGTCGTCGTGCAGCAGCCCCGCGTCGAGCAGCTCGCGAATCAGGAACGACATGCCGCCCGCCGCCTGGAAGTGGTTGATGTCGGCTTTGCCGTTTGGATAGACGTTGGACAGGGTAGGCACGACCTCGGACAGGTCGGCCATGTCCTGCCAGGTCAACTGGATGCCAGCGGCCTGGGCTATCGCCGGGATGTGCAGGGTGTGGTTGGTCGAGCCACCGGTAGCGTGCAGGGCCACGATCGAGTTGACCAGGGCCTTTTCATCGACGATTTCGCCCAGCGGCATGAAGCTGCCGCTGGCTTTGGTCATGCGCGTGACCTGCTGCGCGGCCTCGGCGGTAAGGGCATCGCGCAACGGCGTGTAAGGATTGACGAACGAGGCGCCGGGCAGGTGCAGGCCCATCACTTCCATCACCAACTGGTTGGTGTTGGCGGTGCCGTAGAAGGTGCAGGTGCCGGGGCTGTGGTAGGAGTTCATTTCCGACTCGAGCAGCTCTTCGCGGCTGGCCTTGCCTTCGGCATAGCGCTGGCGCACATCGGCCTTCTGCTTGTTGGAAATGCCCGACGGCATCGGCCCACCGGGGACGAAGATGGTCGGCAGATGACCGAAGCGCAATGCGCCCATCATCAGGCCCGGGACGATCTTGTCGCAGATACCGAGCATCAAGGCGGCGTCGAACATGTTGTGCGACAGGGCAATCGCGGTAGACATCGCGATCACCTCGCGGCTGGCAATCGCCAGCTCCATGCCCGGCTCGCCCTGGGTGACGCCGTCGCACATGGCCGGCACACCACCGGCAAACTGGCCGACCGAGCCGATCTCGCGCAGCGCCTGTTTGATCTGTTCAGGAAAATGCTGGTACGGCTGATGCGCCGAGAGCATGTCGTTGTAGGCCGAAACAATTGCCACGTTGGCCGCATTCATCATGCGCAGGCTGTGTTTGTCTTCGCTACCGCAGCCGGCCACGCCATGGGCGAAGTTGGCGCATTGCAGGCTGGCGCGCATCGGGCCGTCACTGGCCGCACCGCGAATCAGTTGCAGATAACGTTCACGGGTAGGACGGCTGCGTTCGGTCAGCCGTTGGGTGACCTCTAGGATGCGCGGGTGCATGTACTGAACTCCAGGCTGACGGTAAGGGTGGTCTGAAGCGCTATTTCCCCTTCCCTCGATTGCAACCTAGGCTCAAGTGAAATGTGCCTGGTGCACCGTGGAAGCAGCTCGCCCGACCACTCGTTGTATGTTTACACAAAATACTGCCATCAAAAGGGCTTGTTTTCTATCCCATAACGCATAATCTTGTAATTCCAATAACAAAATCGTTTCAGTGAATGCGTGCTCCACGGCAACAGACCTTGTGCCACAGCCTTCACCCGACTGCCAGAGGTATTACCATGACCCTTCGCATCGCCATCAACGGATTCGGCCGTATCGGGCGCAACGTCCTGCGCGCACTGTATACCCAAGGCTACCGCCAGGACCTGCAGGTCGTCGCCATCAACGACCTGGGCGACAGCGCAATGAACGCCCACCTGCTCAAGTACGACAGCGTCCACGGCATTTTCGATGCACAGGTCGAGGCCAATCATGAAAGCCTGACCGTCAACGGCGACCGCATCGCGGTCAGCGCCATCCGTAATCCCGCCGAGCTGCCGTGGAAGGCTGAAGCCATCGACGTGGTGTTCGAATGCACCGGGCTGTTCACCGACCGCGCCAAGGCTGCCGCGCATTTGAGCGCTGGCGCCGGCAAGGTGATCATTTCGGCGCCGGGCAAGGGCGTTGACGCGACCATCGTCTATGGGGTCAACCACGATGTGCTGCGAGCCTCGCACCAGATCATCTCCAGCGCCTCCTGCACCACCAACTGCCTGGCGCCGATTGCCCAGGTGCTGCACCGCGAGTTCGGTATCGAGCAAGGCTTGATGACCACCATCCACGCCTACACCAACGATCAGGTGCTGACCGACGTGTACCACAGCGACCCGTACCGGGCGCGTTCGGCCACTCAGTCGATGATCCCGAGCAAGACCGGCGCTGCCGAAGCAGTCGGCCTGGTGCTGCCGGAGTTGGCGGGCAAGCTGACCGGCATGGCCGTGCGTGTGCCGGTGATCAATGTGTCGCTGGTGGACCTGACCGTCAATCTCAAGCGCGAAGCCAGCGCCGAGCAGGTCAATCAGCTGTTCCTCGAAGCCAGCCGCCACTCGCGGGTACTGGGCTACAACGCTCTGCCACTGGTGTCGTGCGACTTCAACCACAACCCGCTGTCGTCGATCTTCGATGCCAACCACACGCGCAGCAATGGCCGCATGCTCAAGGTGCTGGCCTGGTATGACAACGAGTGGGGCTTCTCCAACCGCATGCTCGACAATTGCCTGGCGCTGCACAACGCGCAGTAAGGCGGCTCGCCCAGCAGGCAGCGCAAAACCGCGCGGCCTGCTCGGGCGGGAGCTACACCGCGCAAACGATCAGTTTTAACGCTTGACCAAACCGGGTGTTGATAAGCATTATCATTAACCTCCGTATCGGCCAGGTCGCCCCGTGAGTCAGTCACGCTTCAACACCGTCTTCCTAACCCAACGCCTCAGCCTGCTGCGCACGCTGCAAGGCATGGTGGGCAACCCGAGCACTGCTGAAGACCTGCTCCAGGAAACCTACCTGCGGGTCACTCGCGCCTTGGGTGAACG
This sequence comes from uncultured Pseudomonas sp., assembly GCA_963518285.1. Taxonomy (GTDB): domain Bacteria; phylum Pseudomonadota; class Gammaproteobacteria; order Pseudomonadales; family Pseudomonadaceae; genus Aquipseudomonas. Next base: position 31,081 of record CAUQIJ010000013.1, on the reverse strand, counting down.
GCCGATCGAGCACCTCGAGCCGTTCGTGTTCCAGACCGCCCGCAACCTGGCCCTGGACCATCTGCGGGCCCGCCGCGTGCAAGCGCGCACGCTGGTCGAGGATGTGCCCGAACAGGTGCTGCACAACGTCGCCGCCCCCACCAGCAGCAGCGAGGACGCAGCCCACGCCGAGCAGTTGCTCAAGCACCTGAGTGTCAGCCTCGGCCAACTGAGCACGCGCCAGCAGCGCATCTTCATCCTCAGCCGCCTGCACGGCGCCAGCTACCTGGAGATTGCCGAGCAGCTGCACGTCTCGGCAAGCACGGTGCAGAAGGAACTGAAACTGATCATGGCTATCTGCATGGGGGTGGCCGAGCGGCACAAGTGAGCCGACCGCCGGCGCGGCGCGATCGGTAAAGCGCTTGCCTTGGCCAGGCGCAGCCCCGATCATTCGGCAAAATCTCCCGAGCAAGGACCCTTCGTGACCGACAGCCCCAGCCCCCGCCCGACACCTGCCGGGCCCGATGCCCGCGCGCGTGCCATGGACGAGGCGCTGGACTGGCTGCTGCGCCTGCAATGCGCCAGCACAGCAGACACCGCAGCGTTCGAGGCCTGGCTGAGCGCTGCGCCGGAAAACGCCGAGGCCTATGTCGAGGCCGAAGCGGTGTGGAACGGCGCCCCCCTGCGCCAGGCCGCCGGCCAGATCCACCAGGCTCAGCGCACAGCCCCAGCCGCTCGCCTGCGCCGGCACTGGAAGCCGCTGGCCAGCGCCGCAGTGCTGCTGGTCGGCCTGTTTACCTTCGGCAACCTGCCGGTGCGCCTGCAGGCCGATCACCTGACCGTGGTCGGCGAGCGCCAGCGGCTGCAGTTGGACGACGGCACCAAGGTCCTGCTCAACACCGATTCTGCATTTGCCAGCGATGTGCGCGACGGCCAACCGGTGGCCCGCCTGCTGCAAGGCGAGGCGTATTTTCAGGTAAACAGTGCCGGTGAGCAGGCGCTTGAGGTGCAGGCCGGGCCGATGCGTGCGCAGGTCCGCGACACCGACTTTGCCGTGCGCTACCTGGACGGCCAGGCGCAGGTCCGGGTGCAGCGCGGCGATGTCGACCTGCACGCCGCCAGTGACCAGCACATTCGCCTGCGCGCCGGCGACAGCATCAGCGTTGGCCCGCAGGGTTTTGGCCAGCCCAGCCGCCCCGACATGCGCCAGGACCTGGCCTGGATCGAAGGCCGCCTGGTGTTCGAAAACTGCCCGCTGAGCGACGTGCTGGCCGAGGTGCGCCGGTACTATCCGGGCTGGATCATCAGCCGCAACAGCGCGCTCGAGCAGGTTGCGGTGACCGGCAACTACCGCCTCGACCAACCGCTGGAAACCCTGCGCGCGCTGGCCCAGATCACCTCGGCCAGGCTGCATGAATATCCGGCTGTGGTAATCCTCAACTGAGCCGCTGCCAGCCGCCTGAATTATTTTTACGCGATCGCTGCCCATCACACGTCTCGTTATAGCCAATGCAACTGATTCTTGTTTTTAAACAAGAACAAGCATCATCTATAACAGTTCGCGCGTCTGGGAGCGCTTTCGATGTCCACAGCTCAACTCCGCCCGTCACCTCGCCGCCTGGGGCAGCTGTCTCTGCTGACCCTGGCCCTGCTCGCCAGCGGCGCCGTCAGCCTGCCGGCCCTGGCCGCTGAGCCTGCCCAGGCCAACAGCCCGCGCATGGGCGATTACCGCTTCAGCATCAGCCAACAGCCGTTGGTTGCGGCCATCAACGCCTTCAGCCAGGTCACCGGTTGGCAGGTCGGCTTCAGCGCCGAGGTCGCCGAGGGTGTCTCGTCGCCCGGCGTCCAGGGCTCGCTGCCAGCCGAACCTGCGCTGCAGCGTTTGCTGCACGGCACTGGGCTGAGCTACCGCAAGATCGGTAACGGCAACGTGGTGCTTGAACGCCAGTCGGCCAGCAGCGTGATCGCCCTGCAGCAACTGACCGTCAGCGCGACTCGCAGCGCCCAGGACTTAAGCCAGGTACCGAGCACGGTCACCGTGCAGACCCGCGAACAGCTGGATCGACAGAACGTCAACGATATCCAGCAACTGGTGCGTTACGAGCCGGGCGTTTCGGTAGGCGGCACCGGCCAGCGCAGCGGCCTCAACGGCTACAACATTCGCGGCATCGACGGTGAGCGGATCCTTACCCAGATCGACGGTGTGTCGATCCCCGACAGTTTTTTCTACGGCCCCTACGCGCAGACTCAGCGCAACTATGTCGACCCGGAAATCGTCAAGCGCGTCGAGATCCTGCGCGGCCCGGCTTCGGTGCTGTACGGCAGCAATGCCATTGGCGGGGCGGTCAGCTACTTCACCCTCGATCCGGACGACATCATCAAACCGGGCAAGGACGTCGGCGCACGCTTGAAAACCGGCTACAGCTCGGCTGACGAAAGCTGGCTGACCTCGGCCACCGTCGCCGGCCGCCAGGGCGACGTCGATGGCCTGCTGCACCTGAGCCAGCGCAACGGCCATGAGACGGAGTCCTATGGCGAGCACAACGGCACCGGCCTTGATCGCACCGCGGCCAACCCGGAAGACGTGCGCACTACCAATGTGCTGGCCAAGGCCGGCTGGAACTACGCCGATGATGCCCGGCTGGGCTTTACCTACGAAAAGTACAAGGATGACCGCGATCAGAACATCCTCAGCGCCGTGGGCGGGCCGTTCATTCCCGGCTTTGGCGCGATGAATTCATACCGCGCGCGCCAGGGCAATGATACGGTCACTCGCGAGCGCTTTGGCATCAACCATGAATTCGGCCTCGACAGCCTGTTCGCCGACCGCGCCAAGTGGAGCCTGAACTACCAGATCGCCAAGACCGACCAGCGCACCGACGAGCTGTATGTCGCTTCGGGTCGCCAGGTAGCACGTGACCGCAAGACCACCTACAAGGACCGTCAGTGGGTGTTCGACGGGCAATTGGACAAGTCCTTCAGCATCGGCCAGACCGACCATCTGCTGACCTACGGCACCACCCTCAAGCATGAAGAGGTCACCGGTACGCGCAGCGGCAGCGGCACGTGCGTGAACGTCGGTGGCAGCTGCACCGCGGTAGGCCAGGCCAGCGCCCGCGATGGCCAGGCGCTGGTGAGCGACTTCCCGGACCCGACCGTCGACACCTACAGCCTGTTCGCCCAGGACGAGATTCGCTGGAACAGCTGGACCTTCCTGCCCGGTGCGCGCTACGACTACACGCGCATGCGGCCGGAGATGACCGACGCCTTCCTGCGCGGCATTCAGGGCACCGGCGGCGCCCCGACAGCGGTCGACGACTCGGACAAGAAGTGGCATCGCTTGTCGCCCAAGCTTGGCGTGACCTACGCCCTTGACGACCACTACACCTGGTACGGCCAGTACGCAGAGGGCTTCCGCACGCCGACGGCCAAGTCGATGTACGGGCGCTTTGACAACCCGCTCGTGGGCTATCGGGTAGAGGGCAATCCGGGCCTTGAGCCGGAGAAGAGCAAGAGCTATGAAACCGGCCTGCGCGGCAACTTTGCGGCGGGTAACTTCGATGTCGCGGTGTTCTACAACAAGTACCGGGATTTCATCAACGAAGACGCCGTGCAGTCGGCAAACCTGGGCACCACCTTCCAGGCCAGCAACATCAAGCACGCCACCATCAAGGGCGCCGAGTTCAAGGGCCGCCTGAACCTCGATCACTTCGGCGCGCCGCAGGGCCTGTATGGCCAGACCTCGATTGCCTATGCCAACGGTCGTAACGATGACAACGGCCAGCCGATCAACAGCGTCAACCCGCTGACCGGGGTGTTCGGCCTGGGCTATGACCAGGCCGACTATGGTGCCCTGCTCAGCTGGACCGTGGTCAAGCGCAAGACCCGCGTCGACGACAGCGCCTTCTTCGCCCCGGACGGCGCCAGCACCCAGTTCCGCAGCCCTGGCTACGGCGTGCTCGACCTCAGCGGCTTCTACAAGGTCACTGACGACGTCACCGTCAACGCCGGCCTGTACAACCTGACCAACAAGAAGTACTGGCAGTGGGACTCGGTACGCGGCTACGACGGCCAGGGCGAAGCGGCGGTTACCCAGCCAGCCAACCTCGACCGCCTGACCATGCCGGGGCGCAATTTCGCCGTCAATGTCATCTGGGATATCTGACCGACGCTGGCCCTGTGTAGGAGCGGCCTTGTGTCGCGAAAGGCGCGCGCAGCGGGCCCAGATTGCAGCTCCGCCGCCGATATTGCCGGGCCCGCTCTGCGGGCCTTTCCGACCGGTCCGGCGCCCCGGCAAGGCCGCTCACAGACCGCGTCGCTTGGTACATAGAGTGAATTTTTACTGTGTTCAGCCCGCTGGTTCGTCTCGTCACTAGCCCGACCATTTTCCAAGGACCCACCATGACCAACGCCGCCACAGCCGAGCGCCCGCAGCTGCGCTCGCAACGCCTGAATCAGGTGACCAACGCCCCACACACCGAGCTCGACGCGCTGGTCAAAGCCCATGCGCCGTTTGCCAACCGTGACAACTTTGCCCGCTTCGTGGTTGCCCAGTACCTGTTCCAGTCCGAGCTGCAGGCGCTGTACAGCGACCCGCAACTGATCGCCATCGTGCCCGACCTGGCCGCCCGCTGCCGCGCCGATCAGGCTCGCCTGGACCTGGCCGACCTCAATACCGAAGTGCCGGCCGCCGTGCCAGGTGCGTTGCAAGCGCCAAGCCTGGGCGAGGCACTGGGCTGGATCTTCGTCTCCGAAGGCTCCAAACTGGGCGCCGCTTTTTTGATCAAGCGTGCAGTGGCACTGGAGCTGTCCGACAGCTTTGGCGCGCGGCATCTTGGTGAGCCGGCCGGTGGCCGCGCCGAAGGCTGGAAACAGTTCACGCGGATTCTCGACGGCCTTGAGCTGTCCGTCGAAGAAGACGCAGCCGCCGAGCGTGGGGCAGTCGCCGCCTTCGAGCGCTTCACCGAGTTGCTCAAGCATGCCTACGCGGCAGAAGTCGCGCCGGCCTGATACGCTTTACCCGGTCACCGCGGTGGTGGCCGGCCGTTTTTGCAGTGAGACCATGACCCAACTTGCCCGCTCGAAACTGACCCGCCTGCTGTATGCAATCCTGGCTTACGTGAGCCTGGGGATCGGCTTGGTGGCAATTGTCATTCCGGGCCTGCCGACCACCGAATTCATTCTGCTTGCCGCCTGGGCGGCGACGCGCAGCTCGCCGCGCCTGAGCGCCTGGCTGGAGAACCACCGGGTATTCGGGCCGATCCTGCACAACTGGCGTAACGGCCGGGTGATCCAGCGCCGGGCGAAAATCAGCGCCACCGTGAGCATGCTGATTTGCGCGTGCCTGATGCTGACCTTTCTCGAGCACCGTTGGCCGGTGTTTCTGGCCATCGCCGGCATGAGCCTGGGCAACCTGTGGATCTGGTCACGCCCGGAGCGCACCCAGCCGGCGGCCTCTAACTGCAACGCAGGCTAAACCCGGCTTACAGGCTCAGCAGCCCTGCATACAAGCCATACGCAGCAACCCCGGCGCCCATCAGCACCGCAGCAAAAATCAGCTTCTCCCACCCGGTGAACAGCGCCTGCCCCTGCTCGTGCCTGGCCCTGGCAAACAGAATCACCCCTGGTGCATAGAGCAACGCCGATAGCAGCAGGTATTTGAGCCCGCCGGCGTACAACAGCCAGATCGCGTAGACCAGCGCCAGCCCCGCCACCATCAGGTCCTTGCGGCGCAGCCCGGCTTGCTCGGCATAGCCTTCACCGCGCAGCGCCAGCAGCACGGCATAGGCCGCCGACCACAGGTACGGCACCAGAATCATCGACGACGCCAGGTAGATCAAGCTGGTGTAGGTGCCTGCCGAAAACAGCGTGATCAGCAAAAAGCCCTGAATCATGCAGTTGGTCAGCCACAGCGCATTGGCCGGCACGTGATTGGCGTTCTCGACGGTGAGAAAACGCGGCATAGTCTTGTCTTTGGCCGTGGCGTAGAGGATCTCCGCACACAACAGCGCCCACGACAGCAGCGCGCCCAGCAGTGACACCGCCAGGCCAAGGCTGATCAGCAGCGCGCCCCATGGGCCGACAATATGCTCAAGCACCGCTGCCAGCGACGGGTTCTGCAGCCCCGCCAGCTCCGGCTGGGTCATTACCCCGAGCGACAGCACGTTGACCAGCACCAGCAAGGCGAGCACACCGAGAAAGCCGATCACAGTCGCCTTGCCCACGTCCGACCGGCGCTGGGCCCGCGCCGAGTAAACGCTCGCGCCCTCGATGCCGATAAACACGAACACGGTCACCAGCATCATGTTGCGGACCTGCTCCATGACGCTGCCGAACTGCGGGTTGCTCGCGCCCCAGATATCGCGGGTAAACACGTCGGCACGAAATGCCACGGCGGCAATCACGATAAAAATCAGAAGTGGCACTACCTTGGCCACGGTAGTGATCAGGTTGATGAATGCGGCCTCCTTGATCCCACGCAGCACCACAAAGTGTACGCACCACAGCAACACCGACGCGCAACCGATCGCCACCGGTGTATTGCCCTCGCCGAACATCGGGAAGTAAAACCCCAATGTGCTGAACAGCAGCACGAAATAACCGACGTTGCCCAGCCAGGCGCTGATCCAGTAACCCCAGGCTGAAGAAAAGCCCATGTAGTCGCCAAAGCCGGCTTTGGCGTAGGCGTACACCCCCGAGTCGAGTTCGGGCTTGCGGTTAGCCAGGGTCTGGAACACGAACGCCAGCGCCAGCATGCCCACGGCGGTAATGCCCCAGCCGATCAAAACAGCGCCGGCATCGGCGCGGGCGGCCATGTTCTGTGGCAGCGAAAAAATCCCGCCACCAATCATCGAACCCACCACCAGCGCAATCAATGCACCCAGCCGCAGTTTATTTTCAGGCTCGCTCATTTGGGCGCTCACCGTCGGTTGATGTCATCTGCACGCAACACTTTTGAGTCCATATAAAGAGCGCTGCATATGCGCAGTCGCCATTAAAAGCTATAGCACTAATAGCCACACTGTCTATAGCCACATCCGTAGGCCAGGAGCGCTGTCGGGGCAACTATAGCCTGCTGCAGTAATAATTTTTATTTACGCCGAAAATTTGCCTATCCGTTAAAAGCGGCTAGTTTGAAAGATCGCAGGCCGAACAGAGTGTTTACTCTACATTGACATGGAGGTGCCGGTGCAAAAGCCTGCGGCAGAGCGGTCGGCACACTCCAGGAGACACGTCGGGCCTTGGCCTTACGTTGCCATGAACTGATCTACATCAGCGAATGCCGGCGGCGTCAGGTTTACCATGACGTCAACTTTCTCCTGGTACGGAGTCGTTAAATGTCTGATTCTCCCGAAAAACTTAAACTCGGTGCACTGGTCGCACTTGTGGTCGGCTCGATGATTGGTGGCGGGATATTTTCCCTGCCGCAAAACATGGCCGCCAGTGCCGGTGTTGGCGCGGTATTGATTGGCTGGGCTATTACCGCCGTGGGCATGTTGACCTTGGCCTTTGTGTTCCAGACCCTGGCCAATCGCAAACCCGATCTGGACGGTGGGGTATATGCCTACGCCAAGGCCGGATTCGGTGACTACATGGGCTTTTCCTCAGCCTGGGGTTACTGGATCAGTGCCTGGCTGGGCAACGTCGGTTACTTCGTGCTGCTGTTCAGCACCCTCGGTTATTTCTTCCCGGTATTTGGCGAAGGCAACACGCCGGCTGCAGTGATCGGCGCTTCGATCCTGCTCTGGGCCGTGCATTTTCTGGTGCTGCGCGGGATCAAGGAAGCCGCTTTCATCAACCTGGTGACGACCATCGCCAAGGTCGTGCCGCTGGCACTGTTCGCGCTGATCTGCCTGTTCGCGTTCAAGCTCGACGTGATCACCGCTGACATCTGGGCGGTCGGCTCGCCGGACCTGGGCAGCGTGATGAACCAGGTGCGCAACATGATGCTGGTCACCGTGTGGGTGTTCATCGGCATCGAGGGCGCGAGCATCTTCTCCTCGCGTGCGGAAAAACGCGCCGACGTCGGCAAGGCCACGGTAATCGGCTTTATCACCGTGCTGCTGTTCCTGGTGCTGATCAACGTGCTGTCGATGGGCGTGATGACCCAACCGGAACTGGCCAAGCTGCAGAACCCGTCGATGGCGGCAGTGCTTGAGCATGTGGTCGGCCACTGGGGCGCGGTGCTGATCAGCGTCGGCCTGATCATCTCGCTGCTGGGGGCGTTGCTGTCGTGGGTGCTGCTGTGCGCCGAGATCATGTTCGCGGCGGCCAAGGACCACACCATGCCGGAGTTTCTCCGCCGCGAAAACGCCAACCACGTACCGACCAACGCCCTTTGGCTGACCAACGCGATGGTGCAGGTGTTCCTGATCATCACCCTGTTCTCGGCCAGCACCTACCTGTCGCTGATCTACCTCGCCACCTCGATGATCCTGGTGCCCTACCTGTGGTCGGCGGCCTACGGCTTTCTCATGGCGCTGCGCGGCGAAACCTACGAACAAGCACCCGGCGAACGGCGCAAGGATCTGCTGATCGGTGCCATCGCCCTGCTCTACGCGATCTGGCTGCTGTATGCCGGCGGCATGAAATACCTGCTGCTGTCGGCATTGTTGTATGCGCCTGGGGCGATCCTGTTCGCCAAGGCCAAGCGTGAACTGGGGCAACCGATCTTCACCCGCATGGAGAAGCTGATCTTCGCCGCGGTAGTCGTCGGCGCGCTGGTGGCGGCCTACGGCCTGTATGACGGTTTCCTGACCCTTTAATCACCGAATCTGCATCATGGAGGCAATCACCATGTCCACCGAAAACCTCAAGTACGGCGTCCATTCCGAAGCCGGCAAACTGCGTAAAGTGATGGTCTGCTCACCAGGCCTGGCGCATCAGCGCCTGACCCCAAGCAACTGCGACGAGCTGCTGTTCGACGATGTGATCTGGGTCAACCAGGCCAAGCGCGACCATTTTGACTTCGTCACCAAGATGCGCGAGCGCGGCATCGAAGTACTGGAAATGCACAACCTGCTGACCGAGACCGTGCAGATCCCTGAAGCCCTGAAGTGGATCCTCGACCGCAAGATCACCGCCGATACAGTAGGCCTGGGCCTGACCAACGAAGTGCGCAGCTGGCTCGAAGGCATGGAGCCGCGGCGCCTGGCCGAGTTTCTGATTGGCGGCGTGGCCGGCGAAGACCTGCCTGAAAGCGAAGGCGCCAGCGTGATCAAGATGTACCGCGACTACCTCGGTCACTCAAGCTTCCTCCTCGACCCGCTGCCCAACACCCAGTTCACCCGCGACACCACCTGCTGGATCTACGGCGGCGTCACGCTGAACCCGATGTACTGGCCAGCGCGCCGTCAGGAAACCCTGCTGACCACCGCCATCTACAAGTTCCACCCACAGTTCACCAGCGCCGACTTCGAAATCTGGTACGGCGACCCGGACCAGGACCACGGCAAGTCCACCCTGGAAGGCGGCGACGTCATGCCGATCGGCAATGGCGTGGTGTTGATTGGCATGGGTGAGCGCACCTCGCGCCAGGCCATCGGCCAGCTGGCGCAGTCGCTGTTCGCCAAGGGCGCGGTAGAAAAAGTAGTGGTCGCCGGCCTGCCTAAATCGCGCGCGGCGATGCACCTGGACACCGTGTTCAGCTTCTGCGACCGCGACCTGGTCACGGTCTTCCCGGAAGTGGTCAAAGAGATCGTGCCGTTCGTGATCCGTCAGGACAGCAGCAAGCCGTATGGCCTGGACGTGCGCCGCGAGCACAAGAGCTTCATCGAGGTGGTCGCCGAGTCGCTCAACCTCAAAGAGCTGCGCGTGGTGGAGACTGGGGGCAACGCCTTTGCCGCCGAGCGCGAGCAGTGGGATGACGGCAACAACGTGGTCGCGCTGGAGCCTGGCGTGGTCATCGGCTACGACCGCAATACCTACACCAATACCCTGCTGCGCAAGGCCGGGGTCGAGGTCATCACCATCAGCGCCGGCGAACTCGGCCGTGGCCGTGGCGGCGGCCACTGCATGACCTGCCCGATCATCCGCGACCCTATCGATTACTAGACGACCAGCACCCCGGCCGCGCCCATCAGGCATCGGCCGGGTACCTCACCGAATCCAAGGAGAACTGTCATGGCGTTCAACATCCACAACCGCAACCTGCTCAGCCTGGAACACCACACCACGCGCGAGCTGCGCTACCTGCTCGACCTGTCCCGCGACCTCAAGCGCGCCAAGTACACCGGCACCGAGCAGCAGCACCTGAAGGGCAACAACATTGCCTTGATCTTCGAAAAGACCTCGACCCGCACCCGCTGCGCGTTCGAAGTAGCCGCCTACGACCAAGGCGCCAACGTCACCTACATCGACCCCAATTCGTCGCAGATCGGCCACAAGGAAAGCATGAAGGACACCGCACGGGTGCTTGGGCGCATGTACGACGCCATCGAGTACCGCGGCTTCAAGCAGGAGATCGTCGAGGAGCTGGCCAAGTTTGCCGGGGTGCCGGTGTTCAACGGCCTGACCGATGAATACCACCCCACCCAGATGATCGCCGACGTGCTGACCATGCGCGAAAACAGCGACAAGCCGATCCACGACATCAGCTACGCCTACCTGGGCGACGCCCGCAACAACATGGGCAACTCGCTGCTGCTGATCGGCGCCAAGCTCGGCATGGATGTGCGCATTGCCGCGCCCAAGGCACTGTGGCCGCACGATGATCTGGTTGCCCGCTGCCACAAATACGCCGAAGAAAGCGGCGCCCGCATCACCCTCACCGAAGATCCGAAAGCGGCGGTCAAAGGCGTCGATTTCGTCCATACCGATGTGTGGGTATCGATGGGCGAGCCAGTCGAAGCCTGGGGCGAGCGCATTCAGCAACTGCTGCCGTATCAGGTCAACGCCGAGCTGATGAAAGCCACCGGCAACCCACGGGCCAAGTTCATGCACTGCCTGCCGGCGTTCCACAACTCCGACACCAAGGTCGGCAAGCAGATCGCCGAGCAGTACCCGCACCTGGCCAACGGCATCGAAGTGACCGACGACGTCTTTGAGTCGCCCGCCTGCATCGCCTTCGAGCAGGCGGAAAACCGCATGCACACGATCAAGGCGATCCTGGTCTCGACCCTGGCTGATCTCTGACCGACCCAGTGGGCTCGTGACCGCTGCCGGCACTAGCGCCCGCAGCGGCCACACCGCCTGCTCCTCTCTGCCAAAGGACACTTCACCATGCGTATCGTTGTTGCACTGGGCGGCAACGCCCTGCTCCGCCGTGGCGAGCCTCTGACCGCTGACAATCAGCGAAGCAACATCCGCACCGCCACCGAACAGATCGCCAAGATCCACCCCGGCAATCAACTGGTCATTGCCCACGGCAACGGCCCGCAGGTCGGTTTGCTGTCGCTGCAGGCCCAGGCCTACAAGCCGGACGAAGCCTACCCGCTGGACGTGCTTGGCGCTGAAACCGAAGGCATGATCGGCTACATGATCGAGCAGGAGCTGGGCAACCTGCTCGACTTCGAAGTGCCGTTCGCCACCCTGCTCACCCAGGTCGAAGTCGACGCCAACGACCCGGCTTTCAAGGACCCGACCAAGTTCATCGGCCCGGTCTACAGCAAGGAAGACGCCGAGCGCCTGGCCAAGGACAAGGGCTGGGTGGTCAAGCCTGACGGCGACAAGTACCGCCGGGTGGTCGCCAGCCCCAAACCCAAGCGCATCTTCGAAATCCGCCCGATCAAGTGGCTGCTGGAAAAAAGCAGCATCGTGATCTGCGCCGGTGGCGGCGGCATCCCCACCATGTACGATGAAAACCGCAAGCTCAAAGGCATCGAAGCGGTGATCGACAAGGACCTGTGTTCGGCCCTGCTGGCTGAACAGCTGGACGCTGATCTGCTGGTCATCGCCACCGACGTCAACGCCGCCTATGTCGACTTCAACAAGCCCACGCAAAAGGCGATTGCCCAGGCTCACCCGGATGAACTGGAGCGGCTTGGCTTTGCTGCAGGCTCGATGGGGCCCAAGGTGCAGGCTGCCTGCGACTTCGCACGCAATACCGGCAAGGTCGCGGTGATTGGCTCGCTGGCCGACATCGAAGAGATCGTCAAAGGCAGCGCCGGCACCCGGGTATCCACCGCCCAGCCTGGAATAAGCTACCGTTGAATGCAGTTGGCGGGTGCCGGTCGCCCGCCGTTTTCACACCTTTGCGAGGAGCTATCATGGCCAAGTTCGAGTCAGGTCACGTGCATATCGAGCGCATGGCGCTGAACAACCAGGACCACAGCTACGACCTCAACATCAACTACGAAGTGGCCATGGACCCCAAGGAAGGCGCCGGCATCCAGTTTCGTATGCATGGCAGCATCGAAGGCAAGCCGGTCGAGGAGACGTTCTTTCTGGCCAAGGATCAGGTCCTGCCGAGCTTTCTCAGCATCGCCACGCGCAAGGCGCAAAGCTACATGCCAGCGCCGAAGAAGTTCGAGAGCCTGGGCGCGTCGCACAAGATCTATGACCTGATGTTCGAGGACATTCGCGAGAAGCTCGCGGTCAAATCCGGCGACTGCGTCAAGCCTGAACATCTTGAATAGCCCTTGCGGCAACAGCACCGCAGGCAGTTTTGTTGATGCACAAGGCTTGAAGCCTGAAGCGGGCGCGGCATACTGAGCGCCTCTGCGGCCACAGCCTTGTACGCTCACCATGCGCATTCACGTCAGCTTCATCGACCGCGTCGGCATCACCCAGGAAGTCCTGGCCCTGCTCGGTGCCCGCCATCTCAACCTGGACGCCGTGGAGATGGTCCCGCCCAACGTCTACATCGACGCCCCGACCTTGAGCCCGGCCGTGCTCGAAGAACTGCACGATGCTCTGCTGGAAGTGCACGGTGTGCAGTCGGTCGAAGTGGTCGACATCCTCCCCGGCCAGCGCCGTCACCTGCAGCTGGATGCCCTGCTCGCGGCCATGAGCGACCCGGTGCTGGCCGTCGACAGCGCCGGCAAGGTGCTGCTGGCCAACCCGGCGCTGATCGCCCTGTGCGGGCGCGAGTCGGCTGGGCGCTCCGTCGGCGAGCTGTTCAAGGACCCGGCCCTGCTGCAGGCGCTGCTGGACAACAACTTCCACCTGCCGATGCGCGAAATGCAGTTCGACGGCCACAGCCTGCTGCTGGATGCCACGCCGATCACCCATGCCGGTGGCCTGCTGACGTTGTACCCGCCCAAGCGCATGGGCGAGCGCTTGTCGGCGCTGCACCATGATCACGCCGAAGGCTTCGATGCGCTGCTCGGCGACTCGCCGGCCATTCGTACCCTCAAGGCCCGCGCCCTGCGCGTGGCGGCGCTGGACGCGCCGTTGCTGGTGCATGGCGAAACCGGCACCGGTAAAGAACTGGTGGCCCGCGCCAGCCATGCCCTGAGCAGCCGTCAGGGCGCGCCGTTTCTGGCCCTCAACTGCGCCGCTCTGCCCGAGAGCCTGGCCGAGAGCGAACTGTTTGGCTATGCCCCAGGGGCGTTTACCGGCGCGCAACGCGGTGGCAAGCCGGGGCTGATGGAGCTGGCCAACCAGGGCACGGTGTTTCTCGACGAAATCGGCGAGATGTCGCCGTACCTGCAGGCCAAGCTGCTGCGCTTTCTCAGCGACGGCAGCTTTCGCCGGGTCGGTGGCGATCGCGAGGTCAAGGTCGATGTGCGCATCATCAGCGCCACCCACCGTGACCTCGAACGCATGGTCAGCGAGGGCAGCTTTCGCGAGGACCTGTTCTACCGTCTCAACGTGCTCAACCTGCAAGTGCCGCCGCTGCGCGAGCGCGGCCAGGACATTCTGCTGCTGGCGCACTACTTCATGCAGCAGGCCTGCACGCAGATCCAGCGCCCGACCTGCCAGCTCGCCCCCGGCACCCATGCGGCGTTGCTGGCCAACCCATGGCCGGGCAACGTGCGCCAATTGCAGAACGTGATCTTCCGCGCTGCGGCAATCTGCGACAGCGATCTGGTCGACATTGGCGACCTGGACATCGCCGGCACAGCCGTGCGCCGCGGCCAGGAAACCGAGGTAGCCAGCCTGGAGCAAGCAGTGGGTGATTTCGAGCGGGAGTTGCTGCAACGGCTGTATTCCAGCTATCCCTCGACCCGGCAACTGGCGGCACGCCTGAACACCTCGCACACCGCGATTGCCCAGCGCCTGCGCAAGTACGGAATTCCAGGCAAACCCTAGCGTTCGACCACTGGTCGCGTTGACCGCGCATGCACTCCAACTCCCGCGGATAAGCTCCTTCCAATAACAGGAGCCTTCAATCTCAACAGGAGTACTGACCATGCGCGATTACCCAACACCGCCGTTCCCGGCGCAGCCGCAGGACGTCCCCGGCGAGCAGCAGAAGATGCAACCCGTCCCCGATTGCGGCGAGCACAGCTACAAAGGCAGTGGCCGCCTGCAGGGCAAAGTCGCCCTGATCACCGGCGGCGACAGCGGCATCGGCCGCGCCGTGGCGATTGCCTACGCCCGTGAAGGCGCCGACGTTGCCATCGCTTATCTGAATGAACACGAAGACGCCCAGGAAACTGCCCGCTGGGTCGAACAGGCTGGCCGCCAGTGCCTGCTGTTGCCGGGCGATCTGGCGCACAAGGCGGTGTGCTACGAAATCGTCGACAAGACGGTGGAGAAGTTTGGCCGCATCGACATCCTGATCAACAATGCCGCGTTTCAGATGTCCCACGAAAACCTCGAAGACATCACCGATGACGAGTGGGTGATGACCTTCGATGTGAACATCACGGCCATGTTCCGCATCTGCCAGCGCGCGCTGCCGTCGATGGCCAAGGGCAGTTCGATCATCAACACCAGCTCGATCAATTCCGACTCACCCAAGCCAACCCTGCTGGCCTACGCGACCACCAAAGGCGCGATCGCCAACTTCACCGCAGGCTTGGCGCAGATGCTGGGCAGCAAGGGCATTCGCGTCAACAGCGTCGCACCTGGCCCGATCTGGACGCCGTTGATCCCGGCGACCATGCCGGTCGAAGAGGTCAGCGAATTCGGTACGCAAACGCCGATGGGCCGCCCTGGCCAGCCAGTCGAAGTCGCGCCGATCTATGTGCTGCTGGGCTCGGACGAGGCCAGCTACATTTCCGGCTCGCGCTATGGCGTGACCGGCGGTAAGCTCATCCTGTAAAGCCAGCAAAAAAAGCGGCGCGCATCCCGAGAGATGCGCGCCGCTTTTTCATTTTTTACTTGTGCTGCCGGTCTTCCTGGCGTGCAGTTTTCTGCGCGGTCGAGTCATGCTCGGTGCCCGTGGAGCCGTCTGGCCGGCGTGCATCATTGTCGCGCTCGGCCTCCCCCGCAGGCTTGCTCGGTGGTTGCTGTTTATCGACAGAGTTGTGCATACGTTCCTCCTAACCTTTGCTGTGATCGGGTGACGAGGGGCCGGTGCCACGCTTGATCCCACGTGGCCCGGCAATGCCCCAGATGGCCAGGCCAATGACCGGCAGGACAACCAGCACCAACGCCCACATGATCTTGGTGGCGTCAGTCTTGTCGCTGCGAAACACACTGACGATGGCCCACAGGTCAAGCAGCAGGATGATTGCCGCTACGGCAATCCAGAAGTACGTGAGTAGGTCAGCGGACATAAGCTTCGACTCCCGTTGCAATGGATTGAGTGATTGCGCTCAGCGCGGTGTTTATCAGTGCACGGTTTGCCCTGCCGCGACGTCTGCGGTTGGCAACGGCTGACTGCGCGGCAGGTCATTGGGCAGCAAGCTGCCCACGCCAAACACGGTCATGGCCAACCGCACGCGCATCGCCCGGCAGGCCATGCGTGACTCCATCTCGAACCCGGCCAGGGCATCGTCGAGAAATGGCTGCGCACTTTTGCTGCGTTGCGTTTTGACTTTTCTGCTGATGCTGGACATCACCCACCTCCTGTTATTTATCCGAACCTTGCACCAGCCCCGAACCCAGGTCGGCACCGGTAATCGGGTTGCTGGCAGGGTCGGACGCTGTGCGCTGCTTCATCGCCTCGACCACATCGAACTCGGCTTCGGACAACGACACCGACGCGCTACCGTCACCACCGTCCACCGCCGGGCTTGGGCTTTCCACGTACTCCCATTCACTGCCCTCGTTCCATGGGCCACGCACGTTGGGCTCACCGGACATGTTGAAGTACTTGTTGGTGAACTCGGGCATGCCCGGCAACTTGCCTTGCGGAAAGTTTGGCTGGATCGCATGCAGGGCTTTTTCAAACGACAACTGGTGGGCGATTTCACGCGTCATCAAAAAGCCCAGCGCTTCTTTCACGCCCGGGTCATCGGTGACGTTCATCAACCGTTCGTAAACGATCTTGGCCCGCGCCTCGGCGGCGATGTTGGAGCGAAAATCTGCGGTGGGTTCGCCGATGGTGTCGATGTAGGCAGCGGTCCACGGCACACCGGCGGAGTTGGTCAGGGGGGCACCGGCGCCATACAGCAGGCTGGTGATATGCGAGTCGTTGCCGGCGCCATTGATTGCCCGGTACAGCTCGCCTTCTTCTTCCACGCCTTCGGCCAGGCGACCCTTGGCGCCTTTGTTGAGCATGACGATGATCGAACCGACCACCTCCAGGTGGCTCAACTCTTCGGTGGCGATATCCAGCAGCAAGTCCTTGCGGCCTGGATCGTCTTCAGCCAAGGCCTGGGTGAAGTAGCGACCTGCGGCAGCAAGTTCGCCTTGCGCGCCACCAAACTGTTCCAGCAAGAGGTTGGCCAGGCCAGGATTGGGCTGAGCAACGCGCACGGTATATTGCAGACGTTTGTTATGAATGAACATAAAGTTTTCCTCAGGCGGGGGTCAGGCTTTATCAGGCGCCGAGCGAAACCGCCGCACAGCGTCATCTACCTATTGGGAGAAAAACCGGTTAAAGATGGTGCCCGTATTTTTATCAAAGCAAGACGAATGGTCAGGCAATGAAAGTTCAAAAATAGAATACAACTAACACCGCGCTAATCGTTAGCGCGCCGATGATTGGGAGTGGTGACGGGCGTGCCAACCTAACTAAACTGTAATGCCCTGCTCACCCTCGCGTTAACTTCGACTGGTTAATCTGCATGGCGAGATAAACCGCCGTGTCCGGCAGGTTGACGACAGTGAGGTTAATTATGAAACTGCTGAAATGCGTGGCCGTGGCCAGCCTGCTGATTGGAATGAGCGGTACCGCATATGCTGAAGGTGGGCATGAGCGCGTCAAGCAATTCAATCAGGATTTTCGTACTGAGCAGGCCCGCCTGTGGGACAGCACGTCGTTGCAACAGGCTGACAAACAGCAAGTTTCGCAACAGCAGAAACGGCCGCGCACTGAAAGTAAGTAAGTTGTCATATAAATAACGGGGCCGCTGCGCGGCCCCGCTCTTCTATATCCCCAACAAAAAAACCCACAACCTGCGTTGTGGGTTTTTTGTTGTGGGTAACTACCTCAAACCTGCTCTACCTCATCATCACGCCGATGCACCCAGTGATACAGCGCCGGCAACACCAGTAGAGTCAGTGCCGTAGACGACAGGATCCCGCCAATCACCACGGTCGCCAGCGGCCGTTGCACCTCGGCGCCGGTGCCGGTGGCCAAGGCCATCGGGATAAAGCCGAGCGACGCCACCAGCGCCGTCATCAACACCGGCCGCAACCGCGTCAGCGCACCTTCATCCACAGCCAGCCTGACGCTGCGCCCCTCTTCCCGCAGACCACGGATGAACGCGATCATCACCAGCCCGTTGAGCACCGCGACCCCGGACAAGGCAATGAAGCCGACCCCAGCCGAAATCGACAGCGGAATATCCCGTAACCATAGCGCGACCACCCCGCCGGTGAGGGCAAAGGGAATCCCGGTGAACACCAGCAATCCGTCCTTGAGGTTGTTGAACATCAAGAACAACAAGGTCATGACCAGCAGCAAGGCAACCGGCACCACGATCTGCAAGCGCTTGGCCGCCGACTGCAACTGCTCGAACTGGCCGCCCCAGCTGGTCCAGTAACCCGCAGGGATTTCGACTGTGCTGGCCAGGGTATCGCTGGCCTGCGCGACGAACGAGCCAAGGTCACGCCCGCGCACGTTGGCGCTGACCACCACCAGCCGCTTGCCGTTCTCGCGGCTGATCTGGTTGGGCCCCAACTGCAGGTCCAGGCTGGCCACCTGCGACAAGGCAATGAAGCCAATCTGCTGGGCCCCGCTGGCCGCACTTGCCGGCACCGGGATCAACAGGCTGGACAGCCCGGCAACGTCGGTGCGCAAGGTCTCCGAGAGGCGCACTACCATGTCGAAACGACGGTCGCCTTCATACAAGGTACCAGCCTCACGGCCACCTACCGCGATGGCGATGGCGTCCTGCACAGCGCCCATGCTCAGGCCATAACGTGCGGCCTTGTCACGGTCGATATTGATGGTCAGCACTGGTAAGCCGGTGGTCTGTTCGACCTTCACCTCGGACGCACCCGGCACGCCCTGCAACGCCGTGGCGATCTTGGCCGCAGTGCGGTTGAGCACATCCATGTCATCGCCGAAAACCTTGACCGCAACATCACTGCGCACACCGGAGATCAGCTCGTTGAAGCGCAACTGAATCGGCTGCGACAGCTCGTAGTTACTGCCCGGCACGCTGGCGGCTGCCTTCTGCACCTGGGCGATCAAGACCTCCCGCGACAGGCTCGGGTCGGGCCACTGACTCTGCGGCTTGAGCATGATGTAGGCATCGGAGATGTTCGGCGGCATCGGGTCGGAGGCGATCTCGGCGGTGCCGGTACGGGCAAATATCCGTTCCACCTCCGGCACCTGCTCGATGATGGCTTTTTCCAGACGCTGCTGCATGTCGACCGACTGGGTCAGGCTGGTGCCCGGCACACGCAGCGCCTGCAAGGCCAGATCGCCTTCGCTCAGGCTTGGGATGAACTCGCTGCCCATGCGCGTCGCCAGCACGCCGCTGAGCAGTACCACGATGAACGCGCCGGCGAAGGCAAACCGGCGATGCTCCAGCACCCAGCGCAGCACCGGCTGGTAACCCTGGCGCGCGGTGCGCATGACCACGCCTTCTTCTTCCTTGACCTTGCCGGTGACGAACATGGCAATCGCGGCAGGCACGAACGTCACCGACAGGATCATCGCGCCCAGCAGCGCCAGCACCACGGTGAAGGCCATCGGGTGGAACATCTTGCCCTCGACCCCGGTGAGGGCAAAGATCGGCAGGTACACCACCATGATGATCAGCTGGCCAAAGATCAACGGCCGGCGCGCCTCGCGGGCCGCCGCGAACACTTCATGGAAACGCTCGGTCTTGCTCAGCATGCGCCCGTGCTTGTGCTGGGCATGGGCCAGACGCCGGATGGCGTTTTCTACGATGACCACCGCGCCGTCGACAATGATGCCGAAGTCCAGCGCACCCAGGCTCATCAGGTTGGCGCTGACCTTGTTGTTGAACATGCCGGTGAAGGTGAACAGCATCGACAGCGGGATCACCATCGCCGTGATCAACGCCGCGCGGATGTTGCCAAGGAACAGGAACAGAATCACGATGACCAGGATCGCCCCTTCGATCAGGTTCTTCTTGACCGTGGCGATGGCTTTTTCGACCAGGTTGGTGCGGTCGTAAACGGTAACCGCCATCACGCCCTTGGGCAGCGTGCGGTTGATCTCGGCGAGCTTGCCGGCAACTGCTTGCGACACACTGCGGCTGTTCTCGTTGATCAGCATGAACACGGTGCCGAGCACCACCTCGCGGCCATTCTCGGTCGCGGCGCCTGAGCGCAGCTCCTTGCCGATGCTCACTTCAGCCACATTGCTGACGCGAATCGGCGCGCCGCCAACACTGCTGACGACAATGTTGGCGATGTCATCGACAGTGCCCACCTGGCCAGGTGCGCGGATCAGCAATTGCTCGCCGCTGCGCTCGATGTAGCCAGCGCCAACGTTACCGTTGTTGCTTTCCAGGGCAGTCAGCAAGTCGTTCAGGGTCAGTTTGTAGGCAGCCAGGCGCTTGAGATCGGGCGCAATCTGGTACTGCTTGGCATAGCCGCCAATGGTGTTGATTTCGGCAACGCCGGGCACGTTGCGCAACTGCGGCTTGATGATCCAGTCCTGGATTACCCGCAGGTCGGTCGGGGTGTAGGGGGTGCCGTCTTCCTTCAGCGCGCCTGGCTCGGTCTCGACGGTCCACAGGAAAATCTCGCCGAGCCCGGTCGATACCGGGCCCATGATCGCCTCGACGCCTTGCGGCAGTTGCGCCTTGGCCACCTGCAGCCGCTCGTTGACCAACTGCCGGGCGAAGAAGATGTCGGTGCCATCCTTGAAAATCACCGTGACTTGCGACAGGCCCGAGCGCGACAGCGAGCGGGTCTGCAGCAGCCCCGGCAGGCCGGCCATGGCCGTTTCCACGGCAAAGGTGATGCGCTGCTCGGTTTCCAGCGGTGAATAACCGGGTGCGGCGGTGTTGATCTGGACCTGGACGTTGGTGATGTCCGGGACCGCATCGATAGGCAGCTTCTGGTAGCTGTAGACCCCGACCGCAGCCATGATCAGCACCGCGATCATGACCACGATGCGCTGCTCGATGGCGAATCTGATAAGACGTTCAAACATGGGCAATCTTCCTTTCGCGGCGCATCAGTGGCTGTGCTCGGCAGTGGCCTTGCCCAGCTCCGACTTGAGCGTGAAACTGCCACTGGCAGCGACCTGAACACCGGCTTGCAGACCCGTGATTATCTCCACGTAGCCGCCGTCACGCCGACCAAGGCTGACCGGATGCGCCTCAAAACCTTCGGCGCTGCGCACGAATACCGCAGGCTGTGCTTCGAGGGTTTGCACCGCCGACTCCGGCACGGCCACGGCGACCTGGGCCGACTGCGCCGTGACCGCGATATTCACGAACAGGCCCGGGCGCCAGGCACCGTCGGGGTTGGTCAAGGTGACGCGCACGGTTGCCGCGCGGTTCTGCTCACCGAGCAGGCTGCCGACATAGCCGACCTTGCCGTCGACTTCGGCATGCATGTCTGGCGAGGACACCTTGACCGCGCGGCCGGTGGTGACCTTGTTCAAGTCACTGGGCGGCACCGCAAACGTCGCCCAGACCTGGCTGAGGTCCGACAGGATGAACGCGACGGTGGCCTCGCTGACCACTTCGCCGACGCTCAGGTGCTTCTCCACCACCACCGCATCGAACGGTGCTCGCAGTTCGTAGCGGTTGCCGCCGGCGGCGCTGCTGGCGCTGCCGATTGCGGCGATCTTCTGCCGAGCGTTGGCCTGGGCAATCTCAGCCTCTTGCAACGCCTGGCGCGCTTGCAGGTAGTCCTGTTCGGCTGAAATCTTGTCCTGCCACAGCTGTTGTTCGCGGTTGAAGGTGAGCCGGGCCAGCTCCAGCCGGCGCTGGGCGGCCTGCTGCTCGCTGCGCAGGTCGGAGATCTGCTGGCTGGCGATCACCGCCAGCACCTGGCCCTTGCGCACCGCCTGGCCGAGATTGGCCTGCACGCTTTCGACCACGCCAGGCACCCGCGGCACGACGTGCGCGGTGCGGTCTTCGTCGAAGCGGATTTCACCCGGGAAGCTCACCACGGTACCGAGCTGGCGCGGCCCTGCAGGAGCGAGGACGATACCAGCCGCCTTGATCTGCTCGGCACTGAGGGTCAGCTTGCCCTCCTCTTCCCCATGGCCTGCTTCGGCGTGATCGTCTTCAGCGCCTTCCTGGTGATCGTGGTCATCTTCGCCTGAGCTTTTGGCTGGGGCTGACGGTGTGTCGGCATGGCCATGACCGTCATCGTTGCCATGGGCATCGGCGTGCTGCTCGGCATTCGAGTTCCAGAGCAGGCTGCCTAGGCCAAGCGCGGCCACGGCGGCAACCGCGAGGGCGATCTTGCGTGTGTTGTTCATTGCTACTCCTGCTGATCGTGGGCAGTGACGGGCTCAGCCGCCAGTTACCGAGTAAAGCGTCTGGCCGCTCATCGCGCGGCAACGGCACCATCAAGGTCGCCGTAGACCCGTTCCACTTGCGCCCGGGCAGCACTGGCGGCGCCCAGCGAGTCGAGGTACTGGCCGCGTGCGGTGATCAAGGTGCGCTGGGCGTCGAGCACTTCGATGAAGCCGAACTTGCCCATTTCGAAACCGCGAGTGGCGCTGGCCAGCGCCTGCTGGGCGACCGGCAGAATGGTCTGCTCGTAGGTTTCGACCTCGTGCATCGCGCGGGTCCACTGCAGCAGCGCGGTCTGGGTCTCACTGCGCAGCCGCTGCTCGACCGCATTGCGTTGGTCGCGGGCCTGATCGGCGCGGCGCGCCGCCGAGAGCACGTTGCCCTGGTTGCGATCAAACAGCGGCAACGGCATCGACAGGCCGACCACGTTGACCCGCTCTCGCACAGCGCGGTCGTATTGGCTGCCGACACTGACGGTGAGATTGGGCACGCGCAGGGCCTTTTCCGAGCCAAGCGCGGCATCGCTCTGGTCGATCACGGCAAGCGCGTGGCGCATCTCGGCGGTCTGCTCAAGCCGCGCCAGCAGGTCGGCTGAGGCTGGCGGCAAGCCAGGCGACAGGCTCGGCGCATCCAGCCGCGGAACATCGGCAGTGGCGCTGCCGCTGATCAGGGCCAGGTTCTGGTAAGCCATGGTTTGCTCGGTTTCCGCGCGGCGCAACTGCAGGCGCGCTTCGGCCAGCTCGACCTGGGCACGGGTCGCCTCGACCGGCGACGACTTGCCCGCCCGCACCCGACCATCGACAACCTTCAGGCCGCGCTCGCCGAGCTGCTGCGACTGGCGCGCCAGATCGACCCCGACCTGCGCGCGCAGCGCGGCATGAAAGGCCTGTACGACATCGGCGCGCAGGCTGTTGACCTGGCGGGCCAGCTCCAGCTGGGCGACGCTCTGGCCGTAGCTGGCAGCTTCGATGCGCGCGCCGCGCTTGCCACCCAGCTCCAGCGCCTGGCTGAGCATGACGGTAGTGGTGCTGCTGTTGCGGTCGGTGTCTTCGACCTCGTACGACAGCTCCGGGTTGGGCATGACCCCAGCCTGGTCACGCGCACCTTGGGCGATCCCGATTTCCTGGCGGGCAGCTGCCAGCTGGGGGTTGGCCGCCATGGCCTGGGCCAGGACTTGGGTCAAGCTGAGGCCCTGGGCCAGTGCCGGCGCGGGAAGGCCGGCGCCGAGCAGCGCGCAGACAGCCAGCAGCCGGCACGTCCAGGCTGGCCTGCTGATTGAGGTGGAACGGTTGAACCGGGGCACGGTGAAGGTCCTCTGCACACATTTCACTGAAACCTGGCAAGCACCCTGCGGCCGCCGCCAAGCCCTGTTGAATCAAGTGCAGGCACGCTAATGAGCGGCGGTTATCAGCGCGGTGGCGGCAACATTACAATTTTGCAAGGAAGTGAATACGGCGTTCCGTGGCCTGCCGACCGCGCCAATGTATCGATTTCGAAACACCGTATCGAATACATTCCAAGCTACTGCAGCACCATCTGCGCAAGGGTTTGATACGCCTGGGCATTTCTACACCGCCACCCCCGTATCGAAATCATTCCAATATTTCCCTCTGCCCAAATCGGAATAATCGTAAGTAATTGAATTAAATGAATATTTTATAACTGGCAACGTTATTGCTAACCAATCCTCAACCCAAGAGCGCGGACGACTGCGCCAACGCCCTGTTTCCTTGAGGAATCCCCATGAGCGAATTGCGTTTCACTGAAGATCACGAATGGCTGCGCAGCGAAGCCGACGGCAGCGTCACTGTAGGCATCACCGCCTTCGCCCAGAACGCCTTGGGTGACGTGGTGTACGTGCAACTGCCTGAGCTGCAGCGCTACGAACAAGGCGCAGAAGCCTCCACCGTGGAATCAGTGAAAGCCGCCAGTGGCGTGTACATGCCGCTGACCGGTGAAGTACTCGAGGTCAATCAGCAACTGGCTGACAACCCAGAGCTGGTCAACGAAGACCCGTTGGGCGCAGGCTGGTTTTTCCGCTTCCAGCCGGCCGATGCCGACGCCGTGGCTAAACTGCTTGACCAGGATGCCTACGACCGCCTGATCAAAGCCAACGCTGACGCTTGAGGAGCGACCATGACCAGTAACCTCGGCACTGCCAACGAATTCATCGCCCGCCATATCGGCCCGCGCACCGCTGACGAGCAGAGCATGCTCGCCAAGCTGGGTTTTGACAGCCTCGACGCCATGAGCGCCGCGGTGATCCCCGACAGCATCAAGGGCACCAGCGTGCTCGGCAGCAGCGACGGCCAGAGTGAAGCCGAGGCGCTTGCTGCGCTGAAAGCCATCGCCGGCAAGAACCAGCTGTTCAAGAGCCTGATCGGCCAGGGCTACTACAACACCCACACGCCGGCCCCGATCCTGCGCAACCTGCTGGAAAACCCGGCCTGGTACACCGCCTACACGCCTTACCAGCCAGAGATCTCCCAAGGCCGCCTGGAAGCGCTGCTGAACTTCCAGACCATGATCAGCGACCTGACCGGGCTGCCGATTGCCAACGCCTCGCTGCTCGACGAAGCCACCGCCGCTGCCGAAGCCATGACCTTCTGCAAGCGCCTGTCGAAAAACAAGGCCAGCAACAGCTTTTTCGCCTCGCAGCATTGCCACCCGCAGACCCTCGACGTGCTGCGCACCCGTGCCGAGCCGCTGGGCATAGAAGTGGTGATCGGTGACGAGCGCAGCCTGGAAGACACCAGCCGCTTCTTCGGCGCCCTGCTGCAATACCCGGCCAGCAATGGCGATGTGTTCGACTACCGCGAGCTGGTCCAGCGCCTGCACGCCGGCAACGCTCTGGTCGCAGTGGCCGCTGACCTGCTCGCACTGACCTTGCTGACCCCACCCGGTGAATTCGAGGCCGACGTGGCCATCGGCAGCGCGCAGCGCTTCGGCGTGCCGCTGGGCTTCGGCGGCCCGCATGCGGCCTACTTCGCTACCCGTGATGCATTCAAACGCGATATGCCGGGCCGTCTGGTCGGCGTGTCGATCGACCGCTTCGGCAAGACCGCCCTGCGCCTGGCCATGCAAACCCGCGAGCAACACATCCGCCGCGAGAAGGCCACCAGCAACATCTGCACCGCGCAGGTTCTGCTGGCCAACATCGCCGGTATGTATGCCGTTTACCACGGCCCGGCTGGCCTCAAGCGCATCGCCGAACGTACTCACGCACTGACCGCAATTCTCGCCGCTGGCCTGGAGCAACTGGGCGTCACCCTACAGACCCAGGCGTACTTCGACACGCTGACCCTGGCCACAGGCGCAACCACCGCCGCCCTGCACCAAAAGGCCCGCGAGCAGCGCATCAACCTGCGCCAGATCGACGCCGAGCACCTAGGCCTGTCGCTTGATGAAACCAGTACCCAGGCTGACGTCGAAGCGCTCTGGCAGCTGTTTGCCGGCGAGCAGTCGCTGCCTGACTTCGCCGCCTTGGCTGCGGCCAACGAGTCGCGCCTGCCCGCAGCGCTGCGCCGGCAGTCGGCGATCCTCGAACACCCGGTGTTCAACCGCTACCACAGCGAAACCGAGCTGATGCGCTACCTGCGCAAGCTTGCCGACAAGGACCTGGCGCTGGACCGCAGCATGATCCCGCTGGGCTCGTGCACCATGAAGCTCAACGCCGCCAGCGAGATGATCCCGGTCACCTGGGCCGAATTCGGCAATCTGCACCCGTTCGCCCCCGCCGAACAAAGCCAGGGCTACCTGCAGATGACCAACGAACTGGAGGCGATGCTCTGCGCCGCCACCGGTTATGACGCAGTATCGCTGCAACCCAACGCCGGCTCGCAGGGCGAGTACGCCGGGCTGCTGGCGATCCGTGCCTACCACCGCAGCCGTGGTGACGCGCACCGCAATATCTGCTTGATCCCGTCGTCGGCGCACGGCACCAACCCGGCTACCGCGCACATGGCCGGCATGCGTGTGGTAGTGACCGCCTGCGATGCACGCGGCAACGTCGACATCACTGACCTGCGCGCCAAGGCCGTCGAGCACCGCGAGCAGTTGGCCGCGATCATGATCACCTATCCGTCTACCCATGGCGTGTTCGAGGAAGCCATCGGCGAGATCTGCGCGATCATCCATGACAACGGCGGCCAGGTGTACATCGACGGCGCCAACATGAACGCCATGGTCGGCCTGTGTGCGCCGGGCAAGTTCGGTGGCGACGTTTCGCACCTGAACCTGCACAAGACCTTCTGCATCCCCCACGGCGGTGGCGGCCCGGGCGTCGGCCCGATCGGCGTCAAGTCGCACCTGGCGCCGTTCCTGCCCGGCCACGCCGCGCTGGAAAACACCACCGGTGCGGTCTGCGCCGCGCCGTTCGGCAGCGCCAGCATCCTGCCGATCACCTGGATGTACATCCGCATGATGGGTGGCGCTGGCCTGACCCGCGCCTCGCAGATGGCCATCCTCAACGCCAACTACATCGCCCGCCGCCTGGAAGAGCACTATCCTGTGTTGTACACCGGCAGCAATGGCCTGGTGGCGCACGAGTGCATTCTTGACCTGCGCCCGCTCAAGGACAGCAGCGGCATCAGCGTCGATGACGTCGCCAAGCGCCTGATCGATTACGGCTTCCACGCCCCGACCATGTCGTTCCCGGTGGCCGGCACGTTGATGATCGAGCCGACCGAGAGTGAGTCGCGCGAAGAACTGGACCGCTTCTGCGATGCCATGATCAAGATTCGCGAAGAGATCCGCGCCGTCGAAAACGGCTACCTGGACAAGGACGACAACCCGCTGAAGAACGCCCCGCACACCGCCGCCGAGCTGGTTGGTGAATGGGCCCACGGCTACAGCCGCGAGCAGGCGGTGTACCCGCTGCCAAGCCTGGTTGAAGCCAAGTACTGGCCGCCGGTGGGTCGGGTGGACAACGTGTTTGGTGATCGCAACCTGATCTGCGCCTGCCCGTCGATCGAGAGTTATCAGGACGTCTGATAGCCGCCTGGCCCGCCTCCACTGGAGGCAGGCGCACCCGACAGCCAGGCCTGTGCCGAGGAGCAACGCATGTCCCTGAGCGTGTTCGACCTGTTCAAGATTGGCATCGGCCCCTCCAGCTCGCACACGGTTGGGCCGATGCGCGCGGCTGCGCGCTTCGCCGAAGGCCTGCGCCGCGACGGCCTGCTGGGCCAGACGGCCAGCGTCAAGGCCGAGCTGTATGGCTCGCTCGGTGCAACCGGCAAGGGCCACGGCAGCGACAAGGCGGTGCTGCTCGGCCTTGAAGGCGCCCAGCCCGACAGCGTCGATACCGACACCATCGCCCCACGTCTGCAGGCTATTCGCAGCAGTGGCCGCCTGTGTCTGCTCGGTGAGCACGAAATCGCCTTCAACGAAAAGCAGCACCTGGCGATGATCCGCAAGCCGCTCGACTACCACCCCAACGGCATGATCTTTCGCGCCTTCGACGAGGCCGGTTTGCAGTTGCGCAGCCGCGAGTATTACTCGGTCGGCGGCGGCTTTGTGGTCGATGAAGAAGCGGCCGGGCACGACCGCATCGTCGAAGACCGCACCGTGCTGGCCTACCCGTTCACCACCGGCAGGCAGTTGCTCGCCCATTGCAGCGCTCAGCAGCTTTCGTTCAGCCAGGTGATGCTGGCCAACGAAGCGGCCTGGCGGCCCGAACAGGACACCCGGGACGGCCTGCTGCGGATCTGGCAGGTGATGCAGGACTGCGTCACTGCCGGCTGCCAGCACGAAGGCATCCTGCCCGGTGGGCTCAAGGTCAAACGCCGCGCGCCGGCGCTGTACCGCCAGCTCAGCGAGCACCCCGAAGCCAGCCTGCGCGACGCCTTGTCGGTGCTCGACTGGGTCAACCTGTATGCACTGGCAGTCAACGAAGAAAACGCCAACGGCGGGCGCGTGGTCACTGCGCCCACCAACGGTGCGGCCGGGATCATCCCGGCTGTGCTGCACTACTACATGCGCTTTGTGCCCGGTGCCAACGAGGACGGCGTGGTGCGATTCCTGCTGACCGCCGCGGCTATTGGCATTCTGTACAAGGAAAACGCCTCTATTTCCGGCGCCGAAGTCGGCTGCCAGGGCGAGGTCGGGGTGGCCTGTTCGATGGCTGCCGGCGCGCTCTGCGAGGTCATGGGCGGCACAGCCCAGCAAGTCGAGAACGCCGCCGAAATCGGCATGGAGCACAACCTCGGGCTGACCTGCGACCCGATTGGCGGGCTGGTCCAGGTGCCGTGCATCGAGCGCAACGCGATGGGCTCGGTCAAGGCGATCAATGCCGTGCGCATGGCCTTGCGCGGCGATGGCCAGCACTTCGTCTCGCTCGACAAGGTAATCCGCACCATGCGCCAGACCGGCGCCGACATGAAAAGCAAATACAAGGAGACCGCCCGCGGCGGTCTGGCCGTCAACATCATCGAATGTTGATCTGAACCCCTCTCAAGGAGTCACCGATGTCCGAAGTACAGCTGCACAAGACCCCGCTGCACGCGCTGCACCTGGAACTGGGCGCGCGGATGGTGCCGTTCGCCGGTTATGACATGCCGGTGCAGTACCCGCTCGGCGTGCTCAAGGAACACCAGCACACCCGCGCCCAGGCCGGTTTGTTCGATGTCTCGCACATGGGCCAGATCCGCCTCAGCGGCAACGCTGCGGCGCAGGCGCTGGAAACCCTGGTACCGGTTGACATCATCGACCTGCCGGTGGGCATGCAGCGCTATGCGATGTTCACCAACGACGCTGGCGGCATCCTGGATGACCTGATGGTGGCCAACCTGGGCAACGATGAGTTGCTGCTGGTGGTCAACGCGGCCTGCAAGGAGCAGGACCTGGCGCACCTGCGCCAACACCTCGAAGGCCAGTGCGAAATCCAGCCGTTGTTTGCCGAACGTGCCCTCCTCGCCCTGCAAGGCCCGGCCGCGGTAACGGTGCTGGCGCGCCTGGCGCCTGAGGTGGCGAGCATGACCTTCATGCAGTTCCGTGCAATCAAGTTGCTTGGCTTGGACTGCTACGTCAGCCGCTCCGGCTACACCGGCGAAGACGGTTACGAGATTTCAGTACCGGCTGAAGGCGCGGAGCTGCTGGCCCGGCGCCTGCTGCAAGAGCCTGAAGTGCAGGCGATCGGCCTTGGCGCGCGCGACTCGCTGCGCCTGGAAGCTGGCCTGTGCCTGTATGGGCATGACATGGACAGCGAAACCACACCGATCGAGGCCAACCTGCTCTGGGCCATCTCCAAGGTGCGCCGCGCTGACGGCGAACGTGCCGGTGGCTTCCCCGGCGCCGAGCAGATCTTCGCCCAACAGCAACAAGGGGTGGCGCGCAAACGGGTCGGCCTGCTGCCGCAGGAACGGACCCCGGTGCGTGAGGGCGCGGAGATTGTCGATGCGTCCGGCAAGGTGGTCGGCAAGGTCTGCAGCGGCGGCTTCGGTCCGACCCTGGGCGCACCGTTGGCAATTGGTTACGTCGACCTCGCCCATACCGCACTGGACACTGCGCTGAATGCGGTAGTCCGTGGTAAGAACGTGCCGTTGAAGGTCAGCAAGATGCCTTTCGTTGCGCCACGTTACTACCGCGGCTGAGCCGGCCTGCTTATTCGATTTCGAACCTGTTCGATAACTTTTTGAAAATGGCGCCAGCCCAGGCGCCATGGTATCTGGAGCGCTATTAAACAGTGCGCTGGAGATCCTTTTGATAGGTGCTGTGCGAGGGCTTGTCACGGTCGCAAAAGTTGGCGTACATTCAGCCCACTGTGTTTGCATGGGTCGCAATTGATCGTGACTTGGGCCAGTAGCCGCGGTCCGCTACAACCCGTTCGACGACGCTTGGTTTCCTGCACTACAGCGTAATGTTTTGCCGACTGCCTGCAGCAGCAGTGCGCGGCTATCACCCTCTAGAAGATTCATGGGAAACAAGACAATGGCTCAGCGTCAGAACGGTACCGTCAAATGGTTCAACGATGAAAAAGGCTACGGCTTCATCACCCCAGAAAGCGGCGCGGACTTGTTCGTGCACTTTCGTGCAATCCAGGGCGACGGCTTCAAGACTCTGAAAGAAGGCCAGAAGGTCAGCTTCGTGGCAACTCAGGGTCAAAAAGGCCTGCAGGCTGATGAAGTGCAAGTAATCGCCTGACAACTGATATAAAAAAGCCCCCGCATTGATCTGCGGGGGCTTTTTTATGCCTGCAATTTCATAGAATGCGTTTTTGCCCTGACGAGTTGCCTGCATGCCCAAGCACATCCTGCACCCCCAAGGCGAATTCCCACCCGCCGGCCTCGGGCGCCGACTGGCGGCGATGTTCTATGACTTCCTGCTGTGCACCGCACTGCTCATCGTCACCGCCGGGGCGTACAAGCTGATCCAGATGTCGATCATCGGCCAGGACCGCATGCGCACCCTCACCGACGCCGGCGCGCTGGACGGCGACCCGCTGCTGTCGACGGTCTTGCTGTTCGCGCTGTTCGGCTTCTTCGCCAAATTCTGGACCCACGGCGGCCAGACCCTGGGCATGCAGGTGTGGGGCGTGCGCGTGCAAAACCCCGACGGCAGCGCCATCAGCCTGTGGCAGGCGCTATTGCGTTTTGTGGTGTCGATTGCGTCTTGGCTGTGCCTGGGCCTGGGCTTCGTCTGGGCACTGTTCGACAAACGCAAACGCGGCTGGCACGACATCTACTCGCAGACGGAATTGGTGCGGGTGCCGAAGCAGAAGAAGTGATTTTTGTGGGGAATTGAAGATTTTGGGGTCGCTATGCGACCCATTCGCGACACAAGGCCGCTCCTACAGGGACCGCGTTTGTCGATAACAAGCGGTCTACCGTAGGAGCGGCCTTGTGTCGCGAAAGGGCTGCGCAGCAGCCCCGGCAATCACAAGCCAAACAAAAATCAGGCAGCCACGCCGCTCAAGCTCTGCGCCAGCGCAGCGAGGCGTGCTCTTGATCTTGATCTTGATCTACCGGCGACTCAGTAGGCCGAGCGCAGGTCTTGCGAAGGGAGGTGCCGGCCATGGATGGCCGGCAAGCGCTGCGGGCCAGGAGGCCCGTACAGCGCGGTCCTCCCGGGAGCAAGACCGGAGCGAGGGAACCCCGCAGCGCAGCGCAGGGGCCGGATGTGGAGCCAAGCCCTTTTTTGGTTACTTTTTTGGGGCGCGGCGCGTGTCAACGTACCTGTCGCCTCATTACTGCTTCAACAGCCCATTA
>CAUQIJ010000012.1:0-132158 GCA_963518285.1 uncultured Pseudomonas sp. | reverse complement strand
GTCCTAATGGGCTGTTGAAGCAGTAATGAGGCGACAGGTACGTTGACACGCACCGAATGCCAAAAAAGTGACTCGCCGTAAGGGCGAAAGGGGCCAGAACAGCCACCACAGAAACGGATAAGCCCACAGAAACAGAAGACAAACCACAAATAGCCAAAGCCACCAGAAAAAACCTGTCGGACTTTCCCAACTCATCCGGTTAGCAATGATATCCCCTTAAACGGACCCGCCCCAATGCCACCCCTCAGCAGCAACCTGCCAAGCGCCATAGCCCTGGCCCTGGCTCTCTTGGCCAACAGCGCCAGCGCCGCCGAAAAACCCGCGCCAGCCATCCCCCCAGGCCCGCTGGCCCAAGCCCTGAGCACCTTCGCCGAACGCGCGGGCATCACCCTCTCCTTCTCCCCAAAGACCGTTCAAAACCTCACCACCCAAGGCTCCCAGCCCGGCGGCACGCTCGACGAAGCCCTGGCCCGCCTGCTCCAGGGCACCAACCTGAGCCCGCACAAAACCCAGTCCGGCTACGTCATCCTGCCCACCGCGACCGACGCCAGCCTGCAACTCGACCCCACCAACATCGACGCCAACGCAAGCCAGAGCGCCTTCGCCCCGGTCAGCGGCTACTACGCCAGCAATGCCAGCAGCGCCACCAAGACCGACCGCCCGATCCTCGAAACCGCACAAAGCGTCAGTGTCGTCACCGCCGAACAGATCGCCGACCGCAAGGTCGACCGCGTCGAAGACGCCGTGGCCTATACCGCTGGCGTGCGCGTGGGCAGTTCGGGCCTGGACCCGCGCTTTGACATGATCAGCGTGCGCGGCTTCGAAACCACCATGTCCGCTGATTTTCTCGACGGCCTGCGCCAACCCGGCAGCGGTTGGCTGTCGCTGTACCAGACCGAAGCCTACAACCTGGAGCGCATCGAAGTGGTCAAAGGTCCAGCTTCCGTGCTGTACGGCCAGATCAGCCCCGGCGGCATGGTCAACCGGGTCAGCAAACGCCCGAGCCTGGACGCACGCAACGAAGTGCAGATCCAGTCCGGCAACTACAACCACCAACAAGGCCAGTTCGACCTCGGTGGGCGCCTGGATGAACAAGGCGATGTGCTGTTTCGCGTGGTCGGCGTCTACCGCGATGCGGAAAACTACATCGAACAGCTGAACAACGACGTGCGCCTGATCGCGCCCTCGCTGAGCTGGCAGATCGACCCCGACACCCGCCTCACCCTGCTCGCCCAATATCAGGAGCGTGAAACCGCAGGCTCACCCATGCTCTACCAGCAAGGTGAACACCTGAGCAACTTCTGGCAGGGAGACGAATACTTCGACAAACTCGAACAGCGTCAGTGGACCCTAGGCTACGAGTTCGAACACATCTTCAACGACACCTTCACCGTCCAGCAGAACCTGCGCTACGGCCAGGTCGACACCACCAACCAGTACATGCAGCCCTTCCAGGAGCGTGGCTCGGTGCTCGATCGATCAGCCGTCGGCGTGTACGAAAACATGACCTCGCTGTCCACCGATACCCGCCTGGTCAGCCGCTTCGACACCGGCAACCTGCGTCACACCCTGGTCAGCGGCTGGGACTACGCGCTACTTGAAACCGACCTGCTGTACGCCATGGGCCCAGGGCCTTCGATCGACCGCTTCGCGCCCGACTATCACCAGCCGGTTGCGCGCCCGAACACCGCTTGGGCCGACGAGGACGGCCTGGAGCACCGCAGCGGCCTGTACCTGCAAGACCAGATCGAAATCGACCGTTGGCGCCTGTCGGCCGGGCTGCGCCGTGACACCGTAGATGTACGCCGCAGCAATCACCTCGCCGGCAGCAAGCGCAAGGACGACGACGCGGCCACTACCGGTTCGATCGGCGCGCTGTACCTGTTCGACAACGGTGTCGCGCCCTACGTCAGCTACGCCACCTCGTTTTTGCCACAAAGCAGCAGCCAGCCCGATGGCAGCCCCTACAAGGCCACCGAGGGCGAGCAATATGAACTGGGCGTGAAGTACCAACCCCCGGGCAGCTCGACCCTGCTCACCGCCTCGCTGTACCACCTGACCCAGCAAAACGTGCTGACCCGTGACCTGGCCGACCCAACCCGCAGCATCGCCACTGGTGAGCAGACCTCCAAGGGCCTGGAGCTGGAAGCGGTATCCGACCTCAGCGAGCGCCTCAAGCTGACCGCCAGCTACAGCTACAACGATGCCGAGGTGACCAAGAGCAACGACGGCGACAAGGGCAAGCAACCGCTCAACGTACCGCGTCATCTGGCGTCGATGTGGCTCGACTATCGTTTGCCGTTCGGCCTCGGCCTGGGCGCGGGTGCGCGCTACACCGGGAGCAACTTCGGCGACGCCGCCAACACCCAGAAGAACGAGGGCTACACCCTGGTCGACGCCGGCGTGCACTACGACTTTGCCGGCGACCTGGACGGCGTGCGCCTGGGCTTCAACGCGCGCAACCTGCTCGACAAGCGCTACATCAATTGCCAGCAGGGTTACTGCTATCGCGGCGAGGCACGCAGCCTGGTCACCAGCCTCAGCTATCGCTGGTAAGGAGAGAAACTCATGATGCGCAGACTCTGCATCTACCTGAGCACCCTGTTGTTCGCAGGCTTGACACAAGCCGCGCCGGTGACACTCGACGGCACAGAACAATGGACGATGAAAAGCGCCGAAGGCCGCGAATACCGGATCATGGTCAGCCTGCCTGAAGGCGACGTGCCGTGGACCGGTGGCTACCCGGTGATCTACCTGCTCGACGGCAACGCCTACTTCCCGGCCTTCCATGCCCCCAAGCGCGCACAGGAGCGCTTGCGCGGCTCGATTCTGGTGGCGATCGGTTATCCCAGTGACACCCCGCTGGACTTCGAGCGCCGTGCCTTCGACCTGTCACCGCCGCAACCGGCCGAACGCAACGTGCCGCCTCAGGGCGGCCAGGACCTGTTTCTGGATTTCATCGAAAAGCGTCTGATGCCTGAGGTCAACAGCCGCTTCAAGGTCGATCAAGACCAGCGCAGCCTGGTCGGGCACTCGTTTGGCGGGATGTTCGCGGTATACACCCTGTTCACCCGCCCGGCGCTGTTTCAGCATGCCGTGGCGATCAGCCCCAGCCTGTGGTGGCGGGACCGCTACTTGCTGGAGCACGAGCGCGCGTTCACCCAACGTGCCCATGCCGGGCAGATCGACCTCACCCACAGTAGCCTGAGCCTGCTGATTGGTGATCGCGAGATGCCCCAGGAGATTCAGGACGCACGCTCGCTGCAGTTGCGTCTGGAGCAGCTGTCGCAGTATGGCCTGCGCAGCGATTTCCAGATCGAACCAGGCGAAGACCATATGTCGGCGCCCTTTCGTGTTGCCCCGCGCGTACTCGACGAGCTGATGAGCACACGACGCTACTAAGCGACCGACATCCGCCAAAAGCGGCGCACCAACACGGTGCGCCAGATGCAAGGCGCACCCCGCTGGCGCATTGCAACACCGACATAAATTTGTCGTAAATGGTCGACATCTTCGCGGTTTACACCCAGTTACAGACGCCAACGTTTGCGTCTAGCTCGCCTCATAACGAAAGTGACCAACGGGTCACCTTTTTATCACCTTCTCTCCTACACTCAGATTCCGGCCCGCCATTTGCTCTGTCTTGAAGTGACGCAAATAAGTCGAACTTTTCAAAACGGCGGTGGGTCAGCAAGTAAGTAGGCCAGGCGAAGGTAAAAACCCAGCCCTGTCCAAGCCATCCCAGACCGATCGACCGCCTTTGGCAAGTACGCCGATTGCGCAGTGCCTGCGCGCACGTTCAGGAGCATGGATAGCACTACACCGTTTAGACCAGAGAGAACCAACACCAAGCAATGCACGGGTGCCAGCCACCCGACCAGATTAGGGACGGAGAGAAGATGATCAGTGCCGCTGTCGAGCCACACGCAAGTAGTTTCAACCCGAACAACCGCGAGCCGCTGCAGATGGAGCGCGGGACGACAGGCAAGGCACCCGGCGCAGAGCGCCAGAACAACCCGAACAAGCGCAAGGTCCTCTTTGTTACCTCCGAGTTCGCCGACCTGGTCAAAACCGGCGGCCTCGGCGACGTATCTGCTGCACTGCCGCGCGCCATGGCGCACCTGCACGATGTGCGGGTGCTGATCCCGGGCTACCCGCAGGTAGTCGACAGCGACTACCCGATCCATATCGTTGGCGAACTCGGCGGCCACGCTGCCCTGCCGCCGTGCAAGATCGGCCGGATGGACCTGCCCGATGGCCTGGTCATCTATGTGCTGATCTGCCCGGAACTGTACGAACGCGAAGGCTCGCCTTACGGCGCCAACAACGGGCGTGATTGGCCGGACAACCATATTCGTTTTGCCCGCCTGGGCCTGGCTGCAGCAGAAATCGCCGCTGGCGAGGGCTTGGCGCACTGGACGCCTGAACTGGTTCACGCCCACGACTGGCCGGCTGGCCTGGCGCCGGCGTACATGCACTGGCGCGGCCTGAAGACACCGACCCTGTTCACCATCCACAACCTGGCCTATCAGGGCGTATACAACCGTGGCTGCAGCCCGGAGTTGGCGATCCCTGATCACGCCATGCAGCAGGAAGGCATGGAGTTCTACGGCAAACTGTCGTTCCTCAAGGCCGGCCTGGCTTACTCCAGCCACATCACCACGGTCAGCGCTACCTACGCCAAGGAAATCACCACCCCCGAGTTCGGCTGTGGTCTGGATGGCTTCCTTGCCAGCAAGGCGCAGCAAGGCCTGCTGGGCGGCATCCCCAACGGCATCGACGAGAGCTGGGACTCGGCAACCGACAAGCACCTGGTGCACAACTTCAGCATCAACGACTGGGAGGGCAAGGCGCGCAACGCCGAGCAGGTGCGTGAGTTGTTTGAACTCGAGCCGTCCGAGGGCCCGCTGTTTGCGGTGGTCTCGCGCCTGGTATTCCAGAAAGGTCTCGACCTGACCTTGGGCGTTGCCGACTTCATCGTTGAGCAAGGCGGCCAGATCGCGATCATCGGCCGCGGCGAGCCGGAAGAAGAACAAGCCATGCGCGAGCTGGCGCTGCGTCACCCGGGCCGGATCGGCGTGCGCATCGGCTTCAACGAAACCGACGCCCGGCGCATGTTTGCCGGCAGCGATTTCCTGCTGATGCCATCGCGTTACGAGCCGTGCGGCTTGAGCCAGATGTATGCCCAGCGTTTCGGCTCGCTGCCAGTGGCACGCAACACCGGCGGCCTGGCCGACACCATCGACAATGGCGTCACCGGCTTCCTGTTCAATGAATCCACCGTCGACAGCTACCGCGAAGCACTGAGCCGCGCCTTCTATATCTACGCCAAGAAGGACCTCCTGCATGCCATGCGCTGCCTGTCGATGACTCAACCGTTCAACTGGTGCCAAGCAGTCGAACCCTATGCACACCTCTATGAAGATCTGGTCAAACAGGTCCAGCTGAGCCATTACTGATCGGAGTTTCGAAGATGCACAGACATGGCGCACACATGTTGGACGCCACGTCGGCGCGCTTCGCCCTCTGGGCACCGGATGCGCGCAGCGTGAGCCTGCAACTGCAAGACCAACCTGAAATCCTCATGCAGCGTGACAGCGATGGCTGGTTCAGCATCGATGTCGCCTGCCCGCCCGGCAGCCGTTATCGCTATCGGGTCAACGCAGAGCTTGAAGTGGCCGACCCGGCCTCGCGCTATCAGCCCGAGGGCGTTCACGGTCCCAGTCAGTTGGTCGACCTTGCTGCCTACCCGTGGCTCCACCCATGGCAAGGTCGCCCCTGGCATGAAGCCGTTATCCAGGAAGTGCACGTCGGACTGCTGGATGGCTACGCCGGCGTTGCCGGACAGTTGCCGCGGCTGGCTGATCTAGGCGTGACCGCGATCGAGCTGATGCCGTTGGGCCAGTTCCCGGGCGAACGTAACTGGGGCTATGACGGCGTGCTGCCGTTCGCCCCGCAACACAATTACGGTAGCCCGCAGCAGTTGTGCGCGCTGGTTGATCAGGCCCATGGCCATGGCCTGATGGTCATGGTCGATGTGGTCTACAACCACTTCGGCCCGGACGGCAACTACCTGCATGCCTACGCAGCGCCGTTCTTCCGCGAGGACCGGCAAACGCCATGGGGCGCCGCGATTGATTTTCGCAAGCCCGAAGTGCGCGAGTACTTTATCCAGAATGCTTTGATGTGGCTGTGCGACTACCGCATTGACGGCCTGCGCCTGGATGCGGTGCATGCTATCGACCAACCGGATTTTCTGGTCGAACTGGCCGCCCGCGTGCGTGCTGCAGTAGAGCCGGGCCGCCAGGTCTGGCTGGTACTGGAAAACGAGCACAACCAGGCTGACCTGCTTGAGCAAAGCTTCGACGCGCAGTGGAACGACGACGGCCACAACGCCTTGCACGTGCTGCTGACCGACGAAGTGGAAGGGTATTACGAAGACTACAAGGACCGCCCGATTGAGAAACTGGCGCGCTGCCTGAGCGAGGGTTTCGTGTTCCAGGGGCAGAACACTCGCCACGGCACCCCGCGTGGTGAACCCAGCGGGCATCTGCCGCCGACCTCGTTCGTGCTGTTTTTGCAGAACCACGACCAGATCGGCAACCGCGCCATGGGCGAACGCCTGACCCGCTTGTGTCCACCGCAGGCGCTGCGGGCCGCAACCGGGCTGTTGCTGTTGTCACCGATGATCCCGTTGCTGTTCATGGGTGATGAAGAAGGCAGCTGTCAGCCGTTCGTGTTCTTCACCGACTTCCATGATGAATTGGCCGATGCGGTGCGCGAGGGTCGCCGCAGCGAGTTTGCCCACTTTGCCGCATTCGCCAACCCCGATACCCGCAAGAAAATCCCCGACCCGAATGCTGCCGCGACCTTCAACGCCTCACGGCTCGGCGGCCAGCAAGTCCTGGCCGGCTGGCATGGCTTGTACAAGCAACTGCTGCGACTGCGTGCCCGGCACATCGTCCCGCACTTGCCTGGCGCCCGTGCACTGGGCTGCGAAGTGCTGGGCGACAAAGCTGTCAGCGCGCGCTGGCAGCTGGGCAACGGCAGCGAACTGCGCATCGACCTCAATCTGGGCAGCGCGGCCGTCAATGCCAACCTGCCCGCCGCCCGCTGGCGCCTGTTCGACACCGGCGCCGATGCCCATCCTGACACTACCCTGACCGCGCACAGCTGCGTGGTCAGCCTGATCCCTTCTGGCCTGGAACCTTCATGAGCGAATCGCCCCTGCACCAATTGGCCGCTCGGGCCGGCCTGGCCCGAGACTGGATAGACGCCAATAACCGCCCGCAACAAGTCAGTGACGAGGTCCTGCGCCAGGTCCTGGCGGGCCTCGGCCACCCTGCTGACGATGACGCCGCAATCACTACCAGCCTGCGCGACCTGGAACAGGCCGAAGACGGCGAGCATCTGCCGCCGTTGCTGACCTGCGAAGTCGAACAGGCGCTGCCGCTGGTGCGTTACTTCCCGGCAGGCAGCGCCGTGCACTGCGTGCTTGAGAACGGTGACCCGCTCGAGCTGCAACTGGATGAGCAGGCGCGCCTGCCGGGCACTCTGCCGCTTGGTTACCATCAGCTGCTGATCGATCAGCGCGCGTTCACCGTGGCGGTGTGCCCACCGCGCTGTTACAGCCTTGAACAAGCGGTTGACGAGCCACCTGCGCGGCTGTGGGGCGTGGCCGCCCAGTTGTACAGCCTGCGCCGTGCAGGTGGCGGTGGTTATGGCGACTGCATGGCCTTGGAGCAACTCGCCCGCAGCGCGGCCGAGCGCGGTGCAGATGCCATCGCAATCAGCCCGATCCATGCCCTCAGCCTGGCTGATCAGCAACATTTCAGCCCCTACTCGCCTTCCAGCCGGCTGCAGCTCAACAGCCTCTATGCCAGCCCCGCCACCGTGCTCGGTGAGCGCGCGGTGCGCCTCGCTGTGGAAGCCTGCCTGTTGCAGCCAACCCTCGATGCACTGGAGCAGGAGCCGCTGGTCAACTGGCCGGTAGCCGCCGACGCGCAACAGCGCGTGCTGGAAGCCCTCTACAAAGACTTCAACCAGGGCAATCATCCGCTGCGTGATGACTTCGACAGCTTCTGTGCCGCTGCCGGCGAGCCACTGACGCTGCACTGCCGCTTCGAGCTGCTGCAGGCCGAAGCTGTTACCCAGGGCCTGGGCAGCGACTGGCGTAACTGGCCGCCGGCCTGGCAAGACCCGCACCACCCTGAAGTCGAAGCGCTGGCCGCCGCACATCCATCGCGGGTTGAATTCCATGCCTTCTGCCAGTGGCTGACCGATCGCAGCCTGCAACGCGCGCAACAAGCGGCAGTCGCCGGCGGCATGGCCATCGGCCTGATCGCTGACCTCGCCGTAGGTGCCGACGGTGCCGGCAGCCAGGCCTGGAGCCGGCAGGATGAACTGCTGGCCAGCCTCACAGTGGGCGCGCCGCCGGATATCCTCAATCGTTCCGGGCAAGACTGGGGCATCAGTGCGTTCTCCCCGGAAGGCCTCAAGCGCAACGGCTACCGCGCCTTTATCGAAATGCTGCGGGCCAACCTGGCGCATGCCGGCGGCCTGCGCATCGATCACGTCATGGGCTTGCGTCGGCTGTGGCTGATCCCGACAGGCGCCAAACCCAGCGAAGGCGCCTACCTGAATTTCCCCCTTGAGGACCTGCTGCGCCTGCTGGCGCTGGAGTCGGTCAAGCATCAGGCGGTGATCCTTGGCGAAGACCTCGGCACCGTGCCCGACGGCCTGCGCGAAACCCTGGCAAGCAAGTCTCTGCTCGGTATGCGCGTACTGCCCTTCGAGCAGCACTCGACCGGCCACTTCAAGACAGTACTGGAGTGGCCGGACGACGCCATGGCAACTACCGGTACCCATGACCTCGCGCCCCTGGCCGGCTGGCTGCAAAGCCGCGATATCGACTGGAGCCATCGCCTGCAATTGCTCGATGCTGACGCCGAGCGGCACTGGCGTCACGACCGGCAAAAAGAATGCGACGGCCTGCGCCGCCTGCTGGAAACCAACTATGGCCCGCTGCACGGTGATGATCAGGTGATTGATGCGGCCATCCGCTTTGTCGGCCATACCCGAGCGCCGCTGGTGCTCATCCCGCTGGAGGACCTGCTTGGCAGCGACGAGCAGCCCAATCTACCTGGCACTACCGAAGGCCACCCCAACTGGCGGCGACGTTTTGCCAAGCCTGTGACTGAATTACTCGATGACGAAGACGCTGCACGGCGTTTGGAACTGCTGGCGCAAGCCCGCGAGCAAGCTTGGGAGCGTGACCGATGAAAGCCTTGACCGCCACTGTGCGCCTGCAATTGCACAGCGACTTCACCCTTGACGATGCAGTGCCGCTGGTGCCGTATTTTGCCCGCCTGGGCATCAGCCATGTGTATGCCTCACCAATCCTCAAGGCCCGCGCCGGCTCCCGCCACGGCTATGACGTGGTCGACCCGACCCAGATCAACCCGGAGCTGGGAGGCGAGGCGGCATTGCTGCGTCTGGTCGCGGCCCTGCGCCAGCACGGCATGGGCTTTATCCTCGACACTGTGTCCAACCACATGGCCGTCGGCGGCGCCGACAACCCGTGGTGGCAGAGCCTGCTGGCCTGGGGTCGACGTAGCCCCTACGCGGAATTCTTCGACATCCAGTGGCATTCCGCCGACCCACTGCTGGCCGGTCAATTGCTGCTGCCGTTCCTTGGCAGCGATTACGGTCAGGCCCTGCAAAACGGCGAGCTGCCGCTGACCTTCGATGCGGCAGCCGGCGTATTGGAAGTTGCCCATTACGATCACCGCTTCCCGATCTGCCCGGCCGACTATGGCCAGATCCTCAGCCACGCCCCGCAACTGCAAGACCTGGCCCAGCACTTCAGCGCACTGCGCGGTTCGGCGCAGCCGCTGATCGATGCCCAGGCGCTGCATGCCGAGCTGGCCCGCCGGGTCAACGCCGGCACTTCCTTGGAGCAGGCCCTGACTGCCTTCGACAGCAGCAGCGAAGAGGGCTTCCAGCGCTTGCACGAGTTGCTTGAGCGGCAGAGTTATCGCCTGGCCAGTTGGCGCACCGCTGCCGACGATATCAACTGGCGGCGCTTCTTCGACATCAACGAGCTGGGCGGCCTGCGCGTCGAGCGCGCGGTGGTGTTCGAGGCCACTCACGCCAAGCTGTTCGAGCTGATCGAACGTGGCCTGGTCGATGGCCTGCGCATCGACCATATCGACGGCCTGGCCGACCCTCGCGGTTACTGCCGCAAGCTGCGCCGGCGGGTCGACAGCCTGCTTGCTGCGCGCCCAGTGGAAGCCGCCGTAGAGCACTTCCCGATCTACGTGGAGAAGATCCTCGGCGTCGACGAGCACCTGCATCAGGACTGGAAGACTGACGGCACCACCGGCTACGAGTTCATGAACCAGGTGTCGCTGGTGCAGCACGACCCGGCCGGCGAAGCGCCGTTGACCGAACTCTGGCGTGAAGTCAGCGAACGCCCCGAGTTCGAGGAAGAAGTCCGCCAGGCGCGGCGGCTGGTGCTCAACGCAAGCCTGGCCGGCGACTGCGAATCGGTAGCGCAGGCCTTGCTGCAAGTGGCCCGCGACGACCTGATGACCCGCGACCTGACCCTGGGCGGCATTCGCCGCGCGGTGCAGGCGCTGGTCGAGCACTATTCGGTGTACCGCACTTATATCAACGCCCTGGGTCGCCCCGCCGAAGACGAAGCGTTCTTCCAGCAGGCCCTGCTTGCTGCCCGGCAGAGCCTGAGCGAAGCCGACTGGCCGCTGCTGGCTCAGCTTGAGCAGTGGCTGGGTGGCCAGCGCTGGCGCAGCCTGCCCCCGGGCCGTGCGCGCAAGCAACTGCGCCATGCCTGCGTGCGGTTCCAGCAGTTGACCGCGCCCAGCGCCGCCAAAGCGGTTGAAGACACAGCCTTCTATCGCTCGGCGCGGCTGTTGTCGCGCAATGACGTCGGCTTTGAAGCCGAGCGTTTCAGCGCCCCGCCCGAGGCGTTCCATGACGAAGCGCAGTGGCGCTTGCGCAACTTCCCGGACAACCTGCTCGCCACCGCCACCCACGACCACAAACGCGGTGAAGATTGCCGAGCCCGGCTGGCCGTACTCAGCGAACGTGGGCCATGGCTGGCGGGTCGTGTAAAGCACTGGCGCGAACTGGCCCAGCCGCTGCGCAAAGCGCTGGACGATGGCCCGGCGCCAAGCCCGGGCGACGAACTGATGTTGTACCAGACCCTGCTCGGCAGCTGGCCGCTGCACTTGGACCTGAACGATCAGAGCGCGCTGGAGCAATACGCCGAGCGCATCCGCCAGTGGCAACAAAAGGCCCTGCGCGAAGCCAAGCTGCGCAGCGCCTGGAGCGCGCCGAACGAGGCTTATGAGGCCGCCTCGGCGGCGTTTGTCGATGGCCTGCTGCTGGAGCGTGATCATCAGCACATGCGCGATTCGCTGGCCGAGGCTGCCCAGGCGTTGGCCTGCCCTGGCGCGCTCAACGGCTTGGTGCAGACCCTGCTAAGGATGACCTCGCCTGGCGTACCGGACCTGTATCAGGGCAACGAGTACTGGGACTTCAGCCTGGTCGACCCGGACAACCGGCGCCCGGTCGACTACGCTCTGAGACGGGCCACGCTGGATGCCAGCACACCGCTGGCCGAGCTGCTTGGCCAGTGGCGTGACGGGCGCATCAAGCAAGCGCTGATCGCCGAGGTGCTGGACCTGCGCATGGCGCACCCGCAACTGTT
The DNA here is from genome assembly GCA_963518285.1 of uncultured Pseudomonas sp. Taxonomy (GTDB): domain Bacteria; phylum Pseudomonadota; class Gammaproteobacteria; order Pseudomonadales; family Pseudomonadaceae; genus Aquipseudomonas. Next base: position 120,427 of record CAUQIJ010000012.1, on the reverse strand, counting down.
CCGCCGTGGTGATTATGTACCGCTGCAGGTACAGGGTGAGCACGCTGACAAGGTCCTGGCATTTGCCCGTGTTGGTGAGGGCGAGCGCGCCATCGTGGTGGCGCCGCGCCTGGCCAGCAGCTTGCTGGGTAGCGCGAGCACACCGTTGATCCCAGCGCAGAATTGGGGCAACACACAGCTGATTCTGCCGTTTGCCGAGTCCACTGCCAATTGGACTGGACTTTTTGCCAGCCACGCGGTCAGCCCTAATAGAGCGCTGAATTTGCGCGACGTATTGGCGGAGTGTCCGGTCAATCTGTTGATACAACAATCTTGAGTATCAGGAGCGTCATGATGAGTGCCAACGAAAAACGTATTCGCCAGTTTGCCTACGAAATCTGGGAGTCCGAAGGCAAGCCTGAGGGTCATGAGGAGCGCCATTGGGAAATGGCTCGCAAGCTGGCTGAAGCCGAGGCCAGCTCGCCCCAGGCCGAACCACGCAAAAAAGCTGCAGCCAAGCCCAAGGCCGCTGCCGAGCCTAAAGCTGCCGCGCAGCCAAAGCCCAGCGCCGCCCAAAGCAAAGCAGCAGCGCAGGCCAAACCTGCTGCCAGCGCAGCAGAAAAGCCAGCAGCGGCGAAGAAACCTCGCACTGCGAAGAAGCCTGCTGGTAGCTGAAACGCAACAATCCTGTAGCGGTTGAGCTCAACGCCTGCACCACTCCGGCGCCGTATTGCAAAGCAAGTTTGCAGCGGCGCCGGAGCTGGCCTGAGCTACCCGTCTGCGGCGCCGTACCAACACCTTTTGCCCACCCATTCCCCTTGCCATCGAGGTCTGCCATGAGCCCCCGTGCCCAAAAGAAAACCCGCTCCGTTGCTCCCTCGCGCATTCGCGAGGGCATGCCCTTCCCCCTCGGTGCTACCTGGGACGGCCTGGGCGTCAACTTCGCCTTGTTCTCGGCCAACGCCACCAAGGTCGAACTGTGCATCTTCGATTCCACCGGAGAGCAGGAACTCGAGCGTATCGAGCTGCCTGAATACACTGACGAGATCTACCACGGCTACCTGCCGGATGCTCATCCGGGGCTGGTGTATGGATATCGCGTATACGGCCCATACGAGCCGCAGAACGGGCATCGCTTCAACCACAACAAGCTGTTGATCGACCCCTACGCCAAACAGCTGGTCGGCACCCTCGAGTGGTCCGAAGCGCTGTTCGGCTACACCATCGGCCATCCCGATGGCGACCTCTCGTTCGACGAGCGTGACAGCGCCCCGTTCGTGCCCAAGTGCAAGGTCATCGACCCGGCGTTTACCTGGGGCCGCGACCACCGCGTGCAGGTGCCGTGGGACCAGACCATCATTTATGAAGCCCACACCCGCGGCATCAGCATGCGCCACCCCTCGGTGCCGGAAGAGCTGCGCGGCACCTTTGCCGGGCTTGCCAACGATGACCTGCTCAAACACATCAAGGACCTGGGTGTATCGTCGATCGAGCTGCTGCCGATCCACGCCTTCGTCAATGACCAGCACCTGCTGGAGAAGGACCTGAGCAACTACTGGGGCTACAACAGCATCGCCTTCTTCGCGCCGCACCCGGCGTACCTGGCCAGCGGCAAGATCGCCGAGTTCAAGGAGATGGTCGCGCACCTGCACAATGCCGACCTCGAGGTGATCCTCGATGTGGTCTACAACCACACCGCCGAAGGCAACGAACAAGGCCCGACGCTGTCGATGCGCGGTATCGACAACGCCTCGTACTACCGCCTGATGCCGGATGACAAACGCTATTACATCAACGATTCCGGCACCGGCAACACCCTCGACCTGAGCCACCCGTGCGTGCTGCAGCTGGTCACCGACTCGCTGCGCTACTGGGCCGGCGAGATGCGTGTGGACGGCTTCCGCTTCGACCTGGCGACCATCCTCGGCCGCTACCACGATGGCTACAACGAACGCCACAGCTTCCTCGTGGCCTGCCGCCAGGACCCGCTGCTGAGCCAGGTCAAGCTGATCGCCGAGCCGTGGGACTGCGGCCCGGGTGGTTACCAGGTCGGCAACTTCGCGCCGGGCTGGGCCGAGTGGAACGACCGTTTCCGCGACACTGTGCGCAGCTTCTGGAAAGGCGACGAAGGCCAGCTGGCCGACTTTGCCGCACGCATGACCGCCTCCGGCGACATGTTCAACAACCGCGGCCGGCGCCCGTATTCCTCGGTCAACTTCATTACCGCGCACGACGGCTTCACCCTGCGTGACCTGGTCTCGTACAACGAGAAACACAACGAAGACAACGACGAGAACAACCAGGACGGCACCAGCAACAACATGTCGTGGAACTGCGGCGCCGAAGGCCCGACCGAAGATCCCGAGATCGCCGCCCTGCGCATGCGCCAGATGCGCAACTTCTTCTCCACCCTGCTGCTTGCCCAGGGCACGCCGATGATCGTCGCCGGCGATGAATTCAGCCGCACCCAGCATGGCAACAACAACGCCTATTGCCAGGACAGCGAAATCGGCTGGATCAACTGGGACCTGGACGAAGAAGGCAGCGAGCTGCTGGCCTTCGTCAAACGCCTCACCCGCCTGCGCCTGAAGTACCCGGTGCTGCGCCGCTCGCGCTTCCTGGTCGGTGATTACAACGAGGCGATCGGCGTCAAGGATGTCACCTGGCTGGCGCCGGATGGCAACGAGATGAGCGTCGAGCAATGGGAAGATCCGCACGGGCGTTGCCTGGGCATGCTCATCGATGGCCGCGCGCAGGTCAGCGGTATCGCCCGCCCAGGTTCGGAAGCCACTGTGCTGCTGATCGTCAACTCGCACCACGACACCGTGCCGTTCCTGCTGCCATCGGTGCCACAGGGCGAGCACTGGAACTGCCTGATCGACACCGACCGACCTGAGCTGCGCAAAGCTCAGCGGCTGGAGTTCGGCACCAGCTTCGAGGTGACCGGTCGTTCGTTCCTGCTGATGGTCCTGGAGCGTGACGACGACTGAGCGCTGGTTATTGGCTGATGTGCCTCTGCAGCGTTGTCTTGCTGCAGAGGCGCAGCTCACCGAAAGAAAAGTCACACCCCACTAGCAATGATTCGGCATAGCCAATTCAAGGCAAATAGCGATCCTCGCTATGCGCCTTGAATTGTTCAACAATTCCAATCTGTTATCCCTCCTCCCAGGCCAATGACACGCCCTTCTCAGATTCTTGACGCATGCGCTGCTGTCTCCTTAGCTGAACTTGCCAACTGAAGTAAATATTCGCGCCGAACGCTCTGGCGCGCGCCTTGCTGCGCGCTGAACGTGCTCTGCGTGCTGGTTTGGGTCGCCCTCTGATGTGTGCCGTACAGCCCGTGACAGCAGGCCAGGTCCCTTGGCTGTATTCAATCGCTACAGAGGAGCACCGCCATGAACAAGACAGCACATCCATCGCCAATGGAGCATGTTCTATACGCGGTTTCCACGTCGCTGCTTTTGGCAACCCCGGTGGAAACGTTTGCATTCGATCAGCAGGACGCCCCCAGTCAGCAGCTGATTGTCGGCCCTGACCTGCTGGTGCGCGAATCCGTGGCCGGCAACCGACAAAGAAGCGGGATCATCGTCGGGCAAAACACGCTGCTGAGCTCGTTCAACGGTATACGCCCACTGCTTGGCGACAAGCAGCGCAATGCAGTGAGCCTCAGCGGCGAAAGCCAGGGCGTGTACTGGAGTATGAGCAATGACAAGGGTTGGCACCTGGATGCCGTGGCCATGGGCACACGCATCGACGTCAGCGGCCGCAGCGAAGGCGGCCAGCACCTGGACGACAGCGGTAGCGCCATGACCTTCTCGATAGAGGGCGGTTTGCCTATTGGTCTGGGCGGTGGCTGGGTGATCGAGCCGCAGGCGCAGTTGATCAATCAGCAGTTCGTCCCTGGGGGCCAGGAGCAGGACGCGACAATACAAGGGTTCGACAGCCAGCCGAACTGGAGCGGCCGCGTCGGCGCCAAGCTCTCGGCGCGCTATGAGGTACGCGGAACCCCGGTCGAACCCTACCTGCGGACCAACGTCTGGTACGACTTCAGCAACGCCGATGGCGTGCAGCTGGATCAGGTCGACAAGATATCCAGCTCGCGCAAGTCGACCACCGTCGAACTGGGGCTGGGGCTGGTCGCGCGGATGACACCGGATGTGGCGTTGTTCGTCAGCGCCGACTACAGCAGCGACGTCGACGACAATGACTTGAACGGGCTGATTGGCAGCCTGGGCGTGAAGATGCGCTGGTGAACCGACCCGGGCAAGCTGCAGCGTCGCTGGAGCTTGCCCGAACGGGCCTCAATGGGCTGGTTTGAGCACCAGTACGCCCAAGGGCGGCAGGTTCAGCGCCAACGACAGCGGCTGCCCATGGGCCGGCAACGCCTCGGTGGCGACCGCGCCAAAATTGCCGACGTTGGAGCCGGCATACTCCTGCGCATCGGTGTTGAGCAGCTCTTGCCAATGCTCACCAAACGGCACACCAACGCGATAACCCTCACGCGGCACCGGCGTGAAGTTGGCCACCACCAGCAATGGCTCGCCGCTGCTGCTCCAGCGCAACCAGGCAAATACGCTGTTTTGCGCATCGTCGCCGATCAGCCACTGGAAGCCCTGCGGCTTGCAGTCCTGTTCATGCAATGCCGGCAGCTCGCGGTACAGCCGGTTGAGGTCGCCTACCAGTTGCTTGACGCCCTGGTGCTCGGAGTATTGCAGCAGGTACCAGTCCAGCTGCTGATCATGGTTCCACTCACGCCACTGAGCAAACTCGCAGCCCATGAACAACAGCTTCTTGCCGGGGTGCATCCACATGAACGCCAGATAAGCGCGCAGGTTGGCGAACTTCTGCCAGCGGTCACCGGGCATCTTGTCGATCAGCGAATGCTTGCCATGCACCACTTCGTCATGGGAAATCGGCAGGATGAAATGCTCGGAATAGGCATAGATCAGGCCGAAGCTCAGCTCGTTGTGGTGATGATTGCGGTGCACCGGGTCGTTCTGGATGTAATGCAAGGTGTCATGCATCCAGCCCATGTTCCACTTGTAGTCAAAGCCCAGGCCGCCCTGCTGGGTCGGTTGGCTGACGCCGGGCCAGGAAGTCGATTCCTCGGCGATGACCAACGCCCCCGGCGCTTCATGGGCAACCACGCCGTTGAGGTGGCGCAGGAAGTCGATAGCCTCCAGGTTCTCGCGGCCGCCATGGCGGTTGGGCACCCACTCGCCGGCTTTGCGCGAGTAGTCGCGGTAGAGCATCGAGGCGACAGCATCGACGCGCAAGCCGTCGATATGAAAGTACTTCAGCCAGTGCAGCGCCGAGGCCATCATGAACCCGCGCACCTCGTTGCGGCCGAGGTTGTAAATCAGCGTGTTCCAGTCCTGATGGAAGCCTTCCAGCGGGTTTTCGTATTCATACAACGCGGTGCCATCGAAGCGCGCCAGGCCGTGCTCGTCGGTGGGGAAATGCGCCGGCACCCAGTCGAGGATCACGCCGATGCCGCCTTCGTGGCAGGCATCGATGAACGCGGCAAAATCTTCGGCAGTGCCGTAGCGCGAGGTCGGTGCGAACATCGACAGCGGCTGATAACCCCACGAGCCACCGAACGGGTGCTCCATGATCGGCAGCATCTCGATGTGGGTGAATCCCAGCTCCTGCACATACGGCACCAGGCGCTCGGCCAGTTCACGCCAGTTGTACTGTCGGGCGACTTCACCGTTGTCATTCAACTCGCATTGCCATGAGCCGACGTGCAGTTCGTAGATCGACAGCGGCGCGTCGTAGGCATGGCGCTGGGCACGTTGCTCCATCCAGTCCTGGTCGCGCCATTCATGCGCCAACGGGCCGGCCACTTTCGAGGCAGTGCTGGGCGGCAGTTCGGTAGCGCGCGCCAACGGGTCGGCCTTGAGCGGCAACACACCGTCCTTGCCCAGCACTTCGAACTTGTAGGTTTCGCCAACGCCCAGGCGCGGCAGAAACAGCTCCCATACGCCGGCACCATGGCGCATGCGCATCGGGTGGCGGCGGCCGTCCCAGTTGTTGAAATGGCCGACTACCGAGACGCGCCTGGCGTTGGGGGCCCACACCGAGAACAGCACCCCGTCAACGCCGTCGACTTGGGTTGGCTGAGCGCCAAAACGCCCGGCCAGGTCACGGTGATTGCCTTCGGCAAACAGGTGCATGTCGATGTCGCCCAGCTGCGGGCCAAAGCTGTACGGGTCTTCGGTAACCTGTTCGCCACCGGCCCAGTTGATCGCCAGCTGGTAGGCCTGCGGCTGCGCCAGGTGCGCGGTGAACAGCCCGGGCAGGCTGCCCTGCTGCATCTCGGCAAGCACGCTGCCGTCGCTGCGCGAAATCACGTTCGCGCTGAGCGCGCCCGGTAGAAAAGCACGCACGAACTGGCCGTCCGCACCGTCCGGGTGCGGGCCGAGCACAGCGAATGGATCGGCGTGCTCGGCGCGGGCCAGGGCGTCGATGTCCCGTTGCCGAAGGCCGCCGTTGTCACGCGTGGTTGCGTTCATTTATGACTCTCCCCAGGTACTGATCAGTCCATGCAGACCATGCAAAGGCACGGCCAGCCAGCTTGGCCGGTTTTCGGCTTCGTAAGTGATTTCGTAGGCAGCTTTTTCCAGGCAGAACAGCTCCAGCGCCGCGCGCTCGCCGTCGGCCTGCTCCCAGGCATGGGGCATGGCGGCGGTGGCCAGGCCATAGGCTTCGACAAAGGCGTGACGCGACTGGTGCAGGTACTGCCGGGCAACCCGCTGACGTGCTTGCCGGGCGGCGTCGGACAGGTCAACGGCCGCGTCGCTGCGCAGAATCATCGCAGCAGCATAGTCGAATGAGCGCAGCACACCGCTGACATCTTTGTACGGGCTGTGCTTGGCGCGGCGCTCCTGCAGCGGCCGGGCCGGCTCACCCTCGAAGTCGATCAGGTAGGCGTCGCCCTGCACCACCAGCACCTGGCCCAGATGCAGGTCACCATGCACGCGCATGAGCAGGCCGCCTTGGGCCTGTTGAGCCAGTTCCTCGACACGCTTGGCAAGGCCGTCGCGCTGCTGCTGCAGGTCGTCGACCAACGCCTGGCTTTCGCTGTCGAGGCTGTCCCGGTGCTGCGCCAGCAGGTCCAGCGCGTGGGTCAGTTCGGCGCTGATCTGCTCGCCCCAGCGGGCGCTGTCTGCGGCGCTGCTGGCACGTGGCGCGAAGGCCTCGTCTTCAGTCGGCGTGGCCAGCAGCAGGTGCATTTCACCCAGACGCTGACCGAACAGTGCGGCAAAGCCGTTGAGCTCGGTGAGGGCATCGGTGTGGGCTTCGGCGTCGGTACGAGTGGGCTCCATTTCATCGCGAATGGCGCGTTCCAGGGTGTTCTGGGTCCAGGCCCAGGCGTCACCCTGATTGTTCAGGTAACCCTGGGCGATCATCAACAGATTGGGTTCGTTCTGCGCATCGATGCGGCTGACCCAGGCCAGCAGCGGCGAGATATTGGCAAAGCCGCCAGCGGTCAGGTAGGCGCTCATTTCAAGCTCCGGGTGAATGCCCGGATTGACCCGGCGGATCAGCTTGAGCACCACGCAATCGCCGATTACCACCGAACTGTTCGACTGCTCGGCACTCAAGTAGCGCACCGGGCTGTCTTCATCCAGGCCAAGCGGCGCCAGCAGGTCAGTCGCCTGGAAGCGCAACTCGCCGTGCTCGTATGGCAGCACGGTGCCGTCCTGGCAGTTACGCAGCACCGCGCGGATGAACGGCTCGAGCACGAAGGCGTCGGTGATCAGGCCGACCTGACTGCCCCGGCGCACGCGTGACAGGGCCAGCTGCTGGGGCAGAGCACTATGGATCTGGTCTTCGGGGAGCAGGCCGAACGGCAATTGATAGTGGGTGGTCACGCCGTTGCTGAGCACCTCCAGCTCGGCCAGCAAAACCGGTGTGGTGGCGGTGGCCAGGCGTACGCCATAGCTCAGCCGAATCTGGTCAATCGGCGCTTCCTTGCCGGCAAACCAGCGCCGCTTGGGCAGGTATTGCGGCAGCACCGAGGTTTCCAGGGCGTCTCGTGCGGGGGCATCAAGTAGCTCTTCCATACGTTTACGCAGCACCAATGTGGTCAGTTCAGGGAGGCTTTCTGCAGGCTCGGCATGCCAGCTGGGCATGCGCTCGCGGGAGGCGAGGACGAACCAGTAGAAGCCGTAAGGCGCCAGGGTCAACAGGAACGGCAGCTGGCCAATCGGCGGGAAAGCACTGCCGCCAAGCATCTCCACCGGCACCCTGCCGACGTACTGTGACAGGTCGAGCTCGGCCGCTTGCGCGGCGCGGGACACGTTGGCCACGCAGAGGATGGTTTCGCTGTTGCCGTTGGCGTCGGTGTACTCGCGGATATAAGCCAGAATGCGCCGATTGCTCGGCGTCAGGGTTTTCATGCTGCCGCGGCCAAAAGCCTTCTGCTGCTTGCGCACGGCAAGCATGCGCCGGTTCCAGTTGAGCAGCGAATGCGGGTCGTGGGCCTGGGCTTCGACGTTGACCGTCTGGTAGCCGTAGAGCGGGTCCATCACCGGGGGCAGCACCAGCCGCTGCGGGTCGGCGCGCGAGAAGCCGCCGTTGCGGTCCGGTGACCACTGCATCGGCGTGCGCACGCCATCGCGGTCGCCCAGGTAGATGTTGTCGCCCATGCCCAGCTCATCGCCGTAGTACAGGGTCGGTGTGCCGGGCATCGACAGCAGCAGACTGGTCAGCAGCTCGATGCGCCGGCGGTCACGCTGCAGCAGCGGCGCCAGGCGTCGGCGGATGCCGAGGTTGATCCGGGCGCGGCGGTCTTCAGCGTAGTAATTCCACAGGTAATCGCGCTCACGGTCGGTGACCATTTCCAGGGTCAGCTCATCGTGGTTGCGCAGGAAGATCGCCCATTGGCAGTCCGCCGGAATCTCCGGCGTCTGGCGCAGGATGTCGGTGATCGGGAAGCGGTCTTCCATGGCCAGGGCCATGTACATGCGCGGCATCAGCGGAAAGTGAAAGGCCATGTGGCATTCGTCGCCAGTGCCTTCGCCAAAGTACGGGCGGGTGTCTTCTGGCCACTGGTTGGCCTCGGCCAGGAGCATGCGGTCCGGATAATTGGCGTCGATCTCGGCGCGGATGGCCTTGAGCACCACATGGGTTTCGGCCAGGTTCTCGTTATTGGTGCCATCGCGTTCGATCAGGTAAGGGATAGCGTCCAGACGCAGGCCGTCGACGCCGATGTCGAGCCAGTAGCGCATCACATCGATAACCGCCTTGAGCACCTGCGGATTGTCGAAGTTGAGGTCTGGCTGGTGCGAGTAGAAGCGGTGCCAGAAGTACTGCCCGGCAACCGGATCCCAGGTCCAGTTGGACTTTTCGGTATCGAGGAAGATGATCCGCGTGCCGTCGTACTTCTGGTCGTCATCCGACCACACGTAGAAGTCCCGCGCCTTGCTGCCACGCTTGGCATGGCGCGCGCGCTGGAACCACGGATGCTGGTCGGAGGTGTGGTTGATGACCAGTTCGGTGATCACCCGCAAGCCGCGCTTGTGCGCCTCGGCGATGAAGCGTTTGGCATCGGCCATACTGCCGTAGTCCGGGTGCACGGCCTTGTACTCGGCAATGTCATAGCCGTCATCGCGCCGCGGCGAGGGGTAGAACGGCAGCAGCCACAGCGTGTTGACGCCCAGCTCGGCGATGTAATCGAGCTTGCTGATCAGCCCGGCAAAATCACCGATGCCATCGTTGTTGGCGTCGAAAAACGACTTGATGTGCAGCTGGTAGATCACCGCATCCTTGTACCAGAGCGGGTCATCGATAAACACTGCCGGGCGTGAACGCTTGGCCATGTGCGACTCCTGTACGAGATCGAGGCTACTGCGCGGCGCTGATACGCCAGATTCCAAACGGCTGATAGCTCGGGTCGATGCGCATCCACTGGGTCTTGCCGTGCCAGGTCCAGCGGTGGCCATTCATCAGGTCCTCGCCGTAGGTATTGGCATTGTCGTCCAGACCCAGTTCCCACAGTGGCAGTTCGAAGTTGGCCTCCTGGACGTTGTCCGGGTCCAGGTTGATCGCGATCAGGATGTAGTTTTCGCGGTCGGCGGTGCGTTTGGCGAAGTACAGGATGTTGTCGTTCCAGCAATTGAAGAACGCCACGCCCAGGTGCGTCTGCAGGGCCGGGTTTTGCCGGCGGATGCGGTTGAGCTGGGCGATCTCGGCGATGATGTTGCCGGGCGCGGTGAAGTCGCGTGGACGGATCTCGTACTTCTCCGAGTCCAGGTACTCTTCCTTGCCCGGAATCGCCGCCGCTTCACACAGCTCAAAACCTGAATACATGCCCCACAGGCCTGAGCCCATGGTCGCCAGTGCGGCGCGAATCAAGAAGCCTGCGCGGCCCGAGCGCTGCAGGAAGAACGGGTTGATGTCCGGCGTATTGACGAAGAAGTTCGGCCGGTAGCACTGGCTCCACGGCGGCTGGTTCAATGTCTCGAAGTATTCCTGCAGCTCCTGCTTGCTGTTGCGCCAGGTGAAGTAGGTGTAGCTCTGCGCATAGCCCACCTTGCCCAACCGGGCCATCATCGCCGGTTTGGTGAAGGCCTCGGCAAGGAACAGCACGTCAGGGTACTGGCTGCGCACATTGGCGATCAGCCATTGCCAGAACGGCAGCGGTTTGGTGTGCGGGTTGTCGACGCGGAAGGTTTTGACCCCCTCCTCGACCCAGCCGATGACCACGTCGCGCAGCGCCAGCCACAGCGACGGCACGGCTTCGGCGGCATAGAAGTCGACGTTGACGATGTCCTGGTATTTTTTCGGCGGGTTTTCCGCATAGCGGATGGTGCCGTCCGGGCGCCAGCTGAACCAGCCGGGGTGTTCGACCAGCCAAGGGTGGTCCTGCGAGCACTGGATGGCAAAGTCCAGGGCGATTTCCAGGCCGTGCTCGGCGGCTGCAGCCACCAGCTTGCGGAAGTCTTCGCGGCTGCCCAGTTGCGGGTGAATGGCGTCATGACCGCCGTCGGCACTGCCGATCGCATACGGGCTGCCCGGGTCATTGGGGCCTGCCTGCAACGAATTGTTGGGGCCTTTGCGGTGGCTGCGGCCGATCGGGTGAATCGGCGGGAAGTACAGCACATCAAAGCCCATGTCACGGATCATCGGCAGACGCGCATGGACGTCGTTGAAGGTGCCATGGCGCGCCGGATCGTCGGTGATCGAGCGTGGGAACAGCTCGTACCAACTGGCGAACTGCGCGGCCGGGCGGTCGACGTCCAGCGGGAATTCGACACTGCGGGTCAGGTAGCTGCGGTGCTCGGCCTGGGCCATCAGGCGCGCGGCATCGTCACCCAGCAGCAGCGCAACCTGGGCTTGCTCATCCAGCCCACTCAGGCGCGACTGCAGCGCCTGGATCTGCTCACGCAAGGCGCCGTCAGTGCGCTCGGCGCCCTTGCCCAGCAGTAGGCGGCCTTCCTCCAGCTCCAGCTTGATCTCGACCGCGGCGTTGAATTTCTTTTCCAGGTCGTAGCAATAGGTGGCGTACGGGTCGATCCAGGCCTCGATGTTGAACAAGTGCAGGCCCAATCCGGTCGGGGTGAATTCCCCACGCCACAGATCATTGCCGGCGTCCTCCATCGGCACGCTGTGCCACTCACGGCTGCGCGCTTCGCGCCAGTGCAGTACCACCATCAGCCGATCATGGCCGTCGCTGTAGACTTTGCTGCTGACCGGCACTGGCTGGCCGCTGATGGCTTTGGCGGCAAAGGTGCCGCCGTCGAGTACCGGTGCGGTGTCTTCAATGACCAGACGCGGCGCCAGTAACGCCTGGGCCAGGCTGATCGCCTGATCCGGGTGGTCATTGGCCATGGGCACGCTTTCGAAGGGCTCGTTGCGAGACATCGGACCTTGCTCCCTGTGGGCTTGAGGCGGTAAGGGTTCAGAGCCGTCGAACGCATGGGGGGTTCAAAAAAAATGAGCAAATGGCGCAGGCATCGTTCAAAGCCTTTGCATCCCTCATCAACCCAGCGAGGTCAGGCCATGAACATTCCAATCCCGGCGGAAACTCCCGATCCGAACATCGACGATCCAAGCTTGCCGCCGCCGGTGCCGCAGGATGATCCGGATGAGTTGCCGATCAAACCGACCATGCCGCCTACCGTGGGCGATCCGCCGAGTGAAGAGCCGCCGGTCAAGGTCTGAGCATAGTCAACAAGCACGTTTTCCGAGGGCCGCTTTGCGGCCCTTTTTGATTGTGTCAGAGCCCCACTCAGCATGCGCCTCATGCTTTACGTTTACGTAAAGGGGATACTACGATTGACACCCTGCGGTCGCAGGTTTACGTTAACGTCAACCAGCTACAACACCGCCCCGTGTAGGAGCGGCCTTGTGTCGCGAAAGGGTCGCGTAGCGGCCCCACGATTGCAGCTTCGCCTCCGAAATCGCCGGGCCCGCTTTGCGGGCCTTTCGCGACGCAAGGCCGCTCCTACACACGGCGCGTGGTGAAATTCAAGAACAATAAGTAAAGGTGCCCGCCCATGCATTACCCCAGCCTGAACTTCGCCCTCGGCGAGACCATCGACATGCTTCGCGACCAGGTTCGTGCCTTCGTGGCTGCGGAACTTGCGCCGCGCGCGGCGCAGATCGACCAGGACAACCTGTTCCCCGCCGACATGTGGCGCAAGTTCGGCGACATGGGCCTGCTCGGCATCACCGTGCCGGAAGAATACGGCGGCGCCGGCCTGGGTTATCTGGCCCACGTCGTGGCGATGGAAGAGATCAGCCGCGGCTCGGCTTCGGTGGCCCTCTCCTACGGCGCGCACTCCAACCTCTGCGTCAACCAGATCAACCGCAACGGCAGCCACGCGCAGAAACTCAAGTACCTGCCCAAGCTGCTCAGCGGCGAACACGTCGGTGCGCTGGCGATGAGCGAGCCGAATGCCGGTTCGGACGTGGTGTCGATGAAGCTGCGCGCCGAACAGCGCGGCGACCATTACGTACTCAACGGCAGCAAGACCTGGATCACCAACGGCCCAGATGCCAACACCTACGTGATCTACGCCAAGACCGACCTGGACAAGGGCGCCCATGGCATCAGCGCGTTCATCGTCGAGCGCGACTGGCAGGGCTTCTCGCGCAGCAGCAAGTTCGACAAGCTGGGCATGCGTGGCTCCAACACCTGCGAGCTGTTCTTCGACAACGTCGAGGTGCCGGCGGAAAACATCCTCGGCCAACTCAATGGCGGCGTGCGCGTGCTGATGAGCGGCCTGGACTACGAGCGCGTAGTGCTCTCCGGTGGCCCGACCGGGATCATGCAAGCCTGCATGGACCTGGTGGTGCCGTACATCCACGACCGCAAGCAGTTCGGCCAGAGCATCGGCGAGTTCCAGCTGATCCAGGGCAAGATCGCCGACATGTACACCCAGCTCAATGCCAGCCGGGCGTATCTGTATGCGGTGGCGCAGGCCTGCGACCGTGGCGAAACCACCCGCAAGGACGCCGCCGGGGTGATCCTCTACAGCGCCGAGCGGGCCACGCAGATGGCGCTGGAGGCGATCCAGATCCTGGGCGGCAACGGCTATATCAACGAGTTTCCGGCGGGTCGCCTGCTGCGCGATGCCAAGCTCTACGAAATCGGCGCCGGCACCAGCGAGATCCGCCGGATGCTGATCGGCCGCGAACTGTTCAACGAAACCCGCTGAGCACAAGGACCCGCGCCCATGGCTATTCTGCACACCCAGATCAACCCGCGCTCGGCCGAGTTTGCCGCCAACAGCGCGGCCATGCTCGAACAGGTTCAGGCGCTGCGCAGCCTGCTCGCCCAGATCAGCCAGGGCGGCGGCGCCAAGGCCCAGGAGCGGCACACGGCGCGGGGCAAACTGTTGCCGCGCGAGCGTATCGACCGCCTGCTCGATGCCGGCTCGGCGTTTCTTGAGATCGGCCAACTGGCCGCTTACGAGGTGTACGGCGAAGACGTCCCCGCCGCTGGCGTGATCGCCGGCATCGGTCGGGTCGAAGGCGTCGAATGCATGATCGTGGCCAACGATGCCACGGTCAAAGGCGGCTCCTATTACCCGCTGACGGTGAAAAAACACCTGCGCGCGCAGACCATCGCCCTGCAGAACCGCCTGCCGTGCATCTACCTGGTCGACTCCGGCGGCGCCAACCTGCCGCGTCAGGATGAGGTGTTCCCGGACCGTGAGCACTTCGGTCGGATCTTCTTCAACCAGGCCAACATGAGCGCCCTGGGCATCCCGCAGATCGCGGTGGTGATGGGCTCCTGCACCGCTGGCGGCGCCTACGTGCCGGCGATGGCCGACGAGGCGATCATGGTCCGTCAGCAGGCGACGATCTTTCTCGCCGGGCCGCCGCTGGTCAAAGCCGCAACGGGTGAGGTGGTCAGCGCCGAGGAGCTGGGCGGCGCCGATGTGCATTGTCGCACCAGCGGCGTGGCCGACCACTACGCCGACAACGACGAACACGCCCTGGCCCTGGCCCGGCGCAGCGTGGCCAACCTTAACTGGCACAAGCTCGGCCGCCTGCAATGCCGCACGCCGGTCGCGCCGCTGTACAGCGCAGACGAGCTGTATGGCGTGGTGCCGGCTGACGCCAAGCAGCCGTTCGATGTGCGCGAGGTGATTGCGCGGCTGGTCGACGGCTCGGTCTTCGATGAGTTCAAGGCGCTGTTCGGCACCACCTTGGTGTGCGGCTTCGCCCACCTGCACGGCTACCCGGTGGCGATTCTGGCCAACAACGGCATCCTGTTTGCCGAAGCTGCGCAAAAAGGCGCGCACTTCATCGAACTGGCGTGCCAGCGCGGCATCCCGCTGCTGTTTGTGCAGAACATCACCGGCTTCATGGTCGGCAAGAAGTACGAAGAAGGCGGCATCGCCAAGCATGGCGCCAAGCTGGTGACGGCGGTGGCTTGCGCCCAGGTGCCGAAATTCACGGTGATCATCGGCGGCAGCTTTGGCGCGGGCAACTACGGCATGTGCGGCCGCGCCTACGACCCACGCATGCTGTGGATGTGGCCCAACGCACGGATCGGCGTGATGGGCGCCGAACAGGCGGCCGGCGTGTTGGTCCAGGTCAAGCGCGAGCAGAGCGAACGCGCCGGTGCGGTATTCAGCAGCGCTGACGAAGCCGCGCTCAAGCAGCCGATTCTTGATCAGTACGAGCGCCAGAGCCACCCCTACTATTCCAGCGCGCGGCTGTGGGACGACGGCGTCATCGACCCGGCGCAGACCCGCGATGTCCTGGGCCTGGCGTTGTCTGCCGCGCTCAATGCGCCGATCGAACAGAGCCGTTTCGGCATCTTCCGGATGTGACCCCATGAGCGACTACAGCACCCTTGAACTGATCAAGGACCCCCGCGGCTTCGCCACCCTGTGGCTGAACCGGGCCGACAAGAACAATGCCTTCAACGCGCAGATGATCCGCGAACTGATCGTCGCCGTTGATCGCCTAGGCTCCGACCCAAGCCTGCGCTTCGTTTTGCTGCGCGGCCGTGGCCGGCACTTCAGCGCCGGCGCCGACCTGGCCTGGATGCAGCAATCGGCGCAGCTCGACTTCAATACCAACCTGGACGACGCCCACCAGCTGGGCGACCTGATGTACAACCTGTACAACCTCAAGCTGCCCACCCTGGCCGTGGTGCAAGGTGCCGCTTTTGGCGGCGCCTTGGGCCTGATCAGTTGCTGCGATATGGCCATCGGCAGTGAGGACGCGCAGTTCTGCCTCTCGGAAGTGCGCATCGGCCTGGCACCAGCGGTGATCAGCCCGTTCGTGGTCAAGGCCATCGGCGAGCGGGCCACCCGCCGTTATGCGCTGACCGCCGAGCGCTTCAGCGGCGTGCGGGCGCAGCAGTTGGGCTTGCTTGCTGAAGCCTACCCGGCGGAGCAACTCGAGCAGCAGGTCGAGGCCTGGGTCGACAACCTGCTGCTCAACAGCCCGCAGGCACTGCGCGCCAGCAAGGACCTGCTGCGCGAGGTCGGCCACGGCGAGCTGACCCCGGCCGTGCGCCGTTACTGCGAAAACAGCATTGCCCGCATCCGCGTCAGCGCCGAGGGCCAGGAGGGCTTGCGTGCCTTCCTCGACAAGCGCCGCCCCGCCTGGCAACCCACCGACAAGGAAGCACGCCCATGAGCCACCCGACCCTGACTACCTTGCTGGTTGCCAACCGCGGCGAAATCGCCTGCCGGGTGATGCGCACCGCCAAAGCCATGGGCCTGACCACGGTCGCCGTGCACAGCGCCATTGACCGCGACGCACTGCACACTCGCGAGGCCGATATCCGTGTTGATCTGGGGGGCAGCAAGGCTGCCGAGAGCTATCTCGATATCACTAAACTGCTGGCAGCAGCCAACGCCAGCGGTGCCCAGGCGATTCACCCAGGCTACGGCTTTTTGTCGGAGAACGCAGGCTTCGCCCGAGCCATCGAGCAGGCCGGGCTGATCTTCCTCGGCCCTCCGGCCAGCGCCATCGACGCCATGGGCAGCAAGTCGGCAGCAAAAGCGTTGATGGAGGCTGCTGGCGTGCCCTTGGTACCTGGCTACCACGGCGCCGAGCAAGATTTGCAGACCTTCCGCGAAGCCGCCGAGCGCATCGGCTACCCGGTGTTGCTCAAGGCCAGTGCCGGTGGCGGCGGCAAGGGCATGAAGGTGGTAGAAGACGTCAGCCAGCTGGCCGACGCACTGGCCTCGGCCCAGCGTGAAGCGCAAGCCTCGTTCGGCGATGCGCAGATGTTGGTGGAGAAGTACCTGCTCAAGCCGCGCCACGTGGAAATTCAAGTATTCGCCGACCAGCACGGCAACTGCCTGTACCTGAACGAGCGCGACTGCTCGATCCAGCGCCGCCATCAAAAGGTCGTCGAAGAAGCGCCAGCACCAGGGCTGGCACCGGAGCTGCGCAAAGCCATGGGCGAAGCGGCCGTGCGCGCCGCGCAGGCGATTGGCTATGTCGGTGCCGGCACTGTCGAGTTTCTGCTCGATGCCCGCGGCGAGTTCTTCTTTATGGAGATGAATACCCGGCTGCAGGTCGAGCACCCGGTCACCGAGGCAATCACTGGGCTTGATCTGGTCGCTTGGCAGATCCGCGTGGCCCGCGGCGAGCCGCTGCAGATCACGCAGGCGCAGGTGCCGCTGCGTGGCCATGCGATTGAAGTGCGGCTGTATGCCGAAGATCCCGCCAACGAGTTTCTGCCGGCCACCGGGCGCCTGGCGCTGTACCGCGAGTCGGCGCCTGGCGAAGGCTGCCGGGTCGACAGCGGCGTCAGTGAAGGGGACCAGGTGTCGCCGTTCTATGACCCGATGCTGGGCAAGCTGATTGCCTGGGGTGAAGACCGCGAGCAGGCACGCCTGCGCTTGCTGGCCATGCTCGATGAGTTTGCTATAGGCGGGGTCAAGACCAACATCGCCTTCCTGCGGCGGATTCTGGCCCACCCGGCGTTTGCTGCGGCCGAGCTGGATACCGGCTTCATCCCCCGGCATCAGGACGCATTGCTGCCCGCCCCTGGCGAGCTGCCCGCGCAGTTCTGGGAAGCCGCAGCGCAGGCCTGGCTGCAGAGCGAAGCCACGCGGGTTCGCGAAGATGACGTCGACTCACCGTGGGCCGCCCCCACGGGCCTGCGCCTGGGTCTGCCCAGCCAGAGCAGCGTGCATCTGCACAGCGGCGGGCAGGTGCAAGCGGTGACGTTGCGGGCCAACGCGCCCTCGACCCTACGCTTGGAAGGTGAACAGCTGTGCCAGGATGTGGACGGCGTGCGCCGGCGTCATCTGGCGATTCGTCGGGGCGCCACCCTGTACCTGCACTGGGATGGCGACATGCATGCCGTGAGCGCCTACGACCCGATTGCCGAGGCCGAGGCCAGCAGCAGCCAGCACGGCGGGCTGAGTGCACCCATGAATGGCAGTATCGTGCGGGTACTGGTCGCGCCTGGCCAGGCGGTCGAGGCCGGCACGGCGCTGGTGGTGCTGGAGGCAATGAAGATGGAACACAGCATCCGCGCCGCCCAGGCGGGTACGGTCAAAGCGCTGCTGTGTGAAGAAGGCGACATGGTCGCTGAGGGCGCGGTACTGGTCGAGTTGGAGTAACGCTTGTGCGTGCTCCGTGGGCCGGGTTACGGCGCCACGGAGCCAGGCGATCAGAAGATCCCGTGCACGCGCACAATCACCCCGAGGAATTCACAACCCTCTTCGCACACCAATGTCGGGTAGCTGCCATTGAGAGCCTTCAGGTAGCGTTGGCCGCCCTCCTCCGTCAGCTGGCGGAAGATCGCCGACTTGCCGGGCTGGCGGGCCACCACCAAACGCCCTGGCTCCACGGCAACGCCACTGTCGACCAGCACCAGCATGCCCTGGGCAACGCTCTTGCCACTGACGGCGCTCATTGCATCGTTTTCAACCGGTAGCCACCAGGCGTTGCCCTTGGCCAGGTAGTCGGTCTGCTCGAATACAGCAGGGTCGGCTACCGCGTCGCTGCCCAGTGCGTCCCACCCCAACACCGGGTAACGAAAGCACACAATGTATTTGGTCCAGTCTTCATCCTCGACGCTGTCGTCGACTGCATAGCGCACGCGCTCTTCACCGATCTGCCCGGCCACCTGCAATTGCAGGCTGACGTGGTAGTGCGGCATGCCCAGCTCGACGAAGACCTTGTTCATCGAATCGACCCGTGGTTGCCGGCGTTTGCACAGCCAGTGGCCAATGCTGCCTTGGGATACGCCAACACGCTCGGCGAGCAGTTCCTGCGAGATGTCGAGCTCCTCCATCCGGTCACGGATGAGGGCAATCCATTTATCCATATTCATCGCTGGCACGATACGGACTGCCTCTAGGCGCTCAATACACATAAGGTAGTATTTCCTTCAAAGCACACAAATACTTTAGGTATTAGAATCAGGCAGAGTCCTTCCAACAGGGCCGTTCCCGGTATCAGGATGAAACCCCATGAAAAAAGACGAAACAGATCTGGACACTGAAGCTGCGCGTCGCGCGCTCGACTACTACCTCAATCCCACCCCGCCGCGGCCCAACCTGGACAACAAGGTGTGGACCTTGCAGCCCGGGGTTTCAATCGGCGAAGCCCATGATCACGCGCTGGCTCTGTTGCGCTGCGCTGCGGCCACGGCCCATGAAACCGCCACCCATCAGGACGGCATGACCCGCGAGGTAACGCTGGCGCTGATGCACATGGTGAACATGGCAAGGTCACTGCTCGAGCACAAAAAGGCGGTTACAGCAGGCGATAGATAGGGGCGATACGTGAGTGCCAGGTAACGGCAATGGCCCCGATTGCCGGGACAGGATGAGGGGTGCAGGTAAATTTTTTACCGATTTCAACAAATATCGTTTGACTGGCAAATGATAACGATTATTATTGCACTCAGCAGGTCGCGAGACCCGCTGGATAACCTGGAGACCTTAGGTCGGACTCTCAGATTATCTCCTCATCAGGCTAATCACGGTTTTTGACCCGGCTTTTTGCCGGGTCTTTTTTTTTGCTCTTCAGGCTAATGAAGATCGGTACCGCTTGATGGCCGCGATCATAGCAAATGTGTTTCTACAGGTGAATGGATGTAACAACCTTTTGCGCAAACAGCACTTGAGAATCAATCTCGTTAAGATTAAGCTGTTCGCGCATCAGGGAAGATGCCCCCACCCCTAGACCTGAGCAAGGAGCCCTCGATGACCCGTCTGCTGCCCCTTGAACAGCACCTGCACAGCCACACCGATGAAGACGCCCTGCTGCACCGCCTGCGCCGTCTGCCGCGGCGGGTGCAACAAGTCTTTCTGCTCAGCCGCCTCGAACAATTGCCGTTTGCCGCCATTGCCGAACGCCTCGGTCTGAGCATCGAGGCCGTCGAACGGCATATGCATCAGGCATTGCAGGGCACTCAGCCGCGACCTGACCGTTTTGCCAGCGCCGCCGGCCATTGGTATGTGCGCCTGCAGAACCCGCAGGTCAGCGCCAGCGAGCGGATCGACTTCCGCCGTTGGCTGGACGCCGCCGACGAGCACTTGCAGGCCTTCCACCACACCGAACTGCACTGGCGACGCCTGCTCG
Source organism: uncultured Pseudomonas sp. (assembly GCA_963518285.1). Lineage (GTDB taxonomy): Bacteria > Pseudomonadota > Gammaproteobacteria > Pseudomonadales > Pseudomonadaceae > Aquipseudomonas. The sequence continues at coordinate 100,417 of CAUQIJ010000012.1, read as the reverse complement.
CACCGGCACGCCAACTGGGCCAGGACGGTGGGTACCGGCAGGGTCAGGCAGCGCTGTCACTGGGCGGTTGCTCGATTGCGGCTGGCCTGAGCCTGGCCGCCCTGCTGGCGATGGCGTACTGGGTGTGAGTAAACCCAGCCCGTGAGCCAAGCGCGGCCTGGCGGCGTTGCCGAGCAATGCCGACACTCGATGAAACATGCCCTGCCAACCGGCAATACATTTGCAGTCCCAGCCAGCGCAGCGAGCGGTGTAGAGTAACCGTCACAAAAAAAGCCACAGGAGCCTGGCCATGACCGTGACGTCGCCCGCTGTAACCATCGACTGCGATTTCGATTCCGGCAATATCGAAGTGCTCGACGCCAGCAACCCGCAGCAGGTACGCCTGGCCATACGCCCGGACAGCCACAGTGGCCACTTTCAGTGGTTTCACTTCAAAGTGGACGGCCTGACGCCAGGTAATACTCACCGGTTCAGCCTCGACAACGCCAGCCAGTCTTCCTACCCCAACGCCTGGAGCGGCTATCAGGCCGTGGCCTCGTATGATCAGCAGGTGTGGTTCCGCGTACCCAGCCACTTCGACGGCCAGGCCCTGCACTTCGAGCTGCAAGCCACCCAGCCCAACGCGTGGTTCGCCTACTTCGAACCGTACTCGCGTGCCCGCCACAATCAATTGATCGACCGCGCCCAGCAGTTGCCCGGGGTCGAGTTGCTGGCCCATGGGCGCAGCGTGCAGGGCCGTGATATCCCCCTGTTGCGTGCCGGTGACGGTGCGCCCGGCAAACGCAAGCTCTGGCTGATTGCCCAGCAGCACCCGGGTGAGCACATGGCCGAGTGGTTCATCGAAGGTGTGATCGACCGCCTCGAAGCCAATGACAAACAGGTACAGGCATTGCTGGCCGAGGCCGACCTGTACCTGATCCCGAACATGAACCCGGACGGTGCCTTGCTCGGCCATCTGCGCACCAACTTCAAAGGCCAGGATTTGAACCGTGCCTGGCAGTCAGCCAGTGTCGACACCAGCCCCGAGGTGCTGTTTGCCCAGGCACAGATGAAGCAATACGGTGTCGATGCCTTTATCGACGTACATGGGGACGAAGAAATCCCCCATGTGTTCACCGCCGCCTGTGAAGGCAACCCGGGTTACAGCCCACGCCTGGCGCGGCTCGAAGAGCAGTTCCGCAGTACCTTGTGCAGCATTACCGCAGACTTTCAGACCACCCATGGCTACACCCGCGACCAGCCTGGCCAGGCCAACCTGACCCTGGCCTGCAACGCTGTGGGGCAACAGTACGACTGCCTGTCGCTCACGCTGGAGATGCCCTTCAAGGACCACGACGACGCGCCCAATGTGCAGACGGGCTGGTCCGGCCAGCGTTCGAAGGACTTGGCCGGTGCGGTACTGGAGACGTTGGCGAAAATCGTGCGGGATCTACGCTAGCTAGAACTGCACATCCAGAATCACGCTGTCGCTGTAGGTCGCAGCCGGCGGCGTCGGTTGATCGCTGTAGACCCGCGCGTTGTAGTTGAAGATCTGACTGCCGGTGCCAGTGCCTGCGCCCGGGTTGACGTTGGCATCGGTGCTGGCACGCCTTGCGGTATTCAGCGAGCCCCAGCGCTCGCTGCCGGCGCTCTTGAAAATGTCATAGGCCAGGTAATTGTTGGCCGGTGACTTCATCCGCCGCCTGCCGCCAGCCGGGCTTAGCCCATCATTCAGGCCAACGGTGTAGTTACTGCCCTTGGTGCAGGAGATATTGATGCTTTGATTGACGGTGGTAAACGCGCTGACCACCGGCGCGCTGTTGAAGACAATGTTCGGCGTGGTGATCTGGCAGTCATTGCTCACGGTCAGGTTGACGGCAAGGGTACGGCTGCCACCCCCCTGATCCCGGCCGAGGCAGATGGCGCCCAGGCCGATCCCTGAACAGTAGTCCCAGGCCCAGGTGATGGTCAGGGTTTCCTGATACAGGCCCGCAGCAACATTGGCACCCAGGTTGGTCTTCACATAAAGAGGCACGGTCTTGGGCGTGGTGCCGTTGAGCAAGCCAAGCAGGTCGAGGATGCCATTGCGGGCGAAGTCGAACGCCACGCCACGGGTGATCGGAAAGCTGGTGCTGTTGTTGGCGTACAAGGTGTAAGGGATCACATCGCCAGTTGGCCCGACCAGGCCGCTGGTGGTGGAGGTAATGGTTGCGTAGAAGTGATCACCCGAACTCAACAGACTGAGCAAAGAACCGGTGCACTGCAAACCGGCGTTGGTGGTCGAGGCGCTTTGCACCGTGCTGCGCACCAGAGTCGAGTTGACCGTGCCGAAGCTCGCCGGCAGGGTATCGACCATGTTGCACAGGCCCCAGGCCGGCGCCGCCATCACCGTTGCGAGCAGGGCCACAGCCCCTGCCAGGCGATTCATTGGCACACCAGCGGGCCGATCAGCGGCACCGTTCCCTGCCCTTCCGGCAGATCAAAGCCAACCTGGCACTGGCCGCCATCGGCCAGCTCGACTTTTAGGGTGTTGTGCGCCGAGAGGTTCTCCAGGTACACCAGGCCGTCCCACCCCACCACCGCCAGGCTGCCACTCTGCTGGTGGGTCACCCGACTGCCCAGCTTGAGGTTGTTCTGCTGGGCGTCGACCAGCACGATGCTCGCCGCCAGCACGCGCTTGAGCGGAAATTCCAGCAAGTAGCCGCTGCCACGGCGCACCGCGACGCGTTGCTCGACCTGCGGCGCCAACACGTCCGCCGACAGCTCCATCGGATCGATCTCATACTTGCCGCGGTAATAACCGCTGCTGTACGGCACCAGCAAGTGGCCGTTGCGGTCGGTGCGGCCGACCAGTTGATTCTCGTAGCGCACCGGCACATCGGCGTAACCGTCGGTGCTGACCACCACAAATGCATCGTCAATCCGGTTGGCGGCGAACACGCCGGCGTCCATCCATACCAGCGACCCGCTGGCGTCGGCCCAGCGAGTCATGGCGTCGCTGCTGCCATAGGTGCCAGCCTGCAGTTGAACCGACTGCAGGCGCCAGGTGGCGTCGGCCTGGCGGTAGGCCTGGCGGTCGCCATCGGCGTAACCGAGGTTGAAGCCCACACCGCCGCCCACCGGTACCGCCCGGCTGTAGTTGACCCGCTGCTGGCGGCTGCCATCCTGGCTGCGCTCCATGCTCAGGGCGAGGCTGCCATGCAGGTCGAACGGGATCACCAATTGCGCCTGCATGGCCCATTGGCTGTCACCGATCTCGCGGTTGGCCGACAGGTAAAGGCTGCTGTTGCCCCACAACGAGCGGCTCCAGCTCAGGTTGAGCAGGCGGGTGCGCGAGCCGTCGCCGGCCTGCACGTCGAAGTAGCCGGCACCGAGGCTGCCATAGCGCTCAAGGTTCAGGCTCAAGGTAACCTGTTCACTGCGCCTGGACAGCTGCGTGTAAGGCGTGTCCACCCGCGACAGGTCGGCGTAGTCGCCATGACGCTGCAGACGCTGGTAGCTGAAACCCAGGCGCTGACTGTTGTACTGGTAACCCAGCGCTACCTGCTGGCCTTGTTCGCCGTCGAAACGGCTTTGCGCCAACGCCGCATTGAGCACACCGAAATTGCCCAGCCGTAGATTCCCACCCAAGCCGCCGAGGGCAAGGGTCTCGGCAGTCTCCAGGTGGCCTTCGAGGGTAAAGCTGTCGCTGACACCGTGGCGCAGGCTGGCGCTGGCGACACCTGCGCCGTAGCTGAAATCACGCACACCGTAATCGCGGCGCAGGCTGCCGGCCGCCAGTGAAAAGTCGCTCAGGCCTTTGCGGAGCAGGCTGCTGGTAACGTAGAACGGCAGCGTGGTCGACACCTGTCGGCCGAGCGCATCGGTGGTTACCACCACCGCTTCGCCGGCACCGTTGATGAACGGCACATTGGTCAGGGTATAGGGCCCGGGTTGCAGGTCAGTGGTGCTGGCCTTGTAGCCGTTGATGAACAGGTCCAGCGAGGTCGGCACCGCCGCCTCGCCGGCAAAGGCCGGCAGCGGATACGTGACCAGGTCCGGGCGGGCGGCAAAATCACGCGACAGTTGCAGGCCGCCGACCCGCACCGAGCTGGTCCAGGGCAAGGCCCCGGTGACCAGGTCGCCGGCCTCGACAGTCAGCAGGCGTTGCTCGTCGGTGTAGCGCCAGGTGGTGTCGTAGCGCAGAAAACCCTGACGGGTATCGGCCTGCGGCGCGCTGTTGAAGGCCTGACGCCACTGGCCGGTGGTGCTGAACGTGCCCCAGGTGTCGAACAGGCGCAGTTCGTTCCAGGCGGCCAGGTAGGTGCCGCCCTCATCGGTGTCGTTGAGGTAGACGTCGTAGTTGAGCAGCGCGCCGAAACTGCTGCGGGCGTCGCTGGCTGGGTAAAGGCCGCGCTCGCCCACCCGCTGCAGCGGCAACCAGGCGGCCGGCACCTGCAACAGCAGGCGCTGGTTGGCGCTGTCGTAATCGGCATGCATCTGGGCATAAGCATCCAGCGCCACTTCGCCCTGCACCTCACCGGGCAGGCTGATGCCTGCGGCAGCAAGCACTTCGCCAGCGATGAACAAGCGCCCGGCGCGTTGCTGCACGGGCACCAATTCAGCCCTGGGCATCTGATTCACCAGCAGGTCGAGGTACAGCGTGGCATCGGCGACCGCACTGCTCTCGCTGGGTGGCGGCGGCAGGCCGTTGGCCACCGCCAGCTGTGGCCCCAGCAGCAAGCCAAGGCACACCTGATGGGCCATCCACGACTGCCATTTCACACACGGCTTCCAGCCATTGTCGGGTCCTCCGTGGCCCCTGACGTCAGTTCATCGAAGCTTCACTTGCCCTGGCTGATCGCCTGGGCCACATCCTGGCCGTTGACTCGGCCCTTGAGTACGCTCGCTGCGGTCGGTGTCGCCGGCACTGGCCAACGCATACTGGCGCCGGGCAGCACATAGCCGAGCAGGCCCTCGACCACCGGTTTGTCCTGGCCGGACTGCTGCAACACCACGTCGGTCAGCCGCGCATGGACCGGGCCGCTGTTACGCAGCTCGACGTAGGGCTTGCCCTGCACGCTGACCGCGTGCCAGCTCAGTTGCGGCTTGCCAACGCCATCGGCGCTGCGCTTGCCTTGCGGGTCTGGCTTACCCCACAGGCCCTCGCCATATACGAACAACGGCACCGAGTAGCGCATCTGCAGGCGGATCGCCGCGGTCGGCGCCTGGTTAGCGGCATCGACCGGCAGGGGTGAGGGAATCTCGTCGATGATGATCCGGTAGGCCTGCTCCTGGCCGGCCGGCGAGCTGCCGGTACGGGTCAGCCGGATCAGCTGCTTTTGCCCCGGCGCAATATTCGCCACCGGCGGGCTGCCGATAATCTCGCGCTGGGCCTGGAACTGCTCCTCGAACCCGCCCTGACGCCAGGCGAATACGCGCACCTGCAGGTTGGCCGGCGTGGTACCGCGGTTTTCCAGCCACAGTGCGCCCGCCTTCTGATCGGCCTCCAGCACCGGATCGATGGGCCAGATCAGCACCGAGGTTGCCGCCGCCGCCGGCTGACTGGCCAGCAGCAAACCAGCGATCATTGCTTGCGCCCACTTCGCGCCTGCCCCCATGCCTTTCTCCTTGGTTGGTTGTATTGATCCCTGCATTCACCAGGTCACCGTGACCTGCACGACATCGGTATAGGTACCTGCCGGCAAGGTGCCCGGCAGCTGCGTGCGGCCATAGACCGGCAACTTGATCGCTGTGGCGTTGCTGTAACTGACCGGCGTCACCTGGCCGACCGCCAGGCTCTGGCTGAAACCTGCGTCGCCATACAGCTGGTAGGCGAGCAGTTGCGTACCGCCGCTGCGTTTCAGGTTGCGGATACCCCCGCTGTTGTTCTGGCCTCCGTCCAACGCCATGTTCAATGCCACCCCCGGCGTGCACTGAAAGGTCACGGTGCTGCCGCCCAGCGCTGCACTGACGCTGGCCTTGGACAGGGCCGATTGCGTGCCGAAGTCGAGGCTGCCGTAGGCACTCACCCCGCCCACCACCAGGCACCCGGCCACGACCTGCGCGCTGACCTGAAAGGTACTGGTGGTTGCTGCGCCCAACGGCAACGCCAGCACCAGGCCCAGCCCCGCCATGGTTGCACCAACCCAGCGGTTCATGGCTCAGAACGTCAGCTCAACGGCAACGGTATCGGTGTACGTGCCTGCCGGCAGGCCGGCCTTGCCCTTGGCCTGGCCATACAGGTTGACGGTCTGGGCAGCGCCGGTGCTGGTCGGCACGGCGATGGTGCCGTCGATCGCCAACGGCACGGTGTGGCCGGCATCGGTATAGAAGTCGTAGGGCACGAAGTTGCCGTTGCCGTCAGCCAGCGCGCGGGTGCCGCCGGCCGACGAGCCGTCGTGAGCGCCAGCGCGCACGCGGATCGTCGCCCCGGTGCCGTTCGAGCAGAGGATGCTCATGGCGCCACCACCCGGGCCCATCACCTGGGCATTGGCAGTGCCGAACAAGGCGTCCTGGGTGCCGAAGTTGAGATTACCGAAGTTGACCCCGGATGCGCCGGCACTGCCGTTGACCTGGCAGGCGGCGATCAGGGTCAGGGTCGAATTGATGGTCCCGGTCACGGTGGCTGCCTGAGCCTGGGACGCCAACGCCAGGGCAAGGCCGGCGAGTACAGAGCAGGTAAGGTGTGTGCGCATCGGATTCTCCTTGGGTGTTACCAGTCCAGGGTCACGCTGAGGGTGTCGCGGTAAAGCCCGGCGGGCAGCGCGCGCGGCTGCGCGATGACCACGCCGTAGATCGGAATCGGGATCTGCTGGCTGCTGTTGACGGTGAAGGTGCGCGCCTGGCCCACCGGGTAGCGACTGTTGCCGGTGGGATCAACCGCCAGTTGGTAGGGGATCAGCTCTCGGCCGTTGCTCAGCCGGCGCACGCCATCGCCACCGTTCTGGCCGCCATTGATGCGCACGCTGAACGCGCGCACCGACGGCGTGCAGCTGATCTGCAGGCCGCCATCGCCGGCAATTTCATCAACTTTGCCCTGCAATGGCTCCTGCCAACTCGGCCCGCGGGCACCAAAGTCCATGACCCCCGGGTTACCAAGCGTGGCCGGTGCCTGGTCACTGCTGATCTGGCAGGCGGCGCGGATCACCAGGCGCGCTTCGATGAAACCGCTGGTGCTGCCATGCGCGGCGCCAGGCAGCAACAGCGGACCCAGGCTCAGGAGCAGAATGCTGCTGCGATTCATGACGTAGCCTCCTTGCTCATGGCAATGCCCTACCAGGTGACCGTGACTTTCAACAGGTCCGCATACAGCCCCGGGGGTGGCACCCAGGCCAGCGCGTCAATGCGCGCATACAGTGGCAGCTCGACTGAACCACTGTCGGGTACGCGCGCCGACTGAGCGCGGTCCACACTCAGCGGCTGGCGCCAGGCCGCATCGCTGTAAAGCCGGTAGGGGATAGGTTTGGCCTGCGCATCCGCGCTGGCCAGAAAGCGCAGCTCGCCGACACCACCATGCTGGCCGCCGTCGACGCGGATCTGATAGGGCGTGTCCGGGTTGCACTCAAGCCGTGGTGGCCGCGGGCTGAGCAGCACACCAGTCAACGGCGCACCGGCGCCGTCAAGGCGCGCGGCAGTGCCCAGGTCGATCTGGCCCAGCGCTTGCGCCGCTGCATCGCGGGGCTGGTTGACCAGCATGCAACCACGCTCGACCTGCACCCGCACCTCGACCAGAAAATCCGCCGCCAGGCTGTTTACGCTTAACAAAAGGCCTGAGCACAAGGCCACTCCGCGTATCGTCACCGCACTATCCCTGTTTTAAGCCATGACCTTGAGGGTAGCAGCGCAGGCTGATCGTGCCGGGTTTGCCCTACCCTTCATTGGCATTAACAACAAGGGCTTAGGTGGCTATTTGCCGCTTTCGAAGGGTGTTCTCATCGCTGTTTGACGACGCTTCATGGGTTTTTTCTACTGTGGAGGGCGAACCCCTGAACTAATCGAACCTCAAATGGCCATATGCCGGCAAAACCATCGACAATCTGATACTTTTGCAGCAGCGACATCCTGTGCCATGCGCTTTCCGCCGGGCGAGGACCGAATTACCAGGAGTACCTCTTTGACCACTGCCCCCACCGCATTCGACCAGGCTGTCGAGCGCTGCGCCCAGGAGCCTATCCAGGTCCCCGGCAGCATCCAGCCGCAAGGTTTCATGCTGGTACTCGACGAGCAGGACCTGCGCGTGCTCCAAGCCAGCGAGAACGCCGAGCGCTGGCTTGGGGCTGCGGCGCCAGACTTGCTTGGGCGCACCTTCGCCGAGCTGATCAGCGACAGTTTCGACCTGCGCGCGCAGATGCAGTATCTGCCGGTCGATGAGGTATTCCCGTTTCATATCGGCGACGTTGAACTGCGCCAGCCCAGCCCTGACTGCAGCCACATGCGCGTACTGGTGCATCGCCACGATCAGGTGCTGATCACCGAATTCGAGCCGATCCGCACTGCCAGTGGCCCAGCCGGGCATGGTGATTACTACCCACTGGTCCGCGCCTTCGTCGGCAGCGTGCACAAGCTCAGTTGCATCGTCGAGCTGCTGCAGCAGTCGGTTGTGCAGATCAAGCGCATTACCGGCTTTGGCAGGGTCAAGGCCTACCGCTTCGATGCCGAAGGCAACGGTGAGGTACTTGCCGAAGTCGCCGATCCCGGCTACCCAAGCTACCTGGGACTGTGCTTCCCGGCGTCGGACATTCCACGCCAGGCTCGCGAGCTGTACCGAGTCAATCGGATTCGGGTCATCGAAGACGCCAACTACGTTGCCTCGCCCTTGCACCCGCACAGCAACCCGCGTACTGGCAAGCCGCTGGACATGAGCTTTGCCGCGCTGCGCGCGGTGTCGCCGGTGCACCTGCAGTACATGCGCAACATGGGCACGCTGGCATCAACCTCGTTGTCGATCGTGGTCGACGGCAAGTTGTGGGGGCTGATCTCCTGCCACCACGACCAACCGCACGCCGTTGACCTGCCCACGCGCACGGCCTGCGAGCTACTGGCCAGCGTATTGTCGCTGCAGATCGAATCCCGTGAGGCGCACACCGGCACCCAGACCATGCTCGACATGCGCCAACGCATCGTACGTATGCTGGCGTCGATGGCCGACCACGACAGCGTCAGCGCGGGCTTGAAAGCCCTGCCCCAGGTTCTGCTGGATTTTGCCGGGGCCACCGGTGCGGCGATCATCAGTGCCGAGCGCTGCGATCTCATCGGCGTGACGCCGCCCGCTGCGCAGGTCAATGCGCTGGTCCACTGGTTGTCGCAGCAAGATGCCGAATCGGTGTTCAGCTCCGACAATGTGCGCCACGACATCCCGGACCTACCTGAGCTGAGCGCGCATGTCGGCGGTGTGCTGGCGGTGGCGATTTCACAGATCCACTCGCACTATCTGCTGTGGTTCCGCTCCGAGCAGGTGCGTACAGTGAACTGGGCCGGGCGCCCGGAAAAAGCCATCAGCGCCGAGGGCAACCTCAACCCGCGCCACAGCTTCGAGCGCTGGCAGGAAGACGTCAGCGGCTACTGCGAGCCTTGGGACCCGCTGATCATCGAAGGCGTGGCAGAGCTTCGCATAGCCGTACTGGGGATCGTGCTGCGCAAAGCCGAAGAGCTGGCGCAACTGGCCGGCGAGCTGCGCCAGTCGAACAAGGAACTCGAAGCGTTTTCCTACAGTGTGTCGCACGATCTGCGCGCACCGCTGCGGCACATTGCCGGCTACACCGAACTGCTCACCGAGGTCGAAAGCGAGAACTTCAGCGAGCGCGGCCAGCGCTTCCTCAAGCACATCGAGGAAGCCGCGCACTTTGCTGGCACGCTGGTCGACAACCTGCTCAACTTTTCCCAGATGGGCCGCTCTGCCCTTCGCATGTCGGATGTCGACCTGAACGCTCTGGTCGAAACCATTCGCAGCGAGCTGGCGCCGGATTACGCCGGCCGTGCAATCATCTGGGACGTGGAAAAACTGCCCAAGGTGATCGCCGACCCAGCGTTCATCAACCTGGCACTGCACAACCTGATCGCCAACGCGATCAAGTACACCCGTGGACGCGACCCTGCGCGTATCGAGATCCGCGCCAAGCAGCACTCGCACGAGACAGAAATCTATATTCGCGACAACGGCGTCGGCTTCGACATGGCCTACGCCAACAAACTGTTCGGCGTGTTCCAGCGCTTGCACCGTATGGAAGACTTCGAAGGCACCGGCATCGGCCTGGCCAGCGTGCGCCGGATCATCGAGCGGCACGACGGCCGCGTCTGGGCTGACGGCCAGATCAATCAGGGCGCGTCGTTCCATTTCGCCCTGCCGCGCCATTCATCGAATACCTGAGGTAACGTACACATCATGCTAAAACCGATCTTGTTGGTCGAAGACAACCCCAGGGACCTGGAGTTGACGCTTGTCGCGCTGGAGCGCAGCCAGCTGGCCAACGAAGTCATCGTACTGCGCGATGGCGCCGACGCCCTCGACTACCTGTTGCGCCGCAACGGTTACGCCGACCGCGACGATGGCAACCCGGCCGTGCTTCTGCTCGACCTGAAACTGCCCAAGGTAGATGGCCTGGAGGTGCTCAAGGCGGTGCGCGAAACCCCTGAGCTGCGCAGTATCCCGACGGTGATGCTGACCTCCTCGCGGGAAGAACCCGACCTGCTGCGTGCCTACGAGCTGGGGGTCAACGCCTATGTGGTGAAACCGGTCGAGTTCAAGGAATTCGTCACGGCCATCTCCGACCTCGGGATCTTCTGGGCCGTCCTCAATGAACCGCCGCCTGGCTCGCTGCGGCTGACTCGGCGTGGTAACAATTGAGTCCAACTAGCATGTTGTCAGGCCCGCTCAAGCTGCTGATGGTCGAAGACAGTTCGATGGATGCCGAGCTGACCTTGTTGCGCCTGGAGCGCAGCGGGCTGCATATCGAATCGCAACTGGTGTTTGACCATGTTGGCGTCGAGCATGCGCTGCACCACGGTCGTTTTGACCTGATCCTGTGTGACTGCGTGTTGCCCGGCTCGTCCGGCACCGAGGTGCTGGCAATCGCCCAGCGGTTGGCGCCGGATGTGCCGTTCATCTTCCTCTCGGGCATATATGGCGAAGAACATGCGGTGGAGATGATCCGCCTCGGTGCCACCGATTATGTGCTGAAGAAAAACCTGCCGTTGCTGCCAAAGGCTGTACGTCGCGCCCTGACTGAAGTGCAGGAGCGCCATCGCCGTCGCCGCGCCGAGGAAGCGCTGGCCGAGCTTGAAGCGCGCGCCAGGTTTGCCATCGATGCCGCAGGCATGGGCACCTGGGACTACCGCCCGCAGGATGATCTGCTGCTGTGGGACGACCGCTGCAAAACGTTGTTCGGCCTGCCAACCAACACCCAGATGACACTGGAAGTGTTCTATGCAGGCATTTATCCGGACGACATTCAGCTGGTTCGTGACGCCGTTGAGCAGGTCATGCAGCCCAAGGCTGGTGGCCACTACCGGGTCGAGTTCCGCATCAATCAGCCCGATGGCCTTGAACCACGCTGGTTGCTCTCCAGTGGCCAGACCCAGTTCGTCGATGGCCGCTGTGTGCGCTTTTCCGGGGTATTGCAGGACATCCACGAACAGCGTCAGGCGACCACAGCGCTCAGGCAGCTCAACGAAATGCTCGGCGAGCGGGTAGAACGCCGTACCCGCGAGCGTGATCGTTCGTGGGAGTTGTCCCAGGACTTGCTGGCTGTACTGAACAGAGACCTGACCCCGGTTGCGCTCAACCCCGCCTGGGAAGTCAGCCTGGGCATCTCGCGTGAGCGTCTCAGCCAGACTACCCTGCTGCAGCTGCTGCCCGAGCCGGATCAGGAAGCCTTCCTGGCTGAGCTGACAGCGCTCGGCCAAGGCCGCACCAGTGCCCGCTTTGTCGGGCGCATTCAACATGCCAGTGGCCAGCAGCGCTGGTTGTCGTGGGTGATCGTGCCCGAGGACACCCTGCTCTACGTGGTTGCCCGCGACATCACCAGCGAGCGCGAATCCTCAATGGGCCTGGCCGAGGCCAACATGCGCCTGCGTGAGCAGATTGATGAGCGCGAGCGGATCGAGGCGGCGCTGCAACAGATGCAGCGGCTGGAAGCCGTCGGCCAGCTGACTGCCGGGGTCGCGCACGATTTCAACAATCTGCTGACGGTAATTCTCACTGGCGCCAGCTTCCTTGAGCGCGACCTGCAAAAAGAGAATTACGACAAGGCCCGCAGCCGCCTCAAACACATCCGCGAGGCCGGCGAACGCGGTGCCAAGCTGACCTCGCAGCTGCTGGCCTTCTCCCGGCGCCAGCGGCTCGAGCCAGTGCCACTGAACCTCAACCAGACCCTCACCGGCCTGGAAGAACTGCTGCGGCGCACCCTGGGCGGCAATGTCTCGGTACGCCTGGACCTGGATGCCAGCCTCTGGCAGGCACTGACCGACCCGACCCAGACCGAGATGATCATTCTCAACCTGGCGATCAACGCCCGCGACGCCATGGCCGATGGCGGCCAGTTGATCTTGACGACACGTAACACCCAGATCACCGAACGCGCCCAGCGACCGGAAGACCCGGAGCCCGGCGAGTACGTGATGCTGTCGATTCGCGATACCGGTTGCGGCATGAGTGAAGAGGTAGTCGGCAAAGTCTTTGAGCCATTCTTCACCACCAAGGACATCGGCAAAGGTTCGGGCCTCGGCCTGGCCCAGGTGTTCGGCTTCGCCAAGCAATCGGGTGGCGGCGTCGCCATCGATACTGCGCCGGGCCAAGGCACCCTGGTGTCGGTCTACCTGCCTGCGGTCAAGCAGCCTGTAGCCATCGAAGCCCCCGTAGCGCCTGCCGCGCCGCCGCTTGCAGCAGAAGGCCGAGACCGTACGGTGCTGTTGGTGGACGATGACCACCTGGTCCGCGACATGATCGGCGAGCTGTTGCGCTCGCACGGTTACCAGGTACGCCAGGCACACGGCGGCGAGCATGCCCTGAGCTTGCTTGACGAGCACGTCGATGTACTTCTGACTGACTTTGCCATGCCCGAATTCAACGGCGCGCAGCTTGCATTGGCGGCGCGCGAGCGCTTCCCGCAATTGCCGGTGGTGATTCTCACGGGCTATGCCGAGCTGCAAGGCTTCGAGCTGGGCGACAGCGTGGTCATTCAGAAACCGGTGCAGGATCAGGTGCTGGCGAAGACGCTGGACGATTTGCTGGGCGCGGTCTGAGCAGTACGCTCGGCCGTTGCTCGGCAACTGCGATACGGATGGGTGGTGCTGGATAGATGGTGCTGGATGGATTGCGCGGGACTGGATAGAGGGTAAAGCGAGGAAGATAATGGCAGGGGCGGCTGGATTCGAACCAACGCATGGCAGGATCAAAACCTGCTGCCTTACCGCTTGGCGACGCCCCTGTATCGGATGCGACAAGTGCGATGCACTGTCGTTCTGACAATTCCCCTGGCTGACAACATGAGTTGTTGTCGAGGAATGCGCGGCACTTTAACAACAATCCTCGATCTTGAAAAGCCCTCCTTGAAAAAAAATCTCAAAAAAACAGCAAGTTAGTTAGGCGACAGGCCGATGACTACCGCTCGTCGGCAAAGCACGTGCAGCCAAAAACCAAATCCGCGCAGCCCTGCCCAATAGTCAAGTAACCCAGCGCTTACAAGGAGGGCGCCATGCCAGTTTCCCATGACCTGTACCAAGACCTGCACTACCCCCGCGAAATCGTTCAGCAGCGCCGCCAGGAGGACCAGACGCTTGATCGCCTGCTCGACGAGTATGTCGATATCGACAATCAGGTGCTGGCGGCCGAAGCCATCTCGGCGGGCTACACCAGTGATGATGACCTGCACCGCCTCAAAGAAAGGCGCTTGTCGGTCAAGTACATGATCGACCGCCAGCTTAAACGCGAAGCCTGACGCTGATAAGTTGCAGGGGCGGATCAACACGGTCAGTTGGCACTGACCGGTCGGTAGTCGCCCACAATCGCCCGGCTACCTCGCCGGGATGATTGCCTGCAAGCATTGCTTGCGATGAAAATGGTCACTCCTGAAGGGATCAACTGCCCTGCCCGCCTTGGAGGACCGCCCGTTTGTCTGCCTGGATTTCCACGTCATTGCGCCACTTGCGTCGCCGCTCGCACACTAGTGCGCAGGCTGACTGTGAGCTATTCAGCTATTTCGAGGACAAGGCCCGGCAGCGCGGCTACAGCTTGAGCGAAGGTCAACGGCGGGTTATCGAGCGCATGGCACAACAGTTGGCCGCGCTGACTGACGGCCAGGCGCGCAGCCTGTACCTGTATGGCTCGGTCGGTCGCGGCAAGAGCTGGCTGCTCGATGGCTTTTACCAGGCGCTGGAGGTCGAGACCAAGCTGCGCCTGCACTTCCACGATTTCTTCGCTCGTCTTCATCAAGGCATGCACCGCCATCGCGTCGCCGACAATGCCATGGCGGCGACGCTGGATGAGCTGATTGGTGACTGCCAGGTGTTGTGCTTCGACGAGTTTCATGTGCACGACATCGGCGATGCGATGCTGCTTACCCGGCTGTTCAGCGCGCTGTTCGAGCGCAATGTGTTTGTCGTCCTGACCTCCAACTACGCTCCCGAAGGCCTGCTGCCCAACCCGCTTTATCATGAGCGGTTCTTGCCGGTGATCCGCCTGATCAATAGCCGCATGCTGGTGATGGAAGTGGGTGGCGACATCGATTTTCGCAGCCTGCCGGCCAACCGCGCGCACCAGCGCTTCACCCAGGGCCACTACGTCTGGCCCGGCACAGCTGAGCAGCGCCTGGCCCTGGCACTGCCTGAAACCCAGCCGCTGACCCTGGACATCAATCATCGCCCACTGCGCGCTCTGGCCAGCCAGGATCGGCAGGTACATTTCAGCTTCGACGATCTGTGCGAACAGGCCACGGCGGTGGTCGACTATCTCGAGCTGGCCCGGCGTTACGATCGCTGGATCATCGACGGCCTGGAAGACCTGGCCGAGTGTTCGCTCGCCGCCCAGCAACGCTTCGTCAACCTGGTCGATGTGCTGTACGACCAGGACTGCGAGCTGGTGCTGATTGGCCGCTACCCGCTCGAGCAGAGCCTGGGCGGCGCAATCGCCGACCTGATGCGCAGCCGCAGCCGCCTCGGCCAGCTGCATCAGGTCGGCCCGGCTATGGTTTAACCAGCCCGGGGCAGATCGGCCAGCACCGCTTCGATTTCACCGAGCACCGCCGGGTCATCCAGCGTCGACGGCGGCACATAGGCCTGGCCGTCGGCGATCTTGCGCAGCACCGCCCGCAGAATCTTGCCGGAGCGTGTCTTGGGCAAGCGCTTGACCAACCGCACCCGGTTGAAGCAGGCCAGCGCACCGATCTGCTCGCGCACATTGGCAACCAGTTCAGCCTGCAGTTTTTGTTCGGTCAGCTCCTCGCCGTCCTTGAGCACCACCAGCGCCAGCGGCACCTGGCCCTTGATATCGTCGTGCACACCGATCACCGCGCACTCGGCAACCGCCGCATGGCGGGCGACCAGATCTTCCATTTCGCCGGTAGACAGGCGATGCCCGGAGACGTTGATGACGTCATCGGTGCGGCCCATGATGTAGACGAAGCCGTCGTCGTCCAGGTAGCCGCCATCACCCGTGTGGTAATAGCCCGGATAGGTGTGCAGATACGCCTGCAGGTAGCGCTGATGATCACCCCAGAGCGTCTGGCTGCAGCCCGGCGGCAACGGCAGGGCGATGACAATCGCGCCCTGTTGATTCGGCCCGAGCAGATGACCATCGTCGTCCAGCACCTGAACGTGGTAGCCCGGCACTGCGCGATTGCTCGATCCGGGGCGTGCGGCGCTGCCTTCGAGGCCGACACAGGGTGCGGTGACCGGCCAGCCGGTTTCGGTCTGCCACCAGTGGTCATGCACCGGCTTGCCGGTGAGCTGCTCCAGCCATTGATGAGTGCTGGAATCGAGCTTTTCACCGGCCAGGAACAACTGGCGCAGGGAGCTCAAGTCATGCCCGGCGAGCAATTCGCCATGGGGGTCTTCTTTACGGATCGCACGCATCGCAGTCGGCGCGCAAAACAGGGCATTCACTTGATACTGCTCGACCACCCGCCAGTACGCGGCGGCGTCCGGGGTGCGGATCGGCTTGCCTTCATAGAACACCGTGGTGCAACCGGTCATCAGCGGCCCATAGACAATCAGCGAGTGGCCGACCACCCAGCCCACATCGGAAATCCCCCACCAGACATCGCCCGCCTGCATGCCGTAGATATGGCGCATGGTGAAACTCAAGGCGACCGCGTTGCCGCCGTTCTCGCGCACGATACCCTTGGGTTTGCCGGTGGTGCCGGAGGTGTACATGATGTACAGCGGGTCGGTGGCGCAGAGCTCGACCGGCGCCACCGGCTGCGCCTTGACCAGCGCCTGCTGCCAGTCCAGATCACGCCCAGGCTGTAGCTCGGCGGTAGCCTGCGGCCGCTGCAGCACCAGCACGTGACGGGGCTGATGGGTGGCCAGCTGCAGCGCGCGATCGATCAGCGGTTTGTATTCGATGACCCGGTCAAACTCCAGCCCGCAGGAGGCCGTGAGCACCAGCGTCGGCCTTGCATCATCGATGCGCAGGGCCAGCTCGTTGGCGGCAAAGCCGCCGAATACCACCGAGTGCACCGCGCCAATGCGCGCGCAGGCGAGCATAGCCATGGCCGCCTGCGGCACCATCGGCATATAGATGACGACACCGTCGCCCTTGCGCACACCCAGCTCGCGCAGCAGCCCGGCCAGCCGCGCAACTTCATCGCGCAGCTCACGGTAGCTGAAGCGCTGCTGGGTGGCAGTCACCGGCGAGTCGTAGATCAACGCGGTCTGCTCGCCACGGCCTTGTTCGATCTGATGATCCAGGGCCAGGTAGCAGCTGTTCAGGCGCCCGTCGGCGAACCAGCAGTGGCTGCCGTCGGTGTTGTTGCGCAGGGTCTGGCGCGGTTTGTGGTACCAGGCCAGCTGGTCGGCCTGCTCGGCCCAGAAGGCCACAGGATCGGAAATGGAACGGGCGTAGCTGTGCTGGTAGGTCATGTCAGTCGCAACCCGATACTTGTTGTTATTGAAGGGCGAGATTGCAGTATGGACCTGCCTGACGCCCCTGCCATGGGACGAAAGTCCATAACCAACCTGCAAATTCGCAGCAGCAGGCACTTTCAACATGGCGCTTGCGAAGCGCGCCAAGTAGCGGCCAAGGCTCTAGAATAGCCAGCACCTTGAACAATGAGCTCAGCATGGATATCGAACAGGCACGCACCTTTCTTGAAATTGTGCGCTGCGGCAGCCTGGTCGCCGCCGCCGAGCGCCTGTGCGTGTCGCAGACGGCCATCACCGCGCGGGTGCAGCGCCTTGAACAGCAGCTTGGTTGCCAGCTGTTTATCCGCAGCCGCAGCGGCGCCAGCCTCACCGCAGACGGCGAAGCCTTCGTCACCTACGCCCACCAACTGGTGGAAACCTGGGAGGCCGCCAGGCGTGATCTACCGCTGCCGCAGGGCTGCCAGCAGTTGCTGCACCTGGGCGGCGAAACCAGCCTGGGCAACCCGCTGCTGCTGGACTGGGTCAGCGCCCTGTACCGCGAGCTGCCCAGTCACGCTATCCGCAGCGAGGTCAGCGATGGTGAGTCGTTGCTGCGCAAGGTCGAGCGCGGCTTGCTCGATGCTGCACTGGTCTATCAACCGATCTACGGGCCTGGCCTGCAGGTAGAGCAGTTGATGGAAGAAAAACTGGTGCGCATCCGCCACGTCGAACGGCCAGAGCCGTATGTGTATATCGACTGGGGCGAGACGTTTCGCCGCCAGCACGATGCCGCCCTGCCCGACTGCGGCCGCCCGGCCCTGAGTTTCAACCTTGGCCCGCTGGCCTTGCAGTTCATTCTCGAGCACGGTGGCAGCGGTTATTTCCGTACGCGTGTGGTGCAGGCCTATCTGGACAGTGGTGTATTCGAGCGGGTGCCCCACGCGCCGGAATTCACCTACCCGACCTTTCTGGTGTACACCCGCAAGCATGACAGCGCCGCCCTGCAACAGGCCTTCGACGTGCTGCGCCGGCAAGTGGCGGCCGGCGTCAGTGACTGGTCACAACGCTGGGACCCGCTCATCTGAAGCCACCGTGCTGCGGTTGAGCAGTTGGCGCTTGAGGCCAGCGATCAGGTCGGTCTGGGTAATCACCCCGACCAGCTTGCCGTCATCGAGCACAGGCAGGCAATGCAAGCCTTGCTCGCACAGCAACGGCAGCAGGCGCTCCAGCGGGTGCTCACTGCTGACACTGATCACCCGTCGGCTCATCACCTGCTCCAGCACCACCGGCCTGCGCCGCCACAGCCCGCGCCAGCTGAAACCTGCCCGCGCCATAGCCGCAGTCAGCACATCACTGAGGCTGACGATGCCGACCAGGCGCCCCTCTGCCAGCACCGGCAGGGTCTTCAGGTGGTGGCTGGCAAGCATCCGCCAGGCTTGCTCAAGGGTGGTCTGCGGGCTGGCAAACTGGACATCGCGGGACATCACCGACGCCGCGGTGATGCCACCCAGGCTGCGCTGCAAGGCATGTTGCTCGGTCGCCAGCAGAATCCGCTCAAGCTCGTCGCGGCTGACGTCGACATACTCGCCGATGTCTTCCAGGGCCTGATCTACGTCGTCGCTGCTGAACCCTACTCGGGCGCTGGGCACCGGATCGTGGGTGTGGTGCAGATCCTTGCGCGGCAAGCCAGGCTTGGGATAACGCACACCGGTCAGGCGGTTGTAGAGTACCGCCACTGCGACCAGCACCAGCGCATTGAGCATGATGGGCTCAAGCAGATGATCGCCCATCGCGACCAGGCCGGAATCGGCCAGCACCGCGCTGACCGCTACCCCGCCGCCCGGCGGATGCAGACAGCGCAGCAGGCACATGACCAGCAACGACAAGCCCAATGCGGCGCCAGCCACCCACAGCTCGCTGCCCAGGTGCTGGCGCAAGACCAGCCCGATCACACCCGCCAGCGCGTAACTGCCCAGCACCGACCACGGCTGCGCCAGCGGCCCGGCATGCACGGCAAAAACCAGCACGGCTGTTGCCGCCAAAGGGCCAAGCAAATGCAGCGCAATCGATGGGCCATAGGCCAGGCTGCATAACCAACCGGCCAGGCACAGGCCGAGCAAGGCTCCGACGCCTGCGCGCAGCCATTCTTTGGGGGGAATAGTGAGGGGCGCCGGGATCAGGCGCTGCAACAAGGACTCGGGACGTGAGGCGGACATCGGGCTGATCATGCTCTTTAAGCTGGCCGCAGTGGGCCATTTCGGAGCAAGAGTGTGCCGTGCGCACTGTTATGGGGCAAATTCAAAATTATGCGCATTAAGCTCAATAATTTTGCAGCATCAACGATTGTCAGCGCCCTTTGCCTGGCAGTTCGATGCTCACTCGCAGGCCACCTTGGGGGCTGTCCTGCAATGCGATGGTTGCGCCCCACGCGTCAACGATGTCGCGCACGATACCCAGGCCCAGACCATGGCCGTTGACCTGCTCATCCAGCCGCGAGCCCCGATCGAGCACCTGCACGCGTTTTTCTTCAGGAATACCCGGGCCGTCGTCATCCACCCACAGCTGATAGCCGTTGGCGCTCAAAGCGATGCCAAGGCGCACTTCACTGTCAGCCCACTTGCAGGCGTTATCGAGCAGGTTGCCGAGCAGCTCAAGCAAGTCCTCTCGGTCCCACGGCAACAGCAGACCGGGTGGAGTATCGCATTCGAGCAGCAAGCCTTCACCATGGATCATGCCCAGGGTCGCCAACAGGGTTGGCAACTCCGCGTCGCAGTCGAACTGCGCGCCGGGTAGCGCATCGCCCGCCAACCGCGCACGGTTCAGCTCGCGCTCCAGGCGCTGCTGGATCTGTTCGAGCTGCTCGCGCATCTGCGTGCGCACTTCAGGCAAATCACCCAGGCGCTGACTGGAGGCCAGGCTGAGCAGTACCGCCATCGGCGTTTTCAACGCATGGCCAAGATTGCCCAGCGCGTTGCGCGAGCGGCGCAGGCTGTCTTCGGTGTGGGCCAGCAGATGGTTGACTTGATCGACCAGCGGCTGCAGCTCGCTGGGCACTTCGGCATCCAGCTGCGAGCGCTGGCCTTGCTGCAGTTGCGCGATCTGTTGGCGGGCACGCTCCAATGGCCGCAGCGAGCGGGTGACGGTAATGCGCTGCAATACCAGCACCAGCACCAGAGCGATCAAGCCCATGCCCAGGCCGATCTGCTGCATACGCTGAAAGCCCTGCCGTACCGGTGAATAATCCTGGGCGACGCTGATCGAGATGTCCTGACCCAGGCGCCGGTAATCCGCGCGCAATGCCAGCAATTGCTGGCCCTCGGGGCCTAGCTCATGAGTGTCTTCCAGGCCCGGCTTGGCCGGCTTGGGCATGTCCAGGTCCCACAACGAGCGAGAACGCCAGCTGCCCTGATCGAAGTCGATGCGAAAGTAATACCCGGAAAACGGCCGTTGATAGGCCGCCGAGATACGCCGTTCATCCAGCTGTAAGCCGTCCGGGCCGCGCACAAGCGCGACCAGCAGGTTCTCGCTTTCTTTGCGCAAGCCGACTTCGAGGTAGCGCTGCAGGCCGGCCTCGAACAGCCACAGGGTCAACTGCGCAAAGGCCAGCCCAATCACCACCAACACAGCGATCAGGCCAACGCTCAAGCGTGCCTGGATCGACCTCACAGCGTGCTGCCGGCATAAACGTAACCTTGCCCGCGCCGGGTTTCGATGACGCTGCGGCCGAGTTTGCGTCGCAGGTGGTTGACGTGCACTTCGAGTACGTTGGAGTCGCGCTCGGTTTCGCCATCGTAGAGGTGCTCGGCCAGATGCCCTTTGGACAGCACTTGGCCTGGGTGCAGCATGAAGTAACGCAACAGCCGAAACTCGGCAGCGGTCAGTTGCACGTCGACGCCTTCGCGACTGACGCACTGGCGGCTTTCGTCCAGGTGCAGGCCAGCCGCTTCGAGTGTGGGCTGATTGGCCAGGCCGCGCGCGCGGCGCAACAGTGCCTGAATGCGCAATTGCAACTCTTCAGGGTGGAACGGCTTGCTCAGGTAGTCGTCAGCACCTGCCTTCAAACCCTCGATGCGCTCAGCCCAGGAGCCACGCGCGGTTAGGATCAGCACCGGCGTAGCCAACCCGCCCGCACGCCACTGGGCGAGGACGTCCAATCCCGGCAGGCCGGGCAAGCCCAAGTCGAGAATGATCAGATCATACGGCTCGCTCTGGCCTTGATAGACCGCATCACGGCCATCGGCGAGCCAGTCCACGGCGTAGCCTTGCCGCTGCAGGCCAGCAATCAATTCATCGGCCAGCGGCACATTGTCCTCGACCAGCAACAGGCGCATTCAGTCGTCTTCCTCGTCTTTGAGCAGCACACCGCTGCGAGCATCCAGCTTGATCTCGCGCACTACCCCTTCGAGGGTCAGCAACTCGACCTCGTATTCATAACGGCCATGTTTTTCTTCAAGCTCAGCCTCAAGCAAGCGCGCCCCGGGGTAACGCCCCAGGGCGGAGTCGAGCAGATGCTCAAGCGGCAGGATAACGCCCTTTTGCCGCAGCGCGAGGGCTTCATCCTGATCAAGATCACGCGCCAGCGCCAGCGAACACACGGCCATCAGGGCCAGGGCCAGGTAGCGCGGCGTGCGCGATAGCGGGCTCATTATTTGTCTTGGACGTTTTTCAGCACTTCACCGGTCTTGGCATCCAGGTCAACGTCCCATTCAACGTTCTGCGCGTCACGCAGCTCAACCTTGAGGATGTAGCGGCCGTATTCGTTTTCAAGTTCGGAGTCGGTGATGGTCGAACCCGGATGCTTGGCCTTGGCCGTGTCGGCCAGTTTCTGCAGTGGCTGCACGGTGCCGGCTTTTTCCAGAGCGCTGATCTCGTGCGCCGGCACGTCAGCAAGGGCAGCGGTGGCAGCAACGGACAGGGCAGCGGCGGTGAACAGGGCAGTCAAAGTCTTCATGAGTATCTCTCCATCGGGATGTACAAGTTGTCTACGGGGTTAAGATTAACCACGGCTCCTTAAGCCAACCTGAAATTGCTCGCGGGCATCATAGCGCATGCCCCATGCACTGTTGCAGTGCTTGCACAGTCGCCACCGGGCGGCTGGCCACACAGGCGCAACCACTCATTGCGGCCATGCTGGTAGAATCGCCGCCATTCTCGCTTGCAACAGAGTTACTGCCCCGTGGAAATTTTCAAAGAGTTCACCTTCGAATCAGCCCATCGCCTGCCCAACGTCGCGCCGGGCCATAAATGCGGCCGCCTGCATGGCCACTCGTTCAAGGTCGCCCTGCATCTGACCGGCCCGCTTGATCCGCATACCGGCTGGATTCGCGACTTCTCCGAGATCAAGGCGATCTTCAAGCCGATCTACGAGCAGCTTGACCACAACTACCTGAACGACATCCCCGGCCTGGAAAACCCCACCAGCGAAGTCATCGCGGTATGGATCTGGCAGCAGGTCAAACCGCTGCTGCCAGAGCTGTCCAAGGTCCGTATTCACGAAACCTGCACCAGCGGTTGTGAATACACCGGCGACTGAACAGGTTTAGTCTTCCTGAGGCTGGGGGTGCGGTGGCACACATGGGTTGCCGATACCCATCAGCAACACCCCTGGCCGGCCACGACCGGCGTTCAGATAGCCGCGGCCGTTCTCCGTCAGCCTGCGCACTCGCCGGCCATTGTGGCCGTAGAGTGCCAAATCCAGGTGCAAACCGCCTTCAGCCAGGTTCTCCGGATCCAGCCCGCCTATGTGCCAGAGTGGCGTCTGTCTGCCCTTGAGCAGGTGGTAGAGCGGTGTATCCAGGTCAATAGGCAGATCCACAGGCAACGAGAGCGGAGGTAAGACACCCACCGGATCCTTGAAATCGACATGGGCTTCGGAGGACGCCAATGTGCCTGCCGCAACGTCGGTGCTGTAGAAGCCCAGGTAGCCATTCCTGCTGATATCCAGCCAATAGTTCAGCTCTGGCCAACGATGGCTGTGACGCCCTTCATAGGCGGGCCGTATTTCGTACGCGTAGCCATAGGCGTGGCGATAGGTGCCGAACCAGAACGTGTCTACCGACAACGACTGACGCGGGTCAACGCCGGGCAGGTTATCCACCAAGAATGACTGAAACTCCGTTTCGTGATAATTGCGGTTAGCCATCAGCCAGCCGTCCTCGCCGTTCCAGTCATCGAACTCAGTCCAGATGGGCCGCGACAATGGGTCATCCTCTGCCCACACGGCTGGACGATCGGCATAGTCCGCCAGTTGCCAACGGCAACTGGCGGTGAAACACAACTCGGGGATGAATATCAGGCTGCTCATTGCACCGCTCCACATCAAAGGGGGAGCTATGCACGCTAACCATCGCTGGAGGCGGGAGGCAGAAGGAAGGCTAGCCCAGCACGTCCTTGAGGAAGGACGGGGCGATGTAGCGCTGATAGTGCGCCTCGGACAACAGGAAGAACTCGCGGTCGATCGCATCACGTAGCTGCGGCAGGTCCCAGCCACGAAACTCGGGCAGCAAGGCCATGCCATAAGCTTCCAGGTCGCGGATCATCCGCGCACCGCGGGCAATCAGCTGATAGGCCCAGCAGTATTCGGACTGCTGCACCACAAAGCGGATCGAGCGCTGCTCCAGCTGCTGGCGCAGGCAGTCTTTGTCGAACACCTCGAGCTTGGCCATCATCACCTGCACCAGCAGTTGCTCAAGGCGCAGCCACACGGCCAGCTTGGCTTCTTCGCTGTAGCCGTTCCAGTGGATGACTTCGTGGTGAAAACGCTTGCAGCCGCGACATACAAGGTCGCCGTAGACCGTTGAGCAGAGCCCGACGCACGGGGTTTTGATGGACTGATTGGACATGAACAGACAACAGCTTGGCGGTGGCACACGGCCCCATGTTAGCCCTTTGTCTAACCAGGGTCACTTGTTAAAGTCGCATGCCGCGCCTTACTTTTGTTCAGCTTTTGCCGTAGAATCAACCCGCCTTTTCAAGGCAACAATGTCCGTTGGAAGCTGTTTTCAAAGCGTCACGAAGCACAGTTAATCCGGTAGAACGGTGTTGGCCGGCCCATGCAGCCCTCGCATGCTCCGCGCCAACCCCTCATCAGCGCTCCGTTCTACAGGCGTAAAACTTTGAAAACAGCTTCTGCAAGGATTTTCCGCACGCCTGGCTGGACGGCTCACGAAGCCGTAATTGCGCATGGTCGCGTTGAATTCTGGATGAGCGTCCCGGACTCCCTTTAGGGACCACTGATGAGGGTAATAACTGTGCTTGAAGCCTACCGCAAACATATCGAAGAGCGTAAAGCCCTGGGCATCGTGCCCCAGCCGCTGAACGCCGAACAGACTGCAGGCCTGGTCGAACTGTTGAAAAACCCGCCAGCTGGCGAAGAAGCCTTCCTCGTTGACCTGATCACCAACCGCGTACCACCAGGCGTTGACGAAGCTGCCTACGTCAAGGCCGGTTTCCTCTCGGCAATCGCCAAGGGCGAAGCCACTTCGCCACTGCTCGACCGCAAGCATGCCACCGAGCTGCTCGGCACCATGCAGGGCGGCTACAACATCGAGACGCTGGTCGCGCTGCTGGACGACGCCGAACTGGCTGCCGTCGCGGCCGAACAGCTCAAGCACACCCTGCTGATGTTCGATGCCTTCCATGACGTGGCTGAAAAAGCCAAGGCGGGCAACGCCCACGCCAAAGCCGTGCTCGAGTCCTGGGCCAATGGCGAGTGGTTCACCAAACGTCCGGAAATCGCTCAGAAGTACACCCTGACCGTGTTCAAGGTACCTGGCGAAACCAACACCGACGACCTCTCCCCTGCCCCGGATGCCTGGTCGCGCCCTGACATCCCGCTGCACGCCCTGGCCATGCTGAAAATGGCCCGTGATGGTATCGAGCCTGAGCAACCAGGCTCGGTCGGCCCGCTCAAGCAGATCGAAGCCGTGCGCGCCAAAGGCTTCCCGGTCGCCTACGTCGGTGACGTGGTCGGTACCGGTTCGTCGCGTAAATCGGCAACCAACTCGGTGCTGTGGTTCTTCGGTGACGACATCCCCAACGTACCGAACAAGCGCGCTGGCGGTTTCTGCTTCGGCACCAAGATCGCCCCGATCTTCTACAACACCATGGAAGACGCCGGCGCCCTGCCGATCGAATTCGACTGCACCAACCTGGCCATGGGCGACGTCATCGACGTCTACCCGTTCAAAGGTGAAGTACGCCGTCACGAAAGCGACGAGCTGGTCACCACCTTCGAACTGAAGACGCCAGTCCTGCTCGACGAAGTCCGTGCTGGCGGCCGTATCCCGCTGATCGTTGGCCGTGGTCTGACCGACAAGGCGCGCACCGAGCTGGGCATGGGTCCAACCGACCTGTTCAAGCTGCCGGAAGCGCCGGTCGACACTGGCAAGGGCTTCACCCTGGCACAGAAGATGGTCGGCCGTGCCTGCGGTCTGGCCGAAGGCCAGGGCGTACGTCCAGGTGCCTACTGCGAACCGAAGATGACCACCGTGGGCTCGCAAGACACCACCGGCCCGATGACCCGCGACGAGCTCAAAGACCTCGCCTGCCTGGGCTTCTCGGCTGACCTGGTCATGCAGTCGTTCTGCCACACCGCGGCTTACCCAAAGCCGATCGACGTCACCACCCACCACACCCTGCCGGATTTCATCCGCACCCGTGGCGGCGTGTCGCTGCGTCCTGGCGACGGCATCATCCACAGCTGGCTGAACCGCATGCTGCTGCCTGATACCGTTGGCACCGGCGGCGACTCGCACACCCGCTTCCCGATCGGCATTTCGTTCCCGGCCGGTTCCGGCCTGGTCGCCTTCGCCGCTGCCACCGGCGTCATGCCGCTGGACATGCCAGAGTCGATCCTGGTCCGCTTCAAGGGCAAGCTGCAGCCTGGCATCACCCTGCGTGACCTGGTCCATGCGATCCCGTACTACGCCATTCAGCAAGGCCTGCTGACCGTCGAGAAGAAAGGCAAGATCAACGCCTTCTCGGGTCGCATCCTGGAAATCGAAGGCCTCGACGAGCTGACTGTCGAGCAAGCGTTCGAGCTGTCCGACGCTTCTGCCGAGCGCTCTGCTGCTGGCTGCACCATCAAGCTGCCGGAAAAAGCCGTTGCCGAGTACCTGCAGTCGAACATCACCCTGCTGCGCTGGATGATCAGCGAAGGCTACGGCGATGCGCGGACCATGGAGCGCCGTGCGCAAGCCATGGAAGCCTGGCTGGCCAACCCGCAGCTGCTGTCTGCCGACGCCGATGCCGAATACGCCGAGATCATCGAAATCGACCTGGCCGACGTCAAAGAGCCTGTGCTCTGCGCGCCGAACGACCCGGACGACGCGCGCCTGCTGTCTTCGGTACAGGGCGAGAAGATCGACGAAGTGTTCATCGGCTCGTGCATGACCAACATTGGTCACTTCCGCGCTGCTGGCAAGCTGCTGGAGAAGGTCAAGGGCGGTATTCCGACCCGTCTGTGGCTGGCTCCGCCAACCAAGATGGACGCTCACCAGCTGACCGAAGAAGGCTACTACGGCATCTACGGCAAAGCTGGCGCGCGCATGGAAATGCCAGGCTGCTCGCTGTGCATGGGTAACCAGGCACGTGTGCAGACCGGTTCGACCGTGGTGTCCACGTCGACCCGTAACTTCCCTAACCGTCTGGGCGATGCCACCAACGTCTACCTGGCTTCGGCCGAGCTGGCAGCAGTGGCTTCGATCATCGGCAAGCTGCCGACCATCGAAGAGTACATGCAGTACGCCAAAGACATCGACAGCATGGCTGCCGACGTCTACCGCTACCTGAGCTTCGACCAGATCGCAGAGTTCCGTGATGCTGCCGAAAGCGCCAAGATCCCGGCTGTTCAGGTCTGATACCTGCAACAAACGCCTAGCGCGCCAATAAGAAAGCCCCGGCAGTGATGCCGGGGCTTTTTTTGTGCGGTGCTTTTGTTGCGGTTCAGCTTTGGCGAAGCTCGTGCTGAGCGACGTGCCTAGAAGCTGTCCCCAGGCACCCGTACCCAACCCTCCATCAACACCCGCGCGCTGCGGCTCATGATGGCCTTGGTCACGGTCCACTGGCCGTCCACCTGGCGCGCCTCGGCACCGACACGCAATGTCCCGGACGGATGCCCGAAGCACACCGCCGTGCGCTCACCCCCGCCGGCGGCCATATTGACCAGCGTGCCAGGGATGGCGGCAGCAGTGCCGATGGCGACTGCGGCGGTGCCCATCATCGCGTGGTGCAGCTTGCCCATCGACAACGCACGCACCAGCAGGTCGATATCTGCCGCCGCGACCGCTTTGCCACTGGATGCAGCATAAGCAGCCGGTGCCGCGACGAAGGCCACCTTGGGCGTGTGCTGACGTTCGCGGGCCTGCTCGAGGTTGCTGATCAAGCCCATGCGCAGCGCACCATAGGCACGGATGGTCTCGAAGCGCGCCAGCGCTTGCGGGTCAGCATTGATCGCATCCTGCAATTCGGTGCCGCTGTAACCGAGGTCTTGCGCATTGAGGAAAATGGTCGGGATGCCGGCGTCGATCAGAGTCGCCCTGAACGTGCCAACCCCCGGCACTTCCAGGTCATCGACCAGGTTACCGGTGGGGAACATCGCCCCGCCGCCCTCATCATCGGCAGCCGGTTCGACGAATTCCAGTTGCACTTCGGCAGCCGGGAACGTCACCCCATCCAGCTCGAAGTCGCCGGTCTCCTGCACTTCGCCGTTGCTGATCGGCACGTGGGCGATGATGGTCTTGCTGATGTTGGCTTGCCAGATACGCACCGTGGCGGTGCCGTTGTGCGGGATGCGCGCTGGGTCGACCAGGCCGCTGCTGACAGCAAACGAACCGACCGCTGCCGAGAGGTTGCCGCAGTTGCCGCTCCAGTCGACAAACGCCTTGTCGATGGCGACCTGGCCGAACAGATAGTCAACGTCGTGCTCAGGCTTGGTGGTCGCGGAAACGATCACCGCCTTGCTGGTGCTCGACGTGCCGCCACCCATGCCGTCGGTCTGCTTGCCGTACGGGTCGGGGCTGCCGATCACGCGCAGGATCAGCGCGTCGCGGGCAGGCCCAGGCTGGCGAGCGCGTTCAGGCAGGTCTTGCAGAGAGAAAAACACGCCCTTGCTGGTACCACCGCGCAAGTAGGTGGCCGGGATCTTGATTTGTGCGGGATGGGTCATGGCTCGGTCCTGACTATGTGTGGGGTGCGAAAAGGGCCGCTGAGCGGCCCTTGGGTTATGCAGTGGCTTCGAGGAAGTCCTGGGCAAAGCGCTGCAGCACCCCGCCCGCTTCATAAATTGAAACCTCTTCGGCGGTGTCCAGGCGACAGGTCACCGGCACCTCGAGGCGCTCGCCGTTACGTCGGGTGACCACCAGGGTGAGGGTCGCCCGCGGAGTACGCCGGCCGAGCACGTCGTAGCTTTCGCTGCCATCAAGGCCAAGGGTATTGCGGTCGGTGCCGGTCTGGAACTCCAGCGGCAACACCCCCATCCCGACCAGATTGGTGCGATGAATGCGCTCGAAGCCTTCGGCAACGATCGCCTCGACCCCGGCCAGGCGCACGCCTTTGGCAGCCCAGTCGCGTGACGAACCTTGGCCGTAATCGGCACCGGCAACGATGATCAGCGGCTGCTTGCGCTGCATGTAGGTTTCGATCGCTTCCCACATGCGCACCACCTGCCCTTCAGGCTCAAGCCGCGCCAGCGAACCCTGTTGGACGCTGCCATCGGCCTTGCGCACCATTTCGTTGAACAGCTTGGGGTTGGCGAAGGTGGCGCGCTGGGCAGTCAGGTGATCGCCGCGGTGGGTTGCGTAGGAGTTGAAGTCTTCCTCAGGCAGGCCCATTTTCGCCAGGTATTCGCCAGCTGCGCTGTCGAGCATGATCGCATTCGACGGCGACAGGTGATCGGTGGTGATGTTGTCCGGCAGCACCGCCAGCGGGCGCATGCCGCGCAAGGTGCGCTCACCGGCCAGAGCGCCTTCCCAGTACGGCGGGCGACGGATGTAGGTGCTCATCGGCCGCCAGTCGTACAGCGGTGGGACCTTGGGCCCGGTGTCTTCTTCGATGGCGAACATCGGGATGTACACGCTGCGGAACTGCTCGGGCTTGACCGCCGCACCGACCACCGCGTCGATCTCGGCATCGCTGGGCCAGATGTCCTTGAGGCGGATTTCCTTGCCGTCGGCCACACCCAGTACATCCTTCTCGATATCGAAGCGGATGGTCCCGGCGATGGCGTAGGCCACCACGAGCGGTGGCGAGGCGAGGAACGCCTGCTTGGCATACGGGTGGATGCGCCCGTCGAAGTTGCGGTTGCCCGACAACACCGCGGTGGCGTACAGGTCGCGGTCGATGATTTCCTGCTGGATAACCGGGTCAAGCGCTCCAGACATGCCGTTGCAGGTGGTGCAGGCGAAGGCGACGATGCCAAAGCCCAGTTGCTCGAGCTCATGTTCGAGCCCGGCTTCCTGCAGGTACAGCTTGACCGCCTTGGACCCCGGCGCCAGCGACGACTTGACCCACGGCTTGCGGGTCAGGCCAAGGCGGTTAGCGTTGCGCGCGATCAAGCCGGCGGCAATCACGTTGCGCGGGTTGCTGGTGTTGGTGCAGCTGGTAATAGCGGCGATGATCACGGCGCCGTCCGGCATCTGCCCAGGCACCTCCTGCCAGGCTCCGGCAATGCCCTTGGCGGCCAGCTCGCTGGTGGCTACGCGGGCGTGCGGGTTGGACGGCCCGGCCATGTTGCGCACTACGCTCGACAGGTCGAAGCTGAGCACCCGTTCGTAAACCGCGTCGACCAGGCTGTCGGCCCAGAGGCCGGCGACTTTGGCGTAGTTCTCGACGAGCTGCACCTGCTGCTCTTCGCGACCGGTCAGGCGCAGGTAGTCGATGGTCTGCTGATCGATGGCGAACATCGCCGCAGTGGCGCCGTACTCCGGGGCCATGTTGGAGATGGTGGCGCGGTCACCCAGGGTCAGCGCGCGGGCGCCCTCGCCGTAGAATTCCAGGTAAGCGCCGACCACCTTCTGCTTGCGCAGAAACTCGGTCAGAGCCAGGACCAGGTCGGTGGCAGTGATGTTTGGCTGCAGACGGCCAGTCAGCTCGACGCCGACGATTTCCGGCAGGCGCATCCAGGAAGCGCGGCCGAGCATGACGTTCTCGGCTTCAAGGCCGCCAACGCCAATGGCGATGACGCCCAGTGCATCGACATGCGGGGTGTGGCTGTCGGTGCCGACGCAGGTGTCCGGGTAGGCCACGCCGCGTTCGCTGTGGATCACCGGCGACATTTTCTCCAGGTTGATCTGGTGCATGATGCCGTTGCCGGGCTGGATCACATCGACGTTCTTGAAGGCTTTCTTGGTCCAGTTGATGAAATGAAAGCGGTCTTCGTTGCGTCGGTCTTCGATGGCGCGGTTGCGCTCGAAAGCCTGCGGATCGTAGCCACCACACTCGACGGCCAGGGAGTGGTCGACGATCAGTTGCACGGGTACTACCGGGTTGACCTGGGCCGGGTCGCCGCCTTTGTCGGCGATGGCGTCGCGCAGGCCGGCCAGGTCGACCAGGGCGGTCTGGCCAAGAATGTCGTGGCACACCACCCGCGCCGGGAACCAAGGGAAGTCGAGATCGCGTTTGCGTTCGATCAACTGCTCCAGAGAGGCGTTGAGGGTGGCTGGGTCACAACGGCGCACGAGGTTTTCGGCGAGTACGCGAGAGGTGTACGGCAGGCCTGCGTAGGCGCCGGGCTTGATCGCCTCGACCGCTGCGCGGGCATCGAAATAGTCCAGGCCGGAGCCTGGCAGGGCCTTGCGGAAGGTGCTGTTCATATAGTTATCAGGCTCACGGTATTGGTTGGTATAGCTGGGGGCGCTGCGCGCCCCTTTCGCGACACAAGGCCGCTCCTACGAAAAGCACCGCGGTCCCTTGTAGGAGCGGCCTTGTGTCGCGATAGGGGCGCGAAGCGCCCCCAAAACCCGCAGCCTCA
Source organism: uncultured Pseudomonas sp. (assembly GCA_963518285.1). Classification (GTDB taxonomy): domain Bacteria; phylum Pseudomonadota; class Gammaproteobacteria; order Pseudomonadales; family Pseudomonadaceae; genus Aquipseudomonas. Next base: position 69,432 of record CAUQIJ010000012.1, on the reverse strand, counting down.
ACGCTGCTCTATCGGCACATACTCACGCTGCTCAACCCCGACATACTCCGCACTCGGCCGGATGATCCGGTTGTTGGCCCGCTGCTCGAACACATGCGCCGCCCAGCCGGTCAGCCGCGAGCAGACGAAGATGGGCGTGAACAACTCGGTCGGAATGCCCATGAAGTGATACGCCGAGGCATGGTAGAAGTCGGCGTTGGGGAACAGCTTCTTCTGCTCCCACATGGTCTTGTCGATCGCTTCGGAAACCGGATACAGCACACTGTCGCCGGCTTCATCAGCGAGCTGTTTGGCCCAGCCCTTGATCACCTCGTTGCGTGGGTCGGACTCTTTGTAGATCGCGTGGCCAAAGCCCATGATCTTGTCCTTGCGCTCAAGCATCTGCAGCAGCTCGGCGGTGGCTTCCTGCGGGCTCTGGAAGCGCTCGATCAAGGCCATCGCCGCTTCGTTGGCGCCACCATGCAGCGGGCCACGCAGCGAGCCGATCGCGGCGGTAACGCAAGAGTACAGGTCAGACAGGGTCGAGGCGCAGACCCGAGCAGTAAAGGTCGACGCGTTGAACTCATGCTCGGCGTACAGAATCAGCGAGACGTTCATCACCTTGACATGCAGTTCGCTCGGCTTCTTGCCGTGCAGCAGTTGCAGGAAGTGGCCACCGAGGGTGTCTTCATCGCTGTTGCAGTCGATGCGCACGCCATGATGGCTGTAGCGATACCAGTAACACATGATCGCCGGGAACAGCGCCAGCAGGCGGTCAGTCTTGTCGCGCTGGGTGTCGAAGGTCAGCTCCGGCTCAAGCGTGCCGAGCATCGAGCAGCCAGTGCGCATGACGTCCATCGGGTGGGTATCGCGGGGGATGCGCTCAAGCACCTCTTTGAGTGCCTGGGGCAGATCACGCAGGCCTTTGAGCTTGCGTTTGTAGTCGCTGACTTCAGCTTTGCTGGGCAACTCGCCGTACAGCAGCAGGTAAGCGACCTCTTCGAATTCGGCATGCTTTGCCAAGTCACGCACGTCGTAACCACGGTAGGTCAGGCCGGCACCGGCCTGGCCGACGGTCGACAGTGCGGTCTGGCCGGCCACCTGGCCACGCAGGCCTGCGCCACTGAGTACTTTTGCTTCGGCCATGGGGCTTCTCCTTTATTGAACTTGTTATGGAATTGCTGGCTAATCCGGGCGACTGCTGAGTGTCAGCCTTTTTTCTGGGCAAACAGCGCATCGAGGCTCTGCTCGAAGGCGTGGTAACCGATGGCATCGTAAAGCTCCATGCGAGTCTGCATGGTGTCGATGACGTTTTGCTGAGTGCCGTCACGGCGCAGTGCGGTGTAGACGTTTTCCGCCGCTTTGTTCATGGCGCGGAACGCCGACAGCGGGTATAGCACCAGCGACACGTCGACGGCTGCCAGTTGTTCAGTGGTGTACAGCGGGGTCGCGCCAAATTCGGTGATATTGGCCAGGATCGGCGCCCGCACGCGCTCGGCAAAGGTCTTGTACATCGCCAGCTCAGTGATCGCCTCGGGGAAGATCATGTCGGCACCCGCTTCGACACAGGCGGCGGCGCGGTCCAGTGCCGCGTTGAGGCCTTCAACTGCCAGCGCGTCGGTGCGCGCCATGATCACGAAGCTGTCGTCCAGGCGAGCATCGACGGCGGCCTTGATCCGGTCGACCATCTCCTGCTGGGTGACGATTTCCTTGTTCGGCCGGTGACCGCAACGCTTGGCGCCAACCTGGTCTTCGATATGAATGGCCGCCGCGCCAAACTTGTTCATCGAGCGCACGGTACGCGCCACGTTGAAGGCCGAAGCGCCAAAGCCGGTGTCGACATCCACCAGCAACGGCAGGTCGCAGACGTCGGTGATGCGGCGTACGTCGGTGAGCACGTCGTCCAGGCCGGTGATACCCAGGTCTGGCAGGCCGAGCGAGCCGGCGGCGACGCCGCCACCGGACAGGTAGATGGCCTTGAACCCGGCGCGTTTGGCCAGCAACGCATGGTTGGCATTGATCGCACCCACCACCTGCAAAGGATGTTCAGCGGCAACCGCGTCGCGGAAACGTTGGCCTGGCGTGCTCTTCACAGTCATGACTCACCTCGTGGGCTGTTGTTGTCTGCGCCTTCATAGTGGCGCGCGATATTGCGTTTTGAGGCGCCGATATGGCGGCGCATCAACAGTTCGGCCAGCTCGCCGTCGCGGTCGGCAATCGCATCGAGGATGCGGTGATGCTCGGCGAAGGCCTGATGCGGGCGGTTGGGCGTGGCGGAAAACTGGATGCGGTACATGCGCACCAGCTGGTACAGCTCGCCGCAGAGCATCTGCACCAGGGTCTGGTTGCCGCTGCCCTGAATGATGCGGTAGTGAAAGTCGTAGTCGCCTTCCTGCTGGTAGTAACCCACCCCGGCCTGAAACGCGGCATCACGCTCATGGGTGTCGAGCACCCGGCGCAGTTCGTCGATCTCGGCGGCGCTCATGCGCTCGGCCGCCAGCCTGCAGGCCATGCCCTCGAGCGACTCGCGGATCTCGTACAGCTCGATCAGTTCAGCGTGGCTCAGCGATACCACGCGAGCGCCGACATGCGGCACCCGCACCAGCAAGCGCTGGCCTTCGAGACGGTGGATGGCCTCGCGCAGCGGGCCACGGCTGATGCCGTAGGTGCGCGCCAGCTCCGGCTCGGAGATCTTGCTGCCCGGGGCGATTTCGCCTTTGACGATCGCTGCCTGAATGCGCCTGAAGACGTTTTCCGAAAGCGTCTCGCTTTCTTCCACGATCATCGTCGGGGCTTGGCTGAGGTCCAGCATATTGTCGACACCTTGAACTTCAATAGCCACAAAACTAGCTAAACCGACATGAATAGTCAAAGCCAAAATACACATTGTCGACAATCATCCAGCGACGAACTTAAGGCGCGCCCACACTGTCAGATTGCGACGCGCTGGCGTCAAGACGTCGCCGTGATAGAATGCCGCGCTTCCCCGAGGGGGCATCAACAGTCCGCCTGTCGTCGTATGTCATTTATATAAGTGTCGACAGATCCAAAGGATGCTTGGCCAGTCGCCTTGCCCTGAACCCAGCACAGCACCGCGCCAGGATTTATGAGACTTACACCCGTCCTAATGTTGTTCTGCCTTGCCCTGCTGCCGACCTTCGGCCACGCAGCCGAGAAGACCGTGTACGGCCTGAACGAGTACGCCCACCTGAATGACCTCGACCTCGAGGTTGCGGCCAAGCTCGACACCGGCGCCAAGACGGCCTCGCTGAGTGCCCGCGACATCAAGCGCTTCAAGCGCAACGGCGAAAGCTGGGTGCGCTTCTACCTGGCTATCGATACCGCTCATTCGCACCCGATCGAACGGCCGCTGGCCCGGGTCAGCAAGATCAAGCGGCGTGCCGGTGATTACAATGCCGACGAGGGCAAGGCCTACACTGCCCGCCCAGTCATCGAATTGAACATTTGCATGGGCCGAGCCCTGCGCACCATCGAAGTCAACCTCACCGACCGCAGCACGTTCCAGTTCCCGCTGCTGATCGGCTCCGAGGCCCTGAAAGACTTCGACGCGCTGGTCGACCCCAGCCTCAAATACGCGGCCGGCAAACCTGCCTGTGCCACCGACGCTCCCAAAGCAGAGTAATCCCGATGCGCTCTCTCACCCTTCACCTCAAAGTCCTCATCACCGTCTTGGTGTTGCTGGGCGTGGCGGTCACGGCCTATCAGATCTTCTTCCTCGGCATCCCGATGACCGAAGACGAAACCGACGACTTGTGGAACATCGACGCCAAGGTCGAGTTCGTCGCCAGTGCCAAGGATCCAGTCAAGGTGCAGATGTTCGTGCCGCCGCTGAGCCGCGATTACGTCAGCCTCAACGAGAGCTTCATCTCCAACAATTACGGCGTCAGCGTCAATCGCGCCGATGGCAACCGCAAGGTGACCTGGTCGGCACGCCGCGCCAATGGCAACCAGACCCTGTACTACCGCCTGGTGCTGACCAAGCGCTACAGCAATGAAAAGATTGCCATCAAGGGCCCGACCTTCCGCGACAGCAAGGCGGTCGAGGGGCCTGAGAAGATTGCCGCCGAGGCGCTGATGGCGCCGATCCGCCAGCACTCGGCCGACGTCGAGACCTTTGTCGGCGAGACCATCAAGCGGGTCAACAACCTCAACGACGACAACGTCAAGCTGCTGCTGGCCGGCGACACCTCGGCCATGAACAAGGCCAAGGTCATCGACCTGCTGCTGTCCATCGCCCACGTACCGATGGAAAAGGTCCACACCATTCGCCTGATTGCCGACACCCCGCAATCGCCTGAGCTGTGGCTGCGCAGCTTCAACGGCAATGACTGGCTGTACTTCAACCCGGACACCGGCGAACAAGGCCTGCCCAGCGATCGCCTGCTGTGGTGGACCGGCGACGACAACCTGATCACCGTCGATGGCGGCAAAAAAGCCAACGTCACCTTCAGCATGAACAACAGCGAGATGAACGCCATCCGCCTGGCCAAGCTGACCGACGAGAACACCGACGCCGACTTCCTCGAATATTCGCTGTACAGCCTGCCGCTGCAAACCCAGCAGACCTTCATGATCATGGTGATGATCCCGATTGGCGTGCTGGTGATTCTGGTGCTGCGCAACCTGATCGGCATCCAGACCCTGGGTACCTTCACTCCGGTGCTGATTGCCCTGGCCTTCCGCGAGACTCAGCTGGGCTTCGGCATCATCCTGTTTACCGTGATCACTGCGCTGGGCCTGTCCCTACGCTCCTACCTTGAGCACCTGAAGTTGCAGATGCTGCCGCGACTGTCGGTGGTGTTGACCTTTGTCGTGGTATTGATCGCTGCCATCAGCCTGTTCAGCCACAAGCTGGGCCTTGAGCGCGGCCTGTCGGTGGCGCTGTTCCCGATGGTGATCCTGACCATGACCATCGAACGCCTGTCGATCACCTGGGAAGAACGCGGCGGTGGCCATGCCATGAAGGTCGCTATCGGCACGCTGTTCGCCGCCTCGCTGGCACACCTGCTGATGATGGTGCCGGAGCTGGTGTACTTCGTCTTCACCTTCCCGGCGGTGCTGTTGATTCTGGTGGGCTTCATGCTGGCGATGGGTCGCTACCGCGGCTACCGTCTGACCGAGCTGGTGCGCTTCAAGGCATTCCTGAAGAAGGCTGACGCCTGATGTTCGGACTGATCAAGACCTGGAAAGCCCTGGAGGCCCGGGGCATCATGGGTATCAACCGGCGCAATGCGGACTATGTCCTCAAGTACAACAAGCGCAATCTGTACCCGATCGTCGACGACAAGATCATCACCAAGGAACGCGCCATCGCGGCCGGCATCCATGTGCCGGAAATGTACGGCGTGATCGAGACCGAAAAGCAGATCGACAAGCTGCACGAGATCATCGGTGGGCGTAGTGACTTCGTCATCAAGCCGGCCCAGGGCGCTGGCGGTGACGGCATCCTGGTCATCGCCGATCGCTTCGAGGACCGCTACCGCACCGTGTCGGGCAAGATCATCAGCCACGAGGAAATCGAACACCAGGTGTCGAGCATCCTCACCGGTCTGTACTCGCTTGGCGGGCACCGTGACCGGGCGCTGATCGAGTACCGGGTAACGCCGGACCAGATCTTCAAGAGCATCAGCTATGAAGGTGTGCCGGACATCCGCATCATCGTCCTGATGGGCTATCCGGTGATGGCCATGCTGCGCCTGCCTACCCGGCAGTCGGGCGGCAAGGCCAACCTGCACCAGGGCGCCATCGGTGTGGGTGTCGACCTCGCCACCGGCGTCACCCTGCGCGGCACCTGGCTGAACAACATCATCAGCAAACACCCGGACACCACCAACTCGGTAGACGGCGTGCAACTGCCCAACTGGGACGGTTTCATGAAGCTCGCCGCCGGCTGCTACGAGCTGTGCGGGTTGGGTTACATCGGCGTGGACATGGTGCTGGACCAGGACAAGGGCCCGTTGATTCTCGAGCTCAACGCCCGCCCCGGCCTGAACATCCAGATCGCCAACGACTGCGGCCTGACTCAGCGCACCCACGCCATCGAAGCGCATATCGAAGCGCTGGCCAAAGACGGCATCAGCGAAGACGCCGATCAGCGCGTGCGGGTTGCCCAGAGCCTGTTTGGTCATGTCCCTTCGCACAACTGAGTGGCGCTTGCGCAAGGGGCTGGCAACTGCTCCACTGAGCTACCCCGGCGGCGGATGTCGCAGCCGGGACTAGGCCGCTCGGCATGAGCAGCCTACAATCGCCTCCTCGTTTTTTCAGTGCTGTTCATTCGCATGCCGACCTGTACGCTACACCCCCTGCCCTATCAGGCCGACCCGGCCGTGTGGTTCGCTCGCCTGCGCCAGGCGCCGGGCGCGATTCTGCTGGACAGCGCCCGCCCGGGTGCTGAACGCGGCCGCTTCGACCTGCTCAGCGCCTGGCCCGTCGAGCACTTGCAAACCCAAGGCAATGAAGATGGCCGTGAGTATCTGCAACGGCTGCGCGCCAGCCTCAGCCGACTCGGCCGCGCCGAGCTGCCGGGCGGCGTTGAACTGCCGTTCGCCGGCGGCCTGATCGGCTACCTCAGCTATGATTTTGGCCGGCGCCTCGAGCAGCTGCCGAGCCAGGCCCGCGACGACCTCGGCCTGGCTGACGCGCAGCTGGGCCTGTATGCCTGGGCCTTGGTCAGCGATCACCTGCTGGGCACCAGTCAACTGGTGTTTCACCCAAGCCTTGCGCCAGGCGAGCAGCTGCGGCTGATCGAGCTGTTCAGCACCGCGACCGACGATAGGCCCGGCACATTCAGCCTGCTTGCGCCGATGCGCGGCGATCTGCTGCCCGATGACTATCGCCAGGCCTTTGATCGCGTGCAGCAGTACATCAAGGCCGGCGACTGCTACCAGATCAACCTGACCCAACGTTTTCGCGCGCCCTGCCAAGGCGATCCGTGGGCTGCCTACCAAGCGCTGCGCAAGGCCTGCCCGACGCCGTTCTCCGGCTACCAGCAACTGGCAGACGGCAGCGCGCTGCTGAGCTTCTCGCCGGAACGCTTTGTGCGGGTGAGCCGGGGTGAAGTGGAAACCCGCCCGATCAAGGGCACCAGGCCACGCTCCAGTGACCCGGCAGAAGACGCGCACAATGCCGCCGAGCTGCTTGCCAGCAGCAAGGACCGCTCGGAAAACCTGATGATCGTCGACTTGCTGCGCAACGATCTGGGGCGCACCTGCGAGACCGGTACGGTCAAGGTCCCCGAGCTGTTCAGCCTGGAGAGCTACCCCAACGTGCATCATCTGGTCAGCAGCATCACTGGCCGCCTGGCCGCCGGCAAGGACCCGCTCGACCTGCTCGGCGACAGCTTCCCCGGCGGCTCGATCACCGGCGCGCCGAAGATCCGCGCCATGCAGATCATCGACGAGCTGGAGCCCACCCGCCGTGCGCTGTACTGCGGCTCGCTGCTGTACATCGATGTGCGCGGCGAGATGGACAGCTCGATCGCTATTCGCAGCGTATTGATCAAGGATGGGCAGGCCTGCTGCTGGGGCGGCGGCGCAGTGGTGGCGGACTCGCATTGGGAGGCGGAGTACGAAGAGTCGATCGCCAAGGTGCGGGTACTGCTACAGACCCTGCAAGGGCTCTGAACAGCGGCGCGGGCCATCACAAGCGGCCCGCCCTGCCAATTTTTGTTACCATTTGCCGACTACGAGCGCACAGCGCCACACACCCGATGGAAACCGCCTGATGAGCCAAGCCTTCGACGTTGCCACTCTGGCTGCAAGCTATGCCAGCAAGTCCCCCCAGGACATTCTCAAACTCGCCTTCGAGCACTTCGGCGATGACCTGTGGATCTCTTTCAGCGGCGCCGAAGACGTGGTGCTGGTGGACATGGCCTGGAAGCTCAACAAGCAGGTCAAGGTGTTCAGCCTCGACACCGGCCGGCTGCATCCAGAGACCTACCGCTTTATCGATCAGGTCCGCGAGCAGTACAACCTGCCGATCGAAATCCTCAGCCCCGACCGGACCAAGCTCGAGCCACTGGTCAAAGAGAAAGGCCTGTTCAGTTTCTACAAGGACGGCCATGGCGAGTGCTGCGGGATCCGCAAGATCGAGCCGCTGCGGCGCAAGCTGACCACGGTCAGCGCCTGGGCCACCGGCCAGCGCCGCGACCAGAGCCCTGGCACCCGCAGCCAGGTTGCCGCGCTGGAAGTCGACGCCGCGTTTTCGACGCCCGAGCACACCCTGTACAAGTTCAACCCGCTGGCGCAGATGAGCAGTGAAGAAGTGTGGGGTTATATCCGCATGCTTGAGCTGCCGTACAACAGCCTGCATGAGCGTGGCTTCATCAGCATTGGTTGCGAGCCGTGCACACGGCCGGTGCTGCCCAACCAGCATGAGCGCGAAGGCCGCTGGTGGTGGGAAGAGGCAACGCAGAAGGAGTGTGGGTTGCACGCGGGGAATATCATTTCCAAGGCCTAGTGCGCGGCGCCTGGATCGGGGCTGCTTTGCAGCCCCTGATAACGCAGATCAATGCACCGGCAGTTCAACCCCATTGAACAGCTCTTCAAGCTCTTGCTTGTTATGGCACTGAATCGCCTTGGCCATCACTTCACGGGTCAGGTGCGGGGCAAACTTCTCGATGAAGTCGCACATGAAGCCCCGCAGGAAGGTCCCGCGGCGGAAACCGATCTTGGTCACGCTGGCTTCGAACAGCTCGCTGGCATCCAGCGCCACCAGGTCGCTGTCGAGCTTGGCATCGACCGCCATGCCAGCCACGATGCCCACGCCCAGGCCCAGGCGCACATAAGTCTTGATGACGTCGGCATCGGCTGCGGTGAACACCACTTTCGGCGTGAGGCCACGATGGTTGAACGCTTCATCCAGCTTGGAGCGGCCGGTAAAACCAAACACGTAGGTCACGATCGGGTATTCGGCAACCGCTTCCAGGGTCAGCTTCGGCAGCTTGGCCAGCGGGTGACCCTGGGGCACGACCACACAGCGGTTCCATTTGTAGCAAGGCATCATGATCAGATCGCCGAACAACTCCAGGGCCTCGGTGGCGATGGCGAAATCGACTGTACCGTCAGCGGCCATTTCAGCGATCTGCATCGGCGAGCCCTGGTGCATGTGCAGGGACACATCCGGGTATTGCTTGATGAAGCTGCTGATCACCGGCGGCAGCGCGTAACGCGCCTGGGTGTGGGTCGTGGCGATCGACAGCGTGCCCTTTTTCTCGTTGGAGAATTCTTGGGCGATCTGCTTGATGCTTTCAACCTTGCGCAGGATCTCGCCGGCCGTGTTGATGATGCGCTCACCGGCGGGAGTGACGCGGGTCAGGTGCTTGCCGCTGCGTGCAAAAACTTCGACGCCCAACTCATCCTCAAGCAAACGGATCTGCTTGCTGATCCCCGGCTGCGAGGTATACAGGCTCTGCGCTGTTGCGGAGACGTTGAGGTCGTGGTGCGCCACTTCCCAGATGTAGCGCAGTTGTTGAAGCTTCATAGGTTTCCCTCGGTTCTGCGGTAAGTCACCAGCAGCAGGCAGCGACGATATATAACTATATTAGTGGATAATGTAATAAATCTAGAACTATTTTGTTACATGAGTGGGAAATGCCCTACATCGTTTTTCACAATTTCCTACGCCCCAGGTGCTGCGCCAGCGGCACCATGTAGACCGGCACCGATGACAGCTGCAACAGCCGCACCGCCGTGCGCCCGATGGGCACATCGACTCCCGCACCATGGGTATGACTGCCGAAGATCAGCAGGTCGACGCTCAGGCGCTGGGCCTGCTCGAGAATGACCTGCGCCGGGTCGCCCTGGCGTACCCTGACCGCTTGAATCACCGCCAGGTCAGCATCCTCGCCCAGCTCCTCACGAAAACTGGCCAGCACCTTCTGCTCGATGTTGGCCATGACTGTGTTTACGCCCTGGCTGTGCAACTGGTCCAGGGTTTGCTCATCCAGATAGCTTTGCAACAGCGACTCGGCGAACTGGCCCATCGGCTCGACGGCATGGATGACATACAGCTGCGCATTGAAGGTCCGCGCCAGTGCAAGGGCATGTTGCATGACAAACGGCGCATAGACCCCAAGGTCGGTGGCGTACAGCATGGAACGAATCATTCGGCCTCCTGCCCTGCCGCCAAGGCAGAGCAACTTCAGCTTAGCAGCGCCGCGCAAAGCCAGCGCAGGCAAGTGTAGGAGCGGCCTTGTGTCGCGAAAGGCCAGCGGAGCTGGCCCGGCAACTATGCGGTGCCGCACAAATCCTGGGGCCGCTGCGCAGCCCTTTCCGACCGGTCCGGCGCCCCGGCAAGGCCGCTACGGACGGCGGTGCGTCAGCTGGTTGCGTTTCCACCCTTTATTACCTGGCCCCAGCCCATTGTCGCGACCCCTGTAACGCGCTAAGGTTCGGCCTCCCCGCTGCGAACAATCTGCTGCTGGGCCGCACGGGGATTGTTGGCGGCCGGCACCCGTGACCTGACGAGTAACACGATGGCTGATTTACCGATCGATGACCTAAACGTTGCCTCCAACGAGACCTTGATCACCCCTGATCAGCTCAAGAAGGAAATCCCCCTCAGCGCCAAGGCCCTGCAGACCGTTACTGCCGGCCGCGAAGTGGTGCGCAATATTCTCGACGGCAAGGATCACCGCCTGTTCGTGGTGATCGGCCCCTGCTCGATTCACGACATCAAAGCCGCCCACGAATACGCCGAGCGCCTCAAGGTGCTCGCCGCTGAAGTCTCCGACACCCTGTACCTGGTGATGCGCGTGTACTTCGAGAAGCCGCGTACCACTGTCGGCTGGAAAGGCCTGATCAACGACCCGTACCTGGATGACTCGTTCAAGATCCAGGATGGCTTGCACATTGGCCGCAAGCTGCTGCTGGACCTCGCGGAAATGGGCCTGCCGACAGCAACCGAAGCGCTCGACCCGATCTCGCCGCAGTACCTGCAGGATTTGATCAGCTGGTCGGCCATCGGCGCACGCACCACCGAATCCCAGACCCACCGCGAGATGGCCTCGGGCCTGTCGTCGGCAGTCGGCTTCAAGAACGGTACCGATGGCGGCCTGACCGTGGCGATCAACGCCCTGCAGTCAGTCTCCAAGCCGCACCGCTTCCTGGGCATCAACCAGGAAGGCGGCGTGTCCATCGTCACCACCAAAGGCAACGCCTACGGCCACGTGGTGCTGCGTGGGGGCAATGGCAAGCCCAACTACGACTCGGTCAGCGTTGCGCTGTGCGAGCAGGATCTGGCCAAAGCCAAGATCAAGGCCAACATCATGGTCGACTGCAGCCACGCCAACTCCAACAAGGACCCGGCGCTGCAGCCACTGGTCATGGAAAACGTTGCCAACCAGATCCTGGAAGGCAACCAGTCGATCATCGGCCTGATGGTCGAGAGCCACCTGAACTGGGGCTGCCAGTCGATCCCGAAAGACCTGGCCGACCTGCAGTACGGCGTGTCGGTGACCGACTCCTGCATTGACTGGAGCGCGACCGAGAAGGCCGTACGCAGCATGCACAGCAAGCTCAAGGATGTGCTGCCGCAGCGTCAACGCGGCTGACACCAGACAGCAAAACGCCGGGCAATGCCCGGCGTTTTTGTGTCTGCAGTCAGCGACTCAAGCCTTGCTCGAATGGCGCTGCTGGCGCTCCATGTAGCGCTCGACATAAGAGCAGGACGGGATGACCGTATAGCCCATCTGCTCGGCGTACTGCAGTGCCTGCTGGGTCAGCGCTGCTGCGATACCCCGGCCACGCAGGGCGTTGGGTACGAAGGTACGGTAGATATCCAGCGTTTGCTTACCCAGGTCCATATAGGTCAGGTAGGCACGATGACCGTCCACGTTGGTCTCGAACTGATGACCGGCCTGGTCATGGTGGATGGTCAGCGCTTCGCTCATCACTACTCCTCGCAGGTCTCGTCGGCAGACCCATACCTTACCCGATTGATGTATCCGGCGGAGAAACTCTACGCCCCCTCATGCCCGGTTCGACCACAGGGTTACCTGCACGTTCGGCATTTTTGGCACCTTCAAAGAGTAGGCGTCCATGGCGGCTTTGCTCAAGTTTTCAGCATGCTTTATCAGCGACAGGCAAACAGCTGGTACACGCCGCTGGCTCACTCGCAAGAGCATCCGGATGATGTTCTGTTATGACGCTGAAAGACCACTGAAGTCACCTTTAGTTCAACAAAAAAGTTCTCTTACTACAAGCGCTTGCACGCGCCAGTGAGCAAGTTGCCAAACGCCCCGGAGGCGCACCTTGAGCGCCCTCTAAAGCGGCATTTTTTTCACGCTTCTTGCGCTCCGTCAGTTTACTTACTACAAGTAATGGGTACTATGTACGCCGGCCAGTTTCTCTTTTTTGAGAGATGGCTCTTTTGACTAGAAGATCCTTGAAGGGGAACACGATGAACAACGTTCTGAAATTCTCTGCTCTCGCCCTGGCCGCTGTTCTGGCTACCGGTTGCAGCAGCGTATCCAAAGAAACCGAAGCTCGCCTGACTGCTACCGAAGACGCAGCCGCTCGCGCTCAAGCCCGTGCCGATGAAGCCTACCGTAAGGCTGACGACGCTCTGGCTGCTGCTCAGAAGGCTCAGCAAACTGCTGACGAAGCCAATGAGCGCGCTCTGCGTATGCTGGACAAAGCCAGCCGCAAGTAATAATCCTCACGGATTGTTGTGAAGCCGACCCATTCGTGGGTCGGCTTTTTTATTGCCCGGATTTCTTACCGAAAAGTCTCAGGCAACAAAAAGGCCTGCACACGGCAGGCCTTCGGCAAACACCCCGCGAGTTACTGCAGCTCTTCGGGAATGCTCGACACCATCGGCGCGCCAGCCTGCCCCGCTACGGGCACGGCAATTTCCACCGGCATGCCATCTTCGGCGGCAACAACATCGCGAACCATGTCCCAGTTCATGCGCAGGTTGTTGGCCAGGTCTTCACGCTTGAGCAGCGCATTGATCACTGCGGTGTGCTTGTCGACCACCGAGGGATCGCCATGGTCATCCAGCGGCGTGTGGGCTTCCAGATACACCTTGCCGGCACTGACACCAAATTTGTACGGCTCGTTGATGATGCGTACTGGCGTGCCCACCGGGACCATCTTCGACAGTTCCAGCACATTGTTGTTGAACATGCGGAAGCAACCATGACTGGTGCGCATGCCAATGCCGAATTTCTTGTTGGAGCCGTGGATCAGGTAACCCGGCACGCCCAGGGTGAACTTGAACGGCCCAAGCGGGTTGTCCGGCCCGGCCGGCACCACGGCGGGCAGAATGTCGCCATCGGCAGCATGCTCGGCGCGGATCGACGCCGGCGGGGTCCAGGTCGGGTTAGGCGTCTTGGCGGTGATCTTGGTGTTGGCGATCGGCGAGCCCCAACCTTCGCGACCGATACCCAGCGGATAGGTATGCACCACGTTCTGCCCTTTCGGGTAGTAGTACAGACGATACTCGGCCAGGTTGATCACAACCCCTTCGCGGGGGCCAGGCGGCAACACATAACGGGTAGGCAAGATGATCTCGGTGCCAGCTCCCGGCAGCCACGGATCAACCCCCGGGTTGGCCGCGATCATCTCGAGGTAGCCGAGGTCGTTGGCGGTACCGATGTCGGCGAACGTGTCTTCGTATTTGGCCTTGATGGTCTGCACTTGGCCAACGACGTCCTCACCGGGCGGTGGCAGTGGCAGTTCCAGCGCGCAGGCAGGGCCCGCTACCAGCAGGGCGGCCAGGGACAGGCGACGGGTGACGGCGGGAAAGCGCGGCAACATCCGGTAAATCCTTCGAAGGTGGATCAAGGGTCGATTGTACACCCGCCCCGGCGCAAGCGGGAGACGGGCAGTGGCTGCATACCTTTCAGATGATGAAAGGCTGTTACGGTTCCGCGCCGCCCTTTACAACTGCTTACAGCTGCGGCCAGACAGGACGGGTGCCGCGCCGCTGGGCATCGAGAATGGCCCGGCACAACGTGCAGAGCCGGTTGTCGCGCTGGATCGAGCGCGGCACCACCGACCAACGCGGCTGAGCCGGCAGCAAACCACCACACAGGGTGCGATCTACCGGCGCGCCCAATTCGAGTTGGCGAGCTACCAGGTGCACGCGGACTTCCTGACACGCGAACAGGTCGAGCTGATCATCAGGCTCGATCAGTTGATAGGCATACAGGGACCAGGCAGGACGCGGCATCGGGGGGTCTCGAAACGGGGGGCGCAACATTATCCGAAAGCGGCCCCCGTTTAAAGCGTCACAGCAAGGGTTTTATCACCGGCCAGGCATTTTCCAGCAGGCGCTCCTGGGCGACCTGCGCGGGATGAATACCATCGGCCTGCATCAACTCGGGTACCCCACCCACGCCTTCAAGAAAGAACGGCACCAACGGCACCTTCTTGGCAGCGCCCAACTCTTCGAACACCTGGGCAAAGGCCGTGGTGTAACGCAGGCCGTAATTGGGCGGCAAGCGCATGCCCAGCAGCACCACCTTCGCCCCGCTGGCCTGGGAACGCTCGATCATCGACGCAAGATTTTGTTTCAATTGCGCGGGAGGCTGCCCACGCAGGCCATCGTTGCCGCCCAACTCGATGATCACCAGCTCTGGTTTATGCGCTGCAAGCAGCGCCGGCAGCCGCGCCTGGCCACCTGCGCTGGTATCGCCACTGATCGACGCATTGACCACTTTGGCGTCGTTGCCCTGGGCCTCGAGCCGCTGCTGCAACAGGGAAACCCAGCCCTGGCGGGTATCCAGGCCAAAACCGGCACTGATACTATCGCCGACAACCAGCAGTGTCCCCGCCGTCGCGCTCTGAGCCAGGCAACACAAGGCCAGACCCGCACTCAACCACCACGCTCGCATTGGATTCTCCATGGATCAAAGCATTCTCGTTGCGCAGAACCTTAGCAAAGTGGTCCCCAGCACGGAATGCGACCTGACCATCCTGCACGCATTGGACCTGGATCTGGCCAAAGGCGACAGCCTGGCCATCGTTGGTGCCTCCGGCTCGGGCAAATCCACCCTGCTCGGCTTGCTCGCCGGCCTTGACCGGCCCAGCGCAGGCAATGTGATCCTGGCCGGGCAGGATCTCGGCCCGCTGGATGAAGACCAGCGCGCGCGGGTAAGGGCCGAGCACGTCGGTTTCGTGTTCCAGTCGTTCCAGTTGCTCGACAGCCTCAACGCCCTGGAAAACGTCATGCTGCCGCTCGAGCTCGATGGCCGCCGTGATGCGCGCGAGGTGGCTCGCAGCCTGCTCGAGCGAGTCGGCCTGGGCCAGCGCTTGACCCACACCCCGCGCCAGCTCTCCGGCGGCGAACAGCAGCGGGTGGCGATTGCCCGCGCGTTCGCCGCGCAGCCAGCTGTGCTGTTCGCCGACGAGCCCACCGGCAACCTCGACAGCCATACTGGCGAGCGCATCAGCGACTTGCTGTTTGAACTGAACAAGGAACGCGGTACCACCTTGGTACTGGTCACCCATGACGAGCGCCTGGCCAAACGCTGCCGCCGCCTGATCCGCCTGGACGCTGGCCGTCTGGTCGCGCCCCTGGAGCCGTGATGAGACGATTGTCGTTGCTGCGCCTGTGCAGCCTGGCCCTGCGCCAGCTGCTGCGCGATGTTCGCGCCAGTGAAGTGCGCGTGCTGTTCTTCGCCCTGCTGGTGGCGGTGGCGGCAAGCACCGCCATCGGTTACTTCGGCGCCCGCCTAAACGGCGCCATGCAATTGCGCGCCAGCGAGTTTCTCGGCGCCGACCTGGTCTTGCAAGGCAGTTCGGCAGCAGCCGACCCGCAGATCAGCGCCGGCACAGCGCTGGGCTTGAGCCATGCCCGGGTAGTGGAATTCACCAGCGTGGTCGGCACCGACGCGGGTATCCAGCTGTCCAGCATCAAAGCCGCCGATGCCGCTTATCCACTGCGTGGCGAACTGCGCAGCGCGGCTGCGCCGTTTGCCGAGGAACGCCCAGGCGGCGGCCCGGCGCCCGGCGAGGCCTGGGTCGAACCGCGCCTGCTGGTGGCCCTGGGCCTGGCCATGGGTGACAGCATCGACGTTGGCATGAAGAGCCTGCGCATCAGCCGGGTACTGACCTACGAGCCCGACCGCGCCAACAACTTCTACAGCCTGACGCCGCGGGTGCTGATCAACTTCGACGACCTGCAGGCCACTGGCGTGATCCAGCCGGGCAGCCGCGTCACCTACCGCGACCTGTGGCGCGGCGAGGCCGAGACGCTGGGCCGCTATCGCCAGGCCGTGGAGCCAACCCTGGCGGCCAATCAGAGCCTGCGCGACACCCGCGATGGCAATCGGCAGATCGGCGGCGCGCTGGGCAAGGCCGAGCGTTATCTGAACATGGCCAGCCTGGTCGCGGTGTTGCTCGCCGGGGTCGCGGTGGCGCTGTCGGCCAGCCGCTATGCAGCGCGGCGCCTCGACGCCAGTGCCCTGCTGCGCTGCCTGGGCCTGTCCCGGCGCCAGGCCTTGGGCCTGTACTGCGTGCAACTGGCCGCACTGGGCCTGGTCGCGGCATTGGCCGGGGCGGTCATTGGCTGGCTGGCGCAACTAGGCTTGTTCCGCCTGCTGGATGGGCTGATGCCAAGCACCATTCCGCCCGGCGGCCTCACGCCAGCGTTGGCGGGTATCGCCACCGGCCTGGTGGCACTGGCCGGCTTCGCCTTGCCGCCACTGGCAGCGCTGGGCCGGGTGCCACCGCTGCGAGTATTGCGCCGCGACCTGTTGCCCGTACCGGCAAGCAGCTGGCTGGTGTATGGCGCCGCGCTGTTCGCCCTAGGCCTGATCATGTGGCGGCTGAGCCTCGACCTGCTGCTGACCTTTGCCCTGCTCGGTGGCGGCCTGATCGCTGCCCTGCTCCTTGGCGGCCTGCTCTTGCTCGGCCTGCGTAGCCTGCGCCGCTTGCTGGCGGGGGCGCCGCTGACCTGGCGCCTGGGCCTGGGCCAGCTACTGCGCCATCCGCTGGCCGCTGCCGGCCAGGCGCTGGCGTTCGGCCTGATCCTGCTGGCAATGGGCCTGGTCGCGCTGTTGCGGGCCGAGTTGCTGGACAACTGGCAAGCGCAGCTGCCCAAGGATGCACCCAACCATTTCGCCTTGAATATCCTGCCCGATGATCGCGAGCCGTTTGCCCAGCGCTTGCGTGAGGCCAACGCCATCTCTGCGCCGCTGTACCCGGTGATTCCCGGTCGCCTGACCCACATCAACGATGAGCCGGTACGCCAGCTGGTGAGCAAGGAATCCACCGGCGAACGCGCGGTGCAGCGTGACCTTAGCCTGACCTGGGCGGCCGATCTGCCGCAGGGCAATGCGCTGGTCAGCGGAGACTGGTGGCAGGCAGCCCCAGCGGCTGACGGCATCCCTGGGGTGTCGGTGGAAACCGAGCTGGCGGCCAGCCTGCACCTCAAGCTCGGCGACCTGCTCAACTTCGACATTGCCGGGCAGCAACGCCAGGCCCGGGTCAGCAGCTTGCGCAGCGTGCACTGGGACAGCTTCCAGCCGAACTTCTACATGATCTTCCAGCCGGGCACCCTGCAAGGCCTGCCTACCACCTACCTGACCAGCTTCTATCTGGCGGCGGGCCATGATCAGGAGGTCGTAGCGCTATCACGGGCATTCCCGGCAGCGACCATCCTTCAGGTCGACGCCCTGCTCGAACAGCTGCGCAGCATCCTTGCCCAGGTCACCCTGGCGGTCGAGTACGTGCTGCTGTTCGTGCTTGCTGCAGGCCTGGCCGTGCTGTTCGCAGGGCTGCAGGCCACCCTGGACGAGCGCATCCGCCAAGGCGCATTGCTGCGTGCACTGGGTGCCGGCCGGCCATTGCTGGTGCGGGCGCGGCGGATCGAGTTCGGCCTGCTCGGCGCAGCCAGCGGTGTGCTGGCGGCAGTGGGCTGCGAGTTGATCAGCTGGGCGCTGTACCGCTACGCCTTCGATCTGCAGTGGAGCCCGCATCCGTGGCTGCTGTTGCTGCCGTTGATCGGCGCGGTGTTGGTCGGCGGTGCCGGGGTGTTCGGTACCCGTCGAGCCTTGAATGCAAGCCCGCTGACCGTGCTGCGCGAGGGCTGACAAGAAGCGCTCGACACCCTGGTGTGACCGAGGCCAGCCATGCGTGCTAGCCTCGGCCCCGTGACTGTTGGGCGCCTGCCCGATGGTGTAGTGAATTCGACGTTTGCACTGCCGCGGCTTTGGAAGCCTGGACCTGTGCAAGCAGTCAGCGTGACCGTGCCTGGAGTCAGCATTGCCAACCAACATCATCACCCGCGCAGGCCACACTGCGCTGAAAGCAGAGCTGGATCATCTGTGGCAAACCTATCGCCCGGAAATCACGCAAAAGGTCGCATGGGCAGCATCGCTTGGCGATCGCAGTGAAAACGCCGATTACCAGTACAACAAGAAGCTGCTACGCGAGATCGACCGCAGAATCCGCTATCTGCGCAAGCGCCTGGAGGATATCCGCGTTGTCGACTACGCCCCTGAGCAAGAGGGCAAGGTGTTCTTCGGTGCCTGGGTTGAAATTGACAACGAGGCCGGTGAGGTCAAGCGCTTCCGGGTGGTCGGTTACGACGAAATCTACGGGCGTAATGACTACATCTCCATCGACTCGCCGATGGCTCGGGCGCTGTTGAAGAAGTCGGAAGGCGACGAGGTGATCGTGCAGACGCCGACCGGGGAAGCGGTGTGGTTTATTGCCAGTATCACGTATGAGGTTGGGTGACGATTTTGGGGCTGCTTTGCAGCCCAATCGCGACACAAGGCCGCTCCTACAGGGACCGCGTCCGACCTGCCTGGCGCGGACTATGTAGGAGCGGCCTTGCGTCGCGAAAGGGCCGCAAAGCGGCCCCAAAATCTCAGCTCCCACTCACTCAACGCCGGGTAATCAACCCTTGTCGAGCAATCCGCGTCAGGTGACCAATCACCTCCCCCGCCTCTTCCGCCGTAGGCGCCTGGATCACCGCCAAATCAAAGCGATCACTCCCGTACTGCTTGAGCAAGGCACAGGTTTCAGCAAACTGGATGAGAAACGCGCGGGCCTGGCCCTTGCGCCGCGAGAAGCCGTCAAGGTGGCGCAACAAGGTAGGTTGGTGCTGACCGCTGAGAAGAATGCGCGGGGTGCGCGATACCTGGCCGGCAGGCAGAGGGGTCAGGCAAACACTGGTACGTGGACAACTCATGGAGTATTTCTCCGCCTCGCGAATCCCGCTGGGCTGCGGTGGGAGGCGTCACCGAACCAGCGTTTTAGCGGTATTTGAGAGTGCCCTGACGTGGGGCTGCCTCCTGCGCCCCGCAAGTAGCTGTTTAAATCGGCGCAAGGGTTATGCTAGAGCTACATGCGACAACTTACAAGCTGTACGTGTAGCCCTCGTGACAGGCAGATGGCTCAGCGCCTGACGACGCGCTCGAGGCTGGCCCGCTCGCGATTGAAGGCGAGGAAGTACTTGTTGACGCTGTTGACGAAGTTGACCGGGCCCATGCCAACCTGCTCCATGGCGATGCGCTCGGTCTGGAAGAACCACTGGTTGCCATTGAGCCCGCGCCTGCGCGCCTCGGCGCGCATCGCCTGGACGCGTTCCGGGCCCAGGTTGTAGGCCGCCAGGACAAACGCCATGCGCTCGCGCTCGTTGAGCTGAGGGCTGGCGAAAAACTTGCGACGGATCAACGCCAGGTACCGCGCGCTGGCCTGAACATTGCCATCCACATTCGCCGTATTGCTCACCCCTACCCGCTGGGCTGCCGACGGCGTGATCTGCATCAAACCGTGGGCGCCGCCAACCCCGCGTGCGGCAGGGTTGAGGGTTGATTCCTTGAACGCCAGCGCGGCCAGGTTAAGCCAGTCGATCTGCTGCGCTTGGCCGTGCTTCTGCAAGACCCCGCGTACCGCCTGCAGGCGCTGTCGCTCCTGGCGGGCCAGCGGATTGTGCACACGGTACTGGCGCCGGTAGATACGCTCGAATGCAGCGTCCTGGTTCTCTGGGGCGCGGTAGCCGGCCAGAAAGCGGTCGACCGTCGCCAGCAACTGATCAGCGTCCTTGCCGACATACCAGCGCACAGCCTGCGGCTGGCCGATCTGCACCTTGCTGTCCACGCGCAGCCGCGGCATCACCCGCGCCCACCGCAGCGCGATCGGCCGCTCGACCACGGTCAGGTGATAGATACCGGCCTGGACCATCTCCAGCACATCCTCGACCGCCAGCGTCGGGTCTACCCACTCGACCTTGATCGGTGCGCGCTTGCGCAGTGCCAGCTGCTGATTGATGGCCTGGATCGCAGCGCCCGCACCACTGGCAGTGGTCAACGCTACGGTGCGCCCGGACAACTGCTCGACCCGACTGAAGCTGCGCTCGCCCTTGCGCCCGACCAACAGCAGCGGCACCTTGTCGAGCACTGGCGCACTCACCCCGACGCCGCTGACCTGAGCCGGGTCGAGCAGCTCGCCCGGCGCTGCCAGGTCGCCCTCGCCGCGCTGCAGGGCACCGAGCAGTTGCTCCTTGGCCCGCGGGATCAGCTTGACTTGAATCAGATCACCCTGGCGTTCGCGGCCATTGAGAAAATGCTCCAGCGCGCGCAGCCGATGGTATTCGATGCCGACCGGCTCGCCTTTGATCTCCCCGGAGCTGTTACGGCTCTGGTTGACCAGCACACGCAGCACTTTGCTGCTGCGAACCTGAGCCAGGTCACGCGGCTGCTTGCTGGTTGCACTTGCCTGCGCCGGCCCGGATGTGGCCGCACAAGCGCCGCCCGCCATCAGCAGGCTGAACATCAGCGAAGCAATCAGCAGGAATCGCTGCATCGGCAAACATATCCATGGCGTAGTAAGAGGCCTCTGCGGCGGCGCCGGCAGAGACTGAGAGACCCTGGCAATCCATTGAAGTTCTTGGCTTTTTCGCGATGTTCGGGGAATTTGCTATGCTGGCCGCCCCGCAGCACGAGGTAGCACCATGCAACTGATCGATATCGGCGTCAACCTGACCAACATCAGCTTCCACGGCAAGGAGGCTGATATCGTCGAACGCGCATTACAGGCAGGCGTGGTGCAAATGGTGGTGACCGGTACCAGCCTTGAGGGCAGCGAACAGGCGCTGGAGCTGTGTCAGCAACTGGATGAAGCGGGCAACCGACTATTCACCACCGCAGGCGTGCACCCTCACGATGCCAAGCGCTGGGGTGTCGACAGCGAGCGGCAACTGCGCCATCTGCTCGCTCAGCCACGGGTAAAAGCGGTCGGCGAATGCGGCCTGGACTTCAATCGCGACTTCTCGCCACGGCCTGAGCAAGAGAAGGCCCTGCACGCACACCTGGCCCTGGCGGTAGAAACCCAGTTGCCGGTGTTTTTGCACGAGCGCGATGCCAGCGAGCGCCTGCTGGCGATCCTCAAGGACTACCGTGATCAGTTGCCAGCTGCCGTGGTGCATTGCTTCACCGGCGAGCGCGCGGCACTGTTTGCCTACCTGGATATGGACCTGCACATCGGCATTACCGGCTGGATCTGTGACGAGCGCCGTGGCACGCACCTGCACCCGTTGGTCAGCAGCATTGCCGCGGGCCGCCTGATGCTCGAGAGCGATGCACCGTACCTGCTGCCGCGCAGCTTGCGGCCCAAGCCAAAAAGCGGCCGCAACGAGCCTGCGTTCTTGCCCGAGGTGCTTCGTGAGGTCGCCTTGCACCGCGGCGAAAGCCTGGAATACACGGCAAGGCACACCACCGAGTGCGCGCGCCAGTTCTTTGCGCTGCCGCCGGTAGACGCATAGGCCGACCGGGATTCGTTGACACACATCAAGACCCACTCTGAAGCAATCGGAAACAATGATGGCACCTTGCCAATACTGTTTCCGCTCAACTCAGAGAAGACCTATACGATGGGTGCCTGGCTTAGCAATATTTCCTTGAAATACAAATTCTGGGCCGTCAACGCTGTGGCCTTCGTCACCACTCTGCTGCTGGTGCTTTATGCCGTGCAGCTCGAGCAGCAGGCCCGAGCCGAGGGCGCGCGGGCAACCGTCCAGGCGCAGGCTCGGCTGCTCGCGGCCTGGCCGGCCGGGCTAGCGCTGCCTGAGCTGGCCAACCTGATCAGTTGGCAAGCCGGGCAAACGCCAAGTTTCGCCGGCCAACCGCTGCCCGCACTAAACAACGCCCAGGGCTGGGTCGAGCTGGCCAACTCCTCGCTGCTGGGTGACAACCCGCTGCGTGGTGCTCAGGTCGTGAGCCATGGCCAACAGCAACTGGCGCTGCTGGCGCACTCGCCAAGCCTGCGCCAAGTGTTTATTGATCGCTTCGCCAATTACGCGGTGTGCGTGATGGTCCTGATGCTGTCCATGCTCGGCGCATCGCAGCTGCTGATCCGCTTTCTGCTCAGCCAGCTCAACACGCTCAAGGACGTCATGCTCCATGTCGAGAAGACCGGCGACCTGTCAGCGCGGGTGCCGCTGGCCTGCGGCGACGAGGTCGGGCAAATGGCCGGCGCGTTCAACGCCATGCAGTCGACTTATCACCGGGTAGTCAGCACCGTCGCGCGCACTGCCGCGCAACTCGACTCGGGCGCCGCGCGCCTGGCGGCAAGCATGAGCGACGTGCGCCACGGCATGCTCGGCCAGCAAAGCGAGACCGACCAGGCCGCCACCGCCATCAACGAAATGACCGCCACTGTGCACCACATCGCGCAACATGCCGGTGCCACCCGTGATTTGTCGCAAACTGCGGACAACCTCGCCGGCAGCGGGCAGGCAGTCGTCGGTCGGGTGCAGGATTCGATTTCTGGCTTGTCCAGCGGCGTGCAGCAGACCGCCGAAATGATCCGCCAGCTGGCCGAAGACAGCCAGAAGATCAACGGCGTGGTCGGGGTGATTCACAGTATTGCCGAGCAGACCAATCTGCTCGCCCTGAACGCCGCCATCGAAGCGGCGCGGGCTGGCGATCTGGGCCGTGGTTTTGCCGTGGTTGCCGATGAAGTGCGCAACCTGGCCAAGCGGGTGCAGAGTTCCACCGACGAGATCACCGACATGGTCTGCGCCCTGCAGTCCGGCACCCGCGATGCGGTAGAGTTCATGCAAGAGAGCTCATACAAGGCCGATGACTGCGTCAAGCAGGCCCGCGAGGCTGGGGAGTCGTTGGCCGAAATCACCAGTGCTGTCGCGCAGATGCGCGAGAGCAACACACAGATCGCCGTAGCGGCTGAACAGCAAAGCCAGGTGGCCGAGGAGATGAACCGCGCTGTGGTGAGCATCCGAGATGTCACCGAACAGACCGTGCAACAGACCGTCGGCTCGGCGACCACCAGCAGCGAGCTGGCGACCCTCGCCGGTGAGCTGAACAAGGCGATCGGTCAGCTCAAGCTATAGTCGTCATAGCCAGCCTCGATTGGCCGCAATGACGGGGCAGCACTAAGCTTTGGGCATGACTGTGAGGAAATGCCCATGAGCAAGCGCCCATTCATCTTCAACGCCAGCCAATGGCGCGATCACAATGCCCACCGCCAACCGGCCGAGCTGGCACTGCTGCTGCTTGCCGTAGCGTTGATCGTCCTTGGAGCATTGCTGGTCCTGTCCGGCGTGTTTGCTATGGACCTGAGCCAGATTGCGGTAGGCGTGATCGCCTTGATCGCGGGTCTGGGCCTGCAACGCCACGGCTATCGCCGCTAGGCAAATACAGTAACGGTTTGGCGACTGAGGGCAAGCAGCTCGCCGTCAGCCGTCCACAACGCTGCCGAGGCATGGCCGTAGCCATCCTTGGCGTATTCCGTGTCCACGCAATACCGGCACCATTCATGGGTGCTCAGTTGTGGCCGGGGCTGAATGAATTCGATAGTCCAGGTCAGGGTGCTGCCCGCCGCAGGCTGTTTCAGGTGCGGCAGCAGGCTCGGCGGCCAGGCGTCGACCAATGCCAGCAGATGCGCCTCAGTCGCGGCCTCGTCAGGCACATCACGCAGACGTACCCAGCCGCCCATTTGCCGCGAGGTGTTGCCGCTGAAAGGCAGCCCGCCTATAGCCCAGCGCAAGGCCACATTGCGCATGAACTCAGGGGTCACGCCTTTGATATAGGGCAGCTCCGGCGCGGACTCTGCGAGTGTCTTCATCTCGACCGGGAGCTGCGCAGAGACGTCTATCTGCGAGGAACGGCCAGCGCCAAAGCTGCCCTGCACGATCGTCACTACCTGCCCTTGCTGCACAGCACGCCCAAGCAGGGTACTGACGGCTTTACCCTCGCGCAGCACCTCGACCTCAATGCTGATCGGGACATCTGCTGCAGCGGGGGCAACGAAAGTAATGGCCAGCGAGCGCACCGGACGCTCGTCAACCAGTTGCAGGCGCATGCGCTCATAGACCATGGCAGCCATCAGCCCGCCGAAGACCGCCCGGCCCTGCGCCCAGGTCGCAGGTACCGTGACGGCGTCTGGTGATTGTTTTACCGCGGCCAGCAATTGGATGAAGGTCATGGCGATCTCGCAGGCTTGGCTATCGGATCGGGGCAACCAGGCGCCCCAGTTGCAATCGATCTTAACCAGCTGCGCTCGCCAATGCAGGCTTCATATCGGTCAATCCAGCGGCTAGCGGCGTGTCACGGCCTTGTGCAGGCGCTTCAAGGTTAGATCGCCTTGCCGCTCAGCAGCCTCAAGCTCAGCCTGCCAGGCCGCCTGGCAGGGCCGTAGCGCTGGGTCGAGCGGTAACTGCGCCAACCATTGCAGACGATCATGCCAATCGCCCAGATCGCCTTGAGCGCGCTTGAGCAGGCGCTGCAGCTTGTCGCCGGCATGACCAAGCTGTGGGTAGGCCTCATCGCCATAGCGCACACGCTTGATCAGCAGGCGTAAGCGGTGCCGATCGTGGGCGGGGTCGAGTAATCCCTGCTGCAGTTTGTGCCACTGCTTGCCGAGGCGTTTGTCGACGCGCTTCAGCAGGCCTTTTACCAGGCCTTCACGATCCGCCGCCCTCAGGAATGCCGGAAACGCGTCGATGATCGCCAACATGCGCGTCAGCTCGGTACTCTCGGCAACAGCGGCAAAGGTCTGCGCCCTGCCCCGCAGGCGCCGCTCGGCAGCATCCTGCTGACCCCGTTCACGCAGCTCGGCCGCGAGCACCTCACGGTCACGCAGCGGCGTAGTCAGGGTACCCAGTGCCCGCGCGGCATCTTCCAACTGCTCGACCGCAGGCAGACCGCGCAGCGGCCGCAGCAAACTGCGCAAGCGCCGCGTGGTGGTGCGCAGGTCGTGCAGGGCTTCACTGTCGACATCAGCCGCCAGCCGCTCGCGGCAAGCGAGCAAACGCACCTGCAACGTCAGCACCTGGGCAACCACGTGATCAAGCATGGCAGACATACAACGCTCCTTGTTCAACGCCCGGCGCGGGACTCACGAATGTAGAAGCGGGCCTTCTCCGATTTTTTCGCGCAGCCCTCGAAGCCCTCGAACTGCTGCTGGGTCTTGGCCCCGGTCAGCAGCGACAACGCCTTGGAATAACTGACGGTGCCGGCGAAGCCTTCGGCCTTGGCCAGGTCAAGCTCCTTCCAGGCAGCATCCAGCTGGGTCGCGCAGCTGTCACGATAAGCTGTTTTGCCGGCGCAGCCAGCGAGCGCCACAACCATCAGTGGAAGGCAGATCCATGCTTTCATCAGTAATACCTCAAAGTGCACAAGGGAGTGGCCGTTCGACGCTTGCCCAGGCGAAAAGTGCCCTCTTCAGCGTAGCCCAGCAAGGCTTGCATTGAAGCCGAGGCCGCAATGGGTGCATTGTTCGAGGATGGTTGCACAGCCGCGAGGGAATAACATGAGTAAACGCGTTGCATTGGTGCTGGGTTCGGGCGGTGCACGAGGCTATGCGCACATCGGGGTGATCGAAGAAATCGAGCGCCGCGGCTACGAGATATCCTGCATTGCCGGCTGCTCGATGGGTGCGGTGGTCGGTGGCATCTATGCGGCCGGCAAGCTTGATGACTATCGTCACTGGATCGAGAGCCTGGATTACCTGGATGTGCTCCGGCTGGTCGATGTCAGCTTTCGCCTCGGCGCCATTCGCGGTGACAAGGTGTTTGGCCAGATCCGCAAGATTGTCGGTGAAATCAACATCGAACAGCTGCGCATTCCCTATACGGCGGTGGCTACCGACCTCACCAATCAGCAGGAAATCTGGTTTCAGGAAGGCTGCCTGCACCAGGCCATGCGCGCCTCTGCAGCAATACCAAGCCTGTTCACACCTGTCGTGCAGGGCAACCGCATGCTGGTCGACGGTGGCATTCTCAACCCGCTGCCGATTGTGCCGGTGGTGTCCAGCCACTGCGACCTGATCATCGCGGTCAACCTCAACGCCACCAACCAGAACCAGTACCAGTTGCCGGTGATCGAGCGCCCCGCCGCGTTCAGGAAGCGTTTCGATGCCCTGATGAACTCGGTGGGCTCGCGCCTGCCGTTCCGCCGCAAGCCGGCAGAGCAGCTCAGCCGGATCGACCAGGCTGTGCTCGCCGATAACCTTATCGCAAGCAACCCCTGGCTCGGTGAAGCGGCCAACCCTGAAGGCCAGCAACCCGCTGCAGCGCCCGAGAGCGGCGGCGCACCGCGCTCTGCAGCCGGCTCGTTCATCATCGACAACGTCGGCCCGGCGTCCCTGCTCGACCTGATCAACCAGAGCTTCGAAGTCATGCAGACGTCGCTGGCGCAGTACAAGATCGCCGGTTATCCGCCGGACGTACTGATCAACGTGCCCAAGCGGGTGTGCCAGTTCTTCGAGTTCTACAAGGCGCCGGAGCTGATTGCCCTCGGCCGGGAGATCGCCCGCGATACACTGGACACGTACGAGGGCAAGCGCCGCTGATTGCGGCACATTTGCGGGGTGCAGAAACCAGACAGGCCGCATAAGCGGCCTGTCTGGTTTTGGGTAGATCAACTCAGTAGCGAGTGATCTCGGCAGAAGCTGCCAGCTGCTTGCGGTAGGCCGCGAAGTCCTGCTGACCGGCACGCGAGGCGAGGTAGCGGCGGATCTGCTGCTTCTCTTCGTCGGTGGCCGCAGCGCCTTCGTTGACGCCGCGCAGTTGAACGACCACCAGGCTGCCATCGGCGAGCACAGCACTGGCGTATTCAGGCTTGTCCTTGCCGGCAGGCTTGGCCAGGCGGAACACTGCCTGCAGCTCGACTGGATCGATACCTTCCTGGCCGCGGCTGACCGCTTCCTGGACTTTCCAGGTCTGACCGTCATGGCCAGCACCGGCGGCGATCGAACCGTCACGCAGACCGGCAATCAGCTTGTCAGCCTTGGCTTTGAGTTCGGCAGTCGCCTTCTCTTTGGCCAGGTGCTCGCTGATCCGTTGCGCTACAGCTTCCAGCGGCAGTTGCTCGGGCTTGCGGTGCTCTTTGACGCGCAGGACCAGCACGGTCTCTGGATCCAGCTCGATTGCGCTGCTGTTGGCGCCTTCGTCGATCACTTCCTCGCTGAACGCAGCCTGGACAACCTGGCGGTTAGCCGTGATGCCG
This sequence comes from uncultured Pseudomonas sp., assembly GCA_963518285.1. Classification (GTDB taxonomy): domain Bacteria; phylum Pseudomonadota; class Gammaproteobacteria; order Pseudomonadales; family Pseudomonadaceae; genus Aquipseudomonas. The sequence goes on along the minus strand of CAUQIJ010000012.1, from coordinate 42,008 downwards.
TCGCCACCTTCACGCCCGAACGGCGCCGAAGTCTGCACTTTCAAACCCAGGTCCTGGGCCGGCTGGGCCAGGTCAGAGGCTTCGAAGGCGGAGTCTTCCAGCTGCTTGGTCACTTCGACAAAGCGCTGCTCGACCTGTTGGGTTTTCAGCTCGCGGGTCAGCTTGTCTTTCAGGCTGGCGAAGGTTGGCACTTGCGGCGCCTCGACCCCCAGCAGCTTGATCAGGTGATAACCGAACGCGCTGCGAACCGGCTGCGACACCTGATCCTTGTTCAGCTTGTACAGGGCATCTTCGAACTCGGCGTCGTACGCGCCAGGGCCGGCGAAGCCAAGATCACCACCGCTGGCAGCGGAACCGGCGTCTTGGGAAAACTCTTTGGCCAGAGCCGCGAAGTCTTCACCTTTGGCCAGGCGCTGCTGGATCTCTTCGATCTTGGCCTTGGCCTGGGCCTCGCTGACCGTGTCGTTGACATCGATAAGGATGTGCGCGGCATGACGTTGTTCGGCCAGGTTGGAGATTTCCTTCTCGTACAGCGCCTGCAACTCCGCCGGATCGACCTTGACCTGGTCGAAGAACGCAGACTTCTTCAGCTCGATGTAGTCGATGACGACCTGATCCGGCGTCATGAACTCTTTGGCGTGCTGCTCGTAATGCGCCTTGACCTCTTCGTCACTGACCTTGACCGCAGCCGGGTTGGCCTTGAAGGTCAGCGAGGCGAAGTCGCGGGTCTGTTTTTCCAGACGCGCAAACGCCTCGACCTGTTTGTCGGTGACAAAGCTGCTGCCGGCAAGGCCGGTGCGCAGCTGGCCGATGAGCATTTCTTCGGCGAGCATCTCGCGGAACTGCAAGCGCCCGTAACCCATCTGGCGGATGACCTGATCGAAGCGGTTTGCATCGAACTTGCCATCAACCTGGAATTCAGGCGTTTGCAGGATCACTTGATCCAGTGCGGCCTCGGAGAACGCAAACTTCGCGTCCTTGGCACCTTCCAACAGCAACTTGCGATCGATCAGGCCTTTGAGCGCAGCTTCACGCAGCATTTTTTCGTCCAGCAGAGCAGGATCGAAGTCTTTGCCCAGCTGTTGCATCAGCTGGCGGCGCTGCATATCGACAGCCTGGCTCAGCTCGTTCTGGCTGATGGTTTCACCGTTTACCTTGGCGGCGTCCTGGATATGGCTGGCGGCCTGAAAAATCGCCTCGAAGCCGGTCAATGCCATCAGCACGACGATAAGGCCGATGATGGTCTTGGCAATCCAACCCTGTGAATTGTCCCTGATATTCTGCAGCATGCGTCCCCCAGAAACGGTTGTACCACTGCGTCGTCAACCGCGGAGCGTGGGTAAAGTCCTGATAGAAGAAAGGCGCATCCGAAGATGCGCCTTCTCGAAGCGAGCGTGTCAGGCGGGAACGTTTGCGTCCCGCCGTCACGCGGTTGGCCGAGGTAGAGCCGCGGCCGGCTGAACAGACGACTTAGTTGACAGCGTCTTTCAGGCCTTTACCAGGCTTGAAGCCAGGAACCTTGGCAGCAGCGATCTTGATCGCAGCACCGGTTTGCGGGTTACGGCCAGTGCGCTCGGCACGGTCTTTGACCGTGAAAGTACCGAAACCTACCAGAACCACGTCGTCGCCTTTTTGCAGAGCGCCCTGTACGGAGTCGATCACTGCGTCCAGAGCCTTGCCGGCGGTGGCTTTCGAAATATCAGCAGATGTGGCGATAGCGTCAATCAGTTCCGACTTGTTCACTCTAAGTCCCCTTATATCTCTAATTTAAGTATGTTTCTAAGTATGTAATTAGTGCGTGTAAAAAATGAGTGCGTGCAAAACGAGCGCCGGGTAGCCTCTTGACACGGGCGTGCCGCTTTATAGCAAGGGCCCGAAAAAACTGTCAAGGAAAGCTACCCAGCGTGAGGCGTATTAGTGCGTGCTGATTCTTTCCTTGGCATCGCTGTCGCGCTTGTCATCCTTTGCGACGATCTCCGGAGCCACATCTGGCAAGGGCTCGGGGGCGTATTGCAGCGCAATTTGGAGGACTTCGTCAATCCATTTGACCGGTTTGATCTGAAGATCCTGCTTGATGTTGTCCGGAATCTCTTTCAGGTCACGAACGTTCTCTTCAGGAATGATCACCGTCTTGATCCCACCCCGGTGCGCTGCAAGGAGTTTTTCCTTGAGCCCGCCGATGGCCAGCACCTGACCACGCAACGTGATCTCTCCGGTCATGGCCACATCGGCGCGTACCGGGATCTGGGTCAGTGCCGAGACCAATGCGGTACACATGCCAACGCCTGCGCTCGGGCCGTCTTTGGGGGTGGCACCTTCGGGCATGTGGATGTGAACGTCGCGCTTCTCGTGGAAGTCGGCGGCGATCCCCAGGCTACGGGCACGGCTGCGAACCACGGTTTGCGCCGCCGTGATCGACTCGACCATGACGTCACCAAGCGAGCCGGTCTTGATCAACTGGCCCTTGCCAGGGATCACCACCGCTTCGATGGTAAGCAATTCACCACCCACTTGCGTCCACGCCAGGCCAGTCACCTGACCGATCTGATCCTGCTGCTCAGCCAGGCCGTAACGGAACTTGCGTACGCCCAGGTGATGCTCGAGCTGCTCGCTGGTGACCTTGACCTTCACCGACTTCTGCCCGCTGTGCTCCTTGACCACCTTGCGGCAGATTTTCGCAATCTGACGCTCAAGGCCACGCACACCCGCTTCGCGGGTATAGAAGCGGATGATGTCGCGGATCGCCGACACATCGATGTCCAGTTCGTCCTTCTTCAGGCCATTGGCTTTGACCTGCTTGGGCACCAGGTACTTGACTGCGATGTTGATCTTCTCGTCTTCGGTGTAACCGGGCAGACGGATCACTTCCATCCGGTCAAGCAGCGCCGGCGGGATGTTCATCGAGTTCGAGGTGCACAGGAACATTACATCGGACAGGTCGTAATCGACCTCCAGGTAATGGTCATTGAAGTTGTGGTTCTGCTCGGGATCGAGCACTTCCAGCAATGCCGAGGCCGGATCGCCGCGCATGTCGCTGCCCATCTTGTCGATCTCGTCAAGCAGGAACAGCGGGTTGCGTACGCCAACCTTGGTCATTTTCTGGATCAGACGGCCTGGCATCGAACCGATGTAGGTGCGCCGATGGCCACGAATCTCGGCCTCGTCACGCACGCCGCCGAGGGCCATACGGACAAATTTGCGGTTGGTGGCAGTGGCGATCGACTCGGCCAGCGAGGTCTTGCCCACGCCAGGCGGGCCGACCAGGCACAGCACAGGGCCACGGATCTTCTTCACCCGCTTCTGCACGGCGAGGTACTCGAGGATGCGCTCTTTGACTTCATCCAGGCCATAGTGGTCGGCGTCGAGAATTTCTTCGGCCTTGGCCAGGTCCAGGCGGACCTTGCTCTGAGCTTTCCATGGCACCTGCACCAACCAGTCAAGGTAGGTACGCACCACAGTGGCTTCAGCTGACATCGGCGACATCTGCTTGAGCTTGTTCAGCTCAGCCTGAGCCTTGGTCAGAGCATCTTTGGGCAGGCCAGCGGCGTCGATGCGCTTTTTCAGCTCTTCGACTTCGTTGTGGCCCTCATCGCCATCACCGAGCTCCTTCTGAATGGCCTTCATCTGCTCATTCAGGTAGTACTCGCGCTGGCTGCGCTCCATCTGCTTCTTGACACGGCCACGGATGCGTTTTTCCACCTGCAGCAGGTCGATCTCGCCATCCAGCAAGGCCAGTACATGTTCGACCCGGGCCTGCAGGTCGACGATCTCGAGGATTTCCTGCTTCTGCTCGATCTTCAGCGCCATGTGCGCCGCCATGGTATCGACCAGGCGACCTGGCTCTTCGATGCTGTTGAGCGAAGACAGCACTTCAGCCGGGACTTTCTTGCCCAACTGCACGTACTGCTCGAACTGCGACAGCAAGCTGCGCACGAAGACTTCCGACTCGCGCTCCGGGGCGTCGGTTTCGTCGATCAGGCTGACGTCGGCACGGACATGCCCATCAACCTCATTGAAACGTTCGACAGCGCCGCGTTGCTCGCCCTCGACCAGGACCTTGACGGTGCCATCGGGCAGTTTCAGCAGCTGCAGAACCGTGGCGATGGTGCCGACGCGGTACAGGGCGTCTTCACCTGGATCATCATCGGCAGGGTTTTTCTGGGCTAGCAGCAGGATCTGCTTTTCGCCCGTCATCGCGGCTTCGAGAGCTTCGATGGATTTTTCGCGCCCCACAAACAGCGGGATAACCATGTGCGGGTAAACGACGACATCGCGCAATGGCAAAAGAGGCAAGTCGAGGGTTGTCTTCATGATTTCGCCTCTACAGCGGCCTTATGGCCGAATCCGGTGGAAATAGTGCTTGGACCTAATGTGGGGGTAGGTCCTTCAAATTACAAGCACTTAAGCGGGAAAAGCAGAAAGGGGCCCGAAGGCCCCTTTCATTTTTCACAACGACTGCCTGGATCAGGCGTCTGGTGCGGCTTTGGCTTGCGGCTCGTTGTTCTCGTAGATGAACAACGGCTGCGAGGTGCCTTCGATGACGCTCTCGTCGATCACCACCTTGCTGACTTCCTTCTGCGAAGGAATCTCGTACATGGTGTCGAGCAACACGCCTTCGAGAATCGAACGCAGGCCACGGGCGCCGGTTTTGCGCTCCAGGGCCTTGCGTGCGACGGCCTTGAGGGCGTCGCTGCGGAACTCGAGGTCCACGCTTTCCATCTCGAACAGCTTGGCGTACTGCTTGGTGAGGGCGTTTTTCGGCTCAGTCAGAATCTGCATCAATGCAGCTTCGTCCAGCTCGTCGAGGGTCGCCAGCACCGGCAGACGGCCAACGAATTCAGGGATCAGACCGAACTTGACCAGATCGTCAGGCTCGACTTCACGCAGGGATTCACCAACCTTCTTGCCTTCTTCCTTGCTGCGCACTTCTGCACCAAAACCGATGCCACCTTTGGTGGAACGGCCCTGGATGACCTTTTCGAGGCCAGAGAATGCGCCACCGCAGATGAACAGGATATTGCGGGTATCAACCTGCAGGAATTCCTGTTGCGGATGCTTGCGACCACCTTGCGGCGGCACGGAAGCCACGGTGCCTTCAATCAACTTCAACAGCGCCTGCTGCACGCCTTCACCCGAAACGTCACGGGTGATCGACGGGTTGTCCGACTTGCGCGAAATCTTGTCGATTTCGTCGATGTAGACAATGCCCATCTGGGCCTTTTCCACGTCGTAGTCGCACTTCTGCAGCAGCTTCTGAATGATGTTCTCGACGTCCTCACCCACATAACCGGCTTCGGTCAAGGTGGTGGCGTCGGCGATGGTAAACGGTACGTTCAGCAGGCGTGCGAGGGTTTCAGCGAGCAGCGTCTTGCCCGAGCCAGTAGGCCCGATCAGGAGAATGTTGCTCTTGCCGAGTTCGACTTCTTCGCCCTTCTTGTCACGCTGATTCAGGCGCTTGTAGTGGTTGTACACCGCTACCGCGAGCACCTTCTTCGCGCGCTCCTGACCAATCACGTACTGATCCAGGATGCCGCTGATTTCTTTCGGCGAAGGCAATTTGTGCGCATTGCTTTCGGCCTGGGCTTCCTGCACCTCCTCACGGATGATGTCGTTGCACAGGTCGACGCACTCGTCGCAGATAAATACCGAGGGCCCAGCAATCAATTTGCGCACTTCGTGCTGGCTTTTGCCGCAGAAGGAGCAATAAAGCAATTTGCCGCTGTCCTCGCCGTTACGGGTGTCAGTCATTCGATCGATCCAATCCGGTAGGCTTGCAACACAAGATGAAGGCAATTGCGGGCTTTTTCAAGTCCGCAGGCAGGCGCTTTTGACGCCTGCCTGCTCTGGCCCTGAGTATCAGGACGCCAGTTGCCGCTTGTCGTATACCGAGTCGACCAGGCCGTACTCGGCCGCGCGCTGCGCGCTCATGAAGTTGTCACGCTCAGTATCACGCTGGATCGTCTCCAGATCCTGGCCGGTGTGGTAGGCCAGCAGCTCGTTGAGACGGGCCTTGATGCTGAGGATTTCCTGGGCGTGGATCTGGATGTCGGTAGCCTGACCCTGGAAGCCGCCAAGCGGCTGGTGGATCATGACGCGCGAGTTCGGCAGGCAATGACGCTTGCCCTTGGCACCCGCGGTCAACAGGAAGGCACCCATGCTGCAGGCCTGGCCGATGCAGATGGTGGAGACATCCGGCTTGATGAACTGCATGGTGTCGTAGATCGACATGCCCGCAGTCACCGAACCGCCCGGTGAGTTGATGTAGAGATGGATATCCTTGTCCGGGTTTTCCGCTTCGAGGAACAACATCTGCGCCACTACCAGGTTGGCCATGTAGTCTTCTACAGGGCCGACCAGGAAGATCACCCGCTCCTTCAGGAGGCGCGAGTAGATGTCATAGGCGCGTTCGCCGCGAGCGGACTGCTCGACAACCATCGGGACCAGACCGCCTGCGGCCTGGATGTCAGAGCTCTGCTGAATATAAGAATTGCGGGACATGTCCTGCACTCACTCCCAAATAGTCATGGCTTGAATACGCACAAGCCAGCGCGAAGGCTGGCTTGTGGTGGTTTCCTACGAGAGCTGCAGATTACTCAGCTTCGGCAGGAGCCTGTGCTGGTTTTACTGCTTCTTCGTACGAGACCGATTTGTCGGTCACAGTCGCTTTCTGCAGGACAGTATCTACAACTTGCTCTTCCAGCACAACCGAACGCACTTCGTTCAGCTGCTGGTCGTTTTTGTAGTACCAGCTGATGACCTGCTCTGGCTCCTGGTAAGCGGAAGCCATTTCTTCGATCATCTCGCGAACCTTGCCTTCGTCAGGCTTGAGGTCGAACTGCTTGACCACTTCAGCCACGATCAGGCCCAGCACGACGCGGCGCTTGGCTTGTTCTTCGAACAGCTCGGCCGGCAGTTGCTCAGGCTTGATGTTGCCACCGAACTGCTGAACAGCCTGTACGCGCAGACGGTTGACTTCGTTTTCCAGCAGCGCTTTAGGCACTTCGATCGGGTTAGCAGCCAGCAGGCCGTCCATGACCTGGTTTTTCACCTTGGTCTTGATCGCCTGGCGCAGTTCACGCTCCATGTTCTTGCGAACTTCGGTGCGGAAGCCTTCCAGGGTGGATTCCTTGATGCCGAACTGGGCGAAGAACTCTTCGTTCAGCTCAGGCAGTTGAGGAGCCGAAACGCTGTTCACGGTGATGGTGAACTCAGCAGCTTTGCCAGCCAGGTCGAGGTTCTGGTAGTCCTCTGGGAAGGTCACGTTGACAACGCGCTCTTCGCCAGCTTTGGCGCCTACCAGGCCATCTTCGAAGCCTGGGATCATGCGGCCGGAGCCCAGCACCAGTTGGGTGCCCTTGGCCGAACCACCGGCGAACTCTTCCCCGTCAACCTTGCCGACGAAGTCGATGTTGACCTGGTCGTCGATCTGCGCAGCGCGCTCGACAGTTTCAAAGCGGGTGTTCTGCTTGCGCAGGACTTCCAGCATGTTGTCCAGGTCAGCGTCAGCCACTTCAGCGCTCAGACGCTCGACGTTGATCGAATCGAAGCCGGCAACGGTGAACTCTGGGAACACTTCGAAGATGGCTACGAATTCCAGGTCCTTGCCTTTTTCGAAGGACTTCGGCTCAACGGCCGGAGCACCAGCCGGGTTCAGCTTCTGCTCAACCACAGCTTCGTAGAAGGACGACTGAACCAGGTCACCGAAGGCTTCCTGACGGGCAGCTTCTTCGTAACGCTGGCGGATGACGCTCATTGGCACCTTGCCAGGGCGGAAGCCCGCAACCTTGGCGCGACGGGCAGTCTGCTGCAGACGCTTGTTGACTTCGGTCTCGACGCGCTCGGCCGGGACGGCGATGGTCATGCGGCGCTCGAGAGCGGAAGTGTTTTCAACCGAAACTTGCATGAATATTCCTCGTTGCACAGACGTTAGCCGGCGAAAGCCCGACTCCAGAATCAAGGGCAAGCATTCTAGTGACTCGCGCACCAGAAGTCACCCCACTCAAGACGACGGGAAACCTCGCCGATCGATTTCTTTGAGAACCCTGCGCAGAATGCGCCAGGCCTCATCTATAAAGGGCTGCACGCAGGCAGCCGCAGCCCCCGACTGAAAAACCTTGTCAAACAAACACGGCGGCAATCAGCCGTGCTCAGGGTCGATCTCGTTGAACGTACAGTACTCATCCCACTCCATGCCCAGCGCCTCGGCCACCTCGCGGTGCACCTCAAGACGCATGGCGTGCAGCTCTTCGGGGCTCTGCGCGACCAGTTGCAGGGTCAGCTCCCAGGGCTCTATACCCTGCTCCTGCGCTGCATCATCAAAGGCCCACTGGATCTGCTGAGCCTGCTCGCGCGGGGTCAATTCGCGGATCTCTTCGAGCATCTGCGGATTGGCCTCGGCAAAGCGTTGCAGTGCCAGCGCCTGGCGAGCTTCTTTGGCTATCATCGGATAATCCCTCTGGCGGCACGCAGCCGCAATTCAACCAGCTGAAATCTATCAGCTTTTATCCGGATTCCACCAGCACACCGTGCACACCCGGCAGACCTGAACGGCGGAAAACAAAAAAGGCGCCCGATCATTCGATCAAGGCGCCTTTAATATAAATATGGGGTGGACGATGGGAATCGAACCCACGACAACCGGAATCACAATCCGGCGCTCTACCAACTGAGCTACGCCCACCATAGTGCGGTACTGCGTTGAAACCTTGAAGCATGGTGCGGATGAAGAGACTCGAACTCTTACAGCTTGCGCCGCTGGAACCTAAATCCAGTGTGTCTACCAATTCCACCACATCCGCATGCAACACTTAAATCAAAGGCGCCAGATCGTTCAATCAAGGCGCCTTTGAAAAATATGGGGTGGACGATGGGAATCGAACCCACGACAACCGGAATCACAATCCGGCGCTCTACCAACTGAGCTACGCCCACCATATAGCGGCATTACGTTACTGCATCACTTGCGTGCCTAAGCTGCCTAATGGCGCACCCGGCAGGACTCGAACCTGCGACCATCCGCTTAGAAGGCGGATGCTCTATCCAGCTGAGCTACGGGCACATAAGCAATCTGCCTAACCTCACAGGGGTTGGCAGCAACGCTGCGAACCACCCATTCTGCCCGACTTCGCCAACCAGTGATAGGCTGTGCCCGACAAGTGCGCCGAATGTTATAGGCGAGCTGTAAAAGCGTCAACACCTTTCTCTAAAAAATCGAAATTATTGAAGGAGTTAGAGGATTTGCCCGACCACCCGCCTTTGCCCTCGGGCCGTGTCGTGCGAGAATGCGCCATTCTATCTGTTTCTTTCTCGATGGTTAATCACGCGTCTATGACTGCACACCTTATCGATGGCAAGGCGATCGCCGCCAACCTGCGCCAGCAGATCGCTCAACAGGTCGAGGAGCGCCGCCAGCAAGGCCTGCGCACGCCAGGCCTGGCAGTGATCCTGGTCGGCACCGATCCCGCCTCCCAAGTCTATGTATCGCACAAGCGCAAGGACTGCGAAGAGGTCGGCTTTATCTCCCAGGCGTTCGACCTGCCCAGCGAAACCTCCCAGCAAGCGCTGACCGACCTGATCGATCAGCTCAACGAGGACGCCGCAGTCGACGGCATCCTGCTGCAGCTGCCGTTGCCGGCGCATCTCGACGCTTCGCTGCTGCTCGAGCGGATTCGCCCGGACAAGGACGTCGACGGCTTCCACCCGTATAACGTCGGTCGTCTCGCCCAGCGTATCCCGCTGCTGCGTCCTTGCACGCCCAAAGGCATCATGGCGCTGCTGGAAAGCACTGGCCAGGACCTGTACGGGATGGACGCCGTGGTCGTCGGCGCCTCGAACATCGTCGGCCGGCCAATGGCCATGGAGCTGCTGCTGGCTGGCTGCACCGTGACCGTTACCCACCGTTTCACCAAGGACCTTGCCGAACACGTCGGCCGCGCCGATCTGGTCGTGGTTGCCGCAGGCAAGCCAGGCCTGGTCAAGGGTGAGTGGATCAAGCCGGGCGCGATCGTCATCGATGTCGGCATCAACCGTCAGGAAGACGGCAAGCTGGTCGGCGATGTGGTCTACGAGACCGCCCTGCCCCGTGCCGGCTGGATCACACCGGTACCAGGCGGCGTCGGGCCGATGACCCGCGCCTGCCTGCTGGAAAACACCTTGTATGCGGCGCAAGAGCTGCATAAATAAGCGCGACGCCAGCGGTGGCCATGGCTGCCAGAGCGTTTAAGAAACGGCACTCAGGTGCCGTTTTTTTTGCGTTCAATCCTGCCAGCTGCGCTAGAGCACCGCTATGCGCCACTGCTCCGGCTGCACATAGCCTTGCACCCACGCCAGCACATTCGCGGCCGGCATCGGCCGGGCAATCGCGTAGCCCTGAGCCAGATCACAGCCCAACGCCATCAATACCAGGCCATGCTCGTGGGTTTCCAGGCCCTCCGCGATGACCTCGCGACCAAAGCCGCGGGCCAGGCCGATGACCGCTCGGGTCAGGGCCAGGTCGTCATGATCATGCAGAATGTCACGCACGAATGACTTGTCGATCTTGATCGTCTGCGCCTGCAACCGCTTCAGGTAGCTGAGCGAGGAGTAACCAGTGCCGAAGTCGTCCAGCGAGAAGCGCACCCCCAGCGCTTGACAGGCCGCCAGGCATTGGCTGACGTGCTGAATATTCTCGATGGCGACCGACTCGACGATCTCCAGGTCCAACAGCGCCGGATCGACCGTGGCATGGCGCGCCAGCAACTGCTGCAGACGCTCGGCAAAGTCAGCGCGCTGCAGGTGGCGCGCGGCGATGTTGACGCTGACCGACCATTGATGACCTTGCGTATGCCAGCGCTGTAATTGAGCCAAGGCCTGCTCTATAACCCACTCACCCAGCTCGACGATCAGATCGGTCTGCTCCACCAATGGCAGAAAATCCCCCGGCATCACCATCCCTTTGAATGGGTGCTGCCAGCGCAGCAGCCCTTCAAAGCCCAGCACCTCGCCGCTGCGCATGTTCACCTTGGGCTGATAATGCAAGCACAGCTCACCGTCATGCAGCGCCTGACGAACCCGCGCCACGGTCTGGTGGGTGGCCTTGAGTTCAAGCTCCTGCGACACGTCGAACAGGTGGTAACGGTTGCGCCCGCGCTGCTTGGCGACATACATGGCCTGATCGGCGTGGCGCACCAGGGTATCGGCGTCCTCATCGTCCTGCGGAAACAGGGTGACGCCGATGCTCGCACTGACGATCACGGTCTGCTCGCGCAACGGGTACGGCGCCGCCAACGCATCGAGGATGCGCTGAAGGCCTGCATGCAGCTGATCACTGTCCTTTATATGGCGCAGGATCAGCACAAACTCGTCCCCTGACAGCCGCGCCACCGAGTCGCCTGCGCGCAAGATCTTCTGCAGACGGCTCGCCACCTCAACCAGCAACCGATCACCCGCAGCGTGCCCGTAGCCATCGTTGACGGCCTTGAAACCATCCAGATCGAGCATGCACACAGCCAGCGGAATACGTTCTCTGCGGGAAAACGCCAAGGCCTGATTGAGCAGATCGGACAGATAGGCGCGGTTGGGCAGCCCGGTCAACACATCGTGACCGACCCGCCACTGCAGGGTGTGCAGCAATTGGCGCTTTTCAGTCACATCGAAGCGAATCGAAACGTACTTGCGAACCTTGCCTGACGTCGGATCAACCAGCGGCACCATGGTGCTGTCGACCCAGTACAACGAACCGTCCTTGGCACGGTTGCAGATCTCGCCTTTCCAGACTTGCCCGGTCACCAGTGCGCGCCACATCTCGAGGAAGAACTCTGGCTCGTGCAGGCCCGAATTGAGAATGCGGTGGTTGGCGCCAAGCAGCTCCTCCCGGCTGTAGCCGGAGATGCTGCAAAACTGCTGGTTGACGTAGGTGATACGCCCGCTCAGGTCGGTTTCGGAAAAAATCGCGGCCGCGTCCACGGCCGCGCGGTAGTTATCGTCCATATGCCATCCTGGCCCAGCGCTTGAACCGCTCCATCGATACACAATAGACGGCCGCTCAAGCAAAAGCGGCGGATTCTACGTGTCCATGGCACGAATGGAAATGAGGCTAACGCATAAGCGAATTGCTCGGCGCCATGCGGGGTCCAGCGATATTTGGCGCATGCGGCACAACCAGTCAGTAAAGGCTCGAGCTGTCGCGCGGCTTATTTTCGCGCGCCAGAGCGGTTGTACATGACAGCGCCCAACTGGTCAGACCGGTCAGGCCAAATTCACTTGCAATGTAGGAAATTTCGCGGTTTTATGATCGGGCACTGAACAAACCGGTAAGACCACAATAATTAAGTCCTGCGCTCTTTGGCCCGCTGCTCCATCGAAGCAAGGACACCGATCTGAGAATCCTCCCATGCTTAAGTGGTGTTCGCGTTCGATTTTCCTTCAGGTGGTGCTAGGGCTCGCCCTTGGTATCGTTTGCGGCCTCAGCTTCCCTGAGGTCTCCCTCCAGTTGAAACCCCTCGGCGACGGCTTTATCAAGCTGATCAAGATGCTCATCGGCCTGATCGTGTTCTGCGTGGTGGTCAGCGGCATTTCCGGTGCCGGCGACCTGAAAAAGGTCGGGCGCATCGGCCTCAAGTCGGTGATCTACTTTGAGGTGCTGACCACCATCGCGTTGATCATCGGCCTGGTGTTCGCCTTCAGTACCGGCATCGGTAGCGGCGCCAACATTCATCTGGATCAACTGTCTGTCGCCGATGCCAATGGCCTCGCCGACCGCGGCCAGCAGGTGCACAGCACCGCTACCTTCCTCATGGGCCTGATCCCGACCTCGGTCATCGGCGCCTTCGCCGACAACAACATCCTGCAGGTGCTGCTGTTCTCGGTGCTGTTCGGCAGCGCCTTGAACCTGGTCGGTGAAGCCGCGTCCGGCATTTCGCGCCTGATCAACGAACTCAGCCATGTGATCTTCCGCATCATGGGCATGATCGTGCGCCTGGCGCCGATTGGCGTGTTCGGCGCAATCGCTTTCACCACCAGCAAATATGGCCTGGAGTCGCTGCACCACCTGGGCGGCCTGGTCGCGCTGTTCTACCTGACCTGCGCCGGCTTCGTGCTGGTCGTACTCGGTACGGTGATGCGCCTGTCGGGCCTGCGCCTGCTGCCGCTGATCAAGTACCTGCGCGAAGAGCTGACCATCGTCATGGGCACCGCTTCGTCCGACGCTGTGCTGCCGCAGATCATGCGCAAGCTCGAGCACCTCGGTATCGGCAGCTCCACGGTTGGCCTGGTCATCCCTACCGGCTACTCGTTCAACCTCGACGGTTTCTCGATCTACTTGACGCTGGCCATCGTGTTCATCGCCAATGCCACCGGCACGCCGCTGGCCATGACTGATCTGATGACCATTCTGCTGGTATCGCTGGTCACCTCCAAAGGCGCCCATGGCATCCCAGGCTCGGCGCTGGTGATCCTTGCCGCCACGCTGACCGCCGTGCCGGCAATCCCGGTGGTTGGCCTGGTGCTGGTGCTGGCGGTGGACTGGTTCATGGGCATCGGTCGCGCCCTGACCAACCTGATCGGCAACTGCGTCGCCACCGTGGCCATCGCCCGCTGGGAAAAAGACATCGATCTGGAGCGCGCCAACAACGTGCTCAGCGGCAAACCGGGCTTTGCCCACCAGCCGCGCAAACAACCCATCGCCCATCAACAGGAGTTCTGATTGATACAGGCCGGCAGCGATGCCGGCCTGCTTCAGGAGTGTTATGCAACTTTTATCAGGAAACGACCCATGATCAGTTCATCGACCGTGGTCACATCAGTAGTGGAAAAACTGCGCCAGGCGCTGGCCCGCGGTCAGTGGCGCAGCGGTGAAATGCTGCCCGGTCAGCGCGAGCTGGCCGAGCAGATGGGCATCAGCCGGCCAAGCCTGCGCGAAGCGGTAACCGTGCTGGAGACCCTAGGCCTGGTGCGCTCGTTGCCAGGCAAGGGGGTGCTGGTACTGGATGCGGAGGCCGCTGTGCAGGAGCCGGTCGGCGACGCCGTCGGCGCTGCCAGCCTGGCTGACGTGCTCGAGCTGCGTTACACCCTTGAGCCATTTATCGTCGGTCTGGTTGCACAATCGGCCAACAGCCAGGACATCGGTCAACTGCGCCTGACCCTGATGGACATGCGTGAGGCGCTTGACGCCAGCGATAGCGAAGCCGGCGTCAACGCCTACATCGCCTTCCACCAGGAGCTGTTTGCCCTGACCACCAACCCGATCTTCCAGAGCGTGGTGCAACAGACCGGCAATGCCCTCAAGCAGAGCGCCGACATGCTGCGCAACTCGCCCGAGCACCTGGCTGCACGCTTGCGTGAAAACGAAGCCGTGGTGCGGGCAATCCGTGACAAGAACAGCGCCCAGGCCAGTGCCCAGATGCGTCGGCACATCCTCCAGGAAGGCCAGCGCATGGGTATCGAACTGAACATCCCGGACGAACACCCCGGCCCATGACTCCAGGAGAGTGACCATGACTGCCTGCGCCCACGCCGCCCTGCCCCTGCCCGCCCTGCTCGGCGCCGGCGAAACCCGCCTGTCTGCCGAGCAGATCTACCCACGCTTGTTCGACGCCATCCTCGAACAGCGCCTGCCACCTGGCAGCGCACTGCCGGAACAGGCCCTGGGCGACGCCTTTGGCGTCAGCCGCACGGTGATCCGGCGGGTGCTTGGGCGCTTGTCCGACCAGCAAGTGGTGGTGCAGCGCCCAAGCCACACCGCGCACCTGGCCGCGCCCGACCCGCAGCAGGCGCGGCAAGTGCTCAGCGCCCGCCGCCTGGCCGAAACCACCCTGATTACCCTGGCAACCCAACGCGCCCGCCCCAACCAGATTCGGCAATTGCGCCAACTGGTCGAACGCGAGCGCCAGCACCATGAACAGGGCGAGCGCTGCACGGCGATCCGCCTCGGCGGCGAGTTCCACTTGAAGCTTGCGCAGATGGCCGCCAACGCCCCTTTGGCGCGCTTTCTCAATGGCCTGGTGCCGATGACCTCGCTGATCATCGCCCGCTACGAGTCACCCTGCTGCGACCACTGTGCCTGGGAAGAGCACGCCGCGATCATCGATGCCGTCGAAAGCGGCGACAGCAGCGCAGCGCTGACCTTGATGCACGAACATCTCGACCGGCTCGAAGCCAAGCTTGACCTCGGCCCGGACCACAGCCTCTAGCAAACACTGCTGCGGGGCCGCTGCCCACCTATAATCAGCTGATCATCTCAGCCTCTTCACAGGGAGGCGACCGGCATGAATGCGCGTGGTGGCTTGCTCCTGCTCTGCCTTGTGCTGGCGGCAGTCGGCTGTGCCAGCAAGCGGCCCACTGCGCCACCCCCGGTCGCTCTGAGTGCCGGCGCCTGGCAGCAGGTCGATCGCGAACTGATCAACGCCTCCCTGGCTGCCACCGGCTCCGCCAACGACTATGCACGGCGTTGCCTTGAACCAGGAATGGCGCGAGCTGATGGACAACCGCCAGAGCGGGGCGATGTCCGAGGTGTATTACCTGTCGGGGCAGATCGAGGATGGCCTGCAACTCAGGCCGCAATAGCATCAAATAGCCACCACTGCCACCCGTCGATCTGCACTAAATAAAGCCGCACAACCCTTTCAGTTTTGTCAGAGATGAGCCGATACGAATTAGGTAAGCCGTCATCGCGTCACAAGCGCCCGGCGTCCTCTCAACATGGCTCAAGGTCTCGAAACATGAACCTGAAGTTCCGCCACAAGATTCTCCTCAGTGCCTGCGGTGTCGTGGTGCTGGCATTCGCCCTGTTCACCCTCTACAACGACTACCTGCAGCGCAGTACGATCCGCCAGAACCTGGAATCGTCGGTGCAGCAGGCCGGCGCATTGACTGCCAGCAGCGTGCAAAACTGGATGAGTGGACGCATCCTGGTGCTGGAAAACCTCGCTGAAGATATTGCCGAGCAAGGTGCTGGCAATAACCTGGCCGGATTGATCGGACAGCCTTCGTACACCCGCAACTTCCTCTTCACGTACCTGGGCCAGACCAATGGCGTATTCACCCAGCGCCCTGACGAGAAGATGCCCGACACCTACGACCCGCGTCAGCGGCCCTGGTACAGCGCCGCTGTCAGCGCCGGTCAGACCCTGCTGACGCCGCCTTATCAAAGTGCGGTCGGCGGCCTGGTGGTGACCATTGCCACCCCGGTCAAAGCCAAGGCCGACGGCCAACTGCTCGGTGTGATCGGCGGGGACCTGTCGCTCGATACCCTGGTCGAGATCATCAACTCGGTCGACTTCGGCGGCATCGGCCATGCGTTTCTGGCCGACCGCGACGGCCAGGTGATCGTCAGCCCGGACAAGACCCAGGTGATGAAAAACCTCAAGGACATCTACCCAACTGCCAACCTGCGCGTCGAGCCAGGC
Source organism: uncultured Pseudomonas sp. (assembly GCA_963518285.1). GTDB lineage: Bacteria > Pseudomonadota > Gammaproteobacteria > Pseudomonadales > Pseudomonadaceae > Aquipseudomonas. Next base: position 25,626 of record CAUQIJ010000012.1, on the reverse strand, counting down.
ATGCAGGACGTGGTGCTCGATGGCCAGGAGCGGCTGATCTCGTTCGCCCCGATCAACGGCCTGCCGTCGGCCAAGTGGTACATCGGTCTGTCCATCGACAAGGACAAGGCCTACGCGGCGCTGAGCCAGTTCCGCACCTCAGCGATCATCGCCATGCTGGTTGCGGTAGCGGCCATTGCTGGTCTGCTCGGTTTGCTGATCCCGGTCTTGATGCGCCCGCTGACCACCATGGGCCGTGCCATGCGCGACATCGCCGAGGGCGAAGGCGACCTGACCCGCCGCCTCACCGTGCAGAACCAGGACGAGTTCGGCGAACTGGCGTCCTCGTTCAACCGCTTCGTCGAGCGCATCCATGCCTCGATCAGCGAGGTGTCCTCGGCCACCCGCCTGGTCCATGACCTTTCGGAAAAGGTCGTCAGCGCCTCCAATGCCTCGATCAGCGGCTCGGAAGAGCAAAGCATGCGCACCAACAGTGTCGCCGCGGCGATCAATCAGCTCGGTGCCGCTACCCAGGAAATTGCCCGCAACGCCGCCGACGCCTCGCAACATGCCAGCGGTGCCAGCGACCAGGCCCATGACGGCCGCCAGGTGGTCGACGATGCCATCACGGCGATGACCGCACTGTCGCTGAAGATCAGTGAGTCATGCGAGCAGATCGAGATCCTCAACACCAGCACCGATGACATCGGCAAGATCCTTGATGTGATCAAGGGGATTTCCCAGCAGACCAACCTGCTCGCACTCAACGCGGCCATCGAAGCTGCACGCGCCGGTGAAGCCGGCCGTGGTTTTGCCGTGGTTGCCGACGAGGTGCGCAACCTGGCCCACCGCACGCAGGAATCGGCAGAAGAGATTCACCGCATGATCACCAGCCTGCAGGTCGGTTCGCGTGAGGCGGTGCACACCATGAACGCCAGCCAGGTGTCGAGTGAGCAGACCGTGCAGGTCGCCAACAAGGCCGGTGAGCGGCTGGCCAGCGTTACGCAGCGAATCGGTGAAATCGACGGTATGAACCAGTCGGTGGCCACTGCCACCGAGGAGCAGACCGCCGTGGTCGAGAGCCTCAATCTGGACATCACCCAGATCAACACCCTCAACCAGCAAGGCGTGCAGAACCTCAACGAGACCCTGCAGCACTGCGACGCACTGAGCCAGCAGGCTGGGCGTTTGAAGCAACTGGTCGGCAGTTTCCGTATCTGATCCAACCCCGCGTAAAAAGCCCCGCGCCAGCAACGGCGCGGGGCTTGTCCGCAACACCCTCCCGCACCCGGTTATAACCTAATAACCAACAAATCTATTTGGCTATATCAACTACCTATATGCTTGCGCTCATCCGATCACGGGCAAGTTGGGCAGTCGAGTAACGTATGGATGTAGGTTCTTTCGGTTTCACCATTGCAGGGCTAATCGTAGGTTTCATCGTTGGCATGACTGGCGTTGGCGGCGGGTCGTTGATGACGCCGATCCTGCTCTGGTTTGGCGTCAACCCTGCAACTGCCGTGGGCACCGACCTGCTCTATGCTGCTATCACCAAGGCCAGCGGCGTCTGGGTGCACGGGCGCAACAAGAACATCGACTGGAAGATCACCGGCTGGCTCAGCCTGGGCAGTGTGCCTGCGGCAGCGGTCACCCTGTGGTTCCTGAGCACGCTGCATGCCGACACTTCGGCGCTGAATGCGGTGATCAAGCAGGGCCTGGCGGTGGTGCTGATCCTGACCGCGCTGGCGCTGCTGTTCAAATCGCGCCTGCAGGCCTTTGCCAGCCGCCATGCCGGCGACCACTATCACCTCAGCGATCGCACCCTCAACGGCCTGACCGTGTTCACCGGGGTGATCCTCGGTGTGATGGTGACCCTGACCTCGATCGGCGCCGGCGCCTTGGGCACGGTAGCGTTGTTCCTGCTCTACCCGTTCCTGGTCACTCGCCGCCTGGTCGGCACCGAGATCGCCCACGCCGTGCCGCTGACGCTGGTCGCCGGCCTTGGCCATGCCGGCATGGGCAACATGGACTGGTCGCTGCTCGGTTATCTGTTGCTGGGTTCGCTGCCGGGCATCTACCTGGGCAGCCACCTCAGCGGGCGCATCTCCGACAACGTCCTGCGCCCATGCCTGGCGGCGATGCTGCTGCTGATCGGTTACAAGCTGGCGTTCTGACCTTCCCCCGGGGCTGCAGCGCAGCCCTTGCCGTTACTTGCCGGCGCGCCACAGCACCGGCCAATATTCCGATGAAACCTGCGCACAGCGGTCCATCTTGGCCAGGCTGAGCAAGCGCATGCGTTAACCGTCATAGCGCCAGATCTCGTTGACACCGCAGTCGCCAATCCCACGACCCTTGTCGAAGCCATACAGCTCGCCGCTGTCCGGGTCGAACGCGACATAGCCGGTCAAGCGGCTGTCGACCACCTCACTTGCCAGCGCCTCGAACGGTACCTCGCTGATCACATAGGGCGCTGCGCGGCCGACCCGGTACAGCGTGTACGTGCAGTTGTAAGCGCCGCATTCCGAACTGATCAGCGCCAGCGCGTGCTGGCTGTCGAGTGGCTGCAGTTCGAGGCTGCGCACACCCTCTTCATCAAATACATCGCCATCGGCCTTGGCTTTGGCCATGACCGCGCTGCGCATCTGTGTGGCCTGCGCAGGGTCCAGCGCCGGCGCTGCAGTGAACGGCGGCAGTTTGACCACAGTAGGTGCTGGCGGCACGCTGGCATCTGCTGCGGTGCCGGGACGCACCAGCGCGCTGGCGTGGCCAATACGGCCCTGCACCGAGTCGATTAGCAGCAGCGCCGCACTGATGCCCTGCAGCGATGCCTGCAGCTCGCCGTCACTACCAGCCGCCGTCAGCCGCTCGCCGTTGCGCAGCTGGCGTATCAGTGCGGCGCCGGCTTCTCCCTCCACCTGCAGAACGGTCTGGTACTCGTCGCGCTGCTTGTGCCAGCTGGTCGTCAACGGCTGGCCGTCGAGCAGCGGTAGCGAATCCCAGGCCGCGCCGCCGACCACGCGCAGGCTCAATGCACCGTCCAGACCGGCCTCACGGTGCACCACTAGCCAAAGCGAATTGGTATCTTCCTGCGCCGCAGCTACGGCGGTACAGGCGCGGGTGTTGTCGCAGCCAACGATCCAGTCCTTGATCTGCCGGTAGACCGGTACCGGCTCCGGGCCGGCCGCTGCGGCCAGGCTCGGCAGCAACGCGAGGCCGAGCAAGGCTGCCCGGCAAGGGAGGGTTACGTGCATCATGCTGATTCCTGTGCTGTCCTTGAGGTGCCTTGAACGGGCCTGATGATCATTGCAGATGCGCCGCCAAGTGCAACCGGGCGTTGCCAGGATTTGCGTCAGGTCACAGCAAGCGCACGCGCCACTGACCGCTGAAGCTCAGCTGCAGTTTCGCCAGGGGTAGCACATCGATGCGTTGCAGCGCGCTCAGGGGGCAGTCGAGCAGTTGCCCAAGCACAGCCCTGATCACCAGAGGATGGGTCACTGCCAAAATCGAGCCTGAGCTATTGAATGCCGCCAGCCAGGCGGCCACGCGCTCGCTCAGCTGAGCCAGGGATTCGCCGCCGTGGGGTGCGCTGTAGGGATCACTCAGCCATTGTGACAGCGCATCGGGCTGCTCGCGCTGCAACTGCTTCAGCGTCAACCCCTGCCAGCGACCCAGATCAACGTCGGCCAAGGCCGGCTCGATCATCACCTGATCGCCCAGCACACCGGCGGTGTCGAGGGTGCGGCGCTCGGGCGCTGACAATACCTGCGTGTAATCAGCCATCAGTTCAGCGGCAGACGGCAGCGCCAGCAGCGCATCATCAGGGCAGGCCATACGGCCGAGCCGCTGGGCATCGGTCAGTCCATGGCAGATCAATGTCAAGCGAACAGCTTTCACCGGTGTCCTCCAACGCAGGTTTGGGCGCGCTGATACTACGCTGCCACCGCCACCTTGCGGTAGGATGCTGTCTTGTTGCCATACCCTTCTGCCAGAGCCGCCAATGCCCCACACCCCCAGCCCGCTTCTGCTCGCACTGCGCGCAGGCACCCAAGCCTGTCACCAGCGCCTGGAAGCCCGCTTGCCGTTTTTTCGTGATGACTTCGACCTGCCTGCCTATCGCCGGCTGATGCAGGCTTATTACGGTTTCCATGCCCCCTTGCAAGCGTTGCTCGCGGATCATCAAGGCAGCGAACGGGCCAAGACCGCAGTACTCGAACAGGACCTCCAGGCACTGGGCCTGAGCCCCGCAGAGGTTGCCGCCCTACCCCGTTGCCGGGCGCTGCCGGCAACTGACAACGAAGCCCGCGCGCTCGGCGTGATGTACGTGATCGAAGGCTCGACCCTGGGCGGTCAGGTGCTCAAGCGGGCGATGGCCGAGCGCTTGGGGATCGACGGCGACCACGGCGCGCGCTTTCTCGATGTGTACGGGCCACTGACCGGCGCGCATTGGCGCAGTTTCCTGCAGCGCCTCGGCCAGCCTGCCGCCAGCCACTCGCAGACAGTGACTGCTGCTACGGCTACATTCGAGTGCTTCGAGCAATGGCTGCAGGACTGCGGCGTGCTGGCCTGATCATCCCAACAGCGACAGCACGCCCCACGCTGGTAGTGCCGCTACCAGCGCTACGGCGAACCTGGGCCAGTACGGCAGCAGCATCACCAGCACTACCGCCGCCAGCGAGATCACCCCAAACCAGGCCACCGCGCCCATCGCCCAGCCCCAGGCCTGGGCGCACAGCAGCAAGCTCAACAGCAGCCCCAGCCAGCCCAGCGCGCGCAGGCTCAGGCGCAGCACTGGCGACGGTGACCGTTGCCACACCTGCTTGTAATGGCGCTCCAGCCCCTGACACAAACCGAGCATGCCGGCATAGGCGAACAGCACACTGCCCATCAGTAGGCTGATCATGTTTTGGCTTCCACTGCGCGCGCGGCGCGCGGCTTGACTACCACCGGTTTGGGGCATGCCACACGCCATGCCGCCAGGGCCAGGCCAATGCCCAACACCAGGCCTGTGACCTCGACGCCCAGGCGCAAGTGGTCGGCGCCACCGGCAAAGATGCCCAGCACACCCAAGCCGCCACAGAGCAATGCGCACAACGCCAATTGCTCGACCCAGGCTCGTTTGGCCGGGCGCACGCCGGCATGCAGCAACGCCAGCAACCATGCCCCGAAGAATCCTCGCACTTCCCAGGCTTCACGATGCGCCAACTCCGCAGGCAACAAGCGGCTGGCCCAGAGCAAACCGACACAGGCCAACATCAGGCCGCTGATAAAGCCGACATTGCACACTTCAGCCACGCGATACCAACGTCGCGCCGCGGCATCGGCACGGCTGTCGGCAGCGGCATATCTACGCCCGCGCTTGACGCAGAACAGCACCAGCCCGCTGGCGATCATTGCGCAGCTGATCAACCCGCAGATGAAGTACAGCCAGCGCATCGGGTAGCCGCCAAACTGGGCAAAATGCAGCCCGGCCATGACCCGCTGAGTCAGCGGCGCCGGGCGCAGTTCGGCGACGTCGCTGAGCAGCTTGCCGCTGACACCGTCGAACACCATCGCATTGCCTTTGGTCAGCGCGATGCGGTTGCCCAGCAACGGCCGCACTTCGATCATCGCTGCGGCGGTGTTCGGGTTGCGAATGCCAATGCTGCCAATCGGCCCCAGGCGGGCTTCGGCCTGGGCCAGCAGCGGCGCCAGTTCGACCAGTTCGGCAGGCGTCTTGGCCAGCCGTCGCGGTTGCTCCACGCGGGCATTGCCCTGGGCCTGGAAGTACGCCCGGCTGTCGCCTTCGAACAGCGCGTCCACGCCTGCGGGGATGTAGATCATCATGAAAATCACCAGGCCGGTGTAGGTGATCATCAAGTGAAACGGCAGCAGCAACACCGCGCTGGCGTTGTGAAAGTCCAGCCACGAGCGCTGGCCTTTGTCCGGGCGGAAGGTAAAGAACTCCTTGAAGATCTTCTTGTGAATGACGATGCCGGTGATCAGCCCTGCGAGCATCACCAGCGCCAGCGCGCCGACCACAAAGATGCCCCAGTTACGTGGCAGGTCGAGGGTGAAGTGGAAGCGGAAGAAGAAGTTGCCGCCGACGCTGTCGCGCACGGCAATCGGCTCACCGCTGTTGGGGTCGAGCGGCACCACCACGCCGTGGCGGCGATCTCCGGTGGAGACGCTCAAGCCCGGCGAGCGTTCGGTCGGCAGGCTGATCCCCCAGTTGCCGGCGTTGGCTTCGTGCCGTTGCAGGTAGTTGATGGCGCGCTTGGCGGCATCGGCCTGAGACACCGTGCTTGCCGGGATTTCTGGCTGCATCCAGTGGTTGAGCTCTTTGTCGAACACCGCCAGGGTGCCGGTGACAAAGATCGCAAACAGCAGCCAGCCAAAGATCAGCCCGGCCCAGGTGTGCAGCCAGGCCATCGATTGGGTGAAGGTATTTTTCATGCCAGCCACCGCAGTGCCTGCGGCCAGAAGCCGATCAACGCCAACGGCACTGCCAGCGCCAGTGGCGCCCAGGCCTGCAGCGCGTCACGGCTGGCGAAGGCCCAGAGGATCGCCAGCGTGTAGAAGACGAACGCCGGCAGCGTGGCGACGATCACCGCGTCCGCCGGCGCCAGCGGCAGGATCCGCGCCAGGCAGGCGGTGCTGGCGTAACTGAAGGCGTAGCCACCCAACAGGGCTGCGCCGCTGCGTGACAGGATGCGCAGCCAGGTTGGGGTTTCGCTCATCAGAAGATCCTTGTGCCGGTCATCAGAACGAAATGTTCAACGAGGCAAACACGGCGCGCCCAGGTTGGTTATAGGTGTTGGCGCCCGAGCTGCTGGCGTTGCCGCCGCGCAGGATCTGCTTGTCGAAGACGTTGTTCACACCCACGCGCACGTCGTAGTTCTGGTTGAATTTGTAACCGGTGCTGATATCCACCAGGCCATAGGCTTCAACATCCTGCTGCGCTTGCAAGTCGTAGTCCTGCTGGGTGCGGTAGTTGTAGCTCGGCGACTTTTGCTTGCCGAAGTAGGTGCCGGCGAGCTGGAACGACAGCTTGTCGGTAGCGCGCCAGTCGAGGGTGGTGTTGACCGTGTACTCAGGGATCACCGACAGCGGCTCGCCGGTTTCGCGGTTGTCGTTGTCGAGCATCCAGGTCAGGTTGGTGTTCCAGTCGAGCGTCGGGCTCAGCTCGATGAAGAAGTTGCCCTCGATGCCTTCGACCCGCGCTTCGCCGGCGTTTTCCCACTGGGTCACGCGACGACCATTGTTGATCGCGTAGATCACGTCGGTGCCACCGATGATCTTGTTCTGGTAGTCGTTGCGGAAGTACGTCGCGCTGGTGCGCCAGGTGCCACGGTCGTACTGCAGGCCGATTTCCTTGTTGACGCTGATTTCCGGCTTGAGGTCGCTGTTGCCCTGCAGGTAGCAGCCACCGGAGTTGGTCTGGCCGACGCTGCAACCGTTGCCGCGGCTGTACAGCAGGTAATTGGAGTTGTACTGATACAGGTTCGGCGTCTTGTAGGCACGAGCAATGCCGCCCTTGACGGTCAGCGCCTCGGTCAGCTTGTGCGACAGGTTCAGGCTTGGGCTGAGGTTGTCACCGAAGGCTTCGTGGTGGTCCAGGCGCAGCCCGGGGGTGACGGTGGTGTCGCCGATGATGACGTTGTCTTCGACGAACAGCGCGTAGCTCTTGGCGGTCATCTTCGAGTTGCTGCGATCGAAGCCGCTGATCGCATCGCTGCCGTTGCCGCTCGGGTCGAAGCTCTGCGGGCGGAACGAGCCTTGGTCGTTGAGGCTCTCGTACAAGTATTCGCCGCCCAGGGTCAGCACGTGTTCGGTGCTGCCCATGGCGAACGGCAGGTTGACCTCACTGGTCAGGCGCGTGTTGCGCAGACGCGACATGGCCGCGCCACTGTCGTTGATCGCGCCTTCCGGGCCACCGGCGAGGCCTTCGTTGAGACGCCAGTTGCGCACGTACTCGTAGGCCAGCACGGTCTTACTGGTGCCCCAGGCGAAGTCGCCCAGGTGGGTCAGGTCGTAGGTGCTGCGCTGCATGATGTTGGTCTCCTTGCCGTACAGGCTGGAGATCAGATCAGCGTTGCCGCCGGCGTTGCTGTTCATGGTGTCGCCGGCGTAGATGTTGCCCTGGCGGCTGTAGCCGCTGCTCATCTCGAGGCGATGCTCGTCGTTGAGCTTCCAGCTCAGCAGGCCGTTGATGTCTTTGTTGCGCACACCTTCGCGGCCGCCCACCAAGGCACTGTTGGCGGCGTCGGCATTGATGTCGAGGTCATCGGCGTCGGTCTTGGCCAAGCCGCCGAACAGGCGAAAGCCAAGGTTTTCGGTCAGGCCACCGCTGAGGTTGAAGTTGGTCCGCCGGCTCATGCCTTCGGCGCTGTCTTCGGGCAGCTGGGTGTAGACGTTGACGTTACCCTTGAACTCATCGGTCGGGCGCTTGGTGATGATGTTGACCACCCCACCCATGGCCCCGGAGCCGTAGCGCGCCGCAGCCGGGCCACGCAGAATCTCGATGCGCTCGACTGCTTCGGCCGGCACCCAGTTGGTTTCGCCGCGGGTATCGCGGTCGCCGTTCCAGCCGTAGCGCACGGCGTTGCGCGCATTGGACGGCTTGCCGTCGATCAGGATCAGGGTGTTTTCCGGGCCCATGCCACGCAGGTCGATCTGGCGGTTGTTGCCACGCGCGCCACTGGCGCTGTTGCCGGTCAGGTTTACCCCCGGCTCGCGGCGGATGATGTCGGACAGGTCGTTGGCAGGCGGACGGCGCTTGATGTCTTCTTCGGTGATGATCGACGAACCCAGTGCCTGACGCGCCTCACGCTCGGCGGTGACCAGGGTGTTCTGGATAATCAGTGCATTGCTGTCGAGCGGGACATCCAGCACCTCGGCGTTTTGCTGCTCATCGGCGTGAGCCGGCGCGACCAGCAGTGCCGGTGTGGCCAGGGCAACAAAAGCCAGAGCCAGGCCATTGGGTGAGGTTCTGGATTGCATCGACACATCTCCTGATCATGGGCAAATGCCAACCCCGACCAGGAAACCGAAGAGCCCACACCCTCCGGCCTCTCAAGCAGTAGTTGGGGGGCCAATAGGGATGTGGAATATAACGATTCTCAAATGACTTTAAATCTTATTTACGAAATTTACAGATTGGGTGGGGAACTTGTGCAGGTCGCTGACCTGCTGCGATCCAAGGCCGAGCAACTGCTCGATACAACATCGACATTCCCTCGCGAGTGTTGTACCTCCCATAATCGCTACGTCAAAGACGTAGGGATGAGGTATGCTGACCATTATCGAATCGCCGCTTTTCTCCAGGCAGTGGCCGGATTACTGGACCGCCGAAGAGCATGGAGCTTTTATGGCGTATCTCGCTGCGGATCCAGAAGCTGGCGTCGTGATCGCCGGATCTGGTGGATGTCGCAAGGTGCGCTGGAGTATGGATGGGCAAGGGAAACGGGGCGCGGTCAGAGTCATCTACACGGCCCAACTCGCTGACGGCGCACTGGTTACACTGCTCGTGTACTGCAAAAGCGCTGTAGAAAATATACCTGCGCATGTGCTGCGCAAGATCATGAAGGAGCTGGACCATGCCGTTGAGTGAGACAGAGCTCATGCTTCGGGACGCCAAGCGCAATATCGGCGAAGAATTACTGCAGTCGATTCGCGATGTAAAAGCTGGTCGCTACGGCGCGGTGCATCAGATTGAAGTGACTGAAGCCGCTGAGGCGCGTAACAAAACGGGGCTATCGCAGCTTAAATTCGCAGAGCTGCTGGGTGTTTCGATTCGAACACTTCAGGAGTGGGAACAAGGGCGCCGCGCACCTTCTGGTGCGGCTCGCTCGCTGCTACATATCGCGGCTTCGCGCCCGGACGTGTTTCGAGAGGTGCTGCAGAATCGCCCTTGATACCTCTGTCACGTGCCCCCCTTGGCGGGAGGGCAATCCAGTCGTAAGGGGCTGCACAACAGCCCCGAAACCTAAATGGTTGCTCTAATCATCACGGCAATATACAGCCCAAACTGTCAGGACTTGAACCGCCCAACCAACCCATTCAACTCCTGCGACAACTGTGACAATCGCCCCGAGTCAGCCTGCGCCGAACTGGCCAGGCCCTCGACCAACTGCGCTTCGTCATAGATCTGCTGGATATGCCGGTTGATCTCTTCAGCCACGCTGTGCTGCTCCTCCGCCGCCGCGGAAATCTGCAGGTTCTGGTCGCGGATTTCGTTGACCGACAACTGAATCCCCTCAAAGCTGTCGCGCGCACTTTCGATCGACGACACGCTGGCCCGCGACAGGTCCAGACAGCTGTCCATCTTCTCTGAAACCTCGGCTGTCTTGCTGCCGAGGGTGTTGAGCAACAGGTCGATTTCACCCGTAGAGTCGGCGGTACGCTTGGCCAGCGCGCGCACTTCGTCGGCCACCACGGCAAAGCCGCGGCCCTGATCACCGGCGCGGGCAGCTTCGATCGCAGCGTTCAACGCCAGCAGGTTGGTCTGCTCGGCGATAGCGCGGATGGTGCCGAGGATCTGGTTGATGCTGCGACTGCCCTGCTCCAGCTCGACCATCGCCTGGGACGACTCACTCAGGCGCGTGCCGAGGCGGTTGACGTTGGCGGTGGTCTGCTCGATCTGCTGCTTGCCCTCAGCCACGCGGCGATGGCCGTTCTCGGCAGCATCGGCAGCGCTGCTGCACGAGCGCGCGACCTCGTTGGCGGTGGCAACCATCTCGTTGAAAGCGGTGGACACCAGTTCGACGGCCTCGCGCTGACGCCCGGCGGCTTCGTTCATGTTGCTCGCCACCTCGCTGTTGACCCGCGAAGCGTCCTCCAGATTGCTCGAGGCTGCGCCGATGCGCTGGATCAGCTGGCGAATCGCCGCCAGGAACTTGTTGAACCAACCGGCCAGCTCGGCGGTTTCATCCTTGCCCTGCACCTGCAGATCACGGCGCAGGTCACCCTCGCCTTCGGCAATCGACTGCAAGCCAGTGCTGACCTGGCCGATAGGCTTGACGATCAGCTTGGAGAACGCCGCCGCGATCACCGCAAACACCAGCGCCAGCAGGATGACGATGACTGCCGTGAGGTAGCTCATGCGCGTGGCCGCAGCCATCACTTCCTGTTTCTCGATCAGGCCAACAAAGCGCCAGCCCAGGCCAGGCGAAGTCCACACGTTGGCCATGTAGTTGACGCCGTCGATCTCGACTTCAGTCGAGCCCTGGGCGGTCGCTGCCAGATGGGCGTAAGGCTCGCTAAGGTCCTTGAGCTGTTTAAAACTGTGGCTGGCGTCGCGTGGGTCGACCAGCACCGTGCCGTCTTCGACCAGCATCACGTAGCCGCTGTCGCCGAGCTTGATGCTCTTGATCAGCTCGGTGAGGTTTTTCAGCGAGACGCTGACGACGAACACACCTTTGGGTTTACCAGCGTCATCGAGCAATGCCCGTGCAGTGCCGACCAGCGCTACATCGTCCTTGTCGTAGTAATAGGCAGCGGTGCGCACGGTCTTGTTCGGGCTGGCCATGGCCGCCTTGTACCAGGGCCGTGTGCGCGGATCGTAGTTGGCAAGTTTGGGATCATCCGGCCATTTCGCGTAGCTGCCGTCTTCCAGGCCGATGGACAGAATCGCCGCGGCCGGGTGGGTGGAGCCATAGCGGGCGAATTGATCGATGACCTGCTGGGCAGCGGCCGGCATTGGCTGGCTGGCAGCGTCAGTACTGGTGTACTGTTTTAAAGTACTGACCGAAGTGTATACAGGATCAGCGGACAGTTGATCGACGTTCTGCGTCGTTGCATCAAAGAACTGGCGCATGTTGCCGTCGATCTGGCGAATTTCCCGCGTGCTGCCATCGACAAACTGCTCAAGGGCATCGGCGCGGATATTCAGCACCGATATGACCCCGACCACGCTGACCGGGATAAACGCTACCGAGACGAAGGCGAGGATCAATTTGGTTTTTATTTTCACTGTCACGACCATCCATGTAGGGCGGGGGCAAATGGCCGCTGCTGGGCAGTAATGGCGACCTGCTACTCACACTGTTTCGGCCGCACGGATCTATATCTTTAGCCAATCTCCTGTACACAATTAAACCGGCGATTGTTGTTGATCTACTAGTCAGCTTTACCGACGACCCCGGGCCGGTGGTCGCTGCCAGCTTGACCGGGCCAAGCCTCAGCTGTTTACTGTATGCATATACAGCTAAAAGCCAGCCGCCATGCCACCCTCCACCTCACCCGTATTCGCCCTGATCGACTGCAACAGCTTCTACGCCAGCTGCGAACGGGTGTTCCGCCCCGATCTGGTACGCACGCCGATCGTGGTGCTGAGCAACAACGACGGTTGCGTCATTGCCCGCAGCGCCGAGGCTAAGCAATGGGTGAAGATGGGCCAGCCGTACTTCCAGGTGCGGGATGTGCTGCGCCGCCATGGCGTGGTGGCGTTCTCGTCCAACTACGCCTTGTACGGCGACATGAGCCAGCGGGTGATGACGGTGATCGAAGGCATGGTCCCGGCCGCCGAGGTGTACTCGATCGACGAAGCCTTCGCCGACCTCAGCGGCGTGCCCGGCGACCTCGAGCAACTGGGCCGGGACATCCGCGAGCGGGTGCTCAGGTACACCGGCATCCCGGTCGGGGTTGGCATCGCCGGCACCAAGACTTTGGCCAAGCTGGCCAATCACGCCGCCAAGCGCTGGGCCGCGCAAACCGGCGGGGTCTACGACATGCGCGACCCGGTGCGGCGCGACTGGGTACTGAAAAAGTGCCAGGCCTCGGACGTCTGGGGGATCGGCCCGCGTATGGCGGCGCACCTGACTGCGCTGAACATCCGCAGCGCCTGGGACTTGGCTCAGGCCGACCCGTGGAGCCTGCGCAAGCAGTTCAGCGTGGTGGTGGAAAAAACTGCCCGCGAGTTGTCCGGCACGCCCTGCCTGGAGCTGCAGGCGCAAGAGCCGCCGCGCCAGGAGATCTGCTGCAGCCGCATGTTCGGCGAGCGGGTCAGCGAGCTGCTGCCGATCAGGCAGGCGGTGGCGACCTACGTCATGCGCGCCGCGCAAAAGCTGCGCGCGCAACGCTCCCTGGCGCGCAAGCTGCGGGTGAGTATCCGCACCGGCATGTTCAATCCAGAGGAGGCCAAGTACGCCAGCGGCGTGGTGGTGCAACTGCCCTACCCCACCGACGACGTGCGGCTGCTGACGCGCATGGCGCTCGAGGCGGTAGGCACGATCTTTCGCCCAGGCTTTCGCTACAGCAAAGCCGAGGTGTTGTTGATGGACCTGTGCCAACCGGGGGAGTTTTCAGATGACCTGTTCGCACCGAGACAATCGCCGACCTGTGATCGCCTGATGCAGGTGATGGATGACATCAACGGGCGCTGGGGCTCGGGCACCATGCGCGCGGCCAGTGTGCCGGCGGCGCCGGACTGGGAGATGCGCCGCGAGCTGATGAGCCAGAGCTTCACCACTCAGTTCAATGCGCTCTGGCGTGCGCGTTCCTGAGCTCAAGCCTTGGGGTCGTGGCTGCGCACACTGAAGGTGACCACACCCCAGATCGCCAGCTCGTCGCCCTCGAGGATATGCCGCGGGGCAAAGCGCGGGTTGTCCGAACGCAGCACCACCTGCCGGCCAACCTTGTGCAACCGCTTGCACAACGGCTCGCCATTGACGGCGGCGATCACTACGTGGCCGTGCTGAGCTTCGATCGAGCGATCGACCAGCACCAGGTCGCCATCGAAGATGCCGGCGCCCTGCATGCTGTCGCCGTCTATTCTCACCAAGTACATATGCGGCGCACGCAGGTTGAACAGTTCGTCCAGCGAAATGGGCTGCTCCATGTGGTCCGCCGCAGGCGAGGGAAAGCCTGCCGGCACGCTGAACAGATAGCGTGACAGCGCGCCTGCGCCGGCTGCGATGGGGCCAAGGATGGTGGTCATGGGGCACGCCTTGCAATTAAACTGTACGGATATACAGTTAACCGAGCGCCACGCCTTTGGTCAATTTCGGCGTAGGAAATTTCGACAAGTGGGAGACCTGCAATGTGCGGACGCTTTGTTCAGTCGCAAGGCCTGGCCGATTATCTGCGCGAGCTGGACGCCGAGCAGGATGTCATCAGTGGCTATGACAACGTACCCATCAACCGCTACAACGTCGCCCCGGGCAGCCGTGTACTGATCCTGCACAGTGTCGCCGAGGGCCTGCGCATCGACCCCTGCCATTGGGGCTGGGCACCGTTCTGGGCCACCGGCAAACGCCCAGCACCAATCAATGCACGGGTCGAGACGGTGACTACCGGCAAGTTCTTTCAACCATTGTGGCCGCAAGGCCGGGCACTGGTGATGGCCGATGGTTGGTATGAATGGGTGGTCGACCCGGCCGACCCCAAGCGCAAGCAGCCGTACTTCATCCGTTTGAAAAACCAGGCGCCGATATTCATGGCGGCGTTGGCGCAAGTGCACGCCGGGCTTGAGCCAAACGAGGGCGATGGCTTCGTGATCATCACCGCGGCCAGTGACCAGGGCATGCTCGATATCCACGACCGCCGCCCATTGGTGCTGGCGCCGGAGCAGGCGCGGGCCTGGCTCAACCCGCAACTGCCTGCCGAGCAGGCTGAACAGTTGGCCCGCGAACAATGCTTGCCGGTGGCTGATTTCGAATGGTTTGCGGTGAGCAAGGACGTTGGCAACATGCGCAATGAAGGTGCCCAGTTGCTGGTGCTGGAGACAGTGCAAGGAACGCTGTTCTAGGCAGAGCGCAGCGGCAGGACGCCGCTGCGTGCCTCCTCTGGTCAACCCTGCGCGAGGGCCTCACGCACCAAACTGTCCACGCCTTCATCGGGATGTGCCTGCATCCACTCGACGATCTGCTTGCGCATCAGCGGGGTCCAGAAACTGTGGATGTGCTGGCGTACCCCCTGCACCGCCAGCGTCCGGTCAGGCTCGCTGTCAAAGTAATGGGCGATCTGGTTGGCCATCTTGACCAGGCTGTCGACACTCATCGGCGTACCTCGGCAGTTTCCTGTTGCTCGCTGTTGCGCCGCTCCTGCAGCAGACGCCGTTGTTCGTCACTGAACGCCTGGTAGCGCTGCTGCCATTGCGACGGCTGCGACACGCGCACCACCTCCACCGCTGTGACCTTGTACTCGGGGCAGTTGGTGGCCCAGTCGGAGTTGTCGGTGGTGATGACGTTGGCGCCCGACTCGGGGAAGTGGAAGGTGGTGTACACCACCCCCGGCGCAACCCGAGTACTGACCTGAGCACGCAGCACCGTCTGCCCGGCGCGGCTGCCAATACCGACCCAGTCGCCTTCGACAATACCGCGGCTTTCAGCGTCGCTTGGGTGAATCTCAAGCCGGTCCTGAGCATGCCAGGCGACGTTTTCGGTGCGCCGGGTCTGCGCGCCGACGTTGTACTGGCTGAGGATGCGGCCAGTGGTCAGCAGCAGCGGGTAACGGCTGTTGACCTTCTCGTCGGTGGGCACGTAACCGGTCAGCATGAAGCGGCCCTTGCCGCGCACGAACTGGTCGATGTGCATGGTCGGCGTGCCGTCTGGCGCCGCTTCGTTGCACGGCCATTGCAGGCTGCCATGGCGCTCCAGTTCGCTGTAGCTGACGCGGTGGAAGCTCGGCGTCAGCCGGGCAATCTCGTCCATGATCTCTGAAGGATGACGGTAGTTCATCGGGTAGCCGAGCGCGTTGGCCAGGGCCATGGTGCCTTCCCAGTCGGCCTTGCCGGCCAGTGGCTGCATGACCTTGCGCACCCGCGAAATCCGCCGTTCGGCGTTGGTGAAGGTGCCGTCTTTTTCCAGGAACGAGCTGCCCGGCAGGAACACATGGGCGAACTTGGCCGTTTCGTTGAGGAAGATATCCTGCACCACCACGCATTCCATCGCCCGCAGCGCCGCCGTCACGTGCTGGGTGTTGGGGTCGCTCTGGGCGATGTCCTCGCCCTGGCAGTACAGCGCCTTGAAGCTGCCATCCAGTGCAGCCTCGAACATGTTGGGGATGCGCAGGCCCGGATCAGGCTGCAGGGTCACGCCCCAGGCCTGCTCGAATTCGGCGCGCACGGTGGCGTTGGAGATGTGCCGATAACCCGGCAGCTCATGGGGGAACGAGCCCATGTCACACGAGCCTTGGACGTTGTTCTGCCCACGCAACGGGTTCACCCCTACCCCTTCACGGCCGATGTTGCCGGTGGCCATGGCCAGGTTGGCGATGCCCATCACGGCGGTGCTGCCCTGACTGTGCTCGGTCACGCCGAGGCCGTAGTAGATGGCCGCGTTGCCAGCACCGGCATACAGCCGCGCTGCCGCACGGATCTGCTCAGCCGGTACGCCACAGGTCGGGCCAAGGGCTTCGGGCGAGTTCTCCGGCAGGCTGACGAAGTCGCGCCAGCGAGCGAATTCCGGCCCTTCACAGCGGGCATCGATAAAGGCTTGGTCAAGCAATCCTTCAGTTACGATCACATGCGCCAGCGCATTGAGCATGGCCACGTTGGTGCCGGGGCGCAGTTGCAGGTGCAGTTCGGCGCGAGCATGCGGCGAGTCGACCAAGTCGATCCGCCGCGGGTCGATGACGATCAGCCTGGCGCCTTCACGCAGGCGGCGTTTGAGTTGCGAGCCGAACACCGGATGCGCGTCGGTAGGGTTGGCGCCCATTACCAGAATCACGTCAGCCTGCATCACCGAATCAAAACTCTGGGTGCCAGCGGATTCGCCCAAGGTCTGCTTGAGGCCATAACCGGTCGGCGAATGGCAGACCCGCGCACAGGTGTCGACGTTGTTGTTGCCGAACGCCGTGCGCACCAGTTTCTGCACCAGATAGGCTTCTTCGTTGGTGCAGCGGCTGGAGGTGATGCCGCCAATCGAGTCGCGCCCGTACTTGAGCTGAATGCGACGCAGCTCGCTGGCCGCGTAGGTGACCGCCTCGTCCCAGCTGACCTCTTGCCACGGCTCGTCGATGTGCTTGCGAATCATCGGTTTGGTGATGCGGTCCGGGTGGGTCGCGTAGCCCCAGGCGAAGCGGCCTTTGACGCAGGCATGGCCGTGGTTGGCGCCGCCGTTCTTGTCCGGGACCATACGCACCAGCTGGTCGCCTTTCATCTCGGCGCGGAACGAGCAGCCCACCCCGCAATAGGCGCAGGTGGTGATCACCGCACGTTCTGGCTGGCCGAGCTCGACCAGGCTTTTTTCAGTCAGGGTTGCGGTTGGGCAGGCCTGCACGCAGGCACCGCACGAGACGCACTCCGAGGTGAGGAAGTCGCTACCGCCAGCCGCCGCCACCCGCGAGTCGAAACCGCGGCCGGTGATGGTCAGGGCAAAGGTGCCCTGAATGTCTTCACAGGCGCGCACGCAGCGGCTGCAGACAATGCACTTGCTCGGTTCGTAATTGAAATATGGGTTGGACAGGTCTTTGGCGTCGGCAAGGTGGTTGGCGCCTTCATAGCCATAACGCACCTCACGCAAGCCAACCTGGCCGGCCACGGTCTGCAACTCGCAGTTACCGTTGGCTGAGCAGGTCAGGCAGTCCAGGGGGTGGTCGGAGATGTACAGCTCCATCACATTGCGGCGCAGGTCGGCCAGGCGTGGCGTCTGCGTGCGCACCACCATGCCCTCGGTGACCGGTGTGGTGCACGACGCCGGGTAACCGCGCATGCCGTCGACTTCGACCATGCACATGCGGCACGAGCCAAAGGCTTCGAGAGTGTCGGTGGCGCACAGTTTAGGGATATTGGTGCCGAGCAACGCGGCAGCGCGCATCACCGAGGTGCCAGCGGGCACGCTGATGGCGCGGCCGTCGATATTCAGCCTGACCTGCACCTGGCTTTCACGCGCGGGGGTGCCGAGGTCGGCATCACTGGCGGGGTCGAAATAATTGATCATTGGGCGGCCTCCGGGCTGGCCAGACCGAAGTCGGCAGGGAAGTGCTTGAGGGCGCTGGCCACGGGGTATGAAGTCATCCCGCCCATGGCACATAGCGAGCCGTATTGCATGGTGTCGCACAGATCGTGCAGCAGGTTGGCCTGGTCGGCGCGATAGGCCGGGTCGCTGCTGGCGATCAGGCGGTCGACCACCTCCATGCCGCGGGTCGAGCCGATCCGGCACGGGGTGCACTTGCCGCAGGATTCTTCAGCGCAGAACTGCAAGGCAAAGCGCGCCATGTTGGCCATGTTCAGGGTGTCATCGGCGACTACCACACCGCCGTGGCCGATCATCGCGCCAAGCGCGGCGAACGCTTCGTAGTCCAGTGGCGTATCGAACTGGCTCGGCGGCACCCACGCGCCCAACGGCCCGCCGACCTGAGCGGCTTTCAGCGGACGCCCGCTGGCAGTGCCACCGCCGTAGCCTTCGACCAGCTCGCGCAAGGTCAGGCCAAAGGCACGCTCGACCAGGCCGCCATAGCGCACATTGCCCGCCAGCTGGAACGGCAAGGTACCCAGCGAACGGCCCATGCCGAAGTCGCGGTAGAACTGCGCGCCCTTGGCCATGATGATCGGCACCGAGGCCAGGGTGAGCACGTTGTGCACCAGCGTCGGCTGGCCGAACAGGCCTTCGAGCGCCGGCAGTGGCGGCTTGGCGCGGACGATGCCGCGCTTGCCTTCAAGGGATTCGAGCAGCGCGGTTTCTTCACCGCAGATATACGCGCCAGCGCCGACCCGCACTTCCAGGTCGAACGCCACGCCGCTGCCGGTGGTGTCCAGATAGCCCGCCTCACGGGCCAGCAAAACCGCCTCGTTGAGCGCGTGGACAGCATCCGGATATTCCGAACGTACGTAGATGTAACCCTTGCTGGCACCCACCGCCAGCCCGGCGATGATCATGCCCTCGATCAGCAGAAACGGATCGCCCTCCATCAGCATGCGGTCGGCAAACGTACCCGAGTCGCCTTCGTCGGCGTTGCACACCACGTACTTCTGCGCTGCCGGGGCATCACGCACGGTGCGCCATTTGATCCCCGCCGGAAACGCCGCGCCGCCACGCCCGCGCAGGCCGGAATCGAGCACTGCCGCGACCACCTCTGCCTGGTCCAGCAATGCAGCTTTGGCCAAGCCTTCAAAGCCGCCGTGGTTACGGTAATCGTCCAGCGACAGCGGCCGGGTGATGCCGGCACGGGCGAACAGCAAACGCTGCTGGCTGCTTAGATAAGGGATCTGCTCGACCAGGCCCAGCGCTAGCGGATGCTCAGCCGGCGCCGCCGTCAGCGCATCGAACAGGCCGGCGACATCTTCGGCAGCCACCGGCCCAAAGCCCTGCCGGCCCTCAGCGGTTTCCACCTCAAGCAACGGCTCCAGCCAGTACAGCCCGCGCGAGCTGGTGCGGTGAATCTGTACCTCGACCTGGCGCCGTTGCGCCTCGGCGCTGAGCGCATCAGCCAATTGATCGGCGCCGACTGCGCGTGCCACCGAATCGCAAGGAACAAATAGCTTCAGCATGGCTTCACCTCCTGCAGGCAACCGCTGACCAGCGCGCTCAAGCGCTCAGGCGTCAGCCGCGCATGCACCTGGCCATCCAGCTCCAGCGCTGGCGAACAGGCGCAGGCCCCCAGGCAATACACCGGCCGCAGGCTTACCGCGCCGTCGGCACTGGTGCCGTGATCATCCAGCCCCAGTTGCTCGCGCAGCTGCGCCGCCAGCGTTTCGGCGCCCCGGCTTTTGCAGGACTCGGCCCGGCACAGGCGCAGGATATGCCGCGCTGGCGGCGCGGTACGGAAGTCATGGTAGAAGGTGATCACCCCGCGCACCTCAGCCTGGCTGAGGTTCAGTGCATGGGCGATATCCGGCACGGCGGCATCGGGGATATACCCAACGCCGGCCTGGATCGCATGCAGGATCGGCAACAGCGCGCCGGGGGTGTCACGGTGGTGATCCAGCACACGCTGGATCACGGGCAGGTCAAGCGTCTCATCAGGCATACAGCGGACCTCGGCGTCGCGAGCGCAGGCAATACCTGCGCCCGACGTGTTCTGCTGCGGCGCACCGGCCACGTCACGGTTGCGTGGTCGCCGGGCACCTCCTTGCCCACGGCCGCGCATCTACGTGCACTGGCGTCGAGGGCATCCAGACAGCATGGCACTCCTGCGGTGGAAGGGATGTGCGCCAGCGACCAGACGTATCCTGAAACCGACCTTACGACTGACAGAGACGTCAGCGCTACGCGGTCTCTGTAGGAGCGGCCTTGTGTCGCGAAAGGGGCGCAAAGCGCCCCCCCCCCTGCGCTACCAAGCTTTGAAGAGCTGCCGCTCAAACCGGCTTCACACAGACCGCTAAAGGTGTCTTGTTAATCCCCATATGCGCATCATCCATCAGCGCTTTAGCCATCTCACCAAGAAAGTAAGACGCCCAAACCAATGCAGGCTCATTGTCCATAACGCCAATAAACGAGGCCCTACGAGCGCTATCCATCAACACCGATGCCTGCGCCAAGGCGTGGTCACAACAGTTACCCGCCTCTACCCGAAACAGCCGCTTACCCATAATGGCGCCTTCCAGGCAAGTCGCTGAGCCGACTGTCAGGCCCAACCTACCGATGCGGTCTGGCGGTTCTTTGTCCATGTGCATTCCTCCGGCTTGGCTGATTCAGTGCAACGTCGGCCTGGTCGGCTCATCGAAGCGCTGCACCTGCGTGAGAGCCGTATCCACCAAAGCGCGGGCGGTTTCGAGCTCATGCATGATGGTCAGCATCATGATCGAGCCGGGCGTGCGCGGCAGGAGCAAGGCGGATTGATGGGCCACCGTCAGTGCGCACAGGACGTAATCTGCGGCTTGGATCAGGGTGTCTTCGAGGGCGTGGAGGGAGTTGGGATGGGGTGGATCGGGGACGATCTTGATCATGTCGACTTCTCCTGCGTGGGGAACGCCAGACACCTGTCCTTTGCAGAGGATGGGTGGCGGCTACGTACAGGCTGCAAAGCCGGGGCAGAAGAAGGAAACCCGGTAGGTCCGAAAACCTCCCATACGCAGCCACCATAAAGCACAACCGCCAGCATGAATCATGCAGACAGCCTGGTGGTGACTCCTTCCTCTCTGGCTCGGGTTTGCAGACCCGTTCGCTGACTTCGCAGCGACAGGGCGAGACTAGGAGGTTAGAGATACCACCGCAATGGCGAAAAAGCGGTAATAGGATGATTCGGAAATGGACTACAGGGAAGAGCGAAAATCTGATTAATTCACGTAGGACCTAGCCCGAAGATGAAACGAAATAAGACGAGAGTTCATCTGAGGCCCAGCCTGTCGTTGCAAGTTGATGGTCCTTATCAAGCCGCGGGTTCGCAGCGCAAGCAAGGAAGATTGATGGGTGGCAGCTACATACAGGTCTGCAAGACCGGAAGATGAGAAAACCGGCAGATCCGAAGACCTCCCGTAGGTAGCCGCCATTGACTGAGCGACACCAGCGCCATCAAACCGCGAGATACACAAGCTTGCGCAATTCCCCAATTACCTGCGGGTTACGTACCTCATGAACATCAGCCCGAATCCGCGCAATCACTGATTTAAGCAACTCGGTCTGGCTCATCTGCGTGCGTTGCAGCAGCGCCATAAAATCTTCGGCAATATGCGGATTGATCTTCATCGACAGCCGACGCGTTGCAGCCGGTGCCGCCAGCGCCCGTTTATGCAGTTGCTCATCCAGCGCCAGAACAAATGCCTGATGAGCAGCCTGCAGGCCGGCGGCATCGTCAGTCTGCGCCAGCGCCTGAAAGTAGTAGCCCAGAAAGAACTTGCGCAGACTCACCCCAGCATCGCTGCTGACCTCATGCATCGCCGCATCCAGCACATCCAGGTAAACCGCAGGCAAGCGCGCCTCGATGGACTTAAGTTGCTGCTTGCGCGCGTCACGAATCGCTGGCGTGGACTGTGGCGGGATCGCCACCACGGTTTCGCAGCCGCTGCAGACGCCTACAAGAATGTCTCGCGCCTGACCCTGGCCGTCGCTGAATGGCACATCGCGGCGCCTGTAAACAAACGCCACCAGCGCTTGGCAGTGCTCGCACAGCGCCCTGCCGGTGTCGCCTTCAAAATGGATCTGCATGATCTGGATACTCACTGATGAACGCTGAGGAACCAGGTGTCTGGCTCGATGAAATAAAACTTGATGTACCAACCGTGCCGCCTCAGCACATGAACCATGATCTCGGGCGCCATGTGGTGCGCGCTGCAGCTATGGTGAGCGCCGCTGCATGAACGGATCACCTCAATGACTGTACGGGCCGAAATTGCCCCCATTGCCAGCAGATTCTTGATCGCGATGTCACCCCGGGCCGCATGCAGGTAGCTGCCTGCCTCGAGCGCCGCAATTACCGCAGGCTTTGCCGCTTTGAAACCGTTGTCCATAGTCATCCTTGACTTGTACGAAAATCATCGTATATTCCTGCAGTTTGGTCCAGTCCGTCTGTAGAGCGGAGCGACCAATGGTCGTCCGCCGCAAGAACAGATGCGCACACCCTTGAATGACTATGGCAGGCCCGCGCGCCAGAGCCCTTGCCAGACAGTTACCAGCCTTTACCCGAGTTTGCACAATGTGTCTGGCTACACATCGACACCGCCCAATTCAGGCGCAGCCGGCACCCGCGTGAATCCAGCTGAACTTTCGAAACCGCCCTGCCCTCCCATTTTTACGCGTCGGGCAAAAGCATCGACCGAACCATTTCCATCACCTTGATCGAGAGGACCAAGAGACCACCATGAGTAATCAACTGGCAGGTAAAAAGGTACTGTTCATCACCGCAAACACCGGTATCGAACGCGATGAGCTGGTCAAACCGCTGGAAGCGCTGAAGGCTCACGGAGTTGAAGTCACCCACGGGTCGAGCGAAGGCGGCACCACCCAGACGTTCGTTGGCGACACCGAGAAAGACCGCACCGTCGAGTCCCACACCGCTCTGGCTGGGCTCAAGGCGGCAGACTTCGATGCACTGGTGATTCCAGGGGGTACGGTCAATGCGGATACGCTGCGACTGGACGAGAACGCCCAGCGTCTGGTGAAGGAGTTCGCTGATGCGGGCAAAGTGATCGCCGCGATCTGCCATGGGCCGTGGGTGCTGATCAACGCTGGTGTGATCCCAGGTAAGACCCTTACCTCGTACCCTAGCGTTAGGCTTGATCTGGAAAATGCTGGAGCTGAAGGTTGGGTCGATGCTGAGGTGAAGCAATGCGAGGCCAATGGCTGGACATTGATTACTTCACGTACCCCAAAGGATATTCCGGCGTTCAACGACGCTATCGTGGTAGCGCTCGAGGTGAGTTGAGTCCTGCAGATTGCGCCACTTCGGCGAGAGCGGTAAATTGATGCAGGTTGTCCAGTTCAAACTGAGCAGCCTGCTGCGTACCATAATGGCACTTTAGCGTAAGTTGGCTATGAATGAAAAAATACCAGAGGTATCACTTCATTAAAATCTCGCTTCTGCGCCGCTATATAACATCGTCGAAAACATGAATCGCGCGATGCATTTGAAGCCTGTTAAGCATAAATCGACATCACCTGCAACCGCAGTAGATTCATCTACACAAGTTAAATGCCCAACCCGAATAATTAACATCCGCCGACGTAAAGAGACGGAAATTGAGAGGTCAGCGACAACTGCACATACGATCAGCCCAAGCACCTGAGTAAAAGATTGCCAATACGCAATATCAAGTAGTACGATCAGAGAAGGTTTCAATGAACTGACGAGTCTATTCCAAGCGAATCACTAGACCAGCATGAGCGAGTTCATTTCAAGCTCGCCCCGCCAGCTCTCGAACCCGCTTGATAACGTATTGGTCAAATAGCGGGTGAGCCGCTACGCCTTTTAGTCGCTGTTTACTTTCAAACGCGCGCAAGATTCCGGAGCAGACGCCATCCTCATCTAGCCCCTTAAACTTTTGATATGCTGCAGCTAAGGTCGCGTTAGTGCTGGAAAGAATGGCCTCATCACCGATATCAGAGAGCATCGTAGCGAGAACTTCTCTCCAAGCTCTAGGGTCGCTCTCTTGAATGGACACTGTTTCAAATACCCAGATCCAGTAATGATTGCCCTTGTGAATGAACTCGACAAATTTGTTAGGCGATGAAAAAAATCCATCTCCGTGAATTTCCTGCCCCACATTGAATGAAGGATAAGGCGCTGTTTGTGTTTTATAAAATCGCAAAACCTTACCCGTTTCCACCTGCGCGCAGATCACCGGAACTTGCAACGTATTGAATACTTTAATCAATACAGCATCCCTGGAGGCTTTTGACTGTAGGATAACATCAGTCAAAAAAGCATCAAAATCTTGCACCTCGTACTCATCAAACTTTTCCATCAACCAAGCTGAAGGGAGAAGAAGCTCCGCCGCGAAACGATTAGCCTCCCCCTCCATAACCCCATATTCATACTCATCCTCCGCATCAAGATGAGAGACAAAGGTACCAATGTGCCACGGTATGATTATATGACCCAACTCATGCGCCAGAGTAAAACGCTGACGCGCTGGGGGTATCGCGGAGTTAATCATAACTGATGGTTTGCGCTTACCGTCAATACCAACCGTGACACCATCAGCATCGAAAGGAAAAATACAATACTGCAAATCACCATAATTCGAAACCAGCTCATCAAGATTATAAGGGGGCTTCAACTTGTGACGCTTGATTATTCGTGCAGCCATAACTTCTTCAGGACGCATGCAATCACTCCTTAAAACTTACCTATCTGTTTGAGCCACGCTTCTAATTTTCTGACTTCTTCTTTGCTGGATGCTCTCGCAGCGAGCTTAGTCGAATCACAATCAATCTCTTCCTGTAAGGATCTCCTATTCCTCCTAGCAGAAATTATATAAGGTAAAACTGATGGCGTCGTCATCCAAAAGCTGTATTCTTCTCGGCTCATACCGAGATACTGATACAACTCCAGACCCACTCCTGAAACACCCTCATGCCACTGATCGATGAAATCATCGATCTCATCAAGAAAAGCATTCCCGGCCAAGCAATCATCAATGAAAGACATACTCACCTCATCAAATTTTAATTTTTCGCCCTTGCTTGGCGTCTTTAATCAGCTCGCCACTTACAGCATGAATTGCACCGAGATGGCGACCTCTACAATTAAAAACTTCGATTTCACCATGGAGAGAGTCCCACGTATAATAAACCCTCTCCAAAGTATCCACATACACCTGCCTATCGCCATCTACATGAGACTTAGCGAACCGATCCAAGAAACATGGCCTTGGCTTTGGCACTCCACCCATACCCTACCCACTCCAATGATGTATAGCAGACCCCAAAATTAAGCTGAGATCCATAAATTACACTGACATTCAACCCAGAGCTTTGATGCCCATAAAACCTACCCCCTACGTGCCTACTGCTTCAGGGACATTGTAGCCACTTACCCTAAGCCTCTCTCACGACTCGCAAAACACGGAGGATATCCTGCTGACGCTGGCAATTCAATCCGAGTCCTGCGTCAAGGAGGGCGGACTCCAGTCTAGTCACTGAGTCAGGTCTCCAAGCACTGACAGCTCTGAGGGGCACCGGAATGACTAATAGCAAAAATCGAATCCCCTGGATTTGATCTAGGCGATTAGCCATGCCCCTCGTGGGAATAGTCGCCGCTGCTCACAAGAAAAGTCAGTGAAATGCTAGTTAACTGTAAGCGCTCCATGAACCCCACATTCAAAGCGCTTCGCTGATCTCCGATGCTGTG
>CAUQIJ010000011.1:0-142298 GCA_963518285.1 uncultured Pseudomonas sp. | reverse complement strand
TGGTGCGGTCGAAGCCGTCTTCGGCGAAGCGTGCGCCGTTGGTGCGGTCGAAGCCATCTTCTGCGTAGGCTGCCGACTGCGTGCTTGCAGTTGCAAAGGTGTGGGCATTGGTACGGTCGAAGCCATCTTCAGCGAAAGCGCCAGTAGCCAGCACGGACAGGGCGAAGGTGAGGATCAGTTTGTTTTTCATGGCGGTTGCTCCGGTAGATTTCAGGTTGTTTTGTTTCCATGGATCAAATGCTACTCCGATAAATTTGATTAAAAAGCGCAATAATATGCGTATTTAAATCGTATTAATCGATGTATATGCGAGCGACTGACGCTGGCTAGGTCTTTATGCCATTGGGCAGGCCTGAGTGATTGGTCAGCTTGTGCAGACTAGGTGCTTGAGATTAATGAGAAATTAACAACCTGAAACTGGTTTGATCGCAACGACCGCCGGCAATGCAAAAAGGGGCGCACCGATTGCCGGTGCGCCCCTTTTGGGTGTGCCGCTGCGGGATCAGTCAGTCGTGATCCGCGAGTGAGTCTTGGTGTCTTTCATGGTCGCGTACACCAGCAGCGAGCAGGCGATACAGGCGGTGACGTACCAGTAGTAGCCGCTTTCCATGCCAGCGCTCTTGAACCACAGCGCAACGTATTCAGCGGTGCCGCCGAAGATCGATACAGTCAGCGCGTACGGCAGGCCAACGCCCAGAGCACGGATCTCGGTCGGGAACAGTTCGGCTTTGACCACCGCGTTGATCGAGGTGTAGCCACTGACGATGATCAGCGCCGCCATGATCAGGAAGAACGCGCCCCACCAGGTCTGGATGGTGTGCAGGGTGGTCAGGATCGGTACCGTGAAGATTGTGCCCAGCACGCCGAAAGCGATCAGGATCGGGCGTCGGCCGATCTTGTCCGACAGCCCGCCGATCACGGGTTGCAGGCACATGAACAGGAACAGTGTGGCGGCCGAGATGGTTGTCGAGTCGCTGATGCTCATGCCGACGGTGTTGACCAGGTACTTCTGCATGTAGGTGGTGTAGGTGTAGAAGGCCAGTGTGCCGCCCATGGTCAGGCCAACGACGGTCAACAGCTCCTTGGGATGGCGCATCAGGGTGCGCATCAGGCTCTCTTTGGACTTCTCTTTCTTGGTGAACGAGGCGGTTTCTTCCATACCCCGACGCAGGTACAGCGCAACCACTGCACACAGCGCGCCGATCACGAACGGCACACGCCAGCCCCACGAGTACAGTTGCTCGGTGGTCAGGGTTTGCTGCAGAACGATCAGTACCGCCAGGGCTATCAACTGACCGGAGATCAGCGTCACGTACTGGAAGCTGGAGAAGAAGCCGCGACGTTCCTTGCTCGCCATCTCGCTGAGGTAGGTGGCCGAGGTGCCGTATTCACCGCCGACCGACAGGCCCTGCAGCAAGCGCGCGAGTACCAGCAGGATAGGTGCAGCGACGCCGATGGTCTCGTAACCCGGGGTCAGCGCGATCACCAGTGAGCCTGCGCACATCAGCAGCACCGACGCCATCAGCGCCGCCTTGCGGCCCTTGCGGTCGGCATAGATACCCATCAGCCAGCCGCCGATCGGGCGCATTAGGAAGCCCACAGCGAAGATCGCAGCGGTGTTGAGCAATTGTGCGGTGGTGTCGCCGGCGGGGAAGAAAGCCTTGGCGAAGTACAGCGAGAATGCGGCGTACACGTACCAGTCATACCACTCGACCATGTTGCCGATCGAGCCGCTGAAGATCGACTTGAGGCGGCTGGCGGTGGTTTTTTCGGCGGCCGGCGCTGTGGCCGCCCCGGTTGGCAGGGAGGTGGCGTTATCCATCAGAGGTAACCTTCTCGTTGTTTTTGTGGAGCGCGCCGGAGCGCTGCTTGAGAAGGGCTAGTGCATTTGCTGTGCCACCGGTGTATTGGGGGCGCTTTGCGCCCCTTTTCGACCGGTCCGGCGCTCCGGCAAGGCCGCTCCGGACGGCGGCGTACCAGGGCTTGCGGCTTTCCTGTAGGAGCGGCCTTGCGTCGCGAAAGGGCTGCAGAGCAGCCCCCGATCCCCCACAAAATAGGCAGATTCACGCCTATCCAAAACACCCAATAAGCAAGATTCCGCCTACTGCCGCTCCAGAAAATCCTCCCGCACCAGCCCATGCCGCTGCATCTTCTCGTTCAGCGTGCGCCGCGGCAGTTGCAACGCTTCAATCACCGCCTTGATCTCACCACCAGCCTGACGCAGCGCCGCGCGCAAGCACTGTGCCTCGAAGGCTTCCATCTGCTCGGCCAGCGACGGCCCAACCGCATCACCCTCATGCCCCGCTGACGCCAGCCCCAGCGCGTGGCGCTCAGCAGCGTTGGCCAGTTCGCGGACATTGCCTGGCCAGTCATGGCTAAGCAACTGCGCCAATTGCGCGCCGGACAATGGCGGCGCACTGCGGTGCAAGCGCTCAGCCGCAGTGCGGGCGAAATAGTCGAACAGCAGCGGGATATCCTCACGCCGCTCGCGCAGCGGCGCCAGGCGCAGTTCAGCCACGTTCAGGCGGTAGGCAAGGTCCTCGCGGAAACGACCGGCGCGGGCCTCGGCGAGCAGGTCCGGCTTGGTGGCGGCAATGATGCGCAGGTCGACGCTGATGCTCTGGTTGGCGCCCAGGCGCTCCAGCTTCTGCTCCTGAATCACGCGTAACAGCTTGGCCTGCTGGGCCAGCGGCATGCTCTCGATCTCGTCGAGGAACAACGTGCCGCCGTTGGCATATTCCAGCTTGCCGATGCGTTTGCCTTGAGCACCGGTGAAGGCGCCGCTCTCATGGCCAAACAGCTCGGCCTCGAACAACGCTTCAGGGATGGCCGCGCAGTTGAGCGCAACGAAAGGCTTTGCCGCGCGCGGGCCAAAATCATGCAGGCAGCGGGCAACCCGCTCTTTGCCGCTGCCGGTTTCGCCGCGCAGCAGCACGTTGACCGGCAGGTTGGCCAGATCGAGCACTTGTCGGCGCAACTGCTGCAGGCCCTGAGACATTCCCAGCAGGGTGGTTTCCAGGCGCGCCTTGAGGTCGGCCTGCTCGTGCAGGCGGCGGTTCTCCAGTACCAACTGGCGTTTTTCCAGGGCGCGGCGCAGGCTGCCGAGCAGATGCTGCGGGGTGAACGGTTTTTCCAGAAAGTCATAGGCGCCGTTGCGCATGGCCTCGACCGCCATTGGCACATCGCCGTGGCCGGTCAGCAGAATCACCGGCAAGTCCGGGTCGCGCGCCTGCAGCTCGGCCAGCAGTTGCAGGCCATCCATGCCAGGCATGCGCACATCGCTGATGATCACCCCCGGGAAATGCTCGGGCAGTTGCGCCAGGCACTCGTCGGCGCGGGCGAACAGTTGCACGGCAAAGCCTGACAGACCCAGCCATTGCTCCACCGCGCTGCGGATGCTGGCTTCGTCATCGACGACTATCACTGAGTTCAACATGCGGGCTCCTGGTCACGCGGCAGTATCAGGCTGAAACGAGCGCCGCCGGGCAGATTGTCGACCTGCAACTGGCCACCGGCTTCGCGCACGATGCCATAGGAAATAGCCAGGCCCAGCCCCAGCCCTTCGCCCACTGGTTTGGTGGTGAAGAACGGATCGAACACTTTGGCCATGTGAGCTGGATCGATCCCGCCGCCGGAATCGAGCACGCTCAAGTGCCAGTCACTGGCATGATTCTCGATGCGAATCTCCAGCCGTTTGTAGCGTTTGTCGGCCATCGCGTCGAGGGCGTTGTGCAGCAGATTGATCAGCACCTGCTCGAGGCGAATGGCATCGCCGAGCACCCAGGCCGGGCGCGCCAGGTACAGCGCCACTTCGATCTCTTCATTGCGGATGCGGGTGTCCAGCAGGTGCAGCGCCTGATCGACCACCGTGGCCAGGTCCAGCCGTTCGCGCAGGCCGCCAGGGCTGTTGCGGGCGAAGGTTTTCAGGTGGCTGGTGAGCGCCGCCATGCGCGTGAGCATCTGTTCCAGCGGCTCCAGCGCCTGGCGCGCTTCGTCATACCGGCCGTGATCGAGCAACAGCCGCAGGGTCTCCAGTTGCATGCGTTGGGTGGTCAGCGGCTGGTTGATTTCGTGCGCCAGCGCTGCCGACATCTGCCCCAGTGCGGCCAGCTTGGCCGACTGCACCAGGCCCTCCTGGGCCGTGCGCAATTGCCGCGTGCGTTCTTCGACCTGGCGCTTGAGTGCCTCGCGGCTGCGCTGGCGCAAACGGGCCAGGCGCAGGCGCTGGCTGACGAACAGGAGCGCGAACACCAGGCTCAGCCAGATGGCCGCAGCCGCCAGCCCGGCATTGCGCACGTCTTCACTGACCTGCGGTTTGCGCAGCAGGTGCAGGGTCCAGCCCTCGCTGGGCAATGGCAAGCTTTGCCACAGGTACTCGACCGGGCCATCCGGGCCTTGTACACGGCTCAGCTGGCTGTGCTCGTCGAAGCGGGTCAGCGCCTGGTGCTGCAGCGCCAGCAGTGGCTGCTTGCCGTACTGGCGGGTAGCGGCCAGTTCGGCGCGGTCGGCACCCGCCAATGGCGTCAGTTCGCGGTAACGCCAGCCGTCCTGATTGGCGATGAAGATGATCCCGCGGGCATCGCTGACCAGCAGCACATCGCTGCCCTGACGCCACTCACGCTCAAGCTCGGGGAACTCCAGCTTGACCACCATGGCGCCGAGAAAACGTCCCTGCGGGTCATTGACTGCGCTGGAGAGAAAGTAGCCCGGGATGCCGCTGGTCACACCCACTGCATAGAACCGACCGCTGCCTTGGCTGCGCGTCTGCAGGAAATAGGGCCTGAAACCGTAGTTGGAGCCGACGTAGGTGCTCGGCAGCCGCCAATTGCTGGCCGCGACGGCCAGCCCGGTGTGATCCAGCAGCTCCAGGGTCGAGGAGTTGGCCGCGCCATTTATCCGCTCCAGCTTGATATTGAGCGCATGCTGAGCCGACGCCTCTACCGGCCCAGCCAGCGCTGCGATCAGCTCCGGGTCCAGCGCCAGCACGGCCGGCAGGGCACGATAGCGTTCGATCAAGGTGTGTAATGAATTCGCGTACAAGGTCAGTTGCTGCGCCGCGCGCTGGGCGTCGGTCTGCATTGACTGGCGTTTGGCCTGGTGCATCGCCCAGCCAGCGCTCAGGGCAGTGCCGAGCAGAATCAGCAGCACGACCAGGCCCAGACGCAAGGCTCGAAACGAAGATGGCATGGGGCGGTTCCTGAGAGGTTCAGCTGAGCCAGAGGTCGCCGCTGGCGGCCTTCATCGCGTGTTGATCAGGCAATGAAGGCGGTGCCGCAGCGCCAGGGACCGGGTTACTGCAATTCGAAGCTCTGCTGCTGCACCGTTTCAGAGTCCAGGCCAACCTGAACGTTGAACTGGCCGGGCTCGGCGACCCGCTGCAACTGGCTGTTGTAGAACTCAAGATCGTCCTCGCCAATGCTGAAGCTGACGGTACGCGACTCACCTGCCTTGAGCAGCAACTTGTGGAAATTCTTCAGCTCTTTGACCGGGCGGCTCATCGACGCGCTGACGTCCTGCAGATACAGCTGTACCACCGTCTCGCCGTCACGCTTGCCGGTGTTTTTCACGGTGACCTTGGCCTGCAAGGTATCGCCGCGCTTGAGCGTTTTGCGGTCCAGGCTCAACCCGGACAGTTCGAAGCTGGTATAGCTCAAGCCATAACCGAACGGGTACAGCGGGCCATTGGGCTCCTCGAAGTACTGCGAGGTATAGTTGCCTGGCTTGCCCGGTGTGTAGGGCCGACCGATGCGAAGGTGGTTGTAGTACATCGGGATCTGCCCGACAGAGCGCGGGAAGGTGATCGCCAGTTTGCCCGAGGGGTTGTAGTCGCCAAACAGCACGTCAGCGATAGCATTACCGCCCTCGGTGCCGCTGAACCAGGTCTCCAGCAGGGCGTCGGCCTGTTCCCGTTCCCAGCCAATCGATAACGGCCGGCCGTTCATCAGGACCAGCACCAGTGGCTTGCCGGTGGCTTTCAGCGCCTTGATCAGGCCGCGTTGTACTGCCGGGATCTCCAGCGTGGTGCGGCTTGATGATTCGTGGGACATGCCGCGCGATTCACCGACTACCGCCACGACCACGTCAGCCTGTTGTGCAGCCTTGACCGCTTCGTCGATCAGCACCGCCGGCGGGCGCAGGTCGTCGACGATCTCCGGGGCATCGAAATTGAGGAAGTTCAGGTAGTCGACCATCGCCTTGTCGCCGCTGACGTTGGCGCCTTTGGCGTAGATCAACCTGGCCTGATCGCCAACGGCGCGACGCAGACCTTCACGGACGGTGACCGAGCGGTTTGGCCGGCCAGCGGCGGCCCAGCTGCCCATCATGTCGATCGGTGCATCGGCCAGGGGGCCGACCACGGCGATCGTGCCGGCCTTGCGCAGCGGCAAGGTCTGCTGGCGGTTTTCCAGCAGCACCAGGCTGCGCCGGGCTACATCCCGAGCGGCATCACGGTGCAGGCGCTGGTCGGCATACACGTCCTTGGGGTCATCCTTGGCCTGGCCGATACGCAGGTAAGGGTCCTTGAACAGGCCCATCTCGTACTTGGCGCCCAGCACTTCGCGCACGGCCTGGTCCAGTTCGGCCTGGCTCACTTCGCCCGACTTGACCAGCCCCGGCAGTTCCTGGGCGTACAGCGAGTCGTTCATGCTCATGTCGATGCCGGCCTTGATCGCCAGCTTGGCGGCTTCGCGGCCGTCCTGGGCAACGCCATGGCGGATCAATTCCTGAATCGCGCCGTGGTCACTGATAGTGACGCCCTTGAAGCCCCAGTCCTTGCGCAGCAGGTCGTTCATCAGCCAGGTGTTGGAGGTGGCCGGCACGCCGTTGATCGAGTTCAGCGCGACCATCACCCCGCCTGCGCCGGCATCGAGGCCGGCGCGGTACGGCGGCAGATAGTCGTTGTACATTTTCGGCAGGCTCATATCGACCGTGTTGTAGTCGCGCCCGCCCTCCACCGCGCCGTATAGGGCGAAGTGCTTGACGATGGCCATGATGCTGTCCGGGTTGGCCGGGCTGCTGCCCTGCAACGATTCGACCATGACCTGGCCGATTCGTGAGGTCAGGTAGGTGTCTTCGCCAAAGCCTTCGCTGGTGCGGCCCCAGCGCGGGTCGCGGGCGATGTCGACCATTGGCGCGAAGGTCATGTCGATGCTGTCGGCAGCCGCCTCAGCGGCCGAGGTGCGACCGACCTTGGCGATAGCCTGCATGTCCCAGGTGGCCGCCAGGCCCAGGCTGATCGGGAAGGTGGTGCGGTGACCGTGAATCACGTCATAGGCGAAGAACATCGGAATCTTCAGGCGGCTGCGCATGGCGGCATCCTGCATCGGCCGGTTCTCGTCACGGGTGATCGAGTTGAACGTGCCACCGATGCGCCCGGCAGCGATCTCTTCGCGGATCTTCTCGCGCGGCATTTCCGGGCCGATGCTGATCAGGCGCAACTGGCCGATTTTCTCATCGACGCTCATCTGGCTGATCAAGTGCTCGATGAATGCCTGCTTGTCCTGCAGGGGCGGGGCAGCAGTGGCGGCAAACGTTGCCTGACTGGCGAAGGCCAGGGCCAGGCCGAGCATGGACAGTTTCATCATCAATTCCGTATTCGAGGCCTGCGCCATGGCCACACGGATGCGTGTGACCGAAGTGTTCAGGCGGCTATTGTTCTTGGCCGGAGGCGATCGTTTGCTGATCTGCCCTACAGCATTGGCGGCTGCGGTGGATTATGCCTGATGTCTCGTAGTTGTTGAGATACACTCGCGCCAGCCCGGTGCCGGGACAACAACTATAAGAACGATCGAGAGACCAACGGCATGAGTGTGTTTACCGAATATGAGCAGCGGCTGGTCGCCGAGGCGATTGCCCGCGCCGAACGGCGTACCGACGCCGAGCTGGTCAGCGTGCTGGCGCGGCGGGCGGACGAGTTTGCCTACCTGCCGCTGTTTTACGCGGCGCTACTGGCATTGCTGGTGCCGGGGCTGCTGCATTTGCTACTAGGCTGGCCAGGTGTGCGCGGCCTGCTGGTGGCGCAACTGCTGATCTTCGTCGCCCTGTGCCTGCTCCTGCGCCACCCGCGGCTGGGCCATCGGCTGATGCCAAGGCGCTTGTGCCAGCGCACTGCGCTGATCCTGGCGCGCCAGCAATTTCGTGCACTGGAACGGCAACGTGATCACGGCGCCAGCAGCGTGCTGATCTTTGTCAGCGAGGCCGAGAATTTTGTAACGATTCTGGCTGACCGCGGCATTGATCAGCATTTCGACCCGCGTGTACGCGCCGCGTTGATCGCCCGCTTTACCGAGCAGGTCCGCCAAGGCCAGACCCTGCAGGGCTTTATCGAATGCATCGACGGCTGTGCCGAGCAGCTCAGTCGGCCCTTGCCGGCCACCGAGCGACGCAACCAACTGCCCAACCGGCTGGTGATCCTCGACTGACCACGGCTGTCGAGAAAACTTCGCGAAGGCCGGGCGGCGACGTAGAATGCCGCCACTGCGCGCTGCGCTCCCGGTTATTCGAGGCCCCACCGTCCCATGTCTGCCACGCCTTCCACTTCGTCCGCGGCTGATCCGCGCGCCCAGTTCCTGCGCCTGCTGGCCGATTCGCTGGAGGCCGGCAGCCTGGCCAAACTGGTGCTGGCCAAGCATGTCGGCGCCGAGCAAAGCCTGCAGCGGATCATCGCCAAGCCGCTGCTGGTCAAAGGCCAGCCCAGCCTGTCACTGGTCTATCGCCATGAGACCCGCGACATCACCCGCAATCTGCCCAACGATCAGGCGCAGGCGCTGGTTGCCGAACTGCTGCCGGCAAGCTTTCGCAACGCGCACCTGTTCACCCGCGAAGGCGAAGTGCAGTTGGCCTTCAGCAAGAAGGGCAAGCCGATGCTGCAGCGCCACCTCGCGCAGCCAGCACGCGAGGCCGCCCCGGCAGGGCATGACCGCGAGAAGAAACGCTACCTGAAATTGACCCGGCCTTTTTTGCGTGATCTGGGCGTTACCGACGCGCAGGCCGCGTTGATCCCGTCGATGTCGCGCAAGTGGAAGCAGATCAACAAGTTCATCGAAGTCTTCGACCATGCCCTCGCCAGCGCACCACTGGCTGCCGACCATGCGCTGAAGGTCGCCGACTTTGGCTCAGGCAAGGGCTATCTGACCTTCGCCATGCACGACTACCTGAGCAACACCCTTGGTCGCCAGGCGCAGGTGACCGGCGTCGAGCTGCGTCCGGACATGGTCGAACTGTGCAACGCCGCAGCGGCACGCCTGGAGCATCCGGGGCTGGTGTTCGAGTGCGGTGACGTGCGCAGCGTGGTGCCGGCCGCGATTGATGTGATGATCGCCCTGCATGCCTGCGACATCGCCACCGACTACGCCATCCATACCGGCATCCGCTGCAATGCCGCGATCATCATGTGCTCGCCGTGCTGCCACAAACAGATCCGCCCGCAACTGCAAAGCCCAGGCTTGCTGCAGCCGATGCTGCAATACGGCCTGCACCTCGGCCAGCAGGCCGAGATGCTCACCGACAGCCTGCGCGCGCTGTACCTGGAAGCCTGCGGCTACGAGACCAAGGTGTTCGAGTTCATCTCGTTGGAGCACACCAACAAGAACAAGATGATTCTTGCGGTCAAGCGCAAGCAGCCAGTGGATGCCACGGCGCTGCTGGAGAAAATCGCCGAGCTCAAGCGCTTTTATGGGGTCAAAGAGCACTGCCTGGAGACGTTGTTGCAGGCGGATGGGTTGATTGCTGCTGGGGCGGCTTGATCGGGCAGTGTCCCAATCGCGGGCTGCTCATCAGTGCGCAGGCCACGCCCACTGCAGCAATCACCACCAGCCGCCGCGGTGATCGCTGCGCCAAAGGCGCGGGCGGATGGGCTGCCTGCTTGAGCGCTTCCAGGTCCTGCCACAGGTGTTCGAGCTGGCGATAGGCGCGGGCGTGCTGTGGGTCGCGCAGCCATTGCTTGAACGCCTTGCGATTGTGCCTTGATGAGTCATAGCGATTGCGCACCAGCCAACCCGCGGCCTGAGCATCAATCGAATCTGCCTCGAAATCGTCTAGCGGGGTCATCTGCCGGGTTCCTGCGCTTGTCACTGTCTGTTGCTGTCGCGCACTCGCTGGTCAGCGCCGGCGGGCAAAGTCGGCCGGCACTTCGATCGCCAGTTCAGCGGCGCCGAGTGGATGACTGCTGGCGTCGAAGAAATGCACCGAGGTCTCAGGCATATCGCCGAAGCGCTGCAGAAAATGCTGCTTCTGGTTGATGATCGACGCCTCGCTCAAGGGGCGAATGGCAATGCATAGATGAGCCGGGCGGGCCTGGCGAATGGCATCGAGCAGGTGTTGGTCCGTGCTGTCCAGATGCTGGCCGAATAGGCACAGGCTCTCTTGTTCGCTCGCCAGCTGGCCGAGGCCCCAACTCAGGTAGTCTGAACTGCGGATGGCACGCAGCTTGTGCTCGCTGCGGTCTTCGTTGATGAACAGCGGCACTTCGCCGGGGATATTCACGGCAAAGCCGTCAAGCAACTCGCCGTTCTCGGCGCTGCGCTGGCGCGTGCTGCCGTCCGGCAGTTTGAGCAGGTGCAGCCCACCGTGCAGGTGCAACACCCGGGTGCCCTCGGCGTGAGTGCGGCGCACGTCGAAAAACCCTTCTTCGTCGAACAGCGCAGCAAAGCCTTCGGGCGCCTGGCGTACTGCCCAAGGCACCAGCAGATCGTAATTACTGGTGTAGACACTGCGGTAGGCTCTGAGCGCCTGATTGATCGCTCCTAGGTTGGCGCTGGGCAGCAGCGGCCACGGGATGTGCACCGAGCGGATCGCGTGAATCAACGCTTCCTTGATCGAGTAATACCGATTGAGCGGGGCGGTCGAGTTGATCGCCAGGGCGGCGTTGGCCCGCACGGTGGTGTTTAGCGTGCTCAGCAGCGGCTCGAACAGTTCGCTGGCCAGGGCCTTGAACAACGCCTGGTCACTGACGCCCAAGCCTTTGTGGCGTACCTTCTGCGCTTGTTCAAACAACGAAAAATAACCAAACGGCTTCCACAGCGCACGGCTGGCGCCGTTGCCCAGCAGCAGGGCCTGGCATGGCTGGCGTTGCTCGAGCTCGGGCCAGGAAGTCAGATGGGCGTCAACTGGGGGCATGCGGGGTCCGTGGTTTGGCAGGGAAACGCCGCGACTTTAGCATGTCACGCCGATGTGCTGTATTCACCTGCTCGGCATCGTCAGCCGCATAACTGTAAGGAAGCGATCATGAAGTCCCGCCTGTATCTGCTTGGTATCTTGCTGCTGGCCACCTGCACCGGCGCCAATGCCGCCGACGGCGAGCGCCTGGCCAGTGCCGCGAATATCCCTCATCCGGCGGTGATCGCTCACCGGGGTGCATCATTCGATGCACCGGAGTCGACGGCACCTGCCTACTTGCTGGCGCGGGATCTGGGCGCTGACTATCTGGAACTGGACCTGCAACGCAGCAGTGACGGCGTGCTGGTGGTCGTGCATGACGACGTGCTGGCGCGCACCAGTGACGTTGCCGAGCGTTTCCCTGAGCGCGCCAGCAGCCCGGTCAGTGCGTTTACCCTGGCTGAACTGAAATCACTCGATGCCGGCAGCTGGTTCAACCGGGCCTATCCAGAGCGCGCTCGCGCGGCGTTTGCCGGCTTGCAGATATTGACCTTGGATGAGGTGATCGATATCGCCGAGGGCAACCCCGAGCGCCGGCCCGGGCTGTACATCGAGACCAAGCTGGCCGGTCAGTTTCCGGGTATCGAAAAGGACCTCGCTACACGCCTGCAGGCTCGCGGCTGGCTCGACCAGCCGGGGCGCGTGGTGTTGCAGACCTTTGACCGCAACAGCCTGGGCCTGCTGCACACGGTCATGCCGCAGGTGCCCAAGGTGCCCTTGCTGTGGGTTGGCAAAGGCAGCATCGAGCCGGCTTCCGGGCAGTCGTTCGCCGAGTCCGGTGAGCAGGACAAGGCGGCTTTTTACGCGCGTCAGCAACCTCGCGATCGCGCCGAATACGAGCGCTGGCTTGACCTGGCCAAGAACGCCGGCGCCGTCGGCATCGGCCCGTCAGCAACGCGCAGCAGCCTGGGTGAGCAGAGTTATGCCGACCTGATCCAGCCCTGGATGAACCTGCTCAGCCATCAGCGTGGCTTGCTCGTGCATGCCTACACGCTGGATCAACCGGTCGATTTCGGCAAGGCGATGCAGGCGGGCGTTGACGGCATTTTTACCAACCGCAGCGGGGCCTTGCTGCGCTTTTATCAGAGGCCTCCCGCCCATACTGAACAGCAACTGTTGCAGGGGCTTGGTTACTGAGTTGGCGCTTTGCCCAGTGGTGCAGACGCCTGGCGTTCACGATTGCTCCACACCCGGTAGGCGCGGATACCGGCGCGCACTGAGCCAAACAGCAGCTTGTCTTCCATTTCCCTGGCCATGCCCGAGCGCACCAGCATGCGCAAGAACGTCCCCCGCGCCCGCGCAATGGCGAAATGAATGCCTTGCGCGGCGAGGGTGTCGCGTACTTCACGCAGGGCGGCGATACCGCTGACATCGATGCTGCTCACCGCTTCGGCATCGAACAGCACCGCGCGCGGCTGGCTGTCGCGTTGCACCGCCTCGAGCAGGCGCATCTTGAAGTAGTCGGCGTTGAAGAACAGGATCGCGTCATCAAAGCGGTACACCACCAGCCCCGGCACCGTGCGTGCGTCGGGTTGTTGCCGGACGTCGACCTGGCCTTCGATCCCCGGTGCCCAGCCGAGCACGGCATCGGTGGGTTGGTAGATGCTGTAGAGCAAACGCAGGATGGCCAGGGTCACCGCGAAGATGATCCCGGGCAGCACGCCCAGGCCAAGCACACCAATCGTGGTCAGCAGGCACAGCCAGAACTCGAAACGGCTGAGCCGGTAGATCTTGCCCAGCGCACGCACATCGATCAGCCCCCAGCCGGCCATCAACAGCACGGCGCCGAGCACCGCCTGCGGAATCCAGGCCATGGGCGCGGTGAAGAACAGCAGAATCAGTGCAATCACCAGCGCGGCGATGATGCCCACCAGCTGGCTTTTGCCACCGACCATGTCGTTGACCGCCGTGCGTGAGTCGGCACCGCTGATGGCAAAGCCCTGGGAGAATCCGGCAGCCAGATTGCTCACGCCCAAGGCAACGAACTCGTGGTTGGCATTGATCGCATAGCCATGCCGCGCGGCGAAGCTGCGTGCCGTGAGCATGGCACTGCAAAAGCTCACGGTGGCGATCCCGAGGGCATCGCGCAGCAGGCTCTTGGTTTCTGCCAGCGAGCTCTGCGGCCAGGCCAGCTGGGGCATGCCGCCGGGCACCGGGCCAAGGATCGCGACGCCAAAATGGTCCAGGCCAAACACCCCCGCAATCAAGGTGAACAGCACTACGGTCACCAGCGCTGCCGGCAGGCGCGGGTAGCGCCGTGGCAACCCGATCAGCAGGCCCAACCCGGCCAGACCAATCACCAGTGTCAGCCAGTGAATCTCACCCAGGCGCTGGGCGAAGTTGATCAAGCTGAGGATAAAACCGTCACCTTCGATCTCGAAGCCAACCACTTTGCTCAGCTGCCCGGCGATCAGGCTCAGGCCGATACCATTGAGGTAACCGATCAGGATCGGTCGCGAGAAAAAGCTGGCGATGAACCCTGCGCGGGCCACCCCCGCGGCAATCAACATGACCCCGACCAGCACGGTGACGATCACCGACAGCTCGGCAATGCGCTGCGGGTCGCCCAGCGCCAACGGCGCCACAGCCCCGGCGATCATGGCGCAGGTGGCGGCGTCAGGGCCGACCATCAATTGCCGAGAGCTGCCGATCAGGGCATAGACGATCATTGGCAGCACACAGGCATACAGCCCGTACTGCGGCGGCAGGCCGACAATCTGCGCATAGGCGATAGCGATCGGGATCTGGATCGCGGCCACCGACAAGCCGGCCTGCACGTCAGCGTGCAACCACTCGCGGCGGTAATGCAGCAGGTTGGCCAGGCCCGGAAGCCAGCGGGAGAGAAACATGCGCAGTCCTTTGGAAATGTTTCACACAAAGCACGAGCTTATCCGCCTGCCGCGTCTGGCGTGCAAGCTTTTTGCGCGCAGCGCGTTGCAGCCGAGAAGGGCCGGCAAGGTCTGCAGCAAATCAATGGAAAGGCAGAAACGAAAAAAGGAGCCGGGGCTCCTTTAGACAGGCGATGACATTGCGCAAATGTCATGCGGTGCAACGGTGGACGAGGTGGAGCGGGTAGAGGGAATCGAACCCTCGTCGGAAGCTTGGGAAGCTACTGTTCTACCATTAAACTATACCCGCTTTACGCGTACATCCTTGCCAGCGAAGCGGCGTGCGCTTTGCAGCTCGACTTTGTACCAGAACCCTCTGGCGAATAAAAGCCCAGCCTTGAAATTTAGCTGTCCGGCGGCTTGTTGCGCGTGGCTGTGGCGCGGGCAACAGCACGCCGGCAGGCTCAGATCGCCAGCGCATGCTGGCCCTGCACATACTGAGTGCGCGGGCGTGACTCGCGTTGGCTCGTTTTGAGGAAACCGAGCATGGCGCTGCGTTGAGCATCGCTGGCG
Organism: uncultured Pseudomonas sp.; assembly: GCA_963518285.1. GTDB lineage: Bacteria > Pseudomonadota > Gammaproteobacteria > Pseudomonadales > Pseudomonadaceae > Aquipseudomonas. The sequence continues at coordinate 127,743 of CAUQIJ010000011.1, read as the reverse complement.
GTCTTGTGTTCCATGTCGAGGAAGTGCCCCGCGCCGTTGATCACGCTGAAGTGGCTCTGGCCGACATGACGGCCAAACTGGCGGGCGTCATCGGCGGTGGTGTACTCATCGCGATCACCGTTGATGAACAGCACCGGGATGGCAATATTGGCCGCACTCTTCAAGGCGCGTTCCAGGTCATGCTGCAGCACCTGGTTGATGTGAAACAGCATCTGCGCATATTCGTGACTGTCGAGGCTGCTCACGTGCCGGTAATTGAAGCGCTTGAACAGCGACGGCAGGTGTTTGCCGATGGTGTCGTTGACCAGGTTGCCGACCTGGTAGCGGTCGCAGGCAGCGAGGTATTCGCAGCCGCGTTCAAGGTAGTCGCGCATCGGTTCGTTGATCACTGGCGAGAACGAGCTGACGATGGCCTTCTTCACCAGCCGCGGCTGGTGCGCCAAGGCCAGCAGGGTGCAGGCGCCACCCCAGGAAAACGAGGCGACGTGGTCGGCCTGAAAGTGCTCGATCAACTCCAGCAGGATGTGCGCCTCGGTTTCCTTGGTCAGCAGCCGCTCGTGGCGGTTGTGCGGCTTGGACTTGCCGGCATACGGCTGGTCATACAGCACCACATTGAATTGTGGGTGCAGGCTGCGCACCGTCTGGGCGAACGAAGCCGTGGTCGCCAGCGATCCATTGATCAGGATGATCGTCTTCTCGGCGCCGTCGGCGCGATGCAACTCCGTGTAAACCCGATACTGACCTTGGATATCAAGTACAGCGATTTCTGGCCTCATGTCATCGACTCCTGGCGCAAAAAGGGTATTCGCGTCACCTAGGGTGCACGTTCTTTATGACAGGTAGGCATACGCCTGAAGAGGTTGCAGAGCCCGGTGTCGATCCTTCGCACACGTGTCGACGCTGTTGTTGTAGGCGGGGCAATCTGCCGTGCCCCCAAGGTAGCGAGACCTGGGGTGGCCAGCAAAAAGGTGTCCTGGACTGCAGCTGTGACTGGTGAGTCACATGCGGACTGACGATTTCGATTCAAGCAGCCTGAAGCTATTCCCGCAAGTGCCGTTGAGCAATTGCCGAATAAAAACGCTCGGCGGTCTGCGCGGGTGCTATTTGCTGTTCAAAGCGCGATTTCGTCGGCTGTCAGTGGCCGGAATTCGCCTGGCGCCAGCGTGGGGTCGAGATGGATGCCGGCCATCGACTCGCGATGCAGGCCAATGACCTTGTTCTGGAAGTAGCCAAACATGCGCTTCACCTGGTGATAACGGCCTTCGACGATCGCCAGCCTGGCCAGTCGTGGGCCGAGCACATCCAGCTGGGCGGGCAGGGTGGTGAGGTCTTCGAAGGCGAAGTAGAAGCCTTCGCTGAACTTGGCCGGGTAGTGCGCGCCAATCTGGTCCTCGGTCTCGACGCGATAGACCTTCGCCAGTTTCGTGCTGGGCTGTGTCAGGCGCCGCGACCACTGGCCATCATTGGTCAGCAGGAGCAGCCCGGTGGTATTGAAATCCAGCCGCCCGGCGATATGCAGGTCAGCGCGCAGCTCGGCCGGGAGCAGGTCGAGCACGGTTCGGTGCTGCGGGTCGAGGGTCGCGCTGACGCAGCCAGCCGGCTTGTGCAGCATCAGGTAGCGTGCCGGGCGCCCGGCCTGGTGCAGCTGCTGATCAACTTCGACCCGGCTGAATTCACGCACCTCGTGCAGCGGGTCGGTGCGGACCTGGCCATCCACGCGCACACGCTGCTGGGCCAGCAACAGGCGCACCTGCTGGCGGTTGTAGCAGGGCAGATTGGCGAGGAAGCGATCGAGGCGCATGGCGGCAACAGCAGTTGGAGTGGCCGCGCAGTTTACTCAATTGGCGGCTGTTGCGCCGCTTTGAGCTGGTCGTCCACAGCGGCGCAGCGCGGGCACAGGCAGGCTTTGTTGCGCAGTTCGGCGGGCAGGGCGGCGAGTACCTCGGGGTCGATGCTGACGCTGAAGCACCAGCAGTTCTGCGTGGCGCTGCGTGGATCGGCCAAGCTGCAGCCGTTGTTTGCGCCGCAGGCTGGGCAGGATTGTGGGTCAGGCATGGACTGCTCCGGGCATCTCGCTGCAGACCCGATTGCGCCCGCCCTGCTTGGCCCGATAGAGGGCATGGTCGGCACGGGTCAGCAAACTGTGCAAACTGTCGTCAGGTTGCAGTGCGCTTAGCCCGATGCTGGTGGTCAGGCGCAGCGGCTGGTCGTTGTAGCTGAAGATCAACTGCTCGGTGCGGCGGCGGACCTTCTCGGCGACATCGATGGCCTGGCGGCCTTCGGTCTCGCGCAGCAGCACGATAAACTCTTCTCCGCCCCAGCGGCAAAGGATATCCGACTGACGCAGGCTGCCCTGCAGCACGTTGGCAAACTGGCGCAGCACTTCATCGCCGGCCAGGTGGCCATGGGTGTCATTGAGCAACTTGAAGTGATCAAGGTCGATCAGCAGGGCAACCAACGGCGCATTTTCACGCTTGGCTTGCTGCAGTGCCTGCCCGGCCAGCAGGTCAAAGCTGCGGCGGTTGGGCAGGCCGGTCAGGCTGTCCAGGGTGGCCAGCGACTCGATGCTTTGCTGATGGCGCTTGACCATCGCATGCAACAGCGACAACACCACCAGAGTGATCATGGCGCAGATCGCCAGGTTCAGGTACAGCGACTGGCGCACCCGGTCCAGCGCCCCGGTTTCACGTTTGTCGACCAGCAGGTACCAGTCCAGCTCGGGAATTGGCCGCACGTTGAGAAAGTGACTGTGGCCTGCCTCGTCCTGGTACTCGTGACTGCCAGGCGAGGGCACTGGCATGCGTGCCAGCAGCGTCTCGAAGGCGGCGCTGTCGGCCAGTTGCTGGCCCGCGCGCAGGCCATGCATGCCGCCGTCCGAGCCGGTCAGGATGACCTTGCCAGTGGCATCGGTGAACAGCACCGCTCGCTGATAACGCTGCTGATAGGCGTCGATCAACTGGACCACCGATTCAACACTCAGGCCGACCCCGGCTGCGCCGATGAAGCGCTGGTCGTAATCGAGCACGCGGTAATTGATGAATACCGTGAGCTTGTCATGGTTGGCCATATCCAGATCGACATTGATCTCGTAGGGCGCCTGTGACTCGCGTACCCGGTAATACCAGGCATCGCGCCAGGCATCCGCTTTGACGTGCTTGAGCACGCCCTTGGCCTGGTAATAGGTGTGGCTGCGCTCGGAGACGAAAAACGCGGTGCAGGTATTTTGCTGGCTGAGGATTTCATCCAGATAACGGGTGATCCGCTCCGGCTCTTGCTCGCCTGCCAGCACCCAGTCACGCAGGAAGGTGTCTTGCGCCATCATCGACGAGATCAGCACCGGTCGGATCAGATCCTTCTGGATTTCCGAGTAGACGGTGTCTGACGTCAGTGGCAGTTCGGTATTGACGATGCCATCACGGATTGCGCCACGCGAGGAGAAGTAGCCAAGCAAAGACGTGGCAAGAAAACCGCAGGCCAGCAGGATCAGCAGCGCAAGGATCAGCGAGCGCTGCGAGAACAGGGCGGAACGTGACGGCATGATCTTCCCGTGATGTGTGCCAGTGGCGACATTCTAGAGAGCTGGCCGGAAAATAACTGCATGTTTTTAAGGGTTAACTGAGTTGTTGCAAATCTTTACACATAGGGCACTGGATCGACTTGCGAGTGTCCTAACCCATGTCGATATTCGTTTGCTGATCGACGCCCGCCAGCGCCGCTGGGTCGGGCATCCCAGCGGTCCAGGAGGCCGCCATGTCCTATCGAATTCCAATCATCGTCCTGCTTGCAGTGTTGACCAGCGCTTGTACGCCTTACTACACGGGCAGCGGTTACTCGCGCACGCAGTACTACAGTGGCGAGCGTTATAGGTCTCCCGGCTACCAACGCTACGAGCGTGACTATTACGTGGTTCCGCAGCCCCGTTACTACTATCAGCCAGCACCGCGTTATTACCGCCCGGCGCCGGCGCCCCACTATCGGCCGCAACCGCGTCCAGGAATGAACCAGTGGCATGGCAACCCACGCAACGATTACGGGAATCGGCAACGCTACGAATACCGGCGTGATCGGGAGCGGCATGATTACCGCAACGATGACCGCCGATCGCAGGAAGGGCGTTGGCACTCCAGAGGCCATGGCGACCGTGATCGGCGCCCGGAAGGTGGGCGCGATGATCGCAATCGGCACCGCTGAGGTATTGGCCTAGGCTTGATCTGCCAGCGGGTGGCGGCCCTCCCAGGCTTTGCTGAAGTGGGCCTCGACCACTGCCGCTGGCACCTGGGCCATGTCTGGCCAGTGCCAGCGCGGTGCGTTGTCCTTGTCGATCAGCCGCGCACGCACGCCCTCGCTGAACTCCGGGTGCTTGCAGCAATTCAGGCTCATCGCATATTCCATCTGCAGCGCCTGCAACAGTGACATGTGCCGAGCGCGGTGCAATTGCTCCCAGACCAGGTGAGCGCTGAGCGGGCAGCCGTCGTGCAGACGCTGGCCCGCGGCTGCCAGCAACGGGTCGCCATGCTGGCGCAGGCTGGCGATGGCGCGCCAGGCAGCAATCGGGTCTGCGACATCCAGCACTTCATCGATCAACGCACGACGCGGCAGCCACTGAGCCTGGGGCAGATCGGCAAGGGCGCGGTGCTGCTGACACTTGAGCAGGCTGTTCAGCTGCAAGGCGGTCTGTTCCTGCCAGTTCAGCTGCAGCAGTTCATCAATCAATGCTGCCTGCTGCTGCTCGCCAAGAAATCGATCTGCCAGGCCAAGGTCCAGTGCATCGCGGGCGTTGATCGGCGAACCTGTCAGCCCCAGAAACAGCCCCAGCTTGCCCGGCAGGCGACTGAGGAACCAGCTGGCGCCAGCGTCCGGGTACAGGCCTATGCTGACCTCGGGCATGGCCAACCGACTGCTTGGGGTCACGATGCGTACTCCAGCGCCTTGCAGCAGGCCCATGCCGCCGCCCAGCACATGGCCATGCCCCCAACACAGCAAAGGCTTGGGGTAACAGTGCAGGGCATAGTCCAGGCGGTACTCGGCTGCGAAAAACTGCCTGGCCAATGCCGGCACCTGGCCCGGCTGCGCGCGACATTGGTCGACCAGCGCGCGGACATCGCCACCGGCGCAAAACGCCTTGGCACCATTACCGCGCAACAGCACGCAGACAACACCAGGATCACTGGCCCACTCGCGCAGCAGCACCTCGAGCTGCTCGATCATCGCCAGGCTCAATGCGTTGAGGGATTTTTCCGCATCCAGGGTGGCGATGCCGATCCGCGCACCGTCGACGCCGGTAAGTATTTCGCTGGTCAGGGCCATGAACTACCTCGCACAGGTCATCCGCTCAGTATGGTCGGCTCTGGCGCAGGCTGCCGGTCGTCGGTCGGATCGATTGACAAGCTCGGGCAGCTTTCCTAGTGTCGCGCCCCTCAGTTTCAGGACCACACCGATGACCGACGACGACCGCATCAAGCTTGAGCCCAGCTGGAAAGAAGCGCTGCGCGCCGAATTCGAACAGCCCTACATGCAGCAGCTGCGCGAGTTCCTGCGCCAGGAATACGCCGCCGGCAAGGAGATCTATCCGCCCGGCCCGCTGATCTTCAATGCGCTCAACAGCACACCACTGGATCAGGTCAAGGTGGTCATCCTCGGCCAGGATCCTTACCACGGCCCCGGTCAGGCCCATGGCCTGTGCTTTTCGGTGCAGCCCGGCGTGCCGACACCGCCTTCGCTGGTGAATATCTACAAGGAACTGCAGCGTGACCTGAACCTGCCCATTCCCAACCACGGTTACCTGCAGAGTTGGGCCGAGCAGGGCGTGCTGCTGCTCAACACGACCATGACCGTGCAGCGCGCCAACGCCGCATCGCATGCCAAGAAAGGCTGGGAGTCGTTTACCGACCGGATCATCCAGCTGGTCAGCGAACGGCAGTCGAACGTGGTGTTTCTGCTGTGGGGTGCACATGCCCAGAGCAAGCAGAAGTTGATCGACGGCACCAAGCATCTGGTGCTCAAGTCGGTGCATCCGTCGCCCTTGTCGGCTTACCGCGGCTTCATCGGCTGCGGGCATTTCAGCCATGCCAATCGGTTTTTGCAGCAGCATGGGACGCCGCTGGTCAACTGGGCCTTGCCACAGATGTGATACCTGTCACCTAGCATTTTTGCCAGTTTCGCAGTCTGCCATCTACGGCATACAGTTTTCGTGAGCCCCAGTAATGGGTCCTTCGAAGCGGAAGTTGGATAAGACAATGGCCACTGCGAACAATGGTGAATCCAGGCGAGCAGGCCTGCATGTGAATGCCCGGCTCGCACCTCCAAGGATTCCTGCCGCCCTACCACTGACAGCCGACGAGGACGACATCGCGCTGTTGCCACGGACGCTGCAATCCAGCCCAGTAGAGCTCGAAGTCGACGCCTGGGGCTGGTATTCCGACGAGTACCAGGCGTTAACCGACCAGGGCGTTACCGAGCCTGAGATTGTCCTCAGGGTACTGGTGGATGGTGTGCACAGGGGTGTCGACTGGATCGCGATCATGCAGCCCGACCCCGCAGCGATGTTCCCGATAAAACTGCAGGTCACACTGCCCCGCCAGCACACGACTTTCGGCATTCAGTACGAATACTACATCCGTAGCCTGGGCAACGAGCTGCGCTCGGAGAACGCCGCTTTGCGCTTTGACCGAGTGGCCCCAAACGAAGCTGATCCCTTTGTCGTGAGCGGCCCCGGCCTGATTGATCGTGCGCACTTGAACGCCAACGGCGGCATGGCGCGGTTTGAACTGCCACGTTGGGACGACATCCGAATCGAGGATGAGGCCGCGCTGTATTTCCAGCCTTTCGATGATGTCGACTTCCCGTCCACGCCCATTCAGACCACCGTGATAACACCTGCCAACAAACCGCAACGGCCCATCCTGCTGTGGGTGGATGAAGCAGCGTTGGGCAATGGTCGCTTCCGGGTCAGTTGCCACTTGCAGGATCGCTCGGGCAACGTCAATCGGCAGAGCAATGTGCTCGACATACACGTCGACCTGAATGAAGACACTGAGCGCTTGCCTGCCGTGGAGCCGATCTCACCCTATGTGTCGATCTTCGGCTGGATCAATTGCCAGTCACTGGAAACCGTACAACGCGACCACGCCAAGGACCCCGCGCGGGCGGGGCTGAAGTTTCGACTGCCGTCGGTAGCCACCCCTATTGAGCGCGATGGGCCGGTACAACTGACCTGGCAAGTCTGCTGGGACATGTTTGGCGAGGAGCCGGTGGCGCCGACCAGCTTTGTCCCGGGCTCGCCGATTGCGGTGCCGACGGACCGTGTCCTGCTGATGCCCAGGCTCAATGATCTGGTGGTTGGCCAGATGCAGCTTGCTGTCGCGGGCAAGCGTCAGCGGCTTGCCCAGCTGCGAGTCAAATATGCCGAAGGCAACTTGACGGAAGCTGAGCTGATTGGCAACGCCGGCAAAATCGGTATATCGCTGGCACAGTTGCGCACCCTGGTCAGCGAGCAGACCGAGGCGAACTTGCCCATGGAGTCATCGGTCCGGGTGGGTTACCGAATGCAGGATGCCGGTGGTCGCTGGCGCGATGCGGCCACCACGGTGTTCAGTGTGTCCTTACAAAAAGCCGGCGGTAGAACGTGCAGCGGCCCTTGGCCAACTTAGCGATGGCGAAAGTCGTCGCAGCGCCGTGCAGTTTTTATCAATGAGCAGTACTTGCCGAGGTGAATCGGCAGCCAACTTCGCACGTCTTTTGCAGTGAGCGCCAAGTTGACTTCATACCTTTGTTCAATCCTTGTCTACATGAGAGAGAGCACACATGACTGTCCAAGAACGCAATTCGGGTAACGACACTTCAGAAGACGCAGGGAAAACGGCCGAGGAAATTCGTGGCAGCTTGACGACCTACAATCAGCGAATTCTCGAGAAACGCAAGGCCAAAGGCAACACCATCATCGGTAAGGTCGAGGCTCCGGTATCGGGTTTCAGCATGATGGCGAGCAGCCGGTCTTTAAAGCAAAGCGACACCCAGGCTGCCGAGTTTACAATCGTCTCTGCGTTGGAAACGATCGATCTGGCGCGACCCAGTCCTATCCCAGTGTTCTATTTTGAAGACAATGGCAACGACAATGATTATTTGCAGTTAGAGATTCCTCGCTGGGCGGATACTGCCAACTCTGACTACGACGGTACCCAAGATGAAGTCATCGTGCTCTTCAACGGTATCGAGTGGACTTACGAAGAGAGTGAAGGCGATCTGCCTTATCGCATTCCGTACCCTACCCCTCCTGAGACGACCTTCCCCATAACGGTCTATGTGACACCGCAGATGCTGGCAAGGCAGCCGGAAGGTCCGGTACTGATCAGCTACCTAGTGCGAAACACCGTGCTGGAAAACCCTGACTCGTCAACCGCACAGGTGATCACACTCGACCGCTATGCACCCTCGCGTAACACACAGCCAGCCGCGCTTGGGGTTCCGCCTGGCGTACCGGCGCCTGGGCCTGAGGGTAGTGTGGTGCTCACCAAAGAGTACCTGGAGGCCAATGCCACGGTATTGTTCCCCGTTTCTACCTACACCGTAGCGCGGCGTGGCGACGCTGTCAGCATCTTCCTGCTCGGCCAGGAAACGCCGATTTTTACCGGTGAAATCTGGCCTCGCGCCGAAGCGGCTCGCAGGGCTGATATCGAAGTCCCGTCCACTGTATTGCAGGCACTGGGTAATGGCTCCCGGCAGCTGCTTTACACCCTGGCTGACTACGAGGGCAACGTGTCCGGCCGCTCGCACCCCCTTAACGTGACCATCCAGTTGGCCTTGCAACCCGGTAACCTTGAAGCGCCAGTGGTGGATAGCCCGATCGACCGCGCCCAGGCAGTAGCGGGTGTGACGGTCGAAATCCCGGACTACCCCAATGCCCAGGCGAGTGATGTGATCCAGCTCAGCTGGCACACCCCTACCAGTACCCGCCCGCTTGCGTCGTTCCCGTTTTCCCAGCGAACCACGACGGTGGACTGGGCGTTCCTGTCGGATCCGGACCCGCGGGCGGTGTATGAAGGTAGCGTGACCTACGTGGTGATCCGCGGAGGTGATACGTTCGGGCCTTCACTTGCAGCCGATGTCAGTGTCGATCTGAGTCTAATTGGCCCAGTCAACCCCAACGATCCCGATCCGGTTAACCCTGATCTGGCCAAGCTGGTAGTACGAGGCCGCGACAGTGACAAAGACAACTTGATCGACCACCATGATGCGAACGAGGCCGCAACGATTCATCTCACGGTCTATGCCGGCGCTCGAGTAGGCGAGTTGGTGCGATTCACCTATGGCACTCAGGAGTTAGCCCCGGCGCATCTGCTGACGCAAGATGAGATCGATATAGGACATATTCAAGTGCCTTTGCCCTGGGCCATCATCCAAACAATGGGTAACGGCTCGATCCCGGCGTTCTACCGAATTTCTGCGGCTGACGACTCGGCCAACTATCAGCAATCTCGAACCACCTTCGTCAGCGTAATGGCGATCACGGCTCCTACAGATCGATTTGTCGCCTATTCCCACGCCTCGATTACCCGACAGAATAGGCGCCCGGGAACGGCAATCACCGAAACCAGCGTTATCAATTGTCGGGTTGAGCCATGGGACGGAGTGCAGGTCATGGTGAGGTTCGAGCAGGGTGATTTGCAGTTGGGGGACATAGTCACCTTCTATTGGGTCTTTAGTGCGGGGCAGTTGGGCCAGGCAGAAGTTAAAGATTCCCGTTTCCCCGCTCCGGTCACCGCGACGGCTGCGCATCTCGAAAACAACAAGATAGAAGCGCGTATTCCTTATGAAGCGACTCGTTTCGGAGAAAGCGTGGTGCCCTACCCACCGCAAAACCCGCCACAGGACGGCCTTCCAAGGGCGGTTCTCGGTTCAGTAGTCTGCTACTTCACCCTGCGCCGAGGCACTACTATTCTGCTTTCGGAGAAGTCGCTGGTCAAATACGGAACTCTGCAAGGGGGCCGTGTCTGCACGGGTTGGCGGGTTGTGTGAGTTGTAAACAGTGATTCGACAGGTCGTCAGGGAGGTAGAGCAATATCTTGCTGTGCTGACGGCCTGTTGTTTTTCTTATGGCGGTTGTGGACTTTTCCTACAGCCTGATTGAGATTCAGCTATTAAAGTTCGCGTCCATTTTTGGCTGGCGCTGTGGCCAGTCCTATTCGTCTCGCTGAACTCAACAGGATCTGATTATGTCCGTTAAGTATTCAAGCAGCGCCAGCACTCCGCGCGTATTCCGGTTGTCTCTGATCGCGGCTGCATTGGCGCTCACCAGTTTTTCACCGACGGTATTTGGCGTTAGCCTTGATAATGAAACACTGACGATCACTGCAGCTGACCCGCTCGACAACTATCAATTGATCAATAACTCGGTTCTTACCGTTGATGGTGCTACCACGGCACTGATCAACTTAACGGACTCGACGCTCGATATGCTGCAGGGTACTACTACAGTCAATGGTGGCCCGGCCATTCGTCTGGTAGACAGCACCGCTACCATCGCCAACGCGCAGATCCGGAGCAACACAGGGGCCGGGTTGGTGCTCGCTCACTCTTCAGGCGATGGCTCGACGGCTTCGGTCCGTGACAGCGTGATCGTCGGTGACACTGTAGGTATTCAGGCCACTGCAGGCAGTGCTCTCCAGCTTTCCGGCTCTCAGGTCAGCTCGACCGGCGCCAACAGTGACGGCATTCGGCTGATCGGCAGCACTGCGGTTATCACTGACAGCTCAATCAGTGGTCAGCGCTCTGGTATTGTCTTGAGTAGCGAGAGTTCGGTCCGCCCTGATGCCGCGGAAGTTTTACTGGATAACTCTACTGTGTCCGGTAGCAGCGGGCCTGGCATCGACGTGCGTACCAGGGGCGCCGCGCTCGTGAACATCCTTAATGGCAGCGCTGTCAGCTCTGCAAACGGCGTCGCACTGGCTGTAGGCGCCACTACCCAGGCGGCGATAGACGCCGAGGGCTCGCTGATCGACGGCGACCTCAACATCGCTGCTGGCGGCTCCACGGTGTTCAATCTTGCTCAGTCGCAAATGAACGGTGACATCAATGCCGAGACGGGTAGCACCGTCGACGTCGGTTTGAGCGCCGCTTCTCAGTTGCAGGGCAGCGTGACCAACGTGCGGACCATCGACCTGGCCGACGGCTCGTCACTCACCGGCGATGTCAACACCGCTCAGCAGCTCAGCCTGGACGGCGGTTCTCAGATGATCGGCGCTGCACGCGACATCGAACAGTTCGCTCTTGACGGTGCCTCGTCGCTCACCGGCGATGTCAACGCCGTTCAGCAGCTCAACCTGGACGGCGGTTCTCAGATAATTGGCGATGCACACGACGTCGGACAGCTTGCACTCAACAATGGCTCGTCACTGACTGGCGATGTCACCACCGTTCAGCGGCTCGACCTAGACGGCAGTTCTCAGATCATCGGCGATGCACACGACGTCGGGCAGCTTGCACTCAACAATGGCTCGTCACTGACTGGCGATGTCACCACCGTTCAGCGGCTCGACCTAGACGGCAGTTCTCAGATCATCGGCGATGCACACGACGTCGGGCAGCTTGCACTCAACAATGGCTCGTCGCTGACTGGCGATGTCAACACCGTTCAGCAGCTCAATCTGGACGGCAACTCCAAGATGATCGGCAGTGCGCGCGACGTCGACCAGCTCGCACTCAACGGTGGCTCATCGCTGATCGGCAATCTGGAGCGGGTGGCGTCGTTGAGTGTGGACGGCAATTCGCACTTCGTCGGCAAGACCACTGAGGTGATGGCGGCCAGTATCGGTAACGAATCCAGTTGGACGCTTACCGACAGCAGCAGCGTCGTAGATCTGACGATGGCTGGAGGCCAGGTACGCTTTGGTGACAAAGGCAGCTTCCATGATCTGACCGTGAACCACCTGTCAGGCAACGGCAGTTTCGTGATGGACGGCGACTTCGTCACCGGCGCCGGCGACCAGTTGATCGTCACCGGCAGCTCCAGCGGTGAGCACGGCCTGTTGGTCGGCAGCAGCGGCCAGGAAGCCAGCGTCGAATCGCTGCGCCTGGTGCAGACGGCCGACGGCGGTGCCCAGTTCCACCTGCTTAACGAGCGTGATCGCGTCGATGCGGGTGCGTACTCGTACGAGCTGGCTCAGGACGGCACTGACTGGGTGCTGAACCGCGAAACCCGCACGATCTCGCCGATCAGCCTGTCGGCCATGGCGTTGTTCAACACGCCGATCACCGTGGCCTACGGCGAGTTGAGTTCGCTGCGCAGCCGCATGGGTGAGCTGCGTTACAGCGAAGGCCGCAATGCGGGCGTGTGGATGCGTGCTTACGGCAACCAGTACAACGTCAGTGGCGCGTCTTCTGGCGCGGGCTACCAGCAGAACCAGCGCGGCTTGAGCCTGGGTGCTGACCTGAAGATCAGCGACAGCGATTGGCTGGTTGGGGTACTAGCTGGTAGCAGCCGCTCCGATCTGAACCTCGACTACGGTAGCTCCGGCAGCGTCGACAGCTACTATGTGGGCGGCTACGCGACCTGGCTGGACAGCGAGACCGGCTACTACGTCGATACCGTGCTCAAGTACAACCGCTATCAGAACAACGCCAAGGTCGGCATGAGCGATGGCTCGCGTAGCAAAGGTGACTACGATACCCATGGTCTGAGTGCTTCGGTAGAAGTAGGCAAGCACATCAAACTCAACGATGGCTATTTCATCGAGCCGTTTGCTCAGATCGCCTCGGTGGCGGTTGCCGGCAAGGACTACAGATTTGACAACGGCGCACGGGCTGAAGGCGATGTGGCCAAGTCACTGCTGGGCAAGGTCGGTACCACAGTCGGCAAGACCATCCCGCTGGATGGCGGCGGCATGATCCAGCCTTATCTCAAAGGCGCGTTCGGCCATGAGTTTGCCCAGCGTAATCAGGTGCAGATCAACAACAACGTGTTCAACAATGATCTGTCCGGTTCGCGTGCCGAAGTGGGTGCGGGTGTGGCCGTCGCGTTGACCAAACAGCTGCGGATACATGCCGATGTGGAGTACAGCCACGGCAAGAACATCGAGCAGCCGTATGGCGTCAACCTGGGTGTGCGCTACGACTTCTGATCAAGGCAGGAGGGGCCGCTACGCGGCCCCAACGGTCTCAACCCCGCGCATTCCAACGGCGGAACAACGGCTCCGCGAGAAACAGCACGAACAACAAGCGCATCACCTGCATCGCCGTCACCAACGGTACTGACAACTGCAGGGTCTCCGCCGTCAGGCTCATCTCGGCAATCCCGCCCGGCATCATGCCCAGCGTCAGCGAACGCACATCCAGCTGGCTCAGGCTGCTCAAGCCCCACGCCGCAAGCGCCGCAATGACCATGCTCAATCCGGTAGCCAACAATGTGCGCCCCAGAAACGACGGCGCGCGGCGGAAGAACGCCCGATTGAAATGACAGGCCAGGCCGCTACCAATCAACCACTGGCCCATCTGGCTGGCGCCATCCGGCAGGGTGATCTGCAAGTCAGCCGCCAGGCTCACCGTCGCCGCCACCAACAATGGCCCGAACAACCACGGATTGGGTTGGCGCAAGCGCTGCCAGGCATAACCGACCAACACCGCAAGCGGTGTGATCAGCGCCAGCCAGCCCCAGCTGACACTGCTGGCATGGCTGACCGGCACACCATCACCGAGCAGCAACTTGAACAGCGCGGGTACGCACAACACCACCGCCAATACGCGCAGGCTCTGCGCAGCAGCAACCTGGCTGAGCACCGCGCCATTGCGTGCGCCGAGGTTGACCATCTCCCCCGAACCGCCCGGCATGCTGGCAAAAAACGCAGTCGCGCGGTCTTCACCGCTGCGCCGCAGCAGCCACACGCTGAAGACACTGGAAGCGGTAGTGAACAGTGCCCCGAACAGAATCAGGCCGAAGTGCCCGGACACTTGTTCGAGGATCGCTGGGGTGAAGTGCAGGCCGATACCAACGCCGATGATCCACTGGCCGCATTTGCGTCCGTTAGGGATTTCCGGCAACTGCCAGGGGGTCAGGCAACGCACCAGGATGATCGCCAGCAACGAGCCGACCATCCACGGCAAAGGCCAGCCGACCTTGCTGGCGAGAAATCCGCCAGCAAGACCGACCAGCCCGGTTGCCCAGAACAGCGGCAACGATCGATCAGGCATCCGCAACAGCCCGACGTTGCAGGCTGCGGCGGCGCCAGATGCGCAGCAGCGGCAGGCACATCATGCAGATGGTCAGGCCCCACACACTCATGCTGATCGGGCTCGAGTAGAGGATGCCCAGCTCACCGTTGGAGATGGACAGGGCGCGGCGCAGGTTCTGCTCCATCAGCCCACCGAGGATGAACCCGAGCAGGATCGGCGACAGCGGGAAGTCCAGCTTGCGCAGGATGTAACCCATGATGCCGATGCCGACCATCAGGAACAGGTCGAAGGTGGTCGCATGCACGGCGTACACGCCGATCGCGGTGATGATGGCGATCACCGGCACCAGCGCCCAGTTCGGCACGGCGAGGATGCGAGTGAAGATGCGGATCATCGGGATGTTGAGGATCACCAGCATGATGTTGGCGATGAACAACGAGGCGATCAGGCCCCAGACGATGTCGGGTTGCTGTTCGAACAGCATCGGCCCTGGGGTGATGTTGTACAGGGTCAGTGCACCGATCATGACCGCGGTAGTGCCCGAACCGGGTACGCCGAGGGTCAGCATCGGCACCAGGGCGCCGCAGCATGAAGCGCCGATGGCGGTTTCCGGTGCTGCCAGACCGCGGGCGTCGCCCTTGCCGAACTTGCCGCTGGTGCCAGCGATTTTCTTCTCGGTCATGTAGGCAACCGCACTGGCCAGGGTCGCACCGGCGCCGGGCAATACGCCCATGATGAAGCCGAGCAGGCCGCAGCGGATGTTCACCGCGAATACCGAAGCCGCTTCCTTGAAGTTGAACAGCATGCGCCCGGTGGCTTTTACCGCCTGGTGACCATGATGGGTCTTCTCCAGCAGCAAGAGGATCTCGCTGATCGAGAACAGGCCCAGCACCAGCACCACGAACTGAATGCCGTCCGCCATGTGCACGCTGTCGCCGGTGAAGCGGTACACGCCGCTGTTGGCGTCGATACCTACGGCCGACAGGAACAGGCCGATCAACGCTGCGATAAACGTCTTCAGTGGCTTGTCGCCGGCCATGCCGCCCAGGCAGACGATGGCGAACACCATCAGCACGAAGTATTCAGCGGGTCCGAAGGCAATCGCCCACTTCGCCAGCAATGGCGCGAACAGAACCATGCCGCAGGTGGCGATGAAGGCGCCGATGAACGAGCTCCACGCCGACAGCGACAGTGCGACCCCAGCCAGACCCCGGCGAGCCATTGGGTAGCCGTCGAGGGTGGTCATCACGGTCGAAGCTTCGCCCGGGATGTTGAGCAGGATCGAGCTGATCCGGCCGCCGTATTCGCAACCCAGGTACACCGCGGCCAGCAGAATCAACGCAGATTCAGGCGGCAGACCCAGGGCGAAGGCGATCGGGATGAGCAACGCCACGCCGTTGATCGGGCCCAGGCCCGGCAGCAGGCCGACCACGGTGCCGATCAGGGTGCCGCACAGAGCGGTAACCAGGTTGTACGGGCTCAAGGCGACGCCGAAGCCCTGGCTGAGATAGCCTAAAGTATCCATCTGTCAGTTCTCCAGCACGTCAAGCAGGCCAAGGGGCAGGGGTACGTCCATCACGCGATCGAACAGCCAGTACAGCAGCACGCTCATCGCCACCACTACCACTGCGCTGTGCAGCCAGCGGCCGCCATACAGGCGCGCCATCGGCACACCGATCAATACCGCACTGACGATGAAGCCCAGGCTCTCGAAGGTGGCGGCGAACAGGATCAACAGACCGGTGCAGATCGCAATCTTGATCAGGGTCGGGCGATCCAGCGGCGGCTCGTCTTCTTTATGCACAATCGGCGTCGGTCGAATCGCCAGGTACAACAAGGCCAGGCCCATCAGGCCAAGCATCAACAACGGGAAGGCGCGCGGGCCCACCGGTTCGTAGGAAAACGCGGCCTGATAGGGCCAGGCCATCACTGCCAGGACGGCGCACACCGCCAGCAGGATCAGGGCAAAAATGCGTTGCAGGATCATGGAGAAATCCTCGAGAGGGCTGCCTTGCTGCAGTTTTTGTGGGAGCGGTTCTACCCGCGCAGGCGTTGGTTTTTACACCGAGGCTTACGCGGGCTGACCTGCTTCAACAGGTGCTGCAGCTGTAGGGTGTTACTGAATCAGGCCGAATTCCCGGGCCAGGGTCTTGTAGTCGGCAACCTGCTTCTTGACGTAGGCGTCCAGCTCCGGCCCGGTCAGGGCGAACGGGAACAGCTCGCGCTGGTCACGCAGCTTGGCGAACTCCTCGGAGGTCAGTAGCTTGTCGAACGCTTCTTTCCACCAGGCGTAGTCTTCGTCGCTGACTTTTGGCCCCAGGTAGAAGCCGCGTACCACTGGCCAGACGATGTCGTAGCCCTGTTCCTTGGCCGTCGGGATGTCCTTCATTTCCGGCTCGTCGAGACGGTTCTCGGCGAACACGGCGAGGATGCGCATGTTGCCGCTCTGGATGTGCGGCATGGAGTCGGAAATGTCGGTGGAGCCGACCTGAATGTGGCCGCCGAGCAGCGCCGTGGCGATTTCGCCGCCGCCTTCAAGGGCAACGTAGCGCAGGTCACGCGGGTTGATCCCGGCGGCCTTGGCGATCAGCGCGGTCTGCATCCAGTCCTGGCTGCCGACGGTGCCGCCGGAGCCGATCACGACTTTGCTTGGGTCTTTTTTCAGTGCAGCAACCAGGTCCGCCAGGTTCTGGTAAGGCGAGTCCTTGTTCACTGCGATCGCGCCGTAGCTGGTGCCGACCGCGGCCAGCCACTTCACTGCGTTTTCATCGAAACGGCCGAACTTGCCCTGGGCCAGGTTGAGCAGCGAACCACTGGACCAGGCTACCAATGTGCCGGCATCGCCTGGGCGCTGCGCAACCACGGCGTTGTAGGCCACCGCACCAACGCCGCCAGGCATGTAGGTAACGCGCATCGGTTTGCTGAGGATCTTCTCGTTGACCAGGGCGCTTTGCACCAGCTTGCAGGTCAGGTCGAAGCCGCCGCCGGGCGAAGCCGGAGCGATACATTCAGGGCGTTTGGGTTCAGCAGCCAGGGCTTGACCGGCCAACAGCAGGCAACCGGTAGCGAGGACGAGGCGGCGCAGGGAAAAGGTCATCGTCTATCTCCGTAAATATTGTTGTTATGGGTTACCACAAGGCCACGCTGTAGCTCACCAGCAGCCGCACTTCGTCGGCGTCGCGGGCAAAATTCGAGCGGAAGGTGGCGTTACGCAGACGCACCGCGACGTTTTTCAACGGCCCGGTCTGGACTACGTATTTGAACTCGGTGTTGCGCTCCCACTCCTTGCCCTCGCTGCCATCGGCGCGGCTGACATTGTCGCCACTGAGGTAGCGGGTCATGAAGGTCAGGCCGGGAATGCCCAGGGAGGCGAAGTTGTAGTCGTAACGCAGCTGCCAGGAATGCTCGTCGGCACCGGCAAAGTCGTTGATCTGGACGAAGTTGACCAGGTACGGGTCGGCGCCATCGACATAAGGGAAGGCGCTGTCGCCCGAGACGTGCTGATAGGCGCCGCTGAGCTTGTGGCCGTCGAGGGCATAGCTGAGCATGCCGTTGGCAGTGGTGTTGTCGATCTTGCCGGCGCGGGCCTGGCCCTGGTCGTCACTGATCGCCAGGCGCAGGTCGGCGCCGAAGGTGCCAGGGCCCCATGGCTGGGTCGCGACCATGCCAACGAAGTGCTGACGGTAGATGTCGTCGAGCTGGGCAACGTGGTAGCTGCCGGTGATGCGGTCGGTGAACTTGTAGTCCAGGCCGGCCAGGTCATAGTTGTCGGCGGCGAAGGTCCCGCCGAAACGGCCATTCTTGTTGTTGAGGGCGATGTCTTCCCAGTTGGTGTCGTTGCGGTCCTTGGCTTTTTCCAGGCGCCCGGCGGTGACGGTCAGGTTGCTGATGTCGTTGGAGGTCAGCAGGCCGCCCTGAAAGGTCTGCGGCAGAATCCGCCCATCGTTGGGCTGCAGGGTCGGCAGTTCAGGTATCAGCGAGCCAACTTTGAGCTCGGTTTTGGAGATCTTGACCTTGCCGGTCAGGCCGAGCTTGGAGTACTCGTCGGCGGCCTTGCCGTCGTCATGGGTCGGCAACAGCCCGGTGCCGGTGCGGTCTTCGCTGGAGTCGAGCTTGACCCCGACCATGCCCAGTGCGTCCAGGCCAAAGCCAACAGTGCCTTCGGTGTATCCGGATTCGAAATTGAGCATGAAGCCCTGCGCCCACTCGTCACGTTTGGACTGCTGGCTGCTGGTGCCGTCACGAAAATCACGGTTGAAGTACATGTTGCGGGTTTCGAAGGTGGCGCTGCTGTCTTCGAAGAAGGCTGCCTGGCTGACAGGCGCGATACCGGCGAGCGCAAGGGCGCTGGCAATGGCAGTAGGGCGAGGACGAATGGAACGGGAAGGCGCGAACGCCTGCGGCTGTGATGACAGCATCGTCGAGTGACTCCGTTTATTGTTTTTATGGGTCTGCACCTTGCTGGTGCTTGTGGATGCTCGGGGCATCCTTGATCCGATGCTAGGCGGCCAACCTTTCGCTAACCTTTCAACATGAAAGGTTTGTCATATTGGGGCTTCACAGGTGTGCCGACGGCGGTACACTCCGCGCCAACTAACGCGCCCCCACCTCACGAAGGGAGAAACCGATGCGAGTGCTGCTGGTTGAAGACCACCTGCAACTGGCCGAAAGCGTGGCTCAGGCGCTCAAGAGTCAAGGCCTGACCGTGGACGTGCTGCACGACGGCATTGCCGCTGACCTGGCGTTGACCAGCGAGGAGTACGCGGTGGCGGTGCTCGATGTCGGCCTGCCGCGGATGGACGGCTTCGAAGTGCTGGCGCGGCTGCGCGGCCGCGGCAAGACCTTGCCGGTGCTGATGCTGACCGCCCGCAGTGACGTCAAGGATCGTGTGCACGGGCTCAACCTGGGCGCCGACGATTACCTGGCCAAGCCGTTCGAGTTGACTGAGCTGGAGGCGCGGGTCAAGGCCCTGCTGCGGCGAAGTGTGCTCGGTGGCGAACGCCAGCAGCGCTGCGGTCCGCTGGTCTACGACCTCGACACCCGCCGTTTCAGCCTGGGTGACGAGCACCTGACCCTGACCTCGCGCGAGCAGAGTGTGCTGCAGGCAATGATTGCCCGGCCCGGTCGGGTGATGAGCAAAGAGCAGTTGGCAGCGCAGGTGTTTGGCCTCGATGAAGAAGCCAGCCCTGACGCCATCGAGATATACGTTCACCGGCTGCGCAAGAAGCTCGATGGCCATGCGGTTGCCATTGTCACCTTCCGTGGGCTTGGCTATTTGCTGGAGCACCGTGATGCGTGATGGCGCCAGCCTGCGCGGGCGGCTGCTGGGCAATCTTGCGCTGCTGTTGGTGGTGCTGATGCTGGCCAGCGGGCTGAGCGCCTACTGGAACGGTCGCGAGGCCGCCGACACTGCTTATGATCGCACCCTGCTGGCGTCGGCGCGGACCATCGCTGCCGGCTTGTCCCAGCGCGACGGCACACTGAGTGCCGATGTGCCCTATGTGGCGCTGGACACCTTCGCCTACGACAGTGCCGGGCGCATCTACTACCAGGTGCTGGACATCAACCAGCGCTTGATCTCGGGCTACGAAAAGCTGCCGCCACCTCCGCCCGGCACACCCCGCACCGATGACTATCCGGCCTTGGCGCGCTTCTACAACGCTTCTTACCTGGGCCAGGATGTGCGTGTGGTCAGCCTGCTCAAGGCGGTCAGCGAGCCGAACATGAACGGCATGGCCGAGATTCGCGTGGCCGAAACCGAAGAAGCACGAGTGAGCATGGCCCGCGGGCTGATGGCTGACACTCTATTGCGCCTGGGGATGCTGGCGCTGGGGGCGCTGGTCATGGTCTGGTTTGCCGTCAGCGCCGCGCTGCGCCCACTCGAGCGCTTGCGCAGTGCAGTGGAGGAACGCCAGCCAGATGACCTGCGCGCGTTGCCGACGGTGCAGGTGCAGCATGAGCTGGGGCCATTGGTGCGTGCACTCAATCACTTTACCGAGCGCCTGCGTGCGCAGTTCGAGCGCCAGGCGCAGTTCATCGCCGATGCCGCGCATGAGCTGCGTACGCCGCTGGCAGCGCTCAAGGCGCGGGTCGAGTTGGGCCTGCGTTCGCAGGATCCGCAGGAATGGCGTCAGACCCTTGAGTCGGCTGCCCAAGGTACTGATCGGCTGACCCATTTGGCTAACCAGTTGCTGTCGCTGGCGCGCGTTGAAAATGGCGCGCGGGCGATTGCCGAGGGCGGTGCGCAGCGGCTTGATCTGAGCCAGCTGAGCCGTGAACTGGGCATGGCCATGGCGCCGTTGGCGCACGCCCGCGGTGTATCGCTGGCGCTGGAGGCTGAGTCGCCGGTCTGGCTCAAGGGCGAGCCGACTTTGCTCAATGAGCTGCTGAGCAACCTGATCGATAACGCGCTGGCGCATACACCGGTTGGCGGCAATGTGATCTTGCGTGTGCTGGCGCCGGCGGTGCTTGAGGTCGAAGATGATGGCCCAGGGATTCCCGAGGCCGAGCGTGAGCGGGTGTTCGAGCGCTTTTACCGGCGCAGCGCGCAGGGCAGTGGGCTGGGCCTGGCCATTGTCGGGGAGATCTGCAGGGCGCATCTGGCCCAGATCAGTTTGCATGATGGCGAAAATGGAGGGTTGAAGGTCAGGGTAAGCTTTATCGCTGATTAAGGCTTGGATCGCATGAGGCGTCAGGCCCTTGCCGGCCACCAACCCTCAGCGCAACATGCTTCGCGCTTCGAGCAGCTCCGCAATATCCAGTTCCGTGCCCTGCGGCAAGCCGAGATGCCGATAGGCGGGCAATGCCGCCAGTGGCCGGCTGCGCCCGCGCAGGCTCAGGCAGCGTGCGATCTGCACCACGTCGATGTAATCGACCTTGTCGGTGCGCCGATCCAGGTCCTGGATCTGTCCGGGCAGCTTGACCAGTTGTTCAGGGAACTCCCAGTCACTGAGGATTTTATCGCCCAGTACCGGCTGGATCTGTTCGATCACGTAATTGAGGCAGACCGGATCCGACAGCAACTCATTGTGCTCTTCTGCATAGATCAGCACCGGCAGCGCGCCGATCTGATGGACCAGGCCACCGAGGGTCGCCTGGTCGGGTTTGAGGTCGGTATAGCGGCGGCACAGTTCATAGCTGATGCCTGCAACTTCCAGGCTGGTGGCCCAGATATCGCGCAACTTCTGCTCCACGGCAGGCGAGCGTGCATGGAAGATCTGCTCGATCACCAGCCCGATCGACAGGTTGCAGCTGTAGTTGATGCCCAGCCGGGTAATCGCCGTGTGCAGATCGGTGACTTCGACGGCGGCGCGCAGCAGGGGGCTGTTGACCACCTTGATCAAGCGCGCAGACAGCGCGGCATCGCGGCCGATCACCCGGCTCAGGGCCGAGACGCTGATCTCGCTGTCTTCGGCCGCCTCGCGAATGCTCAGGGCGACCTCCGGCAGAGTCGGCAGGACCAGATCATCATTGGCGATGGCGGTGAGTAATTGCGCCTGGACCATCTCGGCCAGTCTGTTCATGAAGTTTCTCTACCGCAGTGTGGCAGCCCCGCACTGTGCGAGGCAGGCTGGTCAGCGTTGGATTTCCCGGTCGCGGTCCAGTTCGTAAGGCAGGCTCAGCAAGGTCAGGCGTGGGCCTTCGAGGCTGAGCAGGTGCAGATTGTCATCTTCTACCGCGTCGGCGCTGAGCACCGCCAGCAACTCGCAGCCTTGGTCGCTGGCAGCTGCCAGCACGACCTCGCCAACCGAGGAGCCGTGGGTGGGGGAAAAAATCTGGGTGCCGGGTGCAGGCACATCCGCAGCGGCCAGTGCCAGGCG
Organism: uncultured Pseudomonas sp.; assembly: GCA_963518285.1. Lineage (GTDB taxonomy): Bacteria > Pseudomonadota > Gammaproteobacteria > Pseudomonadales > Pseudomonadaceae > Aquipseudomonas. The sequence continues at coordinate 105,760 of CAUQIJ010000011.1, read as the reverse complement.
GTACTGACGGCGCTTGAGCTTGCCCAGGTACTGCATCCGCGCGACGATTTCCTGGCCGGTATAACAGCCTTTCTTGAAACTCACGCCGCCCACCGCCTGCAGATTGATCATCTGCGGAATGAACAGTTCACGGGTCTGCTCGAAAACCTGGCCGATACCGGCGCGGATCTGCCCCAGCAGCCAGTCGTTGAGGCTGCCTTCGCTGAGCGTAGCCGCGAGTTCCTGCTGCACCTTGCTGGCCTGTTCAGTCGGGGCCCACAGTTCGACGCGGCCGGGCGAAACGCGGATAGCGATCAGGCCCTGTTCATCACGGACCGTTGCGCCATCCTCAGCAGGTACATCCAGGCCAAGCGCGAGCAAGGCCTGCTCAGCGTGCTCCAGGCCGAACCTGGCCCAGCTGGCGCTTTCGTCGGTCAGCGTGGCTTTGGAAAAGACTGCGTACTTTTTCAGGTCAGCCAACTGTGCATCGATCAGGCCGCGGGCCATCGCCAGCAGCAAGCCGTTGCCTTCGGGTACGATACGGAAGCTCGACTGCATACGGCCTTTGACCATGCAGCGGGCACCGAGGCTCGATTGCGCCTGGCTTAAGTAGTTGAGGTTACAGGTCAGCTGGCCTTGCAGGAACTTGCCAGCGTCGGAGCCGCGAACGGCGAGGATGCCCTCGTGGGCAAGGGGGCAATAGAAAGCAGAGTCGGCCATGGGTCATCGCGGTTGCTTGAGACTGGTAGCCATCATAGAACGCTGGTAACAAAATAGGTAGGTGACTAGACCAACGCCTTGTGCCGCCGTGCACCCGGCGCGGTATACTCGCCGCCCATTCGAGGAGGGTCCCATGGTCGAACAAACTGAACTCAACCGGCTTTTCTGGCACAGCCGCCGCGGCATGCTGGAGCTCGACGTGCTGCTGGTGCCCTTCACTCAGGAGGTTTACGCCACCCTGAACGAAGCGGACCGCGAGCTTTACGTGCGCTTGCTGGCTTGTGAAGACCAGGACATGTTCGGCTGGTTCATGGAGCGCAGCGAGTCTGAAGACCCTGAGCTGCAGCGCATGGTTCGGATCATTCTGGATCGTGTCCAGCCCAAGTGAGCACTTCCAGTGCCGTTGGCAGGGCTCACTCCGGCTGCTGACGGCCTACCTGGCGAGTCTGGCGCTGGCATTGCTGGCGCTGTGGCTGAGCGAGCCAGGCTGGTGGCTGCAGTTGCCACTTGCCGCAGGCTGCCTGGGCCACGCCTGCTGGGTCATTCCCCGACGCATTCTGCTTTTTCATTCTGACGCCATCACCGGCCTGCGCCGCGACGGCCAGGGCTGGCAGCTGTACAGCCGCAGCCAGGGTTGGCAGTCAGTGCGCCTGCTGCCGGACAGCATGGCCCTGCCGGGGCTGGTGGTGTTGCGCTTCGTGCGAGCGGGGCGGCGCATCAGCGAAAGTCAGTGCGTTTGTCCTGACGCGTTGGCGCTGGAGCAACACCGGCGGCTGCGGCTGCGCTTGAAGTTCAGTCGCAGGCGCTGGGCGCAGCCTTCCTGAGCCCGCTCAGAGCGGGCTGAGTATGGTATCGCGCGCTTCGGCCAGCATCGCCGGGTAGTCCAGGGTGTAATGCAGCCCGCGGCTCTCCTTGCGCTGCATCGCCGAGCGAATCATCAATTCGGCGACCTGGGCCAGGTTGCGCAGCTCGATCAAGTCGCGGCTGACCTTGTAGTTGCTGTAGAACTCATCGATCTCGTCCAGCAGCAGGCGCACCCGGTGCTCAGCCCGTTGCAGGCGCTTGCTGGTGCGCACGATGCCGACGTAGTCCCACATGAAGCGCCGCAGTTCATCCCAGTTGTGGGCGATGATCACGTCTTCGTCCGAGTCGGTAACCTGGCTGGCATCCCAGCACGGCAGCGCCTGCGGCATGTCGACCCGGTCCAGGCTCGCTTCGATGTCGGCTGCCGCCGAGCGGCCATAGACAAAGCACTCCAGCAGTGAGTTGCTGGCCATCCGGTTGGCGCCGTGCAGGCCGGTGAAGCTGGTCTCGCCTATGGCATACAACCCGGGCACGTCAGTGTGACCGCGATCGTCGACCATCACCCCGCCGCAGGTGTAGTGCGCAGCCGGTACCACCGGAATCGGTTGGCGAGTGATGTCGATGCCGTAGGTCAGGCAGCGCTCGTACACAGTCGGGAAATGACTTTTGATGAACTCGGCCGGTTTGTGGGTGATGTCCAGATAGACGCAGTCCACCCCCAGACGCTTCATTTCGTGGTCGATGGCGCGGGCGACGATATCCCGTGGCGCCAGTTCTTCGCGTGGATCAAAACGCGGCATGAAGCGCTCGCCATTGGGCAGGCGGAGCAGGGCGCCCTCGCCGCGCAATGCTTCAGTGACCAGGAAACTCTTGGCCTGCGGGTGGTACAGGCAGGTCGGGTGGAATTGGTTGAATTCAAGGTTGGCGACCCGGCAGCCCGCGCGCCAGGCCATGGCAATGCCATCGCCACAGGCGCCGTCGGGGTTGCTGGTATAGAGGTAGACCTTGGCTGCACCGCCGGTCGCGAGCACGGTGAAGCGTGCGCCAAAGGTGTCCACCTCGCCACTGTTGCGGTCCAGTACGTAGGCGCCGAGGCAGCGCTCGCCGTCCAGGCCCAGACGGCGCTCGGTGATCAGGTCGACGGCAACGCGCTGTTCCAGCAGGATGATGTTGGGCCGTTGCCGGGCGCGCTGCAGCAGGGTGGTGAAGATCGCCGCACCAGTGGCGTCGGCGGCATGGATGATGCGCCGGTGACTGTGGCCGCCTTCACGGGTCAGGTGAAACTCGAAGCTGCGCTCATCGCCCGCTGGGTGTTCGTCGCGGGTAAAGGGCACGCCTTGTTCGATCAACCATTCAATCGCTTCGCGGCTGTGCTCTACGGTAAACCGCACCGCTTCTTCCGAGCACAGGCCGCCGCCTGCATTGAGGGTGTCTTCGACATGCGACTGTACAGTATCGGTATCGTCAAGCACGGCGGCCACGCCGCCCTGGGCCCAGAAGGTCGAACCGTTGGCTAGATCACCCTTGCTCAGCACAGCGATGCGCAGGTGATCCGGAAGGTTGAGTGCCAGGCTGAGGCCTGCAGCCCCACTGCCGATCACCAGGACATCGTATTGGAATTGTTTGCTCATGTCGGGGCACTAGTAATCTAGGGGAGGGGAACGGCACAATAGCGATGCGCAGATGGCATTGTGAAACTATCGTGAAAACGTTGCCGGGATGTCTTTATAGCAGCCCCGGGTGCCTGATTTCCAATGGCGCTTGTCAAGCAACGGCGATCTTCGGGGAACTTTCCAGCCTGGCTGGAAATCCTATGAAGGCTGCCCATACGCCACGAATGCCACGGCGACGCAGGGCAGTAGCTCGAAATGGGCTGATACCTGCGTAAATCAAGACCAGATCAATGACGCGGCCGGCCGTGACCGTACTGCGTCTTTTTCGTGCGAGCCGAGCAGAGGTCGCAGGAAACTTGCTTGGAGGGGAGAACTTTTGCGCAAAGCCCGAGTCTATGTTTGCAAGCCTGAACGGTGGCTGTTGCAATGCTCCTTCAAGTTCACTGAGGAGTATTCATGCTAACCCAGGAAGAGGATCAGCAGCTTGTCGAGCGCGTGCAGCGCGGCGACAGGCGAGCGTTCGATCTGTTGGTGCTGAAGTATCAGCACAAGATTCTCGGGTTGATCGTGCGCTTTGTACACGACACCCATGAAGCCCAGGATGTGGCGCAGGAAGCCTTCATCAAGGCATACCGGGCACTAGGCAATTTCCGCGGTGACAGTGCGTTTTATACCTGGCTGTACCGCATCGCCATCAACACGGCGAAAAACTATCTGGTGTCCCGCGGTAGAAGGCCACCCGACAGTGATGTGAGCTCCGAGGATGCGGAGTTCTATGACGGCGATCATGGTCTCAAGGATCTCGAGTCCCCAGAGCGCTCGTTGTTGCGGGATGAGATCGAAGGAACCGTCCATCGGACCATCCAGCAACTGCCAGAAGATCTGCGCACGGCACTAACTTTGCGCGAATTTGATGGTCTGAGTTACGAGGACATTGCGAGCGTCATGCAGTGTCCGGTGGGGACCGTGCGCTCAAGGATTTTCCGCGCTCGGGAGGCCATTGATAAAGCCTTGCAGCCGTTGCTGCAGGAATCCTGAGACAGCGGCTACAGCCAAGAGAGGAACCGCCATGAGTCGTGAAGCTTTGCAGGAATCGCTGTCCGCCGTAATGGACAACGAAGCGGATGAATTGGAGCTGCGTCGTGTTTTGAGCGCCACTGATGACGCCGACACCCGTGCTACCTGGTCGCGTTACCAGGTTGCCCGCGCAGCCATGCACAAGGAACTGCTGCTGCCCAAGCTGGACATCGCTGCGGCGGTTTCTGCTGCACTGGCCGATGAGGCTGTGCCAGCCAAGGTCAAGCAAGGTCCTTGGCGCAGCATTGGCCGTCTGGCCGTCGCTGCCTCGGTGACCGTTGCAGTCCTGGCCGGTGTACGCCTGTATAACCAGGACGAGATCACTGGTAGCGAACTGGCTGCCCAGCAGCCCGCTCAGCAAGGCCTGACCATGCCGCAAACGCAAGGTCCGGCAGTTCTCGCAGGCTACTCCGAGAGCAGCGAGCAAACCACCGGGCCAATGGCCAACGGTGTGTTGCAGAGCCAGGAAGGTTGGGACAAGCGTCTGCCAGGCTACTTGAAGCAGCACGCTCAGGAATCAGCGCTCAAGGGTACTGAAACCGCACTGCCATACGCTCGCGCAGCTAGCCTGGAAAACCGCTAGTTAAGGAGCATCATGCGCGCGCTACCTCTTCTGTCGCTGCTGGTAGGCAGTTGCATGATGGTGCCAGCCTTGGCAGCCAACTCTTCGCCCAAAGCGAGTGAGTGGCTGAACAAGCTGGCACGAGCCGAGCGGTCCGAGAGCTATCAGGGCTCGTTTGTTTACGAGCGCAACGGCAGCTTCTCTTCCCACGATATCTGGCACCTGGTTGCCAATGGGTCGGTCACCGAGCGGCTGCTGCAGCTTGATGGCACGGCGCAGGAGATCGTGCGCGTTGATGGGCAGGTTCAGTGCGTCAGCGGTGATCTTGTAAGTGGCGTCTCGGCGCCGCCCAACTCGGCGCCACGTGTGCTCGACCCCCTCAAACTGATGAGCTGGTACGACTTGAGTGTGGCCGGCAAATCTCGAGTTGCCGGGCGCGACGCCGTCGTCATCAGCCTGACGCCCCGCGATCAACACCGCTACGCCTTCGAATTACACCTGGATCGCCAAACTGCCTTGCCTCTGCGTTCGTTGATGATCAATGACAAGGGCCAGTTGCTGGAGCGTTTCCAAATGACCCGCCTGGATACCACTGCACCAACCGCACAGGTGCTGCGCCCAGGTGAAGCATGCAAGCCGGTGGAGCGCGCAGTGGTTGCCGCGTCATTGCCTGCAGTGGGCGGCTGGCGTTCCGACTGGTTACCGCCCGGCTTCGAGCTGGTCAACAGTTCGGTGCGCAGCGATATATCACGCAAGACCACCGTCAGCAGTTTGATGTACGACGACGGTCTGACTCGTTTTTCGGTATTTCTGGAGCCGGTCAAGGATGATTCAGGTAACGATACCCGGGTGCAGCTCGGCCCGACCGTGGCTGTCTCGCGCTACCTCAACACACCCAAGGGCAAGGTCATCGTCACAGTGGTCGGTGAAATCCCGCTGGGTACGGCCGAGCGCGTTGCGTTGTCCATGCGCGCTCAGGATGCCCAGGCCAGCCAGTAGTTGCGCGCCTGCATTTGCGGTCCTGTGCGTAATCGGCTGAAATGAAATTAACGCGATGTCATTTGCAATCCCTTCCTAAATTTTCTATAGGTCAGAGTCCTTGGGGTCTGGCCTTTCCTGCATCTGCAGGGGTCTTAATGCAATTTACGCTCGTTGTGACGGGAGCCGTATGTCGATACCACGCTTGAAACCCTATCTTTCCATGTTCGCCGCCGTGCTGATGCTCGGTCAGGTGCTGACGGCCCAGGCCGAAGAAGCGCTGCCGGACTTCACCACGCTGGTCGAACAAGCTTCGCCGGCGGTGGTGAACATCAGTACCAAGCAGAAGCTGCCTGATCGGCGCATCGCTGCCGGGCAGATGCCTGACCTGGAGGGCCTGCCGCCGATGTTCCGTGAGTTCTTCGAGCGCAACATCCCGCAGCAGCCGCGTTCACCTCGCGGTGACCGCCAGCGTGAAGCGCAATCGCTGGGTTCGGGCTTCATCATTTCCAGCGATGGCTACGTGTTGACCAACAATCATGTGGTCGCCGATGCTGACGAGATCATCGTGCGTCTGTCCGACCGCAGCGAGCTGCAGGCCAAGCTGGTCGGCACCGACCCGCGCACCGACGTCGCGTTGCTCAAGGTTGAAGGCAAGGACCTGCCGATCGTCAAACTGGGCGATTCGGAAAAGCTCAAAGTCGGCGAATGGGTACTGGCCATCGGCTCGCCATTCGGCTTTGACCACTCGGTGACCAAAGGCATCGTCAGCGCCAAGGGCCGGACCCTGCCCAACGACACCTACGTGCCGTTCATTCAGACCGACGTGGCGATCAACCCGGGTAACTCCGGCGGCCCGCTGTTCAACATGAAAGGCGAAGTGGTCGGCATCAACTCGCAGATCTTCACTCGCTCCGGCGGCTTCATGGGCCTTTCCTTCGCGATCCCGATCGACGTGGCGCTGGATGTCTCCAATCAGCTCAAGAAAGACGGCAAGGTCAATCGTGGCTGGCTGGGTGTAGTGATCCAGGAGGTCAACAAGGACCTGGCCGAGTCGTTCGGTCTGGACAAGCCAGCCGGTGCGCTGGTGGCCCAGGTGCTGGAAGACGGCCCAGCGGCCAAGGGCGGCCTGCAGGTTGGTGATGTCATCCTCAGCATGAACGGCCAGCCGATCGTCATGTCGGCCGACCTCCCGCACCTGGTCGGCAGCCTCAAGGATGGCGCCAAGGCCAAGCTGGAGATCATCCGCAACGGCAAGCGGCAGAACCTCGACGTGACTGTCGGCGCCTTGCCTGATGAAGATGCCGACATCACCACGCCGGGTCAGGGCAGTGCCGAGCGCAGCAGCAATCGCCTCGGTGTAGCAGTGTCGGACCTGACCGCCGAGCAGAAGAAAGCCCTCGAACTCAAGGGCGGCGTGGTCATCAAGGAAGTGCTGGATGGCCCGGCGGCGTTGATCGGCCTGCGTCCGGGTGACGTTATCAGCCACCTCAACAACCAGGCTATCGGCTCGGCCAAGGACTTCACCGAGATCGCCAAAGACCTGCCGAAGAATCGCTCGGTGTCGATGCGTGTGCTGCGCCAGGGGCGCGCCAGCTTCATCACCTTCAAGCTGGCTGAATAAGCACGGCGGCAGGGCAGTACAGGGCAGCTTCGGCTGCCCTTTTTTGTAAACGGATGAAAGTTTCACGGCGGCCTGCCCAGCCACGCGGGATTGCAGCCGATCAGGAATCTCCCACAAGGCTGCCGCTTAAGGTACAATTCCCGGCTATTTTTCGGCGGGCGTCCGGCTCGCAGCCATTTCGAGTAGTGACCCGTGAGTGATTTGAGTCATATCCGCAATTTCTCCATCATCGCCCACATCGACCACGGCAAGTCGACGCTGGCCGACCGTTTCATTCAGATGTGCGGTGGCCTCTCGGCGCGCGAAATGGAAGCCCAGGTGCTCGATTCGATGGATCTGGAGCGCGAGCGCGGCATCACCATCAAAGCCCATAGCGTCACGCTGCATTACAAGGCGCAGGACGGCAAGACCTACCAGCTGAACTTCATCGACACCCCCGGCCACGTCGACTTCACCTATGAAGTCAGCCGGTCGCTGGCGGCCTGTGAAGGTGCATTGCTGGTGGTAGATGCGGGCCAGGGCGTCGAAGCCCAGTCGGTTGCCAACTGCTACACCGCCATCGAGCAGGGCCTTGAGGTCATGCCGGTACTGAACAAGATGGACCTGCCTCAGGCCGACCCAGACCGCGTCAAGGACGAGATCGAAAAGATCATCGGTATCGACGCGGCCGACGCCGTAGCCTGCAGCGCCAAGAGCGGCATGGGCGTGGACGAGGTGCTCGAGCGCCTGGTGCAGCAGATCCCGGCGCCAACCGGTGACATCGACGCGCCGCTGCAAGCGCTGATCATCGACTCCTGGTTCGACAACTACCTGGGCGTTGTATCCCTGGTTCGCGTGCGCCACGGCCGCGTGAAAAAGGGCGACAAGATTCTGGTCAAGTCGACCGGCAAGGTCCACCTGGTCGACAGCGTCGGCGTGTTCACGCCAAAGCACACCCAGACTGCCGACCTCAAGGCGGGCGAAGTGGGCTTCATCATTGCCAGCATCAAGGAAATTCTCGGCGCGCCGGTTGGCGACACCCTGACCTTGAGCTCCACCCCTGAGGTGGAAGTGCTGCCAGGCTTCAAACGCATTCAGCCGCAGGTCTATGCAGGCCTGTTCCCGGTGTCTTCAGATGATTTCGAAGACTTCCGCGATGCACTGCAGAAGCTGACCCTGAACGACTCGTCGCTGCAGTACGCGCCTGAAAGCTCTGACGCACTGGGCTTTGGCTTCCGCTGCGGCTTCCTCGGCATGTTGCACATGGAGATCATCCAGGAGCGCCTCGAGCGCGAATACGACCTGGACCTGATCACCACGGCGCCAAGTGTAATCTTCGAGATCAAGCTCAAGACCGGTGAAACCATTCACGTCGACAACCCGTCGAAACTGCCGGATGTCTCCGCAGTCGAAGACTTCCGTGAGCCGATCGTGCGCGCCAATATCCTGGTGCCGCAAGAACACCTGGGTAACGTCATTACCCTGTGCATCGAGAAACGTGGCGTTCAGCGCGACATGCAGTTCCTCGGTACGCAGGTGCAGGTGTGCTATGACCTGCCGATGAACGAGGTGGTCCTGGACTTCTTCGACCGTTTGAAGTCGACCAGCCGCGGTTACGCGTCGCTGGACTACCATTTCGATCGTTACCAGTCGGCCAACCTGGTCAAGCTGGACGTATTGATCAACGGCGACAAGGTTGATGCCCTGGCGCTGATCGTGCACCGCGACAACGCCCACTACAAAGGGCGTGCGTTGACCGAGAAGATGAAAGAACTGATTCCTCGGCAGATGTTCGACGTTGCGATCCAGGCCGCCATCGGCGGTCAGATCGTCGCCCGGACCACTGTCAAGGCGCTCAGAAAGAACGTACTGGCCAAGTGTTATGGCGGCGACGTCAGCCGTAAACGCAAACTGCTTGAAAAGCAGAAAGCCGGTAAGAAACGCATGAAACAGGTCGGTAACGTGGAAATTCCACAAGAAGCCTTCCTCGCCGTGCTCAGGTTGGATAGCTAGGTCCTATGTCGCTAAATTTCCCGCTGTTGCTCGTCATCGCCGTTGCCGTCTGTGGCTTGTTGGCTCTGATCGATCTGCTGTTCCTGGCTCCGCGCCGGCGGGCGGCGATTGCCACCTATCAGGGCAGCGTCAGCCAGCCAGAAATGGCTGTGGTCGAGAAGCTGAACAAGGAGCCGTTGCTGGTTGAGTACGGCAAGTCGTTCTTCCCGGTGCTGTTCATCGTGCTGGTGCTGCGCTCGTTCCTGGTCGAGCCGTTCCAGATCCCTTCCGGGTCGATGAAACCGACCCTGGAAGTGGGCGACTTCATTCTGGTGAACAAGTTCGCCTACGGCATTCGCCTGCCGGTGATCGACAAGAAGGTCATCGAGATCGGCCAGCCGCAGCGGGGCGATGTAATGGTGTTCCGCTACCCGAGCGACCCTAACGTCAACTACATCAAGCGTGTGGTTGGCCTGCCAGGCGATCAGATCGGTTACACCAGCGACAAGCGCCTGTTCGTCAATGGTAAACAGGTCGCCGAGCAGTTGGTCGGCACCGAGCCGGGCACCCTTGGCAGCGCCGAGCTGTACAAGGAGCAACTGGGCGCGGCCGAGCACATGATCCGCAAGGAAATGAGCCGCTACCGTATGCCGCCTGACCAGCAATGGACGGTCCCTGCCGGCCATTACTTCATGATGGGCGACAACCGCGACAACTCCAACGACAGCCGTTTCTGGGATGATCCAAACATTCCCAAGGAACTGCACGGCATGGTTCCGGACCGCAATATCGTCGGCAAGGCGTTTGCAGTCTGGATGAGCTGGCCAGAGCCCAAGCTCAGCCACCTGCCCAACCTGTCGCGGGTCGGCTTGATCCATTGATACCCATCGGCGCTGTCTGCAGACAGCGCCGAATGCTTTTATGACATAGGCTGTGTACTCAAGGTCGAGAGCGTCTTGAAACACGGGGGCGCTACCCACTGGCAGCGATTCACAGCCACACCGTCTTTTCAGGATGTTGATTTGAACAACGCGTTGAACAACAAACGGGTGGCCGCATGAGTGCTCCCCTTGCACGCCTGGAGCGCAAGCTCGGCTACACCTTCAAGGACCAGGACCAGATGTTGCTGGCCCTGACCCATCGCAGCTATGCCGGGCGCAACAATGAGCGCCTGGAGTTTCTAGGCGACGCCATTCTCAATTTCGTCGCCGGCGAGGCGCTGTTCGAGCGCTTCCCGCAGGCTCGCGAAGGCCAGCTGTCGCGCTTGCGCGCTCGCCTGGTCAAGGGTGAAACCCTGGCGCGGCTGGCGCGCGGGTTTGACCTGGGCGAATTCCTCCGGCTGGGCTCGGGCGAGCTGAAAAGCGGTGGTTTTCGCCGTGAGTCGATCCTTGCCGATGCCCTCGAAGCGCTGATTGGCGCCATCTATCTGGATGCCGACATGCAGACCGCGCGCGAGCGCATTCTGGCCTGGCTGACCGATGAGTTCGAGAGCCTGACGCTGGTCGACACCAACAAAGACCCGAAGACCCGCCTGCAGGAGTTTCTGCAGTCGCGTGGTTGCGATTTGCCGCGTTATGAAGTGGTCGACATCCAGGGCGAACCCCATTGCCGGACCTTCTTCGTTGAATGCGAAGTGGTCCTGCTGAACAACAAGAGCCGTGGCCAGGGCGTAAGCCGGCGTATTGCCGAGCAAGTCGCCGCCGCCGCTGCATTGATCGCCCTGGGCGTGGAGAATGGTAATGACTGAGAACAACCCAACCCGTTGCGGCTACGTAGCCATTGTCGGTCGCCCCAACGTTGGCAAGTCGACCTTGCTCAACCATATCCTCGGGCAAAAGCTGGCGATCACCTCGCGCAAGCCGCAGACCACCCGCCACAACATGCTCGGGATCAAGACCGAGGGTGATGTGCAGGCGATCTACGTCGACACCCCAGGCATGCACAAGGCCAACGACAAGGCGCTCAACCGCTACATGAACCGCACCGCCTCGGCCGCCCTCAAGGACGTCGACGTGGTGATCTTCGTGGTGGACCGCACCCGCTGGACCGACGAGGACCAATTGGTGCTCGAGCGTGTGCAGTACGTCACCGGCCCGCTGATCATCGCGGTCAACAAGACCGACCGGATGGACGAGAAGGCCGAGCTGATCCCGCACCTGAAGTGGCTGCAGGAGCAACTGCCGAACGCTGAAGTCGTGCCGATCTCGGCTCAGCAGGGACATAACCTCGAAGCGCTGGAAGCATTGATCGCCAAGCAGCTGCCGGAGAACGATCACTTCTTCCCGGAAGACCAGATCACCGACCGCAGCAGCCGCTTCCTCGCCGCCGAACTGGTCCGCGAGAAGATCATGCGCCAGCTGGGTGCGGAGCTGCCGTACCAGATCACCGTCGAGATCGAAGAGTTCAAGCAGCAAGGTCATGTGCTGCATATCCATGCCCTGATCCTGGTCGAGCGTGACGGCCAGAAGAAGATCATCATTGGCGACAAGGGCGAGCGCATCAAGCGCATCGGCTCCGACGCGCGCAAGGACATGGAAACGCTGTTCGACGCCAAGGTCATGCTCAACCTTTGGGTCAAGGTCAAAGGCGGTTGGTCCGATGATGAGCGTGCCCTGCGCTCGCTGGGCTACGGCGACCTGTAACACACCCCCAACGGCCCGGATTGTTCCGGGCCGTTCTGCATCCAGGCCATCCCCATGGAACAACCTCAAGGTCAGCCTGCGTACGTGCTGCACAGCCGTGCGTACCGCGAGACCAGCGCGCTGGTGGACTTTTTCACGCCGCAGGGGCGCGTGCGCGCAGTGCTGCGCCGGGCGCGGGGCAAGGGTGGCAGCCTGGTGCGCTCGTTCGTGCCATTGGAAGTCGAGCTGCGCGGGCGCGGCGAGCTGAAGAACGTCAACCGCCTCGACAGCGCCGGTATTGCCGCCTGGCTCAATGGTGATGCGCTGTTCAGCGGCCTCTACCTGAATGAACTGCTGATGCGCCTGCTGCCGGCCGAGGCGCCTTACCCCGCGTTGTTCGAGCACTATGCTTTAACCCTGCAGGCGTTGGGGCAGGGCCGGCCGTTGGAGCCCTTGCTGCGCGCCTTCGAATGGCGCCTGCTGGAACAGCTCGGTTACGCCTTCGCCCTGGATCACGACGTCAACGCCGAGCCGATTGCCGCCAGCGGCCTGTACCGGCTGCAGGTCGACGCGGGGCTCGAGCGGGTCGAGCTGTTCCAGCCCGGGTTGTTCAAGGGCGACGAGCTGCTCGCACTGGCCCATGCCGAGTGGGAAGCGCCTGGCGCATTGCTGGCAGCCAAGCGTCTGATGCGCCAGGCCCTGGCCGTGCACCTGGGGCCAAAACCGCTGGTGAGCCGGGAGTTGTTTCGCAAGCGCTGAGCACGTCGTATGCTGTGCGGCTACACCTTCAGGAGAGCCTTTCGTGACTCAGAGCAACCGCATGCTTCTCGGCGTCAACATCGACCACGTGGCGACCTTGCGCCAGGCCCGCGGCACCCGCTATCCAGATCCGGTCAAGGCCGCGCTGGACGCGGAAGAGGCGGGTGCCGATGGCATCACCGTGCACCTGCGTGAAGACCGCCGGCATATCCAGGAGCGCGACGTGCTGTTGCTCAAGGACGTGCTGCAGACGCGGATGAACTTCGAGATGGGCGTTACCGAAGAGATGATGCTGTTCGCTGAGCAGATTCGTCCGGCGCACATCTGCCTGGTCCCGGAAACCCGTCAGGAGCTGACCACTGAAGGCGGCCTCGATGTGGCCGGCCAGGAAGCGCGGATCAAGGCCGCCGTCGAGCGCCTGGCCCGCACTGGCGCTGAAGTGTCGTTGTTCATCGATGCCGACGAGCGCCAGATCGAAGCTTCGCGGCGGGTCGGCGCGCCGGCCATCGAACTGCACACCGGTCGCTATGCCGATGCGTTGACGCCCACCGAAGTGGCCGACGAGCTCAAACGCATCGCCGACGGCGTCGCGTTCGGCGTCGGCCAAGGCCTGATCGTCAATGCCGGCCACGGCCTGCATTACCACAACGTCGAGGCGGTCGCGGCGATCAAGGGTATCAACGAGCTGAACATCGGCCACGCGCTGGTGGCGCATGCATTGTTTGTCGGCTTCAAGGCCGCCGTGGCTGAAATGAAAGCGTTGATCCTGCAGGCCTCGCGCTGATCATGGGTCACTCGGCACGCAACAGCAAGGTAAACCGGGTTGGCCCCTGCGGCTGACTGCTGACCTCGACCTGGCCGCCGTGCAGTTGCATGATCGACTGCACGATCGCCAGCCCCAGGCCGGTGCCGCCATCGAGCCGCGAGCGACCGCTGTCGGCCCGGTAGAACCGCTCGAACAGGTGCGGCAGGTGCTCGTCGCTGATCCCCGGCCCGTGGTTCTCGACCCAGACCCAGGCCTGCTGCGCATGCCGGCCGATGCCAATGGTCACCACGCTGCCCTCTGGGCTGTGCCGTAGCGCGTTGCTGAGCAGGTTGGACAAGGCCCGCTGGCACATCAATCGGTCGCCCAGTGCGGTAGCCCAGCCGTGACGCCTGATCTCGATATCCTTCACTTCGGCGCTGATGGCAAACAACTCGCTGACCCGCGCGACTTCGTCGGCCAGCGCCAGCGGCTTGAGCTCGATCTGGGCCTGCGGCTGGCTGACCTGCGCCAGAAACAGCATGTCATTGATGATGCGGTTGAGCCGGGTCAGTTCCTCGATGCTGTCTTCCAGCACCTCGCGGTAATCGCCACCGTCGCGAGGGCGGGCCAAGGTCACCTGAGCCTTGCCCATCAGGTTGCTCAGCGGCGTGCGTAGCTCATGCGCGAGGTCGTCGGAGAACTGCGACAACTGGCGCACACCCTGATCAAGCCGATCCAGCATCACATTGATCGAGCGGGCGAGGTCAGCCAGCTCCTGCGGCAGGCCGCTGGAGGGCAGTCGATGGTCGAGCGCCTGCGCCGACACCTGGCCGGCGATTCGGCGAAAGCGCCGCAGTGGCTTCAGGCTGCGCTGCACCAGCTTCCAGGCACAGGCGCCGATCAGCAGCAACAACAACGGCAGGGCCAGCAGGGTCGAACGCAGATAGGCCTGCAACAGGTCGTGATCGTCGGCGCGATCAAGGGTCATGATTACCCGCACCGGGGTGTCATCACGCAGCCGCATCGCCTGCGTCACGCTGAGAAATTGCGCACCGCGGCTGTCGTTCCACGCCTGAAAGGTCTGGCCGTCGCTCCATTGCAGCTCGCGCAAGCGCTGTGACTCCAAGGCCGGGCCGAGACTGAGCAGGGCGGCATGACGGCCATTGAGGGCGATCACGCTGAGGCTGAGGTTGTCATGGCCCATGACCAGGTCCAGAAGTGGGTGGGCGCGGGTGGCCAGGTCAGCGCTGCGCAGGTCGACCCGCAGGTTGTGCTCTACCTGGAGCATCTTGCGCGCGAGGTCCTTGCGCGCGCGGCTGTCCAGTTCATGGTCGAGGGCAAACACCGCCAGGCAGGCCAGCAGCAGCACCAATGCGGCGCCGAGCAGGGTCACGCTCAGGCCAAGCCGCAGGGAAAGGCTGGCGGATTTCAACGACGCGCCTCGAGCACGTAGCCAACACCGCGCAGGGTGTGGATCAGCTTGTCTTCGAAGGGATCGTCGATCTTGGCCCGCAAGCGCCGGATCGACACCTCGACAACATTGGTGTCGCAATCGAAGTTCATGTCCCACACCAGCGAGATGATCTGCGTGCGCGACAGCACCTCGCCGCTCTGGCGCATCAGCAGGTGTAGCAGCGAGAACTCTTTGGCGGTGAGGTCGATACGGGTGCTACCGCGCCAGGCCCGATGGCGGCCAGGGTCCAGTTCCAGGTCAGCGACGCGCAGTGTACTGGGCTGCACCTGCTGATCATTGCGCCGCAGCAGGCTGCGGATTCGGGCCAGCAGTTCGGGAAACTCGAACGGCTTCAGCAGGTAGTCATCCGCGCCCAGGTCCAGACCCTTGACGCGGTCAGACAGGCGACCATGAGCGGTAAGCATCATGATCCGCGTGGGCGACTCGGCGCGCAGCCGTTGCAGCACGCCCCAGCCGTCGAGTTCGGGCAGGTTGACGTCCAGAATGACCAGGTCGTAGGCCTGCTGCCGGGCCATGTGCAGGCCGTCGATGCCGGTGTGCGCGCAATCCACGACATAGCCGTTTTCGCGCAGCCCTTGCTGCAGGTAATCGGCAGTCCGCAGTTCGTCCTCGATGATCAGTAGGCGCATGCTCGGGCTCAGGCAGAGTTGGGGGAAAGGATTGTCGACCCTGAAGCTGGATCAAGGTCAAGCGGGCGATAGTACGCCAGGCCCAAGGCCTATCGGCACTGATAACGGATTTGTAATCAGCGCGTCATCTGGCCGTTAGCCAGATGCGCTGAACAGGTAGGGTGACGTGCCGGCGGATTTACTTGCGCGCCAGAATCGTCGCCCGGCGTGGGGCAGGCAGGCCTTCGATGGTGCGGCTGTGATCCTGTGGATCAAGGAAGTCGCTCAATGACTGGTAAAGCATCCACTCGGTGCTGCGTTGTTCATCGACGCTGGTGACGCTGACGTCGACGCAGCGCACGTCACTGAAGCCGGCGCGCCGCAACAGGCGCTCCAGTGCCGGAACCGACGGCAGGAACCAGACATTGCGCATCTGCGCATAGCGGTCTTCGGGCACCAGCACCTGATTCTCGTCGCCTTCAACGACCAGGGTTTCCAGCACCAGCTCGCCGCCTTTTACCAGGCAGTCCTTGAGCGCCAGTAAATGCTCGATGGGCGAACGACGGTGGTAGAACACGCCCATCGAAAACACCGTGTCGAAGCCCTCGAGGTTGGCCGGCAGTTCTTCCAGAGCGAAGGGCAGATGCCAGGCCGGCAGCTCCGGCAGGTATTTGTGCACCGCCTGGAATTGGCAGAAGAACAGCCAGTTGGGGTCGACTCCGACCACCATGTCGGCGCCGGCGCCGAGCATGCGCCATTGGTAGTAGCCGTTGCCGCAGCCGACATCAAGCACGCGCTTACCGGTCAGGTTCAGGTGCGGGCTGACCCGCGCCCATTTCCAGTCCGAGTGCCATTCGGTGTCCACATGCACACCGAACAGGTCGAACGGGCCTTTGCGCCAAGGTGAGAGCCCCATCAAAGCCTGCTGCAACTGAGTGCGGGTCGCCTCGTCACACGGGCTGTCCAGGCGCAGACCATCGACCAGGTCAACTTCACTGGGCTGCAGTGCAGGCAGCGCCTCGAGGGCGCCGCGCCAGCGCTCGAGGTCGCCGTGGCCTTTTTCCATCTTGCTGGCCAGCTGCGCTTGCAAGCCTTGCGACCAGGTGGCCAGTGGGGTGCCCGCCAGACGGCGAACCAAGGGAGACAAATCGATCATGGCAAGGCTATCAACGAGGCGAAGTTAAGGCATTGGAACCACGGCACCACTTTGGAGAAGCCGGCAGCACGCAGGCGTGCCTGATGGGCCTGGAGGGTGTCGGGTTTCATTACATGTTCGATGGCGCTGCGCTTCTGGGCAATTTCCAGTTCGCTGTAGCCGTTGGCACGTTTGAAATCCAGGTGCAGGTCGTTGAGCAGCGCCTGCTCCTGATCATCGGCGAAGTGCAGTTTTTCCGAGAGGATCAGCGCACCTCCAGGCAGCAAGGCCTGGCGAATCCGCGTCAGCAGCTCCAGGCGCTGGCCGGGGGCGATGAATTGCAGTGTGAAGTTCAGCGCCACTACCGACGCCGGCTCGAACCGCAGGCTGAGGATATCGGCTTCCATGACTTGCACCGGCAGCAGTTCCTGGAACATCGAGTCCTGGGCGTTGAGGTACTGACGGCAGCGCTCGACCATCGCGGCCGAGTTGTCCACCGCGATCACCCGGCAGCCATCACTGCGCACATGGCGGCGCAGTGCCTGGGTCACTGCACCCAGCGATGCGCCGAGGTCGTACAGCGCCGTATCGGGCTGAGCAAAGCGTGCGGCGAGCACGCCGAGGTTCTCGACGATGGTCGGGTACCCCGGCACCGAGCGCTTGATCATGTCCGGGAACACCCGCACTACGTCCTCGTTGAAGGCGAAGTCAGGCACCTGGTCCAGGGGCCGGGCGAAGAGGCGGTCGGGATCTGTGCTCACGGTGTGCTCGGGCGAAAAAACAGGGGCGACATTCTAGCCAAGCCAGAGCCTGCTGGATACGGGCCAGGTGCGAACGGTCAGCCTTGGCGCGGGAATCGCCCTGCGCTGGTCTGGCGTATATCCGTCAATGGGGCGCGAAAGGTACTGCTTGGTTACAGCCGTTTTGATGACTGTATGCACGGTGGCTACACCGTATCGTCGAACTGCTTCTGCAACTCCCGTGCTCTGCAATCTTACCCTATGAGGACAGCCCCATGGACGTGATGGAAAATGAATCCCTTGCGGCACTTGACCCACAACAACGAGCCGAACTGGTTCCGCTGCAGTATTTCAAGGTCATCAGTGACCCCGAACTGACCGACTCGCAGCCAGCGCTGATCTTCAGCCGCGAGAACCTTCAGGTGATCAATCGCTATGTGCGCACCGTAAAAAACTTGCCAAGGGATAAAGAGGAACTGGATGACTGGCTTGATTTTGAGCTTTTAAATCTAAAGGCCGATGAGACACATGGGCTATTCGAGGCCCTGCGCGGACACGTGGAGACCTGGAAACCGCTTGAGAATGAAACGCAGGCAATGGGTACCACCCTGGAACACTTCGCCGAGACCTTCACCACCCAAGGGGCGGAGCTGGCCAGAATCTCGCGCGATATGAAGGCCTATAAAACTCGTCCCTTAGCTGATGTCACTGACGAGCTACTGGATAAGTGGGCTCCTGTTGAGCTCGACGCTGGCGAGAGAGCGGAGGTGTTTGCCACCATCGAGGACCTGCTGCATGACCTGCAGAAAAAGATCAACAGGGTGCACGTGGATATCAAAAATCTTTCCGCGCGCGCTACCCAGTTTTACGAAGATGTACGTACCGACCTGCTACCCATGGTCAGCCGTTTGGCTACTGACTTGGACGATATCACCAGGGATTCAGTTGTCGTTAACATTACTAACGCGATGGCGGAATTGGACGGAAAAATCGACATCACGTCCGCGGAAATCAGCACTTTTACCAACTATCAGTTTTTTGGCATGGTCTTCGGCCCTGCCGGGGCCATCGTCACCCACGCGATCTTCGGCAGCGATGCGAAGGCTGCCAAGGAACAAAAAAACGAATTATTGCGCCAGCGTGATGAGTTAGGTCGTAGCCTGGATCAGGTGTCGCCGCAACTGGCCCAGTTGAAAAGGCTGATCGGCGTCATGGTCGATATGAAAGAACGTTTGAGGCAGGTCAATACCGCATCCTGGAACCTGCAGTGGGTAATGAGGGAGCTTTTGAACCGCGTCAACTTGAGCAAGATAGAACTTACGGATATCGAAAGCGACGTCAAGTTTGAACGCTTTGTTCGCGCTTTCTCGAGTGTCGTTCAGCCGTGGCACCGCATTGGCAACATCTCTGCAGAGCTGACCCAAGTGTTCAACGACGTCGTTAAAAATTACGATGAGGAATGATGATATGGAACGTCAAAACGATGCCGTGCAGCAGTATCCCAGCATTCGCACCCAGCGCTCTATGGAGGATGAAATTTCGCGCCTGCTGCACGAACAGATGTCCGCCTTGCCTGCGGCGGTACGCGAGAATGTCGGTGACATGCTCGGTCTGATCAGAGAATGCGACGCGCTATTGGGCGATAGCGTGCTCAACGCCACCATCCTGCTAGGCCATCAGGACTGGGTTGAGGTGCAGAGTGTTTCAGGGCCTGATTCCGCTACCGAGCTCGCTGAATTACGAAACGATATAGAACAGGAGTTGCTGCGCCTGCGCGGGCGATTGGCTAACCTCTGCCAGGCGATCAGCAGCAAGCTGGAAGGGGTACGCAATTTCCGCCTGAGTGACTTGAGCGAACTGCAGGCATCGTTAAGTGCAACACAAATTTCCGTTGCGACAGACGCCGAGCAGATCAAACAGGCTCTCGAGCAACTGCAAGCGACTCGTCAGGACCTTGATCAGATCATCACGACCTTTGAATCGCCAAGCCTGTGGAGTGTGATCAAGGGCATGATCCCGACCGAGAGCGAAGTCGAGCTGATGTTCAACGCGGTGAAAAAACCCACCGTCTCAAAAGAGTTGGTCACTGCCGCTTTGAAAAAATTCGAAGCGAATGTTGAAGTCATCGGGGAGGGCCGGCGTTTCAGCAATCTGGTTAATTCGAGGAAACGCCTGGTGGGACGCATTCGCGAACAAACCACTGCGTTGGCTGCTGTAGAGTCGTTGTTGCTGCCGGCTGAGGAGGAGCTGGCACAGATCCCTCATGTAGCGATGGTGGGGACATCCCGCGACAGTTGGGTGGCAGAAGCTGACAAGCTCGTCAGCCAGTGGCAGGCCGATCAGCAAACTTCCGACGCGGCGACTGAGCTTGCAGATCTCGCCAGCGCATTGACGGCGTTGGCGAGCTATCTGGTAGGTGTCCGCAGGGTTTACGAAGCGGGTTGATACTGCCACTCAGCGCACGATGACCTTGCACTCGAAGGTCTGCACCGGAACCACCTCTGGCGCCCAAGGCTGTTGATACACCAGCAACAGCGTACCCTCGCCGCTGGCTGCAGCCTGGAAGCGCCAGGTGGACGACCCTGCAGTGCCGACCATGCCATTTTGCTCAGGTGAACTGTAGACCTCCGGGCCGCGGGCCTGGAGGACTGCAGCGGCAGCGTCCTTGAGCGTCCAGCGATAGCCGGTGGTGGGATTGCTGGGCAGGGTGACAGTCAGGCTCTGGCCAAGCTGCAGGCGCTGCGGACATTCGCCTTCGGAATTGAGCTCGATGCCACTCGGCTGATGGCTACACGCGGCAAGCATTGCCAGGCTAAAAGGAAGCAGCAGGCGAAGGACGGTCATGGATACTCCGGCGCAATTCAATGCGCTGAGAATACCCCAAGCGATTCAAACTGTAAGCCCGTTTGCAGCGGAGCCAGAACGGCTCCGCTGTTTTTCCGGGTATCGATTCAGAACAGCACTTTGGCCACGTCGGCAAAGCGCTTGGCAAAGTGCACGGTCAACCCCTCACGCAGATAGTCCGGCAGCTCTTCAAAGTCGCCACGGTTGGCCTCGGGCAGAATCAGCTCGAAAATCTTCTGACGCTTGGCCGCAATGACTTTTTCGCGCACGCCACCAATCGGCAATACCTGCCCGGTCAGGGTCAGCTCCCCGGTCATGGCTACGCCTTTTTTCGGCACCTGATCACGGGCTAGCGACAGCAGCGCGCTGGCCATGGTGACCCCGGCGCTTGGGCCATCCTTGGGCGTTGCACCTTCAGGCACGTGCAGGTGGATGAACGCCTCGTTGAAGAAGGCGGGGTCGCCGCCGAATTGCTTGAGGTTGGCGCTGACATAGCTGTAGGCGATTTCCGCAGACTCTTTCATCACATCGCCAAGCTTGCCGGTCAGCTTGAAGCCACGATTGAGGGTATGAATACGGGTCGCTTCGATCGGCAGCGTGGCGCCGCCCATGCTGGTCCAGGCCAGCCCGGTGATGACACCTTTGCCAGCCATCACCTGCTCGCTGCGGAACACGGGCATGCCCAGCGCTGCTTCGAGATCCTTGGGGCCGATCTTGAGCTTGGCGGTGGGATCCTCCAGCAGCTTCATGACCGACTTGCGCACCAGCTTGCCTAACTGCTTTTCCAATTGCCGCACACCCGCTTCGCGAGCATAGCCATCGATCACCAGGCGCAGTGCGGAGTCGCTGATCGTCAGGCTGGTTTTGGCCACCCCGGCTTTTTCCAGCTGCTTGGGCCACAAGTGACGCTTGGCGATGGCCAGTTTTTCTTCCGTGATGTAGCCCGATAGGCGAATCACTTCCATCCGGTCGAGCAGCGGCCCGGGGATCGAGTCAAGGGTGTTGGCGGTGCACACGAACAGCACCTTGGACAGGTCCAGGCGCAGGTCCAGGTAGTGGTCGAGGAAGTCGACGTTCTGCTCGGGGTCGAGGGTTTCCAGCAAGGCCGAGGCGGGGTCGCCCTGGTAGCTCTGGCCCATCTTGTCGATCTCGTCGAGCATGATTACCGGGTTCATCACCTCAACGTCTTTCAGCGCCTGCACCAGTTTGCCCGGCTGGGCGCCGATGTAGGTACGGCGGTGGCCCTTGATTTCGGCCTCGTCGCGCATGCCGCCGACACTGAAACGGTAGAACGGACGACCCAGCGACTCTGCAATCGACTTGCCGATGCTGGTCTTGCCCACCCCGGGGGGGCCAACCAGCAGCACGATCGAGCCGCTGATCTCGCCTTTCCAGGCGCCGACCGCAAGGAACTCAAGAATGCGGTCCTTGATGTCATCCAGCCCGGCGTGATGCTGATCAAGCACCTTGCGTGCATGCTTGAGGTCGAGCTTGTCCTTGCCATAGACGCCCCAAGGCAGGGCGCTGGCCCATTCCAGATAGTTGCGGGTGACGGCGTACTCGGGCGAGCCGGTTTCCAGAATCGCCAGCTTGCCCATCTCCTCATCGAGGCGTTTTTTTGCAGCCGGGGGCAGGGTCTTGCCCTCAAGACGCTGTTTGAACTGTTCAAGGTCGGCGCTGCGGTCGTCCTTGGTCAGTCCCAGTTCCTGCTGGATGACCTTGAGCTGTTCCTTGAGGAAGAACTCGCGCTGGTGCTCGCCGATCTGCCGATTGACCTCTGCCGAGATCTCGTTCTGCAGGTGGGCGACTTCGACTTCCTTGCGCAGCATCGGCAGGACTTTTTCCATGCGCTTGAGCATGGGCACGCAGTCGAGCACTTCCTGCAGCTGCTTGCCGGTGGCAGAGGTCAGCGCGGCGGCAAAGTCGGTCAGCGGCGAGGGGTCGTTGGGGCTGAAGCGGTTGAGGTAATTTTTCAGCTCTTCGCTGTACAGCGGATTGAGCGGCAGCAGCTCCTTGATCGCGTTGATCAAGGCCATGCCATAGGCCTTGACCTCATCGGTCGGCTCGGTTGACTGGCGCGGGTATTCGACTTCGACCAGATACGGCGGGCGGTGGTGCTTGAGCCAGGTGCGGATGCGCACCCGGGTCAGGCCCTGAGCAACGAACTGCAGTTTGCCGTTCTCGCGGCTGGCGTGGTGAACCTTCACCAGGGTGCCGTACTCGGGCAATGCCGAGGTGTCGAAATGGCGGTGATCTTCGGGCGGGGTGTCCATGAAGAACAGCGCCAGCGAATGGTGATCGGTCTTGGCCACCAGGTCGAGGGTTTCTGCCCACGGCTCTTCGTTGACGATCACCGGCAACACCTGGGCCGGGAAGAACGGGCGGTTGTGAATCGGGATCACGTAGACCTTGTCCGGCAACTGCTGGCCGGGCAGGGCCAGGGCATGGCCAGGAATTTCGGCGCCTTCGAGGTGTTCGATTTCGCTGTGTTCGTCGGGGTGTTCCGAATGATCCTGCTGGTCGCTCATGAGGCACCTGAGTAAATGACTATGGTGCTTAGATGGGGCAAAGGCCAATGGGTTTCAAGCCATCGTAGATGAAGACGTTAGCGCGCCATTTATTAGGGGCCAAAAAAAAGCGGAACCGTACAGGTTCCGCTTGTTTATGCTGGTGATGCGCTGGCGCGGGGTTTAGTCGGCCAGTTTGTAAGCGATGATGTAATCGCCCATCTTGGTGCCCAGCGAACCGTGGCCGCCGGCTGTGACCAGCACATACTGCTTGCCGTCCTTGCCGGTGTAGGTCATCGGCGTGGCCTGGCCACCTGCGGGCAGGCGCGCCTTCCACAGCTCGGCGCCGTTATGCACGTCATAGGCGCGCAGGTACTGGTCAAGGGTGCCGCTGAGGAAGCCAACGCCGCCGGCTGTCACCATCGAACCGCCCATGCTTGGCACGCCAACCGGCATACCGATCGGGATCGGCGTGCTGTCGCGGGTGGTGCCGTTCTTGTGCTTCCACACCACCTTGTTGGTGAACAGGTCGATGGCGGCCACATAGCCCCAGGCCGGCGCCTGGCACGGCACGCCCAGTGGCGACATGAACGGGTGCATGATCACTGCGTACGGAGCACCGCTGTTGGGCTGCACGCCGCTGGTTTCGCTTTCGCGCTTGCTGTCGGCAGCGACTTGCTCACGCGGCACCATCTTCGACACGAAGGCCATGTAGTTGGGCGAGGTGAACATCAATTGGCGCACCGGGTCGATCGACACGCTACCCCAGTTGAACACACCCACGTTGCCTGGGTAGATCAGGCTGCCCTGTTCCGACGGCGGGGTGTATTGGCCTTCGTAGCGCAGTTCACGGAACTGGATGCGGCAGAGCATCTGGTCAAACGGGGTGGCGCCCCACATGGCCTGCTCGGTCAGGTCCGGGCCCAGCAGGTTGAGGTCGGAACGGGCCTGGGTCGGGGCGGTGTGGTCGCCCTTGACCGCGCCTTGCGGCACCGGGATCTCGCGGATCGGCACAATCGGCGTGCCGTCGCGACGGTCGAGCACATACAGGCTGCCTTGCTTGGTCGGGACGATCACTGCCGGCTTGATGCCGTCATCGGTCTTCAGGTGCATCAGGGTCGGCTGGCTGCCGACGTCCATGTCCCACAGGTCGTGGTGAGTGAACTGGTAGTTCCAGCGCGCCTTGCCGGTGGCGAGGTCCAGTGCAACGATACCGGCGCTGTACTTCTCGGCGCCAGGGGTGCGATCCGCGCCCCACTGGTCAGGGGTCTGGTTGCCCAGTGGCAGGTAGACCATGCCCAGGTCTTCGTCGACACTGGCGATCGACCACATGTTGGCGGAGTTGCGGCTGTAGGTCTTGCCAGGTGCCAGCGGCTTGGTGTCGTCCGGGTTGTTGCTGTCCCAGTTCCACACCAGACGACCATCGTGAACGTCGTAGGCGCGAATCACGCCGGAAGGTTCGTTGGTCGACTCGTTATCGGTAACATGGCCGCCGATGATCACCAGATCACGGGTGATCGCAGCAGGCGAGGTCGAGTAGTAACCACCTGCGGTGAACGGGCCAATGCCAGTGGTCAGGTCGATGACGCCCTGGTTGGCGAAGCCTTCGCAGACCTTGCCGGTGTCGGCGTTGATGGCGATCAGGCGCGCATCGGCGGTCGGCAGGTACAGGCGGCGCGGGCAGGCCTGGGCAACGACCTGGCCGGCGTCGGAGATTTTCGGCGCTGGGCTGCCGTCACGGCTGACGTAACGGTTCTCGTCGTAGTAGGACGCACCCCGGCAGGTCATGTGGGCGAAGCCCTTGAAAGTGCCTACCGGGCTCTTCACTTGCGGGTCGAAGCGCCAGATTTCGGCGCCAGTATCCGGGTCCAGCGCCAGCAGCTTGCTGTGCGCGGTGCAGGCGTAGAGCATGCCGTTGACCTTCAGCGGCGTGTTCTGGTTGGTCAGCTCGACCGGGTCGTTTTCGGTCGGCAGGTCACCGGTGCGAATGCGCCAGGCTTCTTCCAGGCGGTAGGCATTCTGCGCGGTGATCTGGCGCAGCGGCGAGTAGCGGTCGCCGTGTTCGGTGCGGCCGTATGCCTGCCAGTCGCCGTCGGGCATGGCCGGGGCGGTGCTGGCCATTTCGCTGCTGTCACGGTTGAACTCGCCGCGGATCTCGCCCGGGTGAGTGAACTGGCTGGCCAGCGCGGTAGCGCCGGAAGCAACTACTGCAACGCCAAGCAGCGCGGTGTTGACGCGGGAGGCCGGGCCCAGCAATGTGCGGCGTGCCCACGGCAGCAGCAGGACTACGCCAAGGGCAAACCAGATGGCCAGGCGCGGCACCAGTTGCCACCAGTCCAGGCCGACTTCCCACAGCGCCCAGGCGGTGCTGGCCAGCAGCACCACGCCGTACACGCCGAGGGCGATCTGCCGTTTGGCCAGCAGCAGAATGCCGCTGACGGCAAAGCCGATGCCGGCCAGCAGGTAGTAAAGCGATCCGCCCAGCTGGCTGAGCTTGATACCGCCGGCCAGCAGGGCCAGGCCCATCAGCAACAGCAGCACGCCTAGCAGGCGCGGTAGCCAGCGGGTTCCGGTTTTGGCACCGTCAGTGCTCATCAAAGGTACTCCGTGAAAGTTGAGGTCAGAAACTGCTTTGAATCTTCAAGCCGGCGATCAGTGCGTCGTCGACTGCCGATACGCCGCCCGGATGGCGGATGTACTGCAGGTTGGGACGCACGGTGAGCCAGTCGGCCAGGTGCACGCCGTAGTAAAGCTCGGCGCTGTATTCGGTGTCCTGCACAGGCAGGTAGCCTGGGTTGTCGTAATCACTGATGCCAGCCGCCTGATTGGCCAGACGGGCGTTCTTGCGGTAGCCGGGGTTGACGTGCACACGGGCGAGGGCGAAACCGATGTCGTCCTTGGCCCGGGCATCAAATGGCCCCTTGTACACCACACCTGCCTGAACATAGTTGTCGATGGCATTGGTCTTTTTGTCGTGCAACGTGGCATTGGCAAACAGGCTCAGGCCGCGTGACTGGTCGGACGCCTGCGAGGTTACCTGCTGCTGCGCGCCGAGCCAGAAACCGTGTTTGCTCGAGCGGCTGCGGTAGGCCGCCCCGCTGATCGCGGCGGGTTGACCGCTGCTGTCGCGCAGCACGTCCTGAGCCTTGGCATTACTGTAGTAGTAACCGGCGCGATATTCCCCTGCAAGTCCATTGACCTGTGGGCTCCAGACCAGTTCGATCGGCATCACCGCGCCCTGGGTGCCGCTGCCGCTGAGCTTGAAGCCATTGCCCGACTCGAGGTTGGAAGGGTTCTGCTCGAACACGCCGACCTGAGCGTACAGCGCATCGCTCAGGTTGTAGCGTACGCGCAGCGCCCATTGGCTGACCGGCCAGTTGTACCAGATGCCGCCCACCCAGTTGCCGACCTGCGAGCCGCAGAAGGCCAGGTTCTGGAAGTCGCAGGGGAAGCTGTTGAAGTCTTCGCCTTCGCCGAAACGGCCGAATTTCACGTCGAGGGCGCCATCGAAGTACTTCTGCTTGATCCACAACTGGGTCAGGCGCCAGGTCTGACCACGGCCCCAGACTTCCTGGGCGGAGGTAAAGCCACCCACGCGCGGGTCATTGATGCGGTCGTTGCTGATGTTCTGGCCGTGGCGCTCGGTTACGGTCAGCTGCACCTCGGTGGCGTTCCAGCCGAGGATCTTCTGCAGGTCCAGGTGGCTGCCAAAGGTGAACTGGTCGCTGTAGCGCGCGGTGCGGTCGTGGTCGTAGCCGCCATGCAGGTTGCTGCCCATTTCACCGGTGTAGCCGAGGGTGAAATCGTAGCCGCGCTCACGCAGGTCAGTACGGCTGCCGTTCCAATCGCCGAGCATCCATGGCGAGTCACTGGCGAACATTTCACTGGCAAACGTGGCCGGTGCTGCGCTGCAGAGGAGGGCAGACACGCCCAGGGCGGCGTAACGATTACGGGGATGCAGGAGCATGAGATAGCGCTATCTTTGAATGGACAAAAAATAGCCAGACGCATCGAAGAGCACGCTGATCGAAGGCGTATGGCAGCAGAAATATGAGGTGAAGCGATTCAGTGCGGCGGGAGGATATAGCGGAAGCGGGAATAAAAAAAGACAAAATGTCGCACTTGATTGTTACCCGGGAGGCAACAATCGAGCGCGTAGAGGCCGTCGGCCATTGCCATCAGCTCATCGAGCCTACAGCAATGGCCGCTGCGCGGTGACTCAGAACGTCGTGCGCAGGCCAACCTCGACACTTCGCCCAGGCGCTGGGGCAATGTCGCGCAGGATGGAGCTGGCGTAGCGCACCGTCTGATTGGTCAGGTTTTCACCGCGGACAAACGCCAGCCACTCGCTCTGGCCAACATCGAAGCGATAGCCGACGCTTGCGCCCAAGGTGGTGTAGCCGTCAGTGCTGGTTTCGTTGGACGGTTTGCGCTGCTGCGAAGCCGCATGTTGCACATCGACGCGTGCCTGCCAGCGGTCCAGAGACCACAGCAGACCGCTGTTGAGACGCAGTGGCGCGATCCGAGGCAGCGGCTGCCCTGTGTCGAGGTTGTTGGCGCGGGTGTAGTCGCCCGACACTTCCAGGGCAAAGCTGCCATAGGCGTTCTCGAGCAACTGCCAGCGATCCTGCGCCTCGATGCCATAGAAGCGGGCCCGCACTCCCTGGTACAGGTACTCGGGAATATCACCATGGTCATGATCGTGGTCGTGGTCGTGGTCATCATCGCCATCATGATGATGCCCCTCACGCAGATTGCCACTGCCGATCAGGCCAATGTAATTGCGAAAGTGGCTGTAGAACACGCCGACGCTGCCCTTGTGCGTGCCATTGTCAAAGCGCAAGGCCAGGTCGGCGGCAATCGCCTTTTCCTTGTTCAGGTTGGCGTCACCCACTTCATAAGCGCCGGTCGCCACATGGGCACCATTGGCATACAACTCATAGAAAGTGGGCGCGCGCTCGGTGTAGCCGAGGTTGGCCGCCAGCGACCAGATCGGGTCAAGCTGATACACCGCACCTGAAGACAGGCTCACGGCATTGAACGTACTGGCACTGTCAGCTGCCGCGAAGTCTTCGTTGCCCTTGGCATCCGGGTCTACCCGGGTGTGTTCCAGGCGGGCACCGAAGCTCAGGTTCAGGCGCTCGCTGGCCTGCCATTGCTCAAGCAGAAACAGCGCCAGGCTGTCGGTATCGGTGTAGGGCACGAAGGCTTCTTCACCCAACGCAGAGAATTGATTGCGGCTGACTTGCGCGCCGATCACCCCTTCCACTGGCCCAAGCGGTTGATGCCTGGCCTCGATGCGCGCCTCGTAGCCCTTGTTCTTGAAGGTGGTGTGCACCTCGCCGCTTTCGATCTCGCGGTGCTGGTAATCGGTGTAGCCAGCGTCGACCTTGACCGAGCTGAACGGGCCGTCCAGATCGCGCAGTTCAGAGGCGAAACCGTAGTGATCCTGTTGCATGTCCAGACGCACACCGGGCTCGGCTACCGAGCCGTAGTTGCTGTCATAACGGCTGTAGGAGAACCCGCTGTAACCGTGCTCCCAGTGATAGGCGCCGCCAATTGCGCCGCCGTCCTGGCGCCCATCGCTGTTTTCCAGACGGTGCTTGCTGCCCGGCTCGGCACTGTCGCGGACCTTGCCGCTGCGCGCGTATCCGGGAATGCGCAGGTCATTGAACTGACGGCTGTTGGCATCCAGGTGCAAGGCGAAGCTGCCGTCACCGGCCTCGAGCTTGCCGGCGCTGCTGCGGGTGGTATCGGCACCGCCATAACGCAGCTCACCTGCACCGTGAATGCCGTCGATAGGCGCATCGGGGATGCGGTTGTCGAAGGTGTTGACCACCCCGCCAATGGCATTGCCGCCGTACAGCAGTGCTGCCGGGCCGCGGACGATTTCGACCCGCTCGACGGTGACCGGGTCCAGTGGCACCGCATGGTCATACGACAGTGACGACGCATCCAGGGCGCCGACGCCATTGCGCAGGATACGAATGCGATCACCGTCCAGGCCGCGGATGACCGGGCGGCTGGCGCCAGGACCAAACCAGGTGGAGGCCACCCCAGGCTGCTTGTTGAGGGTTTCACCGAGGCTGGCGTGCTGCTGGTGAAGCAGTTCGTCGCCTTCGAGCACTGTACTTGGCGCGGCAAGTTGAGCGTTGCCCAGCGGATTGGCAGTAATGACCTGAGGCTGCAGTTCAACGGCGTGGCTGGCGGGGGAGGCCAGCCAAAGGGCAGCGGCAAGCGGGGAAAGGCGCAGCGGTAGCGGCAACATGAGATCAAGCGTTCCTTGGCAAGGTATTAGTATTGTTACACTATAACATTGCATGGTTGGGCGTTGGCCAGAGGTTTTTGCTTCTACACTCGTGTAATCTGCGCCTCTTTTCACCGCAGGAGCCCCGCATGAGCACGGCCAACCACAACGCATTGCACGGCAAGACGCTCGAGCAGATCCTCACCGAGCTGGTTGCTCACTATCAGTGGCAAGGTTTGGCCGAGCGCATTGACGTGCGTTGCTTCAAGAGCGATCCGTCGATCAAGTCCAGCCTGGCTTTTCTGCGCAAGACGCCGTGGGCACGAGAGAAGGTCGAGTACCTGTACATCAAACTGCAGCGCAAAAACTGAGTGCCTCGTCATCCATGGCTGAGTCTGGCAGCAGTGCTGGGCTGGTTCGGCTTGAGCGTGCAGCTGTACCTGGTGTTGCTGGCGCGCTGGCAAGAGCAGGCCAGCCTGATTGGCGGGTTGATCAATCTGTTCGGTTTTTTCACCGTGTTGAGCAACACGCTGGTGGCGACCGTGTTGAGCTACGCGGCCTTCGGCCCCAACACCGCAGCAAGGCGCTGGTTTCTGTCCCCGCGCGTCAGCTCAGGCGTCGCCGCCAGCATTGTGCTGGTGTCGATTGCCTACAGCGTGCTGCTGCGTCACTTGTGGCATCCCCAGGGCTGGCAATGGATTGCGGACGAGTTGCTGCACGACGTGATGCCGCTGCTGTTTGTGGTGTATTGGTGGCGCATGGTGCCCAAGGGTGAGTTGCGCCTGGCTGACCTGGGCTGGTGGAGCCTGTATCCGGCGGTGTATTTCGCTTATACATTGTGGCGCGGGCAGCAGATCGGGGTTTATCCCTATCCGTTCATTGATGTCGCCAGCCTTGGCTACGGGCAGGTGATGATCAATGCGCTGGTGGTGTTGGTCGCATTTTGGGCGATCGGGCTGGTATTGCTGGCGCTGGATCGCTGGCGCGGTCGGCGAACGACGCGGTCCCTGTAGGAGCGGCCTCGTGTCGCGAAAGGGCCGCAAAGCGGCCCCAGATCTGCAGATCCCCAAATCTCAACAGCGACTACTCGTCGTCAGCACTGCCCTCGGCGCGCCAGTAGGCAGCGGCCTTGAGGGCCTCTTCGTTGACGCCTTTTTCCAGCAGCAAGGTCTTGGCCTGGCGAGTCAGAGACTTCTCCAGCGCGACCCAGCTGTACAATTCGCCCTCAGGCAAAGGCAGCTCGCTGATCAGCGCCAGCAGGTCCTGCTTGTCGCGCTGCACCCAGATTACCTCGACCTCAGCCTGGCTTGGCAGCGGCTGACGTTCCTGATCATCGGCAACCTGAATCAGCGCGAGCACCCGGCGACCTGCCGGTAATTCGTGCAAACGCCGGGCGATGGCCGGGATCGCCGTCTCGTCGCCAATCAGCAGATAGCTGTCAAAAATGTCCGGCACCACCAGCGACGCCCTTGGCCCGGCGATGTTCAACACCTGGCCTGGCTCGGCCTGGGCAGCCCAGGTTGAAGCAGGGCCGTCGCCATGCAGCACGAAGTCGATATCCAGCTCGCCGCTGGATGGATCATAGCGGCGCGGGGTGTACTCGCGCATGGTCGGCCGAGCGCCACCGTCGCGGCCTGACTGGCGCGCATCGATGGCCGCCTGTTCGGCAGCCGTTACGCCGAACAACAGCTTGATATGGTCGTCGCTGCCCAGGCTGACAAAACCTGCCAGCTCTGGCCCGCCGAGGGTGATGCGGCGCATGCGCGGGGTCAGGTCGGTTACCCGCAGTACCTGCAGCCGACGTTGTTTGATCTCGTGATTGACGCGGTGGATGCTTTTGTTCATCAAGTGTTCTCCGTGACGGAATCGGCCGGGCCGACGGCGATGGCCTTGGCGGTGTCGTTGAGCAGGTTGCTGACCCGCTCGATCTCGGCGCTGCTCCAGTGGCCGCTGTGCATGTGCAGGGCATGACGCAGGTTGCCGACAGCCTCGTGAATTTCCGCTGGGCGATCATGGCCGCGCAGTGCCCGCTTGCTGACTTCGATGCGCATACGCACACCATTGACGGCAACGGCCTGCTCGGTCAGGGCAGTGCGCCCGGCATCGGTAATGGCGTAAAGGCGTTTGCTGCCCTGGACCTGGCCGCTGATCAGTTCGGCTTCTTCAAGAAAATTCAGGGTTGGATAGATCACCCCCGGGCTTGGGCTATAGCTGCCATCGAACAACGCTTCGATCTGGCGAATCAGGTCATAGCCGTGCCCGGCCTGTTCGGCAAGCATGGCCAGCAGCAGCAATTTCAGATCGCCCGGGGCGAATACTCGCGGGCCGCGTTCGCCGCGGCCGGGGCGGCGGTCGAAGGGATCATGGTCACGCATGGTCTAAAGGCTCCGTCTGCGATATATCGTTAGATACTACTCAAGATATATCTTAAGACAAGCCAAAGATAGTGATGATTCTCATTTGATTATTCGATCATTCACCGCCCGGGTTGCCCAAGCGGTGATCGCGCGGGCTCTAATTGACGGCCAGTTGAGGTGATGTGCACTCGGTGCTGCTGCCCGGTTCGAGATAGGGCATGAGGATCGGCGCCATACCTTTTAGCGCCTGCACCGGCAATGCCGAGGTGAAGGTGAAGGCTTCTGCTGTGCGGCCTGGCACAAAGGCGGTGAGGGTGCCGAAGTGGTTGTCGCCAAGGAAGAACACAAAAGTCGCAGTGCGGTTCAGTGAGCGCGAACCGATCAGGCGGCCACCTGCGCCAAAGCTCTCGATGCGGTTGTCGCCGGTCCCGGTCTTGCCGCCCATCACCAGTGGCGTGCCATCGTGAAGCTTGAAGCTGCCGGAGATACGCCGTGCCGTGCCAGCATCTACGACTTGCGACATCGCGCCTTTGAGCGCGCGGGCGACTTCAACCGGCAGAATCCGCTTGCCGCGGTCCGGGTCGCTGATCAGCTTGGTCTCATACGGCGTGTTGGCGGCGAAGTGCAAGGTGTCGAGGCGCAGCGTGGGCAAGCGCACACCGTCGTTCTGGATGATCCCGACAAGCTCCGACAGCGCCGCCGGGCGATCACCCGAGCTGCCGATGGCAGTAGCCAAGGAAGGCACCAGATGATCGAACGGGTAGCCGACCTGCTTCCAGCGCTGATGAATATCGAGGAACGCCTCGATCTCGACCATGGTTCGAATGCGGCTGTCACGCGCACCCTGATGGCGGCTCTTGAACAACCAACCATAGACTTCCTGACGCTCGAACCGGCCGGCATTGAGCATCTCGCTCAGGCTCGCACCGGGGTTTTTCAGCAGGTAACCGAGCAGCCACAGGTCGAGGGGATGCACCTTGGCAATGAAACCCTGATCGGGCAGGTCGTATCTGCCGGGGCCGTAACTGTCGTACATCTGCGACAGGCGCCCGTCGTCGAGCCTGGCCAGCGCTTTCTTGTCGCCCTTGCTGCGCGCGCGGACAAAGGCGTTGAAGGTTTCCTGCGAGGCTTCCGGGAACAGATAGCGGTGCACCGCGGCCAGCCGCTGCGGGGTGACCCGCATGCTGTCGAGGAAGGTATCCAGGCGCTGCTGCGAGGTCTTGCGCTGGTACTTTTTCCAGAAGCGCATGAGGTAGTTGCTGCCTTCACGATCAGCAAAACGGGCCAGGTATTCCTGCCGACGCGGGTCCCCGTCATCCTTGAGCAGCATCGTCCGGTTGAACGGTTGCTGGTAGGTGACATAGCGGACGATGTCGCGCATCAGACGAATGAACGGCAGGTTGATCGACTCGCGCAGTGCGTCCTTTAGGGTCGGGTTGCGGCCGTTGTCTTCCTTGCGGAAGTTGTTGAACACATGCATGCCGCCGCCGGTAAAGAACGCCTCGCCGGTATTGGCCGAGTATTTGCGCTCAAGCGCTGCGTCGAGCATCGCATCGAGGTTTTGATTCTTGCTGTTGAGGGTCAGCCATTCCAACGACCACTGGGTCAACCGGTCCAGCTCGGCGACCTCCACCTTCTTCAGTTCACTGACTGGTTTGCCGGCATATTTATCGTGCAGCTCGGCGATGATCTGCAGGTAGGTGGTGAGCACCCGCAGCTTGGCGGTGGAGCCCAGCTCGAGCTTGCTGCCCTCGTTGATATCGAACGCCTGGTCGGTACTGTCGGTTTGCACGCGAACCCGCGAGCCGTCCGCGGTACGTTCGAACAGGGTGAAGCTGTAACGCACCTGGCCGGTGGTCTTGCTGGTCAGCAGGCGCTCGCCGATCAGGCCCATTTCCCCAGCGAAAGCCGGGTCGGAGAGTTTTTTCAGGTAGTCGCTGACCTGGTTCTGCAGATCACCCTGCAGGGTACTGGTGGCTGACAGGTCGAGGCGGTCGAGGTCATACAGGGGCCGGTTGAGCATGCCGGCCAGGCGGTTGCGCGCCAGGCTGATGCCCTTGTTGGTGATGATCGGCACGATGGTCGGCTGCGCCACCCAGTCGCGGTAGCGTGCTTTGCTGGCCAGCGCCGCATCTGCCAATGGCCGCTCGATGATGTTTGCCGCCGCCAGCACACGAATATGCGAGTCGGTCAGCTCGGCCAGCTCGATGCGGCCTTTGGACAGGTAGTGCGAAGGGCGGCGCTGGGCGATCATCAACGACAGCACCTGGCGCAAGGCCAGGCCCCGCTCAGCCAGGCTTTCCGCATCGGTGGCAGTCGAGGCCAGGGCACGGTTGACCTGATCGAAGTCGGCGCCATACCAGACCCGCAACCCTTCGGCCATGCCGTGCACCTCACCGTGGCCAGGCACTGCCGACAGCGGCACGCTGTTGAGGTAATCACGCACGATGCGCTGGCGCGACTCGGTAGTATCCGGCCCGCCTTTGTACGCGCGCACGCTGGCCGAGAGCATCTGGCGCAGCTTCTCGCTCCCCGAGACGGTCAGGCCGTCGGGCGAATGGCGGTACTTTTCCAGCTGGGTGGCCAGCGTGCTGCCGCCGGCCGACTGGCCGGGCAGGGCGAAATACTTGGCGATCTGGCTGTAGGCGGCCTTGGCGAAGCGTGGCCAGTCCACTGCCGGGTTGTTGCGCGGGTCGGCCGGGTCGAGCAGGTCGCGGTTCTCGATAAACAGCAGGCTCTTGACCATCACCGGCGGGATTGCAGCAAAGTCCGGGTAAAGGTGTTGTGGGTAGTTGTACTGGTAGAGCATGTCGCCGCGGCAATCAGTAATCGTCAAACCCGCCTGGATCTTCTCGACAAAGGGCACAAACAGACCATGGTCGACGTAGTCCATCAGCGCCGGGGAAAACCGCACCTGTTCGCTGATCAGATAATCACGCTTGAGCAGACGCGGCAAAAATTCACCCAGGGCGCTGTAACCCAGACGTTTATCGAACGGCCCCTCACCGGGATAGACGATGGCATCGCTGGGGCCTGGCTCCAGGCTATAAGTCAAGGTCGCGGCCAGGCGGCTGAACTCGCGCGACTGCAGGTTGGAGGTCTGCATCTCGTCATAAGCGGCAAAGCCGATGGCGATCATTGCCAGCAGCACGACGAGAATGATCAACCGCCACCACAACCTGCGCTGACGCGGTGGTTTTGGCGGCGGAGCATTATCCAGACCTGCTTCAGGTGCTTGGGTGCTGGAGGGTTCCGATTGCCACTGTGCGCCCATAGTCATCTATCCGGCCAAGTAATTTCGTCTTGCGTGTCTGAAGCTTAGACGCTGACCGCAGCAGGTGAAAATTTTGTGAGCGGTAGCGCCAGCATGCCGCGCTGACACCACCGACACCCGCTGCAAACGCTTAGGCGGCCTGCTCGCTGTGCGGCTCGAAGCTGTCTGCCCGGGCCAGTTGCCACATCCGCGAATAGAACTGCCCATCGACCTCGCCGGTGAGCAATTCGCCCGGTTTGAGGAATACATGCATCTGCGAGAACAGCTTGATCTCGGTTGCCGAAATCCGCCGTACCAGGTGCTTGGCCTCCAACTGCGCTGGGTGCTCCAGGCCAGCCGCCGCGAGCATTTCGGCCAGCGCGCGCAAGGTGTTGTGGTGGAAGTTGAGCACGCGGTTGGCTTTGTCCGGCACCACCAGCGCTCGCTGGCGCAGCGGGTCCTGGGTGGCGACCCCGGTCGGGCACTTGTTGGTGTGGCAGCTTTGCGACTGAATGCAGCCGATGGCAAACATGAAGCCCCGCGCCGAGTTGGCCCAGTCGGCACCGATGGCCAGCACGCTGGCGATGTCGAAGGCACTGACGATCTTGCCGCTGGCGCCGAGCTTGATCTTGTCGCGCAGGTTCAGCCCGACCAGGGTGTTGTGCACGAACAGCAAGCCCTCGCGCAGCGGCACGCCGATGTGGTCGGTGAACTCCACCGGCGCTGCGCCGGTGCCGCCTTCCTTGCCGTCGACGACGATGAAGTCAGGCAGGATGCCGGTTTCGAGCATGGCCTTGGCGATGCCCATGAACTCCCACGGGTGACCCAGGCAGAACTTGAAGCCCACCGGTTTGCCGCCAGACAGCTCGCGCAGCTGGGCAATGAACTGCATCAGTTCGATGGGCGTCGAGAAGGCGCTGTGACGCGATGGCGAGATGCAGTCTTCACCCATCAGAATGCCGCGGGTCTCGGCAATTTCGGCGGTGACCTTGTGCTTGGGCAGGATCCCGCCATGGCCGGGCTTGGCGCCCTGGCTCATCTTGATCTCGATCATCCGCACCTGCGGGTTGCGTGCTTGTTCGGCAAAGCGCTCGGGGTCGAAGCGGCCATCGGCTGTGCGGCAGCCAAAGTAGCCGCTGCCCAGCTCCCAGGTCAGGTCGCCGCCGTGTTCGCGGTGGTACGGGCTGATGCTGCCTTCGCCGGTGTCGTGAGCGAAGTTGCCCAGCTTGGCGCCCTGATTGAGCGCGCGAATGGCGTTGGCGCTGAGTGAACCGAAGCTCATCGCCGAGATGTTGAAGATCGACGCCGAGTACGGCTGCGTGCACTGCGGGCCGCCGATGATGATCCGAAAACTCGCTGGGTCGGCCAACGGCGCCGGGCGCATCGAGTGGCCGATGAACTCGAAACCGGACTGGTAGACGTCGATCAGGGTGCCGAAAGGCTTGTCCGATGCCTCGTTCTTGGCTCGCGAATAAACCAGCGAGCGCTGCGCGCGGGAGAACGGCAGGGCATCACTGTCGGATTCCAGCAGGTACTGGCGGATTTCCGGGCGAATGGC
Source organism: uncultured Pseudomonas sp. (assembly GCA_963518285.1). Lineage (GTDB taxonomy): Bacteria > Pseudomonadota > Gammaproteobacteria > Pseudomonadales > Pseudomonadaceae > Aquipseudomonas. Next base: position 69,584 of record CAUQIJ010000011.1, on the reverse strand, counting down.
CTCGACCAAGTAGCGAATGTTGCCCAGGATCGGGTAATTGCGGCGCACCGCGTGGCGCTTTTGCAGCAGGTCGAACACGCCGATCAGGCTCAGCACGGCGCTGGTCAGGGTGAACGGCCAGAGCCAGTCATGATGGATGAACGGCAGGCTGGCGAGGGTGAACAGGACGCATGCGGCGAAGAAGGCGTAGCGGCTGAGGAGTGACAGGCTCATACGAAATCCTTGCGATGGCTCGGTCAGGCTCAGGGCCTGGGGCAAACCACGACCATAGCGCTAACGCCCGGCACATGGCCAGCGCAGTCAACCGCGCAGCAGTTTTTGCCGCCAGCTATCCTGCTCCTCCGCAGGGGCTTCAAGCAGAAAAACATAGCGCCCGCCGGCCCGCGTCGCCACCGGCACACCGTCCTTGTACAGCAGCCGATTACCGGCCACTGCCGGCAGCTTGGCGCCCGGCAGCAGGGTGCCGAGCAGGTTCAGTGGATCGCTTCCGTTGATCAGCAGCAGCTCGCCATCCAGCGGCCTGCGCCTGACCTGACGGAGCAGCCCGACCGCATCCGGCAGGGCGAACTGTTCGCCGGCCAGCCCGGCAATAAACCGCCCGCCGCGGATTTCGCCGCGGGCTTCCAGGCGCTGGTAGCAGCGCAGCAGTTCGCGCCAACTCGGCAGCGCGTCCGACTCACGCGCCAACAGACGCCAGCAGATCACCCCATAGCGGCGTAGCAGCGCCCGGGCGATGTACTCCAGGCGCTGGTCATGATCGGGTTCGTCGCTGTTGCGCCTGAGCAGTGCCCAGCGCCCGGCATGGGCCATGTCGCTGAACAACGGTGGCCGCCCGCGTCGGCTGATACGGGGTTTGCGCTTGGCGGTGGGGGTGATCAGGCAGCGCAAGCCGATGAAGCTGTCGGCGCCGACCAGGCCCGCGCCGACCAATTCCTGCAAGGCTGTTTCCAGCTCGCTGGGCAGCAGATGCGCCTCCTGTGACAGCTCCTCGAAAAACAACGCCCCATGCGCCTGCAGTGCAGCATGCACACGCTGCGCCCGCGGGCCGAGGCTGGCGACCTCAGGCGTGCTGGTCAGGCTGCGCCACAGGCTCAGGTGCTCGCGTGGCAACAGCGCCAGCGGTGTGCTCGCCAGGGTACTGCTGGCCGCGGTCGACGCCAGCCGGCTCCAGGCCCATTGCCCGCTGCGGCAGGCGTCATCCAGCCATTGCGGGCTGTAATCGCTGATGCGCGCCGGCAGCAAATCGGCCTCCCAGGCGCCGGCGCCGCCGGGGAACCCTTGCAGTTGGCCGAGTATTTCGCCAAGCGCCTCGCGGCCACGCATGCGCTGGTCTTGTGCCAGGTGTTGCCAGTCGAACAGGAAACGCATGTAGTCCTGCAGGCTGACCGGCTCGATCTCCCGGCGCAGCCGCTTGACCGTATAGCGATGGATGCGTGCAAGCAGATGCCGCTCGCACCACTGCAGTGCCTGCACGCCGGGGCAGAAGTAGCCGCGCAGCAGTACACCCTGTTGTTCGAGCGCGGCCAGCGCCTGCTCAACCTGCGCCGGCGGCAGGCCCAATGGCGTCGCTATCTGCTCAAGGCTTTGCGGGCCGCCTCCGCTCAGGCGAGAGCGCAGCAGCTCGCGCAGGGCGCTGTCGGTATCGATCGGTGCATCGAAGCCTGGCAACAAGGTCAGGGCAGGCTCGAGCAACGCCTGCGGGTACAGCACGTTGAACAGGTTCAGGCGCTCGCGGGCCAGCCACAGTGGCTGCTCGGGGCACTCCAGGCGGGCACTGCGACCGCTCTTGGCCAGCCGCTGCAACAGCGTCAGCCAGCCCGGATTGGTTGCTGCTTCAGCCTGGGTGATGCAACCCAGGCTCATCAGCGCTTCGTGCATCTCGTCGCTGTTGCTCGGTTGCGGCCACGCTTCCTGAGCCACGGCGATGATGGCGTCGGCATCCAGTGCACCGAGGTCATCGGCACTGTCGACCTCGCTCCAGCGCCGGTTGAGTACCGCCTGGGTGCGCCGCTCCTCCAGCGGCGCATCGTCCAGAAACGCATAGGGCCTGGCATTGAGTATGGCCGCTGCCAGTGGCGAGGGCGCCGGCAGGTCGCGGCTGATCAGGCGCAGCTGACCGCCTTCCATACGTTTGAGCAAGGCCAGCCAGCCATCGCTGTCCAGGGCTTCGTGCAGGCAGTCCTCCAAGGTCTGGGCCACCAGCGGATGCTCGGGAATCTGCCGCTCGCCGGCGATGTTTTCCAGGCAGGCCAACTGATCGGGGAATACGGCTGCAACCAGGTCCTCGCTCTTCATCCGCTGAATCTGCGGCGCCACCTTGCGCCCGCCGACAAAACGCGGCAAGGCCAGCGCTACCGAGGCGATCCAGCGCCAGCGCACGCCGAACAGAGGCGCGTCGAGCACCGCCTGAATCAGGATCGCTTCGGCGCTGTTGCTGGAGAGGTAGCGCCACACTTCATCCAGCTCGAAGCTATGGCCAGCGGACAGCGACAGCACGATTGCATCTTCACTGGCGGCCGCCTGCAGCTCGAAGTTGAAGGTGCGGCAAAAGCGTTTGCGCAGGGCCAGGCCCCAGGCGCGATTGACGCGGCTGCCATAGGGCGAATGGATGATCAGTTGAGTGCCGCCTGACTCATCGAAAAAACGCTCCATGATCAGCGTCTGCTGGGACGGCAAGGCGCCCAGCACCTGCCAGGTGCGGCCCAGATAATCGACCAGTTGGCTGACGCAGGCCTGATCCAGCTGATAGCTGCTCGCCAGCCATTGGCTGACCGGCTCCAGCGCGCCCTGGCTGGCTTGCAGCTGCTGGTCGAGCTCGCCTTGCAGGCGCGCGACTGCCGCCGACAGCTCATCGCTGCGCCCGGGCGCTTCGCCCAGCCAGAACGGGATGGTCGGCGGCAGCCCGTGGGCATCTTCGACCCGTACCTTGCCGGCCTCGACCCGCAGGATGCGGTAGGAGGCATTGCCGAGCTGGAAGATATCGCCGGTGATGCTCTCGACCGCGAAATCTTCGTTGACGCTGCCGATGTTCAGCGCCTGGGGTTCCAGCAGCACGCTGTAGTCGGCGTTCTCGGGGATGGTGCCGCCGCTGGTCAAGGCCGTCAGCTGGCTGCCGCGGCGGCCGCGCAACATGCCGCTGACCGCATCCCGGTGCACATAGGCACCGCGCACGCCGAGGCGACCGTTGTAGCCCTCGGCAAGCAAGCGCAGCAACGCCTGGTAGTGTTCATATTCGAGCGCGGCAAAGGGCGTGGCCTGGCGCAGGCAATCGAACAGGGCCTGCTCGGACCAGGGCTGGTTGCTGACTTCGGCCACGATCTGCTGAGCCAGCACATCCAACGGCGCCTTGGGTATATGCAGTTCATCCAGCTCGCCGCGGCGCACGCATTCAAGCAACGCCACGCACTCGATCAAGTCGTCGCGCGAAGTGGCGAACAGACGCCCCTTGGGCGTGCCGTCGACCTGGTGGCCAGAGCGGCCAACACGCTGGATGAACGCCGCGATCGAACCTGGCGAAGCGATCTGGCAGACTAGCTCGACTTCGCCGATATCGATGCCCAGCTCCAGCGACGCGGTCGCGACCAGCACCTGAAGTTCGCCGGCCTTCAGCCGCTGCTCGGCGAGCAGGCGATGCTCTTTGGCCAAACTGCCATGGTGTGCGGCAACCACCTGCTGGCCAAGGCGCTCGCCGAGATGACGGGTCAGGCGCTCGGCCAGCCGGCGAGTATTGACGAATACCAGGGTGGTGCGATGGGCGCGGGCCAGCTCGGCCAGGCGGTCGTAGACCAGATTCCAGGCATCGCTGGCCATGACCGCGCCAAGCGGCACCGGCGGCACCTCGATGGCCAGGTCGCGCTGGCGTGCGTGGCCAACGTCGACAATCGCGCAGGGCCGCTGCTGGCCGACCAGAAACTGCGCCACCCGCTCGACCGGGCGCTGTGTGGCAGACAAACCGATGCGCCGTAACGGTTTGCCGGTCAGGGCTTGCAGGCGCTCCAGCGTCAGTGCCAGATGGCAGCCGCGCTTGTTGCCGGCCACGGCGTGGATCTCGTCGACGATGACCGTGTGCACGCTGCCAAGGCCCGCGCGCCCGGACGCCGACCCGAGCAGCACATACAGCGATTCAGGCGTGGTCACCAGAATATGCGGCGCACGCCGGCGCATCGCTGCACGCTCTTTTTGCGGGGTGTCGCCGGTGCGCACCGCGGTAGTGATCTTCGGGGCCTGCAGACCCTGGGCCTGAATCTCCTGGCTGATGCCTTCCAGCGGTGCCTGCAGATTCAGGCGGATGTCGTTGGACAGCGCCTTGAGTGGCGACACATAGATGACCTGGGTCTGCTCAGCCAGCTGACCATCATTGGCCAGCCCCTCACGGAACAGCTCGTCGAGTACTGCCAGAAAAGCGCTGAGGGTCTTGCCCGAGCCAGTCGGCGCCGTCAGCAGCACCGACTGGCCGGCATGGATCAACGGCCAGGCGCGGGCCTGGGCGTCGGTAACCGCGGCAAAGCGCTGGCCAAACCAGCGGCTGACGGCGGGATGAAACAGCGCGAGGGCAGGGTGCTGCGAGGTAGGCAGGTTCATGTTCTGGTTATGGCGTTCAAGCGCGCACTTGGCAAGGGGCCGTTCGTCTAGCCAGCCTTGGCCTGATCCTGCCGCTGGACCGCCAGTTGCTCAACGCACCGCGCTGACCCCATCAAGGGTGGCGAACGAGGTGTCCTTGGCGGTCAGCAGGAAGTCGCGCATGTACGGTGCATCGAGCATGTCGGTGCGTACCCCGGCGTAGAGCGTGGCAAACAGGCCTTTTTCACCCAAGCGCTTACCCTTCACATAGCCGCGCGAGCTGTATTCGTGCAGCGCCCAGTGCGGCATGCCGCAGACGCCACGACCGCTGGCTACCAGCTGCATCATCATCACCGTCAGCTCCGAGGTGCGGATGGCGGCGGGCTCGATGTCGGCAGGCTCGAGGAAGCGGGTAAAGATGTCGAGACGGTCACGTTCCACCGGGTAGGTGATCAGGGTCTGGTCGATCAGATCCTGCGGCACCATATACGGCTTGCTCGCCAGCGCATGCTGGTTGGCCACCGCCAGCATTGCCTCATAGGTGAACAGCGGCACGTAAGTGATCCCGGCCAGGTCGAGTGGGTCGGAGGTCACCACCAGGTCGAGATCGCCGCGGGCCAACGCCGGCAGCGGGGCAAAGGCGAAGCCAGAAGCCAGGTCCAGCTCGACTTCCGGCCAGGCGTCGCGGAACTGGTCGATGGTCGGCATCAGCCACTGGAAACAGCTGTGGCATTCGATCGCCATGTGCAGGCGCCCGGCAGTGCCGCCGGCCAGCCGGGCGATGTCGCGTTCGGCGCCGCGCAGCAAGGGCAGGGTGGCGTCAGCCAGTTGCAGCAGGCGCAGGCCGGCGCTGGTGAAGCGAATGGGTTTGGTCTTGCGGGCAAACAGCGGCATGCCCAGGCGCTCTTCGAGCTCCTTGAACTGGTGCGAGAGTGCCGACTGGGTCAGGTGCAGGCGCTCGGCGGCCTCGACCAGGCTGTCGGATTCGCGCAGTGCATGAAGGGTTTTCAGGTGACGGATTTCAAGCACGACGCACTCCGGAGCTAAACGCAATAGTGCGTGAGTTTGGCTCATGTTGGTGCCCCTTGTCGATCTGCCAGTGCTGCATGGGCGGCCGTATCGGGCCGCCCGTGTAGCCAGCTAGAACACCGCCGCGAAGTGTTTCTCGGCAAGTGCTCGGCCAATGTCGCCGCGCCAGATGGCTTCGATGTGGCTGCTCTGCCACTCCCGGCCCAGGTAACGTTGTGCGGGGGTCTTCAGGTGAGCTTTGACGAAGTCGCTGAACACCGGCTCGGCCTTGTTGAAGTGGACGTGGACATACCAGAGTGGCTGCGCGGGCTGCAGCTGCAGATCACGGACCACGAACTCCTGCATGTAGTCGCGGCGTCCGTCAGCTTGCCTGCGTAGCTCGACCAACGTGCCGATGCGCTGGATATCCACCGCGTTGTGCGTCAGCAGATAATCAAGCCTGGCCGCTGTGGGTTGGCTGGTGGTCTTGTGCTGACGGATGTGCAACGCCCGACCTTCATCGATCAGCCTGCTTGCCGCGTCCCTGAGCTGCGCCAACAGTGGCTCATCGCTGGTCTGCGCTTGGATGCGTCTGGCCAGGTCATTGAGGTCACTGGCTTTGAATTGCAGCAGATCTTCCAGGCTGGCGCCGTCCATGGCCTGTCGTGCATAACGGTCGACGTGAGCGCGATAGTCGGGCAAGTCGGCCAGTTGCCGACTGGCTTCGGTCCTGAGTTCTGCCAAAGAGCGCTGGCGGCTCGGCGGCAGCACGGGCGGGTTGCTCAAGGTGAAATTGCCGCTGCCATCCTGGACGTAGATTTCGGTGTGGCCATTGACCCCGGTGATGCGGTAGGTATTGCTCTGCTGAACGCGTTCGCCAACCAGATACTGGTTGTCGCTGGTGGCAAATACCCGCGGCTGGCTGGCGCCTTTGCTTTGGACCTTGGGCAGCGCCTTGCTGCGGTCGAGCAGAAAACCGCGGAAGTGTTCCTGATAGGCCAGCAGGGTAGTGTCCAGACGCTGCGCCGAGGCGGCGTCGATGTAGCTGGCGTAGCTTGACTGCCAGTAGCGCGAGTTGGTGCGGAAGCTGTCGATCTGGCTGAGCGAAGCACTCAGAATCGCCTGGCGTTGGGCGGCACTTGGTTTGGCCGCAGCCAATTCGTGCAATGCATACAGCGCACGCTCCAGGTCGGCGCGAGGGCGGCTGATCTGCCCTTGTAGCTTGATCCAGGGCAGGTTCATTTGCGTTACCGGTGTGCATATCAGGCCGGTCAGCTGCATCAGGCTCGTGTAGTCCAGAACAGCATTGGTAAGGCTCGCCAGGTCATCATCGATGACGGCTGCCAGACCGGCCTGCTTGCCCGGCTTGCTGAACGCTACTCGCCAGATGCGCAGGGCATTGAGCTGCTCGCGCAGTACCTCGACTTCGGCCAGCATCTGCACACGCAGTGCGCGCGTTTGCGCATGCAGTGCGAGCACTTCGCCAACAATGCGGTCGACGTCGCCGGCGTTGCTGGCCGTCGCCAGCTTCTCGGCTTTTCTGTGCGAAGTCGGGGTCAGTTCGAGGATCTCGTCGAGCAGTTCCAGGGTGCGTTGCTGGCTGAGCTTCTGCAGGCGGTGATGGCAGTCGCAGATCAAGCCTGCCAGGGCATTGGCCTGAGCCTTGACGCTGGCCTGGACCCTGCCGGTAGACAAGCGTTGAAACGCCAGGCAGTCATCGTACACGCGCCGCGTGTCATCGATGCATGCTTGCAAGGCGCCGGGCAGGCGCTGGTCAGTGTTCGCGCCCGCTTGGCGCAAGCGCTCGTTGATGTCACGGCTCTGGCGCATCACCCCGTCGATCTGGCTGCCGATTCGGTCGCGCAACTGCCCATAGGTGCGGTAGGCGCGATCACGCCACCAGCGCGGCAGGCGTTCACGAATGGGGTCCGGCCAAAGCGGGTCGAGGGTGTCGGCGAGCCTCCCGATAGCCTGGCCACCGCCTGCACCGGCGCCCTGCAGGTGGCTGCCGTACAGGGCGAAGTGAGTATCCCAACGGCCGTTCGCATCCAACGCTACCGCGAGTTTCCAGGTCTTGTGCTGGTTGCCGGCCAGGCGCCATGTGTTCATCGCAGCGTCCCACTGCACCTCGAATGGCTGCCCCTCGATCGCGATGAAGTTACCCTCCTCGAGGCGGTAGATGCCTTGCCAGCGGCCGTGGCCAGCGGTGTGCTGATTGGCCAGCGACAGCGGCTGCTGGTAGCCATAACCCTGTAGGCGCTGCAGCCGCTGGCTGACTCCGGCATCCGGGCGCCAGCGATTGGCGCCGGTGCCGGCCAGATGACGCAACTGGCGGCCGCGGGCCATTTGCCGGGCACCACTGGCGCTGAAACCTACGCCGGTAACCAGGTCCATTGCCGCATCGATGAACGCTACCAGTGCGGCTTCCAGTTCACTCATGCCGCGAGCGACTTCTCCTTCAGTGAATGCGCGCACCGCCTGAGCAGCGGCATCGAAGAAGTCGTAGATGCCAATGGCGGTGCCGACGAAGGGCACAAAGCCGAACGCCATTTTCAGATAGTTGAAGACCATGCCGCTCTGGTAGGCGTAGTTTTCCAGCCAAAGATCGTGGTTGGAGCGGGATGTGGCGCGGTTGGCCTCGATCAGCCGGCCCATCTGCGCGTCCAGCAGCAGTTGCGCCAGCGAGGTGGTGGCCGGCCATTGCACGCCCAGGCCGATGACTCCGCTGAACTGATGCAGATGAGCTTGTTGCAGACGTGAACGGTGGGCTGCCGGGTTGCCCAGCAGCGCCCGGCTGGCCAGATAGCTGGCTTCCTGGTCCTGCTGGGTGCGCTCGAACAGGCTCATGCGTGCTTGCTCCAGATCCGGATATTGCCGTATCGGGCTGCTTGGGTGGTCGGGCAGGTAAAGCAAGGTGATGCCGCTGCTGCGGTCTTCGATGAAAGTAACGCCCGACAGGGTCACTGCCTGTTCGTGGGTGTCTGCGCCGCCGCTGGTCAATTGTGCGGCGATCAGGCGAATATCATGGCCGTCGGCCTGGTACTGAGCGCTGCTGCCGGCATCGATCACGATACGCAGAATAGCCTGGCTGGCGCTGTCCAGATGACCCTGCGCATGCAGCAACAGGCTTTGCATCTGCAACGTCAGACGCACGGGCTCGAGCAACGTCTCGCGGCGAAATGCGCGGGCGTAATCGGTTTCATGCGAGCCATTGAACGCTGCCCGGATGGCATCTTCATAGCGCTGGGCCAGATTCAATTCGCTAGCCAGGGTAGCCAGGTAGGCAGGGCTCAGCCCCGCACTCAGTGAGGCCTGAACAAGGGGGGCGGGGCTAGCCAGCTCGAGTTTGAGAAAACGCAGCCGCGCGCGCATCGGCTCGTCGATGTTGGCCAGCAGCACGTTCAGCAGAGGCAGGCTTTCACGGGTCTTGCTTGGTACGGCGATGTGTTTGAACGGTACGCCGGGCGCACCGCTACCGATGATCGGATCTTTTTCCAACGACACACTGACCGGTAGGTCCAGGCTGATCTGGCTGTAGTCATGGTCACTGAAATCCTGCTTCAGACGGCGGTTGAGCAAGCCCAGGCAGAACTGGTCACGGCCCGGCAGGTCGCGGCGGGTCAGCGCATGGCTGGCACGCATCGCCGGGCGATAGGCAGCAACCAGCGCAACCAGCGTCGCGCGCTCTTCCTTGGGCATACTGCGCAGCCACTCCGGAGCGGCACCCGCCACAGCGAGCGTGTCGCGCTGTTGCTCAAGCATCTGTCGGGCGATGGCGCGCGCGGCATGCGCAGGCACCTTGAGGCCTGCTCGCAGGGTTGCCTTGAGCGCAGCGACAGCGTGCTCGGCAGGGGTCGGTTCAGCGCTCAGCGCCGCCAGGTTGCTGCTGAGCTGAGCGTCGAGGATATAGCGCAGGGCGTCGCCGCTGATCGGTTCCAGTTGCAAGGTCTGACGCTGGTCATGAGGCACGGCGAAACAGTCTTCCAGGGCTGCACGGTCGGCACAGCGGAGCAAGCCGCCTGACTCACCTGGCCAGTACAGCAGCAGGCTCTGGGTGCTGGTGCGGTCATCCAGGGCTGCCTGGGTCGTGATGACCATGGCGTCCGGCAGACGGTAATCGGCGGGCTGCGCTTCGCTGGCAGTCACGGTCACGGGTTTGAATACAAGGGAGGCTGCCACCGCAACATCCTGCGTTTGATCGGCGCCCAGTACGGCATCTATCCAGGTCAGCTCGGCGGCCTCCACCTGACCCAGCAAATGCTGGATCCGGGCGTGTCCACGCAGACCCTGGCGGTGCGCCTGCAGCAGCGCGTCGGTGGCGGTCGCAGGCGTCGCCGATGCGTCCCACTGGGTCGCTTCGAATTGCTCGTCGATTGCGGCGTCAGCGGTGTCGCGCACCACCTGCAGCGCGACTTCTGCCTCTTCGAAGCGCTGCTGCTGGGCTTCATCGAGTGCTGCGAGCGCGTGCAGTTGGTGGCTGATCGAGGCGCGCCGGACCGAGGCGGGTACGTCCAGGCCTAACCTGCCGAAGTCGAACAGGCGGGGCGAGCCACCCGCGTCGGGTACGCTTTCGCTTGCCAAAGGCGACGGGGCCATCCAGGCCGGTGCATGCTTGCGCAAATCGAGCTCGTCGGCCTTGATCAGGGCGAAGCCGGCATGGGCCGGCAGATCACTGCCCGGGTCATGCTCAATGGCTTCAATCAGCGCTTGCAGCTGCGCCTCCAGTAGCCGGGCGAAGCCGCGCACGATCTTGTCCAGCGCTTCGTACAGCAGTGGTTGCCCGGCCTGGACTGCGAGCGCGGTGTCTACCGACTCGGCGCTGGTATGGACACTCACAGGTGACTGCAATGCGGGGCGATACAGCACCTGGACGTCGCTGCCTTGGGTGCTGAACAGCAGCGCGCCTGGCTCGCTGCTGAGCGTCTGCACGGTGACCAGCGCATCTTCGGCAAGAACCTCTTCCGGGGCTTCCAGTAGTGTCAGCAGCGGTTGCAGCTGTTCAGTGCTGAGGATCTTGCTCGCGCCGGCCAGCACCAGCGCCGCATGCAGATGGTTCAGGTACTGCTTGCTGGCCAATGCTTGCCGGCTCAGCGGCGAGCGCTGAGCCCGAGCGTCCCAGTAGCCCTGCCACTGCTGCCTGATCGCTGCGCTCAGATCCAGTCCGGCAAGTTCGTCAAACAGTTGCTGGGCATTCATCAGGGCGAGGCGCGGCCCTGTCGAGGGTACGCCATGAAGGGTTGCTGTCAGTTGTGCGGGGATGCGCGTAGCAGGGTGTGTCCGCGCGAATACGCTGAGCTCAAGCAAACTGATGAACTGCTGGCGCTGGCCCTGCCTGAGCATGAGCCCGGTGATGGCTGGGTCCACGTCATAGCTGCTGCGCAGTAGCGCTGCAATAGCCTGGCGTGCGCCGGGGGCCTTGGCGAACAGATCATTGAACTGCTGCGACGCCAGTTGCCACTGCTCGCCAGCAGCATCGCTGCCGGCAGTTTCGGCAATGGCGAATAGACCGCTGTCAGCAGGCAAGGGCATGAATGCCGGGGTGTCGTCCTCGATGGTCATTACGTTTTCCTTTCAAACTGCAGGCAGAGGTGCCCGGTAATTGAACGGAACGTAGAGGATGCAGCGGCGGTACTTAACGCTGGGCGGATGACCACTTGGCAGGCTTCATCAAACTGTCACGCAAGTGTGGCAGCGCGCTTTGACGATCTTCATCACACTGGCGCACTAATGGGGCTTTGCATGCTGGTGTTGGTCGATGCGTTTTTTCTTGTTTGTATTGTTGCTGCTGGGGAGTGCGCCGAGCGCCATGGCCATGTCCCGCTGCGATGCCTCTGTGGCACCGCAGCGGGCCGAGCTAGGGGCGGTGAGCATGGTCTATCAAAGCGTTGGCGCAGCGTCGGACCCTGCACTGCTGCTGGTGATGGGCTTGGGCGGGCAGCTCATCCACTGGCCTGACGACGTGGTAGAAGCCCTGTGCCGACAGGGCTTTCGGGTGATCCGCTACGACAACCGCGACGCCGGCCTGACGCGCTGGAACAGCCCGCCAGCCTCGGCCAATCTGACCTTCGAGGCGCTGCGCTACAAGCTGGGTCTGGGCGTGTCAGCCCCGTACAGCCTGACCGATATGGCCGAAGATGGCCTGCAGTTGATGGACGCACTGCACATCGAACGGTTTCATGTGTTGGGGGTAAGCATGGGCGGCATGATCGCCCAGCACCTTGCCGCCATGCAGCCGCAGCGGGTGCGCAGCCTGACCTTGGTGATGTCCAGTTCCGGCGCTGCTGGCTTGCCGCAACCAAACGCGGCGTTGCTGCAATTGCTGGCGCGGCGCAGTGCCCCCAACCGTGCAGTGGCCATCGAGCAGCAGGCTGACCTGCTCGCCGCGCTGGGCAGCCCGCAGGTGCATGACGAGCGCCAGGAGCTGATTCAACAGGCAGCCCAGGCCTATGATCGAGCGTTCAATCCGCAAGGCGCCAAGCGCCAGATCCTGGCGATTCTGGCCGAACCGAGCCGGGTCGAGTTGCTCAATCAACTGCGCGTGCCGACCCTGGTGGTGCACGGTACGGCAGATCCGCTGTTACCGGTGATGCACGGGGTGCACCTGGCAGCGCACATCCAGGGCAGCCAATTGCGCCTGATTCCGGGGCTGGCTCATCGGTTTCAGGCGCCATTCGAGGCGCCTCTGCTTGGCGCGGTGTTGCCGTATCTGAAAGCCCAGCGCGGACAACTCGGGCACCTCGCCAGGCTGTAGCGGCGGGCAACGCTCAGTGCAGACGCACCCACACGGTCACCAACAACGTTGCGGCGATCAGCCAGGCGAGGGTGGCCAGTGCCAGCGATGCCTCCAGGCGCATGCGTTCGACCAGCACATACAGCGTCAGCAGATAGATGAAGTAGGGGATGATCGACCACATACCGAACAGGATGGTGGTTTTCAGATCCTCGATCGAGCGGCCCTTGCCGACAATGTAATGGGCGATCAAGGCGAAGGTCGGAAACAACGGCACCAGCCCGGCAATGTAGTAATTGCGGGTCTTCGACAGGATCGCCAGCAAGATCACCACACCGGCGCCCAGGGCTGCTTTGAATACCAGGTCCACAGAATCTTCCCGTAGTGATTGAAGTCAGCCGAGGCCGTATTTCTTTACCTTGTCGAACAGTGTGGTCTTGGCCATACCCAGTTCCAGGCTGGCCTGGCTCAAGTTACCACCGCTGCGTTGCAGGGCGTCACTGAGCAGATTGCGCTCGAATGCTTCTACCGCTTCAGCAAAGCCCAGGCCCTGGCTGGCGCCGCCGCTGGCGGTTTTCTTGAACGCTGGCAAACCCAGTGCGTAACGTTCAGCGACGTTGCGCAGTTCGCGTACGTTGCCTGGCCAGTCGTGGGACATCAACCGCGACAGAGTCTGGCTGTCCAGCTCAGGTGTTTCACGGTCAAAGCGCAACGCCGACTGCTGCAGGAAATGCTCGAACAACTGCAGGATATCCTCACGCCGTTCGCGCAGCGGTGGCAGCTCCAGGGTCACCACGTTGAGCCGGTAGTACAGGTCGCTGCGGAACTGGCCGCTTTGGCCCAGCGCATTCAGATCAGACTTGGTCGCGGCAATCAGGCGACAATCCACTGCAATGCTCTGGTTCGAGCCCAACCGCTCCAGCGTCCGCTCCTGCAGCACCCGCAGCAGCTTGATCTGCAGGTTGATCGGCATGCTTTCGACTTCATCGAGAAACAACGTGCCGCCGTTGGCATGCTCGATCTTGCCGATACGGCGCTTGCCCGCTCCGGTGAAGGCATTGGCCTCGTGGCCGAAAATCTCGCTCTCGAAGAGGTTTTCCGGCAAGCCGCCGCAGTTGAGCGCCACGAACGGTTGCGCCTGGCGCCGGCTGAAATCGTGCAGGCAGCGGGCGACCAGCTCCTTGCCGGTGCCGGTCTCACCTTCGATCAACACATTGGCCGAGGTGTCGGCGACATTGGCGATCAACTCGCGCAGCTCCTGCATGGCCGGCGAGCGGCCGATGATGCGGCCCTCCAGCGTGCTCTGGCTGGCCAATTGACGGCGCAGGGACACCACTTCACGGGCCAGGCCGCGCTGCTCCAGAGCCCTGCGGACCACTTCGACCAGACGCTCGGGCGAGAACGGTTTTTCCATGAAGTCGTAGGCGCCGTTGCGCATCGCGCCGACCGCCATGTCGATGTCGCCGTGGCCGGTGATCAATACCACCGGCAGGGCGCGATCACGAGCCTTGAGCCGGCTCAGCAGCTCCAGGCCATCGATGCCGGGCAGGCGGATGTCGCTGACCACGATGCCGGCGAAGTCGTCGCCGATACGCTCCAGGGCAAGCTCGGCGCTGCCCACGCCTTCGCAGGCGATGTCTTCCAGAGCCAGCGCCTGCTGGCAGCCGAGCAGTACATGCGGGTCATCTTCGACGATCAGGACGGTCAAGGGTGCTTGGTTCATGGGGACCCTTCGCTCATGGCAGCTGTGTCGGTTCTGTGGGGGTGTTGACCAGCGGCAGGGCGAGGACGAACGCCGTACCGCCGCTGGCGGGGTGCTCGACGCTGAGTAAACCCTTGGCGGCAGCCGCCAGGCTTGCCGACAGGGTCAGGCCCAGGCCCAGGCCGTGTTCGCCCGGTTTGGTCGTGAAAAACGGTTCGAACAGGTGCTTGCGCGTATCGTCATCGATACCGTGGCCATTGTCGCGCACCAACAGGCGGTACTTCTCGCCCTGAAGTTCACCTTCCAGCCACAGTTGCGGCTGCGGCTGGCTGGCCATGGCGTCCAGGGCATTGCCGATCAGGTTGACCAGAATCTGCTCGAGGCGAGTCTGATCAATGGCCAGCAACTGATCCTCGTACAGATTGTGCAGCTGCACGTGGCTGCCGGCAATCCGGTTGGCCAGCACCTGCAGGCTGGCCTCGACGGCCTGGGCCAGCGAAGCCTGGCCGCCATCATCGGCGCGCCGGGCAAACGAGCGCAGGCTGGCGGTGATTCTGCCCATGCGGTCGATCAGGCCGTTGATGGTCTGCAGATTGGCGCTGGCGGTATCCAGTGCGCCGCGTTCAAGAAAGCGTACGGTATTGCCCGACAGTGTCCGCAGGGCGGCAAGCGGTTGATTGAGTTCGTGGGCAATGCTGGTCGACATCTGGCCGATAGCTGCCAGCTTGCCGGCCTGGACCAGCTCGTCCTGCGCCTGGCGCAGGGTCTGTTCGGCATGTCGGCGCTCGCGAATCTGGCCCTTGAGGCGCTCGTTGCTTGCGCGCAGGTCAGCCGTACGCTCGGCAATCTTGCGTTCGAGGTGGCTGTTGGCCTCTTCCAGTGCCTCACGTGCGGCGAGGCGCGTGGCGATGACCTTGCGCCGTTCGTTCCAGGCAATGCCAAGGATGGTCAGCAAGGCGAAGGCTACCGCGACCAGCACGCCCTGGATCATCGACTCGCGGCGCAGGTCCTGCAGTGGCGTGAGCAGCGTGAAGTGCCACGGCGTATCGGCAAGGCGACGAGTCTGCGCCAGGTAGGTGACCTCGTGCGGCTTGCCTTGGGCGGTTTCGCTGTTGGCCGGGAAGGTCAGCTTCTCGACGCCATCGGCAAGGGTTTCGCGGGCCAGTGGCTCCAACTCGTTCAATGGCCACCAGTAATATTGCAGGCTACGCGCCAGGCGTTCCTTGGTCTGCGGGCTCAGCGCACGGACGGCCTTGAGCCGCCGAGCTGGGTCGCTGGAAAGGATGATGATGCCGTTTTCATCACTGACAAACGCCTCGAGACGGGCGCGCTGCCAGCGCTCTTCAAGGGTGTCCAGGCGCACCTTGATCACCGCCACGCCGATGATCTTGCCGTGCTCTTCCAGGCCGTGAGCCAGGTAGTAGCCGGCTTCGCCGGTGGTGCTGCCGATGCCGTAGAAGCGCCCAGGCTCGCCACGCACCGCGTCCTGGAAATAGGCGCGGAACGACAGGTCCTCACCCAGGAATGAGTCAGCGTCGCGCCAGTTGCTGGTCGCCTGGACTCGGCCACTGGTATCGAGGACGAAGATCGCCCGGCTGCGGCTGCGACGGTTGAGGCCTTCGAGGTATTCGTTGACGCTCTGCCGCGCACCGCCTTCGGGCTCGCTGAGCAGTTGCGAGACGCTGTCTTCCAGCTCCAGCAGGCTTGGCAGGTAGGTGTACTTGCTGATTTCGCTCTCGACCGTGCGCGCATGCAGTTCGAGTTGCCGTTCGCCGTTTTCGCTGAGGATACGAATGCCGCTGTTGTCGCTCAGCACATAGCCGATCAGGCCGAGGCCGACCATCAGCAGGATGATCAGAGGTGGTAGCAGCAGTTGGCGGATCAGACGGGATTTCACGGCAGGCAGGGCAGGGCGCAGGAGCGAGGGGTCGCATTTCATCACAGTGGCCTTGTCACGACCAGCACCCCCAGCCCGGTTCGGACCGAACCGGAGGCGCTGCGGCCGGCTTAGTGTTGCAGGATTTTGCTGAGGAAGTGCTGAGTACGCTGGTCGCGAGCTGTCTGATCACCGAAGAATTCGTCTTTGGTGCAGTCTTCGACGATGTTGCCCTTGTCCATGAAGATCACTCGGTCGGCCACTTTGCGAGCAAAGCCCATCTCGTGGGTCACGCACATCATGGTCATGCCTTCGTGGGCCAACTGGACCATCACGTCGAGTACTTCGCTGACCATTTCCGGGTCAAGTGCCGAGGTCGGTTCGTCGAACAGCATGACGATCGGGTCCATCGACAGGGCGCGGGCAATCGCCACACGTTGCTGCTGACCGCCAGAGAGCTGGCCAGGGTGCTTGTGGGCGTGGGCCGACAGGCCGACCCGCTCAAGCAGGGCCAGGCCTTTCTTGGTGGCTTCTTCCTTGCTCCGGCCAAGCACCTTGATCTGGGCGATGGTCAGGTTCTCGGTAATGGTCAGGTGCGGGAACAGCTCGAAGTGCTGGAACACCATCCCAACCCGCGAGCGCAGCTTGGGCAGGTTGGTCTTCGGGTCGGAGATCGAGGTGCCATCAACGACGATGTCGCCCTTCTGGAACGGCTCCAGCGCATTGACGCACTTGATCAGGGTCGATTTGCCCGAACCGGATGGCCCGCAGACCACGACCACTTCACCCTTTTTGACATCGGTGGTGCAGTCGGTGAGCACCTGGAAGTCGCCGTACCACTTGTTGACGTTCTTGATGGAAATCATACGGTGATCCTTTTTTGCAGGCGCTTGACCAGCCATGAAGCGGAGAAGCTGATAATGAAGTAGACGAGACCGGCGAACAGCAGGAATTCATTCGCGCGGCCGACAATGTCGCCACTGGCACGGGCCGAGTTGAGGAAGTCGACCAGGCCCACGGTGTACACCAGCGAGGTGTCCTGGAACAGGATGATGCTCTGCTGCAGCAGCAGCGGGGTCATCTTGCGAAACGCCTGCGGCAGGATGATCAGGCGCATGGTCTGGCTGTAGGTCATGCCCAGCGCCTGGGCTGCACCCATCTGGCCCTTGGCGATCGACTGCACACCCGCGCGGACGATTTCGCAGAAGTACGCCGCTTCAAACATCATGAAGGCCACGACGCACGAGGTAAACGCACCGATTGGTGTGTCTTCGCCAGTGATCCAGCGCAGCACGAACGGCACTGCCAGGTAGAACCAGGTGATCACCAGCAGCAGCGGGATCGAGCGGAAGTAGTTGACGTAAGCGCCGGCAATGTTTGCCATCAGCTTGTTCGATGACAGCCGCATCAGGGCCAGCACGGTGCCCAGGGCGATACCGCCAACCACACCCATGACCATCAGTTGCAGGGTCATCAGCATGCCGTTCCACAGGCCGGGCAGCGCGGGGATGATGTCCGAGAAGTCCAGTTCCATCACTTGCCTCCTACGGAAATCAGGCCAGGTACGGCCACTTTCTTCTCGACCATGCGCATCAGCAGCATCAGGCCCATGTTCAGGGTGAAGTAGATCAAGGTGGCCAGGGTGAAGGCCTCAAACAGGTTGGCCGAGAATTCAGCAGTCTGTTTGGTTTGCGCCAACAGCTCCATCAGGCCGATCAACGAGGCGACCGAGGAGTTCTTGAAGACGTTGAGAAATTCCGAAGTAAGCGGCGGAATGATGATCCGGTACGCTTGCGGCAGCAGTACATTGCGATAGATCTGGGCCAGGCTGAAGCCCATTGCCCGAGCGGCGGATTCCTGCCCGCGTGGCAGTGCCTGAATACCAGTTCGCACCTGTTCGCAGACCCGAGCTGCGGTGAACAGGCCCAGGCAGATGACCACACTGATCAACGCCGAGGTGGTTGGGTTGAGGTCTTGCTTGAACCATTCCTGCAAGCCTTCGGGCAGCAGGTCGGGGATCAGGAAGTACCAGATGAACAGCTGCACCAGCAGCGGCACGTTGCGGAACAGCTCGACGTAGGCGGTAGCGATCCCTGATACCAGCCTGTTCGGTACGGTGCGCATGACGCCGAGCAGCGAGCCCAGCAACAAGGCAATGATCCAGGCGCAGATGGCAATGGCGATGGTCCAGCCCAGGCCGGTGACATACCAGTCCAGGTAAATTTCGCTGCCGACGCCAGTGGACTTGAAGAACACGCCCCAGTCCCAGTTGTAATTCATCGGGATTTCCCCTCGGATCGTTGTTTCACGGGCACCTTCGAACATCCAAGGGCGCGAGCGCCCTCGGATGAAAGGTTAGACACTAACTAGCTGCGGGTCAGGACTTCTTTTCGTCTGCCGCTTTGTCGGTAGGGTTGGCAATCAGCTCTTTCAGCTCATCGCTCATCGGGAAGTTCAGGTTCAGGCCTTTTGGTGGGACTGGCTGGGTGAACCACTTGTCGTAGATCTTGTTGATCTCGCCCGACTTGTACAGTGCAACGATCGCGTCATCGACGGCTTTCTTGAACGGTGCATCACCCTTGCGCACCATGCAGCCATAGATCTCGTAGGATTGCGGAGTGCCGGTTACGGCCCAGAGGTTCGGATTCTTGGCCTTGGCCATTTCACCGGCGAGCAGGGCGTCATCCATCATGAAGGCAACAGCACGGCCCGATTCGAGCATCTGGAAGGCTTCACCGTGGTCCTTGGCGGAAATCACGTTCATGCCCATCTGCTTGTCGGCGTTCATGGACTTGAGGATGCGCTCGGAAGTGGTACCGGCGGTGGTCACCACGTTCTTGCCTTTGAGGTCAGCGAAATCCTTGTAGGAGGAATCCTTTTTCGCCAGCAGGCGGGTGCCCACTTCGAAGATGCCTACCGAGAAGGCGACCTGCTGCTGACGCTCGAGGTTGTTTGTGGTGGAACCACACTCGATGTCAACGGTGCCGTTCTGCACCAGCGGGATACGGGTCTGGGAAGTGACCAAGTTGTATTTGGCGTTCAGGTCAGGCTTGTTGAGCTCTTTTTTCAGGTGCTCGACGATAGCCAGTTGGATGTCGTGGGAGTAGCCGACCGGTTTGCCCGAGGCGTCGGCAATGTAGGAAAACGGAATGGAACCGTCGCGGTGGCCCAGGGTGATGGAGCCCGAGTCATTGATCTTCTTCAGGGTGCCGGTCAGCTCTGCAGCCATGGCCGGCGAAGCGATAACAGCAGCCGCGATGGCGGCGCCCAGCAATTGACGAACGATACGCATCAAATTTTCCTCGACATGTTTGTTTTTTTTATGGAGCCGTTGGCGGACTCTTCGTTCCACGAATACTGCTAAAGCAGTGCATTCGGCTACCAAGTGTAGAGCATGACTCGTGCCAAGCTCTGTAATTGATCATAACGTCCCGAAAAGCCTGAGTATTAATCTTTTGTGATGCGAGATTTTCCCGAGACTCAGGACGGATTACCGAATGAGTGATGTAGGGCTGTTCGGAAATCCGAATGGAGCTGATTCAAGGCCGTTCTGGCCGTGAGCGATATCTAACACGGATGGGCTGCCCTAACTTGCTCTGCTGGCGTTTTCTCGCCAGGAGTTGCCGCAGTGTCCGTCTACCCGATTGCTCCAGATTCCATCGATGCGCTGATTGCCCAGCAACTGCCCACGTGGCTCACCTCGACCCATATCGATCACCTGCTCAACCTGCACAAGGCACTGCGTGCCCAGCAAGCCGCGTCGGAGCCCGTCAGGCAATTGCTCAAACGGATACCTTCGCTTGAGACGTTTGCTGCGCCATTGCTTGAACAAGCCTTGCGCGATGCGGGCCTTGCCAACCCCGATGTCAAAGGCATGCGCATACGCATCAAAGAGAACGTGCAGTTGCCCACGGCTGCGCCGCACCTGCCTGCGCCTTGGCTGACCCTGAACTCACGGCGGCCCCTGCTGCAGGCCGCATTGCACAACTTTCATGATGCCGAGACGCGGCCGTTGCTGCATCGCCAGGCCTATCTGGAAAATACCAAGGGCGTCAGGCAGGCGCTGAGCTTCGAGGCGTTCGCCGCCTGCTGCCGGCGACTTGATCTGGGAGGTCGCTACCAGCAACTGCTGCGTGATCAGCTGTACCCCAAGGACCGGCCCGGGGCGCCGCAGGGCTTTGCCCGGCAGGGTGTGGAGCAGATCCTCGAGGAAAACCTGCGCGCGCAGATGGACGTTGCGGTACGCATGGCCCTGATCAAGGGCGAGTTGGCGTCGCAGGTGTATTTGCGCTTGCTGCCGGTAATCGCTGCCACTCCCATTGTCCCGCCAGTGCCTGGAACAGTGGCTGCACGGCAGTTGTTCTTGCTGGGCAAACGCATCAGTGGGGTCGCCACACTGGAACTGCGTGATCAAGCAGAAGGCCCAATAAGCAGCGTGGTGGCCTGGATTCCGTCAGAACCAGGGCTGGCAGTACGCGTTTATTCATCCTGGCAGGCGCTGTACGAAGACTTCGCCGAGCGCCTGCGCAAACCCGATTATCAGCGCTTCTTTCTGCGATTTGTCGCAGAGCGTGAGCGCGCCTCATTTATCGCGACACTCCGCGCGCAGGTGGCCAGCAGTGCTGAACCCTTGACCCTGGACGGCCGCCATTTTGCCCTCGACAAGCCACTGTTCGCGCACCTGCGTACCTTGCAGCAAGACAAGTTGCTGGATGACGCGCGCGCCCTGGCGGTGCCTACCGGCGACGAGACCGCGCTGGAGCGTCACCAGCGCCTGCAGGGCATGCTTGCCGCTGGCTTTGACCTGCTCAATCTGGCGGCACTGTTTGTACCGGTACTCGGCGAACTGATGCTGGCGGTAGCCGCTGTCGGTGTGGCTCAGGAGGTCTATCAGGGCTATGCAGCGTGGACATTGGGTGACCGCCAGGCCGCATTGGGGCATCTGTTTGGCGTCGCCGAGAATGTGCTGCTCGGGGTTGCCGTAGGCGGAGCGGTCACGGGCGCCGCACGGCTGCTGGAGCGGGTGGCGTTTGTTGACGGGTTGACCCCGGTGGCGGAGGTCGGCGGGCAGTTGAGACTCGCCCACGGCCTGACTGATTTGCACCAGCTGGATGGGGTCGGAGATTTGCTGCGTCAGTTTGGCGGCGAGATGGCGGAGGTCTCCGATCTGACCGCAGAAACACTGGCTCGAACTACCGGAATGAGTCCTGAGCAACTGCGGCGTTTACATGTAGAGCAGCTGCCAGCCCCTGCGCGGCTGGTCGATGCCTGTGAGCGGCACGAGCTTCACGAGCTGTATCCAGCGCTTCGCGGCGAGGCGTTCGAACGCGATCTGGCGGCCGGCTCCAAGCCTGCCTCCGAAGGAGCGCAGCGGTTGCTGCAGGTCTTCCCGGGGCTTTCGTTGCGCGGCGCTGAGGAGGTGCTAGAGCATGCCAGCGGCGTGCAGCTGGAAGCGCTTTTGGCCACTACTCGGCTGCCCTTGGAGGTCGCTGAGCGGGCTCGCTGGTACCTGCATGACAGCCGTATCGACCGCGCCCTGGCGGGGCTGGAGCAGGAAAGCGCGTGCAACGACGACAGTCAGCGCCTGGCGCTGCAGGTCATCGAGCAACTGGCGCCCTGGCCAGCGGCAGTGCGTATCGAGCTGCGTGAGGGCGAGCCAAGCGGCCTGCTGCTGGCGGCCCAGGGCCCTGCCGAGGCAACCCAGGTTCACTTGATCGTGCGCACGGCCCTGGGTTACCTGCAGGCCGGAGCAGCGACACCGATCGAACAAAGCCTGATGGAGTGCTTGCTGTTGACCCTGAGTGAGCCGCAGCGGGTCGCGCTGGGTGGAGCCCAGCTCGACGCTGCGGAGTTGGCCGCTCAAATCGCCGCACAGGCTGCCGCTGACCGTACCAGCAGTGCCAGCATGCTTGGCATGCAGCCCATCGGCGAACGCTATCGTCCGCCCCGGCGGCTGCAGGATGGTCGTTTCGGCTATCCGCTCAGTGGGCGCGCAGAGAGCAGCCGACAAGCAATCAGGCGAGGCATCCAGCAGATTTTTCCCGGGCTGAGCGAACTTCAACTGGATGCCTACCTGCTGGACCTGGCCCGCCGGCAAGTCGGTCTTTGGGCACACCTGGCTGATCTGCAGGAGCAACTCGGCACCTTGCGAGCGGCGCTGCACAGCTGGCAGGAGCAGCGCAGCAGCTGGGTGGATGGATTCCGCCGGCGGCGCGTGGCCAATCACATCCGCAGAGCCTGGCGGCGCAAGACGATTGGCGTGAGTGATGATGATTTCATCCTGCACATCAACGGTGAGCACGTCGGCAGCTTGCCGGCGTTGCCTGCTGGGGTCGATTTCCAGCATGTCACCCGCCTGACCTTGCGCAACATGGCCCTGCCTGCGGTGGATGAAGATTTCCTGGGCAGGTTCGCCAACCTCGAGGAGCTTGACCTCAGGGATAACCTGCTGACAGTTGTTCCTCACGGCCTCGAACAGCTGACTCGGCTACGCCGGCTCAACCTTGGCAATAACCGTATCGTCATGGATGCGCCTGCAGCTGCACGTTTGAGCGGTCTGCGCCTGTTGGAGCGACTTGACCTCAGCAATAACCCATTGGCCCAGCCTCCGGATCTGTCTGCCCTGCAGCATCTGCGCGAGCTGTCGCTGCGGGCGACGCAGATTCAGGCATTGCCGGCGAACGATCAGTTACCGTGGCGGGCCATGGTCGATCTGCGCGATAACCAGATCAGCCAGCTCGATGGCCAGCTCGATACGCTGAGTCTGAGGCTGCAACGTCTGGTGGTGCACGACAATCCGCTCGCCCCGGCCAGTGTCGACTTGCTCAGCCAGGCCAGTACAGGCGGGCAGCCGCTGCGCAGTCCCTCCTACCAGCATGCGATCGCCAACGAAGCCATGCGTGATCAGTGGTTGATTGGCACGCGCGATACGCTGCGTAATCAGCGCCTGGCCATCTGGGCGCAGTTGTCACAAGAGCCGGCAGCGGCGGATCTATTCCGCTTTCTGGCGGATTTTGCCGAAACTGAAGACTTCAGCGAACTGCCGGCTTATTACCGCGCGCGGGTGTGGCGGATCCTTGAACTGTGTGAAGCCAACAGCGACGCGCGCGAGGCGATATTCCGCGAAGTGGGCGGCATGCGCACTTGCGAGGATCAGATGTTGATGATTCTCAGCCAGTTGGAGGTGCGAGCTCACGTCGCCTTGTACAGTGAGCTTGGCCCGGCGGCGAGTGCCCAGCCAGGGCTGCTGCGTTTGGGACGGGCGCTGTATCGGCTGGATCAGGTCGATCATATCGCCGCGCGGCATATCGAAGAAATGCGTGGTGAAGCGGGTGCGCCCGTTGACGATATCGAAGTGTACCTGGCCTACCGCGTCAACCTTGCCGATCCGTTGGGCCTGCCGGCGCAGCCACTGCAGATGCATTACGAGGACTACAGCGGCGTCAGCCAGCGACGCATTGAGCGTGCCGCGCAAACCGTTCTGGCGGGAGAGAGTCGGGACGTCTTGAGCGCAGCGTTGGCACAGCGCGATTTCTGGCAGCGCTATGTGCGCAGGCGTTACGCATCACGTTATGAAGCGTTGGCTGCGCCGTTCCATGAACGACTGGCGGCATTTGAGGTGCAGGCACAGGAAGGCGGCGAGCAGACCTATATCGAACAGGCCAATACGCTGATGGAGCAGCTCAATGCGCAAGAGCGCGCACTTGATCTGGAGCTGGCCCGCGACGCGTATAACCAGGAGCCCTGAATACGGCGGGCAGCCACGTGAGCGTTGGCTGCCCGTTCGCACTTCTCGCCGGATCAGGCGGCGTCTGATTGACTCGGCAGGGGCAGGGCCTGCTCCAGGTACTGTCCCAACGCCTGTTGTTCAGCCGTGCTGGTGAACAGGCCCAACTTGGTCCGCCGCCAGAGGATATCGTCGGCGCTCACGGCCCACTCATGGGCACGCAGGTAGTCAACTTCGCAGCCGAACAATCCACCACCGAGCGCCTGGCCGAGATCTTCCGGGCCATGCACGGCTTCAAGCAGGCGCCAGACACGGTCGCCGTAGGTCACTGCCCAGCGCTTGGCAATATCGACTGCCAGCCACGGATGGCGAACGCGGATCGCATCGACCAAGGCTTGTGCGGTGGTCATGTTCTCGCCGCCCGGCAACGTCGCCGACGCGGTCCAGCTGGCGCCCATCTGGCTGAAAAACGGTTTGAGCTCGCCCATGGCCGACTCGGCCAGCTTGCGATAGGTGGTCAGCTTGCCGCCGAACACCGACAGCAGCGGCGCCTGGCCGTGGTCGGCAGACAGGGCCAAGGTGTAGTCGCGGGTGACCGCCGAAGGGTTGTCGGACTCATCGTTGCACAGGGGCCGCACACCGGAGTAGGTGTGCAGAATATCGGCGCGGCCGAGTTGCTGTTTGAAGTGTTGATTGACCACATTCAGCAGGTAATCGGTTTCTGCCTCGCTGATGCTGACCTGGGACGGATCACCGCTCCACTCACGGTCAGTGGTGCCGATCAGGGTGAAACGCTCCAGATACGGAATGGCAAAGACGATGCGCTGGTCTTCGTTCTGCAGAATGTAGGCGTGCTCGCCTTCGTACATGCGTGGCACGATGATATGGCTGCCTTGGATCAGGCGGATGCCATACGGCGCGTCGAGCTTGAGGTCGTCCTTGATGAAGCTGGCAACCCAAGGGCCGGCGGCATTGACCAGCGCCCGGGTGTGGATGGTCCGCTGGCTACCATCGGCATGCTGCAGTTGCACCTGCCAGATGCCGTCGACGCGCTCGGCACGCAGACAGCGGGTGCGGGTCGCGATGTGCGCGCCGTGCTCGCGCGCGGCCATGGCATTGACCACTACCAGGCGCGCATCGTCGACAGCGCAGTCGGCATACTCGAAACCGCGGCTGATCGAAGCCTGTAACGGGCTGTTCGGGCCAAAGCGCAGGCTGCGCGAGGCACCCAGGCGCTTGCGCTTGCCGAGGTGGTCGTAAAGGAACAGCCCGGCGCGGATCATCCACGCCGGGCGCAGGTGCGGCCGGTGGGGCAGCACGAAACGCATCGGTTTGACGATATGCGGAGCTTTCGCCAGTAGCACCTCTCGCTCAGCCAGTGCTTCGCGGACCAGGCGGAATTCATAATGCTCGAGGTAGCGCAGGCCGCCGTGGATCAGCTTGCTGCTGGCCGAGGAGGTGTGCTGCGCCAGGTCGTCCTTTTCACAAAGGAACACCTTCAGGCCGCGCCCGGCAGCGTCAGCGGCGATGCCCACACCATTGATACCGCCACCAATCACGGCAATATCGTAGCAATCGGCAGGGACGGACTGGGAGGAAACGGGCTGGGACACGGGCAAGGCCTCCTGAGGCTGGCTCATCGAAAATGAACATCGATGTTCGTTTGCGAAAATACTAGCGCAACAAGCAGCCATTCGCCAGCGGCTGTTGATAGAAAACTGCAATCGCTACGCTGAAATGAACATTATCGAAAATGACGCGGCACCCGGCAGGCGCCGCGCGCGTTCACACCACTTCCAGGCGGACTTTATTATCGTTGAGCAATTGGCTCAGGGCGGGGGAGGGCGGCTGGTCGATCACCAGGCAATCAACCAGGTTGATCGAGCCGAGCCGAACCATTGCGTTGCGGCCGTATTTGCTCGAGTCGGCAGCGAGAACGACCTGCCGCGCGTTGGCAATGATCGCTTGGGAAACACGCACTTCCTGGTAATCGAAATCCAGCAGGCTGCCGTCTTCATCGATGCCACTGATGCCGACCAGAGCGAAATCGACCTTGAACTGGCTGATGAAGTCGACACTGGCCTGGCCGACCACGCCGCCGTCACGGCGTACCGTGCCGCCCGCGACCAACACTTCGAAGTCATCCTTGGCGCTGAGGATCGAGGCCACGTGCAGGTTGTTGGTAATGACCTTGAGGTGATTGTGGTTGAGCAGGGCGCGGGCAATCGACTCGGTGGTGGTGCCGATATTGATGAATACCGAGGCATGGTCCGGGATCTGCCGGGCCACGGCTTCGGCTATCCGTTGTTTCTCGTCGCGCATCTGGTCGGCGCGCATGGCGTAGGCGGTGTTTTCGATGCTCGAGTCATACGCGGCGCCGCCATGGTACCGGCGCAGCAGGTTGCTCTCGGCAAGCTGGTTGATATCGCGGCGAATGGTTTGCGGGGTAACGACGAACAGCTGGGCCATTTCTTCGATACTGACGTAGCCGCGTTCGCGCACCAGTTCGAGGATTTGTTGTTGGCGCGGGGGCAGATTCATGGGCGGTCCTTGGGGGCTGCCGGACAAATGCTGCAATGATGCCGTAGGAAAGGGATGACAGCCAGTGCGCGCAGTACAAACAAGTCGGTCGCCATGTGCTGAGCATGGCGACCGAAGCGGGCAGCGCCTGAAACGCTACAGTGCAATCAGGCGTCGTGGTCTTCCCAGTCACGGGTACGTTCGACCGCCTTCTGCCAGCCGGCGTAGAGCTTCTCTTTCTGCACTTCATCCAGTTGCGGGCTGAACTCGCGTTCGATGATCGCTTTGTCACGCAGCTCATCCAGGCTGCCCCAGAAGCCGCTGGCCAGGCCCGCCAGGTAGGCCGCGCCGAGGGCGGTGGTTTCGCGCATCTTCGGTCGCTCGACACAGCTGCCAAGGATGTCGGCCTGGAACTGCATGAGGAAGTTGTTGGCCACCGCACCGCCGTCCACGCGCAGTTCGCTCAGGCGCTGGCCACAGTCCTGCTGCATGGCATCGAGGACGTCACGGGTCTGGTAGGCGATGGACTCCAGCGCGGCGCGGATGATGTGATCGACCTTGACCCCGCGGGTCAGGCCGAACAGTGCGCCACGCGCATACGGGTCCCAGTACGGCGCACCGAGCCCGGTGAAGGCGGGCACCAGATAGACGCCGTTGCTGTCCTTGACCTTGCTGGCGAAATACTCGGTGTCGAGCGCATCGTTGACGATCTTCAGTTCATCGCGCAGCCACTGCACGGTCGAGCCACCGTTGAACACGGCGCCTTCCAGCGCGTAGGCGACTTCGCCGCGCGGGCCGCAGGCGATGGTGGTGAGCAGGCCATGGGAGGAACTGACCGCCTTGTCACCGGTGTTCATCAGCAGGAAGCAGCCGGTGCCATAGGTGTTCTTGGCCTGGCCTGGCTCGACGCACATCTGGCCGAACAGCGCCGATTGCTGGTCGCCGGCAATACCGGCGATGTTGATACCGCTCTTGGTCTGGCCATACACCTCGGAGGAGCCGCGCACCTCTGGCAGCATCTGGCGTGGCACGCCGAGCAGTTCGAGCATCTTTTCATCCCACTGCAGCGTGTGGATGTTAAACATCAATGTGCGCGAGGCGTTTGTGTAGTCGGTGACGTGTACCTTGCCGCCGGTGAATTTCCAGATCAGCCAGGTATCGATGGTGCCGAACAGCAGTTCGCCGCGCTCGGCGCGCTCACGCACACCTTCGACGTTGTCCAGGATCCACTTCAGCTTGGTCCCGGAGAAGTACGGGTCGGTCACCAGGCCAGTGGTTTCGCGGATGTAGTCTTCATGGCCATCGCGCTTGAGCTGGGCGCAGATTTCGGTGCTGCGGCGGCACTGCCAGACAATGGCGTTGTACACCGGGCGGCCGCTTTCCTTGTCCCACACCACCGTGGTTTCACGCTGGTTGGTGATGCCGATGGCGGCCACCTGGGCATGGCTGATACTGGCCTGGGCCAGCGCTTCGACCATGGTCGCGCTCTGGGTGGCGAAGATTTCCATCGGGTCGTGTTCGACCCAGCCAGCCTGCGGATAATGCTGAGCGAACTCGCGCTGGGAGGTGCCCACCACGTTGGCGTCACGGTCAAAGATGATCGCTCGCGAACTGGTAGTGCCCTGATCCAGGGCGATGATGTAGTTCTTGTCCTGGGTATCTGTCATGTCAGTGGCCTTGCACAAAATAGGGGGAGGCCAGGCTGTATGCCTGGCTGTCGGCAGCGGCTCTCCGGTCAGGAGACCCGCGCATCGCTCTGGGAATTATCGTCTGTTTGCCCGGGTGCAACCTGCGCAGTGGGCAAGTTGCGGGCGATCAGGCCACGGTAGGCGGCTGCGCCCAGGCATGCACCCACAATCGGGGCGAATATCGGAATCAGGAAATAGGGGATGTCCCGCCCGCCAGTGAAGGCGATATCGCCCCAGCCTGCCAGGAACGTCATCAGCTTTGGACCAAAATCCCGCGCAGGGTTCATCGCAAAGCCGGTCAGTGGGCCCATGGCGCTGCCAATCACCGCGATCAGCAAGCCGATCAGCAGCGGTGCCATGGCGCCGCGGGGCAGGCCATTGTTGTCATCGGTCAAGGCCATGATCACCGCCATCAGGATTGCGGTGATGATCATTTCGACCAGAAACGCCTGGCCGATCGACAGCGCGGGGTGTGCATAGGTGGAAAACACCGAGGCCAGCTCCAGGCTGGCCTGGCTGCCGCGAACCATGGCGTGGGATTGTTCGTAATCGAAGAACAGCGTGCTGTACAGGCTGTACACCAGTGCGGCCGCACAGAAGGCGCCGGCCACCTGGGCGAGGATGTAGAACGGCAGTTTGCGCTTTTCGAAACCGGCGAACAGGCACAGGGCGATGCTCACGGCCGGGTTCAGGTGAGCGCCGGATACCCCGGCTGTGAGGTAGATCGCCATGCTCACGCCGACCCCCCAGATGATGCTGATCTCCCACAGGCCGAAGCTGGCGCCCGCGACTTTGAGCGCTGCGACGCAGCCGGTGCCGAAAAATATCAGTAGTGCTGTGCCGAAAAATTCGGCCGTGCATTGGCCCCGAAGGGTCGGTTCGCGTAGTGCAGTCGTCATGTATGACCTCGGTTCTTGTTGTTGTAAGGCGCGGAGCGCTCGACAGCAAGGCCCAGAGTCGATCCCCATTGACCCCGGGCGGATAAGCGAAAGCGCACTTTAAGAGTGCACCATGTATTCAGAAACGAAAAAATATAGGCAAGAAACGCTCATGTCAAAGGTCGAAAGTGAACGGTCAGCCACAATCTGACCCATAGCCATGCCTCTGACTATTCCGACAGCATCTGGCGACTTGCCGATAAGCTGGCTGGCTCGTGGCTTTTCACCTAAAGTAGCCGCCGAACTTCTCTGCTCGGAGCCCCGCATGACCCCCGCTCTCGACCTGCTGAAAAAGGCCCGCGCCGAACACCGCGTGCACAGTTACGAACATGATCCGAAGTCGGCCTCGTATGGCCTGGAAGCCGCTGAAAAGCTCGGCATCGATCCTGTGCAGGTGTTCAAGACGCTGCTCGCCAGCAGCGAAAAGGGTGAGTTGCTGGTGGCGGTAGTGCCGGTGGTGGGCACGCTCGACCTGAAGGCTCTGGCTCAGGCAGCGGGGGTGAAGAAGTGTGAAATGGCTGACCCGGCGGCAGCGCAGCGGGCCACGGGTTATCTGGTCGGCGGGATCAGCCCGCTGGGGCAGAAAAAACGCCTGCGCACCTTTATCGATCAATCCGCGCAACAGTTCGCAACCATTCACGTCAGTGCTGGCCGGCGCGGGCTTGAGGTCGAATTGGCTGCTGCGGTACTGGCCGAGCATACACAGGGGAAATTTGCCGAGATTGGCCGGGGCTGATAAGCAGGGTGACGCTGCCGTCACCCGTTATCGTGTCCCACGCCGTGTTTCAGCTCGCCGAGCTGTAACGGCGAACGCCGTTTTCCTGGCGAGCGTGCTGGGTGGCGACGCTGCCCGGTACCGGGAACAGCACCAGGTGATCAGCCTTCACCGCAATGCCGACGTCCTGACCGACCTGATGATCGATGTGGCTGGCGAAGATCGCTTCCAGCTGGCTGCCGGTGGCCAGCTGCAGGCGGTACAAGGTTGAGGCACCGAGGAAGCTCTTGCCAACCACGCTGGCGCGCAGGGGGCTGTCTGGCGCATGGACGATGTCGTCCGGGCGCAGCAATACGTCAACCGAACTGCCAACGGCCATGGTGTAGGCGCGATTGCCACGCAGCTCACCAAGCTCGGTGGTCACCGCTTCATGGCTGCGCATTTGCCCACGAATGAAATAGCCCTGGCCGATGAAGCTGGCCACAAACGGCGTCTGCGGTTCGTGATAGAGGTTGTAGGGGGTATCCCACTGCTCCAGTCGGCCTTCCTTGAACACGCCGACATGATCGCTGACAGCAAACGCCTCTTCCTGATCATGGGTGACCAGGATGGCGCTGGTGCCACGGCTTTTGAGGATATCGCGCACCTCATGGCTCAGGCGCCTGCGCAGTTCCACGTCCAGGTTGGAGAACGGCTCGTCGAGCAGCAGCAGCTGCGGCTCCGGCGCCAGTGCGCGGGCCAGGGCCACGCGCTGTTGCTGGCCGCCGGACAGCTCGTGCGGGTAACGCCCGCCGAGCCCGCCGAGCTTGACCAGCTCGAGCATTTCTTCGACCACTGCGGCCTGGCGCGGGTGCTTGCTGATGCCGAAGGCAATGTTTTGCGCGACGGTCAGGTGCGGAAACAGTGCATAGTCCTGGAACACCATGCCGATCCGGCGCTTCTCCGGTGACAGGGTGAAACCGGCCCGCGAGATCACCTCGCCAGCGAGCTGGATTTCACCGTCGTGCACCGGCTCGAAGCCGGCAATCGCCCGCAGCGTGGTGGTCTTGCCGCAACCCGATGACCCCAGCAGGCAACCAATGTCGCCTGCGTTGAGGTGCAGATTGAGGTTCTGGACGATGCGCTGGTCGCCATAGCCGCAGGCGAGGTTGCGCAGGTTGAGCAATAACGGATGACTCATGCGTGGTGGTAAGCCGGTTCGACAAGAAATTCGAGAAGGGCCTTTTGTGCATGCAGGCGGTTTTCAGCTTGGTCCCAGGCGACCGAACGAGGGTCGTCGAGCAGGTCCAGGCTGATTTCCTCGCCACGGTGGGCGGGCAGGCAGTGCATGAACAAGGCGTCGGGTGCAGCCAGGTCGAGCAGTTCGCGGGTGACCTGATACGGTGCGAAATGCGCCAGGCGCCGTGCAGTTTCCTCTTCCTGACCCATGGAAGTCCAGACATCGGTGGTGACCAGGTGGGCGCCGGCAATCGCTTGCTTGGGGTCGCGCACGATCTGCACCCGCTCACCGGCCAGGGCGAGGAAGCGTGGATCCGGCTCGTAGCCTTCCGGGCAGGCGATGCGCAGCTGGAAGTCGAACTGCTGGGCAGCTTCGATGTAGGAGTTGCACATGTTGTAGCCGTCGCCGATCCAGGCCACGGTCTTGCCCTGGATCGAGCCACGGTGTTCGAGGAAGGTCTGCATGTCGGCCAGCAATTGGCATGGGTGCGACTCATCGGACAGGGCGTTGATCACCGGCACCCGCGAGTTGGCCGCAAATTCGGTGAGGATACTGTGGTGGTGGGTACGGATCATCACCGCATCGAGCATGCGCGACATGACGATGGCGCTGTCGGCGATCGGTTCACCACGGCCCAATTGAGTGTCGCGCGGCGACAGGAAGATCGCCTGGCCGCCGAGCTGGATCATGCCGGCTTCGAACGACAGGCGGGTACGGGTCGAGGCTTTCTCGAAGATCATCCCCAGCACCCGGTTCTTCAGTGGCTCGAACAGCACGCCGCGGTTACGCAGGTCCTTCAGCTCGATGCCGCGACGGATCACGCCGAGCAATTCGTCAGCGGTGAAATCCATCAGGGAGAGAAAGTGCCTAGCGCTCATGATTGACTACCTTAATTGCAACGGTTCGCAGGCCGGCGTTGGCTTTAATTGACAACGGGAGAGACCTGCGGCCTAAGCCGCACGGAGCGGACGAAATAGGGAAAGGCGCAATACTATAATTAAATGTCGCGTGAAACCAAGGGGCTTCACCCTGCGCCTGTATCAACGGATGTCCTAAGCCACTGGCCTGGCGCCGTTTTTTATTCATTACAGAGGTTTTACACGGCGGGTGAGGGGCTTGGCAAACCCGCTGTCGTTAATCGCCTGCCTGATGGCGCAAGATTCACCCGGCGAAGTGCGCTGGCGAGTGCTACCCGCCCGGCCCATAGTTGCCGCTTCCCCTGAGCGGAGAGAGGCGGCCATGGCCACAACTGTGCATCATCGTGCGTGCCATCTGTGCGAGGCCATCTGTGGCCTGAATATCGAGATCGACCAGCCTGTCGGTGCGGCCGCACGTATCCTCTCGATCAAAGGCGATCCGCTCGATACGTTCAGCCGCGGCCATATCTGTCCCAAGGCTGTCGCATTGGAGGATATACAAGACGATCCGGATCGCCTCCGGCAACCGCTGCAACGGGTGGGCGAGCACTGGCAGCCGATCGGCTGGGAGCAGGCATTCGAGCTGGCTGCGGATAAACTCTGGGGCATACAGCAGGCGCACGGGCGCAACGCGGTGGCGGTGTATCAGGGCAACCCCAGCGTGCACAACTACGGGCTGATGACCCACAGCAACTATTTCCTTGGCCTGCTCAAGACCCGCAATCGCTTTTCGGCGACCTCGGTGGACCAACTGCCGCAGCACCTGACCAGCCATCTGATGTATGGCCACGGCCTGCTGCTGCCGATCCCGGACATCGATCACACCGACTTCATGCTGATTCTGGGCGGCAATCCGCTGGCCTCCAATGGCAGCATCATGACCGTACCGGACGTGCACAAGCGCCTCAAGGCACTGCGCGCCCGCAACGGGCAACTGGTGGTGATCGATCCGCGCCGCAGCGAAACGGCTGCGATTGCCGATCAGCACCTGTTCATTCGCCCGGGCACTGACGCCGCCCTGTTGAGTGGCCTGCTCAACACGCTGTTTGCTGAGGATCTGGCCAAGGGCTCGCACCTGCCGGTCAACGGCCTGGACCAGGTCCGCACAGCGATTGCGCCGTTCGATGTTGAGCGCATGAGTGCAGTGTGCGGAGTGCCGGCTGAGCAGATTCGGCAACTGGCGCGGGATTTCGCCGCAGCCGAGCGGGCGGTCTGTTACGGCCGCATGGGCGTCTCGACTCAGGCTTTTGGCAGCCTTTGCCATTGGCTGATCCAGCTGATCAATCTGGTGACCGGCAATCTTGATCGGGTCGGTGGGGCGTTGTGCACCGAGCCAGCGGTCGATCTGGTCGCTACGACCTCAGGTGGCCATTTCAATGCCTGGCAGAGCCGCGTCTCCGGCTTGCCGGAGTACGCCGGCGAGCTACCTGTCGCAGCCCTGGCCGAGGAGATGCTTGTGCCCGGTGCGGACCAGGTGCGGGCGCTGATCACCGTGGCGGGCAATCCGGTGCTGTCGACGCCTAATGGCCGCCAACTCGATCAAGCCCTGGGCGGCCTTGAGTTCATGCTCAGCATCGACCTGTACCTCAACGAAACCACGCGTCACGCTGACCTGATCCTGCCGTCGACCACAGCGCTGGAAAACGACCACTACGACACCACCTTCAACTTGCTGGCGGTGCGCAACATCACCCGCTTCAACCGTGCGGTGCTGGCCAAGCCTGCGGGCGCGCTGCACGACTGGGAGATCTTCGTCGGCCTGGCCAAGGCATTCGCCCGGCGCGCGCAGATGGAGCTGAAGCCGACCATGCCCCCGGCGCAGATGATCGACCTGGCGTTGCGCCACGGCCGCTATGGCCAGGCGTCGCCGTTGGCGTTGTCACTGGAGACACTGGATCAGCATCCGCACGGCCTCGATCTGGGCCCGCTACGCGCCAACCTGGCAGCACGCCTGGGGACGCCAAGCAAAGCGGTCGAGGCGGCGCCGGCGCAACTGCTGGAAGACTTGCAGCGTCTTGCCAGGCAAGCCCCAGCAGCCCCAGACGAGCTGCTGTTGATCGGTCGCCGGCATGTGCGCAGCAACAACTCGTGGATGCATAACTTTCATCGCTTGGTAAAAGGCAAGCCGCGTCATCAGCTGTTGATGCACCCCGATGACATGCAGCTGCGCCAACTGAGCGACGGCCAGCGCGTGAGCATTGAGTCGCGCACCGGCGTGGTCGAGGTGGAAGTGCAGGCCAGCCGCGAGATCATGCCCGGCGTGGTCAGCCTGCCCCATGGCTTCGGCCATCGGCGTCCCGGCGCGCAATTGCAGATTGCCGGTGAGCAGCCCGGGGTCAGTGCCAATGATCTTACCGACGAACTGCAGCGTGACGCTGTGTCGGGCAATGCCGCGCTGAACGGTGTGCCGGTGCGGGTCGCGGCCGTTTGAACGCGGTCTGTTGATCCGACCGCGTGCAGGTCGACCCACGGCGGGGCTTTCCGATACAATGGCTGACCGTGCCGACCATCGAGTCGGAAAGTTCAGACGAGGTGCTTCATGGATATCATCGAAACAATCAAAGAGCAGATCGCCAACAACACCATTCTGCTTTACATGAAAGGCTCGCCGAACGCGCCTCAGTGCGGCTTCTCGTCCAAGGCGGCCCAGGCCGTGATGGGCTGCGGCGAGAAATTCGCCTACGTCGACATCCTGCAGAACCCGGAAATCCGCGCCAACCTGCCCAAGTACGCCAATTGGCCAACCTTCCCGCAACTGTGGGTCGGCGGTGAGCTGGTCGGCGGCAGCGACATCATGATCGAGATGTTCGAAAACGGTGAGCTGCAGAAGCTGGTCAAGGAAGCGGCTGCCAATGCTGCCAAGGCTTCCGAAGCCTGATTGACCTTGCTGGGCAAGCGGCCACGCTGGTTGCCCAGGCATGAAAAAGCCCCGCACTTGGCGGGGCTTTTTCGTATGCGCTGAAGATTACTCTTCGCCCATCTGCGACTGCAGGTAGTTCTCGATGCTGATCTTGTCGATCAGGCCCAGCTGAGTTTCCAGCCAGTCGATGTGCTCTTCCTTGGACTCAAGGATATCTTCGAGCATCTCCCGCGAGCCGAAGTCGCCAGAAGTTTCGCAGTGCGCAATAGCTGCCTTCAGGTCGATCAGGCCGCTTTGCTCAATCTTCAGGTCGCATTCGAGCATCTCTCTGGAGTGCTCGCCGATCAGCAGCTTGCCCAGGTCCTGTACGTTAGGCAGGCCTTCGAGGAAGAGAATGCGCTTGATCAGCTTGTCTGCATCCTTCATCGCCTCGATGGACTCTTTGTACTCGCGCTTGCCCAGGGCGTTGAGGCCCCAGTCTTCGTACATACGCGCGTGCAGGAAGTACTGGTTGATAGCGACCAGCTCGTTCCCGAGGATCTTGTTGAGATGCTGGATGACGCTGACGTCGCCTTTCATGTCCGTATTCCTGCCGTGTGGAGTGTGTCAATGCTCGAAGTTTGAGCCGGACAACTTCTAGTGTCAAACCTAAGTTGTTGAATAATAAATGAAATTTAATCGGAATAAGAATGTTTGTGAACCGCGTTGGCACGCTAACTTGTTGAATTACAGGCATAAAAAAACCGGACACGAGGTCCGGTTCTTCAAATAAGGGGTGAAATCAGACTGCATTAAATTCGACGGGATAGGGCAGGGCGGGCTGCTGGCTGACCTGAAGGCCGGTCAACGTCTCACGCACCACCTGCTTGGCAAGGCACGCGCACTTGCCGCATTGGCTCGCCACATTGGTGGCCGCCCGGACTTCCTTGTAGCTACAGCATCCCTTGTAGATCGCATCGCGAATCTGTCCGTCGGTGACGCCGACACAAAGACACACATACATAGAGGCTGACCATCGTCGTTGAGTCGATGCGTTGGAGAGTAATAGTAATGAGAATGCTTGTCAAAGCGGTTTCTGAAACTAAATGTGCAGCGGCGACCGGCGGTTGGATTCGGCCTGTCACCTTAACCTGTGTATGATGGTCAGCCTTTGCTGGATGCTTGGCGGGTTTGCCGCCGGGCAACGTTTTTTCACCTTCATCAGGAGATAACGATGAGCGTACTCGTTGGTAAACAAGCCCCCGACTTCACCGTTCCAGCTGTGCTGGGCAACGGCGAAATCGTTGACAGCTTCAACCTCGCTTCGGCGATCAAGGGCAAGTACGGCCTGGTATTCTTCTACCCGCTGGACTTCACCTTCGTCTGCCCGTCCGAGCTGATCGCGCTGGACAACCGCATCCCGGACTTCGCTGCGCGCAACGTCGAAGTGATCGGCGTGTCGATCGACTCGCACTTCACCCACAACGCCTGGCGTAACACCCCGGTCAACAACGGCGGCATCGGCCAGGTCAAGTACACCTTGGCCGCTGACATCACCCACGAAATCTGCAAGGCCTACGACGTTGAGTCCGAAGGCGGCGTAGCCTTCCGTGGCGCCTTCCTGATCGACCTGAACGGCGTTGTCCGCTCGCAGATCATCAACGACCTGCCGCTGGGCCGTAACATGGACGAGCTGCTGCGTCTGGTTGACGCCCTGCAATTCCACGAAGAGCACGGTGAAGTCTGCCCTGCCAACTGGAAAAAAGGCGACAAGGGCATGAACGCTTCGCCAGAAGGCGTTGCTGCTTACCTGAGCGAGAATGCTGGCAAGCTGTAATAGCCACGCATAAAAAAACCGGCCCTGGTGGCCGGTTTTTTTATGCCCGCTGCGCGCCTCGAGAGCGCAGCAGCGGTAGGCCCGACATCAATCGCGCCAGCCGCCCAGATCCTTCCAGCGGTTGACGATGCCGCAGAACAGCTCGGCAGTCTTCTCGGTGTCGTAACGCGCCGAATGCGCCTCACGGCCGTCGAAGTCGATGTCGGCGCTCTGGCATGCTCGCGCCAGCACGGTCTGCCCGTAAGCGAGGCCGGCCAGGGTAGCCGTGTCGAAGCTGGAGAACGGGTGGAACGGATTGCGCTTGAGGTCATTGCGCGCAACCGCAGCATTGAGGAAGCCCAGGTCAAAGCTGCTGTTGTGGCCGACCAGGATCGCCCGTTTGCAGCCGTTGGACTTGAGCGACTTGCGTACGCTGCGGAAGATTTCGGTCAATGCGCTCTCTTCACTCACTGCCATGCGCAGCGGATGGTCGAGCTTGATCCCGGTGAACTCCAGTGCAGCCGCTTCGATGTTGGCGCCTTCAAACGGCTCGACGCGGAAGAAGTGGGTGTGCTCAGGGAACAGGAAACCCTTCTCGTCCATGCCGATGGTGACCGCAGCGATCTCCAGCAGGGCATCGGTGGCGCTGTTGAAGCCACCGGTCTCGACATCGATGACAACCGGCAGGTAACCGCGGAAGCGTTCGGCCATCGGGTGGCGCGGGCCACCACTGGAAGTTTCCTGATCGTCTTCGTACAGATCTTCGCTCACGCGTTTTCCTCCAGCAGGCGCCAGCGCAGTTTTTCACCGGCGCGCAGCGGAATTACAAGGTTGTCGCCAAACGGCAGGCTGCTTGGTGCAGTCCATTCCTCACGGACCAGGGTAATGCTGTCGGTGTTCGCTGGCAGTCCATAGAACGCCGGGCCGTGCAGGCTGGCAAAGCCTTCCAGTTTGTCCAGCGCGTTGCGTTGTTCGAAGGCCTCGGCATACATCTCGATCGCCGCATACGCGGTATAGCAGCCGGCGCAGCCGCAGGCGGCTTCCTTGGCGTGCTGGGCGTGGGGCGCCGAGTCGGTGCCCAGGAAGAACTTGCGATTGCCGCTGGTAGCCGCATCCAGCAGCGCCACCTGGTGGGTGTTGCGCTTGAGGATCGGCAGGCAGTAGAAGTGCGGGCGAATACCGCCGACCAGCATGTGGTTGCGGTTGTACAGCAGATGCTGAGCGGTGATGGTCGCACCGACATTGGCCGGCGCTTCACTGACGAACTGCGCGGCATCGGCCGTGGTGATGTGCTCGAACACCACCTTGAGCGTCGGGAAACGCTCGACCAGACGGCGCATGTGCTCGTCGATAAAGCGTTTTTCGCGGTCGAACACGTCGACATCGGCATGCGTCACTTCACCGTGTACCAGCAGCGGCATGCCGGTTTCGGCAAGGGCTTCGATGGCCGGGAAGATCTTGTCGATGCTGGTCACGCCGGAATCGGAG
Source organism: uncultured Pseudomonas sp. (assembly GCA_963518285.1). Lineage (GTDB taxonomy): Bacteria > Pseudomonadota > Gammaproteobacteria > Pseudomonadales > Pseudomonadaceae > Aquipseudomonas. The sequence continues at coordinate 31,842 of CAUQIJ010000011.1, read as the reverse complement.
TTGGTCGTGGCGCCGGCCGGGTACAGCTTGGCGGCATAGACAAAGCCACTGGCCTTGGCCGCGCGGATGTCATCGGCACTGGTGCGGTCGGTCAGGTACAGCACCATCAGCGGCTCGAAGCGGCTGCCAACCGGGCGCGCGGCAAGGATCCGCTCGCGGTAGGCGCCCGCTTCGACGGCATCGCGTACTGGCGGAACCGTGTTGGGCATGACAATGGCGCGGGCGAAGGTACGCGCTACGTCGCCAACGGTGTGGGGCAGGACAGCACCATCGCGCAGATGGATATGCCAGTCATCGGGACGCAGGAGGGTCAGGCGGTCGGACATTGGGGATTCCAGGCGGGTCGAACTCAAGTGCGAATGCTACCGGAAAAGCCTTGGTCGAGCACGGCTATCAAGTTTTCCCGCACCTGACCGATAGCCTGCAGGTAAGCCGTCAGAATTTGTGGAGCCGCCCGTGCGCCAGCGTTACCTAGCCCTGTTCACCTTGTTTGCCAGCCTGCCGGCAGGCGCATTGACCTTCCAGACCCGGATGGAGAACATCGCCTGGACGGTCGAAGGCGATCAGTTCGAATGCCGTCTGGTCCAGCCGATAGATGGCTTTGGCAGTGGCGAGTTTGTGCGTCGCGCAGGCGAGCAACCCACCTTCCGCCTGCGCTCGGACACCAACCTGCTCGGTGCCGGCTCTGCCACCTTGCTCGCCGCCGCTGCGCCATGGCAGCCGGGGCGGGGTGATGTAAGCCTGGGAGCCGTGCGCCTGGCCCGCAATGGGGTGTTGTTCACCTCCTCCCAGGGCCAGGCCAGTCGCTTGATCAACGGCCTGATGGATGGCCGCAGCACGGTCGTGCGCAACCATGCCGGCGAGGGCGGGCGGGCGATGGAAGTGCGGGTGCTGCCCGTCAGCTTTGCCAGGGCGTTCAACGACTATCAGCTGTGCGCGAGCAAGCTGTTGCCGATGAACTACGATCAGATTCGCCAGACACAGGTCGCCTTCCCCCGTGGGGTCGAACTGGACAGCAATGGCCGGGCGCGGCTGGACGTGATTCTCGATTACCTGAAGGCCGACCCGACGGTCAATCACATCGAACTCAACGGTCATTCCGACAACGGTGGCAACCGTCTGGCCAATCGCGAAGATTCTCGCCGACGGGCGCTGGCGGTTGCTGAATATCTGGTCGCGCATGGGGTGCCTGAGACGCAGATCATCGTGCGCTTCCACGGCGAGCGCTACCCGCTGGCCAAGAACAACAGCGCGGCCAATCGGGCCCGCAACCGTCGCGTCAATATTGAACTGGTTCGGGTAACACCAGTGGTCAAACCAGCAGAAAAAGCGGCCGAGCCGCCCGCCGCAGCCGCACCTGCCGCGGCTGCCAAGCAACTGTAGGCCGCCTGTTTATCGACCGTTGGTCGCTGTATCGAAAGTTCTTGTCGCTTTGTCGTCAGAAGCTGTCGCCCCACTGTAAATTTGCCAGCGAGGCCGGTAGAATCGACGGCTTTCCGTAAAACCCCGTGGAGTGATGGCATGGCGGACGTAAATAAGGTCGTACTGGCGTATTCCGGCGGCCTTGATACTTCGGTGATTCTCAAGTGGCTGCAGGACACCTACAACTGCGAAGTGGTGACCTTCACCGCTGACCTCGGCCAGGGCGAAGAGGTCGAACCGGCCCGCGCCAAGGCTCAGGCGATGGGCGTGAAAGAAATCTACATCGATGACCTGCGCGAAGAATTCGTGCGTGATTTCGTGTTCCCGATGTTCCGCGCCAACACCGTCTACGAAGGCGAGTACCTGCTGGGTACTTCCATCGCACGTCCGCTGATCGCCAAACGTCTGATCGAGATCGCCAACGAAACTGGCGCTGACGCCATTTCCCATGGTGCGACCGGCAAGGGCAACGACCAGGTTCGTTTCGAACTTGGCGCCTACGCGCTCAAGCCAGGCGTCAAGGTCATTGCTCCATGGCGCGAGTGGGACCTGCTGTCCCGCGAGAAGCTGATGGACTACGCCGAGAAGCACGGCATCCCGATCGAGCGCCACGGCAAGAAGAAGTCGCCGTACTCGATGGACGCCAACCTGCTGCACATTTCTTATGAAGGCGGCGTGCTGGAAGACACCTGGACCGAGCACGAAGAAGACATGTGGAAGTGGAGCGTCTCCCCGGAGAACGCCCCTGACCAGGCGACCTACCTCGAGCTGACCTTCCGTAATGGCGACATCGTTGCCATCGACGGCGTCGACAAGTCGCCAGCTACCGTGCTGGCCGACCTTAACCGCATCGGCGGCGCCAACGGCATCGGCCGTCTGGACATCGTCGAGAACCGTTACGTCGGCATGAAGTCGCGTGGCTGCTACGAGACCCCTGGCGGCACCATCATGCTGCGTGCTCACCGTGCCATCGAGTCGATCACCCTCGACCGTGAAGTGGCTCACCTGAAAGACGAGCTGATGCCCAAGTACGCCAGCCTGATCTACACCGGCTACTGGTGGAGCCCGGAGCGGATCATGCTGCAGCAGATGATCGACGCTTCGCAGGTCAACGTGAACGGCGTCGTGCGCTTGAAGCTGTACAAAGGCAACGTCACCGTGGTCGGCCGCAAATCCGACGATTCGTTGTTCGATGCCAACATCGCAACCTTCGAGGAAGATGGCGGCGCCTACAACCAGGCTGACGCGGCTGGCTTCATCAAGCTCAACGCCCTGCGTATGCGGATTGCCGCAAACAAAGGCCGTTCGCTGCTTTGATCGATTGTCAGTTGGCGTGACCAACCCCGGCCTGGTGCCGGGGTTTTTTTTGCCGGCCGCCGGCCTTGAACATCACTGACTGTGGGGTGGTGGCAAGCGTCTCGACGGCCAGGTAGATCTGCTTCTGCGCGTCGAGGTTGTACAGCGTCCAGCTGTGCGCGCTCGTCGCTGGGTCGGCCAGCGTGCGGTGGATATGCTGTTCTATCAGTTCACCGGCGTCCGGACCTGAAAACGCAATGGTTGCCGAAGCTTGCCCATGCATGCGCTCCGTTTCGATCGTCGGCTGTTTTTGCGCCGCTTCATGTGCTGGGGGCTGGTAGAGGGTCTGGTGATTGAAATTCAGGGTCAGAAAGAACAGCACCGTCAGAAAAAATGGAAAGCCGACCAGAAACCATGTGTAGATCAACTGGCTGTTTTCGCTCAGGAACGGCAGCGAGGCCAACGCCGATGCCTCGACGATGCCGGCGAATATCGCTATGAGCGTCAAAGGGCTCAAACCTTTTTCAATGTTCATGGTGGCAGCCCCCTCGGTTTAGCTCCTGTTTACTCGCTGCAGGCTGAGCAGAAAAGGTAGCTGAGTTCCTCGTTTGGCTGGAGTGCCTGCGCCTCAATAGGGCCTTGATGATGAGTCCTGCGCGGGGTACCGAGTAATCCTGCAGGGGTCGACGAGGATGGTGGCTTGAACAGCGCTTGGGCCGCACGGTGGCCAGGGGCATGATTTCCTAAGGTGCCGACTTGTAGGAAATTTCCCTAATTAATGTAAGTTCCATCTCTGCGTGTCCTACGGGCCGTACCCCCTGCGCTATTTGCCGTTGCGCTCGGTTATGGTGGGGGCTGGATAAAAAAACAATTCAACGGATATCGCATGAATAAAGTGCTTATCGTGGATGATCATCCGGTCATTCGCCTTGCTGTGCGCATGCTGATGGAACGGCATGGTTATGATGTTGTGGCAGAAACCGACAACGGCGTCGATGCGCTGCAGCTGACCCGGGACTACCTGCCCGATATCGTGGTTCTGGACATCGGTATACCCAAGCTCGATGGGCTCGAGGTAATTGGACGTATAGGCCTGGCCAGCCCCGGTAGCAAGGTGCTGGTGCTGACGTCACAGGCACCCGGGCATTTCTCGATGCGCTGTATGCAAGCTGGCGCGGCTGGCTACGTCTGCAAGCAGCAGGAGCTGACAGAATTGCTCAGTGCGATCAAGGCCGTGCTTTCGGGCTACAGCTATTTCCCCAATCAGGCCCTGCACAAGGCTCGCAGTACCATCAGCCGTGGGACCGAGAGCGAAATGGTCGACCGCCTTTCGGCGCGCGAGATGATGGTGCTGCAGCAGCTTGCCCGGGGCAAGAGCAACAAGGACATTGCCGAGAGCATGTTCCTCAGCAACAAGACTGTCAGCACGTACAAGACCCGTCTGCTGCTCAAGCTCAACGCTCGTTCGCTGGTAGATCTTATCGAGCTTGCCCAGCGCCACGGCCTGGCCTGAACGGGCAGAGCGCCGGCCTGTTTACCGGGGGGGTGGTTTTATAGCTCGTAGTCGTAATCGGCGAGTTGCCGCCGCAGGCGCCGCTCCTCCAACAGGTTGTCAATGGTGCGACGCTTGTCCAGGTTGGTCTTGGCAACTTCGACCCGCGGCTCCGGCTCGTCATCGGTGCTCAGTACCAGGTCGTCATCGATCACCAGGTCTTCTTTATCAGTGCTCATGAGTTACTCCAAGCCAAGGGGCCATTGGCCGACCTTATAACGAGAATCTCTGGTCTGGTAAAAAAGATTTTTTCAATCAGCAAGGGGGTGTTCTGACTATCGGCTCAATCGTCCGAGGTTTTTAGTCGGTATTCGCACAAGTCCTCGATGCGGCAGCTGCCGCAGCGTGGCTTGCGCGCCTGGCATACGTAGCGGCCGTGGAGGATCAGCCAGTGGTGGGCATCGAGCAGGTAATCCTTGGGAACGAAGCGCATCAGCTTCTTTTCCACTTCCAGCACGGTCTTGCCAGGGGCGATCCCGGTGCGGTTGCTGACGCGGAAAATATGCGTGTCGACGGCCATGGCAGGTTGCCTGAACGCAGTGTTGAGCACCACGTTGGCGGTTTTGCGGCCCACGCCTGGTAGCGCCTCGAGTGCTTCGCGGGTGTCAGGGACGACACTGCCGTGCAGCTCAATGAGCAGCCTGCAGGTTTCGATAACGTTTTTTGCTTTGCTGTTGAACAAGCCGATGGTGCGGATGTAGGCGCTTAGCCCGTCGACGCCCAAGGCGAAGATTGCCTCGGGTGTATTGGCAACCGGGTACAGACGCGCAGTCGCCTTGTTGACGCCGACGTCGGTGGCCTGGGCTGACAGGATCACCGCAATCAGCAATTCAAACGGTGTGGTATAGGCGAGTTCGGTCTTGGGCTCTGGGTTGTCTTCGTGCAGCCGACGAAAGATCTCCAGGCGTTTGGCGGCATTCATGAAGGGCTGGGCTCTCGTTTGAGGCGGGCAGGCGATGGTCGCTGGCCAGGTGGGCCAAAACAGCGCCCCGGCATTTAGCCGGGGCGTTGTTGCTCGGTTACTTGATGCGCTGGCCTGGCTTGGCACCGCTGTCAGGGCTGAGCAGGTAGATCTCTTCACCGCCAGGGCCGGCGGCCATGACCATGCCCTCGGAGATGCCGAAGCGCATCTTGCGGGGCTTGAGGTTGGCCACCATCATGGTCAGACGGCCTTCCAGCAGCGATGGGTCAGGGTAGGCCGACTTGATCCCGGAGAACACGTTACGGCGCTCGTCGCCGATGTCCAGGGTCAGTTGCAGCAGCTTGTCGGCGCCAGGCACCGCTTCGGCTTTGACGATCAGGGCGACGCGCAGGTCGACGGCGGCGAAGGTGTCGAATTCGATCTGCGCAGCCAACGGATCCTTGCTCAGCTCGCCATTGCCAGCGGGTGCGGCGGGGGCCTGGGAGGCAAGCAGGTCCTCTTTGCTGGCGGCGATCATGGCCTCGACCTTGGCCGGCTCGATGCGGCTCATCAGTGGCTTGAACGCATTCAGCTGATGGTTCTCCAGGCGTGACTGGTGATCGTCCCAGCGCAGGGGCGCGACGTTGAGGAAGGCCTCGGCGTCGGCTGCCAGCACCGGCAAAACCGGTTTGAGGAAGATCACCAGCTGACGGAACAGGTTGACGCCTTGGGCGCAGATGGCCTGCACCTCGTCCTGCTTGCCTTCCTGCTTGGCCAGCGACCAGGGCGCCTTGTCGGCAATCCAGGCGTTGGCGCGGTCGGCCAGGGCCATGATTTCGCGCATGGCGCGGGCAAAATCGCGTGCCTCATAGGCCTCGGCGATCGATGGCGCGGCGGCGGCAAAGGCTTCGGTCAGTTCAGGTGCAGCGTCACCGCTGACCATGACACCGTCATTGCCCTTGTGAATGAAGCCTGCGCAGCGGCTGGCGATATTCACCACTTTGCCAACGAGGTCGGAATTGACCTTCTGGATGAAGTCTTCCAGGTTCAGGTCGAGGTCATCGACGCCGCGGCCAAGCTTGGCTGCGTAGTAATAACGCAGGTATTCCGGCGCCAGGTGGTCGAGGTAGGTACGGGCCTTGATGAAGGTGCCGCGCGATTTCGACATCTTCGCGCCATTGACCGTCAGGTAGCCGTGCACGTTGATCGCGGTCGGCTTGCGCAGGCCTGCGCCTTCGAGCATGGCCGGCCAGAACAGGGCGTGGAAGTTGACGATGTCCTTGCCGATGAAGTGATACAGCTCGGTGCTCGAATCGGCCTTCCAGTACGCATCGAAGTCCAGCTCCGGGCGGCGTGCACAGAGGTTCTTGAAGCTGGCCATGTAGCCGATGGGCGCGTCCAGCCAGACATAGAAGTACTTGCCTGGCTCATCCGGGATCTCGAAACCGAAATACGGCGCGTCGCGCGAGATGTCCCACTCCTGCAAGCCGGAGTCGAGCCACTCGGCGAGCTTGTTGGCGACCGCGTCCTGCAGGGTGCCACTGCGGGTCCACTGCTGCAGCATGGCCTGGAACTCAGGCAGCTTGAAGAAGAAGTGCTTGGAGTCCTTGAGTACCGGCGTGGCGCCGGAGATCGCCGACTTGGGGTTCTTCAGCTCGGTTGGCGCGTAGGTGGCGCCGCACTTCTCGCAGTTGTCGCCGTACTGATCTTCAGCCGCGCACTTGGGGCAGGTGCCCTTGATGAAACGGTCGGCCAGGAACATGCCTTTTTCCGGGTCGAAGTACTGCGTCACCGAGCGATTGGCGATGTAACCGGCGTCGCGCAGGCGGGTGTAGATCATGCTCGACAGTTCGCGGTTTTCATCGCTGTGGGTCGAGTGGAAGTTGTCGAAGTCGACCAGGAATTCGGCAAAGTCACTGCTGTGCTCGGCCTGCACGTCGGCAATCAACTGCTCAGGCGTGATGCCTTCTTTTTCGGCGCGCAGCATGATCGCCGAGCCATGGGCATCGTCGGCGCAGACATAGGTGCACTGGTTGCCGCGCAGCTTCTGGAAGCGAACCCACATGTCCGTCTGGATGTACTCGAGCATATGGCCAAGGTGGATGGAACCGTTGGCATAGGGCAGGGCGCTGGTGACGAGAATCTGACGTGGCTCGGACATGGTGGCTCGGCTATTACTCTGGCTAGACGGGATACAAAGTTGATCGGCCACTATAAAGCGACAGCGAATATATTTCACCCCATCGACGTACCTGCTGACGATTGACGGGTTAGCATAGGCGCCTGTTTCACTTTCAGATCTTGCCTATGGGAGCCTCCATGAGTGCCGTCACACGTAGCGATGTCGAAGCCGCGCTTCGCCAGTACACCGATCCTTACCTGAACCAGGACCCGGTCAGCGCCGGGTGCGTACGCGCGATCGACATCCAGGGCAGCCAGGTGAGCGTGCACTTGCAGTTGGGCTATGCCGCCGGGCTGTTCAAGAATGGCTGGGCGCAGGTTTTGCAGACCGCTGTCGAGAACCTGGAGGGCGTGACTGCGGCCAAGGTTTCGATCGACTGCGTGATCAGCGCGCACAAGGCCCAGGCGCAAGTGCCTGGCATGGCCAACGTGAAGAACATCATCGCCGTTGCTTCGGGCAAAGGTGGCGTGGGCAAGTCGACCACTTCGGCCAACCTGGCCTTGGCGCTGGCGCGCGAAGGTGCGCGGGTGGGTATCCTCGATGCCGATATCTATGGCCCGAGCCAAGGCGTGATGTTCGGTATCGCCGAAGGCACGCGGCCGCAGATTCGTGATCAGAAGTGGTTCGTGCCGATCAAGGCGCATGGCGTCGAAGTCATGTCGATGGCGTTTCTGACCGACGACAACACGCCGATGGTCTGGCGCGGGCCGATGGTCTCTGGCGCACTGTTGCAGCTGGTGACCCAGACTGCCTGGGATGATCTGGATTACCTGGTCATCGACATGCCGCCAGGCACTGGCGACATCCAGCTGACCCTGGCGCAAAAAGTCCCGGTGGCCGGCTCGGTGATCGTCACCACGCCGCAGGACCTGGCCCTGCTCGATGCGCGCAAGGGTGTGGAGATGTTCCGCAAGGTCAACATCCCGGTACTTGGCGTTGTGGAAAACATGGCCGTACACATCTGCTCCAACTGTGGCCACGCCGAGCACCTGTTCGGGGAGGGCGGTGGTGCCAAGCTGGCCTCGCAATACGGTGTCGACCTGCTGGCTTCGCTGCCGCTGTCGATGCTGATTCGCGAGCAGGCCGACAGCGGCAAGCCGACTGCAATTGCCGAGCCGGAAAGCCAGATTGCCATGGTTTACCAGGAGCTGGCACGGCAGGTCGGTGCGCGTATCGTGCTGCAGGAGGCAGCCGCTCCGGCCATGCCAAGCATCACCATCAGCGAAGACTGATATCTTCGGCATCCCTGCGCACCCGGGGATGCCGTTGTTTATGGCCTGACAGCTGAATCGCAGGCATAAAAAAACCCGCCGAAGCGGGTTTTTTTGAAGCCAGCTGGAATTAACCCAGTTGAACTTCTTCAGCCTGCATACCTTTCTGGCCGCGAGTAGCGACGAAAGTTACGGCTTGGCCTTCTTTCAGAGTTTTGAAGCCGTCAGCTTGGATGGCTTTGAAGTGCACGAACAGGTCGTCACCCGATTGAGGGGTGATGAAGCCGTAGCCTTTTTCATCGTTGAACCACTTGACGGTACCGTTTTGACGGTTGGACATGTGTCTGTCTCCTTGGACAAAGTAATTATCGGCGCAGGAAATGCCCTGGCCGGACTGAGTGCAAAGAGTCGGAAAATTCAGCGATGGGCAGATTGGGATCGTGCATCTAACTAGAGTTCTCGGTGTCACGTGCAGCACAGTGACGTCACCATACCCCACTTTCTCGAGCCTGCCAATGGCCAAACACGGCTTTGCTCAAAATCGGATCGGCGGCGGCTGCAAGCCCCGTCTGGCGCGGGATACGGCCGGGGAACTTTAACCCGCAGGCCAGGACCGGTAAGATGCGCATCTCGTTTTTTACCTAGCAGCCTTCAGGACACCCGCCATGAGCATCAAATCAGACAAGTGGATTCGCCGCATGGCGCAGGAACACGGCATGATCGAGCCCTTCGTCGAGCGCCAGGTGCGCGGTGACGAAGCCAGCCGGGTGATCTCCTTCGGCGTTTCCAGCTACGGCTACGACGTGCGCTGCGCAGACGAATTCAAGGTTTTCACCAACATCAATTCCGCCACCGTCGACCCGAAGAACTTCGATGCCGGCAGCTTTGTCGATGTCAAAAGTGACGTCTGCATCATCCCGCCGAACTCGTTCGCTCTGGCCCGCACCGTCGAGTACTTCCGCATCCCGCGCAACGTGCTGACCATCTGCCTGGGCAAAAGCACTTACGCGCGCTGCGGCATCATCGTCAACGTCACCCCGCTAGAGCCAGAGTGGGAAGGCCACGTGACGCTGGAGTTCTCCAACACCACTACCTTGCCGGCGAAGATCTACGCCAACGAAGGCGTGGCGCAGATGCTGTTCCTTGAGTCCGATGAAGAGTGCGAAGTCTCTTATAAAGACCGTGGTGGCAAGTACCAGGGCCAGCGCGGCGTCACCCTGCCGCGTACCTGAACCGACGAGCGCGGGGAATTAGTTGCCCGCCAGGCACTCCAACGGGGTAACAGTTACGGTGTGCATCACGTACGCCGGCCCCCGTAAGGAGCTGCCTATGAAACTCCATACCACTGTCAGTGCCCAGCTGGCGCATCTACAGCCCAACCAGATCGGCCTGCTGGCCTGGTCACTGTTGGCGCAGCCACCGCTGCCTGTGCAGGCCGGAGGGGTGCCGGGCCAACCGGACCCGGACAGCCCGCAGCCATCGCAGCCGACCGAGCCGGGGGTACCGACCGTGCCGGACGAGATTCCGCCCATTCCTGTTGCGTAATTAATTAGCGCTGCACTGCCCAGACCCGCTCAGCCCCTGCCAGAAACACGCGGGTGGCTGCGTCGGGTTCTACCGTCCAGCCGCCGGTGAACTCGCCGAATGCCGGCAACAGGCAGACCTGCTCACTGATCAAAAAGCACGGTAAGTGCAGCCGCTGCCTGGCCCTGCCACGCAATACGTAAACCGGATGCACATGCCCTGCCAGCACCGTATGCGGGGGATTTGCCGTGGGCTCGTGCTGCAGGGCGAATGGGCCATATAACCACGGCTCTTCCTTGATCTCGATATTCAGCTCTGCTGGAGGGTCGCCGGCATGGCGGTCATGGTTGCCGCGCACCAGAATCATCTGCACCTGAGCATGCCGCTCGCGCCAGGCCTTGAGCTTGGCGATGATCGCTGGCGCTTGCGCGTGGCGGGCGTGCAGGAAGTCGCCGAGTACAATCAATTGCTCGCAAGCATGCTCGTTGAGCAACGCATCCAGGCGGGCGAGGGTGGCATCGGTAGTGCCGCGCGGCACTGGCTGATTCAACGCGCGGTAGCTCGCCGCTTTGCCGATATGTACATCAGCAACCAGCAAGGCTCGCCGTGCTGGCCAGTACATCGCCTTGTCTGGCAGCAGCCAGAGTGTTTCACCGCAGTGTTCGATTACCAGATGCTGCATATCAGTCCTTGTATTCAGAGCGAGGATCAGTTCCCTCGCCGGGTCCGCCCCCTGGGCGCGTCAGCGACTTTTTCCAGATCAGCCACCATTCGCGCGATGCGGTCGGCCAGTTTCTCGGTGCTCAGGGTTTCGCGCATGCCCTCTACCAGCAGCGCAAAGGCCAGCGGCCCGGGACGCCGCAGATCGTGCAGGTCCAGGCGCAACGTGCTCAGTTTGAGCAGCTGCCGATGCAGCCGCTCGATCTCCAGCTCTTCGCGCAGCACCTCATCCCGCGCCTGGCCGAGCAACAGATTGTCGGCGTCGTGCTTGCGAAATACCTCGTAGAACAATCCGCTGGAGGCCTGAATCTGTCGAGTGCTCTTCTGCGCGGCTGGGTAACCGCCGAAAACCAGACCGGAAATCTGCGCGATTTCGCGAAAGCGCCGTAGCGCCATTTCGCCCGCATTCAAACTGGCGAGGGCATCTTCGAGCAGATCATCCGTGCTCAGCGCCAGCGGCAAATACGTGGCCCAGTCGACCGTGCTTGGGCTGACCAGCTCGAAGCCGTAATCATTGACCGCGATGGACACCGACAGCGGCTGAACCCGGCTCACGCGCCACGCTATCAGGTTGGCCAGACCCAGGTTGGCCATGCGCCCGGCGAATGGGTACAGGAACAAGTGCGAGCCTTGTCGTGAAGTGAAGGTCTCGGCCAGCAGAGTATGCTGGGTGGGCAGCGCCGACCAGGTCGCCTGCAACGCCAACAGGGGCCGCACGGCGCGCATTTCCGGGCCGTCGAAATGGTCATGGGCTGCGGCATCGAGGCGCTCGACCAGGGCGTCCGCCAGCTCACTCGACAGCGGCATACGGCCGCCATTCCAGCGGGCAATCGCCGCCTTGCGCGCGGTACTGCGGCGTACATAGGCGGTCATGTTTTCAACACGTACCAGTTCGAGCACGCGGCCGGCAAATACCAGCGTATCGCCAGGTTTGAGGCGCGCGATGAACGATTCCTCGACGCTACCCAGCTGTTTGCCGCCGCCGCCCTTGCTCCAGTATTTGAGCTGGATACTGGCATCGCTGACGATGGTACCGATGCCCATCCGATGGCGCCGCGCCAGCCGCTCGTTGGCGACGCGCCAGATGCCATCGGGGTGCGCTTCAACGCGCTGGTAGTCAGGGTAGGCCGTCAGCGAACTGCCGCCGTGACAGACAAAATCCAGCGCCCATTGCCACTGGCTGTCGCGCAGTTCGCGAAAGGCCCAGGTGCTGCGCACTTCCTCAAGCAGTTCTGCCGGGCGAAAGCCACTGCCCAGCGCCATGCTGACCAGATGCTGCACCAGCACATCCATGCTCAGCCGCGGCGACTGGCGTGCCTCGATCTGGCCGGCAGCCAAGGCCTGCCGAGCAGCGGCGGCCTCGACCAGCTCCAGGCTGTGGGTCGGCACCAGGGTAATCCGCGAGGCGCGCCCGGGCGCATGCCCGGATCGACCCGCACGCTGCATCAAGCGCGCGATGCCTTTGGCTGAACCAATCTGCAGCACCCGCTCGACCGGCAGAAAGTCCACCCCAAGGTCCAGGCTTGACGTGCAGATCACCGCCTTGAGCGAGCCCTGCTTGAGGCTGCGCTCGACCCAGTCGCGGGTCTGGCGCGCCAGTGAGGCGTGGTGCAGGGCGATCAAACCGGCCCAGTCCGGGCGGTGTTCGAGCAGCGCTTGATACCACAGCTCAGCTTGGGCACGGGTGTTGGTGAAGACCAGGCAGCTTTCGCTGGCGTCGATTTCGGCGCTGACCTGCTTGAGCATTTTCAGGCCCATGTGACCGGCCCAAGGGAAGCGCTCGATTGCCTCTGGCAACAACGTGTCGACCACAAAACGCTTGTCCTGACGGCCTTTGACCAGCGAGCCACCGGCCGGCAGCAGTACATCGCGGGCATGCTCAAGATTGCCCAGCGTCGCCGACAGCCCCCACACCACCAACCCAGGATGCCAGCGGCGCAAGCGGGCCAGTGCCAGTTGCAGCTGCACGCCACGCTTGTTGCCCAGCAGCTCATGCCACTCGTCGACCACCACCATGCGCAGCTGTGCAAAGTCTTCGCTGGCTTGAGCACGGGTCAGCAGCAGGGTCAGGCTTTCCGGAGTGGTCACCAGCGTGCTGGGCAGCCGTCGGGCTTGGCGTGCGCGCTCGGCCGAGCTGGTGTCACCGCTGCGCACGCCTACGTTCCAGTTCAGCGCCAGGTCGTCCAGCGGCGCCTGCAGTGCGCGCGCGGTATCCGCGGCCAGAGCGCGCATCGGCGTGATCCACAGCACTTGCAGCGGTGCTGGCTTACCGGTCGGGTTGGCCGCCCGGGCATAGGCGCGCAGGGCAGCCAGCCAGACGGCGTAGGTTTTGCCCGAGCCGGTACTGGCATGCACCAGCCCCGACTCGCCGCGCTCGACGGCGGCCCAGACCTGGCGCTGAAAGGCAAAGGGCTTGAATCCACGCGTGGCAAACCAGGCGTTGGCAAGGTCGGTCGTGGCGGGCATGCGCGGGATCCGTCAAAGGCTGTGCTTCTACAGACCGCTGCGCGTGCCGATTGGTTTACCCGTCAGTTGCCCAACGGGTAGCCGCTGCGGCAAATCTGCTCGCCCGCCACATGGGCGACGACCATGCCGCTGGTGGCCATGCGCCGAACGCTGTGCGCATACAGCAGCCCGGCCTGTTGGTTGCGCAGGGCGCTGACCTGGTCGGTGAGTGGGTCGATCACTTCAGCAATCAGCTGCCCGGCTTGCAGGTATTGGCCGGGTTTGGCATGAAATACCAGCAGCCCGCCCTGAAGTGTGCTGATGGGCTCCACCGCAGCCAGTGGCGTGGCCGGGTTGAGCAACGTCGGTAGTTCGGCCGGTTGCCCTTCGATAACGCCGGCATGGGTGAGGAAGTCAATGATCGCCTGGCAGTCCTTGGTCGCCAGCGCGTGGCAGACGTCGGCTTGCCCGCGCAGCTCCAGCGTGACCGAAATGCCACCGTCGGGGATCGGGTAACGCTTGCCGAAGCGCTGCTGCAATTGCCACCAGACCAGGCTGAAGCACTCGTCGAACGACTGCCCACCCGAGTCGGTCGCGAGCAGGCTGGCCTGCGCCCCCAGGTAACGCGCCAGCGGCTCCACTCGCGGCCAGGCCTGGGGCGTGGTGTACAGGTGCTCGACGGCTTCGAAGTCGCAGTGCAGGTCGAGCACCATGTCTGCATCGCAAGCCAGCCGCTGCAGGCACAGGCGCTGGGACTGCAGCGCGGTGCGCACCGGGTGCGCGTCCAGGCCCCGGCGCAGATGCTCGCGGATCAGCTCGAGGTTGTGTTGCGGATCTTGCGTCAACTGGCCTTCGAGCTGGTCGCCGATAGTGTCCGAAAGGTCGACGAAGTTGCGGTTGAAGTTTTCCCCGCTGTGCAGCTCAAAGCGGCCCAACGGCGCGTCCAGCAGCACTTGCTCGATGCCCAGCGGGTTGGCCACTGGCACCAGCAGCACCTGCTGGCGCAACAGGCCTTGCTGCTCCAGTTCGAGCAGGCGCTGCTTGAGGTGCCAGGCGACCAGCATGCCCGGCAGTTCGTCGGCGTGCAGCGAGGCCTGAATATAGACTTTACCGGCGCCGGCCGGGCCGAACTGGAAGGTGTGCAGGTGTCGGCTGATACCGGGCGCGGGGCTGAGCAGGCTGTGGGTCGAGTGGTGCATGGGGGTCCTGGGCGCTGATTGATGATCGGGCTGCGACTGAAGATAGAAGCACAAACTTCGGCGTTGCGCATGCGCGCAGGCAGATCCCGATCACGATTTTCAGCTCAGGAGGGCCTGCAAGGTGGCCAGGTCGTCGGCTTCCTCGACTGGCTTGTCCAGGCGCCAGCGCAGCATCCGCGGGAAGCGCACGGCGATACCGCTCTTGTGCCGCTTGGACAGCGCGATGCCTTCGAAACCCAGTTCGAACACCAGCGTCGGGGTCACGCTGCGCACCGGGCCGAAAGTTTCCACGGTGGTCTTGCGCACGATTGCATCGACCTTGCGCATTTCTTCATCGCTCAAGCCTGAATAGGCTTTGGCAAACGGCACCAGCGCACGTCCGGGCGTGCCTGCCGGGGCGTCCCACACGGCAAAGGTGTAGTCACTGTAGAGGCTCGCGCGTCGGCCATGCCCACGCTGGGCGTAGATCAATACGGCATCCACGCTGAACGGGTCGATTTTCCACTTCCACCACAGGCCCATGTCCTTGGTCCGGCCAACCCCATAGAGCGCATCGCGCTGCTTGAGCATCAGCCCCTCGACACCGAGGCTGCGCGACTGTTCGCGCTGCTCGGCAAGATCGGCCCAACTGTCGCCGGTCAGCAGCGGTGACAGCAGCAGCGGCGCCTGCGGGTAGTCGGCGACCACCTGCTCCAGCTGCGCACGCCGTTCGTGCTGCGGGCGGCTGCGCCAGTCGTGGTCCTGCCATTCGAGCAGGTCGTAGGCCTGCAATACCACCGGAGCGTCTCCGAGCAATTTCTTGCCCAAGGTCTTGCGGCCCAGCCGCTGCTGCAGCAAGGCGAATGGCTGCACGGCGACATCCTCGCTGCTGGAGCCCGGCTTCCACACCAGGATCTCGCCGTCGAGCACGGTGCCATCCGGCAGGCTGCTGGCCAGGCTGTGCAACTCGGGGAAACGGTCGGTCACCAGCTCTTCGCCGCGCGACCAGATCCACAGCTGACCATCGCGCTTGACTACTTGAGCGCGGATACCGTCCCACTTCCACTCTGCCTGCCAATCGCTGACCGGGCCGAGCAGGGCGTCGAATTGTTCGGTCGGCGCTTGCAGTGGATGGGCCAGGAAGAATGGATACGGCTGGCCGCCGCGCTGGCTGTGCTCGTCGGCCGACTCGGCGGCGACCAGCTTGAGGTAGCTGGCGGGGCTTGGTTTATGGCTGAGGTCGGTGTAGCCGACCATGCGCTGGGCCACGCGCTTGGCGTCGAGGTCGGCCAGCTGCGCCAGCGCGCGGGTGACCAGCAGTTTCGACACGCCCACGCGGAAGCTGCCGGTAATCAGTTTCAGGCACAGCATCAGGCTCTGCCGGTCAAGTTGCGCCCACAGTACTGGCAGGCGCGCCCGCACCTCTTCCTGAGGCTGGCCGCGCAAGGGCAGCAAATGCTGCTCGATCCATTCCGCCAGCCCCTGATCGCTGGCGTGGAGGCTGTCGGGGAGCAGCAACGAAATGGTTTCGGCCAGGTCGCCCACTGACTGATAGCTTTCTTCGAACAGCCAATCGGGCAAGCCTGACAGCTCAATGGCCAGCTCGCGCAACAGGCGGGTTGGCACCAGTTGCCGCGGCCGGCCGCCGGCAAGAAAATACACCGCCCACGCGGCGTCCTGCGCAGGTGCCTGGCTGAAGTACTCGCGTAACGCCAGCAACTTGGCGTTGCTCGAGGTGGTGCCGTCCAGGCGCAGGTACAGCTCGGCAAAGGCCTTCATGGCTGCGCCTCGCGGGTGTCGTCTTCTTCACCGTATTCGGTGACGAAGGCCCGCGCGTCCAGGCCTTGCTCGGACAAGTAGCGTACCAGCACATTGACCGAACCATGGGTGACCATGACCCGCTCGGCGCCGGTCTGGGCGATGGCCCACAGCAGCCCCGGCCAATCAGCGTGGTCAGACAGCACGAAACCGCGATCGACCCCGCGCCGCCGGCGCGTGCCGCGCAGGCGCATCCAGCCGCTGGCGAAGGCGTCGCTGTAGTCGCCAAAGCGCTTCATCCAGCTGCTGCCGCCGGCTGATGGCGGCGCCATGATCAATGCCTCGCGCAGCAGCGGGTCGTTGCGGGCGAAGTCGCCGGCGTAATGAGTCTCCGGCAGGGCCACCCCGGCTTCGCGATAAACCCGATTCAACGGCTCGACGGCGCCGTGGACCAGAATCGGCCCAATGCTGGCGTCCAGGCCGTAGAGGATGCGCTGGGCCTTGCCGAAGGCATAGCAGAACAGCACGCTGGCCTTGCCCTGCTCGCGGTTGGCCCGCCACCACTGGTTGATCTCGGCAAAAATCACCGCTTGCGGCGGCCAGCGGTAGATCGGCAGGCCGAATGTCGATTCGGTGATGAAGGTGTGGCACCGCACCGGCTCGAACGGCGCGCAGGTGCCGTCGGGCTCGACCTTGTAGTCACCTGAGGCGACCCAGACCTCACCCTGGTACTCAATGCGCACCTGCGCCGAGCCGAGCACATGCCCGGCCGGGTGGAAGCTCAAGGTTACGCCGTGGTGCTCCAGGCGTTCGCCATAGGGCAGGGTCTGCAGATTGATGTGCTGGCCGAGCCGGCTGCGCAGGATGCCGGCACCAGGCGCCGCGGTCAGGTAGTGATTGTTGCCCGAGCGGGAGTGATCACCGTGACCGTGGGTGATTACCGCGCGGTCAACCGGGCGCCACGGGTCGATGTAGAAATCACCGGGTGGGCAGTACAGGCCTTCGGGGCGAGCAATCACAAGGTCCATGGCAGGCCGCTGGCTAGGGAGTTATAGCTAGGAGCGTTGCTGGCGCGATGAAGTTCGGATTGTCTGACAGGGGAGGTGCCCGCACAGCCAGGGCTGTGCGGGCAATGGCGGGCTGCTTACTTGCCTGGTACCAGCGTCAGGCGCTGGCTGCCGTAGGCACGGGCGAAGTTCTGCGGTTGCAGCGGCAGGCTCATGAAGCGGCCCTTGAACCAGGCGTCCAGGCCATCAGTATGGTGACGACTGGCCGGGTTGCCGGACTGGCCGCTGCTGGTCAGCAGTTGCAGCGGTTCGGCCTGGCCAAAATCGACGATCATCCGCGCCGAGGCCGGCAGTTGCGTGTCGAAGTTGCTGCCCCAGGCATACGGTGTCAGGGCCAGGGTGCTGAAGTCGCCGCCGGCCGCCATTGGCGCGCGGCTGACAGTGTCACCCAGGCCGTGATAGGCCGGTGCTGGCCAGCGGTACTGGTGCAGCTTGCCCCACTGCCAGGCCTTGCGGTCGGCGCCGAGCAGGGCCGTGCCGGTGTCGATCGCGGCCGCCAGGCTGCGGGCCAGAATCGCCGGTTTATCTTCCTTCTGCGCGGTGGCGCGGTCATCCCAGAACGGGCTGTCCTCGCGGCCCAGCAGGTGATCGGCCTGCGCCGAGTACGACAGCTGCGCATTGCTGACAAAGGCTTGCCAGGCAGGGCCGGACTCAGGCCCCAGATCATCGAGGAAGGTCTGCCGGGCGACTTCCTGAAGGAACAGCTGATACAGCGCGGCATCCGCCGACATCGGGCTCAAACGGCCATCGAAGGCTTGCAGGCTAGCCAGCGCGGCATTGGCCTTGTCGCGTTGAGTCGGTGGCAGCGCTGCTATTGCTTGCTTGAGCGGCTGGGCCATGCCGGGTGCGTTGAACATCTGTTTGAGCTTGTCGGCAAACAAGGTGACTTGATCGTTTTGCAGGGCCATCAGGCTACGGCTGTCATGGCGACCATTGCCAGCCAGCTGACCGAGACGCTCGGCGCGCTCGGGGTAGTACCAGGTGTTGGACAGCTGCATGCCATAGCCCTTGGCCAGGCTGCGCTCGTTGGCGTGGCCAAGCCAGCCGGACGGCGGGTCCTGGTCGTAGGGGTGGAGCATGGCATCGGCGTAACCGTCCCAGTCGTAGCGCCCGTCCCAGCCCGGCGAGGGCAGCAAACCCTGGCCTTCGCGGCGGTTCGGGTAGCGCCCAGTGACCTGCCAGCCGATGTGTTGCGGCTCGGCGAAGACAAAGTTGAGCGCCGCCGCGCCGACCTCGCGGGTGCTGTCGAAGGCGCGCTCCACCGAAGTGGCGCGGGTCAGGTCGAACAAGGCGTCGAGGCTGCGATCACCCTTCAATTGCGGCAGGCTCAGGGCCAGGCCAAGGCCGTTGCCGGCAGGCTGGCCGAGCAAGGTGCCGTGGCGAGTGTCGTAGAGCACTTCGCGCAGTGGCTGCTGGCCACGGGCGAAGAAGGTCTCGCTGCGCGCGCGCGCCGGCAGCCATTTGCCGTCGGCGAGGTAAGTGACCTGGTTGCCTTGGCGGCGCAATTGCTCTAGGTACAAATCCTGGTTGTCGGCCATCACAGCGCTGCTGCTCCAGGCCAGTCTGCCGTTGTAGCCGGCCAGCACGATTGGCAGGCCCGGCAACGACAGCCCGGCAACCTGATACTTGCCAGTGTGGATCTGCACCGGGCTCAAGGCCCAGGCTGCGCGGCTGTCACTGGCCAGCAGGCTCTTGCCGCTGCGGCTGCGCTGTGGGCCGAGGGCCAGGTTGGCCGAGCCGGGGCTGCCGAGCAGGCCCAGGTCGGCGAGTTTCTGGCTGGCGCTGGCCAGGGCGGGCAGGCCAGGCAGTTGGCTGGCCAGATTGATACCCTTGAGTTTGTCGACTTCGCCCTCGGCCAGTGGCTCGTCAGGCGCCCCCGGCAGCAGCCAGGCGAGCTTGTCGCTGCCGACTTTTTGCGCGAGGGTCAGGGCGCTGAGCTCTTCCTGCAGATTGACCGACTGGCTGAAGGCATACAGGCTGAAGATCAGTGCGCTGTCTTCGGCCTTCCAGTACTCAGGGCGATAACCGCTGCGGGCGAGCTCACCCGGCAGCTTGTCGCGGTAGCGGTACAGGTAGGCGTTGACCCCGCGCGCGTACACTTCAAAGAAGCGCTTGAGCCGCGGCGAAGCGTCGGCGTACAGGGCATTGGCGCTCTGCTTGAGATTGGCCGCCCGCATCAACCGGTCGATATCCAGCGCTTCAGGCCCGGCCAGTTCAGCCAGGCGGCCCTGAGCCAGCAGACGCATACTGAGCATCTGCTCGATGCGGTCGCCGGCGTGCACATAACCCAGGGTGAACAGCGCATCGTGGAAGCTGCTGCTTTCGATCAGCGGTGCGCCCATGGCATTGCGCCGCAGCGAAACGTTCTGTGCGAGGCCTTTGAGCGGTTGCACGCCGGTGGTCGGCGGCACGCTGTCTTGCACGGCGCTCATCTGGCAGCCGCCAAGACCAAGCAGACCTAGCAGCGCCAGGCTGGCGAAGCGGGGACGCAAAGGAGGAAAAGCGGGGGCGGCCATTGAAGAGGCTCCTGCAAGGTGTGACAAAAAAGGAATTTTGGGTGGTGCGGAAAGCATCAACCGCAAGCAATCACGGCCAAAGACTGCGCTTGCTTGCGGCAGGGGTCAGCGAGTGAAGATCAGGCGCCGTGGCACTTCTTGAACTTCTTGTCGCTGCCGCACGGGCACGGGTCGTTGCGGCCAACGTCTTTCAGGGCGTTGCGCACCGGCTCCTGGTGGCCGTGGTTGCAGTGTGGACCGTGCACATGGCCGTGGTCATGATCATGCTGATGATCATGCTCGTGGTTGCAGTCAGGGCCATGAACATGCGGTTGCTGAGTCATTGCAGGTTACTCCGGTAAGAAATCGCCGGGCATTATCTCATCACTGCGCGACAAGTGCAGGCCCCGCCAGATGATCAGCCCGGTATTGAGCTCGGCCTGCAGGGAATAGCGCAGCGGTTGCCTGCTCTTGAGCAGCTTGGCCAGTGGCTTGAGCTGTTTCCACAGGTTGGTGCGGGCGGTGATCTTGAAGGTCCGCCCCTCGTGGGCGGCGACGCTGCGCCAGATGCTCGCCTCATCGTCGACCAGCAACAACTGGTTGAGCCGCACCGAGTAATTCAGGTTGCGGATAAACAGTCGGCTGTCGTTGGGGTTGTCGATGCGCAGATGAATGACGAACTCTTGTTGCAGCAGGCGCGCCTTGACCGTCTCGACCTTGACCAGATGCACCTGGGGTTCGCGCCATTGCTCGCCGCTCCAGCTTGCGCAGCCAGCGATTAGCAGGATGCAGCTGGTCAGGAGCAGGCGAGCGATGGCGTTCATGGTCAATTACCGACGTAACTGGAGCAGCACTTCTTGAACTTCTGCCCGCTGGCACACGGGCAGGGGTCGTTGCGCGTGGCTTTGAGGCCAACTGTCGGGTCGATGAAGTACCACCGGCCATCGCGCTGCACGAAAGCCGAACGCTCATGGTGGGCGTGTTCGCCTTGAGCATCGTGCCAGCGCGCGGTGAAGGTGACAAATGCATGCTCAGGCTGACCGCCAAGCACTTCGGCGCTTTCCACCTCAAGCCCGAGCCAGGTGCTTTGCGCGCTCCAGGCGGCAATTGCGGCGCGGTCCAGGCCGCCTTGCTGGGCCGGCAGAGTGGTCGTGACAAGATAATCAATCAGCCCCAGCACGTAAGCGCTGTAGCGCGAACGCATCAATGCCTGGGCATCCGGCGCCGGGGTGCCGGCATGATAGTGCCCGCAGCAGGCGTCGAGCAGGTTGCCGCTGCCGCAAGGGCAAACCGAGACACTCATCACATCACCACCAGTACTTGCCGAAGTTTTCAGGGTTGGCCCAGAACCTGGCATTGAGCCAGTCAGGGACCTGCTTGTAGTCATGTAGATCATAGGTGAACAGGCTCAACACCTGTTGCTCACGGCTGAATTTCTCGCTGGCCGACATCGCCAGCGAGAAAAACTCGGTGTCCTGCCAGCCGCAGGCGCTCAAATCCGCCAGCACCGCCAGTCGACTGGCATTCAGATTGCGAATGCCTGCCAGCAGTTCCAGCCCGGTGCGCTTGGGCAGGTGTTCGAGGCAGTCGACCAGTACCGCCAGGTCGAAGCGCTGGGCGGCGAGTGGCCCTGGCAGTGCGCCTGGCGCTGCCACTTCGATGACCACCTGTGGGTGCGCCTGGGCAAAGGCATCCAGCGCCGGGAAGCGCGTGCCCACCAGCAGCAGCCGCTGCGGTTGCACGCGCTCGAGCAAGGCAGCTAGGGCTTGCTGGGGCGTGCGTTGGGAAAAACCGTCGGTCATTGCCTATCTCCGTTCAGGGACGCCCAGCCTAGCTGGCTGGAGCTTGCCGGCAAAGGACTATGGCGCACCAGCATGGCTTATTGCTGGCAGATCGGGGATCAGCGGTCTTTACTGGCACAGATCGGTCTTATGCCGATTCCCCCTAGGAGATGCAACAGATGAGCATAGTTCGCACGGCGATACCCTTGGTGCTGCTGACCAGTGTGTTGACTGGTTGTGCAGGTTTGCAGAAAACCGACTGGCCGACATGTGCTGCCGTCGGGGGTGTGGGCGGCGCCGCCCTTGGCGCTATTGAAAGCTCGAGTTGGGCGGGTTGGGGCGCGCTGCTTGGCGGTGGCCTGGCCGCCGGTTACTGCTGGGCCAATGGCGACGGTGACGAAGATGGTGATGGCGTGCCGGACAGCCGTGACAAGTGCCCAGGTACGCCTCGCGGGGTACAGGTCGATGCCAATGGCTGCCCGCCTGAGCCTGCTGCGGTAGCGGTGATCGAGGAAGTGGTGGTGGTCAAGGAGGAAGTCATCGTCATCCGTGACGTGCACTTCGAATTCGACTCCGCGCGGCTGACCGCGGCCGACAAGGAACGTCTCAATACCATTGCCACCCGCCTCAAGCAGGAAGCGGCCAGCACCCGGCTGAGCGTCACTGGGCATACCGACAGCGTTGGCTCCGACACTTACAACCAGAAGTTGTCCGAGCGCCGCGCGCATTCGGTGACTGACTACCTGGTCGAGAGCGGTGTGCCGCGCAGCAGTGTGGTGTCGGTAGCGGGTGCCGGCGAAACCCAGCCAGTAGCGGACAACGCCACGGCTGAGGGGCGTGCCATGAACCGCCGTACCGAGATCAAGATCGAGCGCTGATCGTGGCTGTGTAACGGGATGACGGCTGGCAGTCTGTCATCCCGCTATGCAATGGACCCGCCAACCCTTACACAAGGCTTGGCGGGCGCCCATTGATGACGTTACTGTGGACGCAGCGGCCCGCGTGCATGGGCCGCCGCGACAAAACAAGACAGGGGGCGGGGTATGAAATTTATCCTGGGGCTGGGCAAAGCCCTGACGGTTGTGTTCTGGTGGGTGGTGCTGGTCAATCTGCTCATGCCGCAGCCGCTGCCGTTCAATCTCCTGATCAATGCAGCGGGCGTCCTTTTGCTTGGCTTGCATATGCTTGAAGTACTGTTTTTCAACGCCAGCCTACGCAACCGTAGCCACCGCTGGTTCGACCGTCTGCAGATTCTGCTGACAGGAATTTTTCACGTGATGTCGATCCCCAAGCCCCAGGAGGCGCCCCGCCGTGCGTAAATTGATGTTGTTGGTGGCTTTGGCCAGCCCATGGGCCCAGGCAGAGAGCCTGGATGTTGCTGCCAACTCGGTGATGCGCCTGGCCAACAAGGCCGGCAGTGTTCATCTGCAACACCTGCGGGTGGCGGATTCGGCGACCCTGCTGTTGCCGGCGTCCCTGACCGCACTCAAGGTCGACCAGTTGGAATTGGGCCAAGATGCACGCATTGCCGTCGCCCCGGCCGACACTGCCTTGACGATCGAAGCCGCCTCGGCGCGCTTCGCCAGCGGCAGCGAAATCAGCGCCAACGGCGCACCGGGTACTTATGAACGCGCCGCGCGCAGCGGCCGCAGCCTTGACCTGCAGTTGCACGCACTGGACGCAGAACAGTTGTCCATCGATGCCCGGGGTGGCGCCGGTGCGCCCGGCTATGTCGGCCTGGATGGCGCCAATGGCAAGGCTGGTGGCTGCACCTGGGGCCAGGCCAGCCGCGGCGCCGATGGCGACAATGGTGGCAACGGCCACGACGGCGCTGCAGGCGGGCGGATCCGCCTGGCGGTGCCCGCTGACTATCCCGAGCAGCGCATTGTCGTGCGCCTTGAAGGTGGCGTAGCGGGCAAGCCGGGCGCTGCGGGCAAGCCTGGTGCGGGGGGCGCCCGCAAGGGTTGCCTGGTGTATAGCACCGACGCCGGAGCCAAGGGGCGCCCAGGCGTCGAAGGTCAGCCCGGCCTGGCCGGCGCTGACGGCGAGTTGATCCTGCAGCGCCTGTAACGCTCTTGCCGCCGCGCAGTTTGTCTACGCGGCGGCACTGCTCAGAGCGGCAAACGCAAGCTGGCGATCGCTACCACGGCCAGCCCCAGCAGCAGGTTGATACCTACCAGTCGGCGGATCCGCCCCAGCGCAGCAGCACCTGCCGGCCAGTCCTCGGCCTGCACCGCTGCGCGCAAGTCAGGCAGCAGCAGGGCCTGCACGCGCATGAACAGGGCGAACATCACGATCGCCCCGCCCATCATCAGTTGCACATACTTGGGCGCGGTCTCGAAGCCGCTGAAGCGCATGTGCAACATGCCGATACCACTGATCGCCAAAATCGCCACAGCGATCCAGACCCAGACAAAGAAGCGTCGGAAAACTTCCAGCCACAAGCGCAACCGTGCCGGCCCCTCAAGGGCTGCAACCGTTGCCGGGCGCAGGATCAGCCAGGCGAAGAACATCCCGCCGACCCAGACCAGGGCGGCTAGCACATGCAGGGTGTAGGGTAGGGTAAAGCTGAGCATCGGGATCTCCATGCGGCATAAAGGGCGCGAGCGGGGTATGATAGCCGCCCATGCAAAACACTGAAAATATATCCAGCCCTTCGGGCGCCTGCAGATCATGATCAGCAACGAACTCAAAGCCACCATCCAGGGCGCCTATTCGCGTTTTCTCGAAGCCAAGAGCCTCAAGCCACGTTACGGCCAGCGCCTGATGATTGCCGAAGTGGCGAAAGTGCTCGGCGACATTGCCTGCGACGACGAAGGTCGACGCTCGGGTGACCCCGCCGTGGTTGCCGTCGAGGCGGGCACCGGTACCGGCAAGACGGTCGCCTATGCCATGGCGGCCATCCCCGCTGCCAAGGTCGCCGGCAAGCGTCTGGTGATCGCCACGGCCACCGTGGCGCTGCAGGAGCAGATCGTCTTCAAGGATCTGCCTGACCTCATGCGCAACAGCGGCCTGAACTTCAGCTTTGCCCTGGCCAAAGGCCGTGGCCGCTATCTGTGCCTGTCCAAGCTCGACGTACTGTTGCAGGAAGGCCACGCCCAGTCGGCCACCGCGCAGTTGTTCGAGGAAGAAGGCTTCCATATCGAAGTCGACGAGCGCAGCCAGAAGCTGTTCAACAGCATGATCGAGAAGCTCGCCGGCAACCGCTGGGATGGCGACCGTGACAGCTGGTCGGAAACCATCGAAGACCCGGACTGGGCGCGCCTGACCACCGACCACAGCCAATGCACCGGCCGCCACTGCCCGAACTTCCAGCAATGCGTGTTCTATAAGGCCCGTGAGGGCATGGGCAAGGTGGATGTGATCGTCACCAACCACGACATGGTCCTGGCTGACCTGGCCCTGGGCGGCGGCGCGGTGCTGCCTGATCCACGCGACACCATTTATGTGTTCGACGAAGGCCATCACCTGCCGGACAAGGCGATTGGCCATTTCGCCCATTATTCGCGGCTGCGCTCGACCGCCGACTGGCTTGAGCAGACGGCCAAGAACCTGACCAAGCTGCTCGCCCAGCATCCGCTGCCGGGCGATCTGGGCAAGTACATCGAACAGGTGCCGGAGCTGGCACGGGAAATCCGCACCCAGCAGCAGTTCATGTTCACCCTCTGTGAGCAGATTGCCGACTTCAAACCCGGTGAAGACACCGAAGGCCGCGAGCGGCCACGCTACCGCTTTGAGGGCGGGGTGGTGCCGGAGCACATCCGCGAAGTCGGCATCGAGCTGAAAAAGGGTTTTTCCCAGCTCAACGATCTGTTCACCCGCCTGGCCGACCTGCTCAAGGAAGGCATGGACGGGGAGAAGAACATCGGTATCGCCAGCCACCAGGCCGAAGAGTGGTACCCGCTGTTCGGCAGCTTGGTCACCCGGGCTCAGGGCAACTGGGAGCTGTGGACGGCGTTCACCGCCGAGGATCCTGAAAACAGCCCGCCGATGGCGCGTTGGCTGACCCTGGCCGAGACCGGTGCGCTGTTCGACATCGAGGTCAACGCCAGCCCGATCCTGGCGGCGGAGATGCTCCGTCGCAGCCTGTGGAGTGTTGCTCATGGCGCCCTGGTGACGTCGGCAACGCTGACCGCGCTGGGCAAGTTCGACCGCTTCCGCATGCGCTCCGGCCTGCCGCGGGACGCGGTCACCTGCGTGGTGCCGAGCCCATTCGTGCACGGCGATGCAGGTTTGTTGCGGGTGCCCGACCTGGGCGCCGACCCGCGCGATGCTGCCGGGCACACTGCGGCGATCATCCGCGAACTGCCGGCGATGCTTGCAGAAGCGCGTGGTGCGCTGGTGCTGTTCTCGTCGCGCAAGCAGATGCAGGATGTGTTCGATGGCCTCGATCGTGACTGGCGCAAGCTGGTGCTGATTCAGGGCAATCTGTCCAAGCAGGAAACGCTGAACAAGCACAAGGCACGGGTCGACGACGGCCAGCATAGCGTGCTGTTCGGCCTGGCCAGTTTCTCCGAAGGGGTCGACCTGCCTGGCGCCTACTGCGAGCACGTGGTGATTGCCAAGATCCCGTTCTCGGTGCCGGATGATCCGGTCGAGGCAGCCCTGGCCGAGTGGATCGAAGCGCGCGGGGGTAATCCATTCATGGAAATCTCCGTACCCGACGCCTCGCTGAAACTCATCCAGGCCTGTGGTCGCCTGCTGCGCACCGAGCAGGACCGCGGCGTGATCACCTTGCTCGATCGGCGTCTGGTTACCCAACGCTACGGCAAGGCTATCCTCAACGCGCTACCGCCGTTTCGGCGGGAAATTTCCTGACGGCTGGAGCGTGCAGCTCCAGCCTGTTGTCCATCACTCAGTCACGGGCCCCCCGCGGCCCTGAAGGAGAGCTCCAGCTCTATGATCCGACGCACCTTGCCCGCAGTCTTCACGCTGCTGTTCTGCTCACCCTTGCTGGCTGGGCAGCAGACGCTGTTCAGCTTCGTGCGGCCGGCCTCGGTGGTCAATGTCATCACCGCCGACGCCGGCATGCCGCAATACAATGCCGAACAGACCGCCGAGGGTGAGGTGTTGCGCAGGGTTGTGTTCAATCCGGTCGAGCGCCCGACCCTGGGCTTGAGCCCGCAGAGTGGGGCGTGGGACTGGTCCGCCGGCAAGGCCCTTACCTTGCGCCTGCAAAGTGCAATGGATTGGGCGCTGACGGTCGACGTCACGGTGCAAAGCAGTGATGGTCGTACCCTCACCAGCCGCATCGACCTGCCGGCCGGGCCTGCGCAAACGGTAATGGTGCCGCTTACCGCCAGCTCGCCGCTGAGCCAGGGCATGCGTGCCGGTCCACCGATGCCTTGGACCTACGAGGGCCAGCGCTTGCTGTTGACCAGCAGCGTCGGCGAGGTGGACCTCAAGCAAATCAGCTCGGTAACCTTGAGCATTCCCAAACCCAACGTTGCACAAAGCCTGCTGATCGAGAAGGTTGGTCTGCAGGATGACGATCTCGCTTTCAAGGCAGCCTATGCCGGCTTGATCGACGCCTACGGTCAATCGACGCGTGGCCGCTGGCCAGAGCGGATCGTCAGCGATGACCAACTCAAAGCTGCCGATAGCCGCGAGCAGGCACAGCTCAAGATCTGGCTGGCAGAGCGCGGCAAACAAGCGCTTGACCCGTACGGCGGGCTGCTGGCCGGGCCTGCGTTCGAAGCCCAGGGCTTTTTCCGTACAGAGAAGCGCGATGGCCGCTGGTTGCTGGTGACGCCTGACGGTCATCCATTCTTCTCATTGGGCGTCAACGCGGTGGCTGCTGACGGCGGGCGTACTTATGTCGCTGGTCGCGAGGGTATGTTCAGCGCATTGCCCGGCGTCAACGAGCCCTTTGCCGCGTTCTATGGCGAAGGCAACAACGATGATGGCAATGCCTCTTCGCAGGGGCGCGCATTCAAGAAGGGGCGCTGGTTCGACTTCTACGCAGCCAACCTGCAGCGCGGCCATGGCCACAGCTGCGCCCCGGCTGCCGCCGAGCCGTCCAGTGAAGCGTGCCCGCCAATGGCGATCGATACCGCCCGCTGGCAGACGCATGCCCTGGATCGCTTGCAGGCATGGGGTTTCAACACGCTGGGCAACTGGAGCGATGCTGATCTGGGCCTGGCCAAGCGAATGCCTTATA
Source organism: uncultured Pseudomonas sp. (assembly GCA_963518285.1). GTDB lineage: Bacteria > Pseudomonadota > Gammaproteobacteria > Pseudomonadales > Pseudomonadaceae > Aquipseudomonas. The sequence continues at coordinate 4,150 of CAUQIJ010000011.1, read as the reverse complement.
CCCTGCCGCTGTCGATCGTCGGCGACTACGCCAGCATCAGCACCGGCATGGATTGGTGGGGGCGCATGCCCGATCCGTTCGACCCACGCTTTGCCATGGCCACCGAACGTGCTGTAGCGATTGCCGCCCGTGACCATCGCGATGACCCGTGGCTGATCGGTTACTTTGCCGACAACGAACTGGCCTGGGCCGCACCGGGTGATGATCCGCGGGCCCGCTATGGCCTCGCTTTCGGCACCTTGCGCCTGACTACCGACGTGCCGGCCAAGCGCGCGTTCCTCAAGCAGTTGCGCGACAAGTACCGCAATCAGGAAGGGCTGTCCAAGGCCTGGGGCATCGAACTGCAGGCCTGGGAGCTGATGGAAGACCCAGGCTTCGAAGCACCGTTGCCCAACCCCGAGCACCCGGAAATCGAACGCGATTATCAGTACTTCCAACAGGTGTTCGCCGACACCTATTTCAAGACCATTGCCGATTCGCTCAGCTGGCATGCGCCCAATCACCTGCTGCTCGGTGGCCGCTTCGCCCTGAGCAGCCCAGAGGCGGTCAAGGCCTGCGCCGAGTTCTGCGATGTGCTCAGCTTCAACTTCTACACCCTCAAGCCTGATGACGGCTACGACTTCGCCCGCCTGGCCGAGCTGGACAAGCCGGTGCTGGTGTCCGAATTCCAGTTCGGTTCGCGCGACCGTGGGCCGTTCTGGCCGGGGCCGGTGGAACTGACGCGTGAAGAAGATCGTGGCCCGGCCTACGCCAACTTCCTCAAGGCCGCCATGGCCCAACCGATGATTGTCGGGGCGCATTGGTTCCAGTATCTGGATCAGCCTGCCAGTGGCCGCTTGCTTGATGGCGAAAACGGCCATCTCGGGCTGGTGGCGATCACCGATGTGGCCTACCCAGGCTTTGTCGAGGCGGTACGGCGCAGCAATCAGCAGGTAATCGACGCGCTGCGTACGGTGGTCAGCAAACCGGCACCGTAAGGTGCTGGGGCTGGTCACAGAGCAGTTTGGCGACTTTTCCTTACAACCATCCGGCCACATCCAGTATCCAAAGTGGCCAACTACTGAAACAATGCACGCTTTTGCAAACTCGAGTTGTACGGAGAGCCGGCGGTGCAGATTCAGGGTCACTATGAGCTGAAGTTCGAGGCGGTGCGTGAAGCATTCGCTGCCTTGTTCGAGGATTCCCAGGAACGCGGTGCGGCGCTGTGCATCCAGGTCGGTGGCGACACCGTGATCGACCTGTGGGCTGGCAGTGCCGACAAAGATGGCCAGCAGGCCTGGCATAGCGACACCATCGCCAATCTGTTCTCGTGCACCAAGACGTTCACCGCCGTGACTGCCCTGCAGCTGGTGGGCGAGGGCAAGCTGGCGCTGGACGCCCCGGTAGCACGCTACTGGCCGGAGTTCGCTCAGGCTGGCAAAGAAGCCGTGACTCTGCGTCAGTTGCTGAGCCATCGCGCTGGCCTGCCCGCGATCCGTGAGTTGCTCCCTGCCGAGGCGTTGTATGACTGGCAAGCCATGACGGCGGCGCTGGCAGCAGAAGCGCCGTGGTGGACCCCTGGCACCGAGCATGGCTATGCCGCGATCACCTACGGCTGGCTGGTCGGCGAGCTGATCCGCCGAGCTGACGGCCGCGGCCCGGGTGAGTCGATCGTCGCCCGCACGGCCAAGCCGTTGGGGCTGGATTTTCACATCGGCCTGGCCGATGAAGAATTCCACCGTGTGGCGCACATTGCCCGCGGCAAGGGCAACCCGGGCGATGCCGCTGCACAGCGCCTGCTGCAGGTCACGATGCGCGAGCCAGAAGCGCTGTCGACCCGCGCGTTCACCAACCCGCCAGCCATTCTTACCAGCACCAACAAGCCCGAATGGCGGCGCATGCAGCAGCCTGCGGCCAACGGCCATGGCAACGCGCGCAGCCTCGCCGGTTTTTATGCCGGGCTGCTTGACGGCAGCTTGCTTGAGTCGGAGCTGCTGGATGAGCTGACCCGCGAGCACAGCCTCGGCCAGGATCGCACGCTGTTGACCCAGACCCGTTTTGGCCTGGGTTGCATGCTGGACCAGCCGACCTTAGCCAACGCCACCTTCGGCCTCGGTGCACGTGCCTTTGGTCACCCGGGCGCGGGTGGTACGGTCGGCTTTGCCGACCCTGAGCACGATGTTGCCTTTGGCTTCGTCACCAATACCCTCGGCCCCTACGTGCTGATGGACCCAAGAGCGCAGACGCTGGTGCGGGTTCTCGCCAGTTGCCTTTGATCGGCTAGTGCGGGTAATGCCCGCGCGGTTTGACTATGCTCAATGCCAATGCCTGCTGTTGCAGGCAAAATTTCCTTCAATTTCATGGTGTATCGCTGATGTCTTCACAAAAAACCTTAGCACTCGCCCTGTGCCTGGCCATGACCGGTTGCGCCAGCCAATCGCAGGATGCCTCCTCGACTAGCGGACACAGCTGGTGGCCGTTTGGCTCGGACAAGGTTGCCGATCAGGAAGTGAAGCAGGCGGTGACCGAAAAAGTTGCCAAGGCCGACGCCAAGTCCGAAAGCAACAGCCGCTGGTGGTGGCCGTTCGGCTCTGAAGAGACCCAGGCCAAAGGGCCGGTCGTTCCCAAGATCGACCACAAAGCTACTCAGGCCTGGCTTGATCAGTACGAGCCGAAGCTGCGCGAGGCGGTCAAGGACAGCAAGTTTGAAGTCGAGCGCCGCGAAGACCTGCTGGCCGTGACCATTCCGGTCGACAGCTCGTACAACCCCGACCGCCCGAACATGCTGCTGCCGGCGACCTTGGGACCGATCACCCGCCTGGCCAAGGCCATTGAAGTCGACCCGAAAACTGCCGTGCTGATCCTCGGTCACGCCGACAGCAGCGGCGCTGCTGCCGTCAACCAGAAGCTCAGCCTCGAGCGCGCGGCATCGGTCTCGGCGATCTTCCGCCTGAGTGGCCTGCAGCGTGATCGCTTGAGCCTCAAAGGCATGGGTTCGGTGATGCCGCGTGCCGCCAACGATAGCCTCGAAGGCCGCGCCTTGAACCGCCGCGTCGAGCTGCTGATGACGCCGCAGAACACCATGCTGGCCCTGTTGGCCAAATACCAGCAGCCGAACCTGGCGCCGGCTCCGGCCGCTGTAGTCGCCACTCAAGACAGCAAGGCGCCGGTGGCCAAGCCTGCGGCGAGCAAGCCTGCAGCCAAGGCCGCTGCCAAGCCTGCGGCGAAGAAAGCCGTGGCCAAAGCCCCGGTAAAAAAGGCCGCAGCCAAGCCTGCTGCCAAGAAGCCTGCTGCCAAGCCGGCCGCGAAAAAAACCGCGGCCGACAAGAAAGTCGCTGCCAACAGCCCTGCGAAGACCAACTGATCGTCAAGGAAGTGCTGTCATGACTCAATCTCTGGCCGATATGCGCCGCGACTACACCCGTGATGGCCTGGCCGAAAGCCAGGCGCCGGATGAGCCGTTTGCGCTGTTCCACCAGTGGTTTGCCGATGCTGTCGAAACCGAGCAGGCGCCGGTCGAGGCCAACGCCATGACGCTGGCTACGGTCGATGCGGATGGGCGTCCGCATTGCCGGGTGTTGCTGTTGAAGGGTCTGGATACCCAGGGGTTCACCTTTTTCAGCAACTATGACAGTGCCAAGGGGCAGCACTTGCAGGCTAACCCGTTTGCGGCGATGACCTTCTTCTGGCCGGCGCTGGAGCGTCAGGTGCGGATTGAGGGGCGGGTTGAGAAGGTTACTGCGCAGGAGTCCGATGACTATTACCAGGTGCGTCCACTGGGGAGTCGTTTGGGGGCTTGGGCTTCGCCGCAGAGCCGGGTGATTACTGGGCGTGAAGAACTGGAGGCTTTGGTGAAGGCTACCGAAGAGCGGTTTTCGGAGATTCAGCCTCATTGTCCTGAGCATTGGGGGGGGTATCGTCTGCTGCCGGAGCGGGTTGAGTTTTGGCAGGGTAGGGCTAGCCGGTTGCATGATCGGCTGAATTATCTTTTGGTGGCGGGGCAGTGGGGTCGGGAGCGGTTGGCTCCCTGATTCGCGGTTACTGTGGGCTTATCCGTTTTTTGTGGTGGGTGATCGGTCCCCTTTCGCCCTTACGGCGAGTCACTTTTTTGGCAAACCCCCCGTGTCAGCCTACCTGTCGCCTCTCTTGATTGACTCATTCACTCAGGGGG
>CAUQIJ010000010.1:0-176520 GCA_963518285.1 uncultured Pseudomonas sp. | reverse complement strand
GACGCGGGATGGAGCAGTCTGGTAGCTCGTCGGGCTCATAACCCGAAGGTCGTCGGTTCAAATCCGGCTCCCGCAACCAAATCGTCAGAACAAACCCCGCCTGTTTACAACAGGCGGGGTTTGTTGTTTCTGGGGTTCTGGAAATCCCCGTTTAGCATGCCCTCGCTACGTGCCACAGCCCTGGCCAGCCCAGATGGATGAACTATCTTTAACCCCGTCGGACCGCTGCAAGCGCCTCCGGCAGGAGTAATATCCGGATACGTTTTCCTAAGGGACTTCCACTTGGCCGCACCTTTCTCCCACCTCGCGCTGTCGGCCCGAGGTAACTCATGACCGCCCATACCCCTGATACCCAAACGCCACTCACTGCGGCGCTGCCGGTGGCTGCCCAACGCCTGCCCTGGCTGGAGCGACTGAGCCGGTATCGGCAACCGATCGTCCTGGCACTGACCCTGCTGTTGTTCGGCATGGCCTTGATTGCGTGCCGTCACCTGCTCAGTGAGCTGGACATCTATGCACTGCACGACGCCATTCTCAGCGTGCCGAAGCAGGCCATGCTCGGTGCACTGCTAGCAACCGTGGTCGGCTTCGTGATCCTGCTTGGCTATGAATGGTCTGCCAGCCGCTACGCCGCCGTTAAGTTGCCGGCAGCAACCTTGGTGCTGGGCGGTTTCAGTGCGTTCGCTATCGGCAATGCCATTGGCCTGTCGATACTGTCGGGTGGCTCGGTACGTTATCGGCTGTATGCCCGGCATGGCCTGGGCGCCGGTGAAGTGGCACGGATGACGGTGTTCGCCAGCCTGTCGCTGGGCTGCGCCCTACCCCCTCTGGCGGCATTGGCGACGCTGAGCAACTTGCCCGCAGCCGCAACTGCCTTACGCATACCGGCCGGTGTATTGGCGACCATCGCCATTGCGGTCCTGATGCTGAGCGCGCTGCTCGTCGCCGGCCTGTACCGGCGCCGGTTGGCCGAGCAGCCGCTGGCTGACAGCCTGTTGGTCAAACTCGGTCGACGCACGCTGCGCCTGCCCGGCGCGCGCCTGACTGGCCTGCAGTTGCTGATCACCGCGCTTGATGTTGCCGCTGCAGCCACCGTGTTGTACTTGCTACTGCCCGAAGCGCCACCGTTTGGCGCATTTGTATTGGTGTACCTGCTGGCCTTGGCCGCCGGCGTACTCAGCCATGTACCTGGTGGTGTCGGGGTATTTGAAGCGATCCTGCTGGCCGCCTTTGCCGATCAGCTGGGAGCAGCACCACTGGCGGCAGCCTTGTTGCTGTACCGCCTGATCTACGTGGTACTGCCGCTGCTGCTGGCCTGCGTACTGCTGCTGGCCAACGAAGCCCGGCGCTTGCTGTTCGCTCAGCAGGCACTGAAGGCAGCCTCCGGCCTGGCCGCACCGGTGCTGGCGATTCTGGTGTTCCTGTCCGGCGTGGTGCTGCTGTTCTCTGGCGCCACACCAGAAATCGACACGCGCCTGGAGCACATGGGCTTTTTAGTGCCACACCGGCTGATCGACGCCTCGCACTTTGGCGCCAGCCTGATCGGCGTGCTTTGCCTGCTACTGGCTCAGGGCCTGCGCCGACGTCTGTCAGCTGCCTGGTTGCTGACCACTGTATTGTTGCTGGTGGGCGCACTGCTGTCGCTGCTGAAGGGCTTCGACTGGGAAGAAGCCTGCGTGCTGACGTTCACCGCGGTGCTGCTGGCGGTGTTCCGACGCTCGTTCTATCGGCCCAGCCGCCTGCTCGAGCTGCCGTTTTCGCCGGTGTATCTGGTCGCCAGTGCCTGCGTTATCGGCGCATCGGTCTGGCTGCTGCTGTTCGCCTATCAGGACGTGCCCTACAGCCATCAGCTATGGTGGCAGTTCACCCTAGATGCCGACGCGCCGCGCGGCCTGCGTGCAGCGATGGGCAGCGCGGTGCTGCTGGTATTCGTCGCCCTGACCTGGTTGCTGCGCACGGCCCGACCGGTGATCCATCTGCCGACTGCCGAAGAGCTGGAGCGGGCCCGGCGGATCCTGCAGGCGTCTGACCAACCCGACGGCGGCCTGGCCCTGACCGGCGACAAGGCACTGCTGTTCCACCCTAACGACAACGCCTTCATCATGTACGCCCGTCGTGGCCGCAGCCTGGTCGCGCTGTACGACCCGATCGGCCCCGCCCAGGAGCGCGCCGAAATGATCTGGCAGTTCCGCGACCTGTGCGACGTGCATCACGCGCGCCCGGTGTTCTATCAGGTGCGCGCAGAGAACCTGCCCTTCTATATGGACATAGGCCTGACCGCGCTCAAGCTCGGCGAAGAGGCACGGGTTGATCTGCGCAGCTTTGACCTGGAAGCCAAAGGCAAGGAGATGAAAGACCTGCGCTACACCTGGAACCGCGGTGGCCGCGACGGCCTGAGCCTGGAGGTGCACGAGCCAGGGCAAGCACCACTGGACGAGCTCAAGGAAATCTCGGACGCCTGGCTCAGCGGCAAGAACGTGCGCGAGAAAGGCTTCTCGCTGGGCCGCTTCAGCCCGGACTACCTGCAGCACTTTCGCATTGCCTTGATCCGCTTCCAAGGCCGCCCGGTGGCGTTCGCCAACCTGCTCGAGACCCACAGCCTGGAACTGGCCAGCCTCGACCTGATGCGCTCACACCCTGAGGCACCGAAGCTGACCATGGAGTTCATGATGGTCGGCTTGATCCTGCACTACAAAAACCATGGCTACGGGCGTTTCAGCCTGGGCATGGTCCCGCTCTCCGGCCTGCAGCCGCGACGTGGCGCACCGCTGACCCAGCGCCTGGGATCGCTGGTATTTCAGCGCGGTGAACAGCTGTACAACTTCCAGGGTCTGCGCCGCTTCAAGGACAAGTTCCAGCCAGACTGGGAACCTCGTTACATGGCCGTGCCAGCCGGGCTGGACCCGCTGGTGGCATTGGCTGACACTGCCGCCCTGATCGCTGGCGGCCTGACTGGATTGGTGAAACGCTGATGATTCGACGCTATTGGCACTACCTGTTGATCGCTTTGTTGCTTGCCCTGGCGGGTGCCGCCGTATGGTTCTGGTTGTGGACCCGACCGGCGCCGGAGGCTCAGGTCGAGCATCTGACCTTGACCGATGGCAGCAGCCTGGTCCTCGCAACACCTGCAGTCACCGCCAAAACCCGCGTGGCGATCGGCGTGCCTGAAGATCAGGCGCTCAGCGACAAGCAACTGCTCGACCTGAGCCAGGCCGGCGAAGCGCAGCTGGTGCAAGTGATCATGCCACCCGCCGATTGCGCCAAGCAGCAACAGTCACTGGATCAGGCCATCAGCCACCTGGGCGGTGCGCCGACCGTGGTTGCCGGCATCGGCCCTGGCGCGGCGCAAGCCTGGCGCTGGCTGGCCAGCCAGACCGACGACAAGGCCCGGGCCGTCTCGGTCGACTTCAAGCTTGAGCAACCCGGCTGTCCGGCACTCCCGAAAAGCGCTGCCCATGGCCACTGGAATGTCGCCTGGAACGATAACCCGGACGACGCCAGCGCCGCTTTTGTTCGTGATCAAAGCAACGCGGAGACGAGCATCAGCGATTACGACATCCATCTGCCGCAGGTGCTCAAGGGTCAGTTGACCCAGGTGTTGGTCGGCCACGACGGCAACGCGCTGAGCATCCCGGTGGTAGAAGTGCCTGCCGGACAAACCACCGATACCGTGACCCTGTTCCTTTCCGGTGACGGCGGCTGGCGCGACCTTGACCGCGACGTGGCAGGCGAAATGGCCAAGCTCGGCTATCCAGTGGTCGGCATCGACACGCTGCGCTATTACTGGCAGCACAAGACCCCGGAACAGAGCGCCATCGACCTGTCCGAGTTGATGCAACATTACCGGCAAAAGTGGGGCACCAAGCGCTTTGTATTGACTGGCTATTCGTTCGGTGCCGACGTCCTGCCGGCGATCTACAACCGCCTGCCAGTGCAAGATCAGCAGCGCGTGGATGCGGTGATCCTGCTGGCGTTCGCCCGCAGCGGCAGTTTCGAGATCGAAGTCGAAGGCTGGCTGGGCAAGGAAGGTCAGGAAGCGCCGACCGGTCCGGAGATGGCCCGGATGCCTGCCGCCAAGGTGGTGTGCATCTATGGCGTCGAGGAAGCCGACGAGAGTGGCTGTACCGAGCACACTGCTGTTGGCGAGCGCCTGAAACTACCGGGCGGCCATCACTTCGATGAGAACTACCCAGCACTGGCCAAGCGCCTGATCGGCGAGATCGAGACGCGCCAGGGCAAAACCAACGTAGCTGAACAGAACTGAGAAGTAACCGGGGCCGCATTGCGGCCCCAATCAGTTCATATCTCGACCTGAGTGCCCAGTTCGATTACCCGGTTCAACGGCAGGTTGAAGAAGCGCAGATTGCCGTTGGCGTTCTTCAGCAAGAACGCGAACAACGCCCCGCGCCAGCGCGCCATGCCTTCCAGACGCGAGGCGATAACCGTCTCGCGACTCAGGAAGTAGGTCGTGCGCATCGGGCTGAAGTCCAGCTCGTCCAGATGGCACAAGCGCAGTGCCTGCGGCACGTCCGGCTCATCCATGAAGCCAAAGTGCAGCAACACCCGGAAGAACCCGTCGCCATAGGCTTCGACCTCGAAGCGCTCTTGCTCGGGCACCCGCGGCCGGTCTTCACTGACTACCGTCAACAACACCACCTGACGATGCAGAACCTGGTTGTGCAGCATGTTGTGCAATAACGCATGAGGCACGGCGTCTGGCCGCGCGGTCAAAAATACCGCAGTGCCCTCGACCCGGTGCGGCGGCTGCACGCGGATGCTGCTGATGAAGATCGGCAGCGGCAGCGCGGCTTCATCAATGCGCTCGACGAGGATCTGTTTGCCGCGCTTCCAGGTCGTCATCAACAACAGCAAGGCAATCGCTGCCAATACCGGGAAGGCACCGCCCTGCACTACCTTGGGCAGGTTGGCGGCAAAGAACAGCCCATCGACGAAGAGAAAGCCGAGCAGAATCGGCACTGCCAGCAGTGGCGGCCATTTCCATAGCAGCAGCATCACCGTCGCCACCAGCAGCGTGGTCATCAGCATGGTCCCGGTCACCGCCACGCCGTAGGCCGCAGCCAGCGCGCCGGATGATTCGAAGCCGATCACCAGCAGCACAACGCCGATCATCAGCGCCCAGTTCACCGCACCGATGTAGATCTGGCCTTGCTCGTCGCTGGAGGTGTGCTGGATCTGCATGCGCGGGATGTAACCGAGCTGAATCGCCTGGCGCGTCAACGAAAAGGCCCCGGAGATGACGGCTTGCGAAGCGATCACCGTGGCCAGGGTGGACAAGCCGACCAACGGCAACAGCGCCCAGCTCGGCGCCAGCAGATAGAACGGGTTGCGCGCCGCCTCCGGGTCCTGCAGCAGCAATGCACCCTGACCGAAGTAGTTCAGTACCAGAGCCGGCAGCACGAGGATGAACCAGGCGCGGGCAATCGGTTTGCGGCCGAAGTGGCCCATGTCGGCATACAGCGCCTCGGCGCCAGTCAGCGCCAGCACCACCGCGCCGAGAATGGCCACGCCCATGCCTGGATGCACCACGAAGAAGTTGACCGCCCAAGCCGGGTTCAGCGCCTTGATCACCTCCGGGCTCTGCGAGATGCCATGCAGCCCGAGCACCGCCAGCACCGCGAACCAGATGACCATGACCGGCCCGAACAGGATGCCGATCTTGGCTGTGCCGTGCTTTTGCACCAGAAACAGCGCCACCAGCACCACCACCGCAATCGGCACTACCCAGTGATCGATGCCGTCGAACGCCAGACCCATGCCCTCGACCGCCGACAGCACCGATACCGCCGGGGTGATCAAGCTGTCGCCGTAAAACAGCGACGCGCCGACCAGGCCGCAGCCAATCATGACGATGCGCAGTTTCGGGTAAGGCGCTGATGCTCGGCTGGCCAACGCAGTCAGGGCCATGATGCCGCCCTCGCCCTGATTGTCGGCGCGCAGAATGAACGTCACATACTTGAACGACACTACCCAGATCAGCGACCAGAAGATCAAAGACAGGATGCCAAGCACCCCATCATGGTTGACCGGCACCCCGTAGCCGCCGGAAAACACCTCTTTGAGGGTGTACAACGGGCTGGTGCCGATATCGCCATAGACCACCCCAACAGCGGCCACCAGCAGGCCAATCGGGCGCGCTGCCCCTTGCCCCGCTTGGGCGTGACTGCTTGCCTGAACCATCGACCACTCCCGCAGACGGCCACATCGGACCGATAGAATTCGAACCCGCAGCCAGGTCCAACACCGACCCTGCTGCAATGGCGCGAAGCATAGCGCAGCGTTCGTCGTATTTCTGCTGGTCAAGCGACCTTGTGCTCGCTAGAATTGCGCACTTTTTGATCAGAGGCGCCGCTAGCGCCCGTCACGATTGCTGCGCCACCGGCGCTGCAGCCGCATTCAATACCGAGGTTAGCTATGTCCACCACCCCTGCTTCTACCGCGCCCAAGGTAGGATTCGTTTCGCTCGGCTGCCCCAAGGCTCTGGTCGACTCCGAACGCATCCTCACCCAGCTGCGCATGGAAGGCTATGAAGTCGTGCCGACCTACGAGGACGCCGACGTCGTGGTGGTCAACACCTGCGGCTTCATCGACAGTGCCAAGGCCGAGTCGCTGGAAGTGATCGGCGAAGCGATCAAAGCCAATGGCAAGGTCATCGTCACCGGCTGCATGGGCGTCGCCGAAGGCAACATCCGTGATGTGCACCCAAGCGTGTTGTCGGTCACCGGCCCGCAGCAGTACGAGCAGGTGGTCAACGCCGTGCACGAAGTCGTGCCGCCGCGCCAGGACCACAACCCGCTGATCGACCTGGTGCCACCGCAGGGCGTCAAGCTGACCCCGCGTCATTACGCTTACCTGAAGATCTCCGAAGGCTGCAACCACAGTTGCAGCTTCTGCATCATCCCGTCGATGCGCGGCAAGCTGGTCAGCCGTCCGGTAGGTGATGTGCTGAGCGAGGCCGAGCGCCTGGTCAAGGCCGGCGTCAAGGAACTGCTGGTGATCTCCCAGGACACCAGCGCCTACGGCGTCGACGTCAAGTACAAGACCGACTTCTGGAACGGCCGCCCGGTCAAGACGCGCATGCTCGAACTGTGCGAAGCGCTGAGCAGCCTGGGCGTCTGGGTGCGTCTGCACTACGTATACCCGTACCCGAACGTCGATGACGTGATCCCGCTGATGGCCGCCGGCAAGCTGCTGCCGTACCTGGACATCCCGTTCCAGCACGCCAGCCCGAAAGTGCTCAAGTCGATGAAACGCCCGGCGTTCGAAGACCGCACCCTGGCGCGGATCAAGAACTGGCGCGAGCAGTGCCCTGAGCTGGTGATCCGCTCGACCTTCATTGTCGGCTTCCCGGGCGAGACCGAAGAAGACTTCCAGTACCTGCTCGATTGGCTGACCGAAGCCCAGCTCGACCGCGTCGGCTGCTTCCAGTACTCGCCGGTCGAAGGCGCGCCGGCCAACGATCTGGGCCTGGATGAGGTCCCGGACGACGTCAAACAGGACCGCTGGGACCGCTTCATGGCCCATCAGCAAGCGATCAGTTCCGCCCGCCTGCAACTGCGCATCGGCCGTGAGATCGACGTGCTGATCGATGAAGTCGAAGAACAAGGCTCGGTTGGCCGCAGCTTCTTCGATGCGCCAGAGATCGACGGTAGCGTGTTCATCGATGGCGACCATGGCTTCAAGCCGGGCGACAAGGTCCGTTGCCGGATCGTCGACGCCGACGAGTACGACATGTGGGCCGAACCGGTCTGACGATTGGTTGGGGCCGTTTTGCGGCCCCAACCAGCAAAGCCTGCGCAAAGCATCTATGTTTCTGAGATAAACACCAGAGACCACCGCGATGCCTGCCCTGTTCACCCTGCAAACCCCTCGCGCCAGCGACTATCCGGAACTGATCAGCGTCTGGGAAGCTTCGGTCCGCGCCACCCACGACTTCCTTCCGGACGCCTACATCGTGCTGCTGCGCGATCACATCCTGGCCAAGTACCTCGATGCAGTCATGCTGATCTGCTGCAAGGACGCGCGCCAGCGCATTCTCGGCTTCGCCGGGGTCGCCGATGGCCAAGTGGCCATGCTCTTCGTCGGCCCCGAGCACCGCGGCAAGGGCGTCGGCAAGCGCCTGCTGCGCCATGCTATCAGCGAACTGAATGCCGACCATCTGGACGTCAACGAGCAAAACCCGCAGGCGCTGGGCTTCTACCTGCACGAGGGTTTTGAAATTATCGGACGCTCGGAACAGGACGGTCTTGGTCAACCGTATCCCTTGCTCCACCTTCGTCTGCGCGACCGCAGTGGCGACCACGGTGCTGACAAACACCGTTAAAGCAGCAGATTCCCGGCCCCCAACAACGCGCGGGCAGGTACAATGGCAGGTCTTAATCTGCCTTTAGCGAATCGTCTCCATGTCTGAACCCGTACGCCTGTCCAAACGCCTCATCGAGCAACTCGGCTGCTCCCGCCGCGAGGCCGAGCAGTACATTGAAGGCGGCTGGGTGACGGTGGATGGCGTGGTCGTCGAGCAGCCCCAGTTCAAAGTCGAGGGCCAGCAGGTCGCACTGCTGCCCGGTGCCCGCGCCGAGGCGCCTGCACTGGTGACCTTGCTGCTCAATCAGCCCGCCGGGATGGACGTGGAAAGCGCCCGTGCGAGCATGGTCATGGACACCCTCAGCCAAGCCCACAGCCAGGATGTGCGCCCGTTGCACAGCCACTTCACCCGGCTGACCTGCATGGCACCGCTGGAGCGCGGCGTCAGCGGCCTGCAGTTGTTCACCCAGGACTGGAAGGTCAGCGGCAAGATCGAACGCGACCTGCGCAAGCTCGAGCAGGAATTCATCATCGAGGTGCGCGGCGAAGCCACCCCGCAAGCCTTTGAGCGGCTCGCCCGGGGCGTGTCGCGCAATGATCGCGAACTGCCCAAAGCCAAGGCCAGCTGGCAGAACGAAACCCACCTGCGCATGGTTGTGAAGAACCCGCAGCGCGGCGACATCAGCGACCTGTGCGCCAGCCTGAAGCTTGAGATCGTCAGCATGCGCCGCATCCGCGTCGGCGGTGTGTCGATGGGCAAGCTGCCGCTGGGCCAATGGCGCTACGTAGCAGCAACCGAACGTTTCTAAGGAATACCGCCGCGCCAGCTCGGCGTGGCTTTGAACAGGATTTGCAACAATGAACCACAATGACGTCCTGCGCAGCATGCGCTACATGCTCAAGGTCAATGACGCCAAGATCATCGAGATCGTCGGCCTGTCTGGCCTTACGGTGTCCGCCGACGAAGTCGCAAGCTACATGAAGAAAGAAGAAGAGGAAGGCTATGTGCGTTGCCCGGACGCAGTCATGGCGCACTTCCTCGATGGCCTGGTGATCCATCGCCGCGGCCGCGACGAGTCGCGCCCACCGCAGCCGATCGAAGTACCGGTGACCAACAATGCCGTCCTGAAAAAACTGCGGGTTGCCTTCGAGCTTAAAGAAGACGACATGCATGCAATCCTCAAGTCGGTCGACTTCCCGGTGACCAAGCCAGAGCTGAGCGCCCTGTTCCGCAAGGCTGGCCATGACAATTACCGCCCGTGCGGCGACCAGCTGCTGCGCAATTTCCTCAAGGGCCTGACCCAGCGCGTGCACGGCTGAGTGAGCATGCAGCATAGCGTTGCGCCGGTTGGCATTGTCCGCTCCTGTTTCAAGGAGAAGTTCGCCATCCCCCGCCAGCCTCAGCTGGCACCGGCGGCGCGTGGCGTGCTCGAGCTGTTGCCGCCATTCGATCAGGGTGATGCGGTAGCAGGCCTGGAGCAGGTCAGCCATGTCTGGCTGCTGTTTCTGTTTCATCAGGCGCTGGAAGAAAAGCCACGGCTCAAGGTCCGCCCGCCCCGCCTGGGCGGCAACAAGAGCATGGGTGTGTTCGCGACCCGCGCCACGCACCGGCCCAACGGTATAGGCCAGTCAGTGGTGCGCCTGGAAGGGGTAGAGCCTGGGCGCTTGTTGCTGTCCGGGATCGACCTGCTCGACGGTACGCCAGTGCTGGATATCAAGCCTTACGTGCCCTACGCAGATTGTGTCAATGATGCAAGCAACCTGATGGCCAGCGCAGCGCCTGCGCCGATCAGCGTGGCCTGGGGTGACGCGGCCTTGCTGCAAGCCCGGGAGCACGCGCTGCGGCTGGATGAACCGCTGGTTGAGCTGATTGAGCAGTGTCTGGCTCAGGACCCGCGCCCGGCCTACCAGATACCGCCACCGGAGCGCGTCTACGGGGTCAAGTTCTGGGATGTACAGGTGCGCTGGCACTACCCGCACCCGGAGCGTATCCAGGTGCTGGAAGTCACCCTCGACAGCTGACCGCCGGCAAACTGCAGGCATAAAAAAAACGCAGACCTCGGTCTGCGTTTTTTTGTCGCGCTCGCCTTACTTCTCGACGAAAGCGCGCTCGATCAGGTAGTCACCCGGCTCGCGCATCCGCGCCGAAACCTTCAGACCGAAGCTGTCGAGCACTTCGCTGGTTTCGTCGAGCATGCTTGGGCTACCGCAGATCATCGCACGGTCGTCCTGTGGGTTGATTGGCGGCAGGCCAATGTCGCTGAACAGCTTGCCGCTGCGCATCAGGTCGGTCAGGCGGCCTTCGTTTTCAAACGGCTCGCGGGTAACGGTTGGGTAATAGATCAGCTTCTCACGTACCGCCTCACCGAAGAACTCGTTCTGCGGCAGGTGCTCGGTGATGAACTCGCGGTAGGCGACTTCGTTGACGTAGCGCACACCGTGAACCAGGATCACTTTTTCAAAGCGCTCGTAGGTTTCCGGGTCCTGGATAACGCTCATGAACGGCGCCAGGCCAGTACCAGTGCTGAGCAGGTACAGGTGCTTGCCCGGGTTCAGGTCATCCAGTACCAGCGTGCCGGTAGGCTTTTTGCTGATGATGATCTCATCGCCTTCCTTGAGGTGCTGCAGCTGCGAGGTCAGCGGGCCATCCGGCACCTTGATGCTGAAGAACTCCAGATGCTCTTCCCAGTTCGGCGAAGCAATCGAATAGGCGCGCATGAGCGGACGGCCGGTTTCTTGCTGCAGACCGATCATCACGAACTGACCGTTCTCAAAGCGCAGGCCCGGATCGCGGGTGCACTTGAAGCTGAACAGGGTGTCGTTCCAGTGGTGAACACTGAGGACACGTTCGTGGTTCATGTTGCTCATCTAAGGTGGCTCCTGAAGAAAGACGCAGCGCGGACCAAGCGCACAGTTATGCAATAGTTTAGGGGCAGCGACGATATCTGTTAAGTTGATTATCAAGATATGTCTTATCGGTTATATAGATATGCGATTTACCCTTCGTCAACTGCAGGTTTTTGTCGCGGTCGCCCAGCACCAGAGCGTGTCCAAAGCCGCCGGCGTGCTGGCCTTGTCGCAGTCGGCAGCGAGCACCTCGGTGACCGAACTGGAGCGCCAGTCCAGCTGCCAGTTGTTCGACCGCGCCGGCAAGCGCCTCAGCCTCAATGCACTGGGCCACCAACTGCTGCCCCAGGCAGTGGCCCTGCTCGACCAGGCCAAGGAAATCGAAGACCTGCTCAACGGCAAGTCCGGTTTCGGCTCGCTGTCGGTGGGCGCAACCCTGACCATCGGTAATTACCTGGCGACCCTGCTGATCGGAAGCTTCATGCAGATGCACCCGGAGAGCCAAGTCAAACTGCATGTGCAGAACACTGCGCACATTGTGCAACAGGTGGCCCATTACGAAATTGATCTGGGTCTGATCGAAGGTGACTGCAACCACCCCGACCTTGAGGTGCAGCCGTGGGTCGAGGACGAGCTGGTGGTGTTCTGCGCTCCACAGCATCCACTGGCCAAGGCTGGCCGGGCAGATATCGCCACGCTGTCCCAGGAGGCGTGGATCCTGCGTGAGCAGGGCTCCGGCACGCGGCTGACGTTTGATCAGGAAATGCGCCACCACCGCGCCAGCCTGAACATCCGCCTTGAGCTTGAGCACACCGAAGCGATCAAGCGCGCGGTCGAGTCGGGGCTGGGCATTGGCTGTATCTCGCGGCTGGCGCTGCGCGATGCATTCCGCCGTGGCAGCCTGGTGGCCGTGGAAACCCCGGAGCTGGATCTGTCGCGGCAGTTCTACTTCATCTGGCACAAACAGAAGTACCAGACTTCAGCCATGCGCGAATTTCTTGAACTGTGCCGCAACTTCACCGCCGGTGTGCGTCGCAGCGACGAGATCGTCCTGCCGCCGATTGCCTAGAGCAGGATCACGCCCCAGACCAGCGCCACCATCAGCAGTGACACGAACTGAGCGGCACTGCCCATGTCCTTGGCGTTTTTCGACAGCGGGTGGCGGTCCAGCGAGATACGGTCGATGGCCGCTTCGATCGCCGAATTGAACAGCTCGACGATCAGCCCGAGCATGCAAACGGCAATCATGATGGCCCGCTCTGCGCGGCTGACCGGCAGCCAGAATGCAGTTGGCACCAACACCACATTGAGCAACACCAGTTGGCGAAATGCCGCTTCGCCCTTGAATGCTGCGCGCAGCCCGTCCAGCGAATAGCCGGCGGCGTTGAAGATACGTTTAAGGCCAGTCTGGCCTTTGAATGGCGACATGGGTGTCACTTCACCGAGAAAAAGGCCAGAAGGCTAGCCGGAGCAGAGTCAAAAAAGCGTGAAGCCGCAGCCTTTAATTGCTGGCAACTGATTCAAGCTGTTGCAGCAGCAGCGCGGCCTGGGTCCGGGTACGCACGCCGAGCTTGCGGAAAATCGCCGTCACGTGGGCCTTGATGGTGGCTTCGGAGACGCTCAGTTCGTAGGCAATCTGCTTGTTCAGCAAACCTTCGCAAACCATGGTCAGTACCCTGAACTGCTGCGGCGTGAGGCTGGCCAGGCCTTCGCTGGCGGCTTTGGCTTCAGCCGAGACATCGACTTTCTCGAAGGCTTGCGGCGGCCACCACACCTCACCGTCGAGGACCTTGTGCACCGCATCCTGAATCTGCTCGAGGTTGCTCGACTTGGGAATGAAGCCACTGGCGCCGAATTCGCGCGATTTGACCACCACCGCTGCTTCTTCCTGGGCCGACACCATCACTACCGGAATCTGCGGATACTGCCCGCGCAGCAGGACCAGACCGGAGAAGCCATAAGCGCCTGGCATGTTCAGGTCGAGCAGGACCAGATCCCAGTCGGACTTGTCGCTGAGGTGGGTTTCCAGCTCGGCGATGCTCGCCACCTCGACCAGCCGCACGTCCGGGCCCAGGCCCAGCGTGACCGCCTGGCGCAGGGCGCTGCGAAACAGCGGGTGGTCATCAGCGATGAGGATTTCGTAAGTGGCCATCGATCAATCGATCCTGTTCTGTGCCGGGGCACGGTGCTCGTCATTATGACGCAAACCTGCCCGGCTGCCCCTTGGACTATAGGAAGGTATGCAAGCGCTGGTGCGGCTCATCCTGCAGGTCCAGCGGCAAATGCCGCTTGGCGCTCAGGTAATGCAGGCTGAATACATCCAGATAGGCATCCAGTGCTTGCGCCGCACGCACGTCACCCGCCAGTTCCAGACACATCGCCGCCACTTCGGCAGTGCAGAAGTGATCATCGCGCTTGGAACGGCGCAGGCGGTAGCGCGACATTTGTTCGGCTTCAAGGCTGAGCACCGGGAAGCGGTCCAGATACGGACTTTTGCGGAACATCTTGCGCGCTTCGGTCCAGGTCGCATCGAGCAATATGAACAACGGACGCTTACCTGGCGGCAGGCTGACCTCATTGACCACCCGCTGCTCGGCGACGAACTCGCCGGGGAAGACGATGTACGGTTGCCACTGCGGCTGCTCCAGCAGCGCCAACAAAGCGGGATCGACCGCCGTGCGCTGCCAGCCGAAGGCCGAGGTGTCTTCGATCAAATCAGCGATCAACCATCCTGTGTTGGTCGGCTTCAACGGCTCGGTGTCATGCATCAGCAGGCATACGCCCGCTTCGGCCGTGACGGTAGGCTTGAGCGCACACAGGCAGTGGCTGGCAATGACCCGACAGTGGGCGCAGCGCACTGCGCGCGAACCGCGGGCTACAAAAGGTTTGACGCTACGGGCCAGGCGCTCGGCGCGCAGCCGCGCCACCGCGTGGCTCACGAGGCCACGCCGCAGGACAGATTGACGATGATCACTTCAACAACTCGGCACAAATCGAAGGCGCCAGTCTATCAGAGCAGCCGAGTTTTGCCGTGCAGCGCCTGCGCGCCTTATAATCGCTCACCCGGCGCCAACGGAACGCCAGCCGCAGGTGCCGGTCAAAGCGCCAGTCATTGAATCAGGAGAGATCCATGCTGCGTGTTATCGTCCCGACCTTGAGCCTGCTGCTCATGTTGCCCCTCGCAGCCCAGGCCGCGTCCAAGCAAGAGTATGAGCTGAGCCAGTTGCTGCAGAAGGTCGCCAAGGAAAGCAGCGTTGGCACCCCTCGCGCTATCAACGAAGACATCCTCGATCAGGGCTACACCGTTGAAGGCAAAGCGCTGATCAACCACCTGAGCGTGCGCCAGGAGCATGCCGAGCGCATGCAGAGCAACCCACAGCAAGTGCGCAGCCAACTGGGTGACAGCGTTTGCCGCAACAATGGCTACCGTCAGTTGCTGTCCAAAGGCGCGGTGCTGGTTTACCGCTTCACTGTGTACAAGAGCAACAGCCCGGTCATGGACCAGGCCTTTGATGCTGCCAGCTGCACGGCCGGCAACAACAAGAAGAAGTGATCGCCTGCTGCTGAAGGCCTCACTTGGCGCGCCGCTGCTCATCTTCGGCGCGCAACTCCGCCAGCAACGCCTGCAGATACCTCGAGTGCCCTTCTGCGCCGCCCAACCGGCGCCGGCACTCGACTTCCAGACTCCAGTGATGCGCCCGGGCAGCATTTTCAAGCAGCCGGTATAGCTGTTGGTCAACTTCGATAACCAAACGATGCATCTGGCCACCTCCCGCGCCTGGCGCTGTGCTGCTGGTTGCAGGTGACTGCCCTGCATTTCAAGTGAACATCATCGCACCGACAGTGGCTCGCGCCCCGACCAGCGGACGCCGCCAGCACGATCACGCCACAACGTCTAAATTGTTACTCAGCCCTTGTGCCTTTTTGCCAAGCACAGCCCGCGCGCCACCTGGCAGAAACCGGCACTGATGGTCCTGCTGTACAAGGAGGAGTTGTATGCCCTACCACGCCAACGAGCTGCTGTTGACCCACTTCAAGAATAGCGGCATCGACCTGAGCAACATCGATCTACAACTGCAACAAGTGGCGCCCAACAGCGCCAACCTGCCGCTCTACCGCGACATGATCCTGACCGTGCTGCGCATGGCACAGGACGACAGCAACCGCTGGAACGCCAAGATCACCCTTCAGGCCCTGCGCGAACTCGACCACGCCTTCCGCACCCTTGAGCGCTACCGTGGCCGGCGCAAGGTCACCGTATTCGGCTCCGCGCGCACGCCGCTGGAGCACCCGATGTACGCACTCGCCCGCGAGCTGGGTGCCTGCCTGACGCGCAACGAGCTGATGGTGATTACCGGTGCCGGCGGCGGCATCATGGCGGCGGCGCACGAGGGTGCCGGCACCGAGAACAGCCTGGGATTCAATATCACCCTGCCCTTCGAGCAGCACGCCAATGCCACCGTCGATGGCACCGACAAGCTGCTGCCCTTCCACTTCTTCTTTATCCGCAAGCTGTTCTTCGTCAAGGAAGCAGACGGCCTGGTGCTCTGCCCCGGCGGCTTCGGCACGCTCGATGAGGCACTGGAGGTTCTGACCTTGATCCAGACCGGCAAAAGCCCATTGGTGCCGGTGGTGCTGCTGGACTCACCCGGAGGCACGTTCTGGCGAGATTGCCTGGCGTTTCTCAGCCGGCAACTTGAAGAGAACCACTACATTCTGCCTCGTGACCTGAAGCTGGTGCGGCTGGTGCACAGCGCTGACGAGGCGGTCGAAGAGATCACCCAGTTCTACAACAACTACCACTCCAGCCGCTGGCTGAAGAATCAGTTCGTCATTCGCATGCATCATCCGCTCAGCGATGCCGCGCTGTTCGACGCCCAGGAGGCATTTGCAGATCTACGCCTGAGCGGCACATTCGAGCAGCAAGCCGATGCCAACGCAGAACACGAAATGGACAGCTTTGATCACCTGACCCGGCTCACCTTTGCCTTTACTGGGCGTGACCAGGGACGCTTGCGGGAGCTGATCGACTTTATCAACCTGAGCGAAAACTGGGCGAGGCCGGAGCCGATACAAACCAATCAACGAGCGCGCCAGGCGCTGAAAACCACTTGAACAGGGAGGTTCAATAGTCGTCGAGGTCTCGGCCGTTCAACAGGCGGCCGACCATGTCCATGGCGAAGCCACGGTAGACCAGAAAACGGGTTTGTTGTGCGCGAGTGCGCGGATCATGCGGGAGCTGCCCGGCAAACTTGCGCTGCCAGACATCCTGCAACCGTGAAGCCCAGTTCACCCCGCTGTCACGCAGGGCCTGCTCGACATCAGCTCGGTTGAGGCCACGCTGGGTCAGCTCTTCACGAATACGTGCAGGGCCATAACCGGCGTTGGAACGATAGGCAATGAAACTCTCGAGGTAACGGGCTTCACTGAGTAAGCCATCTTCGGTGAGCCGATCGAGCGCAGGCTCGATCAGCTCATCGGTAGCACCACGCTGACGCAACTTGCGCGTCAGCTCCACGCGACCATGCTCGCGTCGCGCGAGCAGGTCCATGGCTGTCCGCCGAACCGCAACCGGGGTGTCGAGTACGGCGGGCATGGGTCAAGCTTCTGCGTCGGCGTCGGCACCCGCTGGCTCGGCAGCAGCTGCTGCTTTACCGGCTGCGGCAACAGCACCCAGGTTGAGCAGCTTGTCGCGGATCTGCTTCTCGAGGTCTGCACCCACGGCTGGGTTGTCTTGCAGGTACTTGGCGGCGTTGGCCTTGCCCTGACCGATCTTGTTGCCCTGGTAAGCGTACCAGGCACCGGATTTTTCGATCATGCCGTGGGCGACGCCCAGGTCGATAATCTCGCCGTTACGGTAGATGCCCTTGCCGTACAGAATCTGGAATTCGGCCTGACGGAACGGGGGCGAAACCTTGTTCTTGACGATTTTGACGCGGGTTTCGCTGCCAACCACTTCGTCGCCTTCCTTGACCGCGCCGGTACGGCGGATGTCCAGACGTACCGAAGCGTAGAACTTCAGCGCGTTACCACCGGTGGTGGTTTCCGGGCTGCCGAACATCACGCCGATCTTCATCCGGATCTGGTTGATGAAGATGACCAGGCAGTTGGCGTTCTTGATGTTACCGGTGATCTTGCGCAGCGCCTGAGACATCAGACGTGCCTGCAGACCCACGTGCATGTCACCCATTTCGCCTTCGATTTCTGCCTTGGGTACCAGCGCTGCCACGGAGTCGATGATGATCACGTCTACTGCGTTGGAGCGCACCAGCATGTCGGTGATTTCCAGCGCTTGCTCGCCGGTGTCCGGCTGCGAGACCAGCAGGTCTTCGACGTTGACGCCCAGCTTGCCGGCGTACTCTGGATCCAGCGCATGCTCGGCGTCGACGAAGGCGCAGGTGGCGCCGGCTTTTTGTGCTTCAGCGATGACCGACAGGGTCAGCGTGGTTTTACCCGAAGACTCTGGGCCGTAGATTTCGACGATACGACCTTTCGGCAGACCGCCAATGCCCAGCGCGATGTCCAGGCCCAGCGAGCCGGTGGAAATAGCAGGCATGCCCTGGCGATCTTGATCGCCCATGCGCATGACTGCGCCTTTACCGAATTGACGTTCGATCTGACCCAGGGCCGCAGCCAAGGCGCGCTTCTTGTTGTCGTCCATTGAAATCCTCACGTGATCGACTGGCCCTGACGGCCCGAATAACTGTATAAGTAGCCAGTATTATTCCACAGCAACGCGGCTGAGCAAACCCCTGTTGGCAATTTACTCGGTGCCAAGCTGTAACAAGCCGTCTAGGGCGGCGATCACCGTTTGTCGGCGCACCGCTTCTCGGTCGCCGGCAAACTGCTTGCGCACACTGCTGACGCGGTCGCCATCGGCCCAGGCTAGCCAGACGGTGCCGACCGGCTTGTCTGCCGAACCACCGCCGGGGCCGGCTATACCGCTGACGGCCACGGCAAAGCGCGCGCCGCTGCCGGCTTGCGCGCCCCGCACCATGGCTTCGACCACCTCGCGGCTGACCGCGCCGACCTGATCGAACAATTGCACTGGCACGCCCAACTGACGTGTCTTCTGGCTGTTGGAATAGGTCACATAGCCGGCCTCGAACCACGCCGAACTGCCGGCAACGCGCGTGATGGCCTCGGCGATACCACCGCCGGTGCAGGATTCGGCGGTGGTGACTTGAGCGCCCAGGCGCTGCAAGTGTTCGCCTAGACGAACGGAAAGAACGGTAATCGGGTCCATGGTCGGCTCCTGGCTGGAATGCGCCTTACCCTAGCACTCTGGCCATTTTGGACAAGACTGGGCACGGATTAGGTCCATGAATCAGCCAACGATGCGGCTTAGCCTTCCACTGCCCTGCATCGGCACTGAAAAGTCTGTAACATTGCCGGTTTCAAAATCGCCCACCGAATCACGCTGTAAGGCCCCGAATGTCTGACCTCTCCGCGCACACCCCGATGATGCAACAGTAGATGCTGGATCATTGACAAAGGGGCGCCGCTGCTGGGCTGCGCTCCGCTGCTGTCTAATATGGATTGTCCATTTTCAGCGAGTTTCGCCCAGTAAAGCCGATGCGCTTTACGCTGGTATTAGACAGCTAAATCCTGCCCCTCCCAGGCGTCCTGCCGACCGAAACCCAAACCAAGCCTACACCGTTCTGTACCACCACGACTGCGCATACAGCGTGCCGTCGATCTCCTCCACACCGTTGATGTTGATGCCGAGCTGGGCCATGCCATTCACCTTGGCATCGTGCAGGCGCGGGATGACATCGGCGCCAGGCGAGTGCGTGAACACCCAGGCCTGGGTCGACACCCTCCCCAACGGCCCGCTGTGGTGATCGCCGATGTGGATGTCGGCCTTCAGGGCCTGGATCTTCCCCAGCTGATCAGTAGGGATGGCCACGCCCAGCTTGCGCCGCCGGACGATCAGGAAATACATGACATCGGCCCGTGGCTGCGCAGGCTGTAGGTGACCACGCCCCAGACGGTGAACTCGTCACCCTCCATGATGAACCGCGGCGGGTAACGGGGATTCTCCGATCGCAGCACGATCTGCCGGCCTACGTAGTCGAGACGCTTGCAGACTGGCTCGCCATTCACCGCCGCGATGACGATGTGTCCGGACCGCGCGTCGATCGCCTTGTCGACGATCACCACGTCCTCATCGAAGATGCCGGCACCCTCCATGCTGTCGCCGTCGATCTTGACCAGGTACACGTTGGGCGCGTGCACCTGCAGCAGTTCATCGAGGGAAATGGCCTGCAGGTCGTCGGCTGCCGCGAAAGAACTCACGGACTGCATGACTGGCCAGCCTCAAGACCGTACAAGCGAGCCGCCTCTGCCAGCTCGAGCATATCCGCGAGTTGGTCGGCGTCCACCTCATTTCTGCGGTGAGCGGCCAAGGCCATGACTTCCAGCACAGCCGCCCTACCGTCAGGATCGTCGGTCAAGGCAGCGACATCATCGAGTTCGGCGACCCAAAGCGCGGGTAGGTGTTGTGACATGGAGGCACCCAAATACTGTATATAAAAACAGTATCGTAAGGCCGGGGACCGCCGCCGGCAATCACCGCCTGGCGGGCAAGGATCAGTGCGCGGACGAGCCTCTACCGCTCAGGGCTTTGAGCTGGTAGTCAGTGACCGCCTGGGCATGTGCCTCGTAAATCTGGCGCAGCCGCTCAACCTCAAGGGCTGGGGCGCCCATGTCCTTGGCTTCGTGATAGCGTCTCAGTGCCGCCGTGACCTGCAGATACATCTCATGGTCAGGCATCAACACGCCGCTTACATCCTTGTTCACAGGCATTACCTCTCATCTGATGAGGGCATTATACGACGCCTCGCACGCCAGCCCAGCTATGCTGGCTCGGTCATAAGCTTTCGCCAGCTCTCCCGCTCGAGCATCAGCCCGTGTGAGCAGGTCGGAGAGCACCATGGCGGCGCGGGTGGCTGCTTGGCCTCTGGCGGCAGCGGCGGTACCCGTGCTGGGGCAACTGATGGTGGCGGCGAGCTTGCCGGCTTCGTCGCGCAGCCGGTGGCCAGCAGCATCGGCGCCAGCAGCACCAACATCAGCAACCGTTCTTTCTTCGTGTGCATGGGCTCTCGCCTCCTCCTGCGCCGCGGCGCGCCGTTGTTCTTCCGCTCGAGCGTCACGTTCGCCCAATACCTCGGCAAGGCGATCACCGCTGTCACGGGTCG
The DNA here is from genome assembly GCA_963518285.1 of uncultured Pseudomonas sp. Lineage (GTDB taxonomy): Bacteria > Pseudomonadota > Gammaproteobacteria > Pseudomonadales > Pseudomonadaceae > Aquipseudomonas. Next base: position 156,151 of record CAUQIJ010000010.1, on the reverse strand, counting down.
CAGTAGCAGTTTCGGCCGCTGCTCGCTCCACGGAACGGCCGTGCTGATAGGCGCCCCAGTAGGACGCCAGCAGCACCAAGAGCAAAGCTGCCCTCATGACCAGGGAGTTCATGCAGCCATCTCGCCGCCGCAAGCGCTGAACATGGCCAGAAGCCGATCTTCTGGCTGCTGCTCGGCGGCCCGCTCTTCGGCGTATATGCCCAGCAGCGCGGCAAGCTTGTGCTCACGCTGACCGTAACCGGCGCCGGGTAGGCTGGCCCAGATCGGCGCTGCCTTGGCGATGGCTTCTGGGATTCGACCAAACCTGATAAATGGAAGCGCGCCACACTCGGTCAGCAATTTGATTGCGGCCAGGTCCTGCGCCTCGGGAATGAAGCGCCCCTTGAATCCGTAGTTCTTGACGATCGCATCCCACGTCCGAGCCAGGAACTGGTACCGGCCCGCCGCAGTGCTGCTGATCCCATAGCGAGGTAGCGGGACCAGCACGCGCGGGTGCTTGCTGTAGTCAGCAAATAATTTGCCGCCGACCAGGACGTTGTAACCGTCGTCGCTCGCTTTGATCGTCGAAGTACCCTCCGACCAAGCAAGCATGTCGAGAAACGCCAACACGTTCGCGCCGCCGGCTTGGGTTTGGTTGAGTCGTGCCATGTTTCCTCCAGACATAAAAAAACCCGCTCGAGGCGGGCTTGATTTGAAGATCGGTGCTTGCGATAAGTTAGAAAGGAACAGGGTGACTCATTACTTTTCGGAGAATCGCATAAAGCAGAGAAACACGAATATGCTCATCATCGCCTTCATCTTGCGTTTCGAGAAGGGTTTCATTTTCCAGAGATAGAACCTCGCCACTTGGCGCTATCAAGAATCTGGATATCTCACAGAGAGAATTAGTGGAGACGCCGGGCAGTGCGAGCACAACCTCAATTATCGATACGGTATCACATGCCCTAAAGCTGAAATCGAGGATGAATGGCTTACCTAGAACTTTGCCTTGCACCTGCTGGGCGGTCTCATCGATGAGTATTGATGCCTGGCTCGCGAGGGTCGACTCAGCAACCGCCGGCCACTCTCTCAATAAAAGCCAAAGCCAATTTTTCAGCTGTTCAAGCCCAGTACTTCTCAGGTCTAGCAACTCCGGGAAATAACCCGCTTCGAAGTTGAAGTCTTCTTTGTTCAATTAGAGCGCTCCGATCATGTTTGGCTAGGGCAGCAGTTTGATGTGATCGGCCAGGAGTTCTCCTACCCGGCTAGCACCATGTTCGTTCAGGTGGAAGTAATCATAGAAGCAGGATGGATCGCGCCCGATGAGAGCATCCAAATCGATCAAAGGGACGCCGTTCGACAGGCAGAACTGCCGGGTGTTGTCGTTCACCCCCTCAATTCGAACGTGCCTGGGACCATGCTTTAAAAAGTACCTGCCAAGATAGTCGTCACCGCCTCTAAGTGGAAGCGTAGCCATTACGAGATCTATGCCGAATAGCTTGCAAGTTTCAGCGAACAGCCTTAAGAATTTCGACCTCGATGAGTAGTCGATAATATCCAGGCGCTTAGGGGCTACATGACCAGACTTCTCCTCCTCAATCGGGTTGAAATAGTCGCCTTTTGACCAAAGCCCGGTGTTGAACTGCAAGGCATCAGAGTCGATAACCCCATTCATTAGGACTATTTTCTCTGGGCGCAACGGGATTATCTTCAACTGAAGTGCATTTAGCAGCTGCAGGATGGTAGCTCCAGACCTCCCACCATTCTCAACCCTGACGGATCTGCCGCTGGCTCTAAACGACTTCTCGGCAACGTCCGAAAGGCGGTGACCCTGCCTGATAAATGAGCACTCCACAACGCTATCGCCCATTATTATGATGCGCGTGTCGTACTCCTCCGGCCTTTCAGGATCGATGACAAACCCATCCATCGATACCGTTATAGAAATCTTTTCAGCGGCGAGACTTCCATCAGAATCTTCAACGAGATTGGCAGGCGGGATCATCTCCCTTTTAATTCCCGGCTCCCATTCTTTAAGCCGAATGCCACGCCTCATCCTTGCCTCCAATTCCGTTCAGTTGATCGCCAGCTTTATTTCAAAGCGCCGGCGATCATATCCCATAGGCATCTGAACGACAATTTAACACTTGGATAGCTGCTGATGAGCTTTTCTCTCCGACTTTAGGCTGGCGCAGCGGCTTCCAGCAGCATCTTCTCCAGCGAGGCCAGATCAGTGCCGGACAACGCAGTGTTGAAGGCTGCGAAGGCGTTGCTGGTCATCTGTCGCGATGCTGCGTTGCCGGTATTGGCGACGCGCAGTGCACCCATGTTGAGCTCTGGCATCAGCGCAATCGTCTTCACAAGGTCGTTCGTGTACGACCACATTTCAACGCCGTCATACCGGATACTGATCCGACCAAGGTTGCGGTCAAAAATAAGCACAACGGCAGTCAGCTTGGTGGCGCTCAGCTTCTTGGTCCATCCATTGGAGGTTGTCTCGGCTACGGAGATGGTGCCGAAGTTCGCGGTTACCAACCCCGAACCGCCAGCGTTGGAGTACATGCCCCATGGCGCCGGATTGTCGCTGTTGAGGCCTGCCGAGGTGCTGCCGAAGGCTACGTGCTCGGCACATACCAAGCCGACCGTGAACGAACCCGATGTGACGAACGGGTTCATCGCCAGCGCCTGCGCGATCGCATTGAACTTGTACCCCGTCTTGCCGTTGACCATCGTCACAAAGTTGGCCAGAGCGTTGGACGACCCATAACTGGGGATGGCGAACTGCTCTACGCGATCCAGGATCACGCCGCCTTTTGCGCCATACGGGGCCAGGCACGGCCAGAACTTGATGCTGGGGATGTTGACCACCTCATCTTCCGATTGCGAGTAGTCGATCTTTGGGGCGCCTGGTACGGATGCCGAGCCAGGGGTACGCAGCGCATAGAGGGGCATTATTGGAGCTCCATGGAAAAGGCACACAGCCAGTTGTATAGGGGTTTGTTGTCGAACCGGGAGAAGTCCCGAAGGTCTGTATCTCGAATGCAGCCACGACGCCCGGCGCCGGTCTGCGGCGAGCTGAGCTGCGGCTGGAGCGCGTAGGTCAGTACGGTGCCCGCGGCGATTGCCGCCGTAGCCGTGATAAGGATCGATGCGCCATCAGCGCCCAAGACGATTGTTTCGATGGTGCCCGCCGAAAGCTGGAAACCAAGTTTCCCTGGGTCTGTAACCAGAGCAGTATCAGCAGCAAGCCTGCCAATCGGCCCGGAAGCGCTCGCGTTGCCGTTTGGCAGGTTGTTCAAGCGAAGCGTGATTACCGAACCCGACAGCGTCGCCGACAGAACCTTGAGCGGCTGCCACTTGCTGCTGACCTGGGTCAGACGCTCGGCACGCGCTTCCAGTTCGCCGGTCTTGATGTAGCCCTCGGCCTGCATGTGGTAGGTGTCGAAGTACGGATAAGCGTACTTGGGACCGACCATAACGACATTGGGGTTTTCGTTGTGCGACTGCAGCTGCGCTAGCGGGATGGCAGGGATAGTACCTGTCTCGCCTGTCAGCATCTGGGAGATGTAGGCCAACGGAGCAATGGCCTGGCCAGTGATGCCGACGATGTCAGTGCGGTAGTCGCTGACCCATTCGGCCAGGATTGCCACGTACTCTGCCTGAGTAGTATTCGTCTGGCTCTCGCCGTGCACGATCGATAGGCTTTGCACCTGGTAGTCCCATCCCTTGGCCGCTGCGATGTTCTTGGCTGCAGTGACGTGTGCCAGGGCATTGTTATAAACGGAGGTGCCCTTCTCCAGTCCGGCATACGCCGTTCCACCCAGAGCAGAGATGCTGTATAGCAGTCGCGGGCTGATCGAGCTGGTGCGCTCATGCCAGCGTCGGAAAGCCAGCATGTAGGAGGTTGCCGGCGTCTCCCCGGCTACGCCTGAGACGTACTCTCTAACAGGCTCAAGTGCGGTTGCTCCGACCCAAGAGGTTGGCCGCGGCCCGCCTGGCAGAGTGAACAAGAAGTCGCTATAGCCTTTGGGCGTGAAAGGGGAAAAAAGATTGCCCTTCTTTCCATCTATTGTGTATTCGCCGTTAGCATCGAGCACCAACCCACGCGATCCAAGCGCCAAGGACTGTCCGGTGGACAGCTTGTGCAGCAGAACCTGTCCATCGCGCAGAATTCTTCCGTCAGCCAGGATTGAGTGAGGCTGCGGAGATCCATCCGATGACTTCAGTCCTCGGATGATATCGTAGGCACCTGCCTGGGCTGCCAACCAGGTGCCAGCCTGCGTGACCTGTGTGGCACCCTGAGGGTCGTAGGCCCACACTTTTTCGTTCGCGATAGCCGCTTGACGCTTGCCGACGGGCTTCTCGTTCTGTTCTTGGATCAACTTGGCGTCGTAGCTGACGGTCGGCACCACCACTGCAGAGTCGCCAGATTGCAGCATTACCGAATCGCCAGAGAGGAACAGGGTGGACTGTTGGTATGCCTCAGTCAGAGGGCGCCTGCGTGCCTCTACTGGCTGCATGACGGTATTGCCCATGGTCAAGAACGACCCTTGTCGCAGGTCTGGGCCTAGGGGACGTTTTTTTTGCACGGGTAGAGAGACAAGCATGTTGCCGATGCTCCAGACCATAGGGGCTTCGCCGGTGACTGGGCCGAGCGGACGCTTTCGAGGAGTGATATCAAGTAGTCGTGCGGGCTGGTTGACAAACCTGACCCACAATTTCGAGGTATTGTCCCAGGCGAACCATCCGTTCAGGTTTGCATCCGGGTCGCCGTCAACTACCCCTACAACCGCATCACGGGTCTGTGGATCCGCAATCATCTCAGCGTAGGTCTGATAGCGTTTGTTATTTAGGTCGTCACCGAGGTTGGCAGCGGTCTCCTCCATCTGAGCTTTAGCGGCGGCCTCGGCTTGATCAACAGCAATGACCGACTGATTGATCTCGGCAATACCAGCGTCGCGCCGCGCATTCACCTCTTGCTTGGCGGTGTTAACTGTTTCGCTGATCTGGCTTCCCGCATTGAGTGTCAGGTTATGGAAGGCCTGAACGGTGAAGCGAGGCTGACCAAGCCTGTCAGTGGCTACCTCGTCGGTTCCGGTCACATACCTGTCGAAGATAGATGCGTTGTCTGATAGGTCGCGCGGATCGTTCGAGCCCACGGGGTTGTTCGTGTCGAAAGCCATGTTATCTCCGGGCACAAAAAAACCCGCTCAAGGCGGGCATAAACTAAAAGTTCCGGTCAGGCCGGCGGAAAGTTGTCGTCGTCGAGGTAGACGCGGGCGTCGTAGTTCACCGCCGTGACGTTGCAGCTGACGGTTCCGCTGGGGTTGACCTCCTTAATGAGTGCCGGGTAACAGAACCTGTCCTTAGGGCCGAACTGGAGTACGGGAGCGTCCATGGCGCTGTCCAGCACGGGCACAAAGTCGAGACCGACAACGGTCAAACGATAATCGTCGTACCTGGTGGCCACGTAAGGCCCAGAAGCGCTGCCGTCACGGCGGCGTAGCGCAATCCAGTGTTCTCCACCAGCAGACCAGTCGAGCGGCTCAGATGAAACAAGCAGGTGCTGATCGCCCATTTGGGCGTACCCTTTGAGCATCGCGCTCTGGCCGTAGCCGGGCGTGGTATCACCAAGCAGCGCGTAGTCCAGGTAGCCGCTATTGAGGGCGTCAAGCTCGGTCGAGAAGCTGTAGCGCTTGCGCTGGTAGACCTGCTGACGCCGCCGGCGCATGCCAATGCGCCAGGCGCGGTACTCATCACAGACCCCTTCGATCTTGACCTTCTCTGTCCGCAAACCCGAATCGCCCGGCAGCCGGCACTCGACAGTCTCAACCTGCCAAGTCTTGCTGCTCGTGTACTCGACATCCACGCCGTCGAAGTCGTCAGCCGTGACATGCTCGGCTTCGCGCTTGAGCGGCTTGGTCATCACCTGCGGGTTGAAGAGCGGCGAATATTCGTGGTCAAAGGCAGGGCCACGAAGTTCGTCACGCACCGGCCTGATCAGCCCCCTGTCGATTGTCAGCTCCGCAAATCCGGCCTGCAGCGCTTCAATCATGCAAGCCTTTACGGTGCTGGCTGAATCGATGGTGCGGTCGTAGTAATCACCCCGCGCTGTCCATATGTCATGCAGCCTGCTCAGCTCATCGAGGTCGATGTCTGAATTACCCGGCTCGACCGAGTATCCCACGCTGCGTGCGATGTGACCGATCCATGCAGAGATGTCGCGAGTTGGTTCTTCAGTAGCCCACGCCCCATCGCGAAACACAGGAAGAATGCGGGTGGCGATCACTGATACCTGGCTCTCCGACTGGGAGGCAATCCGGTTGCCGCCCTTGACCCGCAGCGCAAGCATTGTCACGCCCTCGTACCTCGTCGGCGCCGGAAGATTGGCCCGCAACCCATACCACTGCACCGTATTTGCATCCTGGGTGCTGGTTGACTTGACCCCGATGCGCCTCATCCTCACCTCGGGCCTGATGTCGGAAGGAATGTCCATGTATTCGGTGTAGCCCAGCTGGTCCAGCGTGATGCCGGTGTACACCTTCTTGGACGATACCCAAGCGCCAGCCGTGACAATGTCCCGGTACTGCATTTCAACTGTCACCGATAGCCTGTTCAGGTCGCCTTTACCGCCTACATGAACAAGGCCTTGAGGGAAGAACACGTCCCAAGCGATACGCCGGGTGGTAGTCCCCTCCGGGCAGGCAGGGAATGGTCCGGACCAGTCGCCCTCCTGGTTCGAGCCATCGAGTGTGAGCGTGACAAGTGAGGTGGTGAGCAGGTCAAACCCTGGCCACGTCTCGTCGAGACCTCCTGCAGCATCGATTCGACTTACACTGATTGCCGACAAGCTGGCCGCAGTAATTCGGTAGCGAAGACCGCGAATGCCAATGCCCATTTGAAGCCCGTCGCCCAGCTGCAGTCCGGTTACTTGACCACCTTCAGGCCAATCAAGCGTCATTTCGTCAGGTGATCCACCAACGCCTAGGGTTACGCTTGCCACCACATAATTTCCTGCGTTCACGCCTGTTATTTCAATCGGCATACCCGCATAGGGTGCAACCTGTCCAAGGTCACCGCGGATCACATCCCGGCCAGCGCCGCCGTCAGCAACTGTATAAAGCGCAGGCGCTTCTATCCGGATAATCATCCCCGCAGCCCACCCTTCTGGGAATGCGCCAGCACCCGCAGGGACGGTGATGGAAAATCCGTTGAGCTGGTAGGACTGCGCTGTCGGCACGGGCGGAACCGCGTAGGTGGCTTTGAGCTCGATACCTGCGGAGCCGGTTGAGGTTGCCCCAACTTCCGGAGCTGAATGCCACCAGCGTGCAGCGCTCTCTCCCGAGAGATCTGATTCGGGGCCGTAAAGCACCATTTCTGCATCGGCCCCGAGGGAGATTATCGGCGTATCACCAATGTTTCGCCCGTTTACGGGAACCTCCAGGCGGCCACGGCCGATGCACAAAAGCATCTCGATCCACTGGGATCGCGGATCGAGGAAGTAGCGGTTCGGCGGCAGCGCATAATCCGGATAGATCTTCTGGCGTCCAGCGACCTCGCGGATCAGGGCGTTCAACTTCACCTGGTTGCCCTTGACCGTGGCCAAGCCAAGATCGTTGCCCCGCTTCGTGTTGCCGCCGGAGTTAAGCGAGGGCATCTTCGGCATCAGCGCGCTCATCACCGCCTTCGCGCCGAACACGAGAGCGAGGTTGATCGTGAACGGGTCGGTGCCTTTTGGCTCCCGGTAGATCTCGACACGATCATCGGGGCCGAACTCAGTTGCCTCCCACTGCCTGGGCATAGCGCGCTCGCCATTGACGAACACGCTCAGCGGCAGGGCTTGCGGATCAACCGAGTCCGGTAGGCCATCAGCTCGGAACCAATCCATCAGGCTTTGTCGATGCGTGACGGTGTAGGTCTCGGCAGGCTTGGGCGCCAGCTTGTTGGGGAATATCTCGATCATTGCCGGTCCCGGTAATAGACGACAGTGTTGTGGTCGCGCTCCCACTGGTGAAGCGGGATGCAGCGCGCGCCGCGCTTGGGGTTGATTTCCAGCACCTTGAGGCGCCCGTCGAGGTCGACTACCAGTGCAACATGGACGCAGATATAGCCGCGCATTACCGCAGCGATCGAGCCCTGCTCCGCCTGGCACACCTCCATGTGTTCGGCCTCGGCCCGGTAGGCCCGGGTGAACTCCTTGGGTTGGGTGTTGCGCACGTGCCCCCAGCTGGGCAGCAGGCGCTTTCCCAGGTGGCGATGACGCGCATCCCTGACCAACCCCCAGCAATCGAACATTTCCGGACCGCGAGCGCCGTCCTCATACCTGCAGGACAGGTACGTGTTGATCCATTCCATAGGGGAACCCTTAGAGGTACTTGAGACCGGGGACGAAGTTGGCGGTGTAGAAAGTGCGCGGCCAGGCCGTGCCGATCAGGTCGAAGAAGCCGCATTGCAGGTTGGCGGTGTTCTCCTCGAAGGAGTCGCTTTCTACGCTCATGCGGTACGGCTTTTCACATGGCGCAGAAAGGTCGCTGGCCAGGTAGACCCGGTAGATGGCAGTCACCCTTGCTCCTGCTTCCAGGGCCTGGTCTGCCTTCTGCTGAACCTCGCCAGTGGTGTTGTCGACGGCGAACGCCAGCGCCTGATTGCCCTTGTTGTTCTTCTGCGGCAGCGCGATTCCGATATTCGCGGCGATAAAGGCGAGCAATCGCCCGTCTTCCGTGCCGCAATTTCGGTCAGTGAATCCGCTGCAGATGAGCACTGGCGCATTCCAGGCGGGGCATGTGATCTCCAGCGTACGGACGAAAGCCTCTTTGCCACCCGACGCAACCGCCTCTCGGTAAATCTGCTCGAGGATCGCGGTATCTGTCATGCCTCTGGCCACTCCCTGTTAATCGCCAAGTCGATGATGTCCATCATCAGCCAGTACTGCGGGAAGTTCTCCCAGCCAGGTGGGATCAGGGATGGCTCACGCAGCTCCAGGGTGGCCGACATCTCCCAGCGCGAGATCTGCACAAGCCGCGGGCCATCTGGCTTGCCTGTAAACCTGCACTCGTACTGCTTAAAACCCTCTGGCAGAAGAAGCGTCAGGCTGAACCACTCGACACCGTATCCCAGCGTTCGCGCATACCACGCCCGAAAGAATGCCGCCTCGTTCTGATTGAAGTTCCAGGTAAAGCCGACATGCTCCGGAGAGTCCGTGAAGACCACCCGCTGCCGAGCACGACCCGAAACCATGGGCGTGCGCAGCATCGGGTCGACTGGAGTCTGCAGGCCATATCCGTTCTGCAACGGCAGGGGCAGCTCTGCGGGGTACTGAATCATGAGCCAACTCCTTGAAGTGCGAATTTCTGGCTGACCGCCTGATACAACTGCCCGTCACCCATGATGCTGGCTACACAGATCTGCACCACGTCCTGACCGTCCTGAGTGGTCTGGGTTACCTTGCCGGCGTTGGCTTTGTCCTCGATCAGGTTGACCGTCAGGCTAAGCTGCGAGCCTTGGGGCGCGGTGTTGCTTGACCCCTGAACCTTTTTGACCGAGATATTTTCACCCGACATCGAAACCCGCTCACCGGAGTTGATCGCCTCAAGGAGTTGGCGGTTGCTCTTCGTCGCCTTCGCATTGACGACGAACTCGCCATTGCTGAGCCGGGCCGGGATGCTGTCCGACGTCCCTGTGCCAGAACCTGAGACGTACCCGCCGGTGGAGAACCCCTTGAACAGAGCGAACGCCGCCAGCAGCGCAGTGCCGCCGACGATGGCAGCCGCGCCGAGGGTGCCCACAGACGCAACGAGTGCCGCGGGAAGCCATGCAGCCAGCGTGGTGCCGGCCGCTGCAACCTGAGCCGTCTCGACGGTGGCCGTCGCCGCCAGACTGGATGCGGTGGCCACTCCATCAGCGGCAACCTTGGCCGACGCTACTGCTGCTGCCCCGGCCGTCTCCGCCGTGGTCACCGCCCCGACCTGGGCGATCTGCTGAGCCGCGACCGCCGCCGACGTCTGCCCGAACACCAGCTGCATCGCCTGGTTGACGCCCCATTGCGCCGCCATCTGTCCTAGGGAGTTGATGACGCCACCGAACAGGCTGCGGGTGACATTCGAGACCGATTCGCCGAAGGTCTGGCCGTCCAGAGTCATGCTCTCGAAGGCGCTGCCGACACTGGATTGGATGCTGCCGAACGCGCCACTGAACATGGCCTGCGTCTGGCCTGCCACGTTCGCCGCGCTCACCTGGAAGTTGGCGAGCGCTGCATTCCAGCCATTCAACGGGCTGGAAATAGCCGCGTCGTACTGGGCGAACCCTGACTGCAATGCCTCCAGGCGCTTGGGCAGGTATTCCTGCTCCAGGTCGATCTGCGCCTGCAGCTCCTGCCGCTGCTTCTCCGTCGTGGCATTGGCCAGTTCGGTACGCAATTGCAGGATGCGGTCATTGGTCTGCTGCTCCAACTGCACGCGCTGCTGCATGCGCTGGGTTTGCTGGTCACCCATGCCCACGCCGGCGGCCGCGATGCTGTACTCGCTGCGCTGCGCTGCCAGCTGCCGCTCCAATTGCGCCCGGTACTGCTCGGCCTGGGTGAGGCCCTGGGCGCCCTTGATGGCGGCGGCGTAGTTCAGAGATGCCTGAGCCAGCGCCTTGCCGTATTCCTCCTGGCTGATCTTGCCCTTGCTCAACGCCAGGTCGAGCTGGGTTTGCTCTTTGGTAAGCGCGCGAGCGGCCTGGGCGGCTGGGTCGTACTGGTTGTACAGGCGGGCGAATGTGGTTTCTGCCTCCGACACGCCTTTGTTGACGTTCTTCGGCGCGCTCTTCTTCGCCTCGCGGGTTTTGATATCCGCGATTTCCTGCTCGATGTTCTTGCGCGACTGGGCGTACTTCGCTTCCTCGGCGGCGGTGAACACGCCGGCTGCCACGGCCTTTGCTCGAGCCTTGTCGAGGTCTGTGAGCTCTTTATTTAGGCGCTGCGTCTGCGTCAGAGCACTCTTGTAGCTTGAGTCCAGGTCTTGCAGTCCTTTTCGACCTTCCTCTTGGATCCTGCGCCTGCTCTCTTCATCTTCCAGCGTTTTTGCGTTTGTCTGCTGGATGCCCTGTCGCTGCTTCAGTTCCAGCTGGAGGCTCGCTATCTGCTCCTTGGCGTCGTTATCCTCAATTTCTGTTCCAATTGTACTTTGCAGGTAGGCAATCTTTTGCTGCAGCTTAGTGATGGCCTTGCCTTCGCTCTCAACGCTTTTCCGGCCAATGCTTGCAAACGCGTCCAGCACTTCGTTGGTGGCATCTTTTATGTTGAGCCATCCACGCTCGATAGACCCAAGGTTCTCTCGGATCTTTGAGGTGCGCTGACCCATGGCTTCGGCGTAGGTACGCTCCGCCAGGTCGGCTGCAGCGACCGCTTTACCTTGGTCGGTAAGAGCCTTGATCTGGGCGTATACCGATGCGGTCAGGAACCGATATTTCTCGTCAAGCTCCACGATTCCGGCAACTGGGTCTTTCCCCAGCTTCACGAACTCGGCAACTGTGTCCTCAATTGCCTTGCCGGTGACACGCTGCATCTCGACAGCAGTCGTGGTGATCAGCTTCAGGTTGCCGCTGGTGTTCACCCCCGCGGAAGTGAGCTGAGCAAGCGCGCTGGCCGCCTGTCCAAACGTCCCGGTAACCTGATCGGCGGATTCGGCCAGCGAAATCAACTGAGCCTCTGATGCCTTGGAAAAGTTACCGGTGAGGATCAAGCTGTTGCGCAGCGCGTCCGATTGCTCGGAGCCCTTGTAATAGGCAAGGGCCAGCGCACCGGCGGCGGCGGCCGCCACGGTGAAGGGGTTGACCAGGCCGAGCACGTAACCGCCCAGCGCCTTGGCTGCCGGCCCGATTCCGCCGAACATGTCCTTGAGCTGACCACCCTGCTGCAGGAATACGGTTAGAGGCGCCTGGCCGCCCTGCAGACTGACCGCGATGTCGGTGAATTGAGCTGGAACGCCTCGCAGTGCAGCCTGGTAGGCTTTAGCCGACATTCCGGCACTGTTCATAGCGGTGGAAGTTTTGCCTAGCTCGTCCCGGGCATCCTTGAGTCGTCCGCTGTACTCTTCGAATGTTTCTGTGTCGACTAGCCCATCCTTTCTGAACTTGCCTAGCTTCTCCTGCATCGCATCCAAGCGATCTAGCGCGGCAACAGTCGGGTTTATCTGCCCGATCAGGCGGCTCAGTTCCTGTCGCTGCTGATCGAGCGAAGTGTCTGCCTCCCTAGTGCTCCTGGCAACCGACTCCATGCCTGCATCGGCCTGGCGTGCACCACTGGCGACCTGTTCAAGAGCAGCGGCTACCCGAATTAGCTGGGCGTTAACCTGGCTCTGCGTGGACGAGAACACGCTGAATCCGTTGGACAGTTGGCCGACCTGTGCACTCATCTGCGCGAGATGCGTGTTTGACTGAGCGATGCTCGCATCAAGCCTGGTAACACCAGACCCTACTGCCAGCATTGCGCTTTCCAAGGCATCCGATTTCGATACCAGGGTCGACATCTGACGATCTGTAGACGACGTCGACTTATCAATTCTGTCCAGGGCGCTGACGGCGGCTGATGCCATCTTCCCCATGCTTGAACCAAGTCGAACCGTAACCTGAGTGAGGTTCTCGGCGGATACCGCGGCACCATCCCCGCTTTGCTCTACCTTGTTCAGCGAGTCGCTCAGGTCATCTGCGTTCTTTTTGGCTGGGCGCGAGTCAATCGTGATAGCAAGCCGTGATTCCTGCGCCATATCTTTCTCCAGACGTAAAAAAACCCGCTCTAGGCGGGTTATTTATCGATTCATTTTTCAGTTGTAAGCGTCGTAACACTCTCGGTATGCGGCATTCTGGAATTCGGATATGGCAGTAGCGCGCTCCTTTGAGTCTTCAAACACGCGAACCTTATAGGCGTTCATAACCATGTTTTCTGAGAACTTGCTGCCATCACCTACAGATTTGACTGCGTCCTTCAGCAGGTCACCATCTTGCCTGGCCTTCATCGCCTCTGCGGCCAAGTCAGAAATCTTCTGACACTGGCCTGGTGCTTTTGCGAACGATGCGGTGGCTGGCAACAGCGCAAGGGCGGCGATCATTAGTAGTCGATTCATGGCTTCCTCCGTAAAGATGGCCAGAATCTAACACACCGTCGCCGGCTTCAGCGCTTCCGCGGGTTGGTCTTGCGCTCGGCATCTGCCTGGGCTTTCTCGCTCTCTTCATCCCAGTTTTTCCGAAACTGGTCGTCGAGAGCAAAGATGGAGCAGTCAAACTCTTCGCGGCATATCCCCGATGGGTATCGGTCGAGGTAATCAGTGATGGCCGATGTCGAGATGGGCGCCGGAGCGCCAACCATGCCGACGTACTGGCGCGATCGGCTGATGTGGGCATACGCCTCAAGGATCTCAGCGACGACACCGTCGATATCTGGTGGCTCCTGAGCCTTCAGCCCGAGGCGCTCGTGCTTCCAGCGCTTCTTCTCGTTCTGCGGCCCGGCCCACTCCCTACCCCAGAGATATGCCGCTACTGCTTTTCCGCAGTGGCTGCGGCCTGCTCCTCGACGCGTCGAGCGATGTCGGTGCCAGTGCGGAGCGCCAGGAAATAGACGCTGTTCATCTGCTTGATCAGCTGCGCGCACAGCTCAGGGCTATAGGGGGCAGGCTCGCCTGGCCGATCCTCCACATCCACACCCCTCCAGTCCTTGATCAGGTGCTTTGCTGCGAGCTCGATGAATAGGTCGTCATCGGTCTCCAGCTCGACATCAGGGATGTTGCTCAGGCTGAACTCGGTGGTGCCGATACGGGCCTGCTGGTTGATCAGGGCCAGGTGGCGATTGATCAGCGCCTGGTGCGACTTGTAGATTGGGCTGGCGATCGAACCCACGAGGATTTCGGCGCCCGGTGCGAACTCAACCCAGCGCGTGCCGTTGATGTCCAGTTCGGGCTTTTTGGCGATGGTAAAGGCCATGGTATTCCTCTGCGGTAAAAGGCCCGACGCACACCGCAGTGCGCGCCAGGCAAAGGGTTAAGCGGTGACGGTGACAGCGCAGGTATCGGTCTTGGTGCCGTCAGCAGCGCTGGTCGCGGTGATGGTGGCGGTGCCGACTGTCAGGCCTTTGACCAGGCCGGTCTCGCTCACACTGACGATCGCCGGGGCGGAACTGGTCCAGGTGACCTGCTGGCTGGCACCGGCAGGGGTGACCACCACTTCAAGGTCGCGAGTTGCACCAACGGCCAGGCTCACGGTGGCCGGGGTGACATCAACCGCAGCCACATCGACCGGAGCCAGCAGGCGGGTAATGGTCGGTGCCACACGGCGGGCGGTGTAGTTCAGCTCCACCTGGATGATGTCGGTCGAGCCGCCGTCAGGCCAATCGCCGGTCACTTCCATCTCGGGGATCAGGAAGTTGTACCCGCCGTCGGCGTTGCCGATGGTGAATTCCAGGCTGATCGCGTCGTTACCCTTCTGGGTCTTCCACAGTTCGTAGGCCATCTTCGACCAGCTGATGGTGATCGAGCCGGACGGGGTGAACGTGGTGGCGATGATGTTGCCCGGGTACGGGTTGCCGTTGCCGATGCAGCGCTGGGTCTGCACGGCGTTGTCGAACTGCAGGTTGAAGCTGTCGACGCAGGCGTTGTCTTCGCCCACCTGCACACCGTTGATCTTCAGGCCGCTGATGTCCTTGAAGCTGAAGCGGCGCTGGCTGGTCTCGGACTGGGCGTTGACGATGAACGACGTGTTGTCGCCTTTGTCATCCCAGGCGCGCGCGGCCATGGTCGTCGTGACCGTGACCTCGTTGTCGCCTGGGAAATCGAAGTTCATGGTGGCGACTTGCACGCCGCGGGCAATGGCAGCAACACCGATATCGGTCGCGTAGGAAGCGATCGAGAAGGTGATGCGGTCGTCGCCCATGGTCAGGACGTTCGCCGCCCATGCCTTACCGAAGCAGGACGCCATGAACTCGTCCAGTGCGCCGAAGCGCCACTTGGTTTCGATGTCGCCACCCACGTCCACGGTGGTTTGCGCGGTGCCCTGCGACATCCGGGTGAAGCCGATCTCGTTGTTCTCTTCCGAGTTGAAGGTCGGCATCAGGCCGTTGCTGATACGGGTCAGCACGTTCCAGTTACCTGCCGGCGTGACGCCGGGTGTTGCTTCTTTGATCCAGGCAAGCTGGACCTTAGCGCCCGAACTCATCGGTGCCTCCTTAGATCGTAGTGATCCGGGGAGGCGTGGCGATCAGAGGGGCCTTTCGGCGTGTCTGGTCAGCGTGCCCGGTGGTTCAGGTTATTCAGATACTCAGTTCGACCTCGACCGAAGCCAGGAACTGGTGGCTCGCACCGCTCAAGGGCTTGTGGTCCAGATAATTGAGACTCACGTGCTCGACGTCGATACCGGTCTTTTCGTTGAAGGCCTTGATCGCGACACGGATCTGTTCGGCCACCGCGCGACGCTCTTCGCGCACCTGGTCAATGGTCATGCTTTCACTCATCGCCCTTCTCCTTCGCCGAAAGCCAGCGCTCCCAGGCGGCAAGCGCAGCCTTGGCTGCGCGGATCAAACTGCGGTGCAGCTCCACGGTTGTCTTGGACATGCTTGCCTCTCAGTAGGCCCGGTATGGAACCCGGACGTTTACCTGGTACCAGTTTTTGCCATCGTCGCCGACGACCTGCGGTGAAGCCTCGAAGAAGTCGAAAGGACCCTCGGGTGCGCTGTAGTACTGGAACTGGGTAACCAGCGTGTCGACTGCCCGGGTGATGGCCAGCGTGCCGCTGTAACTCGGCACAAATAGCTGGATGATGACGATCCCGGTCTGGCGCACACAGGGGCCTATTCCGACTTCTGGCGTGCTGCTCAGGCCTGGCACATCGGCCAAGCGCGCCCAGATGCTGCGCCCCGCAGGATCAAATGGCTTCGGTGGGTTTGGGTAATCCACTGCGTCCGGAGGGATCCCGGTCCATTGCGCCATGCGTCCGATGACGATGGCGCGGATCTGTTCGAAGGTCATGAGCTGTAGGCCTGAGAAACGCCATGGAAGGACACGGCGTATACACCGCCCGGCGCCTGGGTCGAGTGGCCGTCTTCCAATGGCTCCGCGTATGGAAGGTTGTTCTGGATGTAGACGACGGCGTAGGGCTCGACCGACTGGAGCACGGCCCCACCGTTGCTGATGGTAGTCGCGCCGGATGGGTCAACGGTATCGAGCTGCGAGTAGCTTGGCGTGCCCACTGTGACGATGTTGTTGGCCCGGAATCGGCCGCCGACATATCCCTGCCCTGCTGCGACCTGGCTGACAAAGAAATTCTGCTCCCGCTCACGCTTCGTCAGCTTCTTGTTGCCCAGTCGTGCCGCCTTGGCGTCGTAGGCATCGGCCATGGCGACGTTTCTCGACTTCATCTCCGTGTTCACCTTCCACAGGCTCGGATTGCCGACGGGCGAGCGTAGGACAATCTCCTGCAGCATGGCCATGGCAATGACCCGGATTCGGACGGCAACGGCCCCATCAACCTCCTCGCGGAACATTGTCGGCGGCGTGCTCCACCCCCTGCCCTTGCCTTTGGCCATGGTCACTTCCTCAGCTGGATCTCGTAGTGGGCCTTGGCTGGATCGATGCCAGGGCTGACTACTCGGTAGGTGGCCGGCTGGCCGGTGAGCAGGTCCTCGGCCGTGATCTGATGGCCGACCGCCGGCCTGTCGGTGACCTCGTTGGCCAGGCAAATCAGCAGCACGTCGCCCACCAGGATGTTCACGCCGTCGATGCGCTTGCTGTCGTAGCTGTCAAGGACGCCGCGCCCGGTGTAGGTCACTGGCTGTGCCGTGCTGGTCTCGCTGACCGGATCCCAAGCGCCGGGCCCCATATAGGACCCGGTGAACGGGAAGACCACATCGGCGAGGTCATCGTCGAAAGCCTCGGCCAGGTCGGCCTGGATATCGTCGCGAAGGCCCATGGCTATCCCCTCTTGACTGCGAAGGCGAACGGGTTGCTGCGCCAGGGCGACAGCAGCGCCAGGGCGAGCTGAACACACGCAGGCTGGGCGGCCGTTGACGTTTTGTCGATCGAGCCGAAAGTCTTGCTGGTTGAAACCGATCCAGCCTTGACCGTCTTGGCCTCCAGCGAACCCTCGGTCTGCTGCTGGTACAGCTTGCCTTGTGATGCGCACTTGGCCAGCCGGGCACCCGCCTGCTTCACATCGTCAGGGATATCCTCCATGTCGATCCCGGACAGGTTGAGCGACGTCATGTAGGCGTTCGCTTCAAAAACCGCCTCGCCCTTGAGCTCTGCAGTTGCCCAGGTTGGACCAAGGATGCTATCCACGTCGGCCACGGTGATGTAGTTAGCCATCTGGCCTCCGCTTAAATGAGTGGGGCCGAAGCCCCTGGATTACTTCTTGTCGAGCTCGGCGACCTGCTTCTGCAGCGCCTCTTTCGATGCGTTTGCTCGGTAGGTGGCGCCAGCAACGTCCAGAGTGGCCTTGAGCTCAGCCACCTCCTTGGCCTCGCGACTTTCCTCGGTTTCGAGGTCCCGCTTAGCTGCTTGGGACAGCAGATCATCCACTTGCTTCTGCAGCAATCTGACCTTCTCGACTTCACCATCGCGCTCACGCTGCAGGCTGGCGATGCCGGCATTGACAGCATCCAGAACCTGGAACAAGCGGCCTGCGGTTTCGCCAAGTTCGCCTTGCGGACGCTCCAGACTCTGTTCAGTGAACGACTCGACGATCACGCCAATGGCAGCCAGCTCAGCCGTCAGCTGATCGACCACGCCTTGGCTCAGCCCGCCAGCCCCGACAACCACGGCCTTCAGCTCGGGGCGAATGGTCACCTCCGGAACGTCCTTGGCCTCACCCTTGCGGCTGGTAGCGGCGTTGGCGTCGAGGATGACCAGGCCATTCTCTTTGGCCAAGGCTTTCACATCTTCCTGGTACTGGTGGAACGGGCCAGCCAGGTACCAGATGTTGTTCTTGCTCATGCTCACATCCTCAGCGGGCAAGGTCATAGGCCTAGCCCGCTATCAGGGTTACTTGGTGGCGTCACCGATCAGAGCGGTACCAGCGGTGTGCTTGATACTGGTGGCGGTCTTGTCCCAGTTGGTACCAGTGGCCAACTCGGCATCGGTCGGCGACTTGCCGCCGGCGGTCACATCCCAGGTGTAGCCCTTGAGGCCCAGGCCGAAGGTGTAGTCGGTCTGCAGAGTGGTCTCGATCCGCTCCTTGCCGTTGGTGGTCTGGACGTTGCTGATGATGTCGCGACCGTCGTGCACCAGAGCTGCACCTTGGACCAGAGACAGGATGATCTCCTTGTCCGGGGTGCCGTCCTGCATCAGCGCCGGGGCATCGGTCACGACCGAGACTTTGCCCAGGATGTCGATCACGCGAACGTTGCCGGCCTGGAACAGTTGCTGCTGGTTGGCCAGGTTCTGACCGACCAGCTTGTGGTAGGTGGTGCCCTGCATCACCTGGGTGACCAGGTTCTGGCTCGCATCACCGAACTTCGCGTGAGCGTTGTTCAGGCCGGCGTAGGTGATGCCGGCGGTGGCCGACACGTCGTTGACGGCAGCGGCCTGGGCGGTGATCGCGGCGACCAGGGCGGCGATCGCGGTGTTCAGTTGATCCTTCAGCAGGATCTCGGCAAACGCGCGGGATGCGACCTCGATGCCTTGAGCAGTCGGGCGCTCCAGCCAGGTCATCTGCGAAGGCTCGTAACGGATCGGGCCGAAGCCACCGGCGACCTTCACCGAGGTGTTTTTCAGCTCGGTCAGGTCGGTGATCGGCGCTGCGCCGTTGGCGGCGTAGCGATCCACGCGGCGCTGGGCGGCTGCCAGGGTCTGGAAGAACGACTCTTGCAGGAAGTCGCCGGTGAAGCCGTCCGGGGACAGCACGATGGCGCCGCGGCTGGCGGCGTTGAACGCAACGAGCATCTGATCCAGCGTCTCGATGGTCGCCGGCATGATGTATTCGTTGAAAACCTGCATTTGCGACAGGGACATGGGTGTATTTCCTTATTTCAATGGGAGGTCTGGGAACCGGCTGGCCAGTGCCGCCGTGCGTTCCTCTTTGGTGCCGCCGATGTTGCCTCTTGCGGCCCCGCCGCCTTTTCCAGCACCCCCGGCCCCGCCGCCGGATGCCTTGCTACCAGCGATCAGCGGACCGAAGGCCGGATCGTTGGTGAATTCTGCTTTCAGCTCGTCCAGCGTTGCCGCCGATAGCTTGCCGGCAGCGTCGAGCACCACGACGGTGGGTTTACCGTCGCGCTGCTCGACGCTCAGCCGGCGTTCGATGTGGGGAAGCAATGCCTTGGCGCTGCCAGGGACAGCCAGGGTGGTCGCGATCTCGGTAGCGGTGCGGCCCACGGTCAGATCCCGGATCTGGCCTTGAAGGGTGCTGTTGGTGCTTTCGAGCTGGCCGGTCAGTTCAGCCTCGCGGCGCGCGTACTTCTCGGACCAGGACTTTTCGAGCTCCTCGACGTTGCCCGACTTGCGGGCGGCCTCTTCGCGCTCGAGGCGAGCGATTTCCTCGGCCTCCTTGCGCGCCTTCTCGGCCGCCTTCTTCTCGCCGAGCAGTTCGTCAACCTTGGCCTTCAGGCCGGTGACGTCTTCCTGCTGCGGGAGCCCGTCGATGCCAAGGACGAACTTGCCGTCCTTCTCGACGTACAGGGCCTGGATGGATTCGTCGACGCCTTCGAGGGTGTCCAGTTGGAATTTCAAGGTCATTGCTGTCTCCCAGAGACGTTGAGCAGGCCCTGCCTGCGGATACAAAAAAGCCCCGGCTCAGCCAGGGCTTGGAATTGCGCGCCACGAAATGGCGGTGTAGCGGTTTGTGGTGCGGCCTACTTCAGCTTTTGGAGCTGGAGTGCACACAACTCTTTCAGGTGCGCCTCAAGGATGAGGCGACCCAGCCCTTCCAACCCTTCGAGCGAAGAGGCGGCATTGGCAATCGCTGACTCCAATGGGTCAAAGGTGAATGCTGGCAGCGGCTGAAGGCGTGCCAATTCGGGTTTCTCTTCCATGCTGGTCCTCTCAGGCCAAAGCAGTGATAGCGGTAGGATGAACATTGGTGGCGTCACATTCCGGCCCTCTCGAAAGCCATCGGCTCACGCTCGCGCAGCTGCTTGAGGGTCAGGGTCTTGCCGTCGTCGTCCACGAACCGGTCGATGGACAGCTCGCCATTGCTGAACAGCTTGTAGCGCTCAGGGCCGAGCACATCCGACTGGAACGCCGCCGGCTGCCTGGCCAGCCACTCGCCGTAGCTGGTCTTGCTGCTCACCTGCTCGACGCCATCAGGACCGATTGAAGGCCGGGTTGAGCCAGGGACCTCCCGTGCGAACTCGTCTTTCAGCACCGGGATGATCGTGGTCCGGCACCGCCAGTGATAGGGCGGCTTCGGCCCATCCAGCGGGATGATCGTCTGGTCGATGCTCATGCAGAACAGCGTCGTCCGGCTGTCCAGGGTGGCGATCCGGCGCATCCCCTTGAGGATGTCGTCGTTGTCCTTGAGGACTTCGACTCGCGCCGTGGTTGCGATGTGGTTGGTCATGGTGTTGACCAGGGCCTGCGCCTGATCGCGCTGCTGGACGCCAAGGGACGTCAGTCGGCGACTGATCTGGCCGGACGTCTCGCCCAGTGCCGACCCCATGCGAATCTCGCTGATGATCTCAGCGCTCTTCTTGGTGCCGTACTGGTCGAGCGCGCCGTTGATGCTGATGCGCTGGCGACCCTTACCGACCTCGAGGTCGAGCGGATCGGCCAGAGCTGCGGCGGCGACCTGCTCAATGCTCGGCCTGTTCAGCTGGACGACCGTCTTCACGACCTTACCCAGCAGAGTCATGTTGAACTCAGCCTCATAGCCGCCGAATTCGGCAAGGTCGAGCACAGCCTGCTGCTTCATCTCGCCGTACACGCCCGCCAGCTCGCCCTGTAGCTCTTGGATCTGCTTCTCGTACCGTTGGGTGCCGTATCGGCTCAAACCTTCTGATACGCGCGATTTGGCGGTGCCAATGGCCTTGGTGATGAACTTGGCCAGGCGCTTGAGGCTTCCCCCGGCGTAGCGCTGCACGTGCACCTGGTGGCGAGTCGCTGCGTCGGACAGGTAGCCGTCACTGCTCATCGCCGCCCACTCCGGTGTCGTTGCCGGTCACCGGCGGTTGCTGGGCGATCTCTTCGTCGATCTTCTCGTCGCTGCGGTCTGCCTCGAGCACACCGCCCTGGCGCAGGTTGGTGCGCAGGTCGGACTTCGCAATCAGGCCCTGCTGCCAGAGCTGAACCTGGGCCAGGATGTCCTGGGCGGTCATCGTCTCATCGAAGAACGACTGGTTGAGCCAGAAGACCGTGCCCTCCTCATCCGGCTCGCCGATCATGAAGCGCTCAGCGTCGAGGATGGCCCGCTTTAGGGCCTCGGACACGTTGCCGGCGATGGTGCCCAGCACGCTGTTGTCCGAGCTGTAGCGGATGCGCACGGCCTCAGCCGTCTCGGCGCCGCCCGCTTTCTGGACGATGCGCGCGCCGATCATCAGCATCTGCTCTTCCTTGTCCTTGAGCAGCGTGCGGGCCAGTTGGCTCTCGGTTGCTTGGAGCAAGGTCGCGGTACCGCTCTTGCCGAGGTTGTAGCCGCGGGTCGAACCGATGTGCATACCGTTTGGGTTCAGCTTGACGAATTCATCGGCGGTGATGTCAGTCGTGACGAATAGGGTCGGCTGGCTGCTGATGAAGCCGCTCTCCTCCACCGTGGCGCTATTGCCGTAGTGCAGGATGTTGACGTCAGCCAAGTCTTCCAATGGCGACTTATCGACGCTGGCGTCGTTGTTCTGGGCGCCGTAGAAGCTGAATAGGATGTGGTCGAAGGGTCGGCCGTTCTTGTCGAGCGGCGCTACCTCGCTGTAGCTGTTGCCGTCCTCGGCGTAAACACGCTGCACATAGCGGCCATCAACCAGCAGCAGCACACGGAATTGGGTTCCAGTGGTCCGCTCCAGGCTCTCTGTACTGAACTCAGACACGCACTCCAGCAGGCAGACATAGACCAGTCGCTTTACGCCATCGACCACCTGCTCATCCCAGTCGATGATCGACTCGGCGCCGTAGTGGTGAATCAGCGCGCTGCGACCCTGCATGTCGGCCATGGAGGACACGCCCTCAACCGCAGGGAAGTCCACGAGGAACCCGCCCCGCCCGGCGTCCAAGCATTCGCCCACGGCATCCTTGGACAGCTGCTCCAGGCTCGTGCCGTCGCCGCTGGCGTTCTCTTTGAGGTACTCGATCCCGGCGGGAAGCTCCAGCTCCGCAGTCTTGCGGAACACCGCGCCCAGCAGGCCGGTGCGAGTTCGCCCGGTGATGTTCAGGAACATCGCCCTCTTCTTGTACTGCTTGTACCGCGCCTGGTTCTCCGGTGATTTGTTCTCCGGATCCGGCATCGGCAGGTAGATATCGTGCTTGCGCACCTCGCGGGCGCCCGCCACGCAGCGCTTGACCAGCTGCCAGCCGGGCAAGGCCTCCGAGTACTCTGCCCGGGGGAGGAAATTAGGCATGGATGGCCTCAGAAAGTGAACGAGATTGGAACGTGAGTGACCGGCCTGCTGATCGGGTAGTCGTGGTGGATGAAGTAGCCGCCGGCGTCGTTCGCGTGGTCCACGCCGGATTTCTTGTCAGGCTCGCCATTGGGCGCCCACACCTGCTGCTCCAGGCCGTCTGCATAGGTCGGGCATCGCAGCGGGTTGATCAGGTAGCGGCGTTCGCCATTCGCATTGCAGAACATCGCGTTCATGGCGTTGATACGGTCTTTCACTGGCGGGTTGGCGTCGGGCGCGATCACAGCAAAGCCTGCCTGGCGCAGGATGGCGATGTCCGTCTCGCTGGCATTAACCGACTTGCGCGACCCACCAGAGGCGTCGGGATAGATCCTGATCTCGCAGGTCTTCTCGTAGTCGCGGCCGTTGTGCCGCCAGTAGCGCTCCTTGATGCGCCGGATCATGTCCGGTGTATCGAATCCGTCGATCAGCTCATCCACCGCCCTTGGCTTGCCGTCTGGCCGCTTCACGTGCGTGATAGCCGCCATCTTGCCGACGTTGAAGTCCATGCCGATGAACAGAGGCTCGCCCGCCTCGACCGTGTCGAAGCAGGAGTTCAGCTTGCGGTCGTAGGCGTGGTAGATAGATCCGGCGTTCAGGTTGACGAACTGGCCATTCAGGTACGCCAGGATCAACTGGTCCGGGTACGATTCCATCAGCGATGGGATGTAGTCAGGCGGCAGATTCAACTCGTTGTCGAACGTGCTGGCCTGCACCAGGCCGTACATACCCTGCAGCGCTGGCTTCTCGCGCAGCTGCTTCACGAATTGCTGATAGACGAACTTGAACCCCTCAGGGGTCGTGGTGACGTCCACGCCGTTCTTCAGCCCAGGCACGTTGTAACGCATCCGGGCAATGATCTTGCGCCAGGCGTGCTCAGCCTTCAGCGCGGGCAGAACATCGAGCTCATCGACCAGGGCGTGCCCGATCTTGAAGCCGACGATGGTCTGCGGCTTCTCCATCGAGCGGCAGATGGTCGTGCTGCGGTACTGGCCGCCGCTGTAGAACTCGACCTCCTTGTCGCTCTCCTTCGTCTTGACCTTTAGGCCCCAGTCGAAGGCGACCTCCTCAATGGTCGGGAAGAAGATGTCGCGGATCTGCGGGTAGGTCGGGGCAAAGTAGCCAGAGTCGATCCGGGGCCACTCCCACACGTGCTTGCACAGCGCCGCGCAGCCTACCCAGGTCTTGCCAGATCCGAACCCGGCCACGAAGCCGCGGAACTTGCTCTCCATCCGGAGGAAGTTAGCCTGGGGTACGTTCAGCGACGGCATCAGGCTTCCTCGCGTCCACCACGTCGACCTGCACCCGGGTGGGCGGGACATTGTCGTGGGGGTTCTCGTTCTTGGTCTGGCGGTTCACATATACGTCGCCGACCTCTTTGGCTGCCTGCTCCAGTAGCTGGGCAGTCAGCGCCATGTTCTTCATGGACTCGGCCTTCTCGGCCATTCGGCCCAGCGCACGGAGACGGTAGGCACGATGCGCAATGGGGATGTCGGCCGTCTCGGCCGTGAACCGCTCCCGGCATGCATGGAACATGTCCGCCCAACGCTTGGCCAAGCCGCGCCCGGCATACTTGGTTGGGTCATGCCCCTCGCACACCTGGCGACTGACATCTACCCCGAATTCTTTCTTGACGGCCTCCACCACCTGGGACGGTGTATCGAAGCAGGCCAGAGCCTGAACAATGAAGGCTTTGACCTCGCTTCGTAGTGTTGCCATAGGGTAATCGCTCGTCAGGACCTGTCAGGATTCAGGCCGATTTGAGCAGGCAGGTTCCGCAGGCCCTCGAAATGTTGATCTTGGCCACTTCAGGCGGCCGGCTTGCAGCGTCGATCAGCTGCTGTACGTCGTGGCTTGGTCCATACCGGCGAACCACCCCGACAAACTCTTCGACGTCGTGCCCGCGCATCTCAAGCTTGGGCATGCCGTCATCACCGAACGCTGGGGCGCCGTACTTATCGAGCTTGTGACCAATGTGGTACAGCTCGTGCTCGACCAGGGCGCAGAACTCGGCCTCGGTGCACTGGGCACAGTAGTCAGCGGCGAGAGTTATCAGGAAATCAGGCTCTTCGCCGAACCAGTCCCGCATCTGCTGCTCTTGTCGGGCCTTCTGCCAACCACCCGCCCGGATCATCAGTTGCTCGGCCTGGCCCAGCACCGTCCTACCCTTCTTCGCGAACGCAGACGACGCCCACAGCACGCCGACATTCGCGTCGATGAGGTGAGCGTGCTCTTCGTTGTGGATGCTGCCTGTGTTGGCGAGGATCTCGGCCTGTATCCACTCCCATACATCAGGGGCAGGTTGCAGGGTGAGCCATAGCGATTCGAGCAGATCGGCCGGTGGCATCGGTCTGCTCATAGCTACTCCCGCGCCACAAAACGGCGCATGTCGATTTCGTGGCGCGGTGGAATTATCCTATCCGCGAATGAATTACCCCACAGGGATCTGGATGACCAGACTTACCAAGATTCGTATTGCCCTCACGCTTGGTGCGCTCGCCGGAATCGCTCCAGTGACATTGATCTTCCTCTGGGGACTAATCTATTTGGTCATAGCCATCGTCTATATGGATAAGCTTGCCTTGCCAGTGACGATAATCGCCATCTCTGTACCGAGCCTATGGGGGTGCTGGAAAGCCTATGCAGCCGCAATGGCGAGCATGCCCAGGCCCCCACGTGACTGGCGAGTTATCGCGTCAGTCATTGTCGCCACTTTCTGGGCCTTCCCATGCAGCGCGGCAATGAGCTGGGATCTCACGATCCTATTCACATTTCTCATGCCGGGATTGACTGCAGCGATCATGCTCGCCGTGACCGAGTGCCGCGCTCGCAGGAATGGTCAGAACGGCGAGGTTACGGCGATACCCGATTGAGGGCCTCATCAGCCTTGTCGGCTGCCTTGGTCGCGGTAGTCGCCGCCTTGGTTGCCTTCTCGGCTGCCGTACTGGTCTTCCGGGTCAGCTCATCCAGGCGATGGTCACGTTGCAGCGTGGCCTCGTCGTAGGCGGCGCGGATCTCGGCGACCTGCTGGCGGTACGAATCTGCCAGCGCCCACTGACCGAGCTGGAAGCCGAAGAACACCCCGCCGGTGACCAGCAGCATCGCGATGAACCACACTTCGACACGGCGCCACCAATGGCGAGCCATGAACTGGATTGCGCACTTGTCCATCAGGTAGTACCTCCCAGCTTGATGCGCAGGCGGGCGATCTCGTCGCTTTGCAGCGTTACCCGCTCTGTGAGGTTGGCAACCTGACTGGTCAGGGCTTCGATCTTCCCTTCCATGCGGCCGACGGTTGCGGCTAGGTCATTGCGCTCTTTGGCGAACTGGTCGGCGCGGGCCTCGGCAAGCTTGCGGGCCTCTCGCTCGGAGTCGAGCAGTTCATTCAGGCGGCGCACGGTGCCGATGTCGGCGTTATCCATGGCGCGGTCAGCTGCATCCTTGGATAGGAACTTGCGCAGCCACAGGAAGCCGCCCAGCAATACGGTGCCCGTTCCGCCCAGCCAGGTAGCTGTGCCTGGGCCGAGGTCGGTTGGGTCCATCGTTACTCCGGGTGCTAATGAGGCCCTCGCTGAACATGGCGATCAGAGGTTCCGAGGGATTTTGGGAAAGTGTGGGCACAAAAAAGCCCGGCGGTTAGGCCAGGCAGGATGAGGCGAAAGGGCTAAGTCACTTGTCTTCGATTATCATCGGGGGCTCTCACACCTACCGAATTATCCAGGACTAACGAATGCCCAAGGACCTCATTATCACGATGTTGGCGACAATTGTAGCGGGAGTGATCGCACACCAGATAAACCAGTCGACTTTCATTGAAACCATCACCCAGAAAATGGGGAAGGTGATGAGGACGATGATCAGTCTTATCGCTAGGTTCGGCATTAGCCTACTTGTCCTCCTGTTCGCAGCCCGCCAACTCTTCTCGTTTGGCGTCGACCCAGCCCCCGCAGAACGATGGGAAATTCTGGCGGCCATCTACTTCTCAATCGTTGGATTTGAGTTCATAAAATTTATGCTGTCCGACATTCAGGACGTAAGGTCAGGCCGGAGGCCTTTGTAATCTAAGATCTGAAACCAAAAAGCCCGACTCAATGGCCGGGCTTCTGCTTGTCATTCTTAACACGCAAGAAGGACAAGATAGAGGTAAATGTATGCCACTCTGCCACTAATCGTCAAGCGGCAATTTTCTCTATCAGCCCCTCTGCATCGAGGATCTCCTGAGCCTCTGTGAGGGCCTGGTCTACTCGGCGCCTCAGCTCCTTGCAAAGGCCCGCCTTCCAGCGGTACTGGGTGCGCTCGGCGACCGGCTCATCCAGCCAGTTATCCATGCAGTACCATGCAGCCGGCAGCACAGTGGTGGATCGCTTCCCATCCTGACCGGGCAGCTTCGGCATTGCCCAGGTCACCACCGCGGCATGACGGAAGCGCTCCGGCGCGGGCGAGCGGATCGCCTTGGCAATTGCGATGATCGCTTCGTGCTTGCGCTCGGCATGGGTCGAGTACTGCGCCACCAGCACCAGCCAGTGCTCCACGGGCAATTGGGCGCGCAGACGGGCGTGCACCATGCAATCGATCAGGAATGCAGCCTCCTTGCCCACAATGGCGCCCTTCTGCTTGGCGGCCTGAACCTTGGGCTCAAAGTCGCACCCGCCCGCACTGTTGATCGTTTCCGCCGCCAGGGCGCGGACCACTGCCGATACCACGTTCTGATAATTCACTGCCCACCCCCTGCCCGCTTGGCCTTTCTCAAAATGAATTCTTCGTAGTGCCGCTTGCGGCGCACTGCGCCCGCCCAGGACAAAGCCAAACCACCGACCACCATGAGGGCGGCCAAAATTAGGAATCCCCATGCTGGCGTCATGCTGCTTGCTCCTTCAGCTGTTTGATCTTTGCCCGGTACTCGGCCTTGATGGCCTTCAGGTCGTCGATGGTGTAGCGCTTGGCCTCATGAGGGCCTTCGATCCAATCCACCCGCTCTTGGCCAATGCGGCGGATCAGCTCGAGGCGGTACTCGACAATGTTTCCCGACAGCTGCGTATTGCAGGGAGAGCACTGCTTGTGGACGTTGAGTGGATCGAAGCGAAGCTCAGGGCAGGCAGCGGTCGTGCGATAGTGGCCAGCGTCATATTTGCCTTGGTGATGCCGCCCGCAGCTGATGCACGGCTGATGGGCGTCACGCAGGCGAACCCAAGCGTTGAACGCCTGCTGCGCCTCCCGCACGTAATCCCCGCGGCTCTTGAGCTTCTCCTTGCGCACCTGGATCTCGCGGCGGTCACGTTGCGCAATGGCCTTGCGGGCCACCTGCTGGTTCGCCGGCTCCTTGGCAATGGCCAGGCCGCACTGCCAGCCGCAGACCTTCTGCCCCAACTGCATCGGCGTGAACTTGGCGCCGCACGCCGGGTTCTTGCAGGTCTTCTGCTTCGCTTCCTTGAGAGCTACGCGCATGGCTCGGCCTCCTTGGCTTTCTGCTGCTCGGGGACGAAGTCGCCGCGCAGAGGCATAAGTTCATGGGGCAAATAAGCGTCTGCCACTGGATCTCCGTCGCGATATACGACCCACTCGCCAACTGACGTCCACTTGAAACCGCTAGGCTCAATTGCTGTTACACCCGGCGGCACAAATACGTGGAGGCTGACAACACAGAAAGCCGGCCACTCTTCGCGCTCTACTAGGGTCAGCGCCATATCGCCTGGTTTGAATTGATGGCTCATCAGTAACGACCCTCCCACAGATCCTTCTGACTCCAACGCACCTGGTGCTCAGCGCCAAACGCCTGAATCCACTCCAGCAGGCTCGCGCACTGCTTCACGCTGAGCTGGCTTGTGCGCTCGTACACGACGTCGAAGCCGTTGCCGTCGAGCGCTGGTATCAGTTGAGGCTGTTCGCCGCTCTCACGCAGCCAGGCGGCCGTCAGGAGGCGTTTCCAGATCAGGACGTCCCACTTCTTGCCGGCGTGCTCGACCTGCTTGGCGATATCGGACAGGCAGGCGTGCAGTTTTCGGTTCTGCTCGCCGCTGCGGTCCTGGTCCTTGATGACTATCTTCTTGGGCCGGGTGAAGTCCTGGGCCTGCAGGATGCCGAATAGACGATTGGCGTCGGCCATGCTGTGCATCACGAAGTCAGTCATGGCCGCTTCTCCCAAGGAAGGAAAATAGCCCGAACCACCTGCCCGATCTCGGCGAAATCCCCCCGGTTCTGCCACATCACTGCCACGGCGAAGATGAACGGAAGGAATGGGAGGCTAACCAGGCAGGCAATACGAGCAAGCCACGGGCGGCGGATCATCCATGGGTGGATGCCGCGAGGGTTGAATCGGGGAATCTTCATGGCGCCACCCGCAGGCCTTGGGCCTCGATCGTTGCGATGTCCTGCTGACGGGTTGAGGTGACCAGCGCCTGCATATCCATGGTTGGCGGAAGCTCGTATTCGCCAGTCAGCTCCACCACCACGGCCGCGCGGGATGCCTGCCAAGCCCACCACAGCATTTCGATCCAGTATTCGTCGTACATGCCTTGCTCGCGGCGATCAAGATCATAGGTCGTAGGGGGCTTTGCGAAGTCTCCGTCACGCTTGAGCCTGTACACGGCGCCGTCACGAGAGTATTCCCCGAAGGCCTCCACCTGCTGGGCGATGAACGCCGCCTCGAACTGATCGCGCATCTTGTTGGTGTCCATCAGTGCTTCTCCTCGGCCAGGTACTCGTGACAAAGCTTGCCGGTGGTCTTGTGCTCAAGATTCCCTTGGCGGTTGGTGAAGAACTCACCCTTAGGCAGGTATTCACGCTTGAACACGCCATGCCACTTGCCGATGCTTGGGTCGCAGGCCGCGCACAGCTTTCTCCCTTGGCATGCATTTCCCTCGTCGTTGCGGAACCAATAGCCGCTGGTAGCGGTGTTGTCGCGGCAACCGCACTCTTCACACTGGAATAGGCTCACACCCCCTCCCCAGCCGGCTGCCCGGCGCGCTTGATGTTCAACTTGGCCATCAGCTGCGCACGGCAGGCGGCGGCTGTGGCTGGGATCTGCTGGATCTCCAGCAGGCGGGCCTGCTTCTGCTTGGCGTGCTCGTCTGCGAGCTCCAGCAGGCTTTTCTGGCTGTCGTGGCCGATGCCGGTGGCAATCCTCCCGTCGAGCGGTTCGCCTTCCTGAGCGCGGCGCAGGACGATCTGGTAGGCACGATCAAAGCGAGCCTGCAGCCCCTTGTCGTTTTGCTGGGCTGATCGCAGGTCGAACAGGCCGGTGGCTACGGCGGCGATCTTCACGCCCTCGTGGCTGTACATGCCCATCAGCGCCTCGATCCAAGCATCCGCCGGCGCAGGCATGCCGAAGTCCTCAGGCGTCGGCTGGCACATGGCGATGAACTCGCCCACGCTCGGCGCGAAAGGCTTCTTGAGCTTGCGGCACTTCTCGATGCCGAACTCGATCTGCTCGAGCGTGCGGATGCCCTCGGAGGCGAACTCCTTGATCCACTCCTCCTTGGCAGCGGCCAGGGCCTCGGTGGATGGCCACGCTTGGCGCCACGCCGGGAAGATCCCGCGCAGGCGGCGGAACAGGTCGTTCACAACCTCGGCGGTCTCCAGCGACACGACCACAGGACCGCCGTGCAGTTCTGGCGGTCGGTTGGCCATAGCGGCCATGAGTTGGTTGGCTGATTTCATGTGCGCACCATCAGCCCTTCGGCCCAGGTTGAGTCGTTGAAGTCAGGTTCGTTGGTCTGGCGGGCAGCGCGCGGCTGTGCAGCGCCTGCTGGCTGGGGCAGTTCGTCCTCCCAGCGCTTGCCGTTCAGCCAGGTGGCGGCGTGCGGAATGAACTGGCCGCCGTCCTTGGTCCAGTCGGTCGACAAGGCCCAGGCAGTCAGGGCCTTGGCCATCAGGTCGAACAGGTCAGCGGTGACCTTGATCTTCGCCCAAGCCTTCTTCGCGTCGGCCTTGCCCACCTTGCGCGGATAGAGTGACCAGAAGCGCTCGAAGTCGACCAACTCGCTTTCGCGAGATTCAGTCCTTACTGCATTCAGTCCTTGCTTACCTTCAATACTTACTAGTGTCGGATTTGCCGGATACGGCTGAGCCGGAAGCGGTTCAACCGGATACGGCAAAGCCGGAAGCGGTGTTTCCGACACGACGTAGTTGGTTTCGCCCAGCAAACCGGACTCGCCACGCTCCTGCCGGCGCTCTACGTAACCGGCGCTGATCAGCTCTTGCAGCAGGCCGTACACACCATCGCGCCCGGTTGGCTTGGAGGACTTCGAAGTCTCGTTGCGCAGGTGAGTGACGGACACGGCCCAGTGATCAGGCTTGCCCAGCAGGAAGACCAGCAGGCCACGGGCAGCCCAGCTCAGGCGTCCGTCCTCGCTGATCGACTTGTTGAGCATGTAGAAATTGGCCTCGGGGCGAGGCGCGCGAATAATGCTCATGCCATCACCTCGAAGTGGAACTGGTGCTGATTGTCGAAACCCAGCACTGGGAATGCACCGGCATCCTTTAGGTACATCAGCTGGGAATGGCCGAAAATCGCCACGCCAGTGACTTTCTTGGCGGTCAGGTACATGCGGTAGTGGTCGAGCGTCTTCGTGCCCTTGGAGGAGTTGCAGGACTGGCAGGAAGGCATCAGGTTACCGATGTCGTTCGAGCCTCCCAAAGACCTGGGAAACACGTGGTCGATGTGAAAGTCTTCTTCGCACAGGTTGTCGCCGCAGTACGCGCAGTGACCGTTGGTTTTGGCGTACACCTTGACGCGCTTGAATGGAGAGATGGATTTGCTCATTGGCCGCTCTCCTTGGCCATAGCCGCGTCAATCGAGGAGCCAAGGCTGGACGCGCCCTCATGCTCGCTTGGAAGATCGAATGACTCACCCAAGGCAAGCCAAGAGGCTGGCTGATTTTCGATCCACCGATACCGCTCGGCATCCCTGCGCAGCGCCTCGTTCTCGGCCTTGAGCCGGTCAATTTCAACCAGCGCAGCAGCCCAGGTTTCGAAACCGTGCGTCTCTCTCAGATCAACCAAGTGCTGCTTGTGCTCTTCGAGAGATTCAATCTCCGCGATCAAGCCAAGGATATTTGCCGGGTTTGCTGCGGTGACAAACCTCAAGCAAGAATCCTGCTCTGTTTCGATGCTCTCGTAATGGAGAAGCGATCCTAGATCGCAATCGAAAACGTAGCTTGTGCCCGGGGCGTATTCAGGCCCGAACCATGGGCCTTTAGGTGCAGACAATGCCAGTGCCTTCAGCTTCTGCTTGTCAGCGCTCATGCTGCACCCCGCACGGCCTTGTCGTGGGTGTGCAGGCCGTCCCCGGCGCATTCACATGCAGCGGCGAGGGAAGCTACAGCCCGCTCATGGCGGCGCCTTGCGTTGTACTCGGCCTTCTTCGCCGCCTGGACGCGGTCGTATTGGGAGTTGGTGAACATCATCACCGGCAGGAAGGCGTCGTTATCTGGATCGAATTTCCCCTCCGGCCGGCCATGGGCCTGGAAGTAGGTTTCGTACATTGAGCGCAGCTCAGCCTTGAGGGCCTTGGTTGCGGTCGAAGCCTTATGCAGATCAAGGGCCGTCATGGCCGCCCGCTCTACCAGTTGCTGATAGGTCATGGTGGGCATGGTCAGAACTCCAGGCGCTTGATTTCAGAAAGCAGCGCACGACTGTGACGCTGGATGTAGATCTGGCTCAGCTTCTTCTTGCGCGACTCGAAGTCCATGCCCACGTCAATCAGGGAGGCATTCACGCGCTGAAGGTGCTCGATGCAGCGGATTTCGCACGGAGTAAGGTGGTCACGGATCGAGTCAGTTGGGCTGATGCAGTGCGCCGCCCGGTATGCCTTCGACGGCATGCCCAGCGCGATGCGGTTGATCAGGTCGAACTCGTTGCTGAAGTGGTAGTGTTTAACGTCCTTGCCGACAGACAAGCGACCATGCTTGATAGCCTCGGTCAGGGCCGGAGCCTCAAGGCGCGCTCGCTCACGGGCCTGGCGCCCCTCCACCAACTGGATGTGCCCGACAACTACGGCATCGAAGGTACGGATTACGTGCAGGTGGAACTTGGCATTCACCCACATGGCGTAGGCGTAGATAAGCTCCTTGACGACATAGGTTCCGCCATTGCGACCCTCAATAGTCACCACCGGCAAACTACCCGGATTTTGGGTAGTTAATTCAGCCACCATTTCGGCGAAGGATTCCGTAGCCATGAACTTGCCTGGCTCTTTGGTGCGCTTGTTCGCTCCATCGGCCACGGCTGCCTTGTGAAGGTCATTGAGGCAGTAACGGCCCTCAATATCCTGCTTGATCTTCACCCCTCCAAGTGTGAGTGACATGCTGCGCGCCACGAAATCGTGGTTCGCATTTTGTGGCGCGAGGGCCACGGTATTGCTTTGGATGGTCTGGTGCATATATGATGACCTCACACAAGCGTTACGAATGCAGTACAAGAAACCGGGCGGCCACCCGGTTTTTTTGCGTCTGCGTTTCAGGCGTCACTTTTGAGGCCCTCTCTCGGGACCAATTGGACTACCTGTGCTTTGGGCCTTCCGAGTCGACTCGGTCCTCCCATGGCCAGGAACTCGATAGCTAACTCCTCAAGTACCTGGTCGATGCTCTGCCCCCGACTTAGGGCCAGAGCACTGATCTTTCTCTTCGCACCATCGCTCAGGTGCTCGTAGTCGATTTCAGCCACTTGACCTCCATAGGGCCCCTAGGCCGCGCTATGCTGCTTGTCGTCCTTGCTCAGCGCTTCAATCGCCCCGTTCTCCACGGCCCACTCGATCATTTCGTAGAGGTAAGTGGCGTGCTGCATCTCTGCGCGCTCGGCCGCTCTGGACAGAATGCGATCCAAGGTTTTGTTGAAACGGACCTTCCGAGGCGTATCACGCTTATGGGATTGGTCTGCGTACATGCTGGTACTGCTCCTTGCTGTGGTGATTGGTTACGCGGCGCACGGGTAAATGTCGGGGCGCAGCTCATGGCGAGAAACACCAGTGGCTTTCTCAATTTCCAAAACTCGCTCTGCCGGAACACGACCCGAGGCGCACATTTTCTGCACCGCTTGAGGCGTGACCTTGAGGATTCGAGCGAGGGCGGACTGGCCGCCAGCGGCCTTTGCCGCCCTACAGATCGGTAGCTCTATCATTTTTACGCCTCAAAGTTACAACTACAACCAAAGGTTATCGCAGCGGAAGCAAAACTACAACTGACATTCACAGTGATATTTACAACTGGTGGTTGCATCATTTGCCGATGAACACATTAGGTCAGCGCATTGCGCGCAAAAGAGAACGTGCCGGCCTGAATCAGTCAGAGCTGGCGAGACGGCTTTCGGTTACCCCGCAAGCCGTACAGAAATGGGAATCGGAGGTATCGGTTCCTAGGGGTAAGCGCCTGGACGATATAGCCTCTGCCCTATCGACCACGGTTGCCTACCTTGTCACCGGCGACGCATCCATGGACCGCACAACTGATGTGTCACGGTCGAATGCAACGATTATTGGCCCCATGGACACATGGGACGACGACACACCGCTGGACGATGATGAGGTATACGTGCCTTTCCTCAAGGAAGTGGAGCTATCCGCAGGCAGCGGTAGAACGGTAATTGAGCAGTCGCCCCAGCAAAAGCTACGGTTCGGCAAGCTAACCTTGCGCCGTCAGGGCGTTCAGCCCGAAGAGGCCGTGTGCGTCACCGTGAGTGGCAACAGTATGGAGCCGGTCTTGCCGGACAAGAGCACTGTCGGCGTGAATCAAGGATGCACCGCAGTAACGGATGGTAAAATGTACGCCATCGACCACGACGGCCAGCTCCGGGTGAAGACTCTTTACCGGCTGCCTGGAGGCGGAATTCGGATGCGCAGCTTTAATCGCGACGAGCATCCAGATGAGGAGTACACCGCCCAAGAAATGATTGATCAGAACATCCACATCAAAGGCAAGGTGTTCTGGTCGTCCGTGCTCTGGTAGGAGGCTGCAGTAGGCATGGAGGTGTTAGAATTGATGGATCGATAATCCATCCAAGGACTTCAATGCGCGCACGAGTTGCTATCGTCGGAACCCTGGCCATGCTCGCCTTGCAGGCAACTATTGCTGATGACTCGAAGCCTTGGGTTATTGGTGGGGAGCAGCCCAGGTTAATCGACTATTGGCCAGAGGCTACGAATAAGGTCTTTGCCTCCAGGCATCTTGTAGATGGAGGAGCCCGACTCTGCGCCGCCACAATATCCCCTCGAATGCCTGGACCAACCAGGTACCTATCGATACAGCATTTCCAAGGTCAGAACGGTTTTACCTTTGTGGCTCATCAGGATGACTGGCTCATACCGCGCGGATCAATTGTGCAAGCAACAGCTATATTTGACGGGCTGGCATCCGCGAGCCTCATCGGGACAGGCTTTGGACAGGAAATTAAGCTTGGCAGCGACTTTGGCGCTACAGCAAAGCTAAACACCCTGCTGTCCGAATCATCAGTGCTCGATCTTGAGTTCCCCGGTCGCCCCGGCTTCACCTGGCGGATAGGCCTGCAGGGAGTACCTGCGGCCATGGCAAAGCTCCGGCTGTGCGCGGAAAGCCCCCAGACAGAATCACCGAGATAGCTCAATACAACCCGCCCTGAGCGGGTTTTTTTTGCCTGGAACTACAACTAAAAATCTAATCAGATGAGCCACTTACAACCAATGCAAAAATTTCTACAACCAAAAGGGTTGCGCGCTGTAACTTTAGGTTGTAGATTTACACCCATCGCAGCGGCCTCACCCGGCCCTGCAGAGGCCCTCACGGCTCACCCGCTCTTTAACAGACTGCGAAACAAACGAAACACCAACAGACCGCATTGCCTCTACCGGCGACCGGCGATCAGACGGGTCAGATAGCCCGCCCACGACAGGAGAACCCTGTACGGCTGATCGAGAGCGAAATGCTCGAACCGTGCGAATGACCCGGCAAGCAATGCGCACCGCCAGCCCGGCGGTAATGGGACAGAACGATTCACTGATGCCGCCTCGACGAGGCGGCATTGGGAATCGAGCATGCAATACTGCGCACATCGAAAACAGATAGGAGGTAAACGTGGAAGCCAGCGAATTCATGGAGCGCCTGATCGCCACGGCTGGCGAGTTTGGCCAGTGGCAGATTGTGCGGATTGTTGAAGAGCATCGCGGCACTGAGGTCGTACCAGGCTTCTGCTGGAACGAGGTGCGCAACTCAGACGATGATCCAGGCCTCAAGGCAGGCTGGCTTTACTTCGCAATGGGTGACGGCGGGTACGTTTTTGTCAGTTATCTGGATATCCCCAGCAGCAGGCGATAAAGCTTGTCGCTGAAAAAACAGCCCGATTTCTTCGGGCTTTTTTGTGCCTGCGATTTCACTCGCAGCCATTCCCACGAGTGGCTGCTGGGAAATCAACTGGAGTGACACCAATGAAAATCACTTTCCCAGCAGACAGCGTCAGCGTGGATAGCAGCTATCACACCAGCGGCGTGATGGTCACGGTAGAGGCAAATGGCCGCGAGATTGCCGCCAAGCTCGATCTGGACGATCGCCTTTACGATCTCGACCCTGTCGACATCATCAGCGAGGTGGGCGTCGAGAACATTCTCGAGTCCATTGATGAGGACGTTGTCCGCAAGTTTCTTCTCGAAAACAGCGACCCAGATGACACGCTGGAGCACATCGGACTCGACAAGATCCATGAGTTCCTCTCTCACGGCGGCGACGATAGAAACTTGCCGGCCTGACCTGATCAATCGCCCTGGAGGGCAGCATGTACTGCACCGATGACGAGATGAAGATCACAAAGACCGGGCGCGTCACCATCACGAAAGACGGCATCAGCGTCGAAGGCTTCAACGTCAAGGGCGGGATGTGCCGAGACGTTGCGGTGATGGCCTCAGCCTGGGCGATTGGCGAGCTTCAACGCGAGATGCTGAAGACCATCGCCAAGCCAGGCGGCGGGAATATCGGCGTCGACTGAACAACCAGCGCCACGACAGCCTGTCGTTAACTGCCCGATGCCCTGCTCCCCATCGCAGGGTGCATCGGTGATTCATCTGCTCGCGGAAACGGCAGGCATGCCAATGCCGCTTGAGGCTGGTAACTCAGTTAGGTAGAGGCCAGTGCACGGGAGGTCGCGGGTTCAAATCCCGCTCAGCCGAACAGATGGATCACCGATACACCCCGCATCCCCTTCCCTTCACATGCGACCGCATCGGCAGGCGCCAGGCCACCTTTCACGGTGGGTTTGGTCACCCGCGCCTGGCTCCTGGCCAATGCGGTTGCACGGAGCAAACCATGAGTTTCTATGAGGACAATGTTGCCGACGGCAGCCATTGCGCCAGTTGCTGCCAGTACATCGGCCCGGACGTCGGATACACCCGGTTTTGCAAGGGTTGCGGCGGCGACCATGCCAAGAAGCCTCACCAGTTGCCGATGAAGCAGAAGAAGCAGGCCAAGATCGCCAAGGTCAAAGCCTGGCTGGCTCAGCACGGCATCAAGCACACCGCGCACAACAACGACGCGCACTTCATCTTGCACCCGCCCACCGGCCCACTGATTGACGTATGGCCAACCACCGGCAAGTGGCAGCAGCGCGGCGGCAAGGTAAGCACAGACCCTGTAGCGCTCACCGAATTGCTAATCCCTACCGAGCCGGCGCCTAAGTCTGGCGGGTGGGTTATGTGCACGGACGCCAAGCCAGCTGACGGTCAAGTCGTTTTGGTTTGGCGGAAGTGGCCGAACTGGGATTGCTTCGCTGCCGAGCTGGACTGCTGGCAGGCAGATTCGAGCGATACCGAAGGCGGCGCGTGGTACGAGGCCGAGGAATCCTGCCAGCACATCGAAACCTGCGCAGACGGTCCTGGCCAAGTTCAGCGGCCGATCACCACTCACTGGCACCCGCTGCCAGCCGACCCCACCGAGTAACCCACCACCATCTGGAGGCGACCATGGGCGCACTTCGAGCAGCACAGTTTGAGTACGACAACCGGATGCCGCCGGCGGTGAGCGACGATGACGCCGCCCAGGCGGAGTGGATCGAAACGAACGCGGCTCGGCTGGTTCTTGGCTACCGCATCATCTGGGGTTATCGCGGCGAGCGCGGCGAGGTCACTCAGGTCGATATGGCGCGGGCTGTTCAGGATCACCTGAACAACCGTCAGATTGAGGGACTGGATACCAAAGACGCATTCGGCCAGCTGGTAATGGCGGGCACCGGTACCGGCAGCGCTGGCTTCATTCTGGGCCTGTGCACTTACCTCCTCGGCGGACCGAACGCTCTCACTGAGATCGCAGCCGACCTGCTGCGGCCGCACGCCGCCAAGGCAGTGGCCGCTGAGCGCGAACGCGAGCGCGATGAGCAGGAGTGCGGATTTTGAAGGCCGCCGCCCAGATGCACGCCCTGGCGATCGGCGAGGTGATGTCCCAGCTTGAACAGCTCGCCAAGTCGCCCACCCCTGTACCTGATCAGACCTTCGTCTTCGGCATGCTTGAGGGCTTCGAGAAGATCGGCCTCTTCGATCTCCAGACCCTGACCCGCATCCGGACAAAGGTCGTCGTCGTCACCACTCAACGCGTTGAGCAATTGAGGGAGCCAGCATGACCACAGCACCCGTCAAATCCATCATCGAAGAGCAAATCGAAGAGATCGAGCGCAGCCTGGCCGTTCTGAGTGCCGGTGTTCCGCGCGAGTGGCCAGTCCAGAAGATGCCGCCAGAGATCGTCGCCGCGTTAAAGGCCGGTCAGATCGCAGTGAGGCCGGCGCGATGACTCAGTATCAGCGCGCCCGCCGCCTGGTCATCTGGCGCGGCTCCTTCTCTGCCCTCTTCGCCTGCACCTTCTTCATGCTTGCCAGCGCTCTGGCTGGCTCCATCACCCAATAACCAACTTGTCAGCGCCCACCGCATGGATGGCGCGAGGGATTCGTATGTCCGCAGAAAAAGAATTGATCGTTGCCCCGCCTCAGGAAACAGCATTGGCGGTGTACAGCGCTGAAAAGGGCCTTGAGCCTTGGCTGAAACAGATTCGCGTGAAGATCGACGAGTTCCTTGCTGTGGTGCCAGACCTGAAGACCGCTAAAGGGCGCAAGGCAATTACCTCGATGGCTTATGAGGTGGCCCGCACCAAAACGGCAATTGAAAACAAAGGCAAGGAGCTTTCGGCAGAGCAAAAGAAGATTCCAGGCCGCATCGATGCTGAGCGCAAGCGTGTTTGGGACATCCTTGAATCCTGGCAGAAAGAGGTTCGCAAACCTCTGGATGACTGGCAGGCGGCAGAGGATGCGCGGATTGATCGCCATAACGACCGCCTCAACTGGCTGAAGACGCTTGTTGATGACTTGGGCGAACTGTCCTCGCTGCACATCAAAGGCCTGATCGCTGAGGCTGAGGGTATGCAGCTGGGCGCCCACTGGGAGGAATTCGAGGCCGAGGCGGCAAACGCCAAGGACAAGATTTTGAGCACTCTGCGCGCCGCACTGC
Source organism: uncultured Pseudomonas sp. (assembly GCA_963518285.1). Taxonomy (GTDB): domain Bacteria; phylum Pseudomonadota; class Gammaproteobacteria; order Pseudomonadales; family Pseudomonadaceae; genus Aquipseudomonas. The sequence continues at coordinate 117,188 of CAUQIJ010000010.1, read as the reverse complement.
AGAAGCGCGAGCAGTTCGAGGCCGAACAAGCCGAACTGGCCCGCCTACGCCGCGAGGCTGACGAGCGCGCCGAGCAAGACCGCATCCGGGCAGCGCAGGAAGCCGCTGTGGAGCTGGAGCGCCAGCGCGTTGCTCAGGAGCAGCAGGCAGAGCGTGACGCCGCAGCCAAGCGCGAGCAGGACCTGAAAGACCAGGCCGCTGCACAGGAGCGCGAAGCTGAGAACCAACGCCTGCAGCTCAAGTTGCAGGCCGAGCAATCCGAGCGAGCCAGGGTGCAGGCCGAGGCCGACCGGATCGCCGCCGAGCAGAAGATGGAGCAGGAGCGCCAAGCCGCTGCACGCCGGCAAGAAGAAGCCGCCGAGCAGGCGCGCCGGGAAGAGCGGCGCCGCGCCGATGCAGCCGCCGCTGAGATCGTACGCCAGCAGCAGGCCCGCGAGCGCGACCAAGCCCACAAGATCAAGATCATGGGCGAGGCCAAAGAGGCTCTGATGTCGATGAACATCGCCGAAGAGTTGGCTAAGGCCATCGTGCTCAAGATCGCCCGCCGCGAAGTCCCGAACATCACCATCAATTTCTGAGGTAGCCGTCATGAGCAGCACCATCATTGTTCCTGAGCAGCGCCGCCAATCAGTAGCGGCTGCAGCGCCCGTCGACAGCAGCATCCTGGCTGTGATCAGCCGAGCCGCAACCGATCCAACCTGTGATATCGACAAGCTTGAGCGACTGATGGCGATGCACGAGCGCATGCAGGCCCGCGATGCTGAGGCTGAATTCAACGCAGCCATGGCGGCGATGCAAAGCGACATCCCAAGCATCGCCGAGCGCGGCGCCATCATCGTGAATGGCCAAAAGCGCAGCGACTACGCCACCTTCGAAGACATCAACGATGTCATCAAGCCGATCATGCAAACCCACGGGTTCGCGATCACGTTCAAGGTCGAGAACACGCCCGGCGGATTGACCGTTACCGGCATCCTGATGCACCGGGCCGGCCACCGCGAGAGCACAACCATGCTGCTGCCGCTCGACACCAGTGGTAGCAAGAACGCTGTCCAGGCCGTCGGCTCATCCACCAGCTACGGCAAACGCTATGTCATGAGCGCGCTGCTCAACCTCACCACCCGAGGAGAGGACGACGACGGCCACGCTGCGGTGCCGACGGCAAACGTCACCACCGTGCAGGCGGCGGGCATCAATGCCCTGCTCGAGCGCTGCGCACCGAAGACGCGCGACTGGTTCACAGGCGAATACGGCTCTGCCGAATGCGTGCCGAAGGGTCGTCACGACCTCCTCGTCGCTCAACTGAACAAGGCCATCAGGGCTGCGGAGGCTGCCAATGCAGATAATCAGTGACGTTGAACAAGGCACCCAGGCGTGGCTGGATCTGCGCCTGGGCATCATCACCTGCTCTGAGCTGGACAGCCTGTTGGTCAACGGCAAGGGCGAGTCAGGCTTTGGCGCCGGCGCCTTCACCTACATGAATACGCTAATCGGCGAACGCATCACCGGCGAAGCGGCGGACCCGTTCAGCGGCAACCGGCACACCGAGCGTGGTCATGAGCTTGAGGGCGTTGCCCGGGGCCTGTACTGCGACAGTGAAGAGGTCGAAACCACAGAGGTCGGGATCATCCTCAATCACGGCATTGGGTATTCGCCTGACGCGCTGGTAGGCGAAAACGGGCTGACCGAGATCAAGACCAAGCTGCCGAAGCTACAGGTGGACGTCATCTTGGGCGGCGAGATCCCGAAAGAGCACGTCGCGCAGTGCCAGGGCGGCCTGTGGGTGTCGGAGCGGGAGTGGATCGACTTCATCTGCTACTGGCCAGGCATGCCGCTGTTCGTGAAGCGTGCCTACCGGGACGAGGCGATGATCCGCAAGCTCTCTGAGCGCGTGAAAACCTTCTACGAAATCCTCGACGAGCGCATGAATCGGGTGCTCGGCATCGCAGCATAGGAGGCGGCATGAACCTATCAATCGACTTGGAGGCAGCGAAAGCTGCCTTCTTCTCCTCTGGCGGCCAGCTTGTCGTGCTGGAGGGATTCACCTACCAACCTTTTCGGCAGCGCAAGCACCCTGAGCCGAAGCCAAAGCGATCCAGCCCAAGGCACGAGAAGACGCTGAACAAGCAGAAGGCCGTGGCCAGGGAGCGCGCTGCCAAGGTCGCAGAGCTGGCCAAGACCATGAGCTGCGGCGAGGTGGCTGCACTACTGGGCACGACCAAAGGCGCCATGTGGGGCATCGCTGCGAGGGAGGGCTTCAAGTTCTTCTCGCCGCCCAAGAAGGTCAAGCCAGAGAAGGCAGTGATTGACCAGGCCGAGGCCGACCGGCGCATCGCCGATCAGATCATCGCCCTTCGTGATACCGGCGCGTCCCGCTGCCGGGTCACTGCCCAGCTCGGCATCGGCGACCGAAAGCTGCAGCGGATCATCGCTGCGTTCGAAATCGACTTCCCACTCAAGCGGTAACGGGGGTAGCAGATGAGTGATAAAGGCGAACATCCCAGCGTTTACTACGATGGCCGCCAGTGCCGGCGCAACGGCGCAAGCAAGCTGGCGAGCCCCTTCAACCCCACCACATTCCACGGCGCCTGGTTTCTCGCGGGCTGGAATGACATGGATCTCGAGATTGAGCAGAAAAATCCGAAGCGCGCTGCAAAGAACAAGGCGGCGTGAGCACCTGAGTATTCCCCCAAGTGGCCTGCAGGAGGTCGAGCATGGCAACCCTATTCGATGCGACGGCGCGAAAGCCGGTGCGCAAGCTGTACATCACCCGCAGCGGCGGCCAGTACCGGCCTGACGATGTGGCCGTGGCCTTTGCGCTGAGCCTGCGCTTCGACGACAGCGCCGATGCAGTACGCAAGCTGGCCCGGCGCCTGGTCGACAAGGTCTGCCTGGAGCACCAGCCGAACCTGAAACGCCTATCCCGCGAGCCGGACGACGCAGTGGTGTTTGCTGATGCACTGAAAGTCATCAACCGGGTATGCGACCTGCTCGAAATCGGGCCGGGCACCCGCTTTGTGCGTAATGGAGAAGATGATGGCTCTGACGCAGCAGCAGCGTGATGACCGGCGACGCGAGAAGGCCGAGCGTCTGCAGGAAGAAGACCTGCGCTTGAAGGTTCGACCAGGGACTAAGCAGGCCCTGCTGGAACTGATGGAGTGGGCTGGGATAGAGGAACAGGGAGAGGCGATGACGCTGATGATTCATCACCTGCATGGGCTTGGCCCTGGTGGCGCGCTGCCGGTACTTGAACCGCCGCGCCACGAAATCACAGTGTCACTGGCTGTGGCGCGGAAGCTTCAACAATTCAGTGCGGCGCAATCGCTCCGCCTGAGCAAGGAGCAGGTTTTACTCGGGTGCGATCACGAATAGGCAGTTGTGCGCACCGTCTACAACCATTGCTCTGCCAGCCTCGGTCTCGACGATTGAGCCAAGGTGCTCGCCATCAAGGCTGTAAAACTCCTCTCCATCAAAGCGATACAAAAGATCCGGCCCTGAGAAAGATCGCACGAACTCGTCTTCGTCGATTCGCCCAATGGGAGGCTGTCCAGGCATCCGCCCCTTGAAGACGTTGTACCGGCCCTTGCTGAAATCAGTAGCCACACGAATCTCCTTGATCCGGCCCCATGCCGGTCACCCGTAATACCCCATCCCTAACCAAATTGCCACCATGTCGCCACCAGCAGGGAGGGCGGCGCATGCACGGAGAAAGCCATGACCCAGTTCTACCTGCAGGACAGCCGACCCCACGCCTACGTCGGCGATGGCTTGTCATTCTGGGGCTTCGGTGGCTCAGGGTATGTCACCGACCTGGGCAAGGCCCAGCTGTTCACACGGGACGGAGCCCTAGATCACCGCGAAACCGACATCCCATGGCCGAAGGACTACATCGACGCCCGGGCGCGGATCGGCGTCGATTGCCAGTATGTGGAGATTCGTGAGGCGCTGGACCAGCATCCTGACGCTGCTGAGTTCTATATGCAGAAGCCGAAGGCCTGGAACGGCAACAACTTGATCTGGCTGAAGGCTGATGGAAGCTTCACGAGCGACCTGAGCAAGGCTGTGCGCGTCGCCCGAGCACACACCATCAACATGATCGGACGTTGCGGCCAGACCGGCGGCATCGCCTGGCCCTGCGACTACATCGACGCGCACAGCCGCCGCCTGGTCGAGCGCGACGACGTCGATATCAAGGATGCCCTGCGTGGTACCGGCATCGTGCTACCCAAGCAACAGAAGCCGCGGATGATGATGTTCAACTGCGCCGGCTGCGGGCGGTTCGTCAGCGATCAACAGCGCTTCGAGCACAACTGCCGTCACTGTGGGCAGGACAACCGTCCATAGCCGCCTGAGCCCGCGCTGCCCGCCAGCGCCTTCCCCTATTCAACGATAACGCACCAGGCCGTGCAGGCCAGGAGGCTTACCCATGCAATTCATCTATGCAGGCCTGCGGAACGGCGCCCGCGATCAGGCGATACACGACGCCCTGATCTACAAGCGCGTGGCCGAGGTCGCAGAGGAATTCAGGCTCTCGCCCAACACCGTGCGAGCGGCCGCCAAGCGCATCGACCAGATAGCGGTGTTCGACCTTCAGCTGACAGGGGGGGGTAAGCCCATGCCGATCGGCAAGGTTGCATCGAGCTGCTTCCGCAAGGCAGCACTGGGCGCATACCGGAACTACCGCGGCACCTTCCAGAACCTCGACCTTCCCTGCTGGGTGATCACCGATGGCACCCAAAAGATCGAAGTCGTCGAGCTGCGCAAAATCGACTCAGGCGAAGCCGCCATCTGAACAGTTACGCCACCCAGGCTTGAGGTACTCCATGCCCACAGAAAACCGACCCAGCAACACAGAGATGGTCAGCGTGCCGCCATACATTGGCCTGGAGCCGCTGGTTGGACGTTATTACCCCGCCCAGTGCCGCCGCTGCGGCTGGGTTGGCAGCTCCGAAGAGTTGACCGAGGACGATGCCCAGTGCACACGCGACGTTGGTGACCGCCTGTGCCTGGGCGACTGCGACGAGCTTGAGCGCCATGATCTGCTGAACATCATACAAGCCATGGCAACCCCGCAGCCCCACCCCGAGCCGATAGCCTGGATGGTTGGTACTGCCATCTGGTGGACCAAAGAAGAGGCAGATAGGGATGCGGTGGCGACTGGGCTGCCGATTGTTGAGCTGGGGCCCATGGCCGCAATCGCCCCAGCCCAGCAGCACCATGGCACACCGGTGGGCGAAGTCGTAGCGTTCGGCAAAGGTCTGCACGAAATCGCTTGGGCTGCCGGGCGCTTGCCAAGTCTCGGCGCAAAGCTCTACACCCACGCCGACCCTGCCGAGGTTGAGCGGATAAAGGCTGAACTTGTCGAGTCCGATCATGCATTTGTTCGAATGGCCAGCGAGGCTGAAAAATTGCGTGCCCATCTGGAGGAGCGGGATGCGCTGCTCGATCGCCTGCGCGATCACCTGATTGCCAACGGCGTTCTCGGCGAGTTTGGGCCGGAGCTATTCCAAATTTTGAACATTGAGGCGCCAGAGCGCGCAAGCCTCGTCAAACCCTGACTGGAGCACATTCGTACTCCGCCCCGCTTTAACCCCTCTCCCCTCTATTCACTGCCGCGATATGGCGGCCAAGGAATCCCCGTGTCCGAGAAAAGTGGAATCACCCTCAACCGCGCGGCGCAGGATGTCGTGCTCGAGCGCCAGCGGCAGGTCAGCAACGAAGGCTATTCGCTGTATCGCGATGACGGCTACACCAGTGGCGAACTGGCCAGGGCGGCGAGCGTGTACGCACGCCTGGCAGGTCAGCCTCGCACCATGAGCACAGATTGGCCGTGGGCGCCGGAGGCATTCAAGCCAAGCGAAGATCGGCGCCGCGACCTGGTGAAGGCAGGTGCGCTAATCCTCGCGGAGATCGAACGCCTAGATCGGCAGGACCTGATCAGGCCGGCAGTGGTACGCCGTGACGAATACGGCATGTTTCAGCACCCTGACCTGCCCGACTTCGATGAGGGCGACGTCGAGAAAAGCAAAGCTTGGGTCGCCCAGCAGGGGCTTGAGGTAGTCCGAGTCGAACTCGAAACCGACGCACCGGAGGACATCGCAGAACGCTACTTCGAGTCTGGCGACCCCGATTGCAGCTACTGGGATCCCAGCAAGCCAGATGGTGATGGTTGGTTCTGCCTGGCCATCTACGACACGGACGACGGGCCATCATGCTGGTGGGGTCGTCGAGTGGTGACGCCATGACCCGCCTCGCCCTCTGCCTCCTGCTGCTGGCCACCCTGGCCGGCTGCCAAGAACCAACACCGCCGGAGACCGCTTACGACATCAGCGGCTTCAGGGTCGAAAAACTATTCACCGTGGATGGATGCACCGTTTACCGATTCCTCGACGGGGGCTGGAAGCGCTACTTCACCAACTGCTCAGGGTCGGCCTCCTGGTCCCAAGACTGCGGTAAAGGCTGCCCGTCGGCGCAAGAAATATCGGGCGGCAACCACCAGGCCGGCAACGAGCGCCAGCTCTCCCCGCACGAAAAAGATTCAGGACCTACACCCGCACTGGCGCCTGGGCGCTGGATTGATGAGAGGTATCAACTGTGAGCCAAGAAATTCAAAGTCCCGAGCAGCCGTTACGCGAGGCCATTGAAAAGCTGCGCCGGATGATCTGCTTGCCGGCGCATGTTGAGCACATGCTGGACGAGGCATTGAGCCAATGCCCGGTTCTCGAGGTCGCCGGCTACGAGGGAGCATCCGGGCTCTACCAGACCAGGCTGCAGGCGGTGAACAATTTCGAGCAGAAGTCCGAACCTGTATATCGGGTGAAGCCATGATCGCCCTCGCCTACATGGCCTACCTAATGAACGCTCACCAGGTCACATCCATGCAGGAGGGTTCATGGGCTACATCAACCCGCTGCTGAAGCTGCCAGCTGGCCAAGCCTTGCTCGAGCTACCTGCAGAAGACAGGGCGCGGATCGAGGCAGTGATGCGCGAACTGCGTGCGCAGGCAGACGCCGAGGCCGAAAATTCCTGGCTCCGCCGCAAGGGCCCGATGGCCGCTTACTGGCGCGCCGTCTCAACCTACGCTCGCCATCTTGCGCACGCACTTTCTCGCAAGGCCGAGCCTTAACCCGCCCCCTACTAATCGAGCCCGCCGACATGCGCGGGCATGGAGAGCTATTGCCATGACGAAAGAAGAACTGGCCACTCTGCCAGAGAAGATCCGGATCGCCACCGAGGCCGGCAAGGCGGCTGCCAGCGAATGCCAAGACGACGGCGGCAGCGCTAACTTGGACCGTGTTGTCATCCCACTGCGCGGGATGCGCGCCAGCCTGATCAAAGGCTTGCCTGGAGATGTTTACCCGGCCAGCACGTATCACCCGCGCGGGCTGCACCTCTCGGCGCCGTTCGCAGGTATCGGCAACCGGCGTTACGCGGGCGTGCAGGCCATGTGCCGGTCGCTCAAGGACCAGGGCGTCGACTGCTACGTCTACTACCAGCTGGACTGACCACCAACCTGCCGCCACCGGCGGCGTGGAGAGTAACCATGTTCATGACACCGGATGAGGTAGCCGACATGACTGGCTACCTCCGGCCCAGAGACCAAGTACGCTGGCTGCAGGAATGGAAGTTTGGGTATGTGATAGGCGCCGACGGCAAGCCGAAGGTGCTGAGGCAGGTGGTGCTCGCCCGCTTGGGCGGACAGGCCGAGAAGAAAGGACCGGAACTCCGGTTTTGATAGAAGGGACGACCGATGAGGCCGCGAAAGAAGGACAGGCATCTGCCGCCGTGCATGTACATCAAGCACGGCGCTTACTACCTGGTGAGAAAGGGAAAGTGGGTGCGCCTGGACAAGGACTATCAGGGCGCGCTCCTCGCCTATGCAAAGATCACGGGCGGCAAGGGCCAGGGCGCGATGCCCAAGCTGATCGACGACGCTCTTGACTCGATGCGCAAGCGGCTGGCGGAGAACACTATCAAGCAATACGAGGCTGCGTCTGCCAAGCTGAAGCACCATCTGGCCGAGTTCGAGCCGCGCCAGGTGCTGCCGAGACATGTTGCAGCGTTGAAGATGCACATGGCCGATACACCGAACATGGCAAACCGTGTGATCTCGTTCCTACGGATGGTCTTTGCCTATGCCTTGGAGCAGCAACTGGTTGATTCCAATCCCTGCACCGGCATCAAGCGACACACCGAGAAGAAGCGCGACCGCTATATCACGGACGAAGAGTTTGCCGCGATCTGCGGCGCCTGCTCCCCTTACATACGCTCGATCCTTGAGATGTGCTACCTGACCGGCCAGCGGATCGGCGACGTGCTAGCCATCAAGCTGGTCGACATCAGCGATAAGGGGATCGCGTTCGACCAGCAGAAGACAGGCGCAAAGCTGGTAGTGGCGATGACGCCAGATCTGGAGCAGCTGATCGCCAGGGCGAAGGCGCTGCCGAGGAAGGTGCGCGGGCTGACCCTGTTCTGCACTCGCGGCGGTGGGCGGCCGGTTTCTTATTCGACGGTGAAGGACGCATTCAGGAAGGCCTGCGAGGAAGCCGCTGTGGCAGGTGCAACAATCCACGACCTCAGGGCAAAGTCGCTGACTGATACCGACAAGCAAGGCAACGACGCGCAAAAGCTTGGCGGTCATGCTGACGCCAGGATGACGAAGCGCTATCTGCGACTACGCGAAATTGATGTAGCACAGCCGCCAGTTCTCCCTGTCAGCCATACTCGGAAGAAATAAAATTATAAAATAGTTCAGCTCCCTCTGGAGACAAACGACCATTCTTAATTATGCCTGATGCCGTTGCCTCATCTTGCAAATGCTCAGGCATAAAACCTTGATTCAAAAAATCATTAAATCTTCTAGAGAGGATCCCCAACGGTCGGCTCAGCCAATCCCTCCCGAATCTCTCCCGCACGATAAACCGGAACCAGGAAAACAAATCATCACTCATGTCAAACAACGAACCAGCAGAGTTTATTGTGGATTTATAACTGGCAACCTCCGCCTTGGAATTATCAAGCTCTTTCGCAATAGCTGTGAGTTTAGCGGTTAATGCAGCTTTCTCGCCATCTGCCAAATCCGCCCTCTGCATCAAGTCGTCTAGAGCTTGCTTATATTCTGCTTCACGCGCGAGGACTGCATCCTCCCCACGCTGCTTACCCTCGCGAGCCTCTTTCAGATCATGAGGGAAGTTATCAAATTTTTTGCTTAACCCTGAGTAACCCTCGTGAATGTTTTTCAGACTTTCTCCAAACCTTTCCTCAATGCGCCCCAATGTCTCCGACATGTGGCTAGTGAATTTCAGCGAATTATCGTAAAACGTTTTTGAGGATTCATCTGCCTTGAAATAGAAGGCAGCTGATAAGGCTATCGCGAAAATTGCTAGCACCATGCTGAGCAAGTCCGTGAAGCTAAACCCTGACAAGTCGATTTTGAGATCGGATACTGCCAGCCGGTAAGAGCACACCATCATCAGCAATACAACGGAAATGTCACGAAACCGCGGCCAGTTTAACCACCCATAGCCCGCTCTGAAAAACCCTTGTGCTTTCTTGACTGGCTCCACCTGATCGTCCTCTCCTTTAAGAATTCTGGCAATATGCCACCTGTAGATCAATGAATCTAGGGGCCAGCGTCAGCCGGATGACAGCACGAGTGAATCAGCCTGCCGGGTGGTCGCTAAGGTTGATAAACGCCTGTAGTATTAGACGTTTAGCAATTGTCTAATAGACGCCCAGTTCCAAGGCCCCTAATGTCTGACCTCTCCGCGCACACCCCGATGATGCAACAGTACTGGCGGCTGAAAAATCAGCACCCGGACCAGTTGATGTTCTACCGCATGGGCGATTTCTACGAGATCTTCTACGAAGACGCGAAGAAAGCCGCCAAGCTGCTGGACATCACCTTGACCGCGCGCGGTCAGTCGGCCGGGCAGTCGATCCCGATGTGCGGGATACCGTTCCATTCGGCAGAGGGCTACCTGGCCAAACTGGTCAAGCTCGGCGAGTCGGTGGTGATCTGCGAGCAGATCGGCGACCCGGCAACCAGCAAGGGCCCGGTCGAGCGTCAGGTGGTGCGTATCATCACCCCTGGCACGGTGAGCGACGAGGCGCTGCTCGATGAGCGCCGCGACAACCTGATCGCTGCACTGGTTGGCGATGAGCGGCTGTTCGGCCTGGCTGTGCTGGACATCACCAGTGGCAACTTCAGCGTGCAGGAAATCAAAGGCTGGGAAAACCTGCTGGCCGAACTTGAGCGAATCAACCCGGTCGAGCTGCTGATCCCGGACGACTGGCCACGCGACCTGCCGGCCGAGAAGCGCCGCGGTTGCCGGCGCCGTGCGCCGTGGGACTTCGACCGCGATTCGGCGCGCAAAGGCCTGTGCCAGCAATTCGCGACCAAGGACCTGAAAGGCTTTGGCTGTGACAAGCTGACCCTGGCGATCGGCGCCGCAGGCTGCCTGTTGACCTACGCCAAGGAAACCCAGCGCACCACCCTGCCGCACTTGCGCAGCCTGCGCCACGAGCGCATGGATGACACGGTCATCCTTGATGGCGCCAGCCGGCGCAACCTTGAGCTGGACATCAACCTGGCCGGTGGCCGCGACAACACGCTGCAATCGGTCATCGACCGGTGCCAGACCGCCATGGCCAGCCGCCTGCTGAGCCGTTGGCTGAACCGCCCGCTGCGCGACCACAAGGTGCTGCAAGCGCGACAGGAATCAATCCGTTGCCTGCTAGACGGCTACCGTTACGAAAAGCTGCAGCCGCAACTCAAAGAGATCGGCGACCTAGAGCGGATCCTCGCCCGTATCGGCCTGCGTAACGCGCGTCCGCGTGACCTGGCACGACTGCGCGACGCTCTCGCCGCCCTGCCAGAACTGCAAAACGCCATGGCTGACCTGGAGGCGCCACACCTGGCCCGCCTGGCGGCGATCACTGGCACTTATCCGGAGCTGGCGAGCCTGCTCGAGCGGGCCATTGTCGACAACCCGCCCGCGGTGATCCGCGACGGCGGTGTGCTCAAGACCGGCTACGACAGTGATCTTGACGAGCTGCTGGCCATGAGCGAAAACGCCGGCCAGTTCCTGATCGACCTCGAAGTCCGGGAAAAGGCCCGCACCGGTCTGCCCAACCTCAAGGTGGGCTACAACCGGGTGCATGGTTACTTCATCGAGCTGCCCAGCAAGCAGGCCGAGCAAGCCCCTGCCGACTATATCCGTCGGCAGACCCTCAAGGGCGCCGAACGCTTCATCACGCCAGAGCTGAAAGCCTTCGAAGACAAGGCGCTGTCGGCCAAGAGCCGTGCCCTGGCGCGCGAGAAGATGCTCTACGACGTGCTGCTGGAAACCCTGATCGGCCATCTCGCGCCACTGCAGGACAGCGCCGCAGCATTGGCCGAGCTGGACGTGCTGAGCAACCTTGCCGAGCGCGCCCTGACCCTGGACCTGAACTGCCCAAGCTTTGTCGACGAGCCCTGCCTGCGTATCGAGCAAGGCCGCCACCCGGTGGTCGAGCAGGTGCTGACCACACCGTTCGTGGCCAACGACCTGGGCCTGGACGACAGCACGCGGATGCTGATCATCACCGGCCCGAACATGGGCGGTAAATCGACCTACATGCGCCAGACCGCATTGATCGTGCTGATGGCGCACATTGGCAGTTTCGTCCCGGCGGCGCGCTGCGAGCTGTCGCTGGTCGACCGTATCTTCACCCGTATCGGCTCCAGTGATGACCTGGCCGGCGGCCGTTCGACCTTCATGGTCGAGATGAGCGAAACCGCCAACATTCTGCATAACGCAACCGATCGCAGCCTGGTGCTGATGGATGAAGTTGGCCGTGGCACCAGTACCTTCGACGGCCTGTCGCTGGCCTGGGCCGCCGCCGAGCGCCTGGCGCAACTGCGCGCCTATACCCTGTTCGCCACGCATTACTTCGAATTGACGGTACTGCCCGAAAGCCAGCCGCTGGTGGCCAACGTGCACCTCAATGCCACCGAGCACAACGAACGCATCGTCTTCCTGCACCACGTCCTGCCGGGCCCTGCCAGCCAAAGCTACGGCCTGGCAGTGGCACAACTGGCCGGCGTACCCGGCCCGGTGATTCAACGTGCCCGCGAGCACCTGAGCCGGCTGGAGACTGCCAGCCTGCCTGGCGAAGCTGCAGCCAGCCCGAGCAAAGCTGCCCAAGACCCACATGTGCCGCACCAGAGCGACCTGTTTGCCAGCCTGCCGCACCCTGCCATCGACAAGTTGGGCAAGCTCGACCTGGATGACATGACCCCGCGCCAAGCTATCGAAATGCTATATCAACTGAAGAACCTGTTATAACGGCTGCCTGCGCAAGCTGGTAGAATCCCGCGCGGTTTGCTGGTGCTGCAGGTTATTAGCCTGGCCTGCAGCCACATACCTGTGAACCGTGCTGCCCTGCAAGGAAGGGTATGCAGCCGTTGCCTGAGGAGAGAATTAGAATGACCTTCGTCGTCACCGACAACTGCATCAAGTGCAAATACACCGACTGTGTGGAAGTGTGTCCGGTGGACTGCTTCTATGAAGGCCCGAACTTCCTGGTCATTCATCCGGACGAGTGCATCGACTGCGCGCTGTGCGAGCCAGAGTGCCCGGCACAGGCGATTTTCTCGGAAGACGAAGTGCCTGCCGGCATGGAGAACTTCATAGAGTTGAACGCCGAGCTGGCGGAGATCTGGCCTAACATCACCGAGCGCAAAGATGCCATGGCCGACGCTGAAGAGTGGGATGGCAAGCCTGGCAAGATTGCTGATCTGGAACGCTGATACACCTGGCGCATCTGGTTCGAACAAAGCGGCCCTCGGGTCGCTTTTTTTGTGCCCGGCAATAAGCCTGAGCTCAAATCGCAGGCAAAAAAAGGGGCGGTATGACCCGCCCACATTTTTTTCCGTAGTCCCTGCTTGTCCCTGTACATCATCCTGATGAATCGCATCCTGCGATGTCCTTGGCCTTCTTCCTGAAAGCCTGTGCCTGTCCGTTGGCACAGTTCAAATACTAGCGATTTCAGCAGCGTAGACAACATCAGGGGTTTGCCGTTTGTTACAGCGGACACATTTCCTCATTCCTAATAAACCCTTATTTATCAGCATCTTGAGAATTTACGACGACTGAAAACGACAATGATTTACTTACCCACACGCCAATCTCCTACGCGAGCCGTAAGTAATCTCGTACGTGTGCCGCAACAAGGGTGGCAACTACAACATTCACCGGCCACAAAAAAACGCCCCGAAAAATCGGGGCGTTATTCGACACAGTGAGCGCTACTGGAACAGCGACTCGCTGGACAGGCCGTTCTTTTCAAGGATCTCGCGTAGACGCTTGAGCCCCTCAACCTGAATCTGCCGCACCCGTTCACGGGTCAAGCCAATCTCCAGGCCGACATCTTCAAGGGTGCTGCTCTCGTGACCGCGCAGGCCAAAACGGCGTACCACCACTTCACGCTGTTTGTCGGTCAGCTCGCCCAGCCACTGATCGATGCTCTGCGACAGGTCATCGTCCTGCAGCAGCTCGCAAGGGTCGGTCGGGCGGTCGTCGGTGAGGGTGTCGAGCAGAGTCTTGTCGGAGTCAGGCCCGAGGGAAACGTCTACCGAAGACACACGTTCGTTGAGCCCAAGCATGCGCTTGACCTCTGCCACCGGCTTCTCGAGCAGGTTGGCGATTTCTTCGGGAGATGGCTCATGATCGAGCTTTTGCGTCAGCTCACGCGCGGCGCGCAAGTAGACGTTGAGTTCCTTGACCACATGGATCGGCAGGCGAATGGTGCGCGTCTGGTTCATGATCGCGCGTTCAATGGTCTGACGAATCCACCAGGTGGCGTAGGTGGAGAAACGGAAGCCGCGCTCCGGATCGAATTTTTCTACCGCGCGAATCAGGCCAAGGTTGCCTTCCTCGATCAGATCGAGCAGTGACAGACCACGATTGACATAACGACGGGCGATTTTCACAACCAGACGCAGGTTGCTTTCGATCATGCGCTTGCGACCGGCAGGGTCGCCTTTTTGCGAAAGCCGTGCGAAGTGCACTTCTTCTTCAGGAGAGAGCAACGGCGAGAAGCCGATCTCATTGAGGTACAGCTGAGTCGCATCGAGTGCCCGAGTGTAATCGATGTACTTGTGCTGTTTAAGCGATGAGGCCGATTTGGCCTTGGTCCGAACCGCAGATACAGCAGGTTCGTCTGACACCACATCCGTTTCCAAAACGATGCCGGTCTCCATCAGGAGGAGGTCATCGTCGATGTCAAACTCCGGCACTTCTTTGCTGAGAGCCATTGTTATAGTCCTTTGCTGAGTTCGAACTCAGACTCTAGCGGCACCTGATTCCGTGGCAGCGCTGGAGCCTGTCCCCTCTACATCCAAGGAACAGGCCGGGTGCAACATTCAACGACGTGGCAAGAATTGGAGCGGATCGACGGGTTTGCCCTGACGGCGGATTTCAAAATGCAGTTTCACCCGGTCAGTGCCCGTGGACCCCATTTCAGCAATAGCCTGCCCTGCCTTGACCTGCTGCCCTTCCCGTACCAAAAGCCTGCGGTTGTGACCGTAGGCACTGACGTAGGTATCGCTGTGTTTGATGATGATCAGCTCGCCGTAGCCCCTTAATCCACTCCCGGCGTATACCACTGCACCACCAGACGCAGCAAAAACAGGCTGTCCCAAATCACCGGCGATATCAATGCCTTTATTCAAACTACCGTTTGAAGCGAATTTTCCAATTAATACGCCGTTGGCGGGCCACGTCCAGCCACCGGCCGTGCGCTCTGCGGCGGGGACTGTGGTGACGGTAGTGGTGGTGCTCGACGGAGCGGTGGTTATCACCTTGCCACTACTGACGGACGGTACAGGTGCACCCACGGGACGACGGGTAACGGTGGTCTTGCTTGAGGACGAAGGGCTGGAAACCACGGTGGTACTACCGGTCGAACCACTGTTGAAGCGGATCGGCTGACCAGGACGAATGGTGTAAGGCGCCGCAATGTTGTTGCGCGCAGCCAGTTCCTTGTAGTCCCAACCATAGCGGAAGGCGATCGAGAACAGGGTGTCGCCTGGCTTGACGATGTATTGACCAGTAGTGACGGTCGGCCGCTTGGGCGCAGCGTTGTTGCGGTCGACCACCCGGGCACCACTCGAACCGGTGCTGGAACAGCCCGCAAGCAGCGTGCCCATGGCCAGTACAACCACCAGGAGCTTGAAAAACGACCGATCCTTGCGCTGCAGACTGATTGTGTGACCCACCCGCGCTCCCCTCATGGTGCCGAAAACCGACTAAACAAAATGCAATATTGTTGCAATTATAACCGAGCCCACTGAAGAGTGGGCGCGCAGGCATAACTTCAAAAGTCTTTCAGGACGTGCCTGGTTTTTTCAGCACTCGCCCGCCACATAGACAGGTGCGCGCCACAGGAATTCGTTGCGACTGCAAATATTCCCTTCGACTCAGGCCAGCGGACCATTGAGCAGCGGCACAAAACGCACCGTTCCCATGACCCGCCGAGAGAATCCGTGCTCTTCACGGACAATCATCAGCAGCTGCTGCTGCTCGCCGGCAGGTCCAACCGGGATCACCAGGCGCCCGCCTGGCGCCAGTTGATCGAGCAGCGCCTGCGGCACCTCTGGCGCCACGGCCGTCACAATGATGCCGTTGTAAGGCGCCAGCGCCTGCCAACCGTCACAGCCGTCACCCCAGCGGAACACGACGTTGCGCAGGTTGAGTTCGAGCAACCGCTCCTTGGCTCGATCCTGCAGGACCTTGATCCGCTCCACCGAGAATACCCGCTCGACCAACTGCGCCAGCACCGCCGTCTGGTAACCCGAGCCAGTGCCGATTTCCAGCACCTTGTCCAACGGGCCGGCCTCGAGCAGCAGCTCGCTCATGTGCGCAACCATGAACGGCTGGGAGATGGTCTGGTTGTGCCCGATCGGCAACGCCGTGTCTTCGTAGGCGCGGTGCGCCAGCGCCTCATCGACGAACAGATGACGCGGCGTACGGCGGATCACGTCGAGCACCTTGGGGTTGGAAACACCCTCTTCGGTCAGACGCTGGATCAGCCGCTCACGGGTACGTTGCGAGGTCATGCCAATCCCGCGGCGTTGCAGATCGTCCTGTTCGCGCATCAGAGCACGCCCTCCAGCCAGCCGCTGAGCTGGTCGAAGGCATCGTTGAAGGTGCGGTCGAGCTGAAGCGGGGTGATCGACACGTAGCCCTGCATCACGGCATGGAAGTCGGTGCCCGGCCCGCCATCTTCTGCGTCGCCGGCCACGGCAATCCAGTAGCCTTCCTTGCCACGCGGGTTGACCACCTTGGTCGGCGCCGCCGCGCGTGCACGATGGCCCAGCCGGGTGACCTGGATACCGCGGATATGCTCCAGCGGCAGGTTGGGAATATTGATGTTGAGCACGGTACGCGGCGGTAACTGCAGCCGCGACTGCGCCTCTACCAGGCGCCGGGCGATATGGGCGGCAGCGGGCAGGTTGTCAGGCTGGCGCGACACCAGCGAGAACGCCAGCGAGGTGCCACCGAGAAAACGCCCTTCCAGCGCAGCGGCGACGGTGCCGGAATACAACACGTCATCACCCAGATTGGCGCCCAGGTTGATCCCCGAGACGACCATGTCCGGCGTCTGCGGCAACAGGCCATTGAGCCCCAGGTGGACACAGTCGGTGGGCGTGCCATTGAGGCTGATGAAGCCATTGGCCAGAACCTGTGGATGCAGCGGCCGGTCCAGCGTCAGCGAGCTGCCGGCGCCACTCTTGTCTTGGTCCGGGGCGATTACCACGCACTCGGCATAGTCCGCCAGCGCTGCATGCAGCGCGGCGAGGCCCGGGGCGGTTACACCGTCGTCGTTGGAAATCAGAATACGCATGGGCTGTCCGTCTGCCCTACCGGCACCAGATCGACTAGTTCGCGCACCACGACGGTGGCGAAGCATCCAGCCGGCAGGACGAATTCCAGTTGCAGGATATCAGGCTCGGGATAATGCCACGTCAGGCCGCCAATAGGGAGCCGCAGGATACGCCGTTCGTGACTCATGCCCGCGCGCGCCAGCCAATGTCCCAATGCAGCATGTCGTTCGCCGACAGCGGTTTCCAGTTCGGCGGTGGCGCCGGTGGTGGGCGTAGGCCCCTCCCCCCACAGCGGACCGGTCGGGTGCAGGTCGAGAATGGCCAGACGCGGATCGGTGCACTCGGCCTCACCCGCCGGGAAGAAGCTGCGGCTGTCGGTGAACGCCAGCAGGTCGCCGACCTGGGCACGCTGCCAGCTGCCGTCGGCAACCCGCGCTGCCAGCACCTGGTTGAACAAGTAGCTGCGCCCGGCCGAGAGCAGCCGCGAACGCACATTGCGCTGCTCGGGCAGCGCCGCACGTTCGGCCCAGCTCTGCGCGTCCTGGACATTGCCGCCGCCATGGCCAAAGCGCTGGCTACCGAAGTAGTTGGGCACGCCCTGGGCCTTGAGCTGCTGCAAGCGCGCATCCAGCGCCGCATGGTCAGCGGTCAAGGCCGTCAGGCGCAGGGTGAAACCGTTGGCCGAATGCGCGCCGCGCTGCAGTTTGCGCAGGTGCCGGTCGCGCTTGAGGATGCGCAGGGTGTCGTCTTCGGCGCGGCTCAGGTCAGGGTCGGCCTTGCCCGGCAGGTGCAGGCTGAACCACTGCCGGGTCAACGCCTGACGGTCCTTGAGGCCGGCATAGCTGATCGCACGCAGCGGTACACCGGCAGCGCGGGCCAGGCGGCGGGCGGCTTCTTCGGTATTGAGGTCGCGTTTCTCGACCCACAGCCAGAGGTGTTCACCCTGCCCGGTCAGCGGAATGTCGAGCACTTCATCGACCTGGAAGTCTTCCGCGACTGCCTTGAGCACGGCGCTGCCCAGCGCTTCGCCCGAAGCGCGTGGCCCAAGCAGTTCCAGTTCGGTCATAGCGCCAGCAACAGGGCTACCGCGTGCACGGCAATCCCTTCCTCACGGCCAGTGAAACCGAGCTTCTCGGTGGTGGTGGCCTTGACGTTGACCTGGTCGAGTTCGACCTGCAGATCGGCAGCGATCAACTGGCGCATGGTTTCGATATGCGGGGCCATTTTCGGTGCCTGGGCAACAATGGTGGCGTCGACGTTGCCGACCTTCCAACCTTTGGCCTGGACCACAGCCAGTACATGACGCAACAGCACGCGGCTGTCGGCGCCCTTGAACTGCGGATCGGTATCCGGGAAGTGCTTGCCGATATCACCCAGTGCAGCAGCGCCGAGCAAGGCGTCGCTCAGCGCATGCAGCACCACGTCGCCATCGGAATGGGCCAGCAGGCCGTATTTGTGAGGAATCTGCACCCCACCCAAGGTAATGAAATCACCGTCGGTAAACCGGTGCACATCGTAGCCATGGCCAATACGCATAGAAAAACGCCCTGATAAAGTCAGGGCGGGATTCTACCTGCTTTGCACAGGCTTGGGCGCAGTTGTTGGGCCGCAGTGCGGCCCACGTAGCAGTTACAGGCGACCCAGCGCAGCGGCGTGGTGGCGCAGGTGTTCATCGATGAAGCTGGCGATGAAGTAGTAGCTATGATCGTAGCCCGGCTGCAGACGCAAGGTCAGCGCATGGCCTGCCTTGCGTGCGGCCTGATCGAGCGCCTCGGGCTTGAGCTGGGTGGCGAGAAAGTCATCCCGATCACCCTGCTCGATCAGCAGCGGCGGGCATTGCCCGGCAGGAGTTTCGGCCAGCAGCACGCTGGCATCCCACTCACGCCAGCGGGCGCGGTCTTCGCCCAGATAACGGGAGAACGCCTTCTCGCCCCACGGGCAGTCCATCGGGTTGCAGATCGGCGAAAACGCCGACACCGACTGATAGCGACCGGGGTTGCGCAGGGCGCACACCAGTGCGCCGTGGCCGCCCATGGAGTGACCGCTGATGCTGCGCTGATCCGACGCCGGGAAGTGCGCCTCGACCAGCGCAGGCAGTTCCTCGACCACGTAATCATGCATGCGGTAGTGCTGCGCCCAAGGCTGCTGGGTGGCGTTCAGGTAGAAGCCTGCACCGAGGCCGAAATCCCAGGCGCCATCGGGATCAGCCGGCACCTGCTCGCCCCGCGGGCTGGTGTCGGGTGCCACGATGATCAGCCCCAGCTCGGCGGCCAGGCGCTGGGCGCCGGCCTTTTGCATGAAGTTCTCGTCGTTGCAGGTCAGACCGCTCAGCCAATACAGCACCGGCAGCTTGGCACCCTGTTCGGCCTGCGGCGGCAGGTACACGGCAAACACCATGTCGCAGCCGAGCACCTTGGACTGATGCCGGTAACGCTTGTGCCAGCCGCCGAAGCTTTTCTGGCAAGAGATGTTTTCCAGGCTCATGGCTGACCTCAGAAGTGGATTACGCTGCGGATGCTTTGACCTTCGTGCATCAGGTCGAAGGCTTTGTTGATGTCTTCCAGGCCCATGGTGTGGGTGATGAAGGTATCCAGCGGGATTTCGCCGCTCTGCGACATCTCGACATAGCTTGGCAGCTCGCTGCGACCACGCACGCCACCGAACGCCGACCCGCGCCAGACGCGACCGGTCACCAGTTGGAACGGACGGGTGGCGATTTCCTGGCCGGCACCGGCTACACCGATGATCACCGACTCGCCCCAGCCCTTGTGGCAGCATTCCAGCGCCGCACGCATCAGTTGCACGTTGCCGATGCATTCGAACGAGAAATCCACGCCGCCGTCGGTGAGGTCGACGATAACTTCCTGAATTGGACGGTCGTAGTCTTTTGGGTTGATGCAGTCGGTGGCACCTAGCTGGCGGGCAATTTCGAATTTGCTCGGGTTGATATCAATCGCAATGATACGACCCGCCTTGGCCTTGGCTGCACCAATGACCGCCGACAGGCCGATGCCGCCCAAGCCGAAGATGGCCACGGTGTCGCCTTCCTTGACCTTGGCGGTGTTGAGCACAGCGCCGATACCGGTGGTCACGCCGCAACCGAGCAGGCAGACTTTTTCCAGTGGCGCTTCTTTCTGGATCTTGGCCACGGAAATTTCCGGCAACACGGTGTACTCGGAGAAGGTCGAGGTACCCATGTAGTGGAACAGTTGCTGCCCCTTGTACGAGAAGCGCGTGGTGCCATCAGGCATCAGGCCTTTGCCCTGAGTCGCACGGATCGCCTGGCACAAGTTGGTCTTGCCCGAAAGGCAGAACTTGCACTTGCCACATTCAGGGGTGTACAGCGGGATCACGTGATCACCCACCGCAACCGAAGTCACGCCCTCGCCTACGGCTTCGACGATGCCGCCACCTTCATGACCCAGAATCGACGGGAAGATGCCTTCCGGATCAGCGCCTGACAGGGTGTAGGCGTCGGTATGGCAGACACCGCTGGCAACGATGCGCACCAGCACTTCGCCGGCCTTGGGCATGGCCACATCGACTTCAACGATTTCCAGCGGTTTGTTGGCCTCGAAGGCTACGGCGGCACGGGACTTGATCATCAGGATCTCCAGCGAGTGGTGGGTAATCCATCCAGTGTAATTCAGCGCCTTTTGATTAATAATCCCGAGCAAGACAAAACATTATTGCCATGCAGGGATAATCAATGATCAACCGCTGGGAAGGCATCGATGAGTTTGTGGCGGTAGCCGAGCTTGGCCAGTTCACCGCAGCGGCCGAGCGCCTGGGCGTATCGTCCTCGCATGTCAGCCGTCAGATCGCTCGCCTTGAAGAACGCTTGCAGACCCGCCTGCTCTACCGCAGCACCCGCCGGGTAACCCTGAGCGAGGCCGGGCAGACGTTCCTGCAGCACTGCCAGCGCTTGCAGGATGGCCACGACGAGGCCTTGCGGGCGATGGGCGATCTTGCCAGCGAGCCCAAGGGGCTGTTGCGCATGACCTGCGCCGTGGCCTATGGCGAGCGTTTCATCGTGCCGCTGGTAACGCGCTTCATGACCCAGTACCCGCAACTTCGAGTCGAGGTCGAACTGAGCAACCGCACTCTGGACCTGCTCCACGAAGGCATGGACCTGGCGATCCGCCTGGGCCGTTTGCAGGACTCACGCCTGGTCGCCACGCGGCTGGCACCGCGGCAGATGTACCTGTGCGCCTCGCCGGCTTATCTGGAGCGCTACGGCCGGCCGCACAGCCTGTCGGAACTTGCCCGGCACAACTGCCTGATTGGCAGCAGCGATGTCTGGGCCTTGAAGCAGGAGGGTCGTGAACTGAGCCAGCGAGTGCAGGGTAACTGGCGCTGCAACAGTGGCCAGGCCGTGCTGGATGCTGCGCTGCAAGGGGTTGGTCTGTGTCAGTTGCCGGACTACTACGTGCAGGAGCACCTGCGTAGCGGCGCATTGGTCTCGCTGCTCGAAGCGCACCAGCCGCCCAACACCGCGGTTTGGGCGCTGTATCCGCAGCAGCGGCATCTCTCGCCCAAGGTCAGGCGGCTGGTGGACTACTTGAAGGCGCAGCTTGGACAGTTACCGGAATACGCCGGCAGTGCTTGAAGTGTCAGCCGCGCGCCGACCACCGCTGGCGTAACCATTCCAGGTCTTCCGGGCGGGTAACCTTGATGTTGTCGCTACGCCCTTCCACCAGGCGCGGGGCCAAGCCCGACCACTCCATCGCCGACGCCTCGTCGGTCACCGTCACATCGGACACCATGCACTCGGCCAGTGCCCGGTGCAGGGCGCCAAGGCGGAACATCTGCGGGGTAAAGGCTTGCCAGATGGTGCTGCGGTCAACCGTGGCGCTGACCCGGCCATTGCTGTCGGCGCGCTTGAGGGTGTCGCGGGCCGGCACCGCGAGCAAACCGCCCACCGCATCGTCAGCCAGTTCCGCCAGCAACCGGTCGAGGTCACTGCGAGCCAGGTTCGGCCGTGCGGCGTCGTGTACCAGCACCCAGTCGCCATCTGCGGCGCCTTGGGCGTGCAGCAGCAACAAGGCATTGAGCACCGAGTCGGCCCGCTCGCGCCCGCCGGCGGCACGCTGGATACGCGCATCACTGGCGCAGGCCAGGCCTGGCCAGTACGGGTCATCTGCAGCAATGCTGACCACCACCCCTTTGAGCGAGGGATGGCCTAAAAAACAGTCGAGGCTGTGCTCGATAATCGTCCGCCCGCCCAGCTGCAAGTACTGCTTGGGACGGTCGGCAGCCATCCGCGCACCGACTCCGGCAGCGGGGATCACGGCCCAGAAGGCCGGCAGTGGCGCGGTCATTTCTGTGGCAACTGGAAGAGGGTCTCGCCCTCTTTGACCATGCCCAATTCGTGACGGGCCCGTTCCTCGACGGTCTCCATACCTTTCTTCAACTCCAGAACTTCAGCATCGAGCACGCGATTACGCTCCAGCAGCCGTTCGTTTTCGGCGTGCTGTTCGTCGATCTGCTGCTTGAGCTCGGTCACTTGCGCCAGGCTGCCACTGCCCACCCAAAGGCGGTACTGCAGGCCACCCAGCAACAGGAGCAAGATGAGAAACAACCAATAAGGACTGCGCATCAAAGTATCCAGGATTGAAAGGCCGCCGCTGCGGGGCTTCCGATAGCACGAAGCCTGGCCGAGGCCAGGCTTCGTTGACAGAAACCCGTAGGAGGTGTCTGAAAGCTCAGTAAGAACGCTCAGACAGCCTCGGCAGCTGCCTTTTTACCATCTCTTGCTTAGCCGCGAAACTCGTCGCGACCACGGTACACCGCCTTGGCGCCCAGTTGCTCTTCGATGCGCAGCAGCTGGTTGTACTTGGAGACGCGGTCGGAACGGCACAGCGAGCCGGTCTTGATCTGGCCAGCGGCAGTGCCTACAGCCAGGTCAGCGATGGTCGAATCTTCGGTTTCGCCGGAGCGATGCGAAATCACTGCGGTGTAGCCGGCAGCCTTGGCCATCTGGATGGCTTCGAGGGTTTCGGTCAGCGAGCCGATCTGGTTGAACTTGATCAGGATCGAGTTACCGATGCTCTTGTCGATGCCTTCCTTGAGGATCTTGGTGTTGGTGACGAACAGGTCGTCGCCAACCAGCTGGATCTTCTCGCCGATCTTGTCGGTGAGGATCTTCCAGCCAGCCCAGTCGGACTCGTCCAGGCCATCTTCGATGGAGATGATCGGGAAGCGTTCGGTCAGGCCTTTGAGGTACTCGGCAAAGCCTTCGGAATCAAACGACTTGCCTTCACCGGACAGGTTGTACTTGCCGTCTTCGTAGAATTCGCTCGCAGCGCAGTCCAGGGCCAGGGTGACATCGGTGCCAAGCTTGTAGCCAGCGTTGGCAACGGCTTCGGCGATGGCTGCCAGCGCGTCTTCGTTGGAGGCCAGGTTTGGCGCGAAACCACCTTCGTCACCAACGGCGGTGTTCAGGCCACGGGCCTTGAGCACTGCTTTGAGGTGATGGAAGATTTCGGTGCCCATGCGCAGGCCGTCGGAGAAGGTCTTGGCGCCAACCGGCTGAACCATGAACTCTTGAATATCGACGTTGTTGTCGGCGTGCTCGCCACCGTTGATGATGTTCATCATCGGAACCGGCATCGAGTATTGGCCTGGAGTGCCATTGAGGTTGGCAATGTGCGCGTACAGCGGCAGGTCCTGGTCCTGCGCGGCGGCTTTGGCAGCAGCCAGCGACACGGCGAGGATGGCGTTGGCGCCCAGCTTGGCCTTGTTCTCGGTACCGTCCAGTTCGATCATGGCGCGGTCGAGGGCTTTCTGGTCAACCGGGTCCTTGCCCAGCAGCAGGTCGCGGATCGGGCCATTGATGTTGGCAACGGCTTTGAGCACGCCCTTGCCCATGTAACGGCTCTTGTCGCCATCACGCAGCTCCAGCGCTTCGCGCGAGCCGGTGGAAGCACCGGACGGCGCGCAAGCGCTGCCGATGATGCCGTTGTCGAGCAGTACATCGGCTTCCACGGTGGGGTTGCCACGCGAATCGAGAACTTCACGACCTTTGATGTCGACGATCTTTGCCATTGTTGTAAGCACTCCAGAATTGACGAAAACAACGCAGCTTAGGGAATTCGAGCCTTTCACCAGGCGAATATGCAAAGGGCAGACCTGGCGAAGGGGAGCCCCTGACCCGAGGGTCAGGGGTAGAACGGGCGGTACTTTACCCGAGAAATGAGTGTTACGCGGTTTCTACCGTCGGAAAACTTTTCACCAGGTCGTCCAGTTGCTTGAGCTGGGCCAGGAATGGCTCCAGTTTGTCCAGACGCAGCGCGCATGGACCATCGCATTTGGCGTTGTCCGGATCCGGGTGTGCCTCAAGGAACAAGCCGGCCAGACCCTGGCTCATGCCAGCTTTGGCCAGGTCGGTAACCTGGCTACGGCGGCCACCGGCAGAGTCGGAACGACCGCCCGGCATCTGCAGGGCATGGGTCACATCGAAGAACACCGGGTACTCGAACTGCTTCATCAGGCCAAAGCCGAGCATGTCCACAACCAGGTTGTTGTAGCCGAAGCTTGAGCCGCGCTCGCACAGGATCAACTGATCGTTACCTGCCTCGACGCACTTGGCCAGGATGTGTTTCATCTCCTGGGGTGCGAGGAACTGGGCTTTCTTGATGTTGATCACCGCGCCGGTCTTGGCCATCGCCACGACCAGATCGGTCTGGCGCGAGAGGAAGGCCGGCAGCTGAATGATGTCGCAGACCTCGGCAACCGGCGCGGCCTGATGCGGCTCGTGCACGTCGGTGATGACCGGAACGTTGAAGGTCTGTTTGATCTCTTCGAAGATCTTCAGCCCTGCTTCCATGCCCGGGCCGCGGTAAGAGCTGACCGAAGAGCGGTTGGCCTTGTCGAAACTGGCCTTGAACACGTAGGGGATACCGAGTTTTTCGGTGACCTGCACGTACTCTTCACACACCTTCATGGCCAGATCGCGCGATTCCAGCACGTTCATGCCACCGAACAGAACGAACGGCTTGTCGTTGGCGATCTCGATGTTACCGACGCGAATGATCTTCTGGGTCATGAATCAGGCCTTGTTCTTCTGGACCAGTGCCGCTTTGACGAAGCCGCTGAACAGCGGGTGACCGTCACGCGGGGTGGAAGTGAACTCCGGGTGGAACTGGCAAGCAACGAACCACGGATGGTCCTGCGACTCGACCACTTCGACCAACGCGCCGTCACCGGAGCGCCCCGAGATCTGCAGGCCCGCTTCAACCAGCTGTGGCAGCAGGTTGTTGTTGACCTCGTAGCGGTGGCGGTGACGCTCGACGATCACGTCCTTGCCATAGCAGTCGTGGACCTTGGAGTTGCCGATCAGCTGGCATTCCTGGGCGCCCAGACGCATGGTGCCGCCCAGATCGGAGGCCTCGGTACGGGTTTCGACGGAACCGGTGTTGTCGGCCCACTCGGTGATCAGACCCACCACCGGGTGCTCGCTGTTGCGGTCGAACTCGGTGGAGTTGGCGTCAGCCCAACCCATTACGTTACGCGCGAACTCGATCACGGCAACCTGCATGCCCAGGCAGATACCCAGGTACGGTACCTTGTTCTCGCGAGCGAACTGGACTGCCTGGATCTTGCCTTCTACACCGCGCAGACCGAAGCCGCCCGGAACCAGAATGGCATCAGCGCCTTCGAGCAGGCTGGTGCCCTGGTTCTCGATGTCTTCGGAGTCGATGTAGCGCAGGTTGACCTTGGTGCGGTTCTGAATACCGGCGTGGCTCATCGCTTCGATCAGCGACTTGTACGCGTCCAGCAGCTCCATGTACTTGCCGACCATGGCGATGGTGACTTCATGCTCAGGGTTGAGCTTGGCGTCGACCACCTTGTCCCACTCGGACAGATCAGCGCTGTCGCACTGCAGGCCGAAGCGCTCGGTGACGAAGTCGTCCAGACCCTGCGCATGCAGGATGCCCGGGATCTTGTAGATGGTGTCGGCGTCTTCCAGGGCAATCACCGCACGTTCTTCAACGTTGGTGAACTGAGCGATCTTGCGGCGCGACGAGTTGTCGATCGGGTGATCGGAACGGCACACCAGCACGTCAGGCTGCAGGCCGATCGAGCGCAGCTCTTTGACCGAGTGCTGAGTAGGCTTGGTCTTGGTCTCGCCAGCGGTGGCAATGTAAGGCACCAGCGTCAGGTGCATCAGCATCGCGCGCTTGGCGCCGACTTCGAAACGCAGCTGGCGGATCGCCTCGAGGAACGGTTGCGACTCGATGTCGCCGACCGTACCGCCGATTTCGACCAGGGCCACGTCGGCGTCGCCAGCACCCTTGATGATGCGGCGCTTGATTTCGTCGGTGATGTGCGGAATGACCTGAATGGTCGCGCCCAGGTAATCACCACGGCGCTCTTTGCGCAGCACGTGCTCGTAGACACGGCCAGTGGTGAAGTTGTTGTTCTGGGTCATCGTGGTGCGGATGAACCGCTCGTAGTGGCCCAGGTCAAGGTCGGTCTCGGCGCCGTCATGGGTGACGAACACCTCACCATGCTGGAACGGGCTCATGGTGCCTGGATCGACGTTGATGTACGGATCCAGTTTGAGCATGGTGACCTTAAGCCCCCGCGCTTCCAGGATGGCCGCCAGGGAAGCCGAGGCAATGCCTTTCCCCAATGAAGAAACAACACCGCCCGTGACGAATATGTAGCGCGTCATGAAAAACCCTAGAAGTCTGCGTTAAAGCGGCTAGCGCCGCCGGAGAAAGCGAAGGAAGGCCGAAGCCCCCGATCACCTGCGTCAATCACAGTGCATCTCGAAAAACTGCCGCGTCTGTACAGACCAGGTGCATACCCGGCATGGAGCTCGCTCGTCATTTTAGGAAATCAGCCCAGCAAAAAACTGCTTGGTAATCGGCAACTGCTGTGTTTTCGATGAAGCCACAGAAGTTGTATCAAGAAGGGAGGGTAGTCTACCGGAATCTAATCCTCAGCTCAAACCTTGCGCGTTGCTCGGCATCTGCCACTCCAGGGTAGCGTTGCCCTGGGCCAGTTGCGGCAGGTTGGCCACCGCCAGCAGGTGCTCGCCCTGCCACAGCAGCGGCAGCCTTGGCCGAATGAAGTGTGGCACCTGATGTTCATTGAGCAAGCGCTTGAGGTCGCGATGACCGCGGCCTGGCAGCGCCAGCCGTTCCCCGCCCTGACGACAGGCAATCCGCAGCGCTGCCTGCGGCAACGTACCGCACAGGCGTACGCGGCCATTGCCCGGCAGCACCAGCGCCAGGCCAGGATCCGGCCAGGCATGCTCGCCTGACGGGGTCGTCAGCCAGTCGCCGCTGAGCCACCAGATGCGGCCGTGACTGCGGTGCAACTGGCCGTCGGTCAGTCGCCAGACCGGTTGCGCATCGTCGGCGGCATCGCGCAGGGATGCCCAGCCAGCCCAGTGGCGACTATCCGGCAACCGCGTGCGAGTGCTTAACCAGTACTGCAATGCGTTGCGCTGACGGGCAGGCGACAGCGCCTTGAGCGGGCTCAGAGCGAGTGAGTCCAGCCCTGACCAGGCGCTCGGAGCGCCCTGCCCTGCCAGCGCCAGATCGTCAGCGGCCAGCTCGTTGAGCAGGCTCAGCGCCTCGCCAAGATGATCGGCACTGCGCGCCAGGCTTTGGCTGGCTTGCGGCCAGCGCTCACGCAGCAACGGCAAAACGGCGCCACGCAGGAAGTTGCGGGCGTAGTGCGTGTCGGCATTGCTCGGGTCTTCGATCCACGGCAACTGGGAATGCTCTGCATAGCTGTGCAGTTGTTGCCGCGACAGCCCCAGCAATGGCCTGACCAAATGCCCCAGGCCCAGCGGTCTGGCAGCTGGCATTGCCGCCAGGCCACGCAGGCCGGCTCCGCGCAGTAGCCTGAACAGCAGGGTTTCGGCTTGATCGTCACGGTGCTGGCCGGTGAACAGCACTTCATCGCAGCGCAGCATGTCGGCCAAGGCCTGATAACGGGCATTGCGCGCAGCTTGCTCGAGGCTGGCGCCCGGCGTGACCTTGACGTAGATGATCTGCAGCTCGACGCCGAGCTTGTCGCACAGGGATTGGCAGTGGGCAGGCCAGCTGTCGGCAGCGGCTTGCAGGCCGTGGTGAACGTGGATGGCGCGCAGGGGGGGCGTTTGCTGGCGGCGGGCATGGGCGGCGAGCACATGCAGGAGGACGCTGGAGTCGAGGCCGCCGGAGAGGGCGACGTACCAGGCGGGGGCGTGCTGCCAGGGAGAAAGTGTGCGGGTGAGGTCGATCATGTGTGCCTCACTGAGAAGCTGGGGTCGCAGCGCGACCCCAACGGCATCAACTCAGATCAGAGACCGTAGCTCATCAGGCGGTCATAACGACGCTTGAGCAGGGTGTCATGGTCCAGCCCACTGAGCATGTCCAGCTGTTGAATCAGCTCGCCGCGAATGGTTTCCGAAACCTTGACCGGATCACGATGGGCGCCGCCCAGCGGCTCCTCGATCACCTTGTCGACGATGTTCAGGCTCTTCAGGCGCTCGGCAGTGATGCCCATCGCTTCGGCTGCATCGGCAGCCTTGTCGGCGGTCTTCCACAGGATCGACGCACAGCCTTCCGGCGAGATCACCGCATAGGTCGAGTACTGCAGCATGTTCAACTGATCACAGACACCAATGGCCAGCGCACCGCCGGAACCACCTTCGCCAATCACGGTGGCAATGATCGGCGTCTTCAGACGCGACATGACGCGCAGGTTCCAGGCGATGGCCTCGCTCTGGTTGCGCTCCTCGGCGTCGATGCCTGGGTAGGCACCCGGGGTATCGATGAAGGTCAGGATCGGCATCTTGAAACGCTCGGCCATTTCCATCAGACGGCAAGCCTTGCGGTAGCCTTCCGGACGCGGCATGCCGAAGTTGCGACGCACCTTCTCGCGCACTTCACGGCCCTTCTGGTGACCGATGACCATCACTGGTTTGCCATCCAGACGCGCAGTACCGCCAACAATGGCAGCGTCGTCGGAGAAGTGGCGGTCGCCGTGCAGTTCTTCGAACTCGGTGAAGATGTGCTGCAGGTAGTCCAGCGTGTACGGCCGGCGCGGGTGACGTGCCAGGCGTGCAATCTGCCAGCTGGTCAGATTGCTGAAGATGCTTTCGGTAAGGGTGCTGCTCTTGTCTTGCAGACGGGCAATCTCATCGCTGATGTTCAGCGAGTTGTCATTGCCAACCAGACGCAGCTCTTCAATCTTGGCTTGCAGGTCGGCAATCGGCTGTTCGAAATCGAGGAAATTCGGGTTCATAGGCATCCGTCTTGGGTCTACGGCCAGGCGGCCGGCCGGTTGATCCGTTTGGCGCCCTACCTTAAAGGATCAGGCGCATTCAGGTCGAGATTAAAAATTCATCGCATCAGCGGTATTGCAGGAAGACGTTCTCACGCCCGAACTGGTCACGCAGGGCTTGAATCAGCCCGTCCGCCGGGTCGATCGCCCAGTCATTGCCAAACTGCAGCATGGCCTTGGCGTCGTTACCGGTGTATTCAAGGGTGATCGGGCAACCACCACGGTGACGGGTGATCAGCTCACCCAGCCAGCGCAGGCGGTCACCCTTGAGCGCATCATGGGCGACCTTCAGGCGCAGGCTCTCTGCCAGCCGCGTACGCGCATCTTCCATGGTCATCACCTGCTTGACGCGCAGGCGCAGGCCGCCGGAGAAATCATCGTTGCTGACTTCGCCCTCGACCACGACCATGGCATCGTTCTGCAACAATGCCTGGGCAGCCATGAACGAGTCAGCGAACAGCGAGGCCTCGATGCGCCCGGAGCGGTCATCGAGGGTGACGAAGCCCATCTTGTCACCCTTCTTGTTCTTCATCACGCGCAGGGCAATGATCATCCCGGCCACCGTCTGCACTTCGCGCGACGGCTTCAGGTCGATGATCCGCTGGCGGGCGAAGCGGCGGATCTCGCCTTCGTATTCGTCGATCGGGTGACCGGTGAGGTACAGGCCCAGCGTATCCTTTTCACCTTTCAGGCGCTCTTTGAGGGTCAGATCGCGCGCCTTGCGGTGGTTGGCATAGACGTCCACATCCGCTTCGACGAACAGCCCGCCAAACAGGTCGACGTGGCCGCTATCGGCGGTGCGTGCGGTCTGCTCGGCCGACTTCACCGCCTCTTCGAGCGCCGACATCAGCGCTGCCCGATTGCGGTCGATGTTGGCCTGGTAGGCCTTGATCTCGTCGTGGAAGTGCGGCCCGAGGCGATCCAGCGCGCCGCTGCGGATCAATGCATCGAGGGTGCGTTTGTTGACCCGCTTGAGGTCGATCCGCGCACAGAAGTCGAACAGGTCCTTGAACGGCCCACCGGCGCTACGCGCCTCGACAATGGCCTCGACCGGGCCCTCACCCACCCCTTTGATCGCGCCCAGGCCATAAATGATGCGGCCATCGTCGTCTACCGTGAACTTGAACTCGGAGGCGTTCACATCCGGGGCGTCCAGGCGCAGTTTCATGGTGCGCACTTCTTCGATCAGCACCACAACCTTGTCGGTGTTGTGCATGTCCGCAGAAAGTACAGCCGCCATGAACGGCGCCGGGTAGTGTGTTTTGAGCCAGGCGGTTTGGTACGAAACCAGGCCGTAGGCGGCCGAGTGCGACTTGTTGAAGCCGTAACCGGCAAATTTTTCTACCAGGTCGAAGATGTTACCGGCCAGATCGCCACTGATGCCATTGTTGGCACAACCCTCGATGAAGCCGCCACGCTGCTTGGCCATCTCTTCGGGCTTTTTCTTGCCCATTGCCCGACGCAGCATGTCGGCGCCGCCAAGGGTGTAGCCGGCCATGACCTGGGCGATCTGCATCACCTGTTCCTGATACAGGATGATGCCGTAGGTCGGTGCCAATACGGGCTGCAGGCCGTCGTACTGATAGTCCGGGTGCGGGTAGGCCAGCTCGGCGCGGCCGTGCTTGCGGTTGATGAAGTCATCGACCATGCCCGACTGCAGCGGGCCTGGGCGGAACAACGCCACCAGTGCGATAAGGTCTTCGAGGCAGTCGGGCTTGAGCTTCTTGATCAGCTCTTTCATGCCGCGCGACTCGAGCTGGAATACCGCGGTGGTCTCGGCTTTTTGCAGCAGCTCGTAGGTTTTCTTGTCGTCCAGCGGGATGAAGTCGATGTTCAGATCGGGCAAGCCTTCTTTGGCCTGCTCGCGATTGATCGTCTCCATCGCCCACTTGATGATGGTCAGGGTGCGCAGGCCGAGGAAGTCGAACTTGACCAGCCCCGCCGCCTCGACGTCATCCTTGTCGAACTGGGTTACCAGGCCGCCGCCCTCTTCATCACAGGCGATCGGCGAAAAGTCGGTGAGTTTGGTCGGTGCGATAACCACACCACCGGCGTGCTTGCCGGTACCGCGGCACACGCCCTCGAGCTTGAGGGCCATGTCCCAGATCTCGCGGCCATCCTCGTCGCTCTTGAGGAAGTCGCGCAGCACCTCCTCCTGCTCGTAGGCCTTTTCCAGGGTCATGCCGACTTCGAACGGGATCATCTTCGACAGACGATCAGCCAGCCCGTAGGACTTGCCCTGCACCCGCGCCACATCGCGCACCACCGCTTTCGCCGCCATGGTGCCGAAGGTAATGATCTGGCTTACCGCGTTGCGCCCGTAGGCGTCGGCGACGTACTCGATGACCCGATCGCGACCGTCCATGCAGAAGTCGACGTCGAAGTCGGGCATCGATACCCGCTCAGGGTTGAGGAAGCGCTCGAACAGCAGGTCGTAGGCCAGCGGGTCCAGGTCGGTGATCTTCAACACGTAGGCGACCAGGGAACCGGCACCCGACCCCCGGCCCGGGCCGACCGGCACGCCGTTGTTCTTGGCCCACTTGATGAAGTCCATGACGATCAGGAAGTAACCGGGGAAGCCCATCTGGATGATGATATCCAGCTCGAACTTGAGCCGGTCCAGATAGACCTGGCGCTTGGCCTCGTAGTCCTCGGTCGTGTCCTTGGGCAGGATCACCGTCAGGCGTTCTTCCAGGCCCTCGTGGGAAACGTGGCGCAGGTAGTCATCGATGCCCATGCCATTGGGCGTCGGGAAGTCGGGCAGGAAGTGCTTGCCCAGTTGCACCTCGATGTTACAGCGCTTGGCGATCTCCACCGTATTGGCCACGGCATCGGGCAGGTCGCTGAACAGCTCGGCCATTTCTTCCTGGCTTTTCAGGTACTGCTGATCGCTGTACAGGCGCGGCCGGCGCGGATCATCGAGAGTCCAGCCCTCGCCAATGCAGACGCGGGTTTCATGGGCATCGAAGTCGGTCTGCTTGATGAAACGCACATCGTTGGTTGCGACCAGTGGCGCGCCAAGCCGGTCGGCCAGGGCTACGGCGGCGTGCAGGTAGGCTTCATCGCCGGGGCGATTGGTGCGCTGCAACTCGACATAGAAGCGCCCGGGGAACATCCCCAGCCAGTCGCGCAGCAAGGCTTCGGCCTCTTCGCTGCGACCACTCAGCAGGGCCATGCCGATATCCCCTTCGCGGGCGGCAGACAACGCGATCAGGCCTTCGCTGGCCTGGGCAACCCAGTCGCGCTGGACGATGACCAGACCATTACGCTGGCCGTCGACCCAGCCGCGCGAGATCAATTCGGTGAGGTTGCGGTACCCCTTGGGGTTCATCGCCAGGAAGCAGATACGCGACAACGGCGCTTCCGGGTCAGCCCCGGCAAGCCACAGGTCGGCGCCGCAAATCGGCTTGATGCCGTTGCCCATCGCGTTCTTGTAGAACTTCACCAGCGAGCACATGTTGCTCTGGTCGGTAATCGCCACTGCCGGCATGTTCAGTCCGGCCAAGGCCTTGGCCAGCGGCTTGATCCGCACCAGGCCATCGACCAGGGAGAATTCGGAGTGCACACGAAGGTGAACGAAAGAAACCGACATGTAGGGGGCCTATAGCAGAGCAGCGGACAAGCGCGGGATTGTACCGTAAATGTGATCGGCTGCGCTGCCACGTGACGGCCTGCAGGTTCGCAGAGCGACCTGCGCAGGCGATCAGATCAACGAGGTAGGCACGCCTGCGCGGGCTTCCCAGGCCACCCGAACCGGCGCGAAGGAGCGCCGGTGGATCGGCGTAGGGCCAAGCCGGGCCAGCGCCTCAAGGTGCACCGGGGTCGGATAGCCTTTGTGACCACCCATGCCGTAGCCTGGGTAAATCAGCTCGAAGGCGCTCATCTCGCGGTCGCGGGTAACCTTTGCCAGGATCGACGCGGCAGCGATCGCAGGCACCTTTGCATCGCCCTGCACCACTGGGGCGGATGGCACAGCCAGCACCGGGCAGCGATTGCCGTCGATCAAGGCCAGCTTGGGCGTGATGCTCAAGCCCTCGACGGCGCGCTGCATGGCCAGCATGGTGGCGTGGAGAATGTTCAACCGATCGATTTCATCGACTTCAGCCCGCGCAATGCAAAAGCTCAGGGCTTTCTCGCAGATCTCGTCGAACAACGCTTCGCGCTTGGCTTCGGTGAGCTTCTTGGAGTCGTTCAAGCCAAGGATCGGTCGCCGAGGATCGAGGATCACAGCAGCCGTGACCACCGCGCCGCAAAGCGGCCCGCGGCCAACTTCGTCGACGCCCGCGACCAGCTCTTCGACCAGGTTGAAATCCAGTCCCAGTTGCATCTAGCGTTGCTCCAACAAGGCCAGCACCGCGTCCGCTGCCTGGTTCGACGCGTCGCGGCGCAAGGTGCGGTGAATCTGATCAAAACTGTCGGTCTGGTGGCGGCCGTCGGCCAGCAGCGGTGCCAGGGTCTGCGCCAGGGCCTCGCTGGTGGCGGCGTCCTGCAGCAGTTCCGGCACCAACATGCGCTGCGCCAACAGGTTGGGCAGCGACACGTAGGGGCTTTTCACCATGCGCTTGAGAATCCAGTAGGTCAGCGGCGCCAGGCGATAGGCGACAACCATAGGCCGCTTGTACAGCATCGCTTCCAGCGTCGCGGTACCCGACGCAATCAGCACTGCATCGCAGGCAGCCAGCGCCTGATGCGACTGGCCATCGAGCAGGGTCAACGGCAGGTCGCGACCTGCCAGCATCTGCTCGATCTGCTCACGGCGGGTCTGATTGGCGCAAGGCAAGACAAAGCGTACGCCAGGGTCCATCTGCTGCAAGCGCTCGGCAGCCTCCAGAAACAGCGCACCCAGGCGACCGACTTCGCCGCCGCGGCTACCGGGCATCAATGCCACCAGCGGCCCTGCGGGCAGGCCCAACTCGGCGCGCGCGGCCTGACGGTCAGCCTCCAGCGGGATCGTATCGGCCAGCGGATGGCCGACAAAGCGCACGGGTACGCCCTGCTCTTCATAGAAGCGCGCTTCGAACGGCAGCAGGGTCAGCATCAGGTCGCAGCCTTCGCGGATCTTCAGTACTCGCTTCTGCCGCCAGGCCCATACCGATGGGCTGACGTAGTGCACGGTCTTGATCCCTTGCTGGCGCAGTTTCAGTTCGATATTGAGGGTGAAGTCGGGCGCATCGATGCCAATGAACACATCGGGCTTCTCGCCGATCAGGGTCTCGATCAGCAATTTGCGCCGCTTGAGCAGCTCGCGCAGACGCCCGAGCACTTCAACCAGGCCCATCACTGCCAGGCGTTCCATCGGGAAGTAGGACTGCATGCCCTCGGCTTCCATCAACGGCCCGCCGACACCGATAAAGCGCACACCAGGATGGCGCGCCTTGAGTGCGCGCATCAAACCAGAGCCAAGGATATCGCCGCTGGCCTCACCTGCGACCAACGCTACACAAAGCTGGCCCATATCAGCGGGTAATGCCGCGAGCGGAGCTCTGGATGGAGGTACGGAACAGCTCGACTTCAGGGTGCAACGCGGCCAGCTCCTGCAACTGAGCAATGGCTTCTTCGGCAGTCAGGCCCTGGCGGTAGACCATTTTGTAGGCTTTGCGCAGTGCATGGATAACTTCATCGCTGAAGCCACGCCGACGCATGCCTTCGAAGTTCATGCTGCGTGCCTGGGCTGGGCTGCCGAATACAGTGACGAACGCGGGTACGTCTTTGCCAATCGCAGTGCCCATGCCGGAAAAGGCGTGAGCACCGATATGGCAGTACTGATGGACCAGCGTGTAGCCCGACAGGATTGCCCAGTCGCCCACATGCACATGGCCAGCCAGGGCAGTGTTGTTGACCAGAATGCAATTGTTGCCGATCACGCTGTCGTGGCCAATGTGGGCATAGGCCATGATCAGGTTGTGATCGCCCAGAGTGGTTTCAGCACGGTCCTGAATGGTACCGCGGTGAATGGTCACGCCTTCGCGGAGCACGTTGTGATCGCCGATCACCAGACGCGTCGCTTCACCCTTGTACTTGAGGTCAGGGGTGTCTTCGCCAATCGAGGAAAACTGGTAGATACGGTTGTGCTTGCCGATTCGGGTCGGCCCTTTGAGTACAACGTGCGGGCCGATAACCGTGCCCTCCCCGATTTCTACGTCGGGGCCAATGATCGACCAGGGGCCCACCTCGACACCTTCCGCCAGTTTGGCAGAAGGGTCGACGATAGCCCGCGGATCAATTGAATTCATAGGGAGCGTTCCGCACAGGTAATCTGCGCCGAGCATACCGGCTTGCCGTCAACCAGGGCACGGCATTCGAACTTCCAGATCATGCTCTTGCGGCTGAGGAACTTGGCTTCAAGCACCAGTTGGTCGCCTGGCAACACTGGCTGACGGAAGCGTAGCTTGTCGGAGCCGACGAAGTAGTACAGGGTGCCGTCTGCCGGTTTGGCATCGAGCATCTTGAACCCGAGAATCCCGGCTGCCTGAGCCATGGCTTCGATGATCAGCACACCTGGCATGATCGGGTGGGCCGGGAAGTGGCCATTGAAGAACGGCTCGTTGATGCTGACATTCTTGTAGGCACGAATGCTCTGGGCCTCGAAGTCCAGCTCCGTAACCCGGTCCACCAGCAGGAACGGGTAACGGTGAGGCAGGTATTCGCGAATCTCGTTGATGTCCATCATTTCGGGGGGAAGCCTGTAGTAAGAATAGGGAGCGCAGGTGCTGACCACACGCTCCTTTAGCAATCCAATAGAGGAGCCAGCTAGCAACGGATCACTCTTGGCTCAGGAAATGGTATCAGCCTTCTGATGCCGGCTGACCACCTGAGGTCACGGTCTCGAAGCGTTTTTCAATCTGCTGCAGGCGTTTGGCCATGTCATCGAGCTGGCGAATCCGCGCCGCGCTTTTGCGCCAATCGCCCAGCGGCTGCATGGCAGTACCGGAAGAATAGCCACCCGGCTCGGTTATCGAACGCGTCACCATGGTCATGCCAGAGACGAACACGTTGTCGCAGACATCGATATGACCAACCATGCCGACACCGCCAGCAATGGTGCAGTGCTTGCCGATGCGGGTGCTGCCAGAGATGCCGACACACGCAGCCATGGCCGTGTGATCGCCAATTTGCACGTTGTGCGCGATCTGGATCTGGTTGTCGAGTTTGACCCCGTTGCCGATCAGTGTGTCTGCCAGTGCTCCGCGGTCCACCGCAGTGTTGACGCCGATCTCGACATCATCACCAATGCGCACACCGCCGATCTGGGCGATCTTGCGCCAGACGCCCTTCTCGTTGGCGAAGCCGAAGCCCTCGCCGCCGACCACCGCACCGGATTGAATCGTCACCCGCGCACCGATGGTCACGTCGTGGTACAACGTGACCCGCGGTGCCAACCAGCCGCCTTCGCCTATCACGCAGCGCGCACCAATAAAGCAGTGGGCGCCGATGGTGACATTGGCAGCGATGCGCGCACCGCTCTCGATCACCGCGAACGGCCCTACGCTGGCACTGGCATCGACCTGAGCGTCATCGGCAACCACGGCGCTAGGGTGAACCCCCGCTACAGCCTTGGGCTTTGGATCGAACAGGTGGGAAATGCGCGCGTAAGCCAGGTACGGGTCGGCGACGATCAGGGCGTTGCCGGCGAAGCCTTCGGCGTCTGCTGCCTTGAGCAGGACCGCCGACGCCTGGGCATTGTCCAGGTACTTGCGGTACTGCGGGTTGGCGAGAAAGCTCAATTGCCCGGGACCGGCCTCCTGCAAGGTGGCCAGCCCGGTAATCTGCAGCGCCTCGGGCCCCTTGAGGGTAGCGCCGAGCGCCTCGGCCAATTGGCCGAGCGTCATGGTCACGGTCATATCAACGGGCTTGGTTCATGCGCTCGATGACCTGGCGAGTGATGTCGTATTGCGGTTTGACATCGATCACTGCGCCGCGCTCGAGTACCAGGTCAAAGCCGCCTTTCTTGATCACTTCTTCAACAGCACCGTCCAGCTTCGGCTTGAGCTGCTTGAGCATGTCACGGTCGGCAACGGCCTTGGCTTCGTTGAGTTCCTTGGACTGGAACTGGAAGTCACGGGCTTTTTGCTTGAACTCGAGCTCAAGACGCTCGCGCTCTTGCTGCTGCATCTTGTCGCCGCCCTTGAGCAGACGGTCCTGGATGCCTTTGGCGCTGCTTTCCAGGCCCTTGAGCTTGGTCAGCTGCGGGCCGAACTTCTTCTCGGCATCGACGGCGTAACGCTTGGCGGCGTCCGACTCGAGCAGTGCCATCTGATAGTTCAGCACAGCCACTTTCATTTCGGCGAAAGCGGGGGTGGCGACCAGCGCCGCAGCCACGAAGGCCAGTTGGGTCAACTTACGCACGATGCACTCCTGGATAATCCGTTGTCGTTTAGCACGGGGCCGACCTTAGAAGGTCTGCCCCAGAGAGAATTGGAACACCTGGGTTTCGGCTTCTGCCGGCTTCTTGATCGGCATTGCCAAACTGAAGCTCAACGGGCCCAGCGCAGTGATCCAGGTTACGCCCAGGCCAACCGAACTGGCCATGTCCGAGAAGCCGACCTTGGTGCAATCAGGCTTGGAACCGCAGTTGGTGTCGAACACGTTACCCACATCCCAGAACACGGAGGTGCGCAGCGAGCGCTGGTCCTTGACGAAAGGCAGCGGGAACAGCAACTCGACACCACCCTGGACCAGCACGTTGCCACCGAAGGCCAACGGATCTCGATCCGGGTCGTCCAAAGTCCCGCGGTCAGCGTTTGCTCTACTCGGAGTACTCCGCGGGCCGAGAGTATTGTCCTTGAAGCCGCGTACCGAGTTGAAACCACCGGCGTAGTAGTTCTCGTAGAACGGCAGCCCGGAGGTACCGCCATAGCCGTCGCCGTAACCCAGCTCAGTATGCAGGCGCAGGGTGTAGTCGTTGGACAGCGGCTTGAACAGCTGGCCACGGTAGTCCAGTTTATAGAACGACAGGTCGCTGCCCGGTATGGTGCTTTCCAGAGTCAAGCTCTGGGAGTGACCGCGGGTAGCCAGCACACCTTTGTTCAAGGTCGATTCGGACCAGCCGACGGATGCCTTGAAGTTGAGGAAGTTCTCGCCCTCTTTGTCGGTGAAGTCGAAGATCTCGTCAACGGTGTAGCGGCCGGTCTTGAGTTTGTCCTGCTGCACGCTCAGGCCGTAGGTCAGGCGCGAAGTCTCGCTGATCGGGTAACCGACGCTGACACCTGCACCCAGGCTGTCTACTGCGTAGCTGGCCACGTCGACGTCGAGGTCGTCGTAGTCGGTGCTGCGGTAGAAGGCGTTGTAACCCAGGCTGACGCCGTCGGCAGTCCAGTAGGGGTCAACGAAGCCAAAGTTGTAGCGGGTCTGGTATTCGCTGCGGGTCAGGCCAATCGAAACCTTGTTACCGGTACCGAGGAAGTTGGTCTGACTGATCGAACCACCGAGGATCAGACCAGCGCTTTGGGCGAAACCGACGCTGGCGGTGATCGAACCGGACGCTTGCTCTTCGACGCTGTAGTTGACGTCGACCTGGTCATCGGTACCCGGCACAGCTGGGGTTTCGACGTTGACTTCCTTGAAGAAGCCCAGACGCTCGAGGCGAGTCTTGGATTGGTCGATCAGGTAGGTCGACGCCCAGCCGCCTTCCATCTGGCGCATTTCGCGGCGCAGCACTTCGTCTTCGGTCTTGGTGTTGCCGCGGTAGTTGATGCGGTTGACGTAGGCACGCTTGCCCGGGTCGACCACGAACATGATGTCGACGGTGTGGTCTTGATCGTTCGGCTGCGGCACGCCGTTGACGTTGGCGAAGGTATAACCTTCGTTACCCAGACGACGGGTGATCAGGTCGGACGTGGTGGTCATCACCTTGCGCGAGAAGACCTGGCCGGGCTGCACCAGCAGCAGCGACTGGACCTGGTCTTCCGGCACCTTGAGGTCACCGGACAGCTTCACGTCACGAACGGTGTACTTCTCACCTTCGTTGATGTTGACGGTGATGTAGACGTGCTTCTTGTCCGGGGTGATCGACACCTGGGTAGAAGCGATGTCCATGTTGATGTAGCCGCGGTCCAGGTAGTACGAGCGCAGACGCTCGAGGTCACCGGAGAGTTTTTCGCGGGCATACTTGTCGTCGTTCTTGAAGAACGACAACCAGTTGGTGGTTTTCAGCTCGAACAGTTGGCCGAGTTCGTCATCATCGAACACGGTGTTGCCCACCACGTTGATGTGCTGGATCGCGGCAACCGTGCCTTCGTTGATGTTGATCTTCAGGCCAACCCGGTTACGCGGCTGCGGCACGACTTCAGCTTCGACCTCGGCCGAATAGCGGCCCTGGGCCACGTACTGACGTTGCAGTTCGTTACGCACACCCTCGAGGGTGGCGCGCTGGAAGATCTCGCCTTCGGCCAGACCAGACTGCTTCAGACCTTTCATCAGGTCTTCGGTGCTGATCGCCTTGTTACCTTCGATCTCGATGCTGGCTACCGACGGACGTTCGACCACATTGATGATCAACACGTTGCCGTCGCGGCTCAGCTGAATATCCTGGAAGAAGCCGGTCTTGAACAGCGAGCGGGTGGAATCCACCAGGCGACGGTCGTCAGCCTGATCGCCCACGTTCAGAGGCAATGCGCCGAACACGCTGCCGGCGGAAACCCGCTGCAGGCCGTTGACGCGGATATCGGAGATGGTGAAGGACTCAGCGTGAACTTCAGCGATCATCAGTGCGGAGAGGACCGCAGTTAGCAGCAGACGTTTCATGAAGTCCTTTTATTCCAACTGGCAATAAACAACCCACCGCAGAAGGGCGGCAGGTTTGCAATTGAGCGAAGCTTTATAGTCGACCCAGATCGTTGATCAGGGCGAGCAACATCACCCCAATGACCAAACTTATACCGATCTGGACCCCCCAACCTTGCACCCGATCCGACAGCGGACGGCCGCGTGCCAATTCGATCAGGTAGAACAACAGATGCCCCCCATCCAGTACTGGAATGGGCAGCAGGTTCAGAACCCCCAGGCTTATGCTCAGGTAGGCCAGGAAATTCAGGAAATCCCCAACGCCCGACTGGGCTGAAGCGCCCGCCACTTTAGCAATGGTTATCGGTCCGCTCAAGTTTTTTACCGAGAGCTCGCCGAACAGCATTTTCTTCAGCGACTCGAGGGTCAGGATGCTCATGTTCCAGGTACGCGCCAGGCCCTCGCCCATCGCGGCCACAGGCCCATAGCTGACTTCGCGCAGCATGGTCGCCGGCCATTCGCCACCTTTGACCCCAGCCCCGAGGTACC
Source organism: uncultured Pseudomonas sp. (assembly GCA_963518285.1). Taxonomy (GTDB): domain Bacteria; phylum Pseudomonadota; class Gammaproteobacteria; order Pseudomonadales; family Pseudomonadaceae; genus Aquipseudomonas. The sequence continues at coordinate 76,759 of CAUQIJ010000010.1, read as the reverse complement.
CCCCCGATGCCTGGCCTTCGCCTTTGCGCGCCAGGGTTACCGGAATGTCCAGCACGGCGGCATCACGCTCGACCCGCAGCTGCACCTTGGCCTCTGGCCGGGCACGCACGCTGTCGACCACCTGCTGCCAGTCGTTGAGGGCCACGCCATCGAGGCTCAGCAGCTTGTCACCGGTTTTCAGCCCCGCTGCAGCCGCCGGCCCGTTCGGGTCGATTTCGGCCAGTACCGGGGTGATGACCGGGCGCCACGGGCGCAGACCCAGCGACTGGATCGGGTCGGGTTCATCCGCCCCGCGCAGCCACTGGTTCAAGTTGATCTCGTGTTGTTTCTCGGCACTGCTGCCCTCCTCCAGCACACCCACGCGCAGAGTGCCGCTCTCGCCGAGGCGGCGCACCAGTTGCAGGTTGACGGCTGACCAGCCGTTGGTCGCCTTGCCGTCCACTGAAACGATTTCCTGGCCGGCGGTGAGGTCGGCACTGGCGGCCAGGCTACCCGCCTCGACCGCACCAATCACAGGCCGCACCTGTTGGGTGCCGAGCATGGCCAGCAGCCAGAAGAACACGATTGCCAGGAGGAAGTTGGCGATCGGCCCGGCGGCCACAATGGCGATGCGCTGACCGACCGGCTTGCGATTGAACGACTGCTCGATCAGCGCCGGCGGCACTTCGCCTTCGCGCTCATCGAGCATCTTCACGTAACCGCCCAACGGAATGGCCGCAACCACGAATTCGGTGCCATGCCGGTCGTGCCAGCGCAGCAGCGGCGTGCCGAAGCCTACCGAGAAGCGCAGCACCTTGACCCCACAACGGCGGGCGATCCAGAAGTGACCGAATTCGTGAAAGGTGACCAGCACGCCCAGCGCAACCAGGGTACCGATGATCATGTAGAGCGCAGTCATATCCATCTCCGAAAGACGTTCTGGACAACCCTGGAGCGAGCGCGCATCAGCGGCCGTTCCGCCGCAGCCATTCCCGGGAAAGCTCCCGCGCGCGCTGGTCAGCGGCAAACACCGCATCCAGCGACGTCAGTGGCACAACTGGCTCCTGTTCGAGCACCTGCTCGATCATACCCGCGATCTCCGGGAAGCGGATACGCCGCTGCAGAAATGCCTCGACCGCCACTTCGTTGGCCGCATTGAGCACCGCCGGTGCACTGTGGCCGGCTTCTGCCGCCTGACGCGCCAGGCGCAGGCAGGGAAAGCGTTGCGGATCGGGCGCCTGGAAATCCAGCCGAGCGATGGCAAACAGGTCCAGCGGCGCAACCCCGGAATCAATCCGCTCCGGCCAGGCCAGCGCATTGGCAATCGGTGTGCGCATGTCGGGATTGCCCAATTGAGCAAGCACCGACCCATCGACGTAATCCACCAGTGAATGGATCACGCTTTGCGGATGCACCACGACTTCTACCTGAGCGGGCGCGGCGTCGAACAGCCAACACGCCTCGATCAGCTCCAGGCCCTTGTTCATCATGCTTGCCGAGTCGACGGAAATCTTGCGCCCCATCGACCAGTTGGGGTGGGCACAGGCCTGTTCGGGCGTCACGGCGTCAAGCTCAGCCGACGGTGTTTCACGGAAAGGCCCACCGGAGGCCGTCAGCAGGATGCGCCGTACGCCAACTGCGCCCAGACCGCGCGCGTAGTCACCCGGCAGGCATTGGAAAATGGCATTGTGCTCGCTGTCGATCGGCAGCAGCACCGCGCCACTGCGCCGTACCGCGTCCATGAACAGCGCGCCGGACATCACCAGCGCTTCCTTGTTGGCGAGCAGGACCTTCTTGCCAGCCTCGACCGCCGCCAGGGTCGGGCGCAAGCCAGCTGCGCCGACAATAGCCGCCATGACCGCATCGACTTCGCTGGCCGCAGCGACCTGACACAGGCCGGCCTCACCTTCGAGCACCTCGGTGGCACTGCCCGCCTCTGCCAGATCCGCGCGCAAGCGCAGTGCCGCGTCGGCACTCGGCACCACGGCAAACGCCGGGCCATGGCGCAAGCACAGCGCCAGCAACTGCTCGATCTGGGAATAACCGCTGAGGGCAAATACCTCGTAGCGCTCGGGGTGGCGGCCAATCACGTCAAGCGTGCTCAGGCCGATCGAACCGGTCGCGCCAAGCACCGTGATCCGTTGCCTACGGCTCACATGACACCCCATTCAGCGGCCCACAGCAGCACTGCGAACATCGGGATGGCAGCGGTAAGGCTGTCGATGCGGTCAAGCACACCGCCATGCCCTGGCAGCAGGTTGCTGCTGTCCTTGATGCCTTCGCGGCGCTTGAACATGCTTTCCGTGAGGTCACCGACCACCGAAGCCATCACCACCACCGCTGCGCCGAGCAGGCCCAGCAGCAACTGGCCGATGCTCCATTCACGCACCAGGCCTACGCCCAAGGCGATCAGCAGGCTGACCGCAAGGCCGCCATACACACCTTCCCAGCTCTTGCCGGGGCTGACGTGGGGGGCCAGCTTGCGCTTGCCGAAGGCGCGACCGGAGAAGTACGCACCGATGTCGGCAGACCACACCAGCACCATCACCGAAAGAATCAGGAAGTTGCCCAGCGGCCAGTGTTTGAGCAGCACCAGGCCTTGCCAGGCCGGCAGCAACACCAGCAGACCGATCAACAGCCGGCAGGCGGCACTTGACCACAGCTCGCTGCTGCGCGGGTAGGTCAGCACCAACCAGGTCGCCAGCCCCCACCAGATCACCGCCGCACCGAGCACCCAGGGTGCGAGTTCAGGCAGCAGGTACAGCAGCATCAACGCGGCAGCCACCACTGCGGCATACGCGATGCGCATTGGTTGAGCCATCAAGCCGGCCAGGCGCGCCCATTCCCAGGCGCCCAAGGTGACTACACAGCCGATGAACAGGGCGAAGTCGCCGCCCTGCAGAAGGAAGAATCCAGCCAGTGCAATCGGCAGCAGGATCAGCGCAGTAATGATGCGTTGTTTAAGCATTAAGCACGAGCTCCAGCCTCGACCTGCTCGCTGGTTTTCCCGAAGCGGCGTTGGCGCGAAGCGAAATCGGCCAGCGCGGTACGCATGGCCTCGTGTTTGAAGTCCGGCCAGAACAGGTCGGAGAAATACAGCTCGGCGTACGCCAGCTGCCACAGCAGGAAGTTGCTGATGCGATGCTCACCACCGGTACGAATGCACAAGTCGGGCAACGGCAGATCGCCGGTCGACAGGCACGTCTGCAACAACCCCGGGGTGATATCGTCCGGGCGCAGATGCCCAGCTTGAACCTCACGGGCCAGGCGCTGCGCCGCTTGCGCGATATCCCACTGGCCACCGTAATTGGCAGCGACCTGCAGAATGAAGCGATTGCTGCCGGCGGTAGCCGCCTCGGCCTCGCGCATGGCGGCCTGCAACTCCGGATGAAAGCGGCTGCGATCACCGATGATGCGCAGGCTGATGTTGTTTTCATTGAGGCGCTTGGCCTCTCGGCGCAGGGCCGTGAAAAACAACTCCATCAGCGCCCCGACCTCATCGGCTGGGCGCTGCCAGTTTTCACTGGAGAAGGCGAACAACGTCAGGACCTCGACACCCGCCTCGGCGCACACCTCAATCACCGCGCGCACAGCATCCACGCCCGCTTTATGCCCGGCAACACCGGGCAGCAGACGCTTCTTCGCCCAGCGATTATTGCCGTCCATGATGATCGCGACGTGGCGCGGCACCCCTGACGGCGCCGCTTGCTTGGTCTTTTCCATGAAGGGAACCCTGGCCTCAGACGGCCATCAGGTCCTTTTCCTTCGCCTTCACGGCAGTTTCGATATCAGCGACGAACTTGTCGGTCAGCTTCTGGATGTCATCAGCCGCACGACGCTCTTCGTCTTCGCTGATTTCCTTTTCCTTGACCAGGTCCTTGAGCTGGCTGAGCGCATCACGACGGATGTTGCGCACGGCGATGCGGCCATCTTCGGCAGCGTCACGGGCCTGCTTGGTGAAACCCTTGCGGGTTTCTTCGGTGAGCGCTGGCATGCTGATCAGCAGCAGCTCGCCCAGGTTGGTCGGGTTCAGGTTGAGGCCTGCGCTACCGATGGCCTTGTCCACCGCGCCGAGCATGTTGCGCTCGAAGGCAACGACCTGCAGGGTGCGCGAATCCTTGACGGTGATGCTGGCAACTTGCTTGATCGGCGTATCCGCGCCGTAGTACGGCACCATCACGCCTTCGAGAATGCTTGGGTGAGCAACACCGGTGCGGATGCGGCTGAACGCGTGCTGGAGCGATTCCAGCGACTTGGTCATACGTTCCTGAGCATCTTTCTTGATTTCGTTGATCATGCTTGGCCTTCCTCGATCAAAGTACCTTCAGCGCCACCCACCACGATATTCAGCAGGGCGCCAGGCTTGTTCATGTTGAATACCCGCAATGGCATCTTGTGGTCGCGGCACAGACAGATTGCGGTCAGGTCCATCACACCCAGCTTGCGATCCAGAACCTCATCATAGGTGAGGCGATCGAACTTCTCGGCGTGCGGGTCCTTGAATGGATCGGCAGTGTACACACCGTCTACCTTGGTCGCCTTCAGCACCACATCTGCATCGATTTCGATGCCGCGCAGGCAGGCTGCGGAGTCGGTGGTGAAGAACGGGTTGCCGGTACCGGCGGAGAAAATTACCACATCCCCGGAGTTGAGGTGGCGAATAGCTTTGCGACGATCGTAATGGTCGGTGACGCCGACCATGGAGATGGCCGACATGACCAGTGCCGGGATGTTCGAACGCTCAAGGGCGTCGCGCATGGCCAGGCCATTCATCACCGTGGCGAGCATGCCCATGTGGTCGCCGGTAACCCGATCCATGCCGGCGGCGCTGAGCGCTGCACCGCGGAACAGGTTGCCACCGCCGATGACCAGACCTACCTGGACACCGATGCCGACCAACTGGCCAACTTCGAGGGCCATGCGGTCCAGCACTTTCGGGTCGATCCCGAACTCTTCCGAGCCCATCAGGGCCTCGCCGCTAAGTTTGAGCAAAATGCGTTTATAGCGAGGTTGGCGACCACTCACCTGCTGAGCCATTGCGAGTCTCTCCTGCGGCGTTTTTAAGAAAATTCTGCGCGGGCTGGGTTACAGCCAGCTAACTGTAGCGTGGCGCTGCTTCAGCGCCAGCGGTACCAGGCCGGATAAACCTGGTGCCGGTTTGACAAAGAGGCTGCGCGCGTGAGCGGGCAGCCTCTTTGGGGCGACAGACGAGGCTGTCTTACTGCTTGGCAGCAGCCAGCTGGGCGGCAACTTCTTCAGCGAAGTTGTCGACCGGCTTCTCGATGCCTTCGCCTACTTTGAAGTAGGTGAAGGAAACGATTTCAGCACCGGCTTTCTTGGCCAGTTCGCCGACTTTGATCTCCGGGTTCATGACGAAAGCTTGCTCTTTGAGCGAGGCTTCGGCTTTGAACTTGGTGATACGACCGTTGATCATGTTCTCAACGATGTTTTCCGGCTTGCCGGCGATCTTGTCAGCGTTCAGCTGCAGGAAGACAGCCTTCTCGCGCTCGATGGCCTCGGCGGAAATTTCCGACGAATCGAGGAACTCAGGGTTCGACGCAGCAACGTGCATGGCGATTTCTTTGGCCAGCTGAACATCGCCGCCCTTCAGAACAACCGCAACACCGATCTTGTTGCCGTGCAGGTAGGCACCAACAACGTCACCTTCAACGCGCACCAGGCGACGAATGTTGACGTTCTCACCTACTTTGGCGACCAGTGCTTCACGCGCCGATTCGCGCGAAGCGATCAGCGGAGCGGCGTCGGTCAGCTTCTCGTTGAAAGCTTGTTCCACGCTTTCAGCAACGAAGTTCTTGAAGTCGTCTTGCAGAGCCAGGAAGTCGGTCTGCGAGTTCACTTCCAGCAGGACGGCGGACTTGTCGTCGGCCTTGATGGCGATAGCGCCTTCAGCGGCAACGTTGCCAGCCTTTTTGGCGGCCTTGATGGCGCCGGAGGCACGCATGTCGTCAATGGCTTTTTCGATATCGCCGTCAGCCTTTTCCAGGGCTTTCTTGCAATCCATCATGCCTTCGCCGGTACGCTCGCGCAGTTCTTTGACCAGCGCTGCAGTAATTGCTGCCATTTCAAAATCCTCTTGGAAAGTTTTTCAACCATTCCACCCGCTCGTCACGGGCGTTCAATTCTGCTAATCCACTGTCGTGTCGCCAGCAGGAGATCATCATGCGGCGGTATTGCTGACAGGAGGATTTCAGGTGGCAAAAAGGGGGCCAAGCCCCCTTTTCGCGTGCCAAGTAGACGCCGGGCGTCAATTACTCAGCAGCTGGTGCCGCCGCTTCTTCAACATAGACTTCGGTGCCGCCAGCAACATGGTTGCGGCCGCGGATGATGGCGTCAGCCATCGAAGCCATGTACAGCTCGATTGCGCGGATGGCGTCATCGTTGCCTGGGATGATGTAATCAACACCTTCCGGGCTGCTGTTGGTATCGACAACGCCGATAACCGGGATGCCCAGCTTGTTGGCTTCGGTGATCGCGATGCGCTCGTGATCAACGTCGATGACGAACAGTGCGTCAGGCAGACCGCCCATGTCCTTGATACCACCCAGGCTGCGGTCCAGTTTCTCCAGATCGCGCGAACGCATCAGAGCTTCTTTCTTGGTCAGCTTGGCGAAGGTACCGTCTTCAGCCTGGACTTCAAGATCACGCAGACGCTTGATCGAAGCGCGGATGGTCTTGTAGTTGGTCAGCATGCCGCCCAACCAGCGGTGGTCGACGTATGGCGAACCACTGCGAGCAGCGTGCTCGGCGACCAGTTTGCCGGCGGAACGCTTGGTGCCGACGAACAGGATCTTGTTTTTGCCCTGAGCCAGGCGCTCGACGAACGACAGAGCGTCGTTGAACATCGGCAGGGTTTTTTCCAGGTTGATGATGTGAATCTTGTTACGCGCGCCGAAAATGTATTTACCCATTTTCGGGTTCCAGTAACGGGTCTGGTGACCGAAGTGCACACCGGCCTTCAGCATATCGCGCATATTGACTTGGGACATGATTGTTCCTTGATAAGTCGGGTTGGGCCTCCACGTATCCCAATGACCAACCCACGTCGCCGAAGCGGTCGGGGCACCCAGGTCATCGTGTCGACACGTGTGTGGGTTAATGCAGTCGAGGTCGTCCCCGAAAGCGGCGCACTTTATACCACAGACTCGGCGCTGACGGAACTGCAATCCTGTCGCGTCCGTCAGTGCTTTTTGCAGCGAGCCCGCAATCGCGCCAAAATGCCTCATATAGAGAGCCGCCAGCGGGCCTTTCTGCCGACAGATGGGCGCCTCGCTCTGGTAGAATCTGCCCTTTCCCGTTTGTTCGCGCCCTGCACGGCGCCGTAGAGAGCCTGTTAATGACCGTCACCATCAAGACTGCAGAAGACATCGAAAAGATGCGCATCGCCGGCCGCCTGGCCGCTGAAGTGCTGGAGATGATCGAGCCACACGTCAAGCCCGGCGTTACTACCGAAGCGCTCGACCGCCTGTGCCACGACTACATCGTCAACATTCAGCAGGCCATCCCGGCCCCGCTCAACTACAAAGGCTACCCGAAGTCGATCTGCACCTCGATCAACCACGTGGTCTGCCATGGTATTCCCAACGACAAGCCGTTGAAGGACGGCGACACGCTGAACATCGACGTCACCGTAATCAAGGACGGCTACCACGGCGATACCAGCCGCATGTTCCATGTCGGCACCGTGCCGGTGTGGGCCGAGCGCCTGTCGCAGATCACCCAGGAATGCATGTACAAGGCGATCGAGCTGGTCAAGCCGGGCTGCCGCCTGGGCGACATCGGCGAAGTGATCCAGAAGCACGCCGAGAAGAACGGTTTTTCGGTAGTGCGCGAGTTCTGCGGCCACGGCATCGGCAAGGTTTTCCATGAAGAGCCGCAGATCCTGCACTACGGCCGTGCGGGCACCGGCATGGAGCTCAAGGAAGGCATGACCTTCACCATCGAACCGATGATCAACCAGGGCAAGGCCGACACCAAGGTGCTGGGCGACGGCTGGACCGCCATCACCAAGGACCGCAAGCTGTCGGCGCAGTGGGAGCACACCTTGGTGGTCACCGCGACCGGTTACGAGATCTTCACCCTGCGCAAAGACGACACCATCCCCCGCACGTCGGCCTAACACTTCCAGGAAAGCGACTCGATGCCCCAGGTGGATCCAGAGCTGTTCGACCGCGGCCAGTTCCAGGCGGAACTGGCGCTCAAGGCAAGCCCCATTGCAGCCTTCAAGAAGGCTATCCGCCTGGCCCGCGAGGTGCTCGACCGGCGCTTTCGCGAAGGCCGTGACATCCGCCGGCTGATCGAAGATCGCGCTTGGTTCGTCGACAACATCCTGCAGCAGGCCTGGAGCCAGTTCGACTGGCAGCCACCTGAAGCCATCGCCCTGATCGCCGTGGGCGGCTATGGCCGCGGCGAACTGCACCCGTACTCGGACATCGATCTGCTGATTCTGCTCGACGGTGCCCGGCACGAACAGTACCGCGACGCCATCGAGCAGTTGCTGACCCTGCTCTGGGACATCGGCCTGGAGGTCGGCCAGAGCGTGCGCAGTGTCGACGAATGCGTCGAGCAAGCCCGCGCCGACCTGACGGTGATCACCAACCTGATGGAAAGCCGCACCATCTGCGGCCCCGAAGCCCTGCGCCAGCGCATGCTGGAGGCCACCGGCACTTCGCACCTGTGGCCGAGCAAGGAGTTCTTCCTGGCCAAGCGCGCCGAGCTCAAGGCCCGCCACCACAAGTACAACGATACCGAATACAACCTCGAACCCAACGTCAAGGGCTCGCCCGGCGGCCTGCGCGATATCCAGACCGTGCTCTGGGTCGCGCGTCGCCAGTACGGCACCTTGAACCTGCACGCCCTGGCCGGCGAGGGCTTTTTGCTGGAAAGCGAGAACGAACTGCTGGCATCGTCCCAAGCCTTTGTCTGGCGGGTGCGCTATGCCCTGCACATGCTTGCCGGGCGCGCCGAAGACCGCCTGCTGTTCGATCACCAGCGCAGCATCGCCGCCTTGCTCGGCTTCAGCGACGAAAACCCCAAGCGGGCCATCGAACAATTCATGCAGCAGTACTATCGGGTGGTGATGAGCATCAGCCAGCTCTGCGACCTGATCATCCAGCATTTCGAAGAAGTGATCCTGGCGGATGAGGACAGCGGCACCACCCAGCCGCTCAACGCCCGCTTCCGGCTGCATGATGGCTACATCGAGGCCGCCCATCAGAACGTGTTCAAACGCACGCCGTTTGCCATGCTCGAGATGTTCGTGCTGATGGCCCAGCACCCCGAAATCAAGGGTGTGCGCGCTGATACCGTGCGCCTGCTGCGCGCCCACCGGCACCTGATCGACGATGATTTCCGCAACGATATCCGCAACACCAGCCTGTTCATCGAGCTGTTCAAGTGTGAAATCGGTATCCACCGCAACCTGCGCCGGATGAACCGCTACGGCATTCTCGGCCGCTACCTGCCCGAGTTCGGCCTGATCGTCGGGCAGATGCAGCATGACCTGTTCCACATCTACACGGTCGATGCGCATACGCTCAACCTGATCAAGCACCTGCGCAAATTGCAGTACACCCCGGTATCAGAGAAATTCCCGCTGGCCAGCAAGCTCATGGGGCGCCTGCCCAAACCCGAGCTGATCTACCTGGCCGGGCTCTATCACGACATCGGCAAGGGCCGTCAGGGCGACCACTCCGAGCTCGGCGCAGTCGATGCCCAGGCATTCGGCGAGCGCCACCAGCTGCCGACCTGGGACACCCGGCTGATCGTCTGGCTGGTGCGCAACCACCTGATGATGTCGACCACGGCCCAGCGCAAGGACCTCTCCGACCCACAGGTAATCAACGATTTCGCCCTGCATGTCGGCGATGAAACCCGCCTGGACTACCTCTATGTGCTGACCGTCGCCGACATCAACGCAACCAACCCGACGCTGTGGAACTCATGGCGTGCCAGCCTGCTGCGCCAACTCTACAGCGAGACCAAGCGCGCCCTGCGCCGCGGCCTGGAAAACCCGCTCGACCGCGAAGAGCAGATCCGCCAGACACAAAGCGCTGCGCTGGACATCCTCATTCGCGAGGGCACCGACCCGGACGACGTCGAGCAGCTGTGGTCGCAACTGGGGGACGACTACTTCCTCAAGCACACTGCCGCCGATGTCGCCTGGCACAGCGATGCCATCCTGCAGCAGCCGGCTGACGGTGGCCCATTGGTGTTGATCAAGGAAACCACCCAGCGCGAATTCGAAGGCGGCACGCAGATCTTCATCTATGCGCCCGACCAGCACGACTTCTTTGCCGTGACGGTGGCGGCGATGTCGCAGCTGAACCTGAACATTCACGACGCGCGCATCATCACCTCGAGCAGCCAGTTCACCCTCGACACCTACATCGTGCTGGATAACGACGGCGGCTCGATCGGCGACAACCCGCAGCGAGTCAAGCAGATCCGCGACGGTTTGACCGAAGCCTTGCGCACCCCGGAAGACTACCCGACCATCATCCAGCGGCGGGTTCCGCGTCAGCTCAAGCACTTCACCTTTGCGCCGCAGGTGACCATCCTCAATGATGCCCAGCGCGCGGTGACCATTCTCGAGATCACGGCTCCCGACCGGCCAGGCCTGTTGGCGCGGATCGGGCGGATCTTCCTCGAGTTCGACCTGTCGCTGCAAAACGCCAAGATCGCCACCCTTGGCGAGCGGGTCGAAGACGTGTTCTTCATTACCGACGCCAACAACCAGCCGCTGTCCGATCCGCAACTGTGCAGCCGCCTGCAGGAAGCGCTGGTCAAGCAGTTGCAGCCCAGCCAGGGTAGCGACAACAGCCCTGCCCGCCTGACTATCTAGATGATTGACGAGACCTCGCGCCGATGAACCAAGCCATGACCCAGCTGCAGCCCTACCCGTTCGAGAAGCTGCGTGCCCTGCTCGGCAGCGTGCAGCCCACCGCCGACAAGCGTGCCATTGCCCTGTCGATCGGCGAACCCAAGCACGAGTCGCCGGCCTTTGTTGCCAAGGCCCTCGCAGATAACCTCGACAAGCTGGCGGTATACCCCAGCACTCTAGGCTTGCCTGCCCTGCGCCAGGCGATTGCCCAGTGGTGCGAACGGCGCTTCAGTGTGCCCAACGGCTGGCTTGACCCTGACCGTCATATCCTGCCGGTCAACGGCACCCGCGAAGCCTTGTTTGCATTCACCCAGGCTGTGGTCAACCGCGCCGACGATGGCCTGGTGATCAGCCCCAACCCGTTCTACCAGATCTACGAAGGCGCAGCGCTGCTGGCCGGTGCCACCCCGCACTACCTGCCGTGCCTCGAAGACAACGGCTTCAACCCTGACTTCGATGCAGTTTCGGCCCAGACCTGGCAACGCTGCCAGATCCTGTTCCTGTGCTCGCCAGGCAACCCGACCGGCGCACTGGTGCCACTGGAGACGCTGAAAAAGCTGATCGCCCTGGCCGACGAACATGACTTCGTGATTGCCTCCGACGAATGCTACAGCGAGCTGTACTTCGACGAAGAAAACCCGCCGCCAGGCCTGCTTACCGCGTGCGCCGAGCTGGGTCGCAGTGACTTCAAGCGCTGCGTGGTATTCCACAGCCTGTCCAAGCGCTCCAACCTGCCCGGCCTGCGCTCAGGTTTTGTTGCTGGCGATGCGCAGATCATCAAGCCGTTCTTGCTGTACCGCACCTACCACGGTTGCGCCATGCCGGTGCAGACCCAACTGGCCAGCGTGGCCGCCTGGCAGGACGAAGCCCACGTTCGCGCCAACCGCGACCAGTACCGGGCCAAGTACGATGCAGTGCTGGCGATCCTTCAACCAGTGATGGACGTGCAGCGACCCGATGGCAGCTTCTACCTGTGGGCGAAGGTGCCGGGGTGTGACGCAGACTTCACCCGTGATCTGTTCGCAGCCGAACATGTCACCGTCGTGCCAGGCTCATACCTGTCGCGCGAGGTCGACGGTGTCAATCCAGGTGCCGGGCGCGTGCGCATGGCGCTGGTCGCACCCTTGGATGAATGCATCGAAGCCGCACAGCGTATCCGGAATTTTCTGCAACAACGCTAGTTCAAGCCATATGTAACGCGGTACTGCCCTGTAGAACAGGGAAGCTCCTGACTTGTTGTCAAATCAGGAGCTTCCCCATGATTATTACCTCTCTCCCGCGCACCCGTAACCGCACCTCGCGCCATCGTTCCCATGCAGTGGCCGTAGGCGAAAGCCCTCGCAACAGCGGCCTACGCGCCGACAGGCCGCAGCCCCGTGCGTTCGTCAATCACACTCGGCTCTGGGAGCCAGGCCGCACGCTGTGGATTTCCTTTCTCGGAGCACCCGACAGAAGCCTGAAGATGGCAATCTTCGAACTGGCCTGCCAGTGGATAGAACTGTCCGAGGCCAACCTGGAGTTGGACCTCAGCGAGGATGACGACGCCAATGCCTCGATCAGGATACTGACCGGCAACGCTGCTCTGCTCAACGAATCGGACATCGGCACCGATGCCCTGGCACACGGTGACGAAACCATCTCATTGACGGTGCAGCCGGGGGACGAGCGCTTTCAATCCACCGTGCTGCACGAGTTCGGCCACGCCCTGGGCTTTGAGCATGAGCATTTGCACCCCCAGGCCAATATTCCCTGGAACACCGAAGCGCTGCTCGCCGCTCATCGCGCGGTACCGAACTGGAGCGATGACGACGTCCGTGAGCAGTATCTGAACGTGCACGCCGAAGTGGACCTGCTCAAGACTGATTATGATCCGCGCTCGATCATGCATTACGAGGTCGCCCAGTGGCAGACCCTCGGTGATTTCGAGATTGGCCACAACACCGAGCTCAGCGCCAAGGACATCGAACTGATGCGCCTGGCCTACCCCCATGACTGAACCCTAGCGAACCTGGCCAAGGTTCGCCTCGCTCATGTCCAGATCGCCCAGCACCTGGCGTACCACCTCATCCCCGACCAGATGCTGGCGATGCAGGTTGTACAGTTCCAGGCGCTGGGCACGCAGCGCGCGCAAGCGCAGGCGTCGTTCGAGCAAGTCCATCTGGTGCGCCAGCTCACGGGCCTCGGCGCTGTCGTTGTAACTGGCCAGTTCATCGCGGTACTCGGCCATCAGCCGCGCCTTGAGTTCTACCGCCAAGGTTGCCTGAGCCGCGTCCTGAGCGGCATTGGCATCGACCACTTCCTCGGCTTCCAGGGCATGGATTGCCGCCTCTGCGGTCAGCCGCCAGGCTTCCTGGACTTCCTGCTGCAAGCGATCGTCGGGGCTCTGGGCAATGCCGCGCAAGAGCAACGGCAGCGCAATGCAGGCGCTGATCAACGACAACAGGATCACTCCGGCGGCGATGAAGATCAGCAGGTCGCGCTGCGGGAACGCCTCGCCGGCGCCAATCAGCAATGGCACCGACATCACCCCCGCCAACGTCACCGCGCCGCGCACGCCGCCCAGGGTCAGCAGCCAGCACGAGCGCGCTGTCGGCACCAGCACCAAATCCGGCTTGCCCCTCCAGCGGCGGACCACGCCAATCGCCCGCCAGATGCTCTGCACCCAGATGAACCTGAGCACAATCAGCGCGGCAAAGATCGCCAGCACTTCCAGACACCGATAAGCCAGCGCCGGCCACAGCGAAGTTTCATGGCTGACCACCGCCTTGATGATGTCCGGCAACTGCAGCCCCAGCAGCAAGAAGATCAAGCCGTTGAAGGCGAACTCGAGCAGCGACCAGACGCTGCGGTTGAGCAGCCGGGTGCTGGTCTGGCGTGGCAGCAGGTCCAGCCAGCTCTGCATCATGCCTGCGGCTACCGCCGAGAGAATGCCCGACACACCAAGACGCTCGGCCAGCACGTAGGCGGCGAACGGCAGTAACAGCATGAACACCACATGGGTAGCTGGGTCATCCCAGCCGCGGCTGATCATCCACGCACGTAGCCGCCCCACCAGCCAACTCAGCGCCACACCAACAGCCAGGCCACCCAGGGCCACCAGCACGAACGACAGGCTCGCGTCGGTGAGGGAGAACACGCCGGTAATTGCCGCAGCCAGGGCGAACTTGAAGGTCACCAGGCCCGAGGCATCATTGAGCAAGGCCTCGCCCTGAAGCATGTGCATCAGCGGTGTCGGCAGACGGTCCTGAGCAATGGCCGAAACAGCCACCGCATCGGTCGGCGACAGCACAGCGGCGAGGGCAAACGCCACCGGCAGCGGAATGCTCGGCAGCAGCCAATGAATGAAGTACCCCGCGCCGACCACGGTAAACAGCACCAGCCCCACGGCCAGGGCGATGACCGGGCCGCGCATGCGCCATAGCTCCCGCTTGGGGATGCGCCAGCCATCGGCAAACAGCAGCGGCGGCAGGAACAGAAACAGGAACAGCTCCGGCTCCAGCGCGACATGCAAGCCCAGGCTGGGCCAAGCCAGCAATGCACCCGCCGCGATCTGCACCAATGGCAACGGCAGTGGGATCAGACGCCCGACCAGCTTGGACACGCTTACCAGGGTCAGCAGGATGAGGACGGTATAGGCTGACTGCATCGGTAAAAATCCTGTTAAATTCGAAAAACACCTACAGCGCTAAGACCGCAATTGAAACAATATGTTAGCGGTGAGCGCAGGCCAAGCGCCGCTGCACGATAGTCGCAGGTTGCAAATGAATGTGTAACAGCGTGCTACCCAGCGCACTTAACCAGCGGCATTCGGCAGCGAGCCGTGGCGCCAGCCACCCTGATGTCGCATAATCCGCCGACTAAACAACGGGAGATATTGGGGAGGTTTTGGGTGAACCCGCCGGACCCTTTGAATTCAATGGCTTACACTCTCTACGGCATCAAGGCCTGCGACACCATGAAAAAGGCGCGTAGCTGGCTCGAAGAACACGCCATCGACTACGTGTTTCATGACTACAAAAGCCAAGGCATCGACCGTGACAGCCTGATCCGCTGGTGCACCGAGCACGGCTGGCAGGTTGTGCTCAACCGCGCCGGCACTACGTTCCGCAAACTCGACGATGCCAGCAAAGCCGACATTGACCAGGCCAAGGCCGTCGAGTTGATGCTGGCTCAGCCGTCGATGATCAAGCGTCCGGTGCTCGACATTGGTGAACGCACCCTGGTCGGCTTCAAGCCGGATCTGTACGCCGCTGCGCTGGGCTGAGCCCAACCGCGCTGCCACCCCCTATTCGCAAGAGGTAATCGCATGTCCACTACTCTGTTCAGCCTGGCCTTCGGTGTCGGCACCCAAAACCGTCAGGGCACCTGGCTGGAAGTGTTCTACGCACAACCACTGCTCAACCCTAGCGCCGAACTGATCGCTGCCATCGCCCCGGTGCTGGGCTATGAAGGCGGCAATCAGGCCATCGCGTTCAGCAATGCCCAGGCCGGCCAGCTGGCCGATGCGGTCAAGCCTGTCGACGCTACCCAGTACGCACTGCTGACCCGCCTGGCCGAAAGCCACAAGCCGCTGGTCGCCACCCTGCTCGCCGAAGACAGCGCCTTGACCTCGACGCCTGAGGCGTACCTCAAGCTGCACCTGCTCTCGCACCGCCTGGTCAAGCCCCACGGCCTGAGCCTGGCTGGCATTTTCCCGCTGCTGCCGAACGTGGCCTGGACCAACCGTGGCGCAGTCGACCTGGCTGAGCTCGCCGAACTGCAACTGGAAGCACGCCTGAAGGGCGAGCTGCTGGAAGTGTTCTCGGTCGACAAGTTCCCGAAAATGACCGATTACGTGGTCCCGGCCGGCGTGCGCATCGCCGATGCGGCGCGCGTGCGTCTGGGCGCCTATGTTGGCGAAAGCACCACCATCATGCACGAAGGCTTCGTCAACTTTAACGCCGGCACCGAAGGCCCGGGCATGATCGAAGGCCGCGTCTCGGCAGGCGTCTTCGTCGGCAAGGGTTCGGACCTGGGCGGCGGTTGCTCGACCATGGGCACCCTGTCCGGTGGCGGCAACATCGTCATCAAGGTCGGCGAAGGCTGCCTGATCGGCGCCAACGCCGGTATCGGTATCCCGCTGGGCGACCGCAACACCGTTGAAGCTGGCCTGTACATCACAGCCGGCACCAAGGTGAACCTGCTCGACGAGAACAACGAGCTGGTCAAGGTGGTCAAGGCCCGTGATCTGGCCGGCCAGACCGACCTTCTGTTCCGTCGCAACTCGCTCAACGGCGCGGTCGAGTGCAAGACGCACAAGTCGGCAATCGAGCTGAACGAGGCGCTGCACGCGCACAACTGAGAACCATCAGGTTCGAAGTGTTAAGATCGGGTCTGGCGTAAAGCCAGGCCCGATTTTCATTGCAGGTCCCGCAAACATGTTTCAGCCCTCCCCCTGGCGCGCCGACTTCCCCGCGATCGCCGCCTTGCAACGCCAGCACCAGACCTACCTGGACAGCGCCGCCACTACCCAGAAGCCACAGGCCCTGCTGGATGCCCTGAGCCATTATTACGGCCATGGCGCCGCCAACGTGCACCGCGCGCAACATCTGCCGGGGGCGCTTGCCACCCAAGCGTTCGAGGCCAGCCGCGACAAGGTGGCGGCCTGGCTGAATGCCGCGGATGCGCAACAGATCATCTTCACCCACGGCGCAACCTCTGCGCTCAACCTGCTCGCCTATGGCCTTGAGCATGGCTTCAACGCCGGCGACGAGATCGCCATCAGCGCGCTGGAGCACCACGCCAACCTGTTGCCCTGGCAGCAGCTGGCGCAGCGGCGCAATCTGCGCCTGGTGATATTGCCGGTGAATGCACAAGGCCAGATCGATCTTGACCAGGCGCTGCAGCTGATCGGCCCGCGTACGCGCTTGCTGGCGGTCAGCCAGCTGTCGAATGTGCTGGGTACCTGGCAACCGCTGCCAGCACTGCTCGCCCATGCCCGCGCTCAGGGGGCATTGACCGTGGTCGATGGCGCCCAGGGCGTGGTACATGGCCGCCACGACGTGCAGCAAATGGGTTGCGACTTCTACGTGTTCTCCAGCCACAAGCTGTACGGCCCGGAAGGCGTCGGCGTGCTCTACGGCCGCCAACGCGCGCTGCAGCAGTTGCGCCATTGGCAGTTTGGCGGCGAGATGGTCCAGCTGGCGGACTACCATGGCGCCAGTTTCCGTCCTGCACCGCTGGGCTTTGAAGCCGGCACGCCGCCGATTGCCGGCGTAATCGGCCTGGGCGCCACGCTGGATTATCTGGCCAGCCTTGATGCCAATGCGGTCGAACGCCACGAGGCCAGCCTGCACCAACACCTGCTGCGTGGCTTGGCCGATCGCGAGGGCGTTCGCGTGCTGGGCGCACCGCAGACCGCGCTGGTCAGCTTTGTCGTAGACGGCGTTCATAACGCCGACATCGCCCATGTACTGACCGAGCAAGGCATCGCCGTGCGCGCCGGTCATCACTGTGCAATGCCCCTGCTCAAAGGCCTCGGTCTTGAAGGAGCGATCCGCGTTTCACTAGCGCTGTATAACGACAGTGACGATTTGGCGCGCCTGTTCGACGCGCTGGATCAAGGCCTGGAGCTGCTGCGATGAGCCTGCCCGAGCAAGCCCGCGAGGCATTGGCGTGTTTCACCGAGGCACGTGGCTGGGAGCAGCGCGCGCGTTTGCTGATGCAGTGGGGCGAGCGCCTGGCACCCTTGGATGAGTCGCAGAAAACCGAAAGCAACCGTGTGCATGGCTGTGAAAGCCTGGTCTGGCTGGTAGCCGTGGTGGAAGACGGCCAGTGGCGCTTCAAGGCCGCCAGCGATGCGCGTCTGTTACGCGGTTTGCTGGCGCTGCTGCTGGTGCGAGTCCAAGGGCTGGCCAGCGCCGAGCTGGCCCAGCTCGACCTGCGCGGCTGGTTCAGCGAGCTGGGCCTTGAGCGCCAGCTGTCGCCGTCGCGCAGCAATGGTCTGCATGCGGTGCTGCAGCGTATGGCGCAGCTCGCCAGCCACGCCTGAAGCGCTGAGCGCTGGTTACAGATCAGCCGCCGGCGCGACCACCCGCTCTGACGGCCGGCGCGCACCGGCTACCAGTTTTTCGATGGCTTTGCTCGCCGCCACCATGCCGAACGTGGCGGTGACCATCATCACCGCGCCAAAGCCGCCGGAGCAATCCAGGCGCACGCCCTCACCAACAAAGCTCTTTTGCAGGCAAACGCTGCCGTCGCCCTTGGGATAACGCAGCTGCTCGCTGGAGAACACACACGGCACGCCGTAATTGCGCGAAGTATTGCGCGAGAAGTTGTAGTCGCGACGCAGGGTCGAGCGCACGCGCGAGGCCAGCGGGTCGTTGAAGGTCTTGTTCAGGTCGCCGATCTGGATTTGGGTCGGGTCGATCTGGCCGCCGGCACCACCGGTAGTGACCACGGCGATCTTGCGCCGCCGGCACCAGGCAATCAACGCCGCCTTGGCCATCACGCTGTCGATGCAGTCGATGACGCAGTCCATCTGCTCGGTGATGTGCTCGGCCATGCTGTCACGGGTAACGAAGTCTGCCACTGCATGAACTGTACAGGCCGGATTGATCGCCCGTAGGCGCTCGGCCATGACCTCGACCTTGGCCCGCCCGACCTGGCCTTCCAGCGCGTGCGCCTGGCGGTTGGTATTGCTCACGCAGACATCATCGAGGTCGAACAGGCTGATTTCGCCCACGCCGCTACGTGCCAGCGCCTCAGCCACCCATGAGCCGACTCCGCCGATGCCGACCACCGCCACATGGGCGTCGCGCAGGCGCTGCAGGCCTTGGTCGCCGTACAAACGGGCAACGCCGGCGAAGCGTGGATCTTCTGTGCTCATGCTCGCTATCCGCAAAAAAACCGGCGCGCATTATATGCCAGCTGGCGGCTCGCCGGGCCGCACGGCGCTGTTAGTTGGTAAAAAACCTGCCAATGCTGCTTTAATGTCCGATCAGAGAGTCAGACTTGGACGACAACCGAGCGGGAACCAGAGCTTCACCCTCTGCGCTGACTGGCACTGCTGCTTTCTCATCCTAGCGTAGGCCGCAGCCCAGGTAGCCCCCGCCCACCCCCCTCTTCGGAACCTACAATCGCTTATGTCATCACGCAAATTCGGCCTCAATCTGGTAATAGTGCTGGTCATCGCCGCGCTGTTCACCGGGTTCTGGGCGCTGATCAATCGCCCGGTGTCCGCGCCGGCCTGGCCGGAGCAGATTTCCGGCTTCTCCTACTCGCCGTTCCGGCTGGGTGAAAGCCCGCAAAAGGGCCAGTACCCGAGCGAGGCGGAGATGCGCCAGGACCTCGAGCAGCTGAGCAAGCTGACCGACAGTATCCGTATCTATACCGTCGAGGGCACTCAGGCCGAAGTCCCGCGGCTGGCTGAGGAATTCGGCCTGCGCGTCACCCTGGGTATCTGGATCAGCCCGGACCTTGAGCGCAACGAGCGCGAGATCAGCAAGGCCATCGAGCTGGCCAACAGCTCCCGCAGCGTGGTGCGGGTAGTCGTCGGCAACGAAGCGTTGTTCCGCAAGGAGGTCACGCCCGAGGCGCTGATCCAGTACCTGGATCGAGTCCGCGCGGCGGTCAAGGTGCCGGTCACCACCAGTGAACAGTGGCATATCTGGAAAGAAACCCCGGAGCTCGCCCCCCACGTCGACCTGATCGCCGCGCACATCCTGCCGTACTGGGAGTTTGTGCCGATGCAGGATTCGGTCGAGTTCGTGCTCGATCGCGCGCGTGAGCTCAAGCAGCAGTTCCCGCGCAAACCGCTGCTGCTGTCGGAGGTTGGCTGGCCGAGCAACGGCCGCATGCGCGGCGGCGCCGATGCCACCCAGGCCGACCAGGCCATTTACCTGCGCACGCTGGTCAACACCCTCAACCGGCGCGGTTACAACTACTTCGTCATCGAGGCCTACGACCAACCGTGGAAGGCCAGCGACGAAGGCTCGGTGGGCGCCTACTGGGGCGTGTTCAACGCCGAGCGCCAGCAGAAATTCAACTTTGAAGGGCCGGTAGTGGCGATCCCGCAATGGCGCGCCCTGGCGGTGGCTTCGGTGGTGCTGGCGATGCTCGCCCTGACCATCCTGCTGATC
Organism: uncultured Pseudomonas sp.; assembly: GCA_963518285.1. Taxonomy (GTDB): domain Bacteria; phylum Pseudomonadota; class Gammaproteobacteria; order Pseudomonadales; family Pseudomonadaceae; genus Aquipseudomonas. Next base: position 56,761 of record CAUQIJ010000010.1, on the reverse strand, counting down.
GATGGCTCGGCGCTACGCCAGCGCGGGCGTACCTTCCTCACTTTCATCACGTTCCTCTGTGGGTCGGTGCTGGTATGGATTGCCTACGACTACAGCCAGCAATACAGCACCTGGTTCAGCCTGATCGTCGGCTTCCTGCTGGCGCTGGGCGCGATTGGTGTGTTCATCGTGTTGATGACCGAAGCCCATGAGCTGGCCGAAACGGTGTGGACGGCCAAGCGTCGCCGCGAATTCCTGCCGGTGCAGGGCGACAGCGCCTACCGGCCGAAAGTGTCGGTGCACGTGCCTTGCTACAACGAGCCGCCGGAGATGGTCAAACAGACCCTCGACGCTCTTGCCGCGCTCGACTACCCCGACTATGAAGTGCTGGTGATCGATAACAACACCAAGGACCCGGCCGTGTGGGAGCCGCTCAAGGCTCACTGCGAGTTGCTTGGCGAGCGCTTCAAGTTCTTCCACGTCGCGCCGCTGGCCGGCTTCAAGGGTGGCGCACTCAACTACCTGTTGCCGCACACGGCCAAGGACGCCGAAGTGATTGCCGTGATCGACTCGGACTACTGCGTCGACCGCAATTGGCTCAAGCACATGGTGCCGCACTTCGCCGATCCGAAGATCGCCGTGGTGCAGTCGCCGCAGGACTACCGCGACCAGCACGAAAGCGCTTTCAAGAAGCTCTGCTACAGCGAATACAAAGGCTTCTTCCACATCGGCATGGTCACCCGCAACGACCGTGACGCGATCATCCAGCACGGCACCATGACCATGACCCGGCGCTCGGTGCTGGAGGACCTCGGCTGGGCCGACTGGTGCATCTGCGAAGACGCCGAGCTGGGCTTGCGCGTGTTCGAAAGAGGTTTGTCCGCGGCTTACGCCCACAACAGCTACGGCAAGGGCCTGATGCCCGACACCTTCATCGACTTCAAGAAGCAGCGCTTCCGCTGGGCCTACGGCGCGATCCAGATCATCAAGCACCACGCCCGCGCCCTGTTGCAGGGCAAGGGCAGTGAACTGACCCGCGGCCAGCGTTATCACTTCCTCGCCGGCTGGCTGCCGTGGGTGGCCGATGGCATGAACATCTTCTTCACCGTCGGTGCCCTGCTGTGGTCGGCGGCGATGATCATCGTCCCGCACCGGGTCGATCCGCCGCTGATGATCTTTGCCATCCCGCCGTTGGCGCTGTTCTTCTTCAAGGTCGGCAAGATCCTGTTCCTCTACCGGCGTGCGGTCGGTGTCGATTTGAAGGACGCCTTCGCTGCCGCCCTGGCTGGCCTGGCGCTGTCGCATACGATTGCCAAGGCCGTGCTGTACGGCTTCTTCACCAGCAGCATGCCGTTCTTCCGTACGCCGAAGAACGCCGACAGCCACGGTTTGCTGGTGGCGATTTCCGAGGCGCGCGAAGAGCTGTTCATCATGCTCTTGCTGTGGGGCGCTGCCGGCGGCATCTACCTGGTGCAGGGCTTGCCGAGTTCGGACATGCGCTTCTGGGTGGCCATGCTGCTGGTGCAGTCGCTGCCCTACCTCGCCGCGCTGATCATGGCCTTCCTGTCGTCGCTGCCCAAACCTGCAAGCAGCGCCGCAGCCTCGACTGCCTGAGCCAGAGGCAACCCCGCCGGCACCCTGAAGGTGCCCGGCGGGCGCATTTGATATAAGATAACGCGCCTGTTTTTTCGTCCTTGCCTTGCCCCGGAGTTCCCCATGACGGCCCCCGCCGAGCTCTCGCCTACCCTTCAACTGGCCTGCGACCTGATCCGTCGCCCTTCGGTGACCCCGGTCGATGCCGACTGCCAGACCCAGATGATGAACCGCCTGGGCGCTGTCGGCTTCCAGCTTGAACCGATGCGCATCGAAGACGTCGACAACTTCTGGGCCACCCATGGCAGCCAGGACGGCCCGGTGCTGTGTTTTGCCGGCCACACCGACGTGGTCCCGACCGGCCCGGTGCAGCAGTGGCAGCATGAGCCCTTCGAGGCGTTGATCGATGCCGACGGCATGCTCTGCGGGCGTGGCGCTGCCGACATGAAGGGCAGCCTGGCGTCGATGGTGGTGGCCTGCGAGCGCTTTGTGCACGACTACCCCAACCACCGCGGCAAGGTTGCCTTCCTCATCACCAGCGACGAAGAAGGCCCGGCTCATCACGGCACCAAAGCCGTCGTCGAGCGTCTGGTCGCGCGCAACGAGCGCCTCGACTGGTGCATCGTCGGCGAGCCGTCGAGCACCAACCTGCTCGGTGACGTGGTCAAGAACGGCCGGCGCGGCTCGCTCGGCGCCAAGCTGACCGTGCGCGGCAAGCAGGGCCACGTTGCCTACCCGCACCTGGCGCGCAACCCGATCCACCTGGCCGCGCCAGCACTGGCCGAACTGGCAGCAGAGCATTGGGACGAAGGCAATGCATTCTTCCCGCCGACCAGCTTCCAGATCTCCAACCTCAATTCCGGCACCGGCGCGACCAATGTCGTGCCAGGCGACCTGACGGCGCTGTTCAACTTCCGCTTCTCCACCGAATCGACCGTCGAGTGCCTGCAGGCCCGGGTCGCCGCGATCCTCGACAAGCATCAGCTGGACTGGTCGATCGACTGGGCGCTGTCGGGCTTGCCGTTCCTCACCGAGCCGGGTGAACTGCTCGATGCGGTCGCGGCCAGCATCAAGGTGGTCACCGACCGCGACACCCAGCCGTCCACCAGCGGCGGTACCTCCGACGGCCGTTTCATCGCCACCATGGGTACCCAGGTGGTCGAGCTCGGCCCGGTCAACGCCACTATCCACCAGGTCGACGAGCGCATCCTGGCCAGCGATCTCGACCTGCTGACCGAGATCTACTACCAGACCCTGGTGCGGTTGCTCGCCTGATGCTCATCTGCCCGCTTTGCCAGGCTGATCTGGCCCCGCTGGACAACGGTGTCGCATGCAGCGCAGGCCATCGTTTCGACCGTGCTCGCCAGGGTTATCTGAACCTGTTGCCGGTGCAGCACAAGAACAGCCGTGATCCAGGTGACAATCAGGCGATGGTCGAGGCCCGCCGCGACTTTCTCGACGGGGGCCACTATGCCCCGGTCGCCGAGCGCCTGGCGCAACTGGCCGCCGAGCGCCAGCCCGGTGCCTGGCTGGATATCGGTTGCGGCGAAGGTTATTACACCGCGCAGCTCGCCAACGCCCTGCCGGCAGCTCAGGGTTATGCCCTGGATATTTCCCGCGAGGCGGTCAAGCGCGCCTGCAAACGCGCGCCGCAGGTGACCTGGATGGTCGCCAGCATGGCCCGAGTGCCGCTGGCCGATGCCAGCTGCCAGTTCATCGCCAGCGTGTTCAGCCCGCTCGACTGGCAAGAGGCCCTGCGCCTGCTCAGCCCCGGCGGCGGCCTGATGCGGGTCGGCCCGACCAGCGGTCACCTGATGGAGCTGCGCGAGGTGCTGTACGACGAAGTGCGCCCGTATGCTGATGACAAGCACCTGGCCCTGGTGCCTGCGGGGATGGTCCATGCTCACAGCGAAACCCTCGAGTTTCGCCTCAGCTTGGCCGCCCCCAAGGCCCGCGCCGACCTGCTGGCGATGACCCCGCACGGCTGGCGCGCCAGCGCCGAAAAGCGCGCGCTGGTGATCGACCAGGCCGCACCGTTCGAGGTGACCGTTTCCATGCGTTATGACTATTTCCTGCGCCAACCCTGAGCACACCGGAGCCCTTTATGCGTCAACCTGATATCGAGATCTACCTGAAGGACACCGACGTCGACCACAAGCAGATTGCCCAGTGGTTGGTCGAGGCCTTGGGCCCGTGCACCGAATGGACCCAGAAAGGCCTGACCTGGAAATGCCAGGCCGGTAACATTCCGGTGACCTGGTTACCCAAGGCTGTAGGGAAATGGAACAGCCTCTACCTGGAAAGCGACCAGACCCCGTGGGATGACGACATCGCCTGCGCGCGCGCAGCCTTTGCCGCACTCAACGTCGAAGTCCGTTGTGCACCGGGCAGTTGGAGCGAAGAACACGGGGAAGAAGATGCCGACCGTTGGGTCCGCATCAGCGCCGACGGTGAAGAGGAAATCACCTGGCGCACGCAGTAAGACTGCGAGAGGGATGTGACAAGAGCGATTGCATCAGGCTGCAAGTTCCACGGTCAACTTGCAGCTTGAGGCTTGCCAACCCGCGCTTACAGGCCCACTACATCCTCGGCCTGCAGGCCTTTCTGGCCTTGGGTGAGGTTGTATTCAACCTGCTGCCCTTCAACCAGCGAGCGATGCCCTTCACCACGAATCGCCCGATAGTGGACGAATACGTCGGCCCCATCTTCGCGCTGAATGAAGCCATAACCCTTGGCATCGTTGAACCACTTTACATTCCCAGTCTCACGAGACGACATCTGAACTACTCCAGTTTTTTTATTGTGAAGATCGCCTTGCAGGCACTGGGCTTTCCCCGTGCCGACGCCGCTTGCTGAAATATCCTGCAAGGGGCGGACCGAGTATATGACAGAGAACAAAGAAAATTCATGACAGGCCGGTTGAATGCAGTTTTTTGCTGAACTTGCGCAGATACGGCAGACTCACTGACTGCAAATCGATCCGAAATTCTTCTCAGGGCCCACACATCACATGACCCGTTCCCCCCTGCGCCGCCTGATCTTCGGCGCCCTGCGCCGCGTGCTTTACCTGTGGGTACGCTCCGAGACCATCAATCAATCGTCGCTCACCCTCAAGCTCGACCGCAGCCGGCCGGTGTTCTATGCCCTGCCCTCGCCGTCGCTGACCGACCTGGCGGTGCTCGACCGCGAATGCACCAAAGCAGGGCTGCCACGGCCAGTGCTGCCTGTGGTGGTCGGCCCGCTGCACGAGCCTGCGGCGTTTTTCTACCTGACCCCTGAGCCCGACTGGCTTGGCCGCCACGACAAACGCGGTGCGCCGCCAACCCTGGAGCGGCTGGTCGAAGCAGTCAGCCAACATGCCGAAGAAGACGCGCAGATCATCCCGGTCAGCGTGTTCTGGGGGCAGACCCCGGCCAGCGAATCGAGCCCGTGGAAGCTGCTGTTTGCCGACAGCTGGGCGGTCACCGGGCGCCTGCGTCGCTTGCTGACCATCATCATGCTCGGGCGCAAGACCCGCGTGCAGTTCTCGGCACCGATCCACCTGCGCGAACTGGTCGAGCACAACAAGGGCCACGCGCGTACCGTGCGCATGGCCCAGCGCCTGATGCGCGTGCACTTTCGCAACCTCAAGAGCGCGGTCATCGGCCCGGACATTTCCCACCGGCGCAACCTGGTCAAAGGCCTGATCCACGACCAGCAGGTGCGCCAGGCCATCGCCGAGGAGGCCGAACGCGAGCAGATCCCGCTGGCGAAAGCCGAAGCACGCGCGCTGCGCTACGGCAACGAAATTGCCTCGGACTACACCTACACCGCGATCCGCTTTCTTGAGGTGGTGCTGAGCTGGTTCTGGAACAAGATCTACGACGGCATCAAGGTCAACAACATCGAGCAGGTGCAGGGCATCGCTCCGGGTCACGAGGTGATCTATGTGCCGTGCCACCGCAGCCACATCGACTACCTGTTGCTGTCCTACCTGTTGTTCCGCAACGGCCTGACGCCACCGCACGTCGCCGCCGGGATCAACCTCAACATGCCGGTGATCGGCAGCCTGCTGCGCCGCGGCGGGGCCTTCTTCATGCGCCGCACGTTCAAGGGCAACCCGCTGTACACCGCGGTATTCAACGAGTACCTGCACACCCTGTTCACCAAGGGCTTCCCGGTCGAATACTTCGTCGAAGGCGGCCGCTCGCGCACCGGGCGCATGCTGCAGCCACGCACCGGCATGCTGGCGATTACCCTGCGCAGTTTCCTGCGTTCGTCGCGCACACCGATCGTGTTCGTGCCGGTGTACATCGGTTATGAACGGGTGCTCGAAGGCCGCACCTACCTGGGCGAATTGCGCGGGGCGAGCAAGAAGAAAGAATCCATCTTCGACATCTTCAAGGTCATCGGTGCGCTCAAGCAGCGCTACGGCCAGGTGTCGGTCAACTTCGGCGAGCCGATCCGCCTGGCCGGCTTCCTCGATGAGCAGCGCCCAGGCTGGCGTGACGAGGATCACGGCGAGCAGTTCCGCCCGGCCTGGCTCAACGACACCACCCACCGCCTGGGCGAAACCGTGGCCCGCCACCTCAACGAGGCCGCTGCGGTCAACCCGGTCAACCTGGTCGCGCTGGCCTTGCTCTCGACCAGCCGGCACGCGCTCGACGAAAGCGCGCTGGTGCGGGTGCTCGACCTGTACCTGAGCTTGCTGCGTGAGGTGCCCTATTCGGCGCATACCACCCTGCCCGAAGGCGATGGCATGGCTTTGATCAGCCACGTCAAAGGCATGAACCTGTTGTCAGAGCAGAACGATGCCATGGGCCGCATCCTCTACCTGGATGAAGCCAACGCGGTGCTGATGACCTATTACCGCAACAACGTGCTGCACATCTTTGCCCTGCCGGCACTGCTGGCGAGCTTCTTCCAGAGCAGTTCGCGGATCAGCCGCGAGTTGATCGGCCAGTACGTCAAGGCGTTGTATCCATACCTGCAAGCCGAGCTGTTCCTGCGCTGGACGCCCGAGCAGCTCGACGAAACCATCGATCAATGGCTCGAAGCGCTGGTTACCCAGGGCCTGTTGCGGGTGGAAAACGGCGTTTATCTGCGCCCCGCGCCGAGTTCGCGTGCGTTTGTGCTGTTGACCCTGCTCTCGCGGACCATCACCCAGGCCCTGCAGCGCTATTACATGGCGACCTCGCTGCTGGTCAACAACGGCCAGCAGACCCTGACCGCCGAGGAGCTGGAAGACCTCTGCGTGATGATGGCCCAGCGCCTGTCGATCCTGCATGGCTTGAACGCGCCGGAGTTCTTCGACAAGAGCCTGTTCCGCCACTTCATCCAGACCTTGCTCCAGCAAGGCGTGCTGCGGCCCGCTGGCAACGGCAAGCTGAGCCATCACGACAAGCTCGGCGAACTGGCCGAGGGGGTGGCCAAGCGCGTACTGTCGGCCGAGCTGCGCCTGTCTATTCGTCAGGTGGCGCTGCACCGTGAAATAGAGGGCGTGGAGCAAATCCCGACCTGAGTGCAACCCTCTGGCCGCGACTGCCGCGACCTTGGCAGGAAAATCCGCTACAGTCCCCGGGGTTGGTCACAAGCCGACCCCAGGACTACGGAGAATCCATGAAAAAGCTCTTTATGCTGTGCTGCGCCTCCCTGCTTGCAGCCTGCTCCAGCAACAGCCCCGCACCACAGGCCAGCCTTGATGGCGAAGTGTTCTACCTGCAGCGCATCGCCCTGCCGCCAGCCGCCACGCTGAGCGTCAGCCTGCAGGATGTGTCGCTGATGGACGCCCCGGCCGTAACCCTGGCCAGCCAGGCTGGCCCGATCAAGGGCAACGTGCCGCTGCCGTTCCACCTGAGCTATGACCCCGCTCATGTCAAACCGGGCCATCGCTACGCGGTCAGCGCCCGCATCGAGCATGAAGGCCAGTTGCTGTTCATCAGCACCGAGCAGCACAGCGTCGCACTCGACGGCAGCGACCAGCAGCCGCTGCGGATCAAAGTCGATCCGGCTCGCTGAGCCCAGCACCTATTCACTGTCATAAGGAATACCCCATGATTCGCTCCTCCCTGCGCTTCGGCGGCCTTTGCGCTGGCCTGTTGTTGTCCGCCAGTGCGCTGGCCCTGTCGCTCGGCGACCTCAGCCAGCAGGACGCTACCGGCGGCCTGAAAGACGCCCTCACCCAAGGCGCCCAAGTGGCAATCAAGCAACTCGGCACCCCGGGTGGCTTCAGCAACAATCCTGACGTGCGCATCGAACTGCCAGGCAACCTTGGCAAAGCCGCCAAGGCGATGAAGATGTTCGGCAAGGGCGACCAGGTGCAAGCGCTGGAAGACAGCATGAACAAGGCTGCCGAAGCCGCCGTGCCGCAGGCTCAGGCGATCCTCGTCGATGCCGTGAAGAAGATGACGGTGACCGATGCCAAGGGCATCCTCAGCGGCGGTGAAGACTCCGCCACCCAGTACCTGAACCAGAGCAGCCGCGAGCAGATCCGCGCCAAGTTCCTGCCGATCGTCAAGGCTGCCACCGACAAGGTCGGCGTCGTCCAGCAGTACAACAGCTTTGCCGGTCAAGCCTCGGCTCTGGGCCTTGGCAGCAGCAAGAGCGCCAACGTCGAAAGCTACGTCACCGAGCAGGCCCTCGATGGCCTGTTCGAGATGATTGCCAAGCAAGAGCAGAGCATTCGCCAGAACCCGGCGCAGGCTGCTACCAGCCTGGCCAAGAAAGTCTTCGGCGCCCTCTGAGGCCCTTCGCTGGCGCGCCTGCTGCAGATTGGCAGCAGGTGCGCCCAGCGCCCTTACGTATCCTTCCTGACCTTGAACCATGCCGCATACAGCGCCGGCAGGAACAACAGCGTCAGCACCGTGGCGACGATCAGACCGCCCATGATTGCCACCGCCATCGGCCCGTAGAACACGCTGCGTGACAGCGGAATCATCGCCAGCACCGCGGCCAGCGCAGTCAGCACGATCGGTCGGAAGCGCCGCACCGTGGCCTCGATAATGGCTTGCCAGCGCTGCATGCCCGCAGCGATGTCCTGCTCGATCTGGTCGATCAGGATTACCGAGTTGCGCATGATCATCCCCGCCAGAGCAATGGTGCCGAGCATGGCCACAAAGCCGAACGGCTGGCGGAAGATCAGCAGGAACAGCGTCACCCCGATCAACCCCAGCGGTGCGGTGAGAAACACCATCACCGTGCGCGAGAAGCTGCGCAGCTGGATCATCAGCAGGCTCAACACCACCACGATGAACAGCGGCATGCCGGCATTGACCGACTTCTGCCCGCGCTCGGAGTCCTCGACAGTGCCACCGACCTCGAGCAGATAGCCGTCCGGCAAGTTGGCACGCACCTGCTGCAACGAAGGCTCGATCTGCTTGACCAGCGTCGCCGGCTGTTGCTTGTCATAGATGTCGGCGCGCACGGTCACTGTCGGCAGGCGATTGCGGTGCCAGATGATGCCTTCCTCAAAGCCATATTCGAGAGTTGCCACCTGCGACAGCGCCACGCTCTGGCCGTTATCGGTGGGCACTGCGAGGCTGGCCAGGTTACCCAGGTCACCCCGCGCCTCGGCCGTGCCGCGCACCAGAATCTCGATCAACTCGTTGTCTTCGCGGAACTGGCTCACCGAGCTACCGGTCAGCGAGCTGCGCAGGAAGCTCGCCAACTTGGAAGTGCTCACTCCCAGCGCCCGCGCACGATCCTGATCGATCTGCAGGAACACCGCCTTGCTTGGTTCTTCCCAGTCCAGGTGCACGTTCACTACGTGCGGGTTCTCCAGCACCTTGCTTGCCACTTCGCGGCCCAGCGCGCGCACCTTCTCGATGTGCTCGCCGGTTACCCGGAACTGCACCGGGTAACCGACCGGTGGGCCGTTTTCCAGGCGCGTGACGCGGGAGCGCAATTGCGGGAACTGCTCATCCAAGGTCGCGATCAGCCAACTACGCAGCGCCTCGCGCTCCTCGAGGGATTTGGCCAGCACCACGAACTGGGCAAAACTGGCCGCCGGCAACTGCTGGTCCAGCGGCAGGTAGAAGCGCGGCGAACCGGTGCCGATGTAGGCCACGTAGTTGTCGATGCCGTCCTGGTTCTTGAGCAGGCCTTCGAGGCGCTTGACCTGTTCGGCGGAATTGCTCAGCGAGGCGCCTTCGGCCAGCTTCAGGTCAATCATCAGCTCCGGGCGACCCGACGCCGGGAAGAACTGCTGCGGCACGAAACGGAACAGCAGGATGCTGCCGACGAACGCGGCGATGGTCAGCAGGATCACCGTCTTGCGCCGGCGCACGCACCACTCGACCACCCGCCGCACGCGTTGGTAAAACGGCGTCGCGTAGGGGTCAGTGTGGCCGCGAGCGGCATGCAGCTTGGCCAGATCCGGCAGCAAGCGCTCACCCAGGTACGGCACGAACAGCACCGCCGCGACCCATGAGGTCAACAGGGCAATGGTCACTACCTGGAAAATCGAGCGGGTGTATTCGCCGGTGCTAGAGGCTGCGGTGGCGATCGGCAAAAAGCCCGCCGCGGTGATCAGGGTGCCGGTGAGCATCGGGAACGCCGTGCTGGTCCAGGCGTAACTGGCCGCCTTGAGCCGGTCGTAACCCTGCTCCATCTTGATCGCCATCATTTCCACGGCAATGATCGCGTCATCGACCAACAGGCCAAGGGCCAATACCAGCGCACCGAGGGAAATCTTGTGCAGGCCGATGCCGAAGTAGTGCATGGCGGCAAAAGTCATCGCCAGCACCAGAGGAATCGCCAGCGCCACCACCAACCCGGTACGCAGGCCGAGCGAGAAGAAGCTCACCAGCAGCACGATCACCAACGCTTCGACCAGCACCTGGACAAACTCGCCGACCCCGGCCTTGACCGCCGCCGGCTGGTCGGACACCTTGCGCAGCTCCATGCCGGCCGGCAGGTTGTGCGCCAGCCGAGCGAACTCGACTTCCAGCGCCTTGCCCAGCACCAGGATATCGCCGCCGTCCTTCATCGCCACGGCCAGGCCTATGGCGTCTTCACCCATGAAGCGCATGCGCGGCGCCGGTGGGTCGTTGAAGCCACGGTGCACCTCGGCGACATCGCCGATACGCAAGGTGCGCTCGCCGACCCGGATCGGGAATTGGCGGATCTGCTCGACACTGTCGAAGCGGCCGCTGACGCGCAGCTGCAGGCGCTCGCTCGGGGTCTCGAAGAAGCCTGCGCTGCTCACCGCATTCTGCTCTTGCAGCGCCTGCTGCACAGCCGCCAGCGATACGCCAAGGGTAGCCAGCTTGAGGTTGGACAGCTCGATCCAGATCTTTTCATCCTGCAGACCGATCAGCTCGACCTTGCCCACATCCTTGACCCGTTGCAGCTGGATCTGGATGCGGTCGGCGTAATCCTTGAGCACGGCGTAGTCAAAGCCTTCGCCAGACAACGCATAGATATTGCCGAAGGTGGTACCGAACTCGTCATTGAAGAACGGCCCCTGGATCTCCGGCGGCAAGGTGTGGCGGATATCCGCGACCTTCTTGCGGATCTGGTACCACAGCTCGGGGATGTCCTTGGAGTGCAGCGAATCGCGGGCCATGAAGGTGACCTGCGACTCGCCCGGGCGCGAGAACGAGACGATCTTTTCGTACTCGCCGGTTTCCATCAGCTTCTTTTCGATGCGCTCGGTAACCTGACGCGATACCTCTTCGGCGCTCGCACCCGGCCAGATGGTGCGAATGACCATGGCCTTGAAAGTAAACGGCGGATCCTCGCTCTGCCCCAGCTTGGTGTAGGACATCGCACCAATCGCGGCCAGCAGGATCATCAGAAACAGTACGATCTGGCGATTGCGCAGCGCCCAGGCGGAAAGGTTGAAACCCATCGGGACTTACTCCTTGGCCGCCAGATCCACATCACGATTACTGCGGTCGACCGGCCGCACCCGCTGGCCCTCGCGCAGCACATGACCACCGGCAGCGACGATCCAGTCGCCCGGCGCCAGCCCGTCCAGCACCGGCACGATCTCGGCGCCGTAGGCACCCAGGCGCACCGCAACGCGCTGCAGGCGTTTTTCCTTGTCAACTCGCCATACGTAGGCCTGGCCCTGCTCGGCGGTTACCGCCGACAACGGCAATGCCAATGCCGGCTGGCCTTCATGGGCCACGAATACCCTGGCGCTTTGGCCCAGCTCAGCTGGGGCCTTGCTCGAGTCAAAGGCGATGCGTGCGGCAAAGGTGCGCGAGCGCGGATCGGCTGCCGGGGACAGTTCGCGGATGCGCGCGGGGTAACGCTGATTGGGCTGCGACCACAGCTCGACGCTGACGGCCTGGCCGACGGCAAAGCGCGAAAACTGCTGTTCAGGCAGGCCGATCACCACCTCCCGTTCGCCATCTGCTGCCAGGGTAAACACCGTCTGCCCTGCTGCGACAACCTGACCAACCTCGACCTGACGCTTGGATATCACCCCCGCCTGCGGCGCGCGCAGCACTGCATAGTCGGCCTGGTTGCCGGCCACATCAGCTTCGGCCTGAGCCTGCTTGAGCCGGGCAAGGCCTGCGCGGTAAAGGTTTTCGGCATTGTCGAACTGCGAGCGGCTGACCATCTGCCGGTCGAGCAATTTCTGATAACGCTCACGTTCGGTCTGCACCAGCGCCAGGTTGGCCTGCGCGGCGGCAAGCTGGGCGCGGTTGGCTTGAAGTTGCAGGCGTACATCCTGAGGGTCGAGCTCGGCCAGCGGCTGATCGGCCTTGACCCGCTGCCCTTCTTCCACCAGGCGCTTGCTGACTTTGCCGCCAATGCGGAAGGCCAGCTCAGGCTCGAAGCGTGCGCGCACTTCGCCAGGGTAGCTGTCGGCGGCAGCACTGGCCGGCTGCGGCTGCACCACCAGAGCCGGACGCGGCGCGGCGGGCGGCGCGGTCTCCTGACCACAGGCGGCCAGCAGCAAGGCTGAAGCGGCGGGCAAAGCGATTGACCAGGCATGACGCAACATGATGGGAGACCGTCCGTGTGATGCACTTTTAATATTTATACTGGCGAGTATATTAAATCAGCTGTGCGGTCGCGGGAAGTCGGCGAGCGCTAGAAAATTCCGTGGCTTTTCACCTTGCCCAAGCCTGTTTTCATCCGGATTGGACTAAGGCACCCAAACCGAGCGCAAGGCGTAGAGCTGGCCCCGGCTTTGGCGGTAATCGCGGGTTAACCCGCTCTCACATAGGTCGCTGTCAGACGCAACGGCTGCACTGGGTGATAGCTGCCGCTCGTGGATAGCCGTTAGCGACCTTGAACGGACTTTGGCTTGGCTGAACCATGGCAACCCCCAGACTGCGCAGTAGTCCGCCCCAGCCCTTAGCGCACTGTCCATAGCATTGCTTGAACAGTGATGTGCGGATGGCTCTCCAATGGCTCCCATTCGTTCAGAAAAACAAAGCCCTGCTTCAAGTAAAAGCGTGAGGCTCTCGTATTTTCGGGCGCGACATCCAGAAACACGCCGTCAAAGCCTCTTTCAGAGGATCGAGCTTTGACAATATCGACCAGTTTTTTTGCGATGCCAGATCCCCGGGCCGCTGGCTCAACCCACATCCCGATCAAGTTGAAGCGCTTTGAATTACTGACCGTCGCACCCACCATGCCAACGGCTTTGCCTTCCTGGAACGCCAGCCAGAATTCAGTCTCCGTTGAAGACGCTCTTCGCTTCCATTGGTCGCTATTGTAGTCAGCGGCAGTTTCGTAACTGACCCCAAAGGCGGTTGGCGCATCCAGCAGCGCGGCGAGCCTGACGTGTTTCAGTAGGACCCAATCCATTTCGGTCGTTGCTCGAATGTCCATGTTCTTCCTTGATATCGTCTCTCGATAGGTTGGCACTTGAACACAAGTAGAGCAACTTGGAGACCATCTGTAACAGCCAGCGTTGGCTGAAACCAGCTCTGAAGACTGGGCCAATCGCGGCCGACTGCTTTCGACCCGAAGCAGCCATTCAACTGGCGCATATTGTTATTTCCTTGCCCTCACCGTTCCTTGGTGGAATGCCATTTGCCAACCGTCCCCCACCTGGCGCCATATTGAGCTTCTCAAAGATTCGCTGTTGCCGCTCGAACTACGGACAGTGCATAGATAGGTGGTCAGCACCACTTTTTCGGACAGGATACGTATCTGAAAATCGTTGATCTGACGCTGGACAAAGTCCTGCTCCAGCAAGGCGTCTATAATCTGTGTTCGGTTCCAAACGGCACCATCCGCGCCAAATTCCACAAAATCTGGAGCCAGCAAGCTTTCCAGTATGTCGCGATCAAGGCGAGACTCGCGTTCAAGCAGACGTACTTCCAGCGCGTGAATGGCTGACTCCGGCCATGCCTTCGAAACACTCATGTGGTTGACCTCCTTGTGCGAAGCATTAAACCCCCAATAGGCATGGCTGGATGGAGCCAGGCCGTTACTGTTGATCTGAGAACACCGCCGAAACAGTTTGTGTGATTGGGGAGCAGGAAAAATTTGCTGATGCCGCCATAAGCGCCAGTTGATCGTAACTCGCCAGCTGGCATGGCGCATGCAACAGCCTACGCAGTACCCTTTTAGGTCTGATCACATGGATAGCATCAGCCTGTTACCCAAGCTCCTTGTTCGCAAGCCTGTCAGCGATGATGCCGCTGCCATTGCCATTCTTCACATCCGCAGCTGGCAAAGCGCCTACGAAGGCCTGTTGTCAAAACAATACCTGAGTTCTCTGGACACCAGTGTGGAACGCCGTGTGGTGTTCCTGAAGCAGGCAATTGAGTCTGGCAGCCCGTCAATTCGTGTTGCCGCAGTTGATGGGCAAGTGATTGGCTGGGTTTCCTTCGGCCCTAGCCGTGATCAAGATGCTCCCACCGGCACTGCTGAACTGATGGCAATCTACCTCGACCCGACATTCTGGGCGTGTGGTATTGGTACGGTTCTATGGGCAGAGGCCCGGCAGGCATTGATGGGTCATGGCTATCAACAGGTTTGTGCGTGGGTGCTTAATGGCAACGAGCGAGCCACACGCTTTTACTGCAAGCATGGTTTTTCAGCGCAGGCAGGAAGCCCACGCATCTTTGAAGAAAACGGTGAGCCCCTCGCACTTACCCGCTATGGCTTTACGCTCGATTCATGACGAATAAAGTCTCTCTACGTGCATTCACTCTGGCCGATCACGCGGCGTTGGAGCGCTGGGCAACTGATACGCGTGCTTCGACCTACATGGCACGAACACAACCCAGTCGAAAGGTGTTGCTCTGGCAAGTTATCGTTGTCGATGGGCGAGGCATCGGCACGATCTGGGTAGAGTCCAGTGACCATCCAGCCCATGCCAGCCTTGGCGTGCTACTAGGTGACACCGCACTGATGGGGCAAGGGATCGGACGACGAGCCATCCAGCTTACGCTTGATCAACTGGATGTATACCACTGGCTGCTGGCAGTAACGCTAAATGTACGGTCAACCAACATGCGCGCCGTCAAATGCTACTTGGGTTGTGGTTTTCGTGTTTGCGACAGATTTGTTCGCACATCCGACACGGGTAGTTATGAGGTTATAAGAATGATCAAGGATTTGACCGTTTGACGTTTCTCCAATGTCCCTTTTGGGTCGAAAGCAGCCGGTCATGAATGACCGCGATCGACCAATAGCAGACTTCCAGATATTCCCTAGAGATCAACGATGCTAGGGACTACCTTAATCGCCCGGTGGTAACGAGGCCTGTAGCTTCTTTAAGTCAGGTGGCGGGAGTACAAAGCCTTCCAAACACAGCATGTTGCCGTTGGAAAGCTGCCAGTTATAGAAGTCTGAAAAGTCATTCTTGGCCAGCGCCCTGATAGTCTTCGCAACAAAGCCGTGCGCTACAAGAAGTACGCGCTTCGAAGGATATCTCGACTCCAGGTCTACCAATCCGTCCCTAACCCGCTTTACAACCTCGGCGATCGATTCTCCTCCGGTGGGTCCGAGCCCCCATTGACGGGTAATGTTTTGCGACCAAAGATGCGGATATCGTTCCCTTGCATCTCTCTGGGTCAGGCCCTCGAAAACCCCTACATCGCGCTCTCGAAAGCAGTCCATTGTCTGGATCGGGAGCTTGAGCTTCTCGTTAAGAATACTGGCGGTTTCCATTGCCCGCAGACGAGGAGATACGACAAGCGTGTCCAGTTCATGGGGCAAACTCGCCCTTAGCGCTTGAGCCTGTTCACGCCCCCGTTCCGTGAGCGATGGGTCGAGCGATCCCAAGTAACGATGCTCGGCATTCGCCCAGGTTTCACCATGCCGCACGACATACAGATCCATGAAGTCCATCTCATCAGTTTAAAAGCGAGGAGATTGTATCAACCGTGAAGTACTTGGCGGAATGCTTTCGAATGTACGTATTGGGTGCATAGCGTCTCGCTACGACCGGCAGCTGCGCCCTATAGCGGACATAGCGTTCGTCGCTGACTTGGACAACCAGGCAAGGCGAAGCCCACTAGAGCCACAGTGCTTGAGCCCACCCGACCATCGGCATAAACCTCACTCCCTTCCAACCAGCGCCACGAACGACTTGAAGTTTTGGGCAATCAGTAGAATAGAACCCATTGGGTCGATAGGATCAAAGCACACTACCGGCCAAGGCGCTGAGTTAGCGCGCAAGTCAAAAGCAACGACTTCACTACCACCATTGTCGCCAATCACGAACATCCCAGGAGCCATCTGCTGATAAAGCGATAACTGCTCCGGGCTTGCTGCATCCTCAGCCGGATAGAGGATGAAATACTGTGGTTCGACAGGTAATGGGCCTTCACCGCCATTGCAATGACTCAGCAAGAGATAGTATTCATCCGGAAGTTGCCGCGGTGCGATATCGCGCAGCGATGCCAGAGCAGCACACGTAGCCCCCGGTACCTGATGCCACTCCCCGTGAATAATCATTTCCCCTCCAAGACATTCTCAGCCTGTAAGGGTACGGACTGGGCGCCAATTTAGCAGGATGATGCCGCGATCCAGAAGATCGTGAAAAACCACGAATTCCTGGGTGATTTTCAGCGCGCGGGGGCTGGGCCTCCAGGCCATGTGTCGACCAATGATTGCTCGCCCACTACAGCCGACAGGCTCCTGAACCGGTAAGATACCCACCTGTTCACCCAAATGCAGACCCTGATGCCAAACGACGCACCCATCGGCCCTGGCCGGCCGAAGGACCTGGCCAAACGCGAGGCCATCCTTGAAGCTGCCAAAGCGCTGTTCTTGAGCCTTGGCTATGCCAACACCAGCATGGATGCGGTCGCCACGGCGGCAGGTGTTTCAAAACTGACGGTCTACAGCCACTTCACCGACAAGCAGACCCTGTTCGGCTCGGCGGTGATGGCGACCTGCCAAAGCCAACTGCCGGAGCTGATCTTCGAGTTGCACGACGGCGTGCCGATCGACCAGGTGCTGCTGAATATCGCGCGTAACTTCCACGCACTGATCAGCAGTGACGAGTCGGTCAAGCTGAGCCGCCTGATCATGGCACTGGGCAGCCAGGACCCGGGCTTTGGCCAGTACTTCTATGAAGCCGGGCCGAAGTTGATCCTTGCCGAAATGGAAGCGCTGCTGCGCAATGCTGCCGAGCGCGGCCTGCTGGCGATCGACAGCCCATTGCGCGCTGCCGAACACTTCTTTTGCCTGATCAAGGGCGCGCCGGATTACCGCTTGCTGCTCGGCTGCGCGCCGCCGCTGGTCGGCGACGAGGCCGAGGCGCATGTGCGCGAAGTCGTCGAGCTGTTTGTACGGGCGTATGCGCCTTAGGCCTTGAGGGCTTTCTTCGGGTAGATGTCGTAGCGGCTCGATTTGCCTTCCAGGCTGTGGCTGGGCTTGGGCCCGTCGATGATCGGCGCCTTGCGCGGGCGCTTGACCACTACGCGGTGGCTGGCCAGTGCCAGCGCGGCAGCCAACAATGCCGGAGCATCGAGGTCGTCGCCTACAAGCGGGCGGAACACACGCATCTCTTTTTTCACCAGCGCGGTCTTCTCTCGATGGGGAAACATCGGGTCGAGGTAGATCACTTGGGGTGGCTCACCTTGCCAGGCGTGCATGGTGTCGATCGCATTGCCGACCAGCAAGCGCATGCGCTCGACGATGGGGCCGACTTCATGATCGTCGCGGGCGCGTTGCAGGCCGTCTGCAAGCAAAGCAGCAACCAGCGGCTGGCGCTCGATCAGGGTCATCTGACAGCCCAGGCTGGCCAGCACGAAAGCATCCTTGCCGAGGCCGGCAGTGGCATCCAGCACCTGCGGCCGCACGCCCTGGGCAATGCCCACGGCCTTGGCGATCATCTGCCCGCTGCCACCGCCGAACAGACGGCGGTGGGCGGCCTGGCCTTCGACGAAGTCCACCCGCACCGGCCCCGGAGCCTGCGGCCCAAGCTGCTGCAACTGCAGACCGTCAACGCCGATCTGCAGCGCAACTGCGGCCGTATCGTCATCAAGCGGCAACCCCAGTTGTAGCGCCCACTGCTGCGCCTGGGCCTGGTACTCGGGCGCCAACGCCTCGACTGTGATGCCCGTGCCCTGCTCTTGCTCTACCATCCGATCCTGCACCCGAAAAAATTAATGAAACACCGGCCACTGCCGATACACGCAGTATCCGCTATTGTGCCAGAGCTGAACCGCCGCGACTGCCATGACAGACACTCTTCCCATCGGCTTGACCTACCTGTCGCCTGTCGGCAACTACGGTCGGCAGAATACCCAGGCACTCGGTGGCGTCAGCCACCTGTGGCAGGATTTCTTTGCCCGGGCGATGGCCGATCAGAGTGCTGTTGAAGTGGATCCGGTCAGCCAGGCGCTGCAGCAGCATGACCAGGTCAGTGGTGAGCCCACCGGCGGCGCCCGCGCCCTGGCATTGATCGACTTGCAGCGTGCCTGTCAGGTCAGCGATACCGAAGTCAAACCGCCCGAGCCGCTGTTCCTGCCCAAGGCGGAGCTTGAAGCCGCACTGCTTGAACCTGCGCCCGAGCCGTTCAGCGCCGCCGAGATGATCGAGCAGCAGCGCGATCTCGACCTCAGCAACAGCTGGTTACGCCCCGTCGTGATGCATCAGGGCCAGCCGCTGCCAACGCCTGGCGCTGCCCCCGCGCCGCGCCCGCTGTACCTGCCGATTGCCGAATTCGACATGGACCTGCTCGACCCGGCGCCGGAGCCGTTCGATCAGCCAACCCTGACCCTGCAGCAGCACGACCTTGAGTTCGACATGCACTGGGCACGCCCGGTAGTGCTGAACAACGTGCGCGTGCACGCCTAACGGCAGACCTGCCAGACGCCCATGTCGAGGTGGAAGTGATTGTGATGAGCGGCGTTGTAATCCGGGCTTAGCACCGTACTGAAGCTGGCACAGGCAGCCTTGCGCACCTCGCGCAGAAACTCGGCCTTTTGCCCGCCACCCTGCCAGTCCTGCGCCAGCACGATGCGCTGGCCATCCTTGAGGCGAAAAGCGCTGAGGTCCAGAGCGTTGGCCGTCGCGTGCTGGCTCAGGCGCCCTTCCTTGCGGTTATACACATTGCGACAGGCAAAGCTGCCAAGGTGCTCGACCCGCGTCACCGGCTGGCCAAACACGCGCTGCGCGGCCGGCTGCAAGCCATGGGTCTCGAACAGGGCATAGGCCACCGCCAGCGGGCAACTGGCGATGAAACTGCTGCTCAGGCTGGCCTGCCCTGCCTCGACTCGCCATACGTTGCTCAACGGGCAGCGCGCGCTGGCCGGGCTGTCGGCCTGGGCGCGATAACGCAGGCCGGAGCTTTGCAGGGCTTGTTCGCACAGGGCTGGGTCCTGGCGCAGCCGTGACAGCTTGTAGGCGGTCAGCCAGTTCGGCGGCTGACGCACATCGAGCGCCGCCCATGGGTTCCAGGCTGCGGGCGGGCGCCAGCCCAGGTACCAGGCTTGCGCCGCCGCCAGTGAGAGGATGAACAGCAGCCAACCGAGCCAGCGCATCAAGGCTTAGCGACGGAACAGATCGTTGAGCTGAGCAAACGGCATGCTCTGCTCGGCGTAGCTGAAGGTGCCCTGCTCGCGGATCTCCGACGCCGCCCGCTGCAGCGCGCCAAATGCAGCGCGGGCCAGTGACGAGCCGACGCTGATGCGGCGCACGCCAAGGTCCTGCAACTGGTTGACGCTCAACGGCACGCCAGCCAGACCCATCAGCACGTTGACTGGCTTGGGTGCCAGCGCCTGCACCACCGCGCGCACTTCATCGGCGCTGCGCAGGCCCGGAGCGTAGAGCACATCGGCTCCCGCTTCGGCGTAGGCCTGCAAGCGCAGGATGGTGTCGTCGAGGTCCATCCGCTCATGCAGCAGGTTCTCTGCGCGGGCGCACAGGGTGAAGGTAAACGGCAAGCTGCGCGCGGCCTGGGCGGCGGCACGAATCCGCTCCACAGCCAGACCCATGTCGTAGATGGGGGCATCGCTGCGGGTGCTGGCGTCTTCGATCGAGCCGCCCACCAGGCCCGCCTCGGCCGCGCGCAAGATCGCCTGGGCGCAGTCTTCAGGCAAGTCGCCAAAGCCGTTTTCCAGGTCGGCGGCGACTGGCAATGCGGTCGCGTCGACGATAGCCCGGGCGTTGCCCAAGGTATCGTCCAGGCTCAGCACCCCTTCGGCGTCGGCGCGGCCGAGGCTGAAGGCAAGGCCGGCACTGGTGGTCGCCAGCGCTTCGAAGCCCATGTTCGCCAGGAGTTTGGCCGAGCCGGCGTCCCAGGGATTGGCCATGACGAAGGCACCGTCACGCTCATGCAGCGCCTTGAAGGCCTCAGCTCGCAGGGTTTGTACATCCATGATCACAGGCTCCAGCAGATTGACGAGTGGTCAGAGTAGACCCAGCTGTTCGACCTCAGGCGCTCGTGGCAATTCCGCCAATGCTGGCAACCCCGGCAGGCGCTCGCTCAAGCGCTGGTGAAAGCGCTGAGCCAGGGCTGCCGCCTGCTGGTTGTCGGAAGTATGCAGAAACACATAAGGGCTCAGGCCGGCTTCGATCCACTCGGCGACCTTGCTCACCCACGGTGTCAGAAACGGCTCATTGCCAATCACTTCAGGCTGGCCGATAAAGCGCACCTGTGGATGCTGGCTGAAAGCAGCCGGGCGCGCCGGTACGCGAGGCTTCTTGCTCTGCGCGTGCAACACGGCGGGCTCACGTGAGGTGCAGCTGAACAACGCACGCGAGTCCAGACAGATGCGCTCGACACCCATGCCATGCAGCAGACGATTGAGCGCTCGCTCCTCGTCGCCACGCGCGAAAAAGGCGTCGTTACGTACCTCAACCGCAACCGGCACGCCGACTTCTTGCAGAAAGTACGCAAGCTCGGGCAACCGCGAAGGGCCAAACGTGGCCGGTAACTGCAACCAATAAGGCGCCACCCGCTCCCCCAGTGGCGCCATCAGCCGGGTAAAGGCCAACGCCGCCTCGAGCTGCTCGCGCAGATCCCCGCCGTGGCTGACTTCACGCGGGAATTTGGCGGTAAAGCGAAAACCCGGCGGCATGATTTGCGCCCAGCGTTCTACCGTGGACGGCGCCGGGCTGGCATAGAAGGTGGTGTTGCCTTCGACGGCATTGAACACCTGGCTGTACAGCGCGAGGTAATCAGTGACGCGGGCATCGGCGGGGTAGAGATAGTCGCGCCAGGCGCTTTCGCTCCAGGACGGGCAACCAAGAAAGTACGGCAGGGGCGATGGCTTCATCCATCAAATGTACAGATCAAGCCCCAACACTTCCATATCCCAATCGGTAAAGCCGGCAGTCGCCATGTAGCTGGCCAGAGCGGTTGCAGTGCGCCGGTCGCGGGCGCGGGGGAAGACCATATCCTGCTGGCGGGCGGGCAAGCCACCTGTGCTGCGGCGAGTGCGGGTTTCCTGCGCGACCTCGGACTCTTCGATCAGCTCGGCGTCTTCGACTGCATCGTCACGCACCGGTGCCTTGCGCGGTGCGCGCTTGATCGGATAGGACTGCGGTGAAAAGCCGTCGATACGCATGAAATGAGCACTCAGGATCAATGATGGCAATTTAGCAGCATCAGAGATCCATCGCTAATGCCATTGTGATAACTGGACCACAGTTCTCACCAAAGGTTTAGCGCAAAAGTAAGCAGCCGACGAACAGCCGCTTAAACCGCCTTTGGCGTGGCCACGTTATCGCGCAGATAAACCGGCTGAGCCTGGTCGGCGGCGACTGCTTCGCCGCGGGCCCAGGCGAATCCGGCCAGGCTGAGCACATCGAGTGCACTCGGCAGCAGGCTGGTGTCCATGGCGCTGACCGGCACGGCCAGGCGCTCGTGGTACGCCCAGCCAGTACCGGCGCCGAACCAGTCACCGCTGCTGCCATCCGGCAGGGCTACCCGCTCGGGTGGCAATACCGCTTCGCGGCCAACCAGACGCATCTCGCCAGCAGTGGCCTGGTAGCAGCCCCAGTAGACTTCATCCATGCGTGCATCGATGGCTGCGGCAACCTGAGTGATGCCACGCTCACGCAACACGCCCTGGGCCAGCGCGGCGAGGTTGGAAACCGGCAGCACTGGCCGCTCCAGGGCGAAGGCCAGGCCCTGGACCACGCCGATGGCAATGCGCACGCCGGTAAAAGCGCCCGGGCCGCGACCGAAGGCAATGGCATCGACAGCGCTCAGCGCCACGCCCGCCTCGGCCAGCAACTGCTTGATCATCGGCAGCAGCTTTTGCGCGTGCAGGCGCGGGATGACCTCGTAATGGCTGGTGACCTTGCCGTCATGCAGCAATGCAACGGAACAGGCTTCGGTGGCGGTATCCAGGGCCAGCAAGGTGGTCATCGAACGGGTTTCCAGACGCAAGAAAAAGAGCGCCAGTATAAACGACAACGGCCCGCAAGCGGGCCGTTGTCGTATGCAAGGTAACGATCAGCTCAGGGCTGCAAGGACCTTGGCAGTGATTGCTTCAACCGAGCCGACACCTTCGATGTGGCTGTACTTCGGCTTGCCGTTGGCAGCGCCGAGCTTCTGGTAGAAGTTGACCAATGGCTTGGTCTGGTCGTGGTAGACCGACAGGCGATGACGCACGGTTTCTTCGGTGTCGTCTTTGCGCTGAACCAGGTCTTCGCCAGTCACGTCGTCTTTACCGGCAACCTTTGGCGGGTTGTAGACCACGTGGTAGACGCGGCCCGAGCCTTCATGGACGCGACGGCCAGCGATGCGCTGAACGATCTCTTCGTCTTCCACGGCGATCTCGACCACGGCGTCCAACTCGACGCCGGCAGTGGTCAGCGCTTCGGCCTGCGGAATGGTGCGCGGGAAGCCGTCGAAGAGGAAACCGTTGGCGCAGTCAGGCTGGGCAATACGGTCCTTGACCAGGTTGATGATCAGTTCGTCGGAGACCAGCTTGCCAGCGTCCATGATCGCTTTGGCTTCGACGCCCAGGGGGGTGCCAGCCTTCACTGCGGCACGCAACATGTCGCCGGTGGAGATCTGTGGGATCGAGAACTTTTCGGTGATGAATTTTGCCTGAGTACCTTTACCGGCCCCGGGAGCTCCCAGCAGAATTACGCGCATCTTGTGCTCCTCATATTTTTTTATGCAAATCAACGGAGTCGGCGTCAGGGCCAAGTCCGGAAAATCAGGTGTCGACCAGAAAATCGGTCAAAAGGCTGATCAAGATACACAGCGCCCGGCGACCAGACAAGCGTCCCAAAGTTGCGATAAACCGCCACTTGCGACCTGACATGGCAAGGGTTGCCCTCGGTGCAACCCTGTTCTGCCGTGCACTATTGTGGTCCGCTGCAACCCACCTGAGCCTCCTTTGCTGGCACGTTAACCGGTGTTGCGCAGGCCGGCGGCAATCCCTGCCACAGTGACCAGCAGCGCCTGCTCCAGCGGGCTGTCCAGAGCGGCTTCACGGCCGCGCGAGCGCGCCAGCAGCTCGGCCTGAAGGCGATGCAGCGGGTCCAGATAGGTGTTGCGCAGGCTAATGAACTCGAGGGTTTCAGGGCTGTGTGCCAGTAGCACCGGCTGCCCGGTCAGGCCCAGCACCACCTGGCATGACTGCGACAATAGGTCGCGCAGATGCGCACCCAATGGCAGCAGCTCGGGTTGCACTAGACGTTGGTCGTAGGCCTCGGCGATCTGCGCATCGGCCTTGGCCAGGACCATCTCGAGCATGTCGATGCGGGTGCGGAAGAACGGCCATTGCTCGCGCATCTGCGCCAACAGCTCACCCTGGCCACGCGCCAGCGCATTGTTCAGCGCGCTTTCCCAGCCGAGCCATGCCGGCAGCATCAGCCGCGTCTGCGTCCAGCCGAAGATCCACGGGATTGCCCGCAGGCTCTCGATACCACCAGCGCGGCGCTTGGCCGGGCGACTGCCCAGCGGCAGCCGGCCCAGCTCCTGTTCCGGGGTGGACTGGCGAAAATATTCGACGAAGTCCGGGTTCTCGCGCACCACCCCGCGGTAGGCCTTGACGCCATCGGCGGCGAGTTGGTCCATCACCTCACGCCAGGCCGGCTCAGGCGGCGGTGGCGGCAGCAGGGTCGCTTCGAGCACAGCCGCCAGATACAGGTTGAGGTTCTGCTCGGCGATGCCCGGCAAGCCGAACTTGAAGCGGATCATCTCGCCCTGCTCGGTGGTGCGGAAGCGCCCGGCGACCGAACCGGGTGGCTGCGACAGGATCGCCGCATGGGCCGGGCCACCGCCGCGGCCGACGGTGCCGCCACGGCCATGGAACAGCAGCAGTTCGACCTGATGCTCGCGGCAGATCTGCACCAGGGTTTCCTGGGCGCGGTACTGCGCCCAGGCCGCCGCCGTGGTGCCGGCATCCTTGGCCGAGTCGGAGTAGCCGATCATCACCTCCTGCGGGCCGCGCAGGCCGCTGCGGTAACCCGGCAGGCCGAGCAGGCGTTGCATGACCGGGCCGGCGTTGTCCAGGTCGGCCAGGGTTTCGAACAACGGCACCACGCGCATCGGCCGGGTCAGGCCGGCTTCCTTGAGCAGCAGTTGCACAGCCAGCACATCCGACGCCGCGCCGGCCATGGAGATGACGTACGAGCCAAGTGACGCGGCTGGGGCGGCGGCCACTTCGCGGCACGTGTCGAGGACCTCGGCGGTGTCGGCCTGGGGCTTGAAGTGGGCCGGGAGCAAAGGCCGGCGGTTTTTCAGTTCGGCCTGGAGGAATTCGATGCGCTGCTCTTCATCCCAGTCAGCGTAACGGCCAAGGCCGAGGTAGTCGGTGATCTCACTCATGGCATCGCGATGGCGAGCGGCATCCTGACGAACGTCCAGGCGCACCAGGAACAAGCCAAAGGTGACGGCGCGGCGTAGGCAGTCGAGCAGCGGGCCATCGGCAATCACGCCCATGCCGCATTCGTGCAGCGAGCGATAGCACAGCTCCAGCGGGCCGAGCAATTGGCGGTTGTCGCTGAGCACCTGGGCACCGGGCGATTGGTTGCTGGTCAGTGCGGCCTGGGCCCAGCTGCGCGTCGCGCGCAGACGCTCGCGCAGTTGCTTGAGCACACTGCGATAGGGTTCAGCGCCCTCGCCTGCCTGCTCCAGCAATTCGGTGCTGGCCTGCTGCATCGACAGTTCGGCGGCAAGGCTGTCGATATCACGCAGGAATAGATCCGCTGCCATCCAGCGCGCCAGCAACAGCACCTCGCGGGTCACGGCGGCAGTGACGTTAGGGTTGCCATCACGATCACCGC
The DNA here is from genome assembly GCA_963518285.1 of uncultured Pseudomonas sp. Taxonomy (GTDB): domain Bacteria; phylum Pseudomonadota; class Gammaproteobacteria; order Pseudomonadales; family Pseudomonadaceae; genus Aquipseudomonas. The sequence goes on along the minus strand of CAUQIJ010000010.1, from coordinate 31,585 downwards.
CCATCCACGACGCGAAACGGACCGGCGCCGACTCCAGCGGCAAACGCAGGCCGGTCGCCTCGAACAGCGCCTTGTCTACCTTGCGCAGATGGCTGGGCACGGCCTGCCACAGCGAATGCTCGATAACCGCAAAGCCCCATTTGGCTTCGTCCACCGGGGTCGGCCGGGTACGGCGGATTTCCTCGGTGTGCCAGGCCTCGGCGATCAGTCGGCGCAGCTTGTCACGCACCTGCTCGCGCTCGGCGGGGGTCAGGTCGCGGTGATCCTGCACAGCCAGTTGCGCGGCGATGGCGTCGTACTTCTGGATAAGTGTGCGCCGCGCCACCTCGGTCGGGTGCGCGGTCAGCACCAGCTGAATATCGAGCTTGGCCAACTGTCGGGCGAGGGCATCGTCGCTGTGCCCTTCCTGCTTCAGGCGAGCCAGCAGCTCAGGCAATACTCGGCTCTCGAACGGCTCGGGCTGGTCGGCGGCGCGGCGGTGGATGAGCTGATATTGCTCGGCGATGTTGGCCAGGTTGAGAAACTGGTTGAACGCCCGCGCCACTGGCAACAGTTCGTCATCGGCCAGGTCATCAAGGGTCGAGCTGAGCTGCTCGGCCGCGCCGCGGCGGTCGGCCTTGGCGCTGTGGCGGATGGCTTCGATCTTCTGCAAAAACGCATCGCCATGCTGCTGGCGAATGGTTTCACCCAGCAGTTCCCCCAACAGATGGACATCCTCACGCAAGCGTACATCGATATCGGTCATCAGGCCTTTCTCCAGCGCGGCTCGTGCGCGCATCCATTCAGGAACCAGCAGCCCCAAGAGTGCCCACAGCAACGCGCTCAAGGCAAGCCTGGCACGGCCAAAGCAACTAAAGTCGAGCAGTGCCACTCCCAATCAGTGCATGGCATCACGCCCTATCCAAGCTGCACGGAGGTCATCATGAAAATCCGCGAACTCGCCCAACACTGGGAACAGAACGCCGCAGGCAGCCTGAGCCCGACCAGCCACGTCCTGCATCTGGACCTGGAATCAGAAGCGCGCCTGGCCGCGCTGATCGACATGTTCCCTAAACGCACTGCCGAAGAATTGCTCGGCGAACTGGTTGCCTCAGCCCTCGAAGAACTGGAAGCGAGCTTCCCCTATGTACAGGGCCGCCAGGTCATCGCCACCGATGAGCAAGGAGACCCAATGTATGAAGACGTGGGCTCTACGCCACGCTTTCTGGCCCTGTCGCGGCAGCATCTGCAGACGCTCGCAACGACCGATCCAGACCCTGCCAAGTAACGCGCTGGCGACTGCACGGGGCCGCTCGCGCCCCGCTGCAGTTTGCTCGCCCTACCCCTGCGCAAGCTGAAAGTTCCGCAGTTTCTCGCTGACCGTTCAGTCAGAAAATACTTGTAACGGCTTGCTATTTTTTGCGGAACTATTCGAAAAACGCTCCAGTCCGAGCCAATAGCCATCACGCTAAAACCCTGCACACAGTGGTAGTGCACAGCCAAGCTGAAGCGCGTACTGGCAGGGGACAAAGCGATGGACTGCCACGGACATTGTCATCAGGAGTGATCCAATGGAGCTGACCAACATGAAGAGCCGCACTATGCCTACATCCTCCACCCGCATGCATGGCCTGAAACTGGCCGCGCTGGCCCTGGGCAGCACGTTTGTCCTGGCTGGTTGCGCCGGCAAGCCGCCGACCGAGCAGTATGCCGTGACCCAATCGGCGGTCAACGCCGCGGTGAGCTCCGGTGGTACCGAGTTCGCTGCAGTGGAAATGAAAGCGGCGCAGGACAAGTTCAAGAAAGCTGAAATTGCCATGCACGACAAAAAGTACGAAGAAGCCAAGGTGCTCGCCGAGCAGGCTGAGTGGGACGCCCGCGTAGCAGAGCGCAAGGCACAGGCTGCCAAAGCGCAAAAAGCCGTGCAGGACTCCCGCCAAGGCGTCCAGGAACTGCGTGAGGAAGGCCTGCGCAGCGCTGAATAAGCCTGCCTGCCACCCCCAGCCTTCGTTACTGATTAAAGGAAGAACACTATGCGCAACTACGTCATGATCCCCGCTCTGCTGGCCCTGAGTGTTGGCCTTGCTGCTTGCTCGCATGATCCAAACGCCAACCTCGAATCTGCTCGCACCAACTTCTCGGCGCTGCAGAGCGACCCGCAGTCGACCAAACTGGCCGCCCTTGAGACCAAGGACGCGCAGGATTGGCTGAACAAGGCTGACAAGGCCTACATGGATCGCGAAGACACCAAGAAAGTCGATCAGCTGGCCTACCTGACCAGCCAGCGCGTTGAAGTCGCCAAGCAGACCATCGCCCTGCGCGCTGCTGAAGGCGAACTGAAAAACGCTTCTGCGCAACGTGCCCAGGCTCGCCTGGATGCCCGCGACGCCCAGATCAAGAAACTGCAGGACAGCCTCAACGCCAAGCAGACCGACCGTGGCACCCTGGTGACCTTCGGCGACGTGTTGTTTGACTTCAACAAGGCTGAACTGAAGAGCAGCGCCCTGCCGAACGTGACCAAGCTGGCACAGTTCCTGGCTGAAAACCCAGAGCGTAAAGTGATTGTCGAGGGCTACACCGACAGCGTCGGTTCGGCCAACTACAACCAGAGCCTGTCCGAGCGTCGTGCTGGCGCCGTGCGCATGGCACTGGTACGTGCCGGTGTAGATCCAGCGCGTATCGTCTCGCAGGGTTATGGCAAGGAATACCCGGTTGCTGACAACACCAGCAACTCCGGCCGTGCCCAGAACCGTCGTGTGGAAGTGACCATTTCCAACGACAACCAGCCTGTTGCACCGCGTACTGCTGGTAACAAGTAAGGCTTGTAGGCGGGGCTGCGTATCAGCCCCGTTGCGACAAACAAAAACCGCGTGATGCCCTTGGCTCACGCGGTTTTTTTTGCTCTGCTCTGGCGGAGGATTCAGAATTGCTGGGGCCGCTGCGCGACCCTTTCGCGACACAAGGCCGCTCCTACAGGGAACCGCGTTGGAATGCGGTCTTGTTTTTTGTAGGAGCGGCCTTGTGTCGCGAAAGGGCTGCGCCGCAGCCCCAATCCGGATCACTGCATTTGTTGCGGCGTATCCTGGCCAACACAGCGCACCGCACGCTTGCGGTTGTCGACCAGCACACCGGTCAGGCCCTTCTGCTGCATGTCGATCAACACCAGCACGCCATCCATGCACTGCGCCACCTGCGCTGCAGGTTCGAGCGAGACTTTGTAGTCCTCGCCGGGCACGGTCTTGAGCATGGTGAAGTCCTGCAACAACAGCGCATCCTCAGGCTTGGCAAAATGCAGGTAGCCGTAATACCAGAGGGCCCCTACCGTCACGATGATGCTACCGACGCCGGTCAGGATCAGCGGGATGGCGTTGCGTTCTTCACTCATTGCTTGTTCTTCTCATCAGGGAAATTAGGCACTTCGGCCAAACGCCGCAGGCCGTTGAAATGGGTCGGATCATCCAGGAAGCGGATCATCACCTGGCGCCAGGTCGCGTCGGCAAAGGTCTGCACGTGGCCGCCGCGGGTCAGTTGCAACACCCGTGGTGGTGGCGCATGACGGTACAGGTCCAAGCCGTTTTCAAGCGGCACCAGCGCATCGTCGATGCTGTGGAAAAACAACTTGGGCGGGCTGTCCAGGCGCTCGATCGAGCGGATCGCGCTGTCGCCGTCGGGCACCAGCCATGACAGCGGCACCTGCAGCGGCCAGGTCAGCCAACCGGTACCCAGTGCGTAACGCCCGACCGAGCGATAGCTGGCCGGCACGCCATCGAACACCAGCGCACTGAAGCGCTGACGCTGCTCGGGGTGGCCCGCCAGGTAATGAATCGCCATCGCCCCGCCCAGGCTCTGACCCAACAGCACCAGTGGCTTGCCCTGCACTTCAGGCGCCCGCTCAAGCCAGCTCATGGCTGCGGCGATGTCTTCGTACACCTCGGGCAGGCTTGGCTTGCCTTCGGACAGGCCATAGCCGCGGTAGTCGATCATCAGCACCTGATAGCCCTGCTCCGGCAGCCAGTAGCTGCCGCCCAGATGCCCGGGCAGGTTGCCGCCGTTGCCGTGCAGGTGCAGCACCGTGCCCTTGACCTCGACGCCGTCCTTGGCCGGCAGCCACCAGCCATGCAGGCGCACGCCATCGCGGGTGGTCAGGGTCACATCGCGATAGGCCAGTTTGGCCCGCTCGGGGGTGAATGCCTGGCCTGGCTCTGGATAGAACAGCAGGCTGCTGCAGCCGCCGAGGGCAAGCGCCAGGGTCAGGGCCAGGCCTTTACAGAATGTTCGCGTAGTCGGCTTCAATGCGATCGAGGCTCAGGTGGTTGAGGAAGTTGGAGAAGCACATCCAGGCAGACAACGCGTTCAGATCGCGGAACTGCTCAGGCAGGTACTTGGGCGGTTCGACCAGGCCTTCTTCGACCAACTGACGCAGTGTGCGCATGTCCTCCAGGGTGGTCTTGCCGCAGAACAACAACGGGATCTGCTCAAGCTTGCCCTTCTTCACGGCCAACTGAATGTAGTTGTAAACCATGATGAAGCCTTTGAGGTAGGACAAGTCCTTGGTGAATGGCAGGCCGTTCGGCACCGAGCCGCGGAACACTCGGCTGGCGTTGCTGTAGCTCTGGCCGATCTCGAAGCCCTGGCCACGGAAGAACTCATACACCTGCATGAAGTCGGCGCCCTGCTCGACCATGTGAATGGCCCGAGTGCGGTTGGTCAGCTTGCGCAGGCGGCTCGGGTACGAGGCAAAGGCAATCACTTCCATCAGGATGGCCAGGCCCTCCTGAGTCACTGTCGACGACGGTGGGCCCTTGGCCAGGAAGGTGCAGATCGGCTGGTTGAGCCCGTTGAGCGTGGTACCGACATGCACCAGCCCTTCGTGGACCTCCAGCGCACGCACATCACGGCTGTTGAACATGGCATCGGCACGCACCTTGATGTAGTCCGCGCCCGCCGCCGCATCGGCGACGATACCGTCGGACTCGAACACCCGGATGGTGCCCTCGGCCTCGCCGAACACCGTATTCAGCCGGCGCTGGAGAATATCCACCGCTTGCTTGGCCGTGAGGTTCTTCGGCTCGTCCTTGAGGTCGCCGCGGCCATCGATGTTGTTCAGGTAATCCGAGAGCATCAGGCCAAGGTCGGCCAGGGTCGGGTCGCCGGCATGAAACGCATCGGAAGCTGCACCATACAGCTCCTGGGAAATCAGACCGAAGTCCTCGGTGCCGCGCGCTTCCAGCATGCGCACCACCATGCGGTACTCGCGGCACATGCGCCGCATGATCTGCCCGACCGGGTTGAACTGGCCCAGCTGGCGAGTGATGTCGCGCTCGATGCTCTGGAACTCGGCTTTCAATGCGCTGGAATCGAAGCCCAGCGGGCGCGATTGATAATAAGCGCGGTCCACGGCAGGCGGCTCTTTGCCTTTGCCGTTGATGAAGGCCTGGCGGATGTTGTCGTCCCACTTCACCGCATCCAGCACGCGGATCGGCGTCTGCGCCACGACGATGCGGTCGGACAACGCGCGAATGGTCTGCTGATACTCGTCCACGGCTAATTCCTTGTAGCGGCTATTACTTGCCGACGCGCTGGAAGCGCGCCACTTCGACGAACAGGTCAGAGTTGGCCGGGTCATCCAGATAGGCCAGCACACGTTCGGTCGGGCTGTCGATCAACACGCCCGGGCCGTTGTCTTCCGGCACCTCGATGCTGCGCCCGCTGAGTTCCTTGCGCGTGAGCGCCTCGTGCACCTGATCGACATCCAGGTTGTACACCACCAGCTCCTTGCCGTCGGCGCTGACCTCGAAGCCGCCAATCAGGAAGTTGCCGCCCAGGCGCTTGGGCACTCCGGCCGACAGGTACCAGCGGCTGCCATGCCGGGCCACGGTAAACACGTAGTTTTCAGCCGGCTTGCCTTTGGCGGTGGCCAGCGCCTTGTAGCTGTTGCCGGCCGCGCGGCTGATGCTCAGCTTGAGCGGCTCGCCCCAGGCGTCCTTGCTGCTCCACTTGCCCAGCAACGCTTTTGGCGCGGTCTGGTTGGCCGGCAGCGGGTCGCCAAAGGTCACCAGACAACCGCCCAGCATCAGGAATGACAACGTCAACAACACCATACGCCAGGCTTTCATCAGGCTCTCCTAGATAGATCGGTGACAGCGCAAACCGCTTGCAGCTCAGACCGACGCCAGCACCAGGTGCAGGTAGCGGGTAAGAATAGCGAGCATCTGCCCATCGGCCTGCCCGTTTGTTTGCTCAAGCAGGCCTTGATATTCCATCTGCTCGATAATCGCCGTCAACATCTGTGCGTCCTGCTCGGGATGATGCGAGCCGATCACCTGGAGCATCTGCCGCGCGCCTTGTGCGAGGATCCGCTCGTGCGCACGCACAAGCTCAGCCAGCCGCGGGCAGAGTAAAGCCTCCTGGCGAAAGGCCTGCTCGGCCATGAGAAAGTCCCGGCGATTGCTCAGTTGCCGGCTGACGTAGTCGGCGGTCATCCGCGCGATTTCATCGACCAGCCGCGCCCGTGATGCGGCGCTGCCGTCGTCGTGCGCGAGCAACTGGCGCAACACCCCTTCACTGGTCGCCCACAGCTTGGCCATGTAGTCGGCGCTGCGCTCGACGTACTGGGCAAAGGTGTCGGTGAGCAGATCCTCGATATCCTTGAAGTAGTAGGTGGTGGCCGACAGCGGCACACCGGCCTCGGCGGCCACGGCGCGATGGCGCACACCACGCACGCCATCGCGCACGACGATGCGCATGGCCGCGTCGAGAATCAGCTGGCGGCGTTGCTCGCTGCCCTGGCGGCTGGTCTTGCGCCCTTGGTACTGCACGCTTTCAGCAACGGCGCTGGCGACGCCGGCTGCACCTTGTTCGGCGATTGCTGGGTTCACGCTGAATACCTCGTGGAATGGATCGTCTTACAGCACTGCAGTCAGCCAGCGGCCGAGCCGCGTGTGACAGCCAAGAAAAAGCCGCCTCGAAAGGCGGCTTGTTCACAGCACTCAGGCCTGTGGACGCATATGCGGGAACAGGATCACATCACGGATCGACGGCGAGTTGGTCAGCAACATCACCAGGCGATCGATACCGATGCCTTCACCCGCGGTCGGCGGCATGCCGTATTCCAGCGCACGAACGAAGTCGGCGTCGTAGTGCATGGCCTCGTCATCACCTGCGTCCTTCTCCGCCACCTGGGCCAGGAAGCGCTCGGCCTGGTCTTCGGCATCATTGAGCTCGGAGTAGGCGTTGGCGATTTCGCGGCCACCGATGAACAGCTCGAAGCGGTCGGTGACGTTCGGGTTGGCGTCGTTGCGGCGGGCCAGCGGCGACACTTCGAACGGGTACTCGGTAATGAAGTGCGGCTGCTCCAGCTTGTGCTCGACCAGCTCTTCGAAAATCATCACCTGCAGCTTGCCCAGGCCTTCATGGCCGAGCACCTTGGCGCCGGCCTGCTTGGCGATGACGCGCGCCTTGTCGACGTCCTGCAGGTCGGCGGCGGTCAGCTCGGGGTTGTACTTGAGGATCGAATCGAACACCGACAGGCGCACGAACGGCTCGCCGAAGTGGAACACCTTGTCGCCGTACGGCACATCAGTGCTGCCCAGCACCAGTTGCGCCAGCTCACGGAACAGCTCTTCGGTGAGGTCCATGTTGTCTTCGTAGTCGGCGTAGGCCTGGTAGAACTCGAGCATGGTGAACTCGGGGTTGTGCCGGGTCGAAACGCCTTCGTTACGGAAGTTGCGGTTGATCTCGAAGACCTTCTCGAAGCCACCCACGACCAGGCGCTTGAGGTACAGCTCAGGCGCGATCCGCAGGAACATCTGCATGTCCAGTGCGTTGTGGTGAGTTTCGAAGGGCTTGGCCGCCGCGCCGCCTGGGATGGTCTGCAGCATCGGCGTTTCCACTTCAAGGAAGTCGCGCTGGGCGAGGAAGCTGCGGATGTGCGAAATCACCTGCGAACGCACCCGGAAGGTGTGGCGGGTTTCTTCGTTGACCATCAGGTCGACGTAGCGCTGGCGATAGCGCTGCTCGGTGTCGGTCAGGCCGTGGTGCTTGTCGGGCAGCGGACGCAGCGATTTGGTCAGCAGACGCACGCTGGTCATTTCTACGTACAGGTCGCCCTTGCCGGAACGGGCCAGGGTGCCTTCGGCGGCAATGATGTCGCCCAGGTCCCAGGTCTTGACCGCAGCCAGGGTCTCTTCCGGCAGAGTCTTGCGGTTGACGTAGACCTGGATACGCCCGGTCATGTCCTGGATAACCATGAACGAGCCACGGTTGAGCATGATACGACCGGCAACCTTGACCGGGATCGCTGCAGCTTCCAGCTCTTCCTTGGTCTTGTCGACATACTGCTTCTGCAGGTCGCTGCAGTAGCTGTCGCGACGGAAGTCGTTGGGGAAGGCCTGGCCCTTGGCACGTTCGGCGGCAAGTTTTTCCTTGCGCAGCGCGATCAGGGTGTTTTCTTCCTGTTGCAGGTCTTGCGGGTCGAGTTTGAGATCGCTCATGTCGTCAGATTTTCCATCAAGGATTCATTGCCCTCGCCCGCAGGCGAGGGTCTTGCGGCAGCTCAGCAGCCGAGAAGTTACAGGCCTTGCTTGAGGCTCGCTTCGAGGTACTCGTCGATATCGCCGTCCAGCACCTTGTCGCAATCGCTGCGTTCGATGTTGGTGCGCAGGTCCTTGATTCGCGACGCGTCGAGCACGTACGAGCGAATCTGGTGACCCCAGCCGATGTCCGACTTGCTGTCTTCCAGGGCCTGCGAGGCTGCACTGCGCTTTTGCATTTCCAGCTCGTACAACTTGGCCCGCAGCATTTTCATGGCGGTGTCCTTGTTGGCGTGCTGGGAACGTTCGTTCTGGCAGCTGACCACGGTGTTGGTCGGTACGTGGGTGATCCGCACCGCCGAGTCGGTGGTGTTGACGTGCTGACCACCGGCACCCGAGGAGCGGTAGGTGTCGATACGCAGGTCGGACGGGTTGATGTCGATCTCGACCTTGTCGTCGATCTCGGGCGAAACGAACACCGCCGAGAACGAGGTGTGGCGACGGGCGCCAGAGTCGAACGGGCTCTTGCGCACCAGACGATGAACACCGATCTCGGTACGCAACCAGCCAAACGCGTACTCGCCCTTGATGTGCACGGTGGCGCCTTTGATGCCGGCGACTTCACCTTCGGACAGCTCCATGATGGTGGCATCGAAGCCACGCTTGGAGGCCCAGCGCAGGTACATGCGCAGGAGGATGTTGGCCCAGTCCTGTGCTTCGGTGCCGCCGGAACCGGCCTGGATGTCCAGGTAGGCGTTGTTCATGTCCATCTCGCCGCTGAACATGCGACGGAATTCGAGCTTGGCCAGGGACGCTTCGAGACCTTCGAGCACTTCGACAACGTCGTTGACCGCCGCTTCGTCGTTTTCTTCGACAGCCATGTCAAGCAGCTCGCGCGAATCGGCCAGGCCACTGGACATCTCGTCCAGGGTACCGACGATCTGCGCCAGCATGGCGCGCTCGCGGCCCAGCTCCTGGGCGTACTCGGGTTTGTTCCACACGGCCGGGTCTTCCAGCTCGCGGTTGACTTCGATCAGGCGCTCAGCTTTTAGATCGTAGTCAAAGATACCCCCGAATGGATTCGGAACGTTCGGTGAGGTCTTTGATGGTGTTGAGGATCGGTTGGATTTCCATTGGGCAGGCTACTCGCGCGAATTCGGTGAAAAGCCGGTGAGTATAAACCAGTCCGAGCCACGGCGGCAGACCCGCCGGGCAGGCGCGAGGCGCTTATCAGGCAATACCGGCCTGATTGCGCCCGTTATTCTTGGCCAGGTACAGGCCCTTGTCGGCGGCCGAGATCAGTTGCCGGCAATGGCTGCCGATGGCCGGGGTCAGGGTGGCGATGCCCAGGCTCACAGTGAGCCGCGCATCGGCCTCGGGGGCGGTGTGGGCAATGGCCAGGCCGTAGACGGATTGGCGCAGCTTTTCGGCAATCAGGCGAGCACCGCCCGGCGAGGTATTGGGCAACACCAGGGCGAACTCTTCACCACCATAGCGCGCCGGCAGGTCGCTCGGCCGTGAGCATGAACTGCGAATCGCCGCAGCCACCTGGCGCAACGCCTCGTCACCGGCCAGATGGCCGAAGCTGTCGTTGTAGGCCTTGAAGTAGTCGACGTCGATCATCAACAGCGACAGTTGCTGCTGCTCACGCATGGCCCGACGCCATTCCAGCTCCAGGTACTCGTCAAAGTGACGACGGTTGGACAAGCCGGTCAGGCCGTCGGAGTTCATGAGGCTCTGCAGCATCAAATTGGTGTCGAGCAACTGCTGCTGGCTGACGCGCAGTGCGCGGTACGCCTCATCGCGTTGCAACAGGGTCATGTAGGAGCGTGAGTGGTAGCGAATCCGCGCCACCAGCTCGATGGTGTCCGGCAGCTTGACCAGGTAATCATTGGCCCCGGCGGCAAACGCGGCGCTCTTGACCAGCGGGTCTTCCTTGGTTGACAGGACGATGATCGGGATGTCCTGCGTGGCCGGGTGGTTGCGGTATTCGCGCACCAGGGTCAGGCCATCCAGGCCCGGCATGATCAGGTCCTGGAGGATCACTGTCGGCTTGATGCGCATGGCCTGGGCGATGGCCTGATGCGGGTCGGCACAGAAGTGGAAGTCGATATTCTCTTCATGGGCCAGCCCACGCCGCACCGCTTCGCCGATCATTGCCTGATCGTCCACCAGCAACACCATCGCCGAGTTTTCGTTGGCAGTCACAAGACCTGCGCCTGGTAGATCAATCATGCCTGTTCACCTGATCACGACCGTCCAGGCGGTGTGACTCAATTGCTGATGTCATTTGGTAAAAAACTCCGTCAATCGCCCGGCAATACGCTCGAGCGGGCGGATTTCCATCGCTGCATCGATTGCTGCAGCGGCCTTGGGCATGCCATACACAGCACTGCTCTGCTGGTCCTGGGCAATGGTCAAAAAGCCCTGCTGGCGCATCATTTTCAAACCTTGGGCGCCATCGCGGCCCATCCCGGTGAGCAGAACACCCACACCGGGCGCATTCCAATAGCGTGCCACGCTCTCGAAAAACACATCGATCGAAGGCCGGTAGATTTCATTGACCGGCTCGGCGGTATAGGCGAGCTGGCCGTTTTTCAGCAGGCGGATATGGTGGTTGGTGCCTGCCAGCAGCACCTGCCCGGCCTGCGGTGGCTCGCCTTCGCGGGCCAGCCGGACGACCTGGCCACAAGTACTGCTGAGCCAGTCGGCCATACCGGCGGCAAACACCTGGTCAACATGCTGAACCAGCACGATGGCCGCCGGAAACTGTTTGGGCAGGCCCTTGAGCAATACTTCCAGTGCTGCCGGGCCACCAGCGGACGAGCCAATCGCTACCAGGCCGGTGCGCTGCGAGGCTTCGCGCAGTGCGGTGGGTACGCTGCTCGGCGCCGCAGTACGCTGCTGACCGATCAGCCAGCCGATATTGAGGATCTTGCGCAACAATGGCGCGGCCGCTTCCCGTGGATCACCCGCGCCCAGCGCCGGCGTATCGACCACATCCAGCGCGCCGTGGCCCATGGCCTCGAACACGCGGTGCACGTTCTGCTTGCGATCAACCGTGACAATGACGATCGCGCAGGGCGTTGCCGCCATGATCCGCCGCGTTGCCTCGACGCCGTCCATCACCGGCATGATCAGGTCCATCAAAATCAGGTCAGGGGTCTGTTCAGCGCAGCGCTCGACCGCCTCCTGGCCATTGCCGGCGACCCAGACCAGCTCATGCGCAGGCTCCAGCGCCAGCGCCCGGCGCAGCGCCTCGACGGCCAAGGGCATGTCGTTGACGATGGCTATTCTCATCCTTGTGCACCTCCGATCAACTCGACCACCGCATCCAGCAACGCGTCATCGTGGAAGCTGGCCTTTGCCAAATAGTAGTCGGCGCCAGCATCCAGGCCACGCCGGCGGTCTTCTTCACGGTCCTTGTACGACACCACCATCACCGGCAAGCCTTGCAGACGTTGGTCGCGGCGCACCAGGGTGACCAGCTCGATGCCGTCCATGCGCGGCATGTCGATGTCGGTGATCAGCAGGTCGAAGTCATCGCCGCGCAGGGCGTTCCAGCCATCCATGCCGTCCACCGCCACGGCCACATCGTAGCCGCGATTGCTCAGCAGCTTGCGTTGCAGCTCACGCACCGTCAACGAGTCATCCACCACCAGCACACGCTTGCGGCTGGCGCCCTTGGCACTGGCGCCATTGCGTTCGATGCGCTCCAGGCGGCCGGTGGTCAGCAGCTTTTCCACCGAGCGCAGCAGGTCTTCGACGTCGACGATCAGCACCACCGAGCCATCGTCGAGCAACGCCCCGGCAGAAATATCCTGGACCTTGCCCAGCCGCGCATCGAGCGGCATGACCACCAGCACGCGCTCGCCGATCAGGCGCTCGACGGCAATCCCGTAGAGCTGCTCGCGCTCGCGAATGACCACCACCCGCAGGCTGCGCTCCTCGCCCTGCCCTTGCGGACGATTGAGCAACTGGTTGGCCGAGACCAGGCCGATATGGCGCTGCTCGTGCCAGAAGTGCTGACGCCCTTCGATCTGGACGATGGCCTCGGCGGGCACGTCGAGGGTGCGCTCGATATGCGCCAGCGGGAACGCATACGCCTCACCGCCGACCTCGACCACCAGGCTGCGCACCACCGACAACGTCAGCGGCACCTGCAGATGGAAGCAACAGCCCTGGCCGGCGACCTGGGTCAGCTCGATCGAACCGCGCAGCTCGCGCACCATATGCTGCACTGCGTCCAGGCCAACCCCGCGACCGGACACCTCGGTGACCCGATCGCGCATGCTGAAGCCAGGCAGGAACAGGAACGTCAGCAGCTCGGCTTCGCTCATCTGCGCCACGGTTTCAGCCGGTGACAAGGCCCGCTCGGCAATGCTGCAACGCAGCCGCTCAAGGTCGATGCCGGCGCCATCGTCGCTCAGTTCGACAATCAACATGCCGGCCTGGTGGGATGCACGCAGGCGGATCACGCCATCGCCGGGCTTGCCCGCCAGCAGGCGTCGTTCGGGCAGTTCGATGCCATGGTCGACGGCGTTGCGCAGCAGGTGGATCAATGGTGCTTCGAGTTTTTCCAGCACATCGCGATCGACCTGGGTTTTCTCGCCCTCGATCTGCAATTGCACCTGCTTGCCCAGTGAACGGCCCAGATCGCGGACCATCCGGCTCTGCCCGGTGAGCACGTCGGCGAATGGCCGCATGCGGCAGGCCAGCGCCGTGTCATACAAATTTTGCGCACGCTGGCTGGCCTGCCAACCAAACTCGTCGAGCTCGGCAGCCTGCTGTTGCAGGATGGCCTGAGTTTCGCCGAGCAGGCGTTGGGTCTGGGCCAGCGCATCGAGTACTTCAGCGCTCTGACCGCTGCTCTCAAGCTGGCTCTTCAGCCCGTCGAGGGCACGCATGCCCTGCCCGTGCATGCGTTTGAGCCGCTGCAGGCTGGCCAGGTAGGGCTTGAGCCGCTGGGTTTCCACCAGCGACTTGCTGGACAGGTCGAGCAGGCTGTTCAGACGATCGGCCGTCACCCGCAGCACGCGCTCACCGGCCTGACTGCTGCGTTTGCCCGGCCGGGGCGCAGGCTCGGCGTCGGCTTGCGCCTCGGCAGCCAGCGCGGGCACCTCGGCGCCGGCGACTGCCGGCGCGGCCAGCAACGGCGCGCTCACGGCAGGGGCAATCACCATCGGCGCAGCACTGAAGGCGGCAGCGGGGTCGAGCAACGCCGTCATCTGCGCGACGAAGCCCGGCACAGCCAGTTCTCCGGCGGCATCGCCCGGAGTGGCGATGCGCATCAGCAGGTCAGTGCCCTGCAACAAGGCATCGATGTGTTCGGCGCGCAAGCGCAGCCGACCTTCCTGGGCCGCGACCAGGCAGTCTTCCATGACGTGGGCGACACTCACCCCGGCATCTACGCCGACGATCCGCGCCGCGCCTTTGAGCGAGTGCGCGGCACGCATGCAGGCTTCGAGCTGGTCGGCCTGGGTCGGGTTGCGCTCGAGCGCGATCAGGCCCGTGTTGAGCACCTGGGTCTGAGCTTCTGCCTCCAGGCTGAACAGCTCCAGCAAGGACGCATCACGCATTTGCTCGGGGGTCATGACAGGCTCCGCTTGACGGCCGACAGCAAGTGAGTCGAATCCAGTACGCGCACGCTACGCCCGCGCCACTGCAGCACGGCGGCAGTAAAGCGCGCGCTGTCCTCGCCGTCTTCACAGGCAACGATGTCCAGCCGATGGATGCCGTCGACTTCGTCAACCGGAGCAACTACCGGCCCGCCTTCGGCGGCCAGAATCAACATGCGTGGCATTACTCGCGCATTGCCGGGGCTGGCCGGCAGGCTGTCGGCACCCAGCAGCGCCGCCAGCGACAGGCACGGTACCAGGGCGCCGCGTACATTGGCCACGCCTTGGAGGACCCGCGAGCGCTGATGCGGCAGCGAATGCACCGATTGCAGCGGAGCGATCTCGGCCAGGCTGGCCGTCGCCAGCGCCAGCCATTCTTCACCCAGGCGAAACACCAGCATCGAGCGCCCGGTGCATTCGCTCAGCGGCGCGGCTGCGACAGGCGCTTCGTCCTGCTGCAGGGCGTAGCGATCGAGCAGGCGTGTGGCGGCTGCGGCATGCACCTCGCAGTTGCGGCAGTGAATATGTTGTTCAAGCAGGGGGCATTGTTTGTTGCCATGCACGCCGATGCGGTTCCAGCAGTCATCGATCGGCGCGTGATCTTCGCTGACCCGCAGCAGCTCATGAATCTCACTCATCGTTGCGGCTCCCGACCGGCCCGCGCGGCGCGTTCCTGCAGGCGGCGCGCACCGGCCTCATCGCCTTGCGCGGCGAGCAGCGTGGCCAGCTGCAGCAGCGCCTCGGGGTGCTGCGGCTCAAGGTACACGGCCTTGCGGTAATGAATAACGGCGTTGTGGCTGTCACCTGCGGTGTCGCTGAGCAGGCCCAGCCAGTAATACACCTGCGCCTTGGGTTCGAACTGGCGCAGGTAACGCTCGCAACTGGCCAGCGCAGCCTGACTGTCGCCGGCATTGGCCTGCCGGGCGATTTGTGCCAGCAGCTCGCTTTCGCTGGGCTGCCCGGCCTTGGCCGGCATCGACGCAGCGGGCGCTGGGCGCAACTGGCGAGGCGCTGGCGGCAGGCTCCGCGGCGCAGCCGGCTGGCTCCATGACGCAGGCGCCATGACCGGCGCTGTAGACATCGGAGTATCCACTGGCATGGTTTGCTCAGGCTGGCGCACATAGGCGAACGACTGCGGGATGCCCAATGGCCGCATGCCCAGGCGCGCCAACAGGCTGCCTTCGGCCGGGCCGATGAACAGCACACCCTGGGCATGCAGCAATTGCTTGAGCACCGCAAACACCCGGCGCTGGGTAGGCACGTCAAAGTAGATCAGCAAGTTGCGACAGAACACGAAGTCATAATGGCCGTCGCGGCTGGCCAGAGCCGGATCAAGCACGTTGCCGACCTGCAGATCGACCTGCTGGCAAACCCGCTCATGCAACTGATGGCCGTCACCGGTAGCGCTGAAATGCCGCTCGCGAAAGGCCACATCACTGCCACGAAACGAATTGCGCCCGTACAGCGCCTGGCGCGCACGGGAAACCGAGTTGGGGCTGATGTCCAGCCCATCGACACTGAACGCAGCAGCGCTTACACCGCTGTCGAGCAGCGCCATGGCAATCGAATACGGCTCTTCGCCGGTCGAGCACGGCAGGCTGAGGATACGCAGTGGACGCACACCGGCCAGTTCGGCCAAGCGCTTGTGCGCGAGGCTGGCCAGCGCGGTAAACGATTCGGGATACCGGAAAAACCAGGTTTCAGGAACGATCACTGCTTCGATCAGCGCTTGCTGTTCAGCCGCCGATTGCTGCAACAGCAGCCAGTAATCATTCAGATCATGCGCTGCCAGCGCGGCACTGCGCTGACGCAAAGCGCGCTCGACCATAGGCGCACCGACCGACTCGACATCCAGGCCGATGCGCTCTTGCAGGAACCGGAAAAACTGACGTTCGATCATGCCGGCACCTGCGCTGGCTCATCCGGAAACAGCAAGCGACGCACCTCGTCACTGAGCAGCTGGTCAATCTCGATGCGCTGCAGCATGCCTTGGGCATCCTGACGCACCGGGCCCAGATAGGGCGCGTCACCGTTGTCCAGACCATAGGGCTGGAACTCGTCAGGCTGGCAGCGCAGGGTCTCGGTGGCCTGCTCAAGGATCACACCCAGGTGCAGCGCGGTCGCGCTGCCAGCCGGGTGATAACGCACCACCACCAGCCGCGTGCTGGTGCGCGCTGCGGCGGGCGTGACAAAGCTCAGCGCGGCCAGGTCGATCACCGGAATCAGCGCACCGCGGTGGCTGAGAATCCCGCGCACCCAGGCCGGAGCCTGTGCAATAGGCTTGAGCGTGCGCAGCGCCAGCACTTCGACAACCTCGCGCACATCCAGGGCAAAGCGCTGGTCGTTGAGGCGAAACTGCAGGTACAGCACACCTTTGCCGGTGCCGGCCACGGGTTCGCGCTTAGGCAGATCGTTGATCGTCATCAGACTTTGAAACGCGAGACACCGCCACGCAGGCCAGCCGCGACCTGGCTCAGCTCATCGATGGCGAAACTGGCCTGGCGCAGCGATTCGACCGTCTGGGTGCTGGCATCGCTGAGCTGCGCCAGCGCCTGATTGATCTGCTCGGCACCGGTGGCCTGGGCCTGCATGCCGTCATTGACCATCAGTACCCGCGGCGCCAGCGCCTGCACCTGATGGATGATCTGGCTGAGCTGCTCGCCGACCTGCTGCACTTCGAACATGCCCCGGCGGACTTCTTCGGAGAACTTGTCCATGCCCATCACTCCGGCCGAAACCGACGACTGGATCTCGCGCACCATCTGCTCGATATCGTAGGTCGCCACGGCGGTCTGGTCGGCCAGGCGGCGTACTTCAGTGGCCACTACGGCGAAGCCGCGGCCGTATTCGCCGGCCTTCTCGGCCTCGATCGCAGCGTTCAGCGACAGCAGGTTGGTCTGGTCGGCAACCTTGACAATGGTCACCACCACCTGATTGATGTTGCTGGCCTTCTCGTTGAGGATGCCCAGCTTGGCGTTGACCAGATCGGCCGCGCCCATCACCTGGTGCATGGTTTCTTCCATGCGTGCCAGGCCTTGCTGGCCTGAGCCGGCGAGGATCGAGGCCTGGTCGGCAGCCGAGGTGACCTCGGTCATGGTCCGCACCAGATCACGCGACGTGGCGGCGATCTCACGCGAGGTGGCGCCGATTTCAGTGGTGGTGGCGGCGGTTTCGGTGGCGGTGGCTTGCTGCTGCTTGGACGTCGCAGCGATTTCGGTCACCGAGGTGGTCACCTGCACCGACGAGCGCTGTGCCTGGGCAACCAGGCTGGCGAGGGATTCGGCCATTTCGTTGAAGCCGGTTTCGATGGCGCCAAACTCGTCCTTGCGGTCCAGGTCCAGGCGCATGCTCAGGTCGCCCGAACGCAGCTTGTCGAGGGCATGCACGATGCGTTGCATGGGGGTGGTGATCGCTCGCATCAGCAACAGCCCGCAAATGCCGGCGGCAATGATGGCCAGGATCAGCGAGACGATCATGCTGCCCTTGGCAGTGGCCACGGCGCTGACGATGTCCTTGGTGGCGGCGTCGGCCGCTTCGCGGTTGCGTTCGATCACGGTATTGAGGTGCTTGCGCCCTTCGACCCAGGCGGGTGTCAGTACATCGGTGATCAAGCGCTCGGCTTCGGCGTAGTTCTTCTGCCGGTAGGCCTCGAGCACCAGTTCGATGTCGGCGATGTAACGTTTTTCCATGTCGGCGAAGGCGTCGAAGCTGGTCTGGTCTTCTGCGGTACGAATGGTCGCCCGGTAACTGGCCATGTGCTGGCGCAGACGCTCTTCAAAGCTTTTGAACAGCTCGATATCGGCAGGGGCGATATCGCGATGCTTGCTCAGGCCGACCAACTGCTGGCTGGTGACATAGCTGTCGACCCAGGCGCTGCGGATCATCGAGCTGTAGTAGACGCCGGGGATGGCATCGGAACCGACCGCTTCCTCGCTCGCGGAAATGGCGACCAACCTTGAGTAGGCTGCAACGATCATCAACAACATGATGGCGATGATCACGGCGAAACTTGCCAGGATCCGTTGGCGCATGGTCCAGTTTTTCAAAATCAGCCCTCAAGAATTCAGTACGAGCGGGGAAATCGCTCGAGTATAGCCCAGGCATGATCCGGGTTTCTCGGCTGAATGAGCGGCGTTGGCGGCATCCCTGCCGGCAAAGGTGGCAAATAGCCAGATTACTGACCGGCGGCAAGCCTGGCCTGGGCTTCGAGCTCCTGGCGTAAGGCAGGTTCGAGGCGCAACTGGCGCGACAGCTCATCGAGGTAGGCGCGCTCCATGAAGTTTTCCTGATCGACCATCATCAGGCTCGCCAGGTACATCTCGCCGGCCATTTCCGGGGTTTGCGCGGCGCGGGCGACTTCAGCCGGGTCAAGCGGCTTGTTCAGCTCGGCGTGCAGCCATTGCTGCAATTCACGGTCGCTGTCCAGACGGGTGAATTCGCCTTCGATCAGCTCACGCTCCCGGTCATCGATATGGCCATCGGACTTGGCTGCCGCGACCAGCGCACGCAGCACAGCCTGGCTGTGCAGCTCGGCCTCGGCCGGGGGGAGCCGGTCGAGCGTCTGCGGCTCGCGCGTCTGGCCAGTTGCCTGCTGCGCCTGCCAGTTGTTGAAGGCCTTGTAGGCGATCACCCCAATTGCTGCCAGGCCGCCGTAGGTCAGCGCCTTGCCGCCGAACTTGCGCGCGCTCTTGTTACCCAGCAGCAAGCCCATGGCGCCACTTGCCAGGGCGCCACCGCCCATGCCAGAGAGCAGCCCGCCGAGGCCGCCTGCACCGAGCGACGGCTTGCCGCCAGCACTTTTACCAGTTTGTTTGCTGAGCATTTCCTGGCCGGTCTTGAACAGTTGATCGAGCAAACCTCGGGTGTTCATGCGCACGTCTCCACGCTACAGAAAGGAAAACCCAGAGTAAGGCTTGGCCTGTCGTTCGCCATGGAAGTATTTGCTTCGGGATGTTGCATGAACAGGCAAAAACACAACTAGACTCGATTACGCCGGTTCACCCCCGATGCCAACAAGAGGGAACACCATGTCAATGCACACCACCGTTTTGCTCGGCGCTTTGCTGGCCAGCGCCAGCCTGCAGGCAGCCGAGCCGCTCAAGGCCATCGGTGCCGGCGAAGGTCAGCTGGACATCATCGCCTGGCCTGGCTACATCGAACGCGGCGAGAGCGACAAGGCCTATGACTGGGTCAGCGGCTTCGAACAGGCCAGTGGCTGCAAGGTCAACGTCAAGACTGCCGCCACGTCCGATGAAATGGTCAGCCTGATGAGCAAAGGTGGCTACGACCTGGTGACGGCCTCCGGCGATGCCTCGCTGCGGTTGATTGCCGGCAAGCGCGTGCAACCGATCAATACCGCCCTGATCCCGAACTGGAAGAACCTCGACCCGCGCCTGCAGGACGGCGGCTGGTACGTGGTCGACAAGCAGGTGTATGGCACGCCGTACCAGTGGGGCCCGAACGTGCTGTTGTACAACACCGAGGTGTTCAAGCAAGCGCCGACCAGCTGGAGCGTGGTGTTCGAGCCCCAGCAACTGCCCGATGGCAAGCCCAACAAAGGCCGGGTGCAGGCCTATGACGGGCCCATTTATATCGCCGACGCGGCGCTTTACCTGAAATCAACGCAGCCTGCGCTCGGCATCAAAGACCCCTATGAGCTGAACGAAGCGCAGTACGAGGCGGTGCTCGATTTGTTGCGCAAGCAACAGCCGCTGGTCCATCGCTACTGGCACGACGCGACTGTACAGATGAGTGACGTCAAGAACGAAGGCGTGGTTGCCTCAAGCTCCTGGGGCTACATGGTCAACGGCTTGCTGGCAGACAAACAGCCAGTGGCCTCGACCATTCCCAAGGAAGGCGCTACCGGTTGGGCCGACACCACCATGCTGCACAGCGAGGCCAAGCACCCCAACTGTGCCTATAAATGGATGGACTGGTCACTGCAGCCCAAGGTCCAGGGCGACGTTGCCGCCTGGTTCGGCTCGTTACCGGCGGTTCCGGCGGCCTGCACCGGCAGCGAACTGCTCGGCGCCGAGGGCTGCAAGACCAATGGCTTCGACAACTTCGACCAGATCGCCTTCTGGAAAACCCCGCAGTCTGCTGGCGGCAAATTCGTCCCCTACAGCCGCTGGACCCAGGACTACATCGCGATCATGGGAGGCCGATAGCTCAGACAGCGACTTCCTCCAGACCGAGCGGAGCACCCTATGCCCCTAGCAGTCCAGTTCACCGAGGTATCGCGCAGTTTTGGCGAGGTCAAGGCAGTCGACCAGGTCAGCATCGACATCGAGGATGGCGAGTTCTTCTCCATGCTCGGCCCTTCAGGCTCGGGCAAGACCACCTGCCTGCGCCTGATCGCGGGCTTCGAGCAACCCAGCAGTGGCTCGATCCGCATTCATGGCATGGAGGCTGCCGGAGTACCGCCGTACCAGCGCGACGTCAACACGGTGTTTCAGGACTACGCGTTGTTCCCGCACATGAATGTGCGCGACAACGTCGCCTATGGCTTGATGGTCAAGGGCGTGCCCAAGCCGGAGCGCTATAGCCGCGCTGATCAGGCTCTGGCCATGGTCGCCCTGGATGACTACGGCCAACGCAAGCCGGCGCAGTTGTCCGGCGGCCAACGCCAGCGAGTGGCGCTGGCCCGCGCGCTGGTCAATCGGCCGCGGGTATTGTTGCTGGACGAGCCGCTCGGCGCACTCGACCTGAAACTGCGCGAGCAGATGCAGGGCGAGCTGAAAAAGCTGCAGCGCCAGCTTGGCATTACCTTCATCTTCGTCACCCATGACCAGACCGAGGCGCTGTCGATGTCCGACCGCGTTGCTGTGTTCAACAACGGTCGCATCGAACAGGTCGACACCCCGCGCAACCTCTACATGAAACCAGCGACCGCCTTTGTCGCCGAATTCGTCGGCACCTCCAACGTGATCCGCGGGGCATTGGCCGAGCAACTCAGCGGCCACCCGGCGGCGTTCTCGATTCGCCCGGAACACATTCGCCTGACGGCCCAGGCCGGGGCCGCGGATGACGTGGTCGTCAACGGCCTGCTGCATGACATTCAGTACCAAGGCAGCAATACCCGCTTTGAGCTGCAACTTGAGAACGGCCAGTTGCTCGCGGTCAGCCAGGCCAATGATCAATGGCTGGAGCAGCCGCAACCGCTGCAGCCCGGCCAGCGCGTACAGGCCTGCTGGCCGCGTGCGGCAATGACCGCGCTGCGCGAGAGCAACGTGGCCGGGGCTCGCTGACATGCACGCTTCGTCAGTTCGGCAGGCACCCAGTGGGCCGTTGCGGCGGCTGTCCAATCTGCTCTATCGGCGGCCCAACCTGTACCTGATGATGCTGCTGATCCCACCCCTGCTGTGGTTCGGCGCGATCTACCTGGGCTCGTTGTTCAACCTGCTCTGGCAAGGTCTGTACACGTTCGACGACTTCACCATGGCGGTGACACCGCAGCTGACCCTGGCCAACCTCGCCGCGCTGTTCCAGCCGGCCAACCTCGACATCATCCTGCGCACGCTGGCCATGGCCGTCGCGGTGAGTCTGGCCAGTGCCGTGCTGGCGTTTCCGATTGCCTACTACATGGCGCGCTACACCCGCGGCAAGACCCGCGCCTTCTTCTATATCGCGGTGATGATGCCGATGTGGGCCAGCTACATCGTCAAGACCTACGCCTGGACGCTGCTGCTGGCCAAAGGCGGCGTGGCGCAGTGGTTCATTCAACAGCTGCATCTGGACGGCGTGTTGCAGCTGGTGCTGAGCATCCCCGGGGTCGGCGGCAGCACCCTGTCGACCTCGCACCTGGGGCGCTTTCTGGTATTCGTGTACATCTGGCTGCCGTTCATGATCCTGCCGATCCAGGCCGCGCTCGAGCGCCTGCCGCCGTCGCTGCTGCAGGCCTCTGCCGACCTCGGCGCAACGCCGCTGCAGACTTTCACTCAAGTGATCCTGCCGCTGTCGGTGCCGGGGATTGCCGCGGGCTCGATCTTCACCTTCTCGCTGACCCTGGGCGACTTCATCGTGCCGCAACTGATCGGCCCGCCAGGTTACTTCATCGGCAGCATGGTCTACGCCCAGCAAGGGGCGATCGGCAACATGCCGATGGCTGCCGCGTTCACCCTGGTGCCGATTGTGCTGATTGCGCTGTATCTGAGCCTGGTCAAACGCCTGGGGGCCTTCGATGCACTCTGACAAAGCCTCGCTGAGCCTGCGCCTGGCGGCCTGGGGCGGGCTGCTGTTTCTGCACTTTCCGATCCTGATCATTCTGCTCTATGCGTTCAACACCGAGGACTCGGCGTTCAGCTTCCCGCCACGCGGGTTCACCTTGAAGTGGTTCAGCGTGGCGTTCTCGCGGCCAGATGTGCTCGAAGCGATCAAGCTGTCGCTGCAGATTGCCTGCCTGGCGACGTTGATCGCCCTGCTGCTCGGGACCCTCGCCGCCGCCGCGTTGTACAAGCGCAACTTCTTCGGCAAGGAGAGCATTTCGCTGATGCTGATCCTGCCGATCGCCCTGCCCGGCATCATTACCGGCATCGCCTTGCTCTCGGCCTTCAAGAGCCTGGGCATCGAGCCGGGCATGTTCACCATCGTGGTCGGGCATGCGACGTTCTGTGTGGTGATCGTCTACAACAATGTCATCGCCCGCCTGCGCCGTACCTCGCAGAGCCTGATCGAAGCCTCGATGGACCTCGGCGCCGATGGCTGGCAGACCTTTCGCTACATCCTGCTGCCCAATCTCGGTTCGGCCCTGCTGGCCGGCGGCATGCTCGCCTTTGCCCTGTCGTTCGACGAAATCATCGTTACCACCTTTACCGCCGGCCATGAGCGCACGCTGCCGATCTGGCTGCTCAACCAACTCAGTCGGCCACGGGATGTGCCTGTGACCAATGTGGTGGCCATGCTGGTAATGCTGGTGACCATGCTGCCGATCCTCGGCGCCTATTACCTGACCCGCGGCGGCGACAGCGTTGCTGGCAGCGGCAAATGACCTGGAGAATCGCCCCATGCACACCCAGATGTTGATCAACGGCCAATTGGTAGCCGGTGAAGGCCCGACCTGGACTGTCCTCGACCCGGCCGCAGGCACTGCCCTGGCGCAGATCAGCGAGGCCAGCGAGGCGCAGGTCGACTGCGCGGTGCGCGCCGCCGACAGCGCCTTTGCCAGTTGGTCGCAGACCAGCCCGAAAGACCGCTCGCTGGCGTTGCTGGCGCTGGCCGATGCCATCGAACAACACGGCGAAGAACTGGCCGGCCTCGAATCGCAGAACTGCGGCAAGCCCCTCGCCGCCGCCCTCAATGACGAGATCCCGGCAATCGTCGACGTGTTTCGCTATTTCGCCGGCGCGGCGCGTTGCCTGGGCGGTTCGGCGGCAGGCGAGTACCTGCCAGGGCACACCTCGATGGTGCGGCGTGACCCGTTGGGGGTGGTCGCCTCGATTGCACCGTGGAACTACCCGCTGATGATGCTCGCGTGGAAGATCGCGCCGGCTCTGGCTGCAGGCAACACTGTGGTGCTAAAACCCTCCGAACTGACCCCGCTGACAGCGCTGCGCCTGGCCGAGCTGGCTCGCGAGATTTTCCCGGCGGGCGTGCTGAATATTCTGTTTGGCCGTGGCGCAACGGTGGGCACCCCGCTGGTAACTCATCCACGCGTGCGCATGGTGTCGCTGACCGGCTCGATCCCGACCGGCGCGAACATCATCGGCGCCACTGCCGCCAGCGTGAAGCGCATGCACATGGAGCTGGGCGGCAAGGCGCCGGTGCTGATCTTCGACGACGCTGATCTGGATGCCGCCATCGATGGCATCCGCAGCTTTGGTTTCTACAATGCCGGACAGGACTGCACCGCCGCCTGCCGGCTGTATGTGCAGGACGCCATCTACGATGAATTCGTCGAGCGTCTCGGCCAGGCCGTCGCCAGCATCAAACCAGGCCCGCAGGACGCGGACGACACCGAGCTGGGCCCACTGATCAGTGCGCAACACCGCGACAAGGTAGCGGGCATGGTTCAACGCGCCCTCGACCAGCCGCATATCCGTCTGGTTACCGGCGGCAAAGTCCTGGAGGGTGCAGGCTTCTTCTACGCGCCGACCCTGCTGGCGGACGTGCTGCAGGACGACGAGATCGCCCGCCATGAAGTGTTCGGCCCGGTGGTCACCGTCACCCGCTTCGCCGACGAAGCCCAGGCGCTGGAGTGGGCCAACGATTCCGAGTACGGCCTGGCCTCATCGGTGTGGACCGCTGACGTGGGGCGCGCGCACCGTCTCGCAGCGCGCCTGCAATACGGCTGCACCTGGGTCAACACGCACTTCATGCTGATCAGCGAGATGCCCCACGGCGGGCAGAAGCAATCGGGCTACGGCAAGGATATGTCGATGTATGGGCTGGAGGACTACACCTGTGTCCGCCATGTGATGTTCAAGCACTAGCCGTGCTGCCTGCCTTGTCGTCATCCAGGGCGACAAGGCAGGCGCATCAGGGTCAGGCGTCGCGCAGGTCGGACTCGTGGATCGGATTGGCGCGGTGGGTAGCACGCTGGTACTGCGCCGGCCAGGTCGCCTTGTTGCCACCCAGATCATCATCGGCATGCAGCGGCCAGTACGGATCGCGCAGCAGCTCACGGGCGAGGAAGATCAGGTCAGCCTGCCCCGTACGCAGAATATGCTCGGCCTGGGCGGGTTCGGTGATCATGCCGACGGTGCCGGTGGCGATCTCCGCTTCTTTGCGCACGCGCTCGGCAAAGCGCGTTTGATAACCCGGGCCGGTAGGAATTTCGGCGTTGACCGAAGTGCCGCCTGACGACACGTCGATCACGTCCACCCCCAGCGCGCGCAGGCGGCGGGCCAGCTCGACGGTTTCGTCCGGGTTCCAGCCATCTTCCACCCAGTCGGTTGCCGACACGCGGACAAACAGTGGCAGCTCTTTGGGCCACACCGCACGCACGGCCTCGGTGATCTGCAGGGTGAAGCGAATGCGGTTTTCAAAGCTGCTGCCGTATTCGTCGCGGCGCTGGTTGCTCAGTGGCGAGAGAAACTGATGCAGCAGGTAGCCATGGGCAGCGTGCAGTTCGACCACCTTGAAACCCGCAGTGAGCGCGCGTTCGGCGGCATTGACGAAGGCGTCGATGATTGCCTGGATCTCGCCGGTACTCAACTCACGCGGTGCAGTGTGCTCCGGGTCGAAGGCGATTTTCGACGGGCCGACCGGCTGCCAGCCGCCATCCTCAGGTTTGACGCTGCCGTGTTTGCCCAGCCAGGGCCGGTGGGTGCTGGCCTTGCGCCCGGCATGGGCCAACTGAATGGCGGGCACCGAGCCCTGGGCAGTGATAAAGCGAGTGATGCGCTGCAGCGGCGCGATCTGCTGGTCGTTCCACAGGCCGAGGTCTTCGGCGGTGATCCGACCATCGGCAGTGACGGCCACGGCTTCGGTGAAGACCAGCCCTGCCCCACCAACGGCTCGGCTGCCCAGATGAACGAGGTGCCAGTCATTGGCCAGGCCATCAGCGGCCGAATACTGGCACATGGGCGACACAGCGATGCGGTTGGGCAGGGTCAACTGGCGGAGGGTGTATGGCTCTAACAGCAGGCTCATGGGGGATCTCCCTGGGACTCCAAATGGGTGACCGGCCCGGGCACTGATGTGCAGCCCTGGCCTGGTACCGGTTCTCTTGAGCCTAGACCAGTTTGTTGCGACCAGGGTTCAGCCCGGTCGCAGAGGGATCCCCGCAGCAGCCGATCAGCGTGGTTCGATATGCGCGATCATCAGTTGCACGCTTTCGTTGCCGCGAAACTCGTTGACGTCCAGCTTGTAGGCCAGCTCGACCCAACGTACGGTGGGGTTGGGCCAGACTTCGCGGTCGATACCGAAGGCGATACCGTCAAGTTTGACCGCACCGCACTCGCTCTTGAGCACCACCTTGAGATGCCGCTCACCGACCACACGCTGTTCAACCAACTGGAACACACCATGGAACAGCGGCTCAGGAAAGTGCTGGCCCCACGGGCCGGCGTTGCGCAGGGCGCGAGCCAGATCGAGGTGGAATTCTTCAACCGCCAGGGTGCCGTCAGTCAACATACGGCCGGTGAGGTCGTCTTCATTGAGCTGACGCCGGGTTTCTTCGTCGAAAGCGGCAGCAAAAGCCGGAAAGTTCTCTGCCGGCAGCGACAAACCAGCGGCCATGGCGTGGCCACCGAACTTGCTGATCAGTTGCGGGTGGCGCGCAGCCACTGCATCCAGTGCATCGCGGATATGAAAGCCTGGCACCGAACGCGCCGAGCCCTTGAGCACGCCCTCACCGGCGTCGGCAAAGGCGATGGTCGGGCGGTGGTAGCGTTCTTTCAGGCGCGAGGCGAGGATACCGATCACGCCCTGGTGCCACTCGGCATCGAACAGGCACAGGCCATATGGCATCGACTCCAGCGGCAGGTCCTTGAGCTGGGCCAACGCCTCGCGCTGCATGCCCTGCTCGATCGACTTGCGGTCCTGGTTGAGGCCATCCAGTTGCTCGGCCATGTCGCGGGCCAGCGCCGGGTCGTCACAGAGCAGGCATTCGATGCCCAGGCTCATGTCATCCAGCCGGCCTGCAGCGTTCAGCCGCGGACCGAGGATAAAGCCGAGGTCGGTCGAGGTGATGCGCTGGTAGTCACGCCGGGCGACTTCGAGGATCGCCTTCAAGCCGGCGCGGGCGCGGCCAGCGCGAATCCGCTCGAGGCCCTGATGGACCAAGATGCGGTTGTTGGCATCCAGCGGCACCACGTCGGCGACACTGCCCAGTGCGACCAGATCGAGCAGCTCACCGATGTTCGGTTGTGCCTGAGTCTGGTAACGGCCAAGGCTGCGCAGACGCGCGCGCAAGGCCATCAACACGTAGAAGATCACCCCTACCCCGGCCAGCGACTTGCTGGGGAACTCACAGCCTGGCTGGTTCGGGTTGACGATGGCGTCGGCGTCCGGCAACTGCTGGCCGGGCAAGTGGTGGTCGGTCACCAGCACCTTGAGCCCAGCGGCCTTGGCGGCAGCAACGCCCTCGACACTGGAAATGCCGTTGTCGACGGTGACCAGCAACTGCGGCTGGCGCTGCAGCGCGACTTCGACGATTTCCGGTGTCAAGCCGTAGCCGTACTCGAAGCGGTTTGGCACCAGGTAATCGACATGCGCCGCGCCCAGCAGGCGTAGGCCCAGCACGCCGACGGTGCTGGCGGTAGCGCCATCGGCATCGAAGTCGCCGACAATCAGGATGCGCTGGCGCTGGTCCAGCGCCTCGACCAGCAGGTCGACCGCCGCGTCGATGCCTTTGAGCTGCTGAAACGGCAGCAGGCGGGCCAGGCTCTTGTCCAGTTCAGCCTCCGATTGCACGCCGCGGGCGGCGTACAGGCGGGTCAGCAACGGCGGCAAGGCACCCAGAAAAGGCAGGGTGGGCGGCAACGGACGGGGTTCGATACGCATGGGGTCTTCAGCAGTCTATAAAGGTTGAAATCAGCCGCGCTCGCCGAGCAGCCACTGCAGCTGCACTTCGTGCTGGCCGCGGTCGTCGGTAACGAACACGGTGCCTTCGCTGATCATCACATCCCACTTGATCACCCGCGGCATGTCCTTGGCGATGACTTCCAGCACCTCTTGCGGGACGGCGGCGATGTTGACGTTTTTCAGGTTCTTGATCGCGCCGAGCACCTTGGTTTCCCACACGCGCAGGCTGCCATAGGCGAGCAGGCTGGTGCGCTCGGTGCGACGCGAGCACCAGGTCAGTCGATCCGCGTCGGGCTGGCCGACTTCGATCCAGTGCAGGACGCGGTCATCCAGGCTCTTTTCCCACAGCGCAGGCTCGTCGACGTCCGACAGACCACGGCCGAACGACAGTTGCTCGTTGTACCAGAGCGCGTAGGCGAGCAGACGCACAGCCATGCGCTCTTCGGTTTCCGAAGGGTGGCGGGCGATGGTCTGTTTGACGCTTTCGTAGACGTTGCGGTCGAGGTCGGTCAGGTTCAGTTCGAACTTGTAGGTCGTGGACGGCTGGGCCATGGGTGACGGGCTTCTAGCTGGAGAAAGTCGGCTAGTCTAACTGATCCTGCCCTGCTTGCGTCGCGACAGTATCTGCCGCAGGCGAGCTGTGATAAAACCAGCGCTCTGTTTTTGCCGCCACGGATGCCCCCATGCCCACGCCCAGCAAACCGCTCGCCGGCCTTAAAGTCATCGAGCTCGGGACCCTGATCGCCGGCCCTTTCGCATCGCGCATCTGCGCCGAATTCGGTGCCGAGGTGATCAAGGTCGAGTCGCCCGACGGCGGTGACCCGCTGCGCAAATGGCGCAAGCTGTATGAAGGCACCTCGTTGTGGTGGTTCGTCCAGGCGCGCAACAAACAGTCGCTGACGCTGAACCTCAAGCACGAGGAAGGTCGCGAGATCCTCAAGCGGCTGCTGGCCGAGGCCGACATCCTGATCGAAAACTTCCGCCCCGGCGTACTGGAAAAACTCGGCCTGGGCTGGGACGTGCTGCATGCGCTCAACCCGCGCCTGGTCATGGTGCGCCTGTCGGGCTTTGGCCAGACCGGGCCGATGAAAGACCAGCCGGGCTTCGGTGCGGTCGGCGAATCGATGGGTGGCTTGCGTTACATCACCGGCTTTGACGATCGCCCGCCCGTGCGCACCGGTATTTCCATCGGCGATTCGATTGCTGCCCTGTGGGGCGTGATCGGTGCATTGATGGCGCTGCGTCACCGCGAGGTCAATGGCGGTGCCGGGCAAGTGGTCGATGTGGCGCTGTATGAAGCGATCTTCGCCATGATGGAAAGCATGGTGCCCGAGTTCGACGTATTCGGTTTTATCCGCGAGCGCACCGGCAACATCATGCCCGGCATCACCCCGTCCTGCATCCACACCAGCGCCGACGGCAAGCATGTGCAGATCGGCGCCAATGGCGATGCGATCTTCAAGCGCTTCATGCAGGCGATCGGCCGTGACGACCTGGCCAGTGACCCAACCCTGGCCAGCAACGACGGCCGCGACCTGCGCCGTGACGAGCTGTACGGCGTGATCGATCGTTGGGTCAATGGCTTGCCGTTGGAGCAGGTGCTTGAAGTGCTGAACACCGCGCAAGTGCCGGCCAGCCGCATCTATTCGGCAGAGGACATGTTCAGCGACCCGCAGTTTCTGGCGCGCGAGATGTTCCTGCAGGGGCGCTTGCCCGACGGCAAGGCATTCAAGATGCCCGGCATCGTGCCAAAGCTGTCCGACACGCCAGGCTCGACCGAATGGGTAGGCCCGGCGCTGGGCGAACACACCACGGCGCTGCTCAGCGGCCTTGGCTACGATACAGCGGCGATTGCCCGGCTGCGCGAGGAAGGCGCGGTATAAACCGGGCCGCCGCGATGCTCAGGCTCAACTTGCAGCGTTTGCTGATGATTACCCTGCTGGCCGTGTTGCTGCCTGGCGCGGCAACGGCCAAGGAAAAGCTGCTATGGCTGATCCGCGATCTGCCGCCCTTCACCATCTTCGACGGGCCTGAACAAGGCCAGGGCGTGCTCGACCGCATGCTGCCGCTGCTGATTGCACAGATGCCCGAGTACGAACACAGCATTGTGCGAGTGAACCGCGCCCGCGGCATCCAGATGCTGCAAGGGCCCGCTTTCACCTGCGACCCTGCGCTGCTGTGGACCCCAGAACGGGCCAAATACGCGTATTTCTCCAGCCCGACCCTGGCTGCGATGAGCAGCGGCCTGGTTGTGCGCGAAGAAGACCAGGCGCTGATAGAGCCTTACCTGCAAGGCGGCAGCGTCGACCTCAAGCGTTTGCTGACTGAAAGCGGATCAAGGCTCGGCGTCGTTGCCGAGCGCAGTTACAGCGCCTCGGTCGATGAATTGCTCGGACAACTGCCCGACAGCGCATTCAACCGCCATTACGGCACTGAGGCGACCGCAAGCTTGCTGCAGATGCAGCAGCTGGGGCGTCTGCGACTGGTGCTGGGCTACTGGCCGGAGGTTCGCTATCTGCTCAATCAGCAAGGCGCAGATATACACAATTACCGCTTTTATCCCATTCAGAGTGTGCAGCCCTATCAACTGCTGCATGTCGCCTGTTCCGATACACCGCTCGGCCGTGAGGCGATTGGGCATATCGACAGGCTGCTGCCGGCGCTGCGCCGTGACACCTTGCCGGGCCTGTATTCGCATTGGCTCGATCCCCGGCAGCGCGAAGCCTATATGCAGCGCGCTGCACAGCTTGCAGACGATCAGACCTATGCCACGCCCTGAGCCAGAAAAAAGAAACCCCGGTCGTTGGGGAAAACGACCGGGGTCAAGCGAAAGTCATCTGGACTTTCCGTGGCAGCTCAACGTCACCGGAGCAAAGCGCCGCTGGGCTGCCATTAACGAATAAGACGCGTTCAGCTGGCAAAGGTTCCATGAACAGGCTGGCGCTGCTGCAGCGCAGCGATCACACAAGGCTGCAAGCGCCCTTCAGCAATCTGCACGTCCCGATGCAGGCCATCGACCAGATCGATCAGCAAGCTCTGCTCCTGCAATTGGCGCTGGCTGACAGCCCGTTGCAGGGTGATATTGCCCTGAGGATCGCGCAGTACCAGTTGGCGGTTGCCACTGGCATCAGCGGCAGCAAGGTGAGCTTGGTAAGGTGTCAGAGCATCATTAAGCAGTCTGCAAATTCTTTCCATCCGGCGCACTCACTTGTTTTTGGCTATAGGGGTACTGACCCTTGGCGGCCGCAGAAAGTTCGTTGCTGCGGGAGTTCAGTGAGCATGCGCGCGCATCATGACAGTTTGAAAATCGCTCGCGGCAGGTTTATAGCGGCTACCGCCCACCCGCTGCAGCGTTCGCTGCAGCGCCGGCATCGACAGAGGCCAAGCCAATTCATTAACCACCCACAAGCCTTTTTGCCGGGCTTGCTGAGCGATATCAAGCTGAGTTGGACCGGGCTGACCGATCATCAGCAACGCGGTCGATGGGCAGGTCGCACCCAGGTGTCGCAGCAATGCCTTGCCGTCGGCGCTGGGTATGGCGTGATCGACGATCAGCAGATCAGGTGCATGCTGACTGCACAGCAAGGAGGTAGCGATCGCCAGGGTGTCGGCGATGCGCACATTGAATATGCCCTGAGCATTGCAAGCCTGATGCAGGCTGATCTGCTGAGCAGGGTGAGATTGATAGATGATGACGTTGAGCCGGTACATAAGGCGCTCCTGAGCGCCGCGCGCCCGGATTGAAGTAGCGCCAACTGTAGAAAGGGTCAAGGGCGAGAGATATAGGAAAAGGCTGAAAGTGCGAGCAGAACAATCCGCAATCGAACCACAAGCACCCCCTGCCCTTGACTTCCGCTCTTGACGTCCGTTCTTGATCTGCGCCAGCGCAGCGATGCGTGCTCTTGATCTTGATCTTGATCTGCCTTTGATCTTGATCCACCGGCGACTCAGGAGGCCGAGCGCAGGTCTTGCGAAGGGAGGTGCCGGCCATGG
>CAUQIJ010000009.1:0-181571 GCA_963518285.1 uncultured Pseudomonas sp. | reverse complement strand
GCATGGCTGACGTTCCGCCCCATTTTATACAAGGTGGGGTTTATGGAGCGGTTACCTTGTTCCCGAGCCGAGTGCATGCCTCAGACCATTTATCCACTCGGCAGTACGCTCGTATCGTCAAAGGCTGGGTGAATGCAGTTGGCCTTGATCCGGCCATGTATGGCACTCATACGATGAGACGTACGAAGGCATCATTGATCTATCGCAGGACGAAAAACCTGCGGGCGGTTCAGCTGCTGCTTGGACATTCCAAGCTGGAGAGCACCGTTCGATATTTGGGAATTGAGGTCGATGACGCTCTGGAGATGGCGGAACGGACTGAGGTCTGACGATGCACAGCGACGGTCGAGATCAGACCGTCGCTAACCGACCCAGAGCGGACGGAGGGAAAAACCGTAGAGTCCTCCAGATCGTAAATGTTCGTTTGGTGATGGATTGCGAAAAATCGCACTGCCTATGGCCAAGAAGTCTTGGAGATAAACTGCGTTACAGAGGGCTGATGATTAGAATGGGATCAAATTCACCGTGATGTCAGCAAAGGATGCTTTATGCCCCTCTTAACATGGGATCCTTTTGATCTTATCGCCGTACTCGGCGTCTTCCCCTCCCTGGATGAGTTCGAAACATCACACTGTTACGTTATCGAGCAAGGTACTGTCAGACTGAAATTGACAATTTGGCAATATGATTCTGATGTGGAAATTCAGGTGAGTGAGGCTTCACTACCAAACCCCATTATCAAATACACAATGCTTGGATGCCCCGGTATCCGCGTTGTTGATGACAAGCGCGGTAAATTCTTGGATTTTGCAGCTTCGAATACTTTCCCTGGGCGATACGACGGGTATTCGGTAATTCCCTACGGTTTAAGGTTGTGGGTCGAACCTCAAATTTTGCTGGAGCCGTTCACTTACGCGTCTGCTTAGAGAGGATGACGGACGGTCATGAGTATGCGCTTTTGGCTGTCCTCCGTCGGTTGTGACCGGCTGCTTTTGGCCGGTTTCTGCCTGTTGCCACCTTCCGACTCGGATGGAGTGCTGCCCGTTGTCCCGCCTGCTGCGAGAAGATCACTGCTTATCATGGATGCGAAGCAAGGTTTTCAGATCGAATACAGGCGAGGGTCAACGGAGTGCTATCTCATGATAGTATTCCATATGGTATTCCAATAAAAATACACAACTAATATTAACTATAATAATCAATAAGATAAATTACCGTTTCAGATTACCCCGGCACACCAAATTAGCGTTACACAAAGGCACTTAGCGTCTATCGCAGGTGCTATCGTGCCTGAGTAGTCCCAGTCAGGGGCCTCAGATCGGCCTATCATTTTTCGACCTCGCTCGCCCCCTCCCTTCCCTCTCGTCTCCGCCAACGCCACGGCAACTCCCTGACCAAACCAAGCACGCGTCAGGGGCAGGTCAGATCCACCGCACGAAGAAAAATTGTACAAAGAACTTTCCCTGTACAACACACTCATACGGATTGATAGCAAAACGTCACTATGCAACCGTTTCCCGCACGCCCTGTGCGAGACAGCCTGCGTAGCATTGAGCCAGGCCTTGGAGGGGAACACCCGCGATGTTCGACAATTTCAGCATTTCGAAAAAGCTGTACACCAGTTTCGGTCTGGTCCTGATCATCATTGCAGTACTCGTACTCTCCGCATTGCGCGGCTTCGACCAGGTCAGCAGCAGCGTCAAACGCAACATTCACAGCTACGACGTGCTCAACGGTTCAAACACCATCCTGAACAGTCTCGTCGACATCGAAACCGCCATGCGCGGCTTTGCTCTCACTGGGCAAGACAGCTTTCTTGAGCCGATGCTGAAAGGCGAGGAGACCTTCGCCAATTCGCTTGCGCTGGTCAAAAAAGCGAATCAGGACAACCCAGAGCAACAATCACGGCTGGATCGCCTGCAAGCTGTTTATCAGCAGTGGCTGCAGCAGGACATGCAGAGCGCCATTAGCTTACGCCGAGAAATCAATTCTGATCGCGAATCGCTGACCACCCTCATCAGCCAAGTCAGCTCAGGGCAAGCCAAAGCCAAGATGGATGCAATGCGCGCAGTCATCACCGAGTTTCAAGATGCAGAAAAAGCGCTTCAAGAAGAACGCAGTATCCTCATGAACAACTCCAAATCCACCGCATTTACCATTCTGGTAGTGGGAGGGTTGGCCGCGGCGATCCTGGCGATACTGATAGCAACCCTGCTCGCCAAGACCATTACTGGACGCTTGAGCCAAGCGGTCAGCATCGCGCGCAACATCGCTGATGGACGCCTAGACAACAAGATCGAAGTTGCAGGCAATGACGAAGTCAGCACGCTTCAACACGCCTTCCAGGCCATGCAAGACCGTCTACGCGCCATGATTCGCGAGATTGGCATCAGCGCGGAACGACTGGTGGGTGCAGCCGACAACATCTCGACCGCATCGCTGCAGCTGTCGACCTCAGTCCAAGAGCAATCTCACTCGGCATCCTCGATGGCTGCCACTGTTGAGGAGCTGACGGTGAGTATCAACCACGTTTCCGACAATGCTGTAGAAGCGCATGCCCAGTCCAGTGAGTCAGGGCGCCAGTCCACTGAGGGCGGCAGCGTGATTCAAGAGACACTTGAGCGCATGAACCTGATCGCACAAACGGTAGAGGCTTCAGCATCGCAAATCAGCGACCTCGACAATCATGCTGAGCAGATCAGCAGCATTGTCAGTGTGATCAAAAGCATTGCGGACCAGACCAACCTGCTTGCACTGAACGCCGCGATTGAAGCCGCCCGTGCTGGCGAACAGGGTCGAGGTTTTGCTGTCGTGGCCGACGAAGTCCGCTTGCTGGCACAACGTACGGGTAACTCGACCCAAGAGATCACCGAGATGGTGAAGCGGATTCAACTGGGTACCCGTGATGCTGTGCAGCAGATGGAAGTTGGTGTCACTCAAGTGAAAGGCGGTGTCGATATGGCGCAACGAGCGGGTGATGCGATCGTCGGCATTCGTCAGTCTTCTGGTGACGTGGTTCGCATGGTGGATCAGATATCGCTGGCCCTGCGCGAACAGACTGCGGCCAGTCAGGATGTGGCTCGCAATGTTGAGCGGATTGCGCAGATGTCACAGCAGAATAGCCAGGCGGTGGAGCAAACCACCGAAACTGCTGGCACGTTGCAGCAGTTGGCTCAGGGCCTGCATAAGCAGGTGAGCGTGTTTAGACTTTGAGTCATCAAGACAAGCGCTCAAGCTAATGTGCGCTTGAGGAGGTAGCTTCCAACCTCTCTGGGCAGGGCATGCCGGCAATATTTCAGCCCTGCCCTATGGATGCTGTGAGGCACGTAGCCGGGGGGGGGGGGGAAATCCCCCGGCTCATGTGACGATTACCACGCAGGCGACCCGCTGCCCAGACGTCAACCTAAATGCTTCGGTACTGCGGCATCTGCAGCCGCGCGATCAAAACCTGGAAACCGTTGTTTTAACCGCTCAATCGTCCAACGCCACTTCGGCGTAGTCGGCCTGCACACCGTATTCTGATTCCCAAACATCCCAATCTCACGCACAGCCTGCCCAGTCGGTACAGTCTGCAGCCACTTAACCGGCACGAAATAGTCACAGCGCTCCGGGTCATCAGCATATTCCGCGTGATACTGAGCACGTGTCGCCGCTTCCAGCACCGGCCGCTCCAGCCCGTCCTGCAACACCGTGAAGTCTTTGGCTGGTGTAGACGTGCCGATAACTAGCCCAACACCCACATACCCCTGCGAAGGAATGTTCACCCACACCCGGTCACCTGGGGACAATAGCTGCAAGGTCTTGCTGTACCACGCCCCTCCACCACCAGAAATAAAGCCGAACTCGACGGCATCAGCCCATGAGCGCGATGCGGAGTCGCCAAATGAGCAATAGAACTCCCCGTTCCAGGGCTCACTATGCCCCTCACTGGTGGTCACCGCATTGACTTGGGTTTGCACTGGATCGAGTAACCAAGATCGGCTCAGCAACTGCTGCTCGCCCATCTGGAAAACTTGAAAGCAGAGCACGTTAATCGGAATGTCTCGCTTGCTGAGGTATTCAACGATGCGTTCGCTGCTGGAATCCAACTCAGTGGCGACAATGATCAGCTGATGGCTTTGATTCAAATCGTCATCATCTAACGCACGTCCAAAGCGTGCGAGGAAGTCCGCATACAGGCTGTGCCCTGGACGGAATCGTTGATAGATAGCCGCAATTTCGTTTTCTCTCAGCCCCTCGACCCAGACAGCATAATCAAGCGCCTGAGCAACAACCTCACGGGGCGTGCGATCGCGTTTAAGCTCGATCAGCACAAGGCTTCCATCCGGAGCAATCGCCAGCAGGTCGATGCGCCCGCCCATGCCGGTGCTTTCTTGCCGGCCGATCAGCATCCACTCATCAGAGAGAATGCTCGGGGAATTGATGATCATCTCCTCCAGCATCAACTCGCTGGGCAGTCGACTCGGACGCAGCTTGTTGGGCATCAGGTCGACGGTCCAGATGTCAGTTTTGATCGGCACGCGTGGAGTCCTTAGAGGTGTACTTAGCGCTACACAGTAGCGGGCTGAAAGGTAGACGACAATTGCGACCCGCTTCGTAGCTCGATCCTCGCTGGCCACGGCGAAAGCAATGCGGCGGGAGGGATTACAAACCCAGCTGAAAATCCTGTAGGACGCTTCCTCTTTTTGATAGGCTTTTTGCCATCACCCTGGAGGAAATGGAATGCCCGTCGTCATCGTCGAGAACGACACATCGCAGTGGGAAGACCAGACTGGCGCCGTCTACCATTTCCCTAAGCGCTACCAGAACTTGCTGATGCAGGGCACGGAAGTGATCTATTACAAAGGCCGTATTCAAGACAAGGCCTTCGCATCTGCGCGTCTCAGCAACGCTCCGCACTACTTTGCCAAGGCACGTATCGGCAAGGTGTACCCTGATAAAGGCAGCACGAAGGGCAATCTGTTTGCGCTAATCGAGGACTTCACCCCATTCGTACAATCCGTTCCTGCAAAGGTGGACGGTGGATACCTCGAAACCATTCCCAGCAGTCGCCTCAGTAATTACTGGCGAGACGGCGTTCGGCCTATCTCCGTCGCTGATTACGATGCCATTCTGCATAGGGCTGAATTTCGGCCGATCACCAGTGATCAGGTCGCCGAGTCAAGCGCAGCAAGTGATCCGCTGATATTCGAATCAGCCAAAGAGGGGAGCAAGCAGAGCTACTTCGGCACTCGATATGAACGCCGAAAAGATCTGAGGCTGAAGGCGATCGCCATCCATGGCCTCGAGTGCAGAGCATGCGGATTTAATTTCGAGGATGCCTACGGGGAACACGCCAAGGGCTTCATTCATATCCACCATGTCGTACCGATTTCGGACTTTGGTGGCGAAAAAGCTGTTAACCCCGAGACGGATCTCGTGCCCCTGTGCGCTAACTGCCACGCAGTGGTCCATCGCAAACGGGAGATGACCTTGAGCATCGATGAGCTCAAGGCAATGCTGCGCGGTCATTGGGTAAATACGATATAGACGCTGTCACTCAGCGCAGCGCATCAGGCATCCCAGCCCACAGGGCGTAGCGCCAACCGCGATCTTTTGGCTCATGCTCCGTTGCGCGGCAACAACGTATGCGGCGCCACCCCAAACGCCTTCCGAAACGCATGACTAAAATGCGAAAAATCCGAAAACCCAAACTCCAAAGCCGCCTGCGACACACTCCTCACCTGCCCACACTCAATCGCCGCCCGGCTAGCATTCAGCCGTTCCTTCCAAATCTCCGCCACCGGAGATTTCTGATGCCGAGCAAACGCCCTGGTCACTGTCCGCGTGGACACATGATGCGCCACCGCAATCGTCTCGATCGACAGCTCCGGCTCAGTCAAATGCCGCTGTATGTAATTCATGATCCGCCCATACAAATCCAGCTCTTGATGGGTAGTCTTCAGGTCCTGCAGCTCCAGGCTGAGCACCAGCAAATCAATGATGGTGTTGGAGTAGCGCCGGGAGATGCCTTCATCCTGCAGCAGCGCGACTGAGCTGGCCGCCTGGCCGATCATCTGGCGCAGGGGGATTACGCCGGGGCGGGTTTCGTCGAGCACCAGTGCGGTGAAGTCGCCGATGCGCGGCAGGCGTTGGGTGAGCAGTGGGCGGGGGATGCGGATCAGGTGGTTTTCGGTACCACCGAGGCTGAAGCGGAAGGGTTGGGTTGCGTCGTAAAGAAACAAATTGCCGGCTCTGAGGCTGGCTTTGCGGGTGTGTTGTTCGATTTCGCCGTGGCCGTCGAGGGTGAAGCCGAGCCAGATGTCTTCGGCGGGGTCGCTGCGCAAATGCTGCTCGGAGCGCACCCAATGATGCAGCGGCGATGACAGCGTGGTGATGTCCAGGGGGCCAATTCCGTTGACCTGCAGCGCACCTTCGAAATCGCTCTGCGACGAGGGTTTGCTGTCTGCCGACAGGCAATGGCGGCAGACCACTTCTCGCCAGTAATCAAAGCGGCGAGCGGGTGAAACGGCAAGGGTGGAATACTGGTTGGTCTCAGCCATGATGGCGCTCACCTTGATGCAACAACGGGAGAAAACGGGGCACTGTTACCGTGGGTGATACAGGCAATAAACACGCCAGCGGCTCGCGTTGGCGCGAGAGTGTCTACTGCGGGATTGCGCAAACGTGTGGCTGTTAACAGCATCCACTTCCCTCCCCATTTCAGGGCAAAAGCCCTGTTTTGCCTGGTGCGCCGCACCCTCTTGGTTCGTGTTCAAGCGGGTGTTTTGGTGCTGTCTTTTTTAACCAAACGATTGTCCTTGCGAACAAAGCGGGGGTGGTCAGTGGTGCCTAACTTTGACCTTACGGCGAAACAGTAATCCATGCCGATGAGGTGAGCCCATGCAATTCGAACAACAACAGCAAGTGGCCGATGAGTTCAGGTGGCTGCACATGCGTGACCTGGCGCCCGAAGAGTTTTTGTCGTGGCTGCTCGAGTGGGGGGCCTGTGCAGTGCGGGCCCGGCTGGCGAATGCCGCCCTTAAAACTGAGCGTGTGCCTGAACCTATAAAATAATGAGGAGCCTGTGATGGAGTCTGCAATCGACAAACACCTCAAGTGCCCGCGCACGTTGTCGCGCCGGGTGCCTGATGATTACCAGCCGCCTTTCCCGATGTGGGTGGGCCGGGCTGATGAGCAGTTGACTCAGGTGGTGATGGCTTACCTGGGCGTGCAATACAAAGGTGATGGCCAGCGCGAGCAGGCTTTGCAAGCGATGCGTGACATCGTTGCCAGCTTCGGCCTGGCCGACGGCCCGCTGACCCACGACCTGACCCACCACACCGACAACAGCGGCTACGACAACGTGATTATCGTCGGCTACTGGAAGGACGCGGGCGCATATTGCCGCTGGGTGCGTTCAGCCGAGGTCGAGGGCTGGTGGAGTTCGCCGCAGCGCTTGAATGACGGGCTGGGTTATTACCGCGAGATCTCGGCACCGCGGGCGGAGCAGTTCGAGACGTTGTATGCGTTTCAGAGCGACTTGCCGGGCGTCGGTGCGGTGATGGACAACACCAGTGGCGAGATCGAAGAGCACGGCTACTGGGGCTCGATGCGCGACCGTTTCCCGATATCGCAAACGGACTGGATGAACCCTGACGGCGAACTGCGGGTGGTGTCTGGCGACCCGGCCAAGGGCGGTCGGGTGGTGGTGGTCGGCCATGACAATATCGCGTTGATTCGCTCGGGCCAGGACTGGGCTGCGGCGGAGGCGGCGGAGCGCTCGTTGTACCTGGATGAGATCTTGCCGACCTTGCAGGACGGCATGGACTTCTTGCGTGATAACGGCCAGCCGTTGGGCTGTTACAGCAACCGCTTCGTGCGCAATATCGATGCGCACGGCAACTTCCTCGACATGAGTTACAACATCGGCCACTGGCGCTCGGTGGAGAAACTCGAACGCTGGGCGGAATCACACCCGACGCATTTGCGCATTTTCGTCACCTTC
Source organism: uncultured Pseudomonas sp. (assembly GCA_963518285.1). Lineage (GTDB taxonomy): Bacteria > Pseudomonadota > Gammaproteobacteria > Pseudomonadales > Pseudomonadaceae > Aquipseudomonas. Next base: position 173,584 of record CAUQIJ010000009.1, on the reverse strand, counting down.
TTCCGGGTGGCGGCGGGGCTGCAGAAGTTGCGCCTGTACCACGAGGTGTCGGTGTCGGATGCGAGCAGTCAGGTGTTCGAATACATCAACTGCCACCCAAACACGGGCATGTTGCGTGACGCGCAAGTAAGCACCAACTAACAAACGGCTCCACGTTTAGCCCTGCACCTGCCGTTATTACGGCAGCGGGGCTCTTTTTGCCCGAATTTGGGCTCACGATAAGGACTTGGTCCATGAAACAGCTCCGTTACCTGATGCTCGCGGCGGCCGCGCCGTGCCTGTCTGTGCAGGCAGTTGAAGTTTCGCCGGGGGATTACGAAGTGCTGCCGGTGGGTGCAACCATCGGTGTGGTCTATTACCAGCACTCCACCACCGACAGCCTTTACGCCCAGGGCCACAAGGCCAGCTCGGACTTCAACCTGACTTCCAACGTCGGCATCTTGCGTTTGCTGCACGTCTATAAATTGACCGACCGGCTGACCATCGAGCCGCAGTTTCTGCTGCCCTTCGGCCATGTCTCCAGCGGCGGTGACGCCTCGGCCCTGGGCAGCGCCAGCGGCATCGGTGACCTGACCCTGACCGCGCCGCTGAAGTACCGCCTCAACGAAGCCAACGACACGGTCGGCGCCACGGTTTACCTGGTCGCCCCGACGGGCAACTACGACCGCAAAGACGGGCTCAACCTGGGCGAGAACCGCTGGAAGGTCGACTTGCAGGCGGCGTACATCAAGCACTTCGGCGAGAAGTGGGCAGTCGACGTGGTCGGTGATGCGATCTGGTACGGCGACAACGACGACTTCGGTGCCAACTCGGTGCGCCGTGAACAGGACATGTCCTACGCCGCGCAGTTGATGGGGCGCTACATCATCGACCCCGGCACGTCGCTGGCGCTTGGTTTTGGCCACACCTGGGGTGGCGAAAACAAAGTCGACGGCAGCAACCAGGATGACCGCGGCGAAACCACCAACTTCCGCGTCACCGCGACCAAGTTCTTTACCGCTCAGGACCAGCTGCAGATGCAACTGGGGCGTGACCTCGCGGTAGAAAACGGCCCGAAAGAAAACTTCCGCCTGAACCTCAGGTACGCCCGGGTCTTTTAACCGCCTGCACACCCTCAGCTGAAATGGAGCATTCACATGACTGACCAAAATGCCTCTACCGAGCAACAACCTTCGCTGTACACCCGCCTGGGCGGCTACGACGTGATCTACCAGTTCGCCGGCGCGGTATTGCGCAAGACCATGGGCCACCCGGCCATTGGCCATATCTGGGCGCATATGTCCGAGTCGACCTTCCAGAAAGAGCACATCAACTTTGTCGACTTCCTCTCCCAGCACTGGGGCGGCAGCGCCAAGTACCGCGGCCGCGACATGGTCACCGCGCACCGCGGCATGGGCCTGACCGAGGTGCACTGGCAGGCCACGCTGGACTGCCTGGAGGAGTGCTACAACGACTACAACCTGGCGCCGGAGCTGCGCGAGGAGGTCAACGCCTTCCTGATCAAGTTCAAGCCGGCGGTAATCGGCAGCCCGTCCTACCGTGACGTAGTGCTGGCCAACCCTGAGATGGACCCGGCCAAGGGTATGAAGAGCGTCGGCGTGGTCTGGCCCGCTCGTGGCGAGGCGGCGGCGCAGGCCGCGGTGCCCAAGCTCGAGTCGTAACACCGCTCGGCCACCTAGATGAGGCTCAGCACCTGGCGCAAGGCAGTCCTGCTCAACCAAGCGACTGTCCTGCTCAACCAAGTGCCGGCCGCGCGCTGGCGCTAGCTTAGTAGCAGGCCCAGCCGCGGCGGGCCTCTCGCACAGGCATTTGCCGGGCCCTGAGACCTGGCAACGGAAACAGGACACACCATGGCCATCACCCGCCCGACGCTCGAACAACTGCAGGCCCTCGCCGCGCGCCTGCATATGCAGCTGACACCCGAGCAAGCCAGCGAATACCTGGCGCTCATGCAGCCCAGCCTTGACGCCTACGACCTGGTCGACGAGCTGCCCGACTTCACCCCGCTGGTGCGCTACGAGCGTACCGCCGGTTATCGCCCGTCCAGCCGGGAAAACCCACTGAACGCCTGGTACTACCGCACCGAGGTGATGGGCGCCAGCTCGGGCAAGCTGCTCGGTAAAACCGTTGCCCTGAAAGACAACATCTCGCTGGCCGGCGTGCCGATGATGAACGGCGCCGCGCCGCTGGTCGGCCATGTGCCGGCGTTCGATGCCACCGTGGTTACCCGCTTGCTCGACGCCGGGGTGACCATCCTCGGCAAGGCCACCTGCGAGCACTACTGCCTGTCCGGCGCCAGCCACACTTCGGACCCGGCGCCGGTGCACAACCCACTGCGTCCGGGCTTCAGCACCGGTGGCTCGTCGTCGGGCAGTGCGGCGCTGGTGGCAGCGGGTGAAGTCGACCTGGCGGTGGGCGGCGACCAAGGCGGCTCGGCGCGTATTCCTGCGGCGTGGTGCGGCATTTATGGCCTGAAGCCGACTTTCGGCTTGGTGCCGTATACCGGGGTGATGGCGGTCGAGGCGACCTTCGACCATGTCGGCCCAATGACCAACAACGTGCGCGACAACGCGCTGATGCTGGAAGTGATGGCCGGCGCTGATGGGCTCGATCCACGCCAGGGCACGCCTGAAGTCGACGCTTACAGCAACTACCTTGACCGCGGTGTACGCGGCCTGCGCATCGGCATCCTCAAACAAGGCTTCGAGCTGGCCAACCTTGACCCGCGGGTTGCCAAATCGGTGCGCAGCGCCATCACTCATTTCGAAGCGTTGGGCGCGCTGGTCGAGGAAGTCTCGGTGCCCGAGCACACCCTGGCCGGCACGTTGTGGGGCCCGATCGGCTGTGAAGGCCTGACCATGCAGATGATGCACGGCAACGGTGCAGGCTTTAACTGGAAGGGGCTGTACGACGTCGGCCTGCTCGACAAACAGGTCGGCTGGCGCACCCAGGCCGACGCTCTCTCGCCGTCGCTCAAGCTGTGCATGCTGGTCGGCCAGTTTGGCCTGGACCACTACCACGGCCGTTACTACGCCAAGGCGCAGAACATCGCCCGCTTCGCCCGCGCCGGTTACGACAAGGCGCTGGAGCAATACGACCTGCTGGTGATGCCGACCGTGCCGATCATCGCCCAGCCGCTGCCCGCGGCAGACTGCTCGATCACCGAGAACGTCTCGCGGGCATTGGAAATGCTAGGTAATACCGCCGCCCAGGACATCACCGGCCACCCGGCCATGTCCATCCCCTGCGGTTTGGTCGACGGCTTGCCCGTTGGGCTGATGCTGGTCGGCAAGCATTACGCCGAAGGCACTATTTACCAGGCGGCGGCGGCATTCGAGGGCGCGGTGGACTGGCGCACGCTGTAAGCAAGCGCCAGCCGCTACGCCCCGGCAACACCACAACTAGAACAGCAACATCCTTCAACAACCGTGTTGAACGAGAGGAGTAATCCCATGACGGCAACATCCACCCCGGGTGAGCGGGCGCGGGCACTGTACGCAGTGCTCAAGCACAAAGACCTCATCCCCGAAGGCTACATCGAGCAGCTCACCCAGCTGATGGAACACGGCTGGAGCCCGGACAACGGCGCGCGCATCGTCGCCAAGGCCTGGGTCGATCCGGCCTTCCGCGAGCTGCTGCTCAAGGACGGCACTGCCGCCTGCGCGCAGTTCGGTTTCACCGGGCCGCAGGGCGAATATATCGTCGCCCTGGAAGACACCCCAACGCTGAAAAACATGATCGTCTGCAGCCTGTGTTCCTGCACCAACTGGCCGGTGCTGGGCCTGCCGCCCGAGTGGTACAAGGGCTTCGAGTTCCGCGCGCGGCTGGTGCGCGAGGGGCGTACGGTATTGCGCGAGCTGGGTACCGAATTGCCGGAAGACGTGGTGATCAAGGTCTGGGACACCAGCGCCGAAAGCCGTTACTTGGTGCTGCCACTGCGGCCAGCGGGCTCCGAGCACATGAGCGAAGAGCAGCTGCGCCAATTGGTCACCAAGGACGTGCTGATCGGCGTCGCCCTGCCGCGTGTCGGCTGAGCAAAGCGCCCAACCCCCTACCCTTGCGGAGTGTTCAAAATGGATGGCTTTCACGATCTCGGCGGTTTCCAGGGCTTTGGCAAAGTGCCCCACCGCATCAACAGCCTCAGCTACAAACAGGTGTTCAAGCAGGACTGGGAGCACCTGGCCTACAGCCTGATGTTCATTGGCGCCGACCACATGGGCAAGTTCAGCGTCGACGAAATCCGTCACGCTGTGGAGCGCATCGATGTGCGCCAGCATGTCGGCACCGAGTACTACGAGCGCTATGTCATCGCCACCGCCACCCTGCTGGTCGAGACCGGCGTCATCACCCAAGCCGAACTGGATGAGGCCCTTGGCTCGCACTTCAAGCTGGCCAACCCGGCCCATGCCCAAGGCCGCGAAGCGATCACCGGGCGGGCGCCGTTTGAAGTCGGCGACCGGGTCATCGTGCGTGATGAATACGTCGCCGGGCATGTGCGCATGCCGGCCTACGTACGCGGCAAGCAAGGCGTGGTGCTGCACCGCACCACTGTGCAGTGGCCGTTCCCGGATGCGATTGGCCACGGCGACCGCAGCGCGGCGCATCAACCGACCTACCACGTCGAGTTCCGGGTAAAGGACCTGTGGGGCGATGCCGCCGACGATGGCCTGGTGGTGGTCGACCTGTTCGAAAGCTACCTGGACAAAGTCGACAGCCCGCGAGCGGTGCACGCATGACTGCCGGCGCCCAGGCAGGCCGACTGCCGGTGACGGTCCTTTCCGGCTTCCTCGGCGCAGGCAAGACCACCCTGCTCAACCATATCCTGCGCAACCGCCAGGGTGTGAAAGTGGCGGTGATCGTCAACGACATGAGCGAGGTCAACATCGACGCCGCCGAGGTGCAGCGTGATGTAACCCTGCACCGTGGCCAGGACGAGTTGATCGAGATGAGCAACGGCTGCATCTGCTGCACCCTGCGCGCCGACCTGCTCGAGCAGATCAGCGCACTGGCGCGCCAGCAGCGGTTTGATTATCTGCTGATCGAGTCCACCGGGATTTCCGAGCCGATGCCGGTGGCCGAGACCTTTGCCTTTCTCGACACTGAGGGCTTCAGCCTCAGCGAACTGGCGCGGCTGGATACCTTGGTCACCGTGGTCGATGCCAGCCAGTTTCAGGCCCTGCTCGACTCGCCGGAGACCGTAGAGCGGGCCGATGCCACTGCGCCGCGGCGCCCGTTGGCTGACCTGCTGATCGAGCAGGTCGAGTACGCCAACGTGATTCTGGTGAACAAGTGCGACCTGATCGACGACGTGCAATATCAGACGCTGCGGGCGGTGCTGGCCGGGCTCAATCCCGGCGCGCAGATCCTGCCGATGGTCGCCGGCAATGTTGAACTGTCGACCATCCTCGGCACCCAGCTGTTCGACCTGCCCAGCCTGGCCGCCGCGCCCGGTTGGATGAAGCAGATGGACGCCGACGGCACCCCGACCGCCGAATCGGACACCTACGGCGTGACCTCATGGGTCTATCGCGAGCGCGCCCCGTTTCACCCGCAACGCTTGCTCGAATTTCTCTCCCGCCCGTGGAGCAATGGCCGCCTGCTACGCAGCAAAGGTTACTTCTGGCTCGCCAGCCGCCACCGCGAAATCGGCCTGCTGGTGCACAGCGGCAAGCAGTTTCAGTGGGACTACGTTGGCCACTGGTGGAACTTCATCGACCCGTCGCAGTGGCCGCAAGACAAGTACCGCCTGCAGGGGATCATGGCCAAGTGGGACAGCATCGTCGGCGATTGCCGGCAGGAGCTGGTGTTCATTGGCCAGGACCTGGACACCGAAGCGTTACAACGCGAGCTCGACCACTGCCTGTTGAGCGCAGACGAAATCGCTACCGGCCCGTCGGCCTGGCCAGCACTGCCCTGGGCGAGCGGCTTTGACAACCTCGCCTTGTCGGCCAGCCAGACGCAGCCATTACCGGCTGCTGCCGCTATCTAGTTGGAGATGTTGCATGCTGTTTTTCAATCGCACCAGCCGCTGGATACTGGCCCCACTCGCCGACCGCCTCGACCAGCCCGACCAGCCGAGTACGCCGCTGTCGTCGCGCAATCCGCTGTTGCGGCGCATCCTCACCGGCGTGGAGCAGTTGCTGCAGGAGCGGCGCACGCTCAAGGAGCAGGCCCGCGAACTCGCCGCGCAGGTGAGCCAGCTGCAACAGCGCCTGGCTGAGCGCGACGAACAGGCGCAGCAGTTGCAAGCGCGCTGGACGCTGGTCACCGAAGGGGCGGACGCGTTGTTCTGGCAACTGCATTTGCCTGCCACAGGCACGCCTGCGCCGGACTGCGCGATGGAGTGGACGGGCTCGGCCGCGATCCATGCACCGCATCTGCCTGAGCTGGGCCAGTGGCACGAACAGCTGCATCCGGCTGATCGCCACGCCCATCAGCAAGCCCTGGCCCGGCACCTCGCCGACCGCAGCGGGCGCACGCCGTTTGCGCTGGATGTACGCATGAAGTTCACCGCCGGCGGCGATTACCGCTGGTGCCGGCTCAGCGGCAGTTCGCTGCGTGACGCCAACGGCGTTGCCATCGCCACGGCGGGCACCCTGCGGGATATCCATCAACAACAGCTGCATATCCAAGAGCTGGAACTGGCCGCCGAACGTTTCGACATTTCCCGCGAGATGCTCCACGACGGTTTGTGGGACATCGAAGTCGTCGCCGGCGACCCGGCCAACCCGAGCAACACCATTTGGTGGTCGTCGCAGATGCGCCGGCTGCTCGGCTGTACCACCGTCGAAGAATTCCCCAACACCCTGGAAAGCTGGACCTCGCGCCTGCACCCCGACGACAGCGCCCGCGCCATCGCGGCGTTTGTCGCCCATGTCGACGACCGCAGCGGCAACACCCCGTTCGATGTCGAGTACCGCCTGCGCCACCAGAGCGGCGCCTACCGCTGGTTCCGCGGCCGCGGGCAAACCCGGCGTGCTGCGGATGGCGCGCCGTTGCGGGTAGTCGGAGCTATAACTGACATCCATGCCCGCCATGAAGAAAGCAGCATCCGCGAGGCACAGGCGCAGCAACACCAAGTGATGCAGGAGACCCTCGGCAAACTGACCCACATCGTCGCCACCATCCAGGGCATCGCCAGCCAGACCAACCTGCTGGCCTTGAACGCCGCCATCGAAGCGGCCCGCGCAGGCGAAGCCGGGCGTGGTTTTGCGGTGGTGGCCGACGAGGTGCGCAAGCTGGCCACGCGCACCAGTCAGGCAACCCAACAAGCAGCGCAGATGATCGACCGCTAACCCAGCGCCAGCGCGGCGTTAAAGATTCCAAACAATAACAATCAGGTACTTTATGCGCGATTACGACTCAGCAGTGACCTCCTTCAATTACCATCAGCTGGCCGCGCAAGACCTGCACGGCGAGCTGGCCGCGATGAACGCCTGCATCGAATGCTGCGACCGCCACGCCTACAGTGACGCCGTGGCGTTGTACTGCGAAACCCGCGATGGCCGTGCGACCCAGCACACCTTCCGCGAGCTGCAGATTCAGGCCGCGCAATTCGGAAATTTTTTGCGCAGCCAGGGCGTCAAGCCGGGCGACCGCGTCGCCGGGCTGATGCCGCGCACGGCTGAGCTGTTGATTGCCATCCTCGGCACCTGGCGCATCGGCGCGGTCTATCAGCCGTTGTTCACTGCGTTCGGCCCTAAGGCCATCGAACAACGCCTGAGCTGCTCCAAGGCGCGCTGGCTGCTCACCGACCCGCACAACCGCTCCAAGCTCGACGAGATCGCCGACTGCCCGAACATTATCGTGGTTGGCGCCGACCGGCTGGACCTGGACGACTACGATTTCTGGGACGTGCTGTCCCAGCATTCGGCTGACTGCCCGCCTGCGCTGCTCGACGGCAATGCGCCGTTTCTGCTGATGTGCACCTCCGGCACCACCGGCCCGGCCAAGCCGCTGGAAGTGCCCCTGCGCGCCATCCTCGCGTTCAAGAGTTATATGCGCGACGCGATCGAGCTGCGCGACGACGACCGCTTCTGGAACCTCGCCGACCCCGGCTGGGCCTACGGCCTGTACTACGCCGTCACCGGCCCGCTCGCCTGCGGCCAGGCCACGCTGTTCTACGACGGCCCGTTCTCGGTCGAAAGCACCAGCCGCCTGATCAACAAATACGCGATCAGCAACCTCGCCGGCTCACCTACCGCGTATCGCTTGCTGATCGCCGCAGGTGCTGAATTCTCCGATGCCATCCGCGGCAAACTGCGCGCCGTCAGCAGTGCTGGCGAGCCGCTCAATCCGCAGGTGATCCGCTGGTTTGCCGAAGAGCTCGGCGTGGTGATTCACGACCACTACGGCCAGACCGAAGTCGGCATGGTGCTGTGCAACCACCACGGCCTCAGCCACCCGATCCGCGAAGGCTCAGCCGGTTACGCCGTGCCGGGTTGCCGCATCGTGGTGCTGGATGAACAACGCCGCGAGCTGCCACCCGGGCAGCCGGGCGTGCTCGCGGTCGATCGCAAGCGCTCGCCGCTTTGCTGGTTCGACGGCTACTACGGCATGCCGACCAAGGCCTTTGTCGACCACTATTACCTGAGTGGCGATATCGTCGAGTTGAATGACGACGGCAGCATCAGCTTTGTCGGCCGCAACGACGACGTGATCACCACGTCCGGTTATCGCGTCGGCCCGTTCGATGTCGAGAGCGCGCTGATCGAACATCCGGCGGTGGTCGAAGCCGCCGTGATCGGCAAACCCGACCCGCAGCGCACCGAGTTGATCAAGGCGTTTGTGGTGCTGCACAGCGGTCATGCACCCAGCCCAGAGCTGGCCGAGGTGCTGCGCCTGCACGTACGCAACCGCCTGGCTGCGCATGCCTATCCACGGGAGATCGACTTCGTCGAGCAACTACCGAAGACCCCGAGTGGCAAGTTGCAGCGGTTTATCCTGCGTAACCAGGAGATAGCCAAGCAACAGACCGTCGAGATCTGATCTCCAGGTATAACGAGGTCGGCGTAGGAGCGGCCTTGTGTCGCGAAAGGCCAGCGCAGCTGGCCCGGCGATTCTGCGGTGTGGCACAAATCGTGGGGCCGCTGCGCAGCCCTTTCGCGACACAAGGCCGCTATCTACAGAGAACGCGCATGCCGCCGGTACGCGCGTGCGGCTTACTTCTGCACCAGCAACGCTTTCCTGGCCGCCTTCTCTTCCTTCATCGCAGCAATCTCGCGCTCACACGCCGCCACATCAAACGAGTTGTCCCACTTGGCAATCGCAATAGTGCCAATCCCATTGCCAATCAAGTTGGTCACCGCCCGCGCCTCATTCAAGAAACGGTCAATCCCAAGCAGCAACACCAACCCCACCAGCGGAATCGAATGAATCGTGGTCAACGTCGCCGCCAGCGTCACAAACCCTGCCCCCGCCACCCCAGCCGAGCCCTTCGAGGTCAGCAGGAATACCCCAAGCAAGATCATCTGGTCCATGAACGTCAGCGGCGTATTGGTCGCCTGGGCAATGAATATCGCCGCCATGGTCAGATAGATGCAGGTGCCGTCAGCATTGAAGGTGTACCCGGTCGGCAACACCATCCCCACCACCGACTTCTTGCAGCCAAGCTTCTCCAGCTTGACCATCATCCGCGGCAGCACCGCCTCGGTTGAGCAGGTCCCCAGGGTGATCAGAATCTCATCCTTGAAGTAACGCAGAAACTGCATCAACGGCATGCCCGACCACCTGGCAACAGCGCCGAGCACCACCACGATGAATATCAGCGTGGTGATGTACAGCGCGACCAGCAGCTGCCCAAGAGAGAGCAAAGTGCCAATGCCGTATTTGCCAATGGTGAACGCCATACCAGCACCCGCACCGAGCGGGGCCAGCCGCATGACCATGGCGACGATCTTGAACAGGCCCTGCAGGAACAGGTCGATGGTGTTGATCAGCGGCTTGCTGGTTTCGCCCATCTGCACCAGCGCCACGCCCATCAATACCGAAAGCAGAATCACCTGCAGCATCACCCCATTGGAGAACGCGCCAACGAAGGTGCTGGGGATGATATTGAGGAAGAAATCAACCGTGCCGCCCTGCTCGCTGGCAGCCTGGCTGTACTTGCTGATGGCGCTGCCATCGAGGGCGTTGGCGTTGATGTTCATGCCTTCGCCGGGTTTGACCAGGTTGACCACGATCAGGCCGACCACCAGGGCGATGGTCGAGAGGATCTCGAAGTAGATCAGCGCCTTCACGCCGATACGGCCGACTTCTTTGATGCTGCCCATCTTGGCGATGCCGACCACCACCGTGCCGAAGATGATCGGCGCCAGCAGCATCTTGATCAGTTTGATGAAGCCGTCGGCAAACGGCTGCAACTTGGCGCCGATGTCGGGCACGAAGTAACCGATGGCGGCGCCGATGACGATGCCGATCAGCACTTGCACGTAGAGCTGGCTGTACCAGCGGGACTTGGACGTTTCCACGAATGCACCTCATTTTATTGTTGTGATGGGCGTGTGGCGTGGCGTCGGCGGGCGACGCCGGAGGCTGCGGCCTCTGTCGCGAGACCGCAGCGCGGGGGTGGCTTAGCCCTCGCCCAGTTCGCGCATGACGGCGTACAGCGCAGACTTGGCTTCAAAGCCGACGCCTGGGATGTCCGGCAGGCCGACGTAGCCGTTCTCAACCTGGATGCCGTCGGCAAAGCCGCCGAATGGCTGGAACACGTCCGGGTAGGATTCGTTGCCGCCCAGGTGCAGGCCAGCGGCGATGTTCAGCGACATCTGGTGGCCGCCATGGGGCACTACGCGGCGCGATGACCAGCCCAGGTCTTCCATCACTTTGAGGGTGCGCATGTACTCGACCAGGCCGTACGACAGCGCGCAGTCGAACTGCAGGTAGTCGCGGTCGGGACGCATGCCGCCGTGGCGCAGCAGGTTGCGCGCGTCCTGGTGCGAGAACAGGTTTTCGCCAGTGGCCATCGGCAGTTCGTAGTGGTTGGCGAGTTCGGCTTGCAGGGCGTAGTCGAGCGGGTCGCCGACTTCTTCGTACCAGAACAGGTTGTACTTCTTGATCGCCTCGGCATAGGCGATACCGGTCTGCAGGTCGAAGCGGCCGTTGGCGTCGACCGCCAGGCGCTGGCCGTCGCCGACCACTTCGAGCACGGCTTCGATACGGCGGATGTCTTCGTCCAGCGGCACGGCGCCGATCTTCATCTTGACCACGTCGTAGCCGCAGTCGAGGTAGCTCTGCATTTCGGCCTTGAGCTTGGTCTGGTCTTTACCGGGGTAGTAGTAACCACCGGCGGCGTAGACCCACACCTTGTCGTCGGCGACGCCATTGCGGTAGCGGTCAGCCAGCAGGCGATAGAGCGGTTTGCCTTCGATCTTGGCGACCGCATCCCACACCGCCATGTCGATGGTGCCTACAGCTACCGAGCGCTCGCCGTGGCCGCCGGGCTTTTCGTTGGTCATCAGGGTTTTCCAGATGGCGAACGGGTCGAGGTTGTTGTTCTCGTGGTCGATCAGGCTGTCCGGGTCGGCTTCGCTGATGCGCGCGAGGAAGCGATCGCGCATCAGCGCGCCCTGGCCGTAGCGGCCGTTGGAGTTGAAGCCGTAGCCGATTACCGGCTTGCCATCGCGGATCACATCGGTGATTACGGCGACCACCGAGCAGGTCATTTTCGAGAAGTCGATGTAGGCGTTGGCGATGGGCGAGGCAATCGAAACGGTTTTTTCGCGGATGTCGACGATGCGCATGGCGGGGTTCCTGTTGTTGTTTGTGGCCCCACGTTAGGCGTTGCGAGGGTACCCGCCCAATGCTATTAATGCCGGACCCTATGCACAGGAGGCATGGCCCTTGGAACTGGTTTGGCTGGAGGATCTTTCCGCGTTGGCGGAGTACGGCAGCTTCGTCCGCGCCGCCGAAGCGCGCCACGTCACCCAGCCGGCTTTCAGCCGTCGGGTACGGGCGCTGGAGAACTGGATGAGCGTGCAACTGTTCATCCGCACCCCGCAAGGCGCGACCCTGACCGACGCCGGCCGGCAGATCCTGCCCAGCGCCCAGGACGCCGCCAGGCGCCTGTATCGCATGCGCACCGAGGCCCAGGAAGTGGTCGGCATGGCCGCCAAGTCGCTGCACTTTGCCGCCACCCACTCGCTGTCGTTCACGTTCTTTCCCAAGTGGCTGCGCAGCGCCGAAAACGGCGCGCCGATCGAAGCGGTGCAGCTGCATTCAGACAGCATGGCGGTGTGCGAGCAGATGCTGATCCATGGCCAGGTGCAGTTCATGCTCTGCCACCGCCACCCTGACGTGCCACCGCTGCTGGCGCCGGATCAGTTCGTCAGCAAGAAGGTCGGCGAAGATGTACTGGTGCCGCTGGCGAGCGCCTCGGCCAGCTTCGGCACATCACCCGAGGCCCTGCCCTACCTGGCCTACACCCATGAATCCGGGCTCGGCCGGATTGTTGCCCACCGGCTGCGCGGCAAGGAGGAGTACCTGCACCTGAAGCCGCTGTTCAGCAGCCACCTGGCGGCGGTGTTGATGTCGATGGCGCTGGAGAGCAAAGGCGTGGCCTGGCTACCGCGCAGCCTGACCGAGCAGGAAGTCACCGACGGGCGCTTGGTGCGCGCGCTGGACGAGAGTTGGGATATCCCGCTGGAAATCCACCTGACCCGGCCGACCGGGCCAATCAGCCAGTCGGCGCAGGAGTTCTGGGGGAAGCTGGCAGGCTGATGCACTGGCAAAGCCGCTCCCGACAGCGCCCAGCAACGCCATGCGCGGATCCCCGTAGGAGCGGCCTTGTGTCGCGAAAGGGGCGCGTAGCGGCCCCTCGATTTATGCCGCACTGCAGAATCGCCGGGCCAGCTATGCTGGCCTTTCGCGACACAAGGCCGCTCCTACAGGGGTCCGTGCATGGGTGTGCTACGCGGCGTCTGTGAGCGGCTTGGCTGCAGTGCTGCGGCCGTGCCCACGAGTAGTGATAATGCCAAGGAACGAGATGACGATCGCCAGCCCCAGGGTCGCCGACACTTCGGCACGGTGCTCAGGGGTATACATCATCACGCTCAACGCCGCCGCAATGAAGATGATCACCAACCAGGTCAGGTACGGGAACAACCACATGCGGAATTTCAGCTCCGTGTTCTCCCGCTCCAGGCGGCGGCGCATGCGCAGCTGCGAGATGGCGATGACCATGTAAACCAGCAGCGCGATGGCGCCTGAGCTGGCCAGCAGGAACTCGAACACGCCGGCCGGGGCGAAGTAGTTGAGGATCGCAATCGCTGCGCCGATCAGGGTACTGCCGAACACCGCAGCACGCGGCACGCCGACCTTCGAGGTATTTTTCAGCAGGGCCGGGGCATCGCCGCGTTTGGCCAGCGAGTACATCATCCGCGAGGCGATGTAGATCGACGAGTTCATGCAGCTGGCTACAGCGACCAGCACCACGAAGTCGACCATGAACGCAGCGTTGGGGATGTCCATGATTTCCAGTGCGCGCTGGTACGAGCCAACCACGGCCAACTGCGGGTCATTCCACGGCACGATCGAGATGATCACGAAGATCGACAGAATGTAGAAGGTGCTGATCCGCCAGATCACCGAACGGGTGGCCTTGGCGATGTTGCGCGACGGGTCGCTGGACTCGGAGGCGGCGATGGTCACCGCCTCGGTGCCGATGAAGCTGAACATCACGGTGATGAACGCGCCGATCACTGCCGACCAGCCCTTCGGTGCGAAGCCGCCGTACTCATCGACCAGGGTGCTGAGGCCGCTGACTTCGCGGCTGGGCAACCAGCCCAGCAACGCGGCAAAGCCCAGCCCGATAAAGCCCAGAATCGCTACGACCTTGAGGATGGCAAACCAGAATTCGAACTCGCCGTACTTGGCCACGCTGAACAGGTTGGTGCCGGCCAGCAGAATGATCGAGGCCAGGGCAAAGATCCAGCTGTCCACCTGCGGGAACCAGGCGTTGAGCACATGCCCGGCGGCAAGGGCTTCGATGGGGATTACCAGGACCCAGAACCACCAGTACAGCCAGCCGATGGTATAGCCGGCCCAGCGGCCGATGGCCTGGTCGGCGTAGGTCGAAAACGAACCGGTGTCGGGGTGCGCGACGGCCATTTCGCCGAGCATGCGCATCACCAGCACCACCAGGGTACCGGCAACGAAATAAGAAATGATGGTGGCTGGGCCGGCTGCCGCAATGGCATGACCGGAGCCGACGAAGAGCCCCGCGCCGATAATGCCGGCGATGGACAGCATCGTGACGTGACGGGGTTTGAACCCTTGCGCGAGGTTACTTCCAGCAGATCCCACGGTGTTCATTGATCTTGTTCTCTTTTTGCTGAAACAAAGAAGGACGGGCAGGCGTAGGCGAAATAATCTCCTTCGAATACAAGGGGGTAGGCACATTCTGTGTGCGCCTGGCGGGATGTTTTACACGCTTTGCAGAGCAGCGCGCCAGCTCGAATGCACGTTCATTTAACCGGGCCAGAGCGGCTGGAAATTATGCGAGACCGCCTCGCAGGTGCGCGATCACGACAGCGGATATCGAATCGCGGCAGATGTCGTGAATGGCATGCCTGATTGCGGCATGGGCGGCGGGAGGGGTGGTAGAGCGCGGGGATTTGTGTCGGGGGTGGGATCGACGGGGGCCGCTTTGCGACCCTTTCGCGACACAAGGCCGCTCCTACAGGGACCGCGCACCAGCGGCTTGCGCGGGCTGTGTCGCGAAAGGGCCGCAAAGCGGCCCCCGGCTGCCTAAAACTCACCGCACCAGGCAAGGCCGCTTGTTATCAAATGTCCAACCCGGAATCAGGTACTGCATCGCCACCCCATCATCCCGCGCCCCCAGGCCCATGTTGCGATAGCACTCATGCGCCTTGGCCAACTGATCTTCATCCAGTTCCACACCCAACCCCGGCTGCGCCGGCACGCGCACATGGCCGTCGACGATGCGCAGCGGCTCACGGGTCAGACGCTGGCCGTCCTGCCAGATCCAATGCGTGTCGATCGCCGTGATCTCCCCCGGCGCCGCAGCCGCCACCTGGGTGAACATCGCCAGGGAAATATCAAAGTGGTTGTTCGAGTGCGAACCCCAGGTCAAACCCCAGTCATGGCACATCTGCGCGACCCGCACTGAGCCCTGCATGGTCCAGAAGTGCGGGTCAGCCAAGGGGATGTCCACCGACTGCAACTGAATCGCATGGCCCATCTGCCGCCAGTCGGTGGCGATCATGTTGGTCGCGGTCGGCAGCCCGGTAGCGCGACGGAACTCGGCCATTACTTCACGCCCGGAGTAGCCGTTTTCGGCGCCGCAAGGGTCTTCGGCGTAGGCCAGCACATGGTGCTGATCACGGCACAGGGCAATCGCTTCCTTGAGTGACCAGGCGCCATTCGGGTCGAGGGTAATGCGCGCCTCGGGGAAGCGCTCGGCCAGCGCGGTGACCGCTTCGATTTCGTCCTCGCCGCGCAGCACCCCGCCCTTTAGCTTGAAGTCGCTGAAGCCATAGCGGGCCTTGGCGGCTTCGGCCAGGCGCACGATCGCTTCTGGGGTCATGGCTTTTTCGTGCCGCACGCGCAGCCAGTCATCATCGGCATCATGTTCGTTGCGGTAGGCCAGATCGGTCTGCTGGCGGTCGCCGATATAGAACAGGTAGCCAAGCATCTTCACCGCATCGCGCTGCTGGCCTTCACCAAGCAAGGCGGCGATGGGCACGCCGAGGTGCTGGCCGAGCAGGTCGAGCAGTGCCGACTCGATGGCCGTGACCGCGTGTACGGTGATGCGCAAGTCGAAGGTTTGCAGGCCACGACCGCCCACGTCACGCCCGGCAAAGGTCTGGCGCATGGCGTTAAGCACGCGCTGGTAATGGCCGATGGGCTGGCCGATGACCAGGCTGCGGGCGTCTTCGAGGGTCTGGCGGATGGTCTCGCCACCAGGTACTTCGCCCACGCCGGTGTTGCCGGCGCTGTCGCGCAGCACGACGATGTTGCGCGTGAAGTACGGGCCGTGGGCGCCGCTGAGGTTGAGCAGCATGCTGTCGTGGCCGGCTACCGGCACCACGCGCAATTCGGTGACCACGGGGGTGCCATTGTGAGCCTGGGTGGCGCTCAAGGTGTCTGCTGGGCTGTGCATAGTCATTATTGTTGTCCTGCCGGGTCAGTGGGTCTGGCTCAGGGCCGACTGCGGTTTGAGGTCATTGGGCGTGTTGGCCTTGGGGCCGGTGCGCACGAAGAACACCACGATCGCCGCCAGCACCGAGGTCACCGCCAGGCCATACAGGCCGCCCTGAATCGAGCCGGTGTGCTCTTCGAGCAGGCCGAAGGTGGTTGGCGCGACAAAGCCGCCGAGGTTGCCGACCGAGTTGATCAAGGCGATCACCGCCGCGGCGATGCGCGCATCCAGATAGCCCTGCGGGATCGGCCAGAACAGCGCCGAAGCCGACTTGAAGCCAATCGCGGCAAAGCACACCGCGACAAAAGCGAACACCGGGCCACCGGTGGTGGACATGAACATGCCGATGGCGGCGATGATCAGCGCTGCGGCAACCCACGCCTGCTGGAACTTCCAGCGGGCAGAGCCGGCGGCAAACGCATACATGGCGATGATCGAGATCAGCCACGGGATCGAGTTGAAGAAGCCGACCTGGATGTCGGACAGATCACCCATGCGCTTGATGATGCTTGGCAGCCAGAAGGTCGCCGCATAGATGGTCAGCTGGATGCAGAAGTAGATGCCGCAGAACAGCAGAATCTGCCGGTCCTTGAGCAGGCGCCAGGCCGAGGTCTTGACCACCCCACCCGCCTCGCGCTCACGCTGCTCGCGGTCGATGGTTTCGACCAGCGCGTCCTGCTCTGCGGGGCTCAGCCACTTGGCGTCATGGGGTTTGGAGTCGAGCCAGAACCACACGACAAAGGTCAGGCACACCGAAGCCATGCCCTCGATGAACAGCATCCACTGCCAGCCATGCATGCCGAAGCCTTGAATCTGCATCAGCATGCCGGCCAACGGCCCGGAGATCAGCGAGGCGACCGCCGAGCCACTGAGGAATATGGCAATCGCCTTGCCACGTTCAGCCGCAGGCAACCAGCGGGTGAAGTAGTAGATCACCCCCGGGAAGAAACCGGCCTCGGCCACGCCGAGCAGAAAGCGCAGCACATAGAATTGGGTTTCGGTCTGGACGAAGGCCATCGCGGTTGCCACCAGGCCCCAGGTGAACATGATCCGGGTCAGCCATACCCGGGCGCCGACGCGCTGCAGGAGCATGTTCGACGGCACCTCGAACAAGGCGTAGCCGATGAAGAACAGGCCGGCGCCAAAGCCATAGGCGGCGGCGCTGATACCAAGGTCGCTCTCCAGATGCGGGCGGACGAAGCCGATATTGACGCGGTCCAGGTAATTGACGATGAACATGATGACGAACAGCGGCAGGACGTGGCGTTTGACCTTGGCCACGGCGCTGGTCAACACGTCGTCACGCCGTGCGGACGGAGCGAGGGTGTCGTTCACTGCAGAATCTCCCACTAATTGTTTTTGTGCGGGTCGATGGCGGTCATGGCGGCGGGCAGCGCGCCGGGTTGTCTGACATGCCAGTGGAAGCCAGAATAGGCCTCGCGCAGTTGTACGACAAGATGCCGAACGGTCAACAAAAAGCAAAATACAAGCTTATAAAGTGGATAAAATCGGCGAAATTAGCCAACACCGTTAAAACAACGAAAGCACCTGCCTGATTTATACCGATGAAAATAATTTGAAATTTCAACTTGTCAGACAAGCGCCGATGCTAATCTCGCCGCGAGCCCCAGGCACTTGTCTGAACCGTTGCGGAGCCACCCATGACCGCCCCCGAAGCCATCGACCCCCCGCGTAAACGTGGCCACAGCCGCGCCCATGATCTGGTCTCGCGGCTGACTCAGCAGATCCTGCTCGGCACCTTCAAGCCCGGCGACAAGCTGCCCTCGGAAAACACTCTGGTACGCGAGCACGCCGTCAGCCGCACGGTGGTGCGCGAGGCGTTATCCAAGCTGCAGGCGTCCGGCCTGGTCGAGCCGCGCCATGGCATCGGCACCTTCGTCATCGAACGCCAGGCACAAAGCGGCCTGCGCGTCGGCGCCGAAAGCGCGGCGAGTGTGCGTGATCTGCTGGAGTTACGGATTGGCCTGGAGGGCCAGGCTGCGGCATTGGCCGCGCTGCGCCGGACTGAAAGCCAGTTGCTGCGTATGCGCCAGGCACTGGATGATCATCAGGACCTCGCCGCCGCCGGCGACAGTTGCATCGAACCTGACCGGCGCTTTCATCTGCTGATCGCCGAGGCCACCGGCAACCTGTATTTCAGCGAGACCATGGCGCAACTCGGTAGCGGCTTGATCCCGCGTAACCGCATGGCGGCCGATGAGCGCTCAGGCGCCAAGCTGGCCCGGCATGCCTACCTGGCCAACCTTGAGCATGAGGCGATCCTCAATGCTATTCGTCGGCAGGACCCGGACGCGGCGCGGGCAGCAATTTGCCTGCACCTGTCCAACAGCCGGGATCGCCTGCTGCCCGAGTAACGGGCTTTAGAAGGTCAGGCAAATCTTGCCGAAATGGCGATTACTCTCCTGATACTGGAACGCCTCAACAATCTGCTCCAGCTCAAAATGCTTGTCGACCACTGGCCGCAAGCCATTGGCATCGATAGCACGAACCATCGCCTGCTGCTGCGCCCGGCTGCCAACCAGCACGCCTTGCAGACGAATCTGCCGCACCAGCGCCTGCACCAATGGCAACTCCCCAGCAACGCCGGTAAGAATGCCGATCAGCGAAATATGCCCGCCAATCCGCGCCGCGATCATCGACTGCTCAAGCGTGGCCGGGCCGCCGACTTCGATCACATGATCGACGCCGCGATTGTCGGTCAGCTTGCGTACCTGCTCGCCCCAGGCCGGGGTGCTGCGGTAGTTGATGACATGGTCGGCCCCCAGCGCCTTGAGCCGCTCCAGCTTGGCATCGCTGGACGAGGTGGCGATCACCGTAGCACCGGCCAGCTTGGCGAACTGCAGGGCAAAAATGGACACGCCACCAGTGCCCTGCACCAGCACGCTGTCACCCGGCTTGAGCTGATCATCAGCCATCAGTGCCCGCCAGGCCGTCAGCCCGGCGGTAGTCAGGGTCGCGGCCTCGGCATGGCTGTAGCCACTCGGCGCACGGGTGAACGAGGTCGCGCGCGCAGTAACCTGCTGGCGCGCGTAGCCATCGATACCATCGCCAGGCACGCTGGCAAAACCCTCGACCAGCGGCTGGCCGTCGAGCCAGTCGGGGAAGAACGTGCTGACCACTGCATCGCCGACCTTGAACTCGGTGACGCCCGCGCCCACCGCCGTCACTTGCCCAGCGCCATCAGCCATCGGAATGCGTCGCTCGCTCGGCCCCCACATGCCGCTGACCACGGCAAAGTCATGGTAGTTGAGCGAGCTGGCGTGCAGGCGCACGCTGATTTCGCCGGCGTGCGGCGCGGCAGCCTCGCAGGTGCCGAGCTGGACGTTGGCGTAACCGCCGCCGGGCTGAACGTAGATGGCCTTGCTGGTCATGGCAGCTGTTCCTCTGTGAGTGGATGGGGTGCTGTGCAGCTTAGCCGAGCATTGCCTGCAACTGGCGGCAGTCGGCGGCGTGCCAGTCGGTCAGCTCTGGCCAGGGGTTGTCCGGCAGGTTGACCAGCACCGTACGTGCGCCGGCGGTGCGGCCGCATTCGAGGTCGATGCGGTAGTCGCCGACCATCACCAGCTCGCTGGGGTCGACGTCCCAGGCCTGAGCGATTTTCAGCAGGCCGTCGGGGCTTGGCTTGGGCGCGGCTTCGTCGCGGCCGAGCACCAGCTCCTTGGCGAAGCAATCGGCCAGGCCGATGGCCTCGAGGGTGACGTGGGCCAGCTCGCGGGCATTGCGGGTGAGGATCGCCAACTGGCAACCACGCCCGGCCAGCTCGCGCACCAGCTCGACCGCGCCCGTTGCGGCAGTCGAGGCCACGGCCAGGTCACGCTCGTGTTCGAGCAGCCAGGCGTGTTTGGCTTCGGCCTCGGCAGCAGGCAATGCGGCCAGATGGGTAAGAATGTCGTCCTCGGGCGGAATGCCCAGCGCTACCCGGATGGCGGCAAAATCATGCACCGCCACGGTCAGCGTGCCGTCCATGTCGAACACCCAGTTGCGTACTGTCGAGAGGCTCATGACCAGTCCTTGCGATGGCGAATCAGACCTTCCTGGGCCGACGAGGCCACCAGTTGCCCGGCGCGGTTGTAGATGCTGCCGCGGCAGAAGCCTCGTGCATTGCCGGCCCACGGGCTGTCGGTGGCATACAGCAGCCAGTCATCGGCGCGCAGGTCACGGTGGAACCACAGCGAGTGATCGAGGCTGGCGATCTGCATGTCCTTCTGCCACACCGACTTGCCATGGGGCAGCAGCGCGGTGGTCAGCAGGCCGAAGTCGGAGGCGTAGGCGAGCAGGTATTTGTGCAGCGCGGGCACGTCCGGCAGGCTGCCGCTGGTGCGGAACCAGGCGTATTTGACCGGGTCGCCGGGCTTGGGGTTGAACGGGTCGCGCTCGGTTACCGGGCGCACTTCGATGGGCCGATCACACAGCACCTTGTCGCGAATGCGCTCGGGCAGTTGCTCGGCCATGGCGCTGGCCAGTTCGACTTCGCTGGGCAGGTTTTCCGGGCCGACCACATCGGGCATCGGCGCCTGGTGCCCGAAGCTATCTTCGTCGTATTGGAACGAGGCGCTGCAG
The DNA here is from genome assembly GCA_963518285.1 of uncultured Pseudomonas sp. Lineage (GTDB taxonomy): Bacteria > Pseudomonadota > Gammaproteobacteria > Pseudomonadales > Pseudomonadaceae > Aquipseudomonas. The sequence continues at coordinate 152,844 of CAUQIJ010000009.1, read as the reverse complement.
GTAAAGATGGTGTGGCCTTTCTGGATCGCAGTTACCCGGCGGGTGCTGAAGCTGCCCCCATCACGCACGCGATCAACCGAATACACCACCGGCAGGCTGGCATCGCCCGGGCGCAAAAAATAGCCATGCAGCGAATGCACATGGCGGGCGTCTTCGACTGTCTGGCTGGCAGCCGACAGCGCTTGGCCGAGCACCTGGCCGCCGTACAACTGGCGAAAGCCCAGGTCCTGGCTGCGGCCACGGAACAGGTTTTCCTCGATCGCTTCAAGGCTCAACAGGTCGACCAGGTCGTCCAACACGTGGCTCATGGGGGTGTTCTCCTAGCTAGGCAGCACGGCGCTACAGCATTTTTGAAAGACAAGATGATACAGAATTTGTCATCAGCGCTACGCATGCAGCGCCATTCAGCCGTGCAGGGTGTCCTGCCAGCGGGCGCGGTCGATGCGGTACAGCACATGCCGGCGCAGCGGGTCATCGGCGCCAAGCTTGGGGTGGTCGAAGCTGCCGTTGAGGTCCTGCTGCATGCCGATGGCCTGCATGACCTTCTGCGACGCCAGGTTGCTCTCGCTGGTGAACGACACCACCTGCTCCAGGCGCAGTTGCGCGAAAGCGCAGCGCAGGCAGGTCCAGGCCGCTTCGCTGGCAAAGCCCAGGCCCCAGTGCCGGCGGGCCAGGCGCCAGCCGATTTCCACCGCCGGGGCAAAGGGCGCGTCGAAGTTGACGTTGAGCAGGCCGGTCATGCCGATGAAGGCGCCGCTGTCCTTGCGCTCCAGCGCCCACAGGCCGTAGCCGTATTCGTTGAAGTGACCGCGCACCCGGCCGATCAGCGCAGCCGCCTCGACTCGGCTCAACGGCGCCGGGAAGTAACGCATCACCTGGGGGTCGGCAGACATCGCGGCAAACTCGGCGAGGTCTTCATCGTGCCACTGGCGCAAGATCAGGCGGGCGCTCTCAAGTTTGGGGATCAGCGTCATCAGCCAGCTCCGAAATAGGTCGTGTCGCATCTTACAGGGTAGGCCCAGCAACGCCGCGGCGCCCGGCAATAGCCCAACGGCCACCGGAGCTGGCACTATCCACGTACACCCCTAGCGCGATCCCATCATGCCGTTGCCGCTGATCTACCACGACGACTACAGCCCGGAGTTTCCCGCCGAGCACCGCTTCCCGATGGACAAGTTTCGCCTGCTGCGCGACCACCTGATCGACAGCGGCCTGACCCGCGACGAGGATTTACTGCGCCCCGAGATCTGCCCCAACGACATCCTCGCTCTGGCCCACGACCGCGGCTATATCGAGCGCTACATGAGCGGCGAGTTGTCCCGCGAAGACCAGCGCCGGCTCGGCCTGCCCTGGAGCGAAGCGCTGGCCCGGCGCACCGTGCGGGCGGTCGGCGGCTCGCTGCTGAGCGCCGAGATGGCCCTGCGCGACGGCGTCGCCTGCCACCTGGCTGGCGGGACTCATCATGCCCATTACGACCACCCGGCAGGCTTTTGCATCTTCAATGACCTGGCGGTGATCAGCCGGTATCTGCTGGAGGCCGGGCGCGTGCACCGGGTGTTGATCTTCGATTGCGACGTGCATCAGGGCGATGGCACCGCACGCATGCTGCAGGACACCCCGGAGGCGATCACCGTGTCGCTGCACTGCGAGCAGAACTTCCCCGCGCGCAAGGCGCAGAGCGATTGGGACATCCCGCTGCCGCGGGGCATGGGCGACGCCGAATACCTGCAGGTGGTGGATGACGCGCTCAACTATTTGCTGCCGCTGTATCAGCCCGACCTGGTGCTGTACGACGCTGGGGTCGATGTGCACAAGGATGACGCGCTGGGTTATCTGCAACTGACCGACGAAGGCCTCGCGGCACGCGATGAAAAGGTCCTGCGCCACTGCTTGGGGCGGGATATCCCGGTGGTGGGGGTAATTGGTGGTGGCTACAGCAAGGACCGCCTGGCTTTGGCCAAGCGCCATGGCATCCTTCATCACACTGCAGCGCGTGTCATCAGTTGTTCACAATGACTGTGGAACCGCCTGTGGATAACCTGCTGGCAACCCGCTGCAGGCTTTTAGCTGTATGGCCTGCAAAGCACTGATCATTTTTTGACCAGTGCTTGCGAAAGCGCGCTTGGGGTAGAATGCCGGCTCTTTTCCACAGCCCGTTGCCGCCTACCATGTCTGATCTTCACCCTGCTCGCCCTCCCCTGGTTGCCGTTATCGGCGCCGGCCCTGCCGGGCTGATGGCCGCTGAAGCCCTGGCGGCGTCGGGCGCAGCAGTGCAGGTGTTCGACGCCATGCCGTCGGTGGGGCGCAAGTTTCTCCTTGCGGGCGTTGGCGGCATGAACATCACCCATTCCGAGCCCTACCCCGCGTTTGTCGGCCGTTACGCCGAGCGCAGCAGCGAGATCGACGCGCTGTTACAGGACTTTGATGCCGACGCGCTGCGCCAGTGGATACATGATCTGGGCATCGAAACCTTCGTCGGAACCTCCGGACGGGTGTTCCCCACCGACATGAAAGCCGCGCCGTTGCTGCGCGCCTGGCTCAAGCGCCTGCGCGACAGTGGCGTAGTTATCCACACCCGTCATCGCTGGCTGGGCTGGACTGCCGAGGGCGCGCTGCGGATAGCTTATCCACAGGGCGAGCTGAGCGTGCAGGCAGATGCTGTAGTACTGGCGCTGGGCGGCGGCAGTTGGGCGCGGCTCGGCTCTGACGGCGCCTGGCTGCCATTGCTGGCAGAGCGGGCTGTGGATATCTCGCCGTTGCAGCCGAGCAATTGTGGTTTCGAGGTGGCTGGCTGGAGCGAGCTGCTGGTGAGCAAGTTTGCCGGCGCACCGCTGAAGAACATCGCCCTGGCCATGCCCGGCAGCCCGCCGCGCAAGGGCGAATTCATCCTCACCGCCCAAGGTGTGGAAGGCAGCCTGGTGTATGCCTGGTCGGCGCCAGTGCGCGAGGCGATCAACCGCGAGGGCCGCGCCACCCTCCTGCTCGATCTGCTGCCAGACAAGCCTGTGGACAAAATCGCTCAGGCCTTGGCCAAACCGCGCGGTTCCCGCTCGATGGCCAAGCATCTGCACAGTCAGTTGGGCATCGATGGCGTCAAGGCGGGGTTGTTGCGCGAGCTGACCGATCAGGCCACGTTCGCTGATCCTCAGGCACTGGCGGCGGCGATCAAGGCGTTGCCGATCGAGCTGGTGCGCACGCGGCCGCTGGACGAGGCCATCAGCAGTGCCGGTGGGGTGCGTTTTGCCGGGCTGGATGAGGGCTTGATGCTGCGTCAGCTACCGGGGGTGTTCTGCGCTGGCGAGATGCTCGACTGGGAGGCGCCGACGGGCGGCTATCTGCTCACGGCCTGCTTTGCCAGTGGCTTGCGTGCGGGCAAGGCTGCGGCCGAATGGCTCAACGCACGCTGAGGGCGAATCGAGCCGAACGCAGGGTCTGCATTCGGCTCTGAGCAGCTTACGGCTTGCGCTTGCGCGGGCCACCGTTAAAGCTCGGCACCTTGCGCACGGCTTTCACCGCTGGCTTGGCATCGGCAGAGTCGGTGCTGTCCATCCATTTGCCCAAACCACGCTTGGTGCTGTTTTCCTTGGGCTTCTTGGGCTTTTTCGGTTTCTTGACCACTTGCCCGCTGGCATCGGTCATCGGCACCCGGTGCTCAGGGATAAAGTCCGGTTCTTCGTGACGCGGCAGGGTCTGGCGGATCAGCGTTTCAATCGCCGAGAGCATCTGCACTTCATCGGCGCATACCAGCGAAATCGCCTCGCCCTTGTTACCGGCCCGGCCGGTACGGCCAATCCGGTGCACGTAGTCTTCGGCGACGATTGGCATGTCGAGGTTGACCACCAGCGGCAGGTCGTCGATGTCCAGGCCACGGGCGGCCACGTCGGTAGCCACCAGCACCTGAATCTCGCGGGCCTTGAAGGTATCCAGCGCGCGCTGGCGGGTCGCTTGCGGGCGATCGCCGTGGATGCCGTCGGCCACGACGCCTTCGGCGAGCAGGCGCTCGACCAGTTGATCGACGCCATTACGGGTCTTGGCAAACACCAGCACCTGCTTCCAGCGCTGCTTGCGCAGCAGGTAGCAGAACAGGTCGGCCTTGCGCTTCTTGTCCACCGGCACCAGCCACTGCTTGACGGTGTTGGCCGCGGCGTTGCGCGGGCTGACTTCGATGCTCAGCGGGTCGTTCAGCGTCAGGCCTGCGAGCATGCGGATCTGCTCGGAGAAGGTCGCGGAAAACAGCAGGGTCTGGCGCTTGCGCGGCAGGGCGGCATACACCGATTGCAGCTCTTCGGCAAAGCCCAGGTCGAGCATGCGGTCGGCTTCGTCGAGCACCAGCATCTGTACCTGGCCGAACTTGACCGCCTTTTGCCGGAACAGGTCGAGCAACCGGCCTGGGGTGGCTACCAGCAGATCGACGCCACGGCGCAGGCGCATCATCTGCGGGTTGATGCTGACGCCGCCGTACACGGCATAGGTCGAGACCGGCAGGTTTTCGGCGTATTGCTGGACGTTGGCGTGGACCTGCTCGGCCAGCTCGCGGGTCGGCACCAGGATCAGTGCACGGATCGAATTGCTGGCGACCTTCTCACCTTCCAGCGCCAGCCGCTGCAACACCGGCAGGGCAAAGCCTGCGGTTTTGCCGGTGCCGGTCTGGGCAGCGGCCATCAGGTCGCGGCCAGCCAGCACGGCGGGGATGGCCTGGGCCTGCACGGGCGTCGGGGTGGAGTAGTCGCGCTGCTGCAGGGTGCGCAGCAGCGGTTCGATCAGGCCGAGTTGGGCGAAATTCATTTCAGTACCGTCTGGGGGTTCAGCGAAGGTGGCAGTTTAACCCGCGAACACCGCTGCCTGACAGATACACACGGTCTATGTAGGAGCGGCCTTGTGTCGCGAAAGGGCTGCGCAGCGGCCCCAGGATTTATGCAGCAGCACAAAATGCCGGGGCCGCTACGCGACCCTTTCGCGACACAAGGCCGCTCCTACAGGGGACCGCGTACTAGTCAATGGCGCAGCAGAAGCTGCCCTTCGATCGGCACATAACGGCTGGCGGCGCGGATCAACGACAATGCCGTCAACCCCGGCGTGCCATACACCACTGCCTCCACCCCATGACGCTGAATCGCCCGTTCCAGCAGCAGATCAAAATCACCATCGCCAGACGCCAGCACCACCTGGTCCACGCGGCTGGCGGCTTCGATCACATCCAGGGTAATGCCGACATCCCAATCGCCCTTGGCCGAGCCATCACTACGCTGGATATACGGCTTGAGACGTACCTCGAAACCTAGGTTGCGCAAAATCTGCTGAAATTGCTGCTGTTTGCTGTCGCCGCGGTCAATCGCGTAGGCCACTGCTTCGACGATGGTGCCCTCGCGGCTCACCTCGGCCCACAGCGCGGCATAGTTGAAGTGGCAGCCGTGGGCCTGGCGAACGGTGTAGTAGAGGTTCTGCACGTCGGCGAACAGCGCGATTTTTTTCATCCAGGCCTCGGCTGAGCGGGCAGGCGCCCGCAAAGCTGAGCAGTATGCCAGCTGTCAGACGAAGCTGTCGTCGTCGCTGAAGAAGCCGCCATCGTCGCTGCCGTAATCAGTGTCGGCGTAGCCACCCTGGTCAGCGCCATAGCCGCCGTTGTCGGCCACCTGCTGCTGCGCGCCCTGGTCCTGCCAGCCGCCGCTGTCACTGGCCGGCGCCGGTTCTTCCTTGATCACCTCGACCACTTCTTCAGGCTGCGAATTGTGGTTGAACATGCTGCTGATGCCCTGCGCCAGCAGCACGCCGCCGGCAACCCCGGCCGCCGTCTGCATGGCCCCACCGAGAAAACTCGACGCGCCCGAGCGGGCCGGCGCGGCGTTGAACGCCGATTGCTGCTGCGGCTGCTGCGCCGGCGCGTTGTAAGGAGCAGGCGCAGGGTCACGCCAGCCGCCGCCGGAGTTTGCCGGTGCTGCCGGGCGCTGCGGCTGCGGATCAGGGCTGCGGCTACCGGCACCAAAGATGCTCGACAGGAAGCCACCGTTATTGGAGTTGCTGCTGCGGGTCGCATCGACCTGGGCGCGGGCCTGCTTGAGCTCGGCCTCCAGCTGCTTGTTCTTTTCATCCAGCTGCTTGAGCGCAGCCTCCTGCACGAGAATCGCCTGGGCCATGTAGTACGGCGCCGCCGGCTGCGTGCGCAGGTGCGCTTCGATGCAGGCCTGGGCCTGGGCATCGCGCGGCTGGTTAGGGTCTTCGGCTTGCTTGATGCGGCCAAACAGGCCATCGATCAACGATTGTTCTTCGGTATTCATGCTCACCTCACGCGCTGGGCGGGACATCGGATGCGTCAAAGATGGGGGGTCGCGGCGCGGGATTCAATCAGCGCACGGGTGAAACTTTTTTCAGCAGGGGCCGGAGTGGGCTAAAGTTATGCCCCTGCTATTACTGCCATGCGATGTTGACTGATGAATCCGCTGAGCGTTCTGCGCGACTCCCTGTACTTTTTCCGCCGCCACCTGGCGAGCATCGTCCAGCTCTGCCTGCCGTTGATCGTGCTCGAGGCACTGGCCACGCAACTGCTCTATCGCCAGCTCGGCGACAACGCCTCAGCGGGCTACGGCATGCTTGTCAGCCTACTGATTTACCCGCTGTACAGCGCGGCGCTGATCCTTTACCTGGACACGCGCAGCCAAGATCAGCCCATCGCCAAGCGCGACCTGTTTGCCCGCGCCGTGCAGCTGTGGCCGCAATTGGCCCTGCTGATCATGATCAGCACCTTGTTGATCATGGCCGGCCTTGCGCTGTTCGTGTTCCCCGGCATCTGGATCATGATCAACCTGGTGTTTGCCGAGTACCTGCTGGTGCTGCGCGGCATGCCGTTGATGCAGGCCATGCGTGAAAGCGCGCGCATGACCACCGGGCATTTCATGCGCATCCTGGTCTGCGTGTTCGTCTCGTTGGCACCGGCATGGTTGCTCGACGGCCTGTTGCTGATGGCCTTCCCTGATCCCGCCGGCGGCGTGCAACTGGCCATGGACAGCCTCAGCGGAGTGCTGCAGTTGTTCAGCAGTGTGGTGCTGTTCCGCATCTTCATGCTGCTCGAGGCCAAAGCGGGCGTCTGAGCCACGCTGACACAGCGCTACCACCTTGGGTATGCTGGCGCCATTCGCACCGACAAGCCGAGCCGATGATCCGACTACTGCGCAACGTCCTGCTGTTGATTCTCCTGGCGCTGGCCTTGCTCTGGTTGCTGGCCAACCACCTGGGCTGGCAACCGGCACCCCGCGAAGCGTTGCCAGTCGCCTGCCAAGCCCCGGCGCCAGTGCTGCAAGCCGGCCAGCCGCTGAAGGTGATGAGCTGGAACGTGCAGCACCTGGCGGGCAAGCGCTATGTGTTCTGGAACGACCAGGGCCAGGGCAGCGACACCCGCGCCACCGCTGAAGACCTGGCGTTCACCCTCGATGAGGTGGCGCGGGTAATCCGTGCCGAGCAGCCGGATATCGTCCTGCTGCAGGAGCTGGACAAGGACGCCAAGGCCAGCGATTACCAGGACCAGCTCGGCCTGCTCCACGAACGCCTGGCTGATCTCTACCCGTGCAGCGTGCAGAGCTATCAATGGCAGGCCGGCTTTGTCCCCGACCGGCATATCTTCGGCAGCGTCGGCCGCACCCTGGCCACCCTCAGCCGCTACTCGATCGCCAAGGCCGAGCGCCTGCAACTGCCCAATGCAGTGACGGGCGCTGTGAGCCGGCTGCTCGAGCAACAGCCGGCGTTGCAGGTCAGCTATCTGCCGTTGAGCGACGGCAGCCGGCTGGCGGTGCTCAACACTCAATTGTCGCCCTATCGCGCCGGCAGCGACCTGCAACGGCAGCAGATGAACCACGTCAGCAAGGTCGTCGACCGCCTCGAAAGCCAGGGCACGCCATGGCTGCTTGGCGGCGACTTCAAGCAGTTGCCGCTGGGCCAGTACCGCCGCCTGCCCCCCGCCCAGCGTGGCAGCTACGCCCCGGACAGCGACCTGCACCTGCTCTGGGACAAATACCCGATGATCCCCAGCAATGCTGAAGCCAGCGGCGCCGAGCGGGCACTGTGGCTGACCCACTTCCCCAACGACCCGGCCCTCAGCGGGCCCGACCGCAGTGTCGACTTCATTTTCCACAGCCCACGGCTGCTGCGCACGCAGGCCTATGTGCTGGGCAACGGCACCGAGCAGATCTCTGATCACCTGCCGGTACGTGCCGACCTCGCCCTGCCGGCGCCGCAACGCAACTGATTACAGCAAGGAAGGGCTTCTGGCTCCGTTGCAAAGAGCCTGCAACCTAAGGTGAACCGCCGCTGCAAACCGTGCGGCGTCCCCTTAGGCATTGCGAGGAGCACTCCATGGATCAGAACATTGCGGCAACCTATGCCCGGTCATTTCGCGCCAAGCTGTACCTTCTGGCGCACGACAAGACCATCCCGCTGCGCTTGAGTCAGAACAACGACAAGTTCTCCTGGGGCTTGAGCCCCGACAACGACTGGCTGCAGGCTGGCGGCGACGCGCCGTCGCTGATCATCTCGTTCGACTATCAGGCGATGACCGACAATCGCCTGCACTACCAGGTGCACATCCCCGGCCCCCGCAAGAACACCCCCGGGCCGCTGGTGCCGCGCAGGCTGGCGATCAGCAGCAACGGCTATCTGGGCTTCTACTGGACCGAGGAGCAGAGCGAGCACTGGAAGATCGAACCGCTGGGCGAAACCGAAGAAGGCCTGCTCTGCCACCTGCGCGATCACCAAGGCCACAGGGCGGCAACCGTGCAGGACGACCCGCACTTCCGGCCCGGCTGGTTTGCCTACCTGAATGTCCACGAAGGTGACATCGCCACCTTCCTGCTGAAACGCGTCGACTAGCAACCACGCTCAGGTGCCGCGGGGTTTTACCCGAGCGGTGGCCTGAGCGATCAGCGGGTCGTCCGGCCAGTAGTGTTTCGGGTAGCGGCCCTTGAGGTCTTTCTTCACCTCGGCATAGGTAGTACGCCAGAAGTTGGCCAGGTCCTGGGTCACCTGCACCGGCCGGCGTGCCGGCGACAGCAGGTGGAGCAGGACCTGCTGGCGACCCTGGGCGATGCGCGGGGTGTCGGCCAGGCCGAACAGCTCTTGCAGGCGCACCGCCAGAATCGGCGGCGTTTCGCTGTAATCCAGGCGGATGCTGGAGCCGGAGGGCACCTGCAGATGCTGCGGCGCCCACTCGTCCAGCCGCTGCGGCAGCGGCCACGGCAGCAGGTTGCGCAGGATCGACGGCAGGTCCAGTTGGGCAAAATGGCTGAGCCGCGAGACTTTGCCCAGATACGGCTGCAACCAGTCTTCGAGGCTGCCAAGCAGAGCCTGATCGGAAAGATCGGGCCAGTCGCTGGCGCCGTTCTGTGCCATATCAAGCTGGCGCAGCAGAGCCACCCGCGCCTGCCACTGGCGCAGCTCCGGGGTCCACGGCAACAAGGCCAGGCTCTTGCGCCGGACCAGCCCGAGCAGCGCCTGCGCGCGGGCTTCATCGTTGAGCCCCGGCAGGGCTTCACGGCTCAGCACCAGCTCACCGACCTTGCGCTGGCGCTCGGCGCGCAGGACCTGCTCACGCTCATCCCAGTCGAGCAGATCGAGGGTTTGCACCTGCTCGGCGAGCACGCCATCGAACAACTCAGGGTCGAACTCGGCGGCCAGATAGATCCGTTCTTCGCGCTGGCCCTGGCGGCTGCCGAGGTCGGCAATCACCAGCCACGGGCACTTCATCAGCCCATCGACCTCGGCAAACAACGCTGCGCGACCATTGGCCAGGCGGTACTCGGCGCCGCCGTCACGGCGCTGCTGGGCGACCCGGTCTGGATAGGCCAGCGCCAGCAGTGCACCGAGCCAGCGCGGGTGCTGCGGGTCGGCGACTGGCGTCTGCGCGCTGCCACGCAGCAAGCTCCGGTATTGGCGGGCCAACTGACGGGCACGCTGTACGCCGCCTTGCCCACCGCGCACTGCTTTGCTCTGGCCGCTGAGCAGCGCCAGCCGGCTGTGCAGATCAGCGCCGCCACCGCGCTGAATGTCGCGTTCGCCCAGCAGCGCGGCGACGTCGCAGGCCATTTCGCTCAGGCCCAATTGCTGACCGCGCAGCAACAGGTGGGCGATCCGTGGGTGGGCGGGCAGTTCGGCCATGGCCTGGCCATGGCTGCTCAGGTTGCTGCGGCTGGCTGGCTTGAACGCGCCAAGCCGGGCCAACAGGTCTTGCGACTGGGCGTAGGCGGCGGCAGGCGGCTGGTCGAGCCAGCTCAGCTGATCTGGGCTCACGCCCCAGCGCGCCAGTTGCAGCGCCAGCCCGGCCAAATCGGCCTGGAGAATTTCCGCGGTGCCGTGGGCGGCCAGTTGTTCATGCTGCGCTTCGGACCACAGCCGGTAGCACACGCCCGGCTCCAGCCGCCCTGCCCGCCCGGCGCGCTGGGTGGCACTGGCGCGGGAGATGCGCTGGGTGTCGAGGCGGGTCATGCCGCTGCCTGGGTCAAACCGCGGCACCCGCGCAAGGCCCGCGTCGATCACCACGCGCACGCCATCGATGGTCAGGCTGGTTTCGGCAATATTGGTCGCCAGTACCACTTTGCGCTGGCCCTTGGCCGGTGGCTCGATGGCAGCGCGCTGGGCGTTCAGGTCGAGCTCGCCATGCAGCGGGCAGAGAAGAATTTCAGGGCGTTCGCCGACGGCTTCCTGCAGGCTTTGATGAACTCGGCGGATCTCGGCCTGGCCGGGCAGAAACACCAGCAGGCTGCCGCTTTGATCAGCCAGCGCCTGCAGCACGCAGTCGACCACCCGCGGCTCGACGAACTCACCCGGCTGCATCGGCCGGCCCCACTGAATCGTTACCGGGTGCATGCGCCCCTGGCTGCTGACCACCGGGGCGTCGTCGAGCAGGCGCGACAAGCGCTCGCCTTCAAGGGTTGCCGACATCAGCAGAATCTTCAGCGGCGGCTCGTCGCGCAGCAGTGCCCGACCGTTGAGGGTCAGCGCCAGCGCCAGATCAGCGTCCAGCGAACGCTCGTGAAACTCGTCGATAATCAGCAGGCCCACGCCATCCAACGCCGGGTCCGACTGCAGCCGACGGGTCAGGATGCCTTCAGTGACCACTTCGATGCGCGTGTTCGGGCCGACCTTGCTGTCCAGCCGAATCCGATAGCCGACCGTTTCCCCGACCTGCTCCCCCAGCTCACTGGCGAGCCGCTCGGCTGCGGCCCGTGCGGCCAGCCGGCGTGGCTCGAGCATGATGATGCGCTGGCCGGCCAGCCACGGCTCGTCAAGCAGGGCCAGCGGCACGCGGGTGGTCTTGCCGGCGCCGGGCGGCGCTTCCAGCACGGCTTCATGGCGCGCGCTGAGCGCCTGGCGCAGGGCGGGCAGTACGGCATCGATTGGTAATGAAATCATGGTGGTCCTCGAACGAGGCGCCGAGTATAACGGCGAACCGGGCGAGGCCCGATAGGTCATACTTACGGCAGCAGGCCGCTGGCCTGTTTCGTTGCGATTTTCCATCGGAGATTTACATGCGCATTCATTCCCGCGTCATCGGTGGCGCCCTGGTTGCCACCCTGCTGACTCAGCTGACGGCCTGCGGCACGTTGTTCTATCCAGATCGGCGCGGCCAGATCGAAGGCAAGGTCGACCCGGTGATCGTCGCCCTCGATGCCATCGGTATTCTGTTCTACGTGATCCCGGGCCTGATCGCCTTTGGTGTCGACTTTGCCACTGGCGCAATCTACTACCCCGGCGGCACCACCGCCCAGGTCGACCCGGCCAAGCTCAAGCCGGCGGTGAATGCCGATGGCAGCATCGACAACAGCAAGCTGCAGGCTATTCTCGAAAGCGAACTGGGCCAGCGCTTGCCGCTGAACGACCCGCGCCTGATCCAGCACCGCGGCAGCGTCGAGCAGTTGGCCAGCTACGGCCTGATCCCGGCCGCCTGACTTTTCGCAGGATGCTCAACCCATGACGCCCACTGCCGAACAGCAACGCTTGCTCCGCCTGGCCACCCGCGCTTCGCTGGCGGTGGCCTGCATCCTGGTGGTGAGCAAGGCGATTGCCTGGTGGTTGAGCGACTCGGTCAGCCTGCTGGCCGGGCTGACCGACTCGGCGTTGGACGCGGTGGCCTCGCTGCTCAACCTGCTGGCAGTGCACTACGCCCTGCGCCCGGCCGACGACGATCACCGTTTTGGCCATGGCAAGGCCGAAGCGCTGGCCGGCATGGCCCAGGCCCTGTTCATCGGCGCCAGTGCGTTGCTGATCGGCGTGCAGGCGGTCAATCGCCTGCAGTCACCGCAGCCGCTGGGCGACACGGCAGCGGGTATCGGCGTGATGGTGTTGTCGCTGGTGCTGACCGTGGCCCTGCTGGCGCTGCAGCGCAAAGTGATCAAGGCCACTGGCTCGACTGCGGTGCGCGCCGACTCCCTGCATTACCGCTCCGACCTGTTGCTCAACGGCAGCATCCTGCTGGCGTTGCTGCTGGCCGGTTATGGCTGGCCACAGCTGGATGCGCTGTTCGGCCTGGGCATTGCCTTGTACATCCTCTGGAGTGCGGTGCAGATTGCTCGGGAAAGTACGGCGATCCTGATGGACAAGGAGCTGCCCGGCGATGTGGCCGAGCAGATGCTGGCGCTGGTCACGGCCATTCCCGGGGTGCTCGGCGCGCATGATTTGCGTACGCGGGTGTCTGGCAGCTACTGGTTTGTGCAACTGCACCTCGAGCTACCCGGCACGCTGTCGCTGCATGATGCCCATGAGCTGTGCGTGCAGGCCTCGGCGGTGATCCGCGAGCGTTATCCACAGGCGGATGTGATGGTGCATGCCGACCCGCTCTGAGCGGTCAGTTGATGCTGTAACCACGCCCACTCAAACACGCGCCAAGCGAGCGCCGATACAAGTCGGCCACATTCGCCGCTGGCGCGTAGCTGGCTTGGGCTGGATCGAAGCCTGACTGCTCGACCGCCCAGCGATGGCACTGATAGCGGTCCTGATCCTGCTGCTGTTGGTTTTGCCCATAGCTTGGGTAGGCAACCACATCATAACCACTGCTGGCCTGCAACGGTGGCGCAGGCTGGCTGACCGGTGGGTTGACCACTACATACTCGCGGCTGTCGGCCAGGTATTGGTAGTAGGTATCAGCGACCAAAAAGAATAGCGCGCCGCCGCGCCAGACTTCTCGCGCATACGGCGGCAGGTAGCCGACGCGCACGCCATAAGGTGGGCGCACCACTACATAGCGCGGGCCCTGCGGCTGATACCAGTAGCCACCGGAATAGAAGTAGTCGCGGCCGCGATAGGGCACCTTCCAGTGCTGTTCAGGGAAGCGGTCGATTGCCTGCCCCGGGCGGTACTGGGGGCCGGGTCCCCAGCCATTGCCATGGCCATCAGGGCGACCTGTCCAGTTGTCACCGGGGCGCTGCCCGGGCCCGCCCGCCTGCCAATGGCGGTTATCGGGGCCGCGGCGCGGGATGTCCTGGTAATAACCTTGCCGGGGTGGCTCGGTCTGGCGCACTTCATCGCGGGAATTGAGCGACGAGCCGGAGCTGCCGCCGCCATTCGGGTCTTGCGGCCCACGGCCATCGCCCGGCCCCTGCGCCAGCACCGCGGCGCTGATCACCATCGCCAGCACACCTACCCCTGCCAACTGCCAGCCGCGCGACCTCATGGTATTCCTCTCGACAAGTAAAACCGCAACTGTCGCCAGTTTACCGCGCAGCTTGCCTGGGCAGATGAAAATCCAGCCATAAAAAAGGGAGGCCAAGTGGCCTCCCTTTGCAATTGTCGTCCGTGCTCGGCACTTGTGGCGCCGGCTCACCTCACCCCGTTTGGTAAACGGTGCGTAGCCCGGGGGCCGGCTGATCGTGTTGATCGCGGGCCGCGAGCGGCCTCCTGGGCCGGTCGCCGTGGACTGATGTCCGGGCAGTGATTCTGTTGATAAAGATACTGCCAGCAGCCCGGCACAGGATTGCGAAGATTGCTCAGATAAATAGCACTTGCGCAATTTTTAACCCTTGATTGATAATTCTCCGCAATCCGAACAGAAAAGGCCCCTTTCATGAGCAAGCTCGACCGCTACGACCTGAGCATCCTTGCCGAATTGCAGCGCGATGCGCGCATCTCCAACCAGGAACTGGCTGAACGCATCGGCTTGTCGCCCTCGCCGTGCTCGCGTCGGGTCAAGCAACTGGAAGACGACGGCTACATCTCGCGCCAGGTCGCGCTGCTGGACCGCAAGAAGCTCGGCCTGAGCCTGACTGCCTACGTGTTGATCGGCATGGACCGGCACACCCCGGAGCGGTTCGAGACGTTTGAAGCCGCCGTACGCGGCCTGCCGCAGGTGCTCGAATGCAGCCTGGTGACCGGTATGGATGCGGACTATCAACTCAAAGTGGTGGTGCCGGACATGGACCATTACCAGAAACTGCTACTGGGCAGCCTGACCCGCATCGAAGGCGTGACCAGCGTGCGTTCAAGCTTTGTGCTCAACCAGGTACTGGCCAGCACCGAGCTGCCATTGACCCACCTGCGTTAACAGCTGAGAGGGCCGGGCGTATACTCAGCCGCTTTAGCCTGCCTGGAGCGCACAGATGGATCCTGAAAAATTCGAAGAATGGATGATGATCATCCTGGTGACCATCCTCATCGGCTTCATGGGATTCATCGTCTGGGACCTGGCGAAAAAATCCAAGGCAGGCCGCTTCGGCACGCTGATCCTGTTCTTCGTGCTCGGCCTGGGCGTGCTCGCGTTCATCATCAAAAGCGTGGTGGTGGGGATGATCGAGGGCGTCTGACGCACACGCCCTGCTCATCTACAGCTTTGGCGGCGCATCGCGCCAGCAGCCCTGATCCAACCCGTCCAAAGTCCAGTCGCCGATCTTCACCCGCACCAGACGCAAGGTCGGCAAGCCGACCGCAGCGGTCATGCGCCGCACCTCGCGGTTGCGCCCTTCACGAATCACCAACTCCAGCCAGGCCGTCGGCACGCTCTTGCGAAAGCGCACCGGCGGGTCGCGCGGCCATAGCTGCGGCTCGGCCAACAGCCGCGCCTCGGCCGGCAAGGTCATGCCGTCGTTGAGCTCGACGCCCTGACGCAAGCGCTGCAACTGCTCCTCGCTCGGCTCACCTTCAACCTGAACCCAATAGGTCTTGGCCAGCTTGTGCTTGGGGTCGGCAATCCGCGCTTGCAGGCGGCCGTCGTTGGTCAGCAACAGCAAGCCCTCGCTGTCACGGTCCAGGCGTCCGGCGGGGTAGATCCCGGGGATATCGATGAAATCCTTGAGCGTCGCGCGGCCGTCGCCGTCACTGAACTGAGTCAGCACATCGAACGGTTTGTTGAACAGCACCAGGCGCGGCTCGGCCGGTGGCGCCTTGGCCGGCCGGCGGGGGCCGGCAGGCCGCGGCGCTGGGGTACGGCGCGGCTTGGAACGGGGTGGCAGGGGCATGGATCCTCAGCGGAACGGCGGCTCATCGAAGCTGCGCAGTTTACGCGAGTGCAACGAATTGAGCTCGGTACGCAGCAGATCCAGCGCAGCGATGCCGATTTTCAAGTGCTGGCTGACCGCGCGGTTGTAGAACGCATTGGCCGAACCTGGCAGCTTGATCTCGCTGTGCAGAGGCTTGTCCGACACGCAGAGCAAGGTCCCGTAAGGCACTCGCAGGCGATAACCCTGGGCGGCGATGGTGCCGCTTTCCATGTCGACCGCAACGGCCCGAGAGAGGTTGATCAGCGGCCGTTCCTGGGCCCAGCGCAGCTCCCAGTTGCGGTCGTCGTAGGTCAGCACGGTGCCGGTGCGCAGGCGTTTTTTCAGCTCGTCGCCGCGCTCGCCGGTGACGTGCGCCGCCGCTTCCTGCAAGGCCATCTGCACCTCGGCCAGGGCGGGGATAGGAATGTTCGGCGGCACTACTCGATCGAGAATGCCGTCGCGGCGCATATAGGCGTGGGCCAGCACGTAATCGCCGATGGTCTGCGATTGGCGCAGGCCGCCACAGTGGCCGATCATCAGCCAGCAGTGCGGGCGCAGCACGGCAAGGTGGTCGGTGATGTTCTTGGCGTTGGACGGGCCGACGCCGATGTTGACCAGGGTCACGCCGTCGCCATCGGCGGCGATCAGGTGGTAAGCCGGCATCTGGAAGCGGTGCCAGACCACGCTGGCCACCAGCGCCTGGGTCTCACCTTCGTCCAGGCCTTTTTCGATGACCACGTTGCCCGGCAAGACCATGCGCACAAAGCGCGGGTCGTCACGCAACTGCTCAAGGCCATGGGCGATGAACTGGTCAACGTAGCGGTGGTAGTTGGTCAGCAGGATCCATGGCTGCACATGGCGCCAGTCGCTGCCGGTGTAATGCACCAGGCGGCGCAGCGAGAAGTCCACGCGCGCGGCATCGAACAGCGCCAGCGGCAGATTGTCGGCATTGCTCCAGTCCCACAGGCCGTCGGCGATGTCGTCGGTGGCAGCCGACAGGTCGGTGCTGGGGAACACCCGCGCCAGGGCGGCGGCAGTGATGCCGGTGCCGGCCAGTTCATCGCCCTGCTCGACCACATACGGGTAGGGGATGTTCTGTTCGCTGACGCCGACTTCCACGGTCACCGTGTAGTCGTGCATCAGGGGGCGCATCTGGTCGAGCAGGTAGCTGCGGAAGGCTTCTGGCTGGGTCACGGTAACGCTGTAGGTGCCCGCGACCTGAACCTTGCCGTAGGCACGGGTGGTGGCGGCCACTTCGCCGTTGCTGTAGTAGGTCAGGCGCAAGGCGGGGTAGCGGTACAGGGCGCGCTCATCGGCGTCCGGTTCGGTGCGGTCCTTGAGGTAACGCTTGAGGGCCTGACTCAGGGCACCGGTGGCCTGTTCATGCAGGGCCGCCAGACGGTCGACGGCCTGTTCGGGGGTATCAACGACTACAAACGCTTGGCTCACGCTGGGCTTCCTGTTTTCTGTCATGCGTGCAGCCATCTTGCCTTGCTTCGGTGGCAAATACACCCCTGCGGATGCATTCGCCTCAGCACGGCCACAGTGGTGTCGCCCGCGCGACCAGCGCCTGCACCTCGACACCACGCGGCAAGGCGCCGTAGACCCTGCCCGCGCCGTTCAGGCGGCTGGCGATAAAGCCATCGCTGACCTGCGCATTGCCTGCTTCGAGGAGTAGTTTGGCCTGCACTGCCAGGGCGATATCTTCGCTCAGCTGGCGGGCGCGGTACTGGATGTCACCAGTGTCGGCCAGGGCTGTCTTGAGCCTGGCAATATGCGCCGCCAGCCGAGCGTCACCGTGGCCATCGCCCAGTTCGGCGAACAAGGCGTCCTGAATACCGGGCTCCTTGCTCAGCGCGCGCAGCACGTCCAGGCACTGCACATTGCCCGAGCCTTCCCAGGTCGAATTGACCGGCGCCTCACGGTACAGCCGCGGCAGGATGCTGTCTTCGACGTAGCCCGCGCCGCCCATGCATTCCGCTGCTTCGTTGATCATGGCTGGGGCGCGTTTGCAGATCCAGTATTTGCCCACCGCGGTCATCAGCCGGGCAAAATGCGCCTGCTGCGGGTCATCGAGCTGATCCAGTGCCTGGCCCATGCGCAGGCTCAGCGCCAGCGCCGCCTCGCTTTCCAGGGCGAGGTCGGCGAGTACGTTCTGCATCAAGGGCTGCTCGGCCAGCAAGCGCCCGCTGACCTGACGATGGGCACAGTGGTGCGCAGCCTGGGTCAGCGCCTGGCGCATCAGCGCGCTGGAGCCGACCATGCAGTCGAAGCGGGTCATCGCCACCATTTCGATGATGGTCGGCACGCCGCGGCCCTCTTCGCCGATCATCCACGCCAGGGCGCCGCGCAGTTCGATTTCGCTGGAGGCATTGGAGCAGTTGCCCAGCTTGTTCTTCAGGCGCTGGATATAGAACTGGTTGCGGCTGTCATCGGGGCGATGGCGCGGCAGCAAAAAGCAGCTCAGGCCTTTGTCGGTTTGCGCCAGGGTCAGAAACGCATCGCACATCGGCGCCGAGCAGAACCACTTGTGCCCAACCAGCTCATACGCCTGGCCAGGGCCAGCGGCGCCGACCGGGTAGGCCCGCGTGGTGTTGGCGCGCACGTCGGTGCCGCCCTGTTTTTCGGTCATGGCCATGCCGATCGTGACCCCGGCCTTGTGCCGGTCGCCGACATTGCGCGGGTCGTAGTCGCGGACCAGCAGCTTGGGCAGCCAGTATTCGGCAAGCTCCGGCTGCAACCGCAGCGCAGGCACGGCGGCGAAGGTCATGGTCAGCGGGCAGCCGGTGCCGGCTTCGGCCTGCGAGTGCAGATAGGTCAGCCCGGCGCGGGCAACGTGCGCACCCGGCTGCGGCGCGGCCCAGGGCAAGGACGGCAAGCCGTGCTCGACCGCAGTGCGCATCAACTGGTGATAGGCCGGATGAAATTCGACCAGGTCGATGCGATGGCCATAGCGGTCGTGGCTGTGAAATTCAGGCTTGTGCGCGTTGGCCAGAAAGCCCGCCGCCATCAGCGGCCCACCGGCCAGGGCGCCATAGCTGTCCAGCTGCGCCTGCGCCCAGCCGGCGCCAAAGCGTCGCGACCATTGCTGCAAGGGCAGATCGAGCCGGTACAGGTTGGCGCCATCCAGTGACGGCGGCTGGTTGCTGACCTGGTGAGTCTCGGCGTACTGATGCAGGTTCATGGCGCGCTCCTGGGGCCGTGCCGGCCTTGGACTGCCAGTGAAGCACCGTTGCGCGGTCAGTCAAAGTGACGATTCGGCCTATCGCAGCGGCGCTTTACGACAGCGCCGTGAACTCAGAACCTGGCAACACGTCCCGGTGGCGCCTGCACCTGGGCCGCGCTCAGGTTCAGGGTCAGCTCGAAACGGCTGCCCAGCCCGCGGGTCGACTCATGCGACAGGCTCGCCTCGAGCAGCTCGCCCAACTGCCGGCAGATCGACAGGCCGATGCCCAGCCCGCCATAGCGGCGGGTCATCGAGCCATCGACCTGGAAGAAGCGCTGATAGAGGGTGGCCTGATCAAGATCATCGAAGCCGATACCGCTGTCACTGACGATAAACGACAGCGCCAGGCTGTGCGGGCCGACCCGGCGGCCACGGACCTTGATCATCACCCCGCCCTGCTCGGTGAACTTCAAGCCGTTGTCGACCAGGCAACGCAGGCAGCGCATCAGCTTTGGCGCATCGCCGACCAGCTCATCGGGCAGATCGGCGGGAATGTCCAGGCTCAGGTACAGGCCTTTGCTCAAGGCAAGGCCGGCAAAGCTGGCACGCAACTCCTGCAACTCGCGGCGCAGGTTGAACGGCAACGGATGCGCACGCAGTCGCCCGGCCTGCAATTCGGTCAGGATGAGGATGTCGTCGACCATGACCATCATGTCCTGGGCGGAGCGTGTGGCGGTGTGCTGGTACTGGCTGAGTTCGCTGTCCATCGGCAGGGTCTGCATCAATTGCAGCGAGCCGATCACGCCGTTCATTGGCGTGCGCAGCTCGTGGGTCACGGTCGACAGGAACTCGTCCTTCAAGCGGTTACTGCGAGCCAGTTGCTGGTTGAGCTGCTCCAGGGTCTGGCCAGTTTCGCGCAGGGTCTGCGCCTGCTGCTCGCGCAGGCTGTTGATGCGATCGGCCAGCGCCAGCGACAGCAGGGCAACTTCCAGCGCGCAGCCGAGCTGGCTGGCGTACATGGTGATGAATACGTTGGGCAAATAGCCCAGCACCATCAGGGTATTGACCAGCCCGCCGAGCAGAAACGCCGACCAGGCAATGATGAACCAGCGCGCCACCCGCAGGCCGCGCCACCAGGCATACAGCCCGGCGCTGAAGATACTCACGGTGAACAGCAGCGCCAGCACCGTAGCCATGCGCAGGGCCACGCCGTAGCGCAGGGTCACCGCCAACACCATGACCAGCGCACCACCTAGCATCAGCACCTGCAACAACCGGTCGAAGCCACGGCTGAGCAGGCCTATTTGCAGGAAATGCCGGGCGAACTGGCAGCCGAACAAACCGGCGGCACCGATGAACAGCGGCGTCGCCGCATTCGCCCACCACGGGCTGTCCGGCCAGAAATACGCCACCCCGGCGCCGTTGACTGACACCTGATACAAGCCGAACGAGGCGATATAGAGGATGTAATAGAGGTAGCTGACGTCGCGCACGCTGATGTAGATGAACAGGTTGTACACCAGCATCACCAGCAACACGCCGTAGATCATCCCCAGCACATACAGGCGAGTGGGCTGATCCTCCATGTAGGCATTCACCGACCACAGCGTCAGCGGCGCCTGCACCGAGCCCTCGCTGTGCAGGCGCAGGTACACCGTGGTCGGCTGGCCGGGCTGCAGCGGTAATTCGAACAGGTAGTTGTTCTGCTGGATCTGCCGGCTGGCATACGGCAAGGCATCACCGGTGCGCTGGGCCAGCTTGAATTTGCCGTGGGCGTCGGCCAGGTACAGTTCGAGGTGATCGAGCGGCGGGTAGGCGAGTTCCAGCAGCCATTGCCGGGCGGCCTGGCTGGCGGGCGCGACGTAGCGCAGATCAAGGCGCAGCCAGAACACCGAGTTGGAATAACCGGCGTTGAGCACGTCTTCTTTATGGGTGACAAAACGCCCGGCAAATTCCGCCGAGCTGACTTCGGCAATGGTCGCACTGGCCGTGCGGTCTTCATACACCTGCATGATTTTGCCCAGCGGCAGGCGCCGGGTCGCGTCGTCAAAATCCACAGCTGCGGCGAGCACGGGCAACCAGCCCAGCAAGATGATCAGCAAATAGCGCATTACAGCCCCAGCATGGCCCTGTCGGTTGCGTCGCGTTGGCTCCCCTTTCCCTTTGAGGCGACGTGATCCGATAGAGCCCGTTATCGAATTATCCGTGCACTCTAGCATAGCCATCAGTGATGGCCATCAACTACCGGGGATTTTGATTGAGCGCCTCTAGCACGCAGGTTACAGGCGCCATCACCCGTACATCCTGACCGATCGATCAAGACTATCGACACGTGGGGCGCTTCGCCCAAATAGGTTTGGTGGTAAGCTCGCCGACCATGAATATCTACAGCTCCCGCCCCGTTGTCCTCTGTCTATCCGGCCACGACCCCAGTGGCGGCGCCGGCCTGCAGGCAGATATCGAAGCCCTGATCGCCCAAGGCTGTCACGCCGCGCCCGCCGTGACCGCCCTGACCGTGCAGGATACCGTCAACGTCTCCGACTTCCGCGTGCTCGACCGCGAGTGGGTGCTGGCCCAGGCCAATGCCGTACTCAACGACTCGCAGGTGGCGGCGGTGAAGCTGGGCATGCTCGGTTCGATCGAGATGGTCGACACCGTAGCCGAGCTGCTGGCCGCGCACCCGCACCTGCCGCTGGTCTGCGACCCGGTGCTGCGTGCCGGCGGCGGCGGTCGCCTGGGCAAGGATGAAGTCGGCTATGCCGTGCGCGAACGGCTGTTGCCGCTGGCGACCATCGCCACGCCCAACTTGCCCGAGGCACGCATTCTGGCCGAGCTGCCCGAAGGCACTGCCGATGAATGCGCAGCCAAGCTGCTGCCGTTCTGCAGGAACCTGCTGATCACCGGCGGCCACGGCGACGAAGACGCGATTCATAACCGCCTGTACAGCCGCGATGGCAGCAGCCAGACCTGGCTCTGCCAGCGCTTGCCGGGCAGCTACCATGGCTCCGGCTGCACCCTGGCCAGCGCTCTGGCCGGTCGCCTGGCCATCGGCGAAGAACTGCAGAGCGCCGTACGCAGCGCCCTCGACTACACCTGGCGGACCCTGCGCGACGCCGAACAACTGGGCCGTGGCCAATTCGTGCCGCGCCGCCTGCCGCTGGATTTCTGCTCCTGAGCTACGCACACGAGGCCTGACATGAAGCTACGCGGTCTGTACGCGATCACCGACAGCCAGCTGCTCGCTGGCCGCTTTGAGTCCCATGTAGAAGCGGCGCTTGCCGGCGGTGTGCGCCTGCTGCAGTACCGCGACAAGAGCGACGATGCAGCCAGGCGCCTGCGCGAAGCCGAAGCTTTGAAGGTGATCTGCGAGCGTTATGGCACCCAGCTGATCATCAACGACGACGCTGAACTGGCCGCGCGCCTGGGCGTCGGCGTCCACCTGGGCCAGACCGACGGCCCGCTGACACCTGCCAGAGCCTTGCTCGGGCGCAATGCAATCATCGGCTCGACCTGTCACGCTCAACTCGAGTTGGCCGAGCAGGCCGCCCGTGAAGGCGCCAACTATGTCGCTTTCGGGCGCTTTTTCAACTCCGTGACCAAACCCGGCGCGCCGGCTGCCAGCCTGGAGTTGCTGGCCCAGGCCCGCGCCACGGTGAAACTGCCGATCGCCGTGATCGGCGGCGTCACCCTCGACAACGCCCCGGCGCTGATCGACCACGGCGCCGACCTGCTGGCCGTCATTCATGGCCTGTTTGCGGCTGACGACGCCCACGAAGTCACCCGCCGGGCCCGCGCGTTCAACGCGCTGTTCGCTTCCTGAATTCGAGAGAAAACCATGTCCCGTTCCGAACTCCTTTTTGCCCAGGCCCAGAAGCACATTCCCGGTGGCGTCAACTCGCCGGTGCGTGCCTTCAAGAGCGTCGGCGGCACGCCGCTGTTCTTCAAGCACGCCCAAGGCGCCTACGTCATCGATGAAGACGACAAGCGTTACGTCGACTATGTCGGCTCGTGGGGGCCGATGATTCTCGGCCACAGCCACCCGGACGTGCTCGACTCGGTGCGCAAGCAACTCGAGCACGGCTTGTCGTACGGTGCACCGACCGCGATGGAAACCGAGATGGCCGACCTGGTCTGCTCGCTGGTGCCGTCGATGGAGATGGTGCGTATGGTCAGCTCCGGCACCGAAGCAACCATGAGCGCCATTCGCCTGGCCCGCGGCTACACCGGCCGCGACGCCATCATCAAGTTCGAAGGCTGCTACCACGGCCACTCCGACAGCCTGCTGGTCAAGGCCGGCTCCGGCCTGCTGACCCAAGGCGTGCCGAGCTCGGCCGGGGTACCGGCAGACTTTGCCAAGCACACCCTGACCCTGCCGTTCAACGACCTCGCCGAAGTCGAGAAGACCCTCGCCGACGTCGGCCAGAGCGTCGCCTGCATCATTGTCGAGCCGGTTGCCGGCAACATGAACTGCGTACCGCCGGCGCCGGGCTTTCTTGAAGGCCTGCGCGAGCAGTGCGACAAGCATGGCGTGGTGTTGATCTTCGACGAAGTGATGACCGGCTTCCGCGTTTCGCTGGGCGGCGCCCAGGGCCACTACGGCATCACCCCGGACCTGTCCACCTTTGGCAAGATCGTCGGCGGCGGCATGCCGGTCGGCTGCTTCGGCGGCAAGCGCGCGATCATGGAATGCATCGCCCCGCTCGGCCCGGTCTACCAGGCCGGTACCCTGTCGGGCAACCCGCTGGCTATGGCTGCCGGCCTGACCACCCTCAAGCTGATCAGCCGCCCCGGCTTCCATGATGAACTGAGCCGCTTCACCAGCAACCTGCTCGACGGCCTGCAACAGCGCGCCGATGCGGCGGGCGTGCCGTTTGTCACCACTCAGGCGGGTGGCATGTTCGGCCTGTACTTCACCGGTGCAGACGACATCGTCACCTTCGAGGACGTGATGGCCAGCGACACCGAGCGCTTCAAGCGCTTCTTCCACCTGATGCTGGAAGGCGGTGTGTACCTGGCGCCAAGCGCCTACGAAGCTGGTTTCACCTCGATCGCCCACGGCGATGCCGAGCTGAAAATCACCCTCGATGCAGCCGAGCGAGCCTTTGCCAAGCTGAAATGACCCGCGCCTGAACCAGACCGTTCGCGGGCTCGCCTGCGAACGATCTGAATAGTCGCGAGAAATTCGAGTAAAACTTTGTAAGGTTGGCGCTGCTTATCCCATAATGTGCCACCAGAGACATCGGACGCAGCTTGCAGAGGTAAGTCGATCCCCATGAACCGCACCGGCCGCGCCCTGACCCTGGGCTGCCTGTTGCTCCTTCAGCCCCTGCTGGCCTTGGCAGAGGGCGGTAACTCGTTGCTGATTCCAGCGACGGGCCGCTGCACTCTCAATGTTCAGCCAGAGGACCTGCAGAACGCCCTGAAGGCGTGCGAGCACACTGCCGAGTCTGGGGATGCCCAGGCGCAGTACGAGCTGGGCGAGTTCTACTACAGCGGTAATGGCGAGCAAGCCGCGCGCGACCTCGACAAAGCCCTCAACTGGTTCCAGCAAGCCTCGTTGCAAGGCCATGCCCAGGCCCAGTACCGGCTCGGCTCGATGTTCTTCCATGGTGAAGGGGTCAAGGCCAACAACGTTCAGGCTTACATCCTGCTGAAGATGGCCTCGGTCAACGGTGCCGAGGATGCCCTCGACCTGGCTGACGAAGTCACCGAGCAGATGCCCCGCGACGAACTCGAGCACGCCACCCAGGTGCTCGGCCAGATCTTCCGCAAGTACCTGCTCGAACTGCAGAACGCCGAGGGCCGCAGCCCTTTCGCTCCGCTGCCCTAAGGGTTATTTGGTCGGTATCGGCATCGGAAACGGCATGACGTTGCCGGTGATCTTGGCTTCGCTGATCTTCGCCGTACCCAACCGCTCGACTTCATCGATGCGCACGATCGAGTGCATCGGCACAAAACTGCGGATCACCCCTTCAAACTGCGCCTTGAGCTTTTCTTCGCTCGGATCGACCACCACCTGGGTGCGCTCGCCGAAGACGAACTCTTCGATTTCGAGAAAACCCCAGAGGTCGCTCTGGAAGATCTGCTTGGCATACATTTCAAAGACCTGCCCCTGATTGAGGAAGATCACTTTGTAGATCGCGGGTTCGCTTTTGCTCATGATCGGCGTATAGGCACACTGGGCTGAAAATGGCCCGCATCATAGCAGAGCCCGGCCCACTGCGAGGGCTCGCAAGGCACCGACGGCGGGTCAATTGGTCGGTAAAAGCGCCGGCGTCGACCCTTGATCGTTTCAGTGCTTTCGCCACTGTCAGACAAGGGTTATTCTTGAGTTCACCTCTATTGCCGGCGAGCGGCCTAAAACGACCTTGAACGCACCCATAGAACCCCATCGTTTCATCCTCGAACCTTTCGAGGCCCATCGTTTCGCCAACCTGTGTGGCCAGTTCGACGAGCACCTGCGGCTCATCGAGCAACGTCTGTCCATCCAGATCCGCAACCGCGGCAACCAGTTCGAACTGGTCGGCGAACCCAAGACCACCTCTGCTGCCGAACAGCTGCTGCGCCGTCTCTATCGTGAGACCAAGGCCACCGAGCTGTCGCCGGAAACGGTCCACCTGTACCTGCAGGAGTCGGCGGTCGAACATATCGCCAACCCGGCGGTCAACGAGGTCAGCGTTTCGCTGCGCACGCGCAAGGGCAAGATCACCCCGCGCGGGGCCAACCAGCAACGCTACGTCAAAGAGATCCTCGCCAACGACATCAACTTCGGCGTTGGCCCGGCCGGTACCGGCAAGACCTACCTGGCCGTAGCCTGCGCAGTCGATGCGCTGGAGCGCGAACAGGTGCGGCGTATCCTGCTGGTGCGTCCGGCAGTCGAAGCGGGCGAAAAGCTCGGCTTCCTGCCCGGCGACCTGTCGCAGAAAATCGACCCGTACCTGCGCCCGCTGTACGACGCGCTCTACGAGATGCTTGGCTTCGAGCACGTGGCCAAACTGATCGAGCGTCAGGTCATCGAGATCGCGCCGCTGGCGTACATGCGCGGTCGTACCTTGAACAACAGCTTCATCATCCTCGACGAAAGCCAGAACACCACGCTCGAGCAGATGAAGATGTTCCTCACCCGGATCGGCTTCGGCTCGACTGCGGTGATCACCGGTGACATCACCCAGGTCGACCTGCCGCGCGGCACCAAGTCGGGCCTGACCCATGTCATCGATGTGCTCAAGGACGTGCAGGGCATCAGCTTCACCCACTTCCAGTCCAAGGACGTCGTGCGTCACCCGCTGGTACAGCGCATCGTCGAGGCCTACGACCGTTTCGAGAGCCGTCAGGCCGAGGCACCCGCGCGCGATGCTTGAACTCGACCTGCAACGGGCTACCGATGCGGCCAGCCCTGATGACGCCGACTTCCGCCGCTGGTGTGAGCTGGCCCTGCGCCAGCGCACGGCCGACTCGGAAATGACCATTCGCCTGGTCGATGAAACCGAAGGCCGTGAGCTCAATCACACCTACCGTCATAAAGATTACGCAACCAATGTGTTGTCATTTCCTGCCGACGTGCCCGACGAACTGCTCGACATTCCGCTGCTGGGCGATCTGGTGATCTGCGTGGCCGTGGTCGAGCGCGAAGCGGCCGAACAGGGCAAGGCACTTGAAGCACATTGGGCGCATCTGGTTATCCACGGTTGCCTGCATCTGCTTGGCTACGATCACATCGATGATGACGAAGCCGAAGAGATGGAAGCACTGGAACGAACATTGCTGGCAGAACTGGGTCACCCTGACCCGTACGCCGACGACCACCTCCCTACTACCGACATCTGCAAGGAACACGAGTAACCGCCATGAGCGAAGACCGATCGAGCAACGGGCAAAAGTCCTGGCTGGGCAAACTGACCCAGGCTTTTGCCCATGAGCCGAAAAACCGCCAGGAGCTCCTCGAGCTGCTGCGCGAAGCCCATCAGAACAAGCTGCTCGACAGCGAAGCGCTGACCATCGTCGAAGGTGCAATTCAGGTCGCTGACCTGCAGGTACGCGACATCATGGTGCCGCGCTCGCAGATGATCAGCATCAAGGCCAGCCAGACACCACGCGAGTTTCTGCCGTCGGTGATCGATGCCGCGCACTCGCGTTATCCGGTGGTCGGCGAAAGCCATGACGATGTGCTCGGGATCCTCCTGGCCAAGGATCTGCTGCCGCTGATCCTTCAGGAGAACGGCGACAGCTTCAACATCAAGGACCTGCTGCGCCCGGCCACTTTCGTGCCGGAGTCCAAGCGCCTGAATGTGCTGCTGCGCGAGTTTCGCGCCAACCACAACCACATGGCCGTGGTGATCGATGAATACGGCGGCGTCGCCGGCCTGGTCACCATCGAAGATGTGCTTGAGCAGATCGTCGGCGACATCGAAGACGAACACGATGTCGAAGAAGACAGCTACATCAAGCCGCTGCCAAGTGGCGACTTCCTGGTCAAGGCACTGACGCCGATCGAGAACTTCAACGAGTTCTTCGACAGCGAGTTCTCCGATGACGAGTTCGACACCGTCGGCGGCCTGGTGATGAGTGCCTTCGGTCACCTGCCCAAGCGCAACGAAACCACCGAAATCGGCGCTTATCGCTTCCGCGTGCTCAACGCCGACAGCCGCCGTGTGCACTTGCTGCGCCTGACCCCGATTAGCCGTTAAGGAACACCATGCGTTGGATCACCCGCCCCGGCTGGCCCGGTAACCTGCTGGCCATGGCGGCCGGCGCGTCTACCTTGCTGGCCCTGTCGCCGTTCGATCTGTGGCCACTGGCGCTGCTTGCCATCGGCCTGTTCTACGCTGGCCTGCGCGAGCTGAGCCCGCGCCAGGCCATGGGCCGCGGCTGGTGCTTCGGCTTCGGCCTGTACGGCGCTGGCACCAGCTGGATCTACATCAGCATGACCACCTACGGCGGCGCTTCGCCGCTGTTGGCGGTGCTGCTGCTGGTGGCTTTCTTTGCTGCGATTGCCTGGTTCTTTGCCTTGCCCGCCTGGCTCTGGGCGCGCTGGCTGCGCCGCAACGAGGCGCCGCTGGCCGACGCCTTGTGCTTTGCCGCGCTGTGGCTGCTGCAAGAGGCCTTCCGCGGCTGGTTCCTGACCGGCTTCCCGTGGCTTTATTCCGGTTACAGCCAGCTGCATGGCCCGCTGGCCGGCCTCGCGCCGCTGGGCGGGGTGTGGTTGATCTCGTTCACCCTGGCCCTGAGCGCTGCATTGCTGTGCAACCTGCATCGGCTGCGTGCACGCCCGGCGTTCCTCGCAATTGGCGCACTGCTGCTGGTGGCGCCATGGGTGCTGGGCATGGCCCTCAAGGACCACGCCTGGACCCGCCCTGCCGGCGAGCCGCTGAGCGTCGCCGCCGTACAAGGCAACGTTGAGCAGGACCTGAAGTGGGACCCTGCGCACATCGACGCGCAGCTGGCGCTGTACCGCGACATGAGTTTCACCTCCAAGCGGGTGGATCTGCTGGTCTGGCCGGAGACGGCGGTCCCGATCCTCAAGGATCAGGCCCAGGGCTACATCGACGTGATGGGCCGCTTTGCCGCCGAGCGCAACTCGGCCCTGATTACCGGCGTGCCCGTGCGCGAGGTGGTGCACCAGCAACGGCGCTATTACAACGGCATCACCGTGACCGGTGAAGGCGACGGCACCTACCTAAAGCAGAAGCTGGTGCCGTTTGGCGAGTACGTGCCGCTGCAAGACATGCTGCGCGGGGCGATCGAGTTCTTCAACCTGCCGATGTCAGACTTCGCCCGCGGCCCGGACGACCAGCCGCTGCTGCAGGCCAAGGGTTATCAGATCGCCCCGTACATCTGCTACGAAGTGGTCTACCCCGAGTTCGCTGCAGGCCTTGCGGCGCGCAGCGATCTGCTCCTGACCATCAGCAACGACACCTGGTTCGGCACCTCGATCGGCCCGCTGCAACACCTGCAGATGGCACAGATGCGCGCGCTCGAAGCAGGCCGTTGGATGATCAGAGCGACCAACAACGGCGTTACCGCACTGATCGACCCGTTTGGCCGCATCACCACGCAGATCCCACAGTTTCAGCAGGCGATCCTGTATGGCGAAGTGGTGCCGATGCAGCAACTGACGCCGTACCTGCAATGGCGCTCGTGGCCGCTGGCGATTGTCTGCCTGCTGCTGATGGGCTGGGCGTTGGCGGCTCGGCGGATTGCCAAGACGGTGTGAGGCGATTTGAGGTGGTATGCCGTTAAATCGCCGGGCCCGCTTTGCGGGCCTTTCGCGACACAAGGCCGCTCCTACACCGACCGCGTATCAGCTACTTGCGCGGTCCCCTGTAGGAGCGGCCTTGTGTCGCGAAAGGGGCGCAAAGCGCCCCCAACCGCATCACCTCAATAGAACAGCCGATAACCGATCAACCCTGCCACCTCATTAAGCAATTGCCCGCTCTGCCATACCGCCCTGCTCTCAGGCAACAACCCGGCAAACGGCCGCGCATGATCCTGCCCAAGAAACCCAACCGGCGCCGGCACCACTTCAAAACCTGCCTGCTCGAAGCTCCAGCACGAGCGCTGCATATGCCAGGCCTGGGTCACTACCACCACCCGACGAATCCCCAACGGCTGCAGTAGCTGCGCGCTCATCTGGGCGTTCTCCCAGGTGGTACGGCTGGCCTGCTCCTGCCACTTGACCGTGACGCCAAAGTCATCGCGCAGCCGATCGGCCATCAATTGCGCTTCACTTGGCGGGGTACCGTAGTGCAAGCCACCGCTGGTCAACACCGGCAATCCAGAGGCCTTGGCCAGTTGCGCGGCGTAGCGCATGCGCTCAAGTGCGTGCCCGGTAGGTTGATCCTGGCCGCCCCAGGCAGGGTCGCCGCGCTCGCGGCCGGCGCCGAGCACGACGATCGCATCCGCCCGCTGGGCCAGCCCTGACCACTGCGCCGGGCGCACCGGGGCTTCAGTTTCCAGTTGACGCGCAACCTGCTCCACCACCAGCGGCAGGCTCATCAGCCAGAGGCCGCCGAGCCCCACTGTGAAGCAGACAAATGCCAGCCGTGGCCGGCGCTTGCGTAACCACCACGCCGCCAACAGCAGAATGAACAGCAAGCCAGGCGGCATCAGCCACTGCTTGATGAAGAATCGAATAGGCATTGCCTGCACCTCCTGTGAAGGCGTGCAGACTAAGAGGATCGACACCGAGCGACAAGTAGCGCCCGGCGCCGATCATGCTGTGTAGATGATTGAACCGGCGCGCAGGATCTTGCGCGCCAGCAGGCCAGGGCGGCTACCGGTGCGGCAGCGTCCTGGATCTGACCGGGGCGGCGGAGCGCTTCCTGTCCTTGAGCCAGATGATCTTGGCTGAGCTCGGCTCCACTGGTTTGACCCCAGCGGCGCTGGCAATACGGCTCTCTGGAATGGTCTCCAGATAGGCCTTGATCACGTCATACTCTGCGGGGCTCAGGCCACGCAACTCAAGTTCCGCTGGCATCTCGTCACGCAATCGCACCGCCGTGCGGGCAGCTTCCAGCGCCAGCCCAAGGCGGTCGATCAAGCGCTCATACAGCTCCGGTTTGCTTGCGGGTAACTGCGACTCTCCCATCCGTTCACCTCATTGAAGATAACGATATCTCCCCCCACACCTGAGCTTAGCGGCGTTGCGCAAAGCAGCCGAGCGCTGCGACCAACGGCCCCCGGTGCCGCTGCGGGCCAATTGGGTTTCCCACGATACACAGCGCTCATGTATGCTACGGCGTTCACTCTCACCGACACCGGAGTGCCGGATGCAGCGAGGTTCCGCTGCCGGGAACAAGGTCTTCTCTCTCTCAGCCAAAAGTAGCCATGCACGAACAATACACGCCCCGTGACATAGAAGCCGCCGCCCAGAAATCCTGGGACGAGCAACAATCGTTCGCTGTTACCGAACAGCCTGGCAAAGACACCTTCTATTGCCTATCGATGTTCCCGTACCCGAGCGGCAAGCTACACATGGGCCACGTGCGCAACTACACCATTGGTGATGTGATCGCGCGCTACCAGCGCATGCTCGGCAAGAACGTGCTGCAGCCTATGGGCTGGGACGCCTTCGGCATGCCGGCGGAAAACGCCGCGATGAAGAACAACGTCGCCCCGGCCAAGTGGACCTACGAAAACATCGACTACATGAAGACCCAGCTCAAGAGCCTGGGCCTGGCCATCGACTGGTCGCGTGAAGTCACCACCTGCAAGCCGGACTACTACCGCTGGGAACAGTGGCTGTTCACCCGCCTGTTCGAAAAAGGCGTGATCTACCGCAAGAACGGCACGGTCAACTGGGACCCTGCCGATCAGACGGTACTGGCCAACGAACAGGTCATCGATGGCCGTGGCTGGCGTTCGGGCGCGCTGATCGAAAAGCGCGAAATCCCGATGTATTACTTCCGCATCACCGATTACGCCGACGAGCTGCTGGAAAGCCTCGACGAGTTGCCGGGCTGGCCTGAACAGGTCAAGACCATGCAGCGCAACTGGATCGGCAAGTCGCGCGGGATGGAAGTGCAATTCCCCTATGACCAGGCCAGCATCGGTCATGCCGGCGCCCTGAAAGTCTTCACCACCCGCCCCGACACCCTGATGGGCGCGACTTACGTTGCCGTTGCCGCCGAGCACCCGCTGGCGACCCAGGCTGCCGAGGGCAACCCGGCGCTGCAGGCGTTCATCGACGAATGCAAAGGCGGCAGCGTTGCCGAGGCCGACATGGCCACCCAGGAAAAGAAAGGCCTGGCCACTTCGCTTTTCGTCGAGCACCCACTGACTGGCGAGAAACTGCCGGTATGGGTGGCCAACTACGTGCTGATGCACTACGGCGACGGCGCTGTAATGGCGGTGCCGGCCCACGACGAGCGTGACTTCGAGTTCGCGCAAAAATACTCGCTGCCGATCAAGGCCGTGGTGCGCACCAGCGCTGGCGACGAAGTCGGCAGCACCTGGGAAGCCGCCTACGGCGAGCACGGCACCCTGATCAACTCCGGCGCCTTTGACGGCCTCGACTTCGCTGGTGCGTTCGACGCCATCGAAGCTGCGCTGATCAGCAAGGAGCTGGGCAAATCGCGCACGCAGTTCCGTCTGCGCGACTGGGGCATCAGCCGCCAGCGCTACTGGGGCTGCCCGATCCCGATCATCCACTGCCCATCGTGCGGCGACGTACCGGTGCCGGAAGACCAACTGCCGGTCACCCTGCCAGAGAACGTCGTACCCGATGGTGCCGGTTCGCCCCTGGCACGCCTGCCCGAGTTCTGTGAATGCAGCTGCCCCAAGTGCGGCGCTGCGGCCAAGCGCGAAACCGACACCATGGACACTTTTGTCGAGTCGTCCTGGTACTTCGCCCGTTACGCCTCGCCGAACTACGAAGGTGGCATGGTCGACCCGAAAGCGGCCAACCACTGGCTGCCGGTCGATCAGTACATCGGTGGTATCGAGCACGCCATCCTGCACCTGCTGTATGCGCGCTTCTTCCACAAGCTGATGCGCGATGAAGGCCTGGTCACGTCCAACGAGCCGTTCAAGAACCTGCTGACCCAGGGCATGGTCGTTGCCGAAACCTACTACCGTGTAGCCAGCAATGGCGGCAAGGACTGGTTCAACCCGGCTGATGTCGAGCTTGAGCGCGACAGCAAGGCCAAGGTGATCAGTGCTCGCCTCAAGACCGACGGCCTGCCGGTGGAAATCGGCGGTACCGAGAAGATGTCCAAGTCGAAGAACAACGGCGTCGACCCGCAGTCGATGATCGACGTCTACGGCGCCGACACCTGCCGCCTGTTCATGATGTTCGCGTCGCCGCCTGACATGAGCCTGGAATGGTCCGACTCCGGTGTTGAAGGCGCAAGCCGCTTCCTGCGTCGCGTCTGGCGCCTGGCCCAGGCCCACGTAAGCCTCGGCTTGCCGGGCACGCTGGACACCGCCGCCCTGGATGACGGGCAAAAGGCGATCCGCCGCGCGATCCATGTGGCGATCAAGCAAGCCAGCACCGACGTTGGCCTGCACCACAAATTCAACACTGCCATCGCCCAGGTGATGACCGTGATGAACGTACTGGAAAAAGCCCCGACCGCCACCGCCCAGGACCGCGCCCTGCTGCACGAAGGCCTGGAAGCCGTCACCCTGCTGCTGGCACCGATCACCCCGCACATCAGCCATTCGCTGTGGCAGCACCTGGGCCACAGCGAGGCCGTGATCGACGCCGGCTGGCCGAGCGTGGATGAAGGCGCCCTGGTGCAGGACAGCGTGACGCTGGTGGTACAGGTCAACGGCAAGCTGCGTGGTCAGGTAGAAATGCCCGCCACTGCCAGCCGCGAAGAAGTCGAAGCTGCGGCGCGCGCCAACGAAAACGTGGTGCGCTTCACCGACGGCCTGACCATTCGCAAGGTCATCGTGGTTCCAGGCAAACTGGTCAACATCGTCGCCAACTGATGGCAACGCTCGCCCGCAGGCACTGCGGGCGAGCGGAATCGGCCCACAAGGGAGCTTCAACATGATCAAACGCAATCTGCTGGTAATGGGCCTGGCCGTCATGCTCAGCGCCTGCGGTTTCCAGCTGCGCGGCACCGGCACTACCGAACTGAGCATCAAGGAACTTGATGTCAGCGCCCGTGACGCCTACGGCCAGACCGTTACTCAACTGCGCCAGGTACTTGAGCGCAGCGGCGTCAGCCTGCGCAGCGGTGCGCCGTATCGTCTGTCGCTCGACAACGAGCAAGAGACCCAACGCGCTGTGACCTACACCAGCGGCAGCCGCTCGGCCGAGTACGAACTCACCACCGTGCTCAACTACAGCATCAACGGCCTGAACAACGTGCCGCTGCTCAGCGACAAGCTTGAAGTCCACAAGATCTACGTGCGCGACGGTGACAACATCACCGGTTCCGACCAGGAAGGCACCAGGGCTCGCGAGGAAATGCGCCGTGACCTGGTCCAGGCCATGGTCGTGCGCTTGCAGATGCTGACGCCTGCTCACCTCGACGAGCTGCAGCAGCAAGCGGATCAGCGCGCCAAGGCCGAAGCCGAAGCCGCCGCAGCCGCGCAGCGCTACCGTGATGAAACCCCACAGCAGTCGCCAATGGAAATCCCGGGCACCTAAGCCCGTGCGGGGCACCTCCAGGTGCCCCGGCCTCTGCTCATGAAGCTCGCCCCCGCCCAACTCAACAAGCACCTGCAAGGTACGCTTGCGCCTGTCTATATCGTCAGCGGCGATGACCCGCTGTTGTGTCAGGAAGCCGCCGACGCGATTCGCAGCGCCGCCCGCCAGCAGGGCTTTGACGAGCGCCAGGTGTTCAGTGCCGACGCCAACTTCGACTGGGGCACGCTGCTGCAAGCCGGTGCCAGCCTGTCGTTGTTCGCCCAACGGCGCCTGCTCGAGCTGCGCCTGCCCTCGGGCAAGCCTGGCGACAAGGGCGCCGCAGCGCTGATCGAGTACTGCTCGCGGCCCGCTGAAGACACGTTGCTGTTGATCAGCCTGCCCAAGCTCGACGCCAGCGCGCAGAAAACCAAATGGGGCAAGGCGCTGGTCGAGGGCAGTCAATGTCAGTTCATCCAGATCTGGCCGATCGATGCCCAGCAACTGCCGCAGTGGATCAATCAACGCCTGGCCCAGGCCGGGCTGTCGGCTCAACGTGACGCAGTCGATCTGATTGCGGCACGGGTCGAGGGCAACCTGCTCGCGGCTGCCCAGGAGATCGAGAAGCTCAAGCTGCTCGCCGAAGGCAACCAGATCACTGTTGAAACCGTGCAGAGCGCGGTGGCCGACAGTGCTCGCTTCGATGTGTTTGGCCTGGTCGATGC
Source organism: uncultured Pseudomonas sp. (assembly GCA_963518285.1). Lineage (GTDB taxonomy): Bacteria > Pseudomonadota > Gammaproteobacteria > Pseudomonadales > Pseudomonadaceae > Aquipseudomonas. Next base: position 118,428 of record CAUQIJ010000009.1, on the reverse strand, counting down.
GATCCTCAAGGGTGATGCTGCGCATGCGCTGCGCATGCTTGAAGGCCTGCGTGGCGAGGGCGTCGAGCCACCGGTGATTCTCTGGGCCCTGGCCCGTGAGTTGCGCCTGCTGGCGGGGATCGCCTTGCAGTTCAGCCAGGGTATTCCGCTGGACAAGGCCTTTAGCCAGGCGCGGCCGCCGGTGTGGGACAAACGCCGGCCACTGGTCAGCAAGGCCCTGCAACGGCTGTCGGCGCAGCGCTGGGCGCAGTTGCTGCAGGATGCTCAACGGATTGATGCGCAGATCAAGGGCCAGGCGCCGGGTTCGCCTTGGACCGGGTTGTCGCGGTTGGCACTGTTGATGGCTGGGCAGCGATTGGTTCTCCCTTCGGAATAGCTGGGGGCGCTTCGCGCCCCTTTCGCGACACAAGGCCGCTCCTACAGGCACCGCGTACCATCGGCATGCGCGGGTACCATCGGCATGCGCGGGTTTGTGAGCTGTAGGAGCGGCCTTGTGTCGCGATTGGGGCGCGAAGCGGCCCCAACAATCTCGGTCATATACACAATCAATTGGCCCCACCCCGCCCCAAGCCCTAAAGTGCGCCCCGCACATCCACCCAAGCCGGGGAACCTCTCCATGAGCAAAAAGCCGCAAAAGCACCGCCCCAACAAAGCCAAGTCGATCATTGCCCAGCCGCTGTTTCGCAGTCGCCAGGAGCAACCGGACAAGGGCAAAGGCAGCTACCGCCGCGAAGCCTTCCAATCGAGAGATTGGGAGGCTTCTTACTTTTTGGCCGCATGAAGGCATCCAGCGCGCAGGCATGATATGGTCGCTACCTGACCTGTAATTCCTGGATCTGTGCATGTCCCTCAGTCTGTTCCCACGCTGGCAACCACGCCAGCTGATCGCGGCCTCCAGCCTTATCCTGCTGGTCGCCTGTGCGGAAAAACCTACCGCCGCCGACGCCGTGCCACTGGCCCCTGCCCAGCCCGCACCGGTGGTTACCCTGCCCACCAGCAATGCCGACATCAACACTGAAATCCAGCCGGTGCAGAGCTTTGCTCAGTGGCAGGCCGGTTTCCGTCAGCAAGCGTTGCAGGCCGGTATCGATGCCAGCCTGTTCGACCGTGTGTTTGCCGGCGTCACCCCAGACATGGACGTGATCAAGGCCGACCGCAGCCAGCCCGAGTTCAGCCGCCCGGTGTGGGAGTACCTCGACGGCGCGCTGTCACCGCTGCGCGTGCGCAACGGCAAGAAGCTGCTGGAACAGAACGCCGAGCTGCTCACGCGCCTGGAACAACGCTATGGCGTTGACCGCCAGGTGTTGGTGTCGGTGTGGGGCATGGAGAGCAACTTCGGCCAGTTCCAGGGCAGCAAATCAGTCATCCGCTCGCTGGCGACCTTGGCCTATGAAGGTCGTCGCCCGCAGTTTGCCCAGGACCAGCTGATCGCCGCCTTGCAGATCCTGCAGAACGGCGACATCCAGCCTGAAGCCATGCGTGGCTCGTGGGCCGGGGCGATGGGCCAGACCCAGTTCATCCCGACCACCTATAACACCCACGCCGTCGACTTCGACGGCGACGGCCGCCGCGATATCTGGAACAGCACGGCCGATGCCCTGGCATCCACCGCGCATTACCTGCAGAGTTCTGGCTGGAAACGTGGCCAACCGTGGGGCTTCGAAGTCCAGGTACCGGCCGACTTCGACTTCTGGATCGCCGATGGCGCCCAGCGCAAGACCGTCAGCGAATGGCTGCAGCTGGGCGTCAAGCTACCCAACGGCACTCAGTTGCCGGCAGGCAGCAATCAACTGTCGGCCGCCCTGCTGCTGCCGGCCGGCGCCCGTGGCCCGGCGTTCCTGGTGCTGGACAACTTCCGCGCGATCCTCAAGTACAACAATTCGTCGTCCTACGCGCTGGCGGTGAGCCTGCTCGGCGATCGTTTCTCCGGTTGGGGCTTCATTGCCGGCAGCTGGCCCAAGGATGACTTGCCATTGAGCCGCAGCGAGCGCATCGAGCTGCAGAACCTGCTCAATGCGCGTGGCTATGACGCGGGCAATGCCGACGGCATCATCGGCGCCAATACCCGCAAGGCCATCCGCACTGCTCAGCAGGCGCAGAACATGCCTGCTGACGGCTACCCGACGCACAAGCTGCTCGACGGCCTGCGCTGACGCTCGCAGCCTGTTCCAGCCCTGAGCTCCTGGCTATCAGGGCTGGAACAGCGCCTGTTGCAGCACCAGTGCCTGCTTCTCTGTATCCAGCCGCACCTGAGCGCCCAGCGGCAGGCACAGGTTTGGATCGCAATGACCACTTCGCCAGCCGGCCAGTACCGGCACCCCCAGCGGAGCAAACGTGTCCTGCAACAGCGGGGTCATGGCGGCAACGGTAATCCCGGCAAAGTCACCCACCAATACCCCGCGCACACCCTGCAGCTTGCCTGCCAGGCGCAATTGCGTGAGCAGCCGGTCAACCCGATACAGCGGCTCGTTGACGTCTTCGATGAACAGGATGGCGCCGCCGGTATCGATCTCCCCCAGCGTACCCAGAGTCGCACCGAGCATCGACAGATTGCCGCCCAGCAGGCGCCCACTGGCAACCCCCGGCAGCACTGTGGTCAGCGGATAAGCATGGGGATGGACGAGCGCATCGCCCTGCCCCACTTCGCCGCGCAATTGCTGCAGCAGTGAGCTGACTGTAGGTTCGAGCTTGCCGCCCAGCAGGTCGGCGTTGAGCATGCCACCGTGAAAACTCACAAGCCCACAGTGGCGATTGATCACCGTGTGCAGCGCAGTGATGTCGCTGTAGCCGATCAAGGGCTTGGGGTTGCGGGCAATCAGCGCCAAGTCGATCCGGTCGAGCAGGCGCATGCTGCCGTAGCCGCCGCGCATGCACAGGATGGCATCTATCTGCGGATCGGCAAACGCGGCGTGCAGGTCGTCCAGCCTCTGCTGGTCGCTACCTGCGAGATAACCCTGGCTGCTACTCACGCTGGGGTACAGCCGGCACTGGTAGCCACGCTCGCTGAACCATTGCCGGGCCTTGTCGGCATCCAACCGCGCCGGGCCTGCCGGGGCAATCACCGCAAAGCAGGCATTGGCCGGCAGTATTTGCGGCAACAGTGAACCTAGGTGTTCAGCACAGTCCATCCAGCAACTCCTTGAAAGCATTTGCACATCAGCGGGGCGCAGACACTGGGCCAGCCCACGGTCGTTGCCCACAGGGTACAGATACCCCAACAAAAATGCCGATGGCACCTCGCGGCGCACATCGGCATTGGCCCAGCAGATCAGCTTACAGCTTGATCTTGGCTTCGTGCGCCTGCTGGTCAGCGTGGTACGAGGAACGCACCAGCGGCCCGGAGGCGACGTTCTTGAAGCCCATCTTGTGGCCTTCTTCAGCGAACCAGGCAAAGGTGTCCGGGTGCACGAAACGCTGCACCGGCAAGTGGCTGCGCGATGGCTGCAGGTACTGGCCGAGGGTCAACATGTCGATGTCATGCTCGCGCATGCGCTGCATCACTTCGATCACTTCTTCGTCGGTTTCGCCAAGGCCCAGCATCAGGCCGGATTTGGTCGGTACGTGCGGCACCAGCTGCTTGAACTTCTGCAGCAGGTCCAGCGACCAGTCGTAGTCCGAACCCGGGCGCGCGGCCTTGTACAGGCGCGGTACCGTTTCCAGGTTGTGGTTGAACACATCTGGCGGCTCTTGGGCGGTGATCGCCAGGGCCACGTCCATGCGCCCGCGGTAGTCCGGCACCAAGGTCTCGAGCTGTACGCCCGGGGACAGCTTGCGGATCTCGCGAATGCAGTCGGCAAAGTGCTGGGCACCACCGTCACGCAGGTCGTCGCGGTCTACCGAGGTGATCACCACGTACTTCAGACGCAGGTCGGCGATGGCCACGGCGAGGTTCATCGGCTCGTCGGCATCCAGCGCTTTCGGCCGGCCGTGGCCGACGTCGCAGAACGGGCAGCGACGGGTGCAGATGTCACCCATGATCATGAAGGTGGCGGTACCACCGGAGAAGCACTCACCCAGGTTCGGGCACGAGGCTTCTTCGCAGACGCTGTGCAGCTTGTGCTTGCGCAGCAGTTGCTTGATGCGGTCGACTTCCGGCGAAACCGGGATGCGCACGCGGATCCAGTCAGGCTTCTTCGGCAGCTCGTCGGTAGGGATGATCTTCACCGGGATGCGCGCGACCTTGTCGGCGCCACGCAGCTTGACCCCGGCTTCGACCTTCTTCGGCGCCGGGCGCGGGGTCACGTCATGGGTGGTGATCAGGTTCGGCACGGCTTCTTGCACAGTTGTCATATTCAGTCGATTCCGCCCGTAAGGGTCGTCTGCTCAGCATAGTCGAGGTGCTTGACCAGCTGTCCACGCAGCCTTGTCCTGACCTCGGTGAGTTCGATCGGACCTGCCAGATCACGCAGCTGGGTCATCGCCAGCCCCGCATAGCCGCAGGGATTGATTCGGCGGAATGGCGCAAGGTCCATGTCCACGTTCAGAGCAAGGCCGTGAAAGGTACGACCGTTGCGGATTCGCAAGCCGAGCGAGGCGATCTTGGCCCCGTCAACATAGACGCCGGGCGCATCGGCCTTGGCCGCCGCCACAACGTCATAACTGGCCAGCAGATCGATCAGGCTGTGTTCGATCCGGGTAACCAGCTCACGCACGCCAAAACCGAGCCGGCGCACATCAAGCAACAGGTAAGCGACCAACTGCCCGGGACCATGGTAGGTCACCTGGCCACCGCGGTCGCTCTGTACCACCGGGATGTCGCCCGGCACCAGCAGGTGCTCGGCCTTGCCGGCCTGGCCCTGGGTGAACACCGGCGGGTGCTCGACCAGCCAGACTTCGTCCTGGCTGTCGGCACCACGCTGCTCGGTAAAACGCCGCATGGCTTCCAGCACCGGTTCATAGGGCTGCAAACCAAGCTCGCGGATACCGAGGCTGGCCGGCATCAGAGCACCATTTTCACAATGCCGGTAGCACGCAGGGCGCTGTTGATATCGTGCAACTGGTCTTCGCTGGTCGCCACGATGTGCAACTGCACCGTGGTGTACTTGCCTTCCTTGCTCTGGCGCTCGGCCAGAGTCGACATGTCGACCTCAGCGTGTTTCTTCAAAATCTCGATGACCGTGTTCTTGAAATTGACCACGGTATCGCCGATCACCTTGATCGGGTAATCAGCGCAGGGGAATTCGATCTTGTGCGACTTGACGTCAGCTTCGCTCATGCGGAAACGGCCTCGTAAGCCGTGGCAACAACAACGCTCCCGCCGGATTGGCGGGAGCGTGGCAGGTCACGTTATCAGTTGAACAACCCGTAGAAGAATAGACGAATGCTATCCCACATACGGCGCAAGATACCACCTTCCTCAACGCCGTCGAGGGCGATCAGGTCGGCGCTGTGAACCACTTTCTCGTCAAGTTTAACTTCGACTTTACCGATCACGTCACCTTTGGCGATAGGCGCGGTCAGCTGTGGGTTCATGGTCATCGAAGCGGCCAGGCGCTTCAATTGGCCTTTAGGCATGGTCATGGTCAGGTCGTTGGCCAGACCGGCCTTGACCTGGTTGGTCGCGCCCTTCCATACCGGCGCCTGGGTCAGCTCGGTGCCCTTCTGGTAGAAGGTCTGGGTTTCGAAGAAGCGGAAGCCATAGGTCAGCAGCTTTTGCGTTTCGGCAGCACGCGATTGCTCGCTGTTGGTGCCGAACACCACAGCGATCAGGCGCTGGCCGTCACGTACGGCGGAAGCGACCATGCAGTAGCCGGCTTCGTCGGTGTGGCCGGTCTTCAGGCCATCGACGGTCTTGTCACGCCACAGCAGCAGGTTGCGGTTGGGCTGCTTGATGTTGTTCCAGAAGAACTCCTTCTGCGAGTAGATCGCATAGTGAGCCGGGTCTTCGTTGATGATCGCGCGCGCCAGCAGGGCCATGTCGTGGGCCGACGAGTAATGCTCGGGGTGCGGCAGACCGGTCGGGTTCATGAAGTGGCTGTTGCTCATGCCCAGGTCGGCCGAGGTCTTGTTCATCATGTCGGCAAAGGCATCTTCGCTGCCGGCGATGTGTTCGGACAGAGCGACCGAGGCATCGTTGCCCGACTGGATGATGATGCCGTGCAGCAGGTCGCTGACGGTGACCTGGCTGCCAACCTTGATGAACATCCGCGAACCGCCGGTACGCCAGGCGTTTTCACTGACGGTAACCGGGTCGTTCTCACCGATCTGGCCGCGACGGATGTCGAGGGTGGCGATGTAGGCGGTCATCAGCTTGGTCAGGCTGGCTGGCGGCAGGCGCTCGTCACCGTTGTTTTCGACCAGCACGTTGCCGCTGGACGCGTCCATGAGTACATAGGACTTGGCTGCCAGCTGTGGTGGGGCTGGCATCATCTGCTCTGCTGCAAAGGCAGCAGGGGTGATCATCAGCAGGACAGGCAGGCAAAGTCGTTTGGCAAGGTTGGTGATGTTCATCCGTCTCTCGAAAATCGCTAATGGTCTGATGTTCCGTGGGCTCGAAGCCCAACGCCCAGTCAGTCTAGTTATGTGAGCTGCATGACAGCCCGAGTGCCTGGCGCGTGGCCTGGCGGGGCAAAAACGGCCATTGTACATGGCCGCGCCGGGCAATTCATGACAAAACGGACAGCCCGGCGCCCAGTTCAGGCCGCAGCGGGCGCCGTGAGTTCCGCGTTCAGTCGGTGACCAGCTTGGCCTGGCCGAGATTGGCCAAGCGCACGCTGTCTTGAGTCTGCTGCACTTCGCCCTGGCTGCTCATCGGCCCCAGGCGCACGCGGTGCAGAGTCTGCTGGTTGCGCACGATCGAGCTGATGAACACCGGCGCGCTGACCATGGTGCTCAGTTTCGAGCGCAGCAGTTCAGCGGCATCCGGGTTGGCGAAGGCGCCGACCTGCAGGAACATGCCGCCGGTGCTGCTCGGCACGCTGTTGTTGGCGATCTGCACCGGCACCACGGCAGCGGCATGCTGCTGCGCCGGTGGCGTCCACTGCTCGACCTTGCCGGTGCTGGCGGGCAGCGGCTGGGTCTGGGCGACTTGCGGCTCTTTGAGCACCAACGGCGCCTGCTGGCCGCGCTGGGCCCACCACTGCTGCGGGTCGATGCCTTCGACGCGCACGCGCGCCGTGCCGGTTTCGGCGTAACCCAGCTTCTTGGCGGCGGCGTACGACAGGTCGATGATCCGGTCCGAGTAGAACGGGCCGCGGTCGTTGACTCGCAGTACTACGCTGCGCTGGTTGTCGAGGTTGGTCACCTTGACGTAGGCCGGCAACGGCAGAGTCTTGTGCGCCGCGCTCATGCCGTACAGGTCATAGACCTCGCCGTTGGCGGTGTTCTGACCATGGAACTTGGTGCCATACCACGACGCAGTACCTTCGGCGCGGTAGTTGCGCGACTCCTGGATCGGGTAATAGGTCTTGCCCAGCACCGTGTACGGGTTGGCCTTGTAGTTGCCGGTGTGCACAGTCGGGGTGGCATCGGGGATCTTGTTGACGTCGACATCCCACCAGGGCGCGCCGTCCTTGTGCGCCCGGTTGATGTCCAGGCCCGGCTGCGAGCGAATCACGTTGCCACCCGCGCCGGTGCTTTTGGGTGCTGGCCGGCTCGATGAACAGCTGACCAGAACCGCACTGACGGCAATGCAAGTCAGCAATTTGAAAGAATGAGTAGTAAACAATCCCCGCATTACTTGGTGCCCCGTGCAATGACCAGCTGTTGCGAAAGCTGATGCACGGCCATGGCGTACATCACACTGCGGTTGTAACGCGTGATCGCATAAAAGTTCTTCTGGCCCATCCAGTATTCAGGGCCATTGTCGCCTTCCAGTTTGAAGGCGGTAACGGGCAGATCATCGGCCAGCGAATCATTGCTCGACCAGCCCAATGCGCGCAATTGGCCGACGGTCTTGACCGGCTCGATACCGCTGGTCAGGCCTTCGTCGGCACGCTCGCCACGCACCTGGGCGCGGCTGACCACGCCTTCGCCGGCAACCCAGCCGTGACGCTTGAAGTAGCTGGCGACACTGCCGATAGCGTCATCCGGGTTGTTCCAGATATTGATATGGCCGTCACCGTCGAAGTCCACCGCGTAGGCGCGAAAGCTGCTCGGCATGAACTGCGGCAGGCCCATGGCGCCGGCATACGAGCCTTTCAGGGTCAGTGGGTCGAGCTGTTCTTCACGGGCCAGCAGCAGGTACTCGCGCAGCTCCTTGCGGAAGAATTCAGCCCGCGGCGGGTAGTCGAAGCCCAGCGTCGAAAGGGCGTCGATCACCCGGTAGTTGCCGGTGTTGCGACCAAAGAAGGTTTCCACGCCAATGATCGCCACGATCACCTGGGCCGGCACGCCGTATTCCTGCTCGGCACGGGCCAGGGTTGCCTCGTGCTGGCGCCAGAAGTCGACGCCGCGGGCGATGCGCGCATCGGTGAGAAACATTGGCCGGTATTCTTTCCACGGTTTGACCCGCTCCGCCGGACGCGAAATCGCGTCGAGAATCGACTGCTTGCGCTGCACCTCGCGGAACACGCCCATCAGTTGTTCGCCGGCAAAGCCGTGATCGCGGGTCATTTCGCCGACAAACTCGGCCACCTGCGGCGAGCCATCGTAGTCGCCGGCATTGGCCGGCTGGACTGCACCGAGCAAGCCCATTGCGCCGATCCACGGTGCCCAACGGGCCGCCCAGGTACGCACTGTTTGCATTGAATTGGTCACCTTATTCAAACCTGCGCGATCCATTTGCGGTGGGTATGGATCGACATCAAAACGCCAAACGCTGACAGCAGCGTCACCAACGAAGTTCCGCCGTAGCTAATGAAGGGCAGCGGCACCCCCACCACCGGGAGCAAGCCACTGACCATACCAATATTGACGAATACATAAACAAAGAAGGTCATCGTCAGGCTGCCCGCGAGCAGCTTGCCGAACAGGGTCTGCGCCTGTGCGGTGATGACCAGGCCGCGGCCGATCAGCAGCAGATAAACGATCAGCAGCATGCAGATACCGACCAGGCCGAACTCCTCGCCGAGCACGGCGATGATGAAGTCGGTGTGGCTTTCCGGCAAAAAGTCCAGGTGCGACTGCGTACCGAGCAACCAGCCCTTGCCAAATACCCCGCCGGAGCCGATCGCGGCCTTGGACTGGATGATGTTCCAGCCGGTGCCGAGCGGGTCGCTCTCAGGGTCGAGGAAGGTCAGCACGCGCTGCTTCTGGTAGTCGTGCATGACGAAGAACCACATCGCCACCGCCACCGGCACCGCCGCAGCGATCACACTGATGATCCAGCGCCAGCGCAGGCCACCCATGAACAGCACGAACGCGCCGGAGGCGAGGATCAGCAGCGCGGTGCCCAGGTCGGGCTGGCGCACGATAAGAATGAACGGCACGCCGATCAGCACCAGGCTGATCGCCACATGCTTGAGATCGGGCGGCAAGGTGCGCTTGGACAGGTACCAGGCCAGGGTTGCCGGCATGATGATCTTCATGAATTCCGAAGGCTGGAAGCGGATCACCCCGGGGATGTTGATCCAGCGCGTGGCGCCCATGGCGTTGTGGCCCATGACGTCGACCACTACCAGCAGCAACACCCCGGTCAGGTACGCCAACGGCACCCAGCGGGCCATGAAGCGTGGCTCAAGCTGGGCAATGATGAACATCGAGACCAGGCCGATACCGAACGAGGTCGCCTGCTTGGTCAGCAGGTCCCAGTTCTTGCCGCTGGCCGAATACAGCACGAACAGGCTGCCGGCGGCGAGCGTCAGCAGAATGATCAGCAGCGGGCCGTCGATGTGGATGCGCTGGAGAAAGCTCGCGCGCCGACGCATGACGTCTTCGCTGGAGAGCATGCGATCAAAATTGTTAATCACTGGGCCTTTTCCTGAGCGACGGTGGCGGGAGCGAACTCGGTTTTCAATTGGCCGTTGGCGTCGAGCAGCCAGGCGTCCATGATCTGGCGCATGACCGGCGCCGCTACCCGGCCACCGGCCTCACCGTTCTCGATCATCACCGAAACGACGATCTTGGGATCATCAGCCGGGGCAAAACCGACGAACAGGGCGTGGTCACGGTGACGCTCCTGGACTTTGTTGCGGTCGTACTTCTCGCCCTGCTTGATCGCGACCACCTGAGCAGTACCGCTCTTGCCGGCGATGCGGTACTGCGCGCCAGTGGCCGCTGCGCGGGCAGTGCCGCGGGCGTTGTGCATCACCTGCTCCATGCCGTGGGTGACCTTGGCCCAATCGGACGGGTCACGCAGGACGATGTCCTCGATAGGGTTTTCGTCCACCGGCGGCTGGCCCTCGATGGTCCTGGCCAGGTGCGGGCGGAACCACTTGCCCTTGCTGGCAATCAGCGCGGTCGCCTGGGCCATCTGCAACGGCGTGGTCTGCATGTAACCCTGGCCAATGCCGAGAATCAGCGTCTCGCCCGGGAACCACGCCTGCCGGCGGGTGGCGCGCTTCCACTCACGGGTCGGCATCAACCCCGAGGATTCCTCGAACATGTCCAGCGAGACACGCTGACCAAGGCCGAACTTGTTCATGTAGGTCGACAGGCGATCGATGCCCATCTTGTGCGCGAGGTCGTAGAAGTAGGTGTCGTTGGAACGCATGATCGCCAGGTCAAGATCGACCCAGCCATCCCCGGTGCGGTTCCAGTTACGGTATTTGTGGTCGTAGTTGGGCAACTGGTAATAGCCCGGGTCGAACACCCGGCTGCCGGCCGTCACTACACCGCTGTCGAGGCCGGCGATGGCCACGGCGGGCTTGATCGTCGAACCTGGCGGATACAGCCCGCGCAAGACCCGGTTGAACAGCGGCCGGTCGATCGAATCGCGCAGGTCGGCGTAAGCCTGAAAGCCAATGCCGGTGACGAACAGATTGGGGTCAAAGCTTGGTTGGCTGACCATCGCCAGCACCTCACCCGAGCGCGGATCAAGCGCCACGATCGCGCCACGACGCCCCCCCAGAGCCAACTCAGCGGCTTCCTGCAGCTTGATGTCCAGGCCCAGCACGATGTCCTTGCCGGGGACCGGGTCGGTGCGCTTGAGCACGCGCAATACGCGGCCGCGGGCGTTGGTCTCGACCTCTTCGTAACCGACCTGACCGTGCAGGGCATCTTCATAGAAGCGCTCGACGCCGGTCTTGCCGATATGGTGGGTGCCGCTGTAGTTGACCGGATCAAGGGTCTTCAGCTCTTTCTCGTTGATCCGCCCGACATAACCGACCGAGTGGGCAAAGTGCGCACCCTGCGGGTAATGCCTGACCAATTGTGCAGCCACTTCCACACCTGGCAGGCGGAACTGGTTGACGGCAATCCGGGCGATCTGTTCTTCGCTGAGCTCGAACAGGATCGGCACGGGCTCGAATGGCCGCCGGCCCTGCTTCATGCGCCGCTCGAACAGGGCACGGTCGTCCTCTGTCAGTTCCAGCACCTCGACGATGGCGTCCAGCACCTCTGGCCACTTGCCGGCGCGTTCGCGGGTCATGGTCAGACTGAAGCTGGGCCGGTTGTCGGCGATGATCACCCCGTTGCGGTCGAAGATCAGCCCGCGGGTCGGCGGAATCGGCTGCACATGCACCCGGTTGTTCTCCGACAGCGTCGAGTGATAGTCGTACTGGATGATCTGCAGGTAGTACAGCCGAGCAATCAGCACGCACACCAACAACATGATCGCCACAGCGCCGACCACGACGCGGTTGCGCACCAGACGGGCGTCTTTCTCGTGGTCTTTGAGGCGGATCGGCTGCGACATCGGGCGGGCTTACAGGCTCATTTGTGGTAGGGATGCCCGGACAGCACGGTCCAGGCGCGGTAGATCTGTTCGCCGATCAGTATCCTTACCAACGGGTGCGGCAAGGTCAGCGGCGACAGCGACCAGCGCTGTTCGCTGCGCGCGCACACCTCAGGCGCCAGGCCTTCCGGCCCACCCACCATCAAATTCACCGTCCGCGCATCCAGGCGCCAGCGATCCAGCTCGACCGCCAACTGCTCGGTGCTCCACGGCTTGCCGTGGACTTCGAGGGTGACGATGCGTTCGCCGGGCTGAACCTTGGCCAGCATGGCCTCCCCCTCCTGACGGATCAGGCGGGCCACGTCGGCGTTCTTGCCTCGGGTGTTCAGCGGGATTTCCACCAGCTCGAGCGGCAACTCAGCAGGGAGGCGCTTGGCATATTCATGCCAGCCTTCCTCGACCCACTTGGGCATGCGCGAGCCGACCGCGATCAATCGCAGACGCACGGCGCTTCCTTATTGCTTGTTGAGCTTGTCGAAGTACTCGTTGGCGCCGTTCTCGGAGCTGTGGTGCTTGCCATCGGCAGCACGGCTCTGCTCGGCACCCATCCACAGGCGCTCGAGGTCGTAGAACTGACGCGCAGCGGCGGTCATCATGTGCACGATAACGTCGTTCAGGTCGAGCAGCACCCAATCGCTTTCGCCTTTGCCTTCTTCGCCCAGCGGCATGACGCCCTTGGCTTTGACCAGCTCGCGAACCTTGTCCAGCATCGCGTTGATCTGGCGATTGGAGGTACCGGTAGCGATGATCATGTAGTCGGTCAGGCTGTGCTTGTCACGCACGTCGATCACCTGGATATCCAGGGCCTTGACCTCTCCCAGCGCTTCCTTGGCCACTTCGACCAGTTCTTCGGCAGTGATGTCGTTTTGCTTCTTCATAGTTACTCGTTCAACTCGTTTTGAATGAGGCGCCCCAGCGGCGCCCTCAGTTGGACCCACGATACAGATCGTGCGCCTCTATGTAGGCCAGTACTGCATCCGGCACCAGAAACCGTACCGACTTGCCGCTGGCCAGCAGCTGTCGGATTTGCGTGGCAGACACCGCAAGCGGGGTCTGCCAGACGAACGAAATGTGACCCGCAGGGCCGGACATGGCAGTGGGATCGCTTTGCGAGCGCGCCGCCAGCAGGTTGCGCAGCTCGTCTGGTGGTTCGACATCCGCATCCGGGCGTTGCAGCACCAGGATGTGGCAATGTTGGAGCAATTCTTCCCAGCGGTGCCAGCCCGGCAGGCCGCAGAATGCGTCCCAGCCCAGAACCAGAAACAACTGGTCATCGCCGCCCAGCTCGGCCCGGATCGATTCCAGGCTGTCGATGGTATACGACGGTTTGTCACGGCCCAGCTCGCGCGCATCGACGCTCAGGCAGTCGACCCCGCTGACCGCGCTCTGCACCATCGCCAGGCGCGCCTGAGCGTCTACCTGTGGCGTGTCGCGGTGCGGCGGGCGGGCATTGGGCAGCAGGCGCAGCTCGTCCAGGCCCATCAGCTCGGTGACTTCCAGCGCACTGCGCAGGTGGCCGATATGAACCGGGTCGAAGGTACCGCCGAAAATGCCGACGCGCCGCACTGCAGGGGCCTGATTCAAATCAGCTCGGCTCCTGGCCGCGCAGCTGGCCATCGCCGATGACTACGTATTTCTCGCAGGTCAGGCCTTCGAGGCCGACCGGGCCGCGGGCGTGCAGCTTGTCGGTGGAAATACCGATCTCGGCACCCAGGCCGTACTCGAAGCCGTCGGCAAAGCAGGTCGGGGTGTTGAGCATGACCGACGCCGAGTCGACCTCGGCGATAAAGCGCCGGGCCTGACCCTGGTGTTCGGTAATGATCGAGTCGGTGTGGTGCGAGCCGTAGTGATTGATATGCTCGATGGCCTGCTCAAGGCCGTCGACCACACGAATCGACAGGATCGCGTCGAGGTATTCGGTGTGCCAGTCGTCTTCGCTGGCAGGCGCTGCCTGGATGATCGCGCGGGTGCGCTCGCAGCCGCGCAGCTCGACACCGTGCGCCTGGAAGCGCCGGGCCATTTCCGGCAGGAAGTCTGCGGCAATGGCCTGGTCGACCAGCAAGGTCTCCATGGCGCCGCAGATGCCGTAGCGGTAAGTCTTGGCGTTGAAAGCAACGCGCCAGCCCTTGTCGAGGTCAGCCTGCGCGTCGATGTACACATGGCAGATGCCATCGAGATGCTTGATCACCGGCACGCGGGCATCGCGGCTGATCCGCTCGATCAGGCCACGGCCGCCACGCGGCACGATCACGTCGACGAACTCGGGCATGCTGATCAGTGCACCCACCGCTTCACGGTCGGTGGTTTCCACAACCTGCACCACTGCCGCCGGCAAACCTGCGACAGCCAGGCCGCGCTGGATGCAGGTGGCAATTGCGCGATTGGAATGAATCGCCTCGGAGCCGCCACGCAGAATGGTCGCGTTACCCGACTTCAGGCACAGGCTGGCAGCATCGATGGTCACGTTCGGCCGCGACTCGTAGATGATCCCGATCACGCCCAGCGGCACACGCATTTTGCCGACCTGAATGCCCGACGGGCGGTAGCTCATGTCACGCACGGCGCCGACTGGATCGGGCAGGCTGGCCACCTGGCGCAGGCCAGTGATCATGCCGTCGATGCGGGCCGGCGTCAGGGCCAGACGGTCGAGCAGCGCCGGTTCCAGACCATTGCTGCGACCCTTGGCGAGATCCTGCTCATTGGCGGCAGTGAGCTCGGCGCGAGCGACGTCGAGCGCATCGGCAGCAGCCTGCAAGGCACGGTTCTTCTGTGCGGTGCTGGCGCGGGCGATCACGCGCGAGGCCTGGCGGGCAGCGCGACCCAGGCGGGTCATGTAGTCAAGAACGGACTCAGTCATGGGCTCGGTGTCTTGGCGAAAGGGGAAATCGGCTGATTATAACTGGCGGGCACCAGTACGCCCAGCGGCGGGTGGCGGATGGTAGAAGATGACGAGGTGAATGGACAGGAAAGATGTAACCTGGCTTGACCAAACTGATCCTCGCGGAGCCGGAAAGGCCCGTCGTTGCTGGTCACCAGCGGTTTGCACCGGTATGCAGGCATCTGCCCCAGTGTTCAGCCTCGATTAAGCGATTAATTGCTATGATCGCGCCATTCCATCACGAACAGCCAGCATGCCAGACCCAGCCCCCTGCCCGGCCCGCGCCCTGCCAGACAGTTTTTTCGACCGTGATGCCCAGACCCTGGCCAAGGCGCTGCTGGGCAAAGTCATTCGCCACCGTCAGGGCGACCTATGGCTGGCTGCGCGGATCATCGAGACCGAAGCCTATTACCTGACCGACAAGGGCAGCCACGCCTCGCTGGGCTATACCGAAAAGCGCAAGGCGCTGTTTCTCGACGGTGGCCACATTTATATGTACTACGCCCGCGGCGGCGACTCGCTGAACTTCAGCGCTCATGGCCCGGGCAATGCGGTGCTGATCAAGTCCGCCTACCCGTTCACCGATGCCCTCTCGGGCGCCAACAGCCTGGCCCGGATGCAACTGAACAACCCCGACGCCAGCGGCCAGCTGCGCCCGCCCGAGCGCCTTTGTGCCGGCCAGACCCTGCTCTGCCGTGCGCTGGGGCTGAAGGTGCCGCAGTGGGACGGCCAGCGCTTCGATCCGCTGGCGCTGTATGTCGAGGACTGCGCGCTGGCAGTGCCGCAGATCATCCAGTGTGCTCGCCTGGGCATTCCCCATGGCCGCGACGAGCACCTGCCATACCGTTTCGTCGATGCCCAATTCGCCCGCGCCTGCACACGGAACCCGCTGCGTCGGGGCCAAGTCGAAGGTCGGGACTACTCAACTCTCGTACAAGGAAGCTGACCATGGGCCAATGGCTCGACAGCCTGACCGGTTGGCTCAGTGCCAATCCACAATGGCTTGGCGTGGCAATCTTCGTGGTGGCCTGTGTCGAATGCCTGGCGATTGCCGGGATCATCGTGCCGGGCACGGTGTTGCTGTTTGCCGTCGCCGTGCTGGCCGGCAGTGGCGCATTCACCTTGGGCGAAACGCTGCTGCTGGGTTTCGCCGGCGGCTTGCTCGGGGATGCCATGTCCTATGCCATCGGCAAGTATTTCCACCAGAACATTCGGCGCCTGCCGCTGATCCGCAACCACCCCGAATGGATCGGCCGCGCCGAGACATACTTCCAACGCTATGGCATCGCCAGCCTGCTGGTCGGGCGCTTCATCGGCCCGCTGCGGCCGATGCTGCCGATGGTCGCCGGCATGTTCGACATGCCGCTGCCGCGCTTCATTGCCGTCAGCCTGGTTGCCGGCGCGGGCTGGTCGGTGGCCTATCTGCTGCCTGGTTGGGCGACAGGGGCGGCGATGCGCCTGCCGTTGCCAGAAGGCTTCTGGCTTGATGCAGGGATCATCGCCGGCACCTTGGCCGTGTTGATCGGCCTGAGCCTGAGCAGCAGCATTCGCGACCAGCGTCACGGTACTCGGCTGATTGCCGGGATGAGTTTTCTGGCGCTGGCCGGTGTGTTTCTCGGCTGGCCGTTCCTGCATGAGTTCGACCAGGGCGTGATGACCTTGGTGCAGGAGCACCGTAGCCAGGCGTTCGACGGCGTCGTGGTGATCGTCACCCGCCTGGGCGACTTCCGCACCCAGCTGTTCCTCGGCGGCCTGCTCACCGGTTTGCTGCTGCTGGCACGACAGTGGCGCCATGCGGTGTTCGCCGGCAGCGCCCTGATGGGCACCGCGATTGCCAATGGCACGCTGAAGTGGCTGTTTGCCCGGGCCCGGCCAGAAGTACTCAGCGACCCGCTGACTACCTACAGCATGCCCAGCGGGCACAGCTCGGCATCGTTTGCGTTTTTCCTGGTGATGGCGGTACTGGCCGGCCGCGGGCAACCGCCGCGGATGCGCCTGACCTGGATCATGCTCGGCTGTATCCCGGCGCTGTCGATTGCCCTGTCGCGGGTCTACCTGGGCGCGCACTGGCCGACCGATATCCTTGCCGGGGCACTGCTGGCCTGCTGTATCTGCGCCCTGAGCCTGACCCTTGTGCAGTGGCGCCAGCCGTTGACGGCGCTTCCCCTGCGGGTGTGGTGGTTGATCCTGCCGGCGTGCGTGGCGCTGCTGGCGTTTTTCGCCCTGTACGCCCTGCCCCACGCGCTGCTGCGCTATCAGTACTGAAAATGAAGGAGCGCCTGGCCAGGCGCTCCTGATCAGGCAAACAGCTCGCCTTGCATGCGCTCGAGCAGCGATTGGATCGCGGCCAGGCGCTGCTGCGGCGAGTCGATGGCCAGCAGCTCGAGCTTGTCTTCTTCGATAAACGGCAGCAAGTAAGCCAACTGGTTGGCCAACGCCTGGCGGCCCTCGGCGCGCGGCATATCCAGCGCCGCGACCATTGGATGTTCACCCAGAGCCAGCAGCAGCGCCACCAGGTCATCATCCTCCTCGCTCAACGCACTGTCGGCACTGTCAGCCAGCCAGTTCACCTCGGCCAGCAGCAATTGGTCTTTCTGTACGTCGGTCTGGCCGACCTCGAAGCGGCGCACGCCCTCGACGCGAATTCCCAGCAGGCCGTTGTCCTGCTGTTCGAAGTCGCGAATCAGCGCCTCGCAGCCAATTGGTGCAACCCCCATTGGCGCCTTGCCGACCTGCTCTCCCTCGAGGATGCACACCACACCAAAGCCTGCACCCTGCTTCATGCAGCGGCCGATCATGTCCAGGTAACGCGCCTCGAAGATCTGCAGATCGAGCACGCACCCAGGAAACAGCACGATGTTGAGCGGAAACAGCGGTAGCGTCATGTTCAATCCTCAAGCCACCAGGCTAACCGCCAACGGCAGGAATACCGCTGTGGCCACACCCATCAAACTCATCGCCAGCGCCGCAAAGGCGCCGCATTCGTCACTTTCCTGCAGGGCTACCGAGGTGCCCACCGCATGCGCGGTAATGCCCAGCGACATACCCCGCGCCTCGGCGCTGTGCACGCCACAGCGGCTGAGCAGCGCGGGGCCGAAGATCGCCCCGATCACGCCGGTGATCAACACGAACACCGCCGCCAGCGCAGCCACGCCGCCGATCTGCTCGGCCACCAGCATGGCAATCGGCGAGGTCACCGACTTGGGCGCCATGGTCATCAGGATCATGTGCTCGGCCCCGAACCACCAACCCAGCAGCACACAGGCGCCGGTAGCGAACACCCCTCCGATTACCAGCGTAGTAAAGGTCGGCCAGAACAACTGACGAATCCGCCGCAGGTTCAGATACAGCGGCACCGCCAGCGCCACCGTGGCCGGGCCGAGCAGGATATTCATGATCTCGGTACTCTTGCGGTACTCGCTGTAGTCGATGCCGCACAGCAGCAGGATCGTGATCACTACTACCATCGAGACCAGTACTGGCTGCAAAAAGATCCAGCGGGTCTTCTCGAAGGCCGCCAATACCAGTTGGTAAGCGCCCAGCGTGATGCCGATGCCAAACAGCGGATGGTGCACCACGGCATCCAGCGCGCCTTGCCAATCAAGGATCATGGGCGCTCCTCAGGCTTGCTCTGGCGGTGGATCAGCTTCTGCATCAGTACGCCGACGAATACCAGCGTCAGCAGGCACGACAACACCAGCGCGCCGACAATGGCCCAGAAGTCAGCGGCGATGTCCTTGGCGTAGACCATCACCCCCACGGCAGGCGGCACCAGCAACAGAGGCAGATATCGCAGCAGGCTGGAAGCGGCCTCGTTCAACGGCTTGCCGACTTCGCCGCGGGCGATGAGAAACGCCAGCAGCAATAACAGGCCGATGATCGGCCCGGGCAGAATCGGCACCAGCAGGTGATTGAGTGCCGTACCCAGCAACTGAAACAACACCAGCCAGGTCAATCCACGCAACAGCATAAGCTTCTCCTCGGGGCATGGCGGCCATTATAAACACGCGTAGCCGGGCCCGTGGCCAGCACATCCTCGCTTGACCGCGCGCGGCTGGCATGATGATCTTGCACGCGCGTACCACTCGAGCAGTCACGACAACCTGGAGAGTCACGATGCCCTATGTACCTGTTGCAGCGCTTTCGCAGTACGTTGGTAAGGAACTGGGACGTTCCGCCTGGCTGACCATCGATCAGCAACGCATCAACCTGTTCGCCGAAGCCACGGGTGATTTCCAGTTCATCCACGTCGACCCCGAACAAGCCAGCAAGACTCCGTTCGGCAGCACCATCGCCCATGGCTTTCTGACTCTGTCGCTGATCCCCAAGCTGATGGAGGACATCCTCGTGCTGCCCGAGGGCATGAAAATGATCGTCAACTATGGCCTGGACAGCGTGCGCTTCATCCAGCCGGTCAAGGTCGACAGCAATGTGCGCCTCAAGGTCGAGCTGAACGAAGCGAGCGAGAAAAAGCCTAGCCAGTGGCTGCTGAAGATCATTGCCACCCTGGAAATCGAAGGCGAAGCCAAGCCGGCCTATATAGCCGAGCCATTGACCCTGTGTTTCGTCTGAGCCACTGACGGGGCTGCCATGCGGCCCTGCGATTGCTGGCTGGGCACTGTCTCAGCCCAGGCATTGTGCGGCATACTCGGCACATCTATCGCCGAGATCCGCCATGCGTGCACTGCTGCCCCTCGCCCTCACCGTTCTGCTCGCTGCCTGTGGCGACGGCGAACCGCTGTCGCCACCCGATGCACGCCTGCCTGACGGCGGCCGCTACCGTGGCCAGGTGGTCAATGGCCTGCTGCAAGGCGAAGGCCGCATCGACTACCCCAATGGCAGCTGGTACGCCGGCACCTTCCTCAACGGCCAGTGGCACGGCCAAGGTGAATGGCATGGCAGCAACGGCGAGGTCTACCGCGGACAGTTTGCCAGCGGCCTGTTCGACGGGCTGGGCGAGCTGACCACGCCCGGCAGCCATTACTCCGGTACCTTCAAGCATGGCCGGCGCGACGGTGAAGGCACCCTCAAGCAGAACGATCAGGTCTACCGTGGCCAGTTCAAGGACGACCAGTACCACGGCGCCGGCGAGCTCAAATTGACTGACGGCAGCCAGTACCAGGGTCTGTTCGCCAAGGGTCAGCCGAACGGCGCCGGGGTGCGCAGCGATGCCAGCGGCAATCAGTTCAGTGGCTACTTCGTCGATGGTCAGTTGCAAGGCAGCGGCACCTACGACAGCGCCGACGGCGAGCAGTACATCGGCGAGTTCAAGGACAACCGCCTGCAAGGCCGTGGCCGCTTCGAAAACGCCGACGGCGACGTTTGGATCGGAGAGTTCAGCGACGGTTCGCTGGACGGTCAGGGCGAGCTGCTGGGCAGCGATGGCAGCCGCTACAAGGGCGGCTTTCGCAATTGGCGGTTCTCGGGCGAAGGCCGCCTGCACCTGGCGGACGGTAGCCAGTACATCGGCGGTTTTTCCGACGATGCCTATCAAGGTTATGGCCGCCTGATCCAGGCCAACGGTCGCATCGAGGGCGGCTACTGGGTCAAGGGCGTGCGCGTGCGTGATGAGCAGAGCAAGCTGTTGCCCGACCCGCTCGACCTGGCCCTGCTCAATCAGGGCAAGTTGCTCAAGGATGCGCTGGCCCAGGTGCCGCCCTCTAAGGCGCCGATCCAGTTGTACAGCCTGGTGCTGGCCGGCGATGGCCAGCAAAGCGTATTCATGCGTGAAGCCGACTATGTCAGCGACATGCTCAAGGTGCGGTTTGGCGCCAGCGGCCAGATCACCCTGGTCAACCACCGCGATCACCTGGCCGATCGGCCGATGGCCACCCGCCAGAACCTGACCCGCGCCGCCGCCACCCTGGCCGAGCGCAGCGGCCCGCAAGACCTGATCTTCATCTACCTGACCAGCCACGGCAGCGCCGACCACCAACTGGTGCTCGACCAGCCGCGCCTGCAACTGGCCGACCTCTCCGCCGATGAGCTGGCCAGCGCCCTTGCGCCGCTCAAAGACCGCGACAAGGTGGTGGTGATCTCGGCTTGCTACTCTGGCGGCTATATCCCGGCACTGAAGGATGAGCGGACCCTGATCATGACTGCTGCGCGCCCGGACCGGGTGTCGTTCGGCTGCTCGGAAGAGGCCGATTTCACTTATTTCGGCGACGCCCTGTTCGCTGAGGCACTGAACCAGACCGACGATTTGAAACAGGCGTTTGAACTGGCGCGTGCCAGTGTTGCCGAACGGGAACGTAGGGAAGGCTTCGAAGCCTCTGAACCGCAGCTGTGGGCGCCGCCCGCAGTACTGGCACACTGGCAACAGTTGCGCCAGCAGCAGGCCGAAGAAGCCTTGCGCAATGAAGCTCAGACAGCTGTGCCGCCGCAGGCAAAAACACCTGCCAAGCGCTAAGCTGTGTGTAACAAGGGAGAGACATCATGTACTTGACGCCTCAGCATGTCCTGATCGCCGGCGCTACTGGGCTGACAGGTGAACACCTGCTGGACCGGCTGCTCAGTGAACCCACCATCAGCCGCGTGCTGGCGCCGACGCGCCGGCCGCTGGCAGAGCATCCACACCTGGAAAACCCGGTCGGCGACCCAGCGGTGTTTCTGCCGCAACTGGGCGGCCGGGTCGATATCGCCTTCTGCTGCCTGGGCACCACCATCAAGCAGGCGGGCTCGGAGTCGGCGTTTCGCGCTGTCGATCTGGACATGGTGGTGGCCTTCAGCAAGCGTGCGCGGGAAATGGGCGCGCGCCATCTGCTGGTGGTCAGCGCCATTGGTGCAGACCCCAAGTCGTCGGTGTTCTACAACCGGGTCAAGGGCGAAATGGAAGAGGCGCTGAAAGCCCAGGACTGGCCACAGCTGACCATCGTGCGGCCTTCGCTGTTGCTCGGTGAGCGGATTGAACCGCGTCTTGCCGAGCGCCTGGCCGCGCCGATTGCCAGGCTACTGCCCGGCAAGTATGCCGGCATCGAGGCGTGCACCCTGGCCCGGGCACTGTGGCGCCTGGCGCTGGAAGAAGAAGACGGTATCCGCGTGATCGAGTCGGACGAACTGCGCAAGCTGGGTAAAAATTAGGCAAATGCCGGGGGCTACCCCGGCAATCTCACAGCCCACCTGATGCGTTGAAGCCAACGCCCAGCGCAGTCAGCAACGACAGCGGCAGCAACAGGGTATCGAGCAGCGCGCTGCCGGGCAGGTCCAGCGCCGGATAGGCCGGTGCCTGCGCACCAAAGCGATCCGCCGGGCAGCAGCCACCCTTGATCACATACCAATCCAGGCGGGTGCCGGCGTACACCACCGGCGCCCCCGGTTTGTTCGCATCCAGCGTGCGCACGGTGGCGCATCCGCTCAGCGAAGTAGCGATCAGCAAAGCGAGCAGCGCCCGCCTCAATCATCCACTCCGTAATGATGTTCGCCCCAGCGCGGGAGCATGTCCTGTGGGATGTTCAGCAGGTTGAGAATCCGCGCGACGACAAAGTCGACCAGATCATCGATGGTCTGCGGCTGGTGATAGAAGCCGGGTGCCGCAGGCAGAATCACCGCGCCCATCTGCGACAGCTTGAGCATGTTTTCCAGGTGAATGGTCGAGAACGGCGCCTCACGCGGCACCAGAATCAGCTGGCGGCGCTCCTTCAAGGTGACGTCGGCGGCCCGCTCGATCAGGTTGTTGCAGGCACCCGTGGCTATCGCCGACAGGCTCCCGGTCGAGCACGGCACCACGACCATGGCCGCAGGCGCGCCGGAGCCGGACGCCACCGGCGACATCCAGTCTTCCTTGCCGTACACGCGAATCTGCCCGGCCGCGGCGCCGGTGTATTCGGTGAGAAAGGTCTGCATGGCCTGCGCCTTGGGCGGCAGTTGCACATCGGTCTCGGTGGCCATCACCAGTTGCGCGGCCTTCGAGATCAGAAAGTGCACCTCGCGGTCTTCCCGCACCAGGCAATCGAGCAGGCGCAGGCCGTATTGCGCGCCGGAAGCGCCCGTCATGGCCAGGGTAATGCGCTGCGGGCCGTTCACTTCAGGGCCTCGGCCAGTTTGCCGTGCAGGCCGCCAAAGCCGCCGTTGCTCATGATCACCACATGGGTACCAGGGCGCGCCTGGCCCTTGATGCGCTCGATGATCGCCTCGAGGCTGTCAGCAACAATCGCCGGCACCTTGCACTGCGCGGCAGTGCCAGCGAGGTCCCAACCGAGGTTGGCCGGGGCATACCAGATCACCTGGTCGGCATCGTTGACGCTCTCGGGCAGGCCGTCGCGGTGCGCGCCCAGTTTCATCGAATTGGAGCGCGGTTCGATCACGGCAATGACTGGCGCCTCGCCGACCTGCTTGCGCAAACCATCCAAGGTGGTGGCAATCGCGGTCGGGTGATGAGCGAAATCATCGTAGATGGTCACGCCTTGCACCTCGGCAACCTTCTCCATGCGCCGCTTGACGCTCTTGAAGGCATTCAGGGCGTCGATGGCCATGGCCGGAACGACGCCGACATGGCGCGCCGCAGCCAGGGTCGCGAGGGCGTTGGCAACGTTGTGCTGGCCGGTCATCGGCCAGTTGACGGTGCCCTGCACCACGCCTTCGAACAGCACTTCAAACTGCGAGCCGTCAGCGCTGAGCAGGCGTGCCTGCCACTGACCGCCAGCACCGGTGGTCTGTACCGGCGTCCAGCAGCCCATGCCGATCACCCGTTCCAGGGCTTGCTCGGTGGTCGGGTGAATGACCAGCCCTTCGCTTGGGATGGTTCGCACCAGATGGTGGAACTGACGTTCGATGGCCGCCAGGTCCGGGAAGATATCCGCGTGGTCGAACTCAAGGTTGTTGAGGATCGCGGTACGCGGGTGGTAATGGACGAACTTCGAGCGCTTGTCGAAGAAAGCGCTGTCGTACTCGTCGGCCTCGATCACGAAGAACGGCGTGTCGCCGAGGCGCGCCGACACCGAGAAGTTCTGCGGTACGCCACCAATCAGGAAGCCCGGGCTCATGCCGGCATGCTCCAGCACCCAGGCGAGCATGCTGCTGGTGGTGGTCTTGCCATGGGTGCCGGCCACAGCCAGGACCCAGCGGCCTTGCAATACATGGTCGGCCAGCCACTGCGGGCCGGAGACATACGGCAGGCCTTTGTTCAGCACATATTCGACTGCCGGGTTGCCACGCGACATGGCGTTGCCGATCACCACCAGATCAGGGGCTGGCTCCAGCTGCGCCGGGTCATAGCCCTGGATCAGCTCGATGCCCTGGGCTTGGAGCTGGGTGCTCATCGGCGGATAGACATTGGCATCGGAGCCGGTAACCCGATGGCCGAGCTCTTTCGCCAGCACGGCCAGGGAGCCCATGAAAGTACCGCAAATACCGAGAATGTGAATGTGCATGATCGACCTCGCAAAACGTCGAGGCAGGGTAGCCCAGGGCGCGCCAATTCGCACCCGCTGATTCAGCTTCAACTGACTCGGGTGATGCCGTGTTTGCGCAGTTTGCGATACAGGGTGTTGCGGCTGATGCCCAGGTGGCTGGCGACATGGGTCAGGTGCCAGCGCAGTTGTTCGAGAGTGGCCAACAGCGCATCACGCTCGGCATCGGCCAACGGCGCGGCTGCGCTGGCATTCGCCGTTGCCGAGGCGGGGCGGGTGATGATCGCCGGCAGGTCAGCCAGGCCGATGCGCCGATCGTCACACAGCGCCACCAGCGTACGCAGCACGTTGCGCAGCTGGCGCACGTTGCCGGGCCAGGCGAAGGCCAGCAGCGCCTCGCGCGCCGCCGGCGCCAGCTCAAGCGGCTGGCCGTCGGCCTCCTGTGCCAGGATGAAGTCGAGCAACTGGCCCTTGTCGCTGCGCTCGCGCACGGCTGGCAGAGGCACTTCGAGGCCGTTGAGACGGTAGTAGAGGTCTTCACGGAAACTGCCTTGCTCGACCCGATCGAGCAGGTCGCGGTGGGTGGCGCTGATGATGCGCACATCCACGGCCTGCGCCTCGCCGCCGATGGGCACCACCTGCCGTTCTTCCAAAACGCGCAGCAGGCGCGTCTGCAAGGCCAGCGGCATATCGCCGATTTCGTCCAGCAACAGCGTGCCGCCGTCGGCCTGGAGCAGCTTGCCGCGCATGCCTTCCTTGCGTGCGCCGGTAAAGCTGCCGCCGCGATAACCGAACAGCTCGCTCTCGATCAGGCTCTCCGGGATCGACGCGCAGTTGATCGCCACGAACGGCTTGTGCCGGCGCTGGCTGGCCTGGTGTACCGCTTGGGCAAAGGCCTCCTTGCCGCAACCGGTTTCACCGCGCAGCAGCAGCGGCACATCGCGCTCGAACACGCGCAGGGCGCGGCCGAAGTCGGTTTGCAGGGCCGGGTCGAGCAGGCAGATCTGCGCCGCTGGCGCCGCTACCGGCATGGGCTGCGCAGCGGGCACGGCCCAGGACGCAACCGGCGCCTGGCCACGCAGGCTGGCGTACACCTGACGGCCATCGCGGGTGTGCAGCGGCCAGGCGGTACTGCCCTGCGGCGTCGCGCGGCCGAGCAACTCGTCGAGGTTACAGGCAAAGAACATGTTGATCGGCTTGCCCAGCACGCCACTGCGGATACTGCCCAGCAGGTTCAGCGCGCTCTGGTTGGCCGCGCTGATGCGGCCATCGCCATCAAAGGCGAGCAGGCCTTCACTGAACAGCCCGACCGACTCGGCCTGCAGATGAAAACGCAGCAGCCATTGGTGCTGGTAGTGGCGCAGGAAGTAGCAACTCTCGATCATCTTCGCCGACAGGTTGACCAGCGCCATGGTGTGGAACTGGCTCTGACGCGACACGTCGGCCCGCGCCGAGGACACGTCGAGCACCGCCAGCAGTTCGCCGTGCGGGTCGAACACCGGGCTCGCCGAGCAGGTCAGGCCGGTGTGGCGGCCGCGGAAGTGTTCGTTCTGATGAATGGTCAGGGCCTGGCGCTCGACCAGGCAGGTGCCGATGCCGTTGGTGCCCTCGCTGGCTTCGCTCCAGTCCGCCCCCAGCCACAGCCCGGCGCGCTCGAAGATGCGCCGCTCGGTGGGCGCCGTGACGCAGTTGAGGATCACCCCGTGAGCATCGGTGAGCAGTACCGCATGACCAGCGCCTGAGAGCTGCTGGTGCAGGCTGTTCATCTCGCCATCGGCAATCTGCAGCACCTGGCGCAGGCGCTCGCGGGTCTCCAGCAGGCGCCCATGCTCAAGCACCACGGGCGCCTGGCTGCGCGCAGGATCAAGGTGATAGTCCTCCAGGCAACGCAGCCACGAGCGGGCAATGGAGGGGTCGCTGCCCGGGCCGTTGCCTTCGCCGCGGGCGGCGGTCAGGACCTGTTGGGCATGCTGGCTGAACGTGGTGTTCTGCATTTGTTGTTGGACTCCGCAGATACAGTCTGTGGCCAGCATCCTCCACCCAGGAAGCCTTTGCAATGGTGCGCTGGCGTGGCCGGCACAGGCTGTACCCTCCACGGTACAAAGTGTCACCCGATGCGTGCCAATGCTGGCACAGCGGCTAGCCGTCACGCCCGCGACACTAACCCAAGCCCTTGATCTACAAGGCCTGGCAGGCGCTGGCCCAACCTTTGCTCTACGCTTGATAACTCCCTAACAAACATAACTAACCAGGAGAGACACCATGCGTTACGCACATCCCGGTACCGACGGCGCCAAGGTCAACTTCAAGCGTCAGTACGGCAACTTCATCGGTGGCGAATTCGTAGCTCCGGTCAAAGGTCAATATTTCGAAAATACCTCGCCAGTAAACGGCAAGCTGATCGCTGAATTCCCGCGCTCGACTGCCGAAGACATCGACAAGGCGCTGGACGCCGCCCACGCTGCTGCCGACGCCTGGGGCCGCACTTCCGTGCAGGACCGCTCCAACGTGCTGCTGAAGATTGCCGACCGCATCGAACAGAACCTCGAGCTGCTGGCCATCACCGAAACCTGGGACAACGGCAAGCCGGTCCGCGAAACCCTCAACGCCGACATCCCGCTGGCGGTCGACCACTTCCGCTACTTCGCGGGTTGTATCCGTGCCCAGGAAGGCGGCGCTGCCGAAATCAACGAAAACACCGTTGCTTATCACATCCACGAACCGCTGGGCGTGGTCGGCCAGATCATCCCGTGGAACTTCCCGATCCTGATGGCCGCGTGGAAGCTCGCACCGGCCCTGGCTGCTGGCAACTGCGTGGTGCTCAAGCCTGCCGAGCAAACGCCGCTGGGCATCACCGTGCTGGTCGAACTGATCGGTGACCTGCTGCCGCCTGGCGTACTCAACGTGGTCCAGGGCTATGGCCGTGAGGCCGGCGAAGCGCTGGCGACCAGCAAGCGCATTGCCAAGATCGCTTTCACCGGCTCGACTCCGGTGGGCTCGCACATCATGAAGTGCGCCGCCGAGAACATCATCCCGTCCACCGTCGAGCTGGGCGGCAAGTCGCCGAACATCTACTTCGAAGACGTCATGCAGGCCGAGCCGAGCTTTATCGACAAGGCCGCCGAGGGGCTGGTGCTGGCTTTCTTCAACCAGGGCGAAGTGTGCACCTGCCCATCGCGGGCACTGGTCCAGGAATCGATCTATCCGCAGTTCATGGAAGCGGTGCTGAACAAGGTCAAGCAGATCAAACGTGGCGACCCGCTGGATACCGAAACAATGATCGGCGCCCAGGCCTCGCAGCAGCAGTTCGAGAAGATTCTGTCCTACCTGGACATTGCCCAGGCCGAAGGCGCCGAGCTGCTCAGCGGCGGCAAGGTGGAAAAACTCGAAGGCGCCCTGGCCACCGGCTATTACATCCAGCCGACCCTGCTCAAGGGCAACAACAAGATGCGCGTGTTCCAGGAGGAGATCTTCGGCCCGGTGGTCAGCGTCACCACCTTCAAGGACGAAGCTGAAGCGCTGGCGATTGCCAACGACACCGAGTTCGGCCTCGGCGCCGGGGTCTGGACCCGCGACATCAACCGCGCTTACCGCATGGGCCGTGGCATCAAAGCCGGCCGGGTGTGGACCAACTGCTATCACCTGTACCCGGCGCACGCCGCGTTTGGCGGCTACAAGAAGTCCGGCGTTGGCCGCGAGACGCACAAAATGATGCTCGATCATTATCAGCAGACCAAAAACCTGCTGGTCAGCTACGACATCAATCCACTGGGCTTCTTCTAAGCCTGACCGCGTTGGAGGCTGCCCTGCAGCCTCCGCGCCGCATCCGGCACACTTCAACGCCAGCGCACCAACCGCTCTGGCGCGCTTCATGCAAGACAAATCACCAAGTGGCCGCACTCCCTTCGGCCCCCAAAAAAAATAACTGGTGAATCCAATGCCAAGCGATCATCCCACCGGTACGCCGGCCAACTCTTCCGTCGATTTCGAAAAGGTCGGCTCCGACTATTTCCAGCAACGCGAACTGAAAAAAGGCGCCGCCGGCTGGGTCCTGCTGGTCGGCCTCGGGGTCGCCTATGTGATCTCCGGTGACTACGCCGGCTGGAACTTCGGCCTGGCCCAAGGCGGCTGGGGCGGCATGTTCCTCGCCACCTTGCTGATGGCAACGATGTACCTGTGCATGTGCTTCTCGCTGGCCGAGCTGTCGTCGATGATCCCTACCGCCGGCGGTGGCTACGGCTTTGCCCGCAGCGCGTTCGGCCCGTGGGGCGGCTTTCTCACCGGCACCGCGATCCTGATCGAATACGCCATTGCCCCCGCCGCGATTGCGGTGTTCATCGGCGCCTACTGCGAGTCGCTGTTCGGCATTGGCGGCTGGATGATCTATCTGGCCTTCTACATCATCTTCATCGGCATCCACATCTTTGGTGTCGGCGAAGCGTTAAAGCTGATGTTCATCATCACCGCGGTGGCAGCGATTGCTCTGGTAGTGTTCCTGCTCGGCATGGTGCCCCATTTTGATGCAGCCAACCTGTTCGACATCGCCCCAACCAACGCCGCCGGCGCCAGCAGCTTCCTGCCTTTTGGTTATCTCGGTGTGTGGGCGGCGATCCCCTACGCGATCTGGTTCTTCCTCGCCGTCGAAGGCGTGCCGCTGGCTGCCGAAGAAACCAAGAACCCGAAACGTGACCTGCCGCGTGGCCTGATCGGTGCGATGCTGGTGCTGCTGGCGTTTGCCCTGCTGATTCTGGTGATCGGCCCGGGCGGTGCAGGCTCCGAAGCACTTAAAGCCTCGGGTAACCCGTTGGTCGAAGCGCTGTCGAAAGCCTACGGCGGTTCGACCTGGATGGGCGGCTTCGTCAATCTGGTCGGCCTGGCCGGTTTGATCGCCAGCTTCTTCTCGATCATCTATGCCTACTCCCGGCAAATCTTCGCGCTGTCGCGCGCCGGCTACCTGCCACGCAAGCTGTCGCAGACCAACAAGAGCAAGGCGCCGGTGCTGGCCTTGATCATCCCGGGGATCATCGGTTTCGCGCTGTCGCTGACCGGCCAGGGTGATTTGCTGATTCTGGTGGCGGTTTTCGGCGCGACACTGTCGTATGTATTGATGATGGCGGCGCACATCACCCTGCGTATCCGCCGGCCGAAAATGGACCGCCCGTATCGCACCCCAGGCGGCATCTTCACTTCAGGCGTGGCACTGGTGCTGGCCTGCGTGGCGGTGATCGCCGGGTTCCTGGTCGATCCGCGAGTGGTAATTGGCGCTGCGGTGATCTATGCAGTATTGATCGCCTACTTTGCGTTCTACAGCCGTCACCACCTCGTAGCGGGCACACCGGAAGAAGAGTTCGCTGCGATCCAGCAGGCCGAAGAGGCCTTGCACTGATTGCCGCTACGCGCCGCAGGCCCTGCCTGCGGCGCTCTGGAGAGTCTGTATGGCAAGTTTCGTACACACGGTGGGCAACCTGGTCTACCGCTTCGACAGCCTCAAGGAAGTCATGGCCAAGGCCAGCCCGGCCCGTTCCGGTGACTTCCTCGCCGGGGTCGCCGCCGAAAATGACGGCGAGCGCGTCGCCGCGCAGATGGCCCTGGCCAACATCCCCCTCACCCATTTTTTAAGCGAAGCGCTGATCCCCTACGAAGAGGACGAAGTCACCCGCCTGATCATCGACAGCCACGACGCTGAGGCCTTCGCCCCGGTCAGCCACCTGACCGTTGGCGGCCTGCGCGACTGGCTGCTCGGTGAGCAGGCCAACGAAGACAGCCTGCGCGCCCTCGCCCCTGGCCTGACCCCGGAAATGGCCGCAGCGGTGTCGAAGATCATGCGCGTGCAGGACTTGATCCTGGTTGCGCAGAAGATCCGCGTAGTCACCCAGTTTCGCGGCACCATGGGTTTGCGCGGGCGCCTTTCAACCCGGCTGCAACCCAATCATCCAACCGATGAGCCGGCGGGGATCGCCGCGAGCATTCTCGACGGCCTGCTGTACGGCAACGGCGATGCGATGATCGGCATCAACCCGGCCACCGACAGCATCTCGTCGATCTGCGCCATGCTGGAAATGCTCGATGCGATCATCCAGCGCTACCAGATCCCGACCCAGGCCTGCGTGCTGACCCACGTCACCACCTCGATCGAGGCGATCAACCGCGGCGTGCCGCTGGACCTGGTGTTCCAGTCGATCGCTGGCAGCGAAGCGGCCAACGCCAGCTTTGGTATCAACCTAAATGTCTTGCAGGAAGGCTATGAAGCCGGCCTGTCGCTCAAGCGCGGCACCGTCGGGCAGAACCTGATGTACTTCGAAACCGGCCAGGGCAGCGCGCTGTCGGCCAACGCCCACCATGGCGTCGACCAGCAGACCTGCGAAACCCGCGCCTACGCCGTGGCGCGCCACTTCAAGCCGTTTCTGGTCAACACCGTGGTCGGTTTCATCGGCCCGGAGTATCTGTACAACGGCAAGCAGATCATCCGTGCCGGGCTCGAAGACCACTTCTGCGGCAAGCTGCTCGGTGTGCCGATGGGCTGCGACATCTGCTACACCAACCACGCCGAAGCCGATCAGGACGACATGGACACCCTGCTGACCCTGCTGGGTGTAGCCGGGATCAACTTCATCATGGGCATCCCCGGCTCCGACGACATCATGCTCAACTACCAGACCACCTCGTTCCACGACGCCCTCTACGCGCGCCAGACCCTGGGCCTGAAACCCGGGCCGGAGTTCGAGGCGTGGCTGGAGCGCACCGGGATCTTTACCCAGGCCGATGGTCGCATTCGCTTTGGCGACAACCTGCCGCCCGCTTTCCGCCAGGCCTTGGCGCAGCTCGCATAGGGATGACCATGGATCAGCACACTCCAACCACCGACAACCCCTGGCTGGCCCTGCGCAGCCTGACCCCGGCGCGGATTGCCCTGGGCCGCAGCGGCATCAGCCTGCCGACCAGCGCCCAGCTGGACTTTCAGTTCGCCCACGCCCAGGCCCGCGATGCCGTGCACCTGCCGTTCGACCACGCCGGGCTGCGCAGTCAGCTCAGCGACCGCGGGCGCGACAGCCTGCTGCTGCACAGCGCCGCCAGTGATCGCGACCAGTACCTGCAGCGCCCTGACCTGGGTCGACGGTTGAAT
The DNA here is from genome assembly GCA_963518285.1 of uncultured Pseudomonas sp. GTDB lineage: Bacteria > Pseudomonadota > Gammaproteobacteria > Pseudomonadales > Pseudomonadaceae > Aquipseudomonas. The sequence goes on along the minus strand of CAUQIJ010000009.1, from coordinate 87,307 downwards.
GAAGCCTCGGTCGAACAACTGCGCGAGCACGTGAAGGCCAACCCCGGCGGGGTCGATCTGGCCATTGTCGTCGCCGATGGCCTTTCTGCATTGGCGGTGCATCGGCATACCCTGCCGTTTCTCAACCGCTTTGAAGAGCAGGCCGCAGCTGATGGCTGGACCAGCGCGCCGGTGGTGCTGGTCGAGCAAGGCCGCGTCGCGGTCGCCGACGAGGTCGGCCAACTGCTCGGTGCGCGCATGGCGGTTATGCTGATCGGCGAACGGCCCGGGCTGAGTTCGCCCGACAGCCTGGGCCTGTACTTCACCTTCGCGCCCAAGGTCGGCCTGACCGATGCCTATCGCAACTGCATCTCCAACGTGCGTTTAGAGGGGTTGAGCTACGGCATGGCCGCGCATCGCCTGCTCTACCTGATGCGCGAGGCGTGTCGGCGCCAGCTGTCGGGCGTGAACCTCAAAGACGAGGCCGAGGTACTGAGCCTCGACGCGTCAGACCCCAGCGCAAAACGCGGTAACTTTTTGCTCGGCGAACCATAGTTATCGCCGATGGCGGCTGGATTGCGCTTCGCGCCTGCTTTGGGGCAGCATGGGCGCGAACGTTGTCGGCAATCTGTCGTTTGCCTAAATGGACTCCGAGGGCCGTACATGCGCATCATCAAGGCAACCCTGGCACATCTCGACCTGCTTAACCCATTGTTCGTCAAATACCGCGAGTACTACGGACAACTGCCCTACCCGGACAGCTCACGCAGCTTTCTCGAAAAGCGCCTGCGCCTGGAGGAGTCGGTGATTTATCTGGCCTTCGCCGATGACGATGTCGACGACAGCAAACTGCTTGGCTTCTGCCAGCTGTACCCAAGCTTCTCGTCGCTGTCGCTGAAACGCGTGTGGATCCTCAATGACATCTATGTCGCCGAGGACGCCCGGCGCATGCTGGTGGCCGACCACCTGATGCGTGAAGCGAAGAAGATGGCCAAGCAAACCAATGCCGTGCGCATGCGCGTATCGACCAGCACCGACAATCAGGTCGCCATGAAAACCTACGAGTCGATGGGCTTTCGCGAAGATACCGAGTTCAAGAACTACACCCTGCCGATCAACTCGGACTGATCGCGCTGTGGCAGCGGCATGACGCCGCTGCCACAGGCTCCAGCGCCACGGCCTTTGCCGCCGGCCGGTAATCCGCCGCTACAATCTCCCCGGGCACGATCCTGGCTTGTCCGTATAATCCCCTTTTTACATGTGTGAAAGTTTACCCACGGCCACACATGCGTAGCCGATTTCCGTCTTTGCGCGCCCGTTGTCGCGGGTCAAGAACACAGGTGCTGTACATGGATTTCAACCCGCTTGACCTTATCCTGCATCTCGATGCTTACCTTGATCTGCTGGTGAACAACTACGGCCCGTGGATCTACGCCATTCTCTTCGCGGTGATTTTCTGCGAAACCGGGCTGGTTGTGATGCCGTTCCTGCCAGGCGACTCGCTGCTGTTCATCGCCGGTGCAGTGGCGGCCGGTGGTGGCATGGACCCGGTGTTGCTGGCCGGCCTGTTGATGGCCGCGGCGATCCTCGGTGACAGCACCAACTACGTGATCGGCCGCACGGCCGGTGAGCGCTTGTTCAACAAGCCCAACTCGAAGATCTTCCGCCGCGACTACCTGCAGCGCACCCATGACTTCTACGACAAGCATGGCGGCAAGACCGTGACCCTGGCGCGCTTCCTGCCGATCCTGCGCACCTTTGCGCCGTTTGTGGCCGGCATCGCGCACATGCACTACCCCCGCTTCCTGACCTTCAGCGTGGTCGGTTCGCTGCTCTGGGTTGGCGGCCTGGTTACCTTGGGCTACTTCTTCGGCAACGTGCCGTTCATCAAGCAGCACCTGTCGCTGATGGTGGTGGTGATCATCGTCCTGTCGCTGGTGCCGATGCTGCTCGGACTGCTGCGTGGCCGCTTCGGTCGCGCGGCCAAGGCGCACTGATCGGCACATGTGGTCGTTACGCGCCTGGCGGCGCCGGCGCACCTTGGCGCGCTACCCGATCGAGGCGCCGTTGTGGCAGGCCGTGCGCCAACGCCTGCCAGTGCTCGATGGCATCACCGCCGAGGAAGACCACTGGCTGCGTGAAGCCTGTGTGCTGTTTCTGCACGCCAAGCACCTGACCTGCCTGCCCGGGGTCGAACTGGATGACGAGCAGCGCCTGCTGCTCGCCGCCCAGGCGCAACTGCCGTTGCTGCACCTGGGCGACCTTGACTGGTACCAGGGTTTTCACGAGATCATCCTCTACCCCGACGACTTCAAAAGCCCCCAGCGCCACCGCGATGCCAGCGGCGTCGAGCACGTCTATGACGGCGAGCACAGCGGCGAAGCCTGGCAACAGGGGCCGGTCATTCTGGCCATGGATGGGGTGCTCGCCGGTGGCGGCTGGGAGGCCTACAACCTGGTGATCCACGAGCTGGCGCACAAGCTCGACATGCTCAATGGCGATGCCAACGGCCTGCCGCCACTGCACCACGGCATGCACGTCGGCGATTGGTCGGCTGCAATGCAGAGCGCCTACGACGACCTCAACCGCCAGCTTGATGCCAACCCGGATGCCGAGACGCCGATCGACCCGTATGCGGCGGAGAATCCTGCGGAGTTCTTCGCCGTCACCAGCGAATACTTCTTTAGTGGGCCTGACCTGCTACAACAGGCGTATCCGCAGGTCTATCAGCAATTGGTCCTGTTCTACCGGCAGGACCCACTGGCCCGCCTGACCCGGCTGCAGGCTGAAGATCCGCAGTATTGCGCCAGCCAGCCCTGAGCTGGCCGCACATCAGGCAGGGCGTGGCGTGCACTGGCGGAATATGCCTATAATCGCCGCCAATTTTCTGAACAGACACGGGGGCCCTGCCCAATGAGCTACAGCAAGATTCCGGCTGGCAAAGACCTGCCGAACGACATCTACGTCGCCATCGAAATCCCGGCTAACCACGCCCCGATCAAATACGAGATCGACAAGGACAGCGACACCCTGTTCGTTGACCGTTTCATGGCCACCCCGATGTTCTACCCGGCCAACTACGGCTTCATCCCCAACACCCTGGCCGACGACGGTGATCCGCTTGACGTGCTGGTCGTGACGCCGTACCCGGTAGCGCCTGGCTCGGTCATCCGCGCCCGTCCAGTCGGCGTGCTGAACATGACCGACGACGGCGGCGGCGACGCCAAGGTCATCGCCGTGCCGCACGACAAGCTGTCGCAGCTGTACGTCGACGTCAAAGAGTACACCGACCTGCCAGCGCTGCTGATCCAGCAGATCGAGCACTTCTTCGCGAACTACAAAGATCTCGAGAAGGGCAAATGGGTCAAGATCGAAGGCTGGGCCGGCGCCGATGCCGCCCGTGAAGCGATCACCAAATCGGTTGCTGCCTACAAGGGCTGAGCCGAACAGGTCTGGGCGGTGATGCCGCTCAGACCCTGTACCTTGGGGCGCTTTGCGCCCCTTTTCATGCAACCCGTTCGGGTGCAGGTTCTCCCCGCAAAAAATCCGTCCTAGGACCTTTCCTACAAACCCTGCGTTTTCCCACAATAAAATCAAACTCTTAGTTCATTTTCCTGACGCCCTGCCGCCGTTAAACTTCGCCCATGACGACATCCGGCGACCGCCTCAAGGCACTCCTGCAAGAATGCGACCTGACCCCCTCCGATTTCGCTGCCCAGCGTTGCGTTACCCCCCAGCACGTCAACAACTGGTTCAAGCGCGGTGTGCCTCTGGCACGCATGGACGAAATGGCCGATCTGTTTTGCGTGCACCGGCGCTGGCTGATGAGCGGCGTAGGGCCCAAATACCATAGCGCCATCCTGCGCCAGAGCGGTGTCTGCACCCAGGCAGCAGAACAACCCACTTCGCTGCTCGACCTGGACGGTCGGCTGCTGCGAATCTCCCTCTACCGGCTGCATGGCAACCAGCTATCGCCTGACATGCAGGGCCACCTGACCCTACCGGCACAGTCCCTGGAAACCCTCGGCGTGTTCCCTCAGCAAGCGATCTGCATGCTCATGCCCGCCGGCAACATGGCACCGATGATCCCGCGGGACGCGATCATTGCCATCGACCGCGGCAGCACGCATGTAGTCGACGGCCAGACCTACGCCCTGCTGCACAACGGCCAGCTCAAGGTGCACAGTCTCAGCCTCGACCACGACGCCACCCTGTACCTGCACAGCCATGACCAGCGCAACTACACGGTCGAGCGCTACACCGCCGCGCAGCGCCAGGAGCAAGGGCTTGAAATCATCGGCTGGGTATTCCACTGGTCATATTTCAACCAACGGGCCAGCGCCTGACATACCTCGTGCCATTTTTTGCTGGGCATCGGCTGCCAGCCCTTGTATGCTTTGGCCCACATTACGCCCCCCACCGGCTCAGGCCGCGTTGCAGAGGGCTCGGCGACGTCTGACACAGCCGTCTGCCTTCTTTTCATGGCCCTTGAGGTCATACCGTTTAAGGCGGTTGCGGCTTACCAAAAATGAGCCAAGATCGTCCCCGAGAAGCCGGCCACAAGCCGGCTTTTTAATGCCTCAAGGATTCCCAGAACCTCCACAAAGCCTAGAAACTACAGGGCATTGATCCCTTTGCTACCATCACGCTGAGCGCCGCTCGCCAGGTCGCCAGGTCGCCAGGTCGCCAGGCCTAGTTGCGTAAGTGAAAACCGTCGGCAGAGGGACAGCGCGGAGAAGGGACGAGTCTGTGCCTTCGATCGAACTCTCACTAACTGAACTGAGCACCGACTTTTGATTCAGAGTTGGCCGCCTCCCTCATCGTCCCTGGTGTAACTCCACACCATTTGCGAAAGGCCCGGTTAAAGGCGGCTTCCGAGCTGTAGTTGGAGCGTTCGGCGATCGCCGCGATGCTCAACGTGGTGTCGGTCAGCAATTCGCTGGCACGCGCCAGCCGCACGTGGCTGACGAAGTGCCGTGGCGACATGCCGACCGAGGCGCTGAAGCGGCTACTCAGCGCCGAGCGGCACACGTGGGCGATGTCGACCAGGTCCTGCAGGTCCCAGTCCTTGTGCGGTTCCTTGAGGACGGCGGCAATCACCCGGGCGACAGCAGGATCGGCCAACCCCTTGTAGATGGGCCCAGTGTCCGGCCGTGAAGTGGCTTCCTTGAGGGCGATGGTCAGCAGCGCCTCGGTCAGGCGGACAGCGGCAGGCTGAGTGATCGATTGGCTGACGCGCTGAACATCGAGTTCGTCATGGATGGCGTTGAGCAGCGAGCGGTGCTGGTCTGCGAAGTGCTTCAGCAGCATCGGCCCTGGCAAGCCGTTGATCAGTGCGCCAGACGTCTGTTTATCGGCAAACATGATGACCATGCGCAGCTCGAACAGCTCACCGCCACCGCCATAGTTGACGTGTTGATTGAGCAGCAGGCCCAGTGAGGGGTGGCCCTTGTCGTCGATGATATGCGGCTCCACCTGACTGGCCAACAGCTCACGAATGTCGATGCACGGTGTGTGCTCCGGCGCCATGATTCGGTGGCGGGTGTGAAAGGGCAGCACCAGCATGTCGCCCCGGCAAAAGGTCACGGACTCCAGCGGCGCGTCGAACGCCACCACGCACTGGCCGCGATAGGCCTCGTAGATCACGAAGGTATCCGGCCCGTAGCTGACATCCACACCGAACGGAGCGGTAAGATTGGCATGCGCCGGTACGGCTGCCGACAGCCGAATGGAACGCAGGAGGTGATCGAAGGCTTCCGAAGGCAGATAGCGTGCTGGATTGGAAAACGACCACATGACCTCGTCGCGGTACTTGAAGAGCCCCTGATCAGAGCGTTTCGGGTCGTGAGCAATGGCCTTGGCTACCTGAGACATACGTTTTCTCCAGCTGCCGGCAGAGTGGCATGGTGCGCCTGTTTATTGTTGTTGTGACAAATTAGCGCACCCCCTCCAAGCCGTCCATTGGCTTTGATGTCGGTCAGATGGCACCGTGCGAGTACCGGTGCGCAATGCCATCGAGCTGGCAGGCAGACACCGGACTGAAGAAGGCAAGTCACGCCCTGCACATGCGACAAAGCCGGCACCCTTTGCAGCACCGGCCTTGTCATAAAATGCGACGGCAGCAGGCTTCAGAAAACCTTCCAGCCCATGATCATCACCAGGCTGTAGCCGGAAAAGGTGTTTTCCGCGTCATAGTTAGCAGCCGCCTTGACCTTCAGCTGGCTGCCAAGGCTGGGCAGGAACACGCTGACCACCGGACCGACCGAGCCGGAGGAGAACTTGCTGTCGTTGGTTCGAGTTCCATCAGGAAGCTTATCGCCGTCGATTTGCTTGGCCTGCTGCCCGGCAATGCCCACCTGCCAGTTGCCGTAGCGCTCGGTGATGGCCCAGTCCAGGTTGACCACGGTACCGGCATCGAAGTCGGTGGCTCTGTTCTTTTGCGGCATCGAGTAGAACAACCGCGCACTGAACTCGGTGCCATCGCCGCCCAACGAGTACTTCGGCCCGGTCAGGTAGCTCACCGCCAGGTTCGGCGAGACGATCCAGGTGTTGCCCCCCGTATTGACCGGCTCGTGCTTGTCATAACGACCGGTGGGCATGGTCAGACCCAGACCACCGCCGACGGTCAGGCCATAGGGAAGCGGTGCCAATGTGGCATTGCCCTCCTCGCCGCCACCCAAGTACTTACTCCAGAAAAACAGGTCGCTGTAGATGTCGGCAGTGCCCGAGCTGCAAATGCGCTCGCCAAAACGCACGCAGCGGCGGCCATAGCCAAACTGCGCCGACGTGGCGATGCTGCCGCCGAACACCTTGGTGTCGTATACATAGTTGAACCCGACGACAGCGGCCGATGCATCGAAGCCGGTGTCGAACGGCACCTTGTCACCATTAACGTCGCGGTAGTCATCGGAGGTGACACCGATATAACCGCCGCCCATATACAGCCCAGGCTGCGGGGGCAGGTACGCAGCGCCGATGTCGGTGCCGCCGATCGGACCACCATAAATGGAGGTTTCGCCAGCCAGAGCGGTACTCAGCATGAAGGCTGCCGCCAGCCCAGCCAGTGATGGAACAACGTGTCGTGTCTGTTGCGCGCGCATGGGAGTTGCCTCGATTTATTGTTATTGTTTTGTTGCGTTGGTCAGCGGTGTGTGGCGGCCTGCAGGTCGGCGCCGTGGAACGCCTCGCTGCAGCCAACCCGATACCGTCAACGGTATTCGGTTACGGGTGTTTATCGAGCGTCGCTGATCCTCTTCGCCGCCTTGGGGAACAACGCCAGGGCATTGCGGCCGATCTGCTCGACCTGCTCACGCCGTAGCCCATTGAATGCCAGCATCTGCTCGATATTGGCGATGGCCGTGTGCTCCGCGGTGCAGGGCGCCCCGCAGTCCGAGCCGTACACCAGGTGTTCAGCGCAGGTCATCGCCAGGCCTGCCGACAGGCTTTGCGGCGAGCCGGTCATCGCCGTATCGAGGTACAGCGCCGCCAGCTGCTCGCGCATTTGCGCCTGGGAAACCTGCTGCGGATTTGGCACCCAGGATTCGTTGCCGAGCAAAATCAGCCGTCCCGACAACGCCGGCAGCGCTCCGCCGCAGTGAGCAAGGATGAAACGGATGCCCGGGTAGCGCCTGAACACGGCGGCATACAGCATGTCGGTGATCACGCTGGCAGTCTGGTAAGCCACCTCCAGCAATACTCCGGGCCGGGCGAACTGCCCCGGCACCGCGTGGTTGGGATGCACGAACACCACAGCCTGGCGAGTGTTGAGCTCGGCCCAGAGCGGTTCCAGGCACGGGTCGGAAAGAAACACGCCGTTGTACTCGCAGTACACCGCGAAACCGTCCGCCTGCAGCGCGTCACTGCGCGCCAATTCGCGCAGCGCCGCCTCGCCGTCGTCGGTGGGCAGGCCGGCCAGCAAGCCGAAACGCGCCGGGTACCGGGCGACCAGCTCGGCGCCATAGCGATTGCTGGCTTCCAGTGCCTCATGGTTGGTCGACACCATACTGAGCATCTGCATGCTGATGCCGACCTTGTCCATGTAGGCCAATCGCTCTTCCAGCGACAACTCCGGCGGCTGTTCGCCAGACCAGTGATCCTGCTGCAGCGCCTGCCACATTGCCGAGCGTTGCTCGGCCGAGCGCGGCGGGCTGAAATGGGCGTGAACGTCGATCCACGCCTCGACCAGGGGTTTGCTATTCATCATCAGGCTCCCGAAAGATCAGCCGTGCGCGGCAAGCGCAAGGCCAGGGCGTAGCTGCTGTACCTGCTCACCACCTGCGGCATGCGCGGTATCGAGCAGTTGCGTCATCACTGCCGGCAGCTCCGTTGCACCCGCCGCGCTCTGCGCCCGCCAGGCAACGTGGCCGTCCGGCCTGACCAGCACCGCGCCATCGGCATCGGTGCCGCGCACGCGCGCCCAGTAGCCGAGCGGATCACGCACGGCGCCGAAGCGCGAGTCGATCTGCAACACGTTGATCACCACACCGCTGTCGCGCAGGGCCGCCTGTGCGGCCTCGAACCAAGCGCCGCCACCGCGCCCGGTGAGCAGCACGAACTGGCCGCGACCAACCAGGTCCAGGGTGGAAATACGCCGCCGGCCCTTCTCGATCCAGGCATGCGGCAGGCGCGCGCCCGGCCAGGTGGTCGGCGTGTAGGCAACGTCCGGATGGCCGTCGACCTGCGGTTCTTGCGAGCCGTCGTCGACCCGTGCGCCGGCCCGGTAGCGGTATCCCAGTTCGATGCCCAGAGCATTGAAGGCAGGGTCCAGCACTTCCTGCTTGAGCCGCTCGAAACCAGCGCGGCGGGCATCACCCACGGGGCCGTCCTCGTGCAGTTGCAGCAGCGATTGCTTGACCTGATCCGGCGTGGCGCCAGGGTGAATGCCCAGGAACTCGGCATAGAAGCGGCCCCAGAAGCCCATCGCCGAATCCCAGGCGCGGTTGACGATGCGCTCGCCCACTGGCTGGCGCTCCTGCTCGTAGCTGCGCAGCAGCTCCGGCCCGGCCTTGCCTTCCAGCAGAAGTTTGAGTTTCCATGCCAGGTTGTAACCGTCGGCGACCGAGGTGTTGGAACCCAGGCCATTCATCGGCGGATGACGATGCACCGCGTCGCCCATGCACCACACCCGGCCTTCGCCATAACGGGTGGCCCACATCTTGTTCATGGTCCAGCGCGACACGCCCTTGACCACGATATCCACGGTGTTGTCACCAATGACCGACTGCACGCGCTTGCGAATGGTCTCGGGATCACCGTCGAAGGTCATGCCCGGCGGCATGCTCCAACCGGCGATCCACTCGTCCCACGGGGCGACGTTGACGAAGGTCGCGCCGTTGTACATGTCGGTAGACCAGAACATCGCGCCCGGGCGGTGGGCGCAATAGCGCGCCAGGTCGCCCTTGAACCACACATAGATGACCTCACCTATGCCCGCATCGCCACCAATGCCCATCTGCCCCTCGAACGGCAGAGCCAACGCCTCGGCGACCTTGCTGCGCGCACCGTCGGCACCGAGCAGATAATCGGCCCGCACCTGATAGCTGACGCCACTCTGCACTTCGACGACGGTGGCGGTAACGCCCTCCTCGTCCTGCACGAAGGATTCCAGTCGGTGGCTGAATCGCAGGTCGGCAACCCCGGCGTCCTCGATGGCCTCGATCAGTACTGGCTCCATGATGTTCTGCGGGATGTTGCACATGCCGCAGGGGCTCGCCTGGGCATAGCGCGCAGCGTGTTCTTCACCGGCGCCCCAGGCTTCCGAGCGATAGATTTCCGGGCCTGACAGGGTGGTGATCCAGGCGTTGCTCCACATGCCTTCGGCCGGCGTTGCCTTGGCTTTGATAGCCTCCTCGATGCCCAGGTCGCGAAAGATTTCCATGCTGCGCTGGTTGGTGATGTGCGCACGCGGCGTGTGGGCCGCGCCGGGGAACATTTCCAGCAGGATGTGCGGGATGCCATAGCGGCTCAGCGCCAGGGACAGCGTCAGCCCGGCCGGGCCGGCACCGGCGATCAGCACGGGAGTACGCAGGTCGTACGGGGTCTTCACGGTAGAAGTGTTCATTACCGAGGTCCTATTCATTTTGTTGTTGTTCCCGCAGCGGGATTTGTAGAAAAGGTAAACCTGAGCGTCAGCCGGGGCGGCTATGGGCGCCGGGCGCAGTGCCTTTGAGCAGATCCAGCGCCACGTCGACGATCATGTCTTCCTGGCCGCCGACCATGCGCCGCTTGCCCAGCTCGACGAGGATGTCGAGAGTCTTCAGGCCGTACTTCTCGGCCGCCACTTCGGCGTGACGGAGGAAGCTGGAGTACACTCCGGCGTAGCCGAGACCGAGGGTTTCACGGTCGACGCGCACCGGGCGATCCTGCAACGGGCGCACCAGATCGTCGGCCGCATCCATCAGCTTGTAGAGGTCGGTGCCGTGGTTCCAGCCGAGGCGCTCGGCAGCGGCGATAAACACTTCCAGCGGTGCGTTGCCGGCACCGGCGCCCATGCCGGCGAGGCTGGCATCGACACGGTCACAGCCCTCTTCCACCGCGACGATGGAGTTGGCCACGCCCAGGCTGAGGTTGTGGTGGGCGTGCATGCCAGTCTGGGTCTCGGCATTCAGCGTCGCCTTGAACGCGCGCATGCGGTCGCGGATATCGTTCATGTTCATCGCGCCGCCAGAATCGGCCATGTAGATGCACTGCGCGCCGTAGTTCTCCATCAGCTTGCCCTGACGCGCCAGCTCTTCGGCCGGGATCATATGGCTCATCATCAGAAAGCCGACGGTATCCATGCCCAGCGAGCGTGCGTATTCGATGTGCTGCTTGGACACATCCGCCTCGGTGCAATGGGTGGCCACGCGCACGGTACGAGCGCCGGCGTCATAAGCGGCCTTGAGGTCGTGCACGCTGCCGATGCCGGGCAACAGCAGCACGGCAATGCGGGCGTGTTCGATAACGTCGGCCGCCGCTTCGATCCACTCCAGATCGCTATGGGCGCCGAAACCGTAGTTGAAGCTGGAGCCCTGCAGGCCGTCGCCATGGGTGACCTCGATGGAGTCGACCTTGGCCTGATCCAGCGCACGAGCGATGTCCTGCACGTTCTGGATCGAGTACTGGTGACGGATTGCGTGGCTGCCGTCGCGCAGGGTTACGTCGGAGATATACAGTTTCTTGCTCATGCCGAGGCCCCCATCGACAGTGCCATGCGCTCGGCGGCTGCCAGCGCGGCGGAGGTCATGATGTCGAGGTTGCCGGCGTAGGCCGGCAGGTAATGGGCGGCGCCTTCCACTTCGAGGTAGATCGAGGTTTTCAGGCCGCTGAACCGGCCATGGCCGGCAATGTTCAGCGGTTCGGATTCAGGGATCACATCGAACTGCACCTTCTGTTTCAGCCGATAGCCCGGCACGTAGGCCTGCACGGCGGCGGCCATTTCTTCGATGCTGGCCTCGATCTGCGCCTGGTCGGCGGCTTCGCTGAGCACGAACACGGTGTCGCGCATCATCAGCGGTGGCTCGGCCGGGTTCATGATGATGATCGCCTTGCCCTTGGCTGCGCCGCCGATCACTTCGATGGCCTTGCTGGTGGTCTCGGTGAACTCGTCGATATTCGCGCGGGTACCGGGGCCGGCGGATTTGCTGGCGATGGACGCGATGATCTCGGCGTAATGCACCTTGGCCACCCGCGATACTGCGGCCACCATCGGGATGGTCGCCTGGCCGCCGCAGGTGACCATGTTGACGTTGAGCTTGGCCAGATTCTGCTCCAGGTTGACAACCGGCACGCAGTACGGGCCGATGGCTGCCGGCGTCAGATCGATCAGCCGAATACCGGGTTTGATGCTGCGCAGGAAGGCGTCGTTCTTGACGTGAGCGCCAGCGCTGGTGGCGTCGAAGACGAAGTCGATGTCCTGAAACACCGGCAGGCGGGTCAGGCCTTCGACCCCTTCATGGGTGGTCGCCACGCCCAGGCGGGCAGCGCGGGCCAGGCCATCGGAGTTGGCGTCAATGCCGACCATCGCGCCCATTTCCAGGTGCTTGGCGTTGCGCATCACCTTGATCATCAGGTCGGTGCCAATATTGCCCGAGCCGACGATGGCGACTTTCAGTTTGCGGCTCATGTCGCGTCTCCATAGCTAAAGGCAACCGTGCCCAGGCCGCCGATCTTCGCCATCACGCGGTCACCGGGGTTGAGGCTGACCATCGGCCCCAGCGCGCCCGTCAGCACGATGTCCCCGGCACGCAGCGGCTCGCCAGCGGCCGCCAGGGTGCGTGCCAACCAGGCTGCGGCCTTCAGCGGGTGCCCGAGGCAGGCCGCGCCGGCACCGACCGACACCACGCTGCCATTGATCTCCAACACCATGCCGCAGCTGTACAGATCCAGCCCCGCCAGGCCGTGGCTTTGCTGACCCAAAACGAAGCCGGCACTGGACCCGTTGTCGGCGACGGTGTCGGCAAAGCTGATCTTCCAGTCGGCAATCCGGCTGTCGACGATCTCCAGCGCAGCGATCGCATGCAGGGTGGCGGCTGCAATGTCGTCTTCATCGGCCGTCAGGCTGGTGACATCACGGGCCAGCACCAGCGCCACCTCCGCTTCGACACGTGGCTGGAGGAGGGTCGGCGGGCTGAGTACGCCACCGTCCGGCAGCCACATGTCATCGAACAGCACACCGAAATCCGGCTGATCGACACCAAACTGCTTCTGCACCGCGAGAGACGTGAGGCCAACCTTTCGGCCCACGATGCGCCGCCCCTGCTCTAGCCAGTGGCGGGTATTGAGCGCCTGCACCTGATAGGCGCCCGCTGCATCATCCGGCGCCAGGCCGTCACGCAGCGGCGCCACCGCGCCGCCTTGGTAGGCGTCACGCAGACGCCGGGCCAGCGCTGGATGATCACTCATGGCGCTGCTCCAAGGAGCCCTGCGCCAGGTTGCCCTGCGCCAGGTTGCCCTGCGCCAGGAAGCCATGCACCAGGGTGTTGAACTCGTCGGCCTTTTCCAACTGGGCCCAGTGGCCGCACTGCGGGAACACGTGCAGGCTGGCGTTGGGCAGCAGACGCAGCAACAGCAGGCTGGTGTCCCACGGGATCACCCGGTCTTCCTTGCCGTAGATCAGCAAGGTGCGTTGTTGCAGGTTGGCACCGACCAGGCGCTGCCAGAGATTGAGCATCGGGTGGCCCTTCCACTCACGTTTTTTCAGCAGATCGGGGTGGGTCGCGGCCTCATAACGGGTCTCGATCAGCTCGGGGGTGATCATCGACTGGTCGTAGACCATGATGCGCATCGCTGCTTCGAGCTTCTCGCGGCTCGGGCCTACGCCCTGGTAGAAGCTGCCGAGAATCTTGATGCCCTCGGTCATCATCGGCGTGAACATGGTCGGCGAACCGCCCGGGCCCATCAGCACCAGATTGCCCACCAGCTCCGGGCGGGTCATCGCCAGGGTCAGGGAAATGGTCCCGCCCATGGAGTTGCCGACGAAGTCCGCGCTTTTCACGCCCAGTTTGTCGAGCACCTTGCCGAACAGTTCGGCGTAGTAATCGGTGTCCTGATAGGCACTGATTGGCTTGTCCGACTGGCCGTAATGCGGGGCGTCGAAGGCGATGACCCGATACTGCGCGGCGAAGGCCGGCAGGTTGGTGCGGTAGTTGCTCCACGCCGACGCACCAGGGCCGCCGCCGTGCAGCATGACCAGCACGCGGTCGCCCACTTCAGTATCGTGGTAATGGATGTTGAGGCCGTCGATCTCGATGAATCGCGAGGTACTTTCGGAGGTATGCATAGTCATTTTAGAATCCTTCTGGGCATCACTTGGAGGCGTGAAAAGCAGGCGGCATGCGGAATTCATGACCCCAGCTGCTGTTGGTGGGGTAATGGGTCACGTGCCAGGTTTCGTCGTCGATCTGGATGCCGCCCCAGCCGATTTCCACCGACCAGCCAGAAGGCGTCAGCACGTAGAACGAGAACATGTTGTCGTTTACGTGGCGGCCCAGATCGATGAGGATGTGCGCCCCGGCAGCCTTGGCGCGGCTGTAGGCAAAGCCCACTTCGTCGAGCGAGCTGACTTCCAGCAAGATGTGATGCAGGCGCGGGCCATGGGTCGGCGGCATGTCGACAATGGCCAGCGAGTGGTGGCGTTCATTGACGCGCAGGAACATCGCCTCGGCGTTGATGCCCGGGATGATCAGCGAGTCGGTGCGTTTGAAGCGCAGCACCTGCTCGTAGAAGTCGACCAGCTGCTGATAACGTCCCGTGGCGAGCACCAGGTGGCCCAAGCCCTGCTCCTGAGTCACGAACGGCCGCGCACCGACCGGTGAAACGAATGGCTGACTGGCCAGCAGCGTAGGGCCGTAATGGGCTTCGATCAGCACGCCATCAAGGTCGTTGAAACGAATCATCTCTCGCACGCCCAGCGCATTGGCAGCCGCGCGATCCACTTCATCGAATGGCACCTGCGCGGCGCGCAGTGCTTCACGCAGTTGCGTCAGGTCGTCGCTGCTGCGGCATTCCCAGCCCACATAAGCGATATCGTCGCGGTCACCAGGGTGGATGATGATGCGCCGCTGGTGCAGGTCGGCACGCAGTACCAGAGTGCCGTCTTCGAGTTCCTGGGCGATCTGCAGGCCGAGTACGTCAGGGGCGAACGTCTTCCAGGCGCCGATATCGCGCGCCGTGAATCCGATATAGCCAAGGGTGTCGATGCCGGACATGGTGGCTCCTCTTGCGAGTCATTATTCTTGTCTTGTCCGCCGGTTCGTTACCGGCGTCGCGTGAGAAGAAGTCTGCTGCAGGACCACGGGACGGTCATTACCCGTTCTACCGGAACTCTTGACAGTTCGTATGTTGAGTGAGGAGCCTCAACCATCGGCAAGCTTGGACGTCACCGGCATGAGTGCTAATGCGCAGTAAATAGGTAATTAGCCTCGGCTAGATCCCATGACCATGGCTCTCAGCCTAGGCATCTGCCCACCAAAACGTAACCATTCTCAAAGTGGGGTCAATGAGAGAGTCATGAAATGAAATATTTAATAATTCATTGATAATCAATCACATAAAATAATAAATACCCGGCCACAAGCCTGCTTTTTAATGCCCGCGACTCACCCTCCCCTTGCAGGTAGCCCATGATGAAAATCGCCCCGCTGCTGATCACCCTCCTGCTCAGCAACTTCTTCTTCGGCCAGACGCTTGCAGCGCCACCCTCGCGCACGCAGACGGTCGATTCGGGCCTGCTGCAAAACGACAGCCAGGCCTACCGCTTCAGCACCTTCAAGCTGGACTCCAATGATGGCAAGCGCCATTACCAGCTGTGGGTTGGCCAGCCCAACCGGCCGGCGCCGGCTGCCGGCTACCCGGTGCTGTGGATGCTCGACGGCAACGCGGCGATGGCTGCGCTGCAACCGGGGCTGTTGGAGAAACTCGCCAATGGGCAAGCCCCATTGCTGGTAGCCGTGGGTTATCAGGGTGAGCAACGCATTGACCGGAACGCGCGCAGCTTCGATTACACGCCTACCGTTGCAGGCCAGGCTGAACAGCTCGACCCGCTGACAGGCCTGCCCAGCGGTGGCGTCGATGCCTTTCTCGACCTGCTCAGCCAGCGTATGCGCCCGCTGGTTGCCGGTGTAGCGCCAATCGATACCCGTCAGCAGACGCTGTGGGGCCACTCCTACGGCGGCCTGGCGGTCCTGCATGCTTTGTTCACCCGCCCAGGCGAGTTCAGCCACTACGCAGCCGCAAGCCCTTCGCTGTGGTGGCACGACGGCGCGATTGTGCGCGAGGCGCACGGCCTGCAGCAGCGTCTTGGTCAGGCTCGACCGACTCTGTTGCTGATGCGCGGCAGCGCCGAACCCGCCAGCCCGCGTGCGCCGCAGCAGGTGGACGCCGAGCGGCCAATGCGCGAGCTGGCGGCTGAGCTGGGCCAGCTCAACGGCCTGCAGGTGACCTACCAACGCTTCGATGGCCTGGGCCACGGCGCCATGTTGCCGGCATCGCTCAGCCATCTGCTGGAAACACTGTCGAAGTAGCGCATGCGCACCGGAGCAGTTGCCGTGTGCGGCGAAAGTCGCAGGCACCCGCTTGTCAGCCCGGTGCCTCGGTGCTGTATGCTGAGCCGGTCTTCAGGGCGGGGTGCAAGTCCCCACCGGCGGTAAATCGAAAGATGAGCCCGCGAGCGCCCCGACCCGGTCGGGGGACAGCAGATCTGGTGAGATTCCAGGGCCGACGGTCATAGTCCGGATGAAAGAAGGCGTTTGGTAAGGGCCATCAGGTGCCCCTGCGCGCGCGTTTTGTTCGCCCCGAGACGTTCATCGATTTTTCACGAGGAGCGTTTCATGTCACCCAAGCACCAACAGCAATTCCCCAATGTTGCCGCCGCACTGGCTGCATTCCAGGCTGGCCGTCCGGTCCTGTTGCTCGACGACAATGACCGCGAGGACGAAGCGGACATCATTGCCGCCGCAGAAAATATCTCGCTACAAACCATGGCCATGATGATCCGCGATTGCAGCGGTATCGTTTGCCTGTGCCTGGACGAAGCCACGGTCGACGCGCTCGAGCTGGCGCCGATGGTGAAGAACAACCAGGCCCGTCATGGCACCGGCTTCACCGTCACCATCGAAGCCGCCGAGGGCATCACCACGGGTGTGTCTGCGCATGATCGGATCACCACCATCCAGGCGGCGTTGAGCTCGAGTGCCGAGCAGCGTCATATCGTCAGCCCGGGCCATGTGTTCCCGCTGCGGGCGCGCAATGGCGGCGTGCTGACCCGCCGTGGTCACACCGAAGGCACCGTCGACCTGGCGCGCCTGGCGGGGCTGCGCCCGGCCGGCGTGCTCTGCGAGCTGATGAACCCGGATGGCAGCATGGCCCGCGGCGAGCAGGTAGCCCTGTACGCCCGTGAAAACAGCATGCCGATGCTGACCATCGAGGAACTGGCCCAGTACCGCGTAGCGCTGACCCAGCTGGAAGCGGTCGCCGTCTGATCGCAACCTGACGCGGGGCTAGCCGGGATTTGCGGCCGGCCCCGTGTAACCCTGTTCATTACGGCGCAAGTGCCCCGCTCAGACCCGCCCAATTTGCTCCCCATGCCCGCCTCTGCTAGTGTCGCGCCGTTAAGTTCGCCACCGAGACCGTCGCCATGGCCCGCAAAAAAACCTCCATCGATTTCGAGCAATCTCTCGCCGACCTGCAAACCCTGGTCGAGCGTCTGGAGAACGGTGAACTGTCGCTGGAAGAATCGCTGGCCGCCTTCGAGCAAGGTATTGCCCTGACCCGTGACTGCCAGGGCGCGCTCGCCCAGGCCGAACAAAAGGTGCAGATTCTGCTCGAGCGCGACGGCGAACTTGCCGCGCAACCGTTCGACGCCGAGCCTGAAGCATGATCAAAGCCTATCAGGCCAACTGCCAGGCCCGCGTTGACGCTGCCCTCGAGCCGCTGCTGCAAGCACCTGCCGAACAACTGCAGCGCCTGTATGCCGCCATGCGCTACAGCGTCATGAACGGCGGCAAGCGCGTGCGCCCTCTGCTCGCCTATGCCGCCTGCGAAGCCTTCGGCGCACCGGCTGAGCACGCCAACGGCGCGGCCTGCGCGGTAGAGCTGATCCACGCCTACTCGCTGGTTCACGATGACCTGCCGGCGATGGACGATGACGACCTGCGCCGTGGTCAGCCGACCACCCACAAGGCGTTTGACGAAGCCTGTGCGATTCTTGCCGGCGACGGCTTGCAGAGTCTGGCGTTCAGCGCCCTGCTCGCCCCCGACCTGAGCCCGCAAACCGACTCGGTCCGCCTGGCCATGGTGCAGACGCTGGCTACGGCTGCAGGCCCTGCCGGCATGGTCGGCGGCCAGGCCATCGACCTCGGTTCGGTCGGGGTCAAGCTGGATCAGCAGGCGCTGGAATACATGCACCGGCACAAGACCGGCGCCCTGATCGAAGCCAGCGTGCGCCTCGGCGCCCTGGCCAGCGCCCGCGCCGATCAAGCACAGCTGGAGGCGCTGCAGGTGTACGCCCGCGCGGTTGGCCTGGCCTTCCAGGTGCAGGACGACATTCTCGATGTCGAGAGCGATACCGCGACCCTGGGCAAACGCCAGGGTGCTGACATAGCCCGTGACAAACCAACGTACCCGGCCCTGCTCGGGCTGGACGCGGCCAAGGCCTATGCCAACGAACTGCGTGACCAGGCCCTGGCGGCGTTGAATGGTTTTGGCGACCACGCCGAACCCCTGCGTGCGCTGGCCCGCTACATCGTCGAGCGCCGCCACTGACGGCACTGGCAGTACCCGCTCGCGTTGTACTGGCAGCGCGGCGGCTGAACCTGAGTGAATGGGCAGTTTGCCGAACAATGGGGTAAACTGCCGGGTCTTCAAACCTATAACGACTCGCCTGATGCCCACGACGTTTCAAGAGATCCCCCGCGAACGCCCGGCCACTCCGCTGCTGGACCGCGCCGACACGCCCGCCGGCCTGCGCCGGCTGGCCGAAGCCGACCTGGAGAACCTGGCCGACGAGTTGCGCCAGGAGTTGCTCTATACCGTAGGCCAGACCGGCGGGCACTTTGGTGCCGGCCTCGGCGTGATCGAACTGACCGTAGCCCTGCACTACGTGTTCGATACCCCCGATGATCGTCTGGTCTGGGACGTCGGCCATCAGGCCTACCCACACAAGATCCTCACCGGCCGGCGCCAGCGCATGCTCAGCCTGCGCCAGAAGGACGGCATCGCCGCCTTCCCGCGTCGCGCCGAAAGCGAGTACGACACCTTTGGCGTCGGCCACTCCAGCACTTCGATCAGCGCTGCGCTGGGCATGGCCATCGCCGCCCGCCTGCAAAACAGCGCGCGCAAGTCGATTGCGGTAATCGGTGACGGCGCGCTGACCGCCGGCATGGCCTTCGAGGCGTTGAACCACGCCCAGGAAGTCAACGCCGACATGCTGGTGATCCTCAACGACAACGACATGTCGATCTCGCGCAACGTCGGTGGCTTGTCCAACTACCTGGCCAAGATCCTCTCCAGCCGCACCTATGCGAGCATGCGCGAAGGCAGCAAGAAGGTCCTCTCGCGCCTGCCTGGCGCCTGGGAAATCGCCCGCCGCACCGAAGAGTATGCCAAGGGCATGCTGGTCCCCGGCACCCTGTTCGAGGAGCTCGGCTGGAACTATATCGGCCCGATCGATGGCCACGACCTGCCGACCCTGATCGCCACCTTGCGCAACATGCGTGACCTCAAGGGCCCGCAGTTCCTGCATGTGGTGACCAAGAAGGGCAAGGGCTTCGCCCCGGCCGAAGTCGACCCGATCGTCTATCACGCCATCACCAAGCTCGAACCCGCCGACAAGCCCGTCGTGCCGCAGCAAGCCAGCGGGCCGAAGTACTCGGCAGTGTTCGGCCAGTGGCTGTGCGATATGGCGGCTGCCGACCCGCGCCTGGTGGGCATTACCCCGGCGATGAAGGAAGGCTCCGACCTGGTCGCGTTCAGCGAGCGTTACCCCGAGCGCTATTTCGACGTCGCCATCGCCGAACAGCACGCGGTGACGCTCGCTGCCGGTATGGCCTGTGAAGGCGCCAAGCCGGTGGTGGCGATCTACTCGACGTTCCTCCAGCGTGGCTACGATCAGCTGATTCACGACGTGGCCGTGCAAAACCTCGATGTGCTGTTTGCCATCGACCGCGCCGGCCTGGTTGGCGAAGACGGCCCGACCCACGCTGGCGCTTATGATCTGTCGTACCTGCGCTGCATACCCGGCATGCTGGTGATGACCCCGAGCGACGAGAACGAGCTGCGCAAGATGCTCAGCACCGGCCACCGTTACCACGGCCCGGCGGCCGTGCGCTACCCACGCGGGACCGGCCCGAACACGCCGATCAGTGCAGACCTCGACCCAATCGAGATCGGTAAGGGCGTGGTTCGCCGCCAGGGCAAAACCGTTGTTCTGCTGGTGTTCGGCGTGCAACTGAGCGAAGCCCTGCAAGTGGCTGAAAAGCTCGATGCGACCGTGGTCGACATGCGTTTCGTCAAGCCGCTGGACGAGGCTCTGGTGCTGGAGCTGGCGGCCAACCACGAGCTGCTGGTGACCATCGAAGAAAACGCCATCATGGGCGGCGCTGGCGCTGCTGTAGGCGAATTCCTCAGCCGTGAAGCGGTGCTCAAGCAGCTGTTGCACCTGGGCCTGCCAGACACCTATGTCGAGCACGCCAAGCCTGCGCAGATGCTGGCTGAATGTGGCCTGGACGCGGCCGGCATCGAAGCCTCGGTGCGGGCACGGATGGCCAAGCTCGGGCTGTAACCCTGCAGGGGGCGCCTGGCGCCCCCTGGCAGTCGCCGCCGGACGCCTGCGAAGGAAATACCCATGAAGCCTGCAATCGTCACCACCCTGCTCTGCCTGCCCAGCACTCTGCTCGCCGCCGAACCCAGCCGCGATGACGCCCTGAAGCTCCCCGACGTGCTGATCAGCGCCAGCCGCCAGGTCGAATCGCGCACCAGCACCGCTGCCGCCAATACCGTCTTCACCCGCAACGATATCGACCGCCTGCAACCCTCCAGCGTGACTGACCTGCTGACCCGCGTGCCCGGCGTGCAAGTTGCCCCCACCGGCGGACGTGGCAGCCTGCCGGGGATATTCATCCGCGGCACCAAGGCCGCCCAGAGCCTGGTACTGGTCGATGGCGTGCGTATCGCCAACGCCACCTCCGGCGACAGCGGCCTGCAGTTTCTCGACATCGATCAGATCGAGCGCATCGAAGTGCTGCGCGGCTCGCGTTCGGCGGTGTACGGCAGCGATGCCATCGGCGGGGTTATCCAGATCTTCACCCGCCGCAGCAGCGGCCCCGGTCTGCAGCCACGCCTGCGCGTTGCGGCCGGCAGCAACCAGACCTGGCAGCGCAGTCTGGGCGTGTCTGGCGGCAGCGACGCGACCCGTTTCAACCTCGGCGCCAGCCTCGACGAAACCGCCGGCATCGACTCGACCGGGCCGTCCCTGGCCAGCGATGGCGACCATGATGTCTACCGTAATCGTTCGCTCAACCTGAGCCTCAGCCATACCATCAACGAGCGCTTCGAGGCGGGCCTGAATCTGCTCGACAGCCAAGGCCGCAGTGAGTACGACAACCCGTTCGGCCGCTATGACTTCGCCAGCGGCCAGACCTTCGGCCAGCAGCCCTACACCGACTTCAACGTCAGCAGCCTGGGCAGCTATTTCGCTGCACAGCTGAGCGATGTTTGGCATTCGCGCCTTGAGCTGGCACACAGCGAGAACCGCGACGACAAGCGCGACAAGTTCAGCGACGAGCGCTTTGTGTTCAATACCTACCGCGACCAAGTGACCTGGCAGAACGACCTGACCCTGAACGAGCAGCACGCGCTGCTGCTGGGGGGTGACTGGTATCAGGACCGCGTGCACGCCAACACCGAGCTGGATCAGGACAGCCGCTGGAACCGTGCGGCGTTTGTGCAGCATCGCTATCAGGGCGAGCACTTCTCAAGCGAGCTTGGCGTGCGCCGTGATCAGAACCAGCAGTTCGGCGGCCAGACGACCTGGAGCGCCAGCCTGACGTTGCCGGTCAATCCCGCCAACGATGTGCTGCTGTCATACAGCGAAGGCTTCCGTGCCCCGACCTTCAATGATCTGTATTACCCCTCGTTCAGCAATCCTGACCTCAAGCCGGAGCATTCCAGGACCGTAGAGCTGCAGTGGCGCAGTCAGCTCGGCAGCGACAGCCGGCTGGAGGCGTCGCTGTACCGCACCGAACTGAGCGATGCGATCATCTTTGGTGAAGGCTCGATCCCACGCAACGTAGCAAGCGCGCGGATCAACGGTGGCGAGCTCGCCCTCAGCCAGACCTGGGGCGCCTGGCACAGCCAGCTTGGCCTGGCCTTGATCGACCCGCGTGACCGCGACAGCGGCCACACCCTCGCCCGCCGCGCGCGGCGCACGCTGAGCCTGGATCTGGACCGCCAGTTCGAGCGCTTCGGCGTGGGCGCCAGCTGGCAAGCCGTCAGCAGCAGCTTTGATGACGAAGCCAACCGCAACAGGTTGGCCGGCTACGGCTTGCTCGGCCTGCGCGGCAGTTGGGCCGCAAATGAAGAACTGAAGCTGGAGCTGAAGCTGGATAACCTGCTCGACAAAGGCTACAGCCGCGCGCTCTACAGCTACGACAACAGCGCCTACGCCTACCGCGAAGAGGGCCGCCGCTGGCTGTTCAGCGTGACCTGGACGCCGGCACTGTAGCGTCGAGCAAGGCGCACAGCTTGGCAGTAGCTTCGATCATCTGCCCACTTGGGCGCTCCAAACCGTTGTCCGGCAACACCAGCAGGTGACCGCCAGCCGTGGCCTTGAGCTGCGGCCAGGCCCGCCAGCTCGCCAGCTGGGCCTGGTCGCCCGCGACAATCACATCCGGGTTACGCGCCAGCACCGACTCCACACTCACCAGCGGCGCCGGCTGCGACAGGTCGGCAAACACGTTGCGCGCACCACACGCACGCAGCGCATCACTGACGATCTGCTTGCCGCCCAAGGTATACAGCGGCTTGTCCCAGACCTGATAGAACACCGTCAGCGGCTGCTCGCGATGGTAGCGTTGCCGCAGGTCTTGCAGCCGCTGGCGCAAGCCTGCCGCGTAGCGCTGGCCCTGTTCGGCCCGGCCGATACGGCTGGCGATGGCTTCGATGTGGATGAGCAACTGCTCCAGCGTGGCGACTTCGCCATCGTAGGTGGCGATGCCCAGTCCGCGCAGTTGCTCGCGCTGGGCGGGGGCAATTGCACCGGGCCACAACAGCAGCAAGTCCGGCCGCAGGCTGAGCAGGCGCTCCATGTCCAGCTGGCCCTGGCGCCCCACCGACGGCAGCTGACGCAGCGCCGCTGGCCGCTCGCCGCCGTCGAGCACGCCCACCAGCAGGTCGTCGGCGTGCAGTTCGAGCATGATTTCGCTCATCGACGGCGCCAGGCTGACCACCCGCAGTGGCTCGGCGGCAACGGCGCTGCCGAGCATCAGCAGCAGACAGCAGAGCAGCCGCATCAGCCGAGCTGACGCGGGATGCGATAGAGGTACAGGATTACCACGGTGGACAAGGCAAGCAGCACCTGAGGCACGGCCTCAAGCCCGACCAGCACCGACAGTGCGGCGACCCAGGCAGGGATGCAGGCGTACAGCATGGCCAGGCGGCGGACCCGCGCCAGCTCGATCCAGGCCGCGGGCTCTTCGACGCTGCCGAGCACCTTGCTGGTGTGGATCAACGCACGCTTGTAGGCGGCAAAGCGAGCAAGGCTGAGAAACATGGTTGCGGCGCCGGCAATGAACAGCGGCATCGCCAGCACCGGGATCAGGCCGTCGCCGCCGCCAAATGCCCAGGCCATGATCGGCAGCGGCAGCAAGCCCAGGGCCAGATACTGCCACCAGGCCAGGGCCAACCGTCGCTTGACCTCGCTGCGGGTCACGCCTGTGGCACCTCGCCCTGGTGCTCGGTGCCCATCATGTGGCCGAGCTTGCCGGCCTTGGTCGCCAGGTAATGGCTGTTGTGCGGGTTGTGGCCGGTGTGCAGCGGCACGCGCTCGGCAACGTTGATGGCCATGGCAGTCAGCGCCTTGACCTTGCGCGGGTTGTTGGTCATCAGGCGCAGCGACTTGACGCCCAGGTGCTCGAGCATCGGCAGGCACATGGCGTAGTCGCGCTGGTCGGCGGCAAAGCCCAGGCGCTCGTTGGCCTCGACCGTGTCGGCGCCGCCATCCTGCAGTTCGTAAGCGCGAATCTTGTTCAACAGGCCGATGCCGCGGCCTTCCTGACGCAAGTACAACAGCACGCCGCGGCCTTCACGGGCAATCGCCTGCAGCGCAGCTTCAAGCTGCGAACCGCAGTCGCAGCGCTGGCTGAACAGCGCATCACCAGTCAGGCACTCGGAGTGCAGACGCCCCAGCACCGGCTCACCATCAGCGATATCACCCAGGCTGAGCACGACGTGCTCGCGGCCCGTGGCTTCGTCAAGAAAGCCATGCATGGTGAAGGTCGCAAAAGGAGTCGGAAGTTTCGAGGCGGCAACAAAGACGACGGGCACGTTGTGCTCCTGATTAGTAACTTGGAATTTCACGTGGGCCGATTGTATCAGCAGGTCGGCGAGCGTGCGCACGGTGAATACCGTCGGTTAAGATCGAAAGGTTCGATGCTTAGCGACGATGCTCTCAGCGCGGCTGGCTATCGGCAGTGAACGGATAGGGCTGCTTCCACTTCTTGAAGACCGCCTCCAGCTCGCCGCTGCGCACCAGTTGCTGCATGCGCTGGTCAAACAGCTCACTCAGCGCCCTGCCTTGCTCATTGTGGGTAAAGGCCAGGTACAGCGGCAGCTCGGCCACATGGGTGCGGCGAAATCTGTCCGGCTGGGGCGCCTGGGCCTGGACATATTCGACTTCAGTCAGGGCATCGACATAGAAGTCGACCCGGTTATGCTCAAGCATCGGCAGAATCCCTTCGCGACGTTGAATTTCCCTGAACTGGCGAACATTCGGCAGGTAGCTGCCGTAGTCGTAACCGCGCACCCAAGCCAGGCGATAGTTGCCGATATCGGCGAGGGTCGGCACCGGCTTGCTGGTCAGGCCCAGCGCATAGATATGATCGACATCGAAGTGCCAGCGTGGGTAGAGGTTGTCGTCGCTTTCCTGCTTGTAGGAGCCAACCCAGGCATCCGCCTCACCACGTCTGACCAGGCCAATGGCGCGACTATAAGGCGCGCTCTGGATGGACACCTTGACCCCAGCGGGCTCGAACACCTTGCGCAATACATCCCAGGCCAGGCCAGTGCCGTCGGCGTTGGTGTAGTCGAGCCAGTCTTCGCTGACCAGATGGATCTGGCCCAACTGAGGCTTGTCGCTGGCGTTGGCGACAGCGGCGCCAAGCAGCATCAGCAATAGCAGCACCGTCGTCCGTAAACCCATCTGCCACTCCGTATCAGGCGACTGCCCAGACCAGAACCTGCATGCTCAGCCAGGCGAAAACGCCGGCGAGGATATCGTCGAGCATGATCCCGAACCCGCCATGCACGTGCTTGTCGATCCAGCGAATCGGCCACGGCTTGAGGATGTCGAAGAAGCGGAACATGAGGAACCCGGCCAGCAACCACTGCCAGCCCTCCGGCACCAGCCAGAGGGTGATCCACATGCCGACCATCTCGTCCCAGACAATGCCTTCATGGTCGTGAACGCGCAAGTCGGTCGCAACCTTGCCGCACAGCCAGAAGCCGAACAGCATGGTCACACCCAGCAGCAGCCAGTAGCCCCAGTCGGGCAACATCTGCCACAGCGGAATGAACGGCAGCGCTACCAGCGAGCCCCAGGTGCCGGGGGCCTTGGGCAAAGTGCCGGAACCAAAGCCAAAGGCGATGAAGTGCCACGGGTTGCGCCAGACCGAAGGCGGAACGAACTCCGCAGGCACCTGATTGGGGTGGTCGGTCACGGTGTCTCCCTAAAATGTTGATAGCCGCGTTGTCGCGGGGTGATGTCCTGGCCGTGTTCGTCGCGCAAAATCACGCCCTCGCCAGCCACTGCCCGGCCGATGACATGCACCGCCAGGCCAGCGTCGCGCAGCGCGGGCAGCTGCTGCGCGGGCAAGGTGAACACCAGGACATAATCGTCGCCACCGGTCAGCGCCGCCTGGCGGGCTGCCGCTGGCCCTGAAAAAGCCACTAGAGCAGGTGACACTGGCACCTGGGCCAGGTTCACCTCGAGCGCCAGCCGGGACGCCTTGGCGATATGGCCGCAGTCGGCCAACAAGCCATCGGAGATATCCAGCGCCGCCGTGGCCTTGCCGCGCAGGGCCTGGCCCAAGGCAAACTGCGGCGACGGTGACCAGTACTGTGCCAGCAGCGGCGCACTGATCTCGGCTGC
This sequence comes from uncultured Pseudomonas sp., assembly GCA_963518285.1. Taxonomy (GTDB): domain Bacteria; phylum Pseudomonadota; class Gammaproteobacteria; order Pseudomonadales; family Pseudomonadaceae; genus Aquipseudomonas. The sequence goes on along the minus strand of CAUQIJ010000009.1, from coordinate 61,488 downwards.
AGCTTCACGCTCGCCCAGCACCAATGGCAAGGCGCCGGCGGCATTGCCCAGTTCGCCGCCCACACAGAGCAAGTCACCGACCTGTGCGCCCGAGCGCAGCAGGGCCTGCCCGGCCGTAACCTGGCCAAACACAGTCATGGTGATACTCAGGGGGCCGCGGGTGGTGTCGCCGCCGATCAGGCTCAGGCGGCAATGCCGCGCCATGCGATCGAGGCCTTCGGCATACGCCTTGAGCCACTGTTCGCTGACCTCGGGCAAGGTCAGCGCCAGGGTAAAGCCAATGGGCGTGGCGCCCATGGCTGCCAGGTCACTGGCCGCTACGGCCAGCGAGCGCTGGCCCAGTAGCGAGGGGTCGCAGGCGTGCGGAAAATGCACGCCTGCGACCAAGGTATCGGTAGACACTGCCAGCTGCGCAGCAGCCGGCAGGTCAAGCAGGGCACAGTCGTCGCCAATCCCCAACGCAACACCTGCGCCGCCCTGCGCACAGGACGCGGCGGCGAAGTAATGACGGATCAGCTCGAACTCACCCATGGCTGGTCAGCGCCGCAATCAGCGCTTGAACGCCTTGACTTCCGCTTCACGGACCAGCGGGGCCATCTTGTCGAGTACACCGTTGACGAACTTGTGGCCGTCGGTGGCGCCGAAGATCTTGGCCAGCTCGACGCCTTCGTTGATCACGACCCGGTAAGGCACGTCAACGCGCATCAGGAACTCCCAGGTGGACAGGCGCAGAACCGCCAGTTCAACCGGATCGAGCTCTTCCAGCGGGGTGTCCAGGACAGGCTTGAGCGCGGCATCGATGTCGTCTTTCTTCGCCGGGACCCCGTGCAGGATCTCGCGGAAGTAAGCGCCGTCGATGTCGGAGAAATCGTTGTCGACGCGGAACTGCGCCTCGATTTCGTTCAGCGATTGCTTGGCCATGTGCCACTGATACAGCGCCTGGGTCGCGAGCTTGCGTGCTTCGCGACGCTTGGCGCTTTTCGATGGTTTGCCAGCATCCGCAGGTTTTGGATCGCGCGGGTTGAAACGATCGCTTTCGTCGCTAATCACTTGGCCTCCAACTGCGCCAGCAGGCTGACCATTTCCAGAGCGGACAGGGCAGCTTCAGCGCCTTTGTTGCCGGCTTTGGTGCCGGAACGTTCGATGGCCTGCTCGATCGAATCGACGGTCAGTACGCCGAACGCGACTGGAACACCGAACTCCATCGACACCTGGGCCAGGCCCTTGGTGCATTCGCCCGCAACGTATTCGAAGTGCGGAGTACCACCACGGATCACGGCGCCCAGGGCGATGATCGCGTCGTAAGCGCCTTGCTGGGCGACTTTCTGTGCAACCAGCGGGATTTCGAAGGCGCCAGGAGCACGGATGATGGTGATGTCGCTTTCGCTGACGCCATGGCGTACCAGCGCATCAACGGCACCGCTCACCAGGCTTTCGACGACGAAGCTGTTGAAGCGGCCAACCACCAAAGCATAGCGACCTTTGGGGGCGATGAAGGTACCTTCGATGGTCTTCAGGGTCATTGCGGTGTTCTCATTTTAAAGAGCGAGGCCGCCCTAGGCGGCCTGCAGGAGGGTTTGGACACGAGCGCCAGGGCGATTGGCGCGCCTGTATCACTCAGAGGGCACGTATTCTACAACTTCCAGATCGAATCCGGATATCGCATTGAACTTCATCGGCGAGCTCATCAGGCGCATCTTGCGCACACCGAGGTCACGCAGGATCTGCGAACCGGCGCCAACCGTGCTGTAGGTGCTCGGCGTCTTGACCTGAGTTTCGCCGGCGCTTTCGCGGATATGCGCCAGCACCACGTCGCCATCGAGCGGGTGTCCGAGCAGCAGCACCACGCCGCTGCCAGCCTCTGCCACGGCGCTCATGGCGGCGCGCAGGCTCCAGCGGCCAGGCTGCTTGACCATCAGCAGGTCGCGCAGCGGGTCCATGTTGTGCACCCGCACCAGGGTCGGTTCTTCGGCGCAGATCTTGCCCAGGGTCAGTGCCATGTGCACATCGCCTTCGACCGAATCACGGTAGGTGACGAGGTTGAACTGGCCCAGTTCGCTGTCCAGTGGCTGCTCGGTGACCCGCTGAACGGTACGTTCGTGGATCATGCGGTAGTGGATCAGGTCGGCGATGGTACCGATCTTCAGGCCGTGCTCGGCGGCGAACACTTCAAGCTCGGCGCGACGCGACATGGTGCCGTCGTCGTTCATCACTTCGCAGATCACCCCGCTCGCCTCGAACCCGGCCATGCGCGCCAGGTCACAGGCAGCTTCTGTGTGGCCGGCGCGGGCCAGGGTGCCGCCTGGCTGGGCCATCAGCGGGAAGATGTGGCCAGGGCTGACGATATCGTCGGCCTTGGCATCCTTGGCTGCTGCGGCCTGCACGGTGCGCGCACGGTCGGCTGCGGAGATCCCGGTGGTGACGCCTTCGGCGGCTTCGATCGAGACGGTGAACTTGGTGCCGAAGCCCGAGCCATTGCGCGGTGCCATCAGCGGCAGTTTGAGGGTTTCGCAGCGCTCACGGCTCATCGGCATGCAGATCAGGCCACGGGCGTGCTTGGCCATGAAGTTGATGTGCTCGGGCTGGCAGCACTCGGCGGCCATGATGATGTCGCCTTCGTTCTCGCGGTCTTCGTCATCCATGAGGATGACCATCTTGCCTTGGCGGATGTCTTCGACCAGCTCTTCAATACTGTTGAGCGCCACGCGGCACCCCCTTCTCGATCAGGATTTCAGGTAGCCGTTGGCGGCCAGGAAGCTTTCGGTGATGCTACTGCCCTTGCTCGGCTCGGCAGCCTTGTCGCCCAGCAGCAAACGCTCCAGGTAACGCGCCAGCAGATCGACCTCAAGGTTCACCCGACGCCCGCTGCGGTAGTCGGCCATGATGGTTTCGGACAGGGTATGCGGCACGATGGTCAGCTCGAATTCGGCGCCATCGACCTCATTGACCGTCAGGCTGGTGCCGTCGACGGTGATTGAGCCCTTGTGGGCAATGTACTTGGCTAGCTCTTTGGGTGCGCGCACGCGGAACTGGATCGCACGCGCGTTATCGCTGCGCGAGATGATCTCGCCGACGCCGTCGACATGGCCGCTGACCAGGTGACCACCCAGGCGGGTGTTCGGGGTCAGGGCTTTTTCCAGGTTGACCGGGCTGCCGCTTTTCAGGTCGTTGAACGCGGTGCAGTCGAGGGTTTCGCGGCTGACGTCAGCCCAGAAGCCGTCGCCAGGCAGCTCTACCGCAGTCAGGCAGACGCCATTGACGGCAATGCTGTCGCCCAGTTTGACGTCACCCAGGTCGAGCTTGCCGGTCTGGACGTAGACGCGCACGTCGCCGCCCTTGGGGGTCAGGCTGCGGATGGTGCCGATCGATTCGATGATGCCGGTGAACATTGGGTTCTCCTCGGAAACTGGGCGGCGTTGGGCCAGCCGCGCATTATACGCCGGTGGCCGGTTGGGGGATGGCCGTGACGCGCCAGTCATCGCCCACCGCGCGCATTTCGGTGATTTTCAGTCGCGGCGCTTCGCTCATCTTCGTCAGCGGCCAATCCAGCAGTGGCCGGGCCTGGGAGCCGAGGAAGGTGCCGGCGACAAACAATTGGTATTCGTCGATCAAACCGAGCTGGGCAAACGCGCCGACCAAACCCGCGCCCGCCTCCAGCAGAATCTCGTTGACCCCACGCGCCGCCAGGGCGCTGAGCAGGCCGGGCAGGTCCACCCGGCCATCGGCGCCGGGCAGCTGCAGCAGCTCATGACCGGCCTCGGCATAGCGTGGGTCAGCCGCGGCGCCAGTCACCACCAGTACCGGCCCAGCCTGGAACAAAGGCGCAGTCAGCGGCAGGCGCAGGCGGCTGTCGATCAGCACCCGCAGCGGTGGGCGCGACAAGGCCAGGGCGGTGGTATCAGGGTCCAGACCCAGCTCGGCGCCGCGCACGGTCATCCGCGCGTTGTCGGCCAGCACGCTGCTGGCGCTGGTCAGCACCACGCTGGAGCGAGCGCGCAAGCGTTGCACCGCTGCACGAGCGGCCGGGCCGGTAATCCACTGGCTTTCCCCGCTGGCCATGGCGGTGCGTCCGTCTAGGCTCATCGCCAGCTTGGCGCGGACGAACGGCAGGCCATGTTCCATGCGTTTCAAAAAGCCGGGATTGAGCGCACGCGCTTCTTGCTCGAGCACGCCACTGGCAACTTCGATACCGGCCTCGGCCAGGCGCCGCAGGCCTTGCCCGGCGACTTGCGGGTTAGGGTCCTGCATCGCTGCGACCACCCGCGCCACACCGGCCTTGACCAGCGCTTCGGCACACGGCGGTGTACGCCCATGGTGGCTGCACGGTTCAAGCGTGACATAGGCGCAGGCGCCTCGGGCGCGCTCGCCGGCCTGGCGCAGGGCATGCACTTCGGCATGCGGCTCGCCGGCGCGTACGTGCCAGCCCTCGCCCACCACCTCGCCGTCACTCACGATCACGCAGCCAACGCGCGGGTTGGGATGGGTGCTGTACTGGCCTTTACGGGCCAGTTGCACGGCCAGGGCCATGTAGTGGGCGTCGAGTATCGCGGTCGGGCTAGGCATGCTTACTCTTTGGCCGGCTGGCGCGCCAGGCGGTCGATTTCTTCGCGGAATTCGTCAAGGTCCTGGAAACGCCGGTAGACCGAGGCAAACCGAATGTAGGCGACTTCGTCAAGTTGACGCAGCGCCTCCATGACCAGCTCACCGACCACCAGCGACTTGACCTCGCGCTCGCCGGTGGCGCGCAGTTTGTGCTTGATCTGCGCCAGCGCCGCTTCCAGGCGTTCGACACTGACCGGGCGCTTTTCCAGCGCACGCTGCATGCCGGCGCGCAGCTTGTCTTCGTCGAATGGCTGGCGAGTACCGTCTTGCTTGATCAGCCGCGGCAGCACCAGTTCGGCGGTTTCGAAGGTAGTGAAGCGCTCGCCGCAGGCGACGCATTCGCGCCGGCGACGCACTTGTTCGCCTTCAGCGACCAGGCGCGAGTCGATGACTTTGGTGTCGTTGGCACCGCAAAAGGGACAGTGCATGGTGGCAGGCAACAAAAAAAGGGAGGGCCATGGTAGCGCATCCGACTGGCAAGACAAGCCAAAGGGGTTACCATCCACTCAAATCTGCCCCTGAAGGACTTCTCCATGCACTTTCGAGCGCTCGTCGTGCTCTGTCTCGCCGGCCTGATGACGGCCTGCAGCAGTGATAAACCCAAGAACCAACCGGTACCCGCAACACCGGCGCCGAAAACGGTTAAAAAGGCCCCGGCGCTCGGCCCGCTGCCGGCTTATCAACGGGAAATCAGCGGCAGCCTGCAAGACGTACCGGCGGGTGCCGAGGTCGAGCTGGCGTTGCTGGTGATCGATGAGCGTGATCGCCCGCAAAGGCTGCTGGCCAGCAGCACCCTGACCGGTACCGGTCAGGACCTGCCCTACCAACTGCGCTTCAACCCGGAAGCCTTCCCGGCCGGTGCCCGCGTCGAGTTGCGCGGTCGCGCCAGCCGCTCGGGTCAGTTGATCATGCACCTGCCACCACAGCGCATCGTCCAGGCGACCAGCCAGGCCACCGGCCCGCTGCGCTTCGAGAAAGCCCCGTAAATGGCGCCAGTGCAGTTGCAGCAGGCCCTCAGCGGCCTGATCGGCGAAGCGCAGCTGGTTGCCACTGCGCTGCCGGACTGCGCGCTGAAACTGTGGCTGCTCGACGCCGACAACATGCACCGTGCATTCACCCGCGAAGAGACCCAGCGCATCCTCGATGAGCCGCCGTATTGGAGTTTCTGCTGGGCCAGCGGCCTGGCCATGGCCCGCTACCTGGCGGCCAATCCACATTGGGTCGAGGGCAAGCGCGTGCTCGACTTCGGCGCCGGCTCTGGTATTGCCGGGATCGCTGCAGCGCGGGCGGGTGCTGTCGAGGTGGTGGCCTGTGATCTTGATCCGCTGGCCTTGGCGGCGTGCCAGGCCAATGCTGCGCTGAACCAGGTCGAGCTCAGCTACAGCAGTGACTTTTTCGCCGAGGCCGACCGCTTCGACCTGATCCTGGTGGCTGATGTGCTCTACGACCCGGCCAACCTGCCGCTGCTCGATGGCTTTGTCAGCCGTGGCCGCCAGGTGCTGGTGGCCGACTCGCGGGTGCGCAATTTCAGCCACCCGCGGTACCGTCAGTTGGGTGTGCTCGAAGCCCTGACCCTGCCCGACCTGGCCGAACCGCACGAATTCCGCCGGGTCAGCCTGTACCACGCCAGCCGCGAGCCTTTATAGTGGTGTCATTCAGAGATTTGCGAGAGTTGCGATGAGCCTAGCCCCCGATAACAACGCCCTGCCGTACATTTTCGATGCCACCGACGCCAACTTCCAGCAGTTGGTCATCGAGAACTCCTTCCACAAGCCGGTACTGGTGGACTTCTGGGCCGAATGGTGTGCGCCGTGCAAGGCGCTGATGCCATTGCTGGCGAAGATCGCCGAGGGTTATCAGGGCGAACTGTTGCTGGCCAAGATCAACTGCGACGTCGAGCAGCAAGTTGTCGCCCAGTTCGGTATCCGCAGCCTGCCGACCGTGGTGCTGTTCAAGGACGGTCAGCCGGTCGACGGCTTTGCCGGTGCGCAGCCCGAATCGGCGATTCGCGCCCTGCTCGAGCCGCACGTACAGATGCCTGCCGCGCCGGCTGCGTCGCCACTGGATGAAGCCAAGGCGCTGTTCGCCGAAAGCCGTTTTGCCGATGCCGAAGCGACCCTCAAGCTGTTGCTGGGCGAAGACAACAGCAATGCCGAGGCGCTGATCCTGTACGGCCGTTGCCTGGCCGAACGTGGCGAGCTGAGTGAAGCTGAAGCAGTGCTAGGCGCGGTCAAGAGCGACGAGCACAAGGCAGCCCTGGCCGGCGCCAAGGCGCAGCTGACCTTCCTGCGCCAGGCCGCCAGCCTGCCGGAAGCCGCCGAGCTGAAGAGCCGCCTGGCGCAGAACCCTGAGGACGACGAAGCGGCTTATCAGCTGTGCATTCAGCAGTTGGCGCGCCAGCAGTATGAAGCGGCGCTGGATGGGTTGTTGAAGCTGTTCCAGCGTAATCGTGGTTATGAAAGCGGCCTGCCGCACAAGGCGCTGCTGCAGGTGTTCGAGCTGCTTGGCAATGAGCATCCGCTGGTTACCGCTTACCGGCGCAAGCTGTTTGCCTTGATGTATTGAGCTGCGGTCTGCGGCGTTACATAAATCCTGGGGCTGCCATGCAGCCCTTTCCGACCGGTCCGGCGCCCCGGCAAGGCCGCTCTACAGAAACCGCGCACCAACAGCCTACGCGGTCAACTGAGCGGCCTTGTGTCGCGAAAGGGTCGCGCAGCGGCCCCAGCGATGCATATGCCACCACCAAACTCGCGACCTGGCTCAACTCAACCCAGCCAGTGATACACCGGTGCATCCCCCGCACTTTCCACTTTAACCTCTGCACTGTGACGCAAGCGCACCAACAGCCGCTTGCCCGCTGCCGTGCTGCCGGTCAAGTGCTCCAGTTGCTCAAGTAATTCTGGCCCAGTCATCTGCCCGGCCACGCGCAAGGCTTCGCGCGCAGCTTGCCACTGGTCATCGCCCTGCCGCACCGCAGGCACTGGCGTGGGCTTTTCCACCGGCGCACTGACCTCCACCTGATGCCCCAGCTGCGCCCATTCCGCCGGTTCCAGCTCGATGGTCAGGTCCACCGGCCAGTCGCCGATCGTTCCTCGTATTCTCACGCTGACTTCCTCGATCACGATTGCCTGGCGCCCATGCTCCCACGAGATGAAACCTTCGCCAAGCGGCTGGCACTCGCCTGAAAAATTGTTATAACATTACCAAATCATTCATCCTGCTCTCTGGAGTTGTCCATGCGCCGCCTGTTGCTTGCACTGCCCTTCGCCCTGCTGCCCCTGGCCGTAGCGCATGCCCACGATGAGCATGACCACGATCACGACCACACTGCCCTGGGCGCCCATGAACACGGCGTGGCCAAACTCGACATAGTGCTGGATGGCAAAACCCTTGAACTCGGCCTGGATAGCCCGGCGATGAACCTGGTAGGTTTTGAACATGTCGCCAGCAGCGATGCGGACAAAGCCAAGGTAGCCAGCGTGCGTAAGCAACTGGAACAGCCGCTGCAGTTATTCGGTGTGGCCAAGGACGCCGGCTGCAGCATCGACGCACAGGAGCTGCAAAGCCCGCTGTTCGAAGCGCCAGCAGCCGCTGCGGGCAAAACCGAGAAACACGCGCACAGCGATATCGAAGCGCACTACCAGTTCACTTGCAGCAACCCGGGCAAACTCGCCAGCATCGACCTCGCGCCGCTGTTCAAGGCCTACCCGGCGATGCAGAAGATCAACGTGCAGTTGATTGGGCCTAATGGTCAAAAAGGCCTTGAAGCAACGCCTGCCGCTGCGACGGTCGCGTTCTGAATGAGCCAGGCGTTGATCGAACTGCGTGATCTGCTGTTCGCCTGGCCCGGCCAGGCGCCACTGCTGGACATCCCGCAGTTTCGCCTGGAAGCGGGCGAAGCGCTGTTTCTCAAGGGCCCCAGCGGCAGCGGCAAAACCACCCTGCTCGGCCTGCTCGGCGGCGTGAATCTACCGGCGCAAGGTAGCGTGCACCTGCTTGGTCAGGCCTTGGCCGAGCTGGGCCAGGGCGCGCGCGATCGCTTCCGCGTCGATCACACCGGCTACATCTTCCAGCAGTTCAACCTGCTGCCGTTTCTCTCGGTGCGGGAAAACGTCGAGTTGCCTTGTCGTTTTTCTGTCAGCCGCGCCGAGCGTGCCCGCCAGCGCCATGGCAGCGTCGATCAAGCGGCCACGCAACTGCTCGCGCACCTGGGCCTGACTGACCCGGCAATGCTCGCGCGGCGCGCCGACAGCCTGTCGATCGGCCAGCAGCAACGGGTGGCCGCAGCCCGGGCGCTGATTGGCCAGCCGGAGCTGGTGATCGCCGACGAGCCGACCTCGGCGCTCGACGCCGACACCCGCGAAGCCTTTATCCGACTGCTGTTCGACGAATGCCGCGCCGCCGGCTCCAGCCTGCTGTTCGTCAGCCACGACCAGAGCCTGGCGCCGCTGTTCGACCGACACCTGTCACTGGCCGAACTCAATCGCGCCGCCACGCCCCGGGAGGCCTGATGTACCTGCTCCGTCTTGCTCTGGCCAGCCTCGCCAACCGGCGCTTCACGGCCTTTCTTACCGCCTTCGCGATTGCCCTGTCGGTGTGCTTGCTGCTGGCCGTGGAACGGGTCCGCACTGAAGCCCGCGCCAGCTTTGCCAGCACCATCAGCGGTACCGACCTGATCGTCGGCGCCCGCTCGGGCTCGGTCAACCTGCTGCTGTACTCGGTGTTTCGCATCGGCAACGCCACCAACAACATTCGCTGGGACAGCTACCAGCACTACGCCAGCGACCCGCGGGTGAAGTGGGCGATCCCGATTTCGCTCGGCGACTCGCATCGCGGCTATCGGGTAATGGGCACCAGCACCGATTACTTCAGCCATTACCAGTACGGTCGTCGCCAGCACCTGGAACTCAGCCAGGGTCGGCCGTTTGCCGATAACCCGTTCGACGTGGTGCTCGGCGCCGAAGTCGCCGATGCCCTGCACTACAAGCTCGGCGACAAGCTGGTGCTGGCCCATGGCGTGGCGGCGATCAGCCTGGTCAAGCACGATGACAAGCCGTTCACCGTGGTCGGCGTGCTCAAGCGCACTGGCACCCCGGTCGACCGCACCCTGCACATCAGCCTGGCCGGCATGGAAGCCATTCACGTCGACTGGCACAACGGCGTGCCGGCCCGCGGCGCAGGGCGCATCAGTGCCGAGCAGGCGCGCGGCATGGACCTGCAACCGACTGCGATCACCGCCTTCATGCTTGGCCTGAACAACAAGATCGCTACCTTCAGCGTGCAGCGCGAGATCAATCAGTACGCCAATGAGCCGTTGCTGGCGATTCTCCCAGGCGTAGCCCTGCAGGAACTGTGGAGCCTGATGGGCACCGCCGAGCAAGCGCTGTTCGTGGTGTCGTTGTTTGTCGTGCTGACCGGCTTGATCGGCATGCTCACGGCGATCCTGACCAGCCTCAACGAACGCCGCCGGGAGATGGCCATCCTGCGTTCGGTGGGTGCTCGGCCCTGGCATATCGCCGGCTTGTTGATACTCGAGGCGCTGGCGCTGGCGGTAGCGGGTATCGTCGCCGGTCTCGCCCTGCTGTACGCCGGCATCGCTCTGGCTCAGGGCTACGTGCAGGCCAACTATGGTTTGTACCTGCCGCTGGCCTGGCCGAGTAGCCATGAATGGACGCTGCTGGCTATCATCCTCGGCGCAGCGTTGCTGATGGGCAGCGTGCCAGCCTGGCGTGCCTATCGGCAGTCATTGGCTGATGGTCTGTCGATTCATCTGTGAGTGATTGCCATGCGTTTGCCCTGCATTAGTGCCCAGCTCTGGCGCCGCCTGATGGTGCTGGTGCTGCTCTTTACCTCGCCGGTGTGGGCGGCTGAGCCGCGCGAGTTGGACTGGCCGGCGCTGATCCCCGAAGGCGCACCCGTAGAAGTGCCGCAGCTGGCGCCGTTGCACGACCTGTCGCAGATCGGCAACGCGCTGGCCGCCGAGTCCGCACCCCCTGCGCCACAGCGATCGGCCAATGCGCCAGTGGTGCAGGCGCTGGACAATCAGCAGATCAAGCTGCCGGGCTACATCGTGCCGCTGGAAGTCAGCGAAGAAGGCCGTACCACCGAGTTTTTGCTGGTGCCGTATTACGGCGCCTGTATTCACGTGCCACCGCCGCCGTCGAATCAGATCGTGCATATTTTCAGCGAGATGGGTGTGCGCGTCGAAGACCTGTACCAGCCGTACTGGATCGAAGGACGCATGCACGTCAAAGCCAGCAGCAGCGAGCTGGCCGACGCCGGCTACCAGATGGAAGCCGAAAAAATCTACGCTTACGAGCTGAAATAAGCCGCAGGGCGGCTATGCCGCGCTTCGTTGAGCTGGGTCAAACATTTGGTTTAAGCGCCTCCGTACCATTAGGCCATTGATTACCTATGTCCTTTCGGAGCTTCCATGAACAAGTCCTTGCTCGGCGCCTCGCTCGTCGCCCTGGCCCTCGTCGCGCCTGTTGCCCACGCTCACCAGCCGGGTGATTTCATTGTCCGCGCCGGCGCCATCACCACCGCGCCCAACGAAAGCAGCGGCGACTTGCGCTTCGACGGCAACAAGGTAGCCGGCACCAAGGCAACCCTGACCAGCGACACCCAGCTGGGCCTGACCTTCGCTTACATGCTTAGCGATCACATCGGTATCGAGTTGCTGGCAGCCACGCCGTTCCAGCACACCGTTGGCGTCAAGGGCCTGGGCGGCGGCCTGGATGGCAAGCTGGCCGACATCAAGCAACTGCCACCGACTTTGTCGCTGCAGTACTTCCCGATGGACCCAGCGTCCAAGTTCCAGCCGTACGTGGGCGTGGGCATCAACTACACCCTGTTCTTCGATGAAGACCTGAGCAGCGCGCGCAAGCAGCAAGGCTTCAGCAACCTGAAGATGCAGGACTCGATCGGCATCGCCGGCCAGCTCGGCATGGACTACATGATCACCGACAACGTGCTGATCAACGCCTCGGTCTGGTATGTCGACATCGACACCAAAGCCACCGTCGACGGCCCTGCCGCACTGGGCTACAGCAAGACCAAGGTCGACGTTGAAGTCGATCCATGGGTGTACATGGTCGGTATCGGCTACAAGTTCTGATCGCTGTGCATGACAAAGCCGCTGCCATCAGGCAGCGGCTTTTTGCTGTCCGCGTTGGGCGTTGCCAGCCTTCATGCAGGCAGACATGCAGGCGCAGGTAAAGCCAATAAATTCTCCGCGAGCAGAGCAGTGGTTCAGTGCGAAACCAGTGCTCTGTTGACACCCAGCTCAATGTCGTCAATCAGGGCCTTGGCGAGCTCACTCAGTATTCGTACAGCGCTGCCTGCTTGCCGATCATTCTCCATCTCCGCCTCTGTAGCGAGATGGCGGATACAGCCCAGGAGTACAGATAGCTCCGAGAACGCCTGATCAAGTGGCACATCGCGCTGTACGCAGAAAAGGTTCTGGCAAGGTGTCTGGCCTGGAGTTCGGCGGTGCTTGATATCGGTTTTCATGACACCGCCTCCTTATCCCTGGCATGCGCAACCAACGCAAGTATCAGCTGGTTGAGCACCTCTATGACCTCCAGCAAGTACTTGTGGATGCCGATAGGATCACCGACAAGATTGGCTCTGATTGTTCCGTTCAAGCAGTCGAGCAGCTTGTCGACCTGAGCGAGCGCATCTTCCACGCTGAGTTCGGCGTTAATCAGGAAATAGGCTACTGGCGGGTCGGGGACGAGCTTTTTCATGGTCAGGTCTCTTGTGTGTTCACAGAAAACCACCACCGTCGCTCTTCTCACGGATTGAGGGTGGCAGCCGTGCACAGGGTGAGAAACCGAGACACAAGAGAAACCCGGCCAGACCGAAGTCTGCCCGCGCACGGCTGCCATAAACTGGCCGTAATTTGTGTTGTCGGGTTCTCACACCCGGTCACCACTTCTGGCGACCCTGTGACATTAAGACTGAGGTGATTTCCCGACAACTGAGCTGCTTCCGAAAGACGCGTAGGATAATTCCTAGACGGGCTTTTGCAGAAGCATTTGGATTTGATTTCAGAAAGGTCTGACGCGCAGATGGGTTTCCCGCAGGCCAGAGCGACCTGCGGAACGGAGGCTTAGCCCTTGCCCAACAGCTTGGCCAAACCTTCGACCATTGGCGTCGGTTGAGGGAGTTTGAAGCGTGCCAGCAAGCGCGCGTTGTCGGCGCGGGAGTGGCGGATGTCGCCGGAGCGGGCTTCGCTGTAGCTGATATCCGGCAGGCTGCCGACTACATCGCGCAGTGCGGCCAGCAGCTGATTCAGAGAGGTGGCCTGGTTCAGGCCGATGTTCACGGCGCCCTCTTCCACCTGCGGTTGCTCGAGGGCCTGGACCATGACCTGGACCAGATCGCCGACATAGAGGAAGTCGCGAGTCTGTTCACCGTCGCCAAACACTTTGATCGGCAAGCCTTGGGTAGCACGCTCGCTGAAGATGCTGATCACCCCGGAGTACGGCGAGGACGGATCCTGGCGCGGGCCGAAGATGTTGAAGAAGCGGAAGATCACCGGCTCCAGACCATGCTGGCGGCGGTAGAAGTCCAGGTACTGCTCGCTGGCGAGCTTGTCCACTGCGTACGGCGTCAGGGGTGCCTTGGGCGTGTCTTCGGCAATCGACTGGCCTTCGCCATTGTTGCCGTACACCGCGGCGCTGGACGCAAACAGCACCCGACGCACGCCATTCAGGCGCATGGCTTCGCAGACATTCAGCGTGCCGATGAAATTGCTCTGGTGGGTTTTCACCGGGTCATCCACCGAGGCCTGCACCGAGGCCACTGCAGCCAGATGCACCACGGCGCGGCAGCCAGCGGCAGCACGGGCGACCAAGGCCGCGTCGGCGACATCGCCTTCGATCAGCTCCAGGCCAGGGTGCTGCAATTGCAGGTTGGCACGCTTGCCGGTGGACAGGTCGTCAAGGATGCGTACCGCATAGCCTTTGCCCAGCAAGGCGTCGGACAGGTGCGAGCCGATGAAGCCCGCGCCGCCGGTGATCAGAATAGGGGCGTCAGCCATGTCGGTAGAATCGGTCCAGTAAAGGCGCCAGGCCCGAGCGCCAGGCGCGCGGCTTGATGCCAAAGGTATGAAGGATCTTCTTGCAGGCCAGCACCGCGTTCTGCGGCTCTTCGCTGGCGTCCGGCCGCGCAGCGTGGGCCTGGGCGGTCGGTGCCTGCACTGCGAGCTGGCGCCATTGCTGTGCTTCGGCAAGGATCGCCTGGCCCAGCGCCAGCGGCGTGGTCGCCTCGTTGCCGGCGTAGTGGTAGGTGCCCCACAGCGGCGCGGCGCAGTCGAGCTGCTTGAGCACCGAGAGGATGACCCGTGCGGCATCGTCCACTGGCGTCGGATTGCCGCGGCGGTCATCTGCCAGGAGCAACTCCTGCGGCTGCTCGGCGCGGGTCAGGAAGCGCCCGAGGGTGCCGTCGATGCTCTCATCCAGCACCCAGCCGAAGCGCAACAGGACGTGCTGCGGGCAGGTCGCACGCACGCTCTGCTCGATCCGCCACAGCGCCTGGCCGCGACTGCCCAGGGGCTTCGGCTCGTCCTTTTCGCTGTAGGCAGTGGCCCGCGAGCCATCGAACACGCGATAGCTGGAAGGCTGCACGAGGATCATTTCGTGGTGCTGGCACAGCTCGGCAAGGCGCTCGACTGCACGTTCCTGCTGGGCGAGGCGCTGTTCGCTGACCGCCTCGGCCTGGAACCAGTCAAAGTAATAGGCGAGGTTGATCACCACATTGGGGCGGTGTTCGTCCAGCAGCAGGGTCAGGCTGGCCGGATCCCAGCCGTTGTCCGGCGGACGCGGTGCCAGGAATCCGATGTCTTCCTCGGCCCCGAGACGAATCAGCGCTTGCCCGAGGGCATTGCCACCACCCAACAGCATCAGGCGCATACGCATAGGGTAAAAAGGTCCGCTCAGATCGTTGGAAGAAAAAAAGCATTTTGCGGTTTCCGGCAGGGGAAGTCCAACGCCTGCTGGATTGCAGCGTTGCTCGGCATTGCGGTAGCGCACTTACCGAGGCCGTTCTCGACCTATACTGAGCGCGCCATCCCTGCTCAGCGTGAAGGTCTACATGCCCACCGAATCCATCGCTGCACGCCGCTCGACCTGGCAGTACGACGAGGCAGCGCCCGGCGCAGAGCGGTTCATCGAACAGTCATTCGACAGCTATCGGCAGCAGGCGCGACTGCTGGTGCCCGATGTCGAGCAGGCACCACCCGCCTTTATCGTCGGTGGCGCGCGCTCGGACTTCACCCGCCTCAACCCGTTGCTGTACCGCTTGCAGGCGCAGGGCATAGGCTCGCTGAGCGGCAACTTGTCCGGCCACAGCGTGGCCAGCCAACCGGGCGCCGCTGCGCCGTCGCTGAATACCAATCTGCACGAGGCACTGAGCTTTCATCGGCATATCGCCGAACAGTGCCATACCTTGATCGGCCACAGCCTCGGCGCAGCCATTGCACTGAAGATGGCCGCGCAACTGCCGAGTATCTCCAAGCTGGTGCTGATCTGTCCGGCGGTTTACCCGGACGCGGCGCATCAGGCGCCGTTCGGCCCCGAGTTCACCGCAGCGATTCGCCAGCCGTTCGCCTTTCTGCAATGTGACAGCTACGAATTCTTGCGCACCTTTACCGGCCAGGTACTGCTGGTGATCGGTGAGTACGACGGGCTCAATTCGCGTGCCTATGGCCAAGGTGCGGGGACCTCGGCGGGGACGCGCTGGGTGTCTGGTGTGCAGCGCTACAGCCCGATCCCGGAGGAGGTCACTCATACCCTGCTGCGCTCGGTGCCAGCGCCGCATGTCGAGTGCCTGCTATTGACCGATTGCGACCACGGCATCGCCGCCCACCTGCGGGACAATCCGCAGGTCGCCGACCAGGTGGCAGAAGTGACGGCAGCGTTCATTCGCGGCTGAGGTGGCCTACTCGATCTCGAACAGGCCGTTGCTCAGCGGGCCGACGCTGAGGCGCTCGCGCACGTCATCGTCGATGCGCGGATCGTCCGGGCGGTACAGCTTGACCTGGCGATAGGCGTTGATGCGGTTGATCTCCTCGCCAAGAAATTCCCAGACCACCCGGGTACAGGCCGGGTTACGCCGATCGCCGCTGGAGACCCCGGTCTTGAGGCCGTTCAAGCGGGTGATGCGGCTCTTGAAGCTGGGGATGAGGATGGTCTGGCTCATCTCGTTGAGGGTCAGTGATTCGTAGTCGATCAGGAACATACGGTCCTGCAACTGAAACGCCGCACCGAGGTAGCGGCAACGTACTTCGGCGTGCAGGTCGGTGGCGCTGCTGCGCTCCTGGCGTTCCTGGCGCTCGAACAGAAAGCTGCCGCGCTCCTCACGCAAATGCACCAGTGAGACCAGAATCGTCCCCGGCACCGACATGCAGTTGGAGTATTCGAAGTAATAGCCGCAGTAACGCGAGAGGTTGCCGGCATGCGCGTGCAACGGCTTGAACAGCTCGCTGATGGGGTCGTTCAGCGGCCCATTCTGCTCCGACGGAACGCGCGCGCCGATTAAACGCGCGAACTGCTCGGGCGGCAAATTCAGCTCGTAATCCTCAACTCCGAAGAAATCGCCGATGCGCTTTAGGTTGTAAGCCGTCGGACGGCTTTGCCCGCTCAAATACTTGTTGAACTGGGCGCGGTTGATCGACAGCTGTCGGCAAACCTCGGAGATAGAGCGGTAGTGGCTACAGGCCAATTTCAGGTTGTTAGCGAAATGATCGCTCATGTACGAGGTCCAGCTGATGCGAGTGACGCAAGCATAGCATCAAGTCGCGCCAACTGAGAGCAATCCGCGAAATTGTAACGACTCTTGTCATGGCCAACCATGCGCCCAACGAAAAGCGGCGCGTTGTTGCCGTCGCTGGTCATTCCACGCGAAGAATAAGAATCGAGGTCATTTGCCATGCTCGAAGTACTCAACGATTTCCTTTCGGGGAAGCTGCTCATCGTCCTTATCGTCGGACTTGGTAGCTACTTCACCATCCGCTCGCGGTTCGTCCAGTTCCGTCACTTCGTGCACATGTTCAGTGTGTTCAAAGAATCCCTGCGTGGCCAGGCTGGCCAGCTGAGCTCGTTCCAGGCACTGATGCTGAGCCTGGCCGGCCGTGTTGGCGCCGGTAACATTGCCGGTGTGGGTATCGCCGTGACCCTTGGTGGCCCAGGCGCGGTGTTCTGGATGTGGGTGACCGCGCTGGTCGGCATGTCCAGCAGCTTCTTCGAATGTACCCTGGCCCAGGTGTACAAGCGCGCCGATGGCGATGGCCTGTACCGTGGCGGCCCGGCGTACTACATCCTGCATGGCTTGAAATTCAAGCGCATGGCGGTGGTGTTCTCGCTGCTGCTGCTGGTGACCTACGGCTTCGCCTTCAACGGCCTGCAGTCGTACACCGTGACCCACTCGCTGCAGAATGCCTTCGGCTTCCCGCCGCAGCAGACCGGTATTGCCCTGGCAGTGCTGCTGGCGATCGTCTTCCTCGGTGGTATCAAGCGTATTGCTTCGGTGTCCGACCTGCTGGTACCGGTCAAGACCCTGGCCTACATCGGCGTCACCCTGTATGTGATCGGCAGCCAGATCGAGCACGTTCCGGCGATGCTGGAAACCATCTTCAAAAGCGCTTTCGGCCTTGACCCTGCGTTCGGCGGCCTGCTCGGCAGCGCGATCGTGATGGGCGTCAAGCGTGGCGTGTTCGCCAACGAAGCGGGTCTGGGCAGTGCGCCCAACGTTGCTGCTGTGGCCGCGGTCAAGCACCCTGGCGCACAGGGCGTGGTGCAGGCGTTCAGCGTGTTTCTCGACACCTTCGTGATCTGCACCTGCACCGCACTGCTGATCCTGCTGTCGGGCTTCTACACTCCGGGCTTCGAAGGTGACGGCATCGTCCTGACCCAGAACTCGCTGGCCGCTGTAGTTGGTGACTGGGGTCGTCTGTTCGTCAGCGTCGCGCTGTCGCTGTTCGTCTTCACCTGCATCCTCTACAACTACTACCTGGGCGAAACCAGCCTGCAGTTCCTGACCCGCAAGCGTTCGGTGCTGATGGGCTACCGCGGCCTGGTCCTGGCGCTGATCGTATGGGGTTCGGCGCAAGACCTGTCGACCGTGTTCGCCTTCGCCGACATCACCATGACCTGCCTGGCCTTCGTCAACCTGATCGCGCTGACCCTGCTGTTCAACATCGGCCTGCGGGTAATGCGCGACTACGATGTGCAGCGCAAGGCTGGCATCAAGCAGCCAGTGTTCGACTCGAGCAAGTTCCCTGACCTGGACCTGGACCGCAACGCCTGGCCAGTGCCGGCAGCTGCTGAAACAACCGCTGACAACACCGTCGGTCAGGTTCAGACCCAGCGCTGATATCCTCCCCTGCCAGCCGCCCCGTTCGCGGGCGGCTGCTTTACTCTCCGCTCATCGTTACGGAATGCGCCATGCGTGCAGTCAAGAATCTTCTCGTCCTCTATACCGGTGGCACCATCGGCATGCTCGAAACACCCCAGGGCCTGGCCCCGGCGGGCGGCTTCGACGTGCGCATGCGCGAGCATCTGGCGCAGCTTGACGATGCACCGCAGATCCACTGGACCCTGTGTGAAATGAACCCACTGCTGGACAGCGCCAACATGCAGCAAGCCAACTGGCTGGCCATGCGTGACGCGATTGTCGAGGGAGTGGAACGTGACGGCCACGACGGCGTGCTGGTGCTGCACGGTACCGATACCCTGGCCTACACCGGCGCGGCTTTGTCGTTCGTGCTGCTCGGCTTGCCGGTGCCAGTACTGCTGACCGGCTCGATGCTGCCCGCCGGCGCACCGGACAGCGACGCCTGGGATAACCTGATCGGCGCCCTGCGCCTGCTTGAAAGCGGCATCGAAGACGGCGTGCAGCTTTACTTCCACGAGCAACTGCTGCACGGCTGCCGCGCCTCCAAACTGCGCAGCGAGGCGTTCGACGCCTTCGCCGCCCTGCCCCGTCATCGCGACAGCGAGCGCGCGCCAGCCATCCCGGCGGTGCTCGACTATCGTCAGCCGCGTCAGCCGGTAAAGCTGGCGGTATTGCCGGTGTTCCCCGGCCTGCAGGCAGAACACCTGCGTGGGCTGCTCGACAGCGGCGTGCAAGGGCTGGTGCTGGAATGCTACGGCAGCGGCACCGGGCCGTCCGACGACCAGGCCTTGCTGGATGTGCTGCATGACGCCCACCAAGGCGGTGTGGTGATCGTTGCGATCAGCCAGTGCCCGGTTGGTTCGGTGGTGTTTGACACCTACGCCGCCGGTAGCCGGCTGCGTGACACCGGCCTGATCAGCGGAGGCGGCATGACCCGCGAAGCTGCACTGGGCAAGTTGTTTGGCTTGCTCGGGGCGGGGCTGGATGCGCAGGCGACGGAGCATTGGTTTGCGCTGGATCTGTGTGGTGAGCGGGCCTGAAGGCCTATTGACCTGACCCGTACATCGGCAGCTTTTGAGTAGTGCCGATGTATTACAGAGTGAGCCAGCCTCTAAAAAACTCAGGACGCTTTGCTTGTAATATGGAAGTGGTCGCCATTCACATGGCGCAATTGCACAGTCACCTTGTCAGCTTCACCCTCCCAGTCCAAATCGTAGTGATCCAGCAAGAATGCGTCCTCGGAGATGCTTGCACTAGCGTGCTGCCTGCCCCCCATTACTATGCACAGCCCTCCCAATACGCCTATCACGGCTACGTAAGGCCGAATGTGCATCAGCAGCGTTGTTTCGCCGTAGTAGAAATAGGAAGAGGGCGTTGGCGCAAATGCCAAGGTCGAGAGCATTACCACGACGGCGATCAAACCGATGATGACCAGCAGAACGCCGCCTGCCCGACCGATTTTTCTGGCATCGACCGCGGCCTGATAAGCATCGGAAAAACCGGCAATTACGTAGTCTTCTTTGTTGCTACTCAGCATGATCGTTTGTTTGGTTTGCTCTGCTAAATCTGCCTGCATGATTCGCTCCTTAAAAAGCGAATACTAAGCAATCGATGCTATGAAAAACCGGCCAAGGCAGAACTTCGGAAATGCCCTACAGGATTAGGTTGCCCTTCCCTAACCAGAAACCATAATCCAAAAAAAGCCCGCGGCATAGGCTGCCGCGGGCTTCTATTCAACCAAGCCAGCTTTAGTGTCAGAACGGAATATCGTCATCAAAGCTGTCGAAGTCAGCAGCCGGCTGTGGCGCTGGCTGTTGCGGCGCCGGGCGCTGCTGGGACTGCTGCGGGCGTGGTGCCTGCTGACGCGGTGCCTGCTGCTGTGGCTGCTGCTGGTTGTACTGCTGTGGCTGACCGCCGCCCTGGTTGTAGTTATTGCCACCACCCTGGTTGTACTGATCACCACCGCCCTGCTGGTTCTGCGGACGGCCGCCGAGCAACTGCATGGTGCCTTGCATGTCGACGATGATTTCAGTGGTGTAGCGCTTGATGCCGTCTTTTTCCCACTCGCGGGTCTGCAGCTTGCCCTCGATGTAGACCTGGGAACCCTTGCGCAGGTATTCACCGGCGATTTCGGCAACCTTGCCGAACATCGACACACGGTGCCACTCGGTACGCTCGACCTTCTGACCGGACTGCTTGTCGGTCCACTGCTCGCTGGTGGCCAGGCTCAGGTTGGTCACGGCGTTACCGTTGGGCAGGTAGCGGACTTCGGGATCCTGACCACAGGTACCGACCAGAATGACTTTGTTAACCCCACGGGCCATAACGTTCTCCTAGGCTTCGCACGCCGATGAGGCTGGATTTACCAGACGCTCGAGGGTCGTACGGTCCAAAATTTTCGTATCCAGTTTGATATAGATGGCGGACTCTTCTGCCACCACCACGGCGTCGGTCACACCCGGCACGGCCATCAGACGTTCGGCCAACCCGGCTTCCCGGACTGCCTCAGGCGTCAGCGGCATGCGCAGGCTGGTCACATAGGGCGGCTCGTTCATGCTCAAGGCGACGACCAACCACATAGCACACAGCAGCGCACAACCGACGAACACCATGCCCAGACCACCGTGCTGGAACAACCAGCCACCGATGATTCCTCCCAGCGCGGCACCGAGGAACTGGCTGGTGGAATAAACCCCCATGGCCGTTCCCTTGCCGCCGGCGGGCGACACCTTGCTGACCAGCGAAGGCAACGATGCCTCCAGCAGGTTGAAGGCAGTAAAGAATATCACGGTGCCGATCACCAGTCCGTGCAAGTTGTCAGCCCACTGCCAGAAGAACATCTCCACCAGCAGCAGAACGCTCACCGCGCCGAGCAACACACGCTTCATCTTGCGCTTTTTTTCGCCGTAGATAATGAACGGCACCATTGCAAAAAATGAGACGAACAACGCGGTCAGGTATACCCACCAGTGTTCTTCCTTGGGCAGGCCTCCGCGCTCGACGAAGGCCAAAGGCAGCGCAATGAAGCTGGCCATGAGGATCGCATGCAGAACAAAAATACCCGCGTCCAGGCGCAGAAGGTCCGGATGGCGCAGGGTCGGGCCGATGGCCTTGCGCGCCACCCCCGACTCGCGGTGCTGCAGGGTGCTGTGCGCACGTGGTACGAGGAAGGCCACCAGGAGGATGCCGACCAGGGCAAGTCCTGCAGTTGCGAGGAACAATCCTGACAAGCCAAAGGCGCGCGTCAACAATGGCCCCACCACCATTGCCACGGCAAACGACAAACCGATGCTCATGCCGATCATGGCCATGGCCTTGGTCCGGTGCTGTTCTCGGGTCAGGTCGGAGAGCAGCGCCATGACCGCTGCCGAGATCGCCCCGGCGCCCTGCAGAATGCGCCCGGCGATCACGCCCCAGATCGAGTCGGCCTGGGCTGCCAGGACACTGCCGAGGGCGAAGATGATCAGCCCGAGGTAGATCACCGGGCGCCGGCCGATGCGGTCGGAGATCATCCCGAACGGGATCTGCAGCACCGCCTGAGTCAGGCCGTAGGCACCGATGGCCAGACCGATCAGCGCAGGCGTGGCGCCCGCCAGGTCCATGCCATAGGTGGCAAGTACCGGCAGCACCATGAACATGCCCAGCATACGAAAGGCAAAGACCAGGGCCAGGCCACCGGCGGCGCGAGTCTCGCTACCACTCATGCGCTCGTTGTGGGTGTCGTGCATGGATAAACCTCGTGTGAACCGGCGGCGATTCTATCAGTCCCACGCCTTGACGGCATATACGCGACGCTTTGCCGCGTAATGGCAGCGCGCCGTATACTTCTATGTTTATGCCCGCCAAGCGAGGCCGCAGTGGACAAGATTCTGATTCGTGGGGCACGTACCCACAACCTGAAGAACATCGACCTGACCCTGCCCCGGGACAAGTTGATCGTGATCACCGGCTTGTCCGGTTCCGGCAAGTCATCGCTGGCCTTCGACACCCTCTACGCCGAGGGTCAACGTCGCTATGTCGAGTCGTTGTCGGCGTATGCCCGGCAATTCCTGTCGATGATGGAAAAACCCGACGTCGACACCATCGAGGGGCTTTCGCCGGCAATCTCGATCGAGCAGAAATCGACTTCGCACAACCCGCGCTCGACGGTCGGCACCATCACCGAAATCTACGACTACCTGCGTCTTTTGTATGCGCGGGTAGGTACCCCGCGCTGCCCGGACCATGACATCCCGCTGGAAGCGCAAACGGTCAGCCAGATGGTCGACTTGGTGCTTGAGCAGCCTGAGGGCAGCAAGCTGATGCTGCTGGCGCCGGTCATCCGCGAGCGCAAGGGTGAGCACCTGGCGGTGTTCGACGAGCTGCGCGCGCAGGGCTTTGTGCGCGTGCGGGTCAACGGCAAGCTGTACGAGATGGACGAACTGCCGACCCTCGAGAAGCAGAAAAAACACAGTATCGATGTCGTGGTCGACCGCTTCAAGGTCCGCAGCGACCTGCAGCAGCGCCTGGCTGAGTCGTTCGAGACCGCGCTGAAGCTGGCTGACGGCATTGCTCTGGTAGCGCCGATGGACGACGAGCCGGGCGAAGAAATCATCTTCTCTGCACGCTTTGCCTGCCCGATTTGCGGCCATGCCATCAGCGAGCTGGAGCCCAAGCTGTTCTCCTTCAACAACCCGGCTGGCGCATGCCCGACCTGCGACGGCCTGGGCGTGAAGCAGTACTTCGACACCAAGCGCCTGGTGAACACCGAGCTGACTCTGGCCGAGGGCGCGATCCGCGGCTGGGACCGGCGCAACGTGTACTACTTCCAGATGCTCGGCTCGCTTGCCAAGCATTTTGGCTTCAGCCTGGAGCAACCGTTTGCCGAGCTGGCGGCAGAGGATCAAAAGGTCATTCTGCAAGGTAGCGGCAAGCAGAACGTCGACTTCAAATACCTGAACGACCGTGGCGATATCGTCAAGCGCTCGCACCCGTTTGAAGGCATCGTGCCGAATCTGGAGCGGCGCTACCGCGAGACCGAGTCGGCGACGGTGCGCGAGGAACTGGCCAAGTTCCTGGGGACGCAGCCATGCCCGGACTGTCGCGGCACCCGCCTACGGCGTGAATCGCGGCACGTGTGGGTTGGCGAGAAAACCCTGCCGGCGGTGACCAACCTGCCGATTGGCGATGCCAGCACTTACTTCAGCGAGCTGACCCTGACCGGTCGCCGTGGCGAGATCGCGTCGAAGATCCTCAAGGAGATCTGCGAACGCCTGCAGTTTCTGGTCAACGTCGGCCTTGATTACCTGACCCTGGATCGCAGTGCCGATACCCTCTCCGGCGGCGAGGCGCAGCGTATTCGCCTGGCCAGCCAGATTGGCGCGGGCCTGGTCGGCGTCATGTATATCCTCGATGAGCCGTCGATTGGCTTGCATCAGCGCGACAACGACCGCTTGCTCGGCACCCTCAACCACCTGCGCGATCTGGGCAATACGGTCATTGTGGTGGAGCACGACGAGGACGCCATTCGCCTGGCTGACTACGTTGTCGACATCGGCCCGGGCGCTGGTGTGCACGGTGGCCAGATCGTTGCCGAGGGTACGCCGCAGGAGGTCATGGACCACCCTGACTCGCTGACCGGTGCCTACCTGTCCGGGCGCAAGAAGATTGCCGTACCGGCCAAACGTACGCCGCGTGACAAGAAGCTGTCGCTCAAGCTCAAAGGCGCGCGTGGCAACAATTTGCAGAACGTCGATCTGGAAATCCCGATCGGCTTGCTGACTTGCGTAACCGGTGTCTCCGGGTCAGGCAAATCCACGCTGATCAACAACACGCTGTTCCCGCTGGCGGCGACTGCGCTGAACGGCGCCACCAGCCATGAGGCTGCCCCCCACAGCAGCATGGATGGCCTGCAGCATCTGGATAAAGTGGTCGACATTGACCAGAGCCCGATCGGTCGCACCCCACGCTCGAACCCGGCGACTTACACCGGTATCTTCACCCCAGTACGCGAGCTGTTCGCAGGTGTACCGGAGTCGCGTGCACGCGGTTATGGCCCAGGACGGTTCTCGTTCAACGTCAAGGGCGGTCGCTGCGAAGCGTGCCAGGGCGATGGCTTGATCAAGGTCGAGATGCACTTCCTGCCGGACATCTACGTGCCCTGCGACGTGTGCAAGAGCAAGCGCTACAACCGCGAGACGCTGGAGATCAAGTACAAGGGCAAGAACATCCACGAGGTGCTGGAAATGACCATCGAGGATGCCCGCGCATTCTTCGATGCAGTGCCGGCGCTGGCGCGCAAGCTGCAGACGCTGGTGGATGTCGGCCTGTCGTACATCAAGCTCGGTCAATCGGCCACTACCCTCTCCGGGGGCGAGGCGCAGCGGGTCAAGCTGTCACGCGAGCTGTCCAAGCGCGACACCGGCAAGACGCTGTACATCCTCGACGAACCGACTACCGGCCTGCACTTCGCCGATATCCAGCAGTTGCTCGATGTACTGCACCGCTTGCGCGATCACGGCAACACCGTGGTAGTGATCGAGCACAACCTGGACGTGATCAAGACCGCCGACTGGCTGGTCGACCTCGGCCCTGAGGGCGGCTCCAAGGGCGGCCAGATCATCGCGGTGGGCACGCCTGAAGAGGTGACCAAGATGAAGCAGTCGTATACCGGCCACTACCTCAAGCCATTGCTGGAGCGTGACCGGGCGTAAAGCCCATGAAAAAGCCCCCGGTAGCGCGCTACCGGGGGCTTTTTTACAACCATGCATGCCTGTCGCGGCAGGCTGATTACATCTGCGATTGCAGGTAGTTCTGCAGGCCGATGACCTTGATCAGACCCTGCTGCTTTTCCAGCCAGTAGGTGTGGTCTTCTTCGGTATCTGCCAACTGCTGACGCAGGATGTCGCGGCTGATGTAATCCTTGTGCGTTTCGCACAATTCAATGCCTTTGCACAGTGCTGCACGCACCTTGTACTCGAGGCGCAAGTCAGCAGCGAGCATCTCCGGCACAGTAGTGCCCACGTCCAGATCATCCGGACGCATGCGCGGGGTGCCTTCCAGCATGAGGATGCGGCGCATCAGGGCGTCGGCGTGTTGCGCCTCTTCTTCCATTTCATGGTTGATGCGCTCGTAGAGCTTGGACAAGCCCCAGTCTTCGTACATCCGCGAATGAATGAAATACTGATCACGTGCTGCCAGCTCGCCGGTGAGCAACGTGTTGAGGTAATCGATTACGTCCGGGTGACCTTGCATCGCCCTGGTTCTCCATGTGAAAGCGCTATGTGCATAGTGTGAACCAGGACTGCCCCAAGGTCACTGAAAAACGCGCAATAACATGCAAAAAAACGCCTAAACAGTAGTGATATTCATTGAAAAACCGCCCAAATGAGGGCGGTTCTACTTATCATTTCGACTCAGGCGAGATTCAGCCCTAACGCCTTGGCAATTCCTTCGCCGTAGGCCGGATCAGCCTTGGAGAAGTGCTGCAACTGGCGCATCACCACAACTGCGCTGACA
Organism: uncultured Pseudomonas sp.; assembly: GCA_963518285.1. Classification (GTDB taxonomy): domain Bacteria; phylum Pseudomonadota; class Gammaproteobacteria; order Pseudomonadales; family Pseudomonadaceae; genus Aquipseudomonas. The sequence continues at coordinate 35,991 of CAUQIJ010000009.1, read as the reverse complement.
CCTGCCATGGTGCCGGCGATGTTGTTGATCAGCAGTGTTTGCTGCTCAGGGCTCATCAAGCGGAACAGAGCGCCAGCGTGGCTGTAGTAATCGCCGTCCTCACGGTGGTCGTGGCGATCCGCTGCGCCGTTCAGGGCAAGCGCCGGCTCGGCATGCTGCGGCGACTGCTTGGGCGCATCGCTGTAGCTGTTCGGCTCGTAGTTAGGCGCGCTGCCGTAGCTGCCCGACGCCATGGCGCCATCGCGCTGGTAGCTGTTGACCGGGCTGCGTGAAGCGTTGACCGGCAGATGCTGGTGATTGGTGCCTACGCGGTAGCGGTGCGCATCGGCATAGGCGAACACACGCCCCTGCAGCATGCGGTCTGGCGACAGGCCAACACCTGGGACCATGTTGCTCGGGCCGAAGGTGGCTTGCTCGACTTCAGCAAAGTAGTTGAGCGGGTTGCGGTTGAGCTCGAGCACGCCAACCTCGATCAACGGGAATTCCTTCTGCGACCAGGTCTTGGTCACATCGAATGGATTCTCCGCACGATTGGCTGCCTGCTCCTCGCTCATGACCTGGATGCACACAGTCCAGCGTGGGTAGTCACCGCGCTCGATCGCTTCGAACAGGTCACGCTGGGCGTAATCAGGATCAGTGCCGGCGAGACGTGCTGCTTCGGCCGGCGCCAGGTTTTTGATGCCCTGCTGGGTCTTGTAGTGCCATTTGACCCAGGTGCGCTCACCGCTCGCGCTGATCAGGCTGTAGGTGTGGCTGCCGAAGCCATGCATGTGACGGTAGCCGTCCGGGATACCCCGATCAGAGAACAGGATCGTGACCTGGTGCAAGGCCTCGGGCGAATGCGACCAGAAGTCCCACATCATCTGGGCGTTCTTCAGGTTGCTCTGCGGATGGCGCTTCTGCGTGTGGATGAAGTCAGGAAACTTCAGGGGGTCGCGGATGAAGAAGACAGGCGTGTTGTTGCCAACGATGTCCCAGTTGCCTTCCTCGGTGTAGAACTTCAGCGCGAAGCCACGCGGGTCACGTTCGGTGTCAGCCGAGCCGCGCTCGCCACCGACGGTGGAGAACCGCAAAAAGGTCTCGGTTTGCTTGCCAACCTTGTCGAACAGCTTGGCGCAGGTGTAGCCGGTGATATCGCGGGTTACGGTGAAGGTCCCGTAGGCGCCCGAGCCCTTGGCGTGTACACGGCGCTCAGGGATGTTCTCGCGGTTGAAGTGGGCGAGTTTTTCCAGCAGGTGGAAGTCGTCGAGCAGCAGCGGACCGCGAGGGCTAGCCGAACGGGAATTCTGGTTGTCGGCTACAGGTGCACCGCTGGCGGTGGTAAGAATCTTGCTCATGGGCTCTCCTTGACGGTCTATATGTGCCGTTTGTCGGCTTGCAGACAGTATCTGGGAACAGCATGACAAGAGCTAATTCATTGATCGAGTTAGACCGATAGGAATTAACAATAATTGTAAGCACAAAAAACCGGGCACTAGGCCCGGTTTTTTGTAGCAGACAGAACGTCTTACTCGGCGGCTTCTACAGCACCACCGACTGGACGATCAACCAGCTCGACGTACGCCATAGGCGCGTTGTCGCCAGCGCGGAAACCGCACTTCAGGATACGCAGGTAGCCGCCCTGACGGGTGGCGTAGCGCTTGCCCAGATCGTTGAAGAGCTTGCCAACAGCGGATTTCGAACGGGTACGGTCGAAAGCCAGACGACGGTTGGCTACGCTATCTTCCTTGGCCAGGGTGATCAGCGGCTCGGCAACGCGGCGCAGTTCCTTGGCTTTTGGCAGAGTAGTTTTGATCAGCTCGTGCTCGATCAACGACACTGCCATGTTCTGGAACATAGCCTTGCGGTGAGAGCTGGTACGGCTCAGGTGACGTCCACTTTTACGATGACGCATGATTCATTCCTTACCAAACACTACGTTCGGTGATTACGACGATCAGGCAGTCGCCTTGTCGTCCTTCTTAAGACTTGCAGGCGGCCAGTTGTCGAGGCGCATGCCGAGGGACAGACCACGGGAAGCCAAAACGTCCTTGATTTCAGTCAGGGACTTCTTGCCCAGGTTAGGAGTTTTCAACAGCTCTACTTCGGTGCGCTGAATCAGGTCGCCGATGTAGTAGATGTTCTCCGCCTTGAGGCAGTTGGCAGACCGTACGGTCAGTTCCAGGTCGTCAACCGGACGCAGCAGGATCGGATCGATCTCGTCTTCCTGCTCGACCACTACCGGCTCACTGTCACCTTTGAGATCCACGAACGCGGCCAGCTGCTGTTGCAGGATGGTCGCGGCACGACGGATTGCCTCTTCTGGGTCCAGAGTACCGTTGGTTTCCAGATCAATGACCAGCTTGTCCAGGTTGGTACGCTGCTCAACACGGGCGTTTTCGACCACATAGGCGATACGACGCACCGGGCTGAACGAAGCGTCCAGCTGAAGACGGCCAATGCTGCGGCTTTCATCTTCGTCAGTCTGACGAGAGTCGGCCGGCTCGTAACCGCGACCACGAGCTACAGTGAGCTTCATGTTCAGGGCGCCGTTGGACGCCAGGTTCGCGATTACGTGATCGGGGTTGACGATCTCGACATCGTGATCCAGCTGAATATCGGCAGCGGTAACCACCCCCGAACCCTTTTTCGACAAGGTCAGCGTAACTTCGTCACGACCGTGCAGTTTGATAGCCAGGCCTTTCAGGTTCAACAGGATTTCAATTACGTCTTCCTGTACACCTTCGATCGCGGAGTACTCATGGAGTACGCCATCGATCTCGGCCTCGACTACTGCACAGCCAGGCATGGAGGACAACAGGATGCGGCGCAGCGCGTTGCCCAGGGTATGGCCGAAACCACGCTCGAGAGGCTCGAGCGTAATCTTGGCGCGGGTCGGACTGACTACCTGCACATCAATGTGGCGGGGAGTCAGGAACTCATTTACCGAAATCTGCATGGATGCACCTATTTTCTAGCCCTTACTTGGAGTAGAGCTCGACAATCAGGTTTTCGTTGATGTCGGCGGACAGGTCGCTGCGAGCAGGAACGTTCTTGAAAACGCCCGACTTTTTAGCAGCATCCACGTCTACCCACTCAACGCGGCCGCGCTGAGAGCACAGTTCAAGGGCTTGAACAATGCGCAGCTGGTTCAGCGATTTCTCACGAACCGAGACCACGTCACCCGGACGAACTTGGTAAGATGGAATGTTTACAGTCTTACCGTTGACGCTGATCGCTTTGTGCGAAACCAGCTGACGCGACTCGGAACGAGTCGAGCCGAAGCCCATACGGTAAACGACGTTATCCAGACGGCACTCGAGCAGTTGCAGCAGGTTCTCACCAGTTGCGCCTTTTTTCGAGGCTGCAGCTTGGTAGTAACCGCGGAACTGACGCTCCAGAACACCGTAGATACGACGGACTTTTTGTTTCTCGCGCAGCTGGGTACCGTAGTCGGACTGACGGCCACGGCGCTGGCCGTGGATACCTGGGGCTGCTTCGATGTTGCACTTCGATTCCAGAGCGCGAACGCCACTCTTCAGGAAAAGGTCAGTGCCTTCACGGCGAGACAGTTTGCATTTTGGACCAATGTAACGTGCCATTTATCTGTCTCCTGATTACACGCGACGCTTCTTCGGCGGACGGCACCCGTTATGCGGGATTGGCGTCACGTCGGTGATGCTGGCGATCTTGTAGCCGCAGCTGTTCAAAGCACGAACGGCGGACTCACGACCTGGACCTGGACCCTTGACATTTACGTCGAGGTTTTTCAGACCGTATTCCAGCGCAGCTTGACCAGCTCGTTCAGCAGCAATCTGAGCTGCAAACGGGGTGGATTTGCGCGAACCACGGAAACCCGAACCACCGGACGTTGCCCAGGACAAAGCATTGCCCTGACGGTCGGTGATGGTCACGATGGTGTTGTTGAAAGACGCGTGGATGTGGGCGATGCCATCAACCACTGTCTTTTTGATTTTTTTACGAGGACGAGCAGCAGGTTTTGCCATGTCTATTTTCCTGTCGATTCGCTGGTGCGATTACTTGCGGATCGGCTTACGCGGGCCCTTACGGGTGCGTGCATTGGTCTTGGTGCGCTGACCGCGAACCGGCAGACCTTTACGATGGCGCAGACCGCGGTAGCAGCCCAGGTCCATCAAGCGTTTGATCTTCATGTTGATGTCACGGCGCAGATCACCTTCAGTGGTGAACTTGGCGACTTCGCTACGCAGCGTTTCAATCTGCTCGTCGCTCAGATCCTTGATCTTTGCGGCTGGGTTAACCCCAGTATCTGCACAAATCTTCTGTGCAGTTGTGCGACCGACACCATAGATGTAGGTCAGCGAGATAACAGTGTGCTTGTTATCTGGAATGTTGACGCCTGCAATACGGGCCATTCAGTGGGACTCCAATTGACAGCTACCTACGCCCCGGAAGCCAAGAAATAGGGCGCGAGATAATATCGCTGTAGAAACAATTAATCAACCCAGCAGCGCACTAGCTGCTGGGCTTGTAGCGCGGATCACACTCAGCCTTGGCGCTGCTTGTGACGCGGTTCCGCGCTGCAAATTACTCGCACGATACCTTCGCGGCGAATAATCTTGCAGTTACGGCACAGCTTTTTCACCGATGCACGAACTTTCATGACCAACTCCTCGAACCTTAGGGGCCTGTCAGCGCAGCAAGCTGCTGCCGCCATAGCCTTTCAGGTTGGCTTTCTTCATCAGGGATTCGTACTGGTGCGAAACGAGGTGGGATTGTACTTGGGACATGAAGTCCATCACAACCACTACCACGATCAACAACGACGTCCCGCCGAGATAGAACGGCACGTTTGCAGCCACCACAAGGAACTGGGGCAGAAGGCATACGGCCATCATGTAAAGAGCACCGAACATGGTCAGACGAGTCAGAACGCCATCAATGTAGCGCGCCGACTGCTCACCAGGACGGATACCCGGAATAAAGGCACCGGACTTCTTCAGGTTTTCCGCTACGTCTTTCGGGTTGAACATCAACGCTGTGTAGAAGAAGCAGAAGAAAATGATCCCTGCACTAAACAGCAGAATGTTCAACGGCTGACCAGGAGCGATCGACTGCGAGATGTCTTGCAGCCAGCCCATACCTTCGGACTGACCGAACCAGGCACCCAGCGAAGCCGGGAACAGCAGAATGCTGCTGGCGAAAATAGCCGGGATAACCCCTGCCATGTTCACCTTGAGCGGCAAGTGGCTGGTCTGCGCAGCGAAGACCTTGCGGCCCTGCTGACGCTTGGCGTAGTGAACGGCGATTCGACGCTGACCACGCTCAATGAACACCACAAAGCCGATAATCGCTACTGCCAGCAAACCGATAGCGACCAGGGCGAAAATGTTGATATCGCCTGTGCGCGCAGACTCGAAAGACTGCCCGATTGCTCTCGGAAGACCGGCAACGATACCCGCGAAAATCAACATCGAGATACCGTTGCCCACACCGCGCTCGGTAATCTGCTCACCCAGCCACATCATGAACATTGCGCCTGCCACGAAGGTGGAGACGGCAACCACATGGAAGCCAAGGCTTGCAGAGAACGCCACGCCCTGGTTGGCCAAGCCAATGGACATGCCAATCGCTTGAACCAGTGCCAGGATTACAGTGAGGTAGCGGGTGTACTGGCTGATCTTGCGACGGCCAGCTTCACCTTCCTTCTTCAACTGCTCCAGCTGTGGGCTGACAGCGGTCATGAGCTGCATGATGATCGATGCCGAGATGTACGGCATGATCCCCAGTGCAAAGATGCTCATGCGCTCCAGCGCACCACCGGAAAACATGTTGAACAAGCTAAGAATGGTCCCCTCATTCTGTCGAAACAGATCCGCCAGACGGTCCGGGTTGATGCCAGGCACCGGGATATGCGCACCTATCCGATAGACGATGATCGCCATGAACAGAAAGCGCAGACGAGCCCAGAGTTCCGACATCCCGCCCTTACCGAGCGAAGAGAGAGCACCTTGCTTAGCCATTTATTCCTCGAATTTGCCGCCAGCTGCTTCGATAGCCGCACGCGCACCTTTGGTGGCTGCGATGCCCTTGATGGTAACTGCGCGAGTGACTTCGCCAGACAGCATGATTTTCACACGCTGTACGTTCTGGTTGATCACGTTGGCATCCTTCAAGGATTGCACGGTGACAACATCGCCTTCCACTTTGGCCAGCTCGGACAGACGCACTTCTGCGCGGTCCATGGCCTTCAGCGAAACGAAGCCGAATTTCGGCAGACGACGGTGCAGCGGCTGTTGACCGCCTTCGAAGCCCGGAGCGATGGTGCCACCGGAACGGGAGGTCTGACCTTTGTGGCCGCGGCCACCAGTCTTACCCAAACCGCTACCGATACCACGACCCGGACGATGCTTCTCGCGACGGGAACCCGGCGCTGGACTCAGATCATTGAGTTTCATCGATTAACCCTCGACGCGCAGCATGTAGTAAGCCTTGTTGATCATCCCGCGATTCTCGGGAGTATCAAGTACTTCTACGGTGTGACCAATGCGACGCAGACCCAGGCCTTTAACACACAGTTTGTGGTTAGGCAGACGGCCGGCGGTGCTTTTGATCAGCGTGACTTTAACGGTGGCAGCCATTAGAAGATCTCCTCAACGCTCTTGCCGCGCTTGGCAGCAATGGACTCAGGAGATTGCATGGCCTTCAGACCCTTGAAGGTGGCGTAAACCACGTTCACCGGGTTGGTCGAACCGTAGCACTTGGCCAGAACGTTCTGGACACCAGCAACTTCCAGGACAGCACGCATAGCGCCACCAGCGATGATACCGGTACCTTCAGAGGCAGGCTGCATGTAAACCTTCGAGGCGCCGTGGGCGGCCTTGGTGGCGTACTGCAGAGTGGTGCCTTTCAGGTCAACCTGAATCATGTTGCGACGGGCAGCTTCCATGGCTTTCTGGATCGCGGCTGGTACTTCGCGCGATTTGCCACGGCCGAAGCCTACACGGCCCTTACCATCACCAACCACGGTCAACGCGGTGAAGGTGAAGATACGGCCGCCTTTGACGGTCTTGGCTACGCGGTTAACTTGAACCAGCTTCTCAATGTAGCCTTCGTCGCGCTTTTGATCGTTATTTGCCATAACTTAGAACTCCAGCCCGCCTTCACGAGCAGCATCAGCCAGCGCTTTGACGCGGCCATGGTACTTGAAGCCGGAACGGTCAAAGGCAACTTGAGATACACCGGCGGCTTTCGCGCGCTCAGCTACCAGCTTGCCAACCTTAGTGGCCGCGTCGATGTTGCCGGTGGCGCCATCACGCAGGTCTTTGTCCAAGGTAGAGGCGCTTGCCAGAACCTTGCTGCCGTCGGCCGAGATGACTTGGGCATAAATGTGCTGCGAGGAGCGGAACACGCACAAACGCACGGCTTCGAGCTCGTGCATTTTCAGGCGTGCTTTGCGAGCGCGACGCAGTCGAGTAACTTTTTTGTCGGTCATTTGCTAGGCCCTACTTCTTCTTGGCTTCTTTACGACGGACGACTTCGTCCGCGTAACGCACACCTTTGCCTTTGTACGGCTCTGGTGGACGGAAGTCGCGGATTTCAGCGGCCACCTGACCTACCAGCTGCTTGTCGATGCCCTTGATCAGGATATCGGTCTGGCTAGGCGTTTCAGCGGTGATGCCGGCTGGAAGCTCGTAGTCTACTGGGTGAGAGAAGCCCAGAGCCAGATTCAGGACAGTGCCCTTAGCCTGAGCCTTGTAACCAACACCGACCAGCTGGAGCTTGCGCTCGAAGCCTTGGCTTACGCCTTGGACCATGTTGTTCACCAGAGCGCGGGTAGTACCGGCCATGGCGCGAGCTTGCTGGTCACCATTGCGAGCGACGAAACGCAGCTCACCAGACTCTTCGGTAACTTCAACAGACGAATGAACGTTCAGTTCGAGAGTGCCCTTGGCACCCTTCACCGAAAGCTGTTGGCCGGCGAATTTGACTTCGACACCGGACGGCAGCTTTACGGGGTTCTTAGCGACGCGAGACATGCTTATCCCCCCTTAGAACACTGTGCACAGAACTTCGCCACCAACACCGGCGGCACGTGCAGCACGATCCGTCATCACACCTTTGTTGGTGGAGACGATAGACACGCCCAGACCGCCACGAACTTTCGGCAGATCTGTAACGGCCTTGTACTGACGCAGGCCTGGTCGGCTGGCGCGCTTCAGCTCTTCGATGACCGGACGGCCTTCGAAGTACTTCAGCTCGATCGACAGGGAGGGTTTGACTTCGCTGCTTACCTGGTAACCAGCGATGTAACCTTCGTCCTTCAGAACTTGGGCAACCGCAACCTTCAGAGTCGAAGAAGGCATGCTTACGACGGACTTTTCAGCCATCTGGGCATTACGGATGCGAGTTAGCATGTCCGCTAACGGGTCCTGCATACTCATGGGCTAGATGCTCCTGATACAAGAATTATTAGCCTCTCGGCTATCACAACCACCCAAGCACCCAGGACAAAAGACCCGGGCTCGGGTGAGCCGATCATTCTAGACACAACCTAGAAACGAAACAAGCCCCATATAGGGGCTTGTTTAGAAGCGAGGTCACCGGCGGTCGGAAGATTGCTCCCCTTCCGCCAGAACCCTGGTGCTTACCAGCTGGCTTTAACCAGACCTGGTACGTCACCACGCATTGCAGCTTGACGCAGCATGTTACGGCCCAGACCGAACTTACGGTATACACCGTGAGGACGGCCGGTCAGGCGGCAACGGTTGCGCAGACGAGCGGCGCTGGCGTCACGCGGCTGCTTTTGCAGTGCGACGACGGCGGCATAACGCTCTTCTGGCGATGCGTTCAGGTTGACGATGGTCGCTTTCAGCTCGGCACGCTTTTTGGCGTACTTGGCTACCGTAAGCTGACGCTTCAGCTCGCGGTTTTTCATGCTCTTCTTGGCCATTTTCCTACTCCAATCAGTTGCGGAACGGGAATTTGAATGCACGCAGCAGAGCGCGGCCTTCGTCATCCGAACGAGCAGTGGTGGTCAGGGTAATGTCCAGACCGCGCAGAGCATCGATCTTGTCGTAGTCGATTTCCGGGAAGATGATCTGCTCTTTCACGCCCATGCTGTAGTTACCACGACCATCGAAGGACTTGGCATTCAGGCCGCGGAAGTCGCGAACCCGAGGCAGGGAGATCGCCAGCAGGCGGTCCAGGAACTCGTACATACGGTCACGGCGCAGAGTAACTTTAACGCCGATCGGCCAACCTTCACGAACCTTGAAACCCGCAATCGACTTGCGAGCGAACGTCACGACCGGCTTTTGACCGGTGATCTTTTCCAGGTCGGCTACAGCGTTTTCGATGACTTTTTTGTCACCGACAGCTTCGCCCAGACCCATGTTCAGGGTGATCTTGGTTACGCGTGGAACTTCCATCACGTTCGCGAGCTTAAGTTCTTCCTTAAGCTTGGGAGCGATTTCGTTCCGGTAAATCTCTTTGAGTCGTGCCATTGTCTTCTACCTAGCAGTGTTCAAGCATCAACCGCTTTCTGGGTCGACTTGAAGACACGAATTTTCTTGCCGTCTTCAACCTTGAAGCCAACGCGGTCAGCCTTGTTGGTTTCACCATTGAAAATGGCAACGTTGGAAGCGTGCAGAGGCGCTTCTTTCTCGACGATACCGCCCTGTACGCCCGCCATCGGGTTAGGCTTGGTATGGCGCTTGACCAGGTTTACACCACCGATGACCAGACGGTCGTCGGCGAGAACCTTCAGCACCTTACCGCGCTTACCTTTGTCTTTGCCGGCGATCACGATGATCTCGTCGTCACGACGAATCTTTTGCATGTCGGATCTCCTTAGAGCACTTCAGGGGCGAGCGAGACGATCTTCATGAACTTCTCGTTGCGAAGTTCACGGGTCACTGGCCCGAAGATGCGAGTGCCGATCGGCTCTTGCTTGTTGTTCAGCAGAACAGCAGCGTTACCGTCGAAACGAATGATGGAACCGTCAGCGCGACGTACACCATGACGGGTACGTACGACTACGGCGGTCATCACCTGGCCTTTTTTGACCTTACCGCGTGGAATTGCTTCCTTGACGGTTACTTTGATGATGTCACCGATGCCGGCGTAACGACGGTGGGAACCGCCGAGCACCTTGATGCACATGACGCGACGAGCGCCGCTGTTATCGGCCACATCGAGCATGGATTGAGTCTGAATCATAAAATTTCTCCGACCCCTAGCCCTTAGACTTCAACAGCGCGTTCGAGGACTTCAACCAGTGCCCAAGACTTGGTCTTGGCCAGCGGACGAGTTTCGCTAATGGAAACCTTGTCGCCGATTTTGCACTGATTGGTTTCGTCGTGCGCGTGCAGCTTAGTCGAACGCTTAACGTATTTACCGTAGATCGGGTGCTTTACGCGACGCTCGATCAGAACGGTGATGGTCTTGTCCATTTTGTCGCTGACGACACGGCCAGTCAGCGTACGGACGGTTTTTTCAGCTTCAGCCATGATCACTTACCTGCCTGCTGGTTGAGCACAGTTTTCACGCGAGCGATGTCACGCTTAACTTGCGAGAGCAGGTGCGACTGCCCCAACTGACCAGTTGCTTTCTGCATACGCAGATTGAACTGGTCGCGCAGCAGGCCGAGCAGTTGCTCGTTCAGCTGCTGTGCCGATTTTTCACGAAGTTCATTCGCTTTCATCACATCACCGTCCGCTTAACAAAGGAGGTGGCGAGTGGCAGCTTTGCAGCAGCCAAGGCGAATGCTTCGCGCGCCAGCTCTTCAGAAACACCCTCGATCTCATACAGGACTTTGCCTGGCTGGATCTGGGCAACCCAGTATTCCACGGAACCCTTACCTTTACCCATCCGCACTTCAAGAGGCTTCTTGGTAACCGGCTTGTCCGGGAACACACGGATCCAGATCTTGCCGCCACGCTTAACGTGACGAGTCAGAGCACGACGTGCAGACTCGATCTGGCGAGCGGTGAGGCGACCGCGGGCGACAGCTTTCAAGGCGAATTCGCCGAAGCTGACCTTGCTACCGCGCAGTGCCAGACCACGGTTGTGGCCGGTCATCTGCTTGCGGAATTTTGTACGCTTAGGTTGCAACATTTGGCGTACCCCTTACTTAGCAGCTTTTTTACGAGGCGCTGGTGCTTGTGGTTTCAGCTCTTCTTGGCGACCACCAATTACTTCGCCTTTGAAGATCCAAACCTTCACACCGATCACACCATAAGTGGTGTGAGCTTCGTAGGTGTTGTAGTCGATATCAGCACGCAGGGTGTGCAACGGCACACGACCTTCGCGATACCACTCGGTACGAGCAATCTCGGCACCGCCGAGACGACCGCTCACCTGGATCTTGATGCCCTTGGCACCAATACGCATGGCGTTCTGCACGGCGCGCTTCATAGCACGACGGAACATTACGCGGCGCTCCAGCTGCTGAGCTACGCTTTGCGCAACCAGCATGGCGTCGAGTTCCGGCTTGCGGATCTCTTCGATGTTGATGTGCACAGGCACACCCATCTGCTTGGTCAGGTCCTGACGCAGCTTCTCAACATCTTCACCTTTCTTCCCGATAACGATACCTGGACGAGCGGTGTGGATGGTGATGCGTGCAGTTTGGGCCGGACGATGGATATCGATACGGCTTACGGACGCGCTTTTTAGTTTGTCTTGGAGGTACTCACGAGTTTTCAGATCCTTCAACAGGTAATCTGCGTAAGTCGCGCCATCTGCATACCAGACGGACGTGTGCTCCTTGACGATTCCCAGGCGAATGCCAGTGGGATGTACTTTCTGACCCATCTGATCGACTCCGTTACTTGTCCGCAACCTTGACAGTGATATGGCAAGACCGCTTGACGATGCGATCAGCGCGGCCTTTGGCACGCGGCATGATGCGCTTCAGCGAACGCCCTTCGTTGACGAAAACGGTGGAGACCTTCAGGTCATCAACGTCTGCGCCTTCGTTGTGTTCGGCGTTGGCAACGGCCGACTCGAGGACTTTCTTCATGATTTCAGCGGCTTTTTTGCTGCTGAAGGCCAACAGGTTGAGCGCTTCGCCCACCTTCTTCCCGCGGATCTGGTCGGCGACCAAGCGGGCTTTCTGGGCGGAGATTCGAGCGCCCGACAACTTAGCGGCTACTTCCATTTCCTACCCCTTAACGCTTGGCTTTCTTGTCAGCCACGTGCCCACGATATGTGCGGGTACCGGCAAACTCGCCCAGTTTATGACCGACCATGTCTTCGTTCACGAGAACTGGGACATGTTGACGACCGTTATGAACCGCGATGGTCAGACCGACCATTTGTGGCAGGATCATCGAACGACGCGACCAGGTTTTCACCGGTTTGCGATCGTTCTTTTCCGCCGCCACTTCGATCTTCTTCAGTAGGTGAAGATCGATAAAAGGACCTTTTTTCAGAGAACGTGGCACTGTCGTATCCCTCTATTTACTTGCGACGACGGACGATCATTTTGTCGGTACGCTTATTACCACGAGTCTTCGCACCCTTGGTTGGGAAGCCCCATGGCGATACCGGATGACGACCACCGGAGGTACGACCTTCACCACCACCATGCGGGTGGTCAACCGGGTTCATGGCAACACCACGAACGGTTGGGCGAACGCCACGCCAGCGTTTGGCACCAGCTTTACCCAGCGAACGCAGGCTGTGCTCGGAGTTCGAGACTTCGCCCAGGGTCGCACGGCACTCAGCCAGGACTTTACGCATTTCACCAGAGCGCAGACGCAGGGTCACGTAGACACCTTCGCGAGCGATCAGCTGAGCCGAAGCACCAGCGGAACGAGCGATCTGTGCACCTTTACCCGGCTTCAGTTCGATGCCGTGAATGGTGCTACCTACTGGAATGTTGCGCAGCTGCAGGGAGTTACCGGCCTTGATTGGGGCCAGTGCACCTGCGATCAGCTGATCGCCAGCGCTCACGCCTTTAGGGGCGATGATGTAGCGACGCTCACCGTCTGCGTAGCACAGCAGGGCGATGTGAGCAGTACGGTTTGGATCGTATTCGATACGCTCGACAGTGGCTGGAATGCCATCTTTGTCGTTGCGACGGAAGTCGACCATACGGTAATGCTGCTTATGACCACCACCAATGTGACGCGTGGTAATACGGCCATTGTTGTTACGACCACCAGACTTCGATTTCTTCTCGAGCAGCGGTGCGTGAGGAGCGCCTTTATGCAGCTCCTTGTTGACCACCTTGACCACGAAACGGCGGCCAGGGGAAGTCGGTTTGCATTTAACGATTGCCATGATGCACCCCTTCCTTACTCAGCACTGCTGCTGAAATCGAGATCTTGGCCTGGCTGAAGGGAGACGATCGCCTTCTTCCAGTCATTACGCTTGCCCAGACCACGTGCGGTACGCTTGGTTTTACCCAATACGTTAACAGTCGACACGTTTTCGACTTTTACGCCGAACAGGCCTTCGACAGCTTTCTTGATTTCCAGCTTGGTTGCATCGGTAGCAACCTTGAATACGAACTGGCCTTTTTTCTCAGCCAGAACGGTAGCCTTCTCGGAAACGTGCGGGCCAAGGAGGACTTTAAATACGCGTTCCTGGTTCATCCCAGCAGCTCCTCGAATTTCTTCACGGCCGACACAGTGATCAACACTTTGTCATAGGCGATCAGACTGACCGGATCGGAACCTTGTACGTCACGAACGTCGACGTGCGGCAGGTTACGAGCAGCCAGGTACAGGTTCTGATCAACGGCGTCCGATACGATCAGGACGTCAGTCAGGCCCATGCCATTCAGCTTGTTCAGCAGATCTTTGGTCTTTGGCGCTTCAACAGCGAAGTCCTGGACAACGACCAGACGGTCGGTGCGCACCAGCTCAGCGAGGATGGAACGCATTGCTGCGCGGTACATCTTCTTGTTGAGCTTCTGCGAGTGGTCCTGAGGACGAGCTGCGAAGGTGGTGCCACCGCCGCGCCAGATCGGGCTACGGATGGTACCAGCACGAGCACGGCCAGTACCCTTCTGACGCCATGGGCGCTTACCGCCACCGGATACGTCGGAACGGGTCTTCTGCTGCTTGGTGCCCTGACGGCCGCCGGCCATGTAGGCCACGACTGCTTGGTGAACCAGCGTCTCGTTGAATTCGCCACCGAAGGTCAGTTCGGAAACTTCGATCGCCTGAGCGTCATTTACGTTAAGTTGCATGTCAGTTTCCCCTTAACCGCGAGCCTTGACAGCTGGACGTACAACCACGTCGCCGCCAGTAGCGCCAGGAACGGCACCCTTGATCAGCAGCAGGTTGCGTTCAGCGTCGACGCGAACTACTTCCAGGGACTGCACAGTAACGCGCTCGGCGCCCATGTGACCGGACATTTTCTTGCCCTTGAACACACGACCAGGAGTCTGGCACTGGCCGATGGAACCCGGAACACGGTGCGATACGGAGTTACCGTGGGTGTTATCTTGGCCACGGAAATTCCAGCGCTTGATGGTACCGGCGAAGCCTTTACCTTTCGACTGACCGGTGACGTCTACCAGCTGGCCTGCAGTAAAGAGTTCAGCTTTGATCAGATCGCCAGCCTGGAAATCGCCTTCTTCAAGACGGAACTCCCAAACACCGCGACCAGCGGCAACGTTCGCCTTAGCGAAGTGACCTGCTTGAGCAGCAGTCACACGCGAAGCACGACGCTCGCCTACAGTGATTTGCACTGCACGGTAGCCATCAGTTTCTTCGGTTTTGAACTGGGTGACGCGATTCGGCTCGATCTCAACGACCGTGACCGGAATGGAGACACCTTCTTCGGTGAAAACACGGGTCATACCGCATTTACGACCGACTACACCAATAGTCATGTTGTGAACCTCATGAGTGTACGGGGCTTTCACCCGCTATGGCCGCCCATTTCAGAGCGTTACACGGTTAAGACCGAAGTCTTAGCCGAGGCTGATCTGTACTTCCACACCTGCCGCAAGGTCCAGCTTCATCAGCGCATCAACGGTTTTATCCGTTGGCTGGACGATGTCCAGAACGCGCTTATGAGTGCGGATCTCGTACTGGTCACGCGCGTCTTTGTTGACGTGCGGGGAGACCAGAACGGTGAAACGCTCTTTGCGAGTAGGCAGTGGAATCGGACCACGCACTTGTGCACCAGTACGTTTCGCGGTTTCCACGATTTCCTGGGTGGATTGGTCGATCAGGCGATGGTCGAAAGCCTTCAACCTGATACGGATTTGCTGATTTTGCATTGGATTTCAGACTCCAGGCTGTTCCCAACGGACGCACTACGCCCGCTAAAAGGAGGCGTGATTCTATAGACGGTCCGATTTTGTGTCAACCCAATAAAAAAGGCCCCCGCTGAGCGGAGGCCTTTTTCAACCGATCGAGTGATTACTCGATGATTTTGGCTACGACGCCGGCGCCGACGGTACGACCGCCTTCACGGATAGCGAAGCGCAGACCGTCTTCCATTGCGATGGTCTTGATCAGAGTGACTTCCATCTGGATGTTGTCACCTGGCATTACCATCTCAACGCCTTCCGGCAGCTGGCAGTTACCGGTCACGTCAGTAGTACGGAAGTAGAACTGAGGACGGTAGCCTTTGAAGAACGGAGTGTGACGACCGCCTTCTTCTTTCGACAGAACGTAAACTTCTGCGGTGAACTTGGTGTGCGGCTTGACCGAACCTGGCTTGACCAGAACCTGGCCACGCTCAACGTCGTCACGCTTGGTACCACGCAGAAGAACGCCACAGTTCTCGCCAGCACGACCTTCATCGAGCAGTTTGCGGAACATTTCAACACCGGTGCAGGTGGTGGTGGTGGTGTCACGCAGACCAACGATTTCCAGCGAATCCTGAACGCGGACGATGCCACGCTCGATACGACCGGTAACAACGGTACCACGACCCGAGATCGAGAATACGTCTTCGATTGGCATCAGGAACGGCTTGTCGATAGCGCGCTCTGGCTCTGGGATGTAGCTGTCCAGAGTTTCTACCAGTTTCTTGACGGCAGTGGTGCCCATCTCGTTGTCGTCTTTGCCTTCCAGAGCCATACGAGCCGAACCGATGATGATCGGAGTGTCGTCGCCTGGGAAGTCATAGGTGGACAGCAGGTCGCGAACTTCCATCTCGACCAGTTCCAGCAGCTCAGCGTCGTCTACCAGGTCAGCCTTGTTCAGGAAGACCACGATGTACGGAACGCCAACCTGACGGGACAGCAGGATGTGCTCACGGGTTTGTGGCATCGGACCATCAGCGGCCGAGCAAACCAGGATAGCGCCGTCCATCTGCGCAGCACCGGTGATCATGTTCTTCACATAGTCAGCGTGACCTGGGCAGTCGACGTGAGCGTAGTGACGGATCTTCGAGTTGTACTCGACGTGCGCGGTGTTGATGGTGATACCACGCGCTTTCTCTTCTGGAGCCGAGTCGATCTTGTCGAAGTCAACAACAGCCGAACCGAAAACTTCGGAGCAGACGCGAGTCAGAGCAGCAGTCAGAGTGGTTTTACCGTGGTCGACGTGACCGATGGTGCCAACGTTGACGTGCGGAAGGGAACGATCAAATTTTTCTTTAGCCACGACAGTGAACTCCTAGCCTAAAGGGGCTGAATCAGCCTTGTTTTTTAACGAGAGCTTCGACGATGTTCGACGGAGCTTCGGCGTATTTGGAGAATTCCATGGAGTAGCTCGCGCGACCCTGAGACATGGAACGAACGTCGGTCGCATAACCGAACATTTCCCCGAGCGGAACTTCAGCACGGATAACCCTGCCGGAGACCGAATCATCCATACCCTGGATCAGACCACGACGACGGTTCAGGTCACCCATCACGTCACCCATGTAGTCCTCAGGGGTTACAACCTCAACCTTCATGATCGGCTCGAGAACCTGACCACCGCCCTTTTGGGCCAGCTGTTTGGTTGCCATCGAAGCTGCAACCTTGAACGCCATCTCGTTGGAGTCGACGTCATGGTACGAACCGTCGAATACCGTGGCTTTGAGGCCGATCAGAGGATAACCGGCAACGACGCCGTTCTTCATCTGCTCTTCGATACCCTTCTGGATCGGGGCGATGAATTCCTTAGGAATCACACCACCAACGACTTCGTTGGTGAACACCAGACCTTCGGTGATGTTGCCTTTGTCGTCCACGTCCGGCTCCGAGAAACGGATCCAGCAGTGACCGAACTGACCACGACCACCCGACTGACGAACGAACTTACCTTCGATTTCGACGTTGGACTTGGTGATACGCTCGCGGTACGAAACCTGCGGCTTGCCGATGTTGGCTTCGACGTTGAACTCGCGCTTCATGCGGTCAACGAGGATGTCCAGGTGAAGCTCGCCCATACCGGAGATGATGGTCTGGCCGGTCTCTTCATCGGTCTTGACGCGGAACGACGGGTCTTCCTGAGCCAGTTTGCCCAGTGCGATACCCATCTTTTCCTGGTCCTGCTTGGTTTTCGGCTCAACAGCAACCGAAATTACAGGCTCCGGGAAGTCCATACGCTCGAGGATGATCGGCTTGTCGGCGTTGCACAGGGTGTCACCAGTGGTGACGTCCTTCATGCCGATCAGAGCAGCGATGTCGCCTGCGCGTACTTCTTTGATCTCTTCACGCTGGTTGGCGTGCATCTGCACCATACGACCAACGCGCTCTTTCTTGCCCTTGACCGAGTTGATCACGGAGTCGCCCGAGGTCAGGAAACCCGAGTAGACGCGCACGAAAGTCAGAGTACCAACGAACGGGTCGGTGGCAATCTTGAACGCCAGAGCCGAGAACGGCTCGTCGTCGGAAGCGTGACGCTCTGCGTAGTCAGACTCGACCAGCTCGTCCTTCGGCTTCTCGATCAGATCAGGGTGGATACCCTTGATCGCCGGGATTTCGGTAGGAGCAGGCAGGAAGTCGATCACGGCGTCGAGAACCAGGGGAACACCCTTGTTCTTGAACGACGAACCGCAGACCGCAGGAACGATTTCGCTGGCCAGGGTGCGCGCGCGCAGACCGGCTTTGATTTCGTCGATGGTCAGATCTTCGCCTTCCAGGTACTTGTTCATCAGCTCTTCGCTGGACTCGGCAGCCGCTTCAACCATGTTGGAGCGCCACTCTTGAGCCAACTCGAGCATGTCCGCAGGAATTTCTTCCTCGCGCGGCGAAGTACCCTTGTCGTCGTCGTTCCAGTAGACAGCCTTCATCTTGATCAGATCGATCTGACCCTGGAAGTTGTCTTCCGAACCGATTGCCAGCTGGATCGGAACCGGGGTGTGACCCAGGCGGTTCTTGATCTGGCCGATAACGCGCAGGAAGTCAGCGCCTGCACGGTCCATCTTGTTCACGTAGACAACACGTGGAACGCCGTACTTGTTGGCTTGACGCCATACGGTTTCGGACTGTGGCTCAACGCCGGAGGTACCGCAGAACACAACGACCGCGCCGTCGAGTACACGCAGCGAACGCTCAACTTCAATGGTGAAGTCAACGTGGCCAGGGGTATCGATGACGTTTACGCGGTAGTTGTCGTACTGACCGGTAGAACCCTTCCAGAAGGTGGTAACGGCAGCGGAGGTAATGGTAATACCCCGCTCCTGCTCCTGCACCATCCAGTCGGTGGTCGCGGCGCCGTCATGCACCTCGCCCATCTTGTGGCTCAGGCCTGTGTAGAACAGGATCCGCTCGGTAGTGGTAGTTTTGCCCGCATCGACGTGCGCGCAAATACCAATGTTACGGTAGCGGTTAATTGCTGTAGTACGAGCCATAAAGCCCTCGCAAAATGATTGATGCTTGAATTAGAAGCGGTAGTGCGAGAATGCTTTGTTGGCTTCAGCCATACGGTGCACGTCTTCACGCTTCTTGACTGCAGCACCTTTGCCTTCAGCAGCATCCAGCAGCTCGCCAGCCAAGCGCAGAGCCATGGACTTCTCGCCGCGCTTGCGGGCGTAGTCTACGAGCCAGCGCATTGCCAGAGCGTTACGACGGGATGGACGAACTTCGACCGGAACCTGGTAAGTGGCACCGCCGACACGGCGGGACTTTACTTCGACCAGCGGAGCGATGGCGTCGAGAGCTTTCTCGAAGATTTCCAGGGGATCGCTGTTCTTGCGTTCTTTGACCTTGTCCAGCGCACCGTAAACGATACGCTCGGCAACGGCCTTCTTGCCGCTTTCCATCACGTGGTTCATGAACTTCGCGAGGATTTGCGATCCGTATTTTGGATCGTCCAGAATCTCACGTTTTGCTGCTACACGACGTCTTGGCATGATAAGCCCTCAAACGGTCTTCAGGTTAGCCCGGGACCTGGGTCTTTGACCCCCGCCCGACCTTACTCTTATCGACTGAAAAAATTGATTATGTGCAAACGGCCGATTACTTCGGACGCTTGGTACCGTACTTCGAACGACCTTGGTTACGACCTTTGACGCCGGAGGTATCCAGGGAGCCGCGAACGGTGTGGTAACGAACACCTGGCAAGTCTTTTACACGGCCGCCACGGATCAGGACGACGCTGTGCTCTTGCAGGTTGTGGCCTTCACCGCCGATGTACGAGGAAACCTCGAAACCGTTGGTCAGGCGCACACGGCATACTTTACGCAGTGCCGAGTTAGGTTTTTTCGGCGTGGTGGTGTACACACGGGTGCACACGCCACGACGTTGCGGGCAGTTCTGCAGCGCAGGTACGTCGGATTTCTCGACGGTACGCTTACGCGGCTGACGTACCAGCTGGTTGATAGTTGCCATCTACTAGCTCCACTGATTGTCTTGCGACGCTATTGTCTTGCAAGAAAGCCTAAAATTGACGAGACGGAGCCTCACCAAATTTAAGGGTACAAAAGTCTAAAGAGGTTCTTGCACCCAGTCAAGACAAGGCCCCGGCCCTCCCCGCCCGGTGATCGGTAACATTGCATGTCACCAAGCACCGCGGAGAGGGGCCGGGGCCCCGCCCTGTTACTTAATTACCGCTGGAATTCAACGCTTCGGTCAGTGCGGCTTCCACCTCACTGGCACTTACGCGCAGCGGTTTGTCGGCATCACGGCGACGCTTGCGCTCGCTGTGGTAAGCCAGACCGGTACCGGCCGGGATCAGACGGCCGACGACCACGTTCTCTTTCAGGCCGCGCAGGTAATCGCGCTTGCCGGTTACCGCCGCTTCGGTCAGTACACGGGTGGTTTCCTGGAAGGAAGCCGCCGAGATGAACGATTCGGTGGACAGCGAGGCCTTGGTGATACCCAGCAGCACACGGGTGAACTTGGAGATGAACTTGTCATCGGCTGCGAGACGCTCGTTCTCGACCAGCACGTGAGTCAGTTCCATCTGGTCGCCCTTGATGAAGCTGGAGTCGCCCGACTCGGCAATCTCGACCTTACGCAGCATCTGACGCAGGATGGTCTCGATGTGCTTGTCGTTGATCTTAACGCCTTGCAGACGGTAAACGTCCTGGATCTCGTTGACGATGTACTTCGCCAGCGCGCTGACACCCAGCAGACGCAGGATATCATGCGGATCGCTTGGACCGTCGGAGATAACTTCGCCGCGGTTGACCTGTTCGCCCTCGAAGACGTTCAGGTGGCGCCACTTCGGAATCAGCTCTTCGTACGGATCGCTACCGTCGGTCGGAGTGATGACCAGACGACGCTTGCCTTTGGTCTCTTTACCAAACGCGATGGTACCGCTGACTTCCGCCAGGATCGACGCTTCTTTCGGACGACGTGCTTCGAACAAGTCGGCAACACGTGGCAGACCACCGGTGATGTCACGGGTCTTCGACGTTTCTTGCGGGATCCGCGCGATAACGTCACCAACACCGATCTGAGCACCGTCAGCTACACCTACCAAGGCGTTGGCCGGCAGGAAGTACTGAGCAGGTACGTCGGTACCTGGCAGCATCAGATCCTTGCCGTTGGCGTCGACCATCTTGATGGCCGGACGGATTTCCTTGCCAGCGGCAGGGCGATCCTTGGCGTCCAGGACTTCAATGTTGGTCAAACCCGTCAACTCGTCAGTCTGACGCTTGATGGTGATGTTTTCTTCCATGCCCACGAAGGTCACGGTACCTTTCAGCTCGGTAACGATCGGGTGGGTGTGCGGGTCCCACTTGGCGACGATTGCGCCTGCGTCGACCTTGTCACCTTCCTTGACCGAAATCACGGCGCCGTAAGGCAGCTTGTAGCGCTCACGCTCACGACCGAATTCGTCGGCAATGGCCAGCTCGCCGGAACGCGATACAGCAACCAGGTTGCCGTCAGCACGCTCTACTTGCTTAAGGTTGTGCAGACGAACCATACCGCCGTTCTTCACCTGGACGCTGTCGGCAGCCGAGGTCCGGCTTGCAGCACCACCGATGTGGAACGTACGCATGGTCAGCTGGGTACCCGGCTCACCGATGGACTGGGCAGCGATAACGCCGACCGCTTCACCGATGTTCACCTGATGACCGCGAGCCAGGTCACGACCGTAGCACTTGGCGCAGATACCGAAGCGAGTTTCACAGCTGATCGGCGAACGAACGATAACTTCGTCGATGCTGTTGAGCTCAATGAACTCGACCCACTTCTCGTCGACCAGGGTACCGGCCGGAACGATAACATCGTCAGTGCCAGGCTTGAACACGTCGCGGGCGATTACTCGACCCAGTACGCGCTCACCCAATGGCTCGACCACGTCACCGCCCTCGATGTGCGGAGTCATCAGCAGGCCGTGATCGGTGCCGCAATCGATCTCGGTAACCACCAGATCCTGCGCCACGTCGACCAGACGACGAGTCAGGTAACCCGAGTTCGCAGTCTTCAAGGCGGTATCCGCAAGACCCTTACGAGCACCGTGCGTCGAGATGAAGTACTGCAGAACGCTCAGACCTTCACGGAAGTTCGCGGTGATCGGCGTCTCGATGATCGAGCCGTCCGGCTTGGCCATCAGACCACGCATACCGGCCAACTGACGAATCTGAGCTGCCGAACCCCGAGCACCGGAGTCAGCCATCATGTACATCGAGTTGAAGGACTCTTGGTCGACTTCGTCGCCATTGCGGTCGATGACTTTCTCTTTCGAGAGGTTGGCCATCATCGCCTTGGAGACTTCGTCGTTCGCCTTGGACCACAAGTCGATGACCTTGTTGTACTTCTCGCCCTGGGTTACCAGGCCGGACGCGTACTGGCTCTCGATTTCCTTCACTTCGTCGGTGGCAGCACCGATGATGCGGGCTTTTTCGTCCGGGATAACGAAGTCGTTAACACCGATCGAAACGCCGGAAATAGTCGAGTAGGCAAAGCCGGTGTACATCAGCTGGTCAGCGAAGATCACGGTCTCTTTCAGACCAACCACGCGGTAGCACTGGTTGATCAGCTTGGAGATCGCCTTTTTCTTCATTGGCTGGTTGACCACGTCGTACGACAGACCTGGCGGTACAACCTGGAACAGCAGTGCACGGCCAACAGTGGTGTCGACGATACGGGTGTTCTTGACGCTGCCACCATCACGGTCGTTCACGGTTTCGTTGATACGAACCTTGATCTTGGCGTGCAGGGCAGCTTCGCCGGCGCGGAATACCCGGTCGACTTCCTGCAGGTCAGCGAAGACGCGACCTTCGCCCTTGGCGTTGATGGCTTCACGGGTCATGTAGTACAGACCCAGTACAACGTCCTGCGACGGAACGATGATTGGCTCACCGTTGGCTGGCGACAGGATGTTGTTGGTCGACATCATCAGCGCGCGCGCTTCGAGCTGGGCTTCCAGCGTCAGCGGCACGTGCACGGCCATCTGGTCACCGTCGAAGTCGGCGTTGTACGCAGCACAGACCAGCGGGTGCAGCTGGATAGCCTTACCTTCGATCAGTACCGGTTCAAACGCCTGGATGCCAAGACGGTGAAGGGTCGGTGCACGGTTGAGCAGTACGGGGTGTTCGCGGATCACCTCGGCGAGCACGTCCCAGACCTCTGGCAGCTCGCGCTCGACCATCTTCTTGGCAGCCTTGATGGTGGTCGCCAGACCACGCATTTCCAGCTTGCCGAAAATGAACGGCTTGAACAGCTCGAGAGCCATCTTCTTCGGCAGACCGCACTGGTGCAGACGCAGGGTCGGGCCTACGGTAATTACCGAACGGCCGGAGTAGTCCACACGCTTGCCGAGCAAGTTCTGACGGAAGCGACCTTGCTTACCTTTGATCATGTCAGCCAGCGACTTCAGCGGACGCTTGTTCGAGCCAGTGATGGCGCGACCGCGACGGCCGTTGTCGAGCAGGGCGTCGACCGCTTCCTGCAGCATGCGCTTTTCGTTGCGCACGATGATGTCCGGAGCCGACAGGTCAAGCAGACGCTTGAGACGGTTGTTCCGGTTGATCACGCGGCGGTACAGGTCGTTCAGGTCGGAGGTCGCGAAGCGGCCACCATCCAGTGGTACCAGTGGACGCAGGTCCGGCGGCAGTACTGGCAGAACAGTCAGGACCATCCACTCAGGCAGGTTGCCCGAGCCCTGGAAAGCTTCCATCAGCTTCAGGCGCTTGGACAGCTTCTTGATCTTGGTTTCCGAGTTGGTTTGCGGAATTTCTTCGCGCAGGCGGCCAATCTCGTGCTCCAGGTCGATAGCGTGCAGCAGCTCACGGACAGCTTCGGCACCCATACGGGCGTCAAAGTCATCACCGAACTCTTCCAGCGCTTCGAAGTACTGCTCGTCGTTGAGCAGCTGACCCTTCTCCAGGGTGGTCATGCCCGGGTCGATAACGACGTAGCTCTCGAAGTAGAGAACGCGCTCGATATCACGCAGGGTCATGTCCATCAGCAGGCCGATACGGGACGGCAGCGACTTCAGGAACCAGATGTGGGCAACTGGCGAGGCCAGTTCGATGTGCGCCATGCGCTCACGACGAACCTTGGCCAGGGCGACTTCAACGCCGCACTTCTCGCAGATCACACCACGGTGTTTCAGGCGCTTGTACTTACCGCACAGGCACTCGTAGTCCTTGACTGGGCCAAAGATCTTGGCGCAGAACAGGCCGTCACGCTCAGGTTTGAACGTACGGTAGTTGATGGTTTCCGGTTTTTTAACTTCACCGAACGACCACGAACGGATCATCTCAGGCGACGCGAGGCCGATGCGAATGGCATCGAACTCTTCGACTTGACCCTGGTTTTTCAGCAAATTCAGTAGGTCTTTCAAGGCCTTTCCTCCTGGCGGAGCAAGGAGCGGGCTGTTACAGCCCCGCTCCCATTCGCGTCACGTGTTATTCGGTTTCCAGATCGATATCGATACCGAGCGAACGGATCTCTTTGATCAACACGTTGAAGGACTCGGGCATGCCCGGCTCCATACGGTGATCGCCATCCACGATGTTTTTGTACATCTTGGTACGGCCGTTCACGTCGTCCGACTTCACTGTGAGCATTTCTTGCAGAGTGTACGCCGCGCCATATGCTTCCAGCGCCCAGACTTCCATCTCCCCGAAACGCTGACCACCGAACTGCGCCTTACCACCCAGCGGCTGCTGGGTAACCAGGCTGTACGAACCAGTGGAACGCGCGTGCATCTTGTCGTCCACCAAGTGGTTCAGCTTGAGCATGTACATGTAACCAACGGTCACCGGACGCTCGAACTTGTTGCCGGTACGGCCGTCGAACAGCACCATCTGGCCGCTTTCTGGCATGTCTGCCAGTTTCAGCATGGCCTTGATTTCGCTTTCCTTGGCACCGTCGAAGACCGGAGTAGCCATAGGCACGCCTTTCTTCAGGTTGTGCGCCAGAGCAAGGATCTCAGCGTCGGTGAAGTCTTCCAGGCTTTCCTGACGACCGCCGATCTCGTTGTAGATCTCGGTAAGGAAGCTACGCAGCTCAGTGGCTTTGCGCTGCTCTTCGATCATCCGGTCGATCTTCTCGCCCAGACCTTTGGCCGCGAGGCCGAGGTGGGTTTCGAGGATCTGCCCGACGTTCATACGCGATGGTACGCCCAGCGGGTTCAGTACGACGTCTACCGGAGTACCATTGGCGTCGTGCGGCATGTCTTCGACCGGCATGATCACCGAGACCACACCTTTGTTACCGTGACGGCCAGCCATCTTGTCGCCCGGCTGGATGCGGCGACGGATAGCCAGGTAGACCTTGACGATCTTCAGTACGCCCGGTGCCAGGTCATCGCCCTGCTGCAGCTTGCGTTTCTTGTCTTCGAACTTGTCGTCGAGCAGACGGCGACGATCGACGATGTAGGCCTGAGCCTTCTCGAGCTGATCGTTCAGCGCGTCTTCGGCCATGCGCAGTTTGAACCACTGGCCGTGCTCCAGACCGTCGAGGACTTCGTCGCTGACCACGGTGCCTTTTTTCAGGCCCGCGCCACCGTCGACAACCTGGCCGTTCAGAGCCGAGCGCAGACGTTCGAAGGTTGCGCCTTCAACGATGCGGAACTCTTCGTTCAGATCCTTGCGGATCTCGTCCAGCTGGGTCTTCTCGATGGACAGGGCGCGACTATCGCGCTCAACGCCGTCACGCGTGAAGACCTGCACGTCGATGACAGTACCTTTGGTGCCGGTTGGCACGCGCAGGGAAGTGTCTTTAACGTCGCTGGCTTTTTCACCGAAGATTGCACGCAGCAGTTTTTCTTCCGGAGTCAGTTGGGTCTCGCCTTTCGGAGTGACCTTGCCGACCAGGATGTCGCCAGCGCCGACTTCAGCACCCACGTAAACGATACCGGCTTCGTCCAGTTTGTTCAGAGCAGCTTCACCCACGTTCGGGATGTCTGCAGTGATTTCCTCAGGCCCAAGCTTGGTGTCACGCGCCACACAGGTCAGTTCCTGAATGTGGATAGTGGTGAAGCGATCTTCCTGAACCACGCGCTCCGACAGACAGATGGAGTCTTCGAAGTTGAAGCCATTCCACGCCATGAACGCGATGCGCATGTTCTGACCCAGAGCCAGCTCACCCATATCGGTGGACGGGCCGTCAGCCATGATGTCATGACGCTTGACCACATCACCTTTGCTGACCAGCGGACGCTGGTTGATGCAGGTGTTCTGGTTCGAGCGGGTGTACTTGGTCAGGTTGTAGATGTCGACACCGGCTTCACCGGTTTCAACTTCGTCATCTGCAACACGAACCACGATACGGCTGGCATCGACCGAGTCGATAACGCCGCCACGGCGAGCCACGACGCAGACGCCGGAGTCACGGGCAACGTTGCGCTCCATGCCGGTACCTACCAGCGGCTTGTCGGCGCGCAGGGTTGGTACAGCCTGACGCTGCATGTTCGAACCCATCAACGCACGGTTGGCGTCGTCGTGCTCGAGGAACGGAATCAGCGACGCTGCAACCGAAACTACCTGCTTCGGCGAAACGTCCATCAGGGTGACGTCTTCCGGCGCCTTGACGGTGAATTCGTTCAGGTGACGTACTGCTACCAGTTCGTCGATCAGACGCTTGTCTTCGCTCATGGTGGCCGAAGCCTGGGCGATGACGTGGTCAGCTTCTTCGATCGCCGACAGGAACACGATATCGTCGGAAACCACACCCTCTTTCACCACGCGGTACGGGCTCTCGAGGAAGCCGTACTGGTTGGTGCGGGCATACGCCGCCAGGGAGTTGATCAGACCGATGTTCGGACCTTCAGGGGTCTCGATCGGGCACACACGGCCGTAGTGGGTCGGGTGTACGTCACGGACTTCAAAGCCAGCGCGCTCACGGGTCAGACCGCCAGGGCCGAGTGCAGAGACGCGACGCTTGTGGGTAATTTCCGAGAGCGGGTTGTTCTGGTCCATGAACTGCGAGAGCTGGCTGGAACCGAAGAACTCTTTCACCGCCGCCGCAACCGGCTTGGCGTTGATCAGGTCTTGCGGCATCAGGCCTTCGCTTTCTGCCATCGACAGACGCTCTTTGACCGCACGCTCAACGCGCACCAAGCCAACCCGGAACTGGTTCTCGGCCATCTCGCCAACACAACGCACACGGCGGTTGCCGAGGTGGTCGATGTCGTCGACGATGCCTTTACCGTTACGGATGTCGACCAGCGTCTTCAGTACGTCAACGATGTCTTCCTTGCTCAACACGCCCGAACCTTCGATCTCGGAGCGACCGATACGACGGTTGAACTTCATGCGGCCAACGGCGGACAGATCGTACCGCTCGGCGCTGAAGAACAGGTTGTTGAATAGGGTCTCGGCGGCGTCCTTGGTTGGCGGCTCGCCTGGACGCATCATCCGGTAGATCTCGACCAGCGCTTCCAGTTGGTTGCTGGTGGTGTCGATCTTCAGAGTGTCCGAAATGAACGGACCGCAGTCGATGTCGTTGGTGTACAGCGTTTCGAGGCGAACAACCTGAGCCTTGGCGATCTTGATCAGCAGCTCGGTGGTCAGCTCGGTGTTGCACTCAGCCAGGATCTCGCCAGTAGCTGGATGCACGATTGCCTTGGCAGTGGTGCGACCCAGTACGTACTCCATCGGCACGTCCAGCTGCTTGACCCCAGCCTTCTCGAGCTGATTGATGTGGCGTGCAGTGATACGACGGCCTTGCTCGACGATGACTTTGCCATTTTCGTCATGGATGTCCATGACCGCAACTTCACCGCGCAGGCGCTGAGGTACCAGCTCCAGGCTCAGGCTTTCACCGGTAACGTGGAACACGTTGGTGGTGTAGAAGGCGTTCAGAACCTCTTCGGTGCTGTAGCCCAGCGCGCGCAGTAGTACCGAGGCCGGCAGTTTGCGGCGACGGTCGATACGCACGAATACGCAGTCTTTCGGGTCGAACTCGAAGTCCAACCAGGAGCCGCGGTAAGGAATGATACGAGCCGAGTACAGCAGTTTGCCCGAGCTGTGCGTCTTGCCACGGTCGTGGTCGAAGAACACACCCGGCGAACGGTGCAGCTGGGAAACGATCACACGCTCGGTACCGTTGATAACGAAGGTACCGTTCTCAGTCATCAGGGGGATTTCACCCATGTAGACTTCTTGCTCTTTGATGTCCTTGATCGCTTTGTTCGACGACTCTTTGTCGAAGATGATCAGACGGACCTTGACCCGCAGCGGTACGGCGAAGGTCACGCCGCGCAGGACGCATTCCTTGACGTCGAAAGCCGGTTCGCCCAGACGATAGCCAACGTACTCCAGGGCAGCGTTGCCGGAGTAGCTGATGATCGGGAAGACCGACTTGAAGGCAGCATGCAGACCGACGTCGCGGAACTGATCCTTGGATGCTCCCGCTTGCAGGAATTCGCGATACGAATCCAGCTGGATGGCCAGGAGGTAAGGCACATCCATCACGTCCGGCAACTTGCTAAAGTCCTTGCGGATACGTTTTTTCTCAGTGTATGAGTAAGCCATCAGCGTTCCCCAGCTTGGTCACCTGCTTGTTTGGCGTCTCCCGGCGGGAGCAACCAGAAAATCGTGCAAACCCCATGGTTTGCTCCACCCTCTAGGTGGCTACAGCACGTTATCGGGGCCGACCTGGTCGGCCGCCAATAACGGAAAAAGGCCGGTGGCAAAAGCCACCAGCCGTCAGCCTTAGCTCAACGCTCCGGCTGGAGTCGCAAAGTCGAAATTACTTCAGTTCGACTTTAGCGCCTGCTTCTTCCAGCTTCTTCTTAGCGTCTTCAGCGGCTTCTTTCGAAACGCCTTCAGCTACAACCTGAGGAGCGCCGTCGACTTTCTCTTTGGCTTCTTTCAGGCCGAGACCGGTCAGTTCACGAACTGCCTTGATCACGTTTACTTTCTTCTCGCCAGCTTCCAGCAGAACAACGTTGAATTCGGTCTGCTCTTCAACAACGGCGGCAGCAGCAGCTGGGCCAGCAGCGGCAACAGCGGCGGTCACGCCGAAGGTTTCTTCCATTGCTTTGATCAGTTCAACAACTTCCAGAACGGTTTTCTGGCCGATTGCTTCGATGATTTGTTCGTTAGTCAGGGACATTGACTTAAATCCTGTATTGGGGTGAAGGCCTACGCAGCCATCAAATTAAACGTATGATTTTGAAAGCGCTTCGTTGCCTTAGGCAGCGGTAGCTTCTTTCTGGTCGCGAATGGCTGCCAGGGTACGAGCCAGCTTGCTGGTAGCGCCTTGGATGACGCTCATCAGCCTTGCGATGGCTTCGTCGCGGGTCGGCAGGGTAGCCAACACGTCGATTTCGTTCGCTGCAATGAACTTGCCGTCAAACGCAGCTGCCTTGATCTCGAACTTGTCCTGACCCTTGGCGAACTCTTTGAACAGACGAGCAGCAGCGCCCGGGTGTTCGTTGGAGAAAGCGATCAGGGTCGGGCCAGTGAAGGCGTCGTTGAGGACACTGAAATCAGTGTCAGCAACAGCGCGCTTGAGCAGGGTGTTACGTACAACACGTACGTATACGCCAGCTTCACGAGCCTCTTTACGGAGTCCGGTCATTGCGCCTACAGTCACACCACGGGCATCAGCCACGACAGCGGACAGAGCGACTTTGGCAGCCTCGTTGACTTCAGCGACGATGGCCTTCTTGTCTTCGAGTTTAATTGCCACGGGTAAAACTCCTGCTTGTTACCGTTTCATCTAGCCGAAGCCGGATGTCGTTTTGGTGTCTGATTCGGTAAGGAACCGGGAGCACCATCTGCGTAGGCTGGGTGTTTAAGGCTTGCGCCGCCTACGGTCTTGGATAGCCCCCGCCAGGCAGGGACCCCAATTTTTGCAGCCGGCGTGCCTGAGCACGCCGGCTTTGTCTTACGCGTCCAGCGAGCTCTGATCGATGACCAGACCTGGGCCCATAGTGGTGCTCAGGGTAACGCGCTTGACGTAGATACCTTTCGAGGAAGCTGGCTTGATACGCTTCAGATCAGCGATCAGGGCTTCAACGTTTTCCTTCAGCTTGCCGGCTTCGAAGCCAACCTTGCCAACGGAGGTGTGGATGATACCGTTTTTGTCGGTGCGGTAGCGAACCTGACCAGCCTTGGCGTTTTTAACCGCGGTAGCTACGTCTGGAGTTACGGTACCAACCTTCGGGTTAGGCATCAGGCCACGTGGACCGAGAACCTGGCCCAGCTGACCAACAACGCGCATGGCATCCGGGGATGCGATGACTACGTCGTAGTTCAGATCGCCGGCTTTCATTTCGGCAGCCAGATCGTCCATGCCTACACGGTCAGCGCCGGCAGCCAGAGCGGCTTCAGCAGCTGGACCCTGGGTGAACACGGCAACGCGTACGGTCTTGCCAGTGCCGTGTGGCAGCACAGTAGCGCTACGAACGACCTGGTCGGATTTACGCGGGTCAACACCGAGGTTGACGGCAACGTCGAAGGATTCACTGAACTTCACGGTGGAGAGTTCGGCCAGCAGCACTGCTGCGTCTTCGAAGTTGTAGACTTTGCCAGCTTCGATTTTCGAAGCAATAGCCTTTTGGCGCTTGGTCAGCTTAGCCATTACACACCCTCCACGTTGAGGCCCATGCTGCGAGCAGAACCGGCGATGGTACGCACGGCTGCATCCAGGTCAGCGGCAGTCAGATCAGCCTCTTTGGTCTTGGCGATCTCTTCCAGCTGAGCACGGGTCACAGTACCCACCTTGACGGTGTTAGGACGCGCGGAGCCGCTGGTCAGGCCAGCTGCTTTTTTCAGCAGAACCGAAGCAGGGGTGCTTTTGGTTTCGAAGGTGAAGCTACGGTCACTGTAAACAGTGATGATCACAGGAGTCGGCAGGCCGGCTTCTTGACCCTGAGTACGGGCGTTGAAGGCCTTGCAGAATTCCATGATGTTCACACCGTGTTGACCCAGTGCTGGACCAACGGGCGGGCTAGGGTTGGCCTGGCCGGCCTTTACTTGCAGCTTGATGTAAGCCTGAATCTTCTTAGCCATGAGCTACTCCAATATCGGGTACGAACGCCTGAAGGCTCCCCGGATTACGTGCGTTTTATCCCAGTGACGACAAAACCCCGCAGCACATAGGGCTGCGGGGTATGGGATGCGTCGTTCGCCTAGACCTTCTCGACCTGGCCGAACTCGAGCTCCACCGGAGTGGAACGACCGAAAATGAGCACCGCCACTTGGAGCCGGCTCTTTTCGTAGTTAACTTCTTCAACGGTACCGTTGAAATCAGCAAAGGGACCGTCAACAACACGAACCACTTCACCTGGCTCAAAGAGCGTTTTTGGCTTCGGCTTGTCGCTGCCATCGGCAACGCGACGCAGAATAGCCTCGGCTTCTTTATCGGTGATCGGCGCAGGCTTGTCTGCAGTACCACCAATGAAGCCCATTACACGAGGGGTATCCTTGACAAGGTGCCAAGTACCTTCGTTCATTTCCATCTGGACCAATACATAACCAGGGAAGAACTTACGCTCGCTCTTGCGCTTCTGGCCATTGCGCATTTCGACGACTTCTTCGGTCGGAACCAGAATTTCGCCGAAACCGTCTTCCATGCCAGCCAGCTTGACGCGCTCAGTCAAAGAGCGCATCACATGCTTCTCGTAACCCGAGTAAGCATGCACAACGTACCAACGCTTAGCCACGGGACACCCTTAGCCAACAATCAAGGAAACCGCCCAGCCGAGCAGGGAGTCGAGACCCCACAGCAGCAGTGCCATAACCAATACAACGACCACAACGATAAGCGTGGTTTGCATGGTTTCTTGGCGGGTCGGCCACACGACTTTACGGATCTCGGTACGAGCTTCCTTCGCCAGCGCAAAGAACGACTTGCCCTTCGCAGTCTGCAAGGCAACGAAGCCAGCAGCAGCAGCCAGAGCGAGCAGTGCGAGTACGCGGTACAGAATCGGAGAGGCGGAGTAATATTGATTACCCACGACACCAACGACTACCAGTGCAACAACAGCGAGCCACTTGAAAAGATCAAAACGCGAATCTTGGGCTTCAGTTTTGGGAGTCATCGAGGAGGATCCTGTGAGAAGAAAGCCAATCACACCGAGGTGAATGGCAGGTCAGGAGGGAATCGAACCCCCAACCTACGGTTTTGGAGACCGTCGCTCTGCCAATTGAGCTACTGACCTTTAACACTGTACCAGGCCGGCCATTATGCCGACCAGATCTTATGAAATCAACTACTTATTCAATAATTTTTGCTACGACGCCGGCGCCGACGGTACGACCGCCTTCACGGATAGCGAAGCGCAGACCGTCTTCCATTGCGATGGTCTTGATCAGAGTGACTTCCATCTGGATGTTGTCACCTGGCATTACCATCTCAACGCCTTCCGGCAGCTGGCAGTTACCGGTCACGTCAGTAGTACGGAAGTAGAACTGAGGACGGTAGCCTTTGAAGAACGGAGTGTGACGACCGCCTTCTTCTTTCGACAGAACGTAAACTTCTGCGGTGAACTTGGTGTGCGGCTTGACCGAACCTGGCTTGACCAGAACCTGGCCACGCTCAACGTCGTCACGCTTGGTACCACGCAGAAGAACGCCACAGTTCTCGCCAGCACGACCTTCATCGAGCAGTTTGCGGAACATTTCAACACCGGTGCAGGTGGTGGTGGTGGTGTCACGCAGACCAACGATTTCCAGCGAATCCTGAACGCGGACGATGCCACGCTCGATACGACCGGTAACAACGGTACCACGACCCGAGATCGAGAATACGTCTTCGATTGGCATCAGGAACGGCTTGTCGATAGCGCGCTCTGGCTCTGGGATGTAGCTGTCCAGAGTTTCTACCAGTTTCTTGACGGCAGTGGTGCCCATCTCGTTGTCGTCTTTGCCTTCCAGAGCCATACGAGCCGAACCGATGATGATCGGAGTGTCGTCGCCTGGGAAGTCATAGGTGGACAGCAGGTCGCGAACTTCCATCTCGACCAGTTCCAGCAGCTCAGCGTCGTCTACCAGGTCAGCCTTGTTCAGGAAGACCACGATGTACGGAACGCCAACCTGACGGGACAGCAGGATGTGCTCACGGGTTTGTGGCATCGGACCATCAGCGGCCGAGCAAACCAGGATAGCGCCGTCCATCTGCGCAGCACCGGTGATCATGTTCTTCACATAGTCAGCGTGACCTGGGCAGTCGACGTGAGCGTAGTGACGGATCTTCGAGTTGTACTCGACGTGCGCGGTGTTGATGGTGATACCACGCGCTTTCTCTTCTGGAGCACTGTCGATCTTGTCGAAGTCGACGACTGCCGAACCGAACACCTCGGAGCAGACGCGAGTCAGAGCTGCGGTCAGAGTGGTTTTACCATGGTCAACGTGGCCAATAGTGCCAACGTTTACGTGTGGTAGGGAACGATCAAACTTTTCCTTAGCCATCGAACAGTCCTCCGCAGAAGAAAATAGTCACTACTACCGATAAAACAAAGGCAGATATTTTCATATCTGCCTTGTTATATGGAGCTCTTGAGCGGACTTGAACCGCTGACCTCACCCTTACCAAGGGTGTGCTCTACCAACTGAGCTACAAGAGCGAAACAATGTGCAATAACAGCAAACTTGGAGCGGGTAGCGGGAATCGAACCCGCATCATCAGCTTGGAAGGCTGAGGTTCTACCACTAAACTATACCCGCGGAGCTTGCGGCTCTCGCTAAAATGGTGGAGGGGGAAGGATTCGAACCTTCGAAGTCGAAGACGGCAGATTTACAGTCTGCTCCCTTTGGCCGCTCGGGAACCCCTCCTGAGCGTGGGCGGCATTTTCAGCTTTTGCCGTCCTGCTGTCAAGCTTTTTTTCAATTAAATCTTGAAGTTAGCTGCTTTGACAACAGCTTCCGGTCCTACCACCTGAATGGTGTTCCCTGCGAAGCGGGCGCCATTCTATCAAGCTATTCAGCAGTTGCAATACCCCCGCAGAAAATAATTTTGCGTTTTAAGTCTTTGAAATCCTTGGAAAGACTTTCGAGCACTGTTTGGTCCAGCAAACGCTCACTCTCAGCTGCGACCTTGAGCCACTGACCATCCGCACCAGGCAGCTGCCCGGCCACGAGCTGAGTATCGATGTCCAGGCTCAGCAACCGCTGCCGCAGCGCATCGACCTGCTCCCTGCTGGTTACGCCACCCACTACCAGGCATTCATCACGGCGGCGAGTTGGCGCCGCGGCGCCTGTTTCGCGCAGCAGGCGGATCTCCTGCTGATTACCTTTATAAAGCGAGAGCGGCGCGACCTCTTTGACTCTCAACGGCGCCTCCTGCTGATGCCACACGTAATAAACGACGTTGAGCACCAACAGCAACAGAAACAACCAACGCATAGGCACCTCAATCCAGTGGACAAGCCATGGCCAAGCCGACAAATACCAGATCCGGCACGATTCGCGCCTGCGGGGCCGCATCGCGAACGAGCGGCGCGTCACCACCTGTTAGGAATACGGTAAAGCTGTCACCCCACAGTGCACGCGCCTGCTCGATCTGGGTACGGGCGAACCCTTGCAGCATGAGCACGCAACCGCGCTCGACCGCTTCGACCGTGGAACGGCCTGGAGCGAGGGTGTTCAGTGCGCGCTCCGCTGACGCATCGTCATAACGAATGCGCCGGGTATGCGTGCGCAACTGGCTGCGCATCAGCGGCATACCTGGGCAGATGTAACCCCCAAGATGCTCACCATCGGCAGCCACGAAGTCAGCTTTCGCAGCTGTCCCGAGATCGATCACCAGGCATGCGCCTTTGGCCAGATGATAAGCACCCAGCACAGCCAACCAGCGATCCATACCCAGCCGCTGATAATCCTCGTAGCCATTGCGCACACCGGCCATGCTCTGCACCGGCAATGCGACCTGAGCATCTATGGCGAACTCGGTTAACAGCACTGCGCGCAGCGCAGCGGTTTCTTCCTCACTGCGCACGCTGACGACTCGGCAGCCTTGCAGATGCACAGAGGGCAAATCGAGCACGGCGGCAAGCAGCGCCTGATCCGAGTCGACGATACCGCCTCCGACGATGGTCGCGTCACCGGCATGAATGACACGCCACTTGATAAAACTGTTACCGCAATCGAGCTCAAGAATCATCACGCAACCTCAGGCTGAGCTCACCACCGCTATAGCTCTTCTCCACACCATCGACCTCCAGGCGCAAGCCACCCTGCCCATCCACACCACGGACGGTGCCGTGGGTATGGCTGGTACCTGCGATCAGCGATACCTTGCGCCCCTGCCAGACATGCGCCTGCTCCCATTCTTCCTGGAAGGCGGCAAAGCCATAACGGCGGTGGCGGGCCAACTCATGCTGCAGCTGCACATTGAGGCGCGCGACCAGCAGATTGCGATTGATCGGCGCGCCGGTTTCTCGCTTCATTGACGTCCATTGCTGATCGACCTGGTCATTGACCTGCATGTTGACGTTGATACCGATGCCTATCACCACATGACAGACATCGGCTGGGTCGCCCACCAGCTCGAGCAGGATACCGGCGATCTTCTGCTCGGCCACCAGCACGTCATTTGGCCACTTCAGGCCTGCCCGCTCTACGCCAAATCCTTGTAACGTGCGCATCACTGCCAGCCCTACAACCAAGCTCAATCCTTCGAGCTGACGCATGCCGCCTTCGATCCGCAGAACCAGGCTGTAATAGAGGTTTTCCGCAAACGGGCTGACCCACTGGCGGCCGCGCCGCCCCCGACCTGCACTCTGCCGCTCGGCGAGTACCACAAAGGGGGCAGCCTGGCCCTGCCCTACTGCTCTAAGGGCCTGCGCATTGGTCGAGTCGATCGCGTCATGGATGTACAACGGCCAGAGGTCACCTTCGGATTGCGCAGCAATGACGCCGGCATCGAGCAGGGCCAAGGGTGCCGCCAGTTGGTAGCCACGACCGCGAACCTTGTGGATAGACAGATTCAATTCGGATTCCAGATGCTGCAGCTGCTTCCAGACGGCGCTGCGGCTCACTCCGAGAGCTTCCCCGAGTGCCTGCCCGGAATGAAACCGGCCATCCTTGAGGAGATTCAACAACTTCAGCATGCCAGTCTCGACTTTGAATAAGGCTGGAATGATAGCCATGGCCTGCTGGCTTGCATAGGAAAAGGCGACCTTGGCCCTGGCTGTCGGGCGAATTGTTCGCGGCGCCTTGGCAGTACAGGCATCCAGATGGAAAGCCTAGGCCGCGCCTCGGCCTGGGGTTTCCGAATCCCGGAAAAGACAAAACCCCTACCTGCTTGCGCAGATAGGGGTTTTGCGAAAT
>CAUQIJ010000008.1:0-204560 GCA_963518285.1 uncultured Pseudomonas sp. | reverse complement strand
AGGGCTCAGGCTGGGATAGGCTAACTGACTGTCCAACATTTGGGGCGCAGCTCAGTCCCCTGTAGGAGCGGCCTCGTGTCGCGAAAGGGCTGCGAAGCAGCCCCAATCCAGCCAACGCCGATATCAGACTTTCACAAACTTCAAATCCCAAACCCCATGCCCAAGCCGTTCACCACGGCGTTCGAACTTGGTGATCGGCCGCTCAGCAGGGCGCGGTACATAGGTGCCATCCTCGGCCTGGTTGCGATAGCCCGGCGCGGCGCTCATCACTTCCAGCATGTACTCGGCATACGGTTCCCAGTCGGTGGCCATATGGAACACGCCACCCGGCTTGAGCTTGCTGCGCACCAGTTCGGCAAACTCCAGCTGGACGATGCGGCGCTTGTGGTGACGCGCCTTGTGCCACGGGTCCGGGAAGAACAGCATCAAGCGATCAAGGCTGTTATCCGCGACACAGCGATTGAGCACTTCGATCGCATCGCAGTCGTACACCCGCAGGTTCTGCAGCCCCTGGGTCAGCACGCCATTGAGCAGCGCGCCAACACCCGGGCGGTGCACTTCCACGCCGATGAAGTCCTGCTCCGGCGCGGCAGCCGCCATCTCCAGCAGCGAGTGACCCATGCCAAAGCCGATTTCCAGGGTACGCGGCGCCGAGCGGCCGAATACCTGGTCGTAATCGACCGGGCTGTCGGCCAGCGGCAGCACGAACAGGGGCGCGCCCTGATCAAGACCACGTTGCTGGCCTTCGGTCATGCGCCCGGCGCGCATCACGAAGCTCTTGATGCGGCGGTGCGGGCGCTCTTCGCCGTCAGCGGGGATCGGCGTATCTTGCGATTCAGTCATCAGAAACTCTTACTTGATCAGACCATCCAGCGGCGACGAGGCGCTGGCATACAGTTTTTTCGGCATACGCCCGGCAAGATAAGCCAGACGACCCGCATTGATAGCGTATTTCATGGCTTCGGCCATCAGCACCGGCTGCTGGGCGTGGGCGATGGCCGAGTTCATCAGCACCGCTTCGCAGCCCATTTCCATGGCAATGGTGGCATCGGAAGCGGTACCAACGCCGGCATCGACCAGCACCGGCACCTTGGATTCTTCAAGGATGATCTGCAGGTTGTATGGGTTGCAGATGCCCAGGCCGGTACCGATCAGGCCCGCCAGCGGCATCACCGCGATGCAGCCGATCTCCGCCAGCTGGCGTGCAATGATCGGGTCATCACTGGTGTAGACCATCACGTCGAAACCTTCCTTGACCAGCACTTCGGCGGCCTTGAGGGTTTCGATCACGTTGGGGAACAGGGTCTTCTGATCGGCCAGCACTTCCAGCTTGACCAGGTTGTGGCCATCGAGCAGCTCACGGGCCAGGCGGCAGGTACGCACGGCCTCGATTGCGTCGTAGCAGCCAGCGGTGTTGGGCAGGATGGTGTAGCGGTCGGGTGGCAGCACGTCGAGCAGGTTCGGCTCGCCCGGGATCTGGCCCAGGTTGGTGCGGCGCACGGCGACGGTGACGATCTCGGCACCCGAGGCTTCGATGGCCAGGCGGGTTTCTTCCATGTCACGGTACTTGCCGGTGCCAACCAGCAGGCGCGACTGGAACATGCGCCCGGCCAGGATGAAGGGCTTGTCGCTACGAACATTGCTCATCGTTGTTCCTCTGGAAAGGTTGCGGGACTTGCAGGTGAACGTCAGTCGACTAGCCGCCGCCGATGGCGTGCACCACTTCGAGCTGATCGCCTTCGTTTAGCAGCGTGCTGTCGTGCTGGCTGCGCGGCACGATATCGAGGTTGAGCTCGACAGCCACCCGGCGCCCAGTCAGCTCAAGCCGCGCGAGCAAGCCGGCAACGTTTTCACCGACAGGCACTTCGTAGGGTTCACCGTTCAATTGAATGCGCATGCACACGGCCACCGTTGTTCTTTGGGGCCCGCATTCTAGCCCCGATCAACCCCTGAACCCAAGGGCGACAGGCGCCATTAGTCGCGATTGTGGACCAGCCGGTCAGCCCAGCCGCCACGCCGCCAGGCCCAGGCACAACCAGCCGGCAAGGAAGCACAGGCCGCCGATGGGGGTGATCATGCCCAGCTTGCTCACGCCGGTCAGGGTCAGCAGGTAAAGGCTACCGGAGAACAGCACGATGCCCACGGCGAACAGATAACCGGCCCAGCCGACCAGCCGCCCGGGCAAATGTGCAGCCAGCAGGGCAACGCCAAACAGTGCCAGCGCATGCACCAGCTGATAGGTCACGCCGGTATGAAAGATCGCCAGGTAGTCGGCAGTCAGGCGGTTTTTCAGCCCGTGTGCGGCAAAGGCACCGAGGGCGACACCGGTGAAGGCAAAAAAAGCGGCTAGCATGAGGAAGCTGCGAAGCATGGGGAGGACTCCTCGAGAGGGGTCTGTATAATGGCCGGTTCCATCGGTCCGGCCAAGCCATCGCCATGCTGTCATCCCTGATCCGTCGCTGCGTACGCGCCCTGCTCTGGTTTGCCGCCGGCAGTATTGTGCTGGTTCTGGTCCTGCGCTGGGTGCCACCACCGGGCACTGCGCTGATGGTCGAGCGCAAGGTCCAGTCGTGGTTCAGCGGCGAGCCAATCGACCTGCAGCGCGACTGGCAGCCTTGGCAGGACATCTCCGATGACCTCAAGGTCGCGGTGATTGCCGGTGAAGACCAGAAATTCGCCAGCCACTGGGGCTTTGACATCCCGGCGATCCAGGCCGCGTTTGCCCATAATGAACGCGGCGGCAATATCCGCGGGGCGAGCACATTGACCCAGCAGGTGGCCAAGAATCTGTTCCTGTGGTCAGGGCGCAGCTGGTTTCGCAAGGGCCTGGAAGCCTGGTTCACGGCGCTGATAGAGCTGTTCTGGTCCAAGGAACGGATCCTTGAGGTGTACCTGAACAGCGTCGAATGGGGCCCCGGTGTATTCGGCGCTCAGGCTGCAGCGCGTTACCACTTTGGCGTCGATGCCAGCCGCCTGACTCGCCAGCAGGCCGCGCAGCTGGCGGCAGTGCTGCCCAGCCCGCTGAAGTGGAATGCCGGCCGGCCCAGCACCTATGTCGCCAGCCGCGCAGGCTGGATTCGCCGGCAGATGAGCCAGTTGGGCGGCGCCGAATACCTGCGCCAGCTTGAGGCCGGTCGCAGCCAGTGAATTAGCCGCTGGCGTTAAACGGTCACAAAAAAACCGGCTGCCCCATCAGGGCCAGCCGGTTTTTTAATTGCTGCGACGATCAGGCTGCGATCAGTGCCTTGACCTTGTTCATCGCATTCTTCTCGAGCTGCCGAATGCGCTCAGCCGATACGCTGTACTTCTCGGCCAACTCATGCAATGTGGCCTTCTCTTCAGCCAACCAGCGCTGATAGAGAATGTCGCGGCTGCGATCGTCCAGCCCGCTCAGGGCCTGGTGCAGGTTGCTGGTGGAGTTGTCGCTCCAATCAGCGTCCTCAAGCTGCATCGCCGGGTCGTAGCGGTGGTCTTCAAGGTAATGCGCCGGCGACTGGAAGGCGCTGTCGTCATCCGCTTCGGCAGCAGGATCAAAGGCCATGTCATGACCGCTCAGGCGGCTTTCCATCTCGCGTACTTCACGCGGCTCGACGCCTAGGCTTTCGGCGACACGATGCACTTCATCGTTGTTCAGCCAGGCCAGACGTTTCTTCTGGCCGCGCAGGTTGAAGAACAGCTTGCGCTGGGCCTTGGTGGTCGCGACCTTGACGATGCGCCAGTTGCGCAGGATGAACTCGTGGATCTCGGCCTTGATCCAGTGCACAGCAAAGGACACCAGACGTACGCCCATTTCCGGGTTGAAGCGTTTGACGGCCTTCATCAGGCCGACGTTGCCTTCCTGGATCAGGTCAGCCTGCGCCAGCCCGTAGCCTGCATAGCTGCGTGCGATGTGCACAACGAAGCGCAGGTGGGCCATAACCATCTGCCGAGCGGCCTCTAGGTCCTGCTCGTAAAAAAGACGTTCCCCCAGTTCACGCTCCTGCTCGGGCGTCAGCAGGGGAATGCTGTTCACCGTATGTACGTAGGCTTCCAGGTTTGCACCGGGGACCAACGCATAGGCAGGTTGCAACGAAGTGGTCATTCAAGAACCTCCGACTCACTGGATTCGTGCCTTGTGAGCACTGCCATAACTGACCGAAAACTCTCGTGCAAGTTCCCGTTTACGTCAATGATGGCGCAAAAACATTATCGTGGGGCCAGCTCATTCAAGTGGCGGGCCACCGCAATCCATGCACCGATATACCCTAACAATACCGCACCAATCAAGAGCGACAGACCGTCGGCAGCCGGCACGCCGGCCAGCGCAAAGTCACTGCCATACAACCCGGACAAGCCGGTCACCGCGTCGTTGAGCCAGTTCAGGCCAAACGCCAGAATCGCCCAAGCCAGCAGCCCGGCGCCCAGGCCGTACAGCGCGCCCATATACAGAAATGGCCGGCGTACATAGCTGTCGGTACCACCGACCAGCTTGATCACTTCGATCTCGACGCGACGGTTCTCGATATGTAGACGAATTGTGTTACCAATTACTAACAATAGCGCTGAAACCAGCATCACGGCCAGGCCAAAGACGAAACGGTCGCCCAGCTTGAGGATTGCAGCCAAACGCTCGACCCAGACCAGGTCCAGTTGCGCCACATCCACCCGAGGCAGCTCGGCCAGGCGCTGGCGCAAGGCTTCCAGGGCAGGCTTGTCGACTTCGGTCGGGGTCACCACGACCACGCCCGGCAAGGGGTTGTCCGGCAACTCGCGCAGCGCCTGGCCAAGGCCCGACTGCTGCTGGAATTCTTCCAGCGCTTGCTCACGACTGACGAACTGGGCCTCGGCTACGCCAGGCATGCCTTTGATTTCATCGCGTAGCGCTTCACCTTCCTTGCTGCCCGCGTCGAGTTTGAGGTACAGCGAAATCTGCGCAGCACGCTGCCATGAGCCGCCCAGTTGCTCGACGTTCTTCAGTAACAGCGACAGGCCCATGGGCATGCTCAGCGCCACGGCCATCACCAGGCAGGTGAAGAAGCTGCCGATCGGCTGCTTGGCCAACCGGCGCAGGCTGTCGAGCAGGCTGGCGCGGTGGCTTTCCAGCCAGGCGTGGAACAGGCTGCGAAAGTCCGGGCCGTCGTCGTCGCTGCCGCGCTTCTTGCCCGGTTGCGGGTCAGCCGGCTTGGGCGCAACGCGCTCGGAAACCTTGGGGGTGCGGGTAGTGCTCATTGGCCAGCCTCGCCATCGCCGATCAGTCGGCCGCGTTGCAGGGTCAGCATGCGGTGGCGCATGCGGGCGATCAGTGCCAGGTCATGGCTGGCGATCAGAACGGTGGTGCCGAGGCGGTTGATGTCCTCGAACACGCCCATGATCTCGGCCGCCAGGCGCGGGTCAAGGTTGCCGGTGGGTTCGTCAGCCAGCAGCAAAGCCGGCTGGTGAACGATGGCACGGGCAATACCGACGCGCTGTTGCTGGCCGGTGGACAGGTCCGCCGGGAACAGATCGCCCTTGTCGCTCAGCGCCACGCGCTCGAGCGCCGAATCAACGCGCTTGACGATTTCTGGCTTGGACAGCCCGAGAATCTGCAACGGCAAGGCGATGTTGTTGAACACGGTGCGATCGAACAGCAACTGGTGGTTCTGGAACACCACGCCGATCTGCCGGCGCAGAAACGGGATCTGCGCGTTGCTGATCTGGCCGAGGTCTTGCCCCGCCAGCAGCAGTTTGCCGCTGGTCGGGCGCTCCATGGCCAGCAACAGGCGCAGCAAGGTGCTCTTGCCGGCGCCGGAGTGGCCGGTAACGAACAGGAACTCGCCGCGACGGGCGCGGAAACTCAGCTCGTGCAGGCCGACGTGGCCATTGGGGTAGCGCTTGGCGACCTGTTCGAATCGAATCATGAAGGCTCCCGCTCGTTGAACAGGGCTTTGACGAACGGCTCGGCCTCGAAGGTGCGCAGGTCATCAATGCCTTCACCCACACCGATGAAGCGGATCGGCAGTTTGAACTGCTTGGCCAGGGCGAAGATCACCCCGCCTTTGGCGGTGCCATCCAGCTTGGTCAGGGCCAGGCCGGTCAGCTCGACGCTCTGGTGGAAGTACTTGGCCTGGCTGATGGCGTTCTGGCCAGTACCGGCATCCAGCACCAGCAGCACTTCGTGCGGTGCGTCGGCATCCAGCTTGGCGATCACCCGACGAACCTTTTTCAGCTCTTCCATCAGGTTGTCTTTGGTGTGCAGACGGCCAGCGGTGTCGGCGATCAGCACATCGGCGCCACGGGCCTTGGCGGCCTGCACGGCATCGAAGATCACCGAGGCCGAGTCGGCGCCGGTGTGCTGGGCGATGACCGGGATCTGGTTGCGCTCACCCCAGACCTGCAGCTGCTCGACCGCAGCGGCGCGGAAGGTGTCGCCGGCGGCCAGCATGACCTTCTTGCCATCGAGCTGGAGCTTCTTGGCCAGTTTGCCGATGGTGGTGGTCTTACCGGCGCCGTTCACGCCAACCACGAGGATCACGTAGGGCTTGTGCTGAGTGTCAATCTGCAAGGGCTGCTCGACCGGGCGCAGCAGCGCGGTCAGCTCGTCCTGCAACGACTTGTACAGCGCGTCGGCGTCGGCCAACTGCTTGCGCGCGACCTTCTGCGTCAGGTTCTGCACGATCACCGAAGTGGCTTCGACGCCGACGTCGGCAGTCAGCAGGCGGGTTTCGATTTCCTCGAGCAGATCATCGTCGATGATCTTCTTGCCCAGGAACAGGCTGGCCATGCCTTCGCCGATGCTGGCGCTGGTCTTGGACAGGCCTTGCTTGAGGCGGGCGAAGAACCCGGCCTTGGCAGGCTCGCTGGCAACTGCAGTGGCTGCGGCAGGTTCGATAACGGCAGGTTCGACAACGCCAGGCAGGGCGGCGGCTACAACGGCGGGCTCAGGTTCGACGACTGGCGCGGCAGCAATTACCTGTGCCTGTGCCTGAGGCTCTGGCTCTGGCTCAAGCACAGGAGCCGGCACAACCAACTCAGGCTGGGCAACCACTGCAACAGCTACCGGCTCGACCAGCGGACGCTCCGGGATGACCGGCGGCGCCACAGGCTCCAGGTCCGGCACCAGCGCGACTGGCTCTTCGGCTACCGGCAGCACCAGATTGCTGACTGGCGGTGCAGTTTCAGCAACAGGCGCTGTTGCAAGCGGCTCGGGCTCAGGCTCAGCCTCGACCACCGGCTGCGGCGCAATCACCGGCGCCGCTTCAGGCAGCGCAGGCTCAGGCTCTGGCTCGGCCAGCGCTGCTGGCGCAACCGGAGCAGGCTGCTCGACGGGTGCAACAGGCTCTATAACCTGGGTTTCAGGGGGTTGCGGCTGTTCGGC
This sequence comes from uncultured Pseudomonas sp., assembly GCA_963518285.1. Taxonomy (GTDB): domain Bacteria; phylum Pseudomonadota; class Gammaproteobacteria; order Pseudomonadales; family Pseudomonadaceae; genus Aquipseudomonas. Next base: position 197,227 of record CAUQIJ010000008.1, on the reverse strand, counting down.
GACAGCTTGCTGTGGCTTCTTGCGGAACCAGCCGAACAGGCCTTTTTTCTCACCAGCCTCGGCCGGCGCTTTCTTGTCGTCGTTGGAACCAAACATGGAGGACGGCTATCTCAAGTCGCGATGAGCCATTAGTGGCGCATCTGGAATTCTCTATCACGCAGAACAGACTATCTTGAATCCGGCTGGTTCATGCGCAACGTTTTGTCGTAGGGTCCTGTGGGCCAGAACGGCGACAGGCATGGTCGCCAGGCAACCGGATCAGTATCCTAGCACCTCCTGGCCTGCTGACGCTAAACCGAAGCGGGCCGCCGTACAGGTTAATCATCGTATGAATGCTCTAGCCCGCCGCGCTGCTGGCCTGCTGCTCAGCACGCTCTGCCTGCCCCTGGCAGCCCTTGCCGCCGATCCGCAACCGACCCACGAATTCATTCTCGACAACGGCCTCAAAGTGGTCGTGCGCGAGGACCACCGCGCCCCCGTGGTGGTCTCGCAGATCTGGTACAAGGTCGGCTCCAGCTACGAGACCCCGGGCCAGACCGGGTTGTCCCATGCGCTCGAGCACATGATGTTCAAAGGCAGCGCCAAACTCGGTCCGGGCGAAGCTTCGCGGATCCTGCGCGACCTCGGCGCTGAAGAAAACGCCTTCACCAGCGACGACTACACCGCTTATTACCAGGTGCTGGCGCGCGATCGCCTGCCGGTCGCGTTCGAGCTCGAAGCCGACCGCCTGGCCAGCCTGCGCCTGCCGGCCGACGAGTTCAGCCGCGAAATCGAAGTGATCAAGGAAGAACGCCGCCTGCGCACCGACGATCAGCCCAACGCCAAGGCGTTCGAGCTGTTCAGCGCCATGGCCTACCCCGCCAGCGGCTATCACACGCCGACCATCGGCTGGATGGCGGACCTTGAGCGGATGAAGGTCGAGGAACTGCGCCACTGGTACGAGTCCTGGTATGCACCGAACAACGCCACCCTGGTGGTGGTCGGTGACGTTACCGTCGATGAAGTCAAAGGCCTGGCGCAGAAGTACTTCGGCGCCATCCCGAAGCGCGCCGTGCCGCCGTCCAAGCTGCCGCTGGAGCTGGCCGAGCCTGGCCTGCGCCAGTTGACCCTGCATGTACGCACACAACTGCCGAGCCTGATCTACGGCTTCAACGTGCCGGGCCTGGCGACCGCCAAGGAGCCACGCACCGTGCATGCCCTGCGGCTGATCTCGGCGCTGCTCGACGGCGGCTACAGTGCGCGCATGCCAGCCCGCCTGGAGCGTGGCCAGGAGCTGGTCGCCGGCGCCTCGTCCGGATACGACGCGTTCACCCGCGGCGACAGCCTGTTCCTGATCTCGGCCACGCCGAACGTGCAAAAGCACAAGACCCTGGCTGATGTCGAAAAAGGCATCTGGCAGCTGCTCGACGAACTCAAGACCACCCCACCGACCGCCGAAGAACTCGAGCGTGTACGCGCCCAGGTCATCGCCGGGCTGGTATATGACCGTGACTCGATCAGCAGCCAGGCCACCACCATCGGCCAGCTGGAAACCGTCGGCCTGTCCTGGAAGCTGATCGACAGCGAACTGGACGAGCTCAAGCAAGTGACCCCGCAGGACATCCAGGACGCCGCCCGCACCTACTTCACCCGCGAACGCCTGAGCGTTGCCCATGTACTGCCCGAGGAGTCCGCTCATGAGTGATCGCCGCCTTCCACGCTACGCCCTGATCGGTCTCGGCGCGGTTGCCCTGGCAGTCGCCGGCACCCTCATGCTGACCCGACCGGCGCAGTCCGATGCCGCTACCGCTGCCGATGCCAAGCCCGCCAGCACTGCCGCGCGCCCAGCCAATACCCTGCAGTCGCTGGCCGAACTGGACGGCAAGGCGCCGAGCCGGCGTGAACTGAACATCCAGAGCTGGAACACCGCCGAAGGCGCCCGTGTGTTGTTCGTCGAAGCTCGTGAGCTGCCGATGTTCGACCTGCGCGTGACCTTTGCCGCCGGCAGCAGCCAGGACGGTAACGTCGCCGGCCTGGCCACGCTGACCAACGCCATGCTCAACGAAGGCGTCGCCGGCAAGGACGTCACTGCAATCGCTGAAGGCTTCGAAGGCCTGGGCGCCGACTTTGGCAATGGCTCCTACCGCGACATGGCGGTAGCGACCCTGCGCAGCCTCAGCGCCAGCGACAAACGCGAGCCGGCCCTGAAGCTGTTTGCCGAAGTGGTCGGCAAGCCGACCTTCCCCGCCGATGCACTCAAACGCATTCAGAACCAGCTGCTGGCCGGTTTTGAGTACGAGAAGCAGAACCCGGCCAAGATCGGTGGCAAGGCCCTGTTCGCCAACCTGTATGGCGATCACCCTTACGCACAGCCGAGTGACGGCACTGCGCAGAGCATCCCGGCGATTACTCTTGAGCAACTGCGCGCGTTCCACGCCAAGGCCTACACCTCGAAAAATGCCGTGATCGCCCTGGTTGGCGACCTCAGCCGCAGTGATGCCGAGGCGATTGCCGCGCAGGTCTCCGCCGCGCTGCCACAAGGCCCGGCGCTGGCCAAACCGGCTGAGCCGAGCGAGCCGAAAGCGGGCCTGACCCACATCGACTTCCCGTCCAAGCAGACCCACCTGATGCTCGCCGAGCTGGGTATCGACCGCCAGGACAAAGACTGGCCAGCACTGTCGCTGGGCAACCAGATCCTTGGTGGCGGCGCCTTTGGCACCCGCCTGATGAGCGAAGTGCGCGAGAAGCGCGGCCTGACCTACGGGGTGTACTCGGTGTTCAGCCCGATGCAGGTGCGCGGCCCGTTCATGATCAACCTGCAGACCCGCGCCGAACTCAGCGAAGGGACACTCAAGCTGGTTCAGGATATCCTTGCCGACTACCTCAAGAGCGGCCCGACCCAGCAAGAGCTGGACGATGCCAAGCGCGAACTGGCCGGCAGCTTCCCGCTGTCCAATGCCAGCAACGCCAGCATCGTTGGCCAGTTGGGCGCAATCGGCTTCTACAACCTGCCCCTGACCTGGCTCGAAGACTTCATGCAGCAGTCGCAGAGCCTCACCGTCGAGCAGGTCAAGGCCGCCATGAACAAGCACCTGGCAGCGGACAAACTGGTGATCGTCACGGTCGGCCCGAAAGTCGCGCAGCAACCGCTGCCGCCGCCTACTGACAAACCCGCCGAGCAGCCGCTTGGCGTACCGGAGCATTAATGGCCAAGCCATCCACCCCCGCTCGCGCCAAACCCGGCGTGAGCCAAGGCCAGGGTCACCTGCGCATCATCGCTGGCGAGTGGCGCAGCCGCCGCCTGCCGGTGCCGGACGGCCCGGGCCTGCGGCCAACCCCTGATCGCGTGCGCGAAACCGTATTCAACTGGCTCGCGCCGTACATCGAAGGCGCGCAGGTGCTCGATGCTTTCACCGGCAGCGGCGCGCTGGTGCTCGAAGCGCTGTCGCGCGGCGCCGAAAATGCCGTGGCGCTGGACAACAACGGCGCCGCCGTCAGCAACCTCAAGGACAACCTCGAACTGCTGCGCTGCGCCCGCGGGCAGATCCTTCAGACCGACGCCCTGCGTTATCTGGATGGGGAAGCGAAAAAGCAGTTCGACGTGGTCTTCCTCGACCCGCCGTTCAATCAGGACCTGCTGGCCAACACCTGCAGCCTGCTCGAAGAACGTCAGTGGCTGCGCGAGCGGGCCTGGATCTACACCGAGAGTGAAGCTCCGCCGTCATCGCTGCAGATGCCGGCCAGTTGGCGCTTGCACCGGGAGAAGAAAGCCGGCCAGGTGCATTACGCCCTGTGGCAACGCGGCTGACAGTTAGCTGCCCACCTGCGTAACTAATTAACGCAGGTGGCTTCCCCGCTTGATCGATGCTGCTGCGGCATAACGCCGAACAGGAGCACTTGCGATCATGAACTCGCCCCCAACACCGTCCACCGCGGCGACCTCGCCGTCACCCTTGCAGGGATTTACCCTCGACAACGGCCTCAAGGTCTATCTGCGCGAAGATCATCGTGCGCCGCTGGTCAGTGCGCAGCTTTGGTATCACGTAGGCGCAAGCTATGAACCGGCTGGCCACTCCGGCCTGTCCCATCTGCTCGAACACCTGATGTTCGAGGGCAGCAGCAAGCTTGAGCCGGGCCAGTACTCGAAACTGATCACGCTGCTCGGTGGCGAGCCCAACGCATTCACCTCGCAAGACGCCACCTACTTTCCCGTGACGCTACCGGCAAGCCGCCTGGAGATTGTTCTGGAAGCCATGGCCGACGCCATGGCCAGCGCAGGTTTCGACGATGCCACGTTCGACCGCGAACTGCAGGTGGTGCTGGCTGAACGACGCTTGAGTATCGACCAGTCGCCACTGGCGATCGCCCTGGAGCGGGACCAGATTCTGGCCCATGGCAGCAGCGCGTACGCGACGCCGGTGATCGGCCACCAGACTGACCTCGAGAGCGCTACCGCGCAGGCTGCGCGCACGTGGTATCAGAGCTGGTATCACCCCAACAACGCCACCCTGGTGGTGGTCGGCGATGTCGACATGGGCCGCCTGCGCCAGTACAGCGAGCGCCACTTTGCCTCGATACCCCGTCACCGCCTGCCTGATCAGATGCCCTCTATTGCGCCCGGCGAGTTGATCGCGCGCAGCCAAACGGTGGCGCTGGCGGGCCTGCGTGAGGGGCTGCTGATGACCTTCAACACGCCTGGCCAGGCCACAGCGAACAGTGAAGTGGAGTGCTGCGCCTTGCGCCTGATTCCTGGGCTGATGATGAACGGTGGCAGTTCGCGGCTGTATCGCCGGTTGATCAACGACCAGCCGGTGCTGCAGGCCATGCGCGCCAGCTACGAACACGCCCTGCGGGGCGACAGCCTGATGTCGTTCTACATGTTCAGCAACCCCGCGCAAGGCACGCCGCAGCAGGCCGGCGAGGCGGTCTGGAGCGAGTTGCAGGCACTTGCCAGTAGCGGCCCGTCCGAGGCCGAACTTAAGCGCGCCAAGGCGCGCCTGCTGGCCAGCCTGGTGTTTGACCGAGACATGATTGCGGCGCAGGCCGAGGTCATCGGCAAGTTTGCCGCAAGCGGCATCGACCCGCATTTTCTCGACCGCGAGCAGCACGTCATCGAACAGGTCAGCGGCGAAGACGTGCGCCGAGCAGCACGCGCCTATTTTACGCGCGAGCGGCTGAGCATCACCTACTTGACGCCCGAGGAGAACGCTGATGAATGACTCGATAAACGCCCCTGACAGCAATGACCTGCAAGCCATTTCCGGCAAGCTGACATCCGCACAGGGGATCGATCTCGGCCAGATCCCGCCGCTCACGACCCAGGTACAAGCCTGGCAGACCGAGCAGGGCACCCAGGTACGGTTTGTCGAATCGCACCAATTACCCATGGTTGACCTGCTTCTGCGCTTCAATGCCGGCAGCGCCATGGACCTTGAGCGCAGTGGCCTTGCCGCCCTGACCCTGTACATGCTCGATAAAGGCAGCGAGCAATTGGATGCCGGCCAGCGCGCCGAGCAGACCGAACAGCTGGGCGCCATCGTCAGTGCACAGCTGCAGCTGGAGCATGTCACCCTCAGGCTGCGCAGCTTGAGCGACGCAGCCCTGCTCGGGCAGGCGATCGGCCTGTTTACCGAGATGGTCGCCCGCCCGGCGTTTGCCGAGCCGCAACTGGCCAAGGTCAAGCAGCAGGTCCTGGCGCACCAGGCTGGCAAATCGCCAGCGCAGCGGGCGCATGCTGAAGCGTTCAGCCGGCTTTACCAGGGCCACCCCTACGGCAATCCATCGGCAGGCACTGCAGCAGACCTCGAGGCTTTGACTGGTGATGACTTGCGCGCCTTCCACCAACGCGCTTATTCGGCCAACAACCTGCAGCTATCGATTGTCGGTGATCTGTCTCGAGCCGACGCCGAAGCCTTGGCCAGCCAGCTTGCCGAGTCTTTGCCGCAGGGCTGGGCGGCGGCCGAACTGCCGCCCGCCCCGGCTAACGAGGCGGCCACTGTGCATATCGACAGCAGCGGCGCAAGCCAGGCGGTACTGTTCGCCGTGCCCATGAGCGGCCACCCGACGCAGGCGGACTTTCCGGCGCTGGCCCTGGCCATCGACGTGCTCGGCACTGGCCTGGATTCACGCTTGATGCGTGAAATGCGTCAGCGTCGCGGCCTTACTTACGGCGTAGGTTGCCTGGCTACGCCACACAAGGCCGGTGGAGAACTGGTCATCGACTGGGATTGCGCAGCGCACTACGGCGAAGCGAGCCAGGCACTGGTCAGCGACATCCTTGCCGCTCTGGTCGAGCAAGGCCCGAGCGAGGCCGAGCTGGCGCTTGCCCGCAGACTGCGCAGTGGCCGCCTGGTACGCACGGTCGCCACCAACGAGGGGCTGCTCGACCTGCTCAGCATCACCTGCGCACAAGGCCTGCCTGCAGATCACATCAACACCTATCTACAGCAGCTGCAGGCCGTCACTGTGCAGAGCGCACGCCAGGCACTCCAGCACCAGCTTGATCCAAGCCGGCGAGTAGTGGTCAGCATCGGGCCCACCGTAGCGCAACAGCCATTGCCTGAAGTCGCGGCGGTCGAGCAATAGCGCAGGCACCTGGGCGGTGTTTCATGGCACTCTAGGCAGGCACATCACGAGCCGCCCAGCATGCCCAGCCACACCGCCCCGTTTCGCCCAGCCACCGGCCTGACCAACCCTCACCTGCAAACCCTGTGGGGCCCGCTCTGGCGCAAGCTGCCGGCGCTCACGCGCAGCCGTGAGCGGCTGTGGCTTGAGGATGGTGACTTCATCGACCTCGACTGGCACGGGCCGCACACGCTGGATGCGCCGCTGGTGGTGGTCCTGCACGGCCTCACCGGGTCATCCAATTCGCCTTATGTGCAAGGCTTGCAGCAGGCCCTGCAAGCACGCAACTGGGCCAGCGTGGCGGTCAACTGGCGCGGCTGCTCGGGGGAGCCGAACCTGCTCGCGCGCAGCTATCACTCTGGCGCCAGCGAAGACCTTGCCGAGATCATCCAGCACCTGCGCGCCCAACGGCCTTTGGCGCCGCTGTATGCGGTGGGTTATTCGCTGGGCGGTAATGTGCTGCTTAAATACCTGGGGGAAAGCGGCGCTGCCAGTCAGTTGCAGGCAGCTGTGGCGGTGTCGGTGCCGTTTCGCCTGGACCAGTGCGCCGACCGCATCGGTTTGGGCTTTTCCAGGGTCTATCAAGCGCACTTCATGCGCGAGATGCTCGCCTACGTGCATCACAAGCAGCAGCACTTTCGCGCCACCGGCCAGCAGCAGGGGCTGGAGCAGATCGAGCAATTGGGCGCGCTGGGCAAGATGCGCACGTTCTGGGATTTCGACGGCAAGGTCACCGCGCCGCTACACGGTTTTGCCGATGCCCACGATTACTACCGGCGGGCATCAAGCCGCTATTACCTGGGCGACAACTGCACACCGACGCTGATCATCCACGCCAACGACGACCCGTTCGTGTTCACCCACAGCCTGCCGGCGCCTGATGAGCTGCCGGCGCAGACCGAATTCGAGCTGCATGCCCGCGGTGGGCATGTCGGCTTTGTCGAAGGCAGCCTGCGCAAGCCGCAGTATTACCTTGAGCGGCGCATTCCGCAGTGGCTGGCCGAGCGCGGTTGAGCGCTGCCGGCCTCAGTCGCCAGTGGCCACGCCGCGCTGCGGATCGTTGATCCACTCACTCCACGAACCTGCATACAAACGGCCCAACGGATACCCGGCCAGCGCCAGTGCAAACAGGTTGTGACACGCCGTCACCCCCGAGCCGCAATAAGCAACCAGTTGCTCTGGCGCGCGCCCGGCCAACTGTTCGGCAAAGCGCTGCTTGAGTTGTTCGACCGGCAGAAAACGGCCATCAGCACCAAGGTTGTCGGTGAACGACGCGCAGCGGGCACCGGGAATGTGCCCCGCCACCGGATCGATCGGTTCGACTTCGCCCCGAAAACGCGGCAAGCCACGGGCATCGAGCAAGGTCAGCTCGGGCTTGCCCAGCTCGGCCAGCAACTGCTCGGCATCGACCAACAACTGCATGTCGGCTTCACCGCTGAAGCTGCCCTCGCGCTTGACCGGCGAATCCAGGCTCAACGGCAGTTGCGCCGCATGCCAGGCCTTGAGCCCGCCATCAAGAATCGACACACCGTCGCGCTTGCCCAACCAGGCCAGCAGCCACCAGGCGCGCGCGGCGAAGGCACCGGTGCCGTCGTCATACAGCACCACCTCACTGTGGTTATCCACACCCCAATCGCGCAGGCGCTCTATCAGCCTGTGCGGGTCCGGCAACGGATGGCGGCCGGTCTCGCCCTTGACCACCTTGCCACTCAAGTCGCGCTCCAGATCGGCAAAATGTGCGCCGGCGATATGCCCTTCGGCATAGCTGCGCTGGCCGTAGTCAACGTCTTCCAGAGCAAAACGACAGTCCAGAATCACCAACTGAGGCGAGCCCAGACGCTCGGCCAACTGCTGTGGGGTGATCAACTGCGCGAGGGGCATGACAATCTCCTGATCGAATGGCAGCAAGGCGTCAGTGCGCCAAGGCCTGATTGAAAGGTATGTGAAATTCATCGCACAAGGCGTCGACGGCAGCGCGCGCATCGGCCGTGACAAAGCCGAGCTCCAGCACCAGCACTTGATAGACGCCGCGCTTGAAGGCTTCTTCACCCAGATGCGCCGAATGTTCGCGGGTGGTGCTGAGAAAACGTACCCATGACGTCAGCACGATCCAGGCATTGATGGTCAGCGACTCGATCTGCGCAGGCGCCATGGCGAGGATGCCGGCCTCGACAAAGCCGCGGTAGATCGCCTGGCCCTGCAGCAGGCAGCGCTGGGAAAAGCGCCGGTAGCGGGCGGCCAGCTCCAGGTCGCTTTCGAGCAAATGCTCAAGGTCACGATGCAGGAAGCGGAAGTTCCACATCGCCGCGAGCAGTGCCTTGAGATAGAAGCGTTTGTCTTCGACGGTCGCCGCCCGGCCCTGGGGCGGGCGCAGAAAGCTGTCGACCAGCTCTTCGTACTGACTGAACAGCACGGCGATGATCGCCTGCTTGTTGGGGAAGTGGTAGTACAGGTTGCCGGGCGACATTTCCATATGCGCGGCGATGTGATTGGTGCTGACGCTGCGCTCGCCCTGCTGATTGAACAGCTCCAGGCTGTTCTGCACGATGCGCTCACGGGTATTGATGCGTGGGGCCATGCTCAGCTCCAGGTTACGGGCAGTTCGATACCGCATCTTACGGTCAATCCAGCCACGGTTGCACGATTGAAAACCGCTCACGGGTCGAAATCCTGATCGAATTAGAGTACAAGCTCTAGCACCTGTCCGGCCTCGCGGAGCCTGTGATGTCTTCAACCCTGAGCGCGCCTCCTGTGCATTCCGACCTCGACCTGCAAGCGACGTTCGCCCTGCAGCGACAGGCGTTCGCGGCCAACCCGTCGCCACCTGCCGCGCAGCGCCGGCAATGGCTGAAGAGCCTGCGCGAAGCATTGCTGGCAGACCAGCAGCGCTTGATCGATGCGATCGACGCCGACTTTGCCGGCCGTAGTGCCGACGAGACCCTGCTGGCCGAGCTATTGCCCACGGTGCAAGGCCTGCGCGATGCCGAGCGCCAGCTGCAGCGCTGGATGCGGCCCTCGCGGCGCAAGGTCGGCCTGGCCTTTCAACCGGCCAGTGCGCGGGTGGAGTACCAGCCCCTGGGTGTGGTCGGCATCATCGTGCCGTGGAACTACCCGCTGTTTCTGGCCATTGGCCCGTTGACCGGGGCGCTGGCGGCGGGTAACCGGGTCATGCTCAAACTCAGTGAGGCCACTCCGGCCAGCGGCCTTGCGCTGCAAGCGCTGCTGGCGCGGGTGTTTCCCGAAGACCTGGTCAGCGTGGTGCTGGGCGAGGTCGAGGTCGGCCAGGCGTTTGCCCGCCTGCCGTTCGACCACCTGTTGTTTACCGGTGCCACCAGCATCGGCCGGCGGGTGATGCTGGCGGCGGCCAACAACCTGACTCCGGTCACGCTGGAGCTGGGTGGCAAATCGCCGGTCATCGTTTCGTCCAGCGCGGCCCTGGCCAGTGCCGCCGAGCGCATCGCCTTCGGCAAACTGCTCAATGCCGGCCAGACCTGCGTCGCGCCCGACTACGTGCTGGTACCGCGGGATCGTGTCGGCGCGTTTGCCGACGCTTATCGACAGGCCGCACGGCGCCTGTACCCAAGCATCGCGGGCAACCGCGACTACAGCGCGATCATCAACCCGCAACAACTGCAGCGGCTCGAGCGCTTGCTCGCGGATGCCAGCGACAAAGGCGCCCAGGTGCTTGATCTGTATTCACATGAAAGCCGCGAAGGCCGCCGCCTGCCACCGCACCTGCTGCTGGATGTGAGCGATGACATGCAGGTCATGCAGGACGAAATCTTCGGCCCGCTGCTGCCGCTGGTGCCCTACGACACGCTGAACGATGCGCTTGCCTACATCAATCAGCGGCCGCGGCCACTGGCCCTGTACTTCTTCGGCCAGGACCGCGCGCAGCAGCAGTTGGTACTGCAGCACAGTCACTCGGGCGGGGTATGCATCAACGACACCCTGCTGCATGTTGCCCAGGATGACCTGCCCTTCGGCGGCGTAGGGCCCTCGGGCATGGGCCGCTATCACGGCCACGACGGCTTCCTGACCTTCAGCAACGCCAGGGCAGTACTGAGCAAACAGCGGCTCAATCTGGCCCGGCTGATCTATCCGCCGTACGGCAAAGCACTGCAACGGCTGGTCTACAAGCTGTTCATTCGCTGACTCGCGCGCGCATGACAAGCCCTGCCCGGACTGTCTATAGTGCCTTGGTCAGGCCGTGCGACTTGGCCGGGCGCAGTCGCTGCGCTACCATCCGACTCCCCAACGCACTCCAGCCAGGATGACGCGATGAACCGAGTGTTGTACCCGGGTACTTTCGACCCGATTACCAAGGGCCATGGCGACCTGGTCGAGCGCGCTTCGCGTCTGTTCGATCATGTGATCATCGCCGTGGCGGCGAGCCCCAAGAAAAACCCACTGTTCCCACTGGAACAACGGGTCGCTCTGGCGCGTGAAGTCACCAGCCACTTGCCCAATGTCGAGGTCATCGGCTTCTCCAGCCTGCTGGCGCATTTCGCCAAGGAACAGAACGCCAATGTGTTCCTGCGCGGCCTGCGAGCGGTGTCGGACTTCGAATACGAGTTCCAGCTGGCGAACATGAACCGGCAACTGGCGCCCGACGTCGAAAGCCTGTTCCTGACGCCTTCGGAACGTTACTCGTTCATCTCCTCGACCCTGGTCAGGGAGATCGCCGCGCTGGGCGGAGACATCACCAAGTTCGTTCATCCAGCAGTGGCCGAGGCCCTCACCGAACGCTTCAAGAAGTGATCTGCAGCGCCTGAACGTCGCGCCCGCGTGCACTGCGGGCGCGATTGCGGCACAATTGCGGCCATTAGGTCTGAAACATGCCCGGGCCCAGAGCCCCGGCCGGAGCCCCCATGTCCCTGATCATCACCGACGATTGCATCAACTGCGACGTCTGCGAACCCGAGTGCCCGAACGCTGCCATCTCCCAAGGTGAAGAGATCTACGTGATCGATCCGAACCTGTGCACCCAGTGCGTTGGCCATTATGACGAGCCGCAGTGCCAGCAGGTTTGCCCGGTCGACTGCATCCCGCTGGATGAAGCGCACCCGGAAACCACCGACGAGCTGATGGCCAAATATCAGCGGATCACCGGTAAGGCCTAGTGATCAGCCCGCGCGGTTTACGCCAGGCGGCACTTGGCGCCGTTGTCGCACTGCTGGCGACGGCCGCCCTGGCCCAGGCGCCTGGCCGCGCCGCGATTGCCAGCCCGCACGCTGAAGCGACCGCTGCCGCCCGCTTGATCCTCGAACAGGGCGGCAACGCCTTCGATGCCGCGATTGCCGTCAGCGCTGCGCTGGCCGTGGTCGAGCCGTATGGTTCGGGGCTGGGCGGTGGTGGCTTCTTCCTGCTGCGTGAAGCTGGCGAGACGCCCCGCTACCGTTTTCTCGATGCCCGCGAGCGTGCACCGGGCGCCGCAACCGCTGACATGTACCTGAAAGATGGCAAGCTCAGCCCGAGCCTGTCGATCAACGGCCCATTGGCCGCTGCCATCCCTGGCCTGCCGCAAGCCCTGGCTGATCTGGCCAGCGCCCACGGCAAACTGCCACTCAAGGACAGCCTGGCGCCGGCCATTCGCCTCGCCAACGAAGGTTTTGCCGTTGACCGGGTGTACCGCGACCGTGCACAGATGCGCCTCGCTGCGTTGCGTGAGGATGCGCAGAGCGCGCGGCTGTTCCTGCGTGACAATCAGGTGCCAGCACTGGGCACGCTGATCCGCCAGCCTGAATTGGCCGCTACTCTGCAACAGCTTGCCAAGCACGGCCGCGACGGTTTCTATCGCGGCCAGCTGGCGCAGCAGCTGGTGGCCGGTGTACGTCAGGCGGGCGGTATCTGGAGCCTGGACGACCTGGCCAGCTATCGCAGCGTCTGGCGCGAACCTTTGCGCTTCAAGCTGGCCGACCAGCGCGAGCTGATCAGCAGCCCACCGCCCTCGGCCGGCGGCGTTGCCCTGGCGCAAAGCCTGGCGATGCTCCAGCGCCTGCCGTGGCAGAGCGCCGAGCCGGTCCAGCGCAGCCACTATGTGTTGGAGGTGTTGCGCCGCGCCTATCGCGACCGCGGCCTGCTGGGTGACCCTGACTACGTCAGCAACCCGATCAACAAGCTCCTGGCACGTAATTACCTGACCGGTCTGGCCGACGGCATCGACGTCTACCAAGCCACCCCAAGCAGCGCCCTGCCGCCCGCGCCCGCCTGGCGCGAGGGCGATCACACCACGCATTTCGCAGTGATCGATGCCGAGGGTAATGCCCTGGCTGCGACTCTCTCGGTCAACCTGCCGTTTGGTGCAGCGTTCACCGTGGCTGGAACCGGCGTTGTGCTGAACAATGAAATGGACGACTTTGCCGCCGACCCAGCTGGCAGCAACAGCTACGGCCTGGCCGGTAGCCAGGCCAACGCCGTGGCGGCGGGCAAGCGGCCGTTATCGAGCATGAGCCCAAGCTTCATCGAGAGTCCGACCCAGTTCGCCAGCTTCGGCACACCGGGCGGCAGCCGCATTCCGAGCATGGTGCTGTTGTCGATGATGGGCTTTCTACAGGGCCAACCGGTGCAGGATTGGCCGGCCACTGCGCGCTATCACCATCAGTACCTGCCCGATGTGGTCGAGCACGAGCCGGGCGCGTTCAGTGCTGCCGAGCAAGCCCAGCTGGAAGCGCGCGGCTATCGCCTGAAGGATCTTGGTCGCAGCTATGGCAACCAGCAGGTGCTGTACTGGAACAAGCAGGCTGGCAGCCTCGAAGCTGCCAGTGATCCGCGTGGGGTTGGCCAGGCACTGGTCCTGCCCTGAGCGGCGTCAGCGCTGGCAGCGCGGGCAATACACACTGGCCCGCTGGCCCAGCTTGAGCTCGCGCAAATCCGTGCCACACACCTTGCAGGGCATGCCGCCGCGACCATAGACAAACAGCTCCTGCTGGAAATAACCCGGCTGGCCATCGCCGCCAACAAAGTCGCGCAAGGTGGTACCGCCACGCTCGATGGCCGCCGCCAGCACCCGTTTGATCTCCAGCGCCAGCTTCAGATAACGCCCACGGGAGATCCCACCCGCCTCGCGGCGGGGATCGATGCCGGCGGCGAACAGCGCTTCGGTGGCGTAGATATTGCCCACCCCGACCACGATGGCGTTGTCCATGATGAACGGCTTGACCGCCATTACCCGCCCACGGGACAGCTTGAACAGCCGATCACCGTCAAACAGCTCGGTCAGTGGCTCCGGACCCAGCCGCAGCAGTAGCTCATGCTTGAGCGGATCAAGCGACCAGAGCATCGCGCCAAAGCGACGCGGGTCGGTGTAGCGCAGCGCCAGCCCGGATTCGAGTTCGATATCGACGTGCTCATGGCGAGACGCTGGCAAACCCAGTTCGACTAGCCTCAGGTTACCTGACATGCCCAGATGGCTGATCAGCGTGCCGACCTCGGCGTTGATCAACAGGTATTTGGCCCGCCGCTCGACGCTGATGATGCGCTGCCCGGACAAGCGCACATCGAGGTCTTCCGGAATCGGCCAGCGCAGGCGTCGCTCGCGCACGACCACGCGGCTGACACGCTGCCCCTCGAGATACGGCGCAATCCCCCGGCGGGTGGTTTCGACTTCTGGTAATTCAGGCATCGGTCAGCGCCCACCCAGTTCGCGAATGGTCTGTTTGAGGTTCTCGAAGTCGTAGTCGGACAGGCCGATGTAATCGAGCACCAGCGCGCTGATCGCGTGCCACTCGTGGTCGACCGACTGGTTGCCCAGCACCTTGTACGACGAGCAGATATGCTCGGCCATCTTCAGCACTGCCAGCAGGTTCTTCAGCTGGCTCTGGGTGTTGCGCGAGGTATCGTCGCGGAACACCGCCAGCGCGTTGTGGTGGTTGGCGATGGCCGCGCTGATGTGCTCGGGCAGGCGCCAGGACTTGGCGGTGAAGTAACCCACCACCGAGTGATTGGTGTTGAACGCACGGTTCTCGGTGTCGACCACGCGGGTCTGATCATCGGCTTTCGCATAGCCCTCTTCGAGCACTTCCATATAGCTGGGGAAGCGCTTGAGCATCAACGGCACGCCGCAATCGTGGAACAGGCCCAGCGTGTAGGCTTCATCAGCCGCCTGAATGCCGACTCGCTTGGCCAGAGTCAGGCAGGTCATCGCGACGTCCTGGGCGGTGTCCCAGAAACGGTTGAGGGTAACGATGGTCTCATCGCTCATCTCGCCCTTGATCGACTGCGCGTTGATCAGGTTGATGATCGAGCGGCTGCCGAGCAGGTTGACCGCGCGCTGGATCGAGCCGATTTTGTTGCTCAGGCCAAAATGCGGCGAATTGACCAGCTTGAGCAAGGCGCCCGACAGCCCTGGATCCTGCGCGATCAGCTTGGCGATGGTTTCCAGGTCGGGGTCGGGCATGTACTGCTCGAACTGCAGGTCGACCATGATCTGCGGCTGCGGCGGTATGGTAATGCCCTGCAAGGCGTGCTGGATCTGTTCGGCGGTGAGTTCCTGAGACATACATACACACTCGATAAGGTCGGCCGATTCTAACCCCGGCGACCCCCAACGCACCAACCGCTGCATGCTTGCAGCGCTTGCCAGGATTGCTACCCGAGGTGTCAGCGCCAGCTGCGGCCCGCGCAGCGCTTCGTCATCCACCGCAGCGGCGGGGCGGGCAACAGGCTATAATCCCGCTCTTTTTTCCGGAGCGACGTCATGTCCCTGCCCAGCCTACGTCTCAAAGCCAATGCCGATCGCCGCCTGCGCGCCGGCCATCTGTGGGTCTACAGCAACGAAATCGATGTTGCCGCAACCCCACTGCAAGGCCTGCAAGCCGGCCAGCAGGCTGTGCTCGAGGCCGCCAATGGCAAACCGCTGGGCATCGTCGCGCTGAGCCCGAACAACCTGATCTGCGCGCGCCTGCTGTCGCGTGACATCAAGCTACCACTGGACAAATCGCTGCTGGTGCACCGCCTCAACGTGGCCCTGTCGCTGCGTGAGCGCCTGTTCGACAAGCCGTGCTATCGCCTGGTCTACGGCGACTCCGACCTGCTGCCGGGGCTGGTGGTCGATCGTTTCTTCGACATCCTCGTGGTGCAGTTGGCCTCGGCGACCATGGAACAGCACAAGGACGACGTGATCGCCGCCCTGGTGCAGGTGCTCAAGCCAAGCGGCATCCTGTTCAAGAACGACTCCGCCGCGCGCGATGCCGAAGGCCTGCAGCGTTACGTCGAAACCGTCTACGGTGAAGTGCCGGACTGGGTCGCCCTGGAAGAGAACGGCGTCAAGTTCGAAGCCCCGGTGCGTGAAGGGCAGAAGACCGGCTGGTTCTACGACCACCGCATGAACCGTGCCCGCTTGGCGCCATATGCCAAAGGCAAGCGCGTGCTCGACCTGTTCAGCTATATCGGTGGCTGGGGCGTGCAGGCCGGCGTGTTCGGCGCCAGCGAAGTGTTCTGCGTGGATGCCTCCAGCTTTGCTCTCGACGGCGTCGAGCGCAACGCGGCACTCAATGGCATCGGCGACAAGCTGACCTGCATCGAAGGCGACGTGTTCGAGGCACTGCGCGAGCTGAAGGCCGCTGAAGAGCGCTTCGACGTGATCATCGCCGACCCACCCGCCTTCATCAAACGCAAGAAAGACCTGAAAAACGGCGAAGGCGCCTACCGTCGCCTGAACGAGCAAGCCATGCGCCTGCTCAACAAGGACGGCATTCTGGTCAGCGCTTCGTGCTCGATGCACTTGCCCGAAGACGACCTCAACAACATCTTGCTGACCAGCGCCCGTCACCTCGACCGCAACCTGCAGTTGCTCGAGCGCGGCGGCCAGGGCCCGGACCACCCGGTGCACCCGGCGATTCCTGAAACCCGCTACATCAAGAGCATCACCTGTCGCTTGCTGCCCAACAGCTAAGTCGCCCCGCTGAGCGCGATGACAGCGACGCCCGGTCGCTGTCATCGCTGCGCTCAGTATGCAATTGCCCGGTTGTACCCATTTGGGAAGCGCCTACGGCAGTTCGGCCACCCCCTAGCCGATATCCACCCGGCACATCGGCCTCCCTTCACGGCCGCAGCGGTGTAGAATCGGCCTATTCATCGCCAGTCATCCCCGGCGGGTTTATGAGCTCTGGTCGAGCTTGCGGCGATCCCGTAGTGTTTTCGACCTCATCCGTGCCAGTGGCAACCGGCCTGCGGTGCAAAGGACAAGAGAAGCTCACTTCCCTTTTTTCTGACCTGATTCAGCCGCCAGGAGTGCTTCATGCCTGATTATCGTTCCAAGACTTCCACCCACGGCCGCAACATGGCCGGTGCCCGTGCCCTGTGGCGCGCAACCGGGATGAAGGATGAAGACTTCAAGAAACCGATCATCGCCATCGCCAACTCGTTCACCCAGTTCGTCCCGGGGCATGTGCACCTCAAGGACCTGGGCCAGTTGGTCGCCCGCGAGATCGAGCGCGCCGGTGGCGTGGCCAAAGAGTTCAACACCATTGCGGTCGACGATGGCATCGCCATGGGCCACGACGGCATGCTCTATTCGCTGCCCAGCCGCGAGATCATCGCCGACTCGGTCGAGTACATGGTCAACGCCCACTGCGCCGACGCCATCGTGTGCATCTCCAACTGCGACAAGATCACCCCTGGCATGCTCATGGCTGCACTGCGCCTGAACATCCCGGTGATCTTCGTCTCCGGCGGGCCGATGGAAGCCGGCAAGACCAAACTCGCCAGCCACGGCCTGGACCTGGTCGACGCCATGGTCATCGCCGCCGACTCCACCGCCAGCGATGAAAAAGTCGCCGAGTACGAGCGCAGCGCCTGCCCGACCTGTGGCTCGTGCTCCGGCATGTTCACCGCCAACTCGATGAACTGCCTGACCGAAGCACTCGGCCTGGCCCTGCCTGGCAACGGTTCGACCCTGGCCACTCACTCTGACCGTGAGCAGCTGTTCCTCACGGCTGGCCGCACCATCGTCGAGCTGTGCAAACGCTACTACGGCGACAACGACGCCTCGGTGCTGCCGCGCAACATCGCCAACTTCAAGGCGTTCGAAAACGCCATGATGCTCGACATCGCCATGGGCGGCTCGACCAACACCATCCTGCACCTGCTCGCTGCAGCCCAGGAAGGTGAGGTCCAGTTCGACCTGCGTGATATCGACCGGCTGTCGCGCAAGGTGCCGCAGCTGTGCAAGGTGGCGCCGAACATCCAGAAGTACCACATGGAAGACGTCCACCGCGCCGGCGGCATCTTCAGCATCCTCGGCTCGCTGGCCCGTGGCGGCCTGCTGCACACCGACCTGCCGACCGTGCACAGCCCGAGCATGGAAGAAGCCATTGCCAAGTGGGACATCACCCAGACCGACGATGAAGCCGTGCACACCTTCTTCAAGGCCGGCCCTGGTGGCATCCCGACGCAGACCGCGTTCAGTCAGTCGACCCGTTGGGAAACCCTCGATGACGACCGTGAAAACGGCTGCATCCGCAGCTTCGAGCACGCCTATTCGCAAGAAGGCGGCCTCGCCGTGCTGTACGGCAACATCGCCCTCGATGGCTGCGTGGTGAAAACTGCCGGTGTCGACGAGTCGATCCATGTGTTCGAAGGCAACGCGAAGATCTTCGAAAGCCAGGACAGCGCCGTGCGCGGCATTCTGGCCGACGAAGTGCAGGCCGGCGATATCGTGATCATCCGTTACGAAGGCCCGAAAGGCGGCCCGGGCATGCAAGAGATGCTCTACCCGACCTCGTACCTCAAGTCCAAAGGCCTGGGCAAAGCCTGCGCCCTGCTCACCGATGGCCGTTTCTCTGGCGGTACCTCGGGCCTGTCGATCGGCCACGCTTCGCCTGAAGCCGCAGCCGGTGGCGCGATTGGCCTGGTGCGCGATGGCGACAAGGTGTTGATCGACATCCCCAACCGCTCGATCAACCTGTTGGTCAGCGATGAGGAGCTGGCCACCCGCCGCGCCGAGCAGGACAAGAAAGGCTGGAAGCCGGTGGAAGTGCGTCCGCGCAAAGTCACCACGGCGTTGAAGGCCTACGCGTTGCTGGCAACCAGTGCCGACAAAGGTGCTGTGCGCGACAAGGCGCTGCTCGACGGGCTGTAAGGCTTTTCAGCAAAACAGACCGGCGCCTGGTGCGCCGGTTTTTTTTCGCCATGCGAACTAAATTCTGTTGGAGATCGGGCCTGATATATCCATGCTTTTAGAAGTCAGTCTAAGCAAGGCAATCTGTAAGGATTCGTCATCAAATATTCGGCCTTTGCGGGCTGCTGATTCCTTGCCGCCATTCCAAGCCTGAAGTCCTTCACGCACACCCTGAACAGTCGGTTCGACTCCGTCACACGTCAGCAGCCAGTCGACAGTAGCAAGCAACTCCATGCCATAAGGCGACTCGAAACCGTCAATTAGATCAGCCGTAAACTCAAGCGCAGGCAAGTAGTCCTTGGCCTCACTGTGCAGGTACGCCTGAATAAAAGATTTTCGGCTTTCATCAAACCAAATCACATCAAGAGGCTCGGCATCACTAAGGCGCTTAGCACAATGCAGATAGCTTCCATCGAGATTATTCAGCAGGTGCTGCAGCCTGTTCGCGTACGGCCCATAAATGTGGGCCTTGAACTTAAGATCCAAAGGATTATCCAGTGACATCCGACTTATGGATCTCTCCAGGAACCACGCCAGCTTCTGAACTTCAATCAGGCTGCACTCCATCCCCAGCACCCAATAACGGCGGATCAATTCCGCAATCAAAGCACGCGCAGGCGTTAGTGCTTCCACGCCGCCACGTTTGGCAACGTTTTGATACTGGCCGGTGGGTTCAAAAACATTAATCTCTGTTTCCAGACCACCCAAAACAGTTTCGATTTGCTCTTTTACCTCTGGCCAAGGCAGCCCGCCATTCCCTGCGCCAAGGGGCGGTATTGCAATAGACCTTATACCTTTTTCAATGATGAAATTCCGTAGATCAACCAGGCCTTCGGTTATCCAAGCAATCTGGGAAGGTGATCTCCAGTGTTGCTTTGTAGGAAAATTCACTATCCAGCGAGGCCCATCAAGTTCCGCCACCTCGGTGACGAACATTTTACCAGTACGAACTTCCTTGGCCTTACAGGCAGCCGCATACAGGCGATAGTTCTGAGAAAAGCGCTCCTTGAACATCAGCGCTATGCCCTTGCCCATCACACCGACCGTATTCACGGTGTTCACCAATGCTTCAGACTTTGCCTCAAGCAGGTTACCTTGTGTGAAACTAATCATCAGAAATACCATCCAGGCCGAGCGTGAACGGGAATGTCCAACCGCCGTTTCTGGACCTCCTCCTCAACACGACACTTCAACGTTTCGTTGTAGCAGATAATCCCAAGAAGACCACTGGGTGGAAGGTGCCCATGAACCAATGCATCTGCCTGATACCGCTCCATCTTACGCGGGTCTTCGGGGTCCCGCTTGAAGTCCCTATGCTGCAGCACCTCCCAGTCAATCTGATCAAGGCTGCTCAAATCGCTGTAGTAGCCCGTCCAGTTGGGGTAGGCGTGTGCGTCAGTGAAAATGAAGCGCAAACCCAAGGATTCGATATGGTACAGGCTTGAGACCAAGATCACGATTTCGTCATTGCTCCGCTTCTGAACCCCCCAGCCTGAGTGGATATTTTTCATCATCACCGAGAATGGGGTGAAATAGAACGGCACATAGTCAGCCAAGGTCCCCCCAGGTTCGATGGGCACCTCACGCTGCGATCGTCTGCTGATCAGGTCCGGGTTTCCGATGCCAACATAATTGCTCGCCAGTTTTTCTGAACCTGATGCGCACAATCCGTTGTCCAGCAGCCAGGCAAGATTGTCCCGGTGCACGATGCGCCAGATCAGGGCTTTGCCTGGATTCAGGTTCTTGTAAATCATCTATTCGGAAACATGTTGGGGTTGTGATCTATCCAGAGGCGACCCAATCCGCTCTGCTGAGCGCGTTGCGTGACGAATTGGTCAATTTCGGGTGAAGGGGTGTAAATTTTGGCAAAGCTGCTCGGGGCTACCGGGTCCGGAGACAAGCACTCAGCCATGCAGGTGAGCTTGCACTGCGGGATGAGATAATCCCGAAGCTCCATGGTATCCCAATCAATCCTGTCTACACCTACCTGGTAGTCCAGCAGCTCAAAATCTCCGCCCGCTAGCGGGTGTCGAGGAAAAATTCGCCAATTGTTTTGACTCGCGTGGGTGCGTTTCACTGCGATGAGAACGAATTCCTCATCAGGCCTGTCCCGATAGACCCTACCATCGAAAGGATTTTTTGCGAACCAATGAAAGGGGACAAACTGCGCTAGCTGCTGCACTCGCGCTCCTAAGGCGCTTACACCTCCACGGGCTGTAAGGCTTTTCAGCAAAAACAGACCGGCGCCTGGTGCGCCGGTTTTTTTTGCCTGCTGCTAGCCTGCCCGCTCAGGCAGCGCTCATCAGGTGAAACGGCTTGTTTATTGCGACGTCCAATGGATTGTTATTCCATACCGACCTAAGCACATTCCATTCAGATATAAATTCGTTTGTTTTCAAGCTGTTAGCATTTACGTTCGCAATCGCGCCCAGACGCGACGCCCCTTCTTCGATCCCGGAGCTGTAATGAACCTGCCGTTGTCACTTAATCTGCTGGCGTTTCTGGCCCTGCTGCTGGGCCTGGCGCAAACGAGCCGTACCGACTGGAGCCTGGCCAAGAAGGTCCTGCTCGGATTGGTAATGGGCGTAGGGTTCGGCCTGACCCTGCACACGATTTACGGCGCGGGGCATCCGGTGCTCAAGGCCACCATCGGTTGGCTCGATCTGGTCGGCAATGGCTATGTCGGGCTGTTGCAGATGATCGTCATGCCGCTGATCTTTGCCTCGATCCTGAGCGCGGTAGCGCGCCTGCACAACGCCTCGGCGCTGGGCCGGATCAGTGTGCTGAGCATCGGCACGTTGCTGCTGACCACCGCTATCGCTGCCTTGATCGGTGTATTCCTGACCAACCTGTTTGGCCTCAGCGCCGAAGGCCTGGTCGCGGGCATCCCCGAGGCGGCGCGGCTGCAGGCGATCCAGAGCGACTATGCCGGCAAGGTCGCCGACCTGAATATCCCGCAGCTGCTGCTGTCGTTCGTGCCGAGCAACCCGGTTGCCGATCTGGCCCGGGCCAAGCCGACCTCGATCATCAGCGTGGTGATCTTCGCCGTGTTCGTTGGCCTGGCGGCGCTGCAGCTGATCAAGGACGACCGCGAAAAAGGCGAACGCGCGCTGTCGGCCATCGACACCCTGCAAGCCTGGGTCATGCGCCTGGTGCGCCTGGTGATGAAGCTGACCCCCTACGGCGTACTGGCGTTGATGACCAAGGTGGTCGCCAGCTCGAACATCGAAGACATTCTCAAGCTAGGCAGCTTCGTGCTGGTGTCGTACCTCGGCCTGGGCCTGATGTTCGTGGTCCACGGCCTGATCCTGGCAGCCACAGGGGTCAGCCCGCTGCGCTTTTTGCGCAAGGTCTGGCCGGTGCTGACCTTCGCCTTCACCAGCCGCTCCAGTGCGGCGAGCATCCCGCTCAATATCGAAGCGCAGACCCGGCGCCTAGGCGTGCCGCAGTCGATCGCCAGCTTCAGCGCATCGTTCGGCGCGACCATCGGCCAGAACGGCTGCGCCGGCCTCTATCCGGCCATGTTGGCGGTGATGGTGGCGCCAGCGGTGGGCATCGATACCTTCGACCCGCTGTGGATTGCCACCTTGATCGCCATCGTCACCTTGAGCTCGGCGGGTGTTGCTGGCGTGGGTGGCGGCGCGACCTTTGCTGCATTGATCGTGCTGCCGGCAATGGGCTTGCCGGTCGAGCTGGTGGCGCTGTTGATCTCGGTCGAGCCGCTGATCGACATGGGCCGCACGGCTTTGAACGTGAATGGTTCGATGACCGCCGGCGTGGTCACCAGCCAGTTGCTCAAGAGCACCGACAAAGCAGTGCTGGACGATGACCAGCACGCTGAGCTGAGCCATACCTAAAATGAACAAGGGCCGCATCGCGGCCCTTGTTTATCAACGTTTGTTCCACACCTCGAAGTGGTAGCCAGGCTTGCCTGGCTCCGCCTGGGCATCACTCGAATCAAGTGTCCACTGCTCAGCATCGAACTCCGGGAACCACGCATCGCCTTGCGGCGACAGCTCGACCCGGGTCAGGTACATGCGGCTGACCAGTCCTTGCTCCAGCGCCAGCGCATACAACTGCGCGCCGCCAATCAGCATCAGCTCATCGACGCCCTGCTCGTGCGCCCATTGCTCGGCGCGGGCCAGCGCCTGCTCCAGCGAGGGGAACACCTCGGCGCCCTCCAGCTGTAAGCCAGGCTGACGGCTGACGACGATGTTCAGCCGCCCCGGCAGCGGCCGGCCCAGTGAATCCCAGGTCTTGCGGCCCATGATGATCGGCTTGCCGAGGGTGGTCGCCTTGAAGTATTTGAAGTCCCCCGGCAAGTGCCAGGGCATGGAGTTGTCGATGCCGATCACGCGGTTGCTGGCGCAGGCCGCGATCAGGCTGAGGGGGAGAGATGTCTTCATGCCGACGAGGATAGCAAACCGCAGCTGGGTTAAGCTTGTGCACTGACCTGTGCATTGGAAGACCCTGTGACTGCACCGACTCCACTCGACAAGCGCTGGCTCACCGAAGCGGTACGCCTGCGCGAGGACCACGCCGGCCCTCTGGAAGATCAGGAAGCCAACCGTCGCGCCCGCCAGCAAGGCGGCGACCTTGCTGCGAGGATCGAAACCCGCGCCCTGTGGCTGGCCGAACGCGATGGCCTGGCAGAAGCGTTGCGCCACTGGAAACAAGGCGCACGGCTGGCGCTGCTGGCAATGATGATTCTGGCGCTGGTCAGCGGCGCCGGCCTCGGCCTGGCTGCGCTCGGCGATGGCCAGCGCCCGGTCAATGTGTTCTGGGCCCTGGGCAGCCTGCTCGGGCTCAATCTGCTGATGCTGATCGGCTGGGCCGGCGGCCTGCTGTTGGCCGGTGAGCAAGGGGCAACCCTGGGCCGACTGTGGCTGTGGCTGAGCGAGCGCTTCGCCCGCGACGCCAAGGCCGCGCACCTGGCGCCGGCGCTGGTGGTGCTGCTGCAACGCAAGCGCCTCAATCGCTGGTTGCTCGGTGCCCTGGTGCATGGCCTGTGGCTGTTGGCGATGATTGCCGCCGTGGTCATGCTGCTGGCATTGCTGGCAACCCGTCGCTACGGCTTTGTCTGGGAAACCACCCTGCTCGCTGCCGAGCCGTTCATTACCCTGACCCACACCCTTGGCGCCCTGCCCTCGCTGCTGGGCTTTGCCGTGCCAGACGAAGCAATGATCCGCGCCAGCGGCGCGACCCTGCCGGCACTGGATATGGCGCGCCAGGCCTGGGCCAGCTGGCTGCTTGGGGTGGTGCTGGTGTATGGCTTGCTGCCGCGCCTGCTGCTGGCGCTGCTGTGCCTGTGGCGCTGGCGCCAGGGCCGCGACCGCCTGCAACTGGACGTGAGCCTGCCCGGCTATGCGCACTTGCGCGATGCGCTGATGCCCAGCAGCGAACGGCTGGGCGTACAGGACGCAGCACCGCAATTACTGCCGGAGTTTCACGCCGGGCAACTGGACGCCAGCGCCAGCGGTGCCTTGATGGTGGGCCTTGAGCTGGATGATCAGCGCCCCTGGCCGCCAGCGTTGCCGGCAGGGGTGAGCGACGCCGGCCTGCTCGACAGCCGCGAGTCGCGCAACAAGTTGCTTGAGCAACTCAGCCGCTTCCCGCCGGCCCGCCTGGCCATCGCCTGCGACCCACGCCGCTCGCCAGACCGTGGCAGCCTGGCGCTGCTCGCCGAGCTCGCGCGCAATGCCGGTGCTACGCGGATCTGGCTGCTGCCGGCACTTGCCGGGCAAAGCCTGGACAGCGCGCGCCTGAGCGACTGGCACGAAGCCCTCGACCGCCTCGGCCTGCCCTATGCCGACAGCGCCCCTTTGAACTGGTTGGAGCAAGGCCATGACTGAGCCGCTGAAACTGGCCGTGGTCGGCCACACCAATGTCGGCAAGACCTCGCTGCTGCGCACGCTGACCCGTGACGTCGGTTTCGGCGAAGTCTCGCACCGCCCCAGCACTACCCGCCATGTTGAAGGCGCACGGTTGTCGGTGGATGGCGAGCCGTTGCTGGACCTGTTCGACACCCCAGGGCTGGAAGATGCCATCGCCCTGCTCGATTACCTCGAACGCCTCGAACGACCCGGCGAACGCCTGGACGGCCCGGCCCGGCTAGAGCGCTTTCTGCAAGGCAGCGAAGCCCGTCAGCGTTTCGAACAGGAAGCCAAGGTGCTGCGCCAGTTGCTCGCCAGCAATGCCGGGCTGTACGTGATCGATGCCCGTGAGCCGGTACTGGCCAAATATCGCGATGAACTGGAAGTACTGGCCAGCTGCGGCCGGCCATTGCTGCCGGTGCTCAACTTCGTCGCCAGCAGCGAGCACCGCGAGCCGGAATGGCGCGAAGCGCTGGCAAGGCTGGGCCTGCATGCGCTGGTGCGGTTTGACAGCGTGGCCCCGCCGGAGGACGGCGAGCGCCGCTTGTATGAAAGCCTGGCGCTGCTGCTGGAAGAGTCACGCCCCGCCCTGCAACGGCTGATCGATGACCAGCAGGCGCAGCGCCTGGCCCGTCAACATAGCGCCAAGCGCCTGATCGCCGAACTGTTGCTCGACTGCGCTGCCTGCCGGCGCAGCGTCGAGGCTCAACCTGCGGCCGAAGCGCAGGCGATCGAAGCCCTGCGCCAAGCGGTGCGCCAGCGCGAGCAGCGCTGTGTCGAAGGATTGCTCAAGCTGTATGCATTCCGCCGCGAAGACGCCAGCGCGGGCGACCTGCCGTTGCTGGATGGGCGCTGGGGCGATGACCTGTTCAACCCGGAAACCTTGAAACTGCTCGGCGTGCGCCTGGGCAGCGGTGTCGCCGCCGGTGCAGCCGCGGGCGCCGGCGTTGATCTGCTGGTCGGCGGGCTGACCCTGGGCGCCGCTGCGCTGGCCGGGGCAATCGCCGGCGGCGCGCTGCAAACCGCACGCAGCTACGGTTCGCGTTTGCTCGGCAAGCTCAAGGGCCAGCGTGAATTGACCGTAGATGATGCTGTACTGCGGCTGCTGGCGTTGCGGCAGCAGCAGCTTCTCAAGGCCCTGGACAGCCGCGGCCATGCGGCGCAGCAGAGCATTCAGCTGCAGGCGGGGGATGACAAGGCCTGGCGCGAGGGCAAGCTGCCCGAAGCCCTGCACAAGGCCCGGGCGCACCCGCAGTGGTCGTCGCTCAACCCTGGCGCACGGCTCAATCAGGCCGAGCGCCAGGAACAACTGGAGCTGTTGCTCGGGCAGTTGTGAACTACTGCTGAGCGACCTTCTCCGACTTGCCGTCGTAGCGCTTGCGCCACTCGGCAAGGATCTTGTCGCGGTTCTGCGATGCCCAGGCGAAGTCGTTTTTGATCAGGCGCTGCTCATAGTCTGCCGGCAACTCGGTTTGCGGCTTGGCAATGCCCGGGGCGGCAAGCACGGCGAAATTCTCCTTGTACAGGTCCATCGCCGCAGCGCTGGCCGAGAAGTCTGCCAGGCGCCTGGCGGCCTCGGCCTTGGTCGTGCCCTTGATCACTGCAGTGGCTTCAATTTCCCAGCCCAGGCCTTCCTTGGGCAGGATGATATCCAGTGGCGCGCCCTGGCGCTTGAGCTGCACAGCCGGGTACTCGAAGGAAATGCCAATCGGGAATTCACCCGATGCCGCCAGCTTGCACGGCTTGGAGCCGGAGTGAACGTACTGGCCGATATTCTGGTGCAGGCCGTCCATGTAAGCCCAGCCCTGCGGCTCGCCAAAGGTCTGCAGCCAGGCGCTGACGTCGAGGAAACCGGTGCCCGATGAGGCCGGGTTGGGCATGACGATCTTGCCCTTGTACTCGGGTTTGGTCAGGTCCTGCCAGCTGAGCGGCTTGCTCAGGCCCTGTTTCTCGGCCTCGACGGTATTGAAGCAAATGGTCGCAGCCCACACATCCATGCCCACCCAGGCCGGCGGATTGGCCGCGTCGCGGTAGTTCTTCGAAATCGTCGCCAGGTCCTTCGGCGCATAGGCTTCGAGCATTTTCTGCTGGTCGAGAATGGCCAGGCTGGAGGCCGCCAGCCCCCACACTGCATCAGCCTGCGGGCGGTCTTTTTCGGCCAGCAGCTTGGCGGTGATGATCCCGGTGGAGTCGCGCACCCACTTGATCTCGATGTCCGGGTTGGCCTTTTCAAAGGCCTGCTTGTAGGTCTTCAGCTGCTCGGCTTCGAGCGCGGTGTAGACCGTCAGCTGAGTCTCTGCGGCTGACGCCTGCAGGCTGAAAATGGCGCTGATGGCAGCAGCAAGGGCAACTGGCTTGAACATGGTGCGGTTCCTTTCAGGATGGGCAGGCAGTCAATGGCCGGGCGCGGTTTGGCGCCAGGCCTGGGAGCGACGCAGCAGGCCACGCGAAGCGGCAGCCAGCAGCAATGAGGCAGTAGCACTGGTGAGCAGGATCAGCGTCGACATCGCCGCAGCGCCGCCAACGTTGCCGGCATCGTCCATGTTCAACACCGCTACGGCCGCGAGGATGGTGTCGGGGCTGTAGAGGAAGATCGCCGCCGACACCGTGGTCATCGCCGAGACAAACAGATAGCGGATGATGTCGAGCAAGGCCGGCAGGCAGATCGGCAGGCTGACCCGCAGAAAATGCCGGTACAGCGGCGCCTTGAGCGACAGCGCTGCGGCTTCGAATTCGCCGTCGAGCTGGCGCAGAGCGGTGGTCGCGGTCATCTGGGCGGTGGTCAGATAGTGCGCAATGGTGCACACCACCAGCAGGGTCATGCTGCCGTAGAACACATGCAGCGGGTTGCTGGCGAGGTTGAAGAAGAAGACGTAACCCAGGCCCAACACCAGCCCCGGCACTGCCATCGGAATGAAGCTGAGCAGACGCAGCGACTGGTTGAGCAGGCGTTGGCCCTGGGTTTTTTCCATCAGGTAGGCGCCGACGAAGATCACCAGGCTGCCGATCAAGGCGGTGCACAGCGCCATGCTGACGCTGTTGCGATAGGCGAGCCAGCCACCGCCAGCGGTGTCCTCGAACAGGTAGTGCTTGAGCGACAGCGACAGGTTGTAAGGCCAGAACGTGACCAGCGACGAGTACACCGCCATGCCCACCACCGCCAGCAACACGCTGCACACCAGCACCACCACCGTGAGAAACACGCCATCGCGGCGGCGCGACGGCTTGGGCTTGAACACCTGCGCCCGGCCACTCATGGCCTGGCCCTGGCGCCGACGCAGCCAGGCATCGACAGCAAAACTGAACAACGCCGGCAGCAGCAGGACCATGCCGATCAGTGCACCGCGGCCAAACTGCTGCTGCCCTACCACGGCTTTGTAGGCTTCAAGTGCCAGCACCTGATAGTCACCGCCCACCACCACCGGCACACCGAAGTCGGTAATGGTCAGGGTGAACACCAGGCAGAACGCGGCAAACACGGCCTGGCGGGTCGCCGGCCAGGTCACGCTGAAGAATGCCCGCACTGGCCCCGCGCCCATGCTCGACGCCGCTTCGAACAGCCGCGCATCGGCCAGCGACAGCGCCGACAGCAGAATCATCAAGGCATGCGGGAAGGTGTAGATGGCCTCACCGACAACGATGCCCCAGAAGCCGTAGATGTTGTCGTCGAGCAGGCTGCGCAGCAGGCCCTGATTGCCGAACAGATAGACCAGCGCAATCGCCGGCAGCATCGACGGGGCCAATAACGGCAGCAGGGAAATCCCCCGCCACAGAGGCTTGGCCGGGATCAGCGTGCGCTGCAGCGCATAGGCAAACAGGTACGCCAGCGGTATGACGATAGCGGCCACGGTGAAGGCGACTGCCAGGCTGTTACCCAGCAGCCAGCGGAAGTTGGTGCTGGCAAACAGCTCCCGTGCTGCCAGCAGGCCACCGCCCTGGCCAGCGTCGCCGCTGAAGCCGCGCCAGAAGATCGCCAGCAGCGGCAGCAGCACCGCCACGATCAGCAACACCAGCAGCAGGCTTTTGCCGCCGAGCACAAAGATGCGGTCGGCCAGCGCAACGCCGTTGCCTCGGTCCGCCTTGGCCAGGCTCAAGGGCATGGAGATTGGCCCGGCCATCTCAGGCAAACACCTGCAGGCTCTGCGGCGGCAGCGCTACCCAGATGTCCTGCGAGCCCAGGCGCGGCATGGCCTCGGGCGCCAGTTCGGCAAGCAGGGTGTGCCCCGGCAGATTCTGCAGCTCAAAGGCCATGCGGCAGCGGTTACCGAGGAAGGTGATTTCGCGCACCTTGGCCGGGAACAGGTTCTCTTCATGCACGGGCGGGTTGACCGTGATCGCCTCCGGGCGGCAAAACAGCCGACCGCTGCTGGCCGCGCCGGCATTGGCGGCCAGGCGCAGGTTCATCCCGCCGACCTGGGCGTGGCTGGCACTGTTGCGCTGGAACGGCAGCCAGTTGCCCTGGCCAACGAACTCGGCCACGAATGGCGTGGCGGGGCGGTCGTAGATGGCTTGCGGGGTGTCGTACTGCTCGACCTGGCCGTTGTTCATCACGGCAATGCGGTCGGCCATCAACATGGCTTCGTCCTGATTGTGCGTGACCATCAAGGTGGTGATACCGAGCTGGCGCTGCAGTTGGCGCAGCTCGCCACACAGGTGCTCACGCACCCGCGCATCCAGCGCCGACATCGGCTCATCGAGCAGCAACAACGACGGCGCCGGGGCCAGGGCACGGGCCAGCGCTACCCGCTGCTGCTGACCACCGGACAACTGGCCGGGGTATTTTTTCTCGCTGCCAAGCAGGCCGACCAGCTCAAGCATCTGCCCCACCCGCTGGCGGGCTTGGTCACGGCTGCTGGCGTTCAGGCCGTAGGCAATGTTGGCCTCGACGGTGAGGTTGGGGAACAGCGCATAGGACTGGAACAGGATGCCGTAGTCGCGGGCCTGCGGCGGCAGCTCGGAGATGTCGCGCTCGCCCAGATACAGCTCGCCACGGTCCTGCCGCTCAAGGCCGGCGATGCAGCGCAGCAGGGTGGTCTTGCCGCAGCCGGACGGGCCGAGCAGGCACACCAGCTCGCCGGCACCGATATCCAGGGACACGTTGTTCAGCGCAGCGAAGGCGCCGAAGCGTTTGTCGATACCGCGCACGTTTACCGGTGCGCCGGGGGTAGTGGTAGCGTGGGTCATGGCCAGGCCTCGTGATCAGGTAGAGGCCATGCTAGAAGGGCAATGCGAAGGTTCTGTGGCGTTCAGAGCAAAGCTGGCGATAGTGGTATAGGCAGATTTGGTAGTGGCAGTGCTGGCCTTTGTGCAAGGAAGCCTGGCGCAGCAATCACAGCTGAATCCCCGCCACTTCTTGGGCAACGCCAAGAAACGCAGCGGGCAGACGCGCTTGACGCCGCTCCTTGAGGCAGTACAGATACTCGTGCATGACCGGCGCACCTTCCAGGGTGAGCACGGCCAGTTCGGGGTTATGCGGTACCTCGTGGCGGGCGATGATGCTGATGCCGATATTGCGCAACACGGCCTCGCGGATCGACTCGCGGCTGCCGATCTCGAGCAAGGTACCGACCTTGACCCCACGCCCGGCAAGCATCTGTTCGGTCATCAGCCGCGTGGTCGAACCCTGTTCGCGCATCAGCAGGCAATGCCCGGCCAGGGCATCGATGGCCAGCGTCTGCCGTTGCGCCAGCGGATGGCTGCGGTGCACGGCCACCACCAGCGGGTCCGTGCCCAGCACGCGCCGCACCAGCCGCGCATCCTCGACCAGTTGCGAGGATGCAGCGACATCCACGCGGTACTCTTCGAGCATTTCCAGCACCTGCTGGGAGTTGCCGATTTCCACCGCCACGTCCACCTGCGGCAGGCGTTCGCGAAAGATTTTCACCAGGTCGAGAATGTAATAAGGCGCGGTGGCGGCGATGCGCAGGCTGCCCTGGGCCTGGCCGCTGTTACGCAGCTCGAACTCGATGTCGGCTTCCTGCTGCAGCAAGGTCTTGACCATCGGCAGCAAGCGCGCACCGCTCTCGCTCAACACCAGCCGGCGCCCACCGCGGTAGAACAGCTCTAACGCGTAGTGGCTTTCCAACTGGCGAATCTGCGTGGTCACGGTGGGCTGGCTGAGCCCGAGCTTCTTCGCGGCCTGGGTGATGCTGCCCAGGCGGGCAACCATGTAGAAGGCCTTGAGCTCGGAACTCAGCATGCAGATCCCTTATTTGCGCAGCAGGCGCAGACCGTTGAACACCACCAGCAGGCTCACGCCCATGTCGGCGAAGACCGCCATCCACAACGTCGCCATACCGGTAAAAGTAACTGCCAGGAAGACCGCCTTGATCCCCAGCGCCAGCACTATGTTCTGGGTCAGGATGTCGGCGCTATCGCGGGAAAGCCTGACGAATGCCGGAATTTTCCGCAAGTCGTCATCCATCAGGGCCACATCGGCGGTTTCGATCGCCGTGTCAGTCCCTGCCGCCGCCATGGCGAAGCCGATTTCAGCGCGGGCCAGCGCCGGTGCATCGTTGATGCCGTCGCCGACCATGCCGACTCGGTGACCTTGAGCGTAGAGCGCTTCGATGGTTTTCAGCTTGTCGCTTGGCAGCAGGTTGCCCTCGGCCCGGTCGATACCTACCTGGGCAGCGATCGCCTGCGCGGTGTGCGGATTATCACCGGTCAGCATGACCGTTTTGATACCCAGCTCGTGCAGCTCGGCAATTGCCTGGCGGCTGCTGTCCTTGACCGTATCGGCCACGGCAAACAGCGCCAGCGGGCCGCTGCGATCGAGCAGCAGGACCACGGTCTTGCCTTGGCGCTCAAGGGCATCGAGCTGCGCTTCCAGTTGCGGCGAGCACAGGCCCAGCTCTTCGACCAGGCGGTGGTTGCCCAAGTGGTATAGCTGGCCGTCGATCTCGCCACGCACACCGCGCCCGGACAGCGCAGCAAAGTCGCTGACTTCGCTCAGCGCCAGCTGCTGCGCCTTGGCAAACTGCGCGATGGCCCGCGATACCGGGTGGTCGGAGCGCTCGCCGAGGCTTGCGGCCAGCGCCTGGGCGCGGTCGGCAAAGAGCGGATCGAGTACGCTGAAGTCGGTCTGCACCGGCTTGCCATGAGTGATCGTGCCGGTCTTGTCCAGGGCCAGGAAGTCCAGCTTGCGCCCGCCCTCCAGATACACCCCACCCTTGATCAGAATGCCCTTGCGCGCCGCTGCGGCAAGACCACTGACAATCGTCACCGGGGTCGAAATCACCAGTGCACATGGGCACGCCACGACCAGCAGGACCAGCGCGCGGTAGATCCAGTCAAACCAGACGCCGCCCATCAGCAGCGGCGGCAGAAGCGCCACGGCCAGGGCCAGGGCGAACACCACCGGGGTATAGATGCGCGAGAACTGATCGACAAAGCGCTGGGTCGGCGCACGCGCGCCCTGCGCTTCTTCTACAGCCTTGATGATCCGCGCCAGGGTTGACTGGCCGGCAAGGGCGGTGACTTTGTACTCCAGCGCGCCTTCCTGGTTGATGGTGCCCGCGAACAGTTTGTCGCCGACAACCTTCTCCACGGGCAGGCTTTCGCCGGTGATCGGCGCCTGATCGACACTCGATTGCCCGCTGAGCACTTCCCCGTCGAGGCCGATGCGCTCGCCAGGACGCACCCGCACCGAAGCGCCGAGCGCCACACCACGCACTTCCACCTCACGCCACTGGCCATCGGCCTGCTGCACGGTGGCCATGTCCGGGGTCAGCTGCATCAAACCACCAATGGCGTTGCGTGCGCGGTCCAGCGAGCGCGCTTCGATCAACTCGGCAACGGTGAACAGCACCATGACCATGGCCGCCTCGGGCCATTGGCCGATCAATACGGCGCCGGTCACGGCGATGCTCATCAGCGCGTTGATGTTGAGGTTGCGGTTTTTCAGGGCGATCCAGCCCTTTTTGTAGGTGCCCAGACCGCAGCCAAGGATGGCTGCCAACGCCAGCAAGGCCACCACCCACTCCGGCGCCAGCACGCTGAAGTGCACAATTTCGGCGGCAATCGCTGCAACCGCCGACCATGCCAGCGGCCACCACCTGGTCTTGGCGGCGGGCGCAGCGGCGCTGCCCTCCTCGTCGGTCAGCGGCTCGGCACGCATGCCCAGGCTGTCGATCGCCCGCTCGATAGCGTCTGTGCCTTGCAGCGTATGGCGCACACCGAGCACACGGTTGATCAGGTTGAATTCAAGCTGCTCGATACCGGCCATCTTGCCCAGCTTGTCCTGGATCAGACCTTGCTCGGTCGGGCAGTCCATGGCCTGGATGCGAAAACGGCTGAGCTGCGCATCGCTGCTGGCCTGCTCGGTCAGTTGCACCAGCGCAGGCGCAGGCTCGCCGCCACAGCAGCTGTGGGCCTTGGTGTCTTGGCAGGCGCTATTGGCAGTATGCGCATGGCCGTGGTCATGGGCGTCATGGTCATGCGCGTGGTCATGGCTGACAGGCTGGTTCATGGAGTCGTCCTTAGCTGATGCGCCGATCCCTTGAGCAGGCTTTGCGCGGCAAAGACGCTCGGTTACAGGGTAGTTATTGCCAAGTGAACACCCTGTAGCCACTATAGGGTCAAGCCATCTGCAGAGGATTCGTGATGAAAATCGGAGAACTGGCCAAAGCCACTGACTGCGCCGTCGAAACCATCCGCTACTACGAGCGCGAGCAACTGCTGCCCGAGCCCGACCGGAGTGACGGCAACTACCGACTGTACACGCAGGCCCACGTCGAGCGCCTGACCTTCATCCGCAACTGCCGCACGCTGGACATGACCCTGGACGAGATCCGCAGCCTGCTGCGCCTGCGCGACAGCCCGGAGGGCCAGTGCGGCAGCGTCAACGCGCTGATCGACGAGCACATCGACCACGTCCAGGCCCGCATCGACGGCCTGCTGGCACTGCAAGAGCAACTGGTCGACCTGCGCCAACGCTGCACCGCACCCGGGGCGGAATGCGCGATTCTGCAGCAGCTGGAGGTGAATGGTGCGGTGTCGGTGCCAGAGACCGAGCACTCGCATGTGGGGAGGAGTCATGGACATTGATGAAGCCAATGCAGGCCGGGTCATTTAGCCACCTAAGTGGCGAGGTGCAAAGCAGCCATCAACCGGCATGAAGGATGTAGACGGCGTTCGGCTTGCCATGAACCTCGATTTGCAACACTTCGTCGCTGGTACTGGCAGATTCCGCGACCTCGATGAGTTTGGTCATGCTGTCGACCGTGCTCGTCTTTGACTTGTATTTGAACCTATCAATCTCTGCGAGTGAACAGGCGCGATAGGCAGATCTGATGACACCGCTCTTTTCCAACAGGTCGATCTTCTCAGGCGAGACCCACGTGATCAGCTCTATGATTTTGCTGATTTTGTCGTGCAAATGAGCAACAGCCTGCTGCTCATCAGTGACATTGAATCGTTTCCAGGCAGGCTCATGGTGGAAAACTCGATTACGGAAATTCCTTACCAACGATACGCGCTCCCTGCAATGCTGGAGCATATTGGCACTTCTAGGCCAAGGGCCCCTGAAGACCCGACCCAGGTTCTTTGGCCAGATCAGGTTGTTGCCCATGTATTCACCATCGAGGATGAATTCCCATGTGGAAAACTCGGTCTGAGAGACGACTTCCTGGTGGGCAGGTGCATCGCGCGCACCTCGTCGCTTGCTCCCTTCCCTCTTGGCGATCTTATAGGCCGACGTGAAGTTATTGGTCAGGCACTGCACTGCGTGCGGCGGGGACGCTGCCGAGGCGAAGCTTTTGTATCGTAACGTGTTCGTCTTCCACCAGAACTTCCCCAAATCGGTAGTCAGAGCAGAGTCAATAGCATTGCGAAGAGTAATCTCGACCGCACTGAGCAGCGGATAGAGAGACGCACAAACGTGAGAGTTCCAGAGGTAGGCGCCGACAAGCTCAGTGTCGCTGGTAGTGGAGAAGACCTTGCTATAGCTGGCGATTCTGTGGCTGCTGATAAGTTGATCGATCAGCACGGGTCGGTACTGGACGCTGTGGGGCATGCTCGGTTTCCTTTTCAACAACGCGCTTTGCTTAGTGCAGGTTGACATGGGTGTCAGCCGCTCGTAGCATTGACGCACAGGTTGGCACTGAGCTCCAATGAGCGAAAGCTTACGACTCTTTGCAAAGACCACGAAACACCTACCCCGGCCTCGAGTCGGGGTTTTCGTTTCTGGGAAGTCCTGACGCATCTGGCCCTCCCGCACCCGTAGCACCCTTCTTACAATTTGCCTCACCCAGATTCTCGACTCAGCAGAGCCGAGAGCAATCCCTGGGTATAGCAAAGACATCGCATGGCACCCGGCCCCGCGACCAATCCAAATCAAACCGCCATCGGCGCCGTCAGTGGCGGGTGGTGCTCGTAGCCTTCCAGGCTGAAGTCGCTCGGCTCGATCTTCTCAAGCCACTCCGGCTCATACACCCCAGTCTTGGCAAACTCAGGCACGCGGTCGCTGATCACCAGTTTTGGGGCCGGCAATGGCTCGCGGGTGAACTGCTCGTTGAGCATGTCCAGGTGGTTCTCGTACACATGGGCGTCGCCGATGAAGTAGGTGAACCAGCGCGGGGTGTAGCCGGTCAGGCGACCGAACAGCGACAGCAGCGCAGCGCCTTCGGTGAGGTTGAATGGCGTGCCCAGGCCGAGGTCATTGGAGCGAATGTAGAGGGTCAGGGAGATTTCCTTGGTCTCTACATTGGGGTGGAACTGGTACAGCAGGTGACACGGCGGCAGGGCCATTTCATCGAGCTGGGCGCAGTTCCAGCCGTGGAACAGGATGCGTCGGCTGCCCGGGTCGTTGGCGATGGTGTCGAGGCACTGGCGGACCTGGTCGATAGCCTTGTAGAGGATGACGAAGGCCTGGCCGTGTTCTTCGTCCTGGGCGATCTGGCGAAAGCCCTGTTGCTCGGCCATGGCGATGGCTGCCGGGTTGCTCAGCGGCACGCGCTTGTAGCCTGGCCACTGGCGCCATTGCACGCCGTAGATTTCGCCGAGGTCGTCATGCCCCTGGCGGAACGGGTTGGCCAGCCACTGGGCGTTTTCGTTGGCGTTCTGGTCCCAGACCTTGCAGCCCAGCTCGCGGAACTCGCCGGCGTTTTTCACCCCACGCAGAAAACCGACCATCTCGCCGATGGCCGACTTGAATGCCAGGCGGCGGGTGGTCACGGCGGGGAAGCCTTTCTGCAGGTCGAAGCGCAGCATGGCGCCGGGCAGGCTGATGGTGCGCACGCCGGTGCGGTTGCTCTGCAGAGTGCCGTTGTCGATGACGTCGCGGACCAGATCTAGATACTGTTTCATGACTTACCTGTAACGAGAACGGCAGGGGGATCGCCCCTGCCATGAAAATCAGACCGCGGCGTTGGCCGTGGGTTTGCGGTTGTATGCCAGCCAGATCAGGAAGATGCCACCGATGATCATCGGCAGGCAGAGCAACTGACCCATGGTCAACCAGCCAAAGGCGATATAGCCAAGCTGGGCATCAGGCACGCGCACGAACTCGACGATGAAGCGGAAGATGCCATAGAACAGCGCGAACATGCCGGACACGGCCATGGTCGGGCGCGGCTTGCGCGAGTACAGCCAAAGGATCAGGAATAATGCCACACCTTCGAGGGCAAACTGATATAGCTGCGACGGGTGACGCGGCAGCTGCGCCGGGTCGCTGAACGGCGGAAAGACCATCGCCCACGGCACGTCGGTCGCCTTGCCCCACAGCTCGGCGTTGATGAAGTTGCCGATGCGCCCGGCGCCCAGGCCGATCGGCACCAGCGGCGCCACGAAGTCCATCAGTTCGAAGAACGACTTGTTGTTGCGCTTGCCGAACCACAGCGCGGCCAGCATCACGCCGATAAAGCCGCCGTGGAACGACATGCCGCCCTTCCACACTTCGAAGATCAGCGTCGGGTTGGCCAGGTAGGCGTGCAGGTCATAGAACAGCACATAACCCAAGCGCCCGCCGACAATCACCCCCATCGACAGCCAGAACACCAGGTCAGAGAGCTTCTCGCGGCTCCAGGTCGGGTCAAAGCGGTTCAGCCGGCGCGAGGCCAGCAGCCAGGCACCGCCGATGCCGATCAGGTACATCAGGCCGTACCAGTGAATTTTCAGCGGCCCGATGGCCAGGGCCACGGGGTCGATCTGCGGGTAAGGCAGCATGGTGATTCCTCTCGATCAAATCAGGCAGCTAAATCAAAAAACTCAGGCCGACGCAGAACAGCAACGCGGCGAACAGACGTTTGAGCAGGCGCGGCGACAGCTTGTGCGCCAGGCGCGCGCCATAACGGGCAAAAAACATGCTGGTGAGGGCAATGCCAAGCAGTGCCGGCAGGTACACGTAACCCAGGCTGTGCGGGGGCAGCTGGCTGTCGTCCCAGCCCAGCAGCATGAAGCTCAGGGCGCTGGCCAGGGCGATGGGCAAGCCGCAGGCCGATGAGGTCGCCACCGCCTGCTGCATCGGCAGGCTGCGCCAGGTCAGGAACGGTACGGTCAGCGAGCCGCCGCCGATGCCGAAGATTGCCGAGGCCCAGCCGATTACCACGCCGGCAGCCGACAACCCAGGCTTGCCAGGAATGCCACGGCTGGCCTTGGGTTTGAGGTCGAGGGCCATCTGCGCGGCGATCACCAAGGCAAACACGCCGATGATCTTCTGCAGCATCGGGCCCTGGATCAATGAAGCGGTTTTGGCGCCGATACCCGCACCGATCAGGATGCCGACGGTCATCCAGACAAAGATCGGCCATTGCACCGCGCCCTTGCGCTGGTGCTCACGCACGGCGTTGATCGATGTGAAGATGATGGTCGCCAGCGAGGTGCCGACGGCCAGGTGGGTCAGCACCGAGGGCTCGAAGCCCTGCAAGGTGAAGCTGAACACCAGCACCGGCACGATGATGATCCCGCCGCCCACGCCGAATAGCCCGGCCAGGACGCCGGCGCAGGCGCCCAACAGCAGGTAGAGTACGAACTCCATTCGTCGACCCCATGACAATTCAGTCCGGCATGGTAACGGAAGCTGGCCTCGTCGCTCTAGTGAAGTCTGTGTCAGCTGATGGCCAGCGCCCGGCGCAGTGGGTAGAGTGAGCAAAAAGCAGAGGCCACGCCATGTGCCTGATCGTGTTTGCCTGGCGGCCGGGGCATGCCCTGCCGCTGATCGTTGCGGCCAACCGTGACGAGTTCTATGCCCGCCCCAGCCAGGCGCTGGGCGCGTGGGACGACGCGCCGGGAGTGTACGCCGGGCGCGACCTTGAGGCCGGCGGCAGCTGGCTCGGGATCGGCCCGAACGGGCGCTTCGCGGCGCTGACCAATATCCGCGACCCGCGCCAGCCACAAGGCCTGCGCTCACGCGGTGAACTGGTGGCTGGGTACCTGCGCGGCGAGCTTGGCGTCGAGCAATACCTTGAGCAGGTCGCCCGCCGCAGCAGCGATTACTCAGGCTTCAATCTGTTGATTGGCGATGAGCATCGGTTGGGCTATCTGCACGCCCCGGATGCCGCGCCGCAACTGCTTGAGCCGGGCATCTACGGACTGTCCAATGCAAGCCTGGATACGCCGTGGCCGAAGCTGGTGCAGACCCGCCACGGCCTGCGCGAGCTGCTCGACGAGGCCGACCCGCAGCGGCTGCTGGGTTTGCTTGGCAACGCTCAGCCTGCGCCGGACGCCGATTTGCCGGACACCGGTGTCGGCCTGGCCACCGAGCGGTTGCTGTCGAGCGCATTCATCGCCAGCCAGAACTACGGCACCCGCGCCAGCACGGTGCTGCTTGTGCACAAGTCGGGGCAGCGGCGCATGGTCGAACGCAGCTTTGGTCCCTACGGCGGGCATCTGGGTGAGGTCGAGCTGGTGGTCTGAGCAGAGCCACCAGCATCCTATGGCTTAGAGGGTCTTGTTCGCGCCAGGGCCGATCATCCGCGCCAGGCCGAGATTCTTCAGCGCCAGCTGCAGCGAACTGTGGATAACTTGCGGGTTGTCGTGGCTCATGGCGTCGGCCAGCAGTTCCTTGGCCTTGCTCATGTTGACCTGGCGCAGCATCCACTTGACCTTGGGCAGGTTGGTGGCGTTCATCGACAGGCTGTCAAAGCCCATCGCCATCAGCAGGATCGCAGCCGCCGGGTCACCGGCCATCTCGCCGCAGATACTTACCGGCTTGCCTTCGGCATGGGCATCGCGCACCACGGTCTGTACAGCTTGCAGCACTGCCGGGTGCAGGTAGTCATACAGGTCGGCGACCCGTGGGTTGTTGCGGTCGACCGCCAGCAGATACTGGGTCAGGTCATTGGAGCCGACCGAAAGGAAGTCGACCTGACGCGCCAGCTCTTTGGTCTGGTACACCGCTGCCGGGATTTCGACCATCACCCCCACCGGCGGCATCGGCACGTCGGTGCCTTCGTCGCGCACTTCGCCCCAGGCACGGTGGATCAGGTGCAGGGCTTCTTCCAGCTCATGGATACCGGAGATCATCGGCAACAGGATGCGCAGGTTGTTCAAGCCCTCGCTGGCCTTGAGCATGGCGCGGGTCTGCACCAGGAAGATTTCCGGGTGGTCGAGGGTGACGCGAATACCGCGCCAGCCGAGAAACGGGTTTTCTTCCTTGATCGGGAAGTACGACAGCGCCTTGTCACCGCCAATGTCCAGGGTACGCATGGTCACCGGCAGCGGGTGGAAGGCCGCGAGCTGCTCGCGGTAGATCGCCAGCTGTTCCTTTTCGCTGGGGAACCGCTGCTGGATCATGAACGGCACTTCGGTGCGGTACAGGCCAACGCCCTCGGCGCCGCGTTGCTGTGCCCGGGCGACGTCGGCGAGCAGGCCGGTGTTCACCCACAGTGGCATGCGATGGCCGTCCGGGGTTACGCAGGGCAGTTCACGCAGCGCGTCCAGGCCCTTGGCCAGTTCGCGCTCTTCTTCGACCACTTCCTTGTACTGCTTGCGCAGCACATCGCTGGGGTTGGTGAAGACTTCGCCTTTGTAGCCGTCGACGATCATTTCGATGCCGTCGACCTTGGAATACGGCAGGTCGACCAGGCCCATCACCGTCGGAATACCCATCGCCCGCGCCAGAATGGCTACATGCGAGTTACCCGAGCCAAGCACCGAAATCAGACCGGCAAGCTTGCCCTCAGGCACCTCGCCAAGCATGGCCGGGGTCAGTTCTTCACTGACCAGAATGGTGTTTTCGGCGTAGACCAGGGTCTGCGAACGGGCTTCCTGCAAGTAGGCCAACAGCCGCCGGCCAAGGTCCTTGACGTCGGAGGCGCGCTCGCGCAGGTAGTCGTCGTCCATCAGCTCGAAGCGTTTGACGTGCTCACCGACCACCTGGCGCAAGGCACCCTGGGCCCACTGGCCGGTCTTGATCACTTCGACCACTTCGCCACCGAGGGCAGCGTCTTCGAGCATCATCAGGTAGACGTCGAACAGTGCCCGCTCTTCCGGGCGCAGCTGGGTGGCAAGCTTGGCAGACAGCTTGCGCATGTCGGCGCGCACGCCTTCGAGGGCGTTGTTGAACAGTTTCAGTTCGGCTTCGATGTCATCGACGGTCTTGTCCGGCACCACTTCCAGATCGGCGGGCGGCAGCATTACCACCGCGCGGCCTACCGCAGCGCCAGGCGACCCTGGTACGCCGACAAAGCGCGCTTCCTGAATGCCTTTGCCCTGGCGGCCCAGGCCACGGATCGAACCGGTTGCTTCGGCATGGGCGATAACCCCCGCCAGCTGCGCGCTCATGGTGACCAGGAAGGCTTCTTCGCCCTCGTCGAACTGGCGCCGCTCCTTTTGCTGGATGACCAACACCCCGACCACGCGGCGGTGGTGGATGATCGGCGCGCCGAGAAACGACGCGTAGCGCTCTTCGCCGGTTTCGGCAAAGTAGCGATAGCGCGGGTGATCGGCGGCGTTTTCCAGGTTCAGCGGCTCTTCCCGGGTACCGACCAGGCCGACCAGGCCTTCGTTGGGGGCCATGCTGACCTTGCCGATCGAGCGTTTGTTGAGGCCTTCGGAGGCCATCAGCACGAAGCGGTTGGTTTCTGGGTCAAGCAGGTAAACCGAGCAGACATGGCTGCCCATGGCTTCCTTGACGCGCAAGACAATGATCCCCAACGCCGTCTTGAGATCTTTGGCGGAGTTCACTTCCTGGACGATCTTGCGCAGCGTATTGAGCATGGCTCGGGGTCGAACTCCGTCGTCAGTCGCGCGTCAGCAGGCGCGGGGCTAGCTCTTTCAGGGCGCGGCGGTAGACCTCGCGCTTGAATGTCACGACCTGGCCCAGCGGATACCAATAGCTGACCCAGCGCCAGCCGTCGAATTCCGGTTTGCCGGTCAGGTCCATACGCACCCGTTGCTCGTTGCTCACCAGGCGTAGCAGGAACCACTTCTGTTTCTGGCCGATACACAATGGCTGGCTGTGCGTGCGCACCAGCCGCTGGGGTAGACGATAACGCAACCAGCCGCGGGTGCAGGCAAGAATTTGCACATCGTCACGCTCCAGGCCGACTTCTTCATTCAGCTCGCGGTACAGGGCATCTTCCGGCGTCTCATCAGGGTTGATACCGCCCTGGGGAAATTGCCAGGCATCCTGGTTGATCCGTCGAGCCCAAAGCACCTGTCCAGCATCATTGGTGAGAATGATACCGACGTTGGGGCGAAATCCATCCGGGTCGATCACGGCAGCAACCTCGAAAACGCATATTGCCGCATTGTTCCACAAAGCTCACAAGCGCAGCAACGCGCCCGCCATGCTTATGTGCAGACAGGTGAAATTCCCTGTGAAATGGGGTTGTCGCGGGCTACCTCAGACCGGTTTGGCGCCCATCAGGCCCGCAATCGAGACAAAACACACCGCACTGAACACGGCCAGCGCCAAGGTCAGGCGCAGGCTGCCAGGCTCAGCCCGGCGCAAACGATTGAGGCGGATCAGCAGCCACCAGACACTCAGCGCGCCGACGGTGTAGATCACGCTCGAGGCCAACAGCCAGGTCTGTCCCAGCGGCCAGCCGACCAGGTGCACCAGCCACCAGCCAGTGAATGGCATGCTCACCATGCACACGCCCAGCAACAGCCAGACAAACAGCAGCGGGCGCCGCAACAGCTTGCCATAAACCGCCGCATCACTGCGCTGGCGCAGCCGCCAAGTGTAGATGGCCAGGCCCAGGGCGCAGGCGAGCAGCAGCACGGTGGCGACAACGTGCACGGTCTTCAGGGTAGTCAGGTATTCCATGTGCAGATCCTTGGGTTGCGCGTGCGGGCCCTGGCGCGGCTGGCTGATGCAGAGCCGCGCCGAGAAGCCTCTCGAGGTCTAGCTTAGCCCCTCAACCCAAAAACAGCCGGTAGGCCGGGTTTTCGCTTTCATCCCAGTACGGGTAGCCGATCTTGGCCAACGCTGCCGGCACCAGATGGCGCTCGTCTTCGGGCACCTGCAAGCCGGCCACCACGCGCCCGTCTGCGGCGCCATGATTGCGGTAGTGGAACATCGAGATATTCCAGCGCCCGCCCAGCTTGGTCAGGAAGTTGAACAACGCCCCTGGCCGCTCGGGGAATTCGAAGCGCAGCACGATCTCGTCGTGGGCCCGCGCTGAATGGCCGCCGACCATATGGCGGATGTGCAGCTTGGCCAGCTCGTTGTCGGTCAGGTCGGTAACCGGGAAGCCCTGATCGATCAGCTGCTGCACCAGCGCGGCGCGCGGATCGGTTTCGGGATGGGTCTGCACACCGACAAAGATGTGCGCCTCGTCCGAGGTGTGCTTGCGGTAGTTGAATTCGGTGATCTGGCGTTTGCCGATGGCCTCGCAGAAGGCCTTGAAGCTGCCTGGCCGCTCGGGGATGGTCACGGCAATGATCGCTTCGCGCTTCTCGCCCAACTCGGCACGCTCGGCGACATGGCGCAGGCGATCGAAGTTGACGTTGGCGCCGGAGTCGATGGCGACCAGGGTGTGGCCATTGACGCCGGTCATCTCCACGTACTTCTTGATCCCGGCAACGCCTAAAGCACCGGCAGGCTCTGTGATCGAGCGGGTATCGTCGTAAATGTCCTTGATCGCAGCGCAGATTTCATCGGTACTGACCGTGATCACCTCATCCACGTGCAGCTTGCAGATATCAAAGGTGTGCTGGCCGATCTGCGCCACCGCCACGCCATCGGCGAACAGCCCCACTTGCGGTAACACCACCCGTTCGCCAGCAGCCATGGCTGCCTGCAGGCAGTTGGAATCGTCCGGCTCGACGCCGATCACCTTGATCTCCGGGCGCAGGTATTTGACGTAGGCCGCGATGCCGGCGATCAAACCGCCGCCGCCAACCGGCACGAAGATCGCGTCGAGGCGGCCCGGGTGCTGACGCAGGATTTCCATGGCCACGGTGCCCTGGCCGGCGATGGTGTGCGGGTCATCGTAGGGGTGGATATAGACGAAGCCCTTTTCATCGACCAGCTTGAGCGAATAGGCCAGCGCCTCGGGGAACGAGTCACCGTGCAGAACGACCTTGCCGCCACGCGAGCGCACGCCTTCGATCTTGATTTCCGGGGTGGTCTTGGGCATCACGATGGTGGCTTTGATGCCCAACTCGCGCGCCGCCAGAGCCAGGCCTTGGGCATGGTTGCCGGCGGAGGCAGTGACCACGCCACGGGCCAGCTCTTCGGCAGTCAGTTGCGCCAGCTTGTTGTAGGCCCCGCGGATCTTGAACGAGAACACCGGTTGCAGGTCCTCACGCTTGAGCAGCACCTGATTGTTCAGGCGCTTGCTCAGCTGGCCGGCACTGTGCAGCGGCGTTTCGACGGCAATGTCGTAGACGCGCGAGGTGAGGATCATCTTGACGTACTGTTCGAGCATCGGGAAAGCATCACTGGCCGCGGGACAAGGCCTGCGAGTCTACCCCAGCGCCACGTCGGCGGACCACAGCAAAGCCGAGGTTTTGCCGGCACTTGCCGCTATACTGTGCGCCTCTCGAAACTCCCCAGCCCCACTCGGAGCCCGCATGACCCAGGACCAACTGAAACAGGCCGTCGCCCAGGCCGCTGTCGATCTCATTCTGCCCAAGCTGGACGACAAGAGCGTCGTTGGCGTCGGCACCGGTTCGACTGCCAACTTCTTCATCGACGCCCTGGCTCAGCACAAAGGCGCCTTCGATGGCGCGGTCGCCAGCTCCGAGGCCACTGCCCAGCGCCTCAAGGGCCACGGCATCCCGGTGTACGAGCTGAACAGCGTCAGCGAGCTTGAGTTCTACGTGGACGGCGCCGACGAGAGCGACGCGCACCTGAACCTGATCAAGGGCGGCGGTGCCGCACTGACCCGCGAGAAGATCGTCGCCGCCGTGGCCAA
Organism: uncultured Pseudomonas sp.; assembly: GCA_963518285.1. Lineage (GTDB taxonomy): Bacteria > Pseudomonadota > Gammaproteobacteria > Pseudomonadales > Pseudomonadaceae > Aquipseudomonas. The sequence continues at coordinate 153,323 of CAUQIJ010000008.1, read as the reverse complement.
GACCTTTATCTGCATCGCCGACGGCAGCAAGCTGGTGCCGGTACTGGGCGAATTCCCGTTGCCGGTCGAGGTGATCCCGATGGCGCGCAGCCACGTTGCCCGCGAGCTGGTCAAGCTGGGCGGCGACCCGGTCTACCGCGAAGGCGTGCTGACCGATAACGGCAACGTGATTCTGGATGTGCACAACATGCAGATCACCAACCCGGTCGAGCTCGAGCGGCAGATCAACGCCATCGTCGGCGTGGTCACCAACGGCCTGTTCGCCGCGCGTCCAGCTGATGTGCTGCTGCTCGGCACCGCCGAAGGGGTCAAGACCCTCACGGCCGAGTAAACAGTGACGCGCCCGCGGCCCCTGTTCAGGGTGGCCGCGGGCTGCGGGTATCAGTCAGCTGGCTGCTTGAACACGTAGAACAGGTTCGGCTCGCTGACCAGATAGATCGTACCGGCGTCATCCATGGCAATCCCCTCCGCCTGCGGCACGGTCTTCTGCAGGCCTTGCGAACCCTTGCGCAGCGACAGCGTACTCAGCGGCTTGCCCTTCACATCCAGCTCCACCACCAGCCGTGATTCGTCCGACAGCGCCAGCAGATGGCCGCTGCGCTCATCGAACTGCAGGCTCGACAAGTCCTTCACGAACAACCGCGAATCGCGCTTGCGGTCCTGGTCGACCTGTACTGAATAAGGCTGCTCGGGATCATCGTGGGGGAAGCCGCGCACTTCGTAGATCACCATCGGGTCGCGCTCCTTGGCCACGAACAGGCGCTTGCCAGCCGAGTCGTAGGCCAGCCCCTCGAAGCCCTTGTTGCCGTTCAGGCCGATGCCCAGGCTGAGCTGCTCGGCGTCGTTGGCGTCGAGAAAGCGCGTGTTGTCATCCAGGCGCACCCGGATCAAGCGTTGCAGGCGCTCGTCGGTAATCACGTAGCTGTTGGGGCCGATGTACTCGACTGCCTCTGGATCACCGAAACCGGTCAACGGCACGCGGCGCAGAATGCGCCCGTCCAGCGACAGCTCGATCAGCTCGGAGCGTTTATTGGTGACGGTAAACAGGGTTTTACGATCAGGGTCGAAGGTCAGCGCCGATACATCGTCATCCAGGCCTTCGATGACCTGGCCTTCAAGCACCACTTGGTAGCGGTCCAGGCCGATGCTCTGCTCGGCCGGCTGCCACCAGGTCTTGAGGTTGAACCAACCGCGCTCGAACAGTCGCGATTCATAACTCTTCACGCCGATCACCAGTAACACGACAACAGCAGACAGCAGCAACAGCACAGGCAAACGAAGATAACGGCGCATGGAGGCAAACTCGGTGAATGGAAGGCGAAGCTAATCACGATCAGCTGAAGACAAGCTTAATGCCATCATTGCCGCTGACGTTATTTCTTCTTGAAGCGGTAGAACAGATCTGGCTCGCTGACGATGTACAAAGTGCCGTGCTCATCCATGGCCACGCCTTCGGCGCGGGGGATACGGTCCTTGAGGCCGTTGAAGCCACCGAGCAAGGTCATGAAGCTGACTTGCTCACCGGTTTCATCCAGCTCCAGCAGCATGTTGGAATCAGCCGACAGCAGCAGGGTGTGGCCGGTACGTGGGTCGATGCTCAGGGCCGACAGGTTACGCAGGTCGAGTTCATCGCTGGGCACCGGCTGCTTGGCTCCGGTCAGCGGGCTGCGGCCATCGGTAGCCCAGGTGAACAAGCGCGGCGGGCGCTCCTCGCCGATCAACAGCCGCTGACGCAGCGGGTCCCAGGCGACGGCTTCGAAGCCCTTGTTGCTATCAGCCGACTCGCCCAGATCGTAGCTGTGAAAATCCTTGCGATTCAGTTCGCGGGTGTCCGGCCCGACCGTAACCAAGGTGAGATCGTGGCTGCGCTCATCGACGATGGCGAGCTGGTCACCTTCAAGCACCGCCACGCCTTCCGGGTTCGACCAGCCATGCAAAGGCATCTTGCGCAGAACGTCACCGTCCAGCGTCAGCTCGACCAGAAACGGGTTCTTGCCCATCACCGCAAACAGGGTTTTGGTCCGGGGGTTGTAGGCGAGGTCCGAGGCTTCGTCATCGTTCATGCCGGGCAGCACCTTGGCATCGATGTCGGCCGTGTAATCGGGCAGCCAGATGCTTTCGCTGCGCTCGAATTTGCTCTCGAAGCGCTCTTTGATCCAGAGCAGGCCACGATCATCCCAGTGCATGGCGAACACCACGCCATAGCCGATCACCGCCGCGACACCCAGCAAAAAAGGCCAGCGCAGGAACAGGCGGCGCTTGCGGGACGGTGGAATTGAAGCGCTGGATGACATCATGGCAGGAGATTCCTGAGGCCGCCGAGCAGGGCTTGCCTGTGGCAGATGGGCTTTCGGGAAGCCGCATTATCCAGATCGTTTGTGAAAAAAATGACAAGCATTGCGTTTGGGTTGAGTGCGTCGGGGGCTGCTTTGCAGCCCTTTCCGACCGGTCCGGCGCCCCGGCAAGGCCGCTCCTACAGACAGCGGCGCTAGTAAGCCTTGCGGCTCTTCTGTAGGAGCGGCCTTGTGTCGCGAAAGGGGCGCAAAGCGCCCCCCGGCATTATCGAATGCTCAGAGCACCTTGCTCTCAAACCGGCAAACCCCAGGCAACTCCAGCACCAGCTCATCACCGGCTTCAAACGGGCCAACCCCAGCCGGAGTGCCAGTCAGAATCACATCACCAGCCTGCAACGAAAACTGCGCGGCCATGTGCTGGATCATCGGCACGATCGGGTTGAGCATCAGCGCGCTGCTGCCGTCCTGACGCACGGCACCATTGATGGTCAGGCGTACCGGGATGTCGGTGAGGTCGGCAAATGTGCTGGCGGCCACGAACGGCGGCAGTACGCAGGCGCCATCGAAGCTCTTGCTCAGCTCCCACGGCAGGCCCTTTTCCTTGAGTTTGGCCTGCACGTCACGCAGGGTCAGGTCCAGCGCCGGAGCGAAGCCGGAGATGGCGTCGAGCACTTCTTCTACCGAAGGCTTGGCCGAAAGGGACTTGCCCAGCAGCACGGCGATTTCGGCTTCATAGTGCACCGCACCACGATCGCTCGGGATCTTGAAGCCGCCTGCCAGCGGGACCACGCAGCTGCCAGGCTTGATGAACAGCAGTGGCTCGCTCGGGATGGGGTTGTCCAGTTCCTTGGCGTGCTCGGCATAATTGCGCCCAATGCAGACCACTTTGCCCAGCGGGAAGTGGATGCGCGTGCCGTCTACGTACTGGTGCTGGTAACTCATGGCCGATTCCTTGTGCTGGCTGCTTTTATTCAGGAGCGAAGATCTTACCCGGATTCATGATGCCGTTAGGGTCGAAAACGGCCTTGATTGCCTTCATGCAGGCGATTTCTTCCGCTGAGCGGCTGTAACCGAGGTAGTCACGTTTGGTCATGCCAACGCCATGCTCGGCCGAGATCGAGCCGTTGTAGCGCTGAACGATCTCGAACACCCACTTGTTGACCCTGGCGCAGGAAGCAAAGAAGTCATCCTTGCTCATGTCAGCGGGCTTGAGGATGTTCAGGTGCAGGTTGCCGTCGCCGATATGGCCATACCAGACCACTTCATAGTCCGGGTAGTGCTCGCCAACGACGGCATCGATCTCGCGCAGGAAGGCCGGCACCTTGGAGACCGTGACCGAGATATCGTTCTTGTACGGCGTCCAGTGCGAGATGGTTTCGGAGATGTACTCGCGCAGCTTCCACAGGTTTTTCAGCTGGGTCTCGCTCTGGCTCATCACCCCATCCAGCACCCAACCCTGCTCGACGCAGTGCTCGAAGGTGGCAAGGGCGTCATTGGCCACATCCTCGTTGCTGGCTTCGAACTCCAGCAATGCATAGAACGGGCAGGCGGTGGCGAACGGCGGCGGGACATCGCCGCGACCCATGACCTTGGCCAGCGCCTTGTCGGAGAAGAACTCGAAAGCGGTCAGGTCCAGCCGGCCCTGAAACGCGTGCAGCACCGGCATGATCGAGTCGAAATCAGCGGTGCCAAGGACCATCGCGGTGAGGTTGCGTGGCGCCCGATCCAGGCGCATGGTCGCCTCGACGACAAACCCCAGGGTGCCCTCGGCGCCGATGAACAGCTGGCGCAGGTCATAGCCGGTGGCGTTCTTGATCAGGTCCTTGTTCAGCTCGAGCAGCTCGCCCTTGCCGGTGACGACCTTGATGCCGGCCACCCAGTTGCGGGTCATGCCATAGCGAATCACCTTGATCCCACCGGCATTGGTGCCGATGTTGCCGCCAATCTGGCTGGAGCCCGACGAAGCAAAGTCGACCGGGTAATACAGGCCGTGCTCTTCGGCCAACTGCTGCAACTGGCGAGTGATCACGCCAGGCTGGCAGACCACCGTGCGGTCAAACTCATTGAAGGCGAGCACCTGGTTCATGGCGTCGAACGCCACCACCACTTCACCGTTGGCGGCCACGGCCCCGGCGGACAGGCCCGTGCGACCACCGGAGGGCACCAGCGCCACTTGATGGCGATTGGCCCAGGCGACGATGGCCTGCACTTGTTCGATGGTCTTGGGCAGCACAATCGCGCTTGGCGCGGGCGGGTAATGTTTGGTCCAGTCCTTGCCGTAGGCCTCAAGCGAAGCAGGGTCGGTAAGCACCTTGCCAGGGTCGACCAAGGTCAGCAGCTCTTCAATTACCGCAGGGTGGGTCATCGCCGGAACTCTCGACTTATTCATAGTCACCCTGAGCACTCTTCACCTGTCGGTGGGAGCTCAGATTGTGTCGCGTATGCTAGCATAGCCCTCCCGCTGTTCGTGCTAAGGCCGACGCCGCGCCGCTTCACCTCCTCGCCATTATTTCTCCGGGATACAGGTTTACGCAGATGAGCAAGACTTCTCTCGACAAGAGCAAGATCCGGTTCCTTCTTCTTGAAGGTGTGCACCAGAACGCGGTCGATACCCTCAAGGCTGCCGGCTACACCAACATCGAGTACCTGACCGGTTCAGTACCCGAAGCCGAGCTCAAGGAAAAGATCGCCGACGCGCACTTCATTGGTATCCGCTCGCGGACCCAACTGACCGAAGAAATCTTCGACTGCGCGAAGAAGCTGGTGGCGGTAGGTTGTTTCTGCATCGGCACCAACCAGGTCGACCTCGGCGCTGCTCGCGAGCGCGGCATCGCCGTGTTCAACGCGCCGTACTCGAACACCCGTTCGGTGGCCGAGCTGGTCCTGGCCGAAGCGATCCTGCTGCTGCGCGGCATCCCCGAGAAAAACGCAGCCTGCCACCGTGGCGGCTGGATCAAGAGCGCGGCCAACTCGTTCGAGATTCGCGGCAAGAAGCTCGGCATCGTCGGCTACGGCTCGATCGGCACCCAGCTGTCGGTACTGGCTGAAAGCGTCGGCATGCAGGTGTACTTCTATGACCCGCTGACCAAGCTGCCGCTGGGCAACGCCACGCAGGTGGCTAGCCTCAACGAACTGCTGGGCCTGGCCGACATCGTTTCGCTGCACGTGCCCGAGCTGCCATCTACCCAGTGGATGATCGGCGAGAAAGAAATCCGCGCGATGAAAAAGGGCTCGATCCTGATCAACGCCGCCCGCGGTACCGTGGTCGAGCTGGAAAGCCTGGCCAACGCGATCAAGGACAAGCACCTGATCGGCGCCGCCATCGACGTGTTCCCGGTCGAACCGCGCTCCAACGATGACGAGTTCGAAAGCCCGCTGCGTGGCCTGGACAACGTCATCCTGACCCCGCACATCGGCGGTTCGACTGCCGAAGCGCAGGCCAACATTGGCCTGGAAGTCGCCGAGAAGCTGGTCAAGTACAGCGACAACGGTACTTCGGTGTCGTCGGTCAACTTCCCGGAAGTGGCCCTGCCAGCCCACCCAGGCAAGCACCGCCTGCTGCACATCCACGAAAACATCCCGGGCGTGCTCAGCGAGATCAACAAGGTCTTTGCCGAAAACGGGATCAACATCTCCGGTCAGTTCCTGCAGACCGACGAGAAAGTCGGTTACGTAGTGATCGACGTCGATGCCGAGTACTCGGACCTGGCTCAGGAAAAACTGCAGCACGTCAAGGGCACTATCCGCTCGCGCGTACTGTTCTGAGCTTGATTGCTGGCTGAGATTATTGGGGCTGCTTTGCAGCCCTTTTCGCGACACAAGGCCGCTCCTACAGGAGATTGCGTAACGCCTGTAGGAGCGGCCTTGTGTCGCGATTGGGCCGCAACGCGGCCCCAATTACTGTCACTTAACGGTAACGGTAATCTTCTGCGATTCAACGCTAGGCTTGAACGGCACGTGATACTTGTCACCCAGCACCAGCTGCAGGGTGTGCTTGCCCGGTGTCAGGGTGATGGTCGCTTCGGTCTGCGCCTTGCCAAAATGCAGCACCTGCGGCCCAGCCGGCAGCGGCGCATTGTTCTCTGGCATCAGGCTGGTCGGCAGTGGTGTATCGCTCAACGGCTGCTTGTCGACATCCACCAGCAAGTGGTGGTGGCCGCTGTGCGGGGTCTGGTCGCCAGCGGGTTTCAGCGCCATGCCTTCGATGGCAAATTTGACCGTGAAGGTCTTGTCGACCGTGGCACCATCGGCCGGGGAAACAATGAAGACCTTGGCATCCTTCGGTGGCTCCTGGCTTTGCAGGGCATCCGCCGCACTGGCGAGTACCGACGCCCCCATGAGCAGACCGGCAACGGCAGCACGCGAAAATAGGCTGTTCATTCACTTCTCCTGTGATTCACTTCATTGACCGCCGCCAGGTAACGAACGGCAGCGGAGCATCAACATAGTCCAAATGTGGCCCGAGGTGTCTGGGCCCGCTGTCATAAATAATTTATCAGCGGTTTAAACATTAGGAGAGACCCACGGTCATAGCCAGCGTTCGACCGCCACCACAAATAAAGCCGCGGCGAATGAAATTCACCTGCTGAACAAGAAGGGATACTCATGCGTTTGACCATTGGCGTACTGCTGACAGTACTGATCAGTCCGTTGGCCCAGGCCGAGCTGATAGACGAAATCAACGACCGGGGCGAACTGCGCATTGCCGTGCAAGCCGATACACCGCCTTATGCCTTCAAGCAGGAAGAACACCTGGCGGGCTTCGATGTCGAGCTGGGTCAGGCCTTGGCCAAAGAGCTGGACCTGCGCGCCGCATTCATCGAAACCCCCGCCGACCAGGTATTGCCCGAAGTCGAAAGCGGCAAGATCGACATTGCCCTGAGCCAGCTGCGGGCCGCGCAGAAGGTCGACGCGGCACTGGATGTCAGCCAGCCCTTCGGCAGCGACAAGCTGGTGATCCCATTCCAGAAAGACAACCCAGCCTTCGAGAGCGCAGTGAACAACGCCCTGCAGCGGATCAAGGACGACGGCCGACTGGCCGACCTTGAGAAGAAGTGGCTCAAAGGCGAGCAACCTACCGCTGGCCAATGACCTGCAGGCAACGCCTCAGCGCTCGAGGGCTGCCAGCGCTTCCTGCGCCTCGGCCAACTGCAGCTCGCTGAACACCTGCACACCTTCGCGGCGCAGCAGCGCGGTAGTCACGCCCTGCCCCGCGACTTTGACCCCACTGAAGCTGCCATCGTAGGTCAGTTGGTTGCCGCAGGAGGGGCTGCCGGACTTGAGTACGGCGACCCGAATGCCGTGCCGGCGCACCAGCGCCAGGGCGATCTGCGCACCCGCCACAAATGCTGCACTGACATCCTCGCCCGACACTGCAATCACCTGCGCCTGCCCGTCGAGCACCTGCGCGCCCTGCCCGCCGGGGATCTCCGCCGGTGGCCGCGGGGTCGGCAAACCGCCGGCCACCTCCGGGCACAGCGCTACAACACGGCCCTCGGCCTGCCAGCCTTGCAGCACGTCCGGATGGCCACTGGCGCGCCCGTCATAGCGCACCGGCTGGCCCAGCAGGCATGCACTGACCAGAACCCGCGGCAATTCAGAACGGCTCATTGCCACGCCTGCGGAACCAGCCAGTCAGCGACAAGCGCTCACGCCCGGCCGCCAGCACTTCATGGGGCACATCGCCAGACAGAAATACCACCAAGGTGCCGGCCGTGGGCGCGACGTCATGCACGCGCTGGTCATCGAGGAACATGCGCAATTCACCGCCGTCCCCGGGCTGCCAGTCCTGATTGAGGTAGAACACAGCCGACACGGCGCGGCGGTCGTCATCGCGAAAGCGGTCCAGATGGCGCCGGTAGAACGCCCCTGGCGGGTACAGGGCGAAGTGGCATTCGTAGTCCTCAAGGCCGATGAACAGGCCCTGATTGATTGCCTGACGCAGCGCGTCCATGGCGTCCAGGTAACGGTCGCAAGCGCTCGACTCGCCAGGCTCCAGCCAGCGGATATGATCGCCTCGGATCGCCTCGCGAACTTCAAGCGTGCCGCCACGGCCAACCCCGGCCGGGTTGAGCTGGCCATCGCCGGCACGCCGGCGGCATTCGGCGGCCAGCGCGCTGACCAGCTCGGCCGGCAAAAAGTCGGCCTGCTGCGACCAGCCCTGGCTGGCCAGGTCATCGACAATCGCGGACAGCTTGGAAACATCGGAAGTAATCTGCATGGCGCATCATAGCCATTCGCCCAGGCCCCCTCCAGCGCCACTTGGCTGACCGGCGTCATTGCGTCTCGACAAACTCCCACTGCGCCACGGACAATAGCCCACTGCCGACAGGAGTCCTGAATGCGCCGTTTGTTTACCCTGCTGTTGCTGATGATCTGCACCATGCCTGTCTGGGCAGACAGCCTCGATCAGCTGTACAAGGCCGCCGGCTGGCCCGACCAGCGCGCCCACTTCAATGATGCCGTGAGCGCTGCCCAGCAGCGCTACCGCAACAGCCTGCCGCCTGCGGTTTACCAGGCGCTGGTGAGCAACAGCAACCAACGCTTCCAGGCCCAGGCCATGGACCAGCGCGCGCAGGCACAGCTGCGCAGCACGCTGGCCAACCCGGCGCCGGCGTTGGCGTTCTTCAATTCGCCGCTGGGGCGCAAGGTGGTGGCCGCCGAGTTGCTCGCCACGCGCAAGGACCAACTGGCCAAGAACGCCAAAGGCCTGCCCAAGTTGCAGGTCAGCGATACCCGCCAACTGATCATGGGCCATCTGGCCCAGGCTCTGCCCGCGCGTGAAGCCGGCGCCGAAGTCAGCCTGGCGATCGCCGGCGTGGCTGCCGACAGCCTCAGCTCGATGATCCCCGGGCTGTTTGGTGGCGGTCAGGCGCAAGGCCTGCTCGACGGCCAGCGCCAGCGCCTGATGAACCAGATCGGCGAAGACCTCAACAACACCTTGCTCTACGTCTACCGTGAGCTCAGCGACGCCGAGCTCGAAGAATTCGCCAACTTCGCCGAGTCAGCCGACGGCCAGGCTTATTACCAGGCGGCGCTGGCGGCAGTGCGGGCAGGGCTTGCGGTCGGCCAGAACGGCAACCAGCTCAAGTAATCAGCTCAGCCGTTGGTTGATGAACTCGAGGTAACGCTGACGCGTCGCCGGCAGTTCATTGGCCAGGTGGTGGCGCGCCTCTGGCAGCAGCAGTATCTGCGGATCAGCGAACTTGGCCTTGAGTACCTTGAGGTTGTAACGCCAGTCGACCGTGCCATCGGCCTCGCCCTGCACAATCAACGGCCTGCGCGTGCTCGGCGGCGCCGCCTCGATACGTTTGACCCAGCTCATCAGCGCCCCCACCCAGGCAGTCGGCAGACGCCGTGGTTGTAGCGGGTCGGCCTGCAGAAACGGCAGAAACGCCGGGTCGTTGCTGTTCTCGCTGAACTGGCGCTGGATGCCGTTGACGAAGTGGCGCAGCAGCCGATAGCTGAGCTTGGACCAATGCCACGCCCGCGGCCGCACCAGCGGTGCCAGCAGAATCAGCTCACCATCGACCGGGCTGTGCTCGCCGGCATGCAGCACATGATCGACCGCAATCGCCCCACCGGTGCTCTGCCCGCACAGGTGCCACGGGCGAGGCAGTTCCAGCTCGCGAGCCTGGCTGAACAGCGCCACCAGCGTCTGCTGATAAAGCCCGAAGTCACTGATGCTGGCCCGCTCGCCGCTGGACAGGCCATGCCCGGGCAAGTCGCAGCTGATCACCGCGAAGCCCTTGCTCAGCGCCCACTCGATGACATGCCGATACAGCCCCATATGGTCGTAGTAGCCGTGCAGCACAAACAGCGTCGCCACTGGCTGCGGCGGCAGCCATGCCTGGCCGACCAGCTCGAAACCGCCCGCCTCGAAGCTGCCGAGCAAACGCTGCACGGGCAGATCCAGGCCATAGAAGTGCTGGTACGCAAGCGCCTCGGCAGATAACGGCTGGCGGCTCGACAACGGCGCAAGGCCGCTGCGCAGGTCGATGTTGAAAGGAGCAGGCATCGGCAAAATCCGCGAACAAGTATTGATCTGGGATATTCAGCTCAAGCGCGGCGCATGGCAAGCTGGGCGCCCTCCAACTCATTGCCAAAAGCGAGTACCGCAGCTGCGGGCCACCATGAAGAAGCTGTCGACCCTGGCCATTACCCTGCTCTGCGCTGCTGTGCTCTGGTGGGCCTACGACAGTTTCCAGTCACGCTACCTGCGCCCGTTTGCCGACCAGGCCACGCTGTTCGATGGCAGCCAGTTACGCCTGCCCGCCGAGCTTGCCGGCCCCGGGGCTATCCGTGTGGTGCATTTCTGGGACCCGGCCTGCCCGTGCAACGTCGGCAACCAGCAGCATCTGAGCGAGCTGGTCGAGCAGTTCACGCCGCAGGGGGTGAGTTTCTATTTGCTGCAAAAGCCCGCCAGCCATGGCGCGCTGCCGGCCAACCTGGTCGCGCTCAAGCTTCTGCACGAACTGCCCGGCAGTGCCAGCCTGCCGGCCAGCCCCGCCGTGGCCATCTGGGACCGCCAGGGCCGGCTGGCCTACTTCGGCCCGTACAGCGAGGGTGCGGTGTGCAACTCAAGTAACAGCTTCATCGAACCAATCCTCAAAGCCTTGCTTGAAGACCGCCAGGTGAGCGCCTCCAACACCCTCGCGGTCGGCTGCTACTGCCCCTGGGCGGGCTGACGCTCGCGGGCCGGATTGCCCACCACCACCGCGCCGGCAGCGACATCGCGGGTCACCACGCTGCCGGCGCCGATCACCGCGTCATCACCGATGGTGACCCCCGGCAGAATGATCGCACCGCCTCCGATCCAGACGTTGTTGCCGATGTGCACCGGCCGCCCGCTCTCCAGGCCGGTGCGGCGTACGTCCGGGTCGAGTGGGTGATCGGCGGTGTAGATCTGCACCGACGGCGCTATTTGACAGTCGTGGCCAATGTGCACCGGCAGTACGTCGAGGATCACGCAGCTGAAGTTGATGAAGGTGTTGGCACCGATACTGATGTTGTAGCCATAGTCGCAATAGAACGGCGGGCGGATGATCACGCCCTCGCCGACGGTGGCAAGATGCTCGGCCAGCAGCGTATGGCGGCCAACCTTGAGCTGCTCGTCGCTGCCGTTGTAGCGATCCATCCACTGCTTGTTGGCGTGCTGCTCAGCCTGCAACTCGGGGCAGCCAGCGTGATAGAGCTGGCCGCTGAGCATCTTCTGTTTTTCGCTGAGTGACATGCAGACTCCTTTTGGGGGCTATGCGGGTGGCGCGATTCGGTCAATGATCTGACAACCGTTTGCGTTGATATGCACAAGGAGTCCTGATGAAACGCAGCTTGTCCGTACTGGCCGTGCTGATTGCCGTGGCCGCTGCCGGCGGTTACTGGTATGTCCACAGCAAACAGCCACAACGCGATGGCGAGCTGAGCCTGCGCGGCCTGCAGGCGCCGGTCAATGTGCGTTACGACGAGCGCGGCGTGCCACATATCCAGGCGCAGAGCGAAGCCGACTTGTACCGTGCGCTGGGCTATGTGCACGCCCAGGACCGGCTGTTCCAGATGGAGATCATGCGCCGCCTGGCCCGTGGCGAGCTGGCCGAAGTGCTCGGCAGCAAGCTGGTCGCCACCGACACCCTGTTCCGCAGCCTGCGCATCCGCGAACAGGCCGCACGGATGGTCCAGCGTCAGGATCGGCAAGGTCCCGCCTGGCAGGGTTTGCAGGCTTATCTGGATGGGGTCAACCAATGGCAGGCCAGCCACCCCAAGCCGGTCGAGTTCGACCTGCTCGGCATCACCCCACGCCCCTTCAGCGCCGAAGATACCCTGAGCATTGCCGGCTACCTGGCCTACAGCTTTGCCGCTGCGTTTCGCACTGAACCGGCGCTGACGTATATCCGCGATCAGCTTGGCGCCGATTACCTGAACATCTTCGACCTCGACTGGCAGCCCGAAGGCGCCCTCGCCCCGCGCCTGGCAGCCGCTGACTGGCGCAGCCTCGAGCAACTGGCCAGCGCCAGCCAGGACGCCCTGGCCGCCGCCGGCCTGCCGCAGTTCGAGGGCAGCAATGCGTGGGCCGTATCAGCCAGCCGCACCCTTAGCGGCCGCCCGCTGCTGGCCGGCGATCCGCATATCGGCTTTGCCGTGCCGGCGGTGTGGTACGAGGCTGAGCTGTCGGCGCCGGGTTTTGAGCTGTATGGCTACTTCCAGGCACTCAACCCGTTTGCCCTGCTCGGCCACAACCGCGATTTCGGCTGGAGCCTGACCATGTTCCAGAACGACGACGTCGACCTGATTGCCGAGCGCAGCAACCCGGCCAATCCCGAGCAGGTGATGATCGACGGGGAGTGGCAAACGCTGCAGCGCAGCCAGCAGCAGATCGCGGTGAAGGACGCAGCGCCGGTCGAGATCACCTTGCGCAGCTCGTCCCACGGGCCGATCGTCAACAGCGTGCTCGGCGAAACGGCGGGACCCACGCCGATTGCCATGTGGTGGGCGTTTCTGCAAACCGAAAACCCGATCCTTGAAGGTTTTTACCAGCTCAACCGCGCCGACAGCCTGAACAAGATGCGCCTGGCGGCGGTGAAGATTCAGTCGCCCGGGCTGAATCTGGTGTGGGCCAATGCCAGTGGCGATATAGGCTGGTGGGCGGCGGCGCAGTTGCCGATTCGCCCGGAAGGGGTCAACCCGGCGTTCATTCTCGACGGCAGCAACGGCCAGGCTGACAAGCTTGGCTTCTACCCCTTCAGCCTCAACCCGCAGCAGGAAAATCCAGCCAGCGGTTACATCGTCTCGGCCAACTTTCAGCCACCGGCTACGATCCCGGTGCCGGGCTACTACAATCTGGCCGACCGTGGCCGCCAGCTTGACCGGCAACTGGCCAACCCGCAGATCAAGTGGGACATGAGCAACAGCCAGGCGCTGCAACTGGACACCGCCAGCGACTACGGCCCACGCCTGCTCGCGCCATTGCTGGCGACCTTGCGCGAAGCGGCCGAGGGCATGCAAGAGCAGGAGTTGGTCGAGCAGCTCGCTGCCTGGCGCGGTGACTACCCGCTGGATTCGACCAGTGCGACCGTGTTCAACCAGTTCCTGTACGAGCTGGCCCATGCCGCACTGCACGATGAACTGGGCGACACCTGGTTCACGATGCTGCTCAACACCCGCGCCATCGATGCCGCCCTGCCCCGACTTGCAGCTGACCCGGAATCACCCTGGTGGAGCCAGCGCGGCGCCACTGAACCTGCCGGTCGCAGTGCGGTGGTGCGCCAGGCCTGGCGCAAGACCTTGGCGCACCTGGGCGAAACCTTTGGCGCCGACCCGGCCAACTGGCAATGGGGCAAGGCGCATACCCTGACCCATAACCATCCGCTGGGCGTGCAGAAGCCGCTCAACCTGCTGTTCAACGTCGGCCCGTTTGCCGCACCGGGGACCCACGAAGCGCCGAACAACCTATCGGCCAAGATCGGCCCGGCGCCCTGGCCGGTCACCTATGGGCCTTCGACCCGGCGAATAATCGACTTCGCCGACCCCGCCCAGGCGCTGAGCATCAACCCGCTCGGCCAGAGCGGCGTGCCGTTCGACCGACACTATCGCGATCAGGCCGAGGACTACATCGAAGGCCGTTATCAGCGGGCGCAACTGGGCGTGATCCCGGCGCGCAGTAGCTTGCGCCTGATGCCCGCCGATTGACCTGGCAGCGTGTGGCAGATCAGCCCTGCCACTTGCCGCCTTCGACGATCACGCTTTCAGGCTTGGTGTCGTCCGACAGTTCCTTGCGCACGTACTGGTCATACAGCTTGAGCAGGAACTTCTCTTCACCCAGCTTGGCCAGCTCGGCATTGACCCAGTCACGCAACTCGATATTGCCCTTCTTTACTGCCGGCGCAATCGGCGCCTCCTCACCCAGCAGCTCTGGCAGCACACGGTAGCCTGGGTTCTGCTTGGCCCAGCTGAACAGGATCAGGTTGTCCTGCGCATAGGCATCCCCACGACCGTTGGCCAGGGCTTGCAGCGACTCACTGTTCTTCTCGAACTTGAGCAGCTTCCAGTCCGGATGGTTCTTGGTCAGCCAGATATCAGCCGTGGTGCCGGTGGTGACGATGATGGTCTTGTCTGCCAGCTCGTCGAGCTTTTGCACCGGGCTGCCGTCGGCGACGATGGCTTGCACGGCGACGCGCAGGTTGGGGTTGGTGAATTCCACCGCTTCCTTGCGCTCAGGGGTAACGGTCATGTTGGCCAGGATCAGATCGACCTTGTCGCTTTGCAGAAACGGTATACGGCTGGCCGGTTCGACTGCGACAAACTCCACCTTGTTTTCGTCACCCAGCAGATCCTTGGCCAGGCGCCGGCCGATGTCAGTGTCGAAGCCGACGTAGCGGCCTGTCTCGTCGACGAAACCGAACGGCGGCTTGTCGGTGAAAACGCCCACGATCAACTTGTCGCGGGCTTTGATCACTTCCAGGTAGCTGGTAGCCGGGCTGGCAGCTGAAGTGGTCGGTTCAGGCGGCTCTTCAGCCTTGTTGCAACCGGCCAGCAAGGCTAGGCCGAACAACGGTGCGAGCAGTTTGGTAAGGGCGGCAGTTTTCATGACAGTTCCTTTTCTAGTGTCTTCGGCAGGCTTTCGACAAAGGAGAATTTCTCCAGGAACTGCTGCGCGCGTGCGCTTCGCGGTTGCGTGAAAAAGCTCTCGGGGTCGCTTTGCTCAAGGATCCTGCCGGCCTCCATGAACACGATGCGGTCGGCCACTGCACGAGCAAAGGCCATTTCGTGGGTAACGATGAGCAGGGTCATGCCGTCGCGGGCGAGGCCCTGGATGACCTGCAGGACTTCCTTGACCATCTCCGGGTCGAGGGCCGCGGTGACTTCGTCAAACAGCATCACCTGCGGCTTCATGCACAGTGAGCGCACGATAGCGATCCGCTGCTGCTGACCACCGGACAACTGCCGGGGAAAGGCGTCACGCTTGTCCAGCAAGCCAACCCGGGCCAACAGCGCTTCGGCCTGTGCCAGTGCCTCGGCGCGCTGGCGCTTCTGCACCTTGAGCGGGCCGAGCAGCAGGTTGTCGATAACGCTCATATGGCCGAACAGGTGATAGCTCTGGAATACCATGCCCACGCGCTGACGCACCTGGCGCCAGTCGGTGCCAGCGTCAAGCAGCTCCTCACCGTCCAGCCGCAGGTGACCACTGTGGGCCTGCTCCAGGCCATTGAGGCAGCGCAACAGGGTGCTCTTGCCACAGCCACTGGGGCCGAGGATGACCACCACTTCGCCAGCCTGCACCTGTAGATCCACCTCGTTGAGCACCTGCTGCTCGCCGAAGAATTTGTTGAAGCGGTTGAATTCGATCAGTGCGTTCATGCGTGAGCCCAGCGCCGTTCCAGCACCCGCGAGGCGGCCGAAAGTGGATAGCAAACAAAGAAGAAAAACAGCAACAGCGCGCCATAGATCAGTACCGACTCGTAAGTGCGCTCGATAATCTGCTGGCCAGCCTTGATCACCTCGACCACGCCGATCAGCACCGCCAGCGAACTGGTCTTGATGATCCGCGTGTAGATGTTGATGGTGGGTGGAGTCATGCGTTTGAGCGCCTGGGGCAGCAACACATAGCCATACAGCTGCCAGCCAGCGAGGCCAATCGACAAGCCGGCTTCGCGCTGGCCACGGGGCAACGACTGCAAGGCGCCGCGGGCCACCTCACCGACTTCGCTGGCGCCCCACAAACTCAACACCAGCACCGCGCACCAGAAGCTTGGGATGCTCAGCGCGAAAAAGATCGGCAGGCCGAAGAACAGCAGATACAGCCAGACCAGTACCGGGATCGCCCGAAACAGCTCCAGATAGACCAGCAAGAGCACATTGATCAGGCGGTTGCCGAGGGTCGCCAGCACCCCATAGAGCAGGCCGCCGGCAGTGGCCAGGAGGATACTCAGCGCGGATATGCTCAAGGTCTGTGCAGCGCCCGCCGCGAGTTGCGGGAGCGAAATCAGCAGGAGCTCAGGAGCCGAACTGGCCATGTTGCAGCCTCCTTTCCAGGTAACGCAGCAGCAGCGACAGCGGCAGGAACAGCAGCACGCAGAGCAGTGTCAGCACGGTCAGCATTTCATAGGTTTTGTAGTACAAGGCGATGTAGTTCTTGGTGGTGTAGAGAATCTCTGGCACTGCCACTGCCGAGACCACGGTGGTCTCTTTGAGCAGGAAGATGAAATTGGCGAACAGCGCTGGCAGGCTGAGGATGCTGGCCTGCGGCAAGATCACATGGCGCAGCAGTTGGCCTTCTGAAAGGCCGATCGAGCGCCCGGATTCCAGCTGCGCCCGTGGCACAGCCTCGACCCCAGCGCGCAGCACCTCAGTCAAGTAAGCGCCGCCCATGAACGTCATGGTGATGATCGCGGCAGCGAAGCCAGAGACCTTGATCCCCAGCGTAGGCAAGGCGAAGTAGATGAAAAATAACTGGATCAGCAGCGGGGTGTTGCGCGCCAGTTCGACGTAGGCCTGCACTGCACGCCACAGGTAGGGCGTGCGCATGACCAGAATCGAAGCATTGAGCAATGCAACCAGCAACGAGCTGGCGATGGCGATCAGGCCGACCTGCAAGGTGACCCCTACGGCCTGGAAGAAAGTGGGCAAGGTGCTTAGCATGAATGCGCTGTCGAAATTCATGACAGGCGCCTCGGCAGGCGGGGGCGAAGCTGCGACATAGGTCATTCCCAGATCGGCGCGAGGGTCGCTCGGCGTCGTTGTAGCGGTCAGTCGGATCGTGCCGGTGGACACTCTGGTTAGACTCTACAGCTATAAAAATACTTTATTAAATATCTTTATAGAATATCTATATCACTGGAAACACTGGGCAAATCGCGTCGCAAAAAAAAACGCCGACGCAAATGCGTCGGCGTTTTTACAGGGCGGTCAGCGTGCGTCAATCAGAACGCTGGCAGTACCGCACCGCTGTATTTCTTGGCGATGAAGGCTTTCACTTCAGGGCTGGTCAGCGCTTTGGCCAGTTTCTGCATGGCATCGCTGTCCTTGTTGTCCGGGCGAGCCACCAGGAAGTTGACGTATGGCGAGTCGCTGCCTTCGATAACCAAGGCATCTTTAGCCGGGTTCAGGCCAGCTTCCAGCGCGTAGTTGGTGTTGATCATGTCCAGGTCAACCTGGTCCAGCACGCGCGCCAGCATGGCCGATTCGAGTTCCTTGAACTTGAGGTTCTTCGGGTTCTCGGCGATGTCTTTCGGCGTGGCCAGGGCGTTTTTCGGGTCTTTCAGGGTGATCAGGCCAGCCTTCTGCAGCAGGATCAGGGCGCGGCCGCTGTTGCTGCCTTCGTTGGGGATGGCAACGGTGGCGCCGTCTTTCAGCTCGCTGAGGTGCTTGATCTTCTTCGAGTAGCCGCCGAAGGGTTCAACGTGCACACCGATCACGGTGACCAGGTTGGTGCCTTTGCCTTCGTTGAAGCTCTTCAGGTACGGCAGGGTCTGGAAGTAGTTGGCATCCAGGCGCTTCTGATCGACCTGCACGTTCGGTTGCACGTAGTCGGTGAAGACCTTGATCTCCAGGTCGACACCTTCCTTGGCCAGGGTCGGCTTGATCAGCTCGAGGATCTCGGCGTGCGGTACCGGGGTGGCAGCGACAACCAGTTTCTCGGCGGCGTGGGCAACGCCGGTCAGCGCCAGGGCAGCAGCCAGGGCCGCAGTCAGCAGGGATTTCTTCATGGTGATCCTTAAATAAGCTGAGCCATCGGCGACGGCAATACGGGGTGCCCGGCGCTAGCAGCGCTGGGCGTGAAGCGGACGATACCGGGATTTTATATTCCGGAACAATATCTTTTGATTAGCTGCTTATATCAAAAAGAATTGGCCATCATCGACTTCGCTTATTAGCCGCATGACGGACTACTTGAGCGCCGCCAGAGCTGACTCGAGCAACTGGCGCAGGGCAGCGCTGGTGTGCGGCTCACGGCTATGACCGAGCTGGCTCAATCGCGCCGCCAGGCTGGCCAGCGGTGCGGTGTCGGGCAGGTCGAGTTGCTCAGCGAGGATCTCGTCGCCATCGCTCACCAGAAGGGCGAAATGGATGACGTTTTCCAGCTCGCGGGTATTGCCCGGCCAGGTATGCGCCTCCAGCGCTTGCTGGGCCAGGTCGCTGATCAACGGCACCGGCCGCTCCAGCCGTGCGCTGTAGATACCGACGAAGTACTCGGCCAGCGGCAGGATGTCGCCGACCCGCTCGCGCAATGCCGGCAGCTCCAGTTCGCCTTCGTGCAGGTACAGGTACAACCGCTCGTTGAAGCGCCCTGCCGCTACGGCCAGGGCCAGATCGATGCTGGAAGCAGCAACCAGGCGCACGTCGACCGGCTGCGGTTGCTGCGCACCGACCCGGGTCACTTCGCGGTTTTCCAGCGCGGCGAGCAACTTGGCCTGAATCGCCAACGGCAGGTCGGCAATTTCATCCAGGTACAGCGTGCCGCCATTGGCCGAGCCAAACCAGCCGGCCCGGCTGCTGGCGGTGCCGCCGTGGCTGCCGGCGCTGTAGCCGAACAGTTCGGCATCGGCGTAGGTATGGCTGATGGCGGCGCAGTTGACCGAAACAAACAGCCCGGCGCGGTCGCTGGCACGATGGATCTGCCGCGCCAGCAACTCCTTGCCGGTGCCGGTTTCGCCACGGATCAGCACCGGCAGCGGCTGCACTGCCAGGCGCTCCAGGTCCCGGCGCAACTGCTGCGAGCGCGGGTCGACAAACACCAGCGCCTTGGCGCGAATGCTCAGCGGGCTTTTATCCAGCTCGGGGAAGGTCAGCAGCGGCTGGCCGAAAGGGGCGTGCAAGGTCATGACAAACTCCCGCCGGGCCATCAGCAGCCGGGCGTCTCAGGCATTCTGTGGATAACTGCCGGGTCAGGCGCGCCGTAGCGTGCGCTGCTCGATCCGGCTTTGCAGGCGGTACAGGTAGGCAAAGCCCTGCTCCCAGCGCTCATGCCCGGACTTGACGTTGATGTGCCCGGCATTGGCCAGCAGGCCCGCCTCGGCAGCCCATTCCTGAGCCAGGTACAGCGCCCGCGGCACGCTGACCGCCGGGTCGTTGTCCGAGCTCACCACCTGGCTGGCAAACGGCAATGCCTGCAGCGGGATCGGCGCGAAGTTGCGCAGCGCCGGTGCGCAGGTTGGCCGTTCGACATCCGCCGGTGCCACCAGCAAGGCGCCACGTACCCGCGCGAGCAAGGCCGGGCTGGCTGCTGCGGCCCAATGGGCAACAGTGATGCAGCCCAGGCTGTGGGCAATCAGGATTACCGGCGTGCTGTCGGCGGCAATCGCCTGCTCCAGCGCCTGCACCCAATCGCGCCGCTGCGGCGTCAGCCAGTCGGCCTGCTCGACCCGAGCGCTGTTGGGCAGGCTGCGCTGCCAGTGGCTTTGCCAATGATTGTCTGGCGATCCTTGCCAGCCCGGCACAATCAGGTAACGAATCGACTCATTGCGCATGGGGACGCCTCCAGGAAGTTTGCGTGCTTGCTGACCAGTATAAAGGGCGAGATATATCCGTAAAGGAATAAGAAGCTATGTATTTATAACCGATTTAATTTGCGCAGATAAAAAAAAGGGCCATCCCCCTGCCAAGAGGTACGGCCCTGAAGCACTTGCCTGAAGAGGGTATGACGGGCTCTAGCGTGCGGTTATCACCGCCAGCTTGGTGATCCCGGCGCGTTCGATGGCCGCCATGGCGCGGGCCACTTCGCCGTAATTGACGCCGTCGTCGGCCTGCAGCTGCACGCGCACCTCGGCGTCCTTGAGCTTGGCCGCCTTGAGGTTGCTTTCGAGCAGGTCTGGCTGAATCTCGTCCTTGTTGATGAACAGCTTGCCGCCACCATCGATACTGACCACCAGCGGGTCTTTTTGCTCGACCGGGGCTACGGCTTCGGTCTTGGGCAGGTTGATCGGGATCGCGTTGGTCAGCAGCGGGGCGGTGACGATGAACACCACCAGCAGCACCAGCATGACGTCGACCAGGGGCGTGACGTTGATTTCGCTGAGGACTTCGTCGTTGTCCTGGGTTGAAAAGGCCATATCAGGACGCCTCTTTCACGGGCTGGGTGAAGCCGGTCTGAGGCTTGTGTGCGGTCGGGTGGACCAGCACGCGGAAGGCGCTCTTCTGGGCCAGGCTGTAGAAGTCATGGGCAAAGTCATCGAGGTCGGCAGCAGTCAGCTTGAGCCGGCGCAGGAAGTAGTTGTAGACCAGCACCGCCGGCACCGCGACGGCAATACCGACACCGGTTGCAACCAGTGCCGCACCGATCGGCCCGGCCACGGTTTCGAGGCTGGCCGAACCTGCCGCACTGATGCCCTTGAGCGCTTCCATGATGCCCCACACGGTGCCGAACAGGCCGATGAAGGGCGAGGTGCTGCCGATACTGGCAACGACTGCCAGGCCGGTTTCCAGCGAGCGCCGCTCACGCACGATCTGCTGGCGCAGGGCACGCTCGAGGCGGTCCTGGTGGTTGATCGACTGGCTAAGGTCGCTGGCATGGCCAGGCTCACCGACGGCGATGGCGGCATACCCGGACTGCGCCACACGGGCGGCCGGGCCTGGCAGTTCATGGCTAAGCTCAGCCGCCGAATCGAGACTGGAGGCGGCCCAGAACTGCTTGTGGAAGCGTTTGTCCTGGTTCTTCAGGCGCACGAACTGGACGGCCTTGATCAGCGCCAGGCCCCAGGTGGCGACAGAGAACACAACCAGCAGCCAGATCACGGCTACTTCAACGGACTCGAGGGGAGATGCGGATGCCAGCAGGCTCATGATGAAGTCTTCCTATGTTCGGTCGGTATACGGTTCAGGTGCATGTTCGGGGGTGTAATCAGCGCAGCTTGAAGTCGATCGGCACACTTACCCAGCCGGACTGGGCAACATCGCCCTGCTTGGCCGGGACAAAGCTCCAGCGCTTGACGGCGGCCAGTGCGGCGTCGTCGAGGGCCGGGCGGCCACTGCTCTTCTGAATCTGGATCTGGCCAGGCTTGCCGCTGGCCATGACCTCGACCCGCAGCAGCACGGTGCCTTCCCAGCCGCGGCGCTGGGCCATCTGCGGGTATTCCGGCGCCGGGTTCTTCAGGTAGGCAGCGTTGGCCGACGGCGGCGTTACAGGCGCTGGCGCTGGTGGAGCTGGCGTTGGCGCAGGTGCAGCGACTGGCGGCGGCGGGGCTTCCACCGGTTTCGGCACGGGCTTGGCCACAGGCTTGACGACAGGCTTGGGTACCGGCTTGGGTTTTGGTTTGGGCGCAGGTTTGGCCGCCAGCTCATCGACTACCGGCGGCGGCGGTGGCTCGACTACCGGGGGCGCTGGTGCAGGCGGTGGCGGCTCGACCACGGGCGGGGCCGGGGCGGCAAACTCGATGGTCATGGGCGGGATCTGCGGTGGCACGACTGGCAACGGTGGCGTCGGGCTCTGGCTGATCCAGTACGCGGCCGCGCCATGCAGCGCCACTACCAGCAGGGCCAAGGCCCATTTGTCGCGGCGCTTGAGGCCGCTGACCGGCGTGCGTTGCAGGCGCAGCTGGCCGAGCGGCAGGCGAAGCGTGCGTCCAAGCTCGACCAGGTCGCCCGGGGCCGGGCGCCATGGCTGGTCGTAGGCCCTGACGGCCGTATGGACATTACCCATTGATCAAACTCCTGGGGTCTCGATTCATGGCTGAATCATCGGCGCCAGACGCTTATCTCTGAAAGTAATGTTTAAACGTAAAGTTAGAACTTTATTGAATATTGGTATTGGGGTGAGAGCCGCAGGCCGCGTGGTTGTTGGGCTGGCCGGGAGGGCGGGGATTTTGATGCCTGGGCGGCATATTAAATATTCACGGGAGGCATTGGTCTGGCGGGGGATGGGGCTGCTGCGCAGCCCAATCGCGACACAAGGCCGCTCCTACAGGGACCGCGCCGTGTCAGGTGCGGCGCGGTCCCTGTAGATACTCTGTTCATGGTCAAGCTTTTAGCAGGTGTTTCTCGCTAAAAAGCTTGGCCGTATCGAATGGTAGGCCGGTCTGCATGCACGCCCATAGCCCGGTCAGGTATTTGCGCATCACTGCACAGATGGCCTGCATTTTTCTCTTTCCCCTCGCCACCAAGCCCTCAAAGAAGGCTTTCACCAGCGGATCACATCTGATCGCTGACATTGCTGGCATGAAAAGAGAGGAACGTAAGTAGGCGTTGCCGCATTTACTCAGCCTGCCAGGCTTGTCGATGCTCGTTCCAGACTGCGTTAGCCGCACGTCCAACCCAGCATGCCGGCTCACTTGCGCAGCTTTCAAGAAGGTGGGAAGCGCAGTCATCTCCGCCAGTGCTGCCAATGTCGAAACCTCTCCCATACCAGGCGCGGCCTGCATGTGCTCAAACTGAGCTTGTAGAGTCGGACAGCTGGCAATCAGGTCTCGGCCAGCTTGGCGAAAACGCTCAATACGCTTATCGAACGAGGAGATGGCCTCCTCTTCATCCTCGATCAACATCAGCGAGGACGTTTGCGTTGCTTTGAGCGCATGCAGCTCATTCTTGGCCCGGGTGCGATGTCCAATCAGGCGGTTGAGGTGTCGCCCAATAGCCCGCAGCTCAAGCTGTGCGGGGCTTGGCGGGCTCCATGGACGAGGCGTCATGCGCTCACCGTACTCAGCCAGCAATTGAGCATCAATTGCATCAGTCTTGCTGTTCTGGAGCATGAGCTTGGCGAAATTACGAGAGCTTTTAGGATTGATAACCGAGACAGGCAAACCTGCAGCATGCAGCTCAATGGCCAAGTCCAGATAGTAGATCCCGGTAGCTTCCATGACGACGCTGATGGGCTTAAGGGCTACCAGCTTTTTGACCGCGGCCTTGCGGCTTTTGGGCGTTTGAAGAATTTCCCATGAGCCAACCGCACGGCCTTTTTCGCGCCAGCTCATCGCTGTCGAGCGTGAGCCCACATCCAGGCCGACATGCACAGCCATGGTTTCATCTCCACAAAAATTAGGTGATGATGGCTCTGGTTCCCCTGACCTCGAACTTCATGCCGCTGCAACCTTGTAATGCGAAGTCCGACTTGTCGGCTTCTCGATACTCTACGTGGTGGGCAATGAGGCGGGGGAGCCTCTCTACAGACAAGGTCAGGAGCAAGTCCTGCCTTCAGGAGCGATCGGCCTCCCCCAGAACACATCTCTTTGATGACGCACCCGCAAGCATAACGACTCTCTTGGGGCGTGTAGAGAACATACAAGGAGCGGCCTTGTGTCGCGATTGGGCCGCAAAGCGGCCCCAAAAATGGATCAGATATCAGCAACCTTCTGCCATACCTTGGGCCGGAAGAACAGCGTCTCGCCCCGCGCCAGCCCGGTCAGGCTGTCATGGTCCTTGACCACCTCGGCCTCGATCAGCTCGCTCTGCCCTTCCACCTTCAAGGTTACCCGCGTAGTCGCGCCCAACGGCCGAATATCACGCACCTCAGCCGCATGGTGGCCTTCGGTTTCATGCCGCGACAACGACACCTCGTGCGGGCGGAACAGTACATGATTGCCTTCACTCAGGCTCATGCGGTTGGAGTCACCGAGGAAGTGATAGACGAAGTCGTTGGCCGGTTTTTCATACACCTCACCCGGCGAGCCGATCTGCTCGATCACGCCCTTGTTCATCACCACGATGCGGTCGGCGACTTCCATCGCTTCTTCCTGGTCGTGGGTAACGAATACCGAGGTCAGGTTGATGTCTTCGTGCAGCCGCGCCAGCCAGCGGCGCAGTTCTTTACGCACTTTGGCATCCAGCGCACCGAACGGCTCGTCGAGCAGCAGTACCTTGGGCTCGACCGCCAGGGCGCGAGCCAGGGCGATACGCTGACGTTGGCCGCCGGAAAGCTGCTCGGGGTAACGGTCGGCCAGCCAGTCGAGCTGGACCATGTTCAACAACTCATGGACCTTCTCGGCGATCCGGCTCTCGCTCGGCCGCTCGCCCTTGGGCTTCATGCGCAGGCCGAAAGCGACGTTGTCGAACACGCTCATGTGGCGGAACAGCGCGTAATGCTGGAACACGAAACCGACGTTGCGATCACGCACGTCATGCCCGGAGACATCTTCGCCATGGAACACGATGCTGCCATCGTCCGGCGTCTCGAGGCCGGCGATGATCCGCAGCAGGGTGGTCTTGCCGCAGCCCGACGGGCCGAGCAGAGCCACCAGCTCGCCGCTGTTGATATCCAGGTTGATGTTGTCCAGAGCCTGGAAGCTGTTGAAGCGCTTGCTGACGTTACGAACTTCGATCGACATGAATTATTCCTCCGCTGCGCTTTGGCGCAGACGGTTAATACGGTTCTCGCTCCACTGCTTGAGCAGCAGGATGAAGAGCGCCAGGATCAGCAGCAAGCTCGCCACGCTGAACGCCGCGACGTGGTTGTATTCGTTGTAGAGGATTTCGACGTGCAGCGGCAAGGTGTTGGTAACCCCGCGGATATGCCCGGACACCACCGACACCGCACCAAACTCGCCCATCGCCCGCGCAGTACACAGCACCACGCCGTAGATCAGGCCCCATTTGATGTTGGGCAGGGTCACGTGCCAGAACATCTGCCAGCCATTGGCGCCAAGCAGGCGCGCGGCCTCTTCCTCTTGAGTGCCCTGCTCCTGCATCAGCGGGATCAGCTCTCGGGCCACGAACGGCACGGTGACGAAGATGGTCGCCAGGACGATACCCGGCAAGGCGAACACGATCTGGATGTCGTGATCCTGCAGCCACGGCCCGAAAAAGCCCTGCGCGCCGAACATCAGCACATAGACCAGACCGGCGATTACCGGCGACACCGAAAACGGCAGGTCGATCAGGGTCACCAGGATGCTCTTGCCGGCAAAGTTGTACTTGCTCACGCACCACGCCGCACTGACCCCGAACAGCAGGTTCAGCGGCACCGAAATGGCCACCGCGAGCAAGGTCAGCCTGAGCGCCGACAGTGCATCGGGCTCGAAGATAGCCTCGAAGAATGTACCGAAGCCGTTCTTCAGCGCTTGGGAAACCACGATCACCAACGGCAACAGCAAAAACAGCGCAAACACCAGCCAGGCCGAGATGATCAGCACCCGCCGTGAAGTGGCGCTGCCGCGCCGGGCGGCGTTGGCGGCGGCCGTTGCGCCTAGAGTTGAACCAGACATGGGCGGTCCTCCTTCAAGGGGTTTCGATGCGCCGCTGAAGCAAGTTGATCAGCAGCAGCAGGATGAAGGAAACCACCAGCATCAAGACGCCGATGGCAGTAGCGCCGGTGTAGTCGTACTGGTCGAGCTTGACCATGATCAGCAACGGCAGGATTTCGGTCTTCATCGGCATGTTGCCGGCAATGAAGATCACCGAGCCGTACTCGCCGACACCGCGAGCAAAGGCCAGGGCAAAGCCGGTCAACCAGGCCGGCAGCAGCGCCGGCACAAGTACATGGCGGAACACCTGCAACGGTTTAGCGCCCAGGCAGGCCGCCGCTTCTTCGACTTCACGGGGGATGTCCGCCAGCACCGGCTGCACCGTGCGCACCACGAACGGCAGGGTGACGAAGGTCAGCGCCAGGGTGATACCCAGTGGCGTGTAGGCGATCTTGAAACCGAGGTCGGTGGCGAACTGCCCGACCCAGCCGGAAGGCGCGTACAGCGCGGTCAGGGCGATGCCGGCGACTGCCGTGGGCAAGGCGAACGGCAGGTCGATCATCGCGTCGATGATCTTGCGCCCCGGGAAGGTATAGCGCACCAGCACCCAGGCCAGCAGGGTGCCGATAATGCCGTTGATGATGGCGGCGAACAGGGCAGTGCCGAAACTCAGCTTCAGCGCGGCGATCACTCGCGGGGCGCTGATGATGTTCCAGAACTGCTCCCAGGTCAGCTGCGAGGCATGCACGAACATGGCCGCCAGCGGTATCAGCACGATCAGGCTGAGGTACACCAAGGTGTAGCCCAGAGTCAGCCCGAAGCCGGGTATGACGGGGGATATACGACGTGACATAAAGGTCCCTGGTTTAACGCATCAAGCCCGGGACAAGTCCCGGGCCCATGCAGGCTACTGAAGCTCCAGTGCGGCACTGTACTGCCGCGTTACTGCGCCTGGTAGATCTGGTCGAACACACCGCCATCGTTGAAGAATTTCGGCTGTGCAGTTTTCCAGCCGCCGAAGTCCTTGTCGATGGTCACCAGGTCAAGTTTGGGGAATTGCTTGCCGTATTCGGCAGCCACCTTCTGGTCACGCGGGCGGTAGAAGTTCTCGGCGGCGATTTTCTGCCCGGCCGGGCTGTACAGGTGCTTGAGGTATTCCTCGGCGATCTGCTCGTTGCCTTTCTTCTGCGCGTTCTTGTCGACCACGGCCACTGGCGGCTCGGCGAGGATCGACAGCGAAGGCACGACGATTTCAAACTTGTCGGTGCCGCCATCTTCCTTCAAGGCCAGGAACGCTTCGTTTTCCCACGCCAGCAGCACATCGCCCTGACCGTTGTTGACGAAGGTGATGGTCGAACCGCGGGCGCCGGTGTCCAGTACAGGCACGTGCTTGAACAGCTGCTGCACGTATTCCTGAGCCTTGGCCTCACTGCCGCCGGCCTTCAGGCCATAGGCCCAGGCGGCGAGGAAGTTCCAGCGGGCGCCGCCGGAGGTTTTCGGGTTGGGAGTGATCACCGACACGTCATTCTTGACCAGGTCGCCCCAGTCCTTGATGCCTTTCGGGTTGCCCTTGCGCACCAGGAAGACGATGGTCGAGGTGTACGGCGTGCTGGCGTCTGGCAGGCGGGTCTGCCAGTTCTCTGGCAGGGTCTTGCCGAGCTTGGCGATTTCGTCGATGTCGCCGGCCAGGGCCAGGGTCACCACGTCGGCGCGCAGGCCGTCGATCACCGCGCGGCCTTGCTTGCCCGAGCCGCCATGGGATTGCTGGATCTTGACCTTGTCATCCGGGTGCGCTTGCTGCCAGTGCTTGATGAACTCGGCGTTGTACTGCTGGTACAGCTCACGGGTTGGGTCGTAGGACACGTTGAGCAGTTCGTAGTCCTTGGCGATGGCGGAACCGGCAAACACGGCGCTGGCCAGAGCGGCGAGCGCATAACGGCGGATGGACATGGTGAAGCTCCCGAATTGGCATTTTTCTAATTAGTGGGTAGTGCGCGATCAGCCGGTCTTGTTGCCGGGCTGCTGCAGGCGGAACTTCTCCTTGCGCTCGATCTGCACGACCTGAGCGTTGTGCACGGTGATCTCTACCGCGCCGAAGCGCAGGTCGCGCAGGGCGGCCTGGATCTCACGCAAAATGGTCGCTTCGTCCTGACCGTCGATGCTACGCAGGGATGCACTCATGCTCGTTCTCCTGTGAGTGAAGTGCCGGGCAGGGTTTGAAGGGGATTTGCGCCTGGCTTGAGGCTGATGATAGTGATGCGCGGATATTCTTAAAAATACTATTTAAGAATGTTTATATAACCGAAAACAGAAAGGCCATTGCGCTGGGCAATGGCCTTTTCTGAACAGTGCATGGTGTTAGCTGGATGACTGCTCTGGCTCGCGAATCTTGTACCAGGCCACGTACAACGCCGGCAGGAACAACAGCGTCAGCAGCGTTGCACTGATGATGCCGCCGATCATGGCGTAGGCCATCGGCCCCCAGAACACTTCGCGGGCAATCGGGATCATGCCCAGGCTGGCCGCCGCGGCGGTGAGCAGGATCGGCCGGCGGCGATGGTTGGTCGCCTCCAGCACCGCCGCCCAGGGCGACAGGCCCTGCGCCTCGAATTCGTCGATCTGGGTGACCAGGATCACCGAGTTGCGGATGATGATGCCGATCAGCGCAAGGATCCCAAGGATCGCCACAAAGCCCATTGGCGTCCCCGTCGGCACCAGCGCCAGCACCACCCCGATCAAGCCCAAAGGCGCCACGCTGACCACCAGGAACAGCTTCTGCACGCTGTGCAGCTGGATCATCAGGAAAGTCGCCATGAGGAACAGCATCAACGGGATAACCTGGCCAATTGGCCCCTGCGCCTTGCTGCTCTCCTCGACCGTACCGCCGGTGGCCACTTCATACCCAGGCGGCAGTTTGCTGGCGAACTCTTCGATACTCGGTTTGAGCTGCTTGACCAGATCGGTCGGCTGGATATCACCGTTGACCGAGGCCTTGATGGTGATGGTCGGCTTGCGATCGCGGCGCCACACCAGCGGCTGCTCCAGCTCATAACGTACGGTGGCAATCGACAGCAGCGGGATCGAGGTGCCGTTGGGGGTGAGTATCTGCAGGTTCTGCAAGGTATCGGGCGAGCCGCGCTCACTGTCCTCGGCACGGGCGATCACGTCGACCAGGTAGATGCTGTCATTGACCTGGGTGATCGGCACGCCCGTGACAATGCTGTTCATCACGTTGGCGACGTCTTCGGACGACAAGCCCAGCTGGCGCGCCTTGTCCTGGGCAATCTCGACCCGCAGGACTTTGCCCGGCTCGTTCCAGTCGTAGATCATCTCGCCAATGTGCTGATTGCTGTCGAGCAGGGTCGCCAGATCAATGGCGTGCTTGCGCACCAGGTCGATGTCCTTGCCGCTGACTCGGTACTGGATTGGCCGGCCCACGGGCGGCCCCATCTCCAGCGACTGGACGTTGCTGCCGATGCCGACGAAGTCTTCACGTAGCAGCTTGCGCAGGCGGTCCATCAGCCCGGCACGCTCTTCAAGGCCCTTGCTGACGATCACCAACTGGGCGTAGTACGGGTTCTGCAGCTGCTGGTCGAGTGGCAGGTAGAAGCGGATCGCGCCTTGGCCGATGTAGCTGCTCCAGTGCACCAGATCGGGGTCGTCCTTGATCTTCGCTTCCAGGCGATCGACCACCTTCCGGGTTTCTTCGATCGAGGCATTTTGCGGCAGGTTGAGGTCGACCAGGATCTCCGGGCGGTCCGATGCCGGGAAGAACTGGTTCTGCACAAAGCGCATCGAGAACAGCGCCAGGGCGAAGATCAGCACCGTACCGATGATCGTCCACCAACGGTTGCGCATGCACCACAGCAAACCATGCTCGAAGGCGCGACCGACGCGGCCAGGCTTGGCGTCGTGCTCCTTGACCTTGTTCGCCTTGAGGATATGCACACCGAGCACCGGGGCAAAGAAGACCGCCACCACCCACGACACGATCAGCGCTACCGCGATCACCGCGAACAGGGTGAAGGTGTACTCGCCGGCAGAGCTGGCGTTGAGCCCGATCGGCACAAAGCCGGCCACCGTGACCAGGGTGCCGGTCAGCATCGGGAAGGCCGTCGAGGTGTAGGCGAAGGTGGCCGCCTGCTCCTTGGTCTCGCCCATTTCCAGGCGTGTGACCATCACCTCGACGGTGATCATGGCGTCATCCACCAGCAGGCCGAGGGCGATGATCAGCGCACCCAGCGAGATCCGCTGCATGGTGATGCCGCTGTATTCCATGAACAGAAACACCATCGCCAGCACCAGCGGGATCGAACAGGCCACCACCAGCCCGGCGCGCACGCCGAGGCTGACGAAGCTCACTGCGAGCACGATCAGCACCGCTTCGAAAAGCGCACTGGTGAAGCCGCCAACCGCCTTTTTCACCACTACGGCCTGGTCCGACACGGTGTGCACACCGACGCCGACCGGCAGGTTGGTGATGATCTGGTCCATCTTGGCTTTCATCTCGGCGCCGAACGCCTGGATGTTGCCGCCGGCCTTCATGCCGATGGCCAGGCCAATCGCCGGCTGGCCGTTGTAACGGAACATCGGTGCCGGAGGGTCGGTGTAGCCACGCTGGATATTGGCGATGTCGGCCAGGCGGAAGAAGCGGTCGTTGATGCGCAGATTGACGCCCTCGAGGTCTTTCTCGGAGCTGAACTGGCCGCTGGTGCGCACCGAAATCCGCTCAGGGCCGGCCTCGATCACACCCGCTGGGGTAACTGCGTTCTGTGCTTGCAGTGCCTGCATGACCTGGCGCTGGTCGATCCCCAGTGCCGCCAGTTTGCGCGTGGAGAAGTTCAGGTAGAGCACTTCGTCCTGCACGCCAAACAGCTCGATCTTGCCGATGTTGGGCACTTCGCGGGCTTCGGCGCGGGCCTGCTCGACGTAATCGCGCAGTTGCCGCTGGCTCAGGCCATCGGCGGTAAAGGCATAGATGGTGCCGTAGACGTCACCGAACTCATCGTTGAACGCCGGGCCCTGAATACCTTTGGGGAACTGGCCGCGAATATCGTCGATCTTCTTGCGTACCTGGTACCAAATGGCCGGGATATCCGGCGCTTTGGTGGTATCGCGCAGGTACACGTAGACCGTCGACTCACCGGGACGGGTATAGCTTTTGACATAATCGAGCGAATCCAGCTCTTCGAGCTTTTTCTCGATGCGGTCAGTGACCTGATTGAGTGTTTCGTCCTGGGTCGCACCGGGCCACCGGGTCTGGATGACCATGGTCTTGATGGTGAACGAAGGGTCTTCTTCGCGGCCGAGATTGAAGTAGGAAAACACCCCCATCAGCACACTGACGAACATCAGATACCAGACGAAGGACTGATGTTTGAGCGCCCATTCGGACAGGTTGAAGCTTCCTTTCATTGGGCATCCTCGTCAAAGCTGACCGGCTGGCCGGGCTTCAAGCTGTTCACGCCGGCAGTTACCACGCGCTCGCCCGGCTGCACGCCGGAGGCCACGACAATGCTGCTGGCGGTGCGGTCGATCAGGGTCACGTCGCGCAGGGCCACGGTCTTTTGTTGGGTGTCGAGGACCCACACCTGGGTCTTGCCGTCGCGTTCGAGCAAGGCGCTCAGCGGCAGTTCGCTACGCGGAGTGACCGCCGAGGACAGGTTGACGCTGATCGCCGTGCCCAGATGGAATGCGGCAGGAGTGCTGGCCAGGGTCAGCCGCGCACGCCGGGTGCGAGTGGTGGCGTCGGCTTGCGGCTCAAGCTCGCGCAGGGTGGCGGTGGTGTTGACTGTCGGATCGAGCTGCGCGGCAACGGTGAAGGTCAGGTCTTTGCTCAATTGTTCGGCCAGGCCGATCGGCAGGTCGATGACGGCCTCTTTGACGTCCGGGCGGGCCAGGGTGACCACTTCCTGGCCGGCGCTGACGGTTTGCCCGGCCTCGGCACGCCAGGCGGTGACCACCGCGGCGTTGTCGCTGCGCAGGGTGCTGTAGTCGAGCTGGTCACGGGCCTGGCTGACCGCGGCGCGCGCTTGTTCGAGCGAGGCACCGGTGGTTTTCAGGTCGGTCTGGGCGATGTCCAGCTGGGCCTGGGCGCCAACGCCGCGGTCGTACAATTGCTGCTGGCGGCGGGCATTGGCCTGGGCGTTGATCCACTGCGCCTGGACCCGCGCCAGGTCGCCCTCGGCTGCGCGCAACTGGTTCTGTTGATCGGTCGGGTCGAGGGTGGCTAGGATATCGCCAGGTTTGACCTGGGCGCCGACATCGAGCCAGCGCCGGGCGATCCGCCCTGACACGCGAAAGCCCAAGGTGCTTTCATAGCGGGCCTGGATGGTCCCGGCGAAACGCCCCAGCTGCGCCTGAACCTGCGGTTGGACCACGGTCGACAGCACCGGGCGGACCGGTTCGGCAGCCTCTTCGTCCTTGCCACAGCCGCCCAGCAGCGCCGCCGAGCAGAGTATCAACAACACTGCTTTCATGGCGCGGCGCCTCCGTCCTTGGCGTTGACTTTCTCGACCTGCATACCGGGGTGCAACAGCTGTCCGCCGCTGACCACCACGGTCTCGCCACCTTTCACGCCATCGGCAATCACCACTCTGCCGGTGAGGTAGCGGCCGACCTGGACCTTGCGCAGTTCAACCTTGTCACCCTCGCCGACCACCCACACTGCCGGCTCCTTGAGCGCTTTGGTCAAGGCCGACCATGGCAGCTCTATGCTCGGCCGGCCCTGAGTGCGGCCGCTGGCGGTGACCGGCGAGCCGAGTTGCATGCCAGCCGGGACACTCTGCAGGGCGACTTTGATCTGCACCGTGCCGCTGTCGGCAGACACTGTAGGAGTCACTTCGCGGACCTGGCCCTGAGCCTGCACCTGCGGGTTGTCGAGCAGCTTGACGATCACGGGCGCGTCGCTGGGCGGCGCCATCAGCAGCGATTCGTAGACGTTGAAGACCGCATCGCGATCACCGTCCACCGCCAGGCCAAAGATCGGCATGGTCGCCTGCACCACCTGACCGACCTCGGCCTGACGCGAAGTGATGACGCCGTCGGCGTCGGCCACCAGCGCGGTGTAGCTCAGTTGCTCCCTGGCGTTGGCCAACTGTGCCTGAGCCGCCTTCAACGCACTTTGATTGCCGCGCAGCGCCGCCTCGGCAGCATCATATTCGCTGCGGCTGGTGTAGCCCTTGGGCAGCAGTTTCTGCTGGCGAACGAAGGCCGCGCTGGTCTGGGTCACCCGCGCCTGGGCAGCGAATACCTCGGCCTTGGCCGAGTCGACGTTGTTCTGCAGGTCCTTGGGATCGAGCCGCGCCAGCACCTGGTTGGCCTTGACGTGGTCGCCAACGTCGACGCTGCGCGAAATGATCTTGCCGCCGACCCTGAATGACAGGTCGGTCTGGACGCGTGCCTGCACGTCACCGGTAAGGGTCACGTTGGCGGCAAAATCTGTGGTCTGGACTTGCTGTACACCTACTCTGGGCAATTGCGGCGGGGCAATTTCTTCCTTGCAACCCACCAATAGCGACAAATAACCCAGGCAAGCGACCGACAATAGGCGCCTCAACGGCATGCGTGCTCCTTGCTTGCGCGCAAATGGTTCGAGGGATGCGACTGTTAGCGTAGATCAGGGTTCCGCAATCAGCATTGACGTACACCGGTTGTCGCGCCAGTCGCGCATAATCAGCAGCCGAAAAGCCCGCCTGCAGGTGCACCATGCTCACCACCCTGGCCATCGCCAACTACCGCTCGATCAACGAACTGGTGATGCCATTGGGGCGCTTGAACCTGATCACCGGCGCCAACGGCAGTGGCAAGTCCAACCTGTACAAGGCGCTGCGCCTGCTGGCCGAAACCGGCCGCGGTGGCGTGGTCAATGCGCTGGCAGCCGAAGGCGGCCTGGAGTCGACCTTCTGGGCCGGGCCAGAAAAAATCACCCGGCGCATGCTGGCCGGTGAAGTCGAGATCGAAGGCGGCCCGCGCCAGCACGTCAAACGGTTGAAGATGGGTTTTGCCGGCGACGATTTCGGCTACGCCATCAGCCTCGGCCTGCCGCCACCGACCCGCTCCAAGTTCGGCCTCGACCCACAGGTCAAGCACGAGGCGATCTGGGCCGGCCCGGTGTGCCGCCCGGCCAGTTTGCTGGTGCAACGCAGCGCGGCCATGGTCAAGTTGCGCGAGGGCCGCCAGTGGCAGGTGGTCAACCAGCATATGACCGAGTTCGACAGCCTGTTCGATCAGGTTGGCAGCCTGCACGGCTCGCCGGAGGTGCTGCACCTGCGCGAGAGCATCCGCAGCTGGCGCTTTTATGATCACTTTCGTACCGATCCGGAAGCACCGGCGCGCCAGTCGCGCCTCGGCACCCGCACCCCGGTGCTGCATCACGATGGCCGCGACCTTGCCGCCGCGCTACAGACCATCGATGAGATCGGTGACCTGCAGGCCCTGCAGGATGCGGTAAGCGACGCTTTTCCTGGGGCTCAGGTAAAGGTCGACGCAGAGGCCGGCGGGCTGTTCCGGCTGCGCTTTCATCAGGCCGGGCTGCTGCGCCCGTTGAGCGCCGCCGAGCTGTCTGACGGCACCCTGCGCTACCTGCTGCTGGTGGCGGCACTGCTGACCCCGCGACCGCCGAGCATGATGGTGCTCAACGAACCGGAGACCAGCCTGCACCCGGACCTGTTGCCGGCACTGGCGCGGCTGATCATCAAGGCATCCGAGCGGAGTCAGGTGTGGGTGGTGTCGCACGCGCCGCGCCTGGTGGCGGCACTTGAGCAGCATGATCACTGCAACTCGATACGCCTGGAGAAGGCGCTGGGGCAGACGGTGATCGTCGGCCAGGGCATGCTCGATCAGCCCATGTGGAACTGGCCGGACTGAGCCCGGCTCACCACCACCGCGCGGCTCTGGCGAGCGGCGAGATGGCGGTGATGACGCTGATCAGGCCGAAGCGGGCGCCTGATTCGGGCGACGTACCTGAGGCTGGCCAACGCTTGCCGCTGCACCCTCCTCGATGGCCTGCTGGATGGCCTTGCGGCGGTGCTCTTCAGCGCGGCGGCTGAAGTACCAGACCATGAAGGTCACCAGCGAAACCGACAGCAGGATCAGGCTGGCCACGGCGTTGATCTCGGGCTTCACGCCCAGACGCACGGCCGAGAACACTTCCATCGGCAAGGTGGTCGAGCCTGGCCCGGAAACGAAGCTGGCCAGTACCAGGTCATCCAGCGACAGCGCGAACGACATCATGGCGCCGGCCGCCAGCGACGGCGCGATCATCGGGATGGTGATCAGGAAGAACACCTTCCACGGCTTGGCACCGAGGTCCATTGCCGCTTCTTCGATCGACAGGTCCAGCTCACGCAGGCGCGCCGACACCACTACCGCCACATAGGCTGCGCAGAAGGTGGTGTGGGCGATCCAGATGGTGACAATGCCGCGCTCCTGCGGCCAGCCGATCATCTGCGCCATGGCCACGAACAGCAGCAACAGCGACAGACCGGTGATCACCTCGGGCATGACCAGCGGCGCCGTGACCAGGCCGCCGAACAGCGTGCGGCCCTTGAAGCGGGTGACCCGGGTCAGCACGAACGCGGCCAGGGTGCCCAGCGCCACCGCGGCGACCGCGGTGTAGCAGGCGATCTCCAGCGAGCGCATCACCGAACCCATCAGCTGGGTGTTGTCGAGCAAGCCGATATACCACTTCAGCGACCAGCCGCCCCACACCGTTACCAGCTTGGAGGCATTGAACGAGTAGATCACCAGGATCAGCATCGGCAGGTAGATGAACAGCAAGCCGAGCACCAGCATCAGCTTGGAAAAACTGAAACGCTTCATGCTCTGCCCTCCATCTCTTTGGCCTGGCTACGGTTGAACAGCAGGATCGGCACGATCAGGATCGCCAGCATCACTACCGCCAGCGCCGAGGCTACCGGCCAGTCACGGTTGTTGAAGAATTCCTGCCACAGCACTTTACCGATCATCAGGGTTTCCGGGCCGCCGAGCAGTTCCGGGATGACGAACTCACCCACCACCGGAATGAACACCAGCATGCAGCCGGCAATAATGCCGTTTTTCGACAGCGGCACGGTGATCTTCCAGAAGCTGTTGAAGGTGCTCGAACCGAGGTCCGAAGCGGCTTCCAGCAGGCTCTGGTCGTGCTTCACAAGGTTGGCGAACAACGGCAGGATCATGAACGGCAGGTACGAATAGACCACGCCGATATACACCGCCAGGTTGGTGTTGAGGATCTGCAGCGGCTGGTCGATCAGGCCGATCCACATCAGGAAGCTGTTGAGCAACCCGTTGTTGCTGAGGATGCCCATCCAGGCGTACACCCGGATCAGGATCGCGGTCCAGGTCGGCATCATGATCAGCAGCAGCAAGACGGTCTGGCTTTCCTTGCGCGCGTTGGCGATGGCATAGGCCATCGGATAACCGATCAGCAGGCACAGCACGGTGCTGATGAAGGCCATCTTCAACGAGCCGAGGTAGGCCGAGATGTACAGCTCATCCTCGGTCAACAGGCCATAGTTGGCCAGGTTGAGCACCAACTGAATCTTGTCTTCGACGTAGGTGTAGATCTCGGTATACGGCGGGATCGCCACGTCGGCTTCGGCAAAGCTGATCTTCAACACGATGAAGAACGGCAGCATGAAGAACAGGAACAGC
Source organism: uncultured Pseudomonas sp. (assembly GCA_963518285.1). GTDB lineage: Bacteria > Pseudomonadota > Gammaproteobacteria > Pseudomonadales > Pseudomonadaceae > Aquipseudomonas. The sequence continues at coordinate 117,274 of CAUQIJ010000008.1, read as the reverse complement.
CAGATGAACGGCACGCCGATCACCAGGTGCCGCCCCTCCGGGACCAACCGCTGGAAGGCTCGTTTGAGCTTGCGGATTTTCATGAGCGCAGTACCACGCCGCTGTCGTCTTCCCACCACACGTAGACTTCGTCGCCCCAGGTCGGGCGGGTGCCCTGGCGCTCGGCGTTGGCCACGAACGACTGGACGATCTTGCCGCTCGGCAGCTCGACGTAGAACACCGAGTGGCCCCCCAGGTAGGCGATGTCATGCACCTTGCCGCGCGACCAGTTGTATTCGTAGCCCGGCTGTTCGGTGGTGACCAGCATCTTCTCTGGACGCAGCGCATAGAGGATGCTCTTGTCCTCGACCGAGGTGGAAACACCGTGGCCGACGTAGATGTTGCGCTCAAGCTCGGGGCTGGCGATCAGCGCGTGGCCCTCGGCGTCGTCGACCACCTGCCCTTCGAACAGGTTGACGTTGCCGATGAACTCACACACCAGGCGGCTGGTGGGGGTTTCGTAGATGTCGATCGGCGAGCCGATCTGAGCGATCCAGCCCAGGTGCATGATGGCGATGCGCTCGGCCATGGTCATGGCTTCTTCCTGGTCGTGCGTCACCATCACGCAGGTCACGCCGACCCGCTCGATGATCTGCACCAGTTCCAGCTGCATCTGCGAGCGCAGTTTTTTGTCCAGCGCGCCCATCGGCTCATCGAGCAGCAGCAATTTTGGCCGTTTGGCCAGCGAGCGCGCCAGCGCCACCCGCTGGCGTTGGCCACCGGACAGCTGGTGCGGCTTGCGCTTGGCGTACTGGGTCATGTGCACCAGCTTGAGCATCTCGTCCACGCGGGCGTCGATCTCGGCCCTGGGCATCTTGTCCTGCTGCAGGCCGAAGGCGATGTTTTGCGCCACGGTCATGTGCGGGAACAAGGCATAGGACTGGAACATCATGTTGATCGGCCGCTCGTACGGCGGCATGTCAGTGATGTCGACACCATCCAGATAGATGCGCCCTTCGCTCGGCCGCTCGAAGCCTGCCAGCATGCGCAGCAGGGTCGATTTACCGGAGCCGGAGCCACCCAGCAGGGCGAAGATCTCGCCTTTGCGGATTTCCAGGGACACATCGTCCACGGCAATTGTTTCGTCGAACTTCTTCGTGACCCGGTCGATCTTGACCAGCACCTGCTTGGGTTGCTGGCCACCCTCGAGGGCTTTCTTATAGGCACCGGAGGCAACTGCCATGAGTGAAACTCCCAACAAGATTTTTAAGCCCGCCCTCAAGGAGGCGGGTCTGGATGATTATTTGCCCGACTTGACCTTGGTCCAGCTGCGGGTCATCAAACGTTGCACCTTGGGCGGCAACTCGCTGTTGACGAACATCTTGTCCAGTACTTCCTGCGGTGGGTAAACCGCAGCGTCGTTCCTGACATCCTGGTCCATCAGCGCGCCAGCCTTGGGGTTCGGGTTGGCGTAACCGACGTAATCGCTGACCTGGGCGATAACCTCAGGTTTGAGCAGATAGTTGATGAAAGCGTGGGCCTCTTTGCTGTTTTTCGAGTCGGCCGGAATCGCCAGTACATCGAACCAGAGGTTGCCGCCTTCCTTGGGAATCGCGTAGGCCAGGTTGACGCCCTTCTTCGCTTCTTCAGCGCGGGCCTTGGCCTGGAACACATCACCGGAGAAGCCGGCGGCCACGCAGATGTCGCCGTTGGCCAGGTCGGTGATGTATTTGGAGGAATGGAAGTAGGTCACGTAAGGGCGCACGGCCAGCAGCTTTTTCTCGGCGGCGGCGTAATCGTTGGGGTTGCTGCTGTTGGGATCGAGGCCCATGTAGTTGAGCACCGCAGGCAGCATTTCGTCCGCCGAATCGAGGAAGGCCACACCGCATTTGGAGAGCTTCTTCATGTTTTCGGGTTCGAACAGCACGGCCCACGAGTCGATGCTGTCGACGCCGAGCACGGCCTTGATCTTGTCGACGTTGTAACCAATGCCATTGGTGCCCCACAGATACGGTACGGCATAGAGGTTGCCGGGGTCGTTCTTCTCCAGGCGCTTCATCAGCGCCGGGTCGAGGTTGGCATAGTTGGGCAGCAGACTGCGGTCGAGCTTCTGGAACGCACCCGCCTTGATCTGCTTGCCGAGGAAATGGTTGGACGGCACGACCACGTCATAGCCGGTACGACCGGCGAGCAGTTTGCCTTCCAGGGTTTCGTTGGAGTCGAAAACGTCCTGCACCGGCTTGATGCCGGTTTCTTTCTCGAAATCGGCGAGGGTGGTTGGCCCGATATAGTCCGACCAGTTGTACAGATGCACCGTAGGCGCCGCTTGGACGCTGCATGCCAGCGTCAGGCCCGCTCCGGCCAGCAAGGCCTTGCGAAGTACAGATTTAGACAAGTGGATGCTCCTTGAAAACAGTGCATTCGGTGACGGTAGCCGTCAGTGATAAAGGCGCCGCCAGACTGGCAAAACCGGCGCGCAACTTACCCTTGCAGGGACGCTGCGGCAAACTTATTCGTTGTAGTGCGCCTCCGGGCCGAAAACCCCGGCCCAGAGGCTTTCAATCAGGCTTACTTGCCCGACTTGATCTTGGTCCAGCTGCGGGTGATCAGACGCAGCGTGGCTGCATCGAGATCGCTGATTGCGTACAGCTGTTTTTTCACCGCATCCGACGGGTAGATGGCCGGGTCGCTGGTGATGTCCTTGTCGACCAGAGCAGTCGCCGCCTTGTTGCCATTCGGGAAGCGCACGGCGTTGGTGATCTCGGCCATGACTTCAGGCTGCAGCAGGTAGTTCATGAACTGGTAGGCAGCGTCGAGGTTGCTCGCATCCTTGGGGATGGCGACCATGTCGTAGAAGGTGCCGGCACCTTCCTTGGGAATGGTGTACGCCAGTTTGACCTTGTCGCCAGCCTCGTGAGCACGGGCCTTGGACTGTTCAAGGTCACCCGAGTAGCCGACTGCAACGCAGATGTTGCCGTTGGCAAGGTCGGAGATGTACTTGGACGAGTGGAAGTACGCCACCGATGGGCGAACCGTCATGAACAGGTCTTCGGCTGCTTTCAGGTCAGCCTTGTCCTTGCTGTTGGTCGGCTTGCCCAGGTAGTGCAAGGCGGCCGGGATCATTTCGGTCGGGGCGTCGAGGAAGGTCACGCCGCAGCTCTTGAGCTTGGCCATGTTCTCGGGCTTGAACACGGTGTCCCACGAGTCGATCTTGTCCACGCCCAGCGCAGCCTTGACCTTCTCCGGGTTGTAGCCGATGCCGATCGAACCCCACATGTACGGGAAGGCGTGCTTGTTGCCTTCGTCGCTGGCATCGCCAACGGCCTTGAGCAGGTCTTCGTCGAGGTTTTTCCAGTTGGGCAGCTTGGAGCGGTCCAGCTCCTGATAGACGCCGGCCTTGATCTGTTTGGCGAGGAAGTTGTTCGACGGCACGACGATGTCGTAGCCGGACTTGCCCGCCAGCAGTTTGGCCTCGAGGGTCTCGTTGCTGTCGAACACGTCGTAGACCACTTTGATGCCGGTCTGCTTTTCGAACTTGGCCACGGTATCCGGGGCAATGTAGTCCGACCAGTTGTAGACGTGGAGTACTTTGTCGTCAGCCTGAACTGCGGTAGCCATGGCACCCATGAGGGCGGCGGCCAGCAACGTCTTGCCCATTTTCTTCATGCGTAATGCTCCAGAATTTATTATCAAGCCATCTGTTCAGCAGCCAGGTCCCATGGTGCAAGCGCTGGGCGACTGAATCAGTCGCTAGTCTGGCAAGTTACAAGGCGCTGTATCAACAACAGCAGACCCTTGTAACCGCCTAATGTCACAACGCTAGCGTAGCAGGCGGCTATTTCACCGCTTCATAGGTCAAATCCAGGCACTTGCGCGCTTTTTCCACCAGCTCGTCGATCTCGGCATGGGAGATCACCAGCGGCGGCGCGATGATCATGGTGTCGCCTACGGCGCGCATGATCAGGCCGTTGTCGAAGCAGAAGTTACGGCAGATCATACCGACGCCCTTGCCTTCGTAACGGCTGCGAGTTGCCTTGTCCTTGACCAGCTCGATCGCGCCGAGCAGGCCAAGGCCGCGCACTTCGCCTACCAATGGGTGGTCCTGCAGCTCACGCAAACGCTTTTGCAAATACGGTGCCGCTTCTGTCCTGGCGCGCTCGACGATCTGCTCGTCGCGCAGCAGGCGCAGGTTTTCCAGGCCGACTGCAGCCGCCACCGGGTGCCCGGAGTAGGTGAAGCCGTGGTTGAAATCGCCGCCTTCGCTGAGTGCCTGAGCCACCTTGTCACGCACGATCACACCGCCCATGGGGATGTAACCGGAGGTCAGGCCCTTGGCGATGGTTATCAGGTCGGGCTTGAGGTCGTAGTAGTCCGAACCGAACCACTCGCCGGTGCGGCCGAAACCGCAGATCACTTCATCGGCGACGAACAGGATGTCGTATCTGGCGAGGATCTCCTTGATCTTCGGCCAGTAGGTTTCTGGTGGGATGATCACCCCGCCTGCACCCTGGATCGGCTCGGCGATAAACGCCGCTACATTGTCTTCGCCGACTTCGAGAATCTTCTGTTCCAGCTGCTCGGCCGCCCATACACCGAACGCGTCCGGGGTCATGTCGCCGCCCTCACCGAACCAGTACGGCTGAGGGATATGCACGATGCCCGGGATCGGCAAGCCGCCCTGCTCGTGCATGCCACTCATGCCGCCCAGGCTGGCACCGGCCACAGTCGAGCCGTGGTAGCCGTTGATGCGGCCAATGATGGTCTGCTTGTGCGGCTTGCCCTTGAGCGCCCAGTAATGGCGAACCATGCGCAGTACGGTGTCGTTGCCTTCGGAGCCGGAGCCTGTGAAAAACACATGAGTCATGCCCGCCGGGGCCACGTCGCTGATCGCCTTGGCCAGCTCCAGCGCCGGCGGGTGGGCGGTCTGGAAGAACAGGTTGTAGTACGGCAGCTCGCGCATCTGCTTCTCGGCCGCCTGCACCAGCTCTTCACGCCCGTAACCCACCGCAACGCACCACAGACCGGCCATGCCGTCGAGGATCTTGTGACCCTCGCTGTCCCACAGATGCACGCCCTCAGCCTTGGTGATGATGCGTGGGCCCTTCTCCTTCAGCTGTTTGTAGTCGCTGAAAGGCGCCAGGTGGTGCTCACCGCTGAGGGTTTGCCAGTCACGGGTTTGCGGGTTGTTGACACTCATGTGCTTCTCCGTTGTAAGGCAGCCGCGCTCCTGCGGGCCGGGTTGGGTTCAGACGGCAAACAGCAGGAATTCACGTTCCCAGGAGCTGATCACGCGTTTGAAGTTTTCATGCTCGGCGCGTTTGGTGGCGACGTAGCCGGCGATGAATTTCTTGCCCAGGTACTGCTCCAGCTCCTGGCAGGTCTCCATACGCTCCAGAGCATCTTCCAGGGTCAGCGGCAGGCGCAGGTTGCGCCGCTCGTAGCCACGGCCCTGCACCGGTGCGCTGGGTTCGATGGCCTGGATCATGCCGATGTAGCCACACAGCAGGCTGGCCGCGATGGCCAGGTACGGGTTGGCATCGGCGCCTGGCAGGCGGTTCTCGACCCGGCGGTTCTGCGGCACGGCATCCGGTACACGCAGGCCGACAGTGCGGTTTTCTTCACCCCACTCGACGTTGACCGGCGCCGAGGTGTCGGGCAGGAAGCGGCGGAACGAGTTGACGTTGGGGGCGAACAGCGGCAACACATACGGGATGAACTTCTGCAGCCCGCCGATATGGTTGAGGAACAGCTGGCTCATGCTGCCGTCGGCGTTGGCAAAGATGTTCTTGCCGGTCTGCATGTCGACCACGCTCTGGTGCAGGTGCATGGCGCTGCCGGGCTCGCCGGTCATTGGCTTGGCCATGAAGGTGGCGGCAACGTTGTGCTTGAGCGCAGCCTCGCGCATGGTCCGCTTGAACACCAGGATCTGGTCGGCCAGGTGCAGCGCGTCACCGTGACGGAAGTTGATCTCCATCTGCGCCGTGCCGTCTTCGTGGATCAGCGTGTCGAGGTCCAGCTGCTGCAGTTCGCACCAGTCATAGACGTCTTCGAACAACGGGTCGAATTCGTTGGCGGCTTCGATCGAGAACGACTGGCGACCGGTTTCCGGGCGGCCCGAGCGGCCTACCGGCGGCTGCAGCGGGAAGTCCGGGTCTTCGCTGCGCTTGGTCAGGTAGAACTCCATCTCCGGCGCGACGATAGGCTGCCAGCCCTTGTCGCTGTAGAGCTTGAGCACCTTCTTCAGCACGTTGCGCGGCGACAGCTCGATCGGGTTGCCCTTTTTGTCGTAGGTGTCGTGGATCACCTGAGCAGTCGGCTCGATGGCCCAAGGCACGAGAAACACCGCGTTCTCGTCAGGTCGGCAGATCATGTCGATGTCGGCCGGGTCGAGCAGTTCGTAATAGATGTCATCGTCGACATAGTCGCCGGTCACGGTCTGCAGCAGCACGCTCTCAGGCAGGCGCATGCCCTTTTCGGCGATGAACTTGTTGGTCGGCGAGATCTTGCCGCGGGTGATGCCGGTCAGGTCGCTGATCATGCATTCCACTTCGGTGATCTTGTGTTCTTTCAACCAATCGGTGAGCTGGTCGAGGTTGTTACTCATAAATACCTCAGGAGGTAAGGTGGCCCGGTCGGGATAGCTCGGGCAGTGCTGACGTCGGGCGTCGATCAAGGCGGTAACCGGCTCGGCACAAGGGCCGCAGCAGACCCGCGCCTTGATTCTGGATGGAGTAGCCGGGCATTGCAAAACTGCGCGCACAGGACGTCACCGGAACCACGCCGGCGGCGGGATTCCTTGAAGCATTCACAGGGCAGAAAAAGCGAAGGGGGTGCAGCAGACTGCGACGTAAGGCGTATGGACCGGGGCGGCCGTCAATTATTGCGGCCAGAGCATCAGCATCAGCAGATAGCTGAGCGCTGTCCTTGCGGCGGACGGATTGAGTCCCTGAAAGCACTGCACAGACAGCACCTGCAGGTCGCGACAAGCGGACCATATGACCCTCGTATTATTGTGTTTTGGGTTGCGACCGAGCTTAGCCTTGTTCATTTTTTTACACAACACCTCCGTAAAAAATAAAAGACAGGGAGGCCGAGATAACCTTTTTCGGCTTAAATAGCGGATAATGCTTCGCCCCGATATGCAGCAAATCTGCCGTAGATGTGCCATTTCAGGGCGTTAAGGGGTTGGCTTGACTTCGGTTTGTGTTTCCGATTGACTGGAACTGCAAGCCCCCCTTGATTGATATTTTTAACAACAAAGGTGTTGCATCATGTCGGTACCCCCGCGTGCCGTTCAGCTTAACGAAGCGAACGCGTTCCTTAAGGAACATCCTGAGGTTCTCTACGTTGACCTTCTGATTGCAGATATGAATGGTGTGGTGCGCGGCAAGCGCATTGAGCGCACCAGCCTCCACAAGGTTTACGAGAAAGGCATCAACCTGCCGGCCTCCCTCTTCGCCCTCGACATCAACGGTTCGACCGTTGAAAGCACAGGCCTGGGTCTGGACATCGGCGATGCGGACCGCATCTGCTACCCGATCCCCGACACCCTGTGCAACGAGCCGTGGCAGAAGCGCCCTACCGCTCAGCTGCTGATGACCATGCACGAGATCGAAGGCGAGCCGTTCTTCGCTGATCCGCGTGAAGTGCTGCGCCAGGTCGTGAGCAAGTTCGACGACATGGGCCTGACCATCTGCGCCGCCTTCGAACTCGAGTTCTACCTGATCGACCAGGAAAACGTGAACGGCCGTCCACAGCCGCCGCGCTCGCCGATCTCGGGCAAACGCCCGCAGTCGACCCAGGTCTACCTGATCGACGACCTCGACGAATACGCCGACTGCCTGCAGGACATCCTTGAAGGTGCCAAAGAGCAAGGCATCCCGGCTGACGCCATCGTCAAGGAAAGCGCCCCGGCGCAGTTCGAAGTCAACTTGCACCATGTGCCTGATGCGCTCAAGGCCTGCGACTATGCAGTGCTGCTCAAGCGCCTGATCAAGAACATTGCCTACGACCATGAAATGGACACCACTTTCATGGCCAAGCCGTACCCCGGCCAGGCTGGCAATGGCCTGCATGTGCACATCTCGATCCTGGACAAAGATGGCCATAACATCTTCACCAGCGAGGATCCCGAGCAGAACGCCGCGTTACGCCACGCAGTCGGCGGTGTGCTCGAGACCCTGCCCGCGTCGATGGCGTTCCTGTGCCCGAACGTCAACTCGTACCGCCGTTTCGGCGCTCAGTTCTACGTGCCCAACGCACAGAGCTGGGGCCTGGACAACCGTACCGTGGCTGTACGCGTGCCGACCGGTTCCGCCGATGCGGTACGTCTGGAGCACCGCGTAGCAGGCGCCGACGCCAACCCGTACCTGATGATGGCGGCTGTGTTGGCAGGCGTGCACCACGGCCTGACCAACAAGATCGAACCGGGTGAGCCGATCGAAGGCAACTCGTACGAGCAGCTTGAACAGAGCCTGCCGAACAACCTGCGTGATGCCCTGCGCGAGCTGGACGACAGCGAAGTGCTGAACAAGTACATCGATCCGAAGTACATCGACATCTTTGTCGCGTGCAAGGAAAGCGAGCTGGAGGAGTTCGAACACTCGATCTCCGACCTCGAGTACAACTGGTACCTGCACACCGTGTAAATGAAAACGCCGTCTGCTCAGACGGCGTTTTTCAATGTGGCGTAAGGCTTACAGAGTCTTCTCGAAGATCTTCGAGTTGCGCTGGAAGTTGTACAGCGAAGCCCGCGCTGCCGGCAGCCGCTCGACCCCGCTGGGCTCGAAGCCGCGCTCACGGAACCAGTGCGCGGTGCGCGTGGTGAGCACGAACAGGGTCTTCAGGCCCAGCGTGCGCGCCCGCGATTCGATTCTCTCGAGCAAGTCGTCACCTCGGCCGCCATGGCGGTACTCCGGGCTGACCGCCAGGCACGCCAGCTCCCCCGCCGACGAATCGGCAATCGGGTACAACGCCGCACAGGCGATGATCAGACCGTCGCGCTCGACCACACTGAACTGCTCGATCTCACGCTCCAGCACCTCGCGCGAACGGCGCACGAGAATGCCCTGCTCTTCCAGCGGGCTGATCAGCTCGAGCAAACCACCGACGTCTTCGATGCTCGCCTCACGGACGATCTCGAACTGCTCCTGCGCTACCAGGGTGCCGCCGCCGTCGCGGGTGAACAGCTCGGTGAGCAGCGCACCGTCTTCGGCATAACTGACGATATGGCTACGCGCCACGCCGCCCTTGCACGCCTCGGCGGCAGCATCCAGCAGTTCGCCCTGATAGTCGCTGCCCAGGCGTGCCAAGTGCGGCGCGATCTGTTGTGGACGCAGCTCGCGCACCAGCCGGCCGTTTTCATCGAGCAGGCCAGGCTCGGCGCCAAACAGCAGCAGCTTGTCGGCAGCCAGTTCGATAGCGGCGCGGGTGGCGACGTCTTCACAGGCCAGGTTGAAGATCTCGCCGGTCGGCGAGTAGCCCAGCGGCGACAGCAGCACGATCGAGCGTTCGTCGAGCAGGCGGTTGATGCCCTTGCGGTCGATCCGGCGGACTTCGCCGGTGTGGTGATAGTCGACCCCTTCGAGCACGCCGATCGGCCGCGCAGTAACCAGGTTGCCGGACGCCACGCGCAGGCGTGCGCCCTGCATGGGCGAAGAGGCCATGTCCATCGACAGGCGCGCTTCGATGGCCACGCGCAGGGCGCCGACCGCGTCGATCACGCAATCGAGCGTCGCGGCGTCGGTGATGCGCATGCCGTGGTGGTAATGCGGGGTCAGGCCACGGGCGGCCAGGCGGCTTTCGATCTGCGGGCGCGAACCGTGCACCAGCACCAGACGCACACCAAGGCTGTGCAGCAGCACCAGGTCGTGGACGATATTGCCGAAGTTGGGGTGATCAACACCGTCGCCGGGGAGCATGACGACGAAGGTGCAGTCACGGTGAGCGTTGACGTACGGTGAAGCGTGGCGGAGCCAGGTGACGTAATCGGGCATGACAGGGCCTGTGGCTAAGTGGACGGAGAACGGTCAAGACGCACAACAGTGCGAGGTCATCGTCGGAACAGGCTTGCGGTCACGCGCACTCTCCTTTAGGCAGGAACGAATCAGCTCAATGGACGTTTAGCTCAGGCAATAGTGCCTGATCAGATCACGCAATAGACGCACGGTAGGCTCGATACGTGACATTTCAAGGTACTCGCCGGGCTGGTGAGCACAGGCGATGTCGCCCGGGCCGAGCACGATGGTCTCGCAGCCCAGCTGTTGCAGGTAGGGCGCCTCGGTAGCGAAGGCTACCGCTTCGGCGCGGTGCCCGGTCAAGCGCTCGGCCACCCGCACCAACTCGCTGTCGGCGGCCTGCTCGAACGGCGCCACCTCCGGGAACAACGGTTTGTAGTCGATGCTGACCTGATGCTGCTCGGCCAGCGGCACCAGCTTGGCGCGAATAGCGGCGCGCAGCTGCTCTGGGTCCATCCCCGGCAATGGCCGCAAGTCGAACTCAAGCGCGCACTGGCCGCAGATCCGGTTGGGGTTGTCGCCACCGTGAATGCAGCCGAAGTTCAGCGTCGGCGTCGGCACGCTGAACTGCGGGTTGTTGTAGGTCTGCTGCCATTGCTGGCGCAGGCCGATCATCTCGGCCATCACCGCGTGCATCGCCTCCATTGCACTGTGACCCAGGCTTGGGTCCGACGAATGGCCGCTGCGGCCGAGAATATCGATGCGCTCCATCATGATGCCCTTGTGCAGGCGAATCGGCCTGAGCCCGGTCGGCTCGCCGATCACTGCAGCGCGACCAAGCGGCTGACCGGCCTCGGCCAGGGCGCGGGCGCCGGACATCGAGCTTTCTTCGTCGCAGGTGGCGAGGATCAGCAACGGCTGCTTGAAGTCATGTTCGAGCAGGGGCAGCACGGCCTCGATCACCAGCGCGAAGAAGCCTTTCATGTCGCAACTGCCCAGGCCTACCCAACGATCGCCCACCTCGGTCAGCTTCAGCGGGTCGCTCTGCCACAACTGCTCGTCGAATGGCACCGTGTCGCTGTGCCCAGCCAGAATCAGCCCGCCAGGGCCCGTGCCGCGGCTGGCCAGCAGGTTGAACTTGCCGGGGGTGACCTGCTGGATATCGCATGTGAAGCCAAGGTCACTCAGCCAGCCGGCGAGCAAGTCGATCACCACGCGGTTGGACTGATCCAGTGCGGGCTGGGTGCAACTGACCGATGGCGCGGCGATCAGGGCGGCGAACTGGTCTTTCAGCGATGGCAACGGCATGCGCGGATTCCTCAAAAGCGTCGGCCCATCATAACAACGCCTGACGTAGACGGTGCAAGGCCGCTGCACCGGGGCAACCGACCAGTCGGATCACAGCAGCACGGCCGACTGCTGTAGACTGCCTCGCAACGATGCCCCTCCTTCGAGCCCGCGATGCACAAAGAAACCGAACTCAAACTCCGCGCCAGCCGCGAGACTCTCACCGCCCTTCGTGAGCACCCCCTGCTGAAGAAGCGCAACAAGTCCGGCTGGCAGACCCGCGAACTGCTCAACCAGTACTTCGACACCCCTGAGCGTGAGCTGTCCGCCGCGCGTGTCGCCCTGCGTCTGCGCCGCGATGGCGATGCCGTCATCCAGACCCTCAAGTGCCGTGGCCAGAGCGTCGCTGGCCTGTCCGAGCGCAACGAATTCGAGTGGCCGCTGGAAAAAGCCAAGCTCGACCTGAAAAAGCTCGACGCCAGCTGCTGGCCCGAGCAGCTCGCCGAGCTCGACAAAAAGACCATCAAGCCGCTGTTCACTACCGACTTCACCCGCGAGTTCGCCGAGATCTCCTGGGGCCGCGGCAAGGCCAAAGTGGTTATCGAAGCAGCACTGGACCAAGGCTTTGTCATCGCTGGCAAGCGCAAGGAAGAAATCTGCGAGCTGGAGCTTGAGCTGCGCGAAGGTTCCGCCGAAGCCCTGCTGGAACTGGCCGCCGAGCTGGCCGCCAGCCTGCCGCTGATGCCCTGCGACATCAGCAAGGCCGAGCGTGGCTACCGCCTGCTTGAGCCGGACAGCTACGAGCTGGACCTGCCGAGCGCCGAGCTCGACGCCGAAATGCCGGTCGACGACGCTTTCACCGCCCTGGCCTGGCAGTTGCTGGCGAGCAGCCAACGGCTGGCCGAGCAGTACCGCCACAGCGGCCACTGGCGCCTGCTGCAGGACTGGGTACAGTGCCTGAGCGAGCTGCGCGCCCTGGCTGGCAGCATGGGCCAGGCCGCGCCGCGCGCGACCACCAGCGCCCTGCGCGCAAGCCTCGACGCGCTGCTGGAAGACTGGCGCCCGCTGGTACAGGCCGGTAACGACGACGAAGACGTCCGCCGCGCCGCGCCCGAGCAGTTCAGCGAAGAACTGCAAGACCCACGCTGGGGCCAGTTCTCGCTGGAAACCTCACGCTGGTTGCTGGCCCGCGCCTGGACCGTCGAGCGCAAAGCCCGTGGCGAACGCCAGGGCAAGGCGCAGTTGGCCAACTGGCTGCAACACCTGGTCGGCGAAGAAGCCCGCGCGCTGAAGCTGCAGGAGCGTTATGTGCAGCAGCCGGAAGACCTCGGCGAGCAGCTGCCCCGCATCGAAACCCTGCTGACCTGGCTGCGCCACGCCCGCCAGGTGCTCGACGTGCCGCAAATGGACCGCCTCTATGGCGAGCTGAACAAGCTGCACAAGCTGGCCGAGCAGCCGCTGGGCGAAGAAGAGAACGACGAACTGCTGATCGGCCGCGTCGAGCAGGCCCGCGCGATCGAGCAGAACCGCGCCTGGAAGCACCTGCTCAAGTCGCCTTCAACGCGCTAACGGCAGGCTGGTCGTGGACTTGATTTCGGACAATGCCACGATCGAATTGACCTCCTGGATCCCCGGCACATTCGACAGCTTTTCGAAGAAGAATCGTTCGTAAGCTTCGATGTCCGGGGTGACAATGCGCAACAGGAAGTCCACCGACCCCATCAGCACGTAGCATTCCAGCACCTCGGGGAATTCACGGATCGCTTCGGTGAAGCCGGCGAAGTTGGACCGCCCGTGGGCGTTGAGCTTCACCTCGGCGAAGATCTGTGTATTCAGGCCGACCTTCTTGCGGTCGAGCAGGGTTACCTGAGCACGAATCACCCCCTCTTCCTTCAGCCGTTGAATGCGCCGCCAGCAGGGTGACTGCGACAGGCCGACGCGTTCGGCAATCTGCGCGCTGGATAACGAAGCATCCTCTTGCAGCAGCTGCAGGATGCGGCGGTCATAGGCGTCTAGTTCGCTTTGCATTAATTATTCTCCTACCTGCTTATATACGAATTAATCTATCTGCCGATATGGCAAATCGGCTCAATCATAGCGAAAAAATGCCGCCTGCCGCGTGGCAGAATTTCTTCCATCCTGGAGGAGAACGACATGAACGCACTCGAACGGCCCGACACCCCACCCCGCTCCGACGTCTGGGCCGCCAGCGCGGCGCACAGCCACGTGCGTTATCAACTCCAGGCCGAGGCCGAGCCAGACAGCCTGTGTCGAGTTTTGAATCTGTTCGCCATGCAGTTCCTCACGCCCAATAGTGTGCAGATGCGTCAGCAGGGCGACTGGCTGGAGCTGGAAATCGGCATCGATGGCTTGAGCTGGCATCGCGCTGAAGTCATCGCCCAGAAGCTGCGCAATCTAGTCTGTGTAGGCGAAGTCGAGCTCAGCAACTTGCCGCAGTTGCAAGGCGTAGCGGCTGGCTAGGGCGCCATTAGCAGTGCCTCGGTAAAACTTGGCAATCGTTGCCGCAACCCCCGTGCGGTGAGCACAGCTAGCCTTGCCCGTATCTTTTCGGCAAGGACGCCACCGCGATGCATACCCAGGACAGCTACGACCTTGACCTCAAACGCCTCCTCGACGCGCTGCTCGCCGACCACCGCCTGCAACCCGGCGATGTCCTGCGTGCCCTCGATCAGCCCCGCCATGGCAGCAACCACCCGCTCGAAATCATCGCCAGCCTGAACCTAAGCGATCAGCAGCGCCCCGGCCATGTCCTCGATCTGGACAGCCTGTGCCAGTGGCTGGCCGATGCCGTGCAGCAACCCTTCGTCCGGCTCGACCCGCTGCAGATCGACCTGGCCCAGGTCGGCAGCCTGATCTCACGCGCCTTCGCCCACCGCCATGGCATCCTTGCTTTGGCGGTCGATGCGCACAGCGTCACCGTGGCCAGTGCGCAGCCCTTTCAGCGGGAATGGGAGCTCGATCTGGCGCGCAGCCTGGGCAAGCGCATACAGCGCGTGCTGGCCAGCCCGGCGCAAATTCGTCAACTGAGCCAGAGCCTGTTCCGCCTCGCCCACTCGGTGCAGGGCGCTGGCCTGCAACAGGGTGCCAGCCTGGGCGAGCTTGAGCAGTTGCTGGAGTTGGGCAAGCGCCAGGGCGAGGCCGGCGCGGAGGATGCGCACATCGTGCATATCGTCGACTGGCTGCTGCAGTATGCGATCGAGCAACGCGCCAGCGATATCCACCTCGAACCGCGCCGTGAACAGGGCCAGTTGCGCTATCGCATCGACGGCCTGCTGCACACGGTTTATGCCTTTCCGCTGGCCGTGACCCTGGCGCTGGTGAGCCGGCTCAAGCACCTGGGCCGCATGGACGTCGCGGAAAAACGCCGGCCACAGGACGGCCGCCTGAAGACGCGGCTGGCCGGCGAGATGGAAATCGAGCTGCGCCTGTCGACCCTGCCCACGCCGTTTGGCGAGAAGCTGGTATTGCGCCTGTTCGACCCACAGCAGTTGCATGAGGACTTCGACCGGCTCGGGCTCGATGGCGAGCTGCTGCACCGCTGGCAGGCACTGCTGCGCCAGCGGCAGGGCATCATTCTGGTAACCGGGCCGACCGGCTCGGGCAAGACCAGCACGCTGTACGCCAGCCTCAAGCGGTTGGCCACGCCTGAGGTCAACCTGTGCACCATCGAAGACCCGATCGAGCGGCTGGAGCCAGCGTTCAACCAGTTGCAGGTGCAGCCAACCCTTGACCTGGGCTTTGCCAATGGCGTGCGGGCACTGCTGCGGCAGGACCCGGACATCATCATGGTCGGTGAAATCCGCGATCGTGAAACCGCTCAGGTGGCCATGCAGGCAGCGCTGACCGGTCATCTGGTGTTGTCGACGCTGCACACCAACGATGCCTGCGCAGCGATTGTGCGCCTGCAAGAGCTGGGCGTTGCCGACTACTTGATCAAAGCCACGTTGATCGGGGTAATGGCTCAGCGCCTGGTGCGTACCCTGTGCGCTACCTGCAAAGGTCAATCCGCGCAGCCGCCCATCCCCTGCCAGGCATGCCGCAGCACGGGTTACCTGGGTCGTATCGGGCTGTTCGAGCTGCTCACACCGGGGGCTGCCTTGCTCGGCAGCATTGGCCCGGCGACCGACCTGGCCGAGCTGCGTAAGCATGCCCTGCGCGACGGGCTGCGCGATCTGCGCAGCGACGGTGACGCCAAGATCGCCCGCGGGCTGACCAGTCTGAGTGAAGTGCTGAGTGTCTGCAGCTGACGAATATTCCTTAGCGCGCAAGGAACTTGGCCCGGGAATCAGGCATCCAAGCGAGCATTATCCGCCCACCCTCCCAGGTACTTCAGCATGCGTCTCAAAACAGTCATCGCCGCCGCCGCCCTGCTTTCGCTGCCCGTTGGCTCGGCCATGGCCGACAGTTTCTGGCACAACGTCATCTCTTCCGGCGCAACTACTGCGTCGACCTACCTGACGTTCAAGGATCACAAGATGATCGTCGCTGCGCAGGACGATGCCGGCAGCTTCGTTGCCAGTGAAGGGGCTATTCGCGGGCCGTTCCTTGAAGCTGCGATGCGTCAGGTACGGGCCGACAATCCAGGCCTGGAGGCAAGCGACATGCAGCTGGCCAATGCCATCCTGGCCAAAAACGCTGTAGCTGAATAAGCCTGTGCGGTTGTCACCGAGGGTGGCGACCGAAAGACAGCAACCGCTCCTGGGCCAGCCTTGCCGGCCCAGGAGGGGATCAGCACCGCAGCGGAGGGGCGCTTACTCGCCGATAGCGGCCTTGTAGCCAGCGGCGTCCAGCAACTTGTCCAGCTCGGCAGTGTTGGCCGGCTTGAGCTTGAAGATCCACGACTCATAAGGGCTTTCGTTGAGCGACTCAGGGCTGTCAGCCAGGCCTTCGTTGACCGCAACCACTTCGCCCGAGACCGGCGCGTAGATATCCGAAGCGGCCTTTACCGACTCGACCACGCCAGCAGCGTCGCCTGCTGCGAATACCTTGCCGACTTCAGCCAGCTCGACGAAAACCACATCACCCAAAGCCTCCTGGGCGTGATCGCTGATGCCAACGGTTACCGTGCCATCGGCTTCCAGCCGTGCCCATTCGTGGCTTTCGGCAAAACGCAGTTCGGCGGGAATATTGCTCATGTCGTAGGGTCCTCGATGTCAGGGATCAGCGGTCTGCCCGCCAGGTAATTGTTCAGATCAGAATCTTGCCGTGGCGCACGAAGGTCGGTTTGACCACCCGCACCGGGTACCACTTGCCGCGAATTTCGACCTCGGCGCGCTCGCCGGTGGCCATCGGCACACGCGCCAGGGCAATCGACTTGCTCAGCGTAGGAGAGAAACTACCACTGGTGATCTCCCCTTCGCCAATCCCGGCGACACGAACCACCTGATGGGCACGCAGCACGCCGCGTTCTTCGAGCACCAGCCCGACCAGTTTTTCCTGCACGCCGTGCTCGATTTCATTGAGCAGCGCACTGCGGCCGATGAACTCGCGCTCGGCCGGCTGCCAGGCAATGCACCAGCCGAGGTTGGAGGTTTGCGGGGTGTGCTGCTCGTCGATGTCCTGGCCGTACAGGTTCATGCCGGCTTCCAGGCGCAGGGTATCCCGCGCGCCGAGGCCACTCGGGGCGATACCGGCGCCAACCAGATCATTGAAAAAAACCGGAGCTTGTTCGGCCGGCAGAATGATCTCCAGGCCGTCTTCGCCGGTGTAGCCGGTGCGTGCGATGAACCAATCGCTCTCAGCCACGCCTTCGAATGGCTGCAGCTCACGGATCAGCGCTGCGCGCGACCAGGACACCAGCTCAGCCACCTTGTCGCGGGCACGGGGGCCCTGGATGGCGATAATGGCAAGCTCCGGGCGGGGCGTGACGTTGACCTCGTAGCCAGCGCTGTGTGCCTGCAGCCAGGCCACCACCTTGGCTCGGGTGGCGGCATTGGCCACCAGCCGGTAGCCGGCCTCGGTGCGGTACACGATCAGGTCGTCGACCACCCCGCCCTGTTCGTTCAGCAGGGTGCTGTAGAGCGCCTTGCCGATACTGCCGAGGCGGGCCACGTCATTGGCCAGCAGGTACTGCAAGCAGCGGGTGGCTGCCGGGCCATCGACATCGATCACCGTCATGTGCGAGACGTCGAATACGCCGCAGTCACCGCGCACCTGATGGTGCTCCTCGACTTGCGAGCCATAGTGCAGGGGCATGTCCCAACCGCCAAAGTCGACCATCTTGGCGCCTAGCGCCAAGTGCCAGTCGTACAAAGGTGTGCGCTGTCCCATGGGTTTCTCCTTCCGGGCGTGGCGAAGCGGCGGCGGTCGGCGGCGTTTAGTCGTCACCTGATCTTGTAGGACCCGTCGCAGCGAATGGCGCGCATTGTAGCGGCAAGGGCGCGGGCTGGCATCCTCAGTGAGTCTGACCCGGGCGGCGAGCCGAACGGCGTATCAGGCCGATGACCGGCAACAGGCCGACCAGCACCAGCGTCAGTGCGGGCAGCGAGGCGCGCGCCCACTCGCCCTCGCTGGTCATCTCGAACACCCGGACGGCAAGGGTGTCCCAGCCGAACGGACGCATCAGCAAGGTCGCCGGCATCTCCTTGAGCACATCGACGAACACCAGCAAGGCGGCGCTCAGAGCACCCGGCACCAGCAACGGCAGATATACCTTGAAAAACAATCTCGGCCCGCCGACGCCGAGGCTGCGCGACGCTTCCGGCAGTGACGGGCGAATCCGCTCCAGGCTGCTTTCCAGCGGGCCATAGGCGACCGCGATAAAGCGCACCAGATAGGCCAGCAACAATGCCGCCAGGCTGCCCAGCAGCAATGGCCGGCCGGCACCGCCAAACCATTGCGACAGCGGCACCACCACTTGATTGTCGAGATAACTGAACGCCAGCATGATCGACACTGCCAACACCGAACCGGGCAAGGCATAGCCCAGGTTGGCCAGGCCAACACCGGCGCGGATCGCCCCGGTCGGTGCCTGGCGGCGGGCAAACGCCAGCAGCAGCGCGGCGCTGACCGTGATCAGTGCCGCCATCGCGCCAAGGTACAGGGTGTGCATGACCAGGCCGACATAGCGCTCATCGAGGTCGTGGCGGCCACGCTGCCAGAACCACACCAGCAGTTGCAGCAGCGGGATGACGAAGGCGCAGGCGAACACCAGCAGACACCAGCCGCTGGCTGCCCACGCCTTGAGCCCGCGCAGGTGATACAACGCCTGTACCCGTGGCCGCTCGTTACCGCTGCGGCTGGTACCGCGGGCGCGGCGTTCGCCATACAGCACCAGCATCACCCCCAGCAGCAGCAAACTGGCCAGCTGGGCCGCGCTGGACAGGCTGAAGAAGCCGTACCAGGTCTTGTAGATGGCGGTGGTGAAGGTGTCGAAATTGAACACTGCCACAGCGCCGAAATCCGCCAGCGTTTCCATCAGCGCAAGGGCGATGCCGGCGCCGATGGCTGGCCGCGCCATCGGCAACGCAACCCGCCAGAACGCCTGCAACGGCGACAGGCCCAGGACCCGCGCGGCCTCCATCAGGCCTTTGCCTTGAGCCATGAACGCGCTGCGCGCAAGCAGATACACATAGGGGTAGAACACCAGCACCAGCACGGTGATCACCCCGCCGGTAGAGCGCACTCGAGGCAGGCGCATCGGCCCGAACAGCTCACGCAGGGCGCTCTGCACCGGCCCGGCGAAATCCAGCAGGCCAACGAACACGAACGCCAGCACATAGGCCGGGATGGCGAACGGCAGCATCAAGGCCCAGTCGAGCCAGCGCCGCCCGGGGAACTCGCAGAGGCTGGTGAGCCAGGCAAGGCTGACCCCAAGCACGGTAACGCCGATGCCCACGCCCAGCACCAGGGTCAGGGTATTGCCCAGCAGACGGCTCATTTGCGTGTCGAGCAGGTGTGACCAGATCTGCATATCGATCGACTGCCATGACAGCAGCAGAACACTCAGCGGCAGCAGGACCAGAGCGGCGATCAGGCCGACCGGCAGGTACCAGCGGCGTTGGGGGGCGTGGGACAAGTCTTGAGTCTCGTTTATGAGTTGGGGCCGCTTTGCGGCCCTTCGCGGGTGAACCCGCTCCCACAGGGATCGCGCGAAGTCTGACTCCAACGCTGACCTGTGGGAGCGGGTTTACCCGCGAAGGGCCGCATAGCGGCCCCAATGGCTTAACTGACTAGCATTACCCGCAAGGATAAAGCCTGGCGCTTAGTTCCAGCCAGCCCGATCCATCAGGCGAATCGCCTCGGCCTGGCGCTTGCCGGCCACTTCCACCGGCAGGCTGTCAGCCTTGAAGGTGCCCCAGGCCGCTACCTCATCCGACGGCTTGACCTTAGGGTTGGCGGGGAACTCCTGGTTGATGTCGGCAAACAGCTTTTGCGCTTCTTCGCCGGTCATCCACTCCACCAGCTTTTTCGCCGCTTCCGGGTGCGGTGCATGCTTGGTCAGGCCGATGCCCGAGAGGTTGATGTGCACGCCACGGTCGCCCTGATTCGGCCAGAACAGCTTGATCGGCAGAGTAGGCTGCTGCTTGTGCAGGCGGCCGTAGTAGTAAGTGTTGACCACGCCAACGTCGCACTGGCCGGCTTCGATGGCCTGCAGCACAGCAGTGTCATCGGAGAACACGTCAGTGGACAGGTTGCCGACCCAGCCCTTGATGATCTGCTCGGTCTTGGCCTCGCCATGGGTCTCGATCATGGTTGCGGTGAGCGACTGGTTGTAGACCTTTTTCGCGGTCCGCAGGCACAGGCGCCCTTCCCACTGCTTGTCGGCCAGCGCCTCGTAGGTGCTCAGCTCGCTCGGCTTGACCCGCTCGGTGGAGTAGACGATGGTCCGCGCGCGCAGGCTCAGGCCGGTCCAGTCGTGGGACTTAGCGCGGTACTGGGGAGGGATGTTGGCGTCGATGATGTCCGACTTGATCGGCTGCAGAATGCCCATCTGCTCAGCCTGCCAGAGGTTGCCGGCATCCACGGTCAGCAGCAGGTCAGCCACGCCGTTCTGGCCCTCGGCCTTGATGCGCTGCATCAGCGGCGCTTCCTTGTCGGTGATGAACTTGATCTTGACCCCGGTCTTGGCCGTGTAGGCGTCGAACACCGGTTTGATCAGCTCATCGATGCGCGAGGAATACACCACCACTTCGTCCGCCGCCTGCACAGTGCCGCCGAACAGGGTCAGGGCCAGGGCGGCCAGTAGGTGCTTGCGTGGCAACATCGGGAATTCCTCGCGGGTGATTGAGCTGCGAATGGTAGTGAATACCATTAAGCAGCTCACCCGCTGAGCAGTTACCAGATGTTGCAGTCAGGGCCGGGCCAGTTCCGGCAGATCGCCCGACAAACCCAGCGCCTGCCGCACGAACAGCGCCTTGGCTTCAGGCAGTTGCTCGACCAGCTTCAAACCGCTGTTGCGCAGCCAACGCAGCGGCAACGGATTGGCCTGGAACAGCCGCTCGAAACCCTCCATGGCCGCCATCAATGCCAGGTTGTGCGGCATGCGTCGGCGCTCGTAGCGGCTCAGCACCTTTACATCTGCCAGGCGCTCGCCGCGCTCATAGGCACGCACCAGCTCTTCGGCCAATACCGCAGCATCAAGAAAGCCCAGGTTGACGCCCTGCCCGGCCAGCGGGTGGATCACGTGGGCGGCATCGCCGATCAACGCCAGACCTTCAGCCACATAGCGCTTGGCGTGGCGCTGGCGCAGCGGCACGCAGACCCGAGGGTCAACCTCAAGCACCTGACCCAGACGCCCCTCAAAGGCCCGCTGCAGGGCCTCGGCGAAGGCGGCATCGTCCAGCTTCATCAGTTGCTCGGCCTGCTCTGGGGTAGTCGACCAGACGATCGAGCACCACTGCTGGCCGCCATCCCGCGCCAGCGGCAGAAACGCCAGCGGCCCCTCGTCGGTGAAGCGCTGCCAGGCAGTGGCCTGGTGCGCCTCGCTGCAGCGCACACTGGTGACGATGGCCTGGTGCAGGTAATCCCACTCGCGGGTCTCGCAGCCGGTGAGGTGGCGCACCGCCGAATTGGCGCCATCGGCAGCGATGACCAACGGCGCACGCAGGCGACGGCCATCGGCCAGGGTCAGCAGCCACTCATCACCGGAGCGGCGCATCTGCTCCAGGCGGGCATTGGCCAGCAGGCCGACGTCGCTGTCGAGCAAACGCTCCAGCAGCCCGTCCTGGACAACCCGGTTTTCGACGATATGACCCAGCAGGTCGGCGTGCACACTAGCCGCCGAGAAGTGGATCTGGCCGGTGCCGCTGCCATCCCACACGTGCATGTCGGTGTACGGCGACAGGCGCCGGGCGACAATGCCATCCCAGGCGCCGAGGCGCTCGAGGATACGCTGGCTGGCTGCCGACAAGGCGCTGACCCGCGGTTCGAACGCGGCTTGCGGGTCAAACGGTTTGACCGACAACGGGCCGCCGTCGAGCAGGACGACCTGCAGGCCGCTGTGGCGCAATGCCAGGGCCAGGGCGCTGCCGACCATACCGGCACCGACAATCAGTACATCTGCGCGCGTTTCCATGCCTTACGCCTGCCTCACTTGCGGCTTGAGCCGTACATAAAGAGTTTTATCGACCCGCGCCACCAGTTCACCGGCGCCGTCGCGGATGTCGACCTGCAGCCGCGGCAGGTACTTCTTGCCGCTGGCGGTCTGCTGGCGAATCTCGGCCAGCAGCGCGTCATCGACGTTGAACTCGGCATACACCGGGCCTTTGCCCGGCGAGATGAAGTCGATGCTGGCGGCCTTGTCCCAAACAATGTACTCGCTGCCCAGACGCTCGATCAGCAACAGCATGTAGAACGGGTCGACCATTGAATACAGGCTGCCGCCAAACTGGGTGCCGACGTAGTTGCGGTTCCAGCGGGTGAGCTTCATGCGCACCTTGATGTGGCTCATGTCCGGGCTGATCTGCTGCACCCGAATACCAGCACCCAGGTAGGGCGGGTAGATGTTCAGCAACCAGCGCAGCATGCGGGCCTTGCGCGCCAGCCGACGCGAATCGCTCACAGGCGACCCCGCAGATCGCTTCGGGTGCCCAGGCCCATGGCCTGGCGGGCGAACCAGCGTTTGGCCGGTGGCAACAGATCAAGGCCGAGCAAACCCAGGTTGCGTCCGGTGGCCAGCAACGGCTGGCTGCTGCCGAACATGCGCGTGACCTGATCGGAGAAGCCGATGGTCAGGCTCTGGTCGAGTTGCTGCCGCTGCTGATAGGTCTGCAGAGTCGCCAGGTCGCCAGGGTGCTGTGGCCCGGCCAGCAAACCTTCAGCCAGCGCCTGCACATCGCGCAGCGACAGGTTGAAGCCTTGCCCGGCAATCGGGTGCAGGCTGTGCGCGGCGTTACCGAGGACCACCAGATGCGGACGCACCTGTTCGCTGGCAGCCACCAGCGCCAGCGGATAAAGATGGCGCGCGCCGACCTGGCGCAGCGCGCCGAGGCGATAGCCAAACACCTGCTGCAGCTCGGCGAGGAAGCTGCGCTCGTCGATCTCGGCCAGGCGCTTGGCGTCCATCCCCTGGCGGGTCCAGACCAGCGCGCAGCGGTTGTCCGGCAACGGCAGCAAGGCCATCGGCCCTTGTTCGGTAAAGCGTTCGAAGGCCTGGCCACCGTGGGCCTCACCCGGGGTGATGTTGGCAATCAAGGCACTTTGCTGGTACGGCCGGCGCTGCACATGGATGCCCAGCTGCTCGCGCAAGCCCGAGCGACCACCGTCAGCCAGCACGGCCAGGTCACATTCCAGGCTGGTGTCGTCATCCAGCTGCAAGCGGTAACCGCCCTCGATCGGCTGCATCGCCTTGACCTCGGCCGGGCAACGCCAACTGACCACTTCCGGGTCCAGACCCTGCCACAGGCACTGGCCGAGCCAGGCGTTTTCCACCACATAGCCCAGCGCCGGCACGCCCTCTTCGCTGGCCTCCAGACGGGTGGCGCCAAAGCGGCCGCGGTCGGAGACGTGGATCTGCAGAATCGGCTCGGCGCGCTGGCTGATAGCCGGCCACAAGCCCAACTGCTGATAAATCTGCCGGGTGCCGAACGACAGCGCCGACGAGCGCGCGTCGTAGCTTGGCTGAAACGCATCGCCAGGGGCGAACGGCTCGATCAGCAGGATCTTCCAGCCCCGCGCCTTGGCTCCGGCCTGCAGCGCCAGCGCCAGGCTGGCGCCGACCAGGCCGCCGCCGATGATCGCCAGGTTGACCCGACTCATGCCGCCTGCTCGCGGGCAGCGGCCATCAGCGCCTCGATCTCGGCAACTGTACGCGGTACGCCGGAGGTAAGAATTTCACAGCCCTGCCTGGTAACCACCACATCATCCTCGATCCTGATGCCGATACCGCGCCATTTTTTGGCCACGGCCTGATTGTCGGCGCCGATGTAAATGCCGGGTTCGACGGTCAGCGCCATGCCCACTTCGAGCACCCGCCACTGGCCGCCGACCTTGTACTCGCCGACATCGTGCACATCCATGCCCAGCCAGTGCCCGGCGCGGTGCATGTAGAACGCGCGGTAGGCCTCGCTGTCGATCAGCGCCTGCACTTCTCCCTTGAGCAGGCCCAGCCGCACCAGCCCTGCGGTGATCACCCGCACTGTCGCCTCATGGGCGTGGTTCCAGTGCTTGCCTGGGGCGATCTCGGCAAAGGCCGCAGCCTGGGCTTCGAGCACCAGCTCGTAGATGGCTTTCTGCTCAGCGGAAAAACGCCCGCTGACCGGGAACGTGCGGGTGATGTCGCTGGCATAGCAGTCGATTTCGCAGCCGGCATCAATCAGCACCAGGTCGCCGTCCTTGAGCACGGCGTCATTCTGCTGGTAGTGCAGGATGCAGCCATTACGCCCAGCTGCGACGATCGAGCCATAGGCCGCCATCTTCGCCCCGCCCTTGCGAAACTCGTAATCGAGTTCGGCTTCCAGGCTGTACTCGTGAAGCCCCGCACGGCAGGCCTGCATGGCCCGCACATGGGCCCGCGCAGAAATCGCCGCAGCGGCGCGCATGACCTTCACTTCCGCTGCCGATTTATACAGGCGCATGTCATGCAGCAGATGATCCAGCGCAACGAACTCGTTGGGCGGCTGCGCACCAAGGCGGGCCTTGGAGCGGATCAGGTTGATCCAGTCCATCAGGCGCCGGTCGAACTCGGGATTGCTGCCCATCGCCGTGTACACCCGCTCGCGGCCTTCGATCAGGCCCGGCAGGATCTCGTCGATGTCAGTAATCGGAAACGCATCGTCCGCGCCATACTCGCGCAGGGCACCTTCCTGACCGGCGCGCAGGCCGTCCCACAGCTCGCGCTCCGGGTTGCGTTCACGGCAGAACAGCACGTATTCGCCATGCTCGCGACCGGGGATCAGAACGATGACCGCCTCGGGCTCGGGAAAGCCGCTGAGGTACTGGAAATCGCTGTCCTGACGGTACACGTGCTCGACGTCACGGTTGCGAATAGCAACCGCAGCGGCAGGCAGAATGGCGATGCTGTTGGGGACCATCTGCGCCATCAGCGCCTTGCGCCGACGGGCATACTCGGCCTTGGGTATGTGGCTCATGGGCAGACGATCCCGACTGATCAGTGCAGCGATGGCTTGGGGGCAGGCGCAACCGGAGCGGCCAGCTCGGTGAACAGCAGCAGCGGCGCGACGCGCAGGTACTCGGTGACTTCCATGTAGTCGCTTTCGCCATCCTCGGATTCTTCCAGGGCGTCCTGCACCTGCGAGATCGCTACCAGGTCCTGCAGCACTTCCTTGGCTTCGGTGGACAGGTCCTTGCCGCCGGCGTTCAAGCCAAAGCCGGCGATGAAGCCCTGGCACCACTCGCCAAGGGCGGCAGCACGTTCGGTCAGCGGTTGTTCATCACCTGGCAGCAACAGCACCAGAGCGACGTCATCGCCGGTGAGTTCGGCCTTGACCATCTCCTGCAGGCCGATCAGGGCGTTGCGCACAGAGTCGTTCGGTTCGACCTCGAGGGCATTGGCGGCATCCGCCAGCCAGGCCTCGGCATCGAAGCCTGCGCCGGCGCAGCTGCGGCCGATCAACAGGCCGTGCAGCTCGGCAGGGGAGACAGGGTGGCCATTGCTCGAGAGCAGTGTGGCGAAAGCGGTGTACGGCGATTGAGTATTGGGCATGGGCTGCTAGGCGCCAGACGGCGCAATGTCTAGAATGAAGACCTTGTATCCTAGCACCGGCAGGCGCGCCAAGACCATCGGCACTGGCCGCCCAAGGCCCGGCACCGGCATCATGGCCAGGCCGTCAACGATGGAGCGAAACGAGTGCCCCCCATGCAAGACAACGACCTGCAAGCGCTGATGAGCCGTTTCGAGCTGCTGATCGAGCGCGTCGAGCAACTTAAACGGCAAAATGCACTCCTAGTAGCGCAGGAAACTTCCTGGCGCGAAGAGCGCGCCCACCTCATTGAAAAAAATGAGATCGCAAGGCGTAAGGTCGAATCCATGATCTTGCGGCTCAAGGCCCTGGAGCAAGACTCATGAGTTCAAGCAATAGCGTCACCGTACAGATCCTCGACAAAGATTACTCGATCATCTGCCCGCCCGAAGAGCGCAGCAACCTGGTCAGCGCCGCGCGCTACCTGGACGGCAAGATGCGCGAGATCCGCAGCAGCGGCAAAGTCATCGGCGCCGATCGCATTGCGGTGATGGCGGCCTTGAACATTACCCACGAAATGCTCCACCGCCAGGAAACCCCCGAGGTGACCAGCGGGGGCACCACCCGCGAGCAGGTGCGTGACCTGCTCGAGCGCGTCGACAGTGCATTGACCGACGACACGGGTACCAAAAACGGCTGAGATCGGTATACTGGCCTCACTCCCTGGCAGATGCGCCAGTCGGTTATGTCCCTGAGCCGATAAGCACTACCACGGGGGTTGCACGCTGGGGCCGGTGTGCATGTCCGCCCGACGGAAAGCCTTAACGCCCCCTGCAATCTCCACCTTGAACTTTCGGGTTCAAGGGCTACACCGATAGCGGTCTTATCGGGGAGCCTGAATTCTGCATTGCTCGCCTGCTCTGGCGGGCAACTGGTCTGGCCGCCACGGCGGCCGACACCTCCGGGACCTCTGTGCCATGACCGACACCGCGCCCCTCACCCGCCCGCAACTTCGTCGCCAGCTGCGTAATGCACGCCGCGCCCTTACGCCTGCACAACAGCGTCAGGCGTCCCGCGGCCTGTACCGGCAGCTGGCCCAGCATCCGTTGTTCCGCCGCGCCCGCCACATTGCCCTGTACCTGCCCAATGACGGCGAGATCGACCCGCGCCTGCTGCTGCGCGAGGGGCACCGGCGCGGCAAGCGGATCTACCTGCCGGTGCTGCATGCCTGGCCGGCTACACGCATGGTGTTCCAGCGTTACGACCAGGGTGAGGTGCTCAAGCGCAATCGCTTTCGCATCCCCGAGCCGGTAATTGAGCGCAAGCGGCAACGGCCAATCTGGGCGCTGGACTTGATCCTGCTGCCGCTGGTCGGGTTTGACGAAGTGGGTGGCCGCTTGGGCATGGGTGGCGGTTTCTATGACCGCAGCCTGGCCTATCAGAGCCGGCGCAAGACCTGGAAGAAACCGCTGTTGCTGGGCCTGGCGCATGAATGCCAGAAGGTCGAGCGTCTGGCGCAAGCCAGTTGGGATGTACCACTGCAAGGGACGGTGTCGGACCGCCATTGGTACCTGGCGCGCACTTGAGCGCGCAATGGCTTCAGCGTTGCTGTGGCGCTTGTTCGACGGGGGTCTGGTAGGCGACGTCCATCTTTCGCTCGAGCAAACTCTGCGCATAACCGGTGGTAACGACCCCAAGACCGAAGATAAAGGCCAGGATCCACAGCAGGTCCGGTTTGCGTTTGTTCATTGATTGCCCCCTGGCAACTGATTCGGGCTTGCCAGCTTTTTCAGTGCTGACTGAGCATATTGCTTAAAATCGGCGCATTTTCCGCCAACCGGAGCCGACACGCAAACGTTGACGCCAACCGGCTGTCGGTTTCATGCAACTAGTTATTTCAGACTTTGTCAGGAGCAGCGTCCATGGCCTATTGGCTGATGAAATCCGAGCCGGACGAATTGTCCATCGATGACCTCAAGCGCCTTGGCGAAGCGCGCTGGGACGGCGTGCGCAACTATCAGGCGCGCAATTTCCTGAGAGCCATGGCGGTTGGCGACGAGTTTTTCTTCTATCACTCAAGCTGCCCGCAGCCGGGCATTGCCGGCATCGCCAGGATTGTTGCAGCGGCGTACCCCGACCCTACGGCACTTGACCCGCAGAGTCACTACCACGATGCCAAGGCCAGCGCCGACAAAAACCCCTGGAGCGCTGTGGACGTCGCCTATGTGCGCACCTTCAAGCCTTTGCTCGGGCTGGGGCTGCTCAAGCAGCAGGCAGCGCTTGAGGAGATGCCGCTGGTGCAGAAAGGCACACGCCTGTCGGTAATGCCGGTGACCCCAGAGCAGTGGGCCGCCATCCTCACCCTGGCCAAGTAGGGCCCAACAGAAGGGCGCCATCAGGCGCCCTTTGCTGCAATCAGCCGCTGACCCAGGCCAGCATCACTGCACAATCAGGTTGTTGAACAGCAGGTCCTCAACAATCGGCTTGCCTTCCTCGTTCTCCATCACCTGCTGTACCTGCTTCAGCGCTTCCTGACGCAGCCGCTCCTTGGCCTCGACGTTGCTCATGTTGTCCACAGTCTGCTGGGTGAACAGCGCCACCAGCTGATTACGGATCAGCGGCTCATGATGCTTGACCGCCGCGGCGGCCGCATCGCCGGTGACGCGCAGGGCAACGTCAGCCTTGTACACGCGCAGCTTGCTGTTGCCATCCAGCGCGTAGTTGCCGACAAAGGGCGGGCTCAGGCTGATATAGGCAACCTTCGGCGCGCCTTCTGCGGCTTCCTCGGCCATCGCCGCCATCGGCAGCATCAGCGCCATAACCATCAAGATCCACGCTTTCAAGAATTCGCTCCTCACATACAGTTGGCGCCAGCTTACCCAGCACGTCGCGCAAACCCAAGCCCGGGCTTATGCCGGGCCATCAGGGCCGAGCATGCTCGTTGACCGGGCAAGCAGTCCTCCTACACTTATCGGCCATCACCTGCAAAGGAATAGCCCTGATGAAAGCCGTGTTGTGCAAAACCCTGGGCCCGGCGCGCGACCTTGTGCTTGAAGACGTCGCCAGCCCCCAACCGAAGATCAACGAAGTCCTGCTCGACGTGCACGCCGCCGGGGTCAACTTCCCTGACACGCTGATCATCGAAGGCAAATATCAGTTTCAGCCACCGCTGCCGTTCTCACCGGGTGGCGAAGCGGCCGGCGTGGTTGCGGCGGTGGGGGCCAAGGCCGGCGCGTTCGAGGTGGGCCAGCGGGTCATGGCGCTGACCGGCTGGGGCGCGTTCGCCGAGCAGGTCGCAGTGCCCTACTACAACGTGCTGCCAATACCCGACAGCATGGACTTCACCACCGCCGCCGCGCTGGGCATGACCTACGGCACCTCGCTGCACGCATTGCGCCAGCGGGCCAACCTGCAGCCTGGGGAAACCCTGCTGGTGATGGGCGCATCCGGTGGCGTCGGCCTGGCCGCCGTGGAGATCGGCAAGGCCATGGGCGCCAAAGTGATCGCCGCAGCCAGCAGCGCCGACAAGCTGGCGGTAGCCAAAGCTGCCGGGGCCGACGAGCTGATCGACTACAGCACAGGCACGCTCAAGGATGAAATCAAGCGCCTGACCGGGGGCCAGGGCGTCGACGTGATCTACGACCCGGTTGGCGGCGAACTGTTCGACCAGGCAGTGCGCGGCCTGGCCTGGAACGGTCGACTGCTGGTAGTGGGCTTTGCCAGCGGCGTGATCCCGCAGTTGCCGGTCAATCTGGCGCTGCTCAAGGGCGCGGCGGTAGTGGGGGTGTTCTGGGGTGCGTTTGCCCAGCGTCAGCCACAGGACAACGCCGCCAACTTCCGCCAGCTGTTCGCCTGGCACGCCGAAGGCAAGATCAAACCGCTGGTGTCGAAAACTTACCCACTGGCCGAGGCCGGCAGCGCCATCGAGCAACTGGCGCAGCGCAAGGCGGTGGGCAAGCTCGTGGTGCAGACACGTTGAGCGAAACCTGCGCGGGGCTCAAACCTCGCGCAGGTTATGGCAGCGGCGAAAGCGCGCTTCCAGATTGCGATCCGGCATCTGGTGGCTACGCAGCGCGTTCAAGGTCTGCTCGACATAATCGCGGGTAGTGCCGAAACGCCCGGTGGCGCTGGCCAGGATCTGGCTGAGCAGCCCATCCGGCAGGTCGCCGGCGTAACACGGCAAGTGCCGCTCCAGCACAAAGCCCAGCGCCTGCACCTTGCTGCCATCGTCCAGCCGGCAGGTCAGCCAGTGTGGGCGATAGGCCGGGTACGGCATCTCGCGTTGCCACAGGGCCATCAGCGAGTCATCCAGGTTGCTGTCGTCCAGCCGGTAGGCGAAGCCACTGCACGAGCCGCCGCGGTCCAGGCCAAACACCAGCCCGGGGCACTCGGGCGTACCGCGATGCTCGTGCGACCACAGGTACAAGCCGCGGTGATAGCCATGCACGCGTGCGCGTTGGCGTTCGACCGAATTGCACTCAGGCCGCCAGATCAGCGAACCATAGGCAAACAACCACACTGGCCCGCCACGATGACGCGACATGGTTGACTGCATCGACACCGACAGTTGCTCGCGCGTGAGTTGCTGACCGAAGTCCAGCGACGGCGGATAGGACACTTTCCAGGATAGACTTTCAATTGCCGACATAAGCTGCCGCCATTATTCCTCAAGAACTTGCAATGAGCGCCACTGTAACTCACTGGCGCTGCGCTGGACTTACCGTACGGCAGAAAGGCACTGTTTTACAAGCCCTGGCGCAGGCAGCAGCAGCCGCAACATGGGCACTGCAGGCGAATGAGCAGTGCTGTTGCGAGTATAGATAAAGTTAGTGGGGCAGGCGGTAACAATTACCGCCTTATAATCAAGTCGCGCAACTTTGGTTATTAGCAATCAACCACGCGGCGCGTAGGCAAATACATCAGCGCGCATACGATGGGCGTCCATTCCGGCTTCGACCAGAGCATCCAGCGTGGCATAGACCATGTTTGGCGAACCGCTGGCATACACGTGCACGTCATTGAGGTCGGCGATGTCTTCACAGACCGCTTCGTGGAGCATGCCGCAGCGTCCTTCCCAACCGCACAGATCGCTGACCACCTTGTGCAGGAACAGGTTAGGCAAGCGCTGCCACTCGTCCCAGTGCTCGATCGTGTAGAAGTCTTCCGGGCGGCGCACGCCCCAGTACAGGTGCACCGGGTGCTTGAAGCCGTTGGCCCGGCAGTGCTCGATCAGGCTATGCATCTGGCCCATACCAGTGCCGGCGGCGATCAACACCAGCGGCCCGTCCGGCAGCTCGGCCAGGTGGGTGTCGCCAAACGGCATCTGGATACGTGCCAGGCCATCACGCTGCAACTGCTCGATCAAGGCTACCGAGCTCGGCTCGCGAGCCAGTACGTGCAGCTCCAGATCACGCCCGGCATGCGGTGCTGAGGCCAGCGAGAAGGCAGCCTTGTCGGCGCCGTCGCGCTCGATCATCAGGTATTGGCCGGCGTGGTAGCGCAGCGGCTTGCCGGCGGGAGCACGCAGGCGCACGCGCCACACATCACCACCCACCTCGACACACTCGCTGACCGTGCAGGCCAGCGTGCGCAGCGGCAGCTCGCCGAGGGCCAGCACCCCATCCCAGAGCAGCACGCAGTCTTCCAGCGGCTCGGCGATGCAGGTGAACAGCTCGCCGTGATCGCGCACTTCACCGTCCTGGCGCACCCGGCCTTCGACCAGCAGTGCCGCGCAGACATGGCAGTTGCCATTGCGACAGCTGCTCGGGCAGTCATAGCCCAGGCGCCGCGCACCATCAAGAATCCTCTCCCCGGGCTCAAGCGCCAATACCGCCCCGGACGGCTGCAACGTTACCTGCATCAATCTATTCCCAACTGATCCCACAGCTCATCGATACGGCGGGTGACGGCGTCATCCTTGACGATGACCCGGCCCCATTCGCGTGTTGTCTCGCCCGGCCACTTGTGTGTGGCGTCCAGGCCCATCTTGGAGCCAAGCCCCGACACCGGTGAAGCAAAATCCAGGTAGTCGATCGGCGTGTTGTCGATCATCACCGTATCACGCTTGGGGTCCATGCGCGTGGTGACAGCCCAGATCACGTCGTTCCAGTCGCGGGCGTTGATATCGTCGTCGGTGACAATAACGAACTTGGTGTACATGAACTGTCGCAGGAACGACCACACACCGAGCATTACCCGCTTGGCATGGCCTGGGTACTGCTTCTTGATGGTCACCACCGCCATGCGGTACGAACAGCCTTCCGGCGGCAGGTAGAAGTCGGTGATCTCCGGGAACTGCTTCTGCAGGATCGGCACGAACACTTCGTTCAGAGCCACACCCAGAATCGCCGGCTCATCCGGCGGCCGGCCGGTGTAGGTGCTGTGATAGATCGGATTACGCCGATGGGTGATGCGCTCGATGGTAAACACCGGAAAGCTGTCGACTTCGTTGTAGTAGCCGGTGTGATCGCCATACGGGCCTTCCGGGGCCATCTCACCAGGGTGGATCACCCCTTCAAGGATGATTTCCGCCGTGGCCGGCACCTGCAGGTCGCTGCCGCGGCATTTGACCAGCTCGGTACGGTTGCCGCGCAGCAGGCCGGCGAAGGCGTACTCGGACAAGGTGTCCGGCACGGGCGTGACCGCGCCGAGAATGGTCGCTGGGTCGGCGCCGAGCGCCACGGCCACCGGGAATGGCTGGCCCGGGTGCTTCTCGCACCACTCGCGGTAGTCCAGCGCGCCGCCTCGGTGGCTCAACCAGCGCATGATGACTTTGTTGCGGCCGATCACCTGCTGGCGATAGATGCCCAGGTTCTGCCGCTCTTTGTTCGGCCCGCGGGTGACGGTCAGGCCCCAGGTGATCAGCGGCGCCACGTCGCCCGGCCAGCAGTGCTGGATCGGCAGCTGGCTGAGGTCGACGTCGTCGCCCTCGATCACCACCTCATGGCACACCGCGTCCTTGACCACCTTGGGCGCCATCGACACGACTTTCTTGAAGATCGGCAGCTTCGACCAGGCATCCTTGAGGCCCTTGGGCGGCTCAGGCTCCTTGAGGAAGGCCAGCAGCTTGCCGATCTCGCGCAGCTCTGCGACCGACTCGGCGCCCATGCCCATGGCGACCCGCTCCGGCGTGCCGAACAGGTTACCCAGCACCGGGATGTCGAAGCCGACAGGTTTTTCGAAGAGCAACGCCGGGCCCTTGGCACGCAAGGTGCGATCGCAGACTTCGGTCATTTCCAGGACGGGTGAAATCGGAACCTGGATGCGCTTGAGTTCGCCGCGCTGCTCCAGGCCACGGATAAAGTCGCGCAAATCGCGATACTGCATGCGTAAGCCTCGTGTTGGCCGTATCGGTCGGGGTGCAGAGTGTAGCGCCTTAGCGGGCCGTAGTGTAGGAGCGGCCTTGTGTCGCGAAAGGGTCGCGCAGCGGCCCCACGATTTAGGCAACGCCGCAGAATTGCAGGGCCCGCTTTGCGGGCCTTTCGCGACACAAGGCCGCTCCTACAGAAAAGCGGCGCGCAGTGGATAGCATCAAAACATACAACCAGACAGCAAAAAGCCGGGTTTCCCCGGCTTTTGCTGTTACCAAGCGAAGCTTACTTGCGCTTCATCGACAGGAAGAACTCGTCGTTGGTCTTGGTCTGCTTGAGCTTGTCGGTCAAGAACTCGATGGCGGCGATTTCGTCCATCGGGTGCAGCAGCTTGCGCAGAATCCACATGCGCTGCAGCTCGTCATCAGCAGTCAGCAGCTCTTCACGACGCGTGCCCGACTTGTTGATGTTGATGGCCGGGAACACACGCTTCTCGGCGATGCGGCGGTCCAAAGGCAGTTCCATGTTACCGGTACCCTTGAACTCTTCGTAGATCACTTCATCCATCTTCGAGCCGGTTTCAACCAGCGCGGTGGCGATGATGGTCAGCGAACCGCCTTCTTCGATGTTACGTGCAGCACCGAAGAAACGCTTTGGCTTCTCGAGCGCATGGGCATCGACACCACCGGTCAGGACCTTGCCGGAGCTCGGGATGACGGTGTTGTAGGCACGGGCCAGACGGGTGATCGAGTCGAGCAGGATGACCACGTCTTTCTTGTGCTCAACCAGGCGCTTGGCCTTCTCGATGACCATTTCGGCAACCTGCACGTGGCGGGTTGGTGGCTCGTCGAAGGTCGAAGCAACCACTTCGCCGCGCACGGTGCGCTGCATCTCGGTAACTTCTTCCGGGCGCTCGTCGATCAGCAGAACGATCAGGTGGCACTCAGGGTTGTTACGGGTGATGTTGGCAGCGATGTTCTGCAGCATGATCGTCTTGCCCGCTTTTGGCGGAGCAACGATCAGGCCGCGCTGGCCCTTGCCGATCGGCGCACACAGGTCGATCACACGCCCGGTCAAGTCTTCGGTGGAACCGTTGCCGGCTTCCATCTTCAGGCGCTTGTTGGGGAACAACGGCGTCAGGTTTTCGAAGAGGATCTTGTTCTTCGCGTTTTCTGGACGGTCGTAGTTGATCGTGTCGACCTTGAGCAGCGCGAAGTAACGCTCCCCTTCCTTTGGCGGGCGAATCTTGCCAACGATGGTGTCACCGGTACGCAGGTTGAAGCGACGGATCTGGCTGGGCGAGACGTAGATATCGTCAGGGCCGGCCAGGTAGGACGCATCAGCCGACCGCAGGAAACCGAAACCATCCTGGAGAATCTCCAGCACGCCGTCACCCGAGATCTCTTCGCCGCTCTTCGCGTGTTTTTTCAACAGGGCGAAAATCACGTCCTGCTTGCGCGAACGGGCCATGTTTTCAATGCCCATCTGTTCGGCCATTTCTAGCAGATCAGTAATCGGCTTTTGCTTGAGTTCAGTCAGATTCATAAGGGGAGTGGACGTAATCATGTAAGAAGGGAGAATTAAGCTTCTGGCTTAATGAAGCCGCGCCGCAAGAAGGCGACAGGATCGCGTACTGATTCGAATTGGGATGCTTCGGCGACGGCGTGCAGGGGGCACTTGAAGAAACAGTGCGAGGCCGAATGTAACACTTGCTTTTTTGCGCGTCTAGTGTTCGCAAAAAGAAAAGGCCCCGGATTTTCCGGGGCCTTTTAACATCACAGGTTGGCGTCGATGAACGCAGCCAGTTGTGATTTCGACAGCGCGCCGACCTTGGTTGCCTCGACGTTGCCGTTCTTGAACAGCATCAGCGTCGGGATGCCACGCACGCCGTGCTTGGCCGGGGTTTCCTGGTTGTCGTCGATGTTCAGCTTGGCGACGGTCAGTTTACCCTCGTAGGTAGTGGCGATGTCGTCCAGAACTGGAGCGATCATCTTGCATGGGCCGCACCATTCAGCCCAGTAGTCGACCAGCACCGGGCCTTCTGCCTTAAGGACTTCGGCCTCGAAGGTGGCGTCGGTGACGTGTTTGATCAGGTCGTTGCTCATGGATATCTCCAGGTGGAAAGCAAAATCGTGGCCCATCATAGCCGCACCGGCTGGCTACAGGAAGTCGCGGACGATTGAGTGTAACTATAGTTGGGCAAGACGCTGCGCATCGAAACTGTCACATAAGGGTCATACGATCCGTGCGCACCTTGCTTTGCATCAAACCTTGCCCAGCCACGCGTTGGCGTATGCCCGCGTTCGTGGCAGGATTGCCAGGTTACCGACCGAGAATCTCGAAAATCATGCCGCAGAACTCCGCGAAGAACCTATCCCTGATCGCCGCCATCGACCTGGGCTCCAACAGTTTCCACATGGTCGTGGCCAAGGCCCACCACACGGAAATCCGCATTCTTGAGCGGCAGGGCGAGAAGGTTCAGCTGGCCGCCGGTATCGACGAAGAGCGCCGCCTCAGCGAAGAAGCCATGCAGCGCGGCCTGGAGTGCCTCAAGCGCTTCGCCCAGCTGATCAACGGCATGCCCGATGGCGCCGTGCGCATCGTCGGCACCAACGCCCTGCGCGAAGCGCGCAACCGCAACGACTTCATCCAGCGCGCCGAAGCCATCCTCGGCCACCCGGTCGAGGTCATCTCCGGCCGTGAAGAAGCACGCCTGATCTACCTCGGCGTGTCGCACACCCTGGCCGACAACCCGGGCAAGCGCCTGGTCGCCGACATTGGTGGCGGCAGCACCGAGTTCATCATCGGCCAACGCTTCGAGCCGCTGCTGCGCGAGAGCCTGCAAATGGGTTGCGTCAGCTATACCCAGCGTTACTTTCGCGATGGCAAGGTCACCCCGGCGCGCTACGCCCAGGCCTACACCGCCGCGCGTCTGGAGCTGATGAGCATCGAGACCGCCCTGCACCGCCTGACCTGGGACGAAGCGATCGGCTCGTCCGGGACCATTCGCGCCATTGGCGCGGCGATCAAGGCCGGCGGTCTGGGCAACGGCGAGGTCAACGCCGAAGGCCTGGCCTGGGTCAAACGCAAGCTGTTCAAGCTGGGCGACACCGACAAGATCGACTTCGAAGGGGTCAAGCCTGACCGCCGCACGATCTTCCCGGCTGGCCTGGCGATCCTCGAAGCCATTTTCGACGCACTTGAATTGCAACGCATGGACCACTGCGACGGCGCCCTGCGTGAAGGTGTGCTGTTCGACCTGCTTGGCCGCCATCACCACGAAGACGTGCGCGAGCGCACCCTCAATTCATTGATGGAGCGCTACCACGTCGACCACGACCAGGCCGCCCGGGTCGAACGCAAGGCGCTGCATGCGTTTGATCAGGTGGCCAAAGACTGGGATCTGGAAGAAGGCAACTGGCGTGATCTGCTGAGCTGGTCGGCCAAAGTCCATGAGGTGGGCCTGGACATTGCCCACTATCACTACCACAAGCACGGCGCCTACCTGATCGAGCACTCCGACCTGGCCGGCTTCTCGCGTGAAGACCAGCAGATGCTCGCGCTGCTGGTGCGCGGCCATCGCCGCAACATTCCCAAGGATAAATTCGCCGAGTTCGGTGATGAAGGCAGCCAGCTGATTCGCCTGTGCGTGCTGCTGCGCTTTGCCATCCTGTTCCATCACATTCGCGGCACCCAGGAGATGCCCAAAGTGGTGCTGCAAGCCCACGAGAACAGCCTGGAAGTGGTGTTCCCGGATGGCTGGCTGGAACAGCACCCGCTGACCCAAGCCGACTTCGCCAACGAGGCGGAGTGGCTGGCCCGGGTCGGCTTCGTCCTCAGCGTACGTTGAGGACCGGGTTGCTCAGGCGCTCCAGCAGGGTCGCCTGGGCACTGCGTGGGTTCTGGTTGCCAGTCGGCGTGCTGCGCACATAACGGCCGTCGGACTGCAGGATCCACGCCTGGGTGTTGTCGGTCAGGTAGCTTTCCAGCTCCTTCTTGACCCGCAGCAGGTGCTTCTTGCCCTCGACCGGGAAGCAGGTCTCGACGCGTTTATCGAGGTTGCGCTCCATCCAATCGGCACTCGACAGGAAGATCTGTTCTTCGCCGCCATTGAGGAAGTAGAACACCCGCGTGTGCTCAAGGAAGCGGCCGATGATCGAGCGCACGTGAATATTGTGCGAAACCCCGGCAATGCCTGGGCGCAGGCAGCACATGCCACGCACCACCAGATCGATGCGCACACCTGACTGGCTGGCCTTGTACAGCGCGCGGATGATCTTCGCATCGGTCAACGAGTTGAACTTGGCGATGATGTGCGCCGGCTTGCCGTCGAGCGCGCACTGGGTCTCGCGGGCAATCATGTCGAGCATGCCCTTTTTCAGGGTGAATGGCGCATGCAGGAGCTTTTTCATGCGCAGGGTCTTGCCCATGCCGATCAGCTGGCTGAACAGCTTGCCGACGTCTTCGCACAGCGCGTCATCCGAGGTCAGCAGGCTGTAGTCGGTATACAGACGGGCGTTGGCGGCGTGGTAGTTGCCGGTGCCCAAATGCGCATAGCGGACGATTTCGCCGTGCTCGCGACGCAGGATCAGCATCATCTTGGCGTGGGTCTTGAAGCCGACCACACCATAGATCACCACCGCGCCAGCAGCCTGCAGGCGGCTGGCCATCTGCAGGTTGGACTCTTCGTCGAAGCGCGCACGCAGCTCGATCACCGCGGTGACCTCCTTGCCGTTACGCGCGGCGTCGACCAGTGCGTCGACGATCTCCGAGTTGGCGCCGCTGCGGTACAGGGTCTGACGCACGGCCAGCACGTGCGGATCCTTGGCTGCCTGACGCAGCAGGTCGACCACCGGGGTGAACGACTCGAAGGGGTGCATCAGCAGGATGTCCTGCTTGCTGACCACGCTGAAGATGTTTTCGGCATTCTGCAGCAGCTTGGGGATCGCCGGGGTAAACGGCAGGTACTGCAGCTCCGGGTGGCTTTCCAGCCCGGTGATGCTGAACAGCCGGGTCAGGTTGACCGGGCCATTGACCTGGTACAGCTCGTTCTCGCTCAGGCTGAACTGCTTGAGCAGGTAATCGGAAAGATGCTTGGGGCAGGTGTCGGCGACTTCGAGGCGCACTGCATCGCCGTAGCGACGCGAGAACAGCTCGCCACGCAGGGCGCGGGCAAGGTCATCGACTTCTTCCGAGTCCAGCGCCAGGTCGGCGTTACGGGTCAGGCGGAACTGATAGCAGCCTTTGACCTTCATGCCCTGGAACAAATCATCGGCGTGAGCGTGAATCATCGACGAGAGGAACACGTAGTTGGCACCGGTGCCGCCCACCTCCTCAGGTACGCGAATCACCCGCGGCAGCAGCCGCGGCGCCGGGATGATCGCCAGGCCCGAATCGCGGCCGAACGCATCGACCCCTTCGAGCTCGACGATGAAGTTCAGGCTCTTGTTCACCAGCAACGGGAACGGGTGAGTCGGATCGAGGCCGATCGGGGTGATGATCGGCGCAATCTCGTCGCGGAAGTAGCGCCGCACCCAGGTCTTGAGCTTCGGCGTCCAGTTGCGACGACGAATGAAACGAATGTTGTGCTTTTCCATCTCTGGCAACAGCACATCGTTGAGGATCGCGTACTGGCGATCCACTTCGTGGTGCACCAGCTCGCTGATCCGGCTCAGGGCCTGATGCGGCTGCAGGCCGTCGGCGCCGGCCAGCTCGCGGGCAAAATTGATCTGCTTCTTCAGGCCGGCGACACGGATCTCGAAGAACTCGTCGAGGTTGCTGGAGAAAATCAGCAGGAACTTCAAGCGCTCGAGCAGCGGATACGATTCGTCCAGCGCCTGTTCCAGCACGCGGAAGTTGAACTGCAGCTGCGAGAGCTCGCGATGAATGTACAGGCTGCTGTCGTCCAGGCCTGGCACCGGGATCGCCGGCGCCGGCGCTGGAGTCGGCGCCGCAGCTTCGACTGCGGCGTCGGCAACCGCTTCGACCACAGGCTCGGCCGCCGGCTCAAGGTCTGGCGGCGTTTGCGTCAGCTCTTGCGGTAGCGCTTGAGCATCCTTGATGTCGACCGGGGATAGCACTTCGTTATTCATCTGACGTTCCTGAAGGGCGTTACTGCCCTCTCAACAATTGGGCGGCGCGAACGGCGAAATAAGTGAGAATGCCATCGGCGCCTGCACGTTTGAAAGCGGTTAGCGATTCGAGGATCACGGCCTCGCTCAGCCAGCCATTCTGAATTGCCGCCATGTGCATGGCGTACTCGCCGCTGACCTGATAGACGAAGGTCGGCACCTTGAACTCGGTTTTGACTCGGTAAACGATGTCCAGGTACGGCATGCCCGGCTTGACCATGACCATGTCGGCGCCTTCGGCCAGGTCAGTGGCCACTTCGTGCAGGGCCTCGTCGCTGTTGGCCGGGTCCATCTGGTACGACGCCTTGTTGGCCTTGCCCAGGTTCAGCGCCGAGCCTACCGCATCGCGGAACGGGCCGTAGTAGGCACTGGCGTACTTGGCCGAGTAGGCCATGATGCGCACGTTGACGTGACCGGCGACTTCCAGCGCCTCGCGGATCGCGCCCAGGCGGCCATCCATCATGTCAGAAGGCGCCACCACTTGCGCGCCAGCCTCGGCGTGGGACAGCGCCTGGCGTACCAGCGCATCGACAGTGATGTCGTTCTGCACGTAGCCGTCTTCGTCGAGGATGCCATCCTGGCCATGGGTGGTGAACGGGTCCAGAGCAACGTCGGTGATCACCCCAAGCTCCGGGAAGCGTTCACGCAGGGCGCGGGTGGCGCGCTGAGCGATGCCATCCGGGTTCCACGCTTCAGCGCCGTCCAGAGTCTTTTTCTCGACCGGGGTTACCGGGAACAGGGCCAATGCAGGAATCCCCAGCTCTACCCAGGACTGCGCAGCTTCCAGCAGCAAGTCGATCGACAAGCGCTCGACACCTGGCATGGACGGCACTTCCTCGCGGCGGTTTTCACCGTCCAGAACGAATACCGGCAGGATCAGGTCATCGACCGTCAGGGTGTTTTCACGCACCAGGCGACGGGAAAACTCGTCGCGGCGATTGCGACGCAGACGTGTGGCAGGAAACATACGGTTGGCGGGGGTAAAGCTCACGGCAGACTCCTGAGCCCGCGCAGGCGGGCAGCGCGACAGTTATAAGCGGCCATTATGACGCCTGTGTTACATCCTTGGGCAACCCTGCGACGTGTCGCCACAGGCAATCACCTTGTAGGAATTGTTCACGTCGAGACACATTTGGACACTTTCCCCACGGCCCGCGAAGGGGTAGGCTGCGCGTTCATTTCGCCAGCACCCCAGAAGATGCTTCAACAATTCCTGCAGGATTTTGGCTACTTTGCCCTTTTTCTCGGCACATTCTTTGAAGGTGAGACCATCCTGGTGCTTGCGGGATTTCTTGCGTTCCGCGGTTACATGGACATCAACATGGTGTGCGTGGTGGCTTTCTTCGGCAGTTATGCCGGCGACCAGCTGTGGTACTTCATGGGCCGCCGCCATGGCCGCGCGATTCTGGCGCGCAAACCGCGCTGGCAGGCCCTGGGCGACCGTGCCCTTGACCACATCCGCCGCCACCCGGACATCTGGGTACTGACCTTCCGCTTCGTTTACGGCCTGCGCACTGTGATGCCGGTGGCGATTGGCTTATCGGGCTATCCGCCGCGCCGTTACCTGCTGCTCAATGGCATTGGCGCTGCCGTGTGGGCAGTGGCACTGGGCGCTGCCGCCTACCACTTCGGGGCGATCCTCGAAGGCCTGCTCGGCAACGTCAAGAAGTACGAGCTGTGGGTACTTGGCGGCCTGCTGGTGCTGGGCCTGCTGCTGTGGCTGCGCCGGCACTTGCGCACCCAGCGCGCCGAGCGCAAGGCGGCCGCTGAAGCGGCTGCAGCCGAGCAACTGGTGGACAAGCCAACTCCTCCGCAAGAATGAACATGCCGCTGTTGCCGTGATCCTAGTACAGTGCCAAGCAACATTTGGCGCCTGGACTCTGGAGAAACAAGCATGACAAAAAAAGTGGCGGTGATTCTTTCCGGCTGTGGCGTCTACGATGGCGCTGAAATCCACGAAAGCGTGATCACGCTGCTGCGCCTGGACCAGCGCGGCGCGCAGGTGCAGTGCTTTGCACCGAACATCCCGCAACTGCATGTAATCGATCATCTGACCGGTGAGCAAACCAGCGAGACCCGCAATGTGCTGGTCGAGTCGGCGCGGATTGCCCGCGGCCAGGTCAAGGACATTCGTGAAGCAGACGTCAGCGAGTTTGACGCACTGATCGTGCCCGGCGGCTTTGGCGCGGCGAAAAACCTCTCCAACTTTGCCGTCGAAGGCGACAAGTGCACGGTTCAACCAGACGTACTGGCGCTGGCCGAGGCCTTTGCCCAAGCCGGCAAACCGGTCGGCCTGATGTGCATTTCGCCAGCCCTGGCAGCGAAGATCTACGGCCCGGGCGTGGTCTGCACCATCGGCAACGACACCGGCACCAGCGCGGCGGTGGTGAAGATGGGCGGCACTCACGAAGAATGCGATGTGCATGACATCGTCGAAGACACCCAGCGCAAGCTGGTGAGCACCCCGGCGTACATGCTCGCTACCTCGATCAGCGATGCGGCCAGCGGCATCTACAAACTGGTCGACCGGGTGCTGGAACTGACCCACGCCAACGACCACTGATCAGCCCTGCAGTGCTGGCCAGGCCGGCGCTGCGTGGTGCTGTGATCAACGTCGTGATCAGCCCCTTGAGAGGCGGGTCAGGATGCGGTCGAGGGCGTTGGCGAATTCCTGCTTTTCTTTGTCGCCGTAAGGCGCCTGGCCGCCACTGACCTGGCCCTGTTCACGCAGTTCGGTGAACAGGTTACGCGTCGCCAACCGGTCGGCCATATTGCGCTCATCGAACTCGCGACCACGCGGGTCAAGCGCCGCCACGCCGCTTTTCACCAGACGGTCGGCCAATGGGATATCGCTGCAGATCACCAGCTCGCCGGGCACGGCATTCTCGACCAGATAATCATCGGCGGCATCCGGCCCGCTCGGCACCACGATCAGCTTTACGCAGGCAAACGCCGGCTTGATCTGCGCCTGGCCGGCGACCATCACCACCTCGAGCTTGCGCTTGAGGGCAAACTTTACGATCAGGTCCTTGGCTGCCTTGGGGCAGGCGTCGGCATCGATCCATATACGCATTGCTGCATTCTCATCGGCTGTTCATCACTGCGCCCAGTGTGCCAGATCCCGGCTCAACTGGCCGCAGCGCGGCGCCGCTCGGCCAGCCACGAGCGGCCATACAGCAGCGCGATCGCGCTCAATGCCAAGGCTTGTGCCGCCAGTGAGTAGGCATCGGCATGGATACCCAGCCAGTCGAACTCAAAGAACGCCACCGGCCGCGTACCGAGGATGCCGGCCTCTTGCAAGGCCTTGATGCCATGCCCGGCAAACACCACAGACAGCGCGCACAGCAGCGCGGCGTTGATGCTGAAGAACAGCGCCAGCGGCAGCTTGGCCGAACCGCGCAGGATCACCCAGGCCAGGCCCACCAACAGCACCAGCGCGGTGGCGCCACCGGCCAGCACAGCGTTGTGCCCGGCAGGCCCTGATTGCAGCCACAGGGTCTCGTAGAACAGGATTACCTCGAACAGCTCGCGGTATACCGAGAAGAACGCCAACAAGGCAAAACCAAAGCGCCCGCCGCCGCCGACCAGGCTGCTCTTGATGTAGTCCTGCCAGGCCGCAGCGTGGCGGCGGTCGTGCATCCACACGCCGAGCCACAGCACCATCACGCTGGCAAACAGCGCGGTGCAACCTTCGAGCAATTCGCGCTGAGCACCGCCGACGTCGATCAGATACGCCGCTACCGCCCAGGTAGCGAAGCCTGCGACCAGCGCCAGCGCCCAGCCAACGTTGACACTGCGCACCGCTGACTGCTGACCGGTGTTGCGCAGAAAGGCCAGGATCGCGGCCAGCACCAGAATCGCCTCAAGCCCTTCGCGCAGCAGGATCAACAGCCCGGAGATGTAGCTCAGCGACCAGCTCAGGCCATCGCTGCCAAGCAGCTTGGCGGCGGCGTCGAGCTTGGCCTTGGCCTCGCTCAGGCGTTGCTCGGCCTGGGCGACGGGCAGGCCGTCCTGCAACGACTGCCGATAGGCCATCAGGGCCTTCTCGGTGTCTTTGCGCACCTGGGCGTCGATATTGTCGAGGGAGCTTTCGACCAGCTCGAAGCCTTCCAGATAGGCCGCCACCGACAGGTCATAGGCCTGGTCATGATCGCCATCGCGATACGCCGCGAGGCTCTTGTCGAGGGTGCTGGCGGTGTAGTCGAGCAATTGCGCCGGGCCGCGCTTGACCTGCGGCGGCTGCGCACGCTGAGCGCGAAACGCAGCGACGGCTTCGGCACTGTGGCTGGCGGCAACCTCTGCGGGGGTCTGCCGGGCCAGATCAGCGAGGTTCCACGCCGGCGCGCCAGCAGCGGCCTGCGTCTGGGCGCTGAAACTGGCGATGTAGGCGGCTACGTCCCAGCGCTGACGCTCGTCGAGCTGGTCGGCAAAGGACGGCATCTCGGTGCCTTCGATGCCCAGGCCGAGGGTGTTGTAGAGGTCAAACAGGCTGAGTTGATCG
The DNA here is from genome assembly GCA_963518285.1 of uncultured Pseudomonas sp. Lineage (GTDB taxonomy): Bacteria > Pseudomonadota > Gammaproteobacteria > Pseudomonadales > Pseudomonadaceae > Aquipseudomonas. The sequence continues at coordinate 74,008 of CAUQIJ010000008.1, read as the reverse complement.
AGCCGGGTCACGTCACGCAGGTTGGCCGGCGCTGGCTCCAGGCCAAGCCCGGCCGGGCCGTCGCCGGCGCCACTGTCGCCATGACAGATCGAGCAGTTTTGCGCATACAGCGCCGCGCCGCGGGCAGGGTCAGGAGTAATTACCGGGGCCTGGCTGACCTCGTAGGCAACCGCCAGGCGAGCGCCGAGCTGGCGCGCCTCTCGGGCGACGGTTGGTCCGTCCTGGCGCTGGTCGATGGCGCTGCGCAAGGCCTGTACGCCCTGTTCGAGGGCATCGCGTTCGGCGTGCGCTGGTAGATTTTTCACCAGTTCAGCGAGCACGCTGCTGAATTCCTGCTGCTCGCGGTACTCACCGTCGTCGACCACCCTGCCCTCGCGCACGGTTGGCGGGTAATCTGCGCCGATGTAGTCGAGCAGGTGCAAGGCCTTGGTCGCCTCGACAGGGGCTTCGGCCATGGCCAGCGTGCTGCACAGCGCCAGCACTGGCCACAGCAGCCAGGCGAGTAAACGGGGACGGGGAGTCATGGCCGATCTCGAGGAGAATACGAAAGAGAACATTGTTCACTTCCACTCGCCTCTGCTCAAGGGCCGCCAGCTCAATTCATGAAAAATCTTGTAACAAGTTGGTTTGCGATATCGGGTTAAGTCTTGTCCCTGCCAAGGGGTGCATAGCACCCCAGGATTGCTGACCGTAAAGGCCGCAGATCGATGACCTAGACCTGCAAAGGCAGGACCCTCAGCGCCGCTTGCTGATCATCTCCAGGAACGCCGGCATGGCCGCTTCCTTGTCTGCCCGAATCTTCGCCATGTGCGGGTTCTCGCCGAGCGACTCCAGCAGCGCGCGGGCCTGCGGGAAGTCTTCGAGCAAGTCCAGGTTCAACACCTTCTTGCCGACTGCGCAGGCCAGGTCGACCGAGAACACGAACATCAGGTCGGCGATGGTCATCTGCTCACCGGCAACATACGGGGTGAATTTGCCATTGCGCTTGAGCGTGGCAAAGCCTGCCAGCAGCTCAGTGCGCGCACGCTCCTTGATCAGTGGCTCGACCGCCTGACCGAAGAACGCTTCGGCGTAGCAGGTACGCGCCGGCAGCTCGATGTACAGTTCGATTTCCTTGGCCAGTTCACGCACCTTGGCTTGGCCGAAGGCATCAGCCGGCAGCAGCGCTTTGCCCGGCTGGGTCTGCTCGATGTAGTCGAGCATGACGCTGGTTTCACTGATAAAGCCGTGCTCGGTCTCCAGCACCGGCACCTTGCCGCGCGGGCTGATAGCCAGCACTTGCGGAGTCTGGCCGGAAACGAACGGCACCTCTTCGAACGGCAGGCCTTTTTCCATCAGTGCCAGCTTGACCATGTTGTAGTAGTTGCTGACAGGGAATCCGTAGAGCTTGAGCATTGCGACAGCCTCCAGGCCGTGAGGGGATGGCCCGGCTGTTATAACCACTCACCACCGCCATGACCAGCGTCATGCATGGCATAGATGGCCAGGCATTGCCGGCGCGGGCATGGCAAACTAGCCCCCTCACTACAGGAGCACTGCCATGAGCGAACCCCAAGACATCGACAACGAAGATGAAGAAGCCTTCGCCGAAGCTACCCTGACCCAGGCCATCGAAAACCAGATCGAAAGCGGCGAGCCGCCTGCGGCTCTGGCGACCTTCAACAAGCTGAAGCTGGTTGGCTACGAGCGCGAAGACATTCTCAACCTGATGGCCCATGTACTGGCCTTCGAGATTGACGCCCTGCTTGAAGAGGATCGCCCGTTCAATACCGAGTGGTATGAAACGGCCTTGCGCGCCCTGCCGGAGTTGCCACCTGAGGCGGATCAAGGCAACGCTTGAAAAGTCTGTCTACACTCCATGATCAAGCACCCACAGTGGTGCCAAAATCCTTGTCTGGAAGTCAGGAGTCGCCATGTCGCTTACCCCCGAACTGATCGCCGAGCTGGAAGTCCTTGCGCTGTTCAATCTCGATAGCAGCCAGGAAGGCATCCAGGTCCACCAATCCGCTTCGCCAGATAAAATCGCTGCTGCCAAACGCCTCTTTGACAAGCAACTGACCGACCAGCCCGATGGTGGTTATCTGACCAGTCTGGGCCGTGATGCGGCGCAGAGCGTGCAGATCGTGCTCAACATTCTCAAAGCCCCGGAAACCGCCTGAATCCTGCATGCCTGTTCGCGGGCCAGATTGCTGCTCGCGAACAGGCCAACTGCAACGCTGTTAATTTGGCGTCAAAGATCCATAAATTACCCTTTGTTTGCCTTCGCTCAGGCTAAACTCGGCACTGCCCTGGCCTGCCCCTGAGTGCGCAATGAACCACCCCCATGAAATCCGCCCAGACCTGGACGACGGTATCGACCGCAAAGTCCTGGCCACGCTGCGCGCGCGCTTCATGCAGATCAATCAGGGTCGCCTGGGGCGTGCACAGGAGGGCCTGTCGACCCGCCAGCAGCAGGTGCTGACGCTATTGCCGCTGATGTTTCATGTCAATCACCCCCTGCTGCCCGGCTATGTTTCCAGCACCACCCCGGCCGGAGTATGCCGGTACGAGCCGGATGCCGAGCTGATCGCCGAGGGTCAGCGCCTGGCGCGCTCGTTCAGCTACAAACCCCGGCAGGGCAATGCGCCGCTGCCGATCCAGGGCCTGTACCTGATGGGTAGCCTGGGCACGCTGGCCCAGGCCGAACAGAGCGACATGGATGTGTGGGTCTGCCACGCCGCCGGCCTGGCCGAAGGGGCGCTGGCCGAGCTTCGGCGCAAATGCCAGTTACTCGAAGCGTGGGCGGCAAGCCTGGGCGCCGAGGCGCATTTCTTTCTGATAGAACCGCAGGCGTTTACCGTCGGCGAGCGCGATGGCCAGCTCAGCTCCGATGATTGCGGCACTACCCAGCATTACCTGCTGCTCGACGAGTTCTACCGCACCGCAATCTGGCTGGCCGGGCGCACGCCGCTGTGGTGGCTGGTGCCGGTGTATGAAGAGCACAACTATCAGGCCTACACGCAAACCTTGCTGAGCAAGCGTTTTATCCGCACCGATCATGACCTGGACCTCGGCCACCTGGCGCATATCCCGGTGGGCGAGTTTGTCGGCGCCGGCCTTTGGCAGTTGTTCAAAGGCATCAACTCACCTTACAAGTCACTGCTCAAGCTGCTGCTGACCGAAGCCTACGCCAGCGAGCATCCACAGGTGCGCTGCCTGAGCCTGGAGTTCAAGCAGGCGGTGTTTGCCAACCAGCTCGACCTCGATGCGCTGGACCCATACGTGATGGTCTATCGGCGCATCGAGCAGTATCTGCTGCGACGCGGCGACGTCGCACGGCTGGAGCTGGTGCGGCGCAGCCTGTACCTGAAGGTCAACAAGAAGCTCAGCGGCCGCTCGCGCAATGGCGGCTGGCAACGCCAGCTATTGGCGCATCTGGTCCGCGAATGGGGCTGGGACGAGCGCCAGCTGGCGCTGCTCGACAGCCGCAGCCAGTGGAAGGTGCGCCAGGTCGCGCTCGAGCGGCGGGCGCTGGTGGCCGAGCTTAATCTCAGCTATCGCTTCCTCAACCAGTTCGCCCGTGAGCAGCAGGCCAGCAGCCGCGCCGACCAACGCGACCTGAACGTGCTCGGCCGCCGCCTGTACGCCGCCTTCGAGCGCCGCGCCGGCAAGATCGAAGTGATCAACCCGGGGATTGCTCCGGACCTTGCCGAAGATACCCTGACCTTGGTACATGCCAGCAATCGCAAGGAGCCCGGCGCATTCCACTGGAGCCTGTATCAGGGCAACCTGAGCGTGGAGGAGCCGGAGTACTGCAGCCCGCTCAAGCGCTGCCGCGAACTGCTCGAATTGCTGACCTGGGCGCACCGCAACGGCGTCATCGACAGCAGCACACGCCTGGCCCTGCATCCAGGCGCCAGCGACCTGACCGAGTTTGAGTTGTTCAACCTGCTCGGCAGCCTGCAGCAGAGCATTGCCTTGCCGTTGGAGACCGTCAGCGAGGTGCGCCTGCTGCAACCAAGCGTGGCGGATGAAGTCCTGCTGCTGGTCAATGTCGGCGTCGACCCGCTGCGCCACCAGCGTGAACTGAACATCCTCATGACCACCGCGCGCACCGATTCGCTGAGTTACGCTGGCGTGCGCGAGAACCTGGTGCTGACCCTCGACCAGATCACCTTGAACAGCTGGAACGAGGTGCTGGTCCAGCGCTACGACGGCGAGCATGCACTGATGCGCTGCCTGCGAGACTTCCTCAACAGCCCAGGCCAGCGCCAGCAGACACCACGCTTGCAGGTGCGCAGTTTCTGTCACAACCGCGCGCAGGCCATTGCGCAGCGGGTCGAGGATGTGTTCGCCACGGCTCGCGAATTGCTCCAGCAGCGGTTGAATTACCGTTACCTGGTGCAGATCGCGCAACACACGCACGTGCTTGAGCTGCAACCAGGCGAAGTCAACCTGGTCACCCTGAGCAGCCACGAGCAACTGCTGGCCTATCTGGGCGAGGAGCGCAGCGAGTACAGCCCGCTGCACCTGGACGACAACGCGCTGGACGATGAAGACCTGGTGTGGGTTCTACCCCAAGGCCAGCCGCAGTGCATTCAGGTGTTCTACCGTCTGCTCGACGGCTGGGCCGACCTGTATGTGCTGGATGAATTCAACGCCCTGTGGCAGCAGCGCCTGCCGCTGGACGATGAAGCGCACCTGTTGCTGCCGTTGCAGCGTTTTCTGCAATCGCTGGGCACGCGCCGCGATGCCCGGCTGCCGTTGGCCAGCCTGCAACAGGGCTCATTGGATGTTCTCTACTACCAACTGTTGCCTGCAGGCCTGGGCAAGGTGCGCAGCCTGGAGCCTCGGCAGGCGCCGAGCGACAACGGCAGCCAGCCGTATTACGAAGTGCAGGCGATCGTGCAGGCCGGAATCGGCGATGAGGTGCACATCACCCTGTACTGCGACCAGCAGGAATACTCGCAGCTTGAATACGGCGATCAGCTGTACGCCGTGGTGGCGCGCCAGATCCTTGGACAGCGGCGCAGTGCCGGGCGTTATCGCTGCTATATCACCGATCTGGATCTGTCCGAGCTGCTCGCCGACGAGCAGGGCTCAACGTGCCTGCACCTGAAGTACAAGCGCGAACTGGAGCAGGCGCTGAATGACGGCGTGGAGCAGTTGCAGGCCTCGCTGCAGTGAGGCCCGCGTGACACCTCAGAGGTCGAAGTCGCCTGCAGCTTCTGGCTGGTATTCGACCGCCAGCAAGGTCAGCTTGAGGGTCTTGCCACCCGGCGCCGGCCAGTCGATCTGGTCGCCCACCGACAGGCCGAGCAAGGCGCAGCCAATCGGCGCCAGGATCGATACCTTGCCTTCACCGCTGGCATCTTTCGGGTAGACCAGGGTCAGGTGGTAGTCCTTGCCGCTGGCCTCTTCACGGCAGTGCACCCGCGAATTCATGGTCACCACGCCAGCCGGGACCTCCTCGTGACCGACCACCTTTTCGGCGCGGTCGAGCTCGTCCTGCAAGGCGGCGACACCCGGCGCGTTCTCATCGAGGGTATCGATCAGGCGCTCGAGACGTTGCACGTCCAGGCGGGTGAGGATGAGGGAAGGTTGGCGGCTCATGTTCCAGTCAGACTCCATGTTCAACAGACAATTTGCGGCGCACGAATAAAGCAAAACCCCGCCCAAGGGCGGGGTTTGTGCAGGCATTCGGCAGCGCCGACGCAGAGCCCGACAGTACCACAGCCGGACGAATACTCAAGCCCGAGCGCGCAGGGCCTCGGCTTCGCGGCAGATCTGCCGGCGGCGTTCATCGTCGGCAGAGCGCCACTCGCGGATGTGCTCGACATGGCGCTGGCAGCCGGTGCAGACGCGCTCGGCGTCCAGCCGGCAGACATTGATGCAGGGCGACTTCACCGCAGGGCTGATGTTGCTGTAAAGCGGCTTGGGCGGCCGCGGCTGCTCGCTCATGTCAGATCTCGTCGAAGTCCAGCTTCTCGCCTGCGCGCTCCCAGACAATGCGCTCAAGCATCTCGCCGAGCAGCTCATCGGTCTTTTCGCAGGTCCATTTGCCGCTTTCTTCGTCGTAGTCGAAGTGGAAACCGCCAGACTTGTCCGCCAGCCACAACTGACGCAGTGGCTCCTGCCGGCTGAAGATCAGCTGGCTGCCGTTTTCGAACTTGATGGTGAGCACGCCGGCGGAGTTTTCCATGTCCAGATCAAGATCGGTGTCATCGAACAGGTCTTCCAGCGCCTGTTGGGTGGCATCGACCAGATCGTGAAAACGCGCTTCGCTCAAACTCATTGCAAGAACCTCGAAATTGGCTGCAAACAGGCAAGCCGGGGAAGATACGGACGCTGGCGCAAGAATGCAAAGCTTCAGGCATCTGCCAATGCTGCAAGGATAACGCAGCATCGCCCCCGCCAGCGTCGCTTACCGCCAGGCGGACCGGCCCTTGCATAGGCAATCAGGCAGGCGCTGGGTATACTCGGGCGCAATACTGCTTATTTCAAGGATTTCACCAATGAAGCGCCTGATTTCCTCCCTCGCGGCGCTGGTCGCGGTTGCCTGCCTCGTTTCGGCCTGCGGTCAGAAGGGCCCCCTGTTCCTGCCTGAAGACGGCAAGGACGGCAAGGCCAACAAGTCGCACCAGCATCAGCACGCTCAGCCCTCGCCGCAGCCCGCGCCGCAGCAAGAGCAAGATCCAGAGCAGCAGCCAGCGCAGTAAGGAAATCCTATGGACGCTTTCAACTACCGCGAAGGCCAGCTGTTCGCGGAAGGCGTGGCCCTGTCGGCCATCGCTGAACGATTCGGCACCCCGACCTACGTCTACTCGCGTGCCCACATCGAGGCGCAGTACCGCAGCTACACCGATGCCCTGCAAGGCGTCGAGCACCTGGTGTGCTTTGCGGTCAAGGCCAACTCCAACCTTGGCGTGCTGAATGTGCTGGCCCGCCTGGGCGCAGGTTTCGACATCGTCTCCGGTGGTGAGCTGGAGCGTGTGCTGGCCGCTGGCGGGCGCGCCGACCGCGTGGTCTTCTCCGGCGTCGGCAAGACCCGCGAAGACATGCGCCGTGCGCTGGAAGTGGGCGTGCACTGCTTCAACGTCGAGTCCACCGATGAGCTTGAGCGCCTGCAGGTCGTGGCTGCCGAGATGGGCAAAGTGGCGCCGGTGTCGCTGCGGGTCAACCCGGATGTCGATGCGGGCACCCACCCGTACATCTCCACCGGCCTCAAGGAAAACAAATTCGGTATTGCCATTGCCGATGCCGAAGAAGTCTACGTGCGCGCCGCGCAGTTGCCGAACCTGGAAGTGGTCGGCGTCGACTGCCATATCGGCTCGCAGCTGACCACGCTGGAGCCGTTCCTGGATGCCCTCGACCGCCTGCTGGCCCTGGTCGACCGTCTTGGCGAGTGCGGTATCCTGCTGCGTCACCTGGACCTGGGCGGTGGTATCGGTGTGCGTTACTGCGACGAACAGCCGCCGTCGGCCGGTGAATACGTCAAGGCCATCCGCGAGCGCGTTGGCGATCGCGACCTGGCCCTGGTGTTCGAGCCCGGCCGCTACATCGTGGCCAACGCCGGCGTCCTGCTGACCCGCGTCGAGTACCTCAAGCACACCGAGCACAAAGATTTCGCCGTGGTCGACGCAGCCATGAACGACCTGATCCGCCCGGCCCTGTACCAGGCCTGGATGGGCGTCAGTGCCGTGCAGGCGCGTGCCGGTGATGGCCGGGCCTACGATATCGTCGGGCCAATCTGCGAGACCGGCGACTTCCTCGCCAAGGACCGCACGCTGAACCTGGCCGAGGGCGATCTGCTGGCCGTTGAGTCAGCGGGCGCCTATGGTTTTGTCATGAGCTCGAACTACAACACCCGCGGTCGCTGCGCCGAGGTGCTGGTCGACGCTGACCAGGCCTTCGAAGTGCGTCGCCGCGAGACCGTCGCCGAATTGTTCGCCGGCGAAAGCCTGCTGCCGGAGTGAACCCATGCTGCTGCGTTTTACCAAAATGCACGGCCTGGGCAACGACTTCATGGTCCTCGACCTGGTCAGCCAGCACGCGCACATCCAGCCCAAGCACGCCAAGCAATGGGGTGATCGGCACACCGGTATCGGTTTCGACCAGCTGCTGATCGTCGAGGCACCGAACAATCCGGACGTGGACTTCCGCTACCGGATCTTCAATACCGATGGCTCCGAGGTCGAGCAGTGCGGCAACGGTGCGCGCTGCTTTGCGCGCTTCGTTCTGGACAAGCGCCTGACCGCGAAAAAACTCATTCGCGTCGAAACCAAGGGCGGCATCATCGAGCTGGACGTGCGTAACGACGGCCAGATCTGCGTCGACATGGGCCCGCCGCGGCTGGCCCCGGAGCAGATCCCGTTCCAGGCGGTCGAGCAGGCGCTGAGCTACGCGCTTGAAGTCGACGGCCAGAGCTACTCGATTGCCGCCGTATCCATGGGCAACCCGCACTCGGTGCTGCGCGTCGATGACGTGCTGACCGCACCGGTGCACGAGCTGGGGCCGAAGATCGAACACCACCCGCGCTTCCCGCAGCGGGTCAACGCCGGCTTTATCCAGATTGTCGACCGCCACCGCGCCAGCCTGCGGGTCTGGGAACGTGGCGCCGGTGAAACTCAAGCTTGCGGTACCGGCGCCTGCGCCGCTGCCGTAGCCGCTATCAGCCAGGGCTGGATGGATTCGCCCGTGTCCATCGACCTGCCAGGCGGGCGCCTGAGCATCGAGTGGGCTGGCCCCGGCCAACCGGTATTGATGACCGGCCCTGCCGTGCGCGTCTATGAAGGACAGGTTCGCCTCTAACCGAGTAAGCGCCATGACCGATCAGCCACAGGTTTTACCCGAACAGGCCACCGACCTCGATGCCGAGGCGGTGGTTGCCTACCTACGTGCGCACCCGGCGTTTTTTGCCGAGCACGATGAACTGCTGCTCGAACAGCAGATCCCGCACCAGCGCGGCGACAGCGTATCGTTGGTGGAGCGCCAGCTCAAGCTGCTGCGCGACCGCAATATCGAGATGCGCCATCGTTTGTCGCAACTGATGGACGTCGCCCGCGACAACGACCGGCTGTTCGACAAGACCCGCCGGCTGATCCTCGACCTGCTCGACGCCAGCAGCCTGGAAGAAGTGGTGATGGCAGTCGAAGACAGCCTGCGCCAGGAATTCAAGGTGCCCTTCGTCAGCCTGATCCTGTTTGGCGAAAATGCCACGCCGGTCGGCCGCTGGGTCAGCAACGCCGAAGCGCAACAGGCCATCGGCGCCCTGCTGGGCAGCGGCAAGACGGTCAGCGGCAACCTGCGCGAGCATGAACTGGCGTTCCTGTTCGGCGAAGCGCAGCGCAAGGACGTCGGCTCCAGCGCGGTGGCCACCCTGGAGTATCAGGGCCTGCATGGCGTGCTGGCGATCGGCAGCCACGACCCGCAGCACTACAAGAGCAGCGTCGGTACGTTATTCCTCAGCTACATCGCCGAAGTGCTTGGCCGGGTGGTTCCACGGCTCACCCAGACCCTGCGACCGGTGCGCTGATGGAGCGCCAGCTGGAGGCTTATTGCGCGCACCTGCGCAATGAGCGCCAGGTCTCGCCGCACACCCAGCAAGCGTACCGTCGCGACCTGGAAAAGGTCCTCGAATATTGCAGTGCCCAAGGCATCACCAGTTGGGGCGCGCTGCACATCCAGCAACTGCGCCAGCTCGTTGCCCGCCAGCATCATCACGGCCAGTCCTCGCGCAGCATCGCCCGGCTCCTGTCGGCGGTGCGCGGGCTGTACCGTTACCTGAACCGTGAAGGCCTGTGCGAGCACGACCCGGCCAATGGCCTGGCGCCGCCCAAGGGCGAACGCCGCCTGCCCAAGGCACTGGACGCCGACCGCGCGCTGCAGCTGCTGGACGGTGGCGTTGACGACGATTTCATTGCCCGCCGTGACCAGGCCATTCTCGAGCTGTTTTATTCCTCCGGCCTGCGCCTGTCCGAGCTGACCAACCTCGACCTCGAGCACCTCGACCTCGCCGATGGCCTGGTACAGGTGCAGGGCAAGGGCAGCAAGACCCGCGTGCTGCCGGTTGGCCGCAAGGCCCGCGAGGCGCTGCAGGAGTGGCTCAAGCTGCGCGGCATCAGCGCGCCGCAGGACAACGCGGTGTTTCTCAGCCGCCAGGGCCGGCGGCTCGGCCCGCGGGCCATTCAGTTACGGGTCAAGGCGGCCGGCGAGCGCGAGCTGGGCCAGCACCTGCACCCGCACATGCTTCGCCATTCCTTCGCCAGCCATATGCTGGAATCGTCCCAGGACCTGCGGGCGGTGCAGGAGATGCTCGGCCATGCCGACATCAGCACCACGCAGATCTATACCCACCTGGACTTCCAGCACCTGGCAGCGGTGTACGACAGCGCCCATCCCCGGGCCAAACGCAGCAAGGGCACCGACTCATGAGCATCCAGCTGATCACCTTCGACCTCGACGACACCTTGTGGGACACCGCGCCGGTGATCCTCAGCGCCGAGACCGTGCTGCGCGACTGGCTCGAAGCCAACGCCCCACGCCTGGGCGGTGTGGCGGTCGAGCACCTGTACGCCATTCGCGAACGCCTGGTGCAGGCCGAGCCGGGCCTCAAGCACCGCATCAGCGCCCTGCGCCGTCGCGTGCTGAACCACGCCTTGCGTGACGTCGGCTACAGCGAACAGCAAGCGCAGCAATTGGCCAACGAAGGCTTCGAGGTGTTCTTGCACGCGCGTCATCAGGTCGAGGTGTTCCCTGAAGTGCAGCCGGTGCTGGAGATTCTGCGCCAGCGCTACACCCTGGGTGTGGTCACCAACGGCAACGCCGACGTCGCCCGCATTGGTCTGGCCGATTACTTCAAGTTCGCCCTGTGCGCCGAAGACCTTGGCATCGGCAAGCCGGACCCGGCGCCGTTTCTTGAGGCCTTGAAGCGTGGTGGGGCACCCGCTGACGCCGCAGTGCACGTTGGTGACCACCCTGGCGACGATATCGCCGGGGCCCAGCGGGCCGGCCTGCGCGCGGTATGGTTCAACCCCCAGGGCAAGGCCTGGTCAGGCGACAAAGCGCCTGACGCGCAGATTCAACGGCTGTCGCAGCTGCCTGACGTACTCGCCAGCTGGCGCTGAGCAGCGGCCACAAAAAAGCCCGCAGCGACGGCGGGCTTTTTTGCAGACAACCACTCAGATAGGGCGGCTGCCGTACTTGTTGTCGGGCTTCTTGGGCGGATCGGCGACCACATTGGCCTCCACTTCCTGCACCTTGCCACCGCGATTCAAGAACTCTTCCATGGCACGGGCCAAGGCGTCGCGCTCTTTCTGCTTGGCCTCCATGCTCGGCATGTCATCCACCGTCACGGCAGCCTTGGACTTGCCTTTGGCAGCAGGTACCGGGGTGTCGTCGCCAGCGTCTTCGGCGCCGTCATCGGCAGCAGCCTCAAGACCCTCTTCAGCCTCGTCTTCGTCGCCTACTTCGAGGTCGTCAGTTTCCAGATCGTCGTCGCTCATGTTCTACCTCATGGCTTGCGAAAAGCAGGTTGGTTATAGACCAGTGTTGCCGTAGACCGGCAGCCACCGGTGAAAATTCAACTGGCCGTGGGTTTGGCCACTGCCCTTGAGCACGCGCCGCTGGATGAGCAGCGCTACCCTGCAGGCCCTGCTGCTGGCAGAGCCTGACGAAATCCCTGAGCCGGTGCTGGCCATACGATATTGGCAAGCCTAGCAAAGGCTGGAAGAAGCGCGAGATTAACTCTTCAGCACTCTCCGGCGCGCATTCTAGCGTGCTCGCAGAAAAAGCAAAGCTCCATAAACGCACTGCAGGTTGTAAGTTTTTGGCATACGTCGCGAACGTAACGGATAAACCGTTTGCTCTGCACGAAACTGCGAAATTCAGACAAAAAAATGCCCGGCGAACCGGGCAATTTTTTTTCAGCGTGATTACAGGTTGTAGCCACGCTCGTTGTGTTGCGCCAGGTCGAGGCCGACCGACTCTTCTTCTTCGCTGACCCGCAGGCCCATCACCATGTCCAGCACCTTGAGGATGATGTAGGTGACGATGGCGGTGTAGACCACGGTGAAGATCACGCCCTTGGCCTGGATCCAGAACTGCGCGCCGATGTCGTCCACCGCGCCGAAGCCGCCCAGTGCCGGTGCCGCGAAGATGCCGGTGAGCAGAGCGCCGACGATGCCGCCGATACCGTGTACACCGAATGCATCCAGCGAGTCGTCATAGCCCAGCTTGCGCTTGAGGCTGGTAGCGCAGAAGTAGCAGATCACACCCGAGGCCAGGCCGATTACCAGAGCGCCCATCGGGCCTACGGTGCCGGCTGCCGGGGTGATTGCGACCAGGCCTGCCACTACACCCGAAGCGATGCCCAGTGCGCTTGGTTTGCCGTGGAAGATCCACTCGGCAAACATCCAGCCCAGCGCCGCAGCGGCGGTGGCGATCTGGGTAACCAGCATGGCCATGCCGGCGGTGCCGTTGGCAGCTGCAGCGGAGCCTGCGTTGAAGCCGAACCAGCCGATCCACAGCATGGCTGCGCCGATCAGGGTGTAGCCCAGGTTGTGCGGCGCCATTGGCGTGGTTGGGTAGCCTTTACGCTTGCCCAGCACCAGGCAGCAGACCAGGCCCGCAATACCGGCGTTGATGTGCACCACGGTGCCGCCAGCGAAGTCGAGTACGCCCCAGTCCCACATCAGTGCGCCGTCGCCGCTCCAGACCATGTGCGCGATTGGCGCATAGACCAGGGTGAACCACACCGCCATGAAGATCAGCATTGCCGAGAACTTCATCCGTTCGGCGAAGGCACCGACGATCAGTGCCGGGGTGATGATGGCGAAGGTCATCTGGAAGGTGATGAACACGGCTTCCGGGAAGGCAGCGGTCAGGCTGTCAGGGGTGACGCCGTTGAGGAAGGCTTTGGAGAAGCCGCCCACGAACGAGCTGAAGTTGAGCACGCCTTTTTCCATACCGGTGGTATCGAAGGCCAGGCTGTAGCCGTACACCATCCACAGGATGCTGATCAGGCCGGTGATGGCGAAGCACTGCATCATCACCGAAAGTACGTTCTTTGAGCGGACCATGCCGCCGTAGAACAGGGCCAGACCTGGAATGGTCATGAACAGTACCAACGCCGTCGCAGTGAGCATCCATGCGGTGTCGCCGGAGTTCAGCGTAGGGACAGCTTCCTCGGCCAGCGCGAGGCCTGGCATTGCGAGGGACAATAGGGCGCCTAGCCCTGCGATCTGACGCAGAGTCATGTTGTTTTCTCCTGGGGCGTTGGGTTTGGTGAGGCTGTGGTGTGTCGCTTAGATCGCGTCGGTATCGGTTTCGCCGGTACGGATGCGGATCGCCTGCTCCAGATTGACTACGAAAATCTTGCCGTCACCGATCTTGCCGGTGTTGGCGGCCTTGGTGATGGCCTCGATTACCCGGTCCAGATCCTTGTCGTCGATGGCGACGTCGATCTTCACCTTGGGCAGGAAGTCGACCACGTATTCAGCACCGCGATACAGCTCGGTGTGGCCCTTCTGCCGACCGAAGCCTTTGACTTCGGTGACGGTGATGCCCTGCACGCCGATTTCCGACAGCGACTCGCGAACGTCGTCCAGTTTGAACGGCTTGATGATGGCAGTGACTAGCTTCATGAAACTCTCCCGATTTGGTGGACTTGCCCCAGGAAAACAAACCCGTCTCAAGTCTAAGCGCAGTGCTCGGCTTTGTAACGCATCGTTGGCATGGCTCGGCGTCGATGTAGCAAGTGACGCTGAACAAACGCCTCGCGGCGGGGCCTGCGCACTGCCTGGTCACAAGGACCCGCATCAGTGCATGGCTCGCAAAGGTCATTGCAGAAACCTTGCCAAAACCTGGAAATGCTCGGGAAACAGCGAGTTGCGTGGAATGTTCAGGTTGGGCCAGTCGCCATCAGTGAAAAGCTGCACGGTTTTGGTGCGCTGGTTATCTACCGTATGCGCGAAAAGCGTGCGGCAAAGGGCTTTTATACCGGCGTGCTACACTTGGGCTCTTTTTTCGATCAAGCGGACAGCCCACCATGCTCGCGCCCAAAGCATTTCTAGACGCCCTCAGCGACCAGGCATCACGCCTGTTCAACGGTGACACCGCCCAGCCCCGCGCTGAACTGGAAAGCCAGTTCAAGGTGCTGATGCAGGGCGCTTTCAGCAAGCTCGACCTGGTCAGCCGGGAAGAATTCGACAGCCAGATGGTCGTGCTCGCACGCACTCGCGCGCGGCTTGAGGCGCTGGAGAAGCAGGTTGCCGAGCTGGATGCGCGGACGAGTGCGGCGCAAGCGGCGCAGGCAGCTGAGCCGGCGGCGGATCAAGCGGCTTCTTGAAAGAGCGGCAGCGTCCTGCAAAGTTCTGAAGCACTATTTCCATTGCTCACTTCAGCGCACGGAAACCGCACCCCAGCCAGTATGAGTAGGGCTTGGGACGGCAGATCCAACTACCCGTGAGGGGCGTAGCGCTACCCTTGTCGGTTGACAGAGCTACACCACAGAGGCAACATAAATCCCAACAGCGCCTGATCCTATGTTGCCGGCTTGACCGGCATTACGGTCAGGCCTTCTTGTTTCTGGGACACGGAAGTTGAACCAGCCTACCCCTCCCAAGCCGTTTCTGCCTTACGTTGATTTAGTCACTCTGCTTGCCCAGCGCGGCATGAACATTGAAGATACGGACTCGGCCAAGCGAGAGATCGCTCGGCTGGGGTACTACCGTCTCAGCGGTTTTTGGTACCCGGCGCGCAAATTCTCTCGCGATGACGCAGGGCTGAAATTGACCTGCCCACATACCAGAAAGCCAGTTCGCCTGGAGGATTTTCAGGTTGGCACGCAGTTCGCCCGTGCCGTAGAGCTTTACAGGTTCGATAAAGCGCTGCGCTTGCTCATGCTCGATGCGATTGAATCAATTGAGGTCCATCTCAAGACCGTAGTTGCCCACGAGCTGGGACGTAACGACGAGATGGCGTACACCTCGGCTTCCTATATCGAGCCGAAGTGGACAGTCTCCAATCCAGGTTTTCCCAGCAGCAAATGGGATAGCTGGAGGATTCGTCAGCAGAAAAAGCTCGATGACTGTAGCGAGGAATGCTTCATCTCCCATCGCTTGAAAAATCGCTCCATACCGTTCTGGGTCGCAGTCGAAGCATGGGACTTTGGTACGCTTTCCGTCTATTTCCAGATGCTCAAGCGAAAGCCTCAAGGATGGGTCCTCGCCCGCTTGGGACTGGCTGACGTGCGAGCATTCACCAGCTGGCTTAAGGAGCTCAATACCCTACGCAACCGCTGCGCACACCACACTCGCATCTGGAATCAATCCTCAAGTAACGTCCTGGGCTTTCCAGCAGCTGATCCGTATTTCCATGCTCTGAATCTCAACAGTAGTGCGCTCAAGCGCCTATACGGACTGATAGCGGTTGTCTGGCTCCTACTCCAACGCATCGAACCGCAGAGCCAGTGGATTCGTGAGGTTGCCGACGTGATCGATAGCAAGCCTGCGATGCCAGGTTGTTCTTTCGTCGCGATGGGATTCCCTGACGAGGCAGGCTTCCCACGGCACCTCTTTGGGATCTAAGACAGTCAGATCCATTGACACTGAGTAAGCCGCAGCACCTTGCAAAACCCCGAAGCACTCTTCTCGAAGCACCCACCCCACACCCCGCTACGCTGATGACGTGCCGCAGGACGCGGCGTTCATCAGCGACTACGGAGTGTCCATGTCCCTCGCCCTTGTTCACAGCCGCGCCCAGGTCGGCGTCGAGGCGCCCGCTGTCAGTGTCGAGACCCACCTCGCCAATGGCTTGCCCACGCTGACGCTGGTCGGCCTGCCGGAAACCACCGTCAAAGAGAGCAAGGACCGGGTGCGCAGCGCCATCGTCAACTCGGGCCTGAATTACCCTGCCAGGCGCATTACCCAGAGCCTCGCCCCGGCCGACCTGCCCAAGGACGGTGGGCGCTACGACCTGGCCATTGCCCTGGGCATTCTGGCGGCCGATGCGCAGGTGCCGGTGGCCCAGCTGAGCGAGATCGAGTGCCTGGGCGAGCTGGCCTTGTCCGGCGCCGTGCGGGCGGTGCAGGGGGTACTGCCGGCGGCGCTGGCGGCACGCGATGCCGGCCGGGCGTTGGTGGTGCCGCGCGACAATGCCGAGGAGGCGAGCCTTGCCAGTGGGCTGGTGGTGTATGCGGTGGCCCACCTGCAAGAACTTGTCGCCCACCTCAACGGTCAGGTGCCGTTGGCGCCTTATGCGGCCAATGGGTTGGTGCTGCAGAGCAAACCTTACCCGGATTTGAGCGAAGTACAGGGTCAGGTGGCGGCCAAGCGGGCGCTGCTGCTGGCGGCGGCGGGTGCCCACAATCTGCTGTTCACCGGCCCGCCAGGCACCGGCAAGACCTTGCTCGCCAGCCGCCTGCCCGGCTTGCTGCCGCCGCTGGATGAACACGAGGCGCTGGAAGTGGCGGCGATTCAGTCGGTGAGCGGGCGTGCGCCGTTGAACAGCTGGCCGCAGCGGCCGTTCCGGCATCCACATCATTCGGCCTCGGGGCCGGCCCTGGTCGGTGGCTGTAAAACACATCGTTAAATGAGAAATCACAACAATATGTGATAAATTCCATTTTTCACCGAAATTTACTGTAGGTTTGAGTGGATTTTATAGCGGCGTTGGCAGACGACTCTTATGTTTGGGAAATTCTCGGCGTCAGGCAAATCAGCTTCATGGGAAATGATCCCTCGTCTGTAACACTCGAATTTTTCTGTTTCACCGGTAAGCGTGCGCACAAACGGAGAGTTAAAAATTTTCATTTGCCTTTCATCGCATTGATTTACTTGATACCTGGGTCTCTGTGGAAAAATGGACGACAAATCAGCGAAAATCTTCGATACACAAAGTCCGGCACAATATATCCATGCCATTCACAACTCGTAACCTGCAATGACTTACTATCAACTGACGATATAAAAACTTTAATATCCAGATCAAAGTCCCCTCATAAGTCCTTCATAAGTCTCACAAGTTATTTACTCTGCAAAGATCCTCACGATTTGAAGATCCACATTCCTTGCTCAGAGGTGTTAAGGCACTTTCTATGTCCGACGCGAAGATTTGCACAAGCGATCATCAACGGGAAATTTGATATTTTTACAAATTCAAAAGAACCGGCACATTCGGCTAAAAAACTCACCGCGGGTGAGGTTGACGTCACAAATTTTCTGCGAGCTTCACCTGAAGGGGTCAGGGCTGCACGCTACCCATACAAAATGCTAAAAATCATCAGGATCACTAATTCGATCAACCGTCAGCAGTCACCCTTACCTCTTTGTGCATTGCTGCCAACCATGAAAGAGATCAGGCTCAGAATGTCTGTATATTGCACTGACAATGACGATACAATCGTCGTGCAAATTCATCGCACCACACGAATCGCGGATGTTCCTCTTAAAGTCTTTCGCCCCGTCAATATTAACACATTCACTGTTTGAGTTAACTCTGCGCTCCGCGGTTTTTAGTAGGCAAGTGAATCGCAGCTGCGTGGACGTAACTGCTGCTTAACAGAATCAGTTTTAGTGTTTGACACGATATGGGACACAGGCTATCACTAGTCTTCCAGAGAATGCTATTTTTGAGACCGTCCGCATCCTGACTACCAAACTGGATAAAATCCTAACCCACACTTAGTAGGACTCTGACGGACAATTTGCCCACCGGAAACAGTATGAGATGGAGAGAACGTACTTTGCTTGAGAGGTCACTTACAATACCCAAGCGGCCGAGCTGCTTCCTCATGATCATCCGGCTTGCACAGACGCGGTAGAGGCCATGCGCTGCTATCACGAGGCGCAAGCTGGAAGTGCCTCGATTGAGGAAGAGAGGCTGCGTTTGGTAGCGGAAGCATTGTTCGAGACAGTGACAGATTATCAGCTTCGATCGTCTGGTTTGCCTGGCAGCACTATCCAATGACAGGCCAAGCGCTATCCTTAGAAACTGCCCCACCCCCATTCCAGCTACGAGATTTCCTCACTCCCTGCCAGCAGAGGGTCAACCGCCATAGGTGAGCTAATCATCAGCTGCCCTAGCTTTTCCAGGCGCTTGCAGGTTTCATACAAAGAGATCATATCTCCCTGCGCCATGACATCAAGCGGAGACCGCTCCTCAAAAAACTCGTTGCCATTTTTTAGCCGCGGAAAACTTTGGACGTTGGCTTGATTGCTGAACACGCTACGCAGCATGGCATGAATCCCAAGCACGAAACCTATCCGTTGCTGTTGGTCCCGGTCCAGGCGCAGATTGCGTTCTCCATCCTTCATCACCCGTCGAAACGTAGCTGGTGAGATTCGTAGGATGCGACATGTCTGCATAGGTGTCGCACCCCAAGCCTTAATAATTCGCAAGGCTACCTTCAACCCAACGCTTGATTGCTTCTGAGAGAACCTCTTTTTTTCTCACCCTTAGGCCTACCTTTCAGTCAGCTTATCGTCTTACCGCCGGCTCCCACAGGAACATCATTAGCTTCCAGGCCTACGCCACACCCGTAGCGCCGCGCTTGCCGGCGATGGACCGCGAAGCGGCTGAATCACTCTGGCGTTTGTCATGGGTCGTTAGCGCTCGGTCGCGACTGGCCGTTTCAAAAAAAATTATAATCAGCCAAATTAAACCTGTTGAAGATCCTTATGCCTTGGGTCTTCCACCATTTTCAATTAATCGGCCATAACTTAGTGACAATGCCGATTAAGCAGCTGTCTTTATGCTCAAGAAATATGTCATTTTGACATATTTCACTCAGCCATCCACTTGCGATATTCTTATCGCCCGCGCTTAAACTAGCGAATAAAATTTAAACGTCCAAGGCGTGCTCGCTTGAAAGACAAATCGAGCCCTTCCTCATAAAAGGAGTCTAAAACTAATTAGAGACTAGCGAAACCAAACCTTTCTAAAACAGACAATATCAAGGTAAGAGATATCATGCGCGAAGCTAGCAGCAATAACAGCAATCTGTCTGACGACACACATGATGATATATCGCTTAAAAGAAATCTGAAAAATAGACATATTCAGCTAATTGCAATTGGTGGCGCTATTGGCACGGGCCTATTTATGGGTTCGGGAAAAACTATCAGTGTGTCCGGCACGTCCATCATCCTAACCTACGCCATTATTGGTTTTTTCATGTTTTTTGTCATGCGAGCTATGGGCGAAATCTTGCTTTCTGACTTAAAACACAAAACGTTCACAGACTTCTGCACTCAATATATTGGAAAATGGGCTGGCTATTTCATTGGCTGGTCGTACTGGTTAGCATGGATAGTGGTCGCAATCGCGGATTGCACAATCATTAGTAGCTACATGAGGTTTTGGTTCCCAGATATTCCAACGTGGGGTCCAGCTTTCAGCGTACTTCTCATGATGTTTGCCCTAAACATGTTTGCCGTGAAGATGTTTGGTGAGGTGGAGTTCTGGTTTGCTTTGATCAAGGTCGTTGCAATTGTGGCGTTGATTATTACCGGACTTGGCATGATCAGCCTATCGGTGACCTCCCCTCAAGGTGTCGTGGCTTCCTTGAGTCATTTGACGGCCGATGGGGTTGTATTTCCTTATGGCATTAGTGGTTTCTTCGCAGGCTTCCAAATTGCAATCTTCTCATTTGCAGGTGTCGAGCTGGTTGGAACCACAGCAGCAGAAAGTCACGATCCGCATAGGACGCTCCCGAAAGCCATCAACTCTGTACCAGTTCGCGTCATCATCTTCTATGTGCTAGCTTTAAGTTGCATCATTTCGGTCTCATCCTGGGCAAAAATCAATATTGATCAGAGTCCGTTCGTGCAGGTTTTTCTCCTCGCGGGCCTCCCTGCTGCAGCGGGCCTCATCAATATGGTGGTGTTGACCTCAGCGATGTCGGCTGCGAACAGCGGTGTGTTCGCAACGAGCCGGATGCTCTACAGCCTATCGGGCAAGGGACAAGCTCCGAGATTGTTCAGAGTTCTTTCCAAATCTTCCATTCCTGTACGCGGACTGGTGTTCTCCTGCCTGTGCATGGGTGCTGGCTTAGTGATTCTTTTTATTATCCCGGAAGTAATGACGGCCTTCACAGTGCTGACCACTATCTCCGCGATTCTGTTCATCTTCGCCTGGGCAATGATTATGGTTGCTTACATTCGCTACCGCCGAATGGACCCTCAATTGCACCTAGCGTCCAGATTCAAAATGCCGGGTGGGCTGCTGATGCCTTGGGTCGTCCTAGCATTCTTTGGATTCGTCATCGTACTCCTCGCACTCGAGCCTGACACGCTGCATGCCATGCTGTGCATGCCTATTTGGTTCGCAATCTTGACCCTGGCATATCGCCACAAAGGACAGGTACAAAAATTGAGCGGGGAGAGCACTGCCGCCTAAAGCATCAAACGGGCTGCTAGGTCATCCCTACCCAAGTAGCCCTGCTTAACAGATGAGTTCTAAATTACTTTGCTCAAGACGAATGTTGTAATGGTATTTTCAACTCCCGGCATCGCAGCGATCATTTTCCAGACCAAATGAACGCGCTCCGGGTGAGCTGCTTCGATGCGAACCATGAGATCGAATTCACCGCTCATGACCTCACACATCGCCACCTCTGGAATCGATTTCACCCCCTTGATTACATCCTCACCTCGCATTCGATCATGTCGATACACGAAAATGATGGCACTGATCTGGGGGGATGGTTTACGGCCTTCTCCAATGCGGATCGTGTAGCCATAAATGGCCCCGTCACGCTCCATGCGCTCAATACGCTGACGGACTGCATTTCGCGATAGGTTAACCTTGGAGCCGAGCTCAGCGTGGGAAATCTTAGCGTTCGTGGTCAGCTCAGCCAAGATACGCTCGTCTTGGGGATCCAGCAGACGTTTCATAAAACCATCCTATACGCCTCGAAGGAACAGCGAGAGACCGTCGAGGTCACCCTTGCTCAGAACAACATGATTTGCGGGAAGGTCAGATACAGATGGTATCACGCCGCTCCATACCTTCAGCTCAGCCAAGAGCCGTGATGATTTGCTGGGTGCAAGCTGGGCCAAGGTGACCATGGGGCTTGCGATACTGCGCCGATGCAGCCGGGCCGCGAGCGCTCCGGTTGCCGTCTGCGGATCAACCGCGATTCCCACCTCTCTGAAGATTGTGAGCAACTCCTCTCTCACCTGCTCATCAGCGACCGCATAAGAATCGAACAGCATCCGCGCTTGAAGCCATTGCTTGTTACCGATACTCAATTTACCGGAGTCGTCGAAAACTGACATGAGCTGCTGCACGTTAGTACCATCGTGTTCATACAGCTCCCAGATGAACCGCTCCAAGTTGGAGAACAGCGAAAAGTCCATCGAGGGTGACAAGGAGTGGCTGACCTCTCGGGTTGAATAGCTATTTCGATTGATAAATCGATGAAGTGCGTCGTTGGTATTTGTCGACACGATCACCTGGTTGATCGAAAGCCCCATCTTTTGTGCAATGAAGCAGGCATAGATTTCGGCGAAGCTAGCGCCAGGAATACTGAACCCTACAGGGCGGCCACCCCCTCCCAGTTGCAGTACGCTGTGAAAAAAGAAAACAATCTGAGCTAGGACTCCTACCCAGTTCGTGGAATTGAAGCTGATGGGCATTACATCCCTGACGGGCCACGCTCTCAACACTCTTGAAACGAGCGTTTGGCAATCATCAAAGCTTCCATTTATCTCAACCAGTTTGACCCGTTCAGAAGCGGACTCCAAAAGCCCAGCCAAACGATCAGAGGGCACTCCGTCTCGCGGATAGAGCGCCACTACCTTAACATTCGGCACCTCTTTGAACGCTTCGATAGCTGCAAGGCCTGTGTCTCCGTTGGTGGCCCCTATCACGATCGCCTCCTCAGTTGACCTCAAAAGGTGCCCCACAAACCTAGATTGAAGCTGAGCAGCAAAATCCTTTGAGGCCTGCGTTGGCCCATGATGAAGTTGCAGTACCCATTCATTTTGGCCAATCTGCTGCAAGGGGGCTACGGCTCGGTGGTGAAAGCTCTGATAGCAATCCTTCAGCAAGGTCCTCAAGGTCGAGCTTTCAAGTTCATCATCGACAAACGGGGATATCACTTGGAACGCGAGTTCATCGAAGGGGAGCCACGACCAACTCGCGATTTCCTCAGTGTCAAATTGCGGTAAGCTTGACGGCACGTACAGACCGCCATCTGGTGCAATGCCAGACAACACAACATCGCGAAAACGGGTCGACCCCGTAGAACCACGAGTGCTTACGTAGTCCATATAGACTCCAAATTTAATTCAGCTGAATTTCGTGCTACCAGAAGGACCTTGAGTAGCGCTTGGATAATCTATGCACGAAGCGCAAGCATTTAAATAGGTTAAATTGCATTGTTTTCTGGTCAAAATGCTCAATTTAGAGCAATTCCTCCCTTGGCTACCCGTGAATCTGAGCAGTCCTCCACGGAGAGCAGTTGAGGCGTGCATTAATCGAAGCAAACACGACCAAGCCTTCTGCTGTGAGATGATGCCGCACGTGGCAGATCTGAGTGAGTACGGGGGGGGGTGTAAGCTAGGACGAGCACGTTTGATCACTGACCGCTGCGTCGTGCGCCACAATGCTGAGCTCGGCCTATTGAGATTTCCATCGGCAATAAAAAAAGCCTCCTGGTACTGGGAGGCTAAAGGTCTACCTACGAAGACAGCTATTCCGGAAGACTATTGAGCTTCCGCCCAATCGATCACATTTCAAACATCGATGAATGTGTAAACTCGAACACACCGCAGGTACTAGCACCAACTGGATAAATTTAGATCTGATAGATCCACTGCATGAACACTGCAGATCAAATCAAGTAGAGGCAGCGACGCTACCTATACTGCCGGGTTTTAAGAGTATGGATGGCTTTACTCACTTGGTCCGTTTAGGCAAATGACCTTCGGCTGAGTCATGTCTTCGTAGGCGAATCGAACACCTTCACGTCCCATGCTTCCATATTTGAAACCACCAAATGGCATCGCATCGAAACGATAATCTGATGAATCGTTGATCATTACCCCGCCCGCCTCAAGCAACTTGGCAGCCTTCATCGCAGTGTTCAAGTTGCTTGTGAAAATACCGGCATGCAGGCTGTACTCAGGTTCATTGGCGAGCGCCAGAGCATCTTCAAGAGTGTTGATCGGCTGCAGAATGACGATAGGGCTAAAGACTTCCTCTTGCCAAACTTTGCATTCGAAGCTGACATTCTCAAGGACGGTCGGATAAAACAGCGTACCTTCCCGCTTGTTGCCAAGCAGAACCTTAGCCCCTCTGCTGACAGCTTCCTGCACCGACTCTTCCGCACGCTTTGCAGATGCTTCAGAGATCATAGGGCCTACGTCAGTGGCCTCGTCAGACTGGTTACCAACCGCCAGCTGGCTGGACTGTGCAACAAATTTTTCTTTGAATGCCTGATAGATCTTGGTATCGATCAGAATTCGCTGGGTACCAATACAGTTCTGCCCTGCCGCCCAGTACGCTCCGGAAACGCAAGATTCCACGGTGGACTCAAGATCACAGTCGCCCATAACGATGACTGGAGCATTGCCACCGAGATCCATAGCCATTTTCTTCAGGCCGGCGGTTTTCGTGATTTGCTCCCCGGTAACAAACCCACCGGTAAACGAAATCATGCGTACTGCGCGGTGCGCAACCAGGGCTTTTCCGAGCTCGGCATCACCGGTAGCAACCGAAACGACTTCTGCTGGCAGACCGGCTTTGTTCAGGTAGCTAACCAGCTTCACCGCTGAAAGGGGTGCCAACTCAGAAGGTTTTAGCACTACCGAGTTGCCGCCGGCAATGGCCGGACCAAGCTTGTGGGCCACCAGATTCAGCGGATCGTTGTACGGAGTGATGGCCAGAATCACCCCCAGAGGCTCACGGGTAAACCAACCCTGCCGCGATTCAGATCCTACGTAAGCGTCGAACGGAATGACCTCTCCAGCATTGCGCTTGGCCTCTTCAGCGGAAAGCTTGAGCGTGTTCACACAGCGGAGAACTTCTTTGCGGGCCTGGCGAATTGTTTTACCTGACTCGACAGAAATGAGCTTGGCGAAATCATCCTTGTCTTTTTCCACTAGGATTGCCGCCTGCTCGAGGATACGCGAGCGCTCGGCTCGGGAGAGATCACGAGCGATGACGGCTCCCTGCAGGGCAATGTCGATCACCTCAGGGGCGGCCGTTGCTGGAATCTTCGCAACCTCGCCGATCACTGAGTTATCGAATGGGTTGAGGACGCTAATTCCCTCAAAGCTCGTAGGCAGGGTCAGAGTCAAGCTGTTCATATCAGTTTGCCTGTTTGGTTTTTTTCTTGTGAATGCTGACGATGTCCGAAAGCAACGCGTAGGCGGTCTCAATTCGACCAGCTCCTGCTCCCACCACCGTTACCGGGCCTAGAAGGTTGGTCTCAAACGTGACAGCGTTGGTAGCACCACTTACACCTGCCAAAGCGTCGGTGTTGGTCAGAAGCTGAGGGCTGACCGACGCGACAACTGCGCCACATTCACTGCGTTTGGCACTGCCGATCAACTTCCAGCGAGCATCATTGCTCGCGGCACTCTGAATATCCTCAGCTGTGGTCTTAGAAATACCTTCGCAAGAGACATCGTTCGGTGTCAGCTTCGCGCCCAGTAACTCGTTCGCCAAGATCACAACTTTGAGCCGCACATCGTGCCCTTCGACGTCTGCAGTAGGATCTGCCTCGGCATAGCCCAACGCCTGCGCCTTAGCCAAGGCGTCGCCAAAGTCCAAACCTGCTTGCATGCTGCTCAGAATGAAGTTCGAGGTACCGTTCAAAATACCCTTGAAACCGGTGATTTCCGAGCCTGCCAGAGTTTCTTGAGCCATGCGGATTACCGGAGTGCCGCTCATTACCGCACCTTCGAACTCGAACGACGAGCCAGTGCTTGCAGCCAGCTTCTTAAGGCTTGCTGCATGCAGAGCAACCGGGCCCTTGTTGGTTGTGACAACGCTGATGCCTTTCTCCAAAGCCCAACGGCAGAAGGTGGTCGCTGGCTCGCCGTCGATGGGATTGGTAAACGTAGCTTCAGCAACGATGTCAGCCCCTGAGAAACGAATGACGGTCTCGTTGGCAGGTTCTGCATTACCGTTTTCCAAGAAGGCAAATGCACCCTTTTCGGCTGGCACACTGACCAATGTCTGCGGGTCAAGACCGTGCTTCCCGATCACTGAGCCCAAGAAGATGTCGCTCACACCGACAATTTTCAGGGTGAAGCCTAGCTCTTCAGCCCAGGCTTCGTTTTTCTCAGCAATCAGTTGTGCCAGTGCACGGTTCACACCGCCGAAACCCAGCAGAGCAATTTTGTATTCAGTCACAGCAACGGCCTCTATTGTTGTTCAATTTAGGAGGTAATCGTAAGCCGCAATTTTGCATAAGCGAATATGCCAATCAGATCGATTTGACTAGCAAATTGCTCGCATCACATGTCAATTTGCCTGACAGATTATTCTTCACACACAAAATCAATAATTGACCGGAATGGCCACTCAAAATGTTTAAAATACTTATATCAGATGGAGGTGCCTCGATAGTCAAAAATTATCTTCAGTCATCTATAACTACGGGGAAGCAATCACAGATCCTTCGTACCATCTCTCCACGCTAGTACCCAACGGCCTGCTCAATCCCTCTACCTAGGAATTTCCACCATCGTCAAGTTCAGTGAGCGAGACACAACAGCCTAGAATGGACGGAGAGAAAGCATAAGACTATTTTCAACCCGCTGATTCTATTCCTGGATACGCAGTCTATCTGTGTGACGGTCGACCTAGCGCCGCCATTGCCAAGGGCGCCTCAGGTAGACCGCTCAGGTTAATAATGTGAGCGTGAAAGCAGGACTAAACGCAACAATCTACCGAACGGAGGTAAGGAAACGCGAAATTTTTGACCCCACACTCCCTTATGATTCTCGCCATCAATCATGCACACAGCCAGTCTTTGATTGTAAAAGTCCATAACCCATCGGGGATATAGTGAATGTTTACAGCTAATAAAAATGCTCGCCGCGAGAGCTATCCTACTGAACTACGCGAAATCATGAGCATTGAAAAAGCAGCTGAGAGCCGCTTCTGGCTCTCCACTTGGAACAAGATCAATAACGGCACCCCCTTATACAACCTTCCTGGCCTGGCGAGAGAGCTGGGTGTGGCGGTAGTCAAGATCAAAGACGAGTCTGCACGTTCTGAGCTCGGCAGCTTCAAGGCTCTCGGTGCCCCTATCGCTTTGGTTCGGTTGATTCTCCGAACCTATGCGGAGAGCAAGTTTGACCCCAGTTTGCTGCTTCGTGGTGAGTATGAGCATGAGCTGGCCAACTTCACCGTTGTAAGCGCAACTGATGGTAACCACGGCAAAGGGCTGGCTGCTGCTGCCCAAGATATTGGCTGCAAATGCGTAATCGTTCTGCACGCCAATGTAAGCATTGAGCGCGAAGAGGCCATTGCGGCCTATGGCGCGCAGATCGTGCGTATCACCGGCAATTATGATGAGTCAGTTGAACACGCTGCTACGATTGCTGCTGACAACAACTGGATCGTTGTTTCCGATACCTCTTACGAAGGTTATGAAACAATCCCACGTGATGTCATGCAGGGGTACGGCACCATCGCCGCCGAAATCATTGAAGCGAGCAGCAATGGTGAAGATTTCACCCACGTCTTTTTGCAGGGCGGTGTAGGCGGCCTCGCAGCCGGCATCGTGAGCTATTTCTGGGAATTTTTTGGCAGCAAGCGCCCAATCTTCGTTGTCGTCGAGCCTGAGCAAGCAGATTGCCTCTACCAGAGCGCAATCGCCGGGAGGGCCGCCAAAGCTACCGGCTCTGTAGACTCCGTGATGGCCGGTTTGGCCTGCGGCGAAACCTCGCCATTGGCTTGGAAATTCCTGCAGCCCAGTGTCGACTTCTTCATGACCATTACGGATGACGAAGCGGTCGCCTCAATGCGACGTCTCGCAGTTGAGAACGGTGATGACATTCCTCTGGTATCGGGTGAGTCAGCAGTGGCTGGTCTGTCCGCCCTCAAACGCGTCGTCGCATCCGGCAGCTTGGCAGCTGATATCAGCATCGACGCTCAGTCTCGGGTATTGCTGATCAGCACCGAGGGTGCTACCGCCCCGAAGGTATTTGCTGATCTGGTAGGTCAGTCGGCTGAGGCTATTGCAGCGCGTCAACGGGCTTGGATTGTCGCCAAAACATCCTGAATCTGCTGTTTGGATGGCGCTGGGCAGAATAAACCCCGATGACCCTGCTCGGCTCCACCTTTAACAGTCGCCCCATCTGTTGTAGTCCGATGCTGCATCGTTACAGAGACGGCTTATCGTGATGACCGGCCTCGCTGCTTCGAACAGAACGCAGCTTGAGCTGAGAACCTGACCTGCACCCTTGCATGGTGGCTGGCCACCATTACTCCTAATCAGACCACTTCATGACGACCCCGCCATGGAGACCCCTCATGAGCATCCCGTAGGTTGTCAGCTCGCCACTACTGGCACGGCAAAAGTGCGCTTGATGCTCTGCATCGCCACGTAGGTCTTGAACTGCTTGATGTTGCCGAAAAAGAACATTTCCCTAGTAAGAGCCTCGTACTCAGTCATGTCTTTCACATTGAGTACCAGCAGGAAATCGAAGTCACCCGTGACATAGTAGACCTGCTGCACTTCAGCACGTGAAACAAACCGTGCTTTGATCTCATCCAGCAGATCGAGGCGCTCGTTTTCAACCTTCACCTCCACGATGATGGTGATAGGCCGCCCTACTGACGCCGGGTCCACCACGCTGACGTTGTGCTTAATTACACCTGCAGCCTCTAGCGCCGTGATTCGCCGGTTTACGGCGGACGGAGACAGACTGACGGCTTCGGCCAGCTCACGCTGAGGCAGTTTGTTGTTTACCTGAAGCAGTGTCAGGATTTTCTTGTCATATGCGTCAAGTTGCATTAATCGCCTCCAATCTCTGCATTCCGCTTTCCCTAAAAACTGCTCATATATCTGAGCTCGCCCGCCAAACGGCCCGGTCAGATGACCTGGCCGCTGATATGCGGCACGCGCATCAATCTTTGACGGCTTGGCTTTCCTGCTTTTCACAAGCTGGCACTTGGTTGATGGTCTCCGCTTCGAGCATAGGAGATTCCGATCGACGCGATAAGTGCTGGGCCAGCCAAGCGCATACCATGAGCTGGATTTGATGGAACAGCATAAGAGGAAGAATGATCAAGCCAATGCTACTGCCGGCGAACAGAACCTGGGCCATGGGGACGCCGGTTGCCAAGCTTTTCTTGGAACCACAGAACAAAATGGTGATGCGGTCTTCAACACTAAAACCAAGCCATTTCCCCAGAAGCGAGGTGATTCCCAACGACAGGGCAAGTAGCAAACAGCACCCCAGCACAATCCAGCCGAGCATGACGGGAGGTACTTGCTGCCACAAGCCGCCAATCACAGCGGCGCTGAAGGCGGAGTAGACTACAAGAAGGATGGATCCCTGATCAACGAACTTGAGCCAAGCCTTGTTGCGACCCACCCAATCCCCGATCCAATGACGCGCGACCTGACCGGCCAAGAAAGGGACGAGCAGTTGCATGCTGATTTTTCGGATGGCCTCAACAGTCGAGTTACCGTCCCCATGGACACCCATCAACAACGCTACAAGAACCGGCGTGATGAAGATCCCGATCAGGCTTGAGGCTGCGGCACTGCAAATGGCTGCAGGGATATTGCCTCTTGCCAGTGAGGTGAATGCGATGGCGGATTGAACGGTCGCAGGCAACGCGCAGAGGTACAAAAAGCCCATGTACAACTCATTGCCCAGCACAGGCAACAGGGCAGGCTTCATGGCGAGGCCAAGCAGTGGAAAAAGCACGAAGGTGCAAAGAAATACCAAGAAATGCAGTCGCCAGTGGCCAGCACCTGCAAGAATCGCTTGTCGAGACAGCTTCGCTCCGTGAAGGAAGAAAAGCAGCCCAATAGCGAGGTTGGTGATCCAGTCGAACGCAACGGCGATTTGATCGCGCGCTGGAAGGAAGGTTGCGGCAGCAACCACTGCCACCAGTGTGAGGGTAAAATTATCCGGTAGAAACCGCGAGCGAGCCATGAGGAAAATCCTGTCGTTGTAAGAAGCGCACACATACCTTAGCCTTGTCCACTACATCCGACTAACGCAACAAGGGCAAAAAATGTCTCCAAACGGACAAATCGGTGTCCATGAGCGCTTGATACCCAATCTTCTGGCCCTTCCTCGTCCTCTGTATGCGCGCAAAGAGTCATTGACGCGTGCCGAACGGACCCGGATGCACAAGCACTCCTGGATTCAGCTTTCGTACGCTATTTCCGGTGTTCTTCATGTGCATACGCCACATGAGAGTTTCGTTGCGCCTCCTCAGCGAGCTGTCTGGATACCTTCATGCATGGAGCATGAGGTATTCAGCTTCGCCAACACCGAGATGAGGAGCCTTTACATTGATGAAGAGGTGATCCATAGCGGCCAAAACCACTGCCGGGTAATCGAAATCAGCCCCCTCACTCATGAACTGATCAAGCAGTTTTGCCAACTTGATGCTGAGTACGATATGGGGGGCGAAGATGGACGCCTGGCTCTTGTCCTGATCGACCAGCTGCGCACAGCCAAAGAAGTGAGCATGTCACTGCCCCTGCCCCGAGATCATCGCGTTCTCCAAATGTGTCGGAAACTTCAGGAATCGCCCGATGAAGGAAGATCACTTACTGAATGGGGGAATGAGCTAGGCGCATCTGAGAAAACCCTGAGAAGAATCCTGATGCGTGAGACCGGCCTGACGTTCCGGGTATGGCGCCAGCGAATGCGGTTGCTGGGAGCGCTTGAAGAATTAGGTCAAGGTGTCAAGGTCACTCAGGTAGCCCTTAACTGTGGATATCAGTCCACCTCTGCATTTATCTCCGCATTTAAAACACATTTCGGCATCACTCCCGGCGATTTCTTTCCTATAAAGTAACCACACCACTGGGATGATCACTGAGAAGCGCTCTGCACATCATGAACAGAGCGCTGTAAGTTCCGCTATTTGAAGACCGTCAGGAATGCATCAATTAAACAGAGGACACCGATCGCGAGGACAAACCAGTTCGCCACGCCGCCACGATACTTCTGCAGAGCAGGAACTTTCATGAAGGCATACTGAGGCAGAAAGAACACGATGAATATACTAACCGGCACCATCCCCACCTTAATAAGGCTGAGCACATTCCAGTTGAGGATGGCAGGAATTGTGGTTACGACCAAGATGAAAATGGCAAGCATTCGTTGAAGACCCTTACCATGCACGACTGCTGGCTTGCACCCCAGGCACGTGGAAGCGAACCCTTTTGCGCTCTCCTTGGTAGCAAGGAAGTGAGCGAGGAAAGACTTGATGGTCGCCGTGAATACAATCAACTGCGGCGCACTCGCGAGCCAAGGGCTTTCGAATTTCCTGGCCAGATACGACAGGACCGTAAGATTGTTAGCCTTCGCATCCAAAAGTTCTGCTGGGGTGAGTGCAAAAACACAGCTCCACGAGAAGAATATAACTGTACTTACGATCAATACGACTGCCACATACATTATCTTGGACACCTTACGGGGTGCTTCCTCGCCGTAAGAATGTTTCTGGGCAACAATGAAACTGGAAATGATTGATGTAAAGCTAAACGCGTACACTACCATTGACAGCGACGTCCATACAGACGAGACCACCCCGCCGACTCCACCAAAATCATGCGCCGTGGTCATATATGACAGATTCCACTTCGGCATGGCAAACAAGGAGATCACCACCAAAGAAATTATGAACGGAAAGACGATCAACCCCATCGTTTTGACGATAAATGTAGTGTTTCCCTGAGTAAGGACCACCAAGAGCAGTGTTGCGATCGGAGCGACGATGAGCCGGGGGACCTCACCTAGTTGCAACTGAATATCTATAAAGTCGATGATTGTATTAGTGATAGTTATTGTGTAGACCATCAGTGCAGGGAATACTGTAAAGAAGTACAAGCATGTCAGACACTTTGCCCAGCTGATCCCTAGATTTTGCTCTACGGCATCAATAATATTGCCTTCCTGCCCACCAAGGGTGTGTGCCGACTGAATGAATTTTCCAAGTGATCGGTATGTATAGTAGGTGACCGGAAAAGCGAGAATCGAAAGAAGGAGCATCGGCCAAAACCCAGCCAGCCCCAAGCTGATTGGGAGAAATAGGCTCCCGCTACTAACTGCACATCCATAAATTCCGAGCACCCATAGCGTATCCTGCTTGTTCCATGAACTTTGATTCACTGCCCCTGCGTATGAAATTGCCGGCTGCATAAATTCTCTCCGCTATTGTTATTGGATTCTCGCAGATCTTAAGGTCTTGCCTGATGACAGAGCTAAAAGTGGTGCTCAGATAGCACTCGCACGCAAGTAGCGCGTATATATTTGTTATAGTTTTGCACCTATCTTGCCATGCCAAGTATATTAAGCCAGAGCCCACTGATAATATGTTGCATTTTTAGTGTTCAAAACGCGCCGATGTTGCGCTTGCACGCAGGTAAGGTGGAGCTATTCAGCTAGCGAGCAACCTCGCTTGAAGCGTCACCTTTCATGGCCGTACCACCGAACAGGAGTCTGTATGCGAAACTTCCAAAAACCGGGTCGCTCGGAAGTAATGGGCACTAGAGCGATGGTTACCACCTCTCACGGTCTGGCAACCTCGGCCGCCCTTGAGATTCTCCTGGCGGGTGGCAATGCGTTCGATGCAGCAATCGCAGGGGCCGCAATATTGGCTGTAGTCGAGCCTACACAAACGGGTATTGGGGGGGATTGCTTTGCTCTGTTCAAACGCAAAGGGCAGCCTGTTCAGGCGATGAACGGCGCCGGCTGGGCGCCGGCAGGCGCGACCTTGGACCACTTCAAGCAACGTGGCATCAAGGTGATCGATCCCTACAGCGCCGACGCCATTACCGTTCCAGGTGCAGTTGCGGCATGGCACAAGCTGTCTCAAGATTACGGTAAGCTGAGCTTCGCGCGACTGTTGCAACCTGCAATTCGAGCAGCAGAGAATGGCTACCCAGTGACAGAACGTCTGGCCCGTGA
Source organism: uncultured Pseudomonas sp. (assembly GCA_963518285.1). Lineage (GTDB taxonomy): Bacteria > Pseudomonadota > Gammaproteobacteria > Pseudomonadales > Pseudomonadaceae > Aquipseudomonas. The sequence goes on along the minus strand of CAUQIJ010000008.1, from coordinate 41,903 downwards.
CTGGCTGGTTCGCAAAGGTCAGCTACTACACTGCAAGCATTTCCTGGAAACGTTTTATCCGGATGGCGAAGCGCCCGAGCCAGGCGACATTCACAAACAGCCACTGCTCGCAAAAGCACTTCGAAGCATTGCCGAAGGAGGCTCGGAAGTCTTCTACAAGGGATGGATTGCAGAGGATATTCTGGAGTCATTGCAGTCCCTAGGTGGGACCCACAGGGCACCAGACTTTGAAGAGTTCCATCCGGAATACGTCGAGCCGATCAAGGTTAGCTACCGTGGCTACCAGTTGTGGGAGTGTCCTCCTAGTGGCCAAGGGGTCGTAGCATTAGCGATGGCCAAGGTCCTTGAGCAGTATAATCTAACGGAGCTGGATCCACTGGGCCCGGAGCGACTACATCTTCAGGCCGAGGCCTCTCGTATAGCCTACGCAGAGCGGGACCTTTTCTTGTGCGACCCGGCTCACCATCCTATGCCCTTGGACTATCTGCTTTCGGAGGAACGAGCCGTAGACCTCGCATCGAGAATCAAAATTGACACTCGCATTGAAGGTCTCGACGTGCTTTCACACACGCGTCATGCCGATACCATCCATCTCGCTGTGGTCGATGAGGAGGGTACCAGCGTATCGTTCATCAATTCGATCTTCGATGACTTCGGAAGCGCCATTATGGCTCCGAAATCTGGAATCATCCTTCACAACCGTGGCAGCGGATTCACACTTCAGGAAGGCCACCCTAACTGCCTCGCTGGACGAAAAAAACCGCTTCACACCATTATTCCTGCGTTGCTGACGAAGGATGATGAAACAGTGATGGCGTTTGGCGTAACCGGTGCGCACTTCCAACCAATGGGCCAGGTTCAAATTTTGACGAACGTGGTCGATTACGGAATGGGGATTCAGGAAGCGATCGACTCGCCCAGGTTCTTCGCCTATGAAGACTCGTTTGAAGTTGAAGAGACCATACCTGAAGAGACCGTTGCGGCGCTCAGAAAGCTGGGGCATGACGTGAAACGTGCCACGAAGCCGCTCGGCACTGCTCAAGCAATCTGGATAGATCAAGAATCTGGAGTCCTTCGTGCTGGCGCAGATTCGCGCAGAGATGGTTGTGCGCTAGGCTATTAACGCTAACGATTCCCGCGAGCCAATCGCGGGGTCTTCTCATTGAAGATCGAAGTCACTCCCTCGACGCTTGCAGCATTACACCGCCTCTACACTGCCACCTGAAGCATTGGGTCGCAGGGAATACCCTATGGTAGTTTGCCAAACTAACCCTTCAGCGTTTTGCCGTGATGGCGCGAGAATGTCCGTCGCATTGGTAACAGCGGCACCTTTTTCACATCCTACGTGCTCGAGCTTTTCCGTCTCCAAGGCTCGTTCGAGGAGCCTTATGGTGAGCTGTTTACGCAGTTCCGCCGATTGGGTTTTCGGATTTTTGCCAAGTGGCTTTTTGCTGTCTTAGGCGCTGTGATTGAGACAACATGGAAAAAGCAGGGTACGCCGGATCACAGCCACTGATTTTCAGCACGCCGTTGTTACTCACGACGTCCCCTAACGGAACATCTGTAACTTAGATGCCCACTCATATGGTCCCGCCTGAAATATTGGTTCACCTAACGCCGAACCAATCATACCCGCTCTGGTAGCTCTCCCCAATCGCCCCTGACGATCACTATGTTTGCGCGGAAAACTCCCGTGACGGACTGTCCGCGATACGAACCAATTGAAATTGGCATCACGCTTGCAATCATCCTGGCACCGCAGATTCCTGGGTTGCACCCACTACTGCTCCCGCTTTTTTGCTAGTCGCGAGAACCATAAATGGAAAGCTCCGAGACCGATGCACCTTCCAAAAACTCAACAAAACTGGCGCTGGATGTCCTTCGCCAAATGGTTGCGCAATATAGCTCAACGCCACAGCGGGCAATGCCCACCGAGCGAGAGCTAGCAGCAGAGCTTGGCGGCAGCCGTAGAGCAATTCGTCAGGCACTTTCCGTACTCGAAGCCGAGGGGCGGATCTGGCGCCGCCAAGGAAAGGGTACTTATGTGGGCCCAACACCCCCTACTGCAAGCATGACCTTTGCCAAACTTGCGAGCCGGACCAATTTCAGCGAGGTCATGGAAGCACGCCTTTATCTGGAACCCGCGTTAGCTTCCCTTGCCGCTGTCCGGGCCAGCGGTGACCAGATGGCGATCCTGCGGCGATTGGTCGAACGCACCAGCTACCAACAAGGCATGGATGAAACAGACGCTGAGTCCATAGAGTTATGGGACAGCGCGTTGCATAGAGCTATCGCCGAGGCCTCAGGTAATCGCTTGATGTTGGACTTGTTTGAAATGCTCGATGCCATCCGCCTCGATCCGATTTGGCGTGACCTACGGCACAGAGCGCGCAGCAATGATCGTCTCGATATGTACAGCCACGACCACGACGACATTGTCAGTGCCATCGAAAGCCGGGACCCGGTTAAGGCAGCGATGGCAATGCGCGGTCACCTGCGCGCATTGCAACAGGCCTTGGAAGCCGTAACTCAACAAGACCTCGAGGCGAGCCTATGAACCTGAATCACTCCGAACATCAACACCCTGTATTAAGCATCAACAACCTGACTGTGCGTTTCAAAGGCGCCCCGGCCAATGTGGTCGACGGCGTATCGTTCTCTGTTCAGGGGGGTAAGACCCTCGCTATCGTCGGCGAGTCTGGCTGTGGCAAGAGCGTGACCTCTATGGCATTGATGGGGCTTCTGCCGGAAACCGCCATGATTGAGGCACAGTCCTCAAGCCTGCTGGGCGAAGACTTGCTGCAGATGTCCGCTGAGCGATTGCTGGATGTGCGCGGTAATCGCATAGCGATGATTTTTCAGGAGCCAATGACCTCCCTCAATCCGGTGTTCACCATTGGCGAGCAAATCGCTGAAAGCGTGGTACGTCATCAAGGGCTAAGCCAAAAGGAAGCTAGGCAACTTGCACTGCAGATGTTGAACAAAGTTCGCGTGCCCGACGCGGCACAACGCCTGGACGCCTATCCCCATGAACTTTCCGGGGGAATGCGCCAACGGGCGATGATTGCCATGGCATTGGCCAACTCCCCGAAACTGATTATCGCTGACGAACCCACCACTGCGCTGGATGTGACCATTCAAGCGCAAATCCTCGGGTTGGTAAGCAGCCTGCAGGCCGACACAGGAACCTCGATGATCCTCATCACACACGATCTAGGGGTGGTTGCCGAGGTGGCCGATGACGTCATGGTGATGTACGCCGGGCAGGTGGTTGAAAGCGGCTCGGTCAAAGCCCTGTTCGATGACCCGCAGCATCCGTACACCATCGGTCTGATGGGATCAATGCCGTCGATGGGACCGCGTGACGGCCGGCTGGCAACTATCAACGGACGCGTGCCGACACCAAGCGAGATGCCGACCGGCTGCCGCTTCGCCGGACGCTGCCCCTTCGTCCTCGCAGCTTGTCGCGAAGCGCGCCCACAGTTTCGGGAAGTATCGAACGGGCATTTTGCCGCCTGCATCCGTGCGCCGCTGGAAGAGCACCTGGGAGAGATCGCATGAACCCTTTCGAACGCGTTACGAGTGTAAGCGAGACAGTCGAGCAACCGATTCTCCAGAGCATCGCGGTAAGTAAACACTTCAGCAGCGAAACCGGTCTGTTCCAACGTAGAAAGCCACCAGTTCAGGCGGTCAATCAAGTTTCACTGGCCGTACGCAGAGGAGAGACTCTGGCGCTAGTAGGTGAGTCCGGTTCTGGAAAATCGACACTCGGGCGGCTGTTGCTCAACCTGATCCACCCGACGACGGGTGAGGTCATGTATGAGGGCCAGAATCTCTCAAGTCTGTCTCCCGAGAAACTGCGTCAAGCACGCCGTGATTTGCAGATCATCTTTCAAGACCCCTTCGCCTCGCTGAACCCGCGCATGAGCGTGGAATCAATCATCGGTGAACCGATCTGGCTCCATACTGAAATTAGCCGCAGCGCACGGGAGGATAAAGTCGCGCAATTGTTGCGCACCGTTGGCCTAGCTCCCGAACATGGCAGCCGCTTTCCACATGAGTTCTCTGGAGGACAGCGCCAACGCATCGGCATTGCTAGGGCCCTGGCTTCCGAACCGCGTTTGATCCTCGGCGATGAACCGGTATCGGCGCTGGACGTGTCGGTTCAGGCTCAAGTGGTCAATCTGCTGGAAGATCTTAAACATGAATTTGGCCTGACCCTAGTGATCGTAGCTCACGGCCTCGCCGTGATCCGCCATATGAGTGACCGTGTGGCGGTGATGTATTTAGGGGAGATCGTCGAACTGGCACCTGTGAATACGTTGTTCGAAATGCCGCTCCACCCCTACACCAGAGCCTTGGTGGAGGCGGTACCGGTCAGTCACCCGGACCTACGTCATTCGAGGGCAGTATTGGGGGGCGACATGCCCAGCCCGAGCAAGCCCCCTTCCGGCTGCCGCTTCCATTCCCGTTGCCCCCATGCCAAGCCACTTTGCCATGAAGTGAAGCCGGTGTTCGAAACCGTTGAATCCGAGCGTCAAGTCGCTTGCCATTATTGGCGCGAAATCGCCAACGCGGGCGCAGGTTTGCTCACAGTTCCGACGCCCAGCGCGGCTTATATCCAACGCCTTAGCCTGTTTAAAAGCCATCAAGCCCAATCCATGGAGAGTCAGCCATGAAGTTTACCCAACTCATGACGGGAACGCTGCTATTGCTCGCTGTGAATGCCGCTTTGGCCGAATCCACGCTGCGCATCGGTATCCAGGATGACCCAGACGTACTCGACCCCCATCGCTCGAGAACTTATTCGAGCCGACTGATCTACACCGCGCTGTGCGACAAATTGGTGGACATAAATCCCAACCTCGAATACGTGCCTCAACTGGCCACTGCCTGGAGCTGGAGTGAAGACAACAAAACCCTAACCATGACCCTGCGCGAAGGCGTGAAATTTCACGACGGAGAAGCGTTTGATGCCGCCGCTGTGAAGTTCAACCTCGACCGCGCCCGCACCCTGCCTGATTCGCTGCGCAAGAGCGAGTTGTCATCAGTGGAAAGCATTGACGTAATTGATGCCAGAACGGTTGTAATCAAGGTCGATAAACCTGATGCAACATTGATAGCCCAACTGTCGGACCGTGCTGGGATGATGCTGGCCCCTAAGGCTTCTGCGGCTGACGTTGGCGCGAAACCGATCTGCTCTGGGCCATACAAATTCGTCCAGCGCGTGCAGCAAGATCGCATCGTGCTGGAGCGCTTTGACAACTACTGGAACAAGCAGGCCTATCACTTCGACAAAGTTATCTTTCTTCCGATTCCTGACACCTCGGTACGTCTCGCCAACCTACGTTCGGGGGATTTACAGATGATCGAGCGCGTCGCCCCAACCGACGTGAAAGTCGCGAAGGCTGACAACAAGTTGCAAGTTTTTACCACCCCGGGTCTGGGCTATCTGCACCTGATGTATAACATTAATAACGGCGAACGCTCCAAAACGCCTATTGGACAAGACAGCCGTGTACGCAAAGCATTTGAACTGGCGATTGATCGAGACGCCATCAATCAAGTGGTATTCGAAGGACTTTATACACCGAGCGCCCAGCCCTTTCCGATGAGCAGCCACTACTACGATCAGAGCTTGCTGACTCCGGCGCGCAATGTTGAGCAAAGCAAAAAGTTGCTAGCTGAAGCAGGCTTAACGCTGCCAGTGGTGGTCGAGCTGAAAGTTGCCAACAATCCGATCGCCCAACAAATCGGTCAGATCATTCAAGCGATGGCTGAGGAAGGAGGGTTTAAGGTCAATCTTGTCGCGACTGAGTACGCCACACTGCTGAGCGAGCAGCAGTCGGGGAACTTTCAGGTTGGCATGAGCGGCTGGTCTGGCCGACCGGATCCTGACGGTGAGGTATATCAGTTTGTCGCCTGTAAAGGTGCAAACAATTATGGCCACTTCTGTGTTCCAAAACTTAACGAACTGCTCGACAGAGGCCGCACTATTAACGATCAGTCGCAACGGCAGGCCCTGTACTTCCAGGCTCTGCGCGTGCTCGCCGAAGAAGTGCCAATCACCTATCTGGTGTTCGAACCGCGGATTATCGCCATGCGCAGCGACATCACGGGTTTCGTGCCTAATCCGGACGGTCTGATTCGCCTGGCCGACGTCGCAATCAAATGATCGCAACGCATTTGAGCACTTCCACTTTTTCTTAGAGGCTTCGTGATGCTGATCTACATCGTCAGGCGCTTGCTCAGCGCCATACCCACGCTGATTCTCGTCTCGCTGTTCGTCTTCACCCTGCAGAAAGTGCTGCCGGGCGACCCGGTGCTGGCGATGGCCGGCGAAGAGCGCGACCCGCAGGTAATGGAATACCTAAGGGCCAAATATCACCTCAATGACCCGTTGCCGCTGCAATACATCCATTGGGTCGGCAACGTACTGCAGGGCGACTTTGGCACGTCTCTGCGCACTGAACAGTCGGTGACCACACTGATCGCCTCCAAGCTGCCGGTGACTATCGAACTGTCACTGCTGGCTCTATTCATTGCCTTGCTGATCGGCATTCCCACCGGCGTGATTTCCGCCGTGCGCAAAGGTACCGCAGTGGACTACGGAGCCAACATCGTTGCTCTGTCTGGGATTTCGATTCCGCACTTCTGGCTGGGATTGCTACTGATCATGATTTTCGCGGTGAAGCTGCAATGGTTACCGGCCTCTGGCTTTGTACCGCTGAGTGAGGACGTCGGACAAAATCTGAAAACCCTGATTTTACCTGCTTTCGTCCTTGGAGCCGGATTGTCCGGAGTGCTGATGCGCCATACCCGCAGCGCCATGCTGGAGGTACTGCGTGCTGACTATGTGCGTACAGCCCGCGCCAAGGGTCTGTTTCCGCGCACAGTGATTCTAAAGCACGCGCTACGCAACGCGTTGATGCCCATCGTCACCCTTACAACTCTGCTATTCGGTGAACTGCTGGGTGGTGCGGTACTGACCGAGCAAGTGTTCAGCATTCCCGGCTTCGGCAAGATGATCGTTGATGCAGTCTTCAATCGCGACTACGCAGTAGTGCAAGGGGTGGTGCTGAGCGTCGCCATTGGATTCCTGCTCTTGAACCTGTTGGCCGATGTGCTTTATCGCATGATCAATCCACGCTTGAGGACAGCTTGATGACAGCTATCGCTTTGACGGCACCGCAAATCGGTGACCGCGTGGTGAAACCGCGCACTCGCTCACCGTTCGTGCACAAATTCCTCGGGAATAAGGGCGCGGTGATTGGCGCGACTGTGTTGTTGGTGTTCATCATGGCCGCACTACTCGCCCCTTGGATCGCGCCGTATGACCCGCTCAAGGCCAACTTCCTCGCCGTGCGCCAAGCCCCCTCAATGTTGTACTGGTTAGGCACTGACGAATTAGGCCGTGACCTATTCTCGCGCCTGCTCTGGGGCGCTCGCAGTTCCCTGGTAGCAGGTGGCGTCTCGGTTGCCATTGCCATGGCCATCGGTGTGCCGTTGGGGCTGATAGCTGGTTACTTCGGGGGCAAGCTTGACGCGATGATTTCTCGAGTCGTGGATGCTTTGCTGTCCTGCCCGTTTCTGGTCTTGGCCATTGCGCTGGGTGCTTTCCTTGGGCCGAGCCTGACTAACGCGATGATCGCCATTGGCCTCTCAGCGATGCCGATTTTTTCCCGTCTTACACGTGGCCAGGTACTGGCAATTCGTCACGAGGATTACCTGGAAGGCGCTCGCGCTATTGGTTTGCCGGATCGTTGGATCATCCTGCGTTATGTGATGCCCAACGTGATGTCGCCACTGGTAGTACAAGCGACGCTGACCATCGCATCCGCCATCCTCGCAGAAGCCAGCTTGTCGTTCCTCGGTCTGGGTCAGCAACCCCCCTCACCGTCCTGGGGTTCGATGCTCAATACCGCCAAGAATTTCATGGAGCAGGCCCCCTGGATGTCGATCGCACCAGGTATAGCGATCTACATCACCGTCCTGTGTTTCAACCTTGTGGGGGACGGTTTACGTGACGCCCTTGATCCTAAAAACTGACTACTGCCCGAAGAGAGCCACGCATGTTTGATGATCTGGATTACAGCCAACCTTACCCGTCCGCGCGCTCGCCAGTGATGGGCAATAATATGGTCGCTTGCTCCCAGCCGCTGGCTGCTCAAGCCGGTCTGGAGATGCTACGTACAGGCGGGAACGCCATCGATGCTGCTATCGCCGCCGCCATGGTACTTACCGTGGTCGAGCCCACCGGATGCGGTATCGGCAGTGACGCGTTCGCCATCATCTGGGACGGTAAGGAGCTACAAGGACTGAATGCTTCCGGCCGTTCCCCTCAAGGCTGGACACCTGAGTACTTCTCTGGGCAATCGGAAATGCCGCAGCGTGGGTGGGGCTCTGTGACTGTACCAGGTGCAGTTTCAGCTTGGGTCGCGTTGTCTGAGAGGTACGGTAAACTGCCCTTCGCCAGACTTGCCGAACCTGCCATTGCCTATGCGCAAAATGGTTATCAAGTGACTCCAATCATCAGTGAACTGTGGCGCCTGGGTGCCGAAAAACTGAAAGACCAGCCGGGTTTTGCAGAGTGCTTTTTACCCGGAGGTAAAGCGCCAAAAGCAGGTGAAAAGATCCGACTACGGGATCACGCGCAAACATTGAAGATTATCGCCGAGACCAAAGGCGAATCGTTCTATCGTGGTGAGCTTGCGCAGACCATCATCGCCCATGCTAATGCCAACGGCAGCGTCATGAGTCTCGATGACCTAGCGAGTCACAGCGTCGACTGGATAGAAACCCTGTCGGTACCCTACGCCGGCGCAATGGTTCATGAGTTACCCCCCAACGGACAAGGTATTGCCACGCTAGCAGGATTAACCATGCTCGAAGCGCTCGGCGTCGGCGATCATCCGGTAGACAGCGTAGAGACTATTCATCCGGTTCTGGAGGCGATGAAATTGGCGTTGGCCGATCTGCAGCACCACGTGGCTGACAAGGACCACATGCACGTCCAGGCTGACCATCTGCTTGATGCTGATTATTTGAAGGGGCGTGCCGCGCTGGTGAATGAGAAGGCTAGCAACCCTGGTCACGGCTCACCTCAAGCGGGCGGTACGGTGTACTTATCGGCGGCGGACGAAAGCGGCATGATGGTGTCCTTCATACAATCAAACTATATGGGCTTCGGCTCAGGTGTTGTCGTACCGGGCACTGGTATCAGCCTGCAAAACCGTGGAGCTGCGTTCACTCTCGACCCAGAACACGTCAACACCGTTGCTCCAGGCAAGCGGCCCTTTCACACTATTATCCCGGGCTTCGTAATGAACGCCGATGGCACACCGTTGATGTCATTTGGTTTGATGGGCGGTCCGATGCAAGCACAAGGGCACTTGCAATTGATGATGCGCATTTTACGCTACAAACAGAACCCGCAAGCTGCTGCTGATGCACCACGCTGGAGGATCGAGGCCGGTCTCCATGTATCCGTGGAGCGTTCATTCGATCATCAGCTTGCTGAGGCACTTTGCACCAAAGGCCATGCTGTCGAATTTGAAGACCCGAGCGGCGTATTCGCTTTTGGTGGAGCGCAAATCATCCAGCGCACCGAGCACGGTTATGTTGGGGGAACTGATCCGCGCAAAGATGGATTGGTTGCAGCCTTCTAACAGGGGCTCTCTGCCTGTGTCTTCGACGACAATTTGCTAGGTTTTGTAACATTAGGCATGGACGGGTAAATTAGTCAAAAAAGGTCCTTCACAGGGCCTTCTTTGGGCCTATAGGTGTAGCAAATCGAAGATCGAAATGAGAGCTCGTAAAGGCTCCTGACTGGCGCTCGACCAAGCCTGGTCCTGGATTTCATTCAGCGCGAGCTGCGTGGGAATACGCAGAAGCGCTTGCGTTGCCGGCTTGTAAAGATACACATACAAGCCTCCGTCAATCGCGCGAGATAACTGACGATTCCAATAGAATTCTCCGCTACCTGTCAGCTCGACCTTTTCAAGGAGAAGGTCGTATCGTTGGACGAGATAGCCGAAAATTACATTCTGCGATATATCCTGAAGCGCTTGGGAATGGCGCGCGTCTGCCGACCTCCATATCTGACTGCGCACAACTTGACGACCACTGAAGCTTGGGAGCTGCACCAATCTGACCTTGACATAGTAGGCAACAGTTGCTGAGGTATCATCGACAAGTGCGACTTCGAAATCGTTGCCACTGACCGTGCTCAATCGAGCATCAACTCGTACCAACCGGTAGCCAGGGACAGCACACCGCGGCTGCTCACAAATCTCATACACTCGCTCGGATCCTGTGAGAGATGCGTAGAGGGCGGCATTGGCTGCCGTGCGCGTGAGTGGCTCCCGCAGGGCAATACTCTGTTCATTGGCAGGATTCATGGTGGTATCTCAATGAATGCTAGTTACCAGGGGGACCACCAACGCTATCGGAAGCCCCAAGACTATACAAACGTTCGCGACGAACAGAACGTTCCGCTTCTTAATTTCAGCGGTTGATAACGTTGACGGGTACACGAAGAGGCAGAGGTGTGTTGACCCAGTTTCTCTGCGCAAGCGCGCGCATTCCAGCAGCCCGCACCCGCAAATCGCCATCAAGCGAACGTATTGTGACGACGATGTGCACTGAAGGCTTCAGTAAGCGGAGGCTCGTAGGCACGCAAAAGCGCAGAGGCTTGAAGCGCCCAGATATTGCCAGCAACCCTTCGGGGGAAGGCCTTTCGATGAACCTTCACCGGAGACCACGTGTTCCCGCTTGAGATCTGCGCGGTTTCGTAGCCACTCTGGCCTTCCTCGCTTTCCATCGGGACTTTACCGGTGATGTTATCGCCATCGATTGTCCCAAAGCTCAACTCAACGTTAGCCCTTACATACTCGCTGCCGGCGCTGGGGTCCAAGGGCGGGGCGTAAACGGCTGTAATGATGATCTCACCCCTGAACTTTCCGTGTTCGATCAGTACATCGGGTGTAGGTTTTCGAATTAACTGCGATTTTTTCGAAATTAATGCGACTGCGACTGACGTAGCTTACCCAGCTATTGCCAAAGTGAAATGTGCAGCAGCAAGGTAGGTAACCTTGGTTCTATATACCGCCATCCCTCGATTCAGCTTATAGCGCTCCATCGTCAACCCGAGCACTCATGAGAGCGCCTACCGCGTAAAGATTGATGTCCATTAGGGCTAGGCGGGCGCCTCGCTTGTGCAATTCGGCAGCGACAGCGCTTCCCAGTTCACCGGTGGATCCAGAGATGTCGCCGAAGAGGTGGGTGCGCAAAAACATGTTTGAGATTTCGCTGAGCTATGCGCGTCGTCATAGCAACGTCGGCCAAGAAGAGACAAAATTGCTCATCGCAGCATTTCACCTGGGCGGTTTCGCATCAGGCAGCGAGGCCGAAATATGATTGTGTCGCGTGCCTACCGGATCACTGACTTCTGATGACGCACGCGATGGCCAGATGACCAGGACACAGAGGAGAGGGAGAGCCCGCTCGTACCCCCTTGGAACCCCTCCGCCCTTAGCGCAGAGCGTTTTTGAGCTCCAACCCGTAACGCTTGGGTGTCAGGTTTCGGGGTAACGGGCCTTGTTGATCAATGGTTCACGCTATCAGCGATCACTTTTTCCTTCATGGCAACGAAGTTCACGGATGGCAACATGATAGGGGCGTAGCCAGAGTTAAGAGTGAAATTCGATACGTAGGCGCGCAGATATGGATAAGCGATAGCTGGGGCATTAACGAAAGCAAAGCTGCTTTTTTTGAATTCGTCATCCAGCGGAGCGTCGGTTTTGAATTGGGACCGGAAGGAGATTTTAATGACAACATCTTCATCGGTCTTGAGGGTGAGGGCGAAGATCACAAAAAACGTATCCTCACCGAACTCAACCCTCGTTTTGAATCGAGCATTGCCGTTTGAGATGGCACTATCATCAGCAAAACTAAACAGCTCTAGGACTGCATCTTTTTTCTCTTTATCCGAAACCAAATAAAGTTCGGTAACGCAACTACCTTCAATATTTATCTTCATTACGCCGCTAAACCGTAATTAATACATGCGTCATCTGGACCGTCATAGCACTCATCATTAGGTGCGACGCCATCGAGGTTCCAGATACCTGGCTGGTAGTTCTCTAGGCAAAACCTGAGCAGCTCTAAAGAGCGTGACGAATAAATCGGCAGCTCACGATCCCGGCCCACTTCTGCTTCAACAGCATGACCGCAACCAAACGAGGAAACGAATTCAGAAATTGTTGGACCCCCGCATTTATAAGAATGCAAGCGATCGATTGTTTCCTCAACTGAATAGGCGTTAAGCCGCTGCCCAATTAAGGCCAACATGAGTTCAACTTTATCTTGCTTCATACCATTGCTCCATCTGTAACGTCCATGAAATGTGCAGGATGTACAAAGCCCTCAAAGGTCACAGCCTCTTCCTTAAACTCATCGTAGACACAGATCTGATGCCTTTCCACGAGTGGAAGTTCCTCTCGAGACCTAGGATTTGCGAGGAAGGGCACACTGCCTTCCCGACGGTAGTCTTTCGCTTTGACCGCACCGTAAGGAAAGATACCACCGGACAAACCCTTACACTCTTCCCTCAGCCAAGTCAAGACCTGAGAGACACAAATCTCAGAATTAAACTTTTCTTGGTACGCCATTCCCAAAACGCCGGTAGAGAAGCAGTCCAGGATTTTTTTGAATGTGATTTGATCCTCGACAGAGTCGACAAGATTCAGAACCCCGTCACGCTTCATTTTAATATTGAAGCGCGAAATTACCTTCTCGCCCTTCAACCACTTATGTGCCCAGTAGTCAGTATCGGTCCAAAAATAATACCCCCGACCGAGCCACTGGTCATCGCACTCACTTAAGAATGGGACTTTCTCTTGCAATTCTTCTTTTGTACCGTCGGCTCTGCAAGTATGAAAACCTTTGACCGAATAAACCATGGATGCACAATCCGTTTAGCATCTAATGAATATAGCGAAATGATACCACAGTGCCACCACAAGAAAACAATAGTATTTTTCTATTGGCAAGTATCTAAATAGTTTTAGATTAAACCCCCAAATTAGCAACCTACGAATTCTGACCAAAAAAGCTAAATGCGACTAAGTTTCGCGCAGTTACTTTGCCATATATCTTGATGATAGAAAAATTACTTAAAATCGTGCGTAGATCCAGATGCAAAAAAAATGAAATAGATGCGACTGACGATATCGGCCTCTCCGACAGTGAATGGGATTTTTCTCCTCGGAACTGTTCAGCGTGATGGATCATCTTCGAGCAGCGGCGATTAGTAGGTGCTTCCGAAGCCCATGCCGAATGCTTTCATCTGGTAGTCCGTTGAGCTTGGAACAAACCCTCAGCAATTAGACGTAGCCTTTCCACTTCAACCGCAGGCGCGCATGCCTTCAGTGCTTCGTGGTACCGACGCATTGCTTCAACCGCTTCGGTGTAGGCTGGGCCGGGCGGTAAAGTCTTGAGGGATCTGGGCATCTGCGCTCCCTTATCAGTGAACCGTGATAGGTAGCTTGCCGGCTTCCAGCAACTGGAAGTTCACCACCGCGATAGAGAGAATCAGCCAGCAATCTAAGCCGTTCCACTATCTCTGGAGGTGCCCCATCATCTTGAGCCGTTCTATGCATCCTTATCGCTTCAAGAGCCTCAAGCAGCAACGGTTCGCCAGCACTTGCCATGCCCACTATGGTTCGCTTCATACTCTGTCCATTCACTGAATCAACCCGGTCCAAGTATAGAAGGCTGCGGCAGGGTTCCGCTCCATTTCGGGTAGGAAGGGCGGCTGCTACCGAAGCAATCCCTCATTTTTCAAGCAGTGCGGAACCTTTTAGGCGCAAAAAATAGGCCTGATCCCCTCCCGCCAATCCCCTCTTCCCACACCCAACACCCGGCAGCACGGTGAGGACACCGAGCACGCTGAGTACGTCGAGCACGGCGAGCACCGAAGAACCTAAGTAAGGATATGAAATTTCTGAGATTTTTAAGATTTTCATGCGCGATATCGCGCAATTCCGCCAGCTGAACTAGGCTAAAACATGAATCTGAGTGGCCTGAGTCGTTCATTCACGTGCATAGAAATGCGTGATATGAGCGTGTAATGACGGTTTGCCAGCTTGGGCGTATGCAAGGAAACTGGGCTCAACAAAAACGGACAAGGGCTGCGAAATGGCCAACGCAAAACAGTCAGCAAAACGTCGCTTAACGATGGCGGAACGTGCTCAACAACTGATGCAGGTTCACTTTCCCGATATCCCCGAAGCATGGCAATGGACTCGCAAAACTCACGATGGCTTCAGCACGATCCCACGGACGTTGCCTATTGCCATGCAGATCATCGACGCACAATCCAAGGGACAGCCTGCTGGCCACGTGCTGTTCTGTCTATGGGCGCGCATGCCCGATCATCCGGTAATCACTATTGAGAACCCCAGTACCTTTGCTGCCGAAGCGGGATTTCTCGGAGAACGGGCAGTGGACACTTGGCGCCGCCGGATGAAGACACTTCGGGAGCTAAGGTTCATCACCACGAAGCCTGGTGCTTCAGGAGACTTTCACTACGTGATGCTCACCAACCCCAACGCTGCTGTCGAGTGGATGCGCACTAACGGAAAAGTCCAGGACGGCCTTTATGGCCGATTCATCGAGCGGCTGCCTGAGATCGGGGCTTACGGTGACATCGAAGCGGTTAACGCCTACTGGGATGCCCTTACCGCGAAGGCAGCAGCAGACGCTGAGGCAGCTAAACAAGCAAACGTACCCCCACCTCCGCCGCCACCGGCCCCATCGACCAAACCGAAACGGACCAGAAAGGTAAAAGCCAATGCTTAGGAGAGTACGCGGCATCGAGAGCTTCCACCCTCCTCGGTGCCCCTAAGATGAAAGCCCTAGGCCGGCTGAGGGTCGAGTCTTGACTGGCCAGAGTTGTGGTGGTGCAACACCAGATTGAAACCTCATGAAGGAGGCCGTATGCGGATCGATAGGAGAAGAGTCACGGGCATCGAGTGCACATCCACCCACCTCGATGCCCATCAAAAAAGAAAGCCCTTGACCAGCTGAGGGTCGAGTCTTGACTGGCCAGGGCTATGGTGGTGCAAGGCTAGGAGTGCTAGGCCCCACCAGGAGTCTAGCACTCCCTCCTCATTCAGGGTCTTGGTCAGCCCCTTCGACATTGAGATCCCTGCAAACCGCAGCTACTACCTTGTTGCGGATGAGTTAAAGCTTGATCGTCCTGTGGTTTCAGCATTCGTCACCTGGCTTAAAGAGTGCGTTAAAGCTACGACTCAGCGCACCTTTACTCTCAACTCTCCAGAGGGTTGAGTCGCCGACCTGACATCTCGATGTAGGGCTGCGAGTAAGCTTCCAATAGCTATCTACGGCAGTGATCGACCTCCCGACATACTGCGAAGACCAACCGTAGCCACCTGACCGAGGCTGAGATATCGTATCGCTACTACGAAGCCGCTCAACATAGTTAGCTGGTCCGTGGTAGGCAACCGAGATGAGTCAACAAGGACGTGAGATGTCTATGATACCAGTTGAATATCAGGGTAGAGAGCAGGCGTACGTCAAGCACACCATTCTGAAAACTTACTTGCAGCGGCTGTTCATGATCATCGGTCGCAGTGAGAACGTGATCAATTACGTCGACTGCTTCGCCGGCCCCTGGTCGGAAGAGTCTGATGACTTGCGCGACACCTCCATTGGTATCTCTTTGAACCTGATGAAGAATTGCGCGAAGTCACTTGAAGAACGGCATGGCGCAAAGGTCAAGTTCCGCGCTCTGTATATCGAGAAAAACGACGAAGCTTTTGCGAAGCTGCAGAAATTTCTTTCCAATAACATAGGCAGTGTCGTAGAGGCCAGCTGCATCCACGGCGATTACACCACAAAAATCGACAATATCGCGAGCTGGGCTAAACTCGGATTCACCTTCTTCTTCATTGATCCCAAAGGGTGGCGAAAGGTCATCAACGCTCCGGTATTGGCGCCGCTGTTGGCCTTGAACAGAGCCGAGTTCCTCATCAATCTGATGTACGACTTCCTCAACCGAGCGATGTCGATGACGGCTCAGCAGGCAAACGTTGAAGAGCTGCTTGGTAAGCCAATCACGTTTTCAGGCGAAGAGTCGGCAACCGAGCGCCAGCACATCATTGTTTCTCAGTACCGCCAGGTGGTTGGAGATCTGTACAACGGCAGGACTGCGTACGTCACTGTTGAGCGGCCAGGCATGGATCGCGTCCTGTACTTCCTGATATACCTCACGCGACATTCCAAAGGGCTCATTGTCTTCAAAGAGGCTGCCGAGCAGATGGAAATGGTCCAGCGTATCAATCAGTTCGAGGCCAAGCTCAGACAGCAAGCGAGCAAAAGGCTTCCTGTTTATGACCTTTTCTCCTCACCTGAAAATCAGCCCGAGCCAGTCAACGTTCGGGACAACAGGATGCTCGCCAAAAAGTACGTGCTTACACGCCTCTCTAGCATACCGTTGCTGGTGGACAACGATTGCTGGGCAAATTTCCTTGTGGAAACTGACCTCTACCCCACGGACCTGCAATTGGCTTTCAAAGAACTCACCAAAGAAGAAAAAATCATAAACCTAGATGCAGACGTTCGAAGACGGACAAAGAATCCAGTAAGACCTCATTGGCCAAGCAAAAGTGAACGGTGGGTGCTCTGCGCAGAATCACTTTCACCAAATGGGATTTATTAGTCTCTATGACCGCCAAAAATTAGCCGACGACAATTAATGTTGAGCACATCACAAAACTGCCAGCCAAATAATATATTAAGAACCCTGTATTTGACTGGGATTATCGAACAAATGTGTTATGCTTCTAGATTGGCAGGGGCACAGACAGAAATGCCAAGCACCAAGGTGATCGTCATTTGAGTCGCGCCCGGTTTACATGAGCATCGTGCACGACAGGAGTTACAGTGCAATGAGTACCCAGACGAGCATAGAATGGACCGAAATGACTTGGAATCCCATCGTAGGGTGCACCAAGGTTTCGCCGGGTTGTAAGCATTGTTATGCCGAAAACATGGCGCACCGGCTCCAGGCTATGGGAACTCCAGGTTATGAAAATGGTTTCAAGCTTAGCCTGCGCCCGGAGAAACTGCGCGAACCACTTCAGCGTAAGAAGCCGACTATCTATTTTGTTAACTCCATGTCGGATCTATTCCACGAAAAAGTCCCGGATCATTACATTGATCAAGTTTTTGACGTCATTCGTGAGGCAACGCAGCACACCTTTCAAATTCTAACCAAGCGCGCGGAGCGGTTGGCTGACTACTTCAGCAAGCGCGTTCCACCTACCAACGCCTGGCTTGGCGTATCGGTCGAAGACAAGGCTTATGGCGTTCCTCGTATCGACTGCTTGCGCCGTGTGAATGCAACAATTCGCTTCCTCTCAGCTGAGCCCCTTCTCGAAGATCTTGGTGAAATAGATCTGACCGATATCCACTGGGTGATCGTTGGGGGCGAGTCAGGTGCAAAAGCACGTCCCATGCAGCAAGAGTGGGTCGACAACATTCACCGCCAGTGCGACATCTCCGGTTCCGCGTTCTTCTTCAAGCAATGGGGCGGCTGGGGTGCGGATGGGGTCAAGCGCTCTAAAAAAGCAAACGGGCGGCTACTTAACGGTCAGACCTGGGATGAGATACCTCTGTTGAATTTAGCTTGAGTTAAAGGATTTACCGGATGGCCAAGGATGAAAAGTACAAATGGGATATCTCGACCGGGGCATATCCTCAGATTGACCCCCACAGCAAGATAAAACACAAAATCATTCAGGACTATATCCGCTCTTACATTACAGTCCTGATGAGCAACCAGATGATCCCTCGGATTGGAATCAACATAATCGATGGATTCTGCGGAGGGGGAATTTACAAAGACGATGATGGCATAGGCATTCATTATGGATCGCCAATCATCGCGCTGGACACTGTACGCCAGACAGTTGCAGAGATTAATATTTTAAGAAAGCAGGCTCGCGAAGTAATTGCCAAATACTACTTTGTAGACATTAAAAAAGACAATATCAATTACCTCAACGCGATACTCAACGAGAAGGGACATTCTCACTTAATAAATAAGGACATATTCCCACTGAAGTCGCGTTTCACTGACGCACTTCCGGCGCTAATCAGCCAGATCAAGAAATTCAAATTCGCTGAACGCGCGCTCTTCCTGCTGGATCAATACGCTTATAAAGATGTTCCCTTCTCCAGCATTCGCACTATCTTTCAGGAAGTTGGGAACGCTGAGGTTTTGCTCACATTCAACGTTGACAGCCTGATCGATTATCTTTCTGAGCGCGAGGAAAATCGTAAAGCGCTGCAGAACATCGACCTTGAAAAATACATTCCGTGGGCAAAGCTCCCTTCCTTCAAGGCCACGATGCGTCATGAATGGCAGCATCTGATTCAACGCTTTCTGGCAGAGGGCATACTGAAAGAAAGCGGTGCAGAATTCATGACGGTATTTTTCATAACACCGTTTGGCGCCAATCCTCGTACCTACTGGTTTATTCATCTCGCCAAGAGCTATCGCGCCAATGCCGTAATGAAGGAAATCCATTGGAAGTACGGAAACCATTTCTCGCACTCCATGACACCCGCATTATTCGTCGGTTACGACACCAAACGCGACATCCAGGTTACAGATCAACATAACCTCGGCTTCGGTGAAGAGCACTTTTTCGACAGTGTCACTGGCAAACGCATTGAGGCCGAGCTCTCGGAGCTGCTGCCCAGACAGATCTACCAACAACCTGTACAGACGTTCGGCTCCATGATGAGGAGCATGGCCAACGGCACCATGGCCAACGAGAGCATCGTTCGTGAGGCCCTCCACATGCCAATTCTGTGCAAGGACATCGAGGTTTTCGACAAAGACAGCGGTACTAGGCGGCGCAAGGGCAGCAGCATCAAATCCTCCGATATCGTGATGCCCGCGGCGCAACGGTCCATGTTTTTCGTGCCTCCCATTTCGATGGTCCAGAATGGGAAGGCAGAGGTCGAAGACGATTGATTATCGGTAAAAAATCTAAGCTATGGCTGATTTCAAAATGCTTGGGCGACCCTGCATCATTGATCGAATTGGTCACCTATAGGCTTCCTCCGGCGGTCTTCAGCTGGATAACTCCAGGTGCTCGATTCGCTTAAAGGTTTCGTAGAGCGAGATCATGTCACCACTAGACATCACCTCCAGAGGCGATCGTCCGGCAAAAAAAGGATTGTCATTCTTGAGGCCAGGAAAGCCTTTTACGTTCTCCTGGTTGGAGAAGACCGACCTCAGAGAAGCGTGGATGCCCAGCACCAACCCGATACGCTGCTGCTGATCATGATCGAGCCGTTGACCTGCGGCAAAGCCGCGCGTAGCTCGACGGTAGGTAGAGGGAGAGATCCTGAGAATCCGACACGCCTGGACTTGCGTGGCTTCCCAGCCGCCGATGATTCGCAGTGCCACCTTCAGGCCCGTGGTGGCTTGCTGCTCGGTAAGGTGTTCACCTATGCTCATGCTGTTCACCTCTGCTAGGTGCAGTGTACCCCTAATCGATGAAGTAGAGCGGCTAGCCTACTGCCAGGTGACCAGCTCTTCTGGTGGTACGACCCCTTCTGAAATAACGATAAAGCGCGCACGATCCCCTTGGCCCAGGTGTAGTTCAGGCAGATGGTCAATGAAGTACTTAGACCATTCACTACCGCTGTCATCCAGGCCCTGGAGTGGCACGACTGAGCGGTCTCAACAGAATCACGCCATCGACCACTTCAATACTTAGCTCGTCGCCTACACCAACACCGAGTGCCAGGAGCATTTCGTCAGGGATATCGATGATAAGATCGCCGGTGCCGTCTTTCGGGTCTTGGCATTTAACCGTCGTACGCTTGATATTGGGCCTGCCTGCGCCTGGCATCATCACTTCTCCTGTCGGAAACTACTGGAATCGCGGAGAGCATGTCATGGGGGCCGTGGTCCCGGACATGCGCCTGGTGCTTCTCGCTTACATTCTTTCCACTGTACAAATGCCCTGCGGGCGACATCCCTCTTCAAGCCTAGCAAAGCACCGAGAGATGAGCCGGAGACCGCCATCCCAGCACTCTGCAGATAGCAAGCTGCAGATGCGACCTCCTCAGCGGGAGGTAGGTATGACCGGGTATCAAGATATTGGTCGACCTCCATGCGCAACCAGTACGGCATTGTCGAGAATGAGTCCGTGAGGCGTGAGCGAGTGAGCTTTGCCAGGCTGCAAGTATCATGGAAGAGTGCTGGCCAATGGACCAAAAGGGCCGCTGCGGCGCGTAGCAAAGCGTATCGTACCTCCAGTGACTGATACTCAAAATCTAGATGGGCCACCGGGGCGATTTCTATCCCGATTGCCCCGCTCAACACGGTACGCAATCGTCGGCCGTTTCTTCCGCATATCAGGCCTAGAAGTACTCGCAGACCTGTGAAAAATGACAGACTCAGCGGCAGCCGTTGGAAGAAGCCGTTCCAGTCTCCAAGCTGAACCGCACGGGTGATGGTGAGGAGCAGCCGACCGGCCGCATTGTCTGCGCAGGCCGTGAGCCTGGGCTGCGTATCGCCTAATTTGAAATCGCATTTGCTACAGATGCTCAACGCACTTCCGGCGATTAGTTTTGAGCGACCTATCCCGTGCTGGTGGAAGACTACCGGCGACGCACAAGAGGGGCACATCTGCTCCAGAAAGCAATCATGCACTGTGCAGACGGTAGATAGTGCTAAACGCCAGTGGCGCCGATAATACGGCGCCGGATCGAGCCTCAGGCAGATGGGACAGAACTGTATGCCCGCCCTGCGACGGATGCGGTGATAAAGCCCGGTGGGGAGCAGAAATGGGACATCTCCACTAACGACAAAATGTTCAAAAATGAATCCCTCATAGCAGCCCAAGGTCAAGCCTCTTAGCTCCGCGACCGGCCGCCCCGTCGCGGTGGATAAGCAGTTGAGCAGAGCTGACGGAGGATGGCGATCAGAATCGCGATTCCAGATAGGCGCCCTATACCCCAGCAGATTGGAGTAAAAGGTGTGCAAGGCAAAACCATTAGCAAAAGCCAGCCGCACCATCCAAGAGGTCAGAAGCTCATCCGATAGCGGCTGTGGATGGATTGGGAGCATATGCTAGATCCTCGATGCCATTTGCGTCCTATCACTGGGGGAGAGATACCCACATTCATTCATTACCTCGGCTGTGATCCTTTCCTCACCAGAATCAATTGCGTACTCTGCCGCGGCGTTGAGCAACAGCGAAAGCTCCCCTATGTAACCTTCACACATGGCCAAAGCTTTAGCTGCCAACGGCCGCTCATGTAATGCCGACTGCTGCCGCAATGGCAGCAATCGCTCAAAGGACATTAAGAGCTGTAGGAATTCCTTGTTCATTTCCCACTTTGGCAGAAACTCGGGAGGAAACCGGTTCTGGATCTGCGGATCGATACTGACTGCACGGAGCAGATCGCCAGTGCCGCAACCTACTATGGATATTTGAAGTTCGTTACCCAGATATTTCAACATGTTCAGAGACTGCTGCTGCCTTACGGACGTACCTGCGAGCATGTTGTGAAGATCATCAATAACGAGAACTTTCAGTTGAATTTCCCTCAAAACCTTTATAACGCGCATGCGCTTAGCATTGGTAGATGATGCAGGATCCTTCTCAAAAAGCTTACCAAGTATTTCCGAATAGATACTGGCTTCCGTCGGGCTCGGAGGGGTTTCAATTTTAAGTACTGGACACAGGATGTGCTCACCATTCGTATTTTCGTCAGGCAAATTGCGCCCTACGAACTTATCAACCAAGTTTGATTTGCCGTTATTAGTGCTACCTACGATGAGCATGTTAGGCATGCGCGTTTGCCGGGGATGGACGAGCAAACGGTCGAGCTTTTTGAGGATGGCATTAGCTTGTGGATACCCGATCCATCGGCGGTTGGCAATCCATAGGCTTCGTGCCTCCGCATCCTGCTCAACGAGTTTGAGGGCCTCAGGGTGTAGGTATTGATAGTTAGCCATGGATCACCCCAACTCGATGTCGTCAAATGGCGTGATCACTTCATCGAACGGATCTAAGTCCTGCGGAACTTCGACACGGGAATCAGCCTTAGATGCCTGATGCACACCCAGAGATTGCCTGCGCCTTTGAGAATTCCGCAAACTCCTCTTTTCTCTGGTCCGTTGAGCCTTCGCTAATCGCGTGCTTTCAATAGCATTTTCCTCAATTTTCCGCATCAGCATAACCCCATGAAAAATCTTATCCTCATCGGGCTCGTTATTAGGGTCATTCTTTATACGTCTCAGCGCGGCCTTGAGCTCCCAATAACTGATCGCTGGCCGAGTACTATTCAGGTATGGAATCGGAACGTAAGTTTTTGTGTCCGGGTCCAAGAAGTAAACAACACTGATATCTCTCGGATCGTATGCGAAGATGAATTTTTTGGCTTTGTTTGTATTCTGATCTATCGCTTTGATCCATTTACGTAAAACTGGCGAATAGTAATGGATGTAGTTAACCAGCGCGCCAGTCTGCTGTATGGTTCTTTCGAGGTATGGCGTAAAATCAAGGCGAAACGTCTCCTCATCCTCGACTCTAGCTGGTAATCCAACCCCAAGCTGTGTATCCGAGCCATACACAAGCTGAGCGAATTTTTTGACAGGAGGAATGCCACCGTTACCTGAATGCTTAGCGTTATGGTAGGAGTAAACAAAGAAAGTTGTGAACCAAAGCTCCAACTCATCCAAGGTTAAGCACGCTTTTTGTTCCGAATTATAATCGGCCTTGGCTTTGACATTTGAAAAGGTCGTACCTTCCAGCGTATGGCATTCAGTCATAAAGGTCCGAAAAGCACGTTCTACATGTGGACCATAGTTCGGCTGATGCCTAGGCCTGTACTCTAAGACAATGTCATGCAACGCACAGGCTCTTTGCAACATCGTGCCACGGAATTCTTTAGCATTATCCACATGAATTTTAGCCATTTTCCCATGAATCGGCCACTCAGCAAGAATATCTCTCTTAGCTAGCCAATTTGACTTTTCTTGTACCGCATGCGCGATACACAGACCTGCCGAAAGCGCGCTGGGCGGATCTAGCGTCAGACAAAATCCGGTCACCATCTTTGTAGCAACATCAATGGCAATCGTAAGGTATGGCCTTCCTATGGGTAAGCGGTGTTGTTCATCAACGATGATTACGTCTACTGGAGTATGGTCAATTTGTACAACCGCGTTTGGATATTCGCCACCTGGGAACTCACCCACCGCGGGCAGTATATTATCACGGTAGGCTTTCGAACCCTGGCGCCTCTTGACTTTAACACCATCCTCGATATTACTAACTCGCCCGTAAATAGTATTCAGATGCGGCTCGGGCAAGCCGCGAGATTTACAAACTTCTCGAATGCGTGTGTGCAGCTGAGTGACATTTCGCCGTTCTTTTTTGAGATAGTACGTCTCTATTTGCTCATCTATGACGTCTTGGACCTCTTTGGGTAAGCGCCCCTGACCTTTGTCGAAGCGAGCGGACTTGGATAGGGAAGATACAAGATTTGTTTTTTCAAATCGCTTCAGCCATCTATAGATGGTGGGAACACTCTTACCCGAGCGCTCCGCAGCATTCTTGACGTCTTCCACACTTCGACGCCCCCGCAACAGCGGTTTGATGATTGCAAACCGCTCAAGTGTCTCATCCCAGGCCGCTCGATCTTGGGTTAAATGTGATGAATCCCTCACCCAGTCGACTTCGGGACTAGCTTTAAGGTCCGCACAGCGCACCACCTCGATCGAGGAGTCCTCAATTCTTCGGATCACAGCCTCGATAAGACCTTTGAGCTCAACAACAATCGAAGCCGAATCTCGCCAGTAGACCAACTGGCCTGGCCTGATTGTTTTCATCTCACTACCTCCCCGATCGAGAGCACAGTCGTCATGCTTAACGGGATATTCAGGTCGCAACGAACGACGCCATTGGCGATCAGGTGCCACAAGACGGGGATAAGCTCACCGCGCTGCATGGGACCAGAGGCTAGCATTCCAAGGAGGTTGCTCACACTGATCAAGCTGTAGCTTTCAAACACACCCACGACTTGGGCGCGCTGAAGGGGGCCAGGCTCTCGGCTTCGAAACGGCCACAGAAATTTGACGTTCTCCAGATACGGCGTGCGGATTTCCCGCTCCGTGTAGACCTCAAAACGCCACCCGCGATGAGCGCAGTACGATTTTGCCGCGCGAAACTTGGGCAACAGGTTTCGCCACTGCTCGCGAAAATTCGCTCGATATTTGACCTCATAAAGGATTGGCGGCGGTGATGAGGCCGATTCCTGGAAGGTGATGAGGCCGTCGGGCGTGTACGACCGGTCTTCACCTGCAACGCCCTTGTATTCGATCTTAACGGGCTGAGGCAGGAAGCTGCTGACGCGGCGATCGAAGCGGACAAGCTCCATTAGGTCGCGCTCAAGGGTCGATTCGAACCGCCCCATCAGCGGTACGATGCCTGTGACGCTACGGCCGCTGACGCCGATGCTGCGGACCGGCAAAGTGGGCAGAGCTTTTTTCATTCTCATTGATCTCTAGAAGCTGGCCGTATTTTCTCATTTTACGATGTGTTTTACAGTGGCGGCAGTCGGCCGCAGCCGGGGGAGATCACCCTCGCCCACCATGGTGTGCTGTTTCTCGATGAGCTACCGGAGTTCGAACGGCGGGTGCTGGAGGTGTTGCGCGAGCCATTGGAAAGCGGCGAGATCGTGGTGGCGCGGGCCAAGGACAAGGTGCGCTTCCCTGCTCGTTTTCAGTTGGTGGCGGCGATGAACCCGTGCCCCTGCGGCTACCTGGGTGACCCCACGGGGCGCTGTCGCTGCAGCACTGAACTGATCCAGCGTTATCGCAACAAACTGTCTGGTCCGTTGCTGGACAGGATTGACCTGCACCTGACCGTGGCGCGAGAAAGCACGGTACTGACCAACCAGCCAAGCGGCGATACCAGTGCCAGCGTCGCCGCCGTTGTAGCCGAGGCCCGCGAGCGCCAGCAACGCCGGCAGGGCTGCGCCAATGCGTTTCTCGACCTCAATGGCCTGCGCCGTTACTGCGGGTTGAGTGCACAGGATCAGAGCTGGCTGGAGAACGCCTGCGAGCGTTTGACCTTGTCACTGCGCGCGGCCCATCGGCTGCTCAAAGTGGCGCGGACCTTGGCTGATCTGGAGCAGCTGGACAGCATCAGCCGTGCGCATCTGGCTGAGGCGTTGCAGTACCGGCCAGGCTCATAGGCCCGCTGAACACCGACGAAATCACTTGCCTGCTGGGTTTTTCCAGCCACCGCCCAACGCCAGGAACACGCTGATCTGCCCCATCGCCACCTGGCTGTTGGCCGCGGCCAGCTGCCCGCGCATGTCGGTGTAGGTGCGGGTTGCCTGCAGGTCCGCCAGGAACGACTCGCGCCCAGCCTGGAAGTAGCGGTGGGTCTGCTCGGCTGCTTGCTGGGCCGAACGTTCGGCCTCGGCCAGTGCATCGCGGCGGTCAAGCAGGGCGCTGTACTGCGCCAGCCGGGTCTGGGTCTCGCGGATGGCGTTGAGTACCACGCCGTCGAAATGGGCCAGGGCTGCTTGCGTCGAGGCCTCGGCCTCGCGAATGCGGGCACGGGTGCCGTTGGTGGGGAGGGTCCAGCTGACCAGCGGGCCAAAGCCCCAGCGGTTGGTAGACGGCTCGCCGAGGTTGTCGAGGATGCCGATGGTACCGACCTGGGCGCCGATGCTGATGTTCGGATACAAAGCGCCAGTGGCTACACCAATGCTCGCGGTGGCGGCTGCCAGCTGGCGTTCAGCCTGACGCACGTCGGGGCGGCGCTTGAGTAGCGCAGCGCCATCACCCACCGGGATCAGCTGGGCCAGGTGCGGCAGCTCGGCGCAATCGGCAGTGCCTGCCGGCAACTGCTCGACCGGTTTCGCCAGCAGCGCCGCCAGGGTGTACAAGCCGGTCTCGCGCTCAGCCTGAAAACGCGGCAGCTCGGCGCTTAACGATTTGAGCTGGGTTTGCGAGCGAGTGACCTGGGTTTCATCACCGCGACCAGCATCACGCAGGCGCTGGGTCAGTTGCACGCCTTGCTGCTGCAGGTCCAGCGACTGGCGGGCGATGTGCAGCTCTTCGTTGGCCGAGCAGACCTGGGTGTAGGCCTTGACCACATCGGCCACCAAGGTGATGCGGGCAGTGTCAGCGGCGGCCTGGACGGCGTCGGCATTTGCCTGGGCGGCCTCGGTGCCGCGCTTGAAGGTGCCCCACAGGTCGAACTGATAGGAAGCGCTGATGATCGCTTCGCCGATGTTCGCGACCGGGACTTTTTCCGGTTGCAGGAAGGCTTCGCCAGACTCCTGCAGGCGTTGCGCGGCAAGCTTGCCGGAGCCAGCAAAGCCACCTTGTGATTCAGCGACCTCAAGCTGGGCGCGGGCCTTGGCGATGTTGGCCGCCGCCACTCGCAACTCGCTGTTGCTGGCCAGAGCCTGACGCACCAGTTGGTTCAGGCGTGGGTCCTGGTACAACTGCCACCAGTCCTCCGGCACCGGTGCCGAGACCACGCTGTCAGCGTCCTGGCGCAAGGCGCCGTTGAGGTCGCTGCGCTGGACCGCAGCATCCTTGGGCACCTGATAGTCGGGGCCGACCATCTGGCAGGCGCCGAGTGACAGGCTCAGGCCAAGCAGCAACAGGCGTTTCATGGGCGCTGGCCCTCGAGGATAGTCACTGTGGCGGTGCGCCCGGCGATCATCCGAAAATCTGCTGGTACCTCATCGAAGGCAATCCGCACTGGGATGCGCTGGGCCAGGCGTACCCAGCTGAAAGCCGGGTTGACGTTGGGCAGCAGGTTGGCGCCGCTGCTACGGTCACGGTCTTCAATACCGGCGGCAAAGCTTTCGACGTGGCCACGCAGGCGGGTGTCGTCACCCATCACGCGGATGTCGACGGCATCGCCGATATGGATGCCGCCGAGCTTGGTCTCTTCAAAATAGCCATCGACGTGGTACGAGGCGCTGTCGACTACCGACAGTACTGCACGGCCGGCGGTGACGAACTCGTGGGCACGCGGGGCGCGGTCGTTGAGGTAGCCATCGACCGGGCTGCGCACTACCGAGCGGTCCAGGTTGAGTTGCGCGCTGTCGACCGCGACCTGAGCCTGATTGACCGCCGCGCGGGCGCGGGCTTCACGCGATTGGCTTTCTTCCAGTTGCTCGGCCGCGACCAGGTTGCCCAGCTTTTTGTTGCGGCCGGTTTCGCGGCTGGCCTGGGCGAGGGTCTCCTGACGCTCGCTCAGGGTCGCCTGGGCGTGGCGCAGGGCCAGGCTGAAGCGGTCCTGATCGATACTGAAGAGCACGTCGCCGCGCTTGATCACCTGGTTGTCGCGCACCTCGACGCGCTGGATCAGCCCGGACACGTCCGGGGCGATCTGGATCACGTCGGCGCGGATGTGGCCGTCGCGGGTCCACGGGGCAAACATGTAGTACACCACCATCTGCCAGATCAGCACGGCGGCAAAGGTTACTACCAGCAGGGTCAGGACCACACGGCCCAAGGTCAACAAAGGTTTTTTCATGGCAGCATCAGGCTTCGGCAAAAGTGGTCTACCGCGCCAAGCAGCACGGCATACAGGGCAACGTTGAACAACGCCCGGTGCCAGACCAGGCGGTAGAAATGCAGGCGCACCAGCACAGCGTGCACGCCAAGAAACAGCAGGTAGGTGCCGATCATCATCACCAGTAGCGTGGGCAGGAACACCCCGCTGATATCCAGTTCACCAATCACAGCGGGGCTCCATCGATGCCATCAGGCAGTTGCGCGGGGGCACTAGGCTCAAGCATCACCTCGACACCCGGCAGCAAGGCCAGACGCAGGCCGCTCAAGGCGTGCAGCAAATGCACGCGGGCGTCGCCACGCTCGTGCAGGTCGTCCAGCGCAAGGCTCTGGCGGGCGCGCTCCATGTTGCGCAGCAACTCTGGCGGCGCATGCAGGCGTTCGCCGGCGCGCAGGCACTGGGCGTAGTGGGCGCCGACTTCATCGATCACCGTTTGCAGCGCCTCGCGTGCTTGCGGGCCAATCCGCGGCAGGTAGGCTTGCAGGTCGAGCAGGTTCAGGCCCACGCGCAGGTCGCGCAGGGCCACGCCGCTGTCCTGGCCGGTCTGCGACAGCCGCGGCAGGTGTTGCATGAGGCGGTCGAGCATCTGTACGCCGACCTTGCGTTGCTCGGCCAGCGGCGCTGGCTGGGTGATCTCGACGATGTCGCGCCAGGCAAAGCGGGTCAGCCGCTTGGCCGCCAGCTCAACGCCGAACGGGCGCAGCAGCAGGGTCCAGATGAACGCGAACAGCAAGCCCACCGGGCCTGCCAGGTTGGCGTTGAGGAAGGTGAAGAAGTCGGCATCGTAGGCACCCTGGATGCTGACAAAAGTCGCGGTGTTGACGATGGTCAGCAAGGTGCCAAGGTAGAAGCGCGGTTGCACGGTCAGGGTGCCGACGCAGATGAACGGCACGGCGAAGGCCAGTACCAGCATCGGGAAGTCGTGCAGGTTGGGCAACACCAGGAACAAGTACAGGCTGGAGAAGATCACCGACAGCAGGGTCCAGAAGAAGAACCTGTAGATCTGCGGCGCGGGGTCATCCATGGCGGCGAAGAAGCTGCAGGCGACCGCGGCGAGGATCACCGCGCTGGCGCCGTCGTGCCAGCCCAGGCCAATCCACAACGCGCAGGCGACGATGATCGCAGTAACCGTGGAGAACACCGAATAGAACATCAGCCCACGGTCGAAAAACGGCGTCAGCCGGCCGAGCCGCCAGTGCCGGTAGACTGCCCGCCAAGGCGTGGCGTCATCGGCGCGCAAGGCATGTTGCAGGGCGCAGCAGTCCTGCCACAGGTCGACCCATTCGGTCAGCCGGTAAAGCGCGTTGGAGAGCAGCAGTTCGGGCCGCTGATCGAGCGCGGCAGCGCTTGGCTGTTGCGATTGGAGTTTGTCTCTGAGGGTGCGCCAGCGCAGCACCGAAGCATCCTCGGCGCTGCCTTGCAGCCACTCGCGGGCGTCGGCCAGCAGCGGCTGAATCAGGCTGAACTGCGCCGGCGCGCGGCCTTCGAGGGCGCGCAGGGCGTCGTCGAGGGCATCGATGACCGGCAGCAGGTGGATCATCCGGCCACGCAGTTCGCGGGCATTCTTCAAGGTATGCGGCCCGGCGCCTTCGTGACCGAGCTGGCCGATCATCAGCTCGAGGCTGTTGAAGGTGGCGACCATCGAGGCGCGCAGTGCGGCGACGTTTTCTACTGCAACATCACGGGCCAGATAGCTGTCGCTGTAGCGGATCGCCTCGCTGAACCAGTTGCCGGTCGAGCCGACCACCACTGGCGCCAGCCGCCGCGGCCAGAAGATCGCACCCACCACCGCTGCACAAACGATGCCCAGGCAGATCTCCTGAGCCCGTGATGAGGCGACGTCGAACACCGCCAGCGGGTTGTCGACCACCGCCAGGGCAATCATCGGCAGGGTGTAACCGGCCAGCATCAACACGTAGTTGTTGGCGGTACGCAGGTTGAGCGAGAGGAACAGCAAAGTCCCCGTCCACAGGGCAATCGCCACCGACAGCAACAACGGTGACTGTACCAGCGGCGGTACCAGCAGGATCGCCCCACCCGCGCCGAGCAGCGTGCCGAGGGCGCGATACAGGGCCTTGGAGCTGGTTGGGCCCACGAACGGACTGGAGACGATGTACACCGTGGCCATCGCCCAGTAGGGACGCGGCAGTTGCATCAGCAGGGCGATGTACAGCGCGATCATCGATGCGGCAAAGGTGCGCACGCCGTAGAACCAGTCGCGGGCGGGCGGCATCGAGCTGAAGAAGCCGTTCATGCCTGACCCTCGGTGGGCCCTTGAGCGGCGGCTTCGAAGGCCCGGATCACCCGCAGCGAGGCCTCCAGATCAGCTTGGCTGATGCCCTTGAGGATGTCACGGCGCAGACGCACCAGTTCGCCTTCGATCGACTCGGCGAGGACCCGGCCCTCGGCAGTCAGGCTCAGTGCCTTGGCGCGGCGATCGAGCGGATCTTCACTGCGACAGACCAGCCCGGCCCGGCACAGCTGGTCGAGCAGGCGCACCAGCGACGGGCTCTCCAGCCCCGCCGCATTGGCTACCGCAACCTGATGCACGCCATCACCCAGGCGCACGATCATCAGCAGCGGCACCGCGCAGGCTTCGGAAATACCATAGCTGGTCAACGCTGAATGGCAGATGCGCCGCCAATGGCGTGCGCCGACCACCATGCCGCTGCTGACTTGCAGGTGCAGTGAATCGAGTGTCATGAGGTAACCGGAAATATATTCATAGTTTGCTAACTATCAATATACGCCCTGCCCCACCCCCCGCGTCAACCGCGGGCGATGAGCTGCGCGGATGAAAGGTTGTTCATGCGCGCCTGACCTTCAGCGCTGGACCTGATCTTCAAGCTTCATGGTCAAGGCCAGGTTGCTGCCCATCTGGATCGCCTGATCACGCCAGGCCTTGTAGCGGGCAATGCTGCGGCTGCTGAAGTGTACCGCCAGCTCTTCGGCCGCCTGCATCACCCCGGCCGCCGCCGCCAGCTCCAGCCAGTAAAGGCCGGCCTTGATATCGGCTTCTACATGCAGCCCATGTAAAAGGCGATGGCCAACCTCGAACCGGCAGCGTGCCTCGCCCAGCTGGGCCCCGCGCATGAACCAGCGCAGCGCTTCGACCGGGTCAACCATCCAAGCCTGCTCAGCGTCGCAGACTTCCTCTTCGAACAGGTCGCCCAACGCTGCGGCGGCGTGCAGCATGCCGCCCTCGAATGCCTGGCGATAGCATTCGGCGGCTTGCTGGTAACACACCGCCACGCCCTTGCCGAAGTAGTGCTGCTGACCAAGGTTGAACCAGGCGGCAGCATTGCCCTGTAGCGCTGCCATGCGCAGCAGATGCCCCGCCAGGACCGTATCTGCCAGCCAGTACTTGCCGTTGAGCCAGATCCAGCCCAGATCGTTCAGTGCAGCGATGTTGCCCGCCAGCGCGAGCCGGCGCAGGTCGGCATATACCGCTTGCAGGTCGACGGCTTCATCCAGGCGGCTGAGCAGGCCGGGGCGTTCGCCCAACTGCCCGCATTGGCTGGGTAGACCGACACCGCTGAACAGGTGCTGACGCTGGCGCGGAGGAATCGGCACAGGGATTATCCGCGCCGGTAAGAGACGCGCGAGCAGCGAATGGATATTGCTGGCAGCAGACATGTTCATCCTCATTGAACGGTTCACAACCCAACCACAGCCGTGGTGAGGCGTGATTCTGCGGCATGCTACGACGAAACCTGTCGCGAACGATCCGAACCCAGGCAACCAAATGCAGGTTCATTGATCTGAGCGAGGTGTGGCTAATTGCCATGCGCGCCCTGTGCCGCCATTCTTGTGCGGCAAGCCTAGACAAGGACGTTTACCTTTGCCCTTTGCCACTACTCGCGCCACCCTCAGCCGTCAATGGGCCCTGCTGCGTCAACTGCCCAGCCGCTCGCCCGGCATCACCAGCGCCGAGTTGGTCTGGGGGCTGCGTGACGTTGGCTTCAATGTCAGCAAACGCACGGTCGAGCGCGACCTCAACGAGCTGGCGTTGATCTTCCCGCTTGAGCGCAATGACAAGAGCATCCCGTTTGGCTGGCACTGGTCAGCGGCAGCAGTGAGCGAGTTGCGCGGCAATTTTGATCTGCAAGCGTATCTGCGCGGTGATGCGCTGCAGCCGGTGCAGGGTGACGGCATCGAGTTGCAGGCGTGGATCAGCGACCTGCTCGCCCGGCAGTTGCGTGACGCGCCGCTGACCGCGGACATGCAGTTGACCGCGCTGGAGCACGGCCACCGCCTGCGCGCGACGGTCAGCGACGGTTGGCCGCTGCGCTGGTGGTTGTTGAGTCAGGGCGACAGCCTGGTGGTCGAGCTGCCGCAGTCACTGCGTGAAGAAATCGGACGGACCTTGAGCAGCGCTGCGGCTCAGTATCAGGACTGAGCCACAGCACCCGGTGGCCCTTAGCGTTGCATCCCCCAGCGACGCACCGTAACGCGCTCCAGCGTATTGAACACCAGCCCCTCGACCAGCAAACCGATCAAGATCACTACCGCCAGCCCGGCAAACACCTTGTCGGTGTACAGCTCGTTGCGGTTCTGGAAGATGTACCAGCCCAATCCGCCCTTGCCGCTGCTGGCGCCGAATACCAGCTCGGCCGCGATCAGCGTGCGCCAGGCGAACGCCCAGCCAATCTTCAAGCCAGACAGGATCGACGGCAGCGCTGCGGGCACAAGGATGTGCACCACCAGGCGCAGGCCGCTCAGGCCGTAGTTGCGCCCGGCCATGCGCAGGGTTTCGGACACGCCCATGAAGCCTGCGTAGGTATTGAGCGCCAATGCCCACAGCACCGAATGCACCAGCACGAAGATCAGGCTGTTGTCGCCCAGGCCGAACCACAGCAGGGCCAATGGCAACAAAGCGATTGCCGGCAACGGGTTGAACATCGAGGTCAGGCTGCTGAGCAGGTCGCGGCCAAACTGGGTCGATACGGCGAGGCTGGTCAGGCCGAAGGCCAGCACGATGCCCAGCAGATAGCCCTTGAGCAGCACCACCAACGAGACGCCGACCTTTTCCGGCAGTTCGCCGCTGAGCAGTGAGTCCCACAGTGCCGCTGCCGTCTGCAAGAAGCTGGGCAGCAGCAGGTCGTTGTCGGTATAGCGGGCAGCCAGCTCCCAGGCGACGGCCAGCACCAGCAGAATCACTGTCTTGCGCAGCCAGCCTTGCTGCCACAAGCGCTGGCTCAGCGGTAACTGCCTTTGCAACGGCACACTGAGCAAAGGCTGCAGGTGCACTTCATATTCCTGGCGAACAGGTGTCGTGGTCATGCCCTGTCTCCCCTCAGTAGGCGATGCGAATGTCGTTGAAGCCCAGCTCGGCGCTGTGTTCAGGTTCTGTTACCTCATCGAACAGCAGCCGATGAATACGCCTGGCACTGGCCTGGAAGTCACTGGCGCCCAGGCTGCCCAGGTCGTACTGGTGGCTGTGGACTTCAGCGCGAACTCGCCCTGGATGCGGCGACAGCAGCAAGATGCGGTTGCCGACGATCAGTGCTTCTTCGATTGAGTGGGTGACGAATAACAGGGTAAAACGCACCTCCTCCCACAGCAGCAACAGTTCTTCCTGCATCTTGCGCCGGGTCAGGGCATCGAGCGCAGCGAACGGCTCGTCCATCAACAGGATCTTCGGCTGGGTTGCCAGCGCACGGGCAATCGCCACCCGCGCTTTCATGCCTCCCGAGAGTGTGTGCGGGTAGGCATCGGCAAACGCAGCCAGGCCAACTTTGTCCAGGTAATGCAAAGCCCGCTGCTCGGCCTCGTTGCGTTTGAGCTGGCCGGACACCAGCAGCGGGAACATGACGTTCTGCTTCACCGTCTTCCAGGGTGGCAGTTGGTCAAACTCCTGAAACACCACGATGCGATCAGGCCCTGGGCCGCGCACCGCTTCGCCCTGCAGACGGATCTGCCCTTCGCTGGGCTCGATGAAACCGGCAACTGCCTTGAGCAAGGTCGACTTGCCACAGCCGGAAGGCCCGAGCAGAACGAATCGATCCGCATGGTCGACCTCGAAACTGACCTGGTGGGTGGCGCGCACCACTTGCTGCGCGGTGCGGTATTCAAGGCTCACGTTATCCACAGTCAGCAATGCCGGCGTAGCGACATGGCTCAGCTTGCTGGCCGCGTGGCCTGGCAATTGGGCGGTCATTGGCAATCAGCTCCCCTGCAGAGGACGCGCGTCCTCGAAGAAATAGTCCTGCCACGATGCGGGCTTGTTCTTGATCGCGCCGACCCGGTAGAGGAACTCGGCCAAGGGGTAGGTGTTTTTCGGCGTGATGGTGAATTCGTACTGCGGGTTGTCGATCAGCCGGATCAGCGCATCGCGGTCGATCTTGGCCTTGGTCACCCGGATATAGGTGTCGGCTGCGGCGGCCTTGTCGTGCTGAGCAAACTCGGCGGCTTCGGCCAGCGCGGCGACAAAGGCTTTGTAGGTTTTCGGGTTGTCGTTACGGAATTTTTCGGTAGCGAACAGCAGGGTCGGCGAGTTAGGCCCAAGCAAGTCATAACTGTTGAGCACGATGTGCACGTTCTTGTTGGCCAGCACCTGATCCTGGAAGGGTGGGTTGGAGAAATGCCCGTTCAATTCAGTGCCACCAGCCAGCAGGGCTGCGGTGGCATCGGGATGCGGTACCGCGAGGGTGTATTTGTCGAGGCGGTTGTATTCCTTGTCACCCCACTGTTTGGCGGCGGCGTACTGGAGGAAGCGCGACTGCACCGAGACGCCCACGGCGGGTACCGCGATGCGGTCATTCTCGGACAGGTCGGCAATGGTTTTCACATTCGGGTTGCTGCTGACCAGGTAGTACGGGAAGTTACCCAGCGAGGCCACGGCCTTCACGTTCTGGCGGCCTTTGGTCCGATCCCAGACGGTCAGCAGTGGGCCGACGCCGGCGCCGGCGATATCCACCGAGCCGGACAACAAGGCGTCGTTGATGGCCGCGCCACCGGACAGCTGCGCCCAGTCGACCTCGATGTCGAGGCCTTCCTGCTTGCCGTGTTTTTCAATCAGTTGCTGGTCACGCACAACGTTGAGCAGCAGGTAGACGATGCCGAACTGCTCGGCGATGCGAATCTTGCCTTCGGCATGTGCTGCTACGGGTGCTGCAAGGGTGCCGACGGCCAGGGTCGCGCCCAGGGTGATGCTCGCCGCCAGGCGGCTGATGGTTTTGCGCATGGTGAATTCTCTCGGTCGTCAGAACGGGGCATCGCCCTGGATAGTGGTGCGGAAAAGTTTGCGCCGCAGGTGTGCTGGGCAGCCGGCGGCCAAGTGGATCAACGAGCGGTTGTCCCAGAACACCAGGTCATGCGGCTGCCATTGGTGGCGGTAGATGTTCTGTTCGAGAACACTCAGGGCGTACAGCTGCTGCAGCACATCACGGCTCTCGTCTGCCGGCAGGCCAACGATGCGGGTGGTGAAGCCTTCGCTGACGAACAACGCCTTGCGGTGGTTTTCCGGATGGGTACGCACGACCGGGTGGATCACTTCCTGAACCTGCGCAAGCTGCTCGGCAGTCAGGGTCGGGCGCCAGTTGCCTTCGAACTTGGTCTCGGCATAGCGCGCTGTATACGAATGCGCGGCATCGCGGCCGGCGATGACCTTGCGCAGGGCATCGGGCACGGCGTCCCAGGCTTTGTGCATATCAGCGAACAAGGTATCGCCGCCCTCGCTGGGCAACTCCTGGGCGTGCAGCATCGAACCCAGGCTGGGCAGTTCTTTGTAGGAAAGATCGGAGTGCCAGAACTTGCCCGCATCGCCCAGGCCGACGTTCTGGCCGTTCTCGACAATGTTGGAAACGATCAGGATTTCTGGATGACCCGCCAGCAGGAACTGTTTCAGCACATGGATCTGCAGCTCGCCGAAGCGGCGGCTGAAGGCAATCTGTTGTTCGGGGGCGATGCGCTGGTCACGAAACACCAGCACGTGATGGTCGAGGTGAGCGCGATGGATACGCTGGAAGTCTTCGCTGTTGACCGGCTGGGCCAGGTTCAGGCCGATGACTTCGGCACCGACTGCGCCGGCAAATGGACGAACCTCGAAGGATTGCGAAGGTGCGCTGTCGTTGCTCGACAAGGCGCTGGAGACGGCTGGCATGTGTCACTCCCACATAGTGCGCGATGCAAAAGGCGCGCAACGATCAGAAACGCACGGGGGACTCCCGTGTGGATTCACATCGTGCGGCGCGCCGATTGGTCGGCAGGTACGCAGTGGAGTGACTATAAAGTCATAAGAACGGTAGTTTAAATACCGTTAGTGCATATACATATGAACGGCTGATCAGATCAAACCGCCTTCAGGCTCTTCTTCGATCAGGTTACTCAACCCACCCAAGGCACGCCGTGCGCTGGAGCGGCTGAGCAGCTTGGCCTGAGCGCCGGCAGGCAGATCGGTGATGCTCAGCACGCCTTTGGTGGTCAGCACTTCGATCAAGTCTTCGAGCACCCGGATCATGTCCAGATCGCTCTGTCTGAGCTGGTTGAGGCTGTTGCCGATAACATCGTCGGCCAGCCAATGCAGGACCTCGACGTGGTCGCCCGGCAGGGTTTCGGTGTGGCCTTCAAAGGCATTGGCGTCGACCCGCGACAGGCGGCCATCGGCGTCGCGCTGCACGTAATACAGGCTGTGATGCGTTGTCACGGTGAATCCTTCTGGTTGCGATGGGGCAGGATAACGCTTGAGGTAGCCCAACACGACTCCGGCCTCGTTGCAGGCAAGCTGCGACGAGGCCGGAATTGAATCAGTGCACACCCCCAGCAGAAGTTTCCTGCTGCTGGGGGGTGAACATCAGCCGTTGTGGTTGTCGACCTTGATCAACGGATCGGCACCGCTGATCAGCGAGTTGATGGAGCTGTTCGACCAGTTGACGCCCTGCACGGTGATAGTGGTATCGACGTGATTGGTGCCATCTTGAACGTTGAGCTTGCCATCGCTGCTGATCTGCAGAACGGTGTCACCTTGCACGGTGGTCATCTTCAGATAGTTGTCGATGGTGCTTCCCTTCTCGCCCTGAAGCAGTTCGCTGAGGTCGATACGGTCGCCTTCGGACGCCTTGAAGTCGGTGATCACATCGTTGCCGGTGTGGCCCGCTTTCCAGACGAACAAGTCGGCACCGCTGCCGCCGGTGAGGATGTCGTTGCCCTTGCCACCGATCAGGGTGTCGTTGCCGGCACCGCCGAAGATGGTGTCGTTACCGTCGCCGCCCAGCAGGGTGTCATTGCCGCTGGTCCACGCCGGTGCCGCCACGCCAGCTGCGCCTGGGCCGGTACCTTGAATGGTCACGTACAGGTGCGCGGTGTCGGTATCGCCGTCCGGCTGGGTCAGTTTGTAATCGAACTGATCCATGTGGCCGACGCCATCCTTGCTCGCAGTCGGGGTGTAGGTGTACGAGCCGTCTTTGCCGATCACCAGGCTGCCGTACTGACCGTCGACGGTGGTGCCGCCAGTCGGTACATCGACCCAGGCGCCGTTGACCTTGATCGCCAGGGTCGAGACTTCGCCGTCAGTGCCCCACACGTCGTTGGCAGCCACAGTGCCGGTGACAGGGGTGGCAGTCCATTCGACCACGGGTGCGCCAGGTACGGTGACTTTGAAGTCATCGAAGCTGACCGAGGCATTACCCGTGTAGAAGCTGCTGGTGTCGTCATGCACGCTCAGTTGCACGCGGTACTGGGCGTTCGCTTCCAGCGCATCGGTGGTGATCGTGGAGGTGCCATTGGCGATCGAGCCGCCACCCGCTACGGTCCAGTTGACGCCATCGGTGCTCTTGAACAGCGTCCAGGCTGCAGTGTCTTTTTCGGTAGAGAACCAGTAGTTCACCGTCGACAGGGAAGCTACCGCCTTGAACGACATCGTCTCGCCGCCCACCGCTTTGTAAAGCGGGGTCAGGATCGAGGCATCACCGCTGCTATTGCCGTTGCGGTCAGTCAGTATCAGGGTCGGATTGCTACCGCTGCTGACACTGGCATCCGCCGTGGTGCCCATTACCGAGCTCACCTGCCAGCGACCGGTGTCGGTTGCCGGGTTAGGATTGTCGCGGTCGACTGCGTTCTCAAACCTCCATTGGCTCTTCTCGCCGCTGGTGAAGCTGGCCAGCGTGACGTCGGTTGCGGCGCCCATGACTGTTTTCGAGGTCAGGGTGGCGGTCACGTCGTCGTTGCCAGCGATTGGGTCGCTGCGGTCGTTGACGGTCAGGGTCAGCGACGAAGACGCGGTGTTGCCAACAGCATCCTTGACGGTGAACTTGACCACTGCCGACAGCGAATCGGCCGTGTCGAAGTTGTCCTTGCCGGAGAAGGTGTAGCTGCCGTCGGCCTTGATCACGACCTTGCCGACATCGCCCAGATCGAGGGTTTTGGAGTCGGTGGCACTGGTGAACGAGTAGGTAACGCCGTTGTACTGCACCGACGCCAGTTTCCAGCCATTGCTGGCCCAGCCAGCGGTACCGCTGCTGGCGTTGTCGGTGACATTGCCGGACACCGCGCTGCCGCCGACGCTACCTACCAACGCCTGAGTCAGGGCGCTGAGCGAGGTGTCGACGACCAGTACGTGGTTGTCGTTCACGCCCTGGGTAATGGAGCCTGCGGTTTCACCCGGTTTCCAGCCGATCGGCTCGAGGTAGTTCTTGTCGGTGTTGCTCAGCCCGCCGAAGCCCACAGCGAAGGAGTCGTTGAAACCTTTCTGATCAAGGAAGTTGATCCAGTTGTTTTCATTGGCGCCCTGGCCGCTGGTAGGCACACCGTCGGACATGAAGATGTTGACCAGCTTGTTACCGCCCGGCGGCGGCGCCGTGTAGTTGTTTATGACCGTGTTCAGGGCACTGTTGTAGTAGGTCTGGGTGCCAGCCTTGAGGGCGTCGATGGCCGCATAGGCATCATCCAGGTTGGTGAACCAGCCGCCATCTTTACCAGAACTGTGGAAGGTTGCACTGGAGCCGAACGACACGATAAACACCGAATGCACGGTACCGGAGTCGAACAGGTTCTTGACCGCTTCCTTGAGCATCTGCAGGCGCGAGGTATACGGCCCGCTGCCATCCGGGTCGCTGCCGCCGTCGTTATTGCCCTTCGGCCCCATACTGCCCGAGCGGTCGAGGACCAGGACCACATCGGCGCCACCAGAGGTGCCGCTTTCCACGATCGAAGCACTACCAGGCGCGGAGATGACCGGGCCTTTGTCGTTGTCGATGATGGTGCCGGTTGCAACGTTCTGGCTGCCCACGGCGAGGTTTTCGAACACCTGGTTGGTGTCGGTAACCTGCTTGATGGTGGCAGTCAGCGTCTCGTTGCTTTCGATCTTGGTGTCGTCAAAGGTCTTGACGTTGAACTCGACACTGCTCTTGCCACCCGTGATGGTCACGCTGGTTGGCAGCGTGCCTTCAATGTCGCTGGCATCGGCATTGCCGGACCACTCAAGCTTGACCGATACAGATTTGTCGGTCGGCACGCTGACCGAATTACCCAACTTGTCGACGAGCTCAACCTTGTAGGTCAGGTTGCCGCCTTCGTTGACCGAACCGGTACCGACCATGCTGATCTTGGCGTAGACGGTATCGATAGTGTCGGCGATATCGGCAATCGCGGTCGCGCCGGTTTCGATCTTCTCGTAGTTGCCGCCAGTGCCGCTGACCACGGTTGCGACCAGCTTGCTGGCGTCCTTGAAGACGTCTTCGGTGTTCGGGTTAGGCACGCTCAGCGTGCCCTGGCCTTGGCTGTTGATCGAGACGTTGTAGTTGCTGGCGCCGACTTTGACGACCAGTATCACTGGGTCGCTGCCAGCCTGCGGCGGCTTGCTCATCTGGAAGTTGAAGATGACGTTGGCGTCGGCTTCAGTCGCTGCTTGCGGCGTGATGGTTACGCTGACCGGGGTCTCGGTGTCAGCGATTTGTGCAGTGCCAGTCGCGCCAGTGGCGATTTTCTCGAAGTTACCGCCGGTGCCGCCGGTGACGGTGGCGACCAGTTGGCTGGCGTCTTTGTACACGTCTTCGCTGTTCGGGTTCGGGACCTGGATGGAGCCCTTGCCGTTGCTATCGATGTTGACGGTGTAGTCGGTGCTGCCGATGCGCACGTTCAGGACAACAGGATCGCTGCCGGCCTGAGGTTTGTTGCTCAGTTCGAAGTTGAAGGTGACGTTGGCGTCAGCTTCGGTGGCCGGAACGCCGGTGACCTTGACGGTAACTGGGGTCTCGGTGTCAGCGATTTGGGCAACGCCGGTCGCACCAGTGGCGATTTTCTCGAAGTTACCGCCGGTGCCGCCGGTGACGGTGGCAACCAGCTGGCTGGCGTCCTTGTACACGTCTTCGCTGTTCGGGTTCGGGACCTGGATCGAGCCCTTGCCGTTGCTATCGATGTTGACGGTGTAGTCGGTGCTGCCGATGCGTACGTTCAGGACAACAGGATCGCTGCCGGCCTGAGGCTTGTTGCTCAGCTCGAAGTTGAAGGTGACGTTGGCATCCGCTTCGGTTGCCGGAACGCCAGTTACCTTGACGGTGACTGGGGTCTCGGTGTCAGCGATTTGCGCTGTGCCGGTCGCGCCCGTGGCGATCTTCTCGAAGTTGCCGCCGGTGCCGCCGGTGACGGTGGCGACCAGTTGGCTGGCGTCTTTGTACACGTCTTCGCTGTTCGGGTTCGGGACCTGGATGGTGCCCTTGCCGTTGCTGTCGATGTTGACGGTGTAGTCGGTGGTGCCGATGCGTACGTTCAGGACAACAGGATCGCTGCCGGCCTGAGGTTTGTTGCTCAATTCGAAGTTGAAGGTGACGTTGGCGTCAGCTTCGGTTGCCGGAACGCCGGTTACCTTGACGGTGACTGGGGTCTCGGTGTCAGCGATTTGCGCTGTGCCGGTCGCGCCCGTGGCGATCTTCTCGAAGTTGCCGCCGGTGCCGCCGGTGACGGTGGCGACCAGTTGGCTGGCGTCCTTGTACACGTCTTCGCTGTTCGGGTTCGGGACCTGAATAGTGCCCTTGCCGTTGCTGTCGATGTTGACAGTGTAGTCGGTGGTGCCGATGCGTACGTTCAGTACGACTGGCGCGCTGCCAGCTTGTGGCTTATCGCTCAGTTCGAAGTTGAAGGTGACGTTGGCGTCAGCTTCGGTGGCCGGAACGCCGGTGACCTTGACGGTAACCGGGGTCTCGGTGTCGGAGATCACTGCAGTGCCGGTCGCGCCAGTGGCGATTTTCTCGAAGTTACCGCCGGTGCCGCCGGTGACGGTGGCAACCAGCTGGCTGGCGTCCTTGTACACGTCTTCGCTGTTCGGGTTCGGGACCTGGATCGAGCCCTTGCCGTTGCTATCGATGTTGACGGTGTAGTCGGTGCTGCCGATGCGCACGTTCAGGACAACAGGATCGCTGCCGGCCTGAGGTTTGTTGCTCAGTTCGAAGTTGAAGGTGACGTTGGCGTCAGCTTCGGTGGCCGGAACGCCGGTGACCTTGACGGTAACTGGGGTCTCGGTGTCAGCGATTTGGGCAACGCCGGTCGCGCCAGTGGCGATCTTCTCGAAGTTGCCGCCGGTGCCGCCGGTGACGGTGGCGACCAGTTGGCTGGCGTCTTTGTACACGTCTTCGCTGTTCGGGTTCGGGACTTGGATCGAGCCCTTGCCGTTGCTATCGATGTTGACGGTGTAGTCGGTGCTGCCGATGCGTACGTTCAGGACAACAGGATCGCTGCCGGCCTGAGGCTTGTTGCTCAGCTCGAAGTTGAAGGTGACCTTAGCGTCAGCCTCGGTGGCCGGAACGCCGGTGACCTTGACGGTAACTGGGGTCTCGGTGTCAGCGATTTGGGCAACGCCGGTCGCGCCCGTGGCGATCTTCTCGAAGTTACCGCCGGTGCCGCCGGTGACGGTGGCGACCAGCTGGCTGGCGTCCTTGTACACGTCTTCGCTGTTCGGGTTAGGGACCTGGATGGTGCCCTTGCCGTTGCTGTCGATGTTGACGGTGTAGTCGGTGCTGCCGATGCGTACGTTCAGGACAACAGGATCGCTGCCGGCTTGCGGCTTGTTGCTCAGTTCGAAGTTGAAGGTGACGTTGGCGTCA
The DNA here is from genome assembly GCA_963518285.1 of uncultured Pseudomonas sp. Taxonomy (GTDB): domain Bacteria; phylum Pseudomonadota; class Gammaproteobacteria; order Pseudomonadales; family Pseudomonadaceae; genus Aquipseudomonas. Next base: position 199 of record CAUQIJ010000008.1, on the reverse strand, counting down.
GCTTCAGTGGCTGGTACCCCGGTGACCGATACAGTTGTGACATCGATAGTGTCTTCGACGGTTACTGTTGTAGTCGCGCCAGTCAGATCGACGGCCTCGAAGTTACCGCCGTTGACCGCAGTGACAGTCGCAGTGACTTCGCTGCCGTCTTTGTAGACGTCTTCAACGTTGGTGTTCGGAACCAGCAGAGTACCTTTGC
>CAUQIJ010000007.1:0-228342 GCA_963518285.1 uncultured Pseudomonas sp. | reverse complement strand
CAGGGCTCAGGCTGGGATAGGCTAACTGACTGTCCAACATTTGGGGCGCAGCTCAATCTGCGTGCATTGGGCGCTGTGGTTACTCAGCAATCAGCCAATCGAGGCGCCAGCTACCGTCAGTCTGGGCCAGCTCCTTGGCCAGCAGAGGCAGCAATTCGCGCAGCTCTTCTTCCAGGCCCCATGGCGGGTTGGCGATCGCCAGGCCAGAACCGTTCAGACCCTGCGGGCTGTCCTGGTGATGCACATATAGCTCGGCACGCAGCAGCTTCGGCGCGCCGGTGCTGGTCAGGTCCTGATAGTAGCGAGTCAGTGAACGCTGGTCCTTGATTGGATACCAGATCACCGCCACCGTCTGGCGCATGCGCCCGATCGCTTCCTTGACCGCAACGGTGCAGCGCTTGAGCTCGTCGGCCTGCTCGAACGGCGGGTCGATGAGCATGATCGCGCGCTTTTCCTGCACGGGCAGCAGCGCCCGCGGCACATGCCAGCCCTCACCCAGATGAACGGTGACGCGCGGGTCCTTTTTCATGTTCTCGCGCAGCAACGGGCCGTCTTCCGGGTGCTTTTCGTTGAACAGCGCACGGTCTTGCTGGCGCATCAACCGGCGCGCCAGCTCAGGCGAGCCTGGGTAGTAGCGCAACTCGCCGTCCGCGTTCAGGCGCTTGATCACACGCAGGTAGTCAGCCGTGATCTCGGGCAGGTCGTCACGCCCCCACAGCCGGGCAACGCCCTCCAGGTACTCACCGGTACGGCTCGCCTGGTCGCCGTGCAGGTCGTACAGGCCAAGGCCTGCGTGGGTATCGATGTAAGCGAACGGCTGCTCCTTGCGCGACATCAAGGCGATGAGGCGGGTCAGCACGATGTGTTTGAAGACGTCGGCATGGTTGCCGGCGTGGAAGGCGTGACGATAATTCATGGCAACTCCTGCGCAGGCGGCAAGTTTACCTTGTCAGGCTGGAGCCGTCAGGCCTGCATATGCGCCTGATGCTGCAAGCCGGCCTTGCCGCGGGCAAGAAAAAGCCCGCGTCTAAAAAGACGCGGGCTTTTTCATGCAGCGATCAGGGCAACATCACTTACCGATGTGGTAAGCCTCGTCAGCCTTCTCGAAGCGCGAAACCATGCTCGAGGTCGGTGCGCCCAGCTTGCTCACCAGCACGATGGCGATGGTGGCGAACAGGAAGCCTGGGATGATTTCGTACAGGCCGGTGTCCAGCTGCTTCCAGAAGATCACGGTCAGGGCGCCGATGACGATACCGCTCAGCGCGCCGTTGCGGGTCATGCCCTTCCACAGTACCGACAGCAGCACTACCGGACCAAACGCAGCACCGAAGCCAGCCCAGGCGTACGCCACCAGGCCAAGCACGCGGTTTTCCGGGTTGGCAGCCAGGGCAATGGCGATCAGCGCCACGGCCAGGACCATCATCCGGCCGACCCAGACCAGCTCGACCTGGGAAGCGTTCTTACGCAGGAAGGTCTTGTAGAAGTCTTCGGTCAGGGCGCTGGAGCAAACCAGCAACTGGCAGCTCAGGGTGCTCATCACCGCGGCCAGAATCGCCGACAGCAGCACACCGGCAATCCATGGGTTGAACAGGATCTTCGCCAGCTCGATGAACACACGCTCGTGGTTCTCGGTGACCGGGCCCGCCAGATCAGGGTTGGCCGAGAAGTAGGCGATACCGAAGAAGCCCACGGCACAAGTACCAGCCAGGCACAGGATCATCCAGGTCATCGAGATGCGACGCGCATTGGCGATCGACTTGACCGACTCGGCAGCCATGAACCGCGCGAGGATGTGCGGCTGGCCGAAGTAGCCCAGGCCCCAGCCCATCAGCGAGATGATGCCGATGAAGGTTGCGCCCTTGAACATGTCGAAGTTGGCCGGGTTTTGCGCTTCGATGGCCAGGAAGGTGGTGTCGAAGCCGCCGGTCGAGATCAGCACGATGATCGGCGTCAGGATCAGCGCGAAGATCATCAGCGAGGCCTGCACGGTGTCGGTCCAGCTCACTGCCAGGAAACCACCGACGAAGGTGTAGGCGATGGTCGCAGCAGCGCCGGCCCACAGCGCGGTTTCGTACGACATGCCGAAGGTGCTTTCGAACAGGCGAGCACCGGCGACGATGCCCGAGGCACAGTAGATGGTGAAAAACACCAGGATGACGATCGCAGAGATGATCCGCAGCAGCCCGCTCTTGTCTTCGAAGCGGCTGGCGAAGTAGTCCGGCAGGGTCAGCGCGTCGCCGTTGTGCTCGGTCTGTACACGCAGACGGCCGGCCACGAACAGCCAGTTCAGGTAGGCACCAACGGTCAGGCCGATGGCGATCCAGGCTTCGGACAAGCCGGACATGTAGATGGCGCCCGGCAGGCCCATCAACAGCCAGCCGCTCATGTCGGATGCACCTGCGGACAGCGCGGTGACGACGCTGCCCAGGCTACGTCCGCCGAGGATGTAGTCGGAAAGGTTATTGGTGGAGCGATACGCGGCGAAGCCGATCAGTACCATTGCTGCGATGTAGATCACGAAGGTGATCGTTAGTGGATTGCCCATGGTTGTGCCCTGGCGTTTGTTTTTATTTCATGCAACCGGCAGATAAAGCGGTTGCACCCAGGCGGCGCATGCTATGCAACAACATGAACCGGGTGCAACCATTTTTCATTTGCCAGTTGCACCCTGAAATGCGATTACACACAAAACGTCGCTTTTAGACACTTTTGTCGTAAACGCGGCGTTTATCAAGGGAAAACGCACCATAATCGGGCGCCACTGTTGCCTGAAACTACGCGCCAGACGAGTTGCACCTCAAACACCAAAAAAACGGGTTGCACCAGGTTGCACCCGCAATTGGCTAGCGCTAATCTTGGCCTCAGCTAAAGCCACAGCAAGTGGCAATAATGAGGATAAGAAATGGCGACGACCACCCTTGGGGTCAAACTCGATGACCCTACCCGTGAGCGACTCAAGGCAGCTGCGCAGTCGATTGACCGCACGCCGCACTGGTTGATCAAGCAGGCTATCTTCAATTACCTGGAGAAGCTCGAGGGTGGCGCGACCCTGAACGAAATCAATGGCCATGGCGCCAACCTCGGTGACGACGCCGGCGAGCTACAGCCTGAGCATAGTCATCAATGCTTCCTCGAGTTCGCTGAAAGCATCCTGCCGCAATCGGTACTGCGTGCCGCCATCACTTCGGCCTACCGTCGCCCCGAGCAGGAAATGGTGCCGATGCTGCTGGAGCAGGCGCGCCTGACCACTGCCCAGGCCGAAGCCACCAACAAGCTGGCCTCGGGCATCGCCGAGAAACTGCGCAACCAAAAGAGCGCCAGCGGCCGCGCCGGCATCGTTCAGGGCCTGCTGCAGGAGTTTTCGCTGTCATCGCAGGAAGGTGTTGCACTCATGTGCCTGGCCGAAGCCCTACTGCGAATCCCCGACAAAGGCACCCGCGACGCACTGATCCGCGACAAGATCAGCACCGGCAACTGGCACCCGCACCTGGGCAACAGCCCGTCGCTGTTCGTCAACGCCGCGACCTGGGGCCTGCTGCTGACCGGCAAGCTGGTCTCGACCCACAACGAATCCGGCCTGACGTCGTCGCTGACGCGCATCATCGGCAAAAGCGGCGAGCCGATGATCCGCAAGGGCGTCGACATGGCCATGCGCCTGATGGGCGAGCAGTTCGTCACCGGCGAAACCATCGCCGAAGCCCTGGCCAACGCCAGCCGCTTCGAGTCCAAAGGCTTCCGTTATTCCTACGACATGCTCGGTGAAGCGGCACTCACCGAGCACGACGCACAGAAGTACCTGGCCTCCTACGAGCAGGCGATCCACTCGATCGGCAAGGCCTCCCATGGCCGTGGCATCTATGAAGGCCCGGGCATCTCGATCAAGCTTTCCGCCCTGCACCCTCGCTACAGCCGCGCCCAGTACGAGCGGGTGATGGACGAGCTGTACCCACGCCTGCTGTCGCTGACCTTGCTGGCCAAGCAGTACGACATCGGCCTGAACATCGACGCCGAAGAAGCTGACCGCCTCGAGCTGTCGCTGGACCTGCTCGAGCGCCTGTGCTTCGAGCCATCGCTGACCGGCTGGAACGGTATCGGCTTTGTTATCCAGGCTTATCAGAAGCGTTGCCCGTATGTGATCGACTCGGTCATCGACCTGGCCAAGCGCAGCCGCCACCGTCTGATGATCCGTCTGGTCAAGGGCGCCTACTGGGACAGCGAGATCAAGCGCGCCCAGGTCGAAGGTCTGGAAGGCTATCCGGTGTATACCCGCAAGGTGTACACCGACGTTTCCTACATTGCCTGCGCACGCAAGCTGCTGTCGGTGCCAGAAGCCATCTACCCGCAGTTCGCTACGCACAACGCCCACACCCTGTCGGCCATCTACCACATCGCCGGGCAGAACTATTACCCGGGCCAGTACGAATTCCAGTGCCTGCACGGCATGGGCGAGCCGCTCTACGAACAAGTGGTGGGCAAAGTTGCCGATGGCAAGCTGAACCGTCCGTGCCGGGTGTATGCCCCGGTCGGCACCCACGAAACGCTGCTGGCCTACCTGGTGCGGCGCCTGCTGGAAAACGGCGCCAACACCTCGTTCGTCAACCGCATCGCCGACCACTCGATTTCGATTCAAGAGCTGGTCTCCGACCCGGTCGCCAACATCGAACAAATGGCGGCCCAGGAAGGCAGCATCGGCCTGCCGCACCCGCGCATCCCACTGCCGCGTGACCTGTATGGCAGCGAGCGTGCCAACTCGGCCGGTATCGACCTGGCCAACGAACATCGCCTGGCGTCGTTGTCCTGCGCGCTGCTGGCAACCGCTCACACCGAGTGGAAGGCCGCACCGATGCTGGGTTGCGCCAGCAGCCAGGAAGCTGCCACGGCACTGATCAACCCGTCCGATCATCGCGACGTAGTCGGCCATGTGCAGGAAGCCACCGTCATTGATGTCGACAACGCCATCCAGTGCGCGCTGAACGCTGCGCCGATCTGGCAAGCGACGCCGCCAGCCGAGCGCGCAGCGATCCTCGAACGCAGCGCCGACCTGATGGAAGCCGAGATCCAGCCATTGATGGGCCTGCTGGTGCGTGAAGCCGGCAAGACCTACGCCAACGCCATTGCCGAAGTCCGCGAAGCGGTGGACTTCCTGCGTTATTACGCGGTACAGGCCCGCAACAACTTCAGCAACGACGCCCACCGCCCACTGGGCCCGGTGGTGTGCATCAGCCCGTGGAACTTCCCGCTGGCAATCTTCAGCGGCCAGGTTGCCGCGGCCCTGGCTGCCGGTAACCCGGTGCTGGCCAAGCCTGCCGAGCAGACCCCACTGATCGCTGCGCAAGCAGTGCGCTTGATGCTTGAAGCCGGCATCCCGGAAGGTGTGCTGCAGCTGCTGCCAGGCCGCGGTGAAACCGTCGGCGCCGGCCTGGTCGGTGACGAGCGGGTCAAAGGTGTGATGTTCACCGGCTCGACCGAAGTCGCCCGCCTGCTGCAACGCAATATCGCTGGTCGTCTGGACGCTCAGGGCCGGCCGATCCCGCTGATCGCCGAAACCGGCGGGCAGAACGCGATGATCGTCGACTCGTCAGCCTTGACCGAGCAAGTCGTGATCGACGTGGTTTCCTCGGCGTTCGACAGCGCCGGCCAACGCTGCTCGGCACTACGCGTGCTGTGCCTGCAGGAAGATTCCGCTGACCGCGTGATCGAAATGCTCAAAGGCGCCATGGCACAAAACCGCCAGGGCAACCCGGAGCGCCTGTCGGTGGACATCGGTCCGGTGATCGACGCTGAAGCCAAGGCGGGTATCGAGAAGCACATCCAGGCCATGCGTGAAAAAGGCCGCGCCGTGTATCAGGTGGCTATTGCCGATGCTGCCGAGTGCAAGCGCGGTACCTTCGTCATGCCAACCCTGATCGAGCTGGACAGCTTCGACGAACTCAAGCGTGAGATCTTCGGCCCGGTACTGCACGTAGTGCGCTACAACCGCCGCAACCTCGACCAACTGCTTGAACAGATCAACGCTTCAGGCTACGGCCTGACCCTGGGCGTACACACCCGCATCGACGAAACCATCGCCAAGGTTGTGAATACCGTCAACGCCGGCAATATGTACGTCAACCGCAACATCGTCGGTGCTGTGGTCGGTGTACAACCTTTTGGTGGTGAAGGCCTGTCCGGCACCGGCCCGAAAGCCGGCGGCCCGCTGTACCTGTACCGCCTGCTGTCGACCCGCCCAGTCGACGCCGTGGCTCGCCAGTTCAAAGAGGCCGATGCTGCCAGCAAGGTCGACAGCGTCCTGCGCGATCAATTGATCAAGCCGCTGCACAGCCTTAAAGCCTGGGCCGAGAGCAACCAAATGACCGACCTGGCCAGCCTTTGCGAGCAGTTCGCCGAGCAATCGCAGAGCGGCATCACCCGCCTGCTGCCGGGCCCGACCGGCGAGCGCAACAGCTACACCATCCTGCCGCGCGAGCATGTGCTGTGCCTGGCAGACAACGAAGCTGACCTGCTGGCCCAACTGGCTGCGGTACTGGCCGTAGGCAGCTCGGCGGTATGCGTCGACGGCGAGCCAGCCAAGAGCTTGCGTGCGCGCCTGCCTAAAGAGCTGCAAGGCAAGGTCAAGCTGGTGGCGGACTGGACCAAGGACGAAGTGGCGTTCGACGCCGTTATCCACCACGGCCACTCCGACCAACTGCGCGCCGTGTGCGAGCAGGTGGCCAAGCGCGCCGGGGCGATTGTCGGCGTGCACGGGTTGTCCAGCGGCGATCAGCAGATTGCCTTGGAGCGTTTGGTGATCGAGCGTGCAGTGAGCGTTAACACCGCTGCGGCGGGGGGTAACGCGAGCTTGATGACGATCGGTTGATGCCGATAGAGCAGTAAGCAAAAAGGAGAGCTTCGGCTCTCCTTTTTTATGACTTCAGAATGGTGCGTTGGTCGACGAACAGATCACTGGGACCCTATCGCCTTGGGTTCCGCCAGAAGACAGCTAGCACTCATGGAGCCGAAGTAACTTCTGGAAATATCGGCAAAGGCACTGGATAGCGAGCCTTTGGATTTATCATGATAAGCAAGCGTGATATCCAGGTGACCTATCAGTGGAAAGCCATCAACCGCTGTCAGGACTTGAAAGTCTTCGTCAACGGTACTCATCAAGCCTGCAGACACGTAGAACCCGGATTTCAATGCCGCGACAACACCCGCATAACTGGTGCTGTTGTAACTTACTCGATAGGCCTTTTTAACACGCTCCAGAGCTTGCAGTATCAAATCCCTGTCGCCGCAGCCTTTGGTAAAGAGTGCCAAGGGGAGCGGATTCTGTTCCAGGGCGTTGCTGCCTTTTGCGCAGACCCACTTAAGCTCCTCAGAATGAAGTAGCTCTGACGACACCGCCGGAGGCCGGCCCTGGGTCAGCACTACATCCAGCTCACCAGACTGATAGCGCTCCCAAATCTGGCCACTGTAACCACAGTGCACTTCAATCTCCATGTCAGGAAAACGCGCAGCACACCGCTTGATAATATCCGAGAAGAAACTGGAGACGTAAGCGTCAGACGTACCAACCTTGACCTGCCCCTTGTAGCTCATGTCGGTCATCGTGGCGACGGCTTGATCATTCATCTCCAGGATTCTGACAGCATGAACAAGCATCTCGTCGCCTTTGGCCGTCAACGCCAATGCTTTCTTGCCCCTGACAAACAGGTCTGCGCCTAGATGCGCTTCAAGCTTCTGGATCTGCTGGCTCACGGCTGACTGGACGCGACACAGTTTTTCCGAAGCTCTGGAAAAGCTCTTGAGTTCCGCCACGGTAACGAATGTGCGTAGCTGATTCATATCAAGGTTCATTCGAAGCTCTATCATCACATTCCGAGATGGGTTGCATCATAATTATTGGCGATCACTTCATCAATCAATGACTTAGCATCCTTACCCCTGAAACAGAGAGTGACCGAGCAGTCTGAAAGCCGTCACTACTTTGGGCAAGACAATATAGAGCAGCACTGTAAAACAACCAAAAAAAGCCCACTCTTGAGCGCCGTAATGACCACAGCAGAAAAATATTACCCCTTGGCTTTTCTACTGATGTGGAGCAGCGGAGCTATCTTCGTAAAGCTCGGTCTCGAGGATGCGTCAGTCTCTGTTTTTCTTACAATCCGCTCTGTTGGCGCGGTGCTGGCCTTGCTCATTGCTTGCTGGCTGACCGCGCCGCATTACAAGCTAAAAGAGAGCCTGCTATTACCAAAAGCCCTTTTGATTCGAGTGATGGGTATCGGTCTACTGTTACAAGTAGCTTATCAAGCAGCCTACTTCTTTGCTTTGAACCATCACATGTCGCCTGGGGTACTCGCGCTGATCCTCGGATTCCAACCTCTCCTCACCCCAATTCTTGCAAGTGAACGGGTTGGCAGGGCTGCCAGCCTATATCTTTTGTTGGGGTTATCAGGCTTGACGATCGCGCTACTCGGCGCCCGTGAGCTAGGTTCGATAACTGCCATAGGACTACTCTTTGGTTTGGGGTCGGTGCTCGCCATAACGGCCGGTGCGGTCCTGCAAAAAAATACCCCGATCAATCCCATGACCGCCGCTTTTTATCACGCCCTAATTGCTTCGATCACTTTCCTGACGGTGCTGCCGTTTACGGATATACGTTTGAGTTTGACACCCACATTTGTCGCCTCGGCACTATGGATGTCCACGGTTGTATCCACGCTCGCTGTTGTCTTGCTACTCAAGATGCTTGCCAACAACTCCGCCAGCAAGGTGGGTGTTCTCTTCTATATGGTTCCCGTCATAACCATGGCAATGGACTACCTTGCGTTTGGCAACAAAATTAATTGGTTGACCCTGCTGGGTGCTTGTTTGGTCATGGTAGCGGTAAAGGGCTTTGGAGCGACGCAAGTTAAGCAGGGTGTATCGACACCCGGAAAATAATAGATCTCCTGCAGCCCCACCACCCGATCGTAGTTCGCAACGCAACTCCCCGCAATGGCCTGCGCCAGTTGAGCGCCGGTTTGGGAAATGGACTACACGGTAGAAGGAAAATCCGAGACATCAGATCAAATAAAACTGGTGGCGTGCCAGAGGCAACACACTAGAGCCACGTGGCACTTACACCTGCTGACTACTGAGCAGCAAATTCAACCTGGTGACTACCGCCTGACTCTATGTCGGCGTCGCCTGTATTGGGGCTGCTGCGCAGCCCATTCGCGACACAAGGCCGCTACAGGGAACCGCGTCCAGTTGGCATACAAGGTCCAGCCCCCTCGTCCCGCCGCCGTGCGCGGTCTGTGGGAGCGGCCTTGTGTCGCGAAAGGGCCGCAAAGCGGCCCCAAAACCAGCAGCAGCTACACCAGCATTCGCCTGATACAGGCCGCTGGCGCAACAACGCAATCACCCCCGCATCCCCAACTCCGCATCATCCATCAGCGCCTTGGCCAACGCGCTCAAGTAATGCGAAGCCCAGATCAGCTGTGGGTTGTCTTCCAAAATCCCGCTGATGGTCAGGTCACGCACGCAGCCCATCAACTCCGAAGCCTGCTCGCGTGCGTGTTGGCAGGGGATGCCTGGCTCGATGCAGAACAACGGCTGAGTTTGCCCAACGCCTTGATAGAAACGGGTCTTGCCAACGGTAGTGGGTGTTGTGTTTTCAGTATCCATTTCACTCTCCCTGATTGAGTGCGGGCTTAGTGCTGCGTCTGCGACTCAAGCGGCATCTGGATCTGCGCCAGCACCGTTTCAAGCAGCACTCGCACCGTCTCTAGCTCATGCAGCGAACTGGTCATCAGAATCGCTACCTGCGACCGGGGCTGTAACAGGACTGCCTGCTGCGCAACGGCTTGCGCGCACAGGGCGTGCTCTGCGGCCTGGATAATGGTGTCTTCGAGGAAATGGGCACTGCGGGGTGGATCGGGGACAATCTTCAGCATGGTATAGCCCTCAATGGAACTACCACTTCCTGCTGTCAAACAAGTGGGTGGCAGCTGTACGTGGGTTGACAGACCGGCGAGGACTAATCCGGCGCACACGAGGTGCCCCACGCCCAGCTGCCATAAACGGCAAGAGCATGCGGTAAGTCATCGTCAGCCTGTCAAAGCTAGTCGTTGATCTGCAACGACCGCCAGAGCCTATGGCGCAACCCAGATCACCGCAATGCCCCAAAGGGGGCTGGGAGTATGTTTGGGAAATGGACTACAAGGAAGAGGGAAATTCTCAAACACAGCGTGAAGAATCACCCCGGTTTCGACCGTATTAGAGCCTCCAGAAGCCTGTGGCATGCATGTGATGTCCGTACGCTAATTCGCCACCCCTCCCCCACACCATCACCTCGATCAATGATGCTGGCCTCAGCCACTTCTCGTTCCTAGACTCGCCCTACGCCCTCATCACTGGACCCGCCAGCATGTCCGAAACCCTGCTCAGCTCCCGCAACCTGGCTTTCGAGCTCTACGAAGTTCTCGATGCCGAGGCCCTCACCCAGCGCCCGCGCTTCGCCGAGCACAGCCGGGAAACCTTCGATGCGGCGTTGGCCACTGCGCGCACCATCGCCGAGAAGTACTTCGCTGGGCACAACCGCAAGGCCGACGAAAACGAACCACGCTACGTCGATGGCCAGGCGGAGTTGATTGACGAGGTGAAGCCTGCGGTCGATGCCTTTTTGCAGGCGGGCTTCCTCAACGCCAACCGCGATTTCGAGGTCGGAGGGATGCAGTTGCCGAGCTTGCTCTCGCAAGCGTGTTTCGCCCACTTCCAGGCAGCCAATGCGGGCACTACGGCCTACCCGTTCCTGACCATGGGCGCCGCCAATCTGATCGAGAGTTTCGGCAGCGACGAGCAGAAGCGCTTGTTTCTGCAGCCGATGATCGAGGGGCGCTACTTCGGCACCATGGCCCTGACCGAACCCCATGCTGGCTCGTCGCTGGCGGATATCCGCACCCGCGCTGAACCGGCTGGCGATGGCAGTTACCGGATCAAGGGCAACAAGATTTTCATCTCCGGCGGCGACCATCAGCTGTCGGAGAACATCGTTCATCTGGTATTGGCGAAACTGCCGGATGCACCCGCTGGGGTGAAGGGCATTTCGCTGTTTATCGTGCCCAAGTGCCTGGCCAATGCCGATGGCAGTCTGGGCCCGCGCAACGATGTGCTGCTGGCCGGGCTGTTCCACAAGATGGGCTGGCGCGGCACTACTTCGACGGCGTTGAATTTCGGCGATCAGGGCAATTGTGTCGGCTACCTGCTCGGCCAGCCGCATCAGGGCCTGGCCTGCATGTTCCAGATGATGAACGAGGCGCGGATCGGCGTCGGCATGGGTGCGGTGATGCTTGGCTACGCCGGTTATCTGTACTCGCTGGACTACGCCCGCCAGCGGCCGCAAGGGCGCCTGCCAGACAACAAGGACCCACTCAGCGCGGCAGTGCCGATCATTGCCCACAGCGATGTGAAGCGCATGCTGCTGACGCAGAAGGCCTACGTCGAAGGCGCCTTCGATCTTGGCTTGTATGCCGCGCGTCTGTTCGACGATACCCACACTGCAACCAGCGACAGCGAGCGCCAGCAGGCCCAGGCGTTGCTCGACCTGCTGACGCCGATCGTCAAATCCTGGCCCTCGGAGTTTTGCCTGAAGGCCAACGAGCTGGCGATCCAGATTCTTGGCGGCCATGGCTATATCCGTGAGTACCCGGTCGAGCAGTACTACCGCGATAACCGCCTGAACCCGATCCACGAGGGCACCCATGGCATCCAGTCGCTCGACCTGCTCGGGCGCAAGCTGTCGCACAACGGCGGCGCCGGGCTCAAGCAGCTGATTCGCCTGATGGCTGCAACCGCCGAACGTGCCAGCCATCACCCGGCGCTGGATGAGCTGCGCCTGCCGCTCGAACATCTGGTCAACCGCCTGCAGGCCGTCACCCTGGCGTTGCTCGGTGATATGGCGGCGGGCAAGGTCAGCCTGGCGCTGGCCAACTCGGCGCTGTACCTCAAGGTATTTGGCCATTGCGTGATTGGCTGGCGTTGGCTGGAGCAGGCGCTGCATGCCGAACGTGGGCTGATCAATGGCGCGGCGGCCGACCACGACTTCTATCGCGGCAAGTTGCAGGCGGCGCGTTATTTCCTGACTTGGGAAGTACCGGGCTGCCATACTGAGCTGGCACTGCTCGAGGCCCGCGATGACACCTGCCTGAGCATGCACGAAGGGTGGTTCTAGGGGGAGCCGCCGCGTTCACGGAGTTCTGCCCATGTTCGATTCCAGCGCCCTGCTGCGTCAGCGTTTTGCCGCGCTGCGCAGTACGGCCGAGGTGTTTTCGCTACGCCACGTCAAACAATCCTGTCAAGGCCTGGCGGTGCGCCGCAATGTCGCCCAGCCGCCGTTCTTCAATCAGGACGAAGGCGCCATGCTCACCGTGCGCATCAACGGTGTCGAGGCCTACGCGGCCACCGCCGACCTGTCGCAGAGTGGCTTGCAACGGGCGCTGGAGCAGGCCGAAGCGCTGGCCCGGCAGATCGCCCGGCATAGCCTGCTGGACTTGAGCACGCAACCCGTGCCGAGCGAGCGCCATGACCATGTTTCCCCCAACTTCATTCAGCCGCTGCCGAACCTGGCCGACTGCCTGGGCCTGCTCGCCGCCGAGTCGGCCAGCGTGCCGCAGGACAGCCGCCTGGTCGATTGGCAGGCGAGCCTGGGCATCAGCGAAGTCGAACAGACCTATCTGAATTCGGCCGGCGCCGAACTGCGCCATGCCCAGCGCTTCTTGTTCCCAGGTATGGGCGTCACCGCCAGCGATGGCCAGGACAGCCAGAGCCGCAGCCTGGGCCGGGACAATTTCGGCCAGCAGGGCGGCTTCGAGATCATCGAGCGCTGCGGCCTGATCGGTGCCGCGACGCAGGTTGCCGATCAGGCTTTGCAACTGTTGCTGGCGCCCAATACGCCGAGCGGCAAGCGCGACCTGTTACTGATGCCTGACCAGATGATGCTGCAGATCCACGAGTCGATCGGCCACCCGCTGGAGATGGACCGGATTCTGGGCGACGAGCGCAACTACGCCGGTACCAGCTTCGTCAAAGCCAGCGACTTCGGCCAATTGCAATACGGCTCGAACCTGCTCAACGTGACCTTCGACCCGACCATCGCCGAAGAGCTGGCCAGCTACAGCCACGACGATGACGGTACAGCCGCCAGCAAGCAGTTCCTGATTCGTCAGGGCAAGCTGCTGCGCCCGCTCGGTGGCGCGCTGTCGCAGTTCCGCTCCGGGCTCGACGGCGTCGCCAACAGCCGCGCCTGCAGCTGGAACCGCGCGCCGATCGACCGCATGGCCAACCTCAATATCGAACCCGGCGAGCACGCGCTGGCGCAGCTGATCGGCGGTATCGAGCAGGGCATCCTGATGCGCACCAACCGCTCGTGGTCAATCGACGATGCGCGCAACAAGTTTCAGTTTGGCTGCGAGTGGGGCCAGTTGATCGAAGACGGCCAGCTCAAGGGCGTGGTCAAGAACCCTAACTACCGCGGTATTTCGGCGCAGTTCTGGCGCGACCTGTCGGCAGTCGGCGACCGTAGCACTTTCGAGGTGCTCGGCACCCCCAACTGCGGCAAGGGCGAGCCCAATCAGGTGGTGCGGGTCGGCCATGCGTCGCCGGCCTGTGTGTTCAGCCAGATCGATGTATTCGGAGGAGACGCCTGATGCGCGCCACACCCCAAGAGCAGTTCCAGCAGTTGCTGCAGACCTTGCGTGCAGCCCTTCGCGACGGCGAACAGTTCACCCTCGGTTTCAGCGCCGAGCAGTCGCAGTTCATTCGTTTCAACCATGCCAAGGTGCGTCAGGCCGGTGTGGTCAGCCAGGCCAGCGCGCAGCTACGGCTGGTCGACAATGGCCGCCAGGCCGAGCAGCAATTCACCTTGTGTGGCGATGCCGAGCTTGACCAGCAGCGCCTGCACGATGCCCTCAAACAGTTGCGCCAGACCTTGCCGCTGCTGGCCGTCGACCCGCACCTGAGTCTGGACGACAGCGCCTGGCAGTCGCACAGCCTGCAACAACAGGCGCTGCCTGACCCAGCCGAGGTGCTGGCGCTGGTCGAGCGCGAAGCCGCCGAACTGGACCTGGTCGGCATCTATGCCGCCGGGCCGATCTGCCGCGGTTTTGCCAGTTCATTCGGGGCGCTTGGCTGGCATGAAGCGGTCAGTTTCAACTTCGACTGGAGCCTGTTCCACGCCAACGGCGAGGCAGTCAAAGCCAACTACGCCGGCCAGAGCTGGGACGCCACTGCCTTTGTCGAACGCCTGCGCCTGGCCCGCGAGCAACTGGCCTATCTGGGCCTGCCTGCGGTGCAGCTCAAGCCCGGCAGCTATCGCGCTTATCTGGCGCCAGCAGCCATGGACGAGATCGCCGGCATGCTCTGCTGGGGCGGTTTTTCTGCTCAGGCATTGGCCACCGGCAACAGCGCCTTGCAGCGGCTGTACAGCGGCGACGCGCAATTGAGCCCGCTGGTGAATATCAGCGAACAGGTCAGCGGCTCGCTGAGCCCGGCATTTTCCGACGAAGGTTCGCAGCGCCAGGACCTGCAACTGATCGCCGAGGGCCGCGGCCTGCAGCGCCTGGTCAGTGCCCGCAGCGCGGTGGAATTCAAGCTGGCCGCCAACGGCGCGGACAGCTACGAGTCGCCCTGCGCGCTGAGCCTGGCAGCGGGCGAGCTGGCCAACGCCGACATCCTCCAGCGCCTGGGCACCGGCCTGTACATCAGCAACCTGTGGTACCTGAACTACTCTGACTTGCCGGCAGCACGGATGACCGGGCTGACCCGCTTTGCCACCTTCTGGGTCGAGAACGGCGAGATTCAGGGGCCGGTCAGCACCATGCGCTTCGACGACACCCTGTACAACCTGCTCGGCCAGCAGCTCGAAGCCCTGACCGCCGAGCGCGAACTGATCCTTTCGACCAGTACCTACGGCCAACGGCAAACCGGATCGAGTCATTTGCCGGGCGCGCTGGTCAAAGCGATGACCCTGACCTTGTAACACCGCCGCCTGGAAGGATTTGAGGCCGCCATGACCGATCGCGCACCGCTTGACCCTGTCACCGCCCGCTGGATCCCGTGGGTGGTGGCGATTGCCTTTTTCATGCAGTCACTCGACGGCACCATTCTCAATACCGCGCTGCCGGCGATGGCACGCTCGCTCGAGGAAGACCCGCTGCGCATGCAAGGCGTGATCATCGCCTACATGCTTACCGTGGCCTTGCTGATCCCGGCCTCGGGCTGGATCTCTGACCGCTTTGGCACCAAGCGGATCTTCTTCAGCGCGATCCTGCTGTTCAGCTTTGGCTCGCTGCTGTGCGCCCTGGCCAACAGCCTGGGCTTTTTGATCGGGGCGCGGATCATTCAGGGCCTGGGCGGTGCCTTGATGCTGCCAGTCGGGCGGCTGGTGGTGCTGCGCGCCTATCCGCGTTCGGAGCTGGTGCGGATCATGAGCTTCATCACCATCCCCGGCCTGCTCGGCCCGCTACTGGGGCCGACCGTTGGCGGCTGGCTGGTGGAAATCCTCAGCTGGCACTGGATCTTCCTGCTCAACCTGCCGGTGGGTGCGCTGGGCTGTTGGGCGGTGTGGAAGTTCATCCCCGACCTGCGCGGCAGCGAGCGCACGACTTTCGATACGCCGGGGTTCCTCCTGTTTGGTGCAGCGATGGTGCTGATCACCATTGCCATGGAGGGCCTGGGCGAGCTGCATATGCCGCACCTGCGGGTGATGTTGCTGCTATTTGCCGGCATGGCTTGCCTGGCGGCCTACTGGCTGCGCGCCGGGCGCGACCCGGAACCGCTGTTTTCGCCCAGCCTGTTCCGTGTGCGCACCTTTGCCATCGGCATTCTCGGCAACCTGTTCGCCCGCCTGGGCAGCGGCGCCCTGCCCTTCCTGGTGCCGCTGCTGCTGCAGATCGCCCTGGGCTATTCGCCGTCCCAGGCCGGCATGAGCATGATCCCGCTGGCGGCAGCGGCGATGGTTGCCAAGTCGGTGGCGCGGCCGCTGATCGAGCGGCTCGGCTACCGCATCATCCTCACCGGCAATACCGTGCTGCTGGGCATCCTCCTGGCGAGCCTGGGCCTGGTCGATGAGCAGACGCCGTATGCCTTGCTGCTGGTACAGCTGTCGTTGCTCGGCGCAGTCAACTCGCTGCAGTTCACCGCGATGAACACGGTAACCCTGATCGACCTCGACGATGCCAGCGCCAGCAGCGGCAACGGCTTGCTCTCGGTGGTTGCGCAACTGGCCTTGAGCCTGGGTGTAGCCTGTGCCGGTGCCCTGCTCGGCGGCTTCACTGCGGCAGGCAATGGCGATGGCGTCGAGAGTGTGCTGGGGGCCTTCCAGTTGACCTTCTTCACCATCGGCCTGATGTCGATGCTGGCGGCGGCGATCTTCCTCCAGCTGGCGCCGAGCGACGGCAGGCGTGCCCGTCGTCCGGAAGCCGAGATCGAACCTTAGGGGGAATGGCCACGAGGCTGGTAGACTGTCGGGCATTTTTCGCTTTGCTACCCAGGCCCGCCTCGTGACCACCGAATCCACCGCATTTGCCTCCTTGCCCTTGTCTGCCGCCATGCTGGCCAACCTGGAGGCGCTCGGCTATGCCGCGATGACCCCGATCCAGGCCCAGAGCCTGCCGGTGATCCTGCGTGGCCAGGACCTGATCGCCCAGGCCAAGACCGGCAGTGGCAAGACCGCCGCCTTTGGCATCGGCCTGCTCAATCCGCTCAACCCGCGCTACTTTGGCTGCCAGGCACTGGTCCTGTGCCCGACCCGCGAGCTGGCTGACCAGGTGGCCAAGGAACTGCGCCGGCTGGCCCGGGCGGAAGACAACATCAAGATCCTGACCCTCTGCGGTGGGGTTTCGCTCGGCCCGCAGATCGCCTCGCTGGAACACGGCGCGCACATCATCGTCGGCACCCCGGGCCGGGTTCAGCAGCACCTGGACAAGGGCACGCTGGTGCTTGACGGGCTCAACACGCTGGTGCTCGACGAAGCCGACCGCATGCTCGACATGGGCTTCTTCGACGCCATTGCCGCGATCATCGGCAAGACCCCGTCGCGCCGGCAAACCTTGTTGTTCTCGGCCACCTACCCGAGCGGCATCGAGCAGCTGGCAGCCGACTTCATGCGCAAGCCGCAGCAGGTCAAGGTCGACGCACTGCACAGCGAAACCCAGATCGAACAGAGCTTCATCGAGATCGACCCGCAGCAACGCCTTGAAGCGCTGACCCGCGTGCTCGCTCACTATCGCCCAGAGTCCTGCGTGGCGTTCTGCTTCACCAAGCAGCAGTGCGACGAGGTGGTCAACCACCTGACCGCCAAGGGCATCGTTGCCCAGGCGCTGCATGGCGACCTGGAGCAGCGTGACCGCGACCAGGTGCTGGCGATGTTCGCCAACCGCAGTATCTCGGTGCTGGTTGCCACCGACGTTGCCGCGCGCGGCCTGGATATCGACGGCCTGGACATGGTGATCAACGTCGAACTGGCGCGTGATGCCGAAATCCACGTACACCGTGTCGGCCGTACCGGCCGTGCTGGTGAAAAGGGCGTTGCCGTCAGCCTGGTCGCACCTGCCGAAGGCCATCGCGCCCAGGCCATCGAGCAGCAGCAGAAGCGCCCACTGCGCTGGGAGCAGTTGGACAACCTCAAGAGCCAGGGCGGCGAGCCACTGCTGCCGGTGATGGTCACCCTGTGCATCGGCGCCGGGCGTAAAGACAAGCTGCGCCCGGGCGACATCCTCGGCGCCCTGACCGGCGACGCAGGCATCCCTGGCAAACAGGTCGGCAAGATCGCCATCTTCGACTTCCAGGCCTTCGTCGCGGTCGAGCGAGCATTGGCCAAGCAGGCCGTACAGCGCCTCAACAGCGGCAAGATCAAGGGCCGCGCGCTGAGAGTGCGGATCCTCTGATAGCTGCAGCAACCCTGTGCCGGCGGCGCAGGGTTGGCCTCACCTTCTGTTCAACTGATTCCAGGTAACCCCCGTGCACTCCACCGACGTGATCATCCTCGGCGCTGGCGCCGCCGGCCTCATGTGCGCTCAGCTCAGCGCCAAGCGTGGCCGCCGCGTGCTGCTGCTCGACCATGCCAACAAACCGGGCAAGAAGATCCTCATGTCGGGTGGCGGGCGTTGCAACTTCACCAACATGTACACCGAGCCGAGCAACTTTCTCTCGAACAACCCGCACTTCTGCAAGTCGGCGCTGGCCCGCTATACACAGTGGGACTTCATCGAGCTGGTGACCAAGCACCAGGTGCCGTATCACGAGAAAAAGCTCGGCCAGCTGTTCTGCGACAACAAGTCCAGCGACATCCTCGACCTGCTTTTGGCTGAATGCGACGCGGCCGGCGTAGACCTGCGCATGGACACCAGCATCGAGACCATCGAGAAAACCACCGACGGTTATCGCCTGCAGACCAGCGCCGGCCCGTTCGCCTGCCAGTCGCTGGTGATTGCCACCGGCGGTTTGTCGATCCCGACCTTGGGCGCCAGCGGCTTCGGCTACCAGGTGGCGCGCCAGTTCGGCCACACCTTGCTGCCAACCCGTGCCGGGCTGGTGCCGTTCACCATCACCGAGCCGCAGCTCAAGGCCATGTGCACCGAGCTTTCCGGCACCTCGCTGGACTGCACCGCCAGCTGCAACGGCAGCAGCTTTCGCGAAAATCTGCTGTTCACTCACCGCGGCCTGAGTGGCCCGGCGATTCTGCAGATTTCCTCGTTCTGGGAGGCCGGCGACAGCGTCGAGATCAACCTGCTGCCTGACCGTGACGCGCTGGACTGGCTGCAAAGCCAGCAAACCGAGCGCGCCAACAGCGAGCTGAAGACCGTGCTCGGCGAGGTGTTCACGCGCAAGCTGGCCAACCTGCTGGCCGAGCAGTGGTTCGAATCCAAGCCGATGAAGCAGTACACCCCGGCCGAGCTGGCGCAGATCGCCGACAAGCTGGCCTGCTGGCAGGTAGTGCCCGCCGGCACCGAGGGTTATCGCACGGCCGAGGTCACCTTGGGCGGCGTCGACACTCGCGAAGTGTCGTCCAAGACCATGGAATCGCTGAAAAGCCCTGGGCTGTATTTCATTGGTGAAGTGCTTGATGTAAGCGGCCATCTGGGCGGATTTAATTTCCAGTGGGCCTGGGCTTCTGCCAACGCCGCAGCGCAGTTCGTGTAATGTAGAATCCTTTCAGCAATGCCCTGAAAGGTTCTCATCGATCACTGCCAGCAGGCCACTATGTCATCGAGCTCGTTTCGTCATTCTCTGCGTCGTTTGTGGGGCCAGGACAAGTTCAGTTATGCCATCCGGGTGACCATCGCCCTTACCGGCAGCATGGCCTTGTGTTGGTATCAAGATGAAATGAAGCTGTTGATCCCGCTGTTTCTGGGGATCATTGCCAGCGCCCTGGCCGAGACCGACGACGGCTGGCAGGGCCGTCTCAGCGCCCTGCTGGTGACCCTGGCCTGTTTTGCCATCGCCGCGCTGTCGGTCGAGCTGCTGTTCCCCTACCCCTGGCTTTTCGCCATTGCCCTGGCCTTGGCGGCGTTCTGCCTGACCATGCTCGGCGCACTCGGCGAGCGCTACGGCGCGATTGCTTCAGCGACCTTGATTCTCTCGGTGTACACCATGATCGGCGTCGATCAGCGCGGCGGCGAGGTCACCGACTTCTGGCACGAACCGTTGCTGCTGGTGGCCGGCGCTGCCTGGTACGGGCTGCTGTCGGTGCTGTGGCAGGCGCTGTTTTCCAACCAGCCGGTGCAGCAGAGCCTGGCCAAGCTGTTCTTTGAGCTGGGCCGCTACCTCAAGCTCAAGGCCAACCTGTTCGAGCCGATTCGCAACCTTGAAGTGGAGTCGCGGCGCCTGGAGCTGGCCCAGCAGAATGGCAAGGTGGTCGCCGCGCTCAACGCCGCCAAAGAGATCATCCTGCACCGGGTCGGCAACAGCCAACCCAACTCCAAGGTCAGCCGCTACCTCAAGCTGTACTTTCTGGCCCAGGACATTCATGAACGCGTGAGTGCCTCGCACTACCCGTACAACGCCTTGGCCGAGGCGTTTTTCCACAGCGACGTGATGTTCCGCTGCCAGCGCCTGCTGCGTCAGCAAGGCTCGGCCTGCCAGCAATTGGCGGAGTCGATCCGCATGCGCCAGCCGTTCGTCTACGGCAGCGGTTTTGCCGAGGCGCTGGAAGACCTGCACGCCTCCCTTGAACACCTGCGCATCCAGAGCAATCCGGCCTGGCGCGGCCTGCTGCGTTCGCTGCGCGCCCTGGCCGGCAACCTCGCCACGCTGGACCGCCTGCTTGCCGACGCGAGCAACCCCGACGGCCTTGCCGATGCCAGTGACAGCAGCCTGCTGGATCGCTCGCCGCGCAACTTCAAGGACGTCTGGAGCCGCCTGCGCACCCAGCTGACGCCGACCTCGCTGCTGTTCAGGCACGCCCTGCGCCTGCCGCTGGCGCTGTCGATCGGCTATGGCATGGTGCACCTGATCCACCCGACCCAGGGCTACTGGATCATCCTCACCACGCTGTTCGTCTGCCAGCCCAGCTACGGCGCAACCCGGCGCAAGCTGGTGCAGCGGATCTTCGGCACGGCGATAGGCCTGACCGTCGGCTGGGCGTTGTTCGATCTGTTCCCCAACCCGGTGGTGCAGTCGATGTTCGCGGTGGTTGCAGGCGTGGTGTTCTTCGTCAATCGCACCACGCGCTACACCCTGGCCACCGCAGCGATCACGCTGATGGTGCTGTTCTGCTTCAACCAGATCGGCGACGGTTACGGGCTGTTCCTGCCACGCCTGTTCGATACGCTGGTCGGCAGCTTGATCGCCATTCTGGCGGTGTTCCTGTTCCTGCCCGACTGGCAGGGGCGGCGCCTGAACAAGGTGCTGGCCAATACCCTCACCTGCGCCAGCGCCTACCTGCGCCAGATCATGCAGCAGTATGCGTATGGCAAGCGCGATGACCTGGCCTATCGTCTGGCCCGGCGCAATGCGCACAACGCTGACGCAGCGCTGTCGACCACCCTGGCCAACATGCTGATGGAGCCTGGCCACTTCCGTAAAGAAGCCGATGTCGGCTTCCGCTTCCTGGTGCTTTCGCACACCTTGCTCAGCTACCTGTCAGGGTTGGGCGCGCACCGCGATACAGCATTGCCGCCAGAGGTCCACGAGCAGTTGATCGATGGCGCCGGGGTCAGCCTGGCCAACAGCCTCGACCAGATCGCCAACGGCCTGGCGGCGCGCCTGCCGGTGGCTATCCACAGCGACGAAGAAGAAGCCCTGGCCAACGCTCTGGAGCAGATGCCGGAAGAGCTGGACGAGCATCAGCGCCTGGTGCAGACGCAGCTGGCATTGATCTGCCGCCAACTGGGGCCGCTGCGGACCATGGCTGCGCACCTGATCAAGGAAGGTGCACCGAGCTGAGCCTGTGCTCAGAAACCATGCTGGCGCAGCAGGCGCTGATAGCTGCCATCGGCTTTCATGCCAGCAATGGCGCGCTCGAAGCGTTGTACGATCTGTCGATGTTGCGGGTGCTGCAAGCTGACCAGAATGTGCAGGCTGTTCTCACCCAGCGGTGGATCGACAAAACTGATCGCGTCGCGCACCTGCTGCGGCTCGCGCTGCAGGTTGTAGCGCGCGACATATTCGTCCTCCACCGCCAGCTTCACCCGTCCGGCCGCCAGCATGCGTACGGCTGAGGAGAAATTGCGCACCTGTACTTTGCTCAGGCGGCTGTCATCGTCGAAGCTCGGCGAATAGGCGTAACCGCGCACCACGGCGATGTTGTAGGGGTACAGGTCAGCCTGGCGCTGATAAGTGAAGACCTCACCCTGGCGTTTCAGCAGGCGAATGCGGTTACTCAGGAAGGCACTGGAAAACTCCCCGATCTGGTTGCGCGATTCGTTGTACCAGGCGTTGACCAGCACGTCATAACGCCCCTCGCCCAACCCTTTCAACGCCCGCGCCCAGGGCACCTCTTCGTATTCACTGCTAAAGCCTGCGCGCATCAAGGCGGTGGTCACCAGGCTGGTCGCAAGGCCACCGCCGGGCATACGGGCGTCGGTGAACGGCGGCCAACTGTCGGCAACCAGACGCAGTTTTTGCTCTGCGGTTGCAGGCGAGGCCAGCAACGCCAGCAACAGCCCGGCAAGGCACAGCAGTGGCCGCATGCACGAATCCTTTTGGCAATGGGGGGCTCCCGCAGATGACGGTAACATGGGCACCGTCACACCGAGCAGAATACAGCTCGGCGGCGCTGCCGGCAGCGGGCAATGATGTCAAATGGCCTCTATTTTGGCCAAGCCGCCCGATTACTTGCCCAAGCATGAATCAGGCCCCGTTGCGGGGCCCTGCTCATCAATGTTGCAACGCTTCCATCACGCAGCGGGCAATCTGCGCATCCTGCACAGCCACGCCGGTCAGATCGGCGAGCGTCAGTTGCCTGTCGTGTTCGCGCCCGGTCGCGCGCCCGGCCAGTACCTCGCCGAGCTCGCTCAGCTGGCTCGGGGCGATCAAACCGGCCTTGAGCGCATGCGACACCTCGCCGTACTGGCTACATTGGCGGCGCGAATCGACGATGAGCCGCTGCGCACTGGCGACCAGCTCCACGGCCAGTTCCTGCTTGCCTGGCGCGTCCGCGCCAACTGCGGTGATGTGGCTGCCGGGCAGCAGCCATTCGCGTTGCAGCAATGGCTCGCGGGAAGGCGTGGCGCAGACCAGCAGGTTGGCCGCTTCGGCCACTGCCTGCGGCTGCTCGACACAGCGCACCGTGCAACCCAGCGCCTCGGCAAACGCTCGGTAACCGCGCCGCGCGGCGTCACTGCGGCCCCACACCAGCACCTCGCGGCAGGCCGTGACTGCCAGCAACTGCTCCAGTTGCAAGCGCGCCTGCATGCCGGTGCCGAGGATGCCGATCGCTTCGACCCGATTCGGCGCCAGCAAGCGTGCCGCGATGCGCCCAGCCAGCGCGGTGCGCATGCAGGTCAGCCAACCCTGGTCAGCCAGCAGTGCCAACGGCTGGCCGGTACTGGCGCTGAGCACCAGCATCAGCCCGTCGTTGCTGGGCAGGCCCTGCTGCGGGTTGCTGTAGAAGCCGGTAGAGACCTTGACCGTGAAGGTCTCACTGCCCTCTACATAGGCCGACTTGATGCAGCAGTCGCCGTTTGCCTGCGGGAAGCCGAATGCCTGCACCGGCGGTACCTGCACCCGGCCTGCGGAATAAGCGACAAAGCCTTGTTCGATGGCGCGCATGGCCTCGTGCACATCCAGCGCAGCCATGATCGCCGGCAGCTCATAGATCTTCATGCGATGGCCTCGAGGTATTTCTCCAGCACGATATTGCGACCGCACAGCACCACTGCGACTTTCTTGCCGCGGTACTCCTCGGCCAACGCCAGCATGCCAGCCATCGCCACGCCTGCGGCGCCCTCGATGATCCAGCGCTCGCTGTCAGCAACCTCACGCATGGCGGCCTTGATCTGCGCCTCGCTGACCAGCACGCTCTGGCTCAACAGCCGCTGGCACAGGCCGAAGGTCACGCTGTCGGGCTCGACGCCACCGGCGGTGCCATCGGAGATGGTCTCCTGCTCGTCGACCTCGATGATCCGCCCTGCTGCCAGTGAGGCGTGCAGTGCCGGCGAGTTGGCTGGCCAGCAGCCGACGATGCGGGTTTTCGGCGACAGCCCATGCAGTGCTGCCGCAATACCGGCAATCAGGCCACCGCCGCCCACTGCCACGAACACTGCATCCAGCTCCGGCTGCTGCTCGAACAGCTCCGCGCCGACCGTGCCCTGGCCGGCGATGATCTGGTAGTCGTTGTACGGCGAGACGTACGGTTTGCCTTGCAACTGCGCCTGGCGCCCGGCTTCCAGTTCGGCGCCGAGTGGATCGAGATCAAGGCTGATGACTTCGGCGCCCAGCGCACGCATGGCCTCCAGTTTGTAGCTGGAGGCCTGCGTGGTGGTGTAGACGCTGACCGGCACACCGAGGGCCTGACCGGCCAAGGCAAGGCCCTGGCCGTGATTGCCGGATGAGGCGGTGATGACGCCGCGCTGACGCTGGGCCGGGTCCAGCAGGCGCAGCTTGTTGCTGGCACCGCGGTATTTGAACGAGCCGGTGTGCTGCAGATGCTCGCACTTGAGGTAGACCTCACAACCGCTCATGGCACTCAGGCGACTGCTCAAAGTCAACGGTGTGACCGCGACCTGCGGGCGCAGCGCTGCGTGTGCTTCAGTGATGGCCTGCTGCAGGGAGCCCAGTGCTTGGTCGTCGATCATCGGTAATGCTCTCAGTGACAGAGCGCTACCCAGGCAGCGCACTTATATGGAAATTAAATCTACGATAGATTTAATTTCCACGTCACGCAAGCACCAGCGAACAGGTCGATTGTTCAGCCTTCGCGGGCGAGCTTCACGTACTTGTAGACGGTCGCCCGGCCCATGTTCAGCACGTTGGCCACATAGTCGTAGGCGCTCTTGCCGCGGAACGCCCCTTGCCCGTGCAAGGCCTCGATCAGCTCGCGCTTGTGCTCGCGCTCCAGCGTGTTGAGGCTCTGGCTGCGTTCGGCCAGCCAGCTATGCATGAAGGTGTTGATACGCTCCTGCCAGTCATCACGAAACAGCACTTCAGGTTGCGGCAGCAGGCGGCTTGCCTGGAAGAACACATCCAGCGCCTGCCTGGCCTGCTCCAGCAGCGAGACGTTGAAGTTGATGCACAGCAGCGCTTCGGGCTGGCCGTTGTCATCGAGCATCACGCTACTGATCGAGCGAATTTTCTGGCCGTCCCAGTTGAGCTTTTCGTATGGGCCAAGCCGGGTAGCGCCATTGAGGTCGGCGGGCAGGTCGTGCAACGCCGAGTCGTCGCCCAACTGGCGCTTGGAGATGTTGTTGGCGATGTGCACCACAGTCTGGCTGTGCAGGTCATGCACCACTACTTCGGCATGCGGAAACAGCAGCGTGGCGACGCCGTCGGCCATGGCGGCGTAGTTGCTGAAGCGGGGGCTGAGCGCCGGCCGGGGTGCGGACATCGCAAGCATTCCTGAGGGTAGAGCGCGCCATGCTAAGCCAGGCGCGACAGGCAGGGAAGGTGCAGCGGCCGCGAGCGACCGGCTGCAGGTTGATTCAGGGGTAGCCCAGCACCTGACGGATGTGCACCAAATGCGCGCCGATCCACTGCTTGTCGATCGCACCCCAATCGCGGATACGGTACTGCCCGGCATGGTTGCGGGCGCCGCTCTCCTGCTCGAATTCGCAGATGATGTCGAGGTCCGCCAGGGCAGCGATGGTGTCCTGAGCGGTGCGCCGAGGCATGCCGGTGGCTTCGGTCAGGGCCGGTACGCTGGCGGCGGTCTGGCTGTCGATCAGCCAGGCGACGTACAGACGGCGGTAGAAGCTGCTCTTGGTCTTGCTCACTTCCATGCTCGGGGGTCCTTAGGATTGATTGGGCAGTTCCTGATAGGTCAGGTAAACACGCAGGTCGAATTCCAGCTGATGGTAGTCCGGCTCCATGTGCTGGCAGAGCTGATAGAACGCCTTGCTGTGGTCCCGCTCACGCAGGTGCGCCAGTTCATGCACGACGATCATGCGCAGAAACTCTGGCGCGGCATCCTTGAACAAGGCCGCGATGCGGATTTCTTTCTTGGCCTTGAGCTTGCCGCCCTGCACCCTCGACACGGCCGTATTGAGGCCGAGGGCGCGGTGGGTCAGGTCGAGGCGGTTGTCGAACAGCACCTTGTCCAGGTTCGGCGCACTGCGCAGGTAGCTCTGCTTCAGTTCCTGAGCGTAGGCATACAGCGCCTTGTCGTTCTGTACCTGGTGACGGGCGGGATAGCGCTGGCGCAGGTACTCGCCCAGGCGGTCGCTGGCGATCATCTGCCGCACCTGCTCTTGCAGGTGCGGTGGGTAGGCTTGCAGGTAACGTAAGTCGGTCATGGCAGGGCGGTCGATAAAAGCACACGCGATTCTAGCCAATCATTGCCCGGGCCAGTGGAAAAACAACGGAAAGCCGCTCGCATCGGCAGCGGTCATCGGCCGTGCTACCAAAAAGCCCTGCACATAACCGCAGCCGTGCGCCATCAGCCAGGCCGCCTGGGCTTCGGTT
Organism: uncultured Pseudomonas sp.; assembly: GCA_963518285.1. GTDB lineage: Bacteria > Pseudomonadota > Gammaproteobacteria > Pseudomonadales > Pseudomonadaceae > Aquipseudomonas. The sequence goes on along the minus strand of CAUQIJ010000007.1, from coordinate 202,263 downwards.
TCCACGCCTTCGGCTATCACCGTGATGGCGTAGTCGGCGCACAGGCCAATGACACTGCGCACCAGCGCCGCATCGCTGGCCGAGTCAGGCAGGCGCGCGACCAGATGGCGGTCGAGCTTGAGCGTGTCGATAGGCAGATCGCGGATCATCCGCAACGAACAGTCACCGGCGCCGAAGTCGTCCAGCGCTACTCGCACGCCGAGCTCACGCAGGCGGTTGACCTGCTTCACGGCAGCGTCGATGTTGTACATCAGCGAGGTTTCCGCCACCTCGACTTCAAGCTGCGCCGGACGCAAGCCGTGCGCCTGGATCACCGCGTGCAGTTCATCGACCAGGTTGGGCATGGCGAACTGCACCCGGCTCAGGCTGATCCCCAGCACCAGATCGTCGGCAAAGCCGGCACGCCAGGCCTTGCGCTGGGCAGCACCTTGATCGTAGATCCAGCTGGCCAGCCGGCTGATCAGCCGGGTCTCTTCCAGCAACGGGATGAACAAGCCCGGTGGCACATCACCAACGCTTGGGTGCTGCCAGCGCAGCAGCGCCTCGAAGCCACGCAACTGACCATCGGCAAAGGCCACCTGGGGCTGGAACACCAGGTTGAAGTCCTTTTGCTCAATGGCGCTGCGCACACCGTCTTCGAGCATCAACCGCGAGCGCGCACGGCCATTGAGCTCCTGATCGTAAAACCGGTACTGCTGGCGGCCAGCACGTTTGGCGGCGTACATCGCCGTGTCCGCCGCCCGCAACAGGCCTTCGAAAGTGCCGCCACAGTCGGGATAAGTCGCGATACCGATGCTGACACCCAGCGACACGTCCATGCCGTCGACCTGATGGGTGATCGACAGGCGTTCGAGCACCCGCTCAGCGAAGCGCCCGGCCAGCTCTGGATACCGCAGGCTATCAAACAGGGCAGTGAACTCGTCACCGCCCATCCGCGCCAGCAGTGCCTCGCTACCCAGGCAATCCTTCAATTGGGTGGCGACCCATTGCAGGATCTCGTCGCCCGCCTCGTGCCCGAGGGAATCATTGATCCGCTTGAAGCCATCGAGGTCCATGTACATCAGCGCCTGCACTTTCTCGGAGTGCTCGTTGCGCAGCAGCGCCGCTTCGGCAGCCTGATAGAAGCCGCGCCGATTGAGCAGGCCGGTGAGCGGGTCGGTGACCGCCTGCTGCTCGAGCTGCTGGTGCAGGCTACGCACCACTGACATGTCCAGCAGGGTAATCACCATGGCGTGCTGCTCGCTCGGCAGCGGCGCGCAGGACAACGCCACCGGCACCAGCTGACCATCAGCAGTGCGCAGCTGCGCATCGTGCACGCGGAAGATCTGCCGTTGCTGGTAGGCCTTGAAGAAGTCCGACTCACGCCACAGGCTCGGTGTCGCCAGTTGCAGCAGGTCAAGCACATGGGCGCCCTGGAGCACCGGAACCGGGGTGTCGAGCAGGCTCGAGATTGCCGGGTTGGCAAAGCTGATGGTGCCGCTCTCGTCGACGACCAGAATGCCTTCGGCGGCGTTTTCCAGGATCGAGGCATTGAATGCCCGCGCGGCTTCCAGCTCGCGGGTCAGGCATTGCAGCATGCGCCGATTGCGCTGCTGCTCGAGCAGAGCCTGCACCTTGGGCTTGAGGATCTGCGGGTCGAACGGTTTGAACAGATAATCCACCGCGCCGGCCGCGTAGCCCTTGAGCACGGCGTCCTGCGACTGCTCATTGGCGGTCAGGAAAATGATCGGAGTGAGCCGGGTACGCTGGCTGCCGCGCATCAAACGGGCGACTTCAAAGCCGTCCATCTCGGGCATCTGCACGTCGAGCAACACCAGGTCGACCTCGTGGCGCAGCAGTGCACCCAGGGCCTCAATCCCCGAGCAGGCGGTCAGTACTTGCCAATCTTCACGGGCCAGCAAGGCCCGCATGCTGGTCAGGTTTTCCGGGTAATCGTCCACCACCAACAATACAGATCGGCTATCCACGGCCAACGTTTGAGCTACATCCATGCGGCTTCTCTTGTTTTGCTGGCGCCTTGATGCACCTAAATCCTCGCCATGACTCTAGTTCTCCTGTGCCTGGATGCAATCACTATTGTGGCGATAGCGTGTCGCGAGCGACCGCGGCCGACCAACGGTCGACCGTGCCTGCAACTGAACAGCTACGACGATGGTGAGCTACCGCTCAAGGTACTGTTCCTGGAAAAGAGCCGATAAGCCTTGGGGTCTGCCCTGATTCGACGCTGAACAACAGCGAACCTCCGGTGAAGAGCGGGCCCACCGAGTCGCCCCAGGACACATGACTACGCAGCGTTGCATAACTCTGAACAAGCACAATGGAGCGGTGACCAGAAGTGTTCCGACCCAGGATCAACATCTCTTCGTGGTCACCGTCATGCGTCGTGAAGATGGTGTAAGCATTCGTCGGAACGACATTCCCAGACAAGCTGGGACGGGTTTCAGTCAGATGGGCACCGCGCTGCTGACCACGGACATGATTGGCCAGGATGACGTTGTCAACCAGGCGCTGGCGCAGTGACCAGTCAGTGTTGATGATGTAGTGGCCTGCTATCCGGCCGCCGGTGCTGGTCGCCGCAAACCAGCTCATCAAGTCGCTGGACAGGTCTTTGGGCACGAAAAAAGGCAGTGAGTAGTAGGCAGCCTGAACAGAACGCAGGTCACCAAAACCCTTCGGCCTGCTACCGATGTCTTCGATGAACTTGCTCATCTTGTCCTTGCCCGGCGTGTTTTCGCCTATCCACATCTGTTCAACGCCCGGCCAGAACAGTGTGTCTCGCTTGTCACTCGCGTAGGCAACCACTGTCGTTTTACCCATGGTCCAAAGTTGCTTGATCGCTGCTGGCTTGCACCAAGGCGGGACGATCGAATCGCCCAGCACACGCTTGATCACCCCGGCAAATTCGTCATGCGCAGCGATCGAAAAATCACGAAGCTCGTGAAAATCCAGAACCACTATCTCGTTGGCCGCGCCTGCGTCCCGGCGAAAACGTTGCAACGCCTGCAGCACGTCAGTTTCGACGTCTCGGCCGTTGGCCTGATCGTGAACGATTGCAAATCTTGCAGGCCCGGTCGCGCCGGGGAAAAACTGCACTCTCAGATCGAAGGCGCGAATTCCCCACACCAACTGCTCATAGATGGGCACGTCCTGACAGGTTTCGTTGCTGGGTGATCGAGGCGCCTTCTTGTCGGAGCCGGCATTGTGCGTACCCGGCAGCACCATCTCGCCAATCGGCAGCGGGTGACTGCCTGCGTAGGTTTGCATCCAGAGGGGACGGTTGTTGTTGGGCGGGGTGCAGATTCCGCCCGACGCACTGCCGCCGGGGCACCATGAAGCAACGCCGCCGGTGCGCTTCCACTCTTCCTCGGTTAGCTCATCATCAGGCCCCGTCATGGCTGGATAAGTTTGCTCAGACTCCGGCACTTTATCAGCGCTGGGGCGCGCGGCGGATGCCTTTGCCGGGGCGGGGGTTTGCTTCCAGCAAAAGAAATTTCTGATGTTCATCGGGCTGCACTGCCATGGGGAATTCACGACGATGCTAGGCAACTACTCGGCGGCTGATAACTATCAGAGTTACCAGTAGCGATCATCCATCGCCGGTGCCATGCTGCGGGGTTGACCGGCCAACCAGCGCCCACAAAAAAACCCGCATCGCTGCGGGTTTTTCAAGCATACAGCCCTGGTCAGTTGACCTTGGCTGCCAGCTCACCTTTCAGGTAGCGCTGGTACATGCCTTCGAGGGAGATCGGCTTGATCTTCGAGGCATTGCCGGCAGTGCCGAAGGCTTCGTAACGGGCGATGCACACGTCACGCATGGCCTTGACGGTTTCGCCAAAGAACTTGCGTGGGTCGAACTCGCTCGGGTTGGTCGCCATCAGACGACGCATGGCACCGGTCGAGGCCAGGCGCAGGTCGGTGTCAATGTTGACCTTGCGCACGCCGTACTTGATGCCTTCGACGATTTCTTCAACCGGTACGCCGTAGGTCTCTTTGATGTCGCCGCCGTACTGGTTGATGATCGCCAGCCACTCTTGCGGTACCGAGGAAGAACCGTGCATCACCAGGTGGGTGTTGGGGATGCGCTTGTGAATTTCCTTGATACGGTCGATTGCCAGCACGTCGCCGGTAGGCGGCTTGGTGAACTTGTAGGCGCCGTGGCTGGTGCCGATGGCGATGGCCAGGGCGTCGACCTGCGTCTTCTTGACGAAGTCGGCGGCCTCTTCCGGGTCGGTCAGCATCTGGCTGTGATCGAGCACGCCTTCGGCGCCGATGCCGTCTTCTTCACCGGCCATGCCGGTTTCCAGCGAACCCAGGCAGCCCAGCTCGCCTTCTACCGAAACACCGCAGGCGTGGGCCATGGCGACGGTCTGCTGAGTGACGCGGACGTTGTAGTCGTAGTCGGTTGGGGTCTTGCCGTCTTCGCCCAACGAACCGTCCATCATCACCGAGCTGAAGCCCAGCTGGATCGAACGCTGGCAGACGTCAGGGCTGGTGCCGTGGTCCTGGTGCATGCACACCGGGATGTGCGGGAATTCTTCGATCGCCGCCAGGATCAGGTGGCGCAGGAACGGCGCACCGGCGTATTTGCGAGCACCGGCCGAGGCCTGCACGATGACCGGAGAGTCGGTCTTGTCGGCGGCTTCCATGATGGCGCGCATCTGCTCGAGGTTGTTGACGTTGAAAGCTGGGACGCCGTAACCGAACTCGGCGGCGTGGTCCAGCATCTGGCGCATGCTAATGAGTGCCATTGTGTATCTCTCTCCCGACAAGCGTCGTTGTTTCGTGCAAACCTGCCGTAGGGCGGTTGCTGTTCATGTTATGTGGGCTGCCGAAGCGGCCCGGCCATCACGGTGCCTTGCAGCCCCGCCCTATCAGATCGTTGGTTGCCACCCAGTACACCAGGCCTTCTTCGCCGCGCAGGTGCAGGGCCAGAACGCCATCGCTGTACAGCGCGCCAGAGGCGCCCGGCTCGGCCTTGAGCCGGTAGACCTGGTCATCGCCGCCAAGGCGGACATCGACCGAGTCCTGGCTGGCATCGGCGAAACGCCAGGACACTTCGGTCTGTGTATCACAGACCCAACGCGTCCAGGTGTCCGTCGGCGCAGCCGGTGCCGGCTGCAGCAGTGAGCAGCCCGCCAGTGTCGCCAGGGCCAGTACGGCCATCAGCGCCTTCATTGAATATCCTCTCGTTGCGGCAATGCCGCGACTGCAGTGTTGCAGACCACGAAATACCCCTTAGGTTGCCTGTGGCCACCTCAAGGGCAGCCTGGGGCCTTGCGCTGGTGCTCGTCGTCGTACTTTTCCAGGCCGTCCGGGCCCAGCCGCTTGTTGATCACCGGCACCGTCTCGGCCTGCCACTGCGACTGGTAACAGCCGCCCGGCACCTCCTGCGACGGTTCGCCATCGGCAGCCGGCCCGCTGGAGCAGGCGCCCAGCAGACAAACCACGATCATAACCGGCAATTGCTTGAGCATCCGCTCGCTCCCTGCGCCAGGCACCTTCATGCTCAGGCCTTGGCTCGTTGTTCCAGGATTTCCACGGCAGGCAGAACCTTGCCCTCGACGAACTCGAGGAACGCGCCACCACCGGTTGAAATGTAGGAGATATCGCTGCCAACGCCATATTTATCGATGGCTGCCAGGGTGTCACCACCGCCTGCGATGGAAAACGCGTCGCTGCCGGCAATGGCCTGGGCCAGCACTTTGGTGCCGTTACCAAACTGATCGAACTCGAACACGCCCACCGGGCCGTTCCACAGCACGGTTTTCGACGTCTTCAGCAACTCGGCGAACTGCTCGGCAGTTTGCGGGCCGATGTCGAGGATCATGTCGTCGTCGGCAACTTCGCTAATCAGCTTGACGGTAGCCACGGCGCTCTCGGCGAACTCCTTGGCCACTACCACGTCGACCGGCAGCGGCACGTTGACCTTGGCGGCGATGGACTTGGCGGTGTCGACCAGGTCAGGCTCGTACAGCGACTTGCCGACTTTGTGGCCAGCAGCGGCGAGGAATGTGTTGGCAATGCCGCCGCCGACGATCAGCAGGTCGCAGACCGTGCTCAGGCTGTTCAGCACGTCGAGCTTGGTCGACACCTTGGACCCGGCCACGATGGCAGCCATTGGCTTGGCCGGGGCTTTCAGGGCCTTGCCCAGTGCGTCCAGTTCAGCGGCCAGCAGCGGGCCGGCAGCGGCAACCTTGGCGAACTTGGCCACACCGTGGGTCGAGCCTTCGGCGCGGTGGGCGGTGCCGAAGGCATCCATCACGAACACGTCGCACAGGGCAGCGTACTGCTGCGCCAGCTCGTCGGCGTTCTTCTTCTCGCCCTTGTTGAAGCGCACGTTCTCGAACAACACCAGCTCGCCGGCGGCAACTTCAACGCCGTCCAGGTAATCGGCCACCAGCGGCACCTCACGGCCCAGCGCCTTGCTCAGGTAGTCAGCCACCGGCTTGAGGCTGTTCTCGGCCGAGAACTCGCCTTCGGTTGGCCGACCCAGGTGCGAGCAGACCATTACCGCGGCGCCTTTTTCCAGGGCCAGCTTGATGGTCGGCAGGGCCGCCAGGATACGCGCATCGCTGGCCACCGCACCGTCTTTGACAGGCACGTTGAGGTCTTCGCGAATCAGTACGCGCTTACCTTGCAGGTCGAGGTCAGTCATCTTCAACACGGTCATGAATGCAGTCCTTCAGGGCTGTTTGCTGCGGGTTTGGTGGACGACGTGCAGATAGTGATCAGCAACGTCGAGCATACGGTTGGCAAACCCCCATTCGTTGTCGAACCAGGCCAGCAGGTTCACCAGGCGGGGGCCGGAAACGCGGGTCTGGCTGGCATCGACGATGGCCGAATGCGGGTCATGGTTGAAATCACAGCTGGCGTGGGGCAGCTCGGTGTAGGCCAGCAGCCCTCGCAGCGGGCCGCTCAGGGCTGCGTCACGCAGCACCTGGTTGACCTCGGCGGCGGTGGTGTCACGGGCGGTCTGCAGGGTGATGTCCAGGCACGACACGTTGACGGTGGGCACACGCACCGCTTTGGCCTGAATTCGCCCGGCAAGTTCCGGCAGCAGCCGTTCGATGCCACGGGCAAGACCGGTGGACACCGGGATCACCGACTGGAACGCCGAGCGGGTGCGGCGCAGGTCTTCATGGTGATAGGCGTCGATCACCGGTTGGTCGTTCATCGCCGAGTGGATCGTGGTGATCTGCACGTATTCGATGCCGAACGCCTGATCCAGCACGCGCAGCAGCGGCACGCCGCAGTTGGTGGTGCAGGAGGCGTTCGACACCAGTTGCTCGGCACCGCTCAGGCAGGCCTGGTTGATGCCGTAGACAATGGTGGCGTCGACGTCGGCCTCGCTGGCCATCGGCTGCGAGAACAGCACCCGTGGCGCGCCGGCGTCGAGAAAGCGCTGGCCATCGGCGCGGGTGTTGTAGGCGCCGGTGCATTCGAGCACCAGGTCAACCTCCAGCGCGGCCCAGTCGACGCCTTCCGGGGTAGCACTGCGCAACACCTGTACGCAGTCGCCGTTGATATGCAGACAATCGCCGTCGACCTTGACCTCGCCGGGGAAGCGGCCATGGGTGGAGTCGAAGCGTGTCAGGTATTCCAGGCTGGCCTGATCAGCCAGGTCGTTCAAGGCAACGATCTCGAAGCTCGCCGCAGCCCCCCGCTCAACCAGCGCGCGCAGGACACAGCGGCCAATGCGGCCGTAACCGTTGAGTGCAACTTTGTAGGGACGCTGAGGCATTCGGAGCTCACTAAAGCTTTAGGGCCATTTAGGGCCGCTGCGCGGCCCAATCGCGACACAAGGCCGCTCCCACAGAAACCGCGCTGCCTGATCGACGGCGAAGTACCTGTAGGAGCGGCCTTGTGTCGCGATGGAGGGCAAAGCCCTCCCCTTGTCACGACATGGCGGGCATCACTGCCCACCCTGTTTTACATCAGTCTTCCAGCAGCTCTTCAGCGGTACCGAGGATGTTCTCCAGGGTAAAGCCGAATTCCTCGAACAGCGCCGAGGCCGGAGCCGATTCGCCGTACGTGGTCATGCCGATGACGCGACCTTCAAGGCCGACGTACTTGTACCAGAAGTCGGCATGGGCAGCCTCGATGGCGATCCGCGCACCGACTTCAAGCGGCAGCACAGCCTGCTTGTAGCTGGCGTCCTGGGCATCGAACACGCTGGTGCATGGCATCGATACGACGCGGACCTTGCGGCCCTGCTCGCTCAGTTGGTCGAACGCCTGCACGGCCAGACCGACTTCGGAACCGGTAGCGATCAGGATCAGCTCAGGCTCGCCAGCGCAATCCTTGAGCACGTAACCGCCACGCTCGATATCGGCGATCTGCTGCGCGTCGCGCTGCTGATGCTGCAGGTTCTGACGCGAGAAGATCAGCGCCGAAGGGCCGTCCTTGCGCTGCAGCGCGTGCTTCCAGGAAACCGCCGACTCGACCGCATCGGCCGGGCGCCAGGTGTCCAGGTTCGGCGTGCTGCGCAGGCTGGTCAGCTGCTCGATTGGCTGGTGCGTCGGGCCGTCTTCGCCCAGACCGATCGAGTCGTGAGTGTAGACGTGGATGACGCGCTGCTTCATCAGGGCCGACATGCGCACGGCGTTGCGGGCGTATTCCATGAACATCAGGAAAGTCGCGCCGTAAGGCACCAGGCCGCCGTGCAGAGCAACGCCGTTCATGATCGCGGTCATGCCGAATTCGCGCACGCCGTAGAACACGTAATTGCCGCTGGCATCAACGGCGTCGACGCCTTTGCAGCCTTTCCACAACGTCAGGTTGGAGCCGGCCAGGTCAGCCGAACCGCCGAGGAACTCGGGCAGCAGCGGGCCGAAGGCGTTCAGGGCGTTCTGGCTGGCCTTGCGGCTGGCGATGGTTTCACCCTTGGCAGCAACTTCGTTGACGTAGGCCTGAGCCTTGGCCGAGAAGTCGGCAGGCAAGTCACCGGCCATACGACGCTTGAACTCGGCAGCCAGCTCCGGATGAGCAGCGGCGTAGGCTTCGAAGCGCTGGTTCCACTCGGCTTCGGCCTTGGCACCGGCGGCCTTGGCGTCCCACTCGGCATAGATATCGGCCGGGATTTCGAACGGGCCGTAGTTCCAGTTCAGCGCTTTGCGGGTCAGGGTGATTTCGTCGTCGCCCAGCGGTGCGCCGTGGCAGTCTTCCTTGCCCTGCTTGTTCGGCGAACCGAAGCCGATGGTGGTCTTGCAGCAGATCAGCGTCGGACGATCGCTCTTGCGCGCCGTCTCGATTGCCATCTTGATCTCTTCGGAGTCATGGCCGTCGACGTTGCGGATCACCTGCCAGTTGTAGGCTTCGAAGCGTGCCGGGGTGTTGTCGGTGAACCAGCCGTGCACTTCGCCGTCGATGGAGATGCCGTTGTCGTCGTAGAACGCGACCAGCTTGTTCAGGCCCAGGGTGCCGGCCAGCGAGGCGACTTCGTGGGAGATGCCTTCCATCAGGCAGCCGTCACCGAGGAACACGTAGGTGTTGTGGTCGACGATGTTGTGGCTGTCGCGGTTGAACTGCGCCGCCATGACTTTTTCAGCGAGGGCGAAGCCGACTGCGTTGGCCAGGCCCTGGCCGAGTGGGCCGGTGGTGGTCTCGACGCCTGGGGTGTAACCGAACTCCGGGTGGCCCGGGGTGCGGCTGTGCAGCTGACGGAAGCCTTTGAGGTCGTCGATCGACAGGTCATAGCCGGTCAGGTGCAGCAGCGAATAGATCAGCATCGAGCCGTGGCCGTTGGACAGCACGAAGCGGTCACGGTCAGCGAAGCTCGGGTTGCTCGGGTTGTGCTTCAGGTAGTCGCGCCAAAGCACTTCGGCGATATCCGCCATGCCCATTGGGGCACCGGGATGGCCGCTGTTGGCCTTTTGCACGGCATCCATGCTGAGGGCACGAATGGCGTTGGCACGATCACGACGGCTGGGCATCGCTAAGTCTCCTGGGGGCTTGAATAAGTAATGAAGCGCAAAAAAGACGACCATTTTCCCCCACAGTCGGCTCCGGGGCAATGACGGATGGTCGCAGTTGGGTGTTTTTCCTGTGATTGATGAGCGATTCGCGAGAATAGACGGCTGTTGGGGCTGACGCGGGCCATCCATCGTCCAATATCAAAACTTTTTGATATTGCCCTTGCGAGGGCAACCTTGCCTGTCTAGACTGCCGCGCTATGAATCTTCCCGCGCAACCTCTGGCCCTGCAACGCAGCGACGACCTGGCAGCTTTATGCAAAGCCAGCGGCGACGAGCTGCGCCTGCATGTATTGCGCGCCCTGGCCAGTGACTCGTTCGGCGTGCTCGAACTGGCACAGATCTTCGACGTCGGTCAGTCCGGCATGAGCCATCACCTCAAGGTGCTGGCCCAGGCCGAACTGGTGGCCACGCGCCGGGAAGGCAACGCCATTTTCTACCGGCGCGCCCTGCCCGACAGCCTGCGCCCCGGTGGCCGACTGCACACGGCACTGCTCGAAGAGGTCGACGACCTTGCACTGCCGGCTGCAGTGCAGGCGCGCATTGCCCAGGTGCAACAGCGCCGGGCCGCCACCAGTCAGGACTTCTTCCTGCGTGTGGAAGAAAAGTTTCGTGCCCAGCAGGACTTGATCGCCGGTTTGCCGCAGTACCGCGAGAGCCTGCTGGCACTGCTCGACAAACTCAGCTTCGGCGCGCACGCCAGTGCCCTTGAAGTCGGCCCGGGTGACGGCGGTTTTCTGCCCGATCTGGCCCGGCGCTTTGCCAGCGTCACAGCGATGGACAACAGCCCGACCATGCTCGAACTGGCGCGCCAGGTCTGTGAACGGGAAAGCTTGAGTAATGTAAATCTGCAGTTGGCCGATGCATTGGGTGCAACGGATGTGACAGCCGACTGCGTAGTGCTGAACATGGTCTTGCACCATTTCAGCGATCCGGCCCAGGCCCTGCGCCTGCTGGCCAAACGGGTGAAGGCAGGCGGCAGCCTGCTGGTCACCGAACTGTGCAGCCATGATCAGCATTGGGCCCGCGAGGCCTGCGGCGATCTCTGGCTGGGCTTTGAGCAGGATGACCTGGCCCGTTGGGCCCGGGCAGCAGGGCTGGCTCTCGGAGACAGCCTGTATGTGGGCTTGCGTAACGGTTTCCAGATCCAGGTCCGCCATTTTCAGCGGACGGCTGGCGACATCACCATCGGTAAATTTTAGGAACCCGTCGAGATGAGCGAATATTCCCTTTTCACCTCCGAGTCCGTGTCTGAAGGACATCCGGACAAGATCGCCGACCAGATTTCGGACGCGGTCCTGGACGCCATCATCACCCAGGACAAGTTCGCCCGTGTGGCCTGCGAAACCCTGGTCAAGACCGGTGTTGCCATTATTGCCGGCGAAGTCACCACCTCGGCCTGGGTCGACCTCGAGCAGATCGTGCGCGACGTCATCGTCGACATCGGCTACAACAGCTCCGACGTCGGCTTCGATGGCGCGACTTGCGCGGTGATGAACATCATCGGCAAGCAGTCGGTGGATATCGCCCAGGGCGTTGACCGCTCCAAGCCTGAAGATCAAGGCGCCGGCGACCAGGGCCTGATGTTCGGCTACGCCAGCAACGAAACCGACGTGCTGATGCCAGCACCGATCTGCTTCTCGCACCGCCTGGTCGAGCGCCAGGCCGAAGCGCGCAAGTCCGGCCTGCTGCCGTGGCTGCGCCCGGATGCCAAGTCGCAGGTCACCTGCCGTTACGAAGGCGGCAAGGTCGTGGGTATCGACGCCATCGTGCTGTCGACCCAGCACAACCCTGAAGTCTCGCAAAAAGACCTCAAAGAAGCGGTCATGGAGCTGATCGTCAAGCACACCCTGCCTGCCGAACTGCTGCACAAGGACACCCAGTTCCACATCAACCCGACTGGCCAGTTCATCATTGGCGGCCCAGTGGGCGACTGCGGCCTGACCGGGCGCAAGATCATCGTCGACTCCTACGGCGGCATGGCCCGTCACGGCGGCGGCGCGTTCTCCGGCAAGGACCCGTCCAAGGTTGACCGTTCGGCGGCCTACGCTGGTCGTTACGTAGCGAAGAACATCGTGGCTGCCGGCCTGGCCGAGCGCTGCGAGATTCAGGTTTCCTACGCCATCGGTGTCGCTCAGCCGACCTCGATCTCGCTGAATACCTTTGGTACCGGCAAGATTTCCGACGCCAAGATCGTCCAGCTCGTGCGTGAGTGCTTCGACCTGCGTCCTTACGCAATCACCACCATGCTCGACCTGCTGCACCCGATGTATCAGGAAACTGCAGCCTACGGTCACTTCGGCCGTACCCCTGAGCAGAAGACCGTGGGTGACGACACCTTCACCACCTTCACCTGGGAACGCACCGACCGTGCCCAGTCGCTGAAGGATGCTGCTGGCCTGTAAGATTTCTTGCAGCCACAGACGAAAGCCCCTGCCGAGTGATCGGCAGGGGCTTTTTTGTGACATATCGGCTGACAAACTGGCCCGGCGTTGATCCGTTTGCGCGCTTAGGCTGAGGGTTCCAAATCGCCTGGCAAGGATGCTGGCAATGATGCTGAAACTGCTGCTGTGTCTTTTGCCTTTTTTGGCTATTTCAACTGTTCAGGCCGCCTGCCCCGCCTGGCCTGGCGAGCGGGCGCAACAAGAGATCGCACAGTTGCGCCAGACTCTGGCCAACTGGGACGACCACTATCATCGCCTAGCTGTCGCGCTGGTCGACGATGAACTCTACGATCAAAGCCGCCAGCGCCTGCTGGACCTGCAGCAGTGCTTCGCCATCAGCGCCAACGACGACCCACTGACCAGCGCGCGCGGCCCACTGGCCCACCCGACGGTGCATACCGGCGTCGCCAAGCTGCGCGATGAGCAGGCCGTTGCTCAATGGCTGCGCGGTAAACAGGCCCTGTGGGTTCAGCCCAAGGTCGATGGTGTGGCGGTTTCGCTGGTTTACCGCCAAGGCCAATTGGTGCAGTTGCTGAGCCGCGGTGATGGCGTCCATGGCCATGACTGGAGCCGGCACCTGCCTTACCTCGCAGGCATCCAGCGCGAACTGCCACGCTCACTTGACCTGGTGCTGCAGGGCGAGCTTTACCTGCGCCTGGACAACCATGTGCAGGCAGCCGCCGGCGGGCGCGGCGCGCGCGGGAGTGTCGCCGGCCTGATGGCGCGCACGCAGCTCAGCTCGCCACTGGGCGCGGATATCGGCCTGTTCGTCTGGGATTGGCCCGAGGGCCCGGCTACACAGGCTGAACGGCTCAGCGCACTGACCGCACTGGGCTTCAGCGACAGCCAGCGATACAGCGTCGCCATCGATAGCTTCGCGCAGGCCGCTCACTGGCGCCAGCACTGGTATCGATCAGCGCTGCCCTTCGCCACTGACGGGGTGATCCTGCGCCAGGACCAGCGCCCGGCAGCTGCACGTTGGCAAGCGAATGCGCCGTACTGGATCGCGGCGTGGAAGTACCCACTGCGCCAGGCACTGGCCGAGGTCCGTGAGGTGCAATTCAAGGTCGGCCGCACCGGACGCATCACGCCTCTGCTACAGCTGCAACCGCTGCAGCTGGATGATCGACAGGTCAGTCAGGTCAGCCTGGGGTCGCTGGCACGCTGGCAGGCGCTGGACGTGCGCGCCGGCGATCAGGTGGCGGTGAGCCTGGCCGGCTTGACCATTCCGCGGCTGGAGTCGGTGGTGCACCGCAGCAGCCAGCGTGCGCCGGTACAGGTGCCTGAACCGGGCCGCTACCATCCACTCAGCTGCTGGCAGGACAGCCCCGCCTGTCGCCAGCAGTTCGTCGCCCGCCTGCACTGGCTGGGCGGCAAGCAAGGCCTGAACATGCCCGGCATGGGCGCGGCAACCTGGGCGCAGTTGGTCGACGGCGGCCTGGTCAGTACGCTGGACGACTGGCTAAGCCTTGAGCGCGAGCAGCTGCTGAGTGTTGCGGGTATCGCTGAACGCCGCGCCGAACAACTGCTTGAGGTGTTCGCCCATGCGCGTCAGCAGCCCTTCCAACGCTGGCTACGCGGCCTGGGCATGCCTGCGCCGCGCAGCTTTGAGCCAGGTCCGGACTGGCAGACAATGGCGGGTAAAACCGCTGGGCACTGGCAGCAGGAACCCGGCATTGGCCGTGGTCGTGCCGAGCAGTTGCAGGCGTTTTTCAGTGACGACGCAGTCCAGATACTGGCCGCGCAGTTACGCCATCACACAATCAAGGGTTTCTAATTTCGCCAGATCAGGGCAGCATTTCCCTTTTCGCTGCCCCGCACCCGAATGGAGTCCCCGATGAAACTGTTCTCTACCCTCGCCCTGTCCGCTTTGCTTGGCCTCACTGCCCACGGCGCGCTGGCTGCCGAGCAGACCGGCCTCAAAGGTTGCGCCGCCAAGAAGCAAGCGATCAGCGAACAGATCGAGCAGGCACGCGCCCACGGCAACAGCAACCAGCAGGTCGGCCTGGAAAAAGCCCTGAGCGAAGTGACTGCCAACTGCACCGACAGCAGCCTGCGCAAAGAGCGCGAGCAAAAGGTGCTGGATGCGCGTCACGAAGTGAACAAGCGCACCAAGGATCTGGACAAGGCCATGAAGCGCGGCGACTCCGAGAAGATCAACAAGCGCAAAGACAAGCTCGCTGACTCGAAAAAAGAACTGCAGGAAGCGCTCGACGACCTGGAAAAATAATCACGCCGGCGTCAGCGCGGCCTAGGCCTAGTGGTTACGAAACTCGGTGTGGCAGGCCTTGCAGGCCGCCTCGACCTTGTCCATAGGCGCTTGCAACTGCGCAGCGTCCAGCGGTTTGTTGCTGCTCGCGGCGACCAGTTCGCCGGTCACGCCTTCCAGTTGCCGGGCCAGCTCCTCGAAGCGCGCCTGGCGCTGCCAGACCTCGGCCCGCGCACTGCTGTCGCCGCCATCCTGCACCTGCGCAAAATGCTCCCACGGCGCGTGCGCCAGGCCATCGAGCTTGATCGCGCCTGCCGCAAACTTGTCGGCGTCAAACGGCAAACGTCCACGCAGCATGCCGCCAAGGTCTTCGCTGGTATTGAGCATCTGCTTGAAGATCGCCTTGCGCTGCCCGAGCGGTGAGTTAGGATCGACACGGTCGCAGCCCAGCAGGGCCAGGCTGGCTACCAGCAGCACGGTGAAACATTTGAACATCACGGTCACATTGGCATCGGAAGAGGGCCGACAGTATCCTCGCCTGCTCGACAAAGACCAATACCCTTACAGAAAACAGGGGCAGCCACGCCGCCGCCCGCTCAAGGATTCAACCATGAAATCTGCTCTGCGCCAGCTCGCCTGGGCTCTGCCAGCCCTGGCCCTGCTGGCCGGCTGCAACGGCGGTGACAGCACCAAGCCTGAACCACACGCCATTGCCACCTATGCGCCTGCCACCTGGAAAGACCTGCCCAGCGTCAGCGACGCCGACTTGCTGGCCGGCTTCCAGGCCTGGCGCGTCGGCTGCGAAAAGCTCAAGCGCGATGCAGTCTGGGCTGCGACTTGCGAAGCGGCGCTGCGCATTCCTGACGATGCCGCCCAGGCCCGCGCGTTTCTCCAGCAAAACCTGCAGGTGTACGGCCTGCGCTCGGCCGAGAACAACGCTACCGGGCTCATCACAGGTTATTACGAGCCGGTCTACCCGGGCAGTCTGACCCGCACCGCAGCTGCCCAGGTGCCGGTGTACGGCGTGCCGCAGGACATGATCGTGGTCGATCTGGCGAGTATCTATCCCGAGCTCAAGGGCAAACGCCTGCGCGGGCGCCTGGAGGGCCGCGTGCTCAAGCCCTACGACACCTCCGAAACCATCTACCGCGATGGCGTCGACGCGCCGGTGCAGGCCTGGCTGACCGACCCGATGGACCTGCAATTCCTGCAGATTCAGGGCTCTGGCCGGGTCCAGCTGGAAGACGGGCGCCAGTTGCGCCTGGGTTATGCCGATCAGAACGGTCATCCGTACCGGCCGATTGGCCGCTGGCTGATCGAACAAGGCCAGCTGAAGAAAGAAGACGTCAGCATGGGCGCGATTCACGCCTGGGCCCAGGCCAACCCGCAGCGGGTGCCAGAGCTGCTGGCGAGCAACCCGAGCTATGTGTTCTTCAGCACGCGCCCGGACAGCAACGAAGGCCCGCGCGGGTCGTTGAACGTGCCGCTGACCGCAGGGTACAGCGTTGCCATCGACCGCAAGGTCATCCCGCTGGGCAGCCTGCTGTGGCTGTCGACTACCCGGCCGGATGGTTCGCCCGTGGTGCGCCCGGTCGGCGCACAGGATACCGGCGGTGCTATCACTGGCGAAGTACGTGCCGACCTGTTCTGGGGTACCGGGCCGCAAGCCGGTGAGTTGGCCGGCAACATGAAGCAGCAAGGGCAGATCTGGATGCTCTGGCCCAAAGGTCAGCCATTGCCTGATGTACCCAAAGTACCCTGACCCCTGCCTGTAGAGCGGCCTTGCCGGGCCGCTCTACGCTGTCACGCCGAAACCACGAAGAACGCCACGATCAGCGCCAACCCGGCAAACCATACGATCGAGCGCAATATCGCCCAATCGGCCAGGTAGCAGATGATGTAGAGCAACCGGCTGGTGATGTACATCACCCCCAACACATCCTGGGTCACTTGCTCGGCGTTGCCGACGATATCAGCCACCAACACCGCCGCCGCAAAGGCCGGGAACGCTTCATAGCTGTTCTGCTGGGCAGCATGGGCGCGGCGCGGCAGGCCTGACAGCGTGTCCAGAAACGCCCGTGGGTCATGGTTGTGTCGCATGCCAAAACGTCCGCTGCTGAGTTTGGCAATCAACGCACACAGCGGCGGCAGGATCATCGCGATCAAAATGCACCACAGAGCAACGGTCATGGACAGAATTCCTTGTTCAAAAGAGTTGGATTCAGAGCTTCATCACCAGCATGCCTGCCAGCACCAGCCCGCAAGCTAAGAGCCTTGGCCCGCCGAAAGGTTCTTTGAGGTAGCGCATGCCCAGCAACACCACCAGGATCACGCTGATCTCGCGCAACGCCGCCGCCTCGGCCACCGAACCCAGGTGCATCGCCCACAGCACCAGAGCGTAGCTGGCCAGCACGCAAACACCGACCGCCAGGCCCAGCCGCCATTGGCTACGCCAGAACTGCACGAACGGTGCACGCCGGGCGACGCCCGCTAGCAGTGGAAATGGCCAGGTACTGAGCAAGGTCAGCCACACCAGATAATCAAAGGGCTTGCCCCACTCGCGCACGCCCTGGCCGTCGAACCAGGTGTAGCAACCGATGCACAGCCCGATCAGGCCCACCACCGGCAACATCGACCACGGCAAACGCGCCCCGCCGCCGCCCTGCCAGAGCAGGCAGGCCATGCCGCACGGGATCAGCAAGATGCCGATGATCTGCTGGCCGCTGAGGGTCTCGCCGGCAAACGCCAGAGTGAGACCCAGCACCACCAGCGGTGACAAGCCGCGCATCAACGGATAGACCAGGCCCAGATCGCCCACCCGATACGCCTTGATCAGCAGGACGCGGTAGATCTGCTGGGCCAGCGCCGAAACCAGCAGCCAGGGCCAGATTTCGCCAGGCGGGAAATCGACGAACCATACAGCCACTACAGCGAACAGCAACGCCACCGAATCCATGCTGGCAATCACCAGCAGCCGTTCGCCACTGAACTTGACCAGGGTGTTCCAGATGGCATGCAGCAGCGCTGCGAAAAGGACGAGAACGGTTGCCAGCACGCGAGGTTTCCTTGCAGGGCTCAGACTCAGAGGTCGGCACAATATAGCGGGTTACGCGGCGGACAGGGCCGGCGCGCCCCTGTACATATTTTGAACGATCCGGACATTTCTGGTCATAGAGTGTGTCCCATGCCCCCTGCCGGACCATCAAACCCCTGACCCGAACGATTCGGGTCCGATTAGGAAGCCACTTTTTACAGGATTCGGGATGCTTGAACTTGTTGCCGCTTTTATCTGTCTGACCACCCTCCTCACCTACGTCAACTATCGCTTCATCGGCCTGCCGCCGGCCATCGGCGTGATGGTCACCGCGCTGCTGTTCTCGTTGATTCTGCAGGGCCTGAGCCTGATCGGCTTTCCAGGCCTGGAAGAGCGCGTTGAAGGCCTGATGAACCAGATCGACTTCAATGACCTGCTGATGCACTGGATGCTGGCCTTCCTGCTGTTTGCCGGCGCCCTGCACGTCAACCTCAGCGATCTGCGCAGCTACCGCTGGCCAATCGGCCTGCTGGCGACCATCGGCGTACTGATCGCCACCGTGGTCATCGGCTATCTCGCGCACTGGGTGTTCGCCTTGTTTGGCTGGCACGTCAGCCTGATCTACTGCCTGCTGTTCGGCGCTCTGATCTCGCCGACCGACCCGATCGCCGTGCTCGGCGCGCTGCGTACGGCCAACGCCTCCAAGCCGCTGAAAACCACCATCGTTGGCGAGAGCCTTTTCCCCCTCTATGAACGTATGGACAGACACCCGAGCCTCTCGCATTCATTGGCCCGCACCTGAACGCACACTGTCCATACAGAAACCGATTTCTATGGACACCCTAAGGAGTGGTGGTCTAGCAGCACCGCTAATGGTCAAATCCATTCCCTAGCCTAGAGCTCAGACGCGCAACCGTAGCCATTCCACACAAGCGGGCGACCGCACGCTCACGAATGACGCATCTCCCGATGTACTGAAAACACAAGGTATTTGCTGGCTGTCCCTATATAGTGGCCGTAATACGGCATGCCTGACGCTTCAGGAAAGCTATGATCGGGCCGCTATCCAAGGCCAATGTACCTTCTGTCCAAAGCAAAGCATGCGTCTTGGACACAAGCGTTTAGGGAGAGATCTGGATGACATTCAAGGAAAGCCTGAATCAACATTTTAAAAAATTCGAAGCATCTCCGATGCTGTTCATCGGGTCGGGAATGTCACGTCGGTATCTTGGGGTGGAAAGCTGGGAGCAGTTGCTACAAAAATTCTGCTCCCTGATAGGCGAGAATGCCCTCAGACTTAAAACCAACTCTAGCGGTGATTTGCCAAGATATGCCCAACTGCTCGCCGAGACTTATTGTACTAAGTGGTGGGAGCTACCTGGTTCAGAAGAGACATCTCAAGAATACAAAAGTGATATGCTTAATGAGAGCTCGATCCTTAAAATTGAAATATCCAAATACCTGAAGTCTGCACACAACAATATCATTGAAGAATTTCGAAACGAACTGGAGCTATTAGCCAAAGCAAATATAGATGGCGTTATAACTACCAACTGGGATTGCCTCATCGAGCAGCTATTTCCAAAGTTCACAAACTTTATCGGTCAAGATGGCCTCATCGCTGGCAGGAGCCATGGCATTGCGGAGATCTATAAGATCCATGGCTGCTCAAGCCAGCCAAACTCGTTGATACTCACTTCAAGTGACTATGAAGAATATCGCAGAAAAAACCCTTATCTCTCCTCTAAACTTTTAACTATTTTTATAGAGAGACCGGTAATATTCTTAGGGTACTCGCTCACTGACCCTCATATTGCTGACATACTGGAAGACATCATCAGCTGCTTTCCTGAAAAAAGCCTGGATTTCCTTAGAGACAAGCTGATATTTGTCGAATGGAAAGAGCAGTTGGATGGCCCTACGATCACTGACTCGGTCATTCATAAAAGAATTCCGGTAAAGCTGATTACAACAAGTAGCTTCGTCGAACTCTTTGAAGTCCTTGCCGAGACAAAAAAGCGAATTCCCGCTCATATTTTTAGATCCATCAAGGATGAATTATATGAACTGGTTATTACTGACGACCCTAAAGGACAGCTCTATGTCAGGCAGGAGCAGGATTTAGCGAAAAGCGATTCACTAACTGAATTTGTCGTGGGTTACGGTGCTATCTCGACGGTGAAGAAAGGTGAAGCCATTGCTAAGCAGGGCCTTGTTGGCTTAGAGCGTAGCCACCTACTTCGCGAGGTAATTTTCGAAACTGGGAGCTATGAAGCCATCGACGTGGTGACAAGCGTATTCCCTAAACTCGCCAAGGGCGCACAAAGGCTTCCGGTGTTCTACTACCTGAAAAGGGCAGGTTACCTGACTGATGCCGGAGAGCTGACGGAAAAGTCCTCTGATTTGTGTGACGGAGCGCAGGCTAGGTACAAGTTAACTATCGAGGACTACCGAAGCAAAGGGTATGAGCTTCGTAGATCTAAGACAATCTCACAAATTACCAGCAGTGTAAACGATCTTTATCAGGCACTAGAGTTTAACGTATTTCTTCGCATGCTACCTTACATGGATCCAAAGCTAATAAAGCAAGGACAACAAGACCTATTCGAGATTTTAAAAAAACATGCAGATACCATACATGTAATCAGCGATTTCGCCAAAGCAGTCTGCCTATATGACTTGATCAAGAACAGTGGTCGCTATTAGCCTTCAGTGAACGATCAAACAGCTAGACCCTTCGCCCTAGGAACACATGTTTCAACCCGAATCTAGCTTGAAGGAGCATGCTCATGACCGCCACCACTCTGGCTCACCAACTGCGCAAAGCTCAGCACGTCACGGTTTTCACTGGTGCGGGTGCATCAGCCGAGAGCGGCATCCCGACGTTCAGGGATGCGCTGACGGGAATATGGGAGCGTTTTGATCCAGCTCGGTTAGCGACCAGCGAAGCATTCCGAGCCGACCCAGCACTATGTTGGGGGTGGTACGAATGGCGTCGGCACAAGGTTCTCCAGGCACAGCCAAACGGTGCTCATCTCGCTATCGCCGAGCTTGCCAGATATGTGCCCAAGCTGACCGTGGTGACACAAAATGTTGATGATTTACATGAGCGGGCTGGCAGTCAGGATGTGATTCATCTGCATGGCAGCCTGCACTCGCCTCGGTGCATCGACTGTGAGCTGACTTATACGTTGCCCGTCACGTCCGAAGCTCTGCCTGAGAGTGGTAGCAGGATTGAGCCGCAACGATGTACTGCATGTGATGGGTATGTTCGACCTGGAGTCGTTTGGTTTGGTGAAATGCTGCCTGAAGATGCATGGAGTGCAGGCCTCGCCGCTGCGCAGGATTGCGATGTGTTTCTGTCGATTGGCACTTCCGGGATTGTTTACCCAGCTGCGGAGCTCCCGCTACGGGCGTTGGGCCATGGTGCGACTGTTGTTCACATTAACCCTGTGCGCTTCGAGATCAGCAGTCAGGAGCACTTTCTCGAAGGCCCTGCTTCGATGATGATGCAGGGCCTGCTTAGCGAAGCGTTCGGCTAGTTTCCTAGCTAATGGTTTGATGGCGATTCACTGCCGACACCCCGCATGTGGTGCACTCCATATTGCAGGCGAAAGCGGTTATTGTTTTTTGGTTGCACCGTGCAGACCTGCGTTGCCCCAGCTCTGGAGCATTGCTTGTTTGATGCTTGCTATCCTGTACCGTCGTTCGAACGGCACGAGTTCAAACACATACTCCCCACACGAATGGTAGAAATTGGTCTGCTGATCCGTACTCAGCAGATCAAAACGCAATATAAGATAATGACAGCTAACTACCAGCTTTTCTGCTGTTGACTCCACAACCGACAGATTTGAGAAATTGTGTTGCTTGGTAAGTCCATCTTTGGCATTGGCACGGGCACTCACAAATTCTTCAGCAGCAATCTTTCTTGCGGTCTCACGACCGGACGAGGAGTAATCAACAAAGATTTCAGGCGCCAATACGCTTCGCATGCCTATCCAGTCACGCTTGTCGAAAGATGCAAAAAAGCGACACAAGAGGTCGTGAGCGACAAAATACTTATGGTTGGGCACTGACCGGTTCCTCTTGTATAGCTTAATTAGGCGAGACTAAGTTAGTTAACAAAGCGCAGGTGCGCGATTCAAGTGAAAGGCTATAGTTCCCCGGTTAGAAACTGAGCCCGGCCCATCCCGAAGCTCCAGTCCTCATCACTGTTCACTACAACGGACACCATCACATCTTGCGGAGAAATGCCGCAATTTGCTTCCAGTCCTTGCGCCACCAGTGCGTAGAATTTTTTCTTCATCTCAGCCGAACGAGGTCGGCTGATAGCGGTGATCACCACGACATCATTGGTTCTCTGGAAGCCAAGTCCCGTATCCTGAATGATCAATCTGGATGGTTCATGCTCGTTGAGGATTTGATAACGATCTCGCTCAGGGACTTCAAACGCCTCGACCATAGCGCTATGGAGGGTGTCCAACAGTGTCGTGATCGCCTCTTCTGAACGACCTTTGATTACATCTATCTTGAGCAGCGGCATGATTTCAATGTCTCTTATCGGGTGAGTAATTTTGTGGCGTGAATTTCGTGTACGAGCGTCTGGACGAGAGTCGCTGCGGGTAACTCCCTAGCTAATGGGGCCCCTTGTCCCGCCCACTGCGCTGCAAAGTCATGGCAACCTTTGGCACTTGTGGCTGCATGCAGTGCCTTGGCAACATCGTAGGCAAGAGGATATTCAGCGGGTCTGGGAACTGATAAGCCTTGGGCCTCGTAGTAAAATCGGTTGGTCATGCCGCGCGCAGGACGTCCTGAAATGCAACTCGTGACTCGGGTACTATGTGCCCTCGAGGATTTAAGCGCAGCCCTGTGCTCTTTGGTGGCTGAGGACTCGGGGCAGAGTATAAACGCGGTGCCTAGCTGGCTGCCGATTGCTCCGAGATCCAGGGCAGCGCGAATTCCGGCCCCATCCATGATTCCGCCTGCCGCGACTACCGGAACGGTCAGTTGGGGGATCAGAATACGTAACAGGGCGAAAAGACCCAGTTCATGATCTTGTCCAGGGGCGTCATCAAACACCCCTCTATGTCCCCCGGCTTCATAACCCTGAGCAACGATAGCCTGTATGCCAGCGCGTTCCAGCTTTTGGGCCTCTTCCAGCGTTGTTGCACACCCCAAGGTGTAAATGCCTGCGTCCCGTAGTTCACGGATCCAACTTTCAGGCGGCGCACCAAAGTGAAAACTGACAACCTCTGGTCGCTCTTCGAGCAGCATTTCCAACATGGGCCGGTCATCCACAAAACTTTTGTAGATTTCTCGCAGGGACTCTGGGGGGGTTGCTTCAAACTCACCAAACGCATCAGCCAAATGCTCCAGCCAGGCTTGATTTCTAGCCTGGTCGAACGCGGCTGCCTTGTGGCAGAACATGTTGACGTTAAACGGTCTTTTGGTGAGCGATTTTGTTTGCTGAATAAGCTCGCGACCCTGCTCTGGCGTGCTGGCCCCTAATCCAATGGAACCCAACGCTCCGGCGTTAGAAACCTCCGCCGCCAAGTGAGGGTTGGACACCCCCACCATGGGCGCTTGGATAATGGAATGTTCAATACCTAAAACGGCAGATAGTTCAGGAAATAGCATTATCGTTTTCCTTGTGAAGTCTTCAGAGCGAAGGGGCGGAAGGTCAGCGAGGCTGAAATCACCAGCGCCAAACTTGCTGTAACCAAGGATGAATCGAACGCTCCGCTGAACGCGTAGAGATAGTTCGCCAAAAGCGGGCCGAGAATCTGCCCCGTGCCGTACGCCGCCGTCAGGACAGCCATAAGGTTGAATCTCACCGTATGCGAGATCCGTTTGGCTGCCGGCATGGCGATAGTCACAGTCCCCATGAAGGTGCCACCTACGATCAGCGCGCTCGCTACGTAACCAAAAGCATTTGGGAAGACCACCGGGAGTACGACTCCTGCGGCTTGAACCAGAAGGTTGAAGCGAAGGGCTTGGTGGGTTCCCTGGCTCATATGAATCCGGTGCCAGAAATAACAGGAAGGCGCGGCGCCTAAGCCGAACGCTGCCCAGACATGCACGGGATTTACATCACCCAAACTGTCCTTGATCAACATAGGCAGGTACGTTGCGGTGATGATGTAACCGAACCCAGCAAGCCCATACGCCAAAATAAGTGGCCATGCTCCCAAAGGGATTTGATGACTTCCTGCAGCGGCGCTGTGGCTCTGAGCAGGTGAGATGGCCTGCTTGTCCATTTTCAGGATGGCAAATCCTCCCAAAATCGCGGCACATATACCTAGCATCAGCCATAGCTCTGGGCTGGTAAGACCCAGGTGCTGCGCGCTGGCAATAATTTCTGCAGAAAGAAAGATGCCTACGCCGACCCCGGCAAATAGCAGGGGGGCTCCCTCATGATGACCTTTGTGCTGAAGCAGCCACAACGAAGCCGCAATCATTGATAAAGCGCTGAAGACTCCTGCAACCCCCCTTATTGCTATGATCATTGCGGGCACATGGACAAATGCCAGTACAACAAGACATAGCACACTCATGACCAGGGATATGATGACCCATTTATAGGCTTGATAACTGGCCAATCGAGCCGCTACGAGAGCGCCGATAAGGTAACCGGCATAATTGGCCGAAGCAGCCCAGGTTCCTTCATGCACGGTAAGCAAACTTTCGCTCACCATTGCCGGGTAAACTCCGGTGAATGCAAACCTGCCAAAGCCCATTCCCACAGCCATTATCATGGCCGCGCCCAGTGCTGACCAAAGCATGGATCGCGTGGCATTGCCTGCAGGGGAGGCGGCATCAAATTTCATCAGTCGCCTCCATGAGCGTTAAGGTCGCCAATCTCATGTTCTCGCAACGCCTCGCGTACCCACTTCAATTCGAATTTGGAGGTGCGGTCTATAGGCGCTGGATGCTCCAACGACGTGAAGTCATAGCGGCGTTTAGACACAGGTTATTCCAGCGCTTCTGCTGGGCCGAAAAACTCATAACGAGCCTGTTCCTCTGGAACCCCGAGCTCAAGAAGTGTGCGCTTCATAAATGCCATGAAGGGTTTGGGGCCCAAGAAATAAACATCCAGGTCGTAATCGCTGGGTAACCATGCCTTCAGTTGTTCAACTGCGGGATAACCGACTGCATCGGGCACGTTATCCTTCGAATCGGATTCTTGCGCATGAACAACGTGGACTTTGAGCTGAGGATAGGTAATACGCCACTCTTGCAGCAGGTCATTGAAAGCCTGAACCTCGGCATTTCGTGCGTAATGTATGAACACAACCGGACGACTCCCTTTTTCCAAGGCAGCCTGCGCCATAGTGAGCGTTGGTGTAATCCCCACGCCTCCGCTGATCAGCACCAAAGGCTTGTCACTCTCGTCCAGCGTGAAATTGCCCGAAGGCGGAAACAGGTCTACCACCGAGCCTTCTTCAACCGTGCAGTGAAGATAGTTGGACGCCAGACCGCCAGCCTCTCGTTTGACGCTGATGCGGTAGGTGCTTCCATTCGCAGTTGCGCTCAACGAGTAATTTCGCCGTATTTCCTGGCCGTCCACCATTAGGCGAAGTCCGATGTATTGCCCCGGTTTATGGGCAATGACTGCGTTTCCGTCTACCGGTGCCAAATAGAAAGACGTGATCTCGCTGCTTTCAACAACCTTGCGAATGACCTTGAAAGCCCTCGCCCCACGCCATCCGCCAGGAGTCATCTCGATGCTGTTATAAGCGGTACGCTCACCCTCGATAAGAATGTCCGCCAGCTGTTGGTATGCAGCGGCCCATGCAGCGATCACCTCATCTGTCGCGATTTCAGCGCCTAATACTTCTCGAATCGCTTGAAGCAAGCACCCGCCTACGATTGGGTAATGTTCAGGAAGAATCTGAAGGGCCACATGCTTGTTGATGATCTGCCCTGCTAAGGGGCCGAGATTTTCAAGGTGATCAATGTTTCGAGCGTACATGAGTACGCCATTGGCCAAAGCTCTGGGCTGCGCACCATTGGCCTGGTGCGCTTGGTTGAACAGCGGTCGAACCTCCGGATGTCCGTCCAGCATGATGCGGTAGAAGTGAGTGGTTAAGGCTTCACCGCCGGTTTCAAGTAACGGGATGGTAGCTTTGATGATCTCGCGTTGAGCGGAAGTAAGCATGCTTGACTCCTATAAATAACTGTAGAGGTCAGAGCAAGCGGCGTGCCAGCCGGAAAACCCTTGATCCATGGGGTCTAGGCGCGTAGAAAGTCATTTACACCCATGTCATAAAGACTCAATCAATGGAAAGTAAGGTCATTTCGACCCATCAGGCGAGAGCCTTTCAGGCGCTTCTTACGCTGCTGGGAGACCTCACAGCTGAGATCGATACAGAAGCTCGTTATTACAGAGTGTTGGACGCCTTGCGCGATCTCGTGCCCTCTGATGCAGTAGCCCTCCTTAGGCTGGAGGGCGACGTTCTTATTCCTGTAGCGGCGCACGGCCTCTCGGTAGATGCCATGGCACGGCGCTACCGGATATCGAATCACCCTCGCTTGCAAGCCATTATCGAGGAGCAAAGTGCAGTCCTGTTCCCGCCGGATTGCGCGCTCCCAGATCCTTATGACGGGCTGATAGGTTCAAGCCCGTTGCTAGTGCATGACTGCATGGGGTGCGCTCTTAGGATCAAAGACAAGGTATGGGGGGCGTTGACCCTTGATGCTTTGAAAGTAGGACAGTTCTCAGAAACCGACCTACAGACCGTGGAGACCTTCGCCACTATTGCCGCTGCAACGGTGCTAGTCGCCTCCCAATTTGAAGAGCTCTTGAAGAATGTTGAAGGTGAGCGCAAACGAGCCGACGCCTATCGTCTGGCGGCTCACCGCCCAGCTCCTGCGATGATTGGCAGCAGTGAAAATTTCAAGCAACTCCTGACGGAAATCGATCTGGTGGCTCCTAGCGACCTGACGGTTCTCATTACTGGAGAAACCGGAGTGGGAAAGGAGCTGGTTGCCCGCCGACTGCATGATCAGTCTGCTCGCGCTGACCGACCTTTGGTAAGCGTCAACTGCGCTGCTCTCCCTGAGCACCTGGTGGAAAGCGAGTTATTCGGACACGTGAAAGGCGCTTTCTCAGGAGCAACAGAAAATCGCTTAGGTAAATTTGAGATGGCCAACGGAGGAACTCTATTCCTCGATGAGATTGGGGAATTACCGTTGGCGGCACAAGCAAAGCTATTGAGAGTCCTGCAAGGTGGACAGCTTCAACGAGTAGGCTCGGACAGTAATCACCGAGTGGATATTCGCCTCATTGCCGCAACAAACAGGGTGCTTGCTGACGAAGTCCGTGAAGGACGGTTCCGTGCCGATCTGTATCACCGGCTGAGCGTTTATCCGCTTAGGGTGCCCTCTCTTAGAGAGCGAAAAGAAGACATTATGTTGCTCGCAGGAGCCTTTGCGGAGGAGAACCGATGGCGAGTCGGATTGCCCGCTCTTCGTTTCACTTCGCAGGCTCGCACCGCCATGCTTGACTACCATTGGCCGGGAAACATCAGGGAGCTGGAATACCTGCTTGCACGAGCAGTTTTGAAAGCCAAAAAGCGTACCTCTGCCATAGGCCGCGATGGCGTGATCTCACTTGAAATCCAGGATCTCGACCTCCCTGCATCAGAGTCTGCTCGACAATTAGAAGTGCGCGGGACTGAACAGTTTGCTATGCCGACAACTCTTGATTTCAAATCATCTGTCGACGCGTTCAAAAGGGAGCTTCTGGAATCGGCACTGAGACATCATTCCGGAAATCTGTCAGCTGCGGCCAGAAGCTTGGGGCTCGACCGAGCAAACCTGGCGCGGCTTGCTTCCCGCTTGGACATTCAACTTCGTGGGTAGCCTGGATGCCAACCTGAGTTGGCTGAGCGCTTCATATGCGAGAACCTCGCAAGGCTCGTGAACGCAGCTTTCTCGATAGCGCGTATGACCGAGGTCATCGGTCGGGCTTGGCGGGACTCCTCAGGATCCTGTTTCCGCTAGGCCTTGAACCAAGGTAAGCGGATGGGGAACACACCTACCGAACTCCAGCATTAAGGGCGATGGTGTCCACGTATTTTAAGCGGACGCGATTGCCCTTATCGCCAGGATTTCCATGCGCCAACGAAGCTCTTATCCCAAACCATTCAAAGCCCGGGTCGTCCAGGAATGCCTGCAACCCGGAGCGACAATTTCCAGCGTAGCCATCCATCACGGCATCAACGCCAACGTGATCCGCAAGTGGCTACCGACTTACCGGGATCAATCGCCAGCAACCTTGCCGGCTTTCGTTCCGATCAAAACGGTACCAAGGCGAGCATCAGAAGAGATGGTGATCATCTCGCTGCCTCTGGCTGATAAATCCATCACCGTAAAATGGCCAGCCTCGGATCCGGATGGCTGCGCGTGTTTTATTCGTGGCCTAGCCCAATGATTCGCGTTGATACCATCTGGCTCGCCACCGAGCCTATGGACATGCGCGCCGGCACTGAGACTGCGTTGGCCCGAGTGGTCGCGGTGTTCGGTGCGGCGAAGCCGCACTGCGCTTACCTCTTTGCCAACCGTCGGGCCAATCGGATTAAAGTCGTGGTGCACGACGGCGTCGGTATCTGGCTAGCGGCACGGCGCTTGAACCAAGGTAAGTTTCATTGGCCGGGCCTCCATCGTGGAACGGAGGTCGAACTCGACCCCGAACAACTCCAGGCGCTGGTACTTGGATTACCCTGGCAACGAGTCGGTGCGGGCGGCGCAATCACATTGCTTTAAATGCTGCCTTTTAGCTGAAGCAGTCGGGCTGCTTTGGTAAAATCCATCTCCATGACTTCCTTGCCCGATCTCGACCAAATGGCCCCCGAACAACTGCGCACACTAGCTGCGCAGTTGATGTCCAAGGTCGACACCCAGAGCCGAAAGATCCATCGTGATGAAACGATTATCGAGCAGCTTACTCACGAGATCGCCATTCTTAAACGGCACAAGTTCGCCAAGCGCAGCGAGCAGATCAGCCCGGCGCAAGGCAGCCTGCTCGATGACCTACTCAATACCGACCTCGAAGCCATCGAGGCGGAGTTAAAAGCCCTTCATCCCGCTCCCGCACAGGCAGAACCACGCCAGCAACCCAAGCGTGTGCCGTTGCCACCGCAGTTCTCACGTACTGTGATCCATCACGAGCCGGACAACACCCAGTGCGCGTGCGGCTGCCAGCTTCGGCGCATTGGTGAAGATGTCAGCGAGAAGCTGGACTACACACCCGGCGTGTTCACCATCGAACAGCACGTTCGTGGGAAATGGGCCTGCCAGCGGTGCGAAACACTGATCCAGGCCCCGGTGCCGCCGCAGGTAATCGACAAGGGCATCCCCACTGCTGGCCTGCTAGCGCATGTGATGGTAGCGAAGTTCGCCGACCACCTGCCGCTGTATCGGCAGGAAAAGATCCTCGGCCGTGCCGGCCTGGCTATCCCGCGCTCGACACTGGCGCAGTGGGTGGGTCAAACCGGCGTGCAGCTTCAGCCTCTAGTCGATGCGTTGCGCGAAGTGGTGCTGGCCCAGCGCGTGGTTCACGCCGATGAAACGCCGGTACAAATGCTGGCGCCCGGCGAGAAGAAAACCCACCGTGCCTATGTCTGGGCCTACAGCACTACACCATTCTCGGCCCTACAGGCTGTGGTTTACGACTTCAGCCCCAGCCGTGCCGGTGAACACGCACGCAACTTCCTGGGCACCTGGAACGGCAAGCTGGTCTGCGATGACTTCGCCGGCTACAAAGCCAGCTTCGAGCAGGGCATCACCGAAATCGGCTGCATGGCACATGCGCGCCGCAAGTTTTTCGATCTGCATGTAGGCAATAAAAGCCAGTTGGCGGAGCAGGCGATTCACTCGATTGGCGGGCTATACGAGGTCGAGCGACATGCCAAGGAGATGAGCGACGAAGATCGTTGGCGATTACGCCAGGAAACAGCGGTGCCCATCGCTAAAAAGCTGCATGAGTGGATGCTGGCTCAGCGTGAACTTGTGCCCGAGGGTTCGGCCACGGCTAAAGCTCTGGATTACAGCCTCAAACGCTGGGTAGCGCTGACGCGTTACCTGGAAGATGGTGCTGTGCCCATCGACAATAATCAGATCGAGAATTTGATCCGGCCGTGGGCACTTGGGCGGTCTAACTGGTTGTTTGCCGGATCGCTGCGCAGCGGCAAGCGGTCGGCGGCGGCCATGAGCCTGATCCAGTCGGCGCGCATCAACGGGCATGATCCGTATGCTTATCTCAAAGATGTGCTGACGCGGCTACCAACGCAGCGGGCCAGTGAAATCGAGCGACTGCTGCCGCATCAGTGGATGCCTGCCTGATCTGTGCAAGGGATATTCGCTGGCCGCTTACGACGGTTCGATGCTCGTAAGCATTAAAATTGCGGCCCGTCGCATTCCGACTAGGAATACCCCTATAAAAATCGTCCATTTCACTATTTCATTACACTCTCGTAGCTTGCTCCTTTCTGAAGAAGGAGAAGAAAGTCTATGAACCCCCTGCATTTATTCGTCGATTCGCAATTTACCAGCCCCTACGCTTTGTCCGCGTTTGTCGCACTTGTCGAAAAGGGTATCGACTTCAAGATGAGTACCGTGGATCTTCAAGCGCTTGAAAATCAGACCGAGGCCTACGCGGCTCTATCGCAGACCCAAAGGGTACCCACCCTACTGGATGGTGGATTTGCCTTATCTGAGTCGTCTGCGATCACGGAGTATCTTGAAAACGCTTATCCTGAAGTGCCGATCTATCCAGACGATCTCCGGTTGCTCGCAAAGGCGCGGCAGGTTCAGGCGTGGATCCGCAGCGACCTGCTGCCCATTCGGCAAGAGCGCTCCACCCTCGTCGTATTCTATGGCGAGCAAGCAGGGCCCTTGTCACCAGCAGCCACTTCGGCAGCAAAAAAGTTATTTCAGGCCGCCCAAGCACTCCTCCAGAACGATGCGGAGTATCTGTTCGGCCAATGGTCAATAGCCGATGTTGATCTAGCGCTGATGCTGAACCGATTGATACTCAACGGCGATGCAGTGCCTCCGGTTCTCGTGGAATATGCGCAACGCCAGTGGCAGCGTCCCAGCGTTAACGCATGGGTCACGCTTCAACGTCCACCGCTTTAACCTAAACGCGGAAACCAATTGGAGGCTTGCTGGCCATAGGCTTTTATTACGAAAGGTAAGACACGACCGATTGACGGCTGTGCGGTGACAGTTCCCGATCACCCACGGCTTCGCTGTGGTGCTTGCCTGCGATTATGGCTACTGATCCTGTCCTTTCGAACGATTGCTGCCGGACGGACATGATTGTGGCGAGCGACTCCCCTGATTATCCAATGGCTGAACCATATGCAACGCGTTGAGGACGATTTCTGGCGGTAACGGTAGGCTCTGCTACGTTTTATGGGAGGCATAACCGCTCAGAATAGAAAGTACATTGGGATTGATCAGGGATAGCCTTCATGAACAGACAGCATATGGGGCAGGCCGTCCTCATGATCAGCATGTGCTCATTTGCCATGCACGGGTACGCGGATAACGCGGACACGGCCAACAAGAGTAACAACCCGCTGAACCTGGCACCGGGCGCCAATCTTCAGGACTACTACTCACCCAAACTATACGACTCGAACGCTCATACCAATGATGC
The DNA here is from genome assembly GCA_963518285.1 of uncultured Pseudomonas sp. Lineage (GTDB taxonomy): Bacteria > Pseudomonadota > Gammaproteobacteria > Pseudomonadales > Pseudomonadaceae > Aquipseudomonas. The sequence goes on along the minus strand of CAUQIJ010000007.1, from coordinate 170,936 downwards.
TCTGGTAAGGGGAACGCTGCCCGTTGCGCCAGGTGATTTCTTTGGCGTGCCACAAATTCTTAGGGCTACCTTACCCATCAGTACCCGCCCTGACCCTCATGGGGGTTACAGCACAGGTATCGGCGACTTAAACCTGTTTGACATCTTTCTTCTCAAGACTGAAGGCATTCAATTAGGGATCGGGCCGCAGATCACGGCGCCGACTGCAGCACAGGACGAACTCGGCACTGGCAAATGGCAGGCTGGCTTGGCGGCAGTGGCAATCGACTCGTCACCGAGCGGCCTGTTAGGCGGTCTGGTGCAGTATCAAAGCTCCTTCGCTGGCGACAGTGATCGTCAGCACGTCGAAACGGCCACCTTCCAGCCTTTCATCATTCATAACCTGCCCAAGGGCTGGTACCTGCGCTCCACAGGCACGTGGACGTTTGATCTAAAGAACGATACCCACTACATACCTATTGGTCTGGGTGTCGGCAAAGCCTGGAAGTCCGGAAGCAACATTCTCAATGCCTTTGTCGAGCCGCAGTGGACTGTTGAGCGCAAAGGGGACGGCTTACCGCAATTCACATTGTTTGCTGGCATCAACGTCACATTCGGGAGATAGCGATACAAATGGATGAGTTCATTCGCTTCACTGGACGTACCCTTATAGCGCTTGCCGTCAGCTGCTCGTTAGCTGCTCATGCGCAGACACTCGATACGCACATCGGCCCCGTCGCCATGGAGGGTGAGCTTCCCGCGCACGAATCGATTCCCAAGCTCTACGCCGAACTGGACTATCAGCAAGCGACGCAAAGCTATCTGTGGGCATTGCCGTTGGTGTCATACGCCCAATGGCAAGAAGAGTTCCAGAACAAGCTTGGCGCGAAGAGCGGGGATCTGATGGTACTGACCAGCTACGAGGACAAGCTGGGTGTAATCACTGCCAACGCAACCACGCCTTACATTCTCGGCTTTGTCGATTTGAACGAGACAGGCCCGCTGGTGATAGAGCTGCCGCCTGGCCCGACCGCCGGCGGCGTCGGGGACTTCTGGCAGCGCGCGATCATCGATATGGGAGAGACCGGCCCCGACAAGGGTAAAGGTGGCAAGTATCTGGTGCTGCCACCGGGCGCTCAGCCGCCCGCAGACGCCGATAAATACTATGTCGCGCATTCGGAAACCATGAACGTTCTGGTGGGCTTTCGCGTACTTGACCCAGACCCCGCCAAAGGTAAGGCGCTGGTAGAGCAGTTCAATATGTACCCCTACGCCAAGCGCGCCGAGCCAGGCAAAACCAGACTGTTGAGCCCTGGCGGCAAGCAGTGGTCGGGCACCCAACCCAGAGGCATGGCCTACTGGGAGCGCCTGCATCAGATTATCCAGAAAGAGCCAGTCAACGAGCGTGACCGTTTCTACATGGCCATGCTGGCAAGCCTTGGTATCGAGAAGGATAAGCCGTTCAAACCTTCTGCGGCGCAACGAAAGGCCTTGGAGGAAGGAGCGCAGATGGGCGAACTGGTTGCCAAGGCTAATACGTTTGCCAAACGCTTCCCTGGCGCGCAGTTCTGGCCTGACCGGCAGTGGGATACCGTACTTAACATCGCCGAGCCATCCCAACGCGTCACATTCTACGACCAGCTATGGGAGCGCAGCGCCTGGTTCTACGAAGCCGTTACCAACACCAAGGGTATGGTTTCCAAAACGCCTGGCCTCGGACAGACCTACCTTGGTGCCTATACCGACAAGGAGGGTCAGTGGCTCGATGGCGGCAAAAACTATCGCCTTCATGTCGGCGCCAATCCTCCAGCCAAGCAGTTCTGGTCGATGACCGTCTACGACACCGACAGCCGCTGCCTGATCGACAATCCTCAGCGCAAGGCCGATCTCTCGTCTCGCCAGAGTTTGAAGACCAATCCCGACGGCTCCGTGGATCTCTACTTTGGGCCAAAAGCTCCGCCAGGTTTCGAAGCCAACTGGGTGCAGACGGTGCCCGGCAAGCACTGGTTCAGCTACTTCCGGCTGTATGCCCCGACAGAGGCGTACTTCGATAAAAGCTGGAAGCTCGATGACATTACCCAAGTGAAATAAACGGTTGGAACGCCAAGGTTTCCCCACAAGGAACGGATATGAAGATTCAACGACCCATGCGTTACGCGCTTATCGGCCTTTCAGCACTGATATGTCACTCGGCACTGGCGGATTTCACCGCCACCCCTACCGAGGCTAGAGCTATCGCCAAAGAGGCCTACCTGTACGGTTTCCCAATCGTGGAAATGTACAAGACGCTTTACACCCAAGCAGTGGATAAGAGTGGGCCGAATTTCAAGGCGCCTTTCAACCAGATCGGCAACACCGCCATGGTGTTCACGCCCAAGGATACCGCGTTCGTTACCCCGAACTCCGACACTCCGTATTCGTTTGTCTGGCTGGATCTACGCGCCGAGCCTGTTGTTCTGACGCTGCCGCCCGTTGAAAGCAATAGATATTACTCGGTGCAGCTGATAGACCTCTATACGCAGAATTTCGATTACCTGGGCACGCGAACCACCGGTAAAAAAGGCGGAAATTTCCTCATCGCCGGCCCACACTGGAGCGGGAAAACGCCAGCGAAGATTGATCGCGTGGTACGCAGCGAAAGTGATATCGCCTACGCGCTATATCGCACCCAGCTTTTCAGTACCGAAGACCTGTCAGCGGTGAAGAAGATTCAGCAAGGCTATTCGGTTACGCCGCTGAGCAAGTTCCTGGGAGATTCTTCAGTCAAGCAGGCTTCCCCCATCGAATGGCCAAAGCCCGAGCCACAGATGAGTGAGACGCCGGATCTTTTTCGCTACCTGAATTTCATGCTTGCCTTCGCCCCTGCGCAAGGATCGGAGAAGGATGTGCTCAAGCGCTTCGCAACTATCGGCATAGAGGCCGGCCAGCCTTTCGATCCGAACGCCCTTAATACCGAGCAACGTCAAGCACTGGAAGCCGGGATCGCTGATGGAAAAGCGGAGTTCGCCGAGTTCAAGAAAACAAAAGTAGATACCCACAAGGTCAGTAGTGGGGACTTGTTTGGCACTCGCCAGCACCTGAAAAACAACTATCTGTATCGGTACGCTGGCGCCAACATGGGGATCTTTGGCAACTCTGCAGACGAAGCTGCCTATCTCGGCTACTTCGTCGACAACCAGGGCCGGCCTGCGGATGCTTCGAAACACGACTACACCTTGCACTTCAACAAGGGTGCGCTCCCGCCCGCCAATGCATTCTGGTCGCTCACTATGTACGACGGTGCGACCAAGCTACTCGTCGATAACCCGCTCAACCGCTACTTGATCAATTCGCGAATGCTGCCGCAACTCAAGCTTGATGCCGATGGTGGCCTAACGCTGTACGTGCAGAATGCTTCGCCGGGCAAAGACAAGGAAAGCAACTGGCTACCCGCCCCAAAAGGGCCCTTTTATGGAGTGTTGCGTATCTACCTGCCCAAGCCTGAGGTCGCCAATGGTCAGTGGAAACTCCCGCTGCTGACGCCAGTTGATCTCTGATTCGAACTCATGCTGAAACTGGGTACTCGTGACAAGGAACGACGCAATGCTTGGATTTCCTAGACTTACCATGGTGGGTGCTGCAACGCTGGCCATGGCACCCATGCTCGCCAGCGCTGACAACGCCCGAGATTGGCAAAACCTTCCAACCGACCTGAACATGGTGTTCGGCTACTACAACCGAATTGATACCAATACGCCCATCGACACTTCGCTGCCCATCGATGGCCTCTCGCTGAACGCCAACCTCTATATCGCCCGGTATGCCCGTTCCTTTGCAGTTGACGGGCGTAACAGCGCTATCCAGATCCTGCAGCCTTATGCGGACATTTCGGCATCGTTCGACAATGCGCGATTCTTCGACGGTACAAAGCACAACGGCGGGATGGCGGATACCCAGGTGGTGCTCGTCCACAACCTGTTTGGCGGGCCCGCACTCACCAAGGAGGAGTTTGCCAACTGGACGCCAGAGACCTTTCTGACAGGAGCGCTATGGATCACGGCTCCAACCGGTGACTACGATAAGGATCGCATTATCAACATTGGCTCGAACCGATGGGCTTTCAAACCTGAGATTGCCTTCGGCACGCCATTGGGGCCGACCTGGCTTGAATTCAACACCTATGTATCGCTGTATGGCGACAACAAAGACTACCAAGGCAACAGTACGCTGGAGCAGAAGCCGCTGTACGGCATTGAGGGCCATTACAGCTACACCATCAATCGAGCGCTATGGGCCTCTCTCGATGCTACCTACAACCGAGGTGGCGAGACCAAGATCGACGGCGCCTGGCAGGACAACAAACAGGAAAACGCGCTGCTTGGAGCCAGTGTGGGCTTCATGCTGTCCCCTCAGTTCGGTGGTCTGATCGCGTACTCCGACACAGTGTCTGAAAGAACTGGATCGCCTGACGTGAACACGTGGACGCTACGCCTACAGTACGCTTGGTGAGGGATCTACCAGAGATGCGATGGCCAACATGTCCAGCCTAACTTCTCCGACCGGGGCAATCGTCAAGCTGGGCAGATAGGTCACACGGCTACGCCTGTTGCCATAGCTCATTCACAAATCTGCTGAACAACCGAAGGGAAGCAACTGATGAAAATGTCCGTGTTCAAGGCTTGCTTGTCCAGTGTCGTCCTGGGGCTTATTGGTTGCACAAGCTCACAGGTTGATCCCAGCCATTACTCGGGGTTTCTCAAAGATTACAGTCGGCTTGAAAAGGCTGAAAGTGCAAGTGGCGCACCTGTTATGCGGTGGCTCAACGACGATGCACAGCTTGGCAAGTACACCCACGTTTACGTTGAACCTAGCCAATTTTATCCGAAGCCACAGCCAACGGCGGCGATCTCAGCACAGGCGTTGCAATCCATCACTCGTTACTTCGATGTGGCCCTGAAACGGGAGCTCGGTAAAGACCTTGTGTTGGCCGACGCGCCAGGCCCTCACACCATCGTAGTTCGACCTGCAATCACTGCAGTTTCGACGCGCCCGGAAGGCCTCAAGCCGTATGAAGTAATCCCTATCGCGTTAGTCGCCGCTGCAGTAAACACCGCTGCAGGCGGGCGCGACCAGACAGTGGAAATCGCAACGGAGGCGGCTTTCCTGGATGCAGATAGCAACCAAGTGCTGGCAGAGGTGGTACGCAAAGGCAGCGGTAAACCGTTAGAAAATGATCAAACACAGCTCACGCTTGAAGACGTCAAGCCAGTGGTGGACGGTTGGGCTTCTGACATGCGCTTGACTTATGAACGACTCAGATCAGGCCAAAAGTAGTTACTGAATACCAACGTGCCAGTCCGGACAGCAAGCGTCAGAAATCCAATTCTCGGATGATATTTACCGGGTGACTTCGCCGGACGCTTACCCTGATGTTCGGGCTGAGCCGTACCGAAAAGGGCACGACGCATTTCTTCCTCTGTTAAATCAGCGCTCATAAACATCTCAGTGGGGGCAGTAAGCTAAAGAGTTTGCCGGGACGGCTACCGCAAGTGGCCGTCTGGGGCATAGGTGAAGTCAAATGCCCAAGTCGATCTCGAGACAGGAGCCTCTCCATGCTCGCGAAAGCAGCTCCTTCGGCAGCCGCGTTATGAGCCCGTCCGCGAGGTCACTGGCGTGACGAGCATTCAATGTCACGATGCCCGGAACTGGGATCCGACCCGGCACTAAGGCACCGACACGCTCTTGGGCAATTTTCAGTATATTCAGCACTGGTTGGCTCACGTTGCCGGTGCTGAGATGCTCCACTAATCGTGTGGGTGGAGGAGAAGCGCCTCGCCACAGCTCAACAACGAGCTCCAGTAGCTCATCATGGCCAAGATGCTGGAGGGCCATATCCCATAGCTGCCCTTCCTGCGCCATATTTAGGCGGGCCCTAGTCATCACGGAGTTTTCGTAACATGAGGCTCTATCTTGATTGCGAATTCACCGAGCTCTCAGCAGCGGCGAAGCTGATTTCGCTAGCCCTGGTTGGCCCGGATGGTCGCGAATTCTACGTCGAAGTGATCGACACGTGGCGAAAAGACGACTGCAGTGAGTTCGTGATGGAGATCGTACTGCCACAGCTCTGGGGCGGTGAGTACGCCATGCCGATTATCGAGGCCAGAGCGGCTCTCCTGCGGTTCCTGGCAACCTACGACGAAGAGCTCGAGATTGTCACAGACGCACCTGTCTACGACTGGGAGCTGTTTTGCGAGCTCGCCTATCACGATGGGAAATGGCCCAAGAACGTCAGGAATTTCCCCACTGATACCACGACCCTGACCGCGACGAACGACGGGGAAGAACTGCCTCATCACGCCCTGCTCGACGCCAGGATCATCGCAAGCATGTTCACAGCTGGAGCGTAACCATCTCTCGCTCGATGGATTGCCTGAGGTGCTCAGGCATGTTGTTGTGCACGTGAAAATCGACCGGCACCCCCGTCAAGGCCTGAAGCTCGTCTTCGAGTTCGAAGATATCGAACAATGAAATCTTGCCGACCAACGCTGAAGGGATGGTCGCGAGCAGATCAAGGTCGCTCCCCTCGTGATCATTACCTCGAGCAACTGAGCCGAACAGTTTCGGCTCAATGAAGCCATAGGTCTCGATGAGACGTCGGATTTTCCCTTCCTTTCCTCGTATCGCGTCTGCGGGCCTCACTGTTGTCTCCAAGTCGGATCCAGGTAGGTCGTGAAATCAGTACAATTTCCAAAAAAGGCGCAAACCCGTCAGTCACTGCATCTCGACCGAGTGCTGCCGTCATGCCTCGAGCACAATGTATTCACCCAGGTGCTGCCCACCAGCTTGCCTGGGGCACCGCAATAAGAGCAGGTCTTCGTCGATAGCTGGATCGCAACGTCTACTGCTCCCCTGCAGTACACGTCCCCGCCATCGTAGAAAAAGTGCAGTTCGCCGAACTTGGATTTGATCTGCGCGACGTTTACCGGGGTGACCTCTGGGTGTCGCCTCAGGTAATCCTGAATGGTCTCGCAAAGCGCAATCAGGATTCCCCTCCAGCCCGGATCGCAATAAATCTCGTCGACAGCAGGGTCTGAGAACATCTGAGGGAAGCGCTCTCGGAACTTATTGATGTCGATCTCAGGTAGAGCTTCAGTGTCTTGATTCATAGTGTCCAAGGTTCGCAGCGACGTAAAAGCCAAGGCATCAAGCTCGCTGCACTGATGGCAAGCGGAGCGCGCAGGCCATGGATGGCAGTAGGCTTGAGGATGGACGCCCGCAAGGCCGTGGCGGAGCTTGGTTTACGACAGCCGGCCCCGGAGCAGGGCAAGCCCAAACAAAAATGCAATGGCTACTGAAGCCGACGAGGCGTTGGGATGTACCGATCCCCTGCAATGCGCAGGAATTCACGCAAGCTTCGCCGCCCTACATCACGACGGAACGTCGCAATGGCGTACGTGGAATTGACAGTGGTGATCACCCAAAACCGGCCCTCCTTTTTCACGCTCTGAATGTCCGAAGTCCGGAGTAGTCGACCATCCGAGAATCGCGGATCCGCCAAGGCAAGGATATGGCCAAAAACAAAGCCAACGGCGCTGCACGCATGGATATGCACATTCACGAGGTACGCAGTGATCAAACCTTCGTAATCCTGGCTGACAGCCTTGGCGATACGAAGGAGGTCAAAGTCTGAATAGCGCTTCACGTGCAGGTCGACTGCAACGGTATTGATCTCGGCCATGACTACAAAGCCTCCGCCGCTGAAGCCAGATCAGTAGTCACAGCACTGCGCCGGTAGAACTCCTTCACCTCGGTCAGGGAGCCAACATCAAGGTCACGCTGATGCGTATTCACGTACACCTGACCGCCCTCGACCTCCAGTACGCATATCGGCACCTCGACCTGGTTGAATCCCATAGACAAAGACGTCAAATGCTCCATCCTCCAGCCCGAACTTCTGTTCATCCAGCCAGGTGTAACGACCTGAACGTCCTGAACAACCATGCTCTCATCCTGAGCAATGAGTAGCTCCACAAGTCGGGGCTCATCGCTAACCATCTCCTCATAGGCCACGAATCGCCCGTCATACCGACGCTTGAGGGTGACGTGATACCAATGCGTTGCGAGAGATCGTGACACTGCGTGAAAGTGAGCCAAGCCGTCGCCGAACATCCCTACTGGGCCGGCTTGGTCTTGCATGCTAATCCTGAACATCGTGTATCTCGTGTAGAGCAGGCCTGCTTAGCGCCTGCGATTAACATAAGCCGAATATTGTCTTGAGCGATGCGGTCATCTCCCGCCCTTTGCCTACCAAGGCATAAACCGTATTCCGGGTCTCGAACAGGCAAACACCGTCGAACGACTTGCACAGGGTCGAGCGTACCCAGCCCCCTGGAGGGAACCGGCCCTGGCTGTCGTAGGTGACGCAATGGGAATAAAGGAACATTGTCTGCAGGCCCATGGCTCGCACCTTGGCAAGCGACTCAGGAGGCTCGTCCACATGAAATATCAGCCAATCCTCGACCAAACAGTACGGTTTCCGACCGAAACGATCCGCTACCAATGCCTCTATTTCGGCTTGAGGTAGCTCTGTTCCAAAGGACGATATCCCACCCTCGCGGAGCAATTCATGCTCCGAAGAATTACACATAAATTGATGATCCTCATGGTGCGAACCCAAAAACCAGGCTCTGCGAACACGCAAAATACCGGGCAACAAGCCAGAAATCCCATCGATATGATTATATGCATTTGTGTGGGATCCATCAAACGCGTCATACCGTCTCTTTTTGGGAGAGGTAGGTTGGATGTCCCTGCGGAAGGCTTATGCGGCGACGCTACAGTGGTTGAGGATTCGAAATGGCTTGTTGCAAGCAGACCTTCAGCATCAAGCTGACCAAGCTTACATAAGCCGCCTGGAGGCTGCGACGACGACACCGACTATCGATCTGAGTGCGGATCTGGCTCAGGCGCTGGGCCTCACGCCTCTGTCGCTGCTCACACTGGTGGCCGCAGCCGATGAGGGAAAGACAGCACGCTCCGTCTTGAATGAATCGATGATAGAACTCATGCGGCTAGGAATTCTTGATGAAGCTCTGCCTGCCGAGCCGCAAAAGCTCACCACATCACAGAGAATCGCAGCCGCAGAAAGGCTCGAGGCAGTACGCAAACTCAAGGCAGAAGGCCTTTCTCAGGCAGAGATCTGCAGGCAGTTGGGATTACCTAGAAGCACCGTTGGACGCCTGTGGCACGCTGACGATTGACCACTACAACTACATTGGAACATGGTGACCGGGGCATGAGGTGGACGGGTTTCTTCCCTCATGGGCCATTGATCAATAAGCCAAGCTTCTAGCCATTCTAGCGATGCCTTCCTGTAACCACTGCTCCACCATGGGCCGTGTAGCAGGGATGAAAAGTCGTGACTCACTAATTATCTTTTCACGGCGCATAGGCATGGTGTAGCTGCTAGGCGCCGTTGCTGGCGGCTCTTCTATCTTCGCCATGTCTAAATTCTTCAAGGTAATTCGATACCAACCACTGCCGAATGCGGCTACCTCGAAGCAGGACATAATTAGCTTTGATAGGTTGGTCGGAGACACGAAATAGAGACCAGCCGTACGCCCCTCGACTGGCACACTTGCGTCAGTTTCCAAAAGGACGAGCCCGTCGTCAAAAACGCGCCAGGACGTGTCTCCGGACTTCAGTCCCGTGAACAATCTGTCATCCCAGTCTTCGTAACCTTGCTTGAACTTCGCCAAGCCCAGGTTATGGAAGCTATGGAAAATCTCATCACGGCGTTGGGCCGCTCCGTGCACAGCATGCTGCTCAACGGGCTGTGGCAGAAACGCGAACTCAAGCTGTGGCGCATAGGAGTGACCGCCGTAGGAGCGAGCGCTTGATGCATCTGTAATGCGCTCGTGAAAGGCTTTCTCAGAAATTGCGCTTTTGGATTTCTCCATTCTACTCAGGCCCTGGACAATGGCTTTCAACAGCTCTTGGGGGTCTGAGAATGAGGCTCTGAAAAAACCTTGTTTGTAGTCAGAGACCTCGTTGACGAACACAGCCTGCTTCGCGTCAAAGTCAGTCTGCTGGATGAAGACCAAAATTGGTTTACGCTTGTTCACTGCCTGGTGGAATTCCTGCTGTGTAACCGAGAGACTTGGCTGAGGTTCGTAGCCGTAGTTAGCGCCAAGAATCAGGATATAAACGTCGCACTGGTCGACCTCTGTTAGGCAGGCGTGCTCCGAGGAATAGGTTCGCGCTCCGAAGTGCTCGCTCATAACCGGCTTCATATCCAGTGTCTGCACTGCGTCTTTGGCAGCGGCCCTGAACTGCTCGAATCCTCTTACGACGGAGCTTATGAACACCTTCATCACTGCATCCTCTGAACGCTGGCATATGTGCCACTTTGGACTGCTGCGCGGTGTGATTGTTGCAGACCGCCCTGATGGTAAAGGGCATATCAACGGCTATAGGATCAAACGCATCTACATTCAGATCAGACGCCGTATCGTTTATTACCGCCAGACGTAATGCAGTACCGACCACCCCGAGGCCCTATACACACGTTTCCAGAGGAACAGGGGCACGAGGAGCCATAAGCTGGGGTCTGTTGGTGAGCAGGGTGTACTGGCTGAGTCACTGGTTTTGGTTTCGAAACGACGTAGCAGCCCGACCCGCTGCATAGGCTTTTTGACGAAAGCCACCTCTGTGATTGACCATCAAGACTGATCCGCGCCCATTTGTTGCGCGTCTCGAAAACCTGAACCTTTTCCCCGCGCTTCAGCTTCGAGATGACCTTACCGCTTGGTTGATCCCGGACATTGAGATTATCAGCGCTCACGAACTGCTCTGTTGCGGTGGTAGCGGGCGGTGCTGACGACGAAGTCGGAGAAATCGACGCTAGTGTACTCGGCGCGCTGAGGGCGCTTTGCTGTACCGGGGCTGGAGGCGTGTCTTTCTTCCCCACTGCCCACAGGACTGCAAAAAGAATCAGGAGCGGGACAAACCATGACTGGGACTTCTTGCGCATATCCATTGCTCTCATCCGGCAGGTATCAAAACGGCTGTCTTCCTGACCAATCTGACGTCACTCAACTACTGCGAGCTTAGCCAAGCTTCCACTTTCTGCAGCTAACCTTGCTAGAAAAGCTTCGCGCCTCCTGTGACGCACCAGATTGGCGATGGCGAAGGGATGATCCTGGCTGCAGTCGCCAGTGTGAGACTGTGCCAGATGCCTCGTTGTTTATTCAGAGAAAATATCGAAGCAGACAGGTTGGTGGAGGTGCTGGGAAACTGCGAACCCGAGCAGGTAGATGTTCATGCTGTATGGCCGAAGGTTTCTCACCTGCGGCCAAAGGCTCGTTACGTAGTGGATGAGCTGGTCAAGGTTTGCGAGCGCTGGCAGTGAGATTCATACCTTGTGACAATGGAGGCTTGAGGTGCATCACCAATCGATAGTTGATCCCAGCTGAAATGAGGTGTAACCGCACTATCTACCCGCTGAATAATCTTATGCGAAAAGCCCGTGACCGGGGCCGTCCACCTGACTTGATAACCGGGTTTTCATCTGATCGACCTAGCGTTCCCTAGGAACGTAGTAATCGTCGGGATACGGCAGCCGACCGTTTATGAATCTCACAAATTCGAGAAACGTAGCCAATGCAGCATGTAGCTCTTCTTCGGTTCCGATGGAGTTTTCCTTAAACGCATGGATCGCGTTTCTTCGACGCTGCACCATACGCACCCATGGCTCCCAATCTTCTTCTCGCGACCATATTTTTCGCTTGAAGAAAACGATCAGTGGTTCCAGGCTCACCCCGTCTGGATCGAGAGTATTTCCGGTTCTACTGCTCTTGATAGCTTGGGTATCTGCTAAATAGTCTTTGTAGTAGACCGACAACAGCAGCTTCATCTGCCCCTCAACTAACGCGCCAAGGTTTGCCCAAGCTAGGATTAGCTGGCCATCGCTCAATGTGCCGCACCATGAACTCAGCTGTTCCGCTAGCGAGCTTTGCCATTCAAGCATGGACTTGTTCAACAACTCGGCGGCTTCAATTGGCGCCCACCCATGAGCCCCCTTCCAAAAGTCCATCATGCTCCGGATCAAGGTTGCGATGCGTTCTACTGTCTCGGGGAGGGGAAAGGTGCCAGCGTTCCTATGAATCATATGAATAAAATCCTGAGTTCAGGCCGAGAGGTGGGAGGCCCGCTCGTTGCCTTCTTGGGCGAATCGGCGTCTTCGACCTACTGCAAGCTTTGCCATTCTTCCATTTTTTTCAGCTTACCCTGTTCAAGCAGCTTGGGTTTCGCCAAGTAAAGCATCGCGAGTAATAACTGTCGTTCTGCTTGTGATGGAAACCACTCAGCTACCTCGACGTTGCAGTGCTTGGAGTCGCTCAGTACCCATCTCGCTATCATGTCGGCAGCAGCGCTGTAATGGTCAGCCATGTACAGCCGCCGTCCTTCAACCCGAAATCTACGATCAGCTAGCTGATCAGTCACGTCAATGATGCCCGCATCACCGAAGAACGCATCGGTATCTGGGAAGTGAATCCCTGCAAGCGATACTTTGGCGACCCCTGCCTCTCGGTCAAAGTACGACAGGAAGTGCCACCCACCAGTGGTGCACCCTGGGTGAGGGAAATTGATTGCGGCCTTGCCAGTTATGCAGTGCCGGCGAGAAACGCGTTTGAGGTCAAAATCAAAGAGCGGTTGCAGCATGTGACATGCCTCTGTGCACCTGTGGTACTGATTGCCAGTACCCACCCTGAAGACGGAAGACTGAGGCGCAGCAAGTTTCCATCGGGCTTAACCTCTGAGGTGACTTAGAATCACCGCCATCTGAACTTTGCTAGGCACAGCCCCATGGACGAAGACCTGATCTGCCACCAATGCTTGAACGAAGCCTATCTCATTAGGTTGATCAGGCGAACCGGCGTGACTGCTGAGTGCTCGTTCTGCCTAAAAAAGCGTAAGGCTATCCCATTCGATGACCTGATCAACATGGTCGACGATGTCCTCCAGAAGTATTGCCACCCTGGAGCGATATACGATCAGTACGATGACAATGGTAAGCGCTCTGAGACCGAGCAGACCGGGGATCCCCTTGTCTTCCATGTCGCAGAATTGCTTGGCTTGAATGAGGATGACCCGGTCGTAGAGCGTGTGCTCTGCGACCTGAACGAAGGCTCCCATTACGACATCATGCAAGGAGGCGAAGCGAGGTACAGCGATGAGGAAAACTATGAGTGGAGAGTGATTCGACCAAGAGATGCAGAAGCTCGATGGCTGAATTTTCAGAACGAAATGAAGCATGGAAATCGGTTTTTTAGTCAGCATGCCAAGGATTTTCTGGACTGGCTGTTTCGAGGGCTTTCAACCTTCAAAAGCCCTAATGGATCAATGTCCGTTGTCAAAGAGCTTGTCGACGATCAGATCTTTCGTGCCAGGCGCTGTGATTCCGCTTCAGAATACGACTCGATCATTAGCAACCCTGCAGCAGAACTTGGCCCGCCACCCAAGGAGGTCGCAGGGGCTGGCCGAATGAACCCTAAAGGATTGGCCGCTTTTTACGGAGCTTTTGACCGAAAAACCTGCGTTGCCGAGCTTCGCCCACCAGTAGGAGGACGAGTCGTCAGCGGCGAATTCAAACTCACAAGACCCGTTCGCGTCCTGGATTTCATTGCATTGGATGAAGCCTACGAAGCGAGGCCGTTGAGTGCGTTTGAAGCCAGCTACGAAGAGCAAATGGGTAGGCGCATCTTCTTGAAAACACTCCACGCAAAAATTACCGTCCCGGTGCTTCCGAATCAGGAACAAGAATACCTAGCTACACAAGTCATGGCGGAGTACCTAGCTACACAATTCGACCCGCCGCTCGACGGTGTGCTGTTCGAATCCGCTCAAGTGCGGAAAGGTACAAACCTAACCCTTTTTAATCATGCCGTGGTGGCTTCACTCGAGCCTAGAACTGCTTTCACGAACTTGGATGATTTGCTTAGCAGCCCCTCATCGCAGACGCCTGCGATTGAGTACGTGCCTGACACGCTGGTAAGGCATAAGGTTTGTCGTGTCAAATTCATAACTGAAGACCTGCAGCGCGATGATGGTCAGCCTGAGTCCGACGAGCATTACGACGACTGGGATGATTACTAAAGGCTATGTACGCTGACGGAGGCGTTAAAAGATGCGCGGCTGCGGCAGTCGTCGTGGCCGACGAAAAGCCGACCGCTAGAGAGCCTTCAGCAGTTTCTCAAGCATCCGATGCTCCCATACATATAGCAGTGCAACAGGGACAATCCCGTATCGATCACCCCGGAAGCCGTACGGATGTAGAGAGAAACCAGCAATAGCAGGACGACGGCAGCGAAGCCGCCGTCATGATCTCAGGCGTTAAAGCCTCGTGCGTGGAAGTCTCAGGAAGATTCTTCAGCTATATCCTTTGCCCTGGCTATTAGTTGGCTGAGGCCTACTACGGCGGTCTCCACAACTGCAATCAGCCTCTCTTCCTCCCAACCCTCCTTCGCCGCAGCCGACAAGCCAAGCATGGTCACAGAGACATAGTCTACGACGTTGCTAGCGGCGGAGATGCCAGATTCTTCGAGAAAGGCCATTACTTTTGCGCGATTCTCATCTGCGATTTGCTTAGCAGCTATTCCCGACTCAGTGGTTCCGGCCTTCGCATGCTCCAGAATAAAACAACCTCGGCGGTTCGGATGGGCGGCGTATGCATGCGCCGCAGCCCTAAGCATCTCCCTCAGTACAGTCTGCGGCGATTTGTCTGGGATCAAGAAAGTGTCGAGTGGCACGACAGTCGCGGAGTAGTGCTTCAACGCATCATTGAAGAACGCGCCTTTGCTGCCAAAGGCCGTATAGAAGCTCGGCGGAGTAATCCCCATCGCTTCAGTCAGCGCTGCGACGCTGACGTTCTCATACCCGTGCTCGTGGAACAGATGCTGCCCGACCTGGATAGCGTGCTCAAGGACAAATTGGCGCGGTCGCCCACGGGATCGCTTATTTACGTTAATGACCATTACATAATCCGTTTACTTTGGGTCTTATGAATACTATAGTGGGTGTTAACGTAAATATCCATGCTGTCAGGTAGCGCTCTGCACGGCAGCCAGTACGCCAATCGCGAGGAAAATCATGCAGCCCTCCCCATCACAAAGCCTGTCCAATGAGGCTCCTGCCAAGAGCTCAGGACTACCCATCGCGGCACTGGCTGGCCTAGCCGCCGCAGGCTTTCTATGCATCGTCACTGAGACACTTCCCGCCGGTTTGTTGCCCAGCATCGCGTCAGGCCTTCAGATATCTGAAGCTATTGCAGGGCAGCTTGTCGCTGTATACGCACTTGGATCGCTGTTGGCGGCAATCCCACTCACCAGTCTGACCCAAGGTTTGCGCCGCAGGCCTGTCTTGCTGGCAACGATCATCTGCTTTGTTGTCGGCAACACGTTAACCGCGATGGCTGAGTCAATCAGTGTCGTGCTGATCGCAAGGTTCATAGCAGGATGCGCGGCGGGGTTGGCATGGGGAATACTTGCGGGCTATGCACGTAGCATCGTACGTCCCGATCAGACTGGGGCAGCAATGGCGGTCGCGATGGTAGGTGTGCCCCTTGCGCTATCACTGGGTGTTCCGTTGGGGACGTTCCTGGGGAGCTTGGTAGGGTGGCGTGGATCGTTCCTGACTCTATCGGCACTTGCTGTCATGTTGATCGTTTGGATCATCGTCAAAGTTCCCGATGCTCCTGGTCGAACCGGGGACAACCGCCCCTCGCTCACAGGCGTCATCAGAACCAAGGGTGTCCTGCCGATTCTACTTGTCATTCTGGCCTGGATGACTGCCCACAACATTCTCTATACCTACATTGCGCCGTTCTCCACTGCCTCGCAATCGCGAGTCGATCTAGTCCTGCTGGCGTTCGGAATAAGTTCGCTTGTTGGTATATGGGTAGTCGGGCGTTGGGTCGACCGGATGCTCCGCCTGATGGTGCTTTCAGCTATCGGTTCGTTCGCATTGACCGCTGTGCTCTTGACTATCGCTGGAGAGCAGAGCGTCGCGGTCTATCTGGGCGCCGTCGTCTGGGGCCTGGGTTTTGGCGGCGCGGGCGCCATGATGCAGACAGCGTCAGCGGATGCCGCCGGCGATGGCGTCGACTTGGCCCAGGCCATGGTAACCACTGCGTGGAACCTGGCAATCGCGGCAGGCGGAGCTGTTGGAGGGGCGCTCCTTACGCAAGGAGGTACGTCCATGCTGCCGCCCACTGTCGCCATTCTTGCACTGCTCGCTTTTGTAATAGCACTGGCAGCACGTCGCTATGCCTTTCCTCCCGGTAGTCGCGCTCAACAAGATCGCTGATCGACCAATCATTTATCGTCCCACCAGGTGAAAAACATGAAGCTCCACGCAATTGCACTAGCCGTTGCTGCGCTCGCTATGGGTGTAACTCAGGTCAACGCAGCACAGATCAATCCTGCACCGCCTCCAGCTGTCAGCACCAAACAGGCAGAGTTTCCGATACCCGAAGGTTTTACCAGCGCCTACGAAACCGTTGACGGTGTGAAGCTGCATTTCGTACGTGGCGGTAAAGGCCCCCTTGTGCTGCTTGTCCACGGCTTCGGCCAGACATGGTATGAGTGGAATAGCCTCATGCCGCAACTCGCAAAACGCTATACGGTCGTAGCAGTCGACCTGCCAGGTCTTGGCCTGTCAGCGCCGCCGAAAACTACTTACACTGGAGTGGATGTTTCGGAATATCTGCACAAGCTTGCCAAGCGGATCAGTGCGGACAAGCCCTTCTACCTTGTTGCCCACGATATTGGTATCTGGAACAGCTATCCAATGGTTGCCCGCCATCCTGGGGACATCGTGAAGGCTGCGTTCATCGAAGCGACCATTCCTGACGACACTCTTTATTCGCTGCCAGCCTTTGTCGCGACCGGAGAGGCACCTGGATGGCACCACAGCTTCTTCGCAGCCTCGGGTCAGTTGGCCGACGCAATGGTGAAAGGAAACGAGCGACAGTTCCTGACGCATTTTATTCGTCATCATGCCAGCAACCAAGCGGTGTTCACTGACGAACTGGTAGACCGTTACGTGCGGTCATACTCTAAGCCCCAGACCTTCCACCACGCATTTGAATATTATCGCGCGCTTCCCCAATCGATTAAGCAGAACGAGAAGCTGGTGGCTACTAAGTTGACATTGCCTGTCCTCGCGGTTGGCGGTGGGGGTAACGGCGGCTTCGGCGCTCAGCAGCCTGAGAACATCCGTCGCTACGCCACTAATGTTGAATCCCACGTGTTGCCAGATTGTGGCCATTGGGTTCCAGAGGAGTGCGCTCCAGCGTTGAACCCTTTGATCAACTCCTTCTTGGATCGACCATAGGGCGGAATGCGTAATGTCTGACAATATACGTGGCATAGATCATATAGGAATCACGGTTCCAGATATCGAGGCAGCAACCCGGTTCTTTCACGAGGCCTTCGATGCAGCTATCGTCTACGACACGGTGGTCGATAGCCATCCGCGCCGATCCCCTGAAGAGCTTGCCGCTACGGTTGCCCTGAAAGAAGAGCAATTAATCGTGGCAACCCGCATGATTCGTCTTGGGAACGGTGCCAACATCGAGCTGTTCGAGATCGAAGGCGCGGCGCAGGGCGTTGAGGGAATAGGCTCTTTGGGGCTCCAGCACTTCGCCGTCTATTGTGATGAACTGGGCTCAGTGCTCAATCGTGTCTTGGCTGCTGGAGGTACTCAGCTTCGCGGGCCAAACGCACTTTTTGGTATCGAAAAAGGGAAAGGCAATTCTATGCATTATGTCCGTGCGCCATGGGGCTCGTTGATTGAGTTGATCTCCATACCCACCGCTACAGGGCCGAGCTGCGAGGTAGATCGTTGGAAACCTTCTTAAGCTAGACTTCGTCAAAACAGTCAGCTTGCAAGCATTGCAGCTAGTGCAAATATGGCTTTAAAGCTGTTCGCCAGCTTGTACCTGGAGACAGCATGACGGTCAGCGGGAAGCCATTACGGTCGCAGGCAAGCTGCATTTTGACGATTAATCTGCCTCGGCTACGGCCAAGGCAGTGGTGTTGTATCTGCTGGTTTACGGCACTGTAAGCCATGGCCGAACTCGGCAGCCATAGCTGTCATTTGAGCTCGAGAAAACGGAGAGGCGACGATCAGAGCAGGAGCGCTGGTGGAAGAACGAGCCACCAAGTGCGCCTATTCAACCCCCTTCACCGTAAGAGGAATGGTCGCGTGATCCAAGCTGGCTACGCTGGGATTCGCTGCGTTCTTGCCGTGACGGATCAGCCTAACGAGCTTCATTGATCAGTAACTCGCATGGGATCGGGCTTCCGTTTTCTCTCCAATGATTGAGGACGACAGGCAGATCATGTCTGCGCCCTGTGGATCATTTTTTGGGCGGCGGAGGCGGTGGCGGAGATTTCGGAAGGTCTTTTCCGTGATCTTTAACGAAGCGCATCGGCGGGGGGGGAGGCGGCGGCGGCTTTTGATTGCTCATGCTTGGTAAGCTCCTGCTGGTGGGTGTAGAACGGAACGAATGACAACACCGAGAGAATCATGGTGAGGGTTACGTAATTCGCTAACGAAACGAGTTTCGCACCGCGCTTATCGTTGTTCACCGTGTTAACGGTTGCCCCCTCAATGTAGTAGCTCAGAATGATCGTCTTGAAGTAGGTTTCTGCGTCATCGTCATTTTCTCCATGAACTGCGAAATGAGCCGTTGCCTCTGCTCTGTACCTCTCCAGCTCGGCCAACGTGGGCAGCCCCCTGTCGAAGTCACGCAGTTGCCATGAAGAACGAAAGTAGTATGCGCCGCAAAGCAGGCACAGAACGGCGCACAGGTACAAAATCCAAAATGCGACCCCAGCAAAACCGTCCTCTGAGCTTGGTGCTTTGCCCAGCATGTAGGAGAGAAATGAGAGTAGTACGCCCAGTATGGCAAGAGGAAGATTGAGCCTGGAGATGAGTTTTTCTTTGCGCTCAAGCTCGTAAAAATAGATTTTCTCGTAAAAAGCAAACCGTCCTGCGTCGTCCATGCAACCTTCCTTCTGACCCAGAGGGCACTGGCTCAATCATACTGCCAGCTACCGAGAGCAGGAGCGACTAAACCAAGCCACAGGAGCTCAGAAGAAAAACTCCGGCGCCTGAGTGGCGTTATCGTTGCTGAACCCTGCCAGGCTGGCTTCATGAGTTCCAATATTTTTGGACTGTGCTCCTAGCAAGCCCAAGCTTTTCCGCGATTATTTTCCTGTCCAGACCTTGCGCCTTCAGGGCCTGGACACTTTCCGCATTCAAGGGCCGCCTAGGCTTTCCTTGAGAGCGCTTGACGAGCTTACCCTCGCTAAATTGTTCCTCTACCAACGCCCACCCTCCGGTCTCTTCGAATTCCCTGACTTTTAGGGCGGTACGCTGCAATACCTTCGACGGAAGCTCATCGCCCTGGGCTGCAATGGCCAAGGCAACCATCGTCAGTAGATCGAGACCGAGGTATTCAGCGATTTCGTCGAGCTTCTCCAGCGTCGGATTTGCTCGTGCTTGCTCAAGCATTCCAACGTAAGTCCTGTGGGTTGCCCCTGCTAGTTCGTCGTAGCTCAAGCCCTGATGAGCACGTGCTCCACGCAAAGCTCCAGCAAGCGCTTCTTTCAGCAGCATGAGCAGGATCCTCAAAACTGAGGATAGAGCCACGATAGCCATGTTTTGATAAACAGATCATACTGATATTATCATGACATGTCGGTAGCTAGGCGGCTGCTTGATCACGACGGCGCGATATTGGTCATGGCATCGCTAGGGGCATCTCAAGGGCGCCACGCTCGTCTGATGCGTCATTGAGTCGACGTTTATGAACCGCACAAGCCCGCTTGCAGTCAGCATCGATCAGTGTCTAGCCATGACTGGGATCATTTTTGTGAAGGCAGGGATAGGTAGTAATGAAGTTTGATTGTGTGAAATTTTCAGGAAAGGTTGACTACATTCGATCTGTAAACCCCATAAGCGGGGGCCATAAAATCAAGGTCAGCGTGGATGGCGCGGTGATTCCGAACCTTCAGGTCTCCAACAAGCTCTACGAAGAGCTAGAAGCAGGTGAATCTGCGACCCTCTATGGAATTTTCAACCGGAGTAAGAAAAAAGAGAAAAATCATGGAGTGCTTTACGGCCTGACCCAGCGGGGTGAGAAAATATTTGATACCAGTCAGCGGTTCAAAGTACCTGTCGCTCTTGCAGGATTTGCAGTCATCGCGTTTTGCCTGATATTCGTAGTTGGTTGGGTTCCGACTTTATTTGCTCTGGGACTTCTGTTTGGGCCTGATCCAGACGTGTTCTCAAACGCTACCGTCCTCGCGACAGTTGAAGGCAGCTTGGCTGCGCTGTTTTTTCTTTGGCGCGCTCAGGTGATGCTCAGTGCAACGGCGAATCCAGAGGGTTGGGAAAGCATCGAGCCTGCGACACTTTCGAGTCGCTTCAGTAAATTTCATAAGTAGCCAACCTGACGGTACGCTGGGGTACGTGCAACATCGTGCCCCACTCGCTAGAAAGCGCAGCAGGAATCCCAGATTCGCAGCGTGAGGCCTCCATACCATGCGAGCATCTAGCAAGCGGAGCGCGCAGGCGTGCAGGATGAGCGCCCGGAAGGCCGAGACACGGATTGCTGTGGCTCGGTTCACGCCAGCCATCCGCCCTAGGCGGCACGCCATTGTCGCTACTCAGCTTTGAAATACCTCAGAGGAGCCTGCAATGGCCAGTAAGGAGCTCAGCGAGCTTGAGAGAGCAAGACGAAGGGCTCTCTGGGCACTTGCCAGCCTCCATCCTGGTGATTCAATGGCACTCGGTGTCTTAGCCATCCTTGACGATCTCGACGACCAGGAGCGAAGCAGCACAGCCTTCATCCATGAGCCACTCGAGCTCAACAAAGTTCGTCATTCTGCCCCGTTGAAACGCCATCACTCCGGCATCGATATAGTTTTGGAGCAAGAAATCCCGCAGCCCTGGAGAGAGCGCTTTCTGCAGGCCAGCGTTGGATCAACGCGACTCCCCGAAGGCCCGTACGCATATGACTGGCAGAGGTTTCTTGTTGAATGGGCGCGAGAGATGCAGCATCTGAAAAATCACCGTGATGCACAAGCTGCTCGTGGGTAGGAGGCTAGCTTGAACGATGGAAGCACCATGCATAAGCAGATTGATGCAGGCAGTCAGCAGGTGCAGCAGGATGGTAAGGCCCTAGTTTTCTTCCTGATCTCGAGGCATCGGAGATAGCCCCAGATAACACTGATACTGAAAACGCGTGAACCAATCCTGCGTAGCTAGCAGCCTTATGATTGGGTCGTTGCCTTGCAGTCAGCAATTCTGCCCCATAAAAAATCTGAGAAAATTTCCGATGCTGTCAGATTGACACCTATGTCGGCAGCGCAGACATTGTAGGGCCAAAATTTTTATCTTGGGCATCGATTACCACTAAAGGGATTTATGTATGGCAAAGAAGCCCGCTGTAGCTGAAATCATCCCGTTGACCGAAGAGGGAACCCCTCGTCCACGACTGCACAAGCTCATCATTCAGAATTTCAGGTCAATCGGTTCAATTCCGGTCGAAATTGAGTTGGATGACATTGTTGTGCTTGTTGGTGCTAACAACGCTGGCAAGAGTAGCATCCTGCGAGCCTATGAAATCGTCATGTCTCACGGGTCTTCAGCCGGTAAGCTGACCATCCATGACTTCCCCAACGGTGTGGTTGAGCGGGAAGCGCTTCCGACCATTGAACTCCAAACCATCGTTTTTAGTAACGCTCCAGGGGAACGATGGCTCGGCGTACGTGCCAATGGAGAGTTCCTGATTCGAGAGCGTTGGATCTGGGACAGCCCTGCGAAAGATCCGGTACGTCAGGGGTTCGATGTGCAGAAGGGCGACTGGGATGCTCAGGTGCCTTGGGGGGCACCAAACGTGGCGAACGCTAGACGTCCGCGCCCACATCGCATTGATGCGTTTGCTTCACCCGATGCCCAAGCGAGCGAGATCGTCAACCTGATTGGTTCCTTACTGAAGGAGCGCGTCCAACTGATAAAGTCGGATCCGAACCAAGAGCGTTCTGACTACGAGCTTGTGATCGAAAAGATCAAGGCACTTCAAACGAAGGCCGTTGAGGCGACAGAGGCCGAGGTTGCCTCCATCGAGTTAGAGATCACCAAATATCTTGACCGTCTCTTCCCAAATCACCATGTGAAGTTCGACGCCAAACCTGAATTGGACATCGAAAAAGCCTACACCCCATTTAAAACTACTGCCGATCTACTGATGGGCCCAAAGGATGGTTACCTCTCAGGCATTGCCAACCAGGGGAGCGGCGCCCGTCGGACGCTACTGTGGGCTGCCCTGAAATACCTTTCAGAGGCGAAGGATAGCGAAGGTACAAGGCCGCACGTATTACTGCTGGATGAGCCAGAGATTTGCTTGCACCCCTCGGCCATCAGGGAGGCCAGAGCGGTGCTCTATGATCTGCCACAGACGGGAAACTGGCAGGTAATGATAACTTCGCACTCACCAATTTTTATTGATTTGTCCAAGGACAACACCACCATCGTTCGCGTGTATCGTGGTGAAGGTAACGAAGTGGAAAGTACAACTCTGTACAGACCGACCCGCGCCAAACTGGACGATGACGATAAGAAAAACCTCAAGATGCTCAACGTCTGTGACCCATACGTGAACGAGTTTTTTTTCGGCGGACGGCAGATCATCGTAGAGGGGGATACCGAGTACACGGCGTTTTCGATCATCAGGGACATGTACCTTGACGAGTACAAGGATGTCCAAATCATCCGTGCTCGCGGCAAAGGCATTATCCCCTCTCTGGCGAAAGTCCTTCTGCAGTTCTCCAAGCAATTTACGATCCTCCACGATACCGATTCTCCGCTTACGGGAGCCGGTAAAGGAAATCCAGCTTGGGGTATGAATGGAACCATCGCCTCCGTGCTGAAGCTCGACAATGCAGAAGGACGAGTCAGGCTTGTTGCATGCCGCACATGTTTCGAGACCGCTTTGTTCGGAATAGAGTCCAAGGACGAAAAGCCATACAGAGCCTTCGTCCGTATTCAAAACGATGCCGAATCGGCTGAGAAGGTGAAGGCCTTGCTGGATTATCTGCTTGATGCTTCGAAACCGAAGCCGGGTAATTGTCTCGAGTGGACGGCAATTGAACAGTTGGAAGAAGCCGGTTAAGAAATTGTCGATGGCGACAGCGCTTCAAAGCAGCGCCGCCGCCATCGATCTTCGATTAGCAAGTTGCTGATGTCGAAAGCTGGTCGACGATCATTGAGATGGATTTGGTTTGTTAAAGGCTGGTCGAGTTTTCTCGCCCAGCACTTCCACTCACAGACAAGCTGCGCGCCAAAGCCATAAGTTCTTTGAGCATTAGGTTAACTAAGCTTGTGCGTCTGGTCAAACCCAATGCAGGTGATGATACGGCTGGGTTGGTATGGCAAGCGGAGCGCGCAGGCGTGCGGGATGGAAGCCCGTAGGGCCGAGCCGAAGGCTCGGTGCACGACAGCCTATCCCCGAAGGGGCACGCCCAACGCCAGGTCGATAAGCTAGAAGTGAAGACCAAGCTAGGAGGATTTTTCGATGGGAATGACAGACGATGACGACACAGTCTACTGCGACATCCAAATGCCGTTGGCTCAAGGTCGAGAGCTATTGCTCTTGGTGACAACACTGAGAGAGTCCAATGCCCATCCGACGCTCAACAGGGTCTTCGAGCGCATGCAGCGCGAGCTCAGCATCTCAATCGACATCGTCGAGGATCCGCCATCTTGGAGCCCTTGGTGCCAGTAACACCTTGACCCATCAAAGCTCTGCACCCCACGCATTCATCGCCTCACTCACAGTCGCGTACCAGTGGAGTTCACTGCCCTGAAGGGCGTTGGCGACTTGCCTGTGGGTATTGCCGTCGACCCAGGTCGGTAGACTTTCCGAGGTTCCAGAGAAGAGACAAGCCGTCGCGACAGAGTACCTACCGGTATGCGTGGACTGAAGGCACACGTAGCGCACAGTAGCGCCACCAGAAAGCCGACGCCAAGCCACCACCTCAATACAGTCCTGCAGCTCCTCAGCAGACGGGGCAGCCTCTTGGGCCACCTCTACTGCTGCAACTGCTTGGCAAGGCCCGCTATGCGTTCCTGAGTCGTGCACAAGCTGCTTCAACTGCTCACGTGCGGAGACAATCTGCTCACGGAGCTCTTCTGGGTCGATAGACATGCCGCCCTCTGGTGTCACCCTAAGGGTTTTGAGGCTGTTCGCTGCCTTGATGAATTCGCGCTCACGCGCTTTTTCATGGCCGGTGCGACGGTCGGGGAATAGCCAAGCGATGAATCGCTGGAGAGTGATCATGGATGATCCGGAGGCTGCAATGAAATGAACTGTCGTGAGCACGAAGGCTAACACTTAAATGCGATTTTATAACAAGCCTGCGTATGCGGTGACCGTAGCCGCAGTTCAATGTGCAACATAAGCAGATCACGCAACCAAATGATGCACGCGTCGGTTGCAGTAAGACTGGATCAGCAATCCTACCTGCCTAGTCATAAGGGAAATGAGGTAGGGCTGCAACGCCGATTGCCTCCGTCAGCAAGCCATCTAATGCTGTGACCGTGCAAACGCCCACAGAAAGACAATCAACCCAGAAAAAAATTTACCCATATGTGGGATATAGATATATACCCAAGAATTGACAATATATTTAGGCACTCTTCGCCTTTAAGGTGATGAGGGTATATCTCCCCCCGCCCCAGCAGGCACTGGGCCCGCCTGAGGGTACGCAGAAAACTACTGTCCCGAAATCCCGCCAACCGGCGTTCCCGCAAGACAATAAAATTATATTAAAACTTAACTAATATTGTCATAAGATCATATATTCCTTGCTGGAAAAGCCTATTGCAAAGCTAATGACTCGGCGCTAGCCTCTTCAAACGAATATAAACCTAAGCTACCCGCCGCGAGCACTTTCTCGACTGCGCCCCTTGTGTGTGGACATAAAGAAATCATGAGCAATGCAGGCCTGATCAGAATCGAAAACCAACCTCCGACTGGTAAACTTTCAATTAAAAAGATTGCCAAACTAAAACTACTTCAAGCAGTAGATGTGGAGGAGCGTGAGCTTACGCGCGATCTGACTTCCTGCTCAGACTCTAATACTCATGAAAACCTGTTCCCCTTAATACCGATGGAGAGTGTTGAAAAACAAATTTTCAACCATTTTCCATG
The DNA here is from genome assembly GCA_963518285.1 of uncultured Pseudomonas sp. Classification (GTDB taxonomy): domain Bacteria; phylum Pseudomonadota; class Gammaproteobacteria; order Pseudomonadales; family Pseudomonadaceae; genus Aquipseudomonas. Next base: position 145,693 of record CAUQIJ010000007.1, on the reverse strand, counting down.
CTTGCTGCAGCCGGACGGATCCCCATGGGCACTTGGCAATCTTTACTTGCTCGATCTCGTGGCTACCGGCGCTACCGCAAGTCAGGCGACAGTAGAAAAGCATGCAGCGGCTTTGAAAGACTTCTTTTGTGTCATGTCGGATCTCGGTATTAATTTTTTAAATTTCTCCTTAAGAAAAGCCAAAAGACCCACTTATGCTTACTCGGACTATTACCGGGATGTCGTCAAAGAGTTCCCTAAAGAGGGACAAAAGGCCAACGCAAAGATTCGTAAAGTCATCTCATTCTACCGCTGGTTACGGCACAGAGGATTCGTCCCCGAGCAGGCTATGTGGAAAGAGTCAACAGGATACATACGCATCAAGAACAAAGCAGGTATGTCTTATGACAAGAAGATTACGCGTACTGATCTGACGCTGAAAGTTATCAAAAACCTAGGCCCCAAAGCTCTTAGGGCGTATGACGAGACAGAGCAGAAGGGACTCATCGACACACTGCTCCAGATCGACAATACGGAGATGACCCTAGGTTTTCTTCTTGCACTCCTAACAGGGGCTAGACTTCAAACCGTCTTCACGATTCAAGCGAGCGCTTTGGATGATTATGTTGATGGCGACTATCACCCTGTCGTCGTGGGGGAAGAAGGATTCGCAGACAGTAAGTTTCAGAAGAGATTTGCGGTACTGATCCCTGGATGGCTGGTAGTAGCTCTAAAAACATACCTAGCCTCTGACAGGTACGCCGAACGCAAGGCTAAATCCTTTTACTCTAACAATGATAAAACTTATATATTCTTAGCGAAAACCGGAGCACCATATTACGCTAAAGCTGATGACAGCTTTGCAGGTGACTACCGGAGCCAACGGTTAGGCAAGTCGATTCAAGCTTTTATTTTCCAGCAACTGAACCCAGCGCTATCACACTCAGGGCATACCTTCAAAGTACGCTTCCATAACTTGCGCGCATCCTTTGCTGAGAACGTAGTCACTGAAAATCTCGAGCATCTCAACGCTGGACGTATAACCTGGGCTGACCTACTGAACATTGTCTGTGAGCGGCTCGCCCATGCGAGCACTGAAGAGACTGAAAACTACGTCAACAGTGTACGCAAGAAAAAAATCAAGGCTATCGCTCAAAATCAATTTGAGGCCTATTTGGAATCGCGAATCCAGAACACTTGGGGAGCATCCTAATGCCAGAACATGTTGCATTCGCTCCCTATACAATCGACCTGGACGAATGCAGTTACGACCAGTGTATGCTCTTACTTGACGAAATACCTGTCGAATCATTGCAGCTGTCATTTCGAGATGGCGCTAATGTTCAACGGTTGAATATCGGAGCATATTCATATTGTGTGAGAGTAAAACCAAGACCATACACGCCAGCCCACGTGGATCCCGCAACTACTTCATACAGTAGACTACAGGCCTTATTAAACTGGGCCATCAGCATTGCGGAACTGTTTTACCGCATACTACGGCCATCTTCTGTGTATGAGAGTTTTAATCGAACCAGCATGTTCTTGGACTGGAGTGACTCAAATGGTCACCCCGCAGTGCTCGATAGCATTGAGGACTATCACCTCGCGCTGGTGCAATACTCTCGCCACCTCTGCTTGACAGCTAGTCCCGAGCGGCGAAACACCCCACAGCGCAATCTCTCTGTAGCAATGCAGTCCGCTGAGAAATTTTATCCAGAACATACTGTAAATATCAGTGTAGGCATTCAACATCCTGGATACAGCAAAGAAGAGAAAATAAACACTGAAGTACCTTCCGAGGATGAGTTATTCCCCACCCTTGCAGCTGCACGTGGGCTATTTGACTCAATAAGTGAATTCTTGGGCGGATCACAGCGTGTACCTGTCGCTCTGAAAGGAGCTGGACATACCTATTGGTTTACGTCCTGCTACTACCCTGTGATGTCAGAGACAGCCATTTTACATTACCAAACCAGTAAAACTCCAGGCAGGATTCTCACCTCGGTAAGACGTGATGTACTGAATCACGTTGAAGCAACGGGTGACGACGTTTCAGACGGATTCCGAACCGTATTTGATCGCCTAAACGAAAGGGGCTGGATACAAGACTCAGCAACTATGGACAGATTCATTTCCCTCGACAGAATACTGACCAAGGAAGAGCAGCTGCAGCTCTGTAAGGTTGCTCACGACTGCTTCCTTTTCATGTTCATTTTGTACACTGAAGGTAACGAGTCACCAGTGGGCTCAATACCTTGGGATGCAATGTCATCCGTCGAAACTGTTGTTCAAAGTTTTCGAACGATAAAATGGCGTAGCCATACCGAGCTAGACTTGTCATTCGAGACAAAATTTCTAGTTCACTTTCGAGCATATCTGCGAATTAGGGAAATCCTGGTTGAAGGTCACGACTTCGGCTTTTTATTTGGCACATTTGGTCGCAAAGACAGCCCGCTCCCTCTAAACAATGGATACTCTTCAATCGTAGGAAGTCAGCTCAGGCGCCTAGTGGATCCCAATCTCATTATTTTTGGATTTCGAGAGCTCCGGGCGTTCCATCACCATTATAAAACAACCAATCATGGTATCGATGTTGCAGCAGCAGATGCGCAGCATACTCTGACCACGGCAGTCACCAGTTATCAAGCAGGTAATACCGCAGAAAACATTGCCCAAGCTGGAGCCTTTTTCACCAGTTTTGGGTTAATGCTTGCAACTGTGGAGCAAGAGCGCGCAGTTCAAACCACTCAAGCAGGATCATGTAATGGCCAACTTATACCTGCAAAGCAGTTGGACGAATATTCAATACAGCCAAACTGCCAAAACTTTCTTGGCTGCTTGTTCTGCGAAAGCAATTTAATTCACTTTAACACCGAAGATGCACACAAGCTGTTGAGCATGGCCTACATAATTGAACAGCTCCAACTTATACAAATCAACCCAAAGGAACACGGACAAGTGTTCGACCTCACATTAAATAAAATCCACTGGATCATTGGAAAAATGGTAGCCAATGCTTCGTTGGCGCAAAAAATTTCGGACATCCGGATTGATGTTTACGAACATGAAAATCTTACTCCCTACTGGCAAAACAAGCTAAGAATACTTTCTGAAATAGGGGTTCTGTAATGCAGTTCGCAAAGTTTTTCCTTACTGAGTATTTAGACACCGAGCACACCCCTTGGTCGGCGCTAGCTGAGGACTATGTTTATCCTTCGGATAATTTTGTGGTTGCGTACCTGCCTGATGGTACACCAGTTGAATTTAGCGATAATACTTGGCCGCTTCAAGGGCGCGAGCGAGGAATATCCCAAAGGAAAGTCATTTATCTGGGGTACGCTGGAGAACAAACCGATGCGGACTGGGGAATCAATATTAAGCAATCCAAAAGCATTCTACTTGCATTGGACAGACATGCCTTCAAGTCCCCCGGTACGCCGTTAGGTGTCGACTCAATTAACAGGTACAACCTTGTATTGCAGAAAACTCGAATGTATTGCTATCAACAATGCATTTCTGTTTTCCAAGCTTTATCATCAGCCGAGCATGTGCAAGGCATCCATAAGCTATGCCTTGAAACAGCTAAAAGCAATGCAGCAGCACTTGAAGATCTGTTGCCGAAAATCTCGATGCTCCCTTTCCAGTATCTAGGTTTTAAGCCTGCGACTGCTCAGTTCAAACCAGCCTCAACATCTAAAAATACTAAGAATGACCAAACACTGGCGATACCAACCGCCATCTATATAGAACTGCTATTAGGCTACAAAAATAAAATCGCTGACTACATGGAGCATCGCAGTCAGCTACAAGATTTGGCGCAGGTAATATCATGGAATCACCGCCCAGGTGAAACTTCGTCAGAAGTTCAGGGAGAAGCCTTCAAAACCGCCATAGCACGCTGCGACCTCACTGATTACGTAGAAGCCAACAACATTACTGACAAGAAAGAGCTTCTGAGTCATTTCGGCGTCATCAATTACTGCGCCGCAATGTTAATTTACGCGTTTACAGGCATGAGGCGGTCTGAGCTTTACTCTTTGCGACTTAGCGCACTTCGTAAAGACATCAGGGCCGGAGTAGTAATTTCCAGAAGTCTGTACGGATTTACTACCAAACTGCACAAAAGAAGGAAATATGTATCATGGTATTCATCCGCTGATATTGAAATGCCTTTTGCAGCAGCGTCTCACGTCTGCGAAACAATCCTGACTTGTAATGAAATTATTCCTGACGATCAGTATGTATTCATATCAACCGCATATTTTCCTTTCAGCAACACGTTGCTGGATCCAGCAACAATTAACTCGGAAGAACCGGTAGCCGGAAACTATGAACCCTCTCGCTTCCAACGGAGGCTTAGCACACCGCCCATCAGCGCTGAGGATATGAAGGAACTGAAGAACGTTGATCCTTTGCGCATCTGGGATGTTTCCAATGATATCCGCATCGGAAACGCATGGCCACTAAGCATTCACCAATTGCGGCGCTCTACTGCAGTCTACGCGATCAGGAGTGGAATCGTCACGCTTCCAGCCCTCAAGCTCATGCTTAAACACATAAGCATAGTCATGACTAAATACTATAGCGGAGGGTCTATTTACGCACCCGACATTCTCAAAGCTTTTAGTGGCAACAAAGACAGTATGGTTGCTCTTTTTCAAGAGTCTGAACGTCACGTTGCATCTTGGCAATATACTAATGAGGTGGTTATGTCAGAAGAGACTCTCTATGGCGCTCATGGCGCCTGGGCTCAAATCCATGGCAAGAAATCAATGCTCAAGCTGAGCTATGCAGAACGCTTCGAGGAAACACTCAAACGGGTGAAAAAAGGTCAGCTGTCGTACCGCCCCACACCACTGGGCGGCTGCACGTCAAATAGCATTTGCACTAAACGGATCTCCGTTGATCTCCTCGGCTGCGATGGTTGTGCTTCTGCAGTCGTGATCAAACCAAAACTCCTCAAGCTTATTGCCCTTCAGAACCTGACTGTAGATGCCTGCGTCCAAGGAAGTATGGAGCACACTGCAGAGCTTCAGACGCAGTATGAGCTGTCATCCTTCGCTACTCGCCTGGGGATCCAAGCATGACCGAATTTTGCGACCTAATCATCTTTTGGGATGCTTTAAACCGAATCCTTGCTGGCGAACCACTGATCGTCACTAGAGACATGCCTATCACCTATGACCTGGTCGCGCTTGAGGCTGGGCGAACTAGGGGTTCGATCAGGGCTGATCGCCCCCAATTCGCCGCGCTCAGGCAAGCCATCAGGGACGCAGCGGCAGCGCAGAAGCCCCCTCCAAAGAAAGCTTCCACTCGGCAAGAAAAGGAAAAGCTCAAAGCTAAGAACCAGGAAATTGCCAACCTCAAAAATGAGTGCGACGAAGTTCGAAGCCGCGAGCTGATGCTTGTCCGATACATCGACGAGCTTGAAAGGGAGATTGTAAGGCTGCGTAAGCCAAGGCTGGTAAGCCCCATAGGCTGAGTCTCCAGCAGAGCTTCCGGTGGGCGAATGTTGGGTATTGCTCCCAACATTAGCTCTCCTCTCAGGACGCTGGTAACCCCTTTCTCTCGCATTAGTCCAGTTCTAAGAAGTTTCATAACCAACCTCGCATCGCGCGGTTGATCGCTTTCGCTCGCCGACAATATTCCAGTCCCATTGTGATGCACGGCTCCTCCTGACTCTGAAGAAGTGATCCACGCCCTGGGACGCAGAGCAGCCACAGCACTCATCTAGCCCCCCCATCGACCATCATCTTTCAGCCGTATGACTAGGATCTCTCGTTGCGTCCATGTTTGCGTAATTCTTTCTGAGGCCTGCCCTAACGTGCGCTCAAGCTAGTTGCCACACCTTCATATAGAGAGTGTCTGTCCACATGGTCACATGTACGGCATAGGTTCCATGTGTCCATATAGACCGTATCGCTGTTCAACGACGGCACGGCGGTGGTGGTGTTCACGGTATTGCTCGGTATCGTCCAGCTGGGCGAGACGCCAAGCATCTCCGAGACCGCCTTGCTGTTCGCCCGCGAAGCCATCGGCGGGATCGCCTTCGGCGGCCTGATCGGCTATGCGACCTATCGCATGATCAAGAGCATCGACCAATACCAGGTCCAGGTCATGCTGACCCTGGCGCTGGTTATCGGCGGCTCGGCGATGTGCTACGAGCTGCACGTCTCGGCACCGATCGCGATGGTGGTGGCCGGCCTGATCATCGGCAACATGGGCCGCAACCTGGCCATGAACGACATGACCCGACGCTACATGGACGGTTTCTGGGAACTGATCGACGACATGCTCAATGCCTTGTTGTTCGCCCTGATCGGCCTGGAGCTGTTGCTGCTGCCGTTCAACTGGATGCACCTGGCAGCGGGGTCGGTGCTGGCCTTGGCCGTGCTGATGTCGCGCCTGCTCACGGTGGCGCCGGCGATCCTGCTGTTGCGCCGCTGGCGCAGCGTGCCGCAGGGCACCATTCGCGTGTTGACCTGGGGTGGTTTGCGGGGGGGCGTGTCGGTGGCCCTGGCGCTGTCACTGCCGTTGGGTGAAGAGCGTGATTTGCTGCTGTCGATCACCTACATCGTGGTGCTGTCGTCGATCCTGATTCAGGGTCTGAGCATTGGTCGTGTGGTGAGCAAAGTCAGCAAGGTCAGCGAGGTCAGCACCCAGCATTGAGGATACCGGGGCCGCCTCGCGGCCCCGAAGATTCACTCGACTGCAGAGTCGGGAAACTGATCCTGCACGTACTTGATCTCGGTGCGCCCGTGCGCAGCCGGCAGGCCATCATCACCCAGGTTGACGAAGACCATCTTGTCGACGGTAAGGATGCTCTTGCGGGTGATCTTGTTGCGCACTTCGCACTTGAGGGTGATCGAGGTGCGGCCAAACTCGGTGGCGGTGATACCCAGCTCGATGATGTCGCCCTGGCGCGAGGCGCTGACGAAGTTGATCTCCGAGATGTACTTGGTCACCACCCGCTGATTGCCCAGCTGAACGATGGCGTAGATCGCCGCTTCTTCGTCGATCCAGCGCAGCAGGCTGCCACCGAACAGGGTGCCGTTGGGGTTGAGGTCTTCGGGTTTTACCCATTTGCGGGTGTGGAAGTTCATCATTGCTCCTACCAGCTCTGGCTAACGTGCAGTCATGATGGCAGAGCCTGCCACGGGGCTCCATTGATCATCGACTATCGTCGCGATTAATCGACAGAAAACCTTGGGCCTGATCGCCCTGCCCGGCTATAATCACCGCCGTTTCACATGGCCACCCGCCGCGGTGCCATGCCCGCCACCTGTCCGAGGGGCGCTGCAGCAGGTTCGACCTGTCAGGCTCGGATGGGGCGTTGTCCGCTCAAGTGGACGCTCAACGCACAACGGCGCCCATTCGCACACTACGAATGGAGGCTCTTCATGAGCGCTGTAAACACGCCTGCTGGTTTTACCGACTTCAAGGTCGCTGACATCTCCCTGGCCGCCTGGGGCCGTCGCGAAACCATCATCGCCGAATCGGAAATGCCGGCACTGATGGGCCTGCGCCGCAAGTACCTCGAAGAGCAACCGCTCAAGGGCGCGAAAATCCTCGGCTGCATCCACATGACCATTCAGACCGCCGTGCTGATCGAAACCCTGGTTGCCCTCGGTGCCGAAGTGCGCTGGTCGTCCTGCAACATCTTCTCCACTCAGGACCAGGCCGCAGCTTCGATCGCCGCTGCCGGTATCCCGGTATTTGCCTGGAAAGGCGAGACCGAGCAAGAGTACGAGTGGTGCCTTGAGCAGACCATCCTCAAGGATGGCCAGCCATGGGACGCCAACATGATCCTCGACGACGGCGGCGACCTGACCCAGTTGCTGCACGACAAGTACCCACAGGTGCTGGATCGCGTCCACGGCGTGACCGAAGAGACCACCACCGGTGTTCACCGTCTGCTCGACATGCTGGCCAAGGGCGAGCTCAAAGTCCCGGCGATCAACGTCAACGACTCGGTCACCAAAAGCAAGAACGACAACAAGTACGGCTGCCGTCACAGCCTCAACGACGCCATCAAGCGCGGCACCGACCACCTGCTGTCGGGCAAGCAGGCGCTGGTCATCGGCTACGGTGACGTCGGCAAGGGCTCGGCCCAGTCGCTGCGCCAGGAAGGCATGATCGTCAAGGTGTCCGAAGTTGACCCGATCTGCGCCATGCAAGCCTGCATGGACGGTTTCGAGCTGGTTTCGCCGTTCATCGACGGTATCAACAATGGCAGCGAAGCCTGCATCGACAAGGCCCTGCTGGGCAAGATCGACCTGATCGTGACCACCACCGGTAACGTCAACGTCTGCGATGCAAACATGCTCAAGGCCCTGAAAAAGCGCGCTGTGGTGTGCAACATCGGCCACTTCGACAACGAAATCGACACCGCTTTCATGCGCAAGAACTGGGCATGGGAAGAGGTCAAACCGCAGGTGCACAAGATCCACCGTACCGGCGCTGGCGACTTCGACCCGCAGAACGACGACTACCTGATCCTGCTGGCCGAAGGCCGTCTGGTCAACCTGGGCAACGCCACTGGCCACCCAAGCCGGATCATGGACGGCTCGTTCGCCAACCAGGTGCTGGCCCAGATCTTCCTGTTCGAGCAGAAGTTCGCTGACCTCTCGGCCGAGAAGAAAGCCGAGCGTCTGACCGTTGAAGTGCTGCCAAAGAAACTCGACGAAGAAGTTGCCCTGGAAATGGTCCGCGGCTTCGGCGGCGTGGTCACCCAGCTGACCTCGCAGCAGGCCGAGTACATCGGCGTCACCGTCGAAGGCCCGTTCAAGCCGGACGCCTACCGCTACTAAGCGAGCGGCCCGCGGCAGGCGTGCTTGCCGCGGGCAGTCCATGCAATTGAACGACGCCAAGCCAGACCGGCCTTCACCGCTCTGGCTTTTACTTGCAGATTGCAGCTGAAGGCGCGCTGTTGGCGTTGGCTGCATGAGGAACGAACGATGTCCGAAGAACGCCGTTACAGTTTCGAATTTTTCCCGACCAAGACCGAAGCCGGTCATGAAAAGCTGATGGCCGTTGCTCGCCAGCTGGCCGGCTACAATCCTGATTTTTTCTCCTGCACCTACGGCGCTGGCGGCTCGACCCGTGACCGCACGCTGAACACCGTGCTGCAGCTGGAACATGAAGTCAAAGTCGCCGCCGCGCCGCACCTGTCCTGCGTCGGTGATTCCAAGGCCGACCTGCGCGGCTTGCTCAGCGAATACCAGGCTGCCGGCATCAAGCGGATCGTCGCCCTGCGCGGTGATTTGCCGTCGGGCATGGGCATGGCCTCGGGCGAACTGCGCTACGCCAGTGATCTGGTCGAGTTCATCCGCCAAAAGACTGGCGATCACTTCCACCTGGAAGTTGCCGCCTACCCCGAAATGCACCCGCAGGCGCAGAACTTCGAAGCTGACCTGAACAACTTCGTGCGCAAGGTCAAGGCCGGTGCCGACAGCGCCATCACCCAGTACTTCTTCAACGCCGACAGCTACTTCTACTTTGTCGAGCGCGTGCAGAAGATGGGCGTGGACATTCCGGTAGTGCCCGGCATCATGCCGATCACCAACTACAGCAAGCTGGCGCGCTTCTCCGACGCCTGTGGCGCTGAACTGCCGCGCTGGATCCGCAAGCAACTTGAAGCCTACGGCGACGACAGCGCGAGTATCCAGGCCTTTGGTGAAGAAGTGATCAGCAACATGTGCGAGCAACTGCTGCAGGGCGGCGCACCGGGGCTGCACTTCTATACCCTTAACCAGGCCGAACCGAGCCTGGCGATCTGGAACAACCTCAAGCTGCCACGTTAATACGATCTGCTTTTGTGTAGGAGCGGCCTTGCCGGGGCGCCGGACCGGTCGGAAAGGGTCGCGGAGCGGCCCCAGATTCTCAGCTTCGCCGCCAACATCGCCGGGCCCGCTTCGCGGGCCTTTCGCGACACAAGGCCGCTCCTACAGGTGTTTACAAGAATCAGCGTTTGTACAAGCGCGGTTCACTGTTCATCGGCCGATGGACGGCGTACTCTCACGCCATGTCGCCTCTGCCCCGCCTACTCTGCCTGTTGCTTGTCTGCCTGAGCTGTTCGGCTCAGGCCGAGCGCCTGCGCGTGGTCAGCGATGACTGGGCGCCCTATGTCTACGAGCACAACGGCCAGCCGCAGGGTATCGAATACAAAGTTGCCAGCGAGGTGTTCAAGCGCCTCGGTGTGCAGGTCGACTGGGAGTTCATGCCGTGGAAGCGCTGCCTGGCGATGGTCGAGCAGGGCCAGGTCGATGGCGTACTGGGGATTTTCCAGAACGATGCGCGCAAGGTGTACATGGTATTCCCGGACGAACCACTGTCAGAAGTCGAGTTCGTTTTGCTGGGCAGACGTGGCCAGCACCGCGCCGTCAAGCAACTGGAGGACCTCGCCGGCCTGACCATAGGCACTTCGCCAGGTTACGACTATGGCGCCGCCTTCAATCGATCCACCCTCTTCAAGCAAGAGCCTGCGCCCACTCACGAGGCCAACCTCGGCAAACTGATGCTTGGCCGCATCGATCTGCTGGTGACCGACAGTCGCGTCGGGCGCTATCTGCGCCAGCAGATGGGGCTGCAACAGCAAACCGAACAACTGCCACTGCTCATCGATCGGCAAAAGCAGTATCTGGGCCTGGCGCGCAAGCCTGGGCGCGACCAACTGGCTCGCTCGTTCGCCGACGAACTGCGTCGATTCAAGCAAGAACCGGCCTATGCGCAGATGATCGCCCATTTCGAAGACGACCTTGGAGGGCTCCCGAGCGCCGTTGAGCAGCAGGAAAGCAGCACACTGCGCTAGCTCTGTTATACTCGGGCCTTCCCGCCAGGCTCACGCCCGGACGCTCGGTCTTCATCCAGGCATCTCGATCATCGCCAACGCGCTCTACAGCGCAGGCCCGATGTTTCTCTGATGCGCAGTGGACACCAAGCTGGACCGGACGCGATCGCATCCCTCCGATGCCCGTCGCGCCAGGCAGATCACCCTATAGGGCCTAGCCCCCACCAGAACAGGATTGCCCATGTCCTTTGCTTCCCTCGGTCTCTCCGAGGCACTTGTCCGCGCTATCGAAGCAGCGGGCTACACCGAGCCTACCCCAGTGCAACAGCGGGCCATCCCCGCCGTGTTGCAAGGTCGCGACCTGATGGTCGCCGCACAGACAGGCACTGGCAAAACCGGCGGTTTCGCCCTGCCGATCCTGGAGCGTCTGTTCCCGGGCGGTCACCCAGACAAATCCCAGCGCCACGGCCCGCGTCAACCGCGCGTACTGGTGCTGACCCCGACCCGCGAACTGGCGGCTCAGGTGCACGACAGCTTCAAGGTGTATGCACGCGACCTCAGCCTGGTCAGCACTTGCATCTTCGGCGGTGTCGGCATGAATCCACAGGTTCAGGCCATGGCCAAAGGCGTCGACGTACTGGTGGCCTGCCCTGGCCGCCTGCTCGACCTGGCCGGCCAAGGCAAGGTTGACCTGTCCCGCGTCGAAATCCTGGTCCTCGATGAAGCCGACCGCATGCTCGACATGGGCTTCATCCATGACGTCAAGAAGGTCCTGGCCCGTTTGCCGGCCAAGCGCCAGAACCTGCTGTTCTCGGCGACCTTCTCCAAAGACATCACCGACCTCGCCGACAAGCTCCTGCACAACCCCGAGCGCATCGAAGTCACGCCGCCGAACACCACGGTCGAGCGTATCGAGCAGCGCGTCTACCGCCTGCCGGCGAGCCACAAGCGTGCCCTGCTGGCGCACTTGATCACCCTCGGCGCGTGGGAGCAGGTGCTGGTCTTCACCCGCACCAAGCACGGCGCCAACCGTCTGGCCGAGTACCTTGAAAAGCACGGCCTGCCAGCTGCAGCGATTCATGGCAACAAGAGCCAGAACGCACGCACCAAGGCCCTGGCCGACTTCAAGGCCAACGAAGTGCGCATCCTCGTCGCTACCGACATTGCCGCCCGTGGCCTGGACATCGACCAGCTGCCGCATGTGGTCAACTTCGAACTGCCGAATGTCGAGGAAGACTACGTACACCGCATCGGCCGTACTGGCCGTGCCGGTCGTTCGGGCGAAGCCATCTCGCTGGTTGCCCCGGACGAAGAGAAGCTGCTCAAGAGCATCGAGCGCGTCACTCGCCAGAAGATCCAGGACGGCGACCTGATGGGCTTTGACTCAAGCACTGTCGAAGTCGAGAAGCCTGAAGTCCGTGAGCGTCCGCAGGCCAATGGCCGCGGCGGTCGTAACCAGCCGCGCGGCGAAGCCAGCAAAGACAGCAACGGCGGGCGCAAGGACAAGGGCAAGGACAAAGGCCGCGCCAAGCAGAGCAGCGCCGCTGAAAAGCCGGCCGACAAGCCCGCCGGTGAGCGCCAGCAGCAGCCACGCAAGCCCCGCGAGAACAAGCCGCGCCAGCCTCAGGGCGAAAAACGCGAAGCGTCGGCGCCAGCCAACGGTAATGGCAACGGCAACCGTGACCCGGAAGCGTTCCTCGACGACGACGTGGATAACTTCGGTAACAAGGCCGACTACGTCAGCCCGTACCAGAATGGCAAGAACCAGGGCCGCAACCGTCGCCCAGGCGCTGCTGCCGGTGCCGGCCAGACCCAAGGCAGCGGCACTCGCAGTGCCGGTGCAGGCGCGCCAGCCAAAGGCCGCAGCAACTCCGGCGGCAGCGGCCAGCCGCGTCAGGGTGCTGGCGACAAGCGTCCGCGCAGCAACAATGGCAGCAACGCTGGCGGTGGCCGTCGCGACGGCAACCCGGGCCGTAACCGCCCGGCCCGTGACGACAGCGCTCGTCAGGAGCCAGCAGTACGCAACCCGCGTGACTCGCAAAGCCAGCCGGTGATCATCCGCAAGGAATCCAAACTCGAGCGTTACCCGACGCCTGAGCAACTGGAAGATCTGCCGAGCCGCCCGCGTGGCGAGCGCCCGGCCCTGCTGACCCGTAATCGCTGATTACGGATTTGCAGACATGAAAAAGCCGCCCTGATGGGCGGCTTTTTCATGTGCGGGTGATTACTTCTGCTTCACACCTTCGACGCTGATATCCAGCACCAGAGTCTGCGAGGTTGGGCCTGGGCCCTTGATGCCGAAGTCGTTCAGGTCAAGGGTGGTGGTGGCGTTGAAGCCAGCGCGCTCGCCGCCCCATGGATCCTTGCCTTCACCGTTGAAGGTAGCCTTGAAGGTGACCGGTTTGGTCACGCCGTGCAGGGTCAGGTCGCCGGTCACATCAGCGGTCTTGTCACCAGTCGATTTGACTGCGGTGGAGACGAACTTGGCATCTGGATACTTGCTGACGTCCAGGAAGTCCTTGCTCTTGATGTGCTTGTCACGCTCGGCGTGGTTCGACCACAGGCTGTCGGTCTTCAGATCGACGTTGATCTTGCTGGCTTCAGGCTTGGCCGAATCCCAGGTGAAGGCACCGTCGAAGTTGGTGAAGGTACCGTGGATGAAGCTGTAGCCCAGGTGGCTGATCTTCCAGTCCACGAACGCGTGCTGGCCTTCCTTGTCGATCTTGTAGTCTGCGGCCATGGCCTGACCAGCGGCGAACAGAGCGGTACCGAGCGCCAGAGCGGCAAAAGTCTTTTTCAACATCCTTTCGATTCCTTGCAATTGAGGTTGAGGGTCAAGCTTTGCGGCCCAGCATACGAGTCAGGGTCGCGTCACGGTCGATAAAGTGGTGTTTCAGTGCTGCCAGGCCATGCAGGACGGCGAAAATCACCAGCCCCCAGGCCAGGTAGAAATGGATCACGCCAGCGGTATCAGCCTGGTCGGGCAGGTTGCTGAGCAAGGCCGGCACATCGAACAGGCCAAACACCGAGATCCCCGCGCCATCGGCGGTAGAGATCAGATACCCGGCAATCATTACCGCAAACAAGCCAACATATAAAGCCAGGTGGCCCAGTTTGGCTGCAACACGGGTGAAGCGGTCATGGCTGGCCAGCACTGCCGGCGGCGGGCTGATGAAACGCCACAGCACTCGCAGCAACATTACCGCCAGCAATACCAGGCCGATACTCTTGTGCAGATCCGGGCCGGCTTTGCGCCATGGGTCGTAGTAGTCGAGGCCGACCATCCACAGGCCCAGGGCAAACAGCCCGAAGACTGCCAGCGCTACACCCCAGTGCATGATCATGCTGACCAGGCCGTAGCGAGTTGATGAATTGCGTACTTGCATGTTGGCGGCGCTCCCCCTTGAAGCTGCGTACAGACTAGCGCGAAACGTATCGAATAAAAGCGGAAAAAACTGCTTCGGTATATCGAATTAGTCGATGCTTATTCTCTCGGCGGGTTATTAAGGAAACATTAACCCTAGCTCAGACAGATAAGTTCGCAGAATGAGAAAGGGCCGCGACGCGGCCCTTGGGGTGGTGGATCAGTCAGCCTTGCTTGGGCTACTGGCCGCCGGTTTCTTCACCGGCTCGGCCTTGGTAGTGGGCTTTTTCGCCGGTGCAGGCTTGCTTGCGGCCTTCTTCGCGGCCTCTGATTTGGCTGCTGGCTTGTGCGCAGGCGCATGCTTGGCCGGCGCGGCTTTGCTCGTTGCTGGTTTGGCCGGTGCAGGCTTGGCCGTAGGCTGCGGTGCCGGTGCAACGACTGGCGTTGGCGCAGGCGCCGGTGCTACCGGTGCAACTTCCGCAGCCTTGGCAACAGGTTCCGGCTTGGCTGCAGGCTCTTGTGCGCCACCAAACAGGCGCGAGAAGAAGCCAGGCTTGGCTGGCTCGGCGTCCTTGGCCTTGGCCGGCTCGTCCTTGGCTGGCGCTTTGTCCGCCTTGGCCGCCTTGTCGCCGCCACCAAACAGATTGGAGAAGAAGCCACCTTTGGCCGCCGCAGCTCCGGTTGCTGCGGCGGCCGCAACCGGCACGGCCTTGACCGGGTCAAACGACTTGCCTGCAAGCAGGTCCTGCACCTGGCCGGCCGCACGCTGGCCGCTGCGCAGGGCGCCTTCCAACGTACCTGGATAGAGCGCGTCGGTATGCTCACCGGCAAAGCTGATGCGCTGCAGAGGACGCTCCCACAAACGCCAGTATTTGCTGATCTGGCCCGGGCCATACGCCAGGTAGGCACCGCCGGTACCGGGATCGGCGCTGTAGCGCTTCACTTCGTAGCCAGTGAAAGCACCGCGAGCCTGTGGATAAAACGCATGCAGGCGGATCAGCACCTGGTCGGCCATCTGCTTGTCGCCAAAGGCCTGCAACAGGCGGGCGTTGTCGCCTGACAGGTTGATCACCACATTGGCACCGCCTTTCAGCGCTGGCTCGATCCAGAGCATACCCAGGCCGGTGTTGCTGAAGATCTCACCCGACATCCGCGCCCGGCTTTCCCACACCGGCTGCTTGAACTTGAGCAGCACCTGATCACGCCAGCCATAGTTGGTGCCTTTGATCGCAGCCATATGCTGGTTGTCCAGGCCCGGGGTCATCTGGATCTTGGCCAGGGCCCGCAGCGGCACCGCCATCACCAGGTAATCAGCGCGATAGCCGACAGCGCCAACCTTGACGGTCACACCGTCCTTGTCCTGGACGATGGCGGTCACCGGTGCGCTGGTCTTGATGGTTTTCAGCTGTTTGACAAAGGCCTGAGCCAGCACCGGGCTACCGCCGGGCAGGCGCGCGGCGCGCAGGTCACGGTCGCTGACGCCACGATAGACGCGGGTCTGCTGGGCAAAATAGAGCAGCGACAGGCGCGATGGCTCGTCATATCGGCTGCGAATCTGCTGGTTGATCAATTGCCGCGCAGTGGCAGGCAGTTGCAGACGGTCGAGCCAGTTGGCGACGTTGATCTGGTCGAGGGCGAACAGCGTACTGTTGGCCTGCGGGTTGAGCGGGTCGTCGATCGAGCGGGCCAGATCGTCCAGGGTCTTCTCGTAGCGCTTGAGTGCTTCGGCGGTGGCCGGCTGCTTGACGGCCAGATCAGCCGCGCTGAAGTACTCGCCATCGATCAGGTAGCCCGGCGTGCGCACAAACTCGGGTGCCGGCAGGGTATCGAGCTTGAAGCGGTCCAGGTACTGGTTGAGCACCGGCTGGGCCTTGCCATTGCCGATCCACTCACTGGTGGCCAGGCCAGAACGCCCGCCCATACCGGCCTTGGCTTCCAGCAGCGTGACCTGCCAGCCTTTGTTCTGCAGCTCGTAGGCAGCCGTCAGGCCGGCCAGGCCGCCACCGACGACGATTGCCGTGGGTGTCTTGTCCTGCGCCAGCGCCGCAGTGCTGGAAAATCCGATCAATACCAACGCGCACAGGCGCACCCAAGCAGCAGCCATGTCGGCAAACTCCGGTTGAAAACAGGTCGATGAAACGGGGAAGAAGCCCCCGAGAAAAGTGCGCTAAGAATACGTCACCCGTGGGCACCCTGCCAGCAGGGCGATACCAAGTCGCTCACGCAACTGGCATTTTTGTCAGTAGCCAGCGCCGGTGCTTTCATCGGACAGTGGCGCAGTCAATGCCGCAGGAAGCCATCCGCCATGCAACAGCACCAGCACTTTGCCCGCTTGCAGCCCTGCAACTTCATCCCCCATGACATCTGGCAAGGCAACTATGGCCTGAGCATCAGCTCAAGCTGTACCTCTTATGCCGGGCTGGCAACGGCCCTCAACGGCAACCCCGGCACAGAACTGGTGATTGGCCAGAACAACGACCTGAAGATCGACTTCGGCAAGGAAGTCGACAGCCTGATGATGGAGTTCTACGTCGTCAGCGACCGCCTCGAGCTGGATGAAGATGACCGGATCGAATGCGAGTACCTCGGCCTCGAGCCTGAACTGCTGGGCCCACCGCCGTTGTACTGGCTGACGTTGTCCGGCCTGGCCGGCACCGAATTCGTACCCGGCCACTACGCCAGCTCACCCACCCGCCAGTTGCTGCTGGGGCCTTTTCGCACCCTGACCATCTCCACCACCCAGGCCGGCACGGTACACATCCCGACCCTGAGCTGGACGCCGGCTGTGCGCCATTGAGCCTGATCACGGTTGTGGTGGCCGGCACCTTTGCTTAGGCTTGTGCGGTCAAACCAAGCCGTGCCGCCAGGAGAAGTGCCGATGGGCCTCAATGATCAGTGGATGCAACGCGACCTCAAGGTCCTGTGGCACCCCTGCACCCAGATGAAAGACCACGAGCAGCTGCCGCTGATCCCGATCAAGCGCGGCGAGGGCGTGTGGCTCGAGGACTTCGAAGGCAAGCGTTACCTGGACGCCGTCAGCTCCTGGTGGGTCAACGTGTTCGGCCATGCCAACCCGCGCATCAACCAGCGCATCAAGGATCAGGTCGACCAGCTCGAACACGTGATCCTGGCCGGCTTCAGCCATCAACCGGTGATCGAGCTGTCCGAGCGCCTGGTGGCCATGACCCCAGCCGGGCTGGACCGGGTGTTCTACGCCGACAACGGCTCGTCGTGCATCGAAGTCGCACTGAAGATGAGCTTTCACTACTGGCTGAACAAGGGCCAGAGCGACAAGAAGCGCTTCGTGACCCTGACCAACAGCTACCATGGCGAAACCATCGCGGCGATGTCGGTGGGCGATGTGCCGCTGTTCACCGAGACCTACAAGACGCTGCTGCTCGACACCATCAAGGTGCCCAGCCCGGACTGCTACCTGCGCCCTGATGGAGTCAGTTGGGAGGAGCACTCGCGCACGATGTTCCTGGCCATGGAGCAAACCCTCGCCGAGCATCACGCCAGCGTCGCGGCAGTCATCGTCGAGCCGCTGATCCAGGGTGCCGGCGGCATGCGCATGTACCACCCGGTGTACCTCAAGCTGCTGCGCGAAGCCTGCGACCGTTATGGCGTGCACCTGATCCACGACGAGATTGCCGTGGGCTTTGGCCGTACCGGTACGATGTTCGCCTGCGAGCAAGCCGTCATCCGTCCGGACTTCCTTTGCCTGTCCAAGGCCCTCACCGGCGGCTACCTGCCGCTGGCGGCCTGCCTGACCACCGATGATGTCTATCAGGCCTTCTACGACGACTACCCGACCCTGCGCGCGTTCCTTCATTCGCACAGCTACACCGGCAACCCGCTGGCCTGCGCCGCAGCCCTGGCGACGCTGGACATTTTCGCGCAAGACAACGTGATCGAGGCCAACAAGGCCCTCTCGGCGCGGATGGCCAGCGCCACCGCGCACCTGGTCGATCACCCGCATGTGGCTGAAGTACGCCAGACCGGCATGGCCCTGGCCATCGAAATGGTCGAGGACAAAGCCAGCAAAACCGCTTACCCATGGCAACAACGGCGTGGCCTCAAGGTATTCGAACACGCCCTGACCCGCGGTGCCCTGCTGCGCCCGCTGGGCAGCGTGGTGTATTTCCTGCCGCCGTATGTGATCACCCCCGAGCAGATCGACTTTCTGGCCGAGGTGGCCAGTGAGGGCATCGATATTGCCACCCGCGACAGCATCAGCGTGGCCGTGCCGCAGAACTTCCACCCTGACTTTCGCGATCCGGGCTGAGCACAGCCCTTGCAGCAGGCCTGGGCGGCGGGGTTTTCCCGTCGCCCAGGTGCATTTGTCTTCCCTAATTCCAGAGCAGAACCATGAGACTGTCCCGCTTCTTTATCGACGCCCCCCTGTCCATCGGCGAACACGACCTCCCCGAAGCCCAGGCCCATTACATCGGCCGCGTGCTGCGCATGGCCGCCGGCGATGCCGTGCAACTGTTCGATGGCAGCGGCCGGGAGTACCTCGGCCAGCTGCTTGAAGTGGGCAAGAAGAGCGTGCGCGTCAGCCTCGACAAGGCTCTGCCCGGCGAGGCCGACTCAAGCCTGCACGTGCACCTTGGGCAAGGCCTGTCGCGCGGTGAGCGGATGGACTGGGCCATCCAGAAAGCCACCGAGCTGGGCGTCAACCAGATCACCCCGATCGTCAGCGAGCGCTGCGAAGTGCGCCTCAAGGACGAACGCGCCGACAAGCGCCTGGCACACTGGCGCCAGGTGGCGATCAGCGCCTGCGAACAATGCGGGCGCTCGACCCTGCCGCAGATCAATCCGCCGCTGACCCTGGCCGAGTGGCTGAAGGCAACCGAGGCTGATCTGAAGCTGGTCCTGCACCCGGTCGCCGAGCCGCTGACCAGCCACCAACGGCCTGCGCGACTGGCGTTTCTGATCGGCCCTGAAGGCGGTTTGACCGACGCCGAAGTCGAACAAGCCAAGGCCGCCGGCTACCATGCCGCCCGTCTCGGCCCTCGGGTGCTGCGTACCGAAACCGCGCCGGTCGTGGCGCTGGCAGTAGCGCAGCAGCTGTGGGGCGATTTTTAACCGCTGCTCAGCGCACGTAGAAGCTGATGGCGATGAAGTGCAGCAGGCTGCCGGCAATCACGAACAAGTGCCAGATGCCGTGCCAGTGGCGAAAACGGCTGTCGTAGGCGAAGAAAATGATGCCGATGGTGTAGCACGCACCACCGGCCGCCAGCCAGGCAAAGCCGGCGGTGCCGAGGGTCTGCAGCAGCGGCTTGACCGCCACCAGCACGATCCAGCCCATCACCGCATAGATGATTATCGACAGGATCCGCGCTTCCGAGCGCGGCTTGATCTCTTGCAGCATGCCGATCACCGCCAACCCCCAGACCACCCCGAACAGGCTCCAGCCCCACGGGCCGCGCAGGCTGATCAGGCAGAACGGGGTGTAGCTGCTGGCAATCAGCAGGTAGATCGACAGGTGATCGAGCTTGCGCATGATCACTTTGGCCTGGCCGCGGGTGCTGTGGTACAGGGTCGAGGTGCTGTACAACAGCACCAGGGTGCCGCCGTAGATCGAGAAGCTGATGATCTTCCAGGGGTCGCCTTGCAGGCCGGCCGTGATGATCAGCCAGCTGGCACCGATGAAAGCCAGAATGGCACCGACCAGGTGCGTCCAGGCATTGAAGCGTTCACCGTGATACATGCAGTCAAAAACCTCCTCGCTAGTTTCTGCTTTCAGCGCAGCGCCGCCTCGCGCACCATCCGCTCCAGCGCGACCAGGTCCGGCACCCGCGCCACCTGCTCGCCTACCTGGACCGCCGCCAGCTCCAGTGCGTTCAGCGGCACGTCGACATAATTGAGCTGGCTGTCCAGCTTGCACGCCCGCGGGATGCCCTGCAGCAGCAACGCCAGGTAGCGCAGACCGGTATCACCCAGCGCGTTGAGCACGACAATCCGCGCACGCTCGCCACACACCGTCTGGCCGCCACAGGCCGCCTCGAAACCAATCAGCGGCAAGCGTTGCTGGCGCCAGTCGAGCCAGCCCAGGTGCCAGCTTGGCTCACCGATCTGACAAGACAACGCGCGCTGACCGATCAACTCTGCCACCGCCACATTCGGCAGAACCAGGGTCCGATCACCCAGAGGCAGCAGCAGGCCGGTCAGGCTGCTGCGTTGGCCGGCGATATGTTCAAGCATGGGCTTGGCTCCAGTGGGCAATGCTCTGCAGCAGCAGCGACTCCTGGTACGGCTTGCCCAGGTACTCGTTGACGCCGATGGCCATGGCCCGGTCACGGTGCTTCTGGCCGCTGCGCGAAGTGATCATGATGATCGGCAGATCCTTCAGGCGCTGGTCCTGGCGGATCCGCGTGGCCACTTCAAAGCCGTCCATGCGCGGCATTTCGATGTCCAGCAGCAGTACGTCAGGCCGATGCTCGGCCAGCAGGGCCATGGCATCGACGCCGTCCTTGGCGGTCAGCACGCTCATGCCATGGCGCTCGAGCAGGCGGCTGGTGACCTTGCGCACCGTCACCGAATCGTCGACCACCATCACCAGCCGTTGCCTAGGTGCGGCCTCGAACTGGCGCTGCGGATGCACGTCGCCACTGGGCAGGCGGGCCAGGCGCCGTTGCTGGCCGCGGAGCTGGCCGAGCAAGTCGAGAATCAGCACCACCCGACCGTCACCGAGCAAGGTTGCCCCGGACAGCCCCGGCACTGCGGCAAACTGCGGACCCAGGCTCTTGACCACGATCTCGCGGCTCGGCGACAGGCTGTCGACCTGAATCGCGAACGACGCTTCCTGCGAATGCACCAGGATCACCGGCAGCGGCACGCTCTGGCCAAGCAGGCCAGGCCGGGCGACACCGCTTTGCAGCAACTCGCCCAGGTAGCGCAGCTGGTAGGCGTGGCCGCCATACACGTAGCTCGGCGCGTCCAACTGGTAGCAGGCCGCCAGCTCGCTGGGTGGCACGCGAACGATGCCTTCGATGGTGTTGAGCGGAATGGCGTATTGCTCATCCCCCAGATGGACCATCAAGGCGCGGTTGATCGACACCGTGAACGGCAGACGGATCTGGAAGCGCGCACCCTTGCCGGGGCTGGAGGCAATGCTCATGGCGCCGCCGAGCTGCTTGACCTCTTCATGGACCACGTCCATGCCCAGCCCACGCCCGGAAATCTGGGTGATCTTTTCTGCCGTGGAGAAGCCGGGACGGAGGATGAACTGGAGAATCTCGTGGTCGCTCAGGCGTGCACGCGGATCGAGCAGGCCGCGCTTGATGGCCTTGTCGCGCACCGCCGCCAGCGGCACCCCGGCACCGTCGTCACTCATTTCGATAACGATATCGGCGCCTTCGTGGAGCAGATTGAGATGGATCGTGCCCTGCTCCGGCTTGCCCGCCGCCAGGCGCGCCTCGCGCGACTCCAGGCCATGGTCGACGGCATTGCGCAGCATGTGTTCAAGCGGCGCCACCATGCGCTCCAGCACGCTGCGGTCAAGTTCGCTTTCGGCATTGCCGACCACCAGTTCGACCTGTTTGCCCAGCTCGCTGGAGACCTGCCGCACTACGCGCTGCAGACGCGGTACCAGACGCTCGAAAGGCACCATCAGGGTGGCAGTGAGGCCCTCCTGCAACTGGCTGTTGACCCGCGCCTGCTGCTGCAGCAGGCCGTGGGCCTCCTGCGCGCCCTGGGCCAGGGTTTCCTTCAGATCGAGCAGGTCCGAGGCTGACTCGTAGAGTGCCCGCGACAGCTGCTGCAATTGCGAATGGCGGTCCATCTCCAGCGGGTCGAAATCGTCATAGCTGTCGCTCTCGGCCTGATAACGGCTGGCACTGCTGGCCTGGGTTTCGATCTCCAGGCGCAGCAACTGATCGCGCATGCGCTCAAGGGTGGTTTCCATCTCGCTGAGGGCGAACTGGGCGTCGTTGACCTGCTGCTCGATGCGCCCGCGGATCAGCGCATGCTCGCCGGCCAGGTTGCCAAGATCATCGAGCAGCTCGGCATCGACCTTGACCATGTCACCCGGCGCCCGCTCCGGAGCAAGCGTCGCCGGCTCAGCGGGCACTGCCGCTTCGCTGGCGATGGCGGGCGCGGCGGCGCTGTCGGTCAATGCCGCGCTGCTGAAGTTGCGGATGTAGTCGATCAGTGCCGTGGCCGCATGCAGCGGCTGGCCCAGGCGCACTGCATCGAGCATATGGGCGAGGCGGTCGTGGCAGTTCTGCAGCAGGGCGAACAACGCCGGCGTCGGCGGCAGGCGGCCGGCAGCGAGCAGTTCGTAAAGAAATTCCAGCTCATGGGCGAGGTCGCCGATCGCGGCGATTTCGACCATGCGCGCGCCGCCCTTGAGCGTGTGCAGGTCGCGAAGCAGAGTCTCGACCTCGACACTGCTGCGCGGGTCGGCTTGCCAGCGGGCCAGCGCGGCTGCAGAACTTTCGACGATGTCCGAGCTTTCTTCGAGGAACACCTCGAGCAGCTCCTGATCACCTGGGCTGTCTGGCGCTTCGGCGGGCTCGACAGTGACCGCAGCCTGGCTTGGCTCTGGCGGTGCGTCGAGCAGCGCTGGCTGTTCTATCTGCGCATATTCAAGGGGCGGCAGCGGGGTGACCCCATCACGGCCGATCAGGCCGGTGGCATCGGGCGCCAGCGCCTGATCGAGGAGTGCGCGCAGACCGTCGACGCATTCGCTGCGCGAGCTGACTTCCTGCCCGGCGGCGATCTCGTCGAGCATGTCGATCAGCACGTCGTGGGCCTGGCGGGCCTGGTTGAAAAAGCGTGTGTCGGCGACCAGGCTGCCCTCTTCCACCGCGCCGTACAGATCGAGCAGCGCCTCGCAGACCTCGTCCACCTGCCAGAAGTCGTTCAGGTTCGCGCCGTGGCTGAGGCTGGTCAGCTCGTCGAGCAGGGTTTCCAGCTCCTGACGCTGCTGCGGTTGCTGCTGCCAGCGCGCCAGCAGCGACTCGGCATCGAGCAGAACATCCATGCTCTGGGCCAGAAAACTGGCGATCAGTTGCGGGTCGCGTCGGCTGCGGCGAGTGGCCGAGGGTTCGTCGTGCAATACCGCCAACTGGGCATCGACGCCCTGGCCGACGTGCTCGATCAACTCGGCAGCGCCGCCGATGGCGGCCAGCGGGGTGCTGTGCAGCTGCGCCAGGCCCAGATGGAACAGCGCGTGGGCGGCTTCCAGCCAGTCGAGTTCGGTCTGTTGCAGCAGCAACTCATGGCCGCGGTATTCCCGTGCGAGCCTGTCAAACGCCGTGGCCAGCTCGGCGATCGGCATCACCCCGGCCATGGCAGCGCTGCCTTTGAGCGTGTGCAGAGCACGCTGCAAGCTGTCGCTGACAGGCGTGCCGTGGCTGTCGGCAGCGAGCAGAAACGCCTCGACGCTGGCCAGATGGCCCTGCGCCTCGTTACGGAAGATCTCCAGCAACTGCGGATCAAGCCCATCCAGCCCCGCGGCGGCAGGGGCTTCGTTGACGGCAAGCGCGTGCAACTGGGTGACCAGATGCTCGACCTCGGCCAGCGGCGGCAGATGGCCCACGGCGAAATCGGCGAGCAGGTCCGGCAGGCGCACAAAGGCCTGCTGCAATGCCACCAGCCCCTGCCCGACCAAGCCGACCCTACCTTCGAGCACCCGGTTGATCAGCCGCTCGGCGCCCCAGGCCAGCTCGGCCAGCGCTTCGGCGCGGACCATGCGGCCGCTGCCCTTGAGCGTGTGCAAAGCCCGGCGCACTTCGATCAGCGCCTCACGCAGGCTGTTATCAGCGCGCCAGCGCAGCCAGTGGCGCTCGATCTCGGGCAGTAGCTGGTTGGCTTCTTCAAGGAAAACCTCGCGCAACTCGGCGTCGATTTCTTCGCTTTCATCGGCCACTGCGCCCTGCCCACAGTTCACGCCAAGCGCCGTCAGGCTGGCCCTGGCCATGTCGATGAACGGCTGGGCGTCGGCCAGCGGATCCGCCACGCGCCACTGCAAGTAGCATTCGCCGGCACACAGCGCATCGGCCAGATGGGTCAGCTCATCCAGTTGCGGCTCTTCATCCAGATGCGCCAGCCAGCCCTGCACATAGCCGGCGGCACCGGCAAACAGCTCGGCAGCAGCAGGCAGCATCAGCATCGCCAGCGCGCCGCGTACTTGCTGCAACAACCCTGGCAAGGCTTGCAGACGCTGGCGTGGCCAGCCCGATTCGAGGCAGTCGCCGATCAGGTCCTTGGCCTGTTGCAGCACCGACACCGCTTCGCTGAGAACCACGTGGCGGATGTGCGCCATGTCCGAACCGGGCATGCTGCCCTGGCCGCTTTCTTCCAGCGGGCCGACCATGCCATTGAGGGTCGCCTCGACGTACAGCAGGGCTCCGGCAACGTCCATCAACAGCGCATCGTCGACGCTCTGCTGGTCCTGAGCCAAGGCCTGCAAGGCCAGCACCTGATCGATGATGACGCGCCGCGGTTGCTGGAAATTCAACACTGCCAGGGTGTCTGCGACCTGGCGCAAGGGCGCGACCAGGGCGTCCAGTTGCTCGCGCGATTGCTCGCCGCGGACAAACTGATCGAGGCAGTCCTTGATTCGCATCAGGTCATCGCACAGCGCCGCCACCACCGAACGCAGGGCGTCGCGGCCCTGGCCGGCCTGCAGTTGCTCGCGCCAGTTGCCCAGCGACAAGTCCAGATCAGCCAGGTCGGCAGCACCGGCCAGGCGCTGCGCTGCCTCGCCCATCAGGCTGCCCTGAGCCAACGGCTCGACGCCACGGCACTCGCGCAGGCGGTTGAGCAACGGCAGCATCACCAGCGGCAGGTCGTGGCGCGCCCCGCGCAGGCGTTCAAGATAGGGCGGCAACTGCTCAAGGCCGCGGAACATCGCGCCGAGGCAGTCACCGCGCGGGCTGATCTGGCCGTCGGCCATGGCTCGCCCGAGCAGCTCGAGCTCTTCGGCCAGGCGCGTCGCGCCGCGCAGTTCAAGCATGCGCAGGCAACCGTGGACCAGGTGCAGGTTATCCACATACAGTGCCAGCGTGGCCAGCTCCGTCGGGTCGCCGGCAAACCGTTCAAGGGCCTGCCGGGCCTGGGCCAGGCAATCGAGAATGGGCGCCTTGGTCCAGGCCAGGGCGACCGTGTCGTGACGTTCGGGGCTTACTGCTGCCGAGGTCATGGGTTATTCCTCAGCGGGGTTCGGCCGGGGCCGGCAAGGTGAAACCGGAGACCGAGCGGCGCATCTCGCTGGCCATCCGCGCCAGGTGGCGAATGCTGTCGGCGGTGGCGCCGGAGCCGCTCGAGGTCTGCGCGGTGATCTGCTGGATCACCGCCATGGTGTGGGAAATCTGCCCGGCCGAAGAGGTTTGCAGTTGGGCGGCATCGGAAATGCTGTGAATCAGCTCGGCGAGGGTCTGCGAGACGCCTTCGATTTCCGCCAGAGCCACCCCGGCATCCTGCGCCAGGCGCGCTCCGCGAACCACTTCGGCGGTGGTCTGCTCCATGGAGATGACCGCCTCGTTGGTGTCGGTCTGAATGGTCCGCACCAATGCCTCGATCTGCCGGGTGGCCGACGACGACCGTTCGGCCAGGCGCTGAACTTCGTCGGCGACCACGGCAAAACCGCGGCCGGCTTCACCGGCCAGCGAGGCCTGGATCGCCGCGTTGAGGGCGAGAATGTTGGTCTGTTCGGCGATGTCGTCGATCAGGTTGACGATGTCGCCAATCTCTTGGGACGACTCACCCAGGCGCTTGATCCGCTTGGCCGTATCCTGGATCTGCTCGCGGATGTTGTCCATGCCGTGGATGGTGTTGTGCACCACCTCGTTGCCTTTGTTGGCGATGGCCACCGAACGCTCGGCAACCTTGGCCGACTCGTAGGCGTGGGCCGAAACCCGGTCGATCGACTCGACCATGTCGCCCACCGCCACCGAGGCTTCGCTGATCTGTTCGGCCTGCTGCTCGGAGGCCTTGGCCAGCTGGCGCGCGGTGTTCTGCGTGTCCTGCACGGCGGCAGCGACCTGCAGGGCACTGTGATTGATGGTGGTGACCAGGTCACGCAACTGGTCGACCGAGTAGTTGATCGAGTCGGCGATGGCCCCGGTGAAGTCTTCGGTGACCGACACCGTCACTGTCAGGTCGCCGTCGGCCAGCTCTTCGATTTCGTCGAGCAGGCGCATGATTGCCTGCTGGTTGCGTTCGTTCTTTTCGGCGGTTTCACGCAGCTGGCGGTTGGTCGCGCGGACCATCACCGAGCCGATGAGGATGATCGAGGCCAGCGCCAGCAAGCCAAGTACGTAGCCGCCGACGGTATCCAGGGTGCGACCGTTGGCCAGGTTTTCGAAGCTGTTGGCCAGGTGCGAGGCTTCATCGAGCAGGGTTTGCGACAGGCTGAAGATATTGCTCGCAGCCTCGCGCACGCGGAACAGTTCGGGCGAGGTTTCGAGGATTTCATCGACACTGCCAGAGACGAACTGGAACAGCTCGGCGATCTCCGCCAGCCGCGCGCGGGCATCGGCGTCCTCGACCCGAGTGACCTGGATTGCCGGGTTACCGCCGAGCATGCCTTCAAGCACCTGGCCGAAGCGGCTGGCATCGCGACCAAAGGCATCGGCCGCCTGCGCTGCCGAGTCATCGCCGGCGAGCACGGTGTTCACCGAACCCAGAATGCGCTCGGCGAGCAGCAACTGGCGCTGGGCCACGGCCACTTGCGCGGCGGGGGCGCCGCTTTGCAGGAGGATCTCGACCACCTTCTCGTATTCGACCTGCAACTGCGGCACGGTCTCGGCCAGGGTGGCCGCCACCTGGTGCAGCGACAATACGGTCTGTTCGCTGGCGAGGATCACGTCGGTGTTCTTGCGCAGCGTCTCCCAATCCTGGTGTACCGCTTCCATTTCATCGCGAACCTTGGCCGGCGCCGCAGGCAGGGCCGTAGCCTTGTCGCCTTCACGCAGGTAGCCCCAGCGCCGCTCGAAGTCGTTGCGCGCATCCGACAGCAGGCGAAACGCCAGGGCCTTGCCGGCAGCGGCCTCGGTGGCGTTCTTGGCGATGCGTTGCGACAGCACGCGCAGCTCACCGGCATGGCCGATGTACTGCTTGTCGTAATTGGACTGGGTGTTGAGATAGGCGAAATTGGCGAACAGCAGGATGATCGACAGGATCAGCACCACGAACAGCACGGTGATCTGCGCGCTGCTGCGCACGCGCGGAGTCACGGCGGGCGGGGTTACGGGGCTGACGGGCTTGTTCACGGTCGATCCTCTACAACGCTACATCGAGAAAGCCCGGCGCCTGGGCCAGGGCCAGTGGGCTGAAGATGGCCCAGTTGTGCTCGCGGGCAAAATGGCCCTGCACGAACGGCATTGCTGCCGCCAGCAACGGCTGCGGTGGCGACAGGTCAAGGCTGCTCAGGCTGAAGTGCTGCAACCCCAACACTTCATCGACCAGCAACCCTGCAAACAGTGCCTCGTTATCCAGCACCAGCACCCGCCGTTGCTTGCCTGGCGGCAGTGGGCCAAGGCCGAAAAAACTGCTTAGGTCCATCACCGGCAGCAACCGCCCACGCAGGTTGGCCACCCCGCACACCCACGGCTGCACGCCGGGGACGCGGCTGCTGCGCGGCTCGCGCAACACTTCGGCGACCTCGACCATGGGCGCCACGAACCACTGTTCGGCGACGCGAAAGCCGATCCCGCTCCACTGTTGCAGCCGGCTGTCCTGCGACGGCTGATCGGCCTCCAGCAAACGGCAGCGGCGATCGATGTCGAGCAGAAGCTCGAACGCAGTCAGCGAGGCGCGGCGGGTGGTCAAATGTCGAGCACCGCTTGCAGTTTGGCGATCAAGGTATCTTCATCCACTGGCTTTACCAGGTAATCCCGGGCGCCCTGACGTGCCGCCCAGACGTGATCGGTTTCCTGGTCCTTGGCAGTGATGACGATCACCGGAATCGCCCGCGTGGCATCGTCCTTGCTCAACTGGCGAGTGGCCTGAAAGCCGTTGAGGATAGGCATGACGATGTCCATCAGGACCACATCGGGCTTTTCCTGGCGGGCCAGCGCTACGCCGTTGGCGCCATTGTCAGCCTTGAGCACCTCATGGCCGTGCTTTTCCAGGATCGCGGTGAGTTTGTGCAACTCTGTCGGCGAATCATCGACAATCAGAACTCGGGCCATGCTGTTCCCCATTGAAGGAAAGTGCCGCCGCCATGCCAGGCGCGGTCAGGATGCAGGTTGCGCCTGGGCGGCAAATTCGGGCACATGGGCCCGGATCGCCTCAAGCAATTCTTCTTTGCTGAATGGTTTGGTCAAAAATTGATCAGATCCGACGACGCGGCCGCGGGCCTTGTCGAACAGGCCATCACGCGACGACAGCAGGATCACCGGGGTGTCCTTGAAGGCGCTGTTATGCTTGATCACGGCGCAGGTCTGGTAACCGTCCAGACGCGGCATCAGCACGTCGACGAAGATGATCCGCGGCCTATGGTCGACAATCTTGGCCAGCGCGTCAAAGCCGTCGCTGGCGGTGATCACTTCACAGCCGGCCTCACTCAGCAGCAGCTGCGCAGTGCGGCGGATCGTGCGTGAATCGTCGATCACCATCACCTTCAGGGGTTGTTCCATAATCGCCTACCGACAATGACGTTGCGCCGCACAGTACAAGGTTCACGCGCCCGGAAAAAGCGCTGCGCCAGCGACTGTGCGCATTTACCAGCAGCTTATAGCGTGCAGCTTGAAGCTGCACGCATCCTGACAGCCTTTGCCGTTGCCGCCCCCTTGACCGACGGCGCGCGCGGCGCCACCCTGAGCCACTTTATCTATTGCCATCGCGGCCAATTGCCGCCAAGAGGATTTCACCCATGAGCGTTCGCCTCGGGATTGTCATGGACCCTATCGCGTCCATCTCCTACAAAAAGGACAGTTCGCTGGCCATGCTGCTGGCAGCCCAGGCCCGCGGCTGGACGCTGTTCTACATGGAGCAGCAGGACCTGTACCAGAGCGCAGGCGTGGCACGGGCCAAAATGCGCCCGCTGCAGGTCTTCGCCAATCCCGAGAAGTGGTTCGAGCTGGACGCTGAAATCGACGCACCGCTGAGCGACCTCAACGTGATCCTGATGCGCAAGGATCCGCCGTTCGACATGGAGTTCGTCTACAGCACCTACCTGTTGGAGCAGGCCGAAGCTGCCGGGGTACTGGTGGTAAACCGCCCGCAGAGCCTGCGCGACTGCAACGAAAAGCTGTTCGCCACGCTGTTCCCGCAGTGCACCCCGCCAACCCTGGTCAGCCGCCGCCCGGACATCATCCGCGCGTTTGCCGCCGAGCATGGCGATGTGATCCTTAAACCGCTGGACGGCATGGGCGGCACCTCGATCTTCCGCCACCGGGTCGGTGACCCGAACCTGTCGGTGATCCTCGAAACCCTCACCGCGCTTGGCACCCAGCAGATCATGGCGCAGGCCTACCTGCCGGCGATCAAGGACGGCGACAAGCGCATCCTGATGATCGACGGCGAGCCAGTGCCGTACTGCCTGGCGCGCATCCCGGCCAGTGGCGAAACCCGCGGCAACCTGGCTGCAGGTGGCCGTGGTGAAGCGCGCGAACTGAGCGAGCGCGACCGCTGGATTGCAGCCCAGGTCGGGCCAACCCTGCGCGAGAAAGGCCTGCTGTTCGTCGGCCTTGACGTGATCGGCGAGCATCTGACCGAAATCAACGTGACCAGCCCGACCTGCATCCGCGAAATCGACAACGCCTACGGCACCCAGATCGGCGTGCAGTTGATGGACGCCATTGATCGCAAGCTGAAGGCGCGCTGACCACCGACGCGAAGCGCAATCGCTCAGTGCGGTATGATGCCGGTCCTTTGACCTGCTACCCCGCCTGGCGATTGCTGGATACCCGATGACGCTGCCCGCTGACATCCCTGCCGACCTGCTGCCACCCCGCGTTCGCCCGGTGGACCGGCTTGGCTTTACCTTGTTCCTGGCTGCCCTGGTGCACCTGGCGCTGATCCTCGGGGTCGGCTTCACGGTGGTCAAACCGAGTGAAATCCGCCACACCATGGATATCACCCTGGCCACCTTCAAGAGCGAGAAAGCGCCCGAGAAGGCCGACTTCCAGGCTCAGGAAAACCAGCAAGGCAGCGGCACCCTGGACAAGAAGGCAGTGCCCAAGACCACCGAGCTGGCACCGTTTCAGGACAGCAAGATCAACAAGGTCACGCCGCCGCCGGCGGCCAAGCGCGAAACGCCGCCTGCTCCGCAGAAGGCGGCGGTCGCCACCACGGCAGCCAAGGTGCAGAAGGTCGAGCCCAAGCCCAAGGAAACCAAGGCCCAGCCCAAGCCACCTGCAGCGACCCCGGAATTTGACAGCTCACAGCTGTCGAGCCAGATCGCCAGCCTTGAAGCCGAGCTGTCCAACGAGCAGCAGCTGTATGCCAAGCGGCCAAAGATCCATCGTTTGAACGCAGCCTCGACCATGCGCGACAAAGGCGCCTGGTACAAAGAGGAGTGGCGCAAGAAAGTCGAGCGGGTCGGCAACCTCAACTACCCCGACGAAGCCCGCCGCCAGCAGATCTACGGCAACCTGCGCATGATGGTCTCGATCAACCGCGATGGCTCGTTGTTCGAGGTGCTGGTGCTGGAGTCGTCCGGCCAACCGTTGCTGGATCAGGCCGCGCAGCGCATCGTTCGCCTTGCCGCGCCGTTCGCGCCGTTTACCGGCGACCTGGCCGAATTCGACCGGTTGGAGATCATCCGCACCTGGCGCTTTGCCCGCGGCGACCGGCTGTCGAGCAACTAAACCGCGTCATTGGTTTTTTCTCACAGCTTGCAGCTTGAAGCTGGCGTCGCCTGGCGCCACACTACCCCCATGAAAAACCTCACTCCGAGTTACCTCAAGCATCAGTTCCTGATCGCCATGCCGCACATGGCCGATCCGAACTTTGCCCAGACCCTGACCTATATCGTTGAGCACAACGCCAATGGCGCCATGGGCCTGGTGGTCAACCGGCCGCAGGAACTCAACCTGGCAGACATCCTCGAGCAGTTGCGCCCGGACGAAGAGCCGCCGCTGCGTACCTTGCAGGTGCCGATCTACATCGGCGGGCCGGTGCAGACTGACCGCGGCTTCGTCCTGCACAGCAGCGAGCGCAGCTACGAGGCCACCATTGAGCTCGAAGGCCTGTCGCTGTCGACCTCGCAGGATGTGCTGTTTGCCCTGGCCAACGGCGAAGGCCCGGCGCAGAGCCTGATCACCCTCGGCTACGCGGGCTGGGAAGCCGGCCAGCTGGAAGCCGAACTTGCCGACAACGCCTGGCTCAACTGCCCGTTCGACCCGGACATCATCTTCAGCCTGGCCAGCGACCAGCGCCTGAGTGCGGCGGCAGCGTCGCTGGGGATCAACCTCAGCCTGCTGACCAGCCAGGCAGGCCACGCCTGATGGCCGAGGTGCGCCTGCTGCTGGGCTTTGACTACGGCACCAAACAGATCGGCGTCGCGGTTGGCCAGGTCATCACCGGCCAGGCCCGCGAGCTGTGCACTCTGCGCGCTCAGGACGGCATTCCCGACTGGGCCCAGGTGGAAAAACTGATCAAGGAATGGAAGCCCGACGCCATCGTCGTTGGCCTGCCGCTGAACATGGACGGCACCCCCAGCGAAATGAGCGCCCGCGCAGTGAAGTTCGCCAACCGCCTGCACGGGCGCTACAACCTGCCGGTGCACACCCACGACGAGCGCCTGACCACCTTCGAAGCCAAGGGCGAGCGCATGGCCCGTGGCGGCCAGCGCGGCACCTATCGCGACAATCCGGTCGACGCCATCGCCGCCGCGCTGCTCCTGCAGGGCTGGCTGGAGGCCAACACCGGTCACTGATTCAACCTTTCGCTTTGCCGCCGGGTCTGCCGGCGCCCCGAGGAGCACGCAATGAGCCTACCCAACCCCGCCGAGTTGATCCGGCAGATGGCCGTCGACCTTCGCGCCCACCTGGCCCGCCGCAACATTGCCGAGCCGCGCTTCATCGGCATCCGTACCGGTGGTGTGTGGGTCGCTCAGGCGCTGCAGCAGGCGCTTGCCGACAGCAGCCCGCTGGGCACCCTGGATGTGTCGTTCTATCGCGACGACTTCAGCCAGAACGGCCTGCACCCGCAAGTGCGCCCTTCCGAGCTGCCGTTCGAGGTCGAAGGCCAGCACCTGGTGTTGGTCGATGACGTGCTGATGAGCGGGCGCACCATTCGCGCCGCCCTCAACGAACTGTTCGATTATGGTCGCCCGGCCAGCGTGACCCTGGTGTGCCTGCTCGACCTGGATGCCGGCGAACTGCCGATCCGGCCCAACGTGCTCGGCGCCACACTGTCACTGGCAGCCCATGAGCGGGTAAAATTGACCGGCCCGGCCCCGCTCGCCCTCGAGCGCCAGGACCTCGCTACCGCTTCCGCCCTTTAAGAGTCCCCCGCGATGACGCCACTCGACGCCAAGCGCCCGCTGCAGCTCAATGATCAGGGCCAGCTGCGCCACTTCCTCTCGCTTGATGGTTTGCCCCGCGAACTGCTCACCGAGATTCTCGACACTGCCGACTCGTTCCTTGAGGTCGGCGACCGGGCAGTGAAGAAAGTCCCGTTGCTGCGCGGCAAGACCGTGTGCAATGTGTTCTTCGAAAACTCCACCCGCACCCGCACCACCTTCGAGCTGGCGGCCCAGCGGCTGTCGGCCGACGTCATCAGCCTGAACGTGTCGACCTCCTCGACCAGCAAGGGCGAGACCCTGTTCGACACCCTGCGCAACCTTGAGGCGATGGCTGCCGACATGTTCGTCGTGCGCCACTCCGACTCGGGCGCGGCGCACTTCATCGCCGAGCACGTGTGCCCGGACGTTGCCGTGATCAACGGGGGCGACGGCCGCCACGCGCACCCGACCCAGGGCATGCTCGACATGCTCGCCATTCGCCGCCACAAAGGCAGCTTCGAGAACCTCTCGGTAGCCATCGTCGGCGATATCCTGCACTCGCGCGTGGCCCGCTCCGACATGCTCGCGCTGAAGACCCTGGGTTGCCCGGACATCCGCGTGATCGGCCCGAAAACCCTGATCCCGGTGGGCATCGAGCAGTACGGCGTGAAGGTCTATACCGACCTCGCCGAAGGCCTCAAGGACGTCGACGTGGTAATCATGCTGCGCCTGCAGCGTGAGCGCATGGCCGGCGGCCTGCTGCCCAGCGAAGGCGAGTTCTACCGCCTGTTCGGCCTGACCACGGCGCGCCTGGCCGGAGCCAAACCGGATGCCATCGTCATGCACCCGGGGCCGATCAACCGCGGCGTCGAGATCGAATCGGCAGTTGCCGACGGTAAACATTCGGTGATCCTCAATCAGGTCACCTACGGCATCGCCGTGCGCATGGCAGTGCTGTCGATGGCCATGAGCGGGCAGAACACGCAACGACAACTGGACCAGGAGCACGCCCTGTGAGCATCAGTATTCTTGGCGCCCGGGTCATCGATCCCATTAGCGGCCTGGACAGCATCAGCGACCTGCACCTGGAGGCAGGCAAGATCGTCGCCATCGGCGCCGCCCCGGCCGGTTTCAGCGCCAGCCGCAGCATCGACGCCGACGGCCTGGTCGCCGCACCGGGCCTGGTCGACCTCGACGTCGCCCTGCGCGAGCCGGGCTACAGCCGCAAGGGCAACATCGCCAGCGAAACCCGCGCGGCCGTCGCCGGTGGCGTCACCAGCCTGTGCTGCCCACCGCAGACCAAGCCGGTGCTGGACACCTCGGCAGTGGCCGAACTGGTGCTCGACCGTGCCCGTGAAGCCGGCAACAGCAAGGTTTACCCGATCGGCGCCCTGACCAAGGGCCTTGACGGCGAGCAGCTGGCTGAACTGGTGGCCCTGCGTGATACCGGCTGCGTAGCCTTTGGCAACGGTTTGAAACAGATCCCCAACAACCGCACCCTGGCCCGCGCGCTGGAGTACGCCGCTACCTTCGACCTGACCGTGGTGTTCCACTCCCAGGACCATGACCTGGCCCTCGGTGGGCTGGCCCACGAAGGTGCCATGGCCAGCTTCCTCGGCTTGCCGGGCATTCCGGAAAGCGCCGAGACCGTCGCCTTGGCGCGCAACCTGCTGCTGGTCGAGCAGAGTGGCGTGCGCGCGCACTTCACCCAGATCACCAGCGCCCGCGGCGCCCGCCTGATTGCCCAGGCGCAGGCACTGGGCCTGCCGGTCACGGCTGACGTGGCGCTGTACCAGCTGATCCTCACCGACGAGGCGCTGCGCGACTTCTCCAGCCTCTACCACGTGCAGCCGCCGTTGCGTACCGCGGCGGATCGTGATGGCCTGCGTGAAGCAGTCAAGTCGGGGGTGATCCAGGCGATTTCCAGCCATCACCAGCCGCACGAGCGCGACGCCAAGCTGGCGCCGTTTGGCGCTACCGAGCCTGGGATCAGCAGCGTCGAGCTGCTCTTGCCATTGGCAATGACGCTGGTCGAGGATGGCCTGCTGGACTTGCCGACCTTGCTTGCGCGCCTGACCAGCGGGCCTGCCCAGGCGCTGCGCTTGCCGGCAGGTGAGCTGAAGGTTGGCGGTGCGGCGGATCTGGTGTTGTTTGATCCGCAGGCCTCGACCGTGGCCGGCGAGCATTGGCTGTCGCGCGGTGACAACTGCCCGTTCATCGGCCACTGCCTGCCGAGTGCGGTGCGTTATACCCTGGTGGACGGCCATATCTGCCACGAAGCCTAAGGTTCTACGCGGTCCCCGTAGGAGCGGCCTTGCCGGGGCGCCGGACCGGTCGGAAAGGCCAGCAAAGCTGGCCCAGCAATGTCAGCGGCGAAGCTGAGAATGTGGGGCCGCTGCGCAGCCCTTTCGCGACACAAGGCCGCTCCTACGGGGACCGCATACCGTACCGGACATCGCGATAGCCTGGCATGGCTCTGAACCAACCACCCATCCGCCAAGGTTGAAATCCTTCCCCCCTCCCCCCATATGAGTCTGCATCAGGCATTTTCGCCCCGCTGCGTGGAGACTCTCCCTTGACTACCATCGTTTCAGTCCGCCGCCACGGCAAAGTCGTCATGGCGGGCGACGGCCAGGTATCCCTCGGCAACACCGTGATGAAAGGCAACGCGAAAAAAGTCCGCCGCCTGTACCACGGTCAGGTCATTGCTGGCTTCGCCGGGGCCACAGCCGATGCCTTCACCCTGTTCGAGCGCTTCGAAGGCCAGCTGGAAAAACACCAGGGCCACCTGGTCCGCGCCGCCGTCGAGCTGGCCAAGGAATGGCGTACCGACCGTTCCCTGAGCCGCCTCGAAGCCATGCTCGCCGTGGCCAACAAGGATGCCTCGCTGATCATTACCGGCAACGGTGACGTGGTCGAGCCGGAAGACGGCCTGATCGCCATGGGTTCCGGCGGCGCCTTCGCCCAGGCCGCTGCCCGCGCCCTGCTGAACAAGACTGAGCTGTCGGCCCGCGAAATCGCCGAAACCGCGCTGCACATCGCCGGTGACATCTGCGTGTTCACCAATCACAACCTGACCATCGAGGAGCAGGACCTGGCCGAGTGATCAGCTGTTCTGGCGCCCGACCCCGGTGGTTGGGCTTTCCCACGCTGACTTGCTGCGCTTAAGGACCGAATAGATCATGTCCATGACCCCCCGCGAAATCGTCCACGAACTCAACCGCCATATCATCGGCCAGGACGACGCCAAGCGCGCCGTCGCCATTGCCCTGCGCAACCGCTGGCGGCGCATGCAGCTGCCAGCCGAACTGCGCGCTGAAGTCACCCCGAAAAACATCCTGATGATCGGCCCGACCGGCGTCGGCAAGACCGAAATCGCCCGTCGCCTGGCCAAGCTGGCCAATGCGCCGTTCATCAAGGTCGAAGCGACCAAGTTCACCGAAGTCGGCTACGTTGGCCGCGATGTCGAGTCGATCATCCGTGACCTCGCCGACGCTGCGCTGAAGCTGTTCCGCGAGCAGGAAATCATCCGCGTGCGCCACCGCGCCGAAGATGCCGCCGAAGAGCGCATTCTCGATGCACTGCTGCCACAGGCCCGCAGCGCCAGCAGCTTCGCCGAAGAAGCGGCGCCGTCGAGCAGCGATACCAACACCCGTCAGCTGTTCCGCAAGCGCCTGCGCGAAGGCCAGCTGGACGACAAGGAAATCGAAATCGAAGTGGCCGAAAGCATGGGCGTCGACATCGCCGCACCGCCCGGCATGGAAGAGATGACCAACCAGCTGCAGAGCCTGTTCGCCAACATGGGCAAGGGCAAGCGCAAGTCGCGCAAGCTCAAGGTCAAGGAAGCGTTGAAGATGGTCC
Source organism: uncultured Pseudomonas sp. (assembly GCA_963518285.1). Classification (GTDB taxonomy): domain Bacteria; phylum Pseudomonadota; class Gammaproteobacteria; order Pseudomonadales; family Pseudomonadaceae; genus Aquipseudomonas. The sequence continues at coordinate 109,291 of CAUQIJ010000007.1, read as the reverse complement.
GCGAAGAAGAAGCCGGCCGCCTGGTCAACGAAGAAGAGCTCAAGGCCAAGGCCCTCGAAGCGGTCGAGCAGCACGGCATCGTGTTCATCGACGAGATCGACAAGGTGGCCAAGCGCGGCAATGTCGGCGGCGCCGATGTCTCCCGTGAAGGTGTCCAGCGCGACCTGCTGCCGCTGATCGAAGGCTGCACGGTCAACACCAAGCTGGGCATGGTCAAGACCGACCACATCCTGTTCATCGCCTCCGGTGCGTTCCACCTGAGCAAGCCGAGCGACCTGGTGCCCGAGCTGCAAGGCCGTCTGCCGATCCGCGTCGAACTCAAGGCGCTGACCCCGGAAGACTTCGAGCGCATCCTGCAAGAGCCGCATGCGTCGCTGACCGAACAGTACCGCGAGCTGCTCAAGACCGAAGGGCTCAACATCGAGTTCGCGGCCGATGGCATCAAGCGTCTGGCCGAGATTGCCTATCAGGTCAACGAGAAGACCGAGAACATCGGTGCGCGTCGTTTGCACACTTTGCTCGAACGTCTGCTCGAAGAGGTTTCGTTCAGTGCTGGCGACCTGGCCAGTGCGCATGACGACACGCCGATCCGGATCGACGCCGAGTACGTCAACGGCCATCTGGGTGAGCTGGCGCAGAACGAAGACCTGTCGCGGTATATTCTGTAAGACCGCTGGGGGCCGCTATGCGGCCCAATCGCGACGCAAGGCCGCTCCTACAGACACCGCGGTCCCCTGTAGGAGCGGCCTTGTGTCGCGAAAGGGTCGCGCAGCGGCCCCATGGCCCTCAGCTCCGAAAGAGATCCTGACCCATGCCCCGCCTCCCCACCGCCATCAACCTGCACAAAGCCTCGAAAACCCTCGCCCTCACCTACGCCCCCGGCGAGGTCTACCAGCTGCCCGCCGAATTCCTGCGGGTGCACTCGCCTTCCGCCGAGGTCCAGGGCCACGGCAAACCCATCCTCCAGTTCGGCAAGATCAACGTCGGCCTCGTCGGCCTGGAACCGGCCGGCCAATATGCACTGAAATTGATCTTCGACGACGGCCATGACAGCGGATTGTTCACCTGGGAATACCTCGAACAACTCAGCCTGCGCCAGGCCGAGCTGTGGGCCGACTATCTCGACGAGCTGCGCAAGGCCGGCAAATCCCGCGATCCTGCCGAATCTGTGGTCAAGCTGATGCTCTAGCGCAAGGATTGTCATGTTTAGAGCGCATTTTCTAATTTGCTCTGCTTGAATGGCTTGATGCCAGCCAGGGTTTGGGCTGTCTTGCGCAATACATGAAAGTCGGGTAACCAATGGAGCTGGCAAGCTCCCTGCATTGCACTCAGGCAAGCAGGGCCGAGCCGGTTGTTGTAGAGGTCGCGAGCGAAAGCAGGCTGTCTTCACGCGCAGAATCCCCCGCAGCTCATCACCACTACGCATCCGCTCGCCGCAGCGCTGTTCCTTATCACTGGTCACCCGAGCGATCTGTACCGGCATGTGCGGTGTATCTGCCTCAGCCAGCCGGTACTCGTCTCAGGACAACGGAGCGTCGTAGATGAGTAACAAGAACAACGATGACTTGCAGCGCCAGGCCTCGGAAAACACCCTGGGCCTGAACCCGATCATCGGCATTCGCCGCAAGGACCTGCTCAGCACGGCGCGCACAGTGCTGCGCCAGGCCATTCGCCAGCCGCTGCACAGCGCCAAGCACGTCGCCCACTTTGGCCTGGAACTGAAAAACGTGCTGCTGGGCAAGTCCAGCCTGCAACCGGCCGGCGACGACCGCCGCTTCAATGACCCGGCCTGGCAGCAAAACCCGCTGTACCGACGCTACCTGCAGACCTACCTGGCCTGGCGCCAGGAGCTCAACGACTGGATCAGCACCAGCGACCTGTCGCCACAGGACATCAGCCGCGGCCAGTTCGTCATCGGCCTGATGACCGAGGCCATGTCGCCGACCAATACCCTGTCCAACCCGCAAGCGGTCAAACGCTTCTTCGAAACCGGCGGCAAGAGCCTGCTCGATGGCATGTCCAACCTGGCCAAGGACATGGTCAGCAATGGCGGCATGCCCAGCCAGGTCAACAAGGACGCCTTTGAAGTCGGCAAGAACCTTGGCACCAGCGAAGGCGCGGTGGTGTTTCGCAACGACGTGCTGGAGCTGATCCAGTACCGGCCGATCACCGAGCAAGTGCACGCCCGGCCGTTGCTGGTAGTGCCGCCGCAGATCAACAAGTTCTACGTCTTCGACCTGAGCCCGGACAAGAGCCTGGCGCGCTTTTGCCTGCGCTCGCACCAGCAGACCTTCATCATCAGCTGGCGCAACCCGACCAAGACCCAGCGTGAATGGGGCCTGTCGACCTACATCGACGCGCTCAAGGAAGCGGTCGACGCCGTGCTGGCGATCACCGGCAGCAAGGACCTGAACATGCTCGGTGCCTGTTCCGGCGGCATCACCTGCACTGCGCTGGTCGGCCACTATGCCGCGCTCGGCGAGAACAAGGTCAACGCCCTGACCCTGCTGGTCAGCGTGCTCGACACCACCATGGACAACCAGGTCGCGCTGTTTGTCGACGAACAGACCCTGGAGTCGGCCAAGCGCCATTCCTACCAGGCCGGCGTACTCGAAGGCAGCGACATGGCCAAGGTGTTTGCCTGGATGCGCCCCAACGACCTGATCTGGAACTACTGGGTCAACAACTACCTGCTCGGCAACGAGCCACCGGTGTTCGACATCCTGTTCTGGAACAACGACACCACGCGCCTGCCGGCGGCCTTCCACGGCGACCTGATCGAAATGTTCAAGAACAACCCGCTGACCCGCCCGCAGGCGCTGGAAGTGTGCGGCACGGCCATCGACCTCAAGCAGGTCAAATGCGATATCTACAGCCTGGCCGGCACCGCCGACCACATCACGCCATGGCAGGCCTGCTATCGCTCGGCGCATCTGTTCGGCGGCAAGATCGAGTTCGTGTTGTCCAGCAGCGGCCACATCCAGAGCATCCTCAACCCACCGGGCAACCCCAAGGCGCGCTTCATGACCGGTGAAGATCGCCCGGACAGCCCGCTGGCCTGGCAGGAAAACGCCATCAAGCACGCCGACTCGTGGTGGCTGCACTGGCAAGCCTGGCTCGGCGAGCGCGCTGGCGAGCTGAAAAAAGCGCCAACACGCCTGGGCAATCGAGCCTATGCCGCCGGCGAGGCTGCACCGGGCACCTACGTTCACGAACGTTGAGCATGACCGCCACCGCCTTGCGCCGTGGCGCTTCGTTCCTCACAGAGTTTCGCGCATGCCGCAACCCTATGTATTTCGCACCGTCGAGCTGGACGACCAGTCCATCCGCACGGCGGTTCGCCCAGGCAAACCGCATCTGACGCCGTTGCTGATTTTCAACGGCATCGGCGCCAACCTTGAGCTGGTGTTTCCGTTCATCGAGGCGCTGGACCCGGACCTCGAGGTGATCGCCTTCGACGTGCCCGGCGTGGGCGGCTCATCGACGCCGCGCCAGCCGTATCGCTTTCCTGGCCTGGCCAAGCTCACGGCGCGCATGCTCGACTACCTCGACTACGGCCAGGTCAACGTCATCGGCGTGTCCTGGGGCGGCGCCCTCGCCCAGCAGTTTGCCCATGACTACCCCGAGCGCTGCAAGAAGCTGGTGCTGGCGGCCACGGCAGCCGGCGCGGTGATGGTGCCGGGCAAGCCCAAGGTGCTGTGGATGATGGCCAGCCCGCGGCGTTATGTGCAGCCATCCCATGTGATACGCATCGCGCCACTGATCTACGGCGGCGCGTTTCGCCGCGACCCGGAACTGGCTGCCCGGCATGCCGCCAAGGTGCGCTCGGGCGGCAAGCTCGGTTATTACTGGCAGCTGTTCGCCGGCCTTGGCTGGACCAGCATTCACTGGCTGCACAAGATCAGCCAGCCGACCCTGGTGCTGGCCGGTGACGACGACCCGTTGATCCCGCTGATCAACATGCGCCTGCTGGCCTGGCGCATCCCCAACGCCCAATTGCACATCATCGACGACGGCCACCTATTCCTGATTACCCGGGCCGAAGCGGTGGCGCCGATCATCATGAAGTTTCTCCAGCAGGAACGGCAGCGCGCACGGATGCACCCGCGCCCCGCCAGCGGCACCTAGCTACGCCTGTGCAGCTGGCGCTGGCCGGGCAGTGACGCCGCGACCGCGCTGGTGCAATCGACGCCATCACAACGAGGGAGTGTTGTCATGCAAGAAAAGCCGGCCAAAGGCAACTCACCCGCCCCGGTCACGGTGATGAATGTGCAGAACGCCATCACCGGCCTGCGCGGTCGCGACATGATTTCGACCCTGCGCCAGGTTGGCCGCCAGGGCCTGCGCGATCCACTGCACACAGCCCGCCACCTGCTCGCCCTGGGCAGCCAGCTGGGCCGGGTGATGCTCGGCGACTCGCCACTGCAACCGCACCCGCGCGACACCCGCTTTGCTGACCCGACCTGGCAGGACAACCCGCTGTACCGACGCGGCCTGCAGGCGTATCTGGCCTGGCAGAAACAATCGCGGCTGTGGATCGAGCACAGCTCACTGTCGGCAGATGATCGCACCCGCGCGCAGTTTCTACTGAATCAGATCAACGACGCTTTGGCGCCGAGCAACTCGCTGCTCAACCCGCTGGCCGTCAAAGAGCTGCTCAATACCGGCGGGCAGAGCCTGCTGCGCGGCCTTGGGCACCTGCTTGACGACCTGCGCCACAACGACGGCATGCCGCGCCAGGTCGACCAGAGCGCCTTTGCTGTGGGCGGTAACGTGGCCAACACGCCCGGCGCGGTGGTGTTTCGCAATGAGTTGCTGGAGCTGATCCAATACCAGCCGATGAGCGAGCAACAGCATGCGCGGCCGCTGCTGATCGTGCCGCCGCAGATCAACAAGTACTACATATTCGACCTCAGCCCAGGCAACAGCTTCGTCCAGTACATGCTCAAGAACGGCCTGCAGGTGTTCATGGTCAGCTGGCGCAACCCCGAACCGCGCCATCGCGAATGGGGCCTGTCGAGCTACGTGCAGGCGCTGGAAGAAGCGCTCAACGCTTGCCGCAGCATCACCGGCAACCGCGACCCGAACCTGCTCGGCGCCTGCGCCGGCGGCCTGACCATGGCGGCGTTGCAAGGCCATCTGCAGGCCAGGAAACAACTTCGCAAGGTGCGCAGCGCAACCTATCTGGTGAGCCTGCTCGACAGCCAGTTCGACAGCCCGGCCAGTCTGTTTGCCGACGAGCAGACCGTCGAAGCCGCCAAGCGCCGCTCGTACCAGCGCGGCGTGCTCGACGGCGCCGAAGTGGCGCGGATCTTTGCCTGGATGCGGCCCAATGATCTGGTCTGGAATTACTGGGTCAACAACTACCTGCTCGGCAAGACCCCGCCGGCCTTCGACATTCTCTACTGGAACGCCGACAGCACGCGGCTGCCGGCGGCGCTGCATGGCGATCTGCTGGACTTCTTCAAGCTCAACCCATTGGCCCACGCCGATGGCCTGGAGGTGTGCGGTACGCCGATCAATCTCAAGCAGGTCGAGCTGGACAGCTTTCATGTCGCCGGCAGCAACGACCACATCACGCCGTGGGATGCGGTGTACCGCTCGGCCCTGCTGGTCGGCGGCAAGCAGCGCTTCGTGCTGGCCAACAGCGGCCATATCCAGAGCATCATCAACCCGCCCGGCAACCCCAAGGCCTACTACCTCGACAACCCGCACTTGAGCAGCGACCCACGCGCCTGGTTCCACGATGCCAAGCGCAGCGAAGGCAGTTGGTGGCCACTGTGGCTTGAGTGGATCAGCCAGCGCTCGGGGCCGTTGAAGGCTCCACGCAGCAGCTTGGGCAACACCACCTATCCACCCCTGGCGCCGGCACCTGGCACTTACGTAATGGTGCGCTGACTCGATGAAGACCCGTGACCGTATCCTTGAATGTGCCTTGCAGTTGTTCAACCAGCAGGGCGAACCGAATGTGTCGACGCTGGAAATCGCCAATGAGCTGGGGATCAGCCCGGGCAACCTGTACTACCATTTCCATGGCAAGGAGCCGTTGGTCAACGGCCTGTTCGAGCGTTTTGAAGAGGCGCTGATGCCGCTGCTCGATCCGCCGCTGGACGTGCGCCTGGACGCCGAGGACTACTGGCTGTTCCTGCACCTGATCGTCGAGCGCATGGCCCAGTACCGTTTTCTGTTTCAGGACCTGTCGAACCTGACCGGGCGCCTGCCCAAACTGGCCCGCGGCATGCGCAGCCTGATCAACGCGATCAAGCGCACCCTGGCGGCGCTGCTGGCCAGCCTCAAGACGCACGGCCAGGTCACCAGCGAAACCCAGGCGTTGGGGCAGTTGGTCGAGCAGATCACCATGACCTTGATGTTCTCGCTGGATTATCAGCGCGTGATCGGCCGGGCGGCGGATGTCGGCGTGGTGGTGTATCAGGTGATGATGCTGGTGGCGCCGCACCTGCAGCTGCCCGCACGGCGCGCGGCGGAGCAGTTGGCGATGAAGTACCTGGAAGGTTGATGCGCGTCGGCAAGGCCAACTGCGGGGCGGCCAGCAGCGAGAGTTCGCTGGTGCTCGCCCCGCGCTGACATCACTCCGGGCTGGCGGCGTTCAGCGGCGCCGACGGGGTGTCGCCAGTGCTGCTCGCAGCAGGTGCCGAGCTTGAGGCTGGTGCCGCAGCGGGTTTGGCAGCTGCCGGTTTGGCCGGTGCTTTTTTCACAGCGGGGTTTTTCGCTGCGGCAGGCTTGGCTGCAGCTTTGGGGGCGGGTTTGGCCGCTGCTGGTTTGGCTGTAGCGGCCTTGGCTGCAGGTTTGGCCGCTGCGATTTTAGCCGCTGGCTTGTCTGCTGCCGGTTTGGCTGCGGACTTGGCGGCTGCGGTTTTGGCCGGCGCCTTGGCCAACGGTTTGGCAGCGGACCTGCTCGCGGCGGGCTTGCTTGCGGCCGCCTTGGACACAGGCGCTACCGAAGCGCCGGTCAGCTTCTCGATCTGCTTGGTCAGCGTATCGACCTGCTGGTGCAGGGCCTTGATCTCGTTGCGGCTCGGTACACCGAGGCGCGAGATGGCGCTGTTGAGGCGTTTGTCGAAGGCTTCTTCCAGCTCGCCCCACTTGCCCAACGCGCGCTCTTTGACATCGGCAACCCGCGACGTGGTGGCCGACTTGGCCTCATCAGCCGCCGAATCCACCGTCTTCTTCGCCTGCTTCTCGGCCTTTTCGCCGTCCTTCACCAGCGAATCGAACAGCTTGGGGCCGTCCTGATCGACCTTGGAGTAGATCCCAAGGCCCGCCAGCCAGATCTTGCGCGAGTACTTCTCGATCCCGCCGATCCAGGAGCCGCTTTCTTTATCGGTATTCTTCTTGCCAGCCATCCTGCTCTCCTTAAGGTTTGCGCGCGGCGCGCTCGAGCAACTCGTGCAGTTGATCAAGCTTGATGGACAACGCCTCAACGTCATGTTTAGACGGAATGCCGAGGCGATTCAAGCCGCGAGCGACCCGCGTGTCGAAAGCTTTTTCGATCTTGTCCAGCTGCACCTCGACCTTGCCACGCACGCGGCCGACTTCGGCACCGGCTTCATCGAGCTGGTCGTTGGCGGCATCGAGTTTCTTGTCGAGGGTTTTCTTGCCGCGCTTTTCCACCCCTTCGCCGGCCTTGACCAGCTCCTTGAGGTAGTCGCTGCCTTCCTGGCCAACGCGGGCGTAGGCGCCCAGGCCTGCCAGCCAGATCTTGCGGGCGTAGCTACGCACTTCGCCCAGGGTGCCCTGGGCCTCGTCCTGGGTGTTCTTCAGAATAGTCTTGGCCATGCTCTGCACCTCTCGCTCATAGGGGATGGAGGAACCGCCCATGGAAGTCGGGCTTGAGCACAAGGTAGGGGGAAAAATTAGAATTCTCACCCTAAGCGGTTGAGAATGTCGGGGGCTGCTTTGCAGCCCTTTCGCGACACAAGGCCGCTCCTACAGGGGACCGCGCAAGCAGGTAGCTACGCGGTCCCCTGTAGGAGCGGCCTTCTGTCGCGATTGGAGCGCAAAGCGCTCCCAAAAATAGCAGCTACAACTCAGCCCAGCGCCTTATCCAGCGCCCGTTCAATCTCGCTACGAATGGTCCCGCTCATCATCGACATCATCATCCCAAGCTTCAGTTGCACACGGATCAGATCATCACCGATCTCCACGCTGCCCTTGGCGCCGCTGCGCGAAACTTCGACCCGATCACCCTGCCAGTTGGCTTCCAGGCCGTATTCGCGGGTCAGCTTGTCGACCAGCGCCTCGGCCTTGGCGCGGGCGGCTTCGCGGCCGAGGGCGTGTTTGCGTTCAACGCTGATCTGGGTCATGCGGGCAATCCTGGATATAAAGACAATGGCGCCATTATGCCCGCCCCTGCCCGAGGGCACACCCCGTCAAGACAAATGCGCCCATTGCCCCTAGAATGGCGATACTTTTTTCCGGTGATGCGATATGAACGACCAGCGCAAAGGCGAACACGCCGAACCCACCACTCATTTCGGCTACAAAGATGTGCCAGAAAGCCAGAAAGCGAAGAAAGTCGCCGAGGTTTTCCACTCCGTAGCCGCCAAATACGACCTGATGAACGACGTGCTGTCGGGCGGCATGCACCGCCTGTGGAAGCGCTTCACCATCGAGCTGTCCGGTGTGCGCAGTGGCAACCGGGTGCTGGATATCGCCGGTGGTACTGGCGACCTGGCGGCCAAGTTCTCGCGCCTGGTCGGCCCGACTGGCCAGGTCGTGCTGGCCGACATCAACGAGTCGATGCTCAAGGTCGGCCGTGACCGCCTGCTCGACCGTGGTGTGGCCGGCAACATCGAGTTCGTCCAGGCCGACGCTGAAAAGCTGCCGTTCCCGGACAACCACTTTGACTGCGTGACCATCGCCTTCGGCCTGCGCAACGTTACCCACAAGGATGATGCCATCCGCTCCATGCTGCGCGTGCTCAAGCCCGGCGGCCGCCTGCTGGTGCTGGAGTTCTCCAAGCCGACCAGCAAGCTGATGTCCAAGGCCTACGACGCCTACTCGTTCGCCTTCATGCCGCTGGCCGGCAAGCTGATCACCAATGATTCGGAAAGCTACCGTTACCTGGCCGAGTCGATCCGCATGCACCCCGATCAGGAAACGCTGAAAGCGATGATGGTCGATGCCGGTTTCGACCGCGTCACCTACCACAACATGACCAGCGGTATCGTTGCCGTGCACCGGGGAATCAAGCCCTGATGTTGCTGGCCGGGCTGCTCGCCAGCGTCGAGCATGGCCTCAACCGCGTCCTGCGTCTGGACAGCACGGCCTTGCCGCGGCTGGCCGCGCTGGAAGGCAAGGTGATTGCCATCGACTGCCTGCAGCCGGCCCTGCAGCTGTACATCCTGCCCGATGAAGACGGCCTGCTGCTGGCCGCGCATTGGGAAAGTGAGGCCGACTGCACCCTGCGCGCACCGGCCGGCAGCCTGATCCAGTTGGCCCTGGCCAAGGACAAGACCGCTGTACTGCATAGCCCGCAGGTGCAGCTGCACGGTGATAGCGCCGTGTTGCTCGACCTGGTGGCCGTGCTGCAAGACCTCGAGCTGGACTGGGAGTACGAGCTGTCGCGTTGGCTGGGCCCGGTGCCCACCGCCCTGCTCGCCGGCCACCTGCGCCTGCGTGCACGCTGGACCCGGCAGGGCCTGGCGCGCTTCAGCCAGAACCTCTCCGAGTACCTTGCCGAAGAATCCCGTACCCTGGTCGGCCGCCGCGAAGCCGAGGCCGCATTCAGCGAGCTCGACCGCGTCAAGGTCGACGTCGAACGCCTCGAGGCGCGCATCCGCCGCCTTGCCCGATCCCTTGATACCAGCGATAAAGCATGAAGTTGCTCGCCGTCCGCCGCCTGTTTCGTATCCAGCGTGTAGTGATTCGCTACCGCCTCGATGACATTCTGTTCGAGCAACCACTGCCCTGGTGGTTGATGAGCCTGCGTCTGCTCATGCCCTGGCGCTGGCTGCCGCGCAAACCCTCGCCGCTCAGCCGAGGCGCACGGGTGCGCCTGGCCTTGCAGGACCTGGGGCCGATCTTCATCAAGTTCGGCCAGCTGCTGTCGACCCGCCGCGACCTGCTGCCAAGCGACGTCGCCGACGAGCTGATGTTGCTGCAGGACCGCGTGCCGCCATTCGACCCGCAAAAAGCAGTGGCGCTGATCGAAGCGCAACTGGGCGCCAAGGTCAGCGAAGTGTTCAGCCGCTTCGACGTCGAGCCGCTGGCCTCGGCCTCGGTCGCCCAGGTCCACAGCGCTCGCCTGAAGACCGGCGAAGAGGTGGTGGTCAAGGTTGTGCGCCCAGGCCTCAAGCCGATCATCGCGCAGGATCTGGCCTGGCTGTTCCTGATCGCCAAGGGCGCCGAGCGGTTGTCCGCCGATGCCCGCCGCCTGCACCCGGTGGAAGTGGTCGGCGACTACGAAAAAACCATTTATGATGAGCTCGACCTGCTCCGCGAGGCGGCCAACTCGAGCCAGCTGCGGCGCAACTTCGAAGGCTCCGATCTGATGTACGTGCCGCAAGTGTATTGGGACCTGTGCCGGCCGAAAGTGCTGGTGATGGAGCGCATCTATGGTGTGCCGGTCACCGACATGGTGGCCCTGGCCGACCAGCGCACCGACATGAAGCTGCTGGCCGAGCGTGGCGTCGAGGTGTTCTTCACCCAGGTGTTCCGCGACAGTTTCTTCCACGCCGACATGCACCCGGGCAACATCTTCGTCAGCACGGTCAAGCCGTGGAGCCCGCAATACATCGCCATCGACTGCGGCATCGTCGGCAGCCTCACCGCCGAAGACCAGGACTACCTGGCGCGCAACCTGATCGCCTTCTTCCGCCGTGATTATCGCCGCGTAGCCGAACTGCATATCGATTCTGGCTGGGTCCCGGCGCATACCAAGGTCAATGAGTTCGAAGCGGCGATCCGCACCGTGTGCGAGCCGATCTTCGAGAAGCCGCTGAAGGACATCTCGTTTGGCCAGGTGCTGATGCGCCTGTTCCAGACCGCGCGGCGCTTCAACATGGAAGTCCAGCCGCAGCTGGTCCTGCTGCAAAAGACCCTGCTCAACATCGAAGGCCTGGGCCGCCAGCTGTACCCGGACCTGGACCTGTGGAGCACAGCCAAGCCGTTTCTGGAGCGCTGGATGCGTGAGCGCATGAGCCCCAAGGCGGTGCTGGGCAATATCTACAGCCAGGCCGAGCAACTGCCGCACCTGGCCGACATGACCCGCGACCTGCTCGAGCGGCTGTCGCAACCGCACCTGAACGACCCGCAGATGCCCGAACGGCGCCGTAATGGCGACCAATGGGCGCTGCGCCTGCTCGGTGCCGGCCTGCTCGCTGGCGGCGCCATCCTTGCCACGGGCGCGGTCAGCCTGGGTGCGCCAGCGGCGTGGCCGGCCTGGCTGATGCTCAGCGCCGGGCTGTACCTGGTGGTACGCCGATAGCCAGCCACGCTGCTGGCTGGCACACTAACGCAACAGGCCCGGTAGCGGAGCGGGCCCGGTTTTTGGAGTCGACGATGAAAGACTGGCTGGACGAGATCAAGTGGGACGCCGATGGCCTGGTGCCGGCAATTGCCCAGGACCATAAAAGCGGTCGCGTACTGATGATGGCCTGGATGAACCGCGAAGCGCTGGCCCTGACCGCCGCCGAAAACCGTGCTATCTACTGGTCGCGCTCGCGTGGCAAGCTGTGGCGCAAGGGTGAAGAGTCCGGCCATGTGCAGAAGCTGCACGAGATGCGCCTGGACTGCGACGCCGACGTGATCATCCTGATGGTCGAGCAACTGGGCCAGATCGCTTGCCATACCGGCCGCGAAAGCTGCTTCTACCGCGTCTTCGAGAATGGCCAATGGGTCATCGTCGACCCGGTTCTGAAAGATCCCGATGCAATTTACCGCGCAGGCCACTGACATGAGCGATACCCTGACCCGTCTTGCCGAAGTCCTGGAGGCCCGCAAGGGCGCGGCCCCGGACAGCTCCTACGTTGCCAGCCTCTATCACAAGGGGTTGAACAAGATCCTCGAGAAGGTCGGTGAAGAGTCGGTCGAGACCATCATTGCTGCCAAGGACGCTGCGCACAGCGGCGACTGCAGTGATGTCATCTACGAAACAGCTGACTTGTGGTTCCATAGCCTGGTGATGCTTTCAGCACTGGGGCAACATCCGCAGGCGGTGCTGGATGAGCTGGACCGCCGCTTTGGTTTGTCCGGGCACGATGAGAAGGCGGCGCGGCAGCCTTCGGCGTGATGGATTGATGATCGGGGCTGCTTTGCAGCCCTTTCCGACCGGTCCGGCGCTCCGGCAAGGCCGCTCCTGCAAGGAGCGTATTGGCGAAGCCCGACACACCTTTTTCAGGAGTACAAAATGGGTATTTTTGACTGGAAACACTGGATCGTCCTGCTGGTCGTGGTGGTCCTGGTGTTCGGCACCAAGAAGCTGAAAAACTTCGGTGGTGACCTCGGTGAGTCGATCAAGGGCTTTCGCAAGGCCATGAGCGACGAAGAACACAAACCTGCCGAGCAGACCCCGCCGCCGGTGCAACCGATGCAGCCCGTGCCGCCAACCCAGCAGCCACATACCACTGCGCCGCTGACTCAACCGCACACCACCCTCGAGGGCCAGGCCCAGCCGGTCCAAGAGCCGCAGCGGAAAGACTGACCCATGTTCGGCATCAGCTTCAGTGAGTTGCTGCTCGTCGGCCTGGTCGCCCTGGTGGTGCTCGGCCCCGAGCGCCTGCCCGGCGCCGCGCGTACTGCGGGCCTATGGATCGGCCGGCTCAAGCGCAGCTTCAACAGCATCAAGATGGAAGTCGAGCGCGAAATCGGCGCCGACGACATCCGCCGCCAGCTGCACAACGAGCACATCCTGTCGATGGAACAGGAGGCCCGGCGCATCCTCAACCCACAGGCAGAGCCACCCAAGCCGGCCCAGCCGCCGGTAGACGCTGGCGCGCCCATCGTGCCGGTGACAGAGCCGCCACCTGCCGTGCAAGCCCCGACTGCAGTGCCCGCCGACGCGAGCACGCCTGTTGCCCCGGCCGCCATCCCTGAGCCGCCCCAGACGCCACGAGCCCCATGAGCGATAGACCGGACCACGACCAGCCGATGCCGCTGGTGTCGCACCTGACCGAACTGCGGACACGCCTGCTGCGCTGTATCGCAGTGATCTTCCTGATCTTTGCCGGGCTGTTCTCGTTTGCCCAGCAGATCTACACCCTGGTCTCGGCGCCGCTGCGCGATCACCTGCCGGCCAACGCGACGATGATCGCCACCGACGTGGCCTCGCCGTTCCTGACGCCGTTCAAGCTGACCATGATCGTCTCGCTATTCCTGGCGATCCCGGTGATCCTCCACCAGATCTGGGGCTTCATCGCCCCGGGCCTGTATCGCCATGAAAAACGCATCGCCATCCCGCTGCTGGTGTCGAGCATCGTACTGTTCTACGCCGGCATGGCGTTCGCCTACTTCCTGGTGTTCCCGCTGATCTTCGGCTTCTTCGCCAGCGCCACCCCGGAAGGGGTGTCGATGATGACCGACATCGCCAGCTACCTTGATTTCGTCATGACCCTGTTCTTCGCCTTTGGCGTGGCTTTCGAGATCCCGGTGGCGGTGGTGCTGCTGGTATGGATCGGCGTGGTCGACGTCAAATACCTGCGCAAGATCCGCCCCTACGTGATCATCGGCTGCTTCGTGGTCGGCATGGTCCTGACCCCGCCGGATATCTTCTCGCAGACTCTGCTGGCCGTGCCGATGTGGTTGCTGTTCGAAATCGGCGTGCTCTGTGGTGGCCTGATCCGCAAGCGCGGCCCGCTCGAAGAGCCCGCTGCCGACGATCCGGAAGACCAGCCGCCAGCGACCCAGCCATGAACCTGCTGCTGCTTGAACAGGCCGACTTCATCGCGGCCGACCGCGTCGTGCTGGCTGATCGGCGCTTCACCCACATGCAGGAAATCCACCGCGTTGCGGTGGGCGACACCCTGCGCGTGGGCCAGATAAATGGGTTGATGGGCCAGGCCAGCGTGGTTCGCCTGGAAGGCCACGAGGCCGAGTTGCAGGTCAGCTTCGACCAGCAACCACCGGCCAAGCTGCCGTTGACCCTGATCCTCGCGGTGCCGAGGCCAAAGATGCTCCGCCGGCTGTTCCAGACCATCGCCACCCTCGGCGTGCCCCGGCTGATCCTGCTCAACAGCTACAAGGTCGAGAAAAGCTTCTGGCAAACGCCATTCCTCAACCCTGAAGCGATCCGCGAGAACCTGATCCTGGGCTTGGAACAAGCTCGCGATACCGTGCTGCCAGAAGTCATCATCGAGAAGCGCTTCAAGCCGTTCGTCGAAGACCGGCTACCGGCCATCGCCGCCGACTCCCTGGGCCTGGTCGGTCACCCCGGCGAATACCCGGCCTGCCCTCGCGCCGTGCAGCAGCCGGTAACCCTGGCAATCGGCCCGGAAGGCGGCTGGATCCCCTACGAAGTCGACCTGCTGGCCAAGGCCGGCCTGCAACCGGTGCAGTTGGGTGCACGTATTCTGCGCGTCGAGACAGCCGTCACTGCCCTGCTCTCGCGTATTTTCTGACTGATCGGTCAGAACTTTTCCGTCAAGTTTCCCCGGCCAAGGCCGATGGCCTGAGCAGCACAAGAAAAAATCTGCAGCGCCAACGCCGGGGGAGTCGAACATGTTCCAGTGGGTTGCCCAGTCTCTGGGAAATATGAGTGTAAGCCGCAAGCTCGGCTTTGGTTTTGGCCTGGTCCTGTTGCTGACCCTGGCGATCACATTGACCGGCTGGTCCGGCATCAACGGCGTTACCTCGCGCGGTGACACGCTGGGCAACATTTCGGTGATCCATCAGTACACCCAGGAACTGCGTATTGCCCGCCAGCAATACGAGCGTGACCGCGACGAAAAAGGCGTCGCTGCGCTGGAAACAGCCTTGGCCAACCTGGACCGCCAGGTACAACTGATGCTCGGCCAGATCGAGCAGCCTGCCGACTTGCAGCGCCTCGAGCAGCAACGTGAGGCGGTGCGCCAGTATCAACAAGCCTTTGCTGACATCCGCCAGGCCGGCCAGCGCCGCGATGCCAGCCGCAGTGTGCTCGGCGACAGCGCCGACAAAGCCGCTGCGCTGATCAGCCAGGTCCAGCAACGCCTGCTGGCGGCCGGCGATGTCAACCAGTACCAGCATGCGGTCGAGGTCAGCGCCCTGCTGCAGCAGGCACGCTTCCAGGTGCGCGGCTACACCTACAGCGGTAAACCTGAATTCCAGCAGACCGCCCTGACGGCCATCGACCAGGCTCTGGCCGTGCTCAAGGCGCTGCCGGCCAAGCTGCCTGCCGAGTACGCTGCTGGCCTGGATGACGCCTCCACAGCGCTGGCCGCCTACCGCGATGCGGTCAATCAGTTTGCCAGTGCCCAGACGGCCACAGAGCAGGCCCTGCAGCGCATGGTCGAGCAAGGTGCTGTGCTGATCGATACCAGCAAGCAGATGACCAGCTCGCAAACCGAGGTGCGCGACCAGGGCACCCAGCAAGCCAAGACCCTGCTCGCCGGCGCCACCGCGCTGGCCTTGTTGCTCGGTTTGATCGCGGCGTGGGTCATCACCCGCCAGATCGTCGGGCCACTGCGCTACACCCTGACCGCAGCCGAACGAGTGGCCAGTGGCGACCTCAGCCAGAACCTGCAGATCGACCGCCGCGATGAGCTCGGCCAGTTGCAGGCCAGCATGCAGCGCATGACCGTGGGCCTGCGCGAGTTGATCGGCGGTATCGGTGACGGCGTCACGCAGATCGCCAGTGCGGCTGAAGAGCTCTCGGCAGTCACCGAACAGACCAGCGCCGGGGTCAACAATCAAAAGGTCGAGACCGACCAGGTCGCCACCGCCATGAACGAAATGGCCGCCACCGTGCATGAAGTTGCACGCAACGCTGAACAAGCCTCCGAGGCGGCCCTGGCGGCCGACCAGCAGGCCCGTGAAGGTGATCGTGTGGTCGGCGAAGCCATCGCCCAGATCGAGCGCCTGGCCAGCGAAGTGAACAACTCCAGCGAAGCGATGAACCAGCTCAAGGGCGAAAGCGACAAGATCGGCAGCGTGCTCGATGTGATCAAGGCAGTCGCTCAGCAGACCAACCTGCTTGCCCTCAACGCCGCCATCGAAGCCGCGCGCGCCGGTGAAGCCGGGCGCGGCTTTGCGGTAGTGGCCGACGAAGTGCGCAGCCTGGCCCAGCGTACTCAGCAATCGACTGAAGAGATCGAAGCGCTGATCGCCGGCCTGCAGAGCGGTACTCAGCGCGTGGCCAGCGTGATGGACGCCAGCCGCGACCTGACCGAGAGCAGCGTCGAGCTGACCCGACGTGCCGGTGGCTCGCTGGAGACCATTACCCGCACAGTGTCGTCGATCCAGGCCATGAACCAGCAGATCGCCACTGCCGCCGAGCAGCAGAGCGCAGTCGCCGAAGAGATCAACCGCAGCGTGATGAACGTGCGCGATATCTCCGACCAGACATCGGCAGCCAGTGAAGAAACCGCCAGCTCGAGCGTCGAACTGGCTCGTTTGGGTACCCACCTGCAGGGTTTGGTGGGGCGGTTCCGGCTTTAGGCGAGCAGCCCCCCTGTGCGCGGCCTAGGAGATTTCCTACGCCGCGCAAGGAATTTTCCCACAGGATTTGCAGGTCAAGTCCTACAACCTCCGTGCCGATGAGCAGGCATGGCCACAGTCCGTGGTCATCTTGAATGGACGGAGGTATGCCATGTTCGGCTTTATCAATCGCACGCTCGGCAACCTGAGCGTCAGGCTCAAGTTGGCGCTCGGCTTCAGCGTGGTGCTGTTGCTTACCCTGGCCACCACCCTCAGTGGCTGGAATGCCCTCGACGGGGCCATCAGTCGCTCGCAGCAGCTCAGCGAAATCACCCGCATCAATGACCTGAGCAAAGACCTGCGAGCAGAACGGATCACCTATCGGGTGCTCGCTGACGACACCAGCAGGACCCGCATCAACACCATCATCGAGCAACTGGAGGGCATGCTCGGCGTGCTTGCGCAACGCAGCAGTGTCGACCAGTCGCGGCAGTTGCTCACGCAAAAACTGGAGCAGCTCAAGCGCTTGCGTGAAGACTTCGGCCTGCTCCAGCAAGCCGTGGCCAAACGCAGCGAGCTGCGCGCCGGCATGCAACAGCAGGAGCACACGCTGGGTGAGGCCATCGACGAGCTGCAGAACCAAACCCTGCTCAAGCTCTCGGCCGACGGCCAACAGAGCAACCTGATCGGCCTCATGGACAACCTCTCGCGGCACGTCGAAGGCGCCAACCAGCAGAGCCTGCTACCGGCCTACACCTACTCGCCGCTGGAGGCGTTCGCCCAGGTTGGCGACTCGGCCTTGACTGCCGCCGACAGCACGCTTGCACAACTGCTCGCCGCCCTTGCACCGTTGGGCCTGCCGCGCGCCCTGACCGAGCGGCCAGCCGCCGAGCTGGCGCGCTATCGCAGCAGCCTTGAGCAGTACCGCAGCGCGGCGATCGAGGTAGAGCAACTGCACGACAACATGGAGAAGCTCGGCGACCAACTGAGCGCCGCCAGCGTTGCCCTGGCCAAGCAGAAGGTCGAGCAGCGCGATCATGAGGCGGTTGAGGATCGCTCGGTACTGACCAGCGTTGCCTTGCTGGCACTGGTGGTCGGGGTAATTGCCGCCTGGCTGATCACCGGTCAGATCACCCAGCCCCTGCGCCAGACACTGGCCCAGGCCGCGCGTATCGCCAGAGGCGACCTCAGCCAGCTGGATACAGTGGAGCGGCGCGACGAGCTGGGGCAGCTGCAGAACAGCATGCGCGACATGACCGTAAGCTTGCGGGAGCTGATCGGCGGCATCGATCAGGGCGTCAGCCAGCTTTCCAGCGCGGCCTCACAACTGGCTGTCGCCAGCCAGGACACCAAGGCGCGGATCAACCAGCAGAAGGAAGACACCGACCAGGTCGCCACCGCCATGAATCAGATGAGCGCCACCGTGCAGGAGGTCGCGCAGAACGCCGAACATGCCGCGCAGGCCGCCACCAGCGCCGATCAGCAGGCGCAACAGGGCGATGCCGTGGTCACTCTGGCCGTGGCCGAGATCGAGCAACTGGCCGCGCAGATGGACCATTGCCTGGAGGCCATGCACCACCTGGCCGCCGAGAGCCAGCGCATCGGCAGCATCCTGGATGTGATCAAGTCAGTCTCGGTGCAGACCAACCTGCTGGCCTTGAACGCGGCCATCGAAGCGGCGCGGGCCGGCGAGGCTGGCCGCGGCTTTGCTGTAGTCGCCGACGAAGTGCGCGGGCTGGCACAACGTACCCAGCAATCGACCGAGGAGATCGAGCAGTTGATCGACAACCTGCACAGTGGCACCGACCAGGTCACCCACCTGCTCGACAACAGCAAGCAGCTCACCGAGCGCAGCGTCGAGCTGAGTCGCAAAGCCGGCGATGCGTTGGGCCAGATCACCCAGACGGTGTCCAATATTCAGGGTATGAACCAGCAGATCGCCACCGCCAGCGAGGAGCAGAGCGTAGTTGCCGAGCAGATCAATCGCAGCGTGCTGAATGTGCGTGATGTGTCCGATCAAACCAGCGCGGCGAGTGAGCAGACCGCCGCTTCGAGTGGCGAGCTGGAGCAGTTGGGACGAGACCTGCGGGGCATGGTCGGCCGCTTCAGCCTGTAACCGAAGAACGGTGCCGGCCACCCTGGCCGGCACCGAACCTGGGCTTACAACACCTGGCGCAGAAAGGCCTGGGCGCGCGGGTCCCTGGGTGAATCAAAGAACGCCGCCGGTGCCGAATCTTCCAGCAACTTGCCGTGATCGAAGAACAGCACACGGTCAGCCACTTCGCGGGCAAAGCCCATCTCGTGGGTAACGCAGACCATGGTCATGCCTTCTCTGGCCAGGGTCTTCATGACATCGAGCACTTCGCCGACCATTTCCGGGTCGAGTGCCGAGGTCGGCTCGTCGAACAGCATCACCTTCGGCTCCATCGCCAGCGCACGGGCAATCGCCACGCGCTGCTGCTGGCCGCCGGACAGCCGCGAAGGGAATTCGTTGGCTTTCTCGGCAATCCCGACCTTGTCCAGCAGTGCCCGCGCCTTGGCCTCGCGCTCGGCCTTGTTGCGCTTGCGCACGACCTTTTGCGCCAGGCACAGGTTCTCCAGCACAGTCATGTGCGGGAACAGGTTGAAGTGCTGGAAGACCATGCCGACTTCGCGGCGATAGGCGTTGATGTCGGTCTTCGGGTCGGCCAGCGGTATACCGTTGATCGACACATGGCCGGCATCGAAGTGCTCAAGGCCGTTCAGGCAGCGCAGGAAGGTCGACTTGCCCGAGCCCGACGGGCCCAGCACCACCACCACTTCGCCCTTGGCCACGCCGGTGCTGACGTTATCCACCGCGCGCACTACCTGGCCACGGGTGTCGAACACTTTCAACAGATCACGGACTTCAATCACTTTGCGCAAGCCTCCGCTCGAGCCGGCTGGCGAGGTGCGACAGCGGCAGGTTGATCAGCAGGTACAGGCCTGCCACGCAGAACCAGATTTCGAAGGTCGAGAACGAGGTGGTGATCGCCTCACGCCCGCTCTTGGTCAGTTCGGTGATGGCGATCACCGAGACCAGTGAAGTGTCCTTGACCAGGCTGATGAACTGCCCGGCCAGCGGTGGCAACACCCGCTTGAACGCCTGCGGCAGGATCACATGGCGCATCGACTGGCTGGCATTCAGGCCCAGCGAACGTGCGGCTTCGTTCTGCCCACGGGCAATCGACTGCACCCCGGCCCGCACGATCTCGGCCACGTAAGCACCGGTGAACAGCGCTAGCGCGGCGACCCCGGCAAACTCGCGAGAGAGATTGAGCACCGTGCCGATGAAAAAGTAGAAGATGAAGATCTGCACCAGCAATGGCGTACCGCGCACCAGCTCGACGTAGACCGTCGACAGGTCGCGCAGGGTCGGGTTGTTGGACAACCGGCACAACCCGGCAAACAGTCCAATCACCAGGCCTAGCGCACCGGACACAACCGACAGCCACAGCGTGGTCCACAGGCCCCAGGCCAACGGCCCGGCTGCCCAATGGCGGGTGACGCCGATCTGATCGCCTTCGGCAACGTCATCGCCGCGGCTCAGCTGCAGGCTGTCCTTGGCCACGTCCAGCACTTGCTGCTCGCCGTCTTCAGCCTTGAGGGTAACGCGCGCGTTGTCACCCTGTACCACGATCTCTTCAACCGTGCCGTAGCTGGCGGCGCGCTGGGCGTCTTCAGCCTGGTAGGCGAAATACTGCGGGACGCGGTTCCAGCGCCACTCGTAGGCCATCATCGACGTGGCGAGGTACAGGCTGATGGCCAGACCGACCAGCACCAGCGCGGTCAGCCCGTGCCAGGGCCACTGGGCTTTCTTGTGTTTGATCACGTGGGTAGTTCCGTAAATGCGAACGCGCAGGGTTTGCCTGCGCGTCGGGGTCAAAGCCTGGGCTTGTGGCCTGGGCCCTTATTCCATTTCCTTGAGCCAGTCCTTGTTCTTGAACCACTTGTCGTGGATCCGATCATAGGTGCCGTCGTGCTTGATCTGGTGCAGGAAGTTGTTGATGAAGTTGATGCTGTCGTAGTCGCCTTTCTTCAAGCCGAATGCCAGTGGCTCGTAGGTGAAGGGCTCTTCAAGGAACAGCAGCTTGCCAGCGCCGGCCTTCTCGATCGCCACCACGTTGTACGGGGCATCGTAGACAAAGGCATCGGCCTTGCCGTTGACCACGTCCATGACCGCTTCCTGCTCGTTGTCATAGCCGTGGTACTTGGCTTTGCTGATGAGCTTCTTGGACACCATTTCGCCGGTGGTGCCGAGCTTGGAGGTGATGCGGTACTTGTCGCTGTTCAGGTCTTTGTACGACTTGATCTCGCCCGCCAGCTCCTTGCGGATCAGCAGGGTCTGGCCGACCACGATGAACGGTTCGCTGAAGTTCAGGCGCAGGTTGCGTTCCTGAGTCAGGGTCATGCCGCTGCCGATCATGTCGAACTTGTTGGTCAGAAGCGCCGGGATGATGCCGTCGTAAGCGGTGGAGACGGTCTCCAGCTTGACGCCCATGGACTTGGCCATGGCTTTGAGGATATCGACTTCAAAGCCGATGATCTCGCCACGCTTGTTGGTCATCTGGAACGGCATGTAGGTCGGGTCCATGCCGACCCGCAGGGTGCCGCTCTTGACCGCATCGTCGATGGCGCCGGCCTGGGCCGCAGTCACCGCGACCAGCGCCGTGACGCCGACCAGCAGTCGCGACAGGTATTTCTTCATCATCACCAAGTCCCCTAGCAAAGAAAGAGTACGAATCTTATTGTTGGCACGGCCGTACTGGCCTGCTCGGAATACCGGAAGCGATGCTAACGCATGCGCGGCCCGGGACCTAGAGCTGGGGGGGACTTTGTTGGCCAAAAAGAAAGGGCCGCAACGCGGCCCTCAGGGTTGTCTCAGGCGCCGACTAAAGTCGGCTGCCCTTCACCCTCTGGATGCAACGGCAACAACGGCGAATGCGGGTCGCTGTTGATCGAGCTGCGCCAGGCGTCGATCCAGGCCGCATGTTCGCCAGCCCAGACCCGCTCGTGCAGACGCGACAGCGCCACCGGGTCGCTCAGCAGCGCCAGGCGCGTATTGCCATCCAGCCCGGCCGGGCCGACTTCCAGCGCCTTGGCGATGCGCTCTTCACGCAGTGCCTCGATCGCCGCCGACTGGCCATGCCGGGCAGTACCCATGGCGCAGGCCAGCGCATTCTGCCGCGGATCGACCACAGCCCGCACGAAGCCGTCGTTCAGTTCATGCCAACGGTTCTCGTGGGTGTACCGGTCAGTGGCCAGCAGCTCGGTTGGCGTGGCGTATTCCTCAGGGATCAGGAACAGCTTCTCGTCCTTGGCGCGCAGACCGAGGCCCACGCGGCTGGAAATCACCGATACCGGGATCGACAGCATCAGCGAACCGACAATCGGCACCAACCACCACAGGAAGCTTGGGTTGAGCCAGGCTACCAGCACTGTCCAGGCCACGCCGAGCAGGGTCTGTGGACCATGCCGACGGACAGCCTCGCTCCATGGCGTGGAGTCGTCATCACGCTGCGGCGAGTTCCAGGTCGCTGCCCAGCCGAGGAACGCGGCCAGGACGAAGCGGGTGTGGAAGATCATCCGCACCGGCGCCAGCAGCATCGAGAACAGCATCTCGATCAGCATCGACACGGTCACCTTGAAGCGCCCACCGAATTCGGTAGCGCCCTTGGCCCAGATCAGGATGATGCTCAAGAGCTTGGGCAGGAACAGCAGCACCACCGTGGTGGAAAACAGCGCGATGGCCTTCTCCGGGTGCCATTGCGGCCACAGCGGGTACAGCTGGAACGGCTCGACGAAGTATTGCGGCTCCATCAGGGTGTTGGTCGCCAGCAACGCCGTCGACAGCACCAGGAAGAAGAACCACAACGGCGCCGACAGGTACGACATCACCCCGGTCAGGAACACCGCACGGTGCACCGGGTGCATGCCCTTGACCAGGAACAGGCGGAAGTTCATCAGGTTGCCGTGACACCAGCGACGGTCCCGCTTGAGCTCGTCGAGCAGGTTGGGTGGCAATTCTTCGTAGCTGCCATCCAGGTCATAGGCAATCCACACACCCCAGCCGGCACGGCGCATCAGCGCTGCTTCAACGAAGTCGTGGGAAAGGATCGCGCCGGCAAAGGCACCTTTACCCGGCAACGGCGCCAGCGCGCAGTGCTCGATAAAGGGCTTCATGCGGATGATCGCGTTGTGCCCCCAGTAGTGCGATTCGCCCAGCTGCCAGAAGTGCAGGCCAGCGGTGAACAGCGGGCCGTACACACGGGTAGCGAACTGCTGCAGACGCGCATACAGGGTGTCCATGCCCGACGCCTTGGGCGCAGTCTGGATGATACCGGCATCCGGGTTGGCCTCCATCAGGCGCACCAGGCTGCTCAGGCATTCACCGCTCATGACGCTGTCGGCGTCGAGCACGACCATGTACTTGTACTCGCTGCCCCAGCGACGGCAGAAGTCGTCAAGGTTGCCGCTCTTGCGTTTGACGCGGCGGCGACGGCGGCGATAGAAGATCCGGCCAAAGCCTTTGGCTTCACGGCATACGTCCAGCCAGGCCTGTTGCTCGGCCACGGCGATATCCGGATCGTTGGAGTCGCTGAGGACGAAGAAGTCGAAGCGGTCGAGGTTGCCGGAGGCGGCGACCGACTCGAAGGTCGCGCGCAGGCCGGCGAACACCCGCGGCACGTCTTCGTTGCAGATCGGCATGACCAGCGCAGTACGCGCCTGGGCATCGATCGGCTCACTGCCGGCACTGCTGCCGGAGATCTTGTATTTGTCGCGCCCGGTGAGCAGCTCGAGGAAGCCCATCAAGGCAGTCCAGAAACCGGCTGAAACCCAACAGAAGAGGATCCCGAAGAGGACCAGGATCGAGGTCTGCAAGGCGTACGGCCAGACCTGCACCACGGTATCCCACAGCGGCTGGTTGAATACTTCGTCAAGGTCGACGAACGACCAGCCCTGATAGGGCAGGATGCCCTTCATGTACCAGCCCGCGACAAATGTCTGGCCGAGCATCAGGGCCAGCAGGATGTAACGGCGCATCGAGCCGACCCAGCGCCAGCGTGCCGCCGGCAGCTCGCGCTGGGGCGGTTGCGGGGCGACGGGGCGGCCGGTCAGGCGCCGCCACATGCGCACCAGTACGTTGGTCCGCCATGGCTCCGGCAACACCCGCGTGCGGGTGATCGGCGGAGCGATCTTCAGGCTCAGGTTGCCATTGCCGTCGACGCCGAGCATCTCGGCTTCTTCCATTTCGCCGGCACTGCCGACGGTCAGGCGGGCAGCCACCGACGCTTCGGCAGAGCCGGCGGCCGGATTGGCCGCCAGGCGCTGGTGCAGCTCGCTGAACGAGGTGCAGTCGGCCAGTTGCGCACGCTGCTCGTCACTCAGGGGCAGATGGGCCAGGTACTCGGCAACCGAGACTGGCCGTAGGTTTGAATTACTCATCGGCAGGCAACTGATAGGTCCAGGTCTCGGTCAACACCTTCTCGGTGGTGGCCGGGGCCGCAGGGGTGGCTGCCGCGTCTGCAGCAGGTTGCTCGGCAGGTTTTTCAGCCTTGGCGTGCTTGGCCGCAGCCTTGACATGCTTGCTGTCCTTGGCCGGCTTCGGTGCCTCTACCGGAACGTCCTGTAGCAGCGCAGCGCGCATTTCGGTGGACTTCTTCGGATCCTGGATCTTCAAGCGCAGGGTCAGGCGCCAGCCCTTGGTCTCTGGGTTGTAGCGCAGGTTGTTCTCGACCACCTCGGCATTGTCGCCAACGCTGATCTGGCTGCGCACGGCGCTGTCTTCAGGCAGGGCAGCAAGCGCGGGACCTGCGAAATCGACCAGGAACGCCACGCTGCCATCCGGCTGACGGATCAGGTTGGACTGTTTGACGTCACCGGTGGAACGCAGGGTCTGCTTGACCCAGCCCAGGTCAGGGGCCTGGAACTTGGCTTCGTCGATGGTCCAGTGCAGGCGATAGTTGTAATCGGCTGGCTGGCCTGGCTCAGGCAGGGTTTCCGGGCTCCAGAAAGCAACGATGTTGTCGTTGGTTTCATCGGCGGTCGGAATCTCGACCAGATCGACAGTGCCCTTGCCCCAGTCGCCTTGCGGCTCGATCCAGGTGCTTGGACGCTTCTGGTAGTTGTCGTCGAGGTCTTCGTAGTCGCTGAAGGCGCGGTGGCGCTGCATCAGGCCGAAACCACGCGGGTTTTCCACGCTGAAGTTGCTCACAGCCAGGTGGCGCGGGTTGTTCAGCGGGCGCCACAGCCATTCGCCGTTGGCCGCATGGATCGCCAGGCCTTCGGAGTCGTGCAGGGCCGGGCGGTAGTTGAGCACTTTGGACGGCTGGTTAGGGCCGAACAGGTACATGCTGGTCAACGGCGCAATGCCCAGACGGCTGACGTGGTCACGCAGGTAGATGCGCGATTTGACATCGACGATGGTGTCGTTGCCTGGGCGCACGGTCAGCTTGTAGGCACCGGTGGAACGCGGCGAATCAAGCAGGGCGTAGATCACCAGGTGCTTGTCGGTCGGCTTGGGCTTCTCGACCCAGAATTCGGTGAAACGCGGGAATTCTTCACCCGACGGCAGCGCGGTGTCGATGGCCAGGCCACGGGCCGACAGGCCGTAGGCGTGGCCCTTACCGACGACGCGGAAGTAGCTGGCGCCAAGCAAGGTCATGATTTCGTCTTGCTTGTCAGCCTTGTTGATCGGGTAGAGCACGCGGAAACCGGCATAGCCGAGGTTTTCCACGGTCTTGGCGTCGTGCGGCACGTCGCCGAAATCGAAACGACTGGCGTCGTACTTGATCTCTTCAACCTTGGAAGCGGTGACTTCGTTGATTTTCACCGGGGTGTCGAAGTGCATGCCCTGGTGATAGAAGGACAGCTTGAACGGCGTCTTGTCCTGAGCCCACTCGGCCTTTTCCTGGAGGAAACGGATCTTCTGGTAGTCGGCGTACTTCATGTCACGGAACACCGCCGGCAGATTGCTCTTCGGTGCTTCGTACTTCTGACCGGCCAGATCCTTCGCCTTGGCGGCGACGTCGTCAAGGTTGAATGCCCACAGCTGACCCGCGCTCAGCAGGCCGACCAAGGCCACGCCAGCCGCCAGGGCGGTACGCAACCGATTGCCGGGGATCTTTGGTGCATTACGGGGACTTACAATCACGAGCAACCCTCGCCGAAAACAGATCATGAAACCAACGGCCAGCTACAAATGCCGGGTTGGCGAGCACTGTTCGGACCCCGTAAGGGCTCAATGATTCCCCAAACGGCTCCAGACAGTCCTCAAGTCTTGGTACAACGGACCTGCGAACGCAGGTCTCTACAGCCGCGCGATTATCTAGCAGGCCGCGTGACAACGCATCAGGCGGCAACAACTATTTATCGTCAAAACCCTCTTGTTTTGTACAAACAAGCGGTTATTTCGCCTCAGATTTGTAACATAAATGTTACGGGGCCATCATTGACCAGATGGACCTGCATATCTGCACCAAAACGGCCACTGGCAACGTCGTCATGGGACGCCCGTGCCTGACCCAGCAGATACTCGAACAACTCGGCGCCAAGCGCAGGCGGCGCGGCGGTCGAGAAGCCCGGGCGCATGCCACTGCGAGTGTCGGCCGCCAGGGTGAACTGCGACACCAGCAGCAAGCCGCCGCCGATGTCCTTGAGCGACAGGTTCATCTTGCCGTCGGCATCACTGAACACCCGGTAGTTAAGCAGCTTGTGCAGCAGTTTGTCGGCATGCTCGCGGGTATCTGCAGGCTCGACCGCCACCAATACCAACAAACCCTGCTCGACCGCACCCACCACTTCGCCGGCGACTTCGACGCGTGCGTTCTGCACGCGCTGCAGCAGGGCCTTCACGCTTCTTCCAACGGCAGATCCAGCAAGCGCCGGGCCATCTGGTCGGCGGCGCGCACCAGCGCGTCAGTGATACCCGGCTCGGACGCAGCGTGGCCGGCGTCGCGGATCACCTTCAACTCGCTGTTGGGCCAGGCCTGGTGCAGCGCCCAGGCGTTGTCCAGCGGGCAGATCACATCATAGCGGCCATGCACGATAACCGCCGGCAGGTGGGCGATGCGGGGCATGTCGCGGATCAGTTGATCAGGCTCGAGGAAGGCATCGTTGGTGAAATAGTGGCACTCGATGCGGGCAATCGACAGCGCACGTTGCGGCTCGGAGAAGCGATCGACCACCAGCGGGTTGGGCCGCAGGGTGGCGGTGCGACCTTCCCAGGTCGACCAGGCCTTGGCGGCGTGCATCTGGGCAATCTGATCGTTGCCGGTCAGGCGATTGTGGAAGGCACTGACCAGGTCACCGCGTTCGTCCTGCGGGATCGGCGCGATGTAGTCCTGCCAGTAGTCCGGGAACAGCCGACTGGCGCCTTCCTGGTAGAACCAGCGGATTTCCTGAGCGCGGGCGAGGAAGATGCCGCGCAGGATCAGCCCGTGCACGCGTTCGGGGTGTTTCTGCGCGTAGGCAAGCGCCAGCGTCGAGCCCCACGAGCCGCCGAACAGCACCCATTTGTCGATGCCCAGGTGCTCGCGAATGCGCTCCATGTCCTCGACCAGGTCCCAGGTGGTGTTGTTTTCCAGGCTGGCGTGCGGCGTCGAGCGGCCACAGCCGCGCTGATCGAAGGTGATGATGCGGTACAGGTTCGGGTCGAAATAGCAGCGGCTCTGCGCGTCGCAGCCGGCACCCGGGCCACCGTGGATGAACACCACCGGCAGACCTTCTGGCGAACCGCTCTCGTCGACATACAGCACATGCGGCGCTTGCACGGCCAGATCGTGACGGGCGTAGGGTTTGATCTGCGGGTACAGGGTCTGCATTGCGCACTCCATGAAGGGCTATTCTTCGGCTGCCGCCATCATAAACCCGAATCATGCCAAGGCGCATCGGCAACACATGCTAACAATCTGCGCCAGCTTCATGGCTGTGGTGCTTTTAGGATAGCGGCCCACTCTTCAACAAGCCGGAAACGCCCTATGAACATTCTGCACATCGGCCTGCTGGCGTTGCTTGCACCTGCCGCGTTCGCCGCCTCCGATGACCCGCGCCTGGAGCTGCGCAGCGCCATGCTGATGGCCGATGCAGCCCAGCAAGCTGCCGCCGCGCAGGGCTACAACATCGTCATCAGCGTGCACGACCAGCACGGCAATCTGAAATACCTGCGGCGTATGGACGGCAGCGCCGTAGGCAGCGTTCAGGTCGCACAACTGAAGTCGCTGACATCGGCCAACTTCCCGGTCGAATCGGGCCAGTTGGCTGAACGCAGCGCGGGGCTGCCGGCCAACCCTTACGGTTCGATCCCGGGTTTTCTGCCGCTTGCCGGCGGCCTGCCGGTATTTGACCAGAAACGGCGGCATGTCGGCAGCATCGGTGTCAGTGGCGCGACGCCGGCGCTGGACAGCGCTTTCGCCGCCGCAGGGGTGCAGGCTTACCAGGTGCCCGCGCACGACTGAAACCTGCGCCACGCCTGCACGCAACATATGTACCGCACGGGTTTGCAAGCCGCAGACATAGTCGCAGAGCCTTCCCTAACTGAACGGGCTCTTCCATGACTACTGCCGCAAATGCTTCAAACGAACTCAGCAGCGCCTACCGCCTGATCGCCAGCAAGACCCCGACCTGGCTTGGCCACGCCGCGCCATCGGTGCACAGTGCCCTGCGCAACGCCCAGGCCAATCCACCTGCCTGGCTGGCCAAAGCGCGGCTGCAGCAACCCGCCATCGTCAAGGCCCTGGCCGAGGAGCATGCGCTGCTGCAGGAGGCCGCCGCAGAGGTGGCGCAGTTGTTTGAGGAGCTGCCCGGCCTCGAGCAATTTGCCAGTGCGCAATTGGCGTCTGCCCTCACGGACCAGCTCGGGCTCGACGTGGACACCCGCGCTACTTATCTGCTCGACGTCAGGTTCATTGCCACGGACCCGGCAGTCGACCCCGGCACTGCCTATCAACACGCCGTGCGCCCGCTGCTGGATTACGCCTTGCGCAATTTCGAAGCCAGCGCGGCGCAGCCAGGCGGCATGGACAATGACGACGCCCGGCTGAAAAAGTCAGTGATCCTCGACCACAGGGGATTCATGGGCACAGTGCCGATCCGCAATGCGCTTGAGCTGCTGCCAGAACGGTTTGCCCAGCTGTGCCGAACCCTGGACATCGGCGGCCAATATCAACGCCTGCTGCAGGCCATTTATTACGACAGCGCAGATACCCGCGCAACCAACCCGACCACTTACGCCAAGCTGGCCCAGGTACAGCGCCATGCCTTTGTGCAGAGCCTGCACCTGGCCTATCTGCAGGACAACATCAGCAAGGCCCTGTACGACGCTGCACTGGCGGCGCCACTGGATCAACCGCTGCTCTCCACGCAGCTTGGCGTCAGTGTGCTGACGTTGTGGGACGTGCAACTGACCGACATCCGCCTGCTGCATTTTGCCGATCAGGGCAGCGAGCCTTCAGTAGCACTCTATGTGCCCGCCGACCCGCTGACACCGCTCAAACAGTACGCTTCGCTGGCCGCCTGTGAAGAGGATCTGCGCGATCGTTTGCTGAATGACATCGGCTACCTGGATCACTGCCTTGAAGAACGTAGCAAAGCGTTGATCCAGCAAAAGCTGCTGGACCGCCTGCAACCGCTCAAGCTAACGGTTCGCGGCACTTACGAACGCACCCCCGACCCACAGGCTCAGCTCTATCTGCAAGAGCGCCTGCTGACGGGCTCGCTGTTGCAGGGGCTGGTCACCGAACGGGTGTTCCGCCACGAGCAGGATGCAGCGTTTCACGCCATGCCAACCGCGATCATTGATGTGATCTCAGCGGTCAAGCATCGCGAACACCTGCTTGCCCGAGGGCTGACTGCACTCAACGTCGCGGGCTTTTTCATACCCGTGTTGGGTGAAGTCATGCTCGGCGTCTGCGCGCTGCAGCTGAGTTACGAGGTGTATGAGGGCATCGAGAGCTGGCGCCATGACGATCAGCAGAAAGCCCGCGACTACCTGATGGACGTCGTGGAAAACATCGCCCAGATGGCTGCATTCGCTGGCGCCGCGCACCTGGTTGGCAGTGGCCTGGGCGCCGCCATCGGCAAGCCAGGCACAGCGCCTGAGCCGATACCGGTTGAAACCCCGTCGTTTATCGAAGAGCTCGAAACGGTCGAACTCGACGATGGCCAGAGCCGCCTGTGGCAACCCGACCTGACGCCTTATGCACAGACCATCAGCTTGCCTGACGATCTCGAACCGGATGCACTCGGCCTGTACCAGCACGATGGCCGCCATTGGCTGCGCGTGGATGGCCAGACCTACGCGCTGCGCCCAGGCGATTCGGCCGCGGCCTGGCGTATCGAGCATCCAGATACGCCGAACGCCTACGCGCCGCCGGTGCGCCATAACGGCGCCGGAGCCTGGCTGCATGGGCTGGACCGACCACGCGAGTGGCAGGGCATCAGCCTGTTCCGCCGACTCGGCCACCTCAGCGGCAGGTTCGATGACG
The DNA here is from genome assembly GCA_963518285.1 of uncultured Pseudomonas sp. Classification (GTDB taxonomy): domain Bacteria; phylum Pseudomonadota; class Gammaproteobacteria; order Pseudomonadales; family Pseudomonadaceae; genus Aquipseudomonas. The sequence continues at coordinate 79,217 of CAUQIJ010000007.1, read as the reverse complement.
CCACGGCACTGCAAATCCTCGCAGTCAGCGCCGCCGACGAGGCAGCGTTGCGCAGGGCAGTCGGCGAAGGCGAGCGCTTACCGGCGCTGCTGGAGGACACCTTGTCGCGCTTCGACCTCGACCAGCAACTGCGGGGTAGCCAGGTTCAACGCGCAGAGTTGCAGGCAGAATTCAGCCGCCGTTATCGGCAGTTGCCATCCAGCGAGGCGCATGGTGCGCCAGTCATTGCCCATCAATACCCACAGTTGCCGACGCCGATCATCGACGAGCTGCTGCGCCACGCCACGGTGCAGGAATCCCAGGCGCTGGAAGCTGGCAAGGTACCTCGACGCCTCGGCGATGAAATTCGCGTCTACCAGCAACAGTTGCGGCTCGCCCGCGCCTATGAAGGCTTGTACCTGCAAGGGGTACGCAACTGGGACAGCGACCGCTTGATCCTGCGCAGCCTGGAGCAGCTGCCCGGATGGCCGGCAGACCTTGCCCTGCGCCTGGAGCAACGTATCAAGTCGCCACTGGAAGTCGATAGCATCGGCCCGGAAGACTCGCCCGAGCCGCTGACCATCATCAGCGCAGCAGCCGGCTACCTGATCATCGACCCCGCCAGTACCGATGCCCCTCAGGTCTATCCGTCGCTGGCTGACGCGCTGCTGCAAGCCGTGCCGGCCGAGTTGCGGGCAGGGCTGGCTGATGCAGGTATCGAGGATGCGCCGGGCCTGCTGGCCCATTTGCAGCAAGCGCCGCTTCTGCCACGCGACACGCTCAGAGATGTGCTGAGAATGCAGCCCGTACGCCCAGGCTACCGCTCACCGATGCGCCTTGCCGATGGCCGCCTGGGCTACACCCTGGGCGGCCGCGGCGGGCCGGCGGGCGGTTTTACCCGGCATGCGCTGCTGCGCATGATCCGTCTGACTGGCCTGCCGGAGCACACCGCGTGGTCGGCAGACCAGATTCTGACCCACCTGCAGGATACCGGCATGAACCGCGCCGATATCAATGCACTGCTGCAGGGCTTGCTTGAACAACGTAATGGTCTGCGCAGCAGCCTCGACGACTGGCGCAGCCGCCATACCGATGTCAGCAGCGAGCAAGCAGCGGCCCTGACGCGGCTGGCAGACCAACTGATGCAGCACTGGCACGATACCGCCCTGCCCACCCTCAGCGGCGAACGCCCGGCACTGCGCCTGGAGAGCGTCAACCTGGCGCGTTTCCCTGAAAACCTGCCGACATCCTTCGGCGCATCGGTCTGGCAATTGCAACTGATCGAGCCGTCCTACGGCAGCGCCGACGGCTGGACCTTGTACGAGCGCCAGCTGATCAACCTGTTCCGCCAATTCCCCGACTTGCGTTCACTGGAAATCAGCCGTCCCTATGAGGCGAATGCGGCGCCCTCACAGTTGTTGTTCGGCATCTGGCTGATCGGTCAACACTTCCCGGCGCTGGAATCGCTCAGCGTGACCAACCAGAACCTGCCATTGAGCGGCGTCGACATCGAGGGCCTGGCCAGCCTGCCTCAGTTGCGCCGGCTTGATCTGAGCGGCAATCGCCTGTCGTCTCGGTACCGCGCAGAATTCGCCGAACTCGCTCTGGATTACCTCGGCCTCGAACGGATGCAGCTTGAGCAATGGCCGCAAGGCCTTGGCACAGAGGCTTTGACCGGGCTCAGAGAAATTTCCCTGCGCGACAACCAGATCCGCACCCTGCCGGGTTTTTTGCTCGGCGACGAGCCTGGCGAGGGCCCTGCAACGGTCATCTCGTTGCAGGGCAACGCGATCGTCGATGAACACCTGCTACGGATCATGCTCAACCAGGACACCATGAGTGGCCGAATCGAGGCCGACCTGTCGCCGGCACTGAGCGCCCGCCTGCAAGAGCACAACCAGCGCCGGCAGACGCTGCGCGATACCATCGATCAATGGGCCAACGCCTCCAGTTCGGCTGTGCCGATGGAACAGTCGGTGATCACCGCGCGCAATCGCGTCGGTGCTGCCCTCACCGCGTTCTGGCGTAACCAGGAGCTGGGCATGACGCACACCACGTTGCGTCTGGAAAACATCGACATTGGTCAGTTCCCACCACAGCTTCCAGACTTTTTCTACGAGCGGGTACGCAACCTGTCGCTGGCCCGCATGAGCGGCAGCACCGCACAGCTGGACAGTTTCTTCAGCCGCTTCCCGCTGGTCGAGAGCCTGCGGATCGTCGAACACGCCAATGCCAGCCAGGACTTGCCCAACGCCTTCCTGCGCATGCCGCGACTGAATTACCTGTCGATTCGCGACATGGGCCTGCAAATCGACGCGAGCATGCTCGCTACCATTGCCCGTCTGAGCCACCTGACCGTGCTCGAGCTGGCCGGCAACCGTCTGGCCGAGATCAGCGAAGCGCCAGCCGGCCTGAGCAATCTGCGCCGGCTCGAACTCAACAACATGGGCATCCAGGAATGGCCGGTCTGGATCCGTGACGTGCTGCCGCTGGAGTTGCTGGACCTCAGCGAGAACGAGTTGACCGAACTGCCCGAGTACATCCTGAGCAACCTCGACAATGACTTCCCGGTATCGTCGATTTCGTTGTTCGACAACCCGCTGTCGCGCGACACCATGTTCCGTGCGCGCACCTCGTCAGACAGCCAGCACAGCTACACCTTCGCCATGAACATCCCCGATGATCTGCTTTTACTGACATCCTCGGACGATGAATTGGCTGGCGGCCATCTGCATAACCCGATGCTGCCGATTGCCGGTGATGAGCCACGCTTGTCGGACTGGCTGCTGGGTTCGGAGGCCGAGAACGAGGCTTTGGAAGATGCTTGGCAGCAGCTAGAGCACGCTGCAGACGCCCCTCTGCTGCTGGCAATGGTCGGTCGCCTGCGTCAAGCGGCGCCGTATCGCAACGGCCTGACCCGGGCAGCGTTCTGCCAGCGCGTGCGCAAAGTGCTGGTGGCAGCAGCGGTGAGCGAAGCCGACCGCTTACTGCTCAATGCGGTCGCGGAAGAGGCCGTCGTCGACCTCGCCAGTGGCAATCAGACCTGCCATGACGGCGCTCTGCTGGTGTTTCAGAACATTGAACTGCTGATCGACCAGCAACGTCTGCTGGGCGAGGCTGCCGATTCCGAGCAAAGCCTGTATGCCGAACTGCGCCGCCTGTATCGCCTGCACCGTCTGGACGAGCTTGCCCGCAGCAGCGCCAAGGGCCGCGACGAAGCGGAGGTAAGGCTGGCCTACCGGCGCGGGCTTAATCAGGACCTGAAACTTGGCGTACCCGACGACAACATGCTCTATGAGGCCTTCGCCGACGTCAGCCGCGAAGAACTGGCGCTCACCCGAGACCTGGTGCAACGTGACGAGCGGGCGGAGTCGTTCCTTTCCTATGCAACAGGCAACAGCGAGTGGCAGCGCTACTTGCGCCACGCGCACGCCGAGCGCTTCGAAGCCATCGAGCAGAGGTATCAGGAGCAGGTCCTTGCATTACCCGAGCGGTTTCCCGATCGCCCGCTGGAGCAGCTCACCTCTGAATACGAGGCCCTGGCCAGCGACAAGCAGGTCAAGGAAGAGCAGTTGATTCGGGAACTGACGATCCTGGCCAATCCCGACCAGGGTTGACCAAGGCCACTGCTGCCACGTCATCGCGCAGCCCGCGGCTAACGCCCGTACTGCGCTTTGCCCCACGCCAGCATCACTTCAAGCAACTGGCGTAGCACTGCCTGGGTAGGCTGCGCCAGATCCTCACGATAGGCGAATGGCTCGGTCTCGTTCATGTAAGTGCTTTGCGCCAGCTCCAGCTGCACGGCATGCACGTGCTCGGCCGGAGCGCCGTAATGACGGGTGATATGCCCGCCTTTGAAGCGCCCATTGAGCACATGGCTGTAGCCCGGCGCCTGGGCGCAGGTGCGCTGCAGTTGTTCGGCCAGTGCCGGGTCGCAACTGGCGCCATTGAAGGTGCCGAAGTTGAAGTCCGGCAGCTTGCCGTCGAACAGGTGCGGGATATGCGAGCGGATCGAATGTGCATCCCACAGCAGTGCATAGCCGAACGTTTCACGCAGGCGTGCCAGTTCCTGGCGCAGAGTGTCGTGATAGGGCCGCCATATCTGCTCTAGGTACTTGGCCCGCTCTGCTGTAGACGGTTGCAGTCCGGGAGCAAACAACGGCTCACCCTCGAACAGGGTCGCCGGGAACAAGCCGGTGGTTGCCCCGGCGTACAACGGCTGGTCATCTTCCGGCCGATTCAGGTCGATGACGAACCGCGAGTACTCGCCCGCGACCACGCTGGCGCCCAGCTCGCGGGCAAAGTCATACAGACGTGGGATGTGCCAGTCGGTATCGGGCAGGCTGCGTGCCTGCTCGACCAGACCGTCGCGCACCGCGCCGGTCAGGCTGAGGCCCGCATGGGGCATGCTGATCAGCAGCGGCAGGCGGCCCTGGTGAAAGCTCAATACGTTGTCCATAAAGTCTCGCTCAGAAGGTTGTCTGCACACCGCCGCGCACTACCCGCTTGGGCAAGTCGCCGCCCAGCCAGTAAGCGAGGTCGGCCGGGCGCTCGATCTGCCAGGCGACAAAGTCGGCGGCCTTGCCGGCTTCCAGCGTGCCATGCGTGCGGCCCAGGCCCAGCGCAGTAGCGGCATGGGTGGTAACGCCCGCCAGCGCCTCTTCCGGGGTCATGCGGAACAGCGTGCAGCCCATGTTGAGCATCAGCCGCAGCGACAAACCAGGCGAGGTGCCGGGGTTGAGGTCGCTGGCCAGGGCAATCTTCACCCCGTGCCGGCGCAGCGCGTCCATCGGTGGCAGCTGGGTTTCGCGCAGGAAGTAGAACGCTCCAGGCAGCAGCACCGCGACGGTGCCGGCCGCGGCCATGGCGATGGCGTCATCCTCGGTCATGAACTCCAGGTGATCGGCTGACAGCGCCTGGTAACGGGCGGCCAGGCTAGAGCCGTGCAGCGATGACAACTGCTCGGCATGCAGCTTGACCGGCAGGCCTAGTTCACGCGCCTTGATGAACACCCGCTCGACCTGCCCCGGCGAGAACGCCAGGTGTTCGCAGAAGGCATCGACCGCATCGACCAGGCCTTCGTCAGCCAACGCCGGCAGCAGCTCGTCGCAGATATGCTGGATGTAGTCATCGGCGCGGCCGGCATATTCCGGCGGCAGCGCGTGGGCGGCAAGACAGGTGCTGCGCACGGTCAGCGGCAGCACCTCGCCCAGACGCCGAGCGACACGCAACATCTTGCGCTCGTTGCTCAGGTCCAGGCCGTAGCCAGACTTGATCTCCACGGTTGTCACGCCATCGCGCATCAACGCCTCGACCCGTTGCCGAGCACTGGCCAGCAACTGCTCTTCGCTGGCTGCCCGGGTGGCGCGCACCGTGCTGGCAATACCGCCGCCCTGAGCGGCAATCTCGGCATAGCTGACGCCCTGCAGGCGCTGCTCGAACTCGCCACTGCGGTTACCGCCAAACACCGCATGGGTGTGGCAGTCGATCAGCCCCGGAGTGACCCAGGCACCGCCCAGGTCGACCGTTTCCAGATCGGCCTGTGGCGCCAGCTCGGCGCGGGGGCCGATCCATTCGATCAGCCCGGCGCGGGTGATGATTGCCGCATCCTCGATTATCGAATAGCTGCCGCCGACCATGCTTGCCACATGGCAGTGCTGCCAAAGGGTTGTCATACATATCCTCCGTTACTAGCGGTGCAGCTCGGCCTGCTGCTCGGCCAACTGGCCCTGACCTGCACGCGGCTTGCACCAGAGCAGGTAGGACGCGACCAGGAACACCACCCACACCACCCCGACCAGCAATGCGGCCTGAGTGTCCGGGAAGTAACCGAGCACACCAAAGATGAACACCATGAAGGCAATTGCCAGGGCCGGCCCATACGGCCAGAACGGTACCGGGAACTCCAGTTTGGCAGCTTCTTCACGGCTCATGCTGCGGCGCATGGCCACTTGGGTAAGCAGGATCATCAGCCACACCCAGACCGTGGCAAAGGTGGCGATCGAGGCGATCAGCAGAAACACGTTTTCCGGGATCAGGTAGTTGAGCACCACGCCGATCAGCAGCGCAGCGCCCATCACCACCACCGTCAGCCAAGGCACACCGTGCTTGGACAACTGGGCGAAGCCACGCGGGGCATGGCCCTGCTGCGCCAGGCCGTACATCATGCGGCCAGCGCCGAAGATGTCGCTGTTGATTGCCGACACCGCGGCAGAAATCACCACTACGTTCAGCACGGCGGCGGCCGAGCCGATGCCAAGGTTGCTGAAGATCTGCACGAACGGGCTGCCCTGGCTGCCAATCTGCGGCCATGGGTACAGGCTCATCAGCACAAACAGGGTGAGCACGTAGAACAGCAGGATACGCAGCGGCACGGCGTTGATCGCCTTTGGAATGACCCGCTTAGGGTCTTTCGCTTCGCCGGCAGTGATGCCGATGATTTCGATACCGCCAAAGGCGAACATCACCACGGCAAAGGAGGCGATCACCCCGGCAATGCCATTAGGCATGAAGCCGCCATGCTCGAACAGATTGCTCACGCCGACTGCCGAGCCGCTACCGACCTGGCCCATGCCGAAAGCCATGATGCCGAGCCCGGCAAGGATCATCGCGACAATCGCGCCGACCTTGAGCAGCGAAAGCCAGAATTCCATCTCGCCAAACACTTTGACGTTGCACAGGTTGAGCCCGCCGATCAGGAAGACGATGCCCAATACCCAGATCCAACGCGCCACTTCGGGGAACCAGAAGCCCATGTAGATACCAAAGGCGGTCACGTCGGCGATACAGACGATGATCATCTCGAAGGCGTAGGTCCAGCCCAGCACAAAGCCCGACATCGGCCCCAGATAGGTGCTGGCGTACTGGCCAAAGGAGCCGGCGACCGGGTTGTGCACGGCCATTTCGCCGAGCGCGCGCATGACCATGAACACGGCGGCGCCACCGATCAGGTAGGCCAGCAATACCGCTGGGCCGGCCATCTGGATGGCCGAGGCGGAACCATAGAACAGCCCGGTGCCGATCGCCGAACCGAGCGCCATGAAACGGATGTGGCGGGACGTCAGCCCGCGTTTTAGACCTTGAGATTGTTGCATGCTGCGTCCCTTTTATTTTTATGGACGAACGACTGCGTGCCGGGGCCGCCGCGCGGCCCCAACGTCTTCACAGGCTTGGCAATACTCCAGCCGGCAACAACCCGGTCAGCGTGCCTTCGGCCAGCAGCGCGCTGGCCATTTCGATATCCGGCGAGAAGAACCGGTCACGCTCGTAGTGGGCAACCTTCTCACGCAGGGCGCGGCGCGCCTGCTCCAGCTTGGCCGAGGTTTTCAGGCCCTTGCGCAGGTCCAGGCCCTGGCAGGCACCGAGCCATTCGATGGCGAGCACACCACGCGTGTTCTCGGCCATCTCCCACAGGCGCTTGCCCGCTGCCGGCGCCATCGACACGTGGTCTTCCTGGTTGGCCGAAGTCGGCAGGCTGTCGACGCTGTGCGGGTGCGACAGGGCTTTGTTCTCGCTGGCCAATGCCGCGGCGGTGACCTGGGCGATCATGAAGCCGGAGTTGACCCCGCCGTTTTCGACCAGGAACGGCGGCAGCTGGGACATGTGCTTGTCCATCATCAGCGAAATGCGGCGCTCACTCAGCGAGCCGATTTCGGCGATTGCCAAGGCCAGGTTGTCGGCCGCCATGGCCACCGGCTCGGCGTGGAAGTTGCCACCGGAAATCACATCGCCTTCGGCGGCGAACACCAGCGGATTGTCGGAGACGGCGTTGGATTCGATCGCCAGCACTTCAGCGGCCTGACGCAGCTGAGTCAGGCAGGCGCCCATGACTTGCGGCTGGCAACGCAGCGAGTACGGGTCCTGGACCTTGCCGCAGTTTTCATGCGAGCGCGACACTTCGGTGGAGTCACCAAGCAGGTCGCGGTAGCAGGCCGCAGCGTCGATCTGGCCGCGCTGGCCGCGCGCTTCATGGATGCGTGCATCGAACGGCGAACGCGAGCCCAGCGCGGCTTCGACGGTGAGGCCACCGCAGGTGACCGCTGCGGCAAACAGGTCTTCGCAGTGGAACAGGCCGCGCAGGGCATAGGCGGTAGAGGCTTGAGTGCCGTTGAGCAGGGCCAGGCCCTCTTTGGCGGCCAGGGTCAGCGGCTGCAGACCGGCAACCGCGAGGGCTTCGTTGGCTTCCAGCCACTGGCCCTGGTAACGGGCCTTGCCTTCACCGAGCAGCACCAGCGACATGTGCGCCAGCGGCGCGAGGTCGCCGGAGGCACCGACCGAGCCTTTCAGCGGAATGTGCGGATAGACTTCGGCGTTGACCAGCTTGATCAGCGCGTCGATCACCTTACGCCGAATGCCGGAGAAACCACGGCTGAGGCTGTTGATCTTGAGCACCATGATCAGCCGCACCAGGGCGTCGTCCAGCGGCGCGCCGATGCCGGCGGCGTGCGACAACACCAGCGAGCGCTGCAGGTTCTCGAGGTCTTCACGGGCAATGCGGGTCGAGGCCAGCAGGCCGAAACCGGTGTTGATGCCGTAGGCGGTGCGGTCTTCGGCGAGGATCTGCTCGACACAAGCGACGCTGGCTTCGATCGCCGGGCCTGCGCTGTCGTCCAGGCGCAATTTGACTGGCGCGGCATGAATGGCGCGCAGCTGGGCCAGGGTCAGGGTACCGGGCTTGAGGGTCAGTTCGGTCACTTCGCTACTCCATTGGCGGGGCCCGCAGGCCCCTTCTTGTTATTCAGTATCGTCGTTGTCGGCGGGCGTTGATCAGCCGTTGATCATCGGCAGATCGAGGCCTTGCTGGTTGGCGCAGTCAACGGCGATCTGGTAGCCCGCATCGGCATGGCGCATGACGCCGGTGCCTGGGTCGTTGGTCAGCACGCGGGCGATACGCTCGGCGGCTTCATCGCTGCCATCACAGACGATGACCATGCCCGAGTGCTGCGAGAAGCCCATGCCGACGCCGCCGCCATGGTGCAGTGACACCCAGGTCGCGCCGCTGGCGGTGTTGAGCAAGGCATTGAGCAGCGGCCAGTCGGACACGGCGTCGGAGCCATCCTGCATCGATTCGGTTTCGCGGTTGGGGCTGGACACCGAACCTGAGTCAAGGTGGTCGCGGCCGATCACGATCGGCGCCGACAGCTCGCCGCTGCGCACCATCTCGTTGAAAGCCAGGCCGAGCTTGGCGCGCTGGCCCAGGCCCACCCAGCAGATCCGCGCCGGCAGGCCCTGGAAGCTGATGCGCTCGCGGGCCATGTCCAGCCAGCGATGCAGGTGGGCGTCGTCGGCGATCAGTTCCTTGACCTTGGCATCGGTCTTGTAGATGTCTTCAGCGTCACCCGACAGCGCCACCCAGCGGAACGGACCTACACCGCGGCAGAACAGCGGGCGGATATAGGCCGGGACGAAGCCTGGGAAGTCGAAGGCATTGCTGACGCCCTCTTCCATGGCCATCTGACGGATGTTGTTGCCGTAGTCGAAGGTCGGCACGCCTTGCTGCTGGAAGTCGAGCATGGCTTTGACGTGCACCGCCATCGACTGCTTGGCGGCCTTGACCACTGCGGCCGGGTCGGTCTGCGCGCGGTCGCGGTACTGCTCCCAGCTCCAGCCGGCCGGCAGGTAGCCGTTGAGCGGGTCGTGGGCGCTGGTCTGGTCGGTGACCATGTCCGGACGCACGCCACGCTTGACCAGCTCAGGCAGGATTTCGGCAGCGTTGCCGAGCAAGGCAATCGAGATCGCCTTGCCTTCCTGGGTGTATTTGCCGATGCGGGCCAGGGCGTCATCGAGGTCGCTGGCCTGCTCGTCGACATAACGGCTGCTCAGGCGGAAGTCGATACGGCTCTGCTGGCATTCGATGTTCAGCGAGCAGGCACCGGCGAGGGTCGCGGCCAGCGGCTGTGCGCCACCCATGCCGCCCAGGCCTGCGGTGAGCACCCACTTGCCTTTGAGGCTGCCGTTGTAATGCTGGCGGCCGGCCTCGACGAAGGTTTCATAGGTGCCCTGAACGATGCCCTGGCTGCCGATGTAGATCCAGCTGCCTGCGGTCATCTGGCCATACATGGCCAAGCCCTTGGCATCCAGTTCGTTGAAGTGTTCCCAGCTGGCCCAGTGCGGCACCAGGTTGGAGTTGGCGATCAGCACACGCGGGGCGTTGCTGTGGGTCTTGAACACGCCGACCGGCTTGCCCGACTGGACCAGCAGGGTCTCGTCGTCTTCCAGGCGGGTCAGGGTCTCGACGATCTTGTCGTAGCTTTCCCAGTTGCGCGCGGCGCGGCCGATACCGCCGTACACCACCAGCTCCTTGGGGTTCTCGGCCACTTGTGGGTCGAGGTTGTTCATCAGCATGCGCAGCGGCGCTTCGGTCAGCCAGCTTTTGGCGGTCAGCGTGTTGCCACGTGGGGCACGGATTTCTACGTCACGGTATTTGTTGTTGTCAGTCACGGGAGAGGTCCTTTGCGGTCATCCGACGGCGGGGTGTCGATGAGTAATATACAAACACACCTTTACTTGTATGTACAAGCATGGACAACCAAATTTTCCGAAGCTCGCCCACTACACGCCCGCGCCTCTACCCTCTCAAACCGCAATCAATTCAATCAGGCAAAACCGCCCCTGCACATCCAACCCCAGCAACCCCTCGTTGCCCTCCAGGCGCAAACAGTCATACAACCCCAGCCGCTGTGGCTCGCGCCCGGTCATCTGCACTTCAACCTGGCCACCCGCAGCAAACAACAACAGCGTCGAAGCCGAGCTAAACAGGCGACTGGTACCATCGAACCACTGCAACCGCGCCCGATACCGCTGCGGCGCGTAGATCAGGTTGAAGTCGCGGATCATCCCGCCCAGCAACTTGCACTGGACCTGGCTCTCGCCGCCGAAGGCAAACGCGTCGAACGCCAGCAACGGCCGGCTGAGCTGGCCATCGACCAGCAGACGCATGCCATCCCCCTGCAGCACGCTGATGATCCGCTGGTACCCGGCAAAGCTGGAAAAGCCGCCCGACTCTTCGATATCGGCAATCGACAGGCGCCAGCCAAAGCCGTCCAGACCGTCACCGGCATCGCGGGCGATCTCTTCGGTAAAACCGCCGCCGTTCTTCCATGGCATGCGCGGGTAATCCGCCGCACACAACAACTGCATCTGGCTCATTTGCTGAAGCGTCCTTCCAGGCGATGGCGGGAACCGGGGTGAATAAGCCGCGCCGCGGTTACTGGCTGGCGACCCGACCAGGTGCGGCGGCGGATCAGCAGGCATGGCTCGCCGGGATCGATCTGCAGCAGGCGGCACTCCTCCGGCTCGGCCAGAATCGCCTCGACCACGTGCTCGCCTTCGGTCAATGGCGCCACCTGCGACAGGTAGGCATAGGGTGTCTGCCGGGTGAAGTCCTGCTTGAGGTAGTCCGGGGCAATCGCGGCGTTGACGTAGCGATCCTCGATCTGCACCGGCACGCCGTTTTCGTAGTGCACGATCAACGAGTGGAACACCCGCTGGCCTTCACGCATATCCAGCGCCAGGGCGCGCTCGGAGCCTGCAGCCTCTTCGCCGAGCACGATGACCTGGCAGCTATGCTGATGGCCACGGCCGGCGATTTCGTCGGCAATGTTATTGACCTCGAACAGCGCCGAGCGGCTCTTGGGTTCGGCGACGAAGGTGCCGACGCCCTGCATGCGCACCAGCAATCCGTCAGCAGTCAGCTCGCGCAGGGCGCGATTGATGGTCATGCGGCTGAAACCCAGCTGGTTGACCAGTTCGCTCTCGGACGGCACCCGGTGATGCGGCGGCCAGCTGCCGTTTTCGATCTGCTGGACGATCATCTGCTTGACCCGGGCATACAGCGGCGCCGGCCCTTCGCCCATCTGGGCAACCAGCGCGGAGACAGGAGGTGTCGGCACGGCTTTGATCCTTGTGCGGTTTGAGTGAGCAGTAGCTTGCCGCAGTTTACCGGGCAGGCAAACGCCTGTATATGTATATACAAGCTAACAAGAACAGGAAGATGCCTACATGTCCGTGTACTTCGCCGAGCGCGCCCTGCTCCCCAGCGGTTGGGCGCGCAACGTCCGTCTGGAGGTCGACGCCCAGGGCCAGCTTGCCAGCCTTCAGGTCGATGCCTCGGCAGACAACGCCGAGCGCCTGGCCGGGCCGCTGCTGCCGGGCATGCCCAACCTACATTCGCACGCCTTCCAGCGGGCCATGGCGGGCCTGGCAGAAGTGGCCGGCAACCCCAACGACAGCTTCTGGACCTGGCGCGAGCTGATGTACCGCATGGTTGGCCAGATCAGCCCGGAACAACTGCAGGTCATCGCCGGCCAGCTGTACATCGAGATGCTCAAGGCCGGCTACACCTCGGTCGCCGAATTCCATTACGTGCACCACGACCGCGACGGCCAGCGCTATGCCGATCCGACCGAGCTGTCACGGCGCATCAGTGCCGCTGCCCGCTCAGCCGGGATTGGCCTGACGTTGTTGCCGGTGCTGTACAGCCACGCAGGTTTCGGCGGCCAGCCGGCAACCGAGGGCCAACGCCGCTTTATCAATGGCAGCGAGCAGTACCTGCGCCTGCAGCAACAGCTCAAGCCAGTGTTGGCCGCGCAACCGGCGCAGCGCCTGGGCTTGTGCTTCCACTCCCTGCGCGCGGTCACCCCCGAGCAGATTGCCACGGTACTGGCCACCGGCGAGCAGGACTGCCCGGTGCACATCCACATCGCCGAGCAGCAGAAGGAAGTCGACGACTGCCTGACCTGGAGCGGGCGGCGTCCGCTGCAATGGCTTTACGAAAACGTCGAGGTCGACCGCCGCTGGTGCCTGGTGCACGCCACCCACGCATCGCCCGACGAGGTCGTGGCGATGGCCGAGAGCGGCGCGGTGGCAGGCTTGTGCCTGACCACCGAGGCCAACCTGGGCGACGGCATCTTTCCGGCGGTGGATTACCTGGCCCGGGGCGGGCGCATCGGCATCGGCTCGGACAGCCATGTGTCGCTGAGCGTGGTCGAAGAACTACGCTGGCTCGAGTACGGCCAGCGCCTGCGTGATCAACGCCGCAATCGGCTCTATCGCGGCGACCAGCCGATGGTCGGCCGCACCCTCTATGACGCGGCCCTGAGCGGTGGCGCGCAGGCACTGGGGCAGCCGATCGGCGAGTTGACGGTAGGCAAGCGCGCAGACTGGCTGGTGCTCGACGGGGAGGATCCGTACATCGCCACTGCCGAAGGCGACGCTATCCTCAACCGCTGGCTGTTTGCCGGCGGTGACCGGCAAGTTCGCGATGTGATGGTCAATGGCGAGTGGGTAGTGCGCCAGGGTCGCCATGCTCAGGAAGCAGAGAGCAGCCGCGCATTTGCTCAGGTGCTGCGCCAGCTGCTCGCCTGACGCCTCAGTGCGCGGCGGCGATGTCGCGATCGGCTACGCGCCAGACCAGGCGATTGGTGTCGTAGCCTTGCTGACGAGCCTTGGCCAGCAGGCTTTCGCGTTCCCAGGCAGGCAGGCTCGGCGTGCGCGACAGTATCCACAGGTACTTGCGGTCGGGGCTGCCGACCAACGCTGTTTGATAACGCGAGTCGACGTACAGCACCCAGTACTCGCCCTTGGCCACACCTGGCGCCAGGCGGGTGAACCAGTTGTCGAATTCGACCCAGAGTTTGTCGGTGTGTCCGGCTTCCTGCGGCTTGGCACTGCCCTCGGCGCGGATCCACTCGCCGTCGAGCATGCGGCAACGGTTGAGCACGCCGATGCTGCCATCGGGCCGGGCGTTGTAATGCGCCTCGGACTGCGCGCAGTCACGCTGGAAGTACATCGGCAGGCGGGCCAGCTCGAACCACTTGCCCTGGTAGCGCTTGAGGTCGACGGCACCCGCGGTCTTCGGCGCCAAGGGGTCATGGCTACCCGTGGCGCAGCCGCCCAGCAACAGGCTCAAGCACAGCCCGAGCAGCAGACTCACATGCCTCATTTAAGGCCCTGCCCGGAGTACATCAACACTTTGTCCGCTGCATACTGCACACTGATGAAACTGTTCTGGTCGCCCCAGGTGCAGCTGCTCATGCCCAGCGCGCCAGAGCACTCGGTCGGAGTACCGAGCAGTTGTTCGACTGCGGCGCGGTTCATGCCAGCGCTGAGTTTGGAATAATTTTCCTGGTTGATCTTGCTGCACGCAGTCAGCACGACGCACAACGACAACAGGGCGAGGGAACGCAACGACATGAAGGGACACTCCTGGACACGGACATCAGGCGAGGCGCCTGTGGAGACCTTGGAGAGCAAAAAGCCTCCGTGGTTCCCTGGCCGCAGCGCTTAAATGCCGGCCGTTGGTCATCTGACCGGCCAACGACTCATGTTTTACCCGCACAAGTCGACACAACGAGCAGTGCAGCAGCCGCTTGCCCTCCCCCTGCCCTTCGACGTGCATTCGCGCAGACTTAGCCATGACCAAAAATCTCAAGTTCAGCCACAAGATTCTGCTGGCCGCAGCCCTCGTAGTCGCGGTCGCTTTCACCTGCTTCGTGCTGTTCAACGACTACCGGCAACGCCAGTCGCTGCGCAGCGATACGCAGACGTCGCTGCAGGACCTGGGCAGCCTGACTGCCGGCAACATCCGCAACTGGCTCGACAGCCGCGTGCAGGTACTCGACAGCCTGGCCCAACAAGTGGCCGTCGATGGCCCCGGCAAGCCGAGCCTGGACCGCACCCTGGCGCTGCCGGTGTATGCCAACAACTTCCAGCTGAGCTACTTCGGTGGTCAGGACGGCAGCATGCAATCGGTGCCCGCCGGCAACCGCGCCGCCGACTACGACCCGCGCCAACGAGGCTGGTACAAAGCGGCGACTGCAGCCAACCAGACCATCGTCACCGAGCCGTACATCTCGGCCTCGGCCGGCAAGCTGGTGATCACCCTGGCCACGCCGGTGCAACAAGGCGGACGCCTGCTCGGCGTGAGTGGCGTCGACACCGACCTGCAGACCATCAGCAAGCTGATCAACGCGCTGGACTTCGATGGCAATGGTCATGCTTTCATCGTCAACGGCGAAGGCAAGATCATGATCCACCCCAAGCCTGAGCTGGCCCTGAAAACCCTCGCCGACCTGTTCCCTGGCGACACGCCGCAGATCAGCAGCGGGTTGAAGGAAGTCGAGTTCGACGGCCGCAAGCAGTTCATCAACTTCACCCACGTCGACGGCATCTCCTCGGTCGACTGGTATGTCGCGCTGGTACTCGATCAGGACGCCGCCTTTGCGATGCTGAGCGAGCTGCGTACTTCGGCTGTCGTGGCGACCTTGATCGCGATCATCGCCATCATTGCCCTGCTCGGCCTGCTGATTCGGGTATTGATGCAGCCGCTGCACGTCATGGGCCGGGCCATGCGTGACATTGCCGAGGGCGAAGGCGACCTGACCCGGCGCCTGACCATCCATGCCCAGGATGAATTCGGCAGCCTTGGCCAGTCGTTCAACCGCTTTGTCGAGCGCATCCACGAGTCGATCCGCGAAGTGTCCTCGGCGACCGGCCAGGTCAATGCCGTGGCCAGCCAGGTGGTGACTGCCTCCAACGCCTCGATCAACAACGCCGACCAGCAGTCGAACCGCACCAGCAGCGTGGCCGCAGCGATCAACCAGCTCGGTGCCGCCGCCCATGAAATCGCCCAGAACGCCGCGCTCGCCTCGCAGCACTCGACCGCCGCACGCAGTCTGGCCGAAGAGGGCCAGCAGGTGGTCGGGCAAACCATCAGCACCATGAATCAGCTGTCGGCGCGCATCAGCGACTCCTGCGAGAACATCCAGACGCTCAACGCGCACACCAGCAACATCGGCCAGATCCTCGATGTGATCACCGGTATCTCGCAGCAGACCAACCTGCTCGCGCTGAACGCCGCCATCGAAGCCGCCCGCGCGGGCGAGGCCGGACGTGGCTTTGCCGTGGTTGCCGATGAGGTGCGCAATCTGGCCCACCGCACTCAGGAGTCAGCGCAGCAGGTACAGCGCTTGATCGAAGAACTGCAGGCCGGCGCGCAGATGGCAGTCAGCACCATGAACCAGAGCCAGCAGCAGAGTGAGCACAGTGTGGGCATTGCCAATCAGGCCGGCGAGCGCCTGGGCAGCGTGACCCAGCGCATCGGCGAGATCGACGGCATGAACCAGTCGGTTGCCACCGCCACCGAAGAGCAGACGGCAGTGGTCGAGTCGATCAATGTCGACATCACCGAAATCAATACGCTGAATCAGGAAGGCGTGCACAACCTGCAGAGCACCTTGCGTGCCTGCAACGACCTGGAACTTCAGGTCGAACGGTTGCAGCAGCTGGTCGGCAGTTTCAGGATCTGAGCCGTTTGCTGCCCCCTTTGCGTTCGCGCAGGGGGCAGCAGCTCAGCGCTGCCTCAGAACCGTGAACCCGGCTCGAGCAGGAAATCCATCTCTTCATCGGTGCTCGGGCGGTCCAGCAGCAGATTGCGCTGCGGGAACCGGCCAAAGCGCTCGATCACGCGCTGATGTTGCTCGGCGTAGTCAAGAAAGCCTTCGAACAGACGGCGGTTGGCCTCCGGTTGCTCGTCCAGCAACTGCTGGTAGCGCTCGACACTGAGGTGCTGCCAGTCGAGCACCTCGGCGTGTTCCAGCACCAGCAGCACGAACACTCGCTGGATCGGCAACAGCTGGTAATCCCAGTCATGCTGCAAGCCCTGCATGGCCACTACCTGCGCGCGCCGGTCACCTTCAAAGGCGCGCGGCGTGTCGCGGTAGATCATGCGCGGCAGTTGATCCAGCAGCAGGATCAGCCCAAGCCAGCCCTGCGGGCTTTGCTGCCAGTCTTCGAGACCACCCGCCAGGGCCTGCTCGCACAGCGCGCCGAAGCGCTCGCGCGCCTCGTCGTCATGGTGCTTGCCGAACCACAGCGTGCTCTTCTCGTCAGCCACGGCCTGCGGGCTCTTGCCCGGACCGAACCACCACTCCAGCAACGGCTGCCAAGGTGCGAGCATGATTTATTCCTTGTGGTAGGCCGTAACGCGCTCGACCTCTTGCTTCGAGCCGAGGATGACCGAAACGCGCTGGTGCAGGCTGTCCGGCTGGATGTCGAGGATGCGTTGCTGACCGTTGGTCGCGGCGCCGCCGGCCTGTTCGATAATGAACGACATCGGGTTGGCCTCGTACATCAGGCGCAGCTTGCCCGGCTTGCTCGGCTCACGCGAATCGCGCGGGTACATGAACAGGCCGCCACGGGTGAGGATGCGGTGCACATCAGCCACCATCGAGGCGATCCAGCGCATGTTGTAGTTCTTTTTCAACGGCCCGGTCTCACCGGCCAGCAGTTCGCCGACGTAACGCTGGATCGGCGCTTCCCAGTGACGCTGGTTGGACATGTTGATGGCGAACTCGGCGGTGGTCTCTGGCACCTGGATGTTCTCGTGAGTGAGGACAAAGCTGCCCAGCTCGCGGTCCAGGGTGAAGCCTTTGACGCCATTGCCCAGGGTCAGGATCAGCATGGTCTGCGGGCCGTAGATCGCGTAACCGGCGGCGACCTGCTCGGTGCCAGGCTGCAGGAAGGCGTTTTCGTTGAGGGTTTCGTTCTGGCTCAGGTACTCCTGCGGGCAGCGCAGTACCGAGAAGATGGTGCCGACCGAAACGTTGACGTCGATGTTCGACGAGCCGTCCAGTGGGTCGAACACCAGCAGATAGGCACCCTTCGGGTATTTACCCGGGATCTGGTAGGCGTTGTCCATTTCTTCGGACGCCATGCCGGCCAGGTGACCGCCCCACTCGTTGGCCTCGAGCAGAATGTCGTTGGAGATCACGTCGAGCTTTTTCTGCACTTCGCCCTGGACGTTTTCGGTGCCCATGCTGCCCAGCACGCCGCCGAGGGCGCCTTTGGACACATGGTGGCTGATTTCCTTGCACGCGCGCGCCACCACCTCGATCAGGAAGCGCAGATCGGCAGGAGTATTGTTGCTGCGGGTCTGCTCAATCAGATAGCGACTCAGGGTAACGCGGGACATGTATGGCTCCGAAAAGGAAAGAGGGTGAAAAACCCCGGCAGTTTACAGTAATGCCGTTGGTTTGGCGTAACGGGGGCCGCCAACCGGGGCCGCTGCGCGGCCCTTTCGCGACACAAGGCCGCTCCTACAGGAAAACGCGGCCCCCTGTTGGAGCGGCCTTGTGTCGCGAAAGGGCTGCAAAGCAGCCCCAATCCAGCCAACACCATGCCAATCCGTACAGCTCAAGCAAGTCTACAGTGACGGATAAAGCCTAGCGAGCAATCACACTCGCCTGGCCGATCAGACGTTCGAACCCGATTCTAGTTCAGCACGGCACCGGCCGGTGGTCGGCCGGGTGCCCTGCCCTGGTCAGCTCAATCCAGTGCTTTCCAGATCTCGGTCGCATACTCGCGAATGGTCCTGTCCGACGAGAACCAGCCCATCCGCGACGTATTGAGCACCGCCATCCGCCACCACTCTTGCGGCTGATGCCACAGCTCATCAACCTTGCGTTGAGCATCCCAGTAGGCGTCGAAATCGGCACAGACCAGGAAGCGGTCGTAGTCGATCAACGAATCGATCAGCTGGGTATAACGTGACGGATCATCCGGCGAGAACACCCCGCTGCGAATGGCATGCAGCACGTCACTGAGCCGATGCGATTCGGCCACAGCCGCGCTGGCACCGAAATCGCCGGCGCGTTTGCGCGCCTCGACCTGCTGCGATGTCAGCCCGAAGATGAACATGTTCTCTGCACCGACCTGCTCGCACATTTCCACGTTGGCGCCATCCAGCGTGCCGATGGTCAGCGCGCCATTGAGCCCGAACTTCATGTTGCTGGTGCCGGATGCTTCGTAGCCTGCGGTGGAAATCTGCTCGGACAGGTCCGCCGCCGGGATGATGCTCTCGGCCAGGCTGACGTTGTAGTTGGGCAGGAACACCACCTTGAGCAAACCGCGCACGGTCGGGTCGTTGTTGATCACCCGGGCGATGTCGTTGGACAGCTTGATGATCAACTTGGCCTGGTGATAGCTGGCGGCCGCCTTGCCGGCGAAAATCTTCACCCGCGGCACCCAGTCAGTGCTCGGCTCGGCGCGTATCGCCTGGTACAGCGCCACCGTGTGCAGCAGGTTGAGCAGCTGGCGTTTGTACTCGTGGATGCGCTTGACCTGAACGTCGAACATCGCTTCGGGGTTGACCGTGACGCCGACCCGGTCCTGGATGATGCTCGCCAACGCACGCTTGCTGTGCAGCCGCTGTGCGGCGAACTGTTTGCGAAACGCCGGTTGCTCGGCGAATGGCTCAAGGTCCTTGAGGCGCACCTCGGCGTCATCCAATACCTCGCGCCCGAGCGCCTCGATCAGCATCGCGGTCAGCTGCGGGTTGGCCTGGTGCAGCCAGCGGCGGAAGGTGACGCCGTTGGTCTTGTTGTTGATCCGATCCGGGTAGAGCTTGTGCAGTTCGGAGAACACCGTGCTCTTCATCAGCTTGCTGTGCAGCGCGGACACGCCGTTGACACTGTGCGAACCGAGAAATGCCAGGTTGCCCATGCGCACACGGCGGCCGTTGTCTTCTTCGATCAACGACACCGCACGCAACACATCGAAATCGTGTTGGCCTTTGGCCCGCAGGGCATCGATGTGATAGGCGTTGATCAGGTAGATGATCTGCATGTGCCGCGGCAGCATGCGCTCCATCAGCGCCACCGGCCAGGTTTCCAGCGCCTCGGGCAACAGCGTGTGGTTGGTGTAGGCCAGGGTGCCGACGGTCACTTCCCAGGCTTTGTCCCACGGGATTTCATGCTGGTCGACCAGCAAGCGCATCAGCTCTGCCACGGCAATCGAGGGGTGGGTGTCGTTGAGCTGAATTGCCGCCGCATCGGGCAGGTTAAGCAGGCTCTTGTGCATGTTCAGGTGCCGGCGCAGCAGGTCTTGCAGCGAGGCGGAAACAAAGAAGTATTCTTGCCGCAAGCGCAGCTCCTGGCCGGCCTCGGTGCTGTCGGCGGGGTACAGCACGCGCGAGATACTCTCGGCGCGGGCCACCTCGGCCACGGCTCCCAGGTGATCGCCGGCGTTGAAGCGCTCCAGGTGCAGCTCCTCCAGCGCGCGTGCACGCCACAGGCGCAGGGTGTTGACGCTGGAACCACGCCAGCCGACTACCGGCGTATCGTAGGCAACCGCGCGCACGGTTTCGCCCGGCGTCCAGATCTGCCGTTGCTGGCCATCTGCGGCGGTGACGGTTTCGACGCCGCCGCCAAAGCTGATGGGGTAGATCACCTCGGCCCGCTCGAACTCCCACGGGTTGCCGAAATCGAGCCAGTTCTCGGTTTGTTCCTGCTGCCAGCCATCGACCACGGCCTGACGGAACAGGCCGTGCTCGTAGCGGATACCGTAGCCATGGGCGGCAATGCCCAGGGTCGACATGCTCTCCATGAAGCACGCCGCCAGCCGGCCAAGGCCACCGTTGCCGAGCGCGGCGTCCGGCTCAAGCAAACGAATACGGTCGAGGTCGACGCCAAGGCCATCCAACGCCTCACGCGCGATTTCCAGGTAGCCGAGGTTGCTCAGGCTGTCGTACAGCAGCCGGCCGATCAGAAACTCGAGGGAGAGGTAGTAGACGCGTTTCTGGCTACGTCGGTAGGCCTGCCGGGTGTGGTCCATCCAGTGATCGACCATATGGTCGCGCGCAGCCAGGGCAATGGCCTCGAACCAGTCGTGATCAAAGGCGTGCTCCGGGTCCTTGCCGACCGCGTAGGTCAGCTTGGCCAATACAGCGGCACGGAACTCGGTGACCTCGTCGTCACGTGCTTTGGGTTGCTGAGACATGTGACATCCTCGGGCAAGTGGGCAAAGGCAGGAGAGTGTTCAGACTAGACCCTTCGACAGGGACTGGCAGTTGTTGTTCGCAGTTTTCATGCCGACAAGCGTAATCAGGCGAAAGGTTGTTCACAATTTGAACAACTCCGGTATCATCGCGCGCCCCTACACCGTGATTCGCTCCTTATAACTATGAAACCGACCCTGATTGCCGCGGCCGAAGTCGACCGCCTCGATACCTGGCAGCGCTATTCCAGCCATATGTGCGGAGGCTGCCATTCGACCTGCTGCACACTGCCGGTGGAAGTGAAGATCAAAGACCTGATCCGCATTGGCGTGGTCGACGACTTCGACAAGGACGAGCCAGCCAAGAACGTTGCCAAGCGCCTGCAGAAGGACGGCATCATCGAGCGCTTCAACCAAAAGTCCGGGATCTTCACCCTGACCCGGATGAGCAACGATGATTGTCTCTATCTGGATCGCAAGAGCCGCCTGTGCACCATTTATGACAAGCGCCCCGACACCTGCCGCAACCATCCCAAGGTCGGACCGCGGCCGGGCTACTGCGCGTACAAGCCCAAGGTGGTTGGACGCTGAATGGCCGGGGCTGCCGCGCAGCCCCGCTATTGCGCCAGAAGCTCCAGGCAGACAAACAAAAACGCCCCCGGCCTTTCGACCGGGGGCGTTTTCATTCAGCTAGACCTGGATTCAGATCTTGGCTTTCTTGGCAGCGCGGGTACGCTCGCTTTCGTCGAGGATCTTCTTGCGAAGACGGATCGACTTAGGCGTAACTTCGCACAGCTCGTCTTCCTGGATGTATTCCAGAGCCTGTTCCAGAGTGAAGCGAACCGGCGGAACCAGAGCGATGGTTTCGTCTTTACCCGAAGCACGCATGTTGTCGAGCTTCTTGCCTTTGGTTGGGTTTACACCCAGGTCGTTGTCGCGGCTGTTCTGGCCGACGATTTGACCGTTGTAGATCTCTTGACCGTGCTCGACGAACAGCTTGCCGCGCGCCTGCAGGGTTTCCAGCGAGTAGGTCAGGGCTTTGCCGGTTTCAACCGAAACCAGTACGCCGTTCTGACGGCCGGACATGTGGCCCGACTTGACTGGAGCGTAGCGATCAAAGATCGAGGTCAGGATGCCAGCACCGTTGGTCAGGGTCAGGAACTGGTTACGGAAACCGATCAGACCACGAGCAGGAATGTTGTATTCCAGACGCACACGGCCTTTGCCATCCGGGACCATGTTGCTCAGGTCGCCCTTACGCAGGCCCATCTCTTCCATGACCTTGCCCTGGGATTCTTCAGGGATGTCGATGGTGACGTTTTCGAACGGCTCTTGCTTGACGCCGTCGACTTCACGAATGATCACTTCAGGACGGCCCAGGGCCAGCTCGAAGCCTTCGCGACGCATGGTTTCGATCAGTACCGACAGGTGCAGCTCACCACGGCCGGAAACCTTGAACTTGTCAGCCGAGTCGCCTTCTTCAACGCGCAGAGCAACGTTGTACAGCAGCTCTTTGTCCAGACGGTCCTTGATGTTACGCGAGGTCACGAACTTGCCTTCTTTACCGCAGAATGGCGAGTCGTTGACCTGGAAGGTCATGGAAACGGTTGGCTCGTCGACGGTCAGAGGCTTCATCGCCTCGACGTTCAACGGGTCGCACAGGGTGTCGGAGATGAACAGCTCGTCGAAACCGCTGATGCAGACGATGTCGCCGGCGGCAGCTTCTTCAACGTCGACGCGGTGCAGACCGTGGTGACCCATCAGCTTCAGGATACGGCCGTTACGCTTCTTGCCGTCGGCATCGATGGCAACAACCGGGGTGTTCGGCTTGACGCGACCACGGGCGATACGGCCAACGCCGATAACACCGAGGAAGCTGTTGTAGTCCAGAGCGGAGATCTGCATCTGGAACGGACCGTCACGGTCAACCGATGGCGCAGGCACGTGGTCGACAACCGCTTGGTACAGCGGGGTCATGTCTTCGGCCATGGCAGTGTGGTCCAGACCGGCGATGCCGTTCAGGGCCGAGGCGTAGACGACCTGGAAGTCCAGCTGCTCGTCGGTAGCGCCGAGGTTGTCGAACAGATCGAAGATCTGGTCCAGAACCCAGTCAGGACGCGCGCCCGGACGGTCAACCTTGTTGATTACAACGATTGGCTTGAGGCCAGCTTCGAATGCCTTTTTGGTCACGAAGCGGGTTTGCGGCATAGGGCCGTCTTGAGCGTCGACCAGCAGCAGCACGGAGTCGACCATCGACATTACACGCTCAACTTCGCCACCGAAGTCGGCGTGACCTGGGGTGTCGACGATGTTGATGTGGTAGCCATTCCAGTTGATGGCGGTGTTTTTCGCCAGAATGGTAATACCGCGCTCTTTTTCCTGGTCGTTGGAGTCCATGACGCGCTCGTCATTGAGCTCGTTACGCTCCAGGGTGCCCGACTGACGCAGGAGTTTGTCGACCAGAGTGGTTTTACCATGGTCAACGTGGGCGATGATGGCGATGTTACGCAGATTTTCGATCACAAATGTATCTCGATCAGAGGATTCGGTTGCCGCCCATTTTAGGCGGCCAATATGAAGGTAAAAGGCTCAGCGGGCCCGCGGGTCGGGAGGGCGATGGCGGATGCTGCCGCCATACAGCCCTGGCAGTTTATGCCGGACGATAAACACGCACATTGGCATGTCCCTCACTGAGCAGATGATGCGCATGCAGGCGACTCATGACGCCCTTGTCGCAATAAAGTAGGTACTGTCGGTTGCCATCGAGCTGCTTGAAGCGGCTGTTGATGGCATAGAAAGGCAGGGTCTGGACTTCGATACCGTCGATCACCAGGGGTTGATCTTCATGGGCATCGGGGTGACGAATGTCGATGACGATCTGGCCTGGGGTAGCCTCGGCCACCTCTTCAATCTGAATGTCCTGGCTCAGTTCGTCGATCACATGATCGATCGAAATGAAGCGGGCACGCTCCAGCGCGCGCTCCAGGATCTGCATATCGAACTGGGCCTCTTCGTATACAACCCGCTGCGGTTTGGCGCAGGTAGTCGGGTTGACCGAAATGACGCCGCAGTATTCTGGCATGTGCTTGGCAAACTCGGCTGTGCCGATCTGATAAGCGGTATCGATGATGTCCTGCTTGTGGCTGGCCAGCAGCGGCCGCAGCACCAGCTTGTCGGTGGCCTGGTCGATCACCGTCAGGTTCGGCAGGGTCTGGCTCGACACCTGGGAAATCGCCTCGCCAGTGACCAGCGCGTCGATCTGCAGGCGGTCGGCGATGTTGGCCGCAGCGCGCAGCATCATGCGCTTGAGGGTGACGCCCATGTAGCTGTTGTCGACCTTGCCGAGGATCTCGCCAACCACTTCTTCGAACGGCACGCTGATGAACAGCACGCGCTGGCTGCTGCCGTATTTTTTCCACAGGTAGTGAGCGACTTCCATCACCCCCAGCTCATGGGCACGGCCGCCAAGGTTGAAGAAGCAGAAGTGGGTCATCAGGCCGCGACGCATCATCTGGTAGGCGGCTACGGTGGAGTCGAAACCACCGGACATCAGCACCAGGGTCTGCTCCAGCGCGCCCAGCGGATAACCGCCGATGCCTTGATGCTGATTATGGATGACGTACAGGCGCTGATTGCGGATTTCCATCCGCACCTTGATTTCCGGGTTCTTCAGGTCGATACCGGCGGCGCCGCACTGCTGGCGCAACTGGCTGCCAACATAACGGTCGACATCCATCGAGGTGAAGTCGTGATGGCCGCCGCGCTTGCAGCGTACGGCAAAGCGCTTGCCGGCCAGCAGATGGCCGTAATGCGCCTTGCACTTCTCGACGATATCGTCGAAGTCGCCCAGCGGGTATTCCTCGACCTGGAGGAAGTGGGTGATCCCCGGCGTGCACGACAGCCGGTCGATGATCTCGCGCTGAAGCTTCTCGTCTTCGAGGCGGGTGACCACTTCGAGATTATCCCAGACACCGTCAACCTTCAGCTCAGGGTCGATGTCCTTGAGCACGTTGCGGATGTTCTTCGAGAGCTGGCGGATGAAGCGCTTGCGCACCGGCCGGCTCTTGATGGTGATTTCTGGGAAGACTTTGACGATGAGTTTCATGGGTAAACAGCGCGCCCAGGGCCTGCCGAAAATGAGGGGCGCGAATTATAGCGGAAATTGCTCAGGATTTGACCAACTTTTGCACAGAAAGGTTTGCAGCCCTTCAGCGCCGGGCTGTCTGGCCGTTTTGGAGCGAAATCGCCGATGCCTATACAGAGCGTGTCATTGCACGGGCTCAGTTTGCCCCCGAGCAGGGCGCGGCGTTACCGGGCGCACCATTAATGTGCACGACTTATCAAAAACGCCTCCAAAGAGTGCACTTCTGCCTTGACTGACACGTATAAATGCCCCTGAACGCCCGCTTTTATCCCAGGCTCGCCATTTTCGGGCACTGGCATGCAATTTGCTCTCTTGTGAGGCAGGTAAGCTTGGCCGACTATCCGCGCCCAGCAACACCCTTTTTCCAGGGCAGCGGCCCACCGCGCTCTAGACCCTCCGGAGGACAACATGTCGAAGTCGGTTCAACTCATCAAAGATCATGACGTCAAGTGGATTGATCTGCGTTTCACGGACACCAAAGGCACTCAGCATCACGTGACCATGCCGGCGCGTGATGGTCTGGACGAAGACTTCTTCGAAGTTGGCAAGATGTTCGACGGTTCGTCGATTGCCGGCTGGAAAGGCATCGAAGCCTCCGACATGATCCTGATGCCGGTTGACGATACCGCTGTGCTCGACCCGTTCACCGAAGAGCCAACCCTGATCATCACCTGCGACATCGTCGACCCGTCGAGCATGCTTGGCTACGATCGTGACCCACGTGCGATCGCCAAGCGCGCTGAAGAGTACCTCAAGAGCACTGGCCTGGGTGACACCGTGTTCGCCGGCCCAGAGCCCGAGTTCTTCATCTTCGACGAAGTGAAGTTCCAGTCCGACATCTCCGGTTCGATGTTCAAGATCTTCTCCGAGCAAGGCTCGTGGATGACCGGTGCCGACATCGAAGGCGGCAACAAAGGCCACCGCCCAGGCGTCAAAGGCGGCTACTTCCCGGTTCCGCCGTTCGACCACGACCACGAAATCCGTACCGCCATGTGCAACGCACTGGAAGAGATGGGTCAGATCGTTGAAGTTCACCACCACGAAGTGGCGACTGCCGGTCAGAACGAAATCGGCGTCAAGTTCAACACCCTGGTGAAGAAAGCTGACGAAGTTCAGGCCCTGAAGTACGTCGTGCACAACGTTGCCGACGCTTACGGCCGCACCGCTACCTTCATGCCCAAGCCACTGTACGGTGACAACGGCTCGGGCATGCACGTGCACATGTCGATCTGGAAAGACGGCAAGAACACCTTCGCTGGCGAAGGCTATGCCGGCCTGTCCGATACCGCTCTGTACTTCATCGGCGGCATCATCAAGCACGGCAAGGCACTGAACGGCTTCACCAACCCGTCGACCAACTCCTACAAGCGTCTGGTCCCAGGTTTCGAAGCACCGGTAATGCTGGCCTACTCGGCCCGTAACCGTTCTGCCTCGATCCGTATTCCTTACGTCAGCAGCCCGAAAGCTCGCCGTATCGAAGCACGCTTCCCGGACCCATCGGCCAACCCGTACCTGGCCTTCGCGGCCCTGCTGATGGCTGGCCTGGACGGCATCCAGAACAAGATTCACCCAGGCGATGCTGCCGACAAGAACCTCTACGACCTGCCACCAGAAGAAGCCAAGGACATTCCGCAAGTCTGCGGCAGCCTGAAAGAGGCTCTGGAAGAACTGGACAAAGGCCGTGCGTTCCTGACCAAGGGCGGCGTGTTCTCCGACGACTTCATCGATGCCTTCATCGAGCTGAAGAGCGAAGAAGAAATCAAGGTGCGCACCTTCGTGCACCCACTGGAATACGAGCTGTACTACAGCTGCTGATGTGAGCGACGCCTGTCGTCGCTAGGCATCAACTGAAGACGGCCTCCCTCGGGAGGCCGTTTTCCGTTTCGCCAGACAGGATTTTCAGAAGCGTCCGACTTGCGCACCCCCAGCATCACCGCACACTTCCAGCCTCCATTGAAAAGGAGACTGCCGATGCGCCTTGCCCCCTTTATCTTCGCCTGCGTCCTCGGCCTGAGCGGCTGCAGCGCCACCCCTGCCGACCCCGCGCTCTCACCCCTGCTTGACTTGATCGAGCGGCGACTGGCCGTGGCCGATGTGGTGGCGCTGCATAAGTGGGATAACACCCAGCCCGTCCAGGCAACCGACCGCGAACAAGCCCTCATTGCTGCCGTGCGCAACGCGGCGCCTGGCCATGGCCTGGACCCTGCGCGTGCCGCGGCGTTCTTTCATGATCAGATAGAGGCCAACAAGCTGGTGCAATATGCACGACTGTCGCAATGGCAGCTCGCCGCAGCGGCGCCCGCGCTGCCACGGCATGACTTGCAACGCGTCATCCGCCCGCAGCTGGATGCCCTGCAGACAGACCTGCTGCATCAGCTGGCGTCCTTCAATCAAACCCACAGCCGCCAATGCGCGCGCAAGCTGGCCTTGGCATTGGAGCAGCGTCAGGGCGATGCACTGCACCGTGCGGGCATGATCCGCGCTACTGGACAGCTCTGCGACTGAGCACACAACGAAGATGCTCTATATTGGTGCATAGCTGGGCCTACTGCTCTGCCATGCAGCCCAATATGGTTCACATGAATCGTTTCATCGATAGTTTTTGGCCTGCAATAGCGCATGAACAGGGCTTTTTCCGGTAATTGCGCTTCTTTTCGGAGCCTTGGTTTGTTTCTTGCATTTTCAAACCATCACGCGGATCACCAGCGCGCCCGCCCTTGGCTCAGCCAATGGCGACCCATGTGCCAAAAGAGGTCGACGACGCCCCATGACCATCAGCGATGCGCAGCACAGACTGCTTCTGGACAACCTGACCACGGCTACCCTGCTGCTCAATGCCGAGCTGCGCCTGGAGTACATGAACCCGGCCGCAGAAATGCTCCTGGCCGTCAGTGGCCAGCGCAGCCATGGGCAGTTCATCAGCGAGCTGTTCACCGAGTCGAGCGAGGCGCTCAACTCGCTGCGCCAGGCCGTGGAACAGGCGCATCCGTTCACCAAGCGCGAAGCGCAGCTGACCTCGCTGACCGGGCAAAGCATCACCGTCGATTACGCCGTTACGCCGATCCTGCATCAGGGCCAGACCTTGCTACTGCTTGAAGTGCACCCCCGCGACCGGCTGCTGCGCATCACCAAGGAAGAAGCCCAGCTGTCCAAGCAGGAGACCACCAAGATGCTGGTGCGCGGCCTCGCCCATGAAATAAAGAACCCGCTGGGCGGCATTCGTGGTGCGGCGCAACTGCTCGCCCGCGAGCTGCCCAATGATGGCCTGCGCGATTACACCAACGTGATCATCGAAGAGGCCGATCGCCTGCGTAACCTGGTCGACCGCATGCTTGGCTCGAACAAGCTGCCGTCGCTGGCGATGACCAACATTCACGAAGTGCTGGAGCGCGTCTGCAGCCTGGTCGATGCCGAGAGCCAGGGCTGCATCACTTTGGTGCGTGATTACGATCCGAGCCTGCCTGACGTATTGATCGACCGCGAGCAGATGATTCAGGCCGTACTCAACATCGTGCGCAATGCCATGCAAGCGATCAGCAGCCAGAACGAACTGCGCCTGGGCCGGATCAGCCTGCGCAGCCGCGCCGTGCGCCAGTTCACCATCGGCCATATCCGCCACCGACTGGTGGCCCGCGTCGAAATCACCGACAACGGCCCGGGCATCCCGGCGGAACTGCAAGACACCCTCTTCTATCCCATGGTCAGCGGACGCCCGGACGGTACCGGGCTCGGCCTGGCCATTACCCAGAACATCATCAGCCAGCACCAGGGCCTGATCGAGTGTGAGAGCCATGCCGGCCACACCACCTTCTCGATCTTCCTGCCTCTGGAACAAGGAGCCACTGCCCCATGAGCCGAAGTGAAACCGTATGGATCGTCGACGATGATCGCTCCATCCGCTGGGTCCTGGAAAAAGCCCTGCAACAGGAGGGCATGACCACCCAGAGCTTCGACAGCGCTGACGGGGTCATGGGTCGCCTGGCCCGGCAGCAGCCGGACGTGATCATTTCCGACATCCGCATGCCCGGTGCCAGCGGCCTCGACCTGCTGGCGCAGATTCGCGAGCAGCATCCGCGCCTGCCGGTGATCATCATGACCGCGCATTCGGACCTGGACAGCGCGGTAGCGTCCTATCAAGGCGGCGCTTTCGAGTACCTGCCCAAACCGTTCGACGTCGACGAGGCAGTCTCGCTGGTCAAGCGTGCCAACCAGCATGCTCAGGAGCAGCAAGGCCTGCATGTGGCGCCGACGCTGACACGCACGCCGGAGATCATTGGCGAAGCACCGGCAATGCAGGAAGTATTTCGCGCCATCGGCCGCCTCAGCCATTCCAACATCACTGTGTTGATCAACGGCGAGTCGGGTACCGGTAAAGAGTTGGTTGCCCACGCCCTGCACCGCCACAGCCCGCGGGCCGCTTCGCCGTTCATTGCCTTGAACATGGCGGCGATCCCCAAGGACCTGATGGAGTCAGAGCTGTTCGGCCATGAAAAGGGCGCGTTCACCGGCGCTGCCAACCTGCGCCGTGGCCGCTTCGAGCAGGCCGATGGCGGCACGTTGTTCCTCGACGAGATCGGCGACATGCCGGCCGACACCCAGACCCGCCTGCTGCGGGTATTGGCGGACGGTGAGTTCTACCGCGTGGGTGGGCATATCCCGGTCAAGGTCGATGTGCGCATCATTGCCGCAACCCACCAGAACCTGGAAACCCTGGTTCAGGCGGGCAAGTTCCGTGAGGACTTGTTCCACCGCCTGAACGTGATCCGCATTCATATCCCGCGGTTGTCCGACCGCCGTGAGGATATCCCGACCCTGGCCCGGCACTTCCTTGGCCGGGCGGCACAGGAGCTGTCGGTCGAGCCGAAATTGCTCAAGCCGGAAACCGAAGAGTTCATGCGTAACCTGCCGTGGCCGGGCAACGTGCGTCAGCTCGAGAACACCTGCCGCTGGATCACGGTGATGGCCTCCAGCCGCGAAGTGCTGGTGGGCGACCTGCCGCCGGAGCTGCTCAACCTGCCGCAGGATGCTGCGCCGGTGACCAACTGGGAGCAGGCACTGCGCCAGTGGGCAGATCAGGCGTTGGCGCGGGGGCAGTCGAACCTGCTCGACAGCGCGGTGCCGAGCTTTGAACGGATCATGATCGAGACTGCACTCAAGCACACTGCCGGGCGGCGGCGCGATGCTGCAGTGTTGCTGGGCTGGGGGCGTAACACCCTGACCCGCAAGATCAAGGAACTGGGCATGAAGATCGACGGCGGCGACGAGGATGACGGCGACGATCATTGATCCACGCCTGATGCTGTAAGAACCGGGGCCGCTTTGCGGCCCTGGCTGTTTCTGGCCAATGCACCGAGATCGTGCTCAACGCACCGGCGCAAGGCAAAAACGACCTCAAATCCCGGCCAAAACACCCGCAAACCCCAACAAACCCTGCATTCACAAACCTGGCACGCCCCCTGCAATAGCTATTGCACAACCCGTTTCGGGGGCCCTGGTACAGGCAGGCCGGGTGACCCCTATTTTATTCGCAAGTCGAGCAAGTTCTGGGGACCTCGGTACAGGCAGGCCGGGAATCCCCTCTTTTATTCGTGCAGCCTCACCTGCACACGCCAGCGCCCCGCGTCCTCTGCAGCGCTCCACTCGCCCTGCAGGGGACGCGCGGCCACCACCGTCAGCAGCAAGCCCTTGTCGCTGTTCTGCAAACGCCAACCCACCGGTTTCTGCTCCAGCATCAGTTGCCCGCGCTGCGCCTTGCCCTTCGCCTCGAACACAATCGCCACTGTGCCTTCGACGTTCTCGCCGTGCAGCTTGGGCTCTTCGTTGAACCACAGATCAAGCCCGCCCTGCACGACCCCGATCTGCTCCAGCACGCGCTCTTCAGGGGTGGTCAGGCGGCCGATCATCAAGCCGACCATCACCCCGACAATAGCCAGCGACAGCATGACCCGCGGGAACGCTTTCGAACGCTGATCCGGTTCAGGGGTAGAATGCTCGTCATCTTCACGCTTGGAGCCGTGCATGTTTCACGTCATCCTTTTTCAACCAGAAATTCCGCCGAATACCGGCAATATCATCCGCCTGTGTGCCAACAGCGGCTGCGCCCTGCACCTGATCGAGCCAATCAGCTTCGAGCTGGACGACAAGCGCCTGCGCCGGGCCGGGCTGGACTACCACGAGTATGCCACGCTCAAGCGCCACGAGAGCCTGGCCGCGTGCCTGGAAAGCCTCGGCCAGCCGCGCCTGTTCGCCTTCACCACCAAAGGCTCGCACCCGTTTCACGAGGTTGCCTATCAGCCGGGCGATGCCTTCCTGTTCGGCCCGGAGAGCCGCGGCCTGCCGGCCGAGGTACTCGACGCCCTGCCCGCCGAGCAGAAGCTGCGCCTGCCCATGCGCCCGGGCTGTCGCAGCCTGAACCTGTCCAACACCGTGGCGGTGACGGTGTATGAAGCCTGGCGCCAGCAGGGCTTTGTCTGAGACACAAAAAAAGCGCCCAACTGGGCGCTTTTCTCGGTCTGGCAGCCGTGCTTATTGCAGCGACGGTGCTTCGCCGGCGGCCTGCATACGCTCCATCTCTTGCGCGTACAGGGCGTCGAAGTTCACAGGCGACAGCATCAGCGCCGGGAACGAGCCGCGGGTAACCAGGCTGTCCAGGGTTTCGCGCGCGTACGGGAACAGGATGTTCGGGCAGAACGCGCCGAGGGTGTGGCTCATCGAAGCCGGGTCGAGGTTCTTGATCAGGAAGATACCCGCCTGTTGCACTTCAGCGATGAAGGCCACTTCGTCACCGTTCTTGACGGTTACCGACAGGGTCAGCACGACCTCATGGAAGTCGCCTTCCAGGGCTTTCTGACGGGTGTTGAGGTCCAGCGAAACAGCCGGCTCCCACTGCTGACGGAAGATCTGCGGGCTTTTCGGTGCTTCGAAAGACAGATCGCGCACATAGATACGCTGCATGGAGAATTGCGCTGCGTTGTCGTCGGTGGCAGCGGCGTTGGTCTGTTGCTCAGTCATGGCTGATCCTAATCCTAATGAGTTGAATGCGGTGTGATTCAGGCCGCGAGGAGGCTGTCGAGCTTGCCCGCACGCTCGAGGGCGTACAATTCATCGCAACCACCGACGTGAGTGCTGCCGATCCAGATCTGCGGCACCGAGGTACGGCCGGCCTTCTGGCTCATTTCAGCGCGAACCTGGGGCTTGCCGTCGACCCTGATCTCTTCGAACGCAACACCCTTGCTCTGCAGCAGCTGCTTGGCACGGATGCAGTACGGGCAATAGTCGCTGGAATAAACGATGACGGGCTTCATATCACTTCACCAGAGGCAGGTTATCGGCTTTCCAGCTGGAAATGCCACCGCTGAGCTTGGCGGCGGTGTAACCAGCCTTGAGCAGTTCACGGCAATGGGTACCGGATTGCTGACCCATGCTGTCGACCACGATCAGGGTCTTGTCTTTGTGCTTTTCCAGCTCGGCCATGCGGCTGGCGAGCTTGTCTTGCGGGATGTTCAGGGCACCAACGATGTGGCCGGCCGCGAATTCCTTGCTGGTGCGGATGTCGAGCACCACGCCTTTGTCGGCGTTGACCAGTGCAGTCAGCTGGCCGCTGCTCAGGCTCTGGCCGCCACGACGGATTTCGTTGAGCAACAGCAGAATCAGCAGAACAAAGAAAATCGCCACCAGAATGAAGTGGTTTGTGGCAAATGTAATCAGGTTAGCAACCATCAGGTGTGTTCCACGCGATTGAAAATGTCGGCCAGTATACACAGCAGCCAAGGCCCACCAAAGCCCGCCCGCCGGGCTGGCGTACAGCATTCATCTGCAAACGTTGCAGCGCCAGCCGGCAAACACGATGAATTTTCGCCTTGGCTGGCGCATTTGCCCTAAAATCGGGTCTTTATCATCTTCTGGCAACCGTGAGTGCGATTGATGACGAACACCCCCAAGCCTCTGGTCCTGATCATCCTTGATGGTTTCGGGCACAGCGAACACGTCGAATACAACGCCATTCTTGCCGCGCAGACGCCGGTTTACGATCGCCTTCGCGCTACCCAGCCGAACGGCTTGATCTCCGGCTCGGGCATGGACGTCGGCCTGCCTGACGGGCAGATGGGCAACTCCGAAGTCGGCCACATGAACCTTGGCGCCGGGCGCGTGGTGTACCAGGACTTCACCCGGGTGACCAAGGCCATCCGCGATGGCGAGTTCTTCACCAATCCCGTGCTCTGCGGCGCGGTCGACAAGGCCGTCGGCGCTGGCAAGGCCGTGCACATCCTCGGCCTGCTCTCCGACGGTGGCGTGCACAGCCATCAGGACCACCTGATCGCCATGGCCGAACTGGCCGCGCAGCGCGGCGCCGAGAAGATCTACCTGCACGCGTTTCTCGATGGCCGCGACACGCCGCCACGCAGCGCACAGTCGTCGCTCGAACTGGTCGATGCAGCCTTCGCCAAGCTGGGCAAGGGCCGTATCGCCAGTATCATCGGCCGTTATTTCGCAATGGACCGCGACAATCGCTGGGACCGCGTCGCTGCGGCCTATAACCTGATCGTAGATTCCAGTGCCGACCACACTGCGGCTACCGCCGTGGAAGGGCTTGAAGCGGCCTACGCGCGCGGCGAGAGCGATGAATTCGTCAAGGCCACGCGGATTGGCGATGCGGTCACTGTCGAAGACGGCGATGCAGTGGTCTTCATGAACTTCCGCGCCGACCGCGCCCGCGAGCTGTCGCGGGTGTTCGTCGAGCCTGACTTCAACGAGTTCGCCCGCACCCGCCAGCCCAAAGTTGCCGCCTTCATCGGCCTGACCCAGTACTCGGCCAAGATCCCCGCGCCGGCAGCCTTCGCCCCGGCCAGCCTGGACAACGTGCTCGGCGAATACCTGGCGAAGAAAGGCAAGACCCAACTGCGCATTGCCGAGACCGAGAAGTACGCCCACGTCACCTTCTTCTTCTCCGGTGGCCGCGAAGAGCCGTTCGAAGGCGAAGAGCGCATCCTCATCCCGTCGCCCAAGGTTGCCACCTATGACCTGCAGCCCGAGATGAACGCACCCGAGGTCACCGATCGCATCGTCGAAGCGATCGAGCAGCAGCGTTACGACGTGATCGTGGTCAACTATGCCAACGGCGACATGGTGGGCCACACCGGCGTATTTGCCGCTGCGGTCAAAGCCGTCGAGGCGCTCGACACCTGCGTCGGGCGTATCGTCGAGGCGTTGGACAAAGTCGGTGGCGAAGCGCTGATCACCGCCGATCACGGCAACGTCGAGCAGATGGAAGACGAGAGCACCGGCCAGGCGCATACGGCGCACACCACCGAGCCGGTGCCATTCATCTATGTCGGCAAGCGCCAGCTGAAGGTGCGCAAGGGCGGCGTGCTCGCCGACGTTGCGCCAACCATGCTGACCTTGCTCGGCCTGGAGATCCCGGCAGAAATGACCGGGACTTCGATTCTGGTCGAATAAACCGCCCGCTAGACTGCTGTTTCCAGACAAACGCCCCGCTGCAGATGCCGCGGGGCGTTTTGTTTGCAAGCCTAGCCGGGCATACTAGGCCAGTCTCCATCCCTGGTACGCCCACTCCATGTTTCGCGCCCTGATCCTTCTCGCCCTGTCATGCCTGCTCAGCCCGGCCTTTGCCGATGAGCGCGCGCAGACCCAGCAACAACTGGATGCCACCCGCCAGGACATCGCCGAGCTCAAGAAGATGCTGGGCAAGCTCCAGGAAGAAAAATCCGGTGTGCAAAAAGACCTGAAGAGCACCGAAACCGACATCGGTAATCTGGAAAAGCAGGTGGAGGCCCTGCAGCAAGAACTAAAAAAGACCGAGGGCGAACTGGAGCGCCTTGATACCGAGAAAAAAAAACTCCAGTCCGCCCGCACTGAACAACAAGGTCTGATTGCCAGTCAGGCCCGCTCGGCCTATCAGAACAACGGCCGCGAGGAATACCTGAAACTGCTGCTCAACCAGCAGAACCCGGAGAAATTCGCTCGCACCCTCACCTACTACGATTACCTGAGCAAGGCGCGCATGGAGCAGTTGCGCGTGTTCAACGAAACCTTGCGCCAGTTGGCCAATGTCGAAAAAGACATTGCCAGCCAGCAGGCGCAGCTGCTCGCTCAGAGCGGCAACCTCGACAGCCGCCGTCAGGAGCTCGAGGCCGAGCGCGACAAACGCAAGGAGGTGTTGGCCAAGCTCAACAGCGACATGAAGCAGCGCGACCAGAAGCTGCAGGCGCGTGAGCAGGACCAGGCCGAACTAGGCAAGGTGCTCAAGACCATCGAAGAAACCCTCGCACGCCAGGCCCGCGAAGCGGAAGAGGCGCGGCAGAAAGCCCTGATTGCTCAGCGCGAAGCTGAGCAACGTCGCCAGCAGGAGGCTTTGGCCGCTCGCCAGACGCCAGCCGAGGCGCCGGCCGAACCGCCGAAAAAAGCCCTGACCACGCTCGGCCCGATGGTTTCCGGCGATGGCGCCAACTATGGCGGTGCATTTTCTGCAGCGCGGGGCAAACTTCCATGGCCAGTCAATGGTCGATTGCTGGCACGCTTCGGTGATGCCCGCGGTGGTGATGCCCGCGCCAAATGGGATGGTGTGATGATCAGCGCCAGCAGTGGCACCCAGGTTCGCGCAGTGCACGGCGGCCGAGTGGTATTTGCCGATTGGTTGCGCGGGGCTGGACTTCTGGTCATTCTCGACCATGGTAATGGCTATCTGAGCTTGTATGGCCACAATCAACGCCTGCTCAAGAGCGCCGGTGATGTGGTCAAGGCGGGGGAAGCCATCTCCACCGTGGGTGACAGCGGCGGCCAGGAAAGCGCAGGTCTGTACTTTGCCATTCGTCAGCAGGGCCGCCCGAGCGACCCGGCGCAATGGTGCCGTGGCTAGGCATTTCAACTTATTTACGGTGGCTGCACCGAGGCTCCTGCGGGAGCGCCAACAGGATCAGGAGTTCGTTCGACATGCTGCACTCGCCTCGCCTCACCCAACTGGCCCTGACCGTCGCCCTGGCGATCGGCGCGCCCCTGGCCCATGCCGCCGAGCCGGCCAAGCCAGCCGCAACGCCAGCTCCCGAGGCCACGGCGAAGTCGCCGCTGCCGCTGGAAGAACTGCGCACCTTTGCCGAGGTCATGGACCGCATCAAGGCCGCCTATGTCGAGCCAGTAGACGACAAGACCCTGCTGGAAAACGCCATCAAGGGCATGCTCAGCAACCTTGACCCACACTCCGCCTACCTCGGCCCGGAAGACTTCCAGGAGCTTCAGGAAAGCACCAGCGGCGAATTCGGCGGCCTGGGCATCGAAGTGGGCATGGAAGACGGCTTCGTCAAGGTCGTCTCGCCAATCGACGACACCCCGGCCTCGCGTGCCGGCATCGAAGCCGGTGACCTGATCGTCAAGATCAATGGCGCGCCAACCCGCGGCCAGAGCATGACCGAAGCGGTCGACAAGATGCGCGGCAAGATCGGCGACAAGATCACCCTGACCCTGGTCCGCGATGGCGGCACGCCGTTTGACGTGACCCTCGCCCGTGCAGTTATCCAGGTCAAGAGCGTCAAGAGCCAACTGCTGGAAAGCGGCTACGGCTATATCCGTATCACCCAGTTCCAGGTCAAGACCGGCGAAGAAGTCGGCAAGGCCCTGGCCAAGCTGCGCAAGGACAACGGCAAGAAGCTGCGCGGGGTCGTGCTCGACCTGCGCAACAACCCCGGCGGCGTGCTGCAGTCGGCGGTCGAAGTGGCCGACCACTTCCTGACCAAGGGCTTGATCGTCTACACCAAGGGCCGCATCGCCAACTCCGAGCTGCGCTTCTCGGCCGACCCGGCCGACGCCAGTGAAGGCGTACCGCTGGTAGTGCTGATCAACGGCGGCAGCGCCTCGGCTTCGGAGATCGTCGCCGGCGCCCTGCAAGACCAGAAACGCGGCGTGCTGATGGGCACCGACAGCTTCGGCAAAGGCTCGGTGCAGACCGTGCTGCCGCTGGCCAACGACCGCGCCCTGAAGCTCACCACAGCGCTGTACTTCACCCCTAACGGCCGCTCGATCCAGGCCCAGGGCATCGTTCCTGATATCGAAGTACGCCAGGCCAAGCTCACCGCTGAAGCCGATACCGAGAACTTCAAGGAAGCCGACCTGCAGGGTCACCTGGGCAACGGCAACGGCGGCGCCGATCGCCCAACCAGCAGCAGCAAGCGCAAAGAGCGTCCGCAGGATGATGACTTCCAGCTGAGCCAGGCCCTGAGCCTGCTCAAAGGCCTGAACATCACCAAAGGCGAATGATCCACTGATGCGCTATCTGCTGTTGACGTTGTTCTGCCTGCTGACCGGCGCTGCCCATGCGGCGCCGGCCAAGGCCTACATGAGCATCATCATCGACGACCTCGGCCAGAGCATGGAGCGCGACCAGCGCACCCTTGCCCTGCCCGGCCCGGTAACCATGGCGGTGATGCCCGACACTCCGCACGCCAGCGACTT
Source organism: uncultured Pseudomonas sp. (assembly GCA_963518285.1). Classification (GTDB taxonomy): domain Bacteria; phylum Pseudomonadota; class Gammaproteobacteria; order Pseudomonadales; family Pseudomonadaceae; genus Aquipseudomonas. The sequence goes on along the minus strand of CAUQIJ010000007.1, from coordinate 41,860 downwards.
CGCCCGCCAGGCGCACAAGGCCGGCAAAACCGTGATCCTGCACATGCCGATGGACCCGGCCACCGGCCCGTATGCCTGGCACCCTGAGCTGCCGATCGAAGAGCTGGCGCGGCGCCTGGACGCTGCGCTGGTCAAGGTGCCTTATGCCGCCGGCGTCAACAACCACATGGGCAGCCGCATGACCGCCCAGCCGCAGGCCATGGCCTGGCTGATGGGCGAGCTGCAACGGCGTGACCTGTTCTTCGTCGACAGCCGCACCAGTGCCGCCACGGTGGCTGCCGCCAAAGCCCAGGAAGACGGCCTGGCGCATGTCTCGCGGGATGTGTTTCTCGACGACGAACGCACCACTGCAGCGATTACCGGCCAGCTGCAGCAAGGCATCGAGCTGGCTCGACGGCAGGGTTCGGCGGTGCTGATCGGCCATCCTTATCCACAGACCCTCGAGGTACTCGAGCGTGAACTGCCGCGCCTGCGCGCCCAGGGGATCGAGCTGATCGGGCTGTCGCAGATGATCGCCGAGCGGGGTAATCAGGCCATGCCTGCCCATGGCAAGCAGGGCCGCTACAGCAATCGCTGAGAGGCCCCGCACCGGCAGTCCTCAGCCCAGATCGTTGAACGGAATGGCCTGACGCGCTTGCGCGTAGGTCAGGTTACCGCGGTAGATACTCAGCACCTGGCCACGGGCAGCCGCCGCCATTTGCTCGCGGTAGCCCAGTTTGCGCTGCCCCCACTGTTTCAGGTGGCCTTTGCCAAAGGCGGTCGGCGCTGCCTGCGCGTCAGTGAAGTGGAAATGCGCGGCCCATAGCGCCTTGCCTCGCCCTTGACCGTCCGGCTTGACCAGGCTGATCCGGTACTCATCCAGATAACCGTCCAGCAACTGCTGCCTTGGGCCAACGTACTCGGCCTTAATCAAACCGCGCTCATGCAGGAAATTCAGCGCATTGGCGCTCGGGTAGCGCGTCTTGCTGTAGAGCTCGGTCAGGCTGCTCAGGCGCGCGGCGCGCAGGCTGATGAGCGCGTCATCCAGACGCGCCAGCAGGTCATCGGCGGGGTCGGCATCGGCGAGCTCCTCGCGCAACTCGGTGAGGTTGTCGATTTGCCCATCGAACTCGGCGATCAACGCCTGATCGTCACCATCCTCGACCACCATCTGCCCGGCGCGCTGGATGATCCCCGGGTTCTGTTCGAGCAAGGCCTGGGCCAGCGTGCGGTTCTTGTTTTCACCAGTGACAGCTGGCGAAGGCTCAGGATACGGTTGCGCTACGGCGACCTGTTCCTGCCACATGCCGTCGACCCGCTCGAAGCTGTGGATGATGCGTTTGTTGAAGGTCCCCTGCACCTGCAGAATGCTGCGACCATCCACCGTCGCCTCACTGCCAATGACGATTTGGCCATCAAGGGTGTGAGCAACCTGCAGGGCGCGTCGAGGATAGACCTCGCGGCGAGCACTCGCGGTCTGCCCAGCGGCCTGCTCGCGCATCGCGTCGACCAGTGCGTCCCCGGCGGTTTGCTTGAGTATGATCATCTGCTGCTGATAGGCCTCAAGCCTTTCGGTATCGACCAGCGTATTGCCAAGCTTCTTGATCCGCTCGCAATTGAGTATGCCCTGGAGATATTGATCCCAGGCGCTTTGCAACACCTCGATGCGCTCGGCCAGTGACAGGTCGAGGAACAACGACAAGTGGTGGGTTTGCGCTGCCACTCGCAGGCGCTGACCGGCGAGGGCCTCGGAGAACACCCGGTGGCCGTTCACAGAAGTACCGGCCTGGCGCCTCAAGGCCAGCTCTGCCAGGCACATGGCCTGGAAGAAACGGATGGTTACGGTGGTGGTCTTGCGCGAGGCGATCACCTGCTCGACGGTAAGCGATGCAGCCGGCGTCGCTATTTCCAGGCTCAGGTCACTGACTGCCAGCAAACGGTCGAGCAGACCCGAACCCTTGAGGATGAGCGGTTGCTCTTCTACGAGCTGCTCGAGCAATCGAGAATATTGCTCATAGAGTGCTACGCGCTCCTGCGGTTTGGCGACTGCGTACGCATGGGTAACGCGCGCATAGTCGGCAAATTTGCCGACCACCAGTGCTTCCTCGATCATGAACCGCGCATAGCCGATCAGGTTTTGCCGCACAACCGTCAGCGAGTTGCGCAGCTGCGGCAAGGTATTGGGCACTGTGCGTACATAGGTTGGATTGTCCAGCAACAGCACCAACTGTTGCTCGGTCGCGAGGTAGGCGTCCAGCATCGTGTCCAATGCCGTCAGCCGCTGCACGCGCTGTGCTTCGGATTCAACATTGAGCTGCTCGCGCTTGGCGAGAAACAATGCCTTTACCTTTTCATGCTGGGCCAGTTCAACCGGGTCGCTGGGCGCCTCCAGCGCAAGGCGCCGGTCGATTTCGGCAATGGAACTGCGCAGTGCGTTGATCGAGTCGTTCAGCGCGGTGTAGGCCTGACCTGCCACCTCGGCCTCTGCGGTATACCGCTCTGCCGCCGCCATGGCTGCGTGCATCGGTGCAGCTATCTTATTGCGCAGGCGCTGCTGAGCGCGGCTTTGGTCGGCCCCCGCGAGTAGCCGAGTTTCGATGCGCCAACCTTTTTCCTCCTTGCGTAACGGAGGGCCAAGCTTATCTCCCCGGCCCATGACCCAGGCCTGTTCTCCGTCAAAAATGACCTCGTAGACGCTATGGTTGAGCTCGACGTAATAACTGCCATCTACCAGGTACAGCCCTGCAACACGCCCCTCGGTCTGCGCGGACAGCCCCTCGAGCGAGATCGGCGCTGCCAGTTCGAGAATCTCATCGCGGATCTTCGGCGTGAGCGCATTGAGGCCACCGGCGCCGACCCAGCTAAAGTCCCTCTGCGTCGAAGCTTTCAGCAAGCTTATAGGCAGCACAGGCGACACTACCGGTGGAGGCAACTGACGTGGATCACGGCCATCAGCGGCCGGCAAGGTTTCCAGCAACAGGGCTGGCTCGCGACGTGGCAACGGCCGGGTGGCGATCCGCGGGATGTGCCACTGGATAATCGCCATCAACGTGTTGTTGAGCAGATCGACCACGCCTTCGACCTGATCGGCACTGCTGCCACCGGCCAGCTTCTCGGCATCATCGATGAATGCGCTGGCCGCCACGTACAACCAGGCCACTGCACTGACCGGCCCCGACAACAGTGGCAGCGCAACGTTGAACAGTTCCCAGGAGAACGCCTTGATCACCCGCCAGCGTTGCTGACTGTTGCTCAGGGCAGTCCGGTTGGACAATTCGATCATCCACTGCTGGCGCGACTCGAACAGTCGCGTATCGATATCCTGTTCCCAGAAGCTGAGCTGCAGTTGCGCCGGCGCAGGCTTGTCCAGTGGTCGATGAGGATCAGCTACCCACTGCGGCAGATGCGGCTCCAACAGCCCGCCATGGTCGTAGATTGGACGATGCTGCTGATCGAGCCAGACCAGCACTGCATCCTGCAACGGGCCGGGCGCAGCGAGCGCCGCCAGCAATGCCTGCTGATCGGGGTACTGGCGCAGTGCGCCATTGGTATAGATAGGGCAGTACAGCAGCCAGCTGGCAGGTGAAGTCAGCTCGACCACATACATGCCATGCACCTGGTCAACCAACTCCGACGTCGTCGAGCGACGCAGTGCCAATGGCGCGATGCGCACCTCGCCTGCGCCCTCCTCGCCGCGGCACAGTCGCGCCAGTGCTTCATAGGCTGTTTTGTCGATCCGCTTGGTCACCCTGGCGCGCGCAGCATCGAAGCGCAGGGTTATCCGCCACTGCTGGGCAAAGTTGGCAATATGCTGACTGCGCAGGACAGGGTCGTTCAGCGTCGCGTTGACGTAATCGGGGTAGGTACCGCCCACGTCCACTCGATCGACCAGCTCACGAATGTAGTCCAGCGTCATCCAGCTCATCAGCAACTGGCCATCGCGGTGTGCGATGTGGCTCACCACGCCGCCCTCGGTGGCGTCGAGCCGGGCGATTGCGAGCTGGGTCAGGGACAAGGTCTTGCTCCCGACTTTTTGCGGGAAGCCCAGGCCGTGCTGGTCGTTGACGATCACGTCAGCAGTCAGGATCAGGTCATCGGCAAAGTAATTGGCGTCTACCGGATGATCAGCGAGCATCTCCTCGCGCAAGCGGCGGGCGGCATAGCCATGCAGGTCGTCGACACCTTCCAGGGCGCTGCGGCTCTCGGACACGGCCTGTTGCAAGGTCAGATCGATCATCGCCTCAAGATAGGCGGTGCGGTCATCAGCGCCAGCCACCCGTAGACCATGCGGAAGCTTCAAGGCGCGTTGATCGACAGGTGCATCAGCGCGCCTGGCGAAGAAATGCGACGGTTCGCTGAGTTGCTCAAAGCGCTCGACCAGTGCGTCGACAGTGCCGATTTCACTCCAGCGAAGCGCCGCCAGGTCGGCCAGCATAGCGTCGAGCAGCAAGCCACTGAGCAATGCAAAGGCATCGCCAGCAGCCTCGAAAGCGCTCCATTCGAAGCTGTCGAAACGGTACTGCTCGGCAAACTGAACCTGCAAGGCAAGGCCGAATTCGGCCAGCGAAGCATAGCTGCTCAGGTTTCCCGCTGGTGAGCACCAGAGGCTCACACTCGTGGATTCATCCTGAGCAGTCACCAGCAGGCCGGGCAGTACCTGCTCGACCACTGTGTCATCGCAGGTGATGCGCACGCGGACCGCCTGCACACTGATGCCCTCTTTCTTGCACAGCACCAACTCCTGCAGGGCTGCCCGTGCAGCCGGCTCGATTTCGTGATCACGCAGGCCAAGTAACAGGCTGGCGCGCAAGACCTGCTGTACCCACAGGCCGCGATCGATTGCAGCGCCCTCACCGTTCCAGTGATTGATCAGGGCCTGCTGATAGTGCTCCTCTACATGGTCAAGCAACTCATTGAATGCCGCGGCCAGCGGCTGCGGGCTGATGACATCCCCCTCGGCAGTCTGATCAGAGTCAGCGATAGCGTAGAAGCGCTCTGGTGGCTGCAAGCTGAAACGATAGTCGAGGCCATGGGCATCGGCGTAGTCCAGCGGCTGCACATCAAGCAGCGCCTGCAGCACGGTGTCTACCAACGGCTCGCTGCGCCAGCTGCCATCGTCCTGCGGCGACATCAGATAGAGGGCCTCGGCCGAGGTCATTTCGGGGCGGTGAGTGGCGATCAGCGGGTACTGCGCGATGATCAGCTTCATCAGCTGTTCGCCGACCACCTGGCGTAACGTGGGGCGAGTGGAGAATTGCGCCGCAACTGCATACTGCAGATCGACAGGGGGGATTCTGGCCGGGAGATCAGACATGGTAGGAACGCCTTGTGGGTATGAGCCACAAGGGTCCGGGGTAACGCGGGGTGCCGGGCGTTACTTATATGCTGCGTGAGCCGCGAGGCAGCCGCGGCTCACGCCTGACTCAGCTGTAGACCCGCCCCAGTACCTGGCGGTGGCTCTCGAACTGATCGAGTACATCACGCACGATCTGCTCAGGCAGGAAACCCATCAGGTCGTACTCCTGGCTGCCGTCGTGCAGGTACACCTCGGCGCGATAGTAGCGCTGACGCACGTCTGCTTCGCCTTCGACCGGCGCTTCGCTCGGCGCGGCCAGATAACCGTCCAGGCTGACCTCATAGACGAACGGGTTGCCCTCTTCCATCATCACCCGCAGGCCCATCATGTTGCGCGACTGACCGACCCGGGTTTCAACCTCGAAACCCTGCGCCTGCAGCTGCGCAGCGGCGTCCTTGAGGGCCGGGCTGACGTGCTTGTCCATGAAGCGCTGGACCACCGACTGGGTCGGTTGCAGCTCCATTGCACTGAGCCGCTCGCTGAAACCGCGACGGCCGCGGGCAGCCAGCTCGGCCCGCTCCTGCTCCAGTTGCGAATCCTGCTTCATGGCCTTGTACAAGCCGAACATGAACAGCACCAGCACCACCGAGAACGGCAGGCCAGCGAGCACCACCATGGTCTGCATCGCGGCGAAATTGCCGGCCAGCAGCAGGCCAATGGTTACCAGAGTGATCACCACCGACCAGAACACCACCATCCAGTGCGGTGCGTCCTCGTCGACCTGCCCGCCTTTGCACGACAGGTTAGCCATCATCACCGCGCCGGAGTCAGCCGGGGTCAGGAACAGCACGAAGCCGACGAACACCGCCACCCCGATGACGATCTTGGCTGCCGGGAAGTATTCCAGCAGTTGGTAGATCGACATCGATGGCTGCTCAAGCGCGGTCTTGCCCAACTCCACGGCGCCATGGTTCATCACCAGGTCCAGCGCGGTGTTGCCGAAGATCGACAGCCAGGCCAGGGTGAAGCCCAGCGGGATCAGCAGCACGCCGGCAACCAGCTCACGCACGGTGCGGCCCTTGGAGATACGGGCAATGAACATGCCCACGAACGGCCCCCAGGAAATCCACCAGGCCCAGTAGAACACGGTCCACAGGCCCAGCCAGCGCTCGGACTTGCCCGCTTCGTTCTCGTACACATACAAGTCGAAGGTCTTCAGCACGATGCCGTTGAGGTAGTCGCCGGTGTTCTGCACAAAGCCGTTGAGCAGGTGCAGGGTGTCGCCGGCCAGCAAGACGAAGATCAGCAGGCCGCTGAACAGCACGATGTTCAGGTTGGACAGGCGGCGGATGCCGTTTTCCACACCCGATACCGCGGCCACCGTTGCCACCGTCGCCATGACCAGGATGACGATCAGCAGGTTGGTGTTGCTGTGCGCCATGCCGAACAGGTACTCAAGGCCCGAGGCAACCTGCATCGAGCCGATACCGAGGTTGGTCACCAGCCCAAGCAGGGTCACGAACATGCCGAAGATGTCCACCGCATGGCCGGCACTGCCCTTGACCCAACGCTCGCCCATCAACGGGTACAGCGCCGAACGCAAGGCCAGCGGCTGATTGTGGCGATAGGCGAAGTAACCGACTGCCAGGCCGACCAGGGCATAGATCGCCCAGCCGTGCAGGCCCCAGTGGAGGAAGGTCAGCTGCAGGCCCTGACGCGCAGCTTCGGCGCTGGCCGAGGTGCCTTCGGGCGGGTTGAAGTAGTGATCCAGCGGCTCGGACGCACCGAAGTACAGCAGCGAGATACCGATACCCGACGAGAACAGCATGCCGGCCCAGGCGCCGTAGCTGAAGTCCGGCTTGTCATCCTTGCCGCCCAGCTTGAGCTTGCCGAAGCTGGAGAAGGCCAGAACGATGACGAACACCAGATAGCCGCCAATCACCAGCATGTAATACCAGCCGAAGCTGCGCGTCAGCCAGGTCTGGGCGACGTTGAGCACTTCACCGGCGGTGTCGGGTACAGCGATAAGCAAGGCAGTCAGAACGAGGATCAGCAGCGCAGAGGTGATGAACACCACGTTGTTGACCCGGACCCTCTCGGCGGGGGGTTTGGTTAGGGAGGCAGAACTCATTGCACGAATGCTCCGGGCAGTGCTGGGGTGGAGGCTAATCAGTCAATCCCGTGCAATTGGTCAATAAATGCCACTGCGACAGGTGTTATAAAAGCACTCAGGAAAACCGTGATCCCGTAGCGAAACGCTGCACAACTACAGAGCCAAGCCCCGCTCCGAGGGCCCTGCGCGCAGTCTCGCGACCGCTCGGCAGATTCTGTATCGTGCAGCGCCCATGCCCGTCAACGCCTTGTATTCCGGGGGTTACACGGTTTACTGGGGTGCCAATCGATGCCCTCTCGACAGCCGCAAACAACTGTCAATGGCACAAATTGTCGCAGAGCTTATTCTTTATTGATTGAACGTTCAATCAAAACAAAATAGACTGGCCTTCGCCGAGGCAGCCGCTTGTCGTCTGCCCGCAGGCCTGAGGAGATTTGCCAGATGCCCAAGGTCGGTATGCAACCCATTCGCCGTCAGCAGTTGATCGAAGCCACCCTGCAGGCGGTCGATCAGGTCGGTCTGGGAGATGCCAGCATTGCGCTGATCGCCCGTTTGGCTGGAGTGTCGAACGGCATCATCAGTCACTACTTTCAGGACAAGAACGGCCTGATCGCAGCGACCATGCGCCACCTCATGAATGCGTTGAGCGAAGGCACCGTCGCCCGTCGACAAGCCCTCACCGACGACAGCCCGCGGGCGCACCTGAGAGTCATCGTCGAGGGCAACTTCGACGCCAGCCAGGTCAGCGGCCCGGCAATGAAAACCTGGCTGGCCTTCTGGGCCGCCAGCATGCACCAGCCGTCCTTGCACAGGTTGCAGCGGATCAACGATCACCGCCTTTATTCCAACCTGTGCTGTCAGTTTCGCCGCGTCCTGCCGCTTTACCATGCGCGCAAGGCCGCCCGCGGCCTGGCAGCCCTGATCGACGGCCTATGGCTGCGTGGCGCACTCTCGGGCGACGCGTTCGACACCGAGCAGGCAATCCGGATTGCCTACGAATACATGGATTTACAACTGGCTAAGCAGCACGCCCTGGATACAACGCCCCAGGCGGCTGAACGATCGCATGCAGCGACTGCCTCACTAGCAGGAGCGCAACGCGGCTAGCCAAATCACACACTGCACTTGCGAGGATTCTATGGCCCGTTTCGGAACGCAAAAACTCTACATCGATGGTGGTTATGTCGACGCTGGCAGCGATGCCACCTTTGAAGCCATCAACCCGGCGACCGGCGAAGTCCTCGCCCACGTCCAGCGCGCCACTGCCGCTGACGTCGAGCGTGCCGTCGAGAGCGCCGAGCGTGGCCAGAAAGTCTGGGCCGCGATGACTGCCATGCAGCGTTCGCGCATCCTGCGTCGCGCCGTCGACATCCTGCGTGAGCGCAACGATGAGCTGGCCATGCTGGAAACCCTCGACACCGGCAAGTCGTACTCGGAAACCCGTTACGTCGACATCGTCACCGGCGCCGACGTGCTCGAGTACTACGCAGGGCTGGTCCCGGCCATCGAAGGCGAGCAGATCCCGCTGCGCGAAAGCTCGTTCGTCTACACACGCCGCGAGCCGCTGGGCGTGACCGCCGGTATCGGCGCGTGGAACTACCCGATCCAGATCGCCCTGTGGAAATCGGCACCAGCATTGGCGGCCGGCAACGCGATGATCTTCAAGCCATCGGAAGTCACCTCGCTGACCACCCTGAAACTGGCCGAGATCTACACCGAAGCCGGCCTGCCGGATGGCGTGTTCAACGTCCTCACCGGCAGCGGCCGTGAAGTCGGCACCTTGCTGACCGAGCACCCGCGCATCGAAAAAGTATCGTTCACCGGCGGCACCACCACCGGCAAGAAAGTCATGGCCAGCGCCTCGAGCTCGTCGCTCAAGGAAGTCACCATGGAGCTGGGCGGCAAGTCGCCGCTGATCATCTGCGCCGACGCTGACCTGGACAAGGCCGCCGACATCGCCATGATGGCCAACTTCTACAGCTCCGGTCAGGTCTGCACCAACGGCACCCGGGTGTTCATCCCGGCGTCGATGAAAGCCGCCTTCGAAGCCAAGATCGCCGAGCGCGTTGCGCGCATCCGCATTGGCAACCCGGAAGACGAGAACACCAACTTCGGCCCGCTGGTCAGCTTCCAGCACATGGAAAGCGTGCTCGGCTACATCGCCAAAGGTAAAGAAGAAGGCGCCCGCGTCCTCTGCGGCGGCGAGCGTCTGAGCGAAGGCGACCTGGCCAAGGGTGCCTTCGTCGCGCCGACCGTGTTCACCGACTGCCGCGACGACATGACCATCGTCAAGGAAGAGATCTTCGGCCCGGTCATGAGCATCCTCAGCTACGAGACCGAAGAAGAAGTCATCCGCCGCGCCAACGACACCGAATACGGTCTGGCTGCCGGCGTCTGCACCAATGACATCAGCCGCGCCCACCGCATCATTCACCAGCTTGAAGCCGGCATCTGCTGGATCAACGCCTGGGGTGAGTCGCCGGCAGAAATGCCGGTCGGTGGTTACAAGCAATCCGGTGTCGGCCGCGAAAACGGCGTCAGCTCGCTGGCCCAGTACACCCGCATCAAGTCGGTTCAGGTTGAGCTCGGCGGCTACACCTCGGTGTTCTAAGCACCCGTGTAGCCCAAGCCCGTGCCTCGCGGCGCGGGCGCCCTGCTCCCTGACACCGCCACAACGAGGGTACTAGCATGTCCCAGCAATTCGATTACATCATTGTCGGTGCCGGCTCGGCCGGTAACACCATCGCCACCCGCCTGACCGAAGACGCCAACGTCAGCGTGCTGCTGCTCGAAGCCGGCGGCCCTGACTACCGTCTGGACTTCCGCACCCAGATGCCAGCCGCACTGGCCTTCCCGCTGCAGGGCCGTCGCTACAACTGGGCCTACGAAACCGATCCAGAGCCGCACATGGACGGCCGCCGGATGGAATGCGGTCGCGGCAAGGGCCTGGGTGGCTCGTCGCTGATCAACGGCATGTGCTACATCCGCGGCAACGCCATGGACTTCGATGGCTGGGCCAAGCTGCCAGGCCTGGAAGACTGGACCTACCTCGACTGCCTGCCGTACTTCAAGAAGGCCGAAACCCGCGACATCGGCCCCAACGATTATCACGGCGGTGAAGGCCCGGTCAGCGTCGCCACGCCAAAAGCCGGCAACAACCCGCTGTTCCACGCCATGGTCGAAGCCGGCGTGCAGGCCGGTTACCCGCGTACTGAAGACCTCAACGGCTACCAGCAGGAAGGCTTCGGCCCGATGGACCGTTCGGTGACCAAAAATGGCCGTCGCTCGAGCACTGCGCGCGGCTATCTGGACAAGGCCAAGAAGCGCCCCAACCTGACCATCGTCACCCACGCCCTGAGTGACCGGATTCTGTTCGAAGGCAAACGTGCGGTCGGTGTGACCTACCTGGTCGGTGACAGCGAAGAGCGCGTGGAAGCCCGTGCGCGCAAGGAAGTCATCGTCAGCTCCGGCGCGATTGCTTCGCCGCAACTGCTGCAACGCTCCGGCGTCGGCCCGCGTGCACTGCTCGAAAGCCTCGACGTGCCGGTAGTTCACGACCTGCCAGGCGTGGGTGAAAACCTGCAGGACCACCTCGAGCTGTACCTGCAGTACGCCTGCACCCAACCCGTCTCGCTGTACCCATCGCTGCTGTGGTGGAACCAGCCGGCAATCGGCGCCGAGTGGCTGTTCAACGGCACCGGTATCGGCGCCAGCAACCAGTTCGAGGCTGGCGGCTTCATTCGCTCCCGGCCCGAATTCGAGTGGCCGAACATCCAGTACCACTTCCTGCCGGTGGCGATCAATTACAACGGCTCCAACGGCGTCAAGGAACACGGTTTCCAGGCGCACATGGGTTCGATGCGCTCGCCTAGCCGCGGCCGTATCCAGCTCAAGTCCAAGGACCCGCGCCAGCACCCGAGCATCCTCTTCAACTACATGGCGAGCGAGCAGGACTGGCAGGAATTCCGTGACGGCATCCGCCTGACCCGCGAGATCATGGCCCAGCCTGCGCTGGACCAGTACCGCGGCCGCGAAATCAGCCCCGGCGCCCACGTGCAAACCGACGAAGAGCTCGACAAGTTCATCCGTGAGCACGCCGAAACCGCGTTCCACCCGTCCTGCTCGTGCAAGATGGGCACCGACGAGATGGCTGTGGTCGACGACCAGGGCCGGGTGCATGGCATGCAAGGCCTGCGCGTGGTCGATGCGTCGATCATGCCGATCATCATCACCGGCAACCTCAACGCCACCACGATCATGATCGCCGAGAAAATCTCCGACAAGATCCGCGGTCACCAGCCACTGCCGCGCAGCACCGCCAAGTACTATGTGGCCGACGGCGCGCCGGTCAAAGGCAAGCCGATGCGCGAAGTGAAGCAGCCGTAACGGCGGGTCTGGCAACACGATCAAGGCATCCTTCGGGGTGCCTTTTTCATGGGCCACCGGTTACCTAAGCCACGGGAAGCAGCAGCGCATCGATGAATCATCCCCGTCGACACCCAGCCGCCGTGTCAGCACCTCACGATCAAACCGCATCAATATGCGGTAACGCTTTACAGCCCGCGCAGGCCTCGGGTTAGAATCAGTTGGCACGCAACCTGCGTAACAGCGCCGCCTGTCCCCCCGTTTTTCCGGAGTACCGCCCTTGGATGCAAGCACCATCAACAGCCTGTTCCTGATCGGCGCATTGCTGGTGGGTGCAAGTATTCTGGTCAGCTCGCTGTCATCGCGCCTGGGCATTCCGATTCTGGTCATCATCCTGGCGGTCGGCATGATTGCCGGCGTCGACGGTGGCGGGATCATTTTCAACAACTACCCCACGGCCTACCTGGTGGGCAACCTGGCGCTGGCGGTGATCCTCCTCGACGGCGGCCTGCGCACACGGGTGGCGAGCTTTCGCGTAGCGTTGTGGCCGGCGTTGTCGCTGGCCACGGTAGGGGTGCTGATCACTACCGCGCTGACCGGCATGGTCGCCGCCTGGCTGTTCGACCTGAGCCTGATCCAGGGCCTGCTGATCGGTGCGATCGTCGGCTCGACCGACGCCGCGGCGGTGTTTTCGCTGCTGGGCGGCAAAGGCCTCAACGAGCGGGTCACCGCAACACTTGAGATCGAATCGGGCAGCAACGACCCGATGGCGGTGTTCCTCACCGTGACCCTGATCGACATGATCGCCAGCGGCCAGACCGGCCTGCACTGGAGCCTGCTCACCCACCTGCTGCGCGAGTTCGGTATCGGCGGCCTGCTGGGCCTGGGTGGCGGCTGGCTGATGCTGCAGATGGTCAACCGAATCAACCTCGCCAGCGGCCTCTATCCGATCCTGGTAGTGGCCGGCGGGCTGGTGGTGTTCTCGCTGACCAACGCCCTGCACGGCAGCGGCTTCCTGGCCGTGTACCTGTGCGGCCTGGTGCTCGGCAACCGGCCGATCCGCAGCCGCCACGGCATTTTGCACATGCTCGACGGCATGGCCTGGCTGGCGCAGATCGGCATGTTCCTGGTACTCGGCCTGCTGGTCACGCCGCACGACCTGCTGCCGATTGCAGTGCCAGCCCTGGGCCTTGCGCTGTGGATGATCCTGATCGCGCGGCCGCTGTCGGTGTTCGCTGCACTGCTGCCGTTCAAGGCCTTCCATGACCGCGAAAAGGGCTTTATTGCCTGGGTCGGCTTGCGCGGCGCGGTACCGATCATTCTGGCCGTGTTCCCGTTGATGGCGGGCCTGCCGCAGGCCCAGCTGTTCTTCAACCTGGCCTTCTTCATCGTGTTGATCTCGCTGCTGGTGCAGGGCACCAGCCTGCCGTGGATGGCCAAGCTGCTCAAGGTCACGGTACCGCCAGATCCGGCACCGATCTCGCGCTCGGCGCTGGAGGTGCACATCACCAGCGAGTGGGAGATGTTCGTCTATCGCCTCGGCGCAGAAAAGTGGTGCATCGGCGCCGCCCTGCGCGAGCTGAAGATGCCCGAAGGCACGCGGATTGCCGCGCTGTTTCGCGGCGAGCAACTGCTGCACCCGTCCGGCAGTACCGTGCTCGAGGTGGACGACATGCTCTGCGTGATCGGCCACGAACATAACCTGCCGGCGCTGGGCAAGCTGTTCAGCCAGGCGCCGCAACGTGGCCTGGACCTGCGCTTCTTTGGCGACTTCGTCCTCGAAGGCGATGCCGAACTGGGCCAGGTGGCGGCACTTTATGGCCTGCAACTGGACGGTTTGAGTGCCGATATGGCGCTGGCGCAGTTCATCCGACAAAAGGTCGGAGGCGCTCCAGTAGTAGGCGATCAGATCGAATGGCACGGCACAATCTGGACGGTCGCAGTCATGGACGGGAACAAGATCGACAAAGTCGGCGTCAAATTCCCCGAAGGCACTCGCCCCGGCCCGGGCTTGTTCCTGTAGCCCTCGACTTGCCTCGTATTACACGAACTCCTGACAAGACTCTGCTTATGTCCCTGCGCGTGCACCTTCGCGCAGCCCTGCTCGGGCTGTGCCTGTCCCTCTCATTCGGCGCCACCGCTGCCGAGGCCCCAACCACCGCCAGCGTGCAGAACAGCCTCGACAAGATCGCCGAGCGCAAGCTGCCCGAGGCTGACCAGAAGAGCCTGCAGCAGGTGCTCGAGCAGACCCTGAGCCTGCTCGCCAGCCAGCAGGACAGCACGGCCAGGCTCAAGGCATTGAAGCAGCAACTGGCCGACGCACCGCGCCTGACGGACGAGGCCCAGCGCGAGCTGGTCAAGCTCAAGGCGACCCAGCCGGCCCCGGTCACCCAGCGTTATGCCAACCTGAGCGTGCCGCAACTCGAGCAACTGCTCAGCGAGCGCAGCACACTGCAGAGCGACTTGCAAAAGGCGCTGGCCGACGCCAACAGCCTGATGATCAGCTCGCAGACCCGTCCAGAGCGGGCGCAGGCGCAGATCAGCAGCAACCAGACCCGTATCCAGCAGATCAACCTCAGCCTCAAGTCAGGCAAGGACGCCGGCAAGAACCTCTCTGCCGACCAGCGCAATCAGCTCGCCGCCGAACTCGCCTCACTCAACGCGCAAACCCTGCTGCGCCGCCAGGAGCTGGCCGGCAATGGCCTGCTACAGGACCTGGGCAGCGCCCAGCATGACCTGCTGGTCGAGCGCACCTCGCGGCTGGAACAGGAAATCCAGGAGCTGCAGACGCTGATCAACGACAAGCGCCTGGCTCAGTCGCAGCAAACGGTGACCCAGCAATCGCTGGAAGCGCAGAAGTCCGGCGGCAGTGTCCTGCTGGCCAACGAAAGCGCGGCCAACCTGAAGCTCTCCGACTACCTGCTGAAAAGTACCGACCGGCTCAACGAGCTGACCCAGCAGAACCTCAAGACCAAACAGCAGCTCGACAGCCTGACCCAGGCCGATCAGGTGCTCGATGAACAGATCGAAGTGCTCAAGGGCAGCCTGCTGCTGTCGAAGATTCTCTACCGGCAAAAGCAGACCCTGCCGCATTTGAAGCTCGACCGTGACCTGGCCGACCAGATCGCCGATATCCGCCTGTACCAGTTCGAGGTCAGCCAGCAACGCGAACAGATGAGCAATCCGGTCAGCTACGTCGACGGTGTGCTCGCCAGCCAGCCACCGCAGGACGTCACGCCCGAACTGCGCAAGGCACTGTTGGACGTGGCCATCACCCGCAGCGATCTGCTCGAACGGCTCAACCGCGAGCTGTCGGCCCTGCTCAACGAATCGATCACCCTGCAGTTGAACCAGAAGCAACTGCTCAGCACCGCCCAGGGCTTGCGTACCACCCTGGAAGAGCAGATGTTCTGGATCCCCAGCAACAAACCCCTGGACTGGGAATGGCTGAGCAGCGTGCCCGGGCGCCTGGTTGATCAGGTAGCCAAACTGCCGTGGGGTTCGGGCATCTCCGAACTGCTGCAAGGCCTCAGCCTGCGCCCATGGCTGTTCGTGCCGCTGATACTGCTGATCGGCGCCCTGCAGTGGCGCCGGCGTGATCTGTATCAGCGCCTGAACAAGGTGCACATGGACATCGGCCACTTCAAGCGCGACAGCCAGTGGCACACGCCGCAGGCGCTGCTGATCAACGTACTGTTGGCGATGCCGCTGAGCCTGACCCTGGCCCTGTGCGCATACATCCTCCAGGTCGATGCGCGCGGGCAGAATGGCAACCTGAGCGCCGCCTTGTGGCAACTGGCTCAGGCCTGGCTGGTGTTCTATACCGCCTACCGCATTCTTGCCCCAGGCGGCGTTGCCGAGGTGCATTTCCGCTGGCACAAGCCGCAGGTGCAGTTCCTGCGTGGCTGGGTGCGCCGGCTGGGCACCGTGGTGCTGGCACTGGTCGGGGTGGTGGCGGTGGCCGAGCATCAGCCATCGGCGCTGGCCAACGACGTGCTCGGCATCGGCGTGGTGCTGACCTGCTACGCGCTGATGGCCTGGCTGCTCAGCCGCCTGCTGTTGAGCAGCCCGGCGCACCGCGACACCTCTCTGTTTCGCAAGATCGTCGGGGTAGCCTTCACCGCGCTGCCGATCGCACTGTTTGTAGCGGTGTGCTTCGGCTACTACTACACCGCGCTGAAACTCACCGACCGGCTGATCTACACCCTGTACCTGCTGCTGTTCTGGCTGGTCATCGAAGCCGCCTTCGTTCGCGGCCTGTCGGTGGCGGCGCGGCGCCTGGCCTATCAGCGCGCCCTGAGCAAACGCCAGGCCAGCAAGGAAGGTCTGGACGGTGAGGTGATCGTCGAAGAGCCGACCCTGGACATCGAACAGGTCAATCAGCAGTCGCTGCGCTTGATCCGCCTGGCCCTGCTCGGCGGCTTCATCGGCGGCCTGTATTGGGTCTGGGCGGACCTGCTCTCGGTGTTCGCCTACCTCAACAACTTCACCTTGTACGAATACACCAGCGGCACCGGCGCCGCCGCGAGCATGGTGCCGATCAGCCTCGGCGACCTGCTCGGCGCGCTGGTAATCATCGGCATCACTTTTGCCCTGGCCGGCAACTTGCCCGGCTTGCTCGAGGTGCTGGTGCTGTCCCGCCTGAACCTGGCTCAGGGCAGTGCCTACGCCACCACCACGCTGCTGTCGTATGTGATTGCCGGGGTGGGTTTTGTCAGCACCCTGTCGACCCTCGGCGTCAGCTGGGACAAGCTGCAGTGGCTGGTCGCGGCGCTCTCGGTAGGCCTGGGCTTCGGCATGCAGGAGATCTTCGCCAACTTCATCTCGGGGATCATGATCCTGTTCGAGCGCCCGGTGCGCATCGGCGACACCATCACCATCGGCAACCTGTCCGGCACGGTGAGCAAGATCCGCATCCGCGCCACCACCATCACCGACTTCGACCGCAAGGACATCATCGTCCCCAACAAGACCTTCATCACCGGCCAGTTGATCAACTGGTCGCTGACCGACACAGTCACCCGCGTCACGCTGAAGCTGGGGATCGACTACGGCTCGGACCTGGACCTGGTGCGCGAGCTGCTGCTCAAGGGTGCCCATGACAACCCGCGGGTGCTGAAAGACCCGGAGCCGTTGGTGTATTTCCTCAACTTCGGCGAAAGCTCGCTGGATCACGAGTTGCGCATGCACGTGCGCGACCTCGGCGACCGCAACCCGACCCTGGACGAGATCAACCGCTACATCAGCCGCGAGTTCAAGGCCCACGACATCAAGATCTCGGTGCGTCAGGTCGAGGTGTTCCTGATGGACACCCAGGGCCACAAGCAGAAGTTGATTGCCGTTGAAGGTGGCGACGGGACAAAACCCGAAGGCACTCAACCGGTCTGACTGGACTCCAACCGGCATGCACCGCACACTCGCGGCGAGGGCCTGGCCCTCGTCCGCCATGCCAGGAGCCGGCCCGTGAAAGCCCTAGACCAACTGAACTTCGACAATCGCTTTGCCCGCCTGGGCGACGCCTTCTCCACGCAGGTACTGCCTGACCCGATCGCCGAGCCGCGGGTAGTGGTGACCAGTGAATCAGCCATGGCTCTGCTCGACCTCGACCCGGCGCAGGCAGCGCTGCCGCTGTTTGCCGAGCTGTTCAGCGGCCACCAGTCATGGCAGGACGCCGACCCACGGGCGATGGTCTACTCCGGGCACCAGTTCGGTGGCTACACGCCGCGTCTGGGCGACGGCCGCGGGCTGCTGCTGGGCGAAGTGGTCAACGACGCCGGCGAGCACTGGGACCTGCACCTCAAGGGCGCCGGGCAGACGCCTTATTCGCGCATGGGTGATGGCCGCGCCGTGCTCCGCTCGTCGATCCGCGAGTTTCTCGGCTCCGAAGCCCTGCACGCCTTGGGCATCCCCAGCAGCCGCGCGCTGTGCGTGATCGGCTCGAACACCCCGGTGTGGCGGGAAACCCAGGAGAGCGCGGCGATGATCCTGCGCCTGGCGCAGAGCCATATCCGCTTCGGCCACTTGGAGTATTTCTATTACACCCGCCAACCAGAACAACAGCAGCTGCTGATCGACCATGTGCTGGAGCAGCACTACCCTGAATGCCGCAACGCCGAGCAGCCGTATCTGGCGATGTTCCAGACCATTGTCGAGCGCAACGCCGAGTTGATCGCGCGCTGGCAGGCGTATGGCTTCTGCCACGGAGTGATGAACACCGACAACATGTCGATCCTGGGCATCACCTTCGACTTCGGCCCGTTCGCCTTCCTCGACGACTTCGACGCCAACTTCATCTGCAACCACTCCGATAACCAGGGGCGTTACAGCTACAGCAATCAGGTGCCCATCGCCCACTGGAACCTCAGCGCGCTGGCCCAGGCCTTGACCCCGTTTGTCGAGGTAGAGGCGTTGAAAGAGGCGCTGGGCCTGTTCCTGCCGCTGTATCAAACCCATTACCTCGACCTGATGCGCCGTCGCCTGGGCCTGACCACCGCCGAGGATGACGACCTGCAACTGGTCGAAACCCTGTTGCAACGCATGCAGAGCGGCGGCGTCGACTACACGCTGTTCTTCCGCCGGCTTGGCGATCAGCCCGCCGCCGCGGCCCTGCAGGTAGTGCGCGACGATTTTGTCGATCTGGCTGGTTTCGATGCCTGGGGCGCGACCTATCTGGCCCGCTGTGAGCGCGAGCCGGCCAACGCCGAGGGCCGCCGCGAGCGCATGCATGCGGTCAATCCGCTGTACGTGCTGCGCAATTACCTGGCGCAGAAGGCCATCGAAGCGGCCAATGGTGGTGACTACACTGAAGTGTGCCGGCTGCATCAGGTGTTGAGCAGGCCGTTCGAAGAACAGCCGGGGATGCAGGCCTATGCCGAGCGGCCGCCGGAGTGGGGCAAGCACCTGGAAATCAGTTGCTCGTCGTGAGCGCCTACCCGTCCATTACTGATAAGGAGGCAAAATGTCCGACCCACTAGTAATCCCCTGCCCACACTGCAACGGCCTCAACCGCCTGCCCGCCGAGCGCTTGGCTGACACCCCCAAATGCGGCCGCTGCAAACAAGCAGTGCTGTTGAGCCAGCCGTTCGACCTCAGCGAGTCCAACTACGCCAGCCAGATCAAAGGCGACCTGCCGCTGCTGCTGGACGTCTGGGCCGACTGGTGCGGGCCGTGCAAATCATTCGCGCCGATCTTCAGCCAGGCCGCCGCGCAACTGAGCGGCCGCTGCCGCCTGGCCAAGCTCGACAGCGAAGCCAACCGCAACCTGTCCAGCCAACTGGGCATCCGCTCGATCCCCAGCCTGATCCTGTTCAAGAACGGTCGCGAGATCAGCCGTCAGGCTGGCGCATTCCCACTCCAGTCATTGCTGGAATGGTTGCGCAGCCAGGGCGTCTAGGCGTTTTCTTCGAGCAGCGCATGCAGCTCGACGAACTGCTGGGTCAGCTTGTGCCGCGGCTCCAGGTGGATCAACGGCAGGCTGGCATGGTGTGATTCGCGCATCTTCACCGAGCTGGTCAGGTACACCGGCAACACCGGCAGGCCCTCTTCGATCAGCTCGTCTAGCATCTGCTGCGGCAGGCTGGCGCGGGACTGGAACTGATTGACCACGATGCCCTCGACCAGCAGCTCTTCGTTGTGGTCTTCCTTCAATTCCTCGATCTCGGCCAGCAGGCCATACAGCGCCTGGCGCGAAAAACTGTCGCAGTCGAAGGGAATCAGCACGCGGTCAGCCGCGATCAACGCCGATACCGCATAGAAGTTCAGCGCCGGCGGGGTATCGATGTAGATCCGATCGTAATCCTCATCGAGCTCTTCGAGCAGTTTGCGCAGCTTGTTGATCTTGTGCTTGGCCTCAAGCTTGGGCTGCAGGTCGGCCAACTCCGCCGTGGCCGTGACCACATGCAGGTTGTCGAACGGAGTTTCGTAGATATCGACCTTGTTCTTCTTCGAGAACGGCCCGGTCGACAGGCTCTGCTTGAAGAAATCGGCGATGCCCATGGGGATATCGTCGCCGGTCAACCCGGTCAGGTACTGGGTCGAGTTGGCCTGGGAGTCCAGGTCGATCAGCAGGGTCCGGTAGCCCTCGTTGGCGCTGACCGCTGCTAGGTTGCAGGCAATGCTCGACTTGCCCACGCCACCTTTCTGATTGAATACCACGCGCCGCATGAGAGACCTCCGTGTATCAACGAATGCCCGAGTATGTGACGAGGCCCGGACATTGACCAGTGCCGCTTGGATTAAGTGCCGCCAATCGGTGCCGATACACTTGCAGCACCGCCTGTCGGAATTTACCCCCACCATATGTCGGCGTTGTGCAAAACGTAAATGAACTTGTCTGATGGCGATTATGTAACCAGCAATTGCTACACGCTGCTGGCGCCGCGATAATGCGCGCCACTCGGCGAATGTGCCAACCCTGTCAGGTCGTTGTTACGAGTCATTCCTCGGCAAGGCAGTCCTTCAGGGCGGAAATTAAAACACCGTGATCACCTTCGATATCAGCCAATGGCGTGCCTGGGCTCCAGGCCTGGTGACGCCTGCCGACTGGCAGGCGTGGGCCCAGGGCAGCCAGCAAAGCTGCAGTGAAGCGGCGTCGCCAGACGTCTCGTTCCTGCCGGCCATGCAGCGCCGCCGCCTGAGTACTCTGGCGCGCATGGCCTTTGCCGTAGGTTGGCCGCTGGCTGAAGGGCGCAAGGCGCTGCCGCTGGTATTTGCCTCGCGTCACGGCGAAACCCCGCGCACCTTTGCCATCCTCAGCGACCTGGCTGATCGCCAGCCCTTGTCACCCACCCAGTTCAGCCTGTCGGTGCACAACGCGGTGATCGGGCTGTGGTCGATTCTGCGCGGCGAAACCAGCGAGATGACGGCCATCGCCGCAGCTGGCGATGGCCTCGAGCAGGGCCTGCTGGAGGCTGCGGCGCTGTTGGCGGAAGGCGCACCGGCAGTGCTGCTGATCGTCTGCGAAGAGCTGCCACCCACGGTCTACGACGCCTGGGTAGACGACGTGCCGTTCGCCTATGCCCTCGGCCTGCTGATCACACCTGGCCAGCAGTGGCAACTGTGCCCTGGCCAGGCAGCAGCGTCACCGTTGCCGCCCGCCCTGCCGCATGCCTTGAGCTGGCTGCAAGCCACCCTGAACGGCGTGGACGTCTTCACTCACACATGGAAGCGGCGGTCATGGACCTGGCAACGGCAGCCGTGAGCAAGCCCCGCGATCACTACTACTGGCGCCTACTGGCGACAGCGGCGTGCTTTGGCCTGTTTGGCCTCGGCGGCCTGTGCCTGCGCGTGCTGGTGTTTCCGCTCCTGAGCTGCCTGCCGGGCGGTGCACTGCGCCATCGCCAACGCGCGCGCTACACCATCAGTTGGCTGTTCTGGCAGTTCGTGCGGGTGATGCGGGCCAGCGGCGTGCTCACCTACCAGATCGACGGCGCCGAGCGCCTCGGCCGGCCCGGGCAGATGATCATCGCCAACCACCCCTCGTTGATCGATGTAGTGTTTCTCATCGGGCTGGTGCGCCAGGGCAATTGCGTGATCAAGCAGAGCCTGTTCGACAACCCTTTCACCCGCGGCCCGGTCAGCGAAGCGCAGTATCTGGGCAACGACGGCAGCATGGACATGCTCGACAGCGCCGTGCAATGCCTGTGCGACGGCCAGCCGCTGGTGATCTTCCCGGAGGGCACCCGCACTCCGCCCGGCCAGGCGCCGGCCTTTCATCGCGGCGCCGCCGCGATTGCCCTGCGCGGTGCGAAGATCATCACCCCCGTGACTATCAAGGTCAGCCCGACCACCCTGACCAAGAACGAACCCTGGTACCGCATCCCTCAGCGCCGCGTGCACTTGAGCCTGAGTGTCGGCGCCGATATCGACCCGCAGACATTCGCCGCCCTTGGCCCTGCGCCAAAGGCCTCGCGCGCACTCAACGACTTTCTGCATCAGTACTACATCAAGGAGCTCGCCATCGATGAGCGATCCACAGCAAGACCTTAACCGTGACCTCAAGCAATTGATCATCGACGCCCTCGGCCTGGAAGACATCGGCGTGGGCGACATCGACGACCAGCAGCCGCTGTTTGGCGACGGCCTGGGCCTGGACTCGGTGGACGCCCTCGAACTCGGCCTGGCGATCCAGAAGCGCTATGGCATCAAGATCGACGCCGACGCCAAGGACACCCGCAACCATTTCAGCAGCGTCGCCGCCCTGGCGGCGTTCGTCACTGCCCGCAACGCCGCCTGAGAACCCACATGCAAACCCGCGAAGACATCTTCAATATTTTGCGCGATGCGCTGGTCGAGCTGTTCGAGCTGGAGCCAGAGCGCGTAACCCTGGACGCCAACCTGTATCAGGACCTGGAAATCGACAGCATCGACGCCATCGACCTGATCGACCACATCAAGCGCCAGACCGGCAAGAAAATCGCCGCCGAAGAGTTCAAGGCCGTGCGCACTGTCAACGACGTGGTCGAAGCGGTGTTCCGCCTGGTCAACTCGGCCGCATGAAACGCCTGATCGGCCTCGGTCTGGTCGTGGCTGGGGTGCTGTACCCGTTTGCCGTGCATTTCGGCCTGGCGCACTTCGCCCCTTGGCAATTTGCCCTGCTGCTCGGCGGCCTGTGGCTGGCCCGCGTGTTAAGCGCGCCGCGCCGCCCGGCCAGCCTGTGCATGGCCGCGCTGGCGTTGGCCTTTTGCGCCCTGCTCGGGCTGAGCGACAGCGCCCAACTGCTGCGTTGGTACCCGGTGCTGATCAGCACTTTCATGCTTGGTCTGTTCGGCTCCAGCCTGCTCCACGGCATGCCCATGGCCGAGCGCCTGGCACGCCTGCGCGAGCCTGAGTTGCCGGCCCGGGCGGTGCAGTACACCCGCCGGGTGACGCAAGTGTGGTGCCTGTTCTTTCTGCTCAACGGGCTGATCGCAGCGGGCCTGACCCTGTGGGCGCCGCTGAGCTGGTGGACCCTGTACAACGGCCTGATCGCCTATGTCGCGATGGGCCTGCTGTTCGCTGGCGAATGGCTGACAAGACAACGTGTGCGAGGACGCCCATGAACTGGATCAATCTTCACCACCTGCTGCGCCCGCTGGATGCGCCGCGCCAGGTGACCCAGGCGCCAGCGCTGGACCACGCCGAGCTGTGCGCGCAGGCCTTGCGCCTCGCCGGTGGCCTGCAGCAGCGTGGCGTTCAGCGCCTGGCAGTACACCTGGAAGACGCCGCCGAGCTGGCGATCGCCCTGCTCGGTGCCTGGCGCGCTGGCGTCACCGTGTTGCTCCCAGCCGACCTGCAAGCCGCCACGCGGGCGCGCTGGAGCGAGCAGGTCGACCTGTGGCTGAGCGACCAGGCCGGCGATCAGTCGTTGCTCAGCCTGCTCGGCGAGCCATTGCCGGCGGCCGACCTTGACCTGCACACCTGCTCGATCAGCCTGTGCACTTCCGGCTCCAGCGGCGAGCCCAAGCGCATCGACAAGCAGTTGCGCCAGCTGGCCAATGAAGTCAGCGCGCTGCAAGCGCTGTGGGGCGCCAGCCTGGGCGATGCCTGGATCATCGGCAGCGTTGCCACCCAGCACATCTATGGCCTGTTGTTCCGCGTGCTCTGGCCGCTGTGCGCCGGGCGCGGCTTCGAGCGCCGCCAGTTGCCGTTCCCCGAAGACCTGCAACGGGCCAGCCGCGAGCATGCAGACTTTGCCTGGGTGGCCAGCCCGGCCCTGCTCAAACGCATGGGCGACAACCTCGACTGGCCGGCACTGGGCCACGTGCGCCGGGTGTTCACCTCCGGCGGCGCCCTGCCCGCCGAAGCGGGACAGCGCCTGCAGCAGTTGCTCGGCCAGTGGCCGACCGAGATCTTCGGCAGCTCCGAAACCGGCGGCATCGCCTGGCGCCAGGGCGACACACTGTGGCAGCCGTTTGCCGAGGTGCAACTGAGCCAGGACGCGCACGGCGCCCTGCGCATTGCCTCTCCTTACCTGCCCGCCGGGCATGTCGAACAAACGGCCGATGCAGTCGAATTCAGTGCCGACGGGCGCCTGCGTCTGTTGGGCCGGCTCGACCGCATCGTCAAGCTGGAAGAAAAACGCGTGTCGCTGCCCCTGCTCGAGCAAGCACTGTGCAGCCACGCCTGGGTCAGCGAAGCGCGGCTGGGCATGCTCGAGCAAGGCCGCGCCTACCTCGGCGCCTTGCTGGTGTTGTCGCCCAGCGGCCTGCACACGTTGCGCAATCAAGGCCGCCGCGCCTTGATCGACGGGCTGCGACGGTACCTGGCCGATCACTGCGAAGCGGTCGCCCTGCCGCGGCGCTGGCGGCTGCTGCGCCAGCTGCCGTTGACCAGCCAGGGCAAGCTGCCCGAAGCCCAGGTGCAGGCACTGCTGCAAGCCCCACGCACCATGCAGCCAGAGCGGCTGGAGCAGCGCCAGGAGCAGGACCAGCACCTGCTCACGCTGCACGTACCGCTGGACCTGGCCTGCTTCAGCGGGCACTTCCCGAAAACGCCGGTGCTGCCCGGTGTGGTGCAGGTCGACTGGGCGATTGCCCTGGCCAGCGAACTACTGCCAGGCGAGCGCCGTTTTGCCGGCATGGAAGTGCTCAAGTTCCAGCAACTGGTACGCCCTGGCGATGAACTGCTGCTGAGCCTGCGTTGGGACAACGAGCGCGGCAAACTCTACTTCGCCTACACCTGCGCCGGGCAAGCCTGCTCCAGCGGACGCATTCTGATGGAGACGGTCGATGCATAAGCCTTGTGCAGTGATCCCGGTGTACAACCACGAGCATGCGCTGCCGGCGGTGGTCAGCGACCTGCAGCGCGCCGGCCTGCCCTGCGTGCTGGTCGATGACGCCAGCAGCGCCGCCTGCGCCGCAGTGCTGGCGCAGCTGGCCACCCAGACGGACATCTATCTGGTCAGCCTGAGCGTCAACCAGGGCAAGGGCGGCGCGGTGATGGCCGGGCTGCGCGAAGCGGCGCGGCTGGGCTTCAGCCATGCACTGCAAGTAGACGCCGACGGCCAGCATGACCTGGGCGACATCGGCCGTTTTCTCGAGCTTTCGCAGACCGACCCACAGGCGCTGGTGTGTGGTTATCCGCAATATGACGCCAGCGTGCCCAAGGGCCGTTTGTATGCGCGCTACCTGACCCACGTATGGGTGTGGATCAACAGCCTGTCGCTGCAGATCCCCGACTCAATGTGCGGCTTTCGCGTGTATCCGCTGCCTGCCACTCTGGCCCTGATCAACAGCGTCAAGCTCGGCCGGCGGATGGATTTCGACCCGGAGATCCTGGTGCGCCTGGCCTGGCGCAACCAGCCGATGCGCTGGCTGCCAACCCGGGTGCATTACCCGCAGGACGGCCTGTCGCACTTTCGCCTGGTGCATGACAACGCGCTGATCTCGAAAATGCACGCCAAGCTGTTCTTCGGCATGCTGGTGCGCGCACCGCTGATCGTCTGGCGCAGGTGGCGCGCATGACCACTCCTTCGCAACATTGGGCGCAGCATCAGGAGCGCGGCAGTTTCTGGCTGATGAAGCTGACCGCAACGCTGGTGCGGCTGCTTGGCCGGCGCGTGCTGAGCCCGCTGATCCACGTCATCGTCGGTTACTTCTTCCTGTTCGGCCGCCGCGCCCGGCGCAGTGCCTGGCAATACCAGCAACGGCTCAGCGCATGGAACGGCGGGCAGACGCCGGCGCCGAGCCAGTGGCAGGTGTTCCGCCAGTTCATGGCGTTTGCCGATGCGCTGCTGGACAAGCTCGACGTATGGAACGGCCGTCTGCGCCTGGAAGACATCGAAATCGACGACCCGGCGCAGCTGCGCACGCAATTGCGCGGCGCGCGCGGGCAAATGCTGGTGGGCGCCCACCTGGGCAACCTTGAAGTGTGCCGGGCGCTGGCCGAACTGGGCGAGCAGGTGACCATGAACGTGCTGGTGCACACCCGCCACGCCGAGCGCTTCAACCGCCTGCTGGGCGAGGCCGGCGCGACCAATCTGCGCCTGATTCAGGTCAGCGAGCTCGACCCGGCGGTGATGCTGCAGTTGTCCGAGCGGCTCGAGCGCGGCGAGTGGCTGGCAATTGCCGGTGATCGCGTACCGCTGCATGGCGCACGTACCGTCGAGGTGGATTTCCTCGGCCACCGCGCCGCATTCCCGCAGGGCCCGTGGTTGCTGGCGGGGATCCTTGGCTGCCCGCTCAACCTGCTGTTCTGCCTCAAGCTGCAAGGCCGCTACCGGGTCACCCTCGAACCCTTTGCCGAACGCGTGCAATGGCGCCGCGGCCAGCGCGACCAAGTGATTGCCGAATGGACCACGCGCTATGCGCAACGCCTGGCGCATTACTGCAGCCAGGCGCCGCTGCAGTGGTTCAACTTCTACCCTTTCTGGAAGACCGACGACGATGCATCCGCATGAGCCTGTAACTTTCGGTGAGTCGCACCTGGCCATCGAAGCTGTTGTAGCCCTGGCCGAACGCCGGGCCAGCGCCCACTTGCAGGACGACGCCGCCTACCGCGAACGCATCGCCCGTGGCGCGCGCTTTCTCGACACCCTGCTGAGCAAGGAAGGGGTGATCTACGGCGTCACCACCGGTTACGGCGACTCCTGCGTGGTGGCCGTGCCGCTGGAGCATGTCGAGGCGCTGCCGCAGCACCTGTACACCTTCCATGGCTGCGGCCTGGGCCGGCTGCTCGAAGCACCGGCGGTGCGTGCCGTACTGGCAGCCCGCCTGCGTTCGCTGAGCCACGGCGTGTCGGGGGTGCGTCTGGAGTTGCTGGAGCGCCTGCGCGCGTTCCTCGAACACGACATTCTGCCGTTGATCCCGGAAGAAGGCTCGGTCGGCGCCAGCGGCGACTTGACGCCGCTGTCGTACGTCGCCGCGACCCTGTCCGGCGAGCGCGAGGTCAGCTACCAGGGCCAGCGCCGCAGCAGTGCCGACGTGCACCGCGAGCTGGGCTGGCAGCCCTTGGTGCTGCGCCCCAAAGAGGCGCTGGCACTGATGAACGGCACCGCGGTGATGACCGGGCTGGCTTGCCTGGCCTTCTCCCGTGCCAATTACCTGCTGCAGCTGGCCACGCGCATCACCGCCCTCAACGTGATCGCCCTGCAGGGCAACCCGGAGCACTTCGACGAGCGCTTGTTCGCCGCCAAGCCGCACCCCGGCCAGACCCAGGTCGCGGCCTGGTTGCGCCAGGACCTGGCCATCGACGCCCCGCTGCCGCCGCTGCACCGCCTGCAGGACCGGTACTCGCTGCGCTGCGCCCCCCATGTGCTGGGCGTGTTGGCCGACAGCCTGGGCTGGCTGCGCGGTTTTATCGAAACCGAACTGAACAGCGCCAACGACAACCCGATCATCGACGGCGACGCCGAGCGCGTGCTGCATGGCGGGCACTTCTATGGCGGCCATATCGCCTTTGCCATGGACAGCCTGAAGACCCTGGTGGCGAACGTTGCCGACCTGCTCGACCGCCAGCTCGCACTGCTGGTCGACACCCGTTACAACCACGGCCTGCCAAGCAACCTGTCGGGCGCCCCGGCCGAGCGGGCGATGATCAACCATGGCTTCAAGGCCGTGCAGATCGGCGCCAGCGCCTGGACCGCCGAAGCGCTCAAGCTGACCATGCCGGCCAGCGTGTTCTCGCGTTCCACCGAGTGCCACAACCAGGACAAGGTGAGCATGGGCACCATCGCCGCGCGCGATGCCCTGCGCGTGCTGGAACTGACCGAGCAGGTCGCCGCCGCGACTCTGCTGGCCGCCAACCAAGGCGTGTGGCTGCGTGCCCGCCAGGCTGACAGCCATGCCCTGCCGCCAGCACTGGCACAGATGCACGAGGCCCTGCTCGGCGAGTTCGACCCGGTGATCGAAGACCGCGCGCTGGAAGCCGACCTGCGCCACTGCCTGCTGCGCATCGGCCAACGTCACTGGAGGCTGCATGCGTAGTTCCGGGGTGATCCACGTCGACACTGAAGTGCTGGTGCCGTTTTTCGACGTCGACAGCATGCATGTGGTCTGGCACGGCCATTACGTCAAATACCTGGAAGTGGCCCGCTGCGCGCTGCTCGACCGGCTCGACCACAACTACGTGCAGATGCGCGCCAGCGGCTTTGCCTGGCCGGTGATCGACCTGCAGCTGCGTTACATCCGTGGCGCTACCTTTGGCCAGCGCCTGACTGTGCGCGCCAGCCTGGTCGAGTGGGAAAACCGGCTGAAGATCAATTACCTGATCAGCGACGTCGAAACCGGCGAGCGGATGACCCGTGCGAGCACGGTGCAGGTCGCGGTGCACATCGACAGCGGCGAGATGCAGCTGGCCTCGCCGCAGGTCATGCTCGACGCCGTGCAGAGGGTTTTGCCATGAAGCGCCTGTGCACACTGTTCACCCTTGCCCTTTGTCTGCTCAGCCCGCTGGCGCAGGCGTTCAGCCTTGATGACCTGCAGCGCCAGCTCAGCGCGCCGGCTGTGGTCAAAGGCCCGTTCATTCAGGAAAAGCACCTGCGCGCCCTGCCCCAGCCGTTGCTGAGCAAGGGCCAATTCGTGCTGGCCCGCGAGCATGGTCTGTTGTGGCTGTTGCAGACGCCGCTGCGCCAGGACTACCGGATCGATGCCAACGGCATCGCCCGGCGTGATCCGAACGGCTGGCAGTACCTGCCCAGCGTCAATGCCAACGCTCAACAGAACCGCCTGTTCTTTGCCGTGCTGCAAGGCGACAGCGAGGGCCTCAAGCGTGATTTCGACTTGCAGCTGACCGGTAGCGCCGGCCAGTGGCAACTGCAACTGACGCCGCGTTCGCTGCTGCTAAAGCAGATCTTCAACCGCATCGATATCAGCGGCGGGCAGTTCGTCGAACGTATCCAACTGAGCGAAACTCAAGGCGACAGCACGGTACTGCGCATGACCGACAGCCACGGTGCCGCCACACTAAGCGACACGGAGCGTAGCGATTTTGTCGATTGAACGCTGGTTGCCGCGCGGCTTTCTTGCCCTGCTGCTGGTGATGCTGGCCATCGCCGGCTGGCAGTGGCATCGCGGTGCGCCGTTGTCGGCCGACCTGATGACGCTGGTGCCGGGCGCCACCGAAGACGCGCTGGTCAAACGCGCCGAACAGCGCGTGCAGGAGCCGCTCAATCGCGAGGTACTGGTGCTGGTTGGCCATACCGAGCGCCAGCAAGCGCTGGCTCTGGCCGAGCAACTGGCCGACCAGTGGCAGGCCAGCGGGCTGTTCGAGCGCGTGCAATGGAGCCTGCAGGCAGACCTGGGCGCCGTGCGTGAGCAGTTGCTGGCTGGCCGCGTGGCGATGCTTTCGGCCGCTGATCGGGAACAACTGCGCGAACAGCCTGCAGCCTTTATCGAGCACAGCGTGCAGAGCCTGTTCGACCCGTTTGCCGGATTTAGCCTGGTGCCTGCCCAGGACGACTGGTTGGGCTTGAGCGGACGGATTCAGAACAGCCAGCCAAAGCCCGGCGCTATTGAATTCGATACCGCCAGCGGCGCCCTGGTTGCCCAGGCCGATGGCCGTCAGTGGGTACTGCTGCGGGCGCGCACCCTGGGCACCGCCTTCGACATGAAGCTGCCGCTGCAGGTGGCCGAGCTGCTGGCTGACGCCCGCCGCCAGGCCGAGCCGCAAGGCGCCCAGTTGCTGGCCGCCAGCGGCCTGCTGTACGCCGCCGCCGGCCAGCAACAGGCCAGCCGCGAAATCACCTGGGTCGGCGGTGGCGCGACCCTGAGCATCCTGCTGTTGCTGCTGTTGGCGTTCCGCCGCTGGCGAGCGCTGCTGGCATTCGTGCCGGTGCTGACCGGCATGCTGTTCGGCTCGGTGGTGTGCGTGGCGCTGTTCGGCCACATGCACGTGATGACCCTGGTGCTGGGCTCGAGCCTGATCGGCGTAGCGGTGGATTACCCGTTGCACTACCTGTCCAAGAGCTGGAGCCTCAAACCATGGCGCAGCTGGCCGGCAGTACGCCTGACCCTGCCGGGGCTGAGCCTGAGCCTTGCGACCAGTTGCATCGGTTATCTGGCACTGGCGTTCACGCCGTTCCCGGCCCTGACCCAGATTGCCGCGTTCTCGGCCGCCGGCTTGATCGGCGCCTACCTGTGCGCCGTGTGCCTGCTGCCGGCGCTGCTGGGCCAGGTCGAGCTGAAACCTGCGCAGTGGCCGCTGCGCATCGCGCAAGCCCTCACCGACTGGCGCGAGCGGCTGTTGCGCCGAGTGCCCAGCGCTGTGCTGCTGTTGTTGGTGCTGCTGTTCTGCGCCGCCGGGCTGTGGCGGCTGGACACGCGCAACGACATCCGCCAATGGGTGGCCAGCCCGCCGCAACTGCAAGAGCAGGCCCAGGCAGTCGCACGCATTACCGGCTACCAGCCAACCAGCCAGTTCTACCTGGTGCGCGGGGCCGATCCAGAGCAACTGTTCCAGCGCCTGCAAGCGCTGTCGGCCAAGCTCGACGAGCTGCGTGACCTGGGCAAGCTCAAGGGTTATCTGAGCCTGGCGCAGATCGTCGCCAGCCCTGAGCAGCAAGCGCAAACCCGGCAGGCGCTGGCCCGCCTGAGCGACTACTGGCAGCCGCTGGTTGAACTCGGCGTGCCGCAAGCCGGCTTGCAAACGCAGCTGCAACAGCTGCAAGCGTTGCCGACCCTGAGCATCGAGCAGGCCCTCGCCGGTCCGCTCGCAGAAGCCTGGCGTCCGCTCTGGCTGGGCCAGGACGCCACCGGCGTCGCCGCCATCGTCAGCCTGCAAGGCCTGAGCGATGCCAGCCTGCTGCGCTTGCAGACCGACGGCCTTGATGGCGTGCAACTGGTCGACCGGCTCGGCGAACTCAATCAGCTGTTCGCCGCCACCCAGATCAGCGCCGCCGAACTCAAGCTGCTGTCCTGTGCGCTGATCCTGGTGCTGCTGGCGGTCCCGTTCGGCCTGCGCGGTTCGCTGCGCATCGTCGCCCTGCCGCTGCTGGCAGCCTTGTGCAGCCTGGCCAGCCTCGGTTGGCTGGGACAGCCGCTGACGCTGTTCAGTCTGTTTGGCCTGCTGCTGGTCACGGCCATCAGCGTCGACTACGCCATCCTCATGCACGAGCGCATCGGCGGCGCCGCGGTAAGCCTGCTCGGCACCTTGCTGGCGGCCCTGACCACCTGGCTGTCGTTCGGCCTGCTGGCGCTGTCGCAGACGCATGCGGTGAGCAACTTCGGCCTGGCTGTCAGCCTCGGGTTGATCTTCAGCTTCCTGCTGGCGCCGTGGGCAGCGGCACGCGAGACGCCGGCGGTGCAGCCATGAGCATCATCCTGTTCTGGCTCATGGCCCTGGCTTTGTTCGCCGTGGCCAGCGCGCTTGGCAAACGGCTGGGGCTGATCCCCATCGTCAGCCAGCTGCTGCTGGCCGCACTGGTAGTGCCGCTGCTGATGCTGCTGTGGGTACAACCGCACTGGCAGCTCGACGGCGCCCAGTTGATCGCCCCGAGCTGGCTGAAGACCCTGTACGGCTGCAGCTTTGCCCTGTTGCTGGGGCACATCCTAGCCGACGTCGCGCACCTGCGCCTCGACCCGCAGGCGCTGAAGATCGCCCTGCCCAGCTTCGCCGTGCCGTTTGCCTGTGGCGTCGCCTGCGCGCTGTGGCTGCTTGAACTGAGCGGGGTCAGCGCCCTGGCCATCGGCCTGGTGTTCGCCATCACCGCAATCCCGGTGCTGTACCTGTACCTGCGCGCCATCGACTACCCGCCAGCCGCCAGCCAGCGCCTGCTGCAGGCCGCAATTGTCATCGATCTGGCCTGCTGGCTGTTGCTCGGCATGGGCCAGGGCAGCCTGCAACCGAGCAGCCTGGCGGTGCCGGCGCTAGCGGCGCTGACGCCGGTAGTGCTGCGTGGGCTGGGCCTGCGCGCGCCGCGCCTGTACGGCCTGGTGTTTCTGCTATTGCTGTTTGCCGCCGAGCATTACCGGTTCAACGCGCTGATCTTCGGGATTGGCTACCTGGCCTGCCTGCGCGTGCTTGGCCTGCAGTTACGCCTGCCGCTGCCAGACGCCAGCAACCGCCGCCTGCAACAAGGTCTGGCGGTGCCGCTGATCCTCACCTATGGCGTGGTGCAGATCGACCTGCAGCACGCTTTTGCCGGCTTCGACGTCAGCCAGCTTCTGGCGTTGCTGGTGCTGCCGATCCTGAGCAAGCTGCTTGGCAACTGGCTCGGTTTGAGCTGGGCGACCGTGTCGTTCGCCGGCGCCAGCAAATGGCGCGAGAGCCTGCTACTGAATATCCGCGGCCTCAGCGAAATCGTTTTTCTCAATCTGTTGCTGACCCAGCAACTGATCAGCCCGGCGTTGTATTTCGCGCTGATGCTGATGAGCCTGATTGCCACCCTCATGCCGGCCTTCGCCGGCCTGCATCGCATCCCGCAGACTTCCCTCACACCGCCAAGGAGGCCACATGCCGAACTGTGAACTGCAACACCACCAGGTCGTGGTCATTGGCGCTGGCCCCGCGGGCGCCATCGCTGCCGCGCTGCTCAAGCGCCGCGGCCACGATGTGCTGATCATCGAGCGCCAGCGCTTCCCGCGCTTCTCCATCGGCGAAAGCCTGCTGTCGCACTGCATCGACTTCGTCGAAGAGGCCGGCATGCTCGAAGCGCTGGAAGCTGCGGGTTTCCAGTACAAGGACGGCGCCGCGTTTGCCTGGGGCGATGAGTACAGCGCGTTTGATTTCGGCGAAACCTTCAGCCAGGGCCGGCCGAGTACCTTCCAGGTCCAGCGGGCGCGGTTCGACAAATTGCTGGCCGACCAGGCCGAGGCTCAGGGCGTGGAAATCCGCTACGAGCACGAGATCGTCAGCGCCGACATGAGCGCTGCGCAGCCACGCCTGTGTGCACGCCGGCCCGACGGCAGCGAATACGAACTGCGGGCAGACTTCGTGCTCGATGCCAGCGGCTATGGCCGCGTGTTGCCGCGCCTGCTCGACCTGGAAGCACCGTCGAATTTCCCGGTGCGCCAGGCGGTATTCACCCACATCGAAGACCGCATCGATCTGCCCGGTTTCGACCGCAACAAGATCCTGATCACCACCCACCCAAAGCATCGCGACATCTGGTTCTGGACCATCCCGTTCAGCGACGGTCGTACTTCGCTGGGTGTGGTCGCGGCGGCCGAGCGCTTCGCTGCAGCGCCAACCGATCTGGACGCCTGCCTGCAGCATTTTGTCGCGCAGACGCCAAGCCTGGCCAAGGTCTTGGCCAACGCCGTATGGGATACCCCGGCGCGGACCATCGGCGGCTACTCGGCCAACGTCAAAGCGCTGCACGGCAATGGCTTTGCCTTGCTCGGCAACGCGGCGGAGTTTCTCGACCCGGTGTTTTCGTCCGGCGTCACCATCGCCATGCGCTCGGCCAGCATGGCCGCTGCCCTGCTCGACCGCCAACTGCGCGGCGAAGCGGTCGACTGGCAGCTGGAGTTTGCCGAGCCGCTCAAACGAGGGGTGGATACCTTCCGCGCCTATGTCGAGGGTTGGTATGACGGCAGCTTCCAGGACGTGATCTACCACCCTGGCAGCTCGCCGCAGATTCGCGCCATGATCAGCTCGATTCTGGCCGGCTACGCCTGGGATGAGCGCAACCCGTTCGTGGCCGAACCCCGGCGCCGGCTGGCGACGCTGGCAACGCTGTGCGCGAGGGGCGAGGCATGAGCCAGCAACCGTTCCTCAGCGACAGCTATGTCGAAGAAACCCGCTTCGGCTTCTGGTTCCTGCGCAGCCACACCTGGCAGCACCATGTGCTGCGGGTAGCCATCGACGACCTGCGCCAGCTGTTCGACAGCCCGCTGCCAGCGGCGCCGGTGTTGCTCGATGCCGGCTGCGGCCAGGGCAAATCGTTCAAGCACCTGCAGCAGGTGTTTGCCCCGGGCCGCTTGATCGGCATCGATGCCGACCCGCACAGCCTGCAACTGAGCGGCGCCGAAGCTGCGCGCCAGGGCCTCACGGTCGAGCTGCTGGGCAGCGACTGCGCCCAGCTGCAACTGCCTGACGCCAGTGTCGATATCGTCTTCTGCCATCAGACCTTCCACCATCTGGTGGAACAGGAGCAGGCCCTCGCCGAGTTCTGGCGAGTGCTCAAGCCTGGTGGTTATCTGCTGTTCGCCGAATCCACCGAAGCCTACATCGACACCTGGGTGATCCGCTGGCTGTTCCGCCACCCGATGCATGTGCAGAAGAGTGCCGAGGGTTATCTGCAGATGCTGCGCGAACAGGGCTTTGCGTTTACTGCGCGTAATGTTTCCTACCCGTACCTGTGGTGGAGTCGCGCCAAGGACTTCGGCCTGCTGGAACGGCTGCGCCTGCGCAAGCCGCCCGCGCCGGGCCAGCGCGAAGAAACCTTGGTCAACGTGGTCGCCCGCAAGCCGCTGGTGCAGCCATGAGGGCGATGCTGCTGGCGACCTTGTGCCTGGTGCTGACCGCCTGCAGCAGCCGTGCCCCGCTGCCAGTGCAGATGCCGCAGTTGCAGTTGCCACAGCAGTTGCATGTACAGCGCGAGCAGGCCGGCGAGCGCCAGGACTGGCTGCTCGTGGTGCAGGCCGAGAACGGCCAACTGCGCTGGTCGCTGCTCGATCTGCTGGGCATTCCCCAGGCGCGTCAGTTGTTCGATGGCCAACGCTGGCACGCCGACGGGCTGTTGCCGCCGAATGCGCCGGCACGCGAGCTGTTTGCCGCGCTGCTGTTTGCTCTGACCCCCTCCGAGCAACTGGCGCAGCTCTACCCGGACGCCCGCGAACAAGGCCAGCAGCGCTGGTTGGGCGAGCGTTGGCAGGTCAGCTATCGGCAGCCGGGCGCTTTCGACTTGAAACTGGCCGACGGCCTGCGTTATCTAGTCGACCCCCTGCCCAGCGAGCGCCTGCCATGACCGCCTACCTGAACGCCCTGGGCCTGACCTGCGCCCTCGGCCGCGGCCAGGCTGAGGTCGCCGCCCGCCTGTTTGCCGGTGACTGTTCGGGCATGCAGGCCCAACCCGGCTGGATCCCCGAACGCTGCCCGACCGTCGGTGCGGTCAGCGGTGAGCTGCCAGCTGTACCCCTGCCAGCGCAGCACAGCCGCAACAACCAACTGTTGTACAGCGCCGCTATGCAGATCGAGCCGGCGATCCGCCAGGCCATCGCCCGCTTCGGCGCGCAGCGCATCGCGGTGGTGCTCGGCACCAGCACCTCGGGCATTGCCGAGGGCAGCGCGGCCATCGCCCAGCAGCGCCAGAGCGGGCAGTTTCCGCCGGACTATCGCTACGACCAGCAAGCCCTCAGCGCGCCAGCCGAGTTCCTGGCCGACTGGCTGCAACTGAGCGGCCCGGCCTATGTGATTTCCACCGCCTGCACCTCCAGCGGGCGGGCCTTGCTCAGCGCCCGGCGCCTGCTCGACCTGGGCGTCTGCGATGCGGTGCTGTGCGGCGGCGTCGACAGCCTCTGTGGCCTGACCCTGAACGGCTTCAACTCCCTTGAGGCGATCAGCCAGGCACGCTGCAATCCGTTCTCGCAAAACCGTGACGGGATCAATATCGGCGAAGCGGCTGCGCTGTTTCTGATGACCGCAGAACGAAATACCAAGGGCCCTTCACTGGCCCTGCTCGGTGCTGGCGCCAGCAGCGATGCCTACCATATTTCGGCACCGGACCCGAGCGGCGCCGGGGCTCGGCAAACCATGGCCCTGGCCCTGGCCAACGCCGGCCTTGAGCCCGAACAGATCGACTACCTGAACCTGCACGGCACCGCCACCGAGCACAACGACGCCATGGAAAGCCTGGCGGTGCACGGCCTGTTCGGCGCGCAGCTGGCCTGCTCGTCGACCAAACCGATGACCGGCCACACCCTCGGCGCCGCCGGCGCGCTGGAAGCCGCCTTCTGCTGGCTGAGCCTGAGTGGGCACAACCGGCACGGCCAGTTGCCGCCGCATATCTGGGACGGCCAGGCCGACCCGCGCCTGCCGGTGCTGAATCTGGTCGACGGCACGCAGCGGATGCACGCGGGCCGGCCACGCCGGATAATGAGCAACTCGTTCGCCTTCGGCGGCAACAACTTCAGCCTGATTGTTGGAGACACCCCATGATTGCCTGGCCTCTGGCCGAACTGCTGCCCCATGCTGGCGACATGATCCTGATCGATCAGGTCGACAGCTGCGACGACGAGCAGATCCACACCCGCACCACCGTGCGCCCTGGCGGCCTGTTCAACCGCGCCGACGGTAGCCTGCCGGCCTGGCTGGGCCTTGAGCTGATGGCGCAGAGCGTGGCCGCCTACGCCGGCTGCCGCGCCCGACGCGATGGCGTGCCGGTGGAACTGGGCTTTCTTCTTGGCACGCGCAACTACCACTGTGATGTCGAGCACTTTCCTGCCGGCGCCGAGCTGCGCATCCATGCCCTGCGCTCGCTGGAAGACGACAACGGCATGGGCGTGTTCGAGTGTCACCTGCGCGGGCCGGGGCTGCATGCCAGCGCCCGCCTGAATGTCTACCGCCCGCCGCTGGCTTCCGGTTACCTGACCGAAGCGACCCCTGAGGAGCCTTGCCATGACTGATACCATCCTGGTCACCGGGTCGAGCCGCGGCATCGGCCGAGCGATCGCCCTGCGCCTGGCGCGTGCCGGTTATGACCTGGTGCTGCATTGCCGCAGTGGCCGCGCCGAAGCCGATGGCGTTGCAGGCGAAATCCACGCCATGGGTCAACAGGCCCGGGTGCTGCAGTTCGACGTAGCCGACCGCGAAGCCTGCCGGGCCATCCTCGAACAGGATGTAGAAACCCACGGCGCCTACTATGGCGTGGTCTGCAACGCCGGCCTGACCCGCGATGGCGCCTTCCCGGCGCTGACCGACGCGGACTGGGACCAGGTTCTGCGGACTAATCTGGACGGTTTCTACAACGTCCTGCATCCGCTGAGCATGCCCATGATCCGCCGCCGCAAGCCGGGCCGGATCGTCTGCATCACCTCGGTTTCGGGGTTGATCGGTAACCGCGGCCAGGTCAACTACAGCGCCTCCAAGGCCGGCGTGATCGGCGCGGCCAAGGCGCTGGCGATCGAGCTGGGCAAACGCCAGATCACCGTCAACTGCGTAGCCCCAGGGCTGATCGACACCGCCATGCTTGATGAGCACGTGCCGGTCGACGAACTGATGAAGATGATCCCTGCCGGGCGCATGGGCACGCCCGAGGAAGTCGCCGGCGTGGTCAATTTCCTGATGTCGGCGGAAGCCGCCTACATCACCCGCCAGGTGCTGGCGGTCAACGGAGGGTTGTGCTGATGCGTCGCGTGGTCGTCACCGGCATGGCCGGCATCACCTCCCTTGGCAGCGACTGGGCAACCATCGCCGGCCACTTCGCCAACCAGCGCAGCGGTATCCGGCGCATGGATGAATGGGATCGCTTCAGCGAATTGAACACCCGTCTGGCTGGCCCGATCGACGATTTCAAGGTGCCCAGCCACTGGACCCGCAAGCAGTTGCGCAGCATGGGCCGGGTATCGCGCCTGGCCGTGGCTGCGGCCGAGCAGGCGCTGGCCGATGCCGGCCTGCTCGACGATCCCATCATCCGCGACGGCCGTATGGGTGTGGCCTGCGGCTCGTCGACCGGCAGCACCGACGAAATCAAGGCGTTCGGCAACATGCTGCTCAACTCGGTAGCCGACGGCCTCAACGCCAACTCCTACGTGCGCATGATGCCGCACACCACTGCCGCCAATATCAGCATCTTTTTCGGCCTGACCGGGCGCCTGATTCCCACTTCCAGCGCTTGCACCAGCGGCAGCCAGGGCATCGGTTATGCCTATGAAGCGATCAAGTTCGGGCGCTTGCCGATGATGCTCGCCGGCGGCGCCGAAGAGCTCTGCCCGACCGAGGCGATGGTGTTCGATGCGCTGTACGCCACCAGCCTGAAAAACGACGCCCCGCAACTGAGCCCGCGCCCCTACGACAATGGCCGCGATGGCCTGGTAATCGGTGAAGGCGGCGGCATGCTGGTGCTCGAAGAACTCGAGCATGCCCTGGCCCGCGGCGCGCGCATCCACGCCGAGATCGTCGGCTTTGGCAGCAATGCCGATGGCCAGCACACCACCCGCCCTGAGCAGCGCACCATGCGCCGGGCCATGGAACTGGCGCTGGAAGACGCCGCGCTGGTGCCAGAGGCAATCGGCTACGTCAACGGCCACGGTACCGCTACCGAACAGGGCGACATTGCCGAAACCCTGGCCACCAGCAGCCTGTTTGGCGCACACATGCCGATCAGTTCGCAGAAGAGTTTTCTCGGCCACACCCTGGGCGCCTGCGGCGCGCTGGAGTCCTGGTTCAGCATCGAGATGATGAACAGCGACCTGTATGCGCACACGCTCAACCTGGATGAAATCGACCCCCGCTGCGGCGAGCTGGATTACCTGCGCGGCGAATTCCGCAGCATGAGCAACCAGCATGTGATGAACAACAATTTTGCTTTCGGCGGCGTCAACACTTCGTTGATCTTCCGCCGCTGGCCGTGACCACACCCCCGATCGAGGAACGATCCGATGCGCCTGAAGACCTGGACTGCTACTACCGCCCTGCTGCTCTGCGCCCTGCCCGGCATCAGCCAGGCACGCGATACCGCGCTGTACCTGCCGTTCGAAAAAGTCGTCCAACAAATGCTCGCCGAGAAGAAACTCGACGGCTCGGTGAAGTTCTACCTGGCCGGCGTGCAACCGCGCGGCAAGGTTAGCGTGATCAAGCCCGGCGCGGTCACCAACAAGAAGACCAACGCCTTCAACAAAACTGACGAAGGTGCTTGCGAGTGGGCCTTGCAGTCGGCCCTGCTGACCCTGCAAGACGCCGCGCGCCAGGCCAACGCCAACGCGGTGACCAACATCGCCAGCTACTACAAGAAGAACGAGCGTAAAGACGCCAGCACCTACGAGTGCCACGCCGGCGCCGTGATTGCAGGCGTCGCCCTGAAAGGCGACCTGGCCCGCGTCGACTAAGCCGCCGCCATCAGGCGTTGCCGATCAGCAGATCGGCAAACGCCTTGGCCATCACCGAGCTGCCAGCCTGGCGCTGGACCAGCCACACGGCGGTATCCGCCCCTTCATCCAGCACTGTTCGATAGACCACGCCATCGATGCGCATGCGCTGGTATGACGCTGGCAGCACCGAGACCCCGAGACCTGCCGAAACCAGGCCGATGATCGTCATCGCCTCGCCCACCTCCTGGGCAAAATGCGGGCTGAAGCCTGCCTGGCGAGCCAGCGCAAGCAACTGCGCATGCAAGCCACTGCCGTAACTGCGTGGGAAGAATACGAACGGTTCACGGGCCAGATCGGCCATGTGCAATCCCTGTTCACTGCCGGCAACCAATGGGTGCGAAGCATTCAGCACCGCCACCAGCGGCTCGCGGAACAGTTCGGTGACCTGCAGGCCTTCGGGCAACGGCATCGGTCGCATCAGGCCGACTTCGATCGATTCGTCGAACACCGCCGCAGCCACATCACGGCTGCTCATCTCCTTCAAACTCAGGTGCACCGCCGGGTAGCGCTGACGGAACGCATGGATCGCCTTGGGGATCTTCGAGGTGAAGGGCGCCGAAGAAGTGAAGCCGATCTTCATCTCGCCGAGTTCACCCAGCTGCGCACGGCGGGCGACGTCGGCAGCTTTATCGACCTGCGCCAGTACCTGCCGCGCCTCTTCGAGGAACAAGCGCCCGGCCTCGCTCAGCTCGACCCGACGATTGGTGCGCTCGAACAAGCGTGCGCCCAACTCTTGCTCCAGCGCCTGGATCTGCTGGCTCAGCGGCGGCTGAGAGATACCCAGTTGCTGTGCAGCCCGGCCGAAGTGCAGCTCCTCGGCCACGGCAATGAAGTAACGCAGATGACGCAGTTCCATGGGCTGCTCCGAACGAGTCGTAGAACGTCTTAAACAGGTCGAACAATATATTGGATCTAATCATTAGCCAGCTATATGATTTTTCCAATTAGTAACACCAGCCAGCGCTTTTGAGGGACCCGTCGTGAAAACTGCAGCAATGCCCCACCTGATCGAAGCCGCCCCGCTGCCGGATATCTGGATCGAAAAAGGCAGCCCGGCGTTCATGAAGACAGTGCTGGCGCTGTTCAGCGGCGGCTTCGCCACCTTTGCCCTGCTCTACTGCGTGCAGCCGATGATGCCGCTGCTGTCGCAGGAGTTTGCCATCAACGCTGCGCAGAGCAGCCTGGTGCTGTCGGTAGCAACCGCCATGCTCGCCATCGGCCTGCTGATTACCGGGCCGATCTCCGACCGCATCGGCCGCAAGCCGGTGATGGTGTTCGCCTTGGTCTGCGCCGCCCTGACGACCCTGGCCAGCGCGGTGATGCCAAGCTGGGAGCTGGTACTGGCGACTCGAGCCTTGGTCGGCCTGTCGCTGAGCGGGCTGGCGGCGGT
This sequence comes from uncultured Pseudomonas sp., assembly GCA_963518285.1. Lineage (GTDB taxonomy): Bacteria > Pseudomonadota > Gammaproteobacteria > Pseudomonadales > Pseudomonadaceae > Aquipseudomonas. The sequence goes on along the minus strand of CAUQIJ010000007.1, from coordinate 1,772 downwards.
GGCGATGACGTACCTGAGCGAAGAAATCCACCCGCAGCACATTGGCCTGGCGATGGGCTTGTACATCGGCGGCAACGCCATTGGCGGCATGTGCGGGCGGCTGATCAGTGGCGTGCTGATCGACTTCGTCAGCTGGCACACGGCGATGCTGTGCATCGGCGGCCTGGCGCTGGTGGCAGCGGTGGTGTTCTGGAAGGTACTGCCCGAGTCGCGCAACTTCCGCCCGCAGACGCTGAACCCACGCAGCCTGCTCAACGGCTTCGTCATGCACTTTCGCGATGCCGGCCTGCCCTGGCTGTTCCTCGAAGCGTTTTTGCTGATGGGTGCGTTCGTCACCCTGTTCAACTACATCGGCTACCGCCTGCTGGCCGAGCCTTATCACATGAACCAGGCACTGGTCGGGCTGTTGTCGATCGTTTACCTGTCGGGCATCTACAGCTCCGCCCAGGTCGGCGCCCTGGCCGACCGGCTGGGCCGGCGCAAGGTGTTCTGGGCAAGCATCGTGGTCATGGCCGGCGGCATGCTGATGACCCTGGCCAGCCCGCTGGCGATGATCATCGTCGGCATGCTGGTGTTCACCTTCGGCTTCTTCGGCGCGCACTCGGTAGCCAGCAGCTGGATCGGCCGCCGTGCCTTGAAAGCCAAGGGCCAGGCGTCGTCGCTGTACCTGTTCAGTTACTACGCAGGGTCGAGTGTGGCGGGTACTGCGGGCGGGGTGTTCTGGCACATGGCCGGCTGGAATGGCATCGGCCTGTTCATCGGCAGCCTGCTGGCCGTGGCCTTGCTGGTGGCGCTGCACCTCAGCCGGCTGGCACCAAAAACCGCGTGAAGCCAAAGGCTGCACGCGGTCGCTTGGAAGCGTCGATCAGTTGATGATTTCGACCAGGTCGACATCCACTTCACGGCTCATCAAGTTCTTCTCGACTTCACCGGTCAGCTTGACCTTCGTCTTGTCGTTGAAGCCAGCGGCAGGCATGTCTTCATCGTCGATTTCGACGGTGATGGTGCCGGTGTTGTCCTTGAACTCGAACTTGTCGTCGTTATCCAGCTTCTTGGTGACAAAACCCTGCAGGACCACACGGGTGTCGTCAGCTGCTTCGTTGGCAGCGGCCACGGTGGTAACCGGCTGCGCGCCTGGACCGGTGTAGGTGGTGGCCAGAGCAGCGGTGCTGAACAGTGGAGCGAGGATCAGAGCGAGGTAGCGAGCTTTCATGATGATCAAGTCCTGTATCGGTTGAGATGGGACCAGATTAACGATGATCGCTGAATTTAAGCTTAATGCGGCGGTGTCGCGAAAATGGGGGCGCTGCGCACCCCTTTCGCGACACAAGGCCGCTCCTACAGGGACCGCGACAATCTGGGCGGACGCGGTCCATGTAGAGCGGCCTCGCCGGGACGCCGGACCGGTCGGAAAGGGCCGCGCAGCGGCCCCGGCAATCTGACGCCCAACCACCATATCGAACCCCACACTGACCCGCTCTGCGCCAGCGCAGCGAGGCGTGCTGTTGATCTTGATCTACCGGCGACTCAGGAGGCCGAGCGCAGGTCTTGCGAAGGGAGGTGCCGGCCATGGATGGCCGGCAAGCGCTGCGGGCCAGGATGGCCCGTACAGCGCGGTCCTCCCGGGAGCAAGACCGAAGCGAGGGAACCCCGCAGCGCAGCGAAGGGGCCGGATGTGGAGCCAAGCCCTTTTTTGGTTACTTTTTTGGGGCGAATGCCCCCCGTGTCAGCCTACCTGTCGCCTCTCTTGATTGACTCATTCACTCAGGGGG
>CAUQIJ010000006.1:0-249349 GCA_963518285.1 uncultured Pseudomonas sp. | reverse complement strand
ATTTCGCAAAACCCCTATCTGCGCAAGCAGGTAGGGGTTTTGTCTTTTCCGGGATCCGGAAATCCGGCGCTACACAGCGGCCCCCATCGCACCACCCCCGCCCATGATATGGTTCCCCACCAGGACGACCGCCTTTCAGAGAGAGCGCAATGGCAGATACCCGCTTGCACCCCGGCTTCATGATTGTTCACGGCAACCGCCTGGACGACCTGCGCAGCTTGGTGGTGAGTATGATGCGTCGCTTCCCTCTGGCGCCGCTGGAAAACGAAGTCGCCCTGGTGCAAAGCAATGGCATCGCCCAATGGCTGAAACTCGCCCTGGCCGAAGACCCGCAGGACGATGACAGCGGCGGTTGTGGCATTGCTGCCGCTATCGATGTGCAATTGCCGGGTACCTTCATGTGGCAGCTGTACCGCAAGGTACTCGGCCGCGATGAGATTCCCGAAGTATCCCTGCTCGACAAGGCCCCACTGACCTGGCGCCTGATGCGCTTGCTGCCGGCGCTGATCGAGCGCCCGCACTTCGAGCCACTACGGCGCTTTCTTACCGACGACAGCGACCTGCGCAAGCGCTACCAACTGGCGGAGCGCCTGGCTGACCTGTTCGACCAATATCAGGTCTACCGCGCCGACTGGCTGCAGGACTGGGCAGCCGGCAAGCATGTCCTCAACACCGCCCGCGCCCAGCGCAAGCCACTGGCTGCCGGTAACTGCTGGCAGGCCGAACTGTGGCGGGCGCTACTCGAAGATGTCGGCCAGGCCGGCATGGAGCAGAGCCGTGCCGGCGTTCACCAGCGCTTTATCGAGCGCATGAACAGCCTCGACCAGCCGCCCAAGGGCCTGCCAGCACGGGTCATCGTCTTTGGTATCTCGTCACTGCCAGCGCAGGCGCTCGAAGCCCTGGCGGCCTTGGCGCGTTTCAGCCAGGTGCTGCTTTGCGTGCATAACCCGTGTCGTCACCACTGGGGCGATATCGTTGCTGACAAAGACCTGCTCCGCCACCAGTACAAGCGCCAGCAGCGCAAGCAGGGCATGCCCCTGCAACTGGACGACGAGACCTTGCACCAGCATGCCCACCCGCTGCTGGCCGCTTGGGGCAAGCAGGGCCGCGACTATATCAACCTGCTCGACAGCTACGATGACCCCGCCAGTTACCTCGGCGTGTTCAACGAAGGCCGCATCGACCTGTTCAGCGAGGCCCAGCCAGGCAACCTGCTCAACCAGCTGCAGGATGACATTCTCGAGCTACGCCCACTGGCTGAAACCCGTGAGCTCTGGCCAGCAGTGGACCCGAGCAAGGATCGCTCGGTCAGGTTTCATATCGCCCACAGCGCCCAACGTGAAGTCGAGATCCTCCACGACCAGCTGCTGGCCCGCTTCAGCGCCGATCCCACCCTGCGCCCGCGCGACATCATCGTCATGCTGCCGGTCATCGATGACTACGCCCCGCATATCCGCGCGGTATTCGGCCAGCTCGATCGTCACGACCCACGCTATATCCCGTTCACCCTGACCGACCAGGGCCAGCGCGGCCGCGATCCTTTACTGATCGCCCTTGAGCACCTGCTCAAGCTTCCCGACAGCCGCTTTGCTGTCAGTGAAGTACTCGACCTACTGGACGTGCCCGCACTGCGCGCGCGCTTCGCCATTCAGGAAAGCGACCTGCCGACCCTGCACCGCTGGATCGAAGGCGCCGGCATCCGTTGGGGCCTGAGCGCCGCCCAGCGCGCCAGCCTGGGCCTGCCTGAAGGCCTGGAGCAGAACAGCTGGCGGTTTGGTTTGCGCCGGATGCTGCTCGGTTACGCCGTGGGCGTAGGCGAGGGCTGCGACGGCATCGAGCCGTACGACGAGATCGGCGGCCTCGATGCCGCGCTGATCGGCCCTCTGGTGGCCTTGCTCGATGCGCTTGATGTGGCCTGTGTCGAACTCGCTCAAGCAGCAACCGCCGCCGAGTGGGGCGAGCGCCTGAACGCCCTGCTGCAGGTGTTTTTCCTGGCCGAAAACGAGCACGACGAGTTTCTTCTGGTGCAGCTGCAGGATCTGCGCGATACCTGGCTGCAAACCTGCGAAACCGTCGACCTGCATGACCCGCTGCCGCTGACGGTGGTGCGCGAGGCGTGGCTGTCAGGTCTCGACCAAGGCAAACTTTCGCAGCGCTTCCTCGCCGGCTCGGTAAACTTCTGTACGCTGATGCCGATGCGGGCGATCCCCTTCCGCGTGGTGTGCCTGCTGGGCATGAACGACGGTGATTACCCACGCGCCCAGCAGCCGCTGGACTTCGACCTGATGGCCAGTGATTACCGCCCGGGCGACCGCTCGCGCCGTGAGGATGACCGCTACCTGCTGCTCGAAGCCCTGCTGTCTGCCCGTGACCAGTTGTATGTCAGCTGGGTAGGGCGCAGCATCCGTGACAACAGCGAGCGGCCTGCCTCGGTCCTGATCGGCCAGTTGCGCGATCACCTGGCCGCCGGTTGGCAGATCGCCAACGCCAAGCCAGGCCAGCGCGAAGACGCCGGTCAGCAACTGTTGCACAGCCTGACGCAGGAGCACCCGCTGCAACCGTTCAGCCAGCGCTACTTCCAGAAAGGTAGCCCGCTGTTCAGCTACGCCCATGAGTGGCAACTGTTGCATCAGGCCGAGGATGCCGCGCCGCCCATGGAAGACACGCTCGCGCCCTACGTCAATGACGAACCGCTGAGCCTGACCCAGCTGCAGGACTTTCTGCGCCACCCCGTGCGGCACTTCTTTCGCCAGCGGTTGAAGGTGTTCTTCGAGTCACTCGAGGCCCCGACCCCGGACGAAGAGCCGTTCGTGCTCGACGCACTGCAGCGCTACGGCCTCAGTGAAAGCCTGCTGGAGGCCGCCCTGGCCGACCCTGACAACGCCGAGCCGGCCCTGCACGTCCAGGCACGCCGCCTGCAAGGGCACGGCCTGCTGCCGTTGGCCGGCTTTGGCGAGATCCTCCAGGCCGAACTGATCGAGCCACTGCCAAACCTGCTGCAACGCCATCGGCATTTGCTGCAACGCTGGCCGACCCTGGTGGAAGGCGCGTTGCCGATTCACTTCGAGCACGGCCGCGAGCGCTTGCAAGGCTGGCTCGGCCGGGTGTATCAGGCAGCCGACCAAAGCCTGCTCGGTATCACCACCATCCCCAACACCATCAGTGCCGGGCGTAACAACCTCAAGCGCCATCGGCTGATTCCGACCTGGGTCATGCACCTGGCCGCCTGCGCTGCCGGCTATCCGCTGCACAGTGCACTGGTGGCCAGCGATCTGACCCTGCTGCTGGAGCCGTTGCCACAGGCCGAGGCCAGTGAGCGGCTTGCTGATCTGCTGGTCGCGCGCCAGGCCGGCATGAATGCGCCGCTACCGGTGGCAGCCAAGACCGCCTTCGCCTGGCTCGGCCAGGACGACCCTGACAAGGCCCTGGCCGCTGCTGCCCGAGCCTACGAAGGCGATGGCCAGAACAGCTTTGGCGAGCGCAGCGAAAGCCTTGCCCTGGCGCGCCAGTTCCGCGACTTCGCCGCACTGAGCGCTGACGAAACCTTCGAAGGCTGGTGTGAAGCCCTGTACCGCCCCCTGTTCGCCGCGCCCTGGCAAACCCAGGGCAATCCGGAGAGTGCCGCATGACCCAGGCCCGCCCCTTGGCCTTGAGCTTCCCGCTGCATGGCAGCCAGCTTATTGAAGCCAGCGCCGGTACCGGCAAGACCTTCACCATCTCGGCGCTGTACCTGCGCCTGATCCTCGGCCATGGCGACGAGTACGGCTTTGGCCGCGAGCTGTTGCCACCGCAGATCCTCGTGGTGACCTTTACCGATGCGGCCACCAAGGAGCTGCGTGAGCGCATTCGTACGCGCCTGGCCGAAGCCGCACGGTTCTTCCGCGACGAGCTGGCCGACGCCGACCCGCTGCTGCAGCTGCTGCGTGCCGACTACCCTGCAGAACTCTGGCCGCGCTGTGCCAGCCGTCTGGAAGTGGCTGTGCAGTGGATGGACGAAGCCGCCGTGTCGACTATTCACGGTTGGTGCCAGCGGATGCTGCGCGAACACGCCTTCGACAGCGGCAGCCTGTTTACCCAGAGCCTTGAGACCGACCACAGCGAACTGCTCGGGCAGGTCATGCGCGACTACTGGCGGCGCTTCTGCTACGGCATGCGCGGCGAGTCCCTGAACTGGGTGCGCAACAACTGGATCAGCCCCGACGCCTTGTTGCCGCGCCTGCGCCCGCTGTTTGGCCGTGTCGCCAGCAGCGCCGATGATGTCGAGCCGCAGGCACTGATCCAGGCCACTCTGGAGCAACGCGCGCAGCAGCTGTGCCAGCTCAAGGCGCCTTGGGGCATCTGGGCCGACGAGCTGCAGCAGATCTGCCACGCGGCGGTTGCGGCCAAGCACGCTGATGGGCGCAAGCTGCAGGCGCGTTACTTCGAGCCATGGTTCGAAAAACTGCGCGCCTGGGCCGGTGACGATCAGGTCCTCGAACTGGACCTGGGTACCGGTTTCACCCGCCTGACCCCAGCCGGCATGGCCGAAGCCTGGAAGCACGGTGACCCACCCGATCACCCGGCCCTGCGCGCCATGGAAACCCTGCGTCAGGAGCTACAGGGTCTGGCCAGCCCCGAAGTGCCTTTGCTCGAGCATGCCGCCAGTTGGGTATCTGCGCGCTTCGAGCAGGAGAAGCGCCGCCGCGCCGAAATGGGCTTCGACGATATGCTTCTGCGCCTGCAACACGCGCTCAATCAGGAGTCCGGCGAACGCCTGGCCGCGCTGATCCGCGAGCAATTCCCGGTCGCTTTGATCGACGAATTCCAGGACACCGACCCGGTCCAGTACGGCATCTTCGAGCGCATCTATCAGATCAGCCAGAACCACGCCGAAACCGGCCTGTTCATGATCGGCGACCCGAAGCAGGCGATCTACGCCTTCCGCGGTGCCGACATCTTCACCTACCTCGCCGCCCGCCGCGCCACTGCCGGGCGCCTGCACAGCCTGGACACCAACTATCGCTCCAGCAAAGCCATGGTCGGTGCGGTCAACCGCCTGTTCCTTACTGCAGAAGGGCGTAGCAGCGGACGTGGGGCGTTCCTGTTCCGCGACGGGCAAGACAACCCCTTGCCGTTCATCGAGGTTCACGCCAAAGGCCGTAGCGAGCAATTGTTGATCAACGGCCAACCATCCGCCGCGCTGCATTGCTGGCGACTGGACAGTGATGAGCCGGTGTCGAACACCCACTATCGTCAGCAACTGGCCGCCAGCTGCGCCAGCCATATCGTCGGCCTGCTCAACGGCGGCCAACAGGGCGTCAGTGGTTTCCAGAGGCCCGATGGCAAATTAACAGCCTGTCTACCGTCAGATATCGCCATTCTGGTGCGCGACGGTCGCGAAGCGCAGCTGGTCCGCGCCGAGCTGGCAGCGCGCGATGTGCGCAGCGTGTACCTGTCGGACAAAGACTCGGTATTCGCCGCCCAGGAGGCCCACGACCTGTTGGCCTGGCTCAAGGCCTGCGCCGAACCCGACTCCGAGCGCCTGCTCAAGACCGCCCTGGCCAGCCCGACCCTGGAGCAATCACTGCTTGATCTCGAGCGGCTGAACCAGGACGAGCGCGTCTGGGAAGACTGGGTCATGCGCTTTCGCCAGTACCGCGAGACCTGGCAGCGTCAGGGCGTATTGCCGATGCTGCGGCGCCTGCTGCATGACTTCGAGCTGCCGCGGCGGCTGATCGCCCGCAGCGACGGCGAGCGGGTGCTGACCAATTTGCTGCACCTGGCCGAACTGCTACAGCAGGCCGCCGGCGAACTGGATGGCGAGCAGGCCTTGATCCGTCATCTGGGCGAGAACCTGGCCGGTTCCGGGCAGGCGGGCGAAGAGCAGATCCTGCGCCTGGAAAGCGACGAGCAACTGGTCAAGGTGGTGACCATCCACAAGTCCAAGGGCCTTGAGTATCCGTTGGTATATCTGCCGTTCATCTGCACCAGCAAGCCGGTCGATGGCCAGCGCCTGCCGCTGATCTGGCACGACAGCGACGGCCACGCGCACCTGACCCTGACACCCGATCAGGAGCAGATCGAGCGCGCCGATGACGAGCGCCTGGCCGAAGACCTGCGCTTGCTCTACGTCGCCCTGACCCGCGCCCAGCACGCCTGCTGGCTTGGCGTTGCCGACCTCAAACGCGGCAACCAGAAACACTCCCTGCTGCATCGCTCGGCCCTGGGCTATCTGCTCGGCGGCGGCCTGCCGCTGGCCTCGTCGGCGCAGCTGGCCGAATGGCTGCAAAGCCTGCAAGCGAGCTGCGCGGATATCGTCTGTGAAGCGCTGCCTGGCGCAGACGAACAGCGTTATCTGCCGCCACAAGATGGCCACGAACTGATCGCTGCGCGCAAGCCACGCCGGGCTGCTGCAGAGAACTGGTGGATCGCCTCGTACAGCGCCCTGCGCGTGGGCGACCAGAGCCTTGCTGGCGACAGTTCGCTGGCCCAGCAGCTGACCGATGACGAGCGTATCGACGCCCAGCAGTTGCGTGATATCCCGGCCCAGAGCGGCGACATTCATCGCTTCCCACGCGGTCCCAATCCCGGCACCTTCCTGCACGGTCTGCTCGAGTGGGCCGGGCGGGAAGGCTTTGCCGAAGTCAGCCAGCAGCCCCAGCTGATCGAACATACGGTCGGCCAGCGTTGCAACCGACGGGACTGGAAAGGCTGGATCCCGGGCCTCACCGAGTGGCTGCAGCACCTGCTGGTCGAGCCGCTGCCGTTACATGGCGAGGATCGCCAATTGACCTTGACGCACCTGCAGCAGTATCAGATCGAGATGGAGTTCTGGTTTGCCAGCCACAAGGTCGATGTTATCGAGCTCGACCAGCTGGTAACTCGCCATACCCATGGCGGCGCCACACGTGCTGCCGCCGAACCGAGCCAGCTCAATGGCATGTTCAAAGGTTTTATCGACCTGGCCTTCGAGCTGGACGGCCGTTATTACGTGACCGACTACAAGTCCAATTGGCTCGGCCCGGACCTGCACAGCTACAACGCGCTGGCCATGGAACAGGCGATTCTCGATCACCGTTACGACCTGCAGTACGTGCTCTACCTGCTCGCGCTGCACCGCCAGTTGCGCGCGCGCATGCCCGACTACGATTACGACCGCCATGTTGGCGGTGCACTGTTCATCTTCCTGCGTGGCGCCAGCCGGGCAGGCCACGGGGTGTATTTCAGCAAGCCGCCGCGTGAGCTGATCGAAGCCCTCGATGCCCTGTTCCGCGGCGCTCCGGTGCCCGTACAGCAGGACCTGTTTGCCGGAGCCGCGCCATGAGCCGCCGCCTTGAAGACCTGTTGCCAACCCCCCTGCAAGCCGAGCAGTTGGCAGCCCTGGCGCCACTGCAGAGCAGCCATGACCTGCTGATTCTGCTCGACCGCTGGGTCGAGCGCGGCTGGCTGCGGGCGCTTGACCGCGCGCTGGTGGGTTTTCTGGAAGAGCGTGCGCCCGGCAGCGACCCCTTGCTATTGCTCGCCGCCGCCCTGGCCAGCCATCAGCTGGGCCACGGGCATGTCTGCCTGGACCTCGCCCAGACCCTGGCCGAGCCGGACTTCGCCCTGTCGCTGCCACCAGAGGGCGACGCTCTCGACGGGCCATTGCTGCTGCCATCACAACTGCTGGCCAAGCTCGATCAGCACACCTGGTGCCAGCGCATCGCGGCCAGCCCGCTGGTGGCCACTGGCAATACGCCGGGGCACAGCGCGCGGCCGCTGGTGCTCAGCGGCTTGCGCCTGTACCTGCGCCGCTACTGGAGCTACGAGCGGCAGATCGACAACGCGCTGCGCCAACGTCTGGCAGCGGACCAGGTTGTCGCTCAAGCACTGCCGGAGCGGCTAGAGCAACTGTTCAAAGGCGGCGCGCCGCAAGGTCAGGTCGACTGGCAGAAACTCGCCTGCGCCTTGGCGACCCGCGCCTCATTCAGCATCATCACTGGCGGCCCCGGCACCGGCAAGACCACTACCGTGGTGCGTCTGCTGGCACTGCTGCAAGGGCCTGCGGTGGAGCAGGGCAGGCCGCTGCGGATTCGCCTGGCGGCGCCCACCGGCAAGGCCGCTGCGCGCCTGACCGAGTCGATTGGCCAGCAGGTCGAGATGCTTGAGGTCAGCGCTGAGGTCCGCCAGCAGATTCCGACCGACGTCAGTACCGTGCACCGCTTGCTTGGCAGCCGTCCGGGCTCGCGTCACTTCCGCCACCACGCTGGCAACCCGTTGCCACTGGATGTGTTGGTGATCGACGAAGCATCGATGATCGACCTGGAGATGATGGCCGTGCTGCTCGACGCCTTGCCGCCCTCAGCGCGGCTGGTGCTGCTGGGTGACAAGGACCAGTTGGCCTCGGTTGAAGCCGGTGCAGTGCTCGGTGACCTGTGCCGCGATGCTGAAGAAGGTTTGTATTCGGCGGCCACCCGCGCCTGGCTTGAGCAGGTGGGCGGCCAGTCCCTGCAAGACAGCGGGCTAACCCCCGGCGACGCTGAGCAGCACCCACTTGCGCAGCAGGTGGTGATGTTGCGCCACTCGCGCCGCTTTGGTGAAGGCAGCGGCATCGGCCAGCTGGCCCGCCTGGTCAACCGCCAGCAAGCCCAGGCGGCGCGCGAATTGCTGACGCAAAAGCTCGACGATGTGCATGGCCTGTCGCTGCAAGGCGAGCATGATCGGCGTTTCGACCGGCTGCTGCTCGACGGCCTTGACCACGGCACCGACGGCCCACAGGGCTACCGGCACTACCTGCGCAGCATCGGTCGCCTGCGCCCGCCACCTACAACCCCGGTAGATGACCCGCGCTGGGAGCAGTGGGCCGGCCAGGTGCTGCACAGTTTCGAGGACTTCCAGCTGCTCTGTGCGGTTCGCAAGGGGCCGTGGGGCGTGCAGGGCCTGAACGAGCGCGTCACCCGCGTGCTGCACAATGCTGGCCTGATCGACAGCCAGCAGCCGTGGTACGAAGGCCGGCCGGTGCTGGTCACCCGCAACGACTACGGCCTGGGCCTGATGAACGGTGATATCGGCATTGCCCTGCGCCTGCCCGACGAGCGCGGCGTAGCCCTGCTGCGCGTGGCCTTCCCACGTAACGACGGCAGCGGCGGGGTGCGTTTCGTGTTGCCCAGCCGGCTCAATGAAGTCGAAACCGTCTACGCCATGACCGTACACAAGTCGCAGGGCTCGGAGTTCAGCCACACCGCGCTGGTGCTGCCGGACGCGCTCAATCCCGTGCTGACCAAAGAGCTGGTGTATACCGGCATCACCCGCGCCAAGCACTGCTTCAGCTTGATCGAGCCCCGCGCGGGAGTATTCGAAGAGGCGGTTGAACGCCGCGTGCGGCGCATCTCCGGCCTGATGCTGGAGCAAGGCTGACGTTCTGTGCCGCAGCGGCAATATGCTATCGTTGCGGCATCATCTGACAAGATTTTGAGAAAATTCCCACATGATGGTGGCTGTCTCGACCTGGGGGCGCGCAACGGGCGCTGCGCTTGCCCTGCTGCTCGCCGCCCTGTTGCTCTACGCCAGCCCCAGCCGGGCAGAGACCGCTGCCAGCGCCGCCTTGGCGCAGCAGCGGGGCAAGGCCGTGACCCAGGTGGTGTTGGGCATTTTCAGCTATGCGCGCTGGCCCAGTGAGCCGGCCCCGTTGCGGCTATGCCTGATCGGCCCGACTGAATACGCCGATGACTTGATCAAGGGCACCGAGCAGAACTCCGGCAAGCCGCTGCAGACCCGTCGCCTGCTGGCCGACGATCCGCAAACCGCGGGTGCCTGTGATGCGGTTTACATCGGCAAGCTCGACGGCGGCCAACGCGAGCGATTGTTCCGCGCGCTCGGCGGCCGGCCGGTGCTGAGCATCAGCGAAGCCGACGACCCCTGCGCAGTGGGCAGCCTGTTCTGCCTGCGCGTGGGCGACGAGCAGGTGACGTTCGAGGTCAACCTCGACTCAGTGGCCCGCAGTGGCGTACGCATCCACCCCAGCGTGCTGCAGCTGTCGCGCCGCCGTGCGGTGCAGCCATGATCCGCTCAGCCAAGCGCGACCGCCGGCCGACCCTGCGCGCTGTGCTCGGCCGTGGGCATCTGGGCGTGGCCCTGCTCGCGGTCGGGTTGGCCGGCTTGTGTGTGACCCTGCTCGGTGTGCTGGCCTTGCGCGTCTATGCCAACCAGAACCTGCACCTGATCGCGCGCTCGATCAACTACACGGTCGAAGCCGCTGTGGTGTTTGATGACAGCGCCGCCGCCAACGAGTCACTGGCGCTGATCGCCGCCAACGAAGGCGTGGCCGAGGCCAAGGTGTTCAACAATGATGGTGAGCTGCTGGCCCACTGGCAAAGGCCCGAAGACGGCGTGCTGGCGCCGCTGGAACGGTCACTGGCAAGCAGCTTTCTGGTCGAACCGCTGCACATGCCGATCCTCCATCAGCAACAGCAGGTCGGTCATATCGAAGTCACCGGCCAGGGCCGCAGCGTGCTGCGGTTCCTGCTCAGCGGGCTGACCGGCATCCTCTTGTGCATGCTGCTCAGCGCCTGGGTCGCCAGTCACTGGTCGCGGCGCCTGTTCGGCGACATCATCCGGCCCCTGCGCAATCTCGCCAGCGTCGCCCATGCCGCCCGCCGCGAGCGCAGCTTTGACCGGCGTGTACCGGAAGCCCGCATCGCCGAGCTCAACGAGCTGGGCAACGACTTCAATGCCTTGCTCGACGAGCTGGAGAACTGGCAGAACCACCTGCGCAACGAGAACGCCACCCTGGCCCATCTGGCCAGCCACGACAGCCTGACCGGGTTGCCCAACCGTGCCTTCTTCGAAGGCCGCTTGAGCCGTACCCTGCGCACTGCCGAGCGCCACCAGGAGCATCTGGCGCTGTTGTTCATCGACTGCGATCACTTCAAACAGATCAACGACAGCCAGGGCCATGCCGTGGGCGACGAGGTGCTGATCACTGTTGCCGCGCGTGTGCGTGCGCAGCTGCGCGAGCATGATCTGGTCGCACGGCTGGGCGGTGATGAGTTCGCGGTATTGCTGACCCCGCTGCAATCGTGCGAGGACGCCCAACGCATTGCCGAGAAGATCGTCGCCAGCATGAAGCTGCCGATTGCGCTGAACGAGGGCACCAGCATCCGCGCCTCGCTCAGCGTCGGCATCGCCTGTTACCCGGACGATGGCCATGACCCGGCCAGTCTGCTCAATGCCGCTGATGCGGCGATGTACCAGGCCAAACGCGCACGCCGCGGCCAGTGGCATGTGGCGCATACGGAAAGTAGCGCCGCAGATTATGAAAAAAGGAGCTAACCGTGTTGCAACTGTTTGAACGTTTGCGTCTGCCTTGCCTGGCAGTGTTGTTGGGTCTGCTGGCCTTGACTGGCTGCCAGAGTGTGCCACCGCCGGGGTTGACCGCCGAGCAGATCGCCGTGCTCAAGCGCGAGGGCTTTACCCCCACCGATGAAGGCTGGAGTTTCGATCTGTCCGGCAAAGTGCTGTTCGGCAGTGATCTGGACAGCCTCAACGGCCAGAGCCGAACCATCGTCGAACGCATCGGCCGGGCCTTGCTCAGCGTCGATATCCAGCGTGTCCGCGTTGACGGCCACACCGATGCCTCAGGCAAAGCGGCCTACAACCAGCAGCTGTCCGAACGCCGCGCCCAGAGCGTGGCCAAGGCGCTGATCGAGATCGGCATGCAACCGCAGAATATCCAGAGCCGCGGCCTTGGCAGCAGCCAGCCAGTCGCCGACAACCGCACCAGCGCAGGGCGCACGGAAAACCGCCGGGTGTCGATTGTGGTGGCGTCCAACTGAGTCACCCCTGGGCGAAGCGCATCTCGCGTGATTCGCCCAGCAACAGCGGCGCATTGGCCTCGGTCACCTCACGGATGTAGTCCCACAACAGGGTAATCCGCTTGAGCTTGCGCAAATCCTCCCGGCAGTACATCCAGAACTGCCGAGTAATCGCGATCTCCTCCGGCAACACCGTCACCAGCCGCGGATCCTGCGCAGCCAGGAAGCACGGCAGAATCGCCAGGCCGCGCCCTTGCAGCGCTGCGGTGTACTGGGCGATGACGCTGGTGCTGCGCAGGTGGGCGTGGGCGTTGGGGATCAGGTTGGCCAGGTACAGCAGCTCGGAACTGAAGGCCAGGTCGTCGACGTAGCTGATGAACGGGTGTTCGGCGAGGTCGCTGACCTGGCGGATCGGCGCGTGGTTGTCGAGGTAGGCCTGGGTGGCGTACAAGCGCAGGCGGTAGTCGGTCAGCTTGCAGCACACGTAGGGGCCATGCTCGGGGCGCTCGAGGGCGATGACGATGTCGGCTTCGCGCTTGGACAGGCTGATGAAGTGCGGCAGCGGCAGGATATCCACGGTGATCGCCGGCCAGGCGTCGACGAAGTGGCTCAGCTGCGGGGTGACGAAGAAGCTGCCGAACCCTTCGGTGCAGCCCATACGCACGTGCCCGGACAAGGCCACGCCGGAGCCTGAGACCTGCTCGCAGGCCATGTGCAGGGTGCTCTCGACCGATTCGGCGTAACCGAGCAGGCGCTGGCCTTCGTTGGTCAGGACAAAGCCGTTGGTGCGCGACTTTTCGAACAGCAACGTGCCCAGCGCCGCCTCCAGCGAGCTGATCCGCCGCGACACCGTGGTGTAGTCGACATTCAGCCGTTTGGCCGCGCTGCTGGCCTTGCGGGTGCGCGCCACTTCGAGAAAGAACTTCAGGTCATCCCAGTTCAGCGAACTGAGGGAGGTAAGGTCTTTTTGCATGATGATCCGGTTTTTATGTGCGTTCTTATTGGATGTTTGCACATCTATACTCGAAATCAGCGCCTCGACGCCAGCTCCGCCTGGCGATCTCGTCTCCCACAATAATTCCAAGGAACGCGCAGATGAACGCACCCCAATCCCCGACCCAGACTCAGGTTGAGCAGGTCAAGCTACTGATCGATGGCCACTGGGTCGAGTCGAAAACCACTGAATGGCGCGATATCGTCAACCCGGCCACCCAGCAAGTGCTGGCGCGGGTGCCGTTTGCCACGGTCGAAGAGGTCGATGCCGCAGTTGCTGCCGCCCAACGTGCATTCGCCAGCTGGCGCGACACGCCGATCGGCGCGCGGATGCGCATCATGCTCAAGCTGCAGGCGCTGATCCGCGAACACAGCAAACGCATCGCGCAAACCCTCAGCGCCGAGCAGGGCAAGACCATTGCCGACGCCGAGGGCGATATCTTCCGCGGCCTGGAAGTGGTCGAGCACGCAGCGTCGATCGGCACCCTGCAGATGGGTGAATTCGCCGAGAACGTCGCTGGCGGGGTAGACACCTACACACTGCGTCAGCCAATCGGTGTCTGCGCCGGGATCACTCCGTTCAACTTCCCGGCGATGATCCCGCTGTGGATGTTCCCGATGGCCATCGTCTGCGGCAACACCTTCGTCCTCAAGCCTTCCGAGCAAGACCCGCTGTCGACCCTGATGCTGGTCGAGCTGGCGCTGGAGGCCGGAGTGCCGGCTGGGGTGCTCAACGTGGTCCACGGTGGCAAGCAGGTGGTCGACGCGATCTGCACGCACAAGGACATCAAGGCGATCTCGTTCGTCGGTTCGACCGAGGTCGGTACCCACGTCTACAACCTCGGCAGCCAGCACGGCAAGCGCGTGCAGTCGATGATGGGCGCCAAGAACCACGCGGTGGTGCTGCCTGACGCCAATCGCACGCAAACCATCAACGCGCTGGTCGGTGCTGCATTCGGTGCCGCCGGGCAACGCTGCATGGCCACCTCGGTGGCGGTGCTGGTCGGCAAGGCCCGCGAGTGGCTGCCGGACATCAAGGCTGCCGCCAGCCAGCTCAAGGTCAATGCCGGTTGCGAGCCGGGCACGGATGTCGGCCCGGTGGTTTCCAAGCGGGCCAAGGAGCGCGTGTTGGGCTTGATCGAAAGCGGCATCGCCGAGGGTGCCAAGCTGGAACTGGATGGCCGCGAGGTCAGCGTGCCGGGCTATGAGCAAGGCAACTTCGTTGGCCCGACGCTGTTCTCCGGGGTCACCACCCAGATGCAGATCTACACCCAGGAAATCTTCGGCCCGGTGCTGATCACCCTTGAAGTCGACACCCTCGACGAGGCCATCGCCCTGGTCAACAGCAACCCGTTCGGTAACGGCACCGGCCTGTTCACTCAAAGTGGCGCTGCGGCGCGCAAGTTCCAGAGCGAGATCGACGTCGGCCAGGTCGGCATCAACATCCCGATCCCGGTGCCGGTGCCGTACTTCAGCTTCACCGGTTCGCGCGGCTCCAAGCTCGGCGACCTCGGCCCGTATGGCAAGCAGGTGGTGCAGTTCTACACTCAGACCAAGACGGTCACGGCCCGTTGGTTCGATGACGACAGCGTCAACGACGGCGTCAACACCACCATCAGCCTGCGCTAAGGAGGCTCCATGCGTATTGCATTCATTGGTCTGGGTAACATGGGCGCGCCCATGGCCCGCAACCTGATCAAGGCTGGGCATCAGCTCAACCTGTTCGACCTCAACCAGAGTGTGCTGGCCGAACTCGCCGAGCTTGGCGGGCAGATCAGCGCCTCACCCAAGGACGCGGCGGCCAACAGCGAGCTGGTCATCACCATGCTCCCGGCGGCAGCGCATGTGCGCGGTGTTTATCTCAACGATGACGGCGTGCTGGCCGGGATTCGCCCTGGCACGCCGACGGTCGATTGCAGCACCATCGACCCGCAGACTGCCCGCGAAGTGTCCAAGGCCGCAGCAGCCAAGGGCGTCGACATGGGCGATGCGCCGGTGTCCGGCGGCACCGGTGGCGCGGCGGGCGGCACCCTGACCTTCATGGTCGGCGCCAGCGCTGAACTGTTTGCCAGCCTGGAGCCTGTGCTCAAGGACATGGGCCGCAACATCGTCCATTGCGGCGAAGTCGGTACCGGGCAAATCGCCAAGATCTGCAACAACCTGCTGCTGGGCATCTCGATGATCGGCGTGTCCGAGGCGATGGCGCTGGGCAATGCGCTGGGCATCGACACCCAGGTGCTGGCCGGCATCATCAACAGCTCCACGGGGCGTTGCTGGAGTTCGGATACCTACAACCCATGGCCGGGCGTGATCGACACGGCGCCTGCCGCGCGCGGTTATACCGGCGGCTTTGGTGCCGAGCTGATGCTCAAAGATCTGGGGCTGGCCACCGAAGCTGCGCGACAGGCGCATCAGCCGGTGATTCTCGGTGCTGTGGCACAGCAGCTGTATCAGGCGATGAGCCTGCGCGGCGATGGCGGCAAGGACTTCTCGGCAATCGTCGAGGGCTATCGCAAGAAGGATTAAGCGTCACGTGTCTTGATCGTGGCTCGAAGCGCCCTCCCACTGTTAATGCGCACCTGGGGGAGGGCGCTTCGAGTCGCGATTTTTTTTGCCTTGCGCCTGGTCGATCAGCTCAATCGTTGATCAGGCGAAGACAAAGTACTTGCGTACGGTTTCGACCACTTCCCAGGTGCCTTTCATGCCCGGCTCGATGACGAACACATCGCCGGCCTTGAGGTGCTTGGGCTCTTCACCTTCAGGAGTGATGATGCAGTAGCCGTCGAGGAAGTGGCAGAACTCCCACTTGTCGTAGTTGACCTCGAACTTGCCCGGCGTGCAGATCCAGGTGCCCATGATCTTGCTGCCGTCGGCCGACAGGTAGGCGTTGAGGTTGACGGTGTGCGGGTCACCGCCAATGCGCTTCCACTTGGTCGCGTCGACTACCGGGACCGGGCAGGTTTCACGCAGGACGGTAATGAAATCGGACATGGCAGGTCTTCCCTTTGGGATGCTTATGGACGCATCACCATAGGGCCATCGCGCGCTGGGCAGTTGCCTGCGCTCGACCTCTACCTGCCTGCCCGCGCTATCGCCGCGCGGTTATGCCCACCAGTAGCGGACGAAGTGGAAGAACACCGGTGCGGCAAAACACACCGAGTCGATACGGTCGAGCATGCCGCCGTGACCTTCGATCATATGCCCCCAGTCCTTGACCCCACGGTCGCGCTTGATCGCCGACATCACCAGCCCGCCGAAGAAGCCCATGGCATTGACGGTCAGCGCCATCAAGGCCGCCTGCCAGAAGCTGAACGGGGTGATCCAGCACAGCGAAGCGCCGATCAGAGTCGCCAGGGCAACGCCACCGAGCAGGCCTTCGAGGGTTTTCGACGGCGACAGGTTGGGGGCCACTTTCCGCTTGCCGAACAGCTTGCCGCAGACGTACTGCAGCACGTCGCTGATCTGCACTACCAGAATCAGCCAGGCGATCAACAGCAGGTTACGGCCCTCGAAACCGGGGATGTCCAACGTCATCAGCGCTGGCACCGCCGACACGCAGTAGACGGCAATCATCAGCCCCCACTGCACCTTCGAGGCGCGCTCGAGAAAGCGCGTGGTGTCGCCGCCAAAGCTGGCCAGAATCGGCAGCAGCAGGAACAGGTACACCGGGATGAAGATGCTGAACAGGCCGTACCAATCCATCGCGATCAGCAGATACTGCAGCGGCAGCGCGACATAGAACGCTGCGACCAGGGCGGGGTAGTCGCTGCGCCGGGTCGGGGTCAGCGTCATGAACTCGCGCAGGGCGTAGAACGACACGCAGTAGAACAGCACGATCACGCCGTACTTGCCGAACAGGAAGGCGATGCCGATCACCAGCACCATCACCCACCAGGCGTTGATCCGCGCATTGAGGTTGTCGATCACCGCATGCGGGCCGCCGCCGGCGCGCCACTTGAGCAGGCGGCCGATGACGCTGGCGAGCAGCAGCAGGGCGCCGATCCCGGTAAACAGCAGAACTGTGTTGTGGTCCATCTCAGACTTCCTTGGGGGCCAGGTTCAGCAGGGCCTGGCGGGCCCGCTCGAGAAACGCGTGCTTGTCTTCATCGGCCTGCACCTGCAGCGGTTCGCCAAAGCTCAAGGTGCACAGCAGCGGCAGCGGCAGGGCGCGGCCTTTGGGCATGACCCGGTTGAGGTTGGCGATCCACACCGGCACCACTTCCATGTCGGGATTGGCCGCGGCGAGGTGGAACAAACCGCTCTTGAACGGCAACAGCGGCTCATCGCCAAGGTTGCGCGTGCCTTCGGGGAAGAAGATCAATGAGTCGCCGCCGGCCAGCGCATCAAGCACCGGCTGCAGCGGGTTGGCCTGGGTTTCGCTGCGCTGGCGGTCGATCAGCACACCGTTGAACACCTTGCGAATGACGAAGTTGCGCAGGCCCGGCTTGGCCCAGTAGTCGGCCCCTGCCACCGGCCGCGTGCGCTGGCGCAGTGGCCCCGGCAGCGAGGCCCAGAGCAGGACGAAGTCGCCGTGGCTGCTGTGGTTGGCAAAGTACAGGCGCTGCACCGGCTGCGGCGTGCAGCCCAGCCAGAGGGCGCGGGCGCCGGTGATCAGGCGCGCGGCGGAGGTGATGGCAAAGGCAGTCAGGGCGGTGAGCATGGCACGGGTCTTATCCGATCAAAGGGAGTGTCAGCAGCGTAGTCAGGCACAGCGCGATCTGCAGGGCCAGGCACAGGCCTTGGCGGCGTAACAGGCCGAGCGCAGCCTGGCTGCGCGTGTGCCAGTCGCGCGGGTCGCTGGCGCTGGGTTTGAGGTTGAGGTCGAACAACGCGCGGTCGAGCTGGCCCGTCGCGGCGGGCAGGTCGCTACGCGAAGCGAGATCGGCGAACAACTCGGCATCCAGCGCGACTCGCACCGCCAGGTATTTATGCACGAGGCCGAGTATCAGCAACAGGGCGCACAGCCCGCTGGCCAGCAATGGCAGTGGCGCGCCGAGCAGCGGCGCCAGGCCATAGCCCAGCGCGATCAGGCTGATGCCGTCGGACAGCCGCTCCAGCTGCTGGCCGCGGCCGAGCAGGCTGGCGGTTACGCGCAGGTGCATGCTTGCCCCTCCAGTTGCCTGAGCATGTGCTGGTGTTCGCTGCGCAGGACGATGCCCGGACGCGCTTTGCGCAAGCGTAGTTCGGCTTCTGCCAGGGTCGAGCAGCGCCCGCTGAGCAACAACCAGGCGGCGACAGCGGTGGCACTGCGCGAGTAACCCAGCGCGCAGCAGACCAGCAACGGCCCGTGCTGGCGCAGCGTCTCGATAGCGTCGGCAGCGGCGCGGCACAGTTGTATATCGGCGACCACCAGATCCAGGGTCGGCAGGCTGCGGTAATGGTTGGCCAGCGGTTTGGCCGCCAGGCATGGCAGTTCGGCGCACATATCGACAATCGCTGAGAACTGCGCCGCTTCACCGGCCGCCGGGATACGACCGAGGAAGACCCCGTCACAGATTTCATCCGCCTGTGGATGGCGTCGCGTCCACAGCCGCGAGTTGATCCAGGCGCCAAGCAGATACGGCGCAAACAGCCAGCTGGCGGCCATCGACAGGCGCCCATCAGCGCCTTTCTGAAACGCGCTGGCGCCCAGTACTGCGTAGTTCAGGGCCACCAGCAGCAGCGCCAGTGCCGGCCACAACAGCCACAGCCAGGCGCCGCCGGCCAAGCTCGCCAAACCGATGCACAATGCACTGCCGAGCGTGTAATAAAGCGCCAGCCGCCAGCGCTTGGGACCCTGCGCCAGACGCGCAGTCTGCAACGGCAATTGGCCGTCGCGAGGCCACAACCAGACGCACAGCAGCCCGACCAGCGCGCCGCTCGGCAAGTCGATGAAGTGGTGCTGCCAGGTAGTCAGCACCGACACCCCGATCAGCGCCATCCAGCCGTGCATCAGCCAACGCCAGAGCGGGTTGCGCAGGTGGCGGGCAAACATCGTCCAGATGATCACCAGCAGGGCGATGTGCAGCGAGGGTGCCTGATTGAACGGTTTGTCAAAGCCCATCAGCACATCGAACAACCAACCGAACAGGCCGCCCAGCTCCGGTCGCTCGAAGGTAAAGCGCATCGGCCAGAGCAGAAAGCCAGCCACGCAGATCAGCTGCGCGCTCAACAGGGCCAGCGCATGGCGGTCCATCTCGCGGCGGTTGCGTGGCAGTAGAAACGACAGGCCGTAGAGCAGGTCGATGGACCAGTACGGGATGATCGTCCACGGCCACAACGGCATCTGGCTTTCCCAGGCAAACACCAGGCTGCCGACATCATCCCGGCCTGCCGTGTAGGTGTTGGCCAAGCCGTAGCTGAGAAAGAAAAACGGCCCGAGCAGCAGTAGCCACAGCACCCCACGGCGGATCAGCCCGGCTTCACGCGCCATCACTCGACCCGCTGCGCCAGGCTGACACTGAAGATGCCCCATTCGTCGATGCGCTGGGTGATCTTGCGAAAACCTGCAGCAGCGACCAACTGGTCCATCTCGGCCTGGCTGCGCCGACGCATGACCCACGCCTGGCCGCCACGGTGGCTGGTCAGGGCGCGGGCGATCATCTCCAGCTGCGGGTGCCACGGCTGGCCGGTGTAGACCAGATAGCCACCGGGTTCAACGGCGTCGGCCAGCCCGGCCAGCGAGGTGCTGACCATCTGGTTGCTGGCGAACAGTTCGTACAGCCCGGAAACCACTGCCAGGCTTGGGCGCGGCTCGAGTGTGGCCAGGCTCTGCCGGTCAAAGGCGTCACCCTGAACAAAGCGCGCGATATCGCCCAGGCCTTTTTCGGCAATCAATGCCGTGCCCTGTTGTACGTTCAGTTCGCTGTAATCGCGCAGCAGGATCGAGTCCGGCAGCTGCTCGAGTTCCTGCAAGGCTTCAAGGATGTAGCGGCCATGGCCGGCTGCGATGTCGACGATATCGACGCTGCGGCCCTGCTCGCGCAGGCGCCGGATCGCCTCGCGCAGCAGCTCTTCAACATGCAGCTTGCGCTGGCGAATGCCGCGCCAGCCGATAGCGTCGAGGTAATTACGGTCGATCATCCGGCCCAGCTTGCCCTTGCCGGTGGCCTGGTTGCGATAGACGTAATCCAGGGTGCTGCCGGAGTCGAAGCCAGTATCAAAACCCAGCTTGACCCCGTCTGCCATGCCTTTACCCAGGCGCAGGCCGGCGCGGGTGGCGCACCAGTACAGATCCCGTGGCGAGTTGCGCGGCAGCGGTGCGGCGAGGCTTTCAGCTTCGGCGCAGCTGGCGCCGGACTGGTCGGCATCAAGCAGCGACGGCGCCGCCAGCGGGGCGTCGAAGCAGTGCTCGACGAAGCGCTTGATGCGCGGCAGGACATGGCCGCGATCACGCTCGCCGAGGGTGTCGTGGAAGAACCCGGGCAGCAGGTGCAGCTCTTTGCGGGCACTGCCCAGGCGCTGGAAGAATTGCTCCTGCGGCGCCCGCTCGACCACCAGGTCGGCGCCCGAAACCAGCAATTGGGTCGGCAGCTGGATCGCCTGAGCGTCCGCCACTACCCGGTCTGCGGCTTCATACAGGCCGAGCAGCATGGTCACCGAAATGGGCCGGCTGATCAGCGGGTCGGCCACATACGAAGCCACCCGCTCCGGGTCGTGGGTGAGTAGCCGCGGCTTGACGTAGCTGTTGACGAAGAAGTTGCCGCGCGCGGCCTTCATCAGCTTCAGACCGGGGCGGGCAAACGGCACGTAGAGTTTGACCTTGAACGCCGGCGAGGCCAGCACCAGGCAGCGCACCTTGGGCGCGTAGTCATGCGCCCAGGTGGCGATCAGCACGGCACCGACGCTCTGCGCCAACACCACGGTGTTGTCTTCGGCGATGCCGTGGCGGGTTTGAATATGCTCGATGAAGGTCTGCACATCGCGCACGCTGGTGGCAAAGCTCGGGCTGTCGCCGCGCGCTCCGGGCGACTGGCCGTGGCCACGGGCGTCCCAGGCAAAGAAGTCATAGCCGGGCATGTCCAGCTCGTCTGCCAGGTGCGCCAGACGCCCGCCGTGCTCATGGCCACGGTGGAACATCACCACCGCCCGACGCGGCTGATGCTCGCTGCGGATGGCCGGCCAGTAGCGATAGTGCAGCTCGACGCCGTCATGGGTAGAGAAGTGCAGCGATTGCGCCTGGCGCATGGCAAAGGTCCTTTTGGCTGGCGGCGGTGCGGTCAGTGGCGATTGATCAGTTGGCGTGGGCCAGGCCCTGACGTACCCGGTTGTAGAGGGTATAGAGCGAGAGCAGCAGAATCACCAGCAGCAGGCCGTTGATCCAGGTTGGATTGAGCAGGCCAAAGGCGACACCGGTACCGAGCAGGCCAAAGGCAAACGCGCGATCGCTCTTGCCCATTGGTCCATCGTAGCGCCGCGCTGCACCGGCCAGCGGGCCCATCACCCCGGCGTATTCGCTGATCAGCGCGCTCAACACCACCAGCACCACCAGCACAGGCGATACCCCGACCAGCAGGGCGAACGGCAGGTACAGCGCCGCATCGGCGATCACGTCGCTCAGTTCATTGAGGTAGGCACCAAGCCTGGACTGCTGGCCAAACTCGCGGGCGAGCATGCCGTCCACCGCGTTCAGCGCCATGCGCAGCAGCATCCAGATCGGCAGCAGGATGAACAGCCCGTGGATGTGGGCAAAGCCGGCCAACAGCAGCCCGAGCAATAGCGAAACTAGCCCAGCGGCAACCGTGACCTGATTGGCCGTCACCCCGCGGTCGTAGAGGCGCTGCACCGTGGGTCGCAGCAGTGCCTGGAAGCGGGGTTTGAGCTGATAGATGGACGGCACGGGGAAATCCTTATCGGGTGCGCAGTGAAAGCCAATCGGTGGATTGTGAGAAACCCGCCGGCTGGCGGCAAGCGACATTTTTCAGCTATTTGAACGGCTCAACGTTTACCCGAGGCGGCACTGAGCATGTCGATGCGCTGCACCTCGAAATCGCGCTCCAGATAGTCCATGCGCTGCGCGGCAAATTCCTGCATATGCGCCAGCGCGCAGTGCGCATCGAACGCCGCCTGATCGGCCCACACCTCGTAGAAGATGAACAGGCTCGGGTCTTGTTGATCGCGCAACATGTGGTATTCGACGCAGCCCGGCTCCTGGCGGCTTGGTTCGACGTAGGCGCGGAACAGTTGCTCGAATGCTTCGGCCTTTTCCGGGTGAGTCTTGGCTTTGAGAATAAAGGCGTATTGATCGTTCATGGCGGGACCTGCAAATAAAGGGAGAGACGATTTTAAAGCAACAGTCTGGTGCTAATTCGTGATTACAGCGCAAAACTGATTTGCCCGATGCTGGCTGTTTCCGTCGCCGGCGAGCCTCTAACCTGCAGCCATCCTAATGCAACGGTCCGCGGATCGACACAGAACCTTAGGGGCTCGACATGAAAAAGATTCTTCTGCTCAATGGCGGCAAACAGTTCGCTCACTCCGATGGCCGCTTGAACGAAACCCTGCACGATGCCGCGTTGGCCTATCTGGACCGGGCCGGTTTCGATGTCAAACAAACCTTCATCGACGGCGGCTACGACATCAAGGAGGAAGTACAGAAATACCTCTGGGCCGACGTGATCATCTATCAGATGCCTGGTTGGTGGATGGGTGCCCCGTACACCGTCAAACAGTACCTGGATGAAGTGTTCACCGAAGGCCACGGCAGCCTCTACGCCAGCGACGGCCGGACCCGCTCCGATGCGTCGCAGAAGTACGGCAGTGGCGGCCTGATCCAGGGCAAGCAGTACATGATTTCGGCCACCTGGAACGCGCCGCAACAGGCCTTCGATGACCCCAGCGACTTCTTCGAAGGTAAGGGTGTGGATGCGGTGTACTTCCCGTTCCACAAGGCCAACCAGTTCCTCGGCATGAGCGGCCTGCCAACCTTCCTCGCAGTCGATGTGATGAAACGCCCGGATGTGGCCGCCACCGTGGCAGCCTACGAGGCGCATCTGGCCAAGGTGTTTGGTCAAGCCCGGTAAGCGATGCGCGGCGAGACCGACGCGGCAGTTGCCTGGCCGGCAATAAACGGCCGACAATCCAGGCCTCATCCTGGCCCAGGCACTGCCGTGAAAACCCGCTCAGAAGAACTCCAGGTATTGGTCAGCGTGATCGACAGCGGCTCGATCTCCGCCGCTGCCGAGCAACTCGGGCAAACCCCGTCCGCGGTCAGCCGCAGCCTGGCGCGGCTGGAAGGCAAGCTTGGCACCACGCTGATCAACCGCACCACCCGGCGCATGGACCTGACCGAAGAAGGGCGGTTCTTCGTGCAGCACGCGCGGGCCATCCTTGCACAGATGAGCGAGCTCGAAGAGCGCCTGTCGCTGCACCGACAGACGCCTTCAGGGCGGCTGCGCATCAACGCCGCAGCACCGTTCATGCTGCACGCGATCGTGCCCTGGATCGGTGAGTTTCGCGCGCTGTACCCGGCCATCGAGCTGGAGCTGAACACCGATGATCTGATCATCGACCTGCTCCAGCAAAGCACCGACGTCGCCATCCGCATCGGCGAACTGGCCGACTCCAGCCTGCATGCGCGCTCGTTGGGCTGCAGCCCGATCCAGATTCTGGCCAGCCCCGAATACCTGCAACGCCACGGCGAGCCGCGCCAGGTCAGTGACTTGAGCGAGCACTGCCTGCTCGGCTTCAGCTCCGTCGACAGCCTCAACCAATGGCCGCTGCGCCACGCCGACGGCGACAGCTGGCGGATCCGCCCGCAGCTGACCGCATCCAGTGGCGAGACCCTGCGCCAGCTGGCGCTGGCCGGGCAGGGTATCGTCTGCCTGTCGCACTTCATGACCCATGAAGACATCCGTGCCGGCCGCCTGCAGGTGCTGCTGGGCGAGGCCAATAATGGGTACCGGCAGCCGATCCATGCCGTTTATTACCGCAATACTCAGCTGGCGCTGCGGATTCAGTGCTTTCTCGATTTTATCCAGGCCAAGTTGGCGGCGTATGCCTGCTGAATATTTGGCACGGGTTCAGGATTGCTGGGGCTGCTCTGCAGCCCTTTCGCGACACAAGGCCGCTCCTACAGGGGGTACGCGGTGCCTTTGTAGCGGCCTTGTGTCGCGAAAGGGTCGCGTAGCGGCCCCAGCAATCTCGACCCTAAGAACCGTTCTAAAAACGACATAAATGACGCAATGCCGTCGCCCCACGCCTGGCACATTTGCTTAGTCAAATAGCTTCAGTGTTAATAAGTGATCAACAAAAACAACACCAAGGAAGTGCTCATGCGTCTCGTCATGTTCCAGTCCATGGCCCTCGGGGCCGCGATCCTGAGCTGTTCTTCAGCCTTTGCGGTAACCCTTGAAGGCGGCGCAGTGGCCGCGCCCGATCAATATGGCGCACAGGTCGCCGCCGATATCCTGAAAAAAGGCGGCAACGCCGTCGATGCCGCCGTGGCGACTGCCTTCACCCTGGCAGTTACCTATCCAGAAGCCGGCAACATTGGCGGCGGCGGCTTCATGACCTTGTACATTGACGGCAAAGCGTACTTCCTCGACTACCGCGAGGTAGCGCCCAAGGCGGCCACGCGCAACATGTACCTGGACGAAAAAGGCGAGGTCATCGAGAACCTCAGCCTGGTCGGCGTGCGCGCCGCGGGCGTACCGGGCACAGTGATGGGTTTGTGGGAGGCGCATAAAAAGTTTGGCAAGTTGCCCTGGAGCGAGCTGCTGACCCCGGCCATCGGTTACGCCAACAACGGCTTCAAGATCGCCCAGAAGCAGTATCAGTACCGTGACGATGCCCAAGGCCTGTTCAAGACCGCGACCAACTTCAACGACTATTTCGGCAGCATGAAAGTCGGCGAGCTGTTCAAACAGCCGGAGCTGGCGCAGACCCTCGAGCGCATCGCCGACAAAGGCGTCAGCGAGTTCTATCAAGGCAAGACCGCCGACCTTCTGGTTGCGCAGATGAAGGCCGATAACGGCCTGATCAGCAAAGACGACCTGAAGGACTACAAAGCCCTGTGGCGCGAGCCGATGGCCATCGACTGGCGCGGCAACGTGGTCTACACCGCGCCACCGCCAAGTTCCGGTGGTGTAGCGCTGGCGCAGTTGCTCGGGATCAAGGAAAACCGCGCGGCAGACTTCAAGGGTGTCGAGCAGAACTCGGCACGCTACATCCACCTGCTGGCCGAGATTGAAAAGCGCGTGTTCGCCGACCGTGCCGACTACCTCGGCGACCCGGCCTTCACCGAGGTGCCGGTAGACAAGCTGGTGGCCAAGGACTACCTGAAAAAACGCGCCGAGCAGGTCAACCCGACCGCCATCTCCGCCACCGACAAGGTCCGTCCGGGGCTGGAGCCGCATCAGACCACGCACTTCTCGATCGTCGACAAACAGGGCAACGCGGTCAGCAACACCTACACCCTCAACCTCGACTACGGCAGTGGTGTGGTGGTCAAGGGCGCAGGCTTCCTGCTCAACGACGAGATGGATGACTTCAGCAGTAAACCCGGTGCTGCCAATGCCTTTGGCGTGGTTGGCGGCGACGCCAACGCGATTGCCCCGGGCAAACGCATGCTGTCGTCGATGAGCCCAAGCCTGGTGACCCGCGACGGCAAGGTCAGCCTGGTCATCGGTACGCCGGGCGGTTCGCGCATCTTCACCTCGATCTTCCAGGTGATGAACAACCTCTATGACTACAACATGCCGCTGGCGAAGGCCGTGGCGGCGCAGCGCGTGCATCACCAGTTGCTGCCCAAGGACACCATCTACTTCGACAGCTATGCACCGTTGACCGGCAAGGTCGCCGACGAGCTGAAGAAAATGGGCTATGTGCTGGAGGATCAGGGCTGGGAGATGGGCGATATCCAGGCCATTCGCGTCACCGATGGCAAGCTTGAAACCGCCTCCGACCCGCGCGGGCGTGGTGTTGGTATGATCGTCAAGTAACGCCAGCGCTGCTCTGCCCGGCCAGCATTGCGCTGGCCGGGCAGTTCACAAGGCAGCGGTCAAACGCGGAACTTGCTTACCAGCGTCTGCAGATGACTACCCAAGCGTGCCAGCTCGACGCTCGACGCGGCGGTTTCATCACTGGCCGCAGCGGTCTGTTCCGACACATCACGCACATTCAGAATGCTCCGGCTGATCTCCTCGGCAACCGCGCTTTGCTGCTCGGCGGCTGCGGCGATCTGCTGGTTCATCGACTGGATGTTGGACACGGTGCGCGTAATGTTCCCCAGCGAACCGCCGGCCTTGCGCGCCAGCTCGACGCTGCTTTCGGTCAGGTTGCGGCTGCCGAGCATGGCGTTGGCCACTTGCTGGGTGCCGTTCTGCAGGCTGGCGATCAGCTCCTCGATCTCTTCGGTGGACTTCTGCGTGCGCTGCGCCAGGCCGCGCACTTCGTCGGCGACCACGGCAAAACCACGCCCGGCTTCCCCGGCGCGGGCGGCTTCGATGGCGGCGTTCAGTGCCAGCAGGTTGGTCTGCTCGGCAACCGACTTGATCACGTCCATGACACTGCCGATCTTCTGGCTTTCCTGTTGCAGCAGGTTCATCGCGTCAGTCGAGCGCTGGACTTCGTCGGCCAGGCGTTCGATCTGGCTGATCGCCTCACCCACCACGCGGTCACCGGCACGCGCTTCATCATCGGCACCGGTTGCCGCGCGCGAAGCCTGCTCGGCGTTACGCGCAACTTCCTGCACGGTGGCGGCCATCTCGTGCATGGCAGTCGCAACCTGATCAGTCTCGACCTTCTGGCTGTTGGCGCCGGCGCTGGTCTGCTCGGTCACGGCCGACAGCTCTTCAGCGGCGCTGGCGATCTGGGTCACGCCATCACGAATGCCACCGATCAACTCGCGCAGGGTGTTGCCCATGCGGCTGATGCTTTGTTGCAGCACGCCCAGCTCGTCACGGCGGGTGACCCTCAGCTCACTGGACAGGTCGCCACCGGCAATGCGCTCGACAGCGTCCATGGTCTCGCGCAGCGGGCGAGTGATCTGGCGGGTGATGATGATCGCGGCGCATACACCGACCAGCAACGCCAGCAGGGTGGAGATGATCTGCAGATGGCGAGCCTGGTCGCTTTCGATGTCGCGGCGCTCGAGCTGGATCTTGTACAGGGCGTCGCTGCGCTTGACGATGTCGGCACCTTGCACGGTCATCTCGGCGCGGGCCACGGCGATGGCGGCGGTCGCGTCGCGGTAGTCACGCACTGCCGAGCGGTAGGCCTGCACGCTCTGGTCGAACTGCTGCAGGCGGGTGCTTTCGTTGGGCAACTGGCGCTTGAGGTTGTCGATCTCGACCAGCGCTGCGTCGAGCTGGCGCAAGGCGGCCTGTTCGTTGGCCGCGCTGTTGTCGGCGATGTAACCGCGCACATCGACGCGCACTTGCAGCAACTGCTGGCGCGCCTTGCTGATGGCCTGGTACTGGGCCAGGCGCACGCTGTCGACTTCCGGTTGAGTCAGCACGTCGCGGCTGATTGCATCCAGAATCTGGTCGGACTTGGCGGCGGTCTGGTTCATGTTTTCGCGGTTGGCCAGGGTGGTCTTGTAGCCCGCACGCATCTTGCTCAGCGACAGCTTGTAGTCGCTGATGATCGCACCCAGCTCGTTGAGCAGTTTGACGTTTTCAGGGCTCTTGAACGTGCTGACCAGATACTGCTGCTGGGCACTGAAGGTGTCCAGCTTGGTCTGAGTGTTGGCCGCTGCGGCATCGTCGCCGTTGGCGATCATGTACTGCAGACGCGCCACGCGCAGGTCAGTGAGGTCTTTGTTGAGCTTGCTGATGTCGCTCATCCAGTTACTGCGGTCGATCAAGCTGCCCAGGCTGTTCCAGCCGGTCAGGGCCAGCAGGCCGGTCAAGAGCAGGACCAGGCCAAAGCCCAGGCCCAGTTTGAGGTTGACGCTGATGTTGGCAAACCAGCTGTTCATGCACGCACTCCCTAAAGATTATTCGCTCAGTTGTTGTCAATCGCTGGCGTTATTCTTCCTGGGGCCCGCTGATTCGTGCATGAGTTATCGGCCACAAACGGGCGAGCTGAAACGCTTTTTCAGCAGATTTGTAACTGATTGAAAATCCGAGGGTTTTACTGCGGCATTGGCGCTGAAAAGCGGCTTGATGAACAGCGCCCCTTGAGCACATCAGTGACTCAAGGGGCGTGTCTGCTGCGCATTGAAGGCGTTACAGCGTGCGCGCGTTGAAGGTATCGCAACGGCTGACATCGCCTTCGGCAAAGCCGGTCTTGAACCAGCGTACCCGCTGCGCCGAGGTGCCGTGGGTGAACGAATCCGGCACCACGCGGCCCTGGCCCTGCTGTTGCAGGCGGTCATCGCCGATGGCATTGGCAGCGTTCAGGGCTTCTTCGATGTCACCCGGTTCGAGCCAGTTCAGGCGTTTCTGCGCCTGATACGCCCAGACTCCAGCAAAGCAGTCGGCCTGCAACTCCTGACGCACCAGCAGGCCGTTGTCACCTTCCATCTTCTGCCCGCGCTGGCGGGCGGCCTGGACCTTGTTGGAGACGCCGAGCAGCGTCTGCACGTGGTGGCCGATCTCGTGGGCGATGACATAGGCCTGGGCGAAGTCGCCGGCAGCGGAGAAGCGGGTTTCCATTTCGCGGAAGAAGGTCATGTCCAGGTACACCCGCTGGTCAGCCGGGCAATAGAACGGCCCGACTGCCGAGGAGGCGAAGCCGCAGGCCGAATTGACCTGGCCACTGAACAGCACCAGCTTGGGGTCGCTGTATTGCTTGCCCGCCTGGGCGAACAACGCCTTCCAGGTGTCTTCGGTGTCACCCAGGATCGAGGCGACGAACGCAGCCTGGTCATCATTGGCCGGCGGCGCCTTGCCTTCGACCGGGGCGGGTGCGCTCTGCTGCATCTGCCCGGTCAGTTGGCCGAGAATCTGCAGCGGGTCCTGGCCGGTCATCCAGCCAATGCCGACGATCAGTAGAATGGCGCCCAGGCCCAGACCCTTGCCGCCGCCAAAGCGCATGCCGCCGCCACCGCCGCCACCACCTGCACCGCGAGCATCGACCACATTGTCGCTACGCCGACCTTTTCGCCATTCCATCGAGCTTCTCCAAACCGCGAGGTTGAGGGTATAGATTAGTTCAGTGCTGCCGCCTTGTGCAGGCACGCTGCAAGGCATAACCAAACAGTTATGGCTAAGACCGCTGATTTCAATATTCATCCCATTCAGGCTATCGGAAACTGCAAGTCCGCTCGCCACGCACGGGCGTTTGCACAACTCCAATAAGAGGAACACCGGTATGCCTGCCGAGGACACCAGCCGCTTCGTGATCCGTGATCGCAACTGGCACCCGAAAGCGCTGACCCCAGATTACAAGACGTCGATTGCCCGCTCGCCGCGCCAGGCGCTGGTCAGCATCCCGCAGTCGATCAGCGAAACCACCGGGCCTGACTTCACCCACCTGGGCTTTGGCCAGCACGACAACGACCTGCTGCTCAACTTCGACAACGGCGGCCTACCGATCGGCGAGCGCATCATCGTCGCCGGCCGAGTGATCGATCAGTTCGGCAAACCGGTGCCCAACACCCTGGTGGAAATGTGGCAGGCCAACGCTGGCGGCCGCTACCGCCACAAGAACGACCGTTACCTGGCACCGCTGGACCCTAACTTCGGCGGTGTCGGCCGCGCTCTGACCGACCGCGATGGCTACTACAGCTTCCGCACCATCAAGCCCGGCCCGTACCCATGGCGCAACGGCCCGAATGACTGGCGCCCGGCGCACATTCACTTCTCCATCAGCGGGCCGTCGATCTCGACCAAATTGATTACCCAGCTGTATTTCGAAGGTGACCCGCTGATCCCGCTGTGCCCGATCGTCAAGTCGATCGCCAACCCGCAAGCGGTGCAGCAACTGATTGCCAAGCTCGACATGAGCAACGCCAATCCGATGGATTGCCTGGCTTACCGCTTTGACATCGTTTTGCGCGGTCAGCGCCAGACCCACTTCGAAAACCGCTGAGGAGCCGCGACATGCCAATTGAACTGCTGCCGGAAACCCCTTCGCAGACCGCTGGCCCTTATGTGCACATCGGTCTGGCCCTGCAAGCGGCAGGCAACCCAGTGCGGCCTGCCGAGATCTGGAACACCCTGGCGCGCCCTGAAGCCGCCGGCGAACACATCCTGCTGATCGGTCAGGTCTACGATGGCAACGGCCATCTGGTGCGCGATTCGTTTCTGGAAGTGTGGCAAGCCGATGGCAACGGTGAGTACCAGGATCAGTACAACCTGGAAAACCCATTCAACAGCTTTGGCCGGACCGCTACCACCTTTGACTCCGGTGACTGGACGCTGCACACGGTCAAACCGGGCGTGGTCAAGAATGCTGCCGGCGTGCCAATGGCGCCGCACATCAACATCAGCCTGTTTGCCCGCGGCATCAATATCCAGCTGCACACGCGGCTGTACTTCGATGACGAGGCCGAGGCCAACGCCAAGTGCCCGGTGCTCAACCTGATCGAGCAACCTCAGCGCCGCGAGACGCTGATTGCCAAACGCTGCGAAGTGGACGGCAAGACTGCCTATCGCTTCGACATGCGGATTCAGGGCGAAGGCGAGACGGTGTTCTTCGACTTCTGATCCAGGCGTTTCAGCCCGCTCTGCATACGACCCCAGGCCTGTTCATCAGCCTGGGGTCGTCGCATTTCAGGGCTTGGCCGAGATCAGGTCGAAGCGGTCGTCCTGCCACTGGAACAAAAGGCAGTCTGCGGCGGCCGTGCAGCCACTTTCATGCACCAGTTGCGCCGGTAGCCGGTAATAACCGCCAGCCGGATATTCGATACGCTTGCCAGCGATCACTGCGTAGAACGTGCCGCTGAGCACTACCGTGGGCAGGACCTGGCTGTGCGTATGCAGGCCGTTGTCGGTGCCCTTGCGAAACAGCACATAGGCTTGATACGGACCGCGGCCGAAGATATCGCCCTCGACATTGGCGTAACGCACCGCATCGTCGGTTTCGGGAACCGATTGCCAGTTCAACGCCTTGCTGTCCGGGATCGAGATAAGGGGAGGGTTTGGGCGCAGCGGTGCTTCGCTGTGGCACGCGCTCAATGCCGCCGCGCCAGCGACGATGACTGCAAAAACTTTCAAGGGATGCATGCTTTGATTCCTCAGTCGTGGGTGATCGGCCTTGCAGGTAATACAGCCATGCACGAACGACGCTGAGGATCCCTGAGCTGGTGCATTCCATTACTTGAAATCGCTTCCTGCAGAATACGAACCTACTAATGCGAAAGGGCTAATGCCCAGGCACAAGCCTAGGTGAAGGGTGGGCCAAGCGCCAGTCAGGGGCTGAGTCAACAAGGCGCAGCGCTGTGCGCTGCGCCTGTCGGCATTAACTGCGGGGCGTAAGGTCGATCACTTCTTGACCGGAACCAGGTCGAACTGGTCTGCCTGATACTGGAACAGCAGGCAGTTGTCGGCAGCGGTGCAGCCGCTTTCGTGGACCAGGTTGGCAGGCAACTTGTAGTACGAGCCGGCAGGGTATTCGGTGCGCTTACCGTCGATCACGGCATAGAAGGTGCCTTTGAGGACGACCGTCGGCAGCGTTTGGCTGTGCTTGTGCAGGCCATTGTCGGTGCCTTTCTTGAATTCAACGAAGGCCGAATAGGGGCCTTTGCCAAAAATGTCGCCCTCGACATTGGCATAGCGCACTGCGTCGTTGGTGCCCTCGACGGACTTCCAGGTCAGTGCAGCGCTGTCCGGTACCGAAATGAGTTTTTCGGCGCCGGCCTGGGCGGTGGCGGCGAGGGTGGTGAGGGTCAGGCCAGCGAGAATTGCGTGCAGAGTTTTCATGGTGTGGCTCCTACGCCAACTTAATGTGCGGCGAAGGTTAACCATTCGAGATTTGCACAGATACGCCGCTACCAAGCCAAGATCTGTGCATTAGTTGCACTAATTGCTCAGCCAGCGGGGTATTGAGTAGTAGCCCTGTACGTAGTCGAGCAGTGCGCGCACCTTGGGCGCCAGGTACCGGCTTTGCGGGTAAACCGCATACAGCGTGCGCGCAGGCAATTGCCAGCCTTCAAGCACCGGCACCAGGCGGCCGTCGCTCAGCGCATCAGCCACGATGAAACGGTCGAAACTGGCAATGCCCAACCCGCCGATGGCCGCCGCGCGCAGGGCCATTGGTGAGTTGGCACTCAAGCGTCTGGGCATCAGCACATCGCGCTGCTCGCCCGCCGGGCCGCTCAGCTGCAAGCGCTGCGGGTGGGTCAGGCGGCTGTAGCCGAGCAGGGCATGGCTGGCCAGGGTCTCGATGCTGGTTGGCTGGCCATGCCGGGCGAGGTAGCCAGGGGCGGCCACCAACAGCACCTCGCTGCTGGCCAGGCGGCGCGCTACCAGGCTCGAATCAGGCAGATGGTCGGTTACCCGCAGGCACACGTCGATCTCTTCTTCGAGCAGGTCGACGAAGCGGTCGGTGCAGTTGAGTTCGACGTGCAGGCGTGGGTGACGTTCGATGAAGTCCGGCAGCCAGCGGCCCAGTTCCAGATCACCAAAGGCGCTGGCCACGCTCAGGCGCAAGGTGCCAACTGGCTGCTGCTGATGCTCGGACAGTTCCAGCGTCATGGCCTGCATCTGCTCGAGGATCTGCACACAATGGCGATAGAACAACGCCCCCGCTTCAGTGACCTGCAGGCGCCGCGTGGTGCGATTGAGCAATTGGCTACCCAGTTCGCGCTCGAGGTTTTTGACCTGCCGCGACAACACCGTGTGCGACACCCCGGCCTGGGCGGCAGCAGCGCTGAAGCTGCCGAGGTCGACCACGCGGCGAAAGGTCTGCATGGCGCTCAGTTGATCCATCGTTCACGCACTCCTTGCAGCGCATCCGCCGAGGCCATTGCAGCCCCGGCAGAGCTCGGTTCAGCGTCGGACCAGCAGCACACCGCTTTCCATATGGTGGGTATAGGGGAACTGGTCGAACAGGGCGCAGCGTTCGATCCGATGCGTATCGTGCAACTGGGCGATGTTGGCCGCCAAGGTTTCCGGGTTGCAGGATATGTACAGGATGCGCTCGAAGCGTCGCGTCAGCTCGCAGGTGTCCGGGTCCATCCCCGCGCGCGGCGGGTCGACGAACACCGTGCCGAACTGGTAGCTCTTCAGGTCGATGCCCTGCAGGCGGCGGAACGGGCGCACCTCGTTCAGTGCTTCGGTCAGCTCTTCGGCCGACAGGCGCACCAGGCGCACGTTATCCACGCCGTTTTCGTCGAGGTTGTGCAAGGCGGCGTTGACCGAGGTCTTGCTGATCTCGGTGGCCAGCACCTGGCGTACGCGGGTTGCCAACGGCAGGGTGAAGTTGCCGTTGCCGCAGTACAGCTCGAGCAGGTCGTCGTCGCGCTCGCCAATGGCCTCGAAGGCCCAATTGAGCATCTTCTGGTTGACCGCACCGTTGGGCTGGGTGAAAGCGCCTTCAGGCTGGCGGTAGCTGAAGGTGCGCCCGGCGACGTCGAGTTTTTCCACGGCATAGTCACGGCCGATCACCAGGCGCTTGCCTTTGGAGCGACCCACCAGGCTCACGTCGAGCTCGGCGGCCAGCTCGCGGGCGGCAGCTTCCCACTCGTCGTCGAGCGGGCGGTGATAGCACAGGGTGATCATCGCATCGCCGGCCAGGGTGGTCAGGAACTCCACCTGGAACAGCCGATTGCTCAGCGTTTCGCTGGCCTGCCAAGCTGCCTTCAAGCGCGGCATCAGCGCATTGATGCGTTGGCTGGCAATCGGGAAATCCTCGATCAGGATCGCCTTGTGCTTCTCGCCCGGGGCAAACATGGCGTAGTGACGCTGGCCGTCTTCACGCCACAGGCGAAACTCGGCGCGCAAGCGGTAGTGCTCGCGCGGCGATTCGAACACCACAGGCGCGGGCGCGGCGAACGGCGCCAGCAGAGCGCGCAGGCGCTCGACCTTGGGTGCCAGCAGGCTTTGGTAGGCAGATGGATCGAAAACAGAACTCATGCGTTGAACCAGCCCAACTTGATAACGAACAGAATCGACAGGATGATCAGCGCCGGGTTCAGGTCCTGGCGGCGGCCCGACAGCAGCTTGATCGCGGTCCAGGCAATGAAGCCGAAAGCGATGCCGTTGGCGATCGAGTAGGTCAGCGGCATGGCCAGGGCGGTCACCACCACAGGGGCGGCTTCGGTGACGTCGTCCCAGTTGATTTCAGCCAGGCCCGAGGCCATCAGCACGGCGACGAACAACAGTGCCGGTGCGGTGGCGAACGCCGGCACGCTGCCGGCCAGGGGTGCAAAGAACAGCGCCAGCAGGAACAGCACCGCGACCACGATGGCGGTCAGGCCCGTACGGCCACCGGCACTCACGCCGGCTGCCGATTCAATGTAGCTGGTGGTGGTCGAGGTACCCAGCAGCGAGCCGGCCATGGCTGCGGTGCTGTCGGCGATCAGCGCCCGGCCCATTTTCGGCATGTGGCCGTCCTTGCTCATCAGGCCCGCGCGCTTGGCCACGCCAATCAGGGTGCCGGAGTTGTCGAACAGGTCGACGAACAGGAAGGCGAAGATCACGCTGACCAGGCCCACATCCAAAGCACCCGCGATGTCCAGCTGGAGGAAGGTCGGCGCCAGCGACGGCGGCATCGATACCACCCCGGCAAACGGCGTCACGCCCATCAGGATCGAAGCCACGGTCACGGCCAGAATGCCGATCAGTACTGCGCCGCGAACCTTCATCGCTTCCAGCGCGACGATCAGGAAGAAGCCCAGTGCAGCAAGCACCGGAGCAGGCTTCTTGAGGTCGCCCAAGCCAACCAGGGTGGCTGGGTTATCAACGACGATGCCGGCATTGTTCAGCGCAATCAGCGCCAGGAACAGGCCGATACCGGCGGCGATCGCCGAGCGCAGCGGCAGCGGAATGCTGTTCACGATCCACTCGCGGATGCGGAAGATCGACAGCAGGAAGAACAACACCGCCGAGATGAACACCGCACCCAGCGCCACCTGCCAGGTATGGCCCATGTGCAGGACCACGGTGTAGGTGAAGAAGGCGTTCAGGCCCATGCCCGGCGCGAGCGCGATCGGGTAGTTGGCGATCAGGCCCATGGTCGCCGAGCCGATGGCCGCAGCCAGGCAGGTCGCGACAAAGATCGCGCCCTTGTCCATGCCGGTCTCGCCGAGGATGCTCGGGTTGACGAAGAGGATGTAGGCCATGGCCAGGAACGTGGTCACGCCCGCCAGGATCTCGGTGCGCACGTTGGTGTTGTGTGCTTTTAGTTGAAACAGCCTTTCCAGCATGCCCGCTCCCAAAGACGCCCCCGGGGCGCCGTAAATGTATCGACCTCATCAGCAAAGCACAGACCGTACCGGATGCCGTGGTTTTATCTGGGGTAGAAAAAAGCCGCGCATCATACCAGCATGCTTGCTGAGCGGTAATCAATGTCGCGATACACTGCGCATTCAGTGCCGATCACCGTGACGGCCGCCGCCGAGATGCCGCTGTGCAGCTGATTGACTACTCGCAGCTAACCCCGGCCCAGCGTGGGCAACTGCTGGATATCCAGCTGCCGGCAGCGCAGCAGTGCTTTGCTGGCGACATTGCTGATGCCTTGTATCTGTTGCTCGGTTGCGGCCCAGATCAGCGTCGCGGCATTGCGTTGCTGCTCGATGATGTACCCAGAGCGTTTCTGTTGCTTCAGCGTGGCGCATTTCTGCCCGCCTGGGGCCAGCCTGATGCAGCCATGCTGACTGCGCTGCAGGTCGATCGCAGGTTTCAGGGGCAAGGGCTTGGGCGCTTTTGCATGCAGGCGCTGCCGGCCCTCTTGCGCACGATGTGGCCCGATATCAAGCGCCTGCAGTTGTCGGTGGACCGCGCCAACCTCGGCGCCCTGGCCTTGTACCGTGCGACCGGCTGGCGCGAAAGCGGTAACGGCTTTCGCGCCCAGGTCGGCCACGAGCAGCAGATGAGCCTGCTGCTGGCGGGGTCAACCTTTGATTGGTGCGGCTGACGGCGCTGGCGTTTCTGCTACCGGCTGGCTGTGCAGTTGATCGCGGTTGGCCAGGGTCGGGAACAACTTTATCCACACCCCGGTCACCACCAGCGTGCCGACGCCACCCAGCACCACTGCCGGCACGGTGCCCAGCCAGTGCGCGGTAACGCCGGACTCGAACTCACCGAGCTGGTTCGAAGCACCGATGAACAACCCGTTCACCGCGCTGACCCGCCCGCGCATTTCGTCAGGCGTCTCCAATTGTACGAAGGCGCTGCGGATGACCATGCTGATCATATCTGCCGCGCCCAGCACCACCAGCACCGCCAGCGAGAACCAGAACGAAGTCGACAGGCCAAAGGCGATAGTGGCCACACCGAACACGCCGACGGCGGTGAACATGGTCCGGCCGACTTTGCGCTCGAACGGAAAGCGCGCCAGCCACACCGACATCAACAGCGCACCGACCGCGGGTGCCGAACGCAGCAGGCCCAGGCCCCACGGGCCGGTCAGCAGGATGTCCTTGGCAAACACCGGCAACAACGCCGTGGCGCCGCCCAGCAGCACGGCAAACAGGTCCAGCGAGATCGCGCCGAGGATGTCCGGGCGGCTGCGGATGAAGCGTACCCCGGCCAACAGCGACTCCAGCGTCGCGCGGCCGCGCTGCTGGACCTGCTGGCGGGCATCCAGGCTCAGGGTCAAGCCGCAGGCGATCACATACAGCGCCACGGTCGGGCCGTACACCCAGATGCTGCCAAACGCATACAGCAAGCCGCCGACCGCAGGAGCCACGATGGTGGCGGCCTGAGTCGCCGATGCCGAGGCAGCCACGGCCCGCGGGAACAGCCCGGGCGGCACCACGTTGGGTAGCAGGGCCTGAGTCGCCGGCATTTCAAACGAGCGTGCCGCGCCGAGCAGGAAGGCCAGGCAGAAAATCAGCTCACGGCTGACGTTGTCAGTGGCACTGCCGAGCACCAGCGCCAGTGCGATCAGGGCTTGCAGGCTCTGGCACAGCGCCGCCACTCGACGTCGGTCATAGCGGTCGGCAACATGCCCGGTATGCAGCATGAACAACACTCGCGGGGCAAATTCGACCAGCCCGACCAGGCCCAGATCGAGCACGTTGTCGGTCAGCTGATAGAGCTGCCAGCCAATCGCCACGGTAAGCATCTGAAAGCCGCTCGCGGTAAACACGCGGGCCAGCCAGAAGGCCAGAAAGGGCCGGTGGTGACGCAACAACAGCGGAGCAGAATCGGACATCGGCAGCCTGCGACCTGTTAGGTACTCGGGGTTCAGCAGCCTATCATCTGTTTGTAACAAAGAGTTGCACAAGTCCTGATGGAGCAGCTTTTGTCACTGCGGGGAAGAGGGTGGGGCAATGCGCCACGCGGCATCCAGCCACAGGTCCCGAAGCCGCATTCGGGACTATGCTGGATACAGCCATTGATCTGGGTCAATCGTTGCAAATGCATTGATCGGCCCGTGCGGCGTGAATCCCTGCAATCGAATAGAACAATTCCAACAGGTCGCACTCGATAACCGTGGGGGCAGTGGGCATCAGGGCCACAAGCCCGAAATGCCGGTTCACCTGAAGAGGAAGCACCATGTTCGGCTTAGAAGCCCTAGAGCTCGCCCGAATCCAGTTTGCCTTTACCGTGTCCTTTCACATCCTGTTCCCGGCCATCACCATTGGCCTGGCCAGCTATCTGGCAGTGCTCGAAGGCCTGTGGCTGCGCACCGACAACCGCGTTTACCGCGATCTCTATCACTTCTGGTCGAAGATCTTTGCCGTCAACTTCGGCATGGGCGTGGTCTCAGGCCTGGTCATGGCCTATCAGTTCGGCACCAACTGGAGCCGCTTCTCTGATTTTGCCGGCGCCGTTACCGGCCCGCTGCTGACCTACGAAGTGCTCACTGCATTCTTCCTCGAAGCGGGCTTTCTGGGCGTCATGCTGTTTGGCTGGAGCCGAGTGGGCCGCGGCCTGCACTTCTTCTCGACGCTGATGGTGGCGCTGGGCACGCTGGTCTCGACCTTCTGGATCCTGGCCTCCAACAGCTGGATGCAGACACCGCAGGGCCACGAAATCATCGACGGTCGAGTCATTCCGGTCGACTGGCTGGCGGTGATCTTCAACCCGTCGTTCCCCTACCGCCTGGCACACATGGCCACCGCCGCATTCGTCGCCACGGCGTTCTTCGTCGGCGCTTCTGCTGCCTGGCATCTGCTGCGCGGGCGCGACAACCCGGCCGTGCGCAAAATGCTCTCGATGGCGATGTGGATGGCCCTGATCGTGGCCCCGGTGCAGGCGATCATCGGTGACTTCCATGGGCTCAATACACTCAAGCATCAGCCGGTGAAAATCGCCGCCATCGAAGGCCACTGGGAGAACAAACCCGGTGAGGCGACCCCGCTGATTCTGTTCGGCATCCCCGACATGGAAGCCGAAACCACCCGCTTCAAGGTCGAGATTCCGATGCTTGGCAGCCTGATCCTGACCCACAGCTTGGACAAGCAAGTGCCGGCCATGAAGGAATTCCCCAAAGAGGATCGGCCCAACTCGACGATCATCTTCTGGTCGTTCCGGGTCATGGTCGCGCTGGGCATGCTGATGATTGCCGCTGGCCTGTGGAGCCTGTGGCTGCGCAGAACCGGCGCGATCTACCATTCGCGGCCGTTCCTGTACTTCGTGTTGTGGATGGGCCCGTCCGGGCTGATCGCCATTCTCGCTGGCTGGTTCACCACCGAAATCGGCCGTCAGCCGTGGGTGGTGTATGGCTTGATGCGCACGGCCGATGGCGTCTCCAACCACAGTTACGGCCAGCTCGGTTTCACCTTGGTGATGTTCGTGGTGGTCTACTTTGCGGTGTTCGGCACCGGCCTTGCGTACATGATGCGCCTGGTGCGCAAAGGCCCGCATACCGGTGAAGAGGAGCAGCCACCTGGCGGCCCAGGGCAAAAACGGACCCCGGCACGGCCATTGTCGGCTGCCGATGACGGCCATGAGGCCACCTCCAGCCTGACCGAGAGGAACTGAGCCATGGGTATCGATCTTCCGCTGATCTGGGCTGTGATCATCATCTTTGGCGTGATGATGTATGTGGTGATGGACGGGTTCGACCTGGGCATCGGTATTCTCTTCCCGTTCGTCAAGGCCGAGCATGATCGCGACGTCATGATGAACACTGTCGCGCCGGTCTGGGACGGCAATGAAACCTGGCTGGTGCTGGGTGGTGCGGGATTGTTCGGGGCGTTTCCGATGGCCTACGCGGTGGTGCTCGAAGCACTGTATCTGCCGCTGATCCTGATGCTGATCGGCTTGATCTTCCGCGGTGTGGCCTTCGAGTTCCGCTTCAAGGCCACCGCTGCCAAGCGCCACGTGTGGGACAAGGCGTTCATCGGCGGCTCGTTGCTGGCAACGTTCTTCCAGGGTGTGGCGCTGGGTGCCTTCATCGAGGGCTTCAAGGTAGTCGACCGGCACTATGCTGGCGGCGCCTGGGACTGGGTCACGCCGTTCAGCCTGTTCTCCGGGCTGGGCCTGATCGTGGCCTATGCCTTGCTCGGCTGCACCTGGCTGATCATGAAAACCGAAGGCCCGCTGCAGCAGCAGATGCACGTGCTAGGTCGGCCCCTGGCGCTGGTGTTGCTGGCGGTCATCGGCATCGTCAGCCTGTGGACGCCGATCGCTTACCCGCAGATTGCCGAGCGCTGGTTCAGCATGCCTAACCTGCTCTGGTTCATGCCGGTGCCGATCCTGGTCATGGTGACGTTCTATGGCCTGTTCAAGGC
This sequence comes from uncultured Pseudomonas sp., assembly GCA_963518285.1. Taxonomy (GTDB): domain Bacteria; phylum Pseudomonadota; class Gammaproteobacteria; order Pseudomonadales; family Pseudomonadaceae; genus Aquipseudomonas. The sequence continues at coordinate 209,872 of CAUQIJ010000006.1, read as the reverse complement.
GATTGCCCGCTCAGCGCACTACACCCCATTCCTGCTGACCCTGGTATTGATCTTCCTTGGTTACAGCGGCCTTGGGATCAGTGTCTGGCCAAACATCATCCCGCCATCGATCTCGATCTGGGAGGCTGCCGCACCGCCGCAAAGCCAGGGCTTCATGCTGGTGGGTACGCTGTTCATCTTGCCGTTGATTCTGGGTTACACGTTCTGGAGCTATTACGTGTTCCGCGGCAAGGTCACCCATGACCAGGGCTATCACTAGGAGGTGCGTGGCATGACCGGTATCGAACAGAAAAAGCCACTGTGGCAGCGGCTAGGCTGGCTGGTGATGATCTGGGCGGCGAGTGTTGCCGCCCTGGGTGTGCTGGCGTGGCTGATGCGCATGTTCATGAGCGCAGCCGGGCTGAGCACGCATTGACCGGGCGGGTTACTTGCGCGCTTTGAGGATGACGAACTTGGGGGTCGTGGCGACTTGCTCGACCCCACGGAACAAGCGCGCCAGCTTGCTGTGATAGCCCAGGTGGCGGTTGCCGACGATGTACAGCGCGCCGCCCACCACCAACGCATCGCGGGCCTGCTGGAACATGCGCCAGGCGAGAAAGTCGCCAACTACCTGCTGTTGGTGAAACGGCGGATTGCACAGCACTACATCGAGTGATTGCTTCTCGAACCCGGCCAGGCCATCTGCCGCCAGTGCTTCAACCGGCCGCTCAGCCAGCGCCGCCTGCCAGTTCTCCAACGCCGACTGCACCGCCATATAGGACTCATCGACCAGGCTGAACTGCGCCTGCGGGTTGAGCAGCGCGCAAGCGATCGCCAATACGCCGTTACCGCAACCCAGATCGGCGACCCGGGCCTGACCAAGATCACGCGGCAGGTGCGGGAGAAACGCACGGGTGCCGATATCCAGCCCTTCGCGGCAGAACACGTTGGCGTGATTGACCAGCTCCAGGGCCGGTTGATCCAACGTATAACGGCTAGGGTAGGGCGACTTGACCGGGGCCCGTTCGCTGAAGCTGGCGGTCAGCAGGCGTGCTTTTTTCTGCGCCAGCGAGGCCTGCACCGGGCCGATGTACTTTTCCAGCAAGTCGCCAGCGGCACGCGGCAAGTGCTTGATCATGGCCGCGGCGATCACCTCGGCACCTGGAGCCAGGTGGCCCTGCAGGCGGATCAACTGCTCTTCAAGCAAGGCCAAGGTCTTCGGCACCCGTATCAGAACTCGATCGAACGTGCCTTGCCAGGCTTGATTGGCCGGCACGAACGGCACGCGGTCAAACGCCTTGGCGTTGCGCGCGAGGTTCTTTTCCAGGGCCATGCGCGCCAGGTGCGAATCGCCACTGCTGGTCACTTGCAGGCTGTCGCACAGGCTGGTCGCCAGCGCGCCAAAGCTGTCATTGAGCACCAACACGCGGCAATCGGCGGGCAACTGCTGGCTGGCGAGGTGCTCGAGCAAGTACTGGTCGGCAGCGTCGAACGCTTGCAGCGGGTCATCGGCCTGTTCCGGCTGGCGGATCAGATCAAGTTCGGCGAAAGGGCTGGTCAGCAGGGGCATGGTGTGGGGCTCAGCTATGAATCTGCTCGGCGCAGACCACGACGAGCTTGAGGGGCGAGATTCTACAGGGCTTTACCGACGGGGGGGAGGTTGCGCTCAGAACAGCCCACGGCTGGCTGCGATGGCGATGGCACCGGCTTTGTTGGAGGCGTTGGTCTTGGCGATCACGCTGCGAATGTGGAAGTTCACGGTGCTGGTCGACAGGGTCAGGATGCGCGCGATGTCTGCCGCAGTCTTGCCGTCGGCTGACCACCTGAGCACCTCCAGCTCGCGCTCGCTAAGCTTGGGTACAGGGGCCAGGCTGGCCAGGTGATGCTCGCAGAGCAGGCCATGCAACGTATGGCAGAGCCACAGTACGCGCGCGCCGCTTTCATAGAACTCGCCGAGCTGGACCGGTCGGGTTGGCCTGGCAACACTCATCTGAGTTTGATTGTGGCGCTGATCGTAGACCGACTGGGTCCAGCCGTGGCGCAGGCCACACTTGCTGGCGGTTTCGCGGAAAACCGGAACCTCGCGGTAGGCTTCGTCCGTCCACAGCACGGCTTGGGTCGACTGATGGCAGCGGGCTGCAACCGGATCTGCCCTTACTACCTCTGCATCGGCGTAATAGCTCAACCATTCGCGTGGATAATTGCTATACAGAATGATATGCGGTCGGCTGGCTGCCAGCTGGATGTGCAAGGCCAGGCCGAGGTAGGTCATGTCCATTTCCTGCACCAAGGTCAGCGCACGATTGAACAACTGCTGCGGCTCGCGCTCGGCGAGCAACACCTGCAGTTGCTCTGCTCTCCATTGCGGCATTAACGCCTACCTCCCTATTTCTATCTGGATCCACATTTGAGCTTACCGGCTGATTGTAGGAAAAGACTCGTCCTTTGGTTAGGTTTTTTTCTCATTAACTGCGTCACCTGGCTTCATCGCCCGGCTTGCCCTTGCAAACCGTCGGTGTTCATTCAGGCGGCTTTCGGCGAAACTGGGCACATCTGATTTATGGAGCCCGTCATGACCGCCAGCGCCGACAAGTTCACCCGCCAGACCCTGCTCGACGTTCGGCCGTTGACGCCCAACCTGTTTTCACTGCGGCTGACGCGCGACCCAGGCTTTCGTTTTCGTGCAGGTCAGTTTGCTCGGCTGGGCGTGAGCAAGGCCGACGGCAGCTTGGTTTGGCGCGCGTATTCGATGGTCAGTGCGCCGCATGATGAGTACCTGGATTTTTTCTCGATCGTGGTGCCTGGCGGCGAATTCACCAGCGAGCTCAGCCGCCTGTCAGAGGGCGACAGTGTGCTGATCGACCGTCAGGCATTTGGTTATCTGACCCTGGATCGCCTGCCGCCTGGCCGTGATCTGTGGCTGCTGGCGACGGGTACCGGCATTGCGCCGTTCATGTCGATCCTGCAGGACTTCGAAGTCTGGCAACGCTTCGACAACATCAAACTGGTGTATTCGGTCCGCGAGGCGCAGGAGTTGGCCTATGTGGATGAAATCGCCGGGCTGGAGCAGCGCGACTATCTGGCCGAATATGCCGGCAAGTTGCAGTTCATTCCAGTGGTCACGCGCGAGGCGTATCCGGGTGCGCTGAATGCACGGATTACCCAGTTGATCGAAAGTGGCGAGCTGGAGCGGGCGGCGGGGCTCGAGTTATCCCCTGAGCATTCGCGGATCATGCTCTGCGGCAACCCGCAGATGATCGACGATACGCGCCAGGTATTGAAGGCGCGCGATCTGCAACTCAACCTGAGCAAGCGTCCAGGCCAGGTTGCAGTGGAAAACTACTGGTAAAGGGGCGCAGCGCGCCCCCGTCGCTCGGTCAGGGCAAGCGGTTCTGATTCTGCGTCTTGAGCAGATCGCGAATCTCGGTCAGCAGGGTTTCCTGCGGGGTTGGCACCGGTGGCGTGGTAGGCGCTACCGCCTCTTCGCGCTTGAGGCGGTTGATCGCCTTGACGCCCATGAAGATGGCGAATGCGACGATGACGAAGTCGATCACGGTCTGAATGAACTTGCCGTACGCCAGCACCACGGCCGGGATATCCCCTTGAGCGGCTTTCAAGGTGATCGCCAGGTCACTGAAGTCGACGCCACCGATCAGCAGGCCCAGCGGCGGCATCACCACGTCGCCAACAAACGACGAAACGATTTTGCCGAAGGCGGCGCCGATGATGATACCGACCGCCATATCGACAACATTGCCTTTTACGGCAAATGCCTTGAATTCACTGATCATGCCCATGGTGTATTCCTTGTAACAAATTGAGAAGTAAAACGCAGTGTAAGCCACGAAAACGCTTCATGCGTGACGCGGTGGTGACTGAGGTTAGTAAGTGACTGCGGTTGGATCGAATAGTTTTGTCGCATCCCGCGGCGTTCGAGACACGTCTGGCTCGGCTATCATGGCCACTTTTTCCAGGAGACTGCCCCCATGGCCAAGGCCAAGCGCTTGTATGGCTGCACCGAGTGCGGCGCGACCTTCCCCAAATGGGCGGGCCAGTGCGGCGAGTGCGGCGCCTGGAATACCCTGGTCGAGAGCATGATCGAAAGCGGCGGTGCAGCGGCGCCCAGCGGGCGTGCCGGCTGGACCGGGCAGCAAGCCCAGTTGAAAACCCTGGCCGAAGTCAGCGTCGAGGAAATCCCCCGCTTCAGCACCAGCAGTGGCGAGCTGGACCGGGTGCTCGGTGGTGGCCTGGTCGATGGCTCGGTGGTGCTGATCGGCGGTGACCCCGGTATCGGCAAATCGACCATCCTGTTGCAGACCCTGTGCCACATGGCCGCAGCGATGCCGGCGCTGTATGTCACCGGCGAAGAGTCGCAGCAGCAGGTGGCGATGCGCTCGCGGCGCCTGGGCCTGCCGCAGGACAAGCTCAAGGTCATGACCGAAACCTGCATCGAGACCATCATTGCCACCGCTCGCGTCGAGCAGCCGCGGGTCATGGTCATCGACTCGATCCAGACCATTTTCACCGAACAGCTGCAATCCGCACCCGGCGGTGTTGCCCAGGTGCGCGAGAGCACGGCATTGCTGGTGCGTTACGCCAAGCAGAGCGGCACGGCGATCTTCCTCGTCGGTCACGTGACCAAGGAAGGCTCGCTGGCCGGGCCGCGAGTGCTCGAGCACATGGTCGATACCGTGTTGTATTTCGAGGGCGAATCCGATGGCCGTCTGCGCTTGCTGCGAGCGGTGAAAAACCGCTTTGGCGCGGTCAACGAACTGGGCGTGTTCGGTATGACCGATCGCGGCTTGAAAGAGGTGTCCAACCCATCGGCGATCTTCCTCAATCGCACCCAGGAAGAAGTCCCTGGCAGTGTTGTCATGGCGACCTGGGAAGGTACCCGGCCGATGCTGGTCGAGGTGCAGGCGCTGGTTGACGACAGCCACCTGGCCAACCCGCGGCGAGTCACCCTGGGCCTGGACCAGAATCGCCTGGCCATGCTTCTGGCGGTATTGCACCGGCACGGCGGCATTCCGACCCACGATCAGGACGTGTTCCTCAACGTGGTCGGCGGGGTCAAGGTGCTGGAAACGGCCTCTGACCTGGCGCTGTTGGCCGCGGTGATGTCGAGCTTGCGCAATCGGCCGCTGGCCCATGACCTGCTGGTGTTCGGTGAAATCGGCCTGTCTGGCGAAGTGCGGCCGGTGCCCAGCGGTCAGGAGCGTTTGAAGGAAGCCGCCAAGCATGGCTTCAAGCGCGCCATCGTGCCCAAGGGCAATGCGCCCAAGGAATCGCCGCCGGGGCTGCAGGTGATCGCTGTGACCCGGCTTGAGCAGGCGCTGGACGCGCTGTTCGAGTAGCCAGGCAAAACCGCCGCATAAAAAAGGGGAGCCGACGATGCGCGTCGGCTCCCCTTGTTACTGCCCGGTCAGCCGTCAGTGCTCGGCCACCGCATTGCGCCGTCGCGCCTCGCCGTCCTGCTCACCGCCCTCTTGCAGCGGCACCTCGTTGCCTTCAGCGTCGAACAGCTTGCCTTCCTTGAAGTAGTCGCCATCACGCAGTGCAGAGATGTCCGAGTACTGGATGGTGCGCTCGTAGGCGGCGGCAAACACCGACTGGTTTTCCGAGTTGCCGGTGGTGAAGTGGTTGAACATCAGGTTGAGCAGAATCGCCATGATCGCCGCCGAGCTGATGCCGGAGTGGAAGATGGTCTCGAACCAGTTGGGGAAGTGGTGGTAGAAGTTCGGTGCGGCAATCGGGATCATGCCAAAGCCCAGCGAGGCGGCGACGATGATCAGGTTGACGTTGTTCTTGTAGCTGACCTTGGACAAGGTGCGGATACCGCTCGCAGCCACGGTGCCGAACAGCACGATGCCAGCGCCGCCAAGTACTGGCGTCGGCACTGCGGCAATCACCCGGCCCATCACCGGCAGCAGGCCCAGCACCACCAGAATCAGGCCGCCGGTGGCCACTACATAGCGGCTCTTGACCCCGGTCACGGCAACCAGGCCGACGTTCTGGGCGAAGGCGCTCTGGGTGAAGGAGCCAAAGATCGGTGCCAGGATGCTGGATGCCATGTCGGCGCGCAGGCCGTCGCCCAGGCGCTTGGAGTCGACCTTCGTGTCAATGATCTCACCCACCGCGAGGATGTCTGCCGAGGTTTCGACCAGGGTCACCATGATCACGATGCACATCGACAGGATCGCGGCGATATGGAAAGTCGGCATGCCGAAATGGAACGGCGAGGGCATTGCGAACATCGGGCCTTCGGTAACCTGGCTGAAGTCAGCCATGCCCAGCGACCAGGCGATCAACGTGCCGACCACCATCGCCAGCAGGATCGACAGCCGCGAGATGGTCGCGCTGCCGAGTTTGCTCAGCACCAGCACGATGGCGAAGGTAAGCCCGGCCAGGCCGATGTTGGCCATGCTGCCGAACTCCGGCGAGGCACTGTTGCCGCCCATTACCCAGCGCGCCGCAACCGGCATCAGAGTCAGGCCAATGGTGGTGATGACGATGCCGGTCACCAGTGGCGGGAAGTACTTGGTGATCCGCGAGAACACCGGTGTGATCAAAAAGCCAAGCACCGATGCCGCCATGACTGCGCCGAGCACCCCCGGCAGTCCACCGCCACCCTCGCTGCTGAGGATCGCGCCCATGGTCGCCACACCGGCGAAGGACACACCTTGCACCAGCGGCAGCTGGCAGCCGAAAAACGGTAAACCCAGTGTTTGCAGCAAGGTCGCCAGGCCCCCGGCAAACAGCGAGGCGGCGATCAACAGACCGATCTCGGCGGGGTTCAGGCCCGCTGCCTGCCCCAGGATCAGCGGGACCGCAACGATCCCGCCATACATGGTCAGCACATGCTGCAGACCGTAGGCCAGGTTGGCGCCAAGGCCGAGGTTTTCGTCCTCGGGACGTTGGGCCGCAGATGTTCCAGGGGACGTCGTCATGGAGCAGGCTCTCTGTTTATTGTTGTGGGGCTACTGTAGACACTTCCTACAAAGGATGGCCACAAAAATTGTATACAATATTTTGATTGGAGCGCGCACAAGAGTGCCCGTAAACAGCGTGTTTGCTGAATGCAGAAAGCGTTCCAACAGAGCGCGAGCGTGATCATAAAGTTGTGTACAAGTCTCCAGACCGCTTGCAAGAAGCTGTCTGAGTAGACAGGAAACACATTAAGGAGGGGAGGTTAGCTAGCTAACAGATAGTATTATTCGATGAGTTCGCGCAGTTCACGCATCATTTCAGTGCGATCAGCGAGGTTCAATTCCACAAGACGGTGCAGGTGGCTCATCGAATCGAGGTCGATGTACAGGCAGACGAAGCCCAGTTTGCTGGCTTCTTCATGGCGCAGCTCGACCAGCATTTCCAGTTGCACCTCGGGGCTGAGGTGTACCGTGGCTTCAAAATCCTGAGTGGCATCCGGCTCCCAGCGCTCGGGGCGACTGACCAGAATGCCTTTCAGGGAGATATCCAGCAGTTTTACCTGCCATTTTCGCGTGCCCTGGCGCAGTTCTGCCGTGGCATCGAAAGCAATTCGCTGGAAACGCCGACGTTCATCGTGATCGCTCATGGTCAAAGCCCTCTGCAAGACATCCTGACTATAGTTGAAGGTATGGGCGTATGTGCTTGCGCAATCGGGCGGCAAAGGCTCTAGAACAAAGCAAATGTGGCAATGCGCCTTGACTGGCCCTAGACTCGCTTGGCGGTCTTTCCAATCCACCAGCTGGAAGTAAACCATGAACAACAATAATAGCCTGCTACGCCACATTCCGTGGCTGGTGTTGGCAGTACTGGGAGCCTGTGCGCTGGGTGTCGTTGCCCTGCGTCGCGGCGAGGCAGTCAACGCCTTGTGGATTGTGGTGGCGGCAGTGGCCTTGTATCTGGTCGCCTATCGCTACTACAGCCTGTTCATCGCCACCAAGGTGATGCAGCTCGACCCACGTCGGGCAACCCCTGCGGTACTCAACAATGATGGTCTGGACTATGTTCCGACCAACAAGCACATCCTTTTCGGTCACCACTTCGCCGCCATCGCCGGCGCGGGGCCGCTGGTCGGTCCGGTACTCGCCGCGCAGATGGGTTACTTGCCCGGTACGCTGTGGCTGATTGCCGGTGTGGTTCTGGCAGGTGCCGTTCAGGACTTCATGGTCCTGTTCATGTCCACCCGCCGCAATGGTCGCTCGCTGGGCGACATGGTCCGTGAAGAAATGGGCCGGATCCCGGGCACCATCGCCCTGTTCGGCTGCTTCCTGATCATGATCATCATCCTCGCGGTGCTGGCGCTGATCGTGGTCAAGGCCCTGGCTGAAAGCCCATGGGGCATGTTCACGGTGATGGCGACCATTCCGATCGCGATGTTCATGGGCATCTATATGCGCTATATCCGCCCGGGGCGGATCGGCGAGATCTCGATCATCGGCGTGGTCCTGCTGCTGCTGTCGATCTGGATCGGTGGCCTGGTGGCTGCTGACCCGGTCTGGGGCCCTGCGTTCACCTTCACCGGTGTGCAGATCACCTGGATGCTGGTGGGCTACGGCTTCGTTGCCGCCGTACTGCCGGTGTGGCTGGTACTGGCGCCGCGTGACTACCTGTCGACCTTCCTCAAGATCGGTACCATCGTCGCGCTGGCGCTGGGCATCCTGATCCTCGCGCCTGAACTGAAGATGCCTGCGCTGACTCAGTTCACCGACGGCACCGGCCCGGTGTGGAAGGGCACATTGTTCCCGTTCCTGTTCATCACCATCGCCTGCGGTGCGGTGTCCGGTTTCCATGCGTTGATCTCCTCGGGCACCACGCCCAAGCTGCTCGACAATGAAACCAACGCCCGTTACATCGGTTACGGCGGCATGCTGATGGAGTCGTTCGTGGCAATCATGGCCATGGTCGCCGCTTCGGTGATCGAGCCAGGCGTGTACTTCGCCATGAACAGCCCGGCGGCAGTGGTCGGTTCCGACGTCGTCACCGTGGCGCAGACGGTCAGCAGCTGGGGCTTCCTGATCACCCCTGAGCAACTTGAAGCGGTTGCCCGCGACATTGGCGAGCACACCATTCTGGCCCGTGCCGGTGGTGCGCCAACGCTGGCAGTGGGTATCGCGCAGATCCTGCACCAGGTATTGCCGGGTGAAAACACCATGGCCTTCTGGTACCACTTCGCGATTCTGTTCGAGGCGCTGTTCATCCTCACCGCAGTCGACGCCGGTACCCGTGCCGGGCGCTTCATGCTGCAAGACCTGCTCGGCAGCTTCGTGCCTGCACTCAAACGTACCGAGTCGTGGGGTGCCAACCTGCTTGCCACCGCGGGCTGCGTGGCGATGTGGGGCTACCTGCTGTACCAAGGCGTGATCGATCCGCTGGGTGGCATCAACACCTTGTGGCCGCTGTTCGGTATCTCCAACCAGATGCTGGCCGGTATCGCGCTGATGCTCGGCACCGTGGTACTGATCAAGATGAAGCGCCAGCGCTACATGTGGGTCACCCTGGTACCGGCGGTATGGCTGCTGATCTGCACCACTACCGCAGGCTTCATCAAGCTGTTCGATCCGAATCCTGCGGTTGGCTTCCTGGCCCTGGCGAACAAGTACAGCGTCGCCCTGGACGCCGGTCAGGTGCTGGCTCCGGCCAAGGACGTTGGGCAGATGCAGCACGTGATCTTCAACGCCTATACCAACGCTGGCTTGACCATCCTGTTCCTGGTGGTGGTGTTCAGCATCCTGTTCTTCGCCCTCAGAGTCGGTTACTCGGCACTGGGCCGCAAAGAGCGCAGCGATAAAGAAACCCCGTTCCAGGCGCTGCCTGACGCGTAAACGAGAGGATTGCAGCCATGTTCAACGACCTGGGTCGCCTGGGTAAGTACCTGGGGCAAGCTGCCCGGCTGATGGTTGGCATGCCCGACTACGACAATTACGTCGAGCACATGCAGGGCAAGCACCCGGACAAGCCGATGATGAGCTACGAGGAGTTCTTCCGCGAGCGACAGGAAGCCCGATACGGCGGCAAGTCCGGGCCCAAGTGCTGTTGAACCAGCGGCAAGTGTGATCGAGTGGGAGCCCGGGCAACCGGGCTCCCACTTTCATTTATGGCCAAAGGAGATGTCTGCGTGCAAACGCCTATTCCTGTAACGGTCCTCACCGGCTTTCTCGGTGCGGGCAAGACCACCCTGCTCAAGCACATGCTCAAGGCCGAGCATGGCCTGAAGATCGCCGTGATCGAAAACGAATTCAGCGAAGCCGGCATCGACAGCCAGCTGCTCGGTGACGAGCCGGTGCAGGTCATGACGCTGGCCAACGGTTGCGTGTGCTGCACCATCCACACCGACCTGACCAAAGCCCTGTACCTGCTGCTGGAGCGGCTGGATGCCGGCGACATCGCGTTTGATCGGCTGGTGATCGAATGCACCGGCCTGGCCGACCCGGCACCGGTTGCGCAGACCTTCTTCATCGATGAAGAACTGCGTGATCGCTACATCCTCGACGGCATCATTACCCTGGTCGACGCCGCCCACGCCGACGTGCACCTGACCCAGGCCATTGCCCAGGCTCAGGTCGGCTTTGCTGATCGTTTGCTGTTGAGCAAGACCGACCTGGTCAGCCCACAGGCCGTCGAAGCCTTGCAGGAGCGCCTGGCGCGGATCAACGGCCGCGCGGCGATTCGCATCGTCGAGCAGGGCCGCATCGACCTGGCCGAGCTGCTCGATGTGCGCGGCTTCAATCTCAATCCCGACCTGGGCGCGAGCGTCACCCGCAGCCTGCGTCCGGTGCTCAAGCCGGCAACCCCGGATCGCATCTCGACGCTGGTCTTGCGTACCAGTACGGCGCTGGATATCGATCGCCTCAGCGAGTTCATGAACCAGTTGCTGGAAAGCAATGGCAAGCAGTTGCTGCGCTACAAAGGCGTGCTCAACATCGCCGGGGATGAGCGCCGTCTGGTGTTCCAGGGCGTGTTGAAGCTGTACGGGTTCGACTGGGACAGCGAATGGAAGGACAACGAGACGCGTGAAAGTGTGATGGTGTTCATTGGCGATGAACTGCCCGAAGACGAGATTCGTGCAGGCTTTGCCGCGTTGACCTGAGCAAAAAAAAGGCCACTGCATCTGCAGTGGCCAATCTGGACGTTAGATCAAGGAGCTTCAAAATCAACGTCGTCGAGCGTGACCGGCAGGCAGGGCGGGGGAGTGCGCTGCATGCTGGCCAGTGAAGTCAGCATAAGCTCCTGTAGCGGCTGGAAAAATAGCCCCAGGCGACATTCACCTTTACGCGCTGAGTAAGAGTCGCTGCTCAGGCTGCATAGCCCATCCGCCAGCTGATATCGCGGGTGGCCGCCAGCAGCTGCTGCGCCGCCGGGCCATGCTCATCGGCATGGAAAATCGAGGTCGGCCCAACCACGGTCATCACCGCTGCGATCTGCCCCATCGCATTGAAGATCGGCGCCGACAGTGCATCGACGCCGGGCATCAACAGCCCATGCACATGGTGCAGTCCCTGCTCGCGAATTCCTGCCAGCAGTGGCTGATAAGCGTCGAATGTCTGCGTCATTGCGGCCAGCTCACGCTCACGCAGGTCAACCGTCTCGCGCTCGGGCAAATGCGCTGCGAACACCAGCCCGGTCGATGAGCTGAGCAGCGGCAATACCGAGCCAATCTGCGTCACCACGGTAACGGCGCGCACCGCCGGCTCGATACTGACCACGGTCGCGCCCTGGTTACCCCACACGGCAATGAAGCAGCTCTCGTTGAGTGAATCGCGCAGTGCCGACAGCGGCAGCGCCGCCACCTTGAGCACATCGATGCTGCCCAGCGCGGCCATGCCTACCCGCAACGCTTCGCGGCCCAGGCCGTAGTGGTTGGTGGCCCGATCCTGCTCGGCAAAACCGCTGGCGATCAGCGCCTGCAAATAACGATGCACCTTGCTCGCCGGCATGCCGACGTGCTCGGCCAGGCGCGACAGCGAGGTCAACGGCGAGAGTTCGGCAAGGGCTTTGAGGATGTCGGTGCCGACTTCCGCCGAGCGGACCTTCTGCTTGCCGTTATCGGCAGGGTTGCTGGCTTTGGCCATGGCGAGGGGAATCCACAGTGACAGATGGCGACTTTATAACTTGACGACGAGCGGCGAGCAAATTACGTTATTCGTAATCTGATTACGACAATAACAAAGCAGACGCGCTGCCAGCCACCGTGATACGGCCCGGTTCAGCCCAGCAGCCCCTGCCAGCATGGCTCTCAGTGAGCCTGGAGGCACAGATGACCCGCGACACCGACCTCGACTACCTCAGTGGCTTCGGCAACGAGTTTGCCAGCGAAGCGCTGCCTGGCGCCCTGCCGGTCGGGCAGAACTCTCCCCAGCGCGCGCCTTATGGCCTGTATGCCGAGTTGCTGTCGGGCACCGCGTTCACCATGGCCCGCAGCGAACTGCGGCGTACCTGGTTGTACCGCATTCGCCCCTCGGCGCTGCACCCGCGCTTCGAGCGCCTGGCGCGCCAGCCGCTGGCGGCGCCACTGGGCGCGGTCACGCCCAACCGACTGCGCTGGAACCCGCAGCCGCTGCCGACCGAGGCCACCGATTTCATCGAAGGCTGGCGACCGATGGTTGCCACCGCCGCGGCGGACAAACCGTCCGGGATCAGCATCTATATCTACAGCGCCAACCGCTCGATGCAACGCGTGTTCTTCAATGCCGATGGCGAGCTGCTGCTGGTGCCTGAGCAAGGCCGCCTGCGTATCACCACCGAGCTGGGGGTACTTGAGGTAGAACCGCTGGAGATCGCCGTGATCCCGCGCGGCATGAAGTTCCGTGTCGAACTGCTCGACGGCCAGGCACGTGGCTACCTGGCAGAAAACCACGGCGCGCCGCTGCGCCTGCCCGACCTTGGCCCGATCGGCAGCAACGGCCTGGCCAACCCGCGTGATTTTCTCACCCCGGTGGCGCACTACGAAGACAGCAGTGGCCCGGTTGAGCTGGTGCAGAAATTTCTCGGTGAGCACTGGGCCTGCGAGCTGCAGCACTCGCCGCTGGATGTGGTCGCCTGGCACGGCAGCAACGTCCCGTACAAGTACGACCTGCGCCGCTTCAATACCCTCGGCACGGTCAGCTTCGATCACCCGGACCCATCGATCTTCACCGTACTGACCTCACCGAGCAGCGTCCACGGCCTGGCCAACATGGACTTCGTGATCTTCCCGCCGCGCTGGATGGTCGCCGAGAACACCTTCCGCCCGCCGTGGTTCCACCGCAACCTGATGAACGAGTTCATGGGCCTGATCCAGGGCGCCTACGACGCCAAGGCCGATGGCTTCCTGCCCGGTGGCGCGTCGCTGCATGGGGTGATGAGCGCCCATGGCCCGGATGCCGAGACGTGCCACAAGGCCATCAACGGCGAGCTGGCACCGCACAAGATCGACAACACCATGGCCTTCATGTTCGAGACCAGTCAGGTCCTGCGCCCGAGCCAGAGTGCGCTTGAATGCCCGCAATTGCAGGCCGACTACGACAGCTGCTGGGCCACTTTGCCGAGCACCTTCAACCCGAATCGGAGATAACCCATGAACCACACCGCGACTGCCCGTAGCTGGGTCGAACAGGCCAACGGCCACAGCGACTTCCCGCTGCAGAACCTGCCGTTGGGGATCTTCAGCCGGCCGGGTGAAGCCCAGCGCTGTGGCGTGGCCATCGGCGATTCGATTCTCGACCTGCAAGCCGTGTTTGCCGCCGGCCTGTTCGAGGGTGAAGCGAAAGCTGCGGTCGAGGCTACCGCCGACGGCGCGCTGAATGCCTATTTCGCCCTTGGCCGCTCGGCCCGGGTTGCGTTGCGCCAGCGTTTGCTGGAACTACTCGGTGAGCACAGCGAACATCAAGCCGCACTGCAAACGGCGCTGTACCCCGCCAGCGACTGCCAGATGCACCTGCCGGCCAAGGTGGGCGACTACACCGACTTCTACGTCGGCATCGAGCACGCGAAGAACGTCGGCAAGCTGTTCCGCCCGGACAACCCGCTGCTGCCCAACTACAAGTATGTGCCCATCGGCTACCACGGCCGCGCCTCGACCTTGCGCCCGTCGGGCACTGACGTGCGTCGGCCTAAGGGTCAGACTTTGCCTGCGGGCCAGACCGAGCCAAGTTTCGGCCCCTGCGCCCGGCTCGATTTCGAGCTGGAGCTGGGCATCTGGATTGGCCAAGGCAACGCCATTGGCGAAGCGATCCCGATTGGCGATGCGGCCGAGCATGTCGCCGGTTACTGCCTGCTCAACGACTGGTCGGCGCGTGATATCCAGGCGTGGGAATACCAGCCGCTGGGGCCGTTCCTGTCGAAGAGCTTCATCACTACGCTGTCGCCATGGGTAGTCACTGCCGAAGCGCTGGAGCCGTTCCGCTGCGCTCAGCCGGCGCGTCCCGAGGGTGATCCGCAGCCGCTTTCGTACCTGCTTGACCCGCGTGATCAGGCCAAGGGCGCCTTTGACATCGAACTGGAAGTGCTGCTGATCACCGAGGGCCTGCGCGAACAGGGCTTGCCGGCTCATCGCCTGACCTTGAGCAATACCCGCAGCATGTACTGGACCGTGGCGCAGATGGTTGCCCACCACAGTGTCAATGGCTGCCAGTTGCAACCCGGTGATGTGTTCGGCTCGGGTACGTTGTCTGGCGCACAGCCCGGCGCTTTTGGCAGCCTGCTGGAAATTACCGAGGGCGGCAAACAGCCGATCGAACTGGCCAGTGGCGAGGTGCGCAAGTTCCTTGAAGACGGCGACGAGATCATCTTGCGTGCACGTTGCGTGCGTGAAGGGGCGGTCAGCATCGGCTTTGGTGAGTGTCGCGGCAAAGTCATCGCGGCCAACTGAGAGGGCAGGCCATGCAGCTGTTCGGCTATTACCGTTCGACCTCGTCCTATCGGGTAAGGATTGCCTTGGCGTTGAAAGGCCTGGCGTTCGAAAACGTGCCGGTCAACCTGCTCAAGGGCGAGCAGCGCGGCGATGCCTACCTTGCGCTCAATCCGCAGGGCAGGGTGCCGGCGCTGGGCTGTGACAGCGGCAGGGTGCTGGTGCAATCTGCAGCGATCATCGAGTACCTGGAGGAGGTTTATCCACAGCCGCCGCTGTTGCCTGCCGAGGCTGAGGCGCGGGCGAAGGTACGGGGCGTCGCGGCGATCATTGGCTGCGATGTGCACCCGCTGCACAACGTCAGCGTGCTCAATCAGTTGCGCCAGCTAGGTTTGGATGAGGCGCAGGTCAATCAATGGATTGCCCTGTGGATTGGCCAGGGGCTGGCCGCGGTGGAGCAGTTGATCGATGACCAAGGCTTCTGCTTTGGTCCGGCGCCGGGTTTGGCTGATGCCTACCTGCTGCCGCAACTGTATGCGGCCGAGCGTTTCAATGTTGACCTGAGCTGCCATCCGCGGATCAACCGGGTGGCCGCATTGGCTGCGCAGCATCCGGCGTTTATCCAGGCGCATCCGTCACGTCAGCCTGATACCCCGCCTCAGTGAATGGATGAACTGCTGGTCGGCAAGTGGCCCAGACGTTCGCTCAGCTTCAAGCGCTGCGCCGGGTCCTCGCTAAGCAGCAGTGCCCGTTCCAGGTCGAAGCGCTCGGCCTGCGGGCAATCCAGGCGCTGGTACAGCGAGGCGCGCGCCAGATAGTCACTGACCAGCACCGGCCCCAGCTGCATGACTCGTTCGGCGTCGATCAACGCGGCCAGGTCATTGTCGTTGCTGATATGCAGTTGGCGCAGGTTGCGTGACAGCCGTTGCAGCATCTGCAACGGGCTGGCCACCTGCATATGTTCAGCCGTGAGCGCCATCTGCGGGCCGAACTGGCGGGCGAGCAGTTGCCGGCAATCAGCCGGATACAGGCGGCGGCCACCGCAAGGGTCGAGCAGGTGATCCGCGCCAGGCACGCGTAACAAGAAATGGCCTGGAAAGTTGACACCTTCCAGCGGGATCGACAAACGTCGCGCCAGCTCCAGAGCCAGGATTGCCAGCGCCAGCGGCTGGCCTCGACGACGTTGCAAGACCTTGTCCATCAGCGCCGCATGGGCACGCAGCGGCAGCATTTCGTCTTGCTGGAAGCCCAGCGTGTTGAGCTGGCGTAACAGCGGCTGGGCCAGCTCACTGAACGGCAATATAGGCAGGTTGGCGTTGATCTGTTGCTGCAACTCGCGCACCTGGGCGAGGGCGTGAGCGGGCACGACACTGGGATCGTGCTCTGCGGCAATCCACAAGGTTGCTTCCAGCAGGTCGACGGGCGCGCGTTCCAGGCACGCCAGGCAGGCTTTACGTGGGTTCATCAGACTCTCCCCCGACACGCTTGAGTATTAGCTCTGACAGCACGGTTCGTCCAGTGGTCCGACCAGCCTGCGCTGTGCGGCGCGCTGCCTATACTGTCAGGAGCACCTCGCTGGAGGCGGTCGATGTTCGCGCTCATGCAAAGCACCCGCACGCAGTCACTGCACCTGTTCGTCGATCCACCCAGCGGCCTCAGAGCGGTTGTGGCGATCCACAACGAACAGCTGGGCCCCGCCATGGGCGGCTGTCGCTACCTGGCCTATGCCGATGAAGAAAGCGCCGTCACCGACGCCATTCGCCTGGCTCAGGGCATGAGCTACAAGGCTGCACTGGCAGGCCTGGCGCAGGGCGGTGGCAATGCGGTGATCATGCGCGGCGCCCATGTGGAAAACCGCGCAGCACTGTTCGAGGCGTTTGGCCGTGCGCTCGACAGCTTGAACGGCCGCTTCATCACCGCCGTCGACAGCGGCACCTCAACGCTGGACATGGACTGCATCGCGCAGAGCACTGCCCACGTTACCAGCACCACCGCCTCGGGCGACCCCTCAGAACATGCTGCCATCGGTGTGTTCGCCGGCATCCGGGCCACAGCAATGGCGCGGCTGGGCACCGATAACCTGGAAGGCTTGCGGATTGCCGTACAGGGCTTGGGAAACGTCGGCTTTGCGCTGGCCGAGCAACTGTATGCAGCGGGTGCGGAACTGTTGGTCAGCGATCTTGATGCGGGCAAGGTGCGTTTGGCAGTGGAGCAATTCGATGCCCAGCCGGTGACCAACGATGCGCTGGTCAGCACTCCGTGCGACATCTTCGCGCCCTGCGGTGTGGGCCAGGTGCTCAGTGGGCAGAGCGTCAGCCAGTTACGCTGCGCTGCAGTCGCGGGGGCGGCCAACAACCAACTGACGACCCTGCAGGTGGCTGATCATCTGGAACAACGCGGGATACTCTATGCGCCGGATTACGTCATCAATGCCGGTGGCTTGATCTACGTGGCGCTGACCCACCGGGGCGAGAGCCTCGCTACCATCACCGCGCATCTGGCCAGGATTCCGTCACGCCTGACCGAAGTGTTCGGCCACGCCCAGGCAGAAAAACGCTCGCCAGCGCGGGTGGCGCAGATGCTGGCGGAGCGCTTGCTGTATGGCTGACGGCGGTTACTCTGCCGCGCCGCCCTCAAGCAACTCGGCCAAGGCATCTGGCTGGCTCTTGAACGCTCGGGCAAACACATCGCGATTCTTCGCCATGTAGATGCCGGCTTCCTCGACTTGTTGTTCGGTCAGCGAAGGCACCGCTTTTTGCAGCACATCAGCCAGGCGCTCGGCCAGCTCGAGCATCTTGTCATGACGATCCGCTTCGGCTTTATCCATGAACAACTGCTCCGGGTCGCGACTGCTGCGGTATACCACTTCGACGGCCATTCATCACCTCTGTGCCTTTATAGCGGGTTATGCAAATAATTTACTGTATGGGTGTACAGTACTCGCATAGGCCACCCCAGCGCAACCCGATGGTGGCCATTTATCTGCACGAAAGCGTAGCCCATAGGTGCCTTGCGGCAATCGGTCGCCTTCCAACCCTCGTGTCTGGCCTTTTAACTGCATGGCACAAGCGTCACACAGGTGGCGCACCATCCTTCAGTCGTATCGGGGAATCGAGCATCGTGAACATCAAATGGGCAGAAAAAATGCGCAAGGGCCTGCACGGCTCTGCCGACTCGCTGGGCAACCTGTGCGTCGAGGGGTTTCACTACCTGGCGTTGTTCGGTATCGGCGGGATTACCGCGTGGGCGGCGGTCGAGGCGTTTCTGGACATGCTCAGCAAGGGCGGGGTCAGCGTCGATGACATTTTGCTGCTGTTCATCTACCTGGAGCTGGGGGCGATGGTCGGGATCTATTTCAAGACCAACCACATGCCGATCCGCTTCCTGCTCTATGTTGCGATCACCGCCCTGACGCGCCTGCTGATCGGCGACGTATCCCATCACAAGGCGCCAGACATCGGCCTGCTGTACTTGTGCGGCGGGATCTTGCTGTTGGCCTTCGCGATTCTGGTGGTGCGCTATGCGTCTTACCGCTACCCGTCGAGCCGGGCGTTGGACGCCCACGGCAAGGAAGTCGACGAGGGCCGCTAGTGCTCAGTTGGCGAGTTGGCTGGCGGCGTGACGTTGCTGGCCTGTGTCGCGGGTGAGGGCGGCGAGGACCTGCAGCGGGTTTTCGCCTTGTTCGATGGCCAGGCCCAGGCGGATGCTGTCGATGACCCGCTGCAGGCGCACCGGGTCGTTGCGTTGGGCCTGGCTGATCAAGCGCTTGGCGACGGCGCCGCTGTCGTCGGACAGGGTCAGCATGATGCTGCCGTCGAGGCGGGCGATGCTCAGGTTGACCCGATAGCGCGGGGCGAAGGCGTTGCTGATCTGATCGAATGGATTGTGCATGGTCGCGGATCTGCAGGTTAACTGGATGGGAAAGTTGACCGGGTATCCGCGCGATTGGTTCAGGGCCGTTGATCGGGGGTGGAGGGGTTGGGGCTGCTTTGCAGCCCTATCGCGACACAAGGCCGCTCCTACAGAGGACCGCGTTCAGCCCAAATATGACGCGGTCTCTGTAGGAGCGGCCTTGTGTCGCGAAAGGGCCGCAACGCGGCCCCCAGATCTCACTAACGAAACAGCTCTACGATCACTCCTCGATTTCTTCGTTCACTTCCAGCACCACACGCTTGCTGCGCAGCTTGCCGAACAGGTGATCCAGCGCATGGTCGAGTTTGGTCGTGGCACCCTCGACAGCCTGCTCCAGCGAAGCGGCTGTGTGGCTTACGGAAATCGGTTGATGGCCTTTGGGGCGAGCCTCCATCTGGCAACGTTTGTCATGCGGTCCGGGCTTGGCGCCATTGTCGTCGCGCAGGTGCACCTCGATGCGGGTGAGGTCGTCCTCGTAACGTTCAAGACTGCTCTCAAGCGTACTGCGTACCCACTCTTCCAGCCGGATGCTGCCGTCGATCTGGTTGCTGCTGTTGACTTGGATTTGCATGACTTCAATCCTTATTCAGCTTGCTCGCAAGAGTCGCCCAGGCCATTGAGGCCCGTGGAAATTTATCGCCTCTTGACTGTAAGGTCAGGCATCCGCGCGGCGATTTCAAGTCCTTTTAAAATATAAATTTTTTGAATTAAATCGCCGCTGGATTGACGCGACCCAGCACACCCTGATTAGGCTCGGGGCGCGGATACGCCCCGTCACGCCGTCAGAATTCGACCGAGGTCTGCACATACAAGGTGCGCGGCTCACCGACATATTTGCCGCGATTGTTGTCGTCGAACGAGCGCGTGTAGTACTCGCGGTTGAACAGGTTTTTCACCCCCACCGCGAGCTTCAGGTTCGACAGCTGCGGGCCGAAGTCGTAGCCGGCGCGAGTGCTCACCAGCATGTAGCCGGGGATGCGGCCATTGGCGCCATTGGCGCTTTCGTCGCGGGTGTTGGCGTTGTCGGCGAACTGGCTGCTCTGGAAGCTGCTGTCCAGATTCAACTGCCACGGCCCGTCGGTATAACCCAGGCCCAAAGTGCCCTTGTGGCGGGACGAGAACGGCACCTGATTACCCTTGTTGGCGCCGTCTTCACGGATGGTCGCGTCGACGAACGCGTAGCCAAGGTGCACATCGAAACCGGTCAATACCGGGCTCAGTCCATCTAGCGCGTAACGCAGATTGGTCTCGATGCCCTGATGGCGCGTTTCACCGCGAGCGATGACCGAATCGTTGCTTTGATTGCTCTCGTATTGGTTATCAAAATTGATTAAAAATGCGCCGATCTCCGCTTGCAGGTCGCCATTGTCATATCGGGTACCGACTTCCCACGTGCGGGCTTTTTCCGGCTTCACTTCACCGCTGGTGACGCGATTGGGCATCTGGCTGTACTGCACGCTGCCGAATGAGCCCTCGGTATTGGCATACAGATTCCAGCTGTCGGTCAGGTGGTAAAGCACGTTCAGGGCCGGCAGGGCAGTGTTGTAACTGCCCTGGAAACGCTGGCCGCTGAGCTTGTTGCTCTGCTCGGAGTCGATCATCTCGTAACGCACGCCCGGAGTGATGGTCCAGCGGCCGATATCGATCCGGTCATCCAGGTAGATCGCATGCGCTTCGGTGCTGCCACGCGTATCACGGCCGAGAAAGCTGCTGCTGGTCGGCAGGTCGCCATTGACCGGTGCCTGGTAGCGCAACTCGTGGCCAGCTTCGTTGATGTAACGGTAGCCGACGCCGATTTCATGCCAGCTGTCACCCAGGGCCAGGCCTTGCGAGAAGCGCGTTTCGATGCCGCGCACCCAATATTCGCGCGGCGACAGCGAGACGAAGTTGCCCTGGTCCAGATAACCGCTGCGCAGGGTCTTGGTGAAGAAGCTGTTGACGCTGACCTGGCGATCATCCTGCTTGTAGTCATAACCGACGTTGACCAGCGTGCGCCGGCCCCAGAACTTGTCCTTGAGGCGGGTCGACTGATAGGGATCGGCGTCGTAGGCGGCCTGGCTCAAGCCGCCGGGCATTTGCGCTTCGCCTTCGTAGTATTGCGCCATGGCGTGCAGGCTGTTGGCCTCGTCGAGCTGCAGCTTGCCCTTGAGCATCAAGTCATCGATCTGCGTATCGCTGTGCTCGCGCCAGTCGCCGCCGCGGCTACCGGAATACAGCAGGGCGCCGCCCAGGCCGTTGGCGTTGGTGCCGCCGACCAGCAGGTTGGCGCTGTTCTTGATGCCATCGTGGCTGGACGACGGCGTCATCTGATTTTGCATGGCCGCCTTGAACGTGGCTTGTTCCGGGATCGCCCGGGTCACGAAGTTGACGATGCCGCCGACGTTCTGCGGGCCGTAGCGCACCGCACCGCCGCCGCGCACCACATCTACCGCGTCCATGTTGCCCAGGCTCAGCGGGGCCAGCGACAACTGCGGCTGGCCATACGGCGCGAATGGCACCGGGATGCCGTCCATCAGCACGGTCGAGCGCGAGGCCAGGCGCGGGTTGAGGCCACGGATGCCGAAGTTCAGCGCCAGGTCGTGGCCGCCGGTGCCACTGGTGTCCGGGGCATTCACTCCTGGGATGCGGTTGAGCACTTCACGCGGGCTGCTGGCGCCGCTGCGTTCGAACTGCTCGCGGCGGATCACATCACGTGCGCCGGGGTGGTCGAAGACATTGTCGGCCTGCGCTTCGGCCAGCCAGTCACCGACCACAGTGGACGCGCCCAGCTCGATCGGCGCGCTGCCCGCAGACCCCGCAGCAGGCTGCAAGCTGAACGCATTGGCACCTTCCTGGCGAGCTTGCAGACCGCTGCCGCGCAGCAGCGCCTCCAGGCCTTGGTCAAGCGCGTATTCGCCTTGCAGGCCCGGGCTCTGCAGGCCTTGGGTGAGTTGCGAGCCATACGAAATCAACGCACCACTTTCGCGGCCAAACTGGTTCAGCGCCTGCTCCAATGAGCCGGCGGCGATGTGGTACTCGGCAGCCAGTACCGCAGGCGCGACGAGGCTGAAGGTGGAGGCAAGCAACAGGGCGAGGGAGCTGGGACGCAACAGCATGAGCGGGTCCTTGAGAGGGGGTCTGCCTTGTCTGTCACGCGAGCTTGCAGAAATGGCTCAGGTTATTTGCAAAATAGTTGCTGACTAGCCAATGCGGCGCTCGACCGTGACCCAATAGCGGGTGAAACGGCGCACGCTGACCGGCAGTGCCACTTCGAGCATCTGCAGGATCCGCTCGCTGTCATCCAGCGGATAAGAGCCGGAAATGCGCAGGTCGGCGACTTGCGCGCTGCAGCTCAAGCGGCCTTGGCGGTAGCGACCGAGGTCGTCGAGAAAGTCCGCCAGGCGCATGTGCGAGGCCACCAGCATGCCGTCGACCCAGGCCCCGCGATCCGCCTGCAACGGCGCGATGCCTTGCCAGCCGGCGTTGGCAAACGTTGCCTGCTGGCCCGCCAGCAATGACTGGCCACCCAGGCTGGCACGGCCGCTGTACACCGCCAGTTGGCTGAAGCCGCTGTACTGACGCAGATTGAAGCGCCCAGCATCGAGCCGCAGCACGCCCTGCGCGCTACTCAGCAGCATCGGCCGGCGATCGTTGACCACCTCAAGCTGCAGCTCGCCATCGACCAGCCGCAACAGCCGCTGCTGGCTGTCGAAGCGCACATCGGCGGCGCTGCCGGTGTTCAGTTGCAGTTGGCTGCCGTCCTCCAGGGTCAGCCGCCGGCGCTGGCCGACCGGGCTACGGTAGTCGGCCAGCAGCCCCGGCACCGGGCTATGTTGCTGCACGACGAGCCCACTGGCACTGGCCACTCCAAGCAGCAGCAAAGCCTTGAGCGCACGCCGCCGGGCGGGCGATGGCGGCGCCTGCAAGGTCGCATGCACGACGGGCGCAGCGACCCCGCGCAAGCGCTCGTTGACCTGTTGGATATGCGCCCAGGCGCGTTGGTGCTCGCCGTCAGCCTCCAACCAGCGCTGCAGCGCATGCTGCTGGCGCGCGTCGAAATCATCGCCCTGGGATTCGATCAGCCAGTGCACCGCCTGCTCGGCAATCTCGGCGCCGAAGCTGCTGTTCACAGGGCGAAGTAGCAGCGCAGAGCTGCCTTGCTCAGATAACGCTTCACCGTGGCCAGCGAGATACCCAGTTCACGGGCGATTTCGCTTTGCCCGAGGCCATCGATCTGGGCCAACAGGAATGCGCGCTTGACCAGCGGCGCCAAGCCATCGAGCAAACGGTCCAGCTCCAGCAGGGTCTCGAAGATGATCGCCTTCTGTTCCTCGCACGGGGCGAACTGCTCGGGCACCTGCGCCAAGGCTTCGCGATAGGCGCGTTCCAGCTCTTGGCGGCGGAAGTGGTTGCACAACACCCGCTTGGCCACGGTGGCGAGAAACGCCCGCGGCTCGATCAGTTGCGGTGTCTCGCGAGCCTGGAGGAGGCGCAGGTAGGTGTCCTGGGCCAGGTCGGCAGCGCTGTGCGGGCAGCCCAAACGACGCCGCAACCAGCCGGTGAGCCAGCTGTGGTGCTCGTGATAGAGGCCTTCGACGGTTGCAGAAAGGGCGCTGGACACCGTAACGACTCCGGCGCTGATCGGCGCGAGTGCTAGTAAGAATGGTTCGCATTGTAATTTCACTGCAGCGTGTCGGCAATCCTCAAAAAATCGATGGAAGCCGCAGCCGAGCTTTGCTTATGAGAATTGAAATCATTATTATTGACGGCTTCAATTAGCGGACCTTGTCATGAAGCCCAAAGCTGGCGGGATTCTCCTGAGCTATCGACTGGCTGTGGCCTCGCGCTGCCTGGCGGCAGTGCTTGGCGGCTACCTGCTGGCATCGATGGCCAGCGTCTGCATCACCTTGCTGGTGCCGATGACCCCGGTCGATGCGACCTTGACCGGGATGATGCTGTCGTTCGTGTTCTACGTGCTGGCATTTATCTGGTGCTTCGCCTGCCGCACAGCCGCGCGCGCCTGGCTCGGGGTACTGCTGCCAAGCCTTGCGTTGGCGCTGATCAATGGGCTGGCTTACTGGATGAAAAACCCATGAAAGAAGGCTTTCGCCAGGCCATGGCCTGGCTGCACACCTGGACTGGGCTGCTGTTCGGCTGGCTGCTGTTCGCGATTTTCCTGACCGGCACGCTGTCGTACTTCAAGGACGAGATCACCCACTGGAGCCAGCCCGAGGTCCAGCGCCATCAGCTCGACCCGGCTGCAAGCCTTGGCCTCGCCCAGCGTTACCTACAAACCAACGCTGCCACTGCCGGCAGCTGGTTCATCCGCCTGCCCAACGACCGCGAGCCTGCCCTCAGCGTCAGCTGGCGCGACCCCAACGCCACCGGGCGGCGCGGTTTCATCAGCCACGAACTGGACGCGCGCAGCGGTGAACGGGTCGAGGTGCGCGACAGCCGCGGTGGCGACTTCTTCTACCGCTTCCACTTCCAGTTGCAGATGCCGCACCCGTGGGGCCGCTGGCTGGCGACTTTCTGCGCGCTGATCATGCTGTTGGGGCTGGTCACCGGGATCATCACCCACAAGAAGATCTTCAAGGAATTCTTCACCTTCCGCCCAGGCAAGGGCCAGCGCTCGTGGCTCGACGGCCACAATGCAATCGGCGTGCTGGTGCTGCCGTTTCATCTGATGATCAGCTACAGCAGCCTGCTGCTGTTCATGTACATGGTGATGCCGGCGAGCATCATGGCGGCCTACAAGGGCGAGTCCGACACCTACTTCAGCGAGCTGTTCGGCCGCGACGATGCGCCCAAGGCCGCCGGCGTGGCAGCGCCGCTGACCGATCTGCCGGCGCTTTATGCCAAGGTGCAGACCACCGTGCCCGGCGCCCGTATCGGCTATCTGCAAGTTGCCAACCCCGGCGACAGCAATGCCCGGGTGACCGTGACCCAGGCCGCCGCCGACCACGTCGCCTATCAGCGCAGCGCCAACTGGACCTTCGATGGCGTCAGCGGCGCGCAGCTCAGCCAGGGCGAGCCGGAAAGCGCGGCGATGATGACCTCGTTCACCATCGCCGGCCTGCACATGGGCAACTTTGCCGGGCCGTGGCTGCGCTGGTTGTACTTCGTGTTCGGTGTGGCCGGTACTGCGGTGATCGGCACTGGCCTGGTGATGTGGCTGGGCAAGCGCCAGCTCAAGCACGCCAAGAGTGGCCGGCTGCCGTTTGAGCTGCGCCTGGTCGAAGTGCTCAATATCGCCAGCATGAGTGGGCTGTTGCTCGGCGTGGCAGGGTTTTTCTGGGCCAATCGGTTGCTGCCTGTCGGCATGCCGGGGCGGGCTGATTGGGAGATCAATGTGTTCTTCCTGGTTTGGGCCCTGTCGCCGTTGCACGCGCTGCTGCGGCCGGGGCGCAAGGCCTGGGGTGAGCAACTGGCGCTAGGGGCGCTGGCGTTTGCCGGGCTGGCGCTGCTTAACGCGGTGGTCACCGGGCACGGCCTGGATCAGTCGATCGCCCGTGGCGACTGGGCCATGGCCGGCTTTGACCTTACCGCGCTGGGCACCGGGCTGTTCCTCGCCTGGGCCGCTGGCAAGATGCTGCGCACGCCCAAGGTGCAGGCCAAGCGCGCCCCGCGTGCTGCCAAGGCCGCCTCGCCTACGGTCGAGGTGAACTGATGCTCAGCGTTGCCCTGATCACCTTCGCCGGGCTGGTAGCCCTGTGTCTGGCGATGGAAAAGCACTTTGGCGAGCTGCTCAAGCGCAAACCGAAACCCGCGCAATCACGCGCCCTGCGCTGGGCTGGCTGGGCGCTGCTGGTGCTGTCGCTGATCCTCGCAGTCAACATCCGCGGTCTGGCCTTCGGCCTGGTTGAGTGGTTTGCACTGGTGATGGCCGGGCTGACCCTATGGGTGTTCGGCCTGCCTTATCAGCCACGGCTGTTGCTTGGCCTTGCGCTGGTCAGCGTGGTGCTCGGTCCAGTGCTGGCTGTGGTGGGTGTGTGAGCGCTTGAACGAGCCAACGCCCAGCAACCCGGCCGACGCCGACGCCGCCAGTGGTCGAGCCCGCTTCGTTCAGGTGTTTCTCGCCCAGCGCGGGCGCATGGAAGCACTGGTCAGCCGCCGCGTGGGCTGCCGGGCGACGGCGGCGGACCTGGTGCAGGAGCTGTTCCTGCGCTTCTGGCGCCGGCCCGAGGTCAAGGTCGAAGCACTGGATACCTACCTGCTGCGCTGCGCCGGCAACCTGGCGATCGACCACCTGCGCAGTGAGGGCAGCCGTGGCCGGGTGGTCGAAGGCTTGCCGGTGATCGATGACAGCCCGGCGCCAGAGCAGGCGCTGGCCGCCGAGCATGATCTGCAGCGGATCGAGACTGCACTGCGCGGCCTGCCCGAGCGCAGCCGGCAGATATTTCTGCTCAACCGCATCCACGGCTGCACCTACGGCGAAATCGCCAAGGCCATGCAGTTGTCCCAGAGCGCCGTGGAAAAGCATATGATGCGCGCCCTCGAAGCGTGCAAGGCAAGCGTTGCCGCGCCGCGCAGGCCAGGAGGCGGCCGATGACCAGCCACACCGAGCCAAGCAGCCAGGCTCCCGAGCACGCGGCGCTGCATTGGCTCAACCGCATCATTCACAATCCAGGCGAAGCCCAGGCTGCGCCGTTCAAACGCTGGTTGCTGGCCGACCCGGCCAATCGCGAAGCGTATGCGCACGCACAGCATGTCTGGCAACTGAGCCAACTGCCGGCGGCCAAACTGGCCGAAGAACAGCAGGCCAGTCTGCAGCCTTACCTGGAGGCCATCCGCCAGGCGCGCCAGCCCAAGCGCTGGGGCCGTCGTGGTGGCGCTTTGGCTGTCGCCGCCTGTCTGCTGCTGGCGCTGGGCAGCGTCGGCGGCTGGCAGCCGCAGCACTGGTTGCAGGATGCCCAGGCCGACTACCGCAGTGGCGCAGAGGTGCAGCAAGTCACCCTGGCCGATGGCTCGCTGATGACCCTGGATGCGGGCAGCGCGGTGACGGTCGACTTCGATCACGGCGAGCGGCGAATTCAGCTGCTGCGCGGCGCAGCGTTCTTCCAGGTGACCCACACCGGTCAGCCCTTTCTGGTAGATGCCGCTGGCGGTGAAGTGCGCGTACTTGGCACCCAGTTCGAGGTGCGCGAGCGCGGCGAGGGCGCCCAAGTCACGGTGCGCAGCGGGCGCGTGGCGGTATCACCGACGGCAGGCCAGTCATCCCGCGAGCTGACGGCCAACCAGCAGTTGAGCTATGCCGCGGGCCACGCTGGAGAAATCGCATCAGTCGACAGTGACAGCCGCCTGGGCTGGCGTCAGGGTTGGTTGAGTTATCAACAGGTGCCGCTGGCCGAAGTGCTGGAAGACCTGCGCCGCTATTACCCAGGGCGCATCGTGCTGCTTGACGATGCCCTTGGCCAGCGCTTGGTCAGTGCCAGCATCCCGGCCAACCAGCCGCTGCTGGCGCTGGATTCGCTGGGCCAAGTGGTGGGTTTCTCGCGACAGACGCTGCTCGGCCGGCTGACGTTGGTCAAATCATCAGCTGTCTCGGAAAAATAATTGCGATTTGTTGTGAGGTAACCGGCGACGCCATCCGTGTAGTGAGTGAAAAGCGATTCATTCGCATGCGATCATCCTCTTTCAGGTCAGCGTCCATGAAGTTCTCCTCGCGTTGCGTTCCCCTCTGGCTGGGTCTTGCTACCCTGTCCGGCGCCGTCGTTGCCCCGCTTGCCAGTGCTGCGGCGCAAGCACAGCTGTACAGCTTCGCCCAGCCCAGCCAGCCGTTGCCGGCGGCCCTCAACGCCTTCAGCCGCACCACCGGCCAGAGCCTGGTCTACACCGTCGAACTGCCCAACCTGCAGGCCCCGGCCTTGAACGGTTCGCTCAGCGCCGAGCAGGCCCTGCGGCAACTGCTGGGCAATGCCGGCCTGAGCTGGCGGCGCGTCGATGCACGCACCCTCACGCTGGAGCCAGTGGACACCTCCGGCGCGGTGAATTTGCAGGCGATCAACGTCAATTCGCAAAGCGACCTGTACAGCTATCAACCCCCCGCCAACGCTTCGATCATGCGCGGCCAGGGCGCGGTGCAGGACATCCCCCACACCATCAACGTGGTCCCGGCCCAGGTCATTCGCGATCAGGCGCCGCGCAACCTGGACGACGCCCTGGCCAACGTCAGCGGCATCACCCAGGGCAACAATTTCGGCGGCACCTCGGACACGGTGATGAAGCGCGGCTTTGGTGACAACCGCGACGGCTCGATCATGCGCGACGGCATGCCGCTGGTGCAGGGCCGCAGCCTCAACGCCAGCACCGAGCGGGTCGAAGTGCTCAAGGGCCCGGCCTCGCTGCTGTACGGCATTCAGGACCCGGGCGGGGTGATCAACGTGGTCAGCAAGCGCCCGCAACTGGAGCAGTACAACGCCCTGAACCTGCGTGGCTCGACTTACGGCAGCGGCAAGAACGGCAGCGGCGGCGGCTTTGACAGCACCGGCGCGCTGGGCGACACGCCGCTGGCCTACCGGCTGATCGTCGACCACGAAGACGAAGATTACTGGCGCAACTACGGCGTCCACCGCGAGACGATGGTCGCGCCGTCGCTGGCCTGGTTGGGCGAGGACACGCAAGTGGTGCTGGCCTACGAGCACCGCGAGTTTCTCTATCCGTTCGACCGCGGTACTGCTTTTGGCAGCAATGGCCACCCGTTGAATATCCCGGCAACCCGGCGTCTTGATGAGCCGTTCAACGACATGCAGGGGCGCAGCGACCTGTACCGGCTCGAGCTGGACCACCAGCTCAGCGACGAGTGGAAAGTCCATGCCGGCTACAGCTTCAACCGCGAAACCTACGATGCCAGCCAGGTACGCGTTACCGGCGTCAACGAGGCGCGTGGCACCTTGACCCGGAGTATCGACGGCACCCACGGCGCGATGAGCCGCGACCAGTTCGCCACTGTCAGCCTGAACGGCAACCTCGAATTGGCCGGGCTGCGCAATGACTTGCTGATGGGCCTCGATCATGAGGACCGCAAGGTATTTCGCGGTGACCTGATTCGCCAGACCAGCCGCTCGACCTTCAGCTACCAGAACCCGGTGTACGGCCAGGAAGTGGAAGGCAGCAACGTGCGCGCCAGCGACAGCGACCAGACCGACAAGCTGCGCACTGACTCGCTGTTCGTGCAGGATGCGCTGCATCTGGATGATCACTGGATTCTGGTGGCCGGCGCGCGCTTCCAGCAGTACGACCAGTACGCCGGCCGCGGCCGCCCGTTCCAGGTCAACACCGACAGCAACGGCCAGACCTGGGTGCCGAATGCCGGCGTGGTGTACAAGGTCGACGAGCAGCTGTCGCTGTACGCCAGCTACAGCGAGTCGTTCAAGCCCAACTCGACCATCGCACCGCTCAGCGTCGGCGGTGGTCAGAGTTTGACGCTGGATGGCAGCGTGGCCCCGGAGGAGGGCAAGTCGTGGGAGCTGGGGGCCAAGCTGGACATGCCCGGGCAGCTCACCGGCAACATCGCCCTGTTCGACATCACCAAGCGCAATGTGCTGGTCGCCGACGGCGACAGTAACCCCGGCACGATCATCTACAGCAATGCCGGTGAAGTCCGCTCGCGCGGTCTGGAGCTGGACCTCAGCGGCCAGCTCAGCGAGCGCTGGAGCCTGATCGGCAGCTATGCCTTCACCGATGCCGAAGTCACCAAGGATCCAGAACTCAAGGGCAAGCGTTTGCAGAACGTGGCGCGCAACAGTGGCTCGCTGTCGGCGGTGTATGACTACGGCAGCCTGTTCGGTGGCGACCGCCTGCGTCTGGGCGCTGGCGCCCGCTATGTCGGCGAGCGTGCCGGCAACGCGACCAATGACTTCGACCTGCCGGCCTACACGGTGGCCGATGCGTTCGCCAGCTACGAGACCCGGCTCGACGAGCACAAGGTGCGCCTGCAACTGAACGTGAAGAACCTGTTCGACAAGGTCTATTACAGCTCGGCAGTGAACCGCTACTTCGTTGCCGTCGGCGATGCGCGCCAGGTCAGCCTGTCGACCACCCTGGAGTTCTAGCCGCGCCAGGCTGCCCGGTATTCGCCAGGCGTCGCCGCCAAGGCCTGGCGGAAGCGGTTGCTGAAGTGGCTGGCACTGGCAAAACCGCAGTGCAGGGCAATCTGCAGCAACGGCTGCTGGCCGTGACGCAATAAGTGGCAGGCACGCTGCAGGCGGCGGGCCAGCAGGTATTGATGCGGCGGCAGGCCGAAGCTTGCCCGAAACATCCGCGCAAAGTGGTATTCGGAGAGGTTGCAACGCAGCGCCAGCTCGCCGAGGCTGAGCGGCTGGTCGAGGTGCGCTTCGATGTACTCGACCAGTTGCCGGCGCACGCTCGGCGCCAGGCCGCCCTTGAGACGTAAACCCTGGCGCTGCCCGGCCTGGCTGAGCACCGCATGGTCGACGATGGCATGCGCCAGGCTGCTCGCCAGCAAGCGCTCGCCGGGCTCGTCCCAGGCCATGCCGATCAGCTGGCGAAAGCGCTGCGCCTGCTCGCGGTCATCGACGAAGGTCGCTTCGCGCAGCTGCATCTCGCGTGGCTCGCGGTCGAGCAGGCGGATGCAGCCGAGGGCGAACTGTTCTTCGCTGATGTACAGGTGGGCCAGGCGGATCGAACCATTGACCACCCAGTTCGACTCGGAGCCTGCCGGCATGATGCACAGCTTGTCCGGGGCGCCTTTGTCCGACGGGCGCTGACGGCGAAAGGTGCCGGTGCCGTCACTGATGTAGCACGACAACGTGTGGTGGCTCGGCGCCTGATAATCGCGGGCGTCATCGCGGTTGCTCCACACCGCCGCCGACAGGCCGTCAGCCAGCTGCACGCTGTGCTCCAGGCGTGCGTTGGGCGCTGCATGCATGACGTTGAACACTTGCAACTGGCTGAATGGGGTCATGGCGTATTCCTCTGGCTGCCATCCTACTGCGCTGGGGCGCGGATGGCAGCCGCTGGCGATGTAAAAGCGCAAGTTTGTGCAAGCGCCGTCTGCAGCCGGGTCGGACACTGCCTGCATCGTCAAGCCTTGCCAGAGAGTCCCGCCATGAACCTGTCGCTGTACCTGCTGACCGTCCTCATCTGGGGCACCACCTGGATCGCCCTGAAACTGCAACTGGGCGTGGTCGCCATCCCGGTATCGATCGTCTACCGCTTTGCATTGGCCGGGCTGCTGCTGTTCGTCATCCTGGTGCTCACCCGCCGCCTGCAACCGATGAACCGGCGCGGGCACCTGATCTGCCTGGCGCAAGGCCTGTGCCTGTTCTGCGTCAACTTCATGTGTTTTTTGACCGCCAGCCAATGGATCGCCAGCGGCCTGCTGGCGGTGGTGTTCTCCACGGCAACCTTGTGGAATGCGCTGAATGCGCGGGTATTCTTCGGCCAGCGCATCGCCAGCAACGTGCTGGCCGGCGGAGCATTGGGCCTGCTCGGGCTGGGGCTGCTGTTCTCGCCAGAGCTGAGCAGCCACGGCGCCAGCCGCGAGACCCTCTACGGTATTGGCCTGGCCTTGCTCGGCACGCTGTGTTTTTCGGCAGGCAACATGCTCTCGAGCATGCAGCAGAAAGCCGGGCTGCGGCCATTGACCACCAATGCCTGGGGCATGCTCTACGGTGCGGGGATGCTGGGCATGTACTGCGTGCTGCGCGGCATCCCGTTCGACATGGAGTGGAACAGCCGTTATATCGGCTCGCTGCTGTACCTGGTGATCCCGGGTTCAGTGATCGCCTTTACCGCGTACCTGACGCTGGTTGGGCGCATAGGGCCAGAGCGGGCCGCGTACAGCACGGTGCTGTTCCCGTTGGTGGCGCTGAACGTGTCGGCGTTTGCCGAAGGCTACCAATGGACTACGCCGGCACTGTTGGGCCTGGTGGCGGTGATGGCGGGTAATGTGCTGGTGTTTCGCAAGGCCAGGGTCAAGCAGAGCGGTGTTGCTGCGGTGGCGCCTTGACTTTTAGATTGCTGGGGCCGCTGCGCGGCCCAATCGCGACACAAGGCCGCTCCTACAGGGGACTGAGCCAGTCGGTCATGCGCGGACCCCTGTAGGAGCGGCCTTGTGTCGCGATTGGGCTGCAAAGCAGCCCCCTACGGTAAATGATCAGTCCTTCCAAACCTGCGGATTAACCAGATCCCGCGGCCGCTCGCCGAGCAGCGCCGCGCGCAGGTTGTCCAGCGCACGGTTTGCCATCGCCTCGCGGGTCTCGGCGGTGGCCGAGCCGATGTGCGGCAAGGTCAGTGCATTGTGCAGCTGGAACAACGGCGAGTCAGCCAGCGGCTCATGCTCGTACACGTCCAGGCCCGCGCCACGAATGGTCCCGGCCTGCAACGCCTCGATCAGCGCCGCCTCATCCACAACCGGCCCACGGGCGATATTGATCAGGAACGCGCTGGGCTCCATCAGCTGCAGTTCGCGGGCGCCGATCAGCTTGCGCGTGGCCTCCGACAACGGCACCACCACGCAGACGAAGTCGGCTTCGGCCAGCAGTTGTTCGAGGCTGCGGTATTGCGCACCAAGCTCCTGCTCCAGGGCCTGCTTGCGGCTGTTGCCGGCATACACGACCGGCATGTTGAAGCCGAAGCGACCACGCCGGGCAATCGCTGCGCCGATGTTACCCATGCCGATGATGCCGAGAGTCTTGCCGTGTACATCGCTGCCGAAACGCTCCGGGCCGACTGTGGCCTTCCAGTTGCCAGCCTTGGTCCAGGCATCCAGCTCGGCGGTGCGCCGGGCGCAGCCCATGATCAGCGAGAAACCGAGATCGGCGGTGCTTTCGGTGAGCACGTCAGGGGTGTTGGTCAGGGCGATGCCGCGTTCGTTGAAATAGTCGACGTCGTAGTTGTCGTAGCCGACCGACACGCTCGACACCACTTCAAGCTTGGCCGCACCTTCCAGTTGCGCACGGCCGAGCTTGCGCCCGGCGCCGATCAGGCCGTGGGCCTCTGGCAGTGCTTCGTTGAACTGGGCGCTGATGTCACCCAATTTGGGGTTGGGCACGATCACGTTGAAGTCGTGCTGCAGGCGCTCGGCCATGGCCGGGGTAATGCGGCTGAAGGCCAGGACGGTCTTTTTCATCGGCAACTCTCTGCAAGGCGCTACGGGTATGCCGGCCTCGACGGCGTAGGCCGAGGCTGGCGCCAGAACAATGCATAGCAACCTACCATTGGTCCCGGCCCCAATGCAGCAGCTTTTTCAGTGGGCGACCAGCAGCTCGTGGGTTTTCAGGTCGGCCTCATGGGCGGCGAGGATCTCCGGCAGCGAGTTGCGCAGGTACTCGACCCAGGTCTTGATCTTGGCATCCAGGTATTGCCGGGACGGATAGATCGCGTACAGGTTCAGCTCCTGCAGGCGGTAGTCCGGCATCACTCGCACCAGGCTGCCATCGCGCAGGCCATCGATGGCCGAGTAGATCGGCAGCACGCCCACGCCCATGCCCGAGCGGATCGCGGTCTTCATCGCGTCGGCCGAGTTGACCTGAAACGGCGAGCTGTTGATGTTGACCAGCTCCTGGCCCTCAGGCCCGTCGAACAGCCATTTTTCCAGCGGGATGACCGGGCTGACCATGCGCAGGCAGGCGTGCTTGAGCAGGTCGGCCGGCTTGTGCGCCATGCCGTGGCGGGCGACGTACTCGGGCGAGGCGCAGACGATGCTGTAGGTGATGCCCAGGCGCTGCGAGACAAAGCCGGAGTCGGGCAGCTCGCTGGCGAGCACGATCGACACGTCGTAACCCTCGTCGAGCAGGTCCGGCACGCGGTTGGCCATGGTCAGGTCAAAGGTCACGTCCGGGTGGGTTTCGCGGTAGCGGGCGATGGCATCGACCACAAAGTGCTGGCCGACGCCGGTCATCGAGTGCACCTTCAACTGCCCGCCGGGCCGCGCATGGGCGTCGCTGGCTTCGGCTTCAGCCTCTTCGACATAGGTGAGGATCTGCTCGCAGCGCATCAGGTAGCGCTTGCCCGCTTCGGTCAGGGCGATGCGCCGGGTGGTGCGGTTGAGCAGGCGGGTTTGCAGGTGGGCTTCCAGATTGGAGACCGCTCGCGACACGTTGGCGGTGGTGGTGTCCAGTTGCACAGCGGCGGCGGTGAAGCTGCCGAGCTGGGCTACACAGCTGAACGCGCGCATGTTTTGCAGGGTGTCCATGGGTCACTCTCAAAATAGAGGCCGAAATTGTGACATGAAGTTACGAATTCGTTGCTTCGACCAAAGGCGGATTATCGCTGTTTTGGTAACAAAGATTCGCAGGATTATGCGCTTATCGCCAGTCCAGCGGCCCCCTAGAATTGCCCGGCCTCATCCACTTCTCGGGAAATCGCAGCTGTGCCGCGTCGCATCATCGGAGCGCTGAATGCGCTCAGTGCCTGTGCCCTGAGCCTGACCCTGTCAGGCTGTATCGGAACCTGGGGCATCGCCCCGCAAACCCAGACGCTGCAAGCCAACACCCTGCTCACCGACCACGCCATCGCCGAGGCCGCAACAGACGCCCACTGGCCGCGCCAGCAGTGGTGGCAGGCCTATGGCGATCGCCAGCTCGATCGCTGGCTGGAGCTGGCCATCGCCGACAGCCCAAGCCTGGCCATGGCCGCGGCGCGGGTCCGCGAAGCGCGGGCGCTGGCCGGTGTCAGCGAAGCGGCCGAGCAGCTGCAGGGCAACGGCCAGGCAAACCTGAAACGGCACAACTGGCCAGAGGATCAGTTCTACGGCCCCGGTGCGCTGTCGGGTGCCAACACCTGGGACAACAACGCCGGCCTCGGCTTGAGCTACGCCTTGGACCTGTGGGGCGGCGAGCGCAGTGCCAGCGAGCAGGCGCTCGACCTCGCGCACATGAGCGTGGCCGAGGCGCGGCAGGCCCAGCTCGAACTGGAAAACAACCTGGTCAAGGTCTACATCCAGTTCGCCTTGCACTTTGCCCAGCGTGACATCGTCCAGGCCGAGCTTGAGCAGCAACAACAGCTTGTGGTCCTGGCCAGGCGTCGCCTTGACGGCGGCATCGGCACTCACTTCGAAGTCAGCCAGGCCGAAGCGCCGCTGCCCGAAACCCACCGCCAGCTGGATGCCGTCAACGAAGCGATTGCCCTGGCGCGCAACCAGCTGGCCGCGCTGGCAGGCAAAGGCCCGGGCGATGGCGTGCAGTTGCAGCGGCCGACCCTGGCCCTCGCCGCGCCGTTGCAATTGCCCTCGACACTGCCTGCCGAGCTGGTCGGTCAACGCCCGGATGTAGTCGCCAGGCGTTGGCAGGTGGCGGCTCAGGCGCGCGGGATCGAGGTCGTTCACGCCAGCTTCATGCCCAATGTCGATCTGGTCGGCAGCCTGGGGTTCATGGCCACCGGCGGTGGTGCGCTGGCGTTTCTGACCGGGCGCAAGTTCAACTACAACGTCGGCCCGGCGATCAGCCTGCCGGTGTTCGATGGCGGCCGCCTGCGGGCACAGCTTGGCGTGGCTTCGGCCGGTTATGATGTGGCGGTGGCGCGCTACAACCAGACGGTCGTCGGCGCCTTGCAAAGCATCTCCGACCAGTTGATCCGCCGCGAGTCGATGCACGAGCAGGCGCACTTTGCCGAGCAGTCGGTAGCCGCCGCGCGGAAGACCTACGACATTGCCCTGGTCGCCTTCCAGCGCGGCCTGACCGACTACGTCAACGTGCTCAATGCGCAGACCTTGCTGTTTCGCCAGCAGCAGATTCAGCAACAGGTGCAGGCAGCGCGCCTGACTGCTCATGCCGAGCTGGTCACGGCGCTGGGCGGCGGCTTGCAGGCAGGTAGCGACGTGCCCGCGCCAGCGCAACAGGCCGCGCCGAGGCCGCCCGCCAGCCTGGCCATCGTCGATCGTCTTGGCCACCGCCCATGAGCCTGCTCTGGAACTGGCTGCACAGCCTGGAGTGGCGCCGCGGCTTCTTTGCCTGGGCGCGCACCGACGGAGTGACCTGGGTGTACATCTTCAAGGTGCTGGTGGCGGCATTCATTACCCTGTGGCTGGCCATGCGCCTGGAACTGCCGCAGCCGCGCACGGCGATGATCACCGTGTTCATCGTCATGCAGCCGCAGAGTGGGCATGTCTTCGCCAAGAGCTTTTACCGGGTGCTGGGTA
This sequence comes from uncultured Pseudomonas sp., assembly GCA_963518285.1. Classification (GTDB taxonomy): domain Bacteria; phylum Pseudomonadota; class Gammaproteobacteria; order Pseudomonadales; family Pseudomonadaceae; genus Aquipseudomonas. The sequence continues at coordinate 174,089 of CAUQIJ010000006.1, read as the reverse complement.
CCCTGGCGGGCTCGGCGATGATGGTCGCGTTGATTGCGCTCTTCCCGCAGAACAGTGAGCTGTTCTTGCCGAGCCTGGCGCTGTGGGTCGGCCTGTGCTCGGCCGGGGCCATGCGCTATCGCACCTTTCGCGCCTATGGCTTCGTGCTTGCCGGCTACACTGCGGCGATGATTGGCCTGCCGGTGCTGGAGCACCCCGATCAAGCCTTTATGGCGGCGGTGTGGCGGGTGCTGGAAATCTCCCTGGGCATCCTCGTGTCGACCCTGGTCAGTGCGGCGATCCTGCCGCAGTCGGCCAGCGCCGCTATGCGCAACGCCTTGTATCAGCGCTTCGGCGTGTTTGCCGGGGTGGTGGTCGAGGCGCTGCGCGGCAACACTCAGCGCGACCGCTTCGAAGCCAGCAACGTGCGCTTCATCGCCGAGGCAGTGGGCCTGGAAAGCCTGCGCAATGTCACCGCCTTCGAAGACCCACACATGCGCCGCCGCAGCGGCCGACTGGTGCGCATGAACAGCGAGTTCATGGCCATCAGCACCCGCTTCAATGCCCTCCATCAATTGCTCGAACGGCTGCGCGCACGTGGGCCGTCGCAGATTGTCGGCGCCATCGAGCCGGGCCTGAATACTCTCGTCGAACTGCTCGAACCCTACGTTGGCCGCGCCCTGACCGAAGCCGACGCATTGCGCCTGACCCTCGAACTGGCCGCTTACAAAGATGGCCTGCAAGCTCAGGTGCGCGGCCTGCGCAGCGAGTATCTGCAAAGCCATCCCAGCGAGGCAGAGCTGCTCGATTTCCATACGGCCTTCGAGCTGCTCTACCGCCTGGTCGACGAGATGTTCAGCTATGCCCAGACCCACGCCTCGCTGTCGGCGCACAGCCACCAGCGCGAGCAGTGGGACGAACCCTACGTGTCGCGGACCAACTGGCTGGTGTCGCTGGCGGCCGGCCTGCGCGCCTCGGCTGTGTTGCTCCTGCTCGGCAGTTACTGGCTGCTCAGCGACTGGCCGAGCGGGGCGATGATGACGTTGATTGCAACCGTGACGGTTGGCCTTTCGGCTGCTTCGCCAAACCCCAAGCGCATGTCGTTCCAGATGGCTTGCGGCACCTTGCTCGGAGCCTTCATCGGCTTTTTCGAAACCTTCTTCGTATTCCCCTGGATCGACGGTTTCCCGCTGTTGTGCATGGTCCTGGCGCCGGTGTTCGTGCTTGGCGCGTTTCTCTCGTCGCGGCCAGCCTATGCCGGCTATGGGATCGGCCTGCTGGTATTTTTCGCGATCGGCTCGGTGCCGAACAACCTGACGGTGTACAACCCGTACACCTTCATCAACGACTACATCGGCATGCTCCTGGGCATGCTGGTCTGCGCCGCCGCCGGGGCCATCATCCTGCCGCCGAACAGCCGGTGGTTATGGAGCCGGCTGGAGCAGGACTTGCGCGAGCAGGTGCTGTTCGCCATCGGTGGGCGCCTGCGCGGGCTCGGTTCGGCGTTCGACAGCCGCACCCGCGACCTGCTCCATCAAGCCTACGGCCTGGCGGCCGGCAAGCCGCAGGTGCAGAGCCAACTGCTGCGCTGGATGTTCGTCGTGCTGGAAATCGGCCACGCCGTGATCGAGCTGCGCAAGGAGCAACACAACGCGCCCGTGCACCCGGCCTATGCCGAGTCGCAGCCGTGGCGCCAGGCGATCCGGGTCATGGGCCGTGCGCTGGCGCGGTTGTTCCTGCAACCCAGCGCCAGCAACCACGAACGCGCGCTGGTCGCCGTCGACCATGCCATCAGCCGCGTGCAGGCCACCGACGAGCCGTTTGCCCGGCACTTCGACACCTCGCTGCTGCGCCGCGCGCAGAGCTACCTGCACTTCATCCGCAGCTCGCTGCTCGACCCGCAATCGCCTCTGGCGCAAGGACTGCCGCATGCCCCGTGAAATTGCCTTCCATGGCGTGTACATGCCGACCATGACCGTGCTGTTTCTGTTTGCCGCAGGCCTGGCCTGGGGCCTGGACCGGTTTATCGCCAGCCATGACGGCTACCGCTTCTTCTGGCACCCGGCGCTGCTGCGCCTGTGTCTGTTCATCTGCCTATTCGGCGCGCTGGCGCTGACTGTCTACTGGTGAGAACCCCTCGATGAAAAAGTTCTTCAGCCTGATCGCCACTCTGCTGGTGCTGGTCGCAGCCGTGGCCATCGGCCGCCAGCTGTGGCTGCACTACATGACCACGCCGTGGACCCGCGATGGCCGCGTGCGTGCCGACATCATCAACGTCGCCGCCGACGTGCCGGGCTACGTCACCGATGTGCCGGTGCGCGATAACCAGCGGGTCAGGAAGGGCGATGTGCTGATCCAGATCGACGCCGAGCATTACCAGGTTGCGGTCGACCAGGCCAAGGCGCTGGTGGCTTCGCGTAAGGCCACCTGGGCGATGCGCAAGGTCAACGCCAAGCGCCGAGCCGACCTCGACAACCTGGTGATCTCCCAGGAAAACCGCGACGACGCCAGCAACATCGCCAACTCGGCCCAGGCCGATTACCAGCAGGCACTGGCGCAGCTGGCCGCCGCCGAGCTGAACCTGAAACGCACGCGCATCCTCGCCACCGTCGACGGTTACGTGACCAACCTCAACGTCCACCGCGGCGACTATGCGCGCACCGGTGAGCCGGTGATGGCGGTGGTCGACGAGCACTCGTTCTGGGTCTACGGCTTTTTTGAAGAGACCAAGCTGCCGCACGTACGTGTCGGCGATCAGGCCGAGCTGCAGATGATGAGCGGTGAACGCCTAAGCGGCCATGTCGAGAGCATCGCCCGCGGCATCTACGACCGCGACAACCCGCAAAGCCGCGAGCTGGTTGCCGATGTCAACCCGACCTTTAACTGGGTCCGCCTGGCCCAGCGCGTGCCGGTGCGGATTCATATCGATGCAGTGCCGGAGGGGTTTTTGCTGGCGGCGGGGACGACCTGTACGGTGGTGGTGAAGCCTGCTGGAGACTGACTATCTCTACATCATCGAAGACCTGAAGCGATCTGAAGCACAGGCAGCTTCGCTCAGTAGTTGCTGCCAGTCATCTGGTGGATGGCCGCTGCCGAGCATCTTGCGAAAGACCTTGTAAGCGTCGTCGGGGCTCTCGTATGCGCGCTTGCTGTGATCATCGTTGACCCAGACCAGCACGATGATGCGTGCCGCGCTGTGGAACCGGAAGAACAGTCGGTACTGTTGAAAGAACTTCGCTCTGAACCAATGCTTGTGCTCGTCACCCAGTGTTGCGCCTTGACGGAAGTCGGTGCTCGCCGGGTCGCGGGCGATCACATCGAAGGCTAGCCGCTTGATGGCTTGCAGGCGTTTGGCCGCATTCTTCTTCAGATAGCTTTGTGGGTCTTTGTGCCGCAGCACCTCGACCTCACGAATCAACGACTCCAGTTGATCAAGAAACAACGGGTGCGCGTAGATGGCCCAGCCGTGCACAGAGAGGGGAGTGCGCTTTGTTTCTGTCATTCATCATCCGCTGATAGAGGTTGCTCCAGGTCGACTTCGAGATCGCCTACCAAAGCATCCAGTCGTGCCACCAATTGCGCATCGATCGCGGTCAACCGGTGGGGGTGGTTGGCGATATCGTTCGCCAGAAAATTCAGAAACTGCCCGACCGCAGGGTCCTGCTCGATTTCTGTTGCGCGAGTGAGTATCACCGCTCCATCCGGGCGGATCGAGTAATGAATCTTGTCACGCTTTTTCAGGCCAAGTGCGCGCCGCACGGTCTCGGGTACCGTGGTCTGGTAACGGTCGGTGAGTTTTGATTCAACATCTAGGGTGGCGGGCATGGTTGCTAATCTCAGCAGCGGATCTATGGCTCATACGGTAATGCGATTGCATTGCCTGGTCAATGCAACTGCATGACGTGATGTGTACGAGTCACGAGTGGCTCAACCCGCAGCCCCCACCAGCACTGGTATCTGCACCCGATCCAGCACCTTGGCGCTGATCGATGGATCCAGCAGCCGCCCCAGCCGTGACAGGTGGCGGTGGCCCATGACGATCAGTTCGCAGTCCAGCGCCTGGGCTTGAGCGACAATGGCATCTACCGGTTGGTCGGCACGCAGGCTGCCTTCAACTGCAAAGCCGGCAGCGCGCAAGGTCTGTACCGCGGCGGCGATGGCGGCCTCTGCGTGCTGCTGCTCTTCGCAGGCAGCAGGGTACTCCTCGCGCTCGGCCTGGGTGATGAGCGCGGGTCGCTCGTGCACGGCGAAGCTTGAGTCGATCGCCAGCAGCACATGCAACTGGTGCAGATCGGGGCGGCAGAAGCGCTGCGCCAGAGCCAGCAGGGTGCCGGTGGCGGGGGAGGCGTCGATGGCGATCAGTACAGAGCGGAGCATGTGGGGTCCTCGAATGGCGATGTGGCCGACAGGCCATTCTGAGCTGACCGCCAGCTGTGGATAAATGGCCTCGCACGCACGGCGTCGTTGCGTCTGGCGCAATCGAGCGAGCTGTTAACATGCACATTCCCACAACAATCACGGAAACCGGCCATGCAACTCCCGGACATGAACCTGCTGGTTGCCCTCGATGCCTTGCTCGATGAAGGCAGTGTGGTCGGGGCTGCGCAGCGGATGAACCTGAGCCCGGCAGCGATGAGCCGGACCCTGGGGCGGATTCGCGATGCGCTTGGTGACCCGATTCTGGTCCGCGCCGGTCGTGGTCTGGTACCAACGCCACGGGCGCTCGCGCTGCGCGAGCAGGTCAGCGTGCTGGTGGAGCAGGCCGGGCAGGTGTTTCGCAGTGCCGATACGGTCGATCTGGCCAACCTCGACCGTGCCTTCAACATCCGCACCAATGATCTGTTCATTGCCCTGTACGGCGCGCAGTTGCTGCGCATGATGCATGAGCAGGCGCCGCGTACGGTGCTGCGCTTTATCCCGGAAAGCCCGGGCGGCGACGACGACAGTGTGCTGCGTGACGGGCGCACCGACCTGATCATCAGCTCGACTGTCGATCTGGGCCCGGAGATCAAGGTGCAGAGCCTGTTCCAGACGTTCTATATCGGCCTGGCGCGGCAGGACCACCCGATCTTCGCCGAGCCGGTGACAGCGCAGAGCTTTGCCAGTTATCCACAGATCAGCGTGTCGCGGCGGGGGCGCGCCAACGGGCCGATCGATGTCGAACTGGCCCACTGCAAGGTACAGCGGCGGGTGGCACTGATCACCCCGAGTTTCCACTCGGCGTTGTTTTCCCTGCCCGATTCGGACCTGATCCTGCCGATGCCGGCGAATATTCTCAGCAGTGTCAGCAAGCTCGGCCTGCCGCTGCGTTCGTTCGAGATCCCGCTGGCGCTGGAGCGGGTCAATGTCATGCAGGCCTGGCATCCACGCTTTGACAGCGACCCGGCGCATCGCTGGTTACGCCAGACCTTGAAGGCCTGTTGCGGGCTTGAACCTTGAACTCGAGAGAAGTACGGATTGCGTCTGACGCACTTTAAAGCTGGCGATAAGTCAGTTTTCGTAAGCATTCGATCTTTTTAAAATACCTCCAGTGCAATTTGTTGCTGGAGATTTCCCTGACATGACCTCGCTTTCCGCCACCCCTGCGGCCACCGCCCCCGCTCAGGCCGCATTTGGCCTGCGCGTGGTGGTCGGGCTGTTCGGCGTGCTGCTGGCTGTGCTCTGCGCCGGGTTGAACGAGGCGGTCACCAAGATTTCCTTGAACGACATTCGCGGCGCGATGGGCATCGGTGCCGATGAGGGCGCCTGGTTGCTGGCGGTGTATGCGGCTGCGTCGGTGTCGGCGATGGCCTTTTCGCCGTGGCTGGCGACAACCTTTTCCCTGCGCCGCTTCACCCTTTGCGCAATTGCGCTATTTGCCGTGCTGGGCCTGCTGCAACCCTACGCGCCAAATCTGCACAGCCTGATGCTGCTGCGGATTGTTCAGGGCCTGGCTGCAGGCGCATTGCCGCCGATGCTGATGAGCGTGGCGCTGCGCTTTCTGCCACCGGGGATCAAGGTCTACGGCCTGGCTTGCTATGCCCTGACCGCGACCTTCGGACCCAATCTTGGCACGCCGCTGGCGGGGCTGTGGACCGAGTACGTCGGCTGGCAATGGGCGTTCTGGCAGATCGTCCTGCCGTCGCTGCTGGCCATGGCCTGCGTGGCCTGGGGCCTGCCGCAGGACCCGCTGCGGCTGGAGCGGTTCAAGCAGTTCAACTGGCGCGGCGTGCTGCTGGGCCTGCCTGCGCTGAGCTGCATCGTGCTCGGGTTGTCGCTGGGCGACCGCTGGGGCTGGCTGGATTCGCCGCTGATCTGCTGGCTGCTTGGCGGCGGTCTGCTGCTGTTGTTGCTGTTCATGTACAACGAGTGGTCCGAGCCGGTGCCGTTCTTTCAGTTGCGCATGCTCTCGCGGCGCAACCTGAGTTTTGCCCTGCTGACCCTGGCCGGGGTGCTGGTTGTTTTATCCGGGCTGGGCTCGATTCCCTCGGCATACCTGGCGCAGATTCAGGGCTATCGGCCGGCGCAGTCCAGCCCGCTGATGCTGCTGGTGGCGATGCCGCAACTGATCGCGCTGCCGCTGACTGCCGCGCTGTGCAACATCCGTGCGGTGGACTGCCGCTGGGTGCTGGCACTGGGCCTGGGCATGCTGGCGCTGTCGTGTGTGGGCAGCAGCCAATTGACCTCGCAGTGGATTCGCAACGACTTCTACGGCTTTTACCTGTTGCAGGTGTTCGGCCAGCCGATGGCGGTGCTGCCGTTGCTGATGCTGTCTACCAACGGCATGACGCCGCAGGAAGGGCCGTTCGCCTCGGCCTGGTTCAACACCGTCAAAGGCCTCGCGGCGGTGATCGCTGCGGGGCTTCTGGAAGCCGTCGGCACCCTGCGCCGGCACTTTCATTCCAATCACCTGGTGGACAGCCTGGGCAACGCGCCGCTGCTCGACGACCGCGCTGCCGGCCTCGCCCAGCGCATGCATCAGCAGGCGCTGGTGCTGACCTCGGCCGACCTCTACCTGCTGCTGGCCTGCGTCGCCGTGGCCCTGATTTGCCTGATTCCTTTTGCGCCCACCCGGGTCTACCCACCGCGCGCGGTGGCCTGAACCCGACTGAATTCGAGAACACTGAACATGAGCAACAATCGCAAGACTATCGTCATCGGCTCGGTGCTGGCCGTGGCTGTGCTGGCTGCACTGGTTGGGCCGTGGCTGCTGGGCAGTGATCACCGGCAACAGACCAACGATGCCTATGTCAGCGCGGACTACACCGTGGTTGCGCCGAAGGTCGCCGGGTTCATTCAGGAGGTGCTGGTCGAAGACAACCAGCAGGTTGAGGCGGGTCAGTTGCTGGCCACCATCGATGCCCGCGACTATGCGGCGGCGTTGGCCGCCGCGCAGGCTCAGGTGCTGGTGGCCAAGGCGCAGAGCGCCGATGCGCGCGCCACCCTCGAACGCCAGGCTGCGCTGATCGCCCAGGCCGAGGCAGCGCTCAAGGCGGCCCAGGCCGAGGCGGCGTTTGCCGAACAAGAGGTCAAGCGCTACGGCCGCTTGGCCGAGCAGGGCGCCGGTACCGTGCAGAATGCCCAGCAAGCGCGCAGCCGGGTCGATCAGGCGCGGGCGCGACAGGCCAACAGTCAGGCGGCACTGGTGGCAACGCGCAAGCAGGTGGATATCCTCAGCGCCCAGGTCGCCAGCGCCGATGGCCAGCTCAAGCGTGCTGAAGCCGGCGTCGACAAAGCCCAGTTGGACCTGTCGCACACTCGTATCAGCGCACCGGTAGCAGGCATGGTCGGCGAACGTGCGCTGCGGGTTGGCGCCTATGTCACGCCAGGTGCTCGGTTGCTGTCGGTGGTGCCGTTGGAGCAGGCCTACGTGGTCGGCAACTTCCAGGAAACTCAGCTGACCCATGTGCAGCCGGGCCAGCCGGTGACCATCAGTGTCGATACCTACTCCGACGTGACCCTCAAAGGCCATGTGCAGAGCATTGCCCCGGCCACCGGCGTGACCTTTGCTGCGGTCAAACCGGACAACGCCACCGGCAATTTCACCAAGGTCGTGCAGCGGATACCGGTGAAGATCGTCTTCGATGATGGCCAGCCGTTGTTGTCACGTTTGCGCGTGGGCATGTCGGTGGTGGTCAGTATCGACACTCAAGGTGATTCGCTCGACAGCCAGCAGGTGAGCACGCGATGAGTGCACTTGCCCGCTTCAGTCCATTGTTGCTCGCCGTGGCGCTGACCGGTTGCAGCCTCGGTCCGGACTTTCAGCGCCCGGCCAGTCAGGCGCCCGAGCAGTGGGCACCGGTGCAGGGTCAGGCCGCCGCCAGCCAGCCGCTTGCCGAACCGCTGCAGTTGCGCTGGTGGGAGAATTTTCACGATGCCCGGCTCAGCGCGCTGATCCAGCGCGTCGTCGACAGCAATCTCGATCTGCAGATCGCCAGCGCGCGTCTGCTGCAAAGCCGCGCGCTGCGCAGCACGGTTGCGGCTGATCAGGCGCCCACGGTGGGCCTGGATGCCGGTTACAGCCGCTCGCGCAACAGCGCCGAGGGCCTGAACGACCCTTCCGGCAATGCCGGCAAGTCGGCCTTCAATCTGTGGCAGGGCGACCTCGTCGCAGGCTGGGAGCTGGATCTGTGGGGCCGAGTACGGCGTCAGGTCGAAGCTGCGGATGCGTCGGTGGCAGTCGCCGAAGAAGACCGCCGTGGGGTACTGCTGGCGCTGCTGGCAGAGACTGCCGGTGATTACATCCAGTTGCGTGCCGTGCAGCAGACCCTCGACGTCACCGAAAGCAACCTCAAGGTCGCCCGGCACAGCCTGCAACTATCGCGTGACCGTCAGGCAGAGGGCGTGGCGACTCGCCTCGATGTCGCCCAGGCGAGTGCCCAGGTTGCGTCGATCGAAGCGCGCTTGCCGACCTTGCAAGCGCGTCGCGATGACCTGATCAACGCCCTCAGCCTGCTCGCTGCAGAACCGCCGCGCAGCTTGCAGAACGAGCTGCTGGCGCCTGGCGAACTGCCGGTGCCGCAGCAGCGCTTTGCGGTCGGTTTGCCGTCGGAGCTGGCCGAGCGCCGCCCGGATATTCGCCAGGCCGAGGCACGCCTGCATGCTGCAACCGCCAGCATCGGCGTGGCCAAGGCGGATTTCTATCCGAGCATTCGTTTGTCTGGCAACGTTGGTATGCAAGCGCTGCAACTGGCTGACTTTGGTGCCTGGGACTCACGGCGGTTTGCCTTTGGCCCGCAATTGTCGCTGCCGATATTCGAAGGCGGCAGGCTCAAAGGCACCCTGCAGTTGCGTGAGGCGCAGCAGCAGGAAGCGGCGCTGAACTACCGCAAAGTGGTCCTCGGCGCATGGCATGAGATTGATGACGTGCTGCGCCTGTACAACGCCAGCCAGCTGCGACGCGATCACCTGGCCGAGGCCGTGCGCGAAAACCGCATCGCCCTGGACACCGCTCAGCGGCAGTACGTGGAAGGTGCGGTGGACTTTCTCAACGTGCTCACGGTGCAGACGGCGCTGCTGGCCAGCGAAGAGCAGTGGATCGACAGTTCGGCCGCCGTCTCGCAGGCGATGGTCGGCTTGTACAAGGCGCTCGGTGGCGGCTGGCAAGCGTTCGCCGAGGCGCCACCGAAGGCCTAGCTGTCAGAGCGGTCGCAACAGACCAAAGCGCTTGCGCAGGATGCTGTCGAGCAAACGTCGCGGCAGCAACCTCGCCAGCAGGGGAAGGGCCCGGCTGCCGTTGCCCAGCCGCACCAGGGCCGGTACCGGTGACTTGCCCGCGGCCGCCAGCACGCCTTGGGCGAATTCGGCGGTTGGCGTTGGCTTGTCCTGCGAGGCCCGCGCTCGTGCGCGGATGTGTTCGCGCAGCGGCCACCACGGTGAATCCGCCGCTATCAGGTGCTCGGCCTGCTGCTGAGCGTTGCTGGCAAATTGCGAAGCGATGGCGCCAGGCTGGACTTCCATGACGCGAATGCCAAACGGCGCCAGCTCCAGGCGCAGCGCGGTGGTCAGCGCGTGTACCGCGGCCTTGGACGCGCAATAAGTCCCGGCGAATGGCGTCACCAGTACGCCGGAGACGCTGCCGATGTTGATCACCAGGCCGCGATTGCGGCGCAGCAGCGGGAACAGCGTGCGGGTTACCCCAACCAGCGCGAACACGTTGGTCTCGAACTGCTCACGCAGCGCATCGACACCGCCATCGAGCACGGGCCCCATGGCCCCGTAGCCGGCATTGTTGATGAGGATATCGAGGCCGCCATGGCTGTTTTGCAACTCATCGGCGAGGCGGGTCAGCTCGGCGCTGTCATTGACGTCCAGCTGCCGCGCCGTGAAGCCCGCTGCAGCGAGCTGAGCAACGGCTTCGGGCTTGCGCGCGGTGGCCCAGACCTCATGGCCCGCATCACGAAAGGCATCGGCCAGGGCGCGGCCGATGCCGCTGGAGCAACCGGTGATCAGGACTGTGGGCATGGCGGGGCCTGTGGGCTGTGCAAGGTGCTCGATCATACCCTAGGCAAATCAGCCTGCGGCTAGTTGGCAAACGAGCCCTGGAGGCGTTCGGCACGAAACTCCAGGGTTTGCGCGCGGTAACCGGAACGCAGTGGCGGCAGCGGCAGGCAGTCGTTCCACTCGGCGCCGGGTTGCAGGTCGCCGGGTCCGCGATAGCGCGGCGTGCTGTAGGTGTTTTCGGCGAGGTTGACCGTGTCGCCGGGGGCATAGGCGCCGACCTGCCAGCGCAGTTCGGTGAGCGGCACGCTGTTGGCGTTCTTCATGCTCACGCGCAGGCTGCGGTCGGCTGGGCACAGTTCAGGGGCGTATTGCAGGCGCAGGTCGAGACGAGCCAGCTGGTTGGATTCGCGGGTGTCCTGCCAGGCCACCCAGAGCGCGATCAAACCGAGGCCGAGCACAGCGGCAAGCGAAATCGGCAGGGCCTTGGCCGGGTAGCGAATGAGCAGGACCAGCCAGGTCAGGATAAGCAGAGCGCCGATGATCATGGGGAGGGCAAGCCTTGGATGTGCGGGTTTGGCACATCCTAGCTGAAAAACTGGCAGGGATTGCAGGAACGCCCCGGCAAGGGCGCTCCTGGGCAGGGGTTACTGGGCGATGGTTTTCACCGAAACGCCGCGCTCGATCGGCGTGGCGCTGCGGCCGTAGACGTCTTCGAAACGCTCGATGTCGTCTTCACCCAGGTAGCTGCCGGACTGCACTTCGATGATTTCCAGCGGGATCTTGCCCGGGTTGCGCAGGCGGTGCACCGAAGCGATCGGGATGTAGGTCGACTGGTTTTCGGTGAGCAGGAACACGTTCTCGTCACAGGTCACTTCAGCCGTGCCCGACACCACGATCCAGTGCTCGGCGCGGTGGTGGTGCATCTGCAGCGACAGGCTGGCGCCGGGCTTGACGGTGATGTGCTTGACCTGGAAGCGGCCGCCCATGTCCACCGAGTCGTACGAGCCCCACGGGCGATACACCTCAAGGTGGTTCTGGGTCTCGCTGCGGCCCTGCTTGTCGAGGGTGTTGACCATCTGCTTGACGCCTTGGACCTTGTCCTTGTGGGCAATCATCATGGCGTCCTTGGTCTCGACCACGACGATGTTCTCAAGACCGATCACCGAGACCAGCTTGCCGTTGCCGTGGATCATGCAGTTGTGGCTGTCCTGCACCACTACGTCGCCCTTGGTGACGTTGCCGTTGGCGTCTTTCTCGTGCACATCCCACAGCGACGACCAGCAGCCCACGTCGCTCCAGCCAGCGGTCAATGGCACCACGCAGGCGCGCTGGGTCTTCTCCATCACGGCGTAGTCGATCGAATTGTCCGGGCAGCAGGCGAAGGTCGCCTCGTCGATGCTCAGGTAGTCGCCTTCCTCTTCACTGCGCTCCAGTGCCAGCAGGCAGGTGTCATAGATATCCGGTTCGTGCTTTTTCAACTCTTCGAGGAAGCGGCTGGCGCGGAACAGGAACATGCCGCTGTTCCAGAAGTAACCGCCGCTGCGGACGAACTCGGTGGCGCGGGTTTCGTCAGGCTTTTCGACAAACTGAGCAACCCGGGCGACGCCTTCCGGCAACAGGGCATCCTGGCTGGAACGGATATAGCCGTAGCCGGTTTCCGGTTTGGTTGCCGGCACGCCGAACAGCACCATCTCGCCGCGCTCGGCGGCCACGGTGGCCAGGGCCAGGGCACGTTGCAGGGCTTTCTGGTCATCGATCACATGGTCGGCCGGCAGCACCAGCATCAACTCGTCGCTGCCTTCGTTGACCAGTTTCATTGCGGTGATAGCTACGGCCGGCGCGGTGTTGCGGCCAAACGGCTCCATCAGGATCGCCTGAGTCTGGAGGTTCAGTGCAGTCAGCTGCTCGTGGACGATGAACTTGTGATCCTTGTTGCAGACCACGATCGGCGCTTGCATGCCGTCGAACACCAGACGCTCGAGGGTTTGCTGGAACAGCGTGTGCTCACCGGTCAGGGCGAGGAACTGCTTGGGGAACTGTTTACGCGACAAAGGCCACAGACGCGAACCGCTACCACCAGAAAGAATTACCGGAATCATGATGTTTCTCCAAAGGTTGATAGAGGCAGAAATCAGTTGGTCGAGACAGGGCGGGTTACCCACACCGGGGCCAGGCTGCTGCCGGAGCCGGTGACGTACAGCACGGCGGCTTCACCGCGTTCCAGCGCGACAGGCTTGATGTCGCTGACTTTCTTGTCGCCTTGGTACAGGGCAAGGTTGACCTTGACCGGATTGATCTCGCGCTCGCCGCGCGCATGGGCCGCTACCGGCTTGACCACTTCGGTCTTGCCGTCGGCTGTTTTCAGGGTCAGCGCCTGGTCGGTGAGGTTCTGCACGCGCACCAAGGCTTTTTGCTTGTTCTTGAACGGTGGCTCTTCGATCAGTTGCGGGCCGCCGCTGGCGTTGTTGACCAGGGTGTAATACGTGTCCGAGGCGAGTTTCACCGGCACCGACTTGCCGCCGACCTGGGCGCTGTAGTCGCCGCCCGGGAGGAAGCTGAAGTCACTGCTGGACTGGGCGCCGACCTGCTTGATCTGGGTGTTGCCGACACTGGCGGCGGCCGGTGCGCTGCTGGCGTTGTACAGGCGCACGAAGCTTGAGCCTTTCGGTGCGCTCGGGCCGTACAGCGCGGCGTCAGCGCCGGCGAAGGCCTGCATCGAGGCCAGCGACAGGCCCGCAGCGAGGGTGAAGACTTTGGCAAAAGATGGCGTGTTGGACATGTGCGTGTTCCTCTCTTTCAGTGTTCCGTCCGATTGGACGACAGGGCCAGGTTTTCTTCGGATTTACGGGTGTTCTTCAATTGCGCGATCCACTGCGGGTCGAACCCGCTGAGGTCGTTTTTCATCGGCAGGTAGCGTTCCGGGAATTCCCACACCACCACTTGCGGCGGGGCATCTTTGAAGGCGTCGCTTTGCAGGTACTTGAGCATCGGCAGCAACGGCCCATGGCCGTCTTCGGCGTAGTTGGCGACGTCGCTGTGCAGAGCCTGCTGCAGCGCGCCGAGGAAGTTCCAGTGCGGGTTGGCGCTGTAGCTGGTGCCGACCAGCGCCACCGGGATCTGGCTGTCGGCAAACAGCGCGTCACCGCTGTCGGCGTTGCCGGCGGCTGGGCGGGTAGTGCGCTTCTGCAGGTTGTCCGGCGCTGGCAGCAACTCGCTGAACAGCGGATCGAGCGGCAGGAAGTTGGTCAGGTCGCCTTTGTATGGCGCGCTGCTGCCGGCATCGGTGACGTAGGCCTGTGGCTCGGCTTGCAGCAGCTTCTGCCGCGACACGGCTTCGGCCACGGTCTGTGCGGCGACCTCGGCACCCAGTGGTGTCCAGTGCGTGTCGGTGCGCAGGAATACCTGGCCGCGAGCCTTGGCTTGTTCCATTGGCGCCTGCAGGTCAGGGGCAAACACGTTGGCCTGACGTGCCTGGGCGTGGAATTGGTTGAACAGGTCGCCATGCAGGCTGGCCGGCTGCTCTTCGCCGAGGTACTCGGAGTAGAGCCGCGCCTTGGCCGGGATGATCGCCAGCACCAGCTGCACGCCCTGACCTTGCAGGGTGTCGCGCACGCCGCGGATCAGCGCCAGGTTGTCCTGCATCAGCTGTTCGGCACCGGCGGTGGGTTTGAACTCTTCGTCGCTGAACAGCCATTGCTCGCGGCCCAGCACCACGCCGGGGCGGCCTTCGTTGAACAGCTTGTAGTCCAGTGCGGCCCACAGGTTGGTGCTCAGGCGCTTGATCGGGAACTGCTCGTCGTAATGGGTCTCGGCAGCCTTGGCCAGCTTGCCGTTGAGCACTGTCATCTGCTCGGTGCGCTGGAAGCTCGAAGCGCCGCTCAGCGACCACACGCCAAGGCCGGTGAGCAGGCCGAGGAAGGTCAGCGAGTAGGTGATGCGAAGTGTCCGGGTCATGGTCGTCCGTGCCTCAGAACTGGAAGTAGAGGAATGGCGAATAGCTTTGCGCCGAGAGTTTCAGCACCGAGGCAACGAACAGCAGCAGCACCAGCACGCGGGCCATGACCCGGCTCCAGTCGAGGCCTATCGAGCCGTCGCTGTTGATCTGTACCTGGGTGGCCTTGGGCGTTGGCTTGGCATTGCGGTAGAAGTCGCGCAGGCCGAAGAACGCCAGCGTTGCGTAGGCGATGAACATGGTTGCCACCTGCAGGCCGGTAAGGTTGGCGCGGTTGAGTTCCGACAGCTGCCATTCGCCGAAGCTGAACATGGCGGCGTACATGCGCCCGGCCACGTCGAGGTTTTCCGAGCGGAACATCACCCAGCCGGTCACCACCAGCAGGAAGGTCAACGCCCACTTGATCGGGTTGAAGCGCTGCGGATTGGTGTCCAGGCCCAGCGCGCGTTCGATCGCCAGCCAGATGCCGTGCCAGGCGCCCCAGAGGATGTAGGTGATGTTGGCGCCGTGCCACAGGCCACCGAGCAACATGGTCAGGAACAGGTTGCGGTAGGTGTTGAAGGTGCCTTTGCGGTTGCCGCCCAGGGTGATGTACAGATAATCGCGCAGCCAGGTCGACAGGCTGATGTGCCAGCGCCGCCAGAACTCGGTGATCGACTGGCTGATGTACGGTTGCTTGAAGTTCTCCATGAAGCGAAAGCCCATCATCAAACCGAGGCCGATGGCCATGTCGCTGTAGCCGGAGAAGTCGAAGTACAGCTGCGCGGTGTAGGCCAGGGCGCCGAGCCAGGCGTCACCGGTGGTGGGGTTTTCCAGGGCGAAGCAATGATCGGCAACCACCGCCAGGGTGTCGGCGATGAACACCTTCTTGATGAAGCCCTGCATGAAGCGGGTGCAGCCTTCGGAAAACTTGTCGAGGGTGTGGGTGCGGTTGTTGAACTGGTCGACCAGATCCTTGAAGCGCAGCACGGGGCCGGCGATCAGGTGCGGGAAGATCGCCACAAACGCAGCAAAGTCGATCAGGTTGCGGGTCGCCGGGGTATCACCGCGGTACACGTCAATGATGTAGCTGATCGACTCGAAGATGTAGAACGAGATGCCGATCGGCAGCAGCACGTGGGTGATGATGAACGGCTCGAAGCCGAACGAGGTGATGATCGCGTTGAGGCTGTCGACGCCAAAGTTGGCGTACTTGAAGTAGCCGAGAATGGCCAGGTCGACACCAACGCCGAGCAGCAGCCAGCGCTGTGCGGGTTTGGTGCGCACGCCTGCGGCGCCGACTTTGAGGCCGATCCAGTAGTTCCACAGGGTCACGCCGGCGAACAGGGCGAGGAAGTCGACCCGCCACCAGGCGTAGAAGATGTAGCTGGCGACCAGCAGCAGCAGGTTGCGATAGCGTTGCCCGCTCAAGTAGTACAAGCCGAGGAAGATCGGCAGGAACAGGAACAGGAACACATTTGACGAGAAGACCATCCTCGTTCTCCTGATGATGTACGTAGCTGGGGCAGCAGCCCCCCAAACCCCCCATTGGTAATCGGGGGGATTCATGATCTGGCGAGGGCATTGCCCTCGTTTCGCGATGGGCCGCGCAGCGGCCCCAATCCAGCCGCCGCTATTTCTTCGCGGCTGCCGCCGGGTCATACACCCGGGTCATGTTGCCGCCCAGGCGGAAACTGTCGAACGGCTGCATGCCATGCTTGCGCGACAGCGTGTCGCCTACGCACTGGTACAGCGCGCACCACGGCTCCAGCCAGGCGTACTTGCTGTCGACCTTGAGGTCTTTCATGTTCTGTTTGACGCCGGTACGGGCGACGAACTGGCGCGGATCACGGGCACCGGCCAGCACCCCTTCACCCAGACGCTGCAGGGCAAAGTTGTTCTCGCTGCGCAGGTCGACACCGTTGACCTTGGCGAAGCTGGCGATCATCGCCAGCGGCGGCAGGGCGTAGTTGTGATAGGCCAGTGCGCGCTGGCGGCGCTTGAGTTCGTTGGGCAAGAAGCCCTGCTCGTCGATCTGGTTGGCGCCGACGCGGTACTCCTTCACGGCCCAGTCGAACAGGTCGCGGCGGTCGGTGGCGACGGCGGTGGCCATCACCGACCAGGCGGCCCAGTAGCTGTGGTTGTTGATCTTCTCCAGCGGCAGGTCGCTCCAGTCCTTGACGGTCTGTTCGGCCAGGCGGGCGAACCATTTTTCGATGGCTTCGGCCTCGGCCTTGTGCGCCGCCAGCGGCTGCGAATTGGAGAACTTCAAGCGCAGCCAGGAGCCGCTCATGCTGCCCAGCGCCCATTTGCGCATGGACTTGCCGGTGTGGTTGTAGTCGGTCGAGAGCAAGGCATCAGCCTGTGCCCACTGGCTCAGCCAGCCGAGCGCGCAATCGAGCTGCGCCGGGCGGCCATCGCGCATGTATTGGCCGACCATCTTGCTGACGCCACGCTCAAGCGTGGTGATGTCCTTGGTCGAGTCACGGAAGGCTTTTTCCGAGCGCAGGTTGAGCGTCGAGCGGGCCTTGTCCGAGCCTTCGTACTTGCTGCGAAACTGCAAGGCGCCGGTGTAGGGCTTGGGCGCCTGTTCACAGCGGAACTTGCCGTCGGTGGTTTTCATCTGCTCGATGCCGGCGTAGTAACCCTGTGGGGGTACCAGCGCGGCCTGCGCGGCGCCGGCAAACAGCGCCAGGGCGAGCAGGGCAGGGGCGAAGGTCATGCGGGGCTTGATCATGTGCGCCTCACTGGCCAGCCTGCGCGGTGTGCGCAGGGCTGGCGAAGTTGTTGCGTTTGCAGAGCGTGGCTTCGACTTTCTGGGTGCCTTGTTCAGGGCCTTGCAGCTCCAGTGCGAGCAGGTTCTGGCTGGCCCAGTCTTCGTCTTCACGCAGCTGGAAGACAAAGCGCCCGTCGGTGTCGGAGGTCTCTGGTTTTTCGATCTTGATGTCCTCGTGGCGCCCGTTCAGGTACCACAGGGTCGC
Source organism: uncultured Pseudomonas sp. (assembly GCA_963518285.1). Lineage (GTDB taxonomy): Bacteria > Pseudomonadota > Gammaproteobacteria > Pseudomonadales > Pseudomonadaceae > Aquipseudomonas. The sequence goes on along the minus strand of CAUQIJ010000006.1, from coordinate 156,776 downwards.
TTGCAGGACCTTGACCGAAGTGTCTTCGAACTTGATGTCCATCTGCAGGTTCCGGTTGACCAGGTCTTTGATCACCCCGCCCTTGCCGTTGACCATGACTTCATTGGTGCCGGGCTTGAGCGTGGTGCTGGCGCTCATCTGCGCCGGGCGGTCATCGCAGCCGTTATCGAGCAGGCCGAGGATCTGCCGCCAGATGGTTTCCTGGTCGAGGCGATACAGCGGCGAGAATTCCCAGATGAGGATCTTCGGCGGATGGGTCTTGAATTCTTCGCTGCCCAGGTACTGGATCATCGCGCCTTCCAGGCCACCGCCAGGGAAGGCGACGTTGAGCACGTCGGCGCCGATGTATTCCTGCAAAAAGCCCGAGAAGTTGTAGTTCTTGCCGCTGTGGCTGGTGCCGACCAGGGTGATCTCGGCATTGCCGCTGTCGCCGAACAGGTCGTCGTCGCCGGCGGCGCCTTTCGGCTCGGTGGCGAACTGGTCCATGTACTGCACCGCGTAGCTGCTGCCGCAGAGCTGGCCGGCAACGTTGTGCAGGGTGCCGGTCTTGCCCATGCGCCCGGACTTGTGGGTTTCGAACTCCTTGCGCGGGATGTCGGCGAAGGCCGGCATCTGCTGCACGCTCCTGGCGATGATCTTCGCCGCTCGTTCAGCGCCATACGGGGTCCAGTGCTGGTCGCCGCGGAAGTAGAAGTCCTTGCCCTGATCGGCTGCCGCCAGCTGCTCGTTGGTCAGTGGCGACAGGTCCGGCACGGTGTAGCCCATCTTGGCAAAGCGCTTGAGCATGGCCTGGTAGTTGCCCAGCGCCTTCTGGTAATCGAACGCGGCCTTGTCGGCCGGGTTGAGCATGTTGCGGTTCACCAGGCCACGGGTGGGCTGATAGACCATCACCAGCTCGATGCCGCGCTTCTTGAAGGCGTCGTGTACCTGCTGCAGGCGCTGGTAGCCGGCAGCGCTGGTGCTGAACTCGGTGCGCAGGTCTTCGCGGGTACGGAACAGCCAGTCGCCCTGCGCCTGCACCAGGGTGGTGAAGTTCTGCTGGTAGCGGGTGGTGTAGCGGCTGGCGTCGTGTGCTTCGGGGCACAGTTGGCAGCATGGCTCGGCGGTGAAGCTCGGCGCCTGGGCCTGTTCGGCGCGCACGCCCTGGCTGATCGCCAGCAGGGCGGCAGTCAGGCCGAGCAGTTTCATCAGAGGTGCAGTGGTCATGGTCAGCATTCCTTAATCGATCATTTCGGTCTGGCGTTCGACCGGGTCGATCAGCACAGCCTTCTGCTGGCGCACCAGCAGGTCGAGGATTTCGTCCTGGCGCTCACCGAGCACGCCATTGAGGCTGATGCCGCTGGCTTTGCGCGGGGCGAGCATGGCCACCTTGTACAGCTCGACCGACAGCGGCGAGTCGATCGACAAGGGGCCGGAGCCGTTGGCGGTCAACTCGCCGCCGACCACGATCAGCGAAACCTTGGCGTCGAACGGGTCGAGGGCAATGTCGCGGTCGGTGTCGGACAGGTCCTTGATGTGCCCGTAGACACCGACCAGGCCGTTGGCCATGGCGATGTTTTCGTACAGGCGAATGTTGACGCTGTTGCGCACACGGATGCCGTGGCGACGGTTGTTGATGACCTTGTTGCCCCAGATCAGGTTGTCGCCGCTTTCATACACGGTGATGCCGTCGGTGTGGTTGCGGTAGATCTCGTTGTAGGCGATGAGGTTGTTGACGCTGTTACGGTCGATCACCACCCCGGAGAGCTTGTTGTCGTAGCTCTTGTTGTTGAAGATCCAGCTGTCGTTGACCTCACGCGAGACGATGATGCCGTGCTTTTTCTGGGTGCCATGCACGGTATTGCCAGCGATGATCAAGCGGTGCGAGCGGTCGTGCGGGTCGATGCCGTAGACGATGTTGTCGCGGTAGGTGCTGTCCTTGACCACGAAGTCGCTGGTCTCGTAGCAATAGAAGCCGTACCACATGTCGCTGAATTCGGAACCGATGATCCAGCCGGTCGGCTCGGCACGGCCCATCTTTTTCGCCATGTTCGGCGTGTACTGCGAGATGCTCACGCCGTACGACTTGGACTGGGAGTAGCCAAAGCTGGCCATCTTGCTGTTGACGATATAGGTCTCGGTGCCGCCCCACGACAGCAGGAACGGGCGGAACTCCTTGGGCGAGCGGAAGCTGGCCGGGCCGTTGGCCTTCTCGCGCCAGCCAGTGACCTGGGTGTCGCTGACGAACAGCTTGCCGTCGTTGACCAGAAACGCGCCGCGCTCCTGCGACAGGCGCAGCTCTTTGACCTTGCCGTTGATTTCCAGCACGCCCTTTTGCCCGACCACGATCGGCAAGCGCGCAAGGTAAACGCCCGGCGACACTTCACTCAGGTACTGCTTGGGCACTTGCTTGCTCAGCTCGGTCAGGTCGACATGGCCGTCATCGACAAAGATCGCCTGGGGGATACCCTGCTGGCGCTGGACCCACTCGGCGGCCTTGTTGTCGCCGCCGATGAATTCCTTGAGCGATTGTTCCTGAAGCATGCGGCGCACGCTGACCTTGCCCTTGCGGCTGCGATCGATCTTGGCTTGCACCGCCTGTGCGGTGTAGCCGGACAGATCAGGCAGCTTGGGCGGCTCCAGGTGCAGCGGCTCGACGGGCGCGCTGGTCACGGTGTAGGTCTTGGCCTGCTGCAGGCCCTTGGCCGTGCCGGGCTCGGCGGCCTGAGCCACGCCTGCGGCCAGCAGCAGGGCGCTGGCGAGCAGGCTGTGGCGAAGCTTGGTTTGCAGGTTCATATCCAGTCCTCGGCGCACGTCAGAAACGCCAGATCACGTCGACAAAGGCGCGGTGCATGTACGAGTCGGTCTCTTTGCCGTAGGCATCGCCAGGCTTGAACACGCCAGCGCGCAGGCGGACCAGCGCCGACGGCTCGTCGATCGACTGGCTCAGCGATGCTGGCAGCAGGCCTTGCTTGAAGTACTTGGTGACGACCACGTCCATCTCCTGGCCCAGGTCCTTCTCACCGTTAACCAGTGGGCGGTTGACGCCTTCGTCATCGACCACCGCGTTGATGCCGCTGGAGCCGATGTTCTGCTGGCCATCGACGCGCCAGAACTTGTGGTAGATCAGGCTGGCGTCGTAGTCGTCGCGCAGCTGCCAGGAGGCGAACAGGGTGGCCGCCTGCAGGTTGCCCAGCTCGCCGCGGAATGCTTCGCCGAAGCGGTGCACCCGCGAGCGAGTGCCGGTGAAGCTGGAGCGATTGCTCTCAAGGCCAGTCTGCTCGTAGTTGTTCGAACCCTTGCTGCCGCCGCCACCGCTGCCGCGGGCATAGGCCGCGCCGACCTGCCACTGCGGGTCGAGGCGCAGGCGGATACCGAGGTCGGTAGCCCAGGCATTGACGTCGCCGCTCTGCTTGCCGGTGGCGACTTGCTCGTTGCCGACCAGCTCGCTGTTGAGCTTGTCGCGGTCACCGGTCAGCCAGGTCAGGCTGCCCCAGTAGTTGACGGTGTGCTGGTTGCGCCAGTTGTAGGCGTCGCTGTTGGCTTCCAGGCCCAGCCAGGTCAGGTCGCCGGTGCGGCGCTTGTCCAGGCCATCGAGGCTCTCGCCGGTATTTTTCAGGCTGCCGCTGTCATGGGTGTGGTGCGCGCGCAGGCCAACCCAGTGACCGGGTGTCCACTGCGTGGCAACGTCGCCGTAGAAATGGGTGCGGTCCTTGTCTTCCGGAGCCAGCTCGGTGAGGTCGGTGCGGTATTCGCTGAACCGCTGGGCCATGCCCAGGTTGGCCCGCAGCAAGGTGGTGTCGAAGGTCCAGTTGAGCGCTTCGATGTTGCTGTCACGCCACATGCCGTCGTCGTTGCGCAGGCGCTGGCGGCCGAGGCGCAGTTGCTCGCCGGGGTAGGCGGTGAAACCGCTGTAGCCGATCCAGAACTCGCGCATGGCCAGGTAGCTTTTATCGGCTTTGCGCCCGTCGGCAGCGGTGTCGACGGTGCTGCCATCGTCGGACTGGCGCAGCGTGTCGGTTTCGATGGTGTCGGTGGCCGCGACCGCCTGGCCTATGGCAAAGGCGCTCCAGTTGCCACGCTCGCCGTAGACCCAAGGGCGCAGGTCCAGACCCAGACCCTGGACGTCACCGCCGGAGCGGGTGCCGAGGTCGCGGTCGTCTTCCGACTGGCCGGTGATTTTCACGTCGAGGCCGAAGTTTCTCTCGGCGGTCATATCGGCCAGGGTCGGGCACGACCAGAGCAGGGCGAAGCTCAGGCCGATCCCGGCCTTCACGAAGGGGTTGAGCGTCATAGGGAGGAATCCTCGGCGTCTTCATCGTCTTGCAGGGCTTCGATGGCCATCATGCTGTTGCCGGCTTTGGCCATGCTGCCGCGCGCCTGCTGCTCTTGCGCAAGCAGGCGCTGGGCCTGGTTGCGCTGCTCAGGCGTCAGTTGCTGATCGAGTTGCTGCAGCAGTTCGGTCGACTGCTGCGACGGGTTGGCCTGCGCCAGGCTGGCGAAGACCCAGGCATTGCCGGGGTTCTGGCGGATGCCGTGGCCTTCGCTGTACAGCTGGGCCAGCGCGTAGTCGGCGCTGAGCTGGCCGCCGCGGGCGGCGGTGAGCAGGTTATCGACGGCCTTTTGCGGCTCGACCTGGCCGAGGTAGCCACGGCGGTACAGCTGGCCTAGGTAGTAATGGGCGCTGATTTCGCCGGCGTCGGCGGCGGCTTGCAGATGGGTTTCGGCCTTGGCGGCATCGGCCGGCACGGTCTTGCCTTCGTAATACAGGCGGCCCAGCAGCAGCTCGGCGCGCGGCTGTTCGGCGGCGCGGCCTTTGTCGATGTACGCCAGCAACTGGTCGGTGTCGCCCAGTTCGGGGAAGTCATACAGCAACTGCGCCAGGCTCACCCAGGATGCCGGGTTGGCCGGGGCAACCTGCTCGAGCAGGTCCTTGGCAGTTTTCTCGTCGGTCTGACCCAGACTGCGATCAGCCAGGACTCGCGCCACGCTGTCGACCCGGCTGGCCGGCACGCTGCCGCGGGCATAGGCTGACTTCAGCTGCTCAAGCAGGGCAGTGCGTTGCTCGGCCTGGTTGCGTTTCTGGTAAACGGTGGCCAGCTCGACATAGCAGATGTCGGTGCTGTTCAGGGCGGCTTTGCAGATGCGCTCGACGTCATCCAGGTGCTGATCGTAGCTGCCCTGGGTGCGGTAGAGGAGGATCTGCGCCAGGCCCGCTTCGGGGTTGCCGGCAGCGCGCCATTGTTCGATCTGCTGCTGCGCGTTGACGCTGGGGAAGCTCTGCGGGTACTGCAGATACAGCATCGCCAGCGGGATCAGGGTGTTGCTTTCGCCCTGGGCGGCAGCGAGCTTGAGCAGGGTTTCGGCTTCTTCGCGCTCGGCCTGGGTGCTGTCCGGCTTGGCGACCAGCAGGCGGCCAAGGCGGGCCTGGGCGCGCGACGAAGTGCTGGCGGCGGCGCGGTAGGTGGCTTCGGCCTGCTGCAGTTGCGCAGGGTCGCGCGAGGCCACCTGAATATCGGCCAGGCCGACCTGCGCATCGCTGTAGCCCAGGTCAGCCAGGGCCTTGTAGTTGCGCTCGGCGGTAGCGGTGTCGCCACGCTTGAGCGCTTCGTTGGCCAGGCGCTGATCGGGCAGGCCGGCGCAGCCACTCAGGGCAATGGCGATCGCCAGTGAGCACCAGGTGGCTGGGCGCGCGCCGGGCGACGCCATGGGTAGGTTGAACAGGCTCATGGTCAGATCCTCTTACAGCCCACGGGCCGCAGCTTTGCTGATCAGCCAGTCCAGCGACGGGCCGCGATCGCTGTTGACCGCTGCCGGGCGACCGGCCAGTTCGGCGGGCAAGGCACCGTCGGGTTTGATCTGCACGCGGATGTCGGAGGCCAGGTCTTCGCTGTTCAGGCTTGAGCTGCTGACGATCTGGCCGGTGCGCACTTGGTCTTCACCGGCGATCTGGAAGTTGACCCGGGTGCCCGGCTTGACCTCGTCGAACTGGCGATAGCTGAAGCGCGCCTCGATCATCGGGTTGGTGGTGCGTGGGACCAGGTGGAAGATCGGCTGGCCCTTGCTGGCGTACTGGTCGTCGTCCACCAGTTGCTCGGCGACGACGCAGTCACACGGGCTGGTGAGGGTGCCGGCGAGCTGCTTGCCGAACAGTTCTTCGACCTTGGCCGGCTCCAGTTGCGAGTCGTCCAGGTGGCCTTTGAGCAAGTCCAGCATGCTGGTGCTGAAGCTTGCCAATGGCGCGCCCTTGACCACTTGCCCGCCGCTTTCGACCAGGCTCTTGACGGTGCCGTCGCGGGGCATGGTCACGGTGGTGGTGGGTACTGCGACCACGCCTGCTTCAGCGTGGCTGACGAAGTACATGCCATACAGCGACTTGGCGACAAAACCAAAGGCGGCGATACCGACCACGAACACGCCCAGGGTCACGGTCACGGCACGCAGGCGGCCAAACGCGCTCAGGCCTGAACCGCCGTCCTTCTGCTTGCGCGCCTTGGTGAAGTTTTCGCGTTGCAGGGTACTGAGCACGTCACCGGCAGTGATCAACTCACCCGACAGGTGCGAGGTGATGATGTGGCGCAGGGTGGCGATATCGCGTGGTTCGAGGTTCTGGAACTCGGCGCCGGTGCGGCCGGTGGCCGCATCGCTGGTGCGCACCAGGAACTCGATGTCCATCGACAGGCCAAGGTTGTCGACCACGAACTGCAGGCGACCACGCATCACTTCGCCGATCGGCAGCGCGCGCTTGGCCTGGAAGGACAGGCCGCCGGCAGACAGGTCATCGACCTTGGCCTCTTGCGGCTCACGGTTGCCGTCCACAAAACGCAGCTTGGCGGGGATACGCACCCGGGCGTGTTGGCGCTGGGCTTCGGACTCATGCACGACATTGACGTTGACGGCGTTATTCATGGCGATTTCAAGTTCCTGTTAGTTCTGATCCGGAGGGGCTCACACGACCATGAACAGCACAGCAACGAAGATGCTGGCCGCCGAGAAGGTCATGGTCCGCGAGGACCAGGTGTTGAACCATTGTTGAAAGCTGGCAAGGTCACGCTTGAGTGCAGTCGGCTGACGCGTCCAGGACTGCTTGTCGAGGCGGAAGAACACGTAGATCTTCATCAACGCGCCGACGATCTGGTTGTAATAAAGGATCACGGGATAGGCCGGGCCGACCTTGTGCCCCGAGCACAGCAGCATGATCGTCAGGATCAGCCGGGTGATGCCGATCCACAGCAGGTACACCAGCAGGTAGGCCATGCCGAATTTGAGGCTGGCGATCACCGCGACGGTCAGCCCGAGTAGGCTGGTCCACATCGATACGCGCTGGTCGAAGAGCACCAGGCTGGTGAACGGGCCAAGGCGCTTGAAGCCCAGGCCAAGGGCGCGCGAGTTCTGCCGCAAGTTGTTGCCGTACCAGCGGTACATCAGTTTGCGGCTGGCCTTGAGGAAGCTTTTTTCCGGCGGGTGCTCGACCGTGTTGATCGCCGCGTCTGGCACATAGAAGGTGTCGTAGCCCAGGCGCATGAGACTGAACCAGCTCGACTTGTCATCACCGGTGAGGAACTTGAAGCGGCCCAGGCGCCAGTGCATCAGCGAGTCGCTTTCGACGTCGGCGATGAACTCGGGGTTGGTCACCACGCTGGCGCGAAACATCGACATGCGCCCGGTCATGGTCAGCACGCGCTTGGACAGGGCCATCGAGCACATGTTGATGTGGCGCTGAGCGAAGCGCAGCTTGTGCCACTCGCTCATGATGTAGCCGCCGCGCACTTCGCAGAACTCGTTGGTGGTCAGGCCACCGACATTGGGGTAGAGCTTGAACCAGGGGACGGTCTTGCGCACGATGCCGTCGCCAAGCACGGTGTCGCCATCGATCACGGCCACCACGGCATGCTGGTCGGGCATCATCCGCGAGATCGCGCGGAAACCGAAGGCCAGGCCATCGCGCTTGCCGGTGCCGGCAATACGCACGAAATCGAGGGTGACGTGCTCCGGCGGGTTGTATTTGGCCCACAGGCTTTTCACCAGCAGCTCATCGCATTTTTCTACCAATGAGCAGACCACGGTGGTGGGGTAGCCGCAGTTGATCGCTTCGCGAATCACCGAGCTGTAGACCTGCGCAGTGGTCAGCGCATCGATGCGAAAGCTGGTGACCATCAGGTACACATGCGACGGCGCAGCGCCATCGCCCAGCTTGCGGACCTTGTTGCGCAGGTAGGGATAGACGCCATACAGGAAGATCATGCCGCGGATGAAATGGGTGGCGCCCATCGAGTAGCGCCAGATGCCGACCGCACCGACCAGGAAGATGAAATGCTTCGACTCGGAATCGAAGATGTCGCTGGGCAGGGCCAGGGCGATCAACATGAGCACGCTCATGTAGAGCAGCCACCCGGCGCACTGCATCAGTACTGTCTGGAACCTTTGCATGTTCGGCATCCGTCACGAAATTCAGTGGAGAGCGGGGCCTTGCGGCCCCGCGTCAGGCTGGCTTACCAGCAGATGCCTTCGGTGCGGCTGGAGCTGCAGGTGGCTTTGTTCATGAAGCCGACCAGGTCGATCACGCGCTTGCCGGCTGGCGCTTGCTGGGCAAGGGCGCGGAACTGTTCGTCGCGGTTGCCGAGGATGATGATCTCGGCGTCATTGATGACTTGCTCGAAGTCGGCATTGAGCAGCGACGAGACGTGCGGGATCTTCGACTCGATGTACTCTTTGTTGGCGCCGTGGACACGGGCGTACTCGACGTTCTGGTCGTAGATATTGAGCTGGTAGCCTTTGCCGATCAGGCGCTCGGCCAGTTCCACCAGCGGGCTCTCGCGCAGGTCGTCGGTACCGGCCTTGAAGCTCAGGCCAAGCAGGGCGACCTTGCGTTTGTCATGGCTTTCGATGATGTCGAAGGCGTTCTGCACCTGCGATTCGTTGCTGCGCATCAGCGAGTCGAGCAGCGGAGCACGTACATCCAGGCTGGCAGCGCGGTAGGTGAGGGCGCGTACATCCTTGGGCAGGCATGAGCCGCCGAAGGCGAAGCCTGGGCGCATGTAGTACTGCGACAGGTTGAGCACGGTGTCCTGGCAGACCACGTCCATCACTTCGCGGCCATCGACGCCGACGGCCTTGGCGATGTTGCCGATCTCGTTGGCGAAGGTAACCTTGGTCGCGTGCCAGACGTTGCAGGTGTACTTGATCATCTCGGCAACGGCGATGTCCTTGCGGATCACCGGTGCATCGAGCTCTTCGTACAGCGCTTGCAGTACATCGCCGCTGGCGGTGTCGAACTCGCCGATGACCGTCATTGGTGGCTGGTCGTAATCCTTGATCGCAGTGCTTTCACGCAGGAATTCAGGGTTGACCGCGACACCGAAGTCGACGCCGGCCTTTTTCCCCGAGCAGTCTTCCAGGATCGGGATGACCACGTTCTTGACGGTACCCGGCAGCACGGTGCTGCGCACCACGATGGTGTGGCGGCTGGCTTTGTCACGCAATACGTAGCCGATTTCGCGGCATACCGATTCGATGTACTCAAGGCCCAGGTCGCCGTTTTTCTTGCTTGGCGTGCCCACGCAGATCATCGACACGTCGCTGGCGCGGATGGCCTCGGCGAAGTCGGTGGTGCCACGCAGGCGGCCATTGGCGATGCCCTGTTGCAGCAGTTGCTCAAGACCCGGTTCAACGATCGGCGACTTGCCCTTGTTGATCAGGTCGATCTTGGTCTGCGACACGTCCACACCAATCACTTCATGGCCCCGTGCCGACAGGCAGCCTGCACACACTGCACCCACATAACCCAAACCAAAAATGCTGATACGCATCGCTTTCACCTCAAGTGTTTATCACGCCGACGCTTCCACGGAAGTGCCGGCCGATTTAATTAGCCAGTATTAATTGGGGCGCACGTTGCCGAGGCGAGTGCACACTTCACCGAACGCAGGCATGAATAAATCCGGAGTGCACGAAGTTGTGCACTCTCAGTAGGCAGTCAAAGACCGATATTAAAAAACGAGCCCCGAAATGCAGCCGTCTTTACTGCAGTGCGCTACCTGGCGCGCTGCTGTGCTTGTTCTTTCAAGTGGATAAATCCTTTGAAATCAACCACTAGGACGTTTATAGGGCTTGCATCTCCTTCAGCTGGCACTTTGCCGGGTAGTTACCGTGGCTTGTGCCAAAGTTCTTCGGGCGGGTGGTAGGCACCTGCCGCTTGTCATCGGTAAGTCATCTCTCACACACCGCGATGACGATTCGTTACGGATCCTATGAGGGGCACTCGGGGGCAAAGTTCCTGAACCAAAACTGACGAAATGAAAGATTTCTAAATATTTATCTAAGTGTTCTTAGTTGCATGGTGATAGCACGCAGCGGTTTCGTCCCGGTATATAAAGGGCCAAAACCCTGCGGGATGGTTATATGCCATCACTGGAAAATTTTTTCCGAAATTCGTCAAAAAACTACGAACGGTAGGTTGGCTGTGACGATTCATGTGGGGTTGTTCAGTATTTTGGCGCCTGATGTTTGGCGTTTAAACAGGGTTACGGCCAGCGCTGGCGTGGTACGTCTCGCGCGGGCTCACATCAGGTAACAGAGCAAGACCTTACGGACTCTATGGGTTAGCGGCGGGGTGCCGTTAGAGAAGATGAATGCACCGGAGGGGCTGGCCTGCAACGAAGGAATGTCAGGGTCAGCCACGGACCACAAGGTACCTCCAGCCGCCAGTGAGCACTGCGCGCCCAACGACAGGCGTGCGCTGCCACCTCTGTAACCCTGGATGCACGGGGCTGCGTCATTTTGAGCGCAAGGAAGAAAGCAGCAATGAAAAATTTAGTTATGAGCGCGGTGAGTGCAGTGGCGTTGTTGGCCGTCGGGGTAGCGCAGGCGGGGCCTCTGGTCGATGTCACGTTCAAGAATCCAGGACGCGAGCAAGCTGTGCTGAAGATGGTTACAGCCAACGAATCCAGCTCGTATCAGGTCGCTAATCCAAAGCCCCGCGAAAAGGTAGAGGCGAACACTTCGATCATAACCAGCACCGCTGCGGACTACAGCTGGAAGGTCGAATTTTCAATGAAGTCGTTCGGAGTGATGTGTCGGGCCGTGTGTGAGCGATTGTAATCGCTAAAACACGGTTGCTTGAGATTGAAACTACCAGAGGTAATTGATGTGGATGCTGTGAACACGCCAGGATTTTCTACTTCTGCTGCAGCTAATGCTACCGTCGTCAGGCGCCAGGCCCAGCTCTCTGAAGCTGAGACTGTTGGGAAAATGGATCCTGCAGTTGCAGAAGAAGAACCGCAGTTGTCACCTTTGGCCAAGCAATTAAGCTACGCAGCCGTGCGTGCAGCCCATCGTGACAGCCTCCTCTCACGCAAGGAGTTGGCGGAGTTGGCCGCGCAGATCAGGGACAGGATTGGTGGGGCCAATTACACATCAGCAAAGGAATTTTACGACGCGCAGAAGCCGGATACCGATAATGTCGAATTACTTGATAGGGCACGGCATGCCACTGATTTCATCAATGGCGAGGGTAGTAATCCATTCAAAGGGCTGTCGCGTGATCAACTCAGCCTGATTACCTACGATGAGAGCGGCAGTTTTACGATTAATGAGCGTCGCGCGGCATCGTGGGAGGCTGATGCCCAGCATCAGGAGTGGGCCAGATATATAATCGACAAGATGGATATTGAACGTCAGCGCACCGGACGCAGCGATGAAGCGTTGCTGGAGACTATCCATTATTACGATTCACTGCCGCGCATTGAAGTTGCTGCATATGGTAACTATGAGGCAATGATCCGCATGCAGATGGGGGCAGTGGAAATAGAATGGCCAGAATTCAATACATCGCTCCTCGACATGGTCGCTAATGAGTGGAAGCCGGCTGCTGAGCGAGAGAACGCGGCTGGCGACGCAGGTGTCGGGCCTGTGACGAGTTCCTCATGACCGCCGCTGTCTCGCTGCTGCGCGCCGAACCAGGCGCAAAGTTGCCCGCAGCGGCCCCCGCTGTCATTGGGTAGTTCAGGTGGTTGTGGGTTGTTTTTTGGCGGGCCGCCCTCTGCTGTGCCTGCGTTCGGCCCTCTGAGGTCGCTGGCGGATCAAATCAAATGCACTCCTCACTGCGCTGGCGCAGAGCGGATCGGCGGGGCGTCGTGATGGTGGTTCCACTCAAGGTCGCCGTGGCTGCTTTACAGCACCTCTCGAACGGTTCGGCTCCACGGCAAGGGACTTCCAGTTCGTGCAATGCGCCATGTACGGTTCAGCTGCGGTGGTCTGCCTTGGCGCATAGCTGGAGCAATTTCCTGGTGCGCGGTGTTTAGCGCTCGGGGTTGCGTGAACCCAGTGGTGAGGCTGTGCAGTGCAAAAGCGCTCACATGCGGAAACAGAGCGGTTCTGAAATAAAGCTAAGGGCTGGCGGTGGGATGTCAGTGGAGGCATTAAAGTGCGGCTTGAACTGCCTTGGACCACGAGTCATCTGCAGCCAGCAATGCGCACCCCGCAGGTTAGCGAAGGGCGTGCGGCGCTAGCCCAGCAGAGCTGTGGTAATGGGAAGCATATGTCCGAACACCGGCGCTGACGGGAGGCGCAATGGTATTTGTCATCAGAGAAGGAGACCCAACTACCACAGGTGGGACAGTGGTCAAGGGATCCGCGAATACAACTGTCGAACACAGGAAAGCAGCACGCATCAGCGATCCAGTATGGTGCCCAGTATGCAGCTGTATCGGGTATATCGCTGAGGGAAACTCCACGGTAATTGATGAATTCGTCGCTGTTGCCACCCATGGTCATGCCGTCCAGTGCGGCTGTCCATTAGGTAATAATCGGCTCATCGCAACCCAGTCGAGCATCATTGCGGCTAACGATACAAGTGTTTCGATCGCACCTGATTATGCCGCTCAGGCTCAGGCTGCGACTCACATATGGGCTAGAGCAATTAGTACCGGCGCACATGCAAGCGCATTCACAGCAAGCATCCCCATGGAAGGCCTAACCGGGTACACGCCGCCGAAACTATGCGTATTTGCAAAAACCTGCACTGTAGCGCCGTCATCAACCGAGGCCGGAACGTCGGTTGAGCCAGTGGCGAATTTTGGTCAGGCAGTGGTGATGGGTTCAACGGCTGTCGCCAGCATGGAGGGTGGCACAACCCTCGGCAGGCTGGCTGGCCAAGCCACACTTGAAACGCTCGGCACCTGGAGTATGCGGGCCGCCGGCGCTGCCGCAGGTTCAGCGGCGAGCGCGTTGCTTTTGGCGCTCTGGCCCACGAGCATGGGCGATTCAACATTAACTGAAGAACAGTTACGAGGCATGACAGCTGCTCCAACGCGGGTGCGCTTTCAGTTCCGCCGCGATGCCGAGGGCATCATGCGGGTATATGGCCTCCATTCCAGTGCTAGCTCCGGCAGGGACAGCGTGCCGGTGGTAAATGCTGAATGGAATGAAGACCGCACCGCCATGGAGGCAATACTCAACGACATCGTTATTATCTGGACACCCAATAACGGCCCTGCACAACAAGCGGCGGTGACCTATCCGGGAGTGACCGATGCACTGGCCCATATACTGATTCACCCAGTCGCTGAAGGCCAGGACAGCCATGTTGAAATCTATCCTGCATCAGACGATCTGACATGGCATGACAGCATTTTGGTTTTCCCCGCTGATTCTGGTGCCCCGCCCCTGTATCTAGTATTTGCTAAGCCCGTTGTCGGGCCCCTGGAGGTCGATATCTATGGCGCGTTTACTGGACGCTTGCGCAATGGCCAGCAAGTGGACCATATGCCTTCACAGGCAGCGATACGTCGCTATCTGGAGGCGAACTTCAGGACGCTTACGCAGAAGCAGGCAGACGAATACCTGAAAAAAGTGGCAGGCGTTGCGATCCCGGCAACGGTTCACCAGAAATACAGCGAAACCTACGGCGGACGAAATACACGAATAAAGCAGCTCTGCGACGCGGACGATCTTCGAGCAGCCGCCGACAGCAATTTTGATACGATCAAGCCCTATATGCTGGAACAGGGATTCACTGAAACGGACCTGGAGACGGCCCGGCGCCGAATTCATGAAGTCAATGAAGAGCAGGGGTGGTACTGATGGATGCATTGACAATCAATCGTTTGATCAAGGGACTGGGACAGACGTACGAAACGCTTCTCGCGGACGATTTGGTCAGTGGTGTGCCTCCTGTTCAACTACTCACTGGAGGCAACAACGAGGACCTAATCCAGAAACCGGCACTTGGCATCGAACTGTGGTTCTGGGCTGAAACGCGCAGACTGGAACGGATCACTGTCACGCTGACTGCAGTGGTTGATAGCGATCAGGTCTACACCGGCGAGCTGCCCAATCCTTTCACGCTGAGCATGCGCCAAGCCGATATTCGTGCAGTGCTAGGGGAGCCCTACCAGTCAAAAGGTCCGGCAAAGCTGCCGCCACCAATCGGCGTCACTGGCGGCTGGGATGCATATCGCTTCGGTCAGGACACGCATACTAACGCAGAGGTAGTTGTCCAGTACTTGAGTGACCACTCTGTGGCCGGCTTGGCATTTTGCCTGATCGACAGAGGGCATCACTAGCCGCGCTGGACACACTGCAGCAGGGCTACATCACCCTTCCGGATGATCCCGCAAAAACACCAGCTGATCCGGCTTCGACTGCTCAACACTGTAGTAGTAACCCTGCACATCGAACTGCTTGAGCTGCTCCGGATCGGCAACTCGCTCCTGGATCACGTACCGGCTCATCATCCCGCGGGCTTTCTTGGCGTAGAAGCTGATGATCTTGTACTGGCCGTTCTTCCAGTCCTTGAAATCGACATTGATGATCCGGGCCTTGAGCGCGCTGCGTTTGACTGCGCTGAAGTACTCGTTGCTGGCCAGGTTCAGCAGCACGTCGTCGCCTTGCTCGGCCAATGCCTGGTTCAGCCATTCGCTGATGCGCGTGTCCCAGAAGGCGTACAGGTCCTTGCCGCGTGGGTTGGCCAGCTTGGTGCCCATTTCCAGTCGGTAGGGTTGCATCAGATCGAGTGGGCGCAGCAGGCCGTACAGGCCAGAGAGCATGCGCAGGTGATCCTGGGCGTAGCTGAAATCGTCTTCACTGAGGGTTTCGGCGTCGAGGCCGGTGTACACGTCACCTTTGAACGCCAGCAGGGCCTGCTTGGCATTTTCCGGGGTGAAGTCTGCGCTCCAGCTGCCAAAGCGTGCGGCGTTGAGGCCGGCGAGTTTGTCCGAGAGGTGCATCAGCTCGCTGATCTGCGCCGGGCTCAGGTCGCGCAGTTGGCTGATCAGCGCCTGTGAGTGGTCCAGATACTGCGGCAGGGTGAAACGCTCGGTCACCGGCGGGGTGTCGTAGTCGAGGGTTTTTGCGGGGGAAATCACCGTCAGCATCGGGTCGGCTCCTGAAATCGAATGCAGCCGATTCTACGGGCTGAGCCGGGCAAGTCCAAACTATGCCGACGATAGCCGCAGAACATCGACCAGGGTCGCGCTATAGTGCCGGCCAGGATGAAATGGAGAATTTGATCGTGCGCATAGCCTTGGCCATGCTGGCCAGCGTGTTGAGCCTGGCCGTGCAAGCCGCCCCGGTCGTCCCGGCCAGCTTTGATCGCAGCCTGTGGCCTGAGCAACTGGACAGCCCGGCGCTGTTCGATGTGGCGTCACGGGCCGAGATCCTGTCGTTTGCCCAGGTGCTGCAAGAGAGTGAAATGCTCGACGAGCCGACGTTGGCCGCGCGGCTACAGCTCAGGCAGGTCAACCTGTCGGTGGTGCGGGCGGTGCGGGCGCGGATGTGGCAGCGCTTGTGGCAGAACTACCAGCAGGCGCAACGCAGTTGCGAGCAGGATGCGTCGTTCTGCTACCCACTCGAGTCGATGGCCGAATTGCGTATCCGGGCGGCCACGTTCAATGCCGATGTCGGCGAGTTCTATGCAGGTTGGACCGAACCCAGTCGCACCTTTCATCGGCGCTACCTGGATGAACAGCTGCGCAAGGCGGCGCTGTTCCCGCAGACCAGCAGCGAGATCGAACGGCTGTCCAGCCGCGAGCGCAATGGCGATGAACTCAACGACCGGATGTTCCTGCTGACCTTTGTCGGCGGCCCGGGCGGGCAGGGCAGCAGCACCGACGACCTGGCCGATTACCTGCGCCGGCAGAAGCTCAATGCGACCTTCTTCGTCCTCGGCAACCGCCTGCAGCAGCGCCGTGACAGCGGCGCGGGCCGATTGCAGGACGTGTACCGCAAACAGTGCGTCGGCATCCAGGGCTGGGAGTACCGCTCCCACGCGCAATGGCAGGGCTGGCAGGATTCACTGCGTCGCAGCCAGGCATGGGTCCAGGCCGAGTTGCCCGAGCAGTACGTGCCGCTGTTCCGCCCGCCCTATGGCCAGCGCCGCAGCGACGGCGAGGCGTTCATGGCCAGCGAAGGGCTGCAGGTTTCGTTGTGGGATATCGACGCAATGGACGAAGGTGTTTTGACCGCAGAGGCCTCAGCCCAGCGTGTGGTGACGCTGATGCTGTTGTGGCGCAAAGGCGTTATCCAGTTTCACGACAACCAAGCCAAGGCTCAACCGGCGCTGGAGTGGCTGCTGCAGCACACGGTGCAGAGCGGGATTGGTTGGCAGGACTGCAAGGAATACGGGCGCGGCGCAGGCACCGGCGCAACGACCCAGGGCGGCGTAGCCGGATGATGGCGAATGAGCTTGATACATGACTCTAGACCCATCCTCGGGCTTCGCCAAGGTCGGATCGTCATCCGGAAAAATAAACTTCATCAATACGTAAAAAAGCTTTTTTTGTTCATCGTTTATGCGGTATGAAAGAGCCAGACAGCCGATTCCTGCAGCACAGGTGGCGTCATCCAGACCCTCCTTTGCCAGGTGAGCCCCCCGCCCGTAACAACGCGGATACGGGGAGAACGGCGTCACTCTGCGACGCAGCAAGAATGCGTCGCGCGGTTCTGACATAAGGTGCCCGAGTATGGATGACCATGGACGCAACCCTTCCTCCAGCAAGCCAATCCTGTATGTGCTCGATACCAACGTCCTGATCCACGATCCCAACGCCCTGCTCAACTTCGAGGAGCACCACGTCGCTATCCCGATGACGGTGCTGGAGGAACTCGACAAGCTCAAGACGGGCACAAAGACCATCGCCGCCGACTGCCGCCAGGCCATTCGCCTGATCGACCAGACCCTTGCCGACGCGTCACCCAATGACGTCGAGCAGGGCGTACCGATCCAGCGTGGCAAGAGCGGGCCGAAAGGTTTCCTGTCGATCCTGATGGGGCCGCGCAGCGAGCCCAATCGCTTGCTGCCGGAAAACCTCGCCGACAACATCATCATCAACCAGCTGCTGGAACTGCGCGCCAAGCGTGCCGATCTGGACGTGGTGCTGGTCACCAAAGACATCAACATGCGCCTCAAGGCGCGCGCCTGCGGGATTGCCGCCGAGGACTACAGCACCGACCAACTGGTTGACGACGTATCGCTGTTGTCCAAGGGCTATCACTCGGTCAGCGGTTCGTTCTGGGACCGCGTCAACAAGGTCGACACGCGTCAGGAGCGCGGCCGCACCTGGCACCGGGTGCAACTGACCGACCCGTTGCCGTCGGTGCACGTCAACGAGTTCATCATCGACGAGCAAGGCTTCGTCGGCTGGGTCAAAGGCATCCGCGAGGGCGAGCTGCTGTTGCTCGATCTGCACCAGGAGCCGCTGTTGCATCAGGAAGCCTGGGGCCTGAAACCGCGTGACATCCACCAGAGCCTGGCGCTGTTCGCCTTGCTCGACCCGGATATTCACCTGGTCAACCTGACCGGCGCAGCGGGCTCGGGCAAGACCATCCTGGCGCTGGCGGCAGCGATCGAACAGACCATGGTCAGCAAGCGCTACCGGCGCATCATCGCCACCCGCAGCGTGCAGGGTCTGGACCAGGAGATCGGCTTCCTGCCCGGTACCGAGGCGGAGAAAATGGAGCCCTGGCTGGGCGCCATCACCGACAACCTCGAAGCCCTGCACATGGACGACGAGAATACCCACGGCAGTGTCGAGTACATCCTTGAACGGGTGCCGCTGCAGTTCAAATCGCTGAACTACATCCGCGGTCGCAGCTTCCAGCAGAGCCTGATCCTGATCGACGAATGCCAGAACCTCACCCCGCACCAGATGAAAACCATCATCACCCGCGCCGGTGCTGGCTCCAAGGTGGTCTGCCTGGGCAACCTGGCGCAGATCGACACCCCCTACCTGTCCGCGACCAGCTCGGGCCTGACCTACCTGACCGAGCGCTTCAAGGACTTCCCCCACGGCGTGCACATCACCCTGCAGGGTGTCCCGCGCTCGGTGCTTGCCGAGTACGCCGAGTCGCATATGTAAGCCATCTGCCCGGGCGGTTCGCCGCCCGGTTATTTTCGCTGCGTAAAGCTGACTTGCAGGTTTACACTCTCTGCTCCCTTCACAGGAGCAGAGCAGTGCTGACTCATCTCGATTCCCAGGGGCGCGCCAATATGGTCGACGTCACTGAAAAAGCCGTGACCCAGCGCGAGGCAGTGGCCGAGGCGCGGGTACGCATGTTGCCGCAGACCCTGCAGATGATCGTCGACGGTGATCACCCCAAGGGGGATGTGTTTGCCGTAGCCCGTATTGCCGGTATCCAGGCGGCGAAAAAGACCAGTGACCTGATCCCGTTGTGCCATCCGCTGATGCTTACCAGCGTCAAAGTCGAGCTCGCGGCCGAGGGCGTTGATGCCGTGCGCATCGTTGCCCGCTGCAAGCTCGCCGGGCAGACCGGGGTGGAGATGGAAGCATTGACCGCTGCCAGCGTCGCCGCGCTGACCATCTACGACATGTGCAAGGCCGTCGACAAGGGCATGGTCATCGAACAGGTGCGCCTGCTGGAGAAGGTTGGCGGCAAGAGCGGCGACTTCAAGGCGGCTGCGCAATGAGCGTCGAGGTGGTGTACTTCGCCCGTTATCGCGAGCTGCTTGGGCGTGACGGTGAGCGCCTGGAGGGCGACTTCGAGACGGTAGAAGCCGTGCGCCAGGCGCTGCTCGGCAAAGGCCCGGCCTACGCCGTGCTCGCCGAACAGAACCTGATGTGCGCGCGCAACCAGGACCTTTGCCGTTTGGCTGAGCCCTTGGCAGATGGCGACGAAGTGGCGTTTTTCCCACCGGTGACCGGAGGCTGAACATGGCCGTACGAGTGCAGCAACAGGCGTTCGACCCCGGCGCCGAGGTCAATGCCATGCACGCAGCCAATGCGGGTGTGGGTGCGGTGGTGAGTTTTGTCGGCTATGTGCGCGACTTCAACGATGGCCGCGAAGTGGCGGGGATGTTTCTCGAGCACGCCCCCGGCATGACCGAGAAGGCCCTTGCCAAGATCGTTGTGGAGGCGGAGCAGCGTTGGCCGTTACTCAAGGTTGAGGTGCTGCACCGTATAGGGACGCTTCAGCCCGGCGAGCCGATCGTGTTTGTCGGCGTTGCCAGCGCGCACCGTCAGGCCGCCTTCGATGGCTGCAACTTCATGATGGATTACCTGAAAACCCGCGCGCCGTTCTGGAAGAAAGAAACCACCGAAGACGGACCGCGCTGGGTCGAGGGCAGGCACAGCGATCAGCAGGCTGCCGAACGCTGGTAGTTCGGCAGGCGCTGCACCGGGCTGTCAGTGGGCCTTGCGCGGCACGGCCTGGAGCAGCTCGTCAGGTGGCATTTCGCACTTGATCTTGCGCCCTAGCAGGGCTTCGATGCCCGGCAGCTGATACGAGTCGTCTTCACCGGCAAAGCTGATCGAGATGCCAGCAGCGCCAGCGCGACCGGTGCGGCCGATGCGGTGCACGTAGTCGTCCGGATCTTCCGGCAGGGTGAAGTTGATCACGTGGCTGATGCCATCGATGTGAATCCCGCGCCCGGCCACGTCGGTAGCGACCAGCACGGTGACGCGTCCTTCGCGGAAATTCTCCAGAGTACGAATACGCTTGTGCTGCGGCACATCGCCGGACAGCTGAGCGGCATTGATACCGTCGCGCACCAGGCGCTCTTCGATACGCCGCACTTCGTCCTTGCGGTTGGCAAAGACCATCACCCGTTCCCACTTCTGCTGGGTAATCAGGTTGTACAGCAGCTTGTACTTGTCGCTGCCGGCAACGGCATAGACGTGCTGCTCGACAGTTTCGCTGGCGACGTTTTCCGGCTCGATCTCGACGATCGCCGGGTTGGTGGTCCACTGCTTGGCCAGGTTCATCACGTCGTCGGTGAAGGTCGCCGAGAACAGCAGCGTCTGCCGTTCGCTCTTCGGCGGTGTCTGGCGGATGATCTGCCGGACCTGCGGGATGAAGCCCATGTCGAGCATGCGGTCGGCTTCATCGAGCACCATCACTTCGACCATGTCCAGGTGCACTTCGCCGCGCTGATGGAAGTCCAGCAGGCGACCCGGGGTGGCCACCAGAATGTCGCAGTGACGGGCTTCAAGCGCTTTGAGCTGCTTGTCGAAGTCCATGCCGCCAACGAAGGTCATGACGTTGAGGCCGCTGTATTTGGTCAGGTCGGCGGCGTCCTTGGCGATCTGTACCACCAGCTCGCGGGTCGGCGCGATGATCAGTGCGCGCGGCTCGCCCATGTAGCGCTCTTTGGGCGGCGGCGTCTGCTGCAGCTGGGAAATGATCGAAATCAGAAATGCGGCCGTCTTGCCGGTACCGGTCTGGGCCCGGCCGATGGCGTCCTGACCGCGCAGGGTATAACCCAGCACCTGGGCCTGGATCGGCGTGCAGTACGGGAAGCCGAGGTCTTGAATGGCGTGCATCAGCTCATTGCTGAGCTTGAAGTCGTGGAAGCGGGTCTTGCCTTCCTGAGCTTCGACGACAAAGTCTTCCGGCTTCCACAGGCTGGCCTGTGGCTTGGGCTTGCGTTCGCGGCGAGGCTTGGCTTGCGCAGGCTTTTCGCTGCGCGGCGATACGACCGGCGCAGCAGCAACGGCAGGCTCGGGGTGAGGCTGAACCTCGGTAGCAGGCGGTAGAACCGCAGGTGCGGGTGCTGTTTCAGTGGCTTGGGGCGCAGCCGTTTGCGGTGCGGCGTCGCCCTTGCCGAATATTTTTTTCAGTGCCTTCAGCACGGTCATCTCATTATTTGATTAAGGAATATACGCCGGCCAGTGTAATGCAAGATCCGGGCGCGGCGTAGGGGAATGCGCCGGTAGCTGCCTGCCGGCCGGGTTCAGCGCAGCCGTTCGCTGAGCCAGTCGTGGATATCGGCAAGCTCGGCAACGGCCACTTCATGCTCCATCGGGTATTCCAGCCAGCGCGCGGCGACGTTCCATTGGCTCAGGTACTCGAAGGCGGTGCGGCCCATCGAGGGAATCACCACCGGGTCATGGATGCCGTGCAGGCACAGCGCCGGTGTGCGCTCCTGGCAGGCACTGAGTTGGTGCTCGGCGCTGAAGGTCGGCGCGTAGGTCGACAGGGCAATGACCCCGCCGAGCGCTTCCTGCCATTTTATATAGGCCGTGTGCAGCACCACCGCGCCGCCTTGGGAAAACCCGGCGAGGATAATCCGCGACAGGTTGATGCCTTTGGCCTGCTCGGCCTTGATCAATTGGATGATCTGTTCGGCCGACTCGTCCAGCTGCGCTTCGTCGATGGCGCGCGCCGGGGTCATGGCCTTGATGTCATACCAACTGGGCATGGCGTAGCCGCCATTGATGGTGACCGGGCGGGTCGGCGCCTGGGGCATGACGAAGCGCGTGCTGAGCAAACGCTCCTGAAGAAATTCGGCCACCGGTAGGAAGTCGTAACGGTCGGCACCCAGGCCGTGCAACCAGATCACACAGGCGTCAGCGGTGGTTTGCGGTTCGATAATCAACGGGTTGGTCATAACTGCTCCGAATTTGTGCGCGTGTACGTATTAAGTGCATTAAAAAAAGGCAGGGGTAGTGAATGCCTTAACAAGATGTCGCAACTGTACAACTTTTACTACTTGACGACCGCTTAATCGCTTAAGCCGGCAACTGTGGTACGCGCCTTGCTATGGATCTATCGATGCGCAGGGATTTGCCGGCAACGGTAACACCCTGCGTTTGGATCAAAGGCTGTCACAGAACAGCTCATTGCACCACGTGACCCAAAAACAAGCCAACAGGGGTCGGATGTGCCTCATAAGGGTGCGGTGCAATTCCGGCTCGACACAACAAGAGCGATTTGGAGGTTGTAGATGAAGATGTTGAAAACCACGCTGGCAGTCCTGACCGCTGCCGCTGCGCTGGGTGCAACCAGTTTTGCCCAGGCCGGCGCTACGCTGGATGCGGTAAAGAAAAAGGGCTTCGTCCAGTGTGGCGTGAGCGATGGCCTGCCGGGTTTCTCGGTACCTGACGCCAAAGGCAACATTGTCGGCATCGACGCCGATGTGTGCCGCGCGGTAGCCGCTGCAGTGTTCGGCGATGCCACCAAGGTCAAGTTCAGCCAGCTCAACGCCAAGGAGCGCTTCACCGCGCTGCAGTCCGGCGAAGTCGATGTGCTTTCGCGCAACACCACCTGGACCAGCTCGCGTGATGCTGGCATGGGCCTGGTCTTCGCTGGCGTGACCTACTACGACGGCATCGGCTTCCTGGTCAACAAGAAGCTGGGTGTCTCCAGCGCCAAGGAACTCGACGGCGCGACCGTCTGCATCCAGGCCGGCACCACCACCGAACTGAACGTCTCCGACTACTTCCGCGCCAATGGCCTGAAGTACACCCCGATCACCTTCGACACCTCCGACGAGAGCGCCAAGTCGCTGGAATCGGGCCGTTGCGACGTGCTCACCTCGGACAAGTCGCAGCTCTACGCACAGCGCTCCAAGCTGGCGGCACCGACCGAGTACGTGGTTCTCCCGGAGACTATCTCCAAGGAGCCGCTGGGCCCGGTCGTGCGCAAGGGTGATGAAGAGTGGTTCAGCATCGTCAAGTGGACCCTGTTCGCCATGCTCAATGCCGAAGAAGCCGGCCTCACCTCGAAAAACGTCGAGGCTGAAGCCAAATCCGGCAAGAATCCGGACAACGCCCGCCTGCTCGGCGCTGACGGCGAGTACGGCAAAGACCTCAAGTTGCCCAAGGACTGGGTGGTACAGATCGTCAAGCAAGTGGGTAACTACGGCGAAGTGTTCGAGAAGAACCTTGGCAAGAGCACCCCGCTGCAGATCGATCGTGGCCTGAATGCCCTGTGGAACAACGGCGGCATCCAGTACGCACCACCGGTGCGCTGATGGCTGCACCTGCGGCGGCATCCTGCCGCCGCAGGCTGTTCTGATCCCTTTTTTCCGGGGCACTTCATGCAAAATCAAATCGGCGCACCCAAGGGCTTTTCCCTTAGTGATCCACGTGTGCGCGCGTGGCTGTTCCAGATCCTCACGGTGGTCTGCGTGGTGGGGCTGGGCTGGTACCTGATCCACAACACCCAAACCAACATGCAGCACCGAGGCATCACCTCGGGCTTCGACTTTCTCGAGCGCAGTGCCGGCTTCGGCATTGCCCAGCACCTGATCGACTACACCGAAGCGGACACCTACTCGCGGGTGCTGCTGGTCGGCCTGCTCAACACCTTGCTGGCGAGTGTCATCGGTATCGTCCTGGCGACCTTGATCGGCTTTACCGTGGGGGTCGGCCGCCTGTCCTCCAACTGGGTGGTCTACAAGCTGGCCACGGTCTACGTCGAAACCTTCCGCAACATCCCGCCACTGCTGCAGATCCTGTTCTGGTACTTCGCGGTGTTCACTGCGTTGCCTGGGCCGCGCGGCAGCATCAATATCGATGACCTGTTCTTCATCAGTAGCCGCGGCGTGAACATGCCGGGCGCGTCGATGGCCGATGGCTTCTGGCCATTTGTGGTGTCGCTGGTGGTCGCCATCGTCGCTGTGGTGCTGATGGTGCGCCAGGCCAACAAGCGCTTCGAGCTAACCGGGCAACCGTTCCACAAGTTCTGGGTCGGTCTGGCACTGATGGTCGGCATTCCGGCCATGTGCGTGCTGCTGTTCGGCAACCCGCTGCAGTGGGAAGTGCCGCAGCTCAAGGGCTTCAACTTTGCCGGTGGCTGGGTGCTGATCCCTGAGTTCATGGCGCTGACCCTGGCGCTGTCGATCTATACCGCAGCCTTTATCGCGGAAATCGTGCGTGCTGGTATCCGCTCGGTCAGCCATGGCCAGACCGAAGCCGCCCGTTCGCTGGGGCTGCGCGAAGGGCCGACGCTGCGCAAGGTGATCATTCCCCAGGCGCTGCGGGTGATCATTCCGCCGCTGACCAGCCAGTACCTCAACCTGACCAAGAACTCCTCACTGGCAGCGGTTATCGGCTACCCGGAACTGGTCTCGCTGTTTGCCGGCACGGTGCTCAACCAGACCGGCCAGTCGGTCGAAGTCATGGCGATCACCATGGCGGTTTATCTGACGATCAGCATCAGCATCTCGTTGCTGATGAACTGGTACAACAAGCGCATTGCGCTGATCGAGCGGTAGGAGTCGCGCATGAACGCCCATGTTTTCAAACCTGATATGCCACCACCGGTGAAGACCGTTGGTGTGGTGGCCTGGATGCGCGCCAACCTGTTCTCCAGCTGGGTCAATACGCTGCTGACCTTCTTTGCCATCTACCTGGTCTGGCTGGCCGTGCCGCCGCTGTTGCAGTGGGCGTTCATCGACGCCAACTGGACCGGCACAACCCGCGCCGACTGCACCAAGGAGGGCGCCTGCTGGGTGTTCGTTCAGCAGCGCTTTGGCCAGTTCATGTATGGCTATTACCCGAGCGACCTGCGCTGGCGCGTCGACCTGACCGTGTGGCTGGGTGTGATCGGTGCGGCGCCGCTGTTCATCCGCCGCTTCCCGCGCAAGGTGGCCTACGGCATTGGCTACCTGCTGGTCTACCCGACCGTGGCGTACTTCCTGCTGCATGGCGGCAGCTTTGGCCTGACCCAGGTGCCGACCTCACAGTGGGGCGGGCTGATGCTGACCCTGGTGATCGCTACTGTCGGTATCGCCGCGGCATTGCCGTTGGGGATTCTGCTGGCACTGGGGCGGCGCTCGCGGATGCCGGTGATCAAGTCGGTGTCGGTGACCTTCATCGAGTTCTGGCGCGGGATCCCGCTAATCACCGTGCTATTCATGTCCTCGGTGATGTTGCCACTGTTCATGCCTGAGGGCATGAGCTTCGACAAGCTGCTGCGGGCGATGATCTTCGTCATCCTGTTCGAGTCGGCCTATATCGCCGAGGTTGTACGTGGCGGCTTGCAGGCCATCCCCAAAGGCCAGTACGAAGCGGCGTCGGCGATGGGCCTGGGTTACTGGCGCTCGATGGGCCTGGTGATCTTGCCGCAGGCCTTGAAGCTGGTCATCCCGGGCATCGTCAACACCTTCATTGCCCTGTTCAAGGACACAAGCCTGGTAATCATCATCGGCTTGTTCGACCTGCTCAACAGCGTGCGCCAAGCCACGGCAGACCCGGCCTGGTTGGGTATGGCGACCGAGGGCTATGTGTTTGCCGCCCTGGTTTACTGGATTTTCTGTTTCGGTATGTCCCGCTACTCCATGCACCTGGAGCGCAAGCTGGACACTGGCCACAAGCGTTAGGAGTTTCAAAATGAGTGAAGCGATCAAGCAGCCTGCCGGCCCCGAAGGCATCATCCAGATGCAGGGCGTGAACAAGTGGTATGGCCAGTTCCATGTGCTCAAGGACATCAACCTGAACGTGCGTCAGGGCGAGCGCATCGTCTTGTGCGGGCCTTCCGGTTCGGGCAAGTCGACCACTATCCGTTGCCTCAACCGGCTTGAAGAGCACCAGCAAGGGCGCATCGTCGTTGACGGCGTCGAGCTGACCAACGACCTCAAGCAGATCGAAGCGATCCGCCGCGAAGTCGGCATGGTGTTTCAGCACTTCAACCTGTTCCCGCACCTGACCATTCTCGAGAACTGCACCCTGGCGCCGATGTGGGTGCGCAAGATGCCCAAGCGCAAGGCCGAGGAAATCGCCATGCACTATCTGGAGCGCGTGCGCATCCCGGAGCAGGCGCACAAGTTTCCTGGGCAGTTGTCCGGTGGGCAGCAGCAGCGAGTAGCGATTGCCCGGGCGCTGTGCATGAAGCCCAAGATCATGCTGTTCGATGAGCCGACTTCGGCGCTCGACCCGGAGATGGTCAAAGAGGTGCTCGACACCATGGTGGGCCTGGCCGAAGACGGCATGACCATGCTCTGCGTGACCCACGAGATGGGCTTTGCCCGCACCGTGGCCAACCGGGTGATCTTCATGGACAAAGGCGAGATCGTCGAACAGGCGGCGCCGGATGACTTCTTCGACCGGCCGCAGAGTGACCGGACCAAGTTGTTCCTCAGCCAGATCCTGCACTGATACAAAAAGGGGCCGCGATTGCGGCCCTTTTTTTATTTATCTTCGCTCGGCGCTACCGGCGCCGGCGGTGGGCGCAGGCCCACTTCGGCAATCAGCTTGAGCTGCTTGCCATTGCGCATCACCTCGATCGCCACCTTGTCGGTCGGCTTGATCCGCGCCACCTGGTTCATCGACCTGCGGCCATCGCCCGCCGGCTCACCATTGATGCTCAGGATCACATCACCCAGCTGCAAGCCTGCACGCTGAGCCGGGCCATCGCGGAAGATCCCCGCCACGACAATCCCGGGCTTGCCCTCCAGGCCAAACGATTCGGCCAACTCCTGGCTCAGTGGCTGCACTTCGATCCCCAGCCAGCCGCGAATCACCTGACCGTGCTCGATGATCGACTTCATCACCTCCAGCGCCAGTTTCACCGGGATGGCGAAGCCGATGCCCTGCGAACCGCCGGACTTGGAGAAGATTGCCGTGTTGATACCGACCAGGTTGCCGTTGGCGTCGACCAGCGCACCCCCGGAGTTGCCGGGGTTGATCGCCGCGTCGGTCTGGATGAAGTCTTCGTAGTTGTTCAGACCCAACTGATTACGCCCGGTGGCACTGATGATGCCCATGGTCACCGTCTGGCCAACCCCGAACGGGTTGCCGATGGCCAGCGAGACGTCGCCGATGTGGATGGTGTCGGAGCGGCCGATGGTTATCGCCGGCAGGTTCTTGAGGTCGATCTTGAGCACCGCCAGGTCGGTTTCCGGGTCGCTGCCGATCACTCGGGCCAAGGTCTCGCGACCGTCCTTGAGGGCGACCACAATCTGGTCGGCGCCGCTGGTGACGTGGTTGTTGGTCAGCAAGTAGCCTTCCGGGCTCATGATCACCGCCGAACCCAGGCTCGACTCCCAACGCCGTTGCTTGGGCAGGTTGTCACCGAAGAAGCGGCGGAACTGCGGGTCTTCGAACAGCGGGTGGGCGCTCTTGTTGACCACTTTGGTGGTGTACAGGTTGACCACCGCTGGCGCGGCCAGGGTGACCGCATCGGCGTACGACACCGGGCCCTGCATGATCCGCGTGGTCTGCGGCGCCTGCTGCAGGTTGACGTCCTGGCTGGGCAGGCCGACCCACTCCGGAAAGCGCTGGATGACCAGCATGGCGATCAATATGCCGGTAAGCAGTGGCCAGCCAAAGTAACGCATAACCTTGAGCATCGAATCAATCCTGGGAGTAGGGCAGGGCCGTCGCAGAGCGGCCCGGGGAGGCGCGCGCGATGATACACCTGAACACGGCGCGCGGCGACGGCCACTGCGGCGCATCGTCGGCGTGCGTTTGGCGGGCGCCTGGCAGCGGTATCCGCAGCGCCGGCGACAGCTCATAATGGCCGCCATTATAGGGCCTTGCGCCCTGCCAACATGCCCCTGCGAGGAGATTTTTCATGGCCGTCGCCCTCACCACGCTGGTCACCGAAGCCGAACGCTATCTGAACAGCGCGCGGATCCAGGATTACTGCCCCAATGGCCTGCAAGTCGAAGGCCGGCCCCAGGTCAGCCGCATCGTCAGCGGCGTTACCGCAAGCCAGGCATTGCTCGATGCGGCAGTAGAAGCCGAGGCTGATCTGGTGCTGGTGCACCATGGTTACTTCTGGAAAGGCGAAGACCCGTGCATCACCGGCATCAAGCAACGCCGCCTGAAGACGCTGCTCAAGCATGACATCAGCCTGCTGGCGTTCCACCTGCCGCTGGATGTGCACCCGGAGGTTGGCAACAACGTGCAACTGGCGCATCAACTTGGTATTACCGCCGAAGGCCCGCTCGACCCGAACAATCCGAAGGTAGTGGGCATGCTTGGCTCGCTTGACGAGCCAATTTCAGCGCGAGATTTCGCCCGTCGCGTGCGCGAGGTGCTGGGGCGCGAGCCGTTGCTGATCGAAGGCGAGCAACTGGTGCGGCGCATCGGTTGGTGCACCGGTGGCGGCCAAGGCTACATCGACACGGCGATTGCCCAGGGCGTTGACCTGTTCATCAGTGGCGAGGCTTCCGAGCAGACCTTTCACAGTGCCCGCGAGAACGGCATCAGCTTCATCGCTGCCGGCCACCATGCTACCGAGCGCTATGGGGTGCAGGCGTTGGGTGACTACCTGGCTCGGCGCTTTGCCGTCGAGCACCTGTTCATCGACTGCCCGAATCCGATCTGAGCGCCAGCCTGCGTGCTGTTGCACCCGCCAAAGCCCCAAACCGGCAGTCATATGGTTAGACCGTTTCGATCTAGCCGCCTCCCTAAATAGAAGCAGTCGCTGTGCTAAAGTGGCCCGCTCGAACACGGCCCGCTGGCCGTTCATAAGATCGTTTTACGTGAGTAGCCATGGTCGACAAACTGACGCACTTGAAACAGCTGGAGGCGGAAAGCATCCACATCATCCGCGAGGTGGCCGCCGAGTTCGACAACCCGGTGATGCTCTACTCGATCGGTAAAGACTCTGCCGTGATGCTGCACCTGGCGCGCAAGGCCTTCTTCCCGGGCAAGCTGCCGTTTCCGGTGATGCACGTCGATACCCAGTGGAAATTCCAGGAGATGTACAGCTTCCGCGACAAGATGGTCGAGGAAATGGGCCTGGAGTTGATCACCCACGTCAACCCTGAAGGGGTGGCGCAGGGCATCAACCCGTTCACCCATGGCAGCTCCAAGCACACCGACATCATGAAGACCCAGGGCCTCAAGCAGGCACTGGACAAGTACGGCTTCGATGCCGCCTTCGGTGGTGCGCGCCGCGACGAGGAGAAATCCCGGGCCAAGGAGCGGGTCTACTCGTTCCGCGACAGCAAGCACCGCTGGGACCCGAAAAACCAGCGCCCAGAGCTGTGGAACGTCTACAACGGCAAGGTCAACAAAGGCGAGTCGATCCGCGTCTTCCCACTGTCGAACTGGACCGAGCTGGACATCTGGCAGTACATCTACCTTGAAGGCATCCCGATCGTGCCGCTGTACTTCGCCGCCGAACGTGAAGTCATCGAGAAGAACGGCACCCTGATCATGATCGACGACGAGCGCATTCTCGAGCACCTCTCCGAGGAAGAGAAAGCCCGCATCGTCAAGAAGAAGGTGCGTTTCCGTACCCTTGGCTGCTACCCGTTGACGGGCGCGGTGGAGTCGGAGGCCGACAGCCTGACCGACATCATCCAGGAGATGCTCCTGACGCGCACTTCCGAGCGTCAGGGCCGGGTCATCGACCACGATGGCGCAGGCTCCATGGAAGACAAAAAACGCCAGGGCTACTTCTAATTTTCAGGGTTACTCCATGTCGCATCAATCCGATTTGATCAGCGAAGACATCGTCGCTTATCTGGCTCAGCACGAGCGCAAAGAACTGCTGCGGTTCCTTACCTGCGGCAACGTCGATGACGGCAAGAGCACCCTGATCGGGCGCCTGCTGCACGACTCGAAAATGATCTACGAGGACCACCTCGAGGCCATTACCCGCGACTCGAAAAAGTCCGGCACCACGGGCGAAGAAGTCGACCTGGCATTGCTGGTCGATGGCCTCCAGGCCGAGCGCGAGCAGGGCATCACCATCGATGTCGCCTACCGCTACTTCTCCACTGCCAAGCGCAAGTTCATCATCGCCGACACCCCGGGCCACGAGCAGTACACCCGCAACATGGCCACCGGTGCGTCGACATGCGACCTGGCGATCATCCTCGTCGATGCCCGCTACGGCGTGCAGACCCAGACCCGTCGGCACAGCTACATCGCCTCGCTGCTGGGCATCAAGCACATCGTCGTTGCGGTCAACAAAATGGACCTCAAGGGCTTTGACGAGCAGTTGTTCGAGTCGATCAAGGCTGACTACCTGCAGTTTGCCCAGGCGATCGACCTGACCCCGAGCAGCCTGCACTTCGTACCGATGTCGGCGCTCAAGGGCGACAACGTGGTCAACCGCAGCGAGCGTTCGCCGTGGTACAGCGGCCAGACCTTGATGGAAATCCTCGAGACCGTCGAAGTCGCTGCCGACCGCAACTTCACCGACCTGCGTTTCCCGGTGCAGTACGTCAACCGGCCCAACCTGAACTTCCGCGGCTTTGCCGGCACCCTCGCCAGCGGCGTGGTGCACAAGGGCGACGAGATCGTCGTACTGCCGTCGGGCAAGAGCAGCCGGGTCAAATCCATCGTCACCTATGAAGGTGAACTGGAGCACGCTGGCCCAGGCCAGGCCGTGACCCTGACCATGGAAGACGAGATCGACATCTCCCGTGGCGACCTGCTGGTACATGCCGACAACGTGCCGCCGGTGACCGACCAGTTCGACGCCATGCTCGTGTGGATGGCCGAAGAGCCAATGCTGCCGGGCAAGAAGTACGACATCAAGCGCGCCACCAGCTACGTGCCGGGTTCGATTGCCAGCATCACCCACAAGGTCGATGTGAACACCCTCGAAAAAGGCGCGGCCAGTTCGCTGCAGTTGAACGAGATCGGCCGGGTCAAGGTCAGCCTCGACTCCGCCATCGCGCTGGACGGCTACGACAGCAACCGCACCACCGGCGCGTTCATCATCATCGATCGCCTGACCAACGGCACCGTTGGCGCCGGCATGATCATCGCACCGCCTGTGTTGCCGCACGGCAGCACCGGCCAGCATGGCAAGCAGGCTCACGTCACGACCGAAGAGCGCGCCCTGCGCTTTGGTCAGCAGCCGGCCACCGTGCTGTTCAGCGGCCTGTCCGGCGCTGGCAAGAGCACCCTGGCCTACGCCGTGGAGCGCAAGCTGTTCGACATGGGCCGTGCTGTATACGTGCTCGATGGCCAGAACCTGCGGCATGACCTGAACAAGGGCCTGCCACAGGACCGCGCCGGGCGCACCGAGAACTGGCGCCGCGCTGCGCATGTCGCGCGTCAGTTCAACGAAGCCGGCATGTTGACCCTGGCCGCGTTCGTCGCCCCGGATGCCGAAGGCCGCGAACAGGCCAAGGCACTGATCGGCAAGGACCGCTTGGTCACGGTTTACGTGCAGGCCTCGCCACTGGCGTGCCGCGAGCGTGATCCGCAGGGCCTGTACGCCGCTGCTGGCGATAACATCCCGGGCGAAAGCTTCCCGTTCGATGTGCCGCTGGATGCTGATCTGGTGATCGATACCCAGCGCAGCAGCGTCGAAGACGGCGTCAAGCAGGTGCTGGAAGTGTTGCGTCAGCGTGGTGCTATCTAAGGCCCGTTGATGTAATGAAAAACCCCGCCTCGGCGGGGTTTTTTGTTTTTACGGCTGATCGAATCAAGGCCACCAAGCGCATGCCACAGGCTTTTACAGCGCCTTTTGGGGTATGCACTCTGCCCGTACTGCACGAGTCTGAGGCGTGCGTGGATGCTTCAGAAGGGCTTGAAGCCATCCTTTCCATTGGCACTGCGCCATTCTCGGATGATCTCGAGGATCTGCTCCGGTTTACTCACCTCGTCAGTCGCTGCCCAGTAAATCAGATCAGTTCCAGCTGGGTGCTCTGTGATGCTTTCGAAATGCTCAAGCAACGGAACTAAGATGTCATCTTCCTCATCCTCATTTGCCCGGTTGATTTCATGAAGCAACTCCAGGAAATTCTGCTCGGTGTACTCACAGAGGTGGTTCTTGAGAATCATGGCCTACTCTCGTAGTGAACAGCGCAGTGCGTGTGTGGAGTTACGATTCCTAAGACGGTTTGAACCCATCCTTTCCATTGGCACTGCGCCATTCTTTGACGAGCCTTAGAACTTGCGCTGGCTCTCCCAGAGCCGGTGTAATGGGCTTGTATAAAAGGTCATAGCCAGACGGGTGCTCGGTTATCTCACTAAAATGAATCAGCAGTGCAGAGAGAATATGGTCAGGTTCTTCTTCATTGGCTTGATCAATGGCCTGGATGAAATCCAAAAATTCCGACTCTGTATAATCGCTCAACCTAGGTTTCAGGATCATTGTTTGCCTCCATAATGAATTGTGTTATGAGCTGCCGGTGTTACTATTCTAAGGTTGTCCATATCATAGACACCGCCGTTCTCGCTTATAGGTATGGCGTGGTGAAGTGCATACGAAGTTTGGCTCTTGTGTCTATCAACATAAGGTGCAATAGGTGCATACCCGTGTTTTTTCATCCGCTGCAGGTCTCTTTTGCTGAACTGCTCCGACAGCTCGGGGTCGTTCGCAATGCTTTTCCAGAATGCTCTCCGGAACGCATTGAAGTCACGGAATTCTCGACCCTTGAGCTGCTCAGCTATTTTAATTGGAACCTGAACACCACTGCGCGTACTGGCATTTCCTAGCCACAACCCTTCAGTCTGCTCGCCGCTGCCGATTGCGACACCCGGTTCGTATCTAGGGCTGCTGAACACCAGGAGAATGGGTGGCAGCCCCGAGTCGATCGGGAATGTGATTACTAGCCTCTCTTGGTCGAACAGGTCTAGCGCAGGGTATCCTCCTGATTCGTTGCTTACCGGCTCCAAGTTACTCCCGGTGTAAACAACCGTCCCTGGTGGTATCGCTGGCAGGCCGGCCGAACCGCCTTGCTCTGAGCCCGGTGCACTAGCTGGAGTCCAAGTGAGGATGCGTTGCGGATTGTCCAATGCGAGGCTGTAGACTTGGCGTTCAGTGTCAAAGGTTGCTGCGCGTACAGGGACGGGTCGTCCCCCTGGCTCTACGAACAGCCTCAGTTGGTCGCTGTTTTCACTACCTGACAGAACATACGATAAATCGACAGTTGCCGCGGACGTCGCCATCGTAGTGAGGTCGGGGCCACCGGGCGGTGTCAGATCGGCGACAGGGATACTGATGAGATAGCGGCGTTCGCTGTTGCCAAGCGATGAGGGCCAGAGGAGCGAAAGGGCCCCAACCAGCAACGGTGTCGAGAGCGCTAGGCTGGCGTTCGCGAGCTGGGTGACCGCTGCTGAGGTTGCTGCCTGGAGGGTAGTGTAGGCGCTCGCTGAGATAGCGAAGGTTGCCTTGCCGATGGGTAGGATCAGCGGCCCCGATGCGGCTAGCGGCATGGCTGAGATAAAACTCATGCCCAGGCGCTGAGCCTCGTTTTTTTGCCTTGTTTCTTCCTGACGTGCAGCTTCCTGTTTCAGTGCAGCAGTATGCATCTCTTGCAGTTGTTCAACTTCCAAGGCCCGCTGTATCAGGTTGTCCGACACGCCAGTGAATCGCTGCAGGTATCGAACTGACTCGTTCAGTGCCAAGGCTCGGTGATACTCTGCCCATAGAGGCCCTGCCCGTTTCAATCGCTGCTCATCGGTCAAGTGCTGCAATGCTTCTAGCTGCGGCTTGGAGAGTGGGCTTACAATTTCCGGATTGGTGCTGCTGAAGGCAGGGACATTCGTCTGCAGGGCGCTTATAGCTAACAAGGCGCTGGCTTTGTAAGCCGACAGCGTCGCGGTCAGGTTCAGTGTTGGTTCAATGGGGGTGGCTTGGACCAACTGATTTTGCAGGAAATTTGGTAGGCATTCGAAGCAGATTCGTCTTTCTTCCTGCAATTGCAATGTTCTGCGCTCGATCGCTTTTGCCAAATCAAACTCGGGGGCGCTCTGTTCCGCTTGGTCAACTGTCGCAGCAAGTTCGGCGAAACCGTCGCTCATCGACTGAATGGTGATCGCATGCAGATGGAGTTTGTACGCGCCCTCTATAGAGTTATTCATCCGCTTCCAGAGTTCGTTGGCGAATGCTTCATCCCTCTCAGCAAATACGCCTGAATCGTAGATCCTGGTCATCATCGAGTCAGAGCGTTTGTAGAATGAGACGGCACCGTAGAAACTCAGAGCTTCAGGCAGTGCCGATAGATAGCTTTTTCGAGTCGCGGTGATAATGAGGTGAGCTGTCGTTGCTCTGCCGATCGCTTAGCGAATGCGCTACCTGACAATGCATCGGCTTGTTGACGGATGCGTTCGCGATCTGCTGTGATCTTATTTGCCAGATTACTGATCAACGGAGCGTACTGGGCAGCGTAGTGCTGATCGATACCCTGTCGCTCTTCGTCGAGAACTCTTCGAGCAGAGATTTCGCGGGCTAGGTTGCTATTAGGCCCTCCGGTGCCACGGGGGCGCCCTTCGCTCAAACCCCAGCCACCAAATCCTGAGCCGCCCCCGCCGCCGGGAAGGGGCGTCAGGGGTACCCGGTCGGGTGCAACTGCGCTGATCCAAAGGCCTTCAGTTAAGTGATATGCATTGTCTTCAGCCATGTCGATCCTCCTGATCGTTCCATGGCTAAAAATGCATCAAGGTTGTCTACCGGTATGTCAGGACCCGCTGTTGCTCAGGTAGGACTGATCCCACCCTGTGGCAGGCCATTTCTATATATGCTTTTCGGTAACCGGAATCACTCGTCGCTCCTTCACTGCCTTGTACGAAAAACTCGAATAGATCTCTTTTACCCCAGGCAACCGCTGCAACACCTCGCGGGTAAATTCGCCAAACGACTCCAGATCCCGCGCCAGGATTTCCAGCAAGAAATCATACCGCCCGGAAACGTTATGGCAGGCCACGATCTCGGGGATTTCCAGCAATCGCCGCTCGAACGCCAAGGCCATCTCTTTGGTATGCGAATCCATCATGATGCTGACAAACGCCGTCACGCCAAAGCCCAAAGCCTTGGGCGAGAGCACGGCCTGATAGCCAGTAATGTAGCCGTTGTCTTCGAGCAGCTTGACCCGCCGCCAGCAGGGCGAGGTGGTCAGTGAAACCTTGTCGGCGAGCTCGGAAACGGTCAGGCGGGCGTTGTCCTGCAAGGCGCCGAGCAGGGCGCGATCGGTGCGGTCAAGGGTCGTAGGCATGGCTTGCCCTTCCAGAGAGTCAATTGTTGTTTTTATGCCCGCAGATGCCGATTTTGCTGGGCGACTTTGGAAAAATCCTGGTGGTTCGTTGGCATAAGCTTATAACAAACCACAAGAGGCTGTAGCCATGGACGTTGCCAAGCGCCAATCCGGATTCTCCACCCGAGCCATTCACCACGGCTACGATCCGCTCGCCCATGGCGGGGCGCTGGTGCCGCCGATTTACCAAACGGCTACCTATGCCTTCCCCACCGTCGAATATGGCGCAGCGTGCTTTGCCGGGGAGCAGCCGGGGCATTTCTACAGCCGTATTTCCAACCCGACCCTGGATTTGCTGGAACAGCGCATCGCCTCACTGGAAGGCGCTGAGGCGGGGCTGGCGCTTGCCTCAGGGATGGGCGCGATCACCGCCACCCTGTGGACCTTGCTGCGCCCTGGCGATGAGCTGATTGTCGGCCAGACGCTCTATGGCTGCACCTTTGCCTTCCTGCACCACGGTATCGGCGAGTTCGGCGTCAAGATCCGCCACGTCGACCTCAACGACGCGCAGGCGCTGGCCGCTGCGATCAGCGACAAGACCCGCATGGTCTATTTCGAGTCGCCCGCCAACCCCACTCTGGAACTGGTCGATATTGCCGCCGTCGCGCAGGCTGTGCGCGGTCGTGACATTCATGTGGTGGTCGACAACACTTTCTGCACCCCTTACCTGCAGCGGCCGCTGGAGCTTGGCGCGGACCTGGTCGTGCACTCGGCAACCAAATACCTGAGTGGCCATGGCGACATCACGGCGGGGCTGGTGGCAGGGCGCAAGGCGTTGATTGACCGTATTCGTCTGCAAGGTCTGAAAGACATGACTGGCGCGGTGCTGTCGCCGCACGATGCCTCACTGCTGATGCGCGGGCTCAAGACGCTCGGCCTGCGCATGGATCGGCATTGTGCCAACGCGGCGCAGGTGGCTGCGTTTCTGCAGGGCCAGCAGCAGGTCGAGTTGTTGCATTATCCTGGCCTGCCGAGCTTTGCGCAGTACACGCTGGCGCAGCGGCAGATGCGCTTGCCCGGCGGCATGATCGCCTTCGAGTTCAAGGGTGGTATCGAAGCTGGTCGGCGTTTCATGAATGCCCTGCAGCTGTTCAGCCGCGCGGTCAGCCTGGGTGATGCCGAATCACTGGCCCAGCATCCGGCGAGCATGACCCACTCCAGCTACACCCCTGAAGAGCGGGCGCACCACGGTATAGGCGAGGGGTTGGTGCGGTTGTCGGTGGGGCTCGAGGATATCGAGGATTTGCTGGCCGATATCGAGCAGGCATTGCACGCCAGCGTCTGAGCTGCCTCAGGTTTGGCCCAGACAGCAAAAAGGCCTCTTGCGAGGCCTTTTCAATGTACAGCTCGGATCAGCGCTTGAGGCCGTAGCTCTCGTCGAGCATGCCCGGCGAGTTAGGCGTCTTGGGCGCGTAGTCACGCGGCACTTCGGCGGTGTCTTTCGGCGGCGTCAGGCGATCGCGATGGCTTTGCGCAGCCTCCGAGTGCAACGCTGCCAGCAGGCGCTGACGGGTCAGCTCGTCCAGGGCCAGGCGGTTGGCACCGTCGGCCAGGTGATCCTGCACGTCCTGGTAGCTCTGGGTCAGGCGTTGAACCAGGGCTGCGGTGCTGTTGAAGTGGGTGACCACTTCACTTTGATAACTGTCGAAACGTTGCTGGATATCATCCAGTTGACGCTGTGTGCTGCTGGGCGCTGCGTTGGGCAGCAGGCGGGCCACGACGAAGCCGACGACTACGCCGACGACCAGGGCCAGGGTCGGCAACAACCAAACAAGGAGCGAGAGTTCCACGAGTCCTTCCTCTATAAACGGCTTTGCTTTACGTTAACGGCTCAGACCTGCGCTGTATACCGCGAACGATCGCAAATATTTCAGAACAGAATTCATCAGCTAGACGAGTCGACCCCTTCCGAGGTCACGGAGTAGTGCTTTGCTTATCCGCGAAACCCCCTTGTTCATCGATGGCCCATGCGGCCAACTGGAAGCCTTGCAGCTGGAAGTGGCCGAGCCGCGCGGCGTGGTACTGATCTGCCATCCGAATCCGGTGCAGGGCGGCACCATGCTCAACAAGGTGGTCTCGACCCTGCAACGCACGGCTCGCGATGCTGGCTACAACACCCTGCGCTTCAACTACCGGGGCGTCGGCCAAAGCGCTGGCAGTCACGACATGGGCGCAGGTGAAGTGGCTGATGCCGAAGCCGTCGCGGCCTGGGTGCGGGCCAGCTACCCCGAGCTGCCGCTGGTGCTGATGGGCTTTTCGTTTGGTGGTTTCGTTGCTGCGAGCCTTGCCGGGCGCCTGGAAAGCCAGGGCGCAGCGCTGCAGCAGCTGTTCATGATCGCACCTGCAGTGATGCGTTTGAATGACGACTTCCCGCTGCCGCAGGTTTGCCCGTTGACCGTCATCCAGCCGGACACCGACGAAGTCGTCGATCCGCAGCTGGTTTACGAATGGTCCGACAGCCTGTCGCGCCCCCATGAGCTGCTGAAAGTGGCAGAATGCGGACACTTTTTCCATGGCAAGCTGACCGATCTGAAGGATCTGGTGCTGCCGCGCCTCTCGAACTGAGCCAAGCCTGATCAAGCGATTACCCATGACTACGCGCATTCTTACCGGTATCACCACCACCGGCACCCCGCACCTGGGCAACTACGCCGGCGCCATTCGCCCGGCCATCCTTGCCAGCCAGCAGCCCGGTGCCGACTCGTTTTACTTCCTGGCCGACTATCACGCGCTGATCAAGTGCGATGACCCGTTGCGCATCCAGCGTTCGCGCCTGGAGATCGCCGCCACCTGGCTGGCGGGCGGGCTCGACCCGGACAAGGTCACCTTCTACCGTCAGTCCGACATCCCCGAGATCCCTGAGCTGACCTGGCTGCTGACCTGTGTCGCCGGCAAGGGCCTGCTCAACCGCGCCCACGCCTACAAGGCGTCGGTGGACAAGAACCTGGAAAACGGCGAAGACCCGGATGCCGGCGTGACCATGGGCCTGTTCAGCTACCCGGTGCTGATGGCTGCCGACATCCTCATGTTCAACGCGCACAAGGTGCCGGTTGGCCGTGACCAGATTCAGCACGTGGAAATGGCCCGTGACATCGGCCAGCGCTTCAACCACCTGTTCGGCCAGGGCAAAGAGTTCTTTGCCATGCCCGAGGCGGTGATCGAAGAGAGCGTGGCGACCCTGCCGGGCCTCGACGGGCGCAAGATGTCCAAAAGCTACGACAACACCATCCCGTTGTTCGCCAGCGCCAAGGACATGAAAGACGCCATCTCGCGCATCGTCACCGACTCCCGTGCACCCGGCGAAGCGAAAGACCCGGACAGCTCGCACCTGTTCACCCTGTACCAGGCCTTCGCCACCCCGGCGCAATCGGCAGAGCTGCATGAAGCGCTGCTGCAAGGGCTGGGCTGGGGTGAGGCCAAACAGCGTCTGTTCCAGCTGCTGGACGGTCAACTGGCCGCGCCGCGCGAGCATTACCATCAGCTGATCGCACGTCCTGCCGACCTGGAAGACATCCTCCTGGCCGGCGCGGCCAAGGCGCGCAAGAGCGCGACGCCGTTCCTTGAACAACTGCGTGAAGCGGTCGGCCTGCGCTCGTTCCGCAGCAGCGTCCAGGCCAGCACTGACGTGAAGAAAAAGGCCGCCAAGAGCGCTCGCTTCGTCAGCTTCCGTGATGAAGACGGCAGCTTCCGCTTCCGCCTGCTGGCCGCCGATGGCGAGCAATTGCTGCTCTCGCGTAGCTTCGCCGACGGCAAGAGCGCAGGTGCAGTGAGCAAGCAGTTGCAGCAGGGTGGTGAGGCCGATGTGCGCGTCGACGGCATGAGCTTTGCCCTGTGGCTGGACGGTGAACAGGTCGCCGACGGCCCGCAGTTTGCCGATGCACAAGCGCGCGACGCTGCCGTGCAAGCTCTGCATGTAGCGCTCCAGCCACAAGCTGACTGAGGCATTTCGCCGCAAGTCTGATTGCCATAATGCGGGCCCGTCGCTACAGTGACGGCCCGCTTTTGTTACCTCGCCAGCGAATTATGACGCCTTTAGAACGATATCAAGCAGATCTCAAACGTCCAGATTTCTTCCATGATGCGGCGCAGGAAACAGCGGTGCGTCATCTGCAGCGTCTGTACGACGACCTGGTCGCGGCGCAGAACAACAAGCCCGGCGTTTTCGGCAAGCTGTTCGGCAAGAAAGACCAGACCCCGGTCAAGGGCTTGTACTTCTGGGGTGGGGTAGGGCGCGGCAAGACCTACCTGGTCGACACCTTCTATGAGGCGCTGCCGTTCGAGCAGAAGATGCGCACGCACTTCCACCGTTTCATGAAGCGCGTGCACGAAGAAATGCGCACGCTCAAGGGCGAGAAAAACCCACTGACGGTGATCGCCAAGCGCTTCTCCAACGAGGCCAGGGTCATCTGCTTCGATGAGTTCTTCGTTTCCGACATCACCGATGCGATGATCCTCGGCACCTTGATGGAAGAGCTGTTCAAGAACGGCGTATCACTGGTCGCGACCTCCAACATCGTGCCTGACGGCCTGTACAAGGATGGCCTGCAGCGTGCGCGTTTCCTGCCCGCCATCGCCATGATCAAGCAGTACACCGATGTGGTGAACGTCGACAGCGGCGTCGACTATCGCCTGCGCCACCTCGAACAGGCCGAGCTGTTCCACTTCCCGCTCGATGCCGCCGCGCACGAAAGCCTGCGCCAGAGCTTCAAGGCGTTGACCCCGGAGTGCACGCAGGCGGTCGAGAACGACGTGCTGATGATCGAGAACCGCGAGATTCACGCCCTGCGCACCTGTGATGATGTCGCCTGGTTCGACTTCCGCGCCTTGTGCGACGGGCCACGCAGCCAGAACGACTACATCGAGCTGGGCAAGATCTTCCATGCCGTGCTGCTGAGCAATGTCGAGCAGATGGGTGTGGCTACCGACGATATCGCCCGGCGCTTCATCAACATGGTCGATGAGTTTTACGACCGCAACGTCAAGCTGATCATTTCGGCTGAGGTTGAGTTGAAGGATCTGTACACCGGCGGGCGGTTGAGCTTCGAGTTCCAGCGCACGCTGAGTCGTTTGCTCGAGATGCAGTCGCACGAATTCCTGTCTCGGGCGCACAAGCCCTGATTCGATGTGACCGGGGCTGCAAGGCAGCCCCAATGCGGCTCACGCTTCCTGCATGAACTGCTGACGATACTGGTTCGGCGACAGCTCGGTATGCTGGCGGAACAAGCGGGCAAAGAAGCTCGCATCGTCGTACCCCACCTCGTAACTGATGGTCTTGATGCTCTTGCGGGTGCTCGAGAGCAAGCCTTTTGCAGTCTCGATGCGTAGCCGTTGCAAATAATGCAGAGGCTTGTCGCCGGTAGCCGTCTGAAACCTGCGCATGAAATTGCGAATGCTCATGCCATGGTTGCGGGCGACATCTTCGAAACGGAATTTGTCGGCGAAGTGCTCTTCGAGCCAGTGCTGAATCTGCAGGATGATCAGGTCCTGGTGCAGCTTTTGCCCACCAAACCCCATGCGCCCCGGGGTGTAGTTGCGTTGCACTTCATAAAGGATGTCTCGGGCCACCGCGCGGGCGACATTGGCCCCGCAGAAGCGCTCGATCAGGTAGATGTACAGGTCGCAGGCCGAGGTGGTGCCGCCCGCGCAGTACAGGTTGTCGGCGTCGGTCAGGTGTTTGTCCTGATTCAGCCGCACACTCGGGAAGCGCTCGGCGAAGTCAGTGAAGAAGCGCCAGTAGGTAGTCGCTTCCTTGCCATCGAGCAGGCCCGCTTCGGCCAGCCAGTAGACCCCGCTGGCTTCACCGCAGAGCACCGCGCCACGCGCATGCTGCTCGCGCAGCCAGGGCAAGACCTGTGGGTAACGCTGCTGGAGGTTGTCGAAGTCATCCCAGAACGCCGGCAGGATAATCACATCGGCATCGTCCAGGCCGCCGTCGACCGGCACCTGCACATTACTGAAGCTGTCCACCGGCGCAGCGTCGGGGCTGACCAGGCAGATTTCGAACATCGGTTGCAGGCCCAGGCCCATCTGTTTGCCGTAGCGCAGGCTGGCCAGGTGGAAGAAATCCTTGGCCTGCATCAGGGTCGAGGCGAACACGTTATCGACGGCCAGGATGCTGACGCGCCGCAGTGAAGCGGTGGGTTGGGTAAAGATCATTGTCATTGTTCTTATAGGGTAGAGTGGTCAATCACCGGCTGGATCGTCTTATTTTTTGGCGATTGTGTCTACCCCGTCCCGATCCGGCTGGCAGCGGCAGCGAGCGGACTCGCTGCCGCCTTGCTACGGGGGCATCACGGCGCCGGGTTTGGCTGATCCTGGTGCACCGCTTCGATGGCCGCCAGCAACTCATCGCTCAAGCTCAGATCAGCGCTGGCGAGGTTGCTTTCCAGCTGTTCGAGGCTGGTCGCGCCGATGATGTTGCTGGTCACGAACGGCTGGCGGGTGACAAACGCCAGGGCCATCTGTGCCGGGTCCAGGCCATGCTCGCGGGCGATCTGCACGTAACGGCTGCAGGCGGCCACGGTCTGCGGGTTGGAGTAGCGGGCAAAGCGGTTGAACAGCGTCAGCCGCGCGCCTTCGGGCTTGGCGCCGTTTTCGTACTTGCCGGCAAGCATGCCGAAGGCCAGCGGCGAATAGGCCAGCAGCCCGCATTGCTCGCGGATCGCCACTTCTGCCAGGCCGATCTCGAAGCTGCGGTTGAGCAGGTTGTAGGGGTTCTGGATCGATACCGCCCGCGGCCAGCCGCGGCTCTCGGCCAGTTGCAGGAACTTCATCGTGCCCCATGGCGTTTCATTGGACAGGCCAATGTGACGGATCTTGCCGGCACGGACCTGCTCATCGAGTACTTCGAGGGTTTCTTCAAGAGGGGTGAAGTGGTCCTGTGGCAGGTGTTGGTAGCCAAGCTTGCCAAAGAAGTTGGTGTTGCGCTCTGGCCAATGCAGCTGATAAAGGTCGATGCGGTCGGTCTGCAGGCGCTCAAGGCTTGCATCCAGCGCAGCAACGATATGCTGGCGGTTGTGCTTGAGTTGGCCGTCACGGATGTGGCTGATGCCATTGCCTGGGCCGGCCACCTTGCTCGCCAGCGTCCACTGGTCGCGATCGCCGTTGGCCTTGAACCAGTTGCCGATGATTCGTTCGGTGGCGGCGTAGGTCTCCGGGCGCGGCGGCACCGGGTACATTTCGGCGGTATCGATGAAGTTGATGCCGCCGGCCTTGGCCCGTGCGATCTGGGCAAAAGCCTGGTCCTGATCGTTCTGCTCGCCCCAGGTCATGGTGCCCAGGCACAGGGCGCTGACGTTGAGGTCGGTACGGCCGAGCTTGCGGTATTCCATCTGGAAGCTTCTCTCTGGCGAAAAAGACCATAAAAGCAGGTTGAATTTTTTTCTGCAATCTGGATAATCCTGCCCCTCTCCGTTTTGCGGAAGTGATGCACTGCTTTACGAGAGAAACCCGCCGGATATTGGACGTGCCCGACCCGAGCCCCCAATAGCGTCCGTATTCGGCTGCGTGCTTGCTTGTCAAGTTGCGCACTATCCAGTAAGATTCGCCGTCTATTTTTTATTGCTTGGGCGGCCTCTGAGGCTTTAGAGATAATGAAAACTTTTACTGCTAAACCAGAAACAGTAACGCGCGACTGGTTCGTCGTCGACGCCGCTGGTCAGACCCTGGGTCGTCTGGCTACCGAAATCGCTCGTCGTCTGCGCGGCAAGCACAAAGCTGAATACACCCCTCACGTTGACACCGGCGACTACATCGTCGTCATCAACGCCGAGCAGGTACGTGTCACTGGTGCTAAAACTACTGACAAAATGTACTACTCCCACTCCGGCTTCCCAGGCGGCATCAAGCAAATCAGCTTCGACAAGCTGATCGCTAAAGCCCCTGAGCGTATCATCGAGACCGCGGTCAAAGGCATGCTGCCTAAGAACCCGCTGGGTCGCGACATGTATCGCAAGCTGAAAGTGTACGCGGGTGCTGCTCACCCACACACTGCTCAGCAGCCTCAAGAACTGAAGATCTAAGGGGATAGTTCATTATGTCGGCGACTCAAAATTACGGCACTGGCCGTCGCAAGACCGCAACCGCTCGCGTTTTCCTGCGTCCAGGTACCGGTAACATCTCCATCAACAACCGTCCTCTGGACACTTTCTTCGGTCGTGAGACCGCTCGTATGGTTGTTCGTCAACCGCTCGAGCTGACCGAGAACGTTGCCAAGTTCGACATCTACGTCACCGTTTCCGGTGGTGGTGTCAGCGGTCAAGCCGGTGCGATCCGTCATGGTATCACCCGCGCTCTGATGGCCTACGACGAAGCTCTGCGTCCTGCGCTGCGTCGCGCTGGCTTCGTAACCCGCGATGCTCGTGAAGTCGAGCGTAAGAAAGTGGGTCTGCGTAAAGCACGTAAGCGTCCTCAGTACTCCAAGCGTTAATTTCGCTTCGGCAGTCGAAAAAAGCCCGGTTCCTTGGAACCGGGCTTTTTTTTTGCCTTGAACTAACCTGTCAGCATGTCCGCGGCGAGTCGCCTTATAGACGCAGATCAAGCAAAGCGAGGGTTGTAGCCCGGCCGGGGCTAATCACCTTGTCAGTGTGTGGATTTGTTTCTTACCATGGCGACCAAAATTTAGTGCCACAGACATTCACAAAATACAGGCCTGGTTCAACAGGCCAGAGCAGCTGATGGGAGAGGACTGAATGAGTAATGACGGCGTCAACGCAGGCCGGCGCCGCTTCCTCGTAGCCGCCACGTCCGTGGTGGGTGCAGCGGGGGCTGTGGGGGCTGCGGTACCGTTCGTGGGGTCATGGTTTCCCAGTGCCAAGGCGAAAGCCGCCGGTGCACCGGTGAAGGTCAATATTGCCAAGGTTGAACCCGGCCAGCAGATGGTTGCTGAGTGGCGCGGGCAGCCGGTATTCATCGTGCGACGCACCGAAGAGATCCTCGGCAATCTCAAGAAAATCGTCGGCGAGCTCGCTGATCCAGAATCGCAGGCCTCGGTGCAGCCGACCTACGTCGACCCCGAAGTGCGCTCGATCAAGCCGGAAATCCTCCTGCTGGTCGGCCTGTGCACCCACCTCGGCTGCTCGCCGACCTTCCGTCCTGAAGTGGCGCCGGTCGA
Source organism: uncultured Pseudomonas sp. (assembly GCA_963518285.1). Classification (GTDB taxonomy): domain Bacteria; phylum Pseudomonadota; class Gammaproteobacteria; order Pseudomonadales; family Pseudomonadaceae; genus Aquipseudomonas. The sequence goes on along the minus strand of CAUQIJ010000006.1, from coordinate 112,554 downwards.
TCTTGGGCCCAAGTGGGTAGGCGGCTATTTCTGCCCCTGCCACGGCTCTCACTACGACCTCGCTGGCCGCGTCTACAAGTCCCAGCCGGCACCTCTCAACCTGCCAGTGCCTCCGCACTCATACGAGACGGACGACATCATCGTCATCGGCGTCGATCAGGAGAACGCATGATGAGCAAGTTCATGGACTGGATCGATGCGCGCTTCCCCGCGACCAAGATGTGGGAAGAGCATCTGAGCAAATACTACGCGCCGAAGAACTTCAATTTCCTGTACTTCTTCGGCTCGCTCGCGTTGCTGGTACTGGTCAACCAGATTGTTACCGGCGTCTGGCTGACCATGAGTTTCACCCCTTCGGCCGAAGAGGCATTCGCCTCGGTCGAGTACATCATGCGCGACGTCGAGTACGGTTGGATCCTGCGCTACCTGCACTCCACCGGCGCCTCGGCGTTCTTCATCGTGGTCTACCTGCACATGTTCCGCGGGCTGCTCTACGGCTCTTACCAGAAGCCGCGTGAGCTGGTCTGGCTGTTCGGCATGCTGATCTACCTGGCGCTGATGGCCGAAGCGTTCATGGGCTATCTGCTGCCTTGGGGGCAGATGTCGTACTGGGGTGCGCAGGTGATCATTTCGCTGTTCGGTGCCATCCCGGTGATCGGCGATGACCTGACCCAGTGGATTCGCGGCGACTACCTGATCTCGGGGATCACCCTGAACCGCTTCTTCGCCCTGCATGTGGTGGCCTTGCCGATCGTCATTCTCGGCCTGGTGGTGCTGCATATCCTGGCGCTGCACGAAGTCGGTTCGAACAACCCCGACGGCGTCGACATCAAAAAGCACAAGGACGAGAACGGCATCCCGCTCGACGGCATCCCGTTCCACCCGTACTACACCGTCAAGGATATCGTCGGCGTAGTGGTGTTCCTCTTCGTGTTCTGTTCGGTGGTGTTCTTCTTCCCGGAAATGGGCGGCTACTTCCTCGAAAAACCAAACTTCGAGCAAGCCAACGCGTTCAAGACGCCCGAGCACATTGCCCCTGTGTGGTACTTCACACCGTTCTACGCGATCCTGCGCGCGGTGCCCGACAAACTGTTCGGCGTGATCGCCATGGGCGCCGCCATTGCCGTATTGTTCGTGTTGCCCTGGCTTGACCGCAGCCCGGTACGTTCCATGCGCTACAAGGGCTGGCTGAGCAAGGTCTGGCTGCTGGTGTTCTGCGTGAGCTTCGTGATTCTCGGTGTGCTGGGTGTGTTGTCGCCTACGCCGGGGCGGACCCTGCTGTCGCAGGTCTGCACCGTGCTGTATTTCGCCTACTTCCTGCTGATGCCGTTCTACACAAGGCTGGAGAAGACCAAAGCGGTTCCGGAAAGGGTGACTGGCTGATGAAAAAGCTTATTGCAGTACTGTTCCTGGCAGTGATGCCTGCCTTGTCCTTTGCCGCGGAACACGGCCTGGAGCTGGACAAGGTCGATATCGACCTGCGTGACAAAGCCGCCATGCAGGATGGTGCGCGGACTTTCGCCAACTATTGCATGGGTTGCCACAGCGCCAAGTTTCAGCGCTATGAGCGCGTCGCTGATGACCTGGGGATCCCCCACGAACTGATGCTCGAGAACCTGGTGTTCACCGGTGCCAAGATCGGCGACCACATGCAGATCGGCATGCAGCCGGCTGACGCCAAGACCTGGTTCGGCGCTGCGCCGCCAGACCTGACTCTGGTTGCGCGGGTGCGTGGCACTGATTGGCTGTACTCGTACCTGCGCAGCTTCTATGAGGACAAGTCGCGACCTTACGGGGTCAACAACAAGGTCTTCCCCAACGTCGGCATGCCCAACGTGCTGGTCGGCCTGCAGGGCAATCAGGTGATTGGCTGCAAGCAGGTGCAGAGCGTCGTCGATGGCAAGAAGCAATATGACCCGTTGACGGGCAGCCCATTGACCCATGAAGCATGTGATCAGCTGACCATCGAGCCGAAATCCGGTACCCTGACGCCCGAGCAGTTCGACGAGAAGGTCAAGAACCTGGTGACCTTCCTGGCCTATTCGGCCAACCCGGTCAAACTGGAGAGCCAGCGCATCGGTACCTATGTGTTGCTGTACCTGGCTTTCTTCTTCGTGTTCGCCTACTTGCTCAAGCGCGAATACTGGAAGGACGTGCACTGATCACGCAGTAATTTCTGGTTAGTTGAACGCGCCCTGAGGCGCCCCGTGCAACTGCATTGGGCCTCTCAGGGCGCGTTTGCATTTGTGTTTTACAAGCATCCCCACGAGGAGGCGCTGCATGGGCGTAACCAACAGGTTAGCCTGCTATTCCGATCCCGCTGATCATTACTCGCACCGGGTCCGCCTGGTGCTCGCCGAAAAGGGCGTCAGCGTGCAGATCATCGACGTCGATTCTGGGCGTGTGCCACCCAAGCTGGTTGAAGTGAACCCTTACGCCAGTGTGCCGACCCTGGTTGATCGTGATCTGGCGTTGTACGAGTCGACCGTGGTCATGGAATACCTCGATGAGCGCTACCCGCACCCGCCACTGCTGCCGGTGTATCCGGTCGCGCGCGGCAACAGCCGCCTGCTGGTGCACCGGATCCAGCGCGACTGGTGCGCACTGGCCGACGTGCTGCTCGACAAGCGCAGCGCCGAGGCCGCGCAGGCAAAGGCGCGCAAGGAGCTGCGCGAGAGCCTGACCGGGGTTGCGCCATTGTTTGCCGAGATGGCGTGCTTCATGAGTGATGAGCAAAGCCTGGTCGATTGTTGTCTACTGCCCATACTCTGGCGTTTGCCGGTGATGGGTATCGAACTGCCGCGGCAAGCCAAGCCGCTGCTTGATTATATGGAGCGACAGTTCGCCCGCGAGCCATTCCAGGCGAGCCTGTCTGCTGCTGAACGTGAAATGCGCAAGCTTTAAGGAGCCGTTGATGAACTCCAGTCGCCCCTATCTGGTTAGAGCACTGTACGAGTGGATCGTCGACAACGATTGCACGCCCCATATGCTGGTCAATGCCGAGTTCCCGGCTGTCCAGGTGCCTCAGGGCTTCGCCAGTGATGGCCAGATTGTTCTGAACGTGTCGCCCAGTGCGGTGCGCAACCTGCACATGGATAACGACGCAGTGAGCTTCGAGGGCCGCTTCGGCGGCGTCGCGCATTCGCTGTTCGTGCCCACCGGCGCGATCCTGGGCATCTATGCCCGCGAGAACGGCCAGGGCATGGTGTTCGAGCTCGAGCCTTCGCTGCTGGATGACGAAGAGCTTGAGGACGAAGTGGACGAGCCTGACAACGATGGCCCGCCTGAAGGGGGTGGCCAGCCGCCGCGTCCTAGCGGCCGGCCGAGTCTGAAGGTGGTCAAGTAACGAAAAAGGCGATCCGAGAGGATCGCCTTTTTTGTGTGCGCTGGATCAGCAATTACAGGTCGGTAATGGTACGAACCTGATCTTTGTTGATGCGGGTGCGTTTGCCGTCCAGCTGTTCGAATTCATAGAAACCAGAAGCCCGGTCGAAGTAGGGCTGGTCCATTGCCTGCAGTTCACGGCCATCATTGAGGGTAATGATGCTAGGGCTGGAGCAGCCGGCCAGAGATGCGCAGGCGCCGATCAGCAGCGCGGGCAGCAGAAGCTTGGTCATGGAGTACTTCCTGGATCAGGTGAGGAGGGCGGGAGCCAGCAGCTCTCCCGCCGGGTGCGACTTAGTCGATGTATTCGTAGAGCTTGACGATCTTCTGCACGCCGGAGACGCCTTGCACCACGCTGGTGGCGGCGTTGGCTTCAGCCTGCGTAACCAGGCCGAGCAAGTAGACAATGCCGTTTTCGGTAATGACCTTGATGCGCGAGCCGGGCACATTGGCATCGCCAAGCATCTGCGTCTTGATCTTGGTAGTCAGCCAGGCGTCGTTGTTACGCGCCAGGATCGACGACGGCTGCATCACCTGGATCTCGTTATGCACCTTCTTGACCCTTTGCACCTGGCCGGCGGTCTGCTCGGCGAGGCTCTTGAGGTCGGCGCGCGGGGTTTGTCCGGCCAGCAAGACAACGCCGTTGTAGCTGCTGACAACGATGTGCGAGCCCTTGTCCAGGTCAGGGTTGGCTTTGGCGATGTTGACCGAAACCTTGGTTTCGATCAGCGAGTCGTCAATCTTGCTGCCGATGGTGCGAGTGCCGCGATCGTCCTCGATCGGATTGTCGCGGGTAGAGGTCAATACCGAACTGCAGCCCGAAAGGCTCAGGCACAGAGTCAGGGCCATCAGGCCAAAACGCTTGGGGATCATTCTTCACTCCCGAACAGTTGGCTGTCGATCAGATCACACAGGCAGTGGATCGCCAGCAGGTGGACTTCCTGGATGCGCGCAGTCACGTTCGACGGGACGCGAATCTCGACATCTTCGGGCAGCAGCAGCGAGGCCATGCCACCGCCGTCGCGCCCGGTCATTGCTACGACAATCATTTCACGATCATGTGCCGCCTGGATCGCTTGAATCACGTTCGCCGAGTTACCGCTGGTAGAGATCGCCAGCAGCACGTCGCCTGGCTGGCCGAGGGCGCGGATCTGCTTGGAGAACACTTCGTTGTAGCTGTAATCGTTGGCAATCGAGGTGATCGTCGAGCTGTCGGTGGTCAGCGCGATCGCCGGCAGGCTCGGGCGCTCGCGCTCGAAGCGGTTGAGCAGCTCAGACGAGAAATGCTGAGCATCGCCGGCTGAGCCGCCGTTGCCGCAGGCGAGCATCTTGCCCTCGTTGAGCATGGCATTGACCATCACCAGGCTGGCCTGCTCGATGTGCGGGGCCAACATGTCCATTGCCTGTTGCTTGGTGTCGATGCTGGCCTGAAACAGCCGGCGAATTCGGGATTGCATGTCCATCTGGTGTGACCTTAAGAGGGGCGGTGGCCCGCGCAACGCGCAACAGGGGCCAGCCCGCGAAACATAGAGCAAAAAATTCGCAGTGGGTTCAGCATTCGAAGGCGTTTTTCAGCCATTGCAGCGGTTGCCCTGCATGGCCGCTGCCTTGTAGAGCGATGACATCGAAGCGGCAGGGGTAATCGGCCCAGCGGACCTCCTTGTGCAGAAACATACTGGCGGCCAGCGCCAGGCGTTGCTGCTTGCGCCCATCGATACTGCCCAGGGCGCCGCCGAAGTCTGCATGCAGCCGATAGCGGACTTCGACGAATACTACTGTATCGGCGTCGAGCATGACCAGATCAAGCTCGCCTCCCTTGCATCGCCAGTTGCGCGCCAGCAGCTGCAGGCCGTGCCCTAGAAGATACTCCAGGGCGTAGTCTTCAGCGTCCTGACCGGCGCGGCCAGGCGATGCCGCCTGCATCAGCGTGGCGTGTCCGGCAGGCGCTTGACCTGGCCGCCGGCGAACTCTGCCCAGGGCAGTTGCCGTTCGATGCGTTGGCTCGGGTTCATGCTCAAGCTGCCCGACAGGCCTTGTACACGGTTGTCAGGCAGTGCCTTGAGTTGACCCAGGCGCGGTGCCAGGCTGTACGCATCGACGCCCATGGCATAGAGCCGGCCCAGGCTGCCAGCGGCTTGCGGCCACTGCTGCACCACTTGTTGGCGCAGGCTGTTGCTGGAGTCGAGCAGCCACGGCGTTTCGCAGAAGCGGATGCCGGTCATGTCGTTGTACTGGTTGACGTCGCCACTGGCGCTGTACAGGTTGGAGGTGGCGTAGACCGGCACATCCCCTGCGTACTGGAAGTTCAGCGTCGGCTTGATCTGCTGCGCTTGCTGCGGTGTCGAAGCGAGGAAGATGAAGTCGATGTCCTGGCGGCGTGACGGCTGGGCGGCAATGTTGCCGCCTACCGTGCTTTGCAGGCTCTGGGCGCGGCCTTCGCTCTGGCGCAGCTGGAACAGCTCGGCGATTTGCTGAGCGAGTGCGACCGGCTGGGCGATGCGTTCGGCAGCCAGCAAGGTGCCGCCGTTGCTTTCCCAGTCCTTGCGGAAGGCAGCCAGTACGCGGTCGCCCCATTCGCCGCTCGGCACCAGCGCAACAGCGCGGACCAGGCCGTCGGCGCGGGCACGGCGCGACACTTCACGGGCTTCGTCTTCTGCGGCAAGGCCAAACTGGAACAGCTGCGGCGGTGCGCTCTGGCCGGCTTCGGCGTAGTTCAGAGCCAGGGTAGGCAGTGGCAGTTGCGGGTAGGCAGCGAGCTTCTTCACCAGCGGTTTTTCCAGCGGGCCGACGACCAGTTGCACACCATCGGCCTGAGCCTGGCGGTAGAAGTCGTCCAGCGAGCTGATGCGCGAGCTGTCGTAGACCTGGATCGCAGGCGCCTGTTGGCCGGCTTGCTGGGCCTGGAAGTGCGCGGCCATGAAGCCGTCACGCAGGGCGCGGGCGACGCCGGCCAGCGAACCTTCCTGAGGCAGCAGCAGAGCGATCTTGGTCAGGGGCTGGCTGGCCAGTTCCTTGAGCTTGGTCAGCGCGGTTGGCAGTTGCTTGGCGGCTGGGTGCTCTGGATGCTGGTTGCGCCAGGCATCGATTGCCGCCTGTTGCTGCTCCAGGGTGCCGGCGCTTTTTACCGCCAGGGCCAGGCTGGTCCAGCCGGCCAGGGTGTCGTTGCCGGCCGATTGCAACTGCTCGGCAGGCAAGGCGGCGACCAGGGCCCAGATTGCGTCGTTGTTGGCGCTGGCGGCCTGGCCGTCGAGCAGTGTCGCCAGTTGCACACGTTGCTGCGCTGCGGCCAGGGTCTGGCCATCGGCTTCAAGGGCGGCGGCATGCACACTGTAGGTGCGTACTTGCAGCTCAGCCGGCATCTCGCCCAGACGCTGCAGGCTTGGGTGGGCGAGGGCAGTCAGGGCAGCCTTGGGCTGGTTGCGGCTCATGGCTAGTTCAGCGCTCAAGGTGCTGGCAAACACCTGCTGTGCAGGCTTGAGCGGGTCCAGTGGCACCTGCTCCAGGATCCGCGCTGCGCGTGGGTAGTCTTTTTGCTTATAGGCCAGGTCGGCGGCGCTCAGGCGCAGCAGTGCTGCGTCCTCGGGCGACTTGCTGGTGGCTGCCTGGTCGAGCAACTGCTCGATGCTGGCATCCGGGGTGCGCGGGAGTTCGCCCAGGCTGGATGAGGGCGAGCTTGCGCAAGCTGCCAGCAAGGCAGCGAGGCAGAGGGCTGTGAGCAGCCGCAGACAAGCGATCATGTAGAAGTCCTGTTACTCGATCTGGTTGGCCGACGATTGTACCCAACCACTGGCCGGGGCGCGATGTCGCTGACGTGCAACCTTCACTATAGGTCGCTCAGGGCCCGCCGCCGGTGAAGATGTTTGCGCCCTGTTACCGGTGCTCGGGCTACAATGGCGTCTTTGATCCGAAAGACAGGTGCGCGCAGTGACAGATGTAGCAGGGGCTTCCAAATCCACCACAGGCACGCTGTACGTGGTGGCCACGCCAATCGGCAACCTCGACGACATGAGTGCTCGCGCGCTCAAGGTGCTGGCGGACGTAGCCTTGATCGCTGCCGAAGACACGCGCCATTCACTGCGTTTGATGCAGCACTTCGGGATCAACACGCCGCTGGCTGCCTGCCATGAGCACAACGAGCGCGACGAAGGCGGGCGTTTTCTGACCCGCTTGCTGGCAGGCGATGACATTGCGCTGGTCTCCGATGCGGGCACGCCGCTGATTTCCGACCCCGGTTATCACCTGGTGCGCCAGGCTCGCGCTGCCGGCGTCAAGGTGGTACCGGTGCCTGGCGCCTGTGCGCTGATCGCTGCGCTGTCGGCCGCTGGGCTGCCGTCTGACCGGTTTATCTTCGAAGGTTTTCTGCCGGCCAAGACCGCCGGGCGTCGTGCTCGCCTGGAGCAGGTCAAGGAAGAACCCCGTACGCTGATCTTCTATGAGGCGCCGCACCGCATTCTTGAGTGCCTCGACGATATGCAGGCAGTGTTTGGCGCAGACCGCCCGGCGTTGCTCGGGCGTGAGCTGACCAAAGCGTTTGAAACACTCAAGGGGTTGCCGCTGGGCGAGTTGCACGCCTTTGTTGCCGCCGACAGTAATCAGCAGCGCGGTGAGTGCGTGGTCTTGGTGGGTGGCTGGAGTGCGCCCGAGGACGAGCAGGCGATCAGTACCGAAGCGCAGCGCGTGCTGGACCTGCTGCTGGCTGAATTGCCGCTCAAGCGCGCGGCGGCACTGGCTGCGGAAATCACCGGGGTGCGCAAGAACCTGCTGTATCAGGCAGCTCTGGAAAAACAGAAAGCCGATTGAGCAATCCTGACATCCCGTGCTCTAAAGCTTGTTCTTGAGCGCGCCTGACGTTACCCTTGTCGGCGGAGAGTCGATTGGACAGTCGCTGCCTTCTTTTGTTCCGCAAAAGAGGGGGGAGGAAAGTCCGGGCTCCATAGGGCAGAGTGCCAGGTAACCCCTGGGAGGCGTGAGCCTACGGAAAGTGCCACAGAAAATAACCGCCTAAGCACTTCGGTGCCGGTAAGGGTGAAAAGGTGCGGTAAGAGCGCACCGCGCGACTGGCAACAGTTCGTGGCTAGGTAAACCCCACTCGGAGCAAGACCAAATAGGGTTCCATCAGGCGTGGCCCGCGTCGGAACCGGGTAGGTTGCTAGAGGCGTCCAGTGATGGCCGTCGTAGAGGAATGACTGTCCTCGACAAAACCCGGCTTATAGATCGACTCTCCACCTCTCCCTCCCTGCTGGAATCGACAGCAGGAGCACCCTGGTAATACCGAAAAAATCTTACTCTTGATAAATCACTTTAACTTCGGTCGCTATCTGGCTGAGTTCGTACGTTTTTTGCCCGTCACTTTTCCATTTCTTCATCTTCTTTCATCTCTTTGTTGAGCTAAATCGCCGCCCTGTAAGGGATTTCCCTACCAGCGCGCCTTGACGGTGTGCCGGGCGGATTCCTATAGTGTGCGCAAGTGGCAGAAAGTGGGTTGAAGTGGGTTTTCTGGCCTAAAAACGATAACATTGTGGGGAATCGCAGCCGTGTTCCGCGGAGCCAATGCCGTCAGCCTTGATGCAAAGGGCAGACTCGCCATGCCGAGTCGGTACCGTGACGAGTTGGATTCGCGTTGCCAGAGCCAGTTGATTGTGACCATCGATGCGGTCGATCGCTGCTTATGTGTATATCCCCTCGATGAGTGGGAACAGATAGAAGCCAAGTTGCGTGCCTTGCCGTCGTTGCGTGAGGAAAACCGCCGCCTGCAGCGTTTGCTGATCGGTAATGCGGTGGACCTGGAGCTCGATGGCAGTGGTCGTTTTCTGGTGCCGCCGCGCCTGCGTGAGTACGCCAATCTGGACAAGAAGGCGATGCTGGTGGGGCAACTGAACAAATTTCAGTTGTGGGATGAGGATGCCTGGAACGTGGTTTCGGCAGACGATCTTGCAGCTATTCAACAACCGGGCGCTTTGCCTGACGAATTGCGTGACCTGATCCTGTGACCATAGATAGCGGCTTCAACCACATCACCGTGCTGCTCGACGAAGCTGTCGAGGCACTGGCCCTGCGCGCCGATGGCTGCTACCTGGATGGTACCTTCGGCCGCGGTGGCCACAGCCGCCTGATCCTCAGCAAACTGGGGCCGCAGGGGCGGCTCCTCGGGTTTGACAAAGACCCACAAGCGATTGCCACGGGGCAAGCGCTGGCGGCCGAAGACGGCCGCTTCGTCATTGTGCAGCGCAGCTTTGCCGAGCTGGGCGAAGAAGTGGCCGAGCGCGGCCTGGCCGGCAAGGTCAGCGGCGTGCTACTGGACCTGGGAGTGTCTTCGCCACAGCTCGATGACCCTGAGCGCGGCTTCAGCTTCCTCAACGACGGCCCGCTGGACATGCGCATGAACCCGGCGCAAGGCATCAGCGCTGCCGAGTTCATCGCCACCGCCCCAGCCGAAGAGATCGCTCGCGTATTCAAGCAGTACGGTGAAGAGCGCTTTTCCGGGCGCATGGCGCGGGCCGTGGTCGAACGCCGCGAAAAGCAGCCGTTCACCCGCACTGCCGACCTGGCTGAAGTGCTCAAGGTCGCCAACCCAGCCTGGGAAAAGGGCAAGAACCCTGCGACCCGCGCCTTCCAGGGGCTGCGCATCCACGTCAACAACGAACTCGGTGACCTGGAGGCGGGCCTGGAGGCAGCCCTGGATGCGCTGGAAGTCGGTGGCCGTCTGGTGGTGATCAGCTTCCACTCGCTGGAAGACCGCATCGTCAAACTGTTCATGCGCAAGCTAGTCAAGGGTGAGGCAGACAACCTGCCACGCAACCTGCCTGTGCAACACACCGTCTTCGAGCCGAAAGTGCGCTTGATCGGCAAGGCGCAGTTCGCCTCCGATGCCGAGCTCAAGGCCAACCCCCGCTCACGCAGCGCAGTCATGCGTGTTGCGGAGAAGCTCCGTTGAGCAAGCTCTTCGCCAAGCCATTGCCCGGCGGCAGCACGCTGATGCTGCTGTTGTTTATCGCTGTGCTGGTTTCAGCGGTGGCGGTTTCCTACAGCGCGCACTGGAATCGGCAGTTGCTCAACACCTTGTTCGGCGAGTTGAACGAGCGTGACAAGGCGCAAGCTGAATGGGGCCGGCTGATCCTTGAGCAAAGCACCTGGACCGCCCACAGCCGCATCGAAAGCCTGGCCAGCGAGCAGCTGAAGATGCGTGTGCCGGCTGCCGACGAAGTGCGGATGGTGGCGCCATGATGAAACTCGAAGGCGCACTCTACCCTTGGCGCTTCCGCGTCGTGATCGGCCTGCTGGCGCTGATGGTCGGCGCCATCTGCTGGCGGATCATCGACCTGCAGGTCGTCGACCGCGCCTTCCTCAAGGGCCAGGGCGATGCGCGCAGCCTGCGCCACATTCAGATTCCGGCGCACCGCGGCCTGATCACTGACCGTAACGGCGAGCCATTGGCGGTCAGTACCCCAGTGACCACGCTGTGGGCCAATCCCAAGGAGATGCAGCCGTACAAGGAGCGCTGGGCGCAACTGGCGGCTGTGCTTGGGCAAAATCCGCAGCAGTTGACCGAGCGCCTCACCCAGCAGGCCAACAAAGAATTCATCTACCTGGTGCGTGGGCTTACCCCTGAGCAGGGCCAGCAGGTGCTCGACCTGAAAGTACCGGGTGTGTACGGCCTGGAAGAGTTCCGCCGCTTCTACCCGGCCGGCGATGTCACCGCGCACATGGTTGGCTTTACCGACCTTGACGACCACGGCCGTGAAGGGGTCGAGCTGGCCTATGACGAATGGCTCGCTGGTGTGCCTGGCAAGCGCCAGGTGATCAAGGACCGGCGTGGCCGCTTGATCAAAGACATTCAGGTCACCAAAAACGCCAAGGCCGGTTCGACCTTGGCGTTGTCGATCGACCTGCGCCTGCAGTACCTGGCGACGCGCGAACTGCGCAACGCCATTGCCGAGCAGGAAGCCAAGGCCGGCAGCCTGGTGATCATGGACGTCAAGACCGGCGAAGTGCTGGCCATGGTCAACCAGCCTACCTACAACCCGAACAACCGCCGCAGCATGGTCCCGGCGGCGATGCGCAACCGGGCTATCATCGATGTGTTCGAGCCAGGCTCGACGGTCAAGCCGCTGTCGATGAGCGCTGCATTGCAGAGTGGCCGCTGGAAGCCGACCGACAAGGTCGAAGTGTATCCGGGCAGCCTGCAGATCGGCCGCTACACGATCAAGGACGTGTCGCGCAGCGAGGGCCCGGTGCTCGACCTGACCGGCATCCTGATCAACTCCAGTAACGTCGGCATGAGCAAGATCGCCTTCGATATCGGCGGCGAAGCCATCTACCGGGTCATGTCCCAGCTGGGTCTGGGCCAGTACACCGGCCTGGGCTTCCCTGGCGAGCGCGTCGGCAACCTGCCCAACCACCGCGAATGGCGCAAGGCCGAGACTGCAACGCTGTCGTATGGCTACGGCCTGTCGGTCACCGCTTTGCAGCTGGTCCACGCCTACGCCGCCCTGGCCAACGACGGCAAGATGGTGCCGCTGAGCATCGTCAAGGTCGACAAGACCCCTGACTTCACCCAAGTGGTGCCCAAGGAAACCGCCGAGACCATCCAGGGCATGCTCCAGCAGGTGATCGAAGCACCCCGTGGCGTGTACCGCGCGCAGGTGCCGTTCTATCACGTTGGCGGCAAGTCCGGCACGGCGCGTAAAGCCACCGTGGGCTCCAAGGGCTACACCGAAAATGCCTACCGCTCGCTGTTCGCAGGCTTCGGCCCGATGAGCGATCCGCGATACGCCATCGTCGTGGTCATCGATGAACCGAGCAAAGGCGGCTACTTCGGTGGCCTGGTCTCGGCACCGGTATTCAGCAAAGTCATGTCCGGGACCCTGCGTTTGATGAACGTACCGCCAGATAATCTGCCACCGCCTGCACCCGTTACGCCTGCCGTACCAGCGCAAGTGAATGCCGCCGTAGCCAAAGGAGGGCGTGGTTGATGACGATGCCATTGAGCAAGCTGTTTGCCCATGCCAGCCGCGATCCGATGATCCGCGAGTTGACCCTGGACAGCCGGGCCGTGCGCCCGGGTGATCTGTTCCTGGCCGTGCCAGGTGCATTGGTCGACGGTCGTGACCATATCGCCGATGCCTTGCAGCGCGGCGCGGCTGCCGTCGCTTATGAAGAGCAAGGCGCCACCGTACTGCCGCTGACCGACGTTGCGCTGATTCCGGTCAAGGGCCTGATCGCGCAGCTGTCGGAGATCGCCGGGCGTTTCTATGGTGAACCGAGCCGTCAGCTCAACCTGATCGGCGTCACCGGCACCAACGGCAAGACCAGCGTGACCCAGTTGCTGGCGCAGGCGCTGGACGCCCTCGGCCAGCGCTGCGGCCTGATCGGCACCCTGGGCACCGGTTTTTCCGGCGCGCTGCAGAGTGGCCGCTTGACCACGCCTGACCCGATTGCCGTGCAGGCAACCCTGTACGACCTGAAAAAAGCCGGCGCCAAAGCCGTAGCCATGGAAGTGTCTTCGCATGCCCTGGAGCAGGGCCGCGTCGCTGCCCTGGCCTTCGACATTGCCGTGATGACCAACCTGTCGCGTGATCACCTCGATTACCACGGCAGCATGCAGGCTTACGAAGCGGCCAAGGCCAAGCTGTTTGCCTGGCCGAATCTGCGTAGCCAGGTGGTCAATCTGGATGATGAGTTCGGTCGGCGTCTGGCCGAGGACTTTGCCCGCAGGCCGATCGCCGATCATGTCGAGACCCGCCTGCTCAGCTACAGCCTGGAAAACCCCGAAGCTTCGCTGTACTGCCGCGAAGCCAGATTCGACGACGACGGCGTACGTGCGGTGCTGGTGACGGCGCAGGGTGAAAGCATCCTGCGCAGCCAGTTGCTTGGCCGTTTCAACCTGAGCAACGTGCTCGCAGCAATTGCCGCCTTGCTGTCGCTGGATTACTCGCTGGACGAAATTCTCAAGGTCGTGCCAACCCTGCAAGGGCCGGTCGGCCGGATGCAGCGTCTGGGCGGCGGTGACAAGCCGCTGGTGGTGGTCGACTATGCGCACACCCCGGATGCCCTCGAAAAAGTGCTCGAAGCCCTGCGTCCACACGCCCACGGCAAGCTGCTGTGCCTGTTTGGTTGCGGCGGTGATCGTGACCGCGGCAAGCGCCCGTTGATGGCAGAAGTCGCCGAGCGGCTGGCTGACCGCGTGTTGGTCACTGACGACAATCCGCGCACCGAAGCGCCAGCAACCATTTTCGATGATATTCGCCCCGGCTTTGCCAAACCGTCCGAGGTCAGCTTCGTTGCCGGCCGTGGCGCCGCGATCGCGCAGTTGATCGCCACTGCCGCCGCTGACGACGTGATCGTGCTGGCCGGCAAAGGCCACGAGGACTATCAGGAAGTTCACGGCGAGCGCCATGCATTCTCCGATCTCGTTGAAGCCGAGAAAGCCCTGGCAACCTGGGGGAGCCAACATGCTTAAGCCTCTAAGCCTCAGCCAACTGACCGTAGCGCTGCAGGCGCGCCTGGTCGGTACCGACGTCAGCTTTGATGGCGTCAGCATCGACAGCCGCAGCGTCGGTGCCGGGCAGCTGTTCATTGCTCTGACCGGCCCGCGCTTCGATGGCCATGATTATCTGGCCGATGTGCAGGCCAAGGGCGCCGTCGCGGCGCTGGTCGAACGTGAGGTTGAAGGCGTCGACCTGCCGCAACTGGTGGTCGCGGACTGCCGGCTGGCGCTGGGTCAACTGGGCGCGCTCAACCGTGCCGGGTTCGACAAGCCAGTAGCAGCCATCACCGGCTCCAGTGGCAAGACCACTGTGAAAGAGATGCTTGCCTGCATCCTGCGTACCCGCGGCCCGGTGCTGGCGACCCGTGGCAACCTCAACAATGATCTGGGCGCACCGCTGACCCTGCTGGAAATCGCCAGTGAGCACAGCGCTGCGGTCATCGAACTGGGTGCCTCGCGCCTGGGCGAAATTCGTTACACCGTTGGCCTGACCCAACCTCAGGTGGTCATCCTCAACAACGCCGGCACCGCGCATGTGGGTGAATTCGGCGGCCCGGAAAAAATCGTCGAGGCCAAAGGCGAGATCCTCGAAGGCCTGGGCGAGGGCGGCACCGCGGTGCTCAATCTGGACGACAAAGCCTTTGCCATCTGGCACCAGCGCGCCGGCGACAAACGCGTGCTGAGCTTCGCCCTGAACAACCCGCAGGCAGATTTTTACGCCAGCGATATCGGTCGCGATGCCCGTGGCTGCCCGGCGTTCACCTTGCACAGCGCCGCCGGTTCGGTAGCGGTGCAGTTGAACCTGCTCGGCACCCACAACGTCAGCAACGCCCTGGCCGCGGCGGCCGCTGCCCATGCTCTGGGCGTGAGCTTGCCTGGCATTGCCGCCGGCCTGAACGCCGTGCAGCCGGTCAAAGGCCGTACGGTCGCGCAAATTACCGCCAATGGCGTGCGCGTGATCGACGACAGCTACAACGCAAATCCCACCTCGATGTGTGCGGCCATTGATATACTCGCCGGCTTTTCCGGGCGGACCGTTCTGGTGCTCGGGGATATCGGCGAACTGGGTCAGTGGGCGCAGGAAGGCCACCGGCTGGTGGGCGACTACGCACGCGGCAAGGTCGATGCCTTGTACGCGGTAGGTAGCAACATGACTCATGCGGTCGAGGCGTTTGGCGCCGATGGCCGACATTTCGCAACTCAGGCTGAGCTGATCGACGCTGTTAGCAGCGAAACCGCCAGCAACACCACTATCTTGATCAAGGGCTCGCGCAGCGCTGCGATGGAAAACGTCGTGGCTGCACTGTGCGGTGTCAGCGGGGAGAAACATTAATGCTTTTGCTGTTGGCTGAGTATCTACAGCAGTTCCATAAAGGCTTTGCGGTCTTCCAGTACCTGTCCCTGCGCGGGATTCTGGGCGTTCTGACTGCATTGTCGCTGTCGCTGTGGCTGGGCCCCTGGATGATTCGCACCCTGCAGATCCGTCAGATCGGTCAGGCAGTGCGCAACGATGGTCCGCAATCGCACCTGTCCAAGTCGGGTACGCCGACCATGGGCGGCGCGTTGATCCTGTCTGCAATCACCATCAGTACCTTGCTCTGGGCTGACCTGAGCAACCGCTATGTGTGGGTTGTGATGATCGTCACCCTGTTGTTCGGCGCGATTGGCTGGGTCGACGACTATCGCAAGGTCATCGAGAAAAACTCGCGTGGCCTGCCCAGCCGCTGGAAGTACTTCTGGCAGTCGGTATTCGGCCTGGGCGCGGCGGTGTTCCTCTACATGACTGCGCCGACCAGTGTTGAAACCACCCTGATCGTACCGTTCGCCAAGGACGTCACCATCGCCCTGGGCATCGGCTTCGTGGTGCTGACCTATTTCGTCATCGTCGGCTCGAGCAACGCGGTCAACCTGACCGACGGCCTCGACGGCCTGGCGATCATGCCAACGGTGATGGTCGGCGGCGCGCTGGGTATCTTCTGCTACCTGTCGGGCAACGTGAAGTTTGCCGAATACCTGTTGATCCCTTATGTACCGGGCGCTGGCGAGCTGATCGTGTTCTGCGGCGCGCTGATCGGTGCCGGCCTGGGCTTTCTCTGGTTCAACACCTATCCGGCTCAGGTGTTCATGGGCGACGTCGGCGCACTGGCGCTGGGCGCTGCCCTGGGCACCATCGCGGTCATCGTGCGTCAGGAAATCGTCCTGTTCATCATGGGCGGTGTGTTTGTCATGGAAACCCTGTCGGTGGTGATCCAGGTCGCCTCCTTCAAGCTGACCGGCAAGCGGGTGTTCCGTATGGCGCCGATTCACCACCACTTTGAACTCAAGGGTTGGCCCGAGCCACGGGTGATCGTCCGCTTCTGGATCATCACTGTGATTCTCGTGCTGGTCGGCCTTGCCACCCTGAAGCTGAGGTAGATGAGCGTGTCATTGATCGCTTCCGACCAATTCCGCATCGTTGTCGGCCTCGGCAAGAGCGGCATGTCCCTGGTTCGCTTCCTGGCGAGCCGGGGCATTGCCTTTGCGGTCGCCGACACGCGCGAGCAACCGCCGGAACTGGACACCTTGCGCCGGGACTACCCGCAGGTGGAAGTACGCTGTGGTGAACTGGACGTCGACTTCCTCTGCCGCGCCAACGAGCTGTACGTCAGCCCGGGCTTGGCCCTGGCGACGCCTGCCTTGCAGGCGGCCGCTGCACGCGGCGTCAAGCTGTCTGGTGACATCGAGTTGTTTGCGCGCAACGCCAAGGCGCCGATCATCGCCATCAGCGGCTCCAATGCGAAAAGCACGGTGACCACGTTGGTGGGCGAGATGGCGGCCAAGGCCGGCAAGCGTGTGGCGGTTGGCGGCAATCTCGGCACGCCGGCGCTGGACCTGCTTGACGACAGCATCGAGCTGTATGTGATGGAGCTGTCCAGCTTCCAGCTGGAAACCACAGACCAGCTCAACGCCGAAGTGGCCACCGTGCTCAATGTCAGCGAAGACCACATGGACCGCTACAGCGGCCTGCCGGCTTATCACCTGGCCAAGCACCGGATCTTCCGCGGCGCCAACCAGGTTGTGGTCAACCGTCAGGACGCCCTGAGCCGGCCACTGCCGGTCGAGGGCCGGCCATGCTTCAGCTTTGGTTTGAATACGCCGGACTTCAAGGCCTTTGGCCTGCGTGAAGTCGATGGCGAAAAGTACCTGGCCTTCGAATTCAAGAATCTGCTGCCGGTGCGCGAGCTGAAGATCCGTGGTGCGCATAACCAGAGCAATGCGCTGGCCGCACTGGCCTTGGGGCATGCCGCGGGCCTGCCGTTCGAGCCGATGCTCGCCGCGCTGCGCGAATTCGCCGGCCTGGCGCATCGTTGCCAGTGGGTCCGCGAACACAATGCGGTCAGCTGGTACGACGATTCCAAGGCGACCAACGTCGGTGCGGCGCTGGCCGCCATCGAAGGGCTGGGCGCCGACATCGACGGCAAGCTGGTGCTGATCGCCGGCGGCGACGGCAAAGGCGCTGACTTTGCCGCGTTGCGCGAACCCGTTGCACGCTACTGCCGCGCAGTAGTTCTGCTGGGCCGTGACGCTCAGCGTCTGGGGCAGGCCCTGGCCGAGCAAGTACCGCAGATTTACGTCAACACGCTTGATGAAGCTGTGCTGCAGTGCGCTGCGCTGGCTCAGCCCGGCGATGCCGTGCTGCTCTCGCCAGCCTGTGCCAGCCTCGACATGTTCAAGAACTTCGAGCAGCGCGGGCAACTGTTCGCGCAAGCGGTGGAGGGCCTGGCATGATTTTCGGCATCCTCAAACCGTACCCGTCGCCACTGATCAGTGGCCGTGGCATCGACCTTGATTTCGCTTTCCTTGCCGGCTGCCTGGCCTTGCTCGGGCTGGGCCTGGTGATGATCACCTCGGCCTCCTCGGAAGTGGCTGCAGCGCAGTCGGGCAACCCGCTCTACCACATGTACCGGCACCTGGTGTACGTGGCTATCGGCCTTGTGGCTGGCGGCGTGACCATGCTGGTGCCGATCGCTACCTGGCAGCGCATGGGCTTCATGATGCTGATCGGCGCCTTTGGCTTGCTGGTGCTGGTATTGGTGCCAGGTATCGGCCGCGAAGTGAACGGCTCGATGCGCTGGATTGGTTTCAGCTTCTTCAACGTGCAGCCGTCAGAGATCGCCAAGGTCTTCGTGGTGATCTACCTGGCGGGCTACCTGGTGCGCCGTCAGCAGGAAGTGCGCGAAAGCTGGATGGGCTTCTTCAAGCCGTTCATCGTGCTGCTGCCGATGGCCGGGTTGCTGCTGATGGAGCCGGACTTCGGCGCCACTGTAGTAATGATGGGCGCGGCTGCCGCGATGCTGTTCCTGGGCGGGGTGGGGTTGTTCCGCTTCTCGCTGATGGTGGTGCTGGCGGTGGTGGCCGTGTTTGTCCTGGTGCAGGCGCAGCCGTACCGGATGGCGCGGCTGATCACCTTTACCGACCCGTGGTCCGATCAGTTCGGTTCCGGCTACCAGTTGACCCAGGCGCTGATCGCCTTCGGTCGCGGTGAGTGGTTGGGGGTTGGCCTGGGCAACAGCGTACAGAAGCAGTTCTACCTGCCCGAAGCGCATACCGACTTCGTGTTCTCGGTACTGGCTGAAGAGCTCGGCGTGGTCGGCACCCTGTGCACCGTGGCGCTGTTCGTGTTCGTTACCGTGCGTGCCTTGTACATCGGCCTGTGGGCCGAAAAGGCCAAGCAGTACTTCGCGGCGTATATGGCGTTCGGCCTGGCATTCCTGTGGATTGGTCAGTTCCTGATCAATATCGGCGTGAACGTCGGCCTGCTGCCGACCAAGGGCCTGACCCTGCCGTTCCTCAGTTACGGCGGCAGCTCGCTGGTGATCTGTTGCGCCTGCGTTGGCTTGTTGCTGCGCATCGAGTGGGAGAGTCGTACCCACCTGGGCAGCGAGGAGCATGAATTCAATGAAAGCGATTTTGCCGAGGAGACCAGTAACCATGGCCGCTGACGGTAAAAACGTATTGATCATGGCCGGCGGCACCGGTGGCCACGTGTTCCCGGCGCTGGCCTGTGCCCGCGAGTTCCAGGCGCGTGGCTACAGCGTGCACTGGCTGGGCACTCCGCGCGGCATCGAGAACGAGCTGGTGCCGCAAGCGGGTTTGCCGCTGCACCTGATTCATGTCAGCGGCCTGCGTGGGAAGGGCAAGTTGTCGCTGCTCAAGGCGCCGTTCACCCTGATCAAGGCTGTACTGCAGGCGCGCAAGATCATCGCCCAGCTCAAACCGGTGTGCGTGATCGGCTTTGGTGGCTATGTCACCGGCCCCGGCGGCGTCGCTGCCAAGCTGTGCGGTGTACCGCTGGTGATTCACGAGCAGAACGCCCGCGCCGGCACTGCCAACCGTCTGTTGGTGCCCCTGGCTGCGCGGGTCTGCGAAGCCTTCCCGGACACCTTCGCCACCAGCGACAAGCGCCGCACCACGGGTAATCCGGTACGTGCGGAGCTGTTCCTCGAAGCCCAGCGCAGCCTGCTCGGCGAGCGCCGGGCACGGCTGTTGGTGCTGGGCGGTAGCCTGGGTGCGGAACCATTGAACAAATTGCTGCCTAAGGCCCTGTCGGAAGTAGCCCCTGAGCTGCGTCCGGAGGTGTTCCACCAGGCTGGCAAGCAACACGCGCCGATCACCGCCGAGCGCTATCGCGAGGCAGGCGTCGAAGCGCAGGTCGAGCCGTTCATCAAGGACATGGCCCATGCCTATGGCTGGGCCGACCTGGTCGTGTGCCGGGCCGGTGCCCTGACCGTCAGCGAACTCGCGGCGGCGGGCCTGCCTTCGATGCTGGTGCCCTTGCCGCACGCCATCGACGATCACCAGACCCACAATGCCCATTATCTGGCCCGGGAAGGCGCTGCCTTCCTGCTGCCACAAGCGACAACTGGCGCAGCGCAACTCGCTGACCGCCTGAACGAGGTGCTGATGCAACCCGAGAAACTCAACACCATGGCCGGCACTGCACGCCGCCTGGCCAAGCCTGCTGCAACCAGCACCGTAGTCGATATCTGCCTGGAGGTGGCCCATGGTTGAAGCACAAAAAGCCATGCCACAACCAAAGATGGGCCGTATTCGCCGTATCCACTTCGTCGGCATCGGCGGTGTGGGCATGTGCGGCATTGCCGAAGTCCTGCTCAACCTGGGCTATGAAGTGTCTGGCTCCGACCTCAAAGAGTCGCCGGTCACCCAACGCCTGCAGTCGTTTGGCGCACAGATCTTTGTCGGCCACCGTGCCGAGAACGCCGCCAACGCCGATGTGCTGGTGGTGTCCAGTGCGATCAACCCGGCCAACCCGGAAGTCGCCACCGCGCTGGAGCGCCGGATCCCGGTTGTACCGCGTGCGGAGATGCTCTCCGAACTGATGCGCTATCGCCATGGCATTGCCGTGGCTGGCACCCACGGCAAGACCACCACCACCAGCTTGCTGGCCTCGGTGTTCGCCGCCGGCGGTCTCGATCCGACTTTCGTCATCGGCGGCCGGCTGACCGCAGCGGGCACCAATGCCCAGCTCGGCGCCAGCCGCTACCTGATTGCCGAAGCCGATGAAAGCGATGCCAGCTTCCTGCACCTGCAACCGATGGTTGCCGTGGTCACCAATATCGATGCCGACCACATGGCCACCTATGAAGGTGACTTCAACAAACTGAAGAAGACCTTTGTCGAGTTTCTGCACAACCTGCCGTTCTACGGGCTGGCAGTGATGTGCCTGGATGACCCGGTCGTGCGTGAAATCCTGCCACAGGTAAAACGTCCGACCGTGACCTACGGCTTCAGCGATGAAGCCGACATCCGCGCCATCAACGTGCGCCAGCAGGGCATGCAGACCCACTTCACCGTGCTGCGCCGTGACTGCGAGCCGCTTGATGTGTCGGTCAACATGCCTGGCAACCACAACGTGCTCAACGCGCTGGCAACCATTGCCATCGCCACTGACGAAGGCATCAGCGATGCGGCCATCGTTCAGGGGTTGTCGGGCTTCCAGGGTGTCGGTCGACGCTTCCAGGTGTATGGCGAACTGCCGGTCGAAGGCGGCGACGTGATGCTGGTCGATGACTACGGTCATCACCCGACCGAAGTAGCTGCCGTGATCAAGGCCGTGCGCGGCGGCTGGCCGAGCCGCCGCCTGGTGATGGTCTATCAGCCGCACCGCTATAGCCGCACCCGCGATCTGTACGACGACTTCGTTCAGGTCCTGGCCGACGCCAACGTGCTGCTGTTGATGGAAGTCTACCCAGCCGGTGAAGAGCCGATCCCGGGCGCCGACAGCCGCCAGCTGTGCCACAGCATTCGCCAGCGCGGTCAGCTCGACCCGATCTACATCGAGCGCGGCGTCGAACTGGCGCCGTTGGTCAAGCCGCTGCTGCGGGCCGGCGACATCCTGCTGTGCCAGGGCGCGGGTGACATTGGTGGCCTCGCCCCACAATTGATGAAGAGCCCGCTGTTTGCCGGTGCCGTGGCCAAACAGGAGAAGTCGCAATGACCGCCACTTACGCCCAACTGCACTCGACGCTCGACGTCACCGCCTTTGGCCGCGTAGCGGTGCTGTACGGTGGCAAGAGCGCCGAGCGCGAAGTCTCGCTCAAGTCAGGTGAAGCGGTAATCGGCGCGCTGCAAAGCGCCGGTGTCGACGTTGTGGCCATCGATGTCGGTGATGATCTGCTCGAGCGTCTGCAGCGCGAGAAGATCGATCGCGCCTTCATCATTCTGCACGGTCGGGGCGGTGAAGACGGCAGTATGCAGGGCCTGCTCGAGTGCCTGGGTATCCCCTACACCGGCAGCGGCATCCTCGCTTCGGCGCTGGCAATGGACAAGTTGCGCACCAAGCAGGTGTGGCAAAGCCTGGGTATTCCAACCCCGCGTCACGCGGTATTGGCCAGCGAACAAGACTGTATTGCAGCCGGCACGGAACTGGGCTTCCCATTGATCGTCAAACCGGCCCATGAAGGCTCCAGTATCGGCATGGCCAAGGTGAACAGCACGCAAGAGCTGGTCGCCGCCTGGCAAGACGCCGCCAACTACGATTCGCAAGTCCTGGTCGAGCAGTGGATCCACGGCCCGGAGTTCACCATCGCCGTATTGCGTGGCCAGGTGCTGCCGCCGATCGCCCTCGGTACGCCGCATGTGTTCTACGACTACGACGCCAAGTACATCGCCAATGACACCCAGTACCGCATTCCCTGTGGGCTGGACAGTGCCAAGGAGCAAGAACTGATCGATCTGACCGCGCGCGCCTGTGATGCCATCGGCATCGAAGGCTGGGGCCGGTTGGATGTAATGCAGGACGAGCAGGGCCGCTTCTGGCTGCTCGAAGTGAACACCGCGCCAGGCATGACTGATCATAGCCTGGTGCCCATGGCGGCCCGCGCGGCCGGCCTGGACTTCCAGCAGTTGGTGCTGGCGATCCTGGCTGCCAGCGTCGAGACGCGAGGTTAATCAGCATGCAAGGCGCGATGCTTCGTCAGCAGCCTCCCGCACCCGGCCGTAACAAGCCGGTGCCGCGTGGTGCCAGCCGTATGGTGGCCCAGGAGCCGATGTCCGCGCGCCTGCCCAAGGCCAACTTCAGCGTGCTCAAGCGTTTGTTGTGGCCGGTGCTGCTGGTGGCTGCGGGCTTTGCTGCCTATGAAGGCGCCGAGCGACTGATGCCTTACGCTGACCGGCCGATCACCAAGATCGCCGTGCAGGGGGACCTGAGCTACATCAGCCAGCAGGCGGTGCAGCAACGTATCGCACCGTTTGTGGCGGCCAGCTTCTTCAGCGTCGACCTGGGCGCCATGCGTGCCGAGCTTGAACAGATGCCGTGGATCGCCCACGCCGAAGTACGCCGGGTGTGGCCGGACGAAGTGGTCATTCGCCTGGAAGAACAACTGCCCGTGGCGCGCTGGGGCGACCAGGCGTTGCTCAACAATCAGGGCGAGGCGTTCACCCCGCGCGAGCTGGCCAATTATGAGCACCTGCCGCAGCTGTTCGGGCCGCAGCGCGCTCAGCAACAAGTCATGCAGCAGTACCAGGTGTTGAGCCAGATGCTGCGCCCGATGGGCTTCTCGATTGCGCGACTGGAGCTGCGTGAACGCGGCAGCTGGTTCCTGACCACCGGTGCCGGCAGCGCCGGCCCTGGTATCGAGTTGCTGCTCGGACGCGACCATCTGGTCGAAAAGATGCGCCGTTTCATTGCCATATACGACAAGACACTCAAAGAGCAGATCACCAACATCGCCCGCATTGATCTGCGCTACGCCAACGGCCTGGCTGTTGGCTGGCGGGAACCGATTGCACCGACGACGGCCCAACCCGCCGTTGCGAAGAATTAGAGAGAGGCAGGACCATGGCAAACGCGCATAGCGGCAAAATGATCGTCGGGCTGGACATTGGCACCTCCAAGGTGGTGGCGCTGGTCGGTGAAGTTGGCGAAGACGGCACCCTGGAGATTGTCGGCATCGGCACTCACCCCTCCCGCGGCCTGAAAAAGGGCGTGGTAGTGAATATCGAGTCGACCGTGCAGTCGATCCAGCGCGCAGTCGAAGAAGCCCAGTTGATGGCAGGCTGCCGCATCCACTCGGCCTTTGTCGGTGTGGCCGGCAATCACATTCGCAGCCTCAACTCGCACGGCATCGTCGCGATTCGCGATCGCGAAGTCAGCACGGCCGACCTCGAGCGCGTGCTTGATGCCGCCCAGGCCGTGGCGATTCCGGCTGACCAGCGCGTGCTGCACACCCTGCCGCAGGACTATGTGATTGACAACCAGGAAGGCGTGCGCGAGCCGCTGGGAATGTCCGGCGTGCGTCTGGAAGCCAAGGTGCACGTGGTCACCTGCGCGGTCAACGCGGCGCAGAACATCGAGAAGTGCGTGCGCCGCTGCGGCCTGGAAATCGACGACATCATCCTCGAGCAGCTGGCCTCGGCCTACTCGGTGCTGACCGATGACGAGAAAGAGCTCGGCGTGTGCCTGGTCGACATCGGCGGCGGCACCACCGATATCGCCATCTTCACCGAAGGCGCAATCCGCCATACCGCAGTGATCCCGATTGCCGGCGACCAGGTCACCAACGACATCGCCATGGCCCTGCGTACACCGACTCAGTACGCCGAAGAAATCAAGATTCGCTATGCCTGCGCCCTGGCCAAGCTGGCCGGTGCCGGCGAAACCATCAAGGTGCCAAGCGTTGGCGACCGGCCGCCGCGCGAGCTGTCGCGTCAGGCCCTGGCCGAGGTGGTCGAGCCACGTTACGACGAGCTGTTCACCCTGATTCAGGCCGAGCTGCGTCGCAGCGGCTACGAAGACCTGGTGCCAGCCGGCATCGTCCTGACCGGCGGTACGGCCAAGATGGAAGGTGCTGTGGAGCTGGCCGAAGAGATTTTCCACATGCCCGTACGCCTTGGCGTCCCGCACAGCGTGCGTGGCCTCAGCGACGTGGTACGCAACCCGATTTACTCCACCGGTGTGGGCCTGCTCACCTACGGTCTGCTCAAGCAGTCCGAAGACCTGACCCTGACCGGCAATAGCAACAGCAACAACAGCTATGGCGAGGAACCGAAGGCTCCAGTGCTTGAGCGTCTCAAGCGCTGGGTCCAGGGCAACTTCTAAGTTTCAAAGCAGTAGTGGTAGGCGAAACAACTAGAGAACTGTAAGGAGAGGGAAAATGTTCGAGCTCGTAGACAACGTCCCGCAAAGCCCGGTCATCAAGGTGATCGGCGTCGGTGGTGGTGGTGGCAACGCCGTCAATCACATGGTCAAAAGCAGCATTGAAGGCGTCGAGTTCATCTGCGCCAACACTGATGCCCAGGCGCTGAAAAGCATTGGCGCCCGGACCATTCTGCAACTGGGTACCGGCGTCACCAAGGGACTTGGTGCCGGTGCCAATCCAGAGGTCGGTCGTCAGGCCGCGCTGGAAGACCGTGAGCGTATCGCCGAGGTGCTGCAGGGCACCAACATGGTCTTCATCACCACCGGCATGGGTGGCGGTACCGGTACCGGTGCAGCGCCGATCATCGCTGAAGTGGCCAAGGAAATGGGCATCCTCACCGTCGCGGTGGTGACCCGTCCGTTCCCGTTCGAAGGCCGCAAGCGTATGCAGATCGCCGATGAAGGCATCCGCATGCTGGCGGAGAGCGTCGACTCGCTGATCACCATCCCCAACGAGAAGCTGCTGACCATTCTCGGCAAGGACGCCAGCCTGCTGTCGGCCTTTGCCAAGGCTGACGATGTACTGGCCGGTGCCGTTCGCGGTATCTCCGACATCATCAAGCGTCCAGGCATGATCAACGTCGACTTTGCCGACGTGCGCACCGTGATGGGCGAGATGGGCATGGCGATGATGGGCACTGGCTGCGCCAGCGGTCCGAACCGTGCGCGCGAGGCCACCGAAGCGGCCATTCGCAACCCGCTGCTCGAAGACGTCAACCTGCAGGGTGCTCGCGGTATTCTGGTGAACATCACCGCAGGCCCTGATCTGTCGCTGGGTGAGTACTCCGACGTCGGTAGCATCATCGAAGCCTTCGCCTCCGACCACGCGATGGTCAAGGTCGGTACCGTGATCGACCCGGACATGCGCGACGAGCTGCACGTAACCGTCGTGGCCACTGGCCTGGGCGCGCGCATCGAGAAGCCGGTCAAGGTTGTCGACAATACCCTGCAGACCGCCCAGGCGGCCTACGAAGCGTCGAACCCGGCGCCAGCGCGTCAGGAGCAGCCAGCGGTCAACTACCGTGACCTGGAGCGTCCAACCGTAATGCGTAACCAGGCCCACGCCGGTGCCGCTGCGGCCGCCAAACTCAACCCGCAAGATGACCTGGATTACCTGGATATCCCAGCCTTCCTGCGTCGTCAGGCTGATTGATGGAATTTATCAGGGCTATAAAGGTGATTGGTATTCAGCAAAGGACGGGTCTGTTATCATCCTCAGCCTTTGTTGATACCAATTCGCAATTTGCGCTGAAGCGGCCAATGCCATGATTAAACAACGCACCCTGAAGAACATTATCCGTGCCACAGGTGTCGGTCTGCACTCCGGTGAGAAGGTCTACCTGACCCTCAAGCCTGCGCCTGTGGATACCGGCATCGTCTTCCGCCGCGCCGACCTCGACCCTGTGGTCGAGATTCCGGCTCGCGCGGCCAATGTTGGCGAGACAACCATGTCGACCACGTTGGTCAACGGTGACGTCAAGGTCGATACGGTCGAGCACTTGCTCTCCGCCATGGCGGGTCTGGGCATCGATAACGCCTACGTCGAGCTCTCCGCCTCGGAAGTGCCGATCATGGATGGCAGCGCCGGTCCCTTTGTATTCCTGATTCAGTCTGCCGGCCTGGAAGAGCAGGACGCAGCCAAGAAATTCATCCGCATCCTGCGTGAAGTGTCAGTGGAGGAGGGCGACAAGCGCGCAACCTTCCTGCCTTTCGAAGGGTTCAAGGTGAGTTTCGAGATCGACTTCGATCACCCGGTTCTCAAGCACCAGACCCAAAGTGCCAGTGTCGACTTCTCCAGCACCTCGTTTGTGAAAGAAGTCAGCCGTGCACGGACCTTCGGGTTCATGCGCGACATCGAGTACCTGCGCGAGCAAAACCTTGCGCTGGGTGGTAGCGTCGCCAACGCCATCGTTGTAGACGAAACCGGCGTGCTCAACGAAGACGGCCTTCGCTCCGAAGACGAGTTCGTCAAGCACAAGATTCTCGATGCCATTGGCGATCTGTATCTGCTGGGCAACAGCCTGATCGGCGAGTTCAAGGGCTACAAGTCCGGACACGCGCTGAACAACCAGCTGCTGCGCAAGCTGATTGCAGAAAAAGATGCCTGGGAAGTGGTCACTTTCGAAGATGCCAGTACGGCACCGATCTCCTACGTCCGCCCGGTTGCAGCGGTGTAGTTCGAACACTCTCTAGTTCATTGAGGCCACCTTCGGGTGGCCTTTTTAGTGGGCCGGATTCAGCGCTGATCCTTGCTCGGTGCGTGGCTGGCCAGGCGTTCCAGGGCTGCCTTGAGCTTGGGGTCGTCAATGCCTGCTGCGGTTTCGCGAAGGCTCTGCGCGGCATCGCCGGAGAGCTGGGTCGGGTGCCCACCGCGTTTGGCCGGGATCACCGGCGGCTGCACCTTGAACAGGATCCGCCGCAGGTTGGCGAACACTTCCAGTTCGAGCAGTTGCCGTTGCAGGCGCTTTTGCTGATAGCGCAGGCGCGTGGCCCAATGGCCATCGGTGACCACCAGCAGCAACACGCCGTCGCGCCAGGAGGCCACGTGGCAGTGTTCACGGGCCGCCGGTTGCAGCTGACTTTCAAGCAAGCGCTGCAGATGCACCAGGCGTTCGGCCTGGTTGAGCAGCAGCCGTAGTGGCCGGACTTCACGCAGGAGCGCGGCCGGGAGCCGGGCGGGCGAGGGTTTGTAAGCCATGACGGTACGCAGGAAGTTACAGAATGGCCATCTTAGCATTTGCGTGCACATCGCCGACTGATTGCCGTCGGCCGCAGGTGATGCACCTGTCCTGGATCAGCGCGTAATTGGCCGTGGCAAGGCATGCTGAGCAGGATCATGGCGATTCTGAGCAGCTTTCATCTTCAGCAAACCTTGAACTTGCAATAATCACCCTCATCTAAGAACCGTCCCAACCCTAGCGCTGTGCCAGCATCGTGGCAATCGACCACTTTCCTCACCATCGTTTCCGGGTAGAATGCTCGTTCGCATGCGGCCCAAGGGCTGCTCGGGCGACTCATGGGGCCGCCCTCCATCCCTAAGTGTGGAAGATCCTGCCGATATGTTTGCGCCTTTGTTAAAGAAACTTTTTGGAAGCAAGAACGAGCGCGAGATCAAACGCCTGCTCAAGACGGTGACCACCGTCAATGCCTTCGAAGAGAAAATGTTGGCCCTCTCCGATGAGCAACTGCGCGGCAAGACCGCCGAGTTCAAAGAGCGTCTGGCCAAAGGCGAAACCCTCGACCAACTGCTGCCGGAAGCCTTTGCTGTCGCCCGCGAGGCCGGCAAGCGTGTGATGGGTATGCGCCACTTCGATGTCCAGCTGATCGGCGGCATGACCTTGCACGAAGGCATGATCGCAGAGATGCGTACCGGTGAAGGCAAGACCTTGGTCGGTACCCTGGCGGTTTACCTCAACGCACTGTCCGGCAAGGGCGTGCACGTGGTCACGGTCAACGACTATCTGGCCCGCCGTGACGCCAACTGGATGCGTCCCCTGTACGAATTCCTCGGCCTCTCGGTCGGTATCGTCTCGGCCTTCCAGCCACCGGAAGACAAGCGCGCCGCATACGCTGCCGACATCACCTACGGCACCAACAACGAATTCGGTTTCGATTACCTGCGCGACAACATGGCCTTCAGCGTCGACGAGAAGTTCCAGCGTGAGCTGAACTTCGCCGTGATCGACGAAGTCGACTCGATCCTGATCGACGAAGCGCGGACCCCGCTGATCATCTCCGGCCAGGCCGAAGACAGCTCCAAGCTGTACATCGAAATCAACCGTCTGATTCCGCAGTTGACCCAGCACATCGAAGAAGTCGAAGGCCAGGTCACTCAGGAAGGCCACTTCTCGATCGACGAGAAGAGCCGCCAGGTCGAGCTCAACGAAGCCGGTCACCAGTACATCGAAGAGATGCTTACCCAGGCCGGCTTGCTGGCTGAAGGCGAGAGCCTCTATTCGGCGCACAATCTGGGCCTGCTGACCCACGTCTATGCCGGCCTGCGGGCGCACAAGCTGTTCCACCGCAACGTCGAGTACATCGTCCAGGACGGTCAGGTGCTGCTGATCGACGAGCACACCGGTCGGACCATGCCGGGTCGTCGTCTGTCCGAAGGCCTGCACCAGGCCATCGAGGCCAAAGAAAACCTGAACATCCAGGCCGAAAGCCAGACCCTGGCTTCGACCACCTTCCAGAACTACTTCCGTCTGTACAACAAGCTGTCCGGCATGACCGGTACTGCAGACACCGAAGCGTTCGAATTCGCCCAGATCTACAACCTCAACGTGATGGTCATTCCGCCGAACAAGCCGTTGGCGCGTAAAGACTTCAACGACCTGGTGTACCTGACCGCCGAAGAGAAGTACCTGGCGATCATTGCCGACATCAAGGAAAGCATGTCCAGCGGGCGTCCGGTGCTGGTCGGTACGGCGACCATCGAGACCTCCGAGCACATGTCGGCGTTGCTCAACAAGGAAGGCATCGAGCACAAGGTGCTCAACGCCAAGTACCACGAAAAAGAAGCCGAGATCATTGCCCAGGCCGGTGCGCCAGGTGCCTTGACCATCGCCACCAACATGGCCGGCCGTGGTACTGACATCCTTCTGGGTGGTAACTGGGAGTCGGAAGTCGCGGCACTCGAAGACCCAACCGCCGAGCAGATCGCGCACATCAAGGCCGATTGGCAGAAGCGTCATCAGCAAGTGATCGAGGCCGGTGGCCTGCACGTGATCGCTTCCGAGCGCCACGAGTCGCGCCGTATCGACAACCAGCTGCGTGGCCGTTCCGGTCGTCAGGGTGACCCGGGTTCGAGCCGCTTCTACCTGTCGCTGGAAGACAGCCTGATGCGCATCTTCGCCTCTGACCGGGTGAAGAACTTCATGAAGGCGCTGGGCATGCAGTCCGGTGAGGCCATCGAGCACCGCATGGTCACCAATGCCATCGAAAAAGCTCAGCGCAAGGTCGAAGGGCGCAACTTCGATATTCGTAAGCAACTGCTCGAATACGATGACGTGGCCAACGAACAGCGCAAGGTGATCTACCACATGCGCAACAGCCTGCTGGCTGCGCAGGACCTGGGCGGCACCATCGAAGAATTCCGCAAGGAAGTGCTCGACACCACCATCAGCCAGCACATTCCGCCGCAATCGCTGCCTGAGCAGTGGGATGTGGCCGGTCTTGAAGCGTCGCTGGCCAGCGATTTCGCGATCAAGCTGCCGATCCAGCAGTGGCTCGATGAAGACGATCACCTGTACGAAGAAACCCTGCGTGAGAAGCTCCTGAGCGAGATCACCAGCGCCTACACCGAGAAGGAAGACCAGGCCGGCGAAGAGGCTCTGCGTACCTTCGAGAAGCAGATCCTGCTGCGCGTGCTGGACGACCTGTGGAAAGACCACCTGTCGACCATGGACCACCTGCGTCACGGTATTCACCTGCGTGGTTATGCGCAGAAGAACCCGAAGCAGGAGTACAAGCGCGAGTCGTTCACGCTGTTCCAGGAACTGCTCGATTCGATCAAGCGCGATGCCATCCGTGTGCTGTCGCACGTACAGGTCCGCCGCGAAGACCCGATCGAAGAAGAAGCCCGCCTGCGTCGCGACGCCGAAGAGCTGGCCCAGCGCATGCAGTTCGAACATGCCCCGGCGCCAGGCCTGGAAAGCGAGCAGCTGAGCGAAGAGGGCGTTGAAGTCGCCGTTGCCGCCGCGCCGGTTCGCAATGAGCAGAAGCTGGGCCGTAACGAGCCATGCTGGTGTGGTTCGGGCAAGAAGTTCAAGCATTGCCACGGTACCATTGAGTGATCCGAGGCTTCTTGTTGCTGGCTTGAGATTTTGGGGCTGCTTTGCAGCCCATCGCGACACAAGGCCGCTCCTACAGGCACCGTAAAGGTGTCAGTTGGGGCGGCTTTGTTTCATGGAAACTATCTGTCTTATCTAGGAGCGCTCTAATGGCTGTTGGTCTTGGTCCTTTGCCTACCCTGCACCCGGTTCGCGGTTTCGAACTCGGCATCGCCTCGGCGGGCATCAAGCGCCCTGGGCGCAAGGACGTCGTGGTCATGCGCTGCGCCGAAGGCTCCAGCGTGGCTGGCGTGTTCACCCTCAACGCGTTCTGCGCGGCGCCGGTGATCCTCGCCAAGCAACGCGTGCAGGGCACCGTGCGTTACCTGTTGACCAATACCGGCAATGCCAACGCGGGTACCGGTGCGCCAGGCCTGGCCGCAGCCGAGCGTACCTGCGCCAAGCTCGCCGAGCTGACCGGCGTGGACGCCCAGGCGGTACTGCCGTTCTCCACCGGTGTGATCGGTGAGCCGCTGCCGGTCGAGAAGATCGAAGCTGCGCTGCAGGCGGCACTCGATAACCTGTCGGAAAACCACTGGGCCGAAGCTGCTACCGGCATCATGACCACCGACACCCTGCCCAAGGGTGCCAGCCGTCAGTTCCAGTTCGATGGCCAGACCATCACCGTCACCGGCATCAGCAAAGGCGCCGGCATGATTCGCCCGAACATGGCGACCATGCTTGGCTACATCGCTACCGACGCCAAGGTCGCTCCGGCGGTGCTCAAGGACTTGATCCTCGACGGCGCCAACAAGTCGTTCAACCGCATCACCATCGATGGCGACACCTCGACCAACGACTGCTGCATGCTGATTGCCACCGGCCAGGCCAAGGTCGCTGAAGTGACCGACGCCAAAGGCGAGCTGTTCGATGCCTTGAAGCAGGCCGTGTTCGAAGTGTGCATGGAAGTCGCCCAGGCGATCGTGCGTGACGGCGAAGGCGCGACCAAGTTCGTTACCGTGCAAGTCAACGGTGGCGGCAATCATCAGGAATGCCTCGACGTCGGTTATGCCGTGGCGCATTCGCCACTGATCAAGACCGCGCTGTTCGCCTCCGATCCGAACTGGGGCCGTATCCTCGCTGCCGTCGGCCGCGCCGGTGTGCCTGAGCTGGACGTCAGCCTGATCGACGTTTTCCTCGGTGACGTGTGCATCGCCAGCCAAGGCGGGCGCAGCCCAAGCTACACCGAAGAGCAAGGCTCCAAGGTGATGGCTGAAGAAGAGATCACCATCCGCATCGAACTGGGTCGCGGCCAGTGCAGCGAGACCATCTGGACCACCGACCTGTCCCACGAGTACGTCAAGATCAACGCCGAATACCGGACCTGATCATTGGCCTGCGCCCTGACCAGTCACTGGCCGGGGCGCCTGACGAAGCAACGGAGGGTACAAGGTGCAGCGGATTCATGTAGTAGCGGCGGTTATCCGTGGTGGCGATGGGCGGATCCTCATCGCCCGTCGCGCCGATAGCCAGCATCAGGGCGGCCTGTGGGAGTTTCCCGGGGGCAAGGTCGAGGCCGGTGAAAGCGTCGAAACCGCGCTGGCCCGTGAGCTGCGCGAAGAGCTTGGTATCGAGATCAGCCGTTCACGGCCGTTGATCAAGATCAGCCATGACTACCCGGACAAGCAGATCCTGCTCGACGTGCGTGAGGTCGACGCCTTCAGCGGCGAGCCGCGTGGCGTTGAAGGTCAGCCGCTGGAGTGGGTCGCGCCGCGTGACCTGCACCAGTACGAGTTCCCTGCGGCGAACAAGCCCATCGTCGCTGCTGCACGCTTGCCGGATCAGTACCTGATCACCCCTGATGGCCTCGAAGTGCCGCCGATGTTGCGCGGTATCCAGAAGGCTGTGGCCAACGGCATCAAGCTGGTTCAGTTGCGTGCGCCGGACATGTACGACCCCAAGTACCGTGATGTTGCGGTAGATGCGGCGGGTCTGTGTGCGGGCAAAGCGCAACTGATGCTCAAAGGTCCGTTGGAGTGGCTGGGCGACTTCCCCTCGGCCGGCTGGCACCTGACCGCCGCGCAACTGCGCAAGTACGCCGCCAAAGGCCGGCCGTTCCCGGAGCACCGTTGGCTGGCAGCGTCTTGCCACAATGCTGAAGAGTTGGCCCTGGCGGCGCAGATGGGGGTCGACTTCGTCACCCTGTCGCCGGTGCAGGCGACTCAGACCCACCCGGATGCGCAGCCATTGGGTTGGGAGCAGGCTGCCGCGTTGATCAACAGCGTCAGCTTCCCGGTGTTTCTGCTGGGCGGCGTCAGCGCTGCCGACCGTGAGCATGCCTGGCAGGCAGGTGCGCAGGGTGTGGCGGGTATCCGCGCGTTCTGGCCTGAGCTTTAAGCTGGCATGAACCAGGGCGCATCTGCGCCCGGTTCAGCTGGATTGCGGCGTCAGGCCTCAGGCTTTTTCGCCGCCTGCCAGAGCACTTCTGCAACTCCCTGGCGGCGGCCAATGATACGCGCGGCGACAAACAGCAAGTCCGACACCCGATTGATATACGCCAAGCCAACCCCTTCCAGCGGCTCCAGTGCATTCAGCGCCTGGCAGCGGCGCTCGGCGGTGCGCGCCTGGCTACGGCACACGTGGGCTTGCGCGACCAGGGCCGAGCCGCTGGGCAGGATGAAGTTTTCCAGCGGCCCCAGCTCTTCGTTCCAGCGGTCGATGGCCGCTTCCAGGCGCTCGACTTGCGCCTGGTTAAGCGCCTGATAACTGGGCATTGCCAGCTCGCCACCAAGGTCGAACAAGCGGTGCTGGCAAGGCGCGAGGACCTCGCTCAGCTCGTCCAGCCCGGCGTTACTCAGCCCTGCCAGCAGCACGCCTAGCTGGCTGTTGAGGGTGTCGACCTCACCGATCGCCTCGATCCGTGGGTGGTCCTTGGGCACGCGGCGGCCGTCGCCGAGGCCGGTTTCGCCCTTGTCGCCGGTGCGGGTGTAGATTTTCGACAGGCGAAAGCCCATGTCATGTCTCCGTTGGGGCCGGTGCCGCGGGCACGGGCGAGCCGAGGGGCAGGCGCAGGGTGAAGCAGGTGCCCTGGCCGGGCGAGGACTGCACCTCCATCTGCCCCTTGTGATTGTTGGTGATGATGAAGTACGAAACCGACAGGCCCAGACCTGTGCCCTGGCCGATTTCCTTGGTGGTGAAGAACGGCTCGAAGGTACGCTTGCGTACAGCTTCGGGCATGCCGATGCCGTTGTCCTCGACCTGGATTTCTGCCCACGGCGGATTGAGCCGGGTGCGCAGAATGATACGGCCTGGCTCGCTCGGTTGCGGGCGCAGGTGGATCGCCTGGGCGGCGTTTTTCAACAGGTTGAGGAGGACTTGTTCAAGCTCGTTGGCGGTGCACGGCACCGGCCCCAGCTGCGGGTCGAACTGGCGGACGATGGCCTGGCCCTTGAAGTCGAAACCAATGGTCAGGTCAAAGTCGTTGCCGGCAATTTCCACCGCCTGGTCGATCAGCGCCGGCAGGCTGCAGGGGGCCAGTTGGCGATTGCTGAGGCGGCTGAAGCTGAGCATGTGGGTGACGATCTTGGCCGCGCGGGCGCCCGCCTGCTGGATACCGTCGAGCAACTGCGGCACTTCGCGGCTGTGCAGATAGCGGTTGACCTCGGGCAGGTCCAGGCCCAGCTCGGCGGCCTGCTCCTGGTTGCGCGGCAGGTCGGGCGACAAGCGTCGGCGGATGTTCTGCACGTTGTGCAGGATCGCCCCGAGCGGGTTGTTGATCTCGTGGGCCATGCCTGCAGCGAGGCCACCCACCGAGAGCATCTTCTCCGACTGCACCATCATTTCTTCCAACGACAGGCGTTGAGTGATGTCGTCGATACGGATCACCACGCCACGCCCGCCGCCACCGGTCAGCGGGTAGAAGGTCAGCGCATAGTGGCGGGCGTCGTCACCTTTGGGCCAGGTGACCCGCTCGATCTTGGTCACCCGGTGTTTTTCGACGGTGTCCTTGAGCTGCGGTAAAAACGGCTTGAGCGGTTCGAAGGCGATAAAGATCGGCTGGTTCAGCGCCTCGTCCAGGCGCGTGCCGGAGAGGGCGCTGGCTTCCTGGTTCCACTGGGTCACGTACAACTGCTCATCGAGGGCAATCAGCGCCGAGGGCATCGAGTCGATGATGCTGTTGAGGTAGTTCTGGAAGCCCGTGAGCTTCTTTTCGATCTTGCTGCGGACCTGAACTTCCAGCTCCAGCTTGCGGTTGGTATTGCGGGTTTCTTCGGCCAGGCCCTGGGCCTGGTCGTAGGCGCTCTGGAACTCGTCGCGGGTGCGCTTGAGCTGTTGCTCGCGGGCCTCGATGCGCGACAGCATGGTATTGAAGGCGTTGGCCAGGCTGCCGATCTCATCGTCGTTGCCGCGCTGCGCACGCAGGGCATAGCTCTCTTCGCGGGTGACCTGGCGGCTGAGCTCTTCGAGTTGATTGATCGGCTGGGTGATCAGCCGTTTGATCTGTCGTGCGATCACCAGCCAGAGCAGGATGCTGAACACCAGAATCGCCAGGCTGGCGGTCAGGGTGCCGGTATAGAACGCGGCGGGCAGCTCGCTGCTGGCCACCAGCAGCAGAAACGCCGGCGGGCTGCCGGGACGCGGCAGGCGGATCAGCTGGGTGCTGCGAAACTCCATCAGGCGCCAACCGTCGATGTTGCGATAGCGTTTGGGCAAGGCCAGCGGTTCGCCGTGCTGCAACTGCGCGAGCATGCGCCCGTCGCTGCCGTAGACCGCAGCGGCGCGCAGCGGGGTGTAGCTGTCGAGTTCCTTGAGCAGGGCATTGGCGTTATCGCTGGAATCTCCGGCGCGGGCCGACAGCTGCGGGTTGGCAACCAGCCTGCCGATGGTTTGCAGGGCCTGCGGCGCCATGCTTTCCTGGGTGATCCAGTACGCCGCGCTGATGAAGGCCAGGTTGGCCACCAGCAGAATGGTGATCAGCAGGACCAGCAGGGCCGCAAGCAGTTTTTGCCCGACCGGGAGGTTATCCAGGCGTTGGCGCAGTTTCATGGGCAAGGCAGCGTCCGTATCCGGGTCAAAGGGCAGCGATCAGTCACTGGGCAGGCGGCGTGCCTGCAGGTTATCGACCAGCCGCTGGCGCAGGTGTTCCAGTTTCACCAGGGTCAGACCATGGCGCTGGGCGGCGCGGCAGGCGTAGCCGAGCAGGTAATGCAGCTCGGTGCGCCGGCCATGACGCACGTCCTGATACATCGAAGAATAATTGGCTGCAGTGGCCAGAATCACCCGCTGGACTTCTTCGGCCAAAGCCTCGGCCGCTTGCGGCTGACCGCAACGCTGCAGCAGTTGCGCGAGCTCGACGCACAGCGCATCCACCTCACCCAAGTGCTCGATCAGGCCGCCGTTCTGGCAGTCGTGCAGCACGGTCAGCGGGTTTATCGCGCAGTTCAGGGCCAGCTTGCGCCACAGGCGGCTGAGAATATCCACCGTCCACTGGGCAGGGATGCTGGCTTCTTCCAGGTCGCTGAACCACTCGGGCGGGGCGGGGTTGAGCGGGTCGCCCAGCCAGTTGAAGCCGTGCCCGGCAAACTGCACCTGCCAGTCCGCTGGACGAAACGCGCCTTCGGTACTGGAGGCAAAGATACAGCGTGCATGGGGCACCTGATCGGCCACCTCGTCCTGGCTGCCAAGGCCGTTCTGCAGCAGAATCAGCTCGGCGCCCGCAGCCAGCCGCGGAGCCAGCCGGGCCAGGGCAGGGGCGGCGTCGTAGGCCTTGCAGGCCACCAGCAGGCGATGAATCGGCGCGTGCGCTTCATCGGCTTCGGCGGGGATGGCAAAAAAACTGCTGTGCCCTTGTTCGATCAGCGTCAGGCCGCCGACGGCCTGGTACGCCGCCAGGCGCTGCGGGTCGCGCAGGATCAAGCGTACCGCCTTGCCCGCGCGGGCCAGCCGGCAGGCCCAGAGGCTGCCCAGGCTGCCGGCGCCGAGAATATGCCAGGTGCTGCTCATCTACGTTTCGCAACCCGTTATAATGTGTTCCGCATTTTAACCATCAAACCCTGCGCGCTCCATCTTCACGCTGAGCGCGGCGCTTTCATATTGGAGAACAACCATGCCTTCGTTCGACGTGGTATCGGAACTGGACAAGCACGAAGTGCAGAACGCAGTCGACAACGCCATCAAGGAGCTGGACCGCCGCTACGACCTCAAGGGTAAGGGTAGCTTCGAATTCAAGGAAAAGGACCAGACCGTACTGATGACCGCCGAGGCCGAGTTCCAGCTCGAGGCGATGGTCGAGATCCTGCGTGGCGCGCTGGTCAAGCGCAAGATCGAAGTGAAGTGCCTCGAGGTCAAGGACGCCTACGCCTCGGGCAAGGAAATGAAACAGGAAGCGACCTTCCGCGAAGGCATCGACAAAGAGCTGGCGAAGAAGATCGTCGCTCATATCAAGGACGCCAAGCTCAAGGTCCAGGCCGCCATCCAGGGCGAGCAGGTCCGCGTCACCGGCAAGAAGCGTGACGACCTGCAGGAAGCGATCGCCGCACTGCGCGCCAAGGAATTCGACATGCCGCTGCAGTTCAACAACTTCCGCGATTGACCTTGCAGCAGGAACCCCATTGCCACACTGAGGTCCATGGGGCTCCTCGTCGCTGCCTGTCTGCGGCCTGCTTCACTGTGTACATGCCGCTTGGCATCAGGAGAAAGTTATGGATTT
The DNA here is from genome assembly GCA_963518285.1 of uncultured Pseudomonas sp. GTDB lineage: Bacteria > Pseudomonadota > Gammaproteobacteria > Pseudomonadales > Pseudomonadaceae > Aquipseudomonas. The sequence goes on along the minus strand of CAUQIJ010000006.1, from coordinate 75,505 downwards.
GACCAATGAGGTCGATCAACTGGTTCGCCAATCGCAAACCTGGCTGCCAATGATCATGCAATACAGCAGCCGTCTGCTGCTGGCGCTGCTGACCCTGGCGGTCGGCTGGTGGATCACCAACAAACTCAGCGCCCGCCTGGGCAAGCTGGTCGGGTTGCGCAATGCCGACCTGGCCTTGCAGGGCTTCATCAGCACCCTGGCCAATATCATCATGAAGATATTGCTGCTGGTCAGCGTTGCTTCGATGATCGGCATCGAGACGACCTCGTTCGTCGCGGCCATCGGTGCTGCCGGCCTGGCTATCGGCCTGGCATTGCAGGGCAGCCTGGCCAACTTCGCCGGTGGTGTGCTGATCTTGCTGTTCCGCCCGTTCCGTATTGGCGACTGGATCGAGGCGCAAGGCGTCAGCGGGACTGTCGACAGCATCCAGATCTTCCACACGGTGCTGCGTACCGGTGACAACAAGACTGTGATCATGCCCAACGGCAGCTTGTCCAACGGCATCATCACCAACACCAACCGTCAGCCGACGCGCAAGGTGGTGTTCGATGTGGGCGTTGATTACGAAGCTGACCTGCAGAAGGCGCGCAACGTGCTGCTGGAGCTGGCCAACGACCCGCGCGTGCTGCCCGACCCGGCGCCGCAGGCGGTGATCTCGACCCTGGGTGACAGCTCCATCACGGTGTCCCTGCGCCTGTGGACGAAAACGGCCGACTACTGGGACGTGATGTTCATGCTCAATGAGCGTACCCGCGACCGGCTCAAGGCCGAGGGGATCGATATCCCGTTCCCGCAACGGGTGATCCGCGTGGTGCAGGAGACTGCCGCGCAGTAAACCGCGTTCGTCGTAACTGCGCGGGCTTGTTCCGCGGGTGTACCTGCCGCAACGAGGTTGCTGGTGCTGGGCATTCGCGGGCAAGCCCGCGTTTTGTTTTGCCGCCAATTACACTTGTTCACAGCCAGGACGTGCCATTTCTGGCATATAACCTGACCCCTTTCGTACCCATTGATGTCTGCCATGAAACCACTGCTGTTTATCACCCCGGCCCGTGCCTTGCTGTTTGGCCTGACCCTGGCTCTGTTCGAGCTGCTTACCTACTTGGCCAGCGACGCGGTCATGCCGGCCATGCCGGATGTGGTCACCGAGATGAACGCCAGTCCGGAATTTATCCCGCACGCACTGAACCTGTACCTGCTGGGCGGGGTGGTGCTGCAATGGCTGATCGGCCCGCTGGCCGATCGCTACGGCCGGCGGCCCTTGCTGCTCGCTGGCTGCGTGATCTTCGGCGTGGCCTGCCTGGCGACCTTCTGGGTCCATGACATCGGCCTGTTCAACGTGCTGCGGCTGTTGCAAGGGATCGGCCTGGGCTTTGTCGTCACGGTCAGCTACCCGGCCTTGAACGAGGCCTTCAGCGAGGCCGATGCGGTGCGCATGATGGCTTTGCTGGCCAATATCGCCTTGCTCTCGCCCTTGCTCGGCCCGCTGGTGGGCACACTGATGCTGCAGTGGCTGGACTGGCGCTGGTTGTTCGTGGCTTTTGCCGTGGGTGCCTTGCTGACACTGGGCTTGCTGTACCGCTTCATGCCGGAAACCCTCGGCGTCGAGCGCCGCGACGGCACCCGCCTGCCGTTCACGCCGATTCACCTGCTGCCGCTGTTGGCCGGTTATGGCCAGTTGCTGAGCAATCGCCGCTTCGTCGCCGGTAGCGCTGCGTTGGGCCTGGTCGGCTTGCCGCTGATCGGCTGGATCGGCTTGTCGCCGGTGCTGCTGATTCACGACGAGGGCCTGAGCAAGATGGCCTATGCCTTGTGGCAATTGCCGGTATTCGGCGGCTTGATCGCGGGCAACCTGATCATCAACAGTATCGCTGAACGCTACCCATTGCCTGCGCTCGTGCGCGGCGCGCTGTGGCCGTATCTGGCGGGGTTGGGCCTGATGATGCTGGCTACCTGGCTGTGGCCGTCGGTTACCAGCGTGGTGGCGGGCATGACCCTGTACGCGCTGGGGCTGGGCGTAGCGAATGCGGTGCTGTACCGCATGACCTTGTTTGCCAGCGAGCAGAGCAAGGGCCTGGTGTCAGCCATGCTCGGCATGATCACCATCGCCGTATTGGGCCTGGGTGGCGCGCTGCTGGCAATGATTGGCGCTGGCACCAGCTTGCTGCACTTTGCCGTCCTCGCTGGGATAGCCGGGGCGCTGGCGCTGGTGCCGCTGTGGTTTGTGGTGGGTGGCAAGGGCGCTGGCGCGACTGTCGCGCAGTGAGGCAAGCGCCGCTGTGCCTGTGCAGGCGACAGCGGCGCAACGTTCGATCAAGGCTGGTCTGGGGTAGGGCCAGGCACCGGCTCCAGCTTGCCGCGCCGTGCTTCCTGGCGCCACTGCAGGAGGATCAGGATCAACGTCGGCACGCCCAGCAGCGCGGTGATCAGGAAGAAGTCGTGGTAGCCGAACTTCTCCACCATCACGCCTGAATAGCCACCGATCAGCCGCGGCAACAGCAGCATGATCGAGCTCAGCAACGCGTATTGGGTAGCCGAGAACTTCAGGTTGGTCAGGCTCGACAGGTAGGCAACGAACGCCGAAGTGGCCATCCCTGAACTGAAGTTGTCCAGCGAGATGGTGACCACCAGCATCTCCACGTTCGGCCCCATGTCGGCCAGCATCAGGAACAGGATGTTGGTGCTGGCCGAGGCCACGCCGCCAATGAACAGGATCGGCATGATGCCGAAACGCACGATCAGCAGGCCGCCGGCGCCGGCGCCGAGCAGGGTCATGATCAAGCCGAAGATCTTGCTGACGCTGGCGATCTGGTCCTTGGTGAAGCCCATGTCGATATAGAACACGTTGGCCATCACGCCCATGACCGTGTCGGACATGCGATAGGTGGCGATCAGCCCGAGCAGCAGCAAGGCTTGCCAGCGGTAGCGGGCAATGAAGTCGTTTACCGGTGTCAGCACCGGCGCCAGGCCGCGACGGCCAAGCGATGACAGGCAGGCCCAGGTCAACAGCGCGTAGAGGACCAGGCGCATGAACGCGCGGTCTTCCAGCACCAACTGCACCACGGTCGAGTCGCCAAACACCACGCTGGCCCAGTCGGTGTTGTACAGCTGGGTGAAGCTGGCCGGCACCGACACCAGCAGAATGATCAGCACGAACACCGATGCCAGCTGGTGGCTCAAACCATAGCGAGCAGCCGACAGCTGCGTACGCAGGGGCACTGGCGGTTCGCGCATGATCAGGGTGGTGAAGACGGCGGGCAGCATGATTATGCCGAACAGCACATAGGTGCCAGTCCAGGCCTGATGCAGATAACTGAAGCCAGTGGAGCCGAACCACTCGGCGAAGAACAGCGCGCCTGCAGTGGCCAGCAGGGCGGCAACCCGGTAGCCAGCCATGTAGCTGGCGGCAAGTGCGGCCTGGCGCTGGTCATCGGCGATTTCCAGCCGGTAGGCGTCGACGGCAATGTCCTGGGTCGCCGAGGCGAAGGCCACCAGCACGGCCAGGGCGATCAGCCAGGACAGGTGTTTTTGCGGGTCGCACAGGCCCATGCCGACCAGGCCGATCACTACCAATATCTGCGACAACAGCAGCCAGGAGCGGCGGCGACCGAGCCCGCCCAGCAGGGGCAGGCGCCATTGGTCGAGCAGCGGCGACCAGACCCATTTGAAGGCATAGGCCAGGCCGATCAGGCTGGCATAGCCGATCGTCTCGCGGGCCACTCCGGCCTCGCGCAGCCACACTGAAAGGGTTGAAAACACCAGCATGTAGGGCAGGCCGGCGGCGAAGCCCAGCAGCAGCAGCACCAGAGTTGACGGGCTGGCATAGGCAGCGAGCGCAGCGCGCCAGGTTTTACGGGGCATGGGCCAACATCTGCCTCAAGGTTACGAAAACAAAGCGCGCACTCTAACCGCTGTGCTCCATCGGGCGCCAGCCATGGCGCAACATATCCACACGATTATTGGCTACATTGACGCCCTCGGCGCCTAGCCGAGCGCGTTGTTCGTCGCCTGACGATGTGCCCGGCTGCAAGCTCAACCGGCCACTCGCGCCGATCACCCGGTGCCAGGGCAGGCGGCTGCCCGGCGGTAGCTGGCCGAGTGTGCGGCCGACCCAGCGCGCGGCCCGGCCCAGGCCTGCAAGGTCAGCCAGTTGGCCGTAACTGACGACTTTGCCCAAGGGCACCTGGCCGAGGGCCGTGTAGAGTGCCGTTCGTCGGGCTTCGGCTTGTTCTGCCGAAAGGCGCGCAGTGCCAGACATCAGGCGCTGCCCGGCGATGGGCGCAATTGCCTGCATAGTCGCTCATAAATGAGAGTTGAACTCATTGGCATCGGTTCGGTCTGTCCTTGCTCTGGTCGCGCGTATCTGGATAATGCCCGGCTTTTTTCCGCAAACCGAGCCCGTAGTCAGCTTATGTATTCTAGAACCTTGCTCTGCCTTCTCGCCGCCTCCCTGTGCGCCCCGGCGTTAGCCGACACCGTCTGGATGAAGAACGGTGACAAACTCAGTGGCAAGATCAAAGTCTTCGATGGCGGCAAGCTGCTGCTGGAGACGCCCTACGGTGGCTCCATCGCGCTGGACTGGAAACAGGTGCAGACCCTCCAAAGCGATCAGGAGCTGCTGGTCAAGCAGGATGCCTATACCGGCGAAAAGGCCAAATCGCTGCAGGCCGCCGAGCCGGGCAAGGTGACCCTGGCCAATGGCGAGGCGCCGAAAACCGTCGAGCTGGCCAGCATCGAGCAGATCCTGAAGCCGCGGCCGGTCGTCGAGGATCTGGTCTGGAAAGGCAACGTCGACCTGGCCATGGACTTCAAGCGCGCTGAAAACGACACCGATGACTACGACGTCGGTTTCAAGACCACCGCGCGTCATGGCCGCTGGCGGCATAACGCCCAGGGCGAATACAACCGCGAAAGCAAGGACGACATCACTACCACCAATAACTGGAGCGCCGAGTACGCGCTTGACCGCTTCCTTACCGATCAATGGTTCTGGCAGGGTCGTCTCGAGTACAAGCGTGATCATATTGAAGACCTGGCCCGCCAGCGCACGGTCGGTACCGGCCCGGGTTACCAGTTCTGGGATAACGAGCTGGGGGCGTTCTCGCTTGGCTCGCTGCTCAACCGCACCGACTATCAGTACCGAGATGGCGGCAAGGACAATTTCTACTCGGCTGCCATGAAGTGGGATTACACCCGCTACCTGATCGGCAAGAACGTCCAGCTGTTCACCAATGGTGAACTGGGCAAACCGCTGGGTGGGGTTGCCGATTACTCGCTGGATGCCGAAATCGGCCTGCGCTACAAGGTCACCGAGTGGGCCTCGCTCAACCTTAAGGCCGAGAAGGAAATGATCCAGGGCACCAGCAACAGCGACCTGGACAAGACCCGTTACACGGCGGGCTTCGGCGTCACCTGGTAAAACGTGACTGCAGCGCTTCTGCCGTAGCGGTCTCGGCTGATAATGCTTATCTTGTCAGCTGACCCGTCCGTCGCCAGGAGCATCTGTCGTGAGTAACGACGTTACCAATACCGCCCTTCGTCCCGCCCGCGAACTCCTGCTCAAGGAGTACCGCGGCGTTCTGTCGACCCATTCCAAGTCGATGCCCGGCTTCCCGTTCGGCTCGGTTGTGCCGTATTGCCTGGATGCCGACGGTCAGCCGCTGATCCTGATCAGCCGAATTGCCCAGCACACCCATAATCTGCAGAAAGACCCCAAGTGCTCGTTGCTGGTGGGCGAGCGCGAGGCGCTCGATGTGCAGGCCGTCGGCCGGCTGACGGTGATGGCAGAAGCGCACAAGTTGACTGACGAGGGGGCGATCGAGGCGGCGGCTGCTCGCTATTATCGCTACTTCCCGGAGGCGGCCAATTACCACAAGGCGCACGACTTCGACTTCTGGTGCCTGCGCCCGGTGCGCCATCGCTACATTGGCGGCTTTGGTGCGATCCACTGGCTCGATCAGGTGACGCTGGCCAACCCGTTTGCCGGCGCCGCCGAGGCCAGCATGATCGAACACATGAACAGCGACCACGCAGCGGCCATCGCCCACTACGTCGCCCTCAGCGATCTGCCGCCCACGCCTGCCGCCGAATTGGCAGGGATCGACAGCGAAGGCCTGCACCTGCGCATTGGGCAGGCGATCTACTGGCTGCCGTTCCCAAGCATTTGCAATACGCCGACACAAGTGCGCGAAGCCTTGGTATTGCTGGCCCGCGCCGACAAATGGCCGGCCCTGGTTGAAACTCAGGGTTGAAATAGCGACTTTGCGCATCCATGTGTTGTCCTAGTGGAAGGTTGTCTTCCGTCGAGGAACCCTTGATGCGTGCTTTTCTATTGTTGTTGCTGCTGTTTCCGGTGCTCGAGCTGTTCGTGTTCGTCAAAGTCAGCGCCGCGATCGGTTTCTTTCCGGCGTTGCTGCTGATCATCGGCGGCTCCGCGTTGGGCTTGCTGGTAATGCGTGTGGCTGGTATCGCCACAGCGCTGCGTGCCCGTGAGAGTCTGCAGCGAGGCGAGTTGCCTGCTGAAGACATGTTCCAGGGCTTGATGCTCGCAGTGGCAGGCGTGCTGTTGCTGATTCCAGGCTTCATCAGTGACGTGCTCGGCCTGATCTGCCTGATGCCGTTCACCCGTCATTTTGCCGCACGCAAGTTGCGTCAGCGGGCCGAGGCGCAGGCAATGCGTCAGCGGGCATTCCAGGATGATCCGTTCGCCGCACGGCCGCCCGAGGGTGGCCACCGGCCAAATGTGATCGAGGGCGAGTATCGGCGTCGCGACCAGTAACCCTGTGCAGTTTGTGTGCAAAGCGGCCCCGCAAGGGGCCGTTTGCATTTGTGCGAGTAGCTGTTGAAAAAAATTTCACAGGTAAGCCCTTGTAATCGTTTCGCTCGACCTCATCTATGTGGTCACCGCAAGGTTTCTGGTGGCAACGCCAGACAAGACAAAGGGGTTCGCCGAATGCGGGCCCCTACCGGCAACGCCGGAATGCATCAACCCGCCGGTTTCGACACCGGCCGATGAAAACCACTAATTGGGAGAGATCGACAATGAAGCTTCGTCCTCTGCATGACCGCGTCGTAATCCGCCGCAGCGAAGAAGAATCGAAAACCGCTGGCGGTATCGTTCTGCCAGGTTCGGCCGCTGAAAAACCAAATCGCGGTGAAATCGTTGCCGTCGGTACCGGTCGCATCCTGGACAACGGCGAAGTTCGCGCGCTGGCCGTGAAAGTGGGTGACAAAGTGGTCTTCGGCCCGTACTCGGGCAGCAACACCGTGAAAGTCGATGGCGAAGATCTGCTGGTGATGGCTGAGAACGAGATTCTCGCCGTCGTAGAAGGCTGATTTCCCCGACTTCCCGTTACTCCAAAGAATTCCAAGGATTAAACGATCATGGCTGCTAAAGACGTAAAATTCGGCGATTCCGCCCGCAAGAAAATGCTCGTTGGTGTCAACGTTCTGGCTGACGCTGTCAAAGCCACCCTCGGCCCGAAAGGCCGTAACGTTGTCATCGCCAAGAGCTTCGGCGCGCCAACCATCACCAAAGACGGTGTATCGGTTGCCAAAGAAATCGAGCTGAAAGACGCTTTCGAAAACATGGGCGCTCAACTGGTCAAGGAAGTTGCTTCCAAGGCCAACGACGCTGCCGGTGACGGCACCACCACCGCTACCGTTCTGGCTCAGGCCATCGTCAGCGAAGGCCTGAAAGCCGTCGCTGCCGGCATGAACCCGATGGACCTGAAGCGCGGCATCGACAAGGCCACCGTTGCCATCGTCGCCGAGCTGAAAAACCTGTCCAAGCCTTGCTCCGATTCCAAGGCGATCGCTCAGGTTGGCACCATCTCCGCCAACTCCGACAACTCCATCGGTGAAATCATCGCCGAAGCCATGGAGAAAGTCGGTAAAGAAGGCGTGATCACCGTAGAAGAAGGCTCGGGCCTGGAAAACGAACTGTCGGTTGTCGAAGGCATGCAGTTCGACCGTGGCTACCTGTCGCCGTACTTCGTCAACAAGCCAGACACCATGGTTGCCGAGCTCGACGGCCCACTGCTGCTGCTGGTCGACAAGAAGATCTCCAACATCCGTGAGCTGCTGCCAGTTCTGGAAGCCGTTGCCAAGGCCGGCCGTCCACTGCTGATCGTTGCCGAAGACGTTGAAGGCGAAGCGCTGGCTACCCTGGTAGTCAACAACATGCGCGGCATCGTCAAGGTTGCAGCGGTCAAGGCACCAGGCTTCGGCGACCGCCGCAAAGCCATGCTGCAGGACATCGCTGTCCTGACTGGCGGTACCGTCATCTCCGAAGAGATCGGCCTGTCGCTGGAATCGGCTACCCTGGAAAACCTGGGTAACGCCAAGCGCGTCATCCTGTCGAAAGAAAACACCACCATCATCGATGGCGCTGGTGTTGAAGACGACATCCAGGCTCGCGTTAAGCAAATCCGCGCGCAAATCGAAGAAACTTCGTCCGACTACGACCGTGAAAAACTGCAAGAGCGTCTGGCCAAACTGGCTGGCGGTGTTGCCGTGATCAAGGTCGGTGCTGGCACCGAAGTTGAAATGAAAGAGAAGAAAGCCCGCGTTGAAGACGCCCTGCACGCTACCCGTGCAGCCGTTGAAGAAGGCGTGGTACCTGGCGGTGGTGTTGCCCTGGTACGTGCTCTGAGCGCTATCGTTGACCTCAAAGGCGACAACGAAGACCAGAACGTCGGTATCGCTCTGCTGCGCCGTGCGGTTGAATCGCCACTGCGTCAGATCGTTGCCAACGCTGGTGACGAGCCAAGCGTCGTGGCCGACAAGGTCAAGCAAGGTTCGGGCAACTACGGTTACAACGCTGCTTCCGGTGAATACGGCGACATGATCGAAATGGGTATCCTCGACCCAGCCAAAGTCACCCGTTCGGCACTGCAAGCCGCTGCTTCGATCGGTGGTCTGATGATCACCACCGAAGCGATGATTGCTGATGCTCCGGAAGACAAGGCTGCTGGCGGCGGTATGCCAGACATGGGCGGCATGGGTGGTATGGGCGGCATGATGTAAGCCAGCCTTAGCGCCTGCTGCACCGAAGAGCCCCGCCTAGTGCGGGGCTTTTTTGTGGGTGCTCACAGGTCACGTTCTGTAGGTGCGGCCTCGTGTCGCGAAAGGCCAGCGAAGCTGGCCCGGCGATTCTGTTGTGTTGCGCAGATATTGGGAGCGCTACGCGCTCCTTTCGCGACACAAGGCCGCTCCTACGCAGAGCGTGTTGTCCTTGAGAGGCCTGGGCGGTACAGCACGAGGTAGTAACATCCCAAGGCGATCAGCCAGCAGAACACCGCTGTCCAGGCGTTGTGCGAAAAGAAATGCGCCCCTTGCAGCATTCGCCCCAGCGACAGCACGCTGCCTAAGGTGAGCGCCAGCAGCAAAGCGGCGCGGGCCAATCGCGGCCGGCGATCACGCAATGAAAAGAACAATCCAAACAGGCTGAAACCAGTCGCCGCATGGCCTCCCGGCCAGCAACGTCCCGGTTTATCGGTTTGCGGCCTGGCTTCGAGCAGTTTGCTGTAGGTCTGCTCACCGCCAAATTGGCTCAGGCTCCACGGGCACTGCACTGCGCTAGCAACCTTGAGCGGGGTGACAAAGCTGGTCGACAGGGCCAGCGAGAGTACCAGGCAGCCTAGCTCTCTACGCCAGGCAAACAGCCGCGCCCAGAACAGGCTGGCAACGAACGCCAGCACCGCCATCAGTGCCAGGCCAATGACCACCTGCTTGACCCCATCATGGAGGATGTTTTCCAACACATAGCTGTGTCGACCGATGAACTGCCCGGCGCCGGGATCGAAGGCGAGGGCGGCCAGGGACAGGTCCAGTGAAGTCGATTCGAGCAACAACAGCGCGAGTGCGCAGCCCAGCGGAATCCCCAGATACAACCACAGATTCAGCGGGCGCGGGCGGACGGCGGGGGGCATGGTGACTCCAGGCGCAGAAAAAGGCGGCGATTGTCTGCCCGGGGCTATATTTGCGCTGTGAAGTTTTGGTGAAAAAAATGTCAGCGGCAGTGATCAGCCGGCAAGGCTGGCGCCGCGCCAGCGATGCCCGTAAGCTGCGCCTGCCGCGCACTGCGAAAGCGCCGCACAGGAGAAACCGATGCGCATTCTTTTGGTTGAAGACAACCGCGATATCCTCGCCAACCTGGCTGACTATCTGGGTATGAAAGGCTACACGGTCGACTGCGCCCAGGACGGTCTGTCCGGTCTGCACCTGGCCGCAACTGAGCACTACGACCTGATTGTGCTCGACATCATGCTGCCCGGCATCGATGGCTACACCCTGTGCAAGCGACTGCGCGAAGACGCCCGGCGCGATACCCCGGTGATCATGCTCACGGCCCGCGATCAGCTCGATGATCGCCTGCAGGGCTTTCGCTCGGGCGCCGACGACTACCTGCTCAAGCCGTTCGCATTGTCGGAGCTGGCTGCGCGTATCGAAGCCGTGCTGCGCCGGGCGCAGGGCGGTGGCCGGCGCACGCTGCAGGTGGCCGACCTCAGCTACGACCTCGACACCCTCGAAGTCACCCGCGAGGGCAAGCTGCTCAAGCTCAACCCGGTCGGCCTCAAGCTGCTCGCGGTACTGATGCAGAAGAGCCCCCATGTACTGCGCCGAGAGGTGCTCGAAGAAGCCCTGTGGGGCGATGACTGCCCCGACAGCGACAGCCTGCGCAGCCATGTGCACCAGTTGCGCCAGGTGATCGACAAACCGTTCGAAAAGCCCCTGCTGCACACCGTGCATGGCGTTGGCTACCGCCTCGCCGAGGGTCGCGATGGAGTTTAAGCAAAGCCTCGCCCAGCGCATCATCATCGCCTTTGCCTTGATGAGTGCATTGGTCGCAGGCGCCTTCGCCTTCGGCATCGTGGCGACGGTCCACCTGGTCGAAGAACGGCTGATTTCGACCGTGCTCGGCGGTGACCTGCAGCGCCTGTTGCGCATGGACAGCGTCAGTGACTGGAGCCATCGGCCGCGGCCCGACCAGCTGTTCTATTTCAGCGGTGGGCGCGATGATTTCGAGCTGCCCAAGGACCTGCATCACCTTGAGCCTGGCTTTCATGAGGTGTTTCGCGACCAGCTTTCGTACCACGCGATGGTCGAGGTGGTCGACGGGCGCCGTTACGTACTGCTGCAGGACCAGAGCGATTTCGAAGAGCGCGAGCGGCTGCTGTTTGCAGTGGTGGTCGTAGGCTTTGTGCTCAGCCTGGTGCTGGCGGTATTCCTCGGCTGGCTGTTGGCGCGCCGGGTAATGGCGCCGGTCATCCGCCTGGCGCGACAGGTGCGTCATCGTGACCAGTTGCTGGGCCTGGCGCCGCCGTTGGCACCGGACTATGCCGCCGACGAAGTGGGCCAGCTGGCGGTGGCGTTCGACGACACCCTGGGCCGTCTGCGCGATGCCCTCAACCGCGAGCGGTTGTTCACCAGTGACGTCAGCCATGAGTTGCGCACGCCATTGATGGTTCTGGCCACCTCCTGCGAACTGTTGATCGAGAACCCAAGCCTGGACACCCGCTCACGGGCCCAGGTTGAGCGGATTGCTCGAGCGACCGAAGAGATGCAGGAGCTGGTCAAGACCTTCCTCATGCTCGCTCGCGCCCAGCATGACGAGGGCGCCGTGGCCTCGCGGGCCAGCCTGCGCGAAGTCGGCGATGATTTGATCGGTGTCTGGCGCGACACCATCGAGCAAAAGGGCCTGACTCTGCACTACGATGGCCGTGCCAACGCCAGCCCGGTGTTGTACAACGCCACGTTCCTGCAATCGGTGATGGGTAACCTGCTGCGCAACGCCGCGCACTACACCGATTCGGGTTACATCCGATTGACCCTCGATGCCCAGGGTTTCAGCGTCGAGGACAGTGGTGTTGGCATCCCCGAAGAGCAGCGCGCAGAAATGTTCAAGCCCTTCGTGCGTGGCGGTGAGCGTCGCGGTGAGGGCTTGGGCTTGGGCCTGTCGCTGGTACAGCGCATCTGTGACGACCAAGGCTGGCAGGTAATCCTGACTGCTACGGCGCCCCATGGCTGCCGCTTCCAGGTCAACCTCAACCCTGGGGGCACCCAGATGCCACCCGACGATGTTGCCTGACGTCGGTAATCGCTTGTAATGGTGTAGGAAAAGGCTTACAAGTTTTTCACATCTGCATCACCTGAGCCCGACGTGTGCCTTTCTAAATTGCGCGCATCAGCTCAGGAGATGCCCGATGCGCAGCCCGATAAAACTCGAATTTTCCGAAAAGTACGATCAGCAACACGCGCAGGATTACTTCCACAAGCACCAGGACGGTCTCTCCCGGCGGGTATCCCATCTGCGCGATGAGCAATTGGCTCGGCGCGCATTGGTACTCGCTGGCGACCCGGGATTGGTACTTGATCTGCCTAGCGGGGCTGGGCGCTTCTGGCCTTTGCTGGCCGAAAAAGCCAACCGTGTGATCATCGGCGCGGACAATTCCAAGGCGATGATCGAGACAGCCTGTGCCGCGCAGCCGCCAGCCGTTGTGGCGCGGGTACGGCCTTTGCAGACATCTGCCTTCGCCATCGATCTGCCGGACAACGCGGTAGACAGTATTTTCTGCATGCGGCTTTTTCACCACATCGGTGAAGCCAGCCATCGGCGCACGATTCTCTCGGAATTTCATCGGGTTAGTCGCGACAGCGTGATCGTTTCGTTGTGGGTGGATGGCAACTTCAAGGCCTGGCGGCGCAAAAAGCTGGAGAAGCGCCGCAACAACCGGGCAGACAAGGACAGTTACCAGAATCGTTTTGTGTTACCTGCCGATACAGTTGAGCAGGAGTTTCTCGCGGCCGGCTTTCGAATTCAGGAGCGCCTGGATTTCCTGCCGCTCTACGCCATGTGGCGGGTCTATGTGTTACGCAAGGGGTAGGGAATATGGTGGTGGCTCAGGGCCGTGAATCACAATTTGACTTCTACTGGCAGCAGCAGGGCGAGTGGGTTGAAGCGCCCAACCAGCGCCGCGGCGGCGAGAGCGGCGTGCAGCGGCTGAACGACGCCAGTGGCCATCTGCTGTACGCCAAGCGCCAGGTCGGCCACACCTACCGCAGCCTGCTGCACCCATTTGGCCGGCCTACGGTACTGCGCGAGCAGGACGCGCTGCACAGCTTCGAGCAGCTCGGCGTGCGCGTGCCGCGTATCGTCTATTGCGGTGCACAGCGCGATGCGCAGCACCAGTGGCGTGCGTTGCTGGTCAGCGAGGCGCTGGATGGCTTTGTCGACATGGAGGCCTGGTTCGCCGACGGCGCCCGCGAGGCTTATCCGGCAGTCCTGCATGAACGCATGCTCAAGGATCTGGCCGAGAACCTCGCGCGCATGCACCAGGGCCATTGGCAGCACGGCTGCCTGTATGGCAAGCATGTGTTCATCAAGGTCAATGGCGAAGGTGAGCAGGCCACCGCCGAAGTCGCCCTGCTTGACCTGGAAAAGTGCCGCCGGCGCATCAGTCGCCAGCGCGCAGCACTCAATGACCTCGGTCAGCTACGGCGCCATTCGTCACTCAACGACACCGAGTGGCAAACTTTGCTCTACTTTTACCAGACGGCGTTTGGCAGCGCAGTCAAAGGTTTACAGTAATGAAGCTAGAAATCGCTCGAACTTTGTTTCTGGTGTCTTCACTGGCGCTGACTACCGTGGCGTTCGCCGCCTGGGAGCAGCCGCGGCCGACGGTATTCAGCAAGTCCGATCTGCTCAGCCAATGCGCACCCCCGCGCAATGTGAAGGCTCAGGCCACGCTGCAGCCGGATCAGGATCTGTTGTTGCTGTTGTTTGGCCTGCGCCAGGGCGTGCGACCGTTCGGCTGATGCGCACTGCGGTGTTGGTGATGTAACTGTCGTGGAGGGGAAAGGCGAGCACAGGTCTGGGATGCTACGGTCCTGTCTCGAGCCCGGTTCGTCCGTGTGCCTTTCCCTAACGACAGGACGCCGCACTCCCTATGGAAATCCGCTTGTTGCATGGCGCGGCCATTGCGCCCTTTCTCGCAGAGCTTGGTCAGTTGCGCCTGCAGGTTTTGCGTGACTATCCTTTTTTGTATGACGGTACGGGGGAGGGTGAGGCAGGCTACATCGCAGGCCATACCCGTTCCGAACGTAGCTTGCTGGTGCTCGCTCAAGCGCATGGTCAGGTGGTTGGCGCTTCCCTTGGCTTGCCTTTGGCGGATACGACAGATGCGCTAAAGGAACCGTTCGTGGCTCGCGGCCAGGATCCAGCCAGGGTCTTCTACTTTGCCCAGTCATGGGTGCTGCCGGCATATCGCGGGCAAGGTCTGGGTGTGCGGTTCTTCATTGAACGCGAGTCCTACGCCCACAAGTTGGCCGACTTCGATGTCTGTGCGTTCTGCAGTGTGGAGCGGCCGGGCGCGCACCCGCTGCGGCCCGCCGACTTCAAGCCACTGGATGGCTTCTGGCGCAACCGCGGGTTTCTGCGTGATCCGTCACTGCGTTCAAGCTGCGTCTGGCGTGACCGGGATCAACACCAGGCGAGCGAGAAGATCATGTCGTTTTGGCTCAAGGCTTTGCTGAGGTGAAGTTCATGTGTCATTGACGCTAGTGGCAGTTATCCCTGATCCAGCCCACGCGGCTTGAATTGTCGAGGCATAGCCTTGCGCAGTTGGGAAGAGCGATCAAACGACCGGAGGTCGCGTCCAGTGAGGTCGCCACCCGGACCTTTGACGACCTTCGCCACCCGCGGGGTCATCACTGACGTCGAATCCTGCCCTGCGGGCAATACCGGGGTTGCATTGGTGCTGCTCGCCTGCCTGAGGTTACTCACCTGAGCATTGAGGCGCGGGCCTATGTCTGTGACTGTGGTAGCAGAAGATGACCTATTGAAGGTTTGCATTTCTATCATCTCGATGCCAGGCGGATCGTTGTAGCTGTTGCCTGTGCTGTTGAGCGCTCGGAGATCTGCGGACGTTATGGAGGGCCTGGGTGAGTTGGACGCGACGCTGCGCGTCAATGAAGGGCTACCCGGCGCACTGTTGAGCGCCTGCTGGCTGGTCGCGCCAGCGCCTCCCAATGCATCACCGCCAGCGGCGGCGAGCTTGGCCAGCTTTTTGGCGGCGATGTTATCCAACCATTTTGCTCCACCGCCTACTAGCGTGCTGGCCGCACCAGTTATGGAACTGATGTCGCCAAGCACCCCAATCGCTTTGGAGTCCTTATCGATCATTGAGATGATCGCTGCGGACGTTGAGCTGGCCGCGGAGACTACACCGAGCGTTGCCGAGACAACAGAAAGTGCTCCGGACAGTGTCAAGGCGCTCAAGCCCGCAGCAGCTATTGGCGCAAGAGCGCCAAAGCTCATGGCAGTACCCACGACTCCCGCCGCGAACCCTATGGCCAGCTTCACCCAGTCCCCCCAGGCGTGGCCATCCGGGTCGATGCGGTTGACGGGGTCGCCGCCGCAGTACGTGTAAGGGTTCAGGCCGCCACGGCCGAATGGGCTCTCGCTGTCGGAGCTGAGGAAGCCCATGACGACGGGGTCGTAAGGGCGGTAGCCGTCTGGGATGTACCAGTCAGTAAGCGGCTCACGGCGCTCGCCCGTATAGCCATAGGGGCCGTTGTCGGGGTCAGCGGTCTCGGCGCCGTGGGCGGTGTAGTGACGAGTGCGCACGCTGTTGTCGGCTTCCAGGCGCACGCTGCCCTGGGCGTCGCAGCCGAGCAGGGTGACGGTGCGCACGCCTGCGGTGATGCGGTTCAGGGCGAACAAGGTGTCGGCATCGCCGATGCGTTGCAGTACATCGCTACCGGTCTGTTCGTGGGTGAGCAGGGCGCCGCTGTAGAAGCTGCGGGTGAGGGTGGTGCCAAGGATGCGGTCGGTGAGCGTGCCGCTGGGGTCGTAGCGGTAGTCGCAGGTTTGCCCGTTGTACTCGACGCGAGTGAGGCGGTCCTGGGCGTCCCAGCTGAGCTTGCGGCCCAGGGAGTCGCCGACCACGCGGCCGCAGGCGTCGTAGGTCAGTACGATTTCTGCTGGCCACTTCGCGTGGTTGTGAGTGATGCGCGTGAGCTGGGTAGGATCCTCGGGATTTCCATAGAAGAAGCACGCGGTGTCAGTGCTGCCGTCGGCGAAGGTGCTGTCGACCTGCTCGTAGCCGTCGAGCAGGTTGAAGCGAAAGACCTGCCTGGTCACTCGATTGCCAAAGGGGTCTTCAGGTGCGAAGGCTGCGTCAGCGGTGTAGGTGATCAGGCGGCCGCGGGTATCGTAGTCGAAGGTTTCCTTGCCTGTGCTGCTGCCCTCTTCCCACGCACGGTTCACGACCTGATCAAGATCGGAGTAGAGCAAGGTCTGCTTGTAGCTGCGGGTGCTGCCGGCCGTGGTGGCGGCGAAAGTGCGGGTGTGCTCGCGGCCCATGCTGTCGTAGGTGAGGGTTTGGACGAGGGCGTCGCTGGCGTCGCTGGTGGTGATGGTTTCGACACGGGAGAAGGAGT
The DNA here is from genome assembly GCA_963518285.1 of uncultured Pseudomonas sp. Classification (GTDB taxonomy): domain Bacteria; phylum Pseudomonadota; class Gammaproteobacteria; order Pseudomonadales; family Pseudomonadaceae; genus Aquipseudomonas. Next base: position 59,065 of record CAUQIJ010000006.1, on the reverse strand, counting down.
CGAAGGTAAAGGTGCTGGTGACGCCGTCCTGCAGGTGTTTTACCAGGCGGCCCAAGCGGTCGTATTCGTAGCGGTGGTCGCTGCCATGGCTATCGACGAAGCCCTGACGCAGGCCATTGAGTGTGTGGCGCCACGTGGTCGTGTGAGTTTCGCTACCGACGGTCCAGGTGTCTTTGAGCGCTTTGCCGGAGGGGGTGTAGGTCATGGCCAGCGTACCGAGTGGCCCGGTGCTCAAAGCGGGTAGTGCGAGGCTTGGGTTGAAGGTGAAGGTGTTGGCGGGTTCGCCCGCAGGGAGGATGCTCAGCACCTGATTGTCCAGGGCCGGTTCATAGGTGAAGTCGACGCGCTGGCCGTCGGGCAGCACGTTGGCGGCCGGGGGCAATTGGCCGGGTTTGTAGTCGAATTTTGTGGTGCGCCCGCCCACCGTGACGGTGCTCTGGCGGCCCAGGCCATCGAAGGTCTGATTGCCGATCTGTAGGGTCCGGTCGACACTGTTCATGCTGTTTCCTCCGCGGACTGAACGCTTACGCTCTCAGGGTGCTCGCCATCACTGTGCTTGGCATAGGCCCAGATGACCTTGGTGCCGTCGGGCAATGTGCGCTTGAGCACGCGTGAATAGGCGTCATACTCGAAGCCGATCACAATGTCCGGCTTGCCGGCCGCGGTTGTGCGTTGCTCCGTGACCCTGTCCAACCCATCGCGGGTGAAGCAGACGGTGCGCACCTCTCTGCCTGAGTCGTCATAAATCACCTGCTTGAGGGGGCTGCCCGCGACGTTGGTGTACGTGACCTGCTTGCTGCTGGGTACGCCTTTTTCGTTTTGCTGCCACTGTTCGGTGCGCAGCGCGATGGGGTCGTGAACGGTATGTGTGGTCACGCCCGTGAGCGAAGTTTCTGAATCAGCGTTGCCCCAGTCGTCATAGGTTGTCCTGGTGGTCTGTTCGATGGCTTGAGCGTTGCTCCCCTTCCAGCCCTCTTCAGGGTCGAACTGCCAATCGTATGTCCAGTCATAGGAGGTGGACCTGATTACCCGACCCAGCGCGTCGTACTGCTTAAGTGCCAGATCGCGAAAGACCCGCTGTTCATCCACAGGGTTGTCGATGTCTTGCAACTGCACCAGCACCTCGCGGGCAGAACCGTCGAGCCAGGAATATTTGTGCTGGCCCGTGACGTCGGCTTCGTCCAGCCCCAGGACGATCTGCTTGTTGCTGTCTGGAAAGTTCGGTGCATTGGCACTACAGAATTCATCACTGAGGTGGAACTGCGCGGTGCGTACCGCCTGGAAACCTGAGCCTTTGGCGATCGTCGTTTTTCTGATACGGCCGAGTTCGTCAAATTTGTAGACGGTGAGCGCACCGCTGGCGCTGCGCTGTTCGCGGGTCAGGCCGGTGATCAGCGAGCGGCCATCGCACGTGGCTGACTGATGGGTTGCATTGCCTTCGAAGCCATTGACGGTAGTGGTGGTGCGCAGCAATTTGTCGATGCGGCCATAGCCAGGTTCTCCGTCATCGAAATCCACGATGTCGTACGCATAGCTGGTTGTGGTGGTAAGCCCGCCCAGCTCGACCTCGGTCTTCTCCAATCGGCCGTGATGAGGACCGGGCGCGAGGATGTAGGTGTTGGTTTTCTTTTCCAGCAACCGTGGGTCTACCGGGTCGGTTGCATCGTGCAGCGTCTCTGTCTTCACCACCACGTGGGGCGGGTCGCCCGCCCGGCTGGAGGGCAGAGCCTCGTAGGTGTAGCTGGTGATCAGTACCGGGGCACCGCCAGTTTTGCCGTTCGTATCTTCAGCGGGGGTGACCTTTTTATTTTTCAGGAAACGGATCATACCGGAGGCGTCGCGGGGGCATCTTTCACCTTCACCCGCGGGGAGGTAGTACTCGCTTTTCTCCTTGACGTTGGTCGCTAAGGTCGTGGTAAGGATATTACCAGCGGTGTCGTAGGTGTATTCAACGACTTCTGAACGGGCGGGGGTAGGGTCACCTGGGGTAGAAACGTCGGTATAGGTCGTGGTGATCTTGATCGGCAGTTGGCATGAGGGCTTCTGTTGTCGCCAGGTGGCGCCGTAGTCGATTTCATAGTCAGTGGCAACCACGGTCTTGCAACTGCCTTGTTCGGTCGTTTCGTTTATCGCCAGGTGATGCCGCTCCCAGGTGCGAGTGATGGTCGCCAGGGTAGCTGCGTTGGCGCTCTGTGTTTCGATGACGCTGTAATCGTAGCGGGTGCGTAATCTATAGAGAGTGTCCCGTCCGCTCTCCCAGTTAACGCCCTCTGGGTTGCCATAGCCCAGGTAGTTGTTCGTGCCTACCCATTCGTAGCTGTGCCGCAGTGTGGTGCTGAGCAGCCCGTCGGAGTGTGTCCAGACGAGGGCCCTCGGCATGAAGTCGATCGGGGCTGCGCCTGGTAGCTGGTGGGAGCTTTGGGCAGTTTGACTCCAGGTAATATCGTCCTCTGCACCCAGGGGGCCGGTGAGCTTGTCGGGGAACCGCAATGTCTGGCCCCCGCCAACGGAGATGCTCTTGTACTGGAACACAAAGGGCTGGTCGAGGGCCGGCAGCCATAGCCACCTGAGCTCACCATTCTGTTGCTCGAACGTGAAGACCTTTTGATGGGCGCTGTTCGGCTCGAGTGTCAAGCTGGGCGGATCCTTTCGGTCGATCAACGCCAGCACACGTCCTTTTCCATCTTTGACTTCTCGCAGGTAATTGACCTGGTTGCCCCGGACCCAGTCGAAGTGCAGGCTGCGGCCTTCCGGGCTGCGTAACTCGAAGAGCACATGGGTGTTGCCCTGGCCGGAGACTTGCTTGAGGATTTCCACCTCACCGGTCTTGTGTTCGACCTTGTACTGGCTGTTGGCGAGGACGGTCACGCGTATTGCGTCGAGCTTGTAGTCTTCGAAGGCCAGGAGACCGCCCTCGCTAAAGTCAGACCTGTCAACGTCGATCACGAATTGTTCACCGGTAGAGAGACGTAGCGACCACGACTGTTGGTCTCTGATCAGTTCGGTATAGTTGATGCTCCAACCGTGACCGAAGCCGGAGTCGACATGCGAAGCCAAGCTGCTGAAGGCCAGGGTGAACGACCACGAGGGGCCGCCCAGGTCATTGGCCACTCCCAAGGGTAGCGTGATGGCCAGGTTGAATTGCCCTGTGCGCGGATCGACACCGGATTGCACTGCCTGTATGAAGTTATTGGCCTGGGTGTGAACGTTTCCAACATTAAGTGGAGCACGGCTTGCTGTTGAAGCGGTTGGCTCGGTCATTGTAGGCTCCAATTATCTTATGGCAGTGTTTCGTCGGTGCCCTGTGGCTGGGGGCATTTGACCTTTCGAAACGTACGGTGAAGGTATTCATAGAAACTTGTGCGGACTAAATTCAATCACGGAGTTCAATGTGATTACTCCCGTTATGGCCCGCCGGGTGCACGGTTACGTAGTGAGGGTTGCCGTATTGATCTCGCACTTCGCAACGCAACGGAGTGACAGACGTCTTTCTACCAAATATCAACGGAGTTTTTACCCGTGCAGCGGTTACAAATCCCTGTCGATGGTTGATTAGCCTGGGATGACTCTGCCAAAGCCCAAGCGCGATGTCCACCTTCCGTGGCTCATCGAATCTCCAGACGACAATGATATTGTATCGGCCATTATTCAGGTCAACACAACAGACTTCGACTTGCCCATCGGGGAGGTGAGAGTACACAATTTTGTGTGTGTTGCTAAAAAGGCTGATTGTATATAAGTCCACATCCACCTGGTCATTGCTGATTTCGTCTGTTCGTTGAAGGTTGAAATGTTCAGCTCTATAATGATAGTTCTGTGATAGCATTGAGAGCTTTGCGGAGCTATTGGACCTTCCGGATTCGGTAGTGCCACCGGGGGGAAGGTTTGCATCATGAGTATGGTAGTGGGTGCCGTTGATCTCTATTGTGGCCGCAATCTGACGGCTTTTTTCTGCAGTCGTTTTTATCCAGAACTTGACGGCCGTATCATTTTGCGCAGGCTCGAGGTGTGAAGCTGAAGTGCCTGTGAAGTACTGGAACTTTTTATCCAGGTCACTGCGGGACCTGGTGATCTGATACTGGCTAGATAAATTGGCACCCGTGAGATAATCGACTATTTTGATTTTGCGTATGTCCTCATCGGTGAGGGCCACGGGTTCGCGGTTGGCATTTACCGGCCGCAACACCACATCAACATACGTTTGTTGATACCCATTTGGGTATAATGGGCAGTCCGAATTATGGATGCTGCTGCCAACGCCCTTGACTTGAAAGAACTCGATATTGGCAACCTTCTGATCGACCGCAGCGCCAGCCTGCGAGATACGCTCAGGCGGTAACTCGAATTCGCCTGCGACGGAAACTTGGAGTTTGGTTCGCTTTTCCAGAGAGGATCCGCTGGGGGTAAACGCTATTGTGAATTTGTGGCCGTTTCCATGACGGTCCAGCGCCATTATCTTGAGGGGATCCTCGATGTCGGAACTATCTGAGTCATAGGGTATTGCATTGTCGCCCTGCACCAGTACAACCAGGGATGAGGTAGTGTCGCTCTGGACTGCAGTTTCCATACGTAGCGTTTTGAAGTCATCAGGTAGCTTGATGCGAGGGTCGTAATAAATCGTGGGGTCTGTGCCGACCAGGGCCATGCCTACATGGGAGGCGAAACGTTCGGTTAGCGTGTTAGTGTGCCAGCGGATCATGCCGTGCGTATCAGCCGAATCAAACGTTCCGCGTGAAAACCCTACGTTGGCAAGTGAAAATGAGTGCTCGACAACGAAGTTGGCGCCGATGCCGATGTCCCCCTTGGTGTGAGTCTCTGTCCAGATGTAATCCGCGGGGAAGCTGTAAACGGGAGGCCGCCGGGAGTCCAGCTGGACTTTATAGTCCAAGCCGGAGTTTTTATCGCTGTAGTACACCTTGCCGTTGTCTTTTGTAATGGCTGCTCGTAATACGATGGTGTCCGGGGTCGACGCTGTAGAGTGAATATAGATCAACTTGGGGTCGAACTCGGATGAGGAGGGGGCGGGGTCAAGGTGTGTGTCAGCGCCGCCGAGGTAGTAATCGAAGTTGTTGTCCCGGGCAGTGCTGTAACCCCATTGGGGCGAAGTACACATCTTGGGGAGTTCGAGGTATTCCAATTCCCCGACCTGGATAACGGCGCGCAGCGTGCCCCACTCCTGGGCTGAGATCGACATATTGTTGAGCGCCTTGGCGTCAAGTTGAATTTGAATCTGCTGGCGGCCGTTACCGTATACTTCACTGCTGCCGGATGTTACATGGATGGAGATTAATGAGAGCCAGTTGGGCAGGGGTTCACTCTCATGGGAGCCTCTTTCAGTGTTCATTATCTTGTCTCTGCGCCGCGGATAGGAGATTTGATCTTACTCACAGGCCGAGCGGAGCGTCACCTGGCAAAAGTGTCAGGTCGCTGCAGGTTGTTTTATCAAATGCAGATATGAGCACGCCCGGCAGGTGCCGAGCGTTTTTGCCCATCATCATGGGTTATGTTATTTCACTTGTACCTGCTGGAAGGCTAGGAGGACAGCAATCAGATGAAAGTCTCCACGATCAAGCGAAACACCAACCGTTGTGAGGGCAGGTCAGTCATCGGTTTCAATCATCTTGCCGCAGAAGCTAAAAGACTGGGTAGGCCGCCTGGATGAATGTACTGTCAATGTGATGAAGTTCATACACTCCTCGGCGACCTTCGCAGTTCGGTCACTGAGTGCAATGATATTACTCCCGTGAGGGCCCGCACCCTCCAACGTTACGTAATGAGGGTTGCCAAATTGATCTCGCATTTCGCAACGCAACGGGGTGGAAGATGTCTTACCACCCTTCATCTTAGCGTTTACACGTACAGCGTTAACAGTACCCGTTGTAGTGTTGATATCCTTGGGGCACGACAAGCTATACCCAAGCGAGAGATTTACCTCCCGTGGCTCATCTAATGCCCAGACGCCGATGATATTGTAGTGGCCGTTCTCCAAATCAACATAGCAGACTTGGGAGTGATCTTTGCCGGTGGGGACGAGGAAGTGCACAATTCTGTGTGCCTCGCTCGCAAGGCTGATTTTATAGAAGTCTATGTCCAGGTCTTTTCTACTGACTTCGTCATTGCGGTCAAGTTTGAAGTCTCTGGAGTTGTAAAAATAGTTCTGTCCTCGAGGCGCTAGCATCGCTGAGCTATTGGACCTCCCTGACGTGGTCTTACCACCTGGGTCCAGGTTTTTTTGATGAGTATGATAGTGAGTGCCGTTGATATCTATTGCGGCCGCAATTTGGCGGTTTTCTTCTGCAGTCGATTTTATCCAGAACGTGACGACCGTCTGAGTCGGCGCGGGTTCGAGTTCTGAAACTTTAGTGCCTGGGTAGGGGGCAAACTTTAGATCCAGCTCGCTGCGCGACAAGGAGACCTGATACGCGACAGGCAAACTGGCACCGCTGTCATAATCAACAAGTCGGAGTGTCTTTGTGTCTTCATCCCCTAGTTGCACAGGTTCGCCTTTGATGTCTACCGCCCGCAACACAACTTCGACATAGGTCTGTTGGAATCCGTTGGAATAGAATGGGCAATGGGTGTTGTCAACCTCTTCGCCCCTACCTCTGACTTGAAAGAACTCGATGTTGGCAACGGTCGAATCATCCGCAGTGCCAGCCTCAGGAGTGCTGCCGGTCGACCGCTGAATTTCAGATGTGACGGAAACTTCCAGTTCGGTACGTTGTTCTAGAGGCGATCCGCTGGAGGCGAACTTGATTGACACATTATGGCCATTTCCGTGACGGTCCAGTATCGTTACGCGCAGGGGACCCGCGTGGCCGGAGCTTGTTGAGTCATAGGGTATTCTACCGTCGCCCTGTAACAAGATAACTAGGGAGGACTGGGTGGCACTGGTGACCTCTGGTTTCATGCGTTTTATTTTGAACTCATCAGGTAACTTGATGTTGGCGTTGTAACAAACCGTGCGGTCTGTGCCGACCAAGGCCATGCCTACATGAGAAGCGAAGTTTTGATTTTGCTCATTGGATTGCCAGCGGATCATGCCGTGCATATCATTGGCAGCAGGCGTTACGCATGAAAAGCCTAGATGTTTAAGTGAAAGGGAGCGCTCGATAACGAAGTAGGCGCCGAGCTCGGAGTTCCCCTCGCAATGTGAATCTACCCAGGTGTAATCTTCGGGATAGCGGTAAACGGGAGGCTGCATGGAGGACAGCTGGACTTCAGACACCAAATCGAAGTTTTTATCGCTGTAGTACTCTGTGCCATCGTCCTTCGTTATAGCGGCTCTCAGTACAATGGTGTTCGCGCCCCGCACTGTTGACTGAACATAGATCACCTTAGGGTTGAACGCCTCCGAGGCGGGGATGGGATCAAGGTGCCTGTTATTTGAGCCGGGTAGAAATCGAAGTTGCTGTTCAGGGTGGTCGTATAACCCCAGGGTGACGACTCACTGACGGTGGGTAGTTCTTTGTATTCGAATGTCCTGACCTCGATGACGGCGCGAAGCGTGGCCCATTCCTTGTCTGAGATCGACAGGTCGTCGTAAGCTTTGGCATCAAGGTGAATTTTAATCTGCTGGCGGCCGTTACCGTATACCTGGTTGCTGGGGGATTCCACATTGATGGTGAGTGAGGTTAGCCAATCGGCCAGGGCGTTACGCTTATTGGAGCCTCTATTGGGTGTCATTATCTTGTCTCGCCGCCGCGAATAGGAGATTCGATCTTACTCACAGGCCGAGTAAAGCGTCACCTGGCAAAAGTGTCAGGTCGCTGCAGGTTGGTTTAACGCGTGCGGATAAGAAAACGCCCGGCAGGTGCCGGGCGCTTTTTGCTCATCGTCTACGCGGGCGTTACTTAACTTCCACCGCCAGGCTCTGTGCAATCTTGCTCTGCCACAACGCCGGCCCGGTGATATGCACCGATTCGCCATTGCTATCAACTGCCACTGTTACCGGCATGTCCTTTACTTCGAACTCGTAGATCGCTTCCATGCCCAGTTCGGCAAAGGCCAGCACTTGCGATTTACGAATGGCCTGAGCCACCAGGTAGGCAGCGCCACCGACGGCCATCAGATAAACAGCCTTGTTGTCCTTGATTGCTTCGATGGCGGTCGGGCCGCGCTCGGATTTGCCGATCATGCCCAGCAGGCCGGTTTGCTCGAGGATCTGCCGGGTGAACTTGTCCATCCGCGTGGCGGTGGTCGGGCCAGCTGGGCCGACCACTTCGTCGCCTACCGGATCGACCGGGCCGACGTAGTAGATGAAGCGGCCCTTGAGGTCGACCGGCAGTTGTTCGCCGCGGTTGAGCATCTCGACCATGCGCTTGTGCGCAGCGTCGCGGCCGGTGAGCATCTTGCCGTTGAGCAGGATGGTCTCGCCTGGCTGCCAGCTGGCGACTTCTTCCGGGGTGATGCTGTCTAGGTTGACCCGACGTGCACTTGGGCCGGCTTCCCAGACGATTTCCGGGTAGGCGTCCAGCGACGGCGCTTCAAGCTCTGCAGGGCCGGAGCCGTCGAGCACGAAGTGGGCGTGACGGGTGGCGGCGCAGTTAGGGATCATGCACACCGGCAGCGAGGCAGCGTGGGTCGGGTAGTCCATGATCTTGACGTCGAGCACGGTGGTCAGGCCGCCCAGGCCCTGGGCGCCGATGCCCAGCTGGTTGACCTTGTCGAACAGCTCCAGGCGGATCTCTTCGATGCGATTTTGCGGGCCGCGCGCCTTGAGCTCATGGATGTCGATGGATTCCATCAACACTTCCTTGGCCATGACTGCAGCTTTTTCGGCAGTACCGCCGATGCCGATGCCGAGCATGCCTGGCGGGCACCAGCCAGCGCCCATGGTCGGCACGGTCTTGAGCACCCAGTCGACGATCGAGTCGGACGGGTTGAGCATGGCCATCTTCGACTTGTTCTCGGAGCCGCCGCCTTTGGCTGCGACGTCGACTTCCAGCTTGTCGCCAGGCACTACCGAGTAGTGGATGACGGCTGGGGTGTTGTCCTTGGTGTTCTTGCGTGCACCGGCCGGGTCGGCCAGGATCGAAGCACGCAGGACGTTCTCCGGCAGGTTGTAGGCGCGGCGCACGCCCTCGTTGATCATGTCGTCGACGCTCATGGTGGCGCCATCCCAGCGCACGTCCATGCCCACGCGCACGAACACGGTGACGATCCCGGTGTCCTGGCAGATCGGGCGGTGGCCGGTGGCACACATGCGCGAGTTGATCAGGATCTGCGCGATCGAGTCACGGGCAGCCGGCGATTCTTCACGCAGGTAGGCTTCGTGCATCGCCTGGATGAAGTCAACGGGGTGGTAGTACGAAATGAATTGCAGGGCATCGGCGACGCTCTGAATCAGGTCGTCTTGCTTGATCACGGTCATGCAGCGCGCTCCTCTTGAAGACGGGAACATCGGTAAAAGGCTTTTCGACCACCAGCGTGGCGAAATGCCTGGCAACGCGGCGGCAGGTCAGGCCGACGCAAAAAAGGCGCGGCAGTATAGCGCGCATACCGGTGCGACACACCACCGCATGCGCGGGACCAAGGTCTGAAACGGGTTGGCAGTGTTGTTGCGTGTGTTCTGTAGAATGCAGGCAGAACCCTGGAGGTCTTTGACCCATGCCCGATGTCTACGTGGGCGCGCAGCGAATCAGCGTGCCTGTCGCCAGCAATTTGCTCGATGCTCTCAATGGCGCAGGCTGCAACGTGCCTTACAGTTGCCGCGCCGGCAGTTGCCACGCATGCATGGTGCGCTGTGTCGACGGTCAGCTTGATGATCGAATGCCAGAAGCATTGACCGCAGCTCAGCGCGCACAAGGCTGGCGCCTGGCCTGCCAGTGCAGGGTGCTCGGCGACCTGCAGGTCGCCCTGTTCGACCCGCAGGTCGATGCTCTGCCCGCCAGCGTCTGCGCGGCAGACTGGCTGGGTGAGGTACTGCGCCTGCGCGTGCTCGCGCAGCGGCCGTTGCGCTATCGCGCCGGCCAGCATCTGCTGTTGTGGCTCGGTGCTGTCGCCCGGCCGTACTCGCTGGCGAGCCTGCCCGGTGAAGACGACTATCTGGAGTTTCACATCGACTGTGGGCGTGCGGGAGCATTCTGCGATCAGGCCCGGCGGTTACAGGTGGGGGACAGCCTGCGCCTTGGCGAGCTACACGGCGGCGCGCTGCACTACGACCCGGATTGGCAAGCGCGGCCACTCTGGTTGCTGGCATCGGGTACAGGCCTGGCGCCGCTTTGGGCGGTCGCGCGTGAAGCGCTGCGCCAGGGCCACACCGGTGAAATCAGGCTGCTGCATGTCGCGGGCAGTGGCGCCGGCCATTACCTGGCCGAGGCTGTGCAGGGCTTGCCCGGGGTTGCCGTTGAACTGGTGCTGGCGGATCAGCTGGACAGCGTATTGGCCCAGCTGCGGCTGAGCTCGCGGCAGACTGTAGCCTTGCTGTGCGGCTCGCCGAGCAGTGTCGAGCGGTTTGCCAAACGCTTGTTCATTGCCGGCGTGCCGCGCAATCAGGTGTTGGCCGATGTATTCGTCGCGCACGCCTGAGTCATTGCGGCAAGTACAGCTGCGCCGTCGCGATTCGGTAGCGCCGGGTATCGCTGAAGTCAGCCTGGCCAAACCAGCGCTGCCACAAGGGCGCCTTGAATACCGGCACGTTGGTGCTGTGCAGGGTGCCGCCCAGTGTTCGCTGCGACTGCAGCGAAGCCAGGCTCTTGACGAACAGTTTTTCACCATAGGCCTCGACTGGCCGGCCCAATACGTTGGCGATCTGTTGCGCGGCGCCGCTTTTGCCACCCCAGCATGACAGCAGCACGACCTTGCGGCCTTCGGCGTAGCCCATCTGCGCCAGCCTGGGTACCAGAATATCGCTGGCGACGTTGACTGCATCGTCAGCCAGGCCTTGCGCATTCATCAGCTTGCCCAGCAGGTTGCCGTGGGTTACCAGTGCCGCGTCACCCTCGCCAAACAAGCTTGGAACGAAAGCCACATCCTGGCCGTTCCTGCTGGTGCCATACAACACGCTGGCCGGTCGCGCAGTGCCGCCAGGGCCGAGCTTGTAGGGTTGGAAGTTGGCCATCTTGCTCGCGCTGCGGCCCGCAGCCTGGCGCATGTGCTCAACGCTTTGCGCCAGACGCGGGGCGATACTGGTCAAGGCGCTGGCAAGCCCGCTGCCCAGCGATATCCAGCCCAGTACGCTGGCTGCCTGCTGATCCTTGCCGCTGGCTTGCAGGGCCATGGCGGCGATACCCGTGCCGAGCGAGACCACATTGAGCGCGGCGCTGCTGACGGCCAGTGCTGCACTGGCACTCAAGCCACCACCGCCGAGCAGGGCCGCGATGGCGGGCAAGGCCGTACCCAGGCTGGCCACCGTGGCGCCAATGCCCAGGCCGATACCGATACCGGCGGCGGTCCAGGTCTGCCAACTGTGACCGTCGGGGTCGATGCGGTTGACTGGGTCGCCGCCGCAGTAGGCGTAACCGTTGATCCCGCCGCGGCCGAACGGGCTGTCGCTGTCTGGGGCCAGAAAGCACATCAGCAGCGGGTCGTATGGGCGGTAGCCGGCGGCGATGTACCAGCCGGTCAACGGCTCGCGCCGCTCGCCGGTGAATGCGAAGGGCAGCTGTGGCTGCGGCTCGGCGTTGCTGCCATGCGGGCTGTAGCGGTCACTGTGCAGGTCCTCGCCGAGCTGCAGCCTGATGCTGCCCTGGCCATCGCTGCCCAGCAGGCAGGTCTGGCGGACGCTGTCGGCGATGTGAGTCAGGGCGAACAGGGAGGCGCCATCGCCGGCCAGCGCCAGCTGATTGGGGCCGTGCTGTTCGTGGGTCAGTTGCTCGGCACTGTAGAAGCTGCGCTGTACTTCACCGTTGAGCTGGCGATCGCGCAGGCGACCGCTGGCATCGTAGCGGTACTCGCAGGTTTGTCCGTCAAGCGTCACGCTGCTCAGCCGACCCTGCTCGTTCCAGGCCAGCTGCCGACCGAGGCTGTCGGCGATCAGCCGGCCACAGCCGTCGTAGTGCAACTCGATGCGTGCGGGCCAGCTGGGGTGGCTGTGGCTGATCGCAATGACCTGGGTGGGATCATTCTCGGCGTAAGCGAACGAGGCGAGGTCCTGGCTACCATCGGCGAACACGCTGAGCACTTCGCGGTAGCCGTCCAGCGCATTGAACGCAAAGCGCTGCTCGACCAGCTGATTGCCGAACGGGTCACGTATATCCGCCTCGGGGTTGACCCGGTAATGCGTCAGGCGCTGGCGCAGGTCGTAGCTGAACTGCTCAACATGCTCTTGCCCGGCCTCAGACCAGCGGCGCGTGCTGAGCTGGTCGAGGCCGGTGTAGCTCAAGGTCTGGCTGAAACTTCGGTTCACCCCTGCCTGAAGGGTTGCAAAGCGGATGCTGGCCAGCCGCCCCATGCTGTCGTAAGCAAAGGCCTGGTGCAGGCGATTGCCACTGGCGGGGTCAAGGCTGTCGACACTGGCGGGACGTGACAGTGCATCGTAGCTGAAGCGGGTCTGCAGATCGCCAACCGTCAGCAGGCTGAGTCGGCCGCATCCGTCGTACTCGCGTGCGTGCACGGCGCCGGCACTGTCGGTAAGGCTCAGCACGCGCCCGCCGAGTGAATGTCGCCAGCTGCTGCGGTATGTCTGGTCGTCAACCTGCCAGCGCTCGTCGAGCAGATGACCTGCTGCGGAGTACTGCCACGATAGCGAGCCCAGACCTCCGTCCGCGTGCTGAGGCAGGCCGAGGACGGGGTGGTAGGCCAGCTGTTCAGCCTGCTGATTCAGCACGCGGGTACTGAGCAGGGCGTTATCCAGCTGTCGCTCGTAGCTGAAATGCAGCTGACTGCCGTCGGCCAGCGTATTGCTCTGCGCGGGTAATTGACCGGGGCAGTAGTGGTGCTGGGTCAGGCGAGGGCCGACCTCGACCGTGCGTTGCCGGCCAAGGCCATCGAAGCTCTGTCGGGCCAGAACGTGGGGTTGGTTCATGCTTGCGCCTCCGCTGCCTTGACGCTGATGGTTTCTGGGTGCTGACCGTCGCTGTGCGCGGCGAACGCCCAGCTCAGGCAAGTGCCATCAGGCAAGCCCTTGTCGACGATGCGCGAGTAATGGTCGTAACGGTAGGTCGTGATCAACGGCGGTGAGCCCACAGCGCTGACGTGCTCCTCGATAACCCGGTCCAGTCCATCACGCAGCAGTTTCACTGTGCGCAGCAGCTGGCCGTTGCTGTCCAGATGACGGTGCTCGATCGCGCTTCCAGCTGCATTGGCGAGGCTGATCAGTCTTGGCCCCCAGCAACTCTTCGGCGCTTTGCCATTGCTCGCTGCATTGGCCGATCGGGTCGTGGCGCGAATGGCTGCTGACGCCGTCCGGGCCAACGCTGAGGTGTGACTGACCCCAGTCGTCAAAGCCGCGCGTGGTAGTCAGGTGCAGCGGGCTGGCGTGACCATCACCCAGCCAATCCAGGCTGGTGTAGGCAACTTGCCGGCCCAGGGCGTCATAGTCGCAGCGCATCACTTCACGCAGCACGCCAGGGGCGTGATCGAGGTCTTCGAGCAACGTGCGCAGCACTCGACCCTCTCCATCGAGCCACTGCCGTTGACGGCGTCCGCTGGCCTCGATCTGTTCTATCATCATCGCGGGTGTGCCGGGCTCATCCTGCTGGCCCACGGCGAGCTCATCGCCAAGGTGATAGCGCACCTGCTGCTCATGCTGGTAGGGGCTGTCGGCGGCAGTCAGGGTCCGCAGCAGGCGGCCGATACGGTCGTACTCGTAGCGACAGACAGCACCGCTTTCGCCGCTCTGCCACAGGGTCTGGCCAGTGAGCAGTGACTGTGCGCAGCGGGTGCTGGAGCGGTTCAGTTCATCGGCTTCGAAGCCTAGGGTGGTGGTGCGGGTAATCACTTGCTCAGCCGTCAGGCTGTAGTCGAATTCAGTGGTGGTGGCTTTGTCGCCAAGGGTAACCACGCGTTTCTGGATACGGCCGCACGTCGGTCCAGGTGCGCTGACATAGTGATGGCTGGTCTGCTCAAGCAGGACTTGCAGTGGTTCGTCGAACAACTGCTCCACAGCGATGACCAGGTAGTCTGGCGCCTGCTCGCAGGCTGCTGCACACGCGGTATAGGTGTAGACCGCGCTCAAGGTCTGCGCGCCGAGGTGAGGCTCGGCAGGCTTGGTGACTTTCTTCCTGAGCTGGCGAACCATGCCCAGTGGGTCTGCTGGGCAGCCTTCGGCGCCACTGGCGGGGTAGTAGCTGCTCGACTCCTCGAGGCCGCTGGGGTAGCGCACGTGGGTGATATTGCCGAAGTCATCGTAACGGTAGCGGGTGGTTTGGGTGCGGCTGAGGCCATCGCGGGCGTGGTCGATGTAAGTGGTGCTGACATCATGCGGCAACTGGCACCACGGGGGCTGTTGCGCCCAGTCCAGCGACGGCTCGACGCCATAGCGGGTGCTGGTACGGACCTCGCAGTCGCCGCTGCGGTGGCTCTCGCTGAGCAGCAGGTGAAAGCGGTCCCAGGTCCGCTCGATGCGATCCAGAACGCGCCCGTGGGCGTCGCTGAGGGTCTCGATGACTTGATATTGATAGTCGCTCTCGACCTGATACAGGTTGTCCTGGCCGTTTTCCCAGTCATAGGCCTGATCGCTGCCAAAGCCGAGAAAGTTGTGCTCGCCAACCCAGTGGTAGTGGTGCTGCAGTTCGACGTCCTTGACGCCGCTGGAGTGCGTCCACCAGCTGACCCGAGGCAGATACCCCAAGGGCGCGCCGACAGGCAGCTGATGACCGTCACCCGCGCTGGCCCAGTGGACGATGTCCCGAGCGCCGAGCGGACCGTCAACACGGATCGGCAGCTGCAATTGCGCTGCGCTACCGTCCAGCGAAAGCGCCTGGTACTCGAAGGCAAATGGGTTGCTGATTCCTGGCAGCTGAATCTCGCTCAGCAAATCGTTGCTGAGCAGGAGCGTGATCGAAGCCGCTTGATCAGTCAGGGGATTGAGCGTGATGTCGAGCTGGCCGCTGTCGCCGTCGAGGCTCAGCAGGGTGCGCTGTTCGTCGCGAACCTGCTGTAGCACAAAGCCGTCATCGGCATACGCCAGCCAATCGAAATACAGGCTGTGGCCTTCCTGCGAGCGCAATTGCGAGAGCACATAGTGCGGGCTGCCGGGTGCTACCGGACGCAGTATCTCGGTTTCGCCGGATTTCTTATCGACGCGCACGCTGCCGTCCGCCTGCCAGGTCAGCCTCAGCGTGGCCAGCTTGCAGTCGCTGAGCGTCAACGGCCCGTCCGGCACTTGCGCGCTGTTGGCAAGGTCGATGGCATAGCGCTCGCCCGAGCCAAGGCTCAACTGGGCGCTGGCCTGATCGAACTGCAGGTGCGAAAGCCCCAGTTGCCAGCCCAGGCCGTAGCCACGATTGACGCTGGAAGCCAGGGTGCTGAAAGACAGGCTGATAGACAGCGCAGGGCCGCGCAATTGGTTGGCCGGGGGCAACGGCAGGGCAATGGCCAGGGTGAACTGGCCGCTGCGCGGATCGACGCCGGTTTTCACGAAATCGACAAAGTTGCTTGCTTGAGTGTGCAGGCTGGACATGACGAGGTCCCAAGCGGTGTGGTGGGGGGTTACGTCGCGCTTTCAACAACGCGAAAGTCTACTGATCGTCCACTCTGGCCAGGCAGGAAGTGGACGATGTAGGCATTGCCGTGTTGATCGATCAGGGTCCAGGCGCTGAGCTCGACCCAGGTGTCATTCCAGTGCCGTGAATAAAAGCGGCGGTGGAACAGGTGCAGGAGCATCTGGTGCGCGCGAGGGATGGCGGGCAGGTCTTCGGCCGGGTGGTCAGGTTGGTAAGCACAGATGAAGCACGTCTGGCTGTAGTGGTTGGTCAACTCGAACGAGATCAGCGCTTCGTCGAAGTTATTGCGCTCGTAGAAGCGGATACCGGAGCTGATGCCATGGGCAACGGTGGCGACAATCTTGCGCTGCGGGTCACTGAAGCCGAAAAAGCCGATCTGCTCTTCGATCTCGTCGTCCCAGTAGTTCCCCGAACTTTTCTTGTAGGCCCGCTTCGGTTCCAGCGATAACTGGAACAGTGAGCGATGGGCGACGGGCGGGGCAATCGACTCGATCACTACCGATGACTTGAACGGCGCGGTGTCTGTCGCGAACTGCGCATCGGCATCGTATTGGATGCCGGCGTAGACCGTGTGCAGGGATCCGCCGGGGCGCATCGAGCTGACGTAGAACGTACGCCGACGTGTGCGGCTGTTGGCGTCGGGCAGCGGCTGCACCACACCACCGCTGGCGGCATGATAGTCAAAGCGAAAGTCACGCTCGCGTTCGGCCAGCAGGTCGTTGTCCAGCCGTTGGTATTGACCGTCCTGATCGATTTCGAACAGGTAGATACTGTCCAGCTGTGCTTCGCTGATGGCCTTGCCGTCGCGCGCGGCGAGCGTCACGGTAACCTGCAATTGCTGGCGGCCGTTGGCAAATACACGGTTGGAGTTTGAGGTGATGTCGACTCGAAAGCGGCTGAGCCACTGGGTAGCCTGGATGCTCATGACCAAGTTCCATTGAATGGGTGTGCCCATTGAAACGGCTGTACGAGGGGCATGAGCGTTATATAAAGCTTGATCGCGCTGGCTACAGGCGAAAAAAAACCGCTCACCAGGAGCGGTTTTCTTGTGGTTGCGAGCGATCAGCCAACCAGTGGATCACCGACGTGCAGGATCTTCATGCCATTGGTGCCACCGATGGTGTGGTAGCTGTCGCCTTTGGTCAGGATCACCCAGTCGCCTTGCTCGACCAGGCCGCGTTGCAGCAGTTCGTCCACGGCAGCCTGGCTGACCTTGTCGGCCGGCAGCGAGGCCGGGTCGAACGCGATCGGGTAAACGCCACGGAACATCGAGGCGCGTGCCTGGGTGGCGCGGTGGGGAGACAGCGCGTAGATCGGCACATGCGAGCGCAGGCGCGACATGATCAGCGGGGTGTAGCCACTTTCGGTGAGGGCGATGATCGCCTTGACGCCAGGGAAGTGGTTGGCGGTGTACATCGCCGCCAGGGCGATGCTTTCGTCACAGCGCTCGAAGGTGGTGTGCAGGCGATGACTGGAGCGCTGGTTGGTCGGGTGCTTTTCAGCGCCCTGACAGATGCGCGCCATGGCCTGTACGGCTTCGATCGGATAAGCACCGGCAGCACTTTCAGCCGACAGCATGACCGCATCGGTGTTATCCAGCACGGCGTTGGCCACGTCGGAGACTTCAGCGCGAGTCGGCATCGGGTTCTGGATCATCGACTCCATCATCTGGGTCGCGACGATCACCGCCTTGTTGTTGCGGCGGGCGTGCTGAATGATCTTCTTCTGGATACCAATCAGCTCGGCGTCGCCGATTTCCACGCCGAGGTCGCCACGGGCAACCATCACTGCGTCGGAGGCAGCGATCAGGGCGTCGAGGGTTTCGTCGTCGGCAACCGCTTCGGCGCGTTCGATCTTGGCCACCAGCCAGGCGCTGCCGCCGGACTCGTCACGCAGCTTGCGCGCGTATTCCATGTCTTTGGCATCACGCGGGAAGGACACGGCCAGGTAGTCCAGGTCCATCTCGGCAGCCAGCTTGATGTCGGCCTTGTCTTTCTCGGTCAGGGCCGGGGCGGTCAGGCCGCCACCTTTGCGGTTGATGCCTTTATGGTCGGACAGCGGGCCGCCAACCAGCACCACACAGTGCAGGGAGTCGGCGGTAGCGGTCTCGACGCGCATGACCACACGGCCATCGTCGAGCAGCAGCTCGTCGTTCACGCCGCAATCCTTGACCAGGTCGGGGTAGTCGATCCCGACGATATCCTGGTTGCCTTCGGTCAGCGGGTGCACGGTGGAGAAGGTGAACTTGTCACCGATTTTCAATTCAATGCGCTTGTTGCTGAACTTGGCGATGCGGATCTTCGGACCCTGCAGGTCGCCCAGCAGTGCGACGTGACGGCCGTTCTTGGCGGCGATCTCGCGGATCAGGCGGGCGCGAGCCTTGTGCTCGTCCGGCGTGCCGTGGGAGAAGTTCAGGCGAGCAACGTCGAGGCCGGCAAGGATCAGTTGTTCGATCACTTCCGGCGAGTTGCTGGCAGGGCCAAGGGTGGCAACGATTTTAGTACGGCGGATGGTCATGCATAGACTCCTGTAGTGAAGCGCAGCGAGAGGCTACTCCTCAATTGCGCTGTAGTCATTGTTCCGTTGCACTACCTTGCAGGCTGCAGGGGTGGCATTTGTACGGTCGGGCTATGCTTGCAAAAGCCTGTGAAGATTTGCCGCGTTGGGCCGATACACTGCCTATCAAAGGAGAATCCCCATGCGAACCCTGATCGTTCTGGCGATTGCCGCCAGTGTCGTTGGCTGCACCCGTTGGTCGATGGACCATCATCTGAACAACGCTTACCGCGCCTATGATCGCGGCGATTGCCAGCGGGTGATGCTCGAACTGTCGCAGGTCGATCGGACCAGCCGCGCGCGGCCGTTCATCCATCCGGAAGTGGCCCTGCTGCGTGGCCAGTGTCTGGAGCGGCAGAAGCTCTACGTCGATGCTGCGCAGACCTACGAGTATCTGGTCCAGCGCTACCCGCAGAACGAGTACGCCTATCGCGCCCGTGCGCGCCTGCTGACCCTGGAAAAGCTCGGCCACTACCGCCAGCCTGCCGTGGCCAGCCCGGTGCACACCACGCCTTGGCGCTAATGCCAAGGTGTCATTGATTTCACAAGATTCGCCACAGCGGCTGGGCTAAGCTGTATCTTGGCTGTAACAGCAACCGCCAGTACCTCGTATTCCTGGCCGCGGAAACGGGACACAACTTTTCATCATGTTTATCCAGCGCCACATCCAGCGTCACCAGTTGCCTTGTGTACTCAAGGTCTACAATCGTTTTACCGATCAGCAGATCGGCTACCTTGGCAATGCCTCCGAAGACGGCCTGATGCTGATCAGCTCGCTACCCGTGCTGGTCGGCCCCGACTACGAGCTGCAATTGCGCGTGCCGTTGCCCGGCGGCGCCTGGCAGTTCATCAACCTGACGGCAAGTTGCCTGTGGTGCCGCGAAGACCAGACGCCCATGCACTATGATTCGGGGTTCATGCTGCTGCAGGCGCCGCGTGAGTACGATGAGTTCGTGCATTCACTGCGGGACTTCTTCAGTTTTCGCCCGGCCAATGCCTCGGCCTGAGGCGCTGGCGACATATTCTGCCTGGATTACAGGTGCGCACCGCCCGGCCGGGCCGCTAGACTCACGGTCGACCTAGTTACAGGACGACTCCGTGAGCTCCAGCATCTTCTGGCACGACTACGAAACCACTGGCATCAACCCGCGTTGCGACCGGCCGTTGCAACTGGCCGGGCTGCGCACCGACTTTGACCTCAACGAGATCGAAGAGCCGGTCAATCTGTTCTGCCAACCCTCGGCAGATATCCTGCCGCATCCGATGGCCTGCCTGGTCACCGGCATCACCCCCGAGCAACTGGCCAGCAATGGCTTGAGCGAAGCCGAATTCATGACCCGCGTGCACGAGCAACTGGTGCGCCCTGGCACCTGTGGCGCCGGCTACAACACCCTGCGCTTTGATGACGAAGTGACCCGTTACAGCCTTTATCGCAACTTCTTCGATCCCTACGCGCGTGAGTGGCAGGGCGGCAACAGCCGCTGGGACCTTATCGATGTGGTGCGCACGGCTTACGCCCTGCGCCCTGAGGGCATCGTCTGGCCACAGCAGGACGGTCGCACCAGCTTGCGTCTGGAGTTGCTCAGCAAAGCCAACGGCATCGATCACGGGCATGCCCACGAAGCGCTTTCCGACGTGCGGGCAACCATCGCCCTGGCGCGATTGATTCGGGATAAACAGCCGAAGTTGTATGACTGGTTATTTCAATTGCGCAGCAAGCATAAAGTCATGGAACAGATTCGGCTGTTGCAGCCATTGGTACATATTTCTGGACGTTTCTCCGCCGAGCGAAATTATCTCGGCGTGGTACTGCCATTGGCCTGGCATCCACGTAATCGCAACGCGCTGATCGTGTGCGACCTACAGTTGGAAACCTCGCCATTGATGGAGGAAAGCGCTGAAACATTACGCAAGCGTTTGTACACCCGGCGTGACGAATTGTCTGATGGACAGTTGCCGGTGCCGCTGAAGTTGGTGCAAGTCAATCGCTGTCCGGTAGTGGCACCGTTGTCGGTATTGCGCCCGGTTGATCAACAGCGACTGGGGATTGATCTGTCCCTGCTGCACGCGCGTGCCGAGCAATTGGCACAGCAACAGAACGTCTGGCAGGAAAAACTCGCGGCTATTTACAGCGCCGATGAATTTGGCGCAAGCGACGACCCCGAGCAGCAGTTATATGCAGGTTTTATTGGCGACCGTGATCGCCGCCTGTGCGAACAGGTGCGTGTGAGCGACCCGGCGCAACTTGGCCGGTCACAATGGATGTTCGATGATCCACGGCTGCCCGAACTGTTGTTCCGCTACCGGGCGCGAAACTTTCCCGAGACCCTGGATGAGCCGGAGCGGCAGCGCTGGCTGCAGTTCTGCCAGCAACGGCTTGGTGACTCTGCAGCGGGCGCGCCGATCACCCTGCAGGCTTTTGAACAGGCCCTGCAAAGCGCCCTGGCGACGGCTGACGAAGGCGGGCGGCAGGTACTGCTTGCCTGGCAGCAGCATGCCAGGAAAGTGCAGCAGTCGTTTGTGCTGTAATGGGTGCAGGCAATAAAAAACGCCGGCTATACGCCGGCGTTTTGTTCAAGGCAGCAAAGCGGACTTATCAGTCCAGCAGGGTTGCCCAGCCTTCAACCACATCGCCACCCCATTTGGCTTTCCATTCTTTCAGGGTCTTGTGGTTGCCGCCTTTGGTTTCGATGACTTCACCATTGTGCGGGTTTTTGTATTGCTTGACCTTGCGCGCACGTTTGGTAGTGGTGGTCTTGACGCCGCCACGTGGGGCCTTGCTCAGTTTCGATTCCGGGTCGAGCAGGGCAATCACATCACGCAGCGATTTGGAATATTCGCCCATGAGGGTGCGCAGCTTGCCTTCGAATTCCAGCTCTTTCTTCAGCTTGTCGTCTTGCGACAGGTTGGCCAGACGAGCTTGAAGTTCTTTGATGGCTTCTTCGGTAGCGCGGTATTCGTTGATCAGCGACATGAAGTGTTCCTTAATAGTGCATGTTCAGGGAGTCAGTGGCCTAATAATAGACAGCCCCTAGTCTCAAGTAAACAATAATCAAGGCACGCTCGCTTAAATAGGCGCGAGTTAACAATGTATTCAGGTAAAAAAAAATTTACATATCACTGACGGCGCCAGCGGCGGTCCTGCCCGGCGTCGCAGCGTTGGATGAACAATTGCCACATGGCCCGGCCCGCGCGGTCGCTGCTGCTGATGATGACTGTGTTTTTTCTGCCAGCCCGCTAGAATATGCGCCTTTGCGAAGTTCCTGGAGTCTCATTCATGCGCACCTATCGACTGGTGATTGCCTGCCCCGACCGTGTCGGCATCGTGGCAAAAGTCAGTAATTTCCTGGCCCTGTACAACGGCTGGATCAACGAGGCCAGCCACCACTCTGACGAGCAGAGCGGTTGGTTCTTCATGCGCCATGAGATCCGCGCCGAGTCATTGCCGTTTGGTATCGAGGCCTTCCGTGAAGCGTTCACGCCGATTGCCGAAGAGTTCTCGATGATCTGGCGGGTTACCGACTCGGCGCAAAAGAAACGTGTAGTGCTGATGGCAAGCCGCGAATCGCACTGCCTGGCGGATCTGCTGCACCGCTGGCACACCGATGAGCTGGACTGCGACATCCCCTGCGTGATTTCCAACCATGATGACCTGCGCAGCATGGTCGAATGGCATGGCATCCCGTTCCATCACGTGCCGGTCGACCCGAAAGACAAGCAGCCGGCATTTGCCGAAGTCTCGCGTCTGGTCGAAAGCCATGGCGCCGATGTCGTGGTGCTGGCGCGCTACATGCAGATTCTGCCGCCACAGCTGTGCCAGGCCTATGCAGAAAAAGTCATCAACATCCACCACAGCTTCCTGCCTTCGTTCGTTGGCGCCAAGCCTTACCACCAGGCCGCCCTGCGTGGCGTCAAGCTGATCGGAGCGACCTGTCACTACGTCACCGAAGAGCTGGATGCCGGCCCGATCATCGAGCAGGACGTGGTGCGCGTCAGTCACGCCGACAGCATCGAAGACATGGTGCGTTTCGGTCGCGATGTGGAGAAGATGGTGCTTGCCCGTGGCCTGCGTCATCACCTCGAAGACCGCGTGCTGGTGCACGGCAACAAGACGGTAGTGTTCGACTGAGAAGAGGGCGGGCCAATGGCAGATCCACTCGACAAGGCCGCGGCCAGTGCGCTGCCGACGCTGGGTGAGGGTTGCCTGGCCCGCTTCGATCCTGAGGCAATGGGCGACGAGCACGGCACCGAGTTTGTCGGTGCTGCCGAGCTGTGGCGCCAGCTCAATCCAGCTGCTGACGGCGCCAACGCTGCAGTAGAGGCCGCCCCAGCAGGCAGACAAACACTGGCCCCCCGGCCAGCAGGTAAAAGTAAAAGGTGACTGCGCGCCACAGCAGAATCGCCGCTGCCGCCGTCGAGCTGCCCACCAGTGGCGTCAACAAGCTCGCCGAGGTCAGTTCAGCAGCGCCTGCGCCGCCCGGCAGCAGGCTGAACTGGCCCGCGCTCAGCGCAAGCATCTGCACGAGAAAGCTGGGTATCCACGCCAGCTCCACGCCAAGCCCGCGAATCACCAGGTACAGCACGCTCAAGCGCAGGCTCCAATGCAGGCAGGTCAGGCTGAAAACCAGCGCCAACGTGCGTTTTGGCAGCCGCCAGGTCTGTGCCAATGCCTTGATGAAGCTCAGCAGTTTGCGCGCCCAACGGCGCTGACGTTGTCCGCCCGTGCCGATCCTGCGCAGCAGGCGGCCATTGAACCGCATGACCTGCCGCCGATAGCGCAGCAACAAAACGATCAGCAGCAACGCCGCACATAGCATCATGGCGCTGCCCATGAGCATGCCTTGTTGGCTGCGGCCCAGGCTATGGCTGACCGCATAGCCGGCCACGGCGAGCATGGCGCAGAAGAAAAACAGCAGATCGTTCAGTTGATCAATGGCGAACACCGCCCCGCTGCGGGCCGCACCGATGCGCTCGCGTGCCAGTAGCGCCATCAGCGCCAGTGGCCCACCGCTGCCGCCCGGGGTGGTGCAGATGGCAAACTCGGTGGCCATGATCACCCCAAGGCTGCGCCAACGCCCCAGCTGTGCGCCTTGCTCACCCAGCAGCAGGCGCAGGCGCGCCGCATTGATGATCCAGCACAGCAGGATCATCCCCAACAGGGTCGCCATCAGGCTCAGGGGAAAACTCTGCGATTTGGGCAGCAGCTCAGCGCCGCCTAGCAGCGCCGGCCCCAGCAGGGCCAGCACCAGGGCCAGCCCAAGCCAGGCAAAACGCTTCATGCCGCGACCTGGCGGTCCAGCCAGGCTGACTTGGTCAGGGGTTCGCGGCCTTGTTCGATCAGCGTTTTCAGGGTCTGCAGCCAGTACTCACGTGAGCTGCGATGGCGCATGTCGACGGGATGCAGGCCCAGGCGCAGGGTCGGTGCGCTCTGCCAGCGTTGCAGCTGCGAGTTGCACAGTGCTCGCGACAAGCCCCGGCGCCAGGCGCTGCGGGCACTCCAGACCAGGCCCGGCGCATCGATCGCGGTGAACTCTGGTAGCCGGTAGAGGTGCTGAGGCGTGCTGGTGTAGCGCAATGGCAGCTGGCGCAGGGCCTGGCGGGTGCCCTCGCTCATCAGCCAGGCGGGTGCGACGAAGCCTGCCACTGGCCAGCCTTGGCTGTTGAACAACTGCAGGCCTGCTTGCAGGCGCTGTAATGCCTGGGCTTGTTCCAGCGCATAGAACTCTCCTTCGTGCGTATAGACTCGGCGCATGAAGAAGTCCCGCGGCGTGCGTGGCGTCGGGCCGAGATCTGCGTGGTAATAACCATGCAGCGCCAGTTCGTCGCCCTGTTGCAGGCGCCAGTCGAGCAGGCGGCAGAAGGTCGGCGAACGCTCAAGGGCATTGCGCTGGTGAAAGTCCGGCACCACCAGCCAGGTCATCGGCACATTGCCGAGCTGGTCGACCGCTTCGACAAAGGGCTGGTAATCCGGCCAGGTCTCCGGCGCCACGTCGTGCAGCACCAGCATCACGCTGCGCTGCTGGGTGGTGTCTTCAAGCATGTGCACGCACCAATGGCTGATGGCCGAGCACGGCCTGGTAGTGCTGCAGCAGGCCGTTGACTACGTTGTCCCACGAATAATGCTGCTCGACATGCCGGCGGGCCTGCTGGCCCAGCCGGCGTACGCCATCCTCGAAGACCTCGCGGACGGTGGCCGCCATGGCCTGGCCGTCGTTCGGCGGGCACAGGCGGCCGCATTGCTCGGTGACGATCTCGCTAAATGCACCGGCGCGCACTGCGACCACCGGGGTGGCGCAGGCCATGGCCTCGAGAATGACCAGGCCGAAGGTTTCCTGATCACCGGCATGCACCAGCAGGTCGGCGCTGGCCATCAGCCGTGCTACTTCCGGCAAGGGGCAGAAGTGGTTGATCACGCTGACGTTGGCGGGCACGTTGCTCGGCATGGCCGAGCCGACCAGCAGCAAATGGTAGTGAGGGCCAAGCTGGCGCATGCAGTCGAGCAGTACCGGCAGGTTCTTCTCGCGCGAGCCGCGCCCCGCAAACACCAGCAGGCGGGTGGTATCGGGGATGCCTAGCTCGGCCCGCACGCGGCTGTCGCGCTGCTCCGGGTTGAAGGTGTTCAGGTCCACGCCCAGCCGCTGCACATGCACATCGCGCACGCCCAGCCGACTCAGTTTGTCGGCCATCACCTGGCTAGGCGCCAGGACCCGGTCGAAGTTGCCATAGAGCTTGCTGACATAAGCCTCGACATTGGGCGTGAACCAGTTGCCCATGCGGTTGCCGACCAGCAGCGGCAGATCCGAGTGATAGAAGCCGATCACCGGTACATCCAGTTTGCGCCGCGCTTCCAGCGCTGCCCAGGCGGTCATGTAGGGGTCGCCGACTTCGATCAGATCAGGCTGCAGCTCGCGCAACACCTTGCACCACGGCGCCAGGCGGACCGGGAAACGGTAGCCCTTGCCAAACGGCAGCGGCGGTGACGGCACCCGGTAGACGCCATCGGCGTGGCTGGCGCTGGCGCCGGGGATCAGCAAGCTGTGGTGAACCCCGAGCATGGCGTCGAGGCGGCGGTGTTTGGCATCAAGATAAGTACGCACGCCACCACTGGCGGGTGCGTAGAACATGGTGATGTCGGCAATGTGCACGATCAGCATCCCTCCAGGGATCAACTACAGGTCTGTCATGCGCGGTAACAAACCGGCGATGACGTGCCTAGAGGTTGACCTTCAGGAAGAATGGTTTGTTCGATCGAGGTTGGCTCGGGCGTGCACCGGCATGAGTGCCGGCGCAGCCTTAGCCAGAGCCCCGCCGCCGGTGTCGACATGGCGTCGGGGAGGGCCGCACCCAGAGGTTAGATGCGGAAGCTGCCCACCAGCTGTTTCAAGCGGCTGGCTTGCTGCTCCAGATCCGAGCAGGCGCGCAGGGTAGCCTGCAGGTTTTCCACGCCTTCCTGGTTGAGCATGTTGATTTCGCTGATATCCATGTTGATCGAATCGACCACTGCCGTCTGCTCCTCGGTGGCGGTGGCTACCGACTGGTTCATGCCGTCGATTTCGCCGATGCGTAACGTCACGCTTTCCAGGCGCTCACCGGCCTGGTTGGCAATCTGCACGCTGTCCTGGCTGTGGCGCTGGCTCTGGCCCATGGTCTCGACCGACTCCCGTGCGCCGACCTGCAGCTCCTCGATCATGCCCTGAACTTGCTGGGCCGACTCCTGGGTGCGGTGGGCGAGGTTGCGCACTTCGTCAGCGACCACGGCGAAGCCGCGGCCGGCTTCGCCCGCGCGAGCCGCCTCGATGGCGGCGTTGAGCGCCAGCAGGTTGGTCTGCTGCGAAATGCTGGTGATCACTTCGAGGATCTGGCCGATGTTGACCGTCTTGCTGTTCAGCGTTTCGATCTGCGCGCTGGAGCCGACGATCAGCTCCGACAGGCGGTTCATCGCGGCAATGTTGCGATCGACCACCTGCTGGCCTTCTTCGGCAAGGTGTCGGGCCGAGGTGGCGTGCTGCGAAGCCTGGGCGGCGTTGCCGGCGATTTCCTGGGCGGCAGCGCCCAGCTCGTTGATGGCGGCGGCAACGCTGTTGGTACGGTTGGACTGTTCGTCGGAGTTGGTCATCGATGAGTTGGAGGCGCTGATCACCCGCAACGCCACTTCGTTGACCTGTTCGGTGGCCGAGGACACCTCGCGGATCGAGTCGTGAATACGTTCGACGAAGCGGTTGAAGGCGCTGCCGAGCACACCGAATTCATCTTGGCTGTGAATGGTCAGGCGCTTGGTCAGGTCACCTTCGCCCTGGGCGATGTCTTCCATTGCACGGGTCATGGTGTGCAGTGGCTGCAGCAGTACCCGAATCAGCAGGCCGAGCAGGGCAATGATGATCACCACCGCGACGACCGTGGCGATCACCGCCGAGGTGCGGAAGGTGCTGAGCATGGCGAAGGCTTTGTCTTTGTCGACCGACAAACCGATGTACCAGTTGGCCGCAGGCAGACCTTTGATCGGGGTGAAGGTGACCAGACGATCCTTGCCATCAGCGCTGACCTCGGTCAGTTCGCCGGAAAGCCGTGGCGTGTTTTGCGGGAACAGATCCGACAGCGGCTTCATGACCAGGTCTTTGTCCGGGTGCACGAGGATCTTGCCTTGGTCGTTGACCAGGAACGCATAACCCATGCCGCCGAAGTTCAGCGCGTTGATGATCTCGACCAGGCCATCGAGCGCCAGGTCGCCGCCGACCACGCCGACGCTGGGCGAGACCTTGCTGAGGATGCCGATGACCATCTTGTTGGTGGTCATGTCGATGTAGGGTTCGGTCAGGATCGCGCCGCTTGCGCTCATGCCATCCTTGTACCAGGGCCGCACACGCGGATCGTAACCAGCAGGCATGGGTGAGTCAGGGCGAACAACGAAGCCGCCGTCGACCTTGCCCAGGTACACCGTGAGAAAGCTCGAAATCAGCGCATTCTGGCCGAGCAGGGTGCCGGCATCCTGCGGCGCCTGGGCAATGTTCTGCGCCAGGTTCTCTACCAGCTTGATCCGGCCATCGAACAGATTGCGTACGTTGGTCGAGGTCGACGCGCCCATCTCCGCCAGATAGTTTTCCAGATCCTGGCGAATCGCATTACGCTGCAGATAATCGTTGTAAAGCGTGAACAAACTGAACGCGAGCATCACGATAAGCGATGCGGCAATAAGAATCTTGTGGCTGAAACGAAGGCTTTTGTTCATGGCGTGATCGGTTCCGCTAAGGTGATATCGGGTCGTTCGCACAGAGCGCTGAAAACAGTGCAAGTAGTCCCGCAAGTCACTTTTGGGATGTTCCTGTGTTTAAGGCAATTATCACCACGACATATCGGCCGTTATTCGGCAAAGCTTGAGGAGAGGATGAAACAACATGTCAGATTCTTCGCAAATCGTTGTGGGCGCGGGCACTGACGGCCAGCCTGTCAGTCAGGCCATGCGCCTGGCCAACCGCCACGGTCTGGTGGCCGGGGCTACCGGCACAGGCAAGACCGTGACCCTGCAGCGCCTGGCCGAGGTTTTCAGTGACGCCGGCGTAGCCGTTTTTGCTGCCGATGTGAAAGGCGACCTGTGCGGCCTGGGTGCTGCCGCGACGCCGCAGGGCAAGGTCGCCGAGCGCATTGCCGGGATGCCATGGCTGGGTTACAGCGCGAAGGCGTATCCGGTGACCCTGTGGGATATAGCGGGCAAATCCGGCCACCCACTGCGCACCACCCTGAGTGAAATGGGCCCGTTGCTGCTGGGCAACCTGCTGGAGTTGACCGACAGCCAACAGGCGGCTTTGTACGCAGCATTCAAGGTAGCCGACCGGGATGGCTTGCTGCTGCTCGATCTGAAAGACCTCAAGGCCCTGCTCAACCACCTCAAGGACAACCCGCAGGTACTCGATGACGACAGTGCGCTGATGACCAGCGGTTCAACCCAGGCGTTGTTACGCCGGCTGGCAACCCTTGAGCAGCAAGGCGCCGAGGCATTGTTCGGTGAGCCGGCTCTGCAACTTGATGACCTGTTGCAGCCAACCGCTGACGGCCGTGGGCGCATTCACCTGCTCGACGCCAGCCGCTTGGTGCATGAGGCGCCGAAGGTCTACGCGACCTTCCTGCTGTGGCTGCTGGCTGAGCTGTTCGAGCAGTTGCCGGAGCGCGGGGATGCGGAAAAGCCGTTGCTGGCGCTGTTCTTCGATGAGGCGCACCTGTTGTTCAACGGCACGCCCAAGGCGCTGCAGGATCGACTGGAGCAGGTGGTCAGGCTGATCCGCTCGAAGGGCGTCGGCGTGTATTTCGTCACTCAATCGCCCGCAGACCTGCCCGATGCGGTGCTGGCTCAGCTCGGCTTGCGCATTCAGCATGGCCTGCGCGCATTCACCGCCAAGGAACAGAAGTCGTTGAAGGCGGTGGCCGATGGCTTCCGGCCGAACCCCGCTTTTTCCACCCTGGGTGTGCTGACCGAGCTGGGCATAGGTGAGGCGTTGGTCGGTACCTTGGAGGACAAAGGCACGCCGGCGATGGTCCAGCGTGTGCTGGTGGCTCCTCCTCAGTCGCGGATCGGCCCGCTGAGCAGCGCCGAGCGCAGTGCACTGCTCGCAGCATCAAGCCTGCGGGGTCGCTACGATCAACCGATTGATCGCGAATCTGCTTATGAAATGCTTACCCAGCGCAAAGGTGAGCCGGCTGAGCCAGTGCCGCAGGCCAAGCCTGAGCAGGACAGCTTCGCCGACAAGGCGGGGGAGTTCTTGCAGGGCGCGGCGGGGCAGGCGATCAAGTCGGCCGTACGCCAGGCTGCCAATCAGCTGGGCCGGCAGCTGGTGCGCGGGTTGATGGGGTCGTTACTGGGCAACAAGCGGCGTTGATGCGCGCTGGCGGTCGGCAATAACGAAAAAGGCGCCCGCAGGCGCCTTTTTCACATCATCACACTGTGCTTCAGCTGATCGCCTTGGTCGCCAGCCAGAACAGCCCGGCAGCCAGGCCAACCGTTGCTGGCAGGGTCAGCACCCACGCCAGCAGGATGGTCTTGACAGTGCCGCCTTGCAGGCCGCTCTTGTTGGCGACCATGGTCCCGGCTACGCCCGAAGACAGTACATGGGTGGTCGATACCGGCAGGCTGAACACGTTGGCCATGCCGATCGCACAGGCCGCGGTGATCTGCGCCGACATGCCCTGGGCATAGGTCATGCCCTGCTTGCCGATCTTCTCGCCAACAGTCAGTACCACGCGCTTCCAGCCGACCAT
Organism: uncultured Pseudomonas sp.; assembly: GCA_963518285.1. Taxonomy (GTDB): domain Bacteria; phylum Pseudomonadota; class Gammaproteobacteria; order Pseudomonadales; family Pseudomonadaceae; genus Aquipseudomonas. The sequence goes on along the minus strand of CAUQIJ010000006.1, from coordinate 29,654 downwards.
GGTGCCCAGGCCCAAGGCCAGGGCAACCGCGACGATCACCCAGAACGGTGCGTACTCGGTGGTGGCGGTGAGGTCCTTGCGCAGTTTTTCCAGGTCGGACTTCTCGCGCGGCTCAAGGCCCGGCAGTTTGCCGACCTTCTTCGCGGTGTCATCCAGGCACAGCAGATAGCGGCGCACTTCGACGCGCTGTTCGGCGCCCAGCGCGCGGTAGTCGGTCACGCCTTGCAGCGACGACTGCAGCGCGGCAATGGTCGGTTCGGTTTGCTGCGGGTTGCAGCTGAACTTCTCCGGCAGATCGCCCGCCTGGGCTTTGCCCAGGGCCAGGAATTCGCCCAGCATCGATTCGTTGCGCTGGTAGAACTGGCTCAGGTGCAAGGTCGCATCACGGGTGCGCTCGATCTGATAGGTAGTGCTGTTCAGGTCCAGCACGAACTTGTCCGGGACGATACCGATCAGCACCAGCATGATCAGGCCGATGCCTTTCTGGCCGTCGTTGGAGCCGTGCACAAAGCTCACGCCCATGGCCGAGATCACCAGCACCAGGCGGTTCCAGAACGGTGGATGCTTCTTGTCGTCCAGCTTGCGGCGCTGTTCCGGCGTCTTGTGCATCTTCGACAGCGGACGCCACCACTTCAGCCCCAGCAGCACCAGCGCCGCCACGGCAAAGCCGGCCAATGGCGAGAGCACCAGCGACATGCCGATGTCGATTGCCTTTTGCCAGTTGACGCCATCACCCAGCGGGATATCGCTGATCAGCGCGTTGGCCAGGCCGACACCGAGGATCGAACCGATCAGGGTGTGCGAGCTCGAGGCCGGGATGCCGAAGTACCAGGTGCCCAGGTTCCAGGCGATGGCTGCGGCCAGCAACGAGAAGACCATGGCCAGGCCGTGACCGGTGTTCACGTTGATCAGCAGTTCCACCGGCAACAGGTGGACGATGGCATAGGCCACGCCAACGCCGCCAAGCAGCACACCGAGGAAGTTGAACACGCCGGAGAAGAACACGGCGAGGTGCGGGGGCATGGCTTTGGTATAGATGACAGTGGCTACCGCGTTGGCGGTGTCATGAAAGCCATTGATGAACTCGAATGCGAGTACAAAGGTGAGTGCGAGCACCAGGCTCACTACTACCCAGGCATCCAATCCGCTGAATAAATCGATCATGAAGGTTTTCTGGCGGTCGTAGGGGGGCCGGATTATGCCAGAAAACCATGGCAGCCGATGCACCCCCGGCAGACCGATGGCAGCAAAAAAAGCCCGGCAGGGTTACCCGTAAGCTGCCGAAGGATCGATATTTTTCGGCGTAAATTCCGCCAAGTGCGTTAAACGCCGGTAAATTCAGGCAAAACAGGCACCGTCACGTTCATTCAAACGTCTGTATGAAATTTGTGTAATTCCATTTCATGGGCAGCTATGACGCTGCCTTGGCGCTACTCGACACAGTCGTCGCGGGTCCCGAGTGCTCAGGCCTCGTCGCCGCGCAGGTCCTTTTCCATCTTTTCCAGTTCCTGGGCGAATACCTGGTCCTGGACAGTCGCGCGTTTGCGCCATGGTTTGCGCTCAGGTTCGGATTGAGCGGCATAGGTGGTGACTTCACCACCGTACACATCCTTGAAGCGTTCGGCCTGGCGCTCGAGTTCTGCGCGCAGTTCATCTTTCGTCACAGTAATACCTGACTAATTAGAGTAATGACTCCGGCTTCGGCATGCAGTATCGAGCATGCGGCCACGCAACCAGAGCGAGTGTACTGTCGCAGCGACAGGGTTCAAGCAAGCAAGGGCATCAGGGCATGCGCTGCAATGATCAAGGCGATAGAGAAGAGGGCAGGGGCCTGCCATTGCCGATCTGGCATGCTCGAGCAGTCATTCGATTGTAGCAACCAGCTGAAGTTTGATCATCGGTCTTTACTGATAGTGAAGCAAGACTTGGGCGATGAGCAAGTAGCAGGTGATTTCACCGTTTGTACTGCCAGAACTTAGAGGGGGAACACGCAATTAAGTTCGTGTTGCAGCAGCGGCAGAATAATAAACGGCCCCGCATCAGCGAGGCCGTGCCTGGGGACTTCTACGGTGGGTACCTGACCAGTCTCTCCAAAGAAGCCACATGTGGCAGGAGAAAGGTATAAGCAAAAGTGTCAGCGGTCAATTGCGATTATCGGCCGTTCGTTCGATAATCGCACGAAGCGCAGATTATTTTCGAGGTCAGCCATGAGCGACGAAAGCTTGCCCACCGTTTCCCCGATAGCCGAGCGTACTGGCTCTACGGCGATGGCGCCGCCCATCGTCGCGTCGCCGGCCAAACGCATCCAGGCCTTCACCGGTGATCCGGACTTCATGACCTCGCTGGCGCGCGGCCTGGCGGTGATTCAGGCGTTTCAGGAGCGCAAGCGGCACCTGACCATCGCCCAGATCAGCCACCGTACCGAGATCCCGCGTGCAGCCGTGCGGCGCTGCTTGCATACCTTGATGAAGCTGGGCTACGCCACGACCAACGGGCGCACCTATTCATTGCTGCCCAAGGTGCTCACGCTTGGCCATGCCTACTTGTCTTCAACGCCGCTGGCGATGTCGGCCCAGCCGTATCTGGACCGCATCAGCGACCAACTGCACGAAGCCGCCAACATGGCCACCCTCGAAGGCGACGACATTCTTTATATCGCGCGTTCGGCCACGGTCGAGCGGTTGATCTCGGTGGACCTCTCGGTGGGTGGCCGGCTGCCCGCCTATTGCACGTCGATGGGGCGGATTCTGCTGGCTGCGCTGGACGACGCCAGCCTTCACGAATACTTTGATCGCGCCGACCTCAAGGCCCGTACCAGCCGCACGCTGCACGACAAGGAGTCGCTGCTGGCGTGCATCCAGCAGGTGCGCGCGCAGGGCTGGTGTGTGGTCGACCAAGAGCTGGAGCAGGGCCTGCGTTCGATTGCCGTACCCATCTACGATGCTTCCGGGCAAGTGCTGGCGGCACTCAACGTCAGCACGCATGTTGGCCGGGTTACCCGCAGCGAGCTTGAACAGCGGTTCCTGCCGATCCTGCTCGCCTCGAGTCGGGATCTGTGCACCCAACTGTTCGGCTGAGCCGCGAGGGCTGCGCAATCTACTGTTCGATAAACGCCCATACTTGCGGCCAACGAATTGCGCAGCCCACGCGCGCTGATTAATGTCTCTCGCAACGGTCGGCTGTGCCGACCGAACAAGAACAACATGCGAGGCAACACCATGATCACTGTCTTTTCTGAGCTGCGGGCGTACCCGCATCCAGTGTCGTTGTATCCAGGCTGACGCCAGGCCGTAACCGTCTCTTCGCAGCCCGCGCCAACCGTGCGCCGGGTTTTGCTTGCGCCGATTTTCTGGATAACAACAATGAACACACCGCAAACCAACGTCGGCAACTGCCTCGACGTTCAGTCCTTCATCAATCAGCAGCCGCTGTCGCGCTATCAATGGCGGGTAGTGATTCTGTGCTTCCTGATTGTCTTCCTCGATGGCCTTGATACTGCCGCCATGGGCTTTATCGCTCCGGCGCTGTCACAAGAGTGGGGTATCGACCGGGCCAGCCTCGGCCCGGTCATGAGCGCCGCGCTGATCGGCATGGTGTTCGGTGCGCTGGGCTCCGGCCCACTGGCTGACCGCTTCGGCCGCAAGGGTGTACTGGTCGCCGCCGTGCTGGTGTTCGGTGGCTTCAGCCTGGCTTCGGCCTACGCGACCAATGTCGACCAATTGCTGATCCTGCGCTTTCTGACCGGCATTGGCCTGGGCGCCGGCATGCCCAACGCGACCACGCTGCTGTCCGAGTACACCCCCGAGCGGCTCAAGTCGCTGCTGGTGACCAGCATGTTCTGCGGCTTCAACCTGGGCATGGCTGGTGGTGGCTTCATGTCGGCGAAACTGATCCCGGCCTATGGTTGGCACAGCCTGCTGGTTGTCGGCGGCGTGCTGCCGCTGATCCTGGCAGTGGTGCTGCTGTTCTGGCTGCCGGAGTCGGCGCGTTTTCTGGTAGTGCGCAACCGTAGTATCGACAAGATCCGCAAGACCCTGGCGCCGATTGCGCCGGCAATCGTGGCCAAGGCGGCCAGCTTCAGCGTTCCGGAGCAAAAAGTCGTCGCCGCGCGCAGTGTGTTTGCGGTGATCTTCTCCGGCACCTATGGGCTGGGCACCCTGCTGTTGTGGATGACCTACTTCATGGGCCTGGTCATCGTCTACCTGCTGACCAGCTGGCTGCCGACGCTGATGCGCGACAGTGGCGCGAGCATGGAGCAAGCTGCGTTCATCGGTGCGCTGTTCCAGTTTGGCGGTGTGCTCAGCGCGGTCGGTGTCGGTTGGGCGATGGACCGCTACAACCCGCACAAGGTCATCGGCGTGTTCTACCTGCTGGCCGGGGTGTTTGCCTACGCGGTTGGCCAGAGCCTGGGCAACATCACCATCCTGGCAACGCTGGTGCTGGTCGCAGGTATGTGTGTCAACGGTGCGCAATCAGCCATGCCGTCGCTCGCCGCCCGGTTCTATCCGACCCAGGCGCGGGCTACCGGGGTATCGTGGATGCTCGGCATCGGCCGCTTCGGGGCGATTCTCGGGGCGTGGAGTGGGGCGACCCTGCTTGGCCTTGGCTGGAACTTCGAGCAGGTGCTGACCGCGCTGCTGGTGCCTGCGGCGCTGGCCACGGTCGCGGTGATCATCAAAGGACTGGTAAGCCACGCCGACGCAACCTGATGCAGCTCGGGCAATGAGCCGCAGGCCGCTTGTACAGCGGCTTTGCGGCGTTAAACAACAATGGATAGCACGACAACAAAATGTTCGATAATCGAACGAGTAATCGATTATCGGATTGTGCGGCCTGTCCAGCTTGCTTAATCTGAGCTCAACGCAGCATCCTGACCAGGAGTCTCCAATGGCAGCAATCCTCTCGCTTCACGAGGCCGTGAAGCAGTTCATCCAGGACGGCGACACCGTCGCTCTCGAAGGCTTCACTCACCTGATCCCGACCGCCGCTGGCCACGAGATCATTCGCCAGGGCAAACGTGAACTGACACTGGTGCGGATGACCCCGGACCTGATCTACGACCAGCTGATCGGCGCCGGTTGCGCCAGCAAGTTGATTTTCTCCTGGGGCGGTAACCCAGGTGTCGGTTCGCTGCACCGCCTGCGTGACGCCGTGGAAAAGCAATGGCCACACGCGATCGAGATCGAAGAGCACAGCCACGCCGACCTGGCCAACGCCTACGTCGCCGGCGCTTCGGGCCTGCCGTTTGCCGTGCTGCGTGCTTATGCCGGTTCCGACCTGCCCAAGGTCAACCCGCTGATCCAGAGCGTTACCTGCCCGTTCACTGGCGAAGTGCTGGCAGCGGTGCCTTCGGTGCGCCCTGACGTGACCGTGATCCACGCGCAGAAGGCCGATCGCAAGGGCAACGTCCTGCTGTGGGGCATTCTCGGCGTACAGAAAGAAGCAGCCCTCGCCGCCAAGCGCTGCATTGTCACCGTTGAAGAGATCGTCGACGACCTGCAGGCACCGATGAACGCCTGCGTACTGCCGACCTGGGCGCTGTCTGCCGTGTGCCTGGTGCCAGGTGGCGCGCATCCGTCCTACGCCCACGGTTACTACGAGCGCGACAACCGCTTCTACCAGGCCTGGGACCCGATCGCTCGTGACCGCGCGACCTTCACCGCCTGGATTGACCAGTACATCCGCGGCACCGCCGACTTCAGCGAATTCAAGGCCAAGCTGGCCAGCACCACGGAGGCCGCACAATGAGCTACTCCACTTCGGAAATGATGACCGTCGCCGCTGCCCGCCGGCTGCGCAATGGCGCGGTGTGCTTCGTCGGTATCGGCCTGCCGTCCAAGGCCGCCAACCTGGCACGCCTGACCTCGTCGCCTGACGTGGTGCTGATCTACGAATCTGGCCCGATCGGCGCCAAACCGACCGTACTGCCGCTGTCGATTGGTGATGGCGAGTTGGCCGAAACGGCCGACACCGTGGTGCCGACTGGCGAGATCTTCCGCTACTGGCTGCAGGGCGGGCGCATTGACGTCGGCTTCCTTGGCGCCGCTCAGGTCGACCGCTTCGGCAACATCAACACCACCGTCGTTGGTGACTACCACGCCCCGCGCACGCGTTTGCCAGGCGCTGGCGGCGCACCGGAAATCGCCGGTTCCGCCAAGCAGGTGCTGATCATCCTCAAGCAGTCGCCGCGTGCATTCGTCGACAAGCTCGACTTCATCACCTCGGTCGGCCATGGCGAAGGCGGCGACTCGCGCAAGCGTCTCGGCCTGCCGGGTGAAGGCCCGGTGGGGATCATCACCGACCTGTGCATCATGGAGCCGGAAGCTGGCAGCAACGAATTCGTGGTTACCTCGATTCACCCAGGCGTGACCCGCGAGCAGATCGTCGCTGCTACCGGCTGGGCCATTCGTTTTGCCGACGACGCGCTAATCACTCCCGCGCCGACCGAGCTGGAACTGACCGCGCTGCGTGACCTGGAAGAGCGCACCGCGGCCGCCCACGGCCAGAAGCCAGGAGAAGCATGATGCGTGAAGTATTCATCTGCGACGCCATCCGCACGCCCATCGGCCGCTTCGGTGGCGCCCTGGCCAGTGTGCGGGCCGACGACCTCGCGGCAGTGCCGCTGAAGGCGTTGATCGAGCGCAACCCGTCGGTGCAGTGGGATCAGGTCGACGAGGTGTTCTTCGGCTGCGCCAACCAGGCCGGTGAAGACAACCGCAACGTCGCCCGCATGGCACTGCTGCTGGCCGGTTTGCCGGCGAGCATTCCCGGGGTCACCCTCAACCGCCTGTGCGCCTCGGGCATGGACGCCATCGGCACGGCCTTCCGCGCCATCGCCAGCGGTGAAATGGAGCTGGCGATTGCCGGCGGCGTCGAGTCGATGTCGCGTGCGCCGTTCGTCATGGGCAAGGCCGAGAGCGGTTACTCGCGCAACATGAAGCTGGAAGACACCACCATCGGCTGGCGCTTCGTCAATCCACTGATGAAGAGCCAGTACGGCGTCGATTCGATGCCCGAGACGGCCGACAACGTCGCCGACGATTATCAGGTCTCGCGGGCCGATCAGGACGCATTCGCCGTGCGCAGCCAGCAGAAGGCCGGCGCTGCGCAGGCGGCCGGGTTCTTCGCTGAAGAGATCGTGCCGGTGCGTATCACCCACAAGAAGGGCGAGACTGTGGTCGAACAGGATGAACACCTGCGCCCTGACACTACCCTTGAAGCGCTGACCAGGCTGAAACCGGTCAACGGCCCGGACAAGACCGTCACCGCCGGCAACGCCTCGGGTGTCAACGACGGTGCTGCGGCGCTGATTCTGGCTTCGGCCGAAGCGGTCAAGAAGCACGGCCTGACCCCACGTGCGCGTGTGCTCGGCATGGCCAGCGCTGGCGTTGCGCCGCGGGTGATGGGCATCGGCCCGGTGCCTGCGGTACGCAAGCTGACCGAGCGCCTGGGCATCGCCGTGGCAGATTTTGATGTCATCGAGCTCAACGAAGCCTTTGCCAGCCAGGGCCTGGCGGTCCTGCGCGAGCTGGGTGTGGCGGATGACGCGCCGCAGGTCAACCCGAACGGTGGTGCCATCGCCCTTGGCCACCCACTGGGCATGAGCGGTGCGCGTCTGGTGCTGACGGCGCTGCATCAGCTGGAAAAAACCGGCGGGCGTAAAGGCCTGGCGACCATGTGTGTTGGCGTCGGCCAAGGCCTGGCGTTGGCAATCGAGCGGGTCTGAGCAAGCGCACCATGCAACCTGGCCGTTTTGCCCCACCGTGCCAGCAGTGCTCAGGTCCACGCAACCTGAGCACTGCTGGTCTGGGGTCGCAACGCGGCCAGACCGCCTTTCAACCCCGACCAAAGCCGGGCTGGCGGAACATGAGTGTTACTGAGTATGTCTAGATTTAACGGTAACCCTCAGGAGTAATCCCACCATGACCTCAATTCATTACACCGGTGAAGAGCGCCGCAAGCGCATTTTCGCCATTGTCGGTGCATCATCAGGCAACCTGGTGGAGTGGTTCGACTTCTACGTCTACGCCTTCTGCGCAATCTATTTTGCCCCAGCCTTCTTCCCCTCCGACGACCCCACGGTGCAGTTGCTGAACACGGCCGGGGTGTTCGCTGCGGGCTTCCTGATGCGGCCAATCGGTGGCTGGATCTTCGGTCGGCTGGCCGACCGCAAAGGCCGCAAACACTCGCTGATGATCTCGGTGCTGATGATGTGCTTCGGCTCGCTGATCATTGCCTGCCTGCCCACCTACGCCAGTATCGGCGCCTGGGCGCCGGCGCTGCTGTTGCTGGCGCGCTTGATCCAGGGCCTGTCGGTAGGTGGTGAATACGGCACCACGGCCACCTACATGAGCGAAGTGGCATTGCGCGGCCAGCGCGGCTTCTTTGCCTCGTTCCAGTACGTGACCCTGATCGGCGGCCAGTTGCTGGCAGTGCTGGTAGTGGTGATCCTGCAGCAGCTGCTCAGCGAAGACGAGCTGCGTGCCTGGGGCTGGCGCATCCCGTTTGTGGTGGGCGCCATCGCGGCGTTGATCTCGCTGATGCTGCGCCGCTCGCTGCATGAGACCAGCACCGCCGAAGCGCGTCAGGACAAAGACGCAGGCAGCGTCAAAGGCCTGTTCCGCAACCACGCGGCGGCGTTCATCACCGTGCTTGGTTACACGGCTGGTGGCTCGCTGATCTTCTACACCTTCACCACCTACATGCAGAAGTACCTGGTCAACACTGCCGGGATGAACGCCAAGAGCGCAAGCTTCGTCATGACTGGCGCGCTGTTCCTGTTCATGATCCTGCAGCCGGTGTTCGGCATGCTCTCGGACCGCATAGGCCGGCGCAACTCGATGCTGTTGTTCGGCGCCCTGGGCACCGTATTCACTGTGCCACTGTTGATGGCGCTGAAGACCGTCACCAGCCCGTTCATGGCCTTCGTGCTGATTACCCTGGCGTTGTGTATCGTCAGCTTCTACACCTCCATCAGCGGCCTGGTGAAGGCCGAGATGTTCCCGCCGCAGGTGCGCGCCCTTGGCGTCGGCCTGGCGTATGCGGTGGCCAACGCGCTGTTTGGCGGCTCGGCCGAATATGTTGCCCTGGGCTTGAAGACGCTGGGCATGGAAAACACCTTCTACTGGTACGTCACGGCAATGATGGCGATTGCCTTCCTGTTCAGCCTGCGTCTGCCCAAGCAAGCGGCGTACCTGCACCATGATGACTAAGGACCGATAATGACCCACCGAGCGGACAACCAGCTGTTCGACGCCTACTTCACCGCGCCGGCCATGCGCGAGATCTTCTCTGACCGTGGCCGTCTGCAGGGCATGCTCGACTTCGAAGCAGCCCTGGCGCGCGCCGAGGCCGGCGCCGGGCTGGTGCCGCACACGGCGGTGCCGGCGATCGAGGCGGCGTGCAAGGCAGAGCGTTATGATGCCCATGCGCTGGCCGATGCCATCGCCACTGCAGGCAATTCGGCGATTCCGCTGGTCAAGGCATTGGGCAAGGTGGTCGCCAGCGGCGTACCTGAGGCCGAGCGCTATGTGCACCTTGGCGCTACCAGCCAGGACGCCATGGACACCGGTCTGGTCCTGCAACTGCGCGATGCATTGACGTTGATCGAGGCGGATCTGGCCCGCTTGGCCGACAGCCTCGCGCGCCAGGCGCTGCAGCATGCCGATACGCCGCTGGTTGGCCGAACCTGGCTGCAGCATGCCACGCCGGTCACGCTGGGCATGAAGCTGGCCGGTGTGCTCGGCGCCCTGACCCGTCATCGGCAACGGCTCAAGGAGCTGCGCCCGCGTTTGCTGTGCCTGCAGTTCGGCGGTGCCTCGGGCAGCCTCGCGGCTCTGGGTAGCAAAGCGCTGCCGGTGGCCGAAGCGCTGGCCGAGCAGCTCAAGCTGAACCTGCCTGAGCAGCCTTGGCATACCCAGCGTGATCGGCTGGTCGAGTTCGCCTCGGTGCTAGGCCTGGTGGCTGGCAGCCTGGGCAAGTTTGGCCGTGATATCAGCCTGCTGATGCAGACCGAAGCCGCTGAAGTATTCGAACCCTCGGCGCCCGGTAAAGGCGGCTCGTCGACCATGCCGCACAAGCGCAATCCGGTTGGTGCGGCTGTGCTGATCGGTGCCGCCACGCGGGTGCCGGGCCTGCTCAGCACGCTGTTTGCCGCCATGCCGCAAGAGCACGAGCGCAGCCTCGGCTTGTGGCATGCCGAATGGGAGACGCTGCCGGATATCTGCTGCCTGGTGTCTGGCGCCTTGCGCCAGGCCCAGGTGATTGCCGACGGCATGCAGGTCGATGCCGAGCGCATGCGCAGCAACCTCGACCTGACCCAAGGCCTGGTCCTGGCCGAGGCGGTGAGCATTGTCCTGGCGCAGCGTCTGGGCCGTGACCGCGCGCATCACCTGCTTGAACAGTGCTGCCAGCGTGCGGTTGCCGAACAGCGCCACTTGCGCGCCGTGCTCGGCGACGAAGCGCAGGTCAGCGCCGAGTTGTCCGGCGAAGAGCTCGACCGCCTGCTCGACCCCGCGCATTACCTCGGTCAGGCCCGCGTGTGGGTGGCGCGTGCCGTGGCTGAACACCAACAATTCATTGCCTGAGGAGACCGCTGTGGCGCATTTGCAATTGGCTGATGGCGTACTGAACTACCAACTCGATGGCCCCGAAGGCGCTCCGGTGCTGGTGCTGTCCAACTCGTTGGGCACCGACCTGGGCATGTGGGACACGCAGATCCCGACCTGGAGCGAGCCCTTGCGGGTGCTGCGTTACGACACGCGCGGCCACGGTGGCTCGCTGGTGACAGAAGGCCCGTACCGCATCGAACAACTGGGCGCCGATGTGCTGGCGCTGCTGGATGCGCTGGACATCCGCCAGGCGCATTTTGTCGGCCTGTCGATGGGCGGGCTGATCGGCCAGTGGCTCGGCATCAATGCCGGCGAGCGTCTGCTCAGCCTGACCCTGTGCAATACCGCCGCCAAAATCGGCAGCGATGAAGTGTGGAATCCGCGTATCGAGATGGTCCTCAAGCAGGGCCATCAAGCCATGCTCGACTTGCGCGATGCGTCGATCGCCCGCTGGTTCACCGCAGAGTTTGCCCAGACCCAGCCAGCGCAGGCACAGCGCATAACCGACATGCTCGCACAGACCTCACCGCAGGGCTATGCCGCCAACTGCGCCGCTGTGCGCGATGCCGACTACCGCGAGCAGCTGACCGCGGTGAAGGTGCCGACCCTGATCGTCGCCGGCACTGCCGATGTGGTCACCACGCCTGAGCACGGCCGCTTCATGCAGAACGCCATCGCCGGTGCGCAGTACGTCGAATTCCCTGCGGCGCACCTTTCCAACGTCGAAATCGGCGCGCCGTTCACGGCCCGCGTACTCGACTTTCTGCTGGCCCGCTGAGGAGCGCACCATGGACGAAAAACAACGTTACGACGCTGGCATGCAGGTGCGTCGCGCCGTGCTTGGCGATGCTCATGTGGACCGCAGCCTGGAAAAGCTCAACGACTTCAATGGCGAGTTCCAGGAAATGATCACCCGCCACGCCTGGGGTGATATCTGGACCCGTCCCGGCTTGCCACGACACACCCGCAGCCTGATCACCATCGCCATGCTGATCGGCATGAACCGCACTGACGAGCTCAAGCTGCACCTGCGTGCCGCCGCGAGCAACGGTGTAACCCGTGAAGAGATCAAGGAAGTGCTGATGCAAAGCGCGATCTATTGCGGGATTCCGGCGGCCAATGCCACCTTCCACCTGGCCGAGTCGGTGTGGGATGAGTTGGGCGTCGAGTCGCGTCAGTAAGCACCTGAGCTGGCTTGCCTCACCCGAGGCAAGCTGCACCGACTGTTATGCCGCCGCCTTTTTCTGGCGGATGGCGACTGGCCCGGCGTTCGCCTCCACGGCCTGTTTCAACTGCGGGCACAGCCCGAGCATGAACGCCGCTTCCGCCACCACGAACAACGGCCCGATGATCAAGCCACTGAGGTCATCGACAAAGGCCGGCTTGCGCCCCTCGTAGTAATGCCCGACGAACTGGATGATCCAGCCCAGCACGAACGTGCCCAGCCCAGCGCTCAGCCATACGCCGGTACTCTGCACCGCCAGCGCCTGACCGAGCCACAGGCACACGCCCAGCAGCAGCCCCATCACCAGGCCGAAGCGCAGGTCCAGGCGCAGGTAGAACCACACCGAGGTCGCTGCTGCCAGCAACGCCGGTGACAGCCACAGACCTGCCAGCTCCCAGCCGGGCCGCGACAGCAGCACGGTCACCGCCAGCACGATCAGCGGGATGCCGACGAAATGCGTGGCGATGTTGCGCGGGTCGCGATGGTAATTGGCGTACTGGCTGAGGTGTTCGACGAGGCTTTTCATTGTTATCGCTCCGTGGCGGCGCCTGGCTGATGGTCGAATCAGTGATTGCCAGCATAGCCCCTGAACCGGAACGCCGGAACCGAGTATGGGTGATGCGCTGCTATCAGTGCGGCGAATGAGTGGCGCGCAGACCGGCGTTTGCTGCGTGCCGGGCTGGCAGCTCTGGTTGATCCAGCCTGATCAACGTATCGATCATCGCCCTGGCCGCAGCAGACAGCCGGTAGCCACTGCGGCTGACAATAGCGCAGCGCACGCTGAGCACCTCCAGCCCCGGTGGCAGGTTGCGCCAGTGCAACCGTACCAGTCGCCCAGCCCTGAGGTCTTCAGCCACTGCTTCCTCGCTGGCGGCGCCGATCGTGTCGCTGCCCAGCACTACGCTGCGCAGCACCGGCAGGTGCTCGGTCTGCAAGTGCGCGCTGAAGTCACTGCGCCCGCTGAGGTTGGCCAGGCGCTTGCGCACGCCAGGGGCGAGCAGGGCGCTGGCCAGCGGGTAGGCAAACAGGTCGTTGGTAGACAAACTGTCCTTGCTCAGCAAGGGGTGGCCGGCGCGGCAGAAGAACAACCCCGGGCGTGGTTTGAGGGGCTCGGTATGAAAGTACGGATCAGCCTCGAAGGCGCGCACATCATCGATAAAGAACTCGATCTGCTCGCGGCGCAAGGCCTGACCGAGCCGCTCGCCGTTGTCGACCTGCAGCGCGGTGCGGATACCTGGATGCAGCTTGATGAACTGCTGCAAGGCATCGGGCACCAACTGCACGGCCAATGCCGGGCCGCAGCCAAATTGCAGTTCACCCGCATCGAGCTTGGTCATTTGTGAGACGTCGATGCTCAGTTGGGCAGCGCCCTGCACCAGCCGGCGGGCATGCTGCAATACCACCAGACCTTCCGGGGTTGGCTGCAGCGCTTTGCTGGCGCGGTCAACCAACGGGCAGCCGAGGGTTTGCTCAAGGCCTTGAATGGCTCGGCTGAAAGCGGGTTGGGTAATGCCCATGGCTTCGGCGGCGCGGACGAAACTGCGGTATTCGCTGAGGGCAATGAAGTAGCGCAGTTGGCGAAGATCCATGTCGAGCTCTGCGGGGTCGGGATGGATCTTTTTAGCTTTTGTTACATATTCCGTCAATGATGGTTTTAACGGATATATAGATCTTTGTGTTCTATGGATAAGCGCTGCGGTCTCTGCGCGATAACAGCGATCACGCAGAGACCGTGAGCGACTTAAAGCAGGTTCAGCGGATAGCTGACGATCACCCGGTTCTCGTCAAAGGTATTGGTGCTGTAGTCGCGGCGCATGGTCGAGTTGCGCCACTTCATGGTCAGGTCTTTGAACGTGCCTGACTGCACTACATAGGCCAGCTCGCTTTCACGGGCCCATTCCTTGCCGTCATCGACAGTGGCGGTATGCACGTTGTCACCTTTGATATAGCGGTTCATCAAGGTCAGGCCAGGCACGCCGACGCTGGTGAAGTTGAAGTCATGACGCACCTGCCAGGAGCGTTCCTTGGCCTGGTCGAAGCTGGAGTTGTAGCTGTCGTTGGCCAGGGTGCCGCCGCTGGTGCCGTTGACCCGCATCCAGCCATCATCACCGCTGACCTTCTGCAGGCCGACGTAGAAGGTGTTGCCTTTGTAACGTGCCGAGAGCATGGCCGAGGCGGTGCGGTTATCCAGCTCGCCGGCACGCTCGGCGCCATCTTCCTTGCCGATGAAGTACCCCAGGTTGGCACCCAGGGTCCACTCGCCGATAGGCTGGCTGTGGCTCAGGTTCAGGTATTGCTGGCGGTAGATGTCCTTGAGGCGGGCATCCCACAGGCCGATCAGCGTGCGTTTGTCGTTGAAGGTGTACTCACCGCCAGCGAAGTTGAAGCGGTCGGAGAGAAATGCCCCGCGGCCGTTCAGCGACATGTCTTCCATGCTCGCGTCGTTACGTGGGCTGTTGCCGCGGAACTGGCCGCCGTACAGGGTCAGGCCGTCGATTTCCTTGGAGGTGATCTGGCCGCCGCGGAAGGTTTGTGGCAGCGAGCGGCCATCGTCCGAGCGCAGGATCGGCAGCACCGGCATCCACTCGCCGACTTTCAGTTCGGTTTGCGACAGGCGCGCTTTGAAGGCAACGCCCAGGCGGCCGAAGTCATCTGCCGGGCGGCCATCGTCGTGGATCGGCAGCAGGGCCGTGTTGCCGGTGCCTTTGCCGCCGTCGAGCTTGACTGAGTACATGCCGAGGACGTCGACGCCGAAGCCGATCGTGCCTTGGGTGAAGCCGGAGCGTGCATCGAGGATGAAGCTCTGCGTCCACTCTTCGGCCTTGCCTTGCGGGTTGGCAGGGTCGACGAAATTGCGGTTGATGTAGAAGTTGCGCAGGTTGAGGCTGGCCTTGGCGTCTTCAAGAAAACCGCTTTCGGCGGCGAAGGCGGGCAGGGCGCAAGTCATGGCCAACAGGCCGGGCAGCAGCTGGCGTGCGGAGTGCGAAGTGCTCATCTGTTGGAGATCTCTTGTTTTTATGGTTGAGCCGGTGCTTGGATACATCGTGTCCGGGTACGGAAAGATGTTGCGGCGCATGTCAGGGCCGGGGCAATTCGTCGCAGGCGGTATTGGGCGGTTATCGAACGGAATGTTCCAGCTAGTTAATTTCTCCATCATGCCGCGCTGGAAAGGCTTCGGCAAAAAAAAGCCCACCGCGAGGGTGGGCTTGTTGCCGTGCGTGAACAATCAGCCTTTAGGCGATTGCAGCGACGCCTGCTGGTTGGCCTCGCCGGTGCGCTCGTACCAGCCGCCCCCCAGTGCCTTGTACAGATTGACTTCACTGGTCAGCTGCGACAGCCGATCGCTGATCAACGCCTGCTGGGCGCTGAACAGGTTGCGCTGGGCATCGAGGAAGGTCAGGTTGCTGTCGATCCCGATGCGGTAGCGGCGTTCGGCCAGGCGGTAGTAATCCTGGTTGGCTGCAACCAGGTCACGCTGCGCCTGCAACTGCTCTTCAAAGGTCTTGCGCGCGGCCAGGCCATCGGAGACTTCCTGGAAGGCGGTCTGGATGGTCTTTTCGTAACGCGCGATGTTGATGTCCTTCTGGATTTTCGAGTAATCCAGGCTGGCGCGCAGGCTGCCGGCGTTGAAGATCGGCAGGTTGATCTGCGGCTGGAACAGCCAGGTCCCCGAACCACCGCTGAACAACCCACTCATGTCTGGGCTCAGGGTGCCGGCGTTGGCGGTCAGGCTGATGCTTGGGAAGAACGCTGCGCGTGCGGCGCCGATATTGGCGTTGGCCGCCTTGAGCAGATGCTCGGCTTCCTGAATATCGGGCCGGCGCTGCAACAGATCGGACGGCAAGCCGGCTGGTACTTCGGCCAGCTGGTCTGCGTCGAGCTTCAGCGGTGCCGGCAGGTTGGCCGGGATGCCGGTACCAAGCAACACGGTCAGGCTGTTGAGGTCCTGGGCGACCAGTCGTTGGTACTGCGCAAGCTTGACCCGGGCGCCTTCCACAGCCGTACGCGCCTGGCTCAGATCGAGCGCCGAAGCCACACCAACCTCATTGCTGCGACGGGTCAGGCTGAAGCTCTGGTCGTAGGTCTTGAGGGTTTCTTCGGTCAGCTTCAACAGCGCCTGATCAGCCTGCCAGGTGTAATAGGCATTGGCCACGCTGGCGACCAGCGCGATCTGCGTCGAGCGCCGCGCCTGCTCGCTGGAGAGGTAAGTCTCCAACGCCTGCTCGCTGAGGCTGCGCACGCGGCCAAACAGGTCCAGCTCGTAGGCGCTGACGCCGACGGTGGCCGAGTACTGGCTGGTGATACCGGCCTGGCCGGTTTGCGACATGTCGGCAGGTACACGCTGACGGCTGCCGCTGCCAGTCGCCGACACCGCCGGGAACAGGTCAGCACGCTGGATACGATACTGGGCACGGTAGGCGTCGATATTTAGCGCGGCGACGCGCAGGTCACGGTTATTGACCAGCGCCGTCTGGATCAGCTGTTGCAGCGCCCGGTCGGTGTAGAACTGGCGCCAGCCTTGCTCGGCCGCCGCCACTTCTGCCGATTCGGTCGGCGAGTAGGCAGGGCCTTGCGGCCATTGCGCTGCCACCGGAGCATCCGGGGTTTCATAATCAGGAATCAGCGAGCAGCCGCTGAGAATCAGCGCGGTGACCGCCAGGGACAGCAAAGACTTGGTCATTGCCCAGCCTCGATACGTGGAGTTTCAGGGGTGGCGTCGGCTTCCGGCTTTTTGCTGCCGAACAGCGACGACACTGCGACGAAGAACAACGGTACCCAGAAGATGGCCAGCACGGTCGCACTGATCATGCCGCCGATCACACCGGTACCAATGGCGTGCTGGCTACCCGAGCCCGCGCCGCTGGCGATGGTCAACGGTACCACGCCGAGGATGAACGCCAGCGAGGTCATGATGATCGGGCGCAGACGCATGCGGCACGCTTCGATGGTCGCGTCGTACAGGCTCTTGCCTTGTTCATGCAGCTCTTTGGCGAATTCGACGATGAGGATCGCGTTCTTCGCCGCCAGGCCAATCGTGGTCAACAGGCCGACCAGGAAGTACACATCGTTGGACAACCCGCGCAGGCTGGTGGCAACCAGTGCACCGATGATACCCAGCGGCACTACCAGCACGACTGCGATCGGGATCGACCAGCTCTCGTACAAGGCTGCCAGGCAGAGGAACACGAACAGCAGCGACAGGGCGAACAGCGCTGGCATCTGCGAACCGGAGAGTTTCTCCTCGTAGGACATACCCGTCCACGAGTAGCCAATCCCGGTAGGCAGCTCGCCGGCAATGCGCTCGACTTCAGCCATCGCTTCACCGGTGCTGTAGCCAGGTGCCGGTGCACCCAGCACCTCGACCGCTTCCACGCCGTTGTATCGCGACAGTTTTGGCGAACCGAATGTCCATTCGCCGGTGGCGAAGGAGGAGAACGGTACCATCTCGCCCTGGCTGTTGCGCACGTACCACTTCTTCAGGTCCTCAGGGGTCATCCGCGCACCGGCGTCGCCCTGGATGTAGACCTTCTTGACCCGACCGCGGTCGATGAAGTCGTTGACGTAGCTGCCGCCCAGGGCGATCGACAAGGTGCTGTTGATATCAGAGATGGTCACGCCCAGCGCGCTGGCGCGCTCGTCGTCGATAATCAGCTGATACTGCGGCTCATCGTTCAGGCCGTTGGGGCGTACCTGGGTGAGGATCTTGCTCTGCGACGCCTTGGCCAGGAACTGGTTGCGCGCGTCCATCAGCTTCTCGTGGCCCAGACCTGCACGGTCCTGCAGGAACACGTCAAAGCCGGTGGCGTTACCCAGCTCCAGTACCGCAGGCGGAGCGAAAGCGAACACCATCGCATCGCGGAAGGTGAAGAAGTGCTGCTGAGCCCGCTCGGCGAGGCCGAACACGCTGTTCTCAGCCGTGCGCTCACCCCATGGTTTAAGCATGATGAAGGCCATGCCCGAGCTCTGTCCGCGGCCGGCGAAGTTGAAGCCGGTAACGGTGAACACCGACGACACGGTATCGGCCTCGTCCTTGAGCAGGTACTCACGCATCTGGTCGACCACAGCCTGGGTGCGCTCGGCGCTGGAACCGGCCGGGGTCTGTACCTGAGCGAACAATACGCCCTGGTCTTCTTCAGGCAGGAACGCCGTCGGGATGCGCATGAACAGGTAGATCATGCCGACGATGATCAGCGCATAGGCCAGCAGGAACGGCGCCTTGTTGCGCAGGATGGTGCCGACGCTACGCTCGTAGCCTTGGACGCTGCGGTCGAAGTTGCGGTTGAACCAGCCGAAGAAGCCACGCTTGGCGACATGGTGTTCGCCCTTTTTCACCGGCTTGAGCATGGTTGCGCACAAGGCCGGGGTGAAGATCAACGCGACCAGTACCGACAGGCCCATGGCCGAGACGATGGTGATCGAGAACTGCCGATAGATCACACCGGTAGAGCCGCCGAAGAAGGCCATTGGCAGCAGTACTGCCGACAGCACCAGGGCAATACCAACCAGCGCACCCTGGATCTGCTCCATCGAACGTTTGGTCGCCTCCTTGGGCGGTAACCCCTCTTCGGACATCACCCGCTCGACGTTCTCCACCACAACGATGGCGTCGTCCACCAGCAAACCGATGGCCAGAACCATGGCGAACATGGTCAGCGTGTTGATGCTGAAGCCGGCTGCGGCAAGGATGCCGAACGTGCCCAGCAATACCACCGGCACCGTCATGGTGGTAATCACCGTGGCGCGGAAGTTCTGCAGGAACAGGTACATCACCAGGAACACCAGCACCACCGCTTCGATCAGGGTGTGGATAACCCCGCTGATCGACTCGGTCACCACCGGCGTGGTGTCATACGGGAACACCGCTTTCATCCCAGGCGGGAAGAATGGCTCCAGGTCACTGATGGTCTTGCGCAGGGCCTTGGCAGTGTCCAGCGCGTTGGCGCCGGTGGCCAGCTTGACCGCCAGGCCCGAAGCCGGCTTGCCGTTGAACTGGGCGCTTACCGAATAGTTCTCGCCGCCCAGTCCGACTTTGGCGACATCACCCAGGCGCACCTGGGAGCCGTCCTTGTTGACCTTGAGCAGGATCTTCTCGAACTGCTCGGCAGTCTGCAGGCGGGTCTTGCCGATGATGGTGGCGTTGAGCTGAGTGCCTGGCAGGGCTGGCAGGCCGCCGAGCTGACCGCTGGACACCTGCACGTTCTGCGCAGTGACTGCGGTGCGCACGTCGACCGGGGTCAGCTGAAACTTGTTCAGCTTGGCCGGATCGAGCCAGATACGCATGGCGTACTGGGCGCCGAACACCTGGAAGTCACCCACACCCGCAGTGCGCGAAACCGGATCCTGCATGTTCGAGACGATGTAGTTGGCAAGGTCATCCTTGGTCATGCTGCCGTCTTCGGACACCAGGCCGATCACCATCAGGAAGTTTTTCACTGCCTTGGTTACGCGGATACCCTGTTGCTGCACTTCTTGCGGCAGCAGCGGGGTGGCCAGGTTGAGCTTGTTCTGCACCTGCACCTGCGCGGTATCAGCGTTGGTGCCCTGCTCGAAGGTGGCGGTGATGGTCATGCTGCCGTCGGAGTTGCTCTCCGACTGCACATAACGCAGGTTGTCGATACCGTTGAGCTGCTGCTCGATCACCTGAACCACGGTGTCCTGCACGGTTTGCGCCGAGGCACCCGGGTAGCTCACGGCAATCGCGATGGCGGGTGGGGCAATGCTCGGGTACTGGTTGATCGGCAGCTTGAGGATCGACAAGGCGCCGACCAGCATGATCACCAAGGCAATCACCCATGCGAAGATCGGGCGATCGATAAAGAACTTCGACATGGTTTACTCCGCTTTGGCGTCAGCTTTCGCCGCGTTGGCCTGGTTAGGGTTAGCCGCAGACTTGACGTTGGTCGCTTCGCTGACCTTGACCTCGACGCCAGGGCGTACGTACTGCAGGCCTTCGGTGATCAGGCGGTCGCCCGGGTTGAGGCCTTCCTCGATCAGCCAGTCGCTGCCCAGGGTGCGGCTGGCCTTGAGCTCGCGCAGTTCGACCTTGTTGTCCTTGTTCACGACCAAAGCCGTAGGCGTGCCTTTCAGGTCGCGCGTGACGCCTTGCTGCGGCGCCAGGATGGCATTGGCGGCGACCCCGGACTGCAGGCGAGCGTGGACGAACATGCCCGGCAGCAGGGTGTGGTCGGGGTTGGGGAACACGGCACGCAGCACCACCGAGCCGGTGGTTTCGTCGACCGACACCTCGGAGAACTCCAGGCGGCCTTTTTGCGCGAAGGTGCTGCCATCTTCCAGAATCAGCTCGACCTGAGCGGAATTCTCACCGGATTTCTGCAGTTGCCCGCTGGCCAGTTCGCGGCGCAGCTTGAGCAGTTCGGCGGTGGACTGGGTAACGTCGACGTAAACCGGATCAAGCTGTTGAATAGTGGCCATGGCGTCGGTCTGGCCATTGTTGACCAAGGCACCTTCGGTGAACGCCGAGCGCCCGATACGGCCACTGATCGGCGCCAGCACCTTGGTGTAGCGCAGGTCGATCTGCGCGCTCTTGAGCGTCGCCTCGGCCTGCAATCGTTTGGCATTGGCGTCGTCATATTCCTGCCTGGACACGGCCTGCTCATCGATCAACTGCTTGTAGCGATCGGCCAGCGAGCGGGTCGCCTGCACGTTGGCCTGGGCGTTGGCCAGGGTCGCTTCGTAAACAGAAGGGTCGATCTGGTAGAGCTGCTGGCCTTGTTTGACGTCGCTGCCTTCTTTGAACAGGCGCTTGAGGATGATGCCATTGACCTGCGGACGCACTTCGGCAACGCGGAAGGCGGTGGTGCGCCCCGGCAGTTCCGAGGTCAGGGTAAAGGCTTGCGGTTGCAGGGTTACCACCCCGACCTGAGGAGTCTGCGGTGCAGGCGCAGCTTCTTCTTTCTTGCTGCAGCCACTGAGCAGGGTTGCCAGGGCGACGGCGGAAACCAGGGCTGTGACAGCTGGCTTGAATTGCATGAGGATCCTCGGGTCGCTAGAGCTGGGAGATGCTCAAGAGTAATGGAAGAGTCTTGTCAGAATAAATCATTCGGCTGGATAAGTAGCTTACTAACGAATATACTTACATTCATGGTTGTTTGTAAATAGCCATTTGTAGCGGTCTGTTGCCACAGGGCAGACCAGAATTGTGCTGAGAAACGCCCATCCAGAGGTGTTCCACGTTGGCCATCCGAGCGCAGATCATGCGCTCGGATCTTGATGAGGTTGAGCTGCCATGGTCCGTCGAACCAAAGAGGAAGCCCAGGAAACCCGCGCCCAGATCGTTGCGGCTGCAGAGCGGGCTTTCTATAAGCGCGGTGTTGCGCGCACTACCCTGGCTGATATTGCGCAGCAGGCAGGGGTCACCCGTGGCGCGATCTACTGGCATTTCAGCAACAAGGCCGAGCTGGTCCAGGCGCTGCTCGACAGTGTCCACGAGAGCCACGACCACCTGGCGCGTGCCAGCGAGAGCGAGGATGAGCTCGATCCGCTCGGCTGCTTGCGCACTCTGCTGTTGCAGGTGCTCAACGACCTGGTGCTGGACGCGCGTACCCGGCGTATCAATGAGATCCTGCATCACAAGTGCGAGTTCACCGATGAAATGTGTGAGATCCGCCAGCAGCGTCAGGGCGCCATTGCCGATTGCCATCAAAGCATCGTGCTGGCGCTGACCAATGCAGTGCGCCGTAAACAGTTGCCAGCCGACCTGTGGGTCGATCATGCCGCTGTAGCGATTTTCGCCTATATCGACGGCCTGATTGGCCGCTGGTTGCTGCTGCCCGACAGCTTGGATCTGCTGGGCAACGCCGAACGCTGGGTCGACACGGGCCTGGACATGCTGCGCCTGAGCCCGGCCCTGCGCAAATAAGACTTTGTGAAGGATTGTGCGCGAGCTTGTGAGGCGCGGATTAACCGGCGATTAACAGCGGGGCGCGGGCTCAGTGCCCGCGCAGTTGTCGGTCGGGCAAGGCCACCGCGGCAAGCAGACCCAGCAGTGCAACAGCGGCACTGCTCATCAGTAGATAACTGAAAGTCTGCAACAGTTGCGCCTGGTGCCGCGGGTCAGCCGTTCCCGTCTGCACATTCGCCAGCAACGGATTGCCCAGCAACTCAATCCCACCGCTGTGCAGCAATGCCAGCAGCACGCTGGACATGCACGCCACACCCACTGCGCCGCCCAACGAGCGGAACAGGTTGGTCGTGCTGGTTACCACGCCGATATCCTGCGCCTGTACCGCGCTCTGACTGGCCACCAGTGACGTCGGAAACTGCAGGCCGCCAGCAATCCCGACCAGGATCATCGCCAGTGCACTGAGCAGCGCTGAGTCGGGCGTTGTCAGCGCCATCAACAGGATCGCCAGCGGCATCAGCGTAGCGCCAGCTAGGATCTGCGGCTTGTAGCGGCCGGTGCGGCTGGTCAGCCGACCGCCGCTAAAGGCGCCCAGTGGCAACCCGATGGCCAAAGGTAAAAGGTGCAGTGCAGCGCTGTCGGCGCTGGCGCCGGTGATGCTCTGAAAGCGCAGCGGCATCAGCATGGTCAGCGAAATGGACTGGAAGCTGGCAAAGAAAATCACCCCCCAACTCGCCAGCGCGACGCGGTTGCCGAACAGCTTCAGTGGTAGCAGCGGCTCGGCGCAGCGGCGTTCTTGAACAATGAACAGCAGAAGACCCAGGCCGGCGCAGCCAAACAAGGCCATTACCGGCGTCGACAGCCAGGCATGCCCTTGGCCGATCAAGGTGATGCCCAGCAGCAGACTGCCCAGGCCGACGATCAACAGCAGCGCCCCGAGATAGTCGACTTCAGCGGCACGATGGCGGCTCGGCAGGCCGTTCAGGGCGCGGCCGATCACCCACAGCGCCAGCAGCCCCAACGGCAGATTGATCCAGAACACCCAGTGCCACGATAAATAAGCGGTCAAGCCGCCGCCGAGGACCGGCCCGGCCACACTGGCCAGGGCGTACATGCTGCTGAAATAGCCTTGATACCTGCCGCGATCGCGCGGTGCCACGTAATCACCAATGATCGCCTGGCTGACCGAAACCATGCCGCCGGCGCCAATGCCCTGTAGCACCCTGGCCAGGATCAGCTGCTCGATATTCTGCGCAAGCGCACAGAACACCGAGGCCAGCGTGAACACTGCCGTGCCGGTGAGGATCATCCGCCGCCGCCCATACAAGTCACCCAGCTTGCCGTAGATCGGCACCGCAACCGTCATCGCTACCATGTAGCCCGCAATTACCCAGGCCAGCAGCTCGACTTCATTGAACTGTGCCGAGATCGCTGGCAACGACACGGCGACGATGGTCTGGTCGAGGGCGCCTAGAAAGATTGCCAGCATCAAGGCGGTCAGCACGCGGCGCAGGGCAGCAGGGGGCAGTGCGGCAGTCACGGTCATACCTTGTATGAAAATGTCCAGGTCAGCGCCATCAGGCGCAAACCAAGTGTAACCTGACTTAGGTAGCTTCCTATCCAGTATGTGCATTCCCTATGCACGATCGGCATACGTGCTTTCGACCGAAGGGAACTGGCCGCGTGATATCGTGGCGGAGCCGCAGTGGCTGATTCCGGGGCTTTGCACCAGCATGGTGCAGCAAATAGTCGCAGTTTCCCGCGCCGCTGTAGCCCACGCCTTTTATTCCTCTGCCTGCATGTCGAGCATGACCGCCCAGATGGCGACGGTTGGAACGGGTCAGGTAGACCCCACATTCAAGGGTCGGTTTTCAGCCAGTTCAATTACAAGTTTATTGCGGAGTGATCATGCCCAGGGCTTCCCACCAGGATTTACGTTTTGCCTTCCGCGAGCTGCTTGCTTCCGGTTCGTGCTTCCACACAGCTTCCGTGTTTGACCCCATGTCGGCGCGCATCGCGGCAGACCTGGGCTTTGAGGTGGGTATTCTCGGCGGTTCGGTCGCCTCGTTGCAGGTGCTGGCTGCGCCGGACTTTGCCTTGATCACCCTGAGCGAGTTCGTCGAACAAGCCACCCGTATCGGCCGCGTTGCGCAACTGCCGGTCATGGCCGATGCCGATCATGGTTATGGCAATGCCCTCAACGTCATGCGCACCGTGATCGAACTCGAGCGCGCTGGCGTGGCGGCGCTGACCATTGAAGATACGCTGCTACCGGCTCAGTTCGGGCGCAAGTCCACCGACCTGATCTCGGTCGACGAAGGTGTCGGCAAGATCCGCGCAGCCCTCGAGGCCCGGGTCGATTCGTCGTTGTCGATCATCGCGCGGACCAATGCCGGCGTGCTCAGCACCGAAGAGATCATCGTCCGTACCCAGAGCTACCAGAAGGCCGGCGCAGACGCAATTTGCATGGTCGGGATCAAAGACTTCGATCACCTGGAGCAGATCTCCGAGCACCTTAGCGTGCCATTGATGCTGGTCAGCTACGGCAACCCGAACCTGCGCGATGACGAGCGTCTGGCGCGCCTGGGCGTGCGCATCGTGGTCGACGGCCATGCCGCCTATTTTGCAGCGATCAAGGCCACCTACGATTGCCTGCGCCTGCAACGTGGTCAGCAGAACAAGTCGGAAAACCTCAGCGCCACCGAGCTCTCGCACACCTACACCCAGCCTGAGGACTACATCCGCTGGGCCAAGGAATACATGAGCGTCGAGGAGTAATCGCGCCTACTGCCTGGCGCGTGCTTGCAGCCACTCCAGCAACTCGCTCAGCCCCGCAGGCATTGGCCTGTCCGGGCTGGTCAGGTAGTAGCTGCTGCCGGTGTTCACCTTCAGCGCAAACGGCATGCACAAGCGACCGTCGCGCAGGTCATCGGCTATCAATGCCCAGTCGCCAATCGCCACCCCGGTGCCCTGAGCGGCCATTGCCATGGCCATGTCCAGCGTCTCGAAGTGCTGGCGTCGGCCGTGCACCTCAGTTGACCCCGCCGCCGCCAACCACAGGCGCCAGTCGTGCTCGTCGCGGGAGGGGTGCAACAGCAGGTGTGCAGGCAGGTCTGCAAGTTGCTGCAACGGTAGATCTCCGTTCAACAGCGAAGGCGCGCAGACCGGCGTGAGTTGCTCATCGAACAGGACGCGCGTGTGCGGGCCAGGCTTGGGAGCCGGGCCGTAGAGCACTGCGGCATCGAACTCCTCATGCTCGAAGTCGACGCCGTGCTGGACCGAACTGGTGACTTCTACCGGGATGTCAGGGCGCAGCGCCTGCCACTCCATGAGTCGCGGCAGCAGCCAGCGCATCACACACGTCGGCGCCTTGAGCTGCAGCACTGCACTGCGCACGGCGACTTCGCGCACTCCCTGTTCGAGCAGCGCGAACATTTGCTGGACCCGCGGCAACCAGTCCTGGCCTTTGCGGGTCAGGCGCAGGCCGCGTGCCTGACGAATGAACAAGGCGTAGCCCAGATGCGCTTCAAGCCCAGCAATCTGGCGGCTCACCGCGCCTTGACTGATGTGCAGCTGCTGCGCGGCGTGGGTGAAGTTGCAGTGCTGCGCCGTGACCAGAAAGGTGTGCAGGGCGGGCAGGGGAGGGAGTCGAGTCATCACGCGCAGCCATGTTCTGAGGTCATGGCTAGTATGTGTTTTTTTGCATTGTGTCGATAGCCGCCCAGTAGGTTCAATACGCTCATTATTTGAACAACAAGCGGGTATCGAACGATGGCAACCTGTGGCGAAGTGCTGGTCAAACTCCTCGAGGGCTATGGCGTTGATCACGTCTTCGGCATCCCCGGCGTGCATACCGTGGAGCTCTACCGCGGCCTGGCGGGCTCGTCGATTCGCCATATCACCCCGCGCCATGAGCAAGGCGCCGGGTTCATGGCTGACGGCTATGCACGCACACGCGGCAAACCTGGCGTGTGCTTCATCATTACCGGTCCAGGCATGACCAACATCACCACCGCCATGGGCCAGGCGTATGCCGACTCGATCCCGATGCTGGTGATCTCCAGTGTGCAGTCGCGCAACGCCCTTGGCGGTGGGCGCGGCAAGCTGCACGAGCTGCCCGATCAGCGCGGGCTGGTGGCTGGGGTCAGCGCGTTTTCCCACACCCTGATGAGCGCCAAAGACCTGCCGCAGGTGTTGGCGCGTGCGTTCGCCGTGTTCGATGGAGCGCGGCCACGCCCAGTGCATATCGAGATCCCACTGGATGTGCTGGTCGAGCCCGCCGAGCATTTGTTGCCAGGCCGACCGACCCGGGTCAGCCGCGCAGCAGCGGCGCCGGCGACCGTTGCGCAGATGGCAACGCGCCTGGCCCAGGCGCAACGACCTTTGATCCTTGCCGGCGGCGGTGCGCTTGCTGCAGGCGCGGCCTTGGCCGCACTGGCTGAATACCTGCAGGCGCCGGTAGCCTTGACCATCAATGCCAAAGGCCTGGTGCCGGCGGATCATCCCCTGCAGATCGGCTCGACCCAGTCGCTGCCCGCCACCCGCGAACTGGTCGAAGAGGCAGACGTAGTGCTCGCGATTGGCACTGAGCTGGCAGAAACCGACTACGACGTGACCTTCCAGGGGGGTTTCGAGATTCCCGGCAGCCTGCTGCGGATCGACATCGATCCGGACCAGACCGTCCGCAACTACTTGCCCGAACTTGCCCTGGTGGCCGATGCCGAGCAAGCCGCGCAGGCCTTGCTCGCCGCGTTGCAACTGCAGCCAGCGCCGCAGCGGCAGGCGAATTGGGGCGCCGCTCGCGCCGCGCGCTTGCGTCAGGTATTGGCAGCCAGCTGGGATCAGCCCAGTTTGAGCCAGACCCGTTTGCTCAACACGCTGTTGCACACGCTGCCAGAGGTCGTGCTGGTCGGTGACTCAACCCAGCCGGTCTATACCGGTAACCTGACCTTGGACATGCCTGCGCCACGCCGCTGGTTCAATGCCTCGACCGGCTACGGCACGCTTGGCTACGCACTGCCGGCAGCGATGGGGGCCTGGCTGGGCAGCTCACCCGTGATCAGCCAACGCGCGCCCGTGGTCTGCCTGATTGGCGATGGTGGCCTGCAGTTCACCCTGCCGGAGCTGGCCAGCGCGGTGGAGGCACAAGTGCCGCTGATTGTTCTGCTGTGGAATAACCAGGGCTATGAAGAGATCAAGAAGTACATGCTCAACCGCCACATCGAGCCAGTCGGGGTGGATATCCATACCCCAGACTTCATCGCCGTGGCGCAGGGCCTGGGCGCGGCCGCCGAACAGGTGAACGACGTCGCGCAGTTGCAGGCGGCGCTGGCCCGCGCCGTCGAGCGCAACAAGCCCACCCTGCTGCAGGTCGACCAGGCGCAATGGCAGCAGGCCGTGCGTGATTGATTCGGGCAGTGCTCAGCTGGCGCTGGCGCGTAAGCGGGCGACATCGCGAATCGGCGGGGCGCCATACAGCCGGCTGTACTCACGGCTGAACTGCGACGGGCTTTCGTAGCCGACGCGGTAGCCTGCCACTGCCGCCTCTACACCGTCATTGAGCATCAACCGGCGCGCCTCCTGCAGGCGCAGCTGTTTTTGATATTGCAGCGGGCTCATCGAGGTCACTGCCTTGAAGCGGTGGTGCAGGGTCGAGGTGCTGAGGTTGACCTCGCGGGCCAGCTCTTCGATACGCAGCGGTTGCTGATAATGCCGGTTGAGCCAGGCGATGGCCTGGCACACGCGATGGGTCTGGCTGTTGGACAGGGCGATTTCGTACAGCCGATAACCCTGCGGGCCGCGTAATACTCGATACAGCAGTTCGCGCCGCACCAGCGGTGCCAGCACCGCGATGTCGCGTGGTGCATCGAGCAGTCGTACCAGCCGCAGCAGGGCATCGAGCAACTCGCCATCACTGCGCTCGACGAACAGGCCGCGGCCCGAGGGCTGGCTGGGCACCAGCATCGGCCCGCTCTCGGCAATCAACTGGCTGATCTCGGCTGGGTCCAGGTCCAGGCGCAGGCCCAGACAAGGATTGTCCGGGCTGGCGTCCAGCCTGGCGCCGGTAATCGGCAGCGTTACCGACACCACCATGTAGTGCAATGGGTCGTAGGTGTAGCTTTCATCGCCGAGAAACAGCGTCTTGCTGCCTTGAGCCAGAATGCACAGCGCTGGCTGGGCAAGGGTCGGCATGGCGCGCAGGTTCTCCTCGTAGCGACTGAGGTACAGCGAGTCGATCGCCGACGGCCCGCCATTGGCTGCGCCGGCATGGCGCAGGATCAACCCGGCGAGTTCCTCGCGGCGGGCTTCAAGCGTGGGGTCCCAGGGCGATGGCGTGGTCATGACGGGTTTCCTCTGCTGAGGTGAGCAGGATAGGTTTGGGCAAGCTTGGGCGCTAGTCGAATGCTGCCGGCCGCTTGCCTGATCCTGCCGCCATGCAGGATCAGGCAAGCGCTTCGCAGTATTGACCTAACGCCCTGGGGTGAGCGAAGCCTAACCTTGGCGGCCTGGATCTTCCGTCTGACCTGTTTCAAGGAGCGCCTTCATGACACCACGTCAACCGGTCACCCACTTGGCTTTCATCCGTGCCAGCAACGGCCGCTCGTCCGAGCTCGGCGCGCGTTTGCGGGATCTGCTCGAACCCTCGCTGCGCATGCCCGGCTGCCTGAGCTTCAGCGTGCAGCGCTCGCAGGCCGATGACGACCTGTGGCTGCTCAGCGGCAGCTGGCACGATCAGCAGGCAATGAGTGGCTACTTCGCCTCGGCCAATCTCGACGTGCTGGGCGAACTGGTACAGGCACAGCTGCTGGCAAGCCTTGATTCGCACACCTTCAGCCAGTGATCAGCAGGTTACAATGCCGCCTTTTCGACAAGGAAAGGCAGCATGGCACGTAGAGAATTTGCCCAGTTTGAAGCGGTTTCAGCGATGGTCCCGGTTGAAGGCGGGGGTTATCACGCTGCCATCGCGGTCAAGGCACTGGGTGGCATGGGCACGCCACGCTTTCACAAGGTGCTTGATGGCCAGCTGTTCAAGGGCGCAATCGCGGCCGATGAGGCCGCTTGCGCCGAGCTCGAACGCTTGCAGGGTGTGAGCGAAGAGGGCGAGCTGATCTGGTGATCAGCCGTCGCTGCGCGGCCGCGCCATCTTGAACAGATTGCCCAGCTCGAAATAATCCTGCGGGCCGCCGCCGCGCAGAATCGGCTCTCCTGCGGCCGTGTCGTAGATGCCGTCCTTGAGCAGGTGCTCGGCAATGTGCACAGCCACCACCTCGCCAAGAATCAGCCAGCTGGGCACCAGCTCCTGATCGGCGCGCTTGAGCTGGATGATCTGGCTCAACTTGCACTCGAATGCCACTGGGCTTTCGCCAACTCGCGGTACGCCGACAATGCGCGATGCAGTCGGCGTCAGCCCGCTCAGGACAAACTCGTCGACATCGGCTGCCACAGCAGCGC
This sequence comes from uncultured Pseudomonas sp., assembly GCA_963518285.1. GTDB lineage: Bacteria > Pseudomonadota > Gammaproteobacteria > Pseudomonadales > Pseudomonadaceae > Aquipseudomonas. The sequence goes on along the minus strand of CAUQIJ010000006.1, from coordinate 505 downwards.
AGCTCTGGTTCATCTGCTCGGCCAACGGTCGGGTAGCCAGGTTCCAGACGAATTCGCCGGTCTGCTCGATGTTGTTCAGGCTGTCTTTGCGGCCAACACTGCAGAAGCCGATGATCGGCGGAATGTAGTTGAAGGCATTGAAGAAGCTGTAGGGCGCGAGGTTGAGGTGGCCCTCGCTGTCGTGCGAGGAGATCCAGCCAATCGGCCGCGGGCCGACGATGGCGTTGAAGGGGTCGTGGGGCAGGCCGTGGCCTTTTGCAGGTTCGTAGTAGTACATCTGATCAGGGCCGCTCTGGGATGGACAAGATGCCTAGTGTGCCGGTTCTGCGTGCTGCTGCAAATGATCAAGCCCGGCAAGGCCGGGCTGGGTGTTCGCAGCAGGGCTTAGCTGAAGCGATGACCATTGGTTTTGTCGAAGCCGTCTTCGGCGAAGCGTGCGCCGTTGGTGCGGTCGAAGCCGTCTTCGGCGAAGCGTGCGCCGTTGGTGCGGTCGAAGCCGTCTTCG
>CAUQIJ010000005.1:0-272338 GCA_963518285.1 uncultured Pseudomonas sp. | reverse complement strand
ACTACGCTGGAAGTGGGGCGCATTATAAGCGCTTACAGAACCCCGTCAACCGTTATTTCGTAATTGCATAACATTAAGCTAAAGCGGCCCTACTGGCCCACAAAGCGCAAACAAAACGGGGAGGCCCAAAGGCCTCCCCGTTCATACCCTGCCCCAGTTACAAGCTAGGGAAGGCAAACTGCGATGCTTCATGACTCTTGCGCTGCGGCCAGCGCTGAGTAATGGCTTTGCGACGGGTATAGAAGCGCACACCGTCCGGGCCATAGGCATGCAGGTCGCCAAACAGCGAACGCTTCCAGCCGCCAAAGCTGTGGTAGGCCACAGGGACCGGCAGCGGCACGTTGACACCGACCATGCCCACTTCGATCTCGTCGCAGAACAGCCGCGCCGCTTCGCCGTCACGGGTAAAGATGCAGGTGCCGTTGCCATACTCGTGATCATTGATCAGCTGCATGGCCTGCTCCAGGCTGTCGACGCGCACCACACACAGCACCGGGCCAAAGATCTCTTCTTTATAGATGCGCATTTCTGGCGATACATTGTCGAACAGCGTGCCGCCGACAAAGTAGCCATCCTCACAACCCGCCACACGCAGGTCGCGACCATCGACCACCAGCTTGGCACCCGAGGCCACACCGTCATCTATATAGCCGAGCACCTTGTCGCGCGCAGCTGCGGTCACCAGCGGCCCCATGTCCAGGCCACAGGAAGTACCCGCACCGATCTTCAGTGCGCGGATCTGCGGCTCAAGCTTGGCGATCAGCGCATCGGCTGCCTGGTCACCCACGCACACCGCGACGGAAATGGCCATGCAGCGCTCGCCGCAAGAACCATAGGCCGCGCCCATCAGCGCGCTGACCGCGTTATCCAGGTCGGCATCCGGCATCACAACGGCGTGGTTCTTGGCGCCACCCAGTGCCTGTACACGCTTGCCGCGCTTGGTGCCTTCGGCATAGATGTATTCGGCAATCGGCGTCGAACCAACAAAGCTCAGGGCTTTCACCTCTGGCGCCTCGATCAGCGCATCGACCGCTTCCTTGTCACCGTGCACCACGTTGAGGATGCCCTTGGGCAGGCCGGCTTCAATCAACAACTGGGCGATATATAGCGTCGAGCTCGGATCACGCTCGGACGGCTTGAGGATAAACGCGTTGCCACAGGCGATCGCCAGCGGGTACATCCACAGCGGCACCATGGCCGGGAAGTTGAACGGGGTGATCCCGGCAACTACGCCCAGTGGCTGAAAGTCCGACCAGGCATCAATGTTCGGGCCGACGTTGCGGCTGTACTCGCCTTTGAGCACTTCCGGAGCCGCGCAGGCGAACTCGACGTTCTCGATACCGCGCTTGAGTTCCCCGGCAGCGTCTTCCAAGGTCTTGCCATGCTCTTCGCTGATCATCTGGGCAATCTTGGCTTCGTTCTGCTCAAGCAGCTGCTTGAAGCGGAACATGACCTGGGCGCGCTTGGCCGGCGGCGTGTTGCGCCAGGCCGGGAAGGCGGCCTTGGCCGAATCGATCGCCTCTTGCACGGTGGCGCGGCTAGCCAGTTCGACCTTGCGTACGGCCTGACCGGTAGACGGGTTGAAAACATCGGCGGTGCGCTCGCCCTTGGAAACCAGTTCGCCGTTGATCAGGTGCTGAACGATGCTCATGCATAACTCCAGAAACAGGAAGGAAGGATCAGGCGTGCCCGTGCACGCCTGCCGTCAAAATCAGGCAGATCAATCGATCTGGTTGAGGGTCTCGCCCACCGCGTCGAACAGGCGGTCGAGCTCCTGCGGCTGGGTATTGAACGTCGGGCCGAACTGCAAAGTGTCGCCGCCGTAGCGCACGTAGAAGCCTTTTTGCCACAGCTTCATCGCCACTTCGTAAGGACGCACGATGGCATCGCCGTCACGCGGCGCGATCTGGATCGCGCCGGCCAGGCCGTAGTTACGGATGTCGACGATATTCTTGGTGCCTTTGACGCCATGCAGCAGGTTCTCGAAGTGCGGCGCCAGCTCGGCGGCTGACTGCACCAGGTTCTCTTTTTGCAGCAGGTCCAGCGCGGCGATGCCGGCAGCGCACGCCACCGGGTGCGCCGAGTAGGTGTAGCCGTGAGGGAATTCCACGGCGTACTCAGGCGTCGGCTGGTTCATGAAGGTGTGGTAGATCTCGCTGCTGGCAACCACTGCGCCGAGCGGGATGGCGCCGTTGGTAACCTGCTTGGCGATGCACATCAGGTCCGGAGTGACGCCGAACGCTTCGGCACCGGTCATGGCGCCCATACGGCCGAAGCCGGTAATCACTTCGTCAAAGATCAGCAGAATATTGTGCTGGGTGCAGATTTCACGCAGGCGCTTGAGGTAGCCCTTCGGCGGCGGCAATACACCCGCCGAACCAGCCAGCGGCTCGACGATCACCGCAGCGATGTTGGAGGCATCGTGTAGCTCGATCAGCTTGAGCATCTCGTCGGCCAGGGCAATACCGCCCTCCTCCGGCAAGCCCTTGGTGAAGGCGTTGACCGGCAGCACGGTGTGCGGCAAGTGGTCGACATCGAGCAGTTGGCCGAACATCTTGCGGTTGCCGTTGACGCCACCCAGGCTGGTACCGGCGATGTTCACCCCATGATAGCCACGGGCGCGGCCGATCATCTTGGTCTTGGTCGCCTGGCCTTTCAGCCGCCAGTAGGCACGGACCATCTTCAGCGCAGTATCGGCGCACTCGGAACCGGAGTTGGTGAAGAACACATGGTTCAGATCACCCGGGGTCAGCTGGGTAATCTTTTCAGCCAACTGGAACGACAGCGGATGGCCGTACTGGAATGCCGGCGAATAGTCGAGCACGCCAACCTGACGCGCGACCGCTTCGCTGATTTCCTTGCGGGTATGCCCGGCACCGCAGGTCCACAGCCCAGACAGGGCATCGAAGATGCGCCGGCCCTTGTCGTCGACCAGATAGTTGCCATCGGCGGCAACGATCAGGCGCGGATCGCGCTGGAAATTACGGTTGGCGGTGTACGGCATCCAGTGCGCGTCCAGCTTGAGCTGGCTGGCGATACCGGAAGGCGCGGTTTCGGGCATGTTCATCGGGCGGTTCCTCGGCAAACGAATAGGCAACGATGGATGTTGTTGCAGCTAAATTGGCACGGCGATAAAGTCTGGAAAAGCCTACTTTTCAAATCTTCAGTTAGCAGTGGACTAAACTAATGAGCCGACGCCCCGATCCACTCGCGCAAGTCAGCGACTTCGACATCCGCCTGCTCAAGATCTACCGCAGCGTGGTCGAGTGCGGCGGTTTCTCGGCAGCGGAGAACGTCCTGGGCATCGGCCGCTCGGCGATCAGCCAGCAAATGAGCGACCTTGAGCAGCGCCTCGGCCTGCGCCTGTGCCAACGCGGTCGCGCCGGTTTTTCCCTGACCGAAGAAGGCCGCGACGTATACCACTCGGCGCTGCAACTGCTGAGCGCCATCGAGACCTTTCGTACCGAGGTCAACGGCCTGCATCAACACTTGCGCGGCGAGCTCAATATCGGTCTGACCGACAATCTGGTGACCCTGCCGCACATGCGCATCACCCATGCCCTGGCCGAGCTCAAGGACCGCGGCCCGGACGTGCATATCCAGATTCGCATGATCGCCCCCAGCCAGGTCGAGCAAGGTGTGCTTGATGGCAGCCTGCATGTCGGCGTGGTGCCGCAGGCCAGCCCGCTGTCGGGCCTGGAGTACCAGCCGCTGTACAGCGAGCGTTCGTTGCTCTATTGCGCCGTGGGCCACCCACTGTTCTATGCCGATGATCACAAGATCGACGATGAGCGGCTCAACAGCCAGGATGCTATCGCGCCGACCTTCCGCCTGCCCGGCGAGATTCAGGCGCACTATCAGGCACTGCACTGCACCGCGAGCGCGTCCGACCGCGAAGGCATGGCATTTCTGATCCTGACCGGCCGCTACATCGGCTATCTACCAGACCACTACGCCAGCACCTGGGTGCAACAAGGCCGGCTGCGCGCCCTGAAACCTGCTCAGCGCCATTACGATCTGAGCCTGAACTGGGTTACGCGCAAAGGCCGGAGGCCGAACCTGGTTCTGGAAAGCTTTCTGGAAAGCCTTGCCGCCACACGCTAAAGGCTTGTCACTTCGGCACAGGCAGGTAATCTGTCGAACAATCCTGTTGCCTCAGCCCGTTCGGAACCGTCCATGACCCTAGAAGTCCCAGCGCATCGCCTCTCCGCCTCGGGCAAGCCCGCCGGCCGCATCCGCCAGAAGAACGAACAGGCGATCATCCAGGCAGCCGAGGACGAGTTTGCCCGCCACGGTTTCAAGGGCACCAGCATGAACACCATCGCCCTCAAGGCCGGCTTGCCCAAAGCCAACCTGCACTACTACTTCACCAACAAGCTCGGCCTGTATATCGCCGTGCTGAGCAACATCATCGAGCTGTGGGACAGCACCTTCAACGCCCTGAGCGTCGATGATGATCCAGGCCAGGCGCTGAGCCAGTATCTGCGCACCAAGATGGAGTTCTCGCGGCGCAACCCGCAGGCCTCGCGGATCTTCGCCATGGAAGTGATCAGCGGTGGCCAGTGCCTGACCGAATATTTCAGTGCCGATTACCGTGAGTGGTTCCGCGGCCGTGCCGCCGTGTTCCAGGCCTGGATCGACGCCGGCAAAATGGACCCGGTCGACCCGGTGCATTTGATCTTCCTGCTCTGGGGCAGCACCCAGCATTACGCCGACTTCTCGACCCAGATTTGCCAGGTCACCGGCCGCAGCCGCCTGACCAAGCAAGACATGGAAGACGCCAGCAACAATCTTATCCACATCATTCTCAAAGGTTGCGGCATCCAACTGCCTGCCTGACCCGGACTTATGCCATCTACCCTGCTCGACCTCTGCGAGTTTCGCGAAGAGATCCGCAAGAGCCGCTTCATCACCCTCGCCGGCCCGATCAACAGCCCTGCCGAAGCGCAGAGCTTCATCGAGCGCCACAGCGATCTCGCCGCCACCCACAACTGCTGGGCCTGGAAAATCGGCGGGCAATACCGCAGCAATGACGACGGCGAACCCGGCGGCACTGCGGGCCGGCCGATCCTCGCCGCGATCGAGGCGCAGGACTGCGATCAGGTGGTGGTACTGGTGATCCGCTGGTATGGCGGTATCCAGCTAGGCACCGGCGGCCTCGCCCGGGCCTATGGCGGCGGCGCCAACAAATGCCTGCAACAGGCGCCCAAGCGTCTGTTGGTGCAGCGCAGCGAATACACCTGCAGTTGCAGCTTCAGCGAATTGGCCTTGGTCAAACTGCGCCTGGCTGAGGTTGACGGGCTGGTCTTGGATGAACAGTTCACTGCCAATGGCGTGGACCTGCGACTTGCGATCGGCCCTGCCCACCTGCCCGCATTGCAGCAGCAACTGGCCGACCTGAGCCGAGGCAGAATTATCCTCAGCGCGTGAGCCACCGATAAAGCCGCTGAAACATTACCCACAACTGCTGTGCGCCTGCCTGTGGATAAGCTTGGGGCAGTCCAGCCCAGACCAAGAGATACAAGGCGTGCAGAGCATTGATCATATTTTGATCACAGTTTCATGACTGCACTGAAAAGCACTGCATTACAGTCAGTTATCCCCAGTCGCGACAAAAAACTCCACCCCCAGCAGGCGAAAACCCGGCACGCCCGCTTGCGCACAAATACTGTGGAGCAGCCTGTGGATAAACCGTTAGCCACCGGCTCCGGCCCTGACGGTGCAAGGCCCACAGCCCGCTGATCATTTTTTGTACAACCGTGCATCGGCTGCCATACGCAGGCAAACTGCAGCGACTACGCTGGCAGGTCTGGTAATGGCTGAACCCGGCACGCGCTACCTTTAAAGGAGTACTGCAATGACCGCAACCAAGACCGCCCTGATCATTGGCGCCTCGCGAGGCCTGGGCCTTGGCCTGGTGCAGCGCCTGCACGAAGATGGCTGGAAGGTGATCGCCACCGTACGCGACAAGGCCAACCCGGGCGACCTGGGCAGCATCGTCGGTGTGCACATCGAAACCCTCGAGATCAACAACACCGCCCAACTCGACAGCCTCAAGCAGCGCTTGCTAGGCGAGACGCTGGACCTGCTGTTCGTCAACGCCGGGGTCATGGGCCCGCTGCCGCAGGATCTGGAAGCGGTCAGCGAAAGCGACATCGGCGCCTTGTTCATGACCAATGCCGTGGCACCGATCCGCATCGCCCGGCGCCTGGCCGGGCAACTGCGCGAGGGCAGCGGCGTGCTGGCCTTCATGAGTTCGGTACTGGGTAGCGTGAGCATCCCTGATGGCGGCGAGATTGCGTTGTACAAGGCCAGCAAGGCCGCCTTGAACTCGATGATCAACAGCTACGTCGGCGAACTGCAGCGCCCCGACCTTGCCGTGCTGGCCATGCATCCGGGCTGGGTGAAAACCGCAATGGGCGGCGAAAACGCCGAGATCGACGTATTCACCAGCACCAGCGGCATGCTTAAGCAGATCAAGGCGCACAGCGGCAAGGGCGGCCTGCGCTTCATCAATTACAAAGGCGAACCACTGGTCTGGTGAATTGAAAGCTGCGGGGCGAGGCAGTAGACTCGATGCCTCGCCCCCGCGGCGAACCTGGATCAGCAGACAGGGCAAAACTGAGCTGGCTTACCTGAACCCACTTTCAGAGGAGCCGGCACCATGCCTGCGACCCGTACCTGGTTGAAATCCCCCCTTGCCATCTTCACCGCCAACGACAGCGACGCGCGCGGTGGGCTGGTTATCGAAGACGGCAAAATCGTGCAATTGCTCGCCCTTGGCGAAAGCCCGAGCACACCCTGCGATCAGGTGTTCGACGCCCGCGAGCACGTGATCCTGCCTGGCCTGATCAATACCCATCATCACTTCTATCAAACCCTGACCCGTGCCTGGGCACCCGTGGTCAATCAGCCGCTTTTCCCCTGGCTCAAGACCTTGTACCCAGTCTGGGCACGCCTGACCCCAGCCAAGCTCGAGCTGGCCAGCAAGGTGGCCCTGGCCGAGCTGCTGCTGTCGGGCTGCACCACCGCCGCCGACCACCACTACCTGTTCCCGCAGGGCCTGGACAACGCCATCGATGTGCAGGTCGAAGCCGTACGCGGGCTGGGTATGCGCGCCATGCTGACCCGCGGCTCGATGAGCCTGGGTGAAGACGACGGCGGCCTGCCGCCGCAGCAGACCGTGCAACAGGGCGAGGTGATCCTGGCCGACAGCCAGCGACTTATCCACAGCTATCACGAGCGTGGTGAAGGCGCGCAGATCCAGATCGCCCTGGCGCCCTGCTCGCCGTTCTCGGTAACGCCGGAAATCATGCGCGCCAGTGCTGTACTGGCAGAGGAACTGGACGTGCGCCTGCACACCCACCTGGCCGAAACCCTCGACGAAGAAGACTTCTGCCTGCAGCGTTTTGGCTTGCGCACCGTGGACTACCTGGACAGCGTCGGCTGGCTCGGCCCGCGCACCTGGCTCGCGCATGGCATCCACTTCAACCCTGACGAGATCGCTCGCCTCGGCGCTGCCGGCACCGGCATCTGTCATTGCCCAAGCTCGAACATGCGCCTGGCCTCGGGGATTGCGCCCACGGTGGATCTGGAAGCAGCCGGCGCCACGGTCGGCCTGGGTGTCGATGGCTCCGCATCCAACGATGCCTCGAACATGATCCTCGAAGCGCGTCAGGCCCTGTATCTGCAACGGCTGCGGTATGGCGCCGAGCAGATCACCCCGGAGCGCGCCCTGGGCTGGGCCACCCGTGGCTCGGCACATTTGCTGGGGCGTAGCGATATCGGCCAACTGGCAGTCGGCAAACAGGCTGACCTGGCCCTGTTCAAGCTCGACGAACTACGCTTCTCGGGCAGCCACGATCCACTTTCTGCACTGCTGCTGTGCGGCGCCGACCGTGCCGACCGAGTCATGATCGGCGGTAAATGGCGCGTGATTGACGGCCAGATCGAAGGCCTCGACGTCAAGGGCCTGATCGCTGACCACCGCCAGGCCGCAGCGCAACTGATCGCCGGTTGATATCTACAGGGCCGTGCCGGGCGCATTGCCTGGCCTGGCCCTGTAGAATGGCGGCAACCGTTCCTGATCGAGATCACACACATGTACGACTGGCTGAACGCCTTGCCCAAGGCGGAACTGCACATGCACCTTGAAGGCTCGCTCGAGCCCGAGCTGCTGTTCGCCCTGGCCGAACGCAACAAGATCGCCCTGCCCTGGGCGGATGTAGAAACCCTGCGCGGCGCCTATGCCTTCAACAACCTGCAGGAGTTTCTCGACCTCTATTACCGAGGCGCCGATGTCCTGCGCACCGAGCAGGATTTCTACGACCTGACCTGGGCTTACCTGCAACGCTGCAAGGCGCAGAACGTTATCCACACCGAACCGTTCTTCGACCCGCAGACCCACACCGACCGGGGCATCCCTTTCGAAGTGGTCATGGCCGGCCTGAGCAAGGCGCTCAAGGATGGTCGTGAACAACTGGGCATCAGCAGCGGGTTGATCCTAAGCTTCCTGCGCCACCTCAGTGAAGAAGAAGCGCAAAAAACCCTCGACCAGGCACTGCCGTTCCGCGATGCGTTCATTGCCGTCGGCCTCGACAGCTCGGAGCAAGGCCACCCGCCGAGCAAGTTCCAGCGCGTATTCGAGCGCGCCCGCAACGAAGGCTTCGAAGCCGTCGCCCACGCTGGCGAAGAAGGCCCGCCCGAGTACATCTGGGAAGCCCTCGACCTGCTCAAGATCAAGCGCATCGACCACGGCGTGCGCGCCATCGAAGATGAGCGGCTGATGCAGCGCATCATCGATGAGCAGATCCCGCTGACGGTGTGCCCGTTGTCCAATACCAAGCTCTGCGTGTTCGAGCATATGGGCCAGCACAACATCCTCGATATGCTCGAGCGTGGCGTCAAGGTCACGGTCAACTCCGACGACCCGGCCTATTTCGGCGGCTACGTCACCGAGAACTTCCACGCGCTGCACACTCACCTGGGCATGACCGAAGACCAAGCCCGGCGCCTGGCACAGAACAGCCTGGATGCTCGCCTGGCCTGATCGGCCACGGTTGCCGGCTGCTCATCCCACCAACAGGGATGGCTCTGCGCGAGCGATACGATTGATCTGCTGGATACCCAGTGGTGATATCTGCAGCCCGCGCGTACCGTCCTGTTCCTGCAGCCAGCCTGACTGCAGGAACAACGTCAGCAAGGCCTGCCCCAGGCTGCCGCCCAGATGCGGCCCCTGGTCGCTCCACTCATTGCAGTGACAGATCACGCAGTTGTTCAGTGGCCGCTGTGCCAAGGCCTCGATGTATACGCCGACATTGGCCAACTGCGCGCGGCCCTCAAAGCTCACCCGTAGCTCTGCGTCGTACCCCTCCAGCCAGCCGGCAGTGATCATTCGTTGCAGCAATTCAGCCGCCAGCTCACCGCCCATGTGCCCATTGCACAGGCGTGCACGGCGCATCGACAGTGGCACCTGGAGCGGTTGGACCTGGGTAACCCGTGAGCGCGAGTCATTCAGATGCAGGCTGGCCAATGCCTCTACCGCCGCTCCCACAGCAGGTGTAGCAAGGCGGAAATAGCGTTTTCGCCCCCGGGCTTCCAGCCGCAGCAGGCCTGCCGAAGAGAGCAGGGACAAATGCGCACAGGCCGAAGATGAACTGACGCCGGTCATCACCGCCAGCTCGGCAGCGGGGCGGGCCGTGCCGTCGATCAACGCCCACAGCATGGCGCTGCGCTTGGGATCGGCCATCAGGCTGGCAATCTGGCTGATACTGCTGACTGCTTTCATAAGGTAACTCCCTGCTGAATCATGTCTGGGTCCATTGGCCAAACACGCCAGCGCGCCGACCTGCACATGGTCTTGGCATAGCACCCCTGACAGGGAAGTCCCTCTCGCTGGCGTTGGCTGCTGGGGCCAGTATAAGCCGGGCAAAGTCCCGCGATAGCGCTTCCCGGCGCCTCTGCAGACGGGACAAGGCGGTGGGTGGGGCGACCCTCGACGCATTCGCCAGCAGACCAGCCTCGCCCGGCCATATCCACCCGACAGGCACGGGCCCGTCTGGCCAAGGCCATGAACGCGCTCAACACCCACCGAACCGAGAAATATCCTCAGACGCTGCCGACAGCGCCTTTCCTCAAATATGGCAAACAAAAGCGAAGGTTCCACTGTGATTGCGCGTCAGCACAATTACACAGGGCGTGTGGGAAAGGTCCCCAGGCTACCGTCAGTCAGGACCTGGCAGAGGATAGGTGGCGCCTGCGGGCAGCAGCGCTAGACTGAATCGGCACGTGTTCTGTGGAGGTATGCGATGAAAATCGTCGTCAGTACGTCTGACCGTAACCCCAACTGCCCTTGGCAGGTTCGGCTCGACCAGCACGTGGTGAGCTTTCGCAGTGAAGGCGAAGCGCGGGCCTTTGTCGCAACGCTGCGCAAGCGCCTGCAGGCCCCGCACTCGTTCAGCCTTGACGCTTGGCCTGCAAGCGCCGAGTCAGCATCGCAACACTGACTACCATAGCTCCGCACAGGCTGATGACCATGGCCATCGGCACCGCACTGCCATCGTGCAGCAGGCTGACCAGCGCCGCAGCGCCAGCGGCGACGCTGAATTGCAGGCAGCCCATCAATGCCGACGCACTGCCTGCCCGTGCGCCCTGACCACTCATGGCCAGCGCCGAAGCGTTGGGGATGATGCAGCCAAGGCTGGCGATGCACACGAACAGCGGCAGCAACAGCGGCCACAACTGCGTTGGCTGCAACGCTGCCACGCCGAGCAGGGTCAGCGCCGCCGCCAGGTATAGCCACACCGCTCGCCCCAGCAATACTGCCGGGCCGCGCCTGGCCAACAACCGTGCATTGACCTGCGCAACCAGGATGAAACCTGCTGCGTTGGCACCGAACAGCCAGCCGTAATGCTCTGTCGGTACTTCATACAGCTTGATGAACACGAACGGCGAGCCGGCGATGTAGGCAAACATGCCCGCGATGGCGGTACCACCCGTCAATGCATGGCCGATAAACACCCGGTCAGCGAACAGCCGCAGGTACTGACGAAACGCACCCGACAGCGGCTGGCGCGGCATGTCCGCTGGCATGCTCTCGGGCAAACCGAAACCGATCGCCAGCAGGCAGCCCGCGCTGAACAGGCTCAAGGCCAGGAAGATCGACTGCCAGCCCGCCAGGTTGACCAACACGCCGCCCAGCATCGGCGCAAGAATCGGCGCCAGGCCCATCACCAGCATCAATTGCGAGAAGACCTTGGCCGAGGCAATCGGGTCGCACTTGTCGCTGACGATCGCCCGTGACAGCACCATGCCAGCACAGCCACCCAAGGCCTGGACGAAGCGCGCGACAATCAACGTATCGAGGTTGGGCGCATAAGCGCAGGCCAGTGAGGCCAGCGTGAACAAGGTCACGCCAAACAGCAGCGGGATGCGCCGACCAAAGCGATCGGCTACCGGGCCATAGGCCAACTGGCCCAGCGACAGGCCAAGGAAGTACGCAGCCAGAGTGGTCTGGATGTGTTTTTCGTCGGTCAGAAACGCCTGGGCCATGGCCGGGAAAGCAGGCAGGTAAAAGTCGATCGCCAGCGGCCCGAACGCACTCAAGGCGCCGAGAATCAGCACGTAACGCAGGTTCATCAGAAATCCATTAGCAGGCTAAGCAAGCTGCCAAGTCTAACTGCAAAGGCGGATTCTGGCGAAAACCTTTGTGACAATTGCCTGCCAAGAAGCGGTGCCAGTGATAGCCGCATTCATGCTCGATCACCGGCACCGCAACATGTCAGCGTCGTCAGGCCGATTGCGCCTCGTAGCCTTCTTCACGAATGGCGGCAAGGATCTGCTCGCTGGGCAACTGGCTGTCGACAGTCACTTGCTTGGCAGCCAAATCCACCTCCACCCTGGCCGCAGCGTCCTGCCCCTGCACCGCCGCGGTAACGGCTTTGATGCAGTGGCCACAGGTCATGCCTTGTACATTGAATACTTGCATTGGTCAGCCTCCTTCATGGGTTTGCCACAGTTTCAAGCTTGCCATCGGGTCAAGGTCAAGTTCTGCCTGCATCGGCCGGACTGGCAATCCGCGCGTAGCTCGGCCAAGCTGCGCCTTTGAAGGTTTATCAAGCAGGAGATTGTTCATGATCAGGCCAGCACTGAGCCTTGTCGGCTTGCTCGCCGCGTTGACCGTGGTGCCTGCGGCCAGCGCTGCAGGTAACGCGGAATACAGCGTGCTGATTATTTCGCGCGAACGCCTCGAGGTAGCGACCAGCTGCGAGATCGGCGTGTACCTCAATGACCAGCTGTCGGGACGGGTGTTTCAGGAACAGTCCACCTCGTTCAACCTGCCGCCTGGTCCGGTGGATATCCGCTTGCGTTTGCTGCCAGGGCAAGCTCCGGGTTGCAACGCGGGCCTGGAGAACCAACACAATCAGCGCCTGACCCTGCAAGCCGGGCAGATCAACAAATACCGTATCGCCATGGACCACAGCGGCCTGCACCTGACTCGAGCCAGCCTGGACTATTGACCTTGACCCTGTGGCAGGGTTGATGCTGCAGGCCTGTCCAAGGAGGCGAGCCATGTCTGCATTCACTGTTTTTGACCTGCCCATCAGCGGCATGACCTGCGCCAGCTGCGCCGGGCGTGTCGAGCGTGCCCTGCGCAAAGTGCCCGGCGCGACGCACGTGAGCGTCAATCTGGCGACCGAGACCGCCCGCGTCGAGGCCCCGGCACAAACCCTGCCTGCGCTGGTTGAAGCAGTACGCCAGGCCGGCTATGAAGCGTCCATGCCGGATGCCGCTGCGCCCGATCCTGATGATGCCCAACGCCGCTTGCGCAATGAACGCCTGGCCGTGGCCGCTGCGGTTGTATTGGCATTGCCACTGGTGCTGCCGATGCTCCTGCAGCCGTTCGGCGTGCACTGGATGCTGCCGGCCTGGGCGCAGTTCGCGCTGGCTACGCCGGTGCAGTTCATCCTCGGCGCCCGCTTCTACAGTGCGGCCTGGAAAGCCGTGCGCGCAGCGGCCGGCAACATGGACTTGTTGGTCGCGCTGGGCACCAGTGCCGGCTATGGCCTGAGCCTTTACCAATGGGCCACTGCCCCCTCCGGCGTCGAGCCGCATCTGTACTTCGAGGCCTCGGCCGTGGTCATCGCCCTGGTGCTGCTCGGCAAATACCTCGAAAGCCGTGCCAAGCGCCAGACTGCCAGCGCCATCCGCGCCCTCGAGGCGCTGCGCCCGGAGCGCGCCCTGCGCGTGCTCGATGGGCGTGAGGAGGATGTGCCGATCAGCCAACTGCGCCTGCATGATCTGGTGCGGGTCAAACCCGGCGAGCGCTTCCCGGTCGACGGCGAAATCATCGAAGGCAGCAGCCACGCCGACGAGGCGCTGATCAGCGGCGAGAGCCTGCCGGTACCCAAGCACCCCGGCGACCCAGTCACCGGCGGCGCCGTCAATGGCGAAGGCCAACTGCTGGTGCGCACCCTGGCACTGGGCACCGAGACGGTCTTGGCGCGGATCATTCGTCTGGTTGAGGATGCCCAGGCAGCCAAGGCGCCGATTCAGAAACTGGTCGACCGGGTCAGCCAGGTGTTCGTGCCGGCGGTGCTGGTGATCGCCCTGATCACCCTGCTCGGCTGGTGGTGGTATGGCGCTCCACTGGAAACCGCACTGATCAACGCCGTCGCCGTACTGGTTATCGCATGCCCATGCGCGCTCGGCCTGGCGACGCCCGCAGCGATCATGGCCGGCACTGGCGTGGCAGCCCGCCACGGTATTCTGATCAAGGATGCCGAGGCGCTGGAGCGCGCCCATGCCGTCAACCGTGTGGTGTTCGACAAGACCGGTACGCTGACCTCGGGCAGCCCGCGCATCGTGCACAGCCAGGCCGCTGCTGCCGATGAGGCGCAATTGTTGCGCCTGGCCGGGGCACTGCAACGGGGCAGCGAGCACCCGCTGGCCAAGGCGGTAATCAGCGCCTGCAGCGAACAGGGCCTGGACGTGCCGCCCGTCAGCGACAGCCAGTCACTGACCGGTCGCGGCATCGCCGGCGTGGTCGAGCAGCGCCAGTTGGCCCTCGGCAACCGGCGCTTGCTCGAGGACAGCCAGCTGCAACCCGGCGAGCTTGTAGGCAAAGCGCACGCCTGGGAAGCCGAAGGGCGCACCTTGTCGTGGCTGATCGAACAGGCACCGCAGCCGCAGGTGCTCGGCCTGCTGGCCTTTGGCGACAGCCTCAAGCCCGGCGCCGCGGAGGCTGTGCGCAGCCTGCGGGCGCGTGGCGTCAGCAGCCACTTGTTGACCGGCGACAACCGCGGCAGTGCCAAGGTGGTCGCCGACGCCCTCGGCATTGAGGATGTTTATGCCGAAGTGCTGCCTGCCGACAAGGCCGCTACCGTCACTGCACTCAAACGCGACGGCGTGGTGGCCATGGTCGGTGACGGCATCAACGATGCGCCGGCCCTGGCCGCCGCCGACATCGGTATCGCCATGGGCAGTGGCACCGATGTCGCCATGCAAGCCGCAGGCATCACCTTGATGCGCGGTGACCCACGGCTGGTGCCGGCAGCGCTGGACATCAGCCGCAAGACCTACGCCAAGATCCGCCAGAACCTGTTCTGGGCCTTCATCTACAACCTGGTCGGCATCCCGCTGGCCGCGTTCGGCCTGCTCAACCCGGTCCTGGCGGGCGCCGCCATGGCCTTGTCGAGCGTCAGCGTGGTGAGCAATGCGCTGTGGCTGAAAACCTGGAAACCCGACAACGATCAGCAGGAGGCACCATGAACATCGGCCAGGCTGCCCGCCTCAGTGGGCTGAGCAGCAAGATGATCCGGTATTACGAGTCGATCGGCCTGCTCAAACCGGCCCAACGCAGCGACAGCGGCTATCGCCTCTACCAGCAACAAGACCTGCGCAGCCTGGCCTTCATCAAGCGCTCACGCGACCTGGGCTTTTCCCTGGAGGAAGTCGCAAAGCTGCTGACCCTGTGGCAAGACCGTGAACGCGCCAGCGCCGATGTCAAAGCCCTGGCCAGCGAGCACATCGAAGCGTTGAACACGCGCATCGAAGAGCTCGTGAGCCTGCGCGATACCCTCAGCCAGCTGGCTGCCGATTGCCACGGCGATGACCGCCCCGACTGCCCGATCCTCAAGGACCTGGCCAGTGGCAAAGCTTGCTGTAGCTAAGCCCTCCACTGCCCTGGCGAATTTTGGTATGCCGTATTAGCCCAATCACGACCGAATCGTCGCCAAACGCGACGTCGGTCAATAAATACAGGGATTTGACCTCTACAAATTGCCCACGCTGCCGATGCCCTTTAGTGCCTGTTTCATGCATCGATAAAAAAAACACTCCGGGAGCGTGGATGAACATCAAACAAAAACTCACTTGGGCGTTTGCCGTGATTGCCGGCTTGCCCATCGTCCTCGTGGCTACCCTGGTAGTGGTCAACCTGCGTGGCGAGGCCCGCGATGATTTTCTCGACAACAGCAGCCGAGAGATTCGCCAGGTCAGTAACGCGATGAACATCTTCTTCCAGGGCATCGACCAGAACGTCAACTACATGGCCGCGCAGCCCATGGTTGCCGCCACCGGTAGCGAGCTGAACAAGTACACCAGCGCCAACCCGCCCTCCGTCCTGGGCGAGCAGGATACCAAGGTGCTGGACTTCTTCACCCGCCTGGCCGATGCCCACCCGGCTTACGCCTACCTGTCCTACGGCGTCGCCGACGGCGGCTACGTCGGCTGGCCGGCCGGGCAGAAGTTCGTCAATTACGACCCGCGCCAACGCCCCTGGTACCAACTGGCGATGGCCAACCCTGGCAAAACCATCCGCACCGGCGCCTATTACTGGGCCGCCGACGATGCTGTGCTGGTCAGCACCGTGCGCACCGTGGCCAACCAGCTGGGCAACCCCGGCGGTGTGGTCAATATCGACGTGTCGCTGAACGGCCTCACCGAAATCGTCAAGAAGATCAAGCTGGGCGAAAGCGGCTACCTGATCCTCATGGAAAACAACGGCAACGTGATGGTCGACCCACGCGACGCCAGCCACAACTTCAAGCAACTGAGCAGCTTTGGCGGCGGTTACGCCGAGCTGGCCAAGGCCGGCAAGGGCCTGGTGCAAGTCGAGATCAATGGCGAGCGCTACATGGCCAACATCTACCCGGACGAAACCCTCGGCTGGACCTTCATCGGCCTGATCCAGGAAGGCGAAGTGATGCAGACCACCACCCGCCTGACCTGGCTGATCGGCACCATTGCGCTGGTCCTGGCGGCATTGTTCGCAATCGTCGGTGCAGCCTTCGCCAAGCTTATCGTGCGCCCGATCAACAGCGTCAGCAGCGGCCTGGAAGACATCGCCCAGGGCGAAGGCGACCTGACCCGCAGCCTGGAAGTCCGCGGCCGCGACGAAACCGCGCAACTGGCCGGCTGGTTCAACCAGTTCCTCGGCGCGATTCGTAGCCTGATCCAGCATATCGGCGCTGCCGCCGGCAAGATTCTCAGCACCTCCAGCAGCTCGACGCGCGTCTCCAACGACATGGCCGAAGCCGCCGGGCGTCAGCGTGAAGCCGTAGACATGGTGTCTACCGCCTTCCATGAAATGGTCGCCACTGCCAACGAAGTGGCCCGCTCCTGCAGCCAGGCGGCGCAGTCGGCCGACAGCGGCCAGCAGCAGGCACGCGAAGGTCAGCAGCAGATCGACGCCGCGGTGCAGAGCGTTGATCGCCTGAGCCAGGAAATCGAGCAATCGGCGCAGTCGATTCAGCAACTGGAGCGTGACAGCAACGCGATCCAGTCGATTCTGGGCACCATTCGCTCGATTGCCGAGCAGACCAACCTACTCGCCCTCAACGCCGCCATCGAAGCCGCCCGGGCCGGCGAACAAGGCCGCGGCTTTGCTGTGGTGGCCGACGAAGTCCGCGCGCTGGCCAAGCGCACGGCCGACTCCACCGCTGAGATCGACGGCCTGCTCGGCAACCTCGCCAGCCGCACCGCTGAAGTGGCCCAGCAGATGCACGCCAGCCTGGATGTCTCGCAGCAGTCGGTCAGCCGGATTGGCCTGGCCCGCGACAGCTTTGGCCAGATCCGTGAGTCGGTCGACGTGATCCGCGACATGAACACGCAGATCGCCACCGCTGCCGAAGAGCAGCATCAGGTCGCTGAAGACATCAACCGGCACATCAGCCAGATCCACGGTGATGCGCAGTTGGTGGCAGAACTGGCCCAGGCCGCGCGGCAAGACTCGGAGAGCCTGGCCGGCCTGTCGAACGAACTGGACAGCCTGGTCCGTCGCTTCCGCACCTGATCAGCCGGCCCGCGCCTGCTCGCCGTCAGAGCAGGCGCAGTTCGCCTGGCGTAAAACCGAACATCTGCTTGAACGCGGCAATGTAAGCTGAGGTTGAGTCATAGCCGCAGCCCAGCGCCGCTTCGGTGACATTCTCCCCCGCCTCCAGCAACGCCAGGGATGACAGCAGGCGCATGCGCTGACGCCATACGCGAAAGCTCAGGCCGGTCTCGCGCTGCAGCAAGCGCATCACGGTCTTCTCCGAACAGCCCAACTGCAACGCCCAGTCTTGCAGGGTTTGCGTCTGATCCGGCGCGGCAATCAACTGATTGCACAAGCGCAGCAGGCCGGGATGACGCGGCAGCGGCAAACTGAAGCCGACTTCCGGCAGCCCGCGCAGCTGATCGAGCAGCACCGCCACCAGGCGCGCCTCTGCGCTGTCATCCTCAGGATAGTGCGCCGGCATCTGGCAGAACTGCTTGATCAGCTCGCGCGCCAGGGGCGTGACTTCAAGCACCCGGCAGTGCTCGCTGGCCCATGGGCAGGCGTCGCGACGCACATACAGGCTGCGCATCTCGGCCTGCATCGAGGTGGCGACATCGTGCTCAAGATCAGCCGGGATCCACACGCCCCACTGCGGCGGAGCGAAATAACTGCCGTCGCTGGTATAGACGCTCAAGACCCCACTGATGGCGTAGGAAAACTGCACCCAGTCATGCCGATGGCGAGTAGTCCACGAGCCGGCGCCGAGCCTTTCAGCGCGGGCATACACAGGGCGGGGCAGGCGCTCCAGAGTGGGGATGGCGCGCGGCGCAGTCAGTTGTCCGTTGCTCGGCATGGCGTCGATCTAGTTGTTCTGATCAGACAAGCCTAACAGGTTTGCCTGAGCCGACAGCCCCGCCTCAACGCTCGACAATCATGGTCACGCCCTGGCCGCCCGCCGCGCAGATCGAAATCAAGCCGCGGCCCTTGCCGGCCGTTGCCAGCAGCTTGGCCATATTGGCCAGCACCCGGCCGCCGGTCGCGGCAAACGGATGCCCCGCTGCCAGCGAACTGCCTTTGACGTTCAACTTGCTGCGGTCGATTGGCCCCAGCGCCGCGTCCAGCCCCAGCCGCGTGCGGCAGTATTCGTCATCTTCCCAGGCCTTGAGCGTGCACAGCACCTGCGCGGCAAACGCCTCGTGGATTTCGTAGTAGTCAAAGTCCTGCAAGCTCAGGCCATTGCGCGCCAGCAGCCGCGGCACGGCATATACCGGCGCCATCAACAGGCCTTCCTGACCCTTGACGAAGTCGACCGCCGCGCTCTCGCCATCGACCACATAGGCCAGCACCGACAGGCCTTGTTCCGCAGCCCATTGCTCGCTGCCCAGCAGCACCAGCGAGGCGCCGTCGGTCAACGGCGTCGAGTTGCCGGCAGTGAGCGTGCCGAGGCCGCTGCGATCAAACGCAGGCTTCAATTTGGCCAACTGCTGCAGGCTCAGCTCGGGACGCAGATTGTTGTCGCGGCTCAGGCCCAGGTAGGGCGTGAGCAGGTCGTCGTGCCAACCCTCGGCGTAAGCCGCAGCCAGCTTCTGGTGGCTGTGCAGGGCCAACTCGTCCTGCGCCTCGCGGCTGATCTGCCAGGTCTGCGCCATGCGCTCGCAATGCTCACCCATCGACAACCCGGTGCGCGGCTCACCAATGCTCGGCAAGGCCGGTTTGAGGTCGGCCGGGCGCAATTGCAGAAACGGTTTCAGGCGCTCGGCCAGGCTCTTGCCACGACCGGCCTGCAGGAGAATCCGCCGCAAGCCTTCACTGACCGCGATCGGCGCATCCGAGGTGGTGTCGACACCCCCGGCAACGCCACTGTCGATCTGACCGAGGGCGATCTTGTTGGCCACCAGCAAAGCCGCCTCAAGGCCGGTGCCACAGGCCTGCTGAATATCGTAGGCTGGGGTTTGCGCCGACAAGCGTGAGCCGAGCACACATTCGCGGGTCAGGTTCATGTCGCGTGAGTGCTTGAGCACCGCCCCGGCGACCACTTCCCCCAGGCGCAGCCCATGCAGGCGGTAGCGTTCGATCAGGCCTTCGAGGGCAGCGGTGAGCATTGCCTGGTTGCTGGCCTTGGCGTAGGCGCCATTGGAGCGGGCGAACGGGATTCGATTGCCGCCCAGAATTGCGACCCGGCGAGATGAACGCATGCGGTTATTCCTCCTGAAACAATTTGATCCGTACAGACTAGGTGTTTTTAACCCGGTCGAACGACCGTTACATAAACTTGGTCCACACTTGCATGCTTGCCTTACGGGAGACCCGCAATGACTGACCGCTACCTCGGCTTCGCCAACTCCAACCTGGGCCGTCGCCTGGTCGACGCCCTCGGCCTGCCGCAACCAGCACCGCTGGAACGCTGGCAGGCTGGCCGCCTGCGCCCCGTCGAGGGCGCGCTGGTGTTGGGCGGCGGGCCGCTGGCCAATCGGGTCGAAGCCATTGCCGCTCGGCTCACTGACGAACTCTACAGCTTTGCCGGCGATGGGCTGCAAGCGCAGCCCTGGGTGGCGGGCCTGGGGCCCAAGCTCAAGGCTGTGGTGTTCGACGCCAGCCATTTGTCCGACAGCGATCAGCTCTGCCAGTTGCGCGAATTTTTCCAGCCGCTGCTGCGCAGCCTGGCGCCCAGTGCCCATGTGGTGATTCTGGGTCGTGCTCCGGAGAGCCTCAGCGATCCGCTGGCCAGCGTCGCCCAGCGCGCCTTGGAAGGCTTCAGCCGCTCGCTGGCTAAAGAGCTGCGCAACGGCGCCACCGCCCAGTTGCTGTATGTCAGCGAGGAGGCCGACGAGCAGCTGGAAGGCGCCCTGCGGTTCTTCCTGTCGCCCAAGAGCGCCTTTATTTCTGGCCAGGTGTTGCGCCTGCAAGGCTGCGCCAGCCAGGTGCAAGACTGGACCCGCCCGCTGGCCGGGCGCCGCGCTTTGGTCACCGGTGCTGCGCGTGGCATCGGCGCGGCAATCGCGCAAACCCTGGCCCGGGATGGCGCCGAGGTGATCCTGCTCGACGTGCCGCAGGCCCGCCAGGAGCTTGAAGCACTTGCTGAGCGTCTTGGCGGTCGTGCGCTGGCGCTGGATATCTGCGCCAGTGACGCCGCCGAGCAGCTGGTGGCAGGTTTGCCCGAGGGTATCGACATTGTTGTGCATAACGCTGGCATCACCCGCGACAAGACCTTGGCCAACATGACCCCGGATTACTGGGACGCAGTCATGGCGGTCAACCTCAAGGCACCGCAAGTGTTGACCCAGGCGCTGCTGGACGCTGGCGCGCTCGGCGACAACGCAAGGATCATCCTGCTTGCCTCGGTCAGCGGCATCGCCGGCAACCGTGGCCAGTCCAACTACGCCGCGAGCAAGGCCGGCCTGATCGGCCTGGCTGAGGCTTGGGCACCCATCCTGGCCAGCCGCGGCGCCAGCATCAATGCCGTAGCGCCCGGGTTTATCGAAACGCACATGACCGCCTCCATGCCGATGGGCCTGCGCGAGGCTGGCCGGCGCCTGAGTTCGCTGGGCCAGGGCGGGCGCCCCGAAGACGTTGCCGAAGCAGTTGCCTGGCTCAGCCAGCCGGGCTCCGGCGCCGTTACCGGCCAGGCCTTGCGGGTATGTGGCCAGGCCTTGATGGGAGCATGAGCATGACGCGCCAATGGCAAGACCTGCACAGCCCTGATACCAGTGCCAGCCTGTACCTGCGGGCCTTGAGCAAACGCAAGATCAGCGGCGACCAGTTACCCGCCAGTGGCCTGCGCTGCTGGTTGCGGGTGCAACCCGACAACCTCGCGGCCTATCGCCGGCTGTGCCACTTCACCGACAACGGCCGCTTGCCGGCCACCTACCCGCATGTGATGGCCTTCACCCTGCAGTTGCAGTTGCTGACTGCGGCAGATTTCCCTTTCCCGCTGCTGGGGCTGGTTCATTTGCACAACAGCATTCAGGTGCTGCGTCCACTCGGCGGCATCGACGGGCTGCACTTCGCGGTGTATGCCGACAACCTGCAGCCCCACCCCAAGGGCGGCACTTTCGACCTGATCACCGAGGCCGAGGACGGCCTTGGCCTGCTCTGGCGTGAAACCAGCCGCATGCTGGTGCGCGGCCTCAGGCTTGAAGCTGCTGCCGGTGAGCCGGTCAAGACCGAGCCTGCCGGTGCGCTGGCCGAGGTCACCCGCTGGTACGCCGACAGCGATATCGGGCGGCGCTACGCCAAGGTCTGTGGCGACTACAACCCGATCCACCTGAGTGCGCCAACTGCCAAGCTGTTCGGCTTCCCCAAGGCGATTGCCCACGGCATGTGGAGCAAGGCCATGACCATGGCTGCGCTGGCCGGGCACCTGCCGGCGGCAGGCTATGTGTTCGAGGTGGATTTCCTCAAGCCGGTGCGCTTGCCGTCGGAGGTGGTGCTCAGCGCCAGTGCTGCGGGCGCGCAAGGCGAGCTGCGCCTGGATGGTCACGCTGATCTGCTGCACATGCTGGGCCGCTGGCAGCCGATTGAGTCGAACTGATCGGCAAACTTGCTTTACGTCGGGGCTGGCCGGAAGCTATGCGCCATTAGGAGAGCCCCGATGAACTTGCAAGAACTGACCGCACGCCTGCACCAGATCCGCGACAACAACGACTGGCGCGGCTTTCACAGCCCGAAAAACCTGGCCATGGCCGCCAGCGTGGAAATGGCCGAGCTGGTAGAAATCTTCCAGTGGCTGACTGAAGACCAGTCGCGCCAACTCGCCCCCGAGCAACTCGCCCATGCCGGCCAGGAGGTCGGCGACGTGGTCCTCTATCTGCTGTTGCTGTGCAGCGAGCTGGGCCTGGACATGGAGCAGGTGGTGCGGGCCAAGCTGGCCGACAGCGAAAGGCGCTTCGCCCGATGAACGACCGCCATTTCGATCACCTGGCCACCCGCTTCGCGGAAAAAATCTACGGCGGCGCCAAAGGCGCGATCCGCCTGGCAGTGCTGCAGGCCGACCTTGCCGAAACCTTGCCGGATCGTCCGCTGCGTATTCTCGACATCGGCGCCGGCCTGGGCCACATGGCCCTGTGGCTGGCCGAGCGCGGGCATCAAGTGACCCTCGCCGAGCCGGCGGCACCGATGCTCGATGGCGCCAAGGCCCGCTTCGCCGAAGCCGGGCAAAGCGCGACCTTCATCCAGGCCCCCTGGCAAGACCTGCTTGGCCAACTGACCGAACCTTACGATCTGGTGCTTTGCCATGCGGTGCTGGAATGGCTGGCCGAACCCGAGACCATTCTGCCGGTGCTGCATCAGCTGACAGCGCCGGGTGGCTGGCTGTCGCTGGCGTTCTACAACCGCGATGCGCTGGTTTACCGCAACCTGCTCAAGGGCCATTTCCGCAAGCTGCGCAGCAATCACCTGGCCGGCGAGAAGCAGAGCCTGACCCCGCAGAAACCACTTGATCCACGCGAATTACGCGCGCAACTTGAAGGCCTGTGGACGGTCGAAACTGAAAGCGGCGTCCGTGTGTTCCACGACTACATGCCCAAAGACTTTCAGGACAAGGCCGAGCTGCTTGACCTGCTCGAGATGGAGCTGGCTCACCGCCGTCACCCAAGCTTCGCCGGCCTGGGCCGCTATTTGCACTGGGTCTGCCGCCCGCTCTGACTGCACCGCGCCAGGAGGAACCATGCTCAACCGTCTCGTCTGCCTGGCCCTGCTTCCATTCGCCCTGGCCGCATGCCAGGGCAGCAACCCGTATGTGGCCAGCGGCAAGCCTATCCCGCCCGCCCCGGCCAGTGCTGCGACCACCTTTGATCGCAGCGCCTACCCAAGCGCGCCACGCGACTACGGCCGTTACCGCAGCTGGGGCTGGCGCAACGGTCAGCTGCCCAGCGGCACAGCCAACGCCGACCCCGCGCAGCTGGCCGATGCCGTCAGCGGCGCGCTCGATCAGCACGGGCTGCGCCCGGCGCACAATGGCCAGGCGGACCTGTTGGTAAGCGCCGACCTGCGCCTGGAGCGACGCCTGCGTCAGGTCCGCGATTACGACTACGATCCTTACTACGGGGGCGCGCCGTATGGCGGCATCGGTTATGGCGGCTACCGCAATGGCTATGGCGCCTACGGCAGCGTACCGATCGTGCGCACCTACCAGGTCGAGGTGATGGTGGTGCACATCGCCTTTTTCGATGCCCGTGACGGCCAGCCAGTCTGGAGCGCCAGCGCCGAAAGCGGCGCCGACAAGGACTCACCACGCGACCGCGAGAGTGCCCTGCGCGAATCCGTGCACAAGGCACTCAACGGCTATCCTCCCAGTTAACGCTTAACGGAGTAATCACCATGCTGCGCAGTCTCGTTGTGTTGTCCCTGGCGTTGCTGCTCGGCGCCTGCTCAAGCAATAACGTTCAGCAGGATTTCGACGCCAGTCGCGATTTTGCCGGGTATCGCACCTGGGCCTGGCAGGAGCCGGCCCTGCAATATCGCCCGGATGATCCACGGATCAAGAGCGACCTTACCGAACAGCGGATACGCCAAGCCGTCGAGCAGCAGCTCGATCAACGCGGCCTGCGTCTGGCCCAAGGTAACGTGCGGGCTGACCTCAAGCTGCGCGCCTACCTGATCGTCGAGCAGCGCCAGCAGCAGATCACCACCAACTATGGCGGCGGCTGGGGCGGTTACTGGGGTGGCTACTGGGGCGGGCCGATGTACAACGAAACGCGCAACGTCGACTACAAGGTCGCAACCATCCAGGTCGACATGTTCGACGGCCGCGATGGCAAGCTGGTCTGGCGCGGCAGTGCCGAGCAGATCATGAACCGCTACCCGCCCAGCCCGCAAGAGCGTAATCAGGCGATTCAGAAGACCGTCGATCAGGTGCTCAGCCAGTACCCACCCGGCCGCATGAAGTAGTTAGCGGCTTTTTGCCGCCATCCCGAGCCTGTTTGCAAGTTCGCGTCTACCCTGAGTGCTAAGCCTGCTCCTGAGCATGGAAGGTATTCGATAATTAGGGATGGCGACTTGCCAATGCACAGCATAGTTCTCTTGATGTGGCTGGCCTTGTGTACTGAACAGGACGTCCGTGAACGTCAGATATCCGACTACCTGACCGTCGGCGTGGCTGCCTGTGGCTTGGCCTGGCTGTTCATTACCGGCCACAGCTGGATCGGCGCGGATGCAAGTGACGCGGGCTGGGCACTGGCGATCGTGATGCTGCTGACGCTACCGGGCTACATGCTGGGGCGCTTCGGTGCGGCCGATGTCAAACTCATGGGCGCATTGGCCCTCACCACTAGCCATCACTATGTACTCGGCACCTTCATCGGCGCAGGTGTTGCGGTACTGCTGTGGCTGCTGACAAGGCGGCGCCTCTGGACGTTGCTCAATGCCAAGGCAAAAAAACGTCTACAGACGCTGGCCGAGCAAGTCGGCGACAAACAGCCATTCGCTCCCTACGTACTGGTCGGCTTTTTGCTGACATCTGTATGGATCCAATAGCAACGCACGCGGTCGCATTTATTGTACGAGTGCTGTACATAATCATGAGTCCAGACTGCCATCTGCGATACGACCAAGTGTGACAGCGGAGCAGCACGGGTTAACAGGGAGTTGATCGTGAGTAAACTGATGAGCGAGGTAAAGGTGCTGGTAGTCGACGACCAGCCGATAATCGTCGAAGAGCTGTGTGAGTTTCTCGGCAAGCAGGGTTACAGCTGTGTTGCCGCCTACTCGACGTCCGAGGCGTTGGATCGCTTCCAGGCCGACGATGGCGTGGGTCTGTTGATCAGTGATCTGCACATGCCAGGGCGCGATGGCATAGAGCTGATGCGCGCACTGAAGGATCTGGCCGGTCACCAGCGTATGTTTGAAGCGATCATGCTGACTGGCAGAGCTGACAAGCAGGACGTGATACGCGCGCTGCGCGAAGGCTTTGCGGACTACTACCAGAAGCCTATGGAGCTGGACGAGTTGCTGGCGGGGGTACAGCGCCTTGAACAGGTGCTGCTCGAACGACGGCGCAATTTCCGCGAACTGGGGACGCTCAACGAGCGCCTGCAGTACCTTGCCCAGTCGATCGATGAGCTGTATCAGGATTTGGAGAAGGCCCGCGGTCAAGGCATGCACCGCAGGGTCGACGATGCGCCGGAACCCGAGACAGAGCTGCCAAGCATGTTCGAAAAACTCTCGCCCCGCCAGCTGGAGGTCGCCAAACTGGTGAGCAAGGGCAAGACCAACTACCAGATTGCATGTGAGCTTGGTATCACCGAAAACACTGTGAAGTTGTACGTGTCGCAAGTGTTGCGCTTGACGCAGATGCACAATCGCACGCAACTGGCTTTAGCCCTGACACCGCGCTCGTCGCCGTTGCATCAGCGTTTGACGACCCACTAGGGCAACTGATTCAGGCGCACTACGGCTTGGCCCTACTTTGGGATTAGTTATTTTTTATATTTGCATGTCAATGGATACCGGCAATGCTCTGATGTCAGTGCGGCAAACATTGCAATAGAAGAGAGTTCCCGTTCAGAGATCAGGAGTGATCCATGCTGACCGCTTGTTTGCGCCAAAAGATCCTTCTGGTCGACAACGAGGAAGAGGCGCTGTTGGATCTTGTTCAACTGCTGGAGAACGAAGGCTTCGCCTGCCATGCCGCAAGATCGCTCAGCGCTGCATTGACCCTGCTTACCCGTCACCCCGACATGGCGCTGGTGATCACCGACCTGCGCATGCCCGAGGAGAACGGCATCGCCTTGATCAAACGCCTGCGCGATCACACTGCGCGCCAGCACCTGCCGGTGATCGTGATGTCCGGGCAGGCCGAGATGGACGATGTCCGCGATCTGCTGCGCCTGCACGTGCTGGACCTGTTCCGCAAGCCGATCTATCACGCCCGCCTGCTGGAAACTCTGGATAACCTGTTCCCCAAGCCACACATGCAATCGGTCGGCTAAGGTTGCGAGCGATAATCTGGGCGGGCCCGCGCTACACGCCGATCAGCACTCAGCCACCGGCATCCACCTGAAATTCGACCCGCGCCGTTTCGCCGCTTTCATCCAGTACGCTCAGTTCGACCCGTCCGACCTGTTCGAAGCGCACCAGCAGGCTGTCCTGACCAGAGGTCTCGCCAAGCGGCTCGCCGTTGCGGAACCACCAGCGCTGGCCACCCCCGCCCAATGCCGAAACATACACTTGCAACGGCTCGCTGCTGGTCCGCGGGCGGCGCAGGTTGTCGCCATTGCGCACGCCGACGATCGACAGCGGCGGCGCGCTGGCCGGCACCTGCGGCGGACAGCTCGGGTCAATTGCCGGCAGCCGTGCAGCGCGCCGTTCGACCCGCGCCAGCCAAGGTTCCAATGGCGCCGGCCACAGGGCGATCTGTCGCGCTGTGGCACCCGCGCAACTGGCATCCACGCGCAGACCCTGCGGGTTGACCCAGACCGTGTCGCGCAGGCCAAGGCCGAGCGGCTGGTCTGCCGCCTGCAAGGTCGGCGGTGTGGTGCCGTCGAGGGTCCAGGCGAAGCGCTGGCGCCGGCAGTTGGGGTCCTGGCGCGATATGGGCTGGCCGAGCGGCCAACAGATCGCGGCCACGCCGACTGATGCCGGTACCTGCTCGACCGGCGGGCGGATACCGCGCTGGCTGTCGCGGTTGCTCAGTAGGTCGTGCACTTGCAGCATCAGCGGCGCCGCCGAGGCCAGGCCGAACTGGCCCGGCACCGGGGTGCCATCGGGGCGGCCAATCCACACGCCAATCAGGTAACGCGGGCCGACCCCGACCGACCAGGCATCCCGAAAGCCATAGCTGGTGCCGGTCTTCCAGGCCAGTTGCGGGCGCTGCACCAGTTCGGCGTGAGGGTCGCGGTCCGGCCGCGCCTGGCCGCTGAGAATCCGCCGGATGATCCACGCCGCGCCCGGCGACAGCAGCCGCCGTTCGAGCAGCGGGTCCTGCGGTTGCAGGCGCACCTTGGCACTCTGCCCAGCGCGGGCCAAGGCTGCATAGCCGCCGACCAGATCTTCCAGCCGGCTGCCGGCACCACCGAGGATCAGCGACAGGTTGGGCTCGGCCAGCGGCGGCAGCATCAACGGCATGCCGCCCATACGCATCTGCGCGGCAAAGCGTTTGGGGCCATAGGCTTCAAGCAGTTGCACAGCGGGCAGGTTGAGCGACAACGCCAGCGCCGAGCTGGCCGACACCGGTCCGCTGAAACCCATCGAGAAGTTGCCCGGCCGGTAGTCGCCATAGCGCCGCGGCACATCCTGCAAAAGTGATTCGGAGTGGATCAGGCCGTCGTCCAGGGCCATGCCATACAAGAACGGTTTCAGGGTCGAGCCGGGCGAGCGCAGGGCGTGCACCATGTCGACATGGCCAAAGCGGCGGGCATCGCCGATGTCGATCGAACCGATGTAGGCGCGCGTTGCCATCGTCTGTGTCTCGACCACCAGGATCGCCGCCGAGGTACGCTCCGGCAGGCGTGCGCGCCAGCCCAGCAGCAAGTCTTCGAGCCGGCGCTGCAGCGAGGCATCCAGGGTGGTGCGGATCAGCGGCGGGCTGTTCGCGGTGTTCAGTCGTCGTGCCAACAGCGGCGCCAGTGCCGGCTCCTGGCGCGGGGCGAGCAGCAACGGCTCTTCGCGGGCCTCGGCGACTTGCTCGGCCGACCACACCTGGTACTCGCCAAGGCGCTGCAAGACCTTGTCGCGGGCCTGCTGCGCACGCTGCGGATGGCGGTCCGGGCGTAGCCGGCTGGGAGCCTGGGGCAGCACCGCGAGCAAGGCGGCTTCGGCCGGAGTGAGCTGTTTCGGTGACTTGCCCAGATACGCCCAACTGGCCGCCGCCACCCCTTGCAGGGTGCCGCCAAAAGGAGCGCGGTTCAGGTAGATCTGCAGGATCTGCTGCTTCGACAGGTGCCGCTCCAGCTGCAACGTGCGCCACAGTTGCCGCGACTTGCCAGCCAGGGTCCGCTCATGCGGATCGAGCAGGCGCGCCACCTGCATCGACAGGGTGCTGCCGCCGGACACCACCCGCCCGCCGCTGAGATTGAGCCAGGCAGCCCGCGCCAAAGCCAGCGGGTTGACCCCGGGATGGCGATAGAACCAGCGGTCTTCGTAGGTCAGCAGTGCTTGCAGGTAAAGCGGCGACACTTCGTCGGGGCTGACCGGATAACGCCATACGCCATCGGCATCGGCAAAGCGCCAGAGCGGCGTACCGTCCTCGGCCAGCACTACACGGGCGAGGTCGTCGGCCGGCAGCGGCAGCGGCCAGATGCGATCGGCCAGCCAGAGCAAGCCGACCAGCAGCAGTGCACCGGCAATACTGGCTTGCAATACACGCAGCGCACGATGGCGCGGGCGTATTAAGCTTGGCATGGGGAACCGACCTGGCCAGGTAATGGCCAAAGCCTTGGAATGATCATCAGGACGCGACTATGCATGTAGAAGGTTTTTTTGAATGGCTGGGGCAGGCACTGGGGGCGGTGATCCGCTTCATTGTCGATGGCTTGAGCGGGCTGTTCAATCTGCTGGCCAATGCCGGCGGCAATTTCATCGACGGGCTGGCGCGCACGCTGGGCATGGATACCTCGCTGGTCAGCATCCTCGCCTTGATCGTCGGTTTGCTGCTGTTGTACTCGGCAATCCGCGCGTTCATGCGCGCCTCGGTCATTGCCGGGATTATCTGGCTGATCCTCGGGTTGTGGGTTATGAGCTGGATCATTCATTGACCGCCGATCGCCGGGAGGGCTGCGCCCTCCGGCGATCTTGGGCAATGCATGAATCCCGCCTCAGCGCCCCTTGACCGTCATATCCCCCTGACTCTCACCCACCGCCTGCAGATTCGGCCGGTACATCGACTCAACCTGCGGCGGCGGCACCCGATAGGTACCCGGGGTCACAGCACGAGCCAGGTACAACAAGTGAGTGGTGCCGTAGCTGTCCAGTTTCAGCGCAGCGACATAACGGTCATCACGATACTCCTGATGCACCACGCTGGCGTTCTGCATCGACTCGCGCCATTCCTTCACCGCACTGCTGGCGTTGTCCAGGCTGGCAGCG
Source organism: uncultured Pseudomonas sp. (assembly GCA_963518285.1). Taxonomy (GTDB): domain Bacteria; phylum Pseudomonadota; class Gammaproteobacteria; order Pseudomonadales; family Pseudomonadaceae; genus Aquipseudomonas. Next base: position 243,060 of record CAUQIJ010000005.1, on the reverse strand, counting down.
CTCTGCGCCAGGTTCTGGTTTTCCAGCTCAAGGCCCGCCGGCAGCAAATCGACCACCAGTGCATCCGGCACCTGGGTCGAGGCACGCAGGGCCAGGTGCACCAGCACCAGCTCACCGCTACGCAGATTGCGCAGATCCAGCGGCTGGCCATTCATGCCCAGGTACTCGCGGCGGATCTCCATACCGTTACTGCTGGCCGGCGGCGCCTGGCGTGGGTAACCGGACAGGGTCAGTTGCTGATAAAGGGTTTCACTGCCCTGGTTCTGCAAGGTCAGCGGCGAGGCCAGCAACGGCCCTTCGAGCTTCATCCCTGACTCAACGTTGTTGAACTCGCGTACCTCACCGGCGCTGTCCAGCCGTGCCTGCCACTTGCCTTCAGGTTTACCCAGCAGGCCGCGGCCGGCGAGGAACAGCGCATTGCGCTCCTGGGTCGACAACCAGCGGTTGGCGGCCAGTTCGTCAGACAAGGCAAACAAACGCTGATCGACCTGATTAGTGGCCAGGTTGTTTTCCTGGAGCAAGGCGAGGATCAATGCCTGGTCGCGCACGGCACTGCCGTAATCGGCCATCCAGCCCTTGCCACGGCTGAGCGCAAGGCCTGCTTGCAGCGCCTGCTGCGCGCGGGGCTTGTCGCCCATCTTGTCCAGCGCTACGGCCAACTGCACCAGCGGCAGACCGGAGCGGGCGTCGCTACGGCGCTCGAACACAGCGCGCAGGGCACCCAGCGGCGCCTGTTGACTGCGCGCCAGCACCAAGGCGGCATAGGCTTGCACGGCAAAGCGGGTATGCTCGGCGTTGTCGCTGTAGTTGACCTCGATCAGGTTGCGCTCCTGCAGGTAACGCAGCAGGCGCTCGTTGGCCTTTTTCAGCGCTTCGGCCGGCACGCCATAGCCCTGTTCGCGAGCACGCAGGAGGAAGTCGGTGACGTAAGCAGTCAGCCAGTATTCTTCTTCACTGTCGGAGCTCCACAGGCCAAAGCCACCGTTGTAGCGCTGCATGCCCAACAGGTGCTCGATGCCCATCTCGATCTTGCGTTTGCGCACATCGGCAGGCTCGCCCTTGATGCCGAGGCGTTTGAGGCTTTCGGCATCAGCATAGAGCGATGGGTACAGGCCGCTGGTGGTCTGCTCCAGGCAACCATAGGGATAGGCCTCGAGCGCACGGATCTGCTCGGCCAGGTTCAGCGGTGGCCGGCTCGACAGGGCCAGGCTGGCCTCAAGACCGGCTGGCTCGAACTCAGCCAGATCGCTCTCCGGCAGGCTCCACGGCTGATCCTTGAGTGCCACGCGGTAGTGTTTGAGCATGGCCGGATAAGCCGGGCGCACGCCCAGCTTCCACTCACGCTCAAAGCTGCTGGCAGCTTCGCCCGGCAGTTGCAGGCCGTTGACGCGCACGCGCACGGTGCCCTGGCCGAGACCGCCCAAGGCCTGCACCGGGATCATCAGGGTCTTGCGCTGGCCCTCGGCCAGGGCAACATTCTGCTGACTGCCGCCCGCCAGGCTCAACTGGCCCTCGCCACTGAGCTCGACCGTCAGCTGCTGGGCGCGCCCGGACAGGTTGGCCAGATCCAGCGCCAGGCTGGTGCGGTCACCACCGGCGAGGAAGCGCGGTGCCGACAGCTCGGCGATCAGCGGCGCGGCGACCACGGTCTTGCCTTCGGCCATGCCGAACTGCTCGTCGTTCCAGGCCTGGGCCATGATCCGCAGTTCACCGTTGAAGTCGGGGATATCGACCGTTGCTTCGCCCTCGCCCTTGTCGTTGAGGGTCACTGGCACGCTTTGCTGGGCAACGATGGTCACCGTGGTATTGGGCCGCTTGCCGCCCTTGGCCAGCGCAGCGTCGCCACCAAAGGCCAGGCTGGCCAGACGGCCCTGCCCGGCTTCGATCAACTGACCGTAGATATCCAGTTGGTCAGCGCCATAGGCCTTGCGCCCGAACAGGCTGGCGAAAGGATCGGGGGTCTTGAAGTCAGTGATATTGAGGATGCCGACATCCACCGCGCTGAGCAGCACATGCACCTGTTTGGGTACGCTGCCATCGGCAGCAGTGGCCTTGAACTTGACCGTCAACGGCTGCTTGGGACGCATCTTCTCAGGCGTTTGCACGGTCAGGGCCAGCTTGCGCTCGGCCCGATCCAGCGGCAGATGAAGCACGCCGACCGCACGTTTTGGCGTGGCGTTGGCCTTGCGCTCACCCGGGCGAATCACCAGCGCACTGATGTACAGGTCGTGCCGCGCCCACTTCTTGTCCAACTGCACGTCGAAGGTCTTGCCTTCGGCGGGCACGTCGATTTCCTGCCACCACAGCGGGCCATCGCTGGACTCGATCATCAGGTAGCCGCTGCCGGCGGCAGGCGGTGTGACCGTGACCTTGGCCGTGGCGCCGTCGGCATAGGACGGTTTGTCCAGGGCAAGCTTGACCTGATCCGGGCGGACCGCGCCGCCTTCGGCATTGTCCTGGGCGCGGTAACCGGCCCAGAAGCGTGCACTGGACACCAGCCCGGTCTGCGGGTCTTCAACCTCGACCCGGTACGGGCCCCACTCGACCTGGAAGTTCAGCTTGGCGGTGGAGCCGGCTTTGACGCTGACGGTCTCTTCGCTCTGGGTCAGGTACTTCTCGTTGTAGTTGTAGCTCCAGCCATCGCTCTGCGAGTAGTTCCAGTAGTAGTCGCGGCGCTCACGGATCAGCCGCACCTTGAGGTCGTCGGCGGCCAGCTTGGCCCCGTTGCGGTCGGCTACCAGCACTTCGAATTCGACCGGGCCATCGCCGTCGGTTTCTTCACCGTCGAACAAGCCGCGCAGGCCAGGCAGGCGTTCGGCCGGCCAGATCGGTTGCTCAAGGCGGCGGGTAATCGGCCGGCCGCCAGATTCCTGCAGGCTGGCCTGGACGCTCAGTTGCAACGGCGAACGGGCCTCGCTCCAGCGGCTTTCGATGTCGATCGTGGCCTTGCCGGCCTGGTCGAGGGTGACTTCGTCCAGCTCAAGATCCTGACTCAGCTCGGTTTCGGTGATCGAGCCGAACTGATAGCCAGGCAGCGCTGGCACGGCTTCACGCAGCGGCCGCACATAGGCCTGGCCACTGAGGCGGTTGCCCGCTGCCGGGGCGCCATACAGGTAGCGGCCATTGACCTTGATCTGCGCGGTCTGCTCAGGGCTCAGCGGCGTGGCGCTGCCCTTGAGTTCAAGCGCCAGGCGCTCGGGCAGGAAATCTTCGACGAGAATCTCGAACACCTGATGACGCCCACCGCCCAGGTCAAACAGCAATTGCCAACGACCGGTCGGCGCTTCGCTGGCCAGTTGCAGTTGATACTGGAAGAGGCCGTTGGCATCTGCCTCCCAGACAAATTTGCGGCTGGCCTGGCCATCCGGCCGGAGCACTTCCACACTGACCGGCTGAGACTTGACCGGTTTGCCATCCTGATCACGCAGCAGGCCATTGAGCAGCACGGTCTCGCCCGGGCGATAGAGGTCGCGCGGGCCGAACACGAAGAACTGCAGCGGGTTGGCCTGCGGCCCGGTGATGTCGAACTCGGCGAGGTCCAGCGCGGCGGTGTTGAGCCGCAACAGGGTGGTGTGCACGCCCTGGGTGGCGATCAGGGTATCGGCCTTGTCGGTGATCGGCAGCTGGGCATGGCCGTCACTGTCGGTCTTGGCCTGGGCCAGCAGCTTGCCCTTGTCGTCATGCAGTTCGAGGTTGACGCCATTGAGCGCCTTGCCCCCTTCCAGCGCCTGGGCAAACACATCCAGGCGGTCACGGTAACGGTGCGCCGAGACGCCGATATCGCTCAGGGTGAACAGGGTTGCTGGCTGGGAATAATCGTAAGTCCCCGACGCTCGCATCACCGCCAGGTACACGCCTGGCTCCTGCAGTGGCTTGATCCCGGCAATCGGCAACAACACGGTCTCGCGGGTATTGCGTGTGGGGTTCAGGTCAAAGCGCCCGCCATAGACCAGCTCGGCCATGTCCAGGGTTTCTTTGGACTGGTAGTAGTACAAACTGCTGTTGCGACCCCAGTTGACCAGAAAGGTCGAGAGCCTCTCCGGCTTGATGCGGAAGAACTCGACATCGACCTTGTCGACGTTCAGGGCGATGACCGGCAGGCCCTCGGCAAGGCGCGTCGGCAGCAGCGAGCCACGGCTGGCAAAGCCGATGGTGGCCTGCATGTCGCGAGTTTCCAGGCGGCTGACCGATTCGGCTGCGAGGCTGTTGCCATTTACCGACAGCAAACCCTTGTCCAGGGTCAGCACCAGCTTGCGCTGCGGCTCAAGGTGGCGCAGGCGCAATTCCATCTGGTTGTCAGAAAGCTCCCAGGCGCCGTCCACCTTGCCTTTGACGGTGTCGACCAGGTGCACCTTGCTGGCGAAGTCCTGATTGGCGTCGAGCGGCGCCGAGAAACTGATCGACAGCGCGCTGGCGCCGTCGAGCTGGGTTTCCGACACGTCGAGCACGGTCAGCTCGCGGCCTGCATAGCGCTTGGCGAGCACTGCCGGGTCTTCCCGTTTGGCCGCCTTGGCTTCGGCCGGCGCGGTTGCCGCAGGCTTTTCGACAGGGGCGGCGGTGTCCTTCGACGAGGAATCACAGGCACTGAGCAATGCCAGCGCGCAGGCCAGCAACAATCCTTTGTTGAACATGGAGAGAAGACTCTTGGGCAGCGTGATCTTGAGGGCTGCAACTATAGCGCAACGGCTGGCGGCTTACCTGCTGTCGCGCGGCCAGTTCAGCTTAATCGCACAGTGCAGCCAGCAGCTGGCTAGAATGGCAACGCCGCTAGCCCGCAAGGAGTCCGTATGCCCCCGCTGTCCGCCGACTGGCGCCACCACCTGACCCACCGCAAGGTCTGGGCGCTGGCCGCACCGATGATCCTCTCCAACATCTCGGTGCCGTTGGTCGCATTGGTCGACAGCACGGTAATTGGCCACCTGCCGCATGCGCATCAGCTCGGCGCAGTAGCCGTGGGCGCGACCTTGTTCACCTTCATGGTCGGTTTGATGGGCTTCCTGCGCATGGGCTCTACCGGCTTTGCCGCCCAGGCCGCCGGGCGCAATGACGGCGCGGCGTTGCGCCAGGTGCTGGTGCAGGGATTGCTGCTGGCGCTGGGCTTTGCGGCGCTGGTCGGGGTGTTGGCACTGCCCTTCAGCCAACTGGCGTTGCAGGTGATCAACCCCAGCGCGGCCCTGCATCAGTCCACCGAGGATTTCTTTCACACCCGCCTGCTTGGCCTGCCGGCTGCTTTGGCCAGTTATGCCTTGGTTGGCTGGTTTCTCGGCACACAGAACGCGCGCGCGCCGTTGGCGATCCTGCTGACCACCAACCTGCTCAACATCGTCCTCAACCTGTGGTTCGTGCTTGGGCTGGACTGGGGCGTGATCGGCTCGGCGCGGGCTTCGGTGATCTCGGAATGGTGCGCCGCCCTGCTCGGCCTGGCCCTGACCCGACCGGCGCTACGCCGCTACCCTGGGCAGCTCGCCTGGGCGGCACTGCGCCGCTGGCAGGCGTGGCGGCCACTGCTGTCGGTCAACCGCGATATCTTTCTGCGTAGCCTGGCGTTGCAGTTGGTGTTTTTGCTGCTTACGGTGCAAGGCGCACGCCTCGGTGAAGCGACCGTGGCGGCCAATGCCCTGCTGCTCAATGGCCTGTTGCTGACTGCCTACGCCCTGGACGGCCTGGCCCATGCGGTTGAAGCGCTGTGCGGTCACGCCATCGGTGCCCGCGACCGACCGACCCTGCGCCGTTCGCTGGTGGTCGCCGGCGGCTGGTCGTTGATTGTCAGCATTGGTTTTGCCGGGTTGTTTCTGCTCGGCGGGCATTTGTTCATCAACCTGCAAACCGACATCGCCAGCGTGCGCGAGGCGGCCTATCCGTACCTGCCGTATCTGGCAGTGCTGCCGCTGATTGCCGTGTGGAGCTATTTGCTCGACGGCCTGTTCATCGGCGCAACCCGCGCGCGTGAAATGCGCAATGCGATGCTGCTGAGTTTGCTGCTGGCGGCACCGTTGGCGTGGATGGCCAGCGGGTATGGCAACCATGGGTTGTGGCTGGCGTTTCTTGGCTTCATGGCGTTGCGCGGGGTGACGTTGGGGTGGGTGGGCTGGCGGATGCAGCGCGAGGGGCGGTGGGTGCGGTGATTCCAGGCCGATTTTTCCTACGGCCACTTCGGAAATGGCCGTATTGCCGAACCCAATATCCGAGGGTAGCGTCGTCTACTCCTGACTGGAGAGTCGGCCACCAAAAAAAGTCGAACCCATGGAAGGGGTAATCTCACACCAAAAGGCAAGGAGCCCCTATGCCCCCTCCCTCTGGCCCACCTGGCGCTTCCGTTCAGGCCAATATGCAAGCCGCCAGCCTTGAGCGTATTCATTTCAAAAACGGTGGTACTGCGTTTCTTTTCTCTTGGTTCTATTCCAAGGTCCGCAATCGTGGCGAGTGGGACTACAAACAAAAAGGCAGCAGATACGAGGCGTTCGGTAACTTCAACTATGGCGCATGCGGCACAGCAGCAGGCATCTCGGAGCAAGTGCTTTTGAGAGGCGCCGGCTGGGCGCAGGGCCGCGCTGGCACGAGCAATCCGGCTTTTGGCGTATGGTGGGGAGATATACCTTACGGGGATGATCCAGCCGACCAGGAATGGATCAAGGCGGGAATCGAATATGCCAAATCAAACGGTTACTAAATGGCTGATCCTGGGCCTGACACTGCTGGCGATGGCGCAGGCACTATGGATCTTCCTGCCGGCATCGACGCCCGAACTGACCAGCGTCAACTCCGTCACGCCCATTGGCAAGCACAGCGCAGTCTATGAAGTGCTTAGCGACAGCGGTGGCGCTACGGTTTCAAAGCTGTATCTGTACTTCATCGCTGTACAACAACCGGATCAGCAGCAACTACTCGAGACCCTGAAGAGCTCTACTCCCTTTCTGGTCACCAAGCAGGCCGGTGCCATCAGCGCGGTCGATGGTTCAAGGATTTTCGCCAGGACTCGGACGCAGGTGTACAGCTATTCGAGCACAGCGGTTCTGCGAGAGAACAACAGCGTCAGCACTGTAACAGTCGAACTCAACGCGACGTTGGGCGACTAAAAACAAGGGGCTGCAAGCAGCCCCCATTGCCGATTACGACGACAGGTACGAAGACCGGGTCAGGCCCAGGCGCAGGGCATCCAGGTACTGGGTGCGTTCGCGGGCGGTGATCTTGGCGCTGGCGACCTTGTCGCGGTAGTGAGTCATCAACTCCTCCGGCGACAAGTGCACGTAGCGCAGCATGTCTTCGATGGTGTCGTGGGTCTCGATACCGGCGTGGTAGGCGCTGCCGTCGGCGTTCTGGTAGATGTTCACCGAATCGGTGTCACCGAACAGGTTGTGCATGTCACCAAGGATTTCCTGATAGGCACCGACCAGGAAGATCCCCAGCAAGTAGTCTTCACCCTCGTTGATACCATGCACCGGCAGGCTGGTTTCGATGCTCTGCTCGTCGACGTACTGGTTGATCTTGCCGTCCGAGTCGCAGGTCAGATCCTGCAACACGGCGCGGCGCAGCGGCTCTTCATCAAGACGATGCAGCGGCAGGATCGGCAGCACCTGGCCAATCGCCCAGGTATCCGGCAGGCTCTGGAACACCGAGAAGTTGCAGATGTACTTGTCGGCGAGCTTGTCGTTGAGCTCGTCGAGCACCTGGCGGTGCGAGCGCTGACGGGCCTTGAGCGAGTTGTGCAGGCGGCGGCACACGGCGAAGTAGCACTGTTCGGCAAGGGCCTTTTCCGACAGGGTGAGTTTGCCGTCGGCGTACTGCGCAGCCACGTCGCCCATGTAGTGGGTGGCGCGCCAGTAGGTCTCGGTGACCATCTCGATATCAGTCGGGCCGAGCAGGTCGACCAGCCATTGCACGGTCTCCGGCAGGGCTTCCTTGTTTTCGATGGTCGGCACTTCGTCGTTGTGCTTCTCGACGTCGGTCACCTGCACCACCAGCATCGCGTGGTGCGCAGTCAGGGCGCGGCCGCTTTCGGAGAAGATGTGCGGATGCGGCAGGCCCTGCGCATCGCAGAACTCCTTGAGCATGCCCACCACCACCGCGGCGTAATCGTCGATGTCGTAGTTGATCGAGCTGGCGTTGCGCGAGTGAGTGCCGTCGTAGTCGACCCCAAGGCCGCCGCCAACGTCGATATGGTCAACCGGCAAGCCCAGTGAACGCAGCTCGCCGTAGTAACGGATCGCTTCCTTGAAGCCGTGCTGGTAGTCGGCGAGGTTGGCGATCTGCGAACCCATATGGAAGTGCAGCAGGCGGATGCCCTGGTCCAGGCCCGCCGCGCGGAAGCGCTCGACCACCGACAGCAGCTGCGCCGCCGACAGACCGAACTTGGACTTCTCACCGCCGGTGTCGGCCCACTTGCTCGACGCCAGCGACGACAGGCGCACGCGCAAGCCGACCTGTGGCTTGACCTTGAGCTCGGCAGCCTCTTCGATCACCAGGGCGACCTCGGATTCTTTTTCAATGACGATGAACACGTTGTGGCCAAGCTTCTGGCCCATCAGCGCCAGGCGGATGAACTCACGGTCCTTGTAGCCGTTGCAGACGATGGTGCCGCCTTTCGGCGCCAGCGCCAGCACCGCCAGCAGCTCTGGCTTGGACCCGGCTTCAAGGCCGATCGAGACATTCTGGGTGGCGATGATGTTCTCGACCACCGCTTCCTGCTGGTTGACCTTGATCGGGTACAACGCGGTGTACTCGCTCTGGTATTCCAGGCGCGCGATGTTAGCGTCGAAAGCGCCGGTCAGCTGGCGGACGCGGTCTTGCAGGATGTCCGGGAAGCGCACCAGCAGCGGCAGCGAAAGGCCGCTCTGGCGCAGCTCGTCAACCTGTTCGAAGAGGTCGATCGGGGCACTGTCGGGGCCGTTGGGGCGCACTTCGACGCGCCCGGCTTCATTGATGGCGAAATAACCAGCGCCCCAATGGCGGATGCCATAAACACTGCGGCTGTCGGCCACGGTCCACTGGCTACCATCGTCTTTGCGTGTGCGTCGTACGGACATTCAAGTCCCCTGTAGATAAGTCGAAGACACTGCCTTGGCGACAAGGCGACGGCAGTGTAAAAGCGAAAAATGACGATTCGTCCATGCCAGGGGTAGACCCTGGTTACGGAATCGAGTTTAGAAAGCTCAGGGGAAAAAATCGCCTGGTGATTCAACCACCGGATTTTTTCGCCTTGAAACCTTGCTTGATCAGCTCGGCGAGCAACAGCTCGACGTGGTCGCCCTGGATCTCGATAACGCCGTCTTTCAAGGCACCGCCGGTGCCACAACGCCGTTTGAGGCTGGCAGCCAGCTCTTTCAACGGTTCGAGCGCCAATGGCACACCGCTGATGGTGGTCACGATCTTGCCGCCGCGGCCTTTGCTTTCGCGGCGCACGCGGGCGATACCGTCCCCTTCGGGGATGGCTTGCTGCTTGCAGATACACGCGTCCGCCGGCTGGCCACAGTCGGGGCAGTGCCGACCGGCATCGGTGGAATAAACGAGACCGCTCAAGGCGGAAAAAGAAGAAGCTTTCTTGGCCACTTTTGTTCCTCTTGCTGAGGACAAAAACTGGTCGATTCCGTTGCCTGGAGCCGACCGCGAAGCCCCACTCTGGCAGGGGCGGCGCTACTGACGCAAAAGCTGCGACAGCCCGAAAAGGGCGCGCAGTGTAACGATAATCGCGCCGCTTGCTAAGTACTGGATTGCGCCATTTTGCGCAGGTTTTACGACCTCGCGCAGCTACCTTGGCGCAGACTGGCTCAAGCCAGCCTGATAGCGCTGCAGCGCAACCAGCGAATCCGGGCAGTAGGGCAAGCGCTGACGTTCGTCTTCAACCTGCGCCAGACTGACGAAGCGCGCCTCGCTGACCTCCTCCGGCTGCACGCGCAGCGGCCCGTCCCAGACTGCCGAGAACACGCCACACCAGAGCCGATTGCCCGGCTGGTCAAAATAGAACCGCTCATGAAAGCGCAACTCCACGCCGGTCACCCCGAGTTCCTCGGCCAGCTCACGCGCCGCCGATTGCGCATAGCTCTCGTCGGCTGCAACCATGCCGCCAGCGGTCACGTCCCAGTAGCCCGGGTAGACCGCCTTGCTCAGGGAGCGGCGATTGATGCAGAGCAGGCCGGCGCTGTTGAACAGCAAAATGAACGTGCACCGGCCGATCAGCCCTGCCTCACGCAGTTGTGCCCGCGGCAGGGCGCCGAGCAATTGATCATGCTCGTCGACCCAGGCGATCAGCTCGAGGTCCGAGGCCGCCCGGTGGGCAGCCTCGGCTGGGGTGATGGTCATGCTCAGCCTTGCGACAGCAGCTGACGCAGGTCGATCACTGCAGCATTGGCCCGCGAGATGTAGTTGGCCATCACCAGCGAGTGGTTGGCCCACATGCCAAAGCCGCTGCCGTTGAGTACCATTGGGCTCCACAGTGCTTCCTGCGAGGCTTCCAGCTCACGGATGATCTGGCGCACGCTGACGGTGGCGTTCTTCTTGGCCAGCACGTCGGCGAAGTCCACCTCAATGGCGCGCAGCAGGTGCGACAGCGCCCAGGCCTGGCCGCGTGCTTCGTAGAAGACGTTGTCGATCTGCATCCACGGTGTTTCTACCAGTTCCTCATCAAGCTGCGGTGCCTGACCGGCAACCACGGCTTCGGTTTTCAAGGTGCTGTTCAGCTTGACCCGGCCGACACTGGCCGACAGCCGCTGCGACAACGAACCGAGACGGGTGGCAACGTCACCCAGCCAGTTGTTCAGGTTATCGGCACGGGTATAGAAGATCGCGCCCTTGTCGCCGGCAGCCAGACGCGCCTGATAGCGCTCGAGCGACTTGATGCCTTCAGAGAACTCGGACTCGCTCGATGGCAGGATCCAGCTCTTGTTATCGAAGTTGAAGCGCGGCTCGGCCTTGGCCAGGTCGGCGTCTTCGGTCGACTGCGACTGCGAGCGGGCGAAGTCCTTGCGCAGGGCCCGCGACAGGTCACGCACCTGCACCAGCACGCCGTATTCCCAGCTCGGCATGTTGTCCATCCACAGCCCAGGCGGGAAGCGGTCGTTGGAGATGTAACCGCCCGGTTTGTCGAGCAGGGTGGCAGCAACGGTTTTCAGGGTCTCGACGGTGGTGTAGCCAATCACCATCTTCTGACCGCTGCGCTCAGCGCTGGCCTGAGCATTCTGCTGCACAGGGAACAGATCAGGCTCCTGGCTCCAGTACCAGCCAAGACCGATACAGACCAGCAGATACAGCCCGATCACAACGCCCAGAGCGCGGCTCCAGAGGCCGCCGAAGTAGCTACGGGCTGAGCGCCGACGGGATTCGCTACGCTCACGAGGCTCGGCAGTGGCCTCACGGTTTTTCCAGTCCAGCATGGCATTGTCCTTAATCAGTCACGACGGTTCAGAGCTTGGACCTCAGGCGACGGCCAGGGTGCCACGGCAAGCCCACATCGACCCACTATAAAGCAGACACTCGCTTGCGCATAAGCGACCGGGCAGTCAGCAACTGAATGACAGGACCACACGCAATGTTGACCTGGTACACGCGCACCTCACTGAAGTGGTGCTAGCATACAGCCATCATCGAAGCTGCATTCCCCCATAACAAGTAGTCAGCCATGATCCAGTCACCACAGCTCAGCCACGAGCGCCCCAAGCGCAGCAGCGATCACGTCGATGACGTGCCACTGCCGCCACTGCGCAAACCGGTGTATATCCTGTTGCAGGATCATGACCGCGCTGAACGCCTGGCGCAGCAGCTGGAGTTCTTTGGCCTGGGCGTGCAGGCACTGGCCACTGCCGAGGCGTTCAGCGCGGCGATGCGCGAGCGTTTGCCATCGGCAATTGTCATGGACGTCGACTTCAGCGGCCCAGGCAACGGCCTGCTGCTGGCGGCGCAGGCCCAACTGGGGCTGGATCAGCCTGTGCCGCTGCTGTTCTTCAGCCTGCACGAAACCGACACGCCAACTCGCCTGGCCGCCGTGCGCGCCGGTGGCCAGGCATTCATGACCGGAACGCTGGAGGCGTCGACCTTGCTGGAAAAGGTCGAGATGCTCGGCAACGCCACTCAGCACGACCCATTTCGGGTGCTTATCATCGATGACTCACGCACCCAGGCGCTGCACACCGAGCGCGTGCTCAACAGCGCCGGGATGATTACCCGCAGCTTGACCGAGCCGATCCGCGCCATGGCCGAGCTGGCAGACTTCCAGCCCGACCTGATCATCCTCGACCTGTATATGCCCGACTGCACCGGGCCGGAGCTGGCCAAGGTTATCCGCCATAACGACCGCTACGTCAGCGTGCCGATCATCTACCTGTCGGCCGAGGATGACCTGAACAAGCAGCTCGACGCCATGAGCGAAGGCGGTGATGATTTCCTGACCAAACCGGTGCGCTCACGCCAACTGCTGACCACGGTGCACAACCGCGCTGTACGCGCGCGTCACCTCAAGGCGAGGATGGTCCGCGACAGCCTGACCGGGCTTTACAACCACACGCATATCCTGCAACTGCTGGAAGACTGCAGCTTCCGCGCCCGCCGCGAACAGCAGCCGCTGAGCTTTGCCATGCTCGACATCGATCACTTCAAGAAAATCAACGACCGCCACGGTCACCCCATGGGTGACCGGGTGATCAAGAGCCTGGCGCTGTTCCTCAAGCAACGTCTGCGCAAGACCGATTACATCGGCCGCTACGGCGGTGAGGAATTCGCCATCGTGTTGCCCAATACGCCGCTGAGCGCGGCCTACAAGGTGCTCGACGAGATCCGCCGGCGCTTTGCCGAAATCATCTATCCAGCCCAACCTCATGACCTGCACTGCACCTTCAGCGCCGGCGTGGTGCAACTGGATCAGCACCATGATGCGCTGAGCATGGCCAGTGCCGCCGACGAGGCGCTGTACCGGGCCAAGCATGCCGGGCGCAACTGCGTGGTGCGGGTAGACCCCGCGTAAACGGCGCCAGGCCGGGTCAAGGCAAAAGGCCATAATTCTCCAGCACAGCGCCCTCCTCCGTCATCACCGCGTCATGAAACCGCAATAACTTCAGGCACCTACCTCTCCCCACGCTGCCGGAAGCCTGCGCCATGCGCCTGAAGTGGTTGACCAATTTCAACACCCTGCTGCTCGTTGCTGTATGCATTGCCCTGGGCGCCACCCTGTGGTGGTCGCAGCGTGCGCTGGAGCGCCCCTATCTGCTGATGGAACGTTACCTGGGCCTGTCGCAGCAGTTTCAGAACCAGGTTGAACGCGATACCCAGGCCTACCTGGCCAGCGGCGACGCCGTGCGCCACGCCGCTGCCGTGCAGGGCAACCAGCAGTTACAGGCGGCGCTTGCTGACTGGCCCCAAGCCCTGGCCGAAGCGCTGCATCCCAGCCTGAACCAGCTGCAGGCATTTACCGGCAACCAGCTGCTGGCAGCCGGCAAGCTGGCGGGTGATCCGCAAGCCTTGCTGCTGCAGGCCGAGCGTGAACTGGGCGGCACTCTCGAGCAGCTGGCTGGCTACGCCCAGAGCAGCACCCGCGAGCAGGCCCAGCGCTACCTGGCGCCTCTACTGGACGCAGCGGTGCATCTGGGTCGCTTGTCGCTGGCCCGTGACAAGCTGGTCAGCAGTGGCCGCGCCGAGCTGGCCGAAGAAGTCGAGCGCGAATTGCAGCAGGTACGTGTTCAGGCCGAGCAGATTGCAGCACTGCCCCTGCTGGGCGTGACCCGCGCGGCCGAGTCAGGCGCCGACGACTTCGCGGCGCTGATGGGCCTGCAAAGCCAGGCCAGCGAGCAGCGCGAAGACGTCGCCGTGGCCCTCAAGCGCGATCTGCAGAGCCTGCTCAGTCGCTATCGCGCCGAGTTGCAGCGCACCCGCGAACAGATCGAGCAGCGCTCGACCCTGGCCAACAGCACCCGCGAGCGGCTCGATGCGGTGCAGCAAGCGATTGCCGGGCTGGAGCCGCAGGTGCGCGCGCAACACGCCAGCATTGCTGCCGAAGTACGCATGATTCAGGGCGTGATGATTGCCTTGATTCTGCTCATCGCGCTGCTCATCGACACACTCCAGAGGCGTCTGGCAGGCACGCTTGGGAGCCTTGCGCCGGCGCTGTCGCGCTGGGCCGAAGGCGATTTTGCCCAACCCATCGCACTGGGCAAGACCAACCGCGAGCTGCACGACATCGAAGATTCGCTCAACCACCTGCGCCAGTATCTGGTGCAACTGGTGGCGACCTTGCGCGCCAACGCCGAGCAGGTCGCCGGCAGCAGCCACGCCCTGGCCGGCATGAGCAGCGGCCTGCACCACGGTGCCGAACGCCAGGCCGGTGACACCGCGCAGATCCGCGATGCCCTGGGCGAACTGGAAGCGACCATTCAGCAGGTGGCAGGCGATGCCAGCGCTGCGGCCCAAGCCAGCCGCGATGCCGGCAGTGCCGTCGAGCATGGTCAGCGGGTGATCGGCCAAAGCCTGTCCGGGCTGCGAACGTTGGTTGATGAAGTCCAGGGCAACGCGCAGGTGATCGAACAACTGGCGCAGGAGTCGGCGACCATTGGCGGTGTGCTCACGGTGATTCGCTCGATTGCCGAACAGACCAACCTGCTGGCGCTCAACGCGGCGATCGAAGCGGCACGCGCCGGCGAGATGGGCCGTGGCTTTGCCGTGGTCGCCGATGAAGTGCGCTCGCTGGCGCAGCGCACCACCGGCGCTACCGGCGAAATCCAGGCGCTGATCGATCGCCTGCAAGTGGCCGCGCGCGACTCGGTGAATGGCATGCGCACCCAGCTCGAGCATGCCGAGGCCACTGCCAGCCAGGCGCAGACGGCAGAGGGCGCGCTGGATGAAATCGTCACGGCAATCCGCACCATCGCCGACACCGCCGGGCGTATCGCCGATGTAACGGCGCAACAAACCGGCGCCGTGAGCGACATCCGCGGCCACAGCGAACGCATCCACCAGCTGGGCGAAGACAACCTGCAGCGCATCGGCGAAGGCCGTGAACAGGGCGAGCAATTGCTCAAACTGGGCGGTGAGCTCAACAGCGCGGTGGCTGCATTCCGCCTCTGAGCGCGCCGGGCGGGCGCCCCCAATGCGCGCCAAGTCCGCTATCATGCGCCCACGTTCGACCTCGCGAGTCCGCCATGCGCCGCCTGTTTTTCCTGCTGTTTCTGCTGCTGGCCAGCCCGGTTTTCGCCGCTGGCCTGCTCGACAATCGCCCCAGTGCCACCCTTGGTGCCTCTGCACTGAGTAACAACAGCGACTTCTTGCCGGTGCATGAAGCATTCAAGTTGAGCCTGGTGAGTAGTGATGCGCAGAACATCACCCTGCGCTTCGTCGCCAGTGACGGCTATTACCTTTATCGCCACCGCTTCCAGTTCCGCAGCGAGCCTGCCGATGTGGCCCTGGGCACCGCGCAGATCCCGCCCGGCGAGGCCAAGCACGATGAGTTCTTCGGTGATGTCGAGGTGTACCACGGCGTGCTCGATATCGTCGTCCCGCGACCTGCCGCGGACAGCCGCGGCTTTACCCTGCTGGTGGGCTACCAGGGCTGCGCCGACAAGGGCCTGTGCTACCCGCCAGAAACCGCACGGATTGCCATTGATGCGGCTGGCGCCGCCAGTTCGCCAGGCAGCGCGCCCGGCTGGGACTGGCAGGCGTTGCTGCTGTTCTTCCTCGCCGGCATCGGCCTGACCTTTACCCCCTGCGTGCTGCCGATGCTGCCGATCCTGTCGGGTATGGTGCTGCGCGGTCAGGTCGGCGGCTGGCGTGGTTTCAGCCTGTCGCTGGCCTATGTGCTGCCGATGGCGGTGTGCTTCGCCACCCTCGGCGCGCTGATGGGCGTGTTTGGCGCGGGCCTGAACCTGCAGGCACGGTTGCAATCGGCCTGGGTGCTAGTGCCGTTTGCGCTGTTCTTCGTGCTGTTTGCCCTGGCCATGTTCGGCCTGTTCGAACTGAAGCTTCCGCAAGCCCTGAGCAATCGCCTGGACCGCGTGGCCAATCGCACCCAGGGCGGCTCGCTGCTCGGCGCCGCGGTGCTCGGCGTACTCTCCAGCCTGCTGGTTTCACCCTGTGTATCGGCGCCGCTGGCCGGCGCCCTGCTGTACATCAGCGCCAGTGGCGACGCCTTGGGCGGTGCGCTGAAACTGTTCGCCCTGGGCCTGGGCATGGGCGCGCCATTGCTGCTGATCGGCACCGGCGGCGCGGCCTGGCTGCCGAAGAGCGGACCGTGGCTGAACACCGTCAAGAACGCCATCGGCGTGCTGCTGCTGGGCCTGGCCATTGGCCTGCTCAGCCGAGTTTTGCCGGGGCCGCTGACCTTGCTGTTGATCGGTTTGCTGGCGGCCGGCGTGGCGCTGTTCCTCGGTGCCCTGGAGCTGGTGGTGAAAACGCCACGCGAGCGCCTCGCGCAATTGGCCGGCCTTGCCTTGCTGGTGTATGCGCTGGCGTGTTGGTACGGCGCCCTCAGCGGCCAGGGTGACCCACTGCGACCACTGCCCGTTGCGGCGCCGGCAGCGGTCGCTGGCGCCGTCAGCGCTGACGCCTGGCAGACCATCACCACTCCGGCGGCGCTTGACGCCGCCCTGGCTGAAGCCTCCGCTGCCGGCCAGCCGGTGCTGCTCGACTGGTACGCCGACTGGTGCATCAGCTGCAAGGTAATCGAACATGAGGTACTCAGCGCACCGCGGGTGCAGGCGCAATTGGGCGCCTTCAAGCTGCTGCGTTTCGACATCACCGAAAGCAATGCCGAGCAGCGCAGCCTGCTCGACCGCTATCGCCTGTTCGGCCCGCCGGCACTGTTGTTCTTTGCCGCAAACGGCAGCGAAATGACCAGCGATCGCGTGGTTGGCGAAATAAACGCCGGCGATTTCGCGCAGATCCTCATGCGCGTGCGCGGCCAACTCGGGCTATAACTCCCTGCTGACTGCGCCATTCGCAGCCTGCGGTGACCAAATTTGAACATTCGGTCACATACTTTGCGCGAATCTCGGGCAACGTGCTGGCTATTGCCGGGAACTGGACACACCTACTCGCTTTGCGGCATAGTCGCCGCGCATGTCGTATTGCCCTACAAGACCAAGGAACTCGCAGATGGCTACCTTACTGGTGCTGCACGGCCCCAACCTCAACCTGCTCGGTACCCGCGAGCCGGGTCATTACGGTGCCGCCACCCTTGCTCAGATCAACCAGGATCTGGAGCAGCGTGCCCGCGCCGCAGGTCACCATCTGCAGTACCTGCAGAGCAATGCCGAGTATGAGCTGATCGATCGGATCCACGCCGCGCGCAACGAAGGCGTCGATTTCATCCTGATCAATCCGGCTGCTTTCACCCACACCAGCGTCGCATTACGTGACGCATTGCTGGCGGTGAGCATCCCATTCATCGAAGTGCACCTGTCCAACGTGCACAAGCGTGAACCGTTCCGGCATCACTCCTACTTCTCCGATGTAGCCGTAGGGGTGATCTGCGGTCTCGGCGCCAGCGGTTATCGGCTGGCCCTGGAGGCTGCTCTGGAACAGCTGGCTGCGAGCGCACAGCCCAGATGAAACAAGGCCTTGGCCCCTGCGGGCCGAGGTCATAGAGAAACGTTTTCGACACGTTTTCAATTTACGTCCCCGACCGAACCTTGGGAGTTGCTGATTAATGGATATCCGTAAAGTCAAAAAGCTGATCGAACTGCTGGAAGAGTCCGGCATCGACGAACTGGAGATCAAGGAAGGCGAAGAGTCCGTTCGCATCAGCCGTCACAGCAAGACCCCAGCTGCTCAGCAGTACTTCGCGCCACAACCGATGGCTGCCATGCCTGCCGCTGCTGCTCCGGTTGCTGCAGCCGCTCCAGCCGTTGAAGCCGCGCCAGTGCTCAAAGGCACCGTGGTCCGTTCGCCAATGGTCGGTACCTTCTACCGCAAGCCATCGCCGACCTCGCCGAACTTCGCTGAAGTCGGGCAGAGCATCAAGAAAGGCGACACCCTGTGCATCGTCGAAGCGATGAAGATGATGAACCACATCGAAGCCGAAATCGGCGGTGTCATCGACGCCATCCTGGTGGAAGACGGTCAGCCGGTTGAATTCGACCAGCCGCTGTTCACCGTCGTTTGATCCTCGGAGAGCCAACGATGTCTGCGAAGCTGGAAAAAGTCCTGATCGCCAACCGTGGCGAAATCGCCCTGCGTATCCTGCGGGCCTGCAAAGAGCTCGGCATCAAGACCGTCGCTGTGCACTCCACGGCTGACCGTGAACTGATGCACCTGGGTCTGGCAGACGAATCGGTCTGCATCGGCCCTGCGTCGTCCAAGGATTCGTACCTGCACATCCCGGCGATCATCGCTGCCGCTGAAGTGACTGGCGCTACCGCCATCCACCCAGGCTACGGCTTCCTCGCCGAGAACGCCGACTTCGCCGAGCAGGTCGAGAAGTCCGGCTTTGCCTTCATCGGCCCGAAAGCCGACACCATTCGCCTGATGGGCGACAAGGTTTCGGCCAAGGCAGCCATGATCGAAGCTGGCGTACCGACCGTACCTGGCTCCGACGGCCCACTGCCGGAAGACGAAGAAGAAGCCCTGCGCATCGGCCGTGAAGTCGGCTACCCGGTGATCA
The DNA here is from genome assembly GCA_963518285.1 of uncultured Pseudomonas sp. Lineage (GTDB taxonomy): Bacteria > Pseudomonadota > Gammaproteobacteria > Pseudomonadales > Pseudomonadaceae > Aquipseudomonas. The sequence goes on along the minus strand of CAUQIJ010000005.1, from coordinate 224,489 downwards.
TCAAAGCCGCTGGCGGCGGCGGTGGTCGCGGCATGCGCGTGGTGCACAAGGAAGAAGACCTGATCGCTTCGGCCAAGCTGACCCGTACCGAAGCCGGTGCTGCGTTCGGCAACCCGATGGTCTACCTGGAGAAGTTCCTGACCAACCCACGTCACGTGGAAGTCCAGGTGCTGTCCGACGGCCAGGGCCAGGCAATCCACCTCGGCGACCGTGACTGCTCGCTGCAGCGCCGTCACCAGAAGGTTCTGGAAGAAGCGCCGGCCCCGGGCATCGACGAGCAAGCGCGTCAGGAAGTCTTCGCCCGCTGCGTCAAGGCGTGCATCGACATCGGCTACCGTGGTGCCGGCACGTTCGAGTTCCTCTACGAGAACGGCCGCTTCTACTTCATCGAAATGAACACCCGTGTTCAGGTCGAGCACCCGGTTTCGGAAATGGTCACTGGCATCGACATCGTCAAGGAGATGCTCAGCATCGCCGCTGGCAACAAGCTGTCGTTCACTCAGGATGACGTGGTGATCCGCGGCCACTCGCTGGAATGCCGGATCAACGCTGAAGATCCACGCAAGTTCATCCCGAGCCCAGGCACCGTCAAGCACTTCCATGCCCCAGGCGGCAATGGCGTGCGGGTCGATTCGCACCTGTACAGCGGCTATTCGGTTCCGCCGAACTATGACTCGCTGATCGGCAAGCTGATCACCTACGGCAAGGATCGCGACGAAGCCATGGCGCGCATGCGCAATGCCCTCGACGAGATCGTGGTCGACGGTATCAAGACCAACATCCCGCTGCACCGCGACCTGGTGCGTGATGAAGGTTTCTGCAAAGGTGGCGTCAACATCCATTACCTCGAGCACAAACTGGCAAACCAGGATTGATCTTGTCGTAATGCGCTGAACAAACCCCGGCCCTGTGCCGGGGTTTTTTATTGCCGCTCGTGCCGCGCTTGCCTCGCCATGCGCACAAACCGCACACACTGAAGTAAACTGCCCTACTTCGCGCAGCCAAGTCGCTGCCCCCACAGATTTTTTAAGGTACCCGCCATGCCCTGGCTGCAAGTACGCCTGGCCATCAGCCCGGAACAAGCCGAAACCTACGAAGATGCCCTGCTCGAAGTAGGCGCTGTCTCGGTGACCTTCATGGACGCCGAAGACCAGCCGATCTTCGAGCCGGACCTCAATACCACGCCGCTGTGGTCGCACACTCACCTGTTGGCCCTGTTCGAAGCCGACGCCGAGCCTGAGCAGGTGTTCGCTCACCTGCGCCTGCTGACCAACGCCGAACTGCCCGAGCATCAGGCCGAAGTCATCGAAGATCAGGATTGGGAACGCAGCTGGATGGACAACTTCCAGCCCATGCGTTTCGGCCAGCGCCTGTGGATCGTGCCAAGCTGGCACGCCGCCCCTGAGCCGGAGGCAGTCAACCTGCTGCTCGACCCGGGCCTGGCGTTCGGCACCGGCACCCACCCGACCACGGCGCTGTGCCTGGAGTGGCTCGACGGTCAGCAGCTGACTGACGTACAGGTGCTGGACTTCGGCTGTGGCTCGGGCATCCTGGCCATTGCTGCGCTGCTGTTGGGCGCCCGTGAAGCAGTCGGTACCGATATCGATGTACAGGCGCTGGAAGCCTCGCGCGACAACGCCGGGCGCAATGGCATCGAAGCAGAACGCTTCCCGCTGTACCTGCCTGAGCAGATGCCGGCGATGCAGGCTGACGTATTGGTCGCCAACATTCTGGCGGGCCCATTGGTCTCGCTGGCGCCGCAGTTGTCGGGCCTGGTACGTCCGGGCGGCCTGCTGGCGTTGTCGGGGATCCTCGCCGAACAGGGCGAAGAAGTTGCCGCCGCCTATGCTGCAGACTTTGACCTGGACCCGATCGTCATCCGCGACGGCTGGGTTCGTATCAGTGGCCGCCGTCGCGCGGCAGGCCTGAAATAATCACCTGCACAGCCCCCCGGATCGCCGCATGACCGACAGTTTCGTCACCCAGTGCCCGCATTGCCAGACCAGCTTTCGCGTCACGCATCATCAATTGAGCGTGGCCCGCGGGGTGGTGCGCTGCGGCCAGTGCCTGCAAGTGTTCAATGCCGCCAAGCAGCTGCTCGAGCAAAACCGCGCAGCCACTGCCGAGGCGGCACCTGCGCAGCCGGAGCTGGAGACCCCGCTGGAAACGCCAGTGCCTGCCGGGCCGGCGCCGAGCCAGGATGACTGGAAGGCCAGCGCTCAGGCTTTTGATGAAATCGACCTGGACCAGGCGTTGGCCAACCTGGAGCGCCGCGATCAGGCCAGCGAAGGCCAGAGCGAGGCGCGCAGCGATGCCCTGCAGGCACTGCGCGAGGTGCATGACCCGGACGAAGACGTCGGCCGCCCGTTCGGCAACGCCACCGATGAACCCCTGGCCGAGCCTGCGCCGCTGGTGCCCGAGCCGCCGCTGATCGAGCCTGAACCGCTTGAGCAAGCGCTGCCTGAGCAGGAGCCATTGCCCCGCGAGCGGACCGAGCCACGCATTGATCGGGTGATTGACCCGGACGATCAGCCCAGCCGCCAACAGCCGACGCTGGGCGCGCCGTTGACCCCAGCCGAAGCGCTGAGCCGCGAGTCCCTGGCCGCCGACGATCATGACCCTGTTGTAAGCGGCCGGTCAGCGCTCGATGACCGCCACCGCAAGGAAAACCTGTCAGCACTGGACGCCCATGACGATGAACGCGAGCAGCCGCTCGATGAACGCATCGAGCCAGGCCTGAACAGCCGCGCCAACCGGCGCAAGGAGCCGCTGATCGATGTGGTCGACGACCCGCTTCAGCTGGACTGGCAAAAACCCCAGGTCAACTGGGGCAAGCGCCTGCTGTGGGGCACGCTGACCCTGCTGGCGGCCGGCTTGCTGGCCTTCCAGTACGTGTGGTTCCACTTCGATGAAATGGCCCGTCAGGACCAGTACCGGCCGTGGTTCCAGCAGCTCTGCCCGACGCTTGGCTGCAAGGTGCCGACCCGGGTCGACATTGCCCGAATCAAGAGCAGCAACCTGGTGGTGCGCAGCCATCCGGACTTCAAGGGCGCTCTGATCGTCGATGCGATCATCTACAACCGCGCGCCCTTCGCCCAGCCGTTCCCCTTGCTTGAACTGCGCTTCGCCGACCTCAACGGCCAGTCGATTGCCAGTCGTCGCTTCAAACCCAGCGAGTACCTCTCCGGGGAGCTGGCCGGGCGCGGCGAAATGCCCAGCCAGACGCCTATCCATATTGCCCTGGACATCCTCGACCCGGGCCCCAAGGCCGTCAACTACAGCCTGAGCTTCCGCTCGCCAGAGTGACAATTGCCCGCAGACGCCGGTTTACCGGCGCCTGCAGCTTGTCCAGAACTGCGAGGCATAAGGCCGCAGCTGTTCAGATTTTATCCAAATTGACCTTTATCCAGTCATCCAGAGCGGGTATTATGCCCACCCTTTTTGACCTCAATGATTCGGCCCCACAACAGGGAACACCTATGTCGGCGGTACGCATCGGCCCATATACGCTTCGCAACAACCTGATCCTTGCGCCAATGGCCGGGGTTACGGACCAGCCTTTCCGCACGCTTTGCCAGCGCCTGGGCGCAGGCATGGTGGTGTCGGAGATGGTCAGCAGCGACATGAGCCTGTGGGACAGCCGCAAGTCACGCCTGCGCCGCATCCATGAAGGTGATCCCGAGCCGCGCTCGGTCCAGATCGCCGGGGGTGACGCACAGATGATGGCGGCGGCGGCCCGGGCCAATGTCGAGGCCGGTGCGCAGATCATTGACATCAACATGGGTTGCCCGGCAAAAAAAGTCTGCAACAAAGCTGCAGGCTCTGCTTTATTGAGAGATGAAGTGCTGGTCAGCGAGATCCTCGATGCCGTCATTGGCGCGGTGGATGTCCCGGTGACCCTGAAGATCAGGACCGGCTGGGACCGGTCAAGCAAGAACGGCCTGAATGTGGCAAAAATTGCCGAACAGGCCGGCATCCAGGCGCTTGCGGTGCATGGCCGCACACGCGCCGACCTGTACACCGGTGAAGCCGAGTACGACACCATTGCTGCGATCAAGCAGGCGGTGTCGATCCCGGTCTTTGCCAATGGCGATATCACTTCGCCAGAAAAAGCCCGGGCGGTGCTGCATGCCACCGGTGCCGACGGCCTGCTGATTGGCCGTGCGGCCCAAGGCCGGCCGTGGATCTTCCGCGAAATCGAGCATTACCTGCAGACCGGCGAACACCTGCCGGCGCCAGGGCTGGACGAAGTTGAACGCATTTTGCTGGAGCACCTGGCCGCGCTGCATGCCTTCTACGGCGATGTAATGGGCGTACGTATCGCCCGCAAGCACGTTGGCTGGTACCTGGCAACCCGACCCGGCGGCAAGGAGTTCCGCTCCCGGTTCAACGCTTTGGATGAGACACACGCGCAATGCGCCAACGTTCGCGAGTTTTTCTCCGAATGTCGACAGAGCCTTGAAACAAAGGACGAACCAGGGGTGGCCGCATGACGATGATGACCGAGACTTTAGTGAGTGGAACAACGCCCGTGAGCGACAACGCCAACCTCAAGCAGCACCTGAATACGCCGAGCGAGGAGGGCCAGACCCTGCGCGACAGCGTCGAGAAGGCGCTGCACAACTACTTCGCCCACCTCGAAGGCGCCTCCGTCACGGACGTGTACAACCTGGTGCTCTCGGAGGTCGAGGCGCCGCTGCTCGAAAGTGTGATGAATTACGTCAAGGGCAACCAGACCAAAGCCAGCGAGATGCTCGGACTCAACCGAGGCACCCTGCGCAAGAAGCTCAAGCAGTACGATTTGCTCTAAGGCCAGAATCCCAATCAGAAAAGGCGGCTCCCGCAGGAGGCGCCTTTTTTGCTGACTCCACCGCGTTATGGAATCCGAAATGACCGACCAGACTACCCGCCTGCCGATCCGCCGCGCCCTGATCAGCGTCTCCGACAAGACCGGGATCCTCGAATTCGCTCGTGAGCTGCAACAGCTCGGCGTCGAGATCCTGTCCACCGGTGGCACCTACAAGCTGCTCAAGGACAATGGCGTCGACGCGGTGGAAGTGGCCGACTACACCGGCTTCGCTGAAATGATGGACGGCCGGGTGAAAACCCTGCATCCAAAAATCCACGGCGGTATCCTCGGTCGTCGCGGTACCGACGACGCGATCATGAACGAGCACGGCATCAAGCCGATCGACCTGGTGGCCGTCAACCTGTACCCGTTCGAAGCCACCATCGCCAAGCCTGGCTGCGACCTGCCGACCGCCATCGAGAACATCGATATCGGCGGCCCGACCATGGTCCGCTCGGCTGCCAAGAACCACAAGGACGTGGCCATCGTGGTCAACGCCGGTGATTACGGCCAGGTCCTCGAAAGCCTCAAGGCCGGTGGCCTGACCTACGCCCAACGCTTCGACCTGATGCTCAAGGCGTTCGAGCACACCGCCGCCTACGACGGCATGATCGCCAACTACATGGGCACCGTGAACCAGGCTGCCGAGACCCTCTCGACCTCCGACCGCAGCCTGTTCCCGCGCACCTTCAACAGCCAGTTCGTCAAAGCCCAGGAAATGCGCTACGGCGAGAACCCGCACCAGAACGCGGCGTTCTACGTTGAAGCGAACAAAGGCGAGGCGAGCATCTCTACCGCCACCCAGCTGCAGGGCAAAGAGCTGTCGTTCAACAACGTGGCCGACACCGATGCCGCGCTCGAATGCGTCAAGAGCTTCGTCAAGCCGGCCTGCGTGATCGTCAAGCACGCCAACCCGTGCGGCGTTGCCGTGGTTCCGGAAAACGAAGGCGGCATTCGTCAGGCATACGAACTGGCCTACGCCACCGACACCGAGTCGGCCTTCGGTGGCATCATCGCCTTCAACCGCGAGCTGGACGGCGAGACCGCCAAGGCCATCGTCGAGCGCCAGTTCGTTGAAGTGATCATTGCGCCGAAGATCTCCCAGGCAGCCCGTGACGTGGTCGCCGCCAAGCAGAACGTGCGTCTGCTCGAGTGCGGTGAATGGCCAGCCGAACGTAGCGCTGGCTGGGACTTCAAGCGAGTCAACGGTGGCCTGCTGGTGCAGAGCCGCGATATCGGCATGATCGGCGCCGACGACCTGAAGATCGTTACCCAGCGCGCACCCAGCGAACAGGAAATTCACGACCTGATCTTCGCCTGGAAAGTGGCCAAGTTCGTCAAGTCCAACGCCATTGTCTACGCCAAGCAGCGCCAGACCATCGGAGTCGGCGCCGGCCAGATGAGCCGCGTCAACTCGGCACGCATTGCTGCAATCAAAGCTGAGCATGCTGGCCTGCAGGTACAAGGTGCGGTCATGGCCTCTGACGCGTTCTTCCCGTTCCGCGACGGCATCGACAACGCTGCCAAGGCCGGCATCACTGCAGTGATCCAGCCAGGCGGTTCGATGCGCGACGCTGAAGTGATCGCTGCAGCCGACGAAGCCGGCATCGCGATGGTCTTTACCAGCATGCGCCACTTCCGCCACTAACATCAGCCACCCCACCGCTCCCCTGTAGGAGCGGCCTCGTGTCGCGAAAGGCCCGCACAGCGGGCCCAGGATTTGTGCAACACCGCCAATTTTGGGGCCGCTCCGCGCCCCTTTCGCGACACAAGGCCGCTCCTACAGAGAAAAGCACGGGGTCGTCGCTAAACAGTTTTCGAGGTTTTAGACATGAAAGTTTTGATCATCGGCAACGGCGGCCGTGAACACGCCCTGGCCTGGAAAGTCGCTCAGGACCCACGCGTCGAGAAAGTCTTCGTCGCGCCAGGCAACGCTGGCACCGCCACCGAAGCCAAGTGCGAGAACGTCGACATCCAGGTCACTGCCCTGGAACAACTGGCCGACTTCGCCGAACAGAACGTCGACCTGACCATCGTTGGCCCGGAAGCACCCTTGGTTGCCGGTGTCGTCGACCTGTTCCGCAGCCGCAAGCTCGACTGCTTTGGCCCAACCAAGGGCGCAGCCCAGCTGGAAGGCTCCAAGGCATTCACCAAGGACTTCCTGGCCCGTCACCAGATCCCTACCGCTGACTACCAGAACTTCACCGAAGTCGAGCCAGCCCTGGCGTATCTGCAAAAGGTCGGCGCGCCGATCGTGATCAAGGCCGACGGCCTCGCTGCGGGCAAAGGCGTGATCGTCGCCATGACCCTGCAGGAAGCCGAAGACGCCGTGCGCGACATGCTCGCCGGCAACGCCTTTGGCGATGCCGGTTCGCGGGTCGTCATCGAAGAGTTCCTCGACGGTGAAGAAGCCAGCTTCATCGTCATGGTCGACGGTGAAAACGTGCTGCCGATGGCCACCAGCCAAGACCACAAACGCGTCGGCGACGGCGACAGCGGGCCGAACACCGGCGGCATGGGCGCCTATTCGCCAGCCCCGGTAGTGACTGCCGAGGTGCACCAGCGGGTGATGGACCAGGTGATCTGGCCAACCGTGCGCGGCATGGCCGCCGAAGGCAACGTCTACACTGGCTTCCTGTACGCAGGGCTGATGATCGACAAGGCCGGCAACCCGAAGGTGATCGAGTTCAACTGCCGCTTCGGCGACCCGGAAACCCAGCCAGTCATGCTGCGCCTGGAGTCGAGCCTGGTGCTGTTGATCGAAGCTGCGTTCGCCAAGGCCTTGAACAAGGTCGAAGCACAATGGGATCCACGGCCAAGCCTGGGTGTGGTGCTGGCTGCCGGCGGTTACCCGGCCGACTACGCCAAGGGCGCTGCGATCCAGGGTCTGGATGCCGCGGCCAAGCTTGAAGGCAAGGTCTTCCACGCCGGCACCGCGCTGCAGGAGGGTCAGGTCGTGACCAACGGCGGCCGTGTGCTGTGCGCCACTGCCCTGGGCAATACTGTTGCCCAGGCTCAGGAGCAGGCTTACCGCCTGGCCAAGGAAGTCAGCTGGGACGGTAGCTTCTACCGCACCGACATCGGCTACCGGGCCATTGCCCGCGAGCGTGGTGAAGCGCAGTAACAGCGCTTTGGCGAATGGCCGTGACACCCTTTGGTGCACGGCCTTCGGCTCGTCGACAGGATGCCGATGGGCCTTGCCTTCGCCTTCACCCGCCGCGCATAGTTGTGCTTCGGCACACCCGCTAAGAAAGGATCTCGTCTTGCGTCGGCTTCGGATTGCCCTTGCCCTGTTCGTCAGCTTGCTGACCCTGCTTTGCTTGCTGCCGGCTTCGGCCGAGCAGAGTGACGGCTGGTCGCTGCTGCTCGATGAGCAGGCCAACCTGCAACTGAGCGACGTGCGCTCCGACCGCTACCGCAACCAATTCAGTCCCCTCGAGCTCGACGAGCTGGAGGCTGCCGAGCCTGATCAAGCGCTCTGGCTGCATTACCGCCTGGAACCAGATGACCAGCAACGCCTGGTACGCATCTTTGCCCCCGACCTGTCCCGTCTCGATCTGTACGTGCTCGACGGCGACAAGCTGCTGCGCCAGCGCCATCATGGGCCGCAGGCCAACACCTCCAGCGAGCCGACCCTGCTCGGCAGTGACCACCTGCTGACGTTACCCAACAGCAGCCAGCCACTGGACATCTACCTGCACCTGGTTTCGGAACACCAACTGCGCCCGGCCATCAGCCTGCTGTCTGCTGCCGAGGCTGCGGGTGACCAACACTTGCTGCTGTTGTTCGGCCTGTTGTTCGGCGGTCTGGTCATGCTGATCCTGCACAACGTGATCCGCTTCCTCTACGTGCGCTCAAGCACCACCCTTATTCTCGCCCTTTACCACGCGCTGATGCTGCTCAGCGCGCTGATCCTGCTCAACCTCAGCGGCCCGTGGTGGCACGTCTGGCACAGCGCGCAAACGCCTGCCGCGTACCTGACCCTGGTGTTGGCCGGCCTGGCTGGCCTGTACTTCACCCAGCACTTTTTCAGCGCGGGCAATTCGCCGAGACTGAACAAGCTGTTGCAGGTCGAAATGCTGCTGGTCGGCGTGAGTGGCCTGATCCTGCTGTTCGTCGACACCCTGCCACTGAACCTGATGACCTACGCCCTGCTCGCGCTTGGCAGCGTGAGCATGCTGCTGGTCAGCAGTTATCACTGGTACAAGGGCTACGGCCCGGCGCGCCTGTTCGCGCTGGCGATGCTGGTGTACAACCTCGGCGGCCTGGTATTGCTGCCAGCCTTGCTCGGCCTGACTCGCACGCCGACGCCGTGGCTGCTGTGCATTCTGATGGCGCTGACGGTGAGCAGCGGCCTGTTGCTCAACCTGGCAGTCAGTGAACGCCTGCGCCGCATCAGCGAGGACCGCTTCCGTGCCAGCCGTGCGCTGGCTGCCAGCGATGCCGAGCTCAACGCCAAGGCCGAGTTTCTGGCCAAGATCAGCCATGAAATCCGCACACCGATGAACGGCGTGCTGGGCATGACCGAGTTGTTGCTGGGCACACCACTGTCGGTCAAACAGCGCGACTACGTGCAGACCATTCACAGCGCCGGCAACGAACTGCTGACCTTGATCAACGAGATCCTCGACATCTCCAAGCTGGAGTCGCGGCAGATCGAACTGGACGACGTGCAATTCGACCTCAACGCCTTGATCGAAGACTGCCTGAATATCTTTCGGGCCAAGGCCGAACAGCGCAACATCGAGCTGATCAGCTTTACCCAACCGCAAGTCCCGCGGGTGATCAGCGGCGACCCAACGCGCTTGCGTCAGGCCCTGTCGAGCCTGCTGGAAAACGCACTGAAAAACACCGAGCAGGGGGAGATCCTGCTGGTGGTGGCGGTGGACCAACGCGGCGAGCTGCCGCGCCTGCGCATTGCCGTGCAAGACAGCGGCAGCGCCATGCCACCGGCCGAACGCGAGGCCTTGCTGCAGGCCGAGCTGCACAGCCATCAGTTTCTCTCCAGCAACAAGCTCGGCGGCCATCTGGGGCTGGTGATCGCCAAGCAATTGATCGGTTTGATGCAGGGCGAATTCGGCATCAAGAGCAGCAGCAACATGGGCAATACCTTGTGGCTGACCCTGCCGCTCGACCCATCGCGCCTGGAGCAGCCACCGGCCGACCTGGACGGCCCGTTGCGCGACGCGCGGGTGCTGGTAGTCGACGACAACGACACCTGTCGCAAGGTGCTGGTGCAGCAATGCAGTGCCTGGGGCATGAATGTCAGTGCCGTACCGTCGGGCAAGGAAGCCCTCGCCCTGCTGCGCACCAAGGCGCACCTGCGCGATTATTTCGACGCGGTGCTGCTCGACCAGAATATGCCCGGCATGACCGGCATGCAGCTGGCAGCCAAGATCAAGGAAGACCCGAGCCTCAACCACGACATCCTGGTGGTGATGCTGACCGGCATCAGCAACGCCCCAAGCAAGGTCATCGCACGCAACGCCGGGGTCAAGCGTATCCTCGCCAAGCCGGTGGCCGGCTACACCTTGAAGACAACCCTGGCCGAAGAGCTGGCCCAGCGCGGACGCGAGCAGGCCACGCCGCCGGCAGCGCTCGGCATGCCGCCGGCGGCGCAGGAAGTGCCCGCCGACTTCCAGGTGCTGGTGGCCGAAGACAACAGCATTTCGACCAAGGTCATCCGCGGCATGCTCGGCAAACTCAACATCGAACCTGACACCGCCAGCAATGGCGAAGAAGCACTGCGCGCGATGAAAGCCCGGCGCTACGACCTGGTCTTGATGGATTGCGAGATGCCGGTGCTGGATGGCTTCTCGGCGACCGAACAACTGCGTGCCTGGGAAGCAGAAAGCCAGCGCCCGCGCACCCCCGTGGTGGCCCTGACCGCGCACATCCTCAGCGAGCACAAGGAGCGCGCGCGGTTGGCCGGCATGGACGGGCACATGGCAAAACCGGTCGAGCTGTCGCAATTGCGCGAGCTGGTTCAGTACTGGGCAGGCCAACGCGAGGCACACGCCGCAGCGATAGACCCATCCTGAATCGCCCAGGCAAACCCCGCGCCCAGCGCCTGAGCTGCTGATACACTTGCCGCACCCTCCTCCTGCCACGGACCCTGGCCATGCTTCATGAGTTGTTCAGTGTTTACCTGAAGATGCTCGTGCTCTACAGCCCGTTCTTCGTGCTGTCCTGCTTCATCAGCCTGACCCGCGGCCACTCCAGCAAAGAGCGCAAGCAGCTGGCCTGGCGCGTGGCGATCGCCGTGCTGATTGCCAGCGTGCTGTTGTACCTGTTTGGCCGGGTCATCTTTGGCGTGTTCGGCATCACCGCCGACGCCTTTCGTATCGGCGCCGGCAGCGTGCTGTTCATCTCGGCGCTGGGCATGGCCCAGGGCAAGCCGGCCGTGCAGAGCGACAACGTGCAGCAGGACGTCACCATCGTGCCGCTGACCATCCCGCTGACCGTCGGCCCCGGTACCATCGGTGCGCTGCTGGTGATGGGCGTCAGCCAACCGCATTGGGATGACAAGCTGCTGGCCATCGTCAGTATCGCCCTGGCCAGCTTCACGGTCGGCCTGGTGCTCTACCTGTCTCACCGCATCGAGCGCATCCTCGGTGATCAGGGCCTGCAGATCGTCAGCCGCTTGATGGGCCTGTTCGTCTGCGCCCTGGCCGCGCAGATCATCTTTACCGGGATCAAGGGCTACCTGGTGCTTTGAGGTTCAGGCTACGCAAGAAGTCCCTGGACTTTTTTTGCACTCGCTCCAGCACCCGCTGCTTGTGCTGATCGCGGAACAGCCTCAGGTTGAATCGCACCAGTTCAATCCGCGAACGGGTGAAGTCGAACCCCGAGTCCCAGTTCGTCAACACCGTACGCGCCTTCCAGTTGGCGTTGACAACACTCTCCGCGTGATAGATCACCATATCGAAATGGTCCCCGGACTGGCGTATGCAGGGCAGCAGCTGAAAGTGCACGTTTTCTCCGCGGCGTATCGATACGTCGAACACGTTCAGGGCACTACTGTCAGCGGCCAGTGCGTCCATGGCCTGCCCCATGGCATCTGCCTGATCGGGAGAGCCATAGTGCTTTATCAACGCCAGCGCATCCTGCTTCAGGCTGGTTCGGTCCGGCCCCGGTAGAGCCACGTCCGGCGGTGGGGTGGCGTCCCAGCCGAGAAACTTCAGTTTGCGCCGGTATTCGCCAAACCAGTCGGTGACCAGCCCTTCGGCGTACTCGTCTCGGGTAGTCAACTGAGCAAACAGATTGCCCAGCAGAATGTCTTCGCGGTCGGCTGTGCTCACGCCTGGCATGAAGACAGCCAAACTGCCCGCCACGACACTGGCATGTAAATCGTTAGGGGTGCTCATGGCAAATTCCTTGTCAAAGGGGTAGCGGCGCTCAGCTGCATCGATTGAACAGCTCACGCACTCTCGAAGCGCACTGGGGTGTCCGGTGCGCGTCCCTTTACAGTTTCAGAACCATGGCCATCAGGGCGGCCCGCGATGCAGCCGTGATCTCCTGTTCCACATGATCGCGCATGGCAAGATGCTGCCTGCGGTTGAAGGTCAGCGCAGCTGCGTTGGTGACAGTGACCTTGGAGTGATAAGTCCAGTTGAACAGCGCATTGGTGTGGTCCATGACCGGGTCGCCATCGGTCTGAATCGAAACGACGTACATGATGACTTCGCCACCTGGGGACTGCTCGCAGTGGCTCAGGGTCAATGCGGTGCTATCGGTTTCCTCGCCACTGTGTTTGAACACTTCGACGGCATCCGGGGCGCTGGCAATCGCCTCCAGCGCATCCTTGGCGACCTTGGTGAACGCACCTTTCGCGTCACCCGACATGTAGCTTGCAGCCAGGCGCAAGCCCTTGCCTACCAAATTGCTGGCTTCCAGGGCAGCGCCGCCCGTGGTGGTGACTTCAGTCTTGTAGTTGACCGGCGTCCAGCCAACGATATTCATGACCTCGGTGTACTTGTGAAACCACTGCTCAGTTTGAGCAAGTGGGTGAAAGGAGCCCGATGCGGCGGCCATGGAGTACATATGAGCCAGCTTGGCAGCTTCGCGGTTGTCGACGTCAACGCTGTCCGGAAAGATGAATACGTTGCGCTTGGGCAATACTTCAACTGCATGGGTGGTGTCGGTCATGGTCTTGAATCCTCGCTTGGATGATGTGATGGAGCCACGCTGGCCCCGATCAGCACCCTATCCAAGCGCACAGCGGGCAAGCGCTACGTAACGCTTCCCACCCGGGCGCCATTACCCCTCAACGACCATAGAATCGCGGCGTGTATACCCATTCGCCGCCGCCTGCTCGGTTGAAGCGGCAAGTCGTCGATGAGCCCACCAGGACCATGGTGCGCATGTCGACCATCTCGGGCAGCAGTTCGGCCAGGGTAACGACTCGCAGTGTCTGCCCTGGCCTGCCGATGTCACGGCCAAGCACTACCGGCGTGTGCCCTTCACGGTGGCGCCGGACGATGTCCAGCGCTGCCCCCAGCTGCCAGGGTCGAGCCTTGGAAATCGGGTTATAGAAGGCCAGCACCAGGTCAGCCTGAGCGGCCAGATCAAGCCGGGTTTCGATGATCGACCAGGGTTTGAGGTTGTCCGACAGCGACATCACACAGAAGTCATGGCCCAACGGCGCGCCCGCCTGCGCGGCAGTCGCCAGCGATGCCGAGACGCCTGGCAGGATCTCCAGATCAACCTGATGCCAGGCCGGATCGGTGGACTCGTGCAGTGCCTCGAGCACTGCCGCGGCCATGGCGAATACGCCGGGGTCGCCGGACGACACCACCACCACCGAACGGCCCTGTGCAGCCAGCTCGAAGGCATGGCGAGCGCGCTGCATTTCTTCGCGGTTGTCGGTGTTGTGCAGGGTCTGATCAGGGCGGAACGGGCCGGCCATGCGCACGTAGGTCTCGTAGCCGAGCACATCCTGGGCCAAGGCCAGTTCGCGTTTTACCGCAGGCACCATCAGCTCGGCGGCGCCCGGGCCAAGGCCAATCACCGCCAACCGGCCACGGCCGCGACCTACCTGCGCAGGCTCGACGGGTGTGCTGGCCACGGCCACCACCAGCCCCGCATGTTCACTGAAACGCGCACCGGGCAAGGCGTGTTGCGCCAGCTCGACAAGGCTGGCCGCCGGCGCCGCAAAGCGCAGCGCCACGCCCAGCGCCTGCGCGGCCTGATGCAGGGTGGGCTCGGCCATCTGCTGTGCACTGGCGAGCAGGCAGGCCAGCGCGGGCTCGGCGATATTCGCCTCACGCAGGGCAGCACGCACCTGCTCGGCAAGGTCTGCAGCCCCGGCGCTGACAGCCACCAGCACCGAGCGGGGGTGGATCAACAATTCATCGCGGCTGGCCGGGCGCGCTTCGCAGCCGACATGAATGGTCCGCTGCGCGGCGGCATCGGCGGGCAGTTGTGCCTGGGCCAGCCACGGTGCATCACCTTCGATACGCACGCTTTCACCGGCCAGCAGATCAGAGACAAAGCGTTTGCCTTGCTCCAGGTCGGCCAACGCATAGCCTGCCGGCGGGTTGAGCAGGCAGGTGCCGAAGCGCAGTTCCCCGCTGGTGGTGATCGCCGCCGCCACGCCCAGCGCGCCGGCCATTTCGCGGGCCATGCCATTGACCCCGCCCAGCCCACCGAGCAGCGGCACCACCGCACTGCCGTCTTCGGCAACCACCAGCACCGGCGGCTCGACGTCCTTGTCGCTGAGCACGCTGGCCAGGCTGCGGATGACGATGCCGGCGGCGCACAGGGCAATGATCGGCGTGTCCTGCTGGTACAGCTCACGCAGGGTTGCGCCAAACGACTCATAGACCGTGTCGGCGCCGGCCACCCGGCCGTTCAGGCCATGGATGGTGGCATCGGCATACAGCTGCTTGAGGCGCTGCGCAGTGGCCAGGCTGGCCTGGCCGAGGATGATGATCGCCGCTGGCTTGCGCATGTTCAGCCCTGCCATTTTTCACCCGGCACGATGATCAGCGAAAAGTACGGTGAGGACGAAGGGTCGACCGCGTCCAGGGCGACGATCTTCTGGTTGGCCATGGTCGCCCGCTCGACATACAGCGCGCGCTGATCCAGCCCCAGTTCGGCGAGTACTTGGCGCACTTTGGGGAAGTTGCGCCCAAGCTTCATGATCACCGCCGCATCGGCATCGGCCAGCCGGCGCTTGAGCTCTTCGCCGGGCAGCACGCCCGAGAGCACGGTCAGGGTCTGGTTGCGATACACCAGCGGTGCGCCCAGTACCGAGGCGCCGCCGAGCATCGAGCAGACACCAGGGATTACCTCCGCCTCGAAGCGCTGCGCCAGACGATCGTGCAGGTACATGTACGAGCCGTAGAAGAACGGGTCGCCTTCACAGATCACCGCCACATCGCGGCCAGCGTCCAGATGCGCAGCCACCTGCTCGGCAGCTTCATCGTAGAAATCGCTGATCACCTGCTCGTACGACAGCGGCGCCGGCAGCGCCTCGGTGGTCACCGGGTAGACCAAGGGCAGCAAGGTCTGCTGCGCCTGCAAGTGCGCCTCGATGATGCCGAAGGCATTGCCGCGTTTGCCCTTGGCGACGAAGTACGCCACTACCGGCGCCTCGCGCAGCAGGCGCAGCGCCTTGACCGTGATCAGCTCCGGGTCGCCGGGTCCAACGCCAAGGCCGAGCAGTCGTCCGCGTGGGTTCATCATTCCACCTCCGTGGCCAGCGAATTGACCGCGGCGGCGGCCATCGCGCTGCCGCCGAGGCGGCCCTGCATGATCACGAACGGCACCCCGCGGCTGTCGGCAGCGAGCATTGCCTTGGACTCGGCAGCGCCGACAAAGCCTACCGGGAAGCCAAGAATCAGTGCCGGTTTCGCTGCGCCCGCGTCAATCATCTCGAGCAGGTAGAACAGCGCCGTCGGCGCGTTGCCGATCACCACCACGCTGCCTTCCAGGTGCTCACGCCACAGCTCCAGCGCAACGGCCGAGCGGGTATTGCCCTGCTCTTTGGCCATGGCTGGCACGCGCGGATCGCGCAGGGTGCAGATCACTTCGTTGTTGGCCGGCAGCCTGGCGCGGGTAATGCCTTCGGCGACCATGTGCGCGTCACACAGAATCGGTGCGCCCTTGGCCAGTGCTTCGCGCCCGGCAGTGCCGGCGCCTGCGGAAAACTGCAGACCATCAATCGCCTCGACCATGCCGCAGGCGTGGATCACCCGCACCGCGAGCTTTTCCAGATCAGCCGGGATCCGCTCCAGGCGGGCCTCCTCGCGGATGATCCGGAAGGAATTGCGATAGATCTCCTGACCATCGCGAATGTAGTCAATCATCAAGGTGCTCCGTGGGCAGGTCGAGCATGGCGCCTGCTGCTTTCAAGGTAAGGTCGGTCGCGCGCAGGGCACCGAAGCCGGGCTGCTGCGCGTCACGCAAATAAAGGTCGTAGCGGCCCGGGGAGCGGGCCAGCAAGGTGGCTGGGGCGACATGCGCCACAGCACAGGATCGGCGGCAACCGGTCAGGTGCACACTGGCCGGCGCGCCCGGGGCCAGCAGCGCGGCGAGCTGGACGGCGTCAGCCTTGGTCTCGGCGAGCCCCTTGGCACAGCCGCTGGCGCCGCTGCAGGCGGTCACTCGCGCCAGTGGCGCGCTGCTGGAGCAGACCAGGCCAAGCGCTTGTAGCTGGGCCTGGGCGGCTTGCAGCTGATCTGCCGCGATGCTGCTCAACACCAGGCTCTGCCAAGGACTCAGGTGCAATTCGCCGTCCCCACAGACACGCGCTACCTGGGCGGCGCCACGCAGCATCGCCGGGGTCAAACGGCCCAGCGGTGGGGCAACGCCAAGCGCAGTGCCCTGAGCTTGCACCAGCGGCCCGAGCCAGTTGACGCAGGCCTTGGCCCGCCGCCATTGGAGGACTGCCGCATCGCGCCGCGGCTCGACGCCGAGGCCCTCGATAAAGCACTCGGTGGAGCAGGTCTGGAGCAATTGGCGCATGCGCGATTGGTCAGCGCTGGCCAACTCGAGAAACCGCTCCAGCACCGCCCGGACCAGCGCCAGCCCAGCGGCCAACGGCACCGCGCCCAGCGGCTGATCGGTGCCTGGGCAACCGGCCAGACCGAAGGCCAGCCAGGTCTGTTGCTCCAGTTGCAGCGGCGACAGCCACAGGTCATGCGGGTGATCAAGCATGGCCAGATGCTCGCCACCATCCAACTGCACGGCAAACTTGGCCGACAGTTGATGCATATGCGGCGTGCTTTCGAGCATCTCGAGGATCTGCCCGGCCAGCGGCCGGGTGTCCATCAGCATGCCCGGGTCGCGCCCGGCCAGCGGGCTCAGCATCAGGTTGCGGACATCATCACCAGCCGCCTGGCGCGGACCAAGGCCCGCCGCCAGCAAGTGCTCGATCAGCGCTGCATGCTGTGCGCCGACCCCGCGTATCTGCAGGTTGGCGCGGTTGGTCGCCTCGATCACGCCGCCGGCGAAGCGCTCGGCAGCGTCGGCGACGGCGTCGGCCTGATCGGCCAGCAGCAGCCCCCCCGGCAATTTGATCCGGCAAATGCCGCCATCGCGGGCCGCGACGATGCGCCATAACCCCGGGCAGGCCGAGGGGCGGGGCGAAACGGCGGGGTCAAGGGGCGGGTTCAAGAAGGCATCCGGCAATCGTCAAAGTGCGCTTGAGTATAGAAGGCGCGGTATTATGCCTGCTTTGCTCGACGGCATGAAAAACCGGCGGTCGAAGATCGTGTGATTTCCGGGCCGAGGCGGCCCATTCAGGCTTGATGAGGAAGCAGATGGCCCCCTGGCTGACAGTTGTAGGTATCGGTGAAGACGGTTTCAGCGGCCTGGGCAAACCCGCCCGGCGGGCACTGCTGACGGCTTCGCGGATCTTCGGCAGCCCGCGCCAGCTGGCGCTGCTGCCGCACTGCGTCAGTGCCGAGCAATTGCCCTGGTCAAGCCCGTTCAGCCTTGAGCCGGTGCTGGCCCTGCGCGGCGAGCCGGTATGCGTATTGGCCAGCGGCGACCCGATGTTCTTCGGCGTCGGCGCCAGCCTGGCGCGGCAGGTGCCAGCCGAGCAGTTGCGGGTTCTGTCGGCGCCATCGTCCTGCGCCTTGGCCGCTGCGCGCCTGGGCTGGCCCCTGCAGGAGGTGCAGATCGTGTCGCTGGTCGCCCGCCCGCTGGCCGCACTCAACGCCCACTGCTACACCGGTTTGCGCCTGCTGGTGCTGAGCAACGATGGCGACAGCCCGGCACAGGTCGCTGCGCTGCTGCGCGACAAGGGCTTCGGCCCGAGCCGCTTGCAGGTGTTCGAACACCTGGGCGGGACGCAGGAGCGGCATGTGCAGGGCACTGCCGAAGACTGGCCACACGGTCAGCTGGCCGCACTGAATGTGGTCGCCATCGAATGCCAGGCTGCAGTGGACACACCGCGTTTGTCACCCGCTGCCGGTTTACCGGACTCGGCCTTCGAGCACGACGGCCAGCTGACCAAGCGCGACGTCCGCGCCATCACCCTCGCCCGCCTGGCACCGCAGCCTGGCGCGCTGTTGTGGGATGTTGGCGCCGGCTGCGGCTCGATCGGCATCGAGTGGATGCGCGCGCACCCCAGCTGCCGCACCCTGGCGATCGAAGCCGATGCTGGCCGGCAAGCGTTGATCGAGCATAACCGCGACGCGCTTGGTGTGCCGGGGCTGCGCCTGATCCGCGGCAAGGCACCGCAAGCGCTGGCCGAGCTGGAGCGGCCCGACGCGATCTTCATCGGTGGCGGCGTCACCGGCGAAGGCATGCTCGCCCTGTGCTGGGAGCGCCTGCGCCCCGGTGGCCGGCTGGTGGCCAATGCCGTCACCCTGCAAAGCGAAATGGCCCTCGCCCAGTTTCGCGAGGCGCATGGCGGTGAGCTGACCCGCATCCACATTGCCCACACGCAACCGCTGGGCAACTTCGACACCTGGCGCCAGGCCCTGCCAATCACCTTGCTCGACGTAGTGAAAGCCCTGGATGCGTGAAGAAACCCGCGAACAACCGGCGCCACTGCGCAGTGGCCTGACCACCGGCAGCTGCGCCACGGCCACCAGCCTCGCCGCCGCACGCCTGCTGCTGAGCGGCGTCGACGCCGACGCGGTGCACATCACTCTGCCCAAGGGCAAAGTGGTGCAGATGCGCCTGGAGTTCTGCAGGCACACCGGCGACGGCGCCGAGGCCGGCACCCTGAAGGACGCCGGCGACGACCCCGACGTGACCCACGGCGCCCTGCTCTACAGCCAGGTGCGCCTGCTCGCCACCCCCGGTGTGCGCTTTGTCGCCGGGGTTGGCGTCGGCACCGTGACCCGGCCCGGGCTGGTATTGGCGGTCGGTGAGCCGGCCATCAACCCGGTACCGCGGCGGATGATCAGCGAGCACCTGCAGCAGCTGGCCATCGAGTGTGGCTACAGTGGCGGCTTCGAGGTCACGGTAAATGTGCGGGACGGCGACCAACTGGCCCTGAAAACCATGAACCCTCGCCTGGGCATTCTCGGCGGGCTGTCGATTCTCGGCACCAGCGGTATCGTCCGGCCGTTCTCCTGCGCGGCCTACATCGCCTCAATCCAGCAAGGCATCGATGTCGCCCACAGCAACGGCTATACCCATGTTGCCGCCTGCACCGGCAATGCCAGCGAAGACACCATGCGCCGCGTCTACAACCTGCCGGAAATCGCCCTGATCGAGATGGGCGACTTCGTCGGCGCGGTGCTCAAGCACCTGCGCAAGGTGCCGATGACGCGCCTGAGCCTGTGCGGCGGTTTCGGCAAGATCAGCAAACTGGCGGCGGGCAACATGGACCTGCACAGCCGTCATTCCAGTATCGACCTGCCGCAGTTGGCCGGTTGGGCCGCGCAGCTTGGAGCCGATCAGGCAGTGCAACAGGCAATCCTTGCCGCCAACACTAGCCAGCAGGCGCTGGCGCTGGCACATGCAGCAGGTATTCCGCTGGGCGACGCAGTGTGCGCTCACGCCCGCGCCTTCGCGTGCAGCGTGGTGCCGGCGCAGGTGCAGGTCGAGGTGTTTGCCATCGACCGCCAGGGCGGCATCGTCGGCCAGGCGGGTGTGCAATGAGCGAGCGGATTCTGCTGCTTGGCGGCGTCACAGAAGCCTTGGCCATTGCCCGGCACTTGGGCCCGCAGCACGTCTACAGCCTGGCCGGCGTTGGCCGCGTACCGCAGGACCTGCCCTGCCAGGTGCGGGTCGGCGGCTATGGTGGCGCCGAGGGCCTGGCGCAGTACCTGCGCGAAGCCGGCATCACCCTGTTGATCGACGCGACCCATCCCTATGCGGCGCAGATCAGCGCCAATGCCGCGCAGGCGTCGCGCAGTGCCGGTGTACCCTGCTGGGCACTGCGCCGGCCGGCCTGGCAGCCTCAGCCGGGGGATGACTGGCGCGAGGTGGCCGACTGGGCCGAGCTGATCACGGCCCTCTCGCCGTTTGCCCGGCCACTGTTCACGTTGGGCCGCGAGCCCCTGGCCCATCTGGATGAGATCCCGGCACGGCAGTTCTGGACCTTGCGTGCTCTGGACAGCTACCCGGGCAATGACCGCTGCGAAGTCATCGGCGCCCGTGGGCCATTCGCGCTGGCGGATGAGCGCGCACTGTTCGCCCGCCGCCAGATCGATGTGCTGGTCAGCAAGAACAGCGGCAGCGTCGCTACCGAGCCCAAGCTTGAGGTCGCCCGCGATCTGGGCATACCGGTGCTGGTGCTCAAGCGCCCACGACTGCCGGCAGTGGATCGTGAATTTGCTCAGGTAGACACCTTGCTGGCCGCGCTGGCGCTTTGATCGCGCTGCTGGCGCCAGCGGGCTGTCTGGTAGCGAAATTTCCTGCACAGTTTTAGGAAACGGCTTAATGGCCGCCCTCCGGCCATCTGCCGTAAACTGCGCATTCCCCTTCTGGAAGGCCACCCATATGGAAATGCAATGGTGGATCTGGCTCGTCTTCGGCGTCGCCCTGGTCCTGCTTGAACTGGTCCTGCCCACGTTCTTCATTCTCTGGTTCGGCATTGGCGCCGTGCTGGTGGCGCTGGTCGCCCTGGCCGCACCGAGCCTGCAACTGGACAGCCAGGTGCTGCTGTGGGTGTTGTTCTCGTCGGCCACTACCCTGCTCTGGTTCACGCTGTTTCGCCGGAAAAAACCCGACGTGCGCTGGACTGCCGACAGCGTGATCGGCGAGGTCGGCCTGCTGACCGTGGCCGTCTCGGAGTTCCAGAAGGGCCGTGTGCGCTTCCAGAAGCCGATCCTCGGCAACGAGGAGTGGGTGTGCATCGCCGACAGTGACATCGCCGCCGGCGAGCGCGTGCGCCTGACCGCCATCGAAGGCAACACTGCCCGGATCACCCGGGCCTGAATCCGTACTCAAAGGACGCTGCACCATGACCAGCCTTATCGTCGTCGCCTGCCTGGCACTGTTTGTTCTGATCACCGTGTTCAAAGGGGTGCGCATCGTGCCCCAGGGCGAAGAGTGGATCGTCGAGCGCCTGGGCCGTTACCACAGCACGCTCAAGCCAGGCCTGAACATCCTCATCCCGTACATGGACGTGGTTGCCTATCGCCTGCCGACCAAAGACATCATCCTCGATGTCCAGCAGCAGGAAATCATCACCAGGGACAACGCCGTCATCGTCGCCAACGCCCTGTGCTTCGCCAAAGTAGTCGACCCGCAGAAGGCCTCCTACGGCGTGCAGAACTTCTCGTTTGCCGTCACCAGCCTGACCATGACCTCGCTGCGGGCGATCGTCGGTGCCATGGACCTCGACGAAGCGCTGTCCAGCCGCGAGCAGATCAAGGCGCGCCTGCGCGAAGCGATGTCCGAGCAGACCGAAGACTGGGGCGTGACCGTGCGCTCGGTCGAAATCCAGGACATCAAGCCGTCGCCGAACATGCAGCTGGCCATGGAGCGCCAGGCCGCCGCAGAGCGTGAGCGTAAAGCCGACGTGACCCGCGCCGAGGGTGCCAAGCAAGCGGCGATTCTTGAAGCTGAAGCGCGCTTGCAGTCAGCCCGGCTGGATGCCGAGGCGCAAATCAGCCTGGCCGAAGCGTCGGCACGGGCCATCACCCTGGTGCGTGATGCCGTTGGCAGCGAAACCACCCCGGCCATGTACCTGCTCGGCGAGCGTTACATCGGTGCGATGGAAACCCTGGCTGCGAGCAACAATTCCAAGATCGTGGTGTTGCCGGCCGACCTCCAGGAAACCGTGCGCGGGTTGCTCGGGCGCAAAGGCTGACACCTAGCCGCCCAGCATCGGTCAGGGCTGGGCGGCCATTGCACAGGCGCAGCTGCGGCACTTCACCGCACCGGGGTATTTTTACCTATACTGCGCCGTACAATAGCCACCACGATTCCTGACCGGATCTCTCCATGCCCCCACGTCGGCCCATCGCCTGGATCGCCTGCCTTGCAGTGCTGTTCAATCTGCTGGCCATGCCGCTGTCTTCCGCTGCGCCGAAAAGCGCGGCCGAGCAGCTGCTGTGGGGGGCGTTCTGCTCCAGCATGGGCGTCAAGCCGACGCCAGCAGTGCAGGCGCTGGCCAAGATCGACCTCGGCCCGCAAGGCGACGAGCACGCGAGCATGCAACATTGCTGGTGTTGCTCGGGCGGCCTGACGCTGCTGGCCCTGCCCGGCCATGCGCCGCAGCTGCACAGCAGGCTAGCCGTTGCCAACGACGCCACGGCCGTTCTCGCCAGCTACCAACCGACGCCACGCCAGTTATGGCCTGCGCTCAATCCGCGAGCCTCTCCCCTGACCTGAGTTACAGCCGCCCCGCGCCCTGAACCTGTCCAGATCGGAGATCCCCCATGCTCAAGCAAGCCCTCGTCGTGGCCGCCCTGTTGCTGCCTGGCGCTTTCGCCAATGCCCATGAATACACCCAGGGTGACCTGCACATCGCCCACCCGTGGTCGCTGCACCTGCCGCCCAATGCGCCCAACGTGGCGGCCTACTTCACCGTGCACAACAGCGGCAGCAGCGACGACCGCCTGCTCAGCGTCGACAGCCCGATCAGTGATGACGCGCAGTTGCACGAGCACGCCATGAACGCGGCTGGCCTGATGAAAATGCAGCAGGTCGACGGCGTGACCATCCCCGCCGGCAAGGACCTGCTGTTCGCCCCCAGCGCCTACCACGTGATGCTGATGCAGCCCAAGGACCGCAGCCTGCTCACCGACGGCAAGCGCTTCCCGCTGACCCTGCACTTCGAAAAAGCCGGCGACATTACCGTGCAAGTGGCGGTGCAAAAACAGCCGCCGGCCGACCAGCTGCTGCAGCAACACGCGCACTGACCGCTGACAGGCGCCAGCCGTGAACGTGCTGGGCAAACACAGCTACCGCCGTACCACCCGCCCTGCTCGCAGGCGCGCCGGTGGCGGCTGGTTGAGCCTGTTCGCCATGTGGATGATCTTCATCGGGCCGCTGATTTCTCAGTCGATGCCGATGGAGCACCACACCGGCATGAGCATGTCCAGCGACATGGCCATGAGCATGCCCATGCCCATGCCCGCCAGCCATGCCCACGCCGACAGCAAGCAACACCACAATCACAGCGATGACGCCGAGTTGCACGCGCTGTGGGCCAAGTGCGGCTATTGCACCCTGCTGTTCAACTGCCCGGCGCTGCCGCAGAGCTTCAGCCCGCTCAACGCCAGCCGTGTCCCGCCTGCCCAACCCCTGCCAAGCGCCACCCGCCACGGCCACGCGCGCCAGGCGATCTTCCCCGGCGCCCGCAGTCGGGCGCCACCCGCCCTTTCGATTTACGTCTGAAGATCCATTGACCGCACGCAGCCAGGAGGCTGTGCGCTCATATTCGACTGATCGACTGGAATCACTATGTCCGGCTGCATCCCCGTATTCACCCTTTCCTTGCGCGGCACCATCGCCGTGCTTTGCGGCTCGTTGCTGAGCCCCTTGGCTATCGCCGCCGACAGCGGCCACGTTGGCCACGACCACGACCACGACAGCGCCGAGCTGAGCCCGACGGTAATTACCGCCGTCGCCCCCAGCTCGCCGCTGACCATCGTCACCAACCCCAAAGACCCGCGCCAACCGGTGCCGGCCAGCGATGGTGCCGACTACCTGAAGACCATCCCCGGCTTTTCGGCGATCCGCGCTGGGGGCACCAACGGCGATCCGGTGTTGCGCGGCATGTTCGGCTCGCGCCTGAACATCCTCACCAATGGCGGCCAGATGCTCGGCGCCTGCCCCAACCGGATGGACGCCCCGACCTCGTACATCTCGCCGGAAACGTACGACCGCCTGACCGTGATCAAAGGCCCTCAAAGCGTGATCTGGGGCCCCGGCGGCTCGGCCGGGACGATCCTCTTCGAACGCGAGCCGGAGCAGTTCGGCGAGCTTGGCAGCCGGGTCAACGCCAGCCTGCTGGCCGGCTCCAACGGCCGCTTCGACAAGCTGCTCGACGTCGCCGCTGGCAATCGCGAAGCGTATGCGCGCTTTGTCGGCAACCAGTCGCGCTCGGATGACTACCGCGACGGCAACGGCGACACAGTGCCGTCGCGCTGGGACAAATGGAACGGCGACGTCAGCCTCGGCTGGACGCCGGATGCCGACACCCTGCTCGAACTCACCGCCGGCAAAGGTGACGGCGAGGCCCGGTACGCCGGGCGCGGCATGGATGGCTCGCAGTTCAGGCGCGAAAGCCTGGGCCTGCGCTTCGAGAAATCCAACCTTGGCGAGGTGCTCGACAAGATCGAAGCGCAGGTCTACTACAACTACGCCGACCACGTGATGGACAACTACAGCCTGCGCACCCCGTCGGGCACCGGCATGATGGGTATGCCGATGGTCGCCAACGTCGACCGGCGTACCCTTGGCGCGCGAGTCAAGGCCACCTGGCGCTGGGCCGATGTGCAGTTGATCAGCGGTATCGATGGGCAAAGCAGCGAGCACCGCCAGCGCAGTGGCATGGGCGTCGACGCGCACCGTGGCCAGCCGTGGAGCAAGGATGCCGAGTTTCATAACTACGGCGCGTTCGCCGAGCTGACCTGGTACGCCAGCGGCGAAGACCGGCTGATCAGCGGCGCCCGCCTTGACCGCGCCTCGGCGCGCGATTTGCGCAGCGACCAACCCACCGCAGGCGACACCCGCGCCGATACCCTGCCCAGCGGCTTTGTCCGTTATGAGCATGACCTCAGCGCGCTGTCGGCCACCACCTACATCGGCCTTGGCCATGCGCAACGCTTCCCCGATTACTGGGAGCTGTTCTCGGCTGACGGCCCGGCCGGCACGCGCAACGCCTTCGACGCGATCAAACCGGAGAAAACCACCCAGCTCGACTTCGGCATCCAGTACCGTGACGAGCGCCTGGAAGCCTGGGCCTCGGGCTATGTCGGGCAGGTCCGCGACTACATCCTGTTCGATTACCAGACCGGCATGATGGGCATGAGCACCACTCAGGCGCAGAACATCGATGCGCGGATCATGGGCGGCGAGCTGGGCGCGGCGTACAAGCTATCGGAAAACTGGAAGGCCGACGCGACCCTGGCTTACGCTTGGGGCAAAAACAGCAGCGACGGCAAGGCACTGCCGCAGATGCCGCCACTGGAAAGCCGCTTGGGCCTGACCTACAGCCAGGACAACTGGAGCACCGGTGCGCTATGGCGACTGGTCTCGGCGCAGCACCGCGTCGCTGAAAATCAGGGCAATGTGGTCGGCAAGGACTATCAACAAAGCGCAGGCTTTGGCGTGTTCTCGCTCAATGGCGCCTACAAGGTCACGCGCAATTTCAAGCTCAGCGCCGGCGTCGACAACCTGTTCGACAAGGCTTACGCCGAGCACCTGAACCTGGCCGGCAACGCCGGCTTCGGTTACCCGGCGAACGATCCGCAACCGGTGCCTGAGCCTGGCCGGACCTTCTGGACCAAAGTCGATCTCAGCTTCTGACAATTACAACGGGCGCGGCCATGACCGCGCCCCACTGATGGGAGGTTCCATGGGCGGACCGCGTATTTCCTTCTACAACCTGGCCTGGCGCTGGCATTTCTATGCCGGGCTGTTCGTTGCGCCATTCATGATTCTGCTGGCGCTGACCGGGATCATCTACCTGTTCAAGCCACAGCTTGACCCACTGATGTACCGCGAGCTGATGGTGGTCGAAGCCGGCCACCATCGCCAGAGCGCCGACGCGCTGCTGGCGCAGGTTCAGCAGGCGTATCCACAGGGTCACGTCGGCCAGTACCTGCCGCCGCTGAACAGCGAGCGCAGCGCGCAATTCGTGGTGCATGACGGCGGCCGTGAGCTGAACGTGTTCGTCGATCCGTACAACGCCAAGGTACTTGGCGAGCAGGACGCCAAGCAGAACCTGCAGGCCATCGCCCGCGCCCTGCATGGCGAGCTGATGGTCGGCACGGTCGGTGACCGGCTGGTGGAGCTGGCTGCTGGCTGGGGCATTGTGCTGGTGGTGTCGGGGCTGTACCTGTGGTGGCCGCGCGGGCGCAACGGTGCCGGCGTGCTCTGGCCGCGCTTTGCTGCCCGCGGCCGGCTGCTGTGGCGCGACCTGCATGCGGTCAGCGGCTTCTGGGGTTCGGCGCTGTTGCTGCTGATGCTGCTCAGCGGCATGACCTGGACCGGCATGTGGGGCAAGCAGTATGCCGATCTGTGGAACCGCTTCCCGGCAGCGATGTGGAATGACGTGCCCAAGTCTGACCAGCAGGCGCGCGTGCTCAACCAGGCGCATCGGCAGACCGTACCCTGGGCAATGGAGAACACGCCCATGCCGCAGTCTGGCGCCCATGCCGAACACGCCGGGCACCACATGATGTCGAGCAAGCCGGCGGCGCCGCAGGTCAGCCTGCAGCAGATCGAAGACATTGCCAGCAGCCGCCAGGTCGAGCCGGGCTACAGCATTACCCTGCCGACCACTGCCGATGGTGTGTTTACCATTGCGGTGTTTGCCGATGATCCGCGCAACGATGCCACCCTGCATGTCGATCAGTACACCGGCCAGGTGCTGGCCGATGTGCGCTGGCAGGATTACAGCCCGGTCGCCCGTGCGACTGAACTGGGCGTGATGCTGCATGAAGGCAAGATGTTTGGCGCGTTCAACCAGATCGTGATCCTGCTGGTGTGCCTGATGATCCTGCTCGGCTCGGTGAGTGGTCTGGTGATGTGGTGGAAACGCCGGCCCGAGGGTGGGCTGGGGGTGCCGCCGTTGCGCCATGATTTGCCGCGCTGGAAGACGGCGACCGTAGTGATGCTGGTACTGGGCGTCGCGTTTCCGCTGGTGGGGGTGTCGATGCTGGTGATGTGGGTGGTCGATCGCCGCGTGGTGCGGCGGCGGGCGGTGGTCAGCGTTTGAGATTTGCCGGGGCTGCTGCGCAGCCCCTGGCTGCACTGCAATACTCGTGTCGATCTGTCACGCCCCGATCTGGAACGGGCGTGTTAGCCTACTCGGCTAGCAAAAAAAGACTGAACCAATAATGGAATGCAGCCAATGACCGTGACCTCTACCCCTGAGCCAGATGACCAGCATCTGCAACGCAACCTGAGCAACCGCCACATTCAGCTTATCGCCATCGGTGGCGCCATCGGCACCGGCCTGTTCATGGGCTCGGGCAAGACGATCAGCCTGGCCGGCCCGTCGATCATCTTCGTCTACATGATCATCGGCTTCATGCTGTTCTTCGTCATGCGGGCGATGGGCGAGCTGCTGCTGTCGAACCTCAACTACAAGTCCTTCATCGACTTTTCGGCCGACCTGCTCGGGCCCTGGGCCGGTTACTTCACCGGCTGGACCTACTGGTTCTGCTGGGTCGTCACCGGTATTGCCGACGTGGTCGCGATTGCCGCCTATACCCAGTTCTGGTTCCCTGACCTGCCGCAGTGGATCCCGGCGCTGAGCTGCGTGGCGTTGCTGCTGTCGCTGAATCTGGTGACGGTGAAGATGTTCGGCGAGATGGAATTCTGGTTCGCCCTGATCAAGATCGTCGCCATCCTCGGCCTGGTCGCCACCGGCCTGTACATGGTCATCACCGGCTTCCAGTCGCCCTCCGGCAGCACCGCCCAACTGGCCAACCTGTGGAACGATGACGGCATGTTCCCCCATGGCCTGATGGGCTTCTTCGCCGGCTTCCAGATCGCCGTGTTCGCCTTCGTCGGCATCGAGCTGGTCGGCACCACCGCCGCCGAAGCAAAAGATCCGGAGCGCACCCTGCCACGGGCGATCAACTCGATCCCGATCCGCATCATCGTCTTCTACGTGTTGGCGCTGATCGCGATCATGGCAGTGACGCCGTGGCGCGACGTGGTGCCGGGCAAGAGCCCGTTCGTCGAGTTGTTCGTCCTCGCCGGCCTGCCTGCTGCGGCCAGCATCATCAACTTCGTGGTGCTGACCTCGGCCGCCTCGTCGGCCAACAGCGGTGTGTTCTCCACCAGCCGCATGCTGTTCGGCCTGGCCCAGGAAGGTGACGCACCCAAGGCCTTCGAGAAGCTCTCGCGCCGTGCAGTACCGGCCAACGGCCTGTTCTTCTCCTGCGCCTGCCTGCTGCTGGGCGCGGTGTTGATCTACCTGGTGCCAAACGTCATCGAAGCCTTCACCCTGGTGACCACGGTGTCGGCGGTACTGTTCATGTTCGTCTGGACGCTGATCCTGCTGTCATACCTCAAGTACCGCAGCCAGCGCCCGGCGCTGCATCAAAGCTCGATCTACAAGATGCCCGGCGGGCGCTTCATGTGCTACGTGTGCCTGGTGTTCTTTGCCGCCATTCTGGTGCTGCTGAGCCTTGAGGCAGACACCCGCTCGGCACTGGTGGTGACGCCGATCTGGTTTGTGCTGTTGGCAGTGACCTACCAGTTCGTGCGCAGCAAGCGCCGGCCGCGAGCCGCACTGGACCGCTGACTGAATGGGGCCGCCCTGCGGCCCCAATACCGTGCACACCTCGGGCGCCAGCACCAAGCTGGACCCGGCAACCCCACCCCTTCCCCGCAAAGCCCCGAAATCCGGGGCTTTGGCCGTGTCCGAAAAGCGGGCACAGCGCTTGCAATGCCTCCTGCAGAGTCGCCAACAGCATAAAAAACTCAGCGGAGAGAGCACATGAAGCGTCGCAGTCTGATCAAGGCCTTTACCCTTAGCGCATCGATTGCGGCGATGGGCCTGAGCTGGAGTATCCAGGCCGCCGAGACCATCAAGGTCGGCATCCTCCATTCGCTGTCGGGGACCATGGCCATTTCCGAGACCTCGCTCAAGGACATGGCACTAATGACCATCGACCAGATCAACGCCAAGGGTGGGGTCAATGGCAAGATGCTCGAAGCGGTGGTGGTCGACCCGGCTTCCAACTGGCCGCTGTTCGCGGAAAAGAGCCGCCAGTTGCTGACCCAGGACAAGGTCGCGGTGGTGTTCGGCTGCTGGACGTCGGTGTCGCGCAAGTCGGTGCTGCCGGTGTTCGAAGAGCTCAACGGGCTGCTGTTCTACCCGGTGCAGTATGAAGGTGAAGAGATGTCGCCCAACGTCTTCTACACCGGCGCGGCGCCTAACCAGCAGGCGATCCCGGCGGTCGAATACGTGATGAGCGAAGACGGCGGCAGCGCCAAGCGCTTCTTCCTGCTCGGCACCGACTACGTCTACCCGCGCACCACCAACAAGATCCTGCGGGCGTTCCTGCACAGCAAAGGTGTGGCCGACAAGGACATCGAAGAGGTGTACACGCCATTCGGCCACGCCGATTACCAAACCATCGTCGCCAACATCAAGAAGTTCTCTGCTGGCGGCAAGACCGCGGTGATTTCCACCGTCAACGGCGACTCCAACGTGCCGTTCTACAAAGAGCTGGCCAACCAAGGCCTGAAAGCCACCGATGTGCCTGTGGTGGCGTTCTCGGTGGGCGAAGAAGAACTGCGCGGCATCGACACCAAACCATTGGTCGGCCACCTGGCGGCGTGGAACTACTTCGAGTCGGTGGATAACCCGGTCAACCAGAAGTTTGTCGCAGACTGGAAGGCCTACGCCAAGGCCAAGGGCCTGCCAGGCGCCGACAAGGCGGTGACCAACGACCCGATGGAAGCCACCTACGTGGGTATCAACATGTGGGCGCAGGCGGTCGAGAAAGCCAAATCCACCGATGTCGACAAGGTCCGCGAAGCGCTGGCCGGGCAGACCTTTGCCGCGCCGTCGGGCTACACCCTGACCATGGACAAGACCAACCACCACCTGCACAAGCCGGTGATGATCGGCGAGATCCAGGATGACGGTCAGTTCAGTGTGGTCTGGGAGACCGAGCAGCCGCTGCGCGCGCAGCCGTGGAGCCCGTTCATCCCTGGCAACGACAAGCGTCCGGATTATGCGGTGAAAGGTAATTAAGTGACCCGGGGGCCGCGCTGCGGCCCTTTGCGCCCGATCCGACCAGGCCGCTGCCACCGACAAAGCGTGATGCACAGCCACCGCAGTCCGTGTAGGAGCGGCCTTGTGTCGCGATCGAGGGCGTAGACCTCGCCTCCCCCTGACACAACAGGATCAACAAATGCTCAGATTCCTGCTCGCCCTGCTCCTGCTGCTGCCGCTGGCAACCCAGGCCAGCGAAGGCGACCTCTTCTACGCCGCCAAGCCCGCAGACCAGGCCCGCCTGCTGCAGGAGTGGGCTGCCCAGCCAGAGCCGGCGCGGCTGGCCCTGCTGACCGCGCTGCAACAAGGCCGCATCGCTGAAGGCGACACGCGCAAACTGCGCCTGAACAACCGCCTGCGCGGCCTGATCGACAACGCGCTGGCCAGCCATCAACTGCTGAGCGACGACGCCAAGCTGCGCCTGGCCGCAGCCGGCGAGCTGCAACGCAGCGCCCAGCCGGCGCAGATGGCGTTCCTCGATCGGCGCTTCGCCAACGAAGCAGACCCAGCCGTGCACGCCGCCCTCGCATTGGCCCTGGCCAACCTGCAATTGGTCGCCAGCGAGCCGTCGGTGCGCCTTGCCGCCGTGCGCCTGCTCGGCGAAACCGGCGACCCGCTGGCCCGTACCCGTCTGGAAACCCTGTTGCAGCCTGGCGTCGAGAGCGATCCCGGCGTGCGCACTGCTGCCGAAACCAGCCTGGCCCAGGTCAAGCGCAAGCTGCTGATCGGCGAACTGCTCGGCCAGGCCTTCAGCGGCCTGTCGCTGGGCTCGATCCTGCTGCTGGCTGCACTGGGCCTGGCGATCACCTTCGGCTTGCTCGGGGTGATCAACATGGCCCACGGCGAGATGCTCATGCTCGGCGCCTACAGCACCTACATGGTCCAGGTACTGCTGCAGCGCTATGCGCCCAGCGCAATCGAGTTCTACCCGCTGATCGCCCTGCCGGTGGCGTTTGCCGTCAGTGCCGGGGTCGGTATGGTGCTGGAGCGCACGGTGATCCGTCATCTGTACGGCCGCCCGCTGGAAACCCTGCTGGCGACCTGGGGCATCAGCTTGATCCTGATCCAGGCGATCCGCCTGCTGTTCGGCGCGCAGAACGTCGAGGTGGCCAACCCGGCGTGGCTGTCCGGCGGCATTCAAGTGCTGCCGAACCTGGTCCTGCCCTATAACCGCATGGTGATCATCGGCTTTGCCCTGGCGGTGGTGCTGCTGACCTGGCTGCTGCTCAACCGCACCCGGCTGGGCCTGAACGTGCGGGCGGTAACGCAGAACCGCAACATGGCTGCGTGCTGCGGGGTGTCCACCGGCCGCGTCGACATGCTCGCCTTCGGCCTGGGCTCAGGCATTGCCGGCCTGGGTGGGGTCGCCCTGAGCCAGGTCGGCAACGTCGGCCCGGACCTTGGCCAGAGCTACATCATCGATTCGTTCCTGGTGGTGGTACTGGGTGGCGTCGGCCAGCTCGCCGGCACCCTCTGGGCCGCGTTCGGCCTGGGCATCGCCAACAAATTGCTCGAGCCGCAGATCGGTGCGGTGCTGGGCAAGATCCTTATCCTTGCGCTGATCATCCTGTTCATTCAGAAGCGCCCGCAAGGCTTGTTCGCTCTCAAGGGACGGGTAATCGACTGATGAACCAGCCACTGCTTGTCACCGCCGCACAAAAGGCCGGGCCGCGCCTGTCGCTGGCCATCGGCATCGTTGTTGTCCTGCTACTGCTGGCCTTGCCGCTGCTGTCGCTGCTACCGGCAGAGCACTCGCTGCAGGTCTCGGCCTACACCCTGACGCTGGTCGGCAAGATCCTTTGTTACGCCATTGTCGCGCTGGCGCTGGACCTGGTCTGGGGCTATGCCGGCATGCTCTCGCTGGGGCATGGCCTGTTCTTCGCCCTCGGCGGCTACGCCATGGGCATGTACCTGATGCGCCAGGCGGCGGGTGACGGCCTGCCGGCGTTCATGACCTTTCTGTCGTGGACCGAGCTGCCCTGGTTCTGGGCCGGCACCCAGCATCTGGCCTGGGCGCTGTGCCTGGTGGTGCTGGCGCCGGGCCTGCTCGCGCTGGTGTTCGGCTGGTTCGCCTTCCGCTCGCGGATCAAGGGCGTGTACTTCTCGATCATGACCCAGGCACTGACCTTTGCCGGCATGCTGCTGTTCTTCCGCAACGAGACCGGCTTTGGTGGCAACAACGGCTTCACCAACTTCCGCACCATTGCCGGCTTCGATGTGGCCGCGCAAGGCACCCGGGCGGTGTTGTTCCTGCTCACTGTCGGCCTGCTGCTGGCCAGCCTGTACCTGTGCTGGCGGCTGACCCAGAGCAAGTTCGGCCGCCTGCTGACGGCGCTGCGTGATGCGGAAAACAGGCTGATGTTCTGTGGCTACGACCCGCGCGGTTTCAAGCTGCTGGTGTGGGTGCTCAGCGCCGTGCTGTGCGGCCTGGCCGGGGCGTTGTACGTGCCGCAGGTGGGCATCATCAACCCCAGCGAAATGTCGCCGACCAACTCCATCGAAGCCGCCGTATGGGTGGCACTGGGCGGGCGCGGCACGTTGATCGGGCCATTGCTCGGGGCGGGCCTGGTCAATGGCATGAAGAGCTGGTTCACCGTGGCCTTCCCGGAGTTCTGGCTGTTCTTCCTCGGCGCGTTGTTCATCATCGTCACCTTGTACCTGCCCAAGGGCGTGGTCGGCCTGTTGAAGAAAAGGAATCAGCAATGAGAGGCATCCCACCGGTACACCCGGAGTTCATGCTCGAACCGGTATTCGACCAGATCGGCGCCGGGCGCGATGCGATCGGCCTTGGCCAGCGCCGCGGCAAGGGCCTGGATGTGCGTCACGGGACGGTGCTGAGCCTGGAAGACATCAGCGTCAGCTTCGATGGTTTCAAGGCGCTCAATGCACTGAACCTGTACATCGGCGTTGGCGAGCTGCGCTGCATCATCGGCCCCAATGGTGCCGGCAAGACCACCATGATGGACGTGATCACCGGCAAGACCCGCCCAGACACCGGCACGGCGTTTTTCGGTGACACCCTCGACCTGACCCGCATGAGCGAGTACCAGATCGCCCAGGCCGGGATCGGTCGCAAGTTCCAGAAGCCGACGGTGTTCGAGGCGCTGACCGTCTACGAAAACCTCGAGCTGGCGCTCAAGACCGACAAGTCGGTATGGGCCAGCCTGGCCTCGCGGCTGTCCAGCGAGCAGCGCGAGCGCATCGACTCGGTATTGACCCAGTTGCGCCTGCTGCCCTTGGCCCAACGCCAGGCCGGGCTGCTGTCGCACGGGCAAAAGCAGTTTCTGGAAATCGGCATGCTGTTGGTGCAGGAGCCGCAGTTGCTGCTGCTCGATGAGCCGGTGGCAGGCATGA
Source organism: uncultured Pseudomonas sp. (assembly GCA_963518285.1). GTDB lineage: Bacteria > Pseudomonadota > Gammaproteobacteria > Pseudomonadales > Pseudomonadaceae > Aquipseudomonas. Next base: position 190,959 of record CAUQIJ010000005.1, on the reverse strand, counting down.
CCGATGCCGAAACCGAATTCACCGCCGAGCTGTTCAAGGGCCTGGCACGCAGCCATTCGTTGATGGTGGTAGAGCACGACATGGGCTTTGTCGGCAGCATCGCCGACCACGTCACTGTGTTGCACCAGGGCAGCGTGCTGGCCGAAGGCTCGCTGGAGCAGGTGCAGGCGGATGAACGGGTGATCGAGGTTTACCTGGGCCGCTGATCGTTGTTTACCAACAGACCGCGCCAACCGTTGCGCTCAAGGATTTGCACATGCTGAAAATCGATACCCTGCATCAGTACTACGGCGGCAGCCATATCCTGCGCGGCCTGTCATTCGAGGCCAAAATCGGTGAAGTGACCTGCCTGCTAGGCCGCAACGGGGTCGGCAAGACCACCCTGCTGCGCTGTTTGATGGGCCTGGTGCCGGCGCGCGAAGGCAGCGTGCACTGGGAAGACCAGCCGATCACCACCCTCAAGCCGCAGCAACGGGTGCATGCCGGCATCGCCTATGTGCCACAGGGGCGGGAGATTTTCGCCCGGCTGACCGTTGAAGAGAACCTGCTGATGGGCTTGTCGCGCTTCCCGGCCCGCGAGGCGCGCGAAGTGCCGGCGTTCATCTACGAGCTGTTCCCGGTGCTCGAGCAGATGAAGCAGCGCCGTGGCGGTGACTTGTCCGGCGGCCAGCAGCAGCAACTGGCCATCGGGCGCGCCTTGGCCAGCCGGCCACGCTTGCTGATCCTCGACGAACCTACTGAAGGCATCCAGCCCTCGGTGATCAAGGAAATCGGCGCGGTGATTCGCAAACTGGCCGACCGTGGCGACATGGCCATTTTGCTGGTCGAGCAGTTCTATGATTTTGCCGAGGAGCTGGCCGATCAGTACCTGGTGATGGCCCGCGGCGAGATCATCCAGCAAGGCCGTGGCGAAAACATGCAGGCTGAAGGTGTGCGCGGGTTGGTAACCATTTAATCTGCAGGCAATCCTTCTGCGAGACGTTGTCATGAGCTACCCGATTCGCGATGCCCAGGCTGCCGATGTGCCGGGCATTCTCGCCATTTACAACGATGCCGTGCGCAACACCACGGCGATCTGGAACGAGACCCCGGTGGACCTGGCCAACCGCCAGGCCTGGTTCGCGGCGCGGGCTGAGCAGGGTTATCCGATCCTGGTGATAACTGATGACAGCGGCGTGCTGGGTTATGCGTCGTTTGGCGATTGGCGGCCGTTCGAGGGGTTTCGGTATACCGTCGAGCATTCGGTGTATGTGCGTGATGATCAACGTGGCAAGGGCCTGGGGCCGTTGCTGATGGCGGCATTGATCGAGCGTGCGCGTGGCTGCGGCAAGCATGTGATGGTGGCCGCGATCGAGAGCGGCAATGCAGCGTCAGTGCGGCTGCATGAGCGGCTGGGGTTTGTCGTGACCGGGCAGATGCCGCAGGTGGGCATCAAGTTTGGCCGCTGGCTGGACCTGACCTTCATGCAACTGATCCTGAACCCCGCGGACGTGTAGGAGCGCCAGACAAGGGTCCTGTGGGGATCACATCTGGGTAAACCGCCCCAACCGCTGGCGCAGCATGGTGTTCTCGCTGCGCAGGTGCTGCACTTCTTCCAGCAACTCCAGCGCCAGCGCCACGCCTTCCCACTCCAGTTCAAGCTCCTGATGCAGCTTGACCGCGCGCTTGAGGGTTACCGGCGCGCGGTCGTCGAACAGCCAGTCTTCCGGTGTTCGCCCCGACGGTTCAACAATGCCGTGCTCGACGATTTCGATCACCCAGTCAGCCGTGATATCGGCTTCCTGGCAGAGGGTGCGCATGTCCAGTTGAACGATCAGGGTGCTGCTCATGATCAACTACTCCATTGAGTCCTCGGGTTGAACGCGGCCTTCTCGGCAAGCTTGGCCCACAGTTCACGGGTGGCGTCGTCCGACTGGGTCGGCATGACCACCTTCAATTGCGCGTACAGATCACCGCGTTCGCCCTGCTTGTTGCTCAAGCCCATGCCTTTGACGCGCAGGCGCTGGCCGCTCTGGCTGTCGGGGCGGATGGTCAGGTTGATCTTGCCGGTCAGGGTCGGTACCGCAACCTTGGTGCCCAGCGCGGCTTCCCACGGCGCCAGCGGCACGGTGATGATCAGGTCGTGGCCTTCGACATCGAACAGCGGGTGCGGCGCCATGCGAACGGTCAGGAACAGGTCACCGTTGGCACCACCGCCAACCCCTGGCGCGCCCTGGCCCTTGAGGCGGATGCGCTCGCCGTCGGTGACCCCGGCCGGGATCTTGACGTTGAGGGTCTTGGTGGTGAACCCGGTGCGCTGCCCGGCGGCGTTGGTCTGCGGGATCTGGAAGCTGATCTGCTTGGACTCTTTGTTCAGGGTTTCCTCAAGGAAAACCGCCAGCTCCAGTTCCACGTCCTGCCCTCGTCTGCCCGCGCTGCGGTGTTGTTGCTGCTGTCCGCGTCCGAACGGGCTGCCGCCACGTGCGCCAAAGATCGAGCTGAAGAAGTCGGAGAAGTCGCCGCCCTCGAAACCATTGTCCGCGCCAGCGCCGCGACCCTGCCAGCCAGGCGGGGCCTGGAACGGCCGGCCGTGCTGGCCGCCATACTTGCGGATCTCGTCGAATTCGGCGCGTTTCTGCGCGTCACCAAGCACTTCGTAGGCCTCGTTGGCCTCTTTGAACTTGTCCTCGGCGTCGCGCTCCTTGCTGACATCGGGGTGATACTTGCGGGCCAGCTTGCGGTACGCGGCCTTGATCGCCTTGTCGTCCGCGGTGGGCTCTACGCCGAGTATCTTGTAATAGTCTTTGAAGTCCATCTATGGATCACCAGTGTGAATTTGCGTGTTGCATCTGAAGATAGGGACCAAGCATAGCCTTTCAAGGGCGGTTTGGGGTTGTCTTGGAGCAGACGACTGGTCTTGATTCTGCTGACAAAGGGCATAAACTGCGCGGCCGTTTTGCCTCCGGAAGTAAATTGTCCATGTCCGACGTATCCCCGGCCCGTGCCCTGGGCATCGATTTTGGCACCTCCAACTCCACGGTCGGCTGGCACCGCCCGGGTGCCGAGTCGCTGATCGCCCTCGAGCAAGGCAAGATCACCTTGCCCTCGGTGGTGTTCTTCAATATCGAGGAGCGTCGCCCGGTGTACGGCCGCCTGGCCCTGCACGAATACCTTGAAGGTTACGAAGGGCGCCTGATGCGCTCGCTCAAAAGCCTGCTCGGCTCCAAGCTGATCAAGCATGACACCAGCGTGCTCGGCACTGCCCTGCCGTTCAAGGACTTGCTCGGGATGTTCATCGGCGAGCTGAAAAAGCGCGCCGAAGCCGACGCCGAGCGCAGCTTCGAGCAAGTCGTGCTGGGCCGCCCGGTATTCTTCGTTGACGATGACCCGGCGGCCGACCAGGAAGCCGAAGATACCCTCGCCGACGTCGCGCGCAAGATCGGCTTCAAGGACGTGTCGTTCCAGTACGAGCCAATCGCCGCAGCGTTCGACTACGAGTCCGGCATCAGCCGCGAAGAGCTGGTGCTGATCGTCGACATCGGCGGTGGTACCTCCGACTTCACCCTGATCCGCCTGTCGCCTGATCGCCATCACCTGGCCGAGCGCCAGAGCGATATCCTCGCCACCGGCGGTGTGCACATCGGCGGTACCGACTTCGACAAGCAGTTGAGCCTGCAAGGCGTGATGCCGCTGTTCGGCTACGGCAGCAAGATGAAGAGCGGCGCGCTGATGCCAACCAGCTACCACTTGAACCTGGCCACCTGGCACACCATCAACGCCGTGTACTCGCAGAAGTCGCAGCTGGCGCTGGGCAACATGCGCTATGACATCGAAGATGCGCTGGGCATCGATCGCCTGTTCAAGCTGATCGAGCAGCGTGCCGGGCACTGGCTGGCGATGGAGATCGAGGCCAGCAAGATCGAGCTGACCGATCAGCCCAGCCGCCAGATCGACATGCGCCGGGTCGAGCCGGAACTGACCGTCGAACTGACCCGCGCCTTGTTCGAAGACGCCATTGGCAGCCTGCTGCAACGGGTCCGTGGCAGCGTCAGCGAATTGCTGAACAAGGCTGGCGTCACTGAGAGCCAGGTCGACACGGTGTTCTTCACCGGCGGCTCCAGCGGCATCCCGGCGCTGCGCAACAGCGTCGCGGCGATGCTGCCCAATGCCCGCCACGTCGAAGGCAATATCTTCGGCAGCATCGGCAGCGGCCTGGCGATCGAAGCGCGCAAGCGTTACGGCGCGGTGTAAGCCTCAGCGCAGGCCTGGCAGGCGTTCCTGCGCTTTGTCCAAGTACGTGTTTTGGGGGCTACGAAACCCCCAATCCACCGATTCGATGCCGTAAGACATTTCCCAAACTGAAACCAAATGCTTCAAATCGGCCTAGCTTCGGAACTATCCTACGCGCCTTGCCGAATCTTCGCTGTTGTCGGGGAAGTGGCTCAGGGATAACGTCCCTGGGTCGCCGTTCCACGGTGACCGGGTGTGAGAACCCGTTGAATGAATCACGCGGCAAGCCGCTATGGCGGCCGTGCGCGGGCGGACTTCGGTCCGGCCGAGTTTTCCTTGATTCCCTCGGTTTCTCACCCCGCGCCCGGCTGCCACCCTCGATCCCTGAGAAAGTCGAGAGGCAGTCTCCGCCAATGGAATTGAGGAGTTTTGCCATGAAGAAAATCGTCCCCGACCCACCCACTACAACCCCCTTCTACGCCTCCATCCACCCCGACCTGTACCCACCTGACGCTCTCGCCCACACCAGCGAACTGCTGCGCGGCGTGTCGGCGACCCTGGAACAACACTGCCGCAACCACCCGGGCCAGCCGGGTACGTGCATGCTGGCCAACGCCAGCCATTGCACCGACACCGCACGCGCCTTGGTCGAACACGTATTCCATCGGCTGCAGGCACGCCAGGAGGCACTGGCATGAGCGATCACCCACGCACAGACGTCACCGTCGGCGTCGAGACGTTTTTCGAGGCGGGCGAAAAGCCCTGTCATATTTTTCGGGTGATGCCGGGCGTGCCGTTCGAGCATGCCTATGAGCAGGTGTCAGTGTTGCTTGGCTATATCAAGCACCTGGTTCGCGAAGGCGATATGGAGAATGACCACAAGCTGCTGGGCGCGGCGGACTATCTCAGTGCGTTTGCCAAGGCAATCATGGATGACATCGAGATAGCGCGGAACAGAGTGCACTGACGGGAGCGTTGCAGTTCGAGGCCCTGGGGGCGTACAACGCCCACAGGGCACTGGCTGGCATCGTGTTCAGGCAGGCGCCTCACACCAACTCGGCGCGGCGCAGCTCACTCTTCAGATACGCATAATAAATCGGCCCGGCCACCACCCCAGGCAAGCCGAACGCGGCCTCGAACACCAGCATCGCCAGCAGCAACTCCCACGACTTGGCCCTGATCTGGCCGCCGACGATCCGCGCGTTGAGGAAGTACTCGACCTTGTGGATAACGATCAGATAGCCCAGCGCCGCCAACGCCACCCAGATCGACAGCGACAAGCCGACGATGGTGATGAGCGTGTTCGACATCAGGTTGCCGATCACCGGCAGCAGGCCGAGCAGGAAGGTCAGCACGATCAAGGTCTTGGTCAGCGGCAGGTGCACGCCGAACAGCGGCAACACCACCGCAAGGAAGACCCCGGTGAAGAAGGTATTGAGCAGGGAGATCTTGATCTGGGCGAAGACGATATTGCGAAACGCCTGCACCAGCAGCGCCAGGCGCTCGAACATGGCGGCCGCCAGTGGCTTGCGCCGGGAGATATCGGGGATGCGCTGCAAGGCGACGATGGCGCCGAGGATCATCCCGATCAGCAGGGTGACGAACATGTGCGCCATGCCCTTGCCAACCAGCTGCAACTCGCCCAGATGGCTCCTCAGCCACTCGCCGATGGCCACCTTGAACTCGGCCGCACTGGCCGGCAAATAGCCCTCGATGAACGGCGGCAACTGGCTGCGCGCCTGCTCCACCAGCAACATGAACTTGTCCAGCGAAGCGCCGGGGTTTTCCGCCTCATGCAGCAGGAAGCTGAACGCGCCCGCAATCAGCAAGCTCAGGCTGGTCACCACAAGGGTGCCCAGCAACGCCACCGCCAGCCAGCGCGCGCGCTGCCCGGCAATGATCGGCTGTAGCCGTGGGGTGAGCATATTGACCAGTTCGAACACCAGCAGCCCGGCGAGCAGGCTCGGCAACAACTTCAGCGGCAGGGCCAGCAACAGGCCGGCAAAAACGATGATCCAGCTGGCCAGAGTGACCTGGCGAGGGGTGAAAGTCATACAGCCTCAGGGGCAGACAGCGGAAAAGAATCGCAGTCTGCCAGCCTTCGGCGCGCAAACATAGATACAGCTCATTTCTTCTTCAGGCAGGTGCTCATGAATGCTTTGCGTTCGTCACCCTTGAGGGTCTTCTCGGAGGCAGTGGCGTTGCAGCGGGTCATTTTCTCCTGCTGGGTGACCTTCAGGCACTTGCTCATGAATGCCTTGCGCTCATCGCCCTTGAGGGTCTGCGCAGTGGCGTCGGCGTTACAGCTTTTCATCTTTTCCTGCTGGGGGGTGGCGGCAAATCCTTGCGCGCAGATCAACATCCCCAATACCAGTAGTGGCGCTTGCAGTCGCTTCATGGAGTGGCCTCCTTGTTCCGCGCCCCATGCACGGATCCAAGCCTGAGTGTAGCCAACTATTTCCGCCTGCCAGCGTGAGCGCGGTCAGAGCCCGGCGGCTTTCAGGCGCGCAGCGTGCTCGGTAAACAGCCGCACCGGTTCGGCGCCCTTGCCCACCGCGCCCAGTGACTGGTTGACAATGTCCAGATGATCCAGCGGGTAGTCATCGCCCAGCACCTGACCGAGGTGCGAGCTGTTGCGCCCGACCATGCCATCGCACTGGCCTTTCTCGCGCACGAAGCTGCGGGCGAACAGGCGACAGAAGCGGTTGCTGCCGTCAAAGCGGTTGCGGCCCTGGTCGGTCAGGCCGGGCTGCAGCGTGCCCGACCACGAGTAGTAGCGCACGCCATTGACCTCATAGGCGCCCTCGCCGCCCCATCGCTGCGGCAGGCCCTGTGGATAAGCCTGGTTGAACAGCGCCACTCCGGCGCAGGTCAGCGACTGATGCGAAGCGTGCACGTCGATTGGCAGCCGCTCACGGCGCCAGCCTGTTTCCAGCCAGCCCATCAGCAGCGCCAGGCCGTGCAACACGGCGCGCAGCACACGCCCTTTGCGCGAGTGGCCGGGCGCTGTGCGTTCGAGGTGGTCGGCCAGCTCCGAGCCGTGATTGGGCCCGGCCACCGACGTCACCGAGGCGATCCGGTCTGGGCGTTTGGCAGCAGCATAGCGAGCGCTGAGTGCGCCCTGGCTGTGGCCGATCAGGTTGACCTTGGCGGCGCCGCTGCGCTGGCAGATGTCTTCGATGATCGCCAGCAATTGCTCGCCACGCACCTCGCTGGAATGCAGCGGCGACACCTGCACCGGATAGACCTTGGCCCCGCCACGGCGCAGGGCCGCAACGATGCCGAACCAGTACGGATACACCAGCAACCGCACAAAACCGAGCATGCCCGGCACCAGCACCACGGGGTATCGCGTCGCCAGATCCTGTTTCATCGCCGTCTCCTGGGGCTTGGCCATCAGCCAACACTAACGCGAGCGAGATGACCGTCACAATCGAACTCCTGAGCCGCGCTGCGGTTCCAATCCTGCACACACCCTGAGCAAGGAGCGGGACCATGTACAAACAGACTTTGGCAATCCTTCTGGCCAGCGCCACGCTGGCCGCCTGCGGCAGCCGTCCGGAAAACCCGGTGGACTACGTTACCTACCGTGACGAGCCGCTGGTCAAGCAGGTCGAGAACGGCATGACCATGCAGAAGGTAATCGCCATCGGTGGCAGCCCGTCGATGGTCATCGACCTGCCCAATGGCGGCACCTGCAACGACTACATCCTCAACCGTGATGGTCATCAGCAGCCCTACTACGTGCGCTTCGATGCCACCGGCCACGTCGATGCCAAAGGCTTCAAGACTTGCAAGCAACGAGAAGAAGACAAGCAAGCCGCAACCGGTGCCTGAGTCTTCCTGAAACCCTGACCACCCTGATATTTCGGAGATGAGCATGAGCCACGTTGAACTGACCGATAAACACACCTTGCGCGAACGCGCCCGCCAGCACGTCGAAGACGGCGCCGTGACCGAAGGCTACAGCGCCGACCGCGAGAAGATCATCCAGCTGCTCAACGAGTCGCTGGCGACCGAGCTGGTGTGCGTGCTGCGCTACAAGCGCCACTACTTCATGGCCAGCGGGATCAAGGCGGCGGCGGCTGCTGACGAGTTCCTCGAGCACGCTACCCAGGAAGCCGAACACGCCGACAAACTGGCCGAGCGTATTGTCCAGCTGGGCGGCGAGCCGGACTTCAACCCGGACAACCTGAGCAAGAACTCCCACGCGCAGTATGTCGCGGGCAACTCGCTCAAAGAGATGGTGCTCGAAGACCTGGTGGCTGAACGTATCGCTGTCGACAGCTACCGCGAAATCATCCAGTACATCGGCGAGAGCGACCCGACTACCCGTCGCATCTTCGAAGACATCCTGGCCCAAGAAGAAGAGCACGCCGACGACATGGCCGACCTGCTCAAAGGTCTGTGATTCGCTAGCCTCTGGCCTCTGCCCGCAACCTGCGGCGCAGAGGCCGATAGCAAACCTGCCTTACTTCTTCGTCTTGACCTCAGCCGGCGCCTTGCCGGCTTTCATTTGCTCGAGCAATGGCGTGCACTGGTTCTGCTCGCCGTCACCCGGAGCAATCAGCGCCAGCAGCCCTGCTGCGGGGCCAATCGCAACCCCCAGGGCAACCATGCCGGCGCCGCGCAGGGCCAGCGGCAGCGCTTGCACACCCGCGCTGGGTTTGGCGAACTTGCCGCGCACGTACAGCGGTGAGCGCAGCGAGAACAGGCGCAGGCCCTTGGATTCCGGGGTGATCTTCAGGTCGAGTTGTTCGCTGGCCAAGTTGACCGTGCCATCGACATAGATGATCGCGTTCTCGGTATCGAAGACAAACACGCGGGTGCTCGCCAGGCCATCCTTGATGCCAACATCGGCAGCAGCGCAGTTGATCTGTACATCCTTGTCGCCGAACAGTTTACCGACCACGTAGTTACCCACGTTCAGGCCGGCCAGCTCCATCAGCTCGCGGCTGATCGCGCCATCGTTGATCAACATGCGCATCTCGCCGTTGGCGGTGCCCAGCAGCGCCGCTACCGAATTGCCGCGGCCGCTGATATCGGCATCGCCATTGAGCTGACCAAAGCTGGTCTGCATCGGTGCAAAGCCTGGGAACAGCTCCTTGAGCTTGAAGCCACGCGCAGTCAGCCGCGCACGGCCCTGCATCGGCACATTGCGCCCGTCCAGGCGAATGTTGGCGGCAAGGTTGCCACCGGCCACGCCAAAGCGCAGCGGCGCCAGGCGCAGCAGGCCGTCATCGAGAATCAGGTGCACGGCCAGATCGTTGAACGGCAGTTTTGAGCTGTGCACGATGCGCTTGCCGCTGAAACTGACGTCGGCATCCATTGCGCGCCAGCGCTCGGTCCGAAACTCCTCGACCGGCAGCACCTTGTCGCCAGGCTGCTTGCTGGCGCCGCCACGGGCTTTTTGTTCAGCGTTGGAGTCGGCGCCTATCAGCGGCGCGAGGTCTTTGAACAGCAGTTGGTTGGAGACTAGCTTGCCGCTCAGCTTGGGCCGCGGCTTGCTCGCAACAAAGGCCAGATCGCCATGAATGTCGCTGTCGCCGATCTTGCCGTTGAAACCTTCATAACTGAAACGTGCGCCTTCGGCGGCGTGCAGGTTGGCCAGCAAATGGCCGTCGGTGGAATAAGCCGGCGTGTCCGGCAGGGTCACGCCAGTCAGCGGGAAGAGATTGCCCAGGCTGTTGCCGGACAGTTTCAGGCGCAGGTCCAGTGCGCCCAGATTACGCGGGTCGGTCAGCGTGCCGGCGACCACTACATGGGTGTCGGCGATACGCACGTCGGCCTGCAGCGGAAACGGCTGGCTGGCGTCCTGCAGGGCGAGCAGGCCACCGATCTTGCCCGTGCCGGATACCGGCTGATCCTTGTAACGGCCGCTGGCCTTGAGGCCAAAGGCGTAGTCCTGGGCGCCGGCGCTCTTCTCGGCGCGGGCCTTGCCGACGATCTCGCTGAACGGGATCGGCTTGCCCAGCGGGTCGATCTGCACCTTCATGTCGGCCTTGAGGGTCTGGTCGTTGTAGCTGACATTGCCCTGATCAAAACCGATGGCGCCGATATCCAGCACCCATTTCGACGGTTCGGCGTTTTCATCCTTGGGCCCGAAATCGAACGTCCAGTTGGCGCGGCCATCGGCCAGGCGGGTCAGGCTGGCGTTGGGCTTGGTCAGGTTGATGCGCGGGATGACAATGTGCTGAACGATCAGAGGCAGCGGCGACAGACGAAACTCGACCTTCTCCAGGCCGACCATCTGCGGCTGCTTGAGCCACTCCGGGTTGCCCAGAGTCAGGTCCTCGGCAATGAAGTGCGGCCAAGGCACCCAGGCGCGCCAGCCGCCTTCTTCAGGCTCGGTGCGCCATTTGACGGCGAGGTTGCCATTGATGGCGAACGGTCGCTGCAAGGCGGCCGAGACTTTCTCGTTGAGAAACGGCTTGGCGCGGTTCCAGTCGAAGGTGGCGATCACTACCACCAGGATCGCCAACAAGGTGATCAGTGTGGCGAGGGTCCAGGTGATGATTCTGGCGGGGCGCGTCATTGCGTGATTCTCCTGAGTGCATGGCTCATTGCGCCACGACGGTGACACTTAACAAGTGGGACTGATGAAACGCCGCTGGGTTTAATCCAAGGCGAATTCTAACCAGGAATTTTCTGTCGACCTCATCAGCTTTGCCATCCAACGGGCTGGCCAGCTGCGCGCTCAGCGGCATGGCTGTGGCGCCGAGATGCCTGAGTTAGAGGCGCTGCTGCAACAGTATCAATCCTGTCGATTGTTACCATTATCCTTATGAACTTTTCTCTGGCGGTGCGGCGGGTAGCATTGGCTTCGTACCCACTTTCCAGCCCTCCAGAGGAGCGCCCTGATCATGAAACGCCAATTACTGCTTAGCCTTGCCCTGTCCATCGCAGCCACCAGTGCCTTCGCCCTGCCTGGCCAGGAGCAGCACCTGACCGCCGAATCACGCTCCAGCGACGCGGCCGCCGTGCAAGCCCTGAATACCCTTGCCGAAGGTGGTTCGGATCGCTTGATCGAACGCACCGGCCGCGTCGCCGAAGGTGGCTCGGATCGCTTGATCGAACGCACTGGCCGTGTCGCCGAAGGTGGTTCGGATCGCTTGATCGAACGCACTGGCCGCGTCGCTGAAGGTGGCTCGGATCGTCTGGTCGAACTCAGCCGTGTGAGCTGATTGCCATGGCAGAAAAGGTCGATCCTCGATACTGCGCCTGCTACCCTCCAAGCCCGGTCCATTGACCGGGCTTCGTCTTTTTATCCAGAATGCCCCCGTCGTACAGCCACAGAAGCCTGCCCCATGCTGCCTCGCGCCGAACAGAAGCTCCAGACCCGTCAAGCCCTGCTGGACGCTGCCTGCCAGTTGATGGAGAGCGGCCGCGGCTTTGGCAGCATCAGCCTGCGTGAAGTGGCCAAGACCGCCGGCATCGTGCCCACCGGTTTCTATCGGCACTTCCCCGACATGGACGCGCTCGGGCTGGCCCTGGTCGAAGAAGTCGACGCGACCTTCCGCCACGCGATCCGTCTGGTGCGGCAAAACGAATTTGAAATGGGCGGCATCACCGACGCCTCGGTACGCATCTTTCTCGACATGGTCGCCGCGCACCGCACTCAGTTCCTGTTTCTCGCCCGCGAACAGTACGGCGGCTCGCAGCCGGTGCGCCAGGCCATTGCTCGCCTGCGCCAGCACATCAGCTCCGACCTTGCCACCGACCTCGGCCTGATGCCGCGCTGGAAGCATCTCGACGCCGCTGCACTGGAAGTGATGGCCGACCTGGTGGTCAAGACCGTCTTCGCCACCCTGCCCGAGCTGATCGACAGCCCTGACCCGCACACCGCCCAGCCGCTCAGTGCGCAAGAGAAGATCACCCAGCAGCTGCGCTTCATTTTTGTCGGTGCACGCCACTGGCAGGGTTTGAGCACCTCTGGCTGACGACCTCTGGCCGCTAGCTGCTATCATGGCGCCCTGCCCGATTGCGACGAGCGTTGCCATGTCCGACCCCCGCCCTACCCTGCCCGAGCTGAGCACCCGCCTTGCGCACTTGCGTCAGCACTTCGCTGAACGCATCGTGCCGTTGTGGCAAGGCCCAGGCTGGAACGACGAACTGGCCCTGCCCTACGAAGCCCTCGATGAACAGCACCAGCCCCTGCCCGTGCAGCGCTATCGGGCGATGGCCGTCGCGCGTCAGTTGTATCTGTTCAGCAGCCGTATCGAGCAAGCCGGCGCCGCCGAACGCGCGGCGGCATTGTTCCGTTCGCTGCAGCGGCACTTCCACGATGCCGAGCACGGCGGCTGGTTCTACAGCGTAGATGCCGCCGGCAAGCCGCTGGACCGGCGCAAGGACCTGTACACCCACGCGTTCATCGTGTTCGCCTGCGCGCATTACTGGGGCAAGGTCCAGGAGGGGCTGGTCGAGGCCACGCTCAACGCGGCGCTGGAAGTGGTTGCCGAACGCTTCGCCCGCGACGATGGCCTGTATGAAGCCAGCCTGGGCGAAGACTGGGCCGACCTGGGCAGCGGCCCGCTGCAAAACCCGCAGATGCACCTGGCCGAGGCCTTCCTGCAAACCCTGGCAGTACGCGACGATCAGGACGTGCAGCAAGCGCTGCTGCAACTGTGTGAGGCGCTGCAAACGCACTTCATCGAGCCCGAGCACGGCCTGATGCTGGAAAAACCGCGCGGTGCTGTGGATAACTGGTTCGAGCCGGGTCATCAGTTCGAGTGGTTCTACCTGCTCGAAACATCGCCGTTGCTCAACGGCGGCGCACTGCATGGGTCGATCGCCCGTGGCTTCGATTACGCCGAGCGCCATGGGGTGATCGATGCGGCGGTAGTGGCCAGCCTGGATATCCACGGCAAGGTACTCGACCCGACTCAGCGTATCTGGGCCAAGGCTGAATACCTGCGCGCGTTGGCCTTGCGCTCAGGCAGTGAGCAGCAACTGCTGCAACAACTGCGTTCGCTGGAAGACAAGTTCCTGCATGCAGGCGGCTGGCGCGAATGCCTGGACGCCACTGGCGCGGTCAGCAGAAACGACATGCCGTCGACCACGCCTTATCACCTGGCGACCTGCCTTGAAGGGCTGGCGAACAAGGCTTGACCTAGCATTTTTACCAGTACCCAGCGGCCAGCAGCATTGATAGTGTTGTTTCACTATTCATTATCGAGTCACTACCCATGGCGACCAGCGAGCTGGGCACGATCAAGCGTCAGCTGGCGGAGTTCATCGAAGGCAAGATCGATAGCACCGCCAGTAATATTCGCACGCTGAAACCGCGGCACGACCCTTTCGCCCAGGGCCAGCTGAGCGTGTTGCAGAGCCAGCCGCAGGCGCCGCTGTCTTCTGCGCTCAACCCACAGGCCACATTCACTTCGCGCAACCAGGCGCTCGAATCATTCGTTGAGTCCAGGATCAACGCCACGGCGGGGATCATCTGGGGAAGCGAGGCTGCCGAAGTGGAGGAGCAGGCGTTTGGCCAGGTCAACTATCTGCTGAGCGTGCGCCGGATGCTCGACGGAACCGCCACCAGCGAGGACGTCGGTTTGCACACTGCAATCAGCCATGTCCTGAGGGAGCTCAAGGTTCTCGATCTGCTTGAGAACAACGGCCTTTTGCAAGCGGGACAGAGCTACACCCAGCTGTTCAAGTGAACCTGCAACCGGCAGCGCAGCTGCCGGCTTCGCCCTTCAGCCTTTGTTGGCGCGGTCGATCGAGAACCCAGCCCAATCCTGGCTCACGGGCATCAACTCAAGGCTGTTGATGTTGATGTGCGCCGGCTGGGTGAGAATCCAGAAGATGGTCTCGGCGATGTCCTGCGGCTGGATCGCTTCGGCGCCAGCGTAGGTTGCATCGTACTTGGACTGATCACCACCGAAGCGCACCAGCGAGAACTCGCTCTCACACAGCCCTGGCTCGATATTGCTGACCCGCACACCGGTGCCACGCAGGTCGCAGCGCAGGCTCAGCGAAAACTGACCGACAAACGCCTTGGTGCCACCGTAGACGTGACTGCCCGGGTACGGATAATTGCCCGCCACCGAACCCACGTTGAGGATCGATGCGCCGCGGCCGTGGGCAATCAGGCGCGGCAGCAGCAGGCGGGTGGTGTACATCAGGCCTTTGATGTTGGTGTCGACCATGGTGTCCCAGTCGTCCAGGTCGCACTTCTGCGCAGGGTCTGCACCCAGTGCCAGGCCTGCGTTGTTGACCAGCCCGCGCAGCTTGTCGAACGCAGGCGGCAGGTTGCCGATGGCCTGCTCCATTGCCGCGCGGTCGCGCACGTCAACCACGATGCCATGCACTTCGGTCTTGGTCGACAACTCGGCGCACAACGCGTCCAGGCGCTCTTTACGTCGGCCAGTCAAGACCAGCTTCCAGCCAGCGTCGGCAAACAGGCGAGCTGTAGCCTCGCCAAAACCGGAAGTGGCGCCCGTGATGAATACGGTAGACGTCATGCTGTTCTCCTTTCGCAATGGGGTGTCGTCGGCAGGCCTTGAAGCATGCCCGTGGCCGAGGCGGCCAGCAAGCCGTTTAAGCGTATGGTCAAAAAACGTACATATTGCGCAAAGCCTTGCAGCACAAGGCGTGGTGCAGGCTATGCGCATGTTATCCACAGGGCTTTCCCCACGGAATGGGGGCAACTCGGGCTGACACTCCGGCAGTTTTTGCGAAGGGTGCGGTCGAGCGCGGGTCAAGGCCATGAAAACTGCCACTTGCAGCAGTCTGTCCAAGGCTTTTGCACAGAGTTATCCACAGATTGGTCAGGCGCGAAATCCATCCTCTGCAGGACCAGTCAGAGGCCCGTCAACAGTATTCAAAGGCTATTGATCAAAATATGATCAAACCCCTGAAGCCCTTGAATATAAAGGCCTGCAGCAGAGTGCCACCACGTTGTCCACAGGCGGCTCCACACGATCCGTGGACAAATGAGCCCCTGTGCAAACAAGGGCTTGGCGGGGGATTCGAAGAAGCAAAATCAACAGCGTGCGACAAGTTGTCCACATTTGTTGAAAGAAGGGGCCGCGTGGCGGCCCCAAGCCTTCAATGGCCGCCGAGGTAGGCGTTGCGCACGTCCTCGTTGACCAACAGCTCCTGGCCGGTGCCGGTCATGCGGATCTCGCCGTTGACCATCACATAAGCGCGGTCCGACAGCTTCAAGGCATGGTTGGCGTTCTGCTCCACCAGAAAGATGGTCATGCCGCTCTGGGCCAGCTCGCGCAGGGTGGCGAAGATCTGCTTGACCACGATCGGCGCCAGGCCCAGCGACGGCTCATCGAGCAGCAGCAGCTTGGGCCGGCTCATCAGCGCGCGGGCGATGGCCAGCATCTGCTGCTCGCCGCCAGACATGGTCATCGCCCGCTGGCTGCGGCGCTCCTTGAGCCGCGGAAACAGCTCGTACATGCGCTGCATGTCTTCGCTGGCGTGCTTGTCGCCGATGGGGATGGTGCCCATCATCAGGTTTTCCTCGACTGTCATGTCGGGGAACACCCGGCGCCCTTCCGGCGACTGGGCAATACCGTTGGAAGCGATGAAGTGCGGCGACTTGCGAGTGATGTCGGTGCCGCGATAGAGGATCTGCCCGGAGGCTGCCCGTGGCTGCCCGAAGATCGACATCAGCAACGTCGACTTGCCGGCCCCGTTGGCGCCGATCAGGCTGACCGTCTCGCCCTCGTTGATGTGCATCGAGACCTTCTTCAGGGCCTGGATCGGCCCGTAGAACACGTCCAGCTCTTTCAGTTCGAGAATGGGTGCACTCATACCAGTTCCTCTTCATCTGCACCCAGGTAGGCGGCGATCACCGTCGGGTTGTGGCGGATTTCCTGCGGCGCGCCTTGCGCGATCACCGTGCCGTGATCGAGCACGACGATGTGGTCGGAGATGCTCATGACCATGCCCATGTCATGCTCGATCAGCACCACGGTGATGTCGTGCTCGTCGCGCAGCACGCGGATCATCCGGCTCAGCGCTTCGGTTTCCTGCGGGTTGAGGCCGGCGGCCGGTTCGTCCAGGCAGATGATCTTGGGCCGGGTACACATGGCCCGGGCGATCTCCAGTCGGCGCTGCTGGCCGTACGACAACTCGCCAGCCAGGCGGTTGGCGCAGTCGACCAGGTCGACCACTTCGAGCCAGTAGAAGGCGTGGTCCAGCGCATCGCTTTCGGCTTTGCGGTAGCTCTTGGTGTTGAGCACGCCAGCGAGCAGATTGCGGTTGACCCACATATGCTGCGCCACCAGCAGGTTCTCTACTACCGACATTTCCTTGAACAGGCGAATGTTCTGGAAGGTCCGCGCCAGCCCGGCACGGTTGACCAGGTGGGTGCCGCCGAACATCTTGTAGTACACGCGGCTGGCAAAGCGCGCCGGCGACACGAAGTCGCTGGGCTGGAAGCGCTCGCCCAGCAGCTGGATAACGTCGGTCTGGCTACCGCGCAGGTTGAGCTGGATGCGCCCGCCGCTGGCCTTGTAAAAGCCGGTCAGGCAGTTGAACACGGTGGTCTTGCCGGCGCCGTTGGGGCCGATCAGGGCAAAGATCTGGTTGCGCCTGACCTGCAGGCTGACGTCGCTCAATGCCTTGATGCCGCCAAACTGCATCATCAGGTGTTCGACCGAGAGAATGACTTCGTCGCTCATGGCGCCACTCCTTTACGCGGGACTACCCCGGTGCGGCTGATGCGGATCAGCCCTCGCGGGCGCCAGATCATCATCAGCACCATCAGTACCCCGAACAGCAGTACGCGGTATTCAGAGAAGCTGCGCAGCAGCTCAGGCGCCACCGTCAGCACGAAGGCCGCAATCACCACGCCCACCGTTGAGCCCATGCCGCCCAGCACCACGATGGCGAGGATCAATGCCGACTCGAAGAAGGTAAACGAAGACGGGTTGACGAAGCCTTGGTAAGTGGCAAAGAACACCCCCGCCAGGCCCGCGGTAGAGGCGCCCAGGGTGAATGCCGAGAGTTTCACCAGCACGTGGTTCAGGCCCATCGAGCGGCACGCGATCTCGTCTTCACGCAGCGCTTCCCAGGCACGGCCAACCGGCATCCTGGTCAACCGGTGCTTGATGTACAGCACCGCCAGCACGACCAGGAACAGCACGATGTAGATGAACAGGAATTTCACGTTGGGGTTGTAGTCCAGGCCAAAGAACTCATGGAACGGCACCCCGCCGTCCTTGGCCCGGCGGCCAAACTCCAGGCCGAAGAAGGTCGGCGATGGCGCCGGCATGCCGTTTGGCCCGCCGGTGAACGACAGCCAGTTGTTCAGCACCAGGCGGATGATCTCGCCAAAGCCCAGGGTCACGATCGCCAGGTAGTCGCCGTGCATGCGCAACACCGGAAAGCCCAATATGCAGCCGGCCAGCGCCGCCGCGATGGCCGCCAGTGGCAACACCGTCCAGAAGCCCAGGCCCAGGTACTGGTAACCAAGCGCCAGGCCATAGGCGCCGATGGCATAGAACGCCACGTAGCCCAGGTCGAGCAAACCGGCCAGGCCGACCACGATGTTCAGGCCAAGGCCCAGCAGCACATAGATCAGGCCGAGAATCACCACTGTCAGCAGGTACTTGTTGGCAAAGATCGGGAACACGATGGCGATCACGATCAGCGCCGGGATGATGTAGCGCAGCCGCGACTTGTAGTCCGGCGCCAGCACGTGCACACCCGAGCCGCCACTGTCGAAGCCCTGCAACATGCGTTGGCCGGTGCCGCTCTGGAAGAACAGGCTGAGCACGAAGCGCCCGACCATCACCGCACCAACCAGCCACGCCACACGGGCGGGCTCGGCGTTGAAGGTATAGCCATCGAGCACCACGCCGACCACCGGGCCGAACACGATCAGGGCCAGCAGGCCGGCGACGATCGTTTCGATCAGGCTGCGTTTGATATCGAAACCGGAAGAAGCAGAATTGGCAGCAGACATGTTCACACCTTAGCCACGAGCGGGCGGCCCAACAGGCCTTGTGGCCGGAAGATAAGGATCAGCACCAGCAGCGAGAAACTGAACACGTCCTTGTAGTCGGAGTTGATCAGGCCGGCGAAGAGTGATTCGGAGATGCCCAGGATGATCCCGCCCAACATGGCTCCAGGCAGCGAACCGATGCCGCCGAGCACTGCGGCAGTGAACGCCTTGATGCCGATGATGAAGCCGGCATAGAAGTCGAAGGTGCCGTAGTTCATGGTGATCAACACGCCAGCCAGGGCGGCCATGACCGCACCAATGACGAATACGTAGGAGATCACCCGGTCGGTATTGATACCCAGGATCGAGGCCATCTTGCGGTCCTGCTGGGTGGCGCGGCACATGCGCCCAAGCTTGGTGTACTTGATCACGTAGGTGAGCAGGGCCATGCCGGCAAAGGCGGCAATCAGAATGAAGATCTTGGTGTAGGTCAGCTGGACGAAGCCGGTGCCAACCTCGACGCGCAAGGCGCCTTCGAGCAGGGTCGGCACGCCTTGCTGGCGAGCGCCCTGGCTGATCTGCGCGTAGTTCTGCAGGATCAGCGAGATGCCGATAGCGCTGATCAGCGGCGCCAGGCGGGTGGAGTTACGCAGGGGTTTGTACGCGATACGTTCGATGGTGAAGCCGTACACACCGGTCACTACCACGGTGAACAGCAGCGTGCCGAGCATCAGCAGCGGGAAGGATTCAACACCGAAATAAGCCAGCAATGCCAGGCTGATTGCCGCCAGGTAGGCGGAAATCATATACACCTCGCCGTGCGCGAAGTTGATCATGCCGATGATGCCATAGACCATTGTGTAGCCGATGGCGATCAGGCCGTAGACCGACCCAAGGGTCAGGCCGTTGACCAGTTGCTGCAGGAAAATACCATCCATAACGCAATCTCGCTGAGTGAGATCGCCCCTGCGCTGGCCACAGCACAGCTGCCGTCAGGCGGCCCGCGTGGCGCAACACAGGTGCAGATCTACGGATAAAGACAGATACCGCCTGGGCGTCAGCCCGGGCTTGAACCCGGGCCTTGCGCCGTTGTTATTTTTGTTTTTCCAGCTGGTGGTATTTGCCGTCTTTGTCCCACTGGTAGACCACGTAGTCGGAGATCTTCAGGTCACCCTTGGCGTCCCAGGTCTTCTCGCCCATGACGGTCTGCACCGGGTTGGCCTTGAGCCACTTGGCAGCGTCTTCGCCCTTGTTCGACTTGGCGCCGTTGAACGCAGCAGCCAGTGCCTGGACCGAGGCGTAGGCATACAGGGTGTAGCCTTCAGGCTCGGTGCCGTTCTTGCGGAACTGATCCACTACCGCCTTGCTGTCTGGCAGCAGACGCGGGTCGGCGCCGAAGGTCATGTACACGCCGTCGACGTATTGCGCGCCGCCTGCGGTGGTGACCAGTTCGTCGGTGACGATGCCGTCGTCGGACATGAACTTGACGTCTTTCAGGCCCGCTTCACGCAGCTGACGCACCAGCGGACCGGCTTCCGGATGCAGACCGCCGAAGTAGACGACATCGGCGCCGGCGCCACGGATCTTGGTGACCACCGCGCTGAAGTCTTTCTCGCCGCGGGTCAGGCCTTCGTACAGCACCGGTTTGACGCCGCGTTTTTCCAGCTGCGCCTTGGTCGCATCGGCCAGGCCCTGGCCATAGGTGTCCTTGTCGTGCAGGACCACGACTTTCTTGCCCTTGAGCACATCAACGATGTAGTCGCCGGCCACGATGCCTTGCTGGTCGTCACGCCCGCACATGCGGAACATGGCCGACAGGCCACGCTCGGTGACTTGCGGGTTGGTCGAACCTGGGGTGATCGCGATGATGCCCGCCTCGTCATACACCTCGGAGGCCGGGATGGTGTTGGACGAGCAGAAGTGCCCCACCACGCCAACCACTTTCTCCTGGTCGACCAGCTTGTTGGCTACCGCTACGGCCTGCTTCGGTTCGCAGGCGTCATCGCCGGCTACCAGCTTGATCTGCTCGCCGTTGACCCCGCCGGCTTTGTTGATCGCGTCGGCCGCAGCCTGCGCACCTTTCATGTACTGCTCGCCAAACGCTGCGTTGGCCCCGGTCATTGGCCCCGCGACGCCGATCTTGATGTCGGCCTGCACATACGAAGAAACACCCAGTGCCGTTGCCACGGCCAGAGCCAGGAAGCCTTTCTTGTAAAACGTCTGCGACATGAGGTGGTGCTCCTAGAGTCTTTTTTTTGGTTGGCACTACAACGTTCTGCCTGCTGATCAGAGCAAGCGCCGTGCCACTGACTTGGCATTTCGAGCAAACACGCCTGGCTGGCCGCCTGGAGGCCTGCGCCGGGCATCGTTCATTGAGCGTGCAACCGTCTGCAACAAGCTGGGCGCCACCATTGCTCCAGCATCGGCGCAACCGGGCGGTGCCATCATTGCAACCAGCACCAGTGTTTACGTGCAACCTGCCGGTAACCGTTGACGTCACCGAAGTGCACACCGCTGGTGCGTGACTGCTACGGGGGCACTGTTTCAAGGCTAGTCGCTGCGTGCGCAAACGTCCGGGTTTTGGCAGTTACGGCCCTGTTGGGGGGGGCTGCGTGACGCTGCTGCGCAGCACTTCTGTGCAGGAAGCCAGGCTCCCCACAGCTGCTGGCATAAAGGTATGCCCCTTAGAAGCGCAAAGGCTGGCACAATGACCGCCATTCCCGCGCGCTTGCGCCGTATCAGCGAGCGCCGCCGACCTGGAGCTTTCAATGAGCGAGAGCGCATTCGCCGAGCGCATCGTGCACAACCTGCTCGACACCGATTTCTACAAGCTGACGATGATGCAGGCGGTGCTGCACAACTATCCCGATGCTGATGTCGAATGGGAGTTTCGCTGCCGCAATGGCGAAGACCTGCGCCCCTATCTGGGCGAGATTCGCCGTCAGATCGAGCTGCTCAGCGAGCTGACCCTGGACGACGGCCAGTTGGCGTTTCTCGAGCGCATCAGTTTCCTCAAGCCAGACTTCCTGCGCTTTCTGCGCCTGTTCCGCTTCAACCTGCGCTACGTCCATCTGGGCATCGAAGACGATCAGCTGTGCCTGCGTCTAAAAGGCCCGTGGCTGCATGTGATCCTTTTCGAGGTGCCGCTGCTGGCGCTGATCAGCGAGGTGCGCAACCGTCATCTGCACCCGCACATGCCGCTGGCGGCTGCCCGCGACCAGCTCTACCGCAAGTTCGACTGGCTCAGGGCCAATGCCAGCGAGGACGAACTGGCTGAGCTGCAGGTGGCCGACTTCGGCACCCGGCGGCGCTTCTCCAGCCGGGTCCAGGAAGAGGTCGTGCGGGTACTGCGCGATGACTTCCCCGGGCGCTTTGTCGGCACCAGCAATGTCGACCTGGCATGGAAACTGGATATCAGGCCACTGGGCACCATGGCCCACGAATGGCTGATGGCCCATCAGCAGCTCGGCCCGCGCCTGATCGACAGCCAGATCGCCGCGCTCGACTGCTGGGTCCGCGAGTACCGCGGCCTGCTCGGCATCGCCTTGACCGACTGCATCACCATGGATGCCTTCCTCAATGATTTCGATCTGTACTTTGCCAAGCTGTTCGACGGCCTGCGCCATGATTAGTTATCCCTGCTTCAACTCCTAAAAATCCCTGCTCTAGCCCTCCCTTCTTTTTAAGAACAGAAATCTTTCTCAAAATCCGCTGCAAAAAACTCAGCAAAATCCCGGCGGCTGTCTAGAGTTATCCCTGCCAAGTACAAAAACTCTAAGAGTTTGTGCCGGAGTCTCATGAGAATTTCTTTTGAATCATCACATCGCGAATACAGAACGATCGTCGGTAATGCGACAGGGCTGGTAGCTGTGCTACCCGTCGTGATCACAGATCATGGCTTACTCGTTGAGTTCGTCCGCTACATGTATCTCCATCGGCGCAAAAGCCGCTCATGGCAAGATGCTGCCGTGCTTTCGATTCAACTGCTGCTCGATTTTATGGTGGCGAACCAGGGTTTCTTCGAGACACCGAAAGCATTGTTTACCGAGTTCTCGAATGCACTTTTCACAGGGACGGTCGGTGGTCGTCGTGATCCATCGGGACTGTACTGGCAAGCAAGACAACCAGACGATGCCCGGAAAATAATCGGCCACATCACCCTATTTACGGGCTGGCTCTCAGAGATTAATGAAGAATCCAACCTTCAGCTCAACCCTTGGCGAGAGGCGACGCGGCATGAGCAGCGGCTGAATTGGGCTGCTCATTCGCATCGCAGAGACAACGCCTTTCTCTCTCACCTGTTCCGTGAAGATCCTCAAACCGATCAGTCCAGAGAGGTTCGGGTTCTAGGCTTACCAACGGAAGATCAGACCCCGCCTAAAACCTTTTCTGAAGAAAAATTGAGCTTGTTACTCAATGATGGATTTCGCAGAAAGGGTAGGGAGGGGCGCGGGCTGACAAACCTTCGCAATGTGCTCATAACGTGGCTAATGCACTACGGGAGTTTGCGTCTCTCTGAAGCACTTTCGCTGTGGTGTGATGACGTAACCCTTGAGAACGGCGAAGTCATCGTGCGTGTCTATCACCCGGAAAACGGGCTAGCCCCTGACGAAAAGTCCAATCGGGCGGTTTACCTGCAAAATCGCTTTGGATTGCTACCTCGCAACCGGCTGGTCAAAGCAACTGACCCACTTTTTCTCGGATGGAAAAACCCGCTCATCACAGATAAAGCTCGTAACTGCTTCGAGGTCTATTTCTTTCCACGCGAAGCTGGGCTGACATTTGCTCAACTCTGGCGCGACTATCACTTGAAACAGCGGGTTAAACCGAAACCAGGCACCGAGCATCCATACGCGTTCACTAACCAACATGGCCAGCCCTACTCACATCGAATGTTTCGCAAAGCACATAAGCTGGCGGTCAACCGGATCGGTCTGGCGTATGGAAAAATCCTTGGTACTACTCCCCACGGTCACCGACATGCATTTGGGCAGCGCATGGAAGCGGCTGGATCTTCAAAAATCCAAATCAAAAATGCTATGCACCACCAGTCCCTTTCGTCGAGCGACGTATACACGCAACCCACATCCACTGACATCCGCAATCGCATGACCGAACTGGAAGCGCGGCTTGGTGAAAAGTACAGGGTCGTCCAGATTCTTCAACTCGGGAGTGAGTGAGAGCAATGGCAGGAAAGAGCACAAGGCTTTACACATATGTCGAAGCGCGAGCGGCGGCTCAGGAGTTGGGCATAAAAACCCGAATTGAATACAGTTCTCGCCGTCGACAAGATCCGAGACTGCCTTCCAATCCCTTTCAATGCTATGCCGACTCAGGATGGAAGGACTGGTTCGACTTTCTGGGCAGAAATAAGCCCAACTTATACCCGACCTACGCCGAAGCTCAGACCGCTGCCCTTGCACTCAGTATCAACGACGGAACCGACTATGCGACGCGCCATCTTCAAGACCCAAGATTGCCCGCTTCTCCAAGTAGCTACTACGCAAATTCCGGTTGGACTGACTGGTTCGAGTTTTTGGGGCGAAAAAAAACCGACCTATACCCAACCTACATCGAAGCTCAGGTAGCTGCCGTAGCACTGAGCATCAAAGACGGTAGAGACTACAAAACTCGCCGCCTGCAAGACCCGAGGCTGCCTGCTGTACCCCATCAATCCTATGCCAATAAAGGCTGGACGGGCTGGCGTGATTTCCTGGAAAACAATTCTTTTCACACATATGAGAAGGCAAAGGAGGCTACCCGAAGGCTTGGCATCAAATCTGTCAAGGAATACTCCGATCGCTATCGAGAAGATTCGAAGCTGCCCTCAACTCCCCAAAAAATCTATGCCCATGCAGGTTGGACTGACTGGTACCAGTTCCTTCATAAGGGAAATCACACCTACACCTACGCCGAGGCGCAAGAGGTTTGTAAGGCGCTGGGGTTAAAATCTAGTGTTGATTACACCGCACGCTATCGGGAAGATCCGAAACTACCTGGTAGTCCTCACCATTCCTATGCAAAAACTGGCTGGACAGACTGGTATGAGTTTTTAGGTAAGGAAAAGTCTCCCTGGCACACTTATGCCGAGGCGCAAATAGTGTGTCAGGATCTGGGCATAAGGACTGCGAAGGAATATAGCGCCCGCTATCGCGAAAACTCCAGGCTATATTCTAACCCTGAACAGTTATATGCCAATTCTGGCTGGACGGACTGGTATACATTCTTGGGTCTTGATAAGCCTGTAGACTGCTCAGCAGACTACCCGAATATCTTAACCGATGTTGAGCGGTGGCTGAAGACACAAACGGCAATCCCAAACAAAAGAACGGCCATTAAAACCTTCTTGAATGGCTATGTTAACCCTCTGAAGCTACCCGACAACTCTAAATTTTTTTTACTGCGAACCAATCCTTTTAGCACCACAGTCTACACTCAACTGATCGAAAGCTTGGCCCCTTCCAGTAAACAGACCACTCACAGCTCACTCGAGGGGTTCTTTCAATGGTTGCTGGATGCAGATTGCACTGATGAGGACAATGACGAGCGCATAGTACTCCAGGAATATCGCAATCCCTTATCGACTATCTTGGCTGGGTACTCAGACAGCCTACAAAGAGATCGGCCCTCTCAGTCAACCAAACCTCCGCTTGGTTACGAATACATCCTCCGCGCACGAAATTTTTTAGTGCCCAACAGTGAAGCCGCCTTGCTGACAAGGCCAACATTGAGTGATTTGCCTCACCTCCCAGACTTCTTCGATTCCAGCATTGATTGGAAGAATGTTGATGAGTCGACAATTGATCGCAGCGATACGAATTGCATCTGGCGTACAGTGCAAACAAGCGAGCTAACTCACGACGGTAAGCGTCAACCGATTGAGCAGTACCAAATTTGGTCGCCTGCACGTTTTGTCGCCCTCTACACATTGTTGCGCTTTCCGCTAAGAGGACAGCAGATTCTGTGGCTCGACAGCGGGGAGGCGGATAGCGAAATTGCAGCTCTTTACGCCGATGGTTCGATTCGCTGGGAGAAGAACACGGGCCCTATGATGCGTAGGGTAGGAAAGACACGACGCCCCCCGCAAGCAGCCGTCCAGCGTGGTATCAAAGGTGCCCCTAGACTTTATGTAACTACCAACAAAACAGGCCGCAAAGCAGGCGGCTATCATGTCGATTGGATTCCGGACGATCTAATGTATTGGTTCTTGCTTCTGCGCGATTGGCAGGCCAAATACAATCCTCTTACCGACCCAACGCCATGGACAGAGATTACTCTTCCTGCGGAGACAAATGAAAAAATCCTAAAAGCACGTGGAACACAATGCTTTCTTTTTCGTGCAAACGCTTCGGGCCAACCGCTCCTTACTAAATCCGTCTTTATCCACCTATTACCGGCGTTACTTTACAAAATTCAACGGGACGGGGAGGATTTAGCCACAAAAAGCGATAATAATACTTTTCGTTTTGTGAGTCCTTACACCCCGCACAGCTTGCGCGTCAGTTTGATTACGGCGTTTATTGCTGATGGGGACGCACCGATCCATGTGATCTCTAAGCTAGTCGGCCACACTTCCCTTGTGATGACCATCTACTACACCGTGCTGAACAATGAGCAGATGCGCGTGCCCATGGGAGAGGTTGAGAAACGTGCAGCACAAAAATCAGCTGAACGCTGCGCAGAAACCCTAAGACTCGGCGGACTTGATGCTCTGAGCGGTCAGCTGATTGCTACTGACGGGAATCGTTGGCTGATCGAATCAGACGTACCGAGCACGGCTTGTGTGGTGTTCGATTGCGGCATTTGTCCAAGGTCAGCAGCTGCCTGCCACATTGGCGGAAAAGTCGTCGTCGAACGAAAAGCCGAGAAATACCACAGCCCCGTTGAAGCTGGTTATTTAGGCCAGAAGAATTGCCCCCGGTGCCGCTTTTTTATCACTGGTATCCCGTTCCTTGGCGGGCTAGTCGCCCTTGCGAACGAAATAGCGTTGGAAATTAATACAGAAAGCGCCCGGTACCAAGGCTACACCGCAGAGTTGGATGCACTAGAACAGGAACACTACGACGTCTGCCGTGAAGGTAAGCCCTTTCTTCACGAAATGGAGCGTAAACGAGCGGTGTCCAACCAGCAGCAAAGTGCAGGAAAGCTCGATGTATTGTTAAATGATTACGCAGCGCTCAATAGCCATATCCAAAGCTGTCTGACACTGATCAACGAGAGTCAATCAGATCCGTGTGGTGACGTCAGGCTGATCATTTCGGGAGACATGCGTGACATTGGCGTCGCTTTTCAAGAATCAGATACGAACTATCACCTGCTCGCCGAAATCTGCCAGAACGCGACAATTTATCAATCTGCCAACCCCTCGCGTGCAATCCCTCTGATTGCCCAAGCTATCGACCGGATGGCAGAAAACAACGGTTTGCCACCAGCCATGTTTAGGCTAAGCGACGAACAGAAGATAATCGTGGCTAATGAATTGAACAGGCTTTTACTTCAACGATTGGGGTCTTGGGAGAGGATCGACGATCTGATTTCTGGCGATTTGATGCTGCTTGATATTGACACGCATGAGCCAGAACTTACGCAAATTTCCGCCGAAATACGGAAGCTCCTATCTGATCCGAATAACGCTCGACCGCTGTCTCATGAGGTTCCACTGTATGAATGAGCAACTGGCTTCGCCTCACGAAACGTATGAGCGATTGATAAATGAGGCTAGCGATGCGCGCCGCAAGCGCAGCCTGGAGGCATTGAATCAGGTTTGCCAGCTGCTGCATGAGCGCGAAACTTCAGACTTTACGTACAAGTCCATAATTACCCTCGCCCAAGATCGCGGTCTGCCGGTACCTGGTGAGAAATCCATCGTCAATTCCACGGGCGCACATTACCGAGAGTTAATCCAGTCATGGAAATTGATCTCGGTTCCCAGCAAGGAAAGTAAAACGCCAACCGCTAATAACTGGATCGAGATGATTGATGATCCGGTGCTCCGTTTGAGCGTAACATTGCTGGCCAAAGAGTTACGCACCATCAAGGCCAAGATCGCCAGGCAGGAAAAAGCCAGCGGAGCGCCGATCTATCTAGGTGCACTTGAAGGCGAAGGCCCCGGCGTCCCCCTACAATTGAAACTCAACGATGCTGAACTGGCCGCACTTAAGGCAGCGATTGATCCACAAGTTCTTTCGCAACTTGGTTTTTCGTTCGGGAGCCGTGGTGAAGTTATGGATGCGAAGGGTAGGAAAATTTACAAGCCTGGATTTCGTGACGCCGTTGAGAAAATTCTTTCTCTGCAGGTGAAATAGCGAGAGCAAGCAGGAGCTCACTGATGCCAAACGGACAATATGCTGCAAAACAGAACCTCGCTGCTTTTCTCGCGTGGTCGGCATCGAAAACAGACGACGACTTTCGAAAATATGTTCATCAGTGCAAGCTAAAGAGATCCGAAATAGCATCTGAATGCTGTTTTGCTCGAAGCGCCCTCATCCAGAATCCTGCGATCAAAAAAGCCCTGGAAACGCTTGAGCAACGCTTACGAACGGTTGGGGTATTGCCCTCGTCAGAACCCGCTCTCAAACCCCGTACTCAAGCTCCTACCATTCACGATAGAGAGCCCAGTAACCATCAACATGACAGCAAGCGCCTGAGCAGGTTAGAGCAAGAGAATGCTGCGCTGCGGGCGGAGCTGAACGAAGCAAAGCGAATGCTTGAGCGTTTCGAGCTGATGTCCGAATTCATAGCTGAAACAGGGAGGATGCCACGATGAGCCCTCGAGTACCTCCCCTAGTCAATGCCACAATTCGAATAACCAGCATTCGTTCTATGAACCGCAAAGGATGTATTGCCTTCGGCCACCGCCTCGATCCAACGACGGGCGACAATGATCGATGCCATTCACTTGTCGTTAGCTTGTCTGCATCAATTGCAGAACCATCTGTCATCTCAGTGGGATGCATCTACGAAGTCTACGGCACAGCGACTACATTTGAGCGCTCTCACAATCAATTCGTTGTCTTCGAAACGCAGGTTGAAGCGCAGAGCATCCGACTTGTACGGCCATCTGGGAGCCAGATTATTCAGTGGCTGTCCGACAATGCGCGCGGTATCAGTAACGTCAAGGCCACGAGACTTTGGGACAGCTTAGGGGATCGTCTGTATGAGGTGCTCGACAGCAGTGATGATGATGCGCTCAAAGCGATAATTCCTAGCCAAGAAATGCGCACCGCTCTCTTTAACAAATGGTTCGAAAATGGAGATGCCAAAACTCTACGTTTTGTTCAAGAAAAGAACATTCCGCTTGATCTTGCGA
Organism: uncultured Pseudomonas sp.; assembly: GCA_963518285.1. GTDB lineage: Bacteria > Pseudomonadota > Gammaproteobacteria > Pseudomonadales > Pseudomonadaceae > Aquipseudomonas. Next base: position 162,538 of record CAUQIJ010000005.1, on the reverse strand, counting down.
GGAAAGCAATCAAATTTCACAAGGAAAATACAATACAAGCGCTGACTGATGATCCCTACCGTTTGTTATCTTTTGAGGGATCTTGGACGCGAGTTGATCAAATATCTCAGGATAATTTTGGGGTTGCTTTAGATGATCCGCGCAGGTTGACTGCGGCCCTAGAAGAGGCGCTGTACGGAGTCGCCGAAAAAGGTAGCACCTGCGCGACGCTGAATGACATTCAGGCCACAGTCGGGAAGCTCATTAAGCCCTCGGTGGTAGTTAAAGCGAGTCTGGAAAAGGCACTGCGCCTTGGTAAAGAAATGGGGCAGTTTGTCAGCCGAGAAGCGAATAATTCTGAGCTGATGCTGCACCCCCCCGGAAGCTACCTGATGGAGCGCCAGTGCGCTGAGTTCATTAAAATACTATTGCGAAGTCCCGGTATTAAAAAGCAACTCTCGACCAATATCGATGCCTTGATTGACGACTTCGAACTTGAGGAGCGCCGGCATCAAAACGCTCCGACATTTGCGTTAAACGAGGCACAACGGAAGGCCGTGAAAACTTCCTGCAGCAACCGATTTTCGATCATTACGGGAGGGGCCGGCGTGGGTAAAACCACCGTTCTGAAAGCGCTTTACAGAGTGCTTGATACGCTTGGTCGACCTCGTTTTCAGATGGCTTTGTCTGGCCGCGCTACGGCTCGAATGATCGAGGCGACGGAGCAGCCTGCCACTACCATTGCCGGCTTTCTGCATTCCGTCAGCGCAGCAGAAATGGGGCCAGCACCGGTCATCGTCATCGACGAAGCCTCCATGCTCGATTTACTCACCTTCCATCGTCTTGTTTGCAAACTGCCAAAGGGTACCCATCTAGTTCTAGTGGGCGACCCGTATCAGCTCCCTCCTATAGGTGCAGGACTAATCCTGCATGTGCTGTGCGACCTGCCAGGCATGCCATCGACGCAACTTACGGAGGCAAAACGCCAGGCCAAGGAATCGGTAATTCCTGCTGCAGCCAAGGCTATACGTACGGGCCAATGGCCGACATTCACACCGGATGTGAAAGCTGAACTAGTCTTTTTACCCTGCGCCGATGAGGAAATTATTCCTACTGTGATGCGCCTTTACGATGATGGCGGACAAACGCAAATTCTAGGTGCAACTCGATCATGTCCATTTGCTGGTGTTCATACGATCAACAGAGCTTGTCACGCGAAATATGCATCACATTCCAAGCCTCTCCTGATCACCAATGCCAAAACCGGTGAGTTTGAGGCTACAGGCTTTTGCGAGGGAGATCTGCTTCTCTACACCGCAAATGATTGGCAGCGGAATCTGCAAAACGGATCTCTAGGGCAGCTTATCGAGGTATTTGATGAGCCACGCAAAGTTAATGTGGGTGCCGATGACGCCCCCATTCTGCGTCGGGCTATTGGTATCGCGGTTTTTGAGGGGGTTTCGCAATACATATTTGATACGGATGTTGATCTCTTTGACTATGCTTACGCCATTACCATACACAAAGCTCAAGGCTCGCAATTTCAGCGCGTTATCGTTCCGGTTCGTCGCTCACGTATCCTGGATAGAACGCTTGTGTATACGGCGGTTACAAGAGCGCAGGTGCAGGTGATTCTAGTAGGTGATAGTGCGGCAATTAGGTCTGCGATCAATCAGCCACCAAAGGCATTTTCGAGAAAAGTGGGGCTAGGTGAAATGCTTATGGCGTGAAGCCGAGACGTAGCTTGACGCTCTGAAGAGACTCGCGCCGTAGCCAGCGCTTCGCCTGAGCCAAATCACATCTAACGCTGCGGCTCGGCGAAGCTATGGATCATCCGGTCACAGATCCTATCGCACGCATGTCGATAACAGTTTGAGTACCTGTCGATACGGGATGAAGGACACTCAGGTGTGGCTTGAACGTCAAAAATGCATATCTGACAAAGCCTCAGGCCCCCAACAAATACGGAGACCTCACTTGCCCACCCGAATGGTTTTTCCGGCAGCGACATAACAGGCGTGCATAGGAGCTATAGGCGGTTATCACATATGCTTAAGTAAGCACATCTCCGACACAAAAACCCCTTCTTCGCCGACCTGTCACCGGCGACGAAACGCTTTGCCGATTTGTAAACTGAAGTGGTCTCTGGTGCAAATGCCGGAACATGCTCCTTCGATTTTTCCGTGAGCAACGAGTGCACATAAGCTTTCGAAAACACACGTCCAGCAATGTTGAGCATCATTGGCCGCATATGGCTCAAAGTTGTGTCGACACCCACCTGAGTACGGAGCCAGTGAATTTCCGTCGCCCCAGGCTTATCTACCAAAATCATCCATGGCAACTCGATGCGCAAACCTTGAACATCGGCCACCAAATCTGTGACCAACGATCCGCCAGTGCGCTGGATAATCTTGGCACCTCGGTTCGCGGCGGTAACTGCGTCACGATGCAGATCCGGATCTTCTTCCGCCGATGGTAGGTTATTTGCCACCCATGCATCTGCAAAAGCTTGTTTCGCTGGGATACCTTTGAGCCAGCCCTCCAAGGTTTCCAATACCGCCCACCGAGAGCGGATGGAAATGTCCACTTGCTGATCAGCCGTGAGACTCAGTTCGTATCGATAGTGGTAGTGGAGCGGGCAATTGATGAACGACTCGAAGTGGCTGTACTTGATCGAACCTACGTCAGCAGTCCCGGCAAATGGTGTAGGCGTGATTACCGCAGAAGGGGCAGGAATTCCAGGTAATCGGCGAATTAATGCTCCCGCGCTGCTTATCGATGCCGGTCGATCCTTGCGATTTGTTTCGTATAAATACAGTTCATTCTTCGCTCTGGATAGCGCCACGTAGAGCAAATTATTCCGCTCCACAGAAGCTTCAAAATCGTGTTCGCTTTGCGTGCTGTTGAGCACCTCCGGTGGTACCAACAGCGGAGCACGGTCGTCATATTTCCACGACTTTTCACTCCCAAAGGAGTCTTTGGTTACCCCGATGAGATGAACTGCCTGGAACTCGAGGCCTTTGCTGCCATGAACAGTCATCAATGGGACGGCATTCAGTGCCCTAGCCTCCGGCGGCATCCCTCGATCTGCGAGCTTTTCGTTGATACGCCGGCGAAGCTCCTCTCGCAACAAAAACCTAGACAGTCGCGCCTCTTTAGCATCGCCGTCCCCATTGCGCACTGCATACGCAAACAGCCAAAGGGCTAGGCGTTCGGTATGCGCCTCCATACTTTGATCTAAAGGGTCTGGCAGTCCGAAACGCCTGTCCAGCATTAAACTGCAAACGAAGTCCCACGGACTGGAATGCCGACTGAAGCCCGAAAGCAAGGTACTTAATTTGCGTTTCGCTGCCTGCCCATTGATCGAGAGGCCCGGGACATCGGCCTTCAGCCACCCACCCCGCTGGAACACAATTTCGGTACAGCAGGATTTTGAGAGCAACTCCATGTCAGCGACCGACATCGCATAATCGTGTTCCTGAATGAGCCCGACCAATGAGCGGGGCTGGCGAGTGCATAGCAGCTGCATCAGACACACAAGGCGTTTAACCTCTGGGCGGTGCGACACATCGCCAATATAGAGGTAAGGGATACGCCTCGCGGCCAACGCATCTGCCACTTGCTCGATATCAGCCTTACTCCGGCTGATGACTACCTGGTCTCGGTATTCCACACCTCGATTGGCCAACGTGGTGATGGAATCGCCAAGGGTTTGCGATTGGCTTTCGGTAGAACCGCACTCGAAAAGCGTCGGAGTCATACCAACTGATGGACGATATGCAGTCACATTCTCTAGAGGAAGTCTCGACTGCAGAACATGTGCTCGACCCGCATGGCAGAAGAGGTCGAGTATCTCGGGGGTGCTGCGACGATTCAGATCGAGTTCGTATCTGCGAACTAGTGCATTAGGCGCATGCTTCCGAAAAGCGCTATCAAACTTCATCAGACTCATGATCGAAGCGCCACGCCAATGATGGATTGCTTGGCGAATGTCTCCAACCACCCACACCGACTTGGCATTTCTTGAGAGCTCACGGACGAACTCAACCAGAACATGTGTCACGTCCTGATATTCATCCACCAGTATGTGATCGAAATGGTCAAAATATTGTGTGACGGAGGAGCGGTCTTTTTGTGCCTGCAGGGTCGGAAGAGCTACAAGGTCGGTGTAATCCACCAGCTTGTCGCGACGCAGAGAAGCTTCGTATGCCTCGTATACTGCCGCTATGTCCTCTCGCTGGGATATGACATCAGGATCAGGAAGCGGCAACGCAGCCAGCTTTGAGCGGTATGTCTGAACGTCGACTAATTCTTCTTTTAAGCGATCGATATGGCCGAACACCTCAGGCAACCACTCATAGGGATCCTGGAGACGAAGGTAATATTTAAGCGGGATTTGGTGGAGCTGGCTGACCATCAAGCGCACTTGCTTGAGCAGGTCTGCCATGTGGATATCAGCACTCAAGCCAAATAGATCGTGATATTTACGCAAGAACTCCAATCCGAAGGCATGGAAGGTACCCGCCCAAACATCGGATGCCCCTCTAATGCCCGATGCCTCCATCCGTTCTACTAGTTCGTTGGCTGCCTTGTTGGTAAAGGTAAGAACTAGAATTTTGCTGGGTTCGGCACCTTGTTCTATCAGATGTTTAATGCGATGGATTAGCGTCGTCGTCTTCCCGGTTCCAGGCCCGGCGACTACGTTGATAAACCGCTCAGGCGCAGTAGCCGCCGCAGCTTGCGAGGGGGTCATGATTGGCAGAGGTGAGGCGGGTCTAATCGCTTGGTCGGGCAGCAATAATGCGTCAAGCAACTGAAGTCTGACTACTTCCAACGGTATTTTGAGGTTCTCAGCTAAGACCCATGCGCCCAGTCCGTCGCTCCAGAATTTTTTGGCCGCTAGCCGAGGTAGTAGAAGCTCTCTGGCAAACACGTTGGCTTGGAGTTCCTGACGCTCTCTGGCTCCATAACCTTCGACTGCAATTACTGAAGAATCGTCGCGGGGAATCATTATAGAAGACAGGTCAGCGACGGTTACGGCTGTCTTCTCAGCATCGAGAAACCAATGACCCAGTTCGTGGGATATCAGATAGGCCATCTCAGCAGGCGAACAATCACTGCGGACGAAAATCGTATATCGCTCACGCACCAACGCGGCATCTGCGCCACTTAAGCTGAAATGGCCCACGGGCACTGCTTCCACCACGACATCGAGTACCTCCTCAATCTTTTGGTGATCGAGAAGCTCGGATGATGAAGGCCAACTCGAGAAAGACGTGCCGCTTAACAGTTCTCTAATTTCGATTGCTTTACGGCGCGCTCTGTCGAATGGGTTCAATGCTTCAACTCTCCAAGTCGAATAACCAGCTCGCTTCGCTTTCTGGAAGCTCCAACGCCGCAATACCTTCACGCCATGTACGTGGCACATTGAGTAGCTGAGGTTTACCAGACCGAGATTTGAAAGCCGGAATCTGACGATGATTAAAATTGAACCTAGTGGCCGCTATCAAGAGTTCCACTGGTACATCCATTTCTTCGGCAACGGAATTGACGACTCTAGAAGGGGCTAACATTTCGCCCATCAATATATCGCAGAGAACGTCTCGGCGATCACGTAAGCCCACTTTTTGAGCCAGCTCTCGAGATCTCTTAGGCTTCATCACCGTCATGATTACTCGAGCCACGTTTTCTACGCTTGATTCGTCAATGAAAGTAGTTGCACCAGGTGCAGCGCGAACCTGCGCCTTGTCACAAGATGCCTCGTGTCGCATTGACTCTGCTAACAAGAATGAGGCGATTTGAGAGGTCGATTTCTCAAATTCCGTGGCGGTCATTCGAATGAGCTTGGCAAGTGGCCGATCAATTCGAATCACCCAATGTTCTGTCTCACTGCCATCGTAGGACGTGGCTGCCTGTTCATAAGAGCGCAGAAGGCTAGATGGGTTCTTTGACTCCATCTCACTCTCAAAGCGATCTATCCCGTTTTGCAGCAGGTCTCGGGTGAGAGCCGCAATGGCCACACCTCTACTTCGCGCAAGCGTCGCTACAGCTGAGTGAAATGACTTTTTCGTCGTGACGCCGATAGTGTCACGACGAGCTTTAGTTGCAGTGTCCGTACGCCGACCTTCCTTAGGCTGCATAGGCTTCTCCATCTTTTCAATCTTCCTCGGCTTAACCGTAGATGTCTGGAGTAAGACCTCTTGACCGCCAACCTGTTCCCATGAACCAAGCGGCATTGGCGCTTGACTCACAAGCTGTGCCAAGAGACTGCGAACCGCAAGGGACGAATCTTCACCCACCCCCACAACATTTTGCCCGGTTGGCAGACTCACTTTGCACTGCCAACCATTCGGAGTGCTTCGAACCGTCACTTCGTCGGCCAAATCGTCTAGCCAATGAGCCCAACGCCTGAGACAATTGGAAAACGCAATGTCATGATTTTTCATGGAAACGAGGCTTGTACTCAGGTCGGTGAAGGGTCGGACGGATGGACGTGTTGCGCGTTACCGTAACGCTATATCAACTTTATATCACTCGCGCTCGTAGGGACACAATTGATCAACGCTCATTTTTCCGTTGCCGTTCGCGGAGCGGTGTCGGCTTGGAGAGCTTCGCTGACTTTTGCAGACGCTTTGCAGCAGCTGAATGATCCTGTAGCTCTGGGTAGAGCGCTACTTCCAGAAATTGATCGGCTTCTTAAACTGCCTAGCCTGACCTGCGCAGATGTGAAGACGTACGCATGGAACGCGCCATTCGTTTACCTACCAAAGGTGTTCGATCACCGTGGACTGCCAGATACGCCCATTGGCTTTCTCCCCATCCCTGACACTGAAGCCACACTTGTTGCACGTGCATCCGCCATCGCCTGCATTGCCGTTCTGGGCTCAAGCACAGTCTCGTACGGCTCAGAAAACGATGGTGCGCTCTTCGTGAATCTCGTGGTCATACCAGGGGAGAGTTATCAATCCGAGAAGTCCAAAGGATCGATGAAGGGCCACACCGATGGGGTTTGGTTCCCAATTCGTGGTGAGAGACATCCGTGGGATGACCGAGTCGCACCTTCTCCGGACTTCGTATGCCTGTGCGCTCTGCGTAACCCAAAGCAGGTGCCTACGACCGTGATGCCTCTGTCGGACGTGCTCAAAAAGCTCACGCCAGCAACCATCGACCAGCTGGGAATACCCCAATTCGATATCGGGCCTCAGGGCACCTTTAAAAAACGGCTCCGAGAAATATTTGGCTCAGATGTGATCGTTGAGGACTCTCAACTTTTATTTTGGGTTGAGGGCCAACCCTGGATCAGATACAGCCACAGTTCGACTCGAACTTCAGACGATGAGCCTTCCGCTGCCAGCTTGGCAATGGAAGAGTTTAAGGCAGCATGCCTTGAGTGTGCGTCCTCCCATCCTCTTGAGCCCGGCGACATCGTCCTAGTGAATAATCGTCTGAGTCTTCATGGCCGCGCTGAGGTTGGCGAGGAGCATGGCGAAGAATCTAGGTGGCTTCTTCGCACTTATGGCCTCGACACGACAGAACTAGACGCAGACCAGTGGCACGTCAATAGCCGATACATGCTCTACCCGTGACCGTGATAGCGATCAGCAAACCATGGCGGAGCTGGGTGCAAGATTTGGGGCACGCTTCAACGAAATCGTACCTTTGCTACTGCCATTGCCTGGCAATGGTACGTAAAGCGCCCGGCTATAGAGCCGACGATTTAATAGGTTCGGGGCTGAAAATCAGTCCCTTCGCTTAACGCCGCACACCACGCATCAGCTTCCGGAACGACGGCTACAATTTTAGTCGTCAGTACGCTCTGGTTTAATGTACTCGCTAGCATCAGACGCAAAATTGCCGGACGCGATAACGCTTGAGTGCTCACATACACCAATTTCATCCATGAACCCCTCCAAAAAGAATTCAAGCCTTCGATGTCTTTTTGCGGCAATGCGCGCTCCCTCCTGTGTTTGGAAGCCGCTGGCTAGCTTGAGCAACTTGGCGTGGAAGTGCTCGATCGCGAAGCGGTCGTCGTGATATTCCCTGTTCAATGCAGTAGGGTTTGTAAGATCGTATAGCCCCGACTCCATACGACCAGCTGTGTAAAAGCACCTCGCCACCCCCACCATGCCTAAAGCATCGAGTCTGTCACTATCTTGGATTATTTTGGCTTCGATGGTGATGGGTTCAAACCCGGCTGAAAAGCTGTGGCTTTTTATAGCGTGGAATACAGCATCGATCATGGGCTCTGACCAACCTAAATCGGCCAAAATCGCAGAGGCTTTTGCGGATGAAAGCGTCGAGGCTTGAGCCCGCAGCGGTGAGTTTTTTTCCACTGCAACACAGTCATGCAGAATGGATGCGGCCAAGAGAGTCTCGAGATTTCCCCCCTCAACACTCTGGATCATTTTGGCGTTAATCCAAACGCGATGAACATGCGAAAGATCGTGCGAGCCATCTGCGCAGTCCTGAGGGAGGAACTCCAGCAAACTAGTGGCCAAGCTCTGGTACGGAAAAAAGGGGCCATCTATCATCTACGTAGCTCTCGTCACACGGAATGACAACTTACGGTCACTGTTAAGATTTTCCAATCGAAATCTGTACTCAGAGGAACACTAGTCTTTCTTTCCTTGGGGATCGTTCATCGTTGTCCACCGTCCATTTCTTCGAGGTGCGTTCCGAGGGATTAGACCTGGGATGAGTTAGCAGGCACCATATGCAGCTTCGAAAGGCGGTACCACGCACCATATCCCTCCCAAAAAATTTTCCGTGAGTGTTCTATGACCAGCAGAAAGGATGTACTGGCCCGATTGGCAAAGCAGGTACGTGACTCACGCAGCGAAATACGTGCAGGCTTGGCTGACATCGAAAAAGAATTGCGGGATGCAGTTGGTGAGTTAAGTCTCTACGCAACAGGAGAGAACGTTAATCTCGGGTATATCGATGAGGACGACTGGGAGTATGGAAAATTTTATTTTGATGGTCAGCATCTTCGGGTTCTCACGTCCTCCACCGTCGATGATGCTATGCAACACGGTACACCCTATGAAGGCGACATGGCCTTAAAAAATATAAGCGATCTAAGCGATGAGAAGCTTATAAAGCTCGCTTGCCCCGCAGCTATTGATTCCATTTACAACGCTGTTGAAAAGAGCCTGACCCAAATTTTGGGTGAAGCTACCAATTCCGCGCAGTTGCTCTCGGAGTTCTCCAACCATCACAGCCAGGCTGTTCACGACGACCTCGCGGATTTGTTGGACGGCGATTATCTTGAAAAGCAATGGAACAAAGCCCGTATTGCCATACTGACCGATCCCGCTGACTCGATCTCCCACAGCAACGCCTTTATCGAATCTGTTTGTCGCCACTATCTGGAAACCAGGGCAATACCTCTCCCTTCGGAACGCGTTATTACGAGGCTTATAGGCCTAGTGGTTAACGACTTTCCAGCACTCAAGCTTCCAGATGGCACCGAATATGGTGATGACATAACCAGGCTTTTCGGCGGTGTGAAATCATTAGCTCAGGGAGTCGGGGTTTTGCGCACACACGTTAGTAGCGCTCATGGCGGGAACAAGGTCGCGCACCAGGCGGAAGCGCGTCTTGCTAATAATTTGGCTGGTTCCATTGCGGTTTATATCTTGGAGAAACTCAAAGGTCATATGGAACGACCTCATTGAGAAAAGCCTCAGTCTGATGGTCTACCCGTTTACGGCAGGGTTGCTATGCGAGAGATTGGCGTCGGTTTTTACGACTATGGACAGCCGAGATGCAGCGCCTCGCAGCGCATAGGGAAATGCGTTAAAGCTTACTCTTGAGTCTCAAAGTCGTCAGAGAGCTTCAGGGTGCTGGATCAAATATGGTTCCTCACGGCGCTCACACAAGAATCCCCCGCTCCAACTGGCCCATAAGTTCAAAGACAGCTTTCGTTTCCACGCCTGTTCCCAGCATGTCGAGTGGACGCTTCGACCCGAGTCCTCGAACCGGAGAACTCATCCATTTCGTTGCTGCGGCCTTATCGTTTTCGAAGAGGCCAAGCGCGCCGTCAAAGACAGCTACCATTGCGACAAGGCGGTCGCTTTCTACGGCGTTGAACCGCCCTGCTTTCGCTCTACGCGCTAACGTCGAGGGTGCTATGCAAACAGCCGTGGAGATGACGCCTCGCTGTATCTGCAGAAAGCTCGCTATTCGCGCGAGGTATTCGAAAGGCAATCCTTCATGAATCAGGTCATGAAGCATGGTGCCGCGCGATGGGAGTCCTAAGGTCATCCAAACGCTCTGTGGAATATTGGGCCCTGGTTGGTATTCCTTGATCGATGACAGCATTTTTCATCTCCCTCTGACAGACCTCACGCTAGCCGGGCCGAGGGCCCGAATCAGCGACATCCCCTCTCGGCTGTGTAATTGCATGGACTTGACCACCCACTTGCACTGCAACTGATCAGTCAATTGCATCCGATCTGACCAATCGTTTGCATTCGCTTTGACCAGCACACGCCGTAGTGACGACCGACAGAGAACCATTGCGAAAGCTCCATGGAAGGCCTATTTAGTTGTTGCGATTGGCCATTTCTCGCCAAATTTCGAGTCACCATAGGTTTTGATGACCTCAGATATGATGACTTGATAACCGGCAAGCCAATTTTCCTGAGCAGCCTTTGCCTCAAGGTGACGGGGATGATCAACCAATATCTGAAGTGCTTCGAGAGAGCTCCAGTAGTACACATTGGAGAAGAGACCAGTCTGTGGATTCTCCCAAGCCTCTTGACCAAGGTAACCGGGGATCGACTTTGCGATTGCAGCAATTTCCTGATCCAGTCGGTGGACGCTTCATCAAACTGCTTTTTGGCAAAGATGAACGTTGAAGAGTACATGGGCTTTGCTCCTTTCGTGGCGTTTGGTCGCCGATGAGCCTCAAACCTATGCTAGATGAGTTTGCTAAGCATGCTGGTCAGATCGAATGCAAACGCCTGGTCAAGTGCAATTCAATCGAGCGGTCAGTGCCGATGCAATCAGATGGTCAAGTGGAGTGCAATTTCACATCGGCGGCAGGCACCCCTAGCGACTTACGAAAACCGCGCATGACAAGCACTTCACCTACGGATAATGTCAGTGCCATGAACGATCCAGATCCTACTCCATCCATTCCGACGATCCACTCTCACAACGAGTCGGAGTGCACCGAGGCCTCGAAGAATGATCAGGTGCTGTTCGAGTTTCTGTCGTTGCTGGAAGACGACATCCAGAGTAACCCTGAGAGTCTAATCGCCTTAGACTCATCGTTCATGGCTCGACTCGAGTCCTTGATCGGCGGTATCGATGTTGACACCAACTCTCCGCTTTCAGCAGATGATGAGTGAAGCGATGCCCTTTACAGATACTCATGCAAATGACTGAGCGCTGGCTACAGCCCACCCTCCCGGATTCGATTCCTATATCAACTCTGGACAAAGCAGATGAGCTTGTAAGGAAGACCGCGTTCCTCGCCGGCCTGGTCGCGCCAGAGACGGCTGCATGCTTGAGCGAACTGCTCAGAGTCACCGACGCTCATTACTCAAGTGTGATTGATCAGAACCCTCCTGAGCGAAAATCGCTGGTGCATGAATTCGTACTTGAGCACCGTCAGAGCGCCTTCGATGATATCCCCGAGCATCGTCGACGTATCGTGGCGGTCTTGTCTCAGCACTACCAGCTTCTCCATAGGCGAACACCCCATGATGGCATCGGGGCATTTGCGCGGGCGCTTACATTCGAGCATTTCGCACTGCTTGGACTTCAGCCACACCTGTGGTCGCTTTCGCGCGGCCTGGGTCGAAGGCTCGTCGAGTATCAGTCTACTACCGCTGTGAATGAGCCCATGGGTAAAGATGGCCTCGAGGGTGCTCAAAAACGCACAGACGGAAAGCAGCTAACCTTCATCGACTTCATGCTTGATGTCTGCCATGACGAAGTGAATTACATGACTACCGCTCTGAGTCGTCACCAGCTTCGTGAGTCCGTTACCCATGCGTACAGAACAAACTCGCGATTGACGGAAGCAGGAGTCAGCCCAGACACGATGCCTGCGCTTCTAGCGCTGTTAATCCAAGGCTCACTACCCCGTGCCGAATTCGTAACCTTCACCGGCCTTCCCCCTGAAGCAGCAGGCGATCAGATCAACCGGTTGATCACGCTAGGCATCGTGATGAGCCCGCAATCTAACCTTCATAGGCTGGAAATAGGCTTACGGGCCTGGATTACACTCGATCTCCTACCTAATTTCCATTAGGCATGCAGGCGGTGCGCGCAGGAATCTCAACCAGATTAACTTCCCCAAGCCCTTGATCAAGTAAGGCGGCTATCAGCGTTTACTTCTACAGTTTACTTTAGCTACCAAACAGCTCATCTAACTCTACGCTTGGAAATCTGAGACCGCGTGATCGCAACCCGTCGGGCGATAAGGCTCCTCGTGCGACCACCTGCTGACAAAGCCGTAGGCCAGTGTGACACCAAGGGCAAAGGGATTCGAATGCATGAACAACAACCACGTTGACCAAGCTAAAAATCTTCTGTCTGAGATTGGCATCCACCAATTTTCGGAGGGTGTATGGGCATTCACAGATGTTCACACTGCCAGTCAAGCCTACATCCACCACTCACTCCAACCAGCCGCCCTTGCTGCTTACGCGGCAGTTAACCCCACGTTCGCTGCAGGCCGTTTTCCCAACTGGGCGTTGGTCGATATGGTGGATAGAGTGCCTTGCATGGACGGTGCTGAGCTTACGGCGCTGTCGATGGTTTGCGGAGCGTCCATCCCTGCGTTCACCAGTGCCTCAGAGCGCGAAAATATTTTTGGACAAGCGGTGTGGGAGATCGTAGAAGCCTACTCGCTTGAAGGTTGTTTTGAGTACGTCGAACGCGCGTACGGTAGTGAGGGCAGCCATTACAACTTGCGGCCTCGCGGCTTCGATTGGGCTGGCGGAGAAGAGCCCGTCCCCGAATCCTTGAAAGCAATGCGTCAAAGTTATCGCGCTATGTCGCCGCTGCAACAGATCATGGTTTTAACGATCATGCACTTGTACAACCAGGGCATAGACAAGACATATCTGACTGGGGGCTGTCCGACCAAAATTCCCGCCGCCGAGGCAATGGATATCCTTCGCAGAAATGGGTCGGCGCTCTCGGCCTGGGGTCACCTGGTTACTCATTACGCGGGCTGGTGAGAGGCCATGGTTTGTGCGTGCCCCTGGTCGGGGACGGCTGTCGTAAACCAAGACCCGCGCAAGGCGTTGGTCTTGGCCCTAGCGGGCTTCCATCCGCACGCCTGCGCGCTCCGCTTGCCTACCCCCTCGAACTTCTGGGGGCTGTAACGTAGCTTTGAGCGCTGTAACGTAGGTATTGTTACAAAGCACAAAATTACGTTACAGCTCATATGGTGGAGCATGAAATCAGTCACACCCAGCGCTGAAAACGCAGTGCTTAGCAAAGCCTTTATCCGAGCCGGAGAAGGGTTGGCGCTTGATGACATTGAACTATCAGCTTGCTTGGATGTGCACGTATCCACCGTGCGGCTTCTGCGCCAAGGACAGGAACTGCAACCCAACACTGAAGCGTGGAGCCGGGCCTTACTTTTGATTGAGCTCTATCGGTCTTTGCTCGCGCTCGTAGAAAACGAGCAAAATGCAAAGGTCTGGATAAGCAGCAAGAATCATGGTCTGAGTGGTCGACCGCGTGATCTCATCGCATGCCGATCGGGGCTCGAGCAAGTTGTTCAGTATCTGGCTGCTACTCGCTCACTCACATAACATCTCCTGCACATCGTCGAAAATGCTGCCATGGAACACGAAATCAGGAGTGCGGCATGAAGTGGTTCGGTCGATTGATAGGACTCGTTTCTCGAGACAACAGATCTGGCCAAGAGCAAGCCAGAGATCGGGCGTTCATAGCTGCCCTCAACAATCTGAAATCTCTACGCGTGACACCCGATGGCGGCATAACTATCGAAGCCGATGAGATAGGTGAGCAAGTGACAGCCAGCCGTAATGCGCTCAAGCGTTTTATGCGATGACCATTTGCGATTGACTTGGCGTACAGAGCCGAGCCAATGGCTCGAAGGAGCGCTAGCAGGACAATATTGCATCGTGCTCAACTACTGCCTGTGAATCATGCAAGCACTCTATAGATTCCGATCTACCATCAAATAGGCTCCGAATGGGTGCGCTTAATTAAAATCACGCACCAAAAAAGGGCTAACGAAGAGTTTAGTCAACGCATTTTATACGCGTGAAATGCAAAATAATGCGGATATTATGCATTTAAAAGTATGATTTTGATCTTTTTAAGCCTAAACGCGCATATATTATTTAGGAGGCGGGATATGACGATGCCTGTGGTACAGACGAACAGCCTCTAACCGAGCTGAAAAAATGGTTAACCTTGAGGAAAATTAAAATGAAAATTCATGGTAAGGCCGTCCTAGAAATTTCCTGCAGCGTAATCATCTCTCTTGCGAGCATCGCGAGCGCAACAGCAGGCAGCATTGATCCCAACAGTACCGTGACTATCGGTATTGGGAATGAGCCACCTTATACAGAGCTCAAGCCAGATGGCACCCTTTCCGGCGCGGGCCCTGATATCGATCGTGCAGCGTTAGCGCAGGCTGGGGTAAGTAAATATGCAGGGCAGTCGATGGTGTATGGTGCGATGATTCCGGCGCTACAGGCAGGACGACTTAGCATGGTTTCCTCGGGAGGCTTAGTAATTACCCCTGAGCGTTGCAAACAGGTGATTTTTTCTGAGCCGGTTATCTGCAACACTGAAGCTTTCCTAGTAAGGGAAGAGGATGCTACAAAGTTCAAAACTTACAAAGAGGCCGGCATTCTTAAAATTAAAGTCGCGGTGGCCGGCGGATCCGTTCAAGAAAAAAATGCATTGGCTGGAGGAGTATTGCGAGAAAACATAGTCACCTTCCCCGATGGTACAAGCGCAGTGAAAATGCTTCAGGATAAACGAGTAGATGCAGTCGCTCTCAATGACAACGGCGTCACCGAGCTACAAAAACGCTCCGGAGATCCATCATTAAAGATCATTTTTCCTATCACTGACGCACCGATAGGTTGCGGCGCCGCAGCATTCAATAAAAAAGATACAGAACTTCGTGACGCATACAACAAAGGACTGAAAAAACTCATCGCAGATGGGGAATACACTAAGATAATGCTTAAGTATGGGCTAGACAATAACGAAAAGCTTCGTGCTAGCGTGCCAACAACTGAAGAGCAGTGCAATCACGCTGTCACTGCCAACAATTAATAGCAATTAGATGCAGGTTATTACAAACCGGTGGCTTGCATTATTACTGGAGGGCTGAGCCTGACGCAGCCGAAATTCATTTTCGGCGCGTCGTGCTTCAGCGCCAGTAACTCTCATGGTTTTAGAGCCAAGAAAAGCATGGATCTCCATCGCTAAATCAGCACCGGGCGCCGACGTAATAGCTGGAGCCTCATTCTTCAACCCCTCCATATTCTCTCCTAAAACTATAGAAGCCAGAGGAATGGACACAATTAAGCCGCTCCATACCCCTCCCCTCGGAAAACCAGTTAAAACTTGGACTCAGAAACCCATAATTTCCAAGGAGGAACCTTATCGCCTGATTGTGACACCAGGCACCAAGAAAAATAATTTTCACTTCCATTTCATTATAACCAAATGGAACAAACAACATAATCGTTACCGCTAAAGCAATTGACGCTGAAGGACAGTCGAAATATCCCATAGAACGCAAATATTTATCAATTCAAGCAGTAGACTACTATTGATTCTCAAACGGTGAGGCCGATCCAAGCAAAGGCATCTCGCGCGCGGATTTTCAGCGCCATAGACCTTAATAACGCGGGATTATAGACAAACGCACCTTTTTTTTGCGGGAAATCTGTTGATGGGTAATGATAAGTTATTGTCATTGAAGACTGTTATGGAGACCTAAAATGCAAGATCAAACACGAGTCTCGCTCGGTATACTGCATTTGGAGCGGGGATCTTCGGCAGACAACAATGACGGTGCACTGTTACCTGGCTCGCTCTTGAATCCAGAAACATTCGATTTCCCCGTCATTTTTGAGACTGTTGAAGGCGCCTGGGTTGAGAACGTGGTAAAAGGTGATCCATCCTTAGAATTGGCCTATGTTCGAGCTGCTCAGCGCTTAGTCGAGAGAGGCGCACGGGTAATAAGCTCTATTTGCGGGTTTTCAATAAGGCATCAAACTGCGGTAGCCAGCGCGGTAAATGTTCCAGTTGTGATGTCAAGCCTATTGCTTCTCCCGTCGCTATTAGCCCAGTTACCTGTTAACGGCAAAATTGCTGTTTTAACTTACGACTCACGACACTGTACAGATGACTTGCTTGGTATCGATGATATATCGATTCGTGACCGAATCATTGTGGGTGGCATCGAAGGTGGAAAATTTTGGCATGACGAAATGAAACGTCCGCCTCCACCTATTGATGTTGCCTCCATCGAGACAGATGTTTTAGCTTGTATATCAAAGATACGTTCCGATAACACTGATGTCAGCTGTATTCTCCTGGAGTGCGCCGCCTTTCCATTAATTGCTGCGGCTGTTCGTCGTCAGAACGATATACCTGTATATGACATTGTTAGCCTTTGCAAGCTAGCTCTAATAGCTACAAGTCAATCGAACAGCAACTCCACTAGCACATCTTTATCGAAATAGTTGGTGATGCACCATTAATAAAAAATATTCGAATTTCTGTGCTTTTTGAATTCATTATTCACGTGACAACCAGGAAGCTTGAAAATGAGCCTCGATTACGTTTCAAAGCTGGCACCGTTGGTATTCTCCGATGACTACGCAACGGCAAGACAGAAGTTTATCGCTGCGGCCCCTGATTCAGAAGAAATCAAATGCTCTGCCACTGGGCCGTCAGGGGAACCACTGTACACTGGTGTTGCATATTATGGCGAAGTCGATGCTCCGAACCTACTGGTGTTGATTTCAGCGACGCATGGCCCGGAGGGGTATTGTGGTTCTGCGGCCCAAATTTCCTTCCTTCAAGAAAATCTCCATCGAAATTTGCCGTCCTCCACAGCGGTACTGATTATCCACGCGCTCAACAGCTATGGTTTTGCGTGGGATCGCCGCGTTACCTTTGAAGGATGCGACCTGAATCGTAACTTCATTGATTTTTCTAAGCCGCTGCCCGTCAATACGGGCTATGCCGAACTTTCTGATGCGATCGTGCCACGCGAGCTTTCGGAAGACGCATTAATTGCCGGCAGTGCCACTCTGGAGCGATACAAGCAGGAAAAAGGCGACATAGCATTCACTACTGCCTTCTGTGGTGGCCAGTATTCCCACCCTAAGGGACTGTTCCATGGGGGTGATAAACCCACTGAAGCACGTCGTACGCTTGAGCGGATAATGGAAGCGCACAATCCTTCAGCCCGAAAAAATGTGATCGTTATTGACTACCATTCGGGCTTGGGGCCTTACGGTTACGGCGAACTCCAGACCGAGCAAGCTACCGGAATTGATGGATACGAACGCGCCAGAGATGTTTTTGGAGACTCTGTTACTTCCGCAGCGCTCGGCACATCAGCCGCTGTGGTGTTACATGGCACCCAAGCTGAATTCTGGGAGCGTCTGTTCGGCGACAAGCACATCTACGTTTGCCTCGAATACGGTACATATTCGAATGATGTCGTTTTCAACGTTCTGCGGAAGGATCACTGGCTATTTGAGCATTCACCAGATGACGCCAATTCCGACCTTGGTAAAAAAATCCGGCTAGCTACAAAAAACGCATTTTATGCGCAGTGTGATAACTGGAAGGAAATGGTGGTGACCAGAGCTCACCAAGTACATCAACAGGCACTAGCTGCGCTCACAGGTAAATAAAGCTTCCATAAGCTAATGCTGGTGTATTGCTGCTCTCCCCCATATATCGTCAAAACAATCAGAAGGTAGTTTCAAGATGACAATCATTAAGAACAAACCGGTTTTCCCTTACGCTGAGTACATCCGCCGGCTCAATGTGGTGAAAGCAGCGATGCGTGAAAAGGGAGTGGAAACACTTGCTGTTCTCAACCAGTCCAACATTACCTATTTGACTGGCTATGCTTCTCAATCTGCATATGTGCCGCAAGCTCTCATTGTTACAATGAGCGAAGAAGTGCCGACCTTCCTTTGCCGACCAATGGATGCAGCCTCTGCATTGTTCCAAACATTCCTGCCTGTGGAAAAGATTATCGGATACCCAGAAAGCCTTGTAGGCTCTGAAGGTATCGATGGGCACGACGCAATTATCGATTTCATTCTTGACATTGCGACTACCAATCGTACTGTTGGCGTTGAACTTGGGGAGCTCAATTCGGCGAAGGAACGTAAATTCCTTACCAGGCTCTCTACTCATAAAGTAGTCGATTGCACCAAGATGGTAACCTGGATTCGATTGATCAAATCCGATTTGGAAATCGTTCTGATGAGAGAAGCGGCAGCCATTGCCGACGCCGCGATCATGCGCGCTGAAGAAGTAATTCGCCCAGGCGTTCGAGAAGCTGATGTCATGGCGGAGGTTGCAGCAACATTGGCTCGCGGTGTTAACGGCAAATGCGGCACAGACCTCACATCGATGTTCCTTTGCTCCTCACCTCGTACAGGTGCTGCGCACATCCCTTGGAGTGAGGACGTTTTGCGCCCCGACTCTCAGGTAAACATTGAGGTTGGCGGCGTTCGACACACCTACACTTCTGCCATCATGCGTACCTTCTCTATCGGCAAACCTTCTGATCGCCTCCGTCGAATTCACGAAGCTCAGTTTGAAGGTCTCCAGGCCGCGCTGGATGTTGTTAAACCAGGTAACACATGCAGCGACGTTGCTGAGGCGTTCTATAACACGTTGGCCAAATATGACCTGAAAAAGGAATCGCGCTGCGGCTATCCGATTGGCATCGATTGGTTGGAGCCAACTGCCAGCCTGAAAGTTGGTGACACCACTGAATTGAAACCTAACATGTGTTTCCACCTTATGCTGGGGAACTGGCAGGACGTCGAGTTTGGTTACGTCATTAGTGAATCGTTCAGGGTTTCAGACACAGGCGTGGAAGTATTAACTAAAGCGCCACGGAAACTTTTTGAGATCTAAAAGCGTTACATTGCCCGAGAGAATGGTCATTCCGACCGACTCCCGGGCTCGTAATGACATAGATGCAATGCGTAGCTAGCTAACATGGCAATATTTGCCAGGTACCTAGCTACGTATTATTAATACCTAACAATCTACGCCACTGACGACCTTGCCACTGGGTTTTTATCGTTCTTCCCAAGATCTGCTAGGAAGGCCATCTGATGCCCCCCCTCCGGTCATGAAAGCTCGATGCGCGGCCAACTACGCGTCACCTTGAGCCTCATAACATTTCCCCAGTACCATAATACGCTCTAGAACGCTTGTTAGGCGGTCGACCTTGCTAATCACCCTATCGTCATACCGGTTGAACTGTTTGCTCTGTCGTTCTCTACGGTTATCCTGATCATCGCGCAAAGTACCAAACCGACCTTAATAACAATTTTAGCATCTGCTTGAAGATGACTTTCGCTACTTCTTCGGAGCAGTTTCTAATGGCGGTTGCCCCTGCGGATGACTATCCAGGAGAGTAAAACGGCACGCATCGACAATAATCGCCTCTGGCATATGAGTTATTCGGCTCATAACGAGGCCCAATAGATGTAATGATCAAGGATTCTATGCACTTCAAGATACTCGCCCAGCTGTTTACCTTGATAGCTTTACTCAAGGGAGATCAGTATTCCATCATCGCCAAGAACTGTGAGTCTGAATTATCGGCCTAGCTTTAATAAAGTGAAGCGGAAGTCTTACCCTCCACTTATGTCAGAAAGGTGAGTACACAGAAGATCGGTTCTCGATATCCCAGCCGGCTGCAACAGAAAGTCACGGAGGTGCTGGCTGTCATCAATGGCCGATGTGGCAAGGGGACAAAACGCTTTGCGAGAGTGCCGACCGATTCGGATAGGGGTATGCGCCGGAAGATGAGAAGTCTGAGCCCTTACGGCGCAGGAGGATCAGATCTGGACGGTGTACTACAGAGGAACGGGGGCTCCGCAATCGCCCCCTCGAACGAGTTAAGTCTAATTATTGGAAATTATCGCTCAACAATAATTATTACTTAGCCATTCCTGCGGGATCGCGGGCGCTTAATTCATTGGTGGCTGATACCTAACCCCAAAATTGCTACCCAACGTCTGTGGATTTTTTGCTTGGAGACGTACGGATTCCAGGTGAACGCCAAAATCACAAGAAGCCACATGACTTTTTAATGACATGCCGTGCTGGTCTGCTGCGCCTCTATCTCTGCATATACCACTTGGAGCCTGAAATGTTCGTGCTTTTGGATGAGTGAGAGATACTCGTCTATCTCGTCCTGTGAGCGATGCTGGTGCCCCAACAGCGACTCACTCAAAAAGTTGAACCGTATCGATTCTTCAATCGTCAGGCCGACAAAAATTTCATTGCCATGAAGGTCTTTACTGAGGGCTCTTATTTTCCTGAGGTACGCACGTTGAATGTCCGTGAGCACAAGCATATGAATCTCCTATTTACTGCCATTGGGAAGTGTCCCTCAATGCGCAGCGTTGTTCACACCCCGAGCAGGAGCAAAACGTCCGCAGGTCTTTCACTCGGAACAACTTCTACTTGCTGCTGGCTTGCAACAAGCAGCCTGCGGACGGAAACCTATCAAATGCTTATGCAGGCACACGTTCCTGGCGGTTCACCAGCAGTATTTTCCCATTTGCTTCCGCAATGACTTCATTACGCTGATTGATGCAGCTGGCCGTTAGCACTGCAATGCCCCCATTATGCTTTGGCTTTCCAGTTAACTCTTCAATCGTCCAAATGACGGTTAACGAGTCGCCAGCAAATACCGGAGAGAGGAATCGGCAGTTATGTTCGAGATATGCTACGGCGGTACCGAAAAAGAACATCCCAATGGATGCTGACATGAACGCACCAGTCATCGGGCCGTGCAGAATTCGTTGGCCAAAGCGTGACTGCTCGCAGAACACGGCATCGCTGTGTAGTGGATTAAAGTCACCGAACATCCCGCAAGCGCGACTAATGTGCGATTCATCAATCGTGAGTGTCTGCCCAAATTGCTCACCGACCTCAATTTCGTTGAAAGCTTTACCTACGAAATTCATACGCCTTTTTCCTTCTGACTTTCGCGTTCCCGCAGTGCACCGCGAATGATTTTGCCGGTAGTAGTCATGGGTAACTGATCAAGAAACTCAATTTCACGAGGATATTCATGGGCTGCCAAGAATTTGCGAACATGATTCTGCAGCTCCTTGATCAGTTCTGGACTCGCGGTGTACCCGTCTGCAAGGACGATGCAAGCCTTAACGATTTCAGTGCGGGTTGCATCCGTCTTGCCAATTGCGGCGGCCAGTTTTACAGCTGGGTGTTTTAGGAGGGAGTCTTCGATAGGAGTAGGCCCGATACGGTATCCAGCACTTGTGATGACGTCATCGTTTCGCCCGAGGAAATGAATGTACCCCTCCTCATCTTGATATCCGCGATCTCCAGTAATTAACCAGCGCCCGATGTACTTCTCAGAGGTTGCTTGAGGATTGTTCCAGTAGCAGAGCATTTGATTCTGATTAGGCGTTTCCACAGCAATATCGCCAGGCTCTCCAATCGTTACCTCATTTCCTTCGGAATCGATGATGCGGACGTTGTATCCCGGAACAGCCTTACCAATGGCGCCTTGTTTGTGAACACCTTGTACCGAGCAAGACGAAAGCACGAGGTTGCACTCCGTTTGCCCGTAAAACTCGTTGATGGTTACCCCAAACGTTTTTCGGCCCCATGCGAGCAGCTCAGCACCAAGCGACTCACCCCCACTAGCGATCGTACGAACATTGAGCCTCCATCGGTTCTCGGGCTCATGCTCCTGACGCAAAAGTTTAAGCGCCGTAGGTGGGAGAAAAAGATTCCGGATCCCTAACTCCTCGATCAAGCCGAAGGCGGCTTCTGGGACAAACTTTTCGGCGCGATGAGCAACTACAGCTACTCCCAGGTAAAGACTTGGCAGAAGCACATCCAACAGTCCGCCAATCCATGCCCAGTCTGCAGGAGTCCAAATCAGATCATTTGGCTGAGGAAGCTCGTCGTGAGAAACGCTCACGCCTGGCACATGACCAAGAAGCACACGATGAGCGTGCAGTGCACCTTTCGGGTGACCTGTAGTACCGGAGGTGTAAATGATTAGAGCAGGATCCTCTGCCGTTGTTTGCCGCGTGACAAACTGCTCGGAACTAACTTTAGTTTCTGCGTAATAATCCAGAATGCGCTCATCATCTGTCACTCCTGCGGTACTTAAACAGAACCGCAACTGGGGCAAATCCTCCCAAATACTTTGCAATTTATCGCAGCCAATTTGATCGGTGATCATAGCGCTCATATTGCAATCTTTCGCCCGATGTCGAATGGCATCAAGCCCAAATAATACGAACAATGGCACCGCTACTGCGCCAAGCTTGTATAGTGCAATATGCGCCACGGCGGCCTCTAGCCTCTGTGGAAGCATGATTCCCACTCGTTCCCCTGGCTTAATGCCCTGACGAGCCAGAGCATTTGCAAGACGGTTTGCTGCTTTTTGCAACTCTAGATAAGTACAGCGAGCCACGCTGCCGTCTGAGTTTTTTTGAATTAAAGCCACGCGATTCGGCTCGCGCTCTGCCCAACGATCACAGCAGGCTTCACCGATGTTAAAGAATTCACCGGCTCCTGGCTTTTCGCATTCGAATACTATGTGCATTATTTTTTATCCTTGTAAGTCCTGAATCAATCTGTTCACCTGCAATCGCCAAGCTTTACAGCGAAGCAAAAGGCAGCAGTATTTCTATTAGACTCAGATCGATAATTGAGATAACTACAACCGAGAACTTCGGTCATTCACATCAAGAAAACGGGCTGCCGCGCTGACGAAAATTAGCAAAAATACCAAGCAACCAAGGGCGAATGAAAGTGTACTTAAATGCGCAATCATTCCGATAAAGGCCGGCCCAATCAAAATTCCCGCGTATCCCATGGTAATGATTGCAGGCACAGCAACTCGTTGTGGCATACGCTTTTGCCTACCAACTGCGGTGAATAGCACGGGCGCAATATTAGAGCAGCCAATGCCAACTAAACCGTAACCTATTAATGAAGCGACCCATCCATCAAACCCAAGAGATACCAACAATCCAGTGGCTGCAATAATACCCCCGGCTGCAACCACGCGTACACCGCCAAACCTCCTAACTATTGGATCCCCCACCAGTCGCCCCACAGTCATCGTGAGAGCGAAACATGCATAGCCAAGGCCTCCCAAATTGGATTCAATACCTCGACTCGCCACCAAAAAAACTGCACTCCAGTCCAGCATCGCGCCTTCAGTTAAAAAGACGATAAAGCACAAAGTGCCTAACAAGAATACGATGCCTCTGGGCAGTGCGAATGCTGGGCCCTCTTGCTCAGAGCCGTATGTCAACAATGCAGGATATGCTCGATACAACGCGCAAAGCACTATGACGACAATGCACAGCACCGAAGTTAGCGGATCCAGTCCTAATCTAAGAAGCAGGGTTGTAACTCCCGCGCCGACAATCCCCCCGAGGCTATATAATCCGTGGAAACCGGACTGCAGCGCTTCACCGCTATTTTTCTCAACGATAATTGACTGAACGTTTATTGCACAATCGAGCATTCCCATGCTCGCACCAAAGATTAGAATCGCCAGCGTTAAACCAGGTATCCAAGCCAGACTACTTAATAAAGGGAGAACGGCGCAAATGATCAGAGTTGACCATATAATGACTCGGCGGCATCCGAAACGTGAAGTCATCACCCCGGCGAAGGGCATTGCCATTAACGAACCAATACCTAAGCCGAGCAGCAGCAACCCTAGTCCGCCCTCATCTAAACCGGTTCTAGCCTTAGCTAGTGGAACTAAAGGTGCCCAGGTAGAAAGCACAAGTCCAGCGATGAGAAAAGAGACTCGGGTTGATACTCTCTCTCCAATGTTGGTGGTAATCGGTACCGATGAAGATGAAGGCGAACTCATTTTCTCAATCAACCTACTTAATAACTCATCATTGGCTCGGCTGAGTTCAACTTTAATAATGCATTAGGAACGGCAGCCATATAAATACATAGTTACCACAAACGCAAAGGCGGTGAATTCAAATGGAACGTGTTTTACGTTCGTTCCAATTTTGCTAAAAAAGATATGGGTAGAATCTACCCATATCCTTACAGCTCCAAAATTTATCAGCGGGCCAGCTCATCTAGAACTTGCCGAACAGCGGAATTGGCGATGGCCACGATCTCGTCAACTTCATCTTTTGTAGTGACTAACGGTGGGGCGAAACCAAGGATGTCGCCGTGAGGCATCGCCCGAGCAATCAAGCCACGGTCACGTGCCGCTTTAGAGATGCGTGCACCAATTTTGAGGTTTGGATCAAATCGCTCTTTACGTTCGCGGTCAGCGACAAACTCCAAGGCGGCCATGAATCCTACACCTCGTACCTCTCCGACGATGGGAAGGTCTTCAAAGGTCGCTTTTAGTTGCTGTTGGAAATAGCCGCCAATCTCAGCCGATCGCTGCGGAAGATTCTCACGCTCTACGATGTCCAGGACAGCGTTCGCGGTTGCTACGCCGATAGGATGACCAGAGTACGTGTAGCCATGGGAGAAGGCCCCGACGCGACCAGCGCCTTCTTCCAATACCTTGTAAACCTTCTCACCAACGATTGAGGCGGAAAGAGGAACGTAAGCAGAGGTCAAGCCTTTGGCTACGGTGATGAGATCTGGCTCGATGTCATACTTAAAGCAACCAAACATTGAGCCGGTGCGCCCAAAACCTGTGATGACTTCGTCCGCAATAAGAAGCACATCATATTTTTTCAGTACAGCTTGGATTGCGGCCCAGTAGCCCTCTGGCGGAGGGGTGATACCGCCAGTGCCCAGTACTGGCTCAGCAATGAAAGCACCAACCGTCTCAGGCCCCTCACGGAGAATCATTGCCTCTAGCTCTTCAGCCCTCCGTTGGGAGAACGCAAGCTCGGATTCACCAGGTTCCGCTCCCCAGTAGTAGTGAGGAACCCCTGTGTGAAGGATACCAGCGACAGGAAGATCCATATGATCATGATAAAAACTCATTCCTGTCATCGATCCGGAAATAACGCTACAGCCGTGATAGCCACGCTCCCGGGAGATGATTTTTTTCTTCTTAGGCTGTCCGCGAAGGTTGTTGTAATACCACACGAGTTTGGCGTTGGTTTCGTTAGCATCCGACCCGGACATGCCATAGAAAACCTTACTCATTTTCCCAGGCGCCATCTTGACCAAACGGTCAGACAGAATAGCCAGCTGATCAGTAGTATGAGCAGCATATGAGTGATAATAAGCGAGACGGTGGGCTTGTTTAGAGATTGCCTCAGCGACCTCTGTACGACCATATCCGATATTTACGCAGTAGAGGCCAGCGAAACCATCAATGTACTCGCGACCATCAGCATCTTGAATGCGAATTCCCTTAGCAGTCTCAATGATAGTTGGATCACCCGCCTTGCCGCTGGCGAAATCGCTCAGCTGCGTAAATGGGTGCAGCACCGAATCCCGATCAAGCTGTGAAATTAACTTAGTATCCATAACGAACCCCTATTAGATATTGGTATTGCCGATGCAGACATACTTGGCTTGCATATATTCAAATATCCCGTGACGTGAACCTTCACGACCCAGTCCTGATTGTTTCCAACCACCAAACGGAATTGGAGCACCCGTAAATGATGCTGTATTAACGCCAACCATGCCGTACTCCAGGCCCTGACTTAGTCGTGTAGCCCGATTAAGGTCTTTGGTATAGACGTAAGCGGCCAGACCCATTTCAGTTTGATTTGCTCGAACCAACACTTCTTGCTCAGTGTCAAAAGGCAAGATTGCTGCAATGGGGCCGAAGGTCTCTTCTTTAGCAATTAGCATTTCATCTGTAACATCTGCCAAAACAGTAGGCACAACGAAGTTGGTACCTAATGTGCTGTGCTGACCTCCGGTAACTAACTTGGCTCCAGCTTCTACAGCCTGTTTGACATGCAACTCGCATTTCCGAGCTACTGTGTCTCGTGTCATCGGCCCAATATCCGTTTCAGGGTCTAAACCGTGTCCAAGCTTTAGGCGAGAAGTGGCAGCGCCAAAGGAATCTACAAATTGATCGTAGATTGACCGTTGAACATAAATCCGGTTTGCAGCAAGACAGTCCTGGCCGGAAGTCGCAAACTTAGCGTTGATACATCCGATGACAGCTGCTTCAAGATCAACGTCATCAAAAACGATAAACGGAGCATGACCACCAAGTTCCATCGATACTTTTTTAACCGTATCGGAGGCCGCCTTGAGCAGAATTCGACCTACTTCGGTCGATCCGGTAAATGAAAATGCACGGATATCCTGGCACTCCAACAATTTCATTGATACAGCTGCCGCAGGGCCCGTAACAACTTGAAAGACCCCAGGAGGAACACCAGCCTCTTCAGACAGCTTCGCAAGCGCTAGCGCAGACAACGGCGTCTCAGGGGCAGGCTTGACTATCATTGCGCATCCAGCTGCAAGAGCTGCTCCGGCTTTGCGAGTGATCATCGCACTTGGGAAGTTCCAAGGGGTAATAGCTGCAGTAACTCCAATAGGTTGCATCTCGACCGACAGTCGGCTGTTCGGTAAGTGACTGGGAATGGTCTCGCCATAAGTCCTTTCACCTTCGGATGCAAACCAATCCAAGAACGCAGCTCCATACCGAATCTCTCCTTGAGACTCAGCTATTGGCTTGCCCTGTTCTGAGCTCATAATTACCGCAAGATCGGAAATATTTG
This sequence comes from uncultured Pseudomonas sp., assembly GCA_963518285.1. Taxonomy (GTDB): domain Bacteria; phylum Pseudomonadota; class Gammaproteobacteria; order Pseudomonadales; family Pseudomonadaceae; genus Aquipseudomonas. The sequence goes on along the minus strand of CAUQIJ010000005.1, from coordinate 135,632 downwards.
CTCTCATTAAGTTCGCCCACGAACGAAGGATTGATCCTCGTTCAGCAGGGCGCTTAGCTTTCCAAGTAACAAATGCATCGCTTGCGGAGTCAACTGCATCCTGAATATCTTGGTTGTTACACGAAGACACTGTAAGGATGTAGTCACCCGTAGCTGGATCAGTAACTGGAATACCATCATCCGAATGACGCCATTCACCGCCAATGAATGGACGACTCTCCAAAAGCTCCGGTCTTTGCAGACCTTCAAGATGTTTTGCAACCAACCCTTTCATCATATTTCCTCAGTAAGAAAATGCCTGAGATCACGACACGTTAGTCTTGCACTCTAAGGATTCTGGGCATACGATTGTCCGCGTAATGAGCGGATCTGAAGCTCAATTCCACCAATTATGCGCCGACTGGCGCGGTAATTCTGCATGGCACATCTCGACCGCATTGATGCAGCAATTTTGGTACACCTCCAAAGGAATAATCGGTTGACGTCTGACGAATTGGGGGCGCTAGTTAATCTTTCACCATCTGCCTGTCAGCGAAGGTTGAAAAAACTACGATTGGACGGCGTCATAGAAAATGATGTCGCGATCATTGCACCTAAAGCAGTTGGACGAATGGTAACGATGATCGTGTTAGTTTCTCTGGAACGAGAACGATCCGATATTGTCGACCGATTCAAACAAGCAATTCGCGCAACTAGAGAAGTTATGGTTGGTTACTACGTAACCGGGGATGCGGATTTTATGCTTGTAGTAACGGCGAAGGACATGGAGGATTACGAACAATTCACCCGTCGGTTCTTCTACGAAAACCCTGACATTAAGGGTTTTAAGACAATGGTTGTGATGGACAGGGTGAAAGCCAGCTTTGAGATGCCGATAGATCCGGATGATGAACTATTCTCTTCGAACTAACGAACCTCCACAGTCACCATGCATCGACTGAATAGTTTATGGTGCCTGTGGAAGGTTTGTGCTTTTAAATAATCAAAAGTCTGCCGCCTATATGCAGCACAAGGTTGCAAGCAGCTGATATTAATGCGCTTTAAAGCATCGCTTATTGGGCCGTAATGTTCCGCATTCCAATCTCGACTCTAGTGAATCTATGAAGCCGCGAGTCTGCAGCCTCATTCACGAGATAAAACAAGGCGGGCATCAAAATGCATCAAAGCCAGGATCGCATTGTCATACTTGAGGGGGAGTCATTGATGAAATCAGAGTCGCTTCCCACGTGCAAACAGTTACGTAGCTCTACTGTTACGCCAGTATCACTCAGACCTGCGGTAGCTGCCTGATCCCTCATCTGGAAATCGCATTAGAAATCTATCCTGGTAACTCCTTGCTTTCGAAAGTCTGAGGCGAACGATCTCCCCGAAGTTCAAAGAGAAGATCGTATTCTGCGCCTAATCAGTCAGAGCCGAGTTTTTTATGCACTCATTACTCAAGCCTATTTTACTCCACGAAAAAAGTTTAAGCAGCGCGCCGCGCCAACCTTCGCTCAAATAGCTTTACGCACGATGCTGCAATTAAGCTAATCATCAACAACCCCAACCCTGTTAGTGCTATTGGTTCCAGATATCGGTAATGGAAGTTTGCCTGACCAAGAGCTTCCCCCATAAGATCTAGAACTGTAATAGCTGCTAATATTGGAGTTTCCTTAAACATCGCAATAATGAGATTACCCAAAGGCGGAACCATTGGGGCAATAGCTTGCGGTAGGACTATATATCGCCAAGTCTGATAAGTACTCAGATTGCAGGCTTTCGACGCCTCCCACTGCCCGCTAGCCAACTGTTGAATTCCCGCCCGGTAAACCTCGGACATATAGGTTGCGTAGTGCAATGCTAAACCAATGATGCCGGCAGCCAGTGCGGATAGAGTAATTCCAAAATCTGGCAATACATAAAATAATAGATAAAGCTGCCCAAGCAGTGGAGTTCTCCGGATGCCTTCGATGATGCAACCAACAGGCACAGAGACCCATTTGTTACGCGACCCTCTTGCTATCGCGAAGAACAACCCTAACACCAATGCCAGGGCTGAACTGATGATTGTCACCTTTACTGTGATAATCAATCCATTCAACAATGATGGCATGATCTGCGTGGCAAAATCCCAATCCCATTCCATACAACCCCCTTAATTCTTTATACGAGTATCGAGGCCACGGCTATAACGGCGTTCAACCACCTTTACTACCCATAGAATGCAAGAAGCAACGATCAAGTAGGTAAAGAATATAAGCGTGAAGGGAAATGCCGTTTCCCCTGTTTGAGATCGCACCATTTGCGCCTGCATAGTTAGCTCAGTCACCGATATCAAGGAAGCTAAGGCTGTCCCCTTCATGATCTCTGTGGCTAGATTGCCAAAGCTAGGCAGCATTGATACCAATGCCTGGGGGAATATCACATGTCGCAATGCCTGAGATCGGCTCAGATTTAGGGCAATACTAGCTTCTACCTGATCTCTCCCAATGCTAACGATTGCTGCGCGAACGATTTCAGCACCATAGGCGCCTGCGTTGAGCCCGAGTGCTAGAATGCCGGCCTGCATTGGCGTCAATGAGAATCCTGACAACGGAAGTAAGAAATACGCCGCAAACAACTGTACAAATACAGAGGTTCCGCGAAAAACCTCTACATATACCCTGGTCACCCAGCGAACAACCGCGATTTTTGACTGAAGTGCTACCCCAGCAACTGTCGCAACAGCCAAGGCTAGCACGAAACTATAAATCGTAAGTTCGACGGTAGCCTTGAGGCCGGTTAAAATTATACCGCCGTAACTGATCATAATATCAACGTTCAACAGCATACCCTCCGTTTAAGTGTTGATTTAACGCATTAAACATGCTGTCCGGCTGCGATAATCTTCCGCAAAAAATTCTGAGTCCGCTCGTGACTTGGCTCTTTGAAAAGTACATCGGGCGGGCCCTCCTCGATGATGCTACCGCCTTCAAAAAATAGAACTCGGTCAGCGAAGTCTTTTGCGAAACTCATCTCATGTGTCACAAGGAGCATCGTGATATCCGACTCGTTTCGGAGCTCGGTAATTACACTAAGTACTTCTTCCACTAGCTCAGGATCTAGTGCCGAGGTAATTTCGTCTAACAGCAGAATTTTCGGCTGCAGTGCTAAAGCCCTGGCAATAGCTACCCTTTGTTTTTGCCCGCCAGATAGTCGAGACGGATATTCATGCGCCTTGCTCCCCAAGCCGACTTTGGCGAGCAACTGATGCCCGTTTGCGATCGCTTCGTCCTTTGACATCAGACCGGTCAATACCGGAGCCAATGTTACATTTTCCAAAGCGGTTTTATGCGGGAACAAATTGAAATGCTGAAAGACCATCCCAATGTTTGATCTGACACGCTTCAGGTGAGCTTCAGAAGCCAGCTTTCGTCGCTCGCCTTTTTGTTCGTAGATCAGAGATTCACCGTTCACCAACACATCACCAGACGTAATTGATTCCAGTGTCATCAAAATCCGCAGAATTGTCGTTTTGCCAGATCCTGAAGGCCCAATCAGTGCTAAATGCTCTCCGGGACTAACCTGGAAAGACAGATTTTTAAGCACGCTCAGGTCACCATATTTTTTTCCGACATCGCGAAAATCAATAATAGGTTTTTTGTCTATCGCTTGCCCTTCGTTTTTAAACTTTAACACGCTCACCTCTGGCATCCTCACATTGTGTAAAATTGGCCCGCTCACAAAAATCGGGTCACGTCAGTTACTGAGCGCAGAGCGTTTCAGTCGAAGGAGCAGATGCAAGCAGCTTTGCGTTAGTCTGCAGGTTGTAATTATCCATAATTTTTTGATATTCACCACTTGCAACCATTTTTTTCAAACCGGCGTTATATTTATCTCTGAGATCAGTATCATTTTTTCGGAACGCTGCTGCCGCGCAACCAATAGGTGCGTCACTCACTGGAAACACCACTTGGAGGGTCGAATCTCCCGATTTTTTCTGTAACTCTATAGTGCCGGCGTCATTCAGCGCGACAACGTCTACGCGTTTATCCTGAAGCATCTTGACCGCACTCGTGCCATCCGGGAAGTTTGTGATGTTAGACCGTAAAACTCCGGCAGCCAGCGCACTCCTTTCCTGTACGGAGCCCGCCAACGCAGCCACCTTCAAACCCAGTTCGGCGACTTGCTTGTAAGTTGAAAACCGCCCCGCATCTTCTTGATGAATCAAAAACGCTTCAGAGTTGCAAATGACTGGCTCTGAGAAAATTACCGCCTTGCACCGCTCGGGACGAATAACCAAAGCGCCAGAAGAGACCATCCCAACCCGATTGGCCTGAAGAGCCGGGATCATTGCTCCATAAGGTACTGTTTGGCCGTCGAAACTATCCAAGCCCGATTCTTTCAACGCCGCTCTATCGATATCTGGGCCGGCTCCTGAGAGGCTTCCGTCCTCCTTCAGCGAGGTATAAGGAGGCTCGTTCGCGATAGCAATGGTGATCTTCGGCGAAGTTTCTGCGCTTACCGTGCCAGCCGCAGCCATCAGTACACCGATGAGCGCGAAAACCCCTGATCCAGGCATCTGCGACTTATTGTTTATTGTCATTATTGGTTCTCCGTCTCGCCGAAGTGAATATGTTTTTTTTAGGTCTGCGCCTGCAGCAACTATATCAATCCCTCAAACCGTATTTGTGCAAAGAAGCTTTCAGAAACGCTGTATTCAGGCGTCAAATGAGAAAATTCGGTGGTTTTATGCGCATCATAGGTCATGTGCTGCGCCCAATTTAGGTGCGACCATGCACCTGAACCATGCATCGGGACACGCTTCTGCATTGGATTCATCGTATCCCCTCTAGATGCCACAAAAAATGAACACCAGCCTCTCATGCCAACAGACAGTTTGACTGTGATTTTGCACCACAATAGGTCTAAGTCGGGTAGTGCTCGTGCTCCCTCCACCGTACCCACCAAAAGCTTGCCAGCTCCAGGCTCTTTGTAAAAATTCGTCCTTCTTCAATCACTTTAGCAGTCGGTGGTGATGGATGACTTTTCTAGGATGGCGCTAAGGTGGAACGCAGCGGTGACCTCCGCTTAGGCAAGCTATACACCCTTGATCAGTATTGATTACCGCCGAACGGGACATTCAGGCCTGGTTCAGCAAAGTGTTCGAGCCCCCATAGGCTGTGTACCCCGCGCCCCGCTGTAACCCCCCTTTTCTTTCGGATCCGTAATCCGTCAAAACTTTCAATCCAGCACTCAAATCTCGCATACAGCATGCCCATAACGCAGAATTTAATTTACATCTCACGCCTACACTCCTTCTGATGTGACCAAAGCAGTGCTGCACCCCCCCACACAACTCCAGAGGGTTCATTATGAAAGTGTTATGTTTGTGGTACGCAAACGCTGAGGAACAAGAAATAGTCAGAGATACTCTTGGTCATAACGTTGAAATACTTGCTCCTGTGGGGAATTACCTTTCCCGCTACGATTGCGATTTTACGGACGTTAAGGATTTGCTTCCTGAGGCTGATGCGATCTTGGCATTTAGTGTTCCGAGCGGAGCACTTGAACTTGCAAGAAATCTCAAGTTTTTTTCATGGTTGCATTCTGGTGTAGACGACTTAAGTTTAATGGGCGCCCTACAACTATTCCGCACCAAGGGTGTGAGATTGGCAAATGTCCGGGGTGCTAATGCAATAGCCGTGGCTGAACAGGCGACGATGTTTATGTTAGCGCTCGCCAAAAGAACCCTTCTGAAGCATCAGGCAACTACAGAAGGCAGATTTCTTTTCCCCCTATACGCAGATGATTTCAGGTCGGGCATGCTGAGTGGTCGCACCGTCGGAATTATCGGGACAGGAAACATAGGTAGCCGAATAGCGAAACATGCAAAAGGCTTCGAAATGAGCGTAATAGGCTTACGTAGATCTAAGTCTAATGATCCACTGGACAACTTCGATGAGATTCATACAATTGACAAGCTCAAAGATATTCTACCAGAACTTGACTATGTGATAATTGCCGCTCCCGACACCAAAGAGACACATCAACTTTTTGGTGCTAGTGAGCTTTCAGCGATGAAAACCTCTGCATATCTCATCAATGTCTCACGCGGCATGATCGTTCAGGAAAAACCGCTTTATGACGCTTTGGTGTCAAACGCGATCGCGGGATTCGCAACCGATGTATGGTGGCAGTACAACTACGGCCAGACATTTCCAATAGGATGGGGATCACGTTTGGGCATTCAAAAACTAAACAACGTTGTTCTTTCAAATGATCAGGCTGCTAACGCTGACGACGTGCTACAGCGAAATATCAAATGGGGTTCTGAAAATTTACGGCAATTCCTATCAGGCGAAGAAATAAAGCGTGAAGTAAATTTGAATCTCGGCTACTGATATCCGTTTTAGAACCAACCGGACATCTTTTTTTCGAGGCAAGATAGTTTTCAACAATCCGCATCTCGATCCAGGTTAACCAAAGATCCGATGCATTAACTTTCTACCTACCAATATACCCACCTCGCCACGAGGTGGGTCATTAATAAAAAATGACCGATCTCCCTATCACCCAGTCGCGGTCTGCCAGCTTCGCAAAGTCTGCTCAGCTGGGGGCCGTATGGAGATTCAGTGGCGGGACAGCAGCAATTTGATTCCTGCCGCTCCGATGACCGTTGCGATTGAACCCTCGCCAAGCACATGTGGTTTGTCTTGGAGAGCCTGCCGGCAATCCGTATAGAGGCTCTAACGGAAGCGGGCTATATGAGGATTGCTGAGAGGGCCGCTGAACTCGACCACCACATTCGCATTGCAGTCGAGCACCTGGTACAGCCGTTACGACAGAATGGATCAAACGGGCTGATGGGTCAGAACCGGGGGTCGTGCGATGTCTGAGGCTGTCACCGCTGATCAATTTCTGGAGGCAACGAACGTAGCTGAAACCTTAGAACCATTCACGCGCTCTAGTTGACCGCAGATGTAATGCCCTACGTGTATGACCTTTTCCAAATCAACGCCGGTATGGATGTCCAGACCGTTTAGGAGATAAAGCAAATCCTCCGTAGCCACATTACCTGAAGCCCCCTTTGCGTAAGGGCAACCTCCTAGACCAGCAACTGAACTATCGAAGACCGAAATCCCCTCCAGTAAACTCGCATAAACGTTCGCGACCGCCTGTCCATAGGTGTCATGGAAATGACCAGCAAGATGTTCACGGGCAACGTGTCTTCCAACGCGGTCGAACAAAGCACGAGTAGATGACGCGGTACCCACGCCAATCGTGTCGCCGAGAGAAATCTCGTAGCAGCCCATGCCGTAGAGTTCCTGCGTGACTGAACTCACCTGCTCTAAGTCGACTGTGCCCTCGTAGGGGCATCCGAGCACACAGGACACGTACCCTCTCACGCGAACGCCATGGCGATTTGCGGTCTCCACTACCGGCAAAAAGCGACTGAGACTCTCCGCAATTGAGCAATTGATGTTGCGTTGCGAAAAGGATTCCGAGGCGGCTGCAAAAACCGCCACCTCCTTCACCCCCGCTTCAAGAGCTGCTTCAAGCCCTTTCATGTTGGGTGTCAACGCCGCGTAGGTAATGCCGGGGTGGTGGGTTATTCCAGCGAACACCTCGGCAGTTCCCGCCATCTGTGGCACCCACTTCGGCGAGACAAAACTGCCCGCTTCGATATAGCTCAGACCGGTCGCTGAAAGCTGATTGACCATTTGGATCTTTTGCGCGAGCCCAAGCGGATGGCCTTCATTCTGCAGTCCGTCACGGGGCCCTACTTCTACTATTCGCACATGGCTCGGCAGCGTCATGACGACACCTCTAGATCGACCAGCACCGTGCCCTCACCGATCAACTCACCCTCAATACAATAAATCGCGGACACCGTCCCCGCCTCAGCCGCGCGGATGCTGTGCTCCATTTTCATGGCTTCCAGCACCACCAGTACAGCACCCGCCTCGACCACTTGACCGACCTCAACCAGTACCCTAACTATGCTGCCGTTCATAGGTGCGGTAAGTCCACCCTGGTGCACATGCGAGCTTTCAACAGCGGCGAAAACATCGAACCTGATGACCGCATGCCACTCAACATCCCAGCGGACGTAAAGTGTATTACCGTGTCGCAGTATCCCAGCCCCACTTCCTTGTGCAGCCGGGTTGACCACCACATCGCGCCTTTCATCACCGCACACCAGCGACATGACAGGGGCGGCTGGAATTCCACATCGCCAAGAGGAACGCCCGCCCCATGGGGAGTAAGGGTCATCACGCCGAGTTCTGTCGGCATCGGTTAATGAATAATATGAGGCCGCCCGCTGCCAGAATGCTTCTGGTAATTCCGAAGAAGGCGGTAGCAACTGGGCCTGATGCCTTTCGATGAAGCCTGTATCCAGTTCCGCATCTGCAAATGCAGGATGAGCAAGGATGCGCTGAAGGAAAGCCAGGTTGGTCTTAAAGCCCCCTACAACCGTTTCTGCAAGCATAGCGAGAAGGCGCTGGCGTGCTTCCTCTCGGTTCTCTCCCCACGCGATCAACTTAGCGACCATAGGATCGTAGAAGGGTGAGACCTCGTCGCCTTGCTCGACTCCGCTGTCAACCCGGCGTCCCGGCCCGGCTGCCGGCTCATGATAGAAATCTAGATGCCCGCTGGCAGGTAGAAACCCACCTTCTGGATCTTCTGCGTAAAGCCTCACCTCAATGGCATGGCCATTCAAAGGTACCTGTTGCTGAGTGATTGGAAGGGGCTCCCCACGAGCGACCCTGATTTGCCAAGCAACAAGGTCTAGGCCGGTGATCGCCTCTGTCACTGGGTGCTCCACTTGCAGACGGGTATTCATCTCCATGAAGAAGAACTCGCCACGCTCGTCCAGAAGAAACTCCACTGTTCCCGCACCTACGTATCCGATGGCTTTTGCCGCCTGAACAGCCGCCTCGCCCATCGCTTTTCGAAGTTCAAGCGACAGTCCGGGAGCAGGTGCCTCCTCCACAACCTTCTGATGCCTGCGCTGGATAGAACAGTCGCGCTCGTTCAGATACAGACAGTTACCGTGCTGATCTGCGAATATCTGGATCTCTACATGGCGCGGCTTAAGGACATATTTTTCCACTAGCATTTTGGCGTCGCCGAACGAGGACTGGGCCTCCCGCTGGGCTGAAGAAAGCGCCTCCGCGAGCTCGCTTTCCTGTTCGACGACTTTCATGCCCTTGCCACCGCCACCCGCCGTCGCCTTGAGCAAGACCGGATAACCGATACGCTCAGCAGCGGAGCGGAAAGTTTCCAGACCTTGATCATCGCCATGATATCCAGGCACCAAAGGAACGCCCGCTTCCTCCATTAAGGCTTTGGCCGCTGACTTGCTTCCCATGGCATCGATAGCACTGGCCGGTGGGCCTAGAAACACCAGGCCGGCTTCTTCCAGCTTGCGCGCGAATCCTGCATTTTCAGATAGAAAACCATACCCGGGGTGGATAGCTTGAGCCCCTGTGGCGCGGGCCGCCTCAATGATCTTGTCCATCAGGAGGTAGCTTTCGCTCGGCTTGGCACCACCCAGATTAATTGCGACATCAGCTTCTCGGACGTGTCGAGCTGTCCGGTCAATCTCACTGTGTACCGCTACTGTGTTGAGCCCCAGCGCTTTGGCCGTGCGCATCACGCGGCAAGCGATCTCGCCACGATTGGCGATCAGAACGGTCGTAATTGTTGTTTTCATGGCGTTTGGCTCTGTCGTTTTATGCGTCAAGGCAGATCAAGCCCACGCAGGTGTGCGTTTTTCGAGAAAAGCGTTCAGCCCTTCCTGCCCTTCTTCGCTAACGCGAATCCCCGCGATCGTGCTTTCAGTGCGTTGCCGCAACCCATCACTCAAAACGCCGCTGCCCACCTCCTGCAACAACGCTTTGCAGACACGCATCGCTTGAGGGCTGTTTTGCAACAGCGTGGCAGTCCAATGCTCTGCGGCGGCGTCGAGTTCAACCGTCGGATAGGTTTCAGCAAGCAGGCCTATTTCACGAGCACGATCCCCACTGAAGCGTTCAGCGCTCAGTGCATAGCGGCGACTTGCTCGCTCCCCGATCGCCTGTACTACGTAAGGGCTAATTACGCCTGGTGCTAAGCCGATGCGGACTTCGGAAAGGCTGAACAACGCATCGTTGGCACCGATTGCAATATCGCAACAGGCAGTAAGACCAACGGCGCCACCGAAAGCGGCGCCATGCACGACTGCCAACGTCGGGAATGGGAGGTGATAAAGCAGGCTCATCAACTCTCCCAGCTCATGGGCATCTTTCATATTTGCGGCGTAATCAAGGGATGCGGACACTTGCATCCACGCTAGATCGGCGCCTGCACTGAAGTGTTTGCCACGGCCACGCAGCAATAGGAACCGCACGTTCTCCTCGTCATTTAGCCGACGCAACACATCGACAAGCTCAGCGATCATCTCTGCATTGAATGCGTTGTTTTTATCAGGTCGGTTGAGCCAAATTGTGGCTATGCCTCTTGGATCAAATTGCAGCTCTATCGTCTTCAGGTCAGTCATCATTCTGTTCCTCGACACCAGGATTTTGCACAGTGAGGCACTTCTTACGGTGCGTCGTCGTTGGCCGAAAGTAGCGGGGGACTTTCCGTAAATCACATACGGAAAACACCAAACCGGGTCTGCTCGATCGGCGCATTCAGGCTGGCGGAAATCGCTAAGGCCAAGACGTCCCTGGTTTGTGCTGGGTCGATCACACCGTCATCCCATAGCCGAGCACTCGAGTAATAGGCATGGGCCTGCTGTTCGTATTGGTCGACGATGGGCTGTTTCAGCAGTTGCTCATCCTCATCGGAAAACACCAGACCAGCCCGCTGCGCCTGTTCCTGCTTAACCTGCACCAATACGCCTGCGGCTTGTTGGGCGCCCATCACGCCAATCTTGGCGTTTGGCCACATCCAGAGGAAACGTGGATCGTATGCCCGTCCGCACATGCCGTAATTTCCGGCACCGAAGCTGCCGCCGATAATCACGGTAAACTTCGGTACGCGGGCGCAAGCTACTGCCGTCACCAGCTTCGCACCGTGTTTGGCAATACCACCTGCTTCGTATTTCTGCCCCACCATGAAACCGGTGATGTTCTGTAAGAACACCAGAGGGATACCTCGCTGACAGGCGAGTTCGATAAAGTGCGCACCTTTCTGTGCGGCCTCGGCGAAGAGAATTCCGTTGTTGGCCAGGATGGCTACAGGGTATCCATTGATGCGAGCGAAGCCGCAAACCAAAGTCGTGCCGAACAACGCCTTGAACTCGTCGAGTTGTGAGTCATCTACAATCCGGGCAATGATTTCCCTCACATCAAACGGCTGCTTCGGATCAACAGGGATTACCCCGTAGAGCTCCTCAGCAGAGTAGCGAGGGTTAAGGGGGGGCACCGCTTCCAGCTGACCTAGCTTTCGCCAGTTAAGATTGGCGATACACCGACGGGCGATTGCTAACGCATGGGCATCGTCTTCGGCATAGTAGTCAGCGACACCGGAGGTCTTGCAATGCACATCTGCACCGCCGAGTTCCTCGGCGGTAACGACCTCACCGGTTGCTGCTTTTACTAATGGGGGGCCGGCCAGGAAGATGGTGGCCTGATTGCGAACCATGATGGTCTCATCGCTCATGGCAGGTACGTATGCACCACCGGCGGTGCACGATCCCATCACCACGGCAATCTGAGGGATGCCCTGGGCACTCATGTTGGCTTGATTGAAAAAGATTCGCCCGAAGTGCTCACGGTCAGGGAACACCTCGTCTTGTCGTGGCAGATTGGCGCCCCCTGAGTCGACGAGGTACAGGCACGGTAAGCGATTCTGCTGTGCAATCGTTTGTGCGCGTAGATGCTTTTTTACCGTCAATGGGTAATAGCTTCCGCCTTTTACCGTTGCGTCGTTGGCAATGATCATGCACTCGACACCTTCGACACGCCCGATACCTGCCACTACGCCAGCGGCGGGAACATCTTCGCCGTACACCTCGTACGCCGCCAACTGGCCAACTTCAAGAAACGGTGAGCCGGAGTCGATCAATTGATCGATGCGATCGCGCGCAAGTAGTTTCCCTCGGCCAACATGTCGCTCTTGAGCCTTGCTTCCTCCACCCTCTCTTACTTGAGCAAGCAAGGCGCGCAACCCTTCAACCTGGCTGAGTATCACGCCCCGATTGGATATGTAATCGGCGGAACGGGTGTTGAGTTGAGTCTTGAGCGTGGTCATGAATGCCTCTTGTTGTTAGCCCAGTGCATGATCAGCAGTCACGTTTACCGTGAGGCCCGGCAACTGCCGTAATCGTCAGCCTCGTAGCAGATACGGCCCGAGCGCTTTGTATGTCTCTTTGAAAGTTCGCGATCAATCAGCACGCGAGATGTAGCACTGCTGTATAAGCTCACTTGCATCACCAGCCTTACCTTTACGTCAACGTCATTGCCTGCTCCAATGATAAGCGTTGATCGATACTAACTAATGCAAATCGACGCACTTGGACGCGTGTTATGAGCGTTTTATTGAGTAATCCGCAGATTTTTTGCGCAATCGTGACTTTCGACATGTAGTTGAGAAATGCTGGTGGATTCGCAGCGATCAACCAGATGATGCAAACACTTCAACGTTGATATTGCCAAAAAAGTAGTCGGTGAAGCTTTACACCGGATAGATCAGGGAATTGCTGTAATTCGATACCTTGCTACCTTGGCGAAGAGGCTTGGGAGGATCGACAGGGTACGCCTCAGATTGCTGCTCATGATTGCTTTGCTCGCTGTCTAAGCACTGCTCACCGAGTGGGTTTAGACCCTCCATACGCCTGGCTCGAGATCAGTTATCACCTACAGCTATGACCCGATAAACCAGGCTGTCTGAGCAAGTCACGTCACCCCGCTTTGAAGCTATAAGTTGATTGCTTACGTGGCTGCCGGGTAAAAAAACGAAGCCCCGGAGGTTCGCGGCTCCAGGGCTTCTAGTTTCGCCTCCATCCCTTAATGGTTTGACGAACGTGGCCGGGACATTACCAGCGTCGTTTTGATATTTCACTACGACTTTGGATAAATGTGTTCGATCAGTGAATCGTCGAGCAAACGTTGAGATATGCACGTCCCTTAGCCGAGCTGTGCAGTAGGCCACATAACGTGAAGACGTGAGGTCGAGCCGGCCTTTAGCCCGGGCAGCTGAGAGCGCAAGCTGGATAGACACTGCAGCGCGCTCAAGCTTGGAGTAACGCTGGCTGCTTGGCGCCCTTGTCTAGTAATAAGCATTGGATCAGGAGGGCTGGTCTGATTGAGGACAGCGAATCATCGCCGAGCCGATTTCCTTTTCGCCTCGCTCTATCAAGACCCGACCAGCGCTACGGACGTCTCGGGACTCATCGTCTTGGCTTAACTTCAACTTGCCAATGAGCTTGGTTATCTCGACCTCGATGCCCACGATTCTCTGTAGCATCTCTTCTATGTAGTCCCTTGGACTGTCTGTCATCTTCCACGGTTTCTCCTGGAAAGATTCGTGTGTCCGGGTGAGCTTGGCCACGATGCCACGAACAGTCTTCACATCGTCCAGTACTCGAATTTTTCCGTGCGCATGTACCACCCGATAGTTCCATGTTGGAACCTGCTTCTGATGCTCCTGCTTACTTGGATACCACTGGGGGGAAATATATGCGTCACCTGCTCGGAAGATGACTAGCACCTCCTGCCCCGACTGCACCTCTCGCCACAGAGGGTTATTTCTCGCTACATGAGCTTGCAGGACGCCTAGTCCACCTCTGCCAAAGTCGAGTTCGAACGGAAGATGGTTAGCATCCAATCCTTCGTTGCTTAGAGTGATGATTGAGCCTAATGGGTACTGCATAATTAACTGATGCAGCTCTCTTGTCTCGGATGTACTGAAGTGCGGGGGTAAATACATCAGTTAACTCCTTCAAGTGCTGCGACAATTAAAACCTACCACTCTGGGCGGTGGCACTGATATTTTCAGCTATGCAACGCACTTAAATCGCTTTCGGTTATTTGCAACTATATATAACCAACCCACGAGCAACATTCCTTCTATTGTAATCTCCCCACGCGACAGCGCAGACCATCAATACATTATAAATTTCTTTCAATTTCAGCTTCATACCCAAATAACTCCACCATGAAAAATGTTGAACTCTGACGCCTGACTATAATTTTCTGATGAAAAAAATAGCTACGATGGAAAGCCTAGCCAAAGGTGCAAATTTAGAAAAGCGAAAGGGATATCAGGTTTGCACCTAGGAAGCTCCCTGTTTCCAGCCAAGGACTATTTGAGTTTGCTCAAGACAAATGCGGTTACTGTGTTTTCAACACCTGGCATCGCGGCAATCAGATTCCACACTTGGTGAACCCGCTCTGGATGGGCTGCTTCGATCCTAACCATCAGATCGAACTCGCCACTCATCACCTCACAAATCGTCACTTCTGGAATAGCCTTCACCCCCTTCACCACATCATCCCCACGCATCCGGTCATGTCGATACACAAAGATGATGGCACTGATCGGCGGAGGCGGTTTACGCCCCTCCCCTACACGGATCGTATACCCCTGGATAGCTCCATCACGTTCCAGGCGCTCAATACGCTGACGAACTGCGTTGCGCGAAAGGTAAACTTTAGAGCCCAGCTCAGCGTGGGAAATCTTAGCGTTAGCAGTCAGCTCAGCCAGAATCCGCTCATCTTGAGGATCGAGCAGACGTTTCATACAAGCTTCCTATATGCCTCGAAGGAACCGGGACAGGCCATCGCTATCTCCCTTACTCAGCACAACATGATCCACAGATAAGGTTGGCGTAGCCACCACGTCCCCATTCCACACCTTCAGCTCAGCCAAAAGCTGAGAAGACTTGCTGGGAGCAAGCTGAGCGAGGGTAACCATGGGGCTTGCAATGCTGCGCCGGTGAAGTCGAGCCGCGAGAGCTCCGGTAGCGGTTTGTGGATCCACCGCTGTGCCCGCCTCCTTGAAAATAGTGAGCAACTCCTCCCTCACTTGGTCGTCGGCTACCGCATAGGAGTCAAACAGCATCCGAGCCTGTAACCACTGCTTGTTCCCAATGCTCAGCTTACCCGAGTCTTCGAAATTGGCCATGAGGTGTTGCACAGTGCTGCCATCACGGTCGTAGAGCTCCCAGATGAACCGCTCCAGGTTGGAAAAAAGCGAAAAATCCATCGAGGGTGACAGAGAATGACTCACCTCACGAGTTGAATAGGTGTTCTGGTTGATAAAGCGATGCAGAGCGTCGTTGGTGTTCGTCGACACGATGACCTGATTGATCGCTAACCCCATTTTTTGGGCAATGAAGCAAGCGTAGGTCTCAGCAAAACTCGCCCCTGGAATACTGAAACCAACCGGACGCACACCTCCCCCCAGCTGCAATGCACTGTGGAAGAAGAAGACAATCTGTGCCAAGACACCAATCCAGTTCGTAGAGTTGAAACTGATCGGAAGAACATCTTCCAGCGGCCAAGCTTTTAGCACCTTGGAAACAAGTGTTTGGCAGTCGTCGAAGCTACCATCAACCTCAATCAATTGGACATGGTCTGACGTGGACGACACCAACCCAGCCAGGCGATCGGCAGGCACTCCATCCAAGGGAAAGAGAGCCACCACCTGTACGTTGGCCACGTCCTTAAAAGCCTCGATAGCTGCGAGCCCAGTGTCCCCATTGGTCGCACCGAGGACGATGGCCTGAACAGGAGAAGTGAGAAAATGAGCTACGAGCCTAGATTGAAGCTGCGCTGCAAAATCCTTGGAAGCCTGTGTAGGCCCATGGTGCAGCTGCAGAATCCACTCATTGGGGCCGATCTGCTGTAGCGGAGCTACGGCTCGGTGGTCGAAGCGCTGATAGCAATCCTTCAGCATACTCCTCAGGACAGAGTTCTCGATCTCGCCTCCAACGAAGGGGGAGATCACACGGAAAGCGAGTTCGTTAAAAGGAAGCCACGACCAACTCGCAATCTCTTCGCTGTCAAAGTGAGGTAGGCTCTGCGGAACATATAGCCCGCCATCAGATGCCATGCCTGACAATACAACACTACGAAAATTGGTAGGTTGTACAGAACCACGAGTGCTTACGTAGTCCATAATTACTCCAAATAAAAATAAGCAAACATCCGGTGCTACTACAACATTAGTCCCGCAACCTTAGAAGTACTTTATGCACGCTGCGTTAGCAATTGAATAGGATAAAACGCACTATTTTATGATCAATATGCTCGATAACGAGCATTTTGCTCGCCCTTCAACCCCGGGCGACTTAGCATTTAGCTCTTGCCAACAAAAAAGCCGATCCATGGCGGCCTTTTTATTCCGTTAATTTACGCAACTGATGAAAACTTCATAAGGAGCAGACCACCGATAATCATGATGGCAGCAAGAACTCTAAGCATGCCGGCTGGCTCACCCAAAAATGCGATTCCGACCGCAAATGCTCCGACTGCACCAATTCCCGTCCAAATAGTATAGGCAGTGCCTAATGGCAAGCTTTTCATTGAGTATGAGAGCAGGATGAAGCTAGCAATAACAGTGGTGATAGTTACAACTGAGGCCCCAATTTTTGTGAAACCCTCAGACTGCTTCATGGAGAAGGCCCAAACGATCTCCAGAATTCCTGCGATGATCAAACTAAACCAAGCCATCGACGGCTCCATATAGAAGCCGGGTCGTCCCGGCAAAATTTACCCAACTTAACGGGGTCGTCCCCAGGGTATTTCAGAAAGTGAGGGGGTATTAAGCCTCAACCAGCTCTGTCGAGATTGCTGCACCTGGCATCATCTCCGCTAACCCAGCGACCAATTCATCTGCTGCAGAGTTGAGGGCCTCGATGGGCATTTCAGGGAGGCTTTCCAAGATGAACCACATCTGCTGGGCATGCGCGTCTAAACGTGTTCTCACACCCTGTCGCCAGTTCCAACGACGGCAGGTAACCCCCTTATCATCTCGCCAAACCACTTCACCAACGTCGGGCGACTCAAAGGAAGGCTCACCATTTTTCATGGTGTCGAACTCTTCACTACCATCAGCAATCGTAAGCCTCGGCATTCCTATGTATGCCTCAAAGTTCTCACCGCCCACAGGGATTGCGTACTGAATACTAATTGCGTTGTAGAGGTCTACCACCGGGTCGATGGCAGGGAGTTGGCCATCTTTTTTCACACGCTTGAGAAGTGCTTCAGCGGAGCACGGAGTACGTTGAGGTTTAACTCCAAATTTTCGGAACGTCTCAGCCCATGCTGCTAAGTGAGCATCCGCCCACGCATGAGCATTCGACTCCACTGCTTTGTATGCACGCTCCATCGCTTGAGCAGCCACGCCTGGGTTGACGATTGGCGCTGCCTCCACGACGACACTGACAGCGCGGAAACCCGGGGCAAGCTCAGCAATCTTAGGGTCAATTGACGGGTGTATAGAAAGCATTAGAGAATCTCCCACTGACCAATTTAGTGCATTTTACCGACCAATGACCAAAATAGTCAATATATCGACCAACCCAACCACTCATGTTCAGCAGGTGAGCGAGGCGGTTGGAAATCGGCTCAGAGAGGCGCGTAAGCAGCAAAAAATCTCTCTTGACGAGCTTGCACGTCGCTCCGGCGTGAGCAAGGGAATGGTAGTTGAAATTGAAAATTGCAATGCCAACCCCAGCATCGCCATTCTCTGTAAAATCTCGGCAGCACTGGGGCTGTCGGTAGCAGACGTCGTCAATGTGGCAAGCACCCCCATTGCCCGACTCATTGAAACGCAGGAAATTCCGACGTTGTGGAACGGCCCAAAAGGCGGTACAGCTCGGTTACTCGCAGGTACCAGCGGGCCCAGTATGATTGAGCTCTGGAAATGGGACATGAAGCCCGGTGAGTCTTTCGAATCCAGTGGCCATCCTGCTGGCACATTCGAACTGTTTCATGTTGAAAAGGGCTCCTTGAAGCTAATAATTAATGAGGTTGAGCTCATCATCAACGAGGGATGCTCAGCAATCGCAAAAACAGATGTCCCCCATGAATATGTCAACGGCGGGAAAGGCAATCTTATCTTCACCATGACAGTTGCAGAGTTGCACCAGTAGCGGTTTTTCGAAGGCAAAAAAAAGCCTCCTGGTACGGGGAGGCAAAGAGGGTTACCTACGAAGACTAGCTATCTGGGAGAGCGCATGAACTCTCCTAAATACAACTCACTTGCGGAATGTTTCGTCTAAAGCCGCCGAGATGTCTTTGATCAAATCATCAGCATCCTCAAGACCAATCGACAGGCGCAGATGGCCAAATTCGAGGAACTCGTTCGGATAATGCTCGGAGCCTCCTCGTGCCTCAGGCCCTACGTGAACAATCAGAGACTCGTCATGACCAATCGAAACTGCTGAAGTGATGACTCTAAGTTTCGCAACGAAGCGGTTCTGCACGTCTGAACAACCATTGATTGCGAACGCCATCACAGCCCCGAACCCCTTGCCTTCAAACTGGCGTCGGGCAAGCTCATGCTGGGGATGCGACGGGAGGCCCGGATAGTAGACGTAGGCAATCCGATCATCAGAGTCAAGGTAAGCCGCCACCTTCTCAGCCGTAGCGAGATGCTGACGGATTCGCAGAGGAAGCGTCACTGAACCACGCATAATTAGCCAGGCATTGAACGGCGAAATCACAGCCCCCAAGTCAACTAGAGCGTCATGCTTGATTTTTCCGATCAGCTCGTTGCGACCGATTACAATACCGCCCATGGCATCACCATGACCGTTGATGTACTTGGTCAAGGAGTGAACAACGAGGTCAGCACCCTTGCTCAATGCATGGAAGAACGGCGGCGGCGTGAACGTTGCGTCGACCGACAGTAGGATGCCGTGGGCTTTAGCAATGCCTGCAAGGCCTTCGATATCAGCAACCTTGGTAGTTGGGTTTCCGATCGATTCAGTGTGGATCAGCTTGGTATTCGGCTTAATTGCCTTACGCACCGCTTCCAAATCCCCCATGTTCACGAAGGTTGCTTGAATGCCATAACGTTCAGGCAGCAGCTCGGCGAACAAGCGCCACACTGCTTCGTAGGTCACATCCCCGACAACAATGTGATCACCGCTTCTCATGAACGTGAAGAACACTGAGTGCAGTGCAGCCACACCAGTCGCGAACGCTGCGGCAGCCTCGCCGCCTTCAATAGCGGCTAGCTTCTTCTCAAGGCACACCTGGTTGTGACCGGCATTTCGGGTGTATACCAATCCATCTGGGCTCGACCAGTCCATGTCTTCCGGATCATCTGGAAGACGATAAGAGTTCGCCATCACCAGCGGAGTGCGCACAGCTCCAGTGGTAATATCCATGACGTTACCGCCATGAACAGCCTGGCTACTAACACCCAAAGTTGCCAGGTCTTCTTTATCTGGACGCATCTTAATACCCTCTCGCTTATTTAACTTCTTTTGATTGAGATTTAAAACTCAAGCCATGACCTGATTCAACATCTCCGACAGAAACCAACTCTTGTTGATCATCAAACTTCAACTTTCCACTAGCGATATCATTAACACGACCACGCACCACAAACCAACCAACTACGAGAATCGCACCATAAAATGGAATAGACGCTGCAGAGTAAGTACCCACTGGATAGTCAAGAGCAATCAAAATAAATACAAGAACGAAGAATACCAACGTCGCATAACCGCTATAAGGAGCAAACATCATTCTGAACCCAGGCCGCTCAATAACTCCCTGCTGAGAAAGCTTATAGAGTTTGAGCTGACAAATGATAATCACACCCCATGCACCAAGCATCAAAATTGCCGTCAACGACATAGCAATCTCAAATGCCTGATCCGGAAGGAATGCATTCATTGCAACCCCTACCAGAGAGGCAATCGTGGTGAACATAATTCCAGCAAATGGCACGCCGTTATTGTTCATTTTCACCAGGAAAGGCGGTGCGGAGCCACTTACTGCAAGCGAACGAAGGATACGGCCAGTTGTGTAAATACCAGCATTAAGGGATGAAATAGCTGCTGTGAACAGAACCATATTCATGATTGCATCGGCGCCTTGCACACCAATGGCACCAAAGAAAGTAACTAATGGACTCACTCCGGGAACGTAAGAGGAGCTCGGCATAAGCAACGACAGCAGCAATACAGTACCAACATAGAAAACAACAATACGGAACACGACTGCTCGAATCGCTTTAGGCATAACCTTTTCAACATCCTTGGCCTCCCCCGCTGCTGTCCCAACAAGCTCAATACTACCGTAAGCGAAAACAACTCCTTGAATTAGGATCACAGCAGGCATGACACCGTAAGGGAACCAACCCCCATGATCGGAGATCAACTGAAATCCAGGAACATGACCATCAATAGGAGTTCCGAAAACAACCATATATACACCCACACAGAGGAATGTAACTAAGGCTGCTACTTTGAAGAAAGAGAACCAGAACTCCAGCTCACCGAAAATTTTAACAGATACCAGATTAATGCCCGTAATCACAGCCAATACTCCTAGCGCGGATACCCACTGGGGTACATCTGCAAGGAATGGCATATATGTTTTGAAAAAATTTAGATAGAGTGCGGTTGCCGTGAGTTCTGCAATGGCAACAGTAACCCAGTTCGTCCAATACATCCAACCAGCAGCATAGGCCAGCTTTTCGCCATAAAACTCTCGTGCATAAGACACGAAAGATCCTGTAGAGGGCCTATGGAGTACTAGCTCACCGAGAGCACGAATGATAAACCATGCAAATATACCGCACACAGCAAAGGCAAGTACCAGAGACGGCCCCGCCTCTGAAAGTCGCGCACCGGCCCCAAGAAACAAGCCACTGCCTACCGCGCCGCCAATAGCAATCATTTGAATCTGGCGGGCACGGAGCGTCTTTTTGTACCCAACATCTTCTGCGCCGACATACTTTTTCTTACCCGAGTTCGCCGAACTGGCAAGTGCACGCTCATTACCTTTATCACTCATACGCTGATACCTTGTTATTATATTGCAGTAGGGCCTGCATGAATCGAAGCCCTACTTTACGCAGCAACTATCTAGAGAAACTTATCGGAATTACTCAGATGGCCCGTTCAGGCAAATGACCTTAGGCTGGGTCATGTCCTCGTAAGCAAAACGCACGCCTTCACGTCCCATGCTGCCGTATTTGAAACCACCAAAAGGCATGGCATCGAAGCGATAATCAGACGAGTCGTTGATCATCACACCACCAGCCTCAAGCAGCTTGGCTGCCTTCATAGCGGTGTTCAGGTTGCTGGTGAAGATGCCAGCATGTAGGCTGTAATCTGGCTCGTTCGCGAGCGTCAAAGCGTCTTCCAGCGTGTTAATCTCCTGCAGGATCACGATGGGACTGAACACTTCCTCCTGCCAAACCTTACACTCAAAGCTCACGTCTTCCAGAACTGTTGGGTAGAACAGCGTGCCTTCCCGCTTGTTACCGAGCAGAACCTTGGCTCCTTTGTTGACGGCTTCCTGTACAGAGTTTTCTGCACGCTTTGCTGCCGCCTCAGAGATCATTGGGCCAACATCAGTCGCCTCATTTGCCTGATTTCCGACTACCAAGGCACGGGACTGCTCTACGAATTTTTCCTTGAAAATCTGATAAATTTTGGCATCGATCAGAATTCGTTGAGTGCCGATGCAGTTTTGACCTGCAGCCCAGTAGGCACCTGAAACGCAAGACTCCACAGTGGACTCAAGATCACAATCTCCCATGACGATCACTGGCGCGTTACCGCCGAGATCCATGGCCATCTTTTTCAAGCCGGCAGTCTTCGTGATCTGCTCACCGGTAATGAATCCACCGGTGAACGAAATCATGCGCACAGCACGGTGGGCAACCAGCGCTTTGCCTAGCTCAGCGTCACCGGTTGCTACTGAAACAACTTCTGCAGGCAAGCCAGCCTTGTTCAAGCAATCGACCAACTTTAATGCCGACAACGGAGCAAGCTCAGAAGGCTTCAGCACTACCGAGTTGCCACCTGCGACGGCCGGGCCCAACTTGTGGGCGACCAGGTTCAACGGATCGTTGTACGGGGTGATTGCCAGAATGACGCCCAGAGGTTCACGGGTGAACCAACCCTGACGCGATTCGGAGCCGACATAGGAGTCGAACGGAATCACCTCGCCTGCATTTCGCTTGGCCTCTTCAGCCGACAGCTTGAGCGTGTTTACGCAGCGGAGAACTTCTTTGCGCGCTTGACGAATGGTCTTGCCAGACTCCGCCGAAATCAACTGAGCAAAAGTGTCTCTGTCCTTCTCTACCAGCGCAGCTGCTTGCTCCAGGATACGAGAGCGTTCGGCGCGAGAAAGGTTGCGGGCGATCACCGCACCGTGCTTCGCGGTCTCGATTACCAGATGGGCAGAGGTTGCAGGAACCTTAGCCACTACACCAATCACAGAACCATCGAACGGGTTGAATACTGCGATCTCTTCGTAATCTGTGGACAGAGCCATACTCAAGCTATTCATATTCAGATCGCCTGTTTGGTTTTGTTCTTGTGGATGCTGATGATGTCGGACAGTAGCGCGTAGGCAGTTTCAATACGGCCTGCACCAGCACCAACTACAGTGACAGGGCCAAGAAGGTTGGTTTCGAAGGTGACAGCATTTGTTGCGCCACTTACACCGGCCAGCGCATCAGAGTTCCGCAGAAGTTGCGGGCTAACCGAAGCAGTTACGGTGCCGCATGCACTGCGCTGGGCACTGCCGATGAGTTTCCAACGGGAGTCTTCACGGGCTGCACTCTGAATGTCTTTCGCGGTGATCTTCGAAATGCCTTCACAGCAAACATCATTCGGAGTCAGCTTCGCTCCCAGCAGCTCGTTAGCGAGGATCACGACCTTGAGACGAACATCATGGCCTTCCACGTCTGCAGTCGGATCTGCTTCGGCATAACCCAGATCCTGCGCCTTCGCCAGGGCATTACTAAAGTCCAGGCCAGCTTGCATGCTGCTCAGAATGAAGTTGGAAGTTCCGTTAAGGATGCCTTTGAAACCTGTAATTTCCGAACCAGCCAGTGTTTCCTGTGCCATGCGGATCACAGGAGTACCGCTCATTACGGCACCCTCAAACTCGAATGCAGCGCCGGTGCTGGCAGCCAGCTTCTTCAGAGCAGCAGAATGCAGGGCTACTGGGCCTTTGTTGGTCGTTACTACGCTGATACCTTTTTCCAAGGCCCAACGGCAGAAGGTGTTTGCAGGCTCACCGTCCACCGGGTTTGTGAAGGTTGCCTCAGCAATAATATCCGCCCCTGTGAATCGAATTACAGTATCGTTGGCGGGTTCAGCGCAACCGTTATCCAGAGAAGAGAAAGCCCCCTTAATAGTCGGGACGCCTACGAGCGCTTGGGGATCAATGCCTTCTTTGCCAATTACCGAACCCAAGAAGATGTCACTGACACCAACGATTTTCAGAGTGAAGCCAAGCTCTTTAGCCCACACATCATTCTTTTCAGCCACCAGTTGTGCCAGTGCGCGGTTCACACCACCGAAACCCAGCAAAGCAATTTTGTATTCAGTCACAGCAACGGCCTCATTTTGTTATTAACCACTGGAGGAAATCGTAAGCTGCAATCCTGCTTAACCAAATATGCCAAACCGACCGATTTGACTAGCAAAATGCTCGTACTGCATGTCAATTTGCCTACTGTTTACTTTGTATGAGACAAGACAAAAGAAGTTACGGTATTCATCACGCCTGGCAAGGTAGATATATCAGTCCAAACCTTATTTATTCGATCTGAGGAAGGAGCCTCCACAGTCAAGACAATATCCAGATCCCCACTCATTACATTACACGCGATTACTTCTGGAATAGCAGCGACAGAACGCACAACCTCTGATCCCCGCATGCGATCTTGGCGATATACAAACACTAGAGCTCTTATTGGAGGATATTCTGAAGAAGCCGATCCCTTTATAATGGTATACCCTTTGATATAACCATCTCGCTCCAAACGCTCGATTCTCAGACGAACAGCGTTTCTCGAAAGATTAACTTTCATCGCAATATCGTTGTGAGCTAAACGCGAATTTCTAGTCAGTTCTTCGATGATTTTTTCATCGATTTTGTCCAAAGTGCGTTTCATCGCCACCTCCGGATCGCGTAAAGCAATCACTCTCACACACAAAATTTATTCAGGTATCGAGGCTCACGCCTTCAGATCTGACCGGATCGACCCAGCAACCTTGGCAATGACGAACCCTTCCTGCCGGATGCATGCGATCTGCATGGTCATCAGAGTAAGCAGCACAGTCGCCAAACGTTGTCACAGCTTCATGACATTGACCGCAAAAGTCAATATACTGACCGACGAATCACCACCCCGTCTGTTGGCAGGCTGGTCAAACCAACATCAGTCTCATGAGAGCGGAGGAGAAAAATGTCTGCGGCAGGTGTTTTCAACTCGCGATTCGAATACGAGGCTTTGGCAGAAATTGAGCTATTCAAAATTTTGCACTGCATGCAGGCTGAAGGTGGTTTCGAGAGAGTCGACCTGGCGGGCAAATATAGCCGATCATCAAAACTGGGCTGACCGAAAGGTCAGCCCAAGCATCCAGCTGTCGGTCGTTATATTGACTTTTTCAGTCATAAAAACCTAGAGTGCTCTTGCGACGCCAAGACAGACTTTGGACAGTCTCACCGGGTTCAGCCTTCAGTCCGGCATACCGGTGCTACCTCTCCAGCTTGCCATTCAGACAAAGCAATGGACACGAGCACCATCGTCCAAAAAAGCGGATATTCCCATCCGCCTCCAGTGTTGCTGAACAACCAGCCATTAGAGGAATGCGCCCAGGTAGCCCCAAGCAAAACCGGGATCGCTGCTAATGCGGCATAACTAGACTTCACTCTGAAAACGAGCATTACACCTGTGACAATTTCGACGAGCAGAGTGACCCATGCCAGGAAACCTGGCAGGCCAATTGACTCAAAAAATGAAACTGTACCGCTCATGGTGAATACAAACACTTTGAGATAAAGCGAATGGGTTATAAGTGCGATGCCAGCCGCGAGAGAAAGAATGAAGCTCCCAAGACGAGCAGATTTAAATTCAGTCATTTTTATTTCCTTTTATTGAGCACAGAACTCAACGCCCTGCTTGGCGATCATTTTGGGCAACACTCTGAACCTGAACAATCTGCACTTTTACTAAACAGGAATGCACAAATGCACAACTGGGACTGGGATGACCTGCGCTTGATCCTTGCGGTGGCTGAGCATAAATCTTTTGCTGCAGCAGCTAGGCTACTCAATGTCAATCACACCACCGTGCTGCGGCGGGTTAACACATTTGAACAAGAACATGGTCTACGGATTTTCAATAGGCTTTCAACAGGTTACACATTAACTGAAGCAGGAGAAGAGTTGCTGCAAACTGCCGAGATCATGAGAGGAGCGGTCAGCGACCTTGCACTCAGACTTGAGGGAAAAGATCTTAAACTAGAAGGAACTCTTCGAATCACGACGTGTGACACGATTATGGGCTCAGTACTTCCAGAGATTCTTGAAAAATTCAGCAAGCTTCACTCAAAAATAGTTGTTGAGTTATCCACTGGAAATTTTGTGACTGATTTGGCTCAACGGCACGCTGATGTAGCAATCAGAACTGGAGACAATCCTAGTGAGTCTCTGATCGGAAGGCATCTTGCGGATGTACGTTTCGCACTGTATGCATCTGATGAAATAGCAAGACAAATCGAGGGAACCGATCCTCTTGGATTCGGTAACTGGATTTCACCTGACACCACTTTCAGCCAAATGGCTATTACGAAATGGATTCAATTAGCAATACCAGCCAGCTCAATTATCTTCAAGGCGAACTCACTGATTTCTTTGAGGCAAGCGGCCATAGCAGGGATGGGAATCGCTCCCCTACCCCGGTACTTGGGAGATAACACAATCGGACTCACCAGGCTGACATCGCAAGCCCTGGATCAATTTACAACCGGCCTGTGGATCTTGACCCATCAAAATCTCCGACATACTGCTAGAGTCCGCGAATTCATTTCATTCGTTAGCGATGAACTGCGCCAACACTCCTTCTAGAAAAACCAACTTGGCCAGCCTGTTCAACTTCGTCAGTCACGTCCGGAATGATCTATCCACCCCTTGGAACGCTCGGCTTGAGATTGCAAACTCTCGCAGGCACTCAAGGTTCTCTTATCGTCGAAACAAAAAAGGCCAACCGAAATCCTCGATTAGCCTGTGTGCGAACAACTTGTACTTATTTCAACCCGGTCGACAGGAACTGCTGCAAGCGTTCACTGCGTGGATTGGTCAAGATATCAGCACCGCCTTGCTCCTCAACCAGTCCTTGATAAAGAAACAGTATTTGGCTAGAGACTTGCCTGGCAAAGGCCATTTCATGAGTCACCATGAGCATCGTTCTACCCTCCTCTGCGAGCGTCTGAAGCACCTTCAGCACCTCACCTACGAGCTCTGGATCCAAGGCTGATGTAGGTTCGTCGAAAAGCAGTATCTCTGGCTCCATCGCCAAGGCACGAGCGATCGCTACCCGCTGTTGCTGACCTCCCGAAAGGAATCCAGGATATTGCTCCGCGACCCTTGCTGGAAGGCCGACTTTATCCAGATATTGACGAGCAGCCTCCTCTGCCACAGCTTTTTTCACACCTAATACGCGCTGAGGGGCCAGCGTGATGTTGTCCAAAACGCTCAAGTGACTCCACAAGTTGAAATGCTGGAATACCATCGCCAACCGAGTACGCAGACGCTGCAACTCGCTTGCGTCAGCTATATGTAGCCCATGCTTATCTTTAACCATCTTGATTTCACGACCATCAAGAGTCATCGCTCCATCAGTTGGAGTCTCCAAGAAATTAATGCACCGTAAAAAAGTGCTTTTGCCAGACCCACTAGAACCTATCAGGCTGACCACATCCCCCTTATTCGCCTTCAGGGAAACTCCTTTAAGAACTTTGTGATCGCCGTAGCTTTTGTGAAGGTTCTCGACGGTCAGCTTATAAACAGACTCCGAACCCGGGTTGATGCGTTGAGTTTGTTCGATGCTGTTTGAGGTCATTAAACTGGTCATGTTCAAAAAATCCTATAAGTCAATGGGCCGGGCCCAAGAACGACAACCAGCGTCGCTCAGCGAGTCGAAACAAGCCAACAAGGGCAAACGAAACGGCAAGATAAATTAGCGCACCAGAACCGAACGCCTGAAAAGTCAAAAAGGTTTCCGAGTTTGCATCACGAGCCACTTTCAAAATATCTGGTATTGTCGCAGTAAAGGCCACTGACGTGGAGTGAAGCATCAGAATTACTTCGTTACTGTAATAAGGCAGTGCCCGCCTCAGTGCTGATGGGACGATCACAAACGCATACATTTTCCATCCGCTCAGGCCATATGCCTTGGCCGCCTCTACCTCGCCGTAAGGAATATTTCTGATCGCCCCTGCAAATATCTCTGTTGTATAGGCACAGGTATTGAGTGCAAAGGCGAGAATCGTACAATTCATTGCATCTCTGAAAAACGCATCCAGGACTGGCTGGGAACGAACTGCCGCAATGCTGTAGATACCGGTATAGCAAATCAAAAGCTGAATGTAGAGTGGCGTACCCCTGAATAAATAAGTGTAGAACTGAACTGGCCAACGCAGATATACATGCACTGAAACTCGAGCAATGGCAAACGGGATCGCCCCAAGAAAGCCCAGAACAATTGATGCACTCAATAGCCACAGCGTCATTGCCAGGCCCGATACCCCTGTTCCGTCAGTGTACAAGAAGGCTTTCCAGTACTCCTGCAGTAAATCAATCATTGCAGAGCCTCGCGTGAACCGACAGAGTACTTACGTGAAAGCCTACGCAACACGTAGTTAGAAATCGTTGTAATAAACAAATAGACTAGAGCTGCCAGGACAAGGAAAAAGAAAAGCTGAAATGTACTTTTTCCAGCGTCCTGCGCAGCTTTCACAAGATCTGCCAGCCCAATGATCGAAACAAGAGCGGTAGCTTTCAATAGCACTAACCAATTGTTACCTATTCCAGGCAGGGCGAAACGCATCATCAGGGGAAAGGTAATCAGGAAAAAACGCTGTGATCGGCCTAAACCGTATGCAACAGCAGCTTCTGTTTGCCCCTTAGGCACAGCCAGCAATGCACCGCGAAACGTCTCTGTGAAATACGCGCCGTAAATAAAACCCAGGGTAATCACCCCTGCAGCAAAGGGGTCGATTTCCACGTAATCCCACCCAATATAATGAGTAAGGTCAGTAAGCCAGGTCTGCAAGCTGTAAAAGATGAGCAGCATGAGCACGAGATCAGGCACGCCACGTATAAGCGTGGTGTACAACTGTGCCGGCAATCTGATCACCCGTAATGCTGAGAGCTTTGCACTGGCGCCAACCAGGCCCAGGACGACACTCACTACCAGTGACAGCAGGGAGAGTTGAATGGTCATCCAAGTGCCTTTCAACAAAAGCGACCCAAAGCCATGCAAGCTGAGCGCAGGCAGGCCGTTCGCTTCCAAAAAGTTTTCAATCATGATCGACAGACTCTTGATGAGATGAAGCGCCTACTCAAAGTAGGCGCAACCAGTCACTTACCGCTGTACAGGTTCAAATCACCAAAGTATTTCGACTGCAGTCGAGCATAAGTACCATTTTCATGGATGGTCTTAATGGCTGCGTTCAATTGATCTTTGAGATCATCATTCCCTCTAGCTACCGCAATTGCTGTAATGGAAGGTAGTAGCTCGCTATCGACCTGCTTACTCATTTCATAATCTGCACCTTGTGGTGAGCTTAAGAAACCAGCTTTGGCTTGAAGTGAGTCTTGAATGGAGGCATCCAGGCGTCCAGAGACCAAGTCATAGTAGACCTGGTTTTGGTTCTGGTAGGACTGCACTTTTACGCCAGCTTTTTTCAGCACCGCCTTTGCGTAGCCTTCCTGGATGCTGCCCTGAAAGAAACCAACACTTTTGCCTTTCAACGACTCTACGTCAGCACTAAGTCCCGAGCCCTTCTTGTAAACGTATGACGTTGGCCCCGAGAACAGTTCATTGGTGAAATCTACGGCTTTTTTTCGTACAGGCGTTACTGTCATGGAAGACAAAATACCATCGAACTTGTTAGCCCGCAGGCCAGGAATAAGCCCATCAAAATCGCTTTCTACCCACTTACACTCAGCTTTCAACTCGACACAAATGGCATTACCCAGATCAATATCAAATCCAACAAGACTTCCATCAGGAGCCTTCGACTCGAAAGGAGCGTAGTTTGCATCCACACCGAAGCGGATTTCTTTATATTCTTTTGCTTGAACGAAGTTGACACAGAGGGGAAGCACTGCCAAAGCAGTGAACTTATGAAGTGAGATCATTTAGAAGTCCCTAGGTATTGTAATTAAATTAAGGGCGTGCTGCTATTTTTCAACTTTCATAACACTGATTCAATACAAGCACTAAGCAAGCTATCGGGCATTTTGATTTCAAGGTAGCCTCAGCTAAGCAGATCCAGCTCTTGCTCGCGGTTACCATGCTACGCCTCCAAGGAACCTGTTCAAGATGGCATTAAGCTCAACATGGTGAGCTTAATGCTCGCATCAGCTAGCAATATGCTCAAATCCTACCCCCCACGGTTTATCCCAAATTTTTATCCTTTATGAGACCGCAGCGCATTACTGCACAGGAGACTTGTTAGATTTCAAACGGCGAGCACTTACCTCGTCAGCCACCAATCAAATAGTTTTGCTAAGCTGGATATTTAGTGCGTGAAAGCGTAAACGTCGTGCTTGACGGTGAGGATCGTACGTTTCATCAATCAGATAACGTTCTAATCCGATTTGACTCCCAGTAGTAACTCTTACGGAGATTGCGCGCACTAGGTATAGGTACCTGTGAAACGCATCATGCTGTTAAAGTTAAGCCGCCGGAAAATTTTCAGGTCAACCCAAGCTCGTCAATTACTTTGGCAATTTTCTGCCGCCCTTCTCCACCGATAGTTCTCAGGGGTAGTGGTAGGCTTGGCATGGTAGTGAAGCCACGGAGCTCAGCCGCCGTCGCAATGACCCTGTAGCTGCCACCAAATTCACTGAATAACGACCATAGAGGTTGGAGCCCCTCAGAAAGACGCGCCGCTTCTACGGCATCCCCTGCAAGGGCGGCGTTAGTGATAGCTTTTGCAGTGATGGGGAAAAGGCCAGCTACGACGGAATACCAGACCTCACATCCCGCATTCAGGCCAGTCGCGGCGAATGCATCCCCACTCACGCCAATGGTCACGTGACTTGGAATGACTGCTCGAAGACGATCAACGCGAGCCTTGGCCTCGTCAGGAGCGCGAGGGACACCTGGAATCTTAATAGAACGGACATTTGGTAGATGGGCGATCCGTCCATGGAGCTCATCGTTGAACTCAAAGTGAGTCGTACCTGGATTGTCGTACACGCACAAAGGAACAGAGATGTTGGAGCTCACGGCCTCATACAGCGAGTAAACGTCGTCGTCCGTCAGCTTTTGATAGGAAACCGGTGGAAGCAACAATGCTTGAACACCTGACTTCTGCGCATCCTCTGCCAGCAGTAGCACGTCGCGCGTTCGCAAGGCCCCGATGCTCACCATGACGGGGATATCACCTGCAATCTCGACTGCGAGTTGAGCAACACGCTGACGTTCTATTCGAGACAGGTAGGCGTAACTGCCTGTTGACCCTAGGGCGCCTATCGAAGACACCTTTGCGGCCACGAGGTTTTCCACGAGA
This sequence comes from uncultured Pseudomonas sp., assembly GCA_963518285.1. Taxonomy (GTDB): domain Bacteria; phylum Pseudomonadota; class Gammaproteobacteria; order Pseudomonadales; family Pseudomonadaceae; genus Aquipseudomonas. The sequence goes on along the minus strand of CAUQIJ010000005.1, from coordinate 104,941 downwards.
CGGGCGAAGGCTTGCTCGTCTACCCCCGATTCATTCATCGGGGTTAAAGGGAATGCGCTAAGTCCATTGAACATTATTCATCTCTCCGTTCGGGATTTAAGAGGCCGTAGCCTCGATCAGAGTGCTCTCAATTCGGGCCCCGGGCATCATCAGCTCCAGTCCCTCTATCAGCTTATCTCCAGCTTCTGTTAGGGCCTCTAATGGCATCTCCGGCAGGCTTTCCAGGATGAACCACATGTGCTTTGCATCAGCATTGAGCCTGGTTCGGACACCCTGACGCCAGTTCCATCGACGGCAAGTAATGCCCTGATCATCTCGCCAAACGACTTCTCCAGGGTCGGCAAATTCCTGTGCCGGCACGCCTTCTTTCATGGTGTCGAACACTTCAGTACCGTCAGCAGCTACTAGACGCGGAGAGCCCACATACGCCTCTGCATTCTCCCCTCCAACAGGGATTGCATATTCGATACTGATTGCGTTGTAGAGATCCACCACGGGATCAATGCTGGCTACGCTACCGTCGCGCAATACGCGCTTGCGCAGAGCCTCGGCAGAGCACGGAGTACGTTGTGGCTTTGAGCCGAATTTACGGAAGACGTCTGCCCAAGCTGCGAGATGAGCTTCTGCCCACCGCACGTCGCCCGACTGAACTGATTTGCATGCCTGAGCCAGCGCCTTTGAGGCCACGTCACTATTGGTTATTGGAGCAGCTTCAACCACAATGCTTAACGCTCTGAAACCGGGCGCCAGATTGGCCACGTCTTCGCTAATTGACGGCAGTACGGACAACATCAGAGAATCCCCTAAGCCCTTAAATTGAAAATCATGCTAGCTACCAATGACCAATAAAGTCAATATTTCGACCGAGCCAGGCGCAGACGTTCAGACGGTCAGTGAGGCGGTTTCGCGAAGGCTCAAACAAGAGCGGCAGAAGCAGAAGTTTACGTTGGACGAGTTATCTCGCCGTTCCGGCGTGAGCAAGGGGATGGTGGTTGAAATAGAGAAGTGCACTGCCAATCCGAGCATCGCCATCTTGTGCAAAATCGCGGCTGCACTTGGGCTGTCAGTGGCTGACGTAGTGAATGTGGCCGACACTCCATCAGCTCACCTGATCAAGAGCCAAGACATTCCTACGCTCTGGACAGGGCCATCCGGAGGATCCGCGCGCCTCCTCGCAGGAACCAGCGGCCCAAACATGCTAGAGCTGTGGCGATGGGAGCTATACCCCGGTGAAACGTTCGCGTCCCCAGGGCACCCGAAAGGCACCACCGAGCTGTTCCATGTGGAGTCCGGGACGCTTCATCTTGAGGTAGGCGAAACCGAACTAATCATTACTAAGGGCAGCGCAGCGGTAGCCAAGACAGATGTACCCCATAGCTATTCGAATAATGGGAAGTCCAAGCTAGTGTTCACCATGTCGGTAACGGAGCTACACCGTCCCACGCGGGAACTCTAATACTCAATGGCCTGCGGGACTTCAGTAGTCCTCGGTCACGTTCTGAGCTGTGGCGTGGCTCCTCGTAGCTAGCACGCTGCTGCAGATTCATAAGGGAGAAATGTGCGTGATCGATATTCACAACCTACTGATTGTCTTCACCGCATACATCATCGGAGCCGCAAGTCCTGGCCCTAGCAATATGCGGATCATGGGCGTTGCCATGAACCAAGGCCGACGTTCGGCGTTGTCACTCGCGGCAGGTGTTATCAGTGGCTCGTTCTTCTGGGGGATATTGGCAGCCACCGGCGTCTCTGCAGTGCTAACGCAATATGCGCAAGCGCTGGTCGTCCTCAAAGTGGCAGGAGGGCTCTACCTGCTCTTCCTGGCCATTAAAGCTGGTCGATCCGCACTGACTACCGACAAGCAACTTGCGGAGCAGGTGGCAATTGCGCCTAGCGTAACGGGCTTCAAGCTCTATCAACGCGGCCTTCTCATGCATCTCACAAACCCAAAAGCATTGCTGGGGTGGGTGGCTACGATGACCCTCGGACTGGGGCCTGAAGCATCTCCCGTGACAGTCGCAGTCATTCTTTCGGGGTGCGCCATGCTCAGCATCACGATCTTCTGTGGTTACGCCATCGTCTTCTCTACCGCCCCGATGGTACGGGGATACCGGAAGGCTCGCCGCTGGATCGAGGGCACACTCGCGACAGTCTTTGGAGCCGCTGGATTCAAGCTATTGCTGGCCCGCACCTGAATTTCCGGACAGCTTGCGCCACTGGGCGATTTGTCGCAAAGACGGTTGAGATGGGATGACGTGGAGGAGAGAGAAATTTGAAATAACTGAGGCTGTGCGCTAGCCACGAATTTCTGGTTTGTTGACATAACGATCAGAGGCCACGAGACGTCACCCGAACCCTTATTGAAGCCTTTGGGAGAATTAAAAAAAGTAGCTAGGCACCTGACAATACCTGTCAAATACGCTAGCTACGCGGTGCACTTGCACCTTGAAGGCCAGCCCAGATCGACGGTCAAAAGACCGGTTATACGTTTAGATTTCAAAAATCTTGCGTGGTGCCTCAGTTAACACTTCCGGATTCAGGAGTGAGCCAGGTAAAAGTGCGCCATCATTATTTTCTGCCGAAGCACCCCGTTCCAAATGCAGAATACCGAGCGAACCGATCGTGGGATTTTGCATTCAAGGGCTCCTTTGCCGTATTTAATAGCCATAACCTATCACTGGATCGCCGTCAGATTTCCGCGAATAAGAGGCAGTCAAATCTTTAATTCCGCGTTACAACTACGTTTTTCGCAGGAACACACTAAAGGCAATAATTACTGCTGGATGACGCCAACTCTAGATAGGATTGGTGCACCCAACATCACGTAGCAAGACTCGCTGGAGTTTCCGTAGGCCACGGTTACGTTATGAGCTATGGCGTGGCTCGTGGAAGTTAGCACCTGGCGCAAATTCATGAGGGGAAGTGATCGATACTCACAACCTACTGATTGTTTTCACCGCGTATGTCATGGGCGCCGCAAGTCCTGGCCCTAGCAATATGCGGATCATGGGCGTTGCTATGAACCATGGCCGACGGTCGGCGTTGTCACTCGCGGCAGTTGTTATCAGCGGGTCGTTCTTTTGGGGAATATTGGCGGCCACCGGAGTATCAGTCGTACTAACGCAATATGCGCAAGCGCTTGTCATCCTTAAAGTGGTAGGAGGACTCTACCTCCTCTTCCTGGCCATAAAAGCTGGTCGATCCGCGCTGACTTCCAATGAGCGTGTTGCGGAGCAGGAGGCATCTGTCCGCAACGTAACGGGTTTCACGCTCTATCAGCGTGGCCTTCTGATGCATCTCACAGACCCAAAAGCATTGCTAGGTTGCGTGGCTACAATGACGCTCGGGCTGGGCCCCGAAGCATCCCCGATGACAGTCGCAGTCATTCTTTCGGGGTGCGCCATGCTCAGCATCACGATCTTCTGTGGTTACGCCATCGTCTTCTCTACCGCCCCGATGGTACGGGGATACCGGAAGGCTCGCCGCTGGATCGAGGGCACACTCGCGACAGTCTTTGGAGCCGCTGGATTCAAGCTGTTGCTGGCCCGCACCTGAATTTCCGAATAGCTCGCGTCACCGGACATCTTGTGGCAAAGCTGGCTAACTGAAATGGATTGAAATGGTGTTCGGAGAAAATAAAACCGCCGAGGCTGTACGCCAGCGGAGAATATGTGGCTGCTGCGTATCCGACACTAGGTGACGAGGACTTACCCGATGCCTTGTGGAAGACTTTTGGGGAGAAAAAAAACGTAGCTAGGCACCTGACAATAACTGTCACACACACTAGCTACGTGGTGCACTTGCACCAGAAGGCCAGCCCAGATAGACGGTCTAAAGACCGGTAATGCGTTTAGATTTCAAAAATCTTGCGTGTGTTTTGGTTATCACTTCCATGCCTGTGTCAGAGACCCTGAAGGATTTCACTAATAACGTAACCAAACTCGACGTTTTGCCAGTCCCGCTTGTCGCACAGCTCGCTGACTCAGATGGAACAAAGTGACGGTTATAGAGGCCCCAAGCACCCTGTGCAGTCAATCGCAGTGAGATCCTTCGATAGATTGCGCATGCTTGCGGGGATCGCTCCATATTGCTTAAGGTGGATGGCACGGGCACCTACCCCCGAAAATCCGTGTCTTGATCAACCCTAATCAGGAATGAAAACACAATTTCTATGCGACTTCCCCCCCTAGGCGCTTTACGCGCGTTCGAAGTAGCAGCACGCCTCCTGAGTTTGTCACGAGCAGGTGATGAGCTTCACGTCACTCACGCTGCTGTAAGCCACCAGATCCGCAACCTGGAAGACTGGTTTGGCTTCCCGCTGTTTCGGAGAGATGGCAGAGGAATTTGCTTGACCGCATCGGGCCAGGCGCTGTTCGACCGGGTGTCTCCTCTATTCGAGTCTATGGCTGACGCATGCAAGATCGTTGAAGCGATGTCGGGCGCAGGGACGTTGACCGTTGGTTGCGTTCCATCCATAGCAGCTCGGTGGTTAGTGCCAAACTTATTCGAGTTTATCGGGCGAAACCCTCAAATCGACATCCGCGTTGTGTATGCAAAATCAAACGAACAACTGAATGCGGATAATCTCGATGTCCTCATCACTACCGCCGAGGATGAAAGCAAATATGTTGTCGCTGAGCGCCTTTTCTCGCGAGTCAACAAGCCCGTTTGCAGCCCAAATTTTCTTGCTCAATACGGCCCCTTTGATTCACCGAAAAAGATTATTGCGGCACCTCTACTTCATGATGAAACGCGCGAAGGGTGGCATGACTGGTGTGAGGCCGCCGGGATAAAAGACACCAAAGCACTCCCAGGCCCCATCTATCAAGACTTCAACCTTCTTGCGACCGCAGTGCTTGCTGGACACGGCATTGCCTTATGCCCAATCAATGTGTTCAGGGCTGAAATAACTCGCGGAGATTTGATCATTCTATCTGACCTGGGTATCAACGCGAACCGAGGCTATTTCATCATGACTCGGGATGATCGCACTATTGTTGCTGACGAATTCGTTAAATGGTTTGTCGCAATTGCGCAGGAAGGTTGTGAAGCTTAATGCCTTGCAACCGGCGCCGTTTATCGGACTAATCGAAATCAAGTGTAGGTGGCTGCTGCCAACAGTCGTGCTGTTGGCGGCAGCCGATAAGCGACTTCGATCCTCGCACTTCTTTTGAATTAGCCGGACTCGTTATTCAATGGTAATCGGAGTCCCCTTCAGCACTGTTACCGGCAATTAAGATGCCTGAAGCTGATAGGCACCCAAGACTAATAGGCCCCCATCAATCGGTAGAGCAGTTCCCGTGACTGATTTCGCCGCTTCACTGCACATGAACAGCACACCGGCGGCGATCTCAGTGGTCTCAACGAATCGAGCTGTCGGCATATCTGCTTGCACAAACATACGAGCAGCTTGATCAAACGAGACTTGAAGTAGGGCCGCCTTGGCCTCAACTTGCTTTCTAACCATCGGCGTCAGTACCCAACCAGGACAGATCGCATTACAAGTAATACCAAGTGGAGCCCCCTCGACTGCAACCTGTCTGGTCAAGCCTAACACGCCATGCTTCGCCGCTACATAAGCGGACTTGTTAGGCTCTCCCTGAAAGGAAAGAGTGGAAGCGGTATTGATAATCCGCCCCCAGCCCCGGCCTTTCATTTGTGGCCATACAGCTTTGGTAGTCGCAAAAGCAGCGCTTAGATTGACTGCCAGCAGGCGGTGCCACTCTGCGTCGGGAAATTGCTCGATATCACACACGTACTGGACGCCCGCGTTGTTGACTAGGATGTCCACCTTGCCAAATTCGGCAGACACTGCTCCCACCAACGCGCTGCTTTCTGCAAAGTCGCTAAGGTCATGCGGGAAATATTCAACCTTACGACCGGTTTCGCTCCGCAATTCACCCAAAATGCTTGTGACCTGCTCCGGAGTGGCAAATCCGTTGATAGCAACATCAGCACCGTTGGCAGCAAGAGTCTTCGCGATTGCGAAACCAATACCACTGGTTGATCCAGTAACGAGAGCAACCTTACCGTGTAGCGGTACAGAAATATCCATTTTGCACCCTCAACTGAAAGTAAGTTCAGAAGTAGAGAGTAACACCTAAATTGAAAACGTGAACTACCAGGCTTCTTGGCAGACTCGCATAAAATTGCCGGAAATAATTTTCTTTACGGCCTCTTCAGAATAGCCATGGTCGAACATAAGTTGTACGAGCTCAATGACATTTTCTGGCCTCTGAAAACGGAAGCCTTTGAAATTTGGGTCTTTTGAGTCAGGCCATTCATCTACCATTCCCTGTGCCCATTGGTTTAGGAGATCAGTTTCGAATACGAAATCAAAGCCGAATCCTACATGGTCTGGGCCGACAAGCTGCACAGCATGATCCAGATGCCGAAAGATCGCCGACATAGAGCCGACATCATCGCCAATATAGGCACTATTCCCTGAGAGCCCCATGACCCCACCATTGTCGGCAAGGGCACGGAGCTGATCATCACGAATATTCCTGTAATGGCTGTTAACCTCCATTACACCAACATGAGAGAAGATCACGGGGCGATCCGCCATATCTAGTACATCCATCGTAGTGCGGTAACCTGCATGAGCCAGATCCACTACAATTCCCAATCTTTCAAGTTCACGTACTACCCGGAAGCCATATGATGTAAGCCCCCCATCAGCCTTATCAGTACAACCACCACCAACAAAGTTAGAAGCATTGAATACTAGCTGCACAATACGAAGGCCAAGCTCTCGAAAAACTTCCAGGGCTCCAATTTCCTTTCCAAACCACCCAGTGCCGTGTGTTTGGAAGGCAATTGCAAGTTTCCCTTCCTGCTTTGCTCGGAGTACATCGTCTACCGTTGAAGCTTGCAGGAACATTTCAGGCTTGGACTGAATATGCTTACGTTGGGACGCGATGCTCCTAACGGCGTAATCAAGATTCCCATCATCTTCTACAAAACAAAGAGAGGTGAATGTAACGCCAGCCTTGACGTAATCTTCAAGGTATTTGGCGGGGCAACCGAAACCGTTATTTAGCATATCGATGGGATAGATCGTATCCCAAATAATATTTTTATTCCAAAAGGCACGAGTCGATTCAGAAATCATCAGCTTACTCCTCACACACAAACTTATTGATCCATACAAGTCTTCGAACTTATATTTGTTTAATATAAAAACACTTTAGAGAATCGCGCTTGTAAAGGCCCGGAACGCTGACAGATCAAAGTACCTGGACTTTTTATTCAGGTAGAGATTCCAGAGCGGCACGACAAGCTGTAGTGATATCGTAAACAGGTAATCCCGTGGTACGCCGCAGCATTGGCGCTACAGGAGGAAACAAGGTACAAGAGAGCAGAAATGTGCCAATTTCTGGATGCTCAGCCCGCAGGCGCGTTGCCGCTTCCGCCACCTCTCGCTCCATAACAGCCAAATCCGTAGGCAATGGAGGAGATGCAGCCTCGTTTCGTGCAAATTCCCCCCCTTCAATACCTGCGATGACGATTCGGTCACGCTGGCTCAGATCATCCAAGCCGAGCAAATCATCAGTGAAAGCTTTCGAATTGAATGTGAGGATGCCAATCTTGGCCGATAATGGCAGTTGACGGAGTAACATGGGCAGTAGAAACATGCCTGACGATATAACTGGCACATCTACCGCAGCCGCCAGGGCTGGCTGAAAACGAATAGCCGCTCCGCAATTCGAGCTGATTGCCACCGCCCCGCGCTCAACCAAACGACGCGCTGCAGCAACATAAGCAGGTTCCAGCGCTGGATCGCCACGCATCACAATGTCTGCCCTGGCGCCCTCAACTACCTCAACGATCACGGGTAAGCTGAAGGTATCGGATCTCATCAGTGATCCTTGTGGAGGCATTGGTAGATCCTCCCCCGCAGGTAAACCACAGTCCAAATCTAAAATCCCAAGATATTTACCGAGCTGCGATGCCATTTGGGCCTCCACATGTATGACTAACTTTATAATGGCTCCGAAGCACAATGCGCCTCAATTCCACCAGGAAAACCGCCTCAAGCCTCGTTATTGTTCGCAGTGAATAGAAACGTCCTTCGGAACACCTATTTAAGACGTGACTTTTTCGCCTTGATCTAAACATGAAAACTGGTTGAATTGGCGACTGAGTGATAGCTTATTATTGTTGCGTAACCAATACAGGACAACTGATAAATTTTTATACGATTCGTTAGCTTCATTTACACCTAAACACAATGTTACATAAGAAGCACGTAGACCTAGATAGCATGCAGATCGACATAACAGCTTTAACGGTACGGTTTCTGGATCGCTGGGACGTTACGAGATGGCTGGAGCCTAACATTCGAGAGTTCAATGGAAAACCGATCAGAACAGGTGAAGACTGAACGGAACCAAAATTAATGGAGTAAAAGATTTATTACGCCAGGTTATCAGTACAGGCAGCGAATCGGGCGTATAACTCCCCAAACACAGGCGTTGATTCACCGGAGGCGATTAAATAAACCATCAAGTCAGCGCGCATTAAGCACGCAGCCCTTTAAGTACTGCGCGCTCATGCGTTTATCTTCACATTTACTGTTCAGTAAAGATGTTACGACCAAAATATTTTTTCGAGATCTGATCGTACTTTCCGTTTTGAACAATTGTGTCAAGAGCGGTTTTTAGGCGCGGCGGCCACTTGGTATCATCCTTTCTCAGCATAAAGCCTTGGCCTTCAACAGACATCTGCGCAGTGGTTACCGTCTCCCCAACCATTTTGTAAGAATCTGGCTGCTTCTTAACATATGAATAGAACAGCTGGTTTTGGTCGCCGAAGACTGCATCGACACGCCCTGCATTTAAATCAAGAACAGCATCAGTAATTTGATCGTACAACTCGATTTTCATCGTAGGGGCAAATTTTTCCTTTGCATACGCTACAAGAGCTACACTTCCTTTCTCTATCCCGATAACTTTTCCTTTGAGACTACTCAGGCTACCATCGACAGGCGAGCGACCATCCACAAGAAATCGCCATGTAGGTTTGATATAGGGCCCTACCATAGTGAATCGCTCGAGGCGTTCTTTGGTCATGTTATAGGTATTGATCAACGTATCAATTTCCCCTGACTGAAGGGCGGAAATCGAACCATCGTACGGAATTGCGCGGATATCGCATTTAACCTTGATGGCTTCGCACAAGGCTTCTGAAATCTCATAATCGAAGCCCGTCATCTTGCCCTCAGGTGTCTGATAAGAGAACGGTTCATACATCGGATCCATACCAACTTTCAGAACATCTTCGGCCTGAGCAACAAAAGAAAGCGCTGTCAAATATCCAGCCACGCCCAGAACAGTCAAGAGCATTTTCGTTTTCATTTTAATTTCTGCCTGTTTTAACTGAAAAATAAAATCACTGGCGCATCCGAGCGAGAGATCTTTGCAGTTCTTCCGATGAAGGTAGTTGATTAGCTTTTGTGAAAGCCCCTCCTAAACGACGCTAGTTACTTCAGACCACACTTAGGTTGCATTCCGCAGCATCAAGAGTGCGGCGGTCTGGGCCAGAACCGCCTCATCTTTTAAGCACTGACTTTTATTCGAGTCAGCCTAAGAACTGCGGAATCACTTGCAGGTAAAGCCCGCATCCACAGGAAGTGCAATGCCCGTCACGTAGCGCGCCGCATCAGATGCGAGCCAAAGCACCGCGTGCGCGACATCCCGGGTTTCGATCATGTCTACATCCGGGAAAATTGACCAAGGGCCGTTTAAGCGCTGAGAGTCCTTCATCCACTCATCAGACAAACTCTCGCCCATCTTCGTCCTCATGAGTGTAGGACATACGGCATTCACCGTAATATTTGCAGTCGCGAACTCAAGTGCCAAAGTACGAACTTGGCCAATCAACCCGTGCTTTGAGGACTGATAGTTTACTTGCCCGGCCACGCCAACGAGTGATGATGTTGATCCAATTGAGATGATACGACCGCCGCCGCGTTTCATCATATGCCGGCCAGCATGTTTGGCGCACAGCCAAGGGCCCTTTAGGTTTACTGCGACAACTCGGTCAAAGTCCGACTCTTCAAGCTCTGTTGCATTGTGAGAAATGGACAGTGCCGCATTGTTAACCAGAATGTCCAGCTTTCCAAACGTGTCGACAGCTGCTGCGACCGCGTCTGCAACTTGGGTTTCAACAGTAACGTCTAGTCCAACACCGATTGCCGAGCCACCCGCAGCCTTGATAGCATCGACGACAACTGCCAATTCTGGGTGTCCGGGGAGATCAGTAACAACCACCGATGCCCCACTGGCACCAAAGCGCATTGCGATATCACGCCCCAGGCCTGCTGCGGCTCCCGTTACCAGTACAACAGAACCGTTAAAGTTGTATTTTGGTTCAGTAGTCATTCTGCTTCCTTCGATCTGTAGATAATTCGAATTGGATCTTAATATTCACTGACCTTAATATGGCGCACACTGCCACATCTTGAGCATCTGATCGTAATACTAGGACATATAGACCGCATCAATGGCAATGGATATTTTGAAAACTAATTTGGCAACTGAAATTCAAAGAACTCGTTGCAATGGCGATAGACTCAACCTATGAAAATACCAGCACTAAATCCGCGTTTATGCATAGCGATTGACAATCAAACTGAACGCGGCGAATCAATTATTGCTAAGCAGTTCCGAGCCTTTATTGAGCCCTACCTTGAAATCGACACAGCGCGTTACAATTTTAAAATTCCGATGCAGGCTCAGTACGCGATTGGTAGCGGATGCCTCAAACCAGCGCTCTGACGATTCAATTATTGGTGGCCCATAGAGGTTGGACAACTGATCAATTTCTACATGACCTGTTAGCTGCGCTTACACATGGCTGTAAGCCATAGCATTTCTCCTAGGCCGATCTACATCTGCAATGTCGCCGTATGGCGCAGAGCCGGCGACGCTCACTATCACTTGTCACAATTCACTCTAGGCGCCATTCTTGAGGATTTCAACCAATTGGCGGTGTAAGACACGATCACCACACGCAACAACTGTCCCACCGTTTTGGGCCGACAGGCCTTCCCACGTAGTGATAACGCCACCTGCCCCCTCAATGATGGGTATTAGCGCTTGGACGTCGTAGGGCTTTAGATCAGCTTCAACGATTGCGTCCACATACCCAGATGCGAGCATGCAATAGGCATAACAATCCCCGCCATATCGAAGCAGCTTTGCATTGCTAGCTACCTGTCCGAAGGCTTCACGCTGAGCGTCTGTTGAAAACATCTGAGGGGTAGTGCACATCACGATGGCATTCGCGAGCTCGGTACATTGCCTGGTGCTCAGGGGTATCCGATTCCCCCAGGCTCCTTGGGGCGTACCAATGAATCGCTCCCCGGTGAAAGGCTGATTCATAACGCCCAGGATTGGACGGTCACCATCGTTCAGCCCAATCAACGTCCCCCACAAAGGTAACCCAGTGATGAATGCACGGGTGCCATCAATCGGATCGAGCACCCAGGTAAAAGGAGAACTACCGAGTACGTTACCCTCCTCCTCACCCAAAATACCGTGCTCGGGATACCGATCCTCAATCAGATTTCGCATTGCGCGCTCTGCTGCTTTATCGGCCAGTGTCACGGGGTCGAACTGAATCTTTCCTTTGTCCTCAATCGACATCTGTGTCCGAAAGTGCGGACGGATGGCATCAGCCGCTGCATCCGCAAGGGATTCAGCGAACGAGAGCAATTCATTAACTTCATCAGCTGAAAGTTGCATGGTGTTGTAGACCTCAGGGTGGAAATCAAATTCTACACACTTGTCCAGATCGGGTATGTGACACGAACGCGGAGCCATCCCTCGAAACCCGCAACTCGCCCTACCGCCGACACACTGAAAAATCTGGCTCTGCGCGCAACATCGTAGTTGTTAGCTCAGCAAAGCAAGCGGATTCAACTTCAACCTCTAATTAATTAAATTTCGTGATCATCTTATTGTGTTACTGCATATATCGGAGACAAAGCAATGTTCTAGACGTAATTACGCTGATGATGCTGAGGTAAGCCGAATCGAGGCCCGAAACGCTAAGTGAACTCCCACCGACTTAGGATTGTCGAGCATTAGAGCCCCCACAAAGGTAGGTTCGTATAGTTAACAAATTGAGGACTCGGTCATGCTCAAGGCCATTGGAAATACCCCGATCCAACCACTACATCGAGCAAGCTGTCACTGCGGCGCGATTTTGCTGGAGATCTGTCTTCCAAAGGGTCTGCCCGATCCGCATCGATGTGACTGCTCGTTTTGCAAACGCAAGGGCGCCATCGTTGCGGCAGTGCCTGAAGCCGATTTGAAAGTACTGGAAGGCGAGTCCAAGCTGCGCCGCTACCAGTTTGGGAGAAAGGTGGCTGAGCATTTTTTTTGTGGTGTTTGTGGCATTTATACCCACCACCGAAGAAGCACTGATCCGAAAATGTTCGGTTTCAATATCGGTTGCTTGGAAGGCGTAAATCCTTATGACTTAGGAAACGTCCCGGTGGCAGATGGTGGGGTATGGGAGGAGCCTTTCAGTCGGCCTCGGGAGCGATAACCCTCCCATCGAGAGATGTAAGGTTCGTCACCACCACTATCGCAGTCATATCCCTAGTCAGCCTTCGGCGATTATTGTACTTCTATTGGCCATGTCAGTGCGCAGCTCCCCTATAAGGTTCGCGATTGCGCGGCTAGAGGTGAGCCTGTCTGTCGTAACCCCTGTAACCAACAGCTCAACCTGGCCGCTCGACGGGTCGAACACTTTTATCATGAGCGATCCATCAGGATTGACGGTGCAGGTACAGGAAAGGGGCAGAAACCCACACTCAATAATGTGGCGAAGCTCAAGCGTGGAAAACATGACTTACGTCCTCACACTCACCATCGCTTGAAGCCTGCTTATAAATATAGGCGATGCCAACCAATCACGACCAAAAAAGGGCCCTCGAAGGGCCCTTTTGTACTCAAACCAAGATCACTTGGTGAGCCAGGACTCGACCGTGTCGGAGCCGAATTCGGCCTTCCACTCTTTCAAAGTTCGGTGATTGCCGCCTTTAGTTTCGACGACTTCGCCGGTATGCGGGTTTTTGTAGACCTTCACCTGGCGAGGCTTCCGAGTGTTGGATTTAGATTCAGCAGCTGGGGTGCGACGTCCGGCTTGTGGGTCAAGGAGGTTGACGATGTCCTTCAAGCTGTAGCCGTACTTAGCAAGCAAAGCGCGCAGCTTGGTTTCGAACTCAATTTCTTGCTTGAGGCCGGCGTCACCTTTCAGTGCTTCGAGCGCTTGGAGCTGTTCAGCGAGGTGTTTTTCAAGCTGGCGATATTCAGCGAGTTTAGACATGGGAAATCTCGATGTGGTTAGTCTCCTAACGGTACACCAAAAATTGTGGCCAAACACTTCGCTTGTGCAGGAAACGAACTTGCACATCGCAAAGGGACGGGTTGTCCCTGGAAGTAATATGCAGCATGAATTCGATACTCAGATCTCCCCCTGACCGGCGTTGGGAATCTCGGTTTTTAAGACCAGTGTCAGAGGAGATCTGGTAGATGAAAGGCGAGATGAAAGCGACGTGCGCACGCAAGCCCAAGCCAAGCGTCTCATTTTCAACCTATTGCCATTGCTGAAAGGTATCACGATGCGATACCGCAGCGATTTCAGCCAATACCGGACGCAACCGCACTCTGTCCCCAGGGCTGGCCTGAGCCAGACGTGCCATGGAAATCGGGGTGAGCGCGCCCAATCGAGGATAACCACCGATTGTCTGACGGTCATTACCCAGAATAATTGGCTGACCATCAGGAGGAACCTGCACCGCACCTAGGGGAATTGCCTCAGATACCAAGCCCTCTCCTTGATAGGACAGCGATGGGCCTATAAGCCGAACGCCCATGCGGTCTGCTCGGACATCGATGATCCACTCGCTGTTAAAGGCATCAAATAAGCTTTGACCCGTAAAGCTACCGATCTGAGCACCAAGCACTAAATCCAAGGGCTTTCGTAAACTAATATCTGGGACAGACGGAATCGACCTCTCCGATATGCTCAGTGTCTTTTCGATTCCTTCCAGTACATCACCGATAGCGAGTGCTCGGCCATCTCCATTGAGGCCACCCATTTCGTCGCGAAGCACAGTTGCGCAGCTACCGAGCATCGGCTTCGCGCGAAATCCACCTGGCGTTGCAAGATAGGCTCGGACTCCATTTTTTGGAGAATTGAATGAAAGAGCTTCTCCCCGCTTCAGGAGAAAACTGTTCCACGGAAGTATTTGCCGACCCTTGATGCGTGCCTGCAGGTCTGCCCCTGCTAGAGCAAGATAGCAATCCGCCTCTGCTATGAGGTCGAAATTCCCAAAGGCTATTTCTACCACTGTGGCATCCGGGCGATTACCTAATAGCCAATTGGCCCATCCCATGGAAAGCCAATCGGCAGCCCCACCTTGCGTAATGCCAAGATGACGTGAGCCAAACCGGCCCGCATCTTGGAGAAGGCAAAACGGATTGGTTTTCGTTATCCGCAGTCGACTCATGGCTTACCCTCCAAAGGTGCAAGATTTCCACCCAGCTCGATGAACCTGCTGCGATCAATAGCTTCGAAAGAAACGCTATCACCTGGCGCTAATAAGCTCCGACCTTCAGAAAATAAACGAGTCGGTGTACGTCCGATCACATTCCATCCGCCAGGGGACTCGCAGGGATAAATTGCGGTCTGACGTTCACCAATGCCCACGCTCCCAGCAACTATTCGCTGTCTAGGCGTAGCCAACCGTGGCGCGGCAAGCGCGGGCTCCACAAGTCCCATGAATGCGAAACCTGGGGTAAAACCTAACGCAAAGACACGGTAAATTTTGGCGCAGTGTCGCCGGATGATCTCATCCTTACTGAGGCCACTGCGCTCAGCTAATGTAATCAGGTCGGGGCCTACACTCGAGTCATACCAAACCGGAATTCGATGCAGCGTACCGCTAGGATCCGTAGAAAGCTCAAGATTGGAAAGTGTTCCTATAATCGTTTTCCGCGCCTGGTGGATGTCCATAGCCAACAAATTAAAGTGCACCATGACCGTAGTGTAACTTGGTACGATATCAATTAAACTGCCCGCAAACGCAACTCGAAGCTTGTCTGTTGCCGCTTGCAACCAGCCGACATTTTCCTCTAAAATAAAAGTAAAGAGTCGAACCATGAGACAATCTATTGCGACTGTTTCGATAGCACCAGTGTTTCCACTAGTATAATTAAAAGTCAGAGTTGTCATTGAATTGCGCTCTGCAAAGCATCACGTATGCGACGTACAGCAGCTACAGAAGCTGGATTATCACCATGTACACATATGGTATTTGACTCAATTTGCAGACTCGACCCATCGAGGGTTATTAATGCTTCGCCGCGCGCTAGGGATAAGGCTTGGGCTACTACTTGATCTGTATCTTTGTATACGGATCCAGGAAGGCTTCGCGAGACCAAAGTACCATTATTGTAATAGGCTCTATCAGCAAAGCTTTCAAACCAAAGCTCTACGCCAAACTTTTCTGCCAGAGCGCGCGACGCCGTGTTGTCAGCACGCCCCAAGACTACTAGATGTAAGTAGTGCCGCGCGGCTACTGAAAGCACCGCTTCCAAGATCGCAGGGTTGTTCATCATATCGTTGTATAACGCACCATGCGGTTTGATGTATTCCACTTCCGCACCTTCAGCCACACATATCCCTTGCAATGCCCCAATCTGGTAATGAAGAATGTCCTGGATTTCTGCAGCCGTGCAAGCCATAGAGCGTCGACCGAACCCCACCAAATCTGGATATGCTGGATGTGCACCTATTTTCACATCGTGTTGCTTAGCAAGGGCAACCGTTCGCCTCAGAGTGCTTGGATCCCCCGCGTGGAAGCCGCACGCAATATTGGCGCAGTCAATAAGCGGCATGATTTCATCATCCAGGCCCATACTCCAGGCGCCGTAGCTTTCACCCATATCACAATTTAGAGAAATCATTTTTTATCTCGCAACAAGCAACACTAATCCAAACGGGCAATGCGCCCAGTAAGATATGTCGACAAAAAGTTGTAAGGCAATGTTATGGCTTTGACACTGGAAATGGACGGTGAGCCCCAGCTTCAAAAATGCAGGGACTCACGTATCACCATCAAATTTGATACTTTCGTTTCAATCTCATCAAGACAAGGTCGATCAACGCCACTATCACAATATAGAATACAGCCGCCGCGATGTATGGCGTCAAATTGTCAGAAAATATCTTCCCGTACGTTTTTGCGTGACTTAGTACATCAGACACCACAATAGCGCTGGCCAATGAAGTTGCCTTCAAAGTGAAGACCATTTCGTTACCGATAGTCATAATAGAATTACGGAATGCTATAGGAAGCACCACTCGACGAAGCGCCAAGCCGTCCTTCATACCAATTGCCACACACGCCTCAAGTTGACCTTTCGTTACGGACTTCATGCCTCCACGTAAAGCTTCTGAAAGGTATGCGGCGTTGTTAAGGCTGAACGCCAACACAGCAATAGCGAATGGCTCCCTGAAAAAAACCTCCCAAAGCGGCCCGTGCCGAATCCAACCAACGGCTGGAAGCCCGTAATATAGAAAATACAAAAGCGTGAGCAGCGGAATAGCCCTGAACGTGAAAGAGAATAATACGCCAAACGCTTTGAGATAACGGTTATGGCTTGTCGAGATGATAGCGATCACACTACCGAAAGCCAGACCGAACACCATGGCAAGCGATGTAAGTGCAAGAGTCACGGGTATCCCACGTGAAATTGCCACCCAAAGTTCCGAATGTAAGAGAAGTTCTAGCATCAGATTTGCTTCGCTGTTTCGAGTCGCCGTTGAAGGAGGGTTAAAACTGCCAAGACTACAAGGTAAATTACAGCAGCATATCCAAAAACAGTGAGTGGATCATGGGTGGCGCCTGCAACAATCTGCGCACGCCTGGTAAGTTCAACCACGCCAATTACTGAAGATATTGCGGTGAGCTTGATGACTACAAGGAGCAAATTACCCAATGAGGGTGCAGCGAGTCTTAGCATCAAAGGTATCGCGATGCGAAAGTTCACAAGGTACTCTGGCATTCCGATTGCGTGTGCTGCCTCCATTAGTCCGCGTGGAAGAGCACGATAAGCATCAGAAAAAATCTGACACGCATATGAACCAATTTGTACTGAGAAGGCTACTAGTGCCGCAGCAAACGGGCTAAGCTCCGGCAAGCCAGTATAGTTACTCAGCGCAACCGACCCATAATAGGTCACCAATACAGTGAGCAACTCCGGAAGCGCTCGAAAAACGCTTACGTACGTATTGATAATCGACCTACCAACTAACGACGCCTTGTCACGAATTACAGCAAGGAATAGCCCAATCAAAGCTGCACAGGCGAATGAAACCGCGCCTAATCCAACAGAGTAATAGACACCCTGAAATAAATAAGGAAGATAATCAATTGTAGTGTTCACTATTAGCCCTCGACATACTTTAGGATATTCAGCCTATAAATTCTGTCGGCAATTGCGTAAGAAATTTACTGGCGCATCCGAGCGAGAAACCGTTGTAGCTCCTCTGATGAAGGTGACTCGATAAGCTCACGAGGCGGGCCCTCTTGACCCACAGTTCCTTTATTCAGGAATATCATCTTATTGGAGACATCACGTGCGAAACCTATTTCGTGCGTGACGATCAGCATTGTTCTTCCCTCTTCGGCGAGGCTCTGCATTACAGCCAATACTTCACCTACGAGTTCAGGATCTAACGCAGATGTAGGCTCATCAAACAGGAGAACGTCTGGGTTCATAGCCAGCGCCCGCGCTATCGCGACCCTTTGCTGCTGTCCGCCAGAGAGCTGAGATGGCCGATAATCGGCTCGTTCAGCTAGGCCGACGCGGGCCAGCAATTCGAGTGCATGCGCCCTGGCTTGCTTCTTAGGCTCTCCCAGCACGCGGACAGGGCCTTCCATCACGTTTTCGAGTGCGGTCATATGTGGCCAGAGATTGAATGATTGAAAAACCATCCCAACCTCACGTCGCAGGCGGCGCAATTTATCTTTGCTTGCCCTGGAACGGTTAGTGGCATCAGAAGCTTCAAATTTCTCACCTCGAATCGACACCGTCCCGCTGGTCGGCACCTCAAGAAAGTTCAGGCATCTCAGGAAAGTTGATTTGCCTGAACCCGAAGCACCAATCAGGCTGATGACGTCGCCACGTGAGGCCTGGAGGGAGATGCCCTTCAAGACATCCACCTGGCCAAAGCGCTTGGTGATGGTATCCGCGCTCAGGGCATACTCGCCGACGGTTGGTGTTGGGCGAGCTATAGCTCCCATCTCATTCATTTTGATCCCTTCTACGAGGCTCATCTGGCTTTCGCACTCCGCAAAAAAAGTGTGGGCAGCAGTATTTGTTACAACCTTACCATCCCAGCAATGCCATAAAATTTAATTTGTCGAATGAAATCATTACCCTAGAGAATAGATCTATTTTTGGCCCAGAGTGTGGCGCGCATGCGCTTTTTTGAGGCAAAAACGTGCTCTAGGTAAAAATCCCACTTTGACGAAATTTTCTACTAACGAGGTAAAGCTAGGGCAGCTGACTGGGAAGGGTGGATATTATCCATGGCAGGATTCTACAAATTTATTGTTATGAAAATCGCACCAGCGTGCAATATGTATACTACAACTATAAAACAGCTTATCAGAGAAGCTTGTCGACGAGAAAAAGGCTCATCTCTCTATTTAACATTAAATTCAGATCAATAGCGCAAAACCAAGAATAAATCCTAATTATCACGTATTACTCGGCACCACACTTTCAACAAGCATTAAAACATCAAATTTAATTATTCACAGGAGACGCAAAAATTTTACCCGCCCAGAGAGTTCAAGGCTTCAACAGTCCAAGCTTTTCCCTAGTCTGAGCGGCGTTCAGAACAGAACTGCCCATATTACGGATGAGCCCAACCGCACGCTCTACCAAGGTATGGTTATCCGCCAAAACGCCCTTATCGAGGTACAGGTTGTCTTCTAAGCCAACGCGTACGTTGCCGCCCAGGGCTACGGCCTGAGTAACAAAAGACATCTCGTCCCGAGAAATCGCGAACGCACTCCAGTCAGATCCAGGAGGCGCCAGGCGCTTGAATGCATCCAGTACGAACGGCTCAGCTGGTGCCGCGCCTGGAATACCTAGGCAAAATTGAATCAGGGGATTTCCTTCAAACAATCCCTCTTTAGCCATTTTAGCCACGAACGCGATATGCCCAAGCTCGAACACCTCACACTCCGGCTTAACACCTAGGGAGCGAACGTGATTCACCATTGGGCGCAGATAAGAACCAGGTGCAATGTACACAAGGTTTCCATCACCAAAATTCATTGAGCCGCAGTCAATTGTGCAGATCTCTGGCTTGGTATGAGGGTCTTGGCAAAGCCGCTCGATATGGCGCAGGCGATCAATAGGGCCGAGCAAATCACTACCAGGGCCGAAAATCTCATTGGTTGGATCGTCTGTCAGTACCAAATCGCCGGCCATACCACAGCTGATATTGATGATCACATCAACGTCACTATCCCGAATCAGCGAGACAATTTCTGCAAACAGTTCAGGGTCACGGCTCTGCTGGCCGGTAGCCGGATCGCGAGCGTGGATATGCACGATTGCTGCACCCGCCTTTGCGGCAGAAATGCACGCGTCGGCGATCTGCCGTGGAGTGATGGGCAACCGTGGATGCCGTCCTGCGGTATCACCACCACCAGTTACCGCACATGTAATAAACGTACTCATAGAAAACCCTCGCTGACTGCGGTCAATCGGAGCGGAGCCACTTGTGCTCATCTCATCGTCTACTACAGGGCTGTATGAAAAAGTACCTGCTAGACGATGTAACCGCCCGATTGTTTGAAATAGTGTCCGTCTGCTGGACGGCCTTAGGATGCAACGGGGCCAAGGGCTACACAAATTATGAGTCGCAATGGGTTCATTCATCTGCTGAATCAGCTGAAACGCCTTCGACCGAAGTACTTTTACCAGCAACCACTACGTTTAGTGGCTAAAGAGTCGGTCTTACGCACGCATGGCTTCGACCGCGTATTAAAAAGGCTAAGGCTTAGGAGTATTACGTGCTAACAGTGCGGCCCATCGAAGCTCAGCACCGTGATGCAGTAGATCGCGATCTCTGGATATCAGCATATGGCTGCGACGCAGGGCTAGGTGACCCCGATATTTCTAAGAGGGTATTTGGGATGGGGCACAGGCAGAAAACCTATGGCGCCGGAGCGGCACGAATTTACGACTTATCTTAGTCGAGAGGTAGCGCGGCCTCTACCGCTCTAGAAAGCATGGCGTTTTTCAGTAGAGCCCTGATCACTTACGCTCAATGGAGCCTTCCAAAACCTGCTCCATTACCCTGCCAAGCTGCCTAGCTGCGGTTGATGGTTCTTCTTTACCGAAGCAGATTTTGAGACCGGTGAGAGGTAATGCAGGTAGGTCACCCTTCACAATTTCTATACCGGGCCTTACCTCTCCCTCTGGCACCACTGAAACTGCAAGCCCTGCCCGTACAACCTCGATTACGCCTTCCAGGCTGCTGCACGTCACGACACGCCGGGATTGCAATCCTTCACGCTTCAAAACGTCAACGGCGATTTTGTGATAGCTGCATGTCCCGGCTACTACAACCAGCGGGACTATTCCACTTTCAGGCATCTTCCAGTCTGGTGCGGCAATCCAGACCAGTTCGCTGGTCTGAAGCAGGTCAGACCGTCTAATCTCGGTTTCTTCTCGAATCATTGCCAGTTCAATGTTGCCGGCTTTGAGTTCGCGGACAAGATCAGCTGACATACCCGCTTTGATTTCAATGCTGACGGTAGGACGGCGTTTGACAAATTCGGCAAATGCCTTAGTTAACAGCCCGAATAGGTATGTATCATCAACGACTCCTACTATTACTTTCCCACCAGAAAGATCAGGACGAAATGAAGCCTCCATTTCATCAATTAGAGATAACACCGTTTTAGCCCTAACAAGTAATTCTTCACCTGCCGGAGTCATTTTGCACTTTCTCGTGGTACGGATTAGTAGCTGCTTTCCTAGATGATCTTCAAGTCTGGCAATTTGCTGACTGGCAGTAGACTGTGTCATATTCAAACGCTCAGCCGCACCTGAGAAACTGCCCAGTGAAGCAACTGCTGCGAATGTTCGTAACAAACCTATGTCCATAGCGCAGACCTTATTCATTAAGCCAATGAATAAAAGTATAACAGATTTTTATTAGTCCTCAAGGTCGAATTTGCTACATTCAACTCATCACGCCACCTTATATGGGGAAAGTTGAATGAATATCGCTGAAATGAACATCTCCCTCGGCGGACGTGTAGTGCTGATTACTGGTGCTACTACGGGTATGGGTCAGAACATTGCTAGAACATTTGCGCGCGCTGGGGCACGCTTAGCGATCCACGGCCTAGGCGATAAAAGTGAAATCGAGTCACTGGTCGATCAACTGACAGAAACGAGTGGCTATGAGTGCTGCCATTTCGCTCACGACCTATCGGATAGCCAGCAAGGTGGGGTGCTTGTTGAAGATGTGTCCTCACGTTTTGGTCGCATTGATATTCTCGTCAATAATGCCGGTGTTCAATTCGTAAGTGGCATTGAGGACTTTCCATCGGAGCAGTGGGATCGTTTGCAGGCAATTAACCTTGGCGCTCCATTTCATGCGATTAAAGCAGCTCTGCCAATCATGAAAAAGAATGGGTGGGGCCGTATTGTAAACACTGCTTCAACACTGGCATTAACCGGTGAAGCTGGCAAGTCCGCTTACGTTGCAGCCAAACACGGACTTTTAGGGTTGACTCGTACTGTCGCACTTGAAGCGGCAGAGTTCGGCATTACTTGCAATGCAATCTGCCCTGGCTGGGTGTACACGCCACTTGCCGCAAAGCAAGTAGCAGATAAAGCAAAAGCATTGGGTGTTTCGGAGGAGGAAACCATTAAAAAATATTTCCTCAATGAAATGCCTAGCAAACGGTTTGTTGAACCCGACGAAATCGCTGCCGCCGTTCTATTTCTTTGCACAGATATAGCTCGCTCCATTACCGGCGTTGCACTACCAGTAGACGGCGGCATCATGGCCTAGTTTAGTATTCCCACCAAACCCTGCAAAACCTAAATTAACTCGCTGACGCTATTTTGCGCGTAATGTTTAGCAAATTAGACAAGTCAGCATTGATGAGACTGATATGGCTACCATCACTTTAAAAGCAGTGGCCCATCCTTGGCTATGCGACACGATGGGACACATGAATGTACGCCACTACTCTGCGTTCTTTGACGACGCCGCTTTTCATTTCGTAGCAAGCATTGGTAATGGCTTGTCTCAAGCATTTCCTCCTGAGCTAGGCTGGGCTGACGTGCGCCACGTTGTCGAATTCAAGGAAGAGGTTAAGGCAGGCGCACTTCTAACAATTAATTCTCACCTGAAGAAGGTTGGTCGTACATCGTTAACCTTTGGACACGTGATGAGCGACCAAACCGGAACTGTGCATGCCACCATGGAAGTCGTCACTGTATTATTCGACCTAAATCTTCGCCAAGCGACGATGCTACCTGAGAGTTTTCGGGATGCCGCTGGCCTCTTAATTTCTAAAGACCTCGTTAGCAACACTGACTAAATCAAGTTCATAACCACTGCAGATCCGGGCTTTGTACTGGATTTGCCGAAAATCTTGTTCACTGTACTTGGACGAGTTCCAGCTTTGCCGCGCTATGGGTCACTGAATGTAAGACCTTCTGGCACAGTCGGAATGAGTTATCAACAGTCAAATACCAAAAAACGTCTGCATTCGGCTGGACAATTAATCGGAGACTAGAATGAAGCCTACCCCTATCACTAAGGCGCCAACAGATGCGGCTCAGCGCAAAGCCTTAAAACCTGTAATTTGTTATCCGGTTAATAACTTACCACGCCCCGATCTTTCCACTTATCGCGCTCTTCGTGACGATATGGAGCTCGTCGAAACGATTACAATCCCTGCTCGTGACGCTGCAACGTTCAATGTGCCAGCCGGGCATTTTTTCCGCATAATTTCTACCGAAGGGTCACAGGTAGGTGACTTGAACCTGTTCAATGCCAACGATCTCAAAGAACGCTTTTATACCGGTAAAACTCGTGCCCTAAATGGTACGCACCTTGGCCTTGGCGACCAACTGTTTTCTAGCTTTCCCTATCTGCGACCAATTGCGACAATTACACATGATTCCTTGGACTGGTACGGCTTCGATGAATTTGGCGGTTCGGTACATGATGTGATTGGAACTCGCTGCGATCCTTACACTCATAACCTACTCAGCAATGGTGGCCAATACCATCACTGTTGCCATTCGAATTTGACTCGAGCTTTGTCAAAGACAACGGGTATGTCTCTGGTTGAGGCTGAAACCTACGTTCACGATGTTTTGAATGTCTTCATGTGCACCGGCTTCACTCGGGATACTGGTCAGTACTTCATGAAAGCTAGCCCCGTGCGGCCCGGCGATTACCTCGAGTTCTTTGCAGAAGTAGATCTTCTGGGCTGTCTTTCTGCCTGCCCTGGGGGCGATTGTTCTTCCGAGCACTCGTCGGACACCGCTAAGTGCTACCCACTGCTTGTAGCCATTTACAAAGCGCCTGCTCAACCTGAAGGCTGGACTGCCCCTGAAATTAATAAATATGACCGAAGCCACGGCGAGTAAAATCTAACATGGGGGCTATCTGAGTGTACGTTCTCAGATATGCCCTTAGGTGGGCGAAGGTCTGTAAAAAGGCGTCTTCTTAAACTTCAGTTAAAAAACCTCACTCATTGCTTTCGGCAATCAATTCAGTGCTTTTTTTCATAAAAGTTTAGAAGCAAATTTGATAGGATAAACGTTGTCATTCCGTTAATGCTATCAAGCGGTGGAATTAGTTGATGAATACTTTTCCGACATTTGTTTCTCAGAGTGATCTTACAACTCGACGTCCCCGGTTGGGATTAATTGCACCGGCTTCGGATATCCTTATTGAAAGGGATTTTTGGCGTATGGGCCAAGCCGCTGGAGTCGACATTTTCACCACTCGAATTCCCCTCGATATGCCTCTCACACCCGCCAACCTAGCGCGTCTTGCCGACGGCATTGCTGGAGCAATGGAGCGTCTTTTACCTGAGGAAGCTCTTGACGCTGTCGTCTTCGGCTGCACTTCTGGTTCCGCAGTGATTGGGGCCGACAACGTAGCGTCTCGTGTTCATTCAGTTCGACCAGGTGTTGCGGTAACCAACCCTGCTACCGCAGCAGTGGCTGCACTTGCTCACCTTCAGGCGGAACGCTTGGCTTTCGTTGCACCGTACACGGCAGATGTGGCTGAACAAACCGCCGATGTCTTTCGCAATGCCGGCATCACGATTACCGATGCGCGCTGCCTAGGCTTACTGACCGACGCACAGATCGCGATTCCCGGGCCAGAACATTATCGTGATGTGGTAGCAGACATGGACACTACCAACGCCCAAGCAATATTTCTCTCCTGCACAACCTCGCGTGCGCTGGATTCGATTGAAGACTTGGAGCAGCTAACAGGTTTACCCGTCGTCACGTCGAACCAAGCGTCTTTCTGGCACGCGCTACAGCTGCTCGGACTCACCTATACGGTGCCAGGCTTCGGTCGGCTGATGGCTTAAAGTTTTCAGCCTTAGCTTCCCCTTTCGGTGATGTGAATCTCAAATCGCCAGAAGGGGATTGGCCTGCATGAGGATGGCGCTGGTCACGCTCGACTTATGCAGGACTTTCACCCCGTGGAATAAGGCGAACGGCTAAAGTCTTCGCGTGTTTATTTACAGTAAACCGTCCAAAGCTGATCAACCCTCGTAGAGAAACTCTGGCTCATCATCTCTAGTCTCATCCCCCAATCCGGATCGGTTGGCACGCTCGCAAGACGCATTGTTCCCCTGCCCCATCGACCATTGATGGGATCCAAAACCCCCATGACTTACTCAGTGGCAACTGGCTGCGAGATCGCGAAGAGGTCTTCCGTGTACTCGCCTTTCTGACACAGATTGACCAGAAGCACCTCGGCCTTGCTGTACTTGAAGCCTGGTCGGAAGACTCGATCCACTGCTTCCACAGCAGCCTTTGTCATCAACCGGACAACGTCAGTTGGATACGGCAATTCGACCAGCACACCGTTGGCGTATTTGGCTTCCTCAGGATTGAACACGCCAGTGCGTATGCTCACTCGAATTTTCTTGCACAGAGATTGCTGGGCTCTGAGCTTCTCTGTGGCCCGCACATGTGGATGGCCACAGCTTCCTTGATCGGAGCAATAACGGTTATCCTAATTTTATTTGCTGATTGCCAGGCTCGGCTTTGTTGCCAAAAAAACCGCAGTCCATAGCTGTTCCGCCAACCACTCAGCCTCTCTTCGACTGAGGCGCCAGCCAACCCAACCAAAACACATTAAGACATATTCGCCTTCCAGTCTGATCTGAAAGTCATAGATAGGCTCTTCACCATCCTTAAACTCCCGCACCGGCTCGGGATCAAGCAGGGCTCCTGCAATTACGAAGTTTCTACCAGTCATCACAACTTGGAGCAAATCGGATGCGTCCTGTAATCCAAACGGCTCATGGCGCTGTATGAGAGCGTTCCAATGGTCATGAGCTGTTTGGATATTAGACTTATCCAATTTTGGGTGATTTTGATCAAACGACTGGAGTACCGCTTTGACTAGACCAGATGCGACCTCAAAAGCTTGCCGTGGAGTGAAGCATGCTTTGAAGTCGTATAGGGTTACACGTATGAGTCTCGAGGGGGTGAGATTGACCCTCGCACGATAATGCTCATCTGTTCCCTTAAACGAGAAAACCTCAGAGGACTTGAATGTGAGGCGGGATTTCAAACGATTATTGTCGCTCATAGCATTCTCGAATAATTGGCTTACTAAATGCCAATCGGCTCAACTACTACGAACCTTTAACGCGTTCAAAAAATTTTATTGTGCACGTCTGCCTGAGGGATGAATGGAAATTGACCAAGGTCTCCTGAGATCGATCCGAATACTACCGAGCAGTCGCTTCTTCGCGTAAGCGGCTATCCGTTCGGGTTGGACTGTTGCAATCAGGAACGGGCTTACTGGCCGTGTAAAATGGGGGGTACTCGTTTAAGAATAAGCTTGGTTATCGCAGCTGAGGAGCAACATCATGCAGACTCAGAAGGATATTCAATTGGAGCAGGCTCAGGCCGAGGCACTGAGGAAGAAACAGTGCGAGCAATGGCTGGCAGAGAACAGCGAGGCCATTAATGCCTATAACGAGTACGTGGAAGCTCACGGCGTTTTCAGCGACGCCGTACGAAGCTTCTGATGCCTATCCCGCTACGGGACTGTTTTTCGGCCAGCAATACCGGGTCTTAGACGAATATCGGGAGTGTCATCTCCCATCTGAAGGAGAGGGCGAATCATCTGGCTGATACGAATATCGAATGGTTTATCTCTCGGCTCAATGGCGCCTGCGAACCGCAACACCAGGTCTGAGACGAGTACCGGGAGTTTCATCTCCCTCCGGCTGGAGCGGGATGAGTTAGCTCGCAGATAAGAATATCGAGCGTTTTATCTCTCGGCCCTCCATGGCCGTTTGAGCCATAAAACACAGGCCTCAGACGAATATCACAAGTTTCATCTCCCACAGGCTGGAGTGGGATGAATCAGCTCGCAAATACGAATATCGAACGTTTCATCTCCCGGCGCTCCATGGGTGTTTGAGCCAGAAAACGCGGGCCTCAGGCCAATATCAGGAGTTTCATCTCCCACCGGCTGGAGCGGGATGAATCAACTTGCAGATACGAATATCGAGCGTTTCATCTCTCGGCGCTCCATGGGTGTTTGAGTCAGAAAACGCGGGCCTCAAGCCAATATCAGGAGTTTCATCTCCCACCGGCTAGAGCGGGATGAATCAACTCGCAGATACGAATATCGAGCGTTTCATCTCTCGGCGCTCCACGGTGTTTGAGCCAGAAAACGCGGGCCACAGACGAATGTCGGGAGGCCACCTCCCACCTGGAGACGCGAGATTATTCAACCCGTTGAAGTATCAGCAACGCTCACCTGTCCGAAGCAAATCGCGAAAACTGCGCCGCCCAAAATCTCGCAGGAAGCTGCAGAGGACGTAGTTGCCGGTTTGGGATTCAAGAAGCCAGTAACGCCCCTCTTTCCACGCCCTCTGAATTTTTCCCGTTCGGAGAAGGCCACCGTCCGCTGGACAATACGCGTCACCTTGCTCAACGTGATCGAAGGACACGCCATGGCATGTGTCATTTGCGATGAAGGCGCCACTGATGAAAGCAGTGATCGGCACGGAGTATTCACGCAGGTGCGCTCGTCCCAGGCGACACAGCTGAAAATCGCTCAGTTCCTTACCGTGAAACTCGACTTCGATGATTT
The DNA here is from genome assembly GCA_963518285.1 of uncultured Pseudomonas sp. Taxonomy (GTDB): domain Bacteria; phylum Pseudomonadota; class Gammaproteobacteria; order Pseudomonadales; family Pseudomonadaceae; genus Aquipseudomonas. Next base: position 77,494 of record CAUQIJ010000005.1, on the reverse strand, counting down.
CAGACATCCCAAAAAGGCTCCAAAACGAATTTATATTTCCCAGTACGTATGACTATCCGGCTGACATCGAAAAAGCAGCCGCCACAGTCGCTTCTTTTCGCTGCCCTGGGCCCCAGAGCAAGTAGACGGTTTTCTTGGTTTCAAACATACAGCCGTAGATGAGAGACACTCCGAAGTTGCTACGCACCCACATTTTTGGTTGGAAGCGGCCTTTACTGTCTATGACTATCTCGTGAGCGAATAGCGTCATGGGAAGTAGAGTAAGGCTCGTAAGCTTTTCCTTTTCATCCGGTGTAACGATGAGGTCGATCAGAATCCACTGCCGTACCAGACAAAACGCTTTGCCGGGGAACAGCTTTCCCGCGAGGGAAATCAAATCATCCTGAGAGCCAGTCCAACCCGAAGTTTCCCCATCGGTACCGTAGAGAAGCTGAGAAATTTCATCCAACGTCACCATAGTGAAATCTCAAATTTATTTAGGTTGAGGAACGCTTGTATAGGTTTGCCCCGTCATGGTTACGAACTCGTAGATTGGTTGTTCTTTATCAGAACTTTGCAATCTGATTTCGGAAAGCGGTTCCATCAGACGTTCATGCTGCCGGTTCATCCAAGGCGGCGAAATGAGGTATACCTTGGTGACCGCAAGAAACTCTGAACCGCCGGAATTGCAAATATTTTGAACCGATGCTGCGTCACAGACGAGGCGCGCGCTTGGCCCGGGCACCCCATCGAAAAATCCTATTCCTTCTACAAAGAAGGAATATTGATTAGGGGTAAGGTCAACGGATTTCCATAAAAGAATATTTTCATCAGGCATTTTGAATTTGCCTTGCAGCTGACTTTCGCTTGTTCTAAACACAACATACCCCTGGATAAAAGACTCTATTCGCACGTCATTGACTTTAAATTGTGAGCACTAGATCAGATAAAAACCCCGTATCTTCATACGGGTAGCCACGCGGGTTGGATGCATGTGGAACGCCATCAATGGATTTTTGATAACTGACATGCGTGTGACCGTGAACCCACAGGTCTATATCGAACCCTCCAAATTCTTTCCAATCATTGACGTAGGCAGCGGCCAAATGCCCCATCTCAAACTTAATTCCAGGGGCACATTCAGGTGATGGCGCATGGTGCGTTACGACAACCGTCTTGCCTTGATACTTTGAGGAAAGTTGGGCGAGTAACCACCGCTTCGCAAATTCCGACCTGTTCAAGATTTCGATTGACTTTACTCGCCGATACTGAGTTCCAGTTCTGATCTGCCTATAGTCATTCATAGATCCTTGGGCGCTATGGAGCGCAGCTGTCACGTCTCCTGTTGAACTGAAATCAGTCCAGCCGGTTGTACCAAGAAACCTCACCCCATCAATAACTACTTGATCGTTCTCTAGGACGTGAACATGCGGAAGCGCCTTGTCCCGCATTTTTTCCAATGTTCGGTCAAGGTGGCCTTTGTAGTACTCATGATTCCCTGCGACGTAGATCACCGGGCAGCGAAAGTTTTTGTTTGCCCATTCCACTCCCCTGGCTAATAAATCGATGTCCCCTGCCAACACGACAACATCTGCATCATGCGTAGCAGGCGGGAAATCCTGGAACTCAAGGTGGAGGTCTGACAGCAAGTGAATTCTCATACCCTCACCTCCTTGGTCGTCTTGGCCCAGGGAAGCCTCGTAGGCCGACTAAGCAGGATTCGTGTGAAATGAACATGTCGCGTTTCTCTTTCCATCCAGGTCAGTGATTGACCACGAGTCGACCCACTGACGATCTTTCATACCTGGCTTTCGGTCGATTCACTCATGGCGGCTCCGATGCTTGAACGCGCATCGCTAGTTACCGGCATCTCTTAGAAATCCGATCAAAAAGGGTCTGACAATACATGTGATATGTTTGGTGCTCAGGTCGCTAAACTGCCTGATGCCCATCTCCGAAAGACTCTGAACCTATGTTTGTGCGGCTTTGCTCTGAGAAGGCGTCACCGCATAACTCCCATACTACCACCAAGCATGGTTTATCGGAAGCTAGGCGTTATGGCTCTATCCTCGCTTTTGAGGCAGACCATGTCGCTTAAGAATGAAATTGCCGGAGCACTCAGGGCAATCAGGACAATCCGAGGCTTTGACTACGGTGATTTGGCAGATGTGAGTGCAAAAGCAAACATTGGTAAGCTGGAGCAAGGAAAGAGCAATATCACGGTTGCGAAATTGATCGAGCTAGCTGAGGCCCTCCAGTTCGATCCTATTGCTCTTATGGCCCTCTGCGTCGCTATCCAGAAGGATGAATCTACCGAGACCACTCTAGAGCGAGCACGTGCAGTACTTGACTCGTTCAAAGCGGAAGGAGGAGAGGAGCTTGTCCGGAGTCAGTTTGTGGGCAAAGAGCTGAAAAAAAGGCCCTTGGGCAAACCTGGTAATGCCAAGAATGCCGATGCTGTAAGAGAGCTGAAGGCTTTAGGATTGAGTCAGGCGGAGGTGGCCCAGAAGCTTGGATTGGCTAGCTCAACGGTGTACCGCTACTGGCAGAAGGGCTAGCGGCATTCCGGGTGAGAGAGGAAGATTTAGGACTGAGTAAATTTTTTATGCCTAAAATTAGTCCAAAAAAAACATCATACAAAACAGACACATTCACTCACTCACGCAGTGTTTTGGGACTTTTTCAGGATCACTATGCACGACTCCGGCGAGCCGGTGGCCTGGGCCGAAAAGGCCATCGCTCATTACCAGCACCTGGGCATCGATCCGATGACCAAGACGCTGGTGTTTTCCGACGGTCTCGATCTGCCGCGTGCGTTGCAGATATTCCGCGCCCTGCGTGGTCGCATCAATGTCAGCTTCGGCATCGGCACCAACCTCACCTGCGACCTGCCGGGGGTCGCGCCGATGAGCATCGTGCTTAAAATGACCGACTGCAATGGCTCGCCGGTAGCGAAGATTTCCGACGAGGCCGCCAAGACGCAGTGCCGCGATGAAAACTTCGTCGCTTACCTGCGTCACGTATTCAAAGTTGCCCACAAGGAGTAACCCATGCAAGCCGTTCAGCAAGAGATCGCGCAGCAGCTCAAGGTGCAGCCGCCGTTCGCCGACGCCGCCGCGCTCGAAGCCGAAGTTGCCCGGCGTGTGGCCTTCATCAAGGACTGCCTGGCCAACGCCCGGCTCAAGACCCTGGTGCTGGGTATCAGTGGCGGGGTCGACTCGCTGACCGCCGCCCTGCTCGCCCAGCGTGCCGTCAACGAACTGCGCGCCAGCAGTGGCGATGACGGCTACCGCTTCATCGCCGTGCGTTTGCCGTACAACGTGCAGCACGACGAACACGATGCGCAGGCCTGCCTGGACGTGATCAAGGCCGATGAAGTGCACACCATCGACATCGCTCCGGCTGTGCTTGGCCTGAAGAGCAACGTCGATGTGCTGCAGAACGGCGCACCGGCCATGGTCGATTTCGTGGTCGGCAACATCAAGGCGCGCATGCGCATGGTTGCCCAGTACAGCGTTGCCGGCGCCCGTGCTGGTCTGGTCATCGGCACCGACCATGCGGCCGAGGCGGTGATGGGTTTCTTCACCAAATTCGGTGACGGCGCCTGCGATCTGGCGCCGCTCAGCGGCCTGGTGAAAAACCAGGTACGCGCCATTGCCCGGGCCTTTGGTGCGCCGGAATCACTGGTCGAAAAAGTACCGACCGCGGACCTCGAAGACCTCGAGCCGGGCAAGCCGGATGAAGCAGCGCACGGCATCACCTACCAGCAGATCGATGCCTTCCTGCACGGTGAGCCTGTCGACCAGCACGCCTTCGATATCATCGTCAGTACCTACCGCAAGACCCAGCACAAGCGCGAGCTACCGTTTGCACCGTAATCCGCGCCGATAAAAAAGCCCGGCCGCGACGTTGATCGCGACCGGGCTTTTTTGTGCCGTGTGTCTTACTTGACCACGACCTTGCCTTTCATCATCGAGATGTGGCCTGGGAAGGTGCAGAAGAAGCTGTAGTCGCCGCCGGCTTCCAGCTTGGAAGTGTCGAAGGTGACCTTGGTTTCTTTTTCTGGCGCACCGATCATCGCAGTGTGGGCGATGATGTTGGCGTTGTCTTCTTTCAGGTAACCCTTGTCGATGCCCTGGGTCATGCCTTCGCTGGCAATAGCCTGCATGTCGGCCGTCTTGCTGACGACAAGGTTGTGGCCCATGACGTTCTTCGGCAGGTTGCCGGAGTGGGTCAGGGTTACGGTGAATTCCTTGCAGCTCTTGTCGACGGTGAATTCTTTGCTGTTGTAGGACATCTGGTCAGTCGAATCAATGGTCACCGCGCACTCGGCTGCAAACACAGAAGCACTGGCGAGGGTCAGCAGGGATACCGCTACAGCTTTCGCAAACATCGTGAATCTCCTTGGCAGGGGTTATCAATTGCGAGTCTGCCTGAAAGCGGAACGAGCGTGCCTGATATGCATCAAGGCAGTGTTCGGCCGGCAGCCAGTAAATTTGTTCTATGGATTGTATACAACTAATCTAAGTGCACATCATGCCTGCATAACTGACCATGGGACAACCTCTCATTTAGGAGCAAACGACATGTCCCTTGGTAGCCTGATGAACAGCCTGCTCGCCGCCTATGCCCACGGCGCCACTGGCGCGGCTTGCGAGTTTTCCCGTCCTGAGTAAATCCGATCTTGGAAGCGACAGGCATGCGCTTTACCCTTGGACGTCTGTAAAGGGAGAGAAGCAATGCCTGTACGTTCCGTTTGTGTGTTCTGCGGTGCCAGTATCGGTGCCAATCCTGCCTACCGCGCAGCCGCCGTTGCCCTCGGCGAGGCGATTGCACGGCGCGGCCTGCGCCTGGTCTACGGCGGCGGTGCGGTCGGCCTGATGGGGGTGGTTGCCGACGCGGCGATGGCGGCCGGTGGTGAAGTGGTCGGCGTCATCCCGCAGAGCCTGCTGGACGCCGAGGTCGGTCACAATGGCCTGAGCAGGCTGGAAGTGGTCGACGGCATGCACGCGCGCAAGGCGCGCATGGCCGAGCTCAGCGATGCCTTCATCGCCCTGCCGGGTGGCCTGGGTACGCTGGAAGAGTTGTTCGAGGTGTGGACCTGGGGGCAACTGGGCTATCACGCCAAGCCATTGGGGCTGCTCGATGTGAACGGCTTTTATACCAAGCTGGGCGACTTCCTCGACCATATCGTCGAAGAGGGTTTTGTCCGCCCGCAGCATCGGGCGATGCTGTTGCTCGAGCAGCAGGCCGATGCACTGCTGGACGGCATGGAGCAGTTCGTCGCACCGGTGGTGCCGAAGTGGGTCGAGAAAAACCCCGGCTAAAGGCTGGATGCAAAAAGGGCCGCTTAGCGGCCCTTTTCAGTCAGATCAACGCGGTACTGCAGGCTGACGTGGCTTCTTCACGCCACCCTTGGCCGCTTCCTTGCGCTCTTTGGCGGCCTGCTGGTTACGCGCAAATGCATCGGCCTTGGCCTTCTCGCGCTTGTCCCAGGGCTTGCTGCCGTCGCTGGCACGCGGTGGCAGGCCGTTGTGCTGAGTCAGGATCTTCTGCTCTTTGCCGACCTTATGGCTACCACTCGGCGTCGAGTTCTTGCGCCGTGCACTCTGGTAGCCGTCGGTCTGCGGCTGATGCAGCGGGATCAGCTGGTGCTTGCCCGGGCCGATCAGGTCGGCGCGGCCCATGCGTTCCAGTGCTTCACGCAGCATCGGCCAGCCTTTCGGGTCGTGGTAGCGCAAGAACGCCTTGTGCAGCCGGCGCTGCTCGTCGCTCTTGACGATCTCGACGCCTTCGCTCTTGTAGGTGACCTTGCGCAGCGGGTTCTTGCCCGAGTGGTACATGGCCGTGGCCGAGGCCATTGGCGACGGGTAGAAGGCCTGCACCTGGTCGGCGCGGAAGCCATTGCCCTTGAGCCACAGGGCGAGGTTCATCATGTCCTCGTCGGTGGTGCCCGGGTGCGCGGCGATGAAGTACGGGATCAGGTACTGCTCTTTGCCCGCCTCTTTCGAGTACTTCTCGAACATGCGCTTGAAGCGGTCGTAGCTGCCGATGCCCGGCTTCATCATCTTGTCCAGCGGGCCACGCTCGGTGTGCTCCGGGGCAATCTTCAGGTAACCGCCGACGTGGTGGGTAACCAACTCCTTGACGTACTCAGGCGACTCGACCGCGAGGTCGTAGCGCAGGCCCGAAGCGATCAGGATTTTCTTCACCCCCGGCAAGGCACGGGCTTTGCGGTACAGCTCGATCAGCGAGGTGTGGTCGGTGTTGAGGTTCTCGCAGATGCCCGGGAACACGCACGACGGCTTGCGGCAGTGCTTCTCGATCTCGGTGCTTTTGCAGGCGATGCGGTACATGTTGGCGGTCGGCCCGCCAAGGTCGGAGACCACGCCGGTAAAGCCCGGCACCTTGTCGCGCATTTCCTCGATCTCGTTGAGGATCGACTCGTGCGAGCGGTTCTGGATGATGCGGCCTTCATGCTCGGTGATCGAGCAGAAGGTGCAGCCGCCAAAGCAGCCACGCATGATGTTCACCGAGAAGCGAATCATCTCGTAGGCCGGGATGCGCTCCTTGCCGTAGGCCGGGTGCGGCACACGGGCATAGGGCATGCCGAACACGTAGTCCATTTCTTCGGTGGTCATCGGAATCGGCGGCTGGTTGAACCAGACGTCGACGTCGCCGTGCTTCTGTACCAATGCACGGGCGTTGCCCGGGTTGGTTTCCAGGTGCAGGACGCGGTTGGCGTGGGCATACAGCACCGGGTCGTTGCGTACCTTCTCGAACGAGGGCAGGCGCAGCACAGTCTTGTCGCGGGTCATGCCCGGGCTGTCGAGGATCTGCACCACCTTGGCTTCGTTCGGGTCCTCGACCTCGCCCTTGGCTTGCTCGATGGCGCAGGCCTGGGTGTCTTGCGTGTTCACGTACGGGTTGATGATCTTGTCGACCTTGCCCGGCCGGTCGATGCGCGTCGAGTCGATTTCGAACCAGCCAGCCGGGGTATCACGGCGCACGAAGGCGGTGCCGCGCACGTCGGTGATCTGCTCGATGGTTTCGCCGTTGGACAGGCGCTGGGCGACTTCAACTACCGCACGCTCGGCGTTGCCGAACAAGAGGATGTCGGCGCAAGCGTCGATCAGGATCGAATGGCGGACCTTGTCCTGCCAATAGTCGTAGTGGGCGATGCGGCGCAGCGAAGCCTCGATGCCGCCGAGTACGATCGGCACATTCTTGTAGGCTTCCTTGCAGCGCTGGCTGTACACCAGGCTGGCACGGTCAGGGCGCTTGCCGGCCAGACCACCAGGGGTGTAGGCGTCGTCCGAGCGCATCTTCTTGTCAGCGGTGTAGCGGTTGATCATCGAGTCCATGTTGCCGGCCGCGACGCCGAAGAACAGGTTCGGCTCGCCAAGCTTCATGAAGTCGTCTTTGGACTGCCAGTTCGGCTGGGCAATGATGCCGACACGGAAGCCCTGGGCTTCGAGCAGGCGGCCGATGATGGCCATGCCAAACGACGGATGGTCGACGTAGGCATCACCGGTCACGATGATGATGTCGCAGGAATCCCAGCCGAGCTGATCCATCTCCTCCCTGCTCATTGGCAGGAAAGGCGCTGGCCCGAAGCATTCGGCCCAGTACTTGGGATAGTCGTAAAGTGGTTTGGCTGCGTGCATGTCAGTGACCGGTTCTTGGTGTGCAGGGAAATCGCGGGCGCGGAATATAGCACAAATTTTGATCAAATCCGACGGTAATGGTCGGATTCATGATGAGGGGCTCGGGCGGCGCCGCGAGCAGTTACTCGTCGTCGTCGAAGTTGTACGCACCCGGGGCGAGGTTCTCGAAGCGGGTGTACTTGCCGATGAACGCCAGGCGGACAAAACCGATCGGGCCGTTCCGCTGCTTGCCGATGATGATCTCGGCGACGCCCTTGTGCTCGGTCTCGGGGTGATAGACCTCATCCCGGTAGACGAACATGATCACGTCGGCGTCCTGCTCGATTGCACCCGATTCACGCAAGTCGGAGTTGACCGGGCGTTTGTTCGGGCGCTGCTCCAGCGAGCGGTTCAACTGCGACAGGGCGATGACCGGGCAGTTGAATTCCTTGGCCAGGGCTTTCAACGAGCGGGAAATCTCCGAAATTTCGTTGGTGCGGTTGTCACCACTGGAGCCGGGGATCTGCATAAGCTGCAGGTAGTCGACCATGATCATGCCGATCTCGCCGTGCTCACGGGCCAGGCGGCGGGTTCGCGCGCGCATCTCCGAGGGGCTGATGCCGGCGGTATCGTCGATGAACAGCTTGCGGTCGTTGAGCAGGTTGACTGCTGAAGTCAGCCGTGGCCAGTCGTCATCGTCGAGCTGACCGGAACGCACCTTGGTCTGGTCGATACGGCCCAGCGACGAGAGCATCCGCATGATCAGCGACTCGCCTGGCATCTCGAGGGAGAACACCAGCACCGCCTTGTCGCTGCGCAGTACGGCGTTTTCCACCAGGTTCATGGCGAAGGTGGTTTTACCCATCGACGGTCGGCCGGCAACGATGATCAGGTCGGCGTTCTGCAGGCCGCTGGTCTTGCCGTCCAGGTCGGTATAGCCGGTGGAGATACCGGTGATGTCGCTGTCGGAGTTGAACAGCGTGTCGATGCGGTCGATGGCCTTGGCCAGCAGATCGTTGACCCCGACCGGGCCGCCGGTTTTGGGCCGCGCCTCGGCGATCTGGAAGATCTGCCGCTCGGCATCGTCAAGAATTTCAGCGGCGTTGCGCCCTTGCGGGTTGAAAGCGTTGTCGGCGATGTCGGTGCTGATGCTGATCAGCTGGCGCAGCGTGGCGCGCTCACGAATGATCGCCGCATAGGCCTTGATGTTGGCAACCGACGGGGTGTTCTTGGCCAGCTCGGCCAGATACGCCAGGCCGCCGACCTGGCTCGACTGGCCTTCGCGGTCGAGCTGTTCGTGCAGGGTGACCACGTCGAACGGCTGGTTGAGGTCAACCAGCTTGTGCACCGCACGGAAGATCAGGCGGTGGTCATGCCGATAGAAGTCGCCATCCGAGACCTGATCCAGCACCCGCTCCCAGGCTTCGTTGTCCAGCATCAGACCACCGAGCACAGCCTGTTCGGCCTCGATGGAATGGGGCGGCACTTTCAGCGCAGCGGTTTGCAGGTCGAGCTGTTCTGGATGGGTAATCTCGTTCATGGCCACAATAGAATTCTGGGTGATGAGAAAAACAAAGGGCACGGCCTGCAAAGCAGAGCCGCGCCCAATGTTAACCGGCTAGCCCACGAGGAGCCAACCGAGTGCTACAGCTTAGGCTGCAACGACAACCACGCGAACGGTGGCTTCAACGTCGCTGTGCAGGTGCACGGCTACGTCGTATTCGCCAACGTTACGGATGGTGCCGTTCGGCAGACGAACTTCAGCTTTAGCCACTTCAACGCCGGAGGCGGTCAGGGCGTCAGCGATGTCGTGGGTGCCGATCGAACCGAACAGCTTGCCTTCGTCGCCAGCGGTGGCAGTGATAGTCACTTCCAGCTCGGCCAGTTGGGCAGCACGGCTTTCAGCCGAAGTTTTCTTGTCGGCTGCAGCTTTTTCAAGCTCCGCGCGACGTTCTTCGAACGCAGCGACGTTGGCGGCATTGGCAACAGTGGCCTTGCCGAACGGCAGCAGGAAGTTACGGCCGTAACCGGCTTTAACTTTAACTTTGTCGCCCAGGTTGCCCAGGTTAGCGACTTTTTCCAGCAGGATCAGTTCCATTTGGTAAAACCTCTTAACTTTTAACCTTCACCGTTCGCGGAATCGTCACCCTGAGGCGACTTGCGACCGCGAAAATCAACCAGGCTATCGACAATGGCCAGGACCACGAGCAGCGGATAAGTCAGCTGCATGAACAGCACCAGCGTCACGTACAACCCGACCAGCCAGAATCTGCCCAGACGTTTCTGTGCCACCAACCCGTGCAGCAGGGCAAGCCCGGCAAACATGAGCGGTACGCTGCAAAGCGGTGTGAGCAGCGCCAGGGCAGAACCGAGGTTCGGACCCAACACCATGCACCCCAGCAATACCAGCGCTGGCACCAGGGGAATCCGTACCGCTTGAAACTCGCGGCCGAAACCTCCCGGGTTGTACAACGAGGCCTGCCAGTAGCGCCCCAACATCAGGGACAACACACTGACGACCTGCAGCAAAGCCGCAATCAGGCCGCTGAGCACCGGTACGATAAGACTCCCAAGGCGTGCCTGCTCCTCTACCGATAACTGCTGGTAGAGACCGTCGAGCATCTGCGGCAGGGCTTCTTCAAGCGCTCGCGCCAGAGCTTCAATCGGTTCACGGAACACCGAACTGAGAATCAGACCATACAACAGGCCCAGTGCAATGCTGGACAACAGCACCCGGTTCCAGGAGTGCCCGGCGCGCAACAGCGCAGCCAACCCCAGCGTACCCAGCAACACCATCAAGGTGCGCGGCTCGCCGAAGACCCACCAGACCAACGCCGGCAAAATGCCCCAGACGATGACCGAGGAAGCGTCCTTGAAACCGCGCCGCAGGAACACCAGGCTCCCAGCGGCGGCACACAACCAGAACAACAGCGGCAATGCCGCACAACCGGCCACTACTACAGCGGCCTGCACGCGACCGCGCATGATGAAATCAGCTAACGCTCGCATGCTTATCCCTTGCTACTTGTCGAAAGCCAGGCCTCAGCGGCCGTGGCTGTCGGTGTAGGCAAGCAGGGCCAGGAAGCGGGCGCGCTTGATAGCGGTAGCCAGCTGACGCTGATAACGAGCTTTGGTACCGGTGATACGGCTTGGAACGATCTTGCCGGTTTCGGATACGTAAGCTTTCAGGGTGTTGAGATCTTTGAAGTCGATCTCTTTCACGTCTTCAGCAGTGAAGCGGCAGAATTTACGACGACGGAAGAAACGTGCCATGTAATAGGCTCCTCAAAAGGTCCGTGGATTACTCGTCAGCGCTATCGCTGGCGTCGCTGTCATTGCTGTCGTCGCCATCGGCTCCATCAGCTTCAGGACGTTCACGACGCTCACGGCGCTCGCTGCGGTTCTCTTCGGCCTTGAGCATCTCGGACGGGCCAGTAACGGCTTCGTCGCGACGGATGACCAGGTTACGGATCACGGCATCGTTGTAACGGAAGTTGTCTTCCAGCTCGGCCAGGGCCTTGCCGGTGCATTCAACGTTCAGCATCACGTAGTGAGCCTTGTGAACATTGTTGATTGCGTAGGCCAGTTGACGACGGCCCCAATCTTCCAGACGGTGGATTTTGCCACCATCTTCTTCGATCAGCTTGGTGTAACGCTCAACCATGCCGCCGACTTGCTCGCTCTGATCCGGGTGGACCAGAAAGATGATTTCGTAATGACGCATGAATGCTCCTTACGGGTTAGAAGCCTGCCAGGGAATCTGGTCAGACAAGGAGTGAATGACACTGTATGACTTGCCTTGTGCAGAAGGCACATGCGCGCCTGCCTGCTGGGCAAGGGGCGCAATTGTAGAGAAGGCGGGACGCACAAGCAAGGTGATTGGCGATTATTTGAACAGCGGCAGGGATCTGCCCGAATCGCCAGGGTGCAGGCTGATCCCGGCGGGCGGATAGCCGCGCCGGGATCGCTGCAGACGGCTGGATCAGCGCTTCAACTGGCGCTGACGTACTGCCTCGAACAGGCACACACCGGTAGCCACCGACACGTTCAGGCTGCTGACGCTGCCCGCCATCGGCAGCTTGACGAGGAAGTCGCAATGGTCACGGGTCAAACGACGCATGCCCTTGCCTTCAGCGCCCATGACCACCACCAGCGGACCGGTCAGGTCCTGCTGGTAGATCTCCTTGTCGGCTTCGCCGGCAGTGCCGACCACCCACAAACCGCGCTGCTGGAGTTTCTCCAGGGTACGCGCCAGGTTGGTCACAGCCACCAGCGGGATGACTTCGGCAGCGCCGCAGGCCACCTTGCGCACAGCCGGGGTCAGGGTCGCCGACTTGTCCTTGGGCACCACCACGGCAGTGGCACCGGCAGCATCGGCGGTGCGCAGGCACGCGCCGAGGTTGTGCGGGTCGGTCACGCCATCGAGCACAAGGATCAGCGGCGGGGTTTCGGTGCGCTCGAGCAACTCCTCGAGCATCAATTCGCCCCACACCTGCGCCGGGCTGACTTCAGCCACCACGCCCTGATGCACGCCTTCAACCCAGGCGTCCATCTCGCGACGCTCGGCCTGACCGACCGCTACGCGGTTTTCAGCGGCCAGGGCCAGCAGGGTTTGCAGACGCGGTTCGCTGCGCCCTTCCGACAACCAGATCTGCTTGACCCGCTTGGGGTGGTGTTGCAGCAGCGCCTGCACGGCGTGCACGCCGTAGATCTTTTCCAACTGACTCATGACTTGTTCTTGCTCTTGCGTGGCGCGCCGGACTTGGACGGCCCTTTACGGTGTTTGCTTGGCTTGTCGCTGGCAGGCTTGCTCGAGCTCTTGCCGGACTTGCTCGCCGTCGGCGCATTACGGGCTTCGCCCATCAGCGCCTTCTTCACTTCGCGGCTCTTGCGCACTTCGGCGTTGCGCTGCACGGCATCGCTCGGCAAGTAGGCATCCGAGCTTTCGCTCTTGCGCCGACGCGGTGCTGGCTCGGCCTTGGCTTCTGGCTTGGCTTGCGACGTGGCCTCGCGCTTGCTGTCCTGCTTCACGTCACGCTTGCCGGTACCTGCACCTTTGGCTGCCGGCGCGGACTTGCCCGTCGGAGCCGTGTCGGCAGCGCCGCGCTGCTTGCGGCCCACCGGCGCATTGACGGTGGATTCGGACATTTCAAAGTCGATCTTGCGCTCGTCGAGGTCGACCCGCATGACCTTGACTTCCACCGTGTCGCCCAGGCGGAAGCTGCGACCGGTGCGCTCGCCCGACAGGCGATGATGCACGGCGTCGTAGTGGTAGTAGTCGCCCGGCAGTGCACTGACGTGGACCAGGCCTTCGACGTAGATATCGGTCAGTTCGATGAACAGACCAAAACCGGTCACGGCGGTGATCACGCCTGGGAAAACTTCACCCACGCGGTCTTTCATGTACTCGCACTTGAGCCAGTTGACCACGTCGCGGGTGGCCTCGTCGGCGCGCCGCTCGGTCATCGAGCACTGCTCGCCCATCTGCTCCAGGGTGGCCACGTCGTACGGGTAGATGCGCGCCTTGGGGATAGCCACGGCGCCAGCACGCTTGACATGCGGGGTGTCGATCTTGGAGCGGATCACGCTGCGAATGGCACGGTGCACCAGCAGGTCCGGATAACGCCGGATCGGCGAGGTGAAGTGGGTGTACGCCTCGTAATTCAGACCGAAGTGGCCATTGTTGTCGGTGCTGTACACCGCCTGGCTCAACGAACGCAGCATCACCGTCTGGATCAGGTGGAAGTCCGGACGCCCGGAGATGCTCGCCAGCAGGGCCTGATAGTCCTTCGGCGAAGGCTCCTTGCCCTTGTGCAGCGACAAGCCCAGTTCACCAAGGAAGGCGCGCAGTTTTTCCAGACGCTCCGGCGGCGGGCCGTCGTGCACGCGGTACAGCGATGGCACTTCATGCTTCTGCATGAATGCAGCGGTGGCGACGTTGGCCGCGAGCATGCACTCTTCGATCAGCTTGTGTGCTTCGTTGCGCACGGTCGGGCGAATTTCTTCGATCTTGCGGTTATCACCGAAGATGATCCGGGTTTCCTGGGTCTCGAAGTCGATCGCGCCACGGGTGTGACGCGCCGCCAGCAGAACCTTGTACAGGGCGTGCAGGTTCTTCAGGTGCGGCACGACTTCACTGTACTCATCGCGCAGGGCCTTGCCTTCACGGGTACGCGAGTGCTCGAGCATGCTGCTGACCTTGTTGTAGGTCAGACGTGCATGGGAGTGGATCACCGCCTCGCAGAACTGGTAGTCGACCATCTGCCCGGACTTGTTGATGGTCATTTCACAGACCATGGCCAGGCGATCGACGTGCGGGTTCAGCGAGCACAGCCCGTTGGAGAGCTCCTCGGGCAGCATCGGGATCACCCGCTCAGGGAAATACACCGAGTTGCCGCGCTGCTGCGCTTCGATATCCAGGGCCGAACCCAGGCGTACGTAGCTGGACACGTCGGCAATCGCCACGTACAGGCGCCAGCCGCCAGAGAACAGCCGCAGCTTGCCTTGCGGCTCGCAATAGACGGCATCGTCGAAGTCGCGGGCGTCTTCGCCGTCGATGGTGACGAACGGCAGGTGACGCAGGTCGATGCGCCGCTCCTTGTCCTTCTCTTCGACTTCGGAGCGGAACTTGCGCGCTTCCTTGACCACTTCCTGCGGCCATACGTGCGGGATGTCGTAGCTGCGCAGGGCAACATCGATTTCCATGCCCGGCGCCATGTAGTTACCGATCACCTCGACCACATCACCCTGCGGCTGGAACCGCGGCGTTGGCCAATGGGTGATCTTGATCTCGACGAACTGGCCGATCTTGGCGCCACCGTTGCGCCCGGCAGTGACCAGCACTTCTTGCTGGATCTTCGGGTTGTCCGGGGTTACGTAGCCGATGCCGCCTTCTTCGAAGTAACGGCCAACCACGCTTTCATGGGCGCGGGAGATGATCTCGACCAGCACGCCTTCACGGCGACCACGACGGTCGGTACCGGAAACCCGCGCCAGCGCACGGTCACCGTCGAACGCCAGGCGCATCTGCGACGGGCTGAGGAACAGGTCGGCGCTGCCATCATCCGGGATGAGGAAGCCGAACCCGTCACGGTGGCCAGACACGCGGCCGCAGATCAGGTCCAGTTTGTCTACCGGGGCATAGGTGCCACGCCGGGTATAGATCAGCTGACCGTCACGCTCCATGGCGCGCAGGCGGCGGCGCAGGGCTTCGATCTGGTCTTCTTCGAGCAGGCCGAACTCTGCGGCCAGCTCCTCGCGCGCGGCTGGCTCGCCACGATCGGCAAGGCGCTGCAGGATCAGCTCACGGCTGGGAATAGGGTTGTCGTATTTATCCGCTTCGCGAGCGGCCTCTGGATCGAGGGATTGCCAATCGGCCATCAGGAGGGGTTCACCTTGGTATATATAGAGTAGAAGTTTGGCATAGGCCTATTGAAACCGGAAATGTCGTCGTTGGACAGCCCCCGTCTGACAGTCTTCTTCGCGAGGGAAGCTCAACAGAATCAACGTGTTGAGTTTTTTACTTTTTTTTTGATACGAGGGCTTTACAGCCCCCAATGGCGTCCGTATAGTGCGCACCACAACGACGGACACCGCCGTTGTAGTTGAGATAAGCGATGTTGTAAAGCATCCTCTAATCTTGACAGTGTGCCCAGGTGGCGGAATTGGTAGACGCGCTGGTTTCAGGTATCAGTGACCGCAAGGTCGTGGAAGTTCGAGTCTTCTCCTGGGCACCAAATATTTCGAAGCATAGATAGCAGGTCTGTCTGTGATTCAGCAAGAGATTCATCGCAGTACGCTGTAGATGTAAAGCTTTGCCCAGGTGGCGGAATTGGTAGACGCGCTGGTTTCAGGTATCAGTGACCGCAAGGTCGTGGAAGTTCGAGTCTTCTCCTGGGCACCAAATTAAAAACCCACTAGCTTGCTAGTGGGTTTTTTCTTGCCTGCGATTTGTCATGCTCCGCCGCTACCCCTTCTCCGCGGCTCGATAGCTGACTTATGAATTTCTCGTAATGCGGCCACATGAGAAACGATTTCGTTTACCATTGTTGCCAAATATGTAGCCGTAAGCGAGGAAGTACCCGCATGACGATCCGTCCGCAACCGCTGATGCGCACCCTGGCCGCCGCTGTTCTGAGCCTGGTGATTGGCGCACCGGCCGCCATGGCAGACGCGCCGGTCAGCCTGACCCTGTACAACGGTCAGCACAAGGAAATCGGCGAAGCCATCGCCAAGGCCTACGAGGCCAAGACCGGCATCCATATCAATATCCGCAAGGGCAGCAGCAACCAGCTGGCCAGCCAGATCATTGAAGAAGGCGACCGCTCGCCCGCCGATGTCATCTATACCGAAGAGTCGCCACCGCTGAACAACCTCGGCGAGCTCGGCCTGCTGGCCAAGATCGACGACGCCACCCTGAACATGCTGCCCAAGGAATACGTGGCCAGCAACGGCACCTGGATGGGCGTGACTGCGCGCACCCGCGTGGTGGTGTTCAACCCGAAGAAAATCGACGAAAAAGACCTGCCACAATCGGTCATGGACTTCGCCGACCCTGAGTGGGACGGCCGCATCGGCTTCGTGCCTACCAGCGGCGCGTTCCAGGAACAGGCGGTCGCCATCCTGAAAATGCACGGCCGTGAAGCAGCTGAGGAATGGCTGACCGGCCTCAAGGCGTTCGGCAAGACCTACACCAACAACATGGTCGCGCTGAAGGCTGTGGAAAAAGGCGAAGTCGCCGCGGTGCTGGTCAACAACTACTACTGGTACGCGCTTGAGCGCGAGCGCGGCAAGCTCGATTCCAAGCTGTACTACCTGGCCGACGGCGATGCCGGTGGCCTGGTGACTATCTCGGGCGCTGCCGCGGTGAAAGCCAGCAAGCATCCCAAGGAAGCCCAGGCCCTGCTCAACTGGATGGCCAGCGAAGAAGGCCAGCGCGTGATCACCCAGACCACCGCGGAATACCCGCTGCACAAAGGCATGGTCTCGGACCGCGGCTTGAAGCCGTTCGATGAGCTGCGCCCACCGAAGATCACCCCCGCCGACCTGGGCAATGCCGAGGAAGCGCTGGAGCTGGAACGTGAGGTCGGTCTGCTCTGATGACTGCCGCCCTGCCCCAAGCGGCCCAGGCGCGTTTCGTGCCTCGCCGCAAGCGCCCGTCGATCTGGGTGCTGCTGCCGGTTCTGTTTCTGGTAGCGATGAGCTTGCTGCCGTTGCTGTACGTCGCCATGAAAGCCTGGGAAGCCGGCTGGCAGGAGGCGCTGCATCTGCTTTGGCGGCCGTTCGTCTGGGGCTTGCTGCGCAATACCCTGCTGTTGATGGTTGGGGTCACGGCCGTGTGCATGGTGCTCGGCCTGGCCCTGGCCTGGCTGCTTGAGCGCAGTGACCTGCCGGGGCGACGCATGTGGGGCGTGGTGCTGTGTCTGCCGTTTGCCGTGCCGTCGTTTGTCAGCAGCTTTACCTGGGTGTCGCTGAGCTCGGACTTCGAGGGCCTGGGCGGGGCAATTATGGTCATGGCGCTGTCCAAGTACCCGCTGATCTTTTTGCCGGTTGCAGCGACCCTGCGCAATGTCGACAGCTCGCTGGAAGAGTCGGCAAGGACCCTCGGCTGCAGCCGCTGGGGGGTGTACCGCAAGGTCACCCTGCCGCTGCTGTGGCCGGCGATGCTCGGCGGCGCCTTGCTGATCGCGCTGCACATGCTGGTCGAGTTCGGCGCCCTGTCGATTCTTGGCCTGCAGACCTTCACCACGGCGATCTATCAGCAGTTCGAACTGGAGTTCAGCAACGCCAACGCGGCGATGCTCTCGGCGGTGCTGCTGGCGCTGTGCCTGATCATGCTCACGCTGGAGCTGCGCGTGCGCGGCAAGGCGCGTCATGTGCGCATTGGCCAGGGTGTGGCGCGGCGCGCGCAGCCAATCAAGCTGGGGCGCTACGCTGCCGTCGGCCAGGTGTTCTGCCTGGCATTGGCGGTGCTCGGCAGCGGTATCCCGCTGGCGATGCTTGGCTACTGGCTGAGCGTCGGCTCGTCGGCAGCGTTCCCCGTGGGCGAGATCAGCCAGGCGCTGCTTACCTCGCTGTCGGTGTCGCTGGGCGGCGCCGGGTTCTGCGTCGTGCTGGCACTGCCGATCAGCTTCCTGGTGGTGCGCTACAAGGGCCGCCTGGCGATCTGGGCCGAGCGCCTGCCGTACCTGCTGCATGCCCTGCCGGGCCTGGTGATCGCGCTGACACTGGTGTTCTTCGCCCTGCACTATGTACCAGCGCTGTATCAGACCACGGCGCTGTTGCTGCTGGCCTATGCGCTGCTGTTTCTGCCACTGGCCCAGGCGCCGGTGCGCACGGCGCTGAACAAGGCCTCGCCGACGCTTGAAGAGGCAGCCCGGACTTTGGGCGCGAGCAGCTTCAGCGCGTTTTGCCGAGTGACCCTGCCGATCATCTTCCCGGCGCTGGCAGCAGCGTTTGCGCTGGTGTTCCTGGATGCCATGAAGGAGCTGACTGCGACCCTGCTGCTCAGCCCGACCGGGATGACTACCCTGGCCACCGAAGTGTGGGCGCACACCGCCAACGTCGAGTTCGCTGCCGCGGCGCCCTATGCAGCGCTGTTGATCGTGGTGTCGGGCCTGCCGGTGTATCTGCTGACCACGCGGATGTACCTGAACCGGGCCTGAGCCCTGGATGGGCTGCCCAGGCAGCCCATCCCCTCCCCTACAACCCCCTCACGCCCGGAACTGGCCCAGGCTGGCGCGCAGCTGCGCCGCCAGGTCATCCAGCACCTTGCCGCTGGCAGTCGTCTGCATCACCACCTCGGCCGAGCGCTCGGCCTGGGCATGAATCGTCTCGACCCTGCCGCGCACCGCTTGCGCACCATGCGCCTGCTGCTCGGCGGCGCGGGTAGCCAGGCCGATCGCTGCGTGCACCTGCTCCACTGCGACCTGTACCGACTGCTGGCGGCGTTCGTTATCGCGCAGCACCAGCAAGCCTTCGCTGGCCTGGCGCCCGGCCTGACTGATAGTCGCCACGGCCTGCTTGGCGCCTTGCTGCAGGGCGACGATATGCGCCTGGATGTCCCCGGTCGAACTCTGGGTCTTGCTCGCCAGCGCCCGCACCTCGTCGGCCACCACCGCAAAGCCACGCCCGGTCTCGCCGGCGCGGGCGGCTTCGATTGCAGCATTGAGCGCGAGCAGGTTGGTTTGCTCGGCAATGCCGTGAATCACCGTCAGCACCACTTCGATCTGTTCGCTCTGCTTGGCCAGCCGCTCGATCACCTGCGAACCGGCATCGACCTGGCCAGCGAGGTTTTCGATCAAGCCGGCCAGCTGGGTCGAGGTACGGCTGTTTTCGTCGGTGGCCTGGCGGATGTCGACCACCTGCTGCAAGGCGGCCTGCATCGCATGGCTCTCGGCCTGGGCTTCGTCGGCCATGCCGGACAGGTCGCGCAAACTGGCCGCCACCGCGTCACGCTGCAAGGCTGCGGCCGCATCGGCACCGGCGCTGCGCTGGGTCATGACGCCTATTTCGACGCCAGTGCGCTGGGCGACTTCACCCGCCTCGCGAACGATCGGCTGCAGCTTGTCGACAAAGCGGTTGACTGCCGCCGCCATGTCGCCGATTTCATCACGGCTGTCGAGGCTGACCCGTTTGGTCAGGTCGCCATCGCCCGCGGCCAGGTCATTGAGTGCCGCAATCAGCAGGCGCAGCTTGTTGACCACGCGCCGGCCGAGCACCACTGCCACCACCAGCAGCACGCCAAGCCCTACCAGCACCAGGCCCAGGCCAATCCGCCAGCGTAGCTCGGCGGCCGCATCGCGCACGGTTTCGGCGGTGTTGGCCTGCATCGCGGTGGCGCTGTTCTGCGCGGCTTCCAGACGCGCGCGCAGGGCCTTGCCGCTGTCTGCAGCAGCCGCGCCGAGGCTGTCGCCGACCAACTGCTCGCTGCTGCCGATCAATGCCGCGAAGCGTTCATCGAGGGCCTTCAGTTCCTGTTCGACGGATGCGGTGGAAACCCCCATCAGCACCTTGCCGATCTCGGCCCCGTTGGGGCTGATCGGTGCTTCGACGAAGTACACCGACGGGTCTTTGCGCGCAGCGTTCAGCACTTTGTCCAGCGCCCGCTCACCTTCGCCTTTGTCCATCAGCGCCTGGTTGATCGGGTTTTGCCGGTTGAGGTAACGGGTCAGGTGCTGGTCCTGAGCATCGTCGTAGATCACGAACAACACGTTGGGATTGCGCTGGGCACGCCGGGCGAAGTCCGAGAGCACCGGCACATCGTTGTCCCAGATCGCCCGCGGGGCAACCGAGGCAAGCAACTCGGCCATGTCGTTGGCCGAATCCTTGAGGTTCTTCTCAAGGGTGGCGCGCAATTGCTGCTGCTCGCTTTGCAGGCGCGTCGACAGACCGCTGCTCAAGCGTTGCCGAGTGCTGCTGGAGAGGCTTTCAAGGCCAGCGCGAACATCTTGCCCGGCCAGCTCAAGCTCGCCTGCGAGCTTGCGGCTGTCGCTGCCCAGGCGCTCGCCCAGATCAGCCTCAAGGGCGGTCACTGTGCTCCGGGTCAGCGCAACGGCCACCAGCACCTGCACCAAAAGGGCGATACCCAAGGCAACAAACACAGGCCGCAACAGGCGGCTTCGTAACAATGAAAGAATGGCAGACACGGTGAACCCTCGTGTTTCTGGCGCCACTATTTTGATGGCATCGACAAGGGCATTCTTACAGCAAGGGTTGTGCCGTCGCAGCAGGCATACCCGCCAAGTTTATTCACAGGCGAAAAACACCCACCAATAAAAACGCCGCGCTCCCTTGCAGGAACGCGGCGCTGGATCAGCCCGCTAGGCTAATCAGGCAAACGGATGACGCAGCACGATGGTCTCGTTGCGATCCGGGCCGGTCGAAATGATATCGATCGGCGCGCCGGTCAGCTCCTCGATGCGCTTGATGTAAGCGCGAGCCGCTTCTGGCAGCTCTTCGAGGGTCTTGGCGCCCAGGGTCGACTCGCTCCAACCTGGCATTTCTTCGTACACCGGCTCAAGGCCAATGTAGCTGTCGGCGTCGGAAGGCGCTTCGAGCACTGCGCCGTTCTCGTTCTTGTAACCCACACAGATGTTGATGGTTTCAAGACCGTCGAGCACGTCCAGCTTGGTCAGGCAGATGCCCGAGATGCTGTTGACGTCGATAGCGCGACGCAGGATGACGGCGTCGAACCAGCCACAACGACGAGCACGGCCGGTGGTGGAGCCGAACTCGTGGCCACGCTTGGCCAGGGTCGCGCCAGTGTCGTCGAACAGTTCGGTCGGGAACGGACCGGAACCGACACGGGTGGTGTACGCCTTGGTGATGCCGAGGATGTAATCCAGGTACATCGGGCCAACGCCGGAACCAGTGGAGATGCCGCCGGCGGTGGTGTTGGAGCTGGTCACGTACGGGTAGGTACCGTGGTCGATGTCCAGCAGCGAGCCCTGGGCGCCTTCGAACATGATGTCCTTGCCGGCGCGACGCAGGTTGTGCAGCTCGGCGGTGACGTCGAGCATCATCGGCTTGAGCTGCTCGGCGTAGGCCATGCACTCGTCCAGAGTCTGCTGGAAGTCGATGGCCGGCTCTTTGTAGTAATTGACCAGCTGGAAGTTGTGGTAGTCCAGCAGCTCACCGAGCTTGGCGGCGAAACGCTCACGGTGGTACAGGTCACCGATGCGCAGGCCACGACGAGCGACCTTGTCTTCGTAGGCCGGGCCAATACCACGACCGGTGGTACCGATCTTGGCTTCGCCACGGGCCTTCTCGCGAGCCTGGTCCAGTGCTACGTGGTAGGACAGGATCAGCGGTGCAGCCGGGCTGATGCGCAGGCGCTCACGGACCGGTACACCTTTCTCTTCGAGCTTGGTGATTTCCCGCATCAAGGCGTCCGGTGCAACCACTACACCATTGCCGATCAGGCACTGCACGCCTTCGCGCAGGATGCCCGACGGGATCAGGTGCAGCACGGTTTTTTCACCGTTGATCACCAGCGTGTGGCCGGCGTTGTGACCGCCCTGGTAGCGCACTACGGCGGCAGCATGTTCGGTCAGCAGATCAACGATCTTGCCTTTGCCCTCATCACCCCATTGGGTGCCCAGGACGACGACATTCTTACCCATAACACTTGTCCTCATTCACGCAAACTTGGTTGCCGGCCCTGATGCGGGCCGCGCGAGCTGTCTCAATGGGTCAGAGGCAGGATCTGCCAACGCCCTTCTTGCTGAATCAATTGCCGATCACAATCCGCCTCGAGGGCAGCACTCAGCGGCTGGCCAGGCAATGCCTGGACCACTCGCTGGCCCTCGTTGCGCAACTGGCAGACCATCTGCCAGAGGGCCGCGTCGCCGCTGTCGGGCATCCAGATGCCGCCAGAAGGCAATACGACCTCCGCTCGCCCCAGTGTGACCAGGGTCTTCAAATCCGTGGAGAAACCCGTGGCCGGGCGCGCCCGGCCAAAGTCGGCACCGATGTCATCGTAGCGACCGCCTTGGGCGATCGACTGACCAACCCCAGGCACGAACACCGCAAACACCACACCGGTGTGGTAGTTGTAGCCGCGCAGCTCGCCGAGGTCGAAATACAGCGGCAGCTCCGGGAAGCGCGCTGCCAGCCGATCAGCGATCGCCAGCAGGTCATCCAGTGCAGCCAGCACGCTGGCCGGGGCGCGGCCGAGACGCACACGCGCCTGAGCCAGCACTTCACGGCCACCGCACAGCTCGACCAGGGCCCGCAGCATGCCGCCCAGGTCCTGCGGCAGGTCAGCGGTCAGTGCGTACACTTCGTCGCGGGCCTTGCGCTGCAGCGCATCGAACAGCTGCTGCTCGACATCGCCGGACAACCCGGCAGCACGTGCCAGGCCACGGTAGATACCGACGTGGCCGAGGTCCATGTGCACGTCCGGCACATCGGCCAGGCGCAGCATGGCCAGCATCAGGCTGATGACTTCGACGTCGCTGGTGGGGCTGGCATCGCCATACAGCTCGGCGCCGAGCTGGATCGGGCTGCGCGAAGTGGACAGCTGACGCGGCTGCGCATGCAGCACGCTACCGGCATAGCACAGGCGGCTCGGGCCTTCGCGGCGCAGGGTGTGGGCGTCGATACGCGCTACCTGCGGAGTGAAGTCGGCACGAAAGCCCATCAGCCGACCAGACTGCGGGTCGACCACCTTGAAGGTATGCAGGTCGAGGTCCTGGCTGGCACCGGTGAGCAGCGATTCCAGGTACTCGATATGCGGAGTAACGACCAGTTCGTAACCCCAACTCTGGAACAGGTCCAACACCTGCCGCCGCGCGACTTCGATGCGCGCAGCTTCAGGTGGCAGTACTTCCTCGATGCCATCTGGCAGCAGCCAGCGGTCTACCGTTGCCATTACGCCTTTTCCCCTTTGGTCCGAGCGGCCAACCCGTGGGTAAGCCGTGAATACAGGCATTGGCACACAACAACAGGCAGCACTCATCCCAGCGCTACCGCCGTACCAACACCCTCGAATTACTAGCGCCGGGCTGACCCAATGCGAGCCAATCAACCTTGCAGACGCAAAAAAGCCGGGAAATTTCCCGGCTGACTCATCATACACCCCTTTTCCTTCGGGATGCACCCCGCCGGCAGTTTTAGCTGCCAGGCGGGGCCTTGTCGCTTACGGCCGGCTCTTGTCCAGGTACCGGAAGAACTCGTTCTTCGGATCCAGGACCAGCACGTCGCTCTTGCTTGAGAAGCTCGCACGGTACGCTTGCAGGCTACGGTGGAACGAATAGAAATCCGCGTCCTGATTGTAGGCCTTGGCGTAGATGGCGGCCGCCTGAGCGTCACCATCACCGCGGGTTTCCTCGGACTCACGATAGGCTTCGGCCAGCAGTACGCGACGCTGACGGTCGGCATCCGCACGGATACCCTCAGCCAGCTCGTTACCTTTGGCGCGATGCTCACGGGCCTCACGCTCACGCTCGGTGCTCATACGATCGAACACGCTGCGGTTGACTTCCTTCGGCAGGTCGATGGCCTTGACGCGAACGTCGACCACTTCGATACCCAGCTCCTTGTTGGCCATACGGTTCAGCGATGCAGTGATGTCAGCCATCAGTGCGTCACGCTCACCGGAAACCACTTCGTGCAGGGTACGTTTACCGAACTGGTCACGCAGGCCGCTTTCCAGACGACGCGACAGGCGCTCGTCGGCGATCTGCTTCATGCCCGAGGTTGCGGTGTAGAAACGGTCGGAGTCTTTCACCCGCCATTTGGCATAGGCGTCGACCATTACCGCTTTCTTTTCCAGGGTCAGGAAGCGTTGCGTCGGTGCATCCAGGGTCATCAGTCGCGCGTCGAACTTGCGCACCTGGTTGACGTACGGGATCTTCACATGCAGGCCGGGCTGAACATCAGCCTGAACCACACGACCGAATTGCAGCAGTACCGCACGTTCGGTCTGGGACACGATGTAGAAGCTGTTCCAGGCCACGACAGCCAGCACGACTGCGGCGATCAGGGCGATCAGCGATTTATTGCTCATCAGCGGCTCTCCCTAGTACGCAGCGCCTGTTGTTGCTGTTGCAGGTCCTGCGCTGCACGCACGGCTGCGTCGTTGACCGACGGCGACGCGCTGCTGCTGCCGGCAGAGGCCGACGTGTTGCGACCGCCTTCGACCATCTTGTCCAGCGGCAGGTAGAGCAGGTTGTTCTGCCCGTCCTTGGTTGCCACCATGACCTTGCTCGAATTGCTGTAGACCTCTTGCATGGTCTCCAGGTACAGACGCTGACGGGTTACGTCTGGCGCCTTGCGGTACTCGGTGACCAGCTTGGTGAAGCGATCGGCTTCACCCTTGGCGCGGGCAATCACTTCATCGCGGTAGCCGTTGGCGTCTTCGATGATGCGCTGTGCCTGACCCCGGGCCTCTGGCACCACGCCGTTGGCGTAGGACTCGGCCTGGTTGCGCGCACGCTGCTCGTCTTCACGGGCACGGATCACGTCGTCGAAGGCTTCCTGCACTTCACGCGGGGCTGCCGCGCTCTGTACGTTGACCTGAGTCACGGTGATACCGGTACGGTAAGTGTCGAGGAAACGCTGCAGACGCTCGCGGATATCCACGGCCATCTGCTCACGACCTTCGGTCAGCACCTGGTCCATCGAGGTCGAACCGACCACGTGACGCAGGGCACTGTCGGTCGCATGCTGCAAGCTCACTTCCGGCTGGTCGACGTTGAGCACGAAGTCCTGCAGGTTGGTGATCTTGTACTGCACGGTCAGCGGCACTTCGACGATGTTCTCGTCTTCGGTGAGCATCTGCCCCTGCTTGGTGTACGCACGCTCACGCGTCACGTTTTCCATGTACTTGCGATCGATCGGCGGGAAATAGATATTCAGGCCTGGACCCACGGTCTCGTAGTACTTGCCGAAGCGCAGCACAACCGCCTGCTCCTGCTCGTCGACCACATACACGGCACTGTACAGCCAGATCGCAGCCAACACCGCCAGGCCTATGCCCAGCAGGCCGTAGCCGCCACCCTTGCCGATATTGCGGTCACCACCGCCGCGTTTCTTGCCGCCACCGAACATGCCGTTCAGGCTGTCCTGCAGCTTGCGGAAGGCCTCGTCGAGATCAGGTGGGCCTTTTTTATCGCCACCGCCACCACTGCCGCCGCCGCCACGGCGACCGCCCCAGGGATCCTGGTCTTTCGAGTTGCCACCCGGCTCATTCCAAGCCATAGCGCTCTCCATCTGATAAAGCAAAGACGCGCCCACGGCGCGCCGTCCAATGCTACAGAATGCCTGTCACGGCTGCCCGGCGACCTCGACGGGCATTTATTGCAAAGTGTGTTGCGCGATAAACGTCTGCGGCTCGATGCCGGCACGACTGACCAGGCGATTAAGCTCGATCATCGGCAGGCGCACGCTGAGCAGGCTGCTGCCCTCTTCATCATGTTCTTCGCTTTGCACCGCACCCAGTTCGAACAGCTGCGCGCGCAAGCGGGCGAAGCGCTGATCAAGGCGCAGGGTGGCGACGAACAGATCATCCCCCAGCAACTCGGCAATTGCCTGGCCAACCAGCTCCAGGCCACGTCCATCACGTGCCGACACCCAGACCCGTTCCGGCTTGCCATCGGCATTGCGCTGGATCTGTGGCTCGACATCTTCAAGCAGGTCGAGTTTGTTATAGACCTCGAGGATCGGCAAGCCTTCTGCGCCGATCTCGCCCAACACCGCCAGCACCTGCTCGATCTGCTCCATGCGCTCTGGCTCATGGGCGTCGATTACATGCAGCAACAGGTCGGAGTTGCTCGACTCTTCGAGCGTAGCCCGAAATGCCTCGACCAGCTTGTGCGGCAGATGCCGAATGAAGCCCACGGTATCGGCCAGCACGATCGGCCCCAGGTCGTCGAGCTGCAGACGGCGCAGGGTCGGGTCGAGGGTCGCGAACAACTGGTCGGCGGCGTATACGTCGGACTGGGTCAGGGCGTTGAACAGCGTCGATTTGCCGGCGTTGGTATAACCCACCAGCGACACCGACGGGATGTCCGCACGGCGGCGCCCGCGCCGCGCTTGCTCGCGCTGGCTGCGGACCTTTTCCAGGCGCGCCTTGATCTGCCGCAGGCGTACCCGCAACAGGCGACGGTCGGTTTCAAGCTGGGTTTCACCCGGACCGCGCAGGCCGATACCACCTTTTTGCCGCTCAAGGTGAGTCCAGCCGCGCACCAGCCGCGTGCTCATGTGCTCAAGCTGGGCCAGTTCGACCTGCAGCTTGCCTTCATGGGTACGCGCCCGTTGGGCGAAGATATCGAGAATCAGCCCGGTACGGTCAAGCACGCGACACTCGAATACACGCTCGAGGTTACGCTCCTGACTGGGCGTGAGGGTGTGATTGAAAATCACCAGATCGACATGTTCGGCACTGACCAGGTCGCGTAACTCCTCGACCTTGCCACTGCCAATCAGGAATTTGGCGCTGGGCTGATGCCGCGTCACCGTAGACAGCAAGACGATTTCAGCACCGGCCGACAGGGCCAGCTCCTGGAACTCCTGCGGGTCTTCGCGCGCCTCAGGGTTCTGACCTTCCAAGTGAACGAGCAGCGCTCGCTCACCACCACCGTGGCGCTCAAAGAACAATGCAGGCTCCTAATCAGGCGTTGCCTGGCTCGCTGTCACCGTTCTCGGAATCGGACGGGCTTGGCAGACGAACCGGACGTGCAGGTACGACAGTCGAAATGGCGTGTTTGTAGACCATTTGGCTGACGGTGTTTTTCAGTAGAACTACAAACTGATCGAACGATTCGATCGAACCCTGCAGCTTGATCCCGTTGACCAGATAGATCGAAACCGGGACCTTTTCTTTTCTCAAGGTGTTCAAGTAAGGGTCTTGTAGCGAATGCCCTTTTGACATATGCCGCACTCCTGTAAGGATAAATAATAAAAAACGAGAAAATTCTATAATTACGCCGCCCACCCGCAAGAGTAGACGGCAATTAGCAGGGACTCAGCTCAATATGGAGATGGCCCCAAGGTATTTCAAGGTGCGGGACAGATTGTCGCAGGCCAGGCTGTCCAGCCAGTGCACGTCGGACCAACCGCGCAACCAGGTGAACTGCCGTTTGGCCAGCTGGCGAGTCGCAATGATACCGCGTTCTCGCATCTCATTCTCATCTAGCTTGCCGTCGAGGAAATCCCAGACCTGCCGATAGCCCACTGCCCGTATAGACGGCAGCCCGGCGTGCAAGTCACTTCTCCCTCGCAGCTCTCGGACCTCATCGATGAAGCCCTGTTCCAGCATTTGTGAAAATCGTAACGCAATTCGCTCATGCAGAATGTGACGATCTGCAGGAGCAATCGCCAGGCTGGCCACAGTATAGGGCAAATGACCGCCCGCGCCTGCGTCTGCGCCGCTACTTTCGGCTGATTGGCGCTGGCGATGGGCAGTCATGCTCAGGCCACTCACCCGATACACCTCCAGCGCTCGGATCAAGCGCTGCGGGTCGTTGGGGTGGATGCGCGCCGCCGACACCGGATCGACCTCGGCCAACTGCCGGTGCAGTTCGCCCAGGCCCAGTGCGCTGGCCTGGGCTTCCAGCTCGGCGCGCACGGCCGGGTCGGCCGCCGGCATGTCGGCCAGGCCTTCGAGCAATGCCTTGTAATAGAGCATGGTGCCGCCGACCAGCAGCGGGATCTTGCCGCGCGCGGTGATTTCGGCCATGGCCGCCAGGGCATCGCTGCGAAACTGCGCAGCGGAGTAGCTCTCGGCGGGGTCGATGATGTCGATCAAGCGATGCGGGTAAGCTGCCAGGATGTCTTTCGACGGTTTGGCGGTGCCGATGTCCATGCCGCGATAGACCAGCGCCGAATCGACGCTGACCAGCTCGCAGGGCAGGACCTTGCTCAATTCGATGGCGAGATCGGTCTTGCCCGCCGCAGTCGGGCCCATGAGGAAGATCGCTGGAGGTTTGCTGCTCATGTCACCGACCGCGCAGGAAGAGTTTGTCCAGATCGTCCAGGCCCATCTGGGTCCAGGTCGGTCGGCCGTGGTTGCACTGGCCGCTGCGTTCGGTGTTTTCCATGTCGCGAAGCAAGGCGTTCATTTCGGGGATGGCCAAGCGCCGGTTGGCGCGTACGGCGCCGTGGCAAGCCATGGTCCCGAGCAGCTCGTTGAGGTGCGCCTGGATACGGTCGCTGGTGCCGTATTCCATCAGGTCAGCGAGCACGTCCTGCACCAGCCGATTGGCTTCGGCCTGCTTGAGCAACGCCGGGATCTGGCGAATGGCGACCGTCTCCGGGCCTAGCCGCTGCAGCTCGAAGCCGAGGCGCTGGAACCACTGCGCATGCTCTTCGGCGCAATCGGCTTCACGCTGGCTCATCGCCAGGGTTTCCGGCACCAGCAGCGGCTGACCACTGAGGCCTTCGCTGGCCATGGCCACCTTGAGCCGCTCGTACATGATCCGCTCGTGGGCGGCATGCATGTCGACCAGCACCAGGCCTTGGGCGTTTTCGGCAAGGATGTAGATGCCCTTGAGCTGCGCCATGGCATAGCCCAGCGGCGGTATATCGCCCTGGCCCTCAGGCAGCGCGACCGGCGCGCTGCTGTTCAGGGGTGCATAGAATTCGCGGTAAGCGGCCTGTGCCTCGGCAACCGGCAATGGCTGCGAGGGGCGCGGCGTGTACTGGTACTGGTAACCCGCGCCCGCGCCGGAGCCCGCTGGAGCAGGCTGCTGCTGTTCGAGCACAGGTGTGGCCAGGCGCATCTCGCCCTGAGGGCCGAACTCGCCGGCCTGCTGGCCACCCGCACGGACCAACTCGGCGGCAGCAGCGGGCGCGGCCATCTGGCCTTCCGGGCGCACATCGGCCAGCGCGCGGTGCAGGGTGCCGTAGAGAAAATCGTGAACCGTGCGCCCTTCGCGGAAGCGCACTTCGTGCTTGGTCGGGTGCACGTTGACGTCGACGCCGTTCGGTTCCAGCTCAAGGAACAGCACAAAGGTCGGATGGCGACCATTGAACAGCACGTCGCGATAGGCCTGGCGCACCGCATGGGCCACCAGCTTGTCGCGCACCGCACGGCCATTGACGAAGAAGTACTGCAGGTCAGCCTGGCTGCGCGAGAAGGTCGGCAAGCCGACCCAACCCCACAGGCGCAGGCCATTGCGCTCGACGTCGATCGGCAGCGCTTGCTCAAGAAAGCCCGGGCCACAGATCGCGCCGACGCGCCGCGCCCGCGACACATCATCGGCGGCCTCGTGCAGGCTGAGGATGCTCTTGCCGTTATGGCGCAGGTGGAAGCCGACATCGAAGCGCGCCAGTGCCAGGCGGCGGATGACTTCCTGCAGGTGATCGAATTCGGTTTTCTCGGCCTTGAGGAACTTGCGCCGGGCCGGGGTATTGAAGAACAGGTCGCGCACTTCTACCGAGGTGCCGACCGGGTGCGCGGCAGGCTGCACCCGCGGGGTCATGTCACGGCCTTCGGTCTCGACCTGCCAGGCTTCGCTGGCATCGGCGGTGCGCGAGGTCAGGGTCAACCGTGCAACCGAACTGATCGACGCCAGTGCCTCACCACGAAAGCCCAGGCTGAGCACACCTTCAAGGTCTTCCAGCTCGCGAATCTTGCTGGTAGCGTGCCGAGCCAGGGCCAGCGGCAGGTCATCCGGGGAGATGCCGCTGCCGTCGTCACGCACGCGCAGCAGCTTGGTGCCGCCCAGCTCGACCTCGACATCGATGCGCCGGGCACCGGAGTCGAGGCTGTTCTCCAGCAGCTCCTTGGCCACCGACGCAGGCCGCTCGACCACTTCGCCGGCGGCAATCTGGTTGGCCAGCCGCGGGCTGAGCAGCTCGATTCGCGAACCACCGGTCATTGCTGCGACGCCAGGGTAGTACCCGGAATATCCAGGTGCTGACCAACCTTCAGCTCATCAGTTTTCAGGCTGTTGCTGCTGCGCAGCGCAGTCACGCTGACTTGATAACGCACGGCGATCATCGCCAGGGTCTCACCCGGACGCACGGTATGGTCACGCGGGCCTTGGGCGATTTTGCCGCTGTCACGCAGCCATGCGATGTAGGTGCCAGGCGGCGGGCTCTGCTGGAAGTACTGGCGCAAGCCGGTGTGAATCGAGCGTGCCAGCGCCTGCTGATGGCTCTTGGTAGCCAGCTTGGCGGCTTCGTTGGCGTTGGAGATGAACCCGGTTTCGACCAGGATCGACGGAATATCCGGCGATTTCAGCACCATGAAGCCGGCTTGCTCGACCCGGCGCTTGTGCAGCGAGGTGATGCGGCCCATGTTGCCCAGCACTTTTTGCCCGACATCCAGGCTGGAGCTGAGCGTGGCAGTCATCGACAGGTCGAGCAGGACCCCTGCGAGCATGCGGTCCTTGTCGTCAAGGCTGACGTTGCCGGCACCGCCGATCAGGTCGGAGCGGTTTTCCGTGTCGGCCAGCCAGCGCGCGGTCTCCGAGGTGGCGCCGCGGTCAGACAAGGCAAACACCGAAGCACCAAAGGCGGCCTTCGACGGCGCGGCGTCGGCATGGATCGAGACGAACAGATCTGCACCCTTCTTGCGGGCGATCTCGGTACGTTTGCGCAGCGGGATGAAGTAGTCGCCGGTACGGGTCAGCTCGGCGCGGTAGCCTTTTTCGCTGTTGATCTGGCGCTGCAGCTCCTGAGCGATCTGCAACACGATGGTTTTTTCATGCTGGCCGCGCGAGCCGGAAGCGCCCGGGTCTTCGCCGCCGTGACCGGCGTCGATGGCAACCACGATATCGCGCTTGCCGCTCGGTGCAGGCGGCAGCTTGATCGCCGGCTGCGTCGGCGTTACCGGAATGGCAGGCGTAGTGACCGGAGGCTGCACCGGTGTTGGTGGAGGCGTCGGCGTGGTGGCCGCGATGGCGTCAGCTTCCTGATCGTACAGGTCGACCACCAGGCGGTTACCGTACTGGGCGTTGGGCGCGAGGATGAAGCTTTTCGGGGTGACGGCCTTTTTCAGGTCGATGACCACGCGCAGGTCGGTCGGCGTGCGTTGCGCCGAGCGCACGCTGCTGATCGGCGTGTTCGAGGTGGCCACGTTGAGTGGCGCGCCAAGGGTGGCACCATTGATATCGATAACCAGCCGATCCGGTGCGCTTAGCGTGAACACGCTGTGCTGCACAGGCCCGGAGAGGTCGAAAACCAGTCGTGTGTTGTCCGGCGCGCGCCACAGACGCATGCTTTTTACTTGTGTGGCGGCCAGAGCGTTGACAGTCACTGCGCTGAGCAGCAGACCTACAACGGCGACCAGTGCGCGTATGCGCATACCTAACCCCGTCTACTGTTGAATTTTGTTGGCCAGCGCGGTGCACCAGGCTTGGCCACGAGCGCCCTGCGGCGACAGGTTGAGCGAGCGTCCGCCCGCTTGCGGGCTTATGGTAATGGTCAGGTCGGGCTTTGGCAAAACGCCCGCACCTTTATCGGGCCATTCGAACAGGCACAGGGCGCCGCCTTCGAAGTAATCGCGGATACCCAGGTACTCCAGCTCTTCCGGATCGACCAACCGGTACAGGTCGAAGTGAAACGCCCGCACGTCGCCGATTTCATAGGGTTCGACGACGGTGAAGGTCGGGCTCTTGACCGGCCCGGTATGGCCCAGGCCGCGGATCAGGCCGCGCGACAGGGTGGTCTTGCCGGCGCCGAGGTCCCCCTCGAGAAATATCACGCCGTGACCGCCGGTCACTTCGGCCAATTGCGCACCGAAGGCCACAGTGGCCTCTTCATCGGGCAGAAACAGGGTTACACCTGACACGCTGAATGCTCCTCCAATAATTCACGAATGACCGGCAGCAGATCACTGGCTGCCAGGCCCCTGCCCTTCACGCCCAGGCGCTCGCCTGCGCAGGCATGCAGCCACACGCCCAGGCATGCCGCCGACCAGCCATCCAGGCCCTGCGCCAGCAACGCGCCAAGCACGCC
The DNA here is from genome assembly GCA_963518285.1 of uncultured Pseudomonas sp. Taxonomy (GTDB): domain Bacteria; phylum Pseudomonadota; class Gammaproteobacteria; order Pseudomonadales; family Pseudomonadaceae; genus Aquipseudomonas. The sequence goes on along the minus strand of CAUQIJ010000005.1, from coordinate 45,461 downwards.
AGTGAGCACATCGCCCAGCCCTGCGCCGGCCATGGCCGGGTGGCCCCGTTGACACAGCGCCAACTGCCCGTCCGGGTCAGCCACCAGCGTACCTGCGCCTTTAAGCACGCAGATGCTGGCATACCTGCGCGCCAACTTGCGCGCAGCACCAGGGCGGTCGGCCTGCACCGCCTCGGTGGAAATCCCCAGCAAACGCGCCGCCTCCCCCGGATGCGGGGTGAGGATGCTCGCGCCGGGCACGGCCAACGGGCTGCTGGCGAGCATGTTCAGCGCATCGGCATCCCACACCTGCGGCACATCGCTGTTGGCCACTGCCGACAGCAGGCTGCGGCCCCATGCGGCCTGGCCAAGCCCGGGGCCGACCACCAGCACCGAAGCGTGGGCCAGCACCTCGATCAGCTGGTTGGCCGATGACACGCCCAAACACATGGTCTCGGGTAGCCGGGTCAGGGCCGCTGAAACATGCTCAGGCCGCGTGGCGATGCTGACCAGGCCAGCACCACAGCGCAGCGCCGCCTCGCCACTGAGCAGCGCGGCGCCGCCGGTACCGAGGTCGCCACCGACCACCAGCACATGGCCGAAGTCGGTCTTGTGCGCGTCTGCACGGCGCGCCGGCAGCCGGGCGAGGTTGCCTCGGCTGAGGGTTTTTACCGTGTTGGCGGGGTGTTTGGTCTGGGGCATGGGGTCAAAGGCTCCGATGTCTGGCAGAATTATACGCACCTGAGCCTGTAATGCCTTGCCCATCCATGTCCGTTTGTATTCCTGACCTCGCCGCGCTGGCCCAATCGATCAAGGATTGGGGCCGCGAACTCGGCTTCGCCCACGTCGGTATCGCTGGTGTAGACCTGGGCGAGCATGAACAGCACCTGGAGCGCTGGCTTGCCGCCGGCTATCACGGCGAGCTGGACTATATGGCCGCGCATGGCAGCAAACGTTCCCACCCCGATCAGTTGATCCCGGGGACGCTGCGGGTGGTTTCGCTGCGCATGGACTACCTGCCCGGCGATACGCGCATGGCGCAGGTGCTCGCACAGCCGGAAAAAGCCTACGTGTCGCGCTACGCGCTGGGCCGCGACTACCACAAGCTGGTGCGCAAACGCGTGCAGCACCTGGCCGATCGGATCCAGGCTGACATCGGCCCGTTCGGCTTTCGTGCCTTTGTCGACAGCGCCCCGGTGCTGGAAAAAGCCATCGCGCAAGAGGCTGGGTTGGGCTGGATCGGCAAGAACACCTTGCTGCTCACCCGCAAGGCCGGCAGCTACTTCTTTCTGGCCGAGCTGTTCGTCGACCTGCCGCTGCCGGTGGACGAAGCCCAGACCAGCGAGCACTGCGGCCGCTGCCAGGCGTGCCTGGACGTGTGCCCGACCAATGCCTTCGTCGGCCCTTATGTGCTCGACGCACGCCGCTGCATCTCCTACCTGACCATCGAGCTGAAGCAGGCGATCCCGGTCGAGTTGCGGGCGATGATCGGCAATCGGGTGTTTGGCTGCGATGACTGCCAGATCGTCTGCCCGTGGAACCGCTTCGCCCGGCCCACCCAGGAAAACGACTTCAAGCCGCGCCACGGCCTGGACAATGCCGGCCTGGCCGAACTGTTCATGTGGGATGAGGCGACTTTTTTGGGCAATACCGAAGGCTCCCCGCTGCGCCGCGCCGGCTACGAACGCTGGCTACGCAATCTGGCCGTGGGGCTGGGCAACGCACCGTCGACCATCCCGGTGCTGGAAGCGTTGCAGGCACGCCGCGAGTACCCATCCGAACTCGTCCGCGAGCATGTCGAGTGGGCGCTGGCCCAGCACGCGGAACGGCAGGCGCAGCCCGCGAGCTGAGTGACTACTGCTGGTCGTTATAGTGGAACTTGGGCATTTCCCAGTGAAAACGAATCGCCAGCAAGCGCACCAGAAAACCGCCAAACAAGGTCAATAGGGTGGCTTGCTCGGCCGGCAGATTGAAATGCACGCAGCCCAGATAGAACCACGCCGCCGCAAACGACACGCTGGCATATAGCTCGCGACGGAACACCAGCGGGATGTCGTTGCAGAAGATATCCCGCAGAATCCCGCCGAACACCCCGGTGATCACGCCGCTGATCGAGGCCACCAGCAGGCCCTGCCCCATCTCCAGCGCAGTCATGCAGCCGATCAGGGTAAACGCCACCAGCCCCAGCGCATCGAGCACCAGAAACAGCGAGCGCAGATGGCGCATCAAGGGTGCGATGAAGATGGTCAGCAGGGCGGCAAAGCTGGTCAGCACCAGATACTCGGGGTGTTTCACCCAGGTCAGTGGGTAGTGACCCAGCAGCACGTCGCGCACCGAGCCGCCACCCAGCGCCGTCACGCAGGCGATCAATACCACACCGAACCAGTCCATGCCGCGACGGCCGGCGGACAAGGCGCCGGTCATGGCTTCGGCGGTGATGGCGACGAGGTAGAGCATCAGCAACATGGTGCGAGTCCGTGCGAGAAAGGCGCGCAGTCTACCCAGTTGCACCCCGCACCAGAAGGGGGCGCGCCGACTATCGTCAGCCGGCGCAGCAGGCTTAGAACTTGATGAAGTGCTCGCGGTAGTGACGCAGCTCGGCGATCGACTCGCGGATGTCGTCAAGCGCCAGGTGGGTGCCACCCTTCTGGAAGCTGTCGCGCACCTCGGGAGCCCAGCGTGCAGCCAGTTCCTTGAGGGTCGAGACGTCGAGGTTGCGGTAGTGGAAGTAGCTTTCCAGCGCCTTCATGTGGCGGTACAGGAAGCGCCGGTCCTGGCAGATGCTGTTGCCACAGATCGGCGACTTGCCCTTGGGCACCCACTGCTCAAGGAAGGCGATGGTCTGCGCCTCAGCCTCGGCCATGCTGATGCGGCTGTCGCGCACACGCTGGGTCAAGCCCGAGCCGCCGTGGGTACGGGTGTTCCACTCGTCCATGCGCGCCAGCACTTCATCGCTGTGGTGAATGGCGATCACCGGGCCTTCGGCCAGGGTATTGAGGTTGCTGTCGGTGACGATGGTCGCCATCTCGATGATGACGTCGCTGTCCGGGTCCAGACCGGTCATTTCCAGATCGATCCAGATCAGGTTCTGTGTGTTGTCCATGGGGGGCTCCTGAGATAGGCCGTCATAGTAGCTTAGTGGCCCGCAAGGGTAATTCGCTTATCCAGCTAATTCGCTTCGTTCAGCGGTTCCCGGGGCATCGCTTGACCAAGGTTACCGAATGGCTCTGGAGAGGAGCATGCTAGACTGCCAACCGTTTTCCAACCGCAAGCCACCACGGAACATTCATGGCCAAACGCCAGCTCAACCGTCGCCAAAACTGGCGCATCGAAAAAATCCAGGGCGAACGCGCCGAGCGCGCCGCCAAACGCGAGCAACATGCCTTGCAGGAACTGGAGGGTGGCGACCTGGGCCCGGAACAATTCGGCCTGGTCATCGCCCACTTTGGCGTACAAGTCGAAGTCGAGGCCCAGGACGGCGACACAGTTGGCCAGATCTTCCGCTGCCACCTTCGCGCCAACCTGCCAGCACTGGTCACCGGTGACCGTGTGGTATGGCGAGCAGGCAACCAGGGCATCGGCGTCATTGTCGCGCAATTACCGCGCTCGACCGAACTGACCCGCCCGAACAATCAGGGCCTGCTCAAGCCGGTGGCCGCCAACGTCGACCTGATCGTGATCGTCTTCGCGCCGGCACCTGAGCCCCACGCCAACCTGATCGACCGCTATTTGGTCGCCGCCGAGCACGCCGGCATTCGCCCATTGCTGCTGCTGAACAAGGCCGACCTGATCAACGAGCAAAACGCACCGGCGCTGAATGCCCTGCTCGAGGTCTACCGCGACCTCGGCTACCCGCTGCTGGAAGTATCCGCGCACCACGGCGACGGCATGCAACAGCTGCAGAAAATGCTCGACGGCCACGTCAGCGTGTTTGTCGGCCAGTCCGGTGTCGGCAAGTCGTCGCTGGTCAACAGCCTGCTGCCGCAGGCACACACGCGGGTGGGTGATCTGTCCGAATGGTCTGGCCAGGGTACCCATACCACTACCACGGCGCGGCTCTATCACTTCCCCAATGGTGGTGACCTGATCGACTCCCCCGGTATTCGTGAGTTCGGCCTGGTGCACGTCAGCCGCGATGATGTCGAAGCCGGCTTCATTGAGTTCAGCGAACTGTTCGGCACCTGCCGCTTTCGCGACTGCAAGCACGACCGCGAGCCAGGCTGCGCCTTGCTCAAGGCGCTGGACGAAGGCCGGATCAAGCCGCAGCGGATGCACAGCTACCGCTCGATCATCGCCAGCTTGACCGAAGACAGCTACTAGACAGAAAGCTGACCCACAAAAAGGGCCGCAATGCGGCCCTTTTTGCTGCGTAACAGACGGTTATTCCTTCGGTTCATCCATCTTCAAGGTACCGTCCTCGAAGAGATTGAGCTTCTGCCGCAGCTCGCGCGGCTGCATTGGCGCCTCGTCAGCTGCGCCTGGCGCAGCAGCACCTGGCGCTGCGGGCGCGCCGGCTGCCGGCGGTGTATCCGGAGTGCCCTGCTCGCCCTCGATATTGCGCTGGGCCTTTTTGGTCAGGACGATGATATCGATGCGCCGGTTGACCGGGTTGAACGGGTCCTTGCGATCGAACAACGACGACGACGCATAACCCACCACACGCGCTACCTGATCGTCCGGGTAACCACCCGCCACCAGCGCCCGCCGCGCGGCGTTGGCACGGTTGGCCGACAGCTCCCAGTTGCCGAAGCCGCCGCTGCCGGCATAGGCCTTGGCATCGGTGTGGCCGCTGACGCTGATCTTGTTCGGCACCGCCTTGATGGTGTCGGCCATGGCCAGCAGGATGTCCTCGAAGTACGGCTGCAGGCGCGCGCTGCCGATGTCGAACATCGGCCGGTTCTCGGCATCCATGATCTGGATACGCAGGCCGTCCTGGGTGATCTCGAACAGGATCTGGTCCTTGAACTTCTGCAGTTGCGGGTTCTCTTCGACCTTGTTCTGCAACTCCTGCAAGAGCAGGTTCAGGCGTTCCTTTTCAACCTGCTCGGCCATGGTCTCGACCTGATCCTTGTCCAGCTGCACGCTGGTCTCCGGCGTCGGATCGGACTTCACTTCAGGGTTGATGGTCTTGTCCGGCGCAAGCTCCGGCGAGCCGCCCAGGTCAATCACATAGGGCGTACCGCTTTCGGAGAAGCCGATCGGGTCCTTGAAGTAGCCAGCGATGGCGATCTTCTGCTCTGGGGTGGCCGTCGACATCAGCCACAGCACCAGGAAGAACGCCATCATCGCCGTCGCGAAGTCGGCAAAGGCGATCTTCCAGGCGCCGCCATGGTGACCGCCGCCGAAGCGCTTGACGCGCTTGATGATTATCGGCTGATTGTTTTCCATGAATCAGCGACCGCGAACTGCTTGTTCCAGCTCGGCGAAGCTCGGACGGTGCTTGGGGTACAGCACCTTGCGCCCGAATTCCACGGCCAGCGACGGCGGCATGCCCGAGGCCGAAGCCACCAGCGACGCCTTGATCGACTCGTACAGATTGACCTCTTCCTTGGCATCGTGGGCCAGGCAGGTGGCCAGTGGGCCGAAGAAGCCGTACGCAGCAAGAATACCGAAGAAGGTGCCCACCAACGCCGCACCTACGTGCATGCCGATGGCGGCCTGGTCGCCTTCACCCAACGAGGCCATGGTGACGACGATACCTAATACCGCCGCAACGATGCCGAAGCCTGGCATGCCGTCGGCAATCCCGGTAACCGCGTGCGAGGGGTGATCGAGTTCTTCCTTCAGGCTCAGCAGCTCCATGTCGAACAGGCCTTCGAGCTCGTGCGGAGCCATGTTGCCAGTGGACATGATGCGCAGGTAGTCACAGATGAACGCAGTCATGCGCTCATCACCCAGCACGGCCGGGTACTTGGCGAAGATCGGGCTGGCCGAGGCGTCTTCGATATCGCCTTCGATCGCCATCATGCCTTCGCGGCGGCTCTTGTTGAGGATCTCGTAGACCAGGCCCAACACCTCCAGGTAGAAGGTATGGGTGAAGCGCGAGCCGAACATCTTCATCGACTTCTTGATCACGTGCATAGTCATGTAGCCAGGGTTGGCCTGCAGGAACGCGCCAAACGCGGCCCCGCCAATGATGAGCACTTCGAACGGCTGGATCAGCGCCGCAATCTTGCCGTGGGAAAGCACGTAGCCTGCGATCACGCTCGCGAAGACGACGATAATGCCGATAATTTTAGCCATAGGTTCAAAGCACTTGAAGTCGAGGTCAGGGTCGGGAACGGGAGCTTGAAAACTCTTCTTCTACTTATCGGCAGAACTGCGCCAGACTATAGCCACTCCAAGTGAAAAGCCAGTTCGGACTGATGTCAAAATGCCAATTGAAACCAAGGTACCAAGTCAGACGCCACGCACTTTAGACCGCTGGATTAAACTGCTGGATGACGTGCGCCTGCCCGTGCCCAAGGAAAGCCACGACCGGGTACTGGCGGCCATCAATGACAACCGTCGGTCCTTGCGCGACATCGCCGAACTGATGCAGGACAGCCCCGCCCTGGTGCTGTCGGTCATGCGTGAGGCCAATCACTCGGCAAACGCCAGCCAGGCCGAACCGGCCGAGAGCCTCGAAGTTGCCCTCAATCGCCTGGGACTTGAGCGCAGCGCACAGCTGCTGGCGCGCCTGCCGGCCTTGCCGGGCGATGACATCCCGCCAGTACTACGCCAGTTTCTGCTGATCAGCCAGCATGCCGCGCAGCAAGCCAGCGGCCTGTTCGCCAGCCGCCTGGCACGGCTGTGGCAGGAGATTCACTGGGGCAGCCTGCTGTTCCTGTCGCCGCTGTGGCCACTGGCGATGACCTACCCCAAGCTGCTCGACACCTGGGAGCTGCGGGTTATCCACAAGGGCGAAAACGCTGCCGAGGTCGAGATCGAGCTGTTTGGCGTGCGCCTCATGGAGCTGTGCCAGGCCGTTGCCCTGCACTGGCGCCTGCCGGAATGGGTGACCCAGGGCTACCGCCTGCTCACCAGCGAACGCGATCAGTTGGCCCAGGTGTTCAACATTGCCCGCGAGACGGACAGCCTCGAACAGCAGCATCGGCTTGATGAAGAGCCCGGCCTGCGCCGCTGGTTCAACCAACCGGCCAACACCGTATTGCTGGCCAACGGCCTGGCGCTGGCGGCGCAGGTCGGCTGGGACAACCCGCACCTGCTGCGCTGGCAACTCCTGACCGCGTTGTACTTGCAGACCTCGCTGGACGATGTCCAGCAGCAGGTTCACCAGCAAGCCGCGGCGAGTGCCCGTCACCATGCCCGTCACGCCCTGTTCCACCCGGCCGAAGCGTTGATCTGGCCGTGGCACCAGCGCCGTCCGCACCCGGACATGCTCACGCCGCCGCCACCGCCCGCAGAGGACCTCGAACGCTGGCGCACGCTGTGTGCTGAAATGCTCGCCCAACCCAGCCGCTTCAGCAATGCCGTGCACCTGGCCACCCACGCCCGCGATGCGCTGCTCGCCTGCGGCATGCAGCGGGTATTGCTGCTGACCTACGACAAGGCCGGTGACGCGTTGCGCGTGCAGCAGACTGCCGGCTTGCCCAAGGAAGCGGCTGCGTTGAACCTTGCAGTCAAGCAGAACAAACTGTTACAGCGCTTGACCAGCCAAGCCGGGCAATTGCGCCTGACGCCGGACAACCACGCCCAGTTTGCCGCCCTGCTGCCAGCCCCGATCAATGCCCTGTTCCCCAGCGAACACCTGCTGCTGCGCTCGTTGGCGGTCAATGGTCAGGTGATCATGCTGCTGCTTGCCGATCAGTCTGGGCGCCCTCTGGCCGACGTCAGCGTGCAGGCGCTGGGCAAGACAGCACAGTGCATCGAGCGCGCCCTGGCCACCTTCACCACCCGCAGCAGCTAAGCCTTACGCTACAATCGCCCCCTCGCGTTCCACCTGGAGACTGTGGATGACTGACTTTTCCGGCTTGCCGCTGGTTATCGAAGCGCAAGACCTGCTGCCACGCCTTGGCTCCCCCGCGTTGATCGTGGTCGATCTGACCAGCGCCAACCGTTATGGCAGTGGCCACGTGCCCGGTGCGCGCTTCGTCGACCCCAAGCGTACCCAGCTGGGCCAACCGCCAGCGCCCGGGCTACTGCCGGCGCGCGCCGACCTGGAAAAGCTGTTCGCCGAACTCGGCCATCGTGACGACGCCGTCTATGTGGTCTACGACGACGAAGGCGGTGGCTGGGCCGGGCGCTTCATCTGGCTGCTGGATGTCATCGGCCATGCGCAGTACCACTACCTCAACGGTGGCATCCAGGCCTGGCCGGCTGATCAACTGTCGACCGAGACGCCCGCCAGCGCCACTGGCTCGGTCAGCCTGACCATAAATGACGAGCCGACTGCCACCCGCGAGTACCTGCAGAGCCGCCTCGGCGCCGCCGACCTGGCCATCTGGGACGCCCGCGCGCCGGGTGAATATCGCGGCGAGAAAGTGCTCGCGGCCAAAGGCGGGCACATCCCCGGCGCCGTCAACTTCGAGTGGACCGCAGGCATGGACATGAATGACCACCTGCGTATCCGCAAGGACATGGCCGAAATTCTGCAAAACCTGGGCATCACTCCCGACAAGGAAGTGATCACCCATTGCCAGACCCATCACCGTTCAGGCTTTACCTATCTGGTGGCCAAGTCCCTCGGCTACCCTCGGGTCAAGGCATATGCCGGCTCGTGGGGCGAATGGGGCAACCATCCAGACACGCCAGTAGAGGTTTAAGGAAATTCAATGAAATCGCGTTTGTTCATCATCAGTCAGTACCTGCTGCCGCACCATTTGCTGTCACGCCTGGCCGGTTGCGTTGCCGAGTGCCGCGCGCGCTGGTTCAAGAATGCCTTCACCGCCTGGTTCGCCAAGCGTTATCAGGTCGACATGTCCGAAGCGCTGGTCGAAGACCTCAGCGCCTACGAGCACTTCAATGCCTTTTTCACCCGCGCCCTGAAGCCCGGCGCGCGCCCACTGGATCAGACTCCAGGGGCCATTCTGTGCCCAGCCGATGGCGCCGTCAGCCAGCTCGGCCCGATCGAGCACGGCCGCATCTTCCAGGCCAAGGGCCATGGTTACAGCGCGCTGGAGCTGCTCGGCGGCGACCCGGCACTGGCCGCACCGTTCATGGGCGGCGAGTTCGCCACCATCTACCTGTCGCCGAAGGACTACCACCGCGTGCACATGCCGCTGGCGGGTACCTTGCGCGAGATGGTCTATGTGCCAGGCCGCCTGTTCTCGGTCAACCAGACCACTGCCGAAAACGTACCGGAGCTGTTTGCCCGCAACGAGCGCGTGGTCTGCCTGTTCGATACCGAGCGCGGGCCGATGGCCGTGGTGCTGGTCGGCGCGATGATCGTGGCCTCGATCGAAACCGTTTGGGCTGGGCTGGTGACACCGCCCAAGCGTGAGCTGAAGACCTTCCGCTACGACGAGGCCAGCCGCACGCCGATCCACCTGGAGAAAGGCGCCGAACTGGGCCGCTTCAAGCTGGGTTCCACGGCGATCGTGCTGTTTGGCCCGGAGCAGGTGAAGTGGGCTGAAAGCCTGGGTGCCGGCTCTGCCGTGCGCATGGGTGAACTGCTGGCAGCACCTACCGCAGTTTGATCCGCCGCACGTAAAAAGGCCCCGCATGGCGCAAACCATGCGGGGCCTTTTGTTTATCTGAAGCGGCCGATCAGCCGCGGGCGTCGCGGTCGCGCAGGCCGAGCAGATACAGCACACCATCCAGACCCAGGGTCGAGATCGCCTGCTTGGCCGACTGGCGCACCAGCGGCTTGGCGCGGAAGGCCACGCCCAGTCCTGCCAGCGACAGCATCGGCAGATCGTTGGCGCCGTCGCCTACAGCGATAGTCTGGGCCAGTTGCAGCCCTTCTTTGCTGGCCAGCTCCTGCAACAGGTCAGCTTTACGCTGGGCATCGACGACTGGCTCGATGGCCACGCCAGTGACCTTGCCGTCCACGACTTCCAGCTCGTTGGCGAACACATAGTCGATCCCCAACCGCGCCTGCACCTGCTTGGCGAAGTAGGTAAAGCCACCGGACAGGATGGCAGTCTTGTAACCCAGACGTTTGAGCTCGGCGAACAGGTTTTCGGCACCTTCGGTCAAGCGCAGCGATGCGCCGATCTCGTCCAGCACCTTGACGTCCAGGCCTTTGAGCAACGCCATGCGCTCCTTGAAGCTGGCGCGAAAATCCAGCTCGCCGCGCATGGCCCGCTCGGTAATCGCCGAAACCTGCTCGCCGACGCCGGCGGCCTTGGCCAACTCGTCGATGACTTCGGCTTCGATCAGCGTCGAATCCATGTCAAACACCGCCAGCCGGCGGTTGCGGCGGAACAGGTCGTCTTTCTGGAAGGCAATGTCGACGGCCAGCTCTTCACACAAGGTGAAGAACGCGGCACGCAGCGCCTGAGCATCGCTCGGCTCGCCACGCACGGAAATTTCCAGACACGCTTTGCCGTGCTCGCTGTCGGCGTTCAGCGCCACGCGCGCCGACAGGCGTTCGATGCGCTCGATGGTCAGGCCATATTGGCTGATGATCGCGCTGACCCGTTGCAGCTGCTCGGGGGTGACCTTGCGGCTGAGCAAGGTGACGATCTGCCGGGCATCGCCCTGGCTGTCGGCCCAGTGCTTGTAGTCGGCCTCGGAGATCGGCGTGTAGCGTGCCTGCAGATTCAGCTCGTGGGCCTTGCTCTGCACGCTGTGCAGCAGCTGCGTGGCGACTTCGTTATCCGGGATATCGACGAGGATGCCGAACGACAAAGTGCCGTGCATCACGGCCAGGCCGATGTCGAGAATGTTCACACCGCCCTGGAGCAGGACGCCGGTGATGGCGGCAGTGAGACCTGGGCGGTCTTCACCGGTGATGTTGATCAGGACGATTTCGCGCACAACTGGCTCCGACTTCGATGAAAAATGCGCATTCTACCGACTTTCGGTGACTATCGGGCGCCACTTGCACTTTGCCGACAAATGCCGGGTCGCTATACTGCGCAGCACTTTCTCGTCATAAAGAGCCGCGCTCTGTGAACCGGCCCACGCCAGTTAAATCCGATAACTTCTTCCTGATGCTGTTCCATGCTCTGCGCCAACGCCGCGTACCCTTGGCTTTGCGTATCGCCAGCACCAATATTTTCTTGGTGGCCATGGCGCTGGTGATCTATGCCTGCGTGATGGGACTGCAGTTCAAGCAGGCCATGCATGAGCAGGCGGACGCCCTGGGGCAGAGCCTGACCATCCAGACAGCCACCTCGGCCACCGAGCTGTTGGTGTCCAACGACATCCTCAGCCTCAACGTGCTGCTGGGCAACCTGGTGAAGAACCCGCTGGTGGCCCACGCCGCCATCTACAGCGTCGACAACCGCATCCTCGCCGAGGCCGGCCAGCGCCCGAAAAACACCCTGCTGGGTGAAGCCGAGGGCCTGTACCAGACCAAGATCACCTTCCAGGACGTCACTGCCGGGCAACTGCGCATCAGCCTGGACATGAGCGAGTTCCAGCAACCGATGCTGATCAGCTTGCAGAGCATGGGCATTCTTGCCGCGATCCTGTTGGTATTGGCGTTGACCTTGAGCCTGCGTCTGGGCCGCTACATCTCCACGCCGCTGCTGCAGCTGCGGGTCTGGCTGCGTGATCCGCATCCGTATACGCCGGCCATCGATCGTCAGGACGAGATCGGCGACCTCGCCCGTCAGTTGCACGCCCGCCTCGCGCCACCGCCGCCACCTGAGCCGGAGGAAGAGGAAGAACCCGACGACGAGCACGACTTCGCCGACCTTGATCAGGCTCCGGCAACCACCAGTGTCGCCGCCCGCAGCCGGGCAATCGCCCAGCAGGATGAGGAAGACGATGAAGCCTTTGCCGGCCTGATCGACGTCGAACAGAGCAGCGCCAAGCCGGCTGCCGCCGCGCCCGTGTCGACCGAGCCGCAGTACAGCGCCGTGCTGGCCGTGCAGTTGGGTTCGCAGGAGCAACTGCGCCGGCTGCCGCGCACGCGCCTGACCGAACTGCTTGAGCGTTATCGCGACTGCCTCGAGCAGGCTGCTTCGCTGTATGAGGGTGAGACCTTCACCCTGACCGACGGCAGCACCTTGCTGCTGTTCCATAGCCGCGAGAGCGGTGAAGACTACCTGACCAATGCCATCTGCTGCGGCGAGCTGTTGCGCGCCCTGGGCCATGCCCTGCAGATCGAAGTGGCCGACAGCGGCATCACCTTGCAGCTGCAACTGGGGCTGACCGTGGGTGATGACCTGCAAGGGCTTGAGCAGGTTGACCTGCTGATGACCGAAAAAGCCCAGGATGCCCTGGCCCTGTCGCAGCACAGCCGCAACCTGCTGCTGGTCGAGCGCAAGATCACCGACGATGCCCTGGTCCGCCAACGCGCCCGCATCCGCCCGATCGCCAGCCCTGAAGGTGCGAGCTGTGTCGAGCGGTTGATGGAGCCGTACCCGTCGATGCTGGAGCGGCAACTGGCGCGCATGCACGAGCGTCGGGGCTGAAGAAGGTTCTTACGCGACCCCTGTAGCGGCCTTGCCGGGGCGCCGGACCGGTCGGAAAGGCGCGCGCAGCGGGCCCGGGATCTATGCCTCACCACAAGAACGCCGGGCCAGCTTCGCTGGCCTTTCGCGACACAAGGCCGCTCCTACACAGGGCCGCGCTAGACCCGCACAAACAAAAAGGCCGCCCCCACAGATCTCTGTAGGGGCGGCCTTTGCAGTACCTCAAATCAAACTCAGAACCTGAACACTTCCATATCGGTACGCACCGGCGAAGCAATCGGGATCTTCGACTTCTCTGGGGTCTTCTTGACCTGCACCGGCGCCGCCGGCTTCTTGCGGGTTTCTTCGGCCAGGGCCGGCTGATTGGCCAGTGGCTTGACCGCACTGCTCAACTGCTCGGCCAGCTTCTGCAACAACTGCCCTTGCGCCTGCACCTGGGCAGACTCGCTGCCCTCATGCGCTTGCTCAAGGTGCACGATGCGGTTGTCACGCACGTTGCCGCGGCGATCCAGCAGGCGCCACTGCGCGTCCAGAATAGCCGGCTGATCCTTGCCCGAGTCCAGGCGAGTGATCGACAGCAGCACTTGCACGTCCGGCGCAAAGCCACTGCTCGCCGGCGCCAGCACAACCCGCTGGCTGTCCAGGCGCCAGGCCAACTGGCGCACCAGCAACTGGTCAATATCCGAAGACAGGCTACCTGCCCAACGACCATCGGTCGCCGAAGTCAGGCTGCCGTCTGCCTGGCGCTGCAAAAAGGTCTCGCGCTGCAAGTAGTCAGCCACCGAAACCGGGCCCAGCACCACTGCCATGCCGGCACTTTGCGAAGGCTGGCCAGGTTCGCCACTGTCCAGCTGATACAGGGCTACTGGCTGGTGCACGCTGCACCCGCCCAGACCCAGCAGGCCGGTCATCAACAGCGCAAATGGAAAGCGCAGAAATTTCATCATCCCATCCAGGCGGCAGCCATTCGGCACACCGCAGTGATACACATGTAGAGTCTTTGGGGCGCTCGGCCACGCCGGCGCCGCGAGCGCCTATCATCCGCGAAAAGGCCGTCCGACTCCAGTAGTTCCGCCGCGAACAACGCCGAAAGTGCCGGTTCAGACGACTCGCCTGGTCAGCCCGAAGCTTCCACCAGCAGCCCGTCGACGCGCTGGAAGCCGCGGGGCAGCTTGCTGCCTCGCCGACCACGTTCGCCCTTGTAGTGCTCCAGATCATCGGGTTTGAGTGACAGGGTACGCTTGCCGGCTTGCAATACAAGGGTCGAACCCTCGCTGATGACGGCCAGGTCGGTGACGTACTCCTCGCGACTGGCAACCCGGTCGCCCGGTACGCCAATGATCTTGTTGCCCTTGCCCTTGCCCAGCTGCGGCAGGTCGGCAACCTTGAACACCAGCAAGCGGCCCTCGGTGGTCACCGCTGCCAACCAATCCTGCTCGCGGTTGCTCACCGGCCGTGGCGGGATCACCTTGGCGCCGTTGGGCAGGCTGAGCAAACCCTTGCCGGCCTTGTTCTTGGCCTGCAGATCCTCGCCCTTGACCACGAAGCCATAGCCCGCGTCGGAGGCCACTACATACAGGGCATCGTCCTCGGGCAACAGCACGCACTCAAAGGTCGCGCCCGGCGGCGGCGTCAGTCGCCCGGTCAGCGGCTCGCCCTGACCACGGGCCGAGGGCAACGTGTGCGCGGCCACCGAATAACTGCGCCCGGTAGAGTCGATAAGCACGGCAAACTGGTTGGAGCGGCCCGCCGCAGCGGCCTTGAAGCCGTCACCGGCCTTATAGGAAAGCCCAGTGGCATCGATGTCATGGCCCTTGGCGCAACGCACCCAGCCCTTTTCCGAAAGCACTACGGTGACCGGCTCGGTCGGCATCAGCTCGTTTTCCGAGAGCGCCTTGGCTTCGCTGCGCTCGACAATCGGCGAGCGGCGGTCATCGCCATACTTCTCTGCATCCTTGATCAGCTCGCTGCGCACCAGCTTTTTCAGCTTGGCGTCGCTACCCAGCAGGGCTTGCAGCTTGGCCTGCTCTTTAAGCAGCTCATCCTGCTCGCCGCGGATTTTCATTTCTTCCAGGCGAGCCAGCTGACGCAGGCGGGTCTCGAGGATGTATTCGGCCTGGATCTCGGTCAGCTCGAAGCGGGCAATCAGCGCCTGCTTGGGGTGCTCTTCGGTACGGATGATGTGGATAACTTCATCCAGATTGAGGAACGCCGTGAGCAAGCCGTCCAACAGGTGCAGGCGCCGCTCGACCTTGTCCAGGCGGTGCTGCAGGCGCCGGCGCACGGTGCCGACGCGGAACTGCAACCACTCTTGCAGCAACAGCCGCAGGTTTTTCAGTTGCGGCCGGCCGTCGAGGCCGATGATGTTGACGTTGACCCGGTAGCTGCTTTCCAGATCCGTGGTGGCGAACAGGTGCTGCATCAGCTCGTCGGCATCGACCCGGTTGGAGCGCGGGATGATCACGATCCGGCATGGGTTCTCATGGTCGGACTCATCGCGCAGGTCCGCCACCATCGGCAGCTTCTTGGCCTGCATCTGCGCGGCGATCTGCTCGAGTACCTTGGCCCCGGAGACCTGGTGCGGCAAGGCGGTGACGACAATGTCGCCGTCCTCGACGCGGTACACCGCACGCATGCGGATCGAGCCTTTGCCGGTCTCGTACATCTTGAGGATGTCGGCGCGCGGCGTGATGATCTCGGCTTCGGTCGGGTAGTCCGGGCCTTGAATGTGCTCGCACAGCTGCTCGATGGTCGCTTTTGGCTCGTCGAGCAGGCGCACACAGGCGCTGGCGACTTCGCGCAGGTTGTGCGGCGGTACATCGGTGGCCATGCCCACGGCGATACCGGTGGTGCCGTTGAGGAGGATATTCGGCAGGCGCGCCGGCAGTACCGACGGCTCCTGCAGGGTGCCGTCGAAGTTGGGCACCCAGTCGACCGTGCCTTGGCCGACTTCGTCGAGCAGCACCTCGGAATAGCGCGACAGGCGCGCCTCGGTATAACGCATGGCCGCGAATGACTTCGGATCGTCCGGCGCACCCCAGTTGCCCTGGCCGTCGACCAGCGTGTAACGGTAGCTGAACGGCTGCGCCATCAGCACCATGGCTTCATAGCAGGCCGAGTCGCCGTGGGGGTGGAACTTGCCGAGCACGTCGCCGACGGTTCGCGCCGACTTCTTGTGCTTGGAATCGGCGTCCAGGCCCAACTCGCTCATGGCATAGACAATGCGCCGCTGCACGGGCTTGAGGCCGTCGCCGATATGCGGCAAGGCACGGTCCATGATCACGTACATGGAGTAGTTGAGATAGGCCTGTTCGGTGAAGTCAGCCAGGGAACGGCGCTCGACGCCGTCGAGACTGAGTTCCAGTGAGTCGCTCATGCGGGCCTCGTCATTTCAGGTTCTGGCGCAGCAGCATGCTGCCGCCGCGCTGGGTAAATTCAAGTTGTTTGAGGGCGCTCATGCCAAGCAGCACGGTCGTGCCGTCAAGGCCGGGCACCACCAGGGCGCGTACGCCCTGCAGCCGGATATCACCCAGTTGCAGGTTGTCCAGGCGGGTCCGATAGCCTTCGGTACGGCCATTGGCAGTACTCACCAGCACCGCCGCGCCGCGCTGCAGCTCAAGGCGCTTAGCCAGCGACTCGGGGATGGCGACATCGGTCGCGCCGGTGTCGAGCATGAAGTGCACGGTCTGGCCGTTGATCGCACCGTCGGCGACGAAGTGGCCCTGACCATTGCTCAGCAAGCGCACTTCGATGAAACCATCACCATGGGCCGACTCGGGTTGCGCGTTGGGGTTGCGCTGCTGATCCTCCCAGGCGCCAAAAAAGCGCGTGGCAAGAAACATCGCCGCCGCCCAGGCGAGAATCATCAACACCCTGCCCGCACGCTTGCCGGCCGGCTGGCTCATGGCTTGGCACTCCAGCCGCCTTGCGGCGCAGCAAAGCGCCAGACAATCGGCCGCACTTCGCCGTCGCCGCGGGCGCCGTTGTTGTTGTCCACGCCAATCCAGGCGCCCTGGTCATCGATGATCAAGGCTTCGGCCACGCCAAACAGCTGGTCATAGCGGCGCGCCTCGGTCAGCGCATCGGCGGCAAACGACCAGCAGCGCTCGACGGCGCCGCTGTCCGCATCGCGCCGGCAGACCCGGTAGGCGTTACGCTCCAGGGTGAACAGCTTGCCGGCATACAGCGCCAAATCGGCAAAATCGCGCGAAACAGGCCGTGGTTTGTCCACTTGCGGCGGCTGCATCTCGACCCCGGCCTCGCTGAACAGCACACAGCTGCGCACGCAGGTCCACAGCGACTGCTGGCGTTTCAAGGCAACCAGGCCGCGCCGCTCGCGTTCGGCGGCCAGCCACAGGCGATCACCCGCCGGGCTGATCGCCAGCCCCTCGAACAGGCCATTGAAGCGCAGCAGCATGCCGCTGGCGCGGGCCCGGCCAACCATCAACGGGTCGATTTTCAACCAGTTCGGCTCGCCTTGCAGTGGCACCTGCAGCACTGCCGCATGGGATTCACTGACCAGATAGAGGTTGCCTGCCTGATCGCAGCTGATACCTTCAAAGTCCAGCTCACCGCCGCGTACTACGGCGACCGCCCAACTGCGCACCTTCAAGCCCAGTGGCAAGCCACTGTCGGGCACTGGCGGCGCGCTGAAGGTCATCGCTTCGGCCTGCCAGGCGCCATCGCGCTGCTCGAAGCGGTAGATCCGGTCGTCATCACGGTCGGACACTCCCCACAACGCGCCACGGCACATTGCCAGACCCGAGAGGTTGCCGCTGGGCATGCCGTCAATGGCGTGCTCGCTGCTCAGCTTCAGCTCTGGCCAGTCGCTCGCCATACCCGGCAAAGCGACCAAGGCCAGTACTGCGGCAAGCAACCGAGCAATCAAACCATGACCTCAGCCAGGTTACCTTTGGTTTCCAGCCAGCTCTTGCGATCACCGGCGCGTTTCTTTGCCAGCAGCTTGTCCATCAGCTCGCAGGTGGCCTCGACGTCATCCAGAGTCAACTGCACCAGGCGCCGGGTGTTCGGGTCCATGGTGGTTTCGCGCAACTGCGGCGGGTTCATCTCACCCAGGCCCTTGAAGCGGGTGACCTGCGGTTTGCCGCGTTTTTTCTCGGCGACCAGGCGGTCGAGAATGCCATCACGCTCGGCCTCGTCGAGGGCGTAGTAGATTTCCTTGCCCAGGTCGATACGGTACAGCGGCGGCATGGCGACGTAGACGTTGCCTGCTTCGACCAATGGCCGGAAGTGCTGCACGAACAACGCGCAGAGCAAGGTGGCGATGTGCAGGCCGTCGGAGTCGGCGTCGGCGAGGATGCAGATCTTGCCGTAGCGCAGTTGCGACAGGTCGGTGGCACCCGGATCGACACCGATGGCCACGGCAATGTTGTGCACTTCCTGGCTGGCCAGCACTTCGCCGCCGTCGACTTCCCAGGTGTTGAGGATCTTCCCGCGCAGCGGCAGGATGGCCTGGAATTCCTTGTCGCGCGCTTGCTTCGCCGAACCGCCGGCGGAGTCACCCTCGACCAGGAACAGCTCGGAGCGCATCGGGTCCTGGCCGGCGCAGTCGGCCAGCTTGCCAGGCAGTGCCGGGCCTTGGGTAATGCGCTTGCGCTCGACCTTCTTGCTCGCCTTGAGGCGGCGGCCGGCGTTACTGATGGCAAGCTCCGCCAACTGCATACCCAGTTCAGGGTGCGCGTTGAGCCACAGGCTGAAGGCATCCTTGACCACGCCGGAGACGAACGCCGCCGCCTCGCGAGAGGACAAGCGCTCTTTGGTCTGGCCCGAGAACTGCGGCTCCTGCATCTTCATCGACAGGACGAAGC
The DNA here is from genome assembly GCA_963518285.1 of uncultured Pseudomonas sp. Classification (GTDB taxonomy): domain Bacteria; phylum Pseudomonadota; class Gammaproteobacteria; order Pseudomonadales; family Pseudomonadaceae; genus Aquipseudomonas. The sequence goes on along the minus strand of CAUQIJ010000005.1, from coordinate 27,124 downwards.
TGATCCGCTCCCAGATGTCTTCCGGCGCCAGCTTGACGCCACGCGGCAGCAGGTTGCGGAACTCGCAGAACTCGCGCATGGCATCCAGCAGGCCCTGGCGCAGGCCATTGACGTGGGTACCCCCTTGCGCGGTCGGGATCAGGTTGACGTAGCTTTCCTGCACGCTGTCGCCACCCTCCGGCAACCACAGCAAGGCCCAGTCGACCGCTTCCTTGTTACCGGCCAGGCTGCCGCAGAACGGCTCGTCGGGCAGGCGCAGGAAGTCGCTGACCGAATCGACCAGATACGAGCGCAGGCCGTCCTCGTAGTGCCACTCGACTTTCTCGCCGCTGGCCTTGTCTTCGAAACTGATCGACAAGCCTGGGCAGAGCACGGCCTTGGCCTTGAGCACATGCTTGAGACGGCTGATGGAAAACTTCGGCGAGTCGAAGTACTTCGGATCAGGGCTGAAATAGACGCTGGTACCCGTGTTGCGCTTGCCGACCGTACCGACCACTTCCAGCTCGGTGGCCTTGTAGCCATCGGCGAAGGTCATCTGGTATTCGTTGCCGTCACGCTTGACCCGCACCCGAACCTGGGTCGACAAGGCGTTGACCACCGAGATACCAACGCCGTGCAGACCACCGGAGAACTGGTAGTTCTTGTTCGAGAACTTGCCGCCGGCGTGCAGCTTGGTGAGGATCAGCTCGACACCCGAGACGCCCTCTTCGGGGTGGATATCGACCGGCATGCCGCGGCCATCGTCGCTGACTTCCAGCGAGTGGTCGGCATGCAGGATGACCTGCACCGAGCGGGCGTGACCGGCCAGGGCTTCGTCGACACTGTTGTCGATGACTTCCTGGGCCAGGTGGTTGGGCCGGCTGGTGTCGGTGTACATGCCGGGCCGTTTGCGCACCGGATCGAGGCCGGAGAGGACTTCGATGGCGTCGGCGTTATAGGCGCTAGCGCTGGGGTTGGCCATGGGTTCTCGTCGTCAGTCTGGTGAATGCGAAAAAATCAAAATACAGAAAAATCGAGCGCCGCGTAGTGCTCTCGGGCAATGCCGGCAAAGGCCAGCAATGCCGGCAGGCGCTTGGTGAAACCACGGAAGCTGTGGTCGCCACCGGCTTCGATACGCAGCGCGCAGGCCTGGTAATAGGCAGCGGCGTGGCGATAGTCGAGGGTTTCGTCGGCGGTCTGCAGCCATACCTGGTAGCGCGCGGCGTCAGTTGGCGGCGCCACTTCGAGCTCGGCCAGGGCCTGCACATGGTCCAGGGTCAGTTCCCAGGGCTCATCGGTATACAGGTTGCGCTGGGTGCCCAGGTAGCCGTCGAACAAGCGGTGCGGCGCTACTGCCGGGTTGATCAGCAGGGCCTTGAGGCCATGCCGCTCGGCCAGATGGGTCGCATAGTAGCCGCCCAGCGAACTGCCTACCAGCAAGGGTGCGCCCAGCTCGGCAATGGCGGCTTCAAGCTGGCCAATCGCCTCACGTGGATGATGGTGCAGCGCCGGGATGCGCAATTGCCCAGCCAGGCCCAGTTGCTGCATCACAGCCTCAAGCTGGCGCGCCTTGGTCGACAGCGGCGAGCTGTTGAAGCCGTGAATATAAAGGATGGAACCCGACATGCTGCCCCCGGTGTCTGCTGCGGCGCGCCCGCCAGTTGGGGCGCAGGGACGCGCAGTGTAGCGTGTTCGCCGAGCATTGGCGCTGCTTCGGGATTTTCGTAATACATTGTTCAAGGTCGCTGAGGGCCGCGCGCTCAATAACCGGGACTGTTGAAATCCAGCTGCACCACGTAATCCAACGCCCGCTGTACGCCTGTTTCAAGCTGACCGTCTGCATGCAGGCGCAGCCAGCGGTAGCCAGGCTGCTCTTCACTGACCTTGAAGTCGACGCTACCCGGGGCGAACTGGATGCAGGTCGATGGTGTGGCCATGTAGCGCACGCCGTCGCGGGTCTGCTCGAAGGCCTGGTGCACATGCCCCCAGAGCACCGCGCGCACCTGCAGGTGAGCCTGCACCCGTTGCAGCAACTCATCGCTGTTGCGCAGGCCGATCGGCGCCATCCAGGCACAGCCGATGTCGACCGGCTGGTGGTGACAGCAGATCAGGCAATGACGCTGAGGGGCACTGTTCAAGGCTTCATCAAGCACGGCAAGCTGCGCCGGCGCAAGCAGCCCATGAGTCGCGCCCACCACTGCCGAGTCAAGCATGACGATGCGCCAGTTGCCGACATCGGTGACCGACTGCAACAAATCCGTACCCTGCGCCACCTCGGCCATCACTCGCGCCTGATCATGGTTGCCCGGCAGCCAGCGGGCTGGCGCGCGCAGTGTCGCCGTCATCTCGGCAAAGGCGCGATAGGCCGTCGCGCTGGCATCCTGGGACAGGTCGCCGGTGCACAGCAGCAAGTCGATTGCAGCCTGTTCGCGGCGCACCTGGTCGATCACATGCTGCAAGCTGGCACGGGTATTCAGGCCCAGCAGGGTACCTGCCGGATCAGCAAACAGATGGGCGTCGGTGAGTTGCACGACGTTGATCGGTGCGTGGGGATGGTTGGGCTGCGGCAACGGCCGTCTCCTCGAGCGAGTTCTGCGCGATTATGGCTGCTGACAGCTTTCGCGCAAGCCGGCGAAGCCGACTCGCATCACATTTTCAGCGTACCGCCGCCAGTTCATGGCCGCAGGCCAGGCAGTGGCTGAGCCATTCGCCGAGAAACAGGTTGAGTTGGGCCTTTTCGTCGGGCTGGTGCATGGCTTCGTTGGGGTAGGGGTAAATGCTGCGAAAACGCCGGGCATGCTCGGCGCTGACCACTTCGGCCATGCGCGCATCGTGGTACACCTGCACTTCGAGCTGCGGCACCGGCAGCCAAGGCAGGCTGTGCTCCTGGCGCACGCGCAGGGTGGTGGTGTAAGGGCAGGTCAGCAGCACGTCCAGCACCAGCACGCCAAGCATCTGGTCGCCCTGGGTCATGCCGATGCGCCGCGAGCTCTGGGTGGTACGCATGTCCGGCAGCAGGCGCATCAAGCGAGCGTAGTTGGCCTCGCAGGCACTTTGCAGCCCGACCAGATCGACCCGATAACGCTCGCGCAGCAGGTTCACTTCCACATCCCCCGTACTTCGTCGCGGTTCAGCGCCAGCCATTGCAGGCCGATGATGCTGGCCGCGTTGCAGATGCGCCCGTCACGTACCGCCTGCAGGGCGTCCTCGAACGACCAGACGCGCACGCGGATGTCCTCGCCCTCTTCTTCCAGCCCGTGCAAGCCGCCGGCACCTTCGCTGACGCAGCGGCCGAGAAACAGATGCACGAACTCGTCGCTGCCACCCGGCGAGGGGAAGTAGCGGGTCATCGGCCACAGGGCCGAGAAGGTCAGGCCGGCTTCTTCTTCGGCTTCGCGGTGAGCGACCTCTTCAGGTTGTTCATCCTTGTCGATCAGGCCAGCGACCATTTCAATCAGCCAGGGGTTGGCCACCTTGCCCATGGCGCCAGCGCGGAACTGCTCGATCAGCACCACCTCGTCGCGCAGCGGATCGTACGGCAGCACGCATACTGCATCATGGCGCACGAACAGCTCGCGGCTGATCTCGCGGCTCATGCCGCCGGCGAACAGCTCGTGACGCAGGTGCAACTTGTCGAGCTTGTAAAAGCCCTGGAAGCAGTTCTCGCGCTTGACGATGTCAACCGTCTTGGGCACCGAATTGGACGTGTCTGTCATGGAAATCCTCATTACCTCAACTACCGCATCGCGCCATCCTACTCTGCGTTTGACCGGGTTTCACCCCTTTCCGTTGACCGTTCAGGCTGCTGGAAGCAGGTGCGTCATGTCTGTTAGCTTAGTGGCGAACCGACGGCTTTGCCGACGGTCCAAGGCCGACTATCCAAGTTCTGCAAGGATCATCATGACGCTAGTCAAACTGACTTCCGTGGCTGTGCTGGCGGTTGCACTGAGCGCCTGCCAGAGCCTGTTTGCGCCCAACTACCGGGCCCCGCTCGAGGTCAAGCGTGATGCCTGGGAGCACGTCAAACCGGGCTGCAGCGCCAGCGACTGCCCGCTGGTGAACATCGACACCGTGCACTTCCCGGCGCTGCCCAAGCTCGACGCCATCGTCGAAAGCCGCCTGCTGCAACTGACCACCGACAACGCCCGCAGCAGCGCGCCGACCTCGCTCAAGGCCTACGAGGATCAGTACCTGGCCAGCGCCGAAAAGCGCAACAGCAGCTACCTGCAAGCCAAGGTACGTGAGCAGCATGACGGCTTGGTGATCATCGAGCTGTCGAGCTACCTCGACAGCGGTGGCGCCCACGGCATGCCCGGCCGCGCGTTCATCAACTATTCGCGCAAGCAGGACAAGATCCTGACCCTGCAGGACATGCTGGTGCCAGGCCAGGAAGACACCTTCTGGAAAACCGTCGAGGAATCGCACCGTGCCTGGATGATCAGCACCGGCATGGACAAGGACGCCGAATTCGTCAAGACCTGGCCGTTCAAGAAGTCCCCGCACATCGCCCTGACCTACGGTGCGGTCGTGGTGAAGTACGAGGTGTATGCCATCGCGCCCTACTCCATGGGCCACGTCGAGCTGAAAATCCCCTACCCGCGCCTCAACGGCGTGATCAAGCCTGAGCTGTTTCCCGGCCGCGGCTGACACTCAACAGCCCGTACAGCAGCCCTGCCAGCACCAATGCCGGCAGGGTCGCGCCGACTTCCGGGGCCAGATTGGCCATGCCATGATAGGCCGCAACGCCTACCGCCCAGGCCAGTAGCGCCTGCCAGTGCAAGCCCTCGACACGGCTCGGCAATTGGCGCCGACGGATCACGAAGTGGTCCATCAGCACCACGCCGAACAGCGGCGCGAACACCGAACCGATCAGCAGCAGGAAGTTCTCGTACTGGGCCAGCGGCGCCAGGCAGGCGATCAGCGTGCACAGCAGGCCGATTGCGAGCGCCAGGTGTTCGACCTTGATCGGCAGCAGCAAGCCGGTGGAGACCGCACCGGAATGGATATCGGCAAAGGCGTTCTCGGTCTCATCCAGCAGAATCAGCAGCAACGGAATACCCAGGCCAGCGCCGGCCAGCGCCAACAGCAAGGCATTGGCCTCACCGCTTGGCGCAAACGCCAGGGTGTAGGCAACGCCAAGGCTCATCAGCCAGGCATTACCAAGCAGATAACCGAGCACGGTGCCACTGAAAACGCGGCCGGCATGCTGGGCGAAGCGCGAATAGTCGGCGATCAGCGGCAACCACGACAGCGGCATGGCGATGACGATGTCAAAACCGACCGCCAGCGACATCGAGCCATCGCCCGCACGCTGCCAGATAGCGCCCAGATCTGCCTTGGCAAACAGGTTCCAGGTCAGCCACAGGCAGGCGCCAATCAATAGCCAGATGCCCCACTTGCGCAGGATCTTGCGCACGAAGGTCAGCGGCCCGCAGATTGCCAGCAGCGTAGCCAGCGCTCCGAAGCACAGCGTCCACAGCAGCGGGCTGGTCCAGGCACTATCGGCACCGAACGCGCGCGCGCCGAGCAGGCTGGCGGCGTCGCGCATGACGATGATTTCGAACGAGCCCCAGCCAATCAGCTGAAGCAAGTTGAGCACCGCCGGCAGGCGCACGCCATGCCGGCCCAGACTCAGGCGCAAGGTGCCCATGGCCGAGAGGCCGGTATCACTGCCGATCACCCCGGCGGCGGCCAGCAGCAGAACACCGACGGCAGTGCCGAGCACGATGGCCAGCATCGCCCCAGCCAGGCCCAGCCCGGGGGCGAGCATAGCGCCGACTTGCAGCACCATCAGGCCGGTGCCGAGGGAGAACCACAGGACAAACAGATCGCGCCCGCCAAACAGGCGCTGGCTGGCGGGGATCGGCTGATCGGGGGAGAAGTTGCTGGAGCTGGACATGGTTGGCGCTCTGCGAAGAATTATTGTTGGGGAAACAAAGCTGGGGCCGCTCACGCGGCCCCAGTTGCATCACACCTTCTGGTACAACTGGCTACCGGTCTGGCGGAAACGCTCGGACTGCTCGCGCATGCCCTCCTCGACCGACATGTCGACCGCCTCGATACGCTGGTTGGCAGCGTACTCGCGCACTTCCTGGGTGATCTTCATCGAGCAGAACTTCGGCCCGCACATCGAGCAGAAGTGAGCAACCTTGGCCGACTCCTTGGGCAGCGTCTCGTCGTGGTAGGCACGGGCGGTGTCCGGGTCCAGGCCGAGGTTGAACTGGTCCTGCCAGCGGAACTCGAAGCGCGCCTTGGACAGCGCGTTGTCGCGGATCTGCGCGCCGGGGTGGCCCTTGGCAAGGTCGGCGGCGTGGGCGGCGATCTTGTAGGTGATGATGCCGGTCTTGACGTCATCCTTGTTCGGCAGACCGAGGTGTTCCTTGGGCGTGACGTAGCAGAGCATGGCGCAGCCGAACCAGCCGATCATCGCCGCGCCGATGCCCGAGGTGATGTGGTCGTAGCCCGGGGCGATGTCGGTGGTCAGCGGGCCGAGGGTGTAGAACGGCGCCTCGTCGCAGCACTCCAGCTGCTTGTCCATGTTCTCCTTGATCAACTGCATCGGCACATGGCCAGGGCCTTCGATCATGCACTGCACGTCGTGCTTCCAGGCGATCTTGGTCAGCTCGCCGAGGGTTTCCAGTTCACCGAACTGGGCGGCGTCGTTGGCGTCGGCAATCGACCCCGGACGCAGGCCGTCGCCGAGCGAGAAGCTGACGTCGTAGGCCTTCATGATTTCGCAGATTTCATCGAAATGGGTGTAGAGGAAGTTCTCCTGGTGATGCGCCAGGCACCACTTGGCCATGATCGAGCCACCACGGCTGACGATGCCGGTCACGCGCTTGGCGGTCAGCGGCACGTAGCGCAGGAGCACGCCAGCATGGATGGTGAAGTAGTCCACACCCTGCTCGGCCTGCTCGATCAAGGTATCGCGGAACAGCTCCCAGGTCAGGTCTTCGGCAACACCGCCGACCTTTTCCAGCGCCTGGTAGATCGGCACGGTACCGATCGGCACCGGCGAGTTGCGGATGATCCACTCGCGGGTTTCATGGATGTGCTTGCCGGTCGAGAGGTCCATGACCGTGTCCGAACCCCAGCGGATGCCCCAGGTCAGCTTGGCCACTTCTTCTTCGATGGACGAACCCAACGCGCTGTTGCCGATGTTGCCGTTGATCTTCACCAGGAAGTTACGGCCGATGATCATCGGTTCGAGTTCGGTGTGGTTGATGTTGGCCGGGATGATCGCGCGGCCACGGGCGATTTCGTCGCGGACGAACTCTGCGGTGATTTCCTTGGGCACGCTGGCGCCGAAGCTATGCCCGGCATGCTGCTGCTCGAGCAGGCCGGCAGCGCGGGCCTCCTGCAGCTTCATGTTCTCGCGGATGGCGACGTATTCCATCTCGGCGGTAATGATGCCCTGCCGCGCGTAGTGCATCTGCGTGACGTTGGCGCCGGCCTTGGCCCGGCGCGGGTTGCGCACGTGGGCAAAACGCAGCTTGGTCAGCTCGGCATCGCTCAAGCGCTGCTGGCCGAAGTTCGAGCTCAGGCCCTCGAGGCGTTCGGTGTCGCCCCGGGCGTCGATCCAGGCCGAGCGCACATCGCCCAGGCCTTTGCGCACATCGATGCTGACGGCCGGGTCGGTATAGGGGCCGGAGGTGTCGTACACCAGCACCGGCGCGTTGGCTTCGCCGCCAAAGTCGGTGGGGGTGTCATCCAGGCTGATTTCGCGCATGGGCACACGGATATCCGGGCGCGAGCCCTGGACATACACTTTGCGCGAACGGGTGAAGGGTTGCACAGACTGCTGATCGACTTGCGCCGATTCGCTGAGGTTGATCGCTTTTTCTTGTTTGCTCATCACAGGCTCCAGACAGCTTCCTAGCGGCGGAATGTCGGGGAGAACCTGAATGACGCGGACACACCCTCGATGGGTGCAGTGCCGGATACCTGGAGTGTCAATGCGTGGCGCGCGGCTGCGCTGCTCGACAAATCCCGGACCTGACACAAGAGACTCGCCGGGAAAGCGAGAAATCTTGTTCCCTACGCAGGCGCTAACCTGATCAGGTTCAACGGGATCCGGAAACTTCCGATCTCAGCCTTTGCATCAAGGCACCCCGACAAGAACATGCGCAGTCTAGACTGGAGTGGCGCGCAAAGCCAAGGGTGCTTGCAGCGTGGCGATCAAAGGCGCCAATCAGCGATTGTTGCCGGCCGTGCGCAGCCTTACACTGGCGCACTGCTCAATACTCAACAGTTCAGTAATTAAAACTCGTACAAGGATTGCCCTATGCTGCGCAAACTTTCACTGGCGATAGCCGTGTCTTGTGCGTCCAACGGTGTGGTCTGGGCGGCTGATCTGCCCGCGCCGGTGAAGACCGACCTGATCAGCGTCTATCAGGAAGCGGCCAGCAACAACGCCGACCTTGCCGCTGCGCGCGCCGACTACGGTGCCCGCCGTGAAATCGTACCCCAGGCCCGCGCCGGGCTGCTGCCGAACCTGTCGGCGGGTGCCGAAACGATGAACACCCGAACCAAGCTCGATGAGCCGGCGCTCACCTCCAATCGCAGCGGCAATTCGTGGAACGCAACACTGTCGCAGCCGATCTTCCGTGCTGACCGCTGGTTCCAGTTGCAAGCAGCCGAAGCGGTCAATGAGCAGGCAGCACTGGAGCTGTCGGCCAACGAGCAGAACCTGATCCTGCAAACCGCCGAGAACTACTTCTCGGTGCTGCGCGCGCAAGACAATCTGGCCTCGACCAAAGCCGAAGAAGCCGCCTTCAAGCGCCAGCTGGATCAGTCCAACGAGCGCTTTGATGTAGGCCTGTCGGACAAGACCGACGTGCTCCAATCGCAGGCCGGTTACGACACCGCGCGGGCCAACCGGATCATCGCCGAACGGCAGGTAGCAGATGCCTTCCAGGCCTTGGTAACGCTGACCAACCGCGACTACGGCTCGCTACAGGGCGTGGTCCACAGCCTGCCGATTCAGGTGCCGATGCCCAACGATGCCAAGGCCTGGGTCGAGACCGCATCACGGCAGAACCTCAACCTGCAGGCGACCAACTACGCCGTCGATGCTGCCGAAGAAACCCTGCGCCAGCGCAAGGCCGGCCATGCACCGACGGTCGACGCCGTGGCGCGCTACCAGAAGGGTGACAACGACGCCCTGGGCTTTTCCAACCCGGCGCCGCAGCCCGGCGTGCGTTACGGCGGCGACGTCGAACAGACCAGCGTCGGCCTGCAGTTGAACATTCCGCTGTACAGCGGCGGCCTGACCAGTTCGCAAGTGCGCGAGGCCTACCAACGCCTGAGCCAGAGCGAACAGCAGCGCGAAAGCCTGCGCCGCCAGGTGGTGGAAAACACCCGCAACCTGCACCGCGCGGTGAATACCGACGTCGAACAGGTGCAGGCGCGCAAGCAGTCGATCATCTCCAACCAGAGTGCGCTGGAGGCGACCGAAATCGGTTATCAGGTGGGCACCCGCAACATCGTCGACGTGCTCGATGCGCAACGCCAGCTGTACACCTCGGTGCGCGACTACAACAACAGCCGCTACGACTACATTCTGGATAACCTGCGCCTGAAGCAAGCCGCCGGCACCTTGAGCCCGCAAGACCTGTCCGACCTGGGCCGTTATCTAAAAGCCGATTACAACCCGGACAAGGACTTCCTGCCGCCTGACCTGGCAGCAGCGGCGGCGAAGAACTTCGAACGCCGGCCCTGAGCTGTGACTGCGGCGCCAGGCTTAGCCGGCGCCGCTATCCATCGCTAGCCCAGCAGCCGGGCCAGGCGATCCAGCAAGCGTTGCAAGGCGCCCTGGTTGGCCTGCATCACCGCCCTGCCCGCCTCGCCCATACGCGTTGCATCCTGCGGCACTTCGACCAGCCGCTGCACGGCGGCAGCCAACGCCTGGCTGTCATCAACTGACTGCAACGCGCCGGCATCTTTGAGCATTGCGCTGATATCGAGGAAGTTGAACACGTGTGGGCCGCTGATCACCGGCAGGGCCAGCGCAGCCGGCTCCAGCGGGTTGTGGCCACCGGTCGGCACCAGGCTGCCACCGACAAAGGCGATATCGGCCAGCGCATAGAGGAACAGCAACTCGCCCATGGTATCGCCGAGCAGTACCTGGGTTGCGTCGGTGACCCGCTCGGCGCTCGAGCGGCGCACGGTGGTGAACCGTTCAGCACACAACCCATGCACGGCGTTGAACCGCTCGGGGTGACGTGGCACCAGAATCAGCAGCGCATTGTTGTGCACCTGCAGCAGGCGGCGGTGCGCCTCCAGCACCTGTGCATCCTCGCCTTCATGGGTGCTGGCTGCGATCCATACCGGGCGTTGGCTGGCCTGCCATTGCTCGCGCAACTGGCGAGCGCGGGGCAACAGTTGCTCGTCGAGCTTGAGGTCAAACTTGATCGAGCCGGTCACCTGCACGCATTCAGGCCGCGCGCCGAGGCTGCGAAAGCGCTCGGCTTCGGTTTCGGTCTGTGCCGCGATCAGGCTCATCTCGGCGAGCATTGGCCGGGTCAGCTTGGCAAAGCGGCCATAACCGCGTGCCGACCGCGCCGACAAGCGCGCATTAGCCAGCGCCACCGGAATGCCGCGCCTGGCGCACTGGTGGATATGGTTGGGCCACAGCTCGGTCTCCATGATCACGCCCAGCCGCGGCCGCACATGGTCGAGAAAGCGCGACGCTGCCCAGGGCAGATCGTACGGCAGGTAGCAATGCTGAATGCGCGGCTCATCGGCAAACAGCGCGCGAATCCGCTCCGAACCGGTCGGGGTCATGCAGGTCACAGTGATCGGCAGCTCAGGGTAGGCCTTGAGCAAGGCGCGCACCATCGGCGCCGCCGCGATGCTCTCGCCGACCGACACTGCATGCACCCAGATGCCGCCCTGGCGCATCGGCGGCAGCTTGATGGCAAAGCGTTCGGCGACCCGTTGGCCGTAGGCCGGCGCCTTGCGCGCACGCAGGAACAGGCGCAGCGCGACCAGCGGCAGGCCCAGGTGAAACAGCAGGGTATAAAGGGTTCTGTTCATGGCGCCGCAGTTTACTAGGAACTGCCTGAAAAGGCCTGCCCATGTCCGCCCAAGCCATCAAAGCGGCGAACACAGCGTGAAAGCTGACAAGCGGATCGCCTAGAATGGCCGCCAATCAATCGAGGAATGCAGCGTGAACGCATATGTTTATCTGGCCATCGCCATTTGCGCCGAGGTCGTCGCCACCGCTTCGATGAAGGCGGTCAAAGGCCTCAGTACTCCGCTGCCGCTGCTGCTGATGATCGCCGGCTACACCGTGGCGTTCTGGATGCTGACCCTGGTGGTCCGCAGCATTCCGGTAGGCATTGCCTACGCCATCTGGTCGGGGCTGGGCATCGTTTTGATCAGCATTGCGGCGTGGATCATCTATGGGCAGAAACTGGACCTGCCGGCCGTGCTCGGCATGGCCATGATCGTTGGCGGCGTGGTAGTGATTCAGGTGTTTTCCAACAGCAGCGGGCACTGAGCGCGACGTTGCGCGGTCAACGGCACAGACATCAGCCTGTATACTGCTGGCCTGTCCCTGTCTTTGAGGTGCCCGCATGCCATCTGCCATTTCCACTGACGTACTGATCGTCGGCGCCGGGGTCGCAGGCCTCTGGCTCAATGCCCGGCTGCAGCGCCTGGGCTATTCGACGGTGCTGGTGGAACGCGCAAGCCTGGGCGGCGAGCAGACCATCAAGTCGCAGGGGATCATCCACGGCGGCATCAAGTACGCACTGCACGGCAGCCTGACCGGCGCCTCCGAAGCGATCGCCGACATGCCACGGCGCTGGCGCGAGGCGCTGGCCGGCAGCGGCGAGCTGAACCTGGACCAGGTGCGTTTGTTGTCCGATGCGCACTACCTGTGGTCGCCGGGCGGCTTGCTGGGCAATGTCACCAGCTTTTTTGCCAGCAAGGCCATGCGCGGCCGGGTCGATCAGGTCAAGGGCGAACAGTTGCCGCCTGCGCTGCAGGACCGTGCCTTCAAGGGCAAGGTCTATCGCCTCGCCGAGCTGGTCATCGACGTGCCCAGCCTGCTGGCCAACCTCGCCACGCTGGCCGGTGACAGCCTGCTCGCCGGCGACCACATCGAGCCGTTGCGCGAAGGCGATGAGTTGGTCGGCCTGCGTGTCGACGGCCGCGAGATTCGCGCCCAGCGTATCGTGCTGAGCGCCGGTGGCGGCACCGCCGAGCTGCTTCAGGCTCTCGGGCTGAACCAACCGGCGATGCAGCGCCGACCGCTGCACATGGTTCTGGCCAAGGGCCCCAACCTCAAACCCTTGTATGCGCACTGCCTCGGCGGCGGGCCCAAGCCACGCATCACGGTCACCACTCACCCCGGCGCCGATGGCCAGTGGGTGTGGTACCTGGGGGGTGATCTGGCCGAAGCCGATGGCGTTGCCCGCGAGCCTGCGGCGCAGATCGCTGCCGCGCGGAAAGAAGTCGCCGGCCTGCTGCCGTGGGTAGATCAAAGCCAGCTGCGCTGGGCCACCCTGCGGGTTGATCGGGCCGAGCCGGCGCAGTCTGGCCAGGTACGGCCCGACAACGCATTCCTCGCCGAGGAGCAGCGCCTGCTGGTCGGCTGGCCGACCAAGCTGGCGCTGGCGCCGGACTTCGCCGACCACGTGCTGGCCAAGCTCGAACGCGACGGCATTCGCCCGCAAGCCAAGCCTGATTTGTCCGATCTGCCCCGGCCTGCGCTCGGCGTACCGGCCTGGGAGCAATTGCTGCCATGAGCCTGCCTGATCTGCATGACCTGCACCGACCGCTGGGCAGCACTGGCCTGATGGTGTCGCCGCTGGGCCTGGGCACGGTCAAGCTGGGCCGAGATCAGGGCGTCAAATACCCCACCGGCTTCACCATCCCGGGCGACGATGAAGCACGCCTGCTGCTGGCCCAGGCGCGTCAGCTGGGGATCAACCTGATCGATACCGCGCCCGCCTACGGCCGCAGTGAAGAGCGCCTAGGCCCGCTGCTGCGCGGTCAGCGTGACGAGTGGGTGATCGTCAGCAAGGTCGGTGAAGAGTTCAACGATGGCCAGTCGCACTTCGACTTCTCTGCCGCGCACACCCGGCGCTCGGTCGAACGCAGCCTCAAGCGACTTGAAACGGATCGAATCGAGCTGGTGCTGGTCCATTCAGATGGTAATGACCTGGCGATACTCGAGCAGGAAGAGGTGTACCAGACCCTCGCCGCGCTCAAGCAGGAAGGCAAGATTCTCGGTTTTGGTCTGTCTGGCAAGACGGCAGCAGGTGGGCTCAAGGCGTTGCAGGAGGGTGATTGTGCAATGGTTACCTACAACCTCAACGAGCAAACCGAACGCCCGGTGCTGGATTACGCCGCCGAACATGGCAAGGCCATTCTGGTAAAGAAGGCCCTGGCCAGTGGGCATGTCTGCCTGGCGCCGGGGGTGGATGCAGTACAGGCCAGCTTCGAGCTGCTGTTTGCCCATCCGGGCGTGAGCAGTGCTATCGTCGGCACCATCAACCCGCTGCATCTGGCCCATAACGTGGCCACCGTTGCCCGCATCCTGAGGCAGCACTGAGCCGCTGGCACGGCTACCAAGCGCAAGGAGGAGCCTCGTGGCACGTACGCTGATCCGCAAGAACCCGAGCAACTTCAAAACGCTGCCGCTGCATGTCGAAGCCACTGCCGAGGGCCTGAGCTATCAGACCATCGGCATGCCGCTGAACTTCGCCCAGACCTTGCAACGACGCAAAGCCGTGCAGGTGGCGGACAGCGAGCGCTTCGTGGTCGAGCTGGCCAACCTGGGCGTGTCGGTGCGCCTGACGCTGCAGTGGCAGAACCGTGAATACTGGGTACTGGTGCGCCAGCGCCGGCAAGACCGGGGCGATGTGGTGCTCAAGCTGATTTCCGGCTATGTGCCGGCCCAAGAGCTGAACCTGCCGCTGCATACGGCGATTCAGGAAGTGGCTGAAGAGTGCCTGCTGGAGACGCCAGAGGGCTGGCTGGGCGGGCGCTTCAACGATACCTGGTTGCCGGCGCCCTACGCGGCGGCGCTGCACTATCGTGAAGCGTTGCCGTTTGTGCTGACCTCCCAGGCGACTGCGGCGCGCCCGGTACAATCGGGCAACCTGGTGTTGATCGAGCAGCCGCGGGCCTATGTGCATTTGCCTACGGCGTCGCTGCAGCTGATCTATGACTTGCGCTTGCAGGTGCCGCGGGAAGCCAAGTCGCTGAGTCTGTTTCATGTGGACGAGCGGCTGGAAGGCGATCAACTGGTGGCGCGGCTCAACCGCAAGCGGCCTGATCTGTACCTGATGCCGTTGGTGGATGGGCGGCCCACCGCTGAGCTGTACACCCTGAAGAAAGATACTTTGGTGCCGGCCAGCACTCGCGGAATTTGGTTGGCCGAGAGCTTCGCCCGACAGGAAGGCTGGGTAGTGCGTGACGAGCGCGTGCGCTGGAAGGATTGGCTGCGCCAGCAGGGGCTGGTGGAGCCTCGGCCGGCTTCGCGGTTGCAGCGGTTGACGGGCAAGGCGCGGGATCTGCTGTCCCGCGCACGGACTTCGCTGCATAAATAACCATGCGCGTAGGCCTGGACCCCCTTCAATGAAAAGGGCCGCTAAGCGGCCCTTTTTCAGTTCTTGCGGATCTTTTCCACTATTGCAGTGGTTGAGCTGTTTTCCACAAGGCCGAGCACTTTCACCGTCCCGCCGTAGCTGCTGACGATGTCCGCGCCGACGACTTGATCGATGCCATAGTCGCCACCTTTGACCAGCACATCCGGCTTGACCTGGCTGAGCAGGTTTTCTGGCGTACCTTCCGGGAAGCTGATGACCCAATCGACTGCACCCAAACCAGCGAGTACTGCCATGCGCCGGTCGACGCTGTTGATCGGGCGGCCAGGGCCCTTCAGGCGGCTAACCGAGGCGTCGTCGTTGACGGCGACGATCAGCCGATCACCTTGCGCGCGGGCTTGCTCCAGGTAGGTCACGTGGCCGGCATGGAGGATGTCGAAACAGCCGTTGGTGAACACGATCGACTCGTTGTGGGCGCGCGCATCGTCGATCGCCAGCAGCAACTGTTCGATGGTCAACACACCGCGCTCCGAGCCTTCTTCGCGCTGAATCGCACGGCGCAGCTCCGGGGCGCTGATCGCGGCGGTACCCAGCTTGCCGACCACGATGCCGGCGGCAAGGTTGGCCAGGGCCACGGCATGGGGCAGGTCTTCGCCGGCGGCGATGGCGGCGGCCAGGGTCGAGATGACCGTGTCGCCGGCACCGGTGACGTCGAACACTTCGCGGGCCCGGGCTGGCAGGTGCAGCGCCGGGTGGTCGGCGCGCAGCAAGGTCATGCCGTGTTCGCCACGGGTTACCAGCAAAGCACCCAGGTCCAGCTCCTGCATCAGTTGCAGGCCCTTGCCGACCAGGTCGGTTTCATCGAGGCAGCGGCCAACAATGGCTTCGAATTCGCTCAGGTTGGGCGTGATCAGACTCGCGCCGCGGTAGATCGAAAAGTCCTTGCCCTTGGGGTCGGCCAGCACCGGAATACCGCGAGCACGCGCCGCCTGAACCAGGCTCTGGTGGTTTTTCAGAGCGCCTTTGCCGTAGTCGGACAGAACCAGCACCTTGACCCCATCGAGCAGCTTTTCAACCTCGACGCCAAGGGACAGCGGGTCGGTGGCGAACGGCTCTTCGAAGTCGATGCGCAGCAGTTGCTGATGGCGGCTCATGACCCGCAGCTTGACGATGGTCGGCTGGTGGGCAATGCGCTGGAAGATCGAGCGCACACCCGCGGCCTGCAAGCTGTTGCTCAGGCTTTCGGCTGCTTCGTCCTGGCCCGTCACACCGACCAGCGAGGCCGGGGCGCCCAGGGCGGCAATGTTCAAGGCCACGTTGGCCGCGCCGCCGGGACGGTCTTCGATCTGTTCGACCTTGACCACAGGCACCGGCGCCTCAGGGGAAATACGTGAAGTACCACCATGCCAGTAGCGGTCGAGCATGACATCGCCGACCACCAACACCGGGGCTTGATCGAAACTCGGCATGGACAACTTCATGGGCAACCCATATGGAAAAATTAACAGGGGCAGGATATTAGCACAGGCCCGGCGATGGCTTTAGCGCCAACCCGACCTGGACAATTCCGGTGACAATCGGGGCCGGATCGGCCCCGCAGCAGCCGACTCAGGTGATGTCGACTTTCTCTGGCTGATCAAGGCCCATCGCGTGCAGGCGGGCATAATGGCCATTGGCCTGGAGCAGCTCGGCGTGCGTGCCGCGCTCGACCAGACGGCCTTGGTCCATGACCAGGATCATGTCGGCCTTCTCGATGGTCGACAAGCGGTGGGCGATCACCAGCGTGGTGCGACCTTGCATGACGTGGTCCAGCGCGGCCTGGATATGCCGCTCCGACTCGGTATCGAGTGCCGAGGTAGCCTCGTCGAGAATCAACAAGGGAGCGTTTTTTAGCAGGGCGCGGGCAATCGCCAGGCGCTGACGCTGACCACCGGACAACAGCACACCGTTCTCGCCGACTTCGGTATCGAAGCCCTTGGGCAACTGATCGACGAATTCCTTGGCGTAGGCATCGGCAGCAGCCGCCTCGATCGCCTCGCGCGGCGCGCCGGCCAGATCACCGTAGGCAATGTTGTTGGCGACGGTGTCGTTGAACAGGGTCACGTGCTGGGTCACCTGCGAGACATGCCGGCGCAGGTTGCGCAGCTTGTACTCTTCGATCTCCACGCCATCGAGCAGAATCTGCCCTTCATTGTGGTGGTAGAAGCGCGGGATCAGCGCCGCCAGGGTCGACTTGCCACTGCCGGAGCGGCCGACCAGCGCGATCATCTGCCCAGGCTCGGCGGTGAAGCTGATGTCGTTCAGCACCTGGCGCTCGGTACCCGGGTAGGTGAAGCTGAGGTTGCGCACCACTAGGCGGCCCTCGACGCGGTCCTTTTCAACCGTGCCGGTGTCTATTTCAGCAGGCTCGTCGAGCTGCTCGAAGATACTCTCGGCGCCGGCCAGGCCTTTCTGGATGGTCGAGCTGACTTCGGAGAGCTGACGAATCGGCTTGGGCAACAGGCCAGCGGCAGTGATGTAGGCGACCAGATCACCGGCCGAGGCGTCGCCGCGCAGGAACAGCACGAGGAACATCAACGAGGCCATGGCGGTGTAGATCACCAGTTGCAGCGCCGGCGTGTACAGCGCGCCGGTCTTGGTCATGCGCAGCTGCTTCTCGGTGTTGCTCTGGCTGGCGGCATCGAAACGACGTTGCTCGTAAGCCTCGCCCCCAAAGCTGCGCACCACGCGGTAGCCTTGAATGGTCTCGGAGGCGACATGGGTCACATCACCCATCGCGACCTGAATCTTCTTGCTCTGTTTGCGGAATTTCTTGCTGGCAGTGCTGACCATCACAGCGATGATCGGCAAGATCGCCAGCATTACCAAGGTCAGCTTCCAGTTCATCCACAGCAGGTAGGCGAACAGGAACACCACCGTCAGACCTTCACGGATGACCACCTTTATTGCATCGGTGGCGGCACCGGTGACCATGGTCACGTTGAAGGTGATCCGTGAAATCAGGTGCCCCGAGTTGTGGGTGTCGAAATAGCGGTTGGGCAGCACCAGCAACTTGTTGAACAGCTCGACGCGCAGGTCGTGGACCAGGCCCAGCGAGACCTTGGCCAGAAAATAGTTACCCAGGAACGACCCGAGGCCCTGCCAGGCGGCGATCAGGATGATCAGCAGCGGCACGGCCTGCAGCAGTTTCAGGTCGCGCAGGTAAGGCACGGAGGGGAACAGCACGGCTTGAGGATCGCTCAGGCCGTCGACGAAATACTTGAGGATGCCGGCCAGCATGGGCTGGGTCGATGCAAAGATCACAAAACCGAGGATGCTCAGCATGAAGATGCCGATGTAAGGCTTCACATAGCTGAGCAGCCGGAAATAGATCTTCAGGCTCGAGGGCGCGGACGATTCGGGAACTGTCATGACAATCCGTCGGGTGAAAAAGAGTCGGGATTATACCACACGCGGTGTTGCCGACCGCCTGCTGCAGGTAAGATAGGCGGCTGCCCTGCCCTTGGCCACACTCTGGAGACTTGATGCAAGCGCTTGAACAGGCACGTTATCTCGCACTGCGCGAAGGCGCCACGGTGCTCGAAGCCGACGGCACCGGCGACAAGGTCCTGCGCCTGGTCGATGGCAGCATGCTCAAGCTGTTTCGCCGCAAGCGTCTGCTCAGCTCTGCCGCGTGGTACCCGTACGCACAACGGTTTGCCGACAACTGCCGGCATCTGGCCGAACGCCAGATCCCCTGCCCGCAGGTAAAGGCGGTGTATCGCATCGGTGCGATCGAGCGCGATGCCGTGCATTATGAGCCGTTGCCTGGGCAGACCTTGCGTCAGGTGCTCGAAGTGCCGGCCGATCACAACCAGCTGCGTGCGCAACTGGGCCGGTTCATCGCCATTCTGCACGAGCGTGGGGTGTACTTTCGCTCGGCACATATGGGCAATGTGGTACTGACGCCTGAGGGTGAGCTGGGCTTGATCGACATCGCCGACCTGCGCATCTTCCGCCGGCCGCTGCGCAAGTCGCAGCGCCTGCGCAACTTCAAGCACATGTTGCGTTATCCGCTGGACCGCCAGTGGCTGCTCGATGCAGGCGACAGCAGCTTTGTCGACGGCTACCTGAACGCGCAGCAGCTGTGCAGCCGTGAAGAGTTGATCAAGGTTCTGGCGTGAGATCGGGGCCCCTGCGCGGCCCCACATCAAGCCAACGGGTTACCAGCGCGAACGCTGTTGCCGCTGGATAACCCCGCCCAGCACCATCGCTGCCGGCAACAACACCAATGGCCACAGCTCGTCCGGATTACCGATCAGCTTGCTGCCATCGAAATTGAGCATTACCAGCGCGCACGCCAGGTACATACCCCACGGATCGCGCAGGCGAATCGCCTCGATCAGGGTCATGGCCATGACAATCACGAACAGCACCAGCGAAATGCCACCGGTATACAGGCCCATTGCGACGAAGATGTTGTGCGGATGCTGGATCGGCATCACACCGCTGAGCAGCTTGTCGGTATGAAACTCCACGCCGCAGCCAAGCAACCAGCCGCAATTGCGCCACTCGCCGACCATGACCTGGAACAACTCGATTCGATACGAGTCACCGCGTACGAACAGGTTATGAAACCACTGCGCGTCTTTGGCCAGCCACAGCCCAACACCACCCAATACGGCGCAGGCCAGCAGACAAAGCCCGGCGACTCGGGGGAAGCGCCATAGCGCGTAGCACGCCCATGCGGCGAACAGGAATGCAGCACCGACCAGGGCAGTTCGCGTCTGCAGCACAAAGCTGACCGCTACCAGAGACAGCACTACCGCAGCGAATGCCTCGACCCAGCGGCGACGCCTGATCCAGGCTGGCATGGCCAACGCCAGTGCACAGAACAGCCAGACACTGGCATAGATCACATTGGCAAGACGCGCTGGCAGAAGCCCTACCCGCGCGCCGAAGCCGAACGCTCCCGACTGGTAGAGATACGCAGCGCAGCCATAGATATACAGACACAGTATCCAAAACAGCGCTCGAGCAAACGCCTCCGAGCGGAACACCTCTGGATTGACCAGGCCGCCGACAATGAATACAAACAACGCCACATAGAGGATGTGTTTGTAGAACTGACCGCTTCCGGCAACCACTGCAGGCACCAGAAACCAAAGCAGAAACAGCATCCACGCCCAGCCCAGCTTGTGCGAAAACACTCCAGCCCCACGCTCCTTGATCAGGAACACCAGGCCAGGCAAAGCAACAAACGCATAGAAGATGTTATTGGTCCACTTCGCGGACGCCAGCAGTACGTAACTGAGCAGGAACACGATCACCGCTGCAGCAAAATACTGTCGGCTCATCGCTCCTTGCTTGCCAAGCTTTTCAAACATAGGTGAGCACCCACCCAAGCACGAGCCCGAGCACCAGCGCAGCCGCCAGCTTGATGCGCTCCATGCGCTTGCGCCGAAGCTTCTTGACCTTCTCTTCGGGCATCTCCACGTGCTCACCGAAACCGGTGTGCAACACCGCATCGTTTTCCAGAATCAAGGCGTAGCGGTTGGCATCGGCATACAGCCGCGACAGACTCTTCTCGCCCGAATGCGAGGCATACGGCGCGTGCGCCTGGTAATCGGCCAGCCGGCGCAGGCCCGGATTGAAGGAAAACCCCTGCCATTCAGGCTTGTTCGAACCCAGTTGGTAGAACGGGATGCCGTGGAGAACCTGACGCTCGTGCAGGAACACATAAGGGCTATGCACCTGCAGGTCATGGGCAAAGCTGCGCAGCCAGACCTGCAAGGCCTGCGGATCAGCCTCAAGCAGGGCCATGGAATCTTCGATGAAGCCCGGGCGGTAGAACGCCCAGTCATCTTCACAGTGGAACACCCAGAACGTCTTGATCTGCGCGTACGCAGCATCAACCGAGCGCAGTTGGCCCAGCTTCGGGTTGTTGACGATAAAGGTCGTGTGCGCACGCCAGTGTTCGGGGATGCACTCGCGCACTGCCTCGTCGCCGGCGTCTTCGGTGATGAACACCTCGCGGATGGGCGCGGTGTTGAAGCGGTCGAAGGTCTCGAGCGTGCGCTTGAGCAGATCGAACCGACCGCAACTGGTCACCATCAGCGTGATCTCGCTGCTTTCACTGAAAAGCATGGTTGTCCTCGAAAGTTCAGGGTCGAGCGTCATAGACCCAGGGCACGACGCAGACGTTGCCACGGGCCCGGGTTGTCACGCTGACGCAAAGGGGGACGCATGGCCTCGACGATGGCCTGGCCAATGGCGTGGAAGCTGAAACGTTGCTCTGCCAGTGCCTGGCCATTGCGCGAAATACGCTCGGCCAGGGCGCTGTCGGCACGCAGCACCGCGAGCTTTTCGCGCAATTGCGCAAGGTCGCGGTACAGCACGATGTTGTCCATGTCGACAAAGCCCAGGGCGCGGTTTTCTTCATCACCCTGGTCGTAGGCGAACAGCACACAGCCACAGGCCATGGCTTCGAAGTTCTTGATCATGTACTCGCCCATGCCGACATCGGCACTGACGAAGTAGCGAATGCGGCTGAGGGTCTGGCTGTACTCTTCGCCGGACTTGGTGCGGGTAACAACCAGGTTTTCCACCTCGGCCAACGCGTCGAGCATGGCCTTGCGCCCGGAGTAGGCGACGCTGCGCAGGCTGCCGACAAACGCCAGCTCGATATCGCGCTCACGGTTCTCGTTGCGCAGCAGCGCCTGGTCGTAGCCCTTGGGCACGAACACCGCGTCAAAGCCTTCATCCTGCAGGCGACGGGTGACCACCGCGCCAGAGGTGATCACCCGCGCCCACGGCAGCCGGCGGTAATGCGCGCTGAACTTGCCGGTGTACTTGCAGGGGATGTAGTTCTGGTAGGCATCGTGCTCCAGGATCACCAGATTGGGTATCTGGCTGATGAAGCGAACCTGGCGGATTTCCTTCTTGAAGCGCAGGAAGAACAGGATGCGGTCGTACTGCTCGACCTGCACATGCCGCTTGAAATACCCGCGCAGGTCGTCCTGTTCGGCGTCGGTCAGCCAGCGGATATCACACTCGCAACTGGCGGCGATGCCTTCATACAGCCGATCAAGGATGGCGCGCTGCTCTTTCTGGACCAGAAACAGGACTTTCACTGTGGTTCTCTCTTGTCGACCAGTGTCTCGACCCAAAACAGTTCGTGGCGACGCACTGCCTTACGGAAGAACTCGTTTTTACCAAATAGCGGCCAACGGCGACCCGCCAGATACTGTTGCAGCAAGCGCCGAACCCGCCGTTTGAGCGGTGCCGGCGGCTGCAGGTCGTGCATCATAGCCAAAGACATGGCCTTTTGCGTCTGTCGCTCAGGTGAGACTTGCAGCACCCACGGGCACATCCCCGGCTGCGCTTCGAGCAACGGTGGCAGAGCCACACCATCACCCGCCTCGCCCATCGGCCAGCGGTCGTTGTCGTGCAGGTGGTTGGCGTACAGCAGCAGGGTCTGCGGCTGCCATTGGCAAGCGGCCAGCGCCTCGCGCAGCGCAGCATGGGCGCAGACGTGGTCGGGGTGCGGGTCGAGCTGCGGATGCGGCAGCACCACTGTGCTCGGCCGGGCCCGCTCGATCAGCTCGCGCAGGTCAGCCACCAGGGCCTGCCAGGTCGGCTGACCGTGTGCATCGCTCTGAAGGGTGAATTCGTTGAAGCGGCGAAACGGACGCGTGTCGGCCAGATCGGCCTCACGGGACGCCACCACTGCCAGCGGATCGGCCTGCATCGCGCTCAACTGCATACAGAAGTAACCCAACTGCACGCTCTGCGACGACGGCACACCGGCCCAGCGCGGCACGGCGACGCTGTCCCAACTGCGCAACTCGCCCTTGAGCCGGGCGGCCTGCACAGTGTCCAGGCCCAGCGTGTCGCGGTAGTGCTCGTTTTCGATTTCGCCCGCGGTGAGCGTGACGATCCAGCTCTGCTCGGCCTGCGCATACGCTGCAAAGGCAGCCAGCTCGGCATCATCGGCATGCGGCGCGATCACCATCAGGGTGCCGGCAAGGTAATCGCCGTGGCGGATGACCAGCAGCTCCATTTCACCCGTCAGCCGGCAATGGTGCCCGCGCAAACGCACTTGCCCGGCCGCCAATGCAGCCTGCTGGCCACTGAGATTGAGGTAGCGCACGCCCTTGGCGCCGCGCTCGAACGTTTGCTTGTCGGTATTGCCGCCTTCGATTACAACGGCAGGGTCAAGCAGCCGGCCCAGCCAGCTGGCATGCAGGTGCACCCGCAGCAGCAAGGTCTCGCTGGCATCCAACACGCAATCTTGCGGCAGCGTCAGCAGGCCGTCACGGCTGTGCAACGGATAACGCTCGCAGCCTTGCAGGTCATACTCATAGTCGCTGGCTGCAACGTAGAACAGGTGGTCGGAAAACCAGGCTTCATGACCGACCCACAGCAGCAGCGCCAGCACTGGCGGCAGCCACCATGACCACAGGCCAGACAGCAGCAGCGCGCACAGCAGCACCAGTACAACCAGCCGCTTGCGCTTGCGATGACGCTTGAGTAACTGCTGCTTGCGTGCGCTCATGGTCAGACCTGATACACCGGCACCGGCGTGCACCAACGCTCTTTGTACTCCCGGTCGGCACGACCAAAGGAGAAACGCAGGGCCTTGTTGCGCGCGCGGGCATCTTCCCAGGCGGCCTGGGTATTGAGGAAGCTCAGCACGCTGCCGGGGCTGAACGCCTTGGTCTCGGGGTCGACGCCGCCGTTGACGTACTCGACGCTGACCCACTGCGGGGCCTCGACACGGTAAATCAGCTGAATGGCAATCGGTGCACCTTCAAGCAATATGACCGAGCCGATCAACAGCTCGCGCAGGCGTTCGAGCACTTGCGGCATGTGCAGCGCGCCGGTCGCGGCAAAGCCCCAGCGACGCTGGAACAGGTCGCAATACATGCTGGCGATCTGCGCCGAGGTAAAGTCGCTGATCGGCTGCACCTGCCCGCCGGCTTCTTCCAGCAGGCGCAGTTCGCGGCGCTGGTTATAGCGAAACTTCTTCGACAGGTCTTCCGGCGCGCGGGCCATGGCCAACTGTTCAGTTTGCGCCTGCAGGCCGCTGAAGCGGCCATGATTGAGCTCTGACAGGTAGCGCCCGGCATGGCGCAGCGGTGCCTCGGCAGTGCTGGCCGCCGGCAGAATCAGCTCGGCATTGCCCAGATCGAACAGGCCCTTTTTGCCGTGGCGTTTGAGCACGTCCTTGGACAGTGCCAAGTGGCGCCCCCAGGCCGGAATGGCCGCCTGCAATTCACCGCCCTGCTCCCAGCCCAGATAGCGCACAGGGATCTGCGCAAGCTCAGCCAACTGTTCGAGCACCAGGGGATGGGTGGCAACGCTGCCGCCAAAACGCTGCCAGGTTTCGGCATAGGCGGCAGCATCGATGACCTTCCAGCCGCGCTCGCGCACGGCCGGGATGCGGTTGAAGATCACGGCTGCACCGCCAACGCCTGTGCCTGCGGCAACTGCCAGAAGGTCTCGGCAACGGCCTGATCACTGAAGCGCTCGCGCAAGCGTTGCAGCATGTGCTCGGCACACGCCTGACGCTGCTGGTCGTCCAGCCTGGCCATATGCTCCAGGCCCTGGGCCAACTGCCCGGCGTCGCCCAGCGGGAACAACACGCCAACGCCTTCGACCACTTCGCGGGCACCGCCACAGGCCGTGGCCAGCAGTGGTACCCCGGCGACCATGGCCTCGAGCAGAACCATCCCGAACGGCTCGTGATCCGAGCTCAGCGCAAACACATCGAACGCCTTGAAGTAACGCCGCGCATCCGCCACCTGGCCAAGGAAGTCGACCTGAGCGGCAATGCCCAGTTCGGCCGCCTGGGCCTTTAGCTGTGGTTCCAGGCGACCCGTACCGAGGATCGCCAGGCGAGCGCCGGCGGGCAGATTCGGCAGGGCCTGGGCGAAACCTTTGAGCAAGGTCGCCTGGTCTTTGTCCGGGTGCAGCCGACCGACGTTGCCGACAATCCACGCCTGTGGATCGAGGCCAAGCACGCGCCGGGCCTCATCAGCCGGCACCAGGCTGGCCTGCAGTGCATCGACGTCGATGCGGTTGTACAGGGTCTGAATACGTTCGGCCGGCCACTGCGGCAGGCAGCGGCGCATGTCATCACGCACCGCGTCGGACACGCCGAGCAAGCTCAGGCGGCGGCGGAACAGATGGGCGAACAGCCGGCGACTCTTGCGCTGGTAGTCGCCGAATGCGTGGTGCACACCGATCACCGGCAGATCGGTACCCAGCAAGGCTACATAGATCGGCTTGAAGCGGTGAGCGATGCACAGGGCAAAGTTGCGCTCGGCAGCGATCCGCCGCAGCGCGCGAATCGCCCCCAGCTTCAGGCCGCGCACGGCCTTGGAGCTGAATTCGAGAAACAGCACTTCGTCCGAAGCACAGCCCGCGGCTACCTGCGGATCGGCCTTGCCGGTGAGAAACACCGTGGTGACCTGATAACCGCGCCCCTGAAACAGGCTGGCGTACTGACGGGCGCAGTCCAGAAACGGCCCGTCATAACCATGGCAGAACTGCAGGATGCGCGGTTCAGAGCGGCTGGTCATAAGGCGCAGCGCCATCCTTCACGACCAGGATGTCTTCCATGATCAGGTACTGCAGGTCCGAGCCGAAGAACATGTTCAAGGCGTCGGTCGGCGAACAGATCATCGGTTCGCCACGGCGGTTCAGCGAGGTGTTCAGCGACACGCCGTTGCCGGTCAGGTTTTCCAGCGCTTTCATCATGTCGTAGTAGCGCGGGTTGTATTCGCGCTTGAGCACCTGAGCACGCGAGGTGCCGTCTTCGTGGACCACTTCCGGTACACGAGACTTCCATTCATCCGACACTTCGAAAGTGAAGGTCATGAACGGCGCCGGGTGATCGATCTTGATCATCTGCGGCGCAACGGTGTCGAGCATCGAAGGGCAGAAAGGCCTCCAGCGCTCGCGGAACTTGATCTGGTGGTTAATCCGGTCGGCCACCCCGGCAACGCTTGGGCAGCCGATGATCGAACGGCCACCGAGCGCGCGCGGGCCGAACTCCATGCGGCCCTGGAACCAGGCCACCGGGTTGCCATCGACCATGATCTTGGCGATCTGCTCGGGCATGTTGTCCAGCTTGCGCCACTGCGGCTGGCTCGGGTGACGGGCGCAGGCGGCAATCACGTCTTCGTTGGAGTAGGACGGGCCGAGGTAGACGTGTTCCATCTTCTCGACCGGGACGCCACGGGCGTGCGACACGTAGGCAGCAGCGCCGACCGCAGTACCGGCGTCACCGGAGGCCGGCTGCACAAACAGCTCTTTGACGTCCGGGCGGGCGATGATTTTCTGGTTGAGCTTGACGTTCAGCGCGCAACCGCCGGCGAAGGCCAGCTTGCCGGTCTGTTTGAGGATGTCGCCCAGGTAATGGTCGATCATCTGCAGCGCAAGTTTCTCGAACAGCGCCTGCATGCTCGCCGCATAGTGGATGTACGGCTCGTCGGCAATATCACCTTCGCGCTTGGGACCCAGCCACTCGATCAGTTTTGGCGAGAAGTAGAAGCCCTTGCCCTTCTCTTTATAGCGACGCAGGCCGATGACGTTGGCGTATTCGGTGTTGATCACCAGTTCGCCGTTTTCAAAGCTGGCCAGGCGCGAGAAGTCGTATTTGCTGGCATCGCCATACGGCGCCATGCCCATGACCTTGAACTCGCCGTCGAGCATTTCGAAGCCGAGAAACTCGGTGATCGCGCCATACAGGCCGCCAAGCGAGTCCGGATCGAAGAATTCCTTGATCTTGTGGATCTTGCCGTTTTCGCCGTAGCCAAAGAAGGTGGTGGCGTATTCGCCCTTGCCATCGATGCCGAGGATCGCGGTTTTTTCCTTGAAGCCCGAGCAGTGGTAGGCACTGGAGGCGTGCGCCAGGTGGTGCTCGACCGGCTCGATCTTGATCTTTTTCGGATCGAAGCCCAGTTGCTCGAGGCACCAGACGATCTTGTTGCGATAGCGCTTGTAGCGACGGTTGCCCATCAGCAGCGCATCGAGGGCGCGGTCCGGGGCGTACCAGTAACGCTTGGCGTAGTGCCAGCGGGCCTTGCCGAACAGGCTGATCGGGGCGAAGGGGATGGCGACCACATCGACGTCCGACGGCTTGATGCCGGCCTGTTCCAGGCAGAACTTCGCCGACTCGTAGGGCATGCGATTCTTCGCATGCTTGTCACGCACGAAGCGCTCTTCTTCGGCGGCGGCAATCAGCTTGCCGTCGATGTACAGGGCCGCGGAAGGGTCATGGCTAAGGGCGCCGGACAGGCCAAGAATCGTCAATGCCAAGGGTCTAGCCTCTTCATTCGGTAGAGATGCGCGGTCGGCCTCACGGGCGGACGGCGGCTAAAGAGCGGGATTATAACGCAAAGCTCCATCGCGCACCGCCCCCATGTAGGAGCGGCCTTGTGTCGCGAAAGGCCAGCGAAGCTGGCCCGGCAATCCTATGTGAGGCATAAATCCCGGGCCCGCTGCGCGCGCCTTTCGCGACACAAGGCCGCTCCTACAGGGATCTGAGCTGCGCCCCAAATGTTGGACACCCGTCCACTTTTGGGGTTTTTATGAGC
>CAUQIJ010000004.1:0-285221 GCA_963518285.1 uncultured Pseudomonas sp. | reverse complement strand
TCGCAAAACCCCTATCTGCGCGAGCAGGTAGGGGTTTTGTCTTTTCCGGGATCCGCAGATCTTGTGCTGCATCCGGCACCCAAATCTACCTCCCTGCCAAAACCCCTCGACATCCGCCACCAGCAAGGTGCGACAATAATGCACTTTGATGACGTGACTTTCCCCTGCACCCTCAACGTCAAGACTTAACCCACGGGCACCTTGCGCCTGTGCAAAGACTCTTTCAGCACCGCTGTGCTGACCGTCCTGGACGTCCCGGCGTCCAATTACTTGAGGTAACAAGCAAGATGGCTAAGGCCGCCGATGTCGTTGTGCAATGCCTGGAAAACGAAGGTGTCGAGTATGTATTCGGCATCCCTGGTGAGGAAAACCTCGACCTGCTCGAATCCCTGCGCAAGTCGAAGATCAAGCTGGTACTGACCCGCCACGAGCAATCTGCAGGCTTCATGGCCGCCACCTACGGCCGTCTGACCGGCAAGACCGGCGTCAGCCTGTCGACCCTCGGCCCAGGCGCGACCAACCTGGTGACTGCCAGTGCTTACGCCTACCTGGGCGGTATGCCGATGATGATGATCACCGGCCAAAAGCCGATCAAGAAGTCCAAACAGGGCCGCTTCCAGATCATCGACGTGTGCGGCATGATGGCCCCTATCACCAAGTACACCCATCAGTTCGCCTCCGCCGACAATATCCCAGCACGCATGCGCGAAGCCTTCCGCCTGGCGGAAGAAGAAAAGCCAGGCGCTGTGCACCTTGAGCTGCCTGAAGACATTGCTGCCGAGCAAACCGACAGCATGCCGATTCCGCCAAGCCTGAGCCGCCGTCCACTGGCCGAGCACAAGGCCGTGGAAGCTGCTGTTGAGAAGCTGCAGAACGCGCGCAGCCCGATCCTGGTGATCGGCGCCGGCGCCAACCGCAAGATGACCGCCAAGGTTCTCAAGCAACTGATCGACAAGACCGGCATTCCGTTCATCACCACCCAGATGGGCAAAGGTGTGGTCGACGAGCGGCACCCGCGCTTCCTCGGCAACGCCGCGCTGTCGTCCGGCGACTTCGTCCATCGCGCCGTCGAAGCTGCCGACCTGATCATCAACATCGGTCATGACGTCATCGAGAAGCCACCGTTCTTCATGGTCCGTGGCGGCACCGAAGTCATCCACATCAACTTCCGTTCTGCCGAAGTCGATGCGGTGTACTTCCCGCAGATCGAAGTGATCGGTGACATCGCCAACGCCGTCTGGCAGATCGGCGAAGCTTTGACCGATACCAGCCACTGGGACTTCACCCGTCTGCTGACCATCCGTGAAGCCAACGAAGCACAGATCGCCGAAGGCGCCGACGATGACCGCTTCCCGGTATACCCGCAGCGCCTGGTTGCCGATATCCGCCGCGCGCTGCCGTCCGAAGGTATCGTTGCCCTGGACAACGGCATCTACAAGATCTGGTTCGCCCGCAACTACAAGGCGCACAAGCCCAACACCGTTTTGCTCGACAACGCCCTGGCAACCATGGGCGCTGGCCTGCCATCGGCGATGGCCTCGCACCTGGTCTACCCGGACCGTCCGGTGATCTCCGTGTGCGGCGACGGCGGCTTCATGATGAACAGCCAGGAACTGGAAACCGCGGTACGTCTGGGCATGCACATCACCGTGGTGATCCTGCGTGACGACGGCTACGGCATGATCCGCTGGAAGCAGGCCAACATGGGCTTCACCGACTACGGCCTGGACTACGGCAACCCGGACTTCGTCAAATACGCCGAAGCCTACGGTGCCAATGGCCATCGCGTAGAGAGCGCCGAAGGCTTCCTGCCGCTGCTTGAGCACTGCATCAAGACCCCTGGCGTGCACGTGATCGACTGCCCGGTCGACTACAGCGAGAACGACCGCATCCTCAACAGCGAGCTGCGTGAGCGCGCGTTGGCGGTATAAGGATCAGGGTCTGATCCGTCGTTAGCAGTGATAGCGCTGACACATGGAAGAAGGGGCACTTGCCCCTTCTTCCATGTGCAGTCCCGCCGATCCACCGCGGCACTTGCCGCAACCTGCCACCAAAGCCGGCTAGCTATGCTAGGGTGCCTGCATATCCCGTAGTGCAGGAATCCGCCGAACCATGCTGCCCCGTCTTGAAGAAAAAGAACTCGCCCGCCTCGAAGATTTGCTGATCACCTACGGCAACGATTTCTCGGTGCTGAACCTGGCCGAGCTCAACGGCTTTTTCACCGCACTGGCCAGCTCCCCGGTCAAGGTCATCCCGGAGCAGTGGTTGCCCGCAGTCAGCGGTGGCAAGGTGCCGAAGTTCAAGCGTCCCGCCCATGAAGAGGCCTACACCGCGCTGATGTTGCGCTATTGCAACGACGTGGCTGCGGAGTTGGCTGAGCAGCCAGACCAATTCGAGCCTTTGTTCGAAGAGGGTCATGGCGAAGAGGGCCCAACGATCATTCTCGAAGAGTGGTGCTTCGGCTACATGCGCGGTACCCAGGTCGCGCAGTGGGGCGAGTTGCCTCCTGAGCAGGACGCCTTGCTCAAGGCCATTTCTCTGCATGGCCTGGAAGACAACTTCGAACTGCTCGACTCGATGAGCTTCGATGAACATCAAGCTTGCGTGCCACGGGTGATCGACGCCGCGCATGGCTTGTATGGCTATCACAAGCAACATCGTCACTGAGGCCGTACCAGGTGGCCGGCCCGTGTTCAACTGTATGATTATTTCGCCTGGCGAAATTATGGATTGTCACGGGCACTGATTCTATTGGCTGGCAGATGGGCGCAGGATTACCTGCATCACCCACCCACTCCGGAGTCAGGACCATGCCAGCCCCTATCAAGCTCTACACCGTCGCCAAATCCGGCCATGGCCACCGCATCGAGCTGATGCTGTCGTTGCTCGGCCTGCCGACTGAAAAGGTCAATGTCGACCTGCCCAACGGCGAGCACAAGCGGCCAGCGTTTCTCGCCATCAATCCGTTTGGCCAGATCCCGGTGATCGATGACAACGGCACGGTCATCGCCGACTCCAACGCCATCCTCGTGTACCTGGCCAAAACGTATGACGAAGGCAATTGGCTACCCGAGCAACCTCAAGCTGCGGCCCAGGTACAGCGCTGGCTATCGGTTGCTGCCGGGCAATTGGCCTATGGTCCGGCTGCAGCACGATTGATTACGGTTTTTGGTGTTCCGTTGAACGCTGAAGAAGTGATTGGCCGCGCGCACGATTTGTTTGCCGTTGTCGACCAGGGGTTGGCCACGCAGCCGTTCCTGACCAGCACCCATCCAACCATCGCTGACGTCGCCATCTACACCTACATCGCCCACGCGCCTGAGGGCAATGTGTCGCTGGAACCGTACGCCAACGTCCGTGCCTGGCTGGCACGCATCGAAGCGCTGCCTGGCTTTGTTGCCATGCCGCGTACTGCCGCCGGCCTGTACAGCGCCGACTGATCTGGCCCACGCCCTCCGAGAGACGCCGTCATGCAAACGCAATCCAATGATCCGAGCTCGCCTTGGCACGCCGGCGAGAGAGCCTTGCAAGAAAAAGCCGGCGTTGCCGAGAGGATGGCAGTATTCGGGCAAAGGGTCATTCGTGACTACATGCCCGACCAGCACCGCCAGTTCTTCCAACAGTTGCCATTCATGATTGCCGCCAGTGTGGATACCCGGGGCTGGCCCTGGGCGACCCTGATCGAGGGAGAGAATGGCTTTGTCAGTTCGCCGGATCCGCGCCAGCTGCGCCTGTCCGCCAAACTTGCCAGTGATGATCCAGCTGCCGCTGGGCTGGCCGCCGGGCAGGCGATTGGCATGCTCGGCATCGAGCTGCACACGCGGCGGCGCAACCGGATCAATGGCGTGATTCAATCGGCGCTGGCCGGCCAACTCGACGTGCAGGTCGAGCATTCCTTCGGCAACTGCCCGCAATATATCCAGCTGCGCAACTATCGCCGGGTCGAAGTGTCCGCGCAGCCCCGTGAGGACGCGGCTTCACTGGACGCATGGGCCACGGCGCTGATCGAAGCGGCCGACACACTGTTTGTTGCCAGCTACGTCGAGCATGCCGATGGTCAGCGCTCGGTGGATGTTTCCCACCGTGGCGGGCGCGCCGGTTTCGTCAAAGTCGAGGGTAACCGCCTGACCATCCCGGACTACGCCGGCAACCTGTACTTCAATACCCTGGGCAATCTGCTGGTCAATCCACGCGCCGGCTTGCTGTTCGTGGATTTCGCCAGCGGCGATGTGTTGCAACTGTCCGGGCGTACCGAGTTGCTGCTCGACAGCCCGTTTACACAGGCGTTCGAGGGCGCCGAGCGGCTGTGGGTACTGGAGGTCGAACAGGTGGTGCGGCGTCCCGCAGCGGTGTCGCTGCGCTGGGACTTCGAGGCCTATGCGCCAACCAGCCTGGCCACTGGCACCTGGGCTGAAGCGCAGCAGCGCCTGCAACAGGCTCAGCGCCAGCAGGACTGGCTCGGCTGGCGAGTGAGCAGGATCGAGCAGGAGAGCCGTGATATTCGCTCGTTCTATCTGCAACCTGCAGACGGCTCAGTGATAACCTTCGCGCCAGGGCAGCATCTTCCGCTGCGCTTGCCGCTGGATGCGCAATCAACAGTGATCCGCACCTACAGCCTGTCCAGCGCGCCGTCGGATGGCTACCTGCGTATCAGCGTCAAGCAACAGGGCGCGGCGTCGCGCTATCTGCATGAGCAGGTCGGTGTTGGCGATGTATTGCACGTGCGCCAGCCGATGGGCAGTTTCAAGCTCGACAGCAGCAGTGATCGGCCATTGGTGCTGATCGCGGCAGGGGTCGGCATTACACCGTTGCTGGCGATGCTGCGTGAGCAACTGGCGCTCAGTGCAACGCGGCCTGTGCATCTGTTCCAGGGCGCCCGCAGCCTGGCCGAGCTGCCATTTGGCCAGGAACTTAGTGCATTACAACAGCAGGCCGGCGATCGCCTGCACCTGTACCGAGCGCTCAGCCAGCCCGAATCTCAAGCGGTACCTGGTCAGGACTTCGAGCTGGCCGGTCGGCTTGGCATCGAACAGATCAAGGCGTGCTTGGCGCTGGATGATTACGACTTCTACGTTTGCGGCCCGGCCAGCTTCACCCAGGATATCTATGACGGTCTGCGCCGGTTGAGCGTGGCGGACGCGCGCATCCATGCCGAGGCCTTTGGCCCGTCGACGCTGACCCGTCACGGCGACGGTGCTCAGCCTGCACTGCAGCAGCCACCCGCAGCCACTCAACCGGTCCCGGTGCATTTTGCCGGCTCGGCCAAGGAGGCGCGCTGGACGCCGGGCTCCGGCAGCCTGCTGGAACTGGCCGAGCGCCGCGGGCTGACGCCGGAGTTCAGTTGCCGCGGCGGTTCCTGCGGCACCTGCAAGACGCGCATCGTCACCGGCCAGGTGCACTACCCGCAGCCACCTGCCGAGTTGCCCGAAAGCGGAAGCGTGCTGATCTGCTGCGCTGTACCGGCAGATGACGGCGGCCAGCCGCTGGTGCTGGATCTTTGATCGATGCGCCCTTGTGATCAGCCGCCCGCCCCGGGAATAATCGCAGCAGGATTCACACGGGGGCGGGGCATGGATCAGATCCACCTGATGAAGGTGCTGATTGCGGTGGGTGAGCTGGAAAGCTTTGCCGCAGCGGCGCGCAAGCTCGGCCTGTCGCCAGCGGCGGTAACGCGGGCGGTCAGTGCCCTGGAAGAGGCGCTCGGGATCAAGCTGTTGCAGCGCACAACGCGCAATGTGCGCCTGACCGAAGCCGGCAGCCGCTACCTGGAGGACAGCCGCAACATCCTCGCCAGTATCCACGAGGCCAACGAAGCGGCTGCCGGGATCAACGCGGCGCCCAAAGGCAACCTGTCGGTAACGGCGCCGTTGCTGTTCGGCAAGGCCTTTGTCATGCCGTGCATCGTCGACTATTTGCAGGCCTACCCCGAGGTGGACGTGTCCGCCTACTTTCTTGATCGGGTGGTCAATCTGGTGGAGGAGGGCATGGACGTTGCCGTGCGCATCGGGCCATTGCCGGATTCGGGGCTGAAGGCTGTGCGCGTCGGTCAGGTGCGCCGGCTGTTGTGTGCTTCGCCTGAGTATCTGCAGCGCCACGGCACACCACAGCATCCCGCCGAGCTGGCCGAGCATACGATGATTGCGGCCAGCGGCGTGTCACCGCGTCTGGAGTGGACATTCGGCCCTGAACAGGCGCCTGTGCAGGTGCGGATCAAGCCCCGGCTGACGGTGACCAGCAACGACGCGGCAATCGTCGCCGCCACGGCGGGGCTGGGCATCGCGCGGTTGCTCTCTTATCAGGTAGCCGCAGAACTGGCGGCGGGGCGCTTGCAGGTGGTGCTCCAGGCTTACGAGCAAGCGCCGTGGCCGATCCACGTGCTGCACCGCGAAAGCAAATACGGCTCTACCAAGGTCCGGGCGTTCATCGACCGGCTGGCCAGCAACCTGCGTGCGCACCGTTACCTCAATTGAGCGCTTGGTACTGCATTCTGAAACCCAGGCTGACGTGCTCGCCCTTGCGCAGCAGGCGCAAGCCGGGGCGCCCAGGCAAATGATGCGCATTGATCGGATGGCTGACTGGCTCAAAGCAGAAGAACGGCTGGTCCTGCGGACAGAACAACAGGTAATGGTCGGCTCCGCTGGCGCTGCAGCGTAATTGATAGCCGGCTGCCGGCTGGATAATCGTGCACTCGCCTTGCCAGCCGCTGAAGGCATGATCAACTACGGTTGCGGGCAGCTCACTCAATTGCTCGAAGCGCCAGTGAGACGGGATTTCGACCTGGCGCGACGGCAAGCAACCCTCATCGCCGATCCATACCTGACGCGCCGGGGCCAGCAACAAGGTGTCAGCATGGCGGGGCAGATACGGGTGCAGCCCAAGACCATGCCAGCAGGGCGAATCATCCAGATGGATGACCTGCAGATCCAGGCTCAGACAGCCCTCGGCAAGGCTGACATGCAGCACCGCCCGATAGGCAAAGGGCAGCTCGCTGTTCAACGTCAGGCACGCATGATCAGTACCTTTATGCGTCACTTGCCAGGCCTGCTGCCAGGCGCTGCCATGGATCGCATAAGGCGAATGCTCGGTGTTCGCTGGCAATGTCAGCCAGCCATCGGGGCGGGCAAAGCCGCCGCCATCGATCCGGTTCGACCACGGCGCCAGCGGATAGCAGCCCAGGCGCCGTGGCGACGCGCTGTCCAGCGCCGCTTGATCACTGTGGCGCAGCAATGGCAGGCCACTGCCCTTGACCTGCCAGTTGACCAGGCTGGCGCCCAGCTCCGGTGCCAGGCTCAGGCGCGTCAGGCGGTCTTCCAGATGCAGTTCGAATAAAGCCATTCAGCACGCTCCAGGTGCAAACACGGTGATCAGGCCGAGCGCCGATAGGTCAGCAACACAATCCCGCAGACCACCACCGCGCCGCCGATCAACTGCATGCCGCTCAGGCGTTGATCAAGCAACGCCCAGGCCAGCAACAGCGTGGCGATCGGCTCGATGTTCATTACCGGCGCGTTCTGCGCCATGTTCAGCCGCGGCACGCAGACAAACAGCAAGGTAAACGCCACGCCATACAGCACCACCAGGCTGGCCAAAGCGATCCAGCCAGCGCTGCTGCTGGGCAGCGACAAGCCCGCCGGCACCCAGCCGCCGACTCCGGCCACGAGCATGCTGGCGAACACGATCATCAAGGTCAGCAAGCTGCGCACCGGCCCGCGTACGCTGGCCAGCTTGTGATCGGTGATCCACAACGCACAGGCAAATACACAAGCGGCGCAGAACGCCAGGCTCACGCCGAGGGTCCAGTCCGGGTTGGCGTCAGCGCTGTCGGCCAGGCGTGACGGCACATCCAGCGCCAGCACCAGACCGAGCAGAATCAGCCCCATCAGCAACACGGTGCGCCGGGTCGGTCGCGGCCCGCCAAGCGCCCAGCTGAGCAGCGCCAGCAGAATCGGGAAGGTGTTGCCGACCAGCAGCGCCAGCGCCACGGGGATCCGCGCCACCGCCGAGTACAGGCACAGGCTCTGGGTGGCAATCAACAGCCCCAGCAGCAATTGCCAGCGCCGCGACCCCGATGGCAGTCCCAGCGACTGGCGCTGCCACAGCACCAGCGCCGCCAGCGCCAGCAGGGTGATCCCTGAGCGACACAGAATCGCCAGCAACACGCCGGTGTCGTTATCAAAGGCGATCCGCGCGGCGATGTGGTTGCCGGCAAAGGCACACGCCAGCAGCGCCAGCAGCGCCACCGCCAGCTTGCGCGGAAACAGAGAGGTATTCGAAGAGGAGGCGACAGCCATGTGCACAAATCCGTTTGCAGGGGGAGGGCGGACCCGCAGGCCCGCCTATCACAGTTACAGCACTACGCTTGGCAGCCACAGCGAGATAGCCGGGATGTAGGTCACTGCCATCAGCACCAGGAACAGCGCCACATAGAACGGCAGCAGCGCCTTGACCGTCGCCTCGATGCTGACCTTGCCGATGGCCGAGCCAACGAACAGCACCGCGCCCACCGGCGGCGTGATCAGACCGATACCCAGGTTGACCAGCATGATCATGCCGAAATGCACCGGGTCGACGCCGATGCCAGTGATCACCGGCAGCAGAATTGGCGTCAGGATCAGAATCAACGGCGCCATGTCCATCACCGTGCCCAACAGCAGCAGCATGAAGTTGATGCACATGAGGATCACGTAACGATTGTCCGACAGGGTCAGGAACATCGTGGTGATCTTCGACGGGATCTGCATCAGCGTCATCACGTAGCCAAAGCTTGCGGCAAAGCCGATCAGGATCATCACGATCGAGATGGTCCGCACCGTGCGGTGCATCAGCTTGGGCAGGTCACGCCATTTGTAGTCGCGGTAGATGAACATGGTCACGAAGAATGACCAGACCACGGCAATCGCCGCCGACTCGGTCGCGGTGAATACCCCGGACAGAATGCCGCCGAGGATGATCACCATCGCCATCAGGCCCCACAGCGCTTCACCGGCGATTTTCAGCGCCTGGCGCAGCGGGATCACCTCCCCCTTGGGGTAGTTGCGGCGCTTGGCGAAGATCAGGCACAGGCCCATCAACACCGCGCTCATCAACAGCCCAGGCATGACCCCGGCCATGAACAGCGAGGCAATCGACACCGTGCCGCCGGCCGCCAACGAGTACAGCACCGAGTTGTGGCTGGGCGGGGTCAGCAATGCCTGCACCGAACCGCTGATGGTTACTGCCGTGGAAAACTCACGCGGATAGCCCTTGCGCTCCATTTCCGGGATCAGCACCGAACCGACTGATGCGGTGTCGGCCACCGACGAGCCGGAGATCGCGCCAAAGAAAGTCGAGGCGGTGATATTGACCAGCGACAGGCCGCCACGCACAAACCCCACCAATACCCCGGCAAACGCCACCAGCCGCCGCGACATGCCACCCTCGGCCATGATCGCGCCGGCCAGCACGAAGAACGGGATCGCCAGCAGCGAGAACTTGTTAACCCCGCTGGCGACCTGAATCATCATTGCCTGCAGCGGAATATCGATCCACCAGGCACCGACCAATGCAGCCAGGCCCAGTGCATACGCCACTGGCATGCCCAGCAGGATCAGGGCGATGAAGCTGCCCAACAAAATGAACGCATCCATTTATGCCGCTCCTTCGCTTTCTTCGACGACATCGAAGCGCATTACCTGGCGATGGCTCTGATCGCCGTAGAAGAGTTTTTCCAGTACGAACAGCAAAGTGATCGCCCCTCCGACCGGGATCGGCGCATAGGTCATGCCTACACGGATCGACGGCAAGGTGGCGAGAAACTGGTTCCAGGTGGTGATGCACAGCTTGATGCCATAGAAGGTCATGAACGCGCAGACCAGCAGCATCAGCACCTGCACCAACAGCGCTGCCGCCTTGCGCCGCGCTGGCGGCAGGCGGTCGGTCACCGTGGTCACGGCCATGTGCGCGCCCGCCCGATAGCTGGCGGCCGCGCCGATAAAGGCGAACACCACCATCAGCAGGATCGCCACCGGCTCCGGCCAGCTCGAGCCGCTGCCGAGCACGTAACGGGCGAAGATGCCCCAGGGAATGATCAGCGTCATGGTCAGGATCGACAGCCCCGCCACCCAGATGCAACCGCTGTACAAGGTATCGTTGACACGCAACACAAGTGTTTTCATAAAGCACCACCGAGGCTGCACGTTGCCGTGCAGCCGCATCTAGCTGGGGAGGGAGCCGCAGGTCACTGGACTTCGGCGATACGCTTCATCAGGTCGGCGTATTGCGCGCCGTACTTTTCCCGCACTGGCGCGGTGGCGTTGAAGAACGGCTTTTTGTCGACCACGATGAACTCGACCCCGGCGGCCTTCAGTTTCTCTTCACTGGCGGCCGACTTCGCGTCCCACAGCGCACGCTCTTCCATCTGCGCTTCACGGGCGAATTTCTTCACCAGGGTCTGCTGCTCAGGCGTGAGTTTTTCCCAGGTGGTCTTGGACATCACCACCGGCTCAGGCAGGATCAGGTGGCCGGTCAGGGTGAAGTACTTGGCGCTCTGGTAGTGGTTGTGCTCGAGCAGGGTCGGCGGGTTGTTTTCCGCACCGTCGATCACCCCGGTCTGCAAGGCGCTGAAGATCTCGCCGGTGTCCATGGCAATGCCGTTGCCGCCCATCGCGTTCATCATGTCGATGAACAGCGGGTTGCCCTGCACACGGATCTTCATGCCCTTGAGGTCTTCGATCTTGCGCACCGGTTTTTTCGTGTAGATGCTGCGCGTGCCGCCATCCATCCAGGCCAGGGCGACCAGGTTGAATTCGGAATTGGTGATCTTGTCGAGGATCTCCTGGCCGATCTCGCCATCGATGATCTTGCGCATGTGCTCGTGATCGCGGAACACGAACGGCATGTTGAACACGTTCACATCCGGCACCACCGGGCCGACGATACCGAGGCTGACACGGGTCATCTGCACCGCACCGATCTGCGCCTGTTCGATGACTTCCTTCTCCGAGCCGAGCACGCCACCGGCGAACATCTTGAAGGTGATCTCGCCATTGCTGGCGGCTTCGAGCTTCTTGCCCATGTTCTGCTCGGCGACTACGGTCGGGTAGCCGGCGGGATGGATCTCGGCGAACTTGATATCCAGCGCCGAGGCGGTGCCGGAAAGGCTGATCGCCAACGGGAGTACGGCCAGAAGCAGCTTGCGTTTGAAGACCATGGTGACGCTCCAGTGTTGTTATTATTTGGGTATCGCACGGTGTAGCGGGATTCGGTTCAGCCGCGCCAGGCGGTTTCTGGCAGGCCCTGCACGCCCGGCTCCAGGGCGAACACGCCACCGGCCAGCGGCTGGTCGTGCAGGTCGCCGCCGGGGCGGATCGAGGTCACGAACAAGGTGTCCAGGTTGGGCCCGCCAAAGGCGCACATCGCCGGCTTTTTCACCGGCACATTGAGTGAGCGGTCCA
The DNA here is from genome assembly GCA_963518285.1 of uncultured Pseudomonas sp. Lineage (GTDB taxonomy): Bacteria > Pseudomonadota > Gammaproteobacteria > Pseudomonadales > Pseudomonadaceae > Aquipseudomonas. The sequence goes on along the minus strand of CAUQIJ010000004.1, from coordinate 273,789 downwards.
GCCGCCCCTCGGGGGTGAAGCGGTGCACCTGGCCTGCATCGTTGCCGCAGATCCAGTAGCAGCCGTCGGCATCCACGGCGGCGCCGTCAGGCCGACCCGGGAAGCCGCGCATATCGACGAACAGGCGCTGGTTGTGCGGGGTGCCGGTGTCGATGTCGTAATCGAACTGCCAGATGCGCTGCACGTCGGGGTGGGAGTCGGACAGATACATGCGCGTACCGTCCGGGCTGAACGCCAGGCCGTTGGGCACGATCATCTGCTCCAGTTGCAAATGCAGCGGCCGGCCCTCGCCGTCATACCGATACAGCGCACCCAGCGGCGCCGCCTGCTGCATGTTCATCAGCATGCTGCCGGCCCAGAAACGGCCCTGGCGGTCGCAGCGGCCATCATTGAAGCGCATGCCCTCGGCGCCATGTTCAACCGCGCTCAGCAGGCGGCTGTCGAGCTTACCCTGGGCATTGGCAGTCAGCGCATAGACGCCATCTTCCATGCCGGCAATCCACTCGCCGTTGCTTGAGCGGGCGATGCAGGCGAGCATTTGCGGCGCTTGCCAGCTTTGATGAGCGCCATCTGCAGCCGTCCAGCGGTGCAGCTGGCCGGCAGGGATATCGACCCAGTACAGCGCCTGCTCGGCAACATCCCACACCGGGCTTTCGCCGGTGGCATTGCGCGCATCCACGATCAGTTCGTAGTTCACGGTAGACAGCCTCCTTGCGCGTGGTGGATCAGTCGAAAGGCCCGGCAGCGACGAATGCGCCACCCTGATACACCATCGCCGGATCATCGGCGGCTGGCGCTGGTTGCGCTTCGACCTTGGCGCGGAACACCTCGGAGGAGTCCTTCGGCTGGTAGCCCAGATGCGCGGCATGGCGGTTGTCCCACCACACATCACGGTTAGCCGAGGCGCCGTAGACCACGGTGTGGCCGACCTTTTCGGTGAACAGGCCGCGCTCGATCAGTTGGGTCAGGTCGTCATAGCTCAGCCAGGTGCTGAGCATCCGCCGGTTCTGCGGCTCGGGGAACGATGAGCCGATGCGGATGCTGACAGTCTCGATGCCGTAGCGATCGAAGTAGAAGCTGGCGACGTCCTCGCCGTAGCACTTGGACAGGCCGTAGTAGCCGTCCGGACGCCGCAGAGCATGGGCGTCGATCTGCTGGTCTTGCTGGTAGAAGCCGATGGTGTGGTTGGAGCTGGCGAAGATGATCCGCTTGACCCCATGCTTGCGCGCCGCCTCGTAGAGGTGGAACACGCCGCAGATATTCGGGCCGAGGATTTCTTCGAAAGGGCGCTCGACCGAGACACCGCCGAAGTGGCAGATGGCATCGACGCCTTCCACCAGCTGGTGCACGGCGGCTTTATCCGCCAGGTCGCATTCGACGATTTCTTCCTGAGCACTGCTGGCGGGCGCCATCGGTGCAATGTCGGAGAGGCGCAGTACTTCGGCGTAGCCCTTGAGGCGCTCGCGAAGCACTTGGCCGAGGCCGCCTGCGGCTCCGGTGAGCAGCAGGCGCTTGAACGGTGTGATAGTCATGGCAAGCTCGTTTGTTTTGAGTTGTTGTAGGTTGTCGTATGACTGTGCTGGATTATCCGTAGTGATTCCCGGCCTTGTCAATGCCGTAGCTGCGCTTTTTAACCGCAGCAACGCCGGGTCATGGCTGGCCTGATCAGGCGCAGGCCAGGCATGGCGCTGCGCAGGCTATTTACAGAAGCGACAGCGGGTAGTTGAAGATCAACCGGTTCTCGTCGAACTCGTTGCTGCTGAAGTCGCGGCGGATAGTCGAGTTGCGCCACTTGATGCTCAAGTCCTTGAACGTACCGCTCTGGATCACATAGGCCAGCTCCGACTCACGCACCCACTCCTTGCCATCGGTGACTGCGCCACTGTGCACCTCGCGGCCACTGATATAGCGGTTCATCAGGGTCAGCCCAGGTACGCCGACAGTGGTGAAGTTGAAGTCATGCCGCGCCTGCCACGAGCGCTCGTTGGCGTTGTCGAAGCTGGCGTTGTAGCTGTCGTTGGCCAGGGTGCCGCCGCTGGTGCCGTTGACCCGCATCCAGGTATCGCCACTGACCTTCTGCAGGCCGACATAGAAGGTGTTGCCGCCGACCTTGGCCGAGAACATCCCCGAGTAGGTCTTGTTGTCCAGATCGCCCGCGCGCTTGGCGCCGTCGTCTTCACCCTGGAAGTAGCCGAGGTTGGCGCCCAGGGTCCAGCTGCCGACAGGTTGGCTGTGGCTGACCTGCAGGTATTGCTGCTGATAGACATCCTTGAGCACTGCATTCCACAGCCCGAACAGCGTGCGGTCCTGGTTGAACTTGTACTCGCCACCAACGAAGTTGAAGCGATCCGACGCAGCGCCGCCGTAGATCATGTCGTCCATGCTCGCGTCATTACGCGGGCTGTTGCCCCGGAACTGGCCGCCGTACAGGGTCAGCCCAGCGATCTCGTTGGATGTCACCTGACCACCGCGGAACGTCTGCGGCAGCGAACGACCGTCGTCCGAGCGCAGGATCGGCAGCACCGGCATCCACTCGCCGATCTTCAGTTCAGTCTTGGAAATCCGCGCCTTGCCCGCCACCGCAAGGCGGCCATAGTCATCTGCCGGCCGGCCATCATCATGCCGCGGCAGCAGCCCGGTGCCGTAGGTGCCGCCACCGCCATCGAGCTTGACCGACCACATCCCCAGTACATCCACGCCGAAGCCGATCGGCCCCTCGGTGAAGCCCGAGCGCGCATCGAGGATAAAGCTCTGGGTCCATTCCTCGGCCTTGCTCTGCGGGTTGGCCGGGTCAACGAAGTTGCGGTTGATGTAGAAGTTGCGCAGGCCCAGCGTGGCCTTGGCGTCCTCCATGAAACCTGCGGCAACGCTCACCTGCGGCAATGCACCGAGGGCGGTTGCGCTGAACAGCGCGAGGGGAAGATGTTGGCGGATTTTCATTATTGTTGTGCTCCCTGAGGGTGAAACTTTCCGTATGCCAGGCGCGTGCAAGCGGCCAGCGGCAGTGGCGGGTGTAGGCGAGGCCGGTCAGGCCAAACGGTTTCGAGCCTGCGCGCGAGGGCTAGCTGCCGCGGGCAGTGCTGGGCTGAAGAGGACGGCGAAGGCGAACAGCGTGGGGGAGGGCTGAGATCGTCATAGGGGCTTCACTGGATTGTTGTTTTTGTTGTGTGTTGTCGTACGACTTTGCGGATTATTAACGGCGGGGAAAAAGCTTGTCAATGGGGTAGGGGTCCAGGATGAAGCTGCGGGGTAGGGGAGGACGCGCGCCCGAGGGCTCTGGTGCGGGATATTTGGGTTTGCTAAACACTTCGTATGAAGGCTCATCATCTGCGGGATTGGCATTGCCCGCTCTTGTCGAATAATCGATTTTTGCACCCTTGACGACCGTTTTTCTTGGACGTCAATTAAAAGACACTTATGCAAGGAGCGTCCCTGCGAGCAGCTCTTTATTTGCAGCCATCAGTCGACAATGTTTGTTTCGCACTTGCCACCGGGAACCGCTGACGTCATCATTTCAGCATCATGATGGCCACTTGCCGGCCTCATGCGTTACGGACAACGAGCGCAACCGAATACCCCTCTGAAAACACGAACGGCGGCCTGCTGCTCGCTTCGCTTGCTCAGTGGAATGTGAAGCGACGTTACAAATAAATAAGTATGGATATTTTCGATGCGTTTTCTTAATAGACTCTTCGCAGCCATTGCCGCTTTTTTTTCACGACAAGAAACAGAGACCAGCGAGCCGCTCATCCCCAAAATCGATCCTGAAAAACTGAAGAAGAAACTCGATCTTCAGAGGATTGCCAGGGAAAACGGTGCCAAGGGGATTCCCGCGCAAAATGCCACTCAGTTGACTCATGCTGAGCATGCTGTCCGGGGAGAGCTCGGAAGGATGCGCGAGCAGACGGTGAAGTACGGTGAGCAGCGCATCAAACAGATCCAAAATCGTCTGGACTCCATCGACATTACGGTGGATATGAACCGCGCGATTGAGCTGGGGAATGAGTTTGTGCGCTCATCAGATCATCACCTCACGCGTGAGGAAGGGCGTATGACAAGTTTCGCCAGCGATGTGAAGACGAAGTTTCAAATTTTGACCGCCTTTCGCAAAGAGCACCGGTTATTAGACATCTCTGCGAAAACCCCAAGCGGCGCCTATATTTTCCTGCAAGTTTTGATTGTTATCGCATGTTGCGTCGCGGAAGGTATGCTCAATGCGACGTTTTTTGGCTCTGGTCTTGAGGGGGGACTGCTCAGCGGTTTCTCCATGGCCTTCGCTCTCTCTTTTTTCAACGTTCTCATCTGCTTTTTGTGCGGTTTTGCATTTCGCTATAAGAACCATGTCAAAGCAGTTTCTCGATTCTGGGGATGGGTGTCCTTTTTCTTGGCTACGACCGTGACGCTGGCGCTCGCGGTGCTGATTTCCGCTGTTCGTCATGTGCTAACCGTAAGCGAAGATGGCTCCCAGAATCCGTTGCCACTGGCCATTCAGAATACCCTGTCAGGTACATTTCCCATCCAAGACTTAGAATCCCTGATTCTTTTTTTCGGGACGCTTTTCTTTGGAGCTGTCGGCTTGTGGAAGGGTTACCGGCTACTTGATAGTTACCCAGGATATGCACCCGTCTGGAAGCAATATTCTGAAGCCTATCGTACTTATATCGAGCTGGTTGACGAGTTGCGCAACAGATTAGAAGTTGAAAAGTTGGATATTTTGCAGAAAATTGACAGCGGCGTACAGGGGGCTGAAAAAGAGATCAACGCCTTCAGATACAACATGAATCAGAAGGTAATCGTGAAAAAACAGGTTGCTGAAACTTTGGTTATGGCTGACGAAACGTTGCAGAGCCTGACCAGGTTTTATCAAAACGAAAATATGATGGCGCGTCCATCAGGCAGCCCTGCGCCTCAGTACTTTGATCAGCCAGTCGTGTTTGGTGAGCTTGAGATGCCAGATTTCGATGTCTCGCGTGACGAGACAAAACTCGGAGAGCAAGAGATCCTGCTGCGCAAGATGGTGGCCCAGGTCGAGCCGATGAGGGGAATGATACAAGCCTCGTTCAATCAGCAAAATATCCAGCTTCAGCCATTGCAAGATCTGGCGTAAGGAGATTCGTCATGTCGGTTTACGCCAAACGCAAGAGTAACGCTGGAACGTGGATTTTGGCTGTAGTAATCCTCATTGTGCTATCGGCTGGAGCATGGGCCTACGTGAATTTCAAGCTCGCGCAGGACACGATGGACAAGGTTACTCTGTGTCCGACCAAGGGGCCGAAGGGCCATATCGTGGTGTTGATTGATAACACCTCTCCTTTCCCGTTCACTCAGAAGGCGGCCCTCACTCAGCGCGTCAAAAGCATGACTACTACGGACATTCCTGAGGGATATCTGCTGTCCGTCTTTCTGCTCGGGGAGAAATTTGAGCAAAATGAAAATCCGATTTTTGAGCGCTGCAATCCGGGACAGTGGAAAGACCGCAGTCAGTTGACAGCTACCAAGAAATTTGTAGATCGAGATTTCAACGAAAAATTTGAGAATCCGTTGCACGAGGTTGTACGCAAAATTCCCCTCGACCAAAACAGCAAGCTTTCCCCGATTTTCCAGATGCTTCAGTTGGTGGGAGTCAACGGCTTTTCCCATGCGAACGTAGATGGCGATCGCAAGCTCATCATCTATTCGGACATGCTCGCCAACATGCCTGAATTCTCGATGTACAAAGGCGCTCCGCTGTCTTTTAGAGAGTTCGCCAAAACGCCATATGGTCGAAATGCGCAGGCACCAGGATTGAAAGGGGTGGTGGTGACGATCAACCTACTAGCCAACGAACATAAAACCGCTCAAACCAATCGCCTCGGGGACTTCTGGGCGAATTACTTCGAAGCCAACGAGGCGTCGCTGGACGGAATTAATTCCATGGAGGGACTTTAATTGGACGCTCGAAAGCTGGTACAGCGAGTCCAGACGTATTTTCTCATCGCGTTTGTGCTCAAGGTTTTACTCGCTACAGCGAGCTTTGAACTCAAGGAGCCGTTCTGGCTCGGATTCATCATCCCGCTGGTTGTGATGGCCTGTTATTGGGTAGTGGGTTTTCACGTCAGAGAAAAGTGGAATACTCAACTCACCCTCGCCAAGTTTGCAGACTCGGTTTACTACCTTGGGTTTCTATTCACCGTCGTCAGCATCATCATCTGCCTGCTCGACATTGAGTCGATGGGTGACAACCTGTATGGCATGGCCATGCGTTTCGGCGCAGCCATGTGCAGTACTGCTTTGGGCATGCTTGCCCGAGTGATGCACACGGGCTTTAAGGTCGATACCAGCGATGCGGTCAAGAGTGTCGAGGAGCGCGCAGTACGCTCAGCTGAAGAGCTCACCATGGCTTTTGACGCTTCGAGCCAACAGCTTGCCGTTTTCCGAGACCAAGTGATGGCAGCGTCCAAAGAATCAGTGCAGAGCGTTCATGAACAAATTACGGCTATCGCTCAACACAGCACTAATTGCATGGATGCTTTTTTCAGCAACGCGACCGCTCAAAGCAGCCAAGCTTTTGAGCGCATGCTTAGCCAGGCCAGCGAGGCCAGCGAGCAGATGCTGGCCACCATCGGTGGGCTTTCAGAGAAGAGCGCGCTGACGCTAACGCTTATAGAGGGTCACGCACTCGAATTTGGCAAGAAAGCGGGTGAGCGACTGGAACACACGGTTTTCCCGGATAATTTGTTCACTCAAAAACTCAACCCCGCGATAACCACGCTGTCCGGCGCTACGGATGGCCTCAACGAGGACATCTCCGCGCTAGCCCTGGATGTCAAAACTTCTGCTCGTATGGTCGGCACTGCGATCCGCAGTCTGAATACCAAAACGCAGACTATCGGTGACGCTGTTGTAGCAGTCGGCTCCATCGTCGAAAGCCAAGACCGACTGATCGAATCGATGAAGTCTCAGAGTCATGATGTCATGGAGCGAGTTGAACGCGTTCAGAAAGAGTATCTGGACTCCTTGGACGATCAACGGGAGGACTTCATGGCCGACATGAAAGCCAACCAGGAAGTGTTCGCTCAAATCGTCCAGAAAATTGATGAGCTACGCCTCAGCGTAGCGGATAACAAAGCTGTAGAAGGATTTACGCGTGAAGTGGCGGAGTCTCTAAGAACCATCAGTGAAACCGGTATGAAAAATGTCGAGATACTCGCTGAGTCCATGCAGACGAAGCTGGCTCCCTTAGTCGATGCAGTTGTAGTCAGCAACGAAGTGCAAAGAGCGCTCGTTAGCCACGTTGAACTCAGTACTCAACAATTGGGAGCGGCTCAATCTCAAATGCTGGATGAGCTAAAAAGCGCGATTGAACAGGGCGCCAATCCGGTGCCTCTTCCAGGCGTGATCAATGAGGTAGCCCATTTTTCCAGTGGCGAAAATGTGGTCGATTCAACGCGTACCAGCGATGGCGTGGCTGACGTGAGAACCGCTTGATGAGTTCGAAAAATGATCAGGTGTTTCAGCTGTCGCTTACAGAAATATGGATAATCCTGTGCTTCATCCTGTTGCTTCTTATGGGGTACAGAGTTTGGCAACTCACCCAGCAAAACGACCAGATGGCGGGCAAGCTTGCTAGCGTGCAGAGTCTTGAAGCGCACAAATTGGCAATCAAGGCTGCGACTGATGATCTCAGAGCTCGGCTGAAAACCATTGGGATAAAGAATCCTGACGAAATCATCTCGAAGCTCATCGACGCGTCCAAAGCTAAAGAAGAGGTTGGCCGGCTGAAGGTATTGCTGACCCAGAAAGATGAGCAGCTCTCAACGATGGTCGCTATCGACAAGGCGTTGCAGGATGCAAGCGGTGGTTCCAAAGGAGGTGAGGCCAAGCGGCTGGTTCTCGAGACAATGATGTCTTTTGAGCAGCTCAAAAAATTGGTGGCTGATCCCGATGGAAGTGTTCGGCCCACCGACGTCGTTAAGCGAATAGCAGCTCTTCAAGAGACTGAGCAATCACTGAAGTCCGCTATGGGGCAGAAGGGTGAACTGACGGCAGAGCAAATCACAGAAGTGGTGAAAAACGCTGATGCCTTCGCATTGGCAGAAAAGCAAGGTGCCAGCCCCGTGACGTTGCAGAAAACGAATAGTGATCTGAAGGGGCAGGTTCAGTTCCTTCAAAACAAGCTCAACAAAGGTAAAGGCGGCGATCTCCCGCCTTGCTGGGCCAATGAAGCGGGCAAAGCAGAAATGTTCCTCACGGTATTTCTGAAGGATGATTCCGTCAGATTTGAGCCGGCCTGGCCACCGACGCGGACAGCAGATGCCGAAGCGTTGCCAAATTTCTCTGCGCTTATGGCCAAAACGACGCGCTCCTATGAAGACTTCCTTCAAGCAGCACGCCCAATTTCTGAACTGGCCAACCAGCGGGAATGTAAGTTTTACGTGCGACTGGCGAGTCAAATCGACGGTGCTGTTTTGTCCGACCGACGTCGACTGATGATTGAGACCTTGTTTTACAAGGTTGAAGTCAGACGCTAGGCCTGCGTCTTTTGTCACGATTAAAATGTTAACCGAAAATGGCTGCGTAACCGCTACTTCGGTGTCGTCTGCTAGTCGGCGCGTTGAGAGTCTGCGCCAGCTCTACGCTGCCGAATTTGCCGCCACGCTTGGCTGAGGGCTCGTATGACAAAGCGCTATGAACTCCGAAGGGCATCGGGGCAATGATTAAATCTCGATGCAACGTCGAAGGGAGACGTCTGAACGAAATAGCTTTTTTGTCTGCCTTATGAAGGCATTGTGTGAATTGCAGAAGCAACAGGGCCGCTTTGTGCCCCTTGCGCGACACAAGGCCGCTCCAATAGATTGAGCTTCACCCGTTAGATACGGGTGTACTCGATCTGCATAGGAGCGGCCTTGTGTCGCGAAAGGGCCGCAAAGCGGCCCCGGCAATCTAACTGACAGCCCCATTTCAGGGCTTCAGCAAGATCAATCCCAGCTCAAAGCCCCACCGGTCTGATACTCAATCACGCGCGTCTCAAAGAAGTTCTTCTCTTTCTTCAAGTCCATGATCTCGCTCATCCATGGGAACGGGTTGGTGGTCCCTGGATACTCTTCTTTCAAACCAATCTGAGTCAAACGACGGTTGGCGATGAACTTGAGGTAGTCCTCCATCATCGCTGCGTTCATCCCCAGTACGCCGCGCGGCATGGTGTCGCGAGCGTATTCGATCTCCAGCTGGGTCCCTTGCAGGATCATCTGGGTGGCTTCTTCCTTCATCGCCGCATCCCACAGGTGCGGGTTCTCGATCTTGATCTGGTTGATCACGTCGATACCGAAGTTCAAGTGCATCGACTCGTCACGCAGGATGTACTGGAACTGCTCGGCAACGCCGGTCATCTTGTTGCGACGGCCCATCGACAGGATCTGGGTGAAGCCGCAGTAGAAGAAGATGCCTTCCAGCACGCAGTAATAGGCGATGAGGTTGCGCAGCAGTTCTTTGTCGGTCTCAGGAGTACCGGTGTTGAACTCCGGGTCGGAGATGGCGCGGGTGTACTTCAAGCCCCAGGCAGCCTTCTTCGCGACCGACGGGATCTCGTGGTACATGTTGAAGATCTCGCCTTCATCCATGCCCAGCGACTCGATGCAGTACTGGTAGGCGTGGGTGTGGATCGCCTCTTCGAAGGCCTGGCGCAGGATGTACTGGCGGCACTCGGGGTTGGTGATCAAGCGGTACACGGCCAGGGCCAGGTTGTTGGCGACCAGCGAGTCGGCGGTGGAGAAGAAACCGAGGTTGCGCATGACGATGCGGCGTTCGTCTTCGGTCAGGCCGTCCTGGTCTTTCCACAGGGCGATGTCGGCGGTCATGTTGACCTCTTGCGGCATCCAGTGGTTGGCGCAGCCGTCGAGGTACTTCTGCCAGGCCCAGTCGTACTTGAATGGCACCAGCTGGTTGAGGTCGGCGCGGCAGTTGATCATGCGCTTCTCGTCGACCGCAACGCGGGCCGCGGAGCCTTCCAGTTCAGCCAGGCCTTCGGCGATGTCGAGGTCGTCCAGGGCAGCCTTGGCACGCTTGACTGCGTCCGAGTCGGCAGCCGTGGCAGCGCGCGCTTCAAGGGCGGCGGCGCCACCAGCGCTGTCGAGCTTGTCGAGGGTGGCAGCGGCTTTGGCCTGCGCCGGGGTGCTGTTTTTTACGGCAAGTTCGTCGTCTTCTTTGTCGAATTCGTCCCAGCTCAGCATGTCATGGCTCCTGCTAGAGGGTTGCGCGCGGCAACCGGTTGGATTTTCAAGTGATGCCTGTACAGCGCAATGCCCACAAGGCGTTACGGCGGGCGCTGAGAGCGTGCTCTCGTCACATTTAAAGGTGTCTGGCTCAGCACATGGCCTGTCCTCGAACGAGGGGCCAGGGCGCTGGAAATCTTGTCGTCAACTCGCCCTTTCGGGGGGCGCGAAGTATACCGGAAACGAGGCTGGATCGGGGCGCCTCGGGCGCTACGGATGGTAATTTTTTGACCCGCAGAGCACGCCTGTGTTCACTCGATTCCGGCTGCTTGTTACGGGGTGTGAGTCTAGCGCTAAATACGATTTGTTCCTACATCTTGTGCTGCTTTATTTTGCTGAACACTGCATATGGTGTTTTGTCTTGATCAGGATCAAACAGGCGGATTGCCTGCAAGCGCCTGATGGCAGGGCGCAATCGGGCGTGGCAAGGGCCTCGGCAAGCCGGACTCCAGCGCCGCCGCGCAGGCAAAAAAAACCGCAGCCATTACCGAGTAGGCAATGGCTGCGGTGGTGTCAGCTCAGCGCTGCGCCGGCCTTATTGGCAAGCTTCGCAATCCGGCTCGTCGATCGCGCAGGCCTTCGGCACAGGTGCTGGACCTGCTGCCTGGACCGGGGCGCTGTCGCCGCCGCTGGAAACGGCGTTGAGCTTGCCGGTGTTGATGGTCGATTTCTCGGTGCTGGTCGCGGCCAGGGCACGGAGGTAGTAGGTGGTTTTCAGGCCACGGTACCAAGCCATGCGGTAGGTCACGTCGAGCTTCTTGCCCGAAGCGCCGGCGATGTACAGGTTCAGCGACTGCGCCTGGTCGATCCACTTCTGGCGACGGCTGGCGGCATCGACGATCCACTTGGTGTCGACTTCGAACGCGGTGGCGTAGAGGTCTTTCAGCTCTTGCGGGATACGCTCGATCTGCTGCACCGAACCGTCGTAGTACTTCAGGTCGTTGATCATGACCGAGTCCCACAGGCCGCGGGCCTTGAGGTCGCGAACCAGGTACGGGTTGATCACGGTGAACTCGCCGGACAGGTTCGATTTCACGTACAGGTTCTGGTAGGTCGGCTCGATCGACTGCGATACGCCAGTGATGTTGGCGATGGTCGCGGTTGGCGCGATGGCCATGATGTTCGAGTTACGAATACCTTTTTGTACGCGAGCACGTACCGGTGCCCAGTCGAGGCTCTCGTTGAGGTCGACGTCGATGTACTTCTGGCCACGGGCTTCGATCAGGATCTGTTGCGAGTCCAGCGGCAGGATGCCTTTGGACCACAGCGAACCCTGGAAGGTCTCGTAGGCGCCGCGCTCGTCAGCCAGGTCACAGGAGGCCTGGATGGCGAAGTAGCTGACCGCTTCCATCGACTTGTCGGCGAACTCGACGGCAGCGTCGGAGCCGTAGGCGATGTGCTGCAGGTACAGCGCGTCCTGGAAGCCCATGATGCCCAGGCCGACCGGACGGTGCTTGAGGTTCGAGTTACGCGCCTGCGGTACCGAGTAGTAGTTGATGTCGATAACGTTATCGAGCATGCGCACGGCAGTGTTGACGGTGCGTTGCAGCTTGGCGGTATCGAGCTTGCCGTCGACGATGTGGTTCGGCAGGTTGATCGAGCCCAGGTTGCAGACCGCGATCTCGTCCTTGTTGGTGTTCAAGGTGATCTCGGTGCACAGGTTCGAGCTGTGCACTACGCCGACGTGCTGCTGCGGCGAGCGCAGGTTGCATGGGTCCTTGAAGGTCAACCATGGGTGACCGGTCTCGAACAGCATCGACAGCATCTTGCGCCACAGGTCTTTGGCCTGAATGGTCTTGAACACCTTGATCTTGTTGTACTCGGTCATGGCTTCGTAGTACTCGTAACGCTCTTCGAAGGCCTTGCCGGTCAAATCGTGCAGATCAGGTACTTCGTTCGGCGAGAACAGGGTCCACTGGCCGTCATCGAAGACACGCTTCATGAACAGGTCAGGGATCCAGTTGGCGGTGTTCATGTCGTGGGTACGACGACGATCATCACCGGTGTTCTTGCGCAGTTCGATGAATTCTTCGATGTCCAGGTGCCAGGTTTCCAGGTAGGCGCAGACCGCGCCCTTGCGCTTGCCGCCCTGGTTGACCGCAACGGCGGTGTCGTTGACCACTTTGAGGAACGGCACGACGCCCTGGGACTTGCCGTTGGTGCCCTTGATGTACGAGCCCAGCGCGCGCACCGGGGTCCAGTCGTTGCCCAGGCCGCCGGCAAATTTCGACAGCATGGCGTTGTCGTGGATCGCGTGGTAGATGCCCGAGAGGTCATCCGGCACGGTGGTCAGGTAGCAGCTTGACAGCTGTGGACGCAGGGTACCGGCGTTGAACAGGGTCGGGGTCGAGGCCATGTAGTCGAACGACGACAACAGGTTGTAGAACTCGATCGCACGGGCTTCCTTGTCTTTCTCTTCCAGCGCCAGGCCCATGGCCACACGCATGAAGAACACCTGCGGCAGCTCGAAGCGTACGCCATCCTTGTGGATGAAGTAGCGGTCGTACAGGGTCTGCAGGCCGAGGTAGGTGAACTGCTGGTCGCGCTCGTGGTTGATCGCCTGGCCCAGACGCTCGAGGTCGAAGGCGGCCAGAGCCGGGTTCAGCAGCTCGTACTCGATACCCTTGGCAACGTAGGCAGGCAGGGCCTTGGCGTACAGCTCGGCCATCTCGTGGTGGGTGGCGCTGTCGGCAACGTTGAGGAAGCTCAGGCCTTCGGCACGCAGGGTGTCCATCAGCAGGCGAGCGGTGACGAACGAGTAGTTCGGCTCACGCTCGACCAGAGTACGCGCGGTCATCACCAGGGCGGTGTTGACGTCCTTCAGGGCGACGCCGTCGTACAGGTTCTTCAGGGTTTCGCGCTGGATCAGCTCGCCATCGACTTCAGCCAGGCCTTCGCAGGCTTCGCTGATGATGGTGTTGAGGCGGGCCATGTCCAGCGGTGCCTTGCTGCCGTCGGCCAGGCTGATGCGGATCGACGGGTGCGGCTCGACCACGGCATCGTTGTTGGCGCGGGTAGCACGCTCTTTGGCGCGCTGGTCGCGGTAGATCACGTAGTCCCGAGCCACTTTCTGCTCGCCGGCGCGCATCAGGGCCAGTTCGACCTGGTCCTGGATTTCTTCGATGTGGATGGTGCCACCCGACGGCATGCGACGCTTGAAGGTTGCAGTGACCTGCTCGGTCAGGCGCGCGACGGTGTCGTGGATGCGCGACGAAGCGGCGGCAGTGCCGCCCTCAACTGCAAGGAACGCCTTGGTGATGGCCACGGTGATCTTGTCGTCGGTGTAGGCGACGACAGTGCCGTTACGCTTGATCACACGCAGTTGGCCAGGCGCAGTGGCAGCCAGATCCTGGTTCGAATCAGCGGCCTGCGGCGCTTGGGCCTGCGGGTTCTCGCGAGTTGTGTCGGTTTGCATCGGTGGGTGTCTCCACAGTTTCAATAGTGTTCGGGCGTGTCATCCACGCCCACCGTTCCATCCGCCAGTTGGCTTGCTCGAGCGGGGAGCCCACGCGCACGTGGATCCGCCAGCTCGGGCGTACCGACTTCGGGACAGACTCAGGAATAAGGGGCAATAGCTTGCCGCTCCCTGGCCGAAGTCAAAGGTTCTGCGCTACAACGCAAAATCTGTTGCTGTCGGGGTCGCCAGGCTGTGCCTGCAACACCCGTACCCGAACAAGGCCCTGTGCAAGGCTTGCCTCGGTCTGCCTCCGCAGGAGCGGTTTGGCTGCTCGTATTGCCATAAGTTCAGGTCGAAAAAACGCTTGAATTTCGCCGCTGACTTGTGTTCTCGATTTCGGCCTAACCCCAACATGTAGTGGTTCGCCGCGATGGGGATACAAGATAATGCGGTCTGAGGGTGTTTGCAAGGCGACCGCCTGTGGATAACGTGTGTACAGATTGTGTGTGATTCGTGGGTATCGGCTGTAGGCCTTGTCCTCACGGCTTTTCACATTTTTTCCGCACTGTAATGACCCGTTGCAGAATGTTACTGCTGTGCGGTGCATCACGCTAAGTCGTCCTGGCCTGCCTCGGACCAACGGCATCGGCGGACCTGATTGGCAGGCGCAGATGTGCGACGTAGTATCCACGGACAAGGCTACATTCAGGTGACCAGCGGCAGCCCACCCATAACAATAGAGGTCAGGCATGGACCAACCGAGCAACCGCATCCTCATCGTCGAGGACGATCAGCGTCTCGCCGAGCTGACCGCCGAGTACCTGCAGGCCAATGGCTTCGAGGTTGCCGTCGAGGCAGACGGCGCGCGTGCGGTGCGGCGCATTCTCGACAGCCAGCCGGACCTGGTGGTGCTCGACCTGATGCTGCCGGGTGAAGACGGCCTGAGCATCTGCCGGCGGGTCCGTGGCCAGTACCAAGGCGTGATCCTCATGCTGACCGCCCGCAGTGATGAGCTCGATCAGGTTCAGGGCCTGGACCTGGGGGCTGACGACTATGTTTGCAAACCGGTGCGGCCGCGCCTGCTGCTGGCGCGTATCAATGCCTTGCTGCGGCGCAGCGACAGCCCGGACAGCAAAGTGCAGGCGCTGCGCTTTGGTCCGCTGCAGATCAACAACAGCCTGCGCGAGGCCTGGCTCGATGAGCAGCCGATCGACCTGACGGGCGCCGAATTCGACCTGCTCTGGCTGTTGGCCAGCCATGCCGGCCGGGTGCTGTCGCGCGAGCAGATCTTTACCGCCTTGCGCGGCGTCGGCTACGACGGCCAGGACCGTTCGATCGATGTGCGTATCTCCAGGATCCGCCCCAAGATCGGTGACGACCCGATTCATCCACGCCTGATCAAGACCTTGCGCAGCAAGGGCTATCTGTTCGTGGCTGAGGCGGCGCCGGCCTGATGAAGTCGATTTTTCTACGTATCTATGGCGGCATGCTGGCGGTACTGGTGCTGGTTGCGGTGCTCGGCGTGGTCAGCCTGCACCTGGTCAACCTGGTGCGCGCCGAGCAGCACCGCGAACGCCTGGCGCAAGGCACCTTCAGCCTGATGGCCGACAACCTCGCGCCGCAGAACCCGGTCGAGCGCCAGCGCTCGTTGTTGATGTGGGAACGTCTACTTGGCGTGCCGCTGGACGTCCAGCCAATGGCCGCGCTGACCCTCGACGGCGGCCAGCGCGCGCGGCTGTACCGCGACCTGGTGGTGGTCGACAAGACCGGCCCGCACGCCGCACGTGTGTTGCGCCGGATCGGCCGCGAAGACCAGCTGCTGGTGGCCGAGGTCAAGCAGATCAGCGAGCAGCTGGCGCGGGCCACGGTGTACTTGCTGGCTGATGAGCTGGTGCGTTATCCGGTCAGCGAACAGCCGCAGCGCCTGGCGCAATTAACACAGAGCAAAGGCTTTGGCTTCGATATCGGCCTGCAACGATTGGAAAGGGCGGCGCTGGACGACGACCAGCGCCACCGCGTCGAGGAAGGCGATACGGTGATGGCGCTGGGCAGGGACGGGGATTCGGTGCGGGTGTTCTCCGGCGTGCCCGGCTCACCCTGGGTACTGGAGATCGGCCCGCTGTACCAGCTCAACCCCTACCCGCCGCAATTGCTGATTCTGATAGCGTTTCTCGGTTTGTGCCTGATCGGCCTGGTGGTGTACCTGCTGGTACGTCAGTTGGAGCGGCGCGTGTCCGGCCTGGAAGCGGCGGCCACGCAGATTGCCCAGGGCAGCCTCGACACCCGCGTGCCGACTGGCGGCGCTGACTCGGTGGGGCGCCTGGCGGCAGCCTTCAACGGCATGGCCGAGCACCTGCAGCGCTCGCTGAACATGCAGCGCGAGCTGGTCCGGGCAGTCTCGCATGAGCTGCGCACGCCAGTGGCACGGCTACGCTTTGGCCTGGAGATGCTCGAAACCGCCAGCACCGATCAGGCGCGGGCCAAGCACCTGGCGGGAATGGACGGCGATATCCAGGACCTCGACAAGCTGGTCGACGAAATGCTCACCTACGCGCGTCTCGAACAAGGCGCGCCGGCCTTGCAGTTTCAGGCCGTCGACCTGGATGCCTTGCTGGCGCGGGTCATCACCGAACTGGCGCCGCTGCGCCCGCAGGTAAACGTGGCGCGTGGCCTGTGCCAGGGCGCGGATGAGGACGGTGCCTGGGTCGAGGCCGAGCCGCGCTACCTGCACCGTGCGCTGCAAAACCTGGTCGCCAACGCCATGCGCCACGCCGAGGGCCAAGTGCGCGTGAGCTATCACCTCGGCCAGCAGCGTTGCCGCATCGATGTCGAGGATGACGGCCCGGGCGTGCCGGAAAGCGTCTGGGAACGCATCTTTACCCCGTTCACCCGGCTGGACGACAGCCGCACCCGGGCTTCGGGTGGACATGGTCTGGGTCTGTCGATCGTGCGCCGGATCATCTACTGGCACGGCGGGCGGGCGGTGGTCGCGCGCAGTGAAGGCTTGGGAGGGGCGTGTTTCAGCCTGAGCTGGCCGCGTCAGCAAGACGCTGAAGACTAGACGCTGACCAGGCTCAGCAGTTGGCCGTGGTTGACGCAGAACTGGCCGTTCAGCTCGGCGCCGTGGCGCCATTCAGGCGACAGATCAGTCAACAGGCGCAGGCGCGCCATGCCGTCTGCGGACCATTCCAGCAGCTCTGCATGCTCGAAGTAAAAGCGCTGCAGAGTCAGCGGATAGAGCGTCTTGAACAGGCTTTCCTTGAGCGAAAAGGTCAGCGTCACGCTGAGTGCGAGCTGGCTGCGATCGAGCCGTTGCAGCTCGGCGGGGGTGAGGATTTCTTCAGCGAGGCGTTCGGCGCGGGCTTCATCGAGCAGCGCTTCCTGATCCAGACCGATGCCACGGCAACTGGCAACGTCGGCTACCACGGCAGCGGCCCAGCCTTTGCCATGGGTGATCGAACCGCGAATGCCGCTCGGCCAGATCGGTGAGCGGTCAGCATGGGTCGCAGGAACATAGTCACGACCATCCAGCTGCTGCAGGGCGGCGCGCGCGCAGACGCGGCCGGCGAGGTACTCGGCCTGGCGTTTGGCCACGGCGCGCTGCAGGCTGGCGCCGGGCTCGATGCCTGCGCGCTGGAAGTCGTCAGGAGCAAGCCTGGCTGGGTCGAATGCGCAACTGACCAGCACCGCGCCGGGGATCGGACGCGGCAGGGGCCAGTGGTGTTGCAGGGGGGCGCAGCAGGTCGGCAGTCGATTCATGGCGCTATTGTGCCAGAGCTGGCCGTGGCCGGCGCAGTGGTCACTTCAACAGTTTTTTCAGAAACACCTGCATGTCTTTCCATGAACTTTCGTCGGCCGCTTGATCATAGCCAATATCAGGCCCGCCATGCTCACCATGGCTGAGACGGTCGGCATCGGGGTTGCTGAAACCATGCTTGGCGCCGGCGATGCTGACAAACTGATAGTCGGCCTTGGCCTTGTCCATCTCTTCCTTGAAGGCCGCGACCTGCTCTGGGGTGACCATACTGTCTGCCGCGCCGTGCTCGACCAGTATCTTGGCCTTGACGCTGCCGGGGCTGGCGGGGGTCGGCGTGACCAAGGCGCCATGGAAACTCACCACCCCAGCCAGCGCTTCGCCACGCCGGGCCGCGTCGAGCACGACCTTGCCGCCAAAGCAGTAGCCAATCGCAGCCAACTTGTCGGGGTCGGTTTTCGGCTGAGTCTTGAGCAGCTCCAGGCCTTTGTCGAAGCGCTTGGCGGCGGCCTCCGGATTCGCTAACGCTGCCTTCATGAACGCCATCGCATCGGTCGGGTGCTCGGTGTGCTTGCCATCGCCGTACATGTCGATGGCCAGCGCGCTGTAACCCAGCGCTGCCAGGTCGCGAGCGCGGCGCTTGGCATAGTCATTGAGGCCCCACCACTCGTGCACTACCACGACGCCCGGCCGTTCGCCGGCGACGGCATCGTCATAGGCGTAATAGCCAACCAGGCGCGTGCCGTCGGCGTCTTGATAAGGGATTTCGCGGGTCAGCACCGCCGCTTGGGTCAGGCTGGCACAGCTCAACAAGGCCAGGGCAAACAGATAACGCATGGTTGCAACTCCTTTAAGGCGAGGGGACGCAGGCTGTTCAGCGACGGTTCAGGCAGGGTTCAGCCGCGGTTCAGGGCGCTTTGCTTACTCTAGCTTCCAGACCGAAACAGCGCATCCAACTGGAGTAAGAACCCATGAAAACAGTCAATACCCTGCTTGCAGCAATGGCCGTTTGTGCCGCCGGCTTCAGCGTTCAGGCCAACGCCGACGACACCTTCGCCAGCCTGACCTACGGCCAGACCAGCGACAAGGTACGCAAGTCCGGCCTGCTCTCGCGCAGCACCGACAACCTCAATACTGATGGCGTGATCGCCAAGGACGGCACCTGGGGTGTACGTCTGGGCAAGATGAACAACGAAGGTCGCTACTACATGACCTACGACAACGTCTCCGGTGACCACAGCGGCCTCAAGCTGCGCCAGGAAAACCTGCTCGGCAGCTACGACCTGTTCCTGCCGGTGGGTGACACCACCAAACTGTTCGGCGGCGCCAGCCTGGGCCTGACCAAGCTGACCCAGGAATCCTCCGGCTACAGCCGCGACACCAATTACGGCTACGCTGCAGGCCTGCAGGCCGGCGTTATCCAGGAAGTCACCGACAACGCCTCGGTCGAGCTGGGCTACCGCTACCTGCGCACCAACGCCAGCACCGAGCTGGTCGAACACGGCGGGCCGAAAATCGGCAGCATGAGCCTGACCAGCAGCGCCCAGACCTACCTCTCGGCAAACTACAAGTTCTAAGGCGTGCTGGTACTCTGTACCGGCGTCTGCAACGCTCAAGGCTGCTGGCTCGCCAGCGGCCTTGCGCCGTGCCTGCGCCAGAGAGGCAAGACAGCACCGTGATGGTCATAAGGAGAAGGGCATGAAACTGCTGGTGGTCGAGGACGAGGCGCTGCTGCGCCATCATCTGCACACGCGCCTGAGCGAAACCGGCCATGTGGTCCAGGCGGTCGGCAACGGCGAAGAAGCCCTGTACCAGGCCGAGGAGTTCGCTTTTGACCTGGCCATCATCGACCTCGGCTTGCCGGGCATGAGCGGCCTTGACCTGATCCGCCAGCTGCGCAGCCAGGGCAAGAGCTTCCCGATCCTGATCCTCACCGCACGCGGCAACTGGCAGGACAAGGTCGAAGGCCTGGCCGCAGGCGCCGATGATTATGTGGTCAAGCCGTTCCAGTTCGAAGAGCTCGAAGCGCGCCTCAACGCCTTGCTGCGTCGTTCCAGCGGCTTCACCCAGTCGACCATCGCGGCCGGGCCACTGGTGCTCGACCTCAACCGCAAGCAAGCCAGCCTCGACGATCAGCCGCTGGCGCTGACCGCCTACGAATACCGCATCCTCGAATACCTCATGCGCCATCATCAACAGGTGGTGGCGAAAGACCGCCTGATGGAGCAGCTCTATCCAGGCGATGAAGAGCGCGACCCGAATGTCATTGAAGTGCTGGTTGGCCGGCTGCGCCGCAAGCTCGAGGGCGAGCACGGCTTCAAACCGATTGATACCGTGCGCGGCCTGGGCTACCTGTTCACCGAGCGCTGCCGATGATCCGTTCGCTGCGCGTGCGCCTGATGCTGGCGGCGGCGCTGCTGGCGCTGTTGTTCATGCTGGCGCTGCTGCCGGCCTTGCAGAAGGCCTTCAGCCTGGCCCTGCAGGAGTCGATCGAACAGCGCCTGGCATCCGATGCGACCACGCTGATCTCCGCCGCGCGTATCGAGCAAGGCCGCCTGCAGATGCCCGATCTGCTCCCCGATGAGCGCTACAACCTGCCGTACACCGGGTTGATCGGCTATATCTTCGACCGCGACGGCAAGCTGGTCTGGCGTTCGCGAGCGACCGCCGACCGCCACATCAACTACCAGCCGCGCTATGACGGCCGCGGCAACGAGTTTGCCCGCATTCGCCAGGACAACGGTGAAGAATTCTTCGTCTATGACGTGGAAGTGAAACTGCTCGGCGGCAAGAGCGCCGCCTACAGCATCGTAGCCCTGCAACCGGTACGCGAGTATCAGAACACCCTCGAAGGCCTGCGGGAGAAACTCTACCTGGGCTTCGGCGCTGCCTTGCTGGCCTTGCTGGTGCTGCTTTGGGCTGGCTTGACCTGGGGCCTGCGTTCGCTGCGTCGGCTGAGCCTGGAGCTGGACCAGGTCGAAAGCGGTGCTCGCCAGGGCTTGAGCGGCGAACATCCCCGCGAGCTGTTGCGCCTGACCGGCTCGCTCAACCGCCTGCTGCACAGTGAGCGCGAACAGCGCCAGCGCTACCGTGACTCCCTGGACGACCTTGCGCACAGCCTGAAAACCCCGCTGGCGGTGCTCCAGGGCGTGGGCGAGAGCATGGGCCATGGCAGCGGCGAGCGCGAACAGGCGCGGGTGCTGCAGAGCCAGATCGAACGCATGAGCCAGCAGATCGACTACCAACTGCAACGCGCCAGCCTGCGCAAGAGCGGCCTGGTACGTGATCGCGTGCAGTTGTCGCCGCTGCTCGACAGCCTGTGCAGCACCTTGGCCAAGGTCTACCGCGACAAGCATGTGGCGATCACCTTGGCGGTGCCCGCGCAGGCGGAAATACCCATGGAGCAGGGCGCCGCGCTCGAGCTGCTGGGTAACCTGCTGGAAAACGCCTACCGCTTGTGCCTGGGCCAGGTGCGGGTGAGCTTGAGCGAAACCCCGGACCGCCTGCTCTTGTGTATCGAAGACGACGGCCCGGGCGTGCCGGCCGATCAGCGCGAGCGCATCCTCCAGCGCGGCGAGCGGCTGGACCGCCAGCACCCGGGGCAGGGCATCGGCCTGGCCGTGGTCAAGGACATCATCGACAGCTACGACGCGCAGCTGAGCCTGGACGATTCGCCGTTGGGCGGGGCTGTCTTCAGGATCGTGTTCAAGCGCGGCTGACCCCGCGCCCGGGCGGATTCCCGCCAACCCGCCCGTTCATTTCCCGCCAGCGGGCGGAAATCCGCCAGATCAGGCCCGCCTGGCTGCCCTGTCGTTGGGCATGCCACCCCCTCTAGATACAGGCTTTGCACCTCATTCGGGCACTTTGGCATCGCCCTTGCTATTCACTTGGCAGAGGCCTGCAAAGGCAGCTCGAACACAACGACAAATCCCTCCGGGTGCAGGAGGGTTAGCGCTTTAGGTGCCCCCGCCCTGGGAAGGGTGGAAACCGGCACACTCGAGGAAATAAGCCATGACGACTCGTCAGCCGCTGTACAAATCGCTGTATATCCAGGTGTTGGTTGCCATCACCGTCGGTATTCTGCTCGGTCACTTCTATCCTGAAACCGGCGTTGCGCTCAAACCCTTGGGTGACGGCTTCGTCAAACTGATCAAAATGGTCATCGCCCCGATCATCTTCTGCACCGTCGTCAGCGGTATCGCTGGCATGCAGAGCATGAAATCGGTCGGCAAGACTGGCGGCTACGCGCTGTTGTATTTTGAAATTGTCTCGACCATCGCGTTGATCATCGGCCTGGTTGTCGTCAACGTGGTCAAGCCAGGCGCTGGCATGCACATCGACGTCAGCACCTTGAACGCCAGCAGTGTTGCTGCCTATGCCGCCGCCGGCGCGCAGCAGAGCACCATCGGCTTCCTGCTCAACATCATTCCTAACACCGTGGTCGGTGCCTTCGCCAACGGCGACATCCTCCAGGTCCTGATGTTCTCGGTGATCTTCGGCTTCGCCCTGCACCGTCTGGGCAGCTACGGCCGGCCGTTGCTGGACATGATCGATCGCTTCGCCCATGTCATGTTCAACATCATCAACATGATCATGAAGCTGGCCCCGATCGGTGCCTTCGGTGCCATGGCCTTCACCATCGGCCAGTACGGCGTCGGCTCGCTGGTACAGCTGGGCTACCTGATGGCCTGCTTCTACATCACCTGCCTGGCGTTCATCCTGATCGTCCTCGGTGGCATCTGCCGCGCGCATGGCTTCAGCGTACTCAAGCTGATCCGCTACATCCGTGAAGAGCTGATGATCGTGCTCGGCACCTCGTCCTCGGAATCGGCACTGCCACGCATGCTGGCCAAGATGGAGCGTCTGGGCGCGAAGAAGTCGGTAGTAGGTCTGGTCATCCCGACTGGCTACTCGTTCAACCTTGACGGTACTTCGATCTACCTGACCATGGCTGCCGTGTTCATCGCCCAGGCGACTGACACGCAGATGGACATCAGCCACCAGATCACCTTGCTGCTGGTGCTGCTGGTTGCTTCCAAAGGCGCTGCTGGCGTCACCGGTTCGGGCTTCATCGTCCTCGCCGCGACCTTGTCTGCTGTCGGCCACCTGCCGGTTGCCGGCTTGGCGCTGATCCTTGGTATCGACCGCTTCATGTCCGAAGCCCGCGCCCTGACCAACCTGATTGGTAACGGCGTAGCGACCATCGTGGTTGCCAAGTGGGTCAAGGAGCTGGACGAAGACAAGCTGCACGCTGAACTGGCTTCGGGTGGCTCGCCGCTGACCGACACCCGTCCAACCGACGACCTGGGTGTAGCTGAAGGTCCAGCGCGCTCTTGAGTTCTTGAGTAGTCATGCAATAAATCTGGGGCCGCTCTGCGGCCCTTTCGCGACACAAGGCCGCTCCTACAGAAACCGCGCAAGATGAGCTATCGCGGTCTCCTGTAGGAGCGGCCTTGTGTCGCGAAAGGGCTGCGAAGCGGCCCCCAGTTTCTGCTAAACACCGCGAAACCCTGTGGTTTTACTCCACCCGCGTCAACCCGCTATACACCAGCACCTGCCGACACCGCTTGCACAGATAGCGCCGCCCCTGGCGCACCATCTTGTGTCGCACCGCCGTGAACGCAAAATCACTCTCCGGGCACGGGCACTGGTAGATATAGCGCGTCGCCGTACGCCGTTGCACCGCATAGTTGTGGCAGCGATTGGGCGGCAGCTCGTAGACCCCGCGCATGATCAACTGCCACTCTTCGCCATGGGCCTGGATACGGTCGCCGAACAACTGATGCGCGACCAGATGCGCCACTTCATGGGCCACAGTCTGGCGTAGAAAATCCTCGTGGTTTTCCCGGTACAACTGCAGATTGAAGCGCAGCAGGTTTTCATGCAGATGAGCAACGCCGGCCTTCTGGCCGCGCAGCTTGAAACTCACCTGTGGGCGAATGAAGCTTCGTTTGAAGAACGCCTCGGCTTGCTGATAGCAGGCTTCAACGCGGGATTCGAGCAACTCGGGCATGGCGGTCAAGGTTCTCCTCAGCCGCGCATTATGCCGCAACCCTCCTGGGCCTGCCGAGCCATCGGTCAGCACATAGTCAAAGGCCGCCTTGCGGCGGCCGGTGACTTGATGCCCCAGTGTTGGTCTGGATCTAGTTGGTATACACAGGTCCCACGCCCAGGCCCCAGATAACCACTGTGGCCGCCATGATCGCCACCAGCACCACCAGGCCTACCGCCAGCACGGAGCTGGAGAACAGAAAGCCCTCATCCGCCGGGATGTTCATGAACGTCGGCAAGCCCACATACAGCAGGAACACCGTATAGCTGACAGCCGCCGTGCCGATCACCATACCCAGCCACAGATGCGGGTAAAGCGCCGCCAGCCCTGCAACGAACAACGGCGTCGCGGTGTAGGTGGCAAACGCGATGCAGCGCGCCATCGATGGCGTGGCGTCGTAGGTGCGCGCCATCCAGTGGATGAAGGCGCCCATCACCGCGACCCCGATCAGCATCGCCAGGTAAGACATCACGCTCATCCAGAATGCGCTTTCCACGGTCAGCATGACCGCCGGTCGGTCACCGATCACCCAGCCAACCTGGGTAGTGCCGATGAACGCTGAAACGACGGGGATGGCCGCCAGAATCAGGGTATGGGTCAAGTACATGTGGCTGATCGATTCTTCCTCGCCACGAATCTCCTGCCACTCTTGGTCGGGATGGGTAAACAGCCCAAGAACGTGATGGATCATACCGGTCACTCCTATGGTCGTTGCCTGACGCACCCCAGATGGAGCGCATGCGGCCCGAGGCCAGGCACCGAAGCAAGCGGTAATGTGGCCTTAAGTCGCAGTATAGGAAGCACATTCCCGCTTATTAGGCGCTTTTTAGAGCAAATCGCGCTGTCGGTCGGGCTGTTGATTCCGTTGCAGTCTTTGATCGGACTGGCGCGGTTAATTGTCGCGAAAGCCTTCGCCCGGGACGGCTTTATGCGTAAAATGCTCGGCTTTTGTCACACCTCGCGGATTCCAAGCGCTATGGGCACCCTCTCGGTCAACCAGAACAAACTGCAAAAACGCCTGCGTCGTCTCGCTGGCGAAGCCATCACCGATTACAACATGATCGAAGAGGGCGACAAGGTCATGGTCTGCCTGTCCGGCGGCAAGGACAGCTACACCATGCTCGACGTTCTGCTGCACCTGCAGAAGGTGGCGCCGATCCAGTTCGAAATCGTCGCGGTGAACATGGACCAGAAGCAGCCAGGCTTCCCCGAGCACATTTTGCCGGCCTACCTGAAGACCCTGGGCGTCGAGTACCACATCGTCGAAAAAGACACCTACTCGGTGGTCAAGGAGTTGATCCCGGAAGGCAAGACGACCTGCTCGCTGTGCTCGCGGCTGCGCCGCGGCACGCTGTATACCTTTGCCGACGAAATCGGCGCGACCAAGATGGCGCTTGGTCACCATCGCGACGACATGGTCGAAACCTTCTTCCTGAACATGTTCTTCAACGGCTCGCTCAAGGGCATGCCGCCCAAGCTGCGCGCCGATGATGGCCGCAACGTAGTGATCCGGCCGCTGGCCTACTGCAACGAGAAGGACATCCAGGCCTACTCGGACATGCGCGAATTCCCGATCATCCCGTGCAACCTGTGCGGCTCGCAGGAAAACCTGCAGCGCCAGGTGGTCAAGGAAATGCTCATCGACTGGGAGCGCAAGCACCCAGGCCGTACCGAGAGCATCTTCCGCGCCATGCAGAACGTGGCGCCGTCGCAACTGGCCGACCGCAACCTGTTCGATTTCACCAGCCTTAAAATCGACGAAACCGCGGCGCCGCGCTTCCTCTATGTGGTGAACATCTAACCCATGCGCGATTATCAGTGGCTGCATGAGTTCTGCCTCAACCGCTTTGGCTCGGCCAAGGCCCTCGAAGCGTTCCTCCCGCAACCGCGCACCCCGGCGCAGTTGCGCGACATCAGTGACGACCGCTACCTGTCGACGCTGGCGCTGCGGGTATTTCGCGCAGGCCTCAAGCACAGCCTGGTAGATGCCAAGTGGCCGGCCTTCGAGCAGGTGTTCTTTGGCTTCGATCCGGAGAAGGTGGTGCTGATGGGCGCTGAGCATCTGGAGCGGCTGATGCAGGACACGCGCATCATCCGTCACCTGGGCAAGCTCAAAAGCGTGCCGCGCAACGCGCAGATGATCCTCGACATCGAAAAACAGCACGGCAGCTTTGCCAGCTTTATCGCCGACTGGCCGGTGACCGATATCGTCGGCCTGTGGAAGTACCTGGCCAAGCATGGCAATCAGCTCGGCGGCCTGTCGGCACCGCGCTTTCTGCGCATGGTCGGCAAGGATACCTTCATCCCCACCGACGACATGTCAGCCGCGCTGATCGCCCAGGGCGTGATCGACAAGGCGCCGACCAGCCAACGTGACCGCGCGCTGGTGCAGGAGGTGTTCAATCAATGGCATGCCGAAAGCGGCCGGCCACTGTGTCAGCTCTCGGTGATGCTGGCGCATACCGTCAACCACTGACCCCGGCGTAACGCGGTCCCTGTAGGAGCGGCCTTGTGTCGCGAAAGGTCAGCATAGCTGGCCCGGCATTCTTGCAGTGCTGCACGAATCGTGGGGCCGCTACGCAGCCCTTTCGCGACACAAGGCCGCTCCTACGAAAAGCGGATCAGCGTTCGCCTGCCTGGCGCCGTTCATGCTGAAACTTCCAGCGCACGTACAGCAGTGCGCTGACGAACAGCCCCAGGCTCACCAGGGTCTCCATCCAGCCAAACAGCGCCCGCGCTGGGTCGAACGCCGCCAGCACGCCTTTGATGAAGTAGATATTGACCACGAAGCAGGTCCACGCATGGGCTCGAGCGCTGCCCATCAGCATGCCTGGCAGCACCAGCAGCAGCGGGATCAATTCGACTGCAAGGATCACCTCGACCCGGGCCCCGTGCAGGTTGGCAAACCACAGATTGTTGACCAGCAGCAAAGCGATCAGGCCGACCAGGCAGGCCAGGCTCAGCGCGCGGGTAAAGCGCAGCCGCGGTGCCAGCCAGGCCAGCGCCGGCAGTGGCTTGGCACGCTTAGCCACGCGCGTCACCCAAGGCCTTGGCGGTGTTCGCCAGACGTTGCCCCAGTGCCCGGCACAGGGCGATTTCGTGGCTGTCCAGCTCGCGCTTGCCGTCGGCGCCGGCGTGATGACTGGCGCCATACGGGGTGCCGCCGCCGCGGGTTTCCAGCAGCGCCGACTCGCTGTAGGGCAGGCCGGTGATGAGCATGCCATGGTGCAGCAGCGGCAGCATCATCGACAGCAGGGTGGTTTCCTGGCCGCCGTGCAGGCTGGCAGTGGAGGTGAACACCCCAGCCGGCTTGCCCACCAGCTCACCGCCCAGCCACAGGCTGCTGGTGCCGTCGAGGAAATACTTCAGCGGCGCTGCCATGTTGCCGAAGCGGGTCGGGCTGCCCAGGGCAATCCCGGCGCAGTGGCGCAGGTCGTCCAGGCTGGCGTACAGCGCACCGCTGGCAGGGATGTCGGGGGCGACTGCTTCGCACTCGGTGGAAATCGCCGGCACGGTGCGCAGGCGCGCTTCCAGGCCAGCCATCTCGACGCCGCGGGCAATGTGCCGGGCCATCTCGCTGGTAGAACCGTGCCGGCTGTAATACAGCACCAGAATATAGGGCTCGCTCACGGCAGGATCTCCAGCACTTTTTCCGGTGGGCGGCCAATAACAGCCTTGTCACCCGCTACCAGAATTGGCCGCTCGATCAATTTGGGATGGGCAACCATCGCCTCGATCAGTTGTGCTTCAGTCAATGCCGGGTTGGCCAGCTCAAGGGCTTTGTATTCGTCTTCACCGCTGCGCAGTAATTGCCGTGCGCTGATGCCTAACTTGCCCATCAGCGCTGTCAGGGTGGCGGCATCCGGTGGCGTCTCCAGGTAGCGCACAATGTGTGGCGCAAGGCCGCGCGCTTCGAGCAGCTCGAGGGCGCCGCGGGATTTCGAGCAGCGCGGGTTATGATAGAGAGTCAGATCAGTCATGACGGGTCGCATCCAGCTGGGTGTGGCGGCTATTCTAACCGCTGCGGCTGAATTACAGGTTTGAATTACTTCAAGAAGGATTGACCCATGGCAAAGCGTTTGGCGGCGGCACTGGCCATCACTGCAAGCCTGTTGCTCGGCGGTTGCGGTGCCGACTATGGCGTGGACCAGCACGGCAATACGGTAAAGGCCGAGCAGATCGAGGGGCAGTGGCTGGTGCTCAATTACTGGGCAGAGTGGTGTGGCCCATGCCGTACCGAAATCCCCGAACTGAATGCCGCGGCCAAACAGTGGCAGGCTGACGGCATCAAAGTGATCGGCGTCAATTACGACGGCTTGCAGGGCGACGATCTCAAGCAAGCCTCGCAGACCCTGGGCATCGACTTCACCGTGCTCGCCCAGGACCCGGCCGAGCGCTATGAGCTGCCACGCAGCGAAGCCTTGCCGGTGACCTACATCATCGACGACAAAGGCAAGGTGCGTGAACAGCTGCTCGGCGAGCAGACCCTGGATGGCCTGCAAGCCAAGATCAAGGCACTCAAGGGCGGCGCCTGACGGTCAGGCGGGACCGCCACCGCGGTCCCATCCAGGCCAGCACACTCAGCTTTCTTCAGGCCAAAAGCGCAGCGGCTTGCCTTCAGCCGGCCAGAAGCGGATCTGCTCGATCGCCGACACGTCCCAGCGCTGCACGGTCTCCAGCGCTTGCAGGAAGCGCTGTTCCTGCTCCATCAGCGCGGGCGCGCAGAGCTTGCGGGTCTTGCCGACCTTGCCAAAGCTGAGCGCGTCACCCTTGAGGGTGTACGGCGCAAACCAGTGGTTGCAGCCGGCATTGCCGTAGGCGCGGCCGTCTTCACCCAGGGTCAGGGTCAGGTTGCTGTAATCCATCAGCGGGCGCTCACCGATCCACTCCAGCACATAGCTCTGGTCCTGGCGCAGTGCAGACGGCTGCGAAGCGCAGCCCAGCAGGCTGCCGGCGATCAACAGCGCGCTCAGCAGGGTTTTCACTGGGCGGCCTCCTGGCAGCGCGGGCAGACGTGCTTATCGCCCTTGCTGGCCCAGCCCAATGCCGCGACGCGCTCGCTGGCGGCAGGCTTGTGGCCTTTGCTGCCGAACTTGGCGTCCACGGCGAATTCGAAGTCGAGCACGGCTTCACAGCTGTCGCACTTGATCTGCCAGTTGAGAATCGCCAGCTCCTTGAACGCCGGGCCGCTGGCCACGGCAACCCACTGGCCGCTCGGGTTGATCAGGTGGCGCACGCTTTCGACGGTCAGGCGCATGCTCAGGTCCTTGCTGCCCTTGAGCGTCACCAGCAGGACATCGTCCTTCTGGATCGAGCCACCGTTACCGGTCACCTGGTAGCGCCCCGGCACCAGCGCGCGGCATTCGATCAGGGTGTGTTGCGGGTTGAATAGGGTGTAGCGGAAATCGTGCTCGACCATGGGTCCTCCAGAAATGCCGCGTATCCTAGCATCAACTTGCGAGCAGATTCTGCGGCTTGCCTGCCGCCCAGCAGATGATGTTGTCCAGGGTGGTGCTGGCGATCGCCTGCAGCGCCTCATGGGTGAGAAAAGCCTGGTGGGCAGTGATGATCACATTGGGGAAGGTCAGCAGCCGCGCCAGCACGTCGTCCTGCAGCGGCTGGTCGGAGCGGTCCTCGAAAAACAGCTGGGCTTCTTCTTCATAGACGTCCAGGCCCAGATAACCCAGCTGGCCGCTCTTGAGCGCATCGATCAAGGCCGGGGTGTCGACCAGTGCGCCGCGGCCAGTGTTGATCAGCATGGCGCCTGGGTGCAGCGCCGCCAGGCTCTGGGCATTGATCAGGTGGCGGGTGTGCTCGTTCAACGGGCAGTGCAGGCTGACGATGCGCGCCTGGGCCAGCAGCTCGGGCAACTCCAGATAGCGCGCGCCAAGGGCGAGCATGTCCGAGTTGGGGCAGGGGTCATACGCCAGCAACTGGCAGCCGAAGCCGGCCATGATCCGGGCGAAGGCCAAGCCGATCTGGCCGGTGCCGATCACCCCGACAGTCTTGCCGTGCAGATCGAAACCGGTCAGCCCGTGCAGGGTGAAGTCGCCTTCGCGGGTGCGGTTGTAGGCCCGGTGCAGGCGCCGGTTGAGGGCCATGATCAGCGCCACGGCGTGCTCGGCCACCGCGTGCGGTGAATAGGCCGGCACCCTCACCACAGCCAGGCCCAGGCGCGCGGCGGCGGCCAGGTCGACATGATTGTAGCCGGCCGAGCGCAGCGCGATCAGGCGCGTACCGCCGGCCGCCAGGCGCTCCAGCACGTCGCTGTGCAGCTCGTCGTTGATGAACGCGCAGACCACGTCGTAGCCATCGGCCAACGGCGCGGTGTCGAGGGTCAGCCGCGCAGGCTGATAGTGCAGGTCCAGATTGCTGTTGCTGCACACCTGGCTGAAGCTTTCCTGATCGTAGTGCTGGCTGCTGAACAAGAGAATGCGCATGGCAGAGGTCCTTTGCGGCTGAGCTGAGCAGTGTAGCCAGCCTGGCAGGCAGTGTATTGACCCAGGCCAGCGCACTCGGCGAGGGTCACCCGCTTGACTGAGGCTGCTCGGCTAACCGCACGATCGCCTGATCGAGCTCATCCAGCGCCTGCATGGCCTGGGGGCTGTCCTGCTTGAGCAGGGTTTCGCTGCGCTGGCAGGCCGCACGCAACTGCGGCACACCGCAGTAGCGCGAGGCACCATTGAGCCGGTGCACGCGTTCGATCATCGCCTCGCGGTCACCCGCCACTCGCGCCACCTGAATGGCCGCACGGTCAGCCTCCAGCGAGTCGAGCAGCATGCTCAGCATGTCCGCCGCCAGGTCAGCCTTGCCGGCTGCCAGGCGCAAGCCTTCCTCGGGGTCGAGCACCTTCAGCTCGGTGCTTTCCGGCAACCGCTCCAGCGGCCGCTCCTGCTGTGGTGGGCCGAGGTTGAGGCCGGTCCATTTCATCACCACCTGGGCCAGTTGGCGCTCGCTGATCGGCTTGGTCAGGTAGTCATCCATGCCGCTGTGCAGCAGCGCGCGCTTCTCGTTGGCCATGGCATGCGCGGTGAGGGCGACGATCGGCAGCGGGTTGCCGGTCTGGCCGCTTTCCCACTGGCGGATCTGCTCGGTACAGGCGCGGCCGTCCATGCCCGGCATCTGCACGTCCATCAGCACCAGGTCGAACGCTTCGTCCTGCACCGCCTCGACCGCCGCGTAGCCGTTGTCGACTGCCAGCACTTGGGCGCCGAGGCCTTCGAGCAGGGTCTGCACCAGCAGCAGATTGGCCGGGTTGTCGTCGACGCAGAGGATCTTCGGCATGCGCTGGCTGCCGGGCATGCGCACGTCGCTCAGTTGGCGGCGCGGCTGGATCAAATCCAGCAGCAGCCGGCGCAGTTTGCGCGTGCAGGTCGGCTTGGACAGCAGCTGGCCGTGCGGGTTGGGCAGGCTGGGGTGATACAGGCCCTGCTCGGTAGTCGGACACAGCACCACGCACAGGCAGTGCAGGCGTTCCAGCTGCTGGTTGTACTGGCCGAGCATTTCCGGGGAGAGGTTGTTCAGGCTGGCGCCGAGCACAGCAAATTCAAACGGTTGCCCGCCCTGATGGGCGGCTTGCACGCCCTGCACCAGTTGCTCGAACGAGGCGAATACGCTGACGCTCAGGCCGCAGTCCTGCAGTTGATGCTCCAGCGCCTGACGGGCCAGCTCATGCCCGTCGACGATGGCCGCACGACGCCCGAGTAGCGCTTGCAGCGGCAGTTCCGAGCCATCGTCGTGGGCCTTGGGCAGGTTGAGGCTGACCCAGAACTGCGAGCCCTCGCCGGGCGCGCTGTCGACGCCGATTTCGCCGCCCATCTGCTCGATCAGGCGCTTGGAGATGACCAGCCCAAGACCAGTGCCGCCTGGCTGGCGCGACAGTGAGTTGTCGGCCTGGCTGAAGGCCTGGAAAAGCGTTCGCACATCCTCTGGCGTAAGGCCGATGCCGCTGTCCTGCACGCTGATGCGTAGCTGCACGTGATCGCCTTGTTCATCCTCGAGCATCGCCCGTACAACAATGGTGCCTTCGCGGGTGAACTTGATCGCGTTGCTGACCAGGTTGGTGAGGATCTGCTTCAACCGCAGCGGGTCACCGACCAGAGACAGCGGCGTATCCCGGTAGACCAGGCTAAGCAGCTCGAGCTGCTTGGCGTGGGCGGCCGGGGCGAGGATGGTCAAGGTGTCCTGGATCAGGTCACGCAGGTTGAACGGGATGCTGTCCAGCACCAGCTTGCCGGCCTCGATCTTGGAGAAATCGAGGATCTCGTTGATGATCCCCAGCAGGTTGTCGGCCGACTGCTCGATGGTGCCGAGGTAATCCAGTTGACGCGGCGCCAGTTCGCTCTTCTGCAGCAGATGGGTGAAGCCAAGGATGCCGTTGAGCGGCGTGCGGATCTCGTGGCTCATGTTGGCGAGGAACTCGGACTTGATCCGGCTGGCCTCCAGGGCCTCCTTGCGAGCCATGTCCAGCTCGATGTTCTGGATCTCGATGGTTTCCAGGTTCTGGCGCACGTCCTCGGTGGCCTGGTCGATGCTGTGCTGCAATTCTTCATGGGCACTGTGCAGAGTCTCGGCCATGCGGTTGATGCCGGCCGCCAGCTCGTCCAGCTCATGGCTGCCCATGGCTGGCAGGCGCGCTTCGAGGTTGCCGTCCTTGAGCTGGGTGACCGCCTCCTTGATCCGTCTGATCGGGTCGTTGATGGTGCGGCTCATGCGCAGGGCGACCAGCGCAGTCACGACCAGGCAGGCGAGAATCAGCAGCACGCTGGTAAACAGGTTGCGATAACCGCGCAGCAGGGTGCCGTCATGCGACAGCTCTATTTCGACCCAACCGAGCAGCCGCTCGGTTTCGGCCGGCACGGCATCGGCGGCCAGGTCGCGGTGATGGCCGAAAACTGGCATCAGGTAGCGGGTGGCATCATTGCCAGTGCGTTGCAGCAATTGCGTGCCGCTGCCGCCACTGGGCGGCTGGTTGAGCATGCTCGGCCCGGCATGGGCAAGCTGGGAGCGTTGTGGGGTCAGAAACACCACGGCGCGCACATCACTTTGCTCCAGCGCTTGGCCGGCAATCCTTTCCAGCTGGTCAGTGGCATGGCGGGCGAGGGCGGGAGCCGCCAGCGGCGCCAGTTGTTCGGCAATCATCTTGCCGCGCTGGAGCAACTGAGTACGCAGCTCGTTTTGTTGCAGCCAGGTGAAATAGATGCCCAGCACCAGCGCCATCAAGGTAGCCGGCAGCAAGGCCAGCAGCATGACCCGGCTTCTGATTCCCAAACGATCGAGCACACTCGCCTCCTGTGATGTGCCTGACGGCCGTCGCCGAGCGGGACGGAATAGTTGCCGAACGTTACTCCGGCTGCCGGCGTAAAGCGATCATTTCAATGTCTTGAAGTGCCCGGTAGGCTGCGGTAGAGCCTGATGAATCGGCTGTTTGGTCGCCAGCCAGTTGCTTAGCGCGAGGCTGCTGGCCAATAATTGCGCAATTGAGAATCAATGCCAGAAGCCAATGAATCCCGTAGCCATTCACTCGAACATTCTCGCCATCGAAGACGACCCGGTCCTTGGCGCCTATCTGCACGAAGAACTGCAGCGCGGTGGGTTTCAGGTGACGTGGTGCCGCAACGGCCTCGAGGGCTTGGAAACAGCAGGCCGGCAGGTGTTCGATGTGGTCCTGATGGACATCCTCCTGCCGGGGCTGAACGGTCTCGATGCCCTCGCGCAACTGCGGCGCAGCAGCGCAACGCCGGTGATCCTGATGTCGGCCCTCGGCGCCGAGGCAGACCGCATCACCGGCTTTCAGCGCGGCGCCGATGATTACTTGCCCAAGCCCTTCAGCATGGCCGAGCTGCAGGTGCGCATCGAAGCGATCCTGCGCCGGGTTGAGCTGGAGCGTCGGCGGCAGGCGCCGCAGCCGCTCGAGCCGGGCGAGCTGCGCTTTGACGACGGTGTCAGCGATGTCTGCCTCGGCACCCGCTGGGCGGGCCTGACCCCAAGCGAATATCGCCTGCTGGACACCCTGCACCGAAATCTGGACGAGGTACTGAGCAAACCGTTGCTGTATCAGCAGGTATTGCAGCGGGGTTACTCCCGCCATGACCGCAGCCTGGACATGCACGTCAGTCAAATCCGCCGCAAGCTCAAGGCGGTCGGGTACCACGAGCGGCAGATCCTCACGGTGTGGGGCAAAGGTTATGTACTCAGCGCTGGCGAGGGCTGAAACATGCTCGACCGACACTCGTTGTTCTGGCGCCTGGCGATTCTGCTGGTGGGCTTCTGCCTGTTGATGATCGGCCTGAGCTACAGCTGGGGCCGCTATATGGAAACCCAGAACGCGTTCCTCTCCAAGCCCGCCCGGCACCTGCTGCAGGCCTACGCGGTCGAGGCCGAGCAGGCCTGGCTCGAGGGCGGCCAGGCTGGCATCGATCAATGGCTGCAAGGCATGCGCGCGCGTGAGCAGGGCTTTGTCGGCGTCATCAACAGCCACCTGCACAGCCTGAGCAGCACCGCGCTGACGGCCGAGCAGACGCAACGGCTGACGCGCCTGCGCCAGGTCGACTGGCCAATGAGCCGACGCAGTGTCGATCAACCCTGGCTGCGCCTGCCGTTCGCCGACTCCACCGCGCAGGCCATGCTGGTCATCGAGCTGCCCAAGCGGCTCAATCCGGGCCAGTACCTGTGGCTGTGGCGGATTCTGATCAACGGGGTGATTCCCGGCCTGTTCACCTTGCTGCTGTGTGTAGGCCTGTACCGCATGCTGATCGTGCCGCTGAATCAGCTGCGCGAGCAGGCCAATGCCTGGCGCGCCGACCAGCTTTCGGCGCGGCTGGACGCGACCACCACGGGGCGACATGACGAACTGGGCGAGCTGGCGCGTGCTTTTGACCAGATGGCCGAGCGCCTGCAGGGCACAGTGGCCTTGCAGCAACAATTGCTGCGCGACCTGTCCCACGAAATGCGCACGCCGCTGAGCCGCCTGCGGGTGGCCGGCGAGGGTGAGGCTGACCTTGGGCGCCTGCGCGAGCGTGTTACCCGTGAGGTCGACTGCATGCAGCAATTGGTCGAAGACACACTGCAACTGGCCTGGCAGGATGCCGAACGGGCGCCGATGAACCTCGAGCCGATCCAGCTGCAGGCGCTGTGGGACATGCTCGCCGAGGACGCATGCTACGAGAGCGGCTGGGAGCCTGCGCGGCTGCGCTGTAAACTGCCGGCCAGTTGCTGGGTGCATGGCAACCTCAATTACCTGGCCCAAGCCGTGGAAAACCTCCTGCGCAATGCCATTCGTCATTCGCCGGCAGATGGCCTGATTACCCTTGGCGGCCGGCGCGAAGGCCATTACTGGCGGATCTGGCTGGAAGACCAGGGCGGCGGCGTGGCCGAGGATGATCTGGAGCGCATCTTCGCGCCGTTTTCGCGGCTGGATGGTTCGCGCCCCGGCGACGGCGGTTTCGGCCTGGGCCTGAGCATCGCCCGCGGCGCCATTCAGCGCCAGGGCGGCACACTCTGGGCCGAGAACGGCAAGCGCGGCCTGCGCCTGTGCATGCGCCTGCCGGCGCACGTCGATGCGAGCGAAGCAACGCCTGCGCAGCTGCTATATAGCTGACAGCTATATCGACCGCAGATTGCGTGATATGGCCGGCAAGGGAATGCCGGTATGATAGGCGCCCCTGTCGTTTTGATTGCGAAAGACACCATGACCCTGCAGTACCCAACCATCGCCGATTGCGTCGGCAATACGCCTCTGGTTCGCCTGCAGCGCCTCGCAGGTGCGACCAGCAATACCTTGTTGCTCAAGCTCGAAGGCAACAACCCGGCCGGCTCGGTCAAAGACCGCCCGGCACTGTCGATGATCACTCGCGCCGAACTGCGCAACCAGATCAAGCCCGGCGACACGCTGATCGAAGCGACCTCCGGTAATACCGGCATCGCCCTGGCCATGGCGGCGGCGATCAAGGGTTACAAGATGATCCTGATCATGCCCGACAACTCCACTGCCGAACGCAAGGCAGCGATGACCGCGTATGGCGCCGAGTTGATTCTGGTGAGCAAGGAAGAGGGCATGGAAGGCGCCCGCGACCTGGCCGAAAAGCTTCAGGCCGATGGCCGTGGGCTGATCCTCGATCAGTTCGCCAACGGCGACAACCCGCTGGCCCACTACACCAGCACCGGCCCGGAGATCTGGCAGCAGACCCAGGGCAGCGTCACCCATTTCATCAGTTCGATGGGCACCACCGGCACCATCATGGGCTGCTCGCAGTACCTCAAGGAGCAGAACCCGGCGGTGCAGATCGTTGGTCTGCAGCCCATGGACGGCTCATCGATCCCCGGCATCCGTCGCTGGCCTGAAGAGTATCTGCCAAAGATCTTCGACGCCGCCCGGGTCGATCAGGTGATCGACATGTCCCAGGCCGAAGCCGAACACGTCACCCGCCGCCTTGCCCGTGAAGAGGGCATTTTCTGCGGTGTGTCCTCTGGTGGTGCGGTGGCCGGCATGTTGCGTCTGTCGCAGCAGGTGGAAAACGCCGTGATGGTTGCGATCGTCTGCGACCGCGGTGATCGTTATCTTTCCACTGGCCTGTTCGACGCGACCTGATGACCAAGAAAAGTAAAGGCGGCCTGCGCTTCCAACCGGCCGGCGGCGATCGTGCTGCGCAAGTTCCCGTGGGTAAAAAGCAGCGCCTGGACATCGAGCGGCTGGCCGGTGATGGCCGCGGCATCGGTTTTCATGAGGGGCGGACCTGGTTCGTCAGCGGCGCCCTGGCCGGCGAAGCGGTCGAGGCGCGGGTGCTTGGCGCCCGTGGCAAGATCGTCGACGCGCGCCTTGAGCGGGTCCTGCAAGCCAGCCCCGAGCGGCGCCCGGCGCCGTGCCGGCACTATGATCGTTGTGGTGGCTGCAACCTCCAGCACTTGCCGCATGCCGACCAACTGGCGCTCAAGCAGCGCATGCTCGCCGAGCAATTGCAGCGGGTGGCGGGGATTCAGCCAGAGCAATGGGCAGCGCCGTTGTCCGGGCCTGAATTTGGCTACCGCCGACGCGCACGGATTGCCGTGCGCTGGGACGTCAAGAGCCGTCAGCTGGAGGTCGGTTTCCGTGCCGAGGCTAGCCAGGCAATCATCGCCATCGACGAATGCCCGGTGCTGGTACAGCCCTTGCAGACGATCCTGCGGCATTTGCCGACGGTACTGCGCAGCCTGAGCAAACCGCAGGCACTGGGCCATATCGAGTTGTTCAGCGGCAGCGCCGAGGCCGTTTTGCTGCGCCATGTGGCGCCGTTGCCGGACGATGACCTGGCGCGCTTGCAAGCCTTCTGCAAAGAGGCTGGTGCCCAGCTATGGTTGCAAGGGGAGGGTGAACCCGCGCCGGTCGAGGCCGGGCAGTCACTCGGTTTCACTTTGCAGCCGTGGCAGATGCAGCTAGCGTGGCGCCCGGGCGATTTTGTTCAGGTCAACGCCCAGGTCAACACGGCGATGATCGAGCAGGCCCTGGCCTGGCTCGCACCGCAGGCCGACGAGCGCGTGCTGGACCTGTTCTGCGGCTTGGGCAACTTTGCCCTGCCGTTGGCCAGGCAGGCCCGCGAAGTGGTGGCGGTGGAAGGCGTGCAGGCGATGGTCGAGCGCGCGGCAGCCAATGCCCGTGACAACAATGTGCATAACGCGGCGTTTTTTCAGGCCGATTTATCTCAACCTCTGGCAGGTGCCGAATGGGCCGCCGAGGGTTTTTCTGCGGTACTCTTGGACCCACCGCGCGACGGTGCTTACGAGGTGGTGCAAGGCATCGCCCGTCTCAAGGCCAAGCGGCTGGTGTATGTCTCGTGTAACCCGGCGACGCTGGCGCGTGACGCGCAGGTGCTGGTCGCACAAGGGTACCGGTTAACAAGGGCCGGGATTCTCGACATGTTTCCTCAGACGGCGCATGTCGAAGCCATGGCGTTATTCGAAGTGGGCTAGCCAACACTGGCCCTCTTGGTGCGGCTTCCAGGGAATGGGAGGCGTACGGTGATTGTCAGTGCAGCCGTGGGCTGTGCTGTATGGAAAGGTAAAGCAAAGATGGTACAGGTGAGAGTGCACCAGCCGGTCAACAGCGACGGCAGTATCAATCTCGAAGCGTGGCTGGATCATGTGGTGAGCGTCGATTCGGCGCTGGACCAGGTGAACCTGAAAGAAGCCTGCGAGTTCGCCCAGGAAGTCGAGAAAAAGGGCAACCCGGCCAAGCATTCGTGGGCAGACGGTACGTCCAGTTTCCAGGCGGGCCTTGAGATCGCCGAGATCCTCGCCGACCTCAAACTTGATCAGGATTCGCTGGTCGCGGCGGTGATCTACCGCGCAGTGCGTGAAGGCAAGGTCACCCTGGCCGAGGTCGGCCAACGCTTTGGCCCGGTAGTGTCGAAGCTGATCGACGGCGTGCTGCGCATGGCTGCCATCAGTGCCAGCCTGAGCCCACGCCAGTCGCTGGTGCTCGGCTCGCAGGCGCAGGTAGAAAACCTGCGCAAGATGCTCGTGGCCATGGTCGACGACGTGCGCGTCGCCCTGATCAAACTGGCCGAGCGCACCTGCGCGATTCGTGCGGTAAAAGCCGCCGATGAAGAAAAACGCCTGCGCGTGGCCCGCGAGGTGTTCGACATCTATGCGCCATTGGCGCACCGGCTGGGTATCGGCCATATCAAGTGGGAGCTGGAGGACCTGTCCTTCCGTTACCTTGAGCCTGACCAGTACAAACAGATCGCCAAGCTGCTGCACGAGCGCCGGCTGGACCGCGAGCGCTTCATCAACGATGTGATGAACCAGCTGCAGAACGAGCTGCTGGCCACCGGCGTCAACGCCGATATCAGTGGCCGGGCAAAACATATCTATTCGATCTGGCGCAAGATGCAGCGCAAAGGCCTGGAGTTCAGCCAGATCTACGACGTGCGCGCCGTGCGCGTACTGGTCCCGGAAATCCGCGACTGCTATACCGCGCTGGGCATCGTCCACACCCTCTGGCGGCACATTCCCAAGGAGTTCGACGACTACATCGCCAACCCCAAGGAAAACGGCTACCGCTCCCTGCACACCGCAGTGATCGGCCCGGAGGGCAAGGTCCTCGAGGTGCAGATCCGCACCCACGGCATGCACGAAGAAGCCGAGCTCGGCGTCTGCGCGCACTGGCGTTACAAGGGCACCGACGTCAAGGCCAGCTCCAACCACTACGAAGAAAAGATCTCCTGGCTGCGCCAGGTGCTGGAGTGGCACGAAGAGCTGGGCGACATCGGCGGCCTGGCCGAGCAATTACGTGTCGATATCGAGCCGGACCGGGTGTATATCTTTACCCCCGACGGTCACGCCATCGACCTGCCCAAGGGCTCGACGCCGCTGGACTTTGCCTACCGCGTGCACACCGAGATCGGCCACAACTGCCGCGGCGCCAAGATCAACGGCCGCATCGTGCCGCTCAACTACAGCCTGCAGACCGGTGAGCAGGTCGAGATCATCACCAGCAAGCACGGCAGCCCAAGCCGCGACTGGTTGAACTCGAACCTTGGCTACGTCACCACCTCGCGTGCGCGGGCGAAGATCGTCCACTGGTTCAAGCTGCAGGCGCGCGATCAGAACGTCGCCGCCGGCAAGACCCTGATCGAGCGTGAACTGAGCAGGCTTGGCCTGCCCCAGGTCGACTTTGATCGGTTGGCCGAAAAAGCCAACGTGAAAACCGCCGAAGACCTGTTTGCCGCACTCGGTGCCGGTGACCTGCGCCTGGCGCACCTGGTCAACGCAGCCCAGCAGTTGCTTGAACCCGAGCGGATCGAGCAGATCGAGCTGACCCCGCGCAAGCCGTCTGGCGTGCGTAACGGCAAGCGTGCCGATATCCAGATTCAGGGGGTCGGCAACCTGTTGACGCAGATGGCCGGCTGCTGCCAGCCGCTGCCCGGCGAGGCGATCGTTGGCTATATCACCCAGGGCCGCGGCGTGACCATTCACCGCCAGGACTGTGCCTCGGTACTGCAACTGAGCGGGCGTGAGCCGGAGCGGATCATCCAGGTCAGTTGGGGGCCGGTGCCGGTGCTGACCTATCCGGTCGACATCATCATCCGCGCCTACGACCGCCCAGGCCTGCTGCGTGACGTGTCGCAGGTGCTGCTCAACGAGAAGATCAACGTGCTGGCGGTCAACACCCGCTCGAACAAGGAAGACAACACCGCCTTGATGTCGCTGACCATCGAAATCCCCGGACTGGATGCCCTCGGGCGCCTGCTCGGGCGGATTTCGCAGTTGCCCAACATCATCGAGACGCGGCGTAACCGTACTCCTTGAAACCGCGCTGAGTTCTCTACGGCGCTCGGCCGCTCTTGCAGGTTATCTGCATGAGCGGCTGGCATCGTCGAGGGCACCGACAAGGCCATCGCCATGAATTACACCCTTGAAGACCTGCTGCACCTCATGGCCCGTCTGCGTGACCCGCAGCATGGCTGCCCGTGGGACCTGAAACAGGACTACGCAAGCATCGTCCAGCACACCCTTGAAGAAGCCTACGAGGTGGCTGACACCATCGAGCGCGGCGACTTTGCTCACCTGCAAGGTGAGCTCGGCGACCTGCTGTTCCAGGTGGTTTACTACAGCCAGCTGGCCCGGGAGGAAGGCCGCTTCGAATTTGCCGGCGTAGTCGACGGCATCACCCGCAAGCTGATCCGCCGCCACCCGCATGTGTTCCCCACCGGCGAGCTGTAC
Source organism: uncultured Pseudomonas sp. (assembly GCA_963518285.1). Taxonomy (GTDB): domain Bacteria; phylum Pseudomonadota; class Gammaproteobacteria; order Pseudomonadales; family Pseudomonadaceae; genus Aquipseudomonas. The sequence goes on along the minus strand of CAUQIJ010000004.1, from coordinate 233,638 downwards.
GCGCCGCTGGACACGCCAAGCCTGAGCGAAGACCAGGTCAAGTCGCGTTGGGAAGAGATCAAGGCTCAGGAGCGCGCCGAACACAGCGTGCCTGAGCAATTGTCATTGCTTGACGACGTTCCCGCGGCCTTGCCGGCCTTGTCGCGCGCTGCCAAGCTGCAAAAGCGCACGGCCACGGTCGGTTTCGACTGGCCAGACCTGCTGCCGGTGCTGGACAAGGTCCGTGAAGAGCTGGATGAAGTGCTGCAGGCCATGGCGGATAATGACGCCGATGCGCTGGAAGATGAGATCGGCGACCTGCTGTTTGCTACGGTCAACCTCGCCCGCCATCTCAAGCAAGACCCGGAAAACGCCCTGCGTCGCGCCAATCGCAAGTTCGAGCGGCGTTTTCGCTTCATCGAACAGGCCTTGCGCGACAGCGGCAAGCCTATCGAATCCTGTAACCTTGATGAATTGGACGCCCTTTGGGGTGAAGCCAAACGCCAAGAAAAGAACCTGCCCAGCTGCGGCTGAGCTGTTGCATAAGTGAGTGAACATCCATGAGCCTTTCCCTTCGCGACCAATTGCTCAAGGCCGGTCTGGTTAACCAGAAGCAGGTCCAGCAGACCAACAAAGCAGAAAAGAAACAGAAGCGCCTGGAACAAAAAGGCCAGGTCGAGGTTGACGACACCCAGCAGCGTCTGGCCAAAGAGGCCATGGCCGAGAAAGCCAAGCGCGATCAGGAACTGAACCGCCAGCAGCAGGAGAAGGCCGAGCAGAAGGCCCGGGCGGCGCAAGTCAAGCAATTGATCGAAGCGACCCGCCTGCCTAAGTTGACCACCGAGGATTACTACAACTTCGTTGACGACAAGAAGGTCAAGCGGATTGCCGTGAACGCGCTGATGCGCAGCAAACTGAGCAATGGCTCGTTGGCTGTAGTGGCGTTGGGTGGGGGTTACGAGGTGATTCCGCGGGAGGCGGCGGTGAAGATTCAGGAGCGTGATCCTGGACGGATTCTGTTGCTTAACACGCATGTCGAGGAAGCCGATGAGGATGATCCGTATGCGGCTTACAAAATTCCTGATGATTTGATGTGGTAACACCGGTCACGCTTGAATCGTAAAGGGCTGCTTCGCAGCCCTTTTTCATGCGGCGCCTGGTGGGGGGAATTGCCAGGCGCTTCGTTCGATACAGGGGTTATTGCTGGCGCTGGTTCTCGAGGGTTTCGAGTTCGGCGCGGTATTGCTGGGCTTCGTGTTCCTGGTGGAACATGCCGACCAGTTCGCCTTGCTGGTGGACGTCCCAGATCCGCACACCGGCGGCCAGGCCTTCATGGGACATTTTCGATTCGTCGCGTTCGGTTACTTGGACTGTCATCGTTGAAAACTCCACTTTGAGTTGACTGCGGCAGAGTGTCGCAGGACTTAGTTATAGGGTTTATTAGCAGGCTAAGTAAATAAACTCGGCATGAAGGATTTTTCATCGAAGCTGGAATTACCTGTTTTCTGCAGTGGGCTCGCGGCTCCTTCCGCCTTCACCTGAGGCCGTAAGGGCCAGCCCCGCCAAGATCGAAAAAACATGAGCCCCCGAACTCAATCCATAAAAAAACCCCACTAAAGAGTGGGGTTCTTCACAGCGGATCCAGCTCAAGACAAAATCAATTGCCTTTGACCGACCGGCCATCAACCGTACCATCCTGCAGCACGATCACGTATTCCTTGCCATCAGTCTCAACCTGACGCAACTGTACCAGCAGATAATCCCAATCCTTGGCAAACCAAAGCTCGGTAATCCGCTTGCTCTGGCTAGGATCACGCACTCGCTCGACCTTGATCGCATCGACCTGCCCAGTCTTGGTAGTCACCTTCTCAGTGCCCAAAACCCGGAAGTCGTAGGTATCGATCTCATCGCCATCGACCACTTGGTACGACACGCTCTTCTTGCCCGCAGCTACATCATGCTGCAGCGCCAGCTGATACGAAGACTTGTCCAGCACGCCACGATTCAACGGCAGGCTCACCGCATCACCACGATCGCTACCGGTGACCTTCTTGCTCGCCCAGTCAAAGTCCAGGTCGACTTTCTTCGCCTTGCCCAGGCCACCGCGTTCGAAGTGGTAGGTCTGCGGCAACAGCGCATCCTTGTCCACCCGCACAGTGCTTTGCTCGGTCAGGCTGGCAATCATCATCGAGGCCTTGAAGTTCAGGCTCCAGGTCCCGTTGGCATTCTTCACCAGGCTACGCTCGGCGGTGCCGCTCATGGGCAGCTGCTTCCAGTCGGCGGTGTAGCTGGCCGAGAAGGGCTTCAGATCAGCTGCCTGAAGCGGCAGGGCAAGCACGGCGAGAGCCATCAGCAGGGCGCGACGCATAAAATCTCCTAGGGACGAATCAAGTGACCGCTGGCCGCCAGCGGCTGGCCGTCCAGTAACGCACCGTGTTCGCCCAGACGCAAGCGTCCTTCGGCGAACCAGCGCACCGCCAGCGGGTAGATCTGGTGTTCCTGGTGGTGAACCCGGGCTGCCAGGCTTTGCACGGTGTCATCGGCTGCCACCGCAACCACTGCCTGTACGACCAGAGGGCCGCCATCGAGTTCCTCGGTGACGAAGTGCACGCTGCAACCGTGCTCCCCATCACCCGCTTCCAGCGCGCGCTGGTGGGTATGCAGGCCTTTGTACTTGGGCAGCAACGACGGGTGGATGTTCAGCAAGCGGCCCTGATAGTGACGCACGAAACCGCCACTGAGGATGCGCATGAAACCGGCCAGCACGACCAGGTCCGGAGTGTAGCCGTCGATCAGCGCCATCAGCGCTGTATCGAAGGCTTCACGGCCAGTGAAACCCTGATGCTCCAGCACCGCAGTCGCGATACCGGCCGCCTTGGCCCGTTCCAGGCCATAGGCATCGGCGCGGTTGGAGATCACTGCGCAGATGCGCACCGGGCCGTCTGGCTTACAGGTGTCGAGCAGCGCCTGCAGGTTGCTGCCGGAACCCGACAGCAACACCACAACATTACAGGTCTTGCCTGGCATCAGTGCGCCTTGAGGTTCTGCAGGTCGACCTGAGGTGCGCCTTCGGCGGCATCGGCGATCTGGCCGATTACCCATGGCTGCTCACCGGCTGCACGCAGCACATTGAGAGCGTTTTCGACCTGGTCCTGGCCAACGCAGATGACCATGCCCACGCCGCAGTTCAGCACGCGGTGCATTTCGTGTTCGTCGACGTTGCCTTTTTCCTGGAGGAAATCGAACACCACCGGACGCTGCCAGCTGGCCACGTCGATGATCGCCTGGGCGTTTTTCGGCAGAACACGCGGGATGTTGTCGAGCAGGCCACCACCGGTGATGTGGGCCATGGCCTTGACGGCGCCAGTGTCCTTGATCAGCTTGAGCAATGGCTTGACGTAGATGCGAGTTGGCGCCATCAGCAGGTCGGCCAGCGGCTTGCCGTCGAGCTGAGTGCTCTCGATGTCAGTGGCCGATACTTCGAGGATCTTGCGGATCAGCGAGTAGCCGTTGGAGTGCGGGCCGGACGAAGGCAGGGCGATCAGGGCGTCACCGCTGGCGACTTTCGAGCCATCGATGATCTCGGCTTTTTCGACCACACCGACGCAGAAGCCGGCCAGGTCGTAGTCTTCACCTTCGTACATGCCTGGCATCTCGGCGGTCTCACCACCGACCAGCGAGCAGCCAGCCAGCTCGCAACCTGCGCCGATACCGGTTACCACGGTCGCTGCAACGTCAACGTTGAGCTTGCCGGTGGCGTAGTAGTCGAGGAAGAACAGCGGCTCGGCGCCGCAGACGATCAGGTCGTTGACGCACATGGCGACCAGGTCCTGGCCGATGCTGTCGTGGCGGTTCAGGTTCAGCGCCAGGCGCAGCTTGGTGCCGACGCCGTCGGTGCCGGAGACCAGCACCGGCTGCTTGTAGCCGGCCGGGATCTCGCAGAGGGCGCCGAAGCCGCCCAGGCCACCCATGACCTCAGGGCGTGCGGTGCGCTTGGCCACGCCCTTGATGCGTTCGACCAGTGCTTCGCCGGCGTCGATGTCTACACCGGCGTCTTTGTAGCTCAGGGAGGGTTGCTTGCTCATTGATCCAGGCCTTTAGAGGTAGGGATACGGAAAAACGACCGCGACGGCCAAGGCCGGCTGTTGCAGCGGCGGCTGCCTGTTCGTCACTGGTCTGCGAAGGCGCGCGATTTTATCAGGGTTGCCGGGCAGCGGCCATCCTCAGGCCGACGGGCAGGGCGGTAAATGTTTAAAAACACCCTTTCATGGGCCGCGACTGGTTGCCTGGCCGGTCGCTGTATAAGGTATAGGTATGGCGCGGGGACAAAACTGCCGGCAGTACGGAGCGATCGACAGGCGCTGCGGTCACAGCCAGCAGGTACAGGGCTCCGCGCCCTCGTTCATCTGGACAGGAATCCTTCATGCGTTTTCTCAATTACCTGGCTGCCGGTTGCCTCGCCCTGCTGGCCAGTGCAGCCCAGGCCGAAAGTGTTGCCGGGCTTTATCAAGTACGTGAAACGGTCGACGGCCAAGGCAGCGAGGCGCGCACCCAGGCCACGGCGCGCGCGCTCGACACCTTGATCCTGCGTCTGACCGGCGACCCGAAGGCGCCGCAGTCACCCGCCCTGGCCGCGCTGCGCAAGGACCCGCAACAGATCATCAATCAGGTCGGCAACGAGGCCGGCCCGCCCGAGAGTGTGCTGGTCGAGTTTGACGCAGGCAGCACCGAGCGCGCCCTGCGCCAGGCAGGCCTGGCCTTGTGGGGCAGCAATCGGCCCTCGATCCTCAGCTGGTGGTTGAACGACAGCGTCGACGGCAGCAGCCTGGTCGGCGATGGCCAAAGCGCCGCTGAACCGCTGCGCCGAGCTGCGCAACATCGCGGCCTGCCGCTGCGCTTGCCGCTGGCCGACCTGCAGGAGCAGCTGGTCGCCAATGCCAAGCAGCTGGAAGGCAAGGACCCGACCGCCCTGCGCGAAGCGTCCGAACGTTACGCCGCCGATGCGCTGTTGGCCGTGCATGCCCACGAAGCCGACGGCAAGTGGCAGGGCAAATGGCAGCTGTGGCTGGGTGACCAGCGCGAGCAAGGCGACGCCGAAGGTGCTGATCAGGCAGCGCTGGCCGACGCCGTGATGCTGGCGGTGAGCAGTCGCCTGGCGCCGCGCTATGTCACTCGGCCGGGTGCCAGCAGCGAGCTGCAGGTGCAGGTTCAAGGCATGAACCTCAAGCGTTATGCCGAGCTCAGTCGCGTGCTCGAGCCGTACGGTGCGCGCCTGCAACTGGCCGATGGCGACAAGCTGACCTATCAGGTCAGCGGCAACCGCGAGCAACTGCGCGCCCAGTTGGGCTTGGCCAAACTCCGTGAATTGCCAGCCGAGCCGGCCGCCGCTGCACCTGCAGCCCCTTCACCTGATGCGCCCGCCGGGGCTGCGCCAGCTCCCGCAGCGAAACCTTTCGATGGCTTGCGCTTTGCCTGGTAAGAGAAAACATGAACATGATGACTGATCAGCGTCGCTGGATATGGTTGGGCGTGGCCCTGGTAGTGGCCGTATTGCTGTACAGCCTGCACAATATTTTGTCGCCGTTTCTGGTCGGCATCCTTCTGGCGTATCTGGCCGACCCTTTGGTCGACCGCCTCGAGCGGGCGGGCCTGTCCCGCACATGGGGCGTAGTGGTGGTGTTCAGCTTGTTCACGCTGATCTTCATGGCCTTGCTGCTGGTGCTGATCCCGATGCTGGCCAAGCAGCTGGTACGCCTGTATGAGCTGACCCCGCAGATGCTCGACTGGCTGCAGCATGTAGCCCTGCCATGGGTGCAAACGCGTCTGGGCCTGGCCGATGGCTTCTGGAAGTTCGACAAGATCAAGGCCGCCATCAGCGAGCACATGGGTCAGACCACTGACATCGTCAGCGCGGTGCTGACTCAGGCCACGGCGTCGAGCCTGGCACTGCTGGCCTGGCTGGCCAATCTTGTGCTGATCCCGGTAGTAGGCTTTTACCTGCTGCGTGACTGGGACCTGATGATGGCCAAGCTGCGCAGCCTGCTGCCGCGCCAGCGCGAGGAACAGATCGTCGAGCTGGCGGGCGAATGCCACGAAGTGCTGGGGGCCTTCGTCCGCGGGCAGTTGCTGGTGATGCTGGCGCTGGGGGTGATCTATGCCGGCGGCCTGATGCTGGTCGGCCTCGAGCTTGGCTTGTTGATCGGTCTGCTGGCCGGCCTTGCCGCAATCGTGCCTTATATGGGCTTCATCATCGGCATTGGCGCGGCGTTGATTGCCGGGCTGTTCCAGTTCGGCGGCGACCTGTATCCGATGCTGGGCATCGTTGCCGTGTTCATGATCGGCCAGGCGCTTGAGGGCATGGTGCTGACCCCACTGCTGGTAGGCGACCGGATCGGCCTGCACCCGGTGGCGGTCATCTTTGCCATCCTTGCCGGCGGTGAGCTGTTCGGCTTCACCGGGGTACTGCTGGCCTTGCCGGTAGCCGCGGTGATCATGGTGCTGCTGCGCCATGCCCACGAGATGTACAAGGAGTCGGACCTGTACGGCGGTGACGAGGATCCTCAACTGTAGCGCAGGGCAGGGGCTGCGCATGCAGCCCCTGCTCCAGTGCAAGTCCTTGATTCTACTTGCGCTCTCGCTGGCGCTGATTGTGCCGCCCGCGCTGCAGGTATAGACTTTGCAGACTTTCCTCCAAGGCCCCCGTGGTCCTCGTGACCGTCAGCCCAGCATGAAACCGATCCAGTTGCCCCTGGGTGTGCGTCTGCGTGATGACGCCACCTTCATCAACTACTATCCGGGCGCCAATGCCGCAGCACTGGGCTATGTCGAGCGCTTGTGCGAAGCCGACGCCGGCTGGACCGAGAGCCTCATCTATCTATGGGGCAAGCAGGGTGTGGGTCGCACCCACCTGCTGCAGGCGGCCACCCAGCGTTTCCAGCAGCGCGGTGAGCTGGCGGTGTACCTGCCTCTGGCGCAGTTGCTCGATCGCGGTGTCGAGCTGCTCGATCACCTTGAACAGTACGAGCTGGTATGCATCGACGATCTGCATGTGATCGCTGGTAAAGCCGACTGGGAAGAAGCCATGTTTCATCTGTTCAACCGCCTGCGCGACAGCGGCCGTCGCTTGCTGCTGGCCGCGTCCAGTTCGCCGCGCGAACTGCCGATCAAGCTCGCCGACCTCAAGTCGCGCCTGACCTTGGCGCTGATCTTCCAGATGCGCGGGCTGTCTGATGAAGACAAGCTGCGCGCCCTGCAATTGCGTGCTTCACGCAGGGGGTTGCACCTGACCGACGAAGTCGGCCATTTCATCCTCACTCGCGGTGCACGCAGCATGAGTGCGTTGTTCGACTTGCTCGAACGGCTTGACCAGGCTTCGCTGCAGGCTCAGCGCAAGCTGACCATCCCTTTTCTGAAGGAAACGCTTGGCTGGTAAAGGCCTCAAGACAGGGCGTTACAACGCAAAAACGGAAAAGTCACATTTTTTTCGATAAAATTTGCAAATGACCCTGATAGAGGGCATAGTCGCTGCCTCCTTTAGAACTAAAGACACGGTCGTGCACATGCTCAAGCACTTCGCACCCCTCGTGCCACTCGCACTTGTGACCCTGCTTTTTGGCTGCGCGGCGCATAGCCCGGTTTCCCAGCCTCAGGATCACCCCCAGGTTGCCGCACACTCTGCGGACCTGATCAAACCTTCCGCTTCTTCGGTCTTCGGCGAAGAGCCAATGGCCACCGAGGAAGACCTCGAGGCGTTCTCCAGCAGCAAGCCTTACCAGTTGCCAGTCCTTGCCGACAGCATTCTGGAGCGCGGCATGGCCTTGATCGGCACCCGTTATCGCTTTGGCGGCACCTCGGAGAAGTCCGGTTTCGATTGCAGCGGTTTCATCGGTTATCTGTTCCGCGAAGAAGCTGGCATGAATCTGCCGCGCTCGACCCGCGAAATGATCAACGTCGATGCACCCAAAGTAGCGCGTAACAAGCTCAAACCAGGCGATCTGCTGTTCTTCAGCACCAATGGCCGCGGCCGCGTAAGTCACGCCGGCATCTACCTGGGTGACAATCAGTTCATCCACTCGAGCAGCCGTCGCAGCGGTGGTGTGCGCATCGATAATCTCCAGGATCGTTACTGGAGCAAGACCTTTATCGAGGCAAAGCGCGCTTTGGCCATGGCGCCAACAATGATCTCGCGTAACTGATAGCCAATTGCTATATTCGCACGGCGGCGATGCTTGAAAAGCTTGCCGCCGTACGCATTTACAGAAAGCGTCTAATCTAAATTCTCAACTCTTTTTCGACTGCGGTCGATCGGCCTCTTACAGGAAGTTTCAGCCATGGTGACAGTGGCGCGCTTCGCATTTCTTTCGCTGGTGGCGATGCTCGCTGCCTGCTCCAGCCGTGCTCCGGCACCGGCGCCTGTGGTTCAGCAGCCGCCAATCACCTTCAATCAGCAACCCAACTCTTCGCCGGTTGCGGCGGATGTGTTGTTCCGGGCTATTGGGCTTGTGGGTACGCCTTATCGCTGGGGCGGCAATACGCCGGATTCGGGGTTTGATTGCAGTGGGTTGATTGGCTATGTGTACCGGGATGCTGCGGGTATCAGCTTGCCGCGTTCTACTCGCGAGATGATCGTGATGCGGGCGCCTAGTATTGATGTCAATTCGCTGCAGTCTGGGGATTTGGTGTTCTTTGCTACCGGTGGGGGATCGCAGGTTAGCCATGCTGGGATCTATGTCGGGGAAGGGCGGTTTGTGCATGCGCCGCGGACTGGCGGGACTGTGCGGTTGGATTATCTGAGTAATAGCTATTGGGCCAAGGCTTATTTGCAGGCCAAGCGGATATTGCCGGCTGGGCATTTGGCGCAGAATCCCTGAATCAGCGACCTACGCGGTCCCCCGTAGGAGCGGCCTTGTGTCGCGAAAGGGTCGCGTAGCGGCCCCGGCTATCTCTGGTTCGTTCACCTTTGTTGTGGGCTTATCCGTTTCCGATGGCGGTTATGCGGGCCCCTTTCGCCCTTACGGCGAGTCACTTTTTTGACAAACGCCTCAAAAAAGTAACCAAAAAAGGGCTTGGCTCCACATCCGGCCCCTTCGCTGCGCTGCGGGGTTCCCTCGCTCCGGTCTTGCTCCCGGGAGGACCGCGCTGTACGGCCCATCCTGGGCCGCAGCGCTTGCCGGCCATCCATGGCCGTCACCTCCCTTCGCAAGACCTGCGCTCGGCCTCCTGAGTCGCCGGTGGATCAAGATCAAAAGCAGATCAAGATCAAGAGCAAGGGCACGCCTCGCTGCGCTGGCGCAGATCAAGAGCGAACGTCAAGAGCGGACATCAAAAGCGAACATCAAAAGCGGGGCTGGCGGCGGCCAATTACTTCGCTGCGCTCACTCGCCAGATCACATTGCCAACATCATCCGCCACCAGTACCCCTTCGCGCTGATCGCTGACCACTCCGACTGGTCGGCCCATGGCCTCACCCTTTTCATTCAAGAAACCGCTCAGCAGGTCCAGAGCCTGACCCGCTGGCTTGCCATTCGCATCGAACGGCACAAAGATCACTTTGTAGCCACTGTGTGGCTTACGGTTCCACGAGCCGTGTTGACCAATCAGTGCACCGCGGCCAAACGGCGCCGGCAACAAACCTGGCTCTATAAACGCCAGGCCCAGCGAAGCGGTGTGGGGCCCTACGGCGTAATCCGGCACCAGCGCCTGGGCGACTTTGGCTGGGTCTTGGGGTTGCACCCGCACGTCTACATGCTGCCCGTAGTAGCTGTACGGCCAGCCGTAGAAACCGCCATCCTTGACCGAGGTGATGTAGTCCGGCACCAGGTCGCTGCCGATCTCGTCGCGCTCATTGACCGCCGTCCATAGCGCCCCCGATTGCGGCTGCCAGGCCAGTCCGTTCGGGTTGCGCAGCCCGGAAGCGAAGATGCGGTGGCTACCGGTTGCGCGGTCCACTTCCCAGATCGCCGCGCGGCCTTGTTCCTGTTGCATGCCGTTCTCTGCCACGTTGCTGTTGGAGCCGACCGTGACGTACAGCTTGCGGCCATCGGGGCTGGCAATCACGTTCTTGGTCCAGTGGTGATTGAGGGGGCCACCCGGCAGGTCGGTGACTTTCTGCCCGCGGCCTTCGATCTGCAAGGCGCCGGTCACGTAATCGAAGCGCAGCAGCTTATCGGTGTCGGCGATGTACAGGTCCTTGCCCACCAGCGCCATGCCGAAGGGCGAGTTGAGCCCTTCGATGAAACGGCTGCGGGTTTCGGCGACGCCGTCATGGTCGCGGTCGCGCAGCAGGGTGATGCGGTTGGCGCTGGGGACGCCGGCACCGGCCAGGGACATGGCGCGCTTCATGAACCAGCCGCGCAGCCCTTTGCCGTCGTCTGGCTTGGCCGGTGCGTTGGTTTCGGCGACCAGCACGTCGCCATTGGGCAGCACATATAGCCAGCGCGGGTGGTCGAGGTTGTCGGCAAATAGCGCAACCTGAGTACCGGCGGCTGCAACCGGTTTGCCACCCTGCGGCCAGCCGACCGCCGGCGCGACGTTGACGGTTGGCAGCAGGGTTTTGTTTGGCACCGGTAACTGCGGCGTGGGGCCTACGCCATCATTGACCCTGAGGCTGGCCGTCTCGCCGCAGCCGCCGAGGCCTGCGAGCAAGGCGAGTACAACGGCACTGCGCATTCTGTCCATGGGCAAGCTCTCGACTAGGGCTATGGCATACAGAACCATAGCCGCCGGGCGAGGTTCAACCCGGCGCGCTGCAGGTCTGCCTCACGCTTGCTTGAACAGCAACGCAACACCGGGGAAATACTGGCCGAGCTCGTTGTGCAGCTTGCGATAGGCGTACGGGAAGTACCAGGCCACGGCGCAGGCGGTGTGCTTTTGCAGGTCATCGACCAGGTCTTGGAGTTCTTCCGGGCTGGCGTGCTGGCCGGCTTTCCACGGGCTGACGAACAGCGCCCCGGCCTTGAGCTGGCTGGCATAGGCAATCGGTTTGGCGGCGCTGGTGGTTTCCTGCAGGGCGGCGGTCAGGTCGAGCCGGGCGATGCGCGGCCAGCGCTGGCTGGCGTGCAGGTGGATCGACTCCTCGGCGGTGCTGATGGCCAGGTCGCAGCGGCCTTCGCGCTCACCTTCTTCGCGTTGCTTGCTGCTGGCGAACTGGGTCAGCGCGACCAGCTCGGCTTGCCACGCCGCGGCAGCCAGCAGGCCGACGTTGGCCGCTGCGCCATGCCAGTAGGGCGCGTCGCTGGCATGGTTGAGTTCGGCGAAGCGATCGATACAGTCTACCCAGCGCTCCAGAGCAGGACGCAAGAACTCCAGGCGCGGGTTGTTGATGATCAGACCTTGCATGCTACGCACTCCTTATTATGATTATCGCGGTCAGCTACAGTGATGGCGATATGATATCAATGCTAGCAGTCTGCGCTGAACTGTCGAATCGGCCATTGATCCAGGCCAAACCGGCCTTGTTTCATTGACGCTCCCGGTGCAACCCTCTAACCTTCGCGGCGTGTTTCAGGTGCCCTGCGGACTGCGGTCTGGCGGGGTGAAACTGGGAAGCCGGTACCAGTCCGGCGCTGCCCCCGCAACGGTAGGTGAGCCGCGCACGTAGCGCTCACGAGCCCGGAGACCGGCCTGTTACTGCCAACGGCATCACGGAGGGTGATGCACAGTTCACTGTGGTTTGCGCCACGGCGCCTGCGCGTTCTCCGTTTGCCTGCCTTTCGATCTGTCGCCGCCCGGTGCGCGCGCAGGCACTTGCGGAGAACCTTATGAGCGACAACCCCGAACGTGACGAACGCCACCTGGCGCGCATGCAGCGCAAAAAGGCGATCATCGACGAGCGCATCGCCAACTCTCCCAATCAATGCGGCCTGCTGCTGGTGCTGACCGGTAATGGCAAGGGCAAGAGCAGCTCGGCCTTCGGCATGCTCGCCCGTGCGCTGGGCCACGACATGCAGTGCGGCGTGGTGCAGTTCATCAAGGGCCGTAACAGCACCGGCGAGGAGCTGTTCTTTCGCCGCTTCCCCGAGCAGGTGCGCTACCACGTGATGGGCGAGGGCTTTACCTGGGAAACCCAGGATCGTCAGCGCGACATCGCCGCGGCAGAAGCGGCCTGGGCGGTATCGCGGCAAATGCTGCAGGACCCGTCGATTCATTTCGTTGTGCTGGATGAGCTGAACATCGCCCTCAAGCACGGCTATCTCGATCTGGACCAGGTCCTCAGCGATATCCAGGCTCGCCCGCCGATGCAGCACGTCATCGTCACCGGCCGCGGCGCCAAGCCAGAGATGGTCGAACTGGCCGACACCGTCACCGAAATGGGCATGCTCAAGCACGCCTTCCAGGCCGGTATCCGCGCGCAGAAGGGCGTGGAACTATGAGTGACCCGCGCCAGTGCCCGGCGGTGCTGATCGCAGCGCCCGCGTCCGGGCAGGGCAAGACCACGGTGACTGCTGCCCTGGCGCGCCTGCACCGCAACCTCGGGCGCAAGGTGCGGGTGTTCAAGTGCGGCCCGGATTTTCTCGACCCGATGATTCTGGAGCGGGCCAGCGGCGCGCCGGTGTACCAGCTCGACCTGTGGATGATCGGCGCGCAAGAGAGCCGGCGACTGCTCTGGGAAGCCGCCGCCGATGCCGACCTGATCCTCATCGAAGGGGTCATGGGCTTGTTCGATGGCACCCCGTCCAGCGCTGACCTGGCGCGCCACTTCGGCGTGCCGGTGCTGGCGGTGATTGATGGAACCGCCATGGCCCAGACCTTTGGTGCGCTGGCCCTGGGCCTGGCGCGCTATCAGGCCGACCTGCCGTTCGCCGGGGTGCTGGCCAACCGGGTTGGCAGCCTGCGCCACGCGCAATTGCTCGAAGGCAGCCTGACCGAGGGCCTGCGCTGGTACGGCGGGCTGTCGCGCGAGCGCGGCATCGAGCTGCCCAGTCGCCACCTTGGCCTGGTGCAGGCCAGCGAACTGAACGACCTTGACCAACGCCTCGACGCTGCCGCCGAGGCCCTGGCTGGCAGCTGCGATGCAGCGCTGCCGCCAGCGGTGAGCTTCGATGGCCCAGCGTTGCCAGCACCATTGCCCTCGCTGGCCGGGGTGCGTATTGGTGTGGCGCAGGACGAAGCGTTTGCCTTCATCTATGGGGCCAACCTCGACCTGCTGCGGGCAATGGGCGCTCAGCTGGAATTTTTCTCGCCACTGCACGACTGCGAGCTGCCGCAGGTCGACAGCCTCTATCTGCCAGGCGGCTACCCCGAGTTGCACCATCATGCACTGGCCGCCAATACATCGATGCTGGACGCGATTCGCGCTCACCACAGTGCCGGCAAGCCGCTGCTGGCCGAGTGTGGCGGCATGCTCTACCTGCTTGAAGCGCTGACCGACGTTGCCGGTGAGCGCGCCGCGCTGGTTGGTTTGTTGACTGGCGAGGCGGTGATGCAGAAGCGCCTGGCAGCGTTGGCCCTGCAAGCGGTGGAACTGCCGGAAGGCACCCTGCGTGGGCACACCTATCATCACTCGTTGACCACCAGCGAGCTGGAGCCCATCGCTCGTGGCCTCAGCCCCAACGGTGGCCGTGGCAACGAGGCGGTGTACCGCCTGGGCCGGCTGACCGCCTCTTACGTGCACTTCTATTTCCCCTCCGACCCCCACGCGGCGGCGGCGCTGTTGCGACCATGAGCGAGCATGCCTTCTCCGATGCCGAACGCGCGGCGGTCTACCGAGCTATCGGCGAGCGCCGCGACATGCGCCACTTTGCCGGTGGCGAGGTAGCGCCGCAGGTCCTGACACGCTTGCTGGCGGCTGCGCATCAGGCGCCCAGTGTTGGCCTGATGCAGCCGTGGCGGTTTATCCGCATCAGCCAGCGCGATCTGCGCGGACGCATCCAGACACTGGTCGAGCAGGAGCGGGTACGCACCGCCGAAGCGCTTGGCGAGCGCTCCGACGAATTCATGAAGCTCAAGGTCGAAGGCATCAACGACTGCGCCGAGGTCTGGGTGGCAGCGCTGATGGACAAGCGTGAAGCGCACATCTTCGGTCGCCGCACCTTGCCGGAAATGGACCTGGCCTCACTCGCCTGCGCAATCCAGAACCTCTGGCTGGCCGCGCGTGCCGAAGGTCTGGGCATGGGCTGGGTATCGTTGTTCGACCCGCAGGCGCTGGCCGAGCTGCTGGCCATGCCAGCCGATGCCAAACCGGTGGCGGTGCTCTGCCTCGGCCCGGTCGAGGCGTTTTACCCAGTACCGATGCTGGCCCTGGAAAACTGGGCTGAACAACAGCCACTGAGCGCCATGCTCTACGAAAACCAATGGGGAGAGCGCCCATGAGCGTGGCTTTGCTGACCGTCGCCGGCGTGGCCCTCGACGCGCTGCTGGGTGAGCCGAAACGGCGTCATCCGCTAGTCGCATTTGGCAATTTTGCCGCACGCCTGGAGCAGCGCCTGAATGCGGGTGGCCGCGGCTGGCGCAGCCATGGCGTCAGCGCTTGGTTCCTTGCTGTGGTGCCACTGACCCTGCTGGCATTGCTGCTGTCCTGGCTGCCGCTGATCGGCTGGCTGGTCGATGTGCTGGCGCTGTACTGCGCGCTAGGGCTGCGTAGCCTCGGTGAGCACGTAATGCCGGTAGCCGACGCACTGCGCCGCGGTGATCTTGCCGAAGCACGGCGTCGGGTCGGCTACCTGGTCAGCCGCGAGACCGCTGAACTTGACGAAACTGCCGTCGCTCGCGCTGCCAGCGAATCAGTCCTGGAGAACGGCAGTGATGCCGTGTTTGCCGCGTTGTTCTGGTTCATCATCGCCGGAGCGCCCGGGGTGGTGCTGTACCGCCTGAGCAACACCCTCGATGCCATGTGGGGCTATCGCAACGAACGCTTCGAGCGCTTCGGCTGGGCGGCGGCGCGCATCGACGACGTCCTCAACTACATGCCTGCAAGGCTGGTCGCGCTGACCTACGCGCTGCTCGGCAAGACCCGCCTGGCGCTGACCTGCTGGAGGCGTCAGGCGCCGCTTTGGGACAGCCCCAACGCCGGCCCGGTGATGGCCAGCGGTGCCGGCGCGCTCGGTGTCGAGCTGGGTGGGCCTGCGGTTTATCACGGCGAGCTGCACGAGCGGCCGCAGCTGGGCGAGGGGCCACCGGCCGATGCCGACGCCATCGAGCGTGGCTGGAGCCTGGTGCAACGCGGCGTCTGGTTATGGCTGCTGCTGATCTGTCTGGGAGCGTATCTGAATGCTTGAACATGGCGGCCGCCTGCAACGCGCAGTGCGTGAGTACGGGATTGCCCGCGAGCAATGGCTGGACCTGTCCAGCGGCATTGCCCCGTGGCCATTTGCGATCCCGCCGATTGCGCAGGCTGCCTGGGCGCGCCTGCCGGAGAGCGAAGATGGCCTGGAGCACGCCGCGCGCCACTACTACGGCGCCACGCAGTTGCTGCCCGTGGCGGGCTCGCAAGCTGCCATTCAAGCCTTGCCACACCTGCGTGCCGCGGGCCGGGTAGGGGTGCTGACGCCGTGCTATGCCGAACATCCCTACGCCTGGCAGCGTGCCGGGCACCAACTGATCGAGCTGGCCGAGGATGACGTCGAACAGGTGCTGGATAGCCTCGACGTGCTTGTTGTGGTCAACCCCAACAACCCTAACGGTCGGCTGTTCACTCGCGAGCAGTTGCTTGCCTGGCACGCACGGCTGGCCCGGCGTGGCGCCTGGCTGGTGATCGATGAAGCGTTCATCGATACCCGCCCAGCGCAAAGCGTGGTCGACTGTGCCGAGCGAGCGGGGCTGATCGTGCTGCGTTCGTTCGGCAAATTCTTTGGTCTGGCCGGCGTGCGGCTGGGGTTTGTCATGGCCGAACCGAGCTTGTTGGCGCGCCTGGCCGAACTGCTTGGGCCGTGGACCGTGCCGGGGCCGACCCGCGTCCTGGGCCAGGCCTGCCTCAACGACAGCGCTGCGCACCTGGCCCAGACCGCCCGCTGCGCGCAGGCCAGCCAGCGCCTGGCGGCCTTGCTGGACGACGCAGGCCTGGCCCCGACCGGCGGGTGCGAGCTGTTCCAGTATCTGCGCTGTGAGCAAGCACTGCACTTGAATGAGTTTCTCGCTCGCCGCGGCATCCTCGTGCGCTTGTTCGAACACCCCGCAGCGCTGCGCTTCGGCCTGCCCGCCTGCGCCGCAGAAGAGCAACGCCTGGCCCAGGCGCTGGCTGACTATCAAAAGGAATCGGCATGACCACGCTCATGGTGCAAGGCACCACCTCCGACGCCGGCAAGAGCACCCTGGTGACTGCCTTGTGCCGTTGGCTGCTGCGCCAGGGCATTGCCGTGGTGCCGTTCAAACCGCAGAACATGGCGCTCAACAGCGCGGTCACCGCCGACGGCGGCGAAATCGGTCGCGCCCAGGCGGTGCAGGCGCAAGCGTGCCGGCTGGCACCGCACACCGACATGAACCCGGTGCTGCTCAAGCCCAACAGCGACACCGGCGCCCAGGTGATCATCCATGGTCGCGCAGTCACCAGCATGAATGCGGTCGCCTATCACGACTACAAGGCCATCGCCATGCAGGCCGTGCTGGCCTCGCACCAGCGCCTGCAAGCGGCGTATCCGGTGGTAATGGTCGAGGGCGCCGGCTCGCCGGCCGAGATCAACCTGCGTGCTGGCGACATTGCCAACATGGGCTTTGCCGAGGCGGTCGACTGCCCGGTGATTCTGGTCGCCGATATCAACCGCGGCGGCGTGTTCGCCCACCTGGTCGGCACCCTCGAGCTGCTCTCGACCAGCGAGCAGGCGCGGGTCAAAGGTTTTGTCATCAATCGTTTTCGCGGCGACATTGCCTTGCTGCAACCGGGCCTGGACTGGCTTGAGCAGCGCACCGGCAAACCGGTGCTGGGCGTGCTGCCCTACGTTACCGACCTGCACCTGGAGGCCGAGGACGCCATCGACGCGCGCCAGCCGGCCAAGGCCGAGCGCGTGCTCAAGGTGATCGTGCCGGTGTTGCCGCGGATCAGCAACCACACCGACTTCGACCCGCTGCGCCTGCACCCCCAGGTCGACCTGCAGTTCATCGGCCCCGGCCAGCCGATCCCGCCGGCCGACCTGATCATCCTGCCCGGCTCCAAGAGCGTGCGCGCCGACCTCGCGCAACTGCGCGAGCGTGGCTGGGCCACAGCCATCGACCGTCACCTGCGCTACGGCGGCAAGCTGATCGGCATCTGTGGCGGCATGCAGATGCTCGGCCATGAAGTGCGTGATCCGCTCGGGCTGGAGGGCCCGGCAGGCACCAGCCCGGGTCTGGGCCTGCTCGACTACGTCACCGAACTTGCAGCCGACAAACAACTGCGCAACGTCGCCGGCAGCCTGCTGCTGGAGCAGTCACCGGTGGCTGGCTACGAGATCCACGCCGGCATCACCCAGGGCGCGGCGCTGGAGCGGCCTGCGGTGGTCTTGGCCGATGGCCGCAGCGACGGTGCGATCAGCGCTGACGGGCAGATCCTCGCGACCTATCTGCACGGCCTGTTCGAAGGCAGCCAGTCTTGCGCGGCGCTGCTGCGCTGGGCGGGCCTGGAAGCCGTGCAGAGCATCGACTATGAAGCACTGCGCGAGCGCGATATCGAGCGCCTGGCTGACCTGATCGAAACGCACCTGGACACTGACCAATTGCGTCAACTGTGTGGAGTCGCCGGCCATGCATAGTCTGATTCTGGGTGGTGCCCGCTCGGGCAAGAGCCGCCTGGCTGAGCAACTGGCAGACAGCTGCGCACTACCGGTGACTTACATTGCCACCAGCCAGCCCCTCGACGGCGAGATGAACGAGCGCGTGCAGTTGCATCGCCAGCGGCGTCCGGCACATTGGGGCCTGATCGAAGAGCCCGTGCAGTTGGCCGCTGTGCTGCGCGCCGAAGCCGCTGAAGGCCGCTGCCTGCTGGTCGACTGCCTGACCCTGTGGCTGACCAACCTGCTCATGCTCGACGACCCCGAGCGCCTCGCCGCCGAACGCGATGCGCTGCTCGAGTGCCTGCCGGGGTTGCCGGGCACGCTGATCCTGGTCAGCAACGAAAGCGGCCTGGGCGTGGTGCCCATGGGCGAACTGACCCGCCGCTACGTCGACCTGGCCGGCCTGTTGCACCAGGCCGTGGCCGAGCGCTGCCAGCGCGTGGTGCTGACGGTTGCTGGCCTCCCTCTCATGCTCAAAGGACCTGCTCTATGAACCCTTTCTGGTGGCGTGACGCCTGCCAAGCCGTTGACCACGCCGCCATCGAACAGGCCCGCGCGCGTCAACAGCAATTGACCAAACCGGCCGGCTCACTGGGCCAGCTGGAAACCCTGACGCTGACCCTGGCCGGTTTGCAGGGGCGCGAACGGCCAAGCCTGGAGCAGGTCGCCATCAGCATTTTCGCCGGTGACCATGGCGTGGTCGCGGAGGGCATCTCGGCCTATCCGCAGGCTGTGACCGGGCAGATGCTGTGCAACTTTGTCGGCGGCGGTGCAGCGATCAGCGTGCTGGCGCGCCAACTGGATGCGAGCCTTGAGGTGGTCGACCTCGGTACCATCGAGCCGGGCCTGCAACTGCCAGGGGTACGCCACCTGCAACTGGGGGCCGGCACCGCCAACTTCGCGCAGCAGCCAGCGATGACCGACGCGCAGTTGCAGGCGGCTCTACAGGCCGGCCGCGACAGCGCCCAGCGTGCCGCCGAGCAGGGTACTCAGCTGTTTATCGGCGGCGAGATGGGCATCGGCAACACCACCGCTGCGGCGGCCCTGGCCAGCGTGCTGTTGGCTTGCCCGGCGCGTGAATTGAGTGGTCCGGGCACTGGCCTGGACAGTGCAGGCGTACAACACAAGGCCGCGGTCATCGAGCGCGCGCTGAAGCTGCATGGCCTGCAGGCAGATGATCCGCTGCGCGCGCTGGGCTGTGTCGGCGGCTTTGAAATTGCCGCGCTGGTGGGGGCTTATCTGGGCTGTGCCCAGTTGGGTGTTGCAGTCCTGGTCGACGGCTTTATCTGCAGCGTTGCGGCACTGGTTGCAGTGCGCCTCAATCCACAGTGCCGGCCTTGGCTGTTGTTTGCCCATCAGGGCGCGGAGCCGGGCCATCAGGTGCTGCTCCAAGCACTGCAGGCCGAGCCGTTGCTGGCCCTCGGCCTGCGTCTGGGCGAGGGCAGCGGCGCAGCCCTGGCGGTGCCGCTGCTGCGCCTGGCCTGTGCGCTGCACGGGCAAATGGCGACCTTTGCCGAAGCGGCAGTCGCGGATCGCCCGGCATGATCATCGACCTGCTGCGCCATGGCGAAACCGAACTGGGCGGCGGCCTGCGCGGCAGCCTGGATGACGCCCTGACGGCTCAGGGCTGGGCGCAGATGCGTGCGGCCGTGCAGCAGTCTGCCCCTTGGCAGGCGCTGATCACCTCGCCATTGCAGCGCTGTGCGCTGTTTGCCGACGAACTGGGGCAGCAACTGGCGCTGCCGGTGCAGCGCGAAGCGGGTATCCGTGAACTGCACTTCGGCGAATGGGAAGGGCGCACGGCACTGCAGATCATGCAGGACCAGGCCGATGAACTCGGCCAGTTCTGGGCTGATCCTTACGCCTACACACCGCCGGGCGGCGAGCCCGTGACCGCCTTCTCTGAGCGGGTGCTGGCGGCTATCGACCGACTTGCGCTTGAGTACGCCGGGCAGCATGTATTGCTGGTGACCCACGGCGGTGTGATGCGCCTGCTGCTGGCGCGCGCGCGCGGCCTGCCGCGTGAGCAGTTGCTCCAGGTCGAGGTCGGCCACGGTGCGCGGGCGCGGCTGCACTGGCAGGCCGGCACGCTCCACGAGGTGCTCTGAGATGCTGCCCTGGTGGATCGCCCTGCAGTTTCTCAGCAGCCTGCCCGTGACCTTGGCAGGCATGCCCGAGCCGCGTCAGATGGGCCGCTCGTTACTGTTCTATCCACTGGTGGGGTTGCTGTTTGGCGTGCTGCTGTGGCTGGTCAGCTACCTGTTGCAGGGCACCGCGGCGCCGCTGCAGGCGGCCCTGCTGCTGACACTCTGGGTGCTGCTCAGCGGGGCCCTGCACCTGGATGGCCTGGCCGACAGCGCCGATGCCTGGCTGGGCGGCTTCGGTGATCGTGAACGCACGCTGTTGATCATGAAAGACCCGCGCAGCGGGCCGATTGCCGTAGTTACCCTGATGCTGGTGCTGCTGCTCAAATTCTGCGCGCTGTGGGTGTTGCTCGAGCGCGGTGCGGGAGCTTGGCTGGTGCTGGCGCCTGTCGTGGGACGGGCGGCGATGCTTGGGTTGTTCCTGAGTACCCCGTATGTGCGCGCAGGTGGCCTGGGGCAAGCCCTGGCCGAGCATTTGCCGCGCCGGGCTGGCAACGGTGTACTGCTCGCCACTGTGCTGGGGTGTGTGCTGTTCGGCGGCTGGGCTGGGCTGTGGACACTGCTGCTGGCGCTGCTGGTGTTTATCGGCCTGCGCCGGGCGATGTGTCGGCGGCTTGGCGGTACCACGGGTGATACCGCAGGTGCCGTGCTGGAGTTGCTGGAGCTGACGGTGGTGTTGGGCCTGGCCTTGATGCCACTGGCCTGAGGCAGACGCGGTCGATACATGTTTGGAAATATCGCGCAATGTGCGGCAATCGTTGGTTAGATGCCGCTGAGCAGGGGCGGGCGTATCCTCGGCCGCCCGTTAACCTCTACCTTGGAGGCACTGCTCATGCGTCAGTGGATTCTCGCCAGCCTGCTGCTCTGGACCAGCGCGCACGTCACTGCGGCTGATCTTATGGATTTCTGGGATACACCGCGCCACGGCGGCAACAGTTTCAATCGGCTCCCGCCCACCCAGGCTTACTTCGAAGCCTTGCAGGGCTATGGCGCCAGCTGGGTGCGCCTGTCTTATGACAAGTGGCAGCCGCAGCAGCGCGACTTTCTGCTCGGCGATGCCGATGCCTATCAAGGCCTGGCGGCTGCCGACGTCAGCCAGCTGCGCGAGGTGCTCGACCGCGCCCATGCCGCCGGGCT
This sequence comes from uncultured Pseudomonas sp., assembly GCA_963518285.1. GTDB lineage: Bacteria > Pseudomonadota > Gammaproteobacteria > Pseudomonadales > Pseudomonadaceae > Aquipseudomonas. Next base: position 212,697 of record CAUQIJ010000004.1, on the reverse strand, counting down.
CAAGGTAGTCATTGCGCCGCTCTCGTTGCCGGGCATGCGCTGGTCACAGAACAACCAAGGCCAGTTCGATGACCGCCTGTGGCAGGACAAACGCTACTGGAACCAGGCCGCGGTGTTCTGGCGCGACCTGGCCAGTGCGCTCAAGGATCATCCGGCTGTTGCGGGCTACAACCTGATCAACGAACCAGCACCGGAGAAAGAGGGCGGGCTGGCCGAGCATGCCGACCGCCAGCAAATGCGCCAGTGGTACGCCGCGCAACAGGGCGGTGCACGCGACCTGCCAGCGCTGTACAAGCAGATCATCGCAGCCGTTCGAGAAGTCGACAGCGTCACCCCGATCATGCTCGATGCCGGCTGGTTTGCCGCTGCTGATGCATTCAGCTACTGGCCAGCACCGTTGGCTGATCAGCGCTTGCTCTACAGCGTGCATATGTACGAACCGTACGCAGCCACCAGCGCGCCCAACATGACCCGCAAGGTGCCCTTGGCCTATCCGGGTATGGTGCCGTTCGCTGGGCGCGAGGAGCATTGGAACGGCCAGCGCGTGGCGACTTACCTGCAGCAGTCGCTGGACTGGGTCGATGACATGCAGTTGCCGCGCTCGCGCCTGGTGGTCGGCGAGTTCGGTTGCATGCGCCGTCTGGCCGGCTGCCGGCAATACCTGGAAGACGTCCTCACAGTGACCGACAACAACGCCCTGCACTGGGCCTTCTATAGCTTCCGTGAAGACAGCTGGGATGGCATGGACTACGAACTCGGCACCGGCAAGGTGCCGTGGCGTTACTGGCAAGCCATCGATGAGGGCGCGGCAGATCCAATAGCGCGCAAGGCTACCCCCGCATTTGAGCCGATTCGACGACGCTTGCAGCCGCAGGCAGGCGCCCCTGATGCTTAGCGGTGCGGATGAAATCTATTGCAACAAATGGGATGCGGGTATATACACGTAATCATGTTGACCAGTGAATGCATCTGCACCCACCTACGTCGCGCCGCCCGCGGGGTTAGCCGACACTATGACGAGGCCTTGGCTGACTTCGGCATCAACGTCGCTCAGTTTTCCCTGCTGCGTCAGCTGCAGCGGCTGGACCGCCCGAGCATAACCGCTCTGGCTGAGGCGATGGGCCTGGACCGCAGCACCCTGGGGCGCAACCTCAAGGTGCTCGAGGCCGAAGGCCTGGTGAGGTTGGCCGAGGGTGCCGACCAGCGTAATCGGGTGGTGCTGCTGAGCGAGGCAGGTGCTGCATGCTTGCGTGACGCCAGCCCGGCCTGGGAGCAGGCGCAACTGGCGTTGCTGGACAAGCTCGGCGCCGGGCAACGTGATGAACTGGTGCGCTTGCTGGGCGTTTTGGCCTGACGTGGTTCCACTATAAACGGGTATATACCTGTAATAACCTTGCGACCTGCTGGAGAAAACAATAATGACATCGGTGTGGCGAACCAGCGGCTGGGTGCTACTCGGCGCGGCATTGATCCTTGCGTTGTCGCTTGGCGTGCGGCATGGCTTTGGCCTGTTTCTCAACCCGATGAGCACCGAATTTGGTTGGGGCCGTGGTGTGTTTGCCTTCGCCATTGCCCTGCAGAACCTGATCTGGGGCGTCGCCCAGCCCTTCGCCGGAGCCCTGGCGGACCGCCTCGGCGCGGCCAAAGTGGTGATAATCGGCGGCATTCTCTACACCGCTGGCCTGCTGACCATGAGTATGGCCGACTCGCTCTGGTCACTGTCGCTGAGCGCCGGCCTGCTGATCGGTATCGGCCTTTCCGGTACGTCCTTCTCGGTCATCCTCGGTGTGGTCGGCCGCGCGGTGCCGGCGGACAAGCGCAGCATGGCCATGGGTATCGCGAGCGCTGCCGGCTCATTCGGCCAGTTCGCCATGTTGCCCGGCACTCAAGGCCTGATTCAGTGGCTGGGCTGGTCGGCGGCGCTGCTGGTACTGGGCCTGATGGTGGCGCTGATCGTGCCGTTCGTGGGCATGCTCAAGGATCGCCCCATGCCCAGCCAGGGCGTCGAGCAGACGCTCGGCCAGGCCCTGCGCGAGGCCTGTTCGCATTCGGGCTTCTGGCTGCTGGCACTGGGCTTTTTCGTCTGCGGTTTCCAGGTGGTGTTCATCGGCGTGCACCTGCCGGCGTATCTGGTTGACCAACATCTGCCGGCCGCGACCGGAACAACGGTGCTGGCGCTGGTTGGCCTGTTCAATATCGTCGGCACCTACACCGCCGGCTGGCTCGGTGGGCGTATGTCCAAGCCGCGCCTGCTGACCGCTTTGTACCTGCTGCGGGCGGTGGTTATCGTCCTGTTCCTGTGGGCACCGGTGACTCAGTTCAGTGCCTACCTGTTTGGTATCGCCATGGGCCTGCTGTGGCTGTCGACGGTGCCGCTGACCAACGGCACGGTGGCGACCCTGTTTGGCGTGCGCAATCTGTCGATGCTGGGCGGTATCGTCTTCCTGTTCCACCAGATCGGGGCGTTCCTCGGTGGTTGGCTGGGCGGAGTGGTGTACGACCAGACGGGCAACTATGACCTGGTCTGGCAGATCGCGATTGTGCTCAGCCTGGTCGCAGCCGCGCTCAACTGGCCGGTGCGTGAACGGCCGGTTGCACGCCTGCAGGCACAGCCAGCATGAGGCGCTATCTGCTGCAGGGGGTAGTTGCCGGAGCAGCATTGCTGGTGCTGGCGTTGGCGTGGTGGGGATGGCAGCAGGGCGGCCTGGCGTTGATGCAGCTGGGCATGGGCGTCTGTTAGAGGCTACCCTGCAGGTTCAAGGACTTGCAGGAGTGACAGACCATGATGCGTGCACGCTGGCTATCGATACCCTTGCTGTGCCTGGCCCCGCTGGCCGCGAGCTGGGCGGCGGATTGCCCGAAACTGCTTGAAGGCAGCCTGCCTGAGCTGCGCAGCAAAAAGCCGATCGACCTGTGCGAGCGCTTCGCCGGCAAACCGCTGGTGGTCGTCAATACAGCCAGTTACTGCGGTTTCGCCCCGCAGTTCGTGGGGTTGGAGGCCATCTACAAGGCCAACAAAGAGCAAGGCCTGGAAATCCTCGGCGTGCCGTCCAACGACTTCAAGCAGGAAGACAAAGACAGCGAGAAGACCGCCAATGTCTGCTACGCCAACTACGGCGTCAGCTTCACCATGACCCAGGCGCAGCATGTGCGCGGCAGCGACGCGACGCCCTTGTTCGCCGCGCTGGCCGAGCAAAGCAGCGCGCCCAAGTGGAATTTCTACAAGTATGTGGTCGACCGCCAAGGCAAGGTGATTGGCAATTTCTCAAGCCTGACCAAGCCGGACGATCCGGAATTCAAGGCTGCGATCGCCAAGGCCATCGCTTCCAAGCCCTGAGGTCAGTGCGGGTGCACGGTCAGAGCAACCAGGCGCATGACCACTGGCCGCACTACCAGGACGCAGACGAAGGCTACCGGCATGGCCAGCTGGTAGGCCTTGAACACGTTGCGCAGGTAATCGTCATTGATGCCGGAGTTGGCGGCCGTGATCACGAAACACATCAGGCAGGCCATGATCGCGGACATGTACAGGGCGAATACATAAGGCGTGGCGGCAGGGCGCAATTTTCGTTTCGAGCGGGTTTGAGACAGTTCGTGCATGGGTAAACCCTCGCTGGTTGGCCGATTCAGGCCTGCACATTAGCAACGCCTCATGCGCTGCTGTAGACCCGGTTCGTTGAGTTCTTTATAAAGAGAATCTTACGAATACCAGGATCTGTATTGTGGACCTGCTCAATACCATTCGCAGTTTCATCAAGGTGGTCGAAGCCGGCAGCATTGCCGCGGGTGCTCGTACCCTGGGCCTGTCGCCTGCGGCGGTCAGCCAGAATCTGGCCCGGCTGGAAGCGCACCTGCAGGTCCGCCTGCTGGCGCGAACCACGCGCAGTATGAGCCTGACGCCTGCGGGCAGCCTGTATTACGAGCGGGTCAGGCAGATCGAGCATGATCTGGTGTTGGCCGAGCTGGCGGTGACCACGCCTGACAGCGAGCCCCAAGGACGGTTGTGCATTGCCTCGACTTCGGCGTTTGGCCGGCATGTGCTGGCACCGCTGATTCCGGCCTTCAGTGCGCGATATCCGCAGCTTTCAATAGAGTTGGTGACGACTGATAGGCGCGTCGATCATGGCCGGGAAGGGGTAGACATCAGCCTGCGTATCAGCGCTCAGCTTGAAGATCATCTGGTTGCCCGGCACCTGGCGCAGATTCCTTTCATCTGTTGTGCCTCGCCCGGCTATCTGGCCAATGCAGGCATGCCGTCTGCGCCAGAATCGTTGCGCGCGCACCGCTGCCTGGTGTTTCGTTATCCGGTGGATGGGCGTTATCTGCGCTGGGGCTTCGTCCGTGACGGCTTGCGCTTCGATGCGGAGTTTGGCCAGGTACTGGTCAGCGACGATGTCGATGCGTTGGCGCAAATGGCCCTCAACGACGGAGGGATAACTCGCCTGGCCGAGTTTATCGTCAGGCCGCATTTGCAGTCGGGGGCGTTGGTGGCGTTGTTTGAAAACCGCGAAGCAGGCCAGGCCTATGCGCAGACCGAGCCGATGGATGTGTTTGTGTGTGTGGCGGACCGTTCTGCCATGACCGCCAAGGTGCGGGCGTTCACGGATTATCTGCAGGAGTGTCTGGGTGACGTCTGGCGTGTGCCTGAGTGAACTGGGGGCCATGGAGCGGCCCCCGTACCGCAACCTCAGAAGCGATAGGTCAGCGAAGCACCTACGCCATGGGCGCTGTTTTCATACTTGGCCTGGTAAGAGCCCTTCAAGGCGCCTTCCTGCGGGGTGTCCGGACGATTGTTGACCTTGGTGTCTTCTTCCCACAAGTAGGAGTAGGCCACGTCGATGGTCATGTCGTCGTTCGGGCTCCAGCCTGCGCCGAGGCTGAAGATCTTGCGATCGCCGGTCGGGATCCGCGGTGAACGGTTCTCGTTGTTGGTCGGCGACTGATCAACCGAGAAGCCGGTACGCAGGGTCCACTGTTTGTTGACCTTGTAGGACGCGCCGATGGCATGCGCCCAGGTGTCATGCCAGTGCTGCTCTTCGCTGATGGTGCCGAAGGCGCCGCCAATCGGGTTGGCAGCCAGGCCTGCTGGCAGCTCGTTGTTGACGGTGATGGCTTCCAGGCGGCTCCAGCGAGTCCAGGTGCTGCCTGCAAACAGGGTCCACTGATCGTCCAGCTCGTGGGTAACCGAGAAGTCGACCGACTCAGGTGTCTTGATCTTCAAGGTTGCATCGAATTTGTCCTCGATGTTGATGCCCAGCCGCGGCACCGAATAACCAACCTTGGTTTTGCCTTCGAGCTTGTAGTCAACCATCGAATGGTAGGTCAGGCCCAGGCGAGTGCGATCGGTTGCCTGCACCATTACGCCAATGTTGTAGCCCACGGCAACGTCATCGCCCTTGATCTTGACCTCGCCATCAGCGCCGCCTGGAACCAGGTTGCGCAGATTCGAGCCCAGTTCACCCTCGATGCGGTTGAAGGTAGGGCCGAAGCCGACCGAAACCTTGTCGTTGAAGGCGTAGCTGACAGTAGGCTGGAAGGTGACGACTTCCACGTGACTCTTCTTGCCCCAGTAGCGCGCAGCGTCGTCGCTACCGTAATCGGTGACCAGGCCAAACGGCACATAGACACCGAAACCTACGCTCCAGTGGTCGTCGATCGGCTTGACGTAGTAACCCATGGGGACGCCGACGACCGGCACCATATCGCCATCGGTTTCACCGCCGTAGCTGCTCTGACCTTTGATATCTGTTTTTGCAATGACTGCTGCACCGCCGACGGTGAGCTGCTCGCGCTTGAGCCGCGACATGCCGGCAGGGTTGCCGAATACGGTGCTGGCATCTTCGGCAGAAGAAGAACGACCCGCGAAACCCGTCCCCATACCGCTGATGCTCTGCTCGTTGAGCGCAAAGCCGCTGGCCAGCAATTGGCTGGAAGCGAGGGCAACAGCAACGCCGAGGGAGGTTTTGAGCATTGATTTTTTCATTATTGTGAAACTCCTTGGGATCTCCGGGGCGAAAAGCTACCAACAAATCGCGCGCCGCGCTATAGCCTCAAACACAGGAGATAGAGCGGTTTTGTAGGACAATCCGACCAGATTGATGTTTTTTCTGGATTTATGTAGGACCGGTCCTACATCTGCGGGTCCATCACAGGGTCGATGCAGGTGTGCCAAGCGCGAGTAAAGTCGCGCAAACGCCCTTGTGGATGGAAAATTTGCCGCCAGATCCGTGCGTGCCCAAGCAGGTCGTCTACCGCCGGCAAAGGCAGCGCACGCTGTTCGATCAGCATCCAGGCGATGGCAGTGGAGTAGCGTAGATTGACCGCCAGCTCCAGGTGCGGTCCGCGCAGGAAGGCATGCTGGCTGGCAAGGCCGCGGATCAGGCTGGCAAGTTCAGGGTCTTGCGCCAGAAACTCATCCCACAATGCCTGGTGGCGACTTTCGGCGATCCGGTACAGGCCGTGGCCGCGCCGGTCATGCAGGGCAGCGCCCAGGGCCGACTGGCTGGCTGCAACGCCCAGCAGCAAGGCTTCGGCGCTGGCGCAATGCCGGCCGAGGTAGACCAAGGTGGGTTTGATTACATAGCGACACAATTCACTGGCAGCGATACCCATGATGCCCTCATTCAATTAAGGGCCGACGGGCGCTGGAGCTTGGCAGCTGGAGAAGGGTCAGGCCCGTCGGAAGCGGATCGCACCGCTCGAGTTGAAGTGTAGTGTGATAATCACGGTGTAAAGGCCTGTTTTTAAATCGATTACTGCCAGAGGTTGGGGGCCATATGCTTTGCAGCAATTAAGCCAAGAGCCAACCGGCAGTAGTTTCGATGGCAAATGCAGCGCGCGAATGGGCTGATATTCAGCCCTTATGCGACCAGCGACTGACGCGTGCGGTCGATCACTGCCTGCAGTGGACCGGCGCGGTTGTACTGCTCTGGATACAGACGTTCGCTGTGGCAAGCGATGCCATGCTCGTCAACCAGGGTGAAGCTGAAGCTGCCCTTGCGTGGGGCAACGATAAGGCACTTCAGTGGGGCGAAGGCCTGAGAGAGGGTGCCGACGGCACTCTGAAACTGATGATGATTTGTCATTATGTGGAGGTTCCTGCTTTGGACACGGGATTCGATCCGTGCATCTTATAAACGTTCCAGTGACGCCTTTATTAAAGTGGCGCTGAACCTGACTGGAACAGGGCAGCCAGAGATGGCGCATCAAAATAGGTAGGCGCTTGGCTGACTGGTAGGTACGTCAAAAGGCGGGCAGGCACACCGAGGCAAAGGTTCATGGCCTCTGGGTGAAGATCCCGATCAATCTGCAAGGGTGATTCGCGCTTGAGCAGCTGTTGTGGCTGCCGAGTGAATCATCGAAAGGGCCGGTCCTGTTTCAGCAGTTCGTGCTCTTGGGGGGAGCCGGACACTGCAGGGACCTTACTGGCCAGAATTGACTTTCAGCTGGGTACTAACGAGGGCCACCCTATAGGATTAACCTTGGGTTGGCAACTTTATTTAACTATGACCCGCGAAGCCGGCCATTATGGCGGTTATATCCACGCCTGTGAAGGGGCAATCGCCTGGTCTTCATCTGCTGCAATGGGCCATTTCGGGCCGTGTGATTGCAGCATTACCGTGCACTTGTACACATTCAGCGCAGCCATTGTCAGGTAACGCCATTCAATCGGATAGCTCGGCCAATGCCTAGGCTGCATCCTTAAGTCAATGAAAAAAAACACTTATTTGAGCTGGTGAAAAAATCGTCAACTTGACTGCAGGCCCCATTTCACAAGGGTTTGAAGACATCATGAAGTGGTTGTCCACCGAGTTATCCACAGGTTCTGTGGATTGTCCCAGGCGTTCGCTCTAGCACGGGCGTGCCAGCACTTTCGATTGCTGTCGGACAATCCTGCGCAAACGCCGAGGCAGCGTGGCCCGTTCGCAAAGGTCAATAATGGAACGGCAGATTTTGTGAAAATTTCATCAAAAAAGGCGCAGCCATTTCACTGGAAAATCCGGTAGAGTGGCGCGCCTCACGAATTGCCATCGCTGTTGGTTATGAATTTTCGCGGTAAAAATCTCGCTCCATCTCCTGCGACTGCACCCAAGCGTTTTTCCTTGAAGGTCGCCTTGTGGCTGCTCGACAGCCCGCGCCTTGGCGAAAAGCACAGCGTCAAACACCTGGCCGGCCGCCTGCTCAAGCAGCCCGCGCGGCAAGGTGTGGTGGTTGCCCAGAGCCGTCTGGGGCAAATCCTGTGCCGCGATTGCGGCACAGCCCGCGACCGGCGGATCGGTCACGAGCTGCTGCGCCAGGCTGCCCGCGCCGGCGACTCGCAGGCTCAGGCCGAGTACGCTCGGTTGAACCCGGCCAGCGAGCACAATCCTTCCTGAAGCCGCGGCGCCGGCCTGTTAAGCTGCATGCCTCTGGATAGACGCAATTGAGGTAGCTATGGCGGTGGATCTGCTCAGCATCGTGCTGGGCCTCGTGGTAGCGGCAATTCCTTGCCTGGGCTGGGTCTGGCACATACAGCAGCGGCACACTGCCCAGCAACGCCAATGGGCCTTGCTCGAGGAACGCCTGAGCACGGCATTGCTCGCCCAGCAAGGGCTGCAAGCTCAGCTTGACGCCAGCCGTGACGAGATCAGCGACCTGGCCGAAGCCAACAGCGCCAAGCAGGCCAGCCTTGCCGCTCAGAGCCGCGAGGTCGAATTGCTGCAGGTCGAGCGTGACAATGCCCGCGACGCGGCCCATGCCTGGCAGCTCGAACGCAGCAATCGCGAGTCCGAGCTGCGCCGTCTGGAAGCCCATGCCGCCGGCTTGCAAGCCGAGCTGCGCGAGCAGCAGGAGAGCCATCAGCAGCGTCTGGAAGACTTGCAAGAGGCCCGCGACACGCTGCGCGCGCAGTTCGCCGAGATGGCTACAAAGATCTTCGACGAGCGCGAGCAGCGCTTCACCCAGACCAGTCAACAGCAGCTGGGGCAGTTACTTGATCCGCTCAAGGAGCGCATTCATGCCTTTGAGAAGCGCGTCGACGAAACCTATCAGCAGGAGGCCCGAGAGCGCTTCTCGCTGAGCAAGGAGCTGGAGCGCCTGCAGCAGCTCAACCTGCGTCTGTCGGATGAGGCCACCAACCTCACCCAGGCGCTCAAAGGGCAAAAGACTCAAGGCAACTGGGGCGAGCTGATCCTTGAGCGTGTCCTTGAACACGCAGGGCTGGAGAAAGGCCGCGAGTATCAAACCCAGGTCAGCCTGAAGAGCGCTGACGGCGAGCGCTTTCAGCCTGACGTGCTGATCATGCTGCCGGGTGACAAGCAGGTGGTGGTCGACGCCAAGGTCAGCCTGACCGCCTATCAGCAGTGGGTCAGCGGCAACGACGAAGCGGCGCTCAAGCAGCATGTGCAGTCGCTGCGTAATCACGTCAAAGGCTTGTCCGGCAAGGATTACAGCCGCCTGGAGGGGCTGCACAGTCTGGATTTCGTGCTGCTGTTCGTGCCGATCGAAGCGGCTTTTTCAGCTGCGTTGCAGGCTGAACCGAACCTGTTCCAGGAGGCCTTCGACCGTCAGATCGTGATTGTCAGCCCAACCACCTTGCTGGCCACCCTGCGCGTGATCGACAGCCTCTGGAAGCAGGAGCGTCAGGGCCAGAACGCGCGGGAAATCGCCGAGCGGGCCGGCTGGCTGTACGACAAGTTCGTCTTGTTCATCCAGGACCTGGACGAACTCGGCAGCCGCCTGCAGCAGGTCGACAAGGCTTACTCCGCCGCACGCAACAAGCTGTGTGAAGGGCGCGGCAACCTGATCAGCCGCAGTGAGCAGCTCAAGCTGCTCGGCGCGCGGGCCAGCAAGAGCCTGCCGGCTGATCTGCTGGAGCGCGCCTTGAGCGACGAAGCGCTTACTGAACCAGGCTCAGATGGCGGTTGAGCAGGGCGCGCAAAGCGGCTGGCTTGACCGGCTTGGGCAGGTAGTCGAGGCCGGCGGCATGGACCATGGCGATGGTTTCGCTGCGGCCATCGGCGCTGATCACCACGCCCGGCACCGGCTCGCCCAGGCGCATGCGTAGCCAGGCCATCAGTTCGGTGCCGGTATCGCCTTCATCCAGATGGAAGTCGACCAGAGCCAGGTTCGGACGCATGCCATCAGCCAGCAGCACCTCGCATTCCTGGCGACTGCGCGCAGTCCAGACCTGACAGCCCCAGCGGCTGAGCAGGCTGTTCATGCCGATCAGGATGCTGTCTTCGTTGTCGACACACAGTACCTGCAGGCCCGCCAGCGGTTGTCCCGGCTGCTGTTCGACGGCTGCTGCAGGCGCGACGCTGCCGCTGGCAATCGGCACGCTCACGCGAAATACGCTGCCCTTGCCCGGCCACGAACGCACTTGCAGGGCATGGCCGAGCACTCGGCACAGGCCGTCAGCGATCGCTAGGCCAAGGCCCAGGCCTTTTTCGGCGCGGGTCTGGTGGCTGTCCAGGCGCTTGAACTCCTGGAAGATCACCTGCAGTTTGTCGTCGGTGATGCCCGGGCCGCGGTCCCACACCTCCAGCCATAATCGGTCGCCCTGGCGGCGCACGCCGAACAGGATCGGGCTTTTGCCGTACCGCAGGGCATTGGTCAGGAAGTTCTGCAGCACCCGGCGCAGCAGCTTGATGTCGCTGTTCACCCGCAGGCGGCTGCCACGCACGCGGAACTCCAGGCCCTTTTCAGCCGCCAGCACCTTGAACTCGGCGCCCAGCGCGTCGAACAGATCGCTCAGGGCAAAGGCTTTTACGTCGGGAGTGATCTTGCCGTTTTCCAGGCGCGAGATGTCCAGCAGGTCGCTGATCAGCTCTTCGGCCGAGCGCAGCGAGCTGTCCATGTGCTGCACCAGCTGTTGCGACTCGCTGCTCATGCCCTCGGCCTGCTGGGACAGCGCTGCGGAGAACAATCGCGCGGCGTTGAGCGGCTGCATCAGGTCATGGCTGACCGCGGCGAGGAATCGGGTTTTCGACTGGCTGACGGCCTCGGCGCGGCTTTTTGCCTCGGTCAGCGCCTGGTTGAGCTGGGACAGCTCGTGAGTCCGTGCGGCGACCCGTTGTTCGAGGCCTTCATTGGCCTCCTTGAGCGCCTGCTCGGCCTCACGGAACGGGGTGATGTCGGTAAAGCTCATGACGAAACCGCCGCCGGGCATCGGGTTGCCGATCAGCTCGATCACCCGGCCATTGGGGAACAGCCGCTCGGAAGTGTGGGCACGGCCCTGGCGCATCCAGTGCAGCCGGCGCGCCACATGCACCTGCGCCTCGCCCGGGCCGCACAGGCCGCGGTCGGCGTTGTAGCGAATGATATCGGCAATCGGCCGGCCGACGCTGATCAGCCCCTCAGGGTAGTTGAACAGCTCCAGGTAACGCCGGTTCCAGGCCACCAGGTGCAGGTTCTGGTCGACCACGCTGATGCCTTGGTTGATGTTCTCGATAGCCCCTTGAAGCAAGGCGCGGTTGAACTGCAGCACCTCGCTGGCCTCGTCGGCGATGCGCACCACGTCTTCCAGCTGCATGTCGCGGCCTTCGATGGCGGCTTTGACCACGGCGCGGGTCGAGGAGGTGCCAAGCACGCCGGCAAGCAGCCGTTCGGTGTGTTCTATCCAGTCGCCGTCGGCGTTCTGGTTGGGGTTGAAGCCCTTGCCCTGGCGGTAGGCAAAGCGAATGAAGCTCTGCCGTGCGCGTTCTTCGCCGACAAAGCGTGCCGCAAGATTGAGCAGGTCGTCGATCTGCACCGCCAGCAGCGAACGGTTGTTGGGTCGCTCGCTGGTTTGCTGGCCAATGAAGCGGCCCGCCTGCCAATGCTCCGATACCCGCGTACGCGACAGGATCGAGACCCAGGCAAACAGGATGAAGTTGCCCGCCAGCGACAGCACCACGCCTTGCGTCAGCGGCGTGATCGGCAGGTTGAATGGGTTGCTGTCGAGCCAGGTCAGGCCTGGGAACAACTGCAGCGACCAGCCCAGGCTGTGCGCGGTAATTGGCAGCACCAACGTGTAGAACCAGAGAAATATCCCCGCCGCCAACCCGGCGAATACGCCACGGCGGTTGGCCTGCTTCCAGTACAACGCACCGAGCATCGCCGGGGCCAGCTGGGTGACGGCGGCAAAGGCGATTTGGCCGATGGTCGCAAGGCTTGCGGTGGAACCCAACAGGCGGTAACTGACGTACGCCAGCAACAGGATCACCACGATGGTTACCCGCCGCACCGAGAGCATCCAGTGGCGGAACGCCTCGAAGGGGCGCTCGGCATTTTTGCGCCGCAGCAGCCACGGCAGCAGCATGTCGTTGGAAACCATGGTCGACAGCGCCACGGCCTCGACGATGACCATGCCGGTGGCCGCCGAGGCGCCGCCGATAAAGGCCAGCAAGGCCAGGCTTGGATGCGCTTCGGCCAGCGGCAGGCTGATCACGAACGAGTCGGAGATGACCGTGCCCGGCAGCAGCATCTGCCCAGCCAGGGCAATCGGCACTACAAACAGCGCCGCCAGTACCAGGTACATCGGGAACACCCAGCGCGCTGTGCGCAGGTCCTGCGCTTCGATGTTCTCGACCACGGTCACGTGGAACTGCCGCGGCAGGCAGAGGATGGCCATCATTGCCACCCCGGTCTGCACCACCATCGACGGCCAGTTGATGGTCTCCTGCCAGTAACTCTCCAGTTGCACCGACTGCCGCGCCTGAGTGAACAGGTCGTCGAAGCCGTCATACAGGTTGAACACCACGAACACGCCCACGGCAAGAAACGCCAGCAGCTTGACCAGCGCCTCGAAGGCAATCGCCAGGACCATGCCGCGGTGGTGCTCGGTGACGTCCAGGCTGCGCGTGCCGAACACGATCGAGAACAGCGCCAGCACCAGCGACACCACCAGCGCGGTGTCCTGCACGCGGGTGCCGGTGGCATCGGCATTGGCGCCGATCAGCAGGTTGACGCCAAGCACGATGCCCTTCAGCTGCAGGGCAATATACGGCAGTACCCCGACCAGGCAGATCAGCGCCACCACCACCGCCAGGCTCTGCGACTTGCCGTAGCGTGCAGCGATGAAGTCGGCAATCGAGGTGATGTTCTGCTGTTTGCTGATCAGCACCATCTTCTGCACGACCTGCGGCGCGAACACCAACAGCAGCACCGGCCCCAGGTAGATCGGCAGGAACGCCCAGAGCTGTTCGGCGGCCTGACCGACCGCGCCGAAGAACGTCCAGCTGGTGCAATACACGGCCAGCGACAGGCTGTATACCCACGCGCGCAGGCGCGGCGGCAGCGGTGTGCTGCGGCGGTCGCCATAAAAGGCGATGGCGAACATGATGGCCATATAGACCAGGGCGACCACGGCGATCAGCCCGCTGGACAACGACATGAAAACTCCGCAGCAAAAGGGTAGAGCGTGGGCCCGGTGAACAAGTCTGGCATGTGCCTTGCGCTTCGTCAGCGCCGACCATGGTCGCAGTGGCAGGTCGTCGCAGTACGGCCTGCGTGCAGGCGAGTTGCATCTGGATGTGGCGCAATGACGCTCAGGTGCATTCTAATCAACAAACAGCCACCGGCATCACTCAGGGAATCGATTGATGAGTCACCCCTCGCAATTTACCTTGCTCGGCAAGCGGCGCTTCTTGCCGTTTTTCATCACCCAGTCTCTGGGTGCGTTCAACGACAATCTGTTCAAGCAGTCGTTGATCCTGGCGATTCTGTACAAGCTCAGCCTGGAGGGAGACCGCTCGATCTGGGTCAACCTGTGTGCGCTGCTGTTCATTTTGCCGTTCTTTCTGTTTTCGGCACTGGCCGGGCAGTTTGGCGAGAAGTTCGCCAAGGATGCGCTGATCCGCGCGATCAAGCTGGCCGAGATCGTCATCATGGCGATCGGCGCGGTGGGCTTTGTCAGCAATCACCTGGTGCTGATGCTGGTGGCGCTGTTCGCCATGGGCACCCACTCGGCGCTGTTTGGCCCGGTCAAGTATTCGATCCTGCCGCAGGCGTTGCGCGAGGACGAACTGGTCGGCGGTAACGGCCTGGTCGAGATGGGCACGTTTCTGGCGATCCTGGCGGGCACCATTGGCGCTGGAGTGATGATGTCGTCCAGCAGCTATGCCACGGTGGTCGCTGGCGGCATTGTCGGCACCGCCGTGCTTGGTTACCTGGCCAGCCGCTGGATCCCCCGCGCTGCCGCGGTGGCGCCGCAGATGAAGCTCGACTGGAACATCTTCAAGCAGTCCTGGGCGACCCTGCGCCTGGGGCTTGGGCAGACGCCGGCGGTGTCGCGCTCGATTGTCGGCAACTCGTGGTTCTGGTTTGTCGGGGCTATCTACCTGACGCAGATCCCGGCCTATGCCAAGGACTGGCTGCATGGTGACGAGACCGTGGTGACGCTGGTGCTGACCTTGTTCTCGGTGGGGATCGCGGTGGGTTCGCTGCTGTGCGAGCGGCTCAGCGGGCGCAAGGTGGAAATCGGCCTGGTGCCGTTCGGCTCGTTTGGCCTGACCTTGTTCGGCCTGCTCTGGTGGTGGCATTCGGGCGATGTGCCGAGCAGCGACGTCGCGCACGACTGGCTGGCGTTGCTGGGCATGCATCAGGCCTGGTGGATCATGTTGTCCATCATCGGCCTTGGGGTCTTTGGCGGGTTCTACATCGTGCCGCTGTATGCCCTGATTCAGGCGCGTACCGCCGAGGGCGAGCGGGCGCGGGTGATTGCCGCCAACAACATTCTCAATGCGTTGTTCATGGTGGTGTCGGCGTTGGTCACCATTGTGCTGTTGAGTGTGGTCGAGCTGACCATTCCACAGCTGTTCCTGGTGGTGTCGCTGCTTAACATCGCGGTCAACGCTTATATCTTCAGCATCGTGCCTGAATTCACCATGCGTTTCTTGATCTGGCTGCTGAGTCACTCGATGTATCGGGTCGAGCATCGGGATCTGCAGCGTATTCCGGATGAGGGGGCGGCGTTGCTGGTGTGCAACCATGTGTCGTTCGTCGATGCGTTGTTGATCGCTGGGGCGATTCGCCGGCCGATCCGGTTTGTCATGTACTACAAGATCTATAACTTGCCGGTGCTCAATTTTGTCTTCCGTACCGCAGGGGCGATCCCGATCGCCGGACGAGGCGAGGATGAAGCCATCCATGAGCGAGCCTTCGCGCGCATTGCTCAGTACCTTGAGGCGGGGGAGTTGGTGTGCATCTTCCCTGAGGGCAAGTTGACGGCCGATGGCGAGATCGATGAGTTCAAGGGTGGGGTCACGCGGATCCTGCGAGAAACTCCGGTACCGGTTATTCCGCTGGCCTTGCAGGGGTTGTGGGGAAGCTTCTTCAGCCGTGATCCGGCCAAGGGCCTGTTCAAGCGCCTGTGGTCGCGAGTGACCATAGTCGCCGGCGCTGCCATCTCAGTGGAGGCGGCGCAGCCGGAGGCATTGCGCGCGCAGGTTGTGGGGTTGCGGGGGGAGCGGCGTTGAGTCTTGGCGGGGATTGGGGGCTTATCCTTTTGATGTGTTGGCTGTTAGGGCCCCTTTCGCCCTTACGTAAGGGCGAAAGGGGCCCGACCTGCCACCACAGCAAACGGATAAGACCCCTAACCCCCAGCAAACTAGTCAGCTAGCACTAACCTTCAACCCCACCAACCCAGTAATGATCAAAGCCACACTAAGCAGCCGAATCAAAGCCATCGACTCCCCAAACAGGATGATCCCGGCAATCACCGTACCCACTGCCCCCACCCCAGTCCAGATGGCATAAGCAGTCCCCAGCGGCAACTCCTTCATGGCCAACCCCAGCAAGCCAAGGCTGACAACCATCGCCCCCACGGTAAGCACAGTAGGCAACGGACGGGTAAACCCGTCGGTATATTTCAAGCCCACCGCCCAGCCCACTTCGAACAGGCCGGCAAAAAACAGAATGATCCAGGACATTTGTGAGTCTCCATCGTGTTAAGGATGGGGCCGTCCCCAGGCTGATCACGCACTGCGTGGTGAGGTCGTCCTCACGTGCGCACTATATTGCACAACTGCATTTGCCAAGGCAAGGTCAGTGCGCCTCAGGCCTGCCCTCGGCTTGCGTCTCCCCCGGCTCCTGCATACGCCGGAACCAGGTTGAAAGCAACGCTCCAGAGATGTTGTGCCACACGCTGAACAACGCGCTCGGCACCGCCGCCAACGGCGAAAAATGCGCCGCCGCCAACGCCGCGCCCAGCCCCGAGTTCTGCATGCCCACCTCCAGCGCCAGCGACTTGCGCTGAGCCAGCGGTAACTTGCACAGCTTGCCGGTGAGGTAGCCGAGCAAATAGCCAAAGCTGTTATGCAGAATCACCACCGCCATGATCAGCAACCCCGACTCGGCAATCTTGGCCTGGCTGGCCGCAACCACCGCGCACACAATCATCACGATGCTCACCACAGACACCAGCGGCAGCACCTGCACCGCAGCTTGCACCCGTGCGCCCAGCAAGCGCTGGGCGAGCACGCCGAGGATAATCGGCAGCATCACCAGCTGCAGGATCGACCAGAACATGTCCATGAACGAAACCGGCAACCAGGCCGAGGCCAGGAACCAGATCAGCGCAGGTGTCAGTAGCGGCGCCAGCAGTGTAGTTACCGCAGCGATCGCCACCGCCAGCGCCAAATCGCCCTTGGACAGCCAGACCATCACGTTCGAGGCCGTGCCACTCGGGCAGCACCCGACCAGGATCACACCGACGGCAATCTCCGGTGGTAGATGGAACAGCTGGCACAGCAGCCAGGCCATGCCCGGCATGATCACGAAATGCGCGACCACACCCAGTGCAACTCGCCAAGGCTGACGGGCGAGGGCGGCGAAGTCGTTGAGCTTGAGAGTCAGGCCCATGCCGAACATCACCAGCCCGAGCAGCGGCACGATGGCCACCTTCAGGCCGATGAACCATTGCGGCTGCAGGAACGCCAGGCAGGCAAACAGTAATACCCAGAGGGCGAAGGTGTTGCCGACGAAGCGGCTGAGGGCGGCGAGGGCACGCATGGGGCAAGTCCTTGTTGTTCTATTAAGTAGCCAGTCGCTGCAGTTGGGGCTGCGCGGGCAACCCCAGTCTGTAATCAGACGCCCTGCGGAATGTCTTCACCACCCAGCGCTTCGAACAGCGCCGGCAGGAATTCCTTGAAGGTCATCATCATCAGCAGGAAGCTTGCATCGAACTGCTGCTGCGCTTCTTCACCGCCGTCCTGCTCAGCCTGCTCTTGCAGCAGTTCTTCGAATTTCAGGCGCTTGATCACGGTCTTGTCGTCGAGCACGAACGACAGCTTGTCCTGCCAGGCCAGGGCCAGTTGGGTAACGACCTTGCCGTTGCCCAGGTGCAGCTGGATCTCGTCGCTTTTCAGGTCCTGACGCTTGCAGCGGACGATGCCGCCGTCTTCGTGGGTATCACGCAGCTCGCACTCGTCCAGGACATGGAAGTCCGGAGCCGCCTGCGAAGTGACCCACTCGGTCATGGTCGCGCTCGGCGCGGCCTTCACGGTGACCGGGCGTACCGGCAGCGAGCCCATGACTTCCCGCAGGGTCGACAGCAGGTCTTCGGCGCGCTTGGCGCTGGCCGAGTTGACCAGGATCAGGCCCTGGCGCGGGGCGATGGCGGCGAAGATCATCGAGCGACGAATGAAGGCGCGGGGCAGGAAGGCCTGGATGATCTCATCCTTGATCTGGTCACGCTCCTTTTTATAAACCTTGCGCATCTGCTCGGTCTCGATCTCTTCGATCTTCTCTTTGACCGCGTCGTTGACCACGCTGCTGGGCAGGATGCGCTCTTCCTTGCGCGCGGCAATCAGCAGGTACTCGCCGCTGACGTGCACCAGCGGGGCGTCTTCACCCTTGCCGAACGGTGCGACGAAACCATAGGTGGTCAGCTCCTGGCTGGCGCACGGACGGGCCGGCTTGCTGGCCAGGGCAGTTTCCAGTGCCTCAGGCTCGAATGGGACTTCCTGGGTCAGGCGGTAGGTCAGCAGGTTCTTGAACCACATGGGGGTAGATCTCTCCTTAATGCATAAGGCGGGCATTATTCTCCGACTGGGGCCATGGGGCCAACCCTGTCAGAGGGCCATCAGGCGGTTAATGGTCAATAAAAGCGTGATTGCGCTAGGTCCTTGAAAGACCTGCAAAATTATTTGAAAAAAGTGCTTGCCAGGGTGGTACGTCCTCCGTAGAATGCGCGCCACACCGAGACGAAGGGTGATTAGCTCAGCCGGGAGAGCATCTGCCTTACAAGCAGAGGGTCGGCGGTTCGATCCCGTCATCACCCACCACTCGATGTATAGCGCAGCGGTAGTTCAGTCGGTTAGAATACCGGCCTGTCACGCCGGGGGTCGCGGGTTCGAGTCCCGTCCGCTGCGCCATATTGAGCTTCAAGGCCCACTGAACACCTTGAAGCGACAGAAAAAGCGACCTTAGGGTCGCTTTTTTTGTTTCTGGCATTGCGTCAGAATGCCTTGTCCGCCGGTCGCGGCCAGCAGGCTGTGCTCCGGCTCTTCATTGCACGCAAGAGACCGACCATGCAGGATGCCAGTACCTCTCCAACGCCCGCCGCTGCGGCGCCATTGCTCGGTATCGATCTGGGCACCACCAATAGCCTGATCGCCGTATGGCAGGATGGCCAGGCCCACCTGATCGCCAACGCCCTCGGCGACGTACTGACGCCATCGGTGGTCAGCGTCGATGACGATGGCAGCATTCTGGTCGGCAAAGCCGCCAAAGCCCGCCTGACCACCCACCCGTTGCGCAGCGCAGCTGCCTTCAAGCGGTTCATGGGCAGCGACAAGCGTTTCGAACTGGGCGAGCATCGCTTCACGCCTGAAGAACTGTCGGCGTTGGTGCTGGGTGCCTTGAAGCAGGATGCCGAAGCGTATCTGGGTTGCCCGGTCAGCGAGGCGGTCATCTCGGTGCCTGCCTATTTCAGCGACGAGCAGCGCAAGCGCACGGTGTTTGCCGCAGAGCTGGCCGGGCTCAAGGTGCAGCGGCTGATCAACGAGCCGACCGCTGCAGCCATGGCCTACGGTCTGCACGAACAAAAGTTCGAGCGCACACTGGTGTTCGACCTGGGCGGCGGCACTTTCGATGTGACCGTGCTGGAATACGCGCTGCCGCTGATCGAAGTGCATGCCTCCACCGGCGACAACTACCTGGGCGGTGAAGACTTTACCGATGCGTTGCTGCTGGCATGCCTGCGCGACTGGGGGCTCAAGCTCGATCAGCTCGAGCCACAGGCGCTGGCCAGCCTGCACGACGCCATCGACCAGTTCAAACACGCGCTGGGTGAGGGCCAATGGACCTTGACTTGGCAAGGCGACGGCCAGCCCCGCGAGTGGCAGCTCGACGAACTCAAGCTGCAGGGCATCTGGGCGCCGTTGCTGGCGCGGGTGCGGGCACCGATCGAACAGGCCCTGCGCGATGCGCGCCTGAGCCCCAAGGAGCTCGACAGCCTGGTGCTGGTCGGCGGTGCCACGCGCATGCCGCAGGTGCAGCAGTTGGTGGCCAAGCTGTTTGGCCGGCTGCCCTACCGGCACCTGGACCCAGACACCATCGTCGCCCTCGGCGCCGCCAGCCAGGCGGCCTGCAAGGCACGCGATGCGGCCATCGACGAGCTGATCCTGACCGACGTGTGCCCGTATACCCTGGGCATTGCCTCGCAGCGGGGCGAGCAGAGCGCCGGCGCGTTCTCGCCGATCATTGAACGCAACACAGTGATCCCCACCTCACGGGTCGAGCGCTTCTACAGCACTCATCCTGAGCAAAAAACCGTGCGTATCGCGGTGTACCAAGGCGAGCGGCCTTGGGTGCGCGACAATATTCTGGTCGACAGTTTCGAGGTCCCGCTGCAGCCGACCGGGCAGATTCAGTCGCTGGATGTGCGTTTCAGCTACGACATCAACGGTTTGCTTGAAGTCGACGTGACCTTCATCGAAACCGGCCTCAAACACAGCCACAGCATCGATCGCAGCCCGACTGGGCTGGATCAAGACGCACGCCAGGCCAGCCATGAGCGCCTGTCGCGGTTGAAGATCCACCCACGCGATGCCTTGCCCAACCGCACCTTGCTGGCGCGGCTGGAGCGGGCCTGGATGCAGAGCCTGGGCGATGAGCGCGAGCTGATCGGCAGTTGGCTGGATGCCTTCAATGGGGTGTTGGCGGGGCAGCAGGCCGGCGAGATCAGCCGCCAGCGCCAGCAATTGAGCCAGGCACTGGACGAGCTGCGTTATTGAAGTTGGCCCGGGCCGCACTGCGGCCCGTTGCCTTGCTCCGTCAGGGTGATGGCTAGCCGTTCATCCGGCGCAAGGCAGCCTGCAAACCACCCTCCAGGTCGGCCGCCTTGCCCGGCACTGGCCCATAGCGATTGGGCAGCTTGTCGCCCGGCAGGCTCAACAGTATCAGCGGCACCACCGGCAGCACACGGCTGAGCACCACCAGCAGGATCAGCACCGGCACGCCCTGGCCAAGATCGCGCAGGCGCCGCAGCATGGCGCTGACCATCAGCAGCACCATCGGTGCTGCCATCGCCGGCAGCAAGGTCATCAGGCTGCCGCAGGCGATCACCGCCAACAAATGCAGGCCGAAGCCCTTGCGGTCCAGGCGGCTGTTGAGCTTCCACACTGCCCATACCGGTTCGGCCACCTGCTTGCTGTTGTTGCGCAGCATGCGCTCGGTCCAGCCCAGCAGGGCCATGATCGCGCAGCGCAGGCCGGGGTCGAGGTCGACGTTGTCCTTGGCTTTCTGCAATCTACGCAGCAACCGCGTTTTCGGCGGTGCGCAGTCATTGAGCAGGCTGTCGAGGGCATCCAGGGCATCGTTGAACGGGGCGCTGGCCATGCCTTGTTTACGCAGCAGCTGCCCGCTTGGATGGGTGCACTTGCCGGCCACCAGGCTGCGGCGCAGTGGCTCGTACCAATAGTCCTCGATGTACAGCGCCTCCAGCCGATCACGCAGGCGGGTACGCTGGGCCTCGTCGAGGCTGCGATCGTGATAGAGCACGGCGCAGAACAGCAATTTGCCCAGCGGGTAATCGTCGAGCACCGCCGGTTCGTTTTCCAGGCAGGTCAGCAGCTGCGCAGCGGTGGGCAGACGGCTGCTGTCGAGGGCGGTGCGCAGGCTCAGCACGCGGACGGCGAGCAGGCCTTGCAGCGGTTCGTTGTAGTCCAGCGCGGCCAGCACATCGCTGCTGCCATGTGGCCCGGCGATGGCCTGCAGCAGCGCGCTGTGCAGGGCGGCGAACGGGTGCTCGGCAGGGTAGTGCAGTTGCCCGGGCAATTGCGGGTCGATCAACGCCAGCCAGCGGCTCGGCTGATCGAATAGCGCCAGCATGAACAACTGCTGACGGTGCCAGGCCCACAGTGATTCGCCTGCGGCCGGCGTTGGTAGTGGCGCGCCATGGGCGGCCAGGGCTTCCTGCGTCTGCAGGGCGAACGGCCGGGTGAACATGCGGCGCATGTCGAACTGGCTGTTGAGTTCATGCAGGGCGTGCTCGGGATACACCCGCATACGCCGCAGCCATTCGCGGCAGACCGGGCGAATGGCGTCTTCACTGAGCGCTTCAGGCAGCTGTGCGCGTGGATCATTGGCCATGCAGAAATCCACCAGTGCCTGCACTACCGGCGACTGTTCCAGCCAGCGCAGCTGCTGCGCCGCTTGCGCCTGCATGCCTTCGAGGATCAGGTTATCGAGAGTGTCTGCCCGCGCAGGCTCGGCGACGACCAGGCGCAGCAGCTCGGCTTCACCGCGTTGCAGGGCCCAGGCCAGCCAGTACAAGCGCTGCAACTCTGGGTCCGGCTGCTCCTGCAGCAGCCAGGCCAGCAGCGGCAATTCGTCGTCACCGTCCAGGCGCCAGTCGATGAAGGTCGCGGCAATGTCGCCCAGTTCAAGCCGCGCCGCTTCGAGCCAGCGCGACAAGGTCTGCGGGCTCTGCGACGGGCTGCCCCAGGCCTGCGCCGGGTCGGCGAGGTCGGCCGGCCAGCTGTGGAGTGGGGTCTGCAGGTCGAACGCCTGGATCAGCAGCGGCAAGCGTTGCGGCTGATGGCGTGCGCACAGGTCCAGCAGCCAGCGCTCGGCCTGGGGGTGACGATGCTCGCGCCACAGCCGCAGCCAGCATTCCAAGGCCTGCTGCTCGGCGCCAAGCGCCTCGGCCTGGCGCGCCAGCAAGTACAGCAGGTCGCCATCGTCGGGCGCCTGTTGCAGCTGCTGCTGCACCTGCGCGTGCAGGGTCTGGCTGCCGATCCCGGCCTGGCAGAACTGCACCAGCAGGCGTTGCAGCAAGGCCTCGTCATTGGGGATGGCGAGGCAGGTGTGAGCCTGCACAAACTGTTCGTACTCGAACAGCGGGCGCTGATTGAAGCAGTATTCCAGGCTGCGGAAGTACCACAGCGTTTCCAGCTGCGCGGCAGGTGGCCAGTCGCGCATCAGGCTGGTGTCGAACGGATCGGGCTCGCTCAGGCGCTGCAAAAACGCTTCGACCTCCTGCGGATCCTGCAACCGCAGCAGCTGCTCGGCCCAACCCAGGCGCTGTGCCAGCAGGCCGGCGCAACGGTGTGAAATCGGCCCGCAGCTGCGCAGTTCATGCAGCAGTTGCCAGCTCAGTTGTTCCAGTTCATCCAGCGGCAGTTCGTCGAGCTCGGCGATGTAGCCCTGCCAGGCGGCGGGATCGAAACGCAGGGTGGGCTCTTCCAGCAGCCGGTGAAAACCGCGCAAGGCGGCTGACATTTCGTCGGCCTCGGCTTCGACGACTGGCATGGCGTCGGCCTCGCTTTCGCGGGCCAGGCGCAGGGCTTGTTCATAGGCCTCACGCAGCGCCTGAAAACCCTGCGGATCGGTTTCCGGGTGATGCGCAGGCAGCAGGCCGCGGTAGGCCTGACGAATCAGATTGAGGTCCTGGGTCGGTTCCAGGCCAAGGCGTATCCAGCAACTCATGACCAGCAGTCCTCTTCCAGCGATGCCGGGCGTTCCGGTTCAGGTAATGGCAGGTCCCAGCTGAGGCTGGCCAGCAGCTCGCTTGCACCCAGGCGCAGGTTGAGCAGGATGCAGCGGTTCCAGTGCTCGCTGCCTTGGCGTTCAAGTTCGGCGGCGAGGGCCTGGTCGCTGCTGTCGGAGACATTCCACAGCGCTTTGCCAAACAGATAGCCGGCCAGGTAGCCGTCCCAGCTGTTGTAGTAGTGGCGGGCACGCAAGGCCAGGCGGTAATGCAGGTAGAGGCTTTCTTCGGCAGTGATGTAGGACTTTTTCAGCCCGGCGCGCAGCAGAAAGCTCATCCGCCCCAGGTCCCAGGCGCGGGTACCGCCGGGGCCGCAGTCCGGGTAGGTGCGGGCGGCGTATTGGTACTTGATCCGCTCCCGCTCGGGCAGGCGTTCGAGCAGCGCTTGCCACTGGCTGGGCAAGCAGCGCTGGTACTGCCAGTAGGCTTCGGACAGTTCGGTGGCGTGGCCGCTGTCAGCCATGCCGAGAATGTCCAGCAACTGCGCACGGTTGCTGATGCCCCACCAGCGTTCGAGGTCGCTCTGGTCGTCGCCCTCGTGATAGTCCGGCGCGGTGTAGCTGGCGCCGTTGAGGGCTGCCATCGGCGCGGACAAGGCATGCAGCCAGTGCTGCGCGGTTTCTTCCATGACACGGACTCCTGGGCCGGCGCAGAACAGGGGAGGGCGGCCGGCCTTGCGGGTGGCGATTGTAAATAGCGGCCAGCGCGGCGGCAAATGGCCTGCTCAGGCTGGCGCTCTAACTGACCGTTTTTCCCGCCAGATGTTCTTCCTCGCGCAGGGTCAGCACCTCATAACCGTCCGCGGTGACCGCAATGGTGTGTTCCCACTGCGCCGACAGCCCGCCGTCGCGGGTGATCACCGTCCAGCCATCTTTCAACTCGCGGGTGCCGCGCGCGCCCTGGTTGATCATCGGCTCGATGGTAAAGACCATGCCCGGCTTGAGCTTCATGCCCATGCCGCGTTGGCCGAAGTGGAGGATCTCCGGTTTTTCGTGCATCTGCTGGCCGATGCCATGGCCGCAGTATTCGCGTACCACGCTGTAGCCGGCCGCTTCGGCAGTGCTCTGGATGGCGTGGCCGATGTCGCCCAAGGTTGCCCCCGGACGAACCTGCTCGATGCCACGCCAGAGCGCGTCGTAGGTGATGTCGACCAGGCGCTCGGCTTCAGCGCTGATCGAGCCGATGCGGTACATCTTCGACGAATCGGCGATATAACCGCCTTGTTCCAGGGTGATATCGACGTTGACGATCGAGCCTTCAGCGAGCACCTCGTCAGCCTTGGGCATGCCGTGGCAGACGACGTGATCGACCGAGGTATTGAGCGAGTAGGGGAAACCGTACTGGCCTTTGCTGGCCGGCCGGGCGCGCAGGGTCTGGACGATGAACGCCTCGGCATGGTCGTTTATCTGCAGGGTCGTTACGCCGGGACGGATGAAGCCGTCGAGCTCGGCAAACACCTTGGCCAGCAACTGGCCGGCGCGGCGCATCAGGTCGAGTTGTTCGGCTGTCTTGAGGATGACTTGGGACATTGGCGCTTCTAAGACCTCGCTTGAATCAGGCTGCAGGATATCTCCATGGCACCCCGTCTTGCCACCGCAGCTCAGCGCCCCAGGATGGGGAGGCGTGCACCAAGACGAGTCGAAATCAGCAATGGCGAGCGCATCGGCTTCCACGCAAATCCCGCTTTGCACAGGCGCCAAGCCCCGCTCAGAGCCATCGTCGAACAATTGGCACAGTCCCTGCTTTGACCCATCCACAACACGCCCCACTGATCAACGGCGATCAATCAGGGGCCTCACCCAGATGAGAACAGGCAAAGGCGCCTGGAGCTTCGGCTCCAGGCGTTTTTTTTTGTCTTTGCGGCGGCCAACCCCGCCAACCCGTGATCGAGGATCGGCTATGCAGGCAACAGCGAACGGCGGACAACTTCAGCGACTGGTCATCGTCGGCAACGGCATGGTCGGCCATCACTGCGTCGAGCAACTGGTCGAGCGCGGCGCGCTGGCGCGCTTCGAGCTGCGCGTATTTGGCGAGGAGCGTCAGCGCGCCTACGACCGTGTGCACCTGTCAGAGTACTTCGCCGGCAGCGACAGCGAAGCGCTGGCCATGTGCGAGGCAGATTTCTACGAACGCCACGGCGTGCACCTGCACCTTGGCGAGGGCGTGCTCGAGATCGATCGCGAGCGCTGTGAGGTAGTCACCGCCGAGGGCCGCTATGGCTATGACCAGTTGGTCCTGGCCACCGGCTCCTATCCGTTCGTACCACCGGTCGAAGGCTCCAGCGGTACGTCGCGGCTGGTCTATCGCACCCTGGATGACCTCGACGCCATTCGCGCCGCTGCCAGCGGTAGCCGCCGCGGCGTGGTGGTCGGTGGCGGCCTGCTTGGCCTTGAAGCAGCCAACGCCTTGAAGTCGCTGGGGCTGGAGGCGCACGTGGTCGAGTTCGCGCCGCGCTTGATGCCGGTGCAGCTCGACAGCGAAGGCGGCGCTGCCTTGAAGGCGCAGATCGAGGCGCTGGGTGTAGGCGTGCATGTGTCCCGCGCCACCCAGTCGATCAGTGCCGGCAGCGAGTACCGCTACCGGATGAATTTCGACGGTGGCGAATTTCTTGAAGCCGACCTGATCGTGTTCTCCGCCGGTATCCGCGCACAGGACGCTCTTGGCCGCGCCTGCGGCCTGGAGATTGGTGCGCGGGGCGGGGTGGCGATCGACCACGATTGCCGCAGCAGCGACCCGCAGATCTTCGCCATCGGCGAGTGCGCCTCGTGGAACGGCAGTGTGTTCGGCCTTGTCGCGCCTGGTTACAGCATGGCCCGCAACCTTGCCGCGCTGTTGCTCGGTGAAGCCAGCACCCCGTTCACCGGCGCCGACATGTCGACCAAGCTCAAGTTGCTCGGGGTCGATGTTGGTTCGATCGGCGACGCCCACGGCGCGACTCCCGGTGCGCGCAGTTACCGCTTCATTGACGAGGCCAACGCGGCCTATCGCCGGCTGGTGGTCGATGCCAGCGGCAAACACGTACTCGGCGCAGTGCTGGTCGGCGACAACAGCTATTACGACACCTTGCTGCAGTACTGCCAGAACGGCATTGCCCTGCCCGCTGACCCGGCCGCGCTGATCCTGCCGCAGGGCGGCGGCGCGCCGGCGCTGGGGGCCGATGCCTTGCCCGATACGGCAACCATCTGCTCCTGCCACAACGTCAGCAAGGGCGCGGTCTGTGCGGCCATCGACAGCGGCTGCAGCGACCTCGCCGCCGTCAAGAGCTGCACCAAGGCGGCCAGCGGTTGCGGTGGGTGTGCGGCGCTGCTCAAGCAGGTCTTCGAGCACGAGCTGACCGCCCGTGGCGTCACCGTCGACAAGAGCCTTTGCGAGCATTTCGCCTACACCCGCCAGGAGCTATACGGGCTGGTGCGGGTCGAGGGCATCCGCACCTTCAGCGAGCTGCTCGAGCGTCACGGCAAAGGCCATGTCGGCTGCGACATCTGCAAGCCGGCGGTTGGTTCGATCCTGGCCTCGTGCTGGAACCAGCCGATCATGGATGCCGCGCTGGTGCCGCTGCAGGACACCAACGACACCTTCATGGCCAACATGCAGAAAAATGGCACCTATTCGGTGGTGCCGCGCATCCCCGGTGGCGAGATCACCCCGGACAAGCTGATCGTGATCGGCCAGGTGGCGAAAAAATACGATCTCTACACCAAGATCACCGGCGGCCAGCGCATCGACCTGTTCGGCGCGCAGTTGCACGAGTTGCCGCTTATCTGGGGCGAGCTGATCGCTGCGGGCTTCGAGACCGGCCACGCCTATGGCAAGTCGACGCGTACGGTCAAATCCTGCGTCGGCAGCACCTGGTGCCGCTACGGCGTGCAGGACAGCGTGGCCATGGCCCTGCGCCTGGAAGACCGCTACAAGGGCCTGCGCTCGCCGCACAAACTCAAGTTTGCCGTGTCCGGCTGTACCCGCGAGTGCGCCGAGGCGCAGAGCAAGGACATCGGCGTGATCGCCACCGACAAGGGCTGGAACCTCTACGTCTGCGGCAACGGCGGCATGCGCCCGCGGCATGCCGAGCTGTTTGCCACCGACCTTGATGACGACAGCCTGATCCGCATGATCGACCGCGTGCTGATGTTCTACATCCGCACCGCCGACAAACTGCAGCGCACCTCGGTCTGGCGCGAGGGCCTGGAAGGCGGCCTGGATTACCTCAAGGCGGTGATCCTCGATGACAGCCTGCAGCTTGGCAGCGAGCTCGAAGCACAGATGCAGCACGTCGTCGACCAATACGAATGCGAGTGGGCCAACGCCCTCAACGACCCTGAGAAACTCAAGCGCTTCCGCACCTTCGTCAACGACCAGCGCGCTGACCCTGACGTGCACTTTGTGCGTGAACGCGAACAACGCCGGCCGGTGGCCGCGCTGCACCTGATCCCAACCGTCGAGGAGGCCGTCTGATGAACTCATCCAATGTCGCAGTGGCGCAACAACAGAATTGGCAAACGGTTTGCCAGCGAGGCGATCTGGTCGCCGATTCCGGTGT
Organism: uncultured Pseudomonas sp.; assembly: GCA_963518285.1. GTDB lineage: Bacteria > Pseudomonadota > Gammaproteobacteria > Pseudomonadales > Pseudomonadaceae > Aquipseudomonas. The sequence continues at coordinate 185,206 of CAUQIJ010000004.1, read as the reverse complement.
AGTGGTGTGGCTGGACGGCGAGCAGGTGGCGCTGTTCTACCTGCCTGGCCAGGCCCAGCCGCTGTATGCCGTGGCCAACCGCGACCCGCGTTCGGGCGCCAATATCATCGGCCGCGGCCTGATCGGCAGCATCGCTGGCGAGCTTACGGTGGCGGCGCCCTTGTACAAGCAGCACTTCAGCCTGCACAGCGGGCGCTGCCTGGAAGACCCCAAGCAGGCGCTGCGGACCTGGCCGGTGCGCCTGGCAGGGGAGGCTGTCGAGGTGGCGATGCGCTAAGATGGCTGACCGACGCTGATCGCGGGCAGAGCTGCACTTACGCATGAATCTCGACACTCGAATCAAGTACCGCCACTTGCTGTGCTTTCTGGAAATAGCCCGTCAGGGCAGCCTGGCGCGTGCGGCTGACGTTCTGGCGATCAGCCAGCCAGCGATTTCCAAGACCCTCAAGGAGCTTGAACAGTTGCTGGAGACGCGGCTGTTCGAGCGCACTCGGCTGGGCGTCGAGCTGACCACCGCCGGCACGCGCTTCATGCGCTACGCCGGCCCCAGCGTGCAGGCCCTGCGCGATGGCGTGAGCAGTGTGCGCGGCGAGGCGCGGGCGCCGTCGCAGGTGCGCATTGGCGTGTTGTCGACGGTCGAAGGGCTGCTCATGCCCGAAGCGCTGTGCCGCTTGCATCAGCGCCATCAAGCGCTGCTGATCAGCGTGGTTACCGGAGTCAGTGCGCAGTTGCTCGGCCAGCTGCGCCTGGGCGAGCTGGAGCTGGTGGTCGGGCGCATGACCGACAGCCCGCAGATCCAGGGCTTGTCGTTCGAGCACCTGTACAGCGAATCGATGAGCCTGGTGGTGCGTCCGGGCCATCCACTGCTGGCGCTGCAGGCGCTCGAGCGCAGCCGGGTTGGCGACTATCCGCTGGTGTTGCCACCGCCTGGCACCACCATCCGCCAACACGCCGACAGCCTGTTCGTGCAATGCGGCATCCACATGCCGGCGCAACGTCTTGAGACTTTGTCGTTGGCACTGAGCCGGCGCTACCTGCTGGGCAGCGACGCAGTCTGGGTCGCCCCGCGTGATGCGGTGCTGATCGACCTGGGCCGCGGCGAGCTGGTCGAGCTGGACCTGGGCATCTACGAGCCGGGTGGCTCGGTGGGCATCTGCCGCAACGCCGCGCTGCCGCAGAGCCTGCCAGCGCAGTGGGTGTGCGAGGTGTTGCGCGAGTTGGCCGGGGAGTACCGCGAGGGGCTTTATCCCTGACGGATCGGTCCTGTTTCGCAGGGCAGACATAAATAGCCACAATACCCACCGCAGATACCTTTGCGGCTCGATACTGGCCACTGGCTGCAGCGTTGCCATGAACAACCTTTCACCTACTGAACTTACTGCCCGCAAGCGGCTCCTATGCCGGTAGCCATTGGTAACGACCGCCTGCTAAGCTCGCGGCTTTACCCTGATTGCCCTTATGGCGCATGGACAAGGAACTAGCATGAAACAACATCGTTTGGCGGCTGCGGTTGCCCTGGTAAGTTTGGTTCTGGCGGGCTGCGACGCTCAGACCAGCGACGTCGAGCTGAAAACCCCGGCACAGAAAGCCTCCTACGGTATCGGCCTGAACATGGGCAAGAGCCTGGCTCAGGAAGGCATGGAAGATCTTGATTCGAAAGCAGTCGCCATGGGTATCGATGACGCTGTCAGCAAGAAAGAGCAGCGCATCAAGGATGACGAACTGGTCGAGGCCTTCACCGCGCTGCAAAAGCGTGCCGAAGAGCGCCTGACCAAAGCCAGCGAAGAAGCCGCATCGGCTGGCAAGAAGTTCCTCGAAGAAAACGCCAAGAAGCAGGGCGTCGTCACCACCGCGTCCGGCCTGCAGTACGAAGTCGTGAAGAAAGCCGATGGCCCACAGCCAAAAGCCTCTGACGTGGTGACCGTTCACTACGAAGGCAAGCTGATCGATGGCAAGGTGTTCGACAGTTCGGTCGAGCGCGGCAGCCCGATCGATCTGCCGGTCAGCGGCGTAATCCCAGGTTGGGTCGAAGGCCTGCAACTGATGCACGTCGGCGAGAAGTACAAGCTGTACATCCCGGCTGAGCTGGCCTACGGCGCACAGAGCCCAAGCCCGCTGATCCCGGCCAACTCGGTACTGGTGTTCGACCTCGAACTGCTGGCGATCAAAGATCCAGCCAAACTCGAAGGCGCCCAGCCGCCAGCTGAAGCTCCGGCTCAGTAAGGTTTAGAGCCTCTACAACGCCCCGTCTCGACGGGGCGTTGTCGTTTTTGCGGGACGCCCAGACGAACCTCGGTCGGCATTGCTTGTCCGAGATTGGGTGGCCGGTACATCTGTATCCGATGACGCAAAACGTTTGCGCAACTGTCACGATTGGGTAAAAAACGCCCGATCTAAGCGCGACCCTTGCCCTGTCGGCACGGGGCGGCGGAAACTGTGCCCTGTTCACAAGGTTATCCACAATAAATGTGGATAACCTCATCCCTCCGGAGGCCCCATGAGTGCACCCTGGAATTTCAGCCGATTTCTGCCCCTGGCTGAGCGCCTGCTCAGCCGTGGTCGGTTGCCGGCGCTGTTGTTTGCCGTTGCACGCAAAGGTCCCAAGCTCGGCCAATTGCGTGAGGATGTGCGCCTGATGCAGAGCCTGTGCCTGGCCTGGTGGCGCGGCGAGTACCGCGCCATCAGCCCCAAGGCACTGGTGACCATCGTGGCCGGCCTGCTGTACTTCGTCAGCCCGCTGGATGCGATCCCCGACTGGCTGCTGGGCGTTGGCTTTCTCGATGATATCGCCGTGCTTGGCTGGGTATTGAAGACCGTGGCCGATGAATTGGGCCGTTTCAAGGCCTGGCGTGATGCGCAAACCCCAGAGCGTCTGCGCGTGGTAGAGCGCCTGCCAGATACCCCCGAGGCTCTGCGCCTGGAGCGTGGTACGCCTTGAATTCAGCCTGATCTGCACAGACCCTCGCGCTTGGTCATATAATTGGCATAAAGGTTATGCCTACGGGCTACATGCAGTAGTCCTACGTGAGGGGTTTGCAATGGAAATTCAGGTCATCAGCCGGGACGATAAGCCCGAATACGCCGTCATTCCCTGGGAGCAGTATCAGGCCCTGCTGGTCGCCGCTGGCAAGGCGCCTGCGCCCAGCCCTGCCAGGGCAGAGCAGACGCTGACAGAGCCTGCTGCGGCGCCTGCCAGCCTGCCGGCAATCACCGAGCTGGCGCGCCTGCGTGAGGCCAAGGGCCTGGCGCCTGAGGCGCTGGCGCGCAGCGTCGGCATCAGCCCGGCCTACCTGGCCATGATCGAAGCCGGCGAGCGTGAAGCGGGTGCGCCGATCCTGCGCAGCCTGGCCTGGCACCTGGGTATTGCTGGCTGGAGCGAGCCGTCATGAGCGCCGTCAGGATCAGCCGCCAGCATTGGGACGGCCTGCTCGGTGAGCTGGACATGGCCCGTCGCCAGCGCCACCTGCTGACCTACCGCGCCCTGCTCGAGCGCCTGCAACTGCCAACCCCGGCCATGCAGACGTTGACCGCCGCGCTGGAGCATCTGGCCGCCATCGACGCGCGCGCCGAGCAGCCGCTGCGCAGCTCCCTTGTGATCAGCCAGGGCGCAAGCCGCCTGCCGCGTACCGGCTTTTTCGAATGTGCCGAGCGCCTGGGACGGTTTACCGGTCCGGTAGACGGAATGGAAGCAGCCTCATGGCACGCCTCGGAAGTGGCCAGGGTATTCGAGCACCCCTATGCTGAGCCCGGAACAACACGGTCTGCGTAGGAGCGGCCTTGTGTCGCGAAAGGCCAGCGCAGCTGGCCCGGCGATCTTGTAGTGTTGCATAAACCTTGGGCCCGCTTCGCGCGCCTTTCGCGACACAAGGCCGCTCCTACAAGTGTCGCGGTCGATAAAAAAAGGGGACGCCAATGCGTCCCCCTTTTTTGCGACTGGCTTCAGCCAGCGATCACTTCTTGGCTACCGACGAGCTCAGGCTCAGGTAATCAAGCAGGATACGCCCGGTTTCGGCCAGGTAGGCGTCGTCTTCCGGTTTGGTGTTTTCATCTTCCGCCGGCAGCGCGTCTTCGTCTTCTTTCTTCAGCTCTTTGAGCGGTTCTTCACCCTTGGCCTTGCGGCGGATGTTTTCCAGGGCCAGTTGCTTGCCCTCGATCTCATCGTGGCGGGCGCGGCGGGTCTGCTCGTTGAGGCTGACGGTCTTCTCGCTCATCAGCTTCTGGCTCAGGGCCAGGCGGTCACGGATGTAGGTGAACTCGGCATCCTTGGCGCTACGGGCGTCGTGGCGCGCCTTCAGCTCGGTGAGGAACGGCTTGAACGGGTCCACGGCAGGCTTGATCGCCGGCTTGATGGTGTCCCATGGCATGGCCTCGGGCAGGGCGCTCTCGCCGATTTCCTTGGTGTCGATGATCGACGGGTAGTCGATATCCGGCAGCACGCCCTGATGCTGGGTGCTCTGCCCGGAAACCCGGTAGAACTTGGCCAGGGTCAGTTTCAGCTCACCGTGGTTGAGCGGCTGGATGGTCTGCACGGTGCCTTTGCCGAAGGTCTGGCCGCCGATGATCAGGGCGCGGTGGTAGTCCTGCATGGCGCCGGCAAAGATCTCCGAAGCCGAGGCCGAGAGACGGTTGACCAAGAGCGTCAGCGGGCCTTTGTAGAACGCACCGCGGTTTTCGTCTTCAAGTACGTCGACGCGGCCATCGCTGTTACGCACCAGCACGGTCGGGCCCTTGTCGATGAACAGACTGGTCAGCTCGGTGGCTTCCTGCAACGAGCCGCCGCCGTTGTTGCGCAGGTCGATGACCACGCCGTCGACTTTTTCTTTTTGCAGTTCGGTCAGCAGTTTCTTGACGTCGCGCGTGGTGCTCTTGTACTCAGGATCGCCGGCACGATAGGCCTTGAAATCGAGGTAGAAGGCCGGGATTTCGATGATGCCCAGCTTGTAGTCACGGCCGTCCTGCTTGAGCTTGAGCACCGACTTTTTCGCCGCCTGCTCTTCAAGCTTGACCGCTTCACGGGTGATCGAGACGATCTTGCTGGTCTGATCGCTCGGCGCATTGCTGGCCGGGATGACCTCAAGACGCACCACCGAGCCTTTCGGTCCGCGGATCAGCTTGACCACTTCGTCCAGGCGCCAGCCGACCACATCGACCATTTCCTTGTTGCCCTGGGCAACGCCGATGATCTTGTCGGCCGGGGCGACCTGTTTGGTCTTGGCGGCCGGGCCTGCCGGCACCAGGCGCACGATCTTGACCTGGTCGTTGTCGCTCTGCAGCACCGCACCGATGCCTTCGAGGGACAGGCTCATGTTGATGTCGAAGTTTTCTGCGTTGTCCGGCGACAGGTAATTGGTGTGCGGGTCGTAGGACTGGGCGAAGGTGTTGATGTACGCCTGGAAGATATCTTCGGCACGGGTCTGGTCAAGCCGCGCAAGTTGATTCTTGTAGCGCTTGATCAGGGTTTCCTGGATCTGCTTGAAGTCCTTGCCGGCGATCTTCTGGCGCAGCACTTCATCCTTGACGCGTTTGCGCCAGAGATCGTCCAGCTCGGCGTCGTTCTTCAACCATGGCGCGTCTTTGCGATCGACCAGCAGCGACTCGTCAACGGTGAAGTCGATCTTGTCGACGCCCTTGTTGAGTTCGGCCAGGGCAAAGTCCAGGCGGGCTTTGACGCGGTTCAGGTAGCGCTTGTAGATGGTGAAGCCCGGGTCGAGATTACCGCTCTTGAGGAAATCGTCGAACTGGGTCATCCACTTGTCGAACTCGGCGATGTCCGAGGCCGTGAAGTAGCTGCGCGAAGGATCGAGCAGCTTGATGTAGCTGTCGTAGATGATCACCGAACGGGCGTCATCCAGTGGCGGCTTGCTGTAGTGGTGGCGCTTGAGCAGCTCGACCACGTTGAGACTGGCAACCACCTCGTCCCGGTCTGGCTGCAGGCTTTCCCACTTGTTGGCGGCGGCCGCATTGCCGCCGAGCGTCAGGCTACCGACGCCGACAAGCAGGGCGAGGGCAGTGCTGGGCAGGAAATGCTTCATGCTGATTCGACGTAAAGGCAATTGATCACGCATAGTAGGCCGTCTATTCCGTTCGCCGGTTCCATGGAGCCGGGCAAATACTGCAAAAAGCCCGGGACAAGGCGATCCCGGGCTCAGTCATGACTCAACTATGGAGGCACTGTGAAGGCATTGCAAGGCGTTGACGGACATGTGGAGTGGGTCGAGGCCGAGCGCCCGACCTGTGATGCCGGCCAGGTACGCATTCGCGTAGCCGCGGCGGGCCTGAATCGAGCGGATATGCTTCAGATCGCGGGCAACTACCCAGCGCCGCCGGGCGCCAGCCCGTACCTGGGCCTGGAGTGTTCCGGAATCATCAGCGAAGTCGGCCCCGGCACTGACTGGCGGGTCGGCGAGCGCGTCTGTGCGCTGCTGGCGGGCGGTGGCATGGCCGAGGAAGTGGTGGTCGATGCTCGCCACGTGCTGCCGGTGCCCGAGGGCCTCAGCCTGCACGAAGCCGCGGCGATCCCCGAGGTGTATGCCACGGCCTGGTTGAACATCTTCCAGCTCGGCGGGCTCAAGCCTGGGGAGAAACTGCTGGTGCATGCCGGCGCCAGTGGCGTCGGCTCGGCGGCGATTCAACTGTGCAAGGCGCTGGGCAATCCGGTCTGGGTCAGTGTCGGCTCGCCGGAGCGGCTGGCCTACTGCGAAGCGCTTGGCGCTGCCGGGGGTGTGGTGCGCAACGCCAACCTCGATGATCTCAAGCAACTGGGCCCGTTCGACGTGATCCTCGACCCGGTTGGCGCCAGCTACGGCCCGCTCAATGTCGAGCTGCTGGCGCGCGACGGGCGCTGGGTGATGATCGGCTTGATGGGCGGGCGCAAGGTCGAACTGGACCTGGCGCAGATCCTCGGCAAGCGCCTGCAACTGACCGGTTCGACCTTGCGCAATCGCGATGATGACTTCAAGGCCGAGCTGCTCAAGGAGCTTGGTCAGCAAGTCTGGCCGCTGTTCACCGATGGCCGGGTCAAGGCGCAGCTGGTGGACACCTATCCGGTCGCGTTCGCCGAAGCCGCCTATGCCGAGCTTGCGACCAATCAGGTCTCCGGCAAGCTGGTCCTGGTGATCGACGAGACGCTGGCCTGAGTCAGCCATGCCGGGGCTCAGGCCCCGGCTGTTTCACTTCCAGTCGAGGATCGGCCAGCCATGCTGCTCGGCATGGGCACGCAGGACCGGGTCCGGATTGACCGCCTTGGGATGATCGACCTTGAGCAGTAAGGGCAGGTCATTGCGCGAGTCCGAATAGAAGCTCGCGTCCTCAAGGTTTTCCTGCTCCTGATCGAGCCACTCCAGCAGCCGGGTGATCTTGCCTTCGCGGTAGGTCAGCACGCCGTGGGTATTGCCGGTATATACACCGTTGACTGCTTCCAGCTCGATCGCCAGGTATTCGTCTACGCCCAAGCGCGCTGCAATTGGCCCGACCAGGTGAGTACCGGAGGCGGAAATGATCAGCACCCGATCACCTTGCTTGCGGTGCTCGGCGATGCAACGGCAGGCGTCGCCGTAGATGATCGGCTCGATAACATCCTCGACCCACGGTTCGATCAGGTGCGCCAGCTCTTCCAGCGTGCGCCCGGCGATCGGCTCGAGGCTGAAGGCCATGTAGTCCTCCATGGCCATCTCACCCTTGCTGTACGCGTCCATCATCTCGCGGTCACGGCGCAGAAACGACTCGCCATCGACCCAGCCCAGCCGCACCATGTGCTCGCTCCACAGTGACGCGCAGTCGCCATGGATCAAGGTTTCATCCAGATCGAAAATTGCCAAAGCCATCGGTACTTCTCCTGAGCTGCTTCTATGCCACTTCGCGTAGCGCCGTAGGGTCGATAGCCAAGGATACCCGTTGACCGTCCGCATGCAGATCCTCTGACGAGCGATTGAGCACGTCAACCACCAGTTCGACCCCGCGCACCTCGACCCGATAGCGGATGACGTTGCCCAGCAGGCTATGGCTGCGCACCTGACCGTCCAGTTCGCCGGTGAGGCCCAGGCTGATCGACTCGGGGCGGATCGCCAGGCGGCTGCTGACCGGGCGTTGCAACAGGCGGCTGGCGCTGTCGGCATCGAGCAGGTTGTAGTTGCCGATAAAGCCTGCGGCAAACAGGTCCACCGGCGCGGTGTAGAGGGTTTCGGCGTCGCCACTCTGGACGATCCGGCCCTGGTTCATCAGGAAGATGCGGTCGGACATGGTCAGCGCTTCTTCCTGGTCGTGGGTGACGAAGATCGTGGTCAGCCCCAGCTCGCGCTGGATCGCCCGGATCTGCTCACGCAGGTGCTTGCGGATGCGCGCATCCAGTGCCGACAGTGGCTCGTCCAGCAGCAACAGGCGCGGCCTGGTCACCAGCGAACGGGCCAACGCTACGCGCTGGCACTGGCCGCCCGACAACTGATGCGGATAGCGCCCGGCAAAGCTGCCCAGCTCGACCAGATCGAGCACTTCGCGGACCCGCGTGCGGCTTTCTTCAGCCGGGGTTTTCTGCATGCGTAAACCAAAGGCAACGTTTTGCTCGACGGTCATGTTGGGGAACAGCGCATAGCTCTGAAAGACCATGCCGATGCCGCGTTTTTGCGGGCTCAGCGGCACCAGGTCGTGGCCGTCGAGGAGGATCCGGCCGCTGTCGACCGGGGTCAGCCCGGCAATGCAGCGCAGTAAGGTCGACTTGCCGCAACCGGACGGCCCCAGCAGGGTGACGAATTCGCCGCGCTGGATCTGGCAGTCGATATCGTCGAACACCGGGCTGCCGGCGTAACTCTTTTGCAGTTTCTCTACGCTGACGAAGCTCATTTCAGGGTTTGTCCTTGTTCAAGCGATTGGCCACCCAGGTCAACACCAGGACGAAGGCGAAATAGGAGATCACCAGCGCGCTGTTGAAGTGGCCGCTGCTGTTGCGCATGTTGTTCAGGTACACCTGCAGCGTTTCGTAGCGGGTGCCGACCAGCAAGTTGGCGAACACGAATTCACCGAACAGGAACGAGAACGACAGCAACAGCGCCACCATCAGGCCCTTGCGCAGGTTCGGCAGCACCACCAGAAACGCCGCCTGCCAGGTGCTGGCGCCGAGTAGTTGGGCGGCGTCCATCAGGTCGCGCAGGTTGATCGCCTGCAGGTTGTTGGTGATGGCCCGGTACATGAACGGCAGTGCCACGGTGAAGTAGCAACCGATCAGGATCCACGGCGTGCCGACCATCGCCATCGGCCCGCTGCCATACAGCTGCAACAGGCCCACAGAAGACACTACCGGCGGCACCGCAAACGGCAGCAGGATAAGGATGTTCATCAGCGCATCCAGCCGCGGGAAGTGGTAATGCACCACGAACAACAACGGCAGGATCAGCACCACCGACAACAGCAGCGCGCCGACGCACACCAGCAACGACTGGCCGAAGGCGGCCAGAAAGCGCGGCTCGCTCCACAGCGCGACGTACCATTTGAAGGTCAGGCCGCTAGGCAATAGGCTGGCCGACCAACTGGTCGACAGCGAGTAGAGCAGGGTGCCGGCCAGCGGCAGCAGCAGAATCAGAAACAGCAGGTAGACCACGGCGCGGTGGTACCAGCCGCCAGGGCGGGATTCAGCGCGCATGGTAGCTCCTCCTCAACAGCCATTGATGGACCACCGTAACCAGTGTCATCAGCCCCACCAGCACCATCGCCAGGGCGCTGGCCAGGTTCGGGTCGAGGCTGATGTCACCTGCGACCAGCGCCGCGATACGGATCGGCAGCACGTTGAAGTTGCCGGTGGTCAGTGCGTAGACCGTGGCATAGGCACCCAGGGCGTTGGCCAGCAGAATCACAAAGGTGCCCAGCAACGCCGGGGTCAGCACCGGCAGGCCGATGTGCCGCCAGAATTGCCAGTGGCTGGCGCCGAGCAGCGCCGCAGATTCGCGCCAGTCTTCTCGCAGGGCGTCGAACGCCGGGTACAACAGCAACACGCCGAGCGGGATCTGGAAGTAGGTGTACACCAGGATCAAGCCGGTCTTGGAATAGATGCTGAAGTCTTCGAGCAGGCCGATCTGCTTCAGCAGCAAGGTCAATGCGCCGTTGAAGCCGAGCAGAATGATGAACGCGAAGGCCAGCGGCACCCCGGCGAAGTTGCTCGTCATGTTGGCGAAAGCACTGACGAAGTCACGCAGCTTCGAGTCGACCTGGCGCAGCGAATAGGCGCCAAGGGTGGCGATGATGATGCCGAACAGGCTCGACCAGAAGCTGATTTCCAGGCTGCGCTGCAAGGCTTGCAGATAGAACTTGGAGGCGAACACCTTGCTGAAGTTGTCCAGGCTCCAGCTGCCCTCGGCCTGCACGCTGTGAATCGCCACCCAACCCAGCGGCGCGATCTGGAACACCAGAAAGAACAGCGCGAACGGCAGCAGGCAGAGCATGGCCAGGTAGCGCCCGCGGGTGCCGGCCATCACGACAGCAGCTCGCGGCAGACGCTTTTGTCATGCGCCGCGCCGAGCAACTCGCAGATCGTTCCGCACAGCTCGGTCTGCAGCGGCTTGGCATTCTGGTCGAGGCTGAACGCGCTGCCGAAGACAAACAGCGGCACCTCGCGCTCTTCGGCCAGCAGGCCATTGTGCGAGCGGTCGTTGTTCATGCCATGGTCGGCGGTCACCAGCACCTGGTAACCCTCTTCGAGCCAGCGCGGCAGGTAGTCGGCCAGGAGGATGTCGGCGCCGCGGGCGGCATTGCGGTACTGGCTGCTGTCGAGGCCATGACGATGGCCGGCATCGTCGATGTTCATCGGGTGCACCAGCAGGAAATTCGGGGCGTGGCGGCGGCGCAGGTACTCGGCGTCGGCCAGCAGGTGCGAGTCGGGGTAGTGATCGGCGTAATAGAACAGCCCATGCTGGATCGGCAGTTTCGGCGCATGGGTGTGGCGGTCGCGCAGCGGATCGAACGGCGAGCGGTTGTACAGCTCGCTCATCCAGTGATACGCGGCGGCCGCGGTGCCCAGGCCTGCCTCGCGGGCGTAGTGAAACACGCTGCGCTGGTTGGACAGGCGGTTGACGTTGTTGTGGACGATGCCGCTTTCCAGCGGTGGTACGCCGGTGAGAATGCATTCGTACAGCGGCCGCGACAGCGACGGCAGCTCGCACTGGACCCGGTACAGCGCAGCGCGGTCGGCCTCGACGTAGGCGTGCAGGTGGCCCATCGCATGATGGGCCACCTCATGGTTGAGGCCGTCAAGCAGAACCAGAATGACGTTGTGTTGCATGGAGACTCCACGGCAGGTGGATCATACGGTGGGGTTGCCCTCTGCCCGCGGTGGCGGTGCAGAGAGCAGTTCAGACGATTACCCAAGCAAGCGTCATTCCATCTCGATGATGACCTGCTCCTGCCATTTTTGCGGCAGCGCCTTGGAGGTGGTTTCCCAGGCCGTGGCGTCCTTGATCGGCTGGGCCGGCGCGTACTGCTCGTTGGGTAGCAGCTTGGCCTGCACGTCAGCCGGCAGCTTCAGGTGCTCGGCACGGATCGGCCGCGCGTGGCCGTTGGCCAGGTTGATCTGGCCGGCGTCGCTGAAGATGTATTCGCGGGTCAGCTTGGCTGCGTTAGGGTTTTTGGCGTATTTGTTGATGATGGTGGTGTAGCCCGAGGTAATCGAGCCGTCGGATGGGATCAACACCTCGAACCGCTCCGGGTCGATCTGCTGGCGGTAGCTCAGGCCGTTGAAGTCCCAGACCACGCCGACTTCCACTTCGCCTTTTTCCAGGGTCTGGATGGTCGGGTTGGCCAGTGACAGGCGTTTCTGCTGAGCGAGCTTGGTGAACAGCTGCAGGCCTGGCTCGATGTTGTGTTCGTCACCCTTGTAGGCGATGGCGGCAGCGAGTACGCCGTTGGCCGCCTGGGCTGCGGTGCCGACGTCACCGATGGCGACTTTGTACTTGCCCTTCTCGAGGTCGTGCCAGGTTTTTGGCCGCTCATCCTCTTTGACCAACTGTTTGTTGATGATGAAGGCAATGGTGCCGGTGTAGGCCAGTGCCCAATGGCCGTCCTTGTCCTTGGCCCAGGTCGGTACCTGATCCCAGGTGCTTGGCTTGTACGGCTGGCTCACACCCTTGGCCACGGCGATCGGGCCGAAGGCGGCGCCGACGTCACCGATGTCGGCACTGGCGTTGTCTTTTTCCGACTCGAACTTGGCGATTTCCTGCGCCGAGCTCATGTCGGTGTCCATGTGCTTGAGGCCGTACTTGCTGGCCAGGTCATCCCAGGTGGCTTTCCAGTTGGCCCACGCATCGGGCATGCCCACGCTGTTCACCGCACCTTCCTTGCGGGCTGCATCTTCCAGTGTCTTGAGGTCGTCGGCGGCCATTGCCGAGGTGCACAGGGCGATGGCCGATCCGAGCAGTGACGCCATGAAAAACTGTTTCATCCGAAGCTCCTTGGGTGGGAATGCCTTGCAGTCGATATGAGGATGCAAACCGCGCGTTTGACGATAGGTGGTCTAGGTCAGCAAACCTTGCGCCAAGGTAGGCTGCCAGCGTGACAGTTTGATGTAGGCCAGCGTCAGCGCCGGCCTACCGGGATACCTGAAAATACAGCGTAGACCAGATCCCAGGCCCTGATCCGCCTGGCCTGCTGCATTTTCCAAGACGCCCCCAGGCGGCGTCTGTAACCGGATGTTCATGGCCTGTGCCTAGGCTTGCACTATTCTCCAGTTGCCCTGTTGTGGGGCTGGACTAGTCCAGATAGGTAACCTTTGATGCAAGCGACGCCAGCGCGCGCGGTAACAGTCATCTGTCATGCCCTGCAGGAGCAGATCGAACACGGCCTGCTGGCGCCGGGCGGCAAACTGCCGGCCGAGCGCAAGCTCAGTGAAGTCTTCGCTACCACGCGCATCACCCTGCGCGAGGCGCTGCTGCAGCTGGAGGCGCAGGGCCTGATATACCGCGAAGAGCGCCGTGGCTGGTTCGTGGCGCCGCAGCGGCTGAGCTATGACTTGATCGCCCGCAGCCACTTCCACGCGATGGTTCGCGAGCAGGGGCGGGTGCCTGCCACCGAGCTGCTGTCGGCGCGCCTGCAGCCGGCATCAGCGGCGATCTGCGCGCGTTTGCGCCTGCCGGGGTTGTCCAGTGTGGTGCAGATCTGCCGGGTACGGCGGATTGATGGGCGCGCGGTGCTGTACACCGAGCATTACCTGGCGCCGGCGTACTTCCCGCAGATTCTCGAGCACGACCTCAGCCAGTCGCTGACCGAGATCTACGCACGCGAGTATCAGATCCAATATGGCCGGGTCAGCTTCGAGATCCTGCCCACCGCGCTACCACTGGCCGCCGCCAGTGCGCTGAAGATCTCGGCGGGCAGCCCTGGCTTGCAGGTAACCCGGGTCAACTGCGATCAGCAGGGTCATTTGATCGACTGCGACCTGGAGTACTGGCGCCATGATGCAGTGCGGATCAGGGCGGAGGCGGGGTAGGTTTTGGGTGGAGGTTATTTCAGGCCTTGCAGCAGTCCAGCCTCCTCAAGCAGATCAACAATCACTTGCTCATCTACGGCATAGACACCGCGGGATGCTTTCCACACCAGTTTCTTTTCCTGCAACGCAATGAGTGCCTGCTGGACCGCGGGCACTTCTATGCTGTGTTCTTTGCCCTCGATGCCCGCCTGCCTCAACGCCGTGGCATATAAATCCATGGTTGGCGACTCGAACGGTGCGTAGTCCTCGCCCATGGCGGCCATGACTCGGATAACCGCAGACTGAATCGGCGTCAGGCTGTGCAGCACCTTCTGCAGGTTTGCGTTGAGTTCAGCAGCCAGTGCGCGCACTAGTATCGAAAAACGCTGGGGGGCATCGGCAGGATCCAGCGCGAAATCGAAGCGAATTTCGTCGGCGGCTGCCCCCAGCAACTCTGGGCGATAGCCGCATGCCTTGAATAGCTCGAATACGACTGCGGGATCAAGCTGATGTGGCAAGTCGACGTGCTTGCAGAACCAATCAACGAAGTCTTGATCAAGAGTAGGAAATTGCACCATGGAGGCACCAAAAAATGCCTGATCCTTACTGTTGCGAAGCATCGCCAGCTTGTCCCGGTTGGACCCTGTGCAGACCACTCGAAGGCCGTGGTGCTTTGAGCTATTGAGCTCATCTCTTGCTGCCTTCAGCGCAAATAGGGCAGCAACCCCTGCATCACTGGTTATCGCATGCTGAGCTTCGTCAATCACCAGAACGATGATTTTCTGCGATTCGTCCGAAAGTGCCGCAAGTGCATGGGTCAGGTCGATATCCCGGCCCAGACCAACCTTGTCCAGACTGAAACTCATTCCTCCAACAGCGACTTTGTCCATGCCTGCACTCTTTGCCAGGCGAGTGATAAACCCTTCACTGCGCCCGACAGCTTCCCTTACAGCATCGACGATGACCAAGCCAGGATCCTTGGTCAGATCCTGCCAAAGGTCGGCGTAAAGCACTATCGCACCAGCAGCCTCCAGCGCCGGTCGTAGATCCTCTCTGACAAATGTTGATTTGCCAGTGCGGCGCGGCGCCGCCAGGAAGACACCTGAGCTCGCCGCGCTGCCAATGGCAACTTGCAGGATCAATTTTGACAGGCGGGCTGCCAGTTCAGCCCGATGGTACAGATTTGAACTCATGGAAAGCGCCCCTCCGATCACTCTATAGGCAATTATAGAGTGATTATAGAGTAATTATAGAGTGATTATAGAATGGTCCGCTTCTTCAGTGCTCCAGGCGCTTTCGAGGTGATTTATAGGCAATTATAGAGCGATTATAGAGCGATTATAGAGACGGCTTCCCTGTTGGCGTTTCGCCGGCAACCGCTTCGCTCATCCCGCCTCCACCTGCTGTAACCACCTGCACCGAAAGGCGCGGCATCGCCAGGTCGAGGCCGGCTTCGTCGAGTTGACGTTTGAGCGCCAGGTTGAACGCCCGCGATACTTCCCACTGCTTGATCGGCGCGGTCTTGAAGCGCGCTCGCAGGATCGCCTGGCCAGCCTCGAAGCTCTCCACCCCTTGCAGCTCCAGTGGCGACCAGATGTTGCGGCGCATCAGCGGGTCGCTGCGCAGGGTCTGGCCGACCTCGCGGATCAGCGTGATGGCCTTGTCGATGCTCATGCCGTGGGGCACGGCCACGCGGAAGATCGCGTAGCCGAACTCGCGCGAGTAGTTCTTGATGCTCTTGATTTCACTGAACGGGATGGTGTGCACGATGCCGTCGATGTCGCGCAGGCGTACGGTGCGGATGGTCAGGCCCTCGACGGTGCCCAGGTGGCCTCCGACTTCGACGTAGTCGTCGATGGCCAGCGAGTCTTCGATGATGATGAACAGCCCGGTGATCAGGTCGGCGACCAGCGACTGTGCACCAAAACCGATGGCCAGGCCGATGACACCGGCACCGGCCAGCAGCGGCGTGACGTTCATGCCCATGTTGGCCAGGGCGACGATCACCGCAATGATGAAGATGGTCACGAACATGACGTTGCGGATCAGCGGCATCATGGTCTGCGCGCGGGCGTTGGCCAGGCCGCGGCGCGAGCGTACCAGCGCATGGTGCACCGCCGTGTCGGCCAGGATCCACACCAGCCAGGCCGCGATCAGGGTGCCGGCCAGGCCGAGCAGACGCAGGCTGACATCATGCCCTTCGCCTTCGGCAAAGCCGATCATCGACAGGCCCCAGACGCGCAGGCCAAGCTCGATGAACACCAGCCAGATCAGCACATGCAGCAGGGCGTAGGCAAAGTTGCGCAAGCGCTCGGCATACACCGCCTGGCGGCGATTGATGAGCTTCGGGTTGGCCGCATGGCGCCGCACCAGGCCATTGACCACCATGCACACCACCACCAGCACGGTGCACATCAGCGACTGGCGCAGGGCGGTGCTGGTGTCACCAGCGGAAACGAACGTGGCCACCAGCGAGATCGCCACCAGAATCATCGCTGGGATGAACCAGAAGCTGCCGAGAATCTCGATGGTGTCACTCAAGGTCCGCCGGTTCAGCCGTCGCGACAGTGGTTGGTTGCGGATCAGGTGTGCGATCGGGCGGCGGAAACGCAACACGAACAAACCGGTGCACAGCGCCGCCAGCACGTTGGCCAGGGTCGCCAGGGCGTGGGCCAGGTGGATGCCAAGGGCAGCGGTCAGGCGCGGGTCGTTCATCGCTTCGCCAAACGCGGCGAAACTGCCGATCAGCCACAGCGGGCGAAACGCCTGATGCCGCAGAATATGCAAGGCGCGGTGGCGGTGCGGGCCATCGAGCAGGGAGAAGGCAATCACGCAAATCGCCGAGAAGCAGGTCCCCACTACCAACGCGTAAGCCAGCACCATTGCCATCGATTTGCCCAGCGAAGGGGGCAGGGCGAAGCTCAGGTAGACGGTGATGATCAGTGCCACCAGCCACGGCCCCAGCTTGCGCAAGGCGAACAACACCAGGTCACCGGTGCGCGGGTGTTGCGGCAGCTCAGCCTTGAGACCGAAGCGCAGGCGCACCCGCTGGCTGATCCAATTGAACAGCATGGCCTGCAAGCTCCACACCGCAATCACTGCCGCGAAGCCGAACAGAATCGCCGGCCACTGCTGTACCGGCACTACCAACGCACTGAGCTCATCCTGGGCCTGGCTGATTTCCAGCGACCAGCGCCGGAACGGGCTGTCGTTGCCGCTGAACTGCTTTTCAATGTCGTGCAAGGCGCCGGAGATGAGCCCAAGCACACCCTGTTCCGGGTTGGCCTGGGTTTGCTTGCTGGCATCTCGGAGTTTTTTCAGGTCGGCCAGCAGCTTGCTGCGTTGCTGGTCGTTCTCGAGGTTCTTGATCACCTCGTCCAGCGACTTGGCCAACGGCTCGCTGGCTTGCGGTTGTGCCGGCGTGCTCGAGCCGAGCAGGCCGGGAATGCCGGCGGCGTAGCTCGGCGTTATGAACAGCAACAGCAGCAGGGTCAGGCAACGCAGGAAGACAGGCACCGGAAAAACTACCTCAGGACAATCGATCGACCGAGTGTAGAGGTTTATGTGGGCAGTTTCTCGAGGATCTTCCAGCACATGATGCCGAAAATGCCCAAGGTGCCGATCCACATCATCAGCACCCCGGCGTTACGCTCGCGCAGGCTGAAGCCGATGGTCAGCAGCATCAGGAACAGAAACACCGGAACGAACAGCGAGAGAAAGGGCGACATGCGACAGAATCCTTCTGCGGAATAACTGGAGAGCCACTATGCATCCAGCATAGCGGCTGCGCCGAGGGTGGCCATTGACCCTCGGCAGGTAGCCTTCAGGGCAATTCGCGGGTGCGGTAGAACGCGCTCAGGACCTTGACCAGGTGGGCCAGGTCATGGCTGCCGCACAACTCGCGGATCGAGTGCATGGCAAAGGTCGGCAAGCCGATGTCGACCGTGCGCACTCCCAGGTGGCTGGCGGTGATCGGGCCGATGGTCGAGCCACACCCCATATCGCTGCGTACCACAAAGCTCTGCACTGGCACTTCTTCAGCCATGCACAGGTGGCGGAAGAACCCGGCGGTTTCGCTGTTGGTGGCGTAGCGCTGGTTGTTGTTGACCTTGATCACCGGCCCGGCATTGAGCTTGGGCCCATGATTGCCGTCGTGCTTGTCGGCGTAGTTGGGGTGCACGCCGTGGGCGTTGTCGGCCGAGATCATCAGCGAACGCTGGATCGCGCGCACGTACTCGTCGCCCTCCGGCAGCAGGCGCTGCAGGGTCTGTTCGAGCATTGGGCCGTCAGCGCCGCAGGCCGAGCTTGAGCCGACTTCTTCATGGTCGGTGCAGACCAGCACGCAGGTCTCGTCGCTGTCGGTTGCCAGCATCGCCTGCAAGCCGGCATAGCACGACAGCAGGTTGTCGAGGCGGGCGCCGGCGATGAAGTCGCCATTGAGGCCGATCAGGGCCGCGTCCTGGGTGTCGTAGAAGCTCAGCTCGTAGTCGAGCACCACGTCGGCATTCAATTCGTGTTCGCGGGCCAGTTGCTCGGTGAGCACGGCGCGGAAATCGACCCGCTCGTCACCGGCCACCTGGGCGATGATTGGCGGCAGTTCGAGCTGGGCGTTGATCGGCCAGCCTTCGTTGGCGGTGCGATTGAGGTGGATCGCCAGGTTGGGGATCACCGCGATCGGCAGCTTGAAGTCGACCAGCTGGCTTTCAACTTTGCCATCGCGGCGGAAGGTTACCCGCCCGGCCAGCGACAGGTCGCGGTCGAACCACGGCGCCAGCAGCGCGCCGCCGTACACCTCCACGCCCAGCTGCAGGAAGCCGTGGCGCTGCAGTTCAGGCTGCGGCTTGACCCGCAGACACGGGCTGTCGGTGTGCGCGCCAACCATGCGGATACCGCTCAGCAGCGGTGACAGCGAACCAAGCTTGATCGCGATCAGCGAAGAGTCGTTGCGGGTCAGGTAGTAACGTCCGCCAGGCACGGTGGCCCAGCTGTCACGCTCGTCGAGGCGCTGAAATCCAGCGGCTTCGAGGCGCTGGACCAGGCTTGCCGTGGCGTGGAAGGGCGTCGGGGAGGCCTTGAGGAATTCGATCAGGCCTTGGTTCAAAACATCGCGCATAGGTCACTCCAGACAGCAGTGGCGCGAGTTTAACGCAGTTCTGCGACGTTTTGTGTCGGCGCACGGCGACTTCAGAACGGTGCCGGGCACTCGAACTTCAAGCGCTCGCCGCTGACCGGATGGGTGAAGCTGAGCATGCTCGCATGCAGGCACAGCCGCTCATGGGCAGCCAGCGCCTCAGGGTTGGCATACAGACGGTCACCGAGCAGCGGATGACCGATCGACAGCATGTGCACGCGCAATTGATGCGAACGGCCGGTGATCGGCGTCAGCTCGACCCGGCAATGGTCGCCACAGCGCTCGACGATGCGCCAGAAGGTCAGTGCATGCTTGCCTTGCTCATGGTCGACCACATGCCGCGGTTTGGTCGGCGGGTCATAGCGCAAGGGCAGGTCGATGCTGCCGCTGTCCAGCGTTGGCTGGCCCCAGCACAGTGCGGTGTAGGCTTTTTCGGTTTCGCGATCATGAAACTGGCGCGACAGTTCACGGTGACTGTCGGCATCCCGCGCGAGCAGGATGATCCCCGAGGTTTCCCAATCGAGGCGGTGCACGATCAGCGCTTCCGGGTAGCCGTTTTCCTGCAGGCGGGTGATCAGGCAGTCCTTGTTGTCGTCAGCGCGGCCCGGCACTGAAAGCAGCAGGGTCGG
Organism: uncultured Pseudomonas sp.; assembly: GCA_963518285.1. GTDB lineage: Bacteria > Pseudomonadota > Gammaproteobacteria > Pseudomonadales > Pseudomonadaceae > Aquipseudomonas. The sequence goes on along the minus strand of CAUQIJ010000004.1, from coordinate 166,005 downwards.
CTTGTTGATGACCAGGACGGCGTCGTCCTGATGAAGGATGTGCACGTTCGACAGGGGCATTGTTGCGTCTTCTCTGGAAAAACTGACAAAAGCGGCCCTGAACCGCAAAGCAGCCACGGGCCGCGCCAGATGTTCTGGTTACGCCAGTGGCTGCTTCGCGGCTCAGGGCCGCTCCTGCAGGTGTGCCTGTAGCAGTATTAACGCTCGGGCAGGGTGATGTTCAGCTCGAGGATCGAGCAGCTGCCCTGGTTCTCCAGTGCAACTACCACGTCATCGTTGCCGATATTGACGTACTTGCGGATCACCTCGACCAGCTCTTTCTGCAGCGCCGGCAGGTAGTCCGGCGTGGTGCGCTGACCGCGCTCGTGCGCCACGATGATCTGTAGACGCTCTTTCGCTACCGACGCACTGCTCTGTTTCTGTCTGCCACGAAAGAAGTCAAAAAGGTTCATGGTTTACTTGCCTCCAAACAGACGCGCGAAGAATCCTTGCTTCGGCATTTCGATGAACCGCAAAGGAAGGGTCTTCCCGAGCAGGCGGTCGATGGTGTCGCTGTAGGCCTGGCCTGCATCGCTCTGGTCATCGAGGATGACCGGCACGCCCTGGTTCGAGGCTTTCAATACGGCTTCCGATTCGGGAATCACGCCGACCAGGTCCACCGAGAGGATGTCCTTGACGTCTTCGACGCCCAGCATCTCGCCCTTGCTCACGCGCTCTGGGTGGTAGCGGGTGATCAGCAGGTGTTCCTTGATCGGGTCTTCACCACGCTCGGCGCGGCGCGATTTGCTCGCCAGCAGGCCGAGCATGCGGTCCGAGTCACGTACCGAAGACACTTCCGGGTTGGTCACAATGATCGCTTCGTCAGCGAAATACATGGCCAGGTGGGCGCCCTTTTCGATACCGGCAGGGGAGTCGCAGACCACGTATTCGAAGTTTTCCTTCAGGTCCATCAGGACCTTCTCGACGCCTTCCTGGGTCAGCGCGTCCTTGTCGCGGGTCTGGCTGGCGGCCAGCACGAACAGGTTCTCAAGGCGCTTGTCCTTGATCAGGGCCTGCTGCAGGTTGGCTTCGCCGTTGACCACGTTGACAAAGTCATACACCACGCGGCGCTCGCAGCCCATGATCAGGTCGAGGTTACGCAGGCCGACGTCGAAGTCGACGATGACAGTCTTGTGCCCGCGCAGGGCCAGGCCGGTACCGATGGCGGCGCTGGTGGTGGTCTTGCCCACACCCCCTTTGCCGGAAGTAACCACGAGAATCTTGGCCAAGGTGTTTCACCCCTAAATAAAATAGTCGGGACCGCAGTCCCTGAAAAAGCACAAAACGGCAACGAGGAAAAAGTTGCTCTAAAAATGCCGCAAGTATCCGTTAAAGCCGGGTGATGTTCAACACATCGCCTGACAGGCTGACCTGTACCCCCGAACCCCACAGTGGGTCGCGGCGCAGGTCCTCGCAGACCCGGTACTGGCCGGCAATCGAGACCAGCTCTGCGGTCATCTGCTGGCAGAAGATGCGCGCCTTGGTGTTGCCCTTGATCCCCGCCAGGGCCCGACCACGCATTGCGCCGTAGACATGGATGTTGCCATCGGCAAGAAGTTCCGCACCCGGGCTGACCGAAGTGGTCACCACCAGGTCACCGCCCTGGGCGTAGATCTGCTGGCCGCCGCGCACCGGTGTGGTGATGATCCGGGTCGGGCGCACTTCCGGCTCGGCGGGCACCACGGGCACAGGTTCCGGCTCGGGCTTCTTCACTTCCGGCTCAGGTTCCAATGGCCGTTCGCGGGCACCGGACGGCGGCAGCACGGGCAGGTCGATGGCAATTGCTGCGGCGATGTCTTCGATGCGGTTGGCGCGGATCGCCAGGGTGCGCAGGCCATGGTGGCGGCAGATGCGCATCAGCCCGGGCAAATCGATAGCGCCTTCGCCGGCTGGCAGCTTGTCCAGCGCCAGCACCAGCGGTGTATTACTGAAGAAGTTCGGCGCCAGGGCGACTTTTGCCGCCAGCTGGCGGTCCAGCGATTCAAGGTCGTTGCGCGCCAGTTCCAGGACGGTGATGGCAAGCATGCTGCCCTTGAGCTGGAACGCGGGGGCGTGTTCGGGGGTGTGGTTTGGGCTCATGGTCTGCATAGACGGCTTGTAACGGAAAAAGTGCCCTGACTTATAACGAGAACGCGGGTTGCCCGCAACCGGCGGCGATCCGTTGTAGAATGCGCGGCCCTCGTCTTTCCGGAAGCTTGAATGGAACGCCCGCGTTTTCGTCGTTATTTTCTCCACCCGCGATTCTGGGGTCTGTGGTTGGGCCTGGGGCTGCTGTGGCTGACCGTGCAGCTGCCGTATCGGGCATTGCTGGCGCTGGGCCGCGCGCTGGGCGCGGTGATGTATCGCTTTGCCGGTGAGCGTCGGCGCATCGCTGCGCGCAACCTGGAGCTGTGCTTCCCTGAGCTATCCGCCGACCAACGGCTGCGGTTGCTGAAAGAAAACTTCGCCTCCACCGGCATCGCCTTCTTCGAAATGGCCATGAGTTGGTGGTGGCCAAAGGCCCGGCTGGCGCAGCTGGCACATATCGAAGGCATCGAGCACCTGCAGGCCGCCCAGCGCGATGGCCAGGGCGCCATTCTGATGGCGGTGCACTTCACCACCCTGGAAATCGGCGCCGCACTGCTCGGCCAGGTGCACACCATCGACGGCATGTACCGCGAGCATGGCAATCCGCTGTTCGACTTCATCCAGCGCAGTGGCCGCGAGCGGCATAACCTCGATTCGCTGGCGATCGAACGCGATGATGTGCGCGGCATGCTCAAGCTCCTGCGCAGCGGTCGAGCGATCTGGTACGCACCGGATCAGGACTACGGCGCCAAGCAGAGTGTGTTCGTACCGCTGTTCGGCATCCCGGCAGCAACGGTAACCGCCACTACCAAGTTTGCCCGCCTGGGCAAGGCGCGGGTGATCCCGTTCACCCAGCGCCGTCTTGAGGACGGCAGCGGTTACCGTTTGGTGGTGCATCCACCGCTGCAGGACTTCCCGGGTGAGACCGAGGAGGCCGACTGCCTGCGCATCAATCAGTGGGTCGAGAGCGTCCTGCGTGAGTGCCCGGAGCAGTACCTGTGGGCGCACCGCCGCTTCAAGTCTCGGCCTGAAGGCGCGCCTCGGCTGTACGAAAAGAAGCAGCGCTGAGGCCAGCGTTTCCAGGGAGGATCACATGACTGCAACCACTGGCCTGATTCTCTCTGGCGGCGGTGCCCGCGCGGCTTATCAGGTGGGGGTGCTGGCAGGTATTGCCGAGTTGTTGCCGCCTGGCGCGGCCAACCCGTTCCCGGTCATCGTCGGCACCTCGGCCGGGGCCATCAATGCGGTAACCCTGGCCAGCGGGGCCAATCGTTTTGCCGAGTCGGTGCAGCGCCTGACGGCCTTCTGGCAGAACTTCAGCAGCCATCTGGTGCTGCGCAGCGACTGGCCTGGGGTAATTCGCCAGGCCAGCCGTTTTGTCAGCCACAGCCTGTTGGGTTTTGGCGGCGACGTGCCGGTGGCGTTGCTCGACAGCAGCCCGCTTCGTGTCCTGCTGCAAGCGCACCTGCATCTGGATGGCATTACCGAAGCGCTGGCCAGCGAGCAATTGCGCGCCGTGGCCATTACCGCCTTTGGCTATGACTCAGGCCAGGCGGTGACCTTCTATCAAGGCGGCGAGGCGATTCAGCCGTGGTTGCGCCACCGCCGGGTTGGCGTACCGACCGCACTCAGCATCGAGCATTTGCTGGCCAGCTCGGCGATCCCTTTGCTGTTTGCCCCGGTCAAGCTTGGCGACGAGTATTTTGGCGATGGTGCGGTACGTCAGTCGGCGCCGATCAGCCCCGCCTTGCACCTGGGCGCGAGCCGGGTGCTGGTGGTCGGCGTCAGCGGCAACCCGCAACGGCCAGCGCCGCCGTTGCCCAGCCAGCGCCTGTTCAGCGGGCGCCAGCCGAGCCTGGCGCAGATCGGCGGGCATATGCTCAACAGCACCTTCATCGACAGCCTGGAAGACGACATCGAGCTGTTGCAACGGCTCAACCACCTCAGCCACATGCTGCCGGCACACTTGAATGCGCGGGCGCTGGGGCTGGCGCCGATCGAAGTATTGGTGGTTGCGCCGAGCCAGCCGCTGGATGAAATCGCCGCGCGTCATCGACGCCAATTGCCGGCGGCTTTGCGCATGTTCCTGCGCGGGCCGGGGGCAACCCGCACGAGTGGGGCAGGGGTGTTGAGCTATTTGCTGTTCGAGGCGAGTTATTGCAGTGAGTTGATCGAGCTGGGCCGGCGCGATGCCCTGGCAAAACGTGGCGAGCTGAGCCGGTTTCTTGGCTTGTGAGCCTTGGGGCCGCGCAGCGGCCCCAAGGCTCTGATTACTCGGCGATCTGCAGCTTGCGCGCCTGAGAGTAGACGTAGCGGACCTTCTCGTACTCGAACGGCGAATTCAGCTGGCCATAGCGGAAGGCTGTGGTATAGCGCTTGTCCACAGCCCGCAGGAACAGGATCTCCGGGTGATCGCTGGTGACATTGGCCATGTCCAGGTAGTTGATCGACTGTTCGCCGGCGTAGTCCACTACCACCCCGGTGGTGTCGCGCAGGTTCGATGGGCCGAGGATCGGCAGCATGATGTACGGCCCGTCGGGCACACCATAGAAGCCCAGGGTCTGGCCGAAGTCTTCGCTTTGGCGCGGCAGGCCCATCTTGGTCGCCGGGTCCCACAGCCCGCCAACACCAATGATGGTGTTGAACATCAACCGAGCGGTGATCTTCGCCGAACGCTCAGCTTTTAGCTGCAACACGCTGTTGAACAGGTTGGGCACATCGCCAAGGTTGTTGAAGAAGTTGCTCACTCCGGTCCGCACGAAGCGGGGCGTGATGGTGGTATAGCCCTCGACGGCAGGCAGCAGCACCCACTGATCGAAGCGATAGTTGAAGTGGTAGATGCGTCGGTTCACCGACTCCCATGGGTCGTAGACGTTCAGCGCGGTCAGGGTCGAGCGCTCGAACTCGCGCTGGTCCAGGCCAGGGTTGAATTTGAGCGCGCGCAACGGGTCGAGAAAGCCATCGCTTTGCTCCACCGGCGCATCGGCCACGTTGGCATCGATCACGCTGGTACGCGGCGCGATCTCCTCGGCCTGGGCATACCCGGCGGCGAGCAAAGCGGTGACGAGCAGCAGTCGTTTAACCACGGAAGAACTCCAGCATGGCGTCGCTGTTGACGCGGTAATTAAGGTTGCCGCAATGGCCGCCGTGCGGGTACAGGGTCAGCCGATCGCCGAATACTTTACGCAGGAAACCAATATCGCCAGGGCCAAGGATCAGGTCGTCGGCATTGTGCATGACGGCAATCTTCGGGCTTTTGCTCAGGTAACCTTCAAGGGCATACAGGCTGGCCTGATCGACCAGTTGCAGCACGCTGCCGCCGTCGGTGCGGGCGCGCCACATCGGGATCACCTGCTCGGTCAGATAGCACTCGAAGTCGCACTGCAGGGCACGCTTGAACGCCGGGGTCAGGCTGGTGCCTTCGGTGATCGGCTGCTTTGGCGGGGTAATCAGGCCGCGGCGGTTGATCAGGTCGGAGGTAAAGGCGATGTCGGCCGCCGAGAAGCGGAACGAGGTGCCGATCAGCATCGCCATCTGCTCGTTGGACAGGTGCTCGCGCGAGCGCTGGAAGTCATACAGCAGCGCGTCGTTGAGGTCGATGTAGCCTTTGTCCTGGAAGTAGCGGGTGAGTTTTTCCAGCATCAGCTCATAGAAGGTGGTGCTGCGGTCGATGCCCTTGACCTGGGTCTGCACCAGCTTGTCGAGGTTGCTCACCGAGGTGTACAGGTTGACCGGCGGGTTGAGCAGCAGCACGCGCTTGAAGTTGAAGCTGCGCCGGGTCTCGTCCAGATGGCTGACAAACGCTGCATCGAGGGCGCCCAGGCTGTAGCCGGTGAGGTAGAAGTCCTTGATCGGCAGGCGTGGATGCTGCGCACGCACCGCCTGCATGACCCGATACAGGTCCTCGGCATCTTCTTTGGTCACGCCAGGGGTGGCGAAGCGCGAGGCGGCACTCATGAAGTCCCAGCTGGTCGGTGACGACAGCTGCACGACATGGAAGCCTGCCTGATAGTAGAGCTTTTTCAGGTATTCGTTGGTCGAGCTGCTGTAGGGCGCGCCGGTGCCGGCAATGATGAAGATCAGCGGCGCTGCGTGGTCCTGACGGGCCATGCGGTACTTGAGCTTTTTCACCGGCCAGAAGTTGTCCGGCAGGGTGAACTCACGCTCCGGGCGCAGGGTGAGGCTGTAGTCGTCCTGGGTGATGTCTTCATCACTGGGCAGCGTTGGGCGCAGTTCAGGCGGGGTGGTGGCAATCGTCGCCTCGAACGGGTTGGTCAATGGAAAGCCATAGCTGGCGGCGTCGATATCCCGCGCCGAGGCGGCCGCAGCCATTAGCAGGCCACCCAGCAGGGCAGCGAGGCGCAGTGATCGAAGCATTGAATCCCCCAGAAAATTCGGCAAGGCATTACGGTACGCAGGCTCTGACCACGACGCCTCGAGCAAAGTTGCCGGGTGTATGGCCAATTGTTATGCCAGTTTTTACCGCGCCAATGAATGGCGCGGTAAGTATCGCTATGAGCAACATAGCTGCTGGCGAGAATTCTTGCCTTGCGCAGGTGTTGCCGATGATTATGCTGGCGTTCGTTTAAATTTGCCCGGAGATCTTCATGCCTCGTTCATTGCCCGTCATTGTCCTGTTGCTGCTCCTGCCGTTGTGGCTGGCGGCCAGCTATGGCGTGCGCTACGGGCTGATGGAAGATAGCCAGTGGGTTGGCCTGTGCGGCGTGCCTGCGCAGTACTGGCAATGTCAGCTGCGCTCGCTGCTGGGCCTGGCGATTCATTTCCAGTGGATTGCCTGGGCGGCCGTGGCCCTGAGCGTGCTCGCACACCTGGCCAAGGGCCGCGTCGGCTGGTATCTGGCGGCAGTCGGCTTGCTGTTCGGGCTCAGTGCGCTGGTGCTGTATACCGCCAGTATTGCCGTGTTCGCTGTGGTCCTGGCTGGTCTGCGCCTGGTGCGGCAGCCACAGGTCGCCACCCGCCTGGCTTGAAGGTCAGCGCGTGCGCAAACTGCGCCACAACGCGCCGACCATCAGGACGCTGACCACTGCCCAGGCCCAGGCTTGCTGGTTGGCCAGCCCTTCACGGTAAAGCTGCGGCAGCACCCCGGCACCGATGATAAAGGCCAGCAAAGCCACCTCGGCCCGGCGCGCCACGACCGGCCGCAGCAGGTACACCAGTGCCGGCAGCAGCAGTGAAGCAGTCGGAAAGCTGCGATAGCGCGGCTCGAAGACCATCGCCAACATGCTCACCGCCGCGGCAAAGCCTGCCGCCAGCAGGAACCAGCCAGCCCGCGCTTCAAACCAGGCGAACAGCCGCTCACGCCAACCCTGGCGCTGCGCCAGGGCCAGCAGTGCATGGGCCAGCACCAGCAGGCTCAGGCCGGCCAGCAACACTGCCCACAGCCATTCACCGGCAAACCTGGCGTTGGTGCGCATTAATTCGCCCCATAGGCCAAGGCTGGCGGCGCCAATTGCCGCCAGCAGCGGCAGCACCAGGGCGGCGCGAGCATTGGCCGGGCGCCCGGCAAACAGCAGTGCTGCCAGCAGCAACAGCGCGCTCGCCGCCAACCACTGTGGCCACAGCGCCAGGTTGCTGACCGGCCCTTCGAGAATGCCCTTGTCCTGCCGGTCGGCGTCGTACAGCCCCCAGTAACCGCCCACCACCCCTTCGCTGGCGCGCTTCCAGGGCTGATCGAAAGCCTCGATCAGGTTGTAGCTCCAGTCGTTCTGCTCGGCCATCGCCACAAAACCGCGAATAAAACGTGCTTCGTTGACCCGGCTGGGCAGCGCGGTTTCACGCTGGCGGCCTTCGCTGGGCCAGCCGGTCTCGCCGATCATGATCTGCTTGGGCGCAAACCGTGCGCCGAACACCTGACGCACTTCGGCCACGTGGGCCAGCGCCTGATCGATGCTGCGCGGGTCATCCTCCCAGTACGGCAGCAGGTGAATAGTCAGGAAGTCCACTGCCGGCGCGATCTGCGGGTGCTGCAGCCAGAATTCCCAGACATCGGCATAGGTCACCGGCACCGTGACCTGGGCCTTGACCCGCTTGATCAGCTCGGCCAGGCGCTCGCCGGTGACTTCCTTGCGCAGCAAGGTCTCGTTGCCGACGATCACCGCACTGACCACATCCGGGTTGGCATTGGCCGAGGCAATCAGCAGTGCGACTTCCTGGTCGGTGTCCACCGGGTTGGCATTGACCCAGGCGCCGAGCATGACTTTCAGGCCATGCTTGCGCGCCAGCGCCGGGATCGCCTCAAGACCGGTCATCGAGTAGGTGCGGATGCACTGAAAACGTTCGGCCAGCAGGGCCAGGTCAGCGTCCATCCGCGCCGGGCGCAGGCGAAACGGCTGGTCGAACGGCGACTGGTCCTTGTCGAACGGGGTATACGAGGCGCATTGCAGTTTATGCGTCGGGCTGGCGGCATCGGGCAGCAGCACCGGCTTGCCCAGCCCGTACCAGAGCGCGCCCAGCCCGGCCAGGGCAAGCAGGCAGGCGAACAGGTAGATTGGCAGCAGGTTGCGGGCGGAGCGGGGCATCGGGCGGTCCATGGTCAGGCGCAAAGGGCTAGATGATAGCCGCAAATCGCCGGCGCCAACGCATTGGCATGCAAGGATCGCGCAGGCCAATGTCGGCCGATGGCGCTAATGGCCAAGTGCTGTCGCATCTGATTAAGGTAGAGGTCGCGGCTGGAGCAGGTCGCGCTTTGTTGCAGGTTGATGATGCTATCTCCGAGACCTGACGAGGGGATGCATTGATGAACATGCGACGTATGCTGGGGGTGGGGTCCGCCCTGTTGTTGGCCATGAGCGCTGGGCAGGCCATGGCTAAAGAAGTAAGCATCGGTTATGTCGATGGCTGGGCCGACAGTGTTGCGACCACCAACGTCGCCGCCGAGGTAATCAAGGAAAAGCTCGGCTATGACGTCAAGCTGCAGGCCGTAGCGGCCGGGATCATGTGGCAAGGGGTTGCCACCGGCAAACTCGATGCGATCCTCTCGGCCTGGCTGCCGGTGACCCATGGCGAGTACTGGGCCAAGAACAAGGACAAGGTGGTCGACTTCGGGCCTAACTTCAAAGACGCCAAGATTGGCTTGATCGTGCCTGAGTACGTCAAGGCCAACAGCATCGCAGACCTCAAGACCGATACCAGCTTCAAGCAGAAGATCGTCGGTATCGACGCAGGTTCGGGGGTGATGATCAAAACCGAGCAGGCCATCAAGGATTACGATCTGACCGGTTACAAGCTGCAGGCCAGCTCCGGCGCCGGCATGACCGCCGAACTGGGCCGTGCCTATCCCAAGCAGCAGTCGATCGCGGTGACCGGTTGGGTGCCGCACTGGATGTTCGCCAAGTGGAAGCTGAAGTTCCTCGAAGACCCGAAAGGCGTATTCGGCGCGGCTGAAACCGTCAACAGCGTCGGTAGCAAGGACCTGGAGAAAAAGGCCCCGGAAGTTGCAGCGTTCCTGAAGAAGTTCCAGTGGCAGTCCAAGGATGAGATCGGCGAAGTCATGCTGGCCATCCAGGACGGCGCCAAGCCAGAACAAGCGGCCAAGGATTGGGTCGCCAAGCACCCTGAGCGCGTGGCGGAGTGGACTGCCAAATAACGCGTTGATCGAGCCATAGCTATATCGCCGCCCAAGGTTGAGTCGTCGCCTTGGGCGCGCTGCTTTGAGCCAGACCCACACCGCAGTGCCTGATGTTTGTTACCAAAACCGCAAAACACTCTTGCATCTAAGACTAAGGTCGTCTGGTTGGCGTCCAACAGCAGCATAAAGTTACAGGTGGGTTATCCATAATCTGTGCTGCTAGGACAAAAACAATGAACGACAGCATTTACCTCTCGATACAGAACAGTCCGCGCTTCAAGGAACTGGTCACCAAACGCGAGCGATTCGCCTGGATTCTTTCAGCAATCATGCTCGGCCTCTACTGCGGATTCATCTTGCTCATCGCCTATGGCCCGCACATTCTCGGCGCCAAGATCAGCCCTGAATCGTCCATCACCTGGGGCATCCCTCTGGGCGTCGGCCTGATCCTTTCAGCCTTTGTGCTGACCGCCATCTATGTGCGTCGCGCCAACGGCGAGTTCGACGAACTGAACAAGGCAATTCTGGCGGAGGCCAAGCAATGATGCGACCTACCAAAACTTTGGCCATATTGGCCTGCGGTGTCTTCGCACCCGCTGTGTGGGCGGCTGACGCGCTCACTGGCGAGGTGCAGAAACAGCCCCTGAACATGGCTGCCATTCTCATGTTCCTGGCCTTTGTGCTGTTTACCCTGGGGATTACCTACTGGGCCTCCAAGCGCAACAAGTCAGCCTCGGACTACTACGCAGCCGGCGGCAAGATCACCGGGTTCCAGAACGGTCTGGCGATTGCCGGTGACTACATGTCGGCGGCGTCCTTTCTGGGTATTTCGGCGCTGGTGTTCACTTCTGGCTACGATGGCCTGATCTACTCGATCGGCTTCCTGGTCGGCTGGCCGATCATTCTGTTCCTGATCGCCGAACGCCTGCGTAACCTGGGCAAATACACCTTTGCCGACGTGGCGTCTTATCGCCTCGGGCAGAAACAGATCCGCACCCTGTCGGCGTCCGGTTCGCTGGTGGTGGTAGCGTTCTACCTGATTGCGCAAATGGTCGGTGCCGGCAAGCTGATCGAGCTGCTGTTCGGCCTGGACTACCACGTCGCGGTGATCCTGGTGGGCATCCTGATGTGCATGTACGTGCTGTTCGGCGGCATGCTGGCCACCACTTGGGTGCAGATCATCAAGGCCGTACTGCTGCTGTCCGGTGCCAGCTTCATGGCGCTGATGGTGATGAAACACGTCAACTTCGACTTCAACACGCTGTTCTCCGAAGCGATCAAGGTACATGCCAAGGGTGAAGCGATCATGAGCCCGGGTGGCCTGGTCAAAGACCCGATCTCGGCGTTCTCGTTGGGTCTGGCGCTGATGTTCGGTACCGCCGGCCTGCCGCATATCCTGATGCGCTTCTTCACCGTCAGCGATGCCAAGGAAGCGCGCAAGAGCGTGCTGTACGCAACCGGCTTCATTGGTTACTTCTACATCCTGACCTTCATCATCGGCTTCGGCGCGATCCTGCTGGTGAGCACCAACCCGGACTTCAAGGATGCCGCCGGCGCGCTGCTGGGTGGCAACAACATGGCCGCGGTGCACCTGGCTGACGCTGTGGGTGGCAGTATCTTCCTCGGCTTCATCTCGGCAGTGGCCTTCGCCACCATCCTTGCAGTGGTTGCCGGCCTGACCCTGGCCGGTGCCTCGGCGGTGTCGCATGACCTGTATGCCAGCGTGTGGCGCAAAGGCAAGGCCAACGACAAGGACGAGATCCGTGTGTCGAAGATCACCACGATCTTCCTCGGCATCCTGGCCATCGGCCTGGGCATTCTGTTCGAGAAGCAGAACATCGCCTTCATGGTCGGCCTGGCGTTCTCCATCGCGGCCAGCTGCAACTTCCCGGTACTGCTGCTTTCGATGTACTGGAAAAAGCTGACCACCCGCGGCGCCATGATCGGCGGCTGGCTGGGCCTGATCAGTGCCGTTGGCCTGATGGTGCTGGGTCCGACCATCTGGGTGCAGATTCTCGGTCACGAAAAAGCTATCTACCCGTACGAATACCCAGCGTTGTTCTCGATGCTGATCGCCTTCGTCGGTATCTGGTTCTTCTCGGTCACCGACAAGTCCAAGGAAGCGGTCAACGAGCGCGCGCTGTTCTATCCACAGTTCGTCCGTTCGCAAACCGGCCTGGGCGCCAGCGGTGCGGTTTCTCACTAACCTGCTCTGAGCATTGAACAACGCCCCGCATCGTCGGGGCGTTGTTGTTTTTTGCCGAGGCAAACTGCACAGCCCGCACGCTGGGAAATTTCCCAAGCGCGGTCAGACCGATCCTAGAGTTTGCCCACCTGCATTTCCGAATAATCGCTCCTGCCAACGGCGCTGTGCCGCTTGCGCACGCTTCCTGTGGCGTTGATTGCAGGATTCAAGGAGATACATTCGTGAAAGCTTTTCTGCTGGCTCTTCCCCTGGCTGTTCTGGCCGCCAACTCGGCCATCGCAGCTGACCCGATCGAGAAACAGGTGCTGATCACCGCCACCGTCCCGACTGCCGCGTTCTACGTGGAGCCTGTCGGCGGCAACTGGATGAACGACCCACAGGAAATGGCCTGGAATTCGTTTCAAGGCACCCTCGAGCCGATCCGCAAGCAATTGCAGGCCAAAAGCACCATCGGCCCGATCACCGCGCACCTGCTGACCCCAGCCGCCGTGACCAGCGGTGTAGAAGTGATCGATCTGAACGTCAAGGTCGGCGCTACCACGCTGACCACCACCGCAACCGAAGTGCTGGCAGCGCCGCAGGCCGCTACCGGCACCACCCTGGACTTCATGGTCGAGCCAAGCGTGCCCGCCGGTGGTTACAAGCCAGGCAACTACCAAGGCCTGGTCAGCATGATGTTCGAGACTGCCGCGCCGATCCCTTGATCCCACCCCGCAAGGCATTTTCATCATCCGTTAATACCCCCTTTGCCGCCCGGTTGCTGCCGGCGGCGAGGGCGGTCATTGCTTGCAGGCAGGGCCATGCCGTCCAATCCTATATATGCTGTTACCCGGCGCTGGGGCATTGCCTTGGGCGCCTGCTGCGCACTGTTGCCCGCCTGGGCTGCGCCGCCCGCAGCGGTGAGCATGGTGAGCCAGGCGCAAGGCTTGCCCAAAGAATTCGAAGCGCATTTTTTTGATGTGCCGCTAGCGGTGCGAGTCGATCTGGACGGCCGTTACCTGGGCGATGCAATGGTGGTGCTCAGCCGCGCCGGCCAGGTCCAGTTGCTGGAGTTCACCGAGACCCAGGAAAGCCGTGAGCCGGCGCAGTTGCGCAGCCGCTGGTTGCAACGCCTGGCTGACGGGCGACCGCTTGGGGCCTGCGTCAGTGACTGCGCGGATGGGCTGCAGGCCATCCATTACAGCCTGGTCAACTCAGAGCTGTCGCTGGTCACCGCTCGCGCCGAAGATAACCTCGAGCAACCCCGCTATTACACGCTTCCCGAACACGGCAGCAGCGGCCTGTTGTTGCGTAACCAGCTCAATCTGGTGCGCAACGGCAGCCAGACCAACGGCCGCTTCGCCGCCCAGGGCCAGGGCAGCATCGGCAACTGGACGACCCTTGCCGATGCGCAGGTCGACCGGGGCAACGATGAGTCGGACAGGGTCCGCCACCGCCTCGATCAGTTGTATGCCGAGCGTCTGTTCGACCAGCAATTTCTGCGTCTGGGCTATTTCACCCCAAGCGCTCAAGGCCTCACCCGCCAGCCGCGTCTGCTGGGCAGCAGCCCGGATACCACCTTGGGCGTGATGTTCGGCAGCAGTGACAGCCTGTTGATCGACAACGGCCAGGCGAGTGCCACGCCGGTTTACGTCACCCCTAATCGGCCTGGTGTGGTCGAGATCTACCGCAACGGTGTGCTGATCAACAGCCAGCCGGTTCAGGCCGGGTTGCAGACCCTCGACACGCGGGTACTGCCCGGTGGCATCTATCAGATCGAGGTACGCCTGCTCGAGGATGGCCAGGAAACCTCACGCAGCGACGCCTTCATCTACAAACCAAACAACTGGAGCAACCCCGACAGCCGCTGGCGCTACAACGTCTACGCTGGCCGCCAGAGCAACCTGTTGAGCAACTGGGACAAGGATTACCAGGACAGCCTCGGCGCGGGCGTGCTGGCCAACTATCTGCTGCACCCGCGCGCCGTGCTTGGCGTGTCCGCCCAGCGGGTCGACGAGGCCATGCAGTACGGCACCTCGCTGGACTGGGATGCGCTCGACCAGCTCAAGCTCTATGGCAACGTCTACCGCAGCGACAATCAAGGCACCGGTTACGACCTGCAGGTGATCAGCAACCTGCCCGGTGGTTCGCTGGTGGCCAGCCATAGCCGCACCTGGATCGACACCGGCACTTCGGGCTGGCGGGGCGAGCGGCGCCAGCAAGAGATCAGCCAGAGCTCGCTGTCACTCAGCCAACGCCTTGATCCGCGCAGCACGGCGAGCCTGCGCCTGGCCCACAGCTCGGGTGCGGCCAACGGTCTGGGGATCGACCTGGGCTGGTCGTATTACGGCAAGCTGGGCGGCTCCGACGCCAACTGGCGCCTGTCGTTGTTCGACCGTCCCGGGACTGACAGCACAGGCGACAGCCGCAACCGTGGGGTCAATCTGAGCCTGAGCATGAGCCTTGGTGGGCCGGGCCAGCGCATCGCTGCCAGCCTGGGCAGCCGCACCGCGCGCGATGGTGGGCGGGATCAGAATGCCTCGCTGAGCTATCAGCAGGACGTGCAACTGGGCGCGCTGCGCAGTGTTGGCGGCACGCTCAACGTCGATCGCTACGGCGCAGGCTTTGGTGCCAACACCCAATTTCAGAATCAGCAGGTGTATGGCGACGCCTACGCGCAGTCGTCTTCCTACAGCGGCCAGTTGAGCGCCGGCCTGAACCTGCAGAGTACGCTCGCCATGGGGGGCGGCAAGCTGGCCCTGAGCGGCCAGTATCTGCCCCACGAGGCGGGCCTGGTGGTCGACATCGAAAGTGATCTGGATGACCTGGAACTGCGTGTCGACGATTTCAACGGCCTGGGCGCCACCCTGCGTCCCGGTCGTAATATCGTCCCGGTCAGCGCGTATCGGGCTGGCACCGTGCAGTTCGATTTCGCCGGCAAGCATGACCCGGACGCGGTGATTCAGCCCGCCAGCCTGGACTACCACCTCAATCGCGGCGGTGTCGAGTACCGCCAGTTACGTGTGCTGCGCACGGTGACCGTGCTCGGCCGCCTGCTCGATCAGCAGGGCCAGCCAATGCGTGGCGCGCTGGTGATCAACCACGCCAGCCGCAGTGTCAGCGAGGCCAGCGGCATCTTCGCGGTGGAGATGAGCGAAGGGACGCCCACGCTGGAAATTCGTCAGGCGGGCAAGGTGGCATGCCTGCTCAGAATCGAACCCAGGCAGCTGGCCCGCGAAGGCAATGTACTGCTGGCCGGTGATCAGGTCTGCGCGGCACCTCAACTGCTGGGTGGCAGTGACCCGCTGAGCACAGGAGAGCAGGGATGAACAACAGACTCGTTCGCTTGCTGCTGGCGCTGCCCAGCGCATTGCTGGTTGCCTGCAGCCCACTGGCCGAGGCAGCTCAGGTGACCATCAGCGCACGCTACCAGGGCGGCACCGATGGTCACTTCGAAAACACCACGCCGCCGGCGCCGTTCTGCTCCGGCTGGCTTGGCACCTGCGAAGACATGGAGACCGTTGGCGTACCGATCAGCTTCGCCAAGACATCGATCTACCGCGCGCCCGATGCCCGCGATCAGTTCTATATGAAGGTCCCTGGAACCCGCAAAGTCCAGGTGGTGCACCAGGTTACTGGTGAGAGCCATGAAGTCAGCTTCGAGATCACCGCGTTCGGGCAGGCCTATCGCGTGCGCAGTCAGGATTACTCGCCCGCCAGCGGCACCGATGTGAAAGGGGGATGTCAGTTCGTCACCGGAGAACTGGCAGAACCTGACTACGACATGGGCGCCTACCTGTGGAGCGTGCGAAATCCCGCCAATCCACAGCCGTGTTACTCCAGTGCCAGTTCCGGCAGCGCGGGCGATGTGCGGGTCACCGATTTCACCGATATGGGTATCAGCTACAGGCTCTTCATGCCACCCCCGCGACGCCTCGGGCAGGGCCTTTACCGCGGCAGCGTGACCTATCGCATCGGCCCCGGCGGCGACTTCGACTTCGGCAATCAAGTCTCGGATCTGAGCAGTGACACCCTGGTGGTCAACTTCGAGCTGGATGTGCAGCACGCCTTTGTCCTGCAGTTTCCGGCAGGCTCGGATATCGCCGTGCTTGAGCCCCCTGGCGGCTGGAACGCGTGGCTCGGTGGGCGCGGCGCGCCACGCCGGTTGTATCGCGACATGCCAATGCGCATGTGGTCGACCGGGCCGTTCAAGGTCTACAAACGCTGCCAGTACACCCTTGCCGGCCAATGCGCCATTGGCAACCCGGCCGGAGTCCAGGTGCCGGTCGATGTCGCCCTCAGCCTGCCCGCAGGGGTCGTGCACAGCGGCCAGCCAGTGCGCCGCCTGGCGATCCCGACCGGCACCAGTGCCGCACTGCGCTTCGAGCATTTGACCATCGTCAGCGGTCGTCCTGGGCAACTGCATTTCGAGGCTGGCAGCACAGCGGTACAGACCATGCTGACACATCCCGGTACTCGCTTTGCTGGGCAGGTAACGGTGGTTTTCGATGCCGAGTTGTGAATGGCGGCTGTCTTTAGGAAATTTCTTCTTTTGAATAGGAACGGTCTGACTTTATGGCCAGCAACCCCTGTGCCCCAATGGGCATCGGCTGTCTGGTTAACGGGCCCCCAACGAGGTTGCAGATGAAAGCATGGAAGTTTTTGTACCTGTCGCTATTGCTGGCGCCATGGCCGCTGCAGGCGGCACCGGAACTCAATGTGGGTGGGCTGTACGATTACCTCGACGGCGACCGCAGCACCTTGCTCAAGCGTGTGCGAAACGGCGGCGACAGCACTGCCTTCGTCAAGATCAGCGTCGCCGAGTTGGTTTATGACGCTGACGGTGTGCCCCGTGAGGTCGAGCAGGAGCAACTGACCCTGGCGCAGCGCGGCCTGATCGCCAGCCCTGCGCGCCTGATCATCCCGGCCCGTGGCATGCAGGCGGTGCGTTTGCTGTACCGCGGCGAGCGCGATCGGGAGCGCTATTTCCGTCTGCGCTTCATCCCGGTGCTACCCGAGCAGGGCGATGGCTTTGCGATTACCGCAGAGGAGGCCGACAGCTACCGCGACAGCCTCAAGGCTGGCGTCAACCTGCTGGCCGGCTACGGCACCTTGTTGTTCGTGCACCCGGCGTCGGCGCAGTATCAGACCGATGTACAGGGGCACAACGGGCACCTGCAGGTGGTCAACCAAGGCAATGCCACCGTGGTTCTGGATCACTTTCGCCAATGCCAGGCAGCTGACCAGAATTGCGAAGCTGCCACCAAGCACCACTTGCTGCCGGGCAGCACACGGCGCTTCGAACCGGTAGCGGGCAAGCAGGTGTTCCAGTTCGAGATGTACGAGGGCGACCAGCGTAAGACCTTGGTGGTACCAGGGTGAGCGTTGTACTGCGCGCTCGACGAACCCATGGCTGGGCAGGCCTGGCCATGGCGATGCTGGGCTGGCTGCCGGCGGCGCAGGCACTGGAGGTGACCATCAGTGCCGAGTATCGCGGCGGTGGCAGTGGCCGGTTCGTCAATACCACGCCGCCGGCCGCGTTGTGCCGGCTGTGGTCGCACCTGTGTAACGGTACTTCCACCGTAGACGTGCCGATTGCCTATTCAAAACGCAGTCAGCAAAGCGCTGGGGATCTGCGCGACAGGTACTACCTGAAGCTGCCAGCGCGCAGGCAGGTCGAGGTGTTTCACGAACTGAATGGCGAAATGCGCCGGATGAACTTCGACATCCTCTCGATCAGCCAACAGGCCCATATCCCGACAGACTTCAGTTACAGCCCGTTGCAGGGCAGCCTGCAGGGCGGCTGTACTGGCGCCAATCGCATCTCCAGCCATGCTGCCCGGACGGTCACGTTTCACACTTACCTGCGTCAACCGCAGGCCCCTGATCCGTGCTGGGCGAGTTATTCATGGGCACCTGCCAATCATGTCGACAATGCCGAGGTGACCCAGACGGGGTTGTCGTTTCTGCTGGATATCCCGCCGCCTTATCGCCTCGCCGCCGGTATTTATCGCGGCAGCCTGACCTACAGCATCGGCCCCGCCGGTGATTTTGATTTTGGCAGTGGTGTCACCGGGCTCAGTGGTGACAGCCTCACGGTCAATTTCGTGCTCGATGTGCAGCACGCGTTCATCTTTGAGTTTCCACCGGGCTCCGAGCGGGCTGTGCTGGAGCCCAAGGGTGGATGGCAGGCCTGGTTGGGCGGGGCTGCGGCACCTGTGCAGTTGTACCGCGACTTGCCGTTCAGGCTGTGGTCGACAGGGCCGTTCAAGGTCTACAAGGCCTGCCAGTACCTGCTGGGTGGTCAATGCGGCATCCGCAATCAACATAACGATCGAGTGCCGGTGGACATTGCCCTGAGCCTACCCGCAGGTATCCAGCATCAGGGGCGACCGGTAACTCGCCTGTCGCTGCCCACTGGCCGCGTGGCGGCGCTGCAGTTCGAATCGATGCAGCCGACGCTGAATCGGGGTGGTCAGCTGCATTTCAGCGTCGATCGCAACGGAGTACAGACCATGCTCAAACAACCGGGTACTACTTATTCTGGCGAAGCCACGGTGATCTTCGATGCTGAACTCTGATGGCCTGGGTGCCGGTGGAGCGCACCATGCATAGGGCTCTGGTGGTCGATGACCATCCCTTCATTCGCACCACGGTATGCATGCTGCTGCGCCAGGAACAGATAGACGTGGTGGCTCAGGCCGACAATGGCGTCGACGCAGTGTTGCTGGCCCGTGAGCATGCGCCTGACCTGATCATCCTGGATATCGCCATGCCCGGCCTGGATGGGCTTGAGGTGATCGCCAGGCTCAAGAACTTGGCGCAGCCGGCCAAAGTGGTGATCCTCACTTCGCAGCTGGCCGAGGCCTACTCGTTGCGCTGCCTGCAGGCGGGGGCCGCAGGTTATGTGTCCAAAACCGATGATCTGGGTGAACTGAACAAGGCGGTGCGTGCGGTGTTGTCCGGCTTTACCTACTTCCCCGATGTGGCCCTGAGTTCAGTGCGCACCCAGGACCTGCGTGCCACCGAACGTCAGTGCATTGCCGGCCTCACCGACCGTGAACTGACGGTGTTGCAGCACCTGGCGCGCGGCTTGAGCAACAAGGCTATCGGCGAAACGATGCTGCTCAGCAACAAGACCATCAGCACCTACAAGAGCCGGCTGCTGGAAAAGCTACGGCTGCACTCGTTAATCGATCTGGCGGATTTCGCCCGTCGCAATCAACTGCTCTGACGTCGTCAACAGGTGCGCCCGCGTGTCTTTCTGGCAGCCTTGTGCGGCGTTGTGGCGCTGTCCACGTTGCCCGCCGTCGGTGCCCCGCTGTTGCACGCCAGAGCCAGCCTGGACGGCGACAGGGTCGAGCCTGGCGATGCGGATCTGCGTTGGTTGTGGGCGCGCCGGCAACTGCGCCTGGGGGTGATCGCGCGTGATGACGCGCCGCTGGATATCCTCGGCACTGGCCAGGCCTATGAGGGCATTACTGCCGACTATGCCGGGCTGCTGGCCGAGCATCTGAACCTGGCGATGAGTGTGCATACCTTCGCATCGTTCGATGCCGCAGCAGCCGGTTTACGCGATGGCGTGGTCGATCTGCTTGGCTCGGTCAGCCGCGAGCGTGCGCAGAGTGCCGGCCTGCGCCTGTCGCATGCCTATGCCCAGGACCAGCCACTGCTGATGGCACGCCAAGGCGCACAGCCTGAGCCGCAGCCCGGCGCAGCGCTCAGGTTGGTTGCGGTGGAGGGCTATCGCAGCATCGAGCAGTTGCGCCGGCTCTATCCGCAGGCACACATCGAGCTGCACCCCACGCCGTTGAGTGCGCTGGCCGCACTGACCCTGGGCCAGGCTGACCTGTATCTCGGGCATGCCCTCGCGGGGCGCTACGCCCTGGCGCGCACTTCGCTGCGCGGCATTGAGGAAGTTGGCAGTGGCGGCATGCCCGTTCAGGATATCGGCTTCGCCCTGCGCGGCGATGCGGCGCCGTTGGCTGACCTGCTTGATTCAGTACTCAAAGGGCTGTCGCCCAGCCAACGTGCCCGCATCGAGCAACGCTGGAGCGCAACCGGCGCGGTCTCTGCGAGCCCTGTGCCGTTGCAGCTGACCGAGGATGAGCAGCGCTGGTTGCAGGCCAACCCAACCATCAAGGTACTGCTGGACGAGCAGTCATTGCCGCTCAGCTACCGCGATAGCAGCGGCCACTGGCGGGGCTTGAGCGTTGAGGTACTGGAACTGATCAGCCGACGCAGCGGCCTGCAGTTCGAGCTGGCCGCTGCCAGCAGCGTCGAAGGCATGCTGGGGCAATTGCGCCAGGGCCGGGCACAGCTGATCGCCGGCGTGCCGCAGAGCCCGGCGTTGGCCCAGCAGTTGAGCTTCAGCCGCTCATACCTGAGCGCAGCGCGGGTGCTGGTCAGCCGTAACGAGCCGGCCGCGCCGAGCAGCCTCGGCCAGCTGGCGGGGCAGTCGCTGGCAGTGGTGTGGGGCAGCGCAGTACAGGACGACCTGGCCCGCCGTCACCCGCAGGTGCGTGCGCTCCAGGTGCAAGGGCCGCTGGCCGCGTTGCACGCGGTAGCCAGCGGCCGGGCGACGGCTGCCGTATTGACCCTCGACGATGCGCGGCCCTTGATCGCGCGCTGGTATCCACGCCAGCTGCGCATCAGCGCCAGCCTGAACATGCCGCCCGCGCACTTTGCCTTGGCCAGCCTGCGTGGTGAGGTCGAGCTGCAAGGCATCTTGAACAAGGCGCTGCTCAGCCTGACCCCGCGCGAAACCGAGACGCTGGTGCGCCGCTGGCGTAACCCGATGATCGTCGCCGATGGCCTGTGGCCGCGCCAGCGATTGAAGATTCTGCTCGGTTTTGGCCTGGTGCTGTTGCTGTTGCTGCTGGCACTGCTGTGGGTTCGCTACCTGCGCCGACTGCATGCCGAACTGCGTCAGGCCAAGCACATGGCGGAAACCGCCAACCAGGCCAAGACGCGGTTCCTGGCGACCATGAGCCACGAGATTCGCACGCCCATGCACGCTTTGCTGGGCATGCTCGAGCTGGCTCAATACAAGGCCGAGCAGGGCACGCTGGATCGCCTGGCGATTGATGTGGCTGCCGATGCCGGGCGCGGTTTGCTGGCCCTGATCGGCGATATCCTGGACATCACCCGCATCGAAGCAGGGCAATTGCAACTGGTGATGCAGCCGGTGCAGTTGCGCGAACAGGTCGAGCAGGTGGTTCAACTGTTCCACGAACAGGCGCGGATCAAGGGCCTTGCGCTGCTGCTGCACATCGACGGCGCGGGAGATGCCCAGGTGCTGCTCGACCCGCTGCGGTTCAAACAGGTTTTGTCCAACTTGCTGAGCAATGCGATCAAGTTCACCCGCGAGGGCCACGTCGAGGTCAGCCTGTGCGTGCGTGAGCGTGGCGACTGCCTGGCGCTGGAGTTGCAGGTCAAGGATACCGGCAGCGGCATCGCCGAGGCTGATCTGGCAGAACTCGGCCAGCCGTTTCGCCAGGCCGGGCCCAAGCAGTCAACGCGTTGCAGCAGTGGCCTGGGGCTGAGCATCAGCCGCAGCCTGTGCAATTTGATGGGCGGCCAATTGCGCCTGCGCAGTGTGCTCGGTGCGGGCACTCAGGCGTTGATCCTGCTCAGCTGTCAGCGCTGGCACGGTCCGCGGCAAGCGGCGTCGCTTGGCGTACCGCCACCTGCCGAGCGCCATCTGCGAGTGCTGGTGGTCGACGACTATCCCGCCAACCGTTTGCTGTTGGCCCAGCAGCTGGAGTATCTCGGCCATCGCACCTGCATCGCCGAAGATGGCGTACAAGCCTTGCGCCTGTGGCTCGGTCAACCGTTCGATGTGGTCATCAGTGACTGCAGCATGCCAGGCCTTGACGGCTACGCGCTGGCCCGAGCTATTCGCCTGCATGAGCGGCGTACACGAAGGCCCGGATGCCGTGTGCTCGGGCTGACCGCCAATGCCGTGCAGGAGGAGCGCCAACGCTGCCGGGCGGCGGGGATGGACGCTTGCCTGTTCAAACCGCTGGCACTCAATAGCCTGGCCGCCGCCCTGGCGACTGGCACGGTTGCGAGGCCCGCTGGCGCGCAGCAGGCAAACGGCAGCTGCGCAGATGCAGCGCTGGACCTTGCCCATCTGCAGCGGCTGGTCGGCGGTGATCAGCAGGCCTTGTGCGGCTTGTTGAATGATTTGCGCGGGAGTTTGAACGAGGATTTACGGCGGTTGGATCAGCAGTCAGATAATCCAGAGGAACTGGCCGTGTTGGCACATCGGATCAAAGGCGGGGCGCAGATAGCCCGAGCGGGGCCGCTGCTGAAAGCGTGTGAACAACTGGAGCGATGCTGTCATCGACAGCCGCGCAATACGGCCCAGGTGCAGCGCGCGAAACACGCGCTGCACCTGGCCATGCACCAGCTCGAACGACAGCTGCAGCAGCTGTCGGCCGAGCCGGCGCCGGGTCATATCATGCCAAGTAGCAACAGCACCAACAGAACCACCAGTACCGCACCAATGATGCCGGACGGGCCATAGCCCCAGCTGCGCGAGTGAGGGAAGACTGGCAAACCGCCAACCAGCAGCAGAATCAGGATGATGATGAGGATCGTGGTCATGGGCAGAATCCTTGCGTGTTTTCGTGGGGGAAGGGGCCGGGCAATCCTGGCCGCTTACATTTCCGACCGCGGCTGTTACAAGAAAATTCCATCGATTATCTGCCTTGTCAGCATGTTCGCTCATTCAGCATTTCGATAGCGCACCAGGCCCTGGCCGGGCTTGGCTAGACTCGCCCTATTGCCCACCGAACAAGGTCTGCAGCATGCACAAGCGAATGATGATTACCGGCGCCGGGTCAGGCCTGGGCCGTGAAATTGCCCTGCGTTGGGCGCGCGAGGGTTGGCGGCTGGCGCTGGCCGATGTCAACGAAGCGGGCCTGCGCGAGACGCTTGAGCTGGTGCAGGCGGCCGGTGGCGAAGGGTTTGTGCAGCGCTGCGACGTGCGCGACTACAGCCAGCTGACGGCACTGGCCCAGGCCTGTGAGGAACGCTTTGCCGGCATCGACATGATCGTCAACAACGCCGGGGTGGCCTCGGGCGGGTTCTTTGCCGAGTTGTCGCTGGAGGACTGGGACTGGCAACTGGCGGTCAACCTGATGGGCGTGGTCAAGGGCTGCAAGGCGTTTTTGCCGTTGCTCGAGCGCAGCCAGGGGCGAATCGTCAACATCGCCTCGATGGCGGCACTGATGCAGGGGCCGGGCATGAGCAACTACAACGTGGCCAAGGCGGGGGTGTTGGCGTTGTCGGAGAGCCTGCTGGTCGAGCTGCGTCAGGTGCAGGTTGCGGTGCATGTGGTGTGCCCGTCGTTCTTCCAGACCAACCTGCTGGATTCGTTCCGTGGGCCGGACCCGGCAATGAAAGCCCAGGTGGGCAAGTTGCTTGAAGGTTCGCCGATCAGTGCTGCCGAAATTGCCGACTACATGCATGAGCGGATTGCGGCGGATGAGTTCTTGATCTTGCCGCATGAGGCGGGGCGTGCGGCCTGGAAGCTCAAGTGCCAGACGCCGGAATTGCTGTATGCGGAGATGGCCGGGATGGCGGTGAAGATGCGGGCCAAGGCGCGGCAGTAGTTGGCGAGTGAGGTATGCTCGGCAGCTTTGGAACAGGGCGGGCGTGGGCTGTGGTCAATTACTTCTGGTTCTTTCTTGCGGCGTTGTTCGAGATTGGCGGGTGCTATGCGTTTTACCTGTGGCTGCGGTTGGGCAAGAGTGCCTGGTGGGTGGTGCCGGCGCTGGTTAGTCTGAGTGTGTTTGGGCTGATTTTGACGCGGGTTGAGGCGGCCTATGCCGGGCGGGCTTATGCGGCTTATGGCGGGATCTATATTGTTTCTTCGCTGCTTTGGTTGGCGCTGGTTGAGCGGGTTCGGCCTTTGGGGAGCGATTGGGTTGGGGCTTTGTTGTGTGTGGTTGGGGCCACGGTTATTGTGTTTGGGCCGCGGTTGCAGCAGGGGTGATTTGCTGATTGCTGTTTAGCTCTCGGGTTTGGTGGGGCGTGCTCGGTTATGGGGGCTTATCCGGTTGGTGTGGTGGCTGGTCGGGCCCCTTTCGCCTTTACGGCGAGTCACTTTTTTGACAAACGCCTCAAAAAAGTAACCAAAAAAGGGCTTGGCTCCACATCCGGCCCCTTCGCTGCGCTGCGGGGTTCCCTCGCTCCGGTCTTGCTCCCGGGAGGACCGCGCTGTACGGCCCATCCTGGGCCGCAGCGCTTGCCGGCCATCCATGGCCGTCACCTCCCTTCGCAAGACCTGCGCTCGGCCTCCTGAGTCGCCGGTAGATCAAGATCAAAGGCACGCCTCGCTGCGCTGGCGCAGAGCGGGTCAGTGTGGCGTTCTATATGGTGGTTGGGCGTCAGATTGTCGGGGCCGCTGCGCGGCCCTTTCGCGACACAAGGCCGCTCCTACGGAAATCCGAGCTAGCCGCTGAATATCGCCATGATGCGGTCCCTGAAGGAGCGGCCTTGTGTCGCGAAAGGGCTGCGAAGCAGCCCCGGCAATCTCAAACCAAACAAAAATCAAACAGCCACACCAATCCCGCTCTGCGCCAGCGCAGCGAGGCGTGCCCTTGATCTTGATCTTGATCTGCTTTTGATCTTGATCTACTGCGACTTCAGGAGGCCGAGCGCAGGTCTTGCGAAGGGAGGTGACGGCCATGGATGGCCGTCAAGCGCTGCGGGCCAGGATGGCCCGTACAGCGCGGTCCTCCCGGGAGCAAGACCGGAGCGAGGGGACCCCGTAGCGCAGCGAAGGGGCCGTATGTAGGAGCAAGCCTTTTTTTGGTTACTTTTTTGAGGCGTTTGTCAAAAAAGTGACTCGCCGTAAGGGCGAAAGGGGCCCAACCACCCACCACAAAGAACGGATAAGCCCACACCATCCAAGAAACACCCGCCCACCAACCCCCCCCAAAAAAACCACCCCAATCCTGTAGGAATTTTTACCCTAGAGCGTAGGACCGATCTATTTAGCAGGAGCAACGTTGTGTAGGCGAATGTACCCAGTGCAGTCTCCAATCTTCCCTGAATCGAGGAGGATCAAACCATGCTGGTACTGACTCGCGAGGTTGGCGAAGTCATCGCCATCAACGATGACATCCAGATCGTGATAGTAGCCATCGACCACGGCATCGTCCGCCTAGGCATCGACGCCCCACGCGACCTACCCGTACACCGCTGCGAAATCTACAAACGAATCAAAGCCCGCGAACCGCTGGAGCAATAAAACGGGGGACCGGCTCGCAGCCCCCCATACCATCAATCGAACAGTTCCCTGGGCACATCATGCTTGGCCAGCAGCTGGCACTGCTGGCTTTCCAGATCAAACAGGATAAACGCCTGACCCTTGGCCAACGCCTGGCGCACCCGCAGCACACGGGTCTCCAGCGGCGTGTCATCGCCGTTATCGGTGCCTTCGCGAGTCACGAAGTCCTCGATCAGGCGGGTCAGGGTCTCAGCTTCGAGTTGGTCGTAAGGGATCAGCATGGGCAACTTCGGTGATTGATCGACAAGGCCGCCATGCTACGCGATTCGCGCACCACAGGCGTCACAGCTTGTTACCCAAAAGGCTGTCCACCGGCGGCACGCGGGTGTCGCTCTCCATCTGCGCATCATGCTCGATCTGGTGACTGAAGCGCTCTAGTGAAGCATTGGCCGGGTTCGAGTCGCTGGCAAATACCGGTGGGCTCAGCAGGTAACCCGAGAGCAGCCGGCTGAGGGTCGCCAGGCTGTCGATATGCGTCCGCTCGTAACCGTGGGTGGCATCGCAACCAAACGCCACCAACGCCGTGCGGATGTCATGGCCCGCCGTAACCGCCGAGTGCGCATCGCTGAAGTAATAGCGGAACAGATCGCGGCGCACCGGCAGTTGCTGATCATTGGCAAGCTTGAGCAGGTGCCGCGACAGGTGGTAATCGTACGGCCCGGACGAATCCTGCATGGCCACGCTTACCGCGTGCTCGCTGGAGGCCTGGCCCGGCGCGACTGGCGCAATGTCGATGCCAACGAATTCACTGACATCCCACGGCAATGCGCCCGCAGCACCAGAGCCGGTTTCTTCGGTGATGGTGAACAGCGGGTGACAGTCGATCAGCGGCTGCTGGCCGCTTTCCACCACTGCCTTGAGCGCCGCCAGCAGCGCGGCCACACCGGCTTTGTCATCGAGGTGGCGGGCGCTGATGTGGCCGCTCTCGGTGAACTCGGGCAGGGGATCGAAGGCGACGAAGTCACCGATCGAAATGCCTAGCGCCTCGCAATCGGCGCGGGTTGCGCAATAGGCATCCAGACGCACTTCGACGTGGTCCCAACTGATCGGCATCTGATCGATGGCGGTGTTGAACGCATGCCCGCTGGCCATCAGCGGCAACACGCTGCCGCGGAACACACCCGTGTCGGTAAACACGCTGACCCGGCTGCCTTCGGCGAAGCGGCTCGACCAGCAGCCAACCGGCGCCAGGGCCAGGCGGCCGTTGTCCTGCAACTGGCGCACGCTGGCGCCGATGGTGTCGAGGTGGGCCGAAACGGCGCGGTCAGGCGAGCTCTGCCGGCCTTTGAGGGTGGCGCGAATAGTGCCGCGGCGGGTCAGCTCGAATGGAATGCCCAGTTCATCCAGGCGTTCGGCGACATAGCGCACGATGGTGTCGGTAAAGCCGGTCGGGCTGGGGATGGCGAGCATTTCCAGCAGGACGCGTTTCAGGTAGTCCAGATCCGGTTCGGGGTGGGTTACTGACATAGTCACTCCTAGGCGGTGGGGAAGGGTGGCCTGACACGGTTATCGCGCAGGCCCCCAGGTGATTCAGGCTGGCGCCCGGCTGTGGGGAAACAGCAGATCGACAAAGCGCTCGGCCGTGGGTTGCGGTTCATGGTTGGCCAGGCCAACGCGCTCGTTGGCTTCGATGATCACGTAGTCGGGCTGGCTGGCATCGCCGACCATGAAGTCCAGGCCAACCACGGGGATATCCAGCGCCCGCGCTGCGCGCACGGCGGCATCGGCCAGGGCCGGATGCAGACGTTCGGTGACATCTTCGAGAATGCCGCCGGTGTGCAGGTTGGCCGCACGGCGCACCGCCAGGCGCTCGCCTGCCGGCAAGATGTCGCCGTACTCATAACCTGCCGCACGCACAGTGCGTTCGGTTTCTTCATCCATGGGGATGCGGCTTTCACCGGCCGTGGCAGCCTCGCGGCGGCGGCTCTGGGCTTCGATCAACGCCTTGACGCTGTGCGTACCATCACCGATCACCTGCGCCGGGTGGCGAATGGCAGCGGCCACCACGTCGTGGCCGATCACCACGATGCGCAGGTCATGGCCCGGGTGGAAGCTTTCGAGTAGTACCCGGCTATCAAAACGCTGGGCGTGCTCGACGGCCTGGGAAACCTCTTCAAGCGTGGTCAGATTGACCGCTACACCCTGGCCTTGCTCGCCGTCGACCGGCTTGACAACCACGGCGCCGTGCTCTTCCAGAAACGCCAGGTTGTCGTCGGCATTGCCGGCCAGCTGCTGCACCGGCACCTTCAGCCCGGCCTTTTCCAGCGCATGCTGGGTCAGGCGCTTGTCCTGGCAGAGGGTCATGCTGACGGCGCTGGTGAGGTCGCTGAGCGATTCACGGCAGCGCACCCGGCGCCCGCCCAGGCTGAGGGTGAACAAGCCGGCCTTGGCGTCGTCGACCTGCACTTCGATGCCACGGCGGTAAGCCTCGTCAACGATGATCCGCGCGTACGGGTTGAGCTCGGCCTCAGGCCCAGGCCCGAGAAACAGGGTCTGGTTGATGCCGTTCTTGCGCTTGACGGCAAAGGTCGGCAGGTTGCGAAAGCCGAGCTTTTCATAGAGGCGCTTGGCCTGGCGGTTGTCGTGCATTACCGACAGATCCAGATAGGCCAGCTCGCGGCTCATGAAGTGCTCGACCAGGTGCCGCACCAGCACTTCGCCGACGCCAGGTCGGCTGCAGCGCGGGTCGACGGCCAGGCACCAGAGGCTGCTGCCATGCTCGGGGTCGTCGAATGATTTGCTGTGATTCAGGCCCATGACGCTGCCGATCACTGCATGGGTGTCTTCATCCTCGGCCAGCCAGTACACCGGCCCGCCCTGATGACGTGGGGTGAGCAGCTCGGCGTTGACCGGGAGCATGCCGCGCGCCTGGTACAGCGCATTGATCGCCTGCCAGTCGCCTTCGCTTTGTGCTCGACGAATACGAAAACCGCGGAATACCCGCTGCGCCGGGCGATAGTCGCTGAACCACAGGCGCAAGGTGTCCGAGGGGTCGAGAAACAGCTGTTGCGGAGCGTGCGCCAGTACCTGATGCGGCGCCGCCACGTAGAGGGCAATGTCGCGTTCGCCGGGGGCTTCTTCCAGCAGTGCCTGGGCCAGGCAGCTGGGGTCCGGGTAGGTATGGCCGATCAGCAGCCGGCCCCAGCCGCAGTGCACGGCTCGCGGCTGGTCGTGCGGCTCGCTGCCGTCTTCGGCCAGACGCGCTTGCAGCCGCGCGTAGGACGGGGCCTGGCCGCGCAGCAGGCGCTGGCCGTAGGCTGTTTCGTGGGCTTTCATCGATCAGATTCCTTGTTCACTGAGCCACAGGTTCAGTGCCGCCAACTGCCACAGCTTGGAGCCGCGCAGTGGGGTCAACTGGCCGTGCGGGTTGCTCAGCAGCTTGTCGATCATGGCCGGGTTGAACAGGCCACGGTCCTGGCTTGGGTCGGTCAGCAGGTCGCGGACCCAACCGAGGGTGGCGCCTTCCAGGTGCTTGAGGCCAGGGACGGGGAAGTAGCCCTTCTTGCGGTCGATCACCTCATGCGGGATGACCCGACGTGCAGCCGACTTGAGCACCTGCTTGCCGCCATCGGGCAGTTTGAAGCGCGCCGGGATCCGCGCCGACAGTTCCGCCAGGCGATAGTCAAGGAACGGCGTGCGCGCCTCCAGGCCCCAGGCCATGGTCATGTTGTCGACCCGTTTGACCGGGTCATCGACCAGCATCACCGTGCTGTCCAGGCGCAGCGCTTTGTCCACCGCATCTGCCGCGCCAGGGCGGGCGAAATGTTCGCGGACAAAATCACCGGCGGCATCGTTGTCCAGCAGCCACGGTGCCTGCACCGTCTCGCGGTATTCGGCATGGCTACGGTCAAAGAACGCATCGCGGTAGGCCGAGTATGGGTCGGCTGCGCCATCGACTTGCGGGTACCAGTGATAACCGGCAAACAGTTCATCGGCGCCCTGGCCGCTCTGTACGCCTTTGCAGTGCTTGGCGACTTCACGCGAGAGCAGATAGAAGGCGATGCAGTCGTGGCTGACCATCGGTTCGCTCATGGCACGAAACGCCGCCGGCAACTGGTCGATGATCTCGTGTTCATCGATGCGCAGCTGATGGTGGCGGGTGCCGTAGTGGCGGGCGATCAGGTCAGAAAACTCGAACTCGTCGCCGCGCTCACCGCCTGCATCCTGGAAGCCGATCGAGAAGGTCGACAGGTCGTCCACGCCAACGTCGCGCAGCAGACCGACCAGCAGGCTCGAATCGACCCCGCCCGACAGCAGCACACCAACGTCCACTGCGGCGCGTTGACGGATCGCTACAGCGTCGCGGGTAGCGTCGAGGACGCGGGTGGTCCAGTCTTCCAGGTCGAGCTTCTGCTCGTCGGCATTCGGCCCGTACTTGAGCTGCCACCAGGTCTGGCGTTCGACTTCGCCGTGGCGGTCAACACGCATCCAGGTGCCGGGTTCGAGCTTTTGCACATTGGCCAGCAAGGTGCGCGGCGCCGGTACCACAGCGTGGAAGTTGAGGTAGTGGTTGAGCGCGACCGGGTCGATCACCGGGTCGATATCGCCACCCTTGAGCAGCGCCGGCAGGGTCGAGGCGAAACGCAGTCGCTCGCCGTTGCGCGACAGGTAAAGGGGCTTGACGCCAAGGCGGTCCCGGGCCAGGAACAGGCGCTGGGTGTCGCGCTCCCAGATGGCCAGGGCGAACATGCCGTTGAGCTTGGGCAGCAGCGCGGCGCCCCAGGCGTGGTAGCCCTTGAGCAGCACTTCGGTGTCGCCGTCGGACCAGAACGTATAGCCCAGGTCGAGCAGCTCCTGGCGCAGTTCCGGGAAGTTGTAGATGGCGCCGTTGAACGCCAGCGACAGGCCGAGGTTGTTGTCGACCATCGGCTGCGCCGAGCCGTCGGACAAGTCCATGATCTTCAATCGGCGGTGGCCGAGGGCAATCGGCCCCTGGCTATGGAAGCCCCAGGCATCCGGGCCGCGTGGCGCCAGATGGTGGGTGATGCGCTCAACCGCGGCTAGATCCGCGGGGCGAGGGGCCTGATTGATCGGGGTAAAACGTAACTCTCCAGCTAATCCGCACATAAGTCCTTACCGGTTTTGCCGTTGGGGAAGGTGCCTCGCCTTATGACGGGCACTTAGGTAATGACCGGAGCGGTTTCTGAGAGTTTTATATCAATCGGTTATAAGGGATGAGTGGTCAACGGGCTGCAAGCAGCCCTCGGATCACGCTTTGCCGCGGATCAATGCGCGCAAAGCAAAGCGATTCGGGTGGCAGGCTTCAGCGACTGAACGCGGCACCGGCAACGGCTCGCCGCAGATCCACGCAGCCAGCAACTCACCGCTTAGCGGGGCTGTGATCAGGCCTCGGGAGCCATGCCCGGTGTTGACGTACAGGCCACCCAGCCATGGGCAGTCGACTGCGGGCAATTGACGAGCATCCTTGCGCAACATGGCATAGGCCTTGTTGAAGCCTTGAGCGTCAGCCGCCGGGCCGACAATTGGCAGGTAGTCCGGGCTGGTGCAGCGGAACGCTGCGCGCCCTTGCAGTAGCGCCGGGTCCAGCGTAGCGAGCTGCAGACGTTGACCAAGGTCGGTGGAGATTTCCTCGAGCAGCTCAAGGTTACCTTGGTGCTCGGCGATGGTCGGGGTCAGGTCGTCGCTGTGAAAGTCAAAGCTGGCGCCAAGCGTGTGTTCGTCATCGCGTACCGGCGCCACATAGCCCTCGGCACACACCACGGTACTCAAAGACCGGCTCTGGGCAGTGGCCGGCAAGCGCGTGATCTGCCCACGGATGCGTTTGAGCGGCAGCTCGGCGCACGGCGCAAAGGCGCGCACATCAGCCGCGCCCGCCAGCACCACCACCGGCGCGCTGGCCAGCAGACGCTCGCCGGCCCAGGCTTGCCAGAGGCCATCGACCTGGCGCAGCTCGAGCACTTCCTGATGCACTTTTACTTCAATGCGCGGGTGCTGCAATTGCGCGGCGCACAGCGCCGGCGGGTGCACCCAGCCACCCTGTGGATAAAACAGGCCGCCACTGGCCAGGCTGACCCCCGCAACCTGCTCGGCCGCAAGCTGATCAAGCGGGCGCAGCAGGCTGCTGTCGAAAGCATCGGCGAGTTTGGCCTGACGCTCGGCTTCCTTGGCATCGAAAGCCAGCTGCAGCACGCCGCAGGCATCCCAGTCGCGCCCGCGCTGCAAGCGTTCGAGGTAGCGGCGGGTGTAACCGAAGCCGGCCACGATCATCTGTGACAGTGCAGTGCCATGGGCGGACAACTTCAAATAGAGCACGCCTTGTGGATTGCCCGAGGCCTCCTGCGCAGGCGCAGCATGGCGCTCCAGCACCGTGACCTGCCAACCCCGCGCGGCCAGGCTGGCGGCGCTGGCACTGCCGGCCAGCCCGGCGCCGATCACCAGTGCCTGGCGCGGGCCGTGGGTGGGTGTTGGGCGGGCGAACCACGGTGCGCTGGCGGTCAGCGCCGGCTGACCGCTGTAGTGGCCGTGCATGACCTCCCACTTGGTGCCTAGGCCAGGCACCTTTTTCATGCTGAAGCCAGCCTCGATCAGGCTCCGCCGGACCCAGCCGGTGGTGGTGAAGGTGCCGATGCTGGTGCCTGCGTGCGACAGCCGGGCCAGTTGTGCGAACAGCTCGGGGGTCCACATGTCGGGGTTTTTCGCGGGCGCAAAACCGTCGAGAAACCACGCGTCGATGCGCGCATCGAGCAGCGGCAGTTGCTCGAGGACATCACCGATCAGCAGGGTCAGGGTCACCCGGCCGCCGTCGAAGCTGAACTGCTGAAAGCCTGGATGCACCGCCACGTACTGGTCCAGCAGCGGCTGCCAGTAAGCCGCCAGCTCTGGCCACAGCTTAACGGCGCGGCTCAGGTCGGCATGGCTCAACGGGTACTTTTCGACACTGACGAAATGCAGGCGGGCGCCGGCCGCAGCCTGTTCGGCAAACAGCTGCCAGGTGCAATAGAAGTTCATCCCGGTGCCGAAACCAGTCTCGCCAATCACCAGGCAACCATCGGCTGGCAGCTCAGCGAAGCGCTGGCGCAGGCGGTTGCCCTCAATGAATACGTACTGGGTTTCCAGGCTGCCTTCGGTGGTGGAGAAGTACACGTCGTCGTATTGCCGCGAGTGCGGGCGGCCCTGATCGTCCCAGTCAATCTGGGCGTGCTGGGGGAGGGTAGGGTCTGGCATGGTCGGCTCGGCGGCAGCGGAAGCGGGATTTTAAGCCATTGCGCAGGTCTTAGGCTGCACGCAAGCGCATAAATCGCTGCCGATCCGCTAGTCTTGTCATTCCAATGAAGGAGCCACGCCAGCATGTTCGAATCTGCGCAAATCGGTCACCACATCGACAAGGACACCTTTGACGCCGCAGTGCCGGCGCTGCGCGAGGCGCTGCTCGACGCTCAGTACGAGCTCAAGCAGCAGTCTCGCCTGCCGGTGATCATCCTCATCAATGGCATCGAAGGTGCCGGTAAGGGCGAGACGGTCAAGCTGCTCAACGAGTGGATGGACCCGCGCCTGATCGACGTGCTGACCTTCGACCAGCAGACCGACGAAGAACTGGCCCGGCCGCCCGCCTGGCGCTACTGGCGGGCGCTGCCACCGAAGGGCCGGATGGGCGTGTTTTTCGGCAACTGGTACAGCCAGATGCTGCAGGGCCGGGTGCATGGTCAGTTCAAGGACGCCGTGCTCGACCAAGCGATTGCCGGTGCCGAACGGCTGGAGCAGATGCTCTGCGATGAAGGCGCGTTGATCATCAAGTTCTGGTTTCACCTGTCCAAGAAGCAGATGAAGGCGCGCCTCAAGACCCTGCGCGACGACCCGCTGCACAGCTGGCGGATCAGCCCGCTGGACTGGCAACAGTCGCAGACCTACGACCGCTTTGTGCGCTTCGGCGAGCGTGTGCTGCGCCGCACCAGCCGCGACTATGCGCCCTGGCACGTGATCGAAGGCGCTGACCCGCATTACCGCAGCCTGGCCGTCGGGCAGATTCTGCTCGAAAGCCTGCAGGCCGCGCTGGCCGTCGACCCCAAGGTCAAGCACAAGGGCAACGTCGCCCCGCTGGGCCGCAGTATCGACGACCTCAACCTGATCAACGCGCTGGATTTGAGCCGGCGTCTGGACAAGAAGGATTACGAGCAACAGCTGGTCAGCGAACAAGCGCGCCTGGCTGGCTTGCTGCGCCATAAGCACATGCGCAAGCATGCGCTGGTCGCGGTGTTCGAAGGCAATGATGCGGCCGGCAAGGGCGGCGCGATACGCCGCGTGGCCGCAGCGCTGGACCCACGCCAGTACCGCATCGTGCCGATTGCCGCGCCCACTGAAGAAGAGCGCGCCCAGCCTTATCTGTGGCGCTTCTGGCGGCATGTGCCGGCGCGCGGTAAGTTCACCATCTTCGACCGTTCGTGGTATGGCCGGGTGTTGGTGGAGCGGGTGGAAGGTTTTTGCACGCCCGCCGACTGGATGCGCGCCTACGGTGAGATCAACGACTTCGAGGAGCAGCTGAGCAACGCCGGCGTGGTGGTGGTCAAGTTCTGGTTGGCGATCGACCAGCAGACCCAGCTGGAGCGCTTTGAAGAGCGTGAGCAGATACCCTTCAAACGCTACAAGATCACCGAAGATGACTGGCGCAATCGCGAAAAGTGGGACGTCTACACCGAAGCGGTCGGCGACATGGTCGACCGTACCAGTACCGAAATTGCACCTTGGACGCTGGTCGAGGCCAACGACAAGCGCTGGGCGCGGGTCAAGGTCCTGCGCACCATCAACGATGCGCTGGAAGCAGCGTTCGCCAAGCACAAGAAGTAGCTGCAAGCAGCCTGCCTGCGGCGCGGCGCTCAGCGCGCATCAGGCAGGCATGCCATCACGGATTGACCTGATGCGTTTTTTTCCCGTCATTTTCGACCAGTCGCACCCGCCAAGCCCTTAGACTGCAATCACCCCCACCACGGGCTTTGATCGAGGACGTTATGCATACCACTTCCGGACGCTGGGTCCATGGCCTGCTATTGGCACTGTTGACCGCGCTGCTCTGGGGCATCCTGCCGATCAAGCTCAAGCAGGTCCTGCAGGTGATGGACCCGGTCACGGTGACCTGGTATCGCCTGCTGGTATCCGGTGGCCTGCTGTTCATCTGGCTGTCGGCCAAGCGTCGCCTGCCGCCATTTGCCGGCCTGGGCCGCAGGCGTACCGGGCTGGTTGCGTTGGCCATTTTCGGCCTGCTCGGCAACTACGTCTTGTACCTGATCGGGCTCAAGCTGCTCAGCCCCGGCACTGCACAGCTGGTGGTGCAGATCGGCCCGGTGCTGCTGCTGGTGGCCAGCGTGTTCGTGTTTAGGGAGCGCTTCAGCTGGGGCCAGGGCATGGGCCTGGTCGTGCTGCTGATGGGCTTTGGCCTGTTTTTCAATCAGCGTCTGGCTGAGTTGCTGGGGTCGTTGGGCACCTACACCACGGGTGTCTTGACGATTTTGCTGGCGACCAGCATCTGGGTGTTTTATGCGCTGAGCCAGAAACAACTGCTGACCGTTTGGAATTCGCAGCAGGTGATGATGGTGATCTATCTGGGCTGCGCGGCGCTGCTGACGCCCTGGGTGCACCCGCTCGAGGCGCTGCAGTTGAGCCCCCTGCAAGGCTGGCTGCTGTTGGCCTGCTGTTTGAATACCCTGGTAGCGTATGGCGCGTTCGCCGAGGCGCTGGCGCATTGGGAGGCGTCGCGGGTCAGTGCGACATTGGCTCTGACGCCTTTGGTGACGTTTGTCGCCGTAGCACTGGCTGCATGGCTGTGGCCGGAGTATGTGCATGCCGAACAGATCAACGCATTGGGTTATATCGGCGCGGTGACGGTGGTGCTGGGTTCGGCGCTGGTGGCGCTGGGGCCGTCGCTGCTGGCCAGCTGGCGCGCACGGCGTGCGCGATTGGCGCAGCTCGGTTAAATGTTGCCGCTGCCGGCCCAGAAGCAGGCCAGCAGCGGCAGGGCATCATTCAACCCTTGGCGCCAGGCGCCAGCATGTTTTCCGGGCGCACCCACTGATCGAACTGCTCATTGGTCAGGTACTGCAGCGCCAACGCCGCTTCACGCAGCGTGGTCCCTTCGCTGTAGGCCTTCTTGGCGATTTCTGCAGCTTTGTCATAGCCAATGTGCGGGTTCAGCGCAGTCACCAGCATCAACCCCCGCTCAAGGTGCTCGGCCATCTGCTCGGCATCCGGCTCGATGCCGGCCACGCAGTGCTGCTGGAAGTTGCTGCAGCCATCGGCCAACAGGGTGATCGACTGCAGCAGGTTGTGGATGATTACCGGCTTGTACACGTTCAGCTGCAGATGCCCTTGGCTCGCCGCAAAGCCGATGGTGACGTCGTTGCCCAACACCTGGCAGGCCAGCATCGACAAGGCCTCGCATTGGGTCGGGTTGACCTTGCCGGGCATGATCGAGCTGCCCGGCTCGTTGGCGGGCAGCCGCACCTCGGCCAGCCCTGCACGCGGGCCAGAGCCCAGCAGGCGCAGGTCGTTGGCGATTTTCATCAAGGCCACGGCGAGCGCCTTCAGCGCGCCGGCCAGGGTGACCAGCGGCTCATGCCCGGCCAGCGCGGCAAACTTGTTCGGCGCGGTAACGAACGGCAGCCCGGACAGAGCCGCCAGCTCGGCGGCGACGGCCTCGGCAAAGCCATGCGGCGCATTCAGGCCAGTCCCCACGGCCGTGCCGCCCTGGGCCAGTTCATATACCGCCGGCAGCGCTGCCCGGATCGCCCGCTGGGCGTAGTCGAGCTGGGCGACGAAGGCGGAAATTTCCTGGCCGAACGTGATCGGAGTGGCGTCCATCATGTGCGTGCGGCCAGTCTTGACCAGCTTGTGATGGCGCGCCGACAACTCGGCCAGGCCCGACGACAGCTCGGCAATCGCTGGCAGCAGCTTGTTGTGCACCGCTTGCGCCGCCGCGATGTTCATGGCGGTGGGGAAGCAGTCATTCGAGCTCTGCGAGCGGTTGACGTGATCGTTCGGGTGTACCGGCGACTTGCCGCCGCGGCCCTGACCGGCCAACTCGTTGGCGCGCCCGGCGATGACTTCGTTGACGTTCATGTTGCTCTGGGTGCCGCTGCCGGTCTGCCAGACGACCAACGGGAACTGCTCATCGAGCTGGCCGTCGAGCACTTCGTCGGCAGCCTGTTCGATCAGCCGGGCGATGTCTGCCGGCAGGTCACCGTTGCGGTCGTTGACCCGCGCAGCGGCCTTCTTGATCAGTGCCAGTGCGTGCGAAACGGCCAGCGGCATGCGCTCCTGGCCGATGGCGAAGTTGATCAGCGAGCGCTGGGTTTGCGCGCCCCAGTAGGCGTCCTGAGGAACTTCAACCGGGCCCAGGCTGTCTGTTTCGATACGGCTCATGCGGCGTTCACTCCATAATCGTCTGAATCCGCAGTTTAGGCCCCGATTCGACCGAGCGGTTCAATCGCTCATCGTGCTACTTGAGTAGAGCGCCCGGCGCGGCGCAGAATGCTCGTCTCTGAGGTACTCGCCTCCCTTTCCTGAAGGATTTGCAATGACCCGTCTCCGTGTCCTTTGTGCCGCCGTCGCCCTGGCTTGCGCCAGCGGTTCGGTTCTTGCCGCAACCCCTGCGCACAACCAAGCCGCCGAGAAGTTCCTGACCCTGGCCAATGCCGACAAGTTGGGTACTCCGGTGTACATGCAGGTGCAGCAGATGTTTGCCCAGCGCTTCGAGCAGACCAAGGCGCCAGCCTCCAAGAAAGCCGTGCTCGACACCTACCAGGCCAAGGCCAACGCCGCCCTGGACAACGCCATCGGCTGGAACAAGCTCAAGCCGAAGATGGTCAACCTGTACACCGCGACCTTCACCGAAGCCGAGCTCAAAGATCTGGTCAAGTTCTACGAGTCGCCACTGGGCAAGAAAGTCCTGCGCGAAATGCCCAAGGTCACCCAGCAGTCGGCCCAGCTGACCCAGCAGAGCCTGGAGCCAGCGGTACCGGTGGTCAACAAGCTGCTTGAAGACATGACCAAAGAGCTCGACCCGAACGCTGGCAAAGCCGCTCCTGCGAAGAAGTGAGCCAACGCTGATGAACATGCAGCAACGCATCGAACAGCAACTGGCAGCATTGGCCAACGTGCACCTTGAGGTGCTCGATGAAAGCCACATGCACAGCCGTGGGCTGGAGACGCACTACAAGGCGGTGCTGGTCAGCGAGCAGTTCGCTGGCCTCAACAGCGTCAAGCGCCACCAGCGGGTGTACGCGACCATGGCCGATCTGATGGGGCAGATTCATGCCCTGGCCATTCACACCTACACCCCTGAGGAGTGGGCCAAGGTTGGCGCAGCACCGGCATCGCCGGTGTGTGCTGGCGGCGGTCACTGAAACCTCCCAGGCATTCTGGTAAACTGCGCAACATCCCCCGTGGGAGCGGCGGTGCGCTGATCTGAGCTGTTTTCCAGCCCGGGTCAGCGCACCGCCGCTCCCACGTGTGTTTCAAGGCCACCCGCTCAAACTGTCAATCCGGTCCGCCCCTTACGAGGGTGACCACCTGGAGAACGCGTTACATGTCCCAAGCTATCGTCGTCGCGGCGCTGTACAAATTCGTCACCCTGGAAGACTACCTCGAGCTGCGCGAGCCGCTGCTCCAAGCCATGCTCGACAACGGCGTCAAAGGCACGCTGCTGTTGGCGCTGGAAGGTATCAACGGTACCGTCTCGGGTACCCGCGAAGGCATCGATGGCCTGCTTCAGTGGCTGCGCAGCGACACGCGCATGGTCGATATCGACCACAAGGAATCGTACTGCGACGAGCAGCCGTTCTACCGCACCAAGGTCAAGCTGAAAAAAGAGATCGTGACCCTTGGCGTGCCTGGCGTAGACCCAAACCACAAGGTTGGCACCTACGTCGAGCCCAAGGACTGGAACGATCTGATCAGCGACCCCGAAGTGCTGTTGATCGACACCCGTAATGACTATGAAGTGGCGATCGGCACCTTCAAGGGCGCGGTCGACCCCAAGACCGAGACCTTCCGTGAGTTTCCCGAGTACATCAAGGCCAACTTCGACCCGAGCAAGCACAAAAAGGTGGCGATGTTCTGCACCGGTGGCATCCGCTGCGAAAAAGCCTCCAGCTATATGCTCGGTGAGGGCTTCGAGGAGGTCTATC
The DNA here is from genome assembly GCA_963518285.1 of uncultured Pseudomonas sp. Taxonomy (GTDB): domain Bacteria; phylum Pseudomonadota; class Gammaproteobacteria; order Pseudomonadales; family Pseudomonadaceae; genus Aquipseudomonas. The sequence goes on along the minus strand of CAUQIJ010000004.1, from coordinate 127,687 downwards.
ATCTCAAGGGAGGCGTGCTGAAGTACTTCGAAGAAGTGCCTCAGGAAGAGAGCCTGTGGGATGGTGACTGCTTCGTCTTCGACAACCGCGTCACTGTGCGTCACGACCTGACCGAGGGCGAGTACGACCAGTGCCACGCCTGCCGCCACCCGATCAACGCCCAAGAGCGCGCGTCCGAGCATTATTCGCCTGGCGTCAGCTGCCCGCATTGCTGGGACAGCCTGAGCGAGAAGACTCGCCGCAGCGCCATCGACCGGCAGAAGCAGATCGAACTGGCCAAGGCGCGCAACCAGCCGCACCCGATTGGTTTCAACTACAAAGCCGAGGCCTGAGGCATGTCTGCACGCCTGCTGTATGTGATGGACCCGATGTGCTCCTGGTGCTGGGGCTTTGCCCCGGTGGCCGCGGCGCTGATCGCCCAGGCAGCCGAGGCGGGCGTGCCGACGCGTCTGGTGGTGGGCGGCTTGCGCTCGGCCAGCAGCGCCCTGGATGTCTCCACTCGGCGCTACATCCTCGAGCATTGGCAGGCGGTCGCTGACGCCACCGGCCAGCCGTTCCAGTTTGACGGTGCACTGCCTGACGGTTTTGTCTACGACACCGAGCCGGCCTGCCGTGCGCTGGTTGCCGCGCGCGAGCTCGATGCCGAGCGCGCCTGGCCATTGCTGGCGCTGATTCAGGCGGGCTTCTACGAGCAAGGCCAGGACGTGACTCGGCCGCCGCAACTGGTCGATCTGGCCGAGCAGGCTGGCTTTGACCGCGCCCAGTTTGCCGAGGCGTTGATCCGCAGCGAAACCCGCAGTGCTACCGCCGCTGACTTCAGCTGGGTGCAGGACCTGGGTATTGCCGGTTTCCCGACCTTGCTGGCTGAACGCAACGGTCAACTGGCATTGCTCACCAACGGCTACCAGCCGCTGACCAGCTTGCAACCGTTGCTCGGCCGCTGGCTGCAGCAGGCTGCGTGTGCTTGACCTGCCAGGGTCGTCTGACCCTGTGCCGGGGAAGCCTCACACCGCGCCTGATCGGCTGAGCTGGGCAGAAATCCGCCGGCTCGCGCTGCATCATCGCAAAGCGCTGTGGAGTGCCAACCTGGTGGCGATGCTGGCGGTGCTGTGTAGCGTGCCGATCCCGTTGCTGCTGCCACTGCTGGTCGATGAGGTACTGCTGGGCAATGGCGATGCCGCCCTCAAATGGATGAATCAACTGCTGCCCAGCAGCTGGCAGCAGGCGACCGGCTATATCGGCCTGATGCTCGCGGCAACCTTCTGTTTGCGGGTTTCGGCGCTGGCCTTCAACGTGGTCCAGGCCAAGCTGTTTGCCGGCCTCGCCAAAGACATCGTCTACCGCCTGCGCATCCGCCTGATCGAGCGCCTCAAGCGCATCTCGCTCAAGGAATATGAAAGCCTGGGCAGCGGCACCGTTGCCACCCACCTGGTCACCGACCTCGACACCCTGGACAAGTTTGTCGGCGAAACCCTCAGTCGCTTCCTGGTGGCGATGCTGACCCTGACCGGCACTGCGGCAATCCTGCTGTGGATGCACTGGCAACTGGCCCTGTTGATTCTGCTGTTCAACCCGCTGGTGATCTACTTCACCGTGCAGTTGGGCAAGCGCGTCAAACACCTGAAAAAACTCGAGAACGACAGCACCGGTCGCTTCACTCAGGCGCTTACTGAAACGCTGGATGCCATCCAGGAAATCCGTGCCGGCAACCGTCAGGGTTACTTCCTCGGCCGGCTTGGCCTGCGCGCCCGCGAAGTGCGTGATTATGCCGTCGCCTCGCAGTGGAAGAGCGACGCCAGTGGGCGCGCCAGCGGTTTGCTGTTCCAGTTCGGCATCGACATCTTCCGTGCCGCTGCGATGCTCACCGTGCTGTTCTCCGACCTATCGATCGGACAGATGCTCGCCGTGTTCAGCTACCTGTGGTTCATGATCGGCCCGGTCGAGCAGTTGCTCAATCTGCAATACGCCTACTACGCCGCCGGTGGCGCGCTGAGCCGCCTCAACGAGCTGCTGGCACGCGAGGACGAGCCGCAGTACGCCGCCGCCAGCGACCCGTTTGCCGGGCGCGACACGGTTGGCATCGAGGTGCGCGACTTGCGTTTCTCCTACGCCGACGAGCCGGTGCTGGAGCATTTGGACCTGTCGATTGCGCCAGGCGAAAAGGTCGCGATCGTCGGCGCCAGCGGCGGCGGCAAGAGCACCCTGGTGCAGTTGCTGCTGGGCCTGTACACCGCCCAGGCCGGGACCATTCGTTTCGGTGGCGCCAGCCTGCAGGAGATTGGCCTGGAGACCCTGCGTGAAAACGTCGCCGTAGTGCTGCAGCACCCGGCCTTGTTCAACGACAGCGTGCGCGCCAACCTGACCATGGGCCGCGAATGCAGCGACGACGCCTGCTGGCAGGCACTGCGCATTGCCCAGCTCGACAGCACCATCAGTGCCTTGCCGCAGGGCCTGGACAGCGTCGTCGGCCGCTCGGGTGTGCGTTTGTCCGGGGGCCAGCGTCAGCGCCTGGCGATTGCCCGGATGGTCCTCGCCGAGCCTAAGGTGGTGATCCTCGACGAAGCCACTTCGGCCCTTGATGCCGCCACTGAATACAACCTGCACCAGGCCTTGGCGCGGTTCCTCAGTGGCCGTACCACGTTGATCATCGCCCACCGGCTTTCGGCGGTGAAGCAGGCCGATCGGGTGCTGGTATTCGACGGCGGACACGTCGCCGAAGACGGTGATCATCAGCAACTGATTGCGGATGGTGGGCTCTACGCCAAACTGTACGGGCATCTGCAACAAACCTGAGGCGTGACTGGCTCGCGGTGGCGGTGCAAGCGCAGCAAACCCAGCACTTTTTTTGCAGTGCCAACGTGTAGCGTGTAACGGTTTCTCGCCTACGCTGTGCTTGTCTGGTTTGATTAGTGTTTTATCTGCCGCCGTGACAGGGACTCCATGAAGGGAACTCATATTCATCAAGCGCCTAGGCTGCTGGGTATCATCTGGCCGTTTGTCGCCGTGGTGATCCTGCAGGTCTTGCTGGCCGGCCTGAGCCTGTACACGCTTTCGGCTGTGCGCGCCTATGTCGCCGGCGAGAGCCTTTGGTCAAAGGCGCAGAAAGACGCCATCTATTACCTCAATCTGTATGCCGAGCGGCCTGAACAGCGCTTTCTGCAGCGCTTTCATCAAGCCATCGCCGTGCCCCAGGGCGACCACGAACTGCGCATCGCGCTGGACCAGCCCACGCCCGACTACGCGGCGGCCCGGGCAGGCATCCTGCAGGGGGGTAACCACCCCGAAGACGTCAGTCGGATCATCTGGTTCTACAGCTATTTCCGCAACATCAGCTTCATGCAGAAGGCCATCGACTACTGGGATATCGGCGACGACTACCTGCGCCAGCTCGACCTGCTCGCGACCGAGATCCACACCAGCTTCAGCAGCGGCCAGCCAACCCCGCAGCAGGTCAACCAATGGAAGGCACGCATTGCCACCATCAACGAAGGCGTGACCCCGGCCGCCAAGGCCTTCAGTGATGCACTGGGCGAAGGTTCGCGGGTACTGCTCAGGGTGCTGTTGATCAGCAACCTGCTGACGGCGATCTTCCTGATTACCATGGCCTGGCGCCGTTCGAGCAAGTTGCTTGCCCAGCGCCAGGCGTTTGCCAGCGCTTTGCAGGCCGAACGGGACCGTGCTCAGATCACCCTTGCCTCGATCGGCGATGCGGTCATCACCACCGATGTCGACGGCAATATCCTCTACATGAACGCCGCCGCCGAGCAACTGACCCACTGGCAAGCCACCTCGGCCCAAGGGCTGCCGTTGTCGGCGCTGTTCAGCCTGCTCGACGAGCACAGCGATGAAGACGCGCGAACCCTGATCGAGCAGGTGCTGGCCGGCAGCCTGCGCGGTGGCGCCGAGCATGCCCGGTTGATCCAGCGCCTGGATGGCAGCACGGTGTCGGTCAACCTGGTGGGCTCACCGATCCTCAGTGATGGCCAGGCCACGGGTATCGTCCTGGTACTGCATGACATGACCCAGGAGCGGCAGTACATCGCCAACCTGTCCTGGCAGGCCACCCACGACGCCCTGACCGGGCTGGCCAACCGCCGCGAGTTCGAATACCGCCTCGAGCAGGCGCTCAACGGCCTGGCGCGCCAGCCTGGGCGGCATGCGTTGATGTTCCTCGATCTGGACCAGTTCAAGCTGGTCAACGACACCTGTGGTCATGCTGCGGGCGATGAGCTGCTACGGCACATCTGCGCGGTGCTGCAGTCGGGCTTGCGCGAGGGCGACACCTTGGCGCGGCTGGGCGGTGACGAGTTTGGCGTGCTGCTCGAGAACTGCCCCCAGGAGCAGGCCGAACGCATTGCCGAGCAGCTGCGCCAGGCGGTGCAGAGTTTGCATTTTGTCTGGAAGGGCCGCCCGTTCATTACCACCGTGAGTATCGGCCTGGTGAGCATGGCGCAGGCGCCTGGCACGCTCGAGGCGTCCTTGCGCGCCGCCGACATGGCCTGCTACATGGCCAAAGAGAAAGGCCGCAATCGGGTCCAGGTGTACCACGCCGACGACAGCGAGCTGTCCATGCGCTTTGGCGAAATGGCCTGGATTCAGCGCCTGCATGTGGCACTCGAAGAAAACCGCTTCTGCCTGTACGCCCAGGAAATTGCCGCCCTCAGTGAACAGGAAGGGCCGGGGCATATCGAGATCCTGCTGCGCCTGCACGATGAAAGCGGGCGGACCATTCTGCCCGACAGCTTCATCCCCGCCGCCGAGCGTTACGGCTTGATGACGGCACTGGATCGCTGGGTCGTGCGCAACGTGTTCCAGGTTATCCGTCAGTGCCTGAACGAGGGGCGCCCGGGGCCGTTGGCGCTGGTGGCGATCAATCTGTCCGGTTCGAGCATCGGCGACGATAAATTTCTCGATTATTTGCAGAGGCTGTTCAGCGAGTTTGAGATCCCGCCACGGATGATTTGCTTCGAAATTACCGAAACCAGCGCCATCGCCAACCTGGGCAGTGCCATCCGCTTCATCAATGAATTGAAAGGGCTGGGCTGCAAGTTCTCGCTGGATGATTTTTGCGCCGGAATGTCGTCATTCGCTTATTTGAAGCATTTGCCGGTGGACTACCTGAAGATCGACGGAAGTTTCGTAAAAGACATGCTGGATGATCCTATTAATCGCGCTATGGTTGAGGTGATCAACCACATCGGCCACGTCATGGGCAAACGCACCATTGCCGAATTTGTTGAAACGCCGTTGATCGAGCAGGCCCTGCAGGAAATCGGCGTGGACTACGCCCAGGGCTACTTGATCGAGCGGCCGCAGGTGTTTACCTGCGATAGCCTGCAACGCCAACGAATTGCAGCACGGCCATTGCTGCAGCGTGCGCCAGGGACGTTTCGCTGAGAGTGGACGGCTAAATCACAAGGAATCAAGGAGCTGACAGTGAGTGACGCATTCGTTCGTATTGGGCCGCTGATGGATCCCGCCAGCTACCCGCAGTGGGCGCAACAAATGATCGAAGACTGCCGCGAGAGCAAGCGCCGAGTAGTCGAGCATGAGTTCTACCAGCGCCTGCGCGATGGCGAGCTGCGTCAGGCGACCGTTCGCCAGTACCTGATTGGCGGCTGGCCGGTGGTCGAGCAGTTTTCCCTGTATATGGCCCATAACCTGACCAAGACCCGCTTTGCCCGTCACCCTGGCGAGGACATGGCCCGGCGCTGGCTGATGCGCAACATCCGCGTCGAACTCAACCATGCGGATTACTGGGTGCACTGGTGCCATGCCCACGGCGTGACCCTGGCTGACCTGCAGGCGCAGGACGTGCCAGCCGAGCTCAATGGCTTGAATGACTGGTGCTGGCGAGTGTGCTCGACCGAGTCGCTGGCGATTGCCATGGCGGCCACCAACTATGCCATTGAAGGCGCTACTGGCGAATGGTCGGCAGTGGTCTGTGCAGACGGTGTGTATGCCGAAGGCTTCCCGGACGAAACCCGCAAGCGCGCCATGAAGTGGCTGAAGATGCATGCCCAGTATGACGATGCGCATCCTTGGGAGGCGCTGGAGATCATCTGCACGCTGGTGGGCGAGAGCCCGACGCCGTTGTTGCGTGCCGAATTGCGCAAGGCGGTGTGCAAGAGCTATGACTGCATGTACCTGTTCCTCGAGCGTTGCATGCAGCTGGAGCAGCGCCAGGCGGGGCGTACGCGGTTGGGGTTGGCAGCCGGTTGATCTCGATACAGGACCGCGCATTACCCACATGCGCGGTCCCCCTGTAGGAGCGGCCTTGTGTCGCGAAAGGCCAGCGTAGCTGGCCCGGCATTCTTTACTGCTGCACAAATCCTGGGGCCGCTGCGCAGCCCTTTCGCGACACAAGGCCGCTCCTACAGGGACCGCGTTACGACTGGGCTACCGTTACTGGGCGTTGAACGCCTGCCCGTTCACCGCTTTGCTATCCGGCCCCATCAAGTACACGTACACCGGCATGATCTCGTCAGGCAGCGGATTGTCCTGCGGATTCTCGCTTGGGTACGCCGCCGCGCGCATGGCGGTGCGGGTAGCACCCGGATTGACGCTGTTGGAGCGCACCGGTGCCACGCCTTCCAGCTCGTCGGCCAGGGTCTGCATCAAACCCTCGGTTGCGAACTTCGACACGCCATAAGCGCCCCAGTAAGCCCGGCCCTTGCGCCCGACGCTGCTGGAGGTGAACACCACCGACGCATCCTCGGACAACTTCAGCAGCGGCAACAACGTGCTGGTAAGCATGAACGTTGCATTCACATTGACGTGCATCACGCGCATGAAGTTGTCGCCAGAGAGCTGTTCCACCGGCGTGCGCGGGCCAATGATCGAGGCGTTGTTGAGCAGCCCGTCAAGGCGACCGAAGTCGTTCTCGATCATCACGGCCAGCTCGTCGTACTGATGCGCCAGGGCGGTCTCCAGGTTGAACGGGATCACCACTGGCTGTGGATGGCCAGCGGCTTCGATCTCGTCATACACCTCATTGAGGTTGGCTTCGGTCTTGCCCAGCAGCAGCACGGTCGCGCCCAGTGCGGCGTAAGCCTTGGCTGCCGCAGCGCCAATGCCGCGGCCGGCGCCAGTCACCATGATCACGCGGCCAGCGAGCAGGCCAGGGCGGGCGGTGTAATCGAACATAGGTCTATCCTTTGCAAACCAGGGCGCGGCGGGCGCGCCCCGAGCGATTGATCAGCAGCCGCACAGCGCGCTGTCGAGCACCTTGCGCAGCTCCAACGGGTGGTCCACCACCACGTCTGCACCCCAGTTGTTGGGGTTGTCCTGCGGATGAATATAGCCGTAGCGCACGGCTGCGGTACGGGTCCCGGCATCGCGCCCGGACTCGATATCGCGCAAATCGTCACCGACGAACAGCACGCTGGCCGGGTCCAGATCCAGGGTCTTGCAGGCCAGGATCAACGGCTCGGGGTCAGGCTTGCTGTTCTTCACGTGGTCCGGGCAGATCAGCAGCGCAGAGCGCTCGGCCAGGCCCAGGCGCTGCATGATCGGCTCGGCGAAGCGCACCGGCTTGTTGGTCACCACGCCCCAGATCAGGCCGCCTTTTTCGATATCGTCGAGCAGCTCGGGCATGCCCTCGAACAGCTTGCTGTGTACCGCACAGTCACGCTGGTAACGCTCGAGAAACTCCAGGCGCAGGGCCTCGAAGCCTTCATCTTCAGGGTTCATGGCAAAGGTTGCGGCAACCATCGCCCGCGCGCCGCCGGAGATCTCGTCGCGGATCAGCTTGTCGGCGATCGGCGCCATGTCGCGCTCGGCGAGCATCGCCTGGCAGATGGCGATGAAGTCTGGCGCGGTGTCCAGCAGGGTGCCGTCCATGTCGAAAAGTACTGCTCGCAAACGCATGCTCACACCTCGCGCAGGGTCTGGATCATGTAGTTGACGTCGACGTCGCTGCTCAGCTTGTAGTGCTTGGTCAGCGGGTTGTAGGTCAGGCCGATGATGTCTTTGACTTCAAGACCGGCAACCCGGCTCCAGGCGCCCAGCTCGGACGGGCGGATGAATTTCTTGAAGTCATGGGTGCCGCGCGGCAGCATCTTGAGGATGTACTCGGCCCCGACGATCGCCAGCAGGTAGGCCTTGGGGTTGCGGTTGATGGTCGAGAAGAACACCTGACCGCCCGGCTTGACCATGCGGTAGCAGGCGCGGATCACCGACGATGGGTCAGGCACGTGCTCGAGCATCTCAAGGCAGGTGACCACGTCGAACTGCTCGGGCATTTCTTCGGCCAGGGCCTCGGCGGTGATCTGCCGGTACTCGACCTCGACGCCCGACTCGAGCTGGTGCAGGCGGGCTACCGCCAGCGGCGCTTCGCCCATGTCGATGCCGGTCACGGTGGCGCCGCGTTGCGCCATCGCTTCGCTGAGGATGCCACCGCCGCAGCCAACATCGAGGACCTTCTTGCCGGCCAGGCTGACGCGCTCGTCAATCCAGTTGACCCGCAGCGGGTTGATGTCGTGCAGGGGTTTGAATTCGCTTTCGCGGTCCCACCAGCGGTGGGCGAGGGCCTCGAACTTGGCGATTTCGGCGTGGTCGACGTTGCTCATTGAACAGATCCTCTGAAACTTGAATAAAAGGTGTCACTGAGCGCCAGCCGCAGCTGGCGCGTGGTCATTCCTTGCCTGCGATGCGCGCGCCCCAGGCGCGGGCCATGGCGGTCAGCGCCGCTTCGTCCATACGGGTCAGGCGGCGCTCTTCGAGCAGCTGCTCGCCGGCGACCCAGACATGCCGCGCGCAGTCGCGGCTGGTGGCATAGATCAATTGTGACACAGGGTCGTGCACCGGCTGCTGGGCCAGGCCAGACAAGTCGAACGCCACCAGGTCGGCGGCCTTGCCCAGCTCCAGCGAGCCGATCCGGGCATCCAGACCCAGGGCGCGGGCGCCATTGAGTGTCGCCATGCGCAAGGCACGATGGGCATCCAGCGCTGCCGCCGAGCCGGCCACTGCTTTCGCCAGCAGGGCGGCGGTGCGGGTTTCGCCGAGCAGGTCGAGGTCGTTGTTGCTGGCCGCGCCGTCGGTGCCTATAGCGACATTGACCCCGGCCTGCCACAAACGCTCAACCGGGCAGAAGCCGCTGGCCAGTTTCAGGTTGGACTCCGGGCAGTGGATCACGCTGGTGTTGCTTTCTACCAGCAGGGCCAGGTCGTCGTCGCTGATCTGGGTCATGTGCACCGCCTGCAGGCTCGGCCCCAGCAGGCCAAGCCGGGCCAGCCGAGCCAAGGGCCGTTCGCCGTGCTCGGCAACGGCCTGCTCGACTTCGCTGGCGGTCTCGTGAATGTGCATGTGCAGCGGCGCATCGAGCTGATCGGCAATCACGCGGATCTTCTCCAGCGTCTCGTCACCGACCGTATACGGCGCGTGAGGGCCGAGGGCGATGGTAATGCGCGGGTGGTGGCGCAGTTCGCCAAACAGCTCGATGGCCTGATGCAGGGCGTCGTCTGCGCTGGCCGCGCCGGGGATCGGGAAGTCCAGCAGCGGCACCGCCACCTGAGCGCGAATGCCGCTCTGCTCGACTTGCTCGCAGGCTTCGCGCGGATAGAAGTACATGTCGGCAAAGCAGGTGATGCCGCCCTTGAGCTGCTCGGCAATGGCCAGGTCGGTGCCGTCGCGGACAAAGCCCGGGTCGACCCAGCGGCCCTCGGCCGGCCAGATGTGCTCGTGCAGCCAGGTCATCAGCGGCAGGTCGTCGGCCAGGCCGCGGAACAGGCTCATGGCGGCGTGGCCGTGGGCGTTGACCAGGCCCGGGCACAGCAGGCAGTCGGGCAGCTCGCGCACCTGCAGCGCCGCCGGGGCGCGCTCACGCGGGCCGAGCCAGGCGATCAGGCCGTCGCGCAGGCCCAGCGCGTGCCCTTCCAGGACCACTCCGGCTGGCTCCACAGGCACCAGCCAGGTCGGCACCAGGAGCAGGTCGAGGGGGGCTACGGAGGTCGGCATGCGGCAGCTACCTGAAGGGTTTGGGCGGATCGCGCAGTATACCCGAGCGCCCGCGGCTGAGGCTCGCTATAATCGCCGGCTTTTGATCAGCAAAGCACGGGGAGAGGCGATGCGCGAGCGACTTTTGGCGGCAGAGAAGGTGACCGGCATTCAGTGGCGTGACGGCACCCTGCATCTGCTCGACCAGCGCCTGCTGCCGGCGCAAGAGCGCTGGCTGGCCTGTACCGATGTGTCCCAGGTGGTCAGCGCGATCCGCTCGATGGCGGTGCGCGGTGCGCCGGCCATCGGCATCAGCGCTGCCTACGGCCTGGTGCTGGCGCTGCGCGCCCGGCTTGCCGAGAAGGGCGACTGGGAAGAGTCGATCGAAGAAGACTTTCTCGACCTGGCCGAAGCGCGGCCTACTGCTGCCAACCTGTTCTCGGCGCTCAACCGCATGCGTGACCGCTTGCAGCGCCTGCGCCCCAACGAAAACCTGCTGGCGGCCATGGAGGCCGAGGCCATTGCCATCCACGACAGTGACCGTGAAGCCAACCTGACCATGGCCCAGTACGGCATCGAACTGATCCGCCGCCAGCAAGGCAACGAACAGACCATGCTGACCCACGGCAATGCCGGTGCGCTGGGCAGCGGTGGCTTCGGTACCGCGCTGGGTGTGCTGCGCGCAGCCTATCTGGAGGGTATGGTCGAGCGGATTTACGTCGGCGAAACCCGCCCCTGGCTGCAAGGCTCGCGCCTGACCGCCTGGGAGCTGGCGCAGGAAGGCGTGCCGGTCACCCTCTGCGCAGACTCGGCCATGGCCCACCTGATGAAGGTCAAGGGCATCACCTGGGTGGTGGTGGGTGCTGACTGCATCGCGGCCAACGGCGATGTCGCGGCCAAGATCGGCACCTACCAGCTGGCGGTGGCGGCCATGCACCACGGTGTGCGCTTCATGGTGGTGGCGCCAAGCACCAGCATCGACCTGAACCTGGCGACCGGTGACGATATCCCGTTGGAAGAGCGCGAAGCAGACGAGCTGCTGGACGTTGCCGGCAATCGGGTTGCTGCGCAGGTCGAGGTGTTCAATTCGGTGTTCGACGTGACCCCAGCTGACCTGGTTGATGTGATCGTGACCGAGAAAGGTGTGGTAGAGCGCCCCGACACGGCCAAGATCGCCCAGTTGATGTGCCGCAAGCGCCTGCATTGAGCGCCACTGCGCCGCGCGGGCCGCAGGTGTAGAGGCAAAGCGGCCATTGCTCGGCAGCGCTGCTGCTTGTTGCAGGTTGAGGCTTAAGCCTGATGCATTTTTGTGGTACCATCCGGCAGTTTCCAAGGCCGCCCGTTTATGCGGTCTTCATTGCGCAGATCCAAGGCACAACCTATTGATTTGTCGGAAGTCGCTGCACCACTGTGCGCTGCGGCGACGAGCTTCGTTCGTCCTCTGGGGACTTGGACGAGGTTTCACCAGAAAAAGGAATCAGGCTTCTCATGGGCGAACTGGCCAAAGAAATCCTCCCGGTCAATATCGAAGACGAACTGAGACAGTCTTACCTCGACTACGCGATGAGCGTGATTGTCGGGCGTGCACTGCCCGATGCGCGTGACGGCTTGAAGCCCGTGCATCGCCGCGTTCTGTTTGCGATGAGCGAGTTGGGCAACGACTGGAACAAACCGTACAAGAAGTCCGCCCGTGTGGTCGGTGACGTTATCGGTAAGTACCACCCGCACGGCGACACTGCGGTCTACGACACCATCGTGCGTATGGCCCAGCCATTCTCGCTGCGCTACCTGCTGGTCGACGGCCAGGGCAATTTCGGTTCGGTCGACGGCGACAACGCCGCGGCCATGCGATACACCGAAGTGCGCATGTCCAAGCTGGCACACGAGCTGCTGGCTGACCTGCACAAAGAAACCGTCGACTGGGTACCCAACTACGACGGCACCGAGCTGATCCCGGCGGTGATGCCAACGCGCATCCCCAACCTGCTGGTCAACGGTTCCAGCGGTATTGCCGTGGGCATGGCGACCAACATCCCGCCGCACAACCTCGGCGAAGTGATCGATGGTTGCCTGGCGCTGATCGACAACGCCGACATCACCATCGATGAGCTGATGCAGTTCATCCCTGGCCCGGACTTCCCGACTGCCGGCCTGATCAACGGCCGCTCCGGCATCATCGAGGCCTATCGTACCGGCCGTGGCCGCATCTATATGCGTGCCCGCTCCGAGATCGAAGACATCGACAAGGTCGGTGGCCGTCAGCAGATCGTCATCACCGAGCTGCCGTACCAGCTGAACAAGGCTCGCCTGATCGAGAAGATCGCCGAGCTGGTCAAAGAGAAGAAGCTTGAGGGCATCACCGAGCTGCGTGACGAGTCCGACAAGGACGGTATGCGCGTGGTCATCGAGCTGCGTCGCGGCGAGGTGCCTGAGGTCGTGCTCAACAACCTCTACCAGCAGACCCAGCTGCAGAGCGTGTTCGGCATCAACATCGTCGCCTTGATCGACGGTCGCCCGGGCCTGCTCAACCTGAAAGACCTGCTCGAAGCGTTCGTCCGCCATCGCCGTGAGGTGGTGACCCGTCGTACCGTATTCGAACTGCGCAAGGCCCGTGAACGTGGCCACATCCTTGAAGGCCAGGCGGTCGCGCTATCCAACATCGACCCGGTCATCGCCCTGATCAAGGCCTCGCCGACGCCGTCCGAAGCCAAGGAAGCCCTGGTTGCCATGCCATGGGAATCGAGCGCGGTGCAGGTCATGGTCGAGCGCGCAGGCGCCGACTCGTGCCGCCCGGAAAACCTCGATGCCCAGTACGGCATGCGTGACGGCAAGTACTTCCTGTCGCCAGAACAGGCCCAGGCCATTCTTGACCTGCGTCTGCACCGCCTGACCGGTCTTGAGCACGAGAAGCTGCTGGCCGAGTACCAGGAGATTCTCGAGCAGATCGGCGAGCTGATCCGCATCCTCAGCAGCGCCGAGCGCCTGATGGAAGTGATCCGCGAAGAACTCGAAGCGATCCGCGCCGAATACGGCGATGTGCGCCGCACCGAGATCCTCGATGCCCGCCACGACCTCAGCTACGGCGACATGATCCCGGAAGAAGAGCGCGTGGTGACCATCTCCCACGGCGGCTATGCCAAGACCCAGCCATTGACCGCATACCAGGCCCAGCGCCGTGGCGGCAAGGGCAAGTCGGCGTCCGGCGTCAAGGACGAGGACTACATCGAACACCTGCTGGTTGCCAACAGCCACGCCACCCTGTTGCTGTTCTCCAGCAAGGGCAAGGTGTACTGGCTGAAAACCTACGACATCCCGGAAGCCTCGCGCGCGGCCCGTGGCCGTCCGCTGGTCAACCTGCTGCCGCTGGAAGACGGCGAACGCATTACCGCCATGCTGCAGATCGACCTCGAAGCCCTGCAACAGAGCGCCGATGTCGATGAAGAGCTGGAGGATGGCGACGACACCGTGCTCGAGGGTGAGCTGGTCGAAGCCGAAGAAGTCGACGAAGAAGACGGCGACACCGCTGAGTGGGCTGCAGAGCCGACCGGTGCCTACATCTTCATGGCGACGGCTTCCGGTACCGTCAAGAAGACCCCGTTGGCGCAGTTTGCGCGTCCACGTACCAGCGGCCTGATTGCGCTGAAGCTCAAAGAAGGCGACACCCTGATTGCCGCCGCCATCACCGATGGCGCCAAGGAAGTCATGATGTTCTCCGACGCCGGCAAGGTCATCCGCTTCGCCGAGAGCGTTGTGCGTGAAATGGGCCGTACCGCTCGCGGTGTGCGCGGCATGAAGCTGGGCAAAGGCCAGCAGATCATCTCGATGCTGATCCCCGAGTCTGGCGCGCAGATCCTTACCGCCTCCGAGCGTGGCTTCGGCAAGCGTACCCCGCTGTCCAAGTTCCCGCGTCGCGGCCGCGGTGGTCAGGGCGTGATCGCCATGGGCACCAAGGGCCGTAACGGCCTCTTGATCGGCGCGATCCAGGTGCAGGAAGGTGAAGAGATCATGCTCATCTCCGACCAGGGCACGCTGGTCCGCACCCGCGTTGGCGAAGTCTCCAGCCTGGGCCGAAATACTCAGGGCGTGACCCTGATCAAGCTGGCCAGCGACGAGACCCTGGTGGGCCTTGAGCGGATCCAGGAGCCATCCGAAGACCTCGAGGAGTTGCTCGAAGGCGAGGAGGGCGCAGAGGGCGTCGAACTCGATGCGGTAGAGGCGGCAGATGATGACGCCGGCGCCGCCGAAGAGGCGCCGCAGGAATAAACAGCGCAACAACCCGAGCGGGGCGGCCATGGCCGCCCCGCTTACTGACCAGAGCAGAGCGAGAGTGGATGTGAGCAAACGAGCCTTTAACTTCTGCGCAGGCCCTGCTGCGCTTCCTGAAGCAGTCCTGCAGCGCGCCCAGGCAGAAATGCTGGACTGGAATGGCAAAGGTCTGTCGGTGATGGAAATGAGCCATCGCAGCGACGACTACGTAGCCATTGCCGAAAAGGCCGAGCAGGACCTGCGTGACCTGCTGTCCGTCCCCTCCAATTACAAAGTGCTGTTCCTGCAAGGTGGCGCCAGCCAGCAATTTGCCGAGATCCCGCTGAACCTGCTGCCGGAAAACGGCACTGCAGACTACGTCGAGACCGGCATCTGGTCGAAAAAGGCCATCGAAGAAGCGCGTCGCTTCGGCAACATCAACATTGCTGCCAGTGCCAAACCCTACGATTACCTCGCCATCCCTGGCCAGAACGACTGGACCCTGAGCAAGGACGCCGCTTACGTCCACTACGCGTCCAACGAAACCATCGGCGGCCTGCAGTTCGACTGGGTGCCGCAGACCGGTGACGTACCGCTGGTGGTCGACATGTCTTCGGACATCCTCTCGCGCCCGACCGACGTGTCCCAGTTCGGCCTGATCTATGCCGGCGCGCAAAAGAACATCGGCCCAAGCGGCCTGGTTGTGGTGATCGTGCGTGAAGACCTGCTCGGTCGCGCCCGCAGCAGCTGCCCGACCATGCTTGACTACAAGGTTTCGGCCGACAACGGCTCGATGTACAACACGCCGGCAACCTATTCCTGGTACCTCTCGGGGCTGGTCTTCGAGTGGCTCAAGGAGCAGGGCGGCGTCGAGGCCATGGAAGCGCGCAACCGGGCGAAAAAAGACCGTCTGTACGGCTTTATCGACGGTAGCGATTTCTACAGCAACCCGATCAGCGTCAACGCCCGTTCGTGGATGAACGTGCCGTTCCGCCTGGCCGACGAGCGCCTGGACAAGGCCTTCCTCGCCGGTGCCGACGCCCGCGGGCTGCTCAACCTCAAAGGCCATCGCTCGGTGGGCGGCATGCGCGCATCGATCTACAACGCCCTGGGTCAGGACGCTGTTGAAGCGCTGGTCAGCTACATGGCTGAATTCGAGAAGGAGCACGCCTGATGGTCGAGCACGAACTCAAAGCCCTGCGCGTGCGCATCGACAGCCTCGACGAGAAAATCCTCGAGCTGATCAGCGAACGCGCCCGCTGCGCCCAGGAAGTGGCCCGGGTCAAGATGGCCAACCTGGCCGAAGGTGAGACGCCGGTGTTCTACCGCCCCGAACGTGAAGCTGCCGTGCTCAAGCGCGTCATGGAACGCAACGGCGGCCCGCTGGGCAACGAAGAGATGGCGCGTTTGTTCCGCGAAATCATGTCTTCGTGCCTGGCCCTGGAGCAGCCGCTGAAAGTCGCCTACCTCGGCCCTGAAGGCACCTTCACCCAGGCGGCGGCGATGAAGCACTTCGGCCACGCGGTGATCAGCCGGCCGATGGCGGCGATTGATGAAGTGTTCCGTGAAGTGGCCGCTGGTGCGGTCAACTTCGGCGTAGTGCCGGTGGAAAACTCCACCGAAGGTGCGGTCAGCCACACCCTCGACAGCTTCCTCGAGCACGACATGGTCATCTGCGGCGAAGTCGAGCTGCGCATTCACCATCACCTGCTGGTGGGCGAGAGCACCAAGACCGACAGCATCACCCGCATTTATTCCCATGCGCAGTCGCTGGCCCAGTGCCGCAAGTGGCTCGATGCGCATTACCCGAATGTCGAGCGGGTGGCGGTGTCGAGCAACGCCGAAGCGGCCAAGCGGGTCAAGGGTGAATGGAACTCGGCGGCGATTGCCGGCGACATGGCAGCCAACCTGTATGGCCTGACGCGCATTGCCGAGAAAATCGAAGACCGCCCGGACAACTCCACGCGCTTCCTCATGATCGGCAGCCAGGAAGTGCCGCCGACCGGTGACGACAAGACCTCGATCATCGTGTCGATGAGCAACAAGCCAGGTGCGCTGCATGAGCTGCTGGTGCCGTTCCACGACAACGGCATCGACCTGACCCGGATCGAAACCCGGCCGTCGCGCAGTGGCAAGTGGACCTATGTGTTCTTCATCGATTTTGTCGGGCATCACCGTGATCCATTGATCAGGGCTGTGCTGGAGCAGATCAGCCAGGAAGCCGTGGCGCTGAAGGTGCTGGGGTCTTATCCAAAGGCAGTACTTTGATTGCAGGCCTTTGGGGGCGCGATGCGCTCCATCGCGACACAAGGCCGCTCCTACAGGTTCTGCGGGCAGCCGTTGCACTGTGTAGATACCGTCTTGCGTCGCGATGGGCTGCCAAGCAGCCCCAATGGCCCTCCCAGACTGACCTGATCCATCAACAGGGTTCGCACCAGTGGTAAACGCACCAACTCCCAAACCCACGCCAATCATCAACCGCCTGGTGGTGGTCGGCCTCGGCCTGATCGGTGGCTCGTTCGCCAAGGGCCTGCGTGAAAGCGGCCTGTGCCGCGAAGTGGTCGGCGTCGATCTCGATGCCCCGTCGCGCAAACAGGCTGTCGCCCTCGGTGTAGTCGATCGCTGCGAAGAAGACCTCGCCAGCGCCTGCATCGGCGCCGACGTGATCCAGCTCGCCGTGCCGATCCTGGCCATGGAAAAACTGCTCGCCGTGCTGGCCCGGCTTGACCTCGGCAACGCCATCGTCACCGACGTCGGCAGCGCCAAGTGCAACGTGGTCCGTGCCGCTCGCGAAGTCTTCAGCAGCAACCTGCCGCGCTTCGTCCCCGGCCACCCGATTGCCGGCTCCGAGCAGAGCGGGGTGGAGGCCTCCAATGCCGCGCTGTTCCGCCGGCATAAAGTCATCCTTACGCCACTGGCTGAAACCGACCCTGGCGCTTTAGCCATGGTCGACCGCCTGTGGCGCGCATTGGGCGCCGATGTCGAGCACATGACGGTCGAGCGTCACGACGAAGTGCTGGCGGCTACCAGCCACTTGCCACACTTGCTGGCCTTCGGCTTGGTCGATTCGCTGGCCAAGCGCAATGAAAACCTCGAAATCTTCCGGTACGCTGCAGGGGGCTTTCGCGATTTCACAAGAATCGCCGGCAGCGACCCGATCATGTGGCACGACATCTTCCTTGCCAACCGCGAGGCGGTGCTGCGCACGCTAGATACATTTCGCACCGATCTCGACGCCCTGCGCGACGCGGTCGATGCAGGGGATGGGCACCAGCTGCTGGGGGTATTTACCCGCGCACGGGTTGCCCGCGAGCATTTCAGTAAAATCCTGGCCCGCCGGGCCTATGTGGACGCTATGAACGCCAACGATCTGATTTTCCTGGCCCAACCTGGTGGCCGCGTGTCCGGACGGATCCGCGTTCCAGGCGACAAGTCGATTTCCCATCGCTCGATCATGCTCGGCTCGCTGGCCGAGGGCACCACTGAAGTCGAAGGCTTCCTTGAAGGTGAGGACGCGCTGGCGACCTTGCAGGCCTTCCGCGACATGGGTGTGGTCATCGAAGGCCCCAACCATGGCAAGGTCACCATTCACGGTGTCGGCCTGCACGGCTTGAAAGCCCCGCCCGGGCCGATCTACGTCGGCAACTCCGGCACCTCGATGCGCCTGCTGTCGGGCCTGCTCGCCGGTCAGCCGTTCGACGTGACCATGACCGGCGACGCCTCGCTGTCGAAGCGGCCGATGGGCCGTGTCGCCAACCCGCTGCGGGAAATGGGCGCTGTGGTTGAAACCGGCGCCGATGGCCGGCCACCGCTGACCATTCGTGGCGGGCAGAAGCTCAAGGCACTCAACTACACGCTGCCGATGGCCAGTGCTCAGGTCAAATCATGCCTGTTGCTGGCTGGCCTGTATGCCGAAGGCGTCACCACCGTTACCGAGCCTGCGCCAACCCGCGACCACACCGAGCGCATGCTGCGCGGCTTCGGCTACGCGGTCGAGTCCAACGGCCCTGTGGCATCGCTGCAGGCGGGTGGCAAGCTCACGGCAACCCGTATCGAAGTGCCGGCAGATATCTCGTCTGCGGCGTTCTTCCTGGTGGCGGCATCGATCGCCGAAGGCTCGGACCTGCTGCTTGAGCATGTCGGCATCAACCCGACCCGCACCGGTGTCATCGACATCCTGCGCCTGATGGGCGGCGACATCACCCTGGAGAACCAGCGTGAAGTCGGCGGCGAGCCGGTGGCTGACCTGCGCGTGCGCGGCGCCAAACTCAAAGGCATCGAGATCCCTGAAGAGCTGGTACCACTGGCCATCGACGAGTTCCCGGTGCTGTTCGTCGCCGCGGCCTGCGCCGAAGGCCGGACCATCCTGCGCGGCGCCGAAGAGCTGCGGGTGAAGGAATCCGACCGTATCCAGGTGATGGCCGACGGCCTGATCACCCTGGGCGTGAAGTGCGAACCGACCCCGGACGGCATCATCATCGACGGTGGCCCGATTGGCGGCGGCGAAGTGCACGGCCACGGTGATCACCGTATCGCCATGGCCTTCAGCATCGCCTCGCTGCGGGCCACTGCGCCGGTGCGTATCCATGACTGCGCCAACGTCGCCACCTCGTTCCCGAACTTCCTCGCCCTGTGCGCCGAAGTCGGTATTCGTGTGGCCGAAGAGGCCAAGTCGTGAACGCCCAGGCCCCGGTCATCACTATCGACGGCCCAAGCGGCTCGGGCAAAGGCACCGTAGCCGGGTTGCTCGCGCGTGAGCTCGGCTGGCGTCTGCTCGACTCCGGCGCGCTGTACCGTTTGCTCGCTTTCAGCGCGCGCAATCATGGTGTCGACCTGACCAATGAAGAGCTGCTGACCAAGCTGGCCGCTCATCTGGATGTGCAGTTCTACCCCGCCGAGGAGGGTAAGCTGCAGCGCATCATGCTCGAGGGTGACGACGTCAGCCTCGACATCCGTACCGAAGCAGTCGGCGCCGGCGCCTCGATGGTGGCCTCGCTGCCTGCGGTGCGCGATGCCCTGCTGCAGCGCCAGCGCGCGTTCCAGGAGGCTCCAGGGCTGATCGCAGACGGTCGCGACATGGGCACCGTGGTGTTCCCGGACGCGCCGCTGAAAGTGTTTTTGACCGCCAGCGCCGAGGAACGAGCGCGTCGTCGTTATTTGCAGTTGAAAGCGAAAGGCGACGATGTTAGGCTGGCGAGTCTGCTAGATGAGATTAGTGCGCGCGATGAGCGTGACACCCAGCGTGCGGTGGCCCCGCTTAAACCGGCGGCCGACGCGATACAGCTGGACTCTACCGAGTTGTCCATCGAACAGGTGTTGCAACGCATCAAAAGCGAAATCGCCCTGCGCGGTATCGCCTGATGATCAGGAAAGCAGGCAGGGGCACCAGTCAACGTCTTGCCGGTTTTCCTTTAAATAACGAAACCCACATTGTCTGGAGTGTGGTTAGGGGCGTCTTCTTCGCCCAAATCTACAGGAATTAAAATGAGCGAAAGCTTTGCAGAACTCTTTGAAGAAAGCCTGAAAACCCTCAATCTTCAGCCGGGTGCGATCATCACCGGTATCGTTGTCGACATCGACGGCGACTGGGTTACCGTACACGCTGGCCTGAAGTCCGAGGGCGTCATCCCGCTCGAGCAGTTCTACAACGAAGCTGGCGAGCTGACCATCAAGGTCGGTGACGAAGTTCACGTTGCGCTGGACGCGGTCGAAGACGGCTTTGGCGAAACCAAGCTGTCCCGTGAAAAAGCCAAGCGCGCCGAGTGCTGGATTGTTCTGGAAGCTGCTTTCGCTGCCGAAGAAGTTGTCAAGGGCGTTATCAACGGTAAGGTTAAAGGCGGCTTCACTGTCGACGTTAACGGTATCCGTGCGTTCCTGCCAGGTTCGTTGGTTGATGTCCGCCCAGTGCGCGACACCACCCACCTCGAAGGCAAAGAGCTGGAATTCAAGGTCATCAAGCTGGACCAGAAGCGCAACAACGTCGTTGTTTCGCGTCGCAGCGTCCTCGAAGCCGAGAACAGCGCCGAGCGTGAAGCTCTGCTCGAAACTCTGCAAGAAGGCCAGCAAGTCAAAGGTATCGTCAAGAACCTCACCGACTACGGCGCATTCGTGGACCTGGGCGGCATCGACGGCCTGCTGCACATCACCGACATGGCTTGGAAGCGTATCAAGCACCCGTCGGAAATCGTCAACGTTGGTGACGAAGTCGATGTTCGCGTCCTGAAGTTCGACCGTGAGCGCAACCGCGTTTCGCTGGGTCTGAAGCAGATGGGCGAAGATCCGTGGGTAGCTATCACTGCTCGTTACCCAGAAGGTACTCGCGTACAAGCTCGCGTTACCAACCTGACCGACTACGGCTGCTTCGCTGAGCTGGAAGAAGGCGTTGAAGGTCTGGTACACGTTTCCGAAATGGACTGGACCAACAAGAACATCCACCCGTCGAAAGTCGTTCAGGTTGGCGACGAAGTGGAAGTTATGGTTCTGGACATCGACGAAGAGCGTCGTCGTATCTCCCTGGGCATCAAACAGTGCAAGTCCAACCCATGGGAAGACTTCTCCGGCCAGTTCAACAAGGGTGACAAGATCACCGGTACCATCAAGTCGATCACCGACTTCGGTATCTTCATCGGCCTGGACGGCGGCATCGACGGTCTGGTTCACCTGTCCGACATCTCCTGGAACGAAACCGGCGAAGAAGCCGTACGTCGTTTCAAGAAGGGCGACGAGCTGGAAACTGTCATCCTGTCGGTTGATCCAGAGCGCGAGCGCATCTCGCTGGGTATCAAGCAGCTGGAAGACGATCCGTTCTCCAACTTCGTTGCTGTCAACGACAAGGGTGCAATCGTCAAGGGTATCGTCAAAGAAGTTGACGCCAAAGGCGCCATCATCACCCTGGCCGACGACATCGAAGCTACTCTGAAAGCTTCCGAAATCAGCCGTGACCGCGTTGAAGACGCGCGTAACGTTCTGAAGGAAGGCGAAGAGATCGAAGCCAAGATCATCAGCGTTGACCGTAAGTCGCGCGTTATCAGCCTGTCGATCAAATCGAAAGACGATGCTGAAGAGCGTGAAGCTATCCAGAGCCTGAAACAGGCTCCTGAGGCAGCTGCTGCCGACACCACCATGGCTGCGCTGCTGCGCGAAGCAATGGCCAAACAGAACTAAGTTCTGCTTGATCGGTAGAAAAAGGGCGACTTAGGTCGCCCTTTTTTATTGCCTGCGATTTGTCGAATACTGTAATGCAGCTGCGCTGCACCCCTCAGCTGCCTCAGGCGAACCACTGCAAACCCCTCTACCCAGCACCGCCCAACCCGATGCACCGAAAAAGTTCCCCGCGCACCAATCTTGAATTTTTTTATTAAGTCAAGAACCGGCCTGTTCAAATCCCCCTGAGCGTGCTACAAACTGGTTAAGCAATGATCTAGCTGCTTGATAACGAAGGGAAAAACATGACGAAGTCGGAGCTGATCGAACGTATTGTCACCCACCAGGGTTTGCTCTCGTCCAAGGACGTCGAGCTGGCCATCAAGACCATGCTCGAGCAGATGGCCCAGTGCCTGGCCACGGGCGATCGCATCGAGATTCGCGGTTTTGGCAGCTTCTCGCTGCACTATCGCGCACCACGCGTGGGTCGTAACCCCAAGACCGGCCAGTCGGTGAGCCTTGAAGGCAAGTTCGTACCGCACTTCAAGCCGGGCAAGGAATTGCGCGACCGGGTCAACGAAGAAGAGCACGAAACCGAAGCCTGAGTGCAATCAAAGGATCAGACCGATGCGTAACCTCAAGCGCGCCCTGGCGCTGCTGTTCGTCCTGCTGCTGGCAGCAGTGGTGATGTTTTTTGTGCTGGAGAATCAGCAAACCGTCGCCCTGGTGTTGTTCGGCTGGACTGCCCCTGCAGTGCCCGTAGCGCTGCCAGTACTCGCCGCTTTGGTAGTGGGCCTCGCGCTTGGCCCGTTGCTCGGCGCCTACGGTGTGATGCGCAGCAAGCGCAGGATTCGTGCGTCGGCACGTCAGGCGGCGTTGGCGGAAAGCTAAGGAAGCGTCCTACAGCGCTAGCAGACGTATCCGATATGAAGCCTGCGAAGAAAATGGAGTAATAGCTCGCTTCATTTTCAATCCTGCGCAGGGCTTGGCAGCATGACCTTCCCCGTTATCACGCACCATGGCGGCACCCGCGGCGTCACGGGCTCCTGTCATCAGCTACACCTTGACTCCGCCACCAGCCTGCTCATCGATTGCGGGCTTGAGCAAGGCGCTGATGCCCGCTCCGATTCACCGGCGCTGGGTTTCGATATCAACGGCATCCAGGCGTTGGTGATTACCCATGTACACCTTGACCATGTTGGTCGCATTCCTGCGCTGCTGGCCGCTGGCTTTCGCGGCCCCATCATCTGTAGCGAACCTTCCGCCAACCTCCTGCCACTGATCCTTGGAGATGCTTTCAAGCTCGGCATCAGCAGCGAGCCCGTGCACGTAGCGCGCTTTTTGCAGATGCTGGCAGGCCTGGTCAAGCCGATAGCCTTTGGCGACTGGCACAGCGTGGTCGAGCAGGGGCATCTGCAGTGTCGCATCCGCCTGCAGCGCGCTGGCCACCTGCTCGGTTCGGCGTACGTTGAATGTGATGTCGGCACCTGCGCACAGGCGCGCAGCACTCGTGTGGTGTTCTCTGGCGATATTGGCGCGCCCCACAGCCCTTTTCTGCGTCCAGTCGAGCCGCCAGAGCGCGCCGATGTGCTGGTGCTCGAAAGTACCTACGGCGACCGCCTTCACCCTGATCGCAGCGAGCGCCGCCAGCGTCTGGAGGCGGCAATAGATCGCGCCCTGGCTGATCTGGGCACGATCCTGATCCCCGCATTCAGCCTTGGCCGCACGCAAGAGCTGCTGTACGAGATCGAAGAAGTCCTCCACCACAAAGGCCTGCTCGACACGTCGTCCGCACCCGCCAGCGATGATCAGGTCAATTGGGCGCAGCTGCCTGTCATCCTCGACTCGCCACTGGCTCAGCGCGTCACCCAGGCCTATCGGCAGTTGCATGATTACTGGAACGACGAAGCCCGCCAACGCTTGAGCGAAGGCCGCAGGCCGCTTGGCTTTACTCAACTGGTCTGTGTCGATAGCCACGCCAGGCATCAGCAAGTGGTCAATTATCTGAAGAGCACTGGCCGGCCAGCGATCGTGATTGCCGGCAATGGCATGTGCTCGGGTGGGCGTATTGTCAATTACCTCAAAGCCATGCTCGGCGATCCGCGGCATGAAGTGCTGTTCGTCGGTTACCAGGTCAGGAATTCGCCAGGCGCGATCATTCAGGCGAGTCAGGGCAGGGCGGGCGAATCGCAGGTAAGCCTCGATGGTGAGAGGCACGTCATTCGGGCCAAGGTCGTTAGTTTGCAGGGTTATTCAGCGCATGCAGACCAGGCCGGACTTGTCGCATTCGCTTCGGGCTCCGGGCACGCGCCTCAGTCAGTCGTCCTCGTGCATGGCGAGCGCGCCGCCAAGGACGCGTTGCGCAGGGCTCTGTTGCGGCGCTATCAGGGGCATGGATGGCGATGTGAAATCACCGTGCCTGAATAATTATTCTCTGCTGCACAGAACGTTGGCCTGGGGTGTTGTCAGATAGCCACCCTGAACGTGTTTCACAGCGCAGGCAGATGCCTGGCTACCGTGTCTCGTCATCGCTGCAGGCAGCGCAACTGCTGGCCAGCGCGCAAGCCTGGATGCGAGATCTCTGGTATTCTAGGCGGCAGTGCTTGAAATCCCTGCTTATGGACGGCGAAGGGATTAAACGTTGGGTACGCATATTTTTCACGTCGTCCCGCCCAGTCGTGGCGGCGTCAGAAGCAGACTAATGCCAGGTCCATGAAGTTACCAACTTCGTATGACCGTTAAGGATTCAACTATGGAATTGATCCCGGTAATTCTATCCGGCGGCGTTGGGAGCCGCCTGTGGCCCGTATCCCGTGAGGCGCATCCAAAGCCTTTCATGGCCTTGCCAGATGGGCAGAACCTCATTCAAAAGACGTTCCTGCGGGCCGTTAAGCTCGAAGGTGTTGTTGAAGTGCTCACGGTGACCAATCGCGAGCTGCTGTTCAAGACCGAAGACGAATACCGGACGATCAACAGCAGTGGTCACGCCCAAGGCTACATCCTCGAGCCTTTCGGTCGCAACACCGCTGCGGCAGTAGCCGCCGCTGCCTTGCAGCTGGCCCAGACCCATGGCCCTCAGGCGCACATGCTGGTGTTGGCTGCCGACCACCTGATCCAGGACGAGCAGGCCTTCCGAGCCGCCGTCAACAAGGCTATGGCGCTTGCAGCACAAGGCTGGTTGGTGACCTTCGGTATCAAGCCGCAGTACCCTGAAACCGGCTTTGGCTACATCGAAGCTGCGCCGGGCGCCATTGTGGACGGTGCGCTCAAGGTCGAGCGCTTTGTCGAAAAGCCGGACCTGCAAACCGCCCAGGGCTATGTAGCTGCGGGTAACTATTTCTGGAACGCCGGCATGTTCTGCTTCCAGGTCGGCACCGTGCTTGAAGAGCTCGAACTGCATGCCCCGGATGTTCTGGCCGCCGTTGCCAAGACACTGGAAGCTTCCCGCGTGGCCACCGCGCCCGGATACAGCTGCCTGTCGCTCGACGCCGACACGTTTGCCACTGTTCCCGACATCTCTATCGACTACGCCTTGATGGAGCGCTCGCGCAAGGTCGCGACCATCCCGTGCGACATCGGCTGGAGCGACATTGGTTCGTGGAACGCAGTCAGCGAACTGACCGAAGCCGACGAGCAGGGCAACCGCTTCGAAGGTGAGGTGCTCGCTTATGGCTCCAGCAACAACTACGTCAACAGTGAAGAACGCCTGACCGCGCTGGTGGGTGTACAGGATCTGCTGGTAGTTGACACCCCGGACGCAGTGCTCATCGCCCACAAGGATCACGCGCAGGACGTCAAGCACATCGTCAAGCGCCTCAAGAGTGAAGGGCACACGGCGCACTTGCTGCACCAGACCGTTCACCGCCCTTGGGGTACCTACACGACGCTGGAAGACGGCGAGCGCTTCAAGATCAAGCGCATCGTGGTCAAGCCCAAAGCGTCGCTGTCGCTGCAGATGCACCATCACCGCAGCGAGCACTGGATCGTGGTCAGCGGCATGGCCGTCGTGGTCAACGATGACCAGGAGCTGATGCTTAACACCAATGAATCCACCTTCATTCGTGCAGGCCATAAGCACCGTTTGCAAAACCCAGGTGTCATAGACCTGGTCCTGATCGAAGTGCAGAGCGGCGACTACCTCGGCGAAGACGACATTATTCGCTTCGAGGACAATTACGGTCGTTGCGACGCCTGACGGCGAGCACTCCTGTTCGGCCCGTGGCTGCCCCGTTTGGCGGCATCACGGGCCGATTTTTGTTGGCGACCTGCCGGCGTCAATCATCCTGAAATCGATGCCTGTAGATCCGCGTCGTATCGAGTGAGATGTATGTACCCACCTATCCAGACCCGTTGCTTCAAAGCCTACGACATTCGCGGGCAAGTGCCTGCCGACCTCAACGACGATGTAGCCTACCGGATCGGCCGCGCACTCGTGGCCCAACTGAGCGGGCGTACCTACGTGGTCGGCCGCGACATGCGCCTGGAAAGCCCTGGCCTGTCCCGTGCCCTGATCAA
This sequence comes from uncultured Pseudomonas sp., assembly GCA_963518285.1. Lineage (GTDB taxonomy): Bacteria > Pseudomonadota > Gammaproteobacteria > Pseudomonadales > Pseudomonadaceae > Aquipseudomonas. The sequence goes on along the minus strand of CAUQIJ010000004.1, from coordinate 101,848 downwards.
AGGCCTGACCGAAGGCGGGGCCGACGTTATCGATATCGGCCTGTGTGGCACTGAAGAAGTCTACTTCGCTACCAGCCACTACCAGGCTGATGGCGGCATCATGGTCACCGCCAGCCATAATCCAAAGGGTTACAACGGCATGAAGCTGGTCCGCGAGCAATCGCGCCCGATCAGCGGTGACACCGGCCTGAATGACATCCGCCAGCGCGTCGAAGCCGGCGACCTCGGCACCCTGGCCGCTGCGCCAGGCAGCGTGCGTGAGGCGTTCGACAAGACTGCCTACATTGACCACCTGCTGACCTATATCGACCTGTCCGCACTGAAGCCACTCAAGGTATTGGCCGACCCCGGCAACGGTGCTGTCGGCCCGGTACTGGAACTGCTCAAGGCACGTCTGCCGCTGAACCTCACCGTGATCAATGGCGAGCCGGACGGTAACTTCCCCAACGGTATCCCCAATCCGCTGCTGCCTGAGAACCGCGACCTGACCCGTCAGGCGGTGCTCGACACCGGCGCCGACTTGGGTATTGCGTTTGACGGCGACTTCGACCGCTGCTTCTTCTTCGACAGCCAGGGCCGTTTCATTGAAGGCTACTACGTGGTCGGCCTGTTGGCTGAAATGCTGCTGGCCAAGCATCCTGGCAGCAAGATCATCCACGACCCGCGCCTGACCTGGAACACCATCGAGCAGGTCGAAGCAGCGGGTGGCATAGCGGTTCAGAGCAAAACCGGCCACGCCTTCATCAAGGAGCGCATGCGCGCCGAAGATGCCGTGTATGGCGGCGAAATGAGCGCTCACCATTACTTCCGCGATTTCGCGTACTGCGACAGCGGGAATATTCCGTGGTTGCTCGTCGCAGAACTGATGAGTGTCACCGGCAAGAGCCTTGCTCAGCTTGTGGATGAGCGTATCGAGGCCTTCCCGTGCAGCGGTGAGATCAACTACGAAGTGGCCGATGTGAAGGGCACCATCGAGAAAATTCTGGCCTTCTACCTGCCGCACAATCCCAGCATCGACCGTACCGATGGCATCAGCGTCGAATTTGCCGATTGGCGTTTCAGCTTGCGTGGCTCCAATACCGAACCGTTGCTGCGCCTCAACATCGAGAGCCGCGGTAACCAAGCCCTCGTCGACCAGCGTGTCGAAGAGATCGCGAGCCTGATCAGAGGTTGATTTATGTTTGGCATGATTAAAGGTATCTGGGCCTATCGAGGCTTCATCTTTTCCTCCATCAAGAACGAGTTCGTCTCGCGCTTTGCACGCAGCAAACTGGGCGGTTTGTGGATGATCATTCATCCACTGGCGCAAGTCGCCATCTACGCGCTGATCCTGTCCAACGTGCTGGCAGCCAAGCTGCCGGGGATCGACAACAAGTACGCCTACGCGCTTTACCTGATGGCCGGTATTCTGGCGTGGAACCTGTTTTCAGAGATAGTCAGCCGCTGCCTCACGCTCTTTATCGAGCAAGGCAACATCATGAAGAAGATGCGCTTTCCGCGTATCACCTTGCCCGTGATCGTGGTGGGATCGTGCCTGCTGAACAACCTGTTGTTGTTCATCGCGGTCATGGTGGTGTTCGCGTTGCTGGGGCATTACCCGACGCTTGAAGCCCTGTGGTTGATCCCGCTGGTGATGATCGTCGTCGCCCTCTCGGTAGGCATAGGCCTGGTGCTCGGCATTCTCAATGTGTTCCTGCGTGATATTGGCCAGGTTGTGCCAATTATCCTGCAGGTCCTGTTTTGGTTCACACCCATCGTCTACATGGTCAATGTGATCCCGGAATACCTGCGTGGAACGCTGAGCTACAACCCGATGTACCCGATCGTCACGGCCTACCACGACGTGCTGGTTTACGCCAAAGCTCCAGACCTGAGCCAGGCAGTCACCATGGTGTGCATTTCGCTGGGACTGCTGTTGCTTGGGTTGTTCCTGTTCCGTCGCTCGGTTCCTGAAATGGTGGATGTGCTATGAGCCTGTTGTCTGTAAGTGATGTAGGAAAGGCTTATAAAACCTACCGTTCCGAATGGCAGCGCATTGCCAACTGGTTCTTCCTGCCGGTAAAGGCTTCCAGCGAGCACTGGGTGCTCAGGCACATCAACTTCGCCATCGAGCCAGGCGAAGCGATCGGCATCATCGGCCAGAACGGTGCCGGCAAGTCCACCTTGCTGAAGATGATCACCGGTACGCTGCAGCCCACCCAAGGCCAGGTCCATGTAAATGGGCGGATCGCGGCTATTCTTGAACTGGGCATGGGCTTCAACCCTGAGCTCACCGGGCGCCAGAACGTTTATCACGCGGCCGGGCTGATGGGCTTCGACGCCGAGCAAATCAGCTCGGCAATGGATGACATCGAAGCCTTTGCCGAAATCGGCGAGTACTTTGACGAAGCCGTCCGCACCTACTCCAGCGGCATGCAGATGCGCGTAGCGTTTGCAGTGGCCACCGCCTTCCGCCCGGAAATCCTGATCGTCGACGAGGCACTGTCGGTCGGCGATAGCTACTTCCAGCACAAAAGCTTTGAACGTATCCGCGAGTTCCAGCGCCTGGGCACCTCATTGCTGATCGTTTCGCACGATCGCGGTGCTATCCAGTCGTTGTGCAGCCGCGCGCTGCTGCTGGAAAACGGCTCGATCATCAAGGACGGCCCGCCCGAGCAGGTGATGGACTACTACAACGCGCTGATCGCCGAAAAGGAGAACAGCACGGTGCAGGTCAAGCAATTGGCCGACGGCACGGTTCAGACCCAGTCTGGCACTGGCGAGGCGAGCATTGGCGCCGTTGCCCTGTTCGACGAGGCCGAGCAGCCGGTGGAGTTCGTGGCGGTGGGCGACACCGTGCAGTTGAGCGTCCAGGTCGAGGTGCACGAGGCCATCCCCGAACTGGTGGTGGGCTACGTCATCAAGGACCGTCTGGGCCAGCATGTGTTCGGTACCAACACCCATCACCTGGGGCAGGCGCAGAAATCGCTGGCCGCCGGGGAGAAGCTGGAGTTCCGCTTCGCCTTCGACATGAACCTGGGCCCCGGCTCTTACTCGGTGGCCGTGGCGCTGCACGCCAGTGACGTGCATATCGGCAGCAATTATGAATGGCGGGACCTGGCGCTGGTGTTCAACGTCGTGAATACCAGCAAGCCTCAATTTGTCGGCATGGCCTGGGTCCCAACAGCGGTGGAGTGCATTCGGTGAAAATACCTTTCTATCGCGCCTTTGAAGACCGTTATCGCGGTTCGGCGCAACTGATTACCGAGCGCTTGCAGGTTTATCTGCCTTTCATCACCCCGCTGTTGCAACTCGATGACGCCCGCCGAGCCCTCGATCTGGGCTGTGGGCGCGGTGAATGGATGGGCCTGCTGGCCAGCAACGGCTTTGATGTGCACGGCGTCGATCTGGATGAGGGCATGCTCGAGCAATGCCGCATCGATGGTTATGCTGTCGAGAACGTTGATGCCATCAGCAAGCTCAAGTCCCTGCCGGACAACAGCCAGGTGCTCGTGTCTGGTTTCCATATAGCCGAGCACATCCCGTTTGCCCTGTTGGTAGAGTTGGTGGGCCAGGCACTGCGCGTGCTGGTTCCAGGCGGCTTGCTGATTCTGGAAACGCCGAACGCCGAAAACCTGGTGGTCGGTACCAACAATTTCTACCTTGATCCGTCTCATGAGAAGCCGATCCCGAATCTGCTGCTCACGTTCCTGGTCGAGTACGAAGGGTTTGCCCGCAACAAACTGCTGCGCCTGCAAGAGCCTTCGCCGATCCCGCCCACTGAAGACATCCAGCTGTTGAATGTCTTTCACGGAGTCAGTCAGGACTACGCCGTTGTTGCCCAAAAAGCAGCGCCTGCGACGACCCTGGCAGCCTTCGACCTGGCGTTTGAGCAAGACTATGGCGTAACCCTCGACGGATTGGCTGAGCGCTACGAGGAAAAACTCCAGGGTCGCTTCGATGCACTGGAGCACAGCGCCGAAAACACCGGCACGGGCCTGCAGCAGATACGTGAGGTCAACGCCGAGTTCGCCCAGAGCATCGACCGCTTCCAGTCAGAGTTCTTCAGGCTGAAGCAGGATGTGGAAGGCCTGGACGAGCGCGCCGGCCGTGATCGGACGATCCAGCAGCAGCTCAAGGGCGATATCCAGGTGCTGGGCACAGGCATGGCTCAACTCGACCAGCGCTTGAGCAACATCGAAGCGCTGCTGCGCGAGCGCGAAGCCGAATCATTGCCGGACCGGATCAAAGGCGCCGTGCGGCCTCTGGCGTTGAAAGTGCTCAAGTCGGTGCTTGCCAACCAGACCTTGCGCCATAGCGCCAACCAGGTGCTGCGCAAGTTCCCCAAGGCTCATCACCAGCTCAAGTTGTTCGCTCAGCACCGTGGCTTGCTGACATCGCCTCTGGCCGCTCCAGGCATGCCAAGTGCCAGCTTCACCGGCGTGGACTACTCGCGAGTCAGCTTTGCCGTCTACCCCAAGGCGCCGTTGCTGCCCGAGGCCATGTTCCTCGCTGCGCACACGCCAGTGACAGGCTTCAAAGGCGTGAGGTTCACTGGCCATATCGAAGGCCATTACAGCCTGGCGATCGTCAACCGCGGCCTTGGCCTGGCCGTCTTCGACCTGCTCGAAGGCAAGCTCGCATTTCAGCCATACCACGGCAAAGCCTACGATAACCCGATCGACATTCCCGAGTTCCAGCAACGGCTGGGGCAGGCGGTTGGCAATTCGCTGGACATCGAACTGGAAAGCGATGTGCTCTCCATCGTCCACCATTACCCGATGATCCAGGACATGCAGGCTGCCGGCCAGCGCCTGGTGATGTTCTTCTGGGAAGAGACGGCAGTGCCGTTCGACACGATCACCCACATCAACGACAACTTCGACGGCGTTATCGTGGCCGCATCGTTCGTCAAGAAGGTGCTGCAGGATTCCGGTTGCCGCCTGCCGGTGTTCGTCTGCCCGATGGGGGTTGACCACATCATCACCCAGGACGAGCCGCCAATCGACGACATCAGGCCTGCACCGGGCAAGCCTTTGCGCTTCCTGCATATTTCATCGATGTTCGAACGCAAAGGGCCAGACGTGTTGCTGGCGGGTTACCTCAATGCGTTCACCCAGCAAGACAACGTCGAGCTGTTCATCAAGACGTTCCCCAACCCGCACAACCGGGTGCATGAACTGATCGCCGAATTGTCGGAAGGCCGCAGCAATCTGCCGGCGATCGTGGTGGATGAAAGCCCGATGGACGATCAGGGCATCATTGCGCTGTATCGCTCCGCTCAGGCCCTGGTGTTGCCTACCCGCGGAGAAGGCTTCAACTTGCCAGCCGCAGAGGCGCTGGCGTTGGGGCTGCCTGTGATCGTTACAGGCTTTGGTGCCCACGTAGACTTCTGTACCCTGCGCACCGCCGAGCTGTTGCCATTCCTGTTTGCCAAATCCGGCAGCCATCTGGGCAGTGCCAACTCCTGCTGGGTCGAGCCGGACAAGGAAACCTTGGCCGTCAAGCTGCGCGAGATCCACGACAAGGTACTCAACGGCGATGCCGGGCTGGAACAGCGCCGCCGTGAAGGCATCGAGCTGATCCGCAATGCCTATACCTGGGAGCAAAGCGCCCAAGCCGTGATGGCCAGCGCCCAATGGCTGAAAAATCAGCCGCCGCTGGCACCTGGCAAGACCAAATTGGTGGTGGTCGGCCCGTGGGCAACCAAATGCGGCGTCGCTGAATACAGCCAGTCGCTGCTGAGCGAGTTCGACCGTGAGCGTTACGAGATCAGCGTCTTCTGTGATGAACGTACCGCTGCTCTCGCCGAGTCCGAGTATCAGCCGGCCTGGAAACTGGGCGATGCCAAAGCCGTACTCGAAGTGCTGGGCAATGAAGAGTGCGCCGCCGCCGACACGGTGATCGTGCAGCATCAGCCGAGCCTGTTCGCCCTGACAGACGAAATCTGCCAGCGCCTGGCATCGCTGCAGGCCCAAGGCAAGGTAGTGATCCTGGAGCTGCATTCGACGCAGCCATTGATTGCCGACCACCGCGTGGCCGACAGCGCCATGCGCGCGCTGAGCAAGCTGGACCGGATCATCGTGCACAAGCCCGAGGACCTGAACAACCTGTTGGTACTGGGCCTGACCGCCAACGTCATGATGATCGGCCTTGGCGTGATGTCACCGCTGCCTGCTGGCAGCTCGGACAATGTGCGGGCTGAGCTGGGCATCGGTCAGCAGGACCTGGTGATTGCGTGCTTTGGCTTCATCCTCGCGCACAAAGGCATCGACACGCTGATCGAAACCATCCGCCCTCTGGAGCGCGCCACTGGCCGCAACGTGCGCATGATCGGGCTGCACTCGATCCTCGACTCGCGTAGCGAGCAGACCCTCAACGCTTACCGCGCACGCGCTGCGGAGTTGCAGGTTGAGCACAACATCAGCTGGATCACCGATTACCTGCCGATCCAGGAATGCCTGCGCATCCTGTCCGCAGCCGATTACGTGATCTTCCCGTACAAGGAAACCCAGGAAAGCGCCAGCGCCGCGGTCACCATTGGCCTGGCCACGCTCAAGCCGGTATTGGTGACCCCAATCCATATCTTCTCTGACCTGGCAGAGGCCACCTGGCGCATGTCGGGCAGCAAGGCGGATGACGTTGTCGCCTCGATTGTCGAACTTGAGCAAGACCCGGCCAAGGCCAGCGAGCTGGTAGCCCGTCAGGCACAATGGATTCAGGATCGCAGCTGGACGCGTATTTCCACGCGTCTGGACGCCACCGTGCAAGCCCTGTTGTACGAGCGCAAGCGCATGGCACCTCTGGTGATCGAGCAGCGCCTGACCAAGCCGAGCGTGGCCGTAGCGGCCCCTCGCAAGCTGCTGGTGGACGTGTCCGAGTTGTACTTCCGTGACGCGAAAACCGGCATCCAGCGCGTGGTCAAGCGTGTGATCGGTGAGTTCCAGGCCGGTGAAGGCCTCGACTACCAGGTCGTGCCGGTGTTCGGTGTGCCCGGGCACGGCTACCGGATTGCCAGCGACTACCCTGGCGCCAATGAGTACGTGGTCGGCGCCCACGAGCGGCCTATCGAGTACACCGTCGGAGACGTGTTCCTCGGTCTGGATCTCAGTGCTCACCTGTTCCCTGAGTTCAACAGCGAGCTTGAACGGATGCGCCGAGCCGGGGTGAGCATTCACTTCGTTGTTTACGACCTGATCCCGTTGCTGCACGCCCGCTTTGCCTACCCGGGTATCGATGGTGCGTTCACCAACTGGATGCGCTCGATTGGCCGCTACGCCGATGGTGTGGTTGCCATTTCCGCGGCAGTGGCCGTGGACGTGAAGGGCTGGCTGCAGCACCACGAAGGTTTGACCGTCCTGCCTTCGATCAGCCACTTCCACCTGGGCGCCGACATTGAAACGGCCGCCGATGAACAGGCACTGCCGTCGCTGGATGCGCAACTGCAAGGGCGCCTGAACGCAGCACCTACCTTCCTCATGGTAGGCACGCTGGAACCAAGAAAAGGCCACCATCAGACTGTGGCTGCATTCGAGTTGCTGTGGGCCAAAGGCGTGGACGTGAACCTGGTGCTGGTGGGCAAAGAAGGTTGGGCCGTCGAAGGCCTGGCTGGCCACCTGCGCGTGCACCCTGAACGAGGCAACCGCCTGTTCTGGCTGGAAGGGCTGAGCGACACCAATCTGAACCACCTGTACAGCGCCAGCTGCGCATTGGTGGCAGCCTCCGAGGCCGAAGGCTTTGGTTTGCCGCTGATCGAAGCTGCCCAGCACAAGCTGCCGATCATTGCCCGCGACATCCCCGTGTTCCGCGAAGTGGCCGGTGATCACGCGTTCTACTTCGAAGGGGTAGAGCCGCAGGCGTTGGTGAAAGCCATCGAGCAGTGGTTGCCGCTGTACGAGCAGGGCGAGCATCCGTTGTCGGATGAAATGCCCTGGATGCGCTGGAGTGAAAGCGCTGCAACGCTTAAACACCTGGTACTGGGGGCGCCGGACCGCGCCGCTGTGGCCAAGGCTGTGGTGGCAACGCAGGTGCACTGACAGCGGGTGATGGTAAAAGGGCAGGGTGGCTGATTGGCTACCCTGCTTTTTTTTTGCGCGTCAGCCGCCTTTAGCGGGTTCTCCCCTGACCATTGAGGTACGAAATGGGTGGGAATACTGCTTAAGAAGGGAGGCGTATCCGAGCACTCGATCCCCGTGCCCTGAGGTAACGCTGAGCAGGGCGCTCGAACCATCGGTGACAGGCAAGGCTCAGTGGGATCAGTATGGCGAAGAATAGCAGCATGACCCACGACTGATAGAACACCTCTCTGGCCAGGCCCAAGCTGTCCACGACCAGCGCAAACACAATCTGCAATGGGAAGTGCAGTAGGTAAGAGGCATAACTGATATCGCCTACCCAAGCGGTCGAGCGCAACAGGCCCGGCCAATGCAAACCTGCTGCAGCCAGCATGGCCAGTGTCGCCGGGAAGCAAAGACACATGATCAGGTAGCTGTTTGCTGCCTCGGCTACCGCAAATTGATAAAACCATGCTGCCGACGCAGCCGCAGTGCTGATCACGAGCGCCGCCGCGCTGCCTGCACGGCGGCGTAGCTGATCGAGCAAAATATAGGCAATACCGCCAAGGTAGAAGCACAGAAGCCCGCTACCCACCTTGTAGGTGTCCGGGTAGAGCAGCAGTCCAGCGCCGCAAGCGACTCCCGCAAGCAGCCAACGCCAGCGCCCGGCAAGGCAGATGAGGAAGAACGATGCATACAGCAGCACTTCCACCGACACAGACCAGATGGGCGCATTGAAAGACCATCCTTGTTCAAAGCCCCAGGCTGGTGCTAACAGCAGGTTGAGAAGGGCGTGGTATGCATCGTTGAATTGATAGACGAAGTAGCTCGTATGGTCTGCCAGATAGGCCACCTGCAGTGCGGCGACCAGGCCAAAGGTGGCCAGGTGCAGAGGGTAGAGTCGACTGAAGCGGTCAATGGCGAAACTGCGAAGCGAGACCTTTCCCGTGGCGATGCCAGCCGAAAACAACCAGAAGAAAACAAATCCGGAAATCGAGAAAAACAGCTGCACAGCCAGGCCACCTTGGTGGTAGAGCGCTGACAATACTGAATAGAACGGTTGCCGCGTGGGATCGAAACCCGAAGGGGTATCGCCTACATAGAAGAAATGCTGCCAATGCCAGAACACGACACTGAGCGCAGCGATACCCCTCAGGGTATCCAGGGTATACAGCCGTTCGGCTGGGGTAGAGGCAGCAGGCATTTGCGAGGTCACTGGCGGGCAAACAAGAATGCTGTCACCGCCGGCGGGACGCTGTCAACGTGAGCGGCTTGCAGGGCTACCAATCCACTGAGGAGCAGTGGCAGGCTTTGAAGGCCTGGAGCACGGGCAGACCACAGGACTACTGACAACTGCGGGGCTGCGCACAAGACGCAGCCCCGCTCATTGCTCAGCTAAACAGTTCAGCGTCGGCCAGTGCCACGCCGAGCTGGTCCTTGCCGGACAAACTCGGGGCGTAGTCGATAGGCCACTCGATGCCGATCTCCGGATCATCCCAAGCGATGCAACGCTCGCTGGCTGGGTGGTACAAATCGGTGGTCTTGTACAAAAACTCGGCGGTTTCGCTCAACGTCACGAAACCGTGGGCAAACCCCGGCGGGACCCACAGTTGGTTTTTGTTTTCAGCCGACAGCCGAGCACCTACCCACTTGCCGAAAGTAGGGGAGGAGCGACGGATGTCCACCGCCACATCGAAGACCTCGCCTTGAACGACACGAACCAGCTTGCCCTGAGCGTGGGGCGCTAGTTGGTAGTGCAGACCGCGGAGAACGCCTTTCACAGACCGGGAGTGATTGTCCTGAACGAAGTCTGGATTCAGACCGGTAGCTTCTTGAAAAACGTTGGCGTTGAAGCTTTCAAAAAAGAAGCCGCGGTCATCGCCGAAGACCTTGGGGGTGAACAGGTAAACGTCGGGAATGGCCAGAGGAGTAGCGTGCATCAGAATATCTTCTCTTTCAGCAGGTTTTTCAGATACTGGCCATAACCGTTTTTGAGTAATGGCTGAGCAAGGCGTTCAAGCTGCTCGGCGCCGATCCATCCAGCTCGGTAGCAGATCTCTTCCGGGCAGGCGACTTTCAGTCCTTGGCGTCGCTCCATTGTGGCAATGTACTGGCTGGCATCGAGCAAGCTATCGTGTGTGCCAGTATCGAGCCATGCATAACCGCGGCCCATGATCTCAACGTGCAGCTGCTCTTGCTGCAGGTAGAGGTTGTTGAGATCGGTGATCTCCAGCTCGCCCCGAGCAGACGGCTTCAGGTCGCGAGCCAGATCTACCACCTGGTTGTCGTAGAAGTACAGGCCAGTAACCGCATAGCTCGACTTCGGTACCTTGGGCTTTTCTTCGAGCGACAGCACGCGACCGCTGTCATCGAACTCGGCAACGCCGTAACGTTCCGGGTCGTGGACGTGATAGGCAAAGACTGATGCGCCTGTTTCACGCTGATCGGCGTTAAGCAACAGCGACTGGAAGTCATGGCCGTAGAAAATGTTGTCTCCCAGCACCAGTGCACATGGGTCGTTCCCGATAAAGTCGGCGCCGATTGTGAAGGCCTGGGCCAGGCCATCCGGGCTTGGCTGCACGGCATAGGAGAGGTTGAGGCCCCACTGACTACCATCACCGAGCAGCTGTTCAAAGCGCGGTGTGTCTTGCGGCGTGGAGATGATCAAAATTTCTCGGATGCCCGCCAGCAGTAGCGTGCTGAGCGGGTAATAGATCATCGGCTTGTCATAAACGGGTAGAAGTTGCTTGGAAACGGACAGCGTCGCTGGGTGCAGACGCGTCCCCGAACCACCAGCCAGAATGATCCCTTTACGATTGGTCGTGTTCATTTGTTCAGAGCTTCCATAAGCATGCGGGTTACACCACTTTGCCAATCCGGCAAGTGCAGAGAGAACGAGTCACGAAGTTTCGCAGTCGATAGCCGTGAGTTCAACGGGCGCTTAGCCGGCGTTGGATACTCGGTTGTGGCTATCGGGTTGACCGTTTCGACCGACAACGATTCACCATGGTTCCGAGCAAACTCGATGACGTACTTGGCATACGCATACCAAGTGGTTTCGCCCGCAGGCGCCAGGTGATAGACGCCGCCCAGCTCAGGCTTGCGAAACGCTTGTTGCAAGGCCGCTACCGCCACATCTGCCAGCAAATCAGCCCCAGTCGGCACACCCACCTGATCAGCGATCACGCTGAGCGTCGCCCGGTCCCTCGCCAGGCGCAGCATGGTCTTAGCAAAATTGTTGCCCCGAGCTGCATATACCCAGCTAGTCCGGAATATCAGGTGCTTGCAGCCTGATGCCTGAATCAGTTGCTCACCTTCGAGCTTGGTTGCGCCGTAGTAATTGACCGGTGCAACTACGTCAGTCTCTTTCCAGGCATTCGAGCCGCTGCCATCGAAGACGTAGTCGGTCGAGTAATGCACCAACCATGCATCAAGACGTTTGGCCTCTTCAGCCATTACCTGGCTAGCGAGCGCGTTTACCTTATGGGCAAGATCGCGCTCACTTTCGGCTTTGTCTACCGCCGTATATGCGGCGGCGTTGACGATTACATGGGGCGCCACGCTGCGAATGCTGGCTCCCAGACCCTCCAGGTCTGACAAGTCGCCGGACAGCTCACCGAAGGGTGTAGCTGCCCGGTGTCGATCAAGGGCTACTACTTCACCTAACGTGCCGAGCGCACGCTGCAGCTCCCAGCCAACCTGGCCATTTTTACCCAGCAGTAGAATTTTCACGCTTGGCTTGCCCCATATTGTTGCGCTACCCAATCGCGATAGCTGCCGTCCATGACGCCTTTGACCCACTCCTGATTCGCCAGGTACCAGGCAACTGTCTTACGGATGCCAGTGTCGAAAGTTTCAGCAGGCTTCCAGCCCAGCTCGCGCTCGATCTTGTGGGCGTCAATCGCGTACCGGCGATCATGGCCGGGGCGGTCGGTGACGTAGGTAACCAGCTCAGCATAATTTTCTACGAGCTCACCAGTGTTCTGATTGATCACTTTTCGATCAGACGCTGGCGCCATCTCGTCGAGCAGAGCACATACCGTTTTAACGATGTCGATATTTGCTTTCTCGTTCCAGCCACCGATGTTGTACGTCTCGCCGAAACTTCCGGCTTCCAGAACGCGTCGGATGCCTGAGCAGTGATCTTCGACGTATAGCCAGTCGCGAATTTGCTGGCCATCACCATATACCGGCAAGGCTTTGCCAGCTAAGGCGTTCACGATCATCAATGGGATGAGCTTTTCCGGGAAATGAAAGGGACCATAGTTGTTCGAGCAGTTGGTGGTGAGCACCGGCATGCCGTAGGTGTGGAAGTACGATCGCACTAGGTGATCGCTGGCGGCCTTGCTAGCAGAATACGGGCTATTGGGGGCGTACGGGGTAGTCTCGGTGAACGCAGGATCATTCGGGCTGAGGGTGCCGTAGACCTCGTCGGTTGAGACGTGTAAGAAGCGGAATGCATCTTTTTCCGTTCCATTGAGGCTATTCCAGTACGATCGGGCTGCTTCCAGGAGACGGAAGGTGCCAACCACATTGGTCTCGACGAAGGCTTCAGGACCGGTGATGGAGCGGTCGACGTGAGACTCCGCTGCAAAATGCACTACGGCCCGGGGCCGATACTTGGCGAACAGCTCGGCTAACAGAGGCTCATCGCAGATATTGCCTTGAAGAAATTGGTAGTGTTGATTGCCTTCAAGTGCTTGCAGGTTCGCAGGGTTGCCTGCATAGGTAAGCGCATCGAGGTTAAGCACAGATTCTGGGTTGTGAGCACACCATTGCAGAACAAAATTTGAACCGATGAAGCCGGCTCCGCCTGTTACTAAAATCATAAATTAGCTCTATCTGGACAAAAAGTGTTGTCGGAAGCAGATGACGCTGAGAAACTTCTTATCTGCAGCCGGGCGCGAGAAGCTACCGTTGTGCTGAATTAGACCACCATGATGTCAAAAAATACACCGCTGGACTGGTGTTGTTCGGACTGATCCATCCGCAATCGCAGAGGGCGCTGCGGAACCGTCCCAGCCAGACGAGTCGAGGGTCAGGAAACGGGACCCTAGGCGGAGACAAAAGTAAGGCGGGGCAAAGTGATTACAGAAATGGAGAAAAGTGGTGGTTAGTATTGAACGAAGTATGGTCTTTACAGCTCGATGTGAATGCCCGCAAGATCGAGTGTTTCTATTTGTGTTTAAGTAAGTGATAAATATTGATGATTGTTGTTTAACCAAAGTTGCTCTAATAGGGTTGGGGGTGATAAATGCTCTTTCTTTTAAATTGGCCTGACCAATAAGTATTGATGTCGTGGTTCGCTAACTTTTATTTATTTTACTCCGTGTTAGCTATGTGACGCTTTTGAATATTCATGGGAAATCAAAAAAATGTCTGTTAAGGAAAGCTTGCCGAGCGCTGATAATCAGTCGGACATTCGCAAGGGAGATGGCGTTGTGTCCTTGGCTCACAAAAGAGGAGGCTCTTTCCGATTTGCATTGGATTTAGTCTATTATCGGAATAAATATTCTGATCTATCTTCGCTTGCAGATGACGCGCTAGAGCAGCATTGGCATTCTTTCGGGTATCAAGAGGGTCGTTACGCATCTGCTTCTCATGAAAACGGTGACGCAAAGCTTAATACTGAGTTGTTAATCAATAATTTTGAGGGTTCACTCACCCTAGATACTATAGCCCCTGATACGGTGGATCTAGATTTCTATGTGAATTTCTACCCGGATTTAAAAAATGCGGGTATTGATACCCAGCTCGTTGCGGATGCACACTTTAAACATTACGGAAAGAAGGAGGCGCGATTTGCGAGCATGAGTGACTGGGCTGAGAGGCATGGTCTTCCACCGGGGATAATTCCGAGTGGGTTCAGCCTTTCCGTGGTTATTGAAAAAAATGCCAAACGTGGCATGCAGCTTGAGCCTCAGCGTGTAATGGGTATCTTCTTGGGCCAAGACGTTATTCCGATTGAACTTTCCGATACACCAAAAGAAAGTCAAGCAGTGTTCACAAAACTGGGTACGCATTACCTAGCATCAAACAAATCTCAGCAAGGTCGTATATTACTTGAAGCCGGCTTAGCTATCCTGCCCACCGCAGAGGCATTCAGTCAACTGGCTGAAAGTTATATGGCTGATGGTCATTTTAGCATTGCGTTACAATATTTTAATGCTGCGAATTTACTGCCTAATCCACCAGTTTGGACAAGCTTTAACAGAGCGCAATGTCTTGCTAAACTTCATCGAATAGATGAGGCAATCACCGTGTTATCCGAAGGTATTGCTAATAATCCGAACCACAGATCCCAACAAGATGAACTGGATCATCTGGCGAAGCAGAAGTGGCGAGATGTTCATGCAAGGCTAATGACTCATGTCGATACTCAAAATCGTCAGATGTTGATTGAGGACGCATTTGACTCTGCTTTCCAGCTTTATCGAGCCTATTTCCCAGTATTTGGAAGGTCTCCTGAGAGTACTCCAGGCGACCTGCTGGCGCTTCCACCCTTGGGACAGCTGAATACCGATCGTATTTTGATAGTGGGTGACTTCCACGTCGCGCAATGTGTACGCTACCGAATTAACCAAAAAATTGAGCAGCTACAAGCTCTAGGTAAGCAAGCGACCGCCGTTAGTTGGACCGAACTGGACAGCCATCAGAACGAATTAGCGCTGCACGATGTTGTTATATTCTATCGTGTTCCAGCTGTAGTGCAGGTGATAAAAGCGATCGCTCAGGTCAATGCAACGGGTAAGCTCAGTATCTATGAGATTGATGATCTTCTGTTTGTGGCTGATTACCCACCCACCATCGAAAGCTATGGTGGTTATGTCTCGGTGGCGACACACCGAGATCTGACACGTGGAATGGCTTTATTTAATGCGGCTGCGCGGTTGTGCCGACAGGGTATAGCCTCCACGGAACCTTTGCGTATAGAGTTGGCCAATCTGGTCGGGGACAGAAACTGCTGGCTTCATCGCAACGGTCTGGACAAACTCAATAACATACGAGTGCAGGACAAGTCCCACAAAAACACCATCGATATCTTCTACGGAAGCGGGACACAAGCTCACAATAGTGATTTTATCGAGCAGGCTCTCCCCGCCATTGAGCGCGTACTTACTGACGTACCCCAAGCTCGATTGATCGTTGTAGGCTATTTGCGTCTACCAAAGGCATTTGTGACGAGGTATGAAAAACGTTTTGTCCAGCTTCCAGCTATGGAAAGTGTTCAAGGCTATTGGTCCCTGCTTGAACAGGCAGATATCAATATCGCGGTATTACATGATGACAAAGTTAATGCATGCAAAAGTGAGCTCAAGTGGTTCGAGGCAGGTTGTTTTGCTATTCCATCTGTTCTGAGCAGTACGGCTAACTATCGGGACGTTGTCAGAGATGGAGAGGATGGTTTTCTCGCGACCACTCACGAGGAGTGGTACTCAGCTTTGAGAAAACTTACCGGCAGCCAGGAACTACGCAAGAAGGTAGGAATGGCAGCACAAAAACGAGCGAAAGACGATTACAGCCTCCAGGCTTTGGGTGCTGCGTTTGTAGCTACACTTGACCAGTATGCCAGCAAGACTCAAGGCGCAACACTCGTGAGGAAAAAAGCTAAGAAGAAAATTGCTCTGGTCAACGTATTTTTTCCGCCACAGTCTATCGGTGGAGCCACCCGAGTAGTAGCGGATAATTTTTCTGATTTCAGAAAGAGTTATTCAGATGAATTGGATGTATGTGTGTTTACTGCTGACGTAGAGTGCAGGCCTGCTCACCAGATGAGCGTTTACAGCTATGATGGATGCCGAGTCTACCGTGCGACGACCCTTTGGCGTGAGCATATGGACTGGCACTCTAAAGATCCGGAGATGTATTGCTTATTTAAAAATTTTTTGGAGCTAGAAAAACCTGACTTGATACATTTTCACTGCGTGCAACGTTTGACAGCCTCAATCGTCGAGGCAGCCAGGGATGCCAAGATCCCTTACATGGTTACGATTCACGATGCTTGGTGGATCTCGGACTTCCAGTTTTTAGTAGACCACAACTCGAAAGTTTATCCTGAAGGGCATCCCGACCCTTATCAAAATTTGGAGTTGCCTACCAATATAAAACTCGCAGATTCAATTGAGCGTCGGCGAGATCTCAAAGAGCTATTGCAGGGGGCAGCAAGGATTCTAACGGTGTCGAACGCATTTGCTGAAATTTACCGTAAAAACGGCATAGCTCAGATAGAAGTTGTCGCTAATGGCATTTCGAGCGATATCCAATGGTCGCAGAAGGATACATCACACACCAACCGAGTAGTATGCGGGCATATTGGCGGGATGTCTGAGCACAAGGGATATTACTTGCTCAAAGAGGCCATACTTCATTGCCAGCCTGACAGCATTGAACTTCTGATTGTTGACCATTCGAAGCATGAAGGGTATGAGAAGCAGTCCATGTGGGGCAATGTGCCAGTGACATTTGTCGGCCGCATAAATCAGAAGGAAATTGTAAGTCTCTACAGCAAAATCGATGTTTTGTTTGCGCCATCTCTGTGGCCAGAGAGCTTTGGTCTAGTCACGAGAGAAGCCGTCGCAAGCGGGTGCTGGGTAGTAGCGAGCAACATGGGAGGAATAGGTGAGGATGTCATAAAAAATAAAAATGGATATGTAATCGAGCCAATCCCCCAAATGCTAGTCGCAGTACTTAAACATATCAATGACTCGGTGATCAAGCACAAGGCACAATCTTGTACAGAGGTAAGAAGGACCTCTGCGTGCCAGGCTAAGGAAATTACTGAAATTTATATGACCTTAGAAAATTCTCAGGTTGGTAACGAGGGAGTACGAAAATGAAAGTAACGAACATCGGTTTATCCTCTGTTGTAGTTACATTTGCAGATCTCCAAAGTCCTGACTTGCTCGCTCTTTACCAACGGCAGTGTGAGGTCCCATTTAAATGGCTCACAAACGTTGGCTCGGAAACATTTGCTATTGAGATAAATATCAAAGACTTTTCAATCTATGAAAGTCTTGTATTTTCATCGGGCATTTTTGAAATAGACCTGATGGATGCATTTGCGAAATACAGATTGGATCAAAATAAGCTCGCTGATGAGTTTTATATGACGGGGGCTATTGTCAATGCCGCAACTCGCGGAATGGAAAATAATGAGCTTTTTTTTGTCGCGTATAACGCCCTAGCTATTATGCCCATTACTAACCATTTTTATGGTGCCTTGATCACTCTGGTCTCATATAAATATCTGGAGGCACCCGAGTATCGCGGTTGGGTGCTTGACACACTTTTTGAATCTAAGAAAAAGTTCGACGGTGCGGTAGAGTACTGTACTCCGAATCTCGCTCGTTGGGGTATTTCCTCCGCGACTGCATTTTCCCTAGCGCTTTTACTTAATGATCGTGTGGAGAGTGCAGAATGGGCCCTTGATTCTGCTCTGACTAAATATGAGCCAAACTTAAATCAGCTCAGTTATTGGAACTATTGTCAGTGTCTGATTTTGAAATCTACGATACTCGTTCATAGTGGTAATAGTAAAGAGGCGGGCTGGAAGTACTTAGCTGCTTTTGATTTCTCTCGTAAAGCTATTAATGATATTTATCACTCACGAAATGATTGGGTTTTGGGGCAAGTTTCTGACTGCCACGCGCTTTTGAATCTAGGTGAGCTTTCGTTGAAATGCGCAGCTAAAAGTCTAGGAAGAATTCCGTCTGAGTCGAGATATGCCGACATTAAATTTAATGGAAAAATTAATTTCATGCCGGTATTTTCAAGGTTTCAGGGGTCGCGAAATAAGTTTAAAAGCTCATTTTTTGATGCAGTCGAAGAGAAGTTTGGTTGACTGTAGTGTTTGAAAGCTAAGATGTTGTTTTTTATGAGCTGAGCTTGGAATGCAACTTGTAGCAAATCTGCAGCAGGTTGCATTTTTTGTTTGGAATATTACTGGTCCGAGTTTCTAAGCTTGCTCGCTACTGTGCAGGATGAACTGACGATAAAAGCTTCTTCAATGCACAGTAAGGGTTTGTATATAATGTGCCCTCGTGGCTCAGTAGTGCGAGCGCGAAATAAATCACTTGAGATAAACCAATAAGATTGTAGATGTCACCAACTATTTCTTCATCTTCAGAGTCGTTGATCATTACGAAGTATGGCTTTGGCTTCTCCAAGTTGTTAGATTTATAAAAAAAGGTTTTACCATTTTTTTTAATTATGAGAAGCTTGTGTTGATATGGTGCTTTATCGAAGAAAGTGAGTTGCTCGTCATGCGGCTTGGAATCTTCTTCTTTTGCAAAGTAAATTATGCTTTGATGATATTTGTGGGCAGAGAAAAGTGCCTCGTCAGCTTCCCTTACCTGGAATCCTCCAATCTGATTTGCTTCGAATATTCCACGGTGAAGATAGTCCTTGATAAGCCTAAAAGTGCTGGTGGTACCAGAAATAATAAATTTATTGGCTTTATATACATTAAAAATATTGAAAAAGGACTTCTTTGCTTCTAGGGTAGACATTAAGGCGTTTGTCGGGCTTGCACCCTGGTGAATTCTTTTTAGAAAGTAGTACCCAAATATTGATGGATGGTTGCTGCTGTCAATGAATAGAAAATCAAGATTCTGCCGGATGATTGTCGAGAGCTTTATGCTATTTTCGAACTTGTTTTCTAAAGTAGCAAGATTCCACACGGGATGTTCATACACACCATTCTTGAAATATTTTCTACTTTCAATGTTTTTGTATTCCCTGATAAACAGGCACCAAAAAACAAGGCGGATTTTTTCTCCTGAAAGTCTCTCGAGGCTGGCTTCTGATCTTTCAAGCATTAGCCTGTCTATTTCAGAGGTGATCAAATCTTTTTTTACCGTAAAAGCGTCTTTCTTGTTTTGGGTTAGATGATACGAATTACCGAATCTGAAGTCGCCGACCATAATAAAAGAATCATTTGATCGCGATAACAATCTCACGTCTTCGTGCCAAATAGGAAGGCCGCCAACACCATAAAAATCTGCATTGACCCCCAAAAAATTCTTCAATCGTTCCCAGCGTACTACATGTGAGGGGCCAATAATCATATCTGTCTCCATGTAATTAATGTATCAATATGCATTATTTATGAGTTGTAGAGTTGAAAGAGAGAAATCCGTAAGGCTCATCTAGCTTCCTGAGTTGCCTATTTCCTTTCGCGATTCCAATGTTTTTTGATGAAACGACGGTTGGATTGAGCGAAACTGCTTATTTTGATAGTGCAGTGCGGCTAGCCTGGGTCCAATCAGCGGCTATCACGGATCTTATGATTGCTGAACAAGAAGAGGTGGGGTGAAAAGTCCTAGAAGGGAGGAGATCCTAGGAAGTGCGCGAATTTTATTCTGGAAAGACCACTGTTCCCAGTCTTCAACCTCGGACCATTCGCTCAAAAACACAAAATCAAGTTCTGCGCCGGTGGCCGCCATGTAGTCATATTTGCTGTCGCCTATAAATAGAGCGGGAAATACTATCGTCCCCTTGTCCAACTCGCGCGCGAGGATGTCTTCTTTGATGTCGGGGCTGCCGAAGATTCCGCCATCGAACAATGTTGATAGTCCGCGCTGCTCGAATACGCTACGGAGTTCGGTTTGATCACCGCCTGAAACTATAAGCCACCGGACATCTGGGGTTCTGCTTCGTAGCTCAATGAGGTCGTTTGCAATTTCGCAATTGAGCAACCCAGTTATGACATGTTCTGCATAACTTTTCAGAAGGGTGTCTAACGTAACGCCCTCAACGCTTGAAGCAGCGATGTTTTCTAGAAAGTAAGCAAATTTCTTATATCGAGATACACCACCATTTGCAACATGATAGTCAGCAAGAGCTTGGGCAGCAGCCTCTCCGAAAGGAAGAGCTGCTTGATAGAATGCTCGAGTTTTTACTTTGTTGGAGTTAAGCAGCACTCCATCGCAATCAAATACGAGCGTTGCGTAAGAGTCGAGGATTAGTCCCTTATTTATCATACAGTGATCAATCCTTTTTCTAGCAAGCATTCCGCGATTATAAAGTCTTCAGGCCAGTCAATGTCATGACTGATTATTTTGTTTAGCGGATGAAGATAAGGTTTTCGGCCGATGCGATCGTCTAGTGACCTGTAAATATCAGTGTGCGCCACAAATGCACCACTATTAACTTCGTGCACTGGAGTTAAAGTTTGAGTTCTTGGCCATTTTTCAATTTTTCTGTCATAGTTCATGGCTTCTCCGTCTTGCCACAGAAAACCGTGTATAAGGCTCGTGGTCATCAAGGAATCGTAGCCTTCGAGCACCTTCTTATTGTGAAGTTTAACAATTTCATTGTAGTGGCTGGCGGTGATGAACGGTGAAGTGACATGGGTCCATAAAATATTGCCTTCTCCGATTAACTCAAGGGCGTGAGCAACCAATTGGTCAGTGCTTGTTTGGCTAGAGGACAGGTCGCCCCGACGTTTGTGTAGCCTGATTTTTTTGTTATTCAGGGATGAAGCGTAATCAAGAATAGTTTCATCGTCTGTGCTCATTACGATGGCATCAATGGAATCAGCCTCGAGCAGCTGTTTTAATTTGATTTCAACCAGTCCGAATTCATGACCGAGAAATGGCTTGATATTCTTTTTCGGAATACGTTCGCTGCCCTTGCGGCAAGGTAAGAAGCAGGTGGTTTTTTCAAGTTTCATTTCAATGGCCCGTAGATACTTTGACATTCAATGTCATAACGTGTTGGCGTCAGACACAGAAGCGGGGTGCTGAGTGGAGTGTCTTGATACTGCCTCAGAAGTTTATTTGTATCAGTATTTCGCGGATCTTCTCCTGGGTATCCGTCAAAACCAGCCATTAAGATGCGCTTCGCTTTACCGGAACTGGCGGCAGCCAGTGCGTAAGCAACAACTAATGAAGTGGGAATAGTGCAATGCATGCTCTCAAATGTGTAGTTATCAGGCTGAACGTTCAAGCCGAAATCCAACACATTTTTATCGGCGAGTGCCCTCTGTACGTCTGCTGGTAACATTGAATAAGGTGTAATCAAGGGTTGAGGCAGGTCGATGTGAGCTTCGCAGTCGGCCAGAAGGCGGACTGGATGGCAAGCAACTCTGACATCGATCAACTCTGCAGCGATTGAGCTCTGAGTATTTAGTGCCATCACCACTGGTTTTTTCTCGCGAATGAAGTGCTCCAACGCTTGGCGATGCGCAGCAACTCCAGGGCCAGTGCCCAGTAGCAGCACGTCTTGGCCAGCAAAAAGGGCTTCGGGAGTCCACTGCCCAGTGGGTGCGCCACGATAGAAATGTCGGGCAGCATCTAAAGTATTGACGCTGAATTTTTTGCCGCCTTCATTTCGGAGATAATCAATAACGGCAAGAATGTCCTCTTCACCGAAGCGAGAGTCACCTAGCATTTCTTGGATGTAGGTAGGGTGGATACCGTATTTGCCTGCAAGATAATAATACGGGTTGGTGCCCCAGCCATATTTAACTTGCATTGGTTTGAAGTGCTCACGCAGGAGCGTCATCAAAGGTATCAAATTGGTGCCTTTGGTCGTACGTGAAGCGATTTCAATTGCCAGTTCTTCTGTGCGCGCGTTACCGGGGCCGCGACCCATACCGGTGACAGTGGAGTCAACCCAAGTAACACCCTCATCCATCGCTCGCAGTGTATTGGAAAGCGCTAAGCCCAAATTGTCATGGGTGTGGATGCCCAGTGCGCCCTGCCATTCACTACGCAGCCACTGGATAATCTGTGCTGCCTCATCTGGAGACATGCTGCCCATGCTGTCAGCAAAATACAGCACATCCAGCGGATAATTATTTGCGAGTTTTGCCAGAGCTTTTATTTCGCTTTCAGAGCAATTCGCGATTTGCATTAGATTAAAGCCAACATCGTAACCTTGCTCTTTCAACCAGGATGCAGCTGGTAATGCGTCTGCAAACTCATGAACGTGACAAGCGATACGTACCAGATCCACCGGCGAGTCGATGGCGTGCTTGGGGAATAGAAGTTTTAATACCTGGTCGTATGGCTTTTCTCCGACCAGTTCACTGCCGTTCACCATCACGCCGACCGTCATGGAGGAGGGTAGCTCTAAAGTATTAAGGAAAGCATCAGTTGTGTAGGCGCATGCGCCGTTGAAACTGGTGTTTTTCAACGAGCGAAGGCCGAGCTCAATAGTGTGGATGCCGGCGGCTTGCATGGCGGATATGTATTGGGCTATCAGCGATTCGGAAAAATTCCAGTTATTGTAATAACCACCGTCTCGTAATGTGCAGTCCAAATGCTTCATATTAATGTGTCCCTGTATTGATGAGCGATTTAAGTGGTTTTTATATATGTTTTAAAGAGATCTTGATTTTTATTTTTCACTAAATGCCAATTTTCTTGGGGCGCAATGTTCTGGTCCAGGTGGCAATGACAATCCACCGTATGGCCCGGTTAAGTAGTCTAGGCTCAGCGCGGGGTGGTAGTACGGGTCTTGATAGTCTACTGACCAACGTTCAATAAACAACTGCTGCTCTCGCTGGGCTCGTGCTTTCTTCTCTGGCGAAACATCTTTACCCCGGCTTGCAGATTCCGCGTGGATCAGCTGTGCAAAGGCCGTCCATACATTTCGCAGGCCTAGCTGCTGTATTCTTAGGCAGAGGTCGACGTCATTGAAGGCCACCGGGAACGCTTTTTCGTCCAAGCCGTGAATTGAGTCGAACAATGACTTACGTAGGAGTAGACAGGCCGCCGTAACAGCACTTTGGCTTCTCGTAATCTGGTTCATCCCTAGATAACCGGGGTCGCGCTGTTCTAAGGTATTACCTGTATGCGCGGCGAGACCATTGACGCCAGCTACAACGCCACCATGTTGTACCATCCCGTTTGGCCATAGCAGCTTGGCTCCGACCGCGCCGACTCTAGGGCGCAGTGCCTGCGTGACCATTTCTTTGAGCCAACCGCTGTCGATAATTTCAATGTCGTTATTTACCAAACAGATCAATTCCCCAGTCGCAATACTTGCAGCGCGATTGTTGATCGTTGAGTAATTGAATGGATATGGATGCGATAACAACACAACACCTCGATCCTTCACATCTGTGAGGTAGGCAAGTGTTTCCGGATCACTGGACTGGTTGTCTACAATAATCACTTCAAGGTCTGGGTAATCAGTGTTGTTAAGCAATCCTTCAATGCATGCCCGCAGCAGCTTGTACTGATCGCGTGTCGGGACGATCACACTCACGCGAGGAAGTTTTTCAGGAAGCGGCCAGTGCGCTCTTAATAGCGCTGGGTAACCTAGTACAGTACTGATCGAAGTGCCCGGAGCTAAACGGTGGCACATCCAAGCAACAGCTTTTTCTCGTTCTTTGGAGGGGGGGGCTTGCTCCGGGCTTGCGCAGGCTGAATGTCCACGATGATAGAGAACGCGAGGCAAGTGGGCTACCGACCCATTGTGCACTTCTGTAGCAAGAGCAATCGCGGTTATGAAATCATGGCGGCTCATATTGACTGAATGTTGTTCGGCTTTGAACATAGCCAATGCCTGCTGAAGTACCTGAGCGCCAAAAATTGCCCCGTCAGAGAAGATATCCGCACCGATGAACAGATCAATATCCCAAACTGGCTTGAACCACGGCGTGCCGCGTTGGCCTTGTGGTCCGTCGCGATCACAATCGGCGTAGGCCCAAGCACTCCCATCTTCAAGTAAGGCTCTTAGATAGGCGATAGAGTTTGGTGCCAGCTTGTCGCCTGCAGTAATCGGTATAATGCTGTCGCAGCCGCATGCCAACAATTCCTCTACTGCTGATAGCATCTCGGTAGGGGAGGCCGTAGTCAGCTTATGAAATTTCTCGGCGCCAGTTGCCAGGCTATCAAGAGTAATTTGCTCAAGGGCAGTGTCCCCCTCGCTGAACAACAATAGACCCGGTTTCCCCTTCAATGGCGGTGCAGCGTTAGTGTCGAGGTTTTGGAAGGCTTCAAACCATTGTGGGTAATGCTGCCAGCTTGCGCTTTTGGGCAAGCGGAATGCTTGCTCTTTGGCGACTTCTTTTATCAGAGCCAACGCATCGGGGTAAGGGGTGGGCTCAAGCCGCTGAAGCAAGTAATCCAGACCCTCAGGCCAGCAGCATAGACGAATCGGGCTGCCTGCAAGCGGTTGGCCTAAGTCGTTTACCACTTCAAGCACATGGACCTTGCCATCAGCTAGGTCCCACGGTAGGTCAATGCCAAAGCCATGATCGCTGGTATCGCGATACGCCAGCGCCTGGTTATGTACATTGCAAGTCGCAGTGCAGAGGACTTGATTACCTTCACGTACAGTCACTTCAACATGTCGACGTGGTGACTGCGGGTCCCATGCCCAACCACCTACGCGTAGACCGCCCGTGTGCCACACCTGTGAGGTGATCGCTGACGTAGCTGGTGTAGGGGCGGCAGGCAATTCAACCTGGCCCTTGAGGTCGAATGGCTGATTGGCGATGCGCGCCGTGATCAATTGTGCTTCGTCCAGCCATTTTTTGCGCAGCTGAACGGCGAAACCATGGAACTGGTCACCCAGCGGTGCCAGCGGTTCATATTGGTCGGCGCGGGCCAAGGCGACACTTGCGCCGTCGACAAATATCTCCACTATCGGGCGCAGATCCGGCTCGGTTGTGTCGATCGCCCAGCCTTGCAGTACATCCCCCTGCAGTCCAATGATGGCCCCGGTATAACTGTTGAGTTGGACGGGTTGCCGGCCCGCCTGGGGTTTTTGCAAGAGATCTTGTGTCATCAGGCTTGGCTCAGTGAAAAGGGGTGGGAGGTGGTTGGGTTTGCGCCGGCTTCGACGGCCATCGGGCTAGTGCTAGCAAACAGCGGGGCAGCGAGCTCTGCGGCCAGTAGTGCCGCAGGCCAGTCCGCGCCAGGGGCGCCATCCAAGCTCAGCACGCCGCCGCAGCCTGCCGCGCGGGCGCGTTCGGCTAGGCTGAAACCGTGCAGCGCCGGCAGCGGGTTCACGACTCCGGAGGCCTGGAGTGCTTTCAGCCATGGGGTGTCGTCTTTGGCCAGCAGTACCAGCGGCAACTGCTCGCGTTTGATCCGCCTGGCAAGTGCTAGCCATCGCTGGCCGAGATGAGAATCGCTGAGGCTGTCACCGATGAGCAACACCTTCGGCGCAGCGGCCGAGGCGCAGGGGCGTACTGCGTGACTTGGACAGATCAGGTTCGCCTCCGGTAGGGCCTGGGCGTAACCGTTCTGCAGTGCTTGCCATGGCAACTGCACGCTGCTGGCGTCGGTCGCAAAGCGCTGCCAGTTGTAATCGTCGTTTTGGCTGAGCAGACGGTCATCACGGCAGACGACGGTGTAAGCCGTGTCCAGCGTGGCGGGCAGGTCGCACAGGGCAACTGGGCAGCGAACCAGCTGTTGGTAAATGATGTGTGTGAGCGGTAGCAGCCGCAGCGCCTCAACCAGCTGGTCGTGTTCGCCAGGTAGTTCGAAATCCAGGTTCAACGGCAGCGGCAGCAATGGAGCGTGCAGCGTCGCCCAGGTGCGGTGATGTTCATGGCGCCAAGCGAGGTTGAATGCAGCGTCGCTGTGTGAGCCGTTATGAATATGCAGCGTTCGGTTGCAGGTTGCCGATTCTGAATGCTGGATAGACGGCAGCTCGGCTGATGGGCTCAGCGCCGATGAGCCGGCTTCGACGCGATTGGCAACGCTCTGGGCTGGCCAGCAGGCTTCGCGCGCAGCAGTAGAGAGACTGGCCAGCTTGGCCAGGCGAGCAATTTGGAGGGCGTGACGAGCCGGCTTTATCGGGTCGCGCAGGCAGAATATGTTGTAGCGGGCGGACGCATCCGGATAGCGCTTGCGCAGGATGGCATTGTTGTGGGCCACCCGCAGGGCTTTTTCTGCACCAAAGGAGATACCGCCTTGGTGCGCCACAAAGACATTTGGCGCGCCCATGTGGCGCCAACCGTGCTCGCGGGCGCGCAGGCACCAGTCGGTTTCCTCGCCATAGCCGCGGGCCAGATGCACTTCGTCCAGGTAGCCCACCTGATCCAGCGCCTCGCGCTTGATGTACAGGCAAAAGCCACAACCGGTCTCGATCTCCATCGGTGGGCTGTTGGTCTGGCGGGCCAGGTCGTCCAGCTCAGCCTGCGCCTTGGCGCTGGGCATTGCATGGCTGACGCGGCTCTGGGGGAAGCTCATCAGTTCGCCGTTGTTGGTAAACGGGGTGACCGAGGCAATGTCGGCACCGCTGTAAGCCACTTGGCGCAGGCGGTCGAGCCAGGCGCCATGCACGCGTGTATCGGCGTTCAGCCAGACCACATCCTTGTTCGGGCTCAGGGCCATGGCGCGGTTCATGCTGCGGATAAAGCCGAGGTTCACGGCATTCTGCACCAGGGTGATCTTGCCCTTGGCTGCGAGCTGTTTCAGCGCCTTTGCCAACGCCGGCACGGGGGTATGGTCGTCGATCACTACCAGCCGGTGCGGAGTGCGGTTGAGCTTGCGTGCATCCAGTGCGCTGTTGATGCACGCCAGGGTTTCGTCAAGGCCGTCATACACGGGGATCAGCACGTCGACCGGCTGTTTCACGCCACCGCCGTTGACACTGGCGGGTGGCACGAATGTCGGCATTGCGAATACCGGGCTACCGATCAGGGCGTCGCCGTTGGCAAAACGTATGTGCACTGCTGCAGTGGCGGCTGGCACGCTTACCCGCAAGCCACCGTGAGTGGCGGGCAGGCCAGCAGCCTTCAATAACGGGTGCTGGGCATTGGCCGCGGTGTCGAAGGTTTGACCGTTGGCCTCGATTTGCAGCGCGGCAGGCGCTTGCGGGTTGGCGAGGTCAATTGCCCAGCCCTGTATCTCTCGCTGCTCGGGCAAGTAGCGCACCACGCCTACAGTCGTGGGCATGCCGGTTTGCGCGGCCAGCAGTTTGAGCACCTGCGCCAGCTCCTGAGCAGTGTCGATATCTGGCAGATGGGCAAGAATCATCCGGCGCAGCTCGGCTGGCGTTTCGGATTGGCTGCGTGCCTGCCACAGCGTCATGCGCAGTGCGAGGTCGTTGGGTTGGGTTTTCCACGCGCCAAAGAGGTAGCGAGTGGCAAGCGCGTAATGTTGCTGTGCCAGAAGGCTGCGGCCGATCAGGGCGTGGATATCAGCCCGGTCGGGGAGCGCCTCGGCGGCGTTGGCAAAAAATAAAAAAGCCAGCTCTGGGGTACGCGGCAGTGCCGCAATGCCTTTCCACACCAGTGCTTCCGAGCGGTACTCGGCAGTCTGCATGGCACGCTCGAGTGCAGCAGCCGCTAGGCCCTGCTCGTTGGCTTGGCGATGGCGGTGGAACAGGTCCATGAGCGTTTCTCGCCCATGGTCGAGGTGTCTGGACATAAGCTTGGCTTGGCTACAAAAAATAAAAAGAGGGGCGACCCGAAAGTCGCCCCCTTCTGCATACACCCGGGCATGCGCCCGGGTATACGCTTCGCTACAGCAGGGCTAGTTACACCTGGCCGTGCAGAACAACGACGTTGTCGATGTTTGCAGCAGCTTCGGCGGAACCAACGATGCCGATGGCAACGTCAGCCTGCGAAGCACCAGCTTCCAGCTGAGCAGCCCAATGAGCTTTACCAGCGTCATCAGCGGTACGGTCCAGAGCGGACGAGTACAGCGAGTCGATGAAGTCGGCGTTGGCTTTGGAAGCAGCTTCAGCAGAGCCTACGATCGACTGAGCGATCTCGGCACGGCTTGCGCCGTTGAACAGCTGGGATACCCAGTTCTGCAGGCCAGCTTCATCAGCATCGCGACCCAGAGCAGCTTCGTACAGGCTTTCAACGAAGGTGCCGTTCGACGCGTCCAGTACCTGAGCTTCGGCCGAAACCGAGATAGCAGCAGCTACGTCAGCCAGGGTGCCGCCATTGGCCAGCAGTGCGGTCCAGGTGCTAGCACCGGTGTCGTCTGCAGCACGGCCCAGCAGGGCTTGGTACAGGTCGTTGACGTCAGCAGTGTTGTTCACACCAGCGAACTCGGAGGAGTTCAGGAAGGCGTTAGCAACGTCGGTCAGCGAACCACCGTTGTTGACGAAGCCAGTGAAGAACTTGGCGCCATCGAGGTCTGCATCGCGATCCAGGATGCCTTGGTACAGGCGCAGGGCAGCAGCTTCTGCGTCGTTGTGAGCCAGAGCGATGGATTCTACGTTGTCGTCAGCATCAACGAACTGCAGGAATTCAGCGTTGCTGATGGCGGCAGTTTGGTTGCCGGTCAGGTTAACGTTGAAGTTGCTGCCAACAGTCAGGTTGTAGTCGTCACGAGTGCCGTCCAGCTGGACAACGTCGTAGCCTGCACCGGTGTCCACTACGTCAGCGTGGTTGCTGCCGCTCAGGATGATGGTGTCATTGCCCGAACCGGTAGTGACGTTGTTGTTACCCAGGCCAGCGATAACAGTGTTGTCGCCGTTGCCGGTAACGATGGTGTCGTTGCCATCGCCAGCGTCGATCAGAGTGTTCTGGTCGCCTTTGACGGTGATTACGTCGTCACCGTTGCCGGTTGCAACTACCAGTTCGATGGCCGAGGTGTCGACAGCGGCAACAGCGGCGAGCGCTTGAACGTCAGCAGCAGCGGCAGTGGTCTGGCCTTGCAGGTTGACAACCAGGTTGGCATCGCTCTGCAGCACGTAGGCGCTAACGCCAGCAGCTTCAGCAGCAGCCAGGTCAACAACGATCTGGTCGCCTTGAGCGCCTTCAACAACGCCTTGGACGATGCTGGCAGTGCCGGTGGTTGGCAGTTGAACGGTGGTGCCAGTGATGCCGGCGATGTCAACGGTCTCTACGTTATCCAGGTTCAGCAGGCTGTTGATAGCCGCGATAGTGGAGTCAGAGAGGTTGGCGCTTGCGGCGGTCAGGTTAGCTTGCAGAGTGCTGCTCGATTGGGGGGCGTCGTATTGCATTGTGTATTCCTGTTACTTCAAGCCGTTTGGCTTGCTGCAATAATATTCTGCATGGATGCAGAGGTTTCCCACGGAGACTTAGAGCGGGCAGCGTTCATCTTCGTAACGGGTGTAACGGCGATATGCAGCGCCACCAACGGCTCGTTGCCGGTGGGGCCATGCATCATCTGATTGGTGATCAGGGCCTGTGGCTCGGCATTGCCGAACACCACATGACCTGTCAATTCGTAGTGTTTGCGTTGTGCACCGACCAAGCTGAAGCCTACGCAGATCAGCGGCAGGCCTTCGCCACGCACGCCAACGAAGGTGCCGGTGGAGACATTGCGGCCAGGGCCGGAGCCGGCCACCATGCAGGTGTAAAGCAGATCCACGCCTTCTGGCTTGTGCGGCCAGTTGATGGCGAAGCTCTCGATGAATTCATCACTCTCTGGTGCGCCAACCCAGCCTTCGGTCGAAACCACCTCACCGCTGCGTTGCAGGTGAGCGGTAAGTTCGAAGGCAGTAGTTGAGGCCGTTGCCGCGATGGCTGGAGCAGGTTCGGCACTGGCCACAACGGCGAACGTGCGCATGATGGCGGGCGAGGTGTCGATCCGATCGATGCGCAGGTCTACGGGGTCGATGATGTCATCGAACATGTGGTATTCGGTGATCAGCACGGTAGCCACGCCACTTTTAACGCGCGCCACGATGGTGTCGCCCAGTTTGGTCAGCATGTTTTTGCTGACACCCTCGGCGGGGAAGAAATCGATAGAACCCTTGCCTAGCGGCGCCTGCTGCAGCGCGATGCACACCGGCTTGTCGGCCGGGGGCTGCGAGGCATAACGGAAGATGTACATGCCCGGCTCCAGCAATGTCACGCGGGAGCTGATCTTCAAGCCATCAAGAGGCTGGGAAGGCAAAGACATGGCGTTGTTAAGCTCCTTTTAAACAAAAACACTGGCAGCTAACTTGCTCAAACCTGTGCGTACACCAAAACGGCCGGGAAGGCTCCTTGCGAGGGGGGAAGATGACCCCATGTGAAAATGTTGTCAACTCGCGAAGGTAAAAAAAATGTTAGAAAAAAAATGAACTAAATCCTTTGGTTAGGATTCGTAGGGCGCGTACGGGAGGCTACTAAAGTGGCGACAGTACCTTGGGTTGATGCTAATTTCGCATTAAAAATCAAGCACTTATCTGGAGTAATCGCCAAGGTGTCAATAAACTAGCGCTATGAGGATTTAGGCGTGCTTTAGTCCTAGCACCGGTGCCGTTGGTCGAGTAGGCAGTACGCTTCTCACTTGTTGCCGGGCATGTGCGCCTTTAACCGCGCTGTTAATAGCTGAATTGACTTGAATCATAACATTTCATAATTAGCGCTTCGTCGGCTGCGCCAGCGTCTAGCTTTCCGATAGGGCAGGCTGTGATCTTCGCAGCGGGTGTTACACTGCCGGCCGCTTTTGTCTTTCTCAGTATGGATACCATGAGTTCACACAACGAAAACAACCTGCAAACCGCACTCAAAGCTTGCAAAAGTAGCTTCCTTTCGGTCGGTTTTTTCAGCTTCTTCGTCAACGCTTTGATGCTGGCGCCCACGTTTTACATGATTCAGGTGTCTGGTCGGGTTGTTTCCTCCGGCAGCACGTCGACCTTGTTTATGCTCACCTTGATCCTGACGATACTGGTAGTGACCATGGGCGCGTTGGAGTGGGTACGTTCGCGGATCATGGTGCGTATCAGCAATCGCCTAGACGTCTTGCTGAGCAGGGATGTGTACCGGGCAAGCTTCAAGCGCGCGCTCACCAGTGGCGGTGGAGACGCAACTGCACAATCGTTGAGTGACCTCACCTCACTTCGCCAGTTCTTGACCGGCCCAGGCCTGTTCGCGTTTTTCGATGCCCCATGGTTCCCAATCTACACTCTCGTAATGTTCCTGTTTCACCCTTGGTTTGGCTGGATGACACTCGGCTGCGGTCTGGTACTCACCGTGTTGGCTGTGGTGAACCACCGGGTAACGGGGCAGGCCCTGGCCAGCGCGAACAAAGAAAACGTCGCCTCCAACGTGATCACCACCAAGACCCTGCGTAACGCTGAAGTCATCGAATCAATGGGCATGCTGGACACGCTGATGAACCGCTGGGCCAAGCGTCAGCGCAACATCATGATGCTGCAGTCCGAGGCCAGCGATAAGGGTGGCGCCGTCAGTTCAACCTCCAAAACGTTCCGCATGTGGTCGCAGTCGGTCATGCTCGCTATTGGCGCTTACCTCGTGATTTCCCATGAGATCAACCCAGGCCTGCTGATGGCCGGCTCACTGTTATTGGGCCGCGCGCTTTCGCCTATAGACCAGATGATTGGCAGTTGGAAGGGCTTTGTCGCCGCCAAGGTCCAGTACGACCGCCTGAACAAGGTAATGGATGACCTGAGCAGTGAGCCCGAGCGCATGCCGCTGCCTGCTCCGGAAGGTCATATTCAGGTCGAAAACCTGATCGTCGCCCCCCCGGGTGCCAAGGCTCCGGTACTGCGCAGTATCAGTTTTGTAGCGCCCGCCGGTTCCATTGTCGGCATCGTTGGCCCAAGCGCTGCAGGCAAGTCGACCCTGGTCCGCGCCCTGATGGGCATCTGGCCGCCGCAGCACGGTGTGGTGCGCCTTGATGGTGCCGATATCTCTACCTGGGACAAGCAGGCCCTGGGGCCTTATGTAGGCTACCTGCCACAGGACATCGAATTGTTCGAAGGCAGCATCAGCGAAAACATCGCCCGCTTCGACAAGGTCGACCCGGACAAGGTGGTGCAGGCTGCACAGATGGCTGGTGTGCACGAAATGGTCCTCATGCTGCCGGACGGCTATGACACGGTGATCGGCAGCGATGGTGTCAACCTGTCCGGTGGCCAGCGCCAGCGTATCGGCCTTGCCCGCGCCATTTATGGCAACCCGCGCCTGATCGTGCTGGATGAGCCCAACTCCAACCTCGACGATGTCGGTGAGCGCGCGCTGGGTGTCGCCCTGCAGAAGCTCAAGGAAACCGGCGCCACGGTATTTATCGTGTCGCACCGGCCAAACATCCTCACGCGCCTGGACCGCATTCTGGTCATGGCCAACGGCGCCATCTCGCTGTATGGCGAGCGTGACCGAGTTATCGCCGAGCTGGCCGCGCAACAAGCTAAAGCCCAGCAGCGTGTTGCTCAGCCGGCTGCACCGCAACCCCCGGCGGCCGCGCCCGCCGCAGCTCCCCCCGCGGCTCCTGCCGCTGCGCCTGTCACCACGACCAATACTGGCGCATAAAAGGATTTTCAGATGAGCAGCAAAGCAATCTCCACGTTCGAGCATAATTTCGATGACATGCCCACCTCCGATCGCGGCATTCGTCGCATCGGCCTGACCATTGTTTTCGTAACCTTCGGGATTTTTGGCACTTGGGCCGCCGTCGCGCCGTTGAGCAACGCCGTGCACGGTTCTGGGGTCGTCACCGTACAGAACTACCGCAAGACAGTGCAGCACCTCGAAGGTGGCATCGTCAAAGAGCTGCTGGCTCGCGACGGTGACATGGTCAAGCAGGGCGACCCGCTGATCGTGCTGGATGAAGCGCAGTTGAGTGCCGAATACGAGTCCACCCGTAACCAACTGATCGTGGCTCGCTATAAAGAAGCGCGCCTGCGCGCAGAGCGTGATGGGTTGCAGGCCATTCCATCGGTACAGATGGAGGGTACCGATTCGGACCGTGCCATCGAGGCATTGTCCGGGGAGCAGCAGGTATTCCGCGCCCGGTATGATTCGTTGCAAGGTGAAATCTCGGTCAATCGCGAACGCATCGAACAGATGAAGCAGCAGATTGCCGGCCTCAATGACACGATCCGCACCAAGCGCAGCCTGGAGACCTCCTACACCGGAGAGATCAAGCAGCTGAGAGAACTGCTGGCTGAAGGTTTCGTCGACAATCAGCGTCTGCTCGAGCAGGAGCGCAAGCTCGACATGCTCAAGACCGAGGTGGCTGACCATCAATCGACGATCACCAAGACCCGCTTGCAGATCAGTGAAACCGAGCTGCAGATCGTCCAATTGAAGAAAAAATTCGACGCTGACGTGGCCAACGAGCTATCGGATGTACAGGCCCAGGTGTTCGACTTGCAAGAGAAAGAAGCTGCACTGCGTGATCGCCTGTCGCGGATTGTTATCCGTGCGCCCGAAAGCGGCATGGTGCTCGACATGAAGGTCCACACCATCGGTGGCGTGGTCAGTGCGGCAACGCCTTTGCTGGATATTGTCCCGGCATCGTCGGAGCTGGTGATTGAAGCCAAGGTAGCAACCAAAGACATCGACCGCCTGGAGCTTGGCAAAAAGGCCGACATTCGCTTCAGCGCGTTCAATCAGGCAACTACCCCGGTAATCGAGGGGACCCTGACCCGTATCTCCGCCGACAGCCTCACCGAGGAGCGATCGGGTGATCAGTATTATCTGGTCCGCGTCAAAGTCAGCGAAGACGGCATGAAAAAGCTTGGCAGCCGCAAGCTGCAGCCCGGCATGCCTGCCGATGTTTTGATCAATGCGGGCGACCGCACCATGCTGCAGTATCTGTTGAAACCGGCGCGCAACTTGTTCGCTGAATCGCTGATCGAGGAATGATTGTGCTGCGTTTGCTACCCGGTGTTTTGATGTGCATGAGCGCTTGGCAGGCCTTGGCAGCGCAACCCCCTGGTGAGGTGCCAAAGGGGGTTGCTGCTTCAACCTACGCGTTGGACCTTGCTGGGCTCTACCGAGAAGCCCGCCTCGAGGACCCTCGCGTGCTGGCCGCCTACGCCATGGCGCGCTCGGCTGCCGAGCAACAGCGTGAGGCCTTTGGTGGCTTGCTGCCGCAGGTGTCGGCCAACGCCAACACCAGCCGTGTGCTGCGCAAGAACGAAACCGCGCGCGATATCTACAACAACGAGAACTACTCGCTCAGCCTGACCCAGTACCTGTACAACAAGTCGGCCTGGGAGCGTTATCAGAAGTCCAAGAGCGTCAAGGATCAGAAGGGCCAGCAGGCTGAAGATACCTTGGCCGAAGCGACGGTTGACCTGGCCAAGCGCTACTTCGTGGCCCTGGCTGCGGACGATGAGCTGGCGCTGGTGCAGGCCGAGCGCCGCGCCACGCAAAAGAACCTCGACCGTGTCAGCATGATGTTCGACCGGCAGATGGCCAAGATCACCGACAAGCTCGACATGCAGGCCCGGGTCGATACTCTGGCAGCGCAGGAAGTCGATGCGCGCAACCAGGTCCTGGTCAGCCGTGAGGCCCTGGCCGAGATTGTCGGTCGCCCGATCAGCGAGCCGTTGAGCCGGGTGCGCAACGATGTGCAGCTGCAGGCGCCGACCCGTCCGTTGCAAAGCTGGATTACTCAGGCGATCGAAACCAACCCAATGCTCAAGGCCTCCCAGAGCGGCGCCGAGGCGGCCAACGCGGCGGTGCGCGAGGGCAAGGGTGAGCATTATCCGCAGCTGTCCTTGAGCCTGAGCGCGCAGCAGAGTGACCAGGGCTACGACAACACCCAGGCCCCTCGTAGCGATAGCTATGTAGCTACGCTGGGTGTGAAGATCCCGATCTACAGTGGCGGCTCGACGTCTGCCCGTGTGCGTGGCCTGTACGATGAGCAGCTGGCTGCCGAAGTGCAGATGGAAGGCATCCGCCGGCAGGTCGTGAAAGAAACCACCACGGCTTATCTCACGGCTCAGTCCAGTGTCGAGAAGATTCGCGCTAACCGCAACGCCGTGTCGTCGGCGCAAAAGTCCAGTGTCGCGGCGCAGAAGGCATTCACCTTTGGCGTGGTCAATGCGGTGGATGTGCTGACCGCGGTGCAGAACGAATTCAAGACCCGGCGTGACCTGTTGAAGTCGCAATACGATTTCATCACCAACCTGTTCCTGCTCAGTCGCTGGGCAGGGGAGCTGAATCAGCAGAGCGTTGACAATGTCAACGTCTGGCTCAGCCCGGTGCCTGAGACCAGTCTCCCGGGCGGGGATGTGGCAAAGGTCGAGCGCGCCGCTGTGCAGCCGGTCGCCGGCAAATCTGCGCCCAAGGCGACGTACTGAACCTCGGCCAGACGCGCCCGCAGGAGTACGGCGTCAGTGCGGCGCCGGCTCAGGAGATTTCCAGAAAAGTTATCAGGGTGGCCACGCTGGCTTATTCGAGTCGAGCACACCGCCCAACAGATGTATACTTCGTCATCGACCGTCATACGCGCGCGGCTGGAATTGCCCGCGGCGGGTCTAATAATCATACATGCCAGTACGGCACTATCGGAGTTGGTTAAGTCGCATGAAAGCAATCGTCACTGGGATCACTGGTCAAGATGGCGCCTACCTGGCGGAGCTGCTTCTGGAAAAGGGCTACACAGTCTATGGCACCTACCGCCGCACCAGCTCGGTAAACTTCTGGCGTATCGAAGAGCTGGGCATCCAGAACAACCCCAACCTGCACCTGGTCGAGTACGACCTCACCGACCTGTCCGCCAGCATTCGCCTGCTGCAGACCACCGAAGCCACCGAGGTTTACAACCTCGCCGCACAGAGCTTCGTCGGTGTGTCCTTCGAACAGCCGCTGACCACCGCTGAAATCACCGGTCTGGGCGCTGTGAACCTGCTCGAAGCCATCCGCATCGTCAACTCCAAGATCCGCTTCTACCAGGCGTCGACCTCGGAGATGTTCGGTAAGGTCCAGGAGATCCCGCAGGTCGAGACCACTCCGTTCTACCCGCGCAGCCCGTACGGCGTAGCCAAGCTCTACGCCCACTGGATGACCATCAACTACCGCGAGTCGTACGGCATCTTCGCGACCAGCGGCATCCTGTTCAACCATGAGTCGCCACTGCGCGGCCGTGAGTTCGTGACCCGCAAGATCACCGACTCGGTAGCCAAGATCAAACTCGGCCTGCTCGACAAGCTCGAACTGGGCAATCTCGACGCCAAGCGCGACTGGGGCTTTGCCAAGGAATATGTCGAAGGCATGTGGCGCATGCTGCAAGCTGACGAGCCTGATACCTTCGTTCTCGCTACCAACCGTACCGAGACCGTGCGTGACTTCGTCAGCATGGCGTTCAAGGCCGTAGGCATCGAGATCACCTGGGCCGGCAAAGACGAAGCAGAGCAGGGCACCGACGCTGCCACCGGCAAGGTACTGGTCAGCATCAATCCGAAATTCTACCGCCCGGCAGAAGTTGAGCTGCTCATCGGTAACCCGCTCAAAGCCAAGCAAGTGCTGGGCTGGGAGCCGAAGACAAACCTTGAAGAACTGTGCCGCATGATGGTCGAAGCTGACCTGGCCCGGAACGAAAAAGGGTTCTCCTTCTGATGGTCAATGCCGGCAAACGCGCGCTGATTACTGGGGTTCAGGGGTTTACCGGGCGCTATATGGCGGCCGAACTCAGGGCCAGTGGTTATGAAGTCATCGGGACGGGCAGCCAGGCGTTGCTCGCCCCCGACTACCATCAGGTTGATTTGACCGATGCGAATGGCCTGCGCGTGTTGCTGGCAGAGCTGCAGCCTGATGTCGTCGTGCATCTGGCTGCCATTGCTTTTGTCGGGCACGGTGCTGCCGATGCGTTCTATCAGGTCAACCTGATCGGTACGCGCAACCTGCTCGAAGCCATAGCGGCCTGCGGCAAAACACCTGATTGTGTGTTGATCGCCAGTAGCGCCAATGTCTATGGCAATGTTTCCGAAGGGATGCTGGACGAGCAAACGCCTCCAGCGCCTGCCAATGATTACGCGGTCAGCAAGCTGGCCATGGAATACATGGCGCGGCTGTGGTGCGATCGGTTGCCGATCGTCATCACTCGACCGTTCAACTACACCGGTGTCGGTCAGGCAGATAACTTCCTGCTGCCCAAGATCGTTTCGCACTTCCGCCGTCAGGCAGCGAAAATCGAACTGGGCAACTTGGATGTCTGGCGCGATTTCAGCGATGTGCGCGCCGTGGTCAAGGC
The DNA here is from genome assembly GCA_963518285.1 of uncultured Pseudomonas sp. Taxonomy (GTDB): domain Bacteria; phylum Pseudomonadota; class Gammaproteobacteria; order Pseudomonadales; family Pseudomonadaceae; genus Aquipseudomonas. The sequence continues at coordinate 64,989 of CAUQIJ010000004.1, read as the reverse complement.
CTACCGTGGCCTGATCGAAGCGCGTCCTGTGGGGCAGACGGTCAACGTCAGTTCCGGGCAGACCCATTCGCTGCGTGAAGTAATCGAAAAATGCTCGGCCATTACCGGCCAGGCCATCGAAGTTGAAGTGAATCCCGCCTTCGTGCGCGCCAACGAGGTCAAGACCTTGTGCGGCGACAACAGCAAGCTGCGCGGTCTGGTATCAGGCTGGGAAACACCTTCACTGGACAGCACGCTGGGTTGGATGCTTGCCAGTCAATGAAGCTCATCCTTTCTGTCGAGCCGGTGCGCTTTCCCCTGACCGGCATCGGTCGCTATACCTTTGAATTGGCGTCGCGGCTTGAGCAGAGCGATCAGATAAGCGACCTGCGTTTTTTTGCAGGTCGACGGTTTCTCCCAGGCGTGCCCACCGCCGCCAGCGAGTCAAGCCCTGGTCACGGGCTCAAGCGCGCAGTGCAAAAAAGTGCACTGGCGATCGAAGCTTATCGTCTGCTCATGCCTCATCTGCGCAAACAGGCGCTCAAGGGCCATGCCGACTTCATCTATCACAGCCCCAATTACTATTTGCCGCCGTTTGCCGGTCGCAGCGTGGCGACTTTCCACGACCTGTCGCCGTTCACCTGGTCGCATTGCCATGCCCCGCAAATGGCCCGGTACCTGCAAAAGGAACTGCGCACCACGCTGGACCGCGCCGACGCGCTGATCACCGACTCGCAATACACCCGACAGGAACTGGCGGCCTATTTTGCCTGGCCCCTTGAGCGCATTCATGCGGTGCCACTCGCCAGCTCCCCGGAGTTTCACCCGCGCAGCCCCGACGCACTGCGCACCGTGCTCGAGCGGCATGGTCTGCAGGCCGGAGGCTACAGCCTGTTCGTGGGCACCATCGAACCGCGCAAGAACATCGAGGTCCTGCTGGATGCCTACAGCCAGCTGCCGCTGTCACTACGCCAGCGCTGGCCGTTGATCTTGACCGGTTATCACGGTTGGCGCAGCGAGGCGATTCACCAGCGCATCGAGCAGGCGACGCAGCAAGGCTGGGCGCGCTACCTGGGGTTTGTCGCCAGCGAAGACTTGCCGCTGCTGTATGCCGGTGCGCGGCTGTTTGCCTTCCCGTCGTTGTACGAGGGTTTTGGCTTGCCGGTGCTCGAAGCGATGAGCTCGGGTGTGCCCGTGGTCTGCTCCAACAGTTCGTCGCTGCCTGAGGTGGCGGGCGCCGCCGCGCTGATGTGTGATCCAAACGATGCTGATGGCCTCGCTGCGCTGCTGCTTCAAGGGCTCGAAGACGAGACCTGGCGGGCTTCTGCGGTGGAGCAAGGCCTGCGACACGCGGCGGGCTTTTCCTGGGAGCGCTGCACGCAGGACACCATCGACGTCTACCGCACATTGCAGGAGGGGTAATGATCAAGGTACTGCATTTCTTCAAGACCTATTACCCCCAGACCATGGGCGGTATCGAGCAGGTGATCTACCAGCTTGCCGAAGGTGGGCCTGCTCAGGGCTTCGAATCCGAAGTGCTGTACCTCAGCGCACAAGGTGCGGCGCGCAACGAGCAAGTCGGCCACCATCGGGTGCACCGGGCCAAGCTCGACCTGGAAATCGCCTCGACCGGGCTGTCGCTCTCCGCGTTCAAGGACTTTGCCGAACTGGCGCGTCAGGCAGACATCGTGCACTTTCATTTCCCTTGGCCGTATATGGACCTGGTGCATTTCGCCACTCGCCTGGGCAAGCCCACGGTGGTGACGTACCACTCCGATATCGTCAAGCAGAAGTGGCTGCGCATGCTGTATCAGCCGTTGATGCACCGGTTTCTGTCGAGTGTCGACCGCATTGTCGCCTCTTCACCCAACTACGTTGTCAGCAGCCCGGTACTGCCGCGCTACAAGGACAAGGTCACGGTTATCCCGTTCGGGCTCGACAAGGCCACCCATCCGGTGCCGACGCCCGAGCGTCTGGCCCACTGGCGCGAGCGGCTGGGTGAGCGTTTTTTCCTGTTTGTGGGGGCGCTGCGCTACTACAAGGGGCTTGATTACCTGCTCGAGGCAGCGGCGCTGACGAAGTTGCCGGTGGTTATTCTGGGTAGCGGCCATCTGGAAGCCGAACTCAAGCGCCAGGCCGCGGTCAAGGGGGTGGAGAATGTACACTTCCTGGGCGGTTTGGCGGATGACGACAAGGTCGCTCTGCTGCAACTGTGCTACGCCTTTGTATTCCCCTCGCACTTGCGCTCGGAAGCCTTCGGGATTTCCTTGCTTGAAGCGGCGATGTACGGCAAGCCGCTGATTTCATGCGAAATGGGCACTGGCACTACCTTCATCAACATTGCCGATGAGACCGGCCGGGTCGTACCGCCGCGTGATGCTCCTGCACTGGCCAAAGCGATGCGCGAACTCTGGGATGACCCTGAGATGGCGCAGAGCATGGGTGCGCGGGCTGCGCTGCGCTATCAGCAGGTCTTCACTGCCGAGGCAATGATCAGCGCTTATGCACAGGTCTATCGCAGCCTGCTTGAGAAGTAAGCAGCTGTCGCAGTCCGGTCAGCGGGCGCTTTCTAGAGATCAATGCATGGTTCGAGCAACAATTCTGGTCACTGGCGCCAACGGTTTTATCGGCGCTGCGCTGTGCCGCAGCCTGCTGGCATTGCCTGGGCGGGACGTTCGAGGCTCGGTGCGCGGGCCTCACGCCCGCTTGCCGGTGGGGCTGCAGCCTGTCCAGGTCGCCACCCTGGATGGCAGTACCGATTGGCAGGCCGCATTGGCCGGTGTCGATCAGGTGGTGCACACCGCTGCCCGCGTGCATGTGATGCACGACAGCAGCAGTGACCCACTGGCCGCATTTCGTCAGGTGAACGTCGAAGGCACGCTCAATCTGGCGCGCCAGGCAGCCTTGGCCGGGGTCAAGCGCTTCATTTTCATCAGCTCGATCAAGGTCAATGGTGAGGCGAACCCGGCCGGTCGGCCCTACCAAGCCGATGACAGCCCTGCGCCAGGTGATGCTTATGGGGTGTCCAAGCTCGAGGCGGAGCAGGGGCTGTGGCAGCTGTCGGCCGAGACGGCAATGGAGGTGGTGGTGATCCGCCCGGTACTGGTATACGGGCCGGGGGTGAAGGCTAACTTCCACTCCATGATGCGTTGGCTGCACAAGGGTGTACCGTTGCCGCTCGGCGCTGTCGATAACCGCCGCAGCCTGGTCTCGGTGGCTAATCTGGTCGACCTGATCCAGGTCTGCATGGAGCACCCGTGTGCCGCCAACCAGACGTTCCTGGTCAGTGATGGCAACGATGTTTCGCTGAGCCAGTTGTTGCGCATGCTGGGCCAGGCGCTCGGCCGTCCTGCTCGCTTGTTGCCGGTGCCAAGCTGGCTGCTGCGCAGCGCCGCCAGTGCGCTAGGTCGGCGCAATGTGGCGCAGCGGCTGTTCGGCTCGCTGCAGGTAGACATCAGCAAAAACCACCAGCTGCTTGGCTGGACACCCCCCTATTCGCTTGAACAAGGACTCGAAGTGACGGCCCACGCTTTTCTGCAGGCACGCAGCTCATGAGCATGGTCTGGTTACTGCTGTCAGTCGGCATCGGCTCCCTGGGGTTGACCGCAGTCCTGCGGCGTTATGCGCTTGCGCGCAGCCTGATGGATATTCCCAATGCGCGCAGTTCGCACTCGTTGCCTACACCCCGTGGCGGCGGTGTCGCTATCGTCATCAGTTTTCTGTGCGCACTGTGCGTGCTCGAGCGCGCGGGCGTACTACCCTGGGCCAGTTTTGTCGCGCTGGCCGGCTCGGGCGCAATGGTCGCTTTGATCGGGTTCATGGATGACCATGGTCATATCATTGCTCGCTGGCGTTTGCTTGGGCACTTTGTCGCCGCGGCCTGGGCGCTGTACTGGTTTGGCGGAGTGCCCCAGCTGAGCCTGTTTGGCTTGCCGATCGAGGCGGGTTGGTTGAGCGCCGGGCTGGGGCTGCTGTATCTGGTGTGGATGCTCAACCTGTATAACTTCATGGACGGCATCGACGGCATCGCCAGCATTCAAGCGATCTGCGTCTGTCTGGGTGGCTGCGTGCTGTACGCGCTCACAGGCGACATGCAAGCTGTATGGCCGCTGTTGTCGCTGGCTGCGGCCGTGGCCGGCTTCCTGGTCTGGAATTTTCCTCCGGCACGTATTTTCATGGGGGATGCCGGCAGTGGTTTTCTCGGGATCATTTTAGCCGGCTTGTCGTTGCAGGCGGCCTGGAACCATCCACACTTGCTGTGGGGGTGGTTGATACTGATGGGTGTATTTGTGGTGGACGCCACCTACACCTTGCTGCGCCGTCTGTTACGCGGTGAAAGGATCTACGAGGCGCATCGCAGCCACGCTTATCAATACGCATCGCGGCACTGCAAGTCTCATTTAACGGTGAGCCTGGCTGTCGCGATCATCAACCTGGGATGGTTGCTTCCGGTAGCGATTGCCGTGGTCTGGCTTGAGCTGGACGGTGCGTCCGGCGTGCTGTTGGCCTATGCGCCGCTGGTCTTGATTGCAATCAGGTTCAATGCAGGGAAACGAGAACATAATGACGGAGCAGGTTAGGCAGTGTGCCGGCAGTTGCAGCGCAAAGTGCCGGGCTGTCGGCAAAGCCTTGGTGTCACCGTGGTGATGGAGAAAGCCTGATGGGCAAATTCGAAATAGACAGAATTCGCGTGTTCTTGCTGTCACTCAGCCGGAGGCAAAAGCGCTTTATCCAGGTGGCCACGGATATTGTCCTGATCTGGCTTGCCCTGTGGCTGTCGTTCATCGTGCGCCTGGGCATCGAAGACATGTACAACCCGATCCAGGAGCACGCCTGGCTGTTCGTCGCCGCGCCGCTGGTTGGCCTGCCGTTGTTCATTCGCTTTGGCATGTACCGTGCGGTGATGCGCTACTTCGGTAACGACGCGCTGATTGCAATCATCAAGGCGGTGAGCCTGTCTTCGCTGATCCTGGCGGTGGTGGTGTTCTGGTACAGCAACCATGAAACGGTGGTGCCGCGTTCGATCGTCTTCAACTATTGGTGGTTGAGCCTGGTCATCATTGGCGGCTTGCGCTTGTTGATGCGGCATTACTTCATGGGCGACTGGTTCAGCGGTGCGCATCAGTTGCCGTTTGCCAATCGTGATGACGGCCTGACCAAAGTGGCTATCTACGGTGCGGGCACTGCCGGCAACCAGCTCTTGGCAGCGTTGCGTATGGGGCGGGTGATGCGCCCTGTGGCCTTTATCGATGATGATGGCGGGATCGCCGGGCGGGTTATTGCCGGGTTGCAGGTATACAAACCCAAGCACTTGCAGCAGATGATCAAGGAAACCGGCGCGCAGGAGATCCTCCTGGCGCTGCCCACCGCATCGCGCGCACGGCGCAAAGAGATCCTCAGCTTTCTTGAGCCGTATCCGCTCCACGTACGCAGCGTCCCTGCCTTCGCCGACCTGGCAAGCGGGCGGGTTAAGGTCGATGACATCCAGGATGTCGATATTGCCGACCTGCTTGGGCGTGATCCGGTACCGGCTGATCAGGACCTGCTGCTTCGCTGTATCAGGAAGCAGTCGGTTCTGGTAACCGGCGCCGGCGGTTCGATCGGCGCCGAACTGTGCCGCCAGATCTTGAGCCTGGAGCCTCGCACGCTGTTGCTGTTCGACCACAGCGAGTTCAACCTTTACAGCATTCTCAGTGAACTTGAGCAGCGCATGGCGCGCGAGGCGCTGAACGTACGTCTGGTACCGATCCTGGGCTCGGTGCGCAACCCAAGGCACCTGGTTGACGTGATGAATGCCTGGCATGTCGATACCGTTTACCACGCGGCTGCCTACAAGCACGTGCCTATGGTTGAACACAACATGGCCGAGGGCGTGCTCAACAATGTCATCGGGACCTTGAACACTGCCCAGGCTGCCCTGCAGAGCGGTGTTGCCAACTTTGTCCTGATTTCGACCGACAAGGCTGTTCGACCCACCAATGTAATGGGCAGCAGCAAACGGCTGGCCGAGATGATTCTGCAGGCACTCAGTCGCGAAACTGCCCCAGTGCTGTATGGCGATAGCGCCAATGTCTCACGCGTGAACAAGACCCGATTCACGATGGTGCGATTCGGCAACGTGCTGGGCTCGTCTGGTTCGGTGATCCCGCTGTTTCACAAGCAGATCAAAGCAGGTGGGCCGTTGACGGTTACCCATCCGCGCATCACCCGTTACTTCATGACCATCCCTGAAGCTGCGCAGCTGGTGATTCAGGCCGGCGCGATGGGGCAGGGCGGCGATGTGTTCGTGCTGGACATGGGCGACCCGGTAAAAATCATCGAGCTGGCGGAAAAGATGATCCATCTTTCCGGGCTGAGCGTGCGTTCAGAAGACAAGCCGCAAGGTGACATCGCCATTGTGTTCACTGGCCTGCGCCCAGGCGAAAAACTCTACGAGGAGTTACTGATCGGCGATCAGGTCAGCAACACCCAGCACCCGATGATCATGACGGCGGATGAGGATTACCTGCCGTGGGAAGTATTGAAAGAGAAATTGGCCGCCTTGCTCGCCGCAATTGCCGTGGATGACTATGGGCATGTTCGCCAGCTGTTGCGGGAAATCGTGAACGGATACACCCCAAACGGCGAAATCGTCGACTGGATTCATCTTCAACGCCGATTGGAGCCGTGATTGCAGGCTGCGAGGGGTAGCCGACCCATCACCTGCGCCGTGTAAAATTGCGGCTTTCGTACTTGCTTGTGGGCCATTAGGGTAACCGTGACAGCCAAGGAAATGCTGTCACCAACCCTCAAGCAAGGAGTGATGCAACATGCGCAATACGGTTTTTTCTTACCTGCTGATCCCGCTGCTCGCGGTCTTTTCTTTGTCAGCGACTGCTGCGCCAGCCACGGCGGTCTCAGAGCCGGTAAGCAACGTGTCGCCGGTCATGGCCCAGAGCAGTGCGGGCAAAATCGACTTGAACAAAGCTGACGAGCTCACGCTACAAAGCGAACTGGTAGGTATCGGCCAGGCGAAGGCGCGGTCCATCGTCGCCTATCGCGAAGCGAATGGTCCGTTTTCAAACGTTGATGAGCTGTTGGAAATCAAGGGGATTGGCGCCAAGCTTCTGGAGCGCAACCGGGACCGGTTGATGGTCGAGTAGAAACAGGACTGGGGTCGCGAGCGGCCCCAGTCTTCAGTTTTGGCAGGCACCCGGTATTACCGGTCCTTGGCCTCTTTGGCATCCATTTCCGCGTTTCGTTGATGAACCTTGTTCAGTTGTTCATCCGTCAAAGGCAGTTTTTTAGCCGTATCACGCAGCATCATCAGCCCGCCGATGATAGACCCAATCGCAACGATCAATATCAGCCACGCATACCAGGGCATGGTCATCTCCTCTCTGTCTAGAATGTGCCGCTTGTTCATTGGAGAGCCGCGCTCGTCCGATGGTTCAAGTATAGAAGACGCGGCGCGTGCGGTTCATGCTTGTCCGAGATTCTCCAAAGCCTGCTCCACATCGTTTACAATGCGCGCCGTTTTCGACTTGCCATGAGACCCTGACCATGTCCGCCTGCCAGACGCCCCTGATCGTCGCCCTGGATTTCCCTACCCGCGAAGCCGCCCTGCAGCTGGCAGACCAGCTCGATCCGGCCCTGTGCCGGGTCAAGGTGGGCAAGGAGCTGTTCACCAGCAGTGCCTCGGGCATTGTCGAGTCCCTCTGCGCCAAGGGCTTCGAGGTGTTCCTCGACCTTAAATTCCATGACATCCCCAACACCACGGCGATGGCGGTGAAGGCCGCCGCCGAAATGGGTGTGTGGATGGTCAACGTACATTGCTCCGGTGGCCTGCGAATGATGTCTGCCTGCCGCGAAGAGCTGGACAAGCGTTCGGGCCAACAGCCGCTGCTGATCGGTGTGACCGTGTTGACCAGCATGGAACGTGAAGATTTGGCGGGGATTGGGCTGGATGTCGAGCCGCAGGAGCAGGTCCTGCGCCTGGCTGCCCTGGCAGAAAAGGCCGGCATGGACGGGCTTGTCTGCTCGGCGCTCGAGGCGCGAGCCTTGAAGGCTGCGCATCCAGGGTTGCAACTGGTGACGCCGGGTATTCGCCCAGCAGGAAGTGCCCAGGATGACCAGCGACGGATTCTCACGCCGCGCCAGGCGCTGGATGCAGGGTCTGACTACCTGGTGGTTGGACGCCCGATCAGCCTGGCGCCCGATCCTGCCAAGGCGCTCGCGGCAGTGGTCGCTGAGTTCGACCGCTGATCGAGGGGCTTGACTGAGGGTTTTGTAACCGGGCTCGGGTAGACAAATTGGCGCTTGGCTGTGATCATTCCTCCGCGCTGCTTTTATGAACTTTTGTTCATGGAAGATGTCAATTGGCCTATCCGAGTTTTGGAGTTGTCACCGCATTGAAAGCCATGTCCCCTGAGTGTACCCAGGACAATCAAGGCCTGGATTTCGCTGATACTCGTAATATCGCGGATGGCTCAGTTTTCATTATTGCTTCAGGCAGTTCCGCCCGTGATTTTCCGATGGAGCGCTTCGCTGACATCCCGATGATCACCATGAACGGTGCGGTAGCCCTGTTCGCAAAGTCAGCCATCAAGCCGTTTTTCTATATTTGCACCGACACCAGTTTCCCGCTGCAGCAGCCTGATCTCTTCGCTCAGGCGTTGAAGCGGAGCCGGCGCGTAGCGCTGTGGCCGGAGCAACTGCAGGCATTGCCGATCAGAGCGGTGGGTGACCTGTTTGCTCTGAAGAAGGCCCAGCGCTGTTCTCTCTGGGAGCGCCTGTCGGGGCGTGATACAGGGCTGGTGCGAAAAGGCTTTGCGTTGGATGCGAGGTCCCGCTCTCTGGGTTTCAGCAAAGACTTGAGCAAAGGCTTCTTCGACGCCCGTACTGTGGCCTATGCGGCGCTCCAGCTGGCTTACCACGCAGGCTTTACCAAGGTCTTTCTGGTGGGTGTCGACCTCAACCAGGCCGCCGGGCGTTTCTACGAAACCGCTGAGTGTGGGAAGTCCCCCTGTGGCCTCGACCAGCATTTCGAGGGGCGGGTGCTGCCATCGCTCAAGCTTATGTCTGAAAAGGTGATGGGCCCACGCTTTGAGGTTTACAACCTGTCGGCAGCGTCACGTATTCCTGCCTCGGTCATCCCCAAAATCGATATCCAAACGGCTGAAAGCATCATTCGCCGTGGCAAGCCTGAACAGGTTGCCCAGGCGCCCGCGCAGGGTAGCCGGGGTGAGCCGCGTGCGGAGCGCAGTTCTGCTAGCGGGCATCGCCTCCCTCCGGCAGCCTGAGGTTGGTTAGCCTCAGGTGTTCATGAACGGGGTGGTCAGGCGTTGGCACAGGTTGCCGAAGGCGACCCATCACCCATCACGCATAGCGGTGCAGGGAGCAGCTGCTTGGATTCGCCAGTAATCCACTTACACCCGTATTACCGCCAGCCGTAGCTGCATGAAAAGGAAGTCTGTTTGAGCGTCTATTTTTTGGGTTGGAAAGCCCACTACGAAATTCTCATGATCGAGAACCTAGCGCGCAACAATGATGTGCGTGTGGTGAAGGTCCCTGCTTACGCCAAGAAGATCATGCGCACCGTGCGCTCCATCAGCAAGCGTAGCGGTGTGAACCTGCCATTGGACTGGCTGGCCCGCCGGATATGGTCAGGTTACGCAGCAAAGGCCGATGATCTGCTGGTGTGCAACGAGGGTCAGGCCAGGCGCGGCCTTAATCCGCGGGTTATCGCCAACTTCCCGGGCACGCGGGTACTGTTGGTGCGGGACCTGGTGGACGCTGCGTTCATTGACAACATGCGCCCTCTGTTTGATCGTATCTACAGTTACGACCCTGTGCAGTGCGAGCAGCTGGACATGGCCTTTCTCGATCAATTTTTCCCCTTCAATGTCGAGACCGCAAGGCAGGCCGTTGAGGAGCACACCGGCGAGAAGCCGCTGTGTTTTTTCCTGGGCCGAGACAAAGGCCGGGCAGAGCGCCTCAGTGCGGTGGCTGATCAATTGATTGCCGACGGCTGCGAAGTCGATTTCAGTATCGTCAAGGATCACACCTCCACCCATCCTTGCCGGTATTACACCGACGCGGTGCTGCCTTATGAGCAAAATCTGGCCAAGGCGCTCAGCGCGCAAGTGTTGGTGGAGATCAATCAGCCAGGCCAGAGCGGGCTGACCTTGCGGCCATTGGAGGCTGCATTTTTTGACAAAAAGCTGATTACAGACAATCAGCGGGTCAAGACCCTGGAGTTTTACCACCCTGACCGGTTCTACGTATTGGGTGATGAGCAGCGCGACCTCAAACAGTTCCTCACCAGTCAGGCGCCTCCGGTGCCCGCCGCGGCGCTGCGTAAACACAGCCCGCAGGGGTTGATCGACCGGTTGCTGTACGAAGCCTGCACCTGATCCAGGCGATGGCCAGGCGCTGCTTCTGCAGCCCTGGCCTGGGCATTGACGGGCTGGGTCAGACTTTCAGCACGAGCTTGCCGAAGTTCTCGCCGTTGAACAGCTTGAGCAGGGTTTCCGGGAAGGTTTCCAGCCCATCCACCACATGCTCCTTGCTCTTGAGCTTGCCGCTGGCCATCCAGCCGGCTATCTCCTGCGCAGCCTTGCCGTACTCCTTGGCATGGTCCATGACCACAAAGCCTTCCATCCGTGCGCGGTTGACCAGCAACGACAGGTAGTTGGCCGGGCCTTTGACCGCCTCCTTGTTGTTGTACTGGCTGATCGCGCCGCAGATGACCACGCGGGCCTTGAAGTTCAGCCGGCTGAGTACTGCATCGAGGATGTCGCCGCCGACGTTGTCGAAGTACACGTCCACACCTTTCGGGCACTCCCGCTTGAGCCCGGCCAGTACATCTTCGGCCTTGTAGTCGATGACCCCGTCAAAACCAAGTTCGTCCTGCAGGTACTGGCATTTGTCCTTGCCGCCGGCGATGCCGACCACGCGGCAGCCCTTGAGCTTGGCGATCTGCCCGGCGATGCTGCCGACCGCGCCGGCAGCGCCGGAGATGACCACGGTCTCGCCTTCTTTAGGCTGGCCGACGTCGAGCAGGGCGAAGTAGGCGGTCATGCCGGTCATGCCCAGTGCCGACAGGTAGCGGGGCAGAGGTGCGAGGTTGGGGTCAATCTTGTGCAGGCCCTGCGGCTCGCCGGTGAAGTAGTCCTGAATGCCGAGGGCGCCGCTGACATGGTCGCCGGGCTTGTAGTCTGGATGCCTGGAGGCGGTGACTTCGCCGACGCCGAGTGCGCGCATGACCTGGCCAAGGCCCACCGGCGGAATGTAGGACTTGCCTTCGTTCATCCAGCCGCGCATGGCTGGGTCGAGCGAGAGGTACAGGTTGCGGACCTGGATCTGACCCTCGGCAGGCTCGGCGGCAGGCACTTGCTCAAAGCTGAAGTCTTCGCGGGTAACGGCGCCGACTGGGCGTTTGGCGAGCAGGAAGCGGCGGTTGGTCTGGGTCATGGGGGCTCTCACTGAAAAAGGACACTGCCTTTGATAGAGGTACGGGGCGCTGCTGGCAAGGCTTGTGCGCGGGGCGAATGGCCGGTGATCCATCAGGATGATGACCGCTATCGCCGCCGCCCATGCCCGTGCGCATGGCTCAACCGCGCAGGCTGGCCTTGAATGCCAGCTGGGCGGGCGCACTGGTCAGGATCGAATAGCGCGTGGTACGAGAGACCTTGTCCGTCAGGAAGCGTTCGAAAACCGGCTCGAATACGGCTCTGTCCAGCTGCGGTTGAGTGGCCGCAATGTACGCCTGGCTGTACTCGCGGTAGGCGTCCAGCACGACAAAGCGCTTGATCCAGTAGTGATAGAAGTAGCCCATCAGAAAGCCCAGGCTGACGCCAAGGATTGCCGCTGGCTTGGGTCGAGATGGAAGGTTTTGCCTTGAATCCGCTGGCGCGTGAACGCGCCCGTCAGGCTATTGAGGTGTCGCATCGAGTACTCCGACAGGCACGTCTGACAACGCTGATCAGCAGCCGGCTACCTGGCCTGTGAGGAAAATCTCGCGCCGGTCCAGGCGCCCGATGTGCTCATGCTTGGCGTACTCATAAACCCGGCGGAAGGCGGCCTTATCAACCTCTGGGGCGAAATTGCTCAGGGCAATGTTCACCCACGCGTCGTACTTGGCTTCGGTGATATAGCGGTAGATGTCGCGCAGGTAGAGAAAACCAAACTGGAAGCCCAGGGTTTCGCTGGCAAACGTACTGGCCACGAAGAAGCCGTTTTCCAGGTCGATGGCCACCGGTGGGCCCGCCTGGCGGTCGCAGAGCATGACGTTGCCGGCCCACAGGTCCATATGGGTGATGCCTTGCTTGTGCAGGCTGAACATCAGTTCGGTCGCTGCATCGAGCACGCGGTAAACACTGCTGGGGTCTTGCTGCAGCACGCTCAGGCCATCGCTGTAACCCTGCAGCAGGCGGGTGATGACGAACAGGTCCTGCACCAGACCAAACTTGGAGCGGGTGTAGCCAAAGCCCACCAGTTCCGGCACAGGAGCGCCGCGCTGATGGGCTTTGTGGGTATTGATGATTTCTTCGACGGCCCAGTCGTAGGTGCCATCACTGCGCGCCGCGCCGCGCTGCACGCGCCACTTCTTCTTGAAGCTGTCGAGCTGTTCACGCTTGGTGAACAGCTGGCTGCGGTCGCAGTCGAGCGGTGCGCTGATGCGCTTGGCGCCGGGCACGCGTGCACGTTCGACCAGGCGCTCAAGGGCCGTGCGGGTGTGTTCTGCCAGTGGCGACTGGAAATGCAGCGTAGTGCGCCGATGCTTGAGGGTATGGGGGTACGCCTGGGTCCAGGTACTGGGGTCCGGTGACACGCTGCATCCTTGCTGAATAAATCAGTTTTACAATTATTCACATTATTTTCACATTTCTTTCAGATTTGTCCTATAGGCACTGTGCTGTTTTTTGGATCCAAGGCGCTGGCTGTGTTGCCGAGCCAGCGCGACCGCAATGCCGATGCTGCCCGCCAGCAATGCCACGCCGAACAGTATCAACGCCATGTGCATGCCCAGCCAGTCGCTGATCAGCCCGGTGACGATCACCGGCACACTGAAGCCGACATAGGCCAACAGAAAGAACCCGGCAGTGGCGCGGGTCTTTTCTGCGGTGGCCAGTTCATTGACCGCCGCGAGCCCGCCCAGGTAGATGAAGCCGTAGCAGGCGCTGCTGGCGGCAACGGCGCCAAGCAGTACTGCCAACAGCGCGCCGCGTTCCGCACCCCAGGCCAGCAGCGCGTAGCTGCAGGGCAGGACGGCCAGCCCAAGCAGGACCGCTTTGGCGCTGGGCAGGCGTTTGGCCAATGGCTGGAACAGTACGCCGCAGCTGATCACGCAGAACGTGGAGAACCCCGACCAGGCGCTTAACTCATGCTGACGCAGCACCGCTGGCAGCAGCCCGCTGACCAGGCCCACGCAAGCCCAGGCGAGCAATATGGCGCAGCCGTAGACCAAGCTGCCGGGCGGATAGCAAGGCAGCCGCAGCATGGCCGCGCGTGCCGCCTGGCGTGGCTCCGGCAGGCGCCAAACCACCATCAGCGCGATTGCCGCAAGCAGCAGGTGCAGATAGAAGCTGGCCGGGCTCAGGCTGGGCCCACGCAGAAGGCACAGACTGGTCAGCGCTGCGCCCAGGCCAAAGCCCAGCGAGGTGCTGACGGTGACCCAACTGGCGGCGCTGCTGCTGCGCTCGGCGGGCAGCAGTTCGCTCATGTACACGGTGGCAGTGGCCGAGGCGAGGCCCGTGCCGATACCGAGCAGCAGCCGGGCGACGCCAATGCTGTACAGGCTCGGCAGGGTGAGGGCGAGCAGGGTGGCAACCATAGACAAGCCCAATGCGGCGAGGATCATCGGCCGCCTGCCAATGCGGTCGGCAAGCCCACCCAGGGCCAGCAGCACCGGCAGCACGCCCAGCACATAGGCGGAAAACGCCACTGCGGTAGCCGTCGTGCCCAGGCCGGAGAGTTCGGCATAGGTGGCGTAAAGCGGCGCTTGCAGGTTTACCGCGAGGGTAATGATGCACAGAGCAAAAGCGAGCAGGGCGGGGGCATGGCGGTCGCGCATTGACGCAGGTCCTTGATCGATCGGGGGGGGCTGGCTGCAGGCTGCGCTTGCTCGGGTGGCGCAACAAGGCACAGCGGTCAGGCATTTGTGGTTAACTGTTCGAACAAAAATCCCGAACAGTTGACTTATGCACCTCACCCTCGATCGCCTCGCCAGTCTGCCCCTGGTTCAGCAACTCACCGTCCAGCTGCAAGCCTGGATCGAGCAGCAGCGCCTGCGTCCGGGCGCGCGGCTGCCGTCGATCCGCGCCTTGGCGAAAACCCACGGGGTCAGCGCGGCCTGTGTGATCGAGGCCTATGATCGGCTGGTGGCCAGCGGCTGGCTTGAGGCGCGCCATGGCACCGGCTTTTTTGTGGCCGAGCGCAAGGCCGGGTTACCCGAGCAGGATGCAGCCCTGTGGGGCGAGACCGTCGACGGCAAATGGCGGCAGTTCGATGAACGCCACGAAGCACTGCTCAAGCTCGGCTGTGGCTGGTTGCCGACCGCCTGGCGCGCTGCTGATGAACTGGCCCAGGCCATTCGCCAGGTCAGCCGTGGCAGCCCGGCCGACTTGTTCGACTACGCGCCGCCACTCGGCCTGGCCAGCCTGCGTGAGCAGTTGCACAAGCGCCTGGCGCGGCTGGACATCGCCGCTGGCGCCGAGCGTATCCTCACTACCCACGGCGCCAGCCAGGCGCTCGACCTGCTGGTGCGCGCGCTGCTGCGCCCCGGCGATACGGTGCTGGTGGAAAACCCCGGGTACTACAACCTGTTCAACCTGCTGCGCACGCAGCAGATCAACATGCTCGCCGTGCCGCGCACGGCCCAAGGGCCGGATCTGGACGCGCTGCAGCGGCTGCTGGTCGAACACCGGCCACGCTGCCTGTTCATCAACAGCCTGTACCACAACCCGACCGGCACCAGCCTCGCGCCCAAGGCCGCTCATCGCCTGCTGGAACTGGCCCGCGAACATGACCTGCAGATCATCGAGGACGATATCTATGCCGACTTTCAGGAAGGCCCGGCGACACGGCTGGCGACCCTCGACAGTGAGCAGCGGGTGATTTACCTGGCAAGTTTTTCCAAAACCCTGAGCAGCTCGCTGCGGGTCGGCTATGTGGTCGCCGATGCCGCGTTGATCGCGCGCCTGGCCGAGTTGAAGATGGTCAGCGGCATTGGCACCTCACGGTTTGCCGAGCAGGTACTGGCGCAGATGCTGGCCAACGGCAGTTATCGCAAGAGCACCCAACGCCTGCGCGTGCGGCTGGGTCAGCACAGGGCCAGGCTGTTGGCCCAGCTCGAGGTGTACGGCTGGCAGGTGTTCGCCGAGCCCAACGGCGGCATGTTCGTCTGGGTGCGTGCACCTGGGCACGATTTTGCCAGCCTCGAGCGCCTGGCGCTGGCGCATTCGGTGCTGCTCACGCCGGGTGCTGCATTCGACTATCAAGGTCACAGCAGCGACTGGCTGCGGATCAATCTCGCCTATGCTCAGGACGTGCGCGCACAGGGGTTCCTGCGCGCGGCGGGGGAGGCCAAAGGCGACCTTGATCATGCTCTGGGCGACATCACATAGCTATTTGACACTATTGTGCCGCCAATCCCTTGTGAGGGAGCTCGCGGCGTTGTCACTCTTGGCCTTCGCAACGGGGGGATGAGCAATGACGGCGAGCAAGCACGGTGTTCTGGCCAACCTGGGCATGGCCCGCAAACTCGGCCTGGGCTTTGCCCTGGTGCTGCTGCTGACCTTGGCGGTGGCGGCGATTGGCGTGGCCTCGCTGTACAGCGTAAGCCAGCGCTTCGATAGCCTGCGGCAGATGACCCAGTTCAACAGTGACCTGCTGCGCCTGCGCCAGCATGAGCAGGGTTTTGCCTTGCGCTCCGACAGCGAGGAGGCCGACAAGCTGCGCAGCGGCCTGCACAATCTGCTCGAACGTGCCCGCGGCGTGCCTCAGTTGAGCGCCACCGAAGCGGACCTGAGCGCCTACGGCCAGGCGTTTGACGCCTTTGTCGAGGCGGTGCAGGCCAAGGAGCTGGCGCTGGATACGGCCAGTTGGTCGGTCTCAAGCGTCGCCAACAACCTCGACGTGCTTCAGGCCGGCCTCGCGGATGATGGCGCCTACACCCTGAAACAGTCCCAAGGCCAGCAGGGCAGCGAGTTTCTCGATCAGGCCACGCAAGTGGCAGCGGTCTCGCGCCTGATGCTGCAGGCGATGGACGAGGCCCGGGTGCGCCTTGAGCAAAGCCGCAAAGGTGAGGAGGTCAACAGTGGCCGCATCGCCCAGACCGTGGAGGCGGCCAGCCTGGTCGAGCAGCTCAGAAGCACCGTTGCCGACAGCGGTTATCAAAGTGTGCTCGGTGAAGTCGCCGGGCATATCGCCAGCTTTGCCGACAAACTCAACGAATACACCGACCTGCTTGCCCAGGAGCAGGGCATCAAGGCGCAGTTGCAGGCGCGTGCTACCCAGGCCACCAGCGCGGTCGATCAGGCTTACGCCAGCCAGGAACAGGCCATGCACAGCGAGCTCAAACGCAACGCGGTGGCGATTGCCATCGCTACAGCGTTGGCGCTGCTGGTCGGCTTGCTCGCGGCCTGGCTGATCACCCGGGCGATAGTCGGCCCATTGCAGCGGGTCATCGGCCGCGCCCAGCGGATTGCCGCCGGTGACCTGGCCGGCGAGGCCGAGGCGCCGCGCCGCGATGAAGTCGGCCAGTTGCTGCTGGCGATGCAGCAGATGGCGGCGGGCTTGAGTGGCATCGTCAGCGGCTTGCAGCAGGGTATCGAGCAATTGGCCGGCAGCGCCCAATCGTTGTCGGCAGTCACCGAACAGACCAACCGCGAAGTGGGCAGCCAGCAGCAGGAGACCGAGCAGGTCGCCACTGCCATGCAGCAGATGAGCGCCACCGTGCATGATGTGGCGCGCAATGCCGAGCAGGCGGCGCAGGCCGCCGAAGTCGCCGACGGCAAGGTCGACTCGGGCCAGCAGGTGGTGCGCCAGAGCCTGCAGCGCATCGAGCAGCTGGCCGTGGCGGCGGAAGCGGCCAGCGCCGGTATCGACAGCTTGAGTGCCGAGATTCATACCATTGGCGATGTGCTTGAAGTGATCAAGAGCGTCGCCGGGCAGACCAACCTGCTGGCGCTGAATGCCGCCATCGAGGCGGCGCGGGCAGGCGAGCAGGGCCGTGGTTTTGCTGTGGTCGCAGATGAGGTGCGGGCATTGGCCAAGCGCACGCAGCAGTCCACCGAGCATATCGAGCGGCTGGTCGCCAGCCTGCGCGGCAACGCCGAGCAGTCGGTGGCGCAGATCCGTGGCAGTACCGAGCTGGTGCGCCTGGCCGTGGCCGACACCTTGCAGACCGAAAGCGCTCTGGCCAGCATCGCTGTGGCGGTGTCACAGATTCAGCAGATGAACCAGCAGATCGCCGCTGCCGCCGAGCAGCAGAGCTCGGTCAGTGACGAGATCAGTCGCAGCGTCACCCAGATCCGCGGCAGCGCCGATCAAGCGGCGCTGGCGATGCAGGGCAATGCCCGTTCCAGTGTCGAGCTGGCCCAGTTGGGCGATGAGCTCAAGGGGATGGTCGGGCATTTCCGCCTGTAGGCCGGGTCACGCCTTGCGCGGGTTGAGGATCAGCAGGGTAATCACCCCGGCAACAATCCCCCAGAACGCTGAGCCAATCGAGAACAGGCTCAGCCCCGAGGCGGTTACCATGAAGGTAATCAGCGCCGCCTCGCGCTCGCGCGGCTCGCTCATGGCCACGCTCAGGCCATTCATGATCGAACCAAACAAGGCCAGCGCTGCAATCGACAGCACCAGTTCCTTGGGCAGGGCGGCAAACAGCGCGGCCAGCGTCGCACCAAACACCCCGGCAATGCCGTAGAAAATCCCGCACCAGACCGCTGCGGTATAACGCTTGCTCGGGTCTTCATGGGCATGCGGGCCGGTGCAGATCGCCGCGCTGATGGCCGCCAGATTCACCCCATGCGAACCGAACGGTGCCAGCAGCAGCGAGGCCAGGCCGGTGGTCGTGATCAGCGGCGAGGCCGGCACCTGGTATCCGTCGGCGCGCAGCACGGCCACACCGGGCATGTTCTGCGAGGTCATCGCCACCACAAACAGCGGGATACCGATGCTGATGGTTGCTGCCAGCGAGAAGCTTGGGGTAGTCCACACCGGTGTGGCCACCTGCAGGTTGAAGTGGCTGAAGTCGAGCAGGCCCAACGCCCCCGACAACGCCGTGCCGACCACCAGCGCAGCCAGCACGCAGTAGCGCGGCGACAGGCGCTTGACCAACAGATAGCTGAAGAACATGCCCAGCACCAGCAGGGTACGGTGCTGTGCGGCAACAAAGATCTCACTGCCGATCTTGAACAGGATGCCCGCCAGCAAGGCCGAAGCCAGCGAGGCCGGGATACGTTTGACCAGGCGCTCGAAGCTGCCGGTCAGGCCGCAGATCAGCACCAGCACGGCGCAGGTGATGTAGGCGCCGATGGCCTCGCCGTAGCTCACGCCGCCCAGGCTGGTGATCAACAGCGCCGCGCCCGGGGTCGACCAGGCCACAGTGATCGGTGTGCGGTAGCGCAGCGACAAACCGATGCTGCAGACTGCCATGCCGATCGACAGCGCCCAGATCCATGAAGAGATCTGCGCAGTGGTCAGCCCCGCAGCCTGGCCAGCCTGGAACATCAACACCAGCGAGCTTGTGTAGCCCGTGAGCATGGCGATGAAGCCGGCGACCACCGCCGAAGGGGAGCTGTCTGCCAAGGGCCGCAGGCGCGCTGAGGTGGCATCGGTCATGGTGCTGTCCTTGTACATGTAAGTATTTTTTGCAGGCTAACGCGGCCAAGCTTGATCCTTGCCATACAGCGACCATTGCTTTTAGCCGTACAGTCGCCAACTATTGGCCCACGGTCGACAACTGCGCAGAGGGGAAGGGGCGATGTACAAGGTTTACGGCGATTACAAATCGGGCAACTGCTACAAGGTCAAGCTGATGCTGAACCTGCTCGGGCATGAATTCGAATGGCACCCGGTGGACATTCTCAAGGGCGAGACCGAAACCCCTGAGTTCCTTGCCAAGAACCCTAACGGCAAAGTGCCGGTGCTTGAGCTTGAGGACGGCACCTGCCTGTGGGAGTCGAACGCGATTCTCAATTTCCTCGCCGATGGCAGCGAGTTCCTGCCGACCGAACCGCGCCTGCGTACGCAAGTGTTGCAGTGGCAGTTCTTCGAGCAGTACAGCCATGAGCCGTATATCGCCGTGGCGCGGTTCATTCAGTATTACCTGGGCCTGCCGGATGACCGCCTGGAAGAGTACAAAGGGCTGCACAAAGGTGGCTACAAGGCGCTCAAGGTGATGAACAAGCAGCTGGAGATGACCCCGTACCTGGTCGGCCAGCACTATTCGATTGCCGATGTGGCGCTGTATGCCTACACCCATGTGGCGCATCAGGGTGGGTTTGACCTGGCGGCATATCCTGCAGTGCGCGAGTGGCTGGTGCGGGTGGCCGAGCATCCGCGGCATGTGCCGATGGGGGAGTAACGACCGCGTTGGTTGGGGCCGCTTCGCAGCCCTTTCGCGACACAAGGCCGCTCCTACAGGGACCGCGCAGTGTCCGAACTACGCGGTCTGTAGGAGCGGCCTTGTGTCGCGAAAGGGCTGGAAACCAGCCCCGGCAGCCTCAGACGGTACCGAAGCGCTGATCCAGATAGGCAATGATCGCCTTGGACTCATACATCCAGGTCACTTCCCCGGCTTCTTCGATGCGCAGGCACGGTACCTTGACCCGGCCGCCGCCTTCGAGCAGCGCCTGGCGATGCAGGGGGTCGTTCTTGGCATCACGCAGCGCCACCGGCACGTTCAACCGATGCAGGGTACGCCGGGTCTTCACGCAGAACGGGCAGGCATGAAACTGGTACAACGCCAGGCCCTTGGCCTGCTGCTCGACCGCAGCCTGGGCTGCGGCATCGCGCTTGCGTTTGGCCGGGCGGCTGATCAAGTCGCCGAACACGATAAGCTGGCCGAGGCCGACCCGCAGGGCTTTGACGATCATGGGCAACTCCTGAACAAATAAAAAACCGACCCGTCAGGGTCGGTTCGGGATCACCAGCCGATCACTTGATCAGGCTGAGAAACTCGCTGCGAGTCGCGGCATTGGCGCGGAACTCGCCGAGCATCACCGAGGTGATCATGCTCGAATTCTGCTTTTCAACGCCGCGCATCATCATGCACATGTGCTTGGCCTCGATAACCACGGCCACGCCCGCAGCGCCGGTGACTTTTTCGATGGCATCGGCGATCTGGCGGCTGAGGTTTTCCTGGATCTGCAGGCGGCGGGCGTACATGTCGACGATCCGCGCGACCTTGGACAGGCCGATCACTTTGCCCTTGGGCAGGTAGGCTACATGCGCCTTGCCAATGAACGGCAGCATGTGGTGCTCACACATCGAGTACAGCTCGATGTCCCGCACCAACACCATCTCGCTGTTGTCGGAGGTGAACAGCGCGCCGTTGGTGACCTCTTCCAGGGTCTGTTGATAACCGCGGCAAAGGTACTGCATGGCCTTTGCGGCCCGCTTTGGCGTGTCGAGCAGGCCTTCGCGGGAGACGTCCTCGCCAATCTGGCTGAGGATCTCGGTGTAGTTCTGTTCCAGGGACATGGATCTACCTGTGGGAGTAAACGCAAATACGCAAGGGTACGGCGGCAACGACGGCGCTGCAAGCGCGGCGTTATTCGTCGCGGCCGTCGAGCATGGTTCGTTTCAGAATCACGTACACCGCGCCAGTGCCGCCGTGGCGGGCCTGGCATGAGGTGAAGCCGAGCACCTGAGGGTGCTGGCGCAGCCAGGTGTTGACGTGGCTCTTGATCATTGGCCGCTTGCCGTCCAGGCGCGCCGCCTTGCCGTGGGTCACGCGCACGCAGCGCACTTCCAGCTTGGTGGCTTCGGCAAGGAAGGCCCAGAGGATCTCGCGGGCTTTCTCGACGCTCATGCCGTGCAGGTCGATGCTGCCTTCAAAGGCAATCTGGCCGAGCTTGAGCTTGCGCAACTGGCTTTCCTGGACGCCATCGCGGCGCCATGACAGCTCGTCTTCGGCGGCTACATCGATGACGAACTGATCGGACATGCCATCGACCACCAGTGGCTGGTCGCTGCGCACCGTGGCGGACTGGCGCAAACCGGCCAGTTGCTTGCGGTCAGGCCTTGCTTTGCCGACCTCGGCGCGATCGTGCTTGATCGGCTTGACGCCGCGCACTTCGGCATGGAACAGGGAAAAGTCATCGTCTTGCATGCAAGCCTCCACGTGGGCCGGGGAGTTTACGCGAGTCTGCGGATTTGCGGGAGGCAGCTGGGGCCGCTGCGTAGCAGCCCCGCGGATGTCAGTCGTGTTTCTTCATCAAGTGCGGCGCGATGTTCAGCTCACGGCTACGGCGCAACCTGATTCGGCTACGCCGCCACAACCAGACCCCCAGCCACAGCGACAACACGCCGCCACCCAGCACAGTGGCTGCCAGGGGACGGTTGGCATTCAAGTCTGCCAGCGCTTCATAGTTACCCAGCAAACCGGCAAACCCGGCCATCATCAGCATGATGCCCAAGGTCGCGATCACTAGTGAAAGGCCAGCGCCCAGTCGCGCCGTCCAATTGCGTGGCGGGCGCGAGCGCAGGCGCTTGGCGTCGAAACTGTCAGAAAGCTTCATTGCGGATTTCCTCTGCGCTAACGGCCATTCGACCCACCTGCGGTCACCCGGTTCCGCCTGCCCGGCAAGCGCTCAACCGCTCAGACCAGGCTGGCAGTCGGTGCAACGCAGGCAAAGTTGTCGGCCATCACGGCCATTTCGCCTTGGTGAATCTGTGCTGCCGGGATAACCGTGTCCTTGAACGCCAGATCGCGGGTGGCCGAAGCATCCTCGACCAGCGTGCAACGGTAACCATAGTCCTTGGCGCGGCGCACGGTGGTGCTGACGCTGGAATGGCTCATGAAACCGCACACGATCAGGTCCAGATGGCCCTTGTTCTGCAGGGTTTCGTGCAGTGAGGTGTTCTTGAAGGCGTTGGGCATGCGCTTTTCGATGACAATCTCGTCACCGCGTGGCTCCAGGCCTTCGATGAACTCGCCGCGCGGGCCTTGTGGGTCGAACAGGCCGCCAACGGTCCCCAGGTGCCGTACATGGATGATCGGCCGGCCAGCCTTGCGCGCCGCGTCGAGCAACCTGGCGATGTTGGCCACGGCCTCGTCCATGCCCGACAGTTGCAGGGGACCACTGAGGTACTCCTTCTGCGCATCGATGATGATCAGGCTGGCGTTGCCCAGCTTGGCCGGCGGATAGTCGCGGCCGCTGAGGCGGAACATCGTGGTTGGAACAGACATCAAGGGCTCCTTGAGCAGGGCTTTTGTCGGGCTATTGTCCCTTGCTTGGCCGCCAATGGGAATGGTTGACATCGCAACCAATGCAATTACTGGCATCTGTCCCGCCGGCAGGGCGTTGGTGGAACATTTCAGCGGGTGGGCCTGTTAGACTTTCAGGCTGTCTGAAAAGGAGTCCCCCGTGATCACTTCACGCCTGCGCACTCTGCGCGACCATATTCGCTGGGCGGTCAGCCGCTTCCACGAGAACGAGCTGTTCTTCGGCCACGGTGCCGACAATGCCTGGGACGAAGCCCGCCTGCTGGTGCTGGGCTCGGTGCACCTGCCGTGGGAAATCGCCGACAGCTACCTCGACTGCCGTCTCGAAGACGACGAGCGCGTACGCCTGCTGCACCTGCTCAAGCGTCGCATCGAAGACCGCGTGCCGACCGCTTACCTGCTCGGCGAAGCGTGGTTCTGTGGCATGTCGTTCATTGTCGATGAGCGCGTGCTGGTGCCGCGTTCGCCGATTGGCGAGCTGCTGGAAAAACGCTTCGAACCCTGGCTGGCGCAGGAGCCGAAGCGCATTCTTGACCTGTGCACCGGCTCTGGCTGCATTGGCATCGTCGCCGCGGACGTGTTCCCTGAAGCCGAGGTGGTGCTGGCTGACCTGTCCTTCGACGCCCTCGAAGTGGCCAACCAGAACATCGAGCGGCATGGCCTCGATCAGCGCGTATTCACCGTGCAGGGCGATGGTTTTGCTGGCCTGCCCAAGCAGCGCTTCGACCTGATCCTGTCCAACCCGCCGTATGTCGATGCCGAAGACTTCGCTGACATGCCGGCCGAATATCACCACGAGCCGGAACTGGGCCTGGCCTGCGGCAACGATGGCCTGGACCTGGTGCGGCGCATGCTCGCCGAAGCGGCCGAGCACCTGACCGACAAGGGCTTGCTGATTGTCGAAGTGGGCAACAGCCAGGTCCACGTCGAGGCGCTGTACCCCGAGGTCGACTTCACCTGGCTTGAATTCGAGCGCGGCGGCCATGGCGTGTTCATGCTCACCGCCGAGCAATGCCGCCAGCACCAGGAGCTGTTTCAGGCGCGGGTCTGATCCGAGCGTGTCAGCGGGGCGGCAAAAGCAGCCCCGCTGGCTAGCCGATCAGCGTGTGGCGATCCAGATCAGCAGGCCTGCCTGGAACACCGCAAAGGCCACCAGGCAGGTGATGGTGAAGCGCAGCCCGCCGTCTTCACGACGGTACTTGGCCACGCGTTCATCCCGCTCGCGGATCTGAGCTTCTTTCTCCAGCAAGGTCTGCTCGGCCTGTTGCAGCATGCCGGCCGATTCGAGGATGTCCACCCGCTGGACTTTCTCGGTGTTCCAGCCGCCCTTGAGCTGGCTCACGGCAAGCTCGGGCGTGCGCCCTTTGAGCAGTTGCCCCTCTACGTACTCGACTTCAACGCCGACGCAGCGAAGCACATTGTCGCGGCGCAGGCGGGTGTCCTCGTTGAGCGCATCCTTGTTCGGCAGCGCCACCGCCTCGATGCGGTAGTGCGACCAATTGGCCTGCAGCCACTGTACCGCCTGGGCAAACAGATAGCGGCCCAGGCCGCGGTTTAGCGGTTCCATCTGCAGGCCGTTGTCGGCGCCTATGCAAACCCGCTGCAGTTCGTGATCGACGCGGATGTCGAGCTGGTTCTGCTCTTTGCGCACTTTCTGCCCTGGCAGGGTGATCTGCATGCGCAGCAGGCTGTGCTCTTTGCTGTGGCGTTCGGCGTAACCGAACTGAACGAAGCGCAGTGGCCGCGGGCCGGTGTTGCGGTCGGTGGGCAACGGCGCCAGGCGCAGCAGCTGGAAGTGCTCGGCGGCCAGATCCGCCCAGGGCAGCGGGGCGCTTTCCGGGGTTTGCGGCTCTGCGGTCGCTTCGGCGGCTGGGGCATCGGTCATCAGGGTCGTCCTCGAATCGGGGTCGGCCAGTCAAACGCGGGCCAATGCCTGCTTATCGGCAGGCGCAGGCAAGACCTGAGGGCGATCTACTCAGGCTGGTGGCAATTGCCGGATAAAAGCGACGATCCGCTGGCCAAGTTCGCGCGCCAACGGCAACTCCGGGTTCTGGTAGCTTTCCCGCTGGCCACTGATGTCCCGCGGGCTGATGCGCAGGGTGTGGTTCATGCCATCGATCAATACCAGTTGCGCATCAGGCTTGGCCGCCTTGAGCAGTTCGGCATCGGCCACATCCACCTGCACGTCATTGCGGCCCTGGATGATCAGCGCCGGCACCTTGAGTTGGGCGAACGCTGCGGCCGGATCCTGACGCAGCAACGAGATCAGGTACGGCTGCACGGTCGGGCGGAACACCTGACGCAGCGGTACCGGCACGTTGAGGCTGGTCTGCCCGGCTTGCAGGCTGTCGAGCAGGGCGGTGCCCTGGGCCAGTTGCGCCGGCGGCAGGCGCAGCGCCAACTGCTCGCGGATCACTTCAGCGACCGGGCGACCGCTGCCGGACAGGCTGATCACGGCGCTGGCGCCAGCTTGCTCGGCGGCCAGGGTGGCGATCAGCGCGCCCTCGCTGTGGCCGAGCAGAATCAACGGGCCGAAGCGCGGGTCGGCCTTGAGCTTGTGCGCCCAGGCCACGGTGTCGGCCACGTAAGCCTCGACGCTGAGATTGCGCTCGTCCGGGGTGGCCGGCTGGCTGGCGGCCACACCGCGCTTGTCGAAGCGCACGCTGGCAATGTGTTCGCCCGCCAGCAGCAGGGCCAGGCGTTTGAGGTTATCGATGCGCCCACCCGCCGGGTTGTTGCCATCGCGGTCGGTCGGCCCGGAGCCGGCAATGATCAGCACCACCGGCGGCGGTGTGTCCTGTTGCGGTAACAGCAGGCTGCCGTAGAGCACGCCGTTGCCGGTATCGAGTTCGATCGGGCGTTGCAGGACAGTCGGCGCGGCGGCATGGGCGAGGGTGCTGCACAGCAGCAGGAACAGGGCGGTGAGGCGCAGCATGGGCAGGGCTTCGTAGTGAGTTGAGGGTTTGACCCAGCGCCCTGATGAAGGTTCTGGCCGCTGCAGGCAACAAATCAGCCCGCAGACTCGTCGCAAGGCGGCTGCTTTCCGTATACTGCCCGCTGCACCCCATTCAGGCTGATTTCGCGGAGCGTCCATGTCCGGCAATACCTACGGCAAGCTGTTCACTGTTACCACCGCTGGCGAAAGCCATGGCCCGGCGTTGGTCGCCATTGTCGATGGGTGCCCGCCAGGCCTGGAAATTTCCCAGGCCGACCTGCAGCGCGACCTCGACCGACGCAAACCTGGCACCAGCCGCCACACCACGCAGCGCCAGGAACCGGACGAAGTCGAAATCCTCTCTGGCGTGTTCGAAGGGCGTACCACTGGCTGCTCGATCGGTCTGTTGATCCGCAACACGGATCAGAAGTCCAAGGACTACTCGGCGATCAAGGACCTGTTCCGCCCGGCCCATGCCGACTACACCTACCACCACAAATACGGTGAGCGTGACTACCGTGGCGGCGGCCGCAGTTCGGCCCGCGAAACGGCCATGCGTGTAGCGGCAGGTGCTATCGCCAAGAAATACCTGGCCGGCCTGGGTATCACCGTGCGCGGCTACATGAGCCAGCTTGGCCCGATCGAAATCCCGTTCAAGACCTGGGACAGCGTCGAAGACAACGCCTTCTTCAGCCCCGACCCGGACAAAGTGCCGGAGCTCGAAGCCTACATGGACCAACTGCGCCGCGACCAGGACTCGGTCGGGGCCAAGATCACCGTGGTGGCCGAGGGCGTCATGCCCGGCCTGGGTGAGCCGATCTTCGATCGCCTCGATGCCGAACTTGCCCACGCGCTGATGAGCATCAATGCGGTCAAAGGTGTGGAAATCGGCGCCGGCTTTGCCAGCGTTGCCCAGCGCGGCACCGAGCACCGTGACGAGCTGACCCCGCAAGGCTTCGTCAGCAACAATGCCGGCGGCATTCTCGGCGGCATCTCCTCGGGCCAGCCGATTGTCGCCCACCTGGCCTTGAAGCCGACCTCAAGCATCACCACCCCAGGCCAGTCGATCGACATCCATGGCAATTCAGTCGAGGTCATCACCAAGGGTCGCCATGACCCGTGCGTGGGTATCCGCGCTACGCCGATCGCCGAGGCGATGATGGCCCTGGTGCTGATGGACCACCTGCTGCGTCACCGCGCGCAAAACGCCGATGTGCGGGTCACCACGCCGGTGCTGCGCCAGCTGTAACTTTCGCTCGCCACGGGCGGCCTGCGTGCGGGCCGCCACCGGCAGTACATGACGACCCCGCCCATGCCGCCCATCCCGTACTGGCGCCTGTCCAGTTTCTACCTCTGCTACTTCGCCTTGCTCGGCTCTACCGCGCCGTTTCTGGCGCTGTATTTCGATCACCTGGGGTTTTCTCCAGCGCGGATCGGCGAATTGGTCGCGATCCCCATGCTGATGCGTTGCGTGGCGCCCAACCTGTGGGGTTGGCTGGGTGATCGCAGCGGTCAACGGCTGTTGATCGTGCGCCTCGGTGCACTGGCGACGCTGGCCAGCTTCTCGTTGATCTTCTTCGGCAAGAGCTACGCCTGGCTGGCGCTGGTGATGGCCTTGCATGCGTTCTTCTGGCATGCGGTACTGCCGCAGTTCGAAGTCATTACCTTGGCTCACCTGCACGGTCAGACCTCGCGCTACAGCCAGGTGCGGCTGTGGGGTTCTATCGGCTTTATCCTGGCAGTGGTTGGCCTGGGCCAGTTGTTTGAATGGTTGAGCCTGGATATCTAACCGCTGGCTCTGGTGGCAATCATGGCCGGGATTTTCGGCGCCAGCCTGTGGGTGCCCAATGCCCAGCCGGTCGAAAACGCCGAACGCAGCCGGGCAGGGGGCTTTGGTCGCCAGTTGCTGGCACCGGGCGTGATTGCCTTCTACCTGTGCGTAGCGTTGATGCAGCTCAGTCACGGCCCGTACTACACCTTCCTAACCCTGCACCTGGAGCACTTGGGTTACAGCCGCGGCAGCATCGGATTGCTGTGGGCGCTGGGGGTTGTGGCCGAAGTGTTGATGTTCATGGCCATGAGCCGGCTGTTTGCGCGCTTCTCGGTGCGCCAGGTGCTGCTGGTCAGCTTTGTTCTGGCCGGCCTGCGCTGGCTGCTGTTGGGCAGCCTGGCCGACCATGCCGGCGTGCTGATCGTGTCGCAGCTGCTCCACGCGGCCACCTTTGGCTGCTTCCATGCCGCCTCCATCGCGTTTGTCCAGGCCAGCTTCGGCGCTCGCCAACAAGGCCAGGGCCAGGCGCTGTATGCGGCGCTGTCCGGCACCGGCGGCGCACTGGGCGCCTTGTATGCGGGCTACAGCTGGAACCTGCTGGGCCCCAACTTCACCTTTGGTATGGCCAGCGTCGCAGCCTTTGCCGCAGCCGGTATCATTGCCACTCGAATGACCGATAGCAGGAACAGCCCCTGATGAGCATCCTCAGTGTTTTCCACACCTCCAGCCCCGGCCAGCCGAACAAGGTTCTGACCCACCACGACGATATCGCCGCGACCCTGGCCGAACACGGCGTGCAGTTTGCCCGGCAACCGGCAGAAGTGCGTATTCGCCCGGGTACGCCGGATGATCAGGTACTTGATGCCTGGCGTGAGCCGCTCGATCAGTTGCTCACCGCCAACGGTTTCAGCGCGGTCAGCCTGCTCAATCAGGACGGTGTCGTGGAGTCGCAGATCAACCTGCATGACGAACATGTGCACAGCAGCGATGAGCTGTTCGCGGTGCTCAGCGGACGCGCTCAGGTGGCCCTGCGTTTGGGCGAGTTCGTGTTTGCGGTGGTCTGCGAGAAGGGCGACGTAGTGCACATACCTGCACAGACGCGACGCTGGATTGACTTGGGTGACTCGCCGTTTTGCCTGGCAGCGCGATTGTTCCGCGACGAGCAAGGCGTAAAGGCGCAATTCACCGGAGATCCGGCAGTAAGGGAATTTTTGCGGATGGACGAACTCTGAAGGGTAGTGCTGGCGAGGATTGCGCCCTCGCCAGCGCTGCAAGGCTGCTCCTGTAAAGCCTGAACAGGCTGTGCAGGATCAGCTTCGCGCAAGTGCTTTTTGCTTAACGATAAGTCGGCAGTGCGAAGCGCTGCTGGCTTTGCAGCATGTTGATCACTGGCAGTTCGCTGGCTTGTTCAGCCAGATCACGGCGGATCGCGCTGATTGCCCAGGACAGTTGCTCGGCGCTATGCATTTGGCCGTAGGTCAGTACGCGGCGGGTAACTTTGCCATCGGCAGCACGCAGGGTCAGCAGGATACCGCCGTCAGGGCGTGGCTGAGTGTTTACCGAGTAGGCGGAAAAGACCGAGGCGAATTTTTGCTGAATAAGGTCCATATCAACTCCTGGCTGAATGTGTGTGCAGACGTTGAGTTGATGATTGCAGTGACCGTGCCAGCTTTTGCCATGTTAAAAATTCCTTTAGAATCAGCACCTTATATTCATATCTGATTTCGCGTCTCGTGCAGTGTGCAAGGTCATGCAATTTGCACAGTGCATTTTGCACGGCCATAGCCCCAGCCTCTTGCCTCCATAGAATCTGAACCTTTGACCCGCTGGCAGTGCCTGACCAACACTTGGGCCATCCAATTTGCCAGGAGGTTACAGATGTCCGACCAACAGCCCACCACCATGAATGACGATGAAGCAGCTGCCTTCGCCGATGAAGTGTTCGACCGTGCCCGCCGTGGCGACGCCGACATGCTCGCGCGCCTGCTCGACAGCGGCCTGCCGGTCAACCTGCGTAATCACAAGGGCGATACCCTGCTGATGCTTGCCAGCTACCACGGCCATCACGAGGCCGTGCGCGTGCTGCTCAAGCACGGCGCCGATCCGTTGCTTGCCAACGACAATGGTCAGTTGCCCATTGCGGGGGCGGCGTTCAAGGGTGACCTGCCGATGATCGAGCTGCTGATCGAGCACGGCGTGCCGGTCGATGCCGCCGCCGCCGACGGGCGCACGGCGTTGATGCTGGCGGCAATGTTCAACCGCAGCGAGATTCTCGAGTTCCTGCTGGCCAAAGGCGCCGACCCGATACGCCAGGATGTACGCGGTGCCAACGCCCTGGCCGCAGCGCAGACCATGGGCGCGGCAGACACTGCAGCGCGCTTGCAGGCGCTCGCCGGCTAACCCTCCGGGGGCGTTTGCGGCTATCCTTGGTGACATTTTTCACCTTGCAGAGCCCCCACATGAAAGACCAACTGCGCGAATTCATCAGCCTCATCGGTGCGGGTTGCATGCCCGATGAAGAGATCGAGCGCATTGCCGACGAGGCCGCCCAGGCCTACGCCGACCCCGCTGCATTCCTCGCTGCCAACCCCGACATCAACTACGACGACAGCTACCCGATGCCGCTGGGCGAATGGATCGTGCTCGGCAGCTTGCCGGAGACGGTGGTGTTCATCGGTGACAGCTATCAAGAGCTGTTCCAGGCGATCAGCGAGTCGTTTGACAGCAGTGTTGCGCTCAACCTCAAGCCCAAGCAATTGGCCAAGACCGAGGCATTGACTGCGCTAAACCGCATTCAGGTGCAGATGGCCGCTTTGAACAAGGAAGCCGGTGGCTACGTGCTGCTCAATTTCAGCCAGTTGCTGGATGAGGCGCTGCAGATGGTCATGGTAGGTCAGCATGACCTGGCGCGGGTGCTGGAGTTGGGTCAGCAGCTCAACATCAAGGTCGAGCCGGCACTGGAAGCCTTGAAAGTCGCCGTCCACGTCTGATCCGAGGACGGCTGCGCTGGGTTTACCCCAGCGCGGTATCGAGGAACATCATCACCGCAAAGCCGCCCATCAGGCCCAGCGTCGCCGAAGTCTGGTGGCCGTTGCGGTGGGTCTCGGGGATCACTTCGTGGGACACCACGAAGATCATCGCGCCCGCGGCCAGGCCCATGCTGATCGGGTAAGCCAGGGCAAAGCCGGTGGAAATCCCCAGGCCGATCACCGCGCCCAGCGGCTCCATCAAGCCCGAGCCTACGGCAACCAGCGCCGCCTTGAAGTTCGATAGCCCGGTCGCGCGCAGGGCTAGGGCGACTGCCAGGCCCTCGGGGATGTCCTGAATGGCGATGGCGCTGGTCAGCGGCAGGCCGACAGCCATGTCGCCATTGGTAAAGCTGACGCCGATGGCCATGCCCTCGGGCAGGTTGTGCAAAGTGATTGCCAGCACGAACAGCCACACCCGGTTGATCCGCTCGGCCTCCGGCCCTTGCCGGCCGACGGTCTCGTGCTCATGTGGGGTAAAGCGATCCAGGCCGAGCATCAGTAATACGCCCAGGCCCATACCGACCACTACAGTCAGCGCCGCTGCTGCACCGTTGCCGGTAATTTCCCTTGCTGCTTCCAGCCCCGGCAGAATCAGCGAGAACGAACTGGCCGCGAGCATCATGCCGGCGGCAAAGCCGAGCATGACGTCCTGGCTGCGCGAGCTGACATCGCGCAATACCACCGCCAGGACTGCGCCCAGCGCTGTAGCGCCAAAACCGGCGAGGCCGCCGAGCACAGCCAGGTGCAGATTCTCCGAGTGATCGCCATTGACCGCATTCCACATGCTGGCGCCGAGCAAGCCGAGGATGGCCAGCAAGGCCAGCCCCAGGCCGACGCTCAGCCACGGCGACGCTTGCGCGTGCTGACGCAGGCTGCTGAACAGGCGGGAAACGGTCGGGCTGTCGACGGCGCTGTCGGTGTGAGCGGGGGGCATGCGAACCTCTGGGCAATGGATGAACCAGTCTAAGCAGTGACCGCGCTTGCTCGCCAAGGATTCCCTTCTATCGACGTGATAGGCGACTATGCTCACCTGACATGACTTTTTAGGGAGTACCTGCATGGGATCGACATTCAACGGCCTGATCGGCCTGATCATTCTTGCCCTGGATATCTGGGCAATCATCAACGTGGTCAAAAGTGGCGGGTCCACTGGCAGCAAATTGCTCTGGATCCTGCTGATTCTGGTGCTGCCGGTAGTGGGCTTGATCATCTGGGCAATCGCCGGGCCGCGCGGTAACGTGCGGGTCTGACCTGATCGACCGAGACCAGCCCCGTGCCAGTGCCGGGGCTGACTGCACACTCTTGGCTTCGTGACACAATTTTCACACTCGATTAACCAGAATCCGCGCCGCACAATGCTGCGTTTGCCCTATTGCCACGTCCGCTGGCAGGGCTTATGGGCGCTGTTGCCTTCCCGCAAACTCCTAGGATCTCCCCATTCATGGCTAACACGGATGCCTTGAAACAACGGGCCGTGCCGGTCCGCTTCGCGCCGACCCTGCAATCGCACCTGGCCTACACCTTGCTCTGCGGCCTGGTCATCATGCTGATGCTCAGCCTGGTGCGCCTTGGCCTGCTGGTCTACAACAGCGACATGATCGGCGATACGCCGTACTCAACCGTTGCCGAGGGCTTTCTCAACGGCCTGCGCTTCGACCTGCGCGTGGTGGTGTATCTGAGCATCCCGCTGCTGCTGGCGATCCTCAGCCCGGCCGCGATGGCGGCGCGCGGTGTGTTCCGCGTGTGGCTGACGATCGCCTCGAGCATCGTCATGTTCCTCGGCCTGATGGAGATGGACTTCTATCGCGAGTTCCACCAGCGCCTCAATGGCCTGGTGTTCCAGTACGTCAAGGAAGACCCGAAAACCGTGCTGAGCATGCTTTGGTACGGCTTCCCGGTGGTGCGCTACCTGCTCGCCTGGGTGATCGGCACCTGGCTGCTGAGCCTGCTCTTCAAGGGCGTCGATCGGCTGACCCGGCCTGCCAATGGCACGCTGCACGGTAACCCACGCCCGCCTGTGGCCTGGTATTACCGCCTGGCCGTGTTCATGGTGATTCTGCTGATTGCCGTGATTGCCGCCCGTGGCACGCTGCGCCAAGGCCCGCCGATGCGCTGGGGCGACGCCTTTACCACCGACTCCAACTTCGTCAATCAGCTGGGCCTCAATGGCACCCTGACCCTGATCGACGCAGCCAAGAGCCGCTTCGGTGAAGACCGCGCCAACGTCTGGAAGCCAGTGCTCGATCAGCAAGTGGCGCAGCAAACCGTGCGTGACCTGCTGCTGACGCCGCACGACACCCTGGTCGATGCCGACGAAGCCGCGATCCGCCGTGATTTCGTGCCGCCAGCCGAGCGCACCTTGCCGATCAAGAACGTGGTGGTGATCCTCATGGAGAGCTTCGCCGGTCACTCGGTGGGCGCGCTGGGCAGTCGCAACAACATCACCCCGTACTTCGACAAACTGGCCAAGGAGGGTCTGCTGTTCGACCGCTTCTTCTCCAACGGCACCCATACCCACCAGGGCATGTTTGCCACCATGGCCTGCTTCCCCAACCTGCCGGGCTTCGAATACCTGATGCAGACGCCCGAAGGCGGCCACAAACTGTCTGGCCTGCCGGCGCTGCTCAGTGCCCGCGACTACGACGATGTGTATGTCTACAACGGCGACTTCGCCTGGGACAACCAGTCCGGTTTCTTCGGCAACCAGGGCATGACCACCTTCATCGGCCGTAACGACTTCGTCAATCCGGTGTTCTCCGACCCGACCTGGGGTGTGTCTGACCAGGACATGTTCGACCGCGGTGCCGAAGAGCTGGCAAAAAACTACGGCAAGAAACCGTTCTACGCCTTGCTGCAGACGCTTTCCAACCACACCCCGTATGCATTGCCCAAAGACCTGCCGGTGGAGCCGGTGACCGGCCAGGGCCGTCTCGACGAGCACCTGACCGCGATGCGCTACTCCGACTGGGCGCTGGGCCAGTTCTTCGAGAAGGCGCGTAAAGAGCCGTACTTCAAGGAAACTCTGTTCGTCATCGTTGGCGACCACGGCTTTGGTAACCATCAACAGGTCACCGAGCTCGATCTGGGCCGCTTCAACGTGCCGCTGCTGCTGATCGGCCCGGGCATTCAGGAGAAATTCGGTGCGGTCGATCACACCGTCGGTACCCAGGTCGACATCGTGCCGACCATCATGGGTCGCCTGGGTGGTCAGACCCGTCATCAGTGCTGGGGCCGTGACCTGCTCAACCTGCCGGAAGGCGACCAGGGCATGGGCATGATCAAGCCGTCAGGCAGCGAGCAGATCGTTGGCCTGGTGAAAGGTGACCGGATTCTGATTGAGTCCAAGGACATGACGCCGCGCATGTACCGCTACCAGCTGGGCAGCGAGTTCAAGGCCGAACTGATCGAAAGTCCGGATCAGCCTGAACTGCTGAAGAACCTTGAGGCGTACATCCAGACCGCCACCAAGAGCCTGCTCGACAACACTGCAGGCGTGGTCCACGGCACGCCGAAATAGAGCACGCTGAGGCACCGCGAGGGCTCGTCGGGTAACTGACGGGCCCTTTTTCATGTGCGCCCGGCGAGCGCGCTGAACAACTCCTGCGGCCAGTGGTCAAGCTAGAACGGATGTCAGTCAATTCCGTATCCACCGAGGGTTATTCGATGAAAGAGTGGGAAGTCATCTTTGCCGACCAGAAAGGTGAACCGACGACGCTGTTGCTTACCGGCGACCAGCGTCCCAGTGATGAAGAGGCGGCACGCGCAATACGCACCAAGTTGTTTCCGCTTTTGAATGAACTGGATTTGAATGACTTCCAGGACCGTAGCGACGCGCCGACGGCACGCTGGCTCAAGGAGCAGAACGGCGTAACCATCAGCGACATCCGCGAACTGCCTTGAGCAGCCCCTCTGGCGTAGTGGTGCGATAAGCACTACGCTAGTCTCACGCATCGGCCTCTTCTGCGGGCCGACGCGGTTTTATGCGCGTCTTGCATCAGCTCGATCAGCTCGGCTTGTTTGTCGTCTTAACCGGCGCGGCAAGTGCGTAGTGCACGGAAAGTCTATCCATTGCATTATTCAGGAGGACGATTCATGAGCAGCCAGAACGACGACATCAGCAGCAATGTCCTGCGCCAGATGAAAGCTGGCGGTTTCGACTTCACCCAGATCCATCCCATCGAGTTCTATGCGGTATTTCCAGATGAAAACGGCGCCCGCAAGGCGGCCGGACGGTTTCGTGGCGAGTCGTTGAATGCTCAGGTACGAGAACGTGATGATGGCGGCTGGAACCTTGAGTTGAGCAAGATCATGTATGCAACCTACCGCGGCATCGGTGCCTTCGAAGAGGCCTTCGAGGGGGTGGTTTCGCCCCTCGGTGGCGAAGTCGAAGGCTGGGGCGTCAAGCACGAGCGACAAACCGCTTAAGTGCCATCGCCATTCGCGAGTGCGCTCGCGAATGGCCCTACCTGCGGCTCACCCTTTGCGTTTGCTCATGTGCGTCAAGTACGCCAGCAGCGCGTCCAGTTCCTGTTCACTCAATACACTTTCGGCAAAGCCAGGCATTTTTGCCTGCGACCACTGGCGCAAGCTTTGTGGGTCGCGGATGTATTTGCGCAAGAACGCCGGCTGGAAGTACTCGGTAGGGTTGTACGGGCGATTCAGGTCCGGGCCGAACTGCGCATCACCGGCGCCATTGAGCCGGTGACAGGCCATGCAGTTCTGTTGATACAGGGCGAAGCCTTGGCGCACTGGGTCGTCACTGGGCACGCTGGCCTCGGGCAAGAGTGCCGGGTAGCGTTGCTCGACCGCCGCCAGACGGCGAATGGTGGCGATCTGGAAGGGCCATTGCTCAGGGCGTATGGCACTGGCCTGAGGATCGGTCCAGACCAGATAGAAGGGCCCGGCACTCGGTTTACCTTGGCCCAGTGCTGGCCATGCCTGAGCGCTGTCCTCTACCGCCAGCCACGCCTGCGCAGGTCCGCTGGCCAACAGCGGTGCAGCGGGCATCTCGGCAGCAAAGCCATCCAGGGCAATTGCCTGCAGGTGTTCGCCTGGTTGCACGCCCTCGAGCAACACCGCCAAGGGTACGGCGCGGTAGTGCATGGGCCGCTTGTAGGCGACGTCTGCCGGGATGTCGATATCGCGCGCCTGCGGATGGGCAAGCAGCTCGGCAGTTTGCCAGTGGCGCGAGCGCTCACCCAGCTCAAGGTTCAGCTGCGCCGCAGCCAAGGGCAGGCTGAGCAGCAGCGCCAGCAGGGCGAAGGTCATGCGCATAGGTAATCTCCAACCGGTAAGGCCGGCAGATTACCTATGCAATGTCTGAAATAGCCACACAAGCTGTCAGCCAAACAGCCGAGACAAGTTCGGCAAGATCAGCAGCAAGGTGGTAGCGAACAGTATGAGTCCGGCTTGGCGTACTTTTGATTGTCTGAACATGGCGGACCGCCTTCTTGTTGTTATTCCTGAATAGCCGTTGGCTTCCCTTTGCCGGGTCGGGTCGATCACAGCGGCGTGGCCACACGCCGATTCTGCTGGCCTCCTGCGTTTGGGTATACATCCAACAGTAGGGTGTAGGTTATGCATGTTTGAGAACCCTTTGTTCTAAGTGCGGGTTTTGTCATTCAAGTTTAATTTAAGGCCAGTTGCCAGTATCCCGATATGTCTGGGCTAGACCGCTGCGCGCGGGGGGTTACCAAGGGTGACACCCCTTACCGTTCGTCAGTACAGCCTACTTGCTTGTACGTGTCTTTCGCGGCAGTCTCTACAGCCCAACCCTCCATGTGTCGTTCAGGACTATCGCCATGTCGTTACGCATCTGCATCCTTGAAACCGACGTCCTGCGGCCAGAGCTGACGGCGCAGTACCAGGGTTATGGCAGGATGTTCGAGCAGCTGTTCTTGCGTCAGTCGGTGAACCAGGCCGAGTTTCGTGTGTACAACGTGATGAACGGCGACTATCCCCCCGAGGGCGAGCGCTTCGATGCGTATCTGGTGACCGGCAGCAAGGCTGACTCATTCGGCGATGACCCATGGATCCAGACCCTCAAGGCGTACTTGCTCAAACTCTACGAGCGTGGCGACAAGCTGCTGGGTGTTTGTTTTGGCCATCAGCTGCTGGCGCTGGTGCTTGGCGGCAAGGCCGAGCGCGCCGACCGTGGCTGGGGCGTGGGCGTGCACCGCTACACCCTGGCTGCGCATGCGCCATGGATGGACCCGCAGGTGACCGAGCTGACTCTGCTGATCAGCCACCAGGACCAGGTCACTGAGCCGCCCGAAGGCGCCACGGTGATTGCTTCAAGCGATTTCTGCCCGAACGCCGCCTACCACGTGGGCGATCAGGTGCTGTGCTTCCAGGGCCACCCTGAGTTTGTCCATGACTACTCGCGCGCGCTGCTCGATGCCCGTCAGGAACACTTGGGTGATGAGGTTTACCAGCGCGCCATTGCCAGCCTGAAGCTGGAGCACCAGGGCGATCTGGTTGGCGAATGGATGCTGCGGTTCATCGCGCATACGCCGCGGGCCAAGGAAAGCGCCGCCTGAGGCAGTTGCCAGGAGCCGCCTGTGCGGCTCCTGGGTATCGCGCTACAACCAACCCGAGCGCTTGAAGCTGGCGAACAGGCCCGTGCAACCAAGGCCGATCACGCTCAGCACGGCAAAGTAGCCGTAGTGCCAACTCAGCTCGGGCATGTTCTGGAAATTCATCCCATATATGCCGGCAATCGCCGTCGGAAACGCCAGGATCGCCGCCCACGCGGCGAACTTGCGCTGGGTGATGCTCTGCCGCGAAGACTCAAGCAGCATGCCGATCTCGATGGTCTGGCTGGCGATATCGCGAATGCTCACCAGGTCTTCCATCTGCCGCGTGACGTGGATCTGCACGTCGCGAAAATACGGGCGCATGTTCTTGTCGATGAAGGGGAAGCTCAGCCGCTGCAACTCCTCGCTGATTTCCACCATCGGCGCCACGTAGCGGCGCAGGCGCAGGATGTCGCGGCGCAGGCTGTGCAGGCGGCGGATGTCGTCTTCCATCAGCGAGCTGCTGAGCACGCTTTGTTCGAGTTCTTCGATCTCGCCGTGGATCGCTTCGCTGACCGGCTGGTAGTTCTCGGTGACGAAGTCGAGCAGGGCATACAGCACGAAGTCCTCACCGT
The DNA here is from genome assembly GCA_963518285.1 of uncultured Pseudomonas sp. Taxonomy (GTDB): domain Bacteria; phylum Pseudomonadota; class Gammaproteobacteria; order Pseudomonadales; family Pseudomonadaceae; genus Aquipseudomonas. The sequence continues at coordinate 27,687 of CAUQIJ010000004.1, read as the reverse complement.
GATCGAGCAGCAACGGCCGGGCTTCGCAGCGCTGGCGCACCAGTGCGTAGGATTTTGAGTGGCCGTTGCGGCAGGTGATGATGTAGCCGTTGCCGGCAAAGATGTGCGTTTCGATGAATTCCAGCTTGCCGTTCTGCCGCACCGGCGAGTAGGTGACGATAAACAGCGCATCACCGAAGGTTTCCAGCTTGGGCCGGCTGTGCTTCTCTAGCGCGTCCTCGATGGCCAGTTCATGCAGGTTGAACTGGCACTGCAGGCTGGCCAGCTCTTCGGCGTTGGGCGCTTCCAGGCCGATCCAGACGAAGTGACCGGGCTTTTTCGCCCACTCGCTGCCCTCGTCGATGCTGATGTTGGTGACCTTTCTTCCGGCGCTGTACACCGCCGCTGCGACGACTCGACCCATGGCTGTCCGCTTGTTCGGTTGACTATGTCGGACAGCTTGGTCGGTCTGCGCCGCGCAGGCAACCTCGGCGCTGGCTCAGAGGGCAAAGTCCTGGTCGAGGATGATCGCCTCATCAAGTGCTTCGAGCAGCGCCTTGCGCACTTTCAGCTTGGTTTTCTTGTGCGCATTCATGTTCAGTTTTTTCAGCGCATGGGCTGCGCTGGTGGTTGCTTCAAGCAATTGCTCGGCAGGCACTACCGCATCGAGGAAACCAGCTTCGCGGGCGGCCTGCGGGTCAAACATCTCGGCGTTGATCACCGAGCGGTGGAAGGCCGAGCGGCGCAGGCGGTCGCGGGCCAGTTCGATGCCGGCGTGGTGCATGGTCATGCCGATGGCGACTTCATTGAGGCCGATCTTGTACGGGCCTTCGACGCCGATGCGGTAGTCGGCCGAGAGCAGCAGGAATGCACCTTTGGCCACGGCATGGCCGGGGCAGGCGACGATCACCGGGAATGGGTGCGCGAGCAAGCGCCGGGCCAGCGTCGAGCCTGCGGTCACCAGCGAGACTGCCTGTTGCGGGCCTGAGGTCATTACCTTGAGGTCGTAGCCGCCAGACAGGATGCCGGGCTGACCGGTGATGATCACCACGGCGCGTTCCACCGCAGCGCGGTCGAGGGCGGCGTTGAACTCGGCGATCAGGTCTGGCGAGATGGCGTTGACCTTGCCGTTGTTCAGGGTCAACGTGGCGATGCCGTCTTCGGCGTGGTAGGTAATCAGCTCGCTCATGGCAGAGTCCTTTAGGTGGCGTGGGGATGACGTTACCCAGCGCAGCTGCGCAGGTAAAGCAGCAAGGCTGACCGGCCAGTCAGCTGCGGCCATCGCGGCCACGGGTTGCGGGCGAGGCTGGCGTTGCCCGGGAAAAGCGCCGGGCACAATGGCAGCTTTGCCATTGAGCCCTGCAACAATCCTGGAATTTGCTTAAGCGCATGAAAATTCTGAAAAAAGCGCTTGCCAATAACAGACTCTTCGACTAAATTAGCGCGCCTCGACAGGCTGAATAGCTTGGAGAGAAACGGTGAAGTGTCCGAGTGGTCGAAGGAGCACGCCTGGAAAGTGTGTATACGAGAAATCGTATCAAGGGTTCAAATCCCTTCTTCACCGCCACATTCTACGAGAAGCCCTCGAACTGAAAAGTTCGGGGGCTTTTTGTTTCTACGCCGGATGATTTCGCCAGCTGGCTGTAAGAGCGGCCTCGGGATTCATGCTTGCACACAAGATCGCTGGGCCCGCTCCGCGCGCCTTTCGCGACACTAGGCCGCTCCTACAAAAGCCGCGCATGAGCGGGAGATATGTGGCAACTCCGCGCTGCATCGACATGCCGGTTCCGTAGGAGCGGCCTTGTGTCGCGAAAGGGCTGCGCAGCAGCCCCGGGGAGGTCGGCGGCGAAGCTGAGATTTCGTGGTCGCTGAACGCGGCCTCTCAAAAACTCACCGAAGCCGACAAGCGAGCAGTACGCGGCGCGCCCTGGAACAGGTAGTTGTCGCCCAGATAATCACCAGTGTCACGCCAGTAGCGTTTGTCGAACAGGTTATCGACGGTCAGGCGCAGCACCGTGTCATAGCCGCCGATAGCCGTGCGGTAGCGGCTGCCTAGATCGAACACGGTGTAGCCGCCGACTTCGACATTACCGGCCTGGCTGGCGTACTTGCTGGCGCTGTAACGAGCACCGCCGAGCAGGGCCAGGCCTGGCACCGGCAGGTTGTATTCGGCGTGCAGCGCGGCTCGGACCTTTGGCACATTGATAGCCTGGTGGCCTTCGTAGGCCTCGGTGCCGCTGTCTTCGACTCGCGCGCGAATCGCGGCGACGCTGGCCTGAAGCTGCAGCTTCGATGTTGCCCAACCGCTTGCGCCGAGCTCCAGGCCGGTGTTTTTCTGCTGACCTTGCTGGACGTAGGTAAAGCCACCGTCCTCGGGGCGAGCGTACTGATACGCCTGGCGAATCTGGAACAGCGCGGCGCTGAAGCTCATCCCTTGCCAGTCATGCTTGATGCCCAGTTCCAGTTGCCGTGACAGCGTGGGTGCGAGGATTTCGCCGAGATTGCTGGTGAACCACGGTGCCGTGCCCCCGGCCGACAGGCCTTTGGAGTAGCTGGCGTAGACGCTGGTGTCAGGCTGCGGCTTGTAGATCAGCGCAGCATTTGGCAGCAGTTGATATTGCTGCGTGTGGCGGCCCGCAATGCCGGTCTCGTCCCAGGTTTTCTCATCCAGGCGCACCTCGCGGGCACCGAGCACGGTTTGCCATTGCTCGTTGAAGCTGATGCGGTCACTGAAAAATACCCCGTATTGGCGGCTGTCGAGCCGGCGCTCGCTGGCGCCAACAGCCTTGCTCGAAGGCTCCAATGGCGGCGCTCCGGTGTAGATATTGCCGCTGCCGAGCCATTCGTTGTAGTACGGGCGTTGGTCCAGGGTACGCCGTTGCGCACTGGCGCCCACGGTCAATTCATGCCCCAGGCCAAGGGCATTGAAGCGCCCATTGAGCGTTGCCTGCGCCTCATCAGTGCGTCGGGTGTCGTCCGGGCTGCGGTAGTCGTAAATGTCGTAGTCGCCATTGCCGGCGAAGAACGCACCTTCGCTCGAACCCCAGGCAAACGCACTGTAGTCGTCAATCACCACCTTGCTGCGCGAAGCACTCAGTGTGCCGCTCCAGTCGTCATTGAAGCGGTATTCGAAGCGCCCGCCAAGGTTCAGCGAATCGTTCTGCACCGGCTTTGCCCACTGCTGATAGGCAAGCCGATCACTCGGATCCACCCCATGCGGCACTGCGCTGCCGCCCAGCAGCTGATAACCCGGTACGGAGCGCTGCTCGCGGTGCTGATACTCGGCATCCAGCTGCAAGGTCGCGTTGCTGCTGAGCTGCCAATCAAACGCCAGGGAGGCGAAGTCACGCTTGCCGTCGGCGTGGTCGACATACGAGCGAATGTCTTCATGGGCGAGGTTGGCGCGCAAGCCGAACTGGCGCTCGCTGCCGAACCAGCCGCCAACGTCAGTGGCCAGGTAGCGCTCGCCGTGTTCGTTGGTCGAGACGCTGACGCTGCGCACATCGGCGGCGCGCTTGGTCACGTAATTGACCAGGCCGCCTGGCTCTGAGACGCCGCTCTGCAAGCCGGACAAACCCTTGAGCAGCTCCACCTGCTGCTTGTTCTCCAGGGCGACGTTCTGCTCGCCAGCGATGGTCTGGCCATTGATCTTGTAGCTGCTGGCAGCATTGAGCTCGAAGCCACGCACGTTGAAGTTTTCGTAGTAGCCGATCGGCGCGTAGCTTTCGCCCACCGATGCATCGCTTTGCAGTACTTCGCTGAGCTTGCGCACCTGGCGGTCTTCCAGCAGTTGCTGGCTGAACACGCTGATCGAGGCCGGGGTGTCGAGCAGCGCCGCCGGCTGCCAGCCGCCAACCTGCGCCTGGCGCACCTGATAACCGTCGCTGGCGGAGACGTCGGTCACCTGCAACGGCGCCAGGGTCACGCCGTCAGCCAAGGCCTGGCCACCGTGCAGAGCAAGGCCAAGACTGAGCAGGCTCAGGGGCAGGCGAGGGCGAAGCGAGGTCATGCAGGGCTCCTTGAAAAAAACGCGCGCGTGGCACCGCTGCGCCGAGTGCAGGCGGGGGTGTGGCAGAGGCAGCGGGCAGCCTGCTGGCGTTGCGCCAGGCGGGCGAAAAAGGGGCGTAATGGTAGCAGGCGCAGCGGCGCCGGGCGCCGCTATTTCAGAGGCGCCCGCTCAGAGAAACGATTGAGCTGGAAGATAATTCAGCTCGCGGCAGCCGAGGGGCGTGGCGGCTGCAGCTTGCGCTTGCGCTCGGCCATGATCCATACCAGCAAGGCCAGTGTGCCGATCAGAATCCCGGCGACGACGATGGCTTTCCAGCCGCTGTATTCGAACAATTGCGTGCCGAGCAGGGAGCCCAGCGCGCCGCCGATGAAGTAGCAGGTGATGTAGCCGGCGTTGAGCCGGGTACGTGCCTCAGGGCGCAGACTGATCACGGCGTTCTGGTTGCTGACGTGCACCAGCTGCACCGCCAGATCAAGCAGCAACACGCCGATCAGCAGGGCCACCAGCGACTGTTCGGCAAAACCCAGCGGCAGCCACGACAGTACCAGCGCACTCAGGCCCACGGTCGTGCCGAGGGCACCCTTGCCGCGGTCGGCCAGGCGCCCGGCCCAGTTCGCTGCCAGTGCGCCGGCGGCACCGGCCAGGCCAAACAGGCCGATGGCCGCCTCACCAAAGTGGTAGGGCTCACGCACCAGCAAAAACGCCAGTGGGGTCCAGAACAACGCAAACAGGCTGAACGCCAACAGCCCCAGCAACGAGCGCAGGCGCAGCACCGGCTCTTCGGCGAACAGGCGGAACACCGAGCCAATCAGCGCCGGGTATTTCAGGCCGGCGTGGCTCTTGTGCTGCGGCAGGCTGCGGTACAGCGCGATGGCGCTGATTGCCATCAACACTGCCGCCAGCACATAGATGCTGCGCCAGCCGCCCAGCTCGGCCATGAAGCCCGCGGCGGTGCGCGCCAGCAAAATCCCCAGCAGCAGCCCGCTCATCAAGGTGCCGACCGCGCGGCCGCGTTGTTCGGGGGCGGTAAGGCTGGCGGCCATCGGCACCAGAATCTGCGCCACCACCGAAAACAGCCCGGTCAGCGTGGTGCCGATCAGCAACCAGGCCAGATTCGGGGCGCAGGCGCTGATGACCAGGCCGACCGTGGCAATGGCAATCATGCACACGATCAGCCGCCGTTGCTCGAACATGTCGCCCAGCGGCGCCAGCAGCAGCAGGCCGGCGCCGTAGCTGAGCTGCGCGGCGATGACGATGGTGCCGGCGCTGGCTGTGCTCAGGCCAAACTGCTCGGCGATGCTGTGCAGCAGGGGTTGCGCATAATAGTTGCTGGCGACGGCCAGGCCGGTGGCAGTCGCCATCAGCAGGATGAGGGCGCGACTCAAAGTCGGGGAGGGCATGGCAGGTCCTTTGCTGGCAGTAAAAAGTACAACAAGTATTGGGGCTGCATTGGCCCCATACCAATTCAATTGCTGCATGGTAGCGATTAGCAGGCGGCCCCGTCGCGCTGTCTGGCGCAACGGGCCGGGTAATCAGGCCGAAAAGCCGCCGTCCACGGTCAGGCTGGCGCCGGTGATGTAGCCCGCTTCCGGTCCGGCGAGGTAGGCGACAAAGCTGGCGATTTCTTCGGCGTGGCCGTAACGGCCGACGGCCATCAGCGGGATCAGGCTGTCGGCAAAGTCGCCCTCGGCCGGGTTCATGTCGGTATCCACCGGCCCTGGCTGCACGTTGTTGACGGTCACCCCCCGCGGGCCGAGGTCGCGTGCCAGGCCTTTGGTCAGGCCAACCAGCGCCGACTTGCTCATGGCATACGGGGCGCCGCCGGTAAATGGCATACGCTCGGCATTGGTGCTGCCGATATTGATGATTCGCCCGCCCTGGCCCAGGTGTGGCGCTGCAGCCTGACTGGCGACGAACACGCTGCGCACGTTGACTGCGAGCATGCGGTCGAACTCGGCCAGATCGAACTCGGCGACGGGCGCTACGGCGAGCACGCCGGCGTTGTTGACCAGAATATCCAGCCGGCCGAAGGCGTCGACGGTGTTCTGTACCGCTTGCTGGACGGCGCTGGCATCGGCGCTGTCGGCGCGCAGCGCCAAGGCTTTCCCGCCGGCGGCGCTGATCTCGTCGGCCAGGGCCTGGGCAGGCCCGGCGGAGCTGACATAGGTGAAGGCGACCTCTGCGCCTTGCAGTGCCAGGCGGCGGACGATGGCAGCGCCGATGCCACGCGAACCGCCTTGGACCAAAGCGACTTTGCCGGAGAGGGTGAGGGAACTGGACATGGGCTAACTCCTGCGAGGGGGACAAGGCGGAAGGCCTTGGCATGGGCGCAGTATCCGCCGCCGATTAGCTACTGATAAGATGCTAATCACGATCAGCAGAGTAAACCCTGGGTTGCTAATCATGGCCATCGAGTCGTTCAGTACGCTGGAATGCTTCATTCGCAGCGCCGAGGTTGGCAGCTTCGCCGAAGCGGCCAGGCGGCTGCGCCTGACCCCGGCTGCGGTGGGCAAGAACGTCGCTCAGTTGGAGGCGCGCCTGGGGGTGCGGCTGTTTCAGCGCAGCACCCGCAAGCTGACCCTGACCGAAGCCGGGCAGCGCTTTTTAAGCGAGGTCAAGGACAGCTTCGGCACTATCCAGTCGGCCATGGCCAACCTTGCCAGCGCCCAGGGGCAGCCGGCCGGGCTGTTGCGGGTCAGCATGGGTACGGTGTTCGGGCGCCTGTACGTGCTGCCGCTACTGGGTGAGTTCTTGCGGCGCTTCCCGGCGATCACACCGGATTGGCACTTCGACAACCGCCAGGTCGACCTGATCGGCCAGGGCTTCGATGTGGCCATCGGCGGCGGCTTCGAGCTGCCGCCGGGCGTTGTGGCGCGGCGGCTGACCCCAGCGCATCGGGTACTGGTCGCGGCGCCCGGGTTTATCCAGGGACGCGCGCCGATCAATCAGCCCGAAGACTTGCTCGAATTGCCCGGGATTCTCATCCGCTCGCCGCAGACGGGTCGCGTGCGCGCCTGGCCATTGACCAGCCGCTGGCGTGAGCAGCGGCCGCTGCCATTGCGTCAGGCCATGACCATGAGCGATTCCGATGCCGCCTGCGCGGTGGCCCAGCAAGGCCTGGGGATTGCCTTGGTCAGCCTGCCGTTTGCCGTGCCGTACTTGTGCGCTGGCCTGCTGCAACGGGTGCTGCCGGACTGGTACGTGGATGATGGCAACATCAGCGTTTACTACGCCGGGCACAAACTGCTGCCGGGCAAGACCCGCGCGTTCATCGACTTTGTCGTCGAGCAGTTTGCCGAGCAGGGCCTGGCCAGCGCCTTTGATGCGCTGGAGGCGCTTTAGGCGATGCCTGCCACGACAGACACCTGGGCCACGCCGGCCACCACCAGGCTCACTTCATCGTCCAGCCGCTTGCCGATCAACACGTGTCCCAGGGGGGAGCGCGGGGTGATCACGGTCACCTGCTGCGGCCCGTGGCCAATTTTCAGGCCGGCGCCCTCCGGGCCGATGAACACCCGACGCTGATCGCCTTGTTCGTCTTCGAGGGTGACCAGGCTGCTGATCTGAATGCCGCGTGCCGGGTCGTAGTCCCGCAGCACCAACTGTTGGTAGGTCAGCAGCGCCTGGCGGATCTCGGCAGCGCGCCGGGCCTGGCCGGTGGCCAGATAAGAGGCCTCGAGGCCAAGTGTGTCGTACTTGTTCTCGGCCTTGTTTTCTTCGGCGGTGGCGGTTTCATAGGCGATCTGCGCGGCCCGCCGCAGCGCCTCGACGTCGGCTTCGAGCGCGGCGACGATGGCGCTGAGTACCTGGTTCTTGTTCAGCATCAGTAACAAAACTCGAGCACGTTGGCCTGGCTCTTGTCGGTCGGCGCGGTGCGGTTCTGCTGCAGCCAGAACTGGCACCTGGGCTTGTTCAGGTTGCGTGGGTTGCCCTGCGCGGCGGCGGCAGCCTGCTCGGCTTGCTGGTTGTGCAGGATGTCCTTGTAGCGCTCGAACATCTGCGCCTGAACATCGCCGGGTGCGGCCGGTGCTGGCGCTACGGTTGCCGGTGCCAGCACCTGTGCGACCGGCTGCACCTGTTCGGGCCACAGCCGCGCCGCCAGCCACAGGCTCACGGCAATGGCGACGGCGCCAAGCCACAGGCCGAAGGCAATGCACAGCACCAGCTGCACGGGCTTGAGGGTAATCTTCAGTTCACGGCGGCGGTACATGGCAGCCTCCTGGCAGGGCGGGGTGGCGGGCATTGTCGCATGGCCGCCGACAAATATTCAGCGCAGTGCTTTTGTCGGCAGGCGTTTATCCGCAAAATCGCGGGTTTTACCGCGCAGCATGGGGAACGGCGATGAAAGCCAGCTGGGATATCTTCTGCACCGTTGTGGATAACTACGGTGATATCGGCGTGACCTGGCGCCTGGCCCGGCAACTGGTGGCCGAACACGGTCTGAGCGTGCGGCTTTGGGTCGACGACCTCAACGCCTTCGTGCCGCTGTGCCCAGGCGCTGAGGCCAACGCCGAGCAGCAGTGGCACGAAGGCGTCGACGTGCGCCGTTGGCCGGCAGCATGGCCGGCCACCACGCCAGCCGAGGTCGTGATCGGTGCGTTCGCCTGCCAGTTACCTGCGGCCTACATCGAAGCGATGAGCGCGCAGGCACCCCCCCCTTTGTGGCTGAACCTTGAATACCTGAGCGCCGAAGACTGGGTAGAGGGCTGCCACGGTTTGCCATCGCCGCAGCCCAACGGGCTGCGCAAGGTATTTTTCTTCCCGGGCTTCACCGCCAGAACCGGCGGCCTGCTGCGCGAGGCAACTCTGCTGGCGAGCCGCGACAACCTGCAGGCAGCGCCACAGCAACGGGCAGATTTTTTGGCAGGGCTGGGCGTGCAGGTCGCGCCCGGCAGCCGTTTGCTGTCGCTGTTCGCCTATGAGAACCGCCAGCTCGGCAGTTGGCTGCAGGCGCTGGCGACCGGGGCGCAAGCGACCCACCTGCTGGTGCCGCAAGGGCGAATTGTGGCGGACCTGGCGGCCTGGCTCGAGGTTGCCACGCTGGCGCCGGGGGCGCTGCATCAGCGCGGCGCGCTGACTGTGCAGGTGGTGCCATTCGTCAGCCAGGCTGATTACGACAAGCTGCTGTGGGCCTGCGACTTCAATGCCGTGCGCGGTGAGGATTCGTTCGTGCGGGCGCAGTGGGCCGGCGTGCCGATGCTGTGGCATATCTACGTGCAGGACGAGAATGCCCACTGGGAAAAACTCGAAGCGTTCCTGGCGCTCTATCGCCAGGGCTTGTCAGACCCGGCCAGTCAGGCGCTGACCGCATTGTGGTGGGCGTGGAATATCGACGGCGACATGGGCCAGGCCTGGCAAGCGCTGCAGCCACACTGGGATGAGCTGCAAGCGCATGCCCGCCAATGGGCTGCCGCGCAGGCCGCTCAGCCGGACCTTGCCACAGCGCTAGTACACTTTTGCCGAAATTCGCTATGATACGCGGCCTCGATTTTTATAAATCCATCCAGATTCGGATATTTCGCAATGAAAACTGGTAAAGAAATCAAACCCGGTACCGTTCTGCGCATCGATAACGATCCGTGGCTGGTTCAGAAAGCTGAGTTCACCAAGTCGGGCCGTAACAGCGCGATCATGAAGACCAAGCTGAAAAACCTGCTGACCGGCTACAAGACTGAAACCGTATACGGTGCAGACGACAAGCTGGACGACGTGATCCTCGATCGCAAAGAAGCGACCCTGTCGTTCATCAGCGGTGACTCGTACACCTTCATGGACACCAGCGACTACACCATGTACGAGCTGAACGCCGAAGACATCGAGGCCGTTCTGCCGTACATCGAAGAAGGCATGGAAGACGTCTGCGAAGCGGTGTTCTTCGAAGACCGTCTGGTATCGGTTGAACTGCCGACCACCATCAGCCGTAAGGTTGTCTACACCGAGAACTCGGCGCGTGGCGACACTTCGGGCAAGGTGATGAAGCCTGCCAAGCTGTCCAACGGTACTGAAGTTCAGGTTGCTGACTTCATCGAAATCGACGAAATGATCGATATCGACACCCGTGACGGTAGCTTCAAAGGCCGTTCGAAGAAGTAATCACTTCTGCCGAACGCAAAAAAACCCGGCGCTGGCCGGGTTTTTTTATGCCTGAAGATTACTCAGACGTTTACATGCAGCCGTACATCGACGTTGCCGCGGGTGGCATTGGAGTACGGGCAGACCTGGTGCGCCTTGTCGACCAGATCCTGCGCTGCAGCTTGATCCAGGCCGGGCAGGTTGATCTCCAGGTCGATGTCCAGACCGAAGCCGCTGGGGATCTGGCCGATGCCGACCTTGGCGGTGATCGAGGTCTCTGCTGGCAGCGGCTGCTTGGCCTGGCCTGCGACAAACTTCAGGGCACCGATGAAGCAGGCCGAGTAGCCGGCAGCGAACAGCTGCTCGGGGTTGCTGCCTTCACCGCCGGCGCCACCGAGCTCTTTCGGCGTGCTCAGTTTGACTTCGAGCCTGCCGTCGTCCGAACGGGATTTGCCATCACGACCGCCGGTGGAGGTGGCTTGGGCAATGTACAGCGGAGTGACCTTTTGCATGACTAGCCTCGCGTAATGTGCTGCGCGCCGTGGCGCTGGTTGGTGTGGGATTTAAATTAGCGCGCAATTAGTTAGCGCGCAAGATAAATCGCTGGCCGTTTGTCGGAGCGGCTGTCACAGCGTAGTTGCTACACGGCTTTTTGCAGGCTGGCGCGCAAGTCCAACAGCTCTGCCTGCAACTGCTGCAGCCGCTCAAGGCTGCGCCCGCTGGCCTGCAGAATGCACTGCGGCACGCGCTTGGCATCCTCGTGCAGGGCATGGCCTTTGTCGGTCAGTTGCACCAGTACCACCCGCTCATCCTCGCGGCTGCGGGTACGCTTGAGCAGGCCCTCGCTTTCCAGGCGCTTGAGCAGCGGCGTCAGCGAGCCCGGGTCGGTCAGCAGGCGGTTGCTGATCTCGCCCACGGTCAGACCGTCCTGCTCCCACAGCACCAGCATCGCCAGGTATTGCGGATAGGTTAGGCCAAGCGCCTGCAGCAAGGGCTTGTAGACCTTGGTCATCAGCAACGAGGTCGAGTGCAGGGCAAAACAGACCTGGTTGTTCAGCAGCAGCTCATCGCAAGGGGCTTTAGTGTCGGCGTTCATGCAGGTCCTTGAATTCTTCAGATTTAAAATCTAGCACGCTGATACCTGGCGCGCTCACTACCAGCGTAATTCGCTGCGCAGGGCAAGATCCCATGGCGGCAACGGACTGAACCGGCTCTTGAGGAATTCGAGCAGCAAGCGGCTGCGAGAGTTCGTTTCATGTTCCAGGCGTAATGCATAGATACCACTGGTCTCGGCTGCGGGCAGGCCGTTTTGACAGAATAATGGCACCAGTTCACCGCGCAGGAGGTGTTCGCTGATCAGCCAGGTTGGCAGGTGCGCCACGCCCAAGCCGGCCAGGGCGCCGCACAGCAGGGTCTCGGCGTTGTTGGCTGACATGCGCATGCGGCTGGGGCGATACAGGCGCAGTTGGCCGTCGACCTTGAAGCGCCAGGCAAACGGTGGCGCCAGGCCGTCCCAGTCGAGGCCATCATGCTCGGGCAATTCGCTGGGGCAATTGGGTAAGCCACGGCTGGCCAGGTACGCCGGGCTGGCGCAGGCCACGCGGACCATATATGCCAAGGGCGTGGCCACCAGGCGGGTATCGGCCAAGGGGCCAGCCCGCAACACCAGGTCGACTTCTCCCAGATGGCTGCCGTGCAGGTCGACGAAGCTGTCGATCAGGCGCAGGCGCACGTCAAGGCCAGGATACGCTGCGAGAAAGTCGGCAATTGCAGGGGCCAGGTGCAGGCGGCCGAAGGCGGCCGGGGCGTCGATGCGTATCAGCCCCTCGGGGGCGTTGCTCAGCGACACCGCTTCGGCGCGGGCCAGGCGCAGCTCCTCGATGATGCGCCGCGCGCGTTCGGCAAAGGCCTTGCCGGCGGGGGTCACCCGTACGGCATGGGTGCTGCGCACGAACAGCCGGCTGCCGACTGCTGCCTCGAGGCTGTCGATGCGCCGGGCCACGGCAGAAGGAGTTAGAGGATGACGCCTGGACGCGGCGGAAAAACTGCCGGTGTCGAGCACGTCGAGGAACAGGCTCAGCTGTTCGGTAAGGGCGTTAGGGTTCATTCAGGCTCTGCTTGTGCGAGATACGCAAAGCCATTGTGCGCTGCTGTGCGTTTCCCTACCAGCCTGCAATGGTTAGCATGTACACATTGTGTAACAGGCAGATGAGGCCCTGATGATCGAGTGGTTGCTGTATATCGTACTGGGCGCTGCATTGGGCACGGTGGGCGGGTTGTTCGGCATTGGTGGCGGCTTGATCGCGATCCCGGCGCTGGGCGTGTTGTTTGGCCTGGACCAACAACTCGCGCAAGGCACCGCGTTGGTGATGGTGGTGCCTAACGTGTTGCTGGCGCTGTGGCGCTACAACCAGCGCAATCGCATTGAACTGCGCCATGCCTTGCCGCTGTCGCTGTGCAGTCTGCTGTTCGCCTGGCTGGGCTCGATCTGGGCGGTGGGCATCGATGCCCATTCGATGCGCCTGGGCTTTGTCGGCTTTTTACTGGCCTTGGTGGTGTGGAACCTGGCGCGGCTGTTCATGCGCACCGCGCCGGCCAGCAGCCAGTTGCGTTATCCGTGGCCGTGGCTGGGTGTGCTCGGCTGTTTTGCCGGGACGATGGGCGGGCTGTTCGGGGTGGGTGGCGCGGTGGTTGCCACACCGGTGCTGACCAGCGTGTTCGGCACCACTCAAGTGGTGGCCCAGGGCCTGTCGCTGGCCTTGGCAGCGCCAAGCACCTCGGTGACTTTGCTCACCTACGGCCTGCACCACAGCGTCGACTGGCAGATGGGCGCCGCCCTGGCCGTGGGCGGGCTGCTCAGCATCAGTTGGGGCGTGAAGCTCGCGCACGCCTTGCCCGAGCGCGTGCTGCGCATGATGTTCTGTGGCTTCTTGGTAGTGTGCGCCGTGCTGTTGGCTTACGAGCTGTAAGCCGGTTGCGCAGTCACTGGCCGGCAGTGACTGCGCCGGGGCAGGTTAGCGACGAACCTGCTTGAGGGTCTCGGCGATGAGGAATGCCAGCTCCAGCGACTGGTCGGCATTCAGCCGCGGGTCGCAGTGGGTATGGTAGCGATCGGACAAGCCGTCTTCGGTGATCGGTCGCGCCCCGCCAATGCACTCGGTGACGTTCTGCCCGGTCATCTCGATGTGAATGCCGCCAGCGTACGAGCCTTCTGCCTGATGAACCTGGAAGAAGTGCTTCACCTCATCGAGGATCTGCGCAAAGTCGCGGGTCTTGTAGCCGCTGCTGGCCTTGATGGTGTTGGCGTGCATCGGGTCGCAGCTCCACAGTACCTGGCGGCCTTCACGCTCAACCGTACGGATCAGCCCCGGCAGGTGTGCACCGACCTTGCCCGCGCCCATGCGCACGATCAGGTTAAGGCGGCCTGGATCGTTGCTCGGGTTGAGCACATCGATCAGGCGGATGAGCTCCTCAGGGTCCATGCTCGGGCCGACCTTGACCCCGATCGGGTTATGCACACCGCGCAGGAACTCGACATGGGCGCCATCGAGCTGACGGGTGCGGTCGCCGATCCACAGCATGTGCGCCGAGCAGTCATAGAAATCGCCGGTCAGGCTGTCGCTGCGTACAAACGCCTGTTCGTAGTTCAGCAACAGTGCTTCGTGGGCGGTGAAGAAGCTGGTCTCGCGCAGCTGCGGCGCGCTGTCCAGGCCACAGGCACGCATGAATGCCAGGGTCTCGTCGATGCGGTCGGCGAGCTGGTGGTACTTGTCGGCCAGGGCCGAGTTGGCGATGAAGTCGAGGTTCCACTTGTGCACCTGATGCAGGTCGGCAAAGCCGCCCTGGGCGAACGCGCGCAGCAGGTTGAGGCTGGCGGTGGACTGGTGATAGGCCTGCAGCAGGCGCTCGGGGTCGGGGATGCGGCTGGGCGCATCGAAGCCGATGCCGTTGACGATGTCGCCGCGATACGCCGGCAGGGTCACCTGGCCGATGGTTTCGTCACCGGCCGAACGCGGCTTGGCAAATTGCCCGGCCATGCGCCCGACCTTGACCACCGGGCAACCGGCGGCAAAGGTCATGACGATGGCCATCTGCAGCAGCACCTTGAAGGTGTCGCGGATCTTCGCGGCGGAAAACTCGGCAAAGCTCTCGGCGCAATCGCCGCCCTGCAGCAGAAACGCCCGGCCCTGGGTGACTTCGGCGAATTGCCGGCGCAGCTCACGCGCCTCGCCGGCAAACACCAGCGGCGGATAGCTGGCCAGGGTCTGCTCGACCTTGGCCAGGTGCGCGGCATCGGGGTAGCTCGGCTGCTGCTGGATAGGCAGGGCACGCCAGCTTTCTGGGCTCCAGGGTTGGTTCATCACGGGCTCGTTATTGGCTGTTATGGGCAATGGCTCATGGTATCAGGTGGCGGCGTGCTTGTTGCACCGCAGGCATTGACGGACAATGGCGCTTTTGTGCGCGGTGCAGGCGGGAGTGGTAATGACTAACGAGCGGGAAGAGCGGCTGCTGGCTCGGGTCGAGGATGCCTATGGCATCGTCAGCGTTTACGAGGTCGAGGATTATCGTTTTCTCGAATTCGGTGAGGCCATCGAGCAGAGCTGCGTGTTCACCGCTGACCCAAGCTGGCTTGAATACGACTACACCCGGGCGATGCTGATCGGCGCGCTGTGCCATGAGCTGCCCGAGAGCGCGCTGTTTCTTGGCCTGGGTGCGGGTACGCTGACCCAGGCATGCCTGAAGTTTCTGCCGCTGGATGACGTCGAAGCCATCGAGCTGCGCCCGGATGTACCGCGGCTGGCCATGGAATACCTCGGCCTGGACGACGACCCGCGGCTGTATGTGCGCATTGGTGATGCGGTCGAGTTGCTGCCGACGGCCGAGAAGGCTGACCTGATCTTCGTCGACCTGTACACCGACCATGGGCCGGGGGTGGCGCATCTGGCCTGGAATTTCCTCGAGCAGTGCCAGCAGCAGCTCAACCCAGGGGGTTGGCTGGTGATCAACCAGTGGGCCGGCGATGACGGCAAGCCGTTGGGGGCGGCGCTGCTGCGCGGGTTGTACCACCGGCATTACTGGGAACTGCCGGTCAAGGAGGGCAATGTCGTAGTGCTGGTGCCTGCCGAATTCGATCAGGAACTGCAGATCGATGAGTTGCGCGCCCGGGCCGAGGCGCTGGCGCCGCAGTTGGGGTATAGCCTTGAGTACCTGATCAAGGTGATTCGGCCGGCTACTTGAAGCATTGGGGGCCGCAAACCGGCCCCAAAATCGCCGCTTCGATGCAAATCTCCCATGCCTGCCAAGCGCTAAAGCCCAACCGATTCAGCTTCAACCCCCCACATCACCACGGCCCAGAAAAAAATCTCACCGCAATCAAGGATTTCGGGTATAGTGCGCGCCGGTCTTTTAGCGGGCCGCAAAATCAGGTGGTGCAAATCCTCCGAGTCCAGCTTCGGCTGCACGTCCGCTAGTCGGACCTTCTCAAGTATTTCTTTTTCAATCGTTTTCGCAAATCCCCGCCGCCAAAACTGCCTGGGTGACCTTTGGGTCTTTCAAGGCATGTGCAGTTTTGGAGCATGGGTCTTTGCGGATGCACATAGAGGCAGACCCATGACCCAGGAAACCGGCGGATTCGCCGCTCTCGGACTTAACCCGAACATTGTTGCTGCTGTAATGGCCACCGGCTACGAAGAGCCGTCCGCTATTCAGCATCAGTCGATCCCGATCATCCTCGACGGTCATGACATGATCGGCCAGGCGCAGACCGGCACCGGTAAAACCGCTGCCTTCGCTCTGCCGATCCTGAATCGCATCGATGTGAGCAAGCGCGAACCGCAAGCCCTGATCCTGGCGCCAACCCGTGAGTTGGCGCTGCAAGTTGCTACCGCATTCGAAACCTACGCCAAGCAAACGCCGGGTATCAATGTAGTGGCTGTGTACGGTGGCGCCCCGATGGGCCCACAGCTGCGTGCCATTCGTAACGGCGCTCAGATCGTTGTAGCCACCCCTGGCCGCCTGTGCGACCACCTGCGCCGCGACGAGAAAGTCCTGTCGACTGTTCAGTACCTGGTACTCGACGAAGCCGACGAGATGCTCAAACTGGGCTTCATGGACGACCTCGAAGTGATCTTCGATGCCATCCCTGCGACCCGCCAGACCGTGCTGTTCTCCGCGACCCTGCCGTCGTCGATCCGCAGCATTGCCGAACGTCACCTGCGTGACCCCAAGCACGTCAAGATCCAGAGCAAGACCCAGACTGTAACCGCGATCGATCAGGCTCACCTGATGGTTCACGCTGACCAGAAGATCGCAGCTGTCCTGCGTCTGCTGGAAGTCGAAGAGTTCGATGCCCTGATCGCCTTCGTGCGCACCAAGCAAGCCACTCTGGATCTGGCTGCTGCCCTTGAAGCCAAAGGCTACAAGGCTGCTGCGCTGAACGGCGACATCGCCCAGAACCAGCGTGAGCGCGTGATCGAGTCGCTCAAGGATGGCCGTCTGGACATCGTTGTCGCTACCGACGTCGCTGCCCGTGGTCTGGACGTACCGCGCATCACCCACGTATTCAACGTGGACATGCCGTACGACCCAGAGTCCTACGTGCACCGTATCGGCCGTACCGGCCGTGCTGGTCGCGAAGGCCGTGCGCTGCTGCTGGTCACCCCGCGTGAACGCCGCATGCTGCAGGTTATCGAGCGTGTGACCGGTCAGAAGGTTGCTGAAGCCCGTCTGCCTGGCCCACAAGCCGTGCTCGATGCGCGCATCAAGAAGCTGACCGCAAGCCTGGCGCCATTGGTAGCCGAAGCAGAAGCCACCCATGGCGACCTGTTCGACCGCCTGACCGCTTCGCTGGAATGCACCCCGCGTGCCCTGGCTTCGGCCCTGCTGAGCAAAGCCACCAACGGTCAGCCGCTGGACCTGGCTTCGGTTGAGCGCGAGCAGCCGCTGGTACCAACCGGTGCCCCGCGTGGCGAGCGTACCGAGCGTAGCGACCGCCCTGATCGTGGCGAGCGCAGCAGCAGCGACCGTGAGCGCCGTGCGCCAATGCCACTGGCCGAAGGCCGTGTGCGTTGCCGTACCGCTCTGGGCGCTCGTGACGGCATCGCCGCCAAGAACCTGCTCGGCGCGATCCTCAACGAAGGCGGCTTGGCCCGCGATGCTATCGGCCGTATCCAGGTACGCGACAGCTTCAGCCTGGTCGAGCTGCCGGAAGATGGTCTGGAGCGTCTGCTGACCAAGCTCAAGGACACCCGCGTAGCCGGTAAGCAGCTCAAGCTGCGCCGCTATCGCGAGGATTGATCCTGGCGCACTGAAAAAAATCCCCGATTGATTCGGGGATTTTTTTTGCCTGGAAAACGCCCAGTCTCAATCGAAGCGGTAGATGTCCATGCCCAGCGCGCCGAGGGTGAAGCCTTGATGGACTACGGCAAAGCGCGCCCCTGCGCCCATCGCGAAAAACAGCGGTAGCAGGTGCTCGTCGCTCGGGTGGTTGCGTGCCGCGTGCGGTGCCTGGCGCCGGTAATCGAGCAGGGCAGGGCGGTCATCCGCCTCTAGCCTGGCCACGACCCAGTCGCGAAACGCCAATGCCCAGGGCTCTACGGCATCTGGCCCAGCGTGCCAGTCCAGCTCACCGAGGTTGTGGGTGATGCTGCCCGAACCGATCAGCAGGATGCCGTCAGCGCGCAACGCAGCAAGTGCCTGCCCGACGCGCAGTTGCAGCTCAGCCCCGGCTTGGCTCGGCAGCGATACCTGCACCACGGGAATATCAGCTTCGCGGTACATCAGCGACAACGGCACCCAGGCGCCATGGTCGAACGGCCGCTGCTCATCGAGCCGCGCTGGCAGGCCGGCGGCGCTGAGTTGCTGGCTAATCTGGCGGGCCAGTTCAGGCGCTCCGGGCGCGGGGTACTCAACGGCGTAAAGCGCTGGCGGGAAGCCGCCGAAGTCGTGCCAGGTCGCGGGTTGCGGGTTGCTCATGACCAGCAGCTCGCGGCTTTCCCAATGGGCTGAAACCAGCACAATGGCTTTGGGCCGGGACAGCTCGCGGGCCAGCCTGGCCAGCGCCGGGCCGCTGGCGCCTGGTTGCAAGGCGAACATTGGGGATCCGTGAGAAATAAACAGGCTGGGCAACATGATGGCAGTCCTGAAGGCTAAGATGAGGCCATCTTCGAGCAGATTCAGATCGACTTCCAATATAAGTTCTTGCAGTGACTGATCGAAAAACCAGGAGGAAGCATGCAGGCTGCGTTTTGGCACAAGAAGTGGGCAGACAACCAGATCGGTTTTCACCAGAGCCAGGTCAATCCCTATTTGCAGGCGCACTGGCCAACCCTGCAACTGGCGCCTGGCAGCCGAGTGCTGGTGCCGCTGTGTGGCAAAAGCCTGGATGTGCTCTGGCTCGCCGGCCAAGGCCATCAAGTGCGTGGGATAGAGCTGTCAGCCGAGGCCATCCAGGCGTTTTTTGCCGGCAACGGGCTGCAGCCCGAGGTGTCCAGACATGGCCGGTTCGAGGTTTGGCGCAGCGGAGAAATCGAGCTTTGGTGTGGCGATATCTTTGACTTGCAAGCGGCTGACCTGGCGGACTGCGTTGGGCTGTATGACCGCGCTGCGCTGATTGCCTTGCCACAGGAAATGCGCAGCAGTTATCTGCACTTGCTTGGCGACGGTCTGCCGACCGGCGCCAAAGGCCTGTTGGTGACGCTTGAGTATGATCAGGCACGTATCGACGGCCCGCCGTTCTCAGTAGCAGAAGATGAAGTGCGGGAGGGCTTTGCAGGCTGGCAGATCGATGCGCTGGAGGCTCAGCAGATCATTACCGAAAGCCCGAAATTTACTCAGGCCGGCGTAAGCAGCTTGTTGGAGAGGGCGTATCACTTGTACCGCTGAAGCGGTCTGAATGGCAGCGTGCCAGGCCGCTGCCGTTGGCAGCGACCCGGCCCGCGTATCATCAACCGCGTTGGCGCAGCGCTTCGATACGCTCTTCCAGCGGCGGGTGGCTCATCAGCAGGCCAGCCAGGCCCTGCTTGAGGCCGCCATTGATGCCGAAGGCCTTCAGCGTGTCGGGCATATGTACCGGCATGCCTTGCTCGACGCGCAGGCGCTGCAGGGCAGCGATCATGGCGCCAGTGCCGGCCAGGCGGGCGCCGGCTTCGTCGGCACGGTACTCGCGACGGCGCGAGAACCACATGACGATCATGCTCGCCAGAATGCCCAGGATCAGCTCGGCAACGATGGTCGCGACATAGTAGGCGATGCCTCGGCCTTCTTCGTTCTTGAAGATCACTTTGTCGACGAAGTTGCCGATGATCCGCGCAAAGAACATCACGAAGGTGTTGACCACGCCTTGCACCAACGCCAGGGTGACCATGTCACCGTTGGCGACGTGGCCGATCTCGTGGGCCAGCACGGCGCGGACTTCATCGGGCGAGAAGCGCTCGAGCAGGCCTTGCGACACGGCGACCAGGGCGTCGTTGCGGTTCCAGCCTGTGGCAAAGGCGTTGGCCTCGTATGCCGGGAAGATACCCACCTCAGGCATCTTGATGCCGGCTTCGCGGGACAGCTCTTCGACCGTCTGCAACAGCCATTGCTCATGGCGGGTGCGGGGCTGGGTGATGATCTGCGTGCCGGTGCTCATCTTCGCCATCCACTTGGAGATGAACAGCGAGATCAGCGAGCCGGCAAAGCCGAACACGGCGCAGAAGACCAGCAACTGGCCGAGGTCGAGGTCAACCCCATTGGCGGCCATGAACCCATCGAAGCCGAACAGGCTCAGGGTAATGCTTGCAACCAGCACCACCGCGAGGTTGGTGGCTACAAACAACAGAATGCGCATCATGGTTGTTACGTTCTCCTGACGGATGAAAATTTTGCTGACTGCGGGGTATATAAGGGGGCTGTCGCGCTGATTCAACCGGGCGACTATTTCAAACTGTGTAGCGCGGAGTATGGCAGAGGAATTTCGCCCGGCTGTAGGCGAGAGCATTGCAGGATGTAAGGGGAATTCTGCGCAAGCAAACGGGGCCATCGCGTGGCCCCGTTCTGCTCACGGCTGGATCACTGCTGGTAGGTGCGCAAGAAGTTGCCGATGCGGCCGATGGCCTGTTCCAGGTCATCCACGCGCGGCAGGGTGACTACGCGGAAGTGGTCCGGCCACGGCCAGTTGAAGGCAGTGCCCTGGACGATCAACAGCTTCTCGGAAAGCAGCAGGTCGAGAGCGAACTTCTCGTCGTTGAGAATCGGGCAGACCTTTGGGTCGATCCGCGGGAAGGCATACAGCGCGCCCATCGGCTTGACGCAGCTGACACCCGGGATGTCGTTGAGCAACTCGTAGGTACGGTTGCGCTGCTCGAGCAGGCGGCCTGGCGGCAGGATCAGGTCATTGATGCTCTGGTAGCCGCCCAAGGCGGTCTGGATCGCATGCTGGGCCGGCACGTTGGCACACAGGCGCATGTTGGCCAGCATGTCGATGCCTTCGATATAGCTCTGGGCGTTGTGCTTGGGCCCGGAGATGATCAGCCAGCCGGAGCGGAAGCCCGCCACCCGGTACGATTTGGACAGGCCGTTGAAGGTCAGGCAGAGCAGGTCCGGGGCGAGCGCGGCGGTGCTGATGTGCACGGCTTCGTCGTAGAGGATCTTGTCGTAGATCTCGTCGGAGAACACCACCAGGTTGTGCTGGCGTGCCAGTTCGAGCATGCCCAGCAGCATCTCTTTGGAGTACACCGCGCCGGTTGGGTTGTTCGGGTTGATGATCACCAGCGCTTTGGTATTGGGGGTGATCTTGGCCTTGATGTCGGCCAGGTCCGGGAACCAGTCGGCCTGCTCGTCGCACAGGTAGTGCACCGGGTTGCCGCCGGCCAGGCTCACGGCAGCTGTCCACAGCGGGTAGTCCGGCGCCGGGATGAGCACTTCGTCGCCATTGTTGAGCAACGCCTGCATCGACATCACGATCAGCTCGGAGACACCGTTGCCGAGGTAGATGTCCTCGATGGTGACCCCTTCGATCTCTTTTTGCTGGCAGTACTGCATGACTGCCTTGCGCGCGCTGAACAGACCTTTGGAATCGCTGTAGCCCTGAGCAGTCGGCAGATTGCGGATCACGTCCTGGAGGATTTCATCCGGCGCCTCGAAGCCAAACGGCGCCGGGTTGCCGATGTTCAGCTTGAGGATGCGGTGGCCTTCCTCTTCCAGGCGTTTGGCGTGCTTGAGCACAGGGCCGCGAATGTCGTAGCAGACATTGGCCAGCTTGTTCGATTTGCTGAACTGCATGATGTGATCCCGATTGAGAAGTCGCGGGCGCGTCGCCGTCGAAAGGTTTGTAAGGGCGCGGCGCGGGTGCCAGACTTGGAGCCTTGCGCACGAAGCCAACTAATATACGTGCCACCCGCGCCGCGGAAAAGCCGGTGCGAGGTGAAATTCAGCCTGCCGAGGTGACAACATGCAAAAGATCGACAAAACCCTGGAAGAATGGCGCGCCATGCTCGACCCCGAGCAGTATCAGGTGTGTCGCCTGAAAGGCACCGAGCGCCCGTTCAGCGGCAAGTACAACAGCCACAAGGCCGACGGCGTGTACACCTGCATCTGCTGCAACGCCGACCTGTTCGACTCGACCACCAAGTTCGACTCCGGCTGCGGCTGGCCAAGCTTCTATGCGCCGATTGCCGACAGCGCGATGATCGAGATTCGTGACACGACCCACGGCATGATCCGCACCGAAGTCACCTGCGCCCAGTGCGATGCGCACCTGGGCCATGTATTCCCCGACGGCCCGCCACCGACCGGGCTACGCTACTGCATCAACTCGGTGTGCCTGGACTTCAGGCCGCGTGACTGACCGGAGAGCGACCATGGACGATTCATTGCTGAGCATCCCCTGCGTGACCTTGAGCGGCGAGCACAAGCTGCTTGGCGACTTCGCCGGCAAGGCGCTGCTGGTGGTCAACACCGCCAGCCAGTGCGGCTTCACCCCGCAGTATCAGGGCCTTGAGCAGCTGTGGCGCGACTATCGCGATCAGGGCCTGGTGGTGCTGGGCTTTCCCTGCAATCAGTTCGGCAAGCAGGAGCCCGGCGATGCCCGTGAGATCGCCTCGTTCTGCGAAGCACGCTTTGGCGTGAGCTTCCCGCTGATGCGCAAGGTCGAGGTCAACGGCCCTGGCACCCACCGGTTGTTCGCCGAGCTGAAAAAACGCGCACCGGGGCTGCTCGGCACCGAGAAGGTCAAGTGGAACTTCACCAAGTTCCTGCTCGACCCAGTCAGCGGCAAGGTCACCCGCTTTGCCCCGACCACCAAGCCGCAGGCGCTGCAGGCCGCCATCGAGCCGCTGCTCAACCGTTGAGCGGCACCCAGTGTTCGATCAGTGCGAGCAGGTCTTCGCGGCGAAACGGCTTGGCCAGGTAGTCATCCATGCCGGCAGCGCGGCAGCGCTCGCGCTCTTCCGGCATGGCATTGGCGGTCAGGGCAACGATAGGTAATTGCGGCCAACGGCCGCTCTGGCGAATCCTGCGGCTGGCTTCGTAGCCGTCCATGACTGGCATGTTGCAGTCCATGAAAACCATGTCGACGGTTTCCCGCTCGAGCATTTCCAGGGCTTCGGCGCCCTGGCTTGCGATCAGTACCTGACAGCCGAGCTTGCCCAGCATGCCTTTGGCCACCAACTGATTGACCGGGTTGTCCTCGACCAGCAGCACCCGCGCGCGGTGCTGTTGCTCGCTGGGCGAAGCCTGCGCGGGGGCGGTGTTGGCCTGTTCGCCCTGAAGCATCCGCCGCAGGGTCTGATAGAGCACGTTGCGCGCCAGCGGTCGAGCCAGCTGCACCAGTGGGGCCAGCTCGGCGGCGCGCTCGCTGGGGAGGAAGTTGCCATAGGCGGTGACCAGCAGAATCGGCGCAGCGAACTGCGGACGTAGCTCAAGCAGGTGCTCGAGGTCATCGGTGACCAATAATTCGAAGTCGCCTGGCTGCAGGGTGCTCGCGGCCTCGTGCTGCTGATAGGTCAGGCCCCAGCCGGGCAGGCTGTTGCTCAGCAGCTCGGCCAGGCCACTGCCGGCCCTGCTCAAGACCGCTACGCGGCCACACAGTGGCACAGCGGGGATCGCTTCGGTGTGGGTCAGCAGCGGCAGGTCGGCGCTGAAACGGCTGCCAAAGCCTGCCGCTGATTGAATGTGCAGGTGGCCGTGCATGGCTTTGCACAGGTTGCGCGTCAGCGCCAGGCCGAGACCGGTGCCGCCGTACTGGCGAGTGATGCCGGCCCCGGCCTGGGTGAATGGCTGAAAGATTCGTGCCTGGGCTTCTTCGGGGATGCCGATGCCGGTGTCGCAGACTTCCAGGCGCACGCCGCCGACAATCGGCGACAGGCGCACATCAACGCGGCCAAAGCGGGTGAACTTGAGCGCGTTGGACAGCAGGTTACTGACGATCTGGCGCACCCGGGTCGGGTCGCCGAGCACCGTGGTGGGGAACTGGCTGGCAATCAGGCAGGTCAGCTCGACGTTGGCCGCAGCGTTCTGCGACAGCAGGTTGGCGGTGTCTTCGACCATCGCGCCGAGGTCGAACGGGATACGCTCCAGCTCCAGTTGCCCAGCGTCGAACTTGGACAGGTCGAGAATATCGTTGAGCAGCTCGACCAGCACCTTGCCCGAATCGTGGGCGATCGACAGCTGCTGGCGCTGCTCCGCCGGCAAGCCGCTGTCCAGCGCCAGCGAGATCATGCCCAGCATGCCATTGAGCGGAGTGCGGATCTCATGGCTCATATTGGCCAGAAACGCCGCGCGGGCCTGGGCCATTTCCAAGGCGCGGCGGCGCGCTTCTTCAAGGTCCTGGTTGGTCTGACTGAGGCGATCGTTGCTCGCCTTGAGCTCGTCGGTGCGCGCCGAGACGCGGTCTTCCAGTTCGTTGAGGTAGTCGGTCAGGCGATTTTCCGCAGCGCGCCGCTGCTGGATCTCGGTGGCCATGCTGACGAACTGACGGTTGGCCACCTTGACCAGTACGCCGATCTCGTCCGACTCGTGACCAGGCGGGCAATCTACCCGGGTTTGCTGGGGCTGGCGCGGGTCGCTGTTGCTTAGTGCGGCAATCACCGTCACCAGCGGCTTGGTCAGCATCATGTAGAACAAGCCGAGCAGGATGCCGGTCAGTATCAGGCTGCGGGTAAAACCGTTGAGCAGGGTGACCCAGGCGCGTTCGAGAAAGCGTCCACCGAAGGTATAAGTGTCGACGTCCAGGTACAGCGTGCCGAGGTAGTCCTTGGGCATCTGCGCGAGGAACAGACGCTCCTGAAACTGGCGCTGCTCGCCGAACAGAAAGTCGCTCAGCAGCCGGTAGCGGTCCTCCAGGCGTGGACGCTGTACATCGGCCAGCACTGTGTCGTTGTTGTCGATCAGCCGCGCACGGATCACTGCCGGCGATTGCAGCAGACCGCCGGTCAGCTCCTGGGCAAGTTCGGTGTCGATGTTGTAGGCAATGCGTGAGGCGGGGTTGTGGCTGATTTGCAGCAGTGCCTGCACTTCGCGGTTGATAGACGCGTCTTCGCTGGCATAATCGATACCGATCTGGATGAGACTGAGCAATGTTCCCAGTATGAAGCCGACCAGGACAGTCAGCCGGGCTTGCTTGTAAGACAGACGATTGGTGAACTTTATATCCATGGATCCCAAGCCGGTTTCGCGCTCCTGCGCTGCGCAAGCATAGCCGATCAATCTCGGCAGCTGGTGGGTCTGTCAAACATTCAGCCTTTCCCTGCATCCGTTTTAACCAGGAGTCACCATGGACCCCCGCCTCACCGCCTTTCTCGAGCGCGCCGAATCGGTACTCGCCCGGCTCGAACCGCTGCTGCCCGCGCTGCGCCCACAGATCGACTGGGATACAACCCTGGCTGCCCGTTGGCAGCGCGACGGCCGCAGCGGCTATCTGATGCCGCTGGAGGTCAGCCTGGACATGCGCCTGTCCGACCTGATCGGGGTCGACAAGCAGCGCGACCAACTAGGCCGCAATACTCATCAGTTCATCAACGGCCTGCCGGCCAACCACGCTCTGTTGTGGGGCTCGCGTGGTACCGGCAAGTCGTCGCTGGTGCGCGCCTTGCTCGCCGAACACGCCGGCGCCGGCTTGCGCCTGATCGAAATCGAACGTGATCACCTGGCCGACCTGCCGCGGGTGGTCGAGCAGTTGAGCAAGCTCAAGCAGCGCTTCGTGCTGTTTTGCGATGACCTCTCGTTCGAAGCGGGCGAGGGCGACTACCGCGTGCTCAAGAGCGTGCTCGATGGCTCGCTGGAGCAGGCGCCGGACAACGTCCTGCTGTACGCCACCTCCAACCGTCGCCACCTGGTGCCGGAGAAACAGAGCGACAACGAAAACTGGAAGATGGTCGACGGCGAGTTGCACCCCAACGAAGCCGTGGAAGACAAGATCGCCTTGTCTGACCGCTTCGGCCTGTGGCTGTCGTTCTACCCCTTCACCCAGGAGCACTTCCTCGACGTGGTCGAACACTGGATCGGCCAACTGGCCAGTACTGCCGGGCTGCAATGGCAGCGCGACGAAGCACTGGAAATTCTCGCCGTGCGCTGGGCAACCGGACGCGGCAACCGTAATGGCCGCTGTGCCTATCAGTTCGCCCGTTACTGGGTCGGCCTGCAACTGCTGGAGCAAAACTGAAATGATCGACCTCAATGCCAGTGGCGCAGGCCTGGACGGCTACCAACTGCTGGCTGCGCAAGTGCAGGCGCTGTTTGCCGACGAGCGCGACTTTATCGCCAACGCTGCGCAGTTCTCGGCATTTTTGTACAGCCAGCTGGATGACCTGAACTGGGCCGGCTTCTATATCAACCGCAGCGAAGAGCTGGTGCTTGGCCCGTTCCAGGGCCAGGTGGCGTGCGTGCGCATTCCTTTTGGCAAGGGCGTATGCGGCGCGGCTGCCGCTAGCCGGCAGACCCAGCGCGTCGAAGACGTGCATGCCTTTGCAGGGCATATCGCCTGTGACAGTGCATCGCAAAGCGAGCTGGTGATCCCGCTGGTGAAGGAGGGCAGGCTGATTGGCGTGCTCGACCTCGACAGCCCCAGGCTTGCGCGTTTCAGCGAGGCCGATCAGGCGGGGTTGGAGCGGCTGGCAGCGATCTTTCTGGAACTGACCGACTGCTGAAATGAACAAGGGGCCTGATCAGGGCCCCTTGTGCTGTGTCGCAACCGATGCGGTACGCCAATCAGTCGTAGATGACCTTTTTCTTCCAGGTTTCTTCTTCGTCCGTCTTCAGGCCTTCGGTCAACTCGTTGTTTTCGTTCTCGGCAGGCTCCATCTGATCCAGCACCATGGCGTTGGCTCGGGCGAGCAGTTTCTCCAGGTAAGTCAGCTGCTCTTCATACTGCTTGGGCTCCTGCTGTTTGCGCAGGTACTGTACGCCGCGCTCGAAGGCGAGGCGCGCCTGGCCGGGCTGGTTTTGCTGGAGCGCCTGCTGGCCAAGGTTGTTGAAGAACTCGATGTGCAGCAATACCAGAATGTGGCGGATCTCTTTGACCCAGTACTTGCCTTCGTTGCTGGCGAGGAAGCCTTCCTGGGTGGCGCGCGCGATCTGGTTGTGCAGCGCTTCGAGCAGGAAACGCACATCCTTGGCCTTGGCCTCGGTCTGAATCGGGCATGGCGGGTTATTCACCGGCAGCTTGTCGCCCAGGGCAATCAAACCCTCCAACTCGGCCAGGCGCTCTTTCAGCGGCGCGCTGTTCTTGTCCACGGCTAGCTGGCGCTGCGTGATGTTGTGCTCCAGGCGCGTCATCAACAGCTTCAGCGCCGGGTTCATCAGCTGCCCGGGGAAGGTCTCGTTGATTTCACCGCAGCGGCGGGCGCGTTCGGCCAGCTCGATTTTCAGCCGTGCGCGTTCGAGCTTGCTGTTCTCGACCACATTGTTGAGGTAGCCGATGACGATCAGCAGGGCGATGCCAGCAACGATGAGCAGAGTGATCAAAAGTGGTGTCACCGTTAACGCCTCATGAATAAGTTTTGCTGCTGTGAGTGTAGTGAGTTCGCCAGGGGGCGAACAGTACAGCTTGGCGGACGCCAGGCACGACGCCTGTATCCTGTGTCGGCTAACAGGGCAAAAACTGCAGCGCAGCCCATCGCTAGTGGCACTTTGCTGCGAGCTTGCCGGGCTGCTGTCAGAAAATCAACGCCAAACCCCGGACGCTGCCTATATAGCTGTGCATCCTATGGCGAAGTCATTGATTTCAATAAATTTATACAAAGGGGTTGACGGCTTTCTGCTGCGTCCCTAGAATGCGCGCCACTTGCAGCGGAAAGCTAACCGCTCTATGCAGCAAGTCAGTAACAGCAAGTCAGTAAAAAATAGTGAAGATGTAGCGTGTCCCCTTCGTCTAGTGGCCTAGGACACCGCCCTTTCACGGCGGTAACAGGGGTTCGAGTCCCCTAGGGGACGCCATTGCGGGAATAGCTCAGTTGGTAGAGCACGACCTTGCCAAGGTCGGGGTCGCGAGTTCGAGTCTCGTTTCCCGCTCCAGTTTTCAGGGTTTTGCCTCATGGCAGGGCTCGAAAAAAAGAAATCCAGGGCTTGTACCTGGTGCGCTGCAAAGCGTCGGCATTGTCCCCTTCGTCTAGTGGCCTAGGACACCGCCCTTTCACGGCGGTAACAGGGGT
>CAUQIJ010000003.1:0-515917 GCA_963518285.1 uncultured Pseudomonas sp. | reverse complement strand
GCATGGCTGACGTTCCGCCCCATTTTATACAAGGTGGGGTTTATGGAGCGGTTACGAATATTTTAGCGAGCAGTAAGCCTTGAGCATTTAAACCGGCTAGTGGGCCATTGGGAGCGTAGAGTCTTTCGACAGACGCTTCTGTATTTAGGTCTTGAGTGGCTGTAGGCACTTTGTGATAGCTTTCTGCCTCCACTCACACAAGGAAGGACCTAATGCGATCCCTCATCGTTGCCACATCAATAGCACTGCTAAGCGGTTGTGCCGCACCACTGACAGTTGGGGAGGCTGTGCCAGCACCAAGCGCCCGCGTGCTTGGCTATCAAACAGAAGATAAAGGCAAAGACGCCACGGTCACCGTTGTCAGGCAGGGTGACGTGAATGGTGCGGGGTGCTTGTTCGGGATCTTCGTAGATGGGGAGCTGGTTGCTCGTTTGGCGGGTGATGAAAAAGCACGGTTCTACCTCAAACCGGGAAGAAAGCTCATCGGTGTTGGTGTGGACCCTCAAGCCACTGGTCGGTGCGGAGGTACCAACCGAATCATAAAGGAGGTTGCGACATGGATCAGCGTTGGCGAAAACCAAACCTTTCGGATTAATTTCCTCCCAGCGCTAGACATTCGACCTTCTTCCTACTGAATTGGTAGTTCTCACTTCTACTCGCCTCAATTGCTGGGAGCGCCATAGCTCTCATTTGAGGCGATTGAATAGTGGATTGCAGGGCTCTCTCAAAGGCGATCTGAAAAGCTCTCAGAATGCACCGCAGACGCTCCAGGGGTCTTTGTGGATAGTTTTTTCTCAAACCCTGTTCAGAGTAACTGAGGTATGCTTTGTGATTTGGTGATTTTATCGAGATATCGGCAGATATGTTTAAGCCAGATTGAATGGAGCCCAAGCAGAGTCGAGTCTGTAGCTTCTAGTCGTTCACTGCAACTTGACTCTTGAATTGCCCCTGGTTTCGTAGACATCTCCAAACCTTATAATTAGGCCCAAATAGGAGGTGCCATGAGTCGTCAGCGTTATCCCGAAAAATTCAAGATCGAAGCGGTCAAGCAAGTGACCGAGAAAGGCAAGGCTGTCGCCCATGTTGCCCATCGGCTGGGGATGTGAGTTCACAGCCTTTCCGCCTAGATCAAGCTCTACAGCAAGCCCAATAACAGCGTCAGCAAGACGATAATCAGCAGGCTGAGCTGCGTAAGCTACGCGCTGAACTCAAATGCGTGACGGAAGAACGAGACATCTTGAGAAGGCCGCCGCGTATGTTGCTAAGGAGTGCGGCTGAAGTACGCCTTCATCAAGAAGCACTCGACGGATTACCCGGTACGTCGCCTTCGCCAAACTCTCAAGTTGCATTCCAGCGGCTACTACGCCTGACTGGCTGAGCCTCAATCTGCCCGACCCAAGAAGACCAACGGCTACTTGGCTTGATCAAGCCAAGTAGCTGGCGAGTGGCGGTGTGTAAGGCTATCGCAAAATCCACGATGACCTGCGTGAGCTGGGAGAAACCTGCGGGCGGAATCGGGTGGGGCGCTTGATGCAGGCAGAGGGGCTGCGTTCGCAAATGGGCTATCGGCGGCGCCCAGGATTTCATGGCGCCGACCGTAGCCTTGCCGAATCACCTTGCGCGGCAGTTCAAGGTTAGTGAGCCGAACAAGGTCTGGGTCACAGACATCACATACATTCGCACCTATGAAGGATGGCTGTACTTGGCTGTCGTGCTGGATCTGTCTCCCGCCAAGTGATTGGTCGTCAATGAAGCCCCAGGATGTGCAGCTACCTAGCTATTGGCGCATTGCTGATGGCCCCATGGCGTCGCAAGCCACAGCAGCAAGTGGTCATTCACTCAGATCAAGGCAGTCAGTTCGGTAGCTCAGATTGGCGAAGCTTAAGGCCAGCAATGTGGTCAGCAGCATGAGCCTGCGGGGAAACTGCCATGACAATGCCGCAGCCGAGAGCTTTTTCCAGCTTTTGAACCGGGAGCGAATCCGATGAAGATCTACGCAACGCGTAATGAAGTCCGGAGTGATATTTTCGATTACATCGAGATGCTCTGTAACCCAAAACGTCGACACGGCAGCGCTATGCAACTGTCGCCAGTAGAGTATTAGACACTCTACTTTCTGAGCTTGGAGAGTGTCTAGAAAACCCGGGGCGATTCACAAAGCGCTGCATCGGATACTCGGATCAGGCGGCCTGTCAAAGCCGATCGTTAAATAGCTAGCGACGGGCCGAGACTAGAGCGCAATTCCCGTAATCGCAATGGCTTGGCAGGGGCGCAAGTATGATTCGGAAATGGACTACAAGGAATGGGAATTATCTGAAGGCCCTATGTAAATGCAGGTTTCCTGATTGACGACTCTGTGACACGACATTACGGCTCGGGCTGGTTTGCCAGTGCCACAGTTCTCGGCAGGCGAACTTCACTAGTTGTTAATTTGACTTAGATCCAATTCCCAAAGTCTGTATGATCCGGCCGCCGTCAGTACGATGGCGTATGATCATTTAAAGGACTTAATATGATATGAAAAAGCTGTTCAAAGCTACCGTCGCTGTAGCTGTCGTATCGGGTGCTGCTCTGCTGTCGGGTTGCACCGGCTAGGTCTACAACCAGCAAAAGAATTGCTCTTACGACTACCTGTTCCACCCTCGGTTTCGGTTTCCAAGATCATTGGCGGTTGCGATCCGATCGACAAGCCGCCAAAACAGCAGTAATTCCAGATCGTTGATGGGGCCGTTCGCGGCCCCGTCCAAGACCCTCGGTCATCCACATGGCCGGGGGTTTTTGTCGTCTGGCGTTTGCTCAGGCCACAGCCACCCCGCGACATTCGGCCACTGAGACATCCCGTCACCTTGCCTGCCTCTCGCGAATTTGTTTGTGCTGGCATTTCGGTTACAATCGGAAAAACGTTTCAGCCCTGGCCGGTCAATTCGACCTTAGGCTGGCGTCCCTGTTTCTCAAGCTGCTGACTCCAATGATCAATAAAAAGCGCGCGCTGAAGGACATGGATAAACGAGGCCCTGCCTAGGCCTTCCTTACGTGCTATCGATTGGAATTGATCAATGTTCAAGAAAGCTGGCAAGACCCTGCTGGGTCTGGCTGTCGCGGCGAGCCTGATGCAGGCGCACGCCGATGAAGCGAAGAAAGTAGACGTGCTGCTGGTTGGCGGCGGCATCATGAGTTCGACCCTGGCGGTCTGGCTCAATGAGCTGGAGCCGAGCTGGTCGATGGAGATGGTCGAGCGCCTGGATGGCGTTGCTGAAGAAAGCTCCAACGGCTGGAACAACGCCGGTACCGGTCACTCTGCGCTGGCCGAGCTGAACTACACGCCAATGGATAAAGACGGCACCGTCAATATCTCCAAGGCCATCGAGATCAACGAATCGTTCCAGATCTCCCGCCAGTTCTGGTCGTGGCAGGTCCGTCAGGGCGTGTTGAACAACCCGCGTTCGTTCATCAACACCACGCCGCACATGAGCTTCGTGTGGGGCGACGACAACATCAAGTTCCTCAAGAAGCGTTACGACGCGCTGCAGGCCAGCCCGCTGTTCCGCCCGATGCAGTACTCGGAAGACAACGCGCAGATCGCCAAGTGGGTCCCGCTGATGATGGAAGGGCGTGATCCTTCGCAGAAGCTGGCTGTTACCTGGACGCCGATCGGCACCGACGTCAACTTCGGCGAGATCACCCGCCAGTTCGTCAAGCACCTGCAAACCCGGGAAAACTTCGACCTGAAGCTGTCCAGCGAAGTGCAGGACATCAGCCGTAACGAAGACGGCTCGTGGCACGTCGAGTACAAAAACCTCAAGGACGGCACCAAGTCGGCCACCGATGCCAAGTTCCTGTTCATCGGTGCTGGCGGCGGCGCGCTGAAGCTGCTGCAGAAGTCGGGCATCCCGGAAGCCAAGGAATACGCAGGCTTCCCGGTCGGCGGCTCGTTCCTGGTGACCGAGAACCCGACCGTGGCCATGCAGCACATGGCCAAGGCCTACGGCATCGCCTCCACCGGCGCGCCACCCATGTCGGTACCGCACCTGGACACCCGCGTGCTGGATGGCAAGCGCGTGATTCTGTTTGGCCCATTCGCTACCTTCTCGACCAAGTTCCTCAAGAACGGCTCGTACCTCGACCTGCTGAGCAGCACCACGCTGCACAACGTCTGGCCGATGACCAAGGTAGGTGTTGATCAGTATCCGCTGGTCGAGTACCTCGCTGGCCAGCTGATGCTGTCTGACGATGATCGCTTCGAGGCGCTGCAGACCTACTTCCCGAACGCCAAGAAAGAAGACTGGCGTCTGTGGCAAGCTGGTCAGCGCGTGCAGATCATCAAGCGTGACGAAGACAAAGGCGGCGTACTCAAGCTGGGTACTGAAGTCGTGACCTCGCAGGACCGCAGTATTGCCGGCCTGCTGGGCGCTTCGCCAGGCGCTTCGACCGCGGCACCGATCATGCTGACCGTGCTCGAAACCGTGTTCAAGGAAAAGGTCGCAACGCCTGAGTGGCAAGCCAAGCTGCACGAGATCGTGCCAAGCTACGGCACCAAGCTGAACGAGTCGGCTGCTGCTGTGCAGAAAGAGTGGAACTACACCGCTGAAGTGCTGCAACTGGAAAAACCACCGGTCATCGATCAGAGCGTTGGCACTGATACAACCGTGAGCAAGCCAGTTGAAAGCAACCCTGCCAGCGACATGGCGCTGTAACCAGGCTTTAGCTGCGCGGTAACCATTTACCGCAACGGCACCAGCCCAAAAAAACCACGAGGTACTGCCTCGTGGTTTTTTTATGCCTGCGGTTTGCGGATTGTCAGCGCTGACCAGCGAAGCGAGCGGCGATGGCCTGGAGTTCGCT
The DNA here is from genome assembly GCA_963518285.1 of uncultured Pseudomonas sp. Classification (GTDB taxonomy): domain Bacteria; phylum Pseudomonadota; class Gammaproteobacteria; order Pseudomonadales; family Pseudomonadaceae; genus Aquipseudomonas. The sequence goes on along the minus strand of CAUQIJ010000003.1, from coordinate 511,075 downwards.
GTGCAGCGGGTGGAACGGCGCTCGGGTGCCCTGGTTGTCGGCATAGCCGAATACACCGCTGGGGCAGTAGCGGTCGTCGTCCCAGCCGGGGTAGTCGAGAAACGGATACCAGCACAGGCCTTCGATGGTGACGCCACGCGCCCGCGCCAGTTGCAGCTGCTCGGCGATGTAGCGCAGCCAGGGCACGCGGTCGCAGTCTTCGGCGCCGGTTTCGGACAATAGAATCGGCCGCTGATAGCGCTGGTGCAGCTCGCGCAGCATGCCTGCCAGCGGTCTAAAGTGCGGGTCGCCGAACGGGATCTTGCTGCCGTGGTGGTACCACTGGTTCTGCGGATAGAAGTTGGCGCCGATGATATCCAGGTACTCTTCACGCCCGCCGAGGCCCGGCCAGCTGCGGCCGGTGAGCAGGTCCCAGGCTTCGAACTGTGACTGGCGATAGGCTTCGGCGGCATCCACATCGTCAGCGCGTTTGCTCGGTGGCAAGACGTTGATCAGCGGGTCACCCTGGATAAACCGCGCAGCCGGCGCGACCTCGCGGATTGCCTCGATGGCGGCGATATTCGCGCGGACCAGTTGGTGCTTGAGTTCCAGCCCTCGATTACGAGCGCAAGGATTGAAGTAGGCTACCTCGCCACCGGCCCAGCTCCAGAAGGAAATCTCGTTGATGGGCGAGATCAGGGGCACATCGACGCCACGGTCTGCCAAGAGTCGAGCGAAAGCTGCGGCAAAGCGGGCGAAGCGCTCGACGAACAGTGGCCGCCAGATATCCAGATCGTCTGGATAGCCGTAATGGCACAAATCCCAGATCACCTGCACGTTCTGGCGCTGGGCAGCGTCGATCATCGGCACCACGCTCGACCAGTCGTAGTGATACGGCTGGCGCTCTATCAAGTGCCAGCGCAGGCCGTCGCGGGCGCTGCGAATGCCCAGTGCAGCGAGTTGCTGGTAGTCCTGTTCAGCCCAGCGGGCATGGCCGGTGCGCTCCTGCATGTCCAGGCGGCGCCCGTCGCAACGGCGCTGCGAGGCGCACTCATAACCAGCCATGACGAAGCTGTTGAACAGCCCCGTGCCGCTCATCCGGGCTCAGCAACGTGCTGTTCCACCTCGACCCCGGCTTCGCGAGCGATGCGCTGGTACAAGGCCAGCGCCTGGCCGACCACCTGATCCATGTTGTAGTACTTGTAGGTGCCAAGCCTGCCGAGAAAGGTGACCCCGGGCGTCTGATCGGCGAGGGCTTTGTAGCGCTTGTACAGCTCGGCGTTTTCCGGGCGTGGGATGGGATAATACGGGTCGCCATCGGCGCAGGGGAATTCGTAGCTGATGCTGGTCAGCGGATGCGTCTGGCCGGTCAGGTGCTTGTATTCGGTGATTCGCGTGTAGGGCACGTCAGGGTGCGGGTAATTGACTACGGCTACGGGTTGGAAGCACTCCCGATCGTGCGTTTCGTGCTGGAAGCGCAACGAGCGATACGGCAGCTTGCCGTAGCAATGGCCGAAGTACTCATCGATGGGGCCGCAATACACCAGCTCGCGATGGCGCAGCTGCTCTCTCACTGCGCTGAAGTCAGTCGCCAGCAGCACGTCGATGGCCGGGTGTTCGAGCATGCGCTCGAACATCTGCGTATAGCCGTGCAGCGGCATGATCTGGAAGGCATCGGTGAAGTAGCGGTCGTCGGTGGTGGTGCGGGTCGGCACCCGCGCGGTCACCGACTTATCCAGCTCGCTTGGGTCCAGGCCCCATTGTTTGCGGGTGTAGCCGCGAAAGAACTTCTCGTACAGCTCGCGGCCGATCTGGTTGATCACCACATCTTCGGAGGTGTGGATCACCGCCACCGGCTCGGCGCGGCTGGCCAGAAACGCTTCAGCCTGGGCCTCGTTCATCGACTGCGCGTAGAGGATATTCAACGTGGTCAGGTTGATCGGGATCGGCAGCAAATGCCCATCGACCTGCGCCAGCACGCGGTGCTCGTAGGGGCGCCACTCGGTGAAGCGCGAAAGGTAATCGACGATGCGCTGGGCGTTGGTGTGGAAGATATGCGGACCGTAACGGTGCACCAGCACTCCGGCTGCATCGAGGTGGTCATAGGCGTTGCCGCCGATGTGCTCGCGGCGGTCGATCAGCAAGACTCGTTTGCCCAAGCCTGCGCTCAGGCGCTCGGCGAGCACGCTGCCGGCGAACCCCGCGCCGACGATCAGGTAGTCGTAGGGCTGTGCCGCCAGTGCCGTCTGCAGGGTTATCGTTGGCATTCGATCAACTCCTTCATGTCGGCGCAGGTCTTGTCCCACGACATGCCGTCCAGCGCCCGGTCCGCGCGTTCGGCAACCACGCCGCGCTGCTTGCGCAGGGCCAGGGCAGCGTCGATGGCGCTGATAAAGTCCGCTGCGGTACTGGCAATGCTGACCACACCGCTGTGGGCGTAGCCATTGACCACATCGCGCACCGGCGTGGATACCACCGGGCAGCCGCCGGCGAGATATTCCGGGGTCTTGGTGGGGCTGATGAAGCGCGTCGACTCATTGATCGCGAAGGGCATCAGGGCGACATCCCAGCCGGCCAGGTACGCAGGCAACTGGTCGTACTGCCTGGCGCCGAGGTAGTGGATGTTGGCCAGGCGTGGCAGCAGTGCGGGGTCGATCTTGACCACGGGCCCGATCAGCACGATGTGCCAATCGGGCCGTTGCTCGGCAATGTCGGCTACCAGCTGAATGTCGAAACGCTCGTCGATCACCCCGAAAAAGCCCAAGCGTGGGTGGCCGATAGCGGCCTGGTCGGCAGGCTCGGCCAGCGCTGTGCGGGCCTGGCCGAAGTGCGCTATGTCAACGCTGCTGGGCATGGCATGGGCATTGGCGTGATGCTCGCGCTTGGCCTCCCACAGGCTGTGACCGCCAGTAAAGACCACGTCGGCGCGGCTGAGCAGGCGTTGCTCCATCTCCAGCATGGCCGGCGGTGCGAACTTGAACGCGGACAGCTCGTCCATGCAGTCGTAGATCACCACCTGGCCTTGCAGATGATCGGTAAACGCCAGGCTCATCGGCGTCCAGTACCACAGCAGCAACTCGCCGCCATTGCGCGCCGCCAGCCAGGTGTCGAGCAGGTGGCGCTGGGCATCGATGACCTGCTGCTCATCCAGCCCGGTCGGCAGCAGCGGCACCAGCACGGTCACGCCGTCGCTGACCGCATGCGGTTGCAGCTGCGGCGCTTGCTGTGGCTCGAAGATCGGTTCTTCGAGAAACAGCACATCGTAGTCCTTGGCCAGGCGCGACATGACGTGCTGCGGCCGCTGGTAGACAAAGCCCCAGCGCAGGTGCGACAGGCACAGCAAGGTCGGGCGCAGGCCGATGGCCTGCAGCGGGACTGCCGACAATTCGCTGGAATGCGGCTGCAGATCAGGCTCGAGCTGAATGTGAGTCATGCGAAGTACCTTGTCTGGTGTCTGAATTCAAACCTGCGCGATCGGCAGATCTGCGGCTTGCCACCAAGGCCCCGCTGGACGGCGCATGCTGTGCCTTGTGATCAGTAGAGAAGGGTGCTTCGAACGGCGTTCATTACGCCTGCTGCCCGAGCCGATGAAGGGTGCATCGGGTTGCGCAGGGGAGGGGATGCAACAGTCGTCAGTGCTGGCGCAGGATGCACTCGAGCAGGCCGGGGAAGCGGCTGTCGAGCATTTCGCTGCGCAGCGAATTCATGTGCGTGGTGCCGACATTGCGCGTCTGCACCAGGCCCGCGTCACGCAACACGCGAAAGTGATGGGACATGCTCGACTTGGGCCGGCCGCCATCCAGCTCGCCGCACGTGGCTTCGGTGACACCGGCCAGATGGCGCACGATCGCCATGCGCACGGGGTCGCTCAAGGCGTACAGCACGCGTTCGAGGATGAGGTCTTCACAGCTGGGATGTTTGTAGGCTCGCATGGTCGACATGATAACGGGGCTTTCATTAATTGCCATAGTTCGATTATGATCGAACTATCGTATACCTAACCTGCTGGAGCTGGCTCATGTCTGCATTGTTCGAACCCTACACCCTCAAAGACGTCACCTTGCGCAATCGTATTGCCATTCCACCGATGTGCCAATACATGGCCGAAGACGGCATGATCAACGACTGGCACCACGTGCACCTGGCCGGTTTGGCCCGTGGCGGCGCTGGCCTGTTGGTGGTCGAAGCCACTGCCGTGTCGCCAGAAGGGCGCATCACCCCAGGCTGCGCCGGGATCTGGAGCGACGCCCACGCCGAAGCATTCGTGCCCGTGGTCAAGGCGATCAAAGCGGCCGGTTCTGTGCCAGGCATTCAGATTGCCCACGCCGGGCGCAAAGCCAGCGCCAACCGCCCGTGGGAAGGTGACGACCACATCGCCGCTGACGACGCCCGCGGCTGGGAAACCCTGGCACCGTCGGCAATCGCCTTTGGCGCCAACCTGCCGAAAGTGCCAAAGGCCATGACCCTGGACGACATCGCTCGGGTCAAACAGGACTTCGTCGACGCTGCGCGCCGCGCCCGTGACGCCGGTTTCGAGTGGATCGAGCTGCACTTTGCCCACGGCTACCTCGGCCAGAGCTTCTTCTCCGAACACTCCAACCAGCGTACCGATGCTTACGGCGGCAGCTTCGAAAACCGCAGCCGCTTCCTCCTCGAGACGCTGGCGGCCGTGCGTGAAGTGTGGCCCGAGCATCTGCCTCTGACCGCCCGTTTCGGTGTACTGGAATACGACGGCCGCGACGAGCAGACCCTGGTTGAGTCGATTGAATTGGCCCGTCAGTTCAAGGCCGGTGGCCTCGACCTGTTGAGCGTCAGCGTTGGCTTCACCATCCCCGACACCAACATCCCGTGGGGCCCGGCCTTCATGGGCCCGATTGCCGAGCGCGTGCGTCGCGAAGCAGGCCTGCCGGTGACTTCGGCATGGGGTTTCGGTACGCCGCAGCTGGCTGAAGGCGCGCTGCAAGCGGGTCAGCTGGATCTGGTTTCGGTAGGCCGCGCGCACCTGGCTGACCCACACTGGGCCTACTTCGCCGCCAAAGAGCTGGGTGTGGACAAGGCCTCGTGGACCCTGCCAGCACCGTATGCGCATTGGCTTGAGCGCTACCGTTAAGGCTCGCCCTGACGCCAGCCAGCGCCGTTAACCACGCGGGGCCAGCCCGAGCAGCACAGCGCTGCGAGGCTGGCCCCGCTTTTTTTGTGGTCAGCGGTTACTGGCCGAACACTATCCGCGCTTGGGCGAAACACTGTTCGGCAATCGCCGACCTCGGCTCGCTGCGGCGCAGCAGCAGGCCGACCGGGCTGAGCACGCTGGCCTCGGTGATGGGGGTGATGCGCATGTGTTCGCTCAAATCCTCCAGCCCGCAGTTGAGCGGCATCACCGCGCAGCACATGCCGCTGGTGATGGCCTGGATCAGCTGGAAGGTCGAGTCGCTTTCCAGCACGGCCAGCGGCGCAAGGCCGCGGCTGCGAAAGCTCAGGTCCAGCGACTGGCGGTAGTGCATGCCCTTGCTGAGCAGCCCCAACGGCAGATCGCCGAGCTCATCCCAGGCCAGCTCGGCCTGCTCGAACTGATAGTGGCGAGTGTCGTGCAGCAGGCCCATGGTGGTGGTGCCCAGTTCGATCACGTCGAAAAAGCTTGAGTTGACCTGATCCAGATAGCAGATCCCCAGGTCGAGCTGATTGCGGCTGAGGCCATCGACAATCTGCTCGGAGGTGCTCGAGCTGAGCTGAAACTGCAGCTCGGGAAACTTCTCCCGCAGCGGCAGCAGCAGCGCCATTGGATTGAAACTGGCCAACGGCACGCTGCCCAGGCGCAGGCTGCCGACCACCTGGCCGCGGCAACTGGCCGCTTCGGCCTGGAGGCCGTCATGCGCGGCGAGCAGCGTCCGCGCCCAGGCCAGAATGCGTTCGCCGGCCTCGGTGAAACCCTCAAACCGCTGGCCACGTTCGACCAGCACCAGGTCAAGTTCTTCTTCCAGATTACGCAGGCGCATCGACAAGGTCGGCTGGGTGATATGGCACAGCGCGGCGGCCTGACCGAAGTGCCGGGTCTGGTCCAGGGCGATAAGAAACTTGAGCTGCTTGATGTCCATGGGGCGGCCTGCGCAATCGGAATGCGTTGACCTTAACCAAGTTGAGCGGGGCTAGCCATTGTTTAGTAGTGGGCTTCAGCCGCCAGTCATGTTCATGAAGCGCAGGATCTGCACCTCGCCGCCCACCTCGAAGTGGTGGCGATAAGGCTTGAGCTGCACCGCTTCACGGATGGCTTGTTCGAGGCGTTCGGCATCGCCTGGATGCGCGCGCAGCACCTGTTTCAGGTCCAGCGAATGCTCGTTGCCCAGGCACAGCAGCAAGCGGCCCTCGACGGTCAGGCGAACACGGTTGCAGGTGGCGCAGAAGTTGTGGCTGTGCGGCGAGATAAAGCCGACCCGGGTCTGCGCGGCCTCGGCCAGGCGCCAGTAGCGCGCCGGGCCCTGCGATGACTCGGCAGATTCGATCAGGCTGAAGTGCGCCGCGAGGCGGTCACGCACGTCGTCGCTGGAGTAGAACGACTCGCCGCGCTGATGCTCGCTGATCACGCCCAGCGGCATCTCTTCAATGAAGGTGATGTCCAGCTCGCGGTCGATGGCAAAGCGCACCAGATCGACCAGCTCGTCATCATTGCGGCCCTTGAGCACCACGCAGTTGAGCTTGATCCGCTTGAAACCGGCGCGGCGCGCGGCGTCGATGCCGGCGATGACCTGGGCCAGATCGCCAGTGCGAGTCAGCTGGCGGAAGCGCTCCGGGTCGAGGCTGTCGATGCTGATGTTGAGGCGGCTGAGGCCGGCATCGAACAGCGGCTGCGCCAGCCGATCGAGTTGCGAGCCGTTACTGGTCATGCACAGTTCACGCAGGCCGGGCAGGGCGGCAATGCGCCGACAGAGGTCGACGATGCCCTGGCGCACCAGCGGCTCGCCGCCGGTCAGGCGGATCTTGCGCGTGCCAAGGGCGACGAAGCGTTCGGCTACCTGATACAGCTCTTCAAGGCTGAGGATCTGCTGGCGCGGCAGGAATTGCATGTCTTCGGCCATGCAATAGACACAACGAAAGTCACAGCGGTCGGTGACCGACATCCGCAGGTAGTCGATTTTTCGGTTGTAGCCGTCGATCAGGGCCTGGCCGTTGGGTTCCACAATCGCGCTCGCGTCTTAAGAAGGGTCGGCCGGTTGGCCGCAGGGCAGTAAGCCCACGCTATAACCTGTGCCCGGTGCCGTCAAATTGCTTTGTCCACTCGGTTGATCGGCGCGCTCTATCAGCCGTTCAAACCGCTTGATCGACGCATCAGCGATGCACCGGGTAGGCCGTGGTGTACTTCATCTGTTCCATGGCAAAACTGGAGGTGATGTTCGACAGGCCATCGGTGCGGGTGATCAGCTTTTTATAGAAGCGGTCGTAGGCGGCGATATCACTGACCACTACCCGCAGCATGTAATCCCAATCGCCCGACATGCGGTAGAACTCCATGACCTCCTCGAAGCCGCTGACGGTGGCGGCAAATTGCTCGAGCCAGGCGTTGTCGTGGCGCTGAGTCTTGAGCTGGACGAACACGGTCAGGCCCAGGCCCAGGCGCTGTGGGTCAAGCAGGGCGACGCGGCCGAGAATGTAGCCCTCGTCCTGCAGGCGCTTGACCCGTTTCCAGCACGGGGTGGTGGTGAGGTTGACCGCTTCGGCCAGCTCCTTGAGCGAAGTCGAGGCGTCGCGCTGGAGCAGGGTGAGGATGTGCTGGTCGAAACTGTCCATGCCGGTGCGTCGCCTTGCCGAGAAAAATATGCTCCAGACTAGCCGTTAACGAGCACGAATAGAATGCTTGCGCCGGGGTATCACCAGCATCCGCCTGCGCTCGGCCAATCGCAGCGGATATGCGATAGTGACGGCCATCAACCCCGCCTTCTACCAGTCACTGGGCCCGATCATGTCCGACAAACCGCGCAACTTCGCCACGCGTACCATCCACGCCGGCGAGCAATCCAGCGTTGCCGACAACGCCATCTTCCCGCCGATCTACACCGCCAGCTCATACATCAAGCGCGGCCTCGACGACAACCCCGAGTACGCCTACAGCCGCGTTGCCAACCCGACTCGGCATGCCTACGAGACCTGCGTGGCGGCGTTGGAAGAAGGGCTTGGCGCAGTGGCCTGTGCTTCCGGCGTCAGCGCCACCTCGACAGTGCTCGAGTTGCTCGACAAAGACGCCCACGTGGTGGTGATGAACGGCGTCTACGGTGGCACCTTTCGCCTCCTCGAAGACTACCGCAGCCGCACCTCCGGGCTGACCACCACGTATGTCGACCTGAATGACCTGGACGCGCTGGCGGCGGCGATCCGCCCTGACACGCAGCTGATCTGGATCGAGTCGCCGACCAACCCGCTGCTGCACCTGGTCGATATCGAGGCGGTGTGCAGCCTGGCCCGTGCCCGCAATATCCTCACCTGCATCGACAACACCTTTTGCTCGCCATGGAATCAGCAGCCGATCACCCTCGGCGTGGACCTGGTGATGCACTCGGCGAGCAAGTACATCGGTGGCCACTCCGACCTTACCGGCGGCGTGGTGGTGGCGGCCAACGCCGAGCTGTTGGCGCGTCTGCGCAAGATCAGCATGGCGGTTGGTGCCGTGCAGGGGCCGTTCGATTGCTACCTGGCCCTGCGCGGGCTGAAGACGCTGGACGTACGCATGGAGCGCCAGAGCGCCAATGCCTTGCAGGTGGCGCAGTTCCTCGAAAGCCATCCGCTGGTCGAAAAGGTGTTTTACCCAGGCCTGCCAAGCCATCCGCAGCATGCGCTGTGCAAGCGCCAGATGCGCACGGGCGGGGCGGTCGTAAGCCTGCAAGTAAAGGGCGATCGCGAGGCGCTCAAGCGCTTTGTCAACGCGCTGTCGATCTTTGTCCTGGCCGATTCGCTGGGTGGCGTCGAGAGCATGATCAACCACTCCTGGAGCATGTCGCACAACTCGCTGAGCCCGGAACAGAAAGGCGTGATGGGGATTACCGAGGGCCTGCTGCGGTTGTCGTTGGGGATCGAAGATTACCGCGATCTGATCGATGATCTGCAAGGCGCGTTGCAGGCCAGCGCGGCGGCTTGAGGTGCTATTGATCGCCATCGCAGGCTTGCCCCGCGATGGCGGTTTGAACGTTGATTCAGCCTGGTCAGGACTTGGCTGGATGAATGATTCGTTCGATCTTGTCCTTGATCAGCAGCCGCTCCTTGCGCAATAGCGTGACTGTGTCATCGGTGGCGGCAGTGCGTTCAGCGACGTCCACCTCTTTGTCCTTGGCCTGGTAAGCCTTGTGCAGCTTGAGCAACTCCGGGTCCTTGGCGCTCAGTGCGTGAAAGTCGTCAGGCTGGATGCTGAGGTCTGCGAACAGATCATGCGGTACGGGCATTTCTTCACCTCCGTCAGGGGTTGGCCACTGGTGCTGATCCTTGAGGATAGCTGCGTTTGCCAAAGACGTGGGTGGGAGGTGGTCCGGCAGCAGTTGGCTGAACGTCGGCTGAATAAAAGGTAAACAAGTGTAATTGTTGCTGGATGTTAGAGTTTGTTGGCGGGTTTTTCACAAAAAAGCGATGGTCTGCTTTCCACAATCCGCTTCGAATTGCCGTGCGCTGCATCGCGCCTGGGCCAACAGCAAACTCGATAGCGAAGACCATGCTCAGACTCAACAATCTGCGGACCGAATGGGTCACGTTGCTGGCCAGCCTGTACCTGTTGATTGGCTTCAACAGCCTGCTCTGGAGTCACCTCCAGGCGGTGGTGCCGCCAGGGTTGACGGGGCTTTGGCTGATTCTGGCGTTTGCCCTGCTGATGCTGTTTGCGTTCAATCTGGTGTTGACCCTGATTGCCTTCAAGTATGTGTTGAAGCCGGTCTTGATGGTGCTGTTCGTCAGCGGTGCGGCAGTGGCTTATTTCATGAATCAGTACGGTGTGCTGATTGATGCAGGCATGTTCCGCAACGTTGCCGAGACCAACGTCAGCGAAGTGCGTGATCTGCTCTCGTTGAAGTTCATCGGCTATATCGTGCTGCTTGGTTTAGTGCCTGCCGCACTGGTGTGGAAGGCACCGATCGCCTATCGCCCGTGGCACCGCGAAGTGTTCGGCAAACTGCTGGTCGGCGGCTCCTGTGCGGTGGCGCTGGGGGCGGTGGCGCTGGTCAATTATCAGGGCCTGTCATCGCTGTTTCGCAACCATCATGAACTCCGCCTGATGCTTACCCCGAGCAACGTCGTCGGTGCCTCGTTCAGCTATGCCAGCGAGCGGCTGGGCAGTGCGGCCGCGCCGTTTCAGCGCTACGGCGAAGATGCCCGCCGTGATGCCGCTGCCTGGCAGCAGCACAAACGCAAGTCGTTGACGGTGCTGGTAGTGGGTGAAAGCGCCCGCGCCGAGAACTTCGGCGTACTCGGCTATGGCCGCGATACAACCCCGCGCCTGAGTAAGGAAGACGGCCTGCTGGGCTTCACCGATGTGCATTCGTGCGGTACCGAAACCGCCGTGTCGGTGCCGTGCATGTTCTCCGGCATGCCGCGCAAGGATTACGATGCCAGTGTTGCCCGTAACCGCGAGGGGCTGCTGGACATGCTCCAGCGCGCCGGTCTGACGGTGCAGTGGCGCGACAATCAGTCAGGCTGCAAGGGCACCTGCGACCGCGTCCAGTTCGTCGACGTCAGCAACCTCAAGGACCCCGCCCTGTGTGCCGGCGGCGAGTGCCATGACGAAATCCTCCTGCAAGGCCTGGCCGAACTGCTCGACAACCTCGACCAGGACACTGTGCTGGTGCTGCACCAGATGGGCAGCCACGGCCCGGAGTACTACAAACGCTATCCGCCAGCGTTCGAGCGGTTCACCCCGGTGTGCCGCAGCAATGCCCTGAACCAGTGCGATCAGCAGGCAATCATCAACAGCTACGACAACACCCTGGGTTACACCGACCACGTGCTGGCCTCGTTGATCGACCTGCTGCGCAGCCGTCAGGACAAGGTCGACACCGCCATGCTGTACCTGTCCGATCACGGCGAATCGCTGGGTGAGTACAACCTCTACCTGCATGGTACGCCGTACATGCTGGCGCCTGAGCAGCAACGCCATGTGCCGATGCTGGCGTGGTTCTCCGACAGTTACCGGCAGGACTTTGGCCTGGACAACGACTGCCTGGCACGCCTGCGTGATGCCCCGCTGAGCCAGGACAACCTGTTCCACTCGATGCTCGGCCTGCTGCAAGTGCACAGCGCGGTCTACCAGCAATCACTGGACCTGTTCGCCGGCTGCCGGCCGTGGCTCGCGGCTGGCCGCTGACAGATACGCCGGGCGATGGTCGCCATGTTTCGCGTGTGCGGCCCACGGCGTATATACTGCGCGCCACTGTTTGTGGGAGAGCCTCGTGGCCAACGAAATACACTGGATCTGTGACGACCAGAGCCTGGCCGAGCACTGCCGGACCTGGCGCGAATTGCCCTTCGTAGCGCTCGACACCGAATTCATGCGGGTAGATACCTTCTACCCAAAAGCCGGGCTGTTGCAGGTTGGTGACGGTCAAAGCGCCTTTCTTATCGACCCATTGCGGGTCCGTGACTGGCAGCCATTGGCTGACCTGCTCGAAGACCCGCAAGTGGTCAAAGTGGTGCATGCCTGCAGTGAGGACCTCGAAGTCCTCCTGCGCCTGACCGGCAAGCTGCCCCAGCCGCTGTTCGACACCCAGTTGGCCGCAGGTTACCTGAACATCGGTTTCTCGATGGGCTACTCGCGTCTGGTGCAGGACGTGCTCGGGCTCGATCTGCCCAAGGGCGAAACCCGCTCCGACTGGCTGCAGCGGCCACTGTCGGAAACCCAGGTCAGCTACGCCGCCGAAGACGCCGTGCATCTGGCCGAGCTGTTCACTGCGCTGCGTCCGCGACTGTCTGACGACAAGTACGCCTGGGTGCTGGAAGACGGCGCTGAACTGGTCGCGCAGATGCGCCGTGAAGTCGAGCCGCAGTTGCTCTACCGTGAGGTCAAGCTGGCCTGGAAGCTGTCGCGTCAGCAGCTGGCGGTTCTGCGTGAACTGTCGGCCTGGCGCGAGCGGGAAGCGCGCAGCCGTGATGTGCCGCGCAACCGCGTGCTGCGTGAGCACTCGCTGTGGCCGATCGCCAAGACCCAGCCAGACACCCTCTCGGCACTGGCCAAGATCGATGACATGCACCCGCGCACCCTGCGCCAGGACGGCGAGTTCCTCCTGCAATTGATCAAGCAGGCCGGCAGTGTGCCGGCTGAGCAATATCCGCCAGCGCTGCCTGAGCCATTGCCGATCGAAGCCTCGGCCATCCTCAAGCGCCTGCGCGCCATCGGCCAGGCCGAAGGCGAGCGGCTGGGCATTGCCCCGGAGCTGATGCTGCGCAAGAAAACCCTCGAGGCGCTGCTCAAGAGCGGCTACCCCAATGGGCCCTATCAACTGCCCGATTCGCTGCGCGGCTGGCGTCGCGAGCGGATGGGCCAGGCGCTGCTGGATGATCTGGCCGCGCTCGGAGAATCCACATGAAACGCATCTGCTCGATCTACAAGAGCCCGCGCAAAAGCGAAATGTACCTGTACGTGCTCAAGGCCGATGGCCTGGAGCGGGTCCCAGCCGGTTTGCTGCCGGCCTTCGGTACACCGATTCACGCCTTCGACCTGGTGCTGTCGCCAGAGCGCAAACTGGCCCGGGAAGACATCGAACAGGTGCTGAACAACCTCGAGACCCAGGGTTACCACCTGCAAATGCCGCCGCTCGAAGACGAGTACATCGAGCACCTGCCTGAAGAGCTGCTGCGCCGCAACGATCCGGTCTGATCGGCCGCGCTGCCCATCCTCTGCCCAAGCGGCCCGTACCCGGGCCGTTTTCCGTTATCTGCCAAGGTTGTCTTTGAGATGCGCGTTCTGATCGCTGAACAGGATCATGCCAACTATGCCGGTCTGCTGGCCGCTGCCGCCCCGGACCTTGAAGTGCTGACCAGCGGTAACTCCGCCGAGTTGGCGCTATTGGCGCCGCAATGCCCGGTGTGGCTGGGCCAGCCGGACCTTTTGGCGACTCTGCTGCGCCAAGGCCACAAGCCAGAATGGGCGCAGTCGACCTGGGCAGGGATTACCCCGCTGCTGGCCGACGGCCTGCCCCGTGATTATCGCCTGACCCGAGCTGTGGGTATCTTTGGCCAGGTCATGGCCGAATACATGCTGACTTACATGCTTGGCCACGAGCGCGAAGTGCTGTCGCGTCTGGTCAGTCAGGTCGAGCGGCGCTGGGACGAGCGCCCTGGGCACAGCCTGCAAGGGCGCCAGGTGCTGATCGTTGGCACCGGTGATATCGGCCAACGTGTGGCGGAGTTTCTCGTGCCATTTGGCGTGACCCTCTACGGCGTTGCCAGCAGCGCGCGTCAGCAGGCGCCGTTTGTTGAAGTGGTTGGGCTCGATCAACTGCCGCAGCGAGTCGAGCAGGCGGATTACGTCATCAACCTGTTGCCTGATACCCCGGCCACCCATGACCTGTATAACGCCGCGCTGTTCAAACGCTTCAAGCCCAGTGCACTGTTGATCAACGCTGGCCGTGGTGTTTCGGTGGTGGATGCCGACCTGGTGGCAGCGTTGAAGGAGGGTCATCTGGCCGGCGCGGTAATTGACGTATGCCGGCAGGAGCCGTTGCCGCAACAGCATCCGTTCTGGACGGCGTGGGGTTTGCTGCTGACCGGGCACAGCTCCGCGCCGACCTCGCCGACGGCGATGGTGCGTTTGTTTGTCGATAATCTGCGGGACTATTTAGTGGGGCAGGCAGCAGGGCAAGCACTGCGCGGCGAGGTGGATTTTCAGCGCGGCTATTGATCGGTAGCGCGGGGCGCCTGTAGCAAGCGTCGCCCCGCACTGCGGTAGATCAGAGGCTGAAATCGCCTTCTGCGGCCAGCTCTGCCAGTGGCTTGCGCGGGCTTAGCACTTCGCGCGCCTGCAGGCCTTCTGCGAGAGTGGCCTTGTCGCCCAGCTTGCCGACCGCGACCATGGCTTGCAGCTCATAGCCTTCGGGGATCTTCAGCTCCTCGCGGGCCAGCGCCTGGTCAAAGCCGGCCATGCCGTGGGTATGCCAACCGCTGAGGCTCGCTTGCAGCGCCAGGTGGCCCCAGGCCGAACCGGTATCAAAGGCGTGCCACAAGGCTGGCGATTCTTCGCTGGCGCCGGGTGCGGTGAAGCTGGTCTTGGAGATCACCAACACCAGCGCCGAGGCATGCTGGGCCCAGCTGCGGTTGAACGGTACCAGCAGCTCCAGGTAGCGCTGCCAGTTTGGCGTGTCGCGACGGGCATAAAGGAAACGCCACGGCTGCGAGTTATAGGCCGAAGGCGCCCAGCGCGCCGCTTCAAAGAAGCTCAACAGGGTTTCTTCGCTGATCGGCTCGGGGTTGAATGCGCGGGGCGACCAGCGATTGATGAACTGTTCGTTGATGGCGTAATCGGCAACGCGTGGGTTGGCGCTCATGACAGCTCCTGCAAGACACAAGGGGAAGCCGGCACGCTACTGTGTCTGGCCACCCCTGACAAGCGGTCTGGCTTTGCCCAAGGCCAGGCTCTAGACTGGCGCCGCCGCCTGCTGCGGCCCAAGAACAACTGCGAGAAACCGTGTGATGATGGCCCCGACTGCGCCCTTCTGGCAGCGCAAGACGCTCGATCAACTCGACCCGCAAGAGTGGGAATCACTCTGCGATGGCTGCGGCATGTGCTGCCTGCAGAAACTCGAGGACGAGGACGACAACAGCGTCTACTACACCCGCATTGCCTGCAAGCTGCTCGACCTCAACAGCTGCCAGTGCAGCGACTACCCTAATCGCTTCAAGCACGTGCCCGACTGCATCCAGCTCACGCCGGGCAAGGCCGATCAGTTCAAATGGTTGCCGCCGACCTGTGGCTATCGCCTGGTCAGCGAAGGCAAGGACCTGCCTGCCTGGCATCATCTGGTCTGTGGTGACCGCAGCCAGGTGCATGAACAACGTATTTCGCAGTCCGGGCGCATGCTCAGCGAGAACGATGTGGCTGAAGACGACTGGGAAGACCATTTGATTTTCCGCGCCGGCTGAGCTGCGCGCTGACTGGCCTGTGCCGAACAAGGAGTTTGTCTATGCGTTGCCCTGTGCTGCTGGTTCTGGCGCTGGCGGCTTGCTCGCCAGCCTGGGCCAAGAAGGTCGATCTGGATTATCAGGTGCGCCTGCTGCCCAACAGTGGCCAGGCCGAAGTGCGCCTGACCCTGGCGGATGGCAGCGCCGTGCGTAGCCTCGATTTTGCCTTGGGCAAGGCCAGCGCCTACAGCGGTTTTCAGGCCGATGGCCAGTGGTCGCAGCAGGGCGAGCGCGGCGTCTGGCGCCCGGCTGCGGGCAAGACCAGCCTCAGTTACCGCGTGCGGCTCGACAGCACTGCGCCCGGCGGTGCCTTCGAAAGCCGTATGACTGCACATTGGGCAGTGTTTCGTGGCGACCAGCTGGTGCCGCCGGCACGCCTCGATCAACAGGACGGCACCGAGCTGGTGGCGCGCCTGGTAGTCGAGCTGCCGCCGGGCTGGAAGAGCGTGGAAACGGCCTGGCCGCGGATCGGCCAGCACAAGTTTCGCATTGATGACGTCTCGCGCCTGTTCGATCGGCCGACCGGCTGGATGCTCGCCGGTAACCTCGGCAGCCGCCGCGCGCGCCTTGGCGAAACCGATATCACCGTGGCAGCGCCGCAAGGGCAGGGCATGCGGCGGATGGATACGCTGACGCTGCTGACGTTCGTCTGGCCTCAGCTGCAAGCGGTGTTCCCGCGCAATCCACCCAAACTGTTGCTGGTCGGCGCACGCGATCAGATGTGGCGGGGTGTGCGTGGCGAGCATAATTCACTGTTCATCCACAGCAATCGCGCGCTGATCAGCGAAAACGGCAGCAGCCCATTGCTGCGCGAGCTGGTCCAGTTGTTTGCGCAGATCAAGGTACGTGATGACAGTGACTGGATCAGCGAAAGCCTGACCGAGTACTACTCGACTGAACTGCTGCGCCGGGCCGGCGGCATCAGTGATGATCGCTATGAAGCCTGGCAGGCCCGCCTGCACAAGCAAGGCGCCAAGGTCACGCGGCTGGCGGCCAGGCAGGCTAGTGTCGGGCAGATCGCGCGGGGCGTGCAGGTGTTGCAGGCGCTGGATCGAGAGATCCGCCTGCACACCCAGAACAAACGTTCACTGGACGACGTCACCCAGGCATTGATGCGCATGCCGAGTGTGAATACCGCAGAGTTCATCCAGATCAGCGAGAGCGTGCTTGGGCGCGGCTCTGATGTGCTGCAGAGCAAATTACTACGCTAGCCCTGCTTGCACGCGGTTTGGGTAGGAGCGGCCTGGTGTCGCGAAAGGCCAGCGAAGCTGGCCCGGCGATTTAGCGGTGGAGCACAAATCCTGGGGCCGCTACGCGACCCTTTCGCGACACAAGGCCGCTCCTACACCGGGCGCGGTGTTACAGCTTCGGCGTGTGGACGCTGTCGTCACCGGTGACGGTCACACCGCGGGTAGCAGCATCGGCACTGGCGCGCAGCACCTCCAGCTCGGCGGCGCCACGGTCAATATCACCCTTCAGGCGCTGGTATTCCTGGCGATGACGCAGCCACCAGGCCTTGGTCGCGCAGCGACCCTTGACCCCGCGGGCCAGCGCCAGGCCACCGACGGCCACCTGCAGCAGGCCGATCACGCCGCCATGGCGCATCCCTTTGCTGATCATCAGGGCGCCACCGGCCAGGGAGCTGGCGCGTTCCCAGCCATGCACGTTCTTTTCCTCGGGATGGGCATTGGAATCTAGATCAAGCATGAGCAAAGCCTCCAGGTAGGTTGGTAAATAACTGACCCTGGCTTTTGTCGCGCCGTTCATTTCATGTGCCCAGCGGCCTGACTGTTACTTGAATTTAGGCCCCGAGCGGGTGTTCAGGCCCTTGGCCAGGCGGTCGTAAAGCACCACGTTGACGGTCGCCGCGAGGTTCATGCAGCCTTCGGTGGGGATATAGATGGTTTCTTCGCACCAGGCACGCACGTTCTCATCAAGGCTGCCGTCTTCTGGCCCGAAGATATAGATGGCGCGATCAGGGTGGGTGTATTCAGGCAGCGGGCGGGCGCCCTCGACCAGTTCTACCGCGACCGGCGTGCAGCCCAGCGGGATGATGCGTTGCAGGTCGTCGATGCCGATCAGCGGAATGTCGTAATGCACCCGCTTGGTGTCGGTGACGAAATCACGCGCGCGCTCGTAGCGCTTGCCGGTGTAGAACACCGAGCTGACGCCATAACAACCCGCAGCGCGCATCACCGAACCGACGTTCTCTGCAGACTTGGGGTTGAACAGGCCGATGCAACTGTACCGTTTGTTCGCCACGTGCCGGGGCCCTTCGCAAAAAAGACGCGATTATACGGGGTTGCCCGGCCGCTGTGGGGTCAGTCTTTCTTGAGCAGGCCAGCCAGCCCGGCGAACGGGTTGTGGGTGGCCTTGGCGATGCTCGGGGTGGCCGTCGAGCCTTCGCTGAAGTACTGCTGGTCGGTGTAGCGCGAGTGCTCGTTGTCGTGGCAGTACAGGCACAGCAGCTCCCAGTTGGAGCCGTCCTGGGGGTTGTTGTCGTGGTTGTGGTCGCGGTGGTGCACGGTCAGCTCGCTCAGGCGCTTGCCGGCGAACTCACGGGCGCAACGGCCGCAGACATGCGGGTACATCTTCAGGGCCTTGTCGCGGTAGCCCATTTCCTTGTCGCGCTTGGCGTCGGCGATGATGCGGTCCAGGCGGGCGGTGGCGGAGAGGGTGGAACTCATGGTGTGACCTTTCTTGTAATCAGGCTGATGACGGTTATGGCGTTGAGTCTAGCGTGGTTACAGGCCAGGCGGACAGGCAAAAACCTGCAGATGGGCGTAGCCTGTAGATGAATTTTCGACAGGAGGTTGCCGATGCTCCACGCGATCCTCAGCGCACTGATCCTGCTGGCTGCGCCACTGGCCGAAGCCGCCGGGCAACAGCCACGCATCACTACGCCGGTGCCCGGTGCTCCAGGTACCGCCACGCCGACGCCTTACCCGCAGATCACCCCGAGCGCGCCACCCAAAGCCTACGACAATCAACCCGGTGGGCCGCTGTTGCCGCCGATGCCGTTGCCCAGCCCGCGGCGTGACGAGCCGCTGCCTGGCCTGCAGCAGGGCTTGCCAAAGCCTCAGGGCAAAGACTAGACCTGCGCCAGGCGCTGGCCGTCCTGCATGCGCAGGCGTTTGGACAGCGCCACTGCGAGTGCGCGAATGATCCGCGCAGCGATGCGCGGTGCTTCGTTGAGCATCTTTTCCAGCGAGTCCTTGCCCAGCGTCAGCAGCTGGCATTCACTGGCCGCCACGCAACTGGCCGAGCGCCGCTCACCGTCGAGTACCGCCATTTCGCCAAAGGCGCCACGGCGCAATACGGCGATTTCGACGGTCTGGCCAGTGCTGTCGGTCTTGCGCACCGACACCTGGCCGCGGTGCAGGATGCACATGAAGGTACCGGCGTCGCCTTCGGCAAAGATAGTCTCGCCGGTGCTCATGTTGCTCAGGCTGAAATACCCGGCAGCGGCAGCAAATTCGCTCGCCTGCAAGGTATCGAACAGCCCGCAGTCCATGAGCATGTCGCGGATTTCGGCATTGAGGTGGGAGTGGTCGGACATGGTCTGGTCTTCTGCGCTTGGCGTGGCAGCGTTGATCACGCGGCCACGCCAGATTGTTCACGGTTGTGCATAGGACAACAGAAAAACCGGTTTACACCACGCCGAGCTCATTGAGCACGAACGCATATTCCAATGCCACATCACGCAGGCCCTGATAACGGCCGCTCATGCCGCCATGGCCTGCACCCATTTCGGTCTTGAGCAGCAGCAGATTGTTATCGGTCTTGAGTGTGCGCAGGCGGGCGACCCACTTGGCTGCCTCCCAATACTGCACGCGGCTGTCGTTATAGCCGGCCACCACCAGCATTGCCGGGTAGGCCTGCGCCTTGACGTTCTCATAGGGCGCGTACGCCTTGATCCGCGCGTGCACCTCGGGCTCTTCGGGGTTGCCCCACTCGTCGTACTCGGTCACGGTCAGCGGCAGTTCAGGGTCGAGCATGGTGTTGAGCACATCGACGAACGGCACCTCGGCAATCGCGCAGCGGAACAGCTGCGGGCGCAGGTTGAGCACCGCGCCGATCAGCAGGCCACCGGCGCTGCCGCCGCTGATCGCCAGTTGTTCCGGGCGGCTGACGCCGGTTGCGATAAGGTGCTCGGCGCAGGCGATGAAGTCGTCGAAGGTGTTCTGCTTGTGTTCTTGCTTGCCAGCGCGGTACCAGGCCTCACCCAGCTCGCCGCCGCCGCGCACATGGGCAATGGCAAAGGCCACGCCGCGCTCCAGCAGGCTCAGCCGCGCATGGGAGAACCACGGGTCGAGGCTTTCGCCGTAAGCGCCATAGCCATAGAGGTAGAGCGGCACCGTCTTGCCGACGTCTTCGCGGCGGCGCACCAGGCTGATCGGCACCTGGGTGCCATCGTTGGCGGTGGCCCACAGGCGTTCGCTGACGTAGGCGTCGGCATCGAACGCACCGAGCACCGGGGTTTGCTTGAGCACTGTCTGCGTGCCGTTGGCCAGCTCCAGCTGGCGCACCTGGGCCGGGCGATTGAGCGCTTCGTAGCGCAGGCGAATGCGCGTGCTGGCAAACTCCAGGCTGTCCTGCACATACAGGCTGTAGGCCGCATCCGGCAGCTCGACGCGATAGGGCGCGAGGCCCTGCGGGCGTACTTCGATGATCGGCAGGCCGCCTTCGCGCAGGCTCAGCGCCAGGGCACTGGCGTTCAGGCTGAGGCCTTCGAGCATGATGTTGTCGCGGTGGGCTACCAGCACCTGCCACTGTGCACGGCTGGGCACTGCTACAGAGGGCGCCTGATACAGGGCGAAGTTGATGCCGTCCTGGTTGCTGCGGATGAACCAGCGCCAGTCGCCATCGAGCTTACCGTGGTCGGGGAAGTACTCATGGCCTTCTTCGCGCGCGGCCAGGCAGGTGAACTCGGCCAACGGCGTCTCGGCATCCAGCACCCAGGCTTCGCTGGTGGTCTTGCTGTTGAGCAGCAGGATCAGTTGGCGCTCGGAGCTGGCCCGGTAGCAGTGCAGAAAGAAGCGCCCGTCGTCTTCTTCGAACACCGTATGCGCATCAGCCTCGCCCAGGCTGAAGCGGCGCAGGCGGCAGGGGCGATGGGTGTCGTCGAGTTCGGCGAAGAACAGCGTGCGGCTGTCGTTGGCCCAGGTCATGCAGCCGTCGCAGTCTTCAAAGGGCAGGGTGGTGATGGCGCCAGTGGCCAGGTCCTTGACATACAGGGTGTAGGTTTCTTCACCGTTGGTGTCGAGGCTGTAGGCCAGCAGCTGGTGGTCGGGGCTGACATTGAACGTGCCGAGCGACAGGAAGCCGCCGGCCGCCAGCTCGTTCGGGTCGAGCAGCAGCTGTTCGGCGCTGGCGTCGACGGTGTTGGAGTCATCTGCCGGGCGCGGGCTGCGGTAGTGGCGCGGGTACTCGTCGCCAGCGGTGGTGCGGGTGTAGTACAGCCATGGCCCCCACGGCGAGGGCAGCGACAGGTCGGTTTCCAGAATGCGCCCTTTGATCTCCTCGAACAGCTGCTCGCGCAACGGCGCTTGATCGGCCAGGCAGGCCTCCTGATAAGCGTTTTCGGCCTGCAGGTAGGTGAGCACCTCGGCGCTGTCGCGCTGCTGCAGCCAGGCGTAAGGGTCGTTACCGGGGGCTTGCTGGGCGATCGGGGCAGTGATGGCGGGCATGTAAGGTCTCTGGCGAAAGCAAATGGGGCCGGGCGACAGTGGCACCGGTGATCACGGGCAGACAGGCGCCTGTGCCTAAAAGTGTTTATCATAGGCATCTCTTCGCCTGGCTTGCACGAACACCATGACCGAGAACGACTATACCCTTGCCTGGGGCCTGTACGCGGTGGCCGCCATTGGCTGCCTGCTGGTGACCTTCAAGCTGACTGGCTGGATGTGGCGCTGGCTGCGCGAACCGCTGCGGGTGCTGGTTGCGGTGCTGCTGCTGACACCGACGATTGTCGACCCGGTCAAGGAAAGCTTCGCCCCGGCCATTGCCATCAGTGCGCTGGATATCGCCTTCAAGGTCGGCAACAACGCCTGGCGTGCAGCGTCCGATCTGGCCATGTACGGGATGATCGCGTTTGCCCTGTACCTGCTGTTCGTGCTGCTGCGCTGGCCGCTGGAAAAACGCGCCCGTGAGCGCCGCGAGCAAGCCGATGCGGCCGCCAAGCGCCAAGCCGCAGAAGACAGCGAAGTGCTGGTCGAGGCGCCGGTTGCTGCCGATCGCCACGACCGTTATCGCAATGATCCGCCGGCACCGGCCGCGCCTGACCGCGGCCGGGTCGAGCCACGTCTCTGAGGGGAGCTGCAAGGCATGTGCGAACTGCTCGGCATGAGTGCCAACGTCCCCACTGATATCGTTTTCAGTTTTTCCGGGCTGATGCAGCGTGGTGGCCGCACCGGCCCGCACCGCGATGGCTGGGGCATCGGCTTTTACGAAGGGCGCGGCCTGCGCGTGTTTCAGGACCCTGCTGCAAGCAGCGAGTCGGAAGTCGCCAAACTGGTGCAGCGCTACCCGATCAAGAGCGAAGTGGTCATCGGCCATATCCGCCAGGCCAACGTCGGCAAGGTCTGCCTGAGCAACACCCACCCGTTCGTGCGTGAGTTGTGGGGGCACAACTGGTGCTTTGCGCACAACGGCCAGTTGCCGCAGTTCAGCGGCCAGCGCACCTTCTACCGGCCGGTCGGCGATACCGACAGCGAAGCGGCCTTCTGCGACTTGCTCAATCGTGTACGCGATGCTTTCCCCGAGCCGGTCGAGGTCGAGCAACTGCTGCCGGTGCTGGTCGAAGCCTGCGCCGAGCACCGCAGCAAAGGTGTGTTCAACTGCCTGCTGAGCAACGGCGACTGGCTGTTCTGCTTCTGCTCGACCAAGCTGGTGCACATCACTCGCCGCGCGCCGTTTGGCCCGGCCCGGCTCAAGGATGTCGACATGATCGTGGACTTCCAGGCCGAAACCACGCCCAATGATGTGGTCACGGTGATCGCCACCGAGGCCTTGACCGAGAACGAAACCTGGAACCGCTACGAGCCCGGACAATGGGCCTTGTGGCGGCATGGCGAATGCATCGCCCACGGGCAAAGCTAAGGACGCTGCATGTTCAGAAGTTATCTGCGGTTGCTGTTGTTCACCTGCGGCCTGCTGGCGGGCATTCAGGTCCCCGGTCTGGTCAAGGATTACGGTCAGCGCGTCGAAGCCCGTGTACTTGAGTCGCGCGAGGCCTTGTCCGGCTTCCAGGAGACCGCCCAGCGCTTCTTCAAGGGCGACCTGCAAGCACTGCTGCAGCATTACCGCACCAGCGAAGATCCGGTCTTCATCAGCGATGCCAACAGCATCGAGAGCCTGCTGACCCGCAACCAGTTGTTGGAAAGCGAGTGGCAGGCCATGCAGGGCTCGTGGCTGAGCCAGAGCTGGCATGTGCTGGTGCAGGCTGACCCGCAATTGCGCGAAGAGACCTTGAACAGCTACAGCTACCAGATCCTGCTGGTGCCCGAGGCCATTGGCTGGGGCCTGAGCGTCGGTTTTGTGTTGGCGTTCGTGGTCGAGGGCGTGCTGGTGCTTCTCGGCTGGGTGATCCTTGGTGGGCGGCGCAAGGTGGTCAAGGAAAGCTGGCGCTAGACGGCAGCTTTGCTCTGCATTGGCGAGGTGATCGGCTGGCGAGCGCAGCGCCACCTGGATTTTTGCGGTGCAGGGCCGCTGCAAACGATGTACGCCCCGATCATGCTGTCAGACCATCTGAATCCGCTGCTCGCCGACCTCGCCAGCGTAGTTCTGCAGCACCTGGCGGCATAACTGAACGACCTCATCGACCAGCTCGACCCCCGTTTGCCAGGCCACCACCAGCTCCAGGCTGGGCGGCGGTTGCAGATTCTGCAACTGCACCAGCTCACCGCGGGCAAGCTGGTCATCCACCAGGGCCGGTGGCAATGCACCGATGGCGAAGCCGTCACACACCAACCGGGTCATCGCCGCCACCGAATTGACGCAGTTCAGCCGCGGCGTCTGGGCGCCTGCGCCTTGCAGCAGGCTGAGCACTTCCTGGTGCGGTCGCGAGTTTTTCGAGAAGGTGACTATACGCTCGCGGCTCAGCTCGGCCAGTGAGGCATAGTCACGTCGTTGCGGCGCGTCGGCAGCGACAATCCAGCCCATCGGATAACGCGCCAGATCCAGGCTGCGGATCGACGTGTCGCGCAACGCGTCGGTCTGCAGGATGACGTCCAGAAAGCCCTTGTGCAGCTGTTCGCGCAGGTTCAGCGCGGTGTCGGCCACCAGCTCGATCTCGACCTGCGGGTAACACTGAGTCAATTCGGCCACCAGCGCACTCATGCAGGTATGGATCACCGTGTCCATCACCCCCAGGCGGATGCGTCCCTGCTTGTCCCGGTCGCTGTCCAGCGACTGCTTCATCGCCGTAGCGGTCGCGAGCATGCGCTCGGCGTACTCCAGAACCGTGCTGCCCTGGGCCGTGAGGCTGACGCCACGAGAGTCACGCAACAGCAGCCGCACGCCCAGGTCGGCTTCAAGCGCTGCAATCCGGCTGGACACCGCAGCCTGGGTCGTGAAGAGCTTTTCAGCGGTGAGGCGAAAGCTCTTGAGGCGAGCGACCCAGACGAAAGTCTCGAGGAATCGAAGGTTCATGATCAGATTTTCTTGCTCCAGACCGATGGTTTTTCTAGTTGGACTCAAGGCCTGTCAGTTTTGAACAATTAATGCCCAGGTGGCGACGTAATGCGTCGCGCAGAACAATACCAATAAACCGAGGTGCGCATGAATCCTTCTGGCTCACAGCAGCAGACCAGCGAGCGATCCTCCCAGGGGCCTTTCGGCTGGTACCGGGATATCGACAAACAGCAGCGGCGGACTTTCTGGAGCTGCAAGATCGGCTATGCCCTGGACGGCATGGACACGCAGATGCTCAGCTTTGTGGTACCCACACTGATCATGATGTGGGGCATTACCGCTGCCGACGCCGGGCTGATCCACACCAGTACCCTGATCGCTTCGGCCATTGGTGGTTGGGTGGCGGGGATTCTCTCTGACCGCATAGGTCGCGTGCTGACACTGCAACTGACGGTGGTATGGTTCGCATTCTTTACCTTCCTTTGCGGCTTTGCCCAGAACTACGAACAACTGCTGATAGCGCGCACCTTGATGGGTTTCGGCTTTGGCGGTGAATGGACCGCCGGGGCGGTATTGATCGGTGAGGTCATCCGCGCTCAGGACCGCGGCAAGGCGGTCGGCATGGTGCAATCTGGCTGGGCGCTCGGGTGGGGGCTTACAGCGATCCTGTACGCCTTGCTGTTCACCTGGTTGCCGCCCGAAGAAGCCTGGCGTGCACTGTTTCTGCTGGGCCTGGTACCGGCGGTGTTCGTGATTTTCGTGCGCCGGCTGGTCAAGGACCCGGAGGTATATCGACTGGCCAAGGCGGCGCAGAAGACCGCGCAACCCTCGCATTTTTACGAGATATTTGCCCCTGGCATGCTGTGGACCACGGTGCGCGCCTCGTTGCTGACCACCGGCGCACTGGGCGGCTACTACGCCATCACTTCCTGGCTACCGACCTTTCTGGCCAACGAACGCGGCTTGAGTGTGCTGGGCACCGGCGGGTACCTGGCCATGGTCATCGTTGGCTCCTACGCCGGCTATGTGATCAGCGCCTACCTGAGCGATATTGTTGGCCGCAAGAAGAACTTCATCCTGTTTGCACTCGGTTCACTGATCATCGTCGTGCTCTACACGCAAATGCCCGTCAGTGACGGCGTCATGCTCTGGCTGGGCTTGCCCCTGGGCTTTTTCGCATCAGGCATATTCAGCGGCATGGGGGCGTTCCTCACCGAGCTGTTCCCGACCCGCATCCGCGGCTCCGGGCAGGGCTTTTGCTACAACATCGGTCGGGCGATTGCGGCTTTCTTCCCGCTGCTGATCGGCATACTCGGCGAGAGGATGTCATTGGGCCTTGGGATTGGTGCGTTTGCCGCAGTGTCGTACGGCGTGGTGATTGTCGCCGCGCTGAGCTTGCCGGAAACACGCGGCAAACAACTTCAGGCAAGGTAAGGTACGCACATGAACCTCGACTCGGGAGTCCGCCAGGTGAAAATCCTGCTTCTGAACTGCGACATGGGTGAAAGTTACGGCAGCTGGCGCATGGGCCTGGATGCCGAGGTCATGCCCTACATCGACTGCGCCAACATTGCCTGCGGTTACCACGCCGGTGACCCGAGCATCATGCGCCGCACCGTGGCCCTGGCCCTGCAGCATGGGGTGACCATTGGCGCGCACCCGGCCTATCCGGATCTGGTCGGCTTTGGTCGGCGCTCGATGGCCTGCAGCAACGAAGAAATCCGCGATCTGCTGCACTACCAGATTGGTGCACTGGACGGCATCTGCAAGGTCCAGGGCGGGCGCGTGGCGTACGTCAAACCGCATGGCGCGCTGTACAACGACATGATGGCCGACCCAGTCAAGCTGCGTGCCGTGCTCGAAGCTGTAGCGGCCTACGACAGCAGCCTGCCGCTGATGCTGATGGCCACTGCGGATGACCGTGCGGCGCAGCAGATGGGCGATGAACTGGGTGTTACCTTGTGGTTCGAAGCATTTGCCGACCGTGCCTACACGGCCAGCGGCCACCTGCTGTCGCGGCGCCTGCCGGGGGCAGTGCACCACGAGCCTGCATTGATCATCGAACAGGCCCTGCATCTGGCTCGTGGCGAAGCGTTGCGGGCAGACGATGGCAGCGCGCTGCGCCTCACCGCCAGCACCTTGTGCGTGCACGGCGACAACGACAGCTCGCTGGCGGCGGTGCGGCAGATTCGCCAGGCCCTGGATGCGCTGGTGCAGCCATGAACCTGCGTATCGAGGCAGTGGCCATCGACAGCCTGATGGTGCGCTTGTTCGACCGCATCGATGAAGCCAACATGCCGTGGATTCTGGCGGCCAGCCAGCGCCTGAACAGTGCTTTGGGCGCCGATCTGGTTGACCTGGTGCCGTCTTATACCACTGTGATGGTGCAGTTTCGCCAGTCACCGACTGCGGCGCGAGGATTGATCATCCAAGCCCTGCAAAATTTGCAGCCAGATGCAGGCGCGGCGGGGCGCAGGCACGAAATTGCCGTCTGGTATGACCCCAGTGTCGGTCCCGAATTGCCAGTGCTGGCAGCGCGCAGCGGGCTGTCCGAGGCTGAGGTGGTGCGCTTGCACAGTGAGCGTGAATACCCGGTATTTGCGCTTGGCTTTGCCCCGGGTTTCGGTTTCATGGGGCTGGTCGACGAACGCCTGGCCACGCCCCGGCTGAGCACCCCGCGCAAGCGCGTGGCGGCAGGCAGCGTCGGCATTGCCGAGCGCCAGACGGCGGCGTACCCGGCAGTCTCACCGGGCGGCTGGAACCTGATCGGGCGCACGCCAGTACGCTTGTTTGACCGCGAGCGGGAGGGCTACAGCTTGTTGCAGCCGGGTGACCGCGTGCGTTTCGTCGCGGTGGACCACGCTGAATTCATCAGCCTGGGCGGCGACGACAGCCCGCTGGAGGGCCAGGCATGAGTCTGTTGATCGAGGCCAGCACGCCGCTGTGCCAGTTGCAGGATGGCGGGCGCTTTGGCGTGCGTCATCTGGGCGTGACTCAGGGCGGCGCATTGGATTGGGTGGCGCTGCACTGGGCCAACTGGCTGCTGGGGAATGCCTTGCAGGCGCCGGTGGTGGAAATCCCCTTGGGTGGCTTCAGCGTGCTCGCCGAGCGTGACTGCTGCCTGGCCTTGGCGGGCGCTGATCTGGATGCACGAATCGATGACCAGCCGCTCAAGCCCTGGCGCAGTTTTCATCTGCGTGCGGGCCAGCGGCTGAGCTTTACCCAGCCTCTACTGGGAGCTCGTGCTTATCTGGCCGCGCTCGGTGGCTTTCAGGCCGAGACGGTGCTGGGCAGTTGCGCCACGGTTGTGCGCGAACAGCTGGGCGGGCTTGATGGCCACGGCTCGGCGTTGGCCAAGGGGCAGGTGCTGGCTTGCAGCGAGGGCTTGCCGGCCACGCGCGAGGTGCCGACGCATTCAAGGCCGGTATATGCCGCTAAGCCTTTGCTGGATCTGGTCATGGGCGCACAACTGGGACAGTTCAGCGGCACCAGCCTGTTCGAGGCGTTCAACCGGGACTGGACCCTGGACAGCCGCGCTGACCGCATGGGCATGCGCCTGCTCGGGCCGCAATTGGTGTACCAAGGCGAGCCGATGATCTCGGAGGGGATCCCACTGGGCGCAGTGCAGGTGCCACCGGATGGTCAGCCGATCGTGTTGTTGAACGATCGGCAGACCATTGGCGGCTACCCGCGTCTAGGTGCATTGACGCCCTTGGCGCTGGCGCAGTTGGCTCAGTGCCTGCCAGGCGCTCAGGTGCGCTTCAGGGCGGTGCTGCAGGAGCTGGCCTGGCAGGAGCAGCAAGCATACCTGCAGCGCTGGAGCTGATCTGAACTGCGGGCCTACTTGGCCAAGTGCTTCATGGCGTCTTCCAGGCCCTGCAAGGTCAGCGGATACATCTTGTCTTCGATCAGCTCGCGGATCAGGTGGGTCGACGTGGTGTGCTCCCAGGCCTGTCTGGGATAGGGATTGATCCACACCACCTTCTTGAATTTCTCCTTGATCCGCCGCACCCAGACGTACCCGGCTTCCTCGTTCCAGTGCTCGACGCTGCCACCGGGCTGGGTAATTTCATAAGGCGCCATGGCCGCGTCGCCGACGAACACCACCTTGTAGTCATCGCCGTACTTGTGCAGCAGGTCGAAGGTGGCGAAGCGCTCGGCATTGCGCCGCAGGTTGTTCTTCCACACCGACTCATACACGCAGTTATGGAAGTAGTAGTACTCCAGGTGCTTGAACTCGGTCTTGCACGCTGAAAACAGCTCCTCGCAAATGCGCACGTGGGCATCCATCGAGCCGCCGATGTCGAACAGCAACAGCAGCTTTACGGTGTTGCGCCGCTCCGGCCTCATCTGGATATTGAGCAGGCCGGCATCGCGCGCGGTGTGGTCGATGGTGCCGTCAATGTCGAGCTCTTCGGCCGCGCCCTGGCGGGCAAACTTGCGCAGGCGGCGCAGGGCCAGCTTGATGTTGCGCGTGCCCAGTTCGACTTGATCGTCGAGGTTTTTGTACTCGCGCTGCTCCCAGACCTTGACCGCCTTGCCGCGGCGCTCGCCGGCGTCGCCAACGCGAATGCCTTCAGGGTTGTAGCCGCCTGAGCCGAACGGGCTGGTGCCACCGGTGCCGATCCACTTGTTTCCACCGGCATGGCGTTTTTTCTGCTCTTCGAGGCGCTTCTTGAATTCTTCGATGAGCTTGTCCAGGCCGCCCAGCGACTGGATCTGCGCGCGTTCCTCGTCGGTCAGCGAACGCTCGAACTCCTTGCGCAGCCAGTCTTCAGGAATCAGCGCTTCAAGGTGCCGGTCGAGGTTTTCCAGGCCCTGGAAGTACGCTGAAAAAGCCCGGTCGAACTTGTCGAAGTGGCGTTCATCCTTGACCAGAATGGTCCTCGCCAGAAAGTAGAATTCGTCCATGTCGGCGAACACTACCCGCTGCTGCAGGGCATTGAGCAGGTCGAGCAGTTCACGCACCGACACCGGCACCTTGGCCGCGCGCATTTCGTTGAACAGGTTGAGCAGCATGACCGGCTCCTGTCAGCGATTACCGCGCCGGCTCATGAACGCCAGGCGCTCGAGCAGCTGCACGTCCTGCTCGTTCTTGACCAAGGCGCCGGCCAGCGGCGGGATGGCCTTGGTCGGATCACGCTCGCGCAGCACCGCTTCGCCGATGTTGTCGGCCATCAGCAGCTTGAGCCAGTCGACCAGCTCGGAGGTCGAGGGTTTTTTCTTCAGGCCCGGCACCTTGCGCACATCGAAAAACACATCCAGCGCCTCGCTGACCAGCGACTGCTTGATGTTCGGATAGTGCACATCGACGATCTTCTGCAGGGTGTCGCGGTCAGGGAAGGCGATGTAGTGGAAGAAGCAGCGACGCAAAAACGCATCCGGCAGCTCTTTCTCGTTGTTGGACGTAATGATGATGATCGGGCGCTGCTTGGCCTTGATGGTCTCGTCGATTTCGTAGACGTAGAACTCCATCTTGTCGAGTTCTTGCAGCAGGTCGTTGGGGAATTCGATGTCGGCCTTGTCGATTTCGTCGATCAACAGAATGACCCGCTCTTCTGCCTCGAAGGCTTCCCACAACTTGCCTTTTTTAAGGTAGTTGCGCACATCGTGGACCTTGTCCACACCCAGCTGCGAGTCGCGCAGGCGGCTGACCGCATCGTACTCGTAGAGGCCTTGGTGGGCTTTGGTGGTGGACTTGATGTGCCAGGTGATCAGCTTGGCGCCGAACGACGCCGCCAGTTGTTCGGCGAGCATGGTCTTGCCGGTGCCGGGCTCGCCCTTGATCAGCAGCGGACGTTCGAGGGTAACTGCCGCGTTGACCGCCAGTTTCAGATCATCGGTGGCGACGTAGTCGCGGGTGCCTTCGAACTTCATCAACCAATCCTCTGCAAGTGTCTGGGCCGGCCCCAGGCAAGGCTATCTAAATGTGTACTGGACTATACGCCGCACCCGGGCAGCTGCAAACGCAGACCGGGTATTCAGTCTCTGAATGGTGCGTCGCGCCGCTGTTCATTCAGTGTCAGGCGCGGGCCTTTCATAGCGCGCACTGAACGCCTGGACAAAGCCATTGCGCAGAATCTGCAGGAACGCTTCGAAGCCGTTGATGTTCTGCTGATGCACACTGCCGCTGAGCTCGACGCGCGTGGCGAACTGATTTTCCGGCTGGTTTTTCAGCACGGTTTCGGTAGTGCCGACAACCGCTTCCCAGATTGAACGGAAGAAGCTTTTGTCTTTGTTCTCGACGTCCTGCTGCCAGTTGAATACTTCCACATTACGCAGCAAGGGTTTGATGTAGCCCTTGAGTCGGCCTTTTTCCGCCTGAGCCTCGATCACCACGTCGCCGTTGCCGGCATTGAAGTCGAACTTGCCATAGGCACTGGCAAAGTCATTCATATTGCGCAGTTCAATGCCGGTGGCGCGCAGGCGGAACTCGAAATCATCGAAATCACTGAACGGGTCAAAGGTTGCCTTGCTTTCGACCTTGGCATCGCCAAGCAGGCGCGCGGTGCCTTCGAAGCTGGCGTCGCGGCGGCCCTCTTCATCGCGGACATTGGTCAGGTTGCGGATGCTTGCCTGCAATTGCGTGGCCTTGAGCGTTACCGGTGGCTTGGAGTTGAAGTTGCGGAAGGTCAGCGTACCGTCATCGATGCGCACTTCGTTGAGGGTGATTGGTAGCAGTTTTTCCAGCTGTTGGCGCCAGTCGGTGCCTTGACCGGTCTGCGAATTCTGCTTGTTGCCACCGTCGACGAAGTTGAGCTCTGGGCGCAGGAAGGTCACTTCGGCCACCACCGCATGGTCGTACCACAGCGAATGCCAGCTCACCGAAAAGTCGATTTTCGGCGCATCAACGAATGGCACCGGCACCTTGCCGGTGGTCTTGACGATCTTCAGGCCGTTGATCTGGTAGGCGCCGCGCCACCACGCCAGGTCGACGTCGCTGACCTGGCCGCGGTAGTCGCCCATGTCGGCCAGTTTTTCGTTCAAGTAGTCGCGCATCAGGTAGGGCAGGGCCAGGTGCACACAAAGCAGTATCACAAGCAGGCTGACCAGGGCGACCAGTGGCCGGCGATAGCGGGCTGTCATGGGGGCTCTCCAAAGCAGGTTGAGCGGTTGACCGCAGGCGCCGCCGGGGAGTTCGAACGGGCTTTACGCTGCTGGCGGGCAAGCTTACCCTTGAGGCTTTCCCCGCTCGGTTAAGGACCCTGCCAATGAGCCGTATCTACGCAGACAACGCCCATTCCATCGGCAACACGCCGCTGGTGCAGATCAACCGCATCGCCCCGCGCGGGGTGACCATCCTGGCCAAGATCGAGGGGCGCAACCCCGGCTACTCGGTCAAATGCCGGATCGGCGCGAACATGGTCTGGGACGCCGAAGGCAGTGGCAAACTCAAGCCGGGCATGACCCTGGTCGAGCCGACTTCGGGCAATACCGGTATCGGCCTGGCCTTCGTAGCCGCCGCCCGTGGCTACAAACTGCTGCTGACCATGCCAGCCTCGATGAGCCTTGAGCGGCGCAAGGTGCTCAAGGCGCTGGGCGCCGAGCTGGTGCTGACCGAGCCTGCGCTGGGCATGAAAGGCGCCATCGACAAGGCCAACGAAATCGTTGCCTCGGACCCCGAGATGTATTTCCAGCCTGGCCAGTTCGACAACCCGGCCAACCCGGCCATCCATGAGAAAACCACCGGCCCGGAAATCTGGAACGACACCGATGGCGCGGTTGACGTGCTGGTTGCCGGCGTCGGCACGGGCGGCACCATCACCGGTATTTCCCGTTACATCAAGCACACCCAGGGCAAGCCGATCCTGTCAGTTGCAGTCGAGCCGGTGGCCTCGCCGCTGATCACTCAGGCGCTGGCCGGGCAGGAGCTCAAGCCCAGCCCGCACAAGATTCAGGGCATTGGCGCCGGATTCATCCCGAAAAACCTCGATCTGTCGATTGTCGACCAGGTCGAGACGGTCAGCGACGACGAAGCCAAGGCCATGGCTCTGCGCTTGATGCAGGAAGAGGGCATTCTCTGCGGTATCTCGTGCGGTGCGGCGATGGCTGCAGCCGTGCGCCTGGCCGAGAAACCCGAGATGGTTGGCAAGACCATCGTGGTGATCCTGCCTGACTCGGGTGAGCGCTATCTGTCGAGCATGCTCTTCTCTGACCTGTTCACCGAGCAGGAAAACCAGCAGTAGGGTCTGGGCCTTTTTTAGTGTCTGTGAGATAGCTGGGGGCGCTTTGCGCCCCTATCGCGACACAAGGCCGCTCCTACACAGACCGCGTATGACCTGCTTGCGCGGTCCCGGTAGGAGCGGCCTCGCCGGGGCGCCGGACCGGTCGGAAAGGGCCGCGCAGCGGCCCCGGCTATCTCAAGCCTTACGCGCGTTTCGCTGACCCCGCGCAATACACCCAGAAAGCCTTTATTACAAAATCTTCAACATTGCTATCCGGCGCAGGCTGTTTTTACTGCGGGCGGATGGGTTTATGATGTTCGGCTATCTGCAAGTGATGGCCTGATTTCCTACTCCAAGGAGTGTTGCATGAGCTTTTCCTTTGTCGCCAAGGCGGGTGTCCTGCTGGTGTTCTTCGGCAGCGTGCTGTACGTCCATTTGCGCGGCAAGGCGCGCTTGCCCGTGCTGCGCCAGTTCGTCAACCATTCGGCGCTGTTCGCCCCCTACAACAGCCTGATGTACCTCTTCTCCGGCGTGCCGTCCAAGCCGTACGTGGACCGCCAGCGCTTCCCTGAGCTGGATGTGCTCAAGGACAACTGGCCGGTGATCCGTGAAGAGGCCATGCGCCTGTTCGACGAGGGCTATATTCGCGCCGCCGAAAAAGACAACGACGCAGGCTTTGGCTCGTTCTTCAAGAAGGGCTGGAAGCGCTTCTACCTGAAGTGGTACGACAAACCGCTGCCGTCGGCCGAGGCGCTGTGCCCGAAGACCGTCGAGCTGGTCAGTGGCATCCCCAGCGTCAAAGGCGCGATGTTTGCCCTGTTGCCAGGTGGCAGCCACCTGAACCCGCACCGCGACCCGTTCGCCGGATCGCTGCGCTATCACCTCGGCCTGTCCACACCCAACTCCGACAAGTGCCGCATCTACGTCGATGGCGAGCCGTATGCCTGGCGTGACGGGGAAGACGTGATGTTCGACGAGACCTTCGTGCACTGGGTCAAGAACGAGACCGACATCACTCGGGTGATCCTGTTCTGCGACATCGAGCGGCCGCTGACCAGCCCGTTGATGACCCGCCTCAACCGTAAGGTCAGTGCCTTCCTCGGCCGTGCTACTGCACCGCAGAACACTGATGACGAGCGTGTCGGCGGGATCAACCAGGCCTATGCCTGGAGCAAGCGTTTCAGCAACAAGCTCAGCACCCGGGTCAAGCAGTTCAAGCGCGCCAACCCCAAGGCTTACCGCATTCTGCGGCCGATCCTGGCTGTACTGGTGGCTTACCTGCTGTATCGCTGGTTGTTCTGACTCAGCGAAACTCTTCGGGGATGGCATGGCGCAACACGCCTTCCTCGAACTCCAGCGTTCCCGCTTCGCGCTGGGTCAGCAAGTAATAGAGCAAGGTGTCGAGCGACTCCGTCGGCGGCACCTGCACCGCCAGCATCTTCACCGCCTGCTCCACTTCGCTGGGGCAACCGAACTCGCTCAGCGCTGCACGGACCTGCTCCAACGCATCCGGTAACTTGACCAGCACGCGAAACACGCTGGCGCCGCCACTCTTGCTCAACGCCGCAAACCACGCTTCACCATCGGCTTCGCGGACACCGATAAGGTCGCCGGGGGCGATGCCGTAGGCGTAGAACGGGATGCTGTCGATCAGGTAGCCAGCCTCTGTCTGCTGCGCCCACAGGCCTTCCACCGAAGCCGGTGGGTAGCCTTGCGCATCCTGCTCCAGGCGGAACAAAACCTTTTTGAACACCGGCGAGTGCTCCGTGCTCATGAGCGCGCCTGCGCCAGCGCGCGCGGCGCAGGCCTGAGTACCAGCCACAGCGCGACGCCGATCAGCAGCCCGCCGTACAGGTGGCCCATCGACAGCGACTCATCCAGCAGCCACGCGCCCCAGAGCACGCCGAAGACCGGGATCAGGAAGGTCACGGTACTGGCCTTGACTGGGCCGATTTCGGCCAGCAGGCGGAAGTACAGGATGTAGGCGAATGCCGTGCACAGCAGGCCCAGCCCGAGCAGCGACAACCACACCTGCCAGCCGCCCCAGCTGGCAGGTGGCTGGCTGAGGGCGCTCCAGGCGAACAGCGGGCTCAACAGCAAGGTAGCGCCGAGCATGCTGCCCAAGGCCGACAGGCGGCTGTCCAGGCCGCTGATCCAGCGCCGCGCCAGGTAGCCGGCAAAACCGTAGCAGGTGGTGGCGGCCAGGCATGCCAACGCGCCTTGCACCAGGGCCAGGTCCAGTGCCACCGGTCCGGCGCCGCTGAGGATGCCGACGCCGAGCAGGCCAAGAAAGATCCCCGCCAGCTTGCTGACGGTCATCGGCTCATGGAAGAACAGCGCGCCGATCAGCACGCCCATCAGCGGCGTTGTGGCGTTGAAGATCGCCGAGTAACCGGCAGGCAGCACCTGCGCCGCTACCGAGTAGAACGTCGCCGGGATGCCCGAGTTGATCATGCCCAGCAGCAGGCAGGCACCGAGTTTGCCGTTGAACTGCCATGGCACTCGCGCCACGGCCAGAATGGCAATCAAGCCCAGGCAGGCGATCGAGACCCGAAAGAACGCCGTCGGCACGGTGCCCAGCTCCGGGGCGATGATGCGCATGAACAG
This sequence comes from uncultured Pseudomonas sp., assembly GCA_963518285.1. GTDB lineage: Bacteria > Pseudomonadota > Gammaproteobacteria > Pseudomonadales > Pseudomonadaceae > Aquipseudomonas. Next base: position 476,555 of record CAUQIJ010000003.1, on the reverse strand, counting down.
GAAACTGGCCCCCCAGACAGCGGCAAGGGTCAACAGGCGGGCGAGGGCGATGGGGCTCACGGGGGTCTCCAGAATCAGGGCAGGGTGGGAGTGTACGTGACTGCGCTGGGCAGGTTCTTGTCCTTTCTTGCGACGCTACTAAGCTGAGCGCTTGAACTCTGCAGAGGCATTGGTATGTCCCAGCACTGGCCGGCCAGCGAAATCGCCCGCAGGGTACTCGATGGCTTCGATAACTACCGTGAGCACTTCCGGCAGATAACCCTGGGGGCGCGCGAGCGATTCGAGCGCGCCGACTGGCACGAGAGCCAGCGGGCGGCTGCAGCGCGGATCAGTTTGTATGAAGAGAAGGTCGCCGAGGTCAATGGCTGGCTGCGCGAGGGCTTTGCCGAGGCGCTACTGCTCGATGTCGCACAATGGCCGTTGGTCAAAAGCGCTTACATCGAGCTGATCGACCCGCGGCTGGACGATGAGCTGGCCGAGACCTGGTACAACTCGCTGTTCTGCAGCCTGTTCAGCCATGACCTGATCAGCGACAGCTGCATGTTCATCCATACCACCCGGCCGGCCCTGCGCGACCATGAGCGCGCTGCGCAGACGCGCATTTATCAGGCCGGCGGCAGCCTGAGCGGGTTGTTGCGCCGGGTGTTTGCCGATTACCCGTTCACTGTCGACTATGCAGACTTGCCCAACGACGTCAGCCGCCTCGAACAACAACTGCGCGGCAGCTTGCCCGACTGGGTGTGCAAGGACCCGAGCCTGGCACTGGAGCTGTATGCGCCGGTGCTGTACCGCACCAAGGGTGCGTATCTGGTTGGCCGTTTGTACACCCGGGATGAGCAGTGGCCGCTGGTGATCCCACTGCTGCACCGCGAGGGGCATGGCATCGAGGCGGACGCTGTGATCACCGACGAGGCCGAGGTGTCGATCATCTTCTCTTTCACCCGCTCCTATTTCATGGTCGATGTGCCGGCGCCGGCAGAGTTCGTCAGCTTTCTCAAGGGTATTCTGCCCGGTAAACATGTCGCCGAGCTGTATACCTCGATTGGCTTCTACAAACATGGCAAGTCGGAGTTCTATCGGGCGTTGATCAATCACCTGGCCAGCAGCGACGACCGCTTCGTCATGGCGCCGGGTGTGCGCGGCATGGTCATGAGCGTGTTTACCCTGCCGGGCTTCAGCACGGTGTTCAAGATCATCAAGGACCGTTTCGCACCGTCCAAAACAGTCAACCGCGCCACGGTGATCGACAAGTACCGCTTGGTAAAAAGTGTTGATCGGGTCGGGCGCATGGCCGATACCCAGGAGTTTGCTGACTTTCGCTTCCCGCAGGAAAAGTTCGACGCAGCATGCCTTACCGAGTTGCTGGAAGTGGCCCCGTCCACCGTGGTGCTGGAGGGCGACACGGTGCTGATCCGCCACTGCTGGACCGAACGGCGAATGACGCCGCTGAATCTGTACCTGGAGCAGGCCAGCGACGCCCAGGTCCTGGAAGCGTTGGAAGATTACGGCCTGGCGATCAAGCAGCTGGCGGCGGCCAATATCTTCCCCGGTGACATGTTGCTGAAGAACTTCGGCGTAACCCGCCATGGGCGGGTGGTGTTTTACGATTACGACGAGATCTGCTTTCTCGATGAGGTCAACTTTCGCCATATCCCGCCGCCGCGCTATCCCGAAGACGAGATGTCAGGCGAGCCGTGGTATTCGATCGGCATCCATGATGTTTTCCCGGAAGAATTCCCGCCGTTTCTGTTCGCCGATATCGGCCAGCGCCGCCTGTTCAGCAATCTGCACGGGGAGCTGTACGACGCCGATTACTGGAAAGGGCTGCAGGCGGCCATTGCCGGCGGCAAGGTCATCGATGTGTTCCCTTATCGACGCCAGCCGCGCGCGTGATCGTCAGCCCTTGAGGCATTTCAGTTCACTGAAGCTGGTGCGCACCTTGCTCAGGCGCTCTTGCAGGAACTGACGCTGGGCGGGTGTGCTGTCCTTGATCAGGTCGACCAGCAGGCTGCGCGCCTGAAGTTCAGTGTTGTTGAAGGCCTTGCGGTAGTCCTGCGTCCACAGGCTCTCTTTGTGCTGCAGCAACTGCGCGACGCGCGGTTCGAAGCTGGGCGTGGCGCGTTGCTGCATGGCCAGCAGCAATTGTTGCTGCCAGTGCGCGCGGTTGGCGATCCACTGACGGTTCTGGTCGCCCAAGGCTTGTGACCAGGTTTGCACGCGCAGGCGCTGGGCGGCGTTGAGCTCGCCGAGCCAGGGCTTGATGCGTTTTTCCATGCGTTCGGCGCGTTTGCTGATCTGTTTGGCCAGCGGCGTGTCGACGTAGGTGCGCTGGCGCTCGCGGATGTCATCGGCGAATGCCTGACGCATCTCTTCGACTTGCTGATCATCCATGCCGCGCAGCAGTTCGACGGCAGACGGGGTGATCGCTTCGGTGACCCGGGCAATCGCCTCGCGGGCCTCTGCGGTGCGCTGCTGCAGGCCCTGATCGGTGACTTGATCCTCGGCCACCATCGCACGCATGCGGTCGAGCCAGTCGAGGTAGCCGGGCAACTGCGTGGTGCAATGCCAGGCCAGGTGCGCCTGCAGACGCTGGTCAAGCCAGTTTTTCTGCTCGCGGTTCATGTCCAGATAATCGCCCAGCGACCACGGCACCAGCGTGTCGAGGTTGCGATAGGCAAGGTCGATGCGGCTGCAACCGAACAGAGTGGCGGCGCAGAGCAGGGCGACAAGGCTGAAGCGCAGGGCGTTGGTCAGGCAGACAGGCATGAGCGAATCCTTGCAAGAGCGTGCCAGCAATAGACGCAGCGGCGGGTTGGCAGTTCAGTCGAACCAGCGGTCGGGCGAGGCGGCGGGTTCAGGTGTAGAATAGCTGCCTTGTCTTGAGGAACATCGGAAATGGCTCTACTTGGGCGTTACAACAGTTTGCAAATCGTCAAGCACGTCGAATTCGGCCTGTACCTGGATGGCGGCGCCGACGGCGAAATCCTCCTGCCGCGGCGTTACATCCCCAAGGATACGCCTACCGAGCTCGATGACTGGCTCAACGTGTTCATCTACCTGGACAGCGAAGACCAGCTGATCGCCACCACCGAGAAGCCCAAGGTGCAGGTCGGCGAGTTCGCCAGCTTGAAGGTAAAAGATATCAACGGCGCTGGTATCTTCCTCGACTGGGGCCTGAGCAAAGACTTGCTGATGCCCTACTCGGAAGAGAAGCGCTCGCTGAAGATTGGCGATTACTGTGTTGTCCACGTTTACCTGGACAAACGCACCCGCCGCATCACCGCCACCGCGCGGCTGGACCGCTACCTCGACCTGACCCCGGCCGCGTACACCGCAGGCCAGCCGGTTGAGCTGCTGGTGGCCGATGAAACCGATCTCGGCTTCAAAGCGATCATCAACAACCGCCATTGGGGCCTGATTCACAAGAACGAGATATTCAAGTTCTTGCGTTCGGGCATGCACGAGAAGGGCTTTATCAAGGAAGTGCGCCAGGACGGCAAGATCGCCCTGAGCCTGCAGCCGGTGGGTCAGGCCCTGGCCGATGGTCTGCAAGAGCAGATCATGGCCAAGCTGGAAGCCGCTGGCGGCACTCTGGCCGTGTGTGACAAGAGTGATCCACAGGTGATCAGCGGCCTGTTCAACGTCAGCAAGGGCAACTTCAAGAAAGCCATTGGCGCGTTGTTCAAGGCCGGCCGTATCGTCATCCTTGACGATCGCATCGAGCGGGTCTGATCAGTCCTGCACGAAAGTGCGGAAGTCCAGCTGCTCGCCACCCGGCCGGGTGTCGCGCAGCTGCGAGTCGCGGTCAGCACTGAGGGCCAGGCTAATGGTCGAGCGGCGCTTGCCGGCGTTGCGCACTTCCAGTTGCTCCTGGTGCGCACGCAGGTAGTTGATCGGCACTTTCAGGTGCTGCAGCTCGTCTGACTCCGGGCTGTGCAGCAGCAGGTTGACCCAGTCGGGCTGGCCTTTGACCAGCAACCGCATCGGGATGTCGAACCACCACAGGTTGCGCTTGGGGTCGAGGATGGCAAACAGGCAGTTGTCGCTGGTCAGCACCGGCCGGGCCAGCGCTTGATTGCGCCGGGCGATGGCGGCGGGTTTGTCGAGTTTCATGCAGGTTCCTGCGGGTTGACGCTTGAGATGACCTGACATTGTGCGGGGTGGCGCGCAGGCGAGCAAGGCTTGCACACGCTGTTGCCACATTGCGAGGTTGGCTGCAAGGGGCGGCTGTTTGCAGAGACTTCGGCGCTTGGTGATTTTGTGCAGAAGGCAAATAATCGAGAAAAAATGAAACTCTCGGCAAAAGTCACCGGTCGATTCGTATGTCGACGCGGTGATTTCGCGTCTTTGCCTAAAAGGAACTTCCCCATGAGTGGCACCAAAGACAAAGCGAAAGGCTTGGCCAACGAAGCGGTAGGTAACATCAAGCAAGGTGTTGGCAAGGTAACCGACAACGACAAGCTGCGTGCAGAAGGCAAGGCGCAGGAAGTCAAAGGCGAAGCCCAGCAGAAAGTCGGCGAAGTCAAAGACGCCGTTAAAAAGCCATAAGTGCTGATCACGTAGGAAAACGGCTGCCCGAGGGTGGCCGTTTTCTTTAATGAGGCATTGAGCAGCAACGTTCGCGTCGTGGTCTATTAGACTTGCATGCATACCCCAAGGCCTGTCGAGATGTCGGCTGGCAGCCAAGATGATCGAGCGGCGAAAGGAGACGCTATGATTTTTAACGCCCTGCAGGGCCTTCCCCTGCACCGTGTGCTGGTGCGCACCGTCAGTGAGTTTCTCGATGACGAGATGTCCACCTACGCGTCCGCTCTGGCTTACCAGATGCTGTTTTCGCTGTTTCCGTTTCTGCTGTTCCTGATTGCCTTGATCGGTTTCCTGCACCTGCCTGACTTCTTCTCCTGGCTGCGCTTGCAGTCCGAACTGGTGCTGCCGCCGCAGGCACTGGAGCAGGTCAATCCGGTGATCGACCAGCTGCAGCAGTCCAAAGGTGGCCTGCTATCGGTCGGTATCGTGATCGCCCTGTGGACCGCTTCGGCCGGTGTGCGCTTGATGATGAGTGCGATGAACGCCGCCTACGATGTGCCGGAAGGGCGCCCGGTGTGGAAGCGCATTCCGCTGTCGATCTTCTATACCATCGGCATTGCCGGCATGCTCCTGGCCGCGGCTGCGTTGATGGTATTGGGCCCGCAGGTGATGGAGTGGATCGCTGCGCAGGTTGGCATGCAGGAATTCATCGTTACTCTGTGGACGATCGTGCGCTGGCCGGCAATCGTCGTGCTGATGATGGTCGCGGTGGCGTTGATCTATTACGTCATGCCGGACGTAAAACAGAAATTCAAGTTCATCACCCCAGGCTCGGTGCTGGCGGTGGTGGTGTGGATCATCGCCTCGTTGGGCTTTGGCTATTACGTCAAGACGTTCGCCGACTACAACGCCATGTACGGCAGCATCGGGGCAATTATCGTGCTGCTGCTGTACTTCTACATTTCAGCCGCCGTACTCTTGCTCGGCGCCGAGATGAATGCGGTGATCGAGCACATGTCTGCCGAGGGCAAGGACCCAGGCGAGAAGGACTTTGACGGCGACAAGCCGCAGGAGACCGTGTCTGTGCTGGGTCATGAGCGTCCGGTTGCAACCGAACCCCCGAGCCCAGAGCCGAACCGCTGATGATCCGTGACATCCTCAAGATGGGCGATGAGCGCCTGCTGCGCATCGCCCCGCCGGTGCCCGAACACCTGCTTGGCAGCGCCGAGTTGCAACAGTTGATCGCCGATATGTTCGAGACCATGCACCACGTCGGTGGCGTTGGCCTGGCCGCGCCGCAGATCGGCGTCGACCTGCAGCTGGTGATCTTTGGCTTCGAGCACAGCGAGCGCTACCCGGACGCCGAGGCAGTGCCGCAGACCATTCTGCTCAACCCGGTCATCACGCCGCTGTCGAGTGAGACCGAGGAGGGCTGGGAGGGTTGTCTGTCGGTGCCGGGGCTGCGCGGTGTAGTGCCGCGCTTCTCGCGCATCAGCTACAGCGGCATCGATCCTGAGGGCAACTTGATCGAGCGCGTCGCTGAAGGCTTCCATGCACGGGTCGTGCAGCATGAGTGTGATCACCTGATCGGTCGCCTGTATCCATCGCGGATTCAGGACTTTTCCCGGTTTGGCTACACCGACGTGCTGTTCCCGGGGCTGGACGTCGGCGACGACTGATCGCGACCGAGCGCGACCAGGCTCTTGCTGCGCTGATAGCGCGCCAGACGCATGGTCAGCGCTTGCGGCAAGTCGTGCGCGGGGCCGAAGCCCAACCGCTGGTAAAACGGCAGCAGGTCTGGATAGCAGAACAACCAGACCGGGCCGGACGCGGTTACCAGCGCTGCCTCGACCAATTGCCCAGCAATGCCACGTCCGCGCCACTGCGGATCGACCAGCAGCCCGGTCAACCACTGGCCGTGGCCTACCGTGCTCAAACTCATCCCCGCAATGATCGCCCCGGCACGCGCTACCCACAGCTCGCCGCCAGCCGCCGAGCGCATGCGCGAGCCTTGCTGGCGATAGAAGTGATCGAGCAGGCGTTGCTCCAGTCCGCTGAGGGATGAGTAGGTCAGGGCAGTCATCGTGTGTTCCAGTTCAGCGGTAGCGGGCGCTGCGGGTTGTCGCAGACTGTTGCATATTGCGCAAGGCTGTATGTCCTACTGTGGGGTTCAAGTATTGCGTAACAGGCGTAAAATTGTCTCATCCCCTCAGCAGTACGACAAAGCGGGACCGGTACTTCGTGCCATCGATACACGCGGTGGCAACTTCTCCGCGCCAATGACGGCGGACTGAAGTAAATCGCTCAGCTTGATTGCCTCAAAGGCCAAATCTCATGAAAGCTCTACTGATTCTTGCACTGGTCGGTGTGTCCTCGTTCGCCTTCGCAAAAGAGGTTCAACCGGTGTCCAGCCCACCTGTGGCGATGCAATATGAATACGGTACCAACCTCGACATCAAACGCGTGATCAGCCTGTCGACCCTGCCCAATGTCTGTGCTGTAGTGCCTGCCACCATGGTCTACGAGGACCATCAGGGCCAGGTCCATACCCTGCAGTACCGGGCAATGGGTGAGGGCTGCAGCCAGAGCTGATCAGGCTTCGGCCAATGCTTGACGGATGGCCTCCAGGCCTTGCTTGAGCTGTGCTCGGCTGTTGGCTGCCGACAGGCTGATCCGCACGGCTTTGACCTCATCCACACCAATCGCGAAAACGTTGCCGGGGACGATCTCGACCCCGCGCCTGCGACAATCAGCGGCCAGTGCCTCGGCGCCGGCCGGTGCCGCTACCCATATGTGCGGCGAGGCCTGCCGGTCATCTAGCAACGCCGCGCCCAATACACTGCGCGCCAAGCGCCAGCGCTCGGCGGTCTCCCGGCGGTTCCAGGCCAGGCGGCGGGCGGCAGTACCGTCAGCGATCCACTGGCAGGCAATGTGCAGGTCCAGCGGCGAGACCGACCAGTGACTGGCCTGGCTGTGCGGCTCGATCTGTGCGAGCAGGGACGGCTGGGCCACGATCCAACCCACGCGCAAGCCGGCGGCAACCGTTTTCGACAGGCTGGTTACCAGAATCCCGCGACCCCCAAGCAGGGGGTACAGCGGCGGCTGCTCGCTCAGCGCGCCGTACACATCATCTTCGATCACCAGCAACTGATGGCGTTTGACCACCTCGGCGATGGCCTGGCGGCGTGCCGCGTCCATGCAGGTTGAAGTCGGGTTATGCAGGGTTGGGGTGATCACCAGCACGCGGGCACCGCTGGCGCGCGCGACGCGGTCCAGCTCATCCGGGCGCAGGCCGTGCTCATCCAGCGCCACGCCGTGCACTGGCAAACGCAATTGCCGGCACGCCGCCTTGATCCCAGGCGCCGTCAGCGCCTCCACCATCACCGCTTCACCGTCCTCGCACACCGACTGCAACACGCAGTTCAGCGCATATTGCGCGCCGGCACACAGCAGTAGCTCATCGGCTGCCAGGGTCAAGCCGCGCCCAGCCAGCCAGCGTGCCCCGTGCAGGCGGCCCTTGAGCAGTTGCTCAGGCCCCAGGTAATGCTCGAGCAAGCCCGGCTGTTCGAGCTCGAGCAGCTTGAGCAGGCTGGCCTGCAGGTCGCGGTTGTCTGGATCGACCACCGGCACGTTGGTCGACAGGTCGATCACCGCTTGCTCAGCGTCATGGCGTTTGAGGCGGAACAGGGTGGCTTCCTTGCTGCCGGCCAGCACATAGGTGCCACGCCCCACTGCACCGGCGACCAAGTGACGGGCGGCGGCTTCGCGGTAGGCCTGTTGGGTGGTGCTGGGGTTGAGCCCGAGCGCCCAGGCCAGGCGCCGCTGCGGCGGCAGGCGCTGACCAACCTTGAGTTCACCGCGTTCGATGGCGTCGGCGATGGCATCGACCAGCGCCAGATAGCGCGGCTGATCGCTGGCTGTCAGTGTCGGGATCCACATGAAATTGCCACCCATGCAATATATCGATTTACCCATACAATGCCCCGCGCCTAGGATCAGGGCAACTCACACGATGAAGGAAGATCGTCATGTTCGACCTGGCCGCACTGCGCGAAGCCGCTGATTTCGTCCACCAACACCTGCCCGCGACGCCCCAGCATGCCTGGCCGCTGCTGGCCGAGCGGGCCGGCTGCGAGGTGTGGGTCAAACACGAAAACCACGCCCCGACCGGCGCGTTCAAGGTCCGCGGTGGTCTGGTCTATGTGCGTTCGTTGTTGGCGCAGGGGCAGCCGCCGAAAGGGCTGGTCACGGCCACACGCGGCAACCACGGCCAGAGCATGGCGTTGGCCGCGCGCCAGGCGGGTATCCCGCTGGTGATCGTGGTGCCGCAAGGCAACTCGCGGGAGAAAAATGCCGCCATGCGGGCCTTGGGCGCCGAGCTGATCGAGCATGGCGCCGACTTCGACCTGGCCCGCGAAGAGGCCGCGCGGCTGGCCGATGAGCTGGGCTACCAGATGGTGCCGTCGTTCCACCCGGAGCTGGTGCGCGGCGTGGCGACCTATGCCCTTGAGCTGTTCGATGCGGTCGCTGCGCTTGACTGCGTATACGTGCCGATCGGCATGGGCTCGGGTATCTGCGGGCTGATCCAGGCGCGCAATCTGCTGGGGCTCAAGACTGAAATCGTCGGCGTGGTCTCGACTGTCGCCGATGCCTACGCCCAGAGCTTCGAGCAGGGCCGCATCGTCACCACCGCCACGGCCAACACCTTCGCCGACGGCATGGCCTGCCGAATCCCGCACCCGGATGCCTTTACCCTGATTCATCAGCATGCCGCGCGGATCGTGCGGGTGACCGATGACGAGATCGCCGAGGCCATGCGCATTTACCACGAGACCACTCACAACACTGCCGAAGGTGCTGGCGCTGCAGGTTTGGCTGCGCTGCTGCAAGAACGTGAGCGGCAGAAGGGCAAGCGCGTGGCGGTGGTGCTCAGTGGTGCCAATATCGATCGTCAGCGCTATGCGCGGGTTTTGGCGGGCACGGAAAAATTTTGAATGGTTATACCGGAAACGGTGCTATCTTATTTTGATAGCATCTTTGGATGAACACTCGATACCGCAAGATTCTCGACAGCATTTTCCGGACGCCAACCACGGCGTCTTTGGCTTTTTCCGATATCGAAGCTTTGGTGATTCATCTCGGCGGGCAAGTGCTGGAGCGGCAAGGGTCCAGGGTAAAACTGGTGCTTGGTGATCATATCTGGAGGTGCCATCGGCCCCACCCAGGTAGAGAGGCCAAGCGGTATCAGATTGAGGAAGCCCGCGAGTTTCTTTCGCAGGCAGGAGCTGGAAAATGAGTTGCATCCGTTACAAGGGCTACGTCGCCCGTGTCGACTTCGATGAACGCGACGACATTTTTGTCGGCCGCGTGCTCGGCTTGCGCGACATCATCAGCTTTCACGCCAGCTCCGTACCGGAGTTGCATGAGGCATTTCGTGGCGCGTTGGAAGACTATCTGGCCGACTGCGCCGAGCAAGGTATCGCGCCTGAAAAGCCGGCCTCGGGCAAGGTCATGTTGCGCATTCGCCCTGAGGTGCATGCGGCGGCGAGCATCGCCGCTCGCGCAGCGGGCAAAAGCCTGAACCAGTGGGCCGATGAAGTGTTTGAGCAGGCCGCAATGGCCTGAGCAGGCAATTTCTTCCAATACCGTCGCGATTGGCCTGTGGCTTAATCAGCGCTATCTGATCTGTCGCGTAGCCATTACCCATGCCTTTTTCCAACGGATTTCTGCTGAGCCTGTCGCTGTGTCTGGACATCGGCATCGCCAATATCGCCATGATCACCCTGGCCATGCAGCGTGGTTTTCTGCAGGGTTTCTGGCTGGGTCTGGGCACCTGCGTAGGTGACCTGATCTACGCCATCGCTGCATTGGCCGGGATGACCGTGCTGCTGCAGTTCGAGAGTGTGCGCTGGATGCTGTGGCTCGGCGGTTCGGCGTTGTTGATCTGGTTTGCGCTGAAGATGATGCTGGCCGCCTGGCGCGGTGGGCATCTGGAGGCGCGTGCCGAGGTGGTGGTCGAGTCGGGTTGGCGCGAGTTTGCGCGGGGGGTGTTTCTGGCGATGTCGTCGCCAAGCGCGATTCTCTGGTTCGCGGCGGTGGGCGGTGTGTTGATCTCCCGCTCAGGCGCGGGCAGCTTGCTCGACGCGATTGTGTTTCTCAGCGGTTTCTTCGCGGCCGGCCTGCTCTGGTGCGTGAGCTTGTGCGGTATTGCCAGCCATGGCGGGCGCCTGCTCGGTGACCGCTTGCTGACCTGGTCTTACCTGCTGTCGGCGGCAATTTTCTGTTACTTCGCGGTTTATGTGATTGTTTCAGGCTACCGCGAATTCATTCTTGCCGCCGCGTAGTGTTGCGGCGTCACGCCGTGTACCCGGCGAAACGCTGTAATGAAGTGGCTCTGGTCGTAGAAACCCAGGTCCAGCGCCACGTCCTGTGCATGCTGGCCCAGGCGTAATCGGTGCCGCGCTTCGATCAGGCGCAGTTGCATGTGGTACTGCAATGGGCCCAGACCGGTGGCCTTCTTGAAGCAGCGTACGAAGTGATATTTGCTTAAGCCGGCGACCTGCGCCAGCTGCTCAAGGGCCAGCCGTTGCTGCAGATGCTCGCGCATGAAGGCCTGGCTGATGGCGACGGCCGTTGACTGCTCATGGGCGGCGCTGGCGGGCTGCTCCAGCAGTTGCGCGAGTAACAACAGCTCGGCCTGTTCGCGGTGTTCGTCACTGGCCCGGGCCAGCTCCAGCAACGCAGCAAACAGCTGCGGCCGCTGCAGCACGCCTTGCTCCAAACGTGGCGCGGTAGCGGTCGAACGCAGATTGTTGGCGCTGATCGTTTGCGTGATCGCCGCCGGCGCCAGGTGCAGGCTTATGTATTCCACACCTGGCGCGGCAAATTCCGAACCCTGCACAGCCAGCGGGTTGTACAAGGTGATTTGGCCTGGCGCCACCTCCAGCTCGCGGCCATCGAGCCAGATTCGCTCCTGGCCACTGAGGTTGGCGCCGATCACGTATTCGTCATGGGTATGCCGCGGGAAGCTGGCACCGCCTTGCGCGCGCACCCAGCTCAGCTCGAAATGCGGGCTGGCAGGCAGGGTTTCGCTGGTCAAAGGCATGGCAATATCCACAGGCGGGAACAGGAGTGCAGTGGCCAATGGTACCCGCCGACCAGGCTCGAAAAAATATTTTTCAATGCCTGTCGATTTCACCTGAGCCCGTTCGACTACTCATGAAGGCGCTGGATGATCCTGCGCTGTCCATGGTCGAGAGCCCCAACATGACTACCTCAACCGAGTCGCAGCTGCGTCAACAGATCGAGCGCTGGATGCAGGCCGTACGCGAGCGTGACATCGATGCAATCGTTGCACCCTACGCTGAAGACGTCGTCGCTTTCGACGCCATCCAGGCCCTGCACTTCAAGGGCAAGGCCGCCTACCGTGCGCACTGGGAAATGTGCATGGGCATGTGCTCGGGCCAGATGGTTTTCGAGATCCACCAACTGACCCTGCATGTCGATGACAACCTCGCCATGGCCCACTGGCTCAATCGCTGTGGGCCGGCAGATGACGACAGCCAGTGCGGCTTCATGCGCGTTACAGTCGGCTATCGTCGTAGTGGCGCGCAGTGGCAGGTCATCCACGAGCACTGGTCGGCGCCGTTCGACATGCAAACCCAGAAAGCCCTGTTCGACCTGCAACCATGAGCTGAGCAGGCTTGCTGTTATCGCCAAACGCACTGTCCACTGACGCTGGAGGCAATCATGAAATACCTGTGCCTGGTCTATTGTGACGAGGGGCTGCTGCACAGCTTGCCCGACAGCCCCGCCGATGCTGAATGCCAAGCCTATGCCCAGGCACTGGAGGGCGGTGGTCGCGTGCTCGCCGCGCAGGCGCTGCAGTCTGTCCAGGCCGCCACCACGGTGCGCGTGCGCAATGGCCAGATGAGCCTGACCGACGGGCCATTCGCCGAGACCAAGGAACAGCTCGCCGGTTTCTACCTGGTCGAGGCGCGAGACCTCAATGAAGCACTGAACATCGCCAAAGGCATCCCCGCCGCCCGTGTCGGCAGCGTCGAGGTCCGCCCGGTGCGCGAACTACAACCCTGAACGTGGAGCACAACAACAATGACACACGCACACGCAGGCTCTGCAGTGGCCGAACATGAACTGTCCATCAGCCGCCTGATCGACGCACCACCGGCCAAGGTATTCCGCGCCTGGAGCGAGCCGCAATGGCTGATGAAATGGTGGGGGCCGCACGGCATGACCACCCCGGAATGTGAAATGCAGCTGTGGGTTGGCGGCCTGTTCCGGACCTTGATGCGCACGGCGGACGGCACTGAATACGACAATCAGGGTGTCTTCCTGGAGATTGTTGCACCGCGTCGGCTGGTCTTCACCGATGCGTTTCGGCCGGGTTGGATCCCCGCCGCCAAGGCCTTCATGACCGCAGTAGTGACCTTCGACGATGAACACGGCAAGACTCGTTATACCGCCCGCGCGCTGCACTGGAACGCCGAGGATTGCCGCGCCCATGAACAGATGGGCTTCCATCAGGGCTGGGGAGAAAGCCTTGATCGGCTGGTGGAGGTGGTCACCCACCAGATACCTGACTGATGCTCGGCGAGCAGCTGCGTGAGGCAGTAGATGACCTGTACCGGCGCGACTCGCGGCGCATTCTGGCCACCTTGATTCGCCTGCTGGGTGATTTCGACCTGGCCGAGGAGGCCATGCACGAGGCGTTTTTCATCGCGGTCGAGCGCTGGCAGCGCGATGGCATCCCCGCCAACCCAAGGGCATGGCTGGTGTCGACCGGGCGCTTCAAGGCCATCGACCTGCTGCGCAGGCGTGCCCGTTTCGATCATGCCCAGGCGGATCTGATCATGCTTGTGCCCAGCGACGACGCCCCAGATGATGGAGCGCTGCTCGGCGATGACCGTTTGCGCCTGATCTTCACCTGCTGCCACCCAGCGCTGGCCGCCGATGCCCAGGTGCCGCTGACCTTGCGTGAAGTCTGCGGCCTGAGCACCGAGCAGATCGCCAGTGCCTTTGTCCAGCGCCCGGCAACCATTGCCCAGCGCATCGTCCGCGCCAAGGCGAAGATCCGCGATGCCGGCATTGCCTATCAGGTTCCCGAGCAGGCTGAGCTGCCAGAGCGTCTGGACAGTGTCCTGCGGGTGATCTACCTGGTCTTCAACGAAGGCTATTCAGCCAGCTCGGGTGAAGCCGTGGTGCGGCGTGAGCTGTGTGATGAGGCGATCCGGCTTGGGCGACTGCTGCTGCAACTGCTGCCGGACCCGCAGGTCATGGGCCTGTTGGCGCTGATGCTGCTGCAAGCTTCGCGGCAGGCAGCGCGTAGTGACGTTGACGGTGACCTGGTGCTGCTTGATCAGCAGGATCGCCGCCTGTGGGATCATCAGCAAATTGCTGAAGGCTGCCAATTGGCCGAACAGGCGCTGTGCGCGGGACCGGCCGGTATCTACAGCCTGCAAGCGGCTATCGCGGCGCTGCATGCAGAAGCGCTACGCCCGGAAGACACTGACTGGGCGCAGATCATTGGCTTGTACGACGTATTGCAGCGCCACTGGCCAACGCCGGTGATCGAGCTTAACCGTGCTGCTGCAGTGGCCAGGCGTGACGGCCCGCAGGCGGGACTGGCGCTGATCGAAGCGCTGTTGCAGCGCGGCGAACTGCTCGACTATCACCTGGCGCACGCCGCCTGCGCAGAGCTGCACGGTCAACTGGGCCAGACCGAGCAGGCTCGGGCCGCCTGGCAGCGAGCCCTGACGCTGACTCAGCAAGGGCCGGAGCGGCGCTACATCGAGCGGCGCCTGCGCGAGTCGCATGGCGGCTAGCAGTCAGGCTTGGGCAACGCTCGGCTCGAAGGTCGGCGGCGTCACCAGTTGCACGGTCTGCTGCTTGCGCGGCGCGAGGATCTCGGCTTCGCCGGCAATCACCAGCTCATTGTTCTGGTTGTAGACATTGGTGGCGATGCGCACCTTAAACTTGGGCAGTTTTTCGAGGATTTCCAGGCGCACGGTCAGTGTGTCGCCGATCTTTACCGGCTTCTGGAAACTCATCTGCTGGCCCAGATACACCGTGCCCGGGCCCGGCAGGTTGCAGGCGACCGCCGCGCTGATCAGGGCGCCGGTAAACATGCCGTGGGCAATCCGCTCGCGGAAGATGGTCTTGGCGGCGTACTCGGCATCGAGGTGGACGGGGTTGTGGTCACCGGACATGGCGGCGAAGAGCTGGATATCGCGCTCTTCGACGCGCTTTACGAACTCTTCATTTTTCTGACCCACTTCGAGGGCTTCGTAGGGGGTGTTGGTGACCTGGGTCATCAGGGCTTCCTTATTGGCGGACGGGGCCTGGCTATCATTCACTGCGAGCGGGGCGGCCAAGGGCCAGCGCCTGCTCGAGCCAGCCGAGAATGTCGGCGGTAACCTCGTCGCGATTGGTTTCATTGAGCAGTTCGTGGCGCGCCTGGGGGTACAAGCGCAACTGCACATGCCGGTTGCCGGTCGCGCTCAAGGCGACGGCCAGATCACTGAGACGCTTGCCGGCACTCACCGGATCACATTCACCGCCAATTATCAGTATCGGCAGGTTTGGATCGACCTGGGCGAGGTTGCTTGGCCGGCTGATCTGCGCCAGGCCCCGGAGCAGATCGAGCCATAACTGATTGCTGCAGCGAAACCCGCACAGCGGGTCGGCGATGTACTTGTCTACTTCTGTTGCATCGCGGCTTAACCAGTCGAATGGCGTGCGGGTAGGCTTGAAGGCATTGTTGAAGCTGCCGAACGACAGCTTGTCGATCAGCGTGCTGCTGGCCTCGGCGCCCTGACGCCAGGCCTCGGCGCGGGCGATCAACGCTGCGGCGCGGTACAGCCTGGGCGGTTGCAGGTTGGAGCCGCTGAGAATCGCGCCGTGCACGCTGGCGCTGTGGTGCAGCAGGTAGGCCTGGACGATGTAACTGCCCATGCTGTGGCCGAACAGAAACAGCGGCGTGCCGGGAAAGCGCTGGCCGATGTGCTGGCTGAGCAGGCCGAGGTCGTTGACCACGGCATTCCAGCCATCCTTGCGGGCAAACAGGCCCAGGCGACCGCTCTCGGCAGTCCGGCCATGGCCACGCTGATCAGGCGCGATCAGGGCAAATCCGGCAGCGCTCAGTGCCTCACCCAAGCGCTGGTAGCGCCCAGCATGCTCGGCCATGCCATGCGCCAGCAGCACCACGGCCTTGACCGGTGTGGCCGGCAGCCATTGGTGCAGGTACAGGTTGCTGTGCTCACTGGCGGCAACCCAGAGCGCATCGTAAGCCATGACCGCGTCCTTTTCTGCGCATGTTCCCCGACAGTGTACCCACTACCGCTGAAATTGCAGGAAGGGCACAAATAAGATTCACAATGTTAATGGCGGCCCTTGGCGTGTTTGCCACCTTCCACTTACCTGCTAACGTCGGCTCAACGCCTGTTCGCCCCGTGCAGCAGGTCAAGGACGCTCCAGGCCAAGAGGAACAATAATAAATGCATGCCGACTTCTGGAATGACAAACGCCCGGCGGGCGTGCCTTCCTCCATCGATATCAATGCCTACCGCAGCGTGGTCGATGTATTCGAGCGCTCCTGCAAGCGCTTCGCCGACCGCCCGGCCTTCAGCAACCTCGGCGTGACCTTGAGCTATGGTGAGCTCGACCGCCATTCGGCGGCCTTCGCCGCCTGGCTGCAGGCCGATACCGACCTGGCGCCGGGTGATCGTATTGCCGTGCAGATGCCCAACGTGCTGCAGTATCCAATTGCGGTGTTCGGTGCGCTGCGAGCCGGGCTGATCGTGGTCAACACCAACCCGCTGTACACCGAGCGGGAAATGCGCCACCAGTTCAAGGACTCGGGCGCGCGTGCGCTGGTTTACCTGAACATGTTCGGCAAGCGTGTGCAGGAGGTGCTCCCCGATACCGACCTTGAATACCTGATCGAGGCGAAGATGGGCGATCTGCTGCCCACGGCCAAGGGCTGGCTGGTCAACACCCTGGTCGACAAGGTCAAGAAGATGGTCCCGGCCTACGATCTGCCGCAGGCAACGTCGTTCAAGCAGGTGCTGCGCGAGGGCAGGGCGCTGAGCCACACGCCGGTGCCGCGCAGCCTCGATGATGTCGCCGTGCTGCAGTACACCGGCGGCACCACCGGCTTGGCCAAGGGCGCCATGCTGACCCATGCCAATCTGGTCGCCAACATGCTGCAGGTGCTGGCGTGCTTCTCCC
The DNA here is from genome assembly GCA_963518285.1 of uncultured Pseudomonas sp. GTDB lineage: Bacteria > Pseudomonadota > Gammaproteobacteria > Pseudomonadales > Pseudomonadaceae > Aquipseudomonas. The sequence continues at coordinate 459,782 of CAUQIJ010000003.1, read as the reverse complement.
AGCACGGCGCCGACGGCCAGAAGATGATCAAGGACGGCCAGGAGGTGATGATCGCGCCGTTGCCGCTGTATCACATCTATGCGTTCACGGCGAACTGCATGTGCATGATGGTCACCGGCAACCACAACGTCCTGATCACCAACCCGCGTGACATCCCAGGGTTTATCAAGGAGTTGGGCAAGTGGCGTTTCTCGGGCTTGATCGGCCTGAATACGCTGTTCGTCGCGCTGATGGACCACCCCGGTTTCAAGTCGCTGGATTTTTCGGCGTTGAAGGTCACCAACTCCGGGGGCACTGCATTGGTCAAGGCCACCGCAGAGCGTTGGGAGAGCCTGACCAAGTGCCGCATCGTGGAAGGCTACGGCCTGACCGAAACCTCGCCCGTGGCCAGCACCAACCCTTATGGGCAACTGGCGCGGTTGGGCACAGTGGGCATTCCGGTAGTAGCGACGGCGTTCAAGGTCATCGATGACGACGGCAACGAGTTGCCCCTGGGCGAGCGCGGCGAGCTGTGTATCCAGGGCCCGCAAGTGATGAAAGGCTACTGGCAGCAGCCAGAGGCCACGGCGCAGGCGCTGGACAGTGAAGGCTGGTTCAAGACGGGCGACATCGCCGTCATCGATCCTGACGGCTACACGCGGATTGTCGACCGCAAGAAAGACATGATCATCGTCTCGGGCTTCAATGTGTACCCGAACGAGGTCGAGGATGTGGTCATGGCCCATCCGCAGGTCGCCAATTGCGCCGCGATTGGCGTGCCGGACGAGCGTTCCGGCGAGGCCGTGAAGCTGTTTGTGGTGGCCCGTGAAGGGGGCGTGAGTGTTGAAGACCTTAAGGCCTACTGCAAGGCCAACCTCACGGGTTACAAAGTGCCCAAGCACATCGTCCTGCGCGATTCGCTGCCGATGACACCGGTCGGCAAGATTCTGCGGCGCGAGCTGCGCGATAGCGCCTGACCCTTCTGGCCCAGGCAATGTGGAGGCAAGCAGCGGCGACGCGCTTGCCTCTCTTTATATGCACGGCTAAGTAGATCCACTGATACAAGCCGGTTTGCGACATTTTGGCTAATTACTCTAAATATGACTTATATAATTCATTGAGTCATATTTGTGACCGTTTGGCCTGTTTTGGCCTCTAGTCGACCCCTGGCAAAGCTGATACTCTCGGCCCGCTTTCAGAGGATACGGTTTGCAATGAACCGCCACCTTCTATCAATAATAAACGCATAAACGCGTATAAAGAATTCGCTGTTGCTCAAGGAGTTGGCTTTCCATGATCGAAAATTTTTGGAAGGATAAGTACCCAGCCGGGGTAGCGGCGCAAATCAATCCCGACGAATTCCCCAATATCCAGACGGTTCTCAAGCAATCCTGCCAGCGCTTTGCCGATAAACCGGCCTTCAGCAACCTGGGCAAGACCCTAACTTATGGCGAGCTGTATACGCTGTCCGGGGCCTTCGCCGCGTGGCTGCAGCAGCATACCGACCTCAAGCCAGGCGACCGCATCGCCGTGCAGCTGCCGAACGTGCTGCAGTATCCGGTAGCGGTATTTGGCGCCATGCGCGCTGGGCTGATCGTGGTCAACACCAACCCGCTGTACACCGCGCGGGAAATGGAACACCAGTTCAATGACTCTGGCGCCAAGGCCCTGGTGTGTCTGGCCAACATGGCCCACCTGGCCGAAAAAGTAGTGCCCAAGACCCAGGTCAAGCACGTCATCGTCACTGAGGTGGCCGACCTGCTGCCGCCGCTGAAACGCCTGCTGATCAACAGCGTCATCAAGTACGTGAAGAAGATGGTCCCGGCCTATCACCTGCCCAAGGCGGTGCGCTTCAACGACGCCTTGGTCAAGGGCGCCGGCCAACCGGTCAACGAAGCCAATCCGCAGGCCGATGATGTTGCCGTACTGCAATACACCGGCGGCACCACCGGGGTGGCCAAGGGCGCCATGCTCACCCACCGCAACCTGGTCGCGAACATGCTCCAGTGCCGTGCATTGATGGGCGCCAACCTGCATGAAGGCTGCGAGATCCTGATCACGCCGCTGCCGCTGTACCACATCTATGCCTTTACCTTCCATTGCATGGCGATGATGCTGATCGGCAACCACAACGTGCTGATCAGCAACCCGCGCGATCTGCCGGCGATGGTCAAGGAGCTCGGCAAGTGGAAGTTCAGTGGCTTTGTCGGGCTCAACACGCTGTTCGTTGCCCTGTGCAACAGCGAAGGCTTCCGCGCCCTGGACTTCTCGGCACTGAAAATCACCCTGTCCGGTGGCATGGCCTTGCAGTTGAGCGTCGCCGAGCGCTGGAAGGCCGTAACCGGCTGCGCCATCTGCGAAGGCTACGGCATGACCGAAACCAGCCCGGTTGCAGCAGTCAACCCGGCCGAGGCCAACCAGGTCGGCACCATCGGCATCCCGGTGCCGTCGACGCTGTGCAAGATCATCGATGACAGCGGCCAGGAGCTTGCCCTGGGCGAGGTCGGCGAGCTGTGCGTCAAAGGCCCGCAGGTGATGAAAGGCTACTGGCAGCGTGAAGATGCCACTGCCGAGATTCTCGATGCCGATGGCTGGTTGAAGACTGGCGATATCGCCTTGATCCAGACCGATGGCTACATGCGCATCGTCGACCGCAAGAAGGACATGATTCTGGTGTCCGGCTTCAACGTCTACCCCAATGAACTCGAAGACGTGCTCGCCGGCTTGCCGGGTGTGCTGCAGTGCGCCGCAATCGGTGTGCCGGACGAGAAGTCGGGCGAGCTGATCAAGGTGTTCATCGTGGTCAAGCCGGGTATGACCCTGACCAAGGAACAGGTCATGGAGCATATGCGCGCCAACGTCACCGGCTACAAGGTGCCGCGCTACATCGAGTTCCGTGATGCGTTGCCGACCACCAACGTCGGCAAGATCCTGCGCCGCGAACTGCGTGACGAAGAGCTGAAGAAGCAAGGCCTGAAGAAGAGCGCCTGATCAGGTGACGACTGCGCGGCAGCCCATGCCCGCGCAGTCGCCGCTGCAGCTGTCAGCGCAGCTTTTCCAGCATCTGGTAGTACCACATCCCCGCCGCCAGTAACGGATTGCCGAGCAGGTCGCCCATGGGCACCTTGACGTGCTTGCAGCCGGCAAAGGTATCGAACTTCTCCAACGTCCCGGTCACCGCCTCGGCCATGATTTCACCCATGATGTGGCTGGTGGCAACGCCGTGCCCGGAGTAGCCCTGGCAGTACCAGACGTTGTCCGAAAGCTTGCCCAGCTGCGGAATGCGGTTGACCACGATGCCCATCGCGCAGCTCCACTGGAACTCGATCGGCACGCCTTTGAGAGCAGGGAAGGTGCGCTCGATGCACGGCCGCAGCTCGCCAGCGATATCCCGTGAATCCTTGCCGGAATAGTTGGCGCCACCGCCGAACAGCAAGCGCTTGTCGGCGGTCAGGCGGTAATAGTCGAGAACGAAGCGGCAGTCATACACCGCCAGATCCTCCGGATTGATCTGCTCGGCCAGTTCGCCCAGTGGCGCGGTGGTGACGATGCCGCCCATCGCTGGGAAGATCTTGCCCTTGAGCTGGCGCTTTTCCAGCTTGTGATAGACATCGCCGGCGAGCATCACCTGGCGCGCTTCGATCCGGCCCTGGGCAGTGACCACTGCCGGGCGCGGGCCGTGGACGATGTCGAGCACTTCGGAGTTTTCGAAGATCAGCGCGCCCAGCGCATGCACCGCGCGGGCTTCACCCAGGCACAGGTTGAGCGGGTGCAGGTGCAGGTTGCGCATGTTTTTCAAGCCGCCCAGGTACAGCGGGCTTTGCAGGTGGCGGGCAACCCCGTCGCGATCGAGCAGCTCGAGCTGATCGCCCATGCCGCGGCGTTGCGCCTCGGCCTGAAAACTCTCCAGCTCGGCCATGTGCGATGGCTTCATCGCGGTGTGCAGGTGGCCGCGCTTGAGGTCGCACTCGATGCCGTGGCGTTGCACCCGTTGTTCGATGATCTCGTGGCCGCGCCAGCGCAGTTGCCAGATGAAGTCATCGACTTCGCTGCCGAGGCGCGCGCTCATCTGCTGGCGCATGGCCTCGTCGCCGGACAGGCTGCCCGTCACCTGGCCACCGTTGCGCCCGCTGGCGCCCCAGCCGATGCGATTGGTTTCGACAATAGCCACCTTCAGGCCACGTTCGGCCAGCTCGACCGCCGTGGCTACGCCGGTAAAACCGCCGCCGATGATCGCCACATCGACCTGGTGCGTACCCTGCAGAGTGGGGTGCTGGCTATGGTCGTTGACAGTGGCGCTGTAGTAGGACGGCGCGCGCTGGGCCGAACCCTTGTTCAGTGCTGCGTTCATGCGAATTCCTTGAGATGAAAAGGGTAGGGCTCAAGCCTGGTGCAGGTACCAGCGCCAGTCCTGCTCGCCGACTTCGGCCATGAACTGGCGGTATTCGGCGCGCTTGACCTTGAGGTATACCCCGAGAAATTCCTGGCCTAGGGCCTCTTTGGCCCAGGTCGACTGCTCCAGTGCATCGAGCACAGTCAGCCAGTCGGTGGGCAGGTGTTCGGTGGCCTGGGCATAACCGTTGCCCGTCACCGGCGCGCCGGGATCGAGCTGTTCACGGATGCCCTGATGGGTGGCGGCGAGTATTGCCGCAGCCGCCAGATACGGGTTGGCGTCGGCGCCGCAGATACGATGTTCGATGTGCCGGCTGTTGGCCGGGCCACCCGGCACGCGCAGGCTCACGGTGCGGTTGTCGACGCCCCAGGTCGGCGCCAGCGGCGCGTAGCTGTTGGCCTGGAAGCGGCGAAACGAGTTGGCGTTGGGGCAAAACAGCAACAGCGATTCATGCAGATGGCGCAGCATCCCGGCCACTGCCTGGCGCAGCAGCGGCGTGCCGGCAGGATCTTCACTGGCAAACACATTGCGACCCTCGGCGTCAGCCAGGCTCAGGTGCATGTGCATGCCGGTGCCGGCCAGGTCGGCAAAGGGTTTGGCCATGAAGCACGCCTGCATGCCGTGGGCATGGGCGATGCCCTTGACCAGGCGCTTGTAGCGCACGGCCTGATCCATCGCCGCCAGCGCGTCGCCATGTTCCAGGGTGATCTCGACCTGGCCTGCGGCGTACTCGGAAATCGCCGTGCGCGCCGGGATGCCCTGGGCCTTGCAGGCCGCGTAGAGGTCAGCCAGAAACGGCTCGATCTGCTCCAGTTCACGCAGGCCATAGACTTGAGTGGCACGCGGGCGGCCGCCGTCGTTGTCCAGCGCGGGCTGCGGCCTGCCGTGGGCATCGCGCTGCTGGTCGAGCAGGTAGAACTCCAGCTCGCAGGCCATCACTGGGTGATAGCCGTCGGCCTTGAGCGCCGCGATGGTGCGCAGCAGGACGTGACGTGGGTCGGCAACACTGGCCGGCAAGCCTTCACGTGGGTGCATGCTGACTTGCACTGCCGCTGTCGGCACCCGCCGCCACGGCAGGCGCACCAGGCTGCCTTGCAGGGGATAGGCGCGGCAGTCGATATCACCGACGTCCCACACCAGCCCTGAGTTTTCCACGTCGTCGCCATTGATGGTCAAGCCAAGGATGGTGCTCGGCAGCGGCCTGCCGCTTTGGTACACCGCCAGCAGTTCGTCACGGTGCAGCAGCTTGCCACGCGGCACACCGTTGGCATCGAGGATGAACAGCTCGATCAGGTCGATATCAGGGTTATTGGCCAGAAACTGTTCGGCCTGCTCAAGGGGAGCAAAGTGCATGGTGGATTCGCTCGCGGCTCATTGCTGAGGCGCACGGGCCTGCGCGCAATGGGCGCCAGGCCGGACTGGGTAAACCGGCGCAGAGACGCCGGGTCTGGTCAGTGCAACGCGGGCGAGAAATCGGGCGGGCGAGCGTGACGGCAGTGCCACAGGGCCCAGAAGGCGAGGATGATGTGCACCAGCGGATTTTCGCCGACACAGGCCCGGGCCTTCGGCAGCGAAGGGCGGGACGGCGGGCGTGCGGTGCGGGTGGGGACGCTCATGGGTCGATACTCCCATGGGCTCTAAGGTTGATTAAATCGGCGAATGGCTACCTTCAGTTAGCTGTTGGCTAAACATTCACAGCAGCCCTGTGCGCTGAGGCTGCAATATCCCGCGGCTTGCGCTGAAAGCAAAGACTCGGCAAATCTGCGACAATCGCCCCTCTTCGAATGCCAATCATGTACCAGCAGGCTCACCTGCATCATTAAAAAGCCCCATGACTGATAACGCCATCGACCAGCTGCTGAACAATCTCGACCACGCCATGATCGCCGACCGTCATCGTCTGCGCCGGCAACTGCACGAGCTGCGCAAGCGCCCGGACGAGGCCAAGCTGGCCTTGTGGGTAGACAAGGTGCAAGCCTCGTTTGACAAGGTCAGCGCGCGCCAGGCAAGTGTGCCGAGCATCCGCTACGACGACAGCCTGCCGATTGCGGCCAAGCGTGACGAGATCAAAAAAGCCCTGAGCGAACACCAGGTGCTGATCATCGCAGGCGAAACCGGCTCGGGCAAAACTACCCAGCTGCCGAAGATCTGCCTGGAACTAGGCCGCGGCAGCCACGGCCAGATCGCCCACACCCAGCCGCGGCGGATCGCTGCGCGCAGCGTGGCCGCGCGGGTTGCCGAAGAGCTCGGCACGCCGTTGGGGGCATTGGTTGGCTATCAGGTGCGCTTCGAAGACCAGAGCGATGCCAACACCTTGGTCAAGCTGATGACCGACGGCATCCTGCTGGCCGAAACCCAGCATGACCGCTTTCTTGAGCGCTACGACACGATCATCGTCGACGAAGCCCACGAACGCAGCCTGAACATCGACTTCCTGCTCGGCTACCTGAAGACCTTGCTCCATCGTCGGCCTGAGCTGAAGGTGATCATCACCTCCGCGACCATCGACCTGGAGCGTTTCTCCAAGCATTTCGACGACGCGCCGATCATCGAGGTGTCTGGCCGCACCTACCCGGTCGATACCTGGTACCGGCCGCTGACCAGCGAGCACGACGAGGAAGGCAACCAGGTCGAAGAAGACCTCAGTGTCGATCAGGCAATTCTGGCCACCCTCGACGAGATCGCTGCGCACGAGCGCAGCGCCGGCAAGGGGCCGGGCGACGTGCTGGTGTTCCTGCCAGGCGAGCGGGAGATCCGCGACGCGGCCGAGATACTGCGCAAGGCGCAATTGCGCCATACCGAAATCCTGCCGCTGTATGCGCGGTTGTCGCCGGCTGAGCAGCAGAAGATCTTCCAGTCCCATCCGGGCCGTCGCGTGGTACTGGCAACCAACGTTGCCGAAACCTCGTTGACCGTGCCCGGCATCCGCTACGTGATCGACAGCGGCACCGCGCGCATCAGCCGCTACAGCTACCGGGCCAAGGTCCAGCGCCTGCCGATCGAGGCGGTGTCGCAGGCCAGCGCCAACCAGCGCAAGGGCCGCTGCGGCCGGGTCGAGCCGGGCATCTGCATTCGCTTGTACAGCGAAGAGGACTTCAATGGCCGACCGGCGTTTACCGACCCGGAGATCCTGCGTACCAACCTCGCCGCGGTGATCCTGCAGATGCTGCATCTGCGCCTGGGCGATATCGATGCCTTCCCGTTCATCGAGCCACCGGATGGCAAGGCCATCAGCGACGGCTTCAACCTCCTGCAAGAGCTGTCGGCGGTCAATCGTGAGAACCAGCTGACCCCGCTCGGGCGGCAATTGGCACGCCTGCCGATCGACCCACGGCTGGGGCGCATGCTGCTCGAAGGCGCACGCCTGGGCAGCCTGCAGGAAGTGCTGATCGTTACCAGTGCGTTGTCAGTGCAGGACCCGCGTGAACGTCCACCGGAGCGTCAGCAGGCGGCAGATCAGGCCCACGCGCAATGGAAGGACGTCGACTCCGACTTCGCCGGGCTGGTGAATTTGTGGCGCGGTTTCGAAGAGCAGCGCTTGGCGCTGACCGCCAACCCGCTGCGCAACTGGTGCCGCAAGAACTTCCTCAACTACCTGCGCCTGCGCGAGTGGCGTGATGCCCATCGCCAACTGGCGTTGATCTGCCGTGACCTGCAACTGACCGTGAACAAAGAGCCGGTCGATTATCAGCGCATGCACAAGGCAATCCTCAGCGGCCTGCTCAGCCAGATCGGGCAGAAGACCGAAGAGGGTGATTACCTCGGTGCGCGGCAGCGACGCTTCTGGATTCATCCATCGTCCGGCATTGGCCGCAAGCGCCCGCAGTGGGTGATGGCCGCCGAATTGGTCGAAACCACCAAGCTGTATGCGCGCATGGTCGCCAAGATCGAACCGGACTGGATCGAGCCGTTGGCCGGCCACCTGATCAAGAAGAACCACTTCGAGCCGCACTGGGAGAAGAAGCGTGGCCAGGTGGTCGCCTTCGAACAAATCACTCTGTATGGGCTGATCCTGGTCGGCCGCCGCCCGGTGCATTACGGCCCCATCGACCCTGTGGTTTCGCGTGAGCTGTTTATCCGCGAAGGGCTGGTGGGCGGCGAGATTCAGTCGCGGGCCAAATGCCTGACGGCGAACAAGCGCCTGCTTGAGCAGCTCGATGAACTCGAGGCCAAGGCTCGCCGCCGCGATATTCTGGCCGATGAAGAAACCCTCTACGGTTTCTACGAAGCACGTCTGCCGGCAGAGATTCACCAGACCGCGACCTTCGATGCCTGGTACCGCATGACCAGCCAGAAGGACGCCAACCTGCTGATCATGCGCGAAGAGGACGTGCTCGCCCGCGAGGCCAGCGAAGTCACTGCCGCGCAGTATCCAGACACCTTGAAGATCGGTGATCTGAGCCTGTCGCTGAGCTATCACTTCGAGCCCAATCATCCCCGTGACGGCGTCACCGTGCGGGTGCCGGCGCCGCTGCTGCCGAGCCTGCCGGGCGAGCGTCTGGAGTGGCTGGTGCCGGGCTTGCTCGAAGCCAAGTGCATCGCCCTGGTGCGCAGCCTGCCCAAGGCGCTGCGCAAGAACTTCGTGCCGGTGCCGGACTTCGTCAAGGCGGCGCTTTCGCGCATGACCTTCGGCCAGGGCAGCCTGCCGCAGGCGCTTGGCCAGGAGTTGCTGCGCATGACCGGTGCGCGCGTCTCGGACGAAGCCTGGGCCGAAGCCGTCGAGCTGGTCGAGAGCCATCTGCGGATGAACATCGAAGTGGTCGACGGCGAGGGCAAGTTCCTCGGCGAAGGCCGTGACCTGGCCGAACTGACTGCACGCTTTGTTGCTGCGAGCCAAGCGGCGTTGGCCATGCCGCGTACCGAGAAATCCGACCAGCCAGTGCAGGCCAAGGCCTTCACCCCGGTCGCCGAGACCGCCCAGCAGAAGATCGCCGGGCTATCGATGACGGTGTATCCAGCGCTGGTCGAAGACAAAGGCGCGGTGCGCGAAGGGCGTTTTTCGACCCATGCCGAAGCCGAGTTCCAGCACCGCCGGGCGCTGCAGCGGTTGCTCCTGCAGCAGCTGGCAGAGCCGGCCAAGTTCCTGCGCGGCAAGCTGCCGGGGCTGACCGAGCTTGGCTTGCTGTACCGCGACATGGGCCGGGTTGAGGCGCTGGTCGAGGATATTCTCCTGGCCAGCCTCGACAGCTGCATCCTCGACGGCGAGGCGCAGTTGCCGCGCGATGGCGCCGGGCTTGCGTCGCTGGCCGAGCGCAAGCGCGGCAGTTGGGCGGAACATGCCGAGCGGCTGGCGCGCCTGAGCCTGGAAACCCTCAAGCTGTGGCATGGCCTGCAAAAGCGCTTCAAGGGCAAGATCGACCTGAGCCAGGCGGTTTCGCTGAACGACATCAAGCAGCAGCTGGCCAACCTGGTGTATCCAGGGTTCATACGAGAGACGCCGGCGCAGTGGCTCAAAGAGCTGCCGCGTTACTTGAAGGCGATCGAGCTGCGCCTGGAAAAGCTGGGCAGCCAGGTGCAGAAGGACCGGGTCTGGAGTGGCGAGCTGGCCAACCTCTGGGCGCAGTACAAAGCCCGCGCCGACAAGCACGCCCAGGAAGGCAAGCGCGATGAGCAGCTGGTGCTGTATCGCTGGTTGCTGGAAGAGTACCGCGTGTCGTTGTTCGCCCAGCAGCTGGGCACCAAGGTGGCGGTCTCGGACAAGCGCCTGAGCAAGCAGTGGAGCCAGGTAGAAGGCTAAATTGCTGGAGTTGTGGCAAACTCGCGGCAGGTTTCGCGGCAGACAATAATAGGTTCAATTTGGTACCAAGGTGCCATTAGCCAAACCCCATTTCGGCCCACGCCCCAGCGTGATGGCCTTCGACCAGAGGAACGATCGTGCATAACGTCGTGATCAGCGGCACCGGCCTGTTTACCCCGGCCCAGAGCATTTCCAATGAAGAACTGGTGGAGTCGTTCAACACCTGGGTGCAGCAATTCAATGTCGAAAACGCCGACGCCATCGAGCGTGGCGAGGTCGAGGCGCAGGCCGAATCCAATGCGGCCTTTATCGAAAAGGCTTCGGGCATCAAGAGCCGCTTCGTCATGGACAAGGCCGGCATCCTCGACCCACAGCGGATGAAACCGCTGCTGCCCGAGCGCAGCAACGAAGAACAGTCGATCCTCTGCGAGATGGCCGTGAGCGCTGCGCTGATGGCGCTGGAGCGCGCCGGGCGCACGGCGGCCGATGTCGATGGCGTGATCGTCGCCTGCTCCAACCTGCAGCGGCCGTACCCGGCCATCGCCATCGAAGTACAGGCTGCGCTGGGCATTCAGGGTTTTGCCTTCGACATGAACGTAGCCTGCTCGTCGGCGACCTTCGGCATCCAGACCGCCGCCAACAGCGTGCAACTGGGGCAGGCGCGGGCGGTGCTGATGGTCAACCCGGAGGTGTGCACCGCGCACCTGAACTTCCGTGATCGCGACAGCCATTTCATCTTTGGTGACGGCGCTACGGCCGTGTTGATCGAGCGTGCCGACCTGGCGACCTCGGCGCACCAGTTCGAGATCGTCAGCAGCAAGTTGCTGACCCAGTTCTCCAACAACATCCGCAACAACTTCGGCTTCCTCAACCGTACCGCCGAAGACGGTGAAGGTGCTGCCGACAAGCTGTTCGTGCAGGAAGGCCGCAAGGTGTTCCGCGAAGTGTGCCCGATGGTGGCCGAGCTGATTGCTCAGCATCTTGCCGAGAACGATCTGCAGGCCAGTGACGTGCGGCGGTTCTGGCTGCATCAGGCCAACCTGAGCATGAACCATCTGATCGTCAAGAAGCTGGTCGGCCACGAGGTGGCTGAAGAGGATGCGCCGGTGATTCTTGATCGGTATGCCAATACCAGCTCGGCGGGCTCGGTGATTGCCCTGCATTTGTACCAGGATGATCTGCACAAGGGCGCATTGGGTGTGCTGAGTTCGTTTGGGGCGGGGTATTCGATTGGCAGCGTGATCCTGCGCAAGGTTTGATGTGAAAAAGCGGGGCCGCGTTGCGGCCCTTTCGCGACACAAGGCCGCTCCTACAGACGACCGCGCATGACTGTCTAGCGCAGTCTTGTGGGAGCGGCCTTGTGTCGCGAAAGGGCTGCAAAGCAGCCCCAAACTACCCGATCAGAACTTGGCTTCCAGATCCACCTGCAGGGTGTCGACATCGGCGTTGCTGTTCGGCAACTGCGACAGGTCGGTCTTGGCCATCAGGTATGCAGCGCCCACCGAGAAGTTCTTGTCGATTTCGTAACCGACCTTGAACTTGTGCCCACGCGAGCCGGTGTAGCCGTTGCCGAAGTCAGAGTCGGTGAACAGGCTGACCACAGCGTTGCGCTGCACGTCGCGGTAGTTGTAGTCCAGGCTCCAGGCGCCCAGCTTGGTCTTCACACCCGCCAGCCAGGCCTGGTCTTCACCGTCGGTGCTGTCGGTGTTCTTCACGTACTGGCCATACGCTGACAGTGGCAGCGCCAGGCCGGTCAGGTCGATCTGGCCAAAGCCTTCAACCAGGTTGAACTCGTTGGTGGTGTTGCCGAACGAGCGCAGGATGGTCGCTTCCTTGTCGTTGTCGTAACCGTAGATGCTGGCGCCGACGGTGACCTTGAGCGTGTCCGCCGGGGCGAAGCGTGCACCCAGCTGGCCGTGATAGACCTGCGCGTCATGCTTGTATTGCACACCGTCGCCGTCGACATTGTCCTTGAGGGTGTACTGACCGGCACTGGCAAACACCTCGGCACCGCCCAGGTCGGTCTTGTAGGTAGCCGCTACGCCTTCCGGGTTGATGTCGCTGTCCCAGATGATGTCGCCCATGCTCACCCACGGCTGGGCCATCTTGCCGCCGATCAGGTGCAGGCCGGGCAGGGCAGTCGGGTGCCAGTCGAGGTAGGCCAGGTCTACCCACAGCGACTTCTTGTCGAAGTAGTTGTCCAGGCTCTGGTTGGTTGAACGACGGTCGGCGCTGCTGCCGGTGGCGATGCGCACGCCTGCATCGACCTGTGGGTTGATTTCGCTGTAGAAGCCGACGCGAGCACGCACGCGCTGACGGTCCTGGTTGCCACTTGAGGCGTTCGGGTCGTCGACGTTGACGTCTTCGTAACGCAGGCGCACATCGCCTTTGACCTGGGTCTTGGCGGCCCAGGCGACTTTCTGTTCGAAAGAGCTCATGCGTTCGGCCTGGGCTTTCTGCGTGGCTTTTTCCTTGGTTTCCTGAGACAGGTCGGCCTGCAGCTCGTTGTACTGGGCCTGGTTGATCGAACCATTGGCGCGCAGCATCTCGAGCAGCTTGGCGTCGACTGCAGCACTGGCTGGAGTACTCAGAGCCAGCATCAGACCGGTCAGGCTCACTCCAGTTAGTGTAGAAACAAGACGCATAAGGTTCTCCCGTGTTGAGCAATATGGGGAGGCTTGGACGCCCACCCCCGAGTTGGCAATGCTGCGCAAAGCGCCTGAATAGACAGGTCGCCGCGGTTTCGAAAACAGGCGCAAGTATTGCGGGGGGCAATGACAGAATAATGTCTATTTAGTGGCACTGCGGTTAAACAGCCCGCCTGGATTTGTCAGTGGCGCCATCCTTGCCGGATACTGGCGGCCACCTTGACGAGCGCTTATATCGTGATCAGCTTGTACAGCCTTGCCCACATCCGCGACCTGCCAGCCGCCAGCTGGGATGCCCTGGTGCCCGCCGGCCAGCCGTTTTTACGGCACGCGTTTCTCAGCGCCATGGAAGACAGCGCCAGTGTGGTGCGGGCCACCGGCTGGGCCGCCGAGCACCTGGTATTGGAGCGCGACGGCGAGGTGCGGGCGCTGTTGCCGGCCTATCGCAAGTGGCATTCGTTTGGCGAGTATGTGTTCGACCACGGCTGGGCCGATGCCTGTGCCCGGGCCGGCATCGCTTACTACCCCAAGCTGCTCGGCGCGGTGCCGTTCAGCCCGGTCAGTGGCCCACGTTTGCTGATGCAGGACGCAGCCGACGGCTTGCTCCTGTTGCAGGCGCTGCCTGAGTACCTGAACAAGGGCGGCTTGTCAGGCGCGCATATCAACTTCACTGAAACCGCGCTGGATCAGACCATCGCCGGCTTGCCGGGATGGCTGGAACGCCTGGGTTGTCAGTTTCACTGGCGCAACCGCGGCTATCGGGACTTCCAGGACTTTCTCGACACCCTCAGCTCACGCAAGCGCAAGCAGATGCGCAAAGAGCGTGAGCAGGTGGTTGGCCACGGTATCGACTTCCAGTGGTACCGCGGTGATCAGCTAAGCCAGCTGCAGTGGGACTTTGTCTACCTGTGCTACGCCAACACCTACACGATCCGCGGCCGAGCGCCGTATCTGACCCGTGAGTTCTTCAGCCTGCTGGCCGAACGCATGCCCGAGGCCATCCGCGTGGTGATTGCGCGCCAGGCCGGCCGCGATGTGGCCATGGCCTTGAGCCTGGTCGGCGGCGACAGCCTGTTCGGGCGGTACTGGGGCTGCCTGGATGAGTTTGATCGGCTGCACTTCGAAACCTGTTTTTACCAAGGCATGGACTTCGCGATCGCCGAAGGGCTGCAACGTTTTGATGCTGGCGCTCAGGGTGAGCACAAGCTGATTCGCGGCTTCGAGCCGGTCATCACCCGCTCGTGGCATTACCTGCTGCATCCAGGCTTGCGGGAGGCGGTTGCGGAGTTTTTGCAGCAGGAGGGGGAGGGCGTCAGAGCCTACACCGAAGAGGCGCGGAGCATGCTGCCTTATCGTCAGGAGTAAGGTGCAGGAAGGTGCGCCGAGCCTGTGCAGGCCCGGCGCGGTACTGCGGTCAGTCGACCCCTACGAAGCCGCCTGTCTGGTGATGCCACAAGCGCGCATACAAGCCCTGATGGGCGAGCAGCTCAGCGTGGGTACCGGTCTCGACCACATGGCCTTGGTCAAGCACGACCAGTCGATCCATGCGTGCGATGGTCGACAGTCGGTGGGCAATGGCGATCACCGTCTTGCCTTGCATCAGTGTCTCCAGGCTCTCCTGAATAGCCGCTTCCACCTCTGAGTCGAGTGCGGAGGTGGCCTCGTCCATGATCAGGATCGGCGCGTTCTTCAACAGAACCCGGGCGATCGCGATGCGCTGGCGCTGGCCGCCCGAGAGTTTGACCCCGCGCTCGCCCACATGGGCATCGAAGCCAGTGCGACCCTGCGAGTCGGACAGCTGGCCGATGAAGTCATCGGCCCTGGCCCCGCGCACGGCGGCCCAGACTTCCTCGTCGGTCGCGTCAGGCCTGCCGTACAGCAGGTTGTCGCGGATCGAGCGGTGCAGCAAGGAGGTGTCCTGGGTGATCATGCCGATCTGCGCGCGCAGGCTGGCCTGGTTGACCTCGGCGATGTTCTGCCCGTCGATCAGGATGCGCCCGCTTTCAACGTCGTACAGACGCAGCAGCAGGTTGACCAGGGTCGACTTGCCGGCGCCGGACGGGCCGATCAGGCCGATCTTTTCACCCGGGCGAATATCCAGATCCAGGCCATCGATGACCCTGCGACCCTTGCCATAGTTGAAGCCGACGTTGTCGAAGCGCACGGCGCCGCGCGTCACTTTGAGCGCAGGTGCCTGCAGCTGGTCGGTGACTGTGACTGGCTGAGCGATGGTCTGCAGGCCGTCCTGGACCATGCCGATATTCTCGAAGATGCCGTTGACCACCCACATGATCCAGCCCGACATGTTGACGATGCGAATCGCCAGACCGGTTGCCAGGGCAATCGCGCCCACGGTAATCAGCGAGTTGCTCCACAGCCACAGGGCCAGGCCGGTGGTGGTGACTACCAGCAAACCGTTGAGCGTGGTGATGACCACATCCATGCTGGTGATCACGCGCGAGGCCAGCTGGGTCTTCTCGGTCTGCTCGCTGATCGCTTCACGGGCGTATTGCTGCTCGTAGTCAGTGTGGGCAAACAGCTTGAGGGTGGTGATGTTGGTGTAACCGTCGACGATCCGCCCCATCAGTTTGGAGCGGGCATCCGAAGATACTACCGCCCGCGCCTTGACCCGCGGCACGAAGTAGCAGAGTGCGCCGATGTAGCAGGCGATCCACACCAGCAGCGGCACCATCAGGCGCCAGTCGGCTTCGGCGAACAGCACCAGCGCACTGATGGCATAGATCAGCACGTGCCACAGCGCATCCACCGCCTGCACCGCCGAGTCGCGCAGCGAGTTGCCGGTCTGCATGATGCGCTGGGCGATGCGCCCGGCGAAGTCGTTCTGGAAGAAATTCATGCTCTGCTTGAGCACGTAGTTGTGGTTTTGCCAGCGGATCATGCTGGTCATGCCCGGGCTGATGGTCTGGTGCACCAGCAGGTCATGCAGGCCGAAGAACAGCGGCCTGATCAGCAACACCACCACCAGCATCCACAGCAGCTCGGCGCCATGCAGGCTGAAGAAGTTCGGGTCCGGCGTGCCCTGGGCGAGGTCGATGATCCGGCTCAGGTAGCCGAACATCGCCACCTCGATCAGCGCGGCGACCAGGCCGACGATCAGCAGGGCAACGAAGCTCGGCCAGACCTGACGCAGGTAGTACAGGTAGAAGGCCCACACCGTACTCGGTGGAGCCTCGCTCGGGGCGTCGCGGAAGATATCGATGAGCTTTTCGAAACGGCGGTACAGCATGGGCATTGCAACTCCTGTTCTACCCGACCTCAGGCAGTATCACGTCCCTGTGAAACCTGTGGTCAGTCGATGCGTTTGGCGGACTTGATGAATACCGGGTCAGCCGGCACATCACGCATGCCTTTTTTTACGGTGGTCTGCGAATTGACGATCTGATCGACCACTTCCATACCCTTGGTGACCTTGCCGAACACTGCGTAGCCAGCGTCACGGCCCGGGTCGAGGAAGGCGTTGTCATTCACGTTGATGAAGAACTGGCTGGTGGCCGAGTTCGGGTTGGACGTGCGCGCCATCGACAAAGTGCCGCGGGTGTTGCGCAGGCCATTGCTGGCTTCGTTCTTGATTGGGTCCTTGGTGTCTTTCTGCACCATCTGTTCGGTGAAGCCACCGCCCTGGACCATGAAGCCCGGAATGACCCGGTGGAAGATGGTGTTGTTGTAGAAGCCGCTGTCCACGTACTGCAGGAAGTTCTTGGTGCTGACCGGCGCTTTTTCCGCATTCAGCTCGATTTCGACCGGGCCGAAGCTGGTGTCGAGCAGCACGTGCGGGGTCTTGTCCGAGGCCAGGACGCTAGTGGCAAAAGCAACCGAACAGGCAGCGAGCAGAATTTTTTTCAGCATGGGCTCAAAGATCCTTGAGAGGTGGAAACGCTAGTGATGAACTGCAGCAGGGTCTGGTTGAAGACCTCGGCTTGATCAAGCGGCGTAGCGTGCCGCGAATCTTCGATTACCGCCAGCCTGGCGTGCGGGATCCGTTCGACATAACGCTGTTTCAGTTGTACCGGGGTGTAATCGTGGTCGGCCGCGATCACCAGGGTGGGACACTGGATCTGGCCGATGCGTTCCGCCACGCCCCAGTCGACGATGGCGTCGAAGCTCTTCAGGTAGGCGCGCTTGTCGTTGCGCGCCCAGCGCTGGATCATCTTCTCCCGCAGGTCAGCCTGCTCGGGTTTGGGGAACAGGCGCGCGGCCAGGCCTTTGCCCACTGTCTCAACGCTCAGCATGCGGGCCAGGGCCCAGCGCTTGGCCCACCAGACCCAGTCGCTGCGGCTGCGCCGCTTGACCTCGGGGGCGCTGTTGACGATACACAGGCTGCGCAACCAGCGCGGGTGATCGACGGCGAACTGAAAGCCGATCATGCCCCCCATCGACAGGCCAACCAGGTGCACCGGGCCGGTCTGCAGGTGTTCGAGCAGGGCCAGCAGGTCTTCACTGAAGGTTGCGATCTGGTAGCCGTCGGCGGGTTTGTCCGAGCGGCCATGGCCACGGCTGTCGAGCAGGATCACCCGGTAGTGCTGGCTCAGCAGCGGCACCTGCAGTTCCCAGTCGAGGCTGCTCGAACCGAGGCCATGCAGCAGCACCAGCGGTTCGCCCTGGCCGTACTGCTGGTAGTGCAGGGTGCAGCCTTCGTGTTCGAAATAGGCCATGGGCGCGGGCTTCTCAGGCTTGTGGAGGGGCGGCGAAAGGCACGTCCAGCGGCGCGGTGTCGAAGCTGCGCAGCAGATCGATGAGGATCTGCGTGGCCGGGCCGAGGGCTTTCTCTTTGCTCGAGTAAAGGTAGAACAGCGGATGGCGACTGCCACCTTGATCCAGCTGCAATGGCTTGAGCAGCCCATCGCGCAGTTCGCGCTCGATCATGTGCCGCGGCAGCCAGGCAAAGCCCAGGCCACTGCCGACGAAGGTCGCGGCGGTGCCCAGGCTACCGACTGTCCAGCGCTGCTCGGCGCCGAGCCAGCCAACGTCTTTTGGCTGCGCGCGGCCGGAGTCGCGGATCACCACCTGCAACTGGCTTTCCAGATCCTGGAAGGTGATCTCGCGGCCCAGCCGGTGCAGGCTGTGTTCCGGGTGGGCGACGGCGATGAACTCGACCGAACTCAGCTCGGTGCCCAGGTAACCGCCGATGCTGAAGCTGCTGATGGCAAGGTCGGCGATGCCTTCGTGGAGCACTTCCTCGACCCCGGACAACACCTCTTCACGCAGGCGCACGCGACAGCCGCGGCTTTGCGGCATGAACGCGCTCAGTGCGCGCACCAGGCGGGCGCTGGGGTACGCCGCATCGACCACCAGGCGCACCTCGGCTTCCCAGCCTTGTTCCATGTGGTGGGCCAGGTCTTCGAGCTGACTGGCCTGTTTGACCAGGTGCCGCGAGCGGCGCAGCAGCACGTTGCCGGCTTCGGTCAGCACCGCCTTGCGCCCGTCGATGCGCAGCAGCGGCACGCCCAGTTGCTCCTGCATGCGCGCCACGGTATAGCTTACCGACGACTGCGAGCGGTGCAGGGCGTCGGCTGCCTGGGCAAACCCGCCGTGGTCGACCACTGCCTGCAGGGTTCGCCACTGATCAAGGGTTACGCGCGGCGCTTTCATCTTCGGCTCCTGTTGTCCTAAGCTGCGCTCTTTCAAGGAGAGCGCCCTGTGAAGAAATATTGTCTGGCTGTCTTGTTGTGCCTGCCATTGAGTGCAATGGCTTACCCGATCGATGTGACCAAGGACATCAGCGGGGTGAAGATCGACTACACCGCCTATGACACTGATCAGGACATCGGCAGCATCACCGTCAACAACTACGGCGAAGTGGCCGCGGCGTGCAAGGTGAGTTTTCGCAACGGCCCGGAAGCGCCTCGGGTGCGGCGCGTGATCGTGCCGGCAAACAAAAGCGTGGACGTGACCGCCAAGTTCAACCGGCAGATCATCAAGCTACGCATCGCGCTGAGCTGCACGGCGCAATAAAACAGATAAATCGATAGGTTGACTCCACTTTTTACGCTTTTTTATCGATAGGTCAACCTCTAATCTCGCCTCCATTGAATCGCACTTTTATGCCAATGGAGGCACCATGTCCCGCGTACTGATCATCGAAAGCAGCGCCCGCCAGCAAGATTCCGTTTCTCGCCAGCTCACCCGCGACTTCATTCAGCAGTGGCAGGCGGCGCATCCGGCCGACCAGATCAGCGTGCGTGATGTTGCCGCCAACCCGCTGCCGCACCTGGACGCCGACCTCCTCGGCGGCTGGATGAAGCCTGATGAGCAGCGCTCGCCACTGGAGCAGGCGGCCTTCGAACGGTCCAACCTGCTGACTGAAGAGCTGCTTGCCGCCGACGTGCTGGTAATGGCGGCGCCGATGTACAACTTCACCATCCCCAGCACCCTCAAGGCCTGGCTGGACCATGTGCTGCGCGCGGGTATCACCTTCAAGTACACCCCGACCGGGCCGCAGGGCTTGCTGCAAGGCAAGCGCGCCATCGTCCTGACTGCCCGCGGCGGCATCCATGCCGGCGCCGGCAGTGATCATCAGGAACCGTACCTGCGTCAGGCCATGGCTTTCATCGGTATTCACGAGGTCGAGTTCATTCATGCCGAAGGGCTGAACATGAGCGGTGACTTTCACGAGAAAGGCCTCAATCAGGCCAAGGCCAGGCTGGCCGCGCTGGCGTGAGCCACCGCGGCAGTTGATGCACGCTGCAGATTGGTTGCCCAGGTTGCCTCAACCGGCTAAGGTCGCCGCCTTGATTTGCGAGAGAGCACCATGGGCTACCTGATTATCGTCGCGCTGATTCAGGCGTTTTCCTTCAGCCTGATCGGGGAATACCTGGCGGGCAACGTCGACAGTTACTTCGCTGTACTAGCGCGGGTGCTGCTGGCTGGCCTGGTATTCCTGCCGCTGACCCGCTGGCGCCAGGTCGAACCGCGCTTCTTGCGCTCGATGCTGCTGATCGGTGCCCTGCAGTACGGCGTCACCTACGTCTGCCTGTACCTGAGCTTCCGCGTGCTGACCGTGCCCGAGGTGCTGCTGTTCACCATCCTCACGCCGTTGCACGTGACCTTGATCGAAGACGCCCTGAACCGGCGCTTCAACCCTTGGGCGCTGGTGGCTGCGCTGGTGGCGGTGGCCGGTGCAGCGGTGATCCGCATGGACAGCATCAGTGGCGAGTTCTTCATCGGCTTCCTGCTGCTGCAGCTGGCCAACTTCACCTATGCCGCAGGCCAGGTGCTGTACCGCCACCTGATCGCCCGCAACCCCAGCGACTTGCCCCACTACAAACGCTTCGGCTACTTCTACCTCGGTGCGCTGCTGGTGGTGCTGCCGGCGTTTCTGTTGTTCGGCAATGCCCAGCGCCTGCCGAGCACCGATGTGCAGTGGCTGGTGCTGTTGTTCCTGGGGTTGGTGCCGACGGCGCTGGGGCTGTACTGGTGGAACAAGGGCGCCTGCCTGGTTTCTGGGGCAACGCTTGCGGTGATGAACAACCTGCATGTGCCGGTGGGCTTGCTGCTCAACCTGCTGATCTGGAACCAGCACGAGCCGCTTGGGCGACTGCTGATAGGTGGCTTGATCATTCTGGGCTCGGTCTGGCTCAGCCGGCTGGGCAGCAATGACGCTGCGCCGAGGGTTGCCAAGGCCAGGCGCTAGCCCTTGGCGGACCTGTCGAGGCAGTAAATCGCAGGCAAAAGAAAGCCCGCTGCTAGGCGGGCAAGGTCTTTCACACGTAGGGATAGCTTCAGGTTGCGCGCATGGCCGTGAAAATTAGGTGAAAGGCAGGTCAACGTGGCGTCAGCAAGCAAAAAATCAGCTGGGATCGTTAATGGCGGCGCTCGGCTGATCTACACCAGATCACAGGCAGAAAAGCGATTGATGAAGAAAACGCATTAATAGATGAAGAATTGAACATTAACTGTTCCAAAACATGTCTTGCATACTCGGGTTTAGAGCGTAACAAATATTTCAAGAGTATCGCTGGAGACCATCATGCAAGCTTCATCCCCTGCTGCGGGCACTGCCCGTTCCCGCGCCGCAGCCGTGTTCCGCGTCACCTCGGGCAATTTCCTCGAGCAGTTCGACTTCTTCCTGTTCGGCTTCTATGCCAGTCAAATCGCCAGCGCATTCTTTCCCGCAGCGAGTGAATTCGCGTCCCTGATGATGACCTTTGCGGTGTTCGGCGCAGGCTTCCTGATGCGCCCGCTGGGCGCCATCGTGCTCGGCGCGTACATCGATGACGTGGGCCGGCGCAAAGGTTTGATCGTGACCCTGTCGATCATGGCCAGCGGTACGCTGTTGATCGTGCTGGTGCCCGGATACGCCAGCATTGGCCTGTGGGCACCGGCGCTGGTCTTGCTTGGGCGGCTGCTGCAGGGCTTTTCGGCAGGGGCCGAATTGGGCGGGGTGTCGGTCTACCTGTCGGAAATGGCCACGCCTGGGCGCAAGGGCTTCTACACCAGCTGGCAGTCCGGCAGCCAGCAGGTGGCGATCATCGTTGCCGCAGCGCTGGGCTACGGCTTGAACCAGTGGTTGGCGCCTGAGCAGATCAGCGAGTGGGGCTGGCGCGTACCGTTTGCCGTGGGTTGCATGATCATCCCGTTCATCTTCCTGCTGCGGCGCAACCTGCAGGAAACCGAAGCGTTCGCCAACCGCACCCATCGCCCGACCATGAAGCAGGTAGTGGCAACACTGGCCAGCAACTGGGGCGTGGTCATCGGCGGCATGCTGATGGTGGCCATGACCACCAGCGCCTTCTACCTGATCACCGTGTACGCGCCGACCTTCGGCAAGACCGTACTCAACCTGACCACCACCGACGCCTTGCTGGTGACGCTGCTGGTCGGCGTATCGAACTTCTTCTGGTTGCCCATCGGCGGCATGCTCAGCGACCGCTTCGGGCGCAAGCCAATGATGATAGCGATGACCGTGCTGACGCTGTTCACCGCATACCCGGCACTGTCGTACCTGGCGCAGTCGGCAAGCTTCTCGCACATGCTTGAAGTGCTGCTGTGGTTCTCGTTCCTCTATGCGCTCTACAACGGCGCAATGATCCCGGCGCTGACCGAGATCATGCCGGTCGAGGTGAAAGTTGCAGGGTTCTCGCTGGCTTACAGCCTGGCCACGGCGCTGTTTGGTGGCTTTACCCCAGCCATGTCGACCTGGCTGATCCACCTCACCGGTGACAAGGCTGCGCCGGCGTACTGGGTAACCTTCGCTGCCGGCTGCGCCTTGTGTGCCACGTTGGTGCTGTACCGCCGGGTCAAGACCGCTCAGCCACACGCTGCGGTTTGATCGGGTTGTGCTGATGCCTGGCGGCCCTGCTGCCAGGTATCAGCCCGATGCGTCTTCCTGAAAGCCCAGTTGCTGGATAAATCGCGAGAACAACTCTGGCTGCGAAGAGATATTGAGCTTTGCGTAGAGATGACGACGGTGGGCTTTGATCGTTTCCGGCGATATACCGAGTCGCTGGGCCATCGCTTTGGACGAATAGCCACGCAAGATCAGCCGGGCAATTTCCAGCTCCCGGTCAGACAATATCCCCTCACCAAACTTCGCCAGCGCGTCGCCAACCGGCGGCTTGCGCGGCACTGAAGCGCTGAGTTGTGCCCAGCTCTGGGCGACCAACGCCAATACCCACTGGCTTACCAAAGTGAGCTTGCCCCGCTCTGTCGCGTCGAACGCCCGGCGCATGCCCAGCGACAGCGACACGACGCCATCAGGCACCTGCAGCAGAAACTGCACCTCGTCTTCAAGTACGTGATCATGGAAATAGTTGAGGAAGTAATCCGTCTGCCGAAATTGGTCGGGGGCTACTTCTTCAAGGTGGTAAAAGCCGCTGGCCAAGCCTTCGTGAGCCGCCTGGTAGAACGGGTCCAGCAGGTACAAGCCGTCCAGGTACAAGGCGCTGGCCACTGGCGCAGGTGACGCGTCGTATTCATCCAGTACATGTGGCGCGCCCTGCGCCGGGAAGTGAATCGCCAGCGCGTTGTCGAACTGCACCCAATGGCGCAGCAACAAGGTCAGCTGGCGCCAGAAGCGCGGGCTGCCACTTTGCTCGATGACACGGGCCAATGCGCTGTGGCTGGAGACTTCATGAAAGAGGATGTCCACGGCTGCGTTCCTGGGGCGAGTTGCTTATTGGCGCGTTTCTCTACCCCGCTGTCAACAGGGGTACCCCTTCGGGGGAATTGTTCAGTGGCTCACGCCTGCATAGATTCTGTTCATGCCAAGCGCGCCGTCGAGTGCGCAGCGTCACACCTCAGTTCTGCCTCCCTAACTCATATAACAACGTGGAGATGAACCTATGCCGTCCAGTCATTCTGCAGAGCCCCAGCTCAAGCGCACCTTGAGCGTCCCGGATGTCGTTGCCATCACTGTATCGTCGGTTACCCCTGCAAGCTCGGTATTCGTCATCGCGCCATTTGCCATCGCCCAGGCCGGTACCGGCGTGATCTGGGCCTTCCTGCTGGGCGGCGTGCTCGCCCTGATGTTTGCCCTGTGCTATGCCGAACTGGGCCGGGCTCACAGTGCCGCAGGCGGCGAATACGTGTTTGCCAAACGGGTATTTGGCGGCATGGCCGGCTACGCCACCTTCCTCACCGTGCTGGCGATGCTGGTGTTCATCCCGCCGGTCCTCGCCACCGGTGCGGCCACCTACCTGAACGCCGCGCTGGGCAGTCAGCTGGATGGTCAGGTTGTTGCCCTGGTCATCGTCACGCTGGGCTATCTGCTGGCCATTCTCAACATCAAGCTCAACGCCTGGGTTACCGGCGTTTGCCTGCTGCTGGAAGTCGCTGCGCTGATGGTCATCGTGGTGCTGGGCTTCAGCCATGCGCAGCAGCCTGTGAGCACTATCCTTACCCCGCTGGTGCTCGATAACGGCATCCTCCACGCAGCGCCATGGGCATTGGTCATCGGTGCGATGGGCACGGCGTTGTTCTCATACAACGGCTTTGGCGGCGCGGTGTTGCTGGCTGAAGACATGAAGTGCGGCGGGCGTGGCATTCACAAGGCGGTGTTGTGGTCGCTGCTGCTGGTGGTCGCCATCGAGGTGATCCCGCTGATCGCGCTGTTGATTGGTGCGCCCTCGTTGGAAGCGATGCTGGCCAGCCCTGACCCGATCGGTTACCTGCTCACGGCCCATGGCAACCAAACCCTGTCGCGGCTGGTCAGCGCCGGGATCTTCCTGTCGGTGTTCAACGCGATCATTGCGCTGGTCATCCAGAGCGGGCGAGTGATCTACAGCAGCGGGCGCGACGCGCTGTGGATGCCGAAACTGAACAAGGCCTTTACCCGCATCCACGCGAAATGGGAGTCGCCATGGTTGGCCACGTTGTTCCTGGCCGTGCCTTCGGCGGCGCTGACATTCAGCTCCAACCTGGCCGAGCTCACCTCGTTCACCGTGCTGCTGATCCTGTGTGTCTACCTGGTAGTCGCGCTGTGCGCACTGTTCAGCCGCGTGCTGCGGCGCGATCGCGAGCACCCGTATCGCATGCCGCTGTGGCCGCTGCCAGCCCTCGCTGCCGTGGTCGGCGCCGGTTACCTGCTGCTGACCTTGCTGGGCACGGCGTCCAGCCGCGACCTGTTTATCATTCTTGGCATCTTGCTCAGTTCGGTGGTGCTGTACGGCACCTACGGAAAAATGAGCCCTGCCTTCCAGAAACTCTAAGTGAGCACCACGATGCGAGCACGTGACTTCGGTATCACCCTGGGCCTGGGCAAGCCCGGCCCCAACAACGCAATTACCGATGTGCCTGGCGTACGCGTTGGGCACGCTACCTTGAACCAGACCGCCAACGGCAAACCCGTACGCACCGGTGTCAGCGTCATCGAACCCCGCGCAGGGGCCGCACGGTATCAGCCGTGTTTCGCAGGCTGCCACGTGTTGAATGGCAATGGCGATGCCACCGGCCTCGAGTGGATACGCGAAGCCGGCCTGCTGACAACGCCCATCGCCACCACCAACACCCACAGCGTCGGCGTGGTGCGTGACGCGCTGATTGCTCATGAACGGGCAACCCTGCAGGACGATTCGACCTACTGGTGCATGCCGGTGGTGATGGAAACCTATGACGGCGTGCTGAACGACATCTGGGGGCAGCACGTCAATGCTGACCTGGTGCAACAGGCGCTGTCGGCAGCGAGCAGCGGGCCCGTACTGGAAGGTTCGGTTGGCGGAGGCACGGGCATGATCTGCCACGAGTTCAAAGGTGGCATCGGCACCGCTTCCCGCGAGTTGCCGGCAGAGCAGGGCGCCTGGACGGTGGGTGCCTTTGTCCAGGCCAACCACGGTCAACGGCTTGACCTGCGGGTCGACGGATACCCGGTCGGCCGTGTATTGGGTGATCTGCCGTCGCCCTTTGCCGAGCAGGATACGCCGGGGATGGGCTCGATTGTGGTGGTGCTGGCGACCGACGCTCCGTTGCTGCCTCATCAGTGTCAGCGCCTGGCGCAGCGGGCTTCGCTAGGTATCGCCCGCACCGGGGGAGGCACCGACGACTCCAGCGGCGATATTTTTCTGGCCTTCTCGACTGGGAATACCGGCTTGGCGCCTGCGGATTACAACCGCCGTCACCTGGCCAAGACTGCTCAAGTGGAGATGGTCAACAACGACCATATCTCACCGCTGTTCGCTGCGGCAGCCGAGGCGGTAGAGGAGGCGATCATAAATGCCTTGCTGGCAGGGCAGGACATGCAGAGTGCGGATGGGCGCACTGTTCCGGCGTTGACCGGTGATCGCTTGCGCGTGGCGCTGCAGGTTACCGGGTGGCGCCAGGGTGGCTTTGATACGCCGAGCTGACGGCGCCTGGCCTGACAAAAATCGCAGGCAAAAGAAAGCCCGCTGCTAGGCGGGCTAAGGTCTATCACGTAGGGATGGGTATAGACTGCCAAGTCGCTCGTGAAAACTTAGTGAAAGGCAGGTCAATGGAGTGTCAGATCTGCGCCCCTTTTGCCTCGGATGCCTCTGGAGAATCGCCATGGCTGATGCAAGCAACGATGATCGTCCCGTGTACCAGGCCGCCTGCCATTGCGGGACTGTGCAGTTTTCCGTGCGCTTGACCGATGGCGTGCGTACCGCGCGCCGGTGCGACTGCTCGCTCTGCCGTATGCGCGGTGCCGTTGCGGTATCAGCCAACCTGGACGATATCACCGTCACCCAAGGGCAAGAGGCGCTCACGCTGTATCAGTTTCATACGCGCGAGGCCAAGCACTACTTCTGCTCCAAGTGCGGGATCTATACCTTCCATCAGCGCCGTTCTGCGCCTGATCAGTACGGCGTCAATGTGGCCTGTATTGAAGGCATGAGCCCGTTTGATTTCCCTGAGGTGACTGTCAGTGATGGCCGCACTCACCCTAAAGATCGGGTAGATGGGGGCTCACGAGTTGCAGGGTGGCTGCGCTACGAGAGCAATCCTGAGTGATTGTCCAGCGTGGACAGCGCGCTACCCTGCGCGGGTTGTGTCTGCAGCAGCTTCAAGCCTGCGCAGTGATACTGGCTTTGCTTTGGAACATGGCGGTGTCAGCCTTGAAAATCAAATCGTCGAGGTCTTCACCATCTTCCGGATACCACGCCACCCCTAGGCTGGCGCTAACCTTGATGTGGCTGTTTGCCCATGGAATGGGCAAGGCGACGGCTTCGCAGATTTCACCGGTGACGCGCTGGATATCGCTTCGGTGATCCGCGCCGGCGAGCAGCACGACAAATTCATCACCGCCCATGCGCGCCGCTATTTCATACTCGCAAATCTTGGATTTGATTGCCGAGGCTGCGTGGATCAGCATGGCATCGCCCGCCTGGTGGCCATAACGATCATTGATCTGCTTGAAGTGATTCAAGTCGATATAGCACAAGGCCAGATGCTCTCCACGCTTCTTTGCGTCGAGCAGCCGCTGACTCGCGAAGGGAATAAAACTGTTGCGATTTGGTAAGCCAGTCAGGCTGTCATAGAAAGCCAGCTTATGTACTTCCTCCTGGGCGCGTTTGCGCAACTTGATCTCGTTGCGTAGGTGGCGCTGGGCATTCAACAGAATCAGAGCGAACATCAAGACAAGCGCAGAGCCGATGCTGACCAGAACAATGGTCTTGCGCAGTCGCTCGACGAGTTGCGGCGGGTTGGGGTCGTAGATGAAGTTTTCCAATCCGGCAATACTGTCGACCATGCCCAGTTCGAGGAAAGTCTCAGCCATACGTTGCCAGCGCCCTGGGTTCATATGACCGATCTCGATCAGGTCAGATACCACCAGCGGACGCATGGCCTCAGCTTCAAATTGCAGGTGCGCGCGACTTTTCTTCACCGAATACTGATTGAGCAGCAGGTCTATGATTTGCTCGGGGTTATCCATCGCGTAGCGCCAGCCGCGCAGGGTGGCGCGGCGCAAGGCCTCGACGCGCTGTGGATGCTCGTCAATCTCGGCCTGGCTGGTGAACAGGATGTCGCTGTAGAAGTCGATCCCGTAAGTAACGGGCGAGATGATGTTGTATTCCACGCCCCGTTCTTGCAGGTAGAAGGGCTCATTGGTCAGGTACGAGTTGAACGCCGTCACTTTACCGCTGGCCAGATCCCCAATTTGAAAACTGCTGGGTATCAGTTGTAGTTTTTCGAGGGCTATACCTTCGCTACGGAACATCGCCAGAAAATCGGCATCTGTCTCTGCATTCATCAGCATCAACGGCTTGCCGAGCAGATCGTGCACAGTGCGAACACCTTGGTCCGTTCGAGCCACGAGCACGGAAGGTGAGTGCTGAAAAATCACCGCCAGGGCTACCAAGGGCTTTCCATGCAGGCGAGCGTAGAGCAATTCACTATTGGCTTCGCCGTATTGGGCACGCCCAGAGAGCACTTCTTCGACCGGTGTGACATTGGGGCCGCCTTCGTGCAAGCGCACGTCCAGCCCTTCTTCGCGGTAATAGCCCTGGGCGATGGCGGCGTAGTAGCCCGCGAACTGGAACTGATGTTTCCAACGTAGCTGGACATCAATCACCTGCGCAGCACTGTTCTCTTGAGTGACAGGGCTCGCCCACACAGCCTGAGCCCAGAGCAGCACAAAACACAGCAGTCGACGTAGCCGAACCATCAGAATCCTCTCCGGCCGGTCGAGCGCGTTGGAACAGCTACGGAGGCTGGGCATGGTGAGGGTCCGTTAATCGCGCTTGTGGTTGAGCGTGCTAGGCATGGCTAGGTGTGGCTAGGCATGGCTTGGCATTGTGACATCGCTCATGCAGGGCCAGCAATCGCCAGCAACGATGACCAAAGCGGCCGTTATCCTCGCTTCGGCGTGGCTGGCGCCTGCTTTCCTATAACAGGCAACAACTGACTTAGTGCCTACAGCCAAGATGTTTGCAATGGGGCATGCAGCGTCGCGATGTAGTGGATATGGCTCTTTCACTGCCATCACAGAGCAATGCCGAGTGGCTGCTCATGGCCGTGAGCTGCCCTTCTCAGAGGGGAGCTTTGGGTCGATTAGCGACGGCTTGAAGTCAACCGTCGCTATGCATAATCAAACCTCGGTCTGTTCCGCCATCTCCAGGGCGTCATCGACCTCGATCCCCAAATATCGAACGGTGCTCTCCAGCTTCGTATGGCAGAGCAGCAGTTGAACCGCCCGCAGATTTTTCGTCCTGCGATAGATCAGTGATGCTTTCGTACGTCTCATCGTATGAGTGCCGTACATGGCTGGATCAAGGTCAATGGCTTTCACCCAGCCTTTGACTATACGAGCGTATTGCCGAGTGGATAGGTGGTCAGAGGTATGCAGCCGGCTAGGGAACAAGCAGTCCTCGCTGCGTAGCTTGGCCTGACGTATCCAGGCTGCCACAGCAGACCGTGTTTGTTCAGTAATCTCGAATTGCACTTGGCCGCTGCGTTTTCTGTTGCATCACCATCGCTCGTGATGATACGTGCTCGCCGTGGGCAACGTCGCGCACCCGGAGCTTTGTTAAATCGCAAGCTCGAAGCTTGCTGTCGATGGCCAGATCGAAGAGAGCAAGATCCCGAGTTCTTTCTGCCATTTGAAGTCTTACTCGGATGGCCCAGATGTCTCTCAGTCGCGGCGGGGGTTTCCGCCCGACCAATTTTCCTTGATTCCAAGGCTGACGGCTGCCGGTAGCGATGATTTCATGACACGTCCTCTACGTGTGGAAGAACTAGAATGGCTAACCAATGCAACGGTCGATAACCGGCCAGAAACAGTCACTTAATACTCTACAAAAGTAAGGGTGATTCAGGCACCTGATTAGCGTACCACCTTAAATTCGACATTTACCGGGCACTACACTCTAATGTAGTGATACTACCCATCGAGAAGCATCGCCAACCGCAGCAAGGGGTGATGCATCGCTCACATAGAGGAAAGGGCTCATGCGGTTAACGCTGTCATGCATGCAGTGCTTGCAAGAAAACGGACGCCCAGAAGGTGCTTCACAAATCGAAGTTCGGGACGATGGTTGCTACATGGCAACCTGCCCGTCTGGCCATAGGACCGTGACCGTCCTTCAGCACCACAAATTCGAAGTTCTGTTTGAAATTGGCGCGCACGCGATACTGGATGGATACTATCGAGAGGCGGTTTCGTCTTTTACTTCCAGCCTAGAGCGTTTCTACGAATATACCATCCAGATACTCCTCGAAAAATCTTCGGGTAGTGACGATCTTTTCCAGGCAGTATGGAAAAGTGTCTCGAACATGTCAGAGCGGCAACTAGGTGCATTCATATTTCTTTGGTCCAATCATTTCAGAGAAAACCCTCTGCTATTGCCTGCAGATTATATCAAGTTTAGAAACGAGGTAGTTCACAAAGGAAAAATCCCATCGCGAGAAGAGGCGGTAAAATACGGGAATGCGGTCCTCGCAGTGCTCCGCCCGAAGATAAAAAATATTAATGAAACGCTCCCCGAGCAAGTCCAAAGCTCAAGCTTCCGCCAAGTCATGGCTAGCGCAGAAAAAGCCGGGACTTCGCAGGGAGTAGGGACGATGTCCATCAATACGATCCTAGGTCAAGGCAGCAATGTCGAGGGGGCAGAAAAACGCCTCGAAGAGCATTTGAGTTTGGTAGATGACATGCGCACTCGACTTGGTAATCTTCAAAATTACTTCAATCAGATGCAGACGCCGCAAGGCCCCATCATGTCGCCTGATGAAATTCGTAAATTCCTCACACGAAAATTCCCCGAGTTAGTTGCCGAGGAACATAACGATCCGGACGGCTGGGCGTTTTTTTTGGGGCCAGCGCAGCAAGAGCCAAGCTCTAACTGCATCGTCCGCGCCGTGCAGCACCCACAGGGAGGCACCCAGTTTGAGTTGTCGGTGTCGTCACGACTTGAAGGGACGGAAAAGATGGTTATGTTTTGTGGAGATGTGGACGCACTGCGTCAAGTTGTCGATGCACAATTACGAATCTACCGCGACCAACTCTAATAACAATGGCGATCTCCAAAGCCATCCTTATCATCTTTCGTCTACGCTGCGTATGTTCGGCATTTCGGATGCTGGAACGAGTTTTACCCCAGCGGCAAATTTTGAGTGACCTATGCGCAGCCGCTGTAATACCGAGCAAGGTCATCCGATGCCGGGTATTCGGGCGTGCCAATGAACTCCAGCAGCCTGAGTCAAATACTAATCAGGGCCAACACCTGGTGCATTTCGGGTAGTCTCCATGCCCCAGGACGATGCTCTGGTTCAGGGTATAGATCGTTAACGCTCCCGCCAAGCGCGGTTGGGATAGAGGGGACGGTTTATAAATCGGGAAGAATGACCGCGCTCGGAATTACCTGCCATTTCCATAGGGCTGCGGGTCGAAAGCAGTCTCTCGCGAACAGCAGCTTTCGACCCTCAGCTGCCCTTCGCGAAATGCAGCAATGGCCAAGAGCGGACGGTCGTAGGCGTCCACCTTCGACCCCAAGCGGCCGTCCGCCGGGGTCGGCTAACGGCCAAAAGCAGTCAGCTCACTCGCGTTCATCTTCCGCTGGTAGGTATCCCAACCTTAAAGACAGAATGGAAGTGCTTTGCTCCGGTACCACTCCTAGCGGATCAAGCCTGACCGGGGCATGCACTCACATGTGTTAGATAGCAAATGCCGCAGAGGGACGATTGCGGCCGCTTCGCAGGCGGCGATGTTGCTTTCGCTGCTGTAGCCACAGTCCCCGAGCAGCGTCTGCACTTGGCCCAACGATGCCGGCAGTGCCTTGAGCTCGGCCAGCATGGGCACAATTTGTTGCTTGTCGTTGCCTGCTTGAGTGAGGCCCTGCGCCACTATGAGTAGCGTGTCGGTACCCGACTAATGGTAAGCGGGTGAAGCTTCCAATCCAACGCATGGGCCAGCCTTGACTACCTCCTGTAGACATCACAAACATGGGCAAACTAAACTTAACTAAGGAAGTAACGTATGAAACTGCGACTATCTGAGCAAGGACTGATGAAATGACAGTTTAAACTACGAGCGTCATCACCAGTCCAGATATAACAGTCTACCTGAGCATTGCTGCGACACTGATTAGCCTTGCAACGTTTACTGTCGTCTACTCGCAGATGAAGATTGCAAGTGCAAAAGTGAAGTTAGACCTGTACAACAAGCGCTTTAACGGCTACCTAGCCGCATTTGAGTACTATCCGTTGGCGTATGGTAAGGTTGATGGCAGTATGAAAGCCAAGTCTGTTGAGCGCATAAAGCTCTACCGAGAGTCCCAGTTTCTTTTCGATTCTAAAGGTGGTGTTTACGATACGCTGAACAGAATTATGACCAGTGGAAATAAATCCTTGTGTAAGAGGATGCCAAATCTGGCGCTATGCCGAACACCAGCCGAGAGATAATGCATTTACTGCACGAGAAAAGTGTGGAAGCACGTTTGGATTTTGAGAAGGGATTGTTAATCCTTGAAGAGCAGATGACGAAGTATATTAACTTTAGGGTTGTTCGTGGGTGGAGGTTCTTGTAATTAAATTAAAGCCCGCTCATCTGGCGGGCGTGCTTTACAATTTTATGTCATGCGGCGCTAATGATTCCACCTCTAGCTCCGCATGACTTGCAAGTTAATTTTTCCTTGAAAGCATCTAGTGAAAGTTTTGAATTTGCATGAACAAGGAGTTGGCTGGGGAGGAGGATGGTAGGGTGCTTGCGAGACGAACAGTTCGCCGCCGGGCATGAAACTCTCATGTTAATATCGCTTGCGGCCCATAAGTTAAGGTTGATCGTTGCTGCGTCTAGATCATCCAGAATTCGCTGTAGG
The DNA here is from genome assembly GCA_963518285.1 of uncultured Pseudomonas sp. Classification (GTDB taxonomy): domain Bacteria; phylum Pseudomonadota; class Gammaproteobacteria; order Pseudomonadales; family Pseudomonadaceae; genus Aquipseudomonas. Next base: position 427,805 of record CAUQIJ010000003.1, on the reverse strand, counting down.
CGTGCGATCTCGTGCTGGAACCAAATCTCAGCGTCGCCCTCTCTTCGCCTTAGAATTGCTCTGTATATTTTAAATTTTGTCTCTTGCGGTGGGAGCGCCCTACCCATTTTGTAAGCGGTAGTAGTGCTGCGGCTTGCCATTGCTGTGTAGTCATAATCACTATCAAAAGTGTCCTCGAAAGTGATTGAGATATAAGGGTCCTCCGAGATTGTGTAGCAATCATCTACTTTATAACGAATCTGGTAAAAATCTTCAAACGGTGATCCGTCGTAATCGGATGATTTATGTAACGCCATGCGATGGGTTCGGAGCAGATAAGCTCGATAGTTATTCCAGCGGAGTACAATATCGGCAAGTTTAGAAAGCTGAAGCCCTTCAATCAAAGGGTGCTCTTCTCTAGTGTCGGGACAGACAACATGGTCCTTGAAAACAGTCAATGCTTGCATTTTCCCTCGCTGGCTCCTTGACGTTACGGTGCTGCACCATGTTAGCTCATAGAGCAGAGGACTGTCACGAAACCCATCCTCCGCGCCGCGAGGGTCATGCACCTTAGGCTAGTTCTTGAGTTCTCATCCATAAATTCTCACAAAAAGTGTGGGAAACCCATCCTGCCGCCGAAAAGATTCAGCACTTGCGAGTGTTCTTGAATTTCAGCCATAGAAAATAATGAGAGGGTGTGCTTTGTCCTGGAAGCCGGATCGGCTTTGTAAAACCCGTATGTGATTAGATATAAGTAGGAGGGTTCATAAGATTGATAGTGAAATCAAGATCCAATACACTGTGTCGATCACGAATAAACACTAGGAAGCACTATGAAAACCTACAGCTTTAAACTACACCAATTTCACTACGACGACCTGTCGCAAGACGAGCTAGACATGAAATTCAAAGCATGTGCGGAGGACGCTAGAAATGTGTTTGAAACAGCTGACGTAAATCTGATTGACGACATTCTGAGTATCTCGGTGAGCGACCAAGATGAGGTGTCCGCTATAGTTTGCCGGGAGAAGTTTAAGACGATACTCCAGCAAGAGAGTATATCGTTGGGAGCTGACATTCTCTAAGAGGGTGTAGACAAAATCATGTCGTGAATCGGTGCGCGAGTATGCGTGCCTCTGCCAGCCACACCCATGACTCGCTCACGGCGAGCAGCCGGTCGTGGCCGATCTCTGCCGCTCGCTAACGGCAGCTCTGGGTCGATTAGCGACGGTCTGATCTCGACCGTCGCTGTGCATCGTCAGACCTCAGTCCGTTCCGCCATCTCCAGAGCGTCATCGACCTCAATTCCCAAATATCGAACGGTGCTCTCCAGCTTGGAATGTCCAAGCAGCAGCTGAACCGCCCGCAGGTTTTTCGTCCTGCGATAGATCAATGATGCCTTAGTACGTCTCATCGTATGAGTGCCATACATGGCCGGATCAAGGCGAACTGCATTCACCCAGCCTTTGACGATACGAGCGTACTGCCGAGTGGACAAATGGTCTGAGGCATGCACTCGGCTCGGGAACAAGCAGTCCTCGCTGCGTAGTTGGGCCTGATGTATCCAAGCCGCGACAGTGAACCGTGTTTGTTCAGTAATCTCGAACTGCACTGGCCGCTGCGTTTTCTGCTGCATCACCATTGCTCGTGAGGATACGTGCTCGCCGTGAGCGACGTCGCGCACGCGGAGCTTGGTTAGGTCGCAAGCCCTAAGCTTGCTGTCTATGGCCAGATTGAAGAGAGCCAGATCTCGAGTATTTTCTGCAATTTGAAGCCTTACTCGGATAGCCCAGATATCTCTCAGTTGGAGCGGGGGGTTCTGCCCGACCAATTTTCCTTTGTTCCAGGGCTGACGGCTGCGGTTAGCGATGATGCTCATGGCATGTCCTCCACGTGTGGAAGGACAAGGATGGCTAACCAGCGCAACGGTCGCTAACGGCCATAAGCGGACGCTCGCAAGCCCCGCTTCCGGCCGAAAGTAGGCAATCGAGCGCACCCAGCCAGGGTCAGGCTCTGATATTGGCAGAGCCGATATCCTTAGCGCTTGCGGCAGAGGGGCGGGGTCAGTTTCCTGCTAGAAAACAGCTCTTAATCCTTCGGACTACCAGAGTTTAAAGTATTATCGTCTTTTGCTCGCAGAAGCTTTTCGTCGAGCGTCGATATAGATGACATCCGAAGCCGTATCACCATTAGCATCTTGAATTTCATGTATTTGTGTGAGCTTATCACCCAGCCTCCCAACATCAATCAACACGAAAATACCGTGCACAAGCCCCTCCGACACCTTGTAGAGTTCCAGCTGAGTTTCATATCCATGGACTGCACTGGAGTTGGTCGACAGCTTAAACTCAACGACCACTTTGTCATGCCAACCGCCTGACACTTTAAAATCCACAGGCCCGTTGCCTCCATTGGATTCTGGCGAAATATCCAAATCGTAAGCCGCACAGAAACTGACCGCACTGCTGAAGAACAGATTCTGAACACTGCGTTCATGCTTTGGTTTCGCGCCCTCCCAGAGCTCTTTCCATAACCCTCTGTCCTCGACCTGAATCTTGAATATCCTAAGTACTTCAAGTACCACGTCACCCGCTGTCTTCGCGCTCGGACGACGCTGGTAATATCGTGTAACCTCAGAAATCTGCCGCTTTTGTTTATCGCTAAGAGTGCTCCAGAACTCTGGGCTCTTTAAATCCTGCGAGAGCTGATTGAAGCGGCCGTGAATTGCCCTTTCAAGCTCATCCATTCGACGGAACAGCATCTCAGGAGATGAATCCCTCCTGACGCTTTGCAGATAAAATAGAATCTGTTCTGGTTCCGGACTAATACCTGCCCCCATCAGCAGTTCGATGGACTGGCTATGAAGGTTAGGGCCTACTTTTCTCTCAAAATCACGAGAAAAACACACGTCCCAAAGCTCGCGCCTGACCTGCGTGGAGAAGTCAGAGAGGATATCAACGTCTGGTGGCGTCAATACATATTCCAGATAGTAATCTTTGATGAATTTGCTGCGGATGTTAGTGATCATTTTGATCAGACCTATCCCGACATAAGGCTCCGGCAGAAAATTTGGATCACGATCGGATATCATTTCAAATAGGTCACTAACCAGGTCAGCCTGCGATAGTGTTGACACCCGAAATTCAAAAGGCGCGTCACATAGTTCGTTGGCTAGCGAAAAACCGTACTCATCAATCTTACAGTGTGGGGTGAGTACGCTAATATCCCCTGACTCGAACAAATAAACTCTTACGCCTTTACACTTGTAAATATATGACCATCTACCCAAAGCTGCCGCCGCAACACCATCATATAGAATAAGCGCACGATGCTCGTAATACTCTTCGTATGAATCGGTTGTTATTTCTAATAAATTGCGCCCATTCTTCTTGGGTATAAAGTTTACGCTTATATTTTCTGGCAGCTTCTCAAATAATGATTTCTCATCAATTAGGGAATTAAGCGTTCGTCTAGTGACAGCAACGAGATCCACGCTCTCTCCCGAAATCTCCCTCACTGCTGCCAGCAAAAGGAGTTCTACCATATCCATAGCTATTCCTTGCACAATGTGAGGCTAAAAAGCATTATGTTACCATTTTCAGACATCCAACACATCTGCCGTATCGGATTGGGAATCCAATCCGAATGCGTATTGCAGCTTTAAGGCTGTGACCAGATACCTCACGGACCTCCACAATGCAATCAGGCTCAACGGCGCTCCTTACGCCGCGAGTACGGTCGCGGTGCAAAGCGCTCCAGGTTATCTATCTGCTGAAAGCGCCGAAACTGCGAAGAGCGCCGTATTTAGAACGGGTTTAGGTTTGCGCTATCTCTAAAGGTATGAATGTTGACCCACTGCTTCCGATGCTGATCTTTATCTTTGGGTCGACAGCTATAGTCGCTTAACTCCTAAGCTCTGTGACGATTCGCTCGCACCGCTCGGTAAAGTGTTGCGGTATCGCGTGAGTCTGTGGCAGGTGCTCAATTTTCTGCGACATGAAATGTGATAGCTGTGGCTCTGGGACGGATTGGTGCAACTTCGATTGGCCGGAAGCTGCCCTTCATTGCAGGCAGCTAACGAACCAAAGCTGCCTCTCGCGAACGGCAGCAATTAGCCTGAAGCGGCCACTGGACAGACTGATAGCTAACAGCAGCTTAAGTAGGGAGATTTCGAAGAACATTTTCATTGATACTGCAATGCCGATCGCTGGCGCTGCTGGAAAGCCCAAGGCCCCAGCTCAGGACTAATTGTCTATACCAGTTCCCGCTGAGTGCACTGAAGGGGGCTCACCCACTCCACCCCCGCAAGGCCGACGTCGTAGGTTGTCTTCCTACTGGACACGAAACCCACTTCCCTATAGCGTGAACCGCATAGCCTTAAGCCATACCGGTCGCCACTACTTCATAAGGATCTTGAAACGTGCTCATAGAATCGCTACGCCTGATCAACTTCAAAAAGTTCAAGGACAATACTTTTGACTTCAACGAAGATGTGAATATTTTCGTGGGTGACAATAACGCAGGCAAAAGCACAATTCTGGAGGCTCTGGAGATCGTGCTCAATTGTCAGTATCGCGGTCGGTCATTCAACAGCGAACTCTCCCCGGATCTGTTCAACGCAGAGACGGTTGCTGCGTTCCGCGCTTCGACAAAAGCACCTGCAGATTTACCGACCCTCGTGATCGAGGCGTATATGAAGAACGTGCCCGACTACCGCGGTGCGAACAACAGCCTGGAGAAAGATGCTCAGGGGGTTCAGATCAAAGTCAGCTTTGATCCAGATTTTACTGATGCCTATAACGATTACCTAGCCTCCGGTGCCGCGGTAACCAGCATCCCAGTGGAGTTCTACCAAGTCGAATGGATGGATTTTGCTTGGAATGTTATCAAGCCGATGACCAAACAATTCAGAGCGCTCTACATTGACCCCACTCGCATTCATCCCACCTTCGGCAAAAATCAGTACATCTCGAATGTGCTGAGTACCGCACTCAGAAAGGACGAAGAGTATCGTCTGAACCTACACTACCGTGAGACTCTCCAATCCTTCAACAACACTGATGAGGTCACCACAGTCAATAATGATTTGGATTCCGATAACAGGATCACGGAAAAGAGGCTGACCATTGCCGCCAGCACCATGCCCGCTGGCGCTCTCCAGAACGGTCTGCAACTTCAAGTAAATTCCGTACCGTACCACATGATCGGCAAGGGTGAGCAGAGTAAGGTACAAATAAAGCTAGCCCTGCACAACAAGTCAAAAGATATCGATCTAGTTATGATGGAGGAACCGGAAAACCACCTGTCGCATGTCGAGTTAAGCAAGTTGGTGCAAGACATTGAGGATCAGCGAGACGGCAAACAGCTATTTCTGACCACCCACAGCTCTTATGTGCTAAACAAACTGAGCATCAATAAAATCTGCTTGCTGCATGACGCATACAAGCGACTACACCTCCTGGATAAGGGGGTGGTCAAGACGCTGAAGCGGCTACCAGGCTACGACACACTGCGTGTCGCACTCTCCAAGAAGGTAGTATTGGTCGAAGGCCCATCCGATGAGTTGATCCTCAAAAAGATCTACAAAGATGCTCACAAGGGGCGGCTGCCAGAGCAGGACGGGATCGATATCATTGTGGTACGCGGTGTCGGGTTTAAGACGTTCATTGCGATCGGCAAAGAAATTGGCACCGCGATTAATGTCTTGCGAGATAACGATGGCAATTACGAAAAAAACGTCGTTGAAGCAGGCAAGGAATACGCGGCCTTCCCAAATATAAAGCTGGTTTCGTCAAAGAACAAAGATGAGTTTTCGCTGGAGCCGGCGATGATCTTAGCCAATGCCGCATCGGAAAAAGAGTTGCAGGCATTTGCAGAAATTGTCCTCTCCACCGAAACCTTCAACCTGCTCGCTGCCAAACCTAATTTTGCTGAAAAGCTCGAGTTCATCGTGGAGTGGTTCCGAAGCAGTGACGGCGACGGAAAAGGCAAAAAGAAAGTTGATTCTGCCATAAGGGCTTTCGAAACTGATAAGCCTTTCAAATATCCGGCCTTCCTCGCTGAGGTACTGAGCTTTGCCTAATACACTATGCATGGCGGGTGCCGGTTCAGGTAAAACTCACAAGGTCATTACCGAATCAATCGCCGAAATCGAACGCGGAGGAAAGGTTCTGGTAGTGACCTACACGACCAGTAATCAGCAGGAACTGAGACGTCGATTTTTGGAGGTTTTTGGTACATACAGTGATAGGTTCGTGGTCAAAGGTTTGTTCTCTTTTTACTTGGAGGATATGGTGAGGCCGTATCAGCAGGCATTGTTCCCGCGGCGAATCGATGGCATTTACTTCGACCAGCGCAATCCTCATATGAGGCCAGAGTCAACGTTTATGCTGCCGGGGCGCGCCGAGCAGTTGGACGATAAGAGCTACAACCCAAGACATTTCCTGACTGCATGCGAAACCAAAGCTCACACCGGCTTTCTCGCAAAACTGTCGAGCCGGATCATGAAGGTCACGAAAAACGCTGCTGCAGTACGGCTAGGGGAGATTTATACCCAGATGTTCTTTGATGAGGTTCAAGATCTGGTTGGGTGGGACTACGAGGTGCTCAAGGGACTGAACAAAGTGATGCCTACACCCATCACGTGCGTGGGAGATTTCCGGCAGACGGTATACGAGACTACGTTTGGCCAAAAAGCGCCAAAAACGGCCGCCGAGAAGATCGCAGCCTTCAAGTCCATGGGCTTTGAGGATGAGTCACTGACACTTAACCGGCGATGCATTCAACCGATTTGTGACGTCGCCGATGCTGTACACAACGGTATCTATGAAGCGACGGAGTCAGCAGTGAAGGAGGTGCCACCTGAATATGTCCATCACCTCGGCACATTCATCGTCAAGGAGTCGGACGTCGCCGAATATATAAAGGTTTTTGACCCTATGGTGCTGCGCTGGAGCGTAACGTCAGGAGCGAAGCTTCTTCCCTCCGAGGCACGTTGCTACAACTTTGGCGGGAGCAAAGGGCTGGGTTTTGATCGGGTATTGGTTCTACCGACTGAAAACCAGTTGCATTTCGTCTTGGATGGCCGAAAGCCGTTTCCCGCGAAGGACGAAACAGCTCAGAACAAGATGTACGTCGCTATTACGCGCGCGCGATACAGTCTGGGGTTCATCGTGCCTGACAAAAAGGCCGCTGGCTTACGGTTCCCGATCTGGGCAAACGCTCCAGCTTGACGGCAGTTAATGACTCTACGCGGTGATGACTTCAACTGGTTAGAGTTTCTGAATAGCGCCTCAATATTTGGGTAGGGCTCGCCTACTATCTGAGGAATGGGGGGAGCGTTTGACCGTCCACTTTTGGGCGGTTAACTGCCCTACGCCAAGGGCAGCTATGGGTCGGAAAGCTGTCATTCGCGATACACCACTTTCGACCCTGTAAAGCCGATCGCGTAACGCTGCAATTACTTCTGCTCCAAATGCGGATCCATACCCTCCACCAGTGCCGTTCTGCGCCAGATTAGTACGGGGTCAATGCGGCTTGTATTGAACGCCCTGACCAAAAATCGCAGGCAAAAGAAAGCCCGCTGCTAGGCGGGCCAAGGTCTATCACGTAGGGATGGCTATAGACTGCCAAGCCGCTCGTGAAAACTAAGTGAAAGGCAGGTCAACAGAGCGTCAGACCTGCGATTTAGCGCGAATCATCGCGCCTCACGCCTCACTCATCTCTTCCAACCGCCGCGGCTTCTGCTCTTGCGCCGCTCGCCCGGCCAGGCCGATCCGCATATCATTGCCACTCGGCTGCTGATAAACGCTCAGGCCAAATTCCGGCAGCACCGCCAGCAGATAGTCGAACACATCCCCCTGAATCCGCTCGTACTCGGCCCACGCGGTAGTGCGGGTAAAGCAGTAGGTTTCCAGCGGTACGCCTTCGGCGGTGGGCTGCATCTGGCGGACCATGCAGGTCATATTCGGGTGCACGTCGGGGTGATTTTGCAGGTAGGCCAGGGCGAACGCGCGGAAGGTGCCGATGTTGGTCAGCTTGCGGCGGTTGGCCGAGAGGTCGGCGACCAGGCCCTGGGCTTCGTTCCAGTCCTGCAGCTCTTTGCGCTTGCTTGTCAGGTAGTCGCCCAGCAGTCGGATGCCGGCCAGGCGCTGCTCTTCTTCGAGGGTGAGGAAGCGTACGCCGGCGGCGTCGATGAACACGCTGCGTTTGATCCGGCGCCCGCCGGATTGCTGCATGCCGCGGTAGTTGCGGAACGACTCGCTCATCAGGCGCCAGGTGGGGATGGAGACGATGGTCTTGTCGAAGTTCTGCACCTTGACCGTGTGCAGGGTGATGTCGACCACGTCGCCGTCAGCGCCGACCTGGGGCATTTCGATCCAGTCACCGACGTGCAGCATGTCGTTGCTGGTCAACTGCACGCTGGCGACGAACGACAGTAGGGTGTCCTTGTAGACCAACAGCAGTACCGCCGACATGGCGCCCAGGCCCGACAGCAGCAGCAATGGCGAGCGGTCGATGAGGGTGGCGATGATGACGATGATGCTGAATACCCACAGCACCATCTTGGCCAGCTGCACGTAGCCTTTGATCGAGCGGGTGCGGGCGTGTTCGGTGCGGGCATAGATGTCGAGCAGGGCATCGAGCAGGCATGCCAGCGCCAGGGTCATGAACAGCAGGGTGCAGGCCAGCGCGACGTTGCCCAGGAAGTGCTGGGCGGTGGCGCCGAGTTCTGGCACCAGCTTCAGGCCGAACTGGATGATCAGCGATGGCGTGGTTTGCGCGAGGCGATGAAACACCTTGTTATGGCGCAGGTCGTCGAGCCACTTCAGCGCTTGCTGGCGGGCCAGCAGGCGGCTGGCATGTAGCACCAGAAACCGCGCCAGGCGGCCAAGGACCAGCGAGACCAGCAGCAGTACAGCCACGCCGAGGGCAGCATGCAGGGTCGGGTGTTGATCGAGGGTGCCCCACAGATCGAGGGCGTTGAACCAGAGTCGTTGAATGTCCATAAGCAAAAAAAGCGGTCTGTATTGCGGAACGAGGGCCAATTAGAGCGCGGATCGGGGCAAAGTTGCCAAAAGAAATTCGGTTCTGGCGGCGGAAAACGTTACCCTATGCAACTTGAATTTACGCACTTGCCCGAGGTTACCCCCGTGTTTTCCCAATTCGCCCTGCATGAACGCATCCTTAAAGCCGTGGCCGAGCTGAAATTTGTCGAGCCGACTCCGGTACAGGCGGCGGCCATCCCCTTGGCGTTGCAAGGGCGAGACCTGCGGGTAACGGCGCAAACCGGCAGCGGCAAGACTGCTGCGTTCGTCCTGCCGATGCTCAACCGCCTGGCTGACCTGGGCGGCCCGCGCGTTGAGATCCGTGCGCTGATCCTGCTGCCGACCCGTGAGCTGGCTCAACAGACGCTCAAGCAGGTCGAGCTGTTCTCGCAGTTCACCTACATCAAGTCTGGGCTGGTCACCGGCGGTGAAGACTTCAAGGAACAAGCGGCCATGCTGCGCAAGGTGCCGGACGTGCTGATCGGCACCCCGGGGCGCCTGCTCGAGCAGCTCAACGCCGGCAACCTCGACCTGTCGCATGTGCAGGTACTGGTGCTGGACGAAGCTGACCGCATGCTCGACATGGGCTTTGCCGAAGACATGGAGCGCCTGTGCAAAGAGTGCGAGAACCGCGAGCAGACCCTGCTGTTCTCGGCCACCACCGGCGGCGCCGCACTGCGCGATATCATCGGCAAGATCCTCAAGGATCCAGAGCACCTGATGCTCAACAGCGTCTCGCAGCTGGCTGAAGGCACCCGTCAGCAGATCATCATGGCTGACCATGACCAGCACAAAGAGAAGATCATCCACTGGCTGCTGGACAACGAAACCTTCCAGAAGGCGATCATCTTCACCAACACTCGCGTAGCCGCCGACCGCGTCTATGGTCACCTGGTGGCCAAGGACATCAAAGCGTTCGTGTTGCACGGCGACAAGGACCAGAAAGACCGCAAGCTGGCCATCGAGCGCTTCAAGCAAGGTGGCTCCAAGGTGCTGGTAGCAACCGACGTAGCGGCCCGTGGCCTGGACATCGACGGCCTGGACCTGGTGATCAACTTCGACATGCCGCGCAGCGGTGACGAGTACGTGCACCGTATTGGCCGTACCGGCCGTGCCGGTGGCGAAGGTCTGGCGATCTCGCTGATCACCCACAACGACTGGAACTTGATGTCGAGCGTCGAGCGCTACCTCAAGCAGCAGTTCGAGCGCCGCGTGATCAAGGAAGTCAAAGGTACCTACAACGGGCCGAAGAAGGTCAAGGCTTCCGGCAAGGCGGTAGGGGTCAAGAAGAAGAAAGTCGACAAGAAGACCGGCGAGAAGAAGGCTGGCGCCAAGCGCAAGCCTACGGCCAAGCCGCGTCCTAACGCGCCATTGGCCAGCGTCGATGGCATGGCTCCGCTGAAAAAACGCGCGCCCAAGCCAGACTAAGTCTCTCCGGGCCGCGTTCGCGGCCCATGATCTGCGCCCGCCCTTCAGCGGCGGGCTGCAGTGGATCTAGCCGCAGGCGTTGCGACTGATCACTCCGCTTTCTTCTCCGCAGTTTTCAGCTCTTGCAGACGGTGCTCGATCAGCTGGCACTTGTCCGGCACATCCTTGCTTTCAGTCGCCAGGTCCATGCCCTGCAACTCGTCGTTGATTTCCTTGGCCTTTTGCGGGTTCTGCTCGGTGAGTTGGCTGACCACCTTGGCCAGCTCTTCGCGTTTGGCGGTGGCTTCTTCGGGCGTGCAGGCCCAGCTTGGCAGGGCGATGCACAGACCGACAGCGATGGCACAGCTGCTTAGGATTTTCACGGGTTGACCTCCTTGTTGGCGTTATCCGGTTGAGGGGCCAGCGGCTGGAAAGTTCATGTGGTCAGGCCTTTGCGGGTAAGCCGATACGGCGCTCCCTGTAGGGCATTTCCCAAACCGCTGATGCGGCCTATCGCTGAACCAGCACTTACCCCTAGTCTCGCCAGCAACTAGGGAGTACCGTGTATGTACAAAAGTAATTACAGGCAGTCCCATGCGGTTTGAGTGGGACGAGGTGAAAAACCAAAGCAATATTCGTAAGCACGGTATCGACTTCAATGACGTACCGAGCATGTTCGACCACCCCATGCTGATCGCCAGGGATGACCGGCTGGCTGGCGCAGAGGAGCGCTGGGTTGGTTTGGGCTGGCTCAGGGCGTTGGTCGGCGTCGTGGTGTATACCGAGCGCCATGGGGACGTGGTCCGGATAATTTCTGCGCGCAAGGCAACCCGACACGAGGCAAAACGTTATGACCAAAACTTCGCAAACTGATTGGGGCCGTTTGGCCGAACAGACCGATGACGACATAGACAAGGGCGACATTGCCGAGCTGGGTGAGGATTTCTTCCGCCAAGCCGAGCTGCGTGTGCCTGCCAAGCAAGCCGTGACGATCCGTCTGGATACTGATGTGGTGGCTTGGTTCAAGGAGCAGGGCAGCGGGTATCAAACCCGCATCAACCAACTGTTGCGCCAGTACATGCAGGCTCAGCAGCGCCTACGCTGAGCATCCATTCGAATGGTTACCTTTGCCGGAAGGACTCATGCCATGGGCTAACCGGCCGATGGCAGGCTGCATTCGATTCGGCCTCTGACGTCGCGGTTGATCACTGATCTCTGTTTTCAGGGTTTTTAAGAGACAGGCCTGTTCCGCGCGCTACCTCGGATATGAACTTCGCTCGGGCGACGATTCCTTCAGCCTTTGCGACGTAATCTGCATCGCCAGTTTCCAGAGCATCTGACATAAATTGCGCAAGAGCCTCAGGCGTATTCAGATATTGAGCTGGATCGAACTCGGTGAAGACTTCAGTCATTTTGCATTTTCCAGACCTGTAATACTTGTTCGGCAGACATGATTTCGCGGTCCTGGCCACCTTTGTCATTGGCACAAACCAGGATCAGATAACGTAGTTTGAAAGCCACGATGTGTGAATGCCAGCTGCTCGCCTTTACGCGTCGGAATCATCTCAGTTGCGTGTCAGATTATTCATGCCGGACTGGCTGAGCCTGTCTGCAGTGCGTCAGCTATTGGAACGCTTGCCAACACCCACATGTCCCACCCTGTGTACCTCTTTCCGTCCACAGCAGGGAGCCATCGCCATGAGCCATTACGACTGGGATCTGATCGAACGCCTGTTGCACGAAGTGCAAAACGGCGCTGAACAAAGCTTCACGCCTCGCCCTTACGCCGAACAGCACGCCGCCGCGCTGGCTGCCAAAGGCCAGCCGGTGGGTGACCTGGACCAGCTGAAAACCCGCGCCTGCGAATACGGAAAGCTGCTGCTCGACCGCGGCTACATTGAAAGCCGCCCGGAAGAAGAGGGCGGTAATGGGGAGAACTTCGTGCTCACCGAGCGTGGTTCGCGCCTGCTCAGCATGATCGACAGCAGCATCCCCGGCTTCGAGCATCCGCGTCAGGTGTTGGATGAGCAAGCCGATGCGCTGGATCAGGCGACCTTCGATCACGTGTCGTCGAAGGCGCAAATCGCCGGCGGTGCAATTTAGGCTGGCCGGGCCGGGCTTCGGCGTCCGATAATCGCGGTCTGATCCACTTATCTGCCGAGCCTTGCCCATGCCTGCAATTCACACCGAGGCCCGCCTATGAGCGCGGCCCGCCAGAACCCTGATGCCTTTGCCCTGCAATTGATGCTCGGCCTGTGCCTGATCTGGGGCAGCCAGCAGGTGATGATCAAATGGGCCGCTGCCGGTATCGCACCGGTGATGCAGGCGGCGTTTCGCTCTGGCATCGCCGCGGTGCTGGTCGGCCTGCTGATTTGCTGGCGGGGCGGCTGGGGGCAGGTGGGTAGCACTTGGCGGGCGGGGTTGCTGGCAGGCGCTTTGTTCGGGCTCGAATTCATGTTCATTGCCGAGGGGCTCAAGCTGACCTCCGCGGCGCATATGTCGGTGTTTCTTTATACTGCACCGATTTTTACCGCCTTGGGTTTGCACTTCATGTTGCCTAGCGAGCGCCTCAGGTTGCTGCAGTGGCTGGGCATCCTGCTGTCGTTCGCGGGTATCGCGTTGGCGTTTGCGGGGGGCGTACAGCTGGATCAGATTGATGGGCGCACGCTGCTCGGTGATGCCTTCGGTGTGCTGGCTGGCCTTGCCTGGGGAGCTACAACAGTGGTCGTGCGCGGCTCGCGGCTGTCTGAAGCGTCGGCGACCCTGACCTTGTTCTATCAGTTGATGGTCGGCTTTGTCGGGTTGCTGTTGATTGCTCTGCTCACTGGGCAGATCGGCATGGTCACGCTGACGCCGCTGGCGATGGGCAGTGTGCTTTTCCAGGGGGTGGTGGTGTCGTTTGTCAGTTACCTGACTTGGTTCTGGTTATTGCGTAAGTACCTGGCTTCGAACCTGGCGGTGTTTTCCTTTATCACGCCGCTGTTTGGGGTCACTTTTGGCGTAGTGCTGTTGGGCGAGCCGTTGAGCGTTAATTTTGTGCTTGGGGCGGTGATGGTTTTGCTCGGGGTGGTTTTGGTCAGTGCTGAACCTTGGGTGCGGCGGCAGTTGCGCAGGGTGGTTGGTTGAGGGGTAATGGTCTTGGATTGCTGTGAGGGCTTTGCCCTCATTTCGCGACACAAGGCCGCTCCTACGAAAGGCAGGCGGCAGTGGTAGCTCTAGGGGGTGGACCCCACTTTGTATCGCTTGCAACAGGGAGAAACAGTTGACCGGCGGTCGGAACAGCCCGCCGCTACTTGATCCCTGTCAAAATCGGCCTTATGTATAGGGTCAGACGCATGCGTAATGCAGGACATAGGACTATGATCTGTATGAAACATCGGATGATCGATTTGCCGTGAGGCTGACCCGTGAAGGGGGCACTATGAAAACACCACTGTTCAACTGGCTCCATGACCTGGCTGTCGCCTTGGGTCTGATACCGCCGCCGCTGCAGCCGGTGCCGATACCCACCGACGAAGGGCAGCGCAAACGCCAGCCTCGTCGCCGTTGAAACGAAAAGGCCGCCGCATCCATGGATGCAGCGGCCTTTGTCTTTTCAGCGTAGTGCGATTACATCAGGCCAGATTTGCGGTAGCTACCGGCCGCCGCGACAGCAGGCTGACCAGCACAAAGCTCACCAGGCCTACCGCCAGGCTGTAGTAGATCGGCGTATTGGCATCCAGGCCGTCCTTGACCATGAACAACAACGCGGTGGCAAAGCCCAGCGACATGCTGGCGATAGCCCCTGCGGTCGTTGCACGCTTCCAGAAAATCGCGCCCATCAGCGGGATCAGCATGCCGCCCACCAACAGGTTGTAGGCCAGGGTCAGGGCGCTGATCACATCATTCACCGCCAGGGCGATGGCCAGCACCACCAAACCGGTGAGCAGGGTGAACAGGCGGCTGGTGGCCAGGCTCGATTGTTTGCCACCGCGCAGCTTGGGCAGCAGGTCTTCGGTGACCGTGGTCGAGGCAGCCAGCAGGCCGGCACTGGCAGTCGACATCATTGCCGCCAACGCCGCAGCCATCAGCAGGCCACGAATGCCGTCAGGCAAGGTGGTCTTGATCATGGCAGCGAAGGCGTTGTTGGGGTTGGCCAGGTCCGGCAGCAGCACATGCGCCGCCATGCCGATCAGGGCGCAGGCCAGGCCGTACAACACGCAGTAGACGCCTGCGGTGGTACCGGCGCGCTGGCAGACTTTTTCATCACGCGCGGTGAACACCCGCTGCCAGATATCCTGACCGATCAGGATGCCGAAGAAGTAAATCAGGAAGTAGGTGAGGATGGTGTCCCAGCCGATGGTGGTCCAGTTGAAGCTGGACGCCGGCAGTTGCGCCACCAGTTGATCCCAGCCGCCGACCTTGTACAGGCACACCGGCAGCAGGATGAACATCAGGCCCACGGTCTTGATCACGAACTGGACGATGTCGGTCAGGGTCAGCGACCACATGCCGCCAATGGTCGAGTAGATCACCACCACGCCCCCGCCGAGCACCACCGACAGCCAGAATGGCAGGTCGAGCAGCACTTGCAGCACGGTGCCCATGGCCAGGGTTGAGGTCACACCGATCATCAAAGCATAGGCCAGCATGATCAGCGCGCTGGCCTGGCGGGCCATCGGGTTGTAGCGCCGCTCCAGCACCTGAGTAACGGTGAAGATACGCAGACGCAGCAGCGGTTTGGCCAGGAACAGGTTCAGCGCAATGATGCCCAGACCCAGCGCTGCGCAGAGCCAGAAGCCGGAGATGCCGTGTACATAGCCCAGGCGGACGGTGCCGACGGTAGATGCGCCGCCGAGCACGGTGGTGGCCATGGTGCCCATGTACAAGGTCGGGCCGAGGTTGCGCCCGGCCACCAGGTAGTCTTCCTGGGTTTTCGCGCGGCGCATACCGTACCAGCCCAGGGCGAGCATGCCGGCGGCATAGATCAATACAACGATGATGTCCAAGGCCATTGGGGGTCTCCCGATTATCATTATTATGGCGAGATCAAGTGCCCGGGCAGCCTCACGGTGCCCGGCGGTATCAGCAAGTACAGGTGGGCCTGTCACTGGCCCATGCAAGCAGCGCGACTGCAATCAAGCGCGCTGTCGACATCTCTAGCGGCGTGCTACTCCCGGCAGTACGCAGAGCATTTCGAACAGCAGGTTGGCGCCCAGCAGCGAGGTGTTGCCGGTGGTGTCGTAAGGTGGCGAGACCTCGACCAGGTCACAGCCGATCAGGTCCAGGCCCTGGCAGCCGCGGATGATCTCGATGGCCTGAATGGTGGTCAGGCCGCCGATTTCCGGGGTGCCGGTACCGGGCGCCCAGGCCGGGTCGATGCCGTCGATGTCGAACGACAGGTACACCGGCCCGCCCGCGACTTTCTCACGCACTTCAGCCATCAACGGCTCCAGCGACTTGTGCCAGCACTCTTCGGCCTGCACCACGCGAAAGCCCTGGCGACGGCTCCAGTTGAAGTCATCGGCCGTGTAGCCCTGGGCACGCAGGCCGATCTGCACGACCCGATCACAATCGAGCAGGCCTTCTTCGACGGCGCGGCGGAAGGTGGTGCCGTGGGCGATCTTCTCGCCGAACATGTGGTCGTTGACGTCGGCGTGGGCATCGATGTGCACCAGGCCGATCTTGCCGTGTTTTTTGTGCAGCGCGCGCAGGATCGGCAGGGTGATGGTGTGGTCACCGCCCAGGGTCAGCGGGATCACGTTGTGCTCGACGATGGTGTCGTAGGCTTCTTCGATGATGCGCACGGCATCCAGCAGATTGAAGGTGTTGATCGCCACGTCGCCGATATCGGCCACCGACAGCGAGTCGAAGGGCGCGGCGCCGGTGGCCATGTTGTAGGGGCGGATCATGACCGATTCGGCGCGGATCTGGCGCGGGCCGAAGCGGGTGCCGGAGCGCAGCGAGGTGCCGATGTCCAGCGGCACGCCGACAAACGCGGCGTCCAGGCCTTCAGGGCTTTGCAGGTGGGGCAAACGGAGCATGGTGGCGATGCCGCCAAAACGCGGCATTTCGTTGCCGCCCAGTGGTTGGTGCAGAGTCTTGTCCACAGTGGGCCTCATCAGTCGGTCGATTGTTATGGTTGTTCGAACCTGGGCCAGCGCACTGCAGCTGAGCGCAGCGGGCGGTGAGCAGGGTCATTGCGGGCAGTCTGCGCAAGGTAGTGATCGAGAAGAATCGCTACCGACAAATACTTACTTCAGGAATCTCTGAACTAAAGGCCGCCGCCAAGGTAGACTCCGCCCATTGCCACTCGCCCCTTGCCCCTGCGGACCGATCACCACCATGGCCTCGTCACTGCCCGACCCTAAACTGCTGCGGATCTTCGTCAGCGTGGTGCGCCACCAAGGCTTTGCAAATGCCCAGCGTGAGTTGAACCTGTCGACGTCGGCCATCAGCACTTACATGAGCCAACTGGAGGCCGGGTTAGGCATCGTGCTCTGCCATCGTGGCCGCGGTGGCTTCAGCCTGACCAGCAAGGGCGAGCTGTTCCACCAGGAGACGCTGCGCCTGCTGGCCGAGCTGGACGGCTTCGAACAGTACGCCGCGGCGCTCAAAGGTGAATTGCGCGGCACCCTCAACCTGGGCGTGCTCGACTCCACCGTAGGCGATCGCGCCTTGCCATTGGCCGAGGCGATTGGCGCCTACAGCCAGGAGCATCCGGCCGTGCACCTGCACTTGTCGGTGTCCAGCCCGTACGAGCTGCAGCTAGGCGTGCAGGACAACCGCCTGGACCTTGCCATCGGTGCGTTTTCGTCGCGCATGAGCGGCCTGGTCTATCAGCCGCTGTACCGCGAGCAACACTGGCTCTACTGCAGCAACCGCCATTCGTTGTATGCCGAGCGGCGGATTCCCGAGCCCGTCATCACCCAGCAGCGCATGGTCGGGCGAGGCTACTGGAGCCAGGCCGAGCTGGCCCGGCACGGCTTCAAGCACAGTGCAGCGACGGTAGAAAGCATGGAGGCGCAGCTGATCCTGATTCTGTCCGGCGCCTACATCGGTTATCTGCCGGAGCACTACGCGCAAGCGTGGGTCGACAAGGGCGATTTACGCGTATTATCGCCCGCCACGTTCGGTTACCAAGCCCCGTTTTCGCTGATCATTCGTCGCGGCCGCAGCCGCGAACCGTTGATTCAGACCTTCCGTGATCTGCTCAAAAGTCAGCTAAACGTCAGCTGATAAACGCCTGGATGAATGCACGCCGTCAGGAACGGTAAAATTCCTACAAAAGTGCCTGCTGACAGGCTAACGCTCTGCTAAATATTGATTGGCCCCTGATGAATTTCCATCGTTTGCACACGCAAGGATTGCCTTGATGCGCCTGAACTTGCCCGTTACCGAGCATGAAAGAACCTTCCCCAACGAACAGCGGCTCATTTCCACTACCGACCTCAATAGCCGCATTACCTATTGCAACGACGCATTCGTGGCCATCAGCGGGTTTACCTACGATGAGCTGGTCGGGCAGACCCATAACTTGGTGCGCCATCCCGACATGCCGGCGCCGGTCTTTGCGCTGATGTGGGACACCATCAAACAGGGCAAACCGTGGATGGGCGTGGTCAAGAACCGCGCCAAGAACGGCGACTTCTATTGGGTCAGCGCCTACGTCACGGCGGTGTACGAAAACGGCCGTATCAGTGGTTATGAGTCGGTCCGCTCGGTGCCCAGCCGTGAGCAGATCAGCCGTGCTGAACGCCTGTACGCACGTCTGCGCAATGGTCACCGCGCAGTACCGTGGTCGGCGCGAGTGCTGCACGGGCTTGGCCAGAGCTGGCCAATGCTGGCTGCTGCTGCGGTGTCTGCTGCAGGTTACCTCTGGCTCGCGCCGCAGGCTGCGATAGGCGTGCTGCTGGCCAGCCTGCTGGGCGCCGGCTATGCGCTGAACCGCCTGCACGCTCGCGCGCTGCAGCGCACCCTCGACGAACACCCGAAAGCCTTCACCGACCCATTGGTGGCCCTGACCTACAGCGATAACCGCGGCCTGCATGGCCAGCTGGACCTGGCCATCATCAGCGAAGAGGCGCGCTTGCAGACGGCGCTGACCCGCCTGGTGGATGCCGGTGTCGGGGTCAAGGCACGTGCGGCGCAGTCTGCTGGTTTGTCTGATGCCCAGGCGCAGATGCTTGACCGCCAGCGCAGCGAAACCGAGCAATCGGCCACGGCCATTGCCCAGATGGCTGCGACTATCCAGGAGGTCTCGCACAACGTGCAGAGCACCGCCCTGGCTGCCGGTGACGCCGACCAACTGGCACAGCACGGCAGCCAGCTGGCTCAGCAAAGTTTGCAGGCGATGGGCAGCATGAGCGAGGCGGTCAACGACATCGGCCAGGCCGTTCACGCCTTGGCCCAGCAGACCCAGTCGATTGGCAGCGTGGTCGATGTGATCACCTCGATTGCCGAGCAGACCAACCTGCTGGCGCTCAACGCCGCGATCGAAGCTGCCCGCGCGGGCGAGCAGGGCCGTGGCTTTGCCGTTGTCGCCGACGAGGTGCGCTCACTGGCTCAACGCACGCGCACCTCGACCGACGAGATTCACCAGATCATCAGCAGCCTGCGTGCGGGCGCCGAGCGTGCGGTTTCGTCGGCAAGCCGTGGTGAACAGATCTCCCGCGACAGCGTGCACAGTGTCGAAGCGGTGCGCGAGGCCCTGAGCGGCATTGCCCAGGCGGTCAGTCGCATCACCGGCATGAGCCAGCAGATGGCGACTGCCTCGGAGCAGCAAAGCCACGTCGCCGAAGACATCAACCAGCAGATCACGCGCATCTCCCACCTGTGCGACGAGAGTGCCGGACAGGCCAGGCAGGGAGCCGAGATCAGTCAGGACCTGGAGCAGATGGCCGAGTACCTGCACAGCCTGGCCGAACGCTTCAACCGCTAAGCAACTCCCAAACCCACAGGGACGTGGGCGCTGTATGTTCTTCTCGAGTGGCTATGGCACACTGGCGCCCTCCAGGAGAACCCGATGTCCAGACCCCGCTGCGAACGCTGCAAGCGCGCGCAAGACCATTGCCTATGTCCGCTGATCCCCCGCCTCGACAGCCGTACCCGGGTCGTCCTGTTACAGCACCCCAGTGAAACCTCGCATGCGCTGAATACTGCGCGCCTGGCCGCGCTCGGCCTTGTCAATGCACAACTGTGGGTGGGTGAAGTGTTTGCCCAGTTGCCCGAGCTGCTGGCAACGCCGGGCTATCGGCCGGTGCTGTTGTTTCCCGGTGACGAGGCGCAGGCGCTGACTGCGTATGCATCACCTGACGAGCAGCCACTGCTGTTGATCGTGCCGGATGGCACCTGGCGCAAGGCGCGCAAGCTGCTGTACCTGAATCCGTTGCTGGCAGCGCTGCCGCGGGTGACCCTGGCGCACGTCACCGCCTCGCGCTATCGGCTGCGCAAGGCGCCGGAGGAGGGCGCCCTGGCCACCATCGAGGCCGTGGTGCAGGCGCTCAACGCGCTGGAGCAACCGCAGTGTTTCGACGAGCTGCTCCGCCCGTTCGACGCCTTGATCGAAGGCCAGATTCGGGCCATGGGCCGCGACACCTTCGAGCGCAATCACGGCTGCTGAATCAGCGCTCGCGCATGGCCTCGGTACGGGCCTTGAGCACCGGTTTGAGCAGGTAGTCGAGCACGCTTTTCTGCCCGGTGATGATATCCACCGTGGCGACCATCCCCGGAATGATCAGCAATGGC
This sequence comes from uncultured Pseudomonas sp., assembly GCA_963518285.1. Taxonomy (GTDB): domain Bacteria; phylum Pseudomonadota; class Gammaproteobacteria; order Pseudomonadales; family Pseudomonadaceae; genus Aquipseudomonas. Next base: position 407,646 of record CAUQIJ010000003.1, on the reverse strand, counting down.
TTGTTGTCGCCGCCCAGGTGATTCTTGTCGGTGCGCACCTGGATCAAGTAAAACGCGTTGCCCTTGTCATCGGTCACGGTGTCGGCGCCGATCAGCTCCAGCTTGGCCTTGAGGCCACCATAGATGGTGTAGTCATAGGCGCTGAACTTGACCATCGCGGTCTGCCCCGGGTGCAGAAAGGCCACGTCCTGCGGGCGCACCTTGGCTTCGATCAGCAGGTTGTCCTCGATCGGCACGATCTCGACCAGGTCGCTGCCCGGCTGAACCACGCCGCCGATGGTGTTGACCTTGAGCTGCTTGATGATGCCACGTACCGGCGACACCACTGTGGTGCGCTTGACCCGGTCGTCGATGGCGATGCTGGTGGCGCTGATCTTGGACAGGTCAGTGCGCTTGTCGTTGAGTTCCTTGGCCGCCTCCGAGCGGAAGGTGGCATCGGCTTCCTGAATCTTGCTCTTGATTTCCGCCACTGCCGCGTCTGCCCGCGGAATCGCCAGGCTGGTGGCGTTGAGCTGACCGCGGGCTTCGACCGTACGCTGCTTCAAACGCAGAATCTCCACCGGCGAAATCGCCCCGGTGCCGACCAGCGGCGAGGACATGTTCAGCTCCTGCTGGAGCAAGCCCAGCGCCGAACGGTACTGATCGACCTTGGAGCGGAACTCGGCCAGTTCCTGGGTCTTCTGCCGCAGCTGTTCGTTGAGCGTCTGCTTCTCGCTGGTCAGCCGCCGTTGCCGTGACTGATACAGCGCCAGCTCGTCCTCGGCCACCTGTGGTGCCTTGCTGCGCACTTCATCCGACACGGTGAATGGCCGCCCTTCAGCCTCCGCCGAGAGCCGTTCGACCTGCGCCGTCAGTGCGTAGCGGTCGACCTCGCTTTCGCCCTTGTTGGACAGGAAGCGGGTGTCGTCCAGGCGCAGCAGGGTGGCGCCCTTGGCGACCATCTGGCCTTCACGCACAAAGATCTCGGTGACGATGCCGCCCTCCAGGTTCTGCACCACCTGGACCTTGCCCGAGGGGATCGCCTTGCCTTCGCCGACCGTCACCTCGTCGAGCACTGCCAGGCTCGCCCAGGCCAGCGCAACCAGCAGCAGCGCTGCCGCCAGCCACACCGTCAGGCGCGACAGGCGCGGCGAGTCCTGCAGCGTGGCGCCAGCCAGTTCGGGCATGTAGTCGCGCTCGGCAGTGTTGCCGGCACCTTGGAAATAACTGCGCAAGAAGGCCATCGGACTACTCCTCAAAAGCATCTACAGCGCCGCGCCAATGCGCCCTTTGCGCAGTGCATCGATGACCGCATCCTTCGGCCCGTCGGCAACGATCTTGCCGTTGTCCAGCACCAGCAGGCGGTCGACCAGGCTCAGCATCGAGGTCCGGTGCGTGACCAGCAGCACGGTCTTGCCCGGCACCCAGTCGAGCAGGCGCTGGCGCAGTTGCTCTTCGCTGCTGTTGTCCATGTGGCTGGTGGGCTCGTCGAGGATCAGGATCGGCGGCTCCAGCAGCAGCGCCCTGGCCAGCAGCACGGCCTGGCGTTGGCCGCCCGAGAGCAGTTGGCCGCGTTCACCCACCGGGCGGTCGAAACCCTGCGGATGCTGGCGAGCCAGTTCGGTCACGCCGGTCAGTTCGGCCACCTCGAGCATGCGTGCGTCGCTGACGTGCCGGGCACCGAGGGTAAGGTTGTCGCGCAGGCTGCCAGCAAGCAGCGGCAGGTCGTGGGCGACGTAGCCGATCTGGCTGCGCAGGTCGGCGATGTCCAGCTGGCGCAGGTCGAGGTTGTCCAGCAGCACCTGGCCTTCATCGGGATGATAGAAACCCATCAGCAACCGGCCCAAGGTGCTTTTGCCCGAGCCACTGCGGCCGACGATACCGATGCGCTCGCCGGGCTGCAGGGTCAGGTTGACGTCATTCAGCGCGGCAGCCGTCTGGCCAGGGTAGCGGAAGCTGACGTGGCTGACGGCCACGCCACCCTTGAGGCTGGTGTGTTCCAGCGCCTGTTGCTCGGCCTGGCGCTCTTGCGGCAAGGCCATCAGTGCATCGGTGCTGCGCATGGTCAACTGCGCCTGCTGGTAACGGGTGATGAGCCCGGCGATCTGGCCCAGTGGCGCCAGTACCCGGCTGCCGAGCATGTAGGTGGCCACCAGTGCGCCGACACTGAGGTTGCCGGCGATGATGCTGTAGACCCCGGCAACAATCGTCGCCATGCCACAGAACTGCTGGATGAACAGCGTGCCGTTGCTGGCCAGCGAAGACAGGTTGCGCGCGTGCGCATCGAGGCGGGCAATCGCGCCGTTGGTCTGTTCCCAATGGTACTGACGTTCACTCTCGGCGCCGTTGGCCTTGAGCGTTTCCAGCCCGCCCAAGGTTTCGATCAACAGGGCCTGGCGCACTGCTCCCAGGCTCAGGCTTTTTTCCACGGTATCGCGCAGTCGAATCTGGATGATCAAGGCAAAACCAACCGCCAGCGGGAAGGCAATCAGCGGGATCACCACCAGCCAGCCGCCCAGCAGGCCCACCACCACCAGCATCAACGCCACGAACGGCAGGTCGATGATGCTGGTCAAGGTGACTGCCGTGAGAAATTCGCGCAGCCCCTGGAAGTCGTGAATGCTCTGAGCGAAGCCGCCGATGGTGGCCGGGCGTGCCTTCATCGACATGCCGGTAATGCGTTCGAACAACGTCGCCGAGAGGATCAGATCGGTCTTCTTGCCGGCCTGGTCCAGCAGGTGCGCGCGGACCATGCGCAGCACCATCTCAAAAGCGGTGCCGATGAACAGCCCGGCCACCAGCACCCACAGGGTCGAGACCGCCTGATTGGGCACCACGCGGTCGTAGGTCTGCATGACGAACAGCGGCACCATCAGGCCCAGCAGGTTGATCAGCAAGCTGGCTAGCAGGGCATCGCTGTACAGCCAGCGGGAGTGGCGCAGGGTGTCACGAAACCAGGCGTCGACCCTCGGCATCAGCGGGGTGCGCAGGTTTTCCAGCGTATGCCGCGGGCGGGCAAACAGGGCCTGGCCGGCGTAGGCCTGCTCCAGTGCCTCGCGCTCGACCCACTGCTCGCCACCTTCGGCCTCCGACGGCAGAATCAACGCCCGACCGTCTTCGCCAAAGCGCTGCAGAACAGCACAGCGGCCGTCTTTGAGCAGTAGCAATACGGGAAGATTGAGTGCGGAAATCGCGCCCAGCTCGCGTTTGAGAATGCGCGCTTGCAGGCCTGCGCGGGCTGCGGCTCTGGGCAACAACTCGGGCCCGAGCCGCTGGCTGGCCAACGGTAGGCCGCTGCACAAGCTGGCACGGCTGGCGGGGCAGCCGTGCAGTTTGCACAGAATCAACAGGCCATCGAGCAACGGATCATCAACGTCCAGCCGGGGCTGGGCATTTTGCATACTGGTCACGATGGCCTACTCCTGCCGCGATGGAGGGTATACGGCTACATCCGAAACGTTGCTCGATAACGGTTAACGCATTTCGGGCAACTTCGCTTCGCTGCGTACTTCAGTCTTGGCAATGGCCTCTGCCGGCAGCGCGATGCGCTGTTTGCTGAGCAACTCGCCCATGGTCGAAAGCACGCGGTACATCGAGTATTCCTCGGTGTAACGCACTTCGGTGTAACGGCGGTTGGCGTTGTACAGCTCGTTCTCACTGTCGAGTACGTCGAGCAGGGTACGTTGACCGAGACCGAACTGATCCTGGTAGGCGGCACGCACGCGCTGGGTAGTCTCAGCATATTCGCGCGCGGTTGGCGTCTGCTTGCGCGCGTTGTTCATGGCGTTCCACGACAGGCTCAGGTTCTCGTTGAGCTCGCGAAGAGCGTTGTTGCGGATATCCAGCGCCTGGTTGATCTTGTGCGAGTCCGACTGCAGGCGAGCCTTGTCGCTGCCGCCACGGAACAAGTTGTAGTTCAGCTCGACGCCAGCCTGCCAATCGTTGTTGCTGTGGCCACGCTCGCCGCCCAGGTTGTTGTTGGCACCGGTGGCCAGGATGGCGTCCAGACGCGGGTAGAAGGTCGACTTGGCGACTTCATACTGCTTCTCGGCGGCATTCACGTCGGCCTGGGCCGAGCGCAGGTACGGGTTGTTTTCCTGCATGCCGCGGCGTGCGTCTTCCAGCGTGCCAGGCATTTCCACCTTGATGGTCGAAGGCGCTTCCAGCTCGTCCGGCATCAGCCCGACCACGCTGTAGAAGTTGGCCTCGGCGTCAGCCAGATCGACTTCGGCAGTGTCCAGGTTGTTTTCAGCCAGAGCACGACGTGCGCGCGACTGATCGAGGTCAGCAGTGCTGCCAACGCCGCGCTCGGTACGCAAGCCGATCTGGTCATTGACGCGCAAGTGCGCCTGCATGTTGTTCTTGGCCAAGGTCACCAGTTCGCGACGCTTGAGCACTTCTAGGTAGACCTCGATGGTACGCAGGGCGACATCCTGGGCGATTGCCTGAGCGTAATAGGCGCGCGAGTTGGAAACTGCTTCGGTGCGGCCGACTTCGTTGGATGTGTTGAAACCGTCGAACAGCATCTGGCGCAGACGCAGCTCGGACTGGGTGTAGTTCAGGGTTTCTTTGTTGTGGTTGCGCGAGCCGTCAGCATTCAGGCCACGGGTGTTGAGGTTGTCGGAGCGTTGGCGACCGTAACCTGCAACCAGATCGACGCTTGGGTAGAACCCGCCACGAGCGAATTTGACATCTTCGTCGGCAGACAACCGGCTGTTGCGATAGGAGCTGATTTGCGGGTGATGATCCACGGCGTTCTGGACGGCTTCGGTGATCGACATCGCCTGAATGTTGGCACTCGCCATGGCCAACAGGATTGCACTGGTGATGGGGGTAAGAACGCGCATGGGGTACATCTCCATTGTCTCTAAAGTGTCCAGCTTTCGCCAAAAAAATGACGATTATTATGGGGTAGACCGTTTCAAGTTTGTAACAACAGAGCTAAGAACATTTAACGCGCGAGCTAAGAAGATTTGTTCATAAGGTCTATGCGAAAAAAAACTTATGCGGTCTAAAGAATACGCGACATTGTTCTACTCAACGGGCCTATAAATCAAGCTGTAGTCAGCGGATTTAGGTCATCGCAGGAAGTTCCATAATTTTTGCAGCTGATGGATCAGTAAAAGCAGGCCAGGGTGGAATTTGGCGACAATAAATTGTCACTTTATGGTGGCGTAATTCCATCATCTCTATCGACTTGGCCTGCGCAGTGTAGAGCGATTTGCTGGCTGGCGGCGCTTGATTGACGCCTCGCTGCCGCGTTGCGCCACATCGCTTTCACTGTATTCAAGCTGCGAGATCCGATCAGCAGGGGAGATGTACGCGCATGGCTAAATTTATCGGTGTGGTCAGCAAGGTGGTTGGCCAGGTGTTCGCGGTCGAAAGCGACGGTAGCCGCCGGCTGTTGGTCGAAGGCGACCGGCTGTATGCTGGCGAGCAGCTTGAAACCGGTAACGCTGGAGCCATTGCGGTCCGCTTGGGCAATGGGGCCGAGCTGACCCTGGGCCGCGACAGCAGCCTGCAGATGACGCCAGAACTGCTGGCCAATCAGGCCGCTCATGTGCAGACACTGGACGCAGCCCCCTCCCAGGCGCAACTCACCGATGTCGAGCGCTTGCAACAAGCCATCGCTGCGGGTGCCGACCCCAGTGAAGAGGCGGAGCCAACGGCGGCCGGGCCCAATCCTGGTGTCCCCGGCGCTTTGGGCGGTGGCCACAGCTTTGTCATGCTGACTGAAGTGGCCGACCGGGTTGACCCCACCGTTGGCTTCCCGACTGCTGGCTTCAACGGTGTGCCGCTGTTGGCCAACCGCTACATCGGTGATCTGGATCCGACCAGCTCCGACGATGTCCTGCCGCTCGCCCCGCCGCCTGCGGTCAACCCACCAGACAACCCGGTCTCCCTGCAAGGCCTTGATGTCAGCCCCGGTGAGCTGATCTTCGACGAAGCTAACCTGCCCGACGGCTCCAACAGCAACCCGGGGGCGCTGACGCAGTTGGGCTCGTTCACCGTGACCGCAGCAGATGGCGTATTCAACCTGAGCGTGGGCGGCATCAATGTGGTCACCGGCGGGGTGATTACCGGTGTAGGCCAATCCATCACTACGGCGCTTGGCAATACCTTGACCATCACCGGTTACAACCCTGCGACCGGTGTAGTCGACTACAGCTACACCCTCAACGGCGCCGAGCAGCATGCCAACGGTGGCGGCACCAACACGATCGGCGAGCAGTTCCCGGTGCTGGTCAGCGACAGCGATGGCGATGTGGCCAGCGGCAGCCTCGACGTGATCATTCGCGACGATGTGCCCAAGGCGGTCAATGACAGCAATGCCGTGACGGCTACCGAGCAGCAACTTGAACTCACCGGCAATGTACTCGACAACGATGTGCAGGGCGCTGATCGGGTCGTGGGCGGGCCGGTGATTGCCGGTACCTTCAATGGCACCTACGGCACACTGGTGCTGGCCGCGGACGGTACCTACACCTACACCCTCAACGCCAATGATCCTGATTTCAAAGGGCTCAAAGGCGGCGCCAGTGGCACCGAGACCTTCACCTACACCATCAGGGACGCCGACGGTGATACCAGCAGCGCGACCCTGACGCTCAACATCAGTAACCTCAATGACCCGGTCACGATCGGCGGCTTGGATGTGGCCGGTGGCGAGTTGATCGTCTTCGAAAAGCATCTGCTCAATGGCAGCGCGCCAGATAGCGCAGCGCTGACCCAGAGCGGGACCTTTACCGTCGCCGCGCCAGATGGCCTGCAAAGTCTGAGTGTGGGTGGCATCACGGTGGTCAGCGGCGGCGCTGCAGGCAGTTTTCCGCAGTCGATCACGACTGCGCTGGGCAACACACTGACCATCACCGGCTTCAGCCCGGCCACAGGTGTGGTGAGCTACAGCTACACGCTGCTCGACAATGAAGCCCATGCCGCCGGCAACGGCAACAACAGCCTGGGCGAAACGTTCGTCGTTACGGCCCAGGACAGCGATGGCAGCACTGCCTCGGCCAACCTTGACGTGAGTATTGTCGACGATGTGCCCAAAGCGGTGGATGACACCAACGCTGTCACGGCAACGGAACAGCAGGTAGAACTCAGCGGCAATGTGCTGAGCAACGACGTACAAGGCGCCGATCGGGTCGTGGGTGGTCCGGTGATTGCCGGTACTTTCAGTGGCACCTACGGCACGCTGGTGCTGGCTGCCGATGGCACTTACACCTACACCCTTAATGTCGACGACGCCGATTTCAAAGGCCTTACCGGCGGCGGCAATGGCACTGAAACCTTTACCTACACCATCAAAGATGCCGACGGCGACACCAGCAGCGCGACGTTGACCCTGAATATCAGCAACCTCAATGACCCGGTTATCCTCGGTGGCCTCGACGTCAGCGGCGGCGAGGTTACCGTTTACGAGAAAAACCTGATCGATGGCAGCGCCCCTGACGGCCCAGCCCTGCAACAAGGCGGTACCTTCACGGTGACAGCAGCGGATGGCCTGCAGTCTTTGAGTGTGGGTGGCATCAACGTGATCACCGGCGGCGCAGCCGCAGGCTTTCCGCAGTCGATCACGACCGCACTGGGCAACACCCTGACCATCACTGGCTACAACCCGGCTACAGGTGTGGTCAGCTATACCTACACCTTGCTCGATAACGAAACCCATCCTGATGGCAACGGTAGCAATGGGTTGCAGGAAAGTTTCACGGTGATTGCCAAGGACACCGACGGCAGTACCGCCACCGGCAGCCTCGATGTAACCATCGTTGATGATGTGCCCCAGGCACACTGCGACTTCGCAAGAGTCGAGGTAGGCGGTCAGGTCAGCGGCAATGTGCTTGCCAATGACGTGATTGGCGCCGATGACGTGGCCGATGGCAGGTACGTGGTTGGCGTGCGTGCCGGCTCCGATACCTCTACGCCGGCCTCTGGCCAGTTGGGCATCAATGTCCAGGGCGCCTATGGCTATATCACTCTGGATGCTGAAGGTAACGGCGTTTATCACGCCTACCCCAACAGCAACGCGCCGGCGGGCGCTACCGATGTTTTCGTCTACACCATCCGGGATGCTGACGGCGATCAGAGCACCACGACCGTTACCATCAACGTCAACAACTGCCAGATGATTGCCGGGCAGGACACTGACGTCACGGTGTATGAAAACGCTCTGGACCTGACCAAGGACGGCAACGACCTTGCACCCGGCACCGTAACCGGCAGCCAGCCGGGCTCGACCGGCGAAACCGCCAGTGGGACTTTGGTCGGTTCGGTCATAGGCGGGGTAGGGGCTTTGACCTACAGCCTGGTCGGCAGTACTGCAGGGCAATTCGGGCAGATCCAGGTCAACGCCGATGGCTCCTACACCTATACCCTGACCTCGCCGGCGAATTCGCCGACCCACCAGAACGACGGGCCGAACATCATCACTGAGACCTTCACCTATCAGGTCAAGGACTCGCTCGGTAACACCACCACCAGCAACATCGTCATCAGCATCGTCGACGACGTGCCACAGGCGCACTGCGATGTTGCACGAGTGGAAATGGGCGGGCAGGTCAGCGGTAATGTGCTGCTCAACGACGTGATCGGTGCGGATGTCTCCGCCGATGGCAAATACGTTGTCGGTGTGCGGGCAGGGTCGGACACTTCGACCGCGGCCTCTGGGCAGCTCGGCGTTAATGTCCAAGGGACTTACGGCTACATCACGCTGGATGCCGAAGGTAACGGCGTCTATTACTCGTACCCGAACAGCAATGCTCCAGCAGGCGCGACGGACACATTCGTCTACACCATCCGCGATGCAGATGGCGATGAGAGCACGGCGACGGTCACCATCAACGTGCTCAACTGCCAGATGGTTGCTGCACAGGATCACGATGTAACCGTCTACGAAAACGCTCTGGACCTGACCAAAGACGGCAACGACCTTGCGCCCGGCACCGTAACCGGCAGCCAACCGGGCTCGACCGGCGAAACAGCCAGCGGCACGTTGGTGGGTTCGGTCACTGGCGGCGTAGGCGCTTTGACCTACAGCCTGGTCGGCAGTACTGCAGGGCAATTCGGGCAGATCCAGGTCAACGCCGATGGCTCCTACACCTATACCCTGACCTCGCCGGCGAATTCGCCGACCCACCAGAACGACGGGCCGAACATCATCACTGAGACCTTCACCTATCAGGTCAAGGACTCGCTCGGTAACACCACCACCAGCAACATCGTCATCAGCATCGTCGACGACGTGCCACAGGCGCACTGCGATGTTGCACGAGTGGAAATGGGCGGGCAGGTCAGCGGTAATGTGCTGCTCAACGACGTGATCGGTGCGGATGTCTCCGCCGATGGCAAATACGTTGTCGGTGTGCGGGCAGGGTCGGACACTTCGACCGCGGCCTCTGGGCAGCTCGGCGTTAATGTCCAAGGGACTTACGGCTACATCACGCTGGATGCCGAAGGTAACGGCGTCTATTACTCGTACCCGAACAGCAATGCTCCAGCAGGCGCGACGGACACATTCGTCTACACCATCCGCGATGCAGATGGCGATGAGAGCACGGCGACGGTCACCATCAACGTGCTCAACTGCCAGATGGTTGCTGCACAGGATCACGATGTAACCGTCTACGAAAACGCTCTGGACCTGACCAAAGACGGCAACGACCTTGCGCCCGGCACCGTAACCGGCAGCCAACCGGGCTCGACCGGCGAAACAGCCAGCGGCACGTTGGTGGGTTCGGTCACTGGCGGCGTAGGCGCTTTGACCTACAGCCTGGTCGGCAGTACTGCAGGGCAATTCGGGCAGATCCAGGTCAACGCCGATGGCTCCTACACCTATACCCTGACCTCGCCGGCGAATTCGCCGACCCACCAGAACGACGGGCCGAACATCATCACTGAGACCTTCACCTATCAGGTCAAGGACTCGCTCGGTAACACCACCACCAGCAACATCGTCATCAGCATCGTCGACGACGTGCCGCAAGCACACTGCGATGTTGCGCGAGTGGAAATGGGGGGGCAGGTCAGCGGCAACGTGCTGCTGAACGACGTGATCGGCGCGGATGTGTCCGCCGATGGTAAATACGTAGTCGGTGTGCGGGCGGGTTCGGACACGTCGACTGCGGCATCCGGCCAGCTCGGTATCAACGTACAAGGGACTTACGGGTACATAACGCTGGATGCCGAAGGTAACGGCGTCTATTACTCGTACCCGAACAGCAATGCTCCAGCAGGCGCGACGGACACATTCGTCTACACCATCCGCGATGCAGATGGCGATGAGAGCACGGCGACGGTCACCATCAACGTGCTCAACTGCCAGATGGTTGCTGCACAGGATCACGATGTAACCGTCTACGAAAACGCTCTGGACCTGACCAAAGACGGCAACGACCTTGCGCCCGGCACCGTAACCGGCAGCCAACCGGGCTCGACCGGCGAAACAGCCAGCGGCACGTTGGTGGGTTCGGTCACTGGCGGCGTAGGCGCTTTGACCTACAGCCTGGTCGGCAGTACTGCAGGGCAATTCGGGCAGATCCAGGTCAACGCCGATGGCTCCTACACCTATACCCTGACCTCGCCGGCGAATTCGCCGACCCACCAGAACGACGGGCCGAACATCATCACTGAGACCTTCACCTATCAGGTCAAGGACTCGCTCGGTAACACCACCACCAGCAACATCGTCATCAGCATCGTCGACGACGTGCCGCAAGCACACTGCGATGTTGCGCGAGTGGAAATGGGCGGGCAGGTCAGCGGCAACGTGCTGCTCAACGACGTGATCGGCGCGGATGTCTCCGCCGATGGTAAATATGTAGTCGGTGTGCGGGCAGGTTCAGATACCTCCACACCTGCCTCTGGCCAACTCGGCGTCAACGTCCAAGGCACTTACGGCTACATCACCCTCGATGCCGAAGGTAACGGGGTTTACCATTCGTACCCAAACAGCAATGCCCCAGAGGGCGCCACGGATACCTTCGTCTACACCATCCGTGATGCAGACGGTGACCAGAGCACCGCTACGGTCACCATCAACGTGCTCAACTGCCAGATGGTGGCGACGCCGGATCACGACGTCACCGTCTACGAAAACGCCCTGGACCTGAACAAGGACTGCCACGACCTGGCTCCGGGCACTGTGCTCGGCAGCCAGCCGGGATCGGCCGCCGAAACTGCCAGCGGCAGCTTGGTCGGCGCCGTAAGCGGCGGCGTGGGCATCCTGACCTACAGCCTGGTCGGCAATGCCGAGGGCCATTTCGGCCAGATCCAGGTCAACGGCGATGGCTCTTACACCTATACCCTGACTTCGCCGGCAAGCACCTCGCCGCAGCAGAACGATGGCCCCAACATCGTCACCGAGACCTTCACTTATCAGGTCAAGGACTCGCTCGGCAACACCACCACCAGCAACATCGTCGTCAGCATTGTCGATGACGTGCCCCAAGCCCACTGCGACTTCGCCAATGTGGTAGAAGGCAGCAGCGTGACGGGCAATCTGCTGTGGAATGACGTGATCGGCGCCGACGTCTCTGCCGCTGGCCAGTATGTGATCGGGATCCGCGCCGGCAGCGACACCTCGACTTCTGCTGTGGGCCAACTCGGCACTGAGGTGCAGGGCGCTTATGGCTACGCGACGCTGGATGCCAACGGTAATGGCGTTTATCACGCCAACCCCGACAGCGTGTCACCGGCTGGAGCTACCGACACTTTCGTCTACACCATCCGTGACGCCGACGGTGATGAAAGCACCACGACGGTGACCTTCAACGTCCAGGACGCCAGCCAGGTGGGCTGTGCTGATGGAGCTGTCGGCGCTCGTTCGGCGGCCACCGACAAAGTGGCGCCGATCCGCTTCGACGTTGACGAACACAAAGCCACCGGCTCGCTCAAGGAGCTTGCTCGCAGCGCATTCGCTGCCAACAGCGGCGCCATGACTTCCGCACTGGTGGTCGCCGGCTATCTGGCGCAGATGGGCAGCAGCCACGCCGGCGAGCAGGAGGTGTACACGGTGGCCCTTCGCAAGGGCGAGACGCTTACCCTCGACCACGATCGCGCGCCGGGCAACTTGCTCATGGAATGGAAAGGCGCAGCGGGCAGCTATCATCCAGTGGCAGACGGCGGCAGTTTCACCGCCAGCCATGATGGCCTGTACAGTATCCAGCTGACCAGCACGACCGACAGCACTGCCCCAGCGCAGGACAGCTTCAAGCTCAGCCTGCTGATCGATTCGAGCAATGTCCAAGGCGAGAGCCACCCTGTCGGCCAGGCAGTTGGCAGCGACCTGGTAATTGGCACTGCAGACATCGTCTATCACGCAGACAGCACTGGCAGCGTGCTGACCGCCGATACATTGCTGGCGGCGGAGAATGGCAAAGGCGAGGCGGTGCTGGTAAGCAGCCCAGGCGATGACCTGTTCGAGGGCGGTCACGGTATCGATACCGTCAGCTACGCCACAGCCAAGGCTGGCGTAGTGGTCGACCTTAGCCTGATGGGCCAGCAGGACACCGGCGGTGGTGGCCTGGACACCCTGGTCAGGATCGACAACCTGATCGGCTCGGACTACCACGACACCTTGATTGGCAACGCCAATGACAATGTGCTGATTGGTGGTCGGGGGGATGACCTGCTGACCGGGGGCGGTGGCAACGACACGTTCGTCTGGCAAAAGGGTGACACCGGTCACGACACTGTGACCGACTTCACGCCGGGTGCTGATCATCTCGACTTGTCACAGTTGCTGCAGGGCGATAGCACCTCAGCTGCCTCCCTGGATGACTTCCTGCACTTCAAAGTCAGCGCAGCGGCAGGCACAGTGGTGTCGACCATCGAAGTCAGCAGCGTGGCCGGTGCGGCCCCGAGTCAGACCATCGATCTGGCCGGCGTCGACCTTGCCCAGCACTATGGCGTAACAGCAGGGGCGGGTGGACTGATCGCGGCGGGGCATGACACCGCGACCATCATCAATGGCATGCTCAACGATCATTCGCTGAAGGTGGACACGGTCTGAGCCTGGGTAGGGCAGTGCCGGTGTGGCGCTGCCCTGGAGGGAGGCTCACCTGCGGCGCAGGGTCTTTTGCTTGAGGATGTACAGGCTCACCAGCACCGCGCTGGTGAGCATGAACAGTCGCGCCCAGAACAACGGCACCAGGTAGCAGGACACACCGATGCTGGCCCACATCAGGCCGATGGCGTAGACCTTGCCCTTGAGCGGGATCCCCTCACCACCGAGGTAGTCGCGAATCCACGGGCCCAACTGCGGATGATTGATCAGCCAGGCGTGAAAGCGCGGCGAACTGCGGGCGAAACAGGCGGCCGCCAGTAGCAGAAAAGGGGTAGTCGGCAACACCGGCAGGAAGATCCCCACCACCCCCAGCGCAACGCAGAGCCAGCCAGCGGCCAGCAACAGGTAGCGCACGGCTACTGTCAGTGATGGCGCGGCTTGAGCAGGGCTGGCTTTTCATCCGGGGCGTGCAGCAGCAGGTACAGCGCGGTCAAGGCTTCCGGAATCTGCACGATCATGTCGTCTTGCAGGTCGGCGTTCTTGGCGATGTCTTCGAACTCTGGTTGCTCATCGAACAGACCGGAACCGACCATGATCGGCAGCAGCATTTCGCTGACTTCTTCTTCGGCGTTCTCGAACCAGGCTTCTTCACGCAGGAATACACCTTCCATGAAGCCGATGCACCAGCCGCGCAGCTCGGAATCGTCCGGGTCTTCACCCAACTCGAGGTCGCATGGCAGCTCGAACTCTTCGTCGCTGGCCAGTTGGCGGCTGATGTGGGCCTTGAGGGCGATCAGCGTGGCTTCGATTTCGACGCGCTGAGCGTCGCTGCTGTATTTGGGCTCTTCGGCAAACAGCGCGTCGATCCATTCGCGGTCAGGAACGACCTCGGAAGTGATCGAAAGCGCGGTCAGGTAGCCGTGGGCGGCGACGTAATCCAGCGCTTCTTCGTGCAGCTCGTCGGCATCGAGGAAGACTTGCAGGCGGGTCAGTTGCTCGGCGAAGGACATTACGGGGCTACCTTGAAGAATAAACGATAACGAATTCTAGCACCTTGCTGCGATCACGGGGCAAAGGGAACGTCTGTCACCGTAGCGTCCTGTAGCACTCGTCGCTGGGGTATAATCCGCGGTTTTCAGCCGGGCACAGTGTTTGTGCGGCCCTTGGCAAAAGCTGCTTACGCATTCGCGCGTGTGCCGGGCGAGTTTATCGTCCAGCCTGTGTCCGGGAATGATACGGCGATTTCGGAGTTTGCAATGCTCGAACAGGCTCAGCGCGTCCTCAAGGACATCTTCGGCTACGACAGTTTCCGGGGGCGCCAGGCAGCGATCATCGAATGTGTGGCCAATGGTGGCGATGCCCTGGTACTGATGCCAACCGGCGGCGGCAAGTCGCTGTGCTTCCAGGTGCCTGGCTTGCTGCGACCTGGCTTGACCGTGGTGGTATCGCCGCTGATCGCCTTGATGGACGACCAGGTGGCCACCCTCGATGAACTGGGAGTGGCCGCGGCAGCCCTGAATTCGACCCTGAGTGCCGAGCAGCAGCGCGAGCTGGCCGGGCGCTTGCGCCGCGGCGAGGTAAAGATGCTCTACCTGGCCCCCGAGCGGCTGGTGCAGCCACGGATGCTCGAGTTCCTGCAGGGGCTGGATGTGTCGCTGTTTGCCATCGACGAAGCGCACTGCGTATCGCAGTGGGGCCATGACTTCCGGCCTGAATACCTGCAACTGGGGCAGCTGGCCGAGCAGTTCCCGCATGTGCCGCGCATTGCCCTGACCGCCACCGCCGACATGCGCACCCGCGAAGAAATCGTCCAGCGCCTGCACCTGCAGGGCGCCGAACGCTTTCTGTCGAGCTTCGACCGACCGAATATCTTTTACCGCATCGTGCCCAAGGAAGCGCCGCGCAAACAGCTGATGGCGTTTCTGGGCGAGCGCCGCGGCAACGCCGGTATCGTCTACTGCCTGTCGCGCAAGAAGGTTGACGAGACTGCGGCGTTTCTTTGCGAGCAGGGCTTTCCGGCGCTGTCCTACCATGCCGGCCTGGCCGCCGACACCCGTGCCAGCAACCAGCGCCGCTTCCTCAACGAGGAAGGCCTGATCATGGTCGCAACCATCGCGTTTGGCATGGGTATCGACAAACCTAACGTGCGTTTCGTTGCCCACCTCGACCTGCCCAAATCGCTCGAGGCTTATTATCAGGAGACCGGCCGTGCTGGCCGTGACGGCTTGCCCGCCGACGCCTGGATGGCCTACGGCCTGCAAGACATGGTCATGCTCAAGCAGATGTTGCAGAACTCCGAAGGTGACGAGCGTCACAAGCGGGTCGAGCAGCACAAGCTCGACGCCATGCTGGCCCTGTGTGAAGAAACCCGCTGTCGCCGACAGTCGCTGCTGGCCTACTTCGATGAAGTGCTTGAACAGCCCTGCGGCCACTGTGACAACTGCGTCGACCAGGTGCAGACCTGGGATGCAACCGAGCCCGCGCGTCAGGCCCTGTCCGCGGTATTTCGTACCGGCCAGCGCTACGGCGTCGGTCATCTGGTCGATGTGCTGCTGGGCAAGGACAACGAAAAGATCCGCAGCTTTGGTCACGAAAAACTCTCGGTCTACGGCGTCGGCAAATCCCTCGGTGAACATGAGTGGCGCTCGCTGTTCCGCCAATTGGTTGCACGTGGCCTGGTCGACATCGACCTTGAAGGCTACGGCGGCTTGCGCCTGTCCGACAGCTGCCGGCCGTTGTTGCGTGGCGAGGTCAACCTGCAACTGCGTCGTGACCTCAAGCCGCAGACCAGCGCCAAGAGCTCCAGCGGTGGCAGCCCGGCCAGCCAACTGGTACGTGGCGAAGAGCGCGAGATGTGGGAGGCCTTGCGCACCCTGCGGCGCAAACTGGCCGAAGAGCACAGCGTACCGCCATACGTCATCTTCCCCGATTCGACCTTGCTGGAAATGCTCCGCAGCCAGCCTGCCAGCCTTGCCGACATGGGCCAGGTCAGTGGCGTCGGCGCGCGCAAACTGGAGCGCTATGGCCAGGCGTTTCTCGAGGTGCTCAACGGCGGCGAAAGCGCGCCGGCGCCTAAGGCGGTGCCCGACCTGCGCCATGAACTGGTAAGCCTGGCCCGGGCAGGCATGACCCCAATGCAGATTGCCGGTCAGCTCAACTGCAGCGAGAAGAATGTCTACAGCCTGCTGGCAGAGGCCCTTGGCCGCCAGGAGTTGAGCCTGGACCAGGCCCTGGATTTGCCCGAAGACTTGATGATGGAAGTGCAGGATGCCTTCCTGGATGGAGAGGGCGAGCTGCCGCCAGTGGCCGCGATTGCTCCGCAATTTGCCCAGCGCGTACCGGAAGGTGTGCTGTATTGCATCCGCGCCGCGCTGGCAGCGGAGTTTGAACTGTAATCAGGCGTGATGCCGCTGGCTGCGGCATCTGGCTGATCCTTGTCATATTTATTGATGATTAACGGACATTTCCGTGGCGCCCAGCCTTGCCTGGAGCGCAAGGTCATGATTAGCTGGCTAATAATTAGTTCTATCCATCGAGTTGTTTATGCCGCTTACCGACAATCAACACCGTTTTGGCATGCAACTGGCCCAGATGTCCCGGGGCTGGCGCGCTGAACTGGACCGCCGACTGGCCGGGCTCAACCTGTCCCAGGCCCGCTGGTTGGTGCTGTTGCACCTCGCGCGCTTTGCCGAAGCGCCAACCCAGCGTGAACTGGCACAGAGCGTAGGCGTTGAAGGCCCGACCCTGGCGCGCCTGCTCGACAGCCTGGAAACTCAGGGGCTGGTGCGCCGCCAGGCAGTGGTGGAAGATCGCCGCGCCAAAAAGATCCTGCTCTGCCCACCTGCAAAGCCGCTGATCGAGCAAATCGAAACCATTGCCAACCAGCTGCGTACCGAACTGTTCAGCGGAGTAGAAGAGGCAGACCTGGATATCTGCATGCGGGTACACGCAAAGATCCTCGGCAATCTGGAAAAATCCTGAGGCGACGCCCGGGCTACCGTACAGAGGCAGCCCCGGCCACTTCACTCAGAACGTGTGACCCAGATTCAGGTACACCGCTTTCTGCTGCTCGCTGTTGGCCCCGTAGCTGAGGTTCAACGGCCCTAGCGGCGTTTCCAGCCCCAAGAATATGCTCGCGGCATTGATGTAGCCGCTGTCGAAGTCGTTGTCGTTGTTCCAGGCCCGGCCGCGCTCGAGCGAGCCGCCGATGTACAGCGGGAAGTCCAGCGGCAGGTAGGCGCGTGGCGTCAGGCGCCGGTAATAGACCATCCGCAGCAGGCTGATGTTCTGCCCTGACACCGAGTCCTGGCGGAAGCCCGACAGCTGCCTGGCACCGCCGAGCACGAAACTTGTCGTGACCACGTCGGCCTCATTCAGGGTGCGCCCGTAGCGTCCGCCCAGTACCAGCGTGTCGGCGCCGCTGCTCAGGGCCTTGTCTACGTTCAGCTCCCACTGGCGATAGTTGTTGTCCGAATCCAGCGACTTGTCGTAGTTGCGCAAGGTCAGGCCGATGTCTTCGCCACTGTGCGGGAAGTAAACGTTGTCCAGCGTATCGAACGAGTACCTGAGCTCGTAGTAACCCTCGTTGAAGCTGACCGAGGGCAGGTCCTGATTACCGATGCGCACCTCTGCTTCGCCCCAGGCCTTGCCTATGCCTGCACGTACTTCGCCGTAGGTGCCGATCTGGCGGCCGAGGTTGATACCGAAGGCGTAACGCTGCAGGCGGTATTCGGCGATTGGATCGTTGTCCAGCGTGGCTTCGATGTTCTGTGAGCCCAGGTCCAGATAGGGCGCGACGAAATACCGCGAGCCGATGTCCAGTGGCTGGTAAAACTCGCTGTACAGCTCTTGCTGATCGCCGATCTGCGCCCGGGTCAGCCATTCGCCGCCCAGCCGATTGATGCCGTTGATGCGGTAGCTGGCGCCGAGGTTGAAGGCGCTGTCGCCGCGCATGTCATCCGACAGGTTCAGGCCCAGGCGCAGGTAATCGGTACCGCCGCGCTTACCACTGGCCTTGATCACCAGGGTGTTGTCGTCGCCCTTGTGCACCACGCGGTACTGCACGCCGTCGAAGTAATCCAGGCCATACAGGGTGCCCATGTCGGTCTGCAGACGTTCGAGCTCCAGCGGCTCGCCAATCGGCTGGCGAACGTAGTAGCGGATCACATCGTCGCTGACCTTTGAATCATTCTCGACCTTGATAGCGGTAATCACCGGGGTGCGCTGGCGCGGCGAGCGGGCGATGGCCAGCTGGGTATCGCCCTCCGCCTGGCGCAGGGTGGCAAGTCGCGCATCCAGAGCACGAGTGGCGCGATAACCGGCCTCGATCATCTCGGCGGTGCGGCCGAAGTCAGTCACGCCGAACGCGGCCAGTGGCGGTTGAATCAGGATGTCATCGCGGTGCAGGTTGGCCAGTTGCTCTTCCGAGTTGCGCCGGGTCATCAGGGTGATCGACTGGTTGAGCACATCGACCACCGTGTTCAGCTGCTTGCGGTCGCGCAAGGGCGTGCCGATATCGACCACGATAGCCAGGTCGACGCCCATGTCGCGGGCGACGTCCAGCGGGATGTTGTCGACCATGCCGCCGTCGACCAGCAGGCGCCCGTCCACCTCGACCGGGGCGAACACTGCCGGGATCGACATGCTGGCGCGGATCACCTGCGGCAGGTGGCCACGGCGGAACACCACTTTTTCGCCATTGGCGATATCGGTTGCGACGGCGCGGAAGGGGATCGGCAGCTTGTCGAAATCGCGGGTATCAGCGGTGTGGGCCAGTTTGCTTTCCAGCAGCAGGGCCAGGTTCTGCCCCTGGATCACACCCAGCGGCAGGCCAAGGCTGCCGTCGTCGCGAAAGCTCAGCTTTTGCTTCACCAGAAAATCGCGGTCATCCTGCTTGCGGCGGAACGGCACGTCCTTGCGCGGTGGCGCATCGGACAGCGCCTGCTGCCAGTCAAGGGTGGTGGCGAGCTGTTCCAGTTCTTCGACGCTGTAGCCCGAGGCATACAGGCCTCCAATGACCGCACCCATACTGGTGCCAGCAATCGCATCGACGCGCACACCTTGCTCTTCCAGTGCCTTGAGCACGCCGATGTGCGCCAGGCCTCTGGCCGCGCCGCCAGACAGCACCAGGCCGACCTTGGGGCGGGCGGGCTCGGCGGCTATGACCGGCAGGCAGGTGAGCAGCATCATCAGGCACAACAGCAAGCGGTGCATCGTCCAGTCTCAAAGCAGAGGAAAAGGCCGCTAGTATAAGCGGCCATCACTCTGGAGAAACTTGATCATGCAGGCGAGCAAACCCGAAATCGTCATCAATTATTGCACCCAGTGCCAATGGCTGCTGCGGGCCGCCTGGCTGGCGCAGGAGTTGCTCAGCACCTTTGCCGACGATCTGGCTCGGGTGGCATTGGCGCCGGGCACCGGTGGTGTGTTCAGGGTGACTTGTGATGGCGTGCAGATCTGGGAGCGCAAGGCGGACGGTGGCTTCCCCGAGGCCAAGCAGCTCAAGCAGCGCGTACGCGACCAGATCGACCCGCAGCGCGACCTCGGCCACAACGATCGCTGATCAGTTGCTCTGGATCGCAGGCTTGGCTGTGCTGGGCGGCTCACTGGCCAGGCGGCTGGAGAGGATGATTGCCAGCACGATCAAGGCGCCGCCGGCGAGCATGGTCAGCGAAGGCCGCTCGGCGAACAGCGCCCAGGCCACGGCGATGCCGTAGACCGGCTCCATGCCGAACACCACGGCGGCGGTGCGCGCCTTGATCACCGCCAGCGCAGCGACGAACAGGCTGTGCGCAATGCCGGTACAGAACACCCCAAGCAAGCCGATCCACAGCCAGTCGACGGTGCGCACGTCAGCTAGGCCTGGCGCTGCAAACGGCAACAGGCACAGCGCTACCACCAGGTTCTGCCAAAGCGCTGCCTGCGCCGCCGGCAAGCGCGCGCCACCCGCGCGGTTGGTCAGCGACAGCAGCGAGAACAGCAGCCCCGAAAGCAATGCCCAGAGCAAGCCGCTGGTGGCCTCGCTGGCCAGGTCGAAGGCGGGCGTGACAAGGATCAGGCCGATGCTCACCAGCACGACCAGCATCAGCTCGTTGCGACGGATACGTTCGCGAAACAGCAGCCCTTCGAGGATCACCGTGAATGCCGGAAAACTGGCAAAGCCGAGGGTGGCGATGGCCACGCCAGCAACTTTGACCGCGATGAAGAAGCTCACCCAATGGCCGGCCAGCAATACGCCGCCAAGCAGCAGACGGCGCACATCAGCGCCTTTGAGTGGTTGCCAGGTTTGGCGCACGAGCAGGGCAAACAGACCCAGTGCCAGCACAGCAAAGGCGGCACGGCCAAAGACGATGATGGCCGGGCTGGCCGAGACAGCGAGCTTGCCGAAAACACCGGTCAGGCCGAACAGCAGCGCGCCGATGTGCAGAGCGCCGAGGGCAGTGCGTGGCGTCATGGAAGTCCTTGGTGCGGACCGCTGGCGATCAGGTATGACGCGTGCAGCGGTGGCGGATGACAGGTGCGAGCCAGTTTAAGCGCAGGCGGGAGCGCTGTCTGTGGCAAATTCGCCTGTCCCCGCGCCGCGCATCAACGCACCCGCAGCCCTACAAACTGACCTTGCCCAGCAGGACATCACGGAACATGGCGAAATCGCCGATCAGGCTGTACCAAGGATGATCGAACGTCGCCGGGCGGTTCTTCTCGAACATGAAATGCCCAACCCAGGCGAAGCCATAGCCAACAACAGGGATCAATAACAGCAGCAACCATTTACCGCTGGCAATGGTGTAGGCGAGCAGCGCTATGACCAGGCTGGTGCCGACAAAATGCAGGCGACGGCAGGTGGGGTTGCTGTGCTCGCTCAGGTAAAAGGGGTAAAACTCGGCAAAACTGCGAAACTGAGCGGTGCGGTCCATTACTTTGCTCCCTGAGCAGCTGCTTATGGCGTGGGTACACGGCGTGGAGCCTGATTTGAGTCTAGAGTCATAGGCAAAGCAGGCCAGTGACAATAAGCGCCAATTGAGTATCCTTGGCATTCACCGCAGGAGCGGTCAGCACAAGAAGCCGGTTTATGAGTGAAAGAACCACATCTGCCAGCTGGGCATCCGGCATCGTCAAGGCGCTTGAGCTGGAAGGGCTCGACTGCCAGGCCATGTTCAGTGAACTTGGCCTGGACTTCGCCGCGCTGGATGACCCGGACGCTCGCTTTGCCCAGGACTCGATGACCCGTCTGTGGCAACTGGCGGTCGAGCGCTCGGGCAATCAGGCGATCGGCCTGAACATGGCGCGGGTAGTACGCCCGGCATCGTTTCATGTGGTCGGTTATGCGCTGATGTCCAGCCGTACCCTGGCCGAGGGCTTCGACCGGCTGGTGCGCTACCAGCGGATCATCGCCGAAAGCTCGGACCTGAGCTTTCGCCTCGGGCCTGAGGGTTACTCGCTGGTGCTGACCGTGCACGGTGACCACCTGCCGCCAACCCGCCACAGTGCCGAAGCCTCGCTGGCGTGCGCGCTGGCGCTGAGCAAATGGTTGAGCGGGCGGCCGATCCAGCCGCGGCGTGTACTTATTCAGGGGCCGCAGCCCGACGACATCGAGCCGTACAAAGTAGCCTTCCACTCGCCGCTGGTGTTCGGCGCTGCACACGACGCGCTGGTGTTCGAGCGGGCTGACATGGAGGCGCCGCTGCCCACCGCCAATGAAGCCATGGCGGTATTGCATGACCGCTTTGCCGGCGAATACCTGGCACGCTTCTCGGAAAGCCGCGTCACCCACCGGGTACGTCAGGTGTTGTGCCGGATCCTGCCCCAGGGCGAGCCCAAGCGCGAAACCGTGGCGCAGGCGCTGCACATGTCCCAGCGCACCCTGCAGCGGCGTCTGCAGGAGGAGGGCACCAGCTTCCAGACGCTGCTTGACGACACCCGCCGCGAGTTGGCCGAGCAGTACCTGGCCCAGTCAGGCATGACCCTGCTCGAAACCGCCTACTTGCTGGGCTTCTCCGACCCGAGCAATTTCTACCGGGCGTTTCGCCGCTGGTTCGACGCCACCCCCAGCGAGTACCGCTCGCGCCTGGGCGCCGAGGCCGTCAGTGACGCCAGAACGCCGGCATACACAGCACCAGCACCGTGATGATTTCCAGCCGGCCAAGCAGCATGCCGCCGGCCAGGATCCACTTGGCGGCATCCGGCAACGTCGCGTAATTGCCCGCCGGGCCAATTACTTCGCCCAAGCCTGGGCCAACGCCGGACACAGTGCCAGCGGCACCAGTCAGTGCAGTCATCCAGTCCACCCCAAGCAGCGACAGGAGCAGGGCGATTACGCAGATGGTGATGGCGAAGAAGAACGAAAACGTCAGGATCGAGCGGACGATCTCTTCATCCAGCCGGTGACCGTTGTACTTCTGCTTGATCACCGCACGCGGGTGGATCAACTGGTTGAGGCTGGCCTTGAGCAGGATGTAGGCGACCTGAAAGCGGAAGATCTTGATCCCGCCGGCGGTCGAGCCGGAGCAGCCACCGATAAAGCCAAGGTAGAAAAACAGCATCAGCGAGAAGTTGCCCCACAGGCTGTAGTCGCCCAGGGCAAAACCGGTGGTGGTGACGATCGAGGTAACGTTCAGCGCGACGTGGCGCAGGGCGTCCAGCCAGTGCAGTTCGGTGGTCGCCCAGTACCAGGTGCCCAGTACCAGCCAGGTCGCCACCAGCAGGCCCAGCAAGCCCTGCACCTGTTGATCCTTGAACAATGCCCGGCGGTTGCCGCGCAACGTCGCCACATACAGCGTGAACGGCATGCTGCCGAAGATCATCACTACCACCGCCACCCAGTGCACCGCCGGGATGTCCCACTTGGCCAGGGACAGGTCCGAGGTGGAGAAACCGCCAGTGGAAATCGCCGACATGGCGTGGTTGATCGCATCGAACAGGCTCATGCCTGCCCACCAGAACGCCAGGCTGCCGAGGAAGGTAATGCCGACGTATACCAGCACGATCGACTTGGCGACCATGTGCGAGCGCGGCATGACCTTCTCCGAGCGGTCCGAGGACTCGGTCTGGAACAGGCGCATGCCACCGATGCGCAGCAGCGGCAAGATCGCCACCGCCATCGCGATGAAGCCGATACCACCCAGCCAGTGCAGCATCGAGCGCCACATGAGAATGCCCGGCGACATCGTGTCCAGCCCGCTCAACACCGTGGCACCGGTGGCGGTAATACCCGACATGCTCTCGAAGAAGGCGTTGGTGTAGCTGATGTGCTGGGTCAACAGAAACGGCAGCGCTGCGAACACACAGACGATCACCCAGCTGCTGACCGTGAGCAGGTACATGTCGCGTGGGCGCAGGTGCACGTGCTCGGGGCGGCCGGGAATGATCAGTGCCAGCCCGGCAATAAAGGTGATCAAGCTCGACCACAGAAACGACGGCATGTCGCCGGTGCGTTCGAATACCAGCAGAGTGGCCA
This sequence comes from uncultured Pseudomonas sp., assembly GCA_963518285.1. Taxonomy (GTDB): domain Bacteria; phylum Pseudomonadota; class Gammaproteobacteria; order Pseudomonadales; family Pseudomonadaceae; genus Aquipseudomonas. Next base: position 384,208 of record CAUQIJ010000003.1, on the reverse strand, counting down.
TCGGCACGACCATGCTGACCGCCAGGGTGATCAAGAAGATGCCGATGATGAAACCAATGATTCTTAAGGTCGGCAACGCCATGTGATCTGCTCTGACTCGAATCGGAAAGGGCGCCATTCTACCTGTGGTGCTGGTTAAGTAAACGCCCTTGGCAGATGCAGCGGTGCTGCCATGGCAGGCGTCGATAGTGCAGAATGGCAGCACTTTCTATCTGCCAGGAGGGTAGCCGATGGAGGCTCTCGACGCATTGCTCAACCGTGTATCCGTGCCACGCCTGACCGAGCCGGCGCCCAATGCGGCGCAACGCGAGGGGTTGTTCCAGGCTGCATTGCGCGCGCCGGACCACGGCCAGCTGCGCCCATGGCGCTTCCTGACCATCGAGGGCGAGGGCCGGGCAAAGCTGGGCGAGCTGTTTGCCCAAGCGCTGGCCAACAAAGGCGACGCCAGCCAGGCTGCACTTGACAAGGCGCGCGCCATGCCGCTGCGCGCGCCGCTGCTGATCGTGGTCATCGCGCGTCTGCAGGATCACTTCAAAGTGCCCAAGTCCGAGCAGCGGCTGGCTGCCGGTTGCGCTGCCCACGGCATCCTCATCGCCGCCCATGCGCAAGGCATCGGTGCTGTCTGGCGCACCGGCGACATGGCCTTCGACGCCCATGTTCACCAGGGTCTCGGGCTTGAGCCCAATGAGGAATTGATAGGTTACCTGTACGTCGGCACACCGCTCAACGAGCCGCGCACCGCGCCTGTGCTGGACACGGCCGACTTCGTCCGCGCCTGGGGCTGAGTCGTGCAAGGGGCGCCCTGCGCCCCGTCGCTTTCTGTGTAAAAGAGCGCTCGATCAACTGCCAACGACGGCCGTGACCGGGAACTCCAGGCGGGCAACGAAGCCTCCCTGGGCATGGTTGCTCAGGATCAGGCTGCCGCCATGGCGCTCGGCCGCGCGCCGGGCAATCGCCAGGCCCAGCCCGTGGCCGGCGGAATCCTGCCCCGGTGCACGGAAGAACGGCTCGCCAAGTTGAGCCAGATACTCCGGCGCAACACCTGGACCATGGTCACGCACCGTTATCAGCACCCGCTGCTGCTCGAGCCTGGCGCTGATCTCGATCGGTTTGCCGCCGGGGTTGAAGCGCAAGGCGTTGCGCACCAGGTTATCCACCGCTCGCTCGACCAGTGTCGGCCAGCCCTGCAAGGTCAGCCCGGGCGCGGCTTCCAGACGAATGTCCATCTCTGGCGCGCTCAGCTTTGCGTCCTTGCGCACACTGCCCAGCAACGCGTTGACATCGATCGGCTCGACCAACGCCTGCTCGGCATCGACCCGGGCCAGGGCGAGGATCTCGCTGATCAGGTCTTCCAGCCGGTCGCATTCGCGGGTCAGGCGCGGCCACAGGGCCTGGCGCTGCTCGGCTTCTGCGCGCTCGGCCAGCGCCAGGGCGATGCGCAGGCGCGCCAGCGGTGAGCGCAGCTCGTGCGAGACGTCGCGCAGCAGCTGGCGCTGGCTACCGATCAAGCTCTGCAGGCGCGCGCCCATCTTGTTGAAGTCGGTGGCCAGCACGCCGAATTCGTCACGCCGGGCCGCCAGTTGGGCCAGGCTGTTCTGCTGGTAGCTGGTCTGGCCCAGGTCATGCACGGCGCCGCGCAGGCGGCTCAGCGGGCGGGTGATCGACAGGGTCACCAGCAGGCTGAACAAGGTCAGCACCACCAGGGCAATGCCCAGCGCGCTGAGTGGCCAGAGCAGGCTTTCGCGGTGCCAGGCATCCAGCTCCGGGTGCGGGATGCGGTAGATCAGCAGGTAGGTCTCGCCGCTGTTGGGGCTGGTGTATTCCTCGGTCAGCCGGCGCCACGGCAAGCGCCGCTGGTCATTGTGCTGGCGCGCTTCAAAATCTGCCGCACGGCGCGGGAACGTGCCCGGCACCACTGCATCACCGGCATCGTTGAGCACCTGTACATCGACCTTGTAGCGCTGCTTGCGCCGTTCCAGAAAACGCTGGGCCGAGGCCACGCCGTCCTGTTCATAGTGCTGCGCCCAGCCGCTGGCCAGGGTATTGAGGCCCGGGTGGCGGCTGAGGATCCAGTTGTCCTGGTTGAGCATATGACCAAGCAGGATCGACAGCCCTGCGACCAGGGCGATGGCTAGCCAGAAGCTGGCCAGGATGCGCCAGAACAATGAACGCAAGACGCGCACCTCCACAAACGAGAAAAGCCCGGCCCGCTTCTGAGCGGGCCTGGCAGTGGGTTACAGCTTACTGAGCCTTGCCGGCTTTTTCAGCTTTCCAGGCCTGGAATTCCTTCCATTCAGCCTTGCGTGCAGCGCGTTCTTTCTGCTGCGCGTCGAACATCTTCTGTTGCTCGGGCTTGAGCAGGCCGCGGATCTCGCTGTCGGTCTTGTCGTGACGGGCCTTGAGCTCGTCTTGCATGGCTTTTTTATCAGCCGCCGGCAGTTTGTCCAAGTAGCGCTTGGTGATCTCGCGCTGGGCTTTCATGCCGTCGCCTTTGAGCTTGCCGATCTGCTGGCGTTGCTCCGGGGTCAGCTCGAGCTGGGCGTAAGGCGCATTGCCGCGGTGATGCGGGCCGTCGTGACGTGGGCCGCCGTCTGGCATGGCCATGGCTACGGTTGGCAGGGCAGCGGCGAACATCAGAGCGATCAGGGTCTTGCGCATGGTGTTTCTCCTCTCATGGGCCGGTTGTTACCGGATGAGCCCAGTTTAGGGAGATCAAGGTCAGGCGCAGTCAGGTCAAGGTAAAGGCAAGGTAAAGAGGTTACGGCTGGCTGCGGCTCTGTCGAGCGCCAGGCAAACCGGGTCGCGCGGTTTGCCTGGATCTGCTGCTGCGTTCAGAGGCTGTAGTAATAGCCACGGCTGCGCAGGGCGACGATGCGCGGGCGGCCGTCTGGGTGCGGTCCGACTTTACGGCGCAGGTTACTGACGTGCATGTCCAGGCTGCGGTCATACAGCGTCAGTTTGCGGCCAAGGCTGATCTGGGCCAGCTCCTGTTTGTCCAGCGGCTCGCCTGGCTGGCGCAGCAACGCCTCGAGGATGCGGCTCTCGGACAGGGTCAAGGTCATCTCGCGACCTTCGACGCTGACCACGCCACGGGCCGGGCTGAACGCCAGGTCGCCGATTTCGACCTGGCTGCTCGGCGTTGCCGGGTGGCTGCGGCGCAGGACCGCGCGCAGGCGGGCGGTCAGCTCCCGCGGGTCGCAGGGTTTGGCCAGGTAATCGTCGGCGCCCAGTTCCAGACCGAGGATCCGGTCCAATGGCTCGCCGCGTGCCGACAACATCAGCACCGGCAGTTCGGCGTGCTCGTTGCGCAGTTGCTTGAGCAGCTCAAGACCGCTGCCATCAGGCAGCATCACGTCCAGCACCACGGCCGCCGGCGCGCATTCGGCCAAGGCCTGGCGCGCACTGCGGCCATCATGGCAAGCCCGCACTACAAAACCTTCCTGGGTCAGCCAGCTGCAAAGCAGCTCGCAGAGCTCCTGGTCATCATCAATCAGTAACAGCTCGCTCATGACTCACTCAATTCAACCATTGACGGCGTCTTCTGTGTCCGCCAGTGGCAAAGATACCGCAGACTGCCGAGAACAGTGCAACGTCTGCGCCAATTACAAAGCACATTTGTCGGTTCGGCGGTGTTGACTGAGGGGGTATCGGCCGCTCGTCGGATTAGATGAGGGCGCGATCAGGTGCCGGCCCGGGGGAGGGCCGGCAGGTGCAGCGGGTTATGGCATGACCTGCTTGAACGGCTTGACCACCACCTTGTCATACACGCCCGCAGCCACGTACGGGTCAGCATCGGCCCAGGCTTGCGCTGCCGCCAGGCTGTCGAACTCGGCGACGATCAGGCTACCGGTGAAGCCGGCAGCGCCCGGGTCATTGCTGTCGATGGCCGGATGCGGCCCGGCCAGTACAACGCGGCCTTCGCCCTGCAACTGTTGCAGGCGCTCGATATGCGCGGGGCGCGCGGCCAGGCGTTTGTCCAAAGAGTTGGCGACGTCGCTGGCGATGATGGCGTAGAGCATGTCAATCCTCGGTCTTGGGGGTAGTTGAGTCGCTGTCGTGCAGGTGGCGCGACAGGTAAACGCCTTGGGCGACCAGGAAGATCACGGTCATGCCGAGGCTGCCGAACACTTTGAAGTCGACCCAGAAGTCCTGGAAGGTAAAGGCCACGAACAGGTTGGCCGCACCGCAGATCAGGAAGAAGCAGATCCAGGCCATGTTCAGCCGTGCCCAGATCGCATCCGGCAAGGTCAAGGCGTGGCCCATGATGCGTTTGATCAGTACCCGGTCACCGATGAAGTAGCTGCCGGCAAAGGCCAGGGCAAACAACCAGTTGACCACGGGCGCTTTCCATTTGAGGAAGGTTTCGCTGTGGAAGGCCAGGGTCAGGCCGCCAAACAGCAGGCAGGCGACCAAGGTCAGCCATTGGCCCTTTTCCAGCTTGCGCTGGCGGATCAACAGCGCGCCGTAGACCACCAGCGAGCTTGCGATCAGCACCGCAGTGGCGCTGTAGATACCGCCGAATTCAAAGCTGTGCCCGGCCACTTCGAGTGGGCGCGGGTCGAGCTTGTAGACGATGAAAAACAGCAGCAACGGAATGAAATCGACGAATTGTTTCACAATGGCAGCCAGAAGCGGGATGTGACGGCATAATATCAAACATCGATTCCAGCGAAAGCGCTCCTCCATGAATGTTGATCTGCACTGTCACAGCACGGCCTCCGACGGCGCCCTGGCGCCTTCGATTCTGGTTGCCCGGGCCCACGAGCACGGAGTGCAGACCCTCGCCCTGACCGACCACGACACCATCGAAGGCCTGCCTGAAGCCCGCCAGGCCTGCCTCGAACGGGGTATGCACTGGGTCAGCGGCATCGAGTTGTCGTGCACCTGGGGCGGAGCGACCATCCACATATTGGGTTACGATTTCCCCCTCGATGCGCCGCCATTGCTGAGCGCCATCGAGTCTTTGCACCGTGGTCGCTGGCTGCGCGCCGAAGAAATCGACCGGCGCCTGGCTGCCAAGGGCATGCCCAACACCCTCGAGGGTGCTCGCGCGGTGCAGCAGGAACTCGGAGACAGCGGCAATGCTCCTGCGCGGCCGCACTTTGCCGACTATCTGGTACGAGCCGGGCACGTCAAAGACCGCGGCGAGGCGTTTCGCAAGTGGCTCGGTGCCGGCAAACTGGGCGATGTGAAGCTGCATTGGCCTACACTGGAGGAAACTGTCGCGACCCTGCGTCAGTCCAACGCTTGGGTAAGCCTGGCGCATCCGATGCACTACGAACTGACCCGCAGCAAGCGTAGGCGGCTGATTGCCGACTATATTCAAGCAGGCGGGCAGGCACTAGAAGTGGTCAACGGCATGATGCCGGCAGAGCAGGTGGGCACCATGTCCATCCTTACCCGTGAGTTCGGCCTGCTGGCAAGCGCTGGCAGTGATTTCCACGGCCCCGGCACCTGGGGCGAGATCGGTGCCTATCGGCCATTGCCTGAGGACCTGCCACCTCTGTGGCGTCGATTCAAGCATGAGCAGCCTATGGCGGTTTGAACAGGACGACTTAGTGAGCCAATTTTTCCAGATTCATGCGGAGAACCCGCAAGCGCGCCTGATAAAGCAGGCCGTCGAAATCATTCGCAAGGGTGGTGTGGTGGTCTATCCGACCGACTCCGCCTACGCCATGGGTTGCCAGATCGGCGACAAGAGCGCCATCGAGCGGGTGCGTCGTTTGCGCCAGCTCGACAAGAACCACAATTTCACCCTGCTGTGCTGCGACCTGTCGCAAATGGGCTTGTTCGCCAAGATCGACACCTCCACGTTCCGCCTGCTCAAGGCACATGTGCCGGGGCCGTATACTTTCATCCTCAATGCCACGCGCGAAGTACCGCGCCTGTTGCTGCATGAAAAGCGCCGCACCATCGGCCTGCGCGTGCCGTCCAACCCGATTGTGCTGGCATTGCTGGCCGAGCTGGGCGAGCCGTTGATGAGCGTCAGCCTGATCATGCCCGGCGACGAGGAACCGATGAACGACCCCTACGAGATTCGCCAGGCGCTGGAGCATCACGTCGACCTGATCATCGACGGCGGTTTTGGCAACGTCGAAGGGTCGACGGTAATCAACCTCAGCGGCGACGAGCCTGAAGTGATCCGCGTTGGCTGTGGCGATCCGACGCCGTTCCTGGTGGATGCGTGAATCAACTGGCGCAGCCCGAGACGCCGGCCAGCGATCTTTCAGCGCCGCAGCAATTGCAGCTGGCGCTGGTGTACGGCGAAGCAGTTACCGAGTTGCCGCTGGACCTGTACATCCCGCCGCATGCGCTTGAAGTGATTCTTGAGGCATTTGAAGGCCCGCTCGATTTGCTGCTGTATCTGATTCGCAAGCAGAACATCGACATCCTAGATATTCCCGTCGCGGAAATCACCCGCCAGTACATGACCTACGTCGAGCTGATGAAATCGGTGCGCCTCGAGCTGGCCGCAGAATACCTGCTGATGGCTGCCATGCTGGCCGAGATCAAGTCGCGCATGCTGTTGCCGCGCTCCAGCGAGATTGAAGAGGAGGAGGGCGACCCGCGGGCTGAGCTGATCCGCCGCTTGCAGGAGTATGAGCGCTTCAAGGCCGCAGCCGAGGGCATCGACACCTTGGCCCGGGTGGGGCGCGATGTGGTCATTCCTAAATTGGACGCACCGCAGGCGCAGGTGCGCAAATTGCTGCCCGATGTCAGCCTGGAAGAGATTCTGCTGTCGATGGCCGAAGTCATGCGCCGCAATGACCTGTTCGAGAGCCACCAGATCAGCCGCGAGACACTCTCCACTCGCGAGCGTATGAGTGAGGTACTCGAGCGCCTCAAGGGCGGCGCCTTTGTGCCCTTTATCGAGCTGTTCACTGTCGAAGAAGGCAAGCTCGGCGTGGTGGTCACCTTTATGGCGATTCTGGAGTTGGTTAAGGAATCGTTGATCGAACTGGTGCAGAATGAGGCCTTTGCGCCGATCCATGTCCGCGCGCGGACCGACTGAAACAAGCCGACCAGACCCCCAATGAACTTGAATGAACCGCGCGACCTGGCGTCGCTGATCGAGGCTTTTCTGCTGGCCTCGGGCAAGCCGCAATCGCTTGAGCGGCTGTACGAGCTGCTCGATGAAACCGAGCGCCCGGCACCGGCTGTCTTCAAGAAGGCCCTCGAACTGCTGGCCAAGTCCTGCAATGGCCGCGCCTTCGAGCTCAAGGAGGTCGCAAGTGGCTATCGCCTGCAAATCCGCGAAAACTTTGCGCCGTGGGTTGGCCGGCTGTGGGAAGAACGCCCCCAGCGATACTCGCGGGCCCTGCTCGAAACCATGGCGCTGATCGCCTACCGCCAGCCCATCACCCGCGGCGAGATCGAAGACGTACGCGGTGTAGCGGTCAACACCAACATCGTCAAGACGCTGATGGAGCGCGAGTGGATCCGCATCGTCGGCTACCGCGAAGTGCCGGGCCGCCCAGCGATGTTTGCCACTACCAAGGCGTTTCTCGATCATTTCAATCTGAAGAGCCTTGACCAGTTGCCAGCCCTGGCCGAGCTTCGCGAGATGGAGCCCGAGCCCATGCTTGACCCGGACGATGCCCCGGTGCCGGCGCATCTGCAGGCGTTGGCTGATGCCAGTCTGGGCGAGGAAGAGGTGGGTGAGCCGCCGACCGAGACCAGCTTCCGCAGCCTGCTGGTCGAGCTGGATGCGATGGAAGAAGGTCTGAAAATTGATTTTGAAGACCTGCCCGAGGCGCAACCTGACGCGCTGCCCGAAGATGATCCCGAACTGAGTTGACCGTTCGGCGCAAAGCCTGGTTGCCCGCGTAAAAGGCGCTACTCTGCAGTGCGCTTGGTCAATGAACCGCGTATAGTGCGCGCCCCTCTGGCCCATTCGTGGCCAGATACCGCATTTCATTCTTACACCGGGAGGTGCCCAGATGAGTGACAAAGAGCTGCTCGATACCCAACCTATTCCTCCATCCGGCGAAAAGCTGCAAAAAGTGCTCGCCCGCATCGGCGTGGGCTCGCGTCGGGATGTCGAGGCCTGGATCAGCCAGGGCCGGATCAAGGTAAACGGCGTTGCCGCGACCCTTGGCCAGCGTGTTGACATGCATGACGCGATTTCGGTCGATGGCAAGCTGATCAAGCGCGTGGAGGCTTCCGAAGCCACCCGCCGGGTGATCATGTACAACAAGCCCGATGGCGAGATCTGCACCCGTGACGACCCTGAAGGCCGTCCAACCGTGTTCGATCGCCTGCCGCGCCCGAAAGAGGGCCGCTGGATCAACATCGGTCGCCTCGACATCAACACCACCGGCCTGCTGCTGTTCACCACTGACGGTGAGCTGGCCAACCGCCTGATGCACCCATCCTACGAGATGGACCGCGAGTATGCGGTACGTGTACGCGGCGAAGTCGATGACGAGATGCTCGATCGCCTCAAGGCTGGTGTAGTGCTTGAAGATGGCCCGGCGAAGTTCACCGACATCCAGAAAGCACCGGGTGGCGAAGGCTTCAACCATTGGTACCACTGCGTGGTGATGGAAGGCCGTAACCGCGAAGTGCGTCGCCTGTGGGAGTCGCAAGGGGTGATCGTCAGCCGTCTGAAGCGTGTGCGCTTCGGTCCGGTGTTCCTCAACTCCGACCTGCCGATGGGCCGCTGGCGCGAAATGAGCCAGTACGAAATCGACATCCTTGCCGCTGAAGTGGGCCTGCAGCCGGTTGCGCTGCCGACCCTGAACCTCAAGGCCAAGGACAAGATGGAACGTATGCAGCGCAAGTCCAGCCGCCCGCTGGGCCGTGGCGAGCGTGTACGCAATCTGCGCCCGGCGCAGGAAGGCCAGGCCGAGCGCCCGGCCCGTGCGCCGCGTGAAGACAGCGCTGCTGCGCGCAAGGGCAGCCGTGCTCCGGCCGCCAGTGCAGTGGCCGAGCGTCCAAGCGATGTCCGCAAGCGCACCAACAAGCCTGATGGTGCCCGCACCGGTGGCGGTCGTCCAACCGGCGGCAAGCCGGCTGGCGGTGGTCGCGGCAAGCCGCGCGGCTGATAGCGTGTGATCTGGGGCCGCTGCGCGGCCCCAGTCGTTTCGACGGCAAGCTCAGGCGCAATGCCTGGCAACTTTTTCATCCGCCTCGTAAAGATATCCTTACGCAATCACCCGATTCCCCTAGTGAATACTCCCCGCGTAACGGAAACTTGCCAACCTACCGCCCTAGAGCCCTTCCTGAACCCGATCAGCCTCTTGCCCAGTGCCCCGCAACACGCTGATATACCCCCATGCCCAGTGCACAGCCCGGCCAAAGAGCCCGGCTGATAAAACAACAAATGGAGGCGCAATGTACGCCGATCACTTCGCCACAACTGGCTCTTCCCACCGGATCGGTGCGCTTTTCCTACAGGAAATGACGCATCGCGTTGACGCCTGCGCGCCTGCGAGGGTATACAATGCGCCGCGTTTTACCTGTGACCCCTTTGCGTACCGCGCATTTCTGCTGAGTCCCGGCTGACCGATTCTGGGCCTGTTGCCCGTCGCGTCCCGTGAATCCAGAAAAAATCCAAGGTAACCACCTTGCCCATTCCGCTGCGCCACGAGTGCGGTGGGTCCGATTCCGTCACAGATAAAAACAAGCAGGTGACTTCGTTCATGAGTGGACAAATCAAGCAGTCAGGCGAGCTCAAGCGGGGCCTGAAAAACCGCCATATCCAGTTGATCGCCCTTGGCGGCGCGATTGGTACCGGCCTGTTCCTCGGCTCGGCCGGGGTAATGGCCTCTGCCGGCCCATCGATGATCCTCGGCTACGCCATCTGCGGCTTCATTGCCTTCATGATCATGCGCCAGCTCGGTGAAATGATTGTCGAGGAGCCTGTGGCAGGTTCCTTCAGCCACTTTGCGCACAAGTACTGGGGCGGTTTTGCCGGCTTCCTGTCGGGCTGGAACTGCTGGGTGCTGTACATCCTGGTGGGCATGTCGGAGCTGTCGGCTGTGGGCAAGTATGTTCATTACTGGTGGCCCGAGATCCCGACCTGGGTCACCGCAGCGGCGTTCTTCCTGCTGATCAACGCCATCAACCTGATGAACGTGAAGGTGTTCGGCGAGACTGAATTCTGGTTCGCGATCATCAAGGTCGTGGCCATCGTCGGGATGATCGGCCTGGGCGCCTACATGCTCACTTCGGGCAGCGGTGGCCCGGAAGCGTCGGTCACCAACCTGTGGGTGCATGGCGGGTTCTTCCCCAACGGCGTAACGGGGCTGGTGATGGCGTTGGCGATCATCATGTTCTCGTTTGGCGGCCTGGAGATGCTCGGCTTCACGGCGGCCGAGGCTGACAAGCCGAAAACCGTCATCCCCAAGGCGATCAACCAGGTCATCTACCGCATCCTGATCTTCTACATCGGTGCGCTGGTAATCCTGCTCTCGCTGACCCCTTGGAATACCCTGGTCGCCAGCATCCAAGCCGCCGGCGGCAGCTATGGCAGCAGCCCGTTCGTGCAGGTGTTCTCGCTGCTGGGCAGCGACGTTGCCGCGCACCTGCTCAACTTCGTGGTGCTGACTGCGGCGCTGTCGGTGTACAACAGCGGCACCTACTGCAACGCGCGCATGCTCTACGGCATGGCCGAGCAGGGTGATGCACCAGCCGGGCTGGCCAAGATCGACAAGCGTGGTGTACCGGTTCGTTCGATTCTGGCTTCGGCAGCGGTCACGCTGGTGGCGGTGCTGCTCAACTACTTCATGCCGCAGCATGCGCTCGAGTTGCTGATGTCGCTGGTAGTGGCCGCGCTGGTGATCAACTGGGCGATGATCAGCTTCTCGCACCTCAAGTTCCGCCAACACCTTGACCGTACTGGCCAGAAACCGCTGTTCAAGGCGTTCTGGTACCCCTACGGCAACTACCTGGTGATGGCCTTTGTGGTGCTGATCCTCGGGACCATGCTGATGATCCCGGGTATCAAGGTATCGGTCTACGCCATCCCGGTATGGTTGCTGGTGATGTACGTAGCCTATGTCCTCAAGGGCGGCAAACGTGCCAGCCCTGCCGAGGCAGCTGTAGAGAGCGTGGCCAAGTAAGCGGTCGCGGCCTTTGCGCAAAACCCGATGTCAGGCCACTGACATCGGGTTTTTTATTGGCTGCGGTTCAGATCTGCGCCAGCAGCCAGCTGCGAAATGCCCGCAATGAAGGCAACGCTTCGTTGCGCGGCGGATAGATCAGGTAGTAGCTGCGCTGGCTGGCAAAGGCTGCGCCTGGGCTGTACAGCTCGCCCTTGGCCAACTCCTCCTCGACCAGAATCCGCGGCACCAGGCCTATACCAATACCGGCGCGCACGGCCTGGATCAGGTGCGAGGTCAGCTCGAAGCTCGGCCCCAGGCGCATTGACCGATGAGGCAGCTCGTGGTGCGAGAACCATTCGCCCCATGCATGAGGGTTGTTGGCCACGTTCAGCAGTACTTCCTGGCTGATCCGCGCCGGGTCCCACTGCTGGCCGTCGCGGGCGGCGTCCGGCGGCAAGATCACCAGCAGTTGCTCGGCATGCAGGCGATGGCAGATCAGGCCGGGCACGTCATTGCTGGCAACGCCGATGGCGGCGTCGATCTCGCTGGTGTCGAAATTGATCGCTTCGATGCGCGAATGAATATGCACCAGCATGCCTGGGTGCGCCGCGTAGAACGCATGCAGGCGCGGCAGCAGCCATTTCGAGCCGAAGGTGGGCAGGGTGGCCAAGCGCAGGGTGCCCACGCCGGACTGGTACGCCAAAGCCTGCAGGGTCGCACTGCGGATACGCCCGAGTGCCTCGCTGAGCTCGCCCTGATACAGCCGGCCGACGTCGGTGAGCTGCACCTGACGGCCCTCGCGGCGAAACAGGGTCAGGCCCAGTTGCTGTTCCAGCGCCTGGACCTGGCGGCTGACCGCGCTCTGGGTCAGCGACAGCTCGGCGGCGGCGCGGGTGTAGCTCTCATGCCGGGCAGCTGCCTCGAAAGCCAGCAGCAGTGACATCGAGGGCGTCAGGTGGCGGTAATTCATTCATAAAGCTCATCAATAGCGGCAGGAATATCCGTTTGCCCCCAGCGCCAAACTACAGGAACATTGGCCTATTCGTCATCAGTGCCTGCGCGATGCATGCCGCAATGACAGGTTTACCGTGAATCAGCCCATATCAAGAGGCCATCCAACGATGATCGCCCAGTTGCACACCAGCGCGCCCGCCGCCAATTATCCAGAATTCCTCGAAGCCCTGCGTGGCAGCGGCTTCGCCGGCCAGATCAGCGCCGATTACGCCACCCGTACCGTGCTCGCGACCGACAACTCGATCTACCAGCGCCTGCCGCAGGCGGCGGTGTTCCCGTTGCATGCAGACGACGTCGCCAAGGTCGCGGCCATGATGAGCGAGCCGCGCTTTGCCGGCATCAAGCTGACCCCGCGCGGCGGCGGTACCGGCACCAATGGCCAGTCGCTGACCGATGGCATCATCGTCGACCTGTCGCGGCACATGAACAACATCCTCGAGATCAACGTCGAAGAGCGTTGGGTGCGGGTCCAGGCGGGCGTGGTCAAAGACCAGCTCAATGCCGCGCTCAAGCCGCACGGGTTGTTCTTCGCCCCCGAGCTGTCTACTTCCAACCGCGCCACCGTCGGCGGCATGATCAACACCGATGCCAGCGGCCAGGGCAGTTGCACCTACGGCAAGACCCGCGACCACGTCCTCGAACTGCACAGCGTGCTGCTCGGCGGCGAGCGGCTGCACAGCCTGCCGATTGATGACGCGGCACTGGAGCAGGCCTGTGCCGCCCCTGGCCGGGCCGGTGAGGTGTATCGCATTGCCCGTGACATTCATGAAACCCAGGCCGAGCTGATCGAGACCACCTTCCCCAAGCTTAACCGCTGCCTGACCGGCTACGACCTGGCGCACCTGCGCGACGAGCAGGGCCGTTTCAACCTCAACAGCGTGCTGTGCGGCGCCGAGGGCTCGCTGGGTTATGTGGTCGAAGCCAAGCTCAATGTGCTGCCGATCCCCAAATACGCCGTGCTGGTCAACGTGCGTTACAGCAGCTTCATGGACGCCCTGCGCGATGCCAATGCGCTGATGGCGCACAAGCCGCTCTCGATCGAAACGGTCGACTCCAAGGTGCTGCTGCTGGCCATGCAGGACATCGTCTGGCACAGCGTCGCCGAATACTTCCCGGCGGATGCCGAGCGGCCAACCCTGGGCATCAACCTGATCGAGTTTTGCGGTGATGACCCTGCCGAGGTGAACGCCCGGGTGCAGGCCTTCATCGGCCATCTGCAGACTGACAAAGGGGTAGAACGGCTCGGCCATACCTTGGCCAAGGGCGCTGAGGCGGTCACCCGCGTGTACACCATGCGCAAACGCTCGGTCGGCCTGCTGGGCAACGTCGAGGGCGAAGTACGCCCGCAGCCGTTTGTCGAAGACACCGCCGTGCCGCCTGAGCAGCTGGCCGACTACATTGCCGAGTTCCGCGCACTGCTCGACAGCTATGGTCTGGCCTATGGCATGTTCGGCCACGTCGATGCCGGTGTATTGCACGTGCGCCCGGCACTGGACATGAAAGACCCGGCCCAGGCGGCGCTGGTCAAGCCGATCTCGGATGCAGTGGCAGCCTTGACCAAGCGCTACGGCGGGCTGCTCTGGGGCGAACACGGCAAGGGCCTGCGCTCGGAATATGTGCCGGAGTACTTCGGCGAGCTATACCCGGCCTTGCAGCGCCTGAAGGGCGCATTCGACCCGCATAACCAGCTCAACCCTGGCAAGATCTGCACCCCGCCGGACAGCGCCGAAGGCCTGACCAAGGTCGATGGCGTGACCCTGCGCGGTGATCTTGACCGGACCATCGACGAGCGCGTCTGGCAGAGCTTCGGCAGCGCGGTGCACTGCAACGGCAACGGCGCCTGCTACAACTACGACCCCAACGACGCCATGTGCCCGTCGTGGAAGGCCACCCGCGAGCGTCAGCATTCGCCCAAGGGTCGGGCATCGTTGATGCGCGAATGGCTGCGTTTGCAGGGCGCGGCGGATATCGACGTGCTGGCCGCGGCGCGCAGCAAGGTCTCCTGGCTCAAGGGCTTGCCCGCGCGGCTGCGCAACAGCCGTGCGCAGCAGCAAGGTGAGGTCGACTTTTCCCATGAGGTATATGACGCCATGGCCGGTTGCCTGGCGTGCAAGTCCTGCGCAGGCCAGTGCCCGATCAAGGTCAATGTGCCGGACTTCCGCTCGCGCTTCCTTGAGCTGTACCACGGCCGCTACCAGCGCCCACTGCGCGACTACCTGATTGGCTCGCTGGAATTCAGCATCCCGTACCTGGCCCACGCGCCGGGCCTGTACAACGCGGTGATGGGCTCGAAGTGGGTCAGCAAGCTGCTGGCCGACAAGGTCGGCATGGTCGACAGCCCATTGATCAGCCGCTTCAACTTCCAGGCGACGCTGACCCGTTGCCGCGTGCAGGTCGCCAGTGTGCCGACCCTGCGTGAACTGACCCCGGCCCAGCGCGAGCGCAGCATCGTGCTGGTGCAGGATGCCTTTACCCGCTACTTCGAAACGCCGCTGCTGGCCTCGTTCATCGAGCTTGCCCACCGCCTCGGTCATCGAGTTTTCCTCGCGCCCTACAGCGCCAACGGCAAGCCGCTGCACGTGCAGGGCTTCCTCGGTGCGTTCGCCAAGGCGGCGATCCGCAACGGCAGCCAGCTCAAGGCGCTGGCCGACTGTGGCGTGCCATTGGTGGGCCTGGATCCGGCCATGACCCTGGTATATCGCCAGGAATATCAGAAGGTCGATGGGCTGCAGGACTGCCCGAAAGTGCTGTTGCCGCAGGAGTGGCTGATCAATGTGTTGCCTGAACAAGCGCCAGCCACTGGCGCCAGCTTCCGCTTGATGGCGCACTGCACCGAGAAAACCAACGTGCCGGCCAGCACCCGGCAATGGGAGCAGGTCTTCACGCGTATGGGCCTGACCTTGGTCACCGAGGCCACCGGCTGCTGTGGCATGTCCGGCACCTATGGGCATGAAGCGCGCAACCAGCAAACCTCGCGGACCATTTTCGAGCAATCGTGGGCGACCAAGTTGGATAAGCAGGGCGAGCCTTTGGCCACTGGCTATTCCTGCCGCAGCCAAGTCAAGCGCCTGGCTGACAAGCAGTTGCGCCATCCGCTGGAGGTGGTGCTGCAGTTTGCCCTGCGCTGAAGTTCAGCGAGGGTGGGCGGGAGTCGTGAAGGGCTAATGCAAGAGGGGCGGTAGGTCTGGCAGATGAGGCTGGGCTTGCCGGCGGTACTCTGGACGGTGTGAAAACGTGATGAAGTGGGGGTTCCCGTGTTCAGCCGTTTTCACACTGTCGTGCGCGGTTATTCCTGATCAGCGCTGGATGTATCGTCGCCATTCTGCTCGACGGCGGGCGTCGGCTCAGAGTGGGCGGCAACGGTCTGCTCTTCGGGGTTCAGGCTTGGGAAGGGATGATTCGGGATCTCATGCATCTCGTCGTCCTCGCAAGTGTGAGTTGAAAAGGCTGCGCCAGGCGCGTGTGTCGCTTTGAAAAAGCTTGGGCAGGATACAGCAGTCGACATGACAGTTTGAACTTTTTGCCGATCAGCTGTCGTCTAGCGTGCGGATATCGGACGGTGCGCGTGGGAGGGGGTGCTGCTTGAACGGCGGGCGCCCGCAGAGTCCACGGCCTCTGCAGGCGCTGCCAGGCGGCTTACTTGCGGCCTTCGGCGTCCTTGGCCACTTCATCGGTGCGGGCGCACATGATGAAGTCATTGCGGTGCAGACCTTTGATCGAATGGCTCCACCAGGTCACGGTCACCTTGCCCCATTCGGTCATCAGGCCTGGGTGGTGGCCTTCGGCTTCGGCGATCTCGCCAACGGCATTGGTAAAGGCCAGGGCGTGCCTGAAGTTCTTGAACAGGAACACCCGTTCCAGCTCCATATGGCCGTCACGCACCTCGATGTTCCAGTCGGGGATCTGCCGGATCAGCTCCGGCAGTTCGGCTTCGCTGACCTGTGGGGCGTCGGCGCGGCAGGCTTCGCAGTGGGCTTGGTTCAAGGCATTCATGGTGTGGTTCCAATTCGAGTTGTTATCGGCAAGGTGGCTCAGGCAGCGACCTTGGGTGGAAACTTGGGTGCGTGCAGGCCCAGCTGCATGCCTTGATGGACCATGCCCATGATGTCTTCGTGGGCCAGGTCGAAGAGGCGCTTGAGGTTGGGCAGGACGAAGTACACCGGCTGCAGGATGTCGATGCGATAAGGCGTGCGCATCGCCTCGATCGGGTCGAAGGCCTGATGCTCAGGCTCGCTGGACAGACTGTAGACGGTCTCCTTGGGCGAGGAGAGGATGCCACCGCCGTAGATACGTTGGCCTTGCGCGGTGTCCATCAAGCCGAATTCGATGGTCATCCAGTAGAGCCGGGCCAGGTACACCCGCTCTTCCTTGGTTGCTGCCAGGCCCAGCTTGCCATAAGTGTGGGTGAATTCGGCGAACCAGGGGTTGGTCAGCAGCGGGCAGTGGCCGAAGATTTCATGAAAGATATCCGGCTCTTGCAGGTAGTCCAGTTCTTCACGTGTGCGGATGAAGGTAGCTACCGGGAAGCGCTTGTTGGCGAGCAGTTCGAAAAAGGTCTGAAACGGGATCAGTGCCGGCACGCGTGCAACCTGCCAGCCGGTGGTGGCGCCGAGCACTTTGTTGATCTCGCCCAACTGGGGGATGCGCTCGTGGGGCAGCTTGAGCTGCTCGATGCCGTCCAGGTACTCCTGACACGCGCGGCCTTCGATCACCTTCAACTGGCGGGTAATCAAGGTATTCCAGACGGCGTGTTCGTCCTGCGGGTAGTCGATAAAACCGTTCGCATCGGGCTCGCGGGCCACGTAGTGCGTCTGTTTCATGTGGCTCTCCTGGTGAGGGCTTTATTGTTTTGATTGCGACTGCCCTAGGAATATCCCTTTGCCGAAGGTTTTGCATCGGGTTTACGCGCACGTAAATCCCCTTATGACTGCGCTTTCGTAACGTTAATTTTACAAAATACCTGTGATCCCGGAAAATCGCGGCCATGCGCGGTAGCTATGCGCTATTTTTGTAAGCTTATCTTTACGACTTTTCTGCGTGCCGGTTAAAAATCGGCAGCTTCGAGACCTCTACATGCGTATCAAAGTGCATTGCCAGAACCGCATCGGCATCCTGCGGGACATCCTCAACCTGCTGGTGGAGTACGGCATCAACGTGCTGCGCGGTGAGGTGGGCGGCGACCATGGCAACGCGATCTACCTGCATTGCCCGAACCTGGTGAACCTGCAATTTCAGGCGTTACGGCCCAAGTTCGAAGCCATTACTGGCGTATTCGGCGTCAAGCGTGTCGGCCTGATGCCCAGCGAGCGCCGGCACATGGAGTTGAACGCGCTGCTCGGGGCGCTCGAGTTTCCGGTGCTGTCGGTAGACATGGGCGGCAGCATCGTCGCCGCCAACCGCGCCGCCGCTCAGTTGCTGGGCGTGCGTGTGGACGAGGTGCCGGGCTTGCCACTGGCGCGCTATGTCGAGGACTTTGACCTGCCTGAACTGGTCCGCGCCAACCAGTCGCGGATCAACGGCCTGCGGGTCAAGCTCAAGGGTGATGTGTTTCTGGCAGATATCGCGCCGCTGCAGTCCGAGCACGATGAGAGCGAAGCGCTGGCCGGTGCCGTGCTGACCCTGCACCGCGCCGACCGCATCGGCGAGCGCATCTACAATGTGCGCAAGCAGGAGCTGCGCGGCTTCGACAGTATCTTCCAAAGCTCGAAAGTGATGGCAGCGGTAGTGCGCGAGGCGCGACGCATGGCGCCACTGGATGCGCCCCTGCTGATCGAAGGTGAAACCGGCACGGGCAAAGAGCTGCTGGCGCGCGCCTGCCACCTGGCCAGCCCGCGCGGCCAGGCGCCGTTGATGGCACTAAACTGCGCCGGCTTGCCGGAGTCGATGGCCGAGACCGAGCTGTTTGGCTACGGCCCAGGCGCCTTCGAAGGCGCCCGCGCCGAGGGCAAACTCGGTCTGCTCGAACTGACTGCAGGCGGCACGCTGTTCCTCGATGGTGTGGCCGAGATGAGCCCGCGCCTGCAGGTCAAGCTGCTGCGTTTTTTGCAGGATGGCTGCTTTCGCCGGGTTGGCAGTGATGAGGAGGTGTATCTGGATGTACGGGTCATCTGCGCAACTCAGGTGGACCTGTCCGAGTTGTGCGCACGGGGTGAATTCCGCCAGGACCTGTACCACCGCTTGAATGTGCTCTCGCTGCACATCCCGCCGCTGCGCGAGTGCATGGATGGCCTGGACGGCCTGGTCGAGCATTTTCTGGATCAGGCCAGTCGGCAGATTGGTTGCTCACTACCGAAGTTGGCGCCGGCGGCCATGGATAAACTGGCGCACTATCATTGGCCGGGCAATGTGCGACAACTTGAGAACGTATTGTTTCAGGCTGTTTCATTGTGTGAGGGCGGTGTTGTTAAAAGCGAGCATATCCGCTTGCCGGATTATGGTGCGCGTCAACCGCTGGGCGAGTTTTCCCTGGATGGGCAACTTGCCGATATTGTCGGGCGCTTTGAACGGGCAGTGTTGGAGTCGTTGTTGGCGGAGTTTCCAAGTAGTCGTGCGCTGGGTAAACGCCTGGGCGTTTCACATACGACCATCGCCAACAAGTTGCGCGAATATGCACTGGGTAAATCAGCGGATAATAGTGCGGACTAAGCGAAAGGGGCCTTGCGGGCCCCTGTTTCATGCTGCTTAACCGTTCGAGCAGCCGTTGCCGATTACCCGGTATTCGAGAATGTGCTGTTGGCCCTGTGAGTCTTCATAGGTCATGCGGGCCGGTACCACTTCGCACACATTGGGCACCGCGCTCATCGAGATAACGCGGGCGATGTCCAGATGTTGCGAGTAGTTGTATTGTTCAACCGGGATCTGCTTGGCATTGTTTGCAAGGTCGTCGGCCAGTGCCGCGGCGCTGCAAAGAGTGCCAAGTGCCAATACCAGTAACGCTTTCATGTTCAATTTACCTATACAGGGGCGAGAGGGTGCACGCAGCGCGTGTGGCGCTGCGTGTAAAACGATAATCAAGGGTTTCAATTATCTTGGGATTAACACCTGCCGGGTGGGGGCTACTGTCGGAAGTTAATCGCCTTGCCGTTGTTGGCGAGATGAATTTTAGGCCGCGGTGTACGGCTGAAACAGAGCGGGTTTTGATAAAGACTGTTGGCAGATTCTGTAACAATCCCGCGCCGCTGTGCTGTGGCCAGGCTGGCGAAGTGCTGGCATGGCTGATCTAGAGCCATCGCTGAAGGTGCAGTGGGTAAAGGAGGGGGACGCTACTACCAACGTCGAATGGCCCTGACCGCTCTGTTACAGTTACAAACGGTTCCATACAAAAACAACTATTACACCGAGGTATCACAGATGAGTGCGGCTCCACTGTATCCCGTTCGTCCCGAGGTTGCGGCGACCACCCTGACCGACGAGGCTACCTACAAGGCCATGTACCAGCAGTCGGTGATCAACCCCGATGGCTTCTGGCGCGAGCAGGCTCAGCGGCTGGACTGGATCAAGCCGTTCACCAAGGTCAAACAGACCTCGTTCGACGACCACCATGTCGACATCAAGTGGTTCGCCGATGGCACCCTCAACGTCTCCTACAACTGCCTGGACCGTCACCTTGAAGAGCGTGGCGATCAGGTAGCAATCATCTGGGAGGGCGACGACCCTTCCGAGAGCCGCAACATCACCTACCGCGAGCTGCACGAGCAGGTCTGCAAATTCGCCAACGCCTTGCGTGGCCAGGACGTGCACCGCGGCGACGTGGTGACCATCTACATGCCGATGATCCCCGAAGCCGTGGTCGCCATGCTGGCCTGTGCTCGTATCGGTGCGATCCATTCGGTGGTGTTCGGTGGCTTCTCGCCAGAAGCGCTGGCCGGGCGGATCATCGACTGCAAGTCGAAAATCGTCATCACTGCCGACGAAGGCCTGCGTGGCGGCCGACGCACCCCGCTCAAGGGCAATGTCGACCTGGCGCTGACCAACCCGGAAACCAGCAGTGTGCAGAAGATCATCGTGTGCAAGCGCACCGGTGGCGACATCGCCTGGCACCAGCATCGCGATATCTGGTACGAAGACCTGATGAAGGTTGCTTCGAGCCACTGCGCACCTAAAGAAATGGGCGCCGAAGAAGCGCTGTTCATCCTCTACACCTCAGGCTCCACCGGCAAGCCCAAGGGCGTGCTGCACACCACCGGCGGCTACATGGTTTACGCCGCGCTGACCCACGAGCGGGTATTCGACTACCGCCCGGGTGAAGTCTACTGGTGCACCGCCGACGTCGGCTGGGTCACCGGCCACAGCTACATCGTCTACGGCCCGCTGGCCAACGGCGCTACCACCGTGTTGTTCGAGGGTGTGCCGAACTATCCGGACATCACTCGCGTGTCGAAGATCATCGACAAGCACAAGGTCAATATCCTCTACACCGCACCCACGGCGATCCGCGCAATGATGGCCGAAGGTCAGGCAGCCGTCGAAGGTGCCGATGGCTCCAGCCTGCGCCTGCTTGGCTCGGTCGGTGAGCCGATCAACCCGGAAGCCTGGAACTGGTACCACCAGGCCGTTGGCAAAGGCCGTTGCCCGATCGTCGACACCTGGTGGCAGACCGAAACCGGCGGCATCCTTATCAGTCCGCTGCCGGGTGCAACCGGCCTTAAGCCAGGCTCGGCGACCCGACCGTTCTTCGGCGTGGTGCCGGCACTGGTCGACAACCTCGGCAACCTGATCGACGGTGCGGCCGAGGGCAATCTGGTGATTCTCGATTCGTGGCCAGGTCAGTCACGCTCGCTGTATGGCGATCATGACCGCTTTGTCGACACCTACTTCAAGACCTTCCGCGGCATGTACTTCACCGGTGACGGCGCCCGTCGCGATGAAGATGGCTACTACTGGATCACCGGTCGGGTCGACGACGTGCTCAACGTTTCTGGCCACCGCATGGGTACCGCCGAGATCGAAAGCGCGATGGTCGCCCATCCCAAGGTCGCCGAGGCGGCGGTGGTGGGTGTGCCGCACGACATCAAAGGGCAGGGCATCTATGTCTATGTCACGCTCAACTCGGGCGTCGAGCCAAGCGAGCAGCTGCGCCTTGAGCTGAAAAACTGGGTGCGCAAAGAGATCGGCCCGATCGCTTCGCCGGATGTCATCCAGTGGGCACCAGGGCTGCCGAAAACCCGCTCGGGCAAGATCATGCGGCGGATCCTGCGCAAAATTGCCACGGCTGAGTACGATGCCTTGGGGGATATTTCGACCTTGGCGGATCCTGGGGTGGTGCAGCATTTGATCGATACGCACAAGTCGATGAACCTGGCTTCGGCTTGATGGGTGGAGCAGGGGTGCACAGCGCCTCTTGATCCAAATAGCCCCGCTTCGGCGGGGTTTTTGCATTCTGTTACTTCGACATTCATCGGTAACCGATTCTGTCACCTTCACCGCACCAGGGCGGGGCGTGCCTACCCAGTCAAGCCCTGAAACAGGGCTCAAGGCGCCCTTGGCAAAACCGATGACACGCTACACTTGCCGTATTACAAGGCTTTGCCAATAATAGGCGCACTTATTGCTTTGTTTACAGGTTGTTTCCTATTCGCTCTTGCATAAATCGTAAGGGCTGTCAATATCGCCCGCTGCTGTTTCATGCGCTTCTATAATTAGTTGTCGCTTTGAAGAAATATCGACTAACGGGCTGTCGTTAGAATGCCACTCACTCGCTCGTGGTCTGCGGCCTTGGTCGATACCTCTCGCGGCTTGCGTTGTACCCATTCGCATTCGGGCAGCTGTTACCCCTGCCTAGTATTGCCCCGTACCGATGGAGTTACCTGATGAAGAAGCTTGCACTGCTTGGCGCTCTGGCGCTGTCCGTGTTTTCCCTGGTATCGCACGCCGATGACAAACCGCTGAAAATCGGTATCGAGGCCGCTTACCCTCCGTTTGCTTTCAAGCAGCCTGACGGCAGCATCGCTGGCTTTGACTACGACATCGGCAATGCCCTGTGCACCGAGATGAAAGTCAAGTGCACCTGGGTCGAGCAAGAGTTCGACGGCCTGATCCCGGCACTCAAGGTGCGCAAGATCGACGCCATCCTGTCGTCGATGTCGATCACCGACGATCGCAAGAAGTCGGTCGACTTCACCAATCGCTACTACCTGACCCCGGCCCGCCTGGTGATGAAAGACGGCACGGCCGTCAGCGACTCGCTGGCTGAGCTCAAGGGCAAGAAGATCGGCGTGCAGCGCGGTTCGATCCACAACCGCTTCGCCAATGAAGTGCTGGCTCCGCAAGGCGCAACTGTCGTGCCTTACGGCACCCAGAACGAAATCTACCTGGACGTCGCTGCCGGTCGTCTCGATGGCACCGTCGCCGACGCCACCTTGCTTGAAGACGGCTTCCTCAAGACCGACGCCGGCATGGGCTTTGCCTTTGTAGGCCCGGCCTTCACCGATGCCAAGTACTTCGGTGACGGTATCGGTATCGCCGTGCGCAAGGGTGACAAGGCCAACCTTGAGCGGATCAACGCTGCCATTGCCGCCATCCGCGCCAACGGCGAGTACAAGAAGATCCAGGACAAGTACTTCAATTTCGACATCTACGGGCCTGAAGCCAAGTAAGACGTCGGACCGCAACTGTGCAATGGTGCAAACAGCAGAGGCTCTGAGGTTTGCACCATTTTTCATTCCCTAGGTCTGAGGAATCCCAATCATGTTGAAAGGCTACGGGGCAGTCATCCTCGATGGGGCGTGGCTGACGCTACAGCTCGCCCTTTCGTCGATGGCCCTGGCCATCGTGCTCGGTCTGATCGGCGTGGCGCTGCGCCTGTCGCCGGTGCGCTGGCTGGCCTGGCTCGGCGATATGTATGCCACGGTCATCCGCGGCATCCCGGATCTGGTGTTGATCCTGCTGATTTTCTACGGCGGCCAGGACTTGCTCAATCGGCTGGCGCCGCTGCTGGGCTATGACGACTACATCGACCTCAACCCGCTGGCTGCCGGGATCGGTACGCTGGGGTTCATCTTTGGCGCGTACCTGTCGGAAACCTTCCGCGGCGCGTTTCTGGGCATTCCCAAGGGTCAGGCTGAAGCCGGCGTGGCCTATGGCATGAGCAGCCGTCAGGTGTTTTTTCGGGTGATGGTGCCGCAGATGATCCGCCTGGCCATTCCGGGCTTCACCAACAACTGGCTGGTACTGACCAAAGCTACCGCGCTGATCTCGGTGGTCGGTCTGCAAGACATGATGTTCAAGGCCAAGCAGGCGGCTGATGCCACCCGCGAACCCTTCACTTTCTTCCTGGCGGTGGCTGCGCTGTACCTGGTGCTTACCAGTGTTTCGCTGCTGGCGTTGAAATACCTTGAACGGCGCTACTCGGTAGGCGTCAAGGCGGCAGAACTATGATCTTTGACTACAACGTCATCTGGGAAGCCATGCCGCTGTACCTGGGCGGCTTGCTGACGACCCTGAAACTGCTGGCGTTTTCGCTGCTGTTCGGCTTGCTGGCGGCGGTGCCGCTGGGCCTGATGCGGGTGTCCAAGCAGCCGCTGGTGAATGTCCCGGCGTGGCTTTACACCTATGTCATTCGCGGTACGCCAATGCTGGTGCAGCTGTTCCTGATCTACTACGGCCTGGCCCAGTTCGAAGCGGTGCGCGAGAGTATCTTCTGGCCGTGGCTGTCCAGCGCGACCTTCTGCGCGTGTTTGGCGTTCGCCGTCAATACCAGCGCCTACACCGCTGAAATCATCGCTGGCAGCCTCAAGGCCACGCCCCATGGCGAGATCGAAGCAGCCAAGGCCATGGGCATGTCGCGCTACAAGATGTACCGGCGCATCCTGCTGCCATCGGCCATGCGCCGGGCGCTGCCGCAATACAGCAACGAAGTGATCATGATGCTGCAGA
The DNA here is from genome assembly GCA_963518285.1 of uncultured Pseudomonas sp. Classification (GTDB taxonomy): domain Bacteria; phylum Pseudomonadota; class Gammaproteobacteria; order Pseudomonadales; family Pseudomonadaceae; genus Aquipseudomonas. The sequence continues at coordinate 360,272 of CAUQIJ010000003.1, read as the reverse complement.
CCACCAGCCTGGCCTCGATCGTGACCCTGATCGACATCACCGGCGCGGCGCGTACCGTCAATGCTCAGTACTACCTGCCTTTCGAGGCCTACATCACCGCGGGTGTGTTCTACCTGTGCCTGACCTTCATTCTGGTGCGCCTGTTCAAGATGGCCGAACGCCGCTGGCTGGGCTACCTGGCGCCGCGCAAGCACTGACCGCTCTGTGAGAACCGACAGCATGTACAAACTCGAAGTCCAAGACCTGCACAAGCGCTATGGCAGCCATGAAGTGCTCAAGGGCGTGTCCCTGGCGGCCAAGGCTGGCGATGTGATCAGCATCATCGGCTCCAGCGGTTCGGGCAAGTCGACCTTCCTGCGTTGCATCAACCTGCTCGAGCAACCGCACGCGGGCAAGATTCTGCTCAACAACGAAGAGCTCAAGCTGGTCGCCGGCAAAGAGGGCGCGCTCAAGGCAGCCGACCCGCGCCAGCTGCAGCGCATGCGCTCGCGACTGTCGATGGTGTTTCAGCATTTCAATCTGTGGGCGCACATGACGGCGCTCGAGAACATCATCGAAGCGCCGGTGCATGTGCTCGGCATGAGCAAGAAAGAAGCCCTGGAAAAAGCCGAGCATTACCTGGCCAAGGTCGGCGTTTCGCACCGCAAGGACGCCTACCCAGGCCATATGTCCGGTGGTGAGCAGCAACGTGTGGCCATTGCCCGTGCGCTGGCCATGGAGCCGGAGGTGATGCTGTTCGACGAACCGACCTCGGCGCTCGACCCGGAGCTGGTCGGTGACGTGCTCAAGGTCATGCAGTCACTGGCTCAGGAAGGCCGCACCATGGTCGTGGTGACCCACGAAATGGGCTTTGCCCGCGAGGTCTCCAATCAGCTGGTGTTTCTGCACAAAGGCATCGTCGAGGAGCGTGGCAACCCGCGCGAAGTGCTGGTCAATCCACAGTCGGAACGGCTCCAGCAGTTTCTCTCGGGCAGCTTGAAGTAACGCTGCACCTTTGCACCAGAATAGGGCATGCTGCGCAGCGAGCGCAGCCATCCCCGGCGCAACTGACGCCACCTCTCCTCAGGTTTCGGACCACGCCCTATGACCACCCAGCGTATCGGCTTTCTCATCTGGCCCAGCACCCGGCCGCTGACCTTGGCGTTGGCCGAAGAAGCATTGCTGGTGGCCCAGCGGGTGCATCCGGAAGTTATCTACGATCTGGTGTTTCTCCAGGCTGAACCTGGCGAGCAGCAGGGCTGGCAGTTGCCGGGCGAGGCCTGGAACGGCCGGCTCGAAGGTTTTCAGAAGCTCTTCGTGCTGGCTGACGAGCCGCCCCAGGCGGTCACCTCCGCGCTGTCATCCGGGCTCAAGCAGTTGGCCCGCAGTGGCTGCGTCATTGCCGGGCTGTCGGCGGGTGTCTATCCGCTGGCGCAGCTTGGCCTGCTCGACGGTTATCGCGCCGCGGTGCACTGGCGCTGGCAGGATGATTTTGCCGAGCGCTTCCCCAAGGTGATTGCCACCAGCCATCTGTTCGACTGGGACCGTGATCGCCTGACCGCCTGTGGCGGCATGGCCGTGGTCGACCTGCTGCTGGCCGTGCTGGCCCGTGACCATGGCGCCGAGCTTGCCGGGGCGGTGTCCGAGGAGCTGGTGGTCGAGCGCATCCGTGAGGGTGGCGAGCGGCAGCGCATCCCGCTGCAGAACCGCCTTGGCTCGAGCCACCCCAAGCTGACCCAGGCCGTGCTGTTGATGGAAGCCAACATCGAAGAGCCGCTGACCACCGATGAGATCGCCCAGCATGTGTGCGTTTCGCGGCGCCAGCTGGAACGGATCTTCAAGCAGTACCTCAATCGCGTGCCGAGCCAGTACTACCTCGAGCTGCGCTTGAACAAGGCGCGGCAGATGTTGATGCAGACCAGCAAGTCGATCATTCAGATCGGCCTGTCGTGCGGGTTTTCGTCGGGCCCGCATTTCTCCAGCGCCTACCGCAACTTCTTTGGCGCGACCCCGCGCGAAGACCGCAACCAGCGGCGCAACAACAGCCCGTTCGAACTCAGTTCAGCGCCTTCGGTCGACAGGTAGCGTATTGGGGTCGCGCAACGGCCCTGATAGCCATGTGAACAGTTGTTCTCTCAATTACCTGCAACCACTCCCCGACGCACCGTCCCTCCTTTACACTGCGCGATTGCGACAGTGTTTGTCGCATTGCCGAAAACCTCTGTGCAACACGGTTTGGCGCTGTAACAAGTTGTCGCTTGGCCGCAAGGACAGGCGCTGATCAGTCCTTACAATCCCCCCATCGCTCGCCAATCCCAGGCCAGCGTTTCTCTTCAGGAGACTCAGATGTCCGTTGAGCAAGCCCCGGTGCAACGTGCCGATTTCGACCAGGTCATGGTTCCCAACTACGCCCCGGCGGCGTTCATTCCGGTGCGAGGCGAGGGCTCTCGAGTCTGGGACCAGTCGGGTCGCGAACTGATCGACTTTGCCGGCGGCATCGCGGTAAACGCCCTGGGTCATTGCCACCCGGCGCTGGTCAAGGCACTGACCGAGCAGGCCAACACCCTCTGGCATGTGTCCAACGTCTTCACCAACGAGCCGGCACTGCGCCTGGCGCACAAGCTGGTCGACGCGACCTTTGCCGACAAGGCGTTTTTCTGCAACTCCGGCGCCGAGGCCAACGAGGCTGCGTTCAAGCTGGCCCGTCGGGTCGCCCATGATCGCTTCGGTCCGGACAAGCACGAAATCATCTCCACCGTGAACAGCTTTCACGGTCGCACCCTGTTTACCGTCAGCGTCGGTGGCCAACCGAAGTACTCCGACGGTTTCGGCCCGAAGATCACCGGCATCAGCCATGTGCCGTACAACGACCTTGAAGCGCTCAAGGCGCAGATCTCCGACAAGACCTGCGCGGTGGTGATCGAGCCGATCCAGGGCGAGAGCGGCGTAGTACCCGCTGACCTGGCTTACCTGGAAGGTGCGCGCAAGCTGTGTGACGAGCACAATGCGCTGCTGATCTTCGACGAAGTGCAGACTGGCGTCGGCCGTACTGGCCACCTGTATGCCTACCAGCATTACGGCGTGACCCCGGACATCCTCTCCAGCGCCAAGAGCCTGGGCGGCGGCTTCCCGATCGGCGCCATGCTGACCACTGACGACATTGCCAAGCACTTGGTCGCCGGCACCCACGGCACCACTTACGGCGGCAACCCGCTGGGCTGCGCCGTGGCCTGCGCAGTACTGGATGTGATCAACACCCCGCAGACCCTGGCCGCTGTCACTGCCAAGCACGAGCGCTTCAAGGCACGCCTGGAGAAGATCGAGCTGTTCAGCCTGGTCCGCGGTGTCGGCCTGCTGATCGGTTGCGTGCTGACCGATGCCTGGAAAGGCAAGGCCAAGGACGTGCTCAACGCCGCTGAGAAAGAAGGCCTGATGGTGTTGCAGGCTGGCCCGGACGTGGTGCGTTTTGCACCAAGCCTGGTCGTCGAGGATGCCGATATCGACGAAGGTCTGGACCGCTTCGAGCGCGCCGTGGCCAAGCTGCTGCAGGGCTGACCTGCAGCAATTCTGTCGCCGTTGTCAGCAGTGCCAGCGGCGACAGCAGACTTCCAGCGCGGGTGCCTTGCCTCAGGCGGGCACCCGCCGTTTTGCCGCACCACGCTGTGCGGCCCGTATTCCCGAAAGGAGTGACACCATGCTGGTAATGCGCCCCGCGCAAATGGCTGACTTGAATGAAGTGCAGCGCATGGCTGCGGACAGCCCGGTTGGTGTCACTTCGCTGCCTGACGACGCTGCGCGTCTGGGCGACAAGATTGCCGCGTCGGAAACCTCGTTCGCCGCCGAGGTCAGCTTCAATGGCGAAGAGAGCTACTTCTTCGTGCTCGAAGACACCAGCACCGGCAAGCTGGCCGGCTGCTCGGCCATCGTAGCCTCGGCGGGCTATTCGGAGCCGTTCTACAGCTTCCGTAACGAGACCTTTGTGCATGCTTCGCGCGAGCTGAAGATCCACAACAAGATCCACGTCCTGTCTTTGTGCCATGACCTCACCGGCAACAGCCTGCTGACCAGTTTCTACGTGTTGCCGGAGCTGGTGGCCAGCGGCTTTGCCGAGCTCAATTCGCGCGGCCGTCTGCTGTTCATGGCCGCCCACCCAGAGCGCTTTGCCGACTCGGTGGTTACCGAGATCGTCGGCTACAGCGACGAGCAGGGCGAGTCGCCGTTCTGGGATTCGATCGGGCGCAACTTCTTCGACCTGAACTACTCGGACGCCGAGCGCCTGTGCGGCCTGAAGAGCCGGACCTTCCTCGCCGAGCTGATGCCGCATTACCCGATCTATGTACCGCTGCTGCCGGACCACGCCCAGGAGGCGATGGGCCAGGTGCACCCGCGGGCGCAGATCACCTTCGACATCCTCATGCGCGAAGGTTTCGAGACCGAGCATTACATCGACATCTTCGACGGTGGCCCGACCCTGCACGCACGTGCCTCGGGGATTCGTTCGATCAGCCAGAGCCGAGTGGTCCCGGTCAAGCTCGACGACACTGCGGTCAAGGGTGGCCGCGCCTACCTGGTCTGCAATGGCCAGTTGCAGGACTACCGCGCCGTGTTGCTGGAGCTGGACTGGGTGCCGGGCAAACCGGTCAGCCTGAGTAGTGAAGCGGCCGATGCCTTGGGCGTCGGTGAAGGTGCCAGCGTGCGCCTGGTCGCTGTTTGACTGGCCTGGCCATAGCGCCAGCGCCCGCGACCCGCACCCGTCTTGCGGCCGGCACAGACCGCCGCTCAAGGAGATAGCATGATCGTTCGTCCTGTACGCAGCAGCGATTTACCCGCGCTCATCGAAATGGCGCGCAGCGCCGGTACCACTGGCCTGACCACCTTGCCGGCCAACGAAGAGCGGCTGGCCCAGCGCGTGCGCTGGGCTGAAAAGAGCTTCACCGGTGAAGCCGGGCGGGGCGACACCGATTACCTGTTCGTGCTTGAAAACGACGAAGGCCTGGTGGTCGGCATCAGCGCCATCGCCGGCGCCGTCGGCCTGCGTGAGCCCTGGTACAACTACCGGGTCGGCCTCACCGTCAGCGCTTCGCAGGAGCTGAATATCTACCGCGAGATCCCGACCCTGTTCCTGGCCAACGACCTCACCGGCAACTCCGAGCTGTGTTCGTTGTTCCTGCGCAGTGATCACCGCAATGGCCTTAACGGTCGCCTGCTGTCCAAGGCGCGCATGCTGTTCATTGCCGAGTTCCCGGAGCTGTTCGGCAAGAAGGTCATCGCCGAGATGCGCGGGATCTCCGACGCGGCAGGCCGCTCACCGTTCTGGGAGTCGCTGGGCCGGCACTTTTTCAAGATGGAGTTCAGCCAGGCTGACTATCTGACCGGCGTGGGCAACAAGGCGTTCATCGCTGAGTTGATGCCCAAGTTCCCGCTGTACACCTGCTTCCTCTCCGAAGCTGCGCGCAGTGTGGTTGGCCGGGTGCACACCGACACCGAGCCGGCGCTGGCCATGCTCGAGCGCGAAGGCTTCAACTATCAGGGCTACGTCGACATCTTCGATGCAGGCCCGGCAATCGAGTGCGACACGGCGAAGATCCGTGCCGTGCGCGAAAGTCAGACCCTGGTGCTGGCAATTGGCACCCCGGGCGATGACGCCACGCCGTACCTGATCCACAACCGCAAACGCGAAGACTGCCGCATCACCGCAGCGCCAGCACGACTGGCGGCGGGCACGCTGGTGGTCGATGCACTGACGGCCAAACGCCTGCGCCTGGGCGTGGGCGACCATGTGCGCGCAGTCAGCTTGTCCGCCAGCCGGGAGGCGCAGTGATGACAACCCATTACATCGCAGGGCAATGGCAGGCCGGTCAGGGTGAGGCGCTGCAGTCGCTTAACCCGGTCACCCAGGCGGTTGTCTGGGCAGGGCAGGGCGCCGCTGCTGGCCAGGTTGCAGATGCAGTAGCCGCAGCTCGCGAAGCGTTTCCGGCCTGGGCTCTGCTCAGCCTGGAGGCACGCATCGCGGTGCTGGAAGCCTTCGCCGAGCAGCTCAAGGCCAATGCTGAGGAACTGGCCCGCTGCATCGGTGAAGAAACCGGTAAGCCGTTGTGGGAGTCGGCCACCGAAGTCACCAGCATGGTCAACAAGGTGGCGATTTCGGTACAGAGCTATCGCGAACGTACCGGTGAAAAAAGCGGCCCGCTCGGCGATGCCAGTGCTGTGCTGCGGCACAAGCCTCATGGCGTGGTTGCGGTGTTCGGCCCGTACAACTTCCCCGGCCACTTGCCCAACGGGCATATCGTGCCGGCGCTGCTGGCCGGTAACTGCGTGGTGTTCAAGCCCAGCGAGCTGACCCCGAAAGTGGCCGAGCTGACGGTCAAATGCTGGATCGCGGCGGGTTTGCCTGCGGGCGTGCTCAATTTGCTTCAGGGGGCTCGTGAGACTGGCGTGGCGCTGGCTGCCGATGCGGGTATCGACGGGTTGTTCTTCACCGGCTCCAGCCGCACCGGCAACCTGTTGCACCAGCAATTTGCCGGGCGCCCGGAGAAGATTCTGGCGCTGGAAATGGGCGGCAACAATCCGTTGGTGGTCGATCAGGTCAAAGACCTCGATGCGGCCGTCTATACCATCATTCAGTCAGCGTTCATTTCTGCTGGCCAGCGTTGCACCTGTGCGCGTCGCCTGTTGGTGCCCGAAGGCGCCTGGGGTGACAGCCTGCTGGCACGGCTGGTCGAGGTCTGCCGCAGCATCACGGTCGGCGCCTATGACCAGCAACCGGCGCCGTTCATGGGCTCGGTGATTTCCCTGGCGGCGGCCCAAGCCCTGCTTGATGCTCAGCAAGCGCTGATCGGCAAGGGCGCGCTGGCGCTGTTGGCGATGACTCAGCCGCAAGCAGGTGCAGCGCTGCTGACGCCTGGCATCATCGATGTCACAGGCGTTGCAGAGCGCCCTGACGAAGAGTTCTTCGGGCCGTTGCTGCAGGTCATTCGCTACGCCGACTTCGACAGCGCGATCGACCAGGCCAACGCCACTCAATACGGCCTGGCCGCCGGTTTGCTGTCCGATTCGCATGCGCGCTACCAGCACTTCTGGCTGCGTAGCCGCGCCGGTATCGTCAACTGGAACAAGCAGCTCACCGGGGCCGCCAGCAGTGCCCCATTCGGTGGCGTCGGCGCCAGTGGCAACCACCGCGCCAGTGCTTACTACGCGGCCGACTACTGCGCTTACCCCGTGGCATCGCTGGAGACCGCCAGCCTCGCCTTGCCGGCGACATTGACGCCGGGCGTCACCCTATAACAAATGGTCTCGGAGCCTTGCCGATGAAATCCTATGAAGTGAATTTTGATGGCCTGGTAGGGCCGACCCACAACTACGGCGGCTTGTCGTACGGCAACGTGGCCTCGCAGAGCAACAGCCAGCAGTGCTCCAACCCGCGTGAAGCGGCGCGTCAGGGCCTGGCCAAGATGAAGGCGCTGAGTGACATGGGCTTCCAGCAGGGCGTACTCGCCCCGCAGGAGCGCCCGGACGTTGCTGCCCTGCGCAGGCTCGGCTTCAGCGGCAGTGACGCCGAGGTGATCCGCCGCGCCGCCCAGGAGGCCATGCCGTTGCTGGTCGCCAGTTGCTCGGCCTCGAGCATGTGGGTGGCCAACGCGGCCACGGTCAGCCCGAGCGCCGACACCGGCGATGGCCGCGTGCATTTCACTGCCGCCAACCTCAACTGCAAGTACCACCGCAGCATCGAGCACCCGACCACCAGCCGCGTGCTGGCGGCGATGTTTGCCGATGAGCAGGTGTTTGCCCACCATCAGGCGCTGCCGGCGGTGGCTCAGTTTGGTGACGAAGGCGCAGCCAACCACACGCGCTTCTGCCGCAGCTACGGCGAGCCCGGCGTGGAGTTTTTTGTCTACGGCCGCAGTGCCTTCGACAGCCGCTACCCGGCGCCGCAGAAGTACCCGGCACGCCAGACGCTGGAAGCTTCTCAGGCCGTCGCTCGCTTGCACGGCCTCAGCGCTGATGGGGTGGTCTACGCTCAACAGAATCCAGCCGTGATCGACCAGGGCGTGTTCCACAACGACGTGATTTCGGTAGGTAACGGCGAAGTGCTGTTCTACCACGAAGATGCCTTCCTCGAGACCGATGCGGTGCTTGCTCAGCTGCAGGCCAAACTGGCCAGCAAGGGCGGCAGGTTCCAGGGCATCTGTGTGCCACGGGCAGCGGTGGCAGTGGAGGACGCGGTGCGTTCCTACCTGTTCAACAGCCAGCTGCTGTCCCGCGAAGACGGCTCGATGCTGCTGGTGGTGCCAGAAGAGTGCCGTAACAACCCGCGCGTCTGGGACTACCTGAGCCAGTTGACCAGCCAGGGTGGCCCGGTCAAGGAGGTCAAGGTGTTCGATCTCAAGCAGAGTATGCAGAACGGTGGCGGCCCGGCATGCCTGCGTTTGCGCGTGGCCTTGAAAGAATCCGAGCTGGCGGCGGTCAACCAAGGGGTTATCATGTCGGCGTCGCTGTACGACAGCCTGATCCAGTGGGTTGACCGGCACTATCGCGATCGCATGAGCGACAGCGACCTGGCCGATCCGCAACTGCTCAATGAATGCCGTACGGCCCTGGATGACCTGACCCAACTGCTCAAGCTCGGCTCGGTCTATCCGTTCCAACGCCAACCCTGAAGAGAGAATTACGTAATGTCTGACGCCCTGCAGTTGATCCTGGAAGATACTGATGGCACCCAGCTGGAAACCTCCTGCACGCGCTTTGCCGTGCTCTGGCAGGGCAAGGAAGTCTGGATTCAGCAGGATGGCCGCGGCCAGCTGCTGATCGGTGTGGATGTCGCTGAAGGCGACGCCGAGTTCGCCAACCTGCTGTTGCGCCCGATGGCCACCAACCTGGTCAGCCTGCAGCTGGAGATGGAGCCGGCTGAGCTGGGCGAAGATGATGAAGATGGTCACGTGCACGGCCCGGATTGCGGTCACCACCACTAAGGATGTGCCTATGCTCGCCCTCGGCAAACTGCTTGACCTGACGCTTGGCGACCGTGAGCCGGGCGAGAAGACTCAGTCGACATCAGCAGGCCTGCGCCTGCGTTGGCTGGGGGAGGGCGCGCTGGAAGTGACGCCGCCAAAGGTGGACGACGCCACCTTGCACCTGCTGCTGTCAGCGGGCATTCACGGTAACGAGACCGCGCCGATCGAGCTGCTTGATCAGTTGCTGCAGGGCATCGCCAAGGGCGAGATCATGCCGCAGGCGCGGGTGCTGTTTCTGTTTGGCAGCCCAATGGCGATGCGTGTAGGCCAGCGTTACCTTGAGCAGGACCTGAACCGCCTGTTCAACGGCCGGCACGAATCATCGAGCGGTATCGAGGCGCTGCGTGCTGCGGAGCTTGAGCAATACGCGCGGACGTTCTTCAGCGTGGCCGGGCGCAATCGCCTGCACTATGACCTGCACACGGCGATCCGTGGCTCGAAGATCGAGCAGTTTGCCCTGTACCCGTACAAAGACGGCCGCCAGCATTCGCGCCGCGAACTGGCGCGCTTGAGCCAGGCTGGGATGCAGGCGGTGTTGCTGCAGAGCAAGACCTCGATCACCTTCAGTGCTTTTACCTACGAACAACTCGAGGCCGAGGCATTTACCCTTGAGCTGGGCAAGGCGCGCCCGTTCGGGCAGAACGAAGAGGTCAACCTTGACCGCCTGCACAAGCGCCTGGTGCAGATCATCGAAGGCAAGGAGCCGGCAGTCGACGACAGTTTCGACGGCCTGCAACTGTTCAGTGTGGCCCGCGAAATCATCAAGCACAGCGACCACTTCCACCTGCACCTGCCGGATGACATCGAAAACTTCTCCGAGCTGAGCAAGGGCTACCTGCTGGCCGAAGATCTGGCCGAAACCCGCTGGATCGTCGAGGAGGAGGGCGCTCGGATCATTTTCCCCAACTCCAAAGTACGCAACGGTTTGCGTGCGGGCATTCTGATCGTGCCCGATTCAGGTCAGCGTCTGAGCTGATCGAGACCATTTGTCGCTGGCTGCGGTTTATGCGGCCAGCCTCGAGTGGCGCATCCTGGCTGATTTTCCCTGCCCCAGCGGTAATTGGCTTGCCAGCGGCCAAACCCTCGCCTTAGCATCCCCCTCAAGTTTTTAGCCGCGCTGACCTGAAATTGCCCGCAAACGACCTTTCAGGGCGCATAAACACACTGCATCCAGCTTGCAGGACCGATATAATGCGGCCCTTTGCCGTCGTTTCGACGTGTTTGCCTTAACGGCCGCCGTTTCCGTGGAAGAACCTATGAAAAGCGCAGAAATCCGTGAAGCCTTCCTTCGCTTCTTCGAGGAGCAGGGCCACACCCGTGTTGCCTCCAGCTCCCTGATCCCGGGCAACGACCCGACCCTGCTGTTCACCAATGCCGGCATGAACCAGTTCAAGGACTGCTTCCTCGGCCAGGAAAAGCGCGCCTACACCCGCGCCGCCAGCAGCCAGAAGTGTGTCCGCGCCGGCGGCAAGCACAACGACCTGGAAAACGTCGGCTACACCGCGCGTCACCACACCTTCTTCGAAATGCTGGGTAACTTCAGCTTCGGCGACTATTTCAAGCGTGATGCGATCACCTACGCCTGGACCTTCCTGACTTCGCCGCAGTGGCTGAACCTGCCTCAGGAAAAGCTCTGGGTCACGGTCTACGCCAGCGATGACGAAGCCTACGACATCTGGACCAAGGAAATCGGCGTGCCGGCCGAGCGCATGGTGCGCATTGGCGACAACAAAGGCGCGCCCTACGCTTCGGACAATTTCTGGACCATGGGCGACACCGGCCCATGCGGCCCGTGCACCGAGATCTTCTTTGACCATGGCGCCGATATCTGGGGCGGTCCACCCGGCTCGCCAGAAGAAGACGGCGACCGCTACATCGAGATCTGGAACAACGTCTTCATGCAGTTCAACCGCACCGCCGATGGCGTCCTGCACCCGCTGCCAGCGCCGTCGGTAGATACCGGCATGGGCCTGGAGCGGATCAGTGCGGTGATGCAGCATGTGCACTCGAACTACGAGATCGACCTGTTCCAGAACCTGCTGGTAGCCGCAGCCCAGGCCATCGGTTGCAGCAACGACGCTCAGCCTTCGCTGAAAGTCGTCGCCGACCACATTCGTTCGTGCGGTTTCCTCATCGCCGATGGCGTGCTGCCGTCCAACGAAGGCCGCGGCTATGTGCTGCGCCGGATCATTCGCCGCGCTTGCCGTCACGGCAACAAGCTCGGCGCCAAGGGCAGCTTCTTCTACCAGATCGTCGCCGCCCTGGTCGCCGAGATGGGCCAGGCCTTCCCTGAACTGAGCAGCCAGCAGGCGCACATCGAGCGCGTACTCAAGAGCGAAGAAGAACAGTTCGCCAAGACCCTCGAGCAGGGCCTGCGCATTCTCGAGCAGGACCTGGCTCAACTGCAGGGCACGACCGTCCCGGGTGACGTGGTGTTCAAGCTGTATGACACCTACGGCTTCCCGATGGACCTGACCGCCGACATCGCCCGCGAGCGCGAGCTGACCATCGACGAAGCCGGTTTCGAGCGCGAGATGGAAGCCCAGCGCGAGCGCGCCCGCTCCGCCAGCGCCTTCGGTATGGACTACAACAGCCTGGTCAAGGTTGATGTCGCCACCGAGTTCCTCGGCTACAAGGCAACTACAGCCCAGGCCAAGGTCGTTGCGCTGTACAAGGACGGCCAGGCCGTCGAGCAGCTGCAGGAAGGCGACGAAGGCGTGGTGGTGCTTGACCGCACGCCGTTCTACGCCGAATCCGGCGGCCAGATCGGCGATGCCGGCTACCTGCAGACCGCCGACGTGCGCTTCGATGTGCGTGATACCACCAAGACTGCCGGTGCATTCCTGCACCACGGTGTAGTCGCCACTGGCGCGCTGCGCGTAGGCGCCGAAGTCGAAGCGCAGGTGGATGCCGACGTGCAGCACGCCACCTCGCTGAACCACTCCGCGACCCACCTGTTGCACGCGGCGCTGCGTCAGGTGCTCGGCGATCACGTTCAGCAGAAAGGCTCGCTGGTCGACAGTCAGCGCCTGCGCTTTGACTTCAGCCACTTCGAGGCGGTCAAGCCAGAGCAGCTCAAGGCGCTGGAAGACATCGTCAACCGCGAAGTGCGCAAAAACTCCGAGGTGCAAACCGAAGAGACCGACATCGAAACCGCCAAGCGCAAAGGTGCAATGGCGTTGTTCGGCGAAAAATACGGCGACAGCGTGCGCGTGCTGAGCATGGGCGGTGATTTTTCGGTGGAGCTGTGCGGTGGCATCCATGCCAAGCGCACTGGCGACATCAGCCTGTTCAAGATCATCAGCGAAGGCGGCGTGGCCTCTGGCGTGCGCCGTATCGAAGCGATCACCGGGGCTGCGGCGCTGGCCTACCTGAACGCTGCTGAAGAGCAGGTCAAGGAAGCTGCGCAACTGGTCAAGGGTAACCGTGACAACCTGATCGACAAGCTGGCGGCGGTGCTCGAGCGCAACCGTCAGCTGGAAAAACAGCTTGAACAGCTGCAGGCCAAGGCCGCCAGCGCTGCCGGAGACGATCTCTCCAACGCAGCCGTTGAGGTCAAAGGCGCCAAGGTCCTCGCCGCCCGCCTCGATGGGCAGGATGGCAAGGCTCTGCTGGCGCTGGTCGATCAACTGAAGAACAAGCTCGGCCACGCAGTGATCCTGCTGGGCAGTGAGCATGAGGGCAAGGTCGTGCTGGTGGCCGGCGTGACCAAAGACCTCTCCGGCCAACTCAAGGCCGGCGATCTGATGAAGCAGGCCGCTGCGGCGGTTGGCGGTAAAGGCGGTGGTCGTCCGGACATGGCCCAGGGTGGCGGCGTCGACGTCGCTGCGCTGGACAGTGCCCTGGCCCTGGCTGTGCCGTTCGCCGAACAGCGGCTTTGAGATGAAACGGCCCGCTAGCGATAGCGGGCCGTTTCAGGTTGGATTGTTTATTGGGTGCCCATCACGGGCAGAGGCAGCTTTGAAATGGCGTTGATCGTACAGAAATTTGGCGGCACCTCTGTCGGATCCATCGAGCGGATCGAGCAGGTTGCCGACAAGGTCAAGAAATTCCGCGAGGCAGGCGATGACCTGGTCGTGGTCCTGTCGGCCATGAGCGGGGAGACCAACCGCTTGCTGGACCTGGCCAAGCAGATTAGCGACAAGCCGGTTCCGCGTGAGCTGGACGTGATCGTGTCGACTGGCGAGCAGGTGACCATTGCCCTGTTGGCCATGGCCTTGATCAAGCGCGGCGTGCCGGCGGTGTCCTACACCGGCAACCAGGTGCGCATTCTCACCGACAGCGCGCACAACAAGGCGCGCATCCTGCAGATCGACGACCAGAAGATTCGTGCCGACCTCAAGGCTGGCCGTGTGGTTGTCGTGGCGGGCTTCCAGGGCGTCGACGAGACCGGCAGCATCACCACCCTCGGTCGTGGCGGCTCGGACACCACCGGTGTGGCCCTGGCGGCTGCGCTGAAGGCGGACGAGTGCCAGATCTACACCGACGTCGATGGTGTCTACACCACCGACCCGCGGGTGGTGCCGCAGGCGCGCCGTCTGGAGAAGATCACCTTCGAAGAGATGCTGGAAATGGCCAGCCTCGGTTCCAAGGTGCTGCAGATCCGTTCTGTCGAATTCGCCGGCAAGTACAACGTTCCGTTGCGCGTGCTGCACAGTTTCAAGGAGGGTCCAGGTACCCTCATTACCATTGATGAAGAGGAATCCATGGAACAGCCGATCATTTCCGGTATCGCCTTCAACCGTGATGAAGCCAAGCTGACCATTCGTGGCGTGCCTGATACCCCAGGCGTTGCCTTCAAGATCCTCGGCCCGATCAGTGCTTCGAACATCGAAGTCGACATGATCGTGCAGAACGTTGCCCACGATAACACCACCGACTTCACCTTCACTGTGCACCGCAACGAGTACGAAGCGGCGCACAAGGTGCTGGAAAACACCGCACGCGAGATCGGCGCCCGTGAAGTCATTGGCGATACCAAGATTGCCAAGGTGTCGATCGTCGGCGTCGGTATGCGCTCGCACGCCGGCGTTGCCAGCCGCATGTTCGAAGCCCTGGCCAAGGAGACCATCAACATCCAGATGATCTCCACGTCCGAGATCAAGGTTTCGGTGGTCATCGAAGAGAAGTACCTCGAGCTGGCCGTGCGCGCCCTGCACACCGCGTTCGAGCTGGATGCGCCTGCCCGCCAAGGCGAGTAACGCGTAGCCAGGAGGAGGGCGCGGCTTGCCGCGCCCTTCGCGTTTCCGGCCGCCGGGTGGGCCCTGTCCTGTCCTCTCTGGCGGCCACACACGCTGACTGTGCGTCTCGCAGCCAGCGCGCTACCTCAGACTGTTGTCCCTGATTGAACTGCGTAAGGAGAAAGCTATGTTGATTCTGACTCGTCGGTGCGCCGAGAGCCTGATCATTGGTGACGGTGAGATCACCATTACGGTGCTGGGTGTCAAAGGCAACCAGGTACGAATTGGCGTTAGCGCGCCCAAGGAAGTCGCGGTTCACCGCGAAGAAATCTACCTGCGAATCAAGAAAGAGAAGGACGAAGAACCAACCCTTTAATTTTTATCAGATTTTTTTTAAAAAAGGGTTTGCAAACGGGGAGGGCTCTGGTTATAGTACGCCCCGTGTTGCGGTGAGGTGGCCGAGTGGCCGAAGGCGCTCCCCTGCTAAGGGAGTATACCTCATAAGGGTATCGGGGGTTCGAATCCCCCCTTCACCGCCATTATTTGCTTAGGGCGCTTCAACTGGGCAAGATCACTAAGTCGTTGAAATTAAACGAAAAAGTACTTGGCAAATCGGTAAAGCGATCTATAATGCGCGGCAAGACATGGACTCATAGCTCAGCTGGATAGAGTACTCGGCTACGAACCGAGCGGTCGCAGGTTCGAATCCTGCTGAGTCCACCATATAACATGAAGGTTTTGCTCGCAGAGCCGGATTGTTCAACCAGTGGTAATCTGGTCTAAAACTACCCACTTGGACTCATAGCTCAGCTGGATAGAGTACTCGGCTACGAACCGAGCGGTCGCAGGTTCGAATCCTGCTGAGTCCACCATCTTCATCAAGAAGCCCGCTTTTATAGCGGGCTTTTTGTTGTCTGTAATTCACTGAATTGTCAGTAAACCCGACTAGGCTGTTCTGATAGGGCATGCCGTGGAGCAGACTACAGGCAATGTACTCCTGGTCTGGCGCCCAGCGGGGCACTGATGGCTTCGCGCGTTGTCACAACATAATCGCGTAAACGATTGTTCTGACCAAAAATTTAAGCAATCCGACAGCTCTTGCAGTGTATGATTGCGCCCGTCAGCCCCGCCGGGGCTTGTGGAATACCACCATGGACTTACCCAGTAGTTACCCCTTAATCCGATTTGCCAAACTAGATCTGATCGATTGATCTCCCCGGCGTGCTCCGCTGCTGGGAGTGGAGTTCGCCTATGACCGAAGTCGAAGTAAAGAAAAGCCAAGACAGCCTGCAGGATCGCCTGGCTCAGGTAATTGATCTGCTGCAGCGTCAGCGTGTGGTTGAAGACCTGACCCACCGTCAGGAGGGGCAGCACAATACCCTGGTGGAGAGCCTCGTCCACCGCCAGAACCTGGTCGAGCTGCAACGCAAGCTCGATGACCTGCACCCTGCCGACATCGCCTACATTCTCGAAGCACTGCCGCTCGATGACCGCCTGACGGTCTGGCAGTTGGTGCGCTCCGATCGTGACGGCGACATCCTCCTGGAAGTCTCCGACGCCGTCCGCCAGACCCTGATCGCCGACATGGACGATCACGAGCTGCTGGCTGCCGCCAAGGAAATGGACGCCGACGAACTCGCTGACCTGGCTCCCGAGCTGCCGCGTGACGTTGTCCATGAGCTGATGGAGACCCTCGATGCCCAGCAACGCGAGCGGGTCCGCTCGGCGCTGAGCTACGACGAGGATCAGGTCGGTGCACTGATGGACTTCGAGATGGTGACCATCCGCGAAGACGTCAGCCTGGAAGTGGTATTGCGTTACCTGCGCCGGCTCAAGGAGTTGCCAGGCCACACCGACAAACTGTTCGTGGTCGACTCCGATGGCATGCTCAAGGGCGTATTGCCGATCAAGCGCCTGCTGGTCAATGATCCGGACAAGCAGGTGGCTGAAGTCATGGCCACCGACCCGGTCAGTTTCCACCCTGACGACGACGCCTACGACGCTGCACAGGCGTTCGAGCGTTACGACCTGGTATCTGCCCCTGTAGTCGACAAGAGCGACCGCCTGATCGGTCGTTTGACCATCGACGAAATGGTCGACCTGATCCGTGAGGAAAGCGAAAGCGAAGTCCTCAACATGGCCGGTCTGCGCGAAGAAGAAGACATTTTCGCATCGGTCTGGCGCTCGCTGCGCAACCGTTGGGCATGGCTGGCAATCAACCTGATTACCGCGTTCCTCGCCTCTCGCGTGATTGGCCTGTTCGAGGGCTCGATCGAGAAGCTGGTGGCGTTGGCGGCATTGATGCCTATCGTCGCCGGTATCGGCGGTAACTCGGGTAACCAGACCATCACCATGATCGTCCGCGCCATGGCGCTGGACCAGGTCAGCCCGGGCAACACCTCGCGATTGATGCGCAAGGAGCTGGCGGTGTCACTGATCAACGGCTTGGTCTGGGGTGGTGTGATCGGGGTGGTGGCGTATCTGCTGTATGGCAGCTGGTCGCTGGGCCTGGTGATGACCGGGGCAATGACCCTGAACCTGCTGTTGGCGGCCCTGATGGGGGTGTTGATCCCGATGACCTTGGTGCGCCTTGGGCGCGACCCGGCGATGGGTGCCAGCGTGATGATCACGGCGGTGACAGACAGTGGCGGCTTCTTCATCTTCCTTGGTCTGGCCACGATATTCCTGATGTAAGCCTACTGCCGGCGCCTGATTGAAGGGCACCGGCAGCCAGAAACAACAAAGCCAGCTTGCGCTGGCTTTGTTGTTTCTGGCTGTTTGATCAGGACGCGTCGGCGGCCATTTCCACATCGTGGGCGATCAAAGCTACCAGGGCGTTTTGTTGGCGGTGGGAGAGCTGACGGAAGCGTTGCAGCAGCTCGCGCTCGTGCAGGCTCAGCTCAGGGCTGTCCAGGCGCATGCTCAGCTCGTCGCCCAGTGCACCTTCCTGGATAAGGCTCTGCTCCAGGCGGGCAATGATCTCGGAGTTCATGCTGCGGTGATGGTTACGGGCTACCTCGGCAATGCGCTCACGCATCCCGTCTGGCAGACGAACGACAAACTTGTCAGCGGTGCGGCTTGAATAAATAGCCTGTTTCAATGGGCGCATATAAATTGACCGGTTTACTGGTTCAGGGGAAGCGGTTGTCAAATGCCGCGCGGTGGAAATCTGACCGTCGCGACGGCAAAATGTTCAACCGTCATGTATTTTTGGCGTTCATCTTGCCTCAAATCTGCCGTTTCCTTGGCGTCAATTCTGTGACAAATAGTGATCCGCATAAAGGCTTTTTGCCAGTACCAATTATCAGAAATGAGCACTGGTTCGAAAAGTCTAGCGTTTGTCGGATCCACTGAACGTCAGACCTTTGCCGTAAAAATCTGGTAACAGTCGGAAAAGGGCAGGGAAAACACCTAGAATGCGCTCGGTCCCTAACAGTGAGCATAGTGGCTATGCAATATGACGCAAGCGGCAGTCCATCGACAGTAGGTAGGCTGATATTCCTCGTTGGACCCTCTGGATCAGGAAAAGATTCCCTGATCGATGCTTCTCGGGCGAAATTGACCGAGCATGGCATCATGGTTGCCCGCCGCGTCATTACCCGCTCGCCCGAGGCACAAGGCGAGGCCGCGCAGGGCGTCAGCCCTGAGCAATTCGAGCAGATGCGCGCAGGTGGGCATTTTGCCATGTATTGGCAGGCGAATGCTCTGGCTTATGGCATTCCGGCGCATATCGATCAGTGGCTACAGGCCGGTAAGCATGTGCTGGTCAACGGTTCGCGGGCGTACCTGGCCGAAGCCAGGCGCCATTACCCGGATCTGTTGGCGATTCGCCTCGAGGTAAACCCGATGGTCCTGCGTCAGCGTTTGCTGACGCGGGGCCGAGAGACCCCGCAAGCCATCGAGCAGCGTTTGCAGCGCAGCGCCGAACTGCAGGTGATCGACGCGGACAACGTGCATGTGCTGGACAACTCGCACACGCTGGAGCAATCGGTCACCAGTCTGTTTGCCTTGCTGCAGGCCGAGGGCTTACTGCACTCCTGACTCCGCTGTGACAAGTCTTACGCGGCAAAAGCCCGAATCGGGCATGACAAACGGTCTGGCGCTGGTTAACATGCTCGCCGTCACGCTCATCGGCGCCCGCCGGTGACACTGGTCCCAGTAGCTCAATTGGATAGAGCATCCCCCTCCTAAGGGGAAGGTTGGCCGTTCGAACCGGCCCTGGGACACCACTATTCAGTCAGTTAGCCTAGTTTTCCATTAACTTCCCGGCAGCGATTTCCGTTTAGTCCCTCACATTAATCCCCACTTGTCCCTTTGAAGCTGCAGAGCGTTGACGCTGGTCAATCCTGTGATGCTTGCGCGCCACTGTCAGGCAAAACACGACTCAAGTCTGAACTAACTGGTGCACGGCATCCTGGGATGGACAATGTCGCGGCGCGAATTAGCCCATGGTGGCGATCAGTGCAAAAAATCTCATGCGATAGCGACCAAATGAATATTTCCACGCGTCAGTGAAAAAAAATTTCCAGAAGGCAGTACGATTGAATGAAACCGCCGCCGTTGCGCCGTGCTGGAAACTTCATAAAAAAACGGCATACTCACAAAATCTGAAGATTTTTGTCATGCGCTGAAGAAAATATGTGCGCGTCCAGGTTTATTGAAGGAAATAATCCATGCGTTCAGTGGGCTATGCGCATTTGCTCGACAGGCTAGGGATCACTGCGGTACCACTGAACCGGCCGGCCATCGTCCAGCCGGTCACCCGGATTGGTCAAATCGGCCACATGATCGCTGTCCCCCTGCGACAAGCACCTGCAGAGGATGACCTACTTGGGAACGTCCTGTTCGCGCTCAAGCACGAAGGTATCAACCTTTCGATCCTGGCTCAGGCCCTCCCGCAAATCCCTGTAGAGGCCTTTACCGCTGCTCTGGAAGGCTCTCCAAATGGCGTGTACGTCCGTAAAGCCTGCTTTTTAAGAGAGGGCTTCACCGGTGTGCAGATTCCGCAGCCGTCCGCAGTCACCGGGGGCTATGCTCCGCTCTTTGACCCGGAGCGCTACATCACCCGGCCAGGCCCGCGGAATCAAAAGTGGCGGGTCGAATTCAATGGCCTCGGTGATTTCTCGTATTGCGCCACAGTGGAGCGCACGCACGAGGTTTGCGAGCTGCTTGAGCACAACATCCTTGGGCGGACGCGGGAATTCATTGAATCCCTTCCACAGGGAATGATGGATCGCGCCATCAACTGGGCGTACCTCCACGAAACCCAAGACTCCTTCCTGATCGAGAAAGAGGCGCCCACCGAGAACAAGGCCCGGCGCTTTATCCAGCTCCTGCGCCAAGCGCATGAGCGGCTGCCGCTGACCGAGGACTATCTGGTCCATTTGCAGAACGCCACCGTCTCGAACCCGTTGGATCTGGCGGCAGCGTTTCGTCATGAGCAGAACCACTTGGCCAACGGGCTGCAAGGGGCGGCAGGCGTTAGCTATGTCCCGCCGCCACCGGATCTGTGCCGTGACCTGATGGAAGGCTTGATGCGTTTCGCCAATACAGCGCCCCAGCAGGTCGATCCTTTGGTTGCCGCTAGCATCATTTCTTTCGGCTTCGTGTTCATTCACCCCTTCATGGATGGCAACGGGCGATTGTCTCGATTCCTGATCCATCACGCTCTTTGCCAAAGCGGTGCCCTGGAGTACGGTCTGCTTCTACCGGTCTCGGTAGCGATGAAGCGGGAGGAACGAATGTACCTGGAGACGCTGCAGGCGTTCTCAAGGCCGGTCCGGGAGTTCTGGCAGGTCAATTGGATCGATTTCGAACAGTACGGGTTTGAGTTCCAGGGCTCGGACGCGGTGTACCGCTACTGGGACGCGACACCAAGTGTGGTGTTTACCTGTCAGATGGCCAAGCGTGCGCTTGAAGTAGAACTGCGGGAAGAAACTGCATTTCTGGAGAGCTATGACACCGTTTACAAGGTAGTAGATGAACAATTCGACGTTCGCGGCAGTGATCTCGCGGCCTTGGTGATGATGTGCCTGGCCAATGGCGGGGTCGTCTCGAACAACCGGCGTAAGCAGTACCTCTACAGAGTGCCGGAGGCGATCTTCGACTGCATCGAGGAGGCCGCCCAAGGGGTGCTTGCTGCACGGCGTGCGGCATTGGAAGAGTCTCCAAAACCGGAGGATCACCTGCCCCCTGGGCCAGGCAATGGCTGACGGCTCGATCGAATATCCCAGGCGAGCGTAGGCTCACCCTAATCTGTGCCACCATCCTGGCCTGGCAAGGGCAGGCGTTCTGCAACAGGAGGTCCGCAATCAAGCTGACGCTTCAAATCATCCTCCCAAGGAGAAGGTTGGCCGTTCGAACCGGCCCTGGGACACCATCTCCTTACGCAGCAGCCGACCATGCACTGCCGTCGGCCAACCCAGACATTTCCCGCCGGACCTGGCACTTTCATGCTAGATTCTCGGAAATTCTCGACCATTTCCATGCTGCAACGCCCAACTTGATCCCAACCGATCGGGATTACTGTGCTGGGCAGGCTTATTCACTACTCTGTGGAAGACATCACAATGCAGCAATCTCCTGCCGACGAAACCATTCGTGCGGCATTGCAGAGGTCCCATGCGCGGCTTCATCGCCAGCATGAGTTGGTGGTCGAGTTTGGCGTTGCCTCGCTGAAGGCGAGCGACCTGGACCTGTTGCTCACCCAGGCCTGCGTCGTGGTTGCCGAAGGCATGCAGACACGCTTTGCCAAAGTGCTCACGCCGCTGCCCGACAGTGAGGACTTCCTGCTGTCGCACGGGGTTGGCTGGGACGAATCTGATATCGGTCATGCAACACTGGGAGGCGATGTCGCCAGCCCCGCGGGTTATGCCATCGCCACCTACCGCCCGGTGCTGTCCAATCATTTGGGCCAGGAGCACCGCTTCCGCACCCCTGAGCTGCTGAAAAAATACGGTATCGAACGCGCCATCAACGTGCCGATCCGCGGCGCCATGGCGCCGGTGGGTGTGCTCGAGGCTGACAGCACTGACGGCGATGACTTCATCGAAAGCGATATCGTCTTCCTGGAGGGCATTGCCAACGTGATCTCGATGGCGGTCGAGCGGCTGGCGGCAGGCAACGCCGAGGCACTGCCCGACCCGTATTCTGAGAGCATGCTCAACGCCAGCCCGGACTGCGTGAAGGTGCTGTCGACCGCTGGTGAAATCGAATTCATGAATGACGCCGGCATGTGTCTGATGCAGATCGGCGACCTGGCCAAGGTCAAAGGAAAACCCTGGCCACAGCTGTGGCCGGAAGAATCCAAGGACCTTGTGCTGGGCGTTATCGAGAAGGTCAGCAGCGGCCAATCGGCCCGCTTCGAGGCGTACTGCCCGACCGTCAGTGATGAGCCTCGGTGGTGGGATGTCACGGTGGCGCCGATCGTCAGCCCGGACGGCGAGATCAGCAAGCTGATTGCCGTGTCCCGCGACATCACCGAGCGTCATCACCATGAAGCCAAGCTGCTGTCACTGATCGCCGCGCAGAACTCCAAGCTCGACGAAAGTGATCTGTTCCTTGAAGAGATTCACCACCGGGTCAAGAACAGCCTGCACCTGGTCAATACCTTGCTCATGTTGCAAGCCAACCTCACGGTGGACGAGGCGGTCAGGCTCCAGCTGGAAACAGCGGCCGGGCGCGTGGTGACGATTGCCAGCGTGCACGAGCGTTTGTACCAGGCAACAGAAAGCCAGGACATCGATGTGGTGGATTACCTTGGCGCGCTGCTGGGCGACCTGGGGAGCGCTTTGGGTGATCGCAAGATATCACTGGATGCTGCGCCATTCGTGCTGGCGCAGGAGCGCATGGCGCCGTTGGGCATGGTGGTATCCGAGCTCATCACCAATGCACTGAAGTATGGCAAGGGGGCAATCGAAGTTAGCGTGCACAAGGTTGAAGACCATGCCTTGATCAGTGTGACCGACCAAGGCGAAGGCTTCCCGGAAACCTTTCCCAAACCAAGCGGCACCGGGCTGGGCATGCGCCTGGTCAAGAGCTATTCGGGTTATGGCAACAGCGCGATTTCGATCGATCGGCTGGAAGGCAAAAGCACTATCCGGGTTCGCTTCAAGCTCTGATCCAGACCGACGCATGCACCGCAGAGGGCACTGCATGCCGGTCCTGCCTCTAGATATGCAATGCGTGCCCTAAAGCACGCAGGGCGGCTTCCTGCACTGCCTCACCCAGCGTCGGGTGGGCATGGATGGTGCCGGCAATGTCCTCCAGCCGCGCGCCCATCTCCAGCGACTGAGCAAACGCCGTCGACAGTTCCGAAACAGCCACGCCTACTGCCTGCCAACCCACGATCAGATGGTTATCGCGCCGCGCGACCACGCGCACGAAGCCGGTCCTGGATTCGAGGGTCATGGCCCGACCATTGGCGGCGAACGGGAACTGCGCAACGATGCAGTCCAGCCCTTGCTGGCTGGCCTGCTCCGGCGTTTGCCCAACCACCACCAGCTCCGGATCGGTAAAGCACACCGCGGCAATCGCGGTGGGGGCAAAGCGCCGCGGGTGGCCGGCGATCAGTTCAGCGACCATTTCGCCCTGGGCCATGGCGCGATGAGCCAGCATCGGCTCACCGGCCACATCGCCGATGGCCCAGACGTTGCGCATGCTGGTCTGGCAGCGCTCATCAATGGCCACGGCAGCACCGTTCATGCTCAGCCCCAGACATTCCAGATTGAAGCCTTGCGTGCGCGGGCGGCGACCCACTGCGACCAGCACCTGATCAGCCTCCAGGTTTAGTTGCTGGCCGTCGGCAGTGCGCGCCTGCAAGGAGCCGCCCTCATAGCCTTCGACGCTGTGGCCCAGGTATGTGGCGACGCCGAGCTTTTTCAATGACTCGGCGACCGGTGCAGTCAATTCGGTGTCGTAAGTCGGCAAGATCCGCTCACGCGCCTCAACCACGCTGACCTGCACCCCAAGCTTGCGATAGGCGATACCCAGCTCCAGGCCGATATAGCCGCCGCCGACGACCACCAGGTGCTTGGGCAGTGCCGTGGGCGCGAGTGCTTCAGTGGACGAGATCACCGCGCCGCCCAGCGGCAGCATCGGCAGGTCGACGCTGCTGGAACCAGTGGCTAGCAGCAGATGATCACAGCGGATCAACTGCCCATCGACCTCGACGCTCTTGCCGTCGACGATCTTCGCCCAGCCATGGATCACGGTCACGCCATGCTTTTTCAGCAAGGCCGCCACGCCGCTGGTCAAGCGATCGACAATGCCGTCTTTCCAGGCCACGCTGCGGCTGATGTCCAGCTGCGGCGTCGCTACGCTGATGCCCAGGTCGGCGTGTTCGCTATGCCGGCAGGTCTGATGAAACTGCTCGGCGACATGGATCAGCGCCTTGGACGGGATGCAGCCGACATTCAGGCAGGTGCCGCCGAGGGCCTGGCCTTCGATCAAAGCCGTAGGGATGCCCAGCTGGCCGGCACGGATCGCGGCAATATAGCCGCCAGGGCCGCCACCGATGATCAACAGGGTGGTGTTGAGGGTCTGGGTCATGCTCACTCCACGAACAGGCAGGCGGGTTGCTCAAGCAAGCCGCGCACGGCCTGGATGAACAAGGCGGCGTCCATGCCATCGACCACGCGGTGATCGAACGAGCTGGACAGGTTCATCATCTTGCGCACGACGATCTGGCCGTCGACCACCACTGGCCGTTCGACCATGCGGTTGACGCCGACGATCGCTACCTCTGGGGTGTTGACCACGGGCGTGCTGACAATGCCGCCGAGTGCGCCGAGGCTGGTCAGGGTGATGGTCGAGCCGGACAGCTCGTCACGGCTGGCCTTGTTGTTGCGCGCCGCGTGCGCCAGGCGGGTGATCTCGCTGGCATTGCTCCACAGGCTGCCGGCTTCTGCGTGACGCAGTACCGGAACCATCAGGCCGTTGTCGCCCTGGGTGGCAATGCCGACATGCACCGCGCCATGGCGGGTGATGACCTGGGCTTCATCGTCATAGGTGGCGTTGATCTGCGGGAAGTCGCGCAGGGCGACAACCATCGCCCGCACCAGCAACGGCAGCAGAGTGAGTTTGCCGCGGCTTTCGCCGTACTTGCGATTGAGCTGTTGGCGCAGCGCTTCCAGCGCGGTCACATCGATTTCTTCAACGTAGCTGAAGTGGGCAACGCGGCGCTTGGCGTCCTGCATGCGCTGGGCAATCTTGCGGCGCAGGCCGATCACCGGCACCTGTTCGCTGTCGGTACGCCGGCTGTAACCACTTGGCGCTTGCCCGGCAGCGGACTGCGGTTTGCTCATGAAGCTGTCGAGGTCTTCATGCTGAATGCGCCCGGCCGGGCCACTGCCGTGCACGTAGCGAAGTTCGATACCGGCATCCAGCGCGCGCTTGCGCACGGCAGGGGAGGCAAGTGGTTTTTCGTTGGCCTGGCGCGGCACGATTTCAGCGCTGGGCTTGCTCGCCGCAGGCTGACTGGTGACGCTGACCGGTGCAGCTACGGGCGCTGGCGCTTCAGTGCGGGCAGTGCTGACGAAAGGCGCGGCAGCTGCTGCGGCCGGTTTGCTGTCTGGCGCGTCGACATGGTTGCCGCTGCCTTCGACTTCGATGCGGATCAGCTCGCTGCCGACCGCCATGACTTCACCCGGTTGGCCGCCAAGGGCCACTACCGTGCCGCTGACCGGCGAGGGGATTTCCACTGTGGCCTTGTCGGTCATGACATCGGCCACCACCTGATCTTCGGCAATCACATCGCCGACTTTGACGAACCACTCGACCAACTCGACCTGCGCGATGCCTTCGCCGATGTCCGGCATCTTGATGACGTGCGTGCCCATTCAGACCTCCATGACCTTTTTCAGTGCCGCGCCAACCCGCGAAGGGCCTGGGAAGTACGCCCATTCCTGCGCGTGCGGGTAGGGCGTGTCCCAGCCGGTAACGCGCTCGATCGGCGCCTCGAGGTGATGGAAGCAATGCTCTTGCACCAGCGCGACCAGCTCGGCACCAAAGCCGCAGGTGCGCGTGGCTTCGTGCACGACCACACAACGGCCGGTTTTTTTCACTGAGTCGACAATGGCGTCCAGGTCCAGCGGCCACAGGCTGCGCAGGTCGATGACCTCGGCGTCGACGCCGGTTTCTTCGGCAGCCACTTGCGCGACATAGACGGTGGTGCCGTAGGTCAGCACGGTCACATCGTTGCCCGGCCGCACGATCGCAGCCTTGTCCAGCGGCACCTTGTAGTAGCCATCCGGCACTGCGCTCTGGGCGTGTTTGGCCCATGGCGTCACCGGGCGGTCGTGGTGGCCGTCGAACGGGCCGTTGTACAGACGCTTGGGCTCGAGGAAGATCACCGGGTCGTCGCATTCGATCGAGGCAATCAGCAGGCCCTTGGCGTCATAGGGGTTGGACGGCATCACCGTGCGCAGCCCGCAGACCTGGGTGAACATTGCTTCAGGGCTCTGGCTGTGGGTCTGGCCGCCATAGATGCCGCCGCCGCAAGGCATGCGCAGGGTCAGCGGCGAAATGAACTCACCGGCCGAGCGATAGCGCAGGCGGGCCATCTCCGAGACGATCTGGTCGGAGGCGGGGTAGAAGTAATCGGCGAACTGGATTTCCACCACCGGGCGCAGGCCATAGGCACCCATGCCGACGGCAGTGCCGACGATGCCGCTTTCGGAAATCGGCGCATCGAATACTCGCGACTTGCCGTACTTGGTCTGCAGGCCCTCGGTGCAGCGGAACACGCCGCCGAAATAACCGACGTCCTGGCCATAGATGACCACATTGTCATCGCGCTCGAGCATCACATCCATGGCCGAGCGCAAGGCCTGGATCATGGTCATGGTAGTGGTGGACATGGCGGTTTCCAGGTCGATGCTGTTGTTGTGATCGTTCATGTTCAGACCCCCAGCTCTTGGCGCTGACGGCGCAGGTGCTCAGGCATTTCCTTGTAAACGTCCTCGAACATCGAGGCGGCACTGGGGATCTGGCCATTGCTCATGGTGCCGTACTGCTCGGCTTGCTTCTGCGCCTTGATCACTTCGGCTTCGAACTCGGCGGTTACCGCCTGATGTTCTTCTTCGGACCACTGGCCGATGTGAATCATGTGCTGCTTGAGGCGGGCGATCGGGTCGCCCAGCGGGAAGTGGCTCCAGTCATCGGCAGGGCGGTACTTGGACGGGTCGTCCGAGGTCGAGTGCGGGCCAGCACGGTAGGTGACCCATTCGATCAGGGTTGGGCCAAGGCCACGGCGGGCGCGTTCAGCGGCCCAGCGCGAGGCGGCGTACACGGCAACGAAGTCGTTGCCGTCGACCCGCAGCGAGGCGATACCGCAGCCAACGCCACGGCCGGCAAAGGTAGTTGACTCACCGCCGGCGATTGCCTGGAAGGTGGAGATCGCCCACTGGTTGTTGACCACGTTGAGGATCACCGGCGCGCGGTAGACGTGGGCAAAGGTCAGGGCAGTGTGGAAGTCCGACTCGGCGGTAGCGCCGTCGCCGATCCAGGCCGAGGCAATCTTGGTATCGCCTTTGATCGCCGAGGCCATCGCCCAGCCGACGGCCTGGACGAACTGGGTGGCGAGGTTGCCGCTGATGGTGAAGAAGCCCGCTTCGCGCACCGAATACATGATCGGCAGCTGGCGGCCCTTGAGCGGGTCGCGCTCGTTGGACAGCAACTGGCAGATCATGTCGACCAGCGACACGTCGCGGGCCATCAGGATGCTTTGCTGGCGGTAGGTCGGGAAGCACATGTCGCTGCGGTTCAGCGCCAACGCCTGAGCGCTGCCAATGGCTTCTTCGCCCAGGCTCTGCATGTAGAAAGACATCTTCTTCTGCCGCTGGGCAACCACCATGCGGCTGTCGAAGATACGCGTCTTGAGCATGGCGCGCATACCCTGACGCAGGACCTGCGGGTCAATGTCCGCTGCCCAGGGACCGACGGCGTTGCCGTGCTCATCGAGCACGCGCACCAGGCTGTTGGACAAGTCTGCGGTTTCGGCAGGCTCGACATCGATAGGGGGCTTGCGCACCTGGCCTGCATCGTTCAGACGCAGGTAGGAAAAATCAGTCTGGCAGCCTGGCCGGCCGGTAGGCTCGGGCACATGCAAACGCAGGGGGGCGTACTCGTTCATGCTGTTTACGCTCGCTCGAATATTGTTTTTGTGAGCTTTGAAGCGGTCGCCACTGAATGCCGGCTCGTGACCAGCAGGTCAGTGCTGACTACATGGTAGTGGGAGCGCAGGAGAATATTTCTCTCTTGTTGATTGCCTTTGCGCGCAGGCCCAGATAAACATTCCGCATAAACACAAAAAACTGGTGATTTTGTCTCATGCGCAAACTCGATCGCACCGATATCGGCATTCTCAACAGCCTGCAGGAAAACGCCCGCATCACCAACGCCGAGCTGGCCCGCTCGGTCAATCTGTCACCGACGCCGTGCTTCAATCGGGTCAAGGCGATGGAGGAGCTGGGCGTGATTCGTCAGCAAGTGACCTTGCTGTCGCCTGAGGTGCTCGGGCTGGACGTCAATGTGTTCATCCATGTCAGCCTGGAAAAACAGGTCGAGCAATCGCTGCATCGCTTCGAGGAAGAGATCGCCGAGCGGCCCGAGGTAATGGAGTGCTACCTGATGACCGGCGATCCGGATTACCTGCTCAGGGTGTTGTTGCCAAGCATTCAGGCGCTGGAGCGGTTTCTCGACTACCTGACCCGCTTGCCGGGTGTAGCCAACATTCGCTCCAGCTTTGCCCTCAAACAGGTGCGGTACAAAACGGCGTTGCCGCTGCCGGCCAATGGCATGACGTTGCGCGAGTGAGATCGACGATGTACGAGGGGCTATAGGAACTCTGCTGTTACCCACTCATCGAAGGTAGACATTTTTGCTGGCGCATCCTGCAGCCCAGCCTATTTGCCCTTATGCTTGCCAGCATACCCTCCACCTGAATCGGGAGCCCTCAGGGACGCATGCGCCAGATCTGGAAGTCTTTTCGTTCACTGTACTTTGCCGCGCTGATGATGCTGATCGGCTCCGGTCTGCTGAGTACCTACCTGGCGTTGCGCCTGGCGGCTGAAAACGTCGACAGCCTGTGGGTGGGTGCCTTGATGGCGGCCAACTACTTTGGTCTGGCCCTTGGCGGCAAAATCGGCCACCGGTTGATCGCCCGGGTCGGGCACATCCGCGCCTACGCGACCTGTGCCGGTATCGTCGGCGCGGCGGTGCTCGGCCATGGCCTGACCGACCTGTTGCCGGTATGGGTCGGGCTACGGGTGATCGTCGGCCTGGGCATGATGTGCCAATACATGGTCATCGAAAGCTGGCTCAACGAGCAGGCCGATGCCAAGCAGCGCGGTGCCGTGTTCAGCGGCTACATGATCGCTTCATATCTGGGCCTGGTGCTGGGGCAGTTGATCCTGGTTGTGCACCCTGAGCTTGGCCCTGAGCTGTTGATGCTGGTCGCCATGTGCTTTGCCCTGTGCCTTGTGCCCGTGGCGATGACTCGACGCATTCACCCGGCGCCGTTGCATCCGGCGCCAATGGAGCCCAAGTTCTTCATCAAGCGGGTGCCGCAGTCGTTGAGTACCGTGCTTGGCGCGGGGCTGATCGTCGGCTCGTTCTACGGCCTGGCGCCGCTGTATGCCTCTAATCAGGGCCTGAGCACCGAGCAGATCGGTCTGTTCATGGGTTGCTGCATCTTTGCCGGGTTGCTGGTGCAGTGGCCGTTGGGCTGGTTGTCCGACCGTTACGATCGTGCGGTGTTGATCCGCAGCGCGGCGGGCGGGCTGGCGCTGGCGGCATTGCCGCTGGCGATTCTGCCCAGCGTGCCGCTGGAGGTGCTGTTCGCGGTGGGCTTTGTCATTTCGTTGTTGCAGTTTTGTCTGTATCCGCTGGCGGTGGCGTTTTCCAATGACCACGTCGAAAGCGAGCGGCGAGTGTCGCTGACCGCGATGCTGCTGGTCACCTATGGCGTGGGCGCCTGTATCGGGCCGTTGGCGGCAGGCGTGCTGATGAAGGTGCTCGGGCCGCAGATGCTCTATGCGTTCTTCCTGTTCTTCGCACTGGTGCTGGTGTGGCGGATTCGGCCGAAGGCGGTTACCGGTTTGCACCAGGTGGAAGATGCGCCGCTTGGCCACGTCGCGATGCCGGCAGCTGGGTCGCCATTGTCGGCGGCGCTCGACCCACGGGTGGATGAGCAGACCGTGCAGGATGTGATGCATACGCCAGTGGCGGCGGAGGACACCGAGGAGGATCAGGTTGGGCCCGAGGGCAGGCCTTCCGAGGTGTGAGGTTTGGGCCCGCATTGCGGGCCTGGCATCTCAATAATCGTCTTTATCGAACCGACGCGCTTCACGCTGCAGCTGGTAGACAAAGCTTTCGATCTTGCGCTGCGCCTGACCACTCAGGTTATGGAAGCGTACACCTGCGAAGGTGGTGTTGATGCGCTCTTCGAAGTGCAGATGACGCAGCTCGACCATCACGTCCACCAGCCCCAGCGGGTTGCCCGCCTTGAACCGCTCATAGACCTGGCCCAGTTGCAGACGCTCTTCCACGTTGCCTTCAAAACGCATCTTGCAGCCGGTTGCGGAGATATCCAGCAGCTTGCCGCGAAGCGCGCCAGTGCCTTTGATATGGGTGCCATCAAGGGTCACGTCGACCAGTTGCGACAGCTTCAGGGCAGCGCGGAAAGCGTTGCGGCGCTGATGGTAGACGACTTCTTCGGGAAGCGGTCCGCGGTAGCTGCGGTGGCCATCGACCTGGGTAATGGTCAGCGGCGTGTTGCACTCCCAGGCGATACGCACGCCGTCATGGAAGCCTTCAACGCGGAACGGTTCGCCGTTCTCTATGAATTTTTCCCCGTCGCGCGGGATCATTTCATCCAGTGCCAGGCTGTTGCTGTCACGGTCAACATCCACCACGTAGCTCTGAAACCGTTGGCTACGCTCATGGAAGGTGATGATCAGCGGATCGTGGCTATCCAGCAGTTGACGCAAGTTGGCGACAATCTCCAAAGGGGTATTGAGCACCTTCGGAGGCTGGGGAGCATCGGATTCATTGAACACGGGTTATAAATCTCCAGGCAAAAACGACACACGCAATTAACGGCATTTTGCCAGTATGTACCGTGCAATGTCAGAAAAATCACACTTGGCTGAGGGCTCGCGGCTTCACCATTGGCGAAGTTGCGCCACGGCTGTCATACAGCGACGGGGAGTCACCGCCCATGAGGATGCGGATCTGATTGGAAGTGGCGTGTTGCTGCACCTGGATGATCCGTCCGTTGGTCTCGTTGACCTGTTGGCAGCTA
Source organism: uncultured Pseudomonas sp. (assembly GCA_963518285.1). Classification (GTDB taxonomy): domain Bacteria; phylum Pseudomonadota; class Gammaproteobacteria; order Pseudomonadales; family Pseudomonadaceae; genus Aquipseudomonas. The sequence goes on along the minus strand of CAUQIJ010000003.1, from coordinate 329,799 downwards.
TCCATCAGTTGGGTCAGCACGCCGAGCTGCTGCATGATCAGTTCGCCATTGGGCGAGAGGTCTGCCACAGCCTGCACACCAGCGCGATCGGCCGTGAGGCCGAGGCTGGTGAGCAAGTGATTGCGGCGCTGGCCCTGCTGCTCGAGCAGCACGATCAAAGACTGCTTGCGGGCGAGAATGGTCTCGAGCACCTCGATTTCACGCCCATGCAGGGCAACTGCCTCGTTCTGTAGTAGCTCGAGCAGTTCCTGGGTGGGTGCGATGTCGTCTTCGATCAGTTGCAGCAGGGTCGTGTCGTGCATGGCTGGCTCTTTGGCTTGTAGCGTCCTTGAAGTCAGCGCGCCGAAGGCTTAGCGCTGAGCTTCGAAATCAAGCAGTTTACTGGCGACCCGGCCGGCATCGACCTGGTAGCTGCCATCGGCGATCGCCTGCTTCAACTCGGCCACGCGGGCACTGTTGACTACGGGCTGGTCGCGCAGCTTGTCGCTGATCTTCTGCAACTGCTGAGCCTCTTGGCTGAAATGTACCGCTTCTCCGCTGACGCTGGAGCGCGCTGGTGTTTCGCTGGCTTCACCGCTTTTTTCGGTGCTGCCGGCCGCGGTGCCACCGCGTACGCCGCCAACTGACGGCGAATTGTTCAAACGACTGAAGTCGATGACCATGATCAGAAACCTCTGGGTATTAGGACGCTTGCCTTGTTTTCGGCCAACCCGAAGAAAACTTTAGGCACGAATGCAAAGCCACCTGTCAGCAGGTGCTTGCTACCCGATTTCTGACACAGTTTAGGTAATGCGGTTCCTTACCGCCAGCCCTGTCACATCGCTACTTCGACCTGGCCGGGGCCGGTCACCCGCGCCTTGACCACCCGTTTGGAGTTGAGGTTGCGCACTCTGATCTGTTCGCTGAAGCCGCCTTTGCTCAGTGCCTCGCCGGGCATGCGCACGCTGAGCGTACCGCTACGGGCAACGATCACCACTTGATCGCCCTTGCGGATCAGCTCTGCCTGTTCAAGGTGTTGCGGGGTGAGGACCTGGTCGAGCACCACCGGGCGCATCAGCTTCATGCCTACGGCCTGGTCGAGGCTACCGAGAAAACCCTGGCTGAGGGTGCCGACGTCGCGCTCGCGCAGGGTCACGTCATCCTCGCTCACCACGCTTTCACGTTTGAGTGGGCGGGCCATGACCACCACTTCGCGAAACAGCCTGACCTGGGCCGGTACGAATACCGTCCATGGCGCAGCGCTGTCACAGCGCACGCGGACCGTGACCCGCCCCAGCGGTTGCGCCGGGCTTTCCAGCGAGGCGTCCAGCGGCTGGCTGCACAATGGCATGCGCAGGCGCGGGTCCAGGTTGTTGACCTGGATCTCGTAACGTCCGGCGGTCTGGCTGGTGGCCAGATAATCTTCGACGGTAAATTCAAGAAACCCTTGGGTGACACCGATAAGCTGTTCAGGCAAGGTTACCGCGTCAGCCAGCGCCCGAGCGCCGGGTGCCAGCAGGCACAGCGCCGTCAGGCCAGAGGCCAGCAAGCGGGTCAATCGTCGGGAAAATGTCGTTTTAATGTACATGACCCTCAAAAAAGCAAAGCCCGTGCCGACTTTAATAGGAAGGCAGAAACGTTAAGGAGTCTGGCATGGCTGGTGTTATGGATTCGGTCAACCAGCGCACGCAGCTGGTTGGGCAGAATCGTCTGGAACTGTTGCTGTTTCGCCTCAATGGCAATCAGCTGTACGGGATCAACGTGTTCAAGGTCCGTGAGGTGCTGCAGTGCCCGGCATTGACCGTGTTGCCCAAGTCGCACCCGGTGGTGCGCGGCGTCGCCAATATTCGCGGCTCGACCATTCCGATTCTTGATCTGTCGATGGCAACCGGCTTGCCCGGCCTGCAGGAAGACATCCGCAACAGTTTCGTGATCATCACCGAGTACAACACCAAGACGCAGGGCTTTCTGGTGCATTCGGTCGAGCGCATCGTCAACATGAACTGGGAGGAGATCCATCCGCCACCCAAGGGTACTGGTCGTGACCATTATCTGACGGCGGTGACCCGGGTCGACAACCGCATGGTCGAAATCATCGACGTCGAGAAGGTGCTGGCCGAAGTTGCGCCGTCGTCCGAGTCGGTGTCTGTCGGCGTGGTCGATCAAGAGGTGCACAGCAAGGCGGTGTCGCTGCGCGTGTTGACCGTGGACGACTCGTCGGTAGCGCGCAAGCAGGTCAGCCGCTGCCTGCAGACGGTCGGAGTCGAGGTGGTAGCCCTGAATGATGGTCGCCAGGCGCTGGACTACCTGCGCAAACTGGCCGATGAAGGCAAGCGTCCGGAAGAGGAATTCCTGATGATGATTTCCGACATCGAGATGCCGGAAATGGATGGCTATACCCTGACCGCGGCAATCCGTAGTGATCCGCGCATGCAACAATTGCACATCGTCCTGCATACTTCGTTGTCTGGGGTGTTCAACCAGGCCATGGTCAAGAAGGTCGGGGCGGATGATTTCCTGGCCAAGTTCCGGCCTGACGATCTCGCTCAGCGAGTGGTTGACCGGATCAAGGCTACGCATTGAATCGGTCGGGGTACGCCCCGACCTCAGCGATTGAAAAGAGGCGGTTGCATTGTCTACGGGTAATTTGGATTTCGAACAGTTCCGGGTCTTCCTGGAAAAAGCCTGTGGCATCCTGCTGGGCGAAAACAAGCAGTACCTGGTCTCCAGCCGTTTGAACAAGCTGATGGAGCACCAGGGGATCAAATCGCTTGGCGAGTTGGTGCAGCGTATCCAGACCCAGCCGCGCAGCGGTTTGCGTGAGCAGGTAGTCGATGCGATGACCACCAACGAAACCTTGTGGTTTCGCGACACCTATCCGTTCGAGGTGTTGAAGAACAAGGTCATCCCGGAATTCATCAAGGGCAACCCGGGGCAGCGCTTGCGCATCTGGTCGGCAGCCTGTTCGTCGGGACAGGAGCCTTACTCGCTGTCGATGTCGATCGACGAGTTCGAGCGGGGCAACCTTGGCCAGCTGAAAATGGGCGCGCAGATCGTCGCGACCGATTTGTCGGGGACCATGCTGACCAACTGCAAGAGTGGCGAGTACGACAGCCTGTCGATTGCCCGTGGCTTGTCGCAGGAGCGCCTGCAGCGCTACTTCGATGTGAAGGCGCCGGGGCGCTGGGCGATCAAGGCGCCGATTCGCAGCCGGGTCGAGTTTCGTTCGTTCAACCTGCTCGACAGTTATGCGAGCCTGGGCAAGTTCGATGTGGTGTTCTGCCGCAACGTACTGATTTATTTTTCGGCGCAGGTGAAGCGCGACATCTTGCTGCGCATCCATGCCACCTTGAAGCCTGGCGGGTACTTGTTCCTTGGCGCTTCCGAAGCGCTTAACGGTCTGCCGGATCATTACCAGATGGTGCAGTGCAGCCCTGGGATCATCTATCAGGCCAAGTAATTGGTAGACACGGTCCCCGTAGGAGCGGCCTTGTGTCGCGAAAGGCCCGCAAAGCGGGCCGGCGATGTCAGTGGCGAAGCTGAAAATGTAGGGCCGCTACGCGACCCATTCGCGACACAAGGCCGCTACGAAGAGCAGCGCAACTGGCGTCAATTTTTTGATTTGCCGCTTTTGCCGCCCAACTATTGCCGCTCACCTCCCTTCAAGCGGAAGCACTTTGCCGCTTTTCTGGCATGCCCTGCCTTGTAGTCAAGCCAAAACCCGCTGATCCCGTGCCCTCCAGGCCTTTGGCACAAGCCTTGCTATAACTTCGCCAACGACACTCCGGCCCACCGGCGAAGGTTTGCATCCATGAGCATCAGTTTCGACAAAGCGCTTGGCATCCATGAAAAAGCCCTGGGCTTTCGCGCCCAGCGCGCAGAAGTCCTGGCCAACAACATCACCAACGCCGACACGCCCAACTACAAGGCGCGTGACATGGACTTTTCGTCGGTGCTGGCTGCCGAGAGCGACAAGCAGCAAAAAGGCCGCATAGCCCTCGACCGCACAAACACCCGGCACATCGAAGCGCAAGGCCTGGCCATGGGCGACGATGCTTTGCAGTACCGCACGCCGACGCAGCCGTCGGTCGACCAGAACACCGTCGATGCCCAGATCGAGCAGGCCAACTACACCGAGAACGCGATCGGTTTCCAGGCCAGCTTCACTTTGCTCAACAGTAAATTCAAAGGGCTGGTATCGGCCCTGCGCGGAGAGTAACCATGTCCCTTGCCAACGTTTTCAATATCGCCGGTAGCGGCATGAGTGCGCAGAACACCCGCCTCAACACCGTCGCCTCGAACATCGCCAACGCCGAAACCGTCTCTTCGAGCATCGATCAGACCTACCGCGCACGGCACCCGGTATTCGCCACCACCTTCCAGCAGGCCCAGGCCGGCATGGGCCAGTCGTTGTTCCAGGACCAGGGTGAAGCAGGGCAGGGCGTACAGGTCACGGGCATCATCGAAGACCAGAGCAATCTGGAGGCCCGCTACCAGCCTAATCATCCGGCGGCCAACAAGGACGGTTACGTCTACTACCCGAACGTCAACGTGGTCGAAGAAATGGCTGACATGATCTCGGCAAACCGTTCGTTCCAGACCAACGCCGAGCTGATGAACACTGCCAAGACCATGATGCAGAAGGTACTGACCCTGGGTCAGTGATAAGGAATTCGAACCATGGCTATCAACAGTACCAACCTCAATGAAGTGATCGCAGCGTCTGGTGTCAGCACTGGCACCAAGAAAGCGGCCACCGACACCGCCTCCAAGACCGGCACCGATACGCTGGGCAAGGACGCGTTTCTGCAGTTGCTGGTTTCTCAGATGCAGCATCAGAACCCGCTCGAGCCGCAGGGCAATGGCGAGTTCGTCGCACAGTTGGCGCAGTTCAGCAGCCTTGAAGGCATCACCTCGCTGAACGAGTCGGTCAACAGCATCACCAGCTCGCTCGGCTCGTCCCAAGCGCTGCAGGCGTCGTCGCTGGTGGGGCGTTCGGTGATCGTGCAGAACGACCAGGCGGTGGTCGACACCAGCGCAAGCTTCAACGGCCAGTTCGTGGTGCCGCAGGGCATCAGCGAAGCCAAGATCACGGTCAAGGACAAGGACGGCAACACCGTCAAGACCATCGAGTTGGGCGAACAGAAAGCCGGCTACGCCGATTTTATCTGGGACGGCACCAACGACAAGGGCGTCAAGGTCGATCCGGGCACTTACACCTTTAACGCCAGCACCACCTATGAGGGCCAGGCGGTACAGATGAATACCCTGCTGCCGGCCAAGGTCACCAGTGTCAGTTTCAGCGCCAGTGGCGAAATGGTGCTCAACCTTGCCGGCGTCGGCAAGGTCTCTCTCTCCGACGTACAAACCATCGGTATCTAAGGCCAGAACGGCACAAGGAGCAACAGCATGTCTTTCAATATCGGCCTTAGCGGTCTGTACGCAGCCAACAAGCAACTCGACGTCACCGGCAACAACATTGCCAACGTCAACACCACGGGCTTCAAGTCCTCGCGCACCGAGTTCGCCGACGTCTACGCCGGCGCCAACCGTCTGGGCGTGGGCAAGAACCAGATTGGCAACGGCGTGCGCCTGGCCGCAGTCTCCCAGCAGTTCAGCCAAGGTGATGTGAACAACACCGGCAACGTACTCGACATGGGTATCCAGGGTCGCGGTTTCTTCGTTCTGTCCGACAACGGCGCCCAGGTCTACACCCGTGCCGGTGCGTTCCAGAACAACAAAGACAACTTCGTGGTGACCTCCGACGGCCTGCGCCTGCAGGGCTATGCCGCTGACTCCACCGGCAAGATCCAGAAGGGCATCCTCACCGACCTGAAGATCGACACCTCGTCGCTGGCGCCAAAATCCACCACGCTGATTGATCAGGGCATCAACCTGAACTCCTCGGCAGCTTCGATCCCGCTGCCGGCTACCCCGCCTGGCACGGGTGACATCGTCTTCGATCCATCCGATGAAACCTCCTACACCAAGTCGTTCCCTACCAAGGTCTTTGACAGCCAGGGTAACGAGCACACCATGGAGCAGTTCTATCGCAAGACCGACAAGAACCAATGGACCATGTACACCTTGGTCGATGGCCGTAACCCAATGGACCCGACCAGCACCGAGCCGCTGGTAGGTACTGTCAGCTTCAACGAAGACGGCAGCGTCGCCTCGATGACGGCTGACCAGGCCGGTTTGCCTGCCGGCGGTGAGTGGAGCGTGACCAACAATACCTTCACCATGAAGGGCTGGATCCCGGCCGAGAAAGACGCTGCCGGTAACTGGGGCTCCAATGGTTCGGCCGGCAATGCCGATGGCATGCGTCTGTCGATGAACAGCACCACCTCGTACAACACCGAGACCGCGCGCACGTCGCAGTCGCAGGACGGTTATGCCACTGGCGTCTTGTCGAGCCTGAGCATCGATTCCACCGGCGTCATGTTTGCCAGCTTCAGCAACCAGCAGTCGCGGGCAATCGGCCAGGTGGCGCTGGCCAGCTTTGCCAACGAGCAGGGCCTGCAGCAAATCGGCGGCACCCGCTGGACGGAAACGTTCTCGTCGGGCATCCCAGGCGTTGACGCACCCAAGACTGGTACTTTGGGCGGCGTCGAGTCCAACTCGCTGGAAGCCTCCAACGTCAACCTGACTCAAGAGCTGGTCGAGCTGATCAAAGCGCAGAGCAATTATCAGGCGAACGCCAAGACCATCTCGACCGAGAGCACCATCATGCAGACCACCATCCAGATGGTCGGCTAAAACGCTGAGGTTGTGCGCTGAACGAGCCCCTTCACTGCAAGGGGCTTGTCGTTTCAAGCGGGGTGGACATGAAAAAACTGATCATTGCCAGCGCGGCCCTGTTGTACCTGCTGCAAGTGCAGGCGGGCACCGCGCCGTGGTGGCGCTGGGAGAGCCAGGTGGATGGCCGGCTGGTCTGTTCGCAATGGTCGCCGGGGCAGGGCTGGAAGCGTTTTGCCGGCCCTTTCAACAATGCCGGTTGCCGCGAGTTGTAGGCCGTTGCCGGTGGCGGCAAGCAAGCGCCGGATATCCGGCGTGTACATTTGCCCTGGATCACCCAAAAGCCCGTAAACACGGGCTTTTTCATGTTTATCACAAGTTGGTTCGGAACTTGCTTTATTGCCTGCATAGCAGCGGCGAGCGGCAAGCAAGCGCCAGTGCAGCGGAGGAAGACTGTGGACAAGATGCTTTACGTGGCCATGACCGGCGCCAGCCAGAACGCGCTGGCGCAAAAGGCCCATGCCAACAACCTGGCGAACGTTTCAACCAACGGCTTCCAGCGTGACCTGGAGCAGGCGCGCTCGATTCCGGTGTTTGGCGACAGCTTTCCGTCGCGGGCGTTTGCCCTGTCCGAGCGCCCGGCCACCGACTTCACTGGCGGTGCGCTGGTCGAGACCGGCCGTGAGCTGGATGTTGCCGTGGCCGGCAATGGGTTCATCGCCGTGCAGGCACCCGACGGCAGCGAAGCCTACGTGCGCACTGGCAGCCTCAATATTGACGCCCTTGGCGTGCTGCGCGCTGGCAACGGCATGCCGGTGATCGGCAATGGCGGCCCGATTGCCGTGCCACCTGAGCAGAAGGTCGAAATTGGCGAAGACGGCACCATCAGCATTCGCGCCATGGGCGAAGACCCGCGGGTGATGGCCGAGGTCGACCGGATCAAGCTGGTCAACCCCGATATCAAGGGCCTGACCAAAGGCACCGACGGCATGATCCACACCGCCAGCGGGCAGCCGGCGGATGCCGACATCAACGTCAAGGTGGTCTCGGGCTTCCTTGAGTCGAGCAACGTCAATGCCGTCGAAGAAATGACCTCGGTGCTGGCCTTGTCGCGCCAGTTCGAACTGCACGTGAAGATGATGAACACGGCCAAGGAAGGCGATGAAGCCATGGCTCGGGTTTTGCAAATCAGCTAATCAATTTTGAACGGGTGCCGAAAAACAGGCGCGCGAGGAGAACACTATGCTTCCGGCACTTTGGGTCGCCAAGACCGGTTTGTCCGCCCAGGACACCAACCTGACGGTCATTTCCAACAACCTGGCCAACGTTTCGACCACCGGCTTCAAGCGTGATCGCGCCGAATTCCAGGACCTCCTGTACCAGATCAAACGCCAGCCTGGCGCTCAGTCGACCCAGGACAGCGAGCTGCCTTCGGGCCTGCAGGTCGGTACCGGTGTGCGCATCGTCGGCACCCAGAAGAACTTCCAGACCGGCAGCCTGCAAACCACCGAGAACCCGCTCGACCTGGCCGTGAACGGTCGCGGCTTCTTCCAGGTCCTGCAGCCTGACGGTACCGTCTCCTACACCCGTGACGGTACCTTCCACCTGAACTCCGATGGCCAGGTCGTGACCGCCAACGGCTTCGCCCTGGAGCCTGCGATCGTCGTCCCCAACGACGCCCAGACCTTCACCGTGGGCCAGGACGGCACCGTGTCGATCACCACCCCCGGCAACCCGGCGGCGCAGATCATCGGCAACCTGCAGACGGCTGACTTCATTAACCCGGCAGGCTTGCAGGCAATGGGCAACAACCTGTTCCTGGAAACCGCTGCCAGTGGTGCGCCACAGGTCGGTACGCCTGGCCTGAACGGCTTTGGTACCACCTTGCAGCAGACCTTGGAAAACTCCAACGTCAGCACCGTGGAAGAGCTGGTCAACATGATCACCACCCAGCGCGCCTACGAGATGAACTCCAAGGTCATCTCGACCGCCGACAAGATGCTCGGGTTCGTAACCCAGCAGCTGTAAATCTCAGGTCGCTGTTGCAGCGCCAGTTCTGCCGTGAGGGAAGTGTCATGAGTCGTCTGTTGTCCGTATTCGCCCTGGGTGGGGCGGTGTTGTTGGCCGGTTGCGTCGCGCCGACGCCCAAGCCCAACGACCCGTACTACGCGCCGGTGTTGCCGCGCACCCCATTGCCGGCGTCGGCCAACAACGGCTCGATCTACCAGGCTGGTTTCGAACAGAACCTGTATGGCGACCGCAAGGCGTTCAGGGTCGGTGACATCATCACGATCACCCTCAACGAGCGTACTTCGGCGAGCAAAAGCGCCAACTCGCAGGTGGGCAAGGACAGTACGGCCAGCCTCGGCCTCACTTCGTTGTTCGGCGCCGTCCCCAACACCAACAACCCGTTGGGCGGTGGCGACCTGTCGCTCGAAGCCGGCTACAGCGGCAGCCGCGCCACCAAGGGCGACAGCAAGGCTGCCCAAGGCAACACCTTGACCGGTTCGGTCACGGTGACCGTGGCGGAAGTGTTGCCCAACGGCATCATCGCCGTGCGCGGCGAGAAGTGGATGACGCTCAATACCGGCGACGAGCTGGTGCGGATTGCCGGGCTGGTGCGCGCCGATGACATCGCCACCGACAACACCGTACCGTCGACCCGCGTCGCCGATGCGCGCATCACCTATTCGGGTACCGGCTCGTTTGCCGATGCCAGCCAGCCCGGGTGGCTGGACCGCTTCTTCCTCAGCCCGCTTTGGCCTTTCTGAGTACGGATGCCCATGTTCAATTTCAGGCAGCTGATTGCCGCTACCGTGCTCGTAACCTGTGCGTTCAGCGCCCACGCCGAGCGCCTCAAGGACATCGCCAGCATCTCCGGCGTGCGTACCAACCAGTTGATCGGTTATGGCCTGGTGGTCGGCTTGAACGGCACCGGTGACCAGACCACGCAGACCCCGTTCACCCTGCAGACCTTCAACAACATGCTCTCGCAGTTCGGCATCAAGGTACCGCCAGGTTCGGGCAACGTGCAGTTGAAGAACGTCGCTGCCGTGTCGATCCATGCTGATCTGCCGGCGTTTGCCAAGCCGGGCCAGGTGGTTGATATCACCGTGTCGTCGATCGGCAACTCCAAGAGCCTGCGCGGTGGCAGCCTGCTGATGACCCCGCTCAAGGGTATCGACGGCAACGTCTACGCCATTGCCCAGGGCAACCTGGTGGTGGGCGGTTTTGATGCCGAAGGCCGCGATGGCTCGAAGATCACCGTCAACGTACCTTCGGCTGGGCGCATCCCTGGCGGTGCCAGTGTCGAGCGGGCCGTGCCGAGTGGTTTCAACCAGGGCAACAGCCTGACCTTGAACCTCAATCGCCCCGACTTCACCACTGCCAAGCGCATCGTCGACAAGGTCAACGAACTGCTCGGCCCAGGTGTTGCCCAGGCGCTGGATGGCGGTTCGGTGCGGGTCACTGCGCCGATGGATCCGAGCCAGCGCGTCGACTACTTGTCGATCCTGGAAAACCTCGAGATCGACCCTGGCCAGGCCGTTGCCAAGGTCATCATCAACTCGCGTACCGGCACCATCGTGATTGGTCAGAACGTCAAGGTGTCGCCGGCGGCGGTTACCCACGGCAGCCTCACCGTGACCATCACCGAAGACCCCATCGTCAGCCAGCCGGGGCCGTTCTCCAATGGCCAGACGGCCGTGGTGCCACGCTCGCGGGTGAACGCCGAGCAGGAAGCCAAGCCGATGTTCAAGTTCGGCCCGGGCACCACGCTGGATGAGATCGTCCGAGCGGTCAATCAGGTCGGGGCAGCGCCCAGCGACTTGATGGCCATCCTTGAAGCGCTGAAACAGGCCGGTGCTCTGCAAGCCGACCTGATCGTGATTTGAGGACGCTCTAGATGAACTCCAAGAGTCTGGTTTCCAGCCAAGCCGACAGCGGTGCCTACACCGACCTCAACCGGCTGACCTCGCTCAAGCACGGCGATCGCGACAGCGAAGCGAACGTGCGCAAGGTCGCCCAGGAGTTCGAGTCGCTGTTCATCAGCGAGATGCTCAAGGCCTCGCGCAAGGCCAGTGACGTGCTCGCTGAAGACAACGAGCTGAACACGGAAACGGTCAAGCAATACCGCGACATGTACGACCAGCAACTGTCCGTGAGCATGTCCCGCGAAGGTGGCGGCATTGGCTTGCAGGATGTGCTGGTGCGGCAGTTGTCCAAACAGAAAAATCCGGTGGCGACGCCTAACCCGTTCCTACGCGGCGAGGGCACAGGCCCGGCGCTGTGGGGCACCAAGGTGGCGACGCCGGTTCACGGCGATACCAGCAGTGCCGCGCGCAATGACGTGGCTGCGCTCAATTCGCGGCGCTTGTCGCTGCCTGGCAAGTTGACCGATCGGCTGCTGGCCGGGATTGTGCCGTCTGCCGGTAATCCGGCACTGGCCGGCACTGGCGCGGCATTGCCGGCGCGTGACGGGCAACTGGTCAATGGCGTGGTCAAGGGCGACTGGGAACCAGCACAAGCATTTGCCGCCGCAGACGGCGGCACGCGCATCCTCGGTCGGGCCATGGCCCAGCCACCGCTGGCGCCGAAAAGGGCGTTCGGCAACAGTGACGAATTCGTCTCGACCATGCTGCCAATGGCCGAAGAAGCAGCCAAGCGCATCGGCGTCGACCCGCGCTACCTGGTAGCCCAGGCTGCGCTGGAAACCGGTTGGGGCAAGTCGGTGATGCGCAACACCGATGGCAGCAGCAGCCACAACCTGTTCGGCATCAAGGCCACCGGCAGCTGGCAGGGCGGTGAAGCACGGGCGATCACCAGTGAGTTCCGCGATGGCGCGTTCGTCAAGGAGACGGCCGCGTTCCGTTCCTACGAGTCGTATCAGGACAGCTTCCACGACCTGGTCAGCCTGCTGCAGAACAATTCGCGCTATCAAGATGCGGTCAAGTCAGCCGATAACCCAGAACAGTTTGTGCGAGAGCTGCAGAAGGCCGGGTACGCGACCGACCCCAACTACGCCAGCAAGATCTCGCAGATCGCTAAACAGATGAAGTCGTACGAGAGCTACGCAATGCTCGGTACCACCACGCAACGTTAAGGGTAGAGAACCATGGCGAGTTTGCTCAATATTGGCATGTCAGGGCTTGGAGCCGCACAGTCAGGGTTGTACACCCTGGGTAACAACATCGCCAATGCCGATGTCGAGAGCTATTCACGCCAGCAGAACGTGCAGAAGACCAAGGGTGGCCAGCAGACCGGCCAGGTCTTCATCGGTACTGGCACCACCTTGGCCGACGTACGTCGTGTGTATAACGCGTTCCTCGAGAACCAGTTGCGCACCACCACCTCGCTGTCCAGCGATGCTACCTCCTACTTGAATCAGATCACGCCGCTGGACACCGCCCTGTCCAGCGCCGACACCGGTATCACGGCAGCCCTGCAGAGTTTTTTCAGCGCCATGCAGGACGCCTCGGCCAAGCCGACCGAAGACGCCTCGCGCCAGTTGCTGCTGACCAGCGCGCAGACCTTGGCCAAGCGCTTCAATACTCTGTCTGCCCAGCTCAATCAGCAGAACAGCAACACCAACGCTAACATGGGTTCGCTGGCCACTCAGGTCAACAACCTGACCAAGACCATTGCCGATCTGAACGAGCAGATTTCCAAGGTCAGCGTGGTCACCGGCCAGCCCAACGATCTGCTCGATCAGCGTGACGGTGCAGTTCGCCAGCTGACGTCGCTGATCGGCGCCGATGTGGTGGAGCAGAAAAACGGCAACTACGACATCTACCTGAAGAACGGTCAGGCGCTGGTGCTGGGTAATACCACGCAGACCCTGGGTGTCGAGCCAACCGCGACCGACCCGACCCGCATGAGCCTGATCCTCAACCGCGGTTCGACCAAGATGGACATCACCAACAGCACCAGCGGTGGTGAGCTTGGCGGCCTGATTCGTTACCGCAAAGAGACCCTCGACCCGGCGCTCAACGAGCTTGGCCGGGTGGCGCTGGTGGTGGCCGATGCCATCAACAGCCAGCTGTCCCAGGGCATCGACAAGAATGGCAACTTTGGTGCCAGCCTGTTCGGCGACATCAACAGTGCCAAGGCCATCAGCGAGCGTAGTATTGCCAAGTCGGGCAATACCGGCACCGGCAATATCAACGTGACCATTGCCGACACCGGCAAGCTCGGCACCAGTGACTATCAGGTAAGCTTCAACAACCCGGCCAACCTGAAAGAGTACACCGTGCGCAAGTTGCCGGAAGGCACCGACATGGGTACGCACAATCTCGACGACGACCCGGCGCCAGTCTTCGACGGCTTCAGCCTGTCGGGCAATGGCGGCACCTACGCTGCCGGTGACAGCTTCAAGATCACCCCTACGCGCAATGCTGCCGCCAACATCGAGTCGGTGCTGACCGATCCCAAGCGCCTGGCCATGGCTTCGCCGCTGACTGCAACCAGCGGTTCGGGCAACAAGGGCACGGGCGTGATCACCCAGCCAACCCTCACCAGCAAGCTGGATATCTACGACGCAACCGAGCTGAACAAGCTGCAGACCGGCCTCAAGTACTCCACCCCGGTCAAGCTGGTGTTCGGCAACGACGGCGCTTCGCCGCAGAGCTACACCCTCTACAACGCCAAGGGCGATTCGATCGGCACTGGCACGATCATCCCCGGCCAGGACAACAAGCTGCAATTGTCGGTCCCGCTGACCGATGCCAATGGCAATGCGCTGGGTGGCAATTTCACCTTCGAGATGAACGTCAACGGCGCGCCCAAGAACGGCGACAGTTACAGCGTTGCATTGACCGGCTCAGGCTCGGCGGATAACCGCAATGCCCAGTCGGTACTCGACCTGCAAACCAAGTCGACTGTCGATGTGGGCGCCAATGGCAAGGGCATCAGCATCACTGACGCCTATGCCAAATTGGTCTCCAACGTTGGCGGCAAGGCTGGCCAGGCGAAGATGGACAGCGATGCCACCGGAGCCCTGCAGCAGTCGGCGCTGGATGGCCGCAATTCTTTGTCGGGTGTTTCGGTCGATGAAGAAACGGGCAACCTGATCAAATTCCAGCAGTACTACACCGCGTCGTCGCAAATCATCAAGGCGGCTCAGGAAACCTTCGCCACCTTGATCAACAGCCTTTAAGGAGCCGTAGACCGTGCGCATTTCCACTTCGCAGTTCTACAACACCAACAGCGCCAACTATCAGCGCAACTTCGCCAATCTGGACAAGACTCGGCAAGAGGCTTCCGACGGCTTGCGTATTCGTAGCGCTGCAGATGATCCGGTGGGCGCTGCGCGCCTGCTGCAGCTTGAGCAGCAACAGAACATGCTCAAGCAATACAGCGGCAACATCACCAACGTGCGCAACGCGCTGGGGACCACCGAGAGCACCCTGAACTCGATCGGCACCATCCTGCAGCGGGTCAACGAATTGGCGATCAGCTCTGGCAACGCCGGCTTCACCGACGCCGATCGCAAGGCCAATGCCGATGAGCTGTCGTCGCTGGAGGATCAACTGTTCTCGCTGATGAACAGCAAGGATGAGAACGGCAAATACCTGTTTTCCGGTTCCAAGGGTGACACACCGCCCTACGTGAAGAATGCCGACGGCACCTTCAGCTACCAGGGCGACCAATCCAGCCTGGTCCTGCAGGTCGGCGACATGCTCAGCCTGGCGGCCAACGAAACGGGCTACAGCGCTTTTGAACAGGCGCTCAACACCAGCCGCACAGAGACGACCCAAACCGCGCCGAGCCCGGATGACGGCCGCGTCAGCCTGTCCAACGGCCAGGTTGCCGGCAGTTCGGTGTTCAACGATCGCTTCCGCGGCGGCGAGCCCTACACAGTCGAGTTCGTCAGCAGCACGCAGATCAAGATTACCGCCGCCAACGGCGATGACGTCACCAGCGAAGCGACCCAGGGCGGCAAGTTCGATCCCAATGGTGATAACACCATGATCAACTTCCGCGGCGTCGATTTGCGCCTGGACATCAGCTTCAAGGCCGGCGACAGCGCCGATCCAGATGCGGCCATCAGTGGCCATACTTTCACCCTGGGGGCCAAGGCAGATACCGTCAGTGGTACGCGCAGTGCGGGCAACGGTGTCAGCGGTAGCCAGCTGACAGGCGCCAGCATCACTGATCAGGACAAATACAAGGCAGCCTTCCCAGCGGGCGGCGCGGTGCTCAAGTTCTCCGCGACCGATCCGACCCAGTTCGATCTGTACGCGGCGCCTTACAGTGCCGACAGCCGTCCAATCGGCAGCGGCACCTTGTCAGGTACGGGCGCCAACACCACCGCCACGGTGGCGGGCTTGACCTTCAAGTTTTCCACCGAGCCGGATGCCGGTGATTCGTTCGCGATCAAGGCCGACACCCACCAGACCCAGAACGTGCTCGATACCATCAGTCAGTTGCGCACTGCGCTGACCACGCCGATGGACAACGATCCGGTGGCCAGACAGAACTTCCTCGCCTCGCTGGATTCGGCTATTGGCAACATTGCCAGTGGTATCGACCAGGTCAGTTCGTCGATCAGCTCGATTGGTGGTCGGGGTCAGGCGATGGACGTGCAGGCTGAGACCAACGAATCGTTGAGCACCGAGAATACCAAGACCCAGAGTTCGATCCGCGAAAGCGACCCTGCCGAGGTGATGCTGCGCCTGCAGATGCAGACCAATATGTTGCAGGCGTCGTTGCAGGCGTATGCCAAGGTCGCCAGTTTGTCGTTGGTCAATTACATCTAAAGTCTTCTCTATGCGTCGTTGGCCGAGTGTCTCATCGTTAGGTGGCACCCTTGCCATACACAACGGTATCCTATCGTGAATAAACAGCATCTGGTAAGCGTCGCCATTGCGGCACACCGCTCAGAATTCTTCCGCGCTACGCTTGAAAGCGTTATCGCACAAGATTATCCCGAACTGGAAATTGTTGTCTGCGATGATAGCCAGGGGCATGAGATTAGGGCGATTTTTGATGAGCTGAGGTTGCAATCCTCCGTTGCTCTGCGTTATGTCCGTGCAGCAGGTATATTAGGATTCGCGAAAAACCTTTTGCTATGCTTGGAAAGTTGTCGGGGTGACTTCGTCAAGTTTCTTTGTGATGACGATACATTGTTGCCGGGCTGTATTAGTAAGCAAACGCAGGTGATGGCTGATCATGCGGGCATCAGCATGGTCATCAATCAGCGTCTGCTTTTCGATGCAGAAGAAAATTTGTTACCGTCGCGGCCAGTCAATTGTATTATTTCACCAGGTAACGCCGTGTTGCATGGCGGGGATCTGTTGGAAATCATGCAGGGCTCTGCAACTAATTTATTTGGGGGTATCAGTCACGCGCTATTCCGTCTGGAACAGCTTAAGACGTGTCTGCCTGCATTGGTCGACGATGGCCGAGGTTTCGTTGCTCGTCTAGATTCAGCGTTGTATGTTTGCTTATTACACCGAGGCTACCTCGCATGCCTCGATGATGTATTAAGCCTTGAGCGTATTCATCCTGCTCAGTTGAGTAATAGGACTGCGATGAAAATCGCGTTCAAGCTTGAAACGCAGTGGTTGTTGAAAATGCTCGTCGAGCGTAATTCGGAGCCCGCACCTGCTTCAGGTTGGGTGCGCTATCAGAGGTTGGATGACTACCATGAAGGCGCGGACAAAGTATGGTCCGAGTTTGAGTTAGGTCGACTGTTTACAGCCCAGGTTGCTGACTTCTCGCAACAAGTAGGTACGTACAGTAACTCCTTCGCTGAGCTTTATGCGGAGTGGTTGCAGTGCCGTTCGTTGTCTGTCGGGCAGTTGAAAGCGTTGCCCAGACGCATTGAACAGTGGATGAGTCGCCCTAAGATCGTACCTGTAGTGCAGGTGGTCGATAATGATGTTCTTGCGTTGCGTGCTACCTTGGAAAGCTTGGGGGCGCAGTCCTATCAAGCTCACCAAGTCTGGCTGTTATCGGTGTCTGATTTCGAGGTTCCCGAAGTTGCAGGGCTCCGTCTGCAAAAGGTCAAGCCGAACGGTAGTTATATCGAACAGCTGAATAGGCGGTTGGCGGATGAGCAGAACGCTGACTGGATTTTCCTGCTCGATGCAGGGGATCGTCTTCATCCGGATGCGTTAGTTATTCTTGCTGAGCGCGTAGTGGCTCGGCCTGGGCGCCAGTGTCTCTATACGGATGAGGGTGCACTCGATAACCTTGAACCGAAAGCGCCCATTTTCAAACCGGGCTTCAATTTGGACTTGATGCGTAGTTTTCCTTATGTAGGGCGGTTACTCGCTTTCCATTGCGCGTCGTTGAGGGAGTTGGGTGGCTTTTCTGCTCAATTCGAAAGCCTTGCGCCGCATGATCTGCTTTGGCGAATGGTGGAAGCCACCGGACCTCAAACGGTCGAGCACGTGCCAGAGGTGCTTGTGCAGTGCATGCGAGGTTATGGTGAGTTTCTGGCAAATCAGGCTGCTCGGCGCAATGCGCGCAATGTCGTTGAGGCTCATCTCCAGCGTCTGGGTGTAAATGCGCATGTGTCAGGTCACGATGGGTCGTTGATATCGCGTGTCACATATCTACATAATTCATCGCCCATGGTGTCAGTAATGGTTGATGCAGGGCACGATTTGCCTGCGCTGGTGCGCTGCGTCGAGTCCATTCTTTCTCATACTTCATACGGCAACTACGAAGTCCTGGTACTCGGTAGTACTTTGGATCCGTCCGATATCCAAGCGTGGCTGGCGGCGATGGTTGGGTTGGGTGGTGCTCGTCTGAGAATACTGAGCCTCTCTGCTTCCAGCCCTGCAGCGCGCCTCAATGAGGCTTCGGCGCAGGCTCGCGGTGATTACCTGCTTATGCTCAGTAACTGCTGCGCGCTGTTCCAGCCTCAGTGGTTGGATGAGTTGATGCAACAAGCCCAGCGCCCTGAGGTTGGTGTGGTCGGCCCTCTGCTATGTAAACCGAATGGCGCGGTATACGGGGCGGGTCTGATACTCGGGTTACGCGGTCCTGCCCATACACCCTTCCTCGATAGCGGGATAGATGTACCGGGCTACATGAATAGAATGCATCTAGTACAAAACATGAGTGCGGTTCCTCTAGAGTGTTTGCTGATTCGCAAGGCAGTGTTCTCTGCAGTGGCTGGATTGGACTGCAAGCATCTTGAGCGGAGTCTTCTAGATGCCGACCTCTGCTTGCGTGTCGCACAGCAGGGCTATCTAGTTATATGGACCCCATTTTCTCAGGTCGCTTGTATCGCGCAAGAAGATACTGAGGCGGGAGTCGGCAGGATAGTTAGTGAGCAGGACCGTAACGCATTTTATGCGAGGTGGTTGTCGCAGGTTGCGGAGGATCCCGCATATAATCGTAACTTCAGCCTAAAGCTGAATGGTTTTGACCTTGATCCAGGTATTCGTACGGGCTGGAATCCATTTGTCAGTCGCACCCTCCCCTGTGTATTGGGTTTACCAATCAATGTGGGGGCGGTGGGGCACTATCGAGTTGCCCAGCCGTTCAGTGAGCTTGAAGCTGCAGGCTGGATTGAAGGCAGACTCAATTATGGTATGCCTGACGTGATCGCCTTGGAGAGGCTTCAGCCCGACACAGTGATTTTCCAGTGCCGTTACAGTGATGATTCGATAGACGAGTTCGCGACTGCCAAGCGGTTCTCTAATGCCCGTCGCATCTATGAGCTGGACGATTATATTATTGATGTGCCGAAAAAAAATGCTCATGCACGTAACCTGCCGACTAATATGCGCGAACGTGTTAGCCGCGGTATTGCAATGTGCGACCGCGTGGTGGTTTCTACAGTGCCTTTGGCTGAGGTGCTTTCGAGTATGCATCGCGATATCCGCGTCGTACCTAACATGCTTGCAGCTTCACTTTGGGCCGGGCTGAGCAGTCAGCGGCAAACCTCCGCACGGCCACGTGTTGGTTGGGCGGGAGGCACCAGTCATCGAGGTGATTTGGAGCTGCTTGCGGATGTGGTCAAGGCGTTGGCTGGCGAGGTGGATTGGGTGTTCTTCGGCATGTGTCCTGAAGCATTGCGACCCTACGTCACGGAGTTCCACACGACGGTTGCGTTGGGTAGCTACCCACAAAAACTGGCAAGTCTTAACCTAGACTTGGCTCTGGCACCGTTGGAGATAAACCTGTTCAACGACTGCAAGAGTAATCTTCGTTTGCTTGAGTATGGTGCTTGTGGCTTCCCGGTTATTTGTACGGATACCAAGGCCTATCGCGGGTACTTGCCATGTACGCGCGTCAAGCGAAATACTTCAGCGGAATGGCTGGGCGCGATCCGCATGCATCTTGCCGACCCGGGTGCTAGCTACCGGCAAGGCGATGCGTTGCGAGAGGTGGTGCTGCGAGATTATGTGCTAACCGAAAAGAACCTGCAGCTTTGGGCCAATGCCTGGCTGGCCGACTGAAGTGGCCGAAAAGGCGCGGTTATAAAACGATTATATATTCAGGTACATTTATGGGTGATACTTCAGCGAGTGGAAAAGTGGTGGCGGAAGACGTAACTGTCGTGGTTCTCGATCCTCAGGTAGTGGATCGACGGTTGCGTGCAGCGCATTTCTACGCTGTCAAAGGTATACGCTGTGTCTTTGCGCCGTGCGGGGAAAGCGGCCTACAACCGGACCATCTGCTGTCCACGTTGAAGCAGTTAGAGACCCCCTACGTTGTACTTACCTGTGGTAGCGATTTTGTGTTCCCGGAAATGCTATCGGTTGCTCAGGGCCTGTTGAGTCAAAGCCCTGAAATGCAGATGGTGCAGGGATATTCTTTGGGTTACCAAGCACGTAATTGCTCCGTAAGATATTACCGACTCCCTCAAGCATCCGTTGTTCATTCCGGAATGGATGCACGTGAGCGGATCGCATGCTTTGCCAACGGCAATCTACAGGCGTGGCGAGCGGTGATGCGGCGAGAAACTCTAGAGTCTGCGTTAGGATTGCTGCCTACCGGGATGACGATTGACGCATGGCTGGTAGCGCTTTCCTATGCGCTGCTCACCGCGAGTCAGGTGGGGTTGATCGATTGCACCAGTGGGTTGGTCGAGTGCTCTCAAACCAGCTTTGACCTCGCTGCTCGTGATCAGGAGGTTGCAGACCTGGTTCGTGAGATCCGGCAATGGGATGCAGATACCCAAGGTGTTTGTCATGATGACGAAGACTACCTACTGTTGCGTGCGTTTGTCGATCAGACCTATCCCGGAGCTAAAAGTGATGTGCTGTTCACGTCGGCTTGGCGGCAAGATGCCTCTCAGCCAGAGCGAGAGTTTGAGCGACGTCAATTTGTCGAGCTTCCTTATTACAGTGCGCGCGTTTCTGCCAATTTGACAGCCGCAGAGTTCCTGCTACATGCATGGCCTACAGATACAGCTCACATTCGAGCGCTGGAAGGCGGGTGGGTGCAGACTCATCAACTTCTCCAGCCGCAGCCGCACGATACGACGCAGAGTGTGCTCAACCGATTGTGGCAGGCGTATCAGCTCAATCCATTCAATGTATCGGTTTGTCGTCGTTTGCTTGAATGGAGTGGTTCTAGTGAGGATCTGCAGCGCGTTTCAAGTTTGAACGCGTGGCTGGCCCGTCTGGTGGAGCTGCCCCCTCTTGATACTGATCGGCTACTCAAGTCGACGCCATCCGGCAAGGCGCTCGCAACGATTGAGGCTGAGGTGCCGGACAACAATACCAGAGAGCATATCGCACGGTATTTGGCCAACAATCGAAGTGGTGAAATAACGATAGTTGTCTTGGATACTCATAATAATAACGACTTGCTCCAGCAGACGTTCGACAGCATCTTGGTGAGTGGAGTGCAAAGTTTCCGCATTGTAGTGTTGAAGATCGGGAAGTTGCCGGCGATCACTACGCCGCGAGATACCCTGCATTTCATCAAGGTTTCGGCTGACAACAAGCTCTCGCACCTGAATCTGCTCATGAGGGAAGCAAGTAGTGAGTGGGTGCTATTGCTTGAGGCTGGTGACTTGCTATGCACGGGGGGGGGGCTGCGCTTACAGATAGAGTTAGCCGCCGGGTCTGAGTGCATGGCCATCGCCTCCAATGACGTTCAGCGTGATGAAGAGGGGCTGTTGTTCGGTATTGAGCGCCCAGGCGCCGATCTTGACTTGCTGCGCAGTCGACCTGATGCCATGAGCAAACATTGGGTAGTGCGCCGTACAGCTGTTCTGGAGATTGGTGGCTACAGTGAACAGTACCCAGAGGCATATGAGTTCGACCTGTTGTTGCGCCTTGTCGAGCGCTATGGCCTTGGCAGCCTTGCACATATGGATACCTACCTCGTTCTCGGCCGTAAGCCGGCAATCACACTCAAAACCGAAGCGGTAACCTGCCTTAATCGGCATCTTGGCCAGCTTGGGTATAGTGGGCAGGTCAGTGATCAGGGAGAGGGGCATTTGACCATCGAATTCCGCCACGCCACTACACCGTTGGTGAGTATACTGATCTGCGTTGGTAATGATCGCGCAGGGCTTCAGGAGTTGCTGGATAGCGTTTTCCAGCGTACGCGATACCCGCGCATCGAGGTGCTGCTGGTGTGTGCGGAAGACGCGCGTGAGTATTGTGCCGAGCAGCTACGTGGATATACGAGCAAAGTGCGAATGATTACGTCCCCGCGTGGGGCATCGCAAACTGAGATGTTCAACCGTGCGGTAAGTCAGGCAACTGGGGAGTATTTCGTATTGCTGTCCAGTCGCTGCCTTGTTCTGACCCCCACCTGGCTGGAGGTGATGCTCAACCATGCTGAGCGGCCGGAGGTAGGTGTTGTGGGGGCTCGGCTCGTCGATGTCAAAGGGAGAGTTACGCATGCTGGTTATCAGCTCATGGATGGAGGGGGGGTGTCCGCTCCATGGTTGGGCCTCAGCGGAACGTCCTTGGGAGACGAGTTGGGCATGCGTGAGGTTCGCAAGTGCCAGGCGGTGGATAGCGACGGTATGATGATTCGACGTGATGTCTTCGAGCGCTGTGGCCCTCTGCGGCCAGTAGGTGTAGCGAGCATCGATTTTTGTTTGCGCGTAGCGTCCGAGGGATTGCTGGTTCTTTCGATTCCCGACGCACAGCTTATAAATGAAACGATAGCACTGCCGAGCCAAGAACAAGTTAAAGCTGTCTTCGCTGTTTGGCCGGTAATGTTTGGCGGGCAGGGGCGCAATAGTTGGTTTGACAATATTGACTGTTGAGTATTGGCTTTGAGGTAACAGGTTTTCGAGTGAGACATGTCAATTATTGTGTGAATTGCTTTAGGGCTCGAACCCCTTTGCACAACCCTATTAGATAGTACATTTTTTGGAGGTGTTTTTTGAGTGGCGTACACGTGAAGGGGATGCCGTTAGCGCATAAATATTGTTTGGGAAGCGGTATTGAGCTTGGCGCGGCTGCACATAATGCATTCTACCTACCCGATTGCCTCAACGTCGCACCGAGTGATGGTATTGGTTATGTCCATGAGCGCGACCTTGCTGATTACATTAAGTATCGAGATGCCCAGTTGCAACGCGTCGGATCGGTTCTTTCGGTTGACCTGGTTGGTGATTTTCAGGCTATTCAGTGTGCAAGTCAGAGTTTCGATTACCTGATTAGTTCGCATGTTATCGAGCATGCCCCCAATACGCTGGCTGCATTTATTGAATCACAACGGGTGCTGAAGAATTTTGGCGTCTTTTTCTGTGTTTTCCCCAAGCGTATCGCCGCGGCGAGCGATGCTTTACGCGCGCTTACACCATTGTCTTTGCTGATCCAAGCTCATGAAGAAAAGCTGGATATTCACGGCATGCCAGAGACTGATTGGCGTGAGCACTATCACGTATTTTCTTTACAAAGCATGCTTAAGGTCATCAATTACCTTAATACCAGTGGCCTCGGCAACTGGTACATTGAGTGCGTTGAAGAGACTGATAGTAAGGTGGGTAATGGTCATACACTCGTCCTTCGTAAATTCGATGGTCTGGCAGGCTCTCGTTGGAGTGATGATGCGGCATTTGCTGAAGAATTCACCAGGCTCTATGAGGCTGGAAAAGTCGGCGAAGCGCTTGCGATGATGAAGGTTTCGCTGTCTTACGATTTCTTTGATCCGGTGAAGCTGCACATTACGGCATGCCTCAGTCGGAAGGTGGACGACGAATACGAATCTGTCGAGTTCCTGCGCCAGGCATTGATCCTTGAGCCCGACAACGAAGATTTTCGTCGGGATTACTTCGAATGGACGGGGCGGTATTACACCAATCCGGTTCTCTGAGCCGAGTCACGACGAGCCAAGGGGCGTGTTGCCCTCGCGCTCAAGCGTTCGCGCTCTCCACGAACTGACCGGGAGGTTGCTCATAGGTGCATGGGTAGCAAGAGTGACTTGGCAGTCGAAACGCGCATCTCTAATCTATTGAGTCAGCGGGCTGCCATCTTGCAGAGCGCGTGCGCCCTGTGCGAAGGTCGCAAAGGCCCGTGAAATTTCGCCATGTCGACCGGGAAACCACAATGATTGGCATCAAAAGCATTGCAAGCTACGTACCTGAACAAGGCGTCGACAATTACGCCCAGGGTGCGAAATTCGGCAAGGATCAAGAATTCATCTTCAGCAAGATCGGTTCGACCTTCTTGCCTCGTAAGGCCGAGGTGCAGGAAACGTCAGATCTCTGCGTAGAAGCTGCGAACAATTTGTTCAACCTCAATCCGATGCTGGATCGTGCATCAATCGACGCGCTGATCGTTGTTACTCAGAATGGGGACGCCGAAGGGCTGCCTCACACAGCCGCTATCGTACAGCACAAGCTTGGGTTGCCAACGCACATTGCAGCGTTTGATATCTCGCTGGGTTGCTCCGGCTATGTATATGGTCTTTATGCCATGAAGGGATTCATGGACGCGGCCGGGCTAAAGAACGGCTTGCTGATCACGGCGGATCCTTACTCGAAGATCGTTGATCCGGAAGATCGGAATACCACCATGCTCTTTGGGGATGCTGCTACCGCGACGTGGATGGCAGAGGACGCCTCGTGGGGGTTGGGGAAATCGAGCTTTGGCACCGACGGTAGTGGCGCAGAATTCCTCAGAGTAGAGGATGGCCTATTCTTCATGAATGGCCGTCAAGTATTCAATTTTGCACTGCTGAAGGTGCCTGCGCACCTGCACGAGTTGCTAGAGGGGAGCCAGTTGACGGTGGATGATATTGACCTGTTTTGTATTCATCAAGGTAGTGCCGCAATAGTTGATGCGGTGGCTCGTCGCTTTGAGGATGCCCCTGGAAAATTCGTCAAAGATATGGTCGAAACGGGGAATACCGTTTCCTCTAGTATCCCATTGTTGCTCGAGAAACATGTATTGTCGTCACAGCATAGGCGCATCGCATTGAGTGGCTTTGGTGTCGGGCTTTCCTGGGGGTCGGCGCTCATAGAGCGAATAAAGTAGGGAGGCTGCATGCCCTCGCCAAGGGCTTGCCTAGTGCAGGCAGGCCTTGGCGCAGTATGGCTAACGCATGTCTACGGAGAGTAAGCGGCTTGCAAGATTTTTGACGCTCACTTGAGGTGCTTTTTTCAGCGGGATGCTGCCTCGTTGGAAAACTACGACGCTGTCGTAATAGCTTATGCTGAAAGTGAATCGGGTAATAAAGTTCGGCTCGATGGCCCCGCGAGAGTGGTCGGCATTTAGGTCATCGATAAATTCTTTACTGATATTGATGAACGTGCGGGGATTGTCTTTACCGCCCCCGTACTCGGGCCAGTAGGCGGTATGCAGGTCTTCGACAATATACACGCCATTCTTCGATACTTTGGGGTAGAGGAACTCGAAGGATTTGAAGATATGTTCCATTTGATGGCTGCCATCATCAAGGATGATGTCAAACGGACCAAACTCTTCAATCAAACGATTGAGGAAGTTAGGGTCGGACTGGTCGCCAATGCGCACATGAATGCCATCTTCTTCAAGGGCTTGACATTCCGGGTTGATATCGATGCCAACGATTGTGGCAAGCGGCCCGAAAAAGCGCTTCCACATCTGCAATGATCCGCCTTTCGACACGCCAATTTCCAGTACCGTAATGGTCTTGTTGCGCCATTCCGTCAGGTGTTTTTCGTAAATTGGGAAATAGTGGGTCCATTTGTGGATCAGTCGATCATCATTAGTTAGAAAGTCTTGCCAGAGATTCATGTTCACTCCGTTGGTGCTGGTGAAAAATCGGGATTATTCATGGCGACCGTCGGGAAAGTGCCGGTTGGGAAGCCTTGGTGTGCGATAAGCAAGCTCTGTTCCAATTTGCGGGGTGATGAGTCTAATACAGTTTGGCTTTTTCGGACTGAAGCGAGATTGGCTGGTTCAGCAGGCCCCTTTTCCCTGCGTTTGATCAGCACGAGGCACATCGCATGAGTGATAGGCCGAGCGCACCTCTCTATCCTTCGCCGGTCATCACGCTTTGTCATCGTCGAGAACCTTTCCGTAGGTCGCTGGAAGCTTCGCAATCAAAGGTAAGCGCTCCATGAACCCCACATTCAAAGCGTTTCGCTGATCCCCGATGCTGTGCTCCCGATTTCTTTCTGGAGCCCGCTGCCATGATGCGCCCCGACGCCAAGGTCGAAAAAGTCTATCTCTACCCCAAGCCTGTCGACTTCCGGAAGTCCATTGACGGCCTGGCCGCACTTGTCGAGCTGGACATCAAAGTCGCGGTGTTTGACCCCGTGCTCTTCGTGTTTCTGAACAAAACGCGCAACCGCGTGAAGATCCTGTACTGGGAGCGAAACGGCTTCTGCCTCTGGCTCAAGCGCTTGGACTCGGAACGCTTCAAAACATCGCCTGACCCAACCGACGAAGCCATTGTCCTTACCGTCCAGGAACTCAATTGGTTGCTCGACGGCTTCGACCTCTGGCGCAACCGCCCTCATCAGGTTCTGACGCCTCGCTACGTCGCCTGATTCGGTATAATCCACGGCATGATTTCCATGCCCGAAAAACTTCCCGACGATCCTGTTTTGCTCAAGCAACTGCTCGAGCAAATGATCAATGAGCGCGCGTCCGACAAGGGCAAGATCGTTCACCTTGAAGAAGAAGTCGCGCTGCTGCGGCAGCGCCTGTTTGGTCGTAAAACGGAACAGAGCAACGATTCGGCTACGCCCCAACTTCCTCTTTTTGACGAAGCAGAAAGTTTGGCTGAGCCCGTCAATGAGTCTTCGGAAGAAGAAGTTGTTGCACCGAGCAAGCGCCGAGGCAAACGCAAGCCACTGCCCAGCGATCTGTCGCGTATCGAGGTCATTCATGAGCTGCCTGAGCACGAGCTGACCTGCGCGTGCGGTTGCCGCAAGCATGCCATTGGTGAAGAAGTCAGCGAGCAGCTTGAAATCGTGCCGATGCAAATCCGCGTCATCAAGCACATCCGCAAGGTTTACGGCTGCCGTGACTGCGAGTCAGCACCGGTGACAGCGGACAAGCCTGCTCAGATGATCGAAAAAAGCATGGCCAGCCCCAGCGTGCTGGCGATGTTGCTGACCACCAAATACGTAGACGGGCTGCCACTTCATCGCTTTGAAAAAGTGTTGGGCCGTAATGGCATTGATATTTCACGTCAAACGTTGGCCCGTTGGGTCATCCAGTGCGGCGCGCACTTTCAGCCGTTGCTGAATTTGATGCGCGATAGTCTGTTGAGTAGCCGCATCATTCATTGCGACGAAACTCGAGTACAGGTGTTGAAAGAGCCTGATCGCGAGCCCAGTAGCCAATCCTGGATGTGGGTACAGACCGGCGGTCCGCCTGACAGGCCAGTGATTCTTTTCGATTACTCCACCAGCCGAGCGCAGGAAGTGCCGACGCGCCTGCTGTGCGGATATCGCGGCTATGTGATGACCGATGATTACGCCGGTTACAACGCTCTTGCCGCGCAGGATGGCGTCGAGCGTCTGGGCTGCTGGGCTCACGCACGACGCAAGTTCGTCGAAGCGCAAAAAGTGCAACCAAAGGGTAAGACCGGACGCGCTGACATGGCGCTAAACCTGATCAACAAGCTCTATGGCGTCGAGTGCGACTTAAAGGACAGCAGCAATGAAGATCGTATGGCTGGCCGCGTGGAGCGCAGTCTGCCATTGCTGACTCAGCTGAAAGGCTGGTTAGAGAAAACGCAGCCTCACGTCACGAAGCAGAATGCCTTGGGTAAAGCCGTCGGCTACTTGGCCAGCAACTGGAACAAGTTGGAGCGTTACGTCGAACACGGCTATTTGCCTATCGACAACAACGCCGCCGAGCGCGCGATCCGGCCGTTTGTCATCGGCAGAAAGAACTGGCTTTTCAGCGACACACCTAGAGGTGCGACTGCCAGCGCACAGCTTTATAGCCTGGTCGAAACTGCAAAAGCCAACGGCCAGGAGCCCTATGCGTGGCTGCGCCACGCACTGGAACGCCTGCCGCAGGCGTCCTCAGTTGATGACTACGAAGCCCTCCTGCCGTGGAACTGCGTGCCCCGAGTGCATCGCTGACGTTCCGCCCCATTTTATACAAGGTGGGGTTTATGGAGCGCTTACAATCAAAGGGCGCTGGAGGCGTTCATACGAGACGAGTGGCTGAGGAGCACTGGCGCCAAACCATTGATTTAGAAGGGTGGCCACCTGCCATTAAAAAAAAGATTCAATCGGTACTAAAGCAACGTCCAGATCTGACGATAACCATTACGAAGGTTCTCTAGGCCAAACCCGGCGGATGCCAGGGCCGGAAGCCGCAGTACCCAATCCAACGAGGAATTCGTCATGGCTTTGACCGTTAATACCAATACCACCTCTCTGGGCGTTCAGAAGAACCTGAACCGTGCTTCCGATGCTCTGAGCACCTCGATGACTCGTCTGTCCTCCGGCCTGAAAATCAACAGCGCCAAAGACGACGCAGCCGGCCTGCAGATCGCTACCCGCATGACCTCACAGATCCGTGGTCAGACCATGGCTATTAAGAATGCCAACGACGGCATTTCCATGGCCCAGACTGCTGAAGGTGCGATGCAAGAGCAGACCAACATTCTGCAGCGTATGCGTGAACTTGCTCTGCAATCGGTCAACGATTCGAACAGCAAGCTGGATCGCGATGCTCTGGACAAAGAGTTCAAAGCAATGATCTCCGAAATCGGCCGCATCGCCGACAGCACCCAGCTGAACGGTAAAAATCTGCTCGATGGCACCGCCGGAAAGATGATCTTCCAAGTGGGCTCCAACACTGGCGCTCAGAACCAGATCACCGTCGACCTCTCCAAGGGTCTGAGCAGTGCAACCTCTGGTGCCCTGAGCGCTCTGGCTAACCTGACAATTTCTGGTGCCGCCAGCTCTGATGCCCAGGCGACCTTCAGTGCTGCGATGAGCGCTATTGACGGTGCTTTGGATACTATCAACGGTGTGCGTGCTGACCTCGGTGCTGCTCAGAACCGTCTGACCAGCACTATCAACAACCTGCAAAACATCAACGAAAACGCCGAAGCTGCTCGTGGCCGTGTTCAGGACACCGACTTCGCTGCTGAAACTGCCCAGCTGACCAAGCAGCAGACTCTGCAGCAGGCTTCGACTTCGGTTCTGGCTCAAGCCAACCAGCTGCCATCGGCAGTTCTGAAGCTGCTGGGCTAATCTGCCGGTGGGTTCTCGGCGGGGGAGTGCGTTGAAGCGCTTTCCCGCTTTTTCGTTGCGAGGTGGTAGACATGGACATGAGCGTCAAGCTGAATCTATCCTACCCGGCCGCGCGTCCGACCGAGCAGGTCGCCGAAAAGCCGGTTAGTGATGTTGCGGTATCCCCCCGTGAGGATGGCAAGCGCCTCAGTGACGGTGAAAAACCTTCAGCGGTGATTGATGCTGAACAAGTACGAAGTGCTGTTGCCGAGATTGAGAAATTTCTGAGCAACGGTAGACGCAACCTGGAATTCTCCACGGACGAAGAGTCCGGGAAGGTCGTCGTCAAAGTCATCGCCAGTGAAACCGGTGAGCTGATTCGGCAACTGCCCTCGGAAGAGGCATTACGGATCGCTAACAGCCTGAGCGATGCCAATAGTCTTCTGTTCGACGCCAAGGCCTGATCGGCGGCGAACGTTACAATAGGTGAAGGCCGGTCGCAGAAGTGGCGGCTGGCGCACTGATGAGAGGGAATACAGCATGGCAAGCCCGATTGCATCCGGTGTTGGTCTTGGGTCCGGTCTCAATATCACCGATATCGTCAAGGTCCTGGTTCAGTCCGATACTGCCGCCAAGCAGGCACAGATCACTCGGCAGACCAGTAATACCAACGCGTATATTTCCGGAATTGGTGCGCTTCGTAGTGCTCTTACAGCCTTCACTACGGCCATGGGCAAGCTCAACGATAAGACCACACCGTCGTTCAACGCCTTCGCCGCCACGTCGGCAAGCGACAGCGTCGTCAAGGCCACCGCTAGCAATACTGCGGTTGCAGGCACTTACAACGTCGAAGTGAAGAACCTTGCCACCGGCTCGAAAGTCGCCAGTGCGGCTTATACCGAGGGTGCGAGTAAATCCATCACCCCGGGTGAGATGGTGATCACGCAGGGCGACAAGACCTACAAGATTACCGTGGGTGACGACGCCACGATGCAGACCGTGCGCGATCAGCTCAACAAAGAGCTGGGCGCCAGCGGCATCTCTGCCAACATCATCAATGGCAAGGACGGCGCACGGCTGGTGTTGGGCTCCACTACCACGGGCGAGGGTACCGATTTCAAGGTCGAAGGTATCCCTGAGCTGAAGATCGACGGCACCAAGTCCATGGCGGGTGGAGGTGCTGGCTATATTGAGAGTCTGGCCAAGGACGCGGTGCTGACCATTGACGGTCTGGAGGTCAATAGCGCCTCCAACACCGTCACTGATGCGATTAGCGGCATATCCCTCCAGCTTACCGGCAAGAGCGCTGTTGGTGTGCCGACGACCGTGACCGTCGCGGCCAATAACGATGGCCTGAAAACCTCGGTGGAGGGTTTCGTTGACGCGTACAACACGCTGCAGAAAGCCATAACCAGCCTCACCAGCACCAGTACCGACGCTGATGGCAACCTCATACTAGGGTCGCTGACCAACGATCCGACTACCCGCTCGCTGCTGTCAGATGTGCGCGGTGTACTGGCTGAAGTGGGGGCGGGTGATCGGCTGACCAGTTTGAGCCAGCTGGGGATCAATACCCAGAAAGACGGTACTCTGGAGTTCAATACCACCAAGTTCAATGCTGCCATGACAGACAAGAAGCTGGGTGGCGAGGTGCAGGCGCTGTTCACCGGCACCGATGGCATTTTCGAGCGAATGAACAAGGCCATTGACCCTTACAACGCAACCAATGGCAGCTTGGCCACACGCAAGTCTAATCTGGACAAGGCTGCCAAGGGTCTGACCGATCAGCAGGCAGCCCTCGATCGTCGCACCGAGTCGCTGACCGAAGCGCTGACCAAGAAATACGTAGCACTGGACACCGCGTTGGGCAAGATGAAAGCCCAAGCCGATCAGATCACGTCGATCTTCGACGCCATCAACGCCCAGGCGAAAAAATCCTGATCCATCAGCGCTGAGTAGCAAAAAAGCCCGGTTGCGTCCCTTCGACGCACCGGGCTTTTTATTTAGCCGCTAAAGTTTTTTGACGCGGCGGCGATATACAGGGTATACGCAACCTTTTTTGCTGGAACGAGGCAGATCCATGAACCCGATGTTGGCCCTTCGGCAGTACCAGAAAGTGAACGGCGCGGCGCAGACCTCCGAGGCCAGCCCGCATCGCCTGGTGCAAATGCTCATGCAGGGTGGTCTTGACCGTCTGGCTCAGGCCAAGGGCGCGATTGCGCGTAATGACATTGCCCAGAAGGGCATCCTGCTGGGCAAGGCCATCGACATCATCGGCGGCCTGCGTGAAGGTCTTGACCTGGAAAACCACGCCGACAGCCTGACCGAGCTGGACAACCTGTACACCTACATGAGCCGGCGCCTGGTCGAGGCCAACGTCAAGACCGATCCGGCCATCATCGACGAAGTCGCTCGCCTGCTGATCACGGTCAAGGAAGGCTGGGATGCGATCGCCGACCAACAGCCTGAAAGCTGATTCAAGGAGCGTGGCATGAGCATGGTGATCGAGCGTATCGAACAGACCCGTGAAGCGCTGCTGGCAGCCCTCGCAGGCCGCGATTGGGATGCTGTGGGCGAGCTCGACCTGGAGTGCCGCCTGTGCGTCGACGACGTGCTGTCCGAGGCGTCGCACAACGAAAGCCAGGTACGTGCCAGCCTAGAGCAGCTGCTTGAGGTCTATCGGCATTTAATCGAAGTTGCAAGTGGGGAGCGTCAAACTTTAGTCGACGAGATGACACAAATCCGTCAGGCGAAGAATGCCGCCAAGGTATACCATCTGTTCAGCTGACACTGATGAGATGCAAAAACTGGGCGCCATAAATTTGACTGTGCGTTTATTTTTGACTTTACTAGTGGCTGTATTCGAATTTCAGACGTCCGAACACTGACCATTCAGTCGGAATGATGTCGAGCACGCCCTCAGGGCGCCGATATGACTAGGGAAGTTGCTATTGCATGTGGCGTGAAACCAAGATTCTCCTGATCGATGACGACAGCGCCCGCCGCCGCGATCTGGCAGTGGTTCTGAACTTTCTCGGCGAAGACAACCTGTCTTGCTCAAGCCACGATTGGCAGCAGGCGGTCGAGTCGCTGGCCTCCAGTCGTGAAGTGCTGTGCGTGCTGATCGGTGCGGTAAACGCGCCTTCCAGTGTGCAAGGGCTGCTTAAGACAGTGGCAGGCTGGGATGAGTTCCTTCCGATGTTGCTGCTTGGCGATGTTTCTGCGGCCGAGTTCCCTGAGGACCTGCGCCGCCGGGTGTTGTCCAATCTGGAAATGCCCGCCAGCTACAGCCAGCTGCTCGATTCCCTGCATCGCGCCCAGGTCTATCGCGAAATGTACGATCATGCCCGCGAGCGTGGCCGTCAGCGCGAACCGAATCTGTTCCGCAGCCTGGTCGGCACCAGCCGCGCTATTCAGCATGTGCGGCAGATGATGCAGCAGGTAGCCGACACTGACGCCAGTGTCTTGATCCTCGGCGAGTCGGGCACCGGCAAGGAAGTGGTCGCGCGCAACCTGCACTATCACTCCAAGCGCCGCGACGCGCCATTCGTGCCGGTCAACTGTGGCGCGATCCCGGCTGAGCTGCTCGAGAGCGAACTGTTCGGTCACGAAAAGGGCGCCTTCACCGGTGCGATTACCAGTCGCGCCGGGCGCTTTGAGCTGGCCAACGGTGGCACCTTGTTCCTCGACGAGATCGGCGACATGCCGCTGCCGATGCAGGTCAAGCTGTTGCGCGTGCTGCAGGAACGTACCTTCGAGCGTGTGGGCAGCAACAAGACCCAGAGCATCGACGTGCGCATCATTGCCGCGACCCACAAGAACCTTGAGGTCATGATCGAAGAGGGCACCTTCCGCGAAGACTTGTACTATCGCCTGAACGTGTTCCCGATCGAGATGGCACCGCTGCGTGAGCGGGTTGAAGATATCCCGCTGCTGATGAATGAGCTGATCTCGCGCATGGAGCACGAGAAACGGGGCTCGATCCGCTTCAATTCGGCCTCGATCATGTCGCTGTGCCGGCATGGCTGGCCGGGGAACGTCCGCGAGCTGGCGAACCTGGTCGAACGCATGGCGATCATGCACCCCTATGGTGTGATTGGCGTGTCAGAGCTGCCGAAGAAATTCCGCTACGTCGACGACGAAGACGAGCAGTTGGTCGACAGCCTGCGCAGCGACCTCGAAGAGCGCGTGGCAATCAACGGCCACACGCCGAATTTCTCCAACCACGCGATGCTGCCGCCCGAGGGGCTCGACCTCAAGGACTACCTGGGTAGCCTTGAGCAAGGCCTGATTCAGCAGGCGCTGGACGATGCCAATGGCATCGTTGCGCGAGCCGCCGAGCGCTTGCGCATTCGCCGTACCACGCTGGTGGAGAAGATGCGCAAATACGGCATGAGCCGCCGCGACGGCGAGGAACAGGCAGAGGATTGACGCCTGCCGTTTCCCTCGTCCAGGGCTGCAGCGCAGCCCTGGTGTGGCCTGCAACGCGTTAACCCTATCTCCGGCACGGCTATTGCTATATCGCAGGCAACACACCGTTTTTATGACGGTCAGCCACGCGAGAGAGCACAATGCCCCACGCCGCCCCGATTTCCCGAGCCGCTGATCCGCAAGGTCGCATCCCGGTCGAGCAGGAAAGCCGACAGGGCCTTGAGCACGCTTTCGCGTTGTTCAATCAGGTCTCCAGCCAACTGAATCAATCCTACGGCATGCTCGAGGCGCGGGTGCGCGAGCTCAAGGGCGAGCTGGCTGTAGTCAGTGCGCAGCGCATGGCTGAACTGGACGAAAAAGAACGCCTGGCCAATCGCCTGCAGAATCTGCTCGACCTGTTGCCCGGCGGAGTGGTGGTGATCGATGAGCACGGTCGTGTCCGCGAAGCCAACCCGGCAGCCTGCGAGTTGCTCGGCGAGCCATTACTCGGCGAGTTGTGGCGCCAGATCATTGCCCGCAGCTTCGCCCCGCGCAAGGACGACGGCCACGAAGTGTCCCTGCGCGATGGCCGCCGCGTGTCGATCGCGACCCGCTCGCTGGACGCCGAGCCTGGTCAGTTGGTACTGCTGACCGACCTGACCGAAACCCGTCGCCTGCAGGATCAGCTTGCTCGGCATGAGCGCCTGTCCTCGCTGGGGCGCATGGTGGCTTCGCTGGCGCACCAGATCCGCACGCCGCTGTCGGCGGCCATGCTCTATGCCAGCCACCTGGCCGATCCCCAGCAGCAACTGCCCAGCGAAACCCGTCAGCGCTTTGCCGGCAACCTCAAGGAGCGCCTGCATGAGCTTGAGCATCAGGTTCGCGACATGCTGGTGTTCGCCCGCGGTGAGTTGCCGCTGGCTGATCGGATGAGCCCGAAGGGTTTGTTCCAGGCGCTGCAGCAAGCCGCGCAGGTGCAGGTGCAGGGGCACTCGGTGCGTTGGCAGTGCGACAGCCACCTGGGTGAGTTGCTGTGCAACCGCGACACCTTGGTCGGCGCGCTGCTCAATCTACTGGAAAACGCCCTGCAGGCGAGCTCATTGCCGGCGCGGGTAAAAGTTCATGTGTTCCGACGTAGGCATGCGCTGCACCTGTGTGTCAGTGACGCCGGCTGTGGCATCGCGCCGGCGTTGCTGGCGCGTCTTGGTGAACCGTTCCTGACTACCAAGGCCACCGGCACCGGGCTTGGCCTGGCCGTGGTTCAAGCCGTGGTGCGTGCGCATCAGGGCGAGGTGCGCATGCGCTCGCGAGTGGGGCGGGGCACCTGCGTGCAGGTGATCCTGCCGCTGCTTGGCGAGTTGCCTGAGGGGGCGCGCTGATGGGGATCAAGGTGCTGCTGGTCGAGGATGATCGGGTGCTGCGTGAAGCGCTTGGCGATACCCTCGAGATCGGCGGTTTTGCCTATCAGGCGGTGGGCAGTGCCGAAGAGGCTCTGGCCGCTGTGGCCGGTGAAGCGTTCAGCCTGGTGGTGAGTGACGTCAACATGCCGGGCATGGACGGCCATCAGTTGCTGCTGCAATTGCGCAGCAGCCATCCGCAACTGCCGGTGCTGTTGATGACCGCCCATGCCGCGGTGGAGCGGGCGGTCCAGGCCATGCGCCAGGGCGCGGTGGATTATCTGGTCAAGCCGTTCGAGCCGCAGGCGCTGCTGAGCCTGGTGGCGCGTCATGCCGGTGGCCGCGTTGGCGGTGCTGATGAAGACGGCCCGGTGGCCTGCGAGCCGGCCAGCCGGCGTTTGCTCGAGCTGGCTGCGCGTGTCGCCCAGAGTGATTCGACGGTGTTGATTTCCGGTGAGTCGGGTACTGGCAAGGAAGTGCTCGCGCAGTACATCCATCGCCAGTCCGTGCGGGCGGCGCAGCCGTTTGTGGCGATCAACTGTGCGGCGATCCCCGACAACATGCTCGAGGCCACCTTGTTCGGCCACGAGAAGGGTGCCTTCACTGGTGCCATTGCCGCCCAGCCGGGCAAATTCGAGCAGGCCGATGGCGGGACTCTGCTGCTCGACGAGATCTCCGAAATGCCGCTGGGCTTGCAGGCCAAGCTGCTGCGGGTATTGCAGGAGCGTGAAGTGGAACGGGTGGGTGGACGCAAGCCGATCGCACTGGATATCCGCGTGCTGGCTACCACCAACCGCGACCTCGGCGCTGAAGTAGCGGCGGGGCGCTTCCGTGAAGACCTGTTCTACCGGCTGTCGGTGTTCCCTTTGGCCTGGTGCCCGCTGCGCGAGCGCAGCGGCGATATTCTGCCGCTGGCCGAGCGCTTGCTGGCGCGCCATGTGGCGAAGATGAAGCACGCGCCGGTCAGGCTGTCTGCCGAGGCGCGCCATTGCCTGCAGAGCCATCCGTGGCCGGGCAACGTGCGCGAGCTCGACAATGCCCTGCAGCGCGCGCTGATCCTGCAGCAGGGTGGGTTGATCGAAGCGGCGGATTTTTGTCTGGGTGGCGTCATTGCCTTGTCTGCACCGGCGGCCCTGATCGCGCCTGCGCAGGCTGCCACCAGCGATTTGCCCGCTGATTCCGGGGTATTGGGCGGAGACCTGCGCCGGCACGAATTCCAGATGATCATCGACACCCTGCGCGCCGAGCGCGGGCGGCGCAAGGAAGCGGCCGATCGACTGGGCATCAGCCCGCGTACCCTGCGCTACAAGCTGGCGCAGATGCGTGACGCCGGCCTTGATGTCGAGGCCAGCCTGTTCGGCTGATTCACCTTAATTAAACCGCTTACAGGATGGCTGGCATCGCTCTTGCTAGCACCAGCCTATCCGCTGCATGAGTGTCAAAAAAATGCGGCCGCCGGAGAGAGAAGTTCATGAGCCAAGGTGTTGAATTCAATCGTCTGATGTTGGACATGCGGTCTATGCAGGCCGATGCCATGTCCCTGCCTAAAGTGGCAGCTGCGCCTGAGCTGGCGCCAGGGCAGAGCAGTTTTGCCGACATGCTCGGCCAGGCCATTGGCAAGGTCCATGAAACCCAGCAGGCCTCCAGCCAGCTCGCCAACGCGTTCGAAATTGGCAAGAGCGGCGTGGACCTGACCGACGTGATGGTTGCTTCACAAAAAGCCTCGGTGTCATTCCAGGCGTTGACCCAGGTGCGCAACAAGCTGGTCCAGGCGTACCAGGACATCATGCAGATGCCGGTTTGAGGACTTATTGACTCATGGCCGAAGCAGTCGTCGATAACGCCCCCGCCAAGAGCGGGCCGCCAGTGGCCAAGCCGCCGCTGTTCGGCATGTCGTTCCTGGAAAACATCTCGCGCATGCCGGCCCTGCGTCAGGTCGGCCTGTTGGTCGGGCTGGCTGCCAGCGTGGCCATCGGCTTTGCCGTGGTGCTCTGGTCGCAGCAACCAGACTACCGGCCACTGTATGGCAGCCTGGCCGGGATGGACACCAAGCAGGTCATGGAAGTGCTCGGCGCCGCCGACATCCCCTACAACGTGGAGCCCAACTCCGGCGCTCTGCTGGTCAAGGCCGACGACCTCTCCCGTGCGCGCCTGAAACTGGCAGCTGCCGGGGTGGCGCCAAGCGACGGCAACGTCGGCTTCGAGATGCTCGACAAAGAGCAGGGCCTTGGCACCAGCCAGTTCATGGAGGCAACCCGTTACCGGCGCAGCCTGGAAGGCGAGCTGGCGCGCACCGTGTCGAGCCTGAACAACGTCAAGGCCGCCCGTGTCCACCTGGCGATCCCGAAAAGCTCGGTATTCGTGCGCGACGAGCGCAAGCCAAGTGCGTCGGTGCTGGTCGAACTGTATCCAGGCCGCGCCCTGGAGCCAGGCCAGGTGATGGCAATCGTCAATCTGGTGGCGACCAGCGTGCCGGAACTGGACAAGACTCAGGTCACCGTGGTCGACCAGAAGGGCAACCTGCTCTCCGATCAACTGCAGGACTCTTCGCTGACCATGGCCGGCAAGCAGTTCGATTACAGCCGGCGCATGGAAGGCATGCTCACCCAGCGGGTGCACAACATCCTGCAGCCGGTACTGGGCAATGACCGCTACAAGGCCGAAGTGTCGGCCGACGTCGACTTCAGTGCCGTCGAGTCGACCTCCGAGCAGTTCAACCCTGATCAGCCCGCCCTGCGCAGCGAACAGTCGGTCGATGAGCAGCGCACCAGCAGCCAGGGCCCGCAAGGCGTGCCGGGTGCCTTGAGCAACCAGCCGCCAGCAGCTGCCGCCGCACCGCAAAACGCCACCGCCGCGGCCACTCCTGCGGGTGCCATTCAGCCTGGCCAGCCGTTGCTCGATGCCAATGGCGCGCAGATCATGGACCCGGCCACCGGCCAGCCTATGCTCGCGCCGTACCCGGCCGACAAGCGCAAGCAGTCGACCAAGAACTTCGAGCTGGACCGCTCGATCAGCCATACCCGTCAGCAGCAGGGTCGCCTCAGCCGCCTGTCGGTGGCCGTGGTGGTGGATGATCAGGCCAGGCTCGATGCCGCAACGGGTGAAACAACCCGAGCACCGTGGGGCGCCGAAGACCTGGCGCGCTTCACCCGCCTGGTCCAGGACGCGGTGGGCTTCGATGCCAGCCGTGGCGACAGCGTGACCGTGATCAACGTACCGTTCGCCGCTGATCGCAGCCTGGAAATCGCCGATATCCCGTTCTACTCGCAACCGTGGTTCTGGGACATCATGAAACAGATGATGGGCGTGGTGTTCATCCTGGTGTTGGTGTTCGGCGTGTTGCGTCCGGTGCTCAACAACATCACCGGCGGTGGCAAGCAGCAGTCTGCTGCCGACGGCGACATGGAGCTGGGTGGGATGATCGGTCTGGATGGCGATCTGGCCAACGACCGTGTCAGCCTGGGTGGCCCGCAAAGCATTCTGTTGCCAAGCCCGAGTGAGGGTTACGAGGCGCAGTTGAACGCAATCAAAGGCCTGGTGGCCGAAGACCCGGGCCGTGTCGCCCAGGTCGTGAAAGAGTGGATCAACGCCGATGAGTGATAACCGAGCCGTTACCGCCAAACTGAGCCGCACCGACAAGGCCGCGATCCTGCTGCTGTCGTTGGGCGAAACCGATGCCGCGCAGGTGCTGCGCCATATGGGCCCCAAGGAAGTGCAGCGGGTCGGCGTGGCCATGGCGCAGGTGGGCAATATCCACCGCGACCAGGTCCAGCAGGTAATGAGCGAGTTCGTCGAGATCGTCGGCGAGCAGACCAGCCTTGGCGTCGGCTCCGATGGTTACATCCGCAAGATGCTCAATCAGGCCCTTGGCGAAGACAAGGCCAACGGCCTGATCGACCGCATCCTGCTCGGTGGCAACACCAGTGGTCTGGACAGCCTGAAGTGGATGGAGCCGCGCGCCGTGGCTGACGTGATCCGCTTCGAGCACCCGCAGATTCAGGCCATCGTGGTGGCCTATCTGGACCCTGACCAGGCCGGTGAGGTACTGGGTAACTTCGATCACAAGGTGCGCCTGGACATCATCCTGCGCGTATCGTCGTTGAACACCGTACAGCCTGCGGCACTCAAGGAGCTCAACCAGATCCTCGAGAAGCAGTTCTCCGGCAACTCCAATGCCGCGCGGACCACCCTGGGTGGTATCAAGCGCGCTGCCGATATCATGAACTTCCTCGACAGTTCGGTGGAAGGTCAGCTGATGGATTCGATCCGCGAGATCGATGGCGACCTGTCCGAGCAGATCGAAGACTTGATGTTTGTCTTCAACAACCTCGCTGACGTCGACGACCGTGGCATTCAGGCGCTGTTGCGCGAAGTGGCCTCGGACGTGCTGGTGGTGTCGCTCAAGGGCGCCGACGAGCGGGTCAAGGACAAGATCTTCAAGAACATGTCCAAGCGTGCTTCCGAGCTGCTGCGTGACGACCTCGAAGCCAAGGGCCCGGTGCGGGTCAGCGATGTCGAGACCGCGCAGAAGGAAATCCTCACCATTGCACGGCGTATGGCCGATGCCGGCGAGATCGTGCTGGGCGGCAAGGGCGCCGAAGAAATGATCTAGGCCTTGCTCAGGCTGGCGCTGCGAGGTTCGACCTCAGGCGCCAGCGCTGGCAAGCTGGATTTTTCCACCAACGCCTGCGCGAGCCGGGCGTGCGTTGGCCGAACATGGTTTTTGAGAGCCCCACAGCATGTCCACCACCGAACACCCCAGCGACCTGATCCGTGCCCGCGACCTTGAAGGCGTCGACGTCTGGGCGCTGCCCAGCTTTGACCCAAGGCCTGCGCCAGCACCGGAGCCTGAGCCTGAAGTCATCGAG
The DNA here is from genome assembly GCA_963518285.1 of uncultured Pseudomonas sp. Classification (GTDB taxonomy): domain Bacteria; phylum Pseudomonadota; class Gammaproteobacteria; order Pseudomonadales; family Pseudomonadaceae; genus Aquipseudomonas. The sequence goes on along the minus strand of CAUQIJ010000003.1, from coordinate 290,842 downwards.
CCGGAAATCGAAGAGGTGCCGCTCGAAGAAGTCCAGCCGCTGACCCTCGAAGAGCTCGAAGCGATTCGCCAGGAAGCCTACAACGAAGGTTTTGCCACCGGTGAGCGCGAGGGTTTTCACAGTACTCAGCTCAAGGTCCGCCAGGAAGCCGAAGAAGCCCTCGCCGCCAAGCTGGGCGAGCTTGAGCAACTGATGGCGCATCTGCTCGAGCCAATCGCCGAGCAGGACACCCAGATCGAGCGCTCGCTGGTGCACCTGGTGGCGCACATGACGCGGCAGGTCATCGGCCGCGAACTGCGCACTGACTCGAGCCAGATCACCCAGGTGCTGCGCAGCGCGCTGAAGCTGCTGCCGATGGGCGCCGACAATATTCGCATCCACCTCAATCCGCAGGACTTCGAACTGGCCAAGGCCCTGCGCGAACGCCACGAAGAGAGTTGGAAAATCCTCGAAGACGAAGCGTTGCTGCCCGGCGGGTGCCGTATCGAAACCGCCCACAGCCGCATCGACGCCAGCATGGAAACCCGTATCGAGAAGGCCGTAGCGCAGCTGTTCGACCAGTTGCACGATCAAGCCCTGCATCCGGCGGCGGCCGATATCAGCCTGGACCTGGGTAGCATCGATGCGCCTTGACCGCACCAGCTTCGGCAAGCGCCTGGGCGGCTATGCCGAGGCGATCAGCCTGCCTGAGCAGCCGGTGGTCGAGGGCCGCCTGTTGCGCATGGTCGGCCTGACGCTGGAGGCCGAAGGCCTGCGCGGCGCAGTTGGCAGCCGCTGTTTGGTAATCAACGACGACAGCTACCACCCGGTGCAGGTCGAGGCCGAGGTGATGGGCTTTGCCGGGACCAAGGTGTTCCTGATGCCGGTCGGCAGCATCGCCGGGATCGCCCCGGGCGCACGGGTGGTGCCGCTGGATGACAGCGGGCGCCTGCCGATGGGCATGAGCATGCTTGGCCGGGTGCTCGATGGCGCCGGTCGGGCGCTGGATGGCAAAGGCGGGATGAAAGCCGAAGATTGGGTGCCGATCGACGGCCCCATCATCAACCCGCTCAACCGTGACCCGATCAGCCAGCCACTGGATGTCGGTATCCGCAGCATCAACGGCCTGCTCACCGTCGGCCGCGGCCAGCGCCTGGGCCTGTTCGCCGGTACCGGTGTCGGTAAATCGGTGTTGCTGGGCATGATGACGCGCTTCACCGAGGCCGAAATCATTGTGGTCGGCCTGATCGGCGAGCGGGGGCGGGAGGTCAAGGAGTTCATCGAACATATCCTTGGAGAAGAAGGCCTCAAGCGTTCGGTCGTGGTCGCATCGCCGGCCGACGATGCGCCGCTGATGCGCCTGCGCGCTGCGATGTACTGCACGCGCATCGCTGAATACTTTCGCGACAAGGGCAAGAATGTCCTGTTGCTGATGGACTCGCTGACCCGGTTTGCCCAGGCCCAGCGCGAAATCGCCTTGGCCATCGGTGAGCCGCCGGCCACCCGCGGTTACCCGCCGTCGGTATTCGCCAAGCTGCCCAAGCTGGTCGAGCGCGCCGGTAATGGCGAGGCGGGCGGTGGCTCGATCACGGCGTTCTATACCGTGCTGTCCGAAGGTGATGACCAGCAAGACCCGATTGCCGATGCGGCGCGGGGTGTGCTCGACGGTCACTTTGTACTGTCGCGACGCCTGGCTGAGGAAGGCCACTATCCAGCGATCGACATCGAAGCCTCGATCAGCCGGGTGATGCCGCAGGTAGTAGATGCCGATCACCTGCGCCAGGCGCAGAAATTCAAGCAGTTGTGGTCGCGTCTGTCGCAAAGCCGCGACTTGATCAGCGTCGGTGCCTACGTGGCCGGCGGTGATCCGGAGACCGACCTGGCGATTGCCTTGCAGGCGCGCTTGGTCGGCTTCCTGCGTCAGGGCCTGGACGAAAACGTCAGTGGCACGCAGAGCCGCGAGCAGTTGGCCGGCGTATTTGCCACGCCTGCCGGTGGTGGCTAAGCCATGAGCACGCCGAGCCGTGCCGCGCGCCTGGCGCCGGTGGTGAACATTGCCGAAGAGGCTGAGCGCAAGGCGGTCCAGCGCCTGGGTCACTTCCAGCAGCAGGTAGCCCAGGCGCAGGCCAAGCTGGCCGAGCTCGAACGCTTTCGCGAAGACTACCAACTGCAGTGGATCGATCGTGGCGGGCAGGGCGTCAACGGCAGTTGGCTGCTCAACTATCAGCGCTTTCTGGCCCAGCTCGAGACCGCCATGACCCAGCAGCGCCAGAGCCTGGCCTGGCACCAAAGCAACCTCAACAACGCCCGAGCCACCTGGCAGCAGGCTTACGCCCGGGTCGAAGGCTTGCGCAAGCTGGTGCAGCGCTACATGGACGAGGCGCGCCGGCTCGAAGACAAGCGCGAGCAGAAGCTGCTGGACGAGCTCTCCCAGCGTCTGCCACGACCCAGCGCTTACTAGGGCATACGTTGGGGTTTGTTGACGCTGTCGCTTGCAACTTGTCGGCGCGTCTTCTAAACCTTCTTAAGCTGCATCCGCCATCATCGAAGGAATCGCTAGCATGGCAGTGGAACCGACGCTTACCCCCGACGGCAAGAAGCTGACGATCGCAATCAAGGGCCGTTTCGATTTCGCCAAGCATCAGGATTTTCGCGATGCTTATGAACGGCAGCAACCCCGGCCCGAGCAGGTCGTGGTCGACCTGAGTGAGGCAACCTACCTGGACAGTTCTGCGCTGGGCATGCTGTTGCTGTTGCGCGACCATGTTGGCGGTGACGACGCCGACGTGCGCGTGGTGCACGCCACAGCCGATGTGCGCAAGATCCTGGCGATTTCCAATTTCGAAAAACTGTTCGACATCAGTTGACCGCGCTCATGCCGGCTGAAGCCACCCTGCAGGTGCTGATTGCCGAGGACGGTGCTGCCGATCGTCTGTTGCTGGCGCAGATCGTGCGCCGCCAGGGGCACCAGGTGTTGACGGCCGAAAACGGCGCCGAGGCGGTGGCGCTGTTTCGTCAGCATCGGCCGCAGCTGGTGTTGCTCGACGCCTTGATGCCGGTGATGGATGGCTTTGAGGCCGCGCGGCAGATCAAGGCGCTGGCCGGGGATGCCCTGGTGCCGATCATCTTTCTGACGTCTCTGAGCGAGGAGCAGGCGCTGGTGCGCTGCCTGGAGGCCGGTGGCGATGACTTCATTGCCAAACCCTACAGCGCGGTGATTCTGGCGGCCAAGATCGGCGCCATGGAGCGCTTGCACAGGTTGCAGGCCAAGGTCCTCGAGCAACGTGATGAAATAGCCCTGCACCATCAGCATCTGCTCAACGAGCAGCGCGTGGCCAAGGCTGTTTTTGACAAGGTCGCCCACACCGGCTGCCTGCAGGCGCCGAACATCCGCTATCTGCAATCGCCTTTTGCGCTGTTCAATGGCGACCTGCTGCTGGCGGCATATACGCCGACGGGTGATTTGCATGTCCTGCTGGGTGACTTCACAGGCCATGGCCTGCCCGCAGCGGTCGGCGCCATGCCGTTGGCAGAAGCGTTCTACGGCATGACCGGCAAGGGCTATGGCCTGGCGCAGACCCTGCGCGAAATGAATGCCAAGCTCAAGCGCATCCTGCCGATAGACATGTTCTGCTGCGCATTGCTGCTGAACGTCAGTTACCAGCGCGGCACGGTAGAGTTCTGGGGCGGCGGCATGCCTGACGGCTACCACCTCGCTGCCGATGGAGAGGTGCTGGCGACGTTGTCGTCTAATCAACTGCCGCTGGGCGTGCTGGCCCCGGAACGCTTCGACGACCGGACCCAGGTGATGCCGCTGGCGCCGGGTGAGCGGCTATTGTTGCTCTCGGATGGGGTGACCGAGACCAGCAGTGCGGACGGGAAGCTGTTCGGGGTGGAGCGCCTGCAGCGCACGATTGCGCTCAACCGCGAGCCCGCGCTGTTGTTCGATGAGTTGCTTCAGGCTTTACAGGCATTTGGCGGGCGCGCCCGGGATGATGTCAGCCTGTGTGATATTCGCATGCTGGAACCGGCGGTGGATTTGCCAGCCAATGTCGGCCATGCCGACTCCGTGCGCAGCAGCCCGCTTGATTGGTCGCTAGGCTTCGAGCTGCGCGGCGAGACCTTGCGACGGGTCAATCCAGTACCGCAATTGCTGCAGCTGCTGCACGAAATCCATGGCCTGCGACCGCTTGCCGGGCAATTGCACAGTGTTTTTGCCGAGCTCTATACCAATGCCCTGGAGCACGGCGTGCTCGGCCTGGATTCGGCGCTCAAGGGCAATGCTGCCGGGTTCGCCGAGTTTTACCGATTGCGCGGTGAGCGGCTGACGCAACAGGTCGACGGTTACATTCGGATAGACCTCAAGGTTGAACCCTGGGCGCAAGGAGGGCGTCTGATCATCGAAATCCGTGACAGCGGTGACGGCTTCGATGTCGAGCAGGTGCTGGCTCAGCCGCCTCGCCAGAATGCCTTCAGCGGGCGTGGAATACAGCTGGTGCGGCGCTTGAGTCAGGATGCACAATGGATCGAGGGCGGTCGATGCGCCAAGGTAGAGGTGCTCTGGTGAGTACGCTGCCGGGCCCTGACGCCTCAACAGGGAGTGAACAGATGGTAGACATGCACATCGATCAGCGGGTCCTGCGTGACTTGCAGGACGTCATGGAGGGTGGCTATCAGCAGCTGCTGGAGATTTTTTTGGAAGACTCCGAGCGGCGCTTGAGCCAATTGCACTGCGCGCGAAATGCCAACGAGCTCGGCATGGCCGCGCACAGCTTCAAAGGCAGCAGCAGCAACATGGGCGCGGTCGGTCTTGCCGCGCTTTGCCAACAGCTCGAGGAGCGGGTCAGGCAGACGCCAGCCTACGGTGTCGAAGACCTGGTCAACCGTATCGACTCCGAATATCTGCAGGTCAAACGCTTGTACATGCTTGAATGTGAGCGTGTCTCCGGTAGTTGAGCAAAACTGGCGCGAGTCTTGCCTGTCTTCATGCAGACGATTTTGACGCCAGCTGGCGCGGAGACCCTAGATGCCTGTCGCACCCAACCCACTGATCCAAGCCAACGCACCCGTAAAGCAGTCCCGGGTCGGCGTCGACAAGCCACCAGTGGCGGCTGTTGCGCCGGATAAAGGCTTTGATCAAGTGATGGCAAAACAGGCCCGCGACAGTGTTGGCCAGCGTGATGACAAGGTTGCCCAGGCCAAGCCCAAGGACAAGCCTGACGCGGCCTCGGCCGGCAAGGCTGATCCAGACGACAAGCCTGCCGTTGCCGCTGACGGCAATAAGTTGCCAGGCAGCGACTCGGCGCAGCAGGCGGACGCCAGCAACGACGGCGATGACAAGGCATCGGTGGACGCCAGCCTGGTTGCTGGTCAGGTCACCGACGCCCCGACAGGTGCCCAGTTGATCCAGGCTCAGGCAGAGGCGGTTGCGCCTGTCTTGCAGGCTGGTTTGCCGGCCGCGGTCCCGGCCCAAGCCGGCGACCCGTCCGAGGCTCCCTTCGATCCTGATGCTGACGCCTTGGCAGGTCTGCCCAGCCTGCGCTTTGCGCTCGAGCACAGCGCTCAGGCCAAAGGCACCACCTCCGCGCATGCAGCCAATCAGGCTGAAACGGGCAAAGTGCCTGCTGATGACAATCAGGCAGCCGTCAATACCTTGGCGAACGTGGTCGACAAAGGCGAGCGTGAGGGCGGCAAGTCCGAGTCGGATCACAAGGCATTCGGCAGCCTGATCGAAGACGGCCTGAAGGACATCAAGAGCGCCAGCAGTGATACCCGCGTCGACAACTTTGCCGACCGCCTGGCCGCGCTGACCCAGGCCGCCACTGCCAAGACTGCCAATGCCGTGCCGGTCAACCCCAGCCCGTTGCAACAGCCGTTGGCGATGAACCAGGGCGCCTGGACCGAAGGCCTGGTCAATCGGGTCATGTACCTGTCGAGCCAAAACCTCAAATCGGCGGATATCCAGCTGGAGCCGGCCGAGCTTGGCCGTTTGGACATCCGCGTCAATATTGCCGCCGATCAGGCCGCGCAGATCACGTTTGTCAGTGGTCACGCCGGGGTGCGTGACAGCCTCGACAGCCAATTGCACCGTTTGCGTGAGTTATTCGCGCAGCAGGGCCTGGCCCAGCCTGACGTCAACGTTGCCGACCAGTCCCGTGGCCAGCAACAGCAGGCTCAGCAAGAAGCATCCCAGTTGTCCGGTGTGGCCGCGCGGCGCGGTGCGGGCGCAGCGGTTGAGCAGGGCGAACCGAGCGAGGCTTCACGCGCGGCCCAGCAGCAAGTGGTGATCGGCGACAGCGCAGTCGATTACTACGCCTGATCCCGCGTTCTTGCCGATTCCGCAACGCTAGGCTGCCCGCCGTCAACCTGCTGGATGACGACGGGCAGATCCGGCCTTTTGTCTGCTTTGCAATATCTGGCATAACACTTGCTCAAGCCACGTCATCCACTTACGAACCCTTGATGGACGACGGATTATTGGCATGGCGAAGAGCGACGCAGTGAAAGACCCCGCCGCAAAAGGCAAACTCAAGTTGATCCTGCTGCTGGTTGGAGGGCTGCTGCTGGCGGTGGGCCTGTCGGTGGGCGCTACCTGGTTCATCATGCACAAGAGCGACGCGGCGCCTGCCGTTGATCCGGCGCTGGCCAACGTCAAGCCGGCTGCGATCTACGAACCGCTGGCGCCGGCCTTTGTGGTCAACTTCAACCAGAATGGCCGTCAGCGCTACATGCAGGTCAGCATCACCTTGCAAGGCCGCAATCAGGCTGACATCGACGCACTCAAGGTGCACATGCCGGTGATCCGCAACAACCTGGTGATGATGTTCTCGGGGCAAGGCTTCGACGCCCTGGCCAGCAGTTCGGTGGGCCAGGAGATGCTGCGCCAGAAGGCCACTGCGGTGGTCCAGGAAGTGGCGCAGAAAGAAGTCGGCAAACCGGTCATCGACCAGTTGCTGTTCACCAACTTCGTGTTGCAGTAGGAGTTCGTAATGGCCGTACAGGACCTGCTGTCCCAGGATGAGATCGACGCGCTGCTGCATGGCGTCGACGATGGCCTGGTGCAGACCGAAAGTGCTGCCGAACCCGGCAGCATCAAGAGCTACGACCTGACCAGCCAGGATCGCATCGTGCGCGGGCGCATGCCGACCCTGGAAATGATCAACGAGCGCTTCGCCCGCTATACCCGGATCAGCATGTTCAACCTGCTGCGCCGCTCCGCCGACGTGGCCGTGGGCGGGGTGCAGGTGATGAAATTCGGCGAGTACATCCATTCGCTGTACGTGCCCACCAGCCTCAATCTGGTCAAGATCAAGCCGTTGCGCGGCACCTCGTTGTTCATTCTCGACGCCAAGCTGGTGTTCAAGCTGGTCGACAACTTCTTTGGTGGTGACGGTCGTCACGCCAAGATCGAGGGGCGCGAGTTCACCCCGACCGAGCTGCGCGTGGTGCGCATGGTCCTGGACCAGTGCTTCGTCGACCTCAAGGAAGCCTGGCAGGCGATCATGCCGGTCAACTTCGAGTACATAAACTCCGAGGTCAACCCGGCCATGGCCAACATCGTTGGCCCCAGCGAAGCGGTGGTGGTGTCGACCTTCCACATCGAGCTCGATGGCGGCGGCGGTGACCTGCACGTGACCATGCCGTATTCGATGATCGAACCGGTGCGCGAGATGCTCGATGCGGGCTTCCAGTCCGACCTCGATGATCAGGACGAGCGCTGGGTCAAGGCCCTGCGCGAGGACGTGCTCGATGTCAGCGTGCCGGTAACCGCCACGGTTGCCCGCCGCCAGTTGAAGCTGCGCGACATCCTGCACATGCAGCCGGGCGATGTGATCCCGGTAGAGCTGCCCGAGCACCTGGTGCTGCGCGCCAATGGCGTGCCGTCGTTCAAGGCGCGGCTGGGCTCGCACAAGGGCAATCTGGCCCTGCAGATCATCGATCCGATCGAGCGCCGCTGACGGCGTGCCGGTCGCAACTCCGAATTGAATGCTTGTCGAGGACACTATGGCTAACGAAAACGAAATCACCTCTGCCGAGGACCAGGCCCTGGCCGACGAATGGGCCGCTGCCCTGGAAGAAACCGGTGATGCCGGCCAGTCCGACATCGATGCCCTGCTGGCCGCTGACACTGGCGGTGCCGGGCGCCTGCCGATGGAGGAGTTCGCCAGCTCGCCCAGGCCTAATGAAAACATCAGCCTCGAAGGGCCGAACCTGGATGTGATCCTCGACATCCCGGTGAGCATCTCGATGGAAGTCGGCAGCACCGACATCAACATCCGCAACCTGCTGCAGCTCAACCAGGGTTCGGTCATCGAGCTCGACCGCCTCGCCGGCGAGCCGCTGGATGTGCTGGTCAACGGTACGCTGATCGCCCATGGCGAAGTGGTCGTGGTCAACGAGAAGTTCGGCATTCGCCTGACCGACGTGATCAGCCCAAGCGAACGCATCAAGAAGCTGCGCTGAGTGAAGGCTGTGATACGCGCAGTGGCCGCTGTTGCCACGCTGCTGGTCAGCGAAGTGGTGGTTGCCTCGCAAGCGCCTGCCGCTGGCCCGGTTACCGCTGCGACGCCGCCAGGTGGTCTGGGCGGGCAGCTGGCGCAGATGATCTTCGGCTTGTTGCTGGTCGTCGGCCTGATTTTCTTTCTGGCCTGGCTGCTGCGGCGCATGCAAGGCGCAACGCCGCGCGGTGGCCAGGTGATCGAGATCATCGGCAGCCGCACCATCGGCCCGCGTGATCGGCTGTTGCTGGTGCAGGTCGGCAAGGAACAGATCCTGCTCGGGCACAGCCCAGGCAGCATCAAGGCGTTGCATGTGCTGGCCGAGCCGGTCGAGGTGCCTGCCAGTGCCCGCCCGGCGACCCCAGAGTTCGCCCAGCGGCTGTTGGAGCTGATGGGCAAGGATCAGAAGGACACCAAGTGATGATCGGCGCCGTGCGCATGCTGTTGACCCTGGCGCTGCTGCTGGCCGCGCCGTTGGCCCTGGCCGCCGACCCGCTGTCGATCCCCGCCATCACCCTGTCCAGTGGCGCGGACGGTCAGCAGGAGTATTCGGTCAGCCTGCAGATCCTGATGATCATGACCGCGCTGAGTTTCATTCCAGCGTTCGTCATCCTCATGACCAGCTTCACCCGCATCATCATCGTCTTTTCGATCCTGCGTCAGGCCCTTGGCCTGCAGCAGACGCCATCGAACCAGGTGCTCACCGGCATGGCCTTGTTCCTGACCCTGTTCATCATGGCGCCGGTGTTCGACAAGGTGAACAAGGACGCCCTGCAGCCGTACCTGAGCGAGCAGATGACCGCCCAGCAAGCCATCGACAAGGCCCAGGGGCCGCTCAAGGACTTCATGCTGGCGCAGACCCGGCAGAGCGACCTGGACATGTTCGTGCGCCTGTCCAAGCGCACCGACATTGCCAGCCCCGAGCAAGCGCCCCTGACCATTCTGGTGCCGGCGTTCGTGACCTCGGAGCTGAAGACCGCGTTCCAGATCGGTTTCATGATCTTCATCCCGTTCCTGATCATCGACATGGTGGTCGCCAGCGTGCTGATGGCGATGGGTATGATGATGCTGTCGCCGCTGATCATTTCGCTGCCGTTCAAGATCATGCTGTTTGTGCTGGTCGATGGCTGGGCACTGATCATGGGCACCCTGGCCGGTAGTTTCGGTGGCCTCTGACGCCGACAAGGAGAGCGTGGCATGACCCCTGAAATTGCCGTTGACCTGTTTCGTGATGCGCTCTGGCTGACCGCCCTGATGGTGGCCGTGCTGGTGGTGCCGAGCCTGCTGGTCGGTTTGATTGTGGCCATGTTCCAGGCTGCGACCCAGATCAATGAACAGACCCTGAGCTTTCTGCCGCGCCTGCTGGTGATGCTGGTGACGCTGATCGTGGTCGGGCCGTGGCTGGTGACCAAGTTCATGGAATACATGCTTGGCCTGTACACCAGCATCCCGCAGTTGATCGGTTAGCCGGCCATGCTGGAATTGACCGACGCGCAGATCGGCACCTGGGTCGCGACCTTCATGCTGCCTCTGTTTCGCGTCACCGCGGTACTGATGACCATGCCCATTTTCGGCACCAAGATGCTGCCGGCGCGGGTGCGCCTGTACGCTGCGCTGGCGATTACCGTGGCCATCGTGCCGGGGTTGCCGCCAATGCCGGAATTCGACCCCCTGAGCCTGCGTGGGCTGATGCTGGGCGGTGAGCAGATCATCGTTGGGGCGCTGTTCGGCTTCTCGATGCAGTTGCTGTTCCAGGCGTTCGTCATCGCCGGGCAGATCGTGGCGATCCAGATGGGGATGGCGTTCGCCTCGATGGTCGACCCGGTCAACGGCGTCAACGTGGCGGTGGTCAGCCAGTTCATGACCATGCTGGTGAGCATCCTGTTTTTGCTCATGAATGGCCATCTGGTGGTGTTCGAGGTGCTCAGCGAAAGCTTTACAACCTTGCCGGTCGGCAATGCGCTGATGGCGCAGCACTTCTGGGAAATGGCCGGGCGCCTGAGCTGGGTATTTGGTGCCGGCGTGCTGTTGATTCTGCCGGTGGTCACGGCGCTGCTGGTGGTCAACGTGTCGTTTGGCGTGATGACCCGTGCGGCGCCGCAGTTGAACATCTTTTCGATCGGTTTTCCGCTGACCCTGGTGCTCGGCCTTGGCCTGTTCTGGGTTGGCCTGGCCGACATCCTCTCGCATTACCAGGCACTGGCCAGCGACGCGCTGCAGTGGCTGCGTGATCTGGCACGGACGCGCTGAGCATGGCAGAAAGCGAGAGCGGCCAGGACAAGACGGAAGACCCCACCGACAAGCGCAAGCGTGACTCGCGCAAAAAAGGTGAGATCGCCCGTTCCAAAGAACTCAATACCGTGGCGGTGACCCTGGCGGGTGCCGGCGGCCTGCTGGTGTTCGGCGGCCACCTGGCCGACACCTTGATGGACCTGATGCGGATCAATTTCTCGCTGTCGCGCGAGGTGTTGATCGACGAGCGCTCGATGAGCCTTTTTTTGCTGGCGTCTGGCAAGAAGGCGCTGTGGGCGGCGCAGCCGTTGTTGATCATGCTGTTCGTGATTTCCTTCGTGGCACCGATCGCGCTCAGCGGCTTCATCTTCTCTGGCAGCCTGCTGCAACCCAAATTCAGCCGGATGAACCCCTTGTCCGGGATCAAGCGGATGTTCTCGCTGAATGCGCTGACCGAGCTGCTCAAAGCGATGGCCAAGTTCGTGCTGATCCTGTTTGTGGGCTGGATGGTGCTACTAAACGACCGTATAGCGCTGTTGTCGATTGCCAACGAGTCGCTGGAGCAAGCGATCATCCACAGCGCGGTGGTTGTGGGTTGGAGTGCATTGTGGGTCTCGGCGGGGCTGCTGCTGATCGCTGCGGCGGACGTGCCGTTCCAACTCTGGCAGACGCAGAAAAAACTGAAGATGACCAAGCAGGAAGTGCGCGATGAGTACAAGGACTCGGAGGGTAAACCGGAGGTCAAACAGCGTATCCGTCAATTGCAGCGCGAGGTCTCGCAGCGGCGCATGATGGCGGCGATCCCCGATGCCGACGTGATCATCACCAACCCGACCCACTATGCCGTTGCCCTGCAATACGACCCGGAGAAGGGTGGGGCGGCGCCCTTGCTGCTGGCCAAAGGCAGCGACTTCATCGCCCTCAAGATCCGCGAGATCGGCGCCGCGCACAACGTGCAGATTCTCGAGTCGCCGGAGCTGGCGCGGGCGATCTACTACTCCACCGAGATCGAGCAGGAAATCCCTGCCGGGCTGTACCTGGCGGTAGCCCAGGTACTGGCGTTCGTCTTCCAGGTCCGCCAGCACCGCGCCGGCAAGGGCAAACGGCCTGATCCGCTGAACAAAGACCTGCCGATTCCGGACGATCTGCGCCGCGACAGCTGATCGCAGGCATCGGTAGGCAAAGTTGGACAGCTTCTTGCAAAGGCAGCGCAGGCGCTCTACAGGCGTCAAAGTTTTGCTTGAAGAGGAATCGCGGTGGATCGCAGTCAGTTAATCAGCAACGCGCGCAGCAACCTGACCGGACTCGGCCGGGGCAACCTGGGTGTGCCGTTGTTGCTGTTGGTGATGTTGGCAATGATGATGTTGCCGATCCCGCCGTTCCTGCTCGACGTGTTCTTCACCTTCAACATCGCCCTGTCGCTGGTGGTGCTGCTGGTCTGCGTATATGCCTTGCGGCCGCTGGACTTCGCCGCGTTCCCGACCATTTTGCTGGTAGCCACGCTGTTGCGTCTGGCGCTCAACGTCGCCTCCACGCGGGTGGTTCTGCTCCACGGTCACGAGGGCCACGGCTCGGCGGGCAAGGTGATCCAGGCCTTTGGTGAGGTGGTGATCGGCGGCAACTATGTAGTCGGCGCCGTGGTGTTCGCCATCCTCATGATCATCAACTTCGTGGTGGTGACCAAGGGCGCCGGACGGATCTCGGAAGTCAGCGCGCGCTTCACCCTCGATGCCATGCCCGGCAAACAGATGGCGATCGACGCCGACCTCAACGCCGGCCTGATCGATCAGGCCCAGGCCAAGGCGCGCCGCGCCGAAGTCGCCCAGGAAGCCGAGTTCTACGGCTCTATGGACGGTGCCAGCAAGTTCGTTCGTGGTGACGCCATTGCCGGCCTGCTGATCCTGTTCATCAACCTCATCGGCGGCGTGTTGATCGGTATCCTCTCGCACGGCATGTCAGGCGGGGAGGCCGGTAAGGTCTACGCGTTGCTGACCATTGGTGACGGTTTGGTGGCGCAGTTGCCATCCTTGCTGTTGTCCACCGCCGCCGCAATCATGGTCACCCGCGCCTCGGGTTCCGAGGACATGGGCAAGCTGATCAACCGGCAGATGTTCGACTCGCCAAAAGCTCTGGGCGTGTCGGCCGGCATCATGATCGTCATGGGCCTGGTCCCGGGGATGCCGCATGTGGCCTTCCTCAGCCTCGGTGTAATGGCCGCTGGTGGTGCCTATCTGGTCTGGCGCAAGCAGCAGGCGAGCAAGGTCAAGGCGCTGGAAGAAGTACAGCGCCAGCAGGATCTGCTGCCGTCGCCACAGCGTGCGATGGACACCAAGGAGCTGGGCTGGGATGACGTCACACCGATCGACATGATCGGCCTGGAAGTGGGCTACCGGCTGATCCCGCTGGTCGACCGCAATCAGGGTGGCCAGCTGTTGGCGCGGATCAAGGGCGTGCGCAAGAAGCTCTCGCAGGATCTGGGCTTCCTCATGCCGACCGTACACATCCGCGATAACCTTGACCTGCAGCCAAGTGCCTATCGCCTGACCCTGATGGGGGTAATTCTCGCGGAAGCGGAGATCTACCCGGACCGCGAGCTTGCGATCAACCCAGGCCAGGTATTCGGCACCCTCAATGGCATTGCCGCGCGTGACCCGGCGTTTGGCCTGGAGGCGGTATGGATCGACATCGGCCAGCGCGCGCAGGCGCAGTCGCTGGGCTACACCGTGGTCGATGCCAGCACGGTGGTGGCGACCCATTTGAACCAGATTCTGCAAAAGCACTGCCACGAACTGATCGGTCACGAGGAAGTCCAACAGCTGTTGCAGGTACTGGCCAAGGCCTCGCCGAAGCTGGCCGAAGAACTGGTGCCGGGTGTCATTTCCTTGTCGGGGCTGCTCAAGGTCCTGCAAGCACTGCTCTCCGAGCAAGTGCCGGTGCGCGATATCCGCAGCATTGCCGAGGCTATCGCCAACAACGCCGGCAAGAGTCAAGATAATGCCGCGCTGGTTGCCGCAGTGCGCGTCGGATTGTGTCGCGCCATCGTGCAAAGCATTGTTGGCGTTGAGTCCGAGCTGCCCGTTATCACCTTGGAGCCAAGGTTGGAACAGATTTTGCTCAATAGTCTGCAAAGGGCTGGGCAGGGTCAGGAAGATGGTGTTCTTCTTGAACCGAGCATGGCCGAAAAACTACAGCGTTCGCTTATCGAAGCGGCCCAGCGTCAGGAGATGCAAGGTCAGCCAGCTATCCTTCTGGTAGCCGGCCCGATCCGGGCAATGCTGTCGCGCTTCGGCCGCCTGGCTGTACCGAATTTGCATGTTTTGGCGTATCAGGAAATACCTGACAACAAGCAAGTCACCATCGTTGCCACCGTGGGCCCGAACGGCTGAGGTAGTGGAGTATGCAAGTTAAGCGTTTTTTCGCCGCAGATATGCGTCAGGCCATGAAGCTGGTCCGCGATGAGCTTGGCTCCGATGCCGCTATCATCGGTAACCGGCGCATTGCCGGCGGCGTCGAGCTGACCGCTGCGCTGGACTACAAACTGTCGGCGCTGGCGCCGCGCGTGCCCAACCCTGAGCTTGAAGACGAGCTGCGCAAGACCCAGTCGCGCATCGCTACCGCCCAGGCCGAACTGAGCAGCCGCAGCGATGCCGATGACGGCAACCGTCAGTTGTTTGCCGGCCTCTCGCTGACCGCCTCCGAGCCGTTGGTCGAGCCGCACGTCGATCAGCCCGCCGCCCCGGCTGCGCCGGCAGTGGCGCCAGTTGATCCGCGCTTGTTCGATGCCATGCGCTCGGAGCTGTCCGGCCTGCGTGAACTGCTCGAAGTGCAGCTCGGCTCGCTTGCCTGGAGCCAGTTGCAGGGCAGCAAGCCGCTGCAGGCCAACCTCTGGCGGCGCCTGCAGCGTGTCGGCCTGACCGGTGCGCTGGCCCGTGAGTTGCTCGACCTGACCGGCGAGATCGACGAGCCGCGGCAAGCCTGGCGTATGATCCTCGCGCACCTGGCACGGATGATCGATGTGCCCGAGATCGAACCGATCGAGGAGGGCGGGGTAATCGCCATGGTCGGCCCGGCGGGTATGGGCAAGACCACCACCTTGGCCAAGCTGGCAGCGCGCTATGTGCTCAAGTACGGCGCGCAGAACCTGGCGCTGGTGAGCATGGACAGCTTCCGCATCGGTGCTCAGGAGCAGCTCAAGACCCTGGGCCGCATCCTCAACGTGTCGGTGACCTACGTCGACCCGGGCGAGTCCCTGGCCCAGGCGCTGGAGCCGCTGCTGCGCAAGCGCGTGGTGCTGATCGATACCGCCGGCCTGCAGGCCAGTGATCCGGCCCTGCGCATGCAGCTGGAGACGCTCGCCGGGCGCGGTATTGCGTCGAAGAATTACCTGGTCCTGGCAACCACCAGCCAGAAACAGGTGCTGACGGCCGCTTATCACAGCTACAAGCGCTGTGGTCTGGCTGGCTGCATCCTGACCAAACTTGATGAAACGGCTTGTCTCGGTGAAGTACTGAGCCTGGCTATCAGTCATGAACTGCCCGTGGCCTATCTTACCGACGGCCCGCGTATTCCTGACGACCTGCACCTGCCGCGCAAGCACCAACTGGTCAGCCGCGCCGTCAGCGTGCAAATGCAGGAAGACCCCAGCGAAGAGGCCATGGCCGATATGTTCGCTGATCTGTACCACAACTCCGGCAAACGCGTGGGTTGAGGATGAACACTATGCAAAGTACCTACAGCAAGGGCCTCAATCACAGCCCTCCATGTGGCCTCGGTTCAAGCGCGACAAGGTAAAGAACAAATATGGGTAGCATGCATCCCGTACAGGTTATCGCCGTGACCGGTGGCAAAGGTGGCGTCGGCAAGACCAACGTGTCAGTCAACCTGTCCCTGGCGTTGGCCGAGCTCGGCCGCCGGGTCATGTTGCTGGACGCCGATCTGGGTCTGGCCAACGTCGACGTGTTGCTCGGGCTGACGCCCAAGCACACCCTGGCTGACGTCATCGAAGGCCGCTGCGAACTGCGCGACGTGCTCTTGCAGGGGCCAGGTGGGGTACGCATCGTGCCGGCCGCCTCGGGCACCCAGAGCATGGTCCATCTGCAGCCGGCGCAACATGCCGGGCTGATCCAGGCCTTCAGCGAGATTGGCGACAACCTCGACGTGCTGGTCATCGACACCGCGGCCGGCATTGGCGATTCGGTGGTGAGCTTTGTCCGCGCCGCGCAGGAAGTCCTGCTGGTGGTGTGCGATGAGCCGACCTCGATCACCGACGCCTACGCGCTGATCAAACTGCTCAACCGCGACTACGGCATGAACCGTTTTCGGGTTCTCGCCAATATGGCCCAGAGCCCGCAGGAAGGGCGCAACCTGTTCGCCAAGTTGACCAAGGTCACGGACCGCTTCCTGGACGTCGCCCTACAATATGTCGGCGCCGTGCCCTACGACGAATGTGTGCGCAAGGCCGTGCAAAAGCAGCGTGCAGTCTACGAAGCCTTCCCTCGCTCCAAGTGCGCCCTGGCGTTCAAGGCCATCGCGCAGAAGGTCGATAGCTGGCCGCTGCCTGCCAACCCTCGTGGGCATCTGGAGTTCTTCGTCGAGCGCCTGGTGCAGCCCACCAGTGCGGGACCAGTGCTATGAGTGCAAGCGGGTTTCAGATGTACAGCAAGGCCTCCAAGGACGCCCAGTACGAGTTGGTCGAGCGTTACGCGCCGCTGGTCAAGCGCATCGCCTACCACCTGCTGGCGCGCTTGCCGGCCAACGTGCAGGTCGAGGATCTGATCCAGGCCGGCATGATCGGTCTGCTTGAAGTATCCAACAAATACGATGCCAGCAAGGGTGCCAGCTTTGAAACCTATGCCGGTATTCGCATCCGCGGCGCCATGCTCGACGAGGTCCGCAAGGGTGACTGGGCGCCGCGTTCGGTGCACCGCAACACCCGTATGGTCAGCGACGCGATGCGCGCTGTTGAAGCAAGAACCGGTCGCGACGCTAAAGATCACGAGGTTGCTGCCGAACTCCAATTAGGTCTCGATGATTATTACGGGATTCTGAACGATACCCTGGGCAGCCGACTGTTCAGTTTCGACGACCTGTTGCAGGACGGCGAACACGAAGGTCTGCACGAGGATGGCGCCAGTGCGCAGATTGAGCCGTCACGTGATCTGGAAGAAGAACGCTTCCAGACGGCGTTGACCGATGCGATCGCCAACTTGCCGGAACGCGAGCGGTTGGTGCTGGCGCTGTACTACGACGAAGAGCTCAACCTCAAGGAAATCGGTGAGGTACTGGGGGTCAGCGAGTCGCGCGTCAGTCAACTGCACAGCCAATGCGCGGCACGTCTGCGCAGCCGGCTGGGTGAGTGGCGAGCGCGTTGAAACCGGGGTCGCTGCAGTCGTTTTGACGGTGTACCGAATTGATTGAATGCGCGCTCGGGGCCGAGCGCGTTTAAGACTGCTTGGAGGTCTAATTGAACAAAGACATGAAAATCCTCATCGTTGACGACTTTTCGACGATGCGGCGGATCATCAAGAACCTCTTGCGTGATCTGGGCTTCACCAATACCCAGGAAGCCGACGATGGCCTGACCGCCATGCCGATGCTCGAAAGCGGCCACTTTGACTTCCTCGTCACCGACTGGAACATGCCCGGCATGTCCGGCATCGACCTGCTGCGCAAAGTACGTGCCGATGAGCGTCTGAAGACGCTGCCGGTACTGATGGTAACTGCCGAAGCCA
Source organism: uncultured Pseudomonas sp. (assembly GCA_963518285.1). GTDB lineage: Bacteria > Pseudomonadota > Gammaproteobacteria > Pseudomonadales > Pseudomonadaceae > Aquipseudomonas. The sequence goes on along the minus strand of CAUQIJ010000003.1, from coordinate 273,402 downwards.
AGCGTGATCAGATCATTGAAGCGGCCCAGGCCGGCGTCAATGGTTACGTGGTCAAGCCGTTCACCGCCCAGGTGCTCAAAGAGAAGATCGAAAAGATCTTCGAACGCGTGAACAGCTAAATCACGCCAGGGGGCGCCATGGACTCTAACAACAACTCTTTGGGTGAATTTGAAAACACCTTGAAGAAGCACGCTCAGGAATTGGTCGAAAGCCTCGAGCGCGGCCGGTTTGGTGATGCGGTGCAGCTGATTCATCAGCTCAACCAGACACGCGACCGTGGCCTGTACCAGGAAGTCGGCAAACTGACCCGCGAGCTGCACAGTGCGATCGTCAGCTTCCAGATCGACCCGGCGATGCCGCAGGCCGAGGAGGTCTCGCAGATCACCGATGCCACCGAGCGCTTGTCGTATGTGGTCAAGCTGACCGAGGGCGCCGCCAACCGCACCATGGACCTGGTCGAGGCGAGCACGCCGGTACTCAACGATCTGGCCGGTGAGGCGCAGGCGCTGAGCACTGACTGGCAGCGTTTCATGCGCCGTGAAGTGGCCGCGCCGGAGTTTCGCGATCTGGTCAAACGGGTCGACAGTTTCCTGACGCACAGTGCCGAAGGTAACCGCAAAGTATCCGGGCACCTCAACGACATCTTGCTGGCTCAGGACTATCAGGACCTGACCGGCCAGGTAATCAAACGCGTCACCGCGTTGGTCACCCAGGTAGAAAGCAATCTGCTCAAGCTCGTGCTGATGGCCAGTCAAGTCGACCGTTTTGCCGGTATCGAACATGACCACGATCAGTTGCGTGCGGAAAAAGATCAAGAAAAACATCCGACTCGGGGTGAAGGTCCGCAGATTCATGCCGATAAGCGTGAAGACGTTGTGTCCGGTCAGGACGATGTCGACGATCTGCTGTCCAGCCTTGGTTTTTAGGGAGCACGTTTAATGAGCTTCGGCGCCGATGAAGAAATCCTTCAGGATTTCCTGGTAGAAGCCGGGGAAATTCTTGAGTTGTTGTCCGAGCAATTGGTCGAGCTGGAAAGCCGACCGGATGATGCCGACCTGCTCAATGCGATTTTCCGCGGTTTTCACACTGTAAAAGGGGGCGCCGGCTTCCTCCAGCTCAATGAGCTGGTGGAGTGCTGCCACATTGCCGAGAACGTCTTCGACATCCTGCGCAAAGGTGAGCGCAGGGTCGACGCCGAACTGATGGACGTGGTTCTGGAAGCGCTGGATTCGGTCAACAGCATGTTCGGCCAGGTCCGCGAACGGACTGAGGTGACCCCAGCATCCCGCGAGTTGCTGGCAGCGCTGTCGCGTCTGGCCGAGCCGGGTGCGGCGCCCGCGCCTGCCGCGGTGGTCGAGCCTGAGCCCGCGGTGGTCGAGGAAGACATCACCGACACCGAGTTCGAACAACTGCTCGACTCGCTCGATGCGGCCAAGGCCGAGGCCGAGGCTGCCGAACAGCCGCAGCCAGGCGCAGCCAATGCCGAGTCGGATGAAATCACCGACGCCGAATTCGAATCCCTGCTCGATCAACTGCATGGCAAGGGTCAGTTCTCGGTCGAGGCGGCCACGGTCGCTCCCGAGGCTGCTGCGCCAGCGCCGGCCGGTGACGAGATTACCGACGACGAATTCGAAGCACTGCTCGACCAGCTGCATGGCAAGGGTACCTTTGCTGCCGATGCGCTGCCGACTGCCGCGACTGCCGAGGCTGCGCCGAGCGTTGCAGCGGCCACCAGTGGCGACGAAATCAGCGAGCACGAATTCGAAGCGCTGCTCGACGAGCTGCACGGCAAAGGCAAGTTCTCTGCCGACGCCGCCGAGGTGGCCGCTGTGGCCGTTGCTCCAGCAGCCAAAGCCGAGGTGAAAGCTGCGCCCAAGCCTGCTGCGCCAGCACCTGCACCGGCGGCCGCCAAGCCTGCGCCTGCTGCCCCGGCGCGTGCGCCAGCGCCAGCCGCGCCCGCCGAGAAGCACGCCAGCGAAGCCGAGACGACCGTACGCGTCGATACCGCGCGGCTGGACGAGATCATGAACATGGTCGGCGAGCTGGTGCTGGTGCGTAACCGTCTGGTACGCCTGGGCCTGAACAGCGGCGATGAAGCCATGTCCAAGGCGGTGTCCAACCTCGATGTGGTCACGGCGGACCTGCAGACTGCGGTGATGAAAACCCGCATGCAGCCGATCAAGAAAGTCTTCGGACGCTTCCCGCGGCTGGTTCGCGACCTTGCGCGCCAGCTCAAGAAGGAAATCAACCTGGAGCTGGTCGGTGAAGAAACCGACCTCGACAAGAACCTCGTCGAGGCCCTGGCCGACCCGTTGGTCCACTTGGTGCGCAACGCGGTCGACCACGGCATAGAAATGCCCGACGAGCGCGACGCCTCAGGTAAGGCTCGCACCGGCAAGGTGGTGTTGTCTGCCGAGCAGGAAGGCGACCATATCCTGCTGTCGATCTCTGATGACGGCAAAGGCATGGACCCCAACGTGCTGCGCGCCAAGGCCGTGGAAAAGGGCCTGATGGACAAGGACGCGGCCGAGCGCCTGAGCGAGTCGGACTGCTACAACCTGATCTTCGCCCCGGGCTTCTCGACCAAGACCGAGATCTCCGATGTGTCTGGCCGCGGTGTCGGCATGGACGTGGTGAAAACCAAGATTTCCCAGCTCAACGGCTCGATCAACATCTACTCGGCCAAGGGCCAGGGTTCGAAGATCGTCATCAAGGTGCCGCTGACCCTGGCGATCATGCCGACCCTGATGGTGATGCTGGCCAACCAGGCGTTTGCCTTCCCGCTGGTCAACGTCAACGAGATCTTCCATCTCGACCTGTCGCGCACCAACGTCGTCGACGGCCAGGAAGTGGTCATCGTCCGCGACAAGGCGCTGCCGCTGTTCTATCTCAAGCGCTGGCTGGTTCAGGGCCAGGTGCATGAAGAACAGCACGAGGGCCATGTGGTGATCCTGTCGGTGGGCACTCAGCGCATCGGCTTTGTGGTCGACCAGTTGGTCGGCCAGGAAGAGGTGGTGATCAAGCCGCTGGGCAAGATGCTGCAAGGCACCCCGGGCATGTCTGGCGCGACGATCACCGGCGATGGCCGGATTGCGTTGATCCTCGACGTCCCGAGCATGCTCAAGCGTTACGCCGCCAAGCGTTATTGATTTTCGGTGGCGCAGCCTCGCGGTTGCGCCATCTAATGGAGTGTTTATGGCAGTCAAGGTCCTGGTGGTGGATGATTCCGGTTTCTTCCGCCGGCGCGTTTCGGAAATTCTCTCGTCCGACCCGACGATCCAGGTTGTGGGTACCGCGACCAACGGCAAGGAAGCAATCGACCAGGCGCTGTCGCTCAAGCCCGATGTCATCACCATGGACTACGAAATGCCCATGATGGACGGCATCACTGCGGTGCGGCACATCATGCAGCGCTGCCCGACGCCGGTATTGATGTTCTCGTCGCTGACCCATGAAGGCGCCCGGGTAACCCTCGACGCGCTGGATGCCGGGGCGGTCGACTACCTGCCGAAAAACTTCGAAGACATTTCGCGCAACCCAGAGAAGGTCAAGCAGATGCTCTGCGAGAAGGTGCATACCCTCTCGCGCAGCAACCGCCGCCTGAGCAGCTATGCCGCACCGGCGCCTGCGCCAGCCGCGAGCAGCCCTGCACCCGCCAGCAGCCTTGGCCACACACCTGCACCGCGCACCCCAGCGCCTGCTCCCGTGCGTAGCGCAGCGGCACCGGCTGCGGCGCATTCGCCGGCGCCCAAGCGCAAGCCCTACAAGCTCGTGGCGATCGGCACCTCGACCGGCGGCCCGGTTGCGCTGCAGCGTGTCCTGACGCAATTGCCCGCCAACTTCCCGGCACCGATCGTGTTGATCCAGCACATGCCCGCAGCGTTCACCAAGGCCTTCGCCGAACGCCTCGACAAGCTCTGCCGAATCAACGTCAAGGAAGCCGAAGACGGCGACGTGTTGCGTCCGGGCCTGGCGCTGCTGGCACCTGGCGGCAAGCAGATGATGGTCGATGGCCGTGGCATGGTGAAAATCCTGCCGGGCGACGAGCGCCTCAACTACAAGCCGTGCGTGGATATCACCTTCGGCTCGGCGGCCAAGTCCTACGGTGACAAGGTCCTGTCGGTCGTACTTACCGGCATGGGCGCGGATGGCCGTGAAGGTGCGCGCCTGCTCAAGCAGGGCGGCAGCACGGTGTGGGCGCAGGATGAAGCCAGTTGCGTGATCTATGGCATGCCCATGGCCATCGTCAAGGCCAACCTGGCCGACGCGGTGTACAGCCTCGATGAAATCGGCAAGCACCTGGTCGAGGCCTGCGTCTGATGGACGTGCTCAGCCTGATCGGCCTGATCCTCGCCTTCGTCGCCATTGTCGGCGGCAACTTCCTCGAAGGCGGCCATGTCGGCGCGCTGCTCAACGCACCAGCCGCGTTGATCGTGCTCGGCGGCACCCTCGGCGCGGCGATGCTGCAGGCACCGCTGTCGTCGTTCAAGCGTGCGCTGCAGATTGCGCGCTGGATCATCTTTCCGCCGCGGGTGGACCTGGCCGGTGGTATCGATCGGGTGGTCAACTGGAGCCTCACCGCACGCAAGGAAGGCTTGCTCGGGCTGGAAGGGGTGGCTGACGCCGAACCCGATCCCTATGCGCGCAAGGGCTTGCAGTTGCTGGTCGACGGCGCCGAGCCGGAGGCTATCCGGAGCATTCTCGAAGTGGATTTCCTGACTCAGGAAAGCCGCGATATCCAGGCGGCGAAGGTGTTCGAAAGCATGGGCGGCTATGCGCCGACCATCGGCATCATCGGCGCGGTAATGGGTTTGATTCATGTCATGGGCAATCTGGCCGATCCGTCCCAACTGGGCAACGGCATCGCCGTGGCGTTTGTCGCCACCATCTATGGCGTGGCCAGTGCCAACCTGATCCTGCTGCCGGTCGCCAACAAGCTCAAAGCCATTGTCATGCGTCAGTCGCGCTACCGCGAGATGCTGCTCGAAGGCCTGCTGTCGATCGCCGAAGGCGAAAACCCACGCTCGATCGAGCTGAAGCTGCAAGGCTTCATGGAGTAAGCCATGCGTCGCCGTCGCCATACCGAAGAACCCGAGAATCACGAGCGCTGGCTGGTGTCGTACGCCGACTTCATCACGCTGCTGTTCGCCTTTTTCGTGGTGATGTATTCGATCTCTTCGATCAACGAGGGCAAGTACAAGGTCGTCTCGCAGGCCTTGCTCGGCGTGTTCAATGACCCTGAACGGGCCATGCGCGCTATCCCCATTGGCGATGAGCAGCCGCTCAGCATCAAGCCAGCCGAGCCGTTGATCAAAGACAGCGAGCAGACCGACGCAGGCCTTGGCCAGACCAGCGCCGACCCGCTGCAGACCATCAGTGATGATGTGCGCAGCGCGTTCGGCGATTTGATCAGCTCCAATCAGATGACGGTGCGCGGCAACGAACTGTGGGTCGAGGTCGAGCTCAATTCGGCGCTGCTGTTCGGCAGTGGCGATGCCATGCCCAGCGACACCGCATTCTCGATCATCGAAAAAGTGGCGAACATTCTCAAGCCATTCGCCAACCCTGTGCACGTCGAGGGCTTTACCGACAACTTGCCGATCCGCACGGCGCAGTACCCGACCAACTGGGAACTGTCGGCTTCGCGCGCGGCCAGTATCGTCCGCCTGTTGGCCATGAACGGCGTCAATCCCGGGCGCATGGCCTCGGTCGGCTATGGCGAGTATCAGCCGGTGGCGAGCAACGACACGGCCGAGGGCCGTGCGCGCAATCGACGAGTAGTATTGGTGATTTCGCGCAATCTGGAAGTACGCCGCAGCCTGACCGCCACCGGCAGTGCCAATGCAACCCCGGATGCAGCGATGCGCCGGGCTGGCACACAAAGTGCACCGCCAAGCGCAGTAGCGGCGGGAGGGGGCTAGCCCCGTCAAATCCCCGTCACAGAATTTCACACCGTTCCCGGGAGGGCAGGCGGCCATACCGGGAGGAAGCAGCGCACCATGAGAGTCTGGGCAGTAGCCAATCAAAAAGGTGGCGTCGGCAAGACCACCACAACCATCGCCCTGGCCGGCCTGCTGGCCGATGCGGGCAAGCGCGTGGTCGTTGTCGATCTCGACCCACATGGCTCCATGACCAGCTATTTCGGGCATAACCCCGATGCGCTGGAGCACAGCTGCTATGACCTGTTCCTGCACAAGGGCACGGTGCCTGAAGGCTTGCCGGGGCAGTTGCTGCTGCCGACCAGCCACGAACGTATTTCGTTGCTGCCGTCGAGCACCGCGCTGGCGGTGCTGGAGCGCCAATCGCCGGGCCAGAGTGGCCTGGGCCTGGTGATCGCCAAGAGTCTGGCGCAGCTATGGCAGGATTTCGACTTTGCCTTGATCGACAGCCCGCCGTTGCTCGGCGTGCTGATGGTCAACGCGTTGGCGGCCAGCCAGCAGTTGGTGATCCCGGTGCAGACCGAGTTTCTTGCTGTCAAAGGCCTGGAACGCATGGTCGGCACGTTGGCGATGATCAACCGCTCGCGCAAGCAGGCGCTGCCGTACCAGATCGTGCCGACCCTGTTCGACCGTCGCACCCAGGCATCACTGGGCACCCTCAAGGTGCTGCGTGATACCTATGCCGACAGCGTCTGGCAAGGCTATATCCCGGTCGACACGCGCTTGCGCGATGCCAGCCGGGCCGGGGTCACACCATCGCAGTTCGACGGCAAGAGCCGCGGCGTGGTGGCCTATCGGGCGTTGCTCAAACATATGCTCACCTACAAACCCGCATTGCAGGTGGCCTGATGAAACACGCGCAACAGCTTGCCAGCAAACCGCAACTGGCTTTGCAGAGTTACCTCGATGGCCTGTTGCAGGAGGCCACCGAACCGTATGACCTGGACCTGCCTGATGTATTGGTCGAGGACACCCCAAGCAGTGACTTTGAAGCCGCTGTGCGCGAAGAGCAGGCGCGTGACGCCCAGCGCAAGACCGCAGCGCCCGACATAGCCGGCGCGCGGCCTTTTGCCGAGCCGCAGGCCAAATTGTTGCCGACCGTACTGGCCCCGGCTGTGGCAGTGCCAGAGCCGGTGCTCAGCGTCGTCGAAACAACCGTAGTAGCCGAGGCGAGCATTCCGCTGCTGACCGAGGTCGAGACGCCTGAACCGGTCGCGCCGTTGGTCGAGGTGCATTTGCCGGCAGCCAACGTGCCGACTCCGCCTGCCACCAGCGATGGGCGCCCGGCCTGGGCCGCCGAGCCATTCGAATGCCTGTTGTTCGATGTTGCCGGGCTGACTCTGGCGGTGCCGTTGGTGTGCCTGGGTTCGATCTACACCCTGGCAGGCCAGGAGCTGACCCCGCTGTTCGGTCAGCCGGACTGGTTTCTGGGCATCCTCACCTGCCAGGCGGGCAACCTCAAGGTACTCGACACGGCGCGCTGGGTAATGCCCGATCGCTACCGTGACGACTTCCGCCAAGGCTTGCAGTATGTGATTTCGGTTCAGGGCTACGAGTGGGGGCTGGCCGTGCATCAGGTCAGCCGCTCGCTGCGCCTGGACCCCAATGAGATCAAGTGGCGCAGTCAGCGTGGGCAGCGGCCATGGCTGGCCGGCACGGTCATCGAACACATGTGTGCGTTGCTCGACGTCGCTGAACTGGCCGAGTTGATCGCCAGTGGCGCCGTTAAGCAGATGCACGCCAAACACCAATAATTTTTGCGGCCACGGCCGCACCGAGCACACCGCCGCTGGCGGCATTTGAGGGTAGGGGAATGAAAAAGTCGTCCGCACAAGGTTCTGAAGATCCGATCCTGCAGTGGGTTACCTTCCGTCTGGACAACGAGTCCTACGGCATCAACGTCATGCAGGTGCAGGAAGTGCTGCGTTATACCGAGATCGCACCAGTGCCGGGTGCGCCGAGCTACGTGCTGGGCATCATCAACCTGCGCGGCAACGTCGTTACCGTGATCGACACTCGCCAGCGCTTTGGCCTGGTGCCGACCGAGGTGACCGACAACACCCGCGTGGTGATCATCGAAGCCGACAAGCAAGTGGTCGGCATTCTGGTCGACAGCGTTGCTGAAGTGGTTTACCTGCGCCAATCGGAAATCGAAACCGCGCCAAACGTCGGTAACGAAGAATCGGCCAAGTTCATCCAGGGCGTGTGCAACAAGAACGGCGAGCTGTTGATCCTGGTCGAGCTGGACAAGATGATGACCGAGGAAGAGTGGTCAGAGCTGGAGAACATCTGAGTTGATTTTCGAAGCTGCTGTCATCTTCCTGGCGCTGCTTTGGGCGCTGAGCCTGTGGTTTTTTCTCAACTACAGCAAGCGCCAGCGCGAGCTGGCCGCGCAGCAGGCTCAAGGCGATGCCGTGCGTGACCAGCGCATCAAGGAACTGGCCAAGCGTGTGGATAATTACCAGAACGGCACCGTGCGCATGGGCGAGGCAATCCATGAATTGCGCGCTGTGGTCGCGCCGTTGCCGGACAAGCTGCAACAACTGGAGCAGCGCGACCCCAATGATGTGACCTTTTCCCAGGCGGCCAAGCTGGTAGGGATGGGCGCCAGCGTCAGCGAGCTGACCCAGACCTGTGGCCTGACTCAGGCCGAGGCGGAGCTGATGCGCAAGTTGCATCGCAGCGACTGAGGCATAGGTTGCCGGGGCCGCTGCACAGCCGCCCCGACAATCACCTTGACGTCACTGCGCCCAGGAGTTGAACCCACCGGTTTCGGCAATCCGGTCCAGCGGTAGGTACCGATCCACGGCACTTCTGTACTGCTCCCCGTCCAGCAGGCTCCAGAAATTCAGCGGTCTTGTGCAATACAGGCTGTTCAGGTTACGCAGCGTTGCCATCACCGGCAGCTGGCGCTCGACCACCGTGGTCAACAGCCCAGGCCCGGTCAGCCGAGACAACGTACTGGCGTATCGATTGAACCCGCGGCGGTCCTCCAGCGGGTTTGGCTTGCTGTCATAAAAGTCCGGCTGTGCGAGAAACCGTTCATTCATTTCGGTACTTATCGCCTCCAGGGTCGGGTTCCCCGCGCGGCTTGCGATGAAGCTGTTGTTATAGATGCAGTCCATGTTCAGCCTTTCGTTCGACATCGGCGGCGACAACAACAGGCCATTCTCTGTGGTGGCCAGATCCAGCTGGTTCAGCGGTTCGATCGTCTCGCCACCAGGCGGCTGCTGGTCGGCCGGGTGCTCGCCCGGGGCTAGCAAGCGGTCGTCGACATCCATGTACAGCCCGCCTTCCTGATTGAGCAGCGGATAGCGCAGCACATCCGCCGCCGAGGCATAGTTGCGTGCCACTCCGCCATTGCCGTCCAGCGCGGCTGCATATTGGCGGTAAGAGGGCGAGGCGCGGAAGGTATCGAAGAACGGCTGCTGTTCCAGCGGCAACACACGCAGGCTCGGCGCATGTTCAGCGAGTGCCTGCTGGTTGGCGCTGAAGGCCGCGCTGTCGGCATTGGACAAATACAGGCGAAACTCCCAACCGCTGCGCTCAACCCGGTTTGCATTGTAGGCAATGTTGCTCAGCAACTGTGCCGGGATCGGGTCGTTGCCGACCCACACACTGAGGATCTGCCTGGGGATCGGCTGCACGCTGTCCGCGGCCGGCAGCGACAAGTCGATCGGCAACTGCAGCTCCACCCCCAACGCGCGCAGACTGCGCATGCGCATGGCATCACTGACCGGTCGCGTGGCTGGATCCAGCCGAACCAGATCGTGCCCTTGGCTGGGGGCGATGTAGTAACTTGGATCGACTTCGTTGACGTCGTTGCTGCTGATGAACGCATCCAGTTCGATGTCATACAGCACGGAGATCGGGTAGCCACCCAGTGACGCCTGCAGGGTGTCGGCCGAGCCGTCAAAGTTGGGCACCCTGATCACCGCGCCGGCCACATCCGCATCCGCCTCGGCGAGCGGTGCGACACTGTCGCTGGCGCGGAAAAACTCGCTGACATCCTCAACCGGCAAGCGCGGTGGATCGACCGGGCTGAGCGGGTAGCCCAACTGCTCGTTGATCCGGCTGGGCCTGACGAAACGATTGCGCTTGAAGGCAAACAGCAACGATTTGTCGCTGGCCAGCTCCTGCGCCAGGGGCAGCGCGTTGAGCAAACCGAACTCGGCTGCGCTGACCCCTTCAGCCTGCGCTTGCAACGATTTGCCATTGATCGCCTGGTCCAGGCCCAGGCCAAACTCTGCTACCCCGCCAACCGCGAACAGTGGCCACAGCTGAGGAACGGCCAGCGCCAACGGAGCCAGGTAGGTCAGAGTCGAATCCAGATAGCCGCTCCAGCGTGCCTTGCTCACTTCGCTGTCACTTCTGATCAGAAAGTCGGCATCCTGGTAGCTGCGCTGCCGGTAGCGTTCGGCCAGGGCGGTAAACAACGGGCTTTGCAGGCGCGGGCTGTAGGTGCGGCCTTTGTAGTTGACGTAGTCGCGCGGCGCCCAGGTGCCATCGGTGGTGAACCCGGGGCGATTTGCATCCAGGTGCAGCACCTTGGGGTAGACGCCAAGGCCCTCGAGCACGGTGCTCAGGCCGCTGAAACTGAGTCCGTCCGGGGTGTCGGCCTGATTGAAGTGCGTCTGCAGCACCTGGCGTTTGGCGGGGTCCTGGCACTGCACGGCAAACCAGTCCTGCAACTCGCCGTGGGAGGCGAATTCATGCAACGGGGAGGCGTTGCCAGGGATGTACAGCAGCACTCTGGGCTCACCCATGTGCTTGAAACAGACCAGATCGGTGGCGGGATAACCGTAGACGTTGAGGATTCGTGCTTGTACCGCGGTGGCGGCGGTCTCCAGGCCAGCGGCTTGCCAGGCGAGCTTGATGGCTGCTTCGCTCAGGCTGCCTTCAGCTGCCTGCTTGTTGCACGCGGCGATGAAGTTCAGCTTGAGGCATTGGCTGTACGAGTCCAGCTGTTCAGCCCAAAAGAGGTTCAGTGACGCGGTATAGCGCGTGTGAAAGTCGAGGTCCCAGACAAAGTCCTGCAAGTCCTCGAAGGCCACCGGGATGTGGGTTGCGTATTCATAGGTCTGCGGCTGAGTACGACGGAAGATCCCGTTGAACTCGTAGTAGTTGATCTCCCCCGGCTGCTCGGGGCGGCGTAGGCTGTCGACCAGCCGGATGATACGTTCCGAGCCCAGTGGCTGCTGCGCTTCAAGCAGGTGCGGGATGGCGTTGTTGCTGGGCGACTGGTAATTGCTGAGCAGAGCCTCGGTCAGGCTGAGCTTGTGCGCGACTACGCCGGTCCAGCCATGGTCGGCGCCGAGTTGGTAATGCAGCGTCACTACATCGAGCTGATCAGCGGGATATTCAATGCCTTTGCCTTTTAGCCACTGGTCGAGTTCGACGCGGGCGGCGCGGTCGGGGCGTGGCAGGGTGGCGAGATGATCGCGGACATACTGGATGCCGTCTGGTACGAGATTGGGTATGGGCATGATGCTGGCCTCGGTTGACTGAGGCACGAAGGTGACCGAGCGCGGCACTCGGCAAGCGTTAACTATGTCTGTGCAGGCGGCCCAGGGTTGCGCTCAATCGACGTTGCGCGGCGGTGCCAGCAAGGCGCTGGTCGGGGTGATGTCGCGTGGTGTCGGGTCGGGCTCGGCAAACCCGACCGGGACCTTGCCGCGCAACTGCCAGGCAAAGGCGATGATCTCGGCGATGGTCAGGTACAGCGCCTCGGGGATCTGCTCGCCCAGTTCAAGACGTGCCAGCAGGCGCACCAGTTCGGCGTTCTCGTAGATGGGTACCTCGTGCTCGCGGGCAATCGCCAGGATTGCCTCAGCCAGTTCATCGTCGCCTTTTGCGCTCAAGGTTGGTGCCTGCTGGCCGTCGTAGCTCAAGGCAATGGCCTGGCGTGGTTGCTTGTCACTCATGCGGTTTCATCCACCCAGCGTTGTTCGACGCGGGTTTTCGGGCCTTGCGGCGGTGTGCCGGCGTGGCAGTGCAGATCGCCGACTTCCAGGCCGCGGTCGAGCAGGCGTGTGCGCAAGTTGCCAATTTGGCTGTCGATCAATTGCGCGGTCTGCGGTAGCTGCGCCCACAGTTGCCCTGACAAGCGGCCCTGGCTGAGCTGCGCCTGCACCTGCAGCGGGCCCAGCGGCGGCAGGTCGAAGGCCAGTTCGATACGCCACAGCGACTCGAGCGGGTCGCGTTGCTCACGCTGGCCGTCAGCCTGCTGCTGCGGGGTTTCTTCGCGCTGCAGCTTGGCCTGCAAGGGGATGAACTCCTGGCCGTGGCGGATAGGGATCTCGGTCTGCCAGGTGGTTTGCAGGTTGCCGTTTTCGCTTACCCCGGTTTGTTGCAGGCTACTCAACGCGTGGCTCTGCAAGCGCGAGACGGCGGCCGCAGCCAGGCGCAGCAATTGTTCCAGATCGCCCTCCTGCTCCAGGCTCTGCAGCAACCGTGACGGTAGCGGGAAGCTGCCCGGTTGTGGCCGTGGGCTGACCCGATCAAGCATGCCCAGTGCGCTGCGGGTGAAGCCGGGCATCACCTGGGCCAAGGTGTTGGCAGCCAGGGTCGGGTTGCTCAAGGGGTTGGCGGAGGGGTTGGGCAGTGCCTGGGCAACCAATTTGATCAACTGCGCCTTGAGGTCTGGGGCGATACCCGCAGGCAAACCGGCCAACAGCTTCGCCTCAAGAAAACCACCACTGTTGCTCAGCGCCTGCGCCACACCTTTGGGATCGCTGAGCTGGCGGGCATCGGGCAGGCTGGCCAGCAGGCGCTCGGCGCTGGCGCGCAGTTGGCTGCCCGTGTCGGGATCGCTGGCAAGCTGCTGCAGCGCGCCGAGCACACCGGGTAGCGATGCCTGCCGAGCTTGCTGGGCGGCCAGTTGCTGGCTGACCAGCAGCTGATCCTGACGACCGCTCAAGGGTACAAAGCGCAAAGACTGGTCGCCCTGCACCAAAGCGCTGAGCAGGCTGCCCACCGGTAACGGGCGCGGGCTGTCGATACTCAGGGTGGCGCCGGCCTGGCTGCTGTTGAGCAGGCTGACCAGGGCGCGAAAACTGGCTGCTTCGCCGGGGTTGACTGGCAACGCCTGGTTGCTCAGGACCTTGCCCTGCAACAGGGTGCCGATCGGCAGCTGGCGGGTGTCAAGGCGGGTGAGGGCGGTGACATTGTCGGCGTTGGCCTGCTGCACCATCACCGCCAGGCGATGGCTGTCGGCCTGGCTCAGCAGCAGTTGGCTGCCTGGCGCCAAGGGCTGGCTGGCGCTGGTCTGGACTTGGGTCTGAGTACCGTTGGCGGCGGTCAGGCGCAGCAGCAACTGAAAGTCGACGCCAAGCTGGCGCAGCGACATGACTTCGGCCTTGGCCGTCTCGCCGGGCGCGATCAGCCCGGGCTGCGGTTGCAGCAGGCGCAGCAGTTCGCCGGTCATGGCCGCCTTGGCTGCCTGCGGGGCGATTGCGCTTTGTGCGCCGAGACTATTGATTTCAGTCATGATTGTATACAACCTGTCGAAGCAGCCCTCTTGGCAGCGCGCTGGCGCGTGTAATAATGCCGGCCACGTTGCCCATCACTGTCAGTATAACGGCAGGCTCGGGGGCGACTTGAGACTCAGGCTCCACACAGAATAAGGCGGTACCGTGACCCTTGACCTTCGAGCCACCGGCCTAGCGTGCGAGCGCGACTGGCGCCTGCTGTTTGAACACCTGGATTTTCAGCTGGGCCCAGGCGACATGCTGCAGATCAGCGGCCCCAACGGCAGCGGCAAGACCAGCCTGCTGCGCCTGCTGGCCGGGCTGATGCAGCCCACCGCCGGGCAGATCCAGCTCAATGGCCAGCCGTTGGCCGAACAGCCGCAGGCGCTGGCCAGCATCCTGCTGTGGATCGGTCATGCGGCGGGTATCAAGGATTTGCTCACGGCCGAAGAAAACCTCGCCTGGCTCTGCGCGCTGCATCAGCCGGCCTGCGTCGAAGCGATCTGGCAGGCCCTGGCCGCCGTCGGCCTGCGCGGTTTTGAAGACGTACCCTGCCACACCCTGTCTGCCGGCCAGCAGCGGCGTGTGGCGCTGGCGCGGTTGTATCTGGCCGGGCCGCCACTGTGGATTCTCGATGAACCATTCACCGCCCTCGACAAACAGGGCGTGGCGCAGCTTGAGGCGCACCTGGCCGCGCACTGCGAAGCGGGCGGCACGGTGGTGCTGACCACGCACCACAGCCTCACGCTCAAGCCTGCCGGCTACCGTGAACTGAATGTGGGGCAGTGGGCCGCATGAGCGTATTTGTCCTGTTGTTGCGCCGTGAAGCGCGCCTGCTGTTCCGCCGCCCGGCCGAGCTGGCCAACCCGTTGGTGTTTTTTGCCATCGTTGTTGCGTTGTTCCCGCTGGCCGTCGGCCCAGAAACGCAATTGTTGCAAACCTTGTCGCCTGGGCTGGTCTGGGTGGCCGCGTTGCTGGCTGTACTGCTGTCACTGGACGGCTTGTTTCGCAGCGATTTTGAAGACGGCTCGCTCGAGCAATGGGTGCTGTCGCCGCATCCGCTGGCGCTGCTGGTGCTGGCCAAGGTGCTGGCGCATTGGATCTTTTCCGGGCTGGCGCTGGTATTGTTGGCGCCGCTGCTGGCGCTGATGCTCGGCCTGCCAGCGAGCTGCCTGCCGGTGCTGCTGGCCTCGCTGCTGCTGGGTACGCCGGTGCTGAGCCTGCTCGGTGCAGTGGGCGCGGCACTGACCGTAGGCCTCAAACGCGGTGGTTTGTTACTGGCGCTACTGATTTTGCCGTTGTATATCCCAGTATTGATCCTGGGCAGTGGCGCCTTGCAAGCGGCGTTGCAGAATATGCCCGCCACGGGCCACCTGTTGTGGCTGGCCAGCCTGACTGCCCTGGCTGTGACCTTGGCACCCTTTGCGATAGCGGCCGGCCTGAAAATCAGCGTCGGCGAATAACGAGATCTGGGCCTACGGCAGAATGCTCAAGGCCCAGCCAAGACCGGATGTACCTGATGAAAATAAGCTGGACGTGGTTCCACAAACTCGGCTCGCCCAAATGGTTCTACGCCATCAGCGGGCGCATGCTGCCTTGGCTGACGGTGGCCGCCGTGCTGTTGCTGACGGTGGGCATGGTCTGGGGGCTGGCCTTTGCGCCGCAGGACTACCAGCAGGGCAACAGCTTCCGCATCATTTATATCCATGTGCCGGCGGCCATGCTCGCGCAGTCCTGCTATGTGCTGCTGGCGGTGGCCGGTGTGGTCGGGCTGGTGTGGAAGATGAAGATCGCCGACGTCGCCCTGCAGTGTGCGGCGCCCATTGGCGCCTGGATGACCGCCGTGGCGCTGGTCACCGGGGCCATCTGGGGCAAGCCGACCTGGGGTAGCTGGTGGGTCTGGGATGCGCGCCTAACGTCGATGCTGATTCTGCTGTTTCTGTACTTCGGCATCATTGCGCTGGGCCAGGCGATCAGTAATCGTGACAGCTCGGCCAAGGCTTGTGCGGTGCTGGCGATCGTGGGCGTGATCAACATCCCGATCATCAAGTATTCGGTGGAGTGGTGGAACACCCTGCACCAGGGCGCGACTTTCACCCTCACCGAAAAGCCGGCGATGCCCGCAGAGATGTGGCTGCCGCTGCTGCTCACCGGGCTTGGCTTCTACTGCTTCTTCGGCGCGGTGCTGCTGTTGCGCATGCGCCTTGAAGTGCTCAAGCGCGAGGCCCGCGCCAGCTGGGTTCGTGAAGAAGTGCTGAACAGCCTGGGGCGGAGGGCAGCATCGTGAGTTTTGCCTCGTTCAGCGAGTTTCTCGCCATGGGCCACCACGGCCTGTACGTATGGTCGGCCTACGGCATCTGCCTGGCCGTGCTGGCGCTCAATGTCGCCGCACCGCTGCTGGCCCGCCGTCGCTATTTGCAAGAAGAGGCGCGTCGTCTGCGCCGGGAGAACAATCAGTGAATCCGCAGCGCAAGAAACGCCTGTTGCTCATCGGTGCCTTGCTGGTCGGGGTCGGCGTCGCCGTTGGCTTCGCCCTGAGTGCCCTGCAGCAGAACATCAACCTGTTCTACACCCCGACCCAGATCGCCACCGGCGAAGCGCCGCTGAACACCCGCATTCGCGCCGGCGGCATGGTCGAGAAGGGCTCGGTGCAGCGCTCGGCTGACTCGCTCGACGTGCGTTTCGTGGTCACTGACTTCAACAAGTCGGTGCCGATCACCTATCGCGGCATCCTGCCGGACCTGTTCCGCGAAGGGCAGGGCATCGTTGCCCTTGGCAAGCTCAATGCCGAGGGCGTGGTCGTGGCGGATGAAGTGCTGGCCAAGCACGATGAAAAGTACATGCCGCCTGAGGTGACCAAAGCCCTCAAGGAAAGCGGCCAGGCGGCCAACGGCGCGGAGCAGAAGCCATGAACGCTGCTTTGATAGTGCCCGAACTGGGCCAGCTGGCGATGATCCTGGCGATCTGTTTTGCCGTGGTTCAGGCCAGCGTGCCGCTGCTCGGCGCCTGGCGCGGCGACAGCCTGTGGATGAGCCTGGCGCGGCCTGCCGCTTGGGGGCAGTTCGCCTTTCTGGTGTTTGCCTTCGGTTGCCTCACCCATGCGTTCATGACCGACAATTTCTCGGTCGCGTACGTTGCCAGCAACTCCAACACCGCCTTGCCCTGGTACTACAAGTTCAGCGCAGTGTGGGGCGCGCATGAAGGCTCCTTGCTGCTGTGGGCGTTGATTCTGGGCGGCTGGACCTTCGCCGTGTCGGTGTTCTCGCGCCAGTTGCCGCAAGTCATGCTCGCCCGCGTGCTGGCGGTGATGGGCATGATCAGCGTGGGCTTCTTGTCTTTCCTGATCGTCACCTCCAACCCGTTCCAGCGCCTGTTGCCGCAGGTGCCGGCCAATGGTCGTGACCTCAATCCACTGTTGCAGGACTTTGGCCTGATCGTCCATCCGCCAATGCTGTACATGGGCTATGTCGGCTTCTCGGTTGCTTTCGCCTTCGCAATCGCTGCCTTGCTCGGTGGCCGCCTGGACGCGGCCTGGGCGCGCTGGTCGCGGCCGTGGACCATCGTCGCCTGGGCGTTCCTCGGGGTCGGTATCACCCTGGGCTCGTGGTGGGCCTACTACGAACTCGGCTGGGGCGGCTGGTGGTTCTGGGACCCGGTCGAAAACGCCTCGTTCATGCCCTGGCTGGTGGGCACCGCGCTGATCCACTCGCTGGCCGTTACGGAAAAACGTGGCGTGTTCAAGAGTTGGACGGTATTGCTGGCGATCGCCGCCTTCTCGTTGAGCCTGCTGGGCACCTTCCTGGTGCGCTCCGGCGTGCTGACATCGGTGCATGCCTTTGCTGCCGACCCGGAGCGCGGCGTATTCATCCTGATCTTCCTGCTGTTCGTGGTGGGCGGCTCGCTGACCTTGTTCGCCCTGCGCGCGCCGGTGGTGAAAAGCCAGGTAGGCTTTGCTTTGTGGTCGCGGGAGACCTTGCTGCTGGCCAACAACCTGGTGCTGGTGGTGGCGGCATCGATGATTCTGCTGGGTACGCTGTACCCGCTGGTGCTCGATTCCCTGACCGGGGCCAAGCTGTCGGTCGGCCCACCTTACTTCGATGCGTTGTTCCTGCCATTGATGGCATTGCTGATGGTGGTGCTCGGGATTGGCGTGCTGGTGCGCTGGAAGGACACACCGGGCAAATGGCTGGCTGGCATGCTCACACCAGTATTGATTGGCAGCGCGATCCTGGCGCCGATTGCCGGGCTGATTGCCGATGACTTCGACTGGCCGGCGCTGGCGACCTTTGCCCTGGCGGCGTGGGTAGTGCTCGCCGGCCTGCGCGACATCTTCGACAAGACCCGCCACAAAGGCCTGGGCAAGGGCCTGCGCGGCCTGTCCCGCAGCTATTGGGGCATGCAGGTTGCGCACCTGGGCCTGGCTGTATGCGCCCTGGGCGTGGTGCTGTCGAGCAACAACAGCGCCGAGCGCGACCTGCGCATGGCGCCGGGTGAGACGGTTGAGCTTGGCGGCTATCACTTCCTGTTCGAAGGCGCGAAACACTTCGAAGGGCCGAACTTCATCTCTGACCGTGGCACCGTGCGGGTCTCCAAAGACGGTCGCGAGGTCAGCGTGCTGCACCCGGAGAAGCGCCTGTACACCGTGCAGCAGTCGATGATGACCGAGGCCGGGATCGATGCCGGCTTCACTCGCGACCTCTACGTGGCCCTCGGCGAACCGCTGGAAAACGGCGCCTGGGCCGTGCGCGTGCACATCAAACCGTATGTTCGCTGGATCTGGCTGGGCGGTCTGTTGACCGGCCTGGGCGGGCTACTAGCAGCCTTCGACCGGCGTTACCGGGTCAAGGTCAAGAGCCGTGTGCGTGAAGCACTTGGCGCGACTGGAGCAACTGCATGAAGCGTTGGATGATGGTCCTGCCGTTGGCGGTGTTTCTGCTGATGGCGGTGTTTCTCTACAAGGGCTTGTTCCTCAAACCCGATGAACTGCCCTCGGCGATGATCGGCAAGCCGTTCCCGGCCTTCTCGCTGGCGTCCACCCAAGGCGAGCGCACTCTGACCCAGGCCGACCTGCTCGGCCGACCGGCGCTGGTCAACGTCTGGGCCACCTGGTGCCCGTCGTGCAAGGTCGAGCATCCTTACCTGAACAAGCTGGCCGAGCAGGGTGTGATCATCCATGGTGTCAACTACAAGGACGACAACGCGGCG
The DNA here is from genome assembly GCA_963518285.1 of uncultured Pseudomonas sp. Lineage (GTDB taxonomy): Bacteria > Pseudomonadota > Gammaproteobacteria > Pseudomonadales > Pseudomonadaceae > Aquipseudomonas. The sequence goes on along the minus strand of CAUQIJ010000003.1, from coordinate 254,789 downwards.
GCGCTGAAGTGGCTGGCCGAGTTCCACAATCCGTACCAGCTGGATATCCGCGATGAGCAGGGCACTCTCGGCCTGGATCTTGGTGTGTATGGTGCGCCGGAGACCTTCCTGATCGACGCCAAGGGCATCATCCGCTACAAGCACGTCGGCATCGTCGATGCCACGGTCTGGCGCGAGCAGCTGGCGCCGCTGTACCAGGGCCTGGTCGATGAGGCCAAGCCATGAAGCGCTGGTTGGCAGCAGCTGTGCTCGGCCTGAGCCTGGTGAGCGTGGCCAAGGCCGCGATCGACACTTATCAGTTTCGTGACGACGCCGAGCGCGAGCGCTATCAGCAACTGACCAAGGAGTTGCGCTGCCCCAAGTGTCAGAACCAGGACATCGCTGACTCCAATGCGCCGATTGCCGCCGACCTGCGTCGGGAGATCTTCCGCATGCTCGGCGAAGGCCAGAGCAATCAGCAGATCGTCGCCTTCATGGTCGATCGCTACGGCGACTTCGTCCGCTACAAGCCTGCGTTGAGTGGGCGCACCTGGCTGCTCTGGTTCGGCCCGGCAATTCTGCTGGCGGGGGGCTTTGTCATGTTGGCGGTGATTGTCCGCCGGCGCCGGCAGCCGGTGGCAAGCGGCAGCGCGCAGCTGTCGGTGGAAGAATGCGAGCGACTCGCCAAACTGTTGGATAAAGAAGCTACCCATGACTGAATTCTGGCTTGGCGCGGGCCTGCTGTTGCTCGCTGCCCTCAGCTTTCTGCTGATCCCGATCCTGCGTGGCCGTGGCCGCCAGCAGGAACAAGACCGCACTGCCCTGAACGTGGCGCTGTATCAGGAGCGTGTCGCCGAACTGAGCGCGCAGCAGGCTGCCGGCGTGCTCGATGCCGAGCAACTGGCCAGCGGCCGTGATGAAGCTGCACGGGAACTGCTGGCCGATACCGAAGGCGCTGGCGAACCGCGCCAGGGTCATCTGGGCCGGGCGGTGCCGCTGTTGGCAGCGTTGCTGGTGCCGGTGATGGCGGTGGGGCTGTATCTGCATTTTGGTGCGGCGGACAAGGTCGAACTGACCCGCGAGTTTGCCCAGGCACCGAAAACCATGGACGAGATGACCAGCCGCCTCGAGCGCGCTGTGCAAGCCCAGCCGGATTCAGCTGAAGGCCTGTACTTCCTCGGTCGCGCCTACATGGCCGATCAACGTCCGGCTGATGCGGCGAAGATCTTCGAGCGTGCCGTTGCCCTCGCGGGTCGCCAGCCAGAATTGCTCGGGCAGTGGGCCCAGGCGCTGTACTTTGCTGCCGACAAAAAATGGAGCGCACAGCTGCAAGAGCTTACCGACGAAGCGCTCAAGGCTGACCCCAAGGAAGTCACCAGCCTCGGCCTGCGCGGCATCGCCGCGTTCGAGGGCGAACGCTATCAGGAGGCCATCGACTACTGGCAGCGCCTGCTGGCGCAGTTGCCTGAGGTTGACGCCTCGCGCGCCGCGCTGCAGGGCGGTATTGATCGCGCTGCCGACAAGCTCAGCGCTAACCCAGGCAAAGCTGCCGAGCCAGCGGTGCAGCCTGCGCGCTTGCAGGTGCGGGTCGAGCTGGCCGCAGCGCTGCAGGGCAAGGTTCAGCCGAGCGACACTGTGTTCATCTTCGCCCGCGCCAAAAGCGGCCCGCCGATGCCGTTGGCGGCCAAGCGGGTGACGGTGGGCCAGTTGCCGATCGAGGTCGAACTGTCAGACGCTGACGCCATGATGGCGCAGATGAAACTGTCCGATTTTGCCGAAGTCCAACTGGTTGCACGGGTGTCCCGCGCAGGCCAGCCGACTCAAGGCGAATGGATCGGCCAGAGCGCGCCGATGAGCAATCGCACGCCGGGCACTCAGCACCTGACCATCGACAGCCCTGACCAATAAGAGAGCCCATCATGAAGCACGCCGTCCGCTTGACCCTGATCACCCTGGCCTTGGGTCTGTCTGCGTGTACGGTGCGCGAGCCAGTCCAGCAGCCGTTGCCACCGGTCGAAGGCGTACCGCCACGCCAAGGGCCGGCGGTCACACCGTTGCCGGGAAGCAAGCCGGGTGCGCAGCCGAGCAAGCCGACGGCCGCGCCGAAAGCCATGCCGCGCACTTCGGCCAGCTTCGCGCCACCGCCAGGCGGCGCCAGCCACTGGGACCCGAAGATGGGCGTCTATGTGCTCGAGAAAAAGCCCAACACCTTCTACCGCCAGCGCACCTACTACCGCTATGACGGTGGCTGGAGCTGGTCGCTGAGCCCGGAAGGCCCATGGCAGGAAACCGACAGCAGCGGTGTGCCGGGTGGCCTGGGTCGCGCCTTCGCGCAATAAGCGCCAACAACACCTTTCCATGAAGGCCGATACAGTACAGTTGAGAGGCAATTCTGCAATTGACTGTACTTGCCCCTGATCCCGCATAATCCCCTCTCGCATAGAGCCGGAGGGTGCATGAGCAAGACAGTCCTGGTACTGGTTGAAACCGTCGACGCTTACCTGCCCCTGCTGGAGCAGGCAGGCTATCGGCTGATCCGCGCGCCGACTGCGCAGCTGCGCGCTGCGGCCATCACCGAGCATGCCGATGAAATCGATGCGGTGCTCACCCGCGGCCCGCTTGGGCTGACTGCCAGCGAGATCCACGCGCTGCCAAACTTGCAGATCATCTGCGTGATCGGCGCCGGCTATGAACAGGTGGATCTGGCCGCCGCTGCGGCTCGCGGCATCACCGTCACCAATGGCGCCGGCGCCAACGCTGCGGCAGTTGCCGATCACAGCCTGGCCCTGCTGCTGGCCTTGTTGCGCAATATCCCCAATGCTGATGCCAGCACCCGCCGTGGTGAATGGAACCGGGTGATCAGCCCGTCGGTGTCGGGCAAGCGCCTGGGCATCATCGGCCTCGGTGCTGTTGGCCAGGCGATTGCCAAACGCGCCTCCTTGGGCTTCGACATGCCTGTGAGTTACCACAGTCGTACACCGCGTACAGAGCTCGCCTACACCTGGTACGACAGCCCGCTGCGCCTGGCCGAGGCGGTCGACATCCTCGTGATTGCCACACCCGGCGGCGCTGCGACCCAGCATCTGGTCGATGCCGATGTCCTCAAGGCACTCGGTGCCGACGGCTACCTGGTCAATATCGCCCGCGCCAGTGTGGTCGACAGCGCTGCCTTGCTCGAGGCGCTGGAACGGGGCTGGATCGCTGGCGCGGCACTCGATGTATTCGACGACGAACCCAATGTACCCGATGCCCTCAAGGCACTTGGCAACACTGTGTTGACCCCGCATGTGGCCGGGCAGTCGCCCGAGGCCGCACGCGATACGGTGACCCTGGTGCTGCGCAACCTGCAGGCGTTTTTTGCTGGCGAACCGGTGCTGACCCCCGTTCGCGGCTGAATTTTTACCAGGCCAGTCATGGACAGTGGAGCTTATTGCATGCAACTCGAGATCTTTCAGGTAGACGCTTTTTCCAGCAAGCCCTTTGGCGGTAACGCGGCAGCAGTGATCCCGTTGCAGCAGTGGCTGGACGACGCCACCCTGCAGCGCATCGCCGAAGAGAACAACCTGTCCGAAACTGCCTACTTCGTCAAACACGGCGACGGCTACCAACTGCGCTGGTTTACCCCGGCGGTGGAAGTCGACCTGTGCGGGCACGCCACCCTGGCCTCGGCCTGGGTATTGTTCGAGCAACTAGGCGAGCAGGCCGAGGTGTTGCGCTTCAGCACCCGCAGCGGCGAGCTGCGGGTCAGCCGTGGCGCGGGCGGTATGCTGGCAATGGACTTTCCGGCCAAGCAGCCGCAGCCGGTAGCGACCCCGCCAGGCTTGCTGGATGCGCTCGGCTTGCACAGCGCGCGTGAGGTCTACCGCAGCGATGACTACCTGGTAGCGATTGACGACGTGTCGTTGATCGAGACCCTCACCCCGGACTTCGCTGCACTGGCCGCCTTTGATGTGCGCGGTATTGCAGTGACCGCGCCGGGCCGAGGCTTTGACTTCGTCACCCGCTGGTTCGGCCCTCGTGTCGGCGTCAACGAGGACTCGGTGACCGGTTCAGCGCACACCTCGCTCGCGCCTTACTGGGCGCAGCGCCTGGACCAAAGCAGCCTGCGCTGCGAGCAGGGTGGTGCGCGCAAAGGCCAGTTGCACTGTGAGGTACTCGGCAACGGCCGGGTTATCATCAGCGGCCACGGCGCGCTGTATCTCAAGGGCAGCGTGTTCATCTGAGTGCAGCGGCAGCCATCCAAGGAGCTTCATGAACAACGAACTACAGATCACCGACCTGCTCGAAGGCGACGGCAAGGCAGTGGTCAAGGGCGCATTGATCACCACCCAGTACACCGGCTGGCTGGCCGATGGCAGCGAGTTTGATTCGTCCTGGTCGCGCGGCAAGCCGTTCCAGTGCGTGATCGGCAGTGGCCGGGTGATCAAGGGCTGGGATCAGGGCCTGATGGGCATGCGAGTGGGCGGCAAGCGCAAGCTGCAGGTGCCGGCGCACCTGGCCTACGGCGAGCGCAGCGTCGGCGCGATTCCGATCAATTCCGACCTCACCTTCGAGATCGAATTGCTCGAAGTACTGACCCGCGACGACTGATACTGTAACAACTTCATCCAGCGAATTTTCGCCGGCAAATGAATTTCGTTCACATTTGTCGGTCAAGATGATCCAGTTTGCAGGCCTGGCATGCCAGTCTGCATGGATGATCATGAAACGCAGGCACGGACGCCTTTCTTCTTTAGCCGGATGAGTCCATCGCCATGAAGTTGCTGCAGTCCTTGCGACGCCGTCATCTCTACCTCGCCACTGCGTTTGCCGCAGTGCTGGTGCCACTGACCTATGCCGTGGTGCACAACCCTGATGAGCCAGTAGATGGCACCCAGACGCTGGTGTTTCTGCGCCACGCCGAAAAACCCGGTGAAGGCCTCGGCCAGTTGAATTGTCAGGGGCTCAATCGAGCCATCGAGTTGGCCAATGTGCTGCCGGAGCGTTTCGGCGATGCCGATTATGTCTTCGCTGCCAACCCCTCGCGGCACGTCGAAGAGGGTAGCCAGGACCAGCGCTACAGCTACATTCGCCCGCTGATGACCATCAGCCCCAGCGCCATTCGCCTGGGCTTGCCGGTCAATATCGACTTCGGCGCCAATGACTACGACGAGCTGGCCGATGAATTGCTGACCGACAAGTACCGCAATGCCACCGTCTACACCGCCTGGTCGCACGGCTACCTGCCCGATCTGATCAATGCCGTGGCCGGCAAGGCCCTGGGTGACGAGCGAGTCATCACCGAGGACTGGAGCAACGAGGATTTCGACAGCCTGTATGTGATTACCCTGACTTGGCACGACGGCAAGGCGAGCATGCTCAGCCGTAACGTGCGCCAGGGTCTGGATGGCGGCAACAAGGCCTGCCCGACCTGAGCCGGGCAGGGCTGATCAGCGGCCCAGGCGCATCGGCCAGCCAACCACCTTTTTCACCCGCGGCGTAGCGTAGGTGCGCACCTTCGAGGTACTCAAGCCAAGGCGCACCAGCGATTCGGCAATGGTCACTGCGGCGCTGACACCGTCCACCACCGGCACCCCGGTGCGCTGGCGGATCTGCTCGTCGAGGCCGGCCATGCCGCCGCAACCCAGGCAGATCACCTCGGCTTTGTCGTCGCGTACAGCACGTTCGGCCTGTTCGACGATGGCGTCCACTGCGCGCTGTGGGTCCTCTTCAAGCTCCAGCACAGCCAGGCCACTGGCCCGTACCGAGGCGCAGCGGTCATACAGCCCGGAAAGTTTCAGACGGTCTTCGATCAGCGGAACGGTGCGGTCCAGGGTGGTTACCACCGAGTAGGCGTGGCCGAGGTACATGGCGGTGCTGGCGGCGGCATCGGTGATGTCTACCACTGGCACATCAAGCAGTTCCTGCAGCCCCTCGCGACCATGCTCGCCGTAGCCTGCCTGGATCACTGCGTCATAGGGCTGGTCGTAGGCCAGCACACGGTCCATCACCGCGATGGCTGCCAGATAGCTTTCAAAATTGCCCTCCACCGACTCGGCGCCAAAGTACGGCGTCAGGCCGACGATCTCCGTGCCTGGCGCGGCGACGCTGCGGGCCTGCTCGGCGATCGCCTCGGTGATGGCTTCAGTGGTGTTGACGTTGACGATAAGAATGCGCATGAAGGTTCTTCCTTGGTTCAGTGGCTGCTGTGGTCGACGGCGATGCACTCACCACTGACGTCTTGGTAAAGGCGATTGCGCGGAGCAATCAGCAGGTACAGCGCAGCCGCGATGCCGGCACCGATCAGCCAGGAGAACGGCGCCACACCATGGAAGTTGGGTACCAGCGCGAGGATGATGGCCAGCAGCGCCGCTGGCGCGAAGGCCGCCATCGCCCGCCAGTTGATGCCGCGGGTGTAGTGATAGGCGCCGGCCGGGTTCTCGCTGTACAGCTCAGGCACGTTGATCTGGCCTTTGCGCAGCAACCAGTAGTCGGCCATGATCACCCCGTACAGCGGGCCGAGCAGGGCGCCCAGGCCGGACAGGAAGTAGACGATCACCAGTGGGCTGTTGTAGAGGTTCCACGGCAGAATCAGTACCGCCAGGGTGGCGCTGATCAGGCCGGCACGGCGGAAGTTCAGGTGGCGCGGGGCGAGGTTGCTCAAGACAAACGCCGGGGCGACGAAGTTGGCCATGATGTTCACCGCCACGGTGACGATCAGGAACGCCAGGCAACCCAGTACCAGGAACAGCGTATTGGGGATGGTCGCAACAATCTGGGTTGGGCTGTCGATGATGTGGCCGTTGATCTTGAACTGCGCACCGCTGAGCACCACGGTGATCACCGCGAACACCAGGATGTTCACCGGCAGGCCCCAGAAGTTGCCGACGCGGATGGTCTTGCGGCATGGCGAAGAGCGGGCGAAGTCGCAGAAGTTCAGCACCAGAGTGCCGTAGATCGCCAGCCACAAGGCACCACCGGCAAAGATATTGCGCCACATTTCGTATCCGGTCAGCGGCTCGGCCACCGACCAGGCGATGCGCGTGTCGGCCTGGAAGTACATCCAACCGGCCAGGCTGGCGACTGTCAGCAGAATCACGGGGCCGGCAAAGCCTTCATAGCGGCGCACCATCTCCATGCCGTAGGCCAGAATCACCAGCTGCACCAGCCAGATCGCGACGAAGCACACCCAGCCCAGGCTCGACAGGCCAAGGATGCTGTCTTGATCGTACGCGGCCACTTGCGGCCAGACTGCGGTGAGCAGCACGCGCAGTACCACTGAGGCAAGGTAGGTCTGAATGCCGAACCAGGCGATGGCGATCACGGCGCGGATCAATGCCGGCAGCTGCGCGCCGTGGATGCCGAAGGCAATGCGGCTGATGACCGGGAAGGGGACACCCGTCTTCTGCCCCATGTAGCCAGACAGGTTCATGAAGAAGTACACCAGCACTGCGCCGATCGCCAGCGACAGAAGAATCTGCCAGCCACCCAGGCCGAGCGCGAACAGGCCCATGGCGAAGGAGTAGTTGGCGATGTTGTGCACATCGTTGGTCCATAGCGCGAAGATGCTGTAACCGCCCCAGCGTCGGCCCTCGAGGCGGGTCGGCGCGAGGTCGCGGTTGTGCAGGCGCGGGCTGAGTTCGAGGGCCGGCGATGCGCCGGTCAGGGTTGACGGCTGGGCGGTGCTGGCGACGGATAGTTCAGGGACAAGGTCGAGGCTGCTACTCATTCCGGCGGCTCCTGATGCGCAGGTTGCAGTGAAGGGCGAGGGTGCACGGTCTCGTCTTGTCACTGCTCATTCCTTGGCATCAATGGGTTCTGGAGGCTGCGGCCTGCTTGGGGCAGGCGCTGCGTGTTGTTGTGTATTTAGGTTTTGATGAAGTTGTATACAAAACACAAGAACAGCAAAGCCAGTTCCATGCCATCGGGTGTGCAGGTTCGCACATTAAAGGTTTTGAATTATTTCTATAAATCCATAACTTGCTGAATTTGATAGGTTATAAGTTGACCGATTGAACAAGTTAAAAATTTTACCAGCTTTGTTTGTTGATCAATCGGTCAAATTAGTTGGCGCCTGTCGTGTAACGTTCTGGTGCTGTGCTTCCCAGAAGTGCACACAAAAATGGCACCTAAAGTGACAATTCTGTGTACAAGAAATCAGCGGCACAAACTGGTCATGCCTGTCTGTAGGAAAGGCGCTCACTCGGCCATCGGCGGCAGGCGCCGTTTAACCGGGCTCTTCTTGATAATTGCGGTATTGGTCTCGGCCAGAACGTTGATACGGTCGAGCAGACTGTCCAGTTGCTCCATCGAGCGCACATGCAGGCGGGCGATAAAGCAGTCCTCGCCGGTCACCTTGTCGCACTCGGTGAACTCGGCAATCGCGATGATCTGGCGCTCGACTTCCTGCAGTTTGCCGGGCAGCGGGCGGATGCGCACAATCGCCTGCAACTGATAGCCGAAACAGCGCGGATCGATCTCGACGGTGTAACCGCGCAGCACGCCGCGCTCTTCAAGCCGGCGCAGCCGCTCGCTGACGCTGGGCGCCGAAAGCCCGCTAATCTGCGCCAGCGCCTTGAGCGAACGGCGCGAATCCTCCATCAGGGCGGTGATCAGCAGTTGGTCGATGGCATCGGTCATAAGTACCTCATTAGGTAAAGCGTCTGATTTGCCTTGATCGTAAAGGCGGACGGCGATTTTTGCCTTGGTTATCCGCTGGAAGGCGGCAGCCAGCCCTCGTCATACTGTTGCCATCATCAACGGAGGTGGCCGATGGACAGTTCAATACGCCGTGGTTCGCTGGAAATGATCGTTGCCATGCTGATCTCCGGGACGATTGGCTGGTTCGTGCTGGTGTCGGGGCAACCTGTGCTGGAGGTGGTGTTCTGGCGCTGTGTGTTCGGCGCAGGGGCGTTACTGCTGATCTGCGCGAGCCTCGGGCTGCTCAAGCCCGGCGTGATCAGCCGCGGCGCCGTGTTGCTGGCGATTGTCAGCGGGGTGGCCATCGTCGGTAATTGGGTGCTGCTGTTCGCCTCGTATTCGCGGGCGTCGATTGCCATCGGTACTGCGGTGTACAACGTGCAGCCGTTCCTGCTGGTCGGCCTGGCTGCGGTGTTTCTCGGCGAGAAGATCACCCTGGCCAAACTGAGCTGGCTGGGGGTGGCGTTCGTCGGCATGCTGGCCATCGTCAGTGCCCATGGCAACGGCCAGAGCAGTGGCAGCGACTATCTGCTGGGGATTGCCCTGGCGCTCGGGGCGGCGTTGCTGTATGCGATTGCGGCGTTGATCATCAAGCGCCTGAGCGGTACGCCGCCGCACTTGATCGCGCTGATCCAGGTCAGCATCGGTATCCTCCTGTTGGCGCCGTGGGTCAAGCTTGGTGGGTTGCCCACTGAACTGCCGGCTCTGGCCAGTTTGCTGACCCTGGGCTTCGTCCACACCGGGCTGATGTATGTGCTGCTGTACAGCGCGATCCAGCGTCTGCCGACTGCGTTGACCGGCGCGCTGTCGTTCATCTACCCGATTGCGGCGATCCTGGTCGACTGGTTCGCCTTTGGTCATCGGCTGGCGCCGTTGCAGTGGCTGGGTGTGGCGCTGATTCTGCTGGCAGCTGCCGGCATGCAACAAGGCTGGTGGTTTCGCGCCCAGGTCAAAGCGGCGCCAAGCCCATGCGACTGAGCGCGGTTGAAGCGGGTAGAATGGCCCCTTTTGATCCTCAGCGACGCGCCCATGACCTCCGTGATTGATACCCTCGAGCAGCATCTGCTCACCGCCCTCGACCCTGCTCCATTGGAAACCCGGCGCCTGTTCCATGGCCGTGGCCGCTGCTGGGCCGGGCTTGAGCAGATCACGGTTGATTGGCTGCAGGGTGTGTTGCTGGTGGCGTTATTCCGCGAGCCGCCCGAAGGCCAGTTGGCCGAGCTTGAGGCGATGCTGCGTGGCCTGGCCGAGCGCCCGTTGTGGACCGGCGAGGCGATCCTGATCCAGCACCGTTACCTGCCCGACAGCCCGGGCCAATGGTTGCTCGGCGAGCCGGTGCAGCAGCGTGAGGTGGTCGAAGACGGCCTGACCTATCTGCTCGACCTGGGCGTACGCCAGAACAACGGGCTGTTCCTCGACATGCGCTATGGCCGGCGCTGGGTGCGTGAGCACGCCACTGGCAAGCGGGTACTCAATTTGTTCGCCTATACCTGCGGTTTCTCCGTAGCGGCGATCGCCAACGGCGCTGCACAGGTGGTCAACCTGGACATGGCCAAGTCGGCGCTGTCGCGTGGGCGCGAGAACCATCGGCTCAATGGCCATGATGTGGGCCAGGTGGCGTTTCTGGGCCATGAGCTGTTCAAGTCATGGGGCAAGGTGCGCAAGTACGGGCCGTATGACCTGATCATCATCGACCCACCGACGTTCCAGCGCGGCAGCTTCGTACTCACCCAGGACTACGCGAAAATCCTGCGCCGCTTGCCTGAGCTGCTCAGCGCAGGCGGCACGGTGCTGGCGTGTGTCAATGACCCGGCGATCGGCTCGGACTTTCTCATTCAGGGCATGGCTGAGCAGGCGCCGGGGTTGCAGTTCATCGAGCGCCTGCAGAACCCGCCGGAGTTTCTCGATGCTGACCCTGAAGGTGGCCTGAAGGCGCTGGTGTTCCGCCGGGAGTGAACTGTCGCGCTCGAAGGCGAGGGCGACAGTTCACGGCACGACTCAGGCAGGCAGTGCGCGGGCCTGGGCGGGCATCGGGTAGACCTGGGCGAAAGCGACGTTGTCGGTTTGATCAACGCGTTTTTTCAGGCGCTCGTTGAAGGCCCGGCTGACTGCGTACTGGCCACCGGAAATGGTCCGGAACTGCGCGGTCAGGACGAATCCGTTGAGGTCCATGCGGTCGACGCCGAACACCTGCAGCGGCCCTTGCAGGTTGATCCGCAGCAGTGGGTCTTCGCTGATCGACTTGCCCACCTCGTGAATCAACGCCAGCGACTGATCGACGTCGCTGTCGTAGGTGAACTGCACCGAGAAGAACGCATAGGCGAACTGCCGCGACTGGTTGGTGACCGCCTTGATCTGGCCGAACGGCACCGAGTGGACGAAGCCCTTGCCGTCGCGCAGGCGCAGGGTGCGGATGGTCAGGCTCTCAACGGTGCCGGCGTGGCCGGAGTCGAGCACCACCCAGTCACCGATCGAGATGGTGTCTTCGATCAGGATGAACAGCCCAGTGATCACATCCTGCACCAGCTGCTGCGAACCAAAGCCGATGGCCAGGCCAATCACCCCGGCACCGGCCAGCAGCGGTGCGACGTTGATGCCCAGGTTGGCCATGGTGGTGATGGTGCAGATCACCACCAGAATCACCTTCACCGCATTGCGCAGCATCGGCAGGATGGTGCGCACGCGCGTGCTGGGCTGGCGCGAGCTGCGCTTGCCGACGGGTGGCTTCAGCGCCTCTTGAATGGCCGTGTCGAGCACTACCCACAGCAGCCACGTGACCAGCAGGATCAGGCCGATGCTTGAAATCGAATTGCTGATCGCCTGGCCGAGGCGGTTGCTCAGGGCGAAGTCGATCACCGAGAAACCCCAGATGCGCCCGAGCAGCTCGATGAAGGTAATCGCCATGGCGATGCGCAACAGCGCATGGGCGAGGCTGCGTAGCAGCTCCTTGTAGGGGCGGACCTTCTGCTGCGTATCCACCTTGCGTGACGCCAGCAGGTGTTGCAGCAGGGTGCTGAGGAACAGCGTGGCAACCAGCAGCACGGTGGTCAGCAGGGCGTTCTGCAGGGCTTTCTGGCTCTCTTCGCCGGCACCGATCAGGTTGATCGCCGAGACCAGGATCATCATCAGGATCGGCAGGTACCACAGCTTGGAGAAGATCCGCAGGGTCTCCTGCACCGCACGGTGATGCAGGCGGTCATGCAGGTCGCGGTTGCGGATCAGGTGACCCACTGGCCGGCGTAGGCGCAGGACCAGGCTGGCGAAGATGAAGGTGGCGAACAAACCGGTGATCACAGCGATGCTGGCGGTGATATTGCCGCCCACCTGGCGAGCGATCTGCGGGCTGGTCAGCGCGTCGCTCCAGGCTGCGAGAAAGCCGATCATGAACAACGCCCGCGGTGCCATCCGCCGGATCACGGCGACGGCAGAGCGCTTGTGGCCGGCGTCGAACAGGGTGATCAGGCAGAGGATGATCGAGGTCGAGAACAGGCCGCTGCTGGTCGCGTAGGCCAGGCTCAGGCCGAGTGCGCGGGCTATCGATGGGTCGAGAAAACGGCTGGCATACAGCGTCAGCGGCAAACTCGCCAGGGCCGGCAAGGTGTAGGGCAACAGATAGCCCAGCAACCCGCGCAGGCGCTTGCGCCGTTGCAGCAGGGCGGTGCGCGCGCACCGGGCGGCGAGCCAGCGGCCGAGCAGGCTGAGCAGCGAGAAGCTGGCGGCCCAGGCCACTGTCAGCAGGACAAAATCGCCGATCAGTTGCAGGCCGTCGTTGCCCGAGTGGCGGTCGACCAGGCGCTCCACCTCTTTGCTGGCGCGGTCGGTGCGCAGGCGCCAGGTGTCCAGCACATGGGCATCTAGGTCAAGGTCTTTGGCTGCACTGTCAAGGCCATCGGCCAGGGCACCCAGCAAGCCACCCTGTAACACCGGGGCAGGTTCTTCGGCGGGGGCTTCGGCAGGAGCGGGGTCAGCGGCGTAGAGTGAGGTGCTCAGCAACAGGCTGAGGAGTAACGGGGTTAGCAAGCGCAGCACTGGAGTACTCCTTGGGCCGTGGCGGGCGTTGGGGTTACTCAAGGAACTGATTGCCGAAGGCGGGGGAAGTTCGATGCAATCCGGGCCATGGCCTGGCCCGGAGTGCTCTGGCAAGGGTCAGTCGATCACTGGCCGGTGTAGATCTGGTCGAACACGCCACCGTCGTTGAAGTGGGTTTTCTGCACGGTGCGCCAGTCACCGAAGGTCTTCTCTACCGAGAGGAAGTCGACTTTCGGGAAGCGGTCTGTGTACTTGGCCAGTACGGCTGGATCACGCGGGCGCAGGTAGTTGTTGGCAGCGATTTCCTGGCCTTGCGGCGACCACAGGTACTTCAGGTATTCCTCGGCGGCGGCGCGGGTGCCTTTCTTGTCGACCACCTTGTCGACCACGGTGACCGGCGGCTCGGCTTCGGCCGATACACTTGGGTAGATCACTTCGAACTGATCGCGACCGAATTCGCGGGCGATCATCTCGGCTTCGTTTTCGAAGGTGACCAGTACGTCGCCGATCTGGTTGGTCATGAACGTGGTGGTAGCCGCCCGGCCACCGGTGTCGAGCACTGGCGCCTGCTTGAACAGCTTGCCGACGAAGTCCTTGGCCTTGTTCTCGTCACCGCCGTTTTTCAGCACGTAACCCCAGGCCGAGAGGTAGGTGTAACGGCCGTTACCGGAGGTCTTGGGGTTGGGCACGATCACCTGGACGCCGTCCTTGAGCAGGTCAGGCCAGTCTTTCAGCGCTTTCGGGTTGCCCTTGCGCACGATGAACACGGTGGCCGAGGTGAACGGCGCGCTGTTGTTCGGCAGGCGCGTGACCCAGTTGTCCGGGACCAGCTTGCCATTGTCGACCAGGGCATTGATGTCGGTGGCCATGTTCATGGTGATGACGTCAGCCGGCAGGCCATCGATCACCGAGCGCGCCTGCTTGCTCGAACCGCCGAAGGACATCTGCAGGTTGATCTTTTCTTTATGCTCGGCTTCCCAGTGCTTCTGGAAGGCGGCGTTGTAGTCCTTGTAGAAGTCGCGCATCACGTCATAGGACACGTTGAGCAGCGTCGGCGCAGCCTGGGCCAGATTGCCCAGGGTCAGGCCTGCGGCGAGCAGCGAGGCGGTAAACAGTTTTTTCACGACGCGATCCTTGTTCTTGAAAGAGTTAATGGCAGAGTGCCTGCGACTATAGCGGGTGTTTCCCAGGCGTTTAAAGAACGAAATACGCTTTGGTTATTCCTTCTTGGGAAACAGCGCATTGCCGCAGCGCGAGCAGAACGCAGCGCCGTGCTCATGGCTGTTTTTACGGCAGGTCGGGCAGTCGTGCTGGAGTTGTTCGCCGCGCATGGCGTTGGCCAGTTCGGCGGTGAAGATGCCAGTCGGCACAGCGATGATCGAGTAACCGGTGATCATCACCAATGACGACAGCACCTGGCCCAGCGGCGTCTTCGGCACGATGTCGCCAAAGCCCACGGTGGTCAGGGTGACGATGGCCCAGTAGATGCCTTTGGGGATGCTGGTGAAGCCGTGCTCAGGGCCTTCGACCACGTACATCAAAGTGCCGAACACGGTCACCAGCGTGGACACGCTGACCAGAAACACGATGATCTTCTGCTTGCTGCCGCGCAGCGCGCTCATCAGGTAGTTGGCCTGCTTGAGGTACGGGCTCAGCTTGAGCACGCGGAAGATCCGCAGCATACGGATCACGCGGATGATCAGCAGGTACTGGGCATCGCTGTAATACAAGGCGATGATGCCCGGCACGACGGCCAGCAGATCGACCAGGCCGTAGAAGCTGAAGGCATAGCGCAGCGGCTTGGGCGAGCAGTACAGGCGGGTCAGGTATTCGGCGAGAAAGATCGCCGTGAAGCCCCACTCGATGGCGGCGAGCAGGCCTGAGTAGTTCTGGTGAACCTCATCGATACTGTCGAGGATCACCACCACCAGGCTGGCCAGAATGATCAGCAGCAGGGTCTTGTCGAAGCGTCTGCCAGCGGTGGTGTCGGATTGAAAAACCAGAATGTAGAGCCGCTCGCGCAGGCTCGCCGGGGAGTTCATGGGGCGCGTTCCATAGGTGCAGTGCGCAGAGCCTAGGGCTTGCCCCTCAGCTGTGCAAGCGGCGCGCTTTGCCCCCCGCCAGCCCGCGCGGCAGGCGGCTGCTCAGGTGCAGCAGCCAGCAGGCGGCAACGAACGGCGCGGTCAGGGCGGCCACCGGCAGCAGGTTGAACAGCGGTTGCAGGGCGATGGCCAGGACGATCGCCAGCAGCGGCAGCCACGGCCGCTCGCGCTGGCCGCAAAAGGCCAGTGCTGCAAGCGCGGCATTGAAACCGAGCAAGCCCATCCCGGCGCTGTGGGCATCGCCCATGAGCAGCGCAACGCAGGCACCCAGGCCTGAGCCGAACAATGCCCACAGTGCGGCGCTGCGGTTGGACAGGAACAAACCGATGGCAATCAGCAGCCCCGCCAGCGGCTGCTCCAGCAGAAACACCTGGCCCAGGCCACGTGCCAGCGCCTGCAGGGGCTCGGCGCTGACCGTGGCGCTGGCAGCAGAGGGCTGCGCTGCCAACAGCGCGGCCCAGCCGAGCAGCACGAACGGTGCGGTATAGGCCGGCAGCAGGCAGGCGCCGCGTTTGCGCCATTGATGGACGAGGATGCTCGACAGGCCGCTGGCGGCGATGATCAGCGGCGGCAGAATCACCGACCATGGCAACACTGAGCTGAACAGGATGCCGATCAGCACGCCGTTGTAGCTGTACAGGCCGGCCTGGCGATCAGCCCGGTCGTAGCCGCGCCGCTGCGCTGTGAGCAACCCGGCCAACGCGCCCAGCAGGGCACCACCGACCAGCTGCGGGGCGGTCAGGAGAATGGCGAGCAAACAACACAGGCCGCACAGCGGGCTGCGCTGCAGCAATACCTGGCTAAAGCCGTTGAGAAGCGCCGTGGCCCAGTCGGGGCACGGGTTGACGAAATTGTGTGTGTACATGGGCAGTCAGTAGGTTGAAGTTGGCGGTGGGCCTCTTTGGGCCTCGGTTTTCCGCAGTGTCAGTGCAGCGCAGGGGCGCACGTTGGCGCCCCCTTGCGGCGGTTTCAGATCAAGGTCTCGATACGCAGCGTGTTGGTCGTGCCCGGCTTGCCAAACGGCACCCCGGCGGTGATCAGCAGCGTGTCGCCGATGCTGGCCATGCCCTGCGCCTGGGCGATTTCCAGTGCGGTCGAGCAGATTTCGTCGACCTGGCGCAGGCGGTCGTTGACCACCGAATGCACGCCCCAGGTCACGCTCAGGCGGCGTGCCGTCACCAGATTTGGGGTCAGGTTGAGGATCGGTGCCCGTGGCCGTTCGCGGGCGGCGCGCAGGGTCGAAGCGCCCGACTCGCTGTAGTTGACCAGCACCGCCACCGGCAGAATGCCGCTGATACGGCGGATCGCGCAGCTGATCGCATCGGAGGTGGTGGCTTCGGCTTTTGGCCGGCCGACGTCGAGCTGGGCCTGGTAATCCGGGCCGTTTTCAACCTGGCGGATGATCTTGCTCATCATCTGCACGGCCTCCAGTGGATAGTCACCGGAGGCGGTTTCAGCCGACAGCATCACCGCATCGGCGCCTTCGGCGACCGCGTTGGCGACATCGGTGACTTCGGCGCGGGTCGGCGCGGGCGAGAAGCGCATCGATTCGAGCATCTGCGTTGCCACCACCACCGGGCGGCCGAGCTGGCGGCAGGTATTGATGATGTGCTTCTGGATCTGCGGCACGCTCTCGGCGGGCACTTCCACGCCCAGGTCGCCACGGGCAACCATGATTGCGTCAGACAGCTCGGCGATGGCCTGCAGCTGGTCGACCGCCGAGGGCTTCTCGATCTTGGCCATGAGGTAAGCGCGGTCGCCGATCAGCTGGCGCGCTTCGATGATGTCCTCAGCGCGCTGCACGAACGACAGCGCCACCCAATCCACGCCAAGCTCCAGGCCAAAGGCCAGGTCGCGGCGGTCTTTCTCGGTCAGCGGGCTCAGCTCGAGCACCGCCTGCGGCACGTTGACGCCCTTGCGGTCGGACAGCTCGCCGCCGGCCAGCACTTCGGTATCGATGGCGTCGTCATGCTTGGCGGTCACGCGCAGGCGCAGTTTGCCGTCGTCGAGCAGCAAGTCCATGCCTGGCTGCAGGGCGGCGATGATTTCCGGGTGCGGCAGGTTGACCCGGCGGCTGTCGCCCGGGGTGCTGTCCAGGTCCAGGCGCAGGGCCTGGCCACGCTGCAGCTGGACTTTGCCTTCGGCAAAGCGACCAACGCGCAGCTTGGGCCCTTGCAGGTCCATGAGGATGCCCAGCGGATAGTTCAGCTGTTGCTCGACTTCGCGGATCCACTGATAGCGCAGGGCGTGGTCGGCGTGCTCGCCGTGGCTGAAGTTGAGGCGAAAGATATTCACCCCGGCTTCGACCAGCTGGCGTACATCGTCGATGCCGTTGATGGCGGGGCCGAGGGTGGCGAGGATTTTGACTTTTTTATCAGGCGTCATGATTGGGCAGTCTCGAGAATCAGAATGGCGCGGAAGTCGTTGACGTTGGTACGGGTCGGCTCGGTGACGATCAGGGCGTCGAGCGCGGCGAAGTAGCCGTAGCCATTGTTATTGTCCAGCTCATCGCTGGCTGAAAGCCCCAGCGCGGCGGCGCGGGCGTAGCTGGCCGGGGTCATGCTGGCGCCGGCGTTGTCTTCCGAGCCATCGATGCCGTCGGTGTCGCCGGCCAGGGCATACACGCCTGGCAGGCCCTTGAGGTTTTCGGTGAGGCTGAGCAGGAACTCGGCGTTGCGCCCGCCACGGCCATTGCCGCGCACGGTCACGGTGGTTTCACCGCCGGAGAGAATCACGCAGGGCGCCTTCAGCGGTTGGCCGTGCTGGACGATCTGTCGGGCGATGCCGGCATGCACCTTGGCCACCTCGCGCGACTCGCCTTCCAGATCACCAAGGATCAGCGGGCTGAAGCCGGCCTGGCGGGCTTTCACGGCTGCAGCTTCCAGCGACTGCTGGGGCTTGGCGATCAATTGGAAGTGGCTGCGGGCCAGGGCCGGGTCGTCGGCTTTGACGGTTTCCGAGGCCGGGTTGTTGAGCCAGTCGATGACCGCTTGTGGCGCTTCGATGTTGTAGCGTTTGAGGATGGCCAACGCTTGCGCCGAGGTGCTCGGGTCAGCCACGGTCGGGCCGGAGGCGATCACTGTAGCGAGGTCGCCGGGCACATCGGAGATGGCGTAGGTGTACAGCGTGGCCGGCCAGCAGGCCTTGGCCAGGCGGCCGCCCTTGATCGCCGAGAGGTGCTTGCGCACGCAGTTCATCTCGCCGATGGTCGCGCCCGACTTGAGCAGAGCCTTGTTGATCTGTTGCTTGTCGGCCAGGGACAGGCCCGCGGCTGGCAGGGCGAGCAGGGCAGAGCCGCCGCCAGACAGCAGGCAGATCACCCGGTCGCTTTCAGTGAGGTTGCTGACCAGTTCCAGCACGCGCTTGGCCACGGCCAGGCCGGCGGCATCGGGAACGGGATGGGCAGCTTCGACCACTTCGATTTTGTGGCAACTGGCGCCGTGGCCATAGCGGGTCACGACCAGCCCGGAGACTTCGCCCTGCCAGGTTTTTTCAACCACTTCAGCCATGGCGGCGGCGGCCTTGCCGGCGCCGATGACGATGACCCGGCCGCTACGGTCGGCGGGCAGGTAGGCTTCGAGGACCTGGCTTGGGTGGGCGGCGGCGATGGCTGTGTCGAACAGCTCGCGCAGAAATTGTTGCGGATCGACCGACATGGCAGGCTCCCAAAATTCTTGTTGTTATGCGTCATAAAAAAACGCCCCCGGAACGACCTCCGTGCAGGCTGAACCAGGGGCGGGTGTTGCTCGGTTGGGGGGCGCTTCGCGCCCCTATCGCGACACAAGGCCGCTCCTACAGAAAGCACCGCGTAGGCCTTTTGTAGGAGCGGCCTTGTGTCGCGATAGGGCTGCAAAGCAGCCCCCGAATTCAAATCAATTCAAATCACTTCTCGTCGCGGATCGAGAAATTGGCCATGTGCTCCAGGCCTTTGATCAAAGCCGAGTGGTCCCAGTTGCCGCCACCCAAAGCCACACAAGTGCTGAACACTTGCTGCGCGTTGGAGGTGTTCGGCAGGTTGATACCCAGTTCCTTGGCGCCTTGCAGGGCCAGGTTAAGGTCCTTCTGGTGCAGATTGATGCGGAAGCCCGGATCGAAGGTGCCTTTGATCATGCGCTCGGCATGCACTTCAAGAATCTTCGACGAGGCAAAACCGCCCATCAGTGCTTCACGCACCTTGGCTGGGTCGGCGCCGTTCTTGGCAGCGAACAGCAGCGCTTCGCCGACTGCCTGGATGTTCAGCGCGACGATGATCTGGTTGGCGACCTTGGCGGTCTGGCCGTCACCGTTGCCACCGACGCGGGTGATGTTCTTGCCCATCAGCTCGAACAGCGGCAGGGTGCGCTCGAAGGCCTTCGGGCAACCACCGACCATGATGCTCAGGGTCGCCGCCTTGGCGCCGACTTCGCCGCCGGACACTGGAGCGTCCAGGTAAGCAGCACCAGTCGCTTTGATCTTCTCGGCGAAGGCTTTGGTGGCGGTTGGCGAAATCGAGCTCATGTCGATCACGATCTTGTTCGGGCCAACCCCTTCAGCTACGCCGTTCTCGCCGAACAGCACTGCTTCGACCTGAGGGGTGTCCGGCACCATGACGATGATGAATTCAGCTTCCTGGGCCACTTCCTTCGGATTGGCCAGGGCGACCGCGCCGGCGGCGATCAGGTCAGCTGGGGCTGCGTCGTGATGGGTCGAAACGAACAGGCTGTGACCTGCTTTTTGCAGGTTCTGGGCCATGGGCTTGCCCATGATGCCAGTGCCGATAAAACCGATTTTAGCCATGAGAGATACCCTCTTTTGTAATTGTGAAATCTCGGTAAACCAGGCGCAGCTCACCTGTGTAGGAGCGGCCTTGTGTCGCGAAAGGGTCGCGTAGCGGCCCCTGCATTCCTCGCTACACCACAGATCGCCGGGGCTGCTGCGCAGCCCTTTCGCGACACAAGGCCGCTCCTACAGGGATCCGCGGGGTTAGATCGCGTTGTGCGTTTTAAGCCAGCCAAGACCCGCTTCAGTGGTGGTCAGCGGCTTGTACTCGGCGCCGACCCAACCTTGGTAGCCGATGCGGTCCAGGTGCTCGAACAGGAAGCGGTAGTTGATCTCACCGGTGCCGGGTTCGTTGCGGCCAGGGTTGTCAGCCAGCTGGATGTGGTTGATGCGCGGCAGGTTGGCTTCGATGGTGCGCGCCAGGTCACCTTCCATGATCTGCATGTGGTAGATGTCGTACTGCAGGAACAGGTTGGCGCTGGCGACCTCGGTCTGGATGTCCAGCGCCTGTTGCGTGGTGTTCAGGTAGAAGCCAGGGATGTCGCGGGTGTTGATCATTTCCATGACCAGACGGATCCCGGCGGCTTGCAGCTTGTCAGCGGCAAATTTCAGGTTGTCGACAAAGGTCTTGCGCACGGTGGCGCATTCCAGACCCTGTGGCCGAATGCCCGCCAGGCAGTTGATCTGGGTATTGCCCAGCACCGTGGCGTAGTCGATGGCCTTGTCGACACCGGCGCGGAATTCTTCGACGCGGTCGGGGTGGCAGGCAATCCCGCGCTCACCTTTGCCCCAGTCACCGGCCGGCAGGTTGAACAGCACCTGGGTCAGGCCATTGGCGTCCAGTTGCGCCTTGATTTCAACGGCGCTGAAATCGTACGGAAAGAGGTATTCGACACCGCTGAAGCCGGCGTCGGCGGCGGCCTTGAAGCGGGCCAGAAAGTCCTGCTCGGTAAACAGCATGGACAGGTTGGCAGCGAAGCGAGGCATGGTGATCTCCTTGCAGATGAAAGCCCCCGGCACAACCGGCGCGGGGGCGTCAGGCAATCAGTCGAGCAGCGAGATAGCGGTAGGCGCGTCGTTGCCCACCAGCGCGAGGTCTTCGAATTCGTTGACCGCGTTGATTTCGGTGCCCATGGAAATGTTGGTGACGCGCTCGAGGATGATTTCAACCACGACCGGTACGCGGAACTCTTCAGCCATTTTCTGCGCCTTGAGCAGGGCAGGGGCGATCTCGCCTGGCTCGAAGACGCGCAGGGCCTTGCAACCCAGACCTTCGACGACTGCAACGTGATCGACACCGTAGCTGCCGGCTTCGGTCGAGTTGATGTTCTCGAACGCCAGTTGTACACAGTAGTCCATCTCGAAGCCACGCTGAGACTGACGGATCAGGCCGAGGTAGGCGTTGTTCACCAGCACGTGGACGTAGGGCAGATTGAACTGCGCGCCAACAGCGAGCTCTTCGATCATGAACTGGAAGTCGTAGTCACCCGACAGCGCGACGACCTTGCGTTGCGGGTCGGCCTTGACCACACCGAGGGCAGCCGGGATGGTCCAGCCGAGCGGGCCGGCCTGGCCGCAGTTGATCCAGTGACGCGGCTTGTACACGTGCAGAAGCTGGGCGCCGGCGATCTGCGACAGACCGATGGTGCTGATGTAGCAGGTGTCTTTGCCAAAGACCTTGTTCATCTCTTCATAGACGCGCTGCGGCTTGACCGGCACGTTGTCGAAGTGAGTCTTGCGGTGCAGGCTGGCCTTGCGCTGCTGGCAGTCTTGCACCCAGGCGCTGCGGTCCTTGAGCTTGCCGGCGGCTTTCCACTCGCGGGCCACTTCAAGGAACACATCCAGCGCCTTGCCAGCATCGGAAACGATGCCCAGGTCCGGGGTGAACACGCGGCCGATCTGGGTCGGTTCGATGTCGACGTGAACGAAGCTGCGGCCTTCGGTGTAGACATCGACAGAACCGGTGTGGCGGTTGGCCCAGCGGTTACCGATACCGAACACCATGTCCGACTTGAGCAGGGTCGCGTTGCCGTAGCGGTGCGAAGTCTGCAGGCCGACCATGCCCACCATCAGTGGGTGGTCGTCCGGGATCGTGCCCCAGCCCATCAGGGTAGGGATGACCGGCACGCCGGTCAGTTCGGCGAACTCGACCAGCTTGTAGCTGGCGTCGGCATTGATGATGCCACCACCGGCTACCAGCAATGGACGCTCGGCGTCATTGAGCATGGTCAGGGCTTTTTCCGCCTGCACGCGGGTGGCGCCTGGTTTGTTGATCTGCAGTGGCTCGTAGGCCTCGATGTCGAATTCGATCTCGGCCATCTGCACGTCGAATGGCAGGTCGATCAGTACCGGGCCTGGACGGCCGCTGCGCATTTCAAAGAAGGCCTTCTGGAATGCATAAGGTACCTGGCCTGGCTCGAGCACGGTGGTTGCCCACTTGGTCACCGGCTTGACGATGCTGGTGATGTCGACGGCCTGGAAGTCTTCTTTGTGCAGCCGGGCACGCGGCGCCTGGCCGGTGATGCACAGAATCGGGATGGAGTCGGCGGCGGCGCTGTAAAGACCGGTGACCATGTCGGTACCGGCTGGGCCGGAGGTGCCGATGCACACGCCGATGTTGCCCGGGTTGGCGCGGGTGTAACCCTCAGCCATGTGCGAGGCACCTTCGACGTGGCGAGCGAGGACGTGATCGATGCCACCGACTTTCTTCAGGGCCGAGTACAGCGGGTTGATAGCGGCCCCTGGGATGCCGAATGCGGTATCTACGCCTTCCCGGCGCATGACCAGAACGGCTGCATCGATTGCTCTCATTTTGCTCATGGGTTGTGCCTCATCGATTTTGTAATTGTATACAACTTGCTCTTGGCCAGAGTGTATTCACGCTCGGTGGCCTAGGTCAATCCATTTTCGTCGGCAGTAATCGCTTCGGTCGGAATGCCCGTGAAAACGGCGTTTCGTCTGATCGTGCACGATCGACTAAAAATATTGTATACAAAGATAATCGTAGTTGTGTTCTATTTGTGTCATTGGATTCCAACTGCCCTCAGGGCTTCTCACAACAAGAAGAGGACCTTTCCATGACCACATTGACCCTTAAAGTCGCAGTCAGCCTGGTGAACGCCGCGCTCGCCGCAGGCCGCGAGATCAACGCCTCGCCGCTGACCGTGGCGGTGCTGGATGCCGGCGGGCATCTGCTGGCCCTGCAACGTGAAGATGGCGCCAGCCTGCTGCGCCCGCAGGTAGCGACGGGCAAGGCCTGGGGCGCGATTGCCCTGGGCAAGGGCTCGCGTCTGTTGGCGCTGGATGCGCAGCAGCGGCCGGCGTTTTTTGCCGCATTGAATGGGTTGGGCGAGCGGCCGGTGGTGCCGGCGCCAGGGGGCGTGCTGATTCGTGATCAGCAGGGCAGGGTGCTGGGTGCGGTGGGGATCAGCGGCGATACGTCGGATATCGACGAGCAGTGCGCAATCAGTGCCATCGAAGCGGCGGGCCTGACCGCAGATGCCGGTGTCGCGGCCTGATCACTGCACACAGGGCCGCGCTGCGGCCCTTTCTGATTCAGCTCAAGCCAGTTCTGGCTCACAGCCCTTGAGCACCAGCCGAATGATCGTTTGCGCAGCCGCCTCGTAATCACTGTCGGCGAGCTTGGCCTTGCCGGTGACGGCGGCGATCTGCCAATCGAAGTCGGCGTAGGTCTGGGTGGCCGCCCAGATGCTGAACATCAGGTGATGGGCATCGACCGGTGCGATCTGCTTGCGCTCGATCCAGCGCTGGATGCACTCGATGTTGTGCCGAGCCTGTTCGTTGAGCTGCTCGACCTGGTTCGGTGACAGGTGCGGCGCGCCGTGCATGATCTCGCTGGCGAACACCTTCGAGGCATGCGGCAGATCACGCGAGATGCGGATCTTCGAGCGGATGTAGGCACTCAGTACTTCTTTCGGATCACCGTCGGCATTGAACGGCGTCGATGCCTGCATGATCGGCGCGATGATGCTCTCGAGCACCTCGCGGTAGAGGTTGTCCTTGGATTTGAAGTAGTAGTAGACGTTCGGCTTGGGCAAACCCGCCTTGGCCGCGATGTCGCTGGTTTTGGTGGCGGCGAAGCCCTTGTCGGCGAATTCCTCGCTGGCCGCGCGCAGGATCAGTTCCTTGTTGCGCTCGCGAATGGTGCTCATTGCAGGGATCTTCCTCGGAAAGGGCGCCTCTAGGAGGGATCGGGCATGGTAGCACCGGCCCGGAGCGAGGCTCAAGGCAGGCTGTTTGCGCCAGCGTCGGGTATGTGGGCGAGGTCACTGTTGGAATGGATCTGTAAAAACTGCCCGGCGGCAATCGGCCGGCCGAAGTAATAACCCTGGAATGCTGCGCAGCCCATCGCTTGCAGGCAGTCGAACTGGGCCTCGGTTTCAACCCCTTCGGCAACCGTCGAGATATTCAGTATTTCGGCAATTTCAATGATTTTTCTGATCAGTTCGTATTTGCCCTTGTCACTCTCTATGCCGGCGATAAATGAGCGATCAATCTTTAACTCATCCAGCGGCAGTTCGCGCAGCAGGGCCAATGAAGAAAACCCTGTGCCGAAATCATCGAGTGACCATGATAGACCGTCGCTGCGCAGCGCTTCCATTTTCATCACGGTTGCCACCAGATCGCTGGCAAATACCGATTCGGTAATTTCCAGGCGAAGTCGATTGGCGGGGATATTAAATCTGTGAACTATCTCACGAACTTCTTCAACAAAGGTTGACGAGGTAAGTTGCAATGGGCTGACGTTTACCGACAATGTCCAGTGCTTCGCATCGTCATGCTCGGCCCATTCACTCAGGTGCCGACAGGCGTGCTCCAGCACCATCAGACCTATGTCGTGGATCAGGCCACTTTGCTCGGCAACGGGAATGAATTCAGCGGGTGACTGAATCCCGTGGCCGGGCCGGTCCCAGCGCAGCAATGCTTCAGCGCCGATCACCCGCTCTTGCGCGCAGACTTGCGGTTGCAGGTAGGTGCACAACTCGCGGCGGGCCAATGCCCGAGCCAGCGCACTGTGCAGTTCAACCTTGAATTTCTGCTCATCGCGAAATATCGCCAGCACGCCCAGGGTCAGGGCCATGGCGGTAATGCTGTTGAGAGTATGGCCGAACTGGCTGATGTCCGAGGGCAGCAACTCCAGCCGGGTAAAGGTCAAGGCGCTGTTGGCGAAGAACACCAGCGCGGCGAAGCACACGGATGGGAACACCCAGCGCAGGTAGATACCACTGTTGCGAAACAGCAGGAAGGCGGCCACGCCGATAGGGATCAGGAACAGGTTGGCGGAGCGCGAGGCATCGGCCGTTGCCGAGTCGGCCAGGCTGGCAATCATGGTGGCAATCAGCAGGCAGTGCGCCAGTGTCGGCAACGCGCGTTGTGTCGGCTGAGTCGCCAGGTACAGGCACGCCAGGCCAGATAGCACAACCGTGAACAGTAACAGTGCCAGCAGCAACATGGCATTGGTCGCGTAATAAACGCCCCATAACGTGCCGTGCAGGATACAGGCGACGCCGCTGAAGCGAAGGAGCAATTGAATGCGCGGCCACTGTGACGTGTCAGGGAACTTTCGAGCCATCCAGCGCTTGCTCGCTTTAATTGAGGTGTTCTTCACGTTGGCCAGTTCCACAGATGGAGTTGCGTTGTTACGCGCACTTATAATCATAGACCACGCGCTTCGCGGTTTATTGCGGATCAAGGCGGGTGCAGATGACAAGTAAGCAGATCAGACGCGGATGTCGCGCGCATGGTAGCAAACGTTTGCCACGGATTGATGTATCGCGTGCAGTGCGCCACCTTAATGAACTTGACCAGTTGATCAGTTCTGTCATGGCCCGAGTAGTGCAGGTCAGGGTGTCTACCGTTTTGCATCCTCGCAATAATAAATCGCCGCGGGTGGATGGATATTCGGTTTATAGTCCCGGGCTGTTTTTACGGTGGAGGTTTTTGTGGGGCGGCGAACGTTGCACACTCTGCAGGTAGCTGGCCAATGACCAGCGCGCTCATTCTCGCTTTGGTGCCAATCGCCTTGCTGATCATGCTTGGGCTCTGGCTGCGCCACGCCAACTTCGTCGGCGAGGCATTCTGGCCGCATGCCGAGATATTACGTGCTGCTGCCTGCACTGTTCTTCCATAGCCTGGCAACCACTCAGCTGGGCGACCTGCCTGTGCAGGCGATGCCGCTGGTGGTGTTGGCAACGACACCGCTGCTGTAGCGCTGGGTCGTCCAGTCAGAACTGTTCAGCGCGGTCAGGGTCTGTATGCCAACTTGTCGGCAATCACGTCTTTATCGCAGTCGCGCGGGCTCAAGCCTGCGCGGCTGCCGACACCTCTAGGAATCAATGGAATGGCTGGCAGCAGTTTTTTTGCTTTGTTGGATGATATCGCGGCGCTGCTCGACGACATTGCGCTGATGAGCAAGGTCGCGGCGAAGAAGTCGGCGAGCGTGCTCAGCGATGACCTGGCGGTGAATGCCGAGCAGGTCACCGGCATGAAGGCCGATCGAGAACTGCCCGTGGTATGGGCGGTGTTCAAGGGGTCGCTCAAGAACAAGGCGATCCTGGTGCCGTGCGCATTGATCCTGAGCGCCTTGTTGCCGGCCGCGATCAAGTGGCTGTTGATGCTGGGCGGGATCTACTTGTGCTACGAGGGCTATGAGGCAATCAAGGACAAGCTCTCGCGTGGCGGCGATGAAGCGGCGGACGCTGAGCACAAGCCTGTGCCGAAAACCCCGGAAGCGCTGGCCGAGTACGAACAGCGCAAGATCAAGGGCGCGATCAAGACTGATTTCATCCTCAGCGCCGAAATCATCGTCATCACCCTCAACGTGGTTGCCGAGGCGCCGCTGTATCAGCAGATCATCACTTTGGTGGTGATCGCGCTGGCGATGACGGTCGGCGTCTATGGCCTGGTCGCCGGCATCGTGCGCATGGATGACGCAGGCTTTGCGCTGGCCAAGTCGAAAGCCCAGGGCGCCTGGGGCACATTCGTCAAGAAGCTTGGACGCGGCCTGGTGGCTGCGGCGCCGTTCTTGATGAAGGCGTTGTCGTGGATCGGCACGCTGGCGATGTTTCTGGTCGGCGGCACCTTCGTTGCCGAGGGTATCCAGCCGCTTGAACACCTGATCGAGGCGCTGGTTGCCGCCAGCGCAGGCTGGGGCGCGGTGGCGAAATTTGGCCTGTACGGTGTGGTCGGCGCGATCACCGGCTTTGTCGCTGCGGTGGTCGTCGGCGGGGTATCGCGGGTACGCAAACTGGCGAGCAACTGATCGGCCTGGTACCGCTCCAGCAGGGTTCATCCTGATTGGAGCGGACTCATGCGGCGCGCCTGATCAGATCAGAAGTGCACCTTGACCAGCAGGCTGGCGGTGTTCTGGTCGGTGGTGAAACCGTCGGAATCCTTGATCCCGTATTTGTTTTTCCAGTAGTCGTACTCGATACCGACGTACAACTGCTTCTCGCCCAAGTGCAGCGCTTTGCCCAGGTCGTATTTGATCTGTGGGTTGAAGTGCAGGTTGGCGTGGTAGGTGCCACGACGGTTCTGGTCGTTGTCGACCACCCAGTCCATGAAGCCGTCGATCAACACGTCCGACGAACCGACCGGGATGGTGTACGCCCACACCGGGGTGATCTGCCAGACATTGTCGCCGGCGCGGCTGCCGTCGGTGGTGCGCTGGTAGAAGTTCAGCTGGAAGTAATCGAAGCCTGGGATGTCCAGATCGAAGCCAGGGCCGATCAGGTACGACTCGGTGTCGCCTTCACCAAACTCATAGGTCATCGCCAGCAGCACGTCCTTGACCGGGCCGAAGGCGATCTTCTGGTCGAGGATCTTGCCCAACGACAGGCGCGGGCTGATCTCGCCGTAGTAGGTGTTGGGGCCGTTGCCGGCGTCCTTTTTGCCCTGGTAGAAGATCTTGTCGACGAACACGAAGTTGTCGCCGTACTTCCAGCCGTCAGCGTGCTCGAAGGTGAAGGTCTGCTGGATTTCCGGGTTGACCTTGAAGTTCTTGCCCCACAGGTAGGTCAGGCTGTTGCTCTGCCACTGCAGCAGGTCATCGGCAAAGGTGGCTCCGGAGGCCAGCAGGCTGCCGGCGAGGATCAGGCTGTTGATGGTACGCATCGCGTGTGTCGCTCCCTTGATTCGGATCTGTTGTCAGCGCTCGGTGGTGGCGCTGTTTTTGTCTTTTGAGTCAGCTTTTTTCGATTGACCACAGCTGTTTGGCAAGAGCTGCGCCAACTTTTGTCGTTGGTCGCAATCTTCCTGCTCGACGTCTTGCTGAACGGCTGAAAACGGTCCTGTACGGCTGGCAACACGCAGACCAACCACCCGAATTCATTGACTGAGCGGTCAGTAAACGCGGGCAGAAATCATTCTGCCCTGAGCGAGGGGGCGCGCAGATTACTCACTTGCGCGCTGCGCCTCAAGTGCTCCGTCCTGGAGCACGTGGAACCAATGTTGGGCGTTCGGTCAGCTTCTTAGAAATGTACCTTGACCAGCGCACTGGCCACGCTCTGGTTGCTGTCGAGGTTGCCGCGGCTGTCGATGCCGTACTTGTCTTTCCAGTAGCTGTATTCAAAGCCGACATACAGCTGCTTGGCGCCGTAGTTGAGGGCTTTGCCGAGGTCGTATTTGACCTGTGGGTTGACGTGCAGATTGGCGTGGTAGGTGCCGCGGCGAGTCTGGTCGTTGTCGACCACCCAGTCGATGTAGCCATCGATGAGTACGTCCGAGCGGCCGACCGGGATGGTGT
The DNA here is from genome assembly GCA_963518285.1 of uncultured Pseudomonas sp. Classification (GTDB taxonomy): domain Bacteria; phylum Pseudomonadota; class Gammaproteobacteria; order Pseudomonadales; family Pseudomonadaceae; genus Aquipseudomonas. Next base: position 226,478 of record CAUQIJ010000003.1, on the reverse strand, counting down.
AGGACCAGGCCGGGGTAATCTGCCAGACGTTGTCACCGGGGCGGCTACCCTCGGTGTTGCGCAGGTAGAAGTTGAGGGCGAAGTAGTTGAAGCCGGGTACCGCCAGGTCAAAGCCAGGGCCGATCAGGTAGGCCTCGTTGTCGCCCTCGCCACGCTCGTAGGTCATGGCCAGCAACACGTCCTTGACCGGGCCGAAGGCAAAGCTCTGGCCGGTGATCTTGCCCAGCGACAGGCGCGGGCTGAACTCGCCGTAGTAGGTGTTGGCGCCTTTGCTGGCATCGGCCTTGCCGTTGTAGAAAATCTTGTCGACGAACAGGAAGGTGTCGCCGTACTTCCATTTGTTGGCGTGCTCGAAGGTCACCGTCTGCTGGATATTCGGGTTGACCTTGAAATCCTTGCCGTACAGGTAGGTCAGGCTTTCGCCGTGCCACTGCAGCCATTCACCGGCGTGAGCGGGGACGGTCGCCAGCAGGCTGCTGCCGAGCAAGAGGGACGAGGTGATGCGCTTCATGTCGTGATTCCCGGACTTATTGTTTTTTTTGGGGTTTTTTCGGCGCAAGGGCGCCCCGAGCGGCCCATTCCGGCGGGCCGACGGTGTAGCGGTACTGCGTGAGCGTGAAGGAGTTGGAACAACCGGGGTGGCCGACAGACATGGCCACCCCGTTGACTCAGTGCTGGTGACAGGCGTCGTTGTGCGCCGCCCGGTCAGCACCACCGAGGATGTTGAACAGCACGTTGAGCACCAGGGCACACACCGTCGCCATGGCAATCCCGCTGTGGGTGATCGGTTCCATCCACTGCGGCATCTGTGCGAAGAACTCCGGCTTGACCACCGGGATCAGGCCAAAGCCGACACTCACCGCGACCAGCAACTGGTTGCGCCGGTCGGAGATGTCCGCCTCCTGGAGGATCTTGATCCCGGTGGCGGTGACCATGCCGAACATGGCAATCGAGGCACCGCCGAGCACGGCCGGTGGAATCGAGGCGATCAGGTACGCCGCCTTGGGCAGCAGGCTGAGGCCGATCAGCATGGCTCCGGCCATGATCGTCACGTAGCGGCAACGCACGCCGGTCATCTGCACCAGGCCAATGTTCTGGGCGAACGAGGAGTGGGTGAAGGTGTTGAAGAAACCGGCGATGAATGACGCACCGGCATCGCACAACAGACCCCGGCGCAACATGCCCGGGGTGACTTCGCGATCAGTCACCTTGCCCAGGGCGAGGAACATGCCGGTGGACTCGACGAAGATGATCACCACCACCAGGCACATCGACAGGATCGGCGCGAGGCTGAAGGTCGGCATGCCGAAGTGCAGCGGCGTGACCACTTGCAGCCACGGCGCAGCGCCCAGCCCGGACAGATCGACCATGCCGATCGAACCGGCAACGATGTAGCCCAGGCCCATGCCGACCAGCACCGAGACGTTGACCCAGAAGCCACGCATGAAGCGGTTGATCAGCAGGATCACGGCCAGCACCAGGCCGGCCACCATCAGGTAGATCGGCGCGCCGAAGGTCTCTGCCTGCTGGCCGCCACCGGCCCAGTTGACCGCCACCGGGAACAACGACAAGCCGATCGACGTGATCACCGTGCCGGTGACCAGCGGCGGGAAGAAGCGCACTACCTTGGACATGAACGGTGCGATCAGCATGCCGAAGAAACCGGCGGCGATGGTCGCGCCAAAGATGCCCTGCAGGCCGACGCCGGGCATGCCGGCCATGGCCACCATGCTGCCGACCGCAGCAAAGCTTGCGCCCATCATCACCGGCATGCGAATGCCGACCGGGCCGATACCGAACGATTGGATAATTGTGGCAACGCCTGCGACCAGCAGGTCAGCGTTGATCAGGAAGGCGACTTCTTCACGCGACAGGCCAGCGGCCTGGCCGATGATCAGCGGCACGGCGATCGCACCGCCGTACATCAGCAGCACGTGTTGCAGACCCACCAGGATCAGCTGAAACAGGGGCAGGGGCTGTCGTGGCGGCGCAACAGGGATGTACGCCTTGGATGACTCTGACATGCAGCACCTCGAGTTTTGTTTTTATTCTCGGATCCAAGCGGTCAACCTGCAGCGCCAGGCTTTGGGTAAAAGCCAGAGGTTCGCGCTGCGGGTTTGCGCTCGATGCTTGCTTGTTGCGTAGTGCGCATGGCGCAGGCGTGCCCTGCACCGGGAGTGATCCCGGTGCAGAAGCGAGCCTGGCGATGCGTGGGGTCAGTTGACGGGGGCGCCTTTGGCGATCCAGTCACCGACCAGTTTGCGTTCTTCAACGGTCATCTGGGTGATGTTGCCCAGCGGCATGATCTGACTGGCAACCGCTTGCGCCTGAATGCGCGCGGCCTGGGCCTGGATCTGCTGCGGGGTATCGAACATCACGCCACCTGGCGCAGTGCTGAACAGTGGGCTGGTCGGCTTGGACGAATGGCACACGGTGCAGCGTTCCTGGATCACGTTGTGAATCGTGTCGAAGGCGTCACCCGACTGGGCTGCAGCCTGGGCCGGAGCCTGTGCAGCAGCGGCAGGTGCTTCAGCTGCTTTGGCAGCATCGGCGGCACGCTGTTCGGCAGCGGTCTTGCCGCCGACGGCAGTGGCTGGCAGCGGTTGGTACTCGATCTTCGCCGCAGCCTGCTCAGGTGTTGTTGGCAACGGTTTCGGGCCGGTGACATAGGCCAGGCAGATCATCGCCAGGGCGCCTACGGGCAGAGTCCAGGCGTACTTGTTGCTGTCGTGACGGGTGTTGAAGTAGTGACGGATCAATACCGCAGCCACTGCAATCCCGGCCAGGATCAACCAGTTGTACTGGCTGCCGTAGGTGCTCGGGAAGTGGTTGCTGATCATGATGAACAGCACCGGCAGGGTGAAGTAGTTGTTGTGCCGCGAGCGCAGCAGGCCTTTGGCCGGCAGCAGCGGGTCGGGCGTCTGGTTGGCTTCGATCGCCGCGACCAGCTGGCGCTGGGCCGGCATGATGATGCGGAACACGTTACCGACCATGATGGTGCCGATGATCGCACCGGTGTGCAGGTACGCACCACGGCCGCTGAACACCAGGCTGAAGCCCCAGCAGGCGGCGATGATCAGCACGAACAGCACGCCGCCGAGCAGGGCAGGGCGTTTGCCCAATGGTGAGTCACAGAGGATGTCGTAGATGAACCAGCCGGCTACCAGCGAACCGATACCGATGGCCACGCCTTCGGCGCCGCTCAGCGAGCTGCCCGGGGCGAGCAGGTACAGGGTCGGGTTCCAGTAGAACACCACGCACAGCAGGGCGATCCCGGACATCCAGGTGAAGTAGGCTTCCCATTTGAACCAGTGCAGGTTCTCGGGCATTTTCGGCGGGGCCAGCTTGTACTTCTCCAGGTGGTAGATACCACCACCGTGGATGGCCCAGAGATCACCCGACAACCCATCGCGCGGGTTGCTGCGGTTGAGGTGGTTCTCCAGCCAGACGAAGTAGAACGATGCACCGATCCAGGCGACGCCCGTGATCATGTGAACCCAGCGAATGCTCAGGTTCAGCCATTCGTGAAGGTGTGCTTCCACAGTATGTACCTCTTGCCGATCACCAGCTTGAACGCTGCACGCGACCTTGCGCGCGATAACCAGGCTGCGAGGGCAGCAGGTTTATCGCGACACTGAGTATTTCATGCAGGCCGTGGATGACCGACCTTTTCTTATTGGTGGGGATTGAGGATCAACATCTGTTCCTCGGTGAAGTAATGCTCATCGCAGTTGTTGCCTGAACCACTGCGATCAACCACCAGGAAATCATCCCGCTTTTCGATCGTCAGCACCGGGTGGTGCCAAACGCCGCGATGGTAATTGACGCCCTGCCTGCCGTTGCTGCGGAAGGCACGGACCAAACCTGATACAGGTGCATCGCCAACTGGCGCGACCACGATCAGAAACGGATTGCCGAGCAGCGGAATGAAAGCCTGGCTGCCCAGCGGATGGCGTTCAAGCATACGTACGGTCAGCGGCATGTCCTGCGCGTCGGCGCGGAAGATGCTGATGATGGCGTGGTCCTCAGGCTCGGCGGTTTCAACCGTGGCGAGCTTGTGGAAGCGCATGGTCGAGCCGTTGTTGATCATGAAGTGGTCGCTGCCGTCGGTTTCGATCACGTCACCAAAGGGGGCGAAGGCTTCTTTGCTCAGGGGCTCGATCACTAGTGTGCGCATGCTTGTTATCTCTTCTTCTATGACTGGCTAATGGGGTGGTGCGCTTGCCGGTAAGGCCCTGGGTACGCTCGCGTGGCGGACTCGGGCCAGACCTTGTAGCAAGCCTTACAGCTGCAGCAGGCGGAACAGCGCGATCAGGTTGATCTGCGCCAGCGCCTCTTTGAATTCGGCTTCGGCATCGTTGTGAATGCGGGTTCCGAACGCCGCCAGAATCTGGTGCCGGTTACTGCCCTTGACCGCCATGATGAACGGGAACTGGAACTTGGCCTTGTAGGCATCGTTGAGTTCGGTGAAGCGGGCGAACTCTTCGGCGGTGCACTGGTGGATACCGGCTCCGGCCTGTTCATTGGTGCTCGATTCGGTCAGTTCGCCCTGGACGGCGGCTTTGCCGGCCAGGTCCGGGTGAGCGTTGATCAAGGCCAACTGATCGGCGTGGCTGGCGCTGAGCAGGATGTCGCTCATGCGCTGATGCAAGGCTTCGATCTGGTCCAGCTCGGCCAGTTGACCGAGGTCGTAGGCCTTCTCGGCCACCCACGGCGAGTGCTCGTAGATGTCGGCAAAGGCGCTGACGAACGCGTCACGGCTCAGGGTCGAAGGAGTCAGGGTCTTGAAGGCGGTCATCAGGCGTTCTCGTTCTGGTACGGGTGGGTAGTGTGCCAGTGGCGGGCGATGTCCACGCGACGGGCAAACCAGACCTGGTCATGGCTCTTGGCGTATTCGACGAAGCGCTTCAGCGCTGCCAGCCGCGCCGGGCGACCGACCAAGCGGCAGTGCAGGCCGATCGAGAGCATTTTCGGCGCCTCGGCGCCCTCTTCATAGAGCACATCAAAGGCGTCCTTGAGGTACTGGAAGAACTGCTCGCCGCAGTTGAAGCCCTGCACCTGGGTGAAGCGCATGTCGTTGGTGTCGAGGGTGTACGGGATCACCAGATGCGGCTTGCCGGTCGGGTTGTTCGGCTCCCAGTAGGGCAGGTCGTCGTCGTAGGTGTCGCTGTCGTAGAGGAAACCGCCTTCTTCCATCACCAGCCGACGGGTGTTGGCGCCGGTACGACCGGTGTACCAGCCCAGTGGGCGCTCGCCAGTCAGCTCGGTGAGGATGCGGATGGCTTCGAGCATGTGCTCGCGCTCCTGCGCCTCGTCCATGTTCTGGTAGTCGATCCAGCGGTAGCCGTGGCTGCAAATCTCATGGCCGGCTGCGGCCATGGCGCGGATTACATCCGGGTGGCGCTGCGCGGCCATGGCCACGGCGAAGATGGTCAGCGGTACGCCGGTGTCCTTGAACAGCTTGAGCAGGCGCCATACGCCAGCACGGCTGCCATACTCGTACAGCGACTCCATGCTCATGTTGCGCTGACCCTGCAGCGGCTGGGCAGAGACCATCTCGGACAGGAAGGCTTCGGACTCTTTGTCTCCGTGCAGAATGTTGCGCTCGCCGCCTTCTTCGTAGTTGAGCACGAAAGACAGGGCAATGCGGGCGTTGCCCGGCCATTGCGGGTGAGGTGGGTTGTTGCCGTAGCCGATCAGGTCGCGAGGATAGTCAGCGCTCACTGCAGTCTTCCTTCTTGTACGTTGTGCAGGTGATGGGTGGACCCGCGTCGGGTTGTCGCACTCACCGGATGGGCTGATTGTATACAACTTCTGAAATCTTTTGTAAGCCTGTTTTTCTGCATTTCTGCCCTTTTGTCGCTTGAGAACCGGTTGCAAGAAACCTGCCCATCTGGTCAGCTAACGATCCCTGCACGCAGGTTAGGCCTCTATCCGCTGCTGTGTCGCCGTTTTTTTTCGGCGGCCTGGCCGCTGTCACGGAAGGGCTTAAAAAATTGTGTACAATCTGAAGTCAAAGTGTCTTAATGGCTTCATTCCCACTCACGGCGGGCACTGATCTGGTGCCGCCGAGTATTTTCTGCCCACGATTTGAACAAGAGGCGACAAGCACATGGGACGTTTGACCACTCACGTACTGGATGCCGCGCACGGCTGCCCGGGCAGCTCGATCAAGGTCGAGTTGTACCGTGTCGAAGGCCAGCAGCTGGAACTGGTGAACAGCGCACTGACCAACAGCGACGGCCGCGTCGACGCGCCGCTGCTGCAGGGCGACGACTACCGTACCGGCGTGTACCAGTTGCAGTTCAGTGCTGGAGATTATTACCGAGCTCGGGGCGTGGCGTTGCCAGACGCGGCGTTCCTGGATGTTGTAGTGCTGCGCTTCGGGGTTGATGAGCAACAAGAGCATTATCACGTGCCCCTGTTGATCTCGCCCTACAGCTACTCGACCTATCGCGGAAGCTAGTTGGTCGCTAGAAGAATCTTCGTAGGTCTTTGGCCCGCTCTCACACTGGCGGGCTTTTTTTCGTCTGGGGGTTTTGTATCCCGGCGGGGCAGGGGGAGCGAGGGCTTCAGTGGCGGTTTGACCCTCCTTGCCCTCAATGCGTAGCACGTCGAAGCCAATATCGCCGGGGTTGTTCCGGGTGTCTAAGACACTGCGCGTCAAATTCTATCGCAGAGACGGCACTGAAAAAATGCTACATCCCCAAAATGAAAATAGGCGCATCACTTATAGACTTGTCGATAGCGATCCCTTCCCGCTCTGCGCTTGCCTCTATAGTTTGACGACGAATTCGATAGCTATCCAATAATCTTGGCAATAGTTGCTTCCAGTCAGATCGATCTTTAGTTTCGAACGCGTCACTCCAAAAAGACTGTTCGTTTTGAACTTTCACAGTGAATAGATAGCTTGCTTGCCTAATGCTGTCGCCCTCTGATTGAGATCGCCACACTTGAAAAGTCAGATAATGTCCGCTCCTGTAAAAAAACCAATTATACATCCCGCGAACGCTTGACCATTGGTCTTCTGACATCTCGTAATCAGGATCAAACCAAGGGTGGCTTTTTACCCTTGTACCAGCAACCTCGTCATATGAAGGGATCTTGCTTGCTTGAGTACCGTCGATACGCGGATCTTTCGGTGAAATATATCGCTTCCATTCGGCAGCTACTATCTGATGAATTATCTGATAAGCGAAATCCTTGGCTACTTCTTGATCGCTATGACTCTCCACTCCCCTCAGGGTAAAATCTATTGAGGTCAGATCACCTTCTGTCTCTTGAGGGTCAAAGACTCTGGCAGATACAACATCAATAAGCTGCAGGTCGGGGCCTCCCCCGGGAACTGATATCGTTGCAGTGGGCAGCTCTGCCATGGAAAAAGGAAGCTTAAAGCTGTGTACGCAAGCGCCTATCTCTTTCGAACAATCACTGGCAAACAGGCCAGCATTATCAGATAAGAGTTTTTCTACGCCCACCATCATGTTGACCGTTATCGTTTGTTTCATGCCTGCCCCCTCACACCCAATTAAAAGTTGTGTAAATAAAATAAGTGCCAAATACTTCATGAGGCATTTGCCCAGTTAGATATCAAGCGGATCTGCCCCTCCATATAATCAATGCGAACTGCCATCAGGTTGTGATAATTCACGGCGATATTTTTTATGAATTCCATTCTTTCGTTTTCATCATACAGATTCCCCTCGGTCATTCTTACCTTCAACTCTTCGGTAGTGACATCGCAAGCAGTGCTAAAAGCTGCTAATCTCTGAGGGAACCAAGGTATAAACTCCATGCGCTGCTGCATGTGTAACAAGCCTCGAAATACAATGCTTTTGTAAATGAGAGGCTGCAACACCATGCGCTGCTCGTGATTTGCAATTTGCATTAACGACTCAAATTGCGCGGCTCGCTTCGCATCGATATCATTTTCGGCTTCCGCAATTTCTATGCTTCTGAAACCCTCTCGGACATAACCATTCACCCTGAAATTTTTTACCACCTTGAGTGCCTCTTTTGCCCACGGCATCTCTTTTAAGTTATCCAGTGCCTTGGCCGGATATTTGGAGGCATCACGTTCCTCCGAGCACTTAGCAAACATTTCGGGATGGTTGGCATAAAACCAATGCCACACATAAATATCCTGGAATAACCAAAAATTGCCTTTCCCCAGCGAGTCCTTGCCTATCTCCAACGCTTTTTGGCCTAGCTTCACTGGCGGGGAATACTTGCTTGCCGGCTTTGTGTAGGTACTGACTTCCTTGACAAAATCGAGGCCGCACATGACCTGCTTGCTGGCGAAAGCTGCAAGGCCCATCCAATAAAACCTACCCTTCAACTCCGGGTTGCAGCCTTCTTCCAACTCTAGATAAAACCGTGCATACGCTGCAGCTATGCGCGCTGCACGGGCACTGAAGTCCCTCACCAAAACGGTCTGCGGCCCTCTGATCGGGCAGGTTTTTTGAACGGTCAGTAGTTTCAGAGCTCGACCCTGCCCTGTAGCCCACAAATATTCGCAACCGTATTCAATCGTCACCTGGGAATTCGGAGTAGTGTTCGTTGTGATGACGGCCAATGGCGTTATGGTCATTTGCTGCGACTCCCTTCATAACTTTCGATGTCAATAGGGACAACAATGCTGTCCCAGTCAAAGTGAAACGCGGCCTTTTCCGCACTTTCCGTATCAATCTTCGGTAACAGACCATTTTGATCCGTGGTAAGAATTCGCGGTGCAGTCGAACCCGCTTGATAAACCGCGACATGGACGGACTTCAGCGACACGCCCGTGCAACTGACCACTCTGACTTGCTCGTCATAGCGGTCCTGTACCTGCGCGCTGTTTTCGATGACGTATCCCGCATTGGCGCTGTCCACTGCGCCTGCCAACAGCGGCGCCTTGATCCGGAGCCCGCTACCACTCCCCGGCGTGCCGCCTGCGTTCAACAAGATCTGTGACCCAACCACCGTCACGCCACCTGGGTCGAGTTTGATAAAGCTGCCACCGGCCTTCACCGTCAGCTCCAGCCCGGCCTCGATCACCACCTTCTCGCCTGCTTTGATGTGGATCTCCCGGCCCACCTCAACCAACTGCGCATTGCCGATCTTCACGTGTTGGCTGTTGCCTACCGTTAGATGGTCTTCAGCCTTTATCTCGGTCTTGCGGTCGCCCACCGTGGTGCGATGCTCCTCGGCCTGGAACGTGCTGTAGCTGTTGCCCACCACGGTGTCGTGGCGCTCGTGGCCGACATGGATCTTCTGGTCGTGGCCAATGTTCTGGTCCCAGTTGCGCTGGGCATGGACGAAGATCTGCTCTTGATCCTTCTTGTCCTCGATGCGCAGTTCGTTGAAGCCTTTGCCGCCGGGGCTGCTGAGGGTCTTGAAGACACTGCGGGTTTTGTGCGCTGGCAGTTCGTAGGGAGGGACGTTGACGCCGTGGTACAGGCAGCCACTCACCAGCGGGCGATCGGGATCGCCTTCGAGAAAGTCGACCAGCACCTCCATACCTACTCGCGGGATGGCCACGCCGCCATAGCGCTCGCCAGCCCAGCTGGACGACACCCGCAGCCAGCAGCTGCTGGTCTCGTCGCCAGTGGCCTCACGGTTCCAGAAAAACTTCACCTTCAGCCGGCCGTAGTCGAGACACTTGAATGCCTCATTCCCCCAAAGCAAAAATAGGAGCATCTTGATAGGTACGATCGATCTCAACGCCTGCCCTTTCAGCCTTCTCCTCAGAGACCTGACGTTCCGCTCGATAGGCCTCCAATTTTTGAGGCAAAAGCTGTAGCCATTGATGTCTATCTTTCGGTTCAAAGGCTTCTTGCCAGAACTCTTTCTCCGACTTAATCTCCACGCTAAATAAATAACTCGCCTGACCTACAGGATCGTCTTCGCTTCGCGAGCTCCACGCACTAAAGTCCAGATAATAGCCATCCTTAAAAAAATACCAGTTATAGAATCCGTCGCTCTGCCACTGCTCATCAGTCATTTTATAATATGGATCGAAACGCGGAATCGTCATAGTTACATTTCCGCAAATCTCACTTCCACACGCCTCAAATCTTTCAGACTCAGACCCCGCTATTCGCGGATCAAATCTGTATATGTATCGCTTCCATCCAGCGCCTAAAATTCTCGTAATAACACCATACGCAAACTCTTTAGCAGCCGGGGTTTTGCTATAACTTGGCACCCCCCTCAACGTAAGACGGATATCGTCTATTTTACCCTGTGTGCGCGGAATGTCATCTATGACGCTGAGGGCTACTACGTGATCGAATATAAATGATGATGTACCAACCAATACATTCACACTCGGAAGTGCCACACTGGAAAAGGGCCTATCGAATTCGTGATAGCATAGCTCTAATTTCTTCATGCAGTCACTCGAAAGGGCTACTGGACTACCTCTCAAGAACTCGCTGATTTCAGCACCCATTGGTAAATTCACAAACACCTTAGACTCCTCCTTACACCCTATCAAAAAGACGAACACTACCAGCCCCAGCACCTTCATATTGATTCATTCCAGCTCGAGATTTTGAGCATTTCACCCTCCATATAATCAGATTTATTATTCATCAGCTTATGATAGCGATCTGCAATTTTTGTAATAAACCGCATGCGATCATTTTCCACATATAAATCTCCCTTCTCCATTACTACCTTCAGCTCTTCATCATCGACATCGCAAGCTGTGCTGAATGCAGCAAGGCGCTTCGGAAGCCCGGGTAGAAACTCCGCAGCTTGCTGAGCGTCCAGTACCCCCTGAAATGACACATCGTTGTAAATCAATGGCTGTAAAACCTCTCGCTGCTCATGGTCAGCTATGCGCATCAGGGATGCGAGTTGAGCTTTTCGTCGTCGTTCTCCAGGCACACTAGTTTCATACTCGGCGACCTTCTTAAACCCCAGACGCAAATAGTCGTTCATTGAAAAATTCCTGAGCACGCTTAACGCTTCCTCTGCCCACGGCATCTCCTTTAAATTATCCAGTGCCTTAGCGGGATATTTTGAAGCATCACGCTCCTCCGAACATTTCGCGAACATCTCCGGGTAATTGGCATAAAACCAATGCCAAACATAAATATCCTGAAATAACCAGAAATTGCCTTTACCCAATGAGCCCTTGCCAACCTCCATGGTCCCTTGCCCTATTGTTGCCGGTGTAAAATATGGACTTATCGGCTTAGTATACGTACTCAGTTCTTTGACAAAATCCAAACCACACATGACCTGCTTGCTGGCGAACGCGGCAAGGCCCATCCAGTAAAACCTTCCCTTGAGTTCTGGATTGCAGCCCTCTTCCAGCTCTAGATAAAACCGTGCATACGCTGCAGCGATGCGCGCTGCGCGGGCACTGAAGTCGCTTACCAGTTCAAGTTCAGCTCCCGTGGTCGGGCAGTATTTCTCAATGCTCAGTACCTCAATGGCGCGGCACTGCCCCATGGCCCATAAGTGTTCACAGCCGAAAACGACGGTGACAAGCGAATTAGGGTCGGTATTGGTCGTAAAAGTGGCCAGTGGCGGTATGCTCATTTATTGCGACTCCTTTCATAATTTTGGCTGTCGGCTGGGACTCTGGATTTCTTGCAGTTGAAGTAAAGGGCACCCCTCTGCGCATCCTCCGTATCAATTTTTGGAAAAAGGCCCTCTTTGTTTGCGCGAATAGCTTTCGGTGTAGCCGAACTCGCCTGATAAACCGCGACCTGTGCGGATTTCACCGGTAACCCTGTGCAACTGACCACTCTGACTTGTTCGTCATAGCGGTCCTGTACCTGCGCGCTGTTTTCGATGACGTATCCCGCATTGGCGCTGTCCACTGCGCCTGCCAACAGCGGCGCCTTGATCCGGAGCCCGCTACCACTCCCCGGCGTGCCGCCTGCGTTCAACAAGATCTGTGACCCAACCACCGTCACGCCACCTGGGTCGAGTTTGATAAAGCTGCCACCGGCCTTCACCGTCAGCTCCAGCCCGGCCTCGATCACCACCTTCTCGCCTGCTTTGATGTGGATCTCCCGGCCCACCTCAACCAACTGCGCATTGCCGATCTTCACGTGTTGGCTGTTGCCTACCGTTAGATGGTCTTCAGCCTTTATCTCGGTCTTGCGGTCGCCCACCGTGGTGCGATGCTCCTCGGCCTGGAACGTGCTGTAGCTGTTGCCCACCACGGTGTCGTGGCGCTCGTGGCCGACATGGATCTTCTGGTCGTGGCCAATGTTCTGGTCCCAGTTGCGCTGGGCATGGACGAAGATCTGCTCTTGATCCTTCTTGTCCTCGATGCGCAGTTCGTTGAAGCCATTGCCGCCGGGGCTGCTGAGGGTCTTGAAGACACTGCGGGTCTTGTGCGTCGGCAGTTCATAGGGCGGCACGTTGACGCCGTGGTACAGGCAACCACTCACCAGCGGGCGATCGGGATCGCCTTCGAGAAAGTCGACCAGTACCTCCATACCTACTCGCGGGATCGCCACGCCGCCATAGCGCTCGCCAGCCCAGCTGGACGACACACGCAGCCAGCAACTGCTGGTCTCGTCGCCTGTGGCCTCGCGGTCCCAGAAGAACTGTACCTTCACCCAGCGGAAATCGAGATACTCGCGTGCATTACTTTTCTAAAACAAGAATAGGGGCATCATGGTAAGTGCGTTCGATCTCAACTCCCTCCCTCTCTGCCTTTTCTTCAGTTACTTGGCGCCGTACTCGATAGTGTTCCAGCTTGTCTGGCAAGAGTTCTAGCCATCGATGCTTATCTTTGGAGTCGAAGGCCCCAAGCCAAAACTCTTTTTCCGACTTGATATCGACATTAAACAAATAGCTTGCCTGACCCGCAGGATCTTTTTGGCCTCGCGAGCTCCATGCGCGAAGCTCGAGATAATACCCTTCCTTGAAAAAATACCAGTGATAGAACCGATCGCTTTCCCATTGCTCATCAGTCATCTCATAATGTGGGTCAAAACGCGGAAGCGTCATTATCACTGTACCGCACGCCTCGCCACATGCCTCAAATTTCCTAGACTCAGCGCCCGCTATTCGTGGATCAAACCGATATATGTAGCGCTTCCATCCGGCGCTCAATATATCCTCAATCACCTCATAGGCGAATTCCTTAGCAACCGAAGTTTTGCTGTAACTTGGCACCCCCCTTAATGTCAGCCTAATAGAATCTAACTTCCCCTCAGTCTTTGGTCTATCATCTACTACGCTGAGAGCTACTACATGCTCAAACGTCAATGATGACTCACCCAAGATTATATTTACATTCGGAAGTGCAGGACTGGAAAATGGCCTGTTAAATTCGTGATAGCAAAGCTCTATTTTTTTCATGCAGTCACTTGAAATTACTATTGGACTATCTCTTAAGAAATCACTAATTTCCGCGCCCATTGATAAATTCACTAACACCTTAGACTCCTGTTTGCAACCTATAAAGAAGACGAGCATCATCAAAACCAATACTTTCATGTCGCTGCATTCCAGCTCGATATTGCTCGCATTTCACCCTCCATGTAGTCAGCCTTATCATTCATTAGATCATGATAACGAATTGCAATTTTTTCAATAAACTCCATACGATCATTTTCCGAATATAAATCCCCATCCTCCATTACTACCCTAAGCTCTTCATCATCGACATCGCAAGCTGTGCTGAACGCTGCAAGGCGCTTAGGAAACCCAGGCACAAACTCCATAGCTTGCTGGCCTCTCAATACCCCTTGAAAAATTATGCTATTGTAGATTAATGGCTGTAGTACCATACGCTGTTCATGGTCGGCTATGTCCATGAGGGAGGAAAGTTGAAGCTTACGTCTTTCATCCCCTGGTGGAATCTTCTCGCATTGGGCTATTTTCTGAAACCCTCCACGCAAGTAGTCATTAATGGAAAAATCCCCAATTACAGCCAAAGCCTCTTCTGCCCAAGGCATCTCTTTTAAATTATTCAGCGCCTTAGCCGGATACTTCGAAGCGTCACGCTCCTCTGAGCACTTCGCAAACATTTCAGGGTAGTTGGCATAAAACCAATGCCAAACATAAATGTCCTGGAACAACCAAAAATTTCCTTTCCCTAGCGAGTCCTTGCCAATTTCCAACCCTTTCTGGCCTAGCCACACTGGCGGGTAATACTCACTTACCGGTTTTGTATAGGTACTGACTTCCTTGACAAAATCCAGGCCGCACATGACCTGCTTGCTGGCGAACGCTGCGAGGCCCATCCAATAAAACCTACCCTTCAACTCCGGGTTGCAGCCTTCTTCCAGCTCAAGATAAAACCGTGCATACGCTGCAGCGATGCGCGCTGCGCGGGCACTGAAGTCTCTTACCAGTTCAAGCTCTGCTCCCGTGGTCGGGCAGTATTTCTCAATGCTCAATATCTCAATGGCGCGGCACTGCCCCATGGCCCACAAGTGTTCGCAGCCGAAAACGACGGTGACAAGCGAATTAGGGTCGGTATTGGTCGTAAAAGTGGCCAGTGGCGGTATGCTCATTTATTGCGACTCCTTTCATAATTTTGGCTGTCGGCTGGGACTCTGGATTTCTTGCAGTTGAAGTAAAGGGCACCCCTCTGCGCATCCTCCGTATCAATTTTTGGAAAAAGGCCCTCTTTGTTTGCGCGAATAGCTTTCGGTGTAGCCGAACTCGCCTGATAAACCGCGACCTGTGCGGATTTCACCGGTAACCCTGTGCAACTGACCACTCTGACTTGTTCGTCATAGCGGTCCTGTACCTGCGCGCTGTTTTCGATGACGTATCCCGCATTGGCGCTGTCCACTGCGCCTGCCAACAGCGGCGCCTTGATCCGGAGCCCGCTACCACTCCCCGGCGTGCCGCCTGCGTTCAACAAGATCTGTGACCCAACCACCGTCACGCCACCTGGGTCGAGTTTGATAAAGCTGCCACCGGCCTTCACCGTCAGCTCCAGCCCGGCCTCGATCACCACCTTCTCGCCTGCTTTGATGTGGATCTCCCGGCCCACCTCAACCAACTGCGCATTGCCGATCTTCACGTGTTGGCTGTTGCCTACCGTTAGATGGTCTTCAGCCTTTATCTCGGTCTTGCGGTCGCCCACCGTGGTGCGATGCTCCTCGGCCTGGAACGTGCTGTAGCTGTTGCCCACCACGGTGTCGTGGCGCTCGTGGCCGACGTGGATCTTCTGGTCGTGGCCGATGTTCTGGTCCCAGTTGCGCTGGGCATGAACGAAGATCTGCTCCTGATTCTTCTTGTCCTCGATGCGCAGTTCGTTGAAGCCTTTACCGCCGGGGCTGCTGAGGGTCTTGAAGACACTGCGGGTCTTGTGCGTCGGCAGTTCATAGGGCGGCACGTTGACGCCGTGGTACAGGCAGCCACTCACCAGCGGGCGATCGGGATCGCCTTCGAGAAAGTCGACCAGTACCTCCATACCTACTCGCGGGATCGCCACGCCGCCATAGCGCTCGCCAGCCCAGCTGGACGACACACGCAGCCAGCAACTGCTGGTCTCGTCGCCTGTGGCCTCGCGGTCCCAGAAGAACTGCACTTTCACCCGGCCGTATTCATCGCAGTAGATTTCTTCGTCTTTGGGGCCGGTGACCACGGCGGTCTGGCTGCCCAGTACCTGGGGTTTGGGATGCTTGAGCGCAGGGCGATAGAACACGTCCCATGGCGTGGCTAGGAAGCGGTTGCGATAGCCTTGGTGGAAGCCGTCGGGATCGTTGCTGGTATCGCTGGTCACCGACTCTTCCAGGACTTGTGGCTGCTTGCCTTCGTGATGCACTTCGGTCAGCAGCCACAGATCGTTCCATTCGCTGCGCGGGTGCTGAGACAGCTCCAGGAAGTGGCCGCTTACCAGCCGGGTCACGTCGCTTTGGCCCTCACTCAGGCGGTAGTCGGCGCGGTGGCGCTCCAGAGCGCGCTGGCTCAGCTGCCTGCCGCGAGCGCGGTCAGTGAAGCTGGCTGGATAGTCGTAGTCTTCCAAGTCTGGTTCTTGGATAGCCGGCGCGTCGGGTTTGTAGGTAGCCTCGAGCAGCAGGCGCGGCTTCTTGAAGTCGTAGTCACGTCGACTGACGCGGCTGGTGCGGGTTGCCAGGCGCACGTTGAAGCGCTTGATCACCGCAGCTTCGGCGGCCATGCCGGAGTCCTGCACGTAGGGCACTGGGCGGCCGAGTCTGGGGAAGAAGGTCTGGTCGTCGCCGAACACCAGCAGGTGGCCGTCGCGGCTGTGCTCGAAGTGGTAGTGCACGCCTTCTTCTTCGCATAGCCGCTGGATGAAATGCAGGTCGGATTCATCGTACTGCACGCAGTACTCGCGGACCGGGCACGGGGTGCCGAGGCTGAAGCGGTAGACGTCGCTTAGCAGGCCGTGCTCTTCGAAGATCTTGGCGATGATCTGCGGCGCGGTCAGTTGCTGGAAGATGCGCTGGTTGGTGCGGTGTGCGAGGTAGGCAATACGCGGTACTAGTACCACGCGGTAACGATGCAGGCGTTTGCCTGAATCACCTTGAGCGACCTGATAGACCTGAGCGTGGATGCCGTTGCCGGCCGTGTCGTAGGCCAGAAACGCCTGTTTGTGCAACAGACTTTCCAGGTCAATATCAGGGCGTTCGCTGACCAGTTCCAGCTCGAAGCGGTACGGTTGGCTGATGGCCTCGTGGCCGGTGAACGACAACACTTGAAAGTCGGTGTCGAGGTCTTCCAGCGTGAGGCTGAAGTGGGTTTCATGGCTGACGCCGGAGATTATCTCGTGCATCTGCAAACTCCCTGTGCTCGATTGAGCAAGGGAAGCTAGCAGCTTCTAACCCGTATTTTTCCCTGCTAAAAGCGAACAGGATCATTCCTACGGCAGTCAGAGAAAATCCGTACAACAGGACGCATTGTCGCTATAGCCGCCATCAATGACCGGTGCGAGCCAGCGCAGCCACTACCGGCGCGGCAAATGCCAAACGCCGGCGGGCAGGGCAGCTTTACAGGAAGACGAACTTGGCAATGAAGATCACGCACAGCACCCACAAGCTGGCAGAAATTTCCTTGTACTTGCCGGTCCCCGCCTTGAGCACCACGTAGCTGATAAAGCCCAGGGCGATGCCGTCGGCGACCGAGAAGGTCAGCGGCATCATGATGACAGTGACGATCGCGGGGATGCTGTCGGTGGCTTCATCCCAGTTGATGTGGGCCATGCTGCCCATCATCAGCATCGCGACATAGATCAGCGCGCCCGCGGTGGCATAGGCTGGAATCATCCCGGCCAGCGGTGCGAAGAACATCGCCGCCACAAACAGCAGGCCAACCACCACCGCCGTCAGGCCGGTGCGACCGCCTGCAGCCACCCCGGCGGCACTTTCGACGTAGCTGGTCACCGGCGGTACGCCGACGGCGGCGCCGAATACGCTGGAGGCGCTGTCGGCCTTCAATGCACGCGACAGGTTTTCGATCTTGCCGTCTGCAGATACCAGCCCGGCGCGCTGGGCGACGCCCATCAAGGTGCCGGCGGTGTCGAACATGTGCACAAACAGGAAGGCCAGCACCACGCTGATCATGCTGACGTTGAACACTCCGGCGACGTCCATCGCCAGCCAGGTTGGCGCCAGGCTTGGCGGCAGCGAGAACACGCCGCCGTACTGCACCAGGCCCAGACCCCAGCCAGCAAGGGTGACGCTGATGATGGCGATGAGGATCGCGCCGAATACGCGGTGGTAGCTGAGCACGGCGATCATCAGGAAGCACACGGCGGCCAGCAGCGGCCCTGGTTCATGCAGCGAACCGAGCTTGATCAGGGTGGCGGGGCTGTCGACCACGATGCCCGCAGTCTTCAAGCCGATCAGTCCGAGAAACAGCCCAACGCCGGCGCCCATGGCATGGCGCAGGCTGACCGGGATGCTGTTGAGCAGCCACTCGCGCACGCGCGACAAGGTCAGGAACATGAACAGCACGCCAGAGACGAACACGGCACCCAGCGCCGCCTCCCAGGTGTAACCCATGGTGCCGACCACGGTGTAGGTAAAGAAGGCGTTGAGGCCCATGCCCGGGGCCAGGCCCACGGGCCAGTTGGCGTACAGCCCCATCAACAGGCAGCCCAGTGCGGCGGCGATGCAGGTCGCGACGAACGCGGCGCCGTGATCGATGCCGGCGTCGGCCATGATGTTGGGGTTGACGAAGATGATGTAGGCCATGGTGATGAAGGTGGTCACCCCGGCGATCATTTCGGTCTTGACGGTGGTGCCGTGCCGCTTGAGTTTGAAAATCCGTTCCAGCCAGCTCGTTTCGAGCGGTGGAGTGAGATCCAGCGTAGGGGCGTCGGATTTGCGGGTGTCCACTGCGAGTACTCCTCAAGTCTTTCTTGTTGTTCGGAATCAGTTTCCTGCGCTATGCACTTGGTGATTCCGCGAGGGTGAGGCAGACGTCTGACCGGTTTGTTGACTCATGGGTCAAGAAGTTGCTCGCTGGATTATGCGTTTGTGTACAAATAATGCAAATAATGTTTTATCTTTCCTGGGTACAATCTTGTAAATAGTGGCTATATGCCGAAATGGCCACCTGCAGAAACGGGTCAGCCTGTGTACAATGGGCCAGTACCTTTCTTCTTATTTCCAACCAGGGCTTGCCAGCCACCCTCTGACAGGCAGTACAGTCAAGGTCCGATTGGCGGATTCCCATGCTCGAGTGCCCATGAACGAACAGCTGCAGCCTCTCAAGAAACCTGTACGCACCGGCAAGGCCGGGCGCAGTGGTACCCAGGACGACATCGTCTACGCGCATATTTTCGAGGCGATCCTCGAGCAGCGGCTGGCGCCGGGCACCAAGTTGAGCGAGGAAGCGCTGGGCGAGATCTTTGGCGTCAGCCGCACCATCATTCGTCGCGCCTTGTCGCGTCTGGCCCATGAGAGCGTGGTGTTGCTGCGGCCTAATCGCGGTGCTGTGGTTGCCAGCCCGACGGTTGAAGAGGCGCGGCAGGTGTTCTTCTCGCGACGGATGGTTGAGCGGGCGATCACTGAGCTGGCGGTGCAGCATGCTACGGCTGAGCAGTTGAACGAGTTGCGGCAGATGGTGCGTGACGAGCGGGACAGCTTTTCGCGGGGTGATCGGGGGGCTGGGATCCGGCTTTCCGGGGAGTTTCACCTGAAGCTGGCTGAGGCTGCTGGCAATGCGCCGTTGGTGAGCTTCCAGCGTAGTCTGGTGTCGCAGACGTCTTTGATCATTGCGCAGTATGAGAGCGGGAACCGGTCGCACTGTTCGTATGACGAGCATATGCAGCTGATCGATGCGATCGAGGCGCGGGATGCTCAGCAGGCGGTCAGTTTGATGATGCATCATATGGATCATATCGACAGCAAGCTGAACCTCGATGAGGAGAGTGCTTCGGACGATCTGCATGCGGTGTTTTCGCACTTGTTGCAGAAGAAGCCTGCGCGGGTTTCTTCGGCTAAAGGTTGATTGGTTCCTTCTGCCGCGGACGGAGTAAGGCCAAAAGGGACTCGCCGTAATGGCGAAAGGGGCCCGCACGGCCCCTGATGAAGTTGATATGTTCACAGCAGTCGTGAGCAGCCCCTACCGCTGATGCACACACCGCCCAGCCGCATACGTCTCCAGCACCGTCCGATCATCCCCAAGCGTCGTCAGCACAAACAACGTCTCCTCAATCCCCCCCGACTGCTCCAGGCGATACTCAAGCAACGGCGTAGCCTTGAAATCGAGCACCACAAAGTCCGCATCATTCCCCGGACGCAAACTCCCCACCCGATCCTCAAGACGCAAAGCCCGCGCGCCACCCAGCGTCGCCAGGTACAGCGACTTGAACGGATGCAACCGCGCGCCCTGCAACTGCATCACCTTGTAAGCCTCATTCAACGTATGCAGCAGCGAAAAACTGGTCCCCGCGCCAACATCCGTGCCCAGCCCGACATTGACCTTGAACTTCTCCGCCTGCGGCAAGTTGAACAAGCCACTGCCCAGGAACAGGTTCGAGGTCGGGCAGAACGCCACCGCCGAGCCTGTTTCCGACAGCCGCTGACACTCCTCATCACACAGATGCACGCCATGGGCAAACACCGACCGCTCACCCAGCAACTCGAAGTGATCGTAGACGTCCAGGTAGCCCTTCTGCTCCGGGAACAAGCCCTTGACCCAGTCGATCTCCTGCAGGTTCTCGGACAGGTGCGTATGCATGTACACCCCCGGATGCTCTTTCAGCAGTTGCCCGGCCATCGCCAATTGCTCGGGCGTGCTGGTCGGGGCAAAGCGCGGCGTTACCGCATAGTGCAGCCGGCCTTTGCCATGCCAACGCTGAATCAGCGCCTTGCTCTCGGTGTAGGACGACTCCGCCGTGTCGGTCAGATAATCCGGCGCGTTGCGGTCCATCATCACCTTGCCGGCGATCAGGCGCAGGTCCAGCCGCTCGGCCTCTTCGAACAGCGCATTGACCGACTCCGGATGCACACTGCCGAATACGAGTGCGGTGGTGGTGCCGTTGCGCAGCAGCTCCTGCAGGAAGATCTTCGCGACCTTGTCGGCATGCGCCTTGTCGGCGAACTGCTTCTCGCAGGGGAAGGTGTAAGTGTTCAGCCAGTCCAGCAACTGCTCGCCATAGGAGCCGATCATGCCGGTCTGCGGGAAGTGGATATGGGTGTCGATGAAGCCCGGGGTGATCAGGGCATCCTGGTAATGCACCACGTCGATGTCGGCATCCAGCGTCGGCAGCAGGTCGCTGGCGTGGCCGAGGGCGCTGATGCGGCCTTCGTCGACCACCAGCAGGCCGTCCGGGTAGTACTCGTAGGATGCCTCCAGACCGACTTCGGCGGGGTCGCCAACGCTGTGCAGGATGGCGGATCGGTAAGCTTTGCGGGTTGCGCTCATAACTCTCTCGTCAATTGGCGTGGCTGCGGCGCGACGGCGGCAGCAACTGAGCAATGGGGCCGGCATTGACCGCAGCATCGTGCTGGCCAAAACAGGCGTTGTAGGTGGCGATGATTTCGCCGGCAATCGACACGGCGATCTCGATCGGCAATTTGCCTTTGACCTCGGCCAGGCCCATCGGGCAGCGCATGCGTGCTACCACCGCATCGTCATAGCCGCGATCACGCAGGCGATGCTCGAACTTGGCCCGTTTGGTCTTCGAGCCGATCAGGCCGAACCAGGTGAAGTCGTTGCGCTTGAGGATTGCCGCAGTCAGCTCCAGGTCGAGGTGGTGGTTGTGGGTCATGACGATGCAGTAACTGCCGGGCGGCAGTGCGGCCACTTCGTCGACCGGCTCCTCGCTGATGATGCGGCTCACGCCGGCGGGGATCAGCTCCGGGAATTCTTGCTCCCGCGAGTCGATCCAGCGCACCCGGCAGGGCAGGGCAGCCAGCAAGGGTACCAGAGCCCGACCGACGTGGCCCGCGCCGAATACGGCGATCTCGGCCTGCACCGCCGCCATCGGCTCGAACAGCAGCACGGTAACGCCGCCGCAACATTGGCCAAGGCTTGCGCCGAGGCTGAAGCGCTCCAGATGCGGGGTGCTGCGCTGCTCGTCGAGCATCTGTCGGGCGATGTGCAGGGCCTTGTACTCAAGGTGGCCGCCGCCGATGGTGTCGAACAGCTGGCGGGCGCTGACGACCATCTTCGAGCCAGCATTGCGCGGGGTCGAGCCGCGCTCTTCGATGATGGTCACCAGCACGCAGGGTTCACCGCGAGCTTGCAGGTCGGCGAGGGCGTTGATCCATTGGTGCATGATACAAAACCTCAGTTGGCTTCAACTCAGCCCCGCGCAGCACAGCGCTTCGCGGGGCTGCCTGCGGTCACGATGTGACAGGTTCCACGTGCTGTTCAGCAGGCTGCTGCACGGCCAGGGTCTGGCGCATCTGCTCGCAGCCCCACAGGACCCGCTCAGGCGTGGCCGGCGCGTCGATGTTGGGTTGGGCGCGGTAGTCGGCGATGCTGGCAACGGCGTCCTTGATCGCGCACCAGGCGGCGATGCCGAGCATGAACGGCGGCTCGCCGACGGCCTTGGAATGGAACACGGTGTCTTCCGGGTTCTTACGGTTCTCGACCAGTTTCACCCGCAAGTCCAGCGGCATGTCGGCCACTGCCGGGATCTTGTAACTGGCCGGGCCGTTGGTGACCAGCTTGCCATTGGCGTTCCACACCAACTCTTCGGTGGTCAGCCAGCCCATGCCCTGAATGAAGCCGCCTTCGACCTGACCGATGTCGATGGCCGGGTTCAGTGAGTCGCCGACGTCGTGCAGGATATCGGCACGCAGCATCTTGTACTCGCCGGTGAGGGTGTCGACGATGACCTCGACGCAGGCTGCGCCAAAGGCGAAGTAGTAGAACGGCCGGCCGCGTGCCTGCGAGCGGTCGTAGAAGATCTTCGGCGTGCGATAGAAACCAGTGGTCGACAGCGACACCTGGGCAAAGTACGCCTGCTGCACCAGCGTCTCGAAGCTGATCAGCTCTTCACGCACGCGCACATGGCCGTTGCGGAATTCTACGTCTTCCTCGGTGACGTTCCAGTGCCGGGCAGCAAACTCGACCAGGCGCTTCTTGAGGATTTCCGCCGCGTTCTGCGCCGCCTTGCCGTTCAGGTCGGCGCCGCTGGATGCAGCGGTCGGCGAGGTGTTGGGGACCTTATCGGTGTTGGTTGCAGTGATCTGAATACGGTCGATCCCGACCTGGAACACCTGCGCAACCACCTGCGCAACCTTGGTGTTCAAACCCTGGCCCATCTCGGTGCCGCCATGGTTGAGGTGGATGCTGCCGTCGGTGTAGATGTGGATCAGCGCGCCGGCCTGGTTGAGGAAGGTGGCGGTGAACGAAATGCCGAACTTGACCGGGGTCAGCGCCAGGCCTTTTTTCAGCACTGGGCTGTGCTCGTTGAAGTGGCGGATCGACTTGCGCCGCTCGGCGTAGTCGCTGCTGGCCTCCAGCTCGGCGGTCATTTCCTCGATCAGGTTGTGTTCGACGGTCTGGTAGTAATGGGTGACGTTGCGCTCGGTCTTGCCATAGTAGTTGGCCTTGCGCACGTCCAGTGGGTCACGGCCCAATTGACGGGCAATGTGGTCCATCACCTGCTCAATGGCGACCATACCCTGCGGCCCGCCGAAACCACGGTAGGCGGTGTTGGAGGCGGTGTTGGTCTTGCAGCGGTGGCCGTTGACGGTCGCGTCGCCAAGGTAATAGGCGTTGTCCGAGTGGAACATTGCGCGGTCGACGATCGAGCCGGACAGGTCCGGCGAGTAGCCGCAGTTGCCGGCGAGGTCGAACTGGATGCCGTGCAGGCGGCCGTCGTCATCGAAGCCGACGTCGTACTCGACATAGAACGGGTGGCGCTTGCCGGTCATGGTCATGTCTTCGACCCGTGGCAGGCGCATCTTGGTCGGCTGGCCGGTCAGCCGTGCGATCACCGCGCAGAGGCAGGCCGGGCTGGCGGCCTGGGTTTCCTTGCCGCCGAAACCGCCACCCATGCGGCGCATGTCGAGCACGATCTTGTTCATCGGCACGTCGAGCACTTCGGCGACCAGCTTCTGCACTTCGGTCGGGTTCTGTGTCGAGCAGTACACGATCATGCCGCCGTCTTCGGTCGGCATCACCGACGAGATCTGCGTTTCCAGGTAGAAGTGCTCCTGGCCACCGATATGCAAGGTGCCTTGCAAGCGGTGCGGGGCGCTGGCCAGGGCGGCAACCGAGTCGCCGCGCTGATGGGTATGGCTGTCGAGTACGAAGTGCTTGTCGCGCAGCGCCTGGACCACATCCAGCACCGGTTCGAGGTCTTCGTATTCAATGATCGCCGCCATCGCCGCACGGCGCGCGGTTTCCAGATCGCGGGCAGCTACCGCCAGCACTGGCTGGCCGAAGAACTCGACCTTGTCGATCGCCAGCAATGGGTCGCCGGCGACCACCGGGCCGATATCCTTGAGGCCGGGGATGTCTTCATGGGTGATGGCGATGCGCACGCCTTCAAAGGCGTAGCACGGCGCGGTATCGATACTCAGGATGCGTGCGTGGGCGCGGTCGGCTGTGCGCGCATACACATGCAACTGATTGGGGAATTCGAGGCGGTCATCGATATACACCGCTTCGCCACTGACGTGTTTGTCGGCGCTGTCGTGCTTGACGCTGCGGCCGACGCCGGTGGTCAGGTCCTGGCGGAACAGCTCGGCCATCTCGGCCTGGCTCTTGACGGCATGATGATTAGACATAGTCGGTCACCCGGGTTTCGATGTGCGGCGATTGCAGTTCGATGAAGTACTTGCGCAGCAGGTTCTGCGCGGTCAGCAGGCGGTATTCCTTGCTCGCGCGGAAGTCCGAGAGCGGGCTGAAGTCTTCGCTCAGCGCCTGGCAGGCACGTTCAAGGGTGGCCTGGTTCCAAGGCTTGCCGCGCAATGCGGCCTCGCAGGCACGGGCTCGCTTGGGAATCGCGGCCATGCCGCCAAAGGCAATGCGCACGCCGCTGACCACACCGTTTTCGATGCTCAGGTTGAACGCTGCACAAACTGCCGAGATGTCGTCGTCCAGGCGCTTGGAGACCTTGTAGGCGCGGAACGTCCAGTCGTTGCTGGCCCGCGGCACGATGATCTTCTCGATGAACTCGCTGTCCTGGCGGGCCGTGATGCGGTAGTCGATGAAGTAGTCTTCCAGTGGCAACACGCGCTGACGCTGGCCTTGGCGCAGGACTACCTGGGCATCCAGGGCAATCAGCAGTGGCGGCGAGTCACCGATGGGCGAGGCGTTGCCGATGTTGCCGCCGAGGGTGCCCTGGTTGCGGATCTGCAACGAAGCAAAGCGGTGCAGCAGGGCGCCAAAGTCAGGGTATTCGTCGCTGAGGGCGCCGTAGCAGTCGGTCAGCGGCGTGGCTGCGCCGATTTCCAGGTGGGTGCTGGTCTTGTCGATGCGCTTGAGTTCGGCAACGTTGCCGACATAGATCATCACCGGCAGGGTCTTGTGGAACTGGGTCACTTCCAGCGCCAGGTCGGTACCGCCGGCGAGCAGGCGTGCTTCCGGGTGCGAGCTGTACAGGTCGGCCAGGTCGGCAACGGTCAGCGGCACCAGGCAGCGCTTGTCGCCGCTGTTCAGTTCACCGGTTTCGGACGGGGCGATGGCCTTGAGGCGGGCGATGGTCTGCGCTTGCTGCGCATCGAATTGATCGCGGCACGGTGTGGCGCAGCTCTGTTCGGCAGCAGCGAGGATCGGCCGGTAGCCAGTGCAGCGGCACAGGTTGCCGGCGAGGGCTTCCTGCGCTTGCTGGGTGTCGGCGCCGTTGCTGTTCTTCTGCAAGGCAAACAGCGACATGACAAAGCCGGGGGTGCAGAAGCCGCACTGCGAGCCGTGGCAGTCGGCCATGGCCTTTTGCACACTGTGCAGCTCACCCTGATGCTTGAGGCCTTCGACGCTGATCAACTGTTTGCCGTGCAACGACGAAACGAAGGTCAGGCACGAGTTGAGGCTGCGGTAGCGCAGGCTCTGGCCGTCTTCTTCGAGCTCGCCGACGACTACCGTACAGGCGCCGCAGTCACCACTGGCGCAGCCTTCCTTGGTGCCGGATTTACCGAGTTGTTCGCGCAGGTACTGCAGCACGGTCATGTTCGGGTCCAGGGCGTGCTCATTACGCAGCTCCTGGTTTACGAGAAACTGGATCACGGGGGAGGCCTCGCAATGGTTTTATTGTTGTTCCGGCGGACTCTAAGCAGGCTTGATCGCCGGGTCAATGATTTTCTGACTCAAAGGTCAAGAAATCACGCATAGTGAGTCCGCACCGAACAGTGTGCCTTCTACCAAGCATAGATCGCGCCTGATCGCCGGCCCGGCTTGCCTACGAATAAAGCGCAGCGTCCCTCTGCGCGACTGTCAGGCAAGTGCGCTACAATCCGCCGCTTGTGCCCAGTTCAATGATTTTGAAGGAAAACCATGACGTTCAAGGCGCCGGACAGTCTCTCCGAGCAGATTGCCCACCATCTGGCCGAGCGGATCATCCGCGGCGAGCTTGCCCCGGGTGAGCGGATCCAGGAGCAAAAGGTCACTCAGGCCTTGAACGTCAGCCGCGGCTCCGTGCGCGAGGCGCTGTTGATCCTTGAACGTCGCCATCTGGTGGCGATCCTGCCGCGACGTGGCGCTCACGTGACCCGGCTGGACGAGCGCAGCGTGCGCAGCCTGTGCGCGCTGATGGGCGAGTTCTACATCCTGCTCGGCAACGCCGTTGCCCAGAAATGGCGCACCGATGCCGACCTGATGCCGTTTCTGGGCATTCAGCAGCGCTTGCAACAGGCCTACGCCGCCACCGACATCAAGGCCTTCGTCGCCGAAAGCTTCGCAGTGATGCGCGCTGCGTATCCGTTCGCCGACAACCCGTACCTGCAGGAAACCGTCGAGAACCTGCAGCCCGCCATGAGCCGTGCCTACTACCTCGCGCTGGATCAGCGTCAGGCCAATATGCTTGACTACCTTGACCTGTTCGATCGCCTGCTCCAGGCGGTGGTTGCGCGCGATACTGCGCTCATTCGCGAAGTGCTGGTCGCCTACTGCCAGCGCAGTTGCGAGCTGGTGCTGGCCGCGTTGGCACGGGCCTGATCGATGCGCCTGAAGTGCATTCGCCTGGCCGGGTTCAAGTCGTTCGTCGACCCCACCACGGTCAACTTCCCCAGCAACATGGCCGCTGTGGTCGGGCCCAATGGCTGTGGCAAGTCCAACATCATCGACGCGGTGCGCTGGGTGATGGGCGAAAGCTCGGCTAAAAACCTGCGCGGCGAATCGATGACCGATGTCATCTTCAATGGCTCGACCAGCCGCAAGCCGGTCAGCCAGGCCAGCATCGAACTGGTGTTCGACAACAGCGACAACACCCTGGTCGGCGAATATGCCGCCTACGCCGAGATATCGATCCGGCGCAAGGTGACCCGCGACGCGCAGAATACCTACTACCTCAACGGCACCAAATGCCGTCGCCGCGACATCACCGATATCTTCCTCGGTACCGGGCTGGGCCCGCGCAGCTACTCGATCATCGAGCAGGGCATGATTTCCAAGCTGATCGAGGCCAAGCCGGAAGAGCTGCGCAATTTCATCGAAGAAGCCGCCGGCATCTCCAAGTACAAGGAGCGCCGCCGCGAGACCGAAACCCGTATTCGCCGCACCCAGGAAAACCTCGCCCGCCTGACCGACCTGCGCGATGAGCTCGGGCGCCAGCTCGAGCGCTTGCACCGCCAGGCCCAGGCCGCCGAAAAGTACCGCGAATACAAAGCCGAAGAGCGCCTGCTCAAGGCACGCTTGTCTGCTCTGCGCTGGCGTGAGCTGGACCAGAAGGTGCAGCAGCGCGGCGCCGTCATCGGTGACCAGGAAGTGGCCTTCGAAGCACTGGTGGCCGAGCAGCGCAATGCCGATGCCAGCATCGAACGCCTGCGTGACGGCCACCATGAATTGTCCGAGCGCTTCAATCAGGTTCAGGGCCGCTTCTATTCGGTGGCGGGGGACATCGCCCGGGTCGAGCAGAGCATCCAGCACGGCCAGCAGCGCCTGCGCCAGTTGCAGGACGACCTCAAGGAAGCCGAGCGCACGCGGCTGGAAACCGAGTCGCACCTGGGCCATGACCGCACCTTGTTGGCGACCCTCGGCGAAGAGCTGGAGCAACTTGAGCCCGAGCAAGAGATCACCCTCGCAGCCGCCGAAGAAGCGGCTGCCGTGCTCGAAGAAGCCGAGCTGGGCATGCATGGCTGGCAGGAACAGTGGGACAGTTTCAACACCCGCTCAGCCGAGCCGCGGCGCCAGGCCGAGGTCCAGCAGTCGCGCTTGCAGCAGCTGGAAACCAGCCTCGAGCGCCTGGCCGAGCGCCAGCGCAAGCTGGCTGATGAACGCGATCAGCTCAGCGCCGACCCGCAGGACGCAGCGATGATCGAGTTGAGCGAGCAGGTCGCCAGCAGTGAGCTGCTGCTGGAAGAACTGCAGCTCAGCGAGCAGGACGTGCTCGAGCGCCTCGAAGCCGTGCGTGAGCAACTGCAGCAGCTCAACCAGGGCCATCAGCAGTTGCAGGGCGAGCACCAGCGTCTGGGCGGTCGCCTGGCGTCGCTTGAAGCGTTGCAGCAAGCCGCCCTGGAGCCGTCTGCCGGTGCTGGCGAGTGGCTGCGTGAGCAAGGTTTGCAACAGCGTCCGCGCCTGGCCGAAGGGCTGCGCGTCGAGGCCGGTTGGGAGCTGGCCGTCGAGACCGTGCTGGGTGCCGACTTGCAGGCAGTGCTGGTCGACGACTTCAACCAGCTGGACTTTGCCGCACTGGAACAAGGTGATTTGCGCTTGTTGCTGGCGGCTGGCGAGGGCGCTCGGGTGCCCGGCGGCTTGCTCGACAAGGTAGAAGGGCGCACCGACCTCAGCCCGTGGCTGGGGCAGGTGCGGCCGGTAGAAACCCTCGAGCAGGCGCTGAGCCAGCGCGCAAGTCTGCTGGCTGGCGAAAGCCTGGTCAGCCGCGACGGCTACTGGGTGGGCCAGCACTTCCTGCGGGTCAGCCGTGGCAGCGAGGCCCAAGGCGGCATGCTCGCCCGCGCGCAGGAGATCGAACAGCTGGCCGAGCAGCAACTGCAGCAACAGGAGCAGCTGGATCAGTTCGACCAGCGCCTGCACAGCCAGCGCGAGCAACAGCGTGACCTTGAAGAACAGCGCGAGCAACTGCGTCGCCGTAGCCAGGACGAGAACCGCCAGCTCGGTGAGTTCAAGGCACGCTTGTCCGCTGGCCGCGCTCGCGCCGAGCAGCTGGAGCTGCGCCGCCGCCGCCTTGAAGAAGAACTAAGCGAACTCGGTGAGCAGCGCGCTATCGAGCACGAGCAGCTCGGTGAGGCGCGCCTGATCCTGCAAGAGGCCCTTGACCTGATGGCCGAGGACACCGAGCAGCGCGAACAACTGCTGGCCCGTCGCGATACATTGCGCGAAGGTCTCGACCGCATCCGCCAGGAAGCCCGCCAGCACAAGGACCACGCCCATCAGCTGGCCGTGCGCCTGGGCTCGCTGCGCGCCCAGCACGACTCCACCCGGCAGGCGCTGGAGCGGCTGGAACAGCAAGCCGAGCGCCTGAGCGAGCGCCAGGAGCAACTGAGCCTGAATCTGGAGGAGGGCGAAGCGCCGCAGGAAGAGCTGCGGCTCAAGCTTGAAGAGCTGCTCGAGCGGCGCATGAGCGTCGATGAAGAAATGCGCCTGGCCCGGTTGCACATGGATGAAGCCGACCGCGAATTGCGCGACGCCGAAAAACGCCGCACCCAGGCCGAGCAGCAGTCGTTGCTGCTGCGCGGCCAGCTGGAGCAGTCACGCCTTGAATCGCAAGGCCTCGACCTGCGCCGCAGCACCTTGCAGGAACAACTGCTGGCCGACGGTTTCGACCTGCAAGGCGTGCTCGCCACACTTGAGCCCGATGCCAGCGAAGCCGCCACCGAACAGCAGCTCGAGCAAATCGAAGGGCGTGTTCAGCGCCTGGGCGCGATCAACCTGGCAGCCATCGAAGAGTACGAGCAGCAGTCCGAGCGCAAACGCTATCTGGACGCGCAGGACGCCGACCTGGTCGAAGCGCTCGAGACACTGGAAAACGTCATCCGCAAGATCGACAAGGAAACCCGCACCCGCTTCAAGGATACCTTTGATCAGATAAATGCCGGTTTGCAGGCACTTTTTCCAAAAGTTTTCGGCGGTGGCAGCGCTTACTTGGAACTGACGGGCGAAGATCTACTCGATACTGGGGTGACAATCATGGCGCGCCCGCCGGGCAAGAAAAACAGCACCATCCATTTGCTGTCGGGTGGCGAGAAAGCCCTGACCGCACTGGCGCTGGTATTCGCCATCTTCAAACTCAACCCGGCACCGTTCTGCATGCTCGACGAAGTCGATGCGCCGCTGGACGATGCCAACGTCGGGCGATACGCGCGGTTGGTCAAGGAGATGAGCGAGACCGTGCAGTTCATCTACATCACCCACAACAAGATTGCCATGGAGATGGCCGATCAGCTGATGGGTGTGACGATGCACGAGCCGGGCTGTTCACGTCTTGTTGCAGTTGATGTTGAGGCGGCAATGGCCATGGTAGACGCCTGATAAGCGACGATAGGGCGTTTTCAGCAGCTAAAACGCCTGTCATGTGTGACAGACGGTGTAAAGTTGCCTTTGGTCGTGCTAGCTTTACCGTCACGTGTATTCTGCGTGGGTAAAACGCCTGTCAGAACATAGAGTTGGCGCCACGTGTTAAAGGGCTTTGAACCCTTTGTTTTCAAGCATATTTTTTTATAGAGGCACGGGATTAAATGGAAATCGGTCTGCGCGAGTGGCTGATCGTCATCGGCATCATTGTCATCGCCGGTATTCTTTTTGACGGCTGGCGTCGCATGCGTGGTGGCAAAGGCAAGTTGAAATTCCGTCTCGACCGCAGCTATTCCAATGCTGCGGACGAAGAAGGTGGGGCTGAAGTGCTTGGCCCGGCACGCGTGCTGGAAGGTCAGCACAAAGAGCCCGAGCTGGATGAAACCGACCTGCCGTCGATGAGCGCAGGGCGTGAGCGTGAGCGCGAAGCCAAGCCGGTCAAGGCCGCCAAGCGCGGCAAGCGCAACAGCGAGCCACAGCAGGGCGATCTGAGCCTGGCGGCCGAGCCGCGTGAGCCCGACCTGTTCGCCGAGCCTGACAACGCCTACGAGACCGACAGCAACCGCACCAGCGGTTTCTCCTCGAGCTCGTCCAGCAGCAGCGTCAAGGAGCTGCCACCGGCTGAAGAAGTGCTGGTGATCAGCGTGATCTCCCGTGACGAAACCGGTTTCCGCGGCCCGGCACTGTTGCAGAACATTCTCGAGAGCGGTCTGCGCTTTGGCGAAATGGACATCTTCCACCGTCACGAGAGCATGGCCGGTCACGGCGAAGTGCTGTTCTCGATGGCCAACGCGGTCAAGCCAGGTGTGTTTGACCTGGACGACATCGACCATTTCAGCACCCGTGCAGTGAGCTTCTTCCTCGGCTTGCCAGGCCCGCGCCATCCCAAGCAGGCCTTTGACGTGATGGTTGCTGCTGCGCGCAAGCTGGCCCACGAGCTCGATGGCGAGCTCAAGGATGACCAGCGTAGTGTGTTGACGGCGCAGACCATTGAGCATTACCGCCAGCGTATCGTTGAGTTCGAGCGCCGGGCGCTGACTCAGAAACGTTGATTTAACCGTGCGGGCAGGGTCGATAGCGATTCTGCCCGCAGTGATTTATGCGCTAGAGCAGCTTTGGGGCTGAGTGGGGCAGGTGGGCGCGGCGGTGCCTGGATTGGGGCCGCTATGCGGCCCTTTCGCGACACAAGGCCGCTCCTACAGGGACCGCGTCGCGCTTCAGCCATGCTTGGTCCTGTAGGAGCGGCCTCGTGTCGCGAAAGGGCTGCGCAGCAGCCACCATCCGCTGAACCCACCCAAACCCGCTCTTGTGCCCAGCAAGAGAACGCCCTCATGACCGCCGAAACCCGCATCCACCAGCTGCGCGCCGAACTCGACCAGCACAACTACCGCTACTACGTCCTCGACGAGCCGAGCATCCCCGACGCTGAATACGACCGCCTGTTCAACGAACTCCAAGCCCTCGAAGCCGAACACCCGCAGCTGGTCACCCCGGACTCGCCAACCCAGCGCGTCGGCGGCAGCGCCTTGGCCGCCTTCAGCCAGGTTCGCCACGAAGTGCCCATGCTCAGCCTGGGCAACGCCTTCGAAGAAGCTGACCTGCGTGAATTCGATCGCCGTGTGGTGGATGGGCTCGACCAGCCCGGCGCAGTCGACTACAGCTGCGAGCCCAAGCTCGACGGCCTTGCGGTCAGCCTGCTGTACCGCGATGGCCGGTTGGTGCAAGGCGCCACCCGCGGCGACGGCACCACCGGCGAAGACATCAGCAGCAACGTGCGCACCGTACGCAACATCCCGCTCAAGCTGCAGGGCAGCGGCTGGCCAGCCGTGCTCGAAGTGCGTGGTGAAGTGTTCATGAGCAAGGCCGGCTTCGACCGCCTCAACGCCAGCCAGGCTGCCATTGGCGGCAAGACCTTCGCCAACCCGCGCAACGCCGCCGCCGGCAGCCTGCGCCAGTTGGATTCGAAGATCACCGCCAGCCGCCCGCTGGAATTCTGCTGCTATGGCGTTGGGCAAACCTCCGAAAGCATCGCCGACAGCCACATCGACACCCTCGAGAAACTCAAGACCTGGGGCATGCCGATCAGTCGCGAGCTCAAGCACGCCGCTGGTATTGAGGAATGCCTGGCCTATTACCAGGACATCGGCGCCCGCCGCAACGAGCTTGCCTACGAGATCGATGGCGTGGTGTTCAAGGTCAACAGCCTGGCCGCGCAGCGTGAGCTGGGCTTCCGGGCACGCGAGCCGCGCTGGGCGATCGCCCATAAATTCCCGGCCATGGAAGAGCTGACCGAAGTGCTCGACGTCGAGTTTCAGGTCGGCCGTACCGGCGCAGTCACGCCAGTCGCGCGCCTGAAGCCGGTCAAGGTCGCCGGCGTCACCGTATCCAATGCCACCCTGCACAACATGGACGAAGTCGCCCGGCTCGGCGTGCATATCGGCGACACGGTGATCATCCGCCGCGCTGGCGACGTTATCCCGCAAGTCATGCAGGTGGTGCTCGAACGCCGCCCCGCTGACGCTCGTCCGGTGCCAGTGCCGAGCGAGTGCCCAGTGTGCGGCTCGCAGGTCGAGCGCACTCAGTTGATCAAGCGCAGCAAAGGCAAAGAGACCACCAGCGAAGGTGCGGTCTACCGCTGCGTTGGCCGCCTGGCCTGCGCTGCGCAATTGAAGCAGGCGATCATCCACTACGTCTCGCGTCGTGCCATGGACATCGATGGCCTTGGCGAAAAAAGCGTCGAGCAGCTGGTTGATGAGGGCCTGATCCGCTCGCCGGCAGACCTTTACAAGCTGACCTTCGAGCAGATCGTCGACCTCGAGGGCTTTGCCGAGGTTTCCAGCAACAAGCTGCTCGAGGCCATCAACAACAGCAAACGGCCAAGCCTGGCGCGTTTCATCTACGCCCTTGGCATCCCCGATGTCGGCGAAGAGACCGCCAAGGTCCTGGCGCGCTCGCTGGGCAGTCTGGCGCGGGTGCAAGAGGCGCTGCCGCAGGTGCTGACCTACCTGCCCGATATTGGCCTGGAAGTCGCCCACGAGATTCACAACTTCTTCGAAGACCAGCACAACCGCGACGTCATTCAGCAGTTGCTCGACAGCGGCATGCAGTTGCAGGAGGAGGGTGAGCTGGCCCCCGAGTTCGCTGCCAGCACCACCCTCGCCGGGCTGATCGCCAAGCTCGACATCGCCTCGGTCGGCCCGACCGGTGCCGAAAAGCTGGTGGCCAAGCTCGGCAGCCTCGAGCAGATCATCCAGGCCGACGGCATCGACCTGCGCCAAGCCCTGGCGGCCAAGCAAGCCGAAGCCGTGCGCGAGTTCTTCAAGGTCGAGGCCAATCAACAGCTGGCACGCGCCATCGAAGCACAGTTGCTGAAGTTCGGCATGCACTGGGCCAGCGAGAAGCGCGTGGTTGAAGGCCTGCCCCTGGCTGGGCAGACCTGGGTGCTTACCGGCAGCCTCGAACGCATGAGCCGCGACATCGCCAAGGACAAGCTCGAACAGCTCGGCGCCAAGGTCGCCGGCTCGGTGTCCGGCAAGACCCATTGCGTCGTAGCCGGCCCTGGCGCCGGCTCGAAGCTGACCAAAGCCAGCGAACTCGGGGTCAAGGTGCTCGATGAGGACGCCTTTGTCAGCTTTCTGTCCGGCCACGGCATCGACATCTGAACGCCTCGCGGGACAAGTCATTGAGAAATGATGATTTTTTCTTGATGCAGAGGTTGTAACTTCGTCCCAGAGCGGTACAATAGCGCGGCTTGTCACATGGCAAGTCGCGTTATGGTGGCCCTACCGGTCCCTCCGCATTGATTACCCGTTGACCTGGTCAGATCCGGAAGGAAGCAGCCAAGGCGGGGACATTGAGTGCCGGGGTGTGGCTGGTGGGGCTGCCTCCATTTCAGGGGTCGAAAAATCTTTCGACGCGCCTGCTTCAGCATCTCCCTTCGCTGTCAGATCCAACACCCTCAGTTATTCAAGCCCCGCTCGCGTACACGCACCCCTGCGGCCGCAGCTTTCATCAAGCGCTGAAACGTCGAGCACGCCAGTATGTTCGGCAGCGGGTTGTATGTCGCGTAGTTGCTGCCATCAGTGATGTGAGCCGATCACCATCTGCTGCGCTGAAGGCGGAACAGTGTAGTGCTGAACAATCCGCTCCACCTCGCCCGACTGCTTGATCCGCACCAGTGCCCTGAGCAGCGCCTGGGTCGGCCGTGACGGGTCGCTGCGAACCATGCAGCCGAGGTCTTGCTGTTCCAGCAGCGCACGCGCCTGCAGTTGCTGTGCGGCTGGCAGCTGGCGGTTGAACCACTGCAGCGACAACTCATTGCTCACCGCGTACTGGTAGCGCCCAGCCTGTAACTTCTGCAGCGCCAGTTGTTGGCTGCGGCTGTCTTCGCGGTGCAGTTGGCCAGGGGTGAACAATGGCTGCAGGGTCGGGTAGCTGTAGCCGAGTACCGTACCAATCGCCTGGGCAGGCAAGCGGGATGTGTCTACTGGGCCGAGCGGGCCGGCGCGGCTTACCAGCAGGTCACGCTGGACCATCAGCGGGATGCTCCAGATGTACTCGCCCGGGCGTTCGATCAGCCAGTTAGTTGCGACGTGGCAGCGCACGTCGATATCGCCGTCCTCCATAGCTTGCTGCATGCGCAGGCGGGCCAACACGTGGTACTCAGGCCGCACGCCGGCTTCGCGCGCGGCGGCCTGCATCAGCTCATAGAGGATGCCTTCGACCGGCTGGCCTTGCTCGATGCGGATCAGCGGCATGCTCCAGCTCTCGGCGATGGCGAAGCGCAGCACCGGTTGCTCGGCCCAGCTGGGCGTGGCGCATAACAGCAGGCTGGCCAGTAGTCGGCGCATGGGTATTGCTCCTTGATCTGCGTCGAACCGTGCATGGCTTAGCGTAGACGAGATTGGCCGGGTGCAATTTCGGCCCCGCTCCGCTAGCATTAGCGATCTTCCGCTGGTTCAGTTTGCGATGGTTTTTGATGAGTTATCAGGTTCTTGCACGTAAGTGGCGTCCGCGCTCGTTCCGCGAAATGGTCGGCCAGACCCATGTGCTCAAGGCATTGATCAATGCGCTGGATAACCAGCGGCTGCATCACGCCTACCTGTTTACCGGTACCCGCGGGGTCGGCAAGACCACCATCGCGCGGATCATCGCCAAGTGCCTGAACTGCGAAACCGGCATCACCTCGACGCCCTGTGGCACCTGCTCGGTGTGCCGGGAGATCGACGAGGGGCGCTTTGTCGACCTGATCGAGATCGACGCCGCCAGCCGAACCAAGGTCGAAGACACTCGCGAGCTGCTCGACAACGTGCAGTACGCACCGAGCCGTGGCCGCTTCAAGGTCTACCTGATCGACGAAGTGCACATGCTCTCGACGCACTCGTTCAACGCCTTGCTGAAGACGCTGGAAGAGCCGCCGCCCTACGTCAAGTTCATCCTCGCCACCACCGACCCGCAAAAGCTGCCGGCCACCATCCTCTCGCGCTGCTTGCAGTTCTCGCTGAAGAACATGAGCCCGGAGCGGGTGGTCGAGCACCTGAACCATGTGCTGTCTGCCGAGAACGTGCCGTTCGAGGATGACGCGCTGTGGCTGCTCGGGCGCGCTGCCGATGGCTCGATGCGCGACGCCATGAGCCTGACCGATCAGGCCATCGCCTTTGGCGAGGGCAAGGTTCTGGCCGCCGATGTACGGGCGATGCTCGGCACCCTTGATCACGGCCAGGTGTACGGCGTGCTGCAGGCTTTGCTTGAGGGCGATGCGCGAGCGCTGCTCGAAGCGGTGCGCGATTTGGCCGAGCAAGGCCCGGACTGGTCCGGCGTGCTCGCCGAGATGCTCAACGTGCTGCACCGCGTGGCCATCGCCCAGGCGCTGCCGGAGGCGGTCGACAACGGGCAGGGCGATCGTGATCGAGTCCTGGCACTGGCGTCGGCGCTGCCTGCCGAAGACGTGCAGTTTTATTATCAGATGGGTTTGATCGGTCGGCGCGACTTGCCGCTGGCACCAGACCCGCGCGGCGGTTTCGAGATGGTCTTGCTGCGCATGTTGGCGTTCCGCCCGGCCGACAACGACGACGCGCCGAGACCGCAGCTAAAGCCAGTGGGGATCAGCCAGGCCACAGCTGATTCAGCAAAAGCGGTGGCAGCGGCAGCGCCCGTCAGCGCAGTTGCAGAGGTGCCGGCCCAGGCTGCGCCGGTGGCCCCTGTGGTTGCCGAACCAGTAGTTGCGGAGCCTGTTGCGGAGGCAGAGCCTGAACCAGAGCCAGAACCAGAGCCAGAACCTGCTGCGCCAGCGCCAGTTGCCGAGCAAGCCATCGACCTGCCATGGGAAGAGCAGGCAGCGCCTGTCGCCCCGCCGAAGCCACCTGCACCTGAGCCGCCAGCCAAGCCCGAGCCGCAACCCGAAGCACAGCACGCGCTGTCACATGACGATGCGCCGCCGTTCGACCCAGCTGCCTACGATGGTGTCGGCATGGACCGCGACGACGAGCCGCCGCTGGACGAGGATTACTATGCCGGCGAGGCCGACCCGGTCGGCTTCAGCTACCTGGACGAACTCGCCGAGCACGTCCAGGAAGACCAGCAGGCGCCGCCGCCCGAGCCGCTGCCAGCTTCCAAACCGGCGACCGGGCTGGGCCTGCAATGGTTGGAATTATGCCCACAGTTGCCTGTATCCGGGATGACAGGCAACATCGCCGCAAACTGCACGTTGATTGCCGTCGACGGCGACAACTGGCTGCTGCACCTTGACCCGGCGCAGGGCGCGCTGTTCAACTCGACCCAGCAGCGGCGCTTGAACGACGCGCTCAACCAGCACCTCGGGCGCACTCTGCAGCTGAGCATCGAGCTGATCCGCCCGGAGCAGGAAACCCCGGCCCAGGCCGCAGCGCGCAAGCGTTCCGAGCGTCAGCACGATGCCGAAGTGTCGATTGAGCAGGATCCGCTCATCCAGCAGATGATCCGCCAGTTTGGCGCGACCGTGCGGCAGGATACTATTGAGCCCGTAGAGCCTCTGGTCAGCCAGGGGCAATAAACCGCTATCCATGCGGCCGGCACTGCGCCAGGCCGCATCATATGAACCAATCGAGGTATACCCCCATGATGAAAGGTGGCATGGCAGGCCTGATGAAGCAGGCTCAGCAAATGCAGGAAAAAATGGCCAAGATGCAGGAAGAGCTGGCCAGCGCCGAAGTCACTGGTCAGTCCGGCGCCGGCCTGGTCAGCGTGGTCATGACCGGCCGTCATGACGTCAAGCGCATCAGCCTCGACGACAGCCTGATGCAGGAAGACAAGGAAGTCCTCGAAGACCTGATCGCTGCCGCCGTCAACGACGCCGTGCGCAAGGTCGAGCAGAACAGCCAGGACAAGATGGGCGGCATGACCGCTGGCATGCAACTGCCGCCGGGCTTCAAGATGCCGTTCTAAGGCATTGGCTTTGCCTGCAGGACAAAACGCCCGTTGCTCGGGCGTTTTTTTTTGCGCTGGGTAAACCCGGGCCGGTAACCGCAGCCGACCGAACCCGCAGGCGCGGTCGGGGGTCAACCACAACACAGGTAGGCATTGTCGGTATCGGCTGTAGCTGATTTGACGCTGCCTGCCGTGGCCGGTATAAACCGCCTCTTAATTTGTATTGTCAGGCCTCTTCCATGAGCTTCAGCCCACTGATCCGCCAACTGATCGACTCGCTGCGTATCCTGCCCGGTGTCGGCCAGAAAACCGCCCAGCGCATGGCCCTGCAGTTGCTCGAGCGTGACCGCAGCGGCGGCCTGCGCCTGGCGCAGAGCCTGACCCAGGCGATGGAAGGGGTCGGCCACTGCCGCCAGTGCCGTACCTTGACCGAACAGGAGCTGTGCCCGCAGTGCGCCGATGTGCGCCGCGACGACACCCAGCTGTGCGTGGTCGAGGGGCCGATGGATGTGTATGCGGTGGAGCAGACCGGTTTCCGCGGTCGCTACTTCGTGCTCAAGGGGCACCTGTCGCCGCTCGACGGTCTCGGGCCTGAGGCTATCGGCATCCCGCAGCTGATGGCGCGCATCGCCGAGCAGGACAGCTTCACCGAAGTGATCCTCGCTACCAACCCGACGGTGGAAGGTGAAGCGACCGCGCACTATATTGCCCAGTTGCTGCACGAGAAGGGCCTGGTTGCTTCGCGCATCGCCCATGGCGTGCCGCTCGGTGGCGAGCTGGAGCTGGTTGATGGCGGCACCCTGGCTCATGCCTTTGCCGGGCGCCGGCCGATTGCGCTGTAACTGACTGCCCCAGCCGGTTATTTCATCCGTGGCATTTCAATCCGGTGCTCATGCACCCG
This sequence comes from uncultured Pseudomonas sp., assembly GCA_963518285.1. Classification (GTDB taxonomy): domain Bacteria; phylum Pseudomonadota; class Gammaproteobacteria; order Pseudomonadales; family Pseudomonadaceae; genus Aquipseudomonas. The sequence goes on along the minus strand of CAUQIJ010000003.1, from coordinate 188,137 downwards.
CCGGTACAAGGTTGCCCGGGAAATGCCCAGCGCCTGAGCCGCATCCGCTGGTTTCCAACGGTGACGAATCAGCGCATCGAGAATCATCTGTCGGGCCGGGCTGGAGACACTGGCCAGCGCCGGCGCCTCCTGAGCGGCGCCGCGCAACTCTTGCGGTAGGTCATCCAGGTGCAACTGACCACCATCACACACCGCGCAGGCATAGCGCAGTACCTGGCGCAGCTGCCTGAGGTTGCCCGGCCAGCGGTAGCTCAACAGCGCTTCCAGCGCCGCATCGGTGAGCAGCACCTCAACCCCGCAGGCTTGTGCCTCCTCAGCGAGCAGACGGTGGATCAGGCCAAGGCGGTCGTCGCGCTCGCGCAGCGGCGGCAGTTCGAAGCGAGCGTTGGCCAGGCGGAAGTACAAGTCCTCACGAAAGCGCCCGTCGCTGACCATCCTAGCCAGGTCACGGTGAGTGGCGCAGATCACCTGTATATCGACGCGCTCGCGCCGGGCCGCACCCAGCGGCGCCACCTCACCCTCGGCCAGCACCCGCAGCAACCGGGTTTGCAGGCTTAGCGGCATGTCGCCGATCTCGTCCAGAAACAGCGTGCCACCATCGGCTTGCTGCAGCAGGCCCTGCATGCCTTTGCTGGAGGCGCCGGTAAACGCCCCGGCGACGTAGCCAAACAACTCGCTTTCGATCAGTGACTCCGGGATCGCCGCGCAATTGAGGGTGACAAACGGCCCTGCGGCGCGCTGGCTGAGCTGGTGCAGCTGGCGCGCGAAGACTTCTTTGCCGACCCCGGTTTCACCTTGCACCAGCACCGCCAGGTTGCAGTCCTTGACCCGCGTGGCCAGGCGCAGGTGCTGGCTGATGCGCGCGTCTTGCGCCGGCGCCGTGGGTGCTGATGGCGCGCTGCGCCGCTGCGGCGCGCTGACTCGCCCATACAAGGCAAAGCCCGGCAGGCGCTGGGCGCTGGCCTCGCTGGCGCGGCGCAGTTGCTCAAGGTCGAACAGCTCGCCGATGTGCTGTGGCAGGCGCCCATTGCGCGCCAGCAGGTGCTCGCGGGCGAGGCTGTTGAGCGCTTGCAGGCGGCCTTCGGCATCCCAGGCGAGCAGGTAATCGGGCTGGCTTTCGACATAGCCGGGGGTGCCGTGGGCGCGCATTACCCAGTGGCCCTGGCTGCTGTGCATGAAGAAGGCGTTTTCGATTTCCCGAGCGGTCTGCTCGACCAATTGGCGAATCAGGTGCTGGCTGCGCCGATCATCCGGTGACTTCAGCGCGGACACGTCGACCACCCCCAGCAGTTCGCCCAGCGGGTCGAACACCGGCGCGGCGGTGCAGGTCAGGCCGATGAATGCAGCGCGATAGTGATCGCGCTTGTGCACGGTCACCGGCGCCTTGCTGGTCAGCACCGCTGCCACGCCGCAGGTGCCTTCTTCAACTTCCGACCAGCAGGTGCCCAGGTACAAGCCGGCTTTGCGGCAGTCAGTGCGGATGCTGCTGTCGACCCGGTAGTCGATGGTGCGGCCCTGGCCGTCGGTCAGCAGCACGCAGTAGTCGGCGCCGCGCACCTGGGCGTGCAGGCGCGCCACGGCGTCGCTGGCGATGCGCAGAAACAGCTCGGCGCACTCGCGGCATTCGTTGAGCAGGTTTTGCGAAAGGATGCGTGGACCCTGCTGCGAGCCAGGGTCGAGGTGATGCAGCTCCATCGAGCGCCGCCACGAGTCGAGGATCAGCGCGGGTACCGGCACCTGCGGCTGGCGTTCGGCGTTCTTCAGCACGCGGCTGACGCAGTCGACATGGGCTCTGGAGTTCGCGGCGAGCATTCGGGCCTCCGGGTCTTTTGTTCTTGTCTTTATCGAGCCATTAAGCACCCGCGCGACCACCGCGACAAGCGCGGCTTGATTGGCGGCGCGGCTGAGACGCGGCGTCTCAGCGTCTCGCGATCAGCGCTGCTGGCGCGGCACCCGGCGTCTCGCTGGCAAGCCGCCAACGGGCACTGAAAAATAGCCTAAACCGCTCTGATTCAGGGCTTGCAGCGCTCTGAACAAAAGCTGGCACCGGCCTTGCTCTGGCTCTCCTCAAACAATAAAACGAGGTGCGCCATGCGCCAGCCCGGCCCGATCATCGGGATCATTGCCAACCCTGCCTCCGGTCGCGACCTGCGCCGCCTGACGGCCAATGCCGGTTTGTATTCCAGCACCGACAAAGCCTCGGCGATCCAGCGCCTGCTCGCTGCATTTGGTGCCACCGGCATTGCCAAGGTGCTGCTGCCAACCGATATGACCGGCATCGCCGCCGCGGTGCTCAAGGCCAGTACTGGCCCGATGGCTCGTGAGCAGCGCTGGCCGACGTTGCAGATGCTCGATCTGCCCCTGACGCAAACCGTCGCCGACACCCGCCTCGCGGCTCGCCAGATGGTCGAGCAGGGCGTGGCGATGATCGCGGTGCTGGGCGGTGACGGCACGCACAAGGCGGTCGCCGCCGAAGCCGGCGATACGCCGTTGCTGACCTTGTCGACCGGCACCAACAACGCCTTCCCTGAACTGCGCGAAGCGACCAGCGCGGGCCTCGCCGGTGGCCTGCTGGCCAGCGGGCAGATCCCCGCGGCTATCGGCCTGCGCCGCAACAAGCGGCTGCTGGTGCGGGTACCGCAACAGCAGCTGTGCGAATGGGCGTTGGTCGAGGTCGCGGTGTCGCCACAGCGCTTTGTCGGCGCCCGCGCCTTGAGCCGCAGCGAAGACCTGGCAGAAGTGTTCGCCTGCTTCGCCGAGCCACACGCTATCGGCCTGTCGGCCATCTGCGGGCTGTGGTGCCCGGTGTCACGTCAGGCCGAGCAGGGCGCCTGGGTCCGCCTCGACGCCAGCGCCACCCAGGTCTTGCTGGCGCCGCTCGCGCCGGGCTTGTTGCAAGGCTGCGGGGTGACCGCCAGCGGCCCGCTGGAGCCCGGCGTGGCGTATCCGCTGAGCCTGCGCAGCGGCACTCTGGCGCTGGATGGCGAGCGGGAAATCGAGTTTGCCGAGCAAGACACCCCAACCATCACCCTCGACCTGCACGGCCCACTGTCGGTCGATGTCGAGGCGGTGCTGGCGCATGCCGCCCGCCACCATCTGCTGGTCGTCCCCCGCGGCCAGCGGCACACCCCTGCAACCCTGCGTTGAGACAACCCTGGAGAACAACAAGATGTCCACCCAACTCAGTTCCGAGCAGTTGCTGCATGCCTATGAAGTCATGCGCACCATTCGCGCCTTCGAAGAGCGCCTGCATGTCGAGTTTGCCACCGGCGAGATCCCCGGCTTCGTCCACCTGTATGCCGGCGGAGAAGCCTCGGCGGCCGGGGTCATGGCGCACCTGCGCGATGCCGATTGCATCGCCTCCAACCACCGCGGCCATGGCCACTGCATCGCCAAGGGCGTCGATGTGTACGGGATGATGGCCGAGATCTACGGCAAAAAGACCGGCGTCTGCGGCGGCAAGGGCGGGTCGATGCACATCGCCGACCTGTCCAAGGGCATGCTCGGCGCCAACGGCATCGTCGGTGCCGGCGCGCCGCTGGTGGCCGGCTCGGCGCTGGCAGCCAAGCTCAAGGGCCGCGATGACGTCTCGGTGGTGTTCTTCGGCGACGGCGCCTCCAACGAAGGCGCGGTGTTCGAAGCCATGAACATGGCCTCGGTGATGAACCTGGCGTGCATCTTCGTCGCCGAGAACAACGGCTACGCCGAAGCCACCGCGTCGAAATGGTCGGTGGCCTGCGACCATATTGCCGACCGCGCCGCCGGCTTCGGCATGCCCGGGGTGACTATCGACGGCTACGACTTCTTTGCCGTGCACGAAGCCGCAGGCGCCGCCGTCGAGCGCGCGCGCAGCGGCCAGGGGCCGTCGCTGATCGAGGTCAAGCTGACCCGCTACTACGGCCATTTCGAGGGCGACGCACAAACCTACCGCGCCCCCGACGAGGTCAAGAACCTGCGCGAAACCCGCGACTGCCTGTTGCAGTTTCGCAACAAGACCACCCGTGCCGGCCTGCTCAGCGCCGCGCAACTGGACGCCATCGATGGCCGCGTCGACGACCTGATCGAGGACGCCGTACGCCGCGCCAAGGCCGACCCCAAGCCACAGCCCGCCGACCTGCTCAGCGACGTTTACGTCAGCTACCCGTGAGCCCCCGACAATAACAACGACAGGACAATCACCATGGCAAGAAAGATCAGTTACCAGCAGGCCATCAACGAGGCCCTGGCCCAGGAAATGCGCCGCGACAGCACGGTGTTCATCATTGGCGAGGACGTCGCCGGCGGCGCCGGTGCGCCCGGTGAGCAGGACGCCTGGGGTGGCGTGCTCGGCGTGACCAAGGGCCTTTATTATCAGTTTCCGGGGCGGGTGCTGGATGCGCCGCTGTCCGAAATAGGTTACGTCGGTGCCGCCGTCGGTGCTGCCACCCAAGGACTGCGGCCCGTCTGCGAACTGATGTTCGTCGACTTCGCCGGCTGCTGCCTGGACCAGATCCTCAACCAGGCGGCGAAGTTTCGCTACATGTTCGGCGGCAAGGCGGTGACACCGCTGGTGATGCGCACCATGGTTGGCGCCGGCCTGCGTGCAGCGGCCCAGCATTCGCAGATGCTCACCTCGCTGTGGACGCATATCCCGGGCCTGAAGGTGGTCTGCCCGTCGTCGCCGTATGACGCCAAGGGCCTGCTGATCCAGGCCATCCGCGACAACGACCCGGTGATCTTCTGTGAGCACAAGCTGCTCTACAGCATGCAGGGCGAAGTGCCCGAAGAGCTCTACACCGTACCGTTCGGCGAGGCCAATTACCTGCGCGACGGTGACGACATCACTCTGGTGACCTACGGGCGCATGGTCCATCTGGCCATGGAAGCTGCCAACAACCTGGCCCGCCAGGGCATCGACTGCGAGGTGCTCGACCTGCGCACCACCAGCCCGCTGGACGAAGACAGCATCCTTGAGAGCGTGGAGAAAACCGGCCGGCTGGTGGTGATCGACGAAGCCAACCCGCGTTGCTCGCTGGCCACCGACATCAGTGCGCTGGTCGCGCAAAAGGCCTTTGCCGCGCTCAAGGGGCCGATCGAGATGGTTACCGCGCCGCATACGCCAGTGCCGTTCTCCGATGCCCTCGAAGACCTGTACATCCCCGATGCGGCGAAGATCGAAGCCGCCGTGCGTAAAGTCATGGACGCCTCAAGGAGTGCTGCATGAGCCAGATCCATACCCTGACCATGCCCAAGTGGGGCCTGTCGATGACCGAGGGCCGGGTTGACGCCTGGCTCAAGCAGGAAGGCGAGCAGATCAACAAGGGCGACGAAGTGCTGGATGTCGAGACCGACAAGATCAGCAGCAGCGTCGAGGCGCCGTTCAGCGGCGTATTGCGCCGCCAGGTCGCGCAGCCGGACGAAACTCTGGCGGTCGGCGCTTTACTTGCCGTGCTGGTCGACGGTGAAGCGGATGAGGCCGAGATCGACGCGGTGGTCGAGCGCTTCCAGGCCGAATTCGTCGCCAGTGCTGCCAGTGAGCAGGCGCAAGGCCCGGCACCGCAGAAAGCCGAGGTCGGCGGGCGCCTGCTGCGCTGGTTCGAGCTGGGCGAGGGCGGCACGCCACTGGTGCTGGTGCACGGCTTTGGCGGCGATCTTAACAACTGGCTGTTCAACCACCCGGCCCTGGCCGCCGAACGGCGGGTGATTGCGCTGGACCTGCCCGGCCATGGCGAGTCGGCAAAAGCCCTTGAACATGGTGACCTGGACGAACTCAGCGGGGCCGTGTTGGCTTTGCTCGACCATCTCGACATCACCCGCGCGCACCTGGCCGGGCATTCCATGGGCGGCGCGGTGTGCTTGAACCTGGCCCGCCTGGCGCCGCAGCGGGTGGCCAGCCTGAGCTTGATCGCCAGCGCTGGTCTGGGCCGGGAGATCAATGGCGAGTACCTGCGCAGTTTTGTCGAGGCGGCCAATCGCAACGGCTTGAAGCCAGCCATGAGCCAACTGTTTGCCGACCAGGGCATGGTCACCCGGCAGATGCTCGAGGACATGCTCAAGTTCAAGCGCCTCGAAGGCGTCGACGCTGCCCTGCGCTTGTTGGCCGCTGCGATTGCCGACGGCGACCAGCAACGGCATGACCTGCGCGGCGTGCTCGCGCAGCAGCCGACCCTGGTGCTGTGGGGCAGCGAAGACGCAATCATCCCGGCCAGCCATGCCCAAGGCGTCGAGGCCGAAGCGGTGGTGCTGCCAGGGGTTGGCCATATGGTGCAGATGGAAGCTGCCGAGCAGATCAACCAGCTGCTGCAGGACTTTGTCCGCAAGCACTGATCCCGTGAGCCTGGAGACAACAACAATGAACGACCTCAGTCACTCCCACATGCGCGCCGCCGTCTGGCACGGGCGCAATGACATCCGCGTCGAACAGGTTCCCCTGCCGGCAGACCCACCGCCGGGCTGGGTGCAGATCAAGGTCGACTGGTGCGGCATCTGCGGCTCGGACCTGCACGAATACGTGGCCGGCCCGGTGTTTATCCCGGTCGAAGCACCGCACCCGCTGACCGGTATTCAGGGCCAGTGCATCCTGGGCCACGAATTCTGCGGCGAGATCGCCAAGCTCGGCGAGGGCGTCAGCGGCTATGCCGTTGGCGATCCGGTTGCTGCCGATGCCTGCCAGCACTGCGGCACCTGCTATTACTGCACCCATGGCCTGTACAACGTCTGCGAAAAACTGGCTTTTACCGGGCTGATGAACAACGGTGCGTTCGCCGAGCTAGTGAATGTCCCGGCCAATCTGCTCTACCGCCTGCCCGAAGGCTTCCCGCGCGAAGCCGGGGCGCTGATCGAACCGCTGGCGGTGGGCATGCATGCGGTGAAAAAGGCCGGCAGCCTGCTCGGGCAGAACGTCGTGGTAGTCGGGGCCGGCACCATCGGCCTGTGCACCATCATGTGCGCCAAGGCCGCAGGCGCGGCTCAGGTCATCGCCCTGGAGATGTCCTCGGCGCGCAAGGCCAAGGCCCTTGAGGTCGGCGCCAGTGCGGTGCTCGACCCGAGCCAGTGCGACGCACTGGCTGAAATTAGCGCGCTTACTGGCGGCCTGGGTGCTGATGTCAGCTTCGAATGCATCGGCAACAAGAACACCGCCAAGCTGGCCATCGATGCGATTCGCAAAGCGGGCAAGTGCGTGCTGGTGGGGATTTTCGAGGAGCCGAGCGCGTTCAACTTCTTCGATCTGGTCTCGACCGAGAAGCAGGTGCTGGGTGCCTTGGCCTACAACGGCGAGTTTGCCGATGTGATCGCCTTCATCAACGATGGCCGGCTGAACATTCAGCCACTGGTGACCGGGCGCATTGGCCTGGAGCAGATCGTCGAGCTGGGCTTTGAGGAGTTGGTCAACAACAAGGAGCAGAATGTGAAGATCATCGTCTCGCCAGGCGGGCGTTGATCTACACAGACTGATCTACACAGGGAGATGCGCTGACCGCCAGCGGCCAGCGCAGAACAAACAGACCCTTAGTATTCGCTCAGGGAAAACTCGGTCAGGCAGAAGGTCGGCACGCCTGCGTCCTGCAGCCGTTGCGAGCCTTCCAGCTCTGGCAGGTCGATGATCGCCGCCGCTTCAAACACCTCAGCGCCGGTGCGACGGACCAGCTTGGCCGCAGCCAGCAAGGTACCGCCGGTAGCGATCAAGTCATCGAAGATCAGCACCGAGTCGCCTTCACACAGGCTGTCGGCGTGCACTTCAAGAAACGCCTCGCCGTACTCGGTCTGATAGCCCTCGGACAACACATGCGCCGGCAGCTTGCCCTGTTTGCGGAACAGGATCAGCGGCTTGTTCAGCTGGTGGGCGATGATCGAGCCGATCAGAAAGCCGCGCGCATCCATGGCACCGATGTGGCTGAATTCGGCCTCGACATAGCGCTCGATGAACCGGTCGGCCACATAGCGCAGGCCGCGCGGTGACTGGAACAGCGGGGTGATGTCACGGAAGATCACACCCGGCTTGGGGAAGTCCACTACCGGGCGGATCAGGGCTTTGAGGTCGAAAGTGTCGCTGTACATGAGGGGTATCCTGAAAAATCTGGCCGCAAGTATACCCCGTCAGCCGACTCAGGCGTCCATTGCGCCGCCGGCCAGTGCGCATAGCTGGATCGGATCGAGGATATGCACTTCCTTGCCCTCGGCCGTGATCAGGCCGTTTTGCTGGAAGCGGGTGAACACCCGCGACACGGTTTCCACAGCCAGGCCCAGGTAGTTGCCGATCTCGTTGCGCGACATGCTCAGGCGAAACTGGTTGGCCGAATAACCGCGTGCGCGGAAGCGTGCCGAGAGGTTGACAAGGAAGGTGGCGATGCGCTCGTCAGCGGTCTTTTTCGACAGCAGCAGCATCATCTGTTGGTCGTCGCGAATCTCGCGGCTCATCACCCGCATCAGCTGACGGCGCAGCTGCGGCAGTTGCACCGACAGCTCGTCGAGGCGCTCGAAGGGGATCTCGCACACCGAGGTGGTTTCCTGGGCCTGGGCCGATACCGGGTAGGCTTCGGTGTCCATCCCCGACAGGCCGACCAGCTCGCTTGGCAGGTGGAAGCCGGTGATCTGCTCCTCGCCGCTGTCGCTCAGGCTGAAGGTCTTCAGGGCACCGGAGCGAACTGCGTAGACCGAGCCAAAATCGTCACCCTGACGGAACAGGAACTCGCCCTTTTTCAGTGGGCGGCCGCGTTTGACGATGTCATCCAGCGCGTCCATGTCCTCAAGGTTAAGGGACAATGGCAGGCACAACGGGGCCAGGCTGCAATCCTTGCAGTGGGCCTGGTTGTGTGTGCGCAGTTTTACTGGCTCGGACATTTCGATCGATCCTTGTGGGAAATCACACATAAGCCGTAAGGATAACCGACGGCATGGCTTGAGGGCCAGCCTGCACTTTTTTTGTGCGTGCTGGCGAGGCTGCAGCGTGGTGCCGCGCAGCCTGTCCTCAGCCAATGATGTGCCTGCTCCACAGGGAAGTCCATGCGCTGCCTGGTCGCGTCAGATCACCCGCGAGAAGCGCTGGCGATTGTGTTGCGCCAGGTAGGCATCGAACACCATGCACACCGAGCGGACCAACAGGCGCCCGGCCGGCAGGACCTTGATGCCTTTACTGTCGAGGGCGATCAGGCCGTCGCGGTGCATCGCCTGCAGTTGCGGCCACAGCTCACTGAAGTAACCACGGAAATCGAGGGTGAAGGTGCGTTCGATCTGCTCGAAGTCCAGCTCGAAGTGGCAGATCAATTGCTGGATCACCGCCCGGCGCAGGCGATCATCCTGGTTGCACAGCAGCCCACGCTGGGTTGCCAGTTGTGCGTTGGAGAGCAGCTCTTTGTAGGTGTTCAGGTCGCTGCTGTTCTGGCAGTACAGGTCGCCGATCTGGCTGATGGCCGACACGCCGAGGCCGATCAGGTCGCAATGACCGTGGGTGGTGTAGCCTTGGAAGTTGCGCTGCAGGGTGCCTTCTTCCTGGGCGATGGCCAGCTCGTCATCAGGCAGGGCAAAGTGATCCATGCCGATGTAGCGATAACCCGCTGCGGTCAGTTGCTCGATGGTGGCGTGGAGCATCTCCAGCTTGGCTGCCGGGGCCGGCAGGTCGTTGCTGTCGATGCGCCGCTGGGGCATGAAGCGTTCTGGCAGGTGCGCGTAGTTGAACACCGAAAGGCGATCGGGCTGCAGCCGGATCACTTCGTCGACGGTGCGGGCAAAACCTTCAGGAGTCTGCTTGGGCAGGCCGTAGATCAAGTCCAGATTGACCGAGCGGAACTGCAAGGTACGCGCCGCCTCGATCAGTGCGCGGGTTTGCTCCAGGCTCTGCAGGCGGTTGACCGCACGCTGCACCACCGGGTCCAGATCCTGTACGCCGAGGCTGACCCGGTTGAAGCCCAGTTCGCGCAGCAGGCCCATGGTCGACCAGTCGGCTTCACGGGGGTCAAGCTCGATGCCGTAGTCGCCGGAGTCGTCGTCGAGCAGGTTGAAGTGCTCGCGCAGGGTCGCCATCAGCTGACGCAATTCGACATGGCTGAGGAAGGTCGGCGTGCCGCCACCAAAGTGCAGCTGTTCAACACGTTGTTTAGGTTCCAGATGACAGGCGATCAGCTGGATTTCCTGTTGCAGGCGCTGCAGGTAGGGCAGGGCGCGGGCGCGGTCCTTGGTGATGACCTTGTTGCACGCGCAGTAGTAGCAGATGTTGGCGCAGAACGGCACGTGCACATAGAGCGACAGCGGCCGCACCGCGCGGCGGCTCTCGCGCAGGGCATGCAACAGGTCGAACGAACCCACTTCGCTGTGCAGTTGCAGAGCGGTTGGGTAGGAGGTGTAGCGAGGGCCGGCCAGGTCGTAACGGCGGATAAGGTCGGCGTCCCAACGAAGTTCGTCGAGCATGTGGAATAGTCCCCGGATAGGAGCAGCAGTGTCCGAAGTCTATGGGCGTCTGTAGGAATCTGTTTTGATTTGTATCAACGTGCCTCGCGAGGTGCGTTCAGTGGCCCATCAGCCAGTGCTGGTGCGGGCCGGGCAGGGTCCACAGGCCAAACACGATCACCAGCAGGCCACCGGCCACGCGCACACTGCGCTTGCGCAGTAGCCGATTGACCCGCTCGGCGGCCAGACCCGTGGCGAGCAGTACCGGCCAGGTGCCGAGGCCGAATGCCAGCATCAACGCCGCGCTGTAGCCGGCATTGCCCTGGCTCGCCGCCCACAGCAGGGTGCTGTAGACCAGCCCGCACGGCAGCCAGCCCCACAGTGCCCCGAGCAGCAGCGCCCGCGGCAAACTGGACACCGGCAACAAGCGCGTGGCCAGCGGCTGAATATGCCGCCACAGGCCTCGGCCCAATGCTTCGATGCGGGTCAGCCCGCTCCACCAACCGGCCAGGTACAGGCCCATGGCGATCAACAGCAACGCCGCGATTACCCGCAACACCTGCGCTGCCGGGCTGCTGGCCACCGCCCAGCCGGCCATGCCCAGCAGCAGGCCGGCGCTGGCGTAGCTGAGTACGCGGCCGAGGTTGTAGGCCAGCAACAAGCGCAGCCGGCGGCCACGTTGCTCGGCGGGAATGGCCAGGGTCAGCGCGCCCATCAGGCCACCGCACATGCCCAGGCAGTGGCCGCCGCCGAGCAGGCCGAGGACCAGGGCCGAGCCCAGCAGAGGCAGCAGTTCAGCCACGGGGCGGGGTGTCCTCGTCGGCAGGCTTGCTGTCGTCGTGCTTGACCGCGGCCTGATGGCCTGGGTCCTGGTCATCGAAGAGGATGCTGTGTGCGGGGCTGTCGAGGTCGTCGTACTGGCCGCTGTCGACGGCCCAGAAGAAGATGTAGATGGCCACGCCAACGATCAGCAGGGCTGCGGGAATCATGATGTACAGCGCAGGCATGGCGGTATCGCTCAGTGAAGGATGGTCGCGCCGGCAACCGCCTCGACGCGCGCGGTGCTGGCAGGCGCGGGGTCGGGCAGGCGGGTCAGGCGCAGGGCATTGAGCACCACCACCAGCGAGCTGACTGACATGCCGATGGCGGCCCACACGGGGGTGATCCAGCCCAGCGCCGCGAACGGCAACATCAGGCCATTGTACAAGGTTGCCCAGGCCAGGTTCTCGACGATTATCCGCCGCGTGCGGCGTGCCAGCAGCAGCGCCTGGGCCAGCGCTTGCAGGCGGTTGGACAGCAACACCGCATCGGCGCTGGTTTTTGCAAGGTCAGTGGCCGAGCCCATGGCAATGCTGATGTCGGCTGCGGCCAGCACCGGCACGTCATTGACCCCGTCACCGAGCATCAACACCTTGCGCCCCGCGGCCTGCAGGGCGCGCAGGCGGGTCAGCTTGTCGTCGGGGCGCAGGCCGCCAACCGCCTGATCGATGCCCAGTTGCGCGGCCACCTCGGCGACCATTGGCGAGCTGTCGCCAGACAGCAGCAGGGTCTGCCAGCCGCGCGCCTTGCAGGCGTCGAGCAAGGCCTGGGCGTCGTCGCGCAGGCGGTCGTCCAGGCCAAACCAGGCCAGCGGCCCGTGGGCATCGCCGAGCAGCAGCCACTGGCCACGCGGCTCGGGCAGCGGCGGTGGCTCGCTGCCGCTCAGCGCGCAGACGAAGCTGGCCTGGCCGATGCGCAGGTGCTGGCCGTCGAGTAGGCCTTGCAGGCCCAGTCCAGGTACGTTCTGCACCTCTTCGGCGGGCCGCGTGCTGCGGCCGAAGGCACGCGCGATCGGGTGCTCGGAGCGGTTTTCCAGGGCGGCGGCGAGGGCCAGGCACTGGTCGCTGCCCAGCGTGCCCAAGGGTCGGATGCTGCGCAGGGTCAAGCGGCCTTCAGTGAGCGTGCCAGTCTTGTCGAAGATCACCGTGTCGATCTGGTTGAGGCCTTCCAGCACATGCCCGCGTGTCACCAGCAGGCCGAGCTTGTGCAGGGTGCCGGTGGCGGTGGTCAGTGCGGTGGGCGTGGCCAGCGACAGGGCGCAGGGGCAGGTGGCGACCAGCATCGCCAGCACGATCCAGAATGCCCGGCTCGGGTCCAGTTGCCACCAGAGCAAGCCGATGGCGGCTGCGGCCAACAGGGTGAACAATAAAAACCACTGCGAGGCGCGGTCGGCGATCTGCGCCAGGCGCGGCTTCTCGGACTGGGCGCGTTCCAGCAGCCGGACGATGGCGGACAAGCGCGTGGCCTGGCCCAGCGCCTCGACCTCGACGGTCAGCGTGCTTTCGATGTTCAGGGTGCCGCCGGTGACGTGATCGCCCGGGCTGCGCGCCAGCGGCAGGTACTCGCCGGTGAGCAATGACTCGTCGATGCTCGAACGGCCCTCGACAATCCGCCCGTCCGCCGGGATCACCGCGCCGGGCAGCACCTGCACTCGATCGCCGCAGTTGAGTTCGGCCAGCAGAATGCGCTCGCTGCGCCCCTCGCTATCCAGCCGCAGGCACGAGGCGGGCAGCAGGTTGACCAGTTGCGCGGTGGCCGCCGCCGTGCGCTCGCGGGCGCGGCGTTCAAGGTAACGGCCGGTCAGCAGAAACAAGGCAAACATGCCGACCGTGTCGAAGTACAGCTCGCCACTGCCGGTGATTGCCGTCCAGATCCCGGCGCAGTAGGCCAGGGCGATGGCCAGCGACACCGACACGTCCATGGTCAGGTGGCGGGTGCGCAGGTCGCGCGCAGCGCCTTTGAAAAACGGCGCGCAACTGTAGAACACGATCGGCGTGGTCAGAAACAGCGCCACCCAGCGCAGGATGGTATGCAGCTCGGGGCTCAGGTCGATGTTGAATTCCGGCCAGGTGGCCATGGTCGCCATCATCGCCTGGAACCACAGCAACCCGGCCACACCCAGGCGGCGCAGGGCGCTGCGGTTTTCCCGGGCAAGCTGCTCGGCGGCCTGGTCGGGCTGATAAGGGTGGGCGGCGTAGCCGATCTGGCGCAGCTCGGCCATCAGCTTCGACAGCGGCAGTTGCAGGTCGTCCCAGCTCAGCAGCAGGCGATGGTTGGACAGGTTCAGGCGGGCGTCGGCCACCCCTGGCACATTGCGCAGGTGCTTCTCGATCAGCCAGCCGCAGGCGGCGCAACTGATGCCCTCGATCATCAGCACCGCTTCGGCCTGGCCATGGTCATGGCGCACGAACCCTTGCTGGACATCGTTGCGGTCGTACAGTGCCAGTTCGTCCTGCAACTGCTGCGGCAGGGCTTCGGGGTTGGCGCTGGTCTCGCTGCGGTGCTGGTAGTAGTGCTCAAGGCCACCGGCAACGATGGACTCGGCAACCGCCTGGCAACCGGGGCAGCAAAATGCCCGCAGCTCGCCCAACACCATGGCGTTGAAGCGGCTGCCGGCAGGGACCGGCAGGGCGCAGTGGTAGCACGGGGTGGGCTGAGTCATCACATCATGGCCTTACAAAAATCGCACGGTTGCACGCACCCCCTGTAGGAGCGGCCTTGTGTCGCGAAAGGCCAGCGAAGCTGGCCCGGCAATCTCGGCCGCGGCACAAATCCCGGGGCCGCTGCGCAACCCTTTCGCGACACAAGGCCGCTCCTACAGGTGTTCGGCGCCCTGGATGGCTTCGTCGCCGAGATGGAGGGTCACGCCGTGCTCGACTTTCTCTTCCTCAAACAAACGCCAGATGTGGCCATCCTGACTGCCCAGCAGCTCGACAAAGCGCCGTCCCTCAACCTTGTCGTCCAGTTGGCCAACATAGCGGCCCGCTTCGCTGCGCGCCAACTGGACCTTGCGGTCCTTGTCCGGCTGGGTCGGCGAGATCAGGTTCAGTTCCAACGTCTGCGGATCGCTGTTGCCGCTCAGGCGCAGCTCGACTTCGCCGGTCAGCTCATCGAGCAACACGCTGGCCTTGAGGTTGAGGGTCTGCGCCAGCAGCTCGCGGTCGAGCGAGCGGTTGATGCCTTTGCCGGCCTCATAGTAGTTGTCGTTGACCAGGTTGTCCGGGTTGCGCACGGCAATGCTGACCATGGTCAGGCTCAGGCACACCGAGGTGGTGAGGATGCCGATGAGGATCCAGGGCCAGAGGTGCTTGTACCAGGGGCTGGCGGCAGTAGCAGGCATGGAGCGGGTTCCTTAGCGAATTTGCGGGCCGATGAAACGGCTCTTGGCTTCAACCTGGGTGCCGTTGTCGTCGGCGTCCTTGAGGGTGAAGATGACTTCATTGGTGGTCGACGGCAACTGTTCAGGAGCCACCGACAGCTGCACCGGCAGGCTGACGATATCGCCGGCCTCGACGCGGATCTCGCGCCGGCCCTGCAGCTGCAGGTCTGGCAGGCCGCTGGCGTCGAGCACGTAGACGTGATCGCGCTGGTCCTTGTTCATGACCTTGAGGCTGTACACGTTCTCGATCCGCCCCTGGGCGTTTTCGCGGTACAGCACGCGGTCCTTGCTGACATCGAAACCTACCAGCGAACGGGTAGCGAAGGCCGTGGCCAAGGCGCCGATCATCACCAGCAGCACCACCGCATAGCCGATCAGGCGCGGCCGCGCCACGTGCGTCTTCTGCCCGGACAGATTGTGTTCGGTGGTATAGCTGACCAGGCCGCGCGGGTAGTTCATCTTGTCCATGATGGTGTCGCAGGCGTCGATGCAGGCAGCGCAGCCGATGCACTCGACCTGCAGGCCGTCACGGATGTCGATGCCGGTCGGGCACACTTGCACGCACATGGTGCAGTCGATGCAGTCGCCCAGGCCTTGTGCCTTGTAGTCGGCGTCTTTCTTGCGCGGGCCACGCAGTTCGCCGCGGCGCGGATCGTACGAGACGATCAGGGTGTCCTTGTCGAACATCACACTCTGGAAGCGCGCATACGGGCACATGTAGATGCACACCTGTTCACGCAGCCAGCCGGCATTGCCGTAGGTGGCCAGGGTGAAGAAGCCGACCCAGAAGTAGGCCCAGCCATCGGCTTGGCCGGTGAAGAATTCGACGAGCAATTCGCGGATCGGCGAGAAGTAGCCGACAAAGGTCACTCCGGTGACGAAACCGATCAGCAGCCACAGGCTGTGCTTGGCGGTCTTGCGCGCAAGCTTGTTGGCGCTCATTGGCGCCTTGTCGAGCTTCATGCGCTGGTTGCGGTCACCCTCGGTGATTTTCTCGCACCACATGAACACCCAGGTCCACACACTTTGCGGGCAGGTGTAGCCGCACCAGATGCGCCCGGCGAACACGGTGATGAAGAACAGGCCAAAGGCGGCGACGATCAGGATGCCCGACAGCAGAATGAAATCCTGCGGCCAGATGGTGGTGCCGAAGATGTAGAACTTGCGCTCGGGCAGGTTCCACCAGACGGCCTGGTGGCCACCCCAGTTCAGCCACACCGTGCCGAAGTAGAGCAGAAACAGCAGCGCGCCGCCGACCATGCGCAGCCTGCGGAACACGCCGGTGAAGGCGCGGGTGTAGATCTTGGCACGGGAGGCATAGAGGTCGACGGAATCCTTTCCCTTGTTGGCAGGCGGGGTCACGTCATGTACCGGAATGTGCTTGCTCATCATCGAGTCCCACGGCAGTGGAGAGGTGCCGCGGCCAGTGCATGCCGGTCGCGGTCGTGCGCCTGGTGCTGACGCTCTGCGGCCTATGATACGCCTGTGCTGGCGGGGTCGGACCGCACTGCGACGTTATGTCGCGTTGGGTTTGAATGTGAAATGGTGTAAGTGCGATTGTCAATTGATCCAGGTCAGCCGAGGTGCAAACGCCTCGGCTGACTGGGTTGGATTACGGCTTGGCAGGCTCGGCGGCTTCCTGCTGCGACAGGCTGTACACATAGGCGGCCAGCAGGTGCACCTTGTCATTGCCTTGCAGCTCGGCCTGGGCCGGCATCTGGCCCTGGCGGCCGTAGCGGATGGTCTGCTGCAATTGGGCGAAGCTTGAGCCGTAGATGAACGCCTGCGGATGGGTCAGGTCAGGTGCGCCCATGGCCGGCGTGCCTTTGGCTTCAGGCCCGTGGCAGGCGACGCAGTTGGTGGCGAACAGTTTCTGGCCGTTGGCGGGGTCTGCCTTGATGCCCTCGGGCAGCTTGCGGCCGTCCAGGTTGGTCAAAACAAAGGCGGCGACATCAGCCACACCTTGCTCGCCGAGCACCTCGGCCCAGGCCGGCATCACGCCATGGCGGCCGTTCATGATCGAAGCTTTGATCGTCTCCGGCTCGCCGCCCCAGCGCCAGTCGCTGTCGGTCAGGTTGGGGAAGCCATAGGCGCCCTTGGCGTCGGAGCCGTGGCACACCGAGCAGTTGGAAGCGAACAGCCGGCCACCCATTTTCAGCGCCTGCGGGTCCTTGGCGACTTCCTCGATCGGCATCGCGGCAAACTTGGCAAAGATCGGCCCGAAGCGGGCATTGGCCTTGGCCATTTCCTTTTCCCACTCGTGCACGCCGGTCCAGCCCGCCTCACCGTTGCTGAACTCGGTCTGCTTGTCGCTATCGAGGTAGCTGTAGCCAGGCAGGATGCCTTTCCAGTTGCCCAGGCCCGGGTACAACACCAGGTAACCCAGGGCAAAGATGATGGTGCCGACAAACAGCCAGAACCACCACTTGGGCAGTGGGTTGTCGTATTCCTCGATGCCGTCGAAGGCGTGGCCGACGGTCTCGTCGGTGATGTCTTCGCGCTGGCCCTTGCGGGTCGACAGCAGCAGCCAGGTGAGGGCGAAGATCGTGCCCAACGTCAGCACGCTGACGTACAGGCTCCAGAAGGTAGTCATTGTTGTTTGCTCCTAGACGCTTTTGCTTGCGCTTGCTCGACGTGCTGGCTGGATTCGGGGTCATCGGCAAAAGGCAGTTGCGTGGCCTCGTCGAAGTCGCGCTTGCGCCGTGGGCTGAACACCCACAGCGCGAGGCCGACGAACGCTACCAGTACCACCACGGTGCCCAGGCCACGGATCATTCCGATATCCATCAGCGTCACCGTTTGCTTTTGATGATGGTGCCAAGGCCTTGCAGGTACGCCACCAGCGCGTCCATCTCGGTCTTGCCCCTGACCGCGTCGGCAGCGCCGGCGATGTCGGCATCGGTGTACGGCACGCCCAGGGTGCGCAGCACTTCGAGTTTTTTCGCGGTGTCCTTGCCGTCGAGCTTGTGCTCGACCAGCCACGGGTAGGACGGCATTTTCGACTCGGGCACGACGTTGCGCGGGTTGTACAGGTGCGCGCGGTGCCAGTCATCCGAGTAACGCCCGCCGACCCGCGCCAGGTCCGGCCCGGTGCGCTTGGAGCCCCACAGGAACGGGTGGTCCCAGACACTTTCGCCGGCCACCGAGTAATGCCCGTAGCGCTCGGTTTCGGCACGGAACGGGCGGATCATCTGCGAGTGACAACCGACACAGCCTTCACGGATATAGATATCGCGGCCTTCCAGCTCCAGCGCGGTGCGCGGCTTCATGCCTTCGACCGGCTTGTTGGTGACGTCCTGGAAAAACAGCGGGACGATCTGGGTCAGGCCGCCGATGCTGACGGCGATGACCATGAAGAAGGCCAACAGGCCGATGTTCTTCTCGACTGCTTCATGCTTCATCAGTGCGCTCCCACAACGACGATCTTGGCGGCGGCTTCAGCTTCTGTGGCATCCGCTGCACGTACGGTGCGCAACACGTTGTAAGCCATCAGCAACATCCCCGAGGCGAAGAACGCACCGCCGATTGCGCGGACGATATAGCCCGGGTGGCTGGCCTGCAGCGCCTCGACGAACGAGTAGGTGAGGGTGCCGTCATCGTTGATCGCACGCCACATCAGGCCCTGGGTAATGCCGTTGACCCACATCGAGGCGATGTACAGCACAGTGCCGATGGTGGCCAGCCAGAAGTGCGCGTTGATCAGGCCGACGCTGTGCATCTGCACCCGGCCATACAGCTTGGGAATCATGTGGTAGATGGCGCCGATCGAGATCATCGCCACCCAGCCGAGCGCGCCGGCGTGTACGTGGCCGATGGTCCAGTCGGTGTAGTGCGACAGCGAATTGACCGTCTTGATCGCCATCATCGGCCCTTCGAAGGTCGACATGCCGTAGAACGCCAGCGACACCACCAGGAAGCGCAGGATCGGGTCGCTGCGCAGTTTGTGCCAGGCGCCCGACAGGGTCATCATGCCGTTGATCATGCCGCCCCAGCTTGGCGCGAGCAGGATCAGTGACATGACCATGCCCAGCGACTGCGCCCAGTCAGGCAGGGCGGTGTAGTGCAGGTGGTGCGGGCCGGCCCAGATGTACAGGGTGATCAGCGCCCAGAAGTGCACGATCGACAACCGGTACGAATAGATCGGCCGCTCGGCCTGCTTGGGCACGAAGTAATACATCATGCCGAGGAAGCCCGTGGTCAGGAAGAAGCCCACCGCGTTGTGCCCGTACCACCACTGGATCATCGCGTCGGTGGCACCGGCGTAGGCCGAATACGACTTGAACAGGCTGACCGGCAGCGAGATGTGGTTGACGATGTGCAGCATCGCAGTGACGACGATGAAGGCGCCGTAGAACCAGTTGCCGACATAGATGTGCTTGGTCTTGCGCTTGACGATGGTGCCGAAGAACACCACCCCGTAGGTGACCCAGACAATCGCCAGCAGAATCGCGATCGGCCACTCAAGCTCGGCGTATTCCTTGGTCGTGGTGTAACCCAGCGGCAAGGTGATCAAGGCGCTGACGATGACCGCCTGCCAACCCCAGAAGGTGAACGCCGCCAGGCTGTCGGAAATCAACCGCGTCTGACAGGTGCGCTGCACCACGTAATACGAGGTGCCAAACAGCGCACAGCCACCAAAGGCGAAGATCACCAGGTTGGTGTGCAGCGGGCGCAGGCGGCCGAAGCTGGTCCAGGGCAGGTCGAGGTTCAGTTGCGGCCAGACCAGCTGCGAGGCGATGAACACCCCGAGCCCCATGCCAAGGATCCCCCAGACCACCGTCATGATGGCGAACTGGCGGACGACCTTATAGTTATAAGCAGTCGGACTGATTGCTGTGCTCATTCTAAGGTTCCACGGTTTGAATATTCTTGTTGGTTGAAAATCGGCGCCAGTATCGGTAACCCCTGGGGGTATGGCAACGCAAGGCTCCTTGCGCCGACCCGTGTCCACACCCTGCATACTGCCGTCCCGCAGCGCTTGGGTCTGGATGATTGTACACAAATAAATATTTGTTATGTGTACCGTTTCTCGACTTTTTCTGATCGATCGGTCAGGCTTTTTCGGGCCTGCCTGGGTAGGTCGGATACCCTCCCAAAGCCGTAGCTTGAACCGCCCAAAGTTGGCCCGGCATCAGGCGCCATGGGGCGTGCGAGCAGGGCGTTGCCGCCTTGGCATCAAGCTTAGTTGTGTTCGGAGGGGGTGCAAGCGAGGGGGCTGGGGTAGTCTGCAGCTCTTCCGACCGGCCTGGCGCCCTGCCAAGGCCGCTACCGATGAAATACGATTGTGCAAGGAGCTCTTGCGTCGCGGTGGACCATGATACGGCCACGCGAGCAGTATAGTGGTTGCCATAATTGCAATCCCGCCAATGCCGCGGGCCCAATGGCCCGCGTCGGTTGGCCTTACGCTGGGTTGCGATGGGTCATGGAATAGTGATTGGGAGATTGGGTAACGGGAATAGTAGCGTGCCTTTAAGCTCAGACGCGCGGCAGTGCATGCCTTCAAATACTTTATAATTTAATTTTGCAGTGTCTAATTGAGTGAACATTTTGTGCAGTGTGGTGGACCTAATCGCTTGTTTTGGCACAATAATGTCAACCGCGTACGTTTCAACCAAGTTCCTGATTTGGGCGCTGTTGCTCTCAAAGTGACTGAGTACGTAGTTGCTTGTGAAATGGCCACCTTGAACAATTTTTGTAGGGGCGGCGAGGTGCGTCTTGGACGCTACAGTGATAAGACCGTAATCTGTGGTGATCGGGCCATTTGTCTTGTAAGTAATCCCGAGGAACGTATTTTTGGTGACTTCACGGCCAACTACCGAGCTCACCGTACCGCCCTGAGGTGCATAATGATTATAGATGCTGTTCTCGGGTATGCTGACTTTTCCTCCCCTGATAGCGTTTTCTCCATGCGCATGGACAATGGCAGTGTCCGAAGAGTTTCCAGTACGGCGAAACACTATAAAATCCCCGATATCCTGCTCCTCAACTGGATAGGTTCCTCTTACTTTCCCTGACCGGATAGGTGTGCTTGGTGGTGTCGCAGTGCGAGAGGAGTTAATGACATCCCTCTGCGATTTTGAAATAGATCCCTTCAGGAGTTCTGATTTTCCTTTGGTCATGACAACGGTTTCGCTTGAGACAACCGAAGAGCGAAGGCCCCGCAACCGCTGTAGGAATCTACCGATACCTTTAATCATGGATGGCAGCGTGGCGAAGATCCCAACCGCCGTAGCTGCAAACGACGCCCATCCGAGTTTTTCCGCCAGTGCCGGATTGTCCTGTTCCACGGCCAGCCTTGCGATATCAAGCGCTACCGAGGTCAGGGTAGAGACCACCACCACTCCCGCGACCAACGCAGACAAGCCACCCAACATCCCCGGCAGGCTCGCCAACCCCATCACGATGTGCCCCGCCCCTTCCAGGCGCGAGGACAGTCGCGGATTACTCTGGCGCTGGGCCATACCGGCGGCAGTAATGCTCGCACCCACCGTGATCGCGGTACAAAGCGCCATACCGATGCCGGCCATTATCGGCCCCGCCGACCCGAACGTGGCGATGGTCAACGCGATGGCGACAACTGCGACAATTGCCAAGACCACCCATTGCCACCAGGGAACTGCCTCGTGTACCGGTGGCTGGGTGGCCGTAATCGCCCCGTCCAATCGCGCCAGGCTTTCAGCTTGATCACGCCGGCTGAGCATGATGTGGCCGCTGGGGTCATGCCAGTTGACAGGGTCGCCTCCGGCGCAATATGCCCGGTCATTGAGCCCACCAGCGCCGAACGGGCTCCAGCTGTCACGTTGATAGAACGCCCGGTGGCGTGGATCATAGACCCGATAGCCGTTGCCTAGATGAGCGCACCCGGTTGCAGGGTCCAGGCGTTGCCCGTCGCGGCCCAAGCCACTGAGCATCGCTTGAGTACTGGACACCGGCGCCTCCCCCCAAGGCGTAAACGCCAACGACCGGTGCTGCCAGCCGCCCTTGGCGTCCACCCAGTACTCATCGCCACCCGCCTGTTGCGGGTCGCCCAGAATGAACAGTTGCGTCTCTACCGTCCCCTGACGATTCTTGATCACCACGCCAGCGTGCTCGTCCAAGGTCAGCGTACGAGTGACCTTGCCGGTCGTGTCCAGCCAGGTTTCAGCACACAGATCATCACCTGTGTAGGCAAGGACACGGCGCTGCTTGTCTGTGGCGATCCACTGGCTGACCAGACAGTCGTTCTCGTCGTACTCGTAATAGCTTGAAGGCGTGTCCTGGTTTTTTTCAGTGACCGAGCGCAGCCTGCCGGTATCCGAATAGGCAAGGGTTTGCTCGCGGTCGTTGAGCGTCAGCCGCCCAGCGTCATCGTAGGTGTAGGTCAATGATCGAAGCGTGCCGGCCTTACCGCCCTTTGGCGTCAGTTGGGTACTTTGCCGAGCACGGCGGGTGGGATGATCGCTGTCGTATACATAGGTCACGCGTTCCACGTCACCATTGCTGCGTGTGCTGCTGCACTCGCTAAGGTTGCCCAGCACATCGTACTGGTAGCTCTGCTCCTTGATGGAGTGCCCCTGGGCATCTTTGACCTCATTACCCGAGGTCGCCTCGACCGTCCACTTTTGTAGCTCATCATGCGTACCGTCCACACTGGTGTAGTAGATGAATGTCTCGGTACGCGCCGGGGTGGGCTTGCCATCGCGGAACAGGGCTTTGCTGGTCAGCTGGCCGATCGACGACCATGTCTGCACGTAGCGTGCCTTGGTCTGGTCATCGAGCCGATACTGCCTTTCAACTTCATTGCCAAGCTTGTCGTACCTATAGGACACGGCCATGTTCCGGCCCGTGTTCAGGTCACGCACGGTCATCCGCTCGCACTGGCCCAATGCTGTGTATTCATACCAATACTCCAGCGAGCCACGGACAACGCGGTCACATTGTCCCTGCGGACCACTCCAGGCTTGGCTGCTCACGCCATTGGCATGCTTCGCCTGCTGAACACGGCCACGCAAGGAAACCAAGGCTTCCTGCCGTTGCTGCTGGGCATGCACGGTGCGGTTGAAGTGCCAGCCGCCCAGCAGCAGCGGGGTCAGCGCCTCACTGGTGACCTTGCTCTGCTGGGTACCCTGCGCCGGGCGCTCGGCCTTGAGCGACTGAGTCAGTTTGTTGAATTTGAACGATGCAAGCAGACTACCCGCACTGTCACTCTTGCCCTCGATATACCACTCGACGCTGCTGTCGGTTTCTTTGCTGTAGAGCTTCTTGCCGTCTGGCCCTGTGAGCCTTCCGGCTCGATCACTGTAGGCCAACCCTTTTTTATCCCCGACGACCAGGCCAGTCACAAGGTCACCCTGATTCCCGCCGCCCTCCAGCGTCTGGGTGCCGAGCAACTGGCTGGTCTTGCCCTTGGCCTTGATGCTGACGGTTGTGGGCACCGCACTCATACCCTGATAGCTCCAGGTGACGACTGACTCGTCTGGTTGGGTACGCGACAGCGGGCGATCCAAGTCATCCCAGGTCGTGGTCCACTCCCGCGATTTGACTGTTTCGTCCTCCATCGGCACATGTTGCTTGAGTGCCACATTACGCCCCCGGGCATCGATGAGCTCTTCGACGCGTAGCGCCTTGGCCTCATTGCTGCTGTCGTGCCCGCTCCAGAGCGCAGACGACAATGTCACGGATCCTGCCGCATGATTCACCTGCTGCTGCCGGCGGATATGCTGGATACCGTCCGGCAAGAGCGCCAGCGCGGATTGCTGGGTGAGCGTCTGTTCATTCTTGGAGTTCTTCTTGAGCACAGGGTCGGCATGTGCCTGCCAGAAGTGCTGGTGCAGTTGCGTCGGTGCCTGAAGTTGCTTGTCATTGTGGGTGCACAGGCCGCCTGGCAGGAAATCGTAGGCCTTCACCTTTTCCGGAGCCTCGCCACGCCCCCAGGTACTTTCCTCCAGCAAAACAAATTCGCTGGTGTCACCCACCTCACGTTGCATTTCTCGTCTGACAGCACGTTGCATGCCATCGTACAGTGTGCGCTGCTGGCGGCCGTCCGGGCTGAGGGTTGTCAGCCAGGTGCCAGAACCCGTTTCGGTGCGGGTAATGCGCTGCTCCTCTATAGCCTTGAGCCCAGTGATCGTTCCCGAGTCGAACGCGCTGGCATCGTAGGGGTAAACCACACTGCGTGTACCACGGCCGCGTGTGTCGTATTCATGGCAGGAAAACCGCACAGGCTTACCGTCTCCATCCTGATGCGACTCGCGCAGCAGCCGCCCGCTGAGCGCCGACTGAATTTGCTGGCTGAGGATGGCATCGCCGCCTGCGATCAAGGGGGCCGTGGTGACGAGTTTCCAGGTGTTGGCCTGTTTGCCTGGGTAAGTGGTTTCAGTGACCGTTTGCGTGCTGCGGGCGGTGTTGTCTTTGTACCAGGTCGTCGCTGTTCGGGTGATGCTGCGCAAGGCGCCGCTCACCGTATTTGCCTGACTCTGGATCAGCGTCACCTTGATGCCACTCCAGGATGGGGCAAGCGATACCGTCCAGTCTTTCGCCTCTGGCTCGACGCTGGCGACCGTGACACCTTCCAGCACCAGCACGGTGTCAGGCATCAGCCGGCTCTGTGCGTCCTTGGTCGACTGCGCATAGCCACAGAGCGTCAGGGCGGCCGCCGAAGTAGCCGTGCCGTCGAATGCCAGGTATTCCAGCCGAGCCATCAACGGTGGTTGACGCGGGTCGATGATCTTCGGGCACTGCAAGGCGGCGGCATCCGCCAGCGGGGTTTTGTCTGCGAGCTCGAGCCCAGTGATCAGCGTGCTGATCGCAGGAAGCTGAGCGTCGCGATTGCCGCTGGCGGCATCCGATCCCGAGTAGTAACGCATGTAGGTCGTCAGGCCATCGCTGGTAACCGTCGAGCTCGGTTGAGCGCGATCATCATAGACCGCCGAAGTGCTTTCGACGTGCGGGGTGTTGGATGACTGTGCTTCGGCTTTGGCGGTCATGATGCGTTCTCCGTGGTGGGAGAGGTGGCTAGGGATTCAGTAGTGACTTCGGTTTTGATGGGGCGTGACAGTGCCAAGTATTGGTAGTCATTCGCCGGGGCTTTGGCGGGATAGGTGAAGCGCGTAATACGGCGGGATGCACCCGGATGCTCTTCTACAATCGAATCAATTACGCGCACGCCGCCATTGTAGGTCCAGGTGGTCAGGACGAAAGGGTCGGCGTCTTTTTTGAAGCTGACCAGCTCTCGTTTGCGCAACTGCTCGACGGCGTGCTCTCCTGTCCATTTATAATGATGGGCAATGGATTGATGCCCGTAACCCGGGACTGATGTGTGCGTTTTGACTCGTGGAGCCAAATTGCTGCCATCTGCTGAATACTCGTAATGTACTGTTTCCAGCGAACCATCTTCTTCTTCAATGCCGGTGAGCACGAGGTCCAGCACCGGATCCGCTGCATATTTGAAACGAACATGGCGTTCTGTTGCCAGTTCCTGCTCAATAGGGTGACGCTTTATGGATTCCAGCAAGCAGTTCCTGATGTCCAGCGTGACCTCGTAGCCCTCCGGGGTATCAGGCCATACAGTAAATGTACTGCGCGACACGCCTTCCCTGACTATGGGATCATGCTTGGCTCGCAGCAGTACAGTGTTAGCATCTTTGATACTATCAAGCCGTATATGTCCTCCAAGACCCTGCCATGCCAGCTTAAGTTCTCCGCCTTGTGCAGAACGGATGCTCGATGTCACCAGCACCAGACATTTACGGTCGATCTCCGCTAGTTCTGTCTTCCAGGTTTCGCGCTGTTTTTTCAGATTTGCGATCTGATCGTTTGTTACCTTTTCCTTGTCAATCCAACGCGTCAAGTTAGCGATGATCGCATTTAGTTTTTCTTTGTAACTAGCCTTGAATCCCTCGTCCGCCTCATTTCCATCATGGGTTACGGGTAGTTGAAGGACCTCCTGACGTACTTCCAAACCTGCCGGCATCTGGATCGTCAGGGCAGTCCATGCATCCCCATTACCCTCGACAGCCGTTATACGATAGCCGTCTTGATCTAGGAATTTAGTCTTGTCTGCACTCAATGACTTCATCTGTCCCTTGGTCAAGGTCAGTGTGTGGCCGCTGCTCAACGTCAATACGCGTCGCCGATTATCGAAGTAGGAAAATCGAAAAGCCCAACCGTCACCCAATGCCCCTTCGTTGGCGCGTACTGCAGAATAGTGCAGCGTCAGATCCACCTCAGGACCTTTACCTCCAAGGCTCCTCAATAATGCGATCGGGTAGTGGGCATGGAACAACCCCGTATTTTCGTCTACACCAGTGTCTCGAGTGCCTCCTGTATCGTAGACGTGCGCCCCCAAGGTCATGCAGCGGTCGGCACACAGGGTACTGCCGTGGCGGAACCAAGGTATGTAGTCAACTGGCGAACCCAGGTCCAGTTTAAACGGTCGCTCCCAAGGGGACATGGTGTCGAAGAAAGCTCCGATTACACCCACCGTTGTTAAGGGTGATGAAGGGTAGGGGTGGGACAATAACAAAGTGTCTTTCCAGTTTTCTTTGGAAATTCCCCTACGATTTTCTTCGATAGTCAAAAAGCGCACACCTGCGCTAATTGTTTCTGGTTCAAGCTTGAGTTGCAAAAACCGGTTCGATAGTATTGCGGTGTCGCCAAGCAGAAAGTTCCCAAACGAAGTATTTTTCTGGAACTCTTGTCCACGCATTAGCCGGATCCTATAAACCTCTCGGTTACCAACATAACGCCCAGGATACCGCCGGTTTATATCTTTCCCATACTGGGGAGATTCAGGGGGGGGAGGCATGTTCGGGAAGTTGATCAGCAAATCCCCGCTCTCCGGCCTCCACAGTCTTGTGGGAGGGCACAAGCGCATAGCGCCCATCATGCCGAGTTGTTTAGGTAGCCATAAAGTCAATTTCTCCTCTGGGGCCTCAGCGTTGTTGCTAGATGAAGGGTGCTGCTTAGACACGACTTCGGGTATGCCGCTGCGCCGCAAGTCATCTATCAACGCTTGAGTGAACGTTTGGATGCTGTCGGGATGGCCAACTGTAAACTTTAATGATGAGTGATAGCAAGCATGCCCTGTGCGAATATCTAGCAATGTCACCTCTATCGAGATGACCTCCCAGGTCTTGTCGGGGTGTATTATATCGCCAATGAATGTAAGGACTTCCGGGAAATTATAGTATCCAGTCTCAAAGGCGTCTGCATCAGCTTTCATCTTCGACGTAGCCAGTTCGAGTGTCTGCTCGTTAATTGTAACGGGCTGATCAGGTTGGCTGTTTTCACATAGCATCGGCACCCAATCGTTGTTTTCTTCCAGAGGCGCGCTCATCAAGATGCGCAATGGAACCCCTGCGCAGTCCCACTGCCCTGAGGGGGTGACATTATCTTTATTAAGTTCAAGGGCGAGGTAATCGCCCAAGCGTGAGGATTTCAATGCTTTTGCCAGGGCCGCTGGCCATTTGCTCTGATCAAGCGCCTCAGCGCTC
This sequence comes from uncultured Pseudomonas sp., assembly GCA_963518285.1. Classification (GTDB taxonomy): domain Bacteria; phylum Pseudomonadota; class Gammaproteobacteria; order Pseudomonadales; family Pseudomonadaceae; genus Aquipseudomonas. The sequence continues at coordinate 161,104 of CAUQIJ010000003.1, read as the reverse complement.
GCCTTGAAGATGAACGGTGAACCGGTCAGTTGCATACCTGTAACGTCATCATGTATGTGCACCCGCAGTTCTTCACTCGCTGTCAGTGCCCGTGAGGCGCTGAACGTTTCGTATAGCACCCACGGTGCAGGGGCCACGGTAACCGACAGCTCAGAAAACTGCGGTATCCACAGGGCGTTCCCCTGATCGTTCAAGTTAATAGTGACACCGTCATCCGCCAGCACGCCGGCCCGCAGTATCTGACTGTTCTGCGTCACTGCTTCACACAGCGCCTTGGCCCGGGCAGTTGAAGTAGTGTTGGCCTCGAAAGTCACCACAATCGACTCCAGCAAGCCCTGACTGGCGCGGTCACGCACTTGAACACACAGGCGCGGTGCCCCTTCGAAGTCAATGTTCGCCAGGTTGTGGGCGATCACCTGATTGGCAGCGAATGGTGCATTGGTAAACAGCCGCGCATAGGTGGAGAACACCCAAAGCCGGTTGTAATCCTCATGGGAGGACGCGGCGATGCAGTCCGCCGTGGAGTGGCTCGCGTTGCCTGCTTCGAAAGTGAGGCCCTTGATCACGCCTGCATGAAGCAACTTGGAGTTGTTGACCAGCGTTTCATCGTCGCGGATCGCCTCGATCAACGCCGCCGGCCATTTATCCTGGGCGCGATTAGCCGCCGTAGCTTTCAACGCAACCACCTTCAATACGCCCCCGTCACGGCGGTCAACCGCCCACACGCGGATGACCTCGCCTAGCGCAAGATCCCTGTCAGCCAGCAAGTAACAAGGCGACGTCCATTCACATCTCGGAATACCAATACGTTCTTCTGCGAAACCCATCATGCTGGGCAAGGCGTCGTTGAAAGGTGTGGCGACAACGTTCATGGGAACTCCTTGGTGGTTGCCATTCGGTGAGCTCTGTTTGCAGAGGCAGCGCAGATGCAGGCGTGCTTCTGACATCGCCGCGCCCTCGGGTATACCTTGCGAGGCTGCACTCACCTTCTTCTCCCTGCGGCACCTCGGCAACTGACAAAAATGTCAGTTGCGGCGTGCGCAGTAATGTGGAAAAGAGGCGGTCGAGGTATTTGGTTCACACAGGGACCGCTAGCGGCTGTAAGCCATGCGCCAGTCTGTGGCGGTGGGACTTGCGGGAGGCATCCCTGAGCTGGGGAGTTGGCCTGAGCCTTGATGGAGGAGGGTGCCGAACTGGGCATGGCGCAGACCTGACGTGCGTCAGGGGCGCGGGGAAAGGCGGGCTGCTGCAGCAGAAGAGGCATTGGTGCAGCCCGCCCTAGGGTCTTACTTGGCGCTCACAGTCTCCGCCGGTTGCGGTTGCGAAAGGCTATACACGTAGGCTGCCAGCAGGTGCACCTTGTCATGACCCTGGATGTCAGCCTGCGCTGGCATCTGCCCCTGGCGACCATAGCGAATGGTCTGCTGCAACTGGGCGAAGCTGGAACCATAGATGAACGCCTGCGGATGGGTCAGGTCAGGCGCGCCCATCACTGGCGTGCCTTTGCCTTCCGGGCCGTGGCAGGCGACGCAGTTGCTGGCGAAGATCTGCTGGCCCTTGGCTGGATCAGCCTTGACCCCCTCAGGCAACGTGCGGCCGTCCATGTTGGTCAGCACGAACGCCGCCACATCAGCCACGCCCTGCTCACCGATCACCTCCGCCCAGCCCGGCATGACGCCGTGGCGGCCGTTCATGATCGACGCCTTGATGGTCTCCGGCTCGCCGCCCCAGCGCCAGTCGCTGTCGGTCAGGTTGGGGAAGCCGTAGGCACCCTTGGCGTCCGAGCCGTGGCACACCGAACAGTTCGAGGCAAACAGCCGGCCGCCCATTTTCAGCGCCTGCGGGTCCTTGGCCACTTCTTCCACCGGCATGGCGGCGAACTTGGCAAAGATCGGCCCGAAGCGGGCGTCGGCCTTGTCCATCTCGCGCTGCCATTCATTGACCTGGGTCCAGCCATTCTCATAGCCCGGCAGGATGCCCTTCCAGTTGCCCAGGCCCGGGTACAGGATCAGGTAGCCGACGCCGAATGCCAGGGTGCCGACGAACAGCCAGAACCACCACTTGGGCAGCGGGTTGTCGTACTCCTCGATGCCATCGAAGCTGTGGCCCATGGTCTGGTCGGTGGTGTCCTTGCTCTGACCCTTGCGGGTGCTGAGCAGTAGCCAGGTCAGGCCGATCAGGCTGCCGATGGTCAGTACGCTGATGTACGTACTCCAGAAGGTGGTCATTGCCCGTTACTCCTCATTGCAGGCTCCTGCCCGGCAGGGGGCAGGCGGTCATCGTCGAAGGGCAGCAGGCGCGCTTCGGCGAAATCACGGTCACGGCGACGGTTGAACACCCACAGGCTCAGGCCGATGAAGGCGATCATCACCACCAGGGTGCCGAGGCCGCGGATCATGCCGATGTCGATTGACAGTTCCATTGCTTACCTCTTGTTCTTGATCGCAGTGCCGAGCACTTGCAGGTAGGCGACCAGCGCGTCCATCTCGGTGTGGCCCTTGACGGCGTCACGGGCACCGGCGATATCCGCGTCGGTATAAGGCACGCCGAGGGTGCGCAGGGCGCGCATCTTGGTCTCGGTGTGGCTGTTGTCGACCTGGTCGGCGACCAGCCACGGGTAGGACGGCATCTTCGACTCGGGGACGACGTTGCGCGGGTTGTACAGGTGCGCGCGGTGCCAGTCGTCCGAGTAGCGCCCGCCGACTCGGGCCAGGTCCGGCCCGGTGCGCTTGGAGCCCCACAGGAACGGGTGGTCCCAGACGCTCTCGCCAGCGACCGAGTAGTGCCCGTAGCGCTCGGTCTCGGCGCGGAACGGCCGGATCATCTGCGAGTGGCAACCGACGCAGCCTTCGCGAATGTAGATGTCGCGGCCTTCCAGCTGCAGCGCGGTGTACGGCTTCATGCCTTCGACCGGCTTGTTGGTGACGTCCTGGAAGAACAGCGGGACGATCTGGGTCAGGCCGCCAATACTCACGGCCAACACCATCAACACCGCCAGCAGGCCGACGTTTTTCTCGATGACTTCATGTTTCATCAGGCAACTCTCCTCAGGCCAACTGGGCGTTCGCAGGGGCGGCGGCTGCATTCGGTGCGCGCACCGTGCGCCAGGTGTTCCAGGCCATCAGGAACATGCCGCTGAGGAAGATCGCACCACCGACGAAGCGCACGATGAAGCCTGGGTGGCTGGCCACCAGGGTTTCGACGAACGAGTAGGTGAGGGTGCCGTCGGCGTTGACCGCGCGCCACATCAGGCCCTGGGCGATGCCGTTGACCCACATCGAGGCGATGTACAACACGGTGCCGATGGTCGCCAGCCAGAAGTGCGCATTGATCAGGCCAATGCTGTACATGCGCTCTTTGCCCCAGATTTTCGGGATGGTGTGGTACAGCGCACCGATCGAAATCATCGCTACCCAGCCAAGCGCGCCGGCATGGACGTGGCCGATGGTCCAGTCGGTGTAGTGCGACAGGGCGTTGACGGTCTTGATCGCCATCATCGGCCCTTCGAAGGTCGACATGCCGTAGAACGCCAGCGACACCACCAGGAAGCGCAGGATCGGGTCGCTGCGCAGTTTGTGCCAGGCGCCCGACAGGGTCATCATGCCGTTGATCATGCCGCCCCAGCTTGGCGCGAGCAGGATCAGTGACATGACCATGCCCAGCGACTGCGCCCAGTCAGGCAGGGCGGTGTAGTGCAGGTGGTGCGGGCCGGCCCAGATGTACAGGGTGATCAGCGCCCAGAAGTGCACGATCGACAGCCGATAGGAATACACCGGGCGTTCGGCCTGCTTGGGCACGTAGTAGTACATCATGCCGAGGAAGCCTGCGGTCAGGAAGAAGCCCACCGCGTTGTGGCCGTACCACCACTGCACCATGGCGTCGGTCGCACCGGCATACACCGAGTAGGACTTGGTCAGGCTGACCGGGATTTCCAGGTTGTTGACGATGTGCAGCAGCGCCACGGTGAGGATGAACGCGCCGAAGAACCAGTTACCCACATAGATGTGCTTGGTGGTGCGCTTGACCAGCGTACCGAAGAATACGATCGCGTAGGCCACCCAGACAATGGTGATGAGGATGTCGATCGGCCACTCCAGCTCGGCGTATTCCTTGGAGCTGGTGTAGCCCAGCGGCAGGCTGATCGCGGCGAGCACGATCACCAGTTGCCAGCCCCAGAACGAGAATGCCGCCAGGCGCGGCGCGAACAGGGTGGTCTGGCAGGTGCGCTGCACCGAGTAATACGAGGTGGCAAACAGCGCGCAGCCACCGAAGGCGAAGATCACTGCGTTGGTGTGCAGCGGTCGCAGGCGGCCGAAGCTGGTCCACGGCAGGTCGAAGTTAAGGGCAGGCCAGGCGAGTTGAGCGGCGATGAAAACGCCGAGCCCCATCCCGACGATTCCCCACACCACCGTCATAATGGCGAATTGGCGGACCACCTTGTAGTTGTAGGCGGTTCTGGGTGTTGTGTTCATGTATGGGTTCCCATCCACGGTTATAGGCAGACTAAACAGCGAGGCAAGAATGAGAGATGGGCAAAATGCCGGTATTGACGGGGATCAATGGGCGCAAGTGACAAATGTTTCAGGCTTGCGCTGCGATCTGCCGCCAAGCGGGAGCGAGCAGGGCTATGTGGGCTGTTTGATCCTGGCCCACGGTGCCGGCGCACCGATGGACAGCGGGTTCATGAACGACATGGCGCAAAGGCTGACAGGGCAAGGGCTGGCGGTAGTGCGCTTCGAGTTCCCGTACATGGCCGAGCGGCGCTTGAATGGTGGCCGGCGGCCGCCTAATCCGCAGAAGGTCTTGCTCGAACGCTGGCGCGAGGTGTACCAGCAGGTGCGACCATTGGTCACGGGGCCGCTGGCGATTGGCGGCAAGTCGATGGGCGGGCGCATGGCCAGTTTGCTCGCCGATGAACTGCAGGCGGATGCGCTGGTGTGCCTGGGATATCCGTTCTATGCAGCGGGCAAGCCGGAGAAGCCGCGGGTCGCGCACCTGGCTGAGCTGCGGACACCGACGTTGATTGTGCAGGGCGAGCGCGATGCGCTGGGCAACCGTGAAACAGTTGCCGGATACGAACTGTCGTCAGCCATCGAACTGTGCTGGCTGGCGGCGGCGGATCATGACCTCAAGCCGCTCAAAGCCTCGGGGTTCATCCATGAACAGCACCTGCACACCACCGCAGAACGGGTTGCCCGCTTCATCCAGCGCTGAACAGCAACTCAGCAGGCGCTGCGCCTGCTGAGCCAATGCGACCGTTGGATCAGTCGCGGTATTCGCACAGGTAAGCGGTTGCAATCGCGACCTTGAGCTGGAACTTGCTGTCGGCAGGCACATTGAACTGGCTGCCAGCGGCGAACTCCTGCCAGTCGTCGCTGCCTGGCAGCTTGACGGTCAGGGCGCCGGAAACCACGTGCATGATTTCGCGCTTGGCGGTGCCGAACTCGTATTCGCCCGGGGCCATGACGCCGACGGTGGCCGGGCCTTCAGTGCCTTCGAAAGCGATCGACTTGACGGTGCCATCAAAGTACTCGTTGACCTTGAACATGGGGGCGACTCCTGTAAAGGGGGATGAAAAAGGGGCTGGCCAGTATGCCCAAGCCCTAGCGTGTCGTCATCTGCTTTCAGGGGCTCTCGGCCGGCAGGCTCAGCGGCAGCAAACGCGCGGTGTTGCGCGCATCTTCAAGGGCGCGGTGCTGCTGGCCGCTGAACTGCAGGCCGGCCAGTTGCAGGGCGCTGTTGAGCCCGGCCGGGCGCTGCAGGTGGCGGGCCTTGGCGAAGCGCTGCTTGAGGTTGATGTGGGCGGTGTCCTGCAGCACGCTGCGCACTTTATAGTCGTGCCACTCCTGCAGCAGCTGGCGGCGGTCATAGTCGCCCCAGCTGACCCAGGCTTGCAGTTCGTCGGCATGCGTACTCAGCCAGCCCTCGAAGCCGGCCCAGGCTTCTCGAAAACACGCGGCGGCGTCGACGTCGGCCTGGCTGATGTGGGTCAGCTGGCGGCAGAACGGCGTCAACTGCGGGCGTTTTTTCGGTTTGACGAAGCACTGGAACTGGTCGACCTCATGGCCTTGCCGCGTCACCAGGCTGGCGCCGATTTCAATGATTTCCATCTCTGTGAGCGGCCAGCCACCGTCGTCGGTGGTGGCCTCCAGGTCGATCACTAACCAATGGGCCATGGCAGGCTCCCTTGCAAGACTCGCTAGAGAGTAGCCAAACTCGGCCAAACAGGCACCCTATGGCACTTTGGCATATGTGCTGGTTGTGCCGCTTGCGGAAAACGCCTAGCTTAGGCGCATCAAGGTTTGGTGTGTCTGCAAGTGTCTGCGTTGATTCCACTGCCCAGGCTCAAGGCCTTCTCGTCGCTGTTATTGGTTGCCCTGCTGGGGCACGTTGCGCCTGCCTGTGCCGATCCCGATGCAGGCATCGAGGTACGCGTCGGTGCTGCGCATTTTCCGCCTTACACCGTCCGCCCGGAGCGAGGCGTCGACAGTGGCCTGCTGCCGCAACTGACGCAGGCGCTCAATACACTGCAACAGACTTACCACTTCGTGCTGGTACCCACCTCGATTCCGCGGCGCTTCACTGATCTGGAACAGGGCCGCACCGACATGGCGATCTTCGAAAACCCTCAGTGGGGCTGGCAACAGGTCGCCCACCAGGCCGTCGACATGGGCCTGGAAGACGCCGAGATTTTTGTCGCGCGGCGCCAGCCGGGGCGTGACCAGCGCTACTTCGATGATCTGCAGGGCAAGCACCTGGCGGTGTACCACGGCTACCACTACGCCTTTGCCGGCTTCAATGCCGACCCGCGGCAGCTCATTGCGAAGTTCCGCGCGACCTTGACCTATTCCCATGACAGCAACCTGTTCATGGTGCAGCGCGGGCGTGCCGACATTGCTCTGGTGACGCGCTCGTACTTCTACGACTTTCTCGCCCGCAACCCTGCCAGCCGCGAGCAGCTGATGAGCTCGGAGCGGGTGGATCAGCGTTATCATCATTACGCACTGTTGCGCCCGGGCGCACCGATCAGCCCGCAGGCATTTGCCGCGCTGTTGCAACAGCTGCGCAGCAAGGGTGAGTTAACGCGGATTTTCCAGCCGTATCAGATCCAGACGATCAGCCCACAATAGCCCTCAGGTATGCGGCTGGGCGCTCTTGCGGCAATGGATCAGGGCATCGCGAATCATGAAATTGACCAGCGTCGGCGAGACGCCAAGCTCCTTGGCGATGTCCTTTTGCGGGACGCCGTGCAGCCGGTACATCTCGAAGGCATAACGGGTGCGCTGCGGCAGCTCATTCAGCGCATCGGCGATATGTTCGAGCGCAGCCAGGTTGATGTGGGTGTGCTCGGGCGATGCGTTGACGATCACCACGTTCATGCCTTCCTCCTCGGTGCCCGAGTACCTCAGCTCCATCGCCTGCTTGCGATAGTGATCGATGGCCAAGTTGCGCACGATCTGGAACAGGTAGCTGAGTTGAGCTTTGATCGAGGAGGTGATCTGCGGCGCGGCGTTGAGCCTGAAGAAGGCGTCCTGAACGACATCCTCGGCACGCGAGCGGCAGCCAGTGATGCGCGCAGCGATTTTGAGGAGAATGCTGCGATTGTCGACGAACGCCTGGAGTAAGGGTGAATCGCACTTACTTGTGGATAGTTGTTCCGCCATGGAAATCACCTTAGCTCTTGTAGGAATAGGAGCGCTTTTGTGTAGGACGCTTCCTGCGACGAGCGACAAATTAGGCGGAATGATAATGATTGTCAAATACGAAAGTTAATGAGTTTCTATTCGTGTTTGGTCTAAGCCTGCCCTCGCGCTGTCTCCCGTCTCGCTGCCCACACCGTTAATTATTTGCCCTGCCCATCCGTTCCCCTGTGTACCCAAGGCCGCCTACGCCGCCCGCATTCAGCGAGGCAACGCCCAGGCCCGACTTACCCAGACACTGCAGGAACACCCATGACGGACGCCTTCGAACTCCCGCACTCGCTGGTCCAGGCCCTGGCGCAACGCGCTGAGCAGACCCCCGAGCGGATTGCCTTGCGCTTTCTGGCAGATGACCCGCGCGAGCAGGCAGTACTGACCTATCAGGCGCTGGATGCGCGGGCGCGGACCATCGCCGCAGCCCTGCAGGCGCGGGCCGAGTTCGGTGATCGGGCAGTGCTGTTGTTCCCCAGTGGTGCCGATTACGTCGCGGCGTTCTTCGGCTGCCTGTATGCGGGCGTGATTGCCGTGCCGGCCTACCCGCCAGAGTCTGCCAAGCATCATCATCAGCAGCGCCTGCTGTCGATCATCGACGATGCCCAGCCGCGCTTGCTGCTCACTGTGCAAGCCTTGTGCGACAGCCTGCAGACACTCGACGCCCTCAACGCTGAGGGTGCACCGCAGTTGCTGGCGGTCGACCAGCTCGACCCGGCGCTGGCGGCGCAGTGGCGCGAGCCGCAGCTGGCGGGCGATGACATCGCCTTCTTGCAGTACACCTCAGGCTCAACCGCACTGCCCAAAGGCGTGCAGGTCAGCCATGCCAACCTGGTCGCCAACGAGCAACTGATTCGTCAGGGCTTCGGCATCGATCTGAACCCCGACGACGTCATCGTCAGCTGGCTGCCGCTGTACCACGACATGGGCCTGATCGGCGGCTTGCTGCAGCCGATCTTCAGTGGCGTGCCGTGTGTGCTGATGTCGCCGGGTTACTTCCTGGCCCGACCGCTGCGTTGGCTGCAGGCGATCAGCGAGTACGGCGGGACCATCAGCGGCGGGCCGGATTTTGCCTACCGCCTGTGCAGTGAGCGGGTCAGTGCAGCGGCCCTGGCCGGGCTGGATCTGAGCCGTTGGCGGGTGGCGTACTCCGGTTCCGAGCCGATCCGCCAGGACAGCCTGGAAACCTTTGCCAGCAAGTTTCAGCCATGCGGCTTCGAGCGCAGCAGCTACTTCGCCAGTTACGGCCTCGCCGAGGCCACCTTGTTCGTCAGCGGCAGCCGTCGCGCCCAAGGCATTGCGGCGCTGCAGGTCGATGCCCAGGCATTGGCCGAGCACCGTATCGAAAGCGGCGAGGGCAGTGTGTTGATGAGCTGTGGATTCGCGCAACCCGAGCACGCCGTGTGCATCGTCGAGCCACAGCAGCAACAGCTGCTGGCGGACAATCAGGTCGGTGAAATCTGGGCCGCTGGCCCAAGCATTGCCCGTGGCTATTGGCGCAACCCGCAGGCGACGGCACGTACCTTCGTCGAGATGAACGGCCAGACCTGGCTACGCACGGGCGACCTTGGCTTTATCCGCGACGGCGAGGTGTTCGTCACCGGGCGCCTGAAAGACATGCTCATCGTGCGTGGGCAAAACCTTTACCCGCAGGACCTGGAACAGACCCTCGAACGCGAAGTCGAGGGCCTGCGCAAGGGCCGGGTGGCGGTGTTCGCCGTCGATGACAAGGGCGAAGAGGGCATCGGTGTCGCCGTCGAAGTCAGCCGCAATGTGCAGAAGTCGACCGCTCCCGAGGCGCTGATCAAGGCCCTGCGCCAGGTGATCGCCGATGCCTGCCGGCAGGCGCCGGCGGCAGTGCTGCTGCTCAACCCCGGCGCGTTACCGAAGACTTCCAGCGGCAAGCTGCAGCGCGCGGCCTGTCGTCTGCGCATGGATGACGGCAGCCTTGATTGCTACGCGCGCTTCCCGGCGGTCAACAGCGTGGCTGTGAGCACATCGCCGACAGAGCCGCTGCAAGCACGTATCGCCGCAATATGGTGTGACCTGCTCAAGGTCGAAGCGGTGGCGGCCGATGATCACTTCCTGCTGCTGGGTGGCAACTCGATTGCCGCTACTCAGGCCACAGCGCGGCTGGCCGATGAACTCGGTATCGAGCTTAGCCTGCGCACCCTGTTCGACGCTCCGCTGCTGGCTGACTACAGCGCGGCGGTAGCGGCGCTGCTGGCTGATGGTGGACAGCAACGCACACCTATCGATGTGCGCGACCGCGCTCAGCCACTGCCGCAGTCGCTGGCGCAAAACCGCCTGTGGCTGCTGTGGCAACTGCAACCGCAGTCGGCTGCCTACAACATCCCGACAGGCCTGCACCTGCGCGGCGAACTCGACGTTGCCGCGCTGCAGCACAGCCTGCAAGCGCTGGTCAGCCGGCACGAATCGCTGCGCACGGTGTTTAGCGAAGTCGACGGCCAGGCCCTGCAACGGGTGCTGCCCGAGCTGCAACTGGCGCTCGCCCAGCTTGACCTGTATGGGCTGGACCCTGCGCAAGTCGAATCCCGCCGCGAAGCCGAGGCACAGCAGCCGTTCGATCTGGTCAACGGGCCGCTGCTGCGCGCGACCTTGGCACGGCTGGATGATGAAGAGCACCAGCTATGGCTGACGCTGCACCACATCGTCGCCGACGGCTGGTCACTGAACATTCTGCTGGATGAGTTCGCTCGCCTGTACGCGGCTCACTGCCAAGGCCAGCAAACCAGCTTGCCGGTACTGCCGTTGGGCTACGCTGACTACGGCATCTGGCAGCGTCAGTGGCTGGCCGAGGGCGCAGCGGCCGCACAACTTGAATACTGGCAAGGGCAATTGGGCGATGATCTGCCGGTGCTCGATCTGGCCACCGACCAGCCGCGTTCGAGCCAGCGCACCCTGCGCGCCGAGCGCCTCAGCGTGAAAGTCCCGGCCCAGCTCAGCACCGCGCTCAAGCAGCTTGGCGAGCAGCAACAGGCCAGCCTGTTCATGATTCTGCTGGCCGCCTGGCAGGGCCTGTTGCACCGCTACAGCGGGCAGAACGACATCCGCGTCGGCGTGCCCAATGCCAACCGCCCACGCCTGGAAACCCAGGGCATGGTTGGCTTTTTCATCAACACCCAGGTGCTGCGCGCGCAACTCGATGGGCGTCAGCCGTTCAGCCAGTTGCTGGCCCAGGTGCGTCAGGCCACCATCGAGGCGCAGGCACATCAGGACCTGCCGTTCGAACAACTGCTCGAAGCATTGCCGCAGGCGCGAGAGCAGGGCCTGTTTCAGGTCATGTTCAACCATCAGCAGCGCGACCTGTCGGCGCTGCGCCGCCTGCCTGGCTTGCTCGCCGAAGAGTTGCCGTGGCACAGCCGCGAAGCCAAGTTCGACCTGCAACTGCACAGCGAAGAAGACCAGCAGGGCCGCCTCAGCCTGGCCTTCGACTATGCCGCCGAGCTGTTCGACGCGGCCACCGTTCGCCGCCTGTCGCAGCACCTGCTGGCCTTGCTCGAACAAGTCAGCGCGCAGCCGCAACTGGCGCTGGGCGATGTGCAGTTGCTTGATGGCGCCTCGCGCGCACAGTTGCTGCAGTGGGGCCAGGCCGCAGCACCGGCGGCGCAGCGCTTGCTGGTCGAGCAGCTCAACGAACAGGCGCGCCTGACCCCGCAACAGCCGGCTCTGCTCTGGGACGGCGGCAGCCTCGACTACGCCAGCCTGCACCAGCAAGCCAACCGCCTGGCGCATTACCTGCGCGACAAAGGTGTCGGCCCCGATACCTGTGTGGCGATTGCCCTGCAGCGCTCGCCACAGTTGCTGGTCGGCTTGCTGGCGATCCTCAAGGCCGGTGGCGCCTATGTGCCGCTGGACGTCGATTACCCTGCCGAGCGCCTGGCATTCATGCTGGCCGACTGCGGCGCGAGCCTGTTGCTCAGCCACAGCGACTGCCTGGCACAGCTGCCGCAGCCTGCCGAGGTCAGCGTGATCGCCCTGGATCAGTTGCACCTGGACAGCTGGCCGAGCCATGCGCCGGGGCTGCATCTGGAAGGCGACAACCTCGCCTACGTGATCTACACCTCAGGCTCCACCGGCCAGCCCAAAGGCGTCGGCAACACCCACGCGGCATTGGCCGAGCGTCTGCAGTGGATGCAGGCCAGCTATGCACTGGAGGCCAGTGATGTGCTGCTGCAAAAGGCGCCAATCAGCTTTGACGTGTCGGTGTGGGAGTGCTTCTGGCCGCTGCTCACCGGTTGCCCATTGGTGCTCGCCGGCCCCGGCGAACACCGCGATCCGCAGCGTATTGCCGAGCTGGTGCAGCAGTTTGGCGTGACCACGCTGCACTTCGTCCCGCCATTGCTGCAGGTATTTGTCGAGGAGCCGATGGCTGCGAACTGCACAAGCCTGCGCCGGCTGTTCTCCGGTGGCGAGGCGCTGTCCGCCAGCTTGCGTGATCGGGCCCTGCAGGTATTGCCGCAGGTGCAACTGCACAACCGCTACGGCCCGACCGAAACCGCAATCAACGTGACCCATTGGCATTGCCAGTCGAGCGATGGCGAGCGTTCACCGATTGGCAGGCCGCTGGCCAACGTGCTCTGCCAGGTGCTCGATGACGAGCTTGAGCTGAGCCCGCCAGGCGTGCCGGGCGAGCTGTGCCTGGGTGGCGCCGGCCTGGCTCGGGGTTACCTGGGCCGGCCAGGGCTGACCGCCGAGCGCTTCGTACCGCAGGCCGATGGCAACGGCGCGCGCCTGTACCGCAGTGGCGACCGCGCCCGTTGGTTGCCCGAGCATGCGGCGCTGGAGTATCTGGGCCGGCTCGATCAGCAGGTCAAGGTGCGTGGCTTCCGGGTTGAGCCGCAAGAGGTGCAGGCCTGCCTGCTGGCCCAGCCGGGCGTCTCTCAGGCAGTGGTGCTGATTCATCAGGACGCGGTGGGTGCGCAGTTGCTCGGCTATTACACCGGCAGCGAGCACAGCGAGGCGCTGCTGCGCGCACTCAGCGAGCGCCTGCCGGCGTACATGGTCCCGGCGCAATTGATCCACCTTGCCCAGATGCCCATTGGCCCGAGCGGCAAGGTCGAGCGCAAGGCGCTGCCGGCGCCGGTCTGGCAGCAACGCCAGCACGTCGAGCCGCGCACCGCGCTGCAACAGCAGGTCGCGGCGATCTGGCGCGAAGTGCTCGGCGTGCCGCAGGTGGGCTTGCAGGATGACTTCTTCGCCCTCGGTGGCCACTCGCTGCTGGCCACCCAGATCGTCTCGCGCACGCGCCAGGCGCTGGACGTCGAACTGCCGTTGAAGACCTTGTTCGATGCCAGCGAGCTCGGCGCATTCTGTGCCGAGGTTACCGGGCTGCGCGAGCGCGGCGAGCATAACCAGCAAGGCGCTATCGCGCGGGTCGACCGGCGCCAGGCGGTGCCGCTGTCGTATTCGCAGCAGCGCATGTGGTTCCTCTGGCAGATGGAGCCAGACAGCCCGGCCTACAACGTCGGCGGCATGGCGCGCCTGCGCGGCACCTTGCACGTGGATGCGTTCGAGCGCGCCCTGCATGCGTTGATTGCCCGGCACGAAACCCTGCGCACCACCTTCCCGAGCATCGACGGCGTGCCCTACCAGTGCGTCGCCGAGCACAGCCCATTGCAGGTGCAGTGGCATGACTTCAGCGCGGTGGCTGCCGAGCAGCGGCAACAGCGCCTGCAAGCGCTGGTCGATCAGCAGGCGCACCAGCCGTTCGATCTGGAGCGCGGTGCGCTGCTGCGCGCTTGCCTGGTCAAGGCCGGCGAGCGCGAGCACTACTTTGTCCTGACCCTGCACCATATCGTCACCGAAGGCTGGGCGATGGACATCTTTGCCCGCGAGCTGGGCGAGCTGTACGAAGCCTTTGTCGACGACCGCGAGTCGCCGCTGGCGCCATTGCCGGTGCAGTACCTGGACTACAGCGTGTGGCAACGGCAGTGGCTGGAAGGCGGCGAAGGCCAGCGCCAACTGGCCTATTGGCAAGCCCGGCTGGGCGATGAACAGCCGCTGCTGGAACTGCCCAGCGACCGCCCACGGCCGCCGGTGCAGAGCCATCAGGGCGGGCTGTACCGTTTTGACCTCGACCCGGCCCTGGCGGCGCGGGTGCATGCCTTCAATGGCGAGCGCGGCCTGACCCTGTTCATGACCATGACCGCCACCCTGGCAACCTTGCTGCACCGCTACAGCGGCCAGCGCGACTTGCGTATCGGCGCACCGGTGGCCAACCGGATTCGCCCGGAAAGCGAAGGCCTGATCGGCGCCTTCCTCAACACCCAGGTGCTGCGCTGCGAGCTGGACGGGCAGATGCGTGCAGGCGAGCTGCTCGAGCAGCTGCGTGACACCATCGTGGCCGGCCAGTCGCACCAGGACTTGCCGTTCGAGCAACTGGTCGAAGCCTTGCAGCCGGCGCGCAGCAGTGCCTACAACCCGCTGTTCCAGGTGATGTGCAACGTGCAGCGCTGGGCCTTCCAGCAAAGCCGCGAGCTGGCCGGGATGCAGGTCGACTATCTGCTCAACGACGCCAGTGCGACCAAGTTCGACCTGTACCTGGAAGTCACCGACCTGGACGGCCGCCTCGGCTGCTGCCTGACCTACAGCCGCGACCTGTTCGATGAGCCGCGCATCGCCCGCATGGCCGCGCACTGGCAACAGCTGCTGGCCGGGCTGATCGCCGACCCGCAGCAGCGCCTGTGCGAGCTGCCGATGCTGGCCGATGCCGAGCAACAGGCACTGCTTGGCCAATTGCAGGGCGAGCCTGCTGGCGAGCTGCAGCACACCCTGCACGGTCTGTTCAGCGCGCAAGCCCAGCGCAGCCCGCAGGCGCTGGCGCTGACCTTTGCCGGAGAACACCTCAGCTATGCCGCCCTCGACCAGCAGGCCAATCGCCTGGCGCGGGTGCTGCGCGAGCGCGGCGTCGGCCCGCAGGTGCGGGTTGGCCTGGCACTTGAGCGCTCGCTGGAAATGGTCGTCGGCCTGCTGGCGATCCTCAAGGCCGGCGGCGCCTACGTGCCGCTCGACCCGGAGTATCCGCTGCAACGCCTGCAATACATGATCGAAGACAGCCGCATCGGCCTGCTGCTTGGCCAGCGCGAACTGTTCGAGCGGCTCGGCGAGTTGCCGGCCACTGTCGGCCGTTGGTGCCTTGAGGATGATGCCGCAGCGTTGGCTGATTACAGCGATGCTGCGCTGACCAACCTCAGCCTGGCGCAGCATCAGGCCTACCTGATCTACACCTCCGGCTCGACCGGTCAGCCCAAGGGCGTGGTGGTCAGCCACGGCGAAATCGCCATGCATTGCCAGGCCGTGATCAGCGCGTTCGGCATGCGCAGCGACGACTGCGAGCTGCACTTCTATTCGATCAACTTCGATGCTGCCAGCGAGCGCCTGCTGGCGCCGCTGCTGTGCGGTGCGCGGGTAGTCCTGCGCGGGCAAGGGCAGTGGGGCGCCGAGGACATCTGCCAGCTGGTGCGCGAGCAGCAGGTGAACATTCTTGGCTTCACCCCAAGCTACGGCAGCCAGCTGGCGCAGTACCTGGCCAGCAGCGCCGAGCAATTGCCGGTGCGCCTGGTGATCACCGGCGGTGAAGCGTTGACCGGCGAGCATCTGCAGCGGATCCGCCAGGCGTTTGTTCCGCAGCAGCTGTTCAATGCTTACGGGCCGACCGAAACGGTGGTCATGCCGCTGGCATGTCTGGCCCCAGCGACCCTGCCTGCCGACGCGGGCAGCGTACCGATCGGCCAGGTGATCGGCGCTCGCAGCGCGTACGTGCTGGATGATGATCTGGCGCTGTTGCCCCAAGGTGGCATCGGCGAGCTGTACATCGGCGGCGCCGGCCTGGCTCAGGGTTATCACGACCGCCCCGGCTTGACTGCCGAGCGTTTTGTCGCCGACCCGTTCAGCCACGATGGCGGGCGCCTGTACCGCACCGGCGACCGCGTGCGCCTGCGCGCCGATGGCCTGGTCGAATACGTTGGCCGTGCCGATCAGCAAGTGAAGATCCGTGGCTTCCGGATCGAACTGGGTGAAATCGAAAGCCGACTGCAAGCCCATGCCGACATTGACGAAGCCGTGGTGCTGGCGTTGGATCTGCCCGGCGGCAAGCAACTGGTCGGTTATCTGGTGTGCGCCCAGGCCAATGCCGATGCTGCCGCCAAGGCTGATCTGCGCGAGGCAGTCAAAGCGCATGCGCGTCGACACCTGCCGGACTACATGGTCCCTGCGCACCTGGTGCTGCTCGCGCAGCTGCCGCTGATGGGCAACGGCAAGCTCGACCGTCGCGCCTTGCCAGCGCCGGATCTGGAACTGGCCCAGCTGCATTACCAAGCGCCGGCGAATGCACTGGAGGAGCAACTTTCGCAGGTCTGGCGCGAGGTGCTCAACGTCGCTCGGGTGGGCGTGCAGGACAACTTCTTCGAACTGGGCGGCGATTCGATTCTGTCGATCCAGGTGGTCAGCCGTGCCCGCCAGCTGGGTCTGCAGTTCACCCCGCGCGACCTGTTCCAGCACCAGACCATCCAGGCGCTCGCCGCAGTGGTCAGGCACAGCGATGCGCCGAGTGTGATCGAGCAGGGCGCGCGGGTCGGCAGCAGCGCGTTGACGCCGATCCAGCAGTGGTTCTTCGACAGTGAAGTGGTCGAGCCGCAGCACTGGAACCAGGCCGTGCTGTTGCAGGTACAACAGCCCTTGCAGGCGGCGAGCCTGGAACAGGCGCTGGCCGCGTTGCTGGTCCAGCACGACAGCCTGCGCCTGCGCTTCAGTCAGGTGAACGGCCGCTGGCAGGGCGAATATCAACAGCCGACCGGCGAGCACCTGCTGTGGACGGCGACCGTCGCCGATCTGGACGACTGCCAGGCGCTGTACACCGATGTGCAACGCAGCCTCGACCTGCAGCAAGGGCCGCTGCTGCGCGCCTTGCTGGTCAGTGACGGGCAAGGGCAGCAGCGTCTGCTGGTAGCGATCCATCACCTGGTGGTCGATGGCGTGTCCTGGCGGGTCCTGCTCGAGGACTTGCAGGCTCTGTACCGCGGCGCCAATCTCGCAGCCAAGACCCACGCCATGGGCGACTGGGCCGCGCGCCTGGCTACCTATGCCGGCAGCGACTCGCTGCGCGATGAGCTCGGCTGGTGGCAGACGCAACTGGCTGGCGTACGCCGTGAGCTGCCCTGTGATCATCCCCAGGGCGGCAACCTCAACCGGCATGCACAGACGCTGAGCATCAACCTCGACGTCGAACAGACTCGGCAGTTGCTGCAACAGGCGCCGGCGGCCTATCACACTCAGGTCAACGACCTGCTGCTGACCGCCCTGGCGCGCACCCTGTGCCGGTGGAGCGGCGACCGTGAAGTGCTGGTGCAACTGGAAGGCCACGGCCGCGAAGGCCTGTTCGAAGACCTCGACCTGACGCGCAGCGTCGGCTGGTTCACCAATGCCTATCCGTTGGCGTTGGCGATCGAGCCAGGCGACCACGATCAGGCCCAGGCAAGCTCGATCAAACGCGTCAAGGAGCAACTGCGTCAGGTGCCGCACAAGGGCATCGGTTACGGCGTACTGCGTTACCTGGCTGACGCCGCCAGCCGCGAAAGCATGGCAGCGCTGCCGCAGGCGCGGATCACCTTCAACTACCTCGGCCAGTTCGACCAGCAGTTCGATGCGCATGCGCTGTTGCAGCCGCTGGATGCGCCGGCAGGCCTGGCCCACGACCTTGATGCGGCATTGCCCAACTGGCTCAGCGTCGATGGCCAGGTTTACGGCGGCGCCCTGCAACTGCGCTGGACCTTCAGCAGCGAGCGCTACGCGCACGCCACCATCGCCGCCCTGGCTGAAGACTACCGCCGCGAACTGCTGGCGCTGGTTGGCCACTGCCTGGCCGATGGCAACGGCAGCTTCACCCCGTCGGACTTCCCCCTCGCGCACCTGAGCCAGGAGCAGATCGACAGCCTGCCGGTGCCGGCAGCGCAGATCGACGACGTCTACCCGATGACGCCGATGCAGGAGGGCATGCTCCTGCATACCCTGCTTGAGCCCGGCACCGGCATCTACTACATGCAGGACCGCTACCGCATCAACAGCGCGCTCGAGCCGCAGCGTTTTGCCCAGGCCTGGCAGGCGGTAGTCGCCCGTCACGAAGCCCTGCGTGCTTCGTTCAGCTGGAGTGCCGGCGAGGCGATGCTGCAGATCATCCATAAGCCGGGCCACACTGCGGTCGACTATCAGGACTGGCGTGAGCTGGACGACGAGGCCCAGGAGCACCGTCTGCAAGCGCTGCACAAACAGGAACGCGAAGCGGGCTTCGACTTGCTCAGCCAGGCGCCGTTCCACCTGCGCCTGGTGCGCGTGGCCGACCAGCGTTACTGGTTCATGATGAGCAATCACCACATCCTGATCGATGCCTGGTGCCGCTCGTTGCTGATGAATGACTTCTTCGAGATCTATCAGGCGCTCGGTGAGGGCCGCCAGGCGCAACTGCCGGTGCCGCCGCGCTATCGCGATTACATCGGCTGGCTGCAACGTCAGGACCTCGATGAAGCGCGCCACTGGTGGCAAGCCAACCTGGCCGGGTTCGAGCGGGCCACCGCGCTGCCCAGCGACCGACCACTGCGCCACGACCATGCCGGCGACGGCATGATCGTCGGCGACTGCTACACCCGCCTGCAGGTCGAGCAGGGCGCCCGCCTGCGTGAGCTGGCCCAGGCCCATCAGCTGACCATCAACACCTTCGCCCAGGCGGCCTGGGCACTGGTGCTGGCGCGCTACAGCGGCGAGCGCGACGTGGTCTTCGGCGTTACCGTGGCCGGGCGGCCGGTGAGCATGCCGCAGATGCAGCGCACCGTCGGCCTGTTCATCAACAGTGTGGCCCTGCGCGTGCAACTGCCAGCGGCGGGACAGCGGCAAAGCGTGCGGCAGTGGCTGCAGGGCCTGCTCGAACGCAACATGGAGCTGCGTGAATACGAGTACCTGCCGTTGGTGGCGATTCAGGAGCGCAGCGAGCTGCCCAAGGGCCAGGCGCTGTTCGGTAGCCTGTTCGTGTTCGAGAACGCGCCAGTGGAAACGGCCGTGCTCGACCACGCCCAGCACCTCAACGCCAGCTCTGACTCAGGCCGGACCCACACCAACTTCCCGCTGACTGCGGTGTGCTACCCCGGTGATGACCTGGGCCTGCACCTGTCGTTTGACCAGCGCTATTTCGATCACGCCACGGTCGAGCGCTTGCTGGCCGAGTTCAAACGGCTGCTGCTGGCGCTGGTCGATGGCTTTGACGGTGAAGTCAGCGCGCTGGCGTTGCTCGGTGCTGACGAACAACGCTTCCTGCTTGAAGACTGCAACCGCAGCGAGCACGCCTACAGCCTCGAGCAGAGCTATGTCGAGCTGTTTGAAGCACGCGTCGCCGCGCATCCGCAGCGGGTCGTGGCGCGCTGCCTGGAGGCCAGTTTTGACTACGCCGGGCTAAACCTGGCCGCCAACCGCATGGGCCACGCGCTGCTCGCAGCGGGTGTCGCCATCGATCAACCGGTAGCCCTGCTGGCCGAGCGTGGCTTGCCGCTGCTGGGCATGATCGTCGGCAGCTTCAAGGCCGGCGCGGGCTATCTGCCGCTCGACCCTGGCTTGCCGTCGGCACGTCTGCAGCGGATCGTCGAGCTGAGCCGCACGCCGTTGCTGGTATGCACCGCCGCCCACGCCGAACAGGCGCGGCAGCTGCTGGATGAGCTGGCCGGTGCCGTGCGGCCGACCTTGCTGGTGTGGGAAGAGATTCAGGCCAGCGCCGTCGCCAGTAACAACCCAGGCATCTACAGTGGCCCGGACAACCTCGCCTACGTGATCTACACCTCCGGCTCCACCGGTTTGCCCAAGGGGGTGATGGTCGAGCAGCGCGGCATGCTCAACAACCAGTTGAGCAAGGTGCCGTACCTGGCGCTGGACGAGCACGACGTGATCGCCCAGACCGCGTCGCAGAGCTTTGATATTTCGGTCTGGCAGTTCCTTGCCGCGCCGTTGTTCGGTGCCCGCGTGGAGATCGTGCCGAACGCCATCGCACATGATCCGCAAGGCTTGCTCAGCCATGTGCAGACCAGCGGGATCACGGTGCTGGAAAGCGTGCCGTCGCTGATCCAAGGCATGCTCGCCAACCCAGAGCAGCGCCTGGACGGGCTGCGCTGGATGCTGCCGACCGGCGAGGCAATGCCGCCCGAGCTGGCCGCGCAATGGCTACAACGCTACCCGGCGATTGGCCTGGTCAACGCTTATGGCCCGGCCGAGTGTTCGGATGACGTGGCGTTCTTCCGCGTTGATGCTGCATCGACCGAAGGCAGCTACCTGCCGATCGGTACGCCAACCGACAATAACCGGCTGTACCTGCTGGGTGAAGAGCAGACGCTGGTGCCGCTGGGTGCAGTGGGCGAATTATGCGTGGCGGGAACCGGGGTGGGGCGCGGCTATGTCGGCGACCCGGTGCGCACGGCGCTGGCGTTCATCCCGCATCCCTACGGCGCGCCGGGAGAGCGCTTGTACCGCACGGGTGATCTGGCCCGGCGACGGGTAGATGGTGTGCTGGAATACGTCGGCCGCATCGATCATCAGGTGAAAATCCGCGGTTATCGAATCGAGCTGGGCGAGATCGAAGCGCGCCTGCATGAGCAAAGCGAGATCCGCGACGCAGCCGTCGGCGTGCAGGAGGGCGTCAACGGCAAGCATCTGGTCGGCTATCTGGTGGCGCATCACGGTGTGACGGCCGATGCAACCCTGCTTGAGCAGGTCAAACAGCGCCTGCGCAGCGACTTGCCAGAGTACATGGTGCCGCTGCACTGGGGCTGGTTCGACAGCCTGCCGCACAACGCCAACGGCAAGCTCGACCGCAAAGCGCTGCCGGCCATCGATATCGGTGCTCAGCACAGCCAGGACTATCTGGCGCCGCGCAGCGAGCTGGAAGCGACCCTCGCCGCGATCTGGGCCGATGTACTCGGCAGCGAGCGGGTAGGGGTGCGCGACAACTTCTTCGAGCTTGGCGGCCACTCACTGCTGGCCACCCAGATCGCCTCGCGGGTGCAGAAGCAGTTGCAGCTGAATGTGCCGCTGCGAGCGATGTTCGAGTGCAGCACGGTGGAGGAGCTGGCGGCCTATGTCGAAGGGCTGCAGGGCAGTGTGCTGGATGACGACAAGGTCGACCGCCTGAGCGACTTGATGGCCGAGCTGGAGAGCTTCTGACGGCTGTGGCGGGCGGGCGCTGGTCGCCCGTTCGCCGGCGCCTGGCCGAGGGTTAAATTCAACCTGCGGTTATCCGTTCTAGCTTGGACACCACCTGCAGCACCATCGCATTTGATCAGAGGCGCAATGACCATTTCTCGACGCGGTTTCATCGCTGGCCTGGCGCTGGCGGGGGCCACCGGCACGGCGGCTTACTACGCGCACAAGGAGCTGACCCACGACCCGGCCGACGACATCGTCACCCCCGGCGAAGCGACGGTGGAGCCTGCCGACTTCACTGGCCAGGTGCTTGCCGAGCAGATGCGCGGTGTCTGGGACCTGCGCTTCGAGGGCGTTGATGGCGGCCTCGAAGGCTTGCCCCTGACGGGCGTGCAGGCGTTTATCGACGTCGCCACCAAGGGCCGTGGCCTGCGCGGTTATGTCGATACCGGCGAGCAGTTGCGCGCTGACGGCGTGGCCGCCTACCGCGTTCTCGGTGATCTGGTCGGGGCCAATTCGCGGCAGGTGCGCTGGCGTTTGATCAGCCTGCGCGGCGGCCCCAGCTACGAGTGCATCGCCAGCCTGGATGAGGTCTGGGGCGAGTTCGCCAACGCCGGCAACGCCAGCCTCAGTGGCCGCTTGCAACGGGTCGACCGCTCGCTGACCCTGCCGGTGCCGGACAGCCGCTTCGTTGCGATCAAGCGCAGTTTCCCCGAAGCGCGTGAGCGCCTGACCTACAACGCGGCGATGCAGGCCTGGGTGATCAGCCCTGAGCATCGCCTGTTCCATCAGCTCTGGCACGCCACCCGCGACCAGTGGCACAAGCTCCCCGAGGACAAGCGCAATGCCTTGCGCGGGCTCGGTTGGCAGCCCGGCCCGCGTGAGCAGGAGCGCGATGCCCGCGGCCCGCGCAAGCACCGCAATGGCTCGGGCATCGACTTTTTGTTCATGCACCGGCACATGCTCGCGGCCGCGCGGCAGTTGCAGGACTTGCCCGCCTGGCAGCAGTTTCCGCTGCCCCAGCCCAACGTCGAATTCGACCGTCAGGGCTTTGCCCGCTACCACGAAAACCACGACGGCTGCTGTGTGCCGCCCAGCTGGCAGGCGCCGGGCGACGAGCCGTATGGCCAGTGGGTGGCCGCGATCAAGGCCAGCGAGACGTTCTGCAGCAACTTCCAGGTGTGGGAGTCGCAGTATCAGGACCCGCAGTACCTGGCCAGGCTCAGCCTTGGCGAGCTCGGCTCGGAAATGGAAATGACCCTGCACGACTGGCTGCACATGTGCTGGGCGTCGGTCCCGCGCGACCCTAGCAACGGCGCTCCAGTGCCGTTTGCCCGCGACCCGAGCGACTTTGCCCCGCGCTGGTTCGGTGCCGACAACGACTTTCTCGGCGATCCGTTTTCATCCCACGTCAACCCGGTGTTCTGGGGCTTTCATGGCTGGATCGATGAGCGCATAGAGGACTGGTATCAGGCCCATGAGCGGCTGCACCCAGGCCAGGTGCGCCGGCTTGAGGTGAGCGGGGTGAAGTGGTTTGCACCCGGGCGCTTCGTCGAGGTCGGCGATCCGTGGCTGGGCCCGGACACCCACGGGTGCAGCACCACGCCCGGCCTGCGCCTGGGCAAGTCGGTGGAGATGGACGTGGAGACCATGAAACTGGCGCTGCGCATCACGTTTGGTGAAGACGACACGCTCGCCGGGCTGGTGCGCAAGGTGCCGCAGCGGCCTTGGTATGCGCGTCACCTGTCACTGAAGAATATCGTCTGAAGCCTGCCTGGGGCCGCAGCCCCGGGCGTTCGCCTACTGCTCGACCTGCCAGCCGCCACCCAGAGCTTTGTACAGCGCTACGCTGCCTTGCAGGCGGGCCAGGCGTAGTTGCGCCTGCTGGTCCTGGGCCTGGTACAGCGTGCGCTGGGTTTCGAGCACGCTGAGCAGAGTTTCGGCGCCGGCGCTGTAGCGGCGCTGGGCGATATCAAACGCCAGCCTGGCCTGTGTGACTTCCTCATCCTGCCACTGGCGCTGACGGTCTATCCCGCCAATCGCGTTGAGCGCCTTTTCCACGTCGGCAAAGCCGGCAACGATGCTGCTGCGGTAGTTCTCCAGCAGTTCTTCCTGCTCGGCCGTGGCCAGGTCGCGGGCCGCACTGAGGCGGCCATTATTGAAGATCGGCCCGATCAGCCCCGCTGTCAGGGTGTAGTAGGGGCTGTCGAGAATGTCAGCGAAGGTGCGTGCGCCGCTGCCCAGTTCTGCGCCCAGGGTCAGCCGTGGCAACAGCGCAGCGCGGGCGACCTGGACATTGGCACTGGCGGCGGCCAGGCGCGCTTCGGCGGCGGCAATGTCCGGGCGGCGGCCGAGCAGGTCGCTGGGCACGCCGCTGCCGATCTGTGGCCAGCGCACTGTGCTGATGCTGGCGCTGGTTTGTGGCAGGTTCTGCACGGGTTCGCCGAGCAGGGTGGCCAGCGTCACCCGGTTGTCTTGCCACTGTTGTTCGAGCAGTGGCACTTGCCGCTCCTGAGCGGCGACCAGGCTGCGCTGCTGGGCAAGCTCCAGGCGGGTGGCAGACCCCGCACCCTGGCGGGCTTCGACAACGCTGAGTACATCGCGCGCGTTGGCCAGGTTGAGGCGGGCGATGCGCAGTTGTTCTTGCAGGGTCAGGCCGCGCAGGTAGCTGTCGGCAACTGCGCTGGTCAGGGTCAGTTCGACGGTTTGCCGATCAAAGCGGCTGGCGTCGACCTCGCGCAGGGCGCTGTCGCGAGCGGCGCGCACACCGCCCCAGAAGTCCACCTCGTAGCTGGCGCTCAAGCGTGCATCGAAGGCGGTGCTGGTGCGTTCGCTGCTGCTGGCATCGAGCTGGTCGTTGCCCTCGCCACGCAGCAGCCGCTGGCGGCTGGCGTCGAGGCCGTATTGCAGGTCCGGCAGCAACGGCGCGCCGGCAATCACCGCCCGCGCCTGTGCCTGGCGTACCCGCGCGGCAGCGCCGGCAAGGTCGTGGCTGTTGCGCCGGGCGCGCTCAACCAGACCGTCCAGCTCGCTGCTGGCAAACGCCCGCCACCACTGGGCATCGGGCAGCGATTGGGTGTTGGCCGCAGTGCCGGCCTGCCAGGCGGACGGCGCGGGGAGGTTGGCCTCGGGGGCGGGCGCGGTGCTGCAGGCGGCAAGGGCAAGGCTCAGGGACAACAGGCTGATGCGGCTGGGCAAGGTCATGGATTATTCGCTGGTAAGGGCTTTGACCGGATCGAGGCGGGCAGCTTTGCGCGCCGGCATGAAGCCGAACACCACGCCCGTCACCACGGCGCAGGCAAAGGCGCCAAGGATGGCCGGCAGGGCGAAGGCAACGGCGATGTCGGCCAGCAACAGCCCGCCGCCAATCGCCAGGGCGAGGACGATGCCGGTCACGCCGCCGACCATCGACAGCATCACTGCTTCGCTGAGGAACTGGCGCAGGATGTCGCGCTGACGGGCGCCGGTGGCCATGCGGATGCCGATCTCGCGGGTGCGCTCGCGCACGGTCATGAGCATGATGTTCATCACGCCGATGCCGCCGACCAGCAGCGAAATCGCGGCGATGGCGCCGAGCATCAGCGACAGGCTGTTCTGCGTACGCGCTTCGGCCTGGATCAGCGCCGCGTCGTTGGTCAGTTCGAAATCTGCCTTGCCCTGGTGGCGCTGGCGCATCAAGCGGTCGATGGCCGCTTCGGTGGCGCTGACCTTGGCCGAATCGGCGGCGGCGATGATCACGTACTCAGGGTCGTGACTGCCGAACAGGCGGATCGATGCCGCGGTGTAGGGCACCACGATGCGCTCGTCGCTGTCTTGGTCGCCAGAGCTGGCGCCTTTGGCAGCGAGCATGCCGATCACCTGGAACGGTACGTTGCCGATCAGCAGGTACTGGCCGATTGGGTCGCTGCCGGGGGCGAGCAGCTTGTCGCGGACCTTCTGCCCGATCACCGCCACGGCGGCGCCAGAGCGCTCGTCGGCCTCGGTGAAGAAACTGCCGGCCACCACCGGCCAGTTGAGAATGTGCGGGAACTGGACATTGTTGCCGCCGACATAGAACTGTTGATTGTTGTTGCCATGGCGGACCATCAGTTCGCCGCCGATGACCGGCATGATCCGCTCGACCTGCGGCAGTTGGCCGACGGCGGCAACGTCATCGAGGCTGACGATGCCGCCCGGTTCGCGCAGGGTGGCGTGGCGCCCGCTCAGGTAGAGGATGTTCGAGCCAAAGGCGGCCATCTGCGCCATGACCTGGCGCTTGCTGCCTTCGCCTACTGCAAGCATGACCACCACCGAGGCGACGCCGATGACGATGCCCAGCAAGGTCAGCGCGGTGCGAAAGCGGTTGATCCACATCACTCGCCAGGCGGCTTGCAGGGCTTCGATCAGCTCGCCTTTCCAGGCGCCGCGCTCGACGGCGCCCTGGTCCAGGCGCTGGCGCAGGTCATCGGCCTGCAGCCCTTGTTTGACCACAGGCGGCTGGCCTGCCGCCGAGTCGCCGACGATCAGCCCGTCACGAATCTCGATCACCCGCGCGGCCCTGGCTGCGACTTCGCGGTCGTGGGTAATCAGGATGATCACATGGCCCTGGCTGGCCAACTCGTCGAGCAGGTTCATCACCTCGGCGCCGCTGTGGCTGTCCAGCGCACCGGTGGGTTCGTCGGCCAGGATGATATGGCCGCCGTTCATCAAGGCGCGGGCAATCGACACCCGCTGTTGCTGGCCGCCGGAGAGCTGGTGCGGGCGGTTGCCGGTGCGGCTGGCCAGGCCCAGGCGCTCGAGCAGGGCGGCGGCGCGGGCATGGCGCTCGGCGGCCGCGGTACCGGCATAGATGGCCGGCATCTCGACATTTTCCTGGGCTGAGCCAGACGGGATCAGGTGGTAGCCCTGGAAGACGAAACCGAATGCTTCGCGGCGCAGCCAGGCCAGTTCATCGCTGTCCAGTTCGGCGACGTTCTTGCCGGCAAAGTGGTAGCTGCCGGAGGAGGGCCGGTCGAGGCAGCCAAGGATGTTCATCAGGGTCGATTTGCCAGAGCCGGAGGTGCCGACGATGGCGACGAATTCGCCGGGATGAATGCTCAGGCTGACCCCGCGCAACACCTGCACTTCAGGGCTGTCGATACCGCCGTAGACTTTGCAGATGCCGTTCAGCTCGATCAGAGGGACAGACATTCAACCTCCGCTGGCGCTGGGGGCGCCGATGACCAGTTGCTCACCTTCTGCAAGGCCGTCGAGGATCTGCACGCGCAGCCGGTCACTGAGGCCGGTGCGCACCTCGCGCTGCTCGATCTTGCCGTCGCGCCTGACCACCTGGGCCAGGCGCAGGCCCTCGGCCTTGCCGTCGTCGAAGGCGGCCAATGGCGCGGTCAGGACCTGGCTGGCCTGGCCGGCGACGAAGAACACTTGTGTGGTCATTTCGGCCATCAGCGCACCGTCGGGGTTTTCCACGTCGAGCAGTACCGTGTACTGCACCACCTGGCTGCCGGTGGTGCCGGCGCTGGCGCTGGCCGGGCTGCCGCCGCCCTGGCTGGTCTGATCCAGCGGCTTGGGTGGGATCGGCAGGATCTGCCGCACCTGGCTGGTCCAGCGCCGCTTGCCGCCGGCGAGGGTGGTGAAGTAAGCGCTCATGCCCGGCTTGACCTTGCCGATGTCGGCTTCCGAGACCTGCGCCCAGACGGTCATCGGCGACAGTTTGGCGATGCGCAGGATCAGCGGGGTCTGTTGCTGGGCGTTGAGGGTCTGGCCCTCACGCGCGTCCAGTGCCACCACCGTGCCGTCCATGGGCGCGAAGATGCGCGTGTAGCCAAGCTCGGCTTCATCACTGCGCAAGCTGGCCTGAGCCTGGCGGATCTGCGCCTGGTACATGTCGATGCGGGCCTGGGTGACCTTGAGCTGGGCGTCGGCGCTTTGCAGGTCTTCGGCGCGGGTGGCGCCGGCGGCGGCCAGTGCGCGTTGGCGCTGTTGTTGCTGCTGGGCCAGCTGGAATTGCGCACGTTGCTCGGCCAGTTGCGCCTTGAGGTTGTCGATCGAGTAACGCCCGGCGTCGAGCCTGGCCTGCTGCGTCGAGGGGTCTATTTCGACCAGCAGTTGGCCCTGGCGGATCGGGTCGCCGACTTCGACGTGCAGCTTGCGGATCTGCCCGGACGCCTGCGCGCCGACGTCGACGTAGCGGCGTGGCTGCAGGGTACCCAGCGCGGTGACGCTGCTTTCGATGTCAGTGCGGGTAACGGCGACGGTGCTGACTGGTGCTCCAGCCAAGGGCAGGCTGGCCCAGGCCAGTACGCTGCCCAGCGCCAGCAGGCCGAGGCCACCGAGCAGAACACGGTGGCGGGTGGTAGTTGAGCGACTCATGCGGACTTCCAGCCAGTGAGGTTGGCCACACGCTGCCAATCAGGACGCGCACGGAGGTGCCAGATAGACGAAAGCGCCGCGGGTGGATTTAGCCGCAAAGGTGATCGAGTGCTTGTTGCTGAGAATAATTATAATTTGTAAGATCGCACTCTGATATCACTCAGTCCCGCGTCAATGCAGCGCATATTGCCGAGCAGGGAGACGCCAGGTGCCGTTGTGGAACTTTATTATCGCGAGTTGGTAAGCTTTCTTAGCGCGCGTCTGGGCAGTCGCCAGGCCGCCGAAGACGTGGCTCACGACGCTTATCTGCGGGTGCTGGAGCGTACCGATACGCAGCAGATCGAGCACCCCCGCGCGTTCCTCTATCGCACGGCGCTGAACCTGGTGATCGACCGCCACCGCCGCCACCTGATCCGCCAGACCGAATCGCTCGATGTGCTCGACAGCGATGAGCGTTGGCACAGCCCGGCGCCGTCGCAGAGCATGCAGCTTGGCCAGCGCCTGGCGCTGATGCAGCGAGCACTGGATGAACTCAGCGCGCCGTGCCGTGAGAGTTTTCTGCTGCGCAAGATCGACGGCCTGTCGCATCCGCAGATCGCTGAGCGCCTGGGTATTTCCCGCAGCCTGGTGGAAAAGCACATCGTCAATGCCATGAAGCACTGCCGCGTGCGCATGCAACAGTGGGAATCGTGAACGGCGGGTAGAAAAAATCCCCCTGCTGGCACCTTGATTTCTCGCGTTTTAGCGACGAGTATCAATAAAGACCCCGCCTGGTAGCCACCTGGCATGCCTTGACTGGCGCAGTATGGTCATGGAACGTGTGTCCTTACCTCTGCCCAGGTTCGATCGATGCCTCACAAATCATTGCGCATCCTCATCGCCGACGAGCACCCATCCCAGCGTTTGCAACTGGAGAAGATGCTCAATGCCATGGGGTATTACCGGATCGCCCCGGTGGAGAACTTCGAAGACCTGCAGCGCCTGGTGCAGAGCGCGCTGCAGCCGTTCAACCTGCTGGTTGGCAACATTGAATTGGCTAGCCATGCCGGTGTTGATCTGGCGCGTTTTTGCCGGGTCAGTTCGCAGATCCAGCATGCCCTGCTGTACCACTCGCAGCACTTGAAAGTACCAGCCGTGCCGCAGACCGAGCGCAAGGCGGTGAGCATCAGCCTGCCGAAAGTGCCTGACAGCGAGGCGTTGGAGTCATTTATGGCAATCATCGACCTGCCGATCGTGGTCGGCCAATTGCCGCTGCCGCCTGGGCTGTCCCCCGGGTCTGGCTATCCCAAGCTGCGCCGCAACTTTGCCCAGACTGTGTTCAACCGCTAAGCCTGGATGCGCCCGATGGCCGCAGGGTTTGTTATCCTCTCGCCCTTTGCCGATCTGCGGACTCTGCCATGACTGCCATCGATAGCGCGCCTGCGCCGCGGTTTACCCGCGCCGATCACCGGACCCTGGGTCTGGCGGCGCTGGGCGGGGCGTTGGAAATCTACGATTTCATCATTTTCGTGTTCTTTGCCCTGACCTTGAGCCAGCTGTTTTTCCCGCCGCAAATGCCTGAATGGCTGCGTTTGTTGCAGAGCTTCGGCATTTTTGTGACCGGTTACCTGGCGCGGCCGCTCGGCGGAATTTTGATGGCGCACTTCGCTGACCATCTGGGGCGTAAGCGGGTATTCAGCCTGAGCATCCTGATGATGGCGCTGCCGTGCCTGCTGATCGGAGTGATGCCGACCTACGCCGATATCGGCTACGCCGCGCCGCTGATCCTGTTGGCGCTGCGGATTCTGCAAGGTGCAGCGGTGGGCGGTGAAGTCCCCAGTGCCTGGACCTTCGTTGCCGAGCATGCGCCGAATGGCCGGCGCGGCTATGCACTGGGCTTTCTTCAGGCTGGGCTGACCTTTGGCTATTTGCTGGGCGCGTTGACGGCTACTTTGCTGGCGCAGCTGTTCAGTCCGCAGGAGATTCTCGATTACGCCTGGCGCTATCCATTCTTGCTGGGCGGCGTGTTTGGGGTGATCGGGGTTTGGCTGCGCCGTTGGCTGAGTGAGACGCCGGTGTTTCTGGCGTTGCGTGAGCGGCGTGAGCAGCCTGTGGCGTTTCCGTTACGGCAGGTGTTGCGCGAGCATCGACGGGCGTTGGTGCCGGCAGCATTGCTTACGTGTGTGCTGACTTCGGCGGTAGTGGTGTTGGTGGTGATCACGCCGACGGTGATGCAGCAGCGGTTTGGCATCAGTGCTGGGCATACCTTTGCCTTGAGCAGTGTCGGTATCGTGTTTTTGAATATTGGCTGTGTGCTGGCGGGGTTGTTGGTTGACCGTATCGGGGCGTGGCGGGCGTTGCTGATCTACAGCCTGGCGCTGCCGGTGGGGATTGCGGCGTTGTATGCGAGCCTGGTGGGGCAGTGGGCGGTGATCTGGCCGGCTTATGCTCTGGCGGGGCTTTGCTGTGGGGTGGTTGGGGTGGTGCCTTCGGTGATGGTTGGGTTGTTTCCGGCGCAGATTCGGGTTTCCGGGATTTCCTTTACCTACAACGTGGCATATGCGTTGTGGGCGAGTACTACGCCTTTGGCTTTGATCGCCTTGATGCCTTGGAGTCCTTGGGTTTGTGTGGGGTTCTGTTTGGTGATGGGGGTGGTTGGGGTAGTGACTGCGCTGTATTTTCAGGGGCGCGAGTCGTTAGTGTTTGCGGGAGATAGTTCTGCTTCGGGGGCGGCTTTGTGTCGTGAGCGGGCTGCCTAGTTTGTCTGGACTATCTTCGGGGTGTTCGTAGGGTTTTTGGGCTTATCCATTTGATTTATAGGTAGTTGTGGCCCCTTTCGCCCTTACGGCGAGTCACTTTTTTGGCATTCGCCCCAAAAAAGCAACCAAAAAAGGGCTTGGCTCCACATCCGGCCCCTGCGCTGCGCTGCGGGGTTCCCTCGCTCCGGTCTTGCTCCCGGGAGGACCGCGCTGAACGGGCCATCCTGGCCCGCAGCGCTTGCCGGCCATCCATGGCCGTCACCTCCCTTCGCAAGACCTGCGCTCGGCCTCCTGAGTCGCCGGTAGATCAAGATCAAGAGCACGCCTCGCTGCGCTGGCGCAGAGCGGGGGGCAGCTTAGGTCTCGCGGTTGTGGTTCGATGTTAGATTGCCGGGCCAGCTCCGCTGGCCTTTCGCGACACAAGGCCGCTCCTACGCCGACCGAGAACACCCATATCTAACCAGCTTGCACGGTCAACTGTAGGAGCGGCCTTGTGTCGCGAAAGGGCTGCGCAGCAGCCCCGGCAATCTCAAACCGAACAAAAATCAGGCAGCCACATCAATCCCGCTCTGCGCCAGCGCAGCGAGGCGTGCACTTGATCTTGATCTGCTTTTGATCTTGATCTACTGCGACTTCAGGAGCAAGACCGAAGCGAGGGAACCCCGCAGCGCAGCGAAGGGGCCGTATGTAGGAGCAAGCCTTTTTTTGGTTACTTTTTTGAGGCGTTTGTCAAAAAAGTGACTCGCCGTAATGGCGAAAGGGGCCGGACCTACCCATAAAGCAAACGGATATGCCCCAGCCCCCAACCTCAAATCAACCTACAACAATCACATATTAGGATAGTTAGGCCCACCCGCACCCTCAGGCGTAACCCAAGTAATATTCTGCGCCGGATCCTTGATATCGCACGTTTTGCAATGCACACAGTTCTGCGCATTGATCTGGAATCGCTTGGCACCATCCTCCTGCGTAACCACCTCATACACCCCAGCCGGGCAATACCGCTGCGCCGGCTCGTCATACAACGGCAGGTTGCTGGCAATCGGCACGCTCGGATCAGCCAGCTTCAAGTGGCAAGGCTGCTCCTCTTCATGGTTGGTACTGGAGAGAAACACCGAGCTCAGCTTGTCAAAGCTCAACTTGCCATCCGGCTTCGGATAATCGATCTTCTTCGAGTCCGCCGCCAGTTTCAGGCACGCATAGTCAGGCTTGGTATCACGCAGGGTAAACGGCAGCTTGCCGGCAAACCAGTTCTGGTCGACATAGTTGAATGCTCCACCAAACACCGCGCCGAACTTGTGTATCGCCGGGCCAAAGTTACGGCTGGCGAACAACTCGTCGTGCAGCCAACTGGCCTTGAAGCCATCAACGTAGCCATTGAGCACATCGCCGCCTTCACCACCAGCCAGCAACGCAGCAGCCACTGCATCAGCGGCGAGCATGCCGGATTTCATTGCCGTGTGGCTGCCCTTGATCTTGGCGAAGTTCAGCGTGCCCAGGTCGCAACCAATCAGTGCGCCGCCATTGAAGACCATCTTCGGCAGCGAGTTGAGGCCGCCCTTGGCGATTGCGCGGGCGCCGTAGCTGATCCGCTTGCCGCCTTCAAGGTACTGACTGAACACCGGGTGATGCTTGAGCCGCTGGAACTCATCGAACGGCGACAGGTACGGGTTGGAGTAGGACAGGTCGACGATAAGGCCAACCACCACCTGGTTGTTCTCAAGGTGATAGAGGAACGAGCCGCCGGTGTTCTCGTTGCTGACCACATCCAGCGGCCAGCCCGCAGTGTGCACCACGAGGCCTTGCTCGTGCTTGCTTGGGTCGATTTCCCAGATCTCTTTGATGCCGATGCCGTAGTGCTGCACATCCGACTCGCTGTCGAGATTGAAGCGCTTGATCAGTTGCTTGCCGATGTGCCCGCGGCAGCCTTCGGCGAACAGGGTGTACTTGGCACGCAGCTCCATGCCCGGTGTGTACAGGCCATCTTTCGGATTGCCTTCACGGTCGACGCCGAGGTCGCCGGTGAGGATGCCGCGGACTACGCCGTTGTCATCGATCAGCGCTTCCTGAGCGGCAAAACCTGGGTACACCTCGACGCCGAGGTTTTCCGCCTGCTGGGCCAGCCAGCGGCACAGGTTGCCCAGCGAGATGATGTAGTTGCCCTGGTTGTGCATGGTCTTGGGCACGAACAGGTCAGGCACCTTGGTTGAGCTGCCGGCATCTTTGAGGACATAGATGTCGTCGCGTTTGACCGCAGTGTTGAGCGGGGCGCCGAGCGCTTTCCAGTCAGGGAACAGCTCGTCCAGCGCGCGCGGTTCGAACACCGCACCAGAGAGAATGTGAGCGCCGACTTCGGAGCCTTTCTCGACCACGCAGACGCTGATCTCGCTACCGGCTTCGGCGGCCTTCTGCTTCAGACGGCAGGCGGCGGACAGGCCTGCCGGCCCGGCGCCGACAATGACCACGTCGAATTCCATGTATTCGCGTTCCACTGGTTCTCTCCTACTCAAGGCTCATCGCTGTTTCTTGTCGGGGGACGGGCAGTCACCGGTAGCTATCTAGGCTGTAGCTTTACCGAACACGGACTACACCGCTAGGTCATGCCGCGCATTATATCTACACCACTCCAACGGTCCAATACAAACGTTTGTTTGAATTTGCCGCAGACCAGTAAAATCAAAGGGAGGCGGCTGGAGGCTGGCCGATTTGCCGTATTGACCAGGCTGGGTGTTACGGTCAAGATACGAGCGGTTTTACGCTCGCCGTAGGCTGATCGATGGGCGCAGGAGCACCCCTAAAGACCAGGTGTAGAGCAGGGTTTTCGGGCTGAAGGCCGTCATGTAGTGGAGTTTACACGCCACCACAGAAAATGACCCGCAGGTTCTGCCTCGGCAGTCGCTACAGGACTTATCAGTCACAGTGAATAATCCTCTGGCCGATACGTTTTTAGAGGTGCCCTTGTACCCACGCGCAATCGCCGGGCCTTTGTCCCTAGGCGAGTTTCTTTTCACCGGAGAGTAACGAGGAATCCATGAAGGTTCTTGTAGCTGTCAAACGAGTGGTCGACTACAACGTCAAGGTTCGCGTCAAAGCGGACAACTCCGGCGTCGACCTTGCAAACGTCAAGATGTCCATGAACCCCTTCTGCGAAATCGCGGTGGAAGAAGCCGTACGCCTGAAAGAAAAAGGCATTGCGACCGAGATCATCGCCGTTGCAGTCGGCCCGACCGCTGCCCAGGAGCAACTGCGCACCGCGCTGGCCCTCGGCGCTGACCGTGCCATCCTGGTCGAGACCAGCGATGAGCTGAACTCGCTGGCCGTGGCCAAGGCGCTCAAGGCGCTGGTCGACAAGGAACAACCACAGCTGGTGATCCTCGGCAAACAGGCAATCGACAGCGACAACAATCAGACCGGGCAGATGCTTGCGGCGCTGACTGGCTACGCCCAGGGCACCTTCGCCTCCAAGGTTGAAGTGGCCGGTGACAAGCTCAATGTCACCCGCGAAATCGATGGCGGCCTGCAGACGGTATCGCTGAACCTGCCGGCAATCGTCACCACCGACCTGCGCCTGAACGAGCCGCGCTATGCGTCGCTGCCGAACATCATGAAGGCCAAGAAGAAGCCGCTGGAGACTGTTACTCCGGATGCGCTGGGCGTTTCTACCGCCTCCACCGTCAAGACCGTGAAAGTCGAAGCGCCGGCTGCACGCAGCGCGGGCATCAAGGTCAAGTCGGTGGCTGAACTGGTCGAGAAACTGAAGAATGAGGCGAAGGTAATCTAAATGACTATCCTGGTTATCGCTGAACACGAAAACGGAGCCGTTGCCCCGGCTACCCTGAACACTGTGGCCGCTGCCGCCAAGATCGGTGGTGAAGTCCACGTATTGGTCGCCGGCGCCAACGTTGGTGCTGTTGCCGAAGCTGCTGCCAAGATCGCTGGCGTGGCCAAGGTGCTGGTAGCCGACAACGCCGCCTACGCCCACCTGCTGCCGGAAAACGTCGCGCCGTTGCTGGCCGAGCTGGGCAAGGGTTACAGCCACGTGCTGGCCCCGGCCACCACCAACGGCAAGAACATCCTGCCGCGGGTTGCTGCGCTGCTTGACGTTGATCAGATCTCCGAGATCATCGCGGTCGAGTCTGCCGACACCTTCAAGCGCCCGATCTATGCCGGTAACGCCATTGCCACCGTGCAATCGAGCGCCGCCGTCAAGGTCATCACCGTGCGTACCACCGGCTTCGATCCGGTTGCTGCCGAGGGTGGTTCAGCCACTGTCGAAGCCGTCAGCGCTGCCCACGATGCCGGCAAGTCGGCGTTCGTTGGCGAAGAGCTGGCCAAATCGGACCGTCCTGAGCTGACCGCTGCCAAGATCGTCGTTTCCGGCGGTCGCGGCATGGGTAACGGTGACAACTTCAAGCACCTGTACACCCTGGCCGACAAACTCGGCGCCGCCGTTGGTGCATCGCGCGCTGCGGTTGACGCAGGCTTTGTGCCGAATGACATGCAGGTCGGTCAGACCGGCAAGATCGTCGCGCCACAGCTGTACATCGCCGTCGGTATTTCCGGCGCGATCCAGCACCTGGCCGGTATGAAAGACTCCAAAGTGATCGTTGCGATCAACAAGGATGAAGAGGCGCCGATCTTCCAGGTGGCTGATTACGGCCTGGTCGCGGACCTGTTCGAAGCTGTTCCAGAGCTGGAAAAGCTGGTCTGATCCGCCTGCTTCACTTATAAAGAAGCCCGGCCCTCGACATGAGGGCCGGGCTTTTTTCATAAGGAGTGGTGGATGAATTTTCGCAGAACGGGCAGGGCGCTGATCTGCCTGGCCGCGCTGATGTCGCCTGCAGTCATGGCGGCTGGCAAATGCGAGCGCCTGGTCGCCACCGGCAGCCCGGATGCGCCGCCTTATTCATGGCAGGATCCACAAGACCCACGACACCTGATCGGGGCCAATGTCGACCTGCTGCGCCAGGTGGCGACCGAGCTGGGCCTGAAGCTTGAAGTGCTGAACGCCGGCCGCCGCGATCAAGCGCTGGAAGAGGTGCGCAGCGGGCGTATGGACCTGTTGCTCGATACGCCCATGCAGGTGACCCAACTGGACACCCTTGATTACATCCATCCGCCGCTGCAGCTCAATGAATACCTGGTCTGGACTCGCCACGATGGCGCCGTGGTGTTCGACGGCCCGGCTGATCTCGCTCAGTATCAGGGCACCCTGTCCGAGCGGGCTCGGCTGACGCCGGCCTTCGAAGCTTTCGCCAAAGCGCAGCTCAAACTGGTGCCGGCGCAGAACCTGACCCAGGCGTTCCAGAAGCTGGTGCTCGGCCAGGTCGATTATGTGTTGGCTGGGCGTTACTCGGGCATGGCCATGGTCCAGGGCCTGGGCATGGCCAATGACCTGATCGCACGCGGCCTGCCGGTGGACCGCCCCGGGCTGTATCTGGCGGTGTCGCACAACTCTGCCTGCAACGACGCCTGGTTGCGCGGACAACTGGCAAAAAAACTGACAGAATTGCCGATCTCCGGTGCATCCGAAACGGTGCTGCAACGTAACGTCGAGCGCTGGAAGGCGCAGATGTCGGTGTCCCAGGATACCCCCAAACAGTAGGAAGACCGTGTTGAGAATCCAACCCTTGATGCTGGCCCTGGCCATCACCAGCCTGGCTGGCTGTGCCAATGATCCGGCGCCCACTGAACAATTGCGGCTGTCCGAGCAGGCGCTGGAACAGGCCAAGGCCGTCGGTGCCACCGAGCAGGTCGACGCGCTGAAGCTGGCGGATGAAAAACTGACCCGAGCGAAGGCCAATCTGCTCAGCCAGGACAACCGCGATGCGCGCATGCGCGCCGAGCAGGCCGAGCTGGATGCGCGCCTGGCCGAGGCGCAGGTGTTGACGCTCAAGAGCGAAGAGCAACTGACCGTATTGCAGTCGCGGGTCAAACGCCTGCGCAAGCAATTGGAGGTGCAGCCATGAATCGCACCACGCCAATTGCGGCCCTGGCATTGCTGGCGCTGGTCGGTCTGCAGGGTTGTGCCAGCCAGCGCAGCGAGTCGGCCCTGGAGGACGCCAGCGCCGCGTTCCAGAAGGTCAAGGATGACTCCAACGTGCTGCGCAGTGCGCCACGAGACGTGATCCGCGCCGGCGAGTCGCTGGCCAAGGCTGAGCGCCTGTCCAGTTATATCGGCACCGGCGCCGATGTGCGCCACTACGCCTATCTGAGCCAACGCTACAGCGAAATCGCTGCCGAACATGCCAAGCTCTCGCTGAATCAGGATCGTATCGCCAAGCTTGATCTGGAGCGCCAGCGCCTGCAGTTGGCGCTGCGTGAGGCCAAGCTGGCCAGCGTGCAGCAGCAGGGCAAATGGGTCGAGGCGCAGATCAACGCGCTGGCCTCCGAACAGAGCGAGCGCGGCCTGGTCATGACCCTCGGCGATGTGCTGTTCGACACCGGGCGGGCCGACCTGAAGAACTCGGCCAGCCGCACCGTGCTCAAGCTGGTGCAGTTTCTCCAGCTCAATCCGCGCCGGGTGATCCGCATCGAGGGCTACACCGACAGTACCGGTACGCCGGAAGACAACCTCAAGCTGTCGCGTGATCGCGCTCAGGCCGTGGCCGATATGCTGGTTGATCTGGGTGTCGACGAGAAGCGTATCCAAGTCGAAGGTTACGGTGATCAGTATCCCATCGACGTCAATGCTTCTGAGCGGGGCAGGGCGCAGAACCGCCGGGTCGAGATCGTTTTCTCGGACGACAAGGGCAAGCTCGCCGCGCCGCGCTGACGGACGCTGCTCGCGGGGCCGTTGCAGGGCCCCGTGAGCTGGCATGGATAAACCCTGAAAGGGTGCTGGTCACGTAACTGTAATGTCGACTATTCTGCAATCTGTCCCCGTACACTTTGCAACTGTTCCGGTATTCTGCCTGTCAGTGAGTCGCATAAAAACAACGACCCGTCCGTGCTTCGAGAATCCGTCATGACCAACCTGCTGCTGTACCAGCGCATCGCTCAGCAACTGGCTGATGACATCCGCCGTGGTGTCTACCAGCCCGGCGAGCGAGTGCCGTCGGTACGCAAGATGAGCGCGCAGCTCAACGTCAGCCACGCGACCGTGCTTCAAGCCTATGCCAACCTGGAAGATCAGGGGTTGATCCGCGCACGGCCGCAGTCCGGCTACTACGTTCACCAGACGCCGGCGCTGACCGCGCAGACGCCGGATATCGCGCGTGTCGAGCGCCCTGGTCTGGTGACCCGCGCGACCATCATCCAGCAGGTCCTGACCGAGGCACGTCGCGATGGCGTGTTCCCGTTCGGTGCAGCCGTGCCACATGTCGACTACCTGCCGGTACGGGCCCTGCATCAGCAGCTGGCCAAGGTCACCCGTTTTCATAGCCCCCGCGCATTCAGTTACATGTTCAGTCCAGGTTTCGAGCCACTGCGTCGGCAAATAGCCATTCGCATGCGCGATGCCGGCGTGTTGGTCGACCCGCGCGAGATCATCGTTACCCACGGTTGTGTCGATGCGCTGCAGATGTCGCTGCGCGTGCTGACCCGGCCAGGCGATCTGATCGCGGCCGAGTCGCCGACCTATTACGGCCTGCTGCAATTGGCAGACCTGCTTGGGCTGAAAGTCATCGAGATTCCCAGTGACCCTGCCAACGGCATCAGCCTGGAGGCATTGCAACTGGCGGCCAATCAGTGGTCGATCAAGGCGCTGGTACTGACCGCGCGGTTGAGCAACCCGCTCGGCGGCACCATCCCGGAGGAGCGCCAGAAGCAGCTGCTGCGGCTGGCATCGGACTTCGACATCCAGATCGTCGAGGATGATATCTACGGCGAGCTGATGTTCGAACAAGGCCGCACCAAAGCGCTCAAGGCCTACGACCGGCTGGATCGGGTGATCTACTGCTCGAGCTTTTCCAAGACCTTGTCGCCCGGCGTGCGGGTGGGGTGGATGATCGCCGGCCGTTATCAGGCCGAGATCCAGCGCTTGCAGACCTTTACCACTCATTCGGCTTGCAGCGTGACCCAGATGGGGGTTTCCGCTTATCTGGAAAATGGCGGTTACGATCGGCACCTGCGTTTCATTCGCCAGGAATACCGCAAAAACCTCAGCGCGTATCAGCTGGCGGTGCAGCAGCACTTCCCGGAGGGCACGCAAATGACCCGGCCAACCGGCGGCTTCATCCTCTGGGTGAGCCTGGCGGGGCGGGTCAACACCCAGGAGCTGCATGTGCGGGCGCTGGAGCAGGGCATCAGCATCGCGCCTGGGCTGATCTTCAGTAATACCGAGCAGTTCAACCACTGCATTCGGCTCAACTGCGGTATCCCGTGGAACAAGGAAGCCGAGCGCGCGGTGATCACGCTGGGCCTGTTGGCCCATCAGTTGTGCAAAGAGTCGGCCAGTTCACTGTTCTAGTCTTGCCATACTCAAGCAGAACCGCCAGCATAGCCCTGTCATTCAGCGGTGTTTATGGAGTTCATGAAAGCGCTTCGCTGTTTTGCCCTGTTGTGTTGCCTGGCTCCGCTGTGTTTCTCCAGCGGTGCGCTGCATGCTGCGTCCACAGCGCCCGTCGCTGCCCCGGCCAAGTCGACCAGCAAGGCCGCAGCTGGCGAGGCGAGCACGCCACCGGCAAAGGCCGCGGTGCGCAAGAAGGCCAAAGCCAAGCCGGTCGCCAGAAACAAACGCAAGGCCGTCAGCAAGGCTGTGGCCAAGCCGGTACCTGAGGCCAAGCTCGACCTCAGCCTGCCAGCGCACATGGTCGACAAGCTGGAGCCGGAGGTGGATACCTTGTCGTCGCAACGGCGCAAGCCGCTGCTGCCGTCGATGTTCCCGGAAAACCCGCCAGCAGATGACAGCCCCTTCCAGCTTAATGGGCGCCTGATCAACAACGAGATGCAGCTGCAGCTGCGCAATGACAGCCGGCGTGACGTCGAAGGCGCTGCCATTGACTTCCAGTTCCGTCAGTAGCTGCAACTGACTGCCGGGTCACGGCAGATTTCATCTGGCCAGCAATTTCAAACGTATGTTTGAGTCGTTACTATCAGGGACGTTCGTCCCGTTTTGTTCCAGGAGTCCAGAATTGATGAAATGCCGAGAGGGATGCGGTGCGTGCTGCATCGCCCCTTCGATCAGCTCCCCGATGCCGCGCATGCCACACGGCAAGCCGGCCGGTGAGCGCTGCCTGCACCTGACCCCGAGCAACCTGTGCGAGTTGTTCGGCAGGCCGGAGCGCCCCGCAGTGTGTGGTGGCTTCAAGGCCGATGCAGAGGTGTGTGGCAATGACAGTGACGAGGCAATCCGACTTCTTGGCTGGCTGGAGCAGATGACGGCGGCGTGACACGGTATCTTCGACAACAAGGATAAGCATGATGAGATCGTTCAAGCGTATTGCACTGCTGTGCGGCATGGGTGTTCTGCTGGCCCCGGCCGCCTGGGCAGAAAACTGGCAGGTGGCCAAGGACAAGGATGGCATCACGGTGTCGCTCAGCGAAGTGCCAGGGTCACAGTACAAGGCCTACCGCGGCGTGACGGTGATCAAGGCGCCGCTGGCCAAGGTCAAGGCCCTGCAGGAAGACGTTGCCGGTGCCTGTGCCTGGATTCATGAGTGCGAGTCGCAGAAGCTGCTCAAGCATGAAGGTGATCAGACCTGGACCTACAGCCGCTTCAACACACCGCCGCTGGTCACCCCGCGTGATTCGGTGATGCTGGTTACCACTACCCAGCAAGCAGACGGCAGCCTGCTGCGCACGCTGGAAGAAAAGCCCGATTATCTGCCGGCAGAAAAGGGCTTTGTGCGGGTGGCCAAGGTCGAAGGCTTCTGGAAGCTGGTACCCAAGGGCGACAGCACCGAAGTAACCTACCAGGTGCACACCGAGCCAGGTGGCAGCGTGCCGTCGTGGCTGGCCAACAAGTTCGTTGTCGATGCACCGTTCAATACTTTGCAGGCGCTGCGCGAGAGGGCCGAGAAGCCCTGATCGGCTAATGCAAAAAGGCTGCCCGAGGGCAGCCTTTTTTACGCATTCAGCATTTAACCAGCGATGCTTACTTGCGATCCGTCAGGTTGACGATGTCGCGCTGCGCTTCGCCGGTGTACAGCTGGCGTGGACGGCCAATCTTGTACGGGCTGGAGAGCATTTCTTTCCAGTGCGAGATCCAGCCGACAGTACGTGCCAGAGCAAAGATCACGGTGAACATGCTGGTCGGAATGCCGATCGCCTTGAGGATGATCCCCGAGTAGAAGTCGACGTTCGGATACAGCGAGCGCTCGATGAAGTATGGATCGGTCAGGGCGATCTCTTCGAGGCGCATGGCCAGTTGCAGTTGCGGGTCGTCCTTGATGCCCAGCTCGCGCAGGACTTCGTCGCAGGTCTGCTTCATCACGGTGGCACGTGGGTCGCGGTTCTTGTAGACGCGGTGACCGAAGCCCATCAACTTGAACGGATCGTTCTTGTCCTTGGCCTTGGCGATGAAGGTGTCGATGTTGGACACATCGCCGATTTCATCGAGCATGGTCAGTACGGCTTCGTTGGCGCCGCCGTGTGCCGGGCCCCACAGTGCGGCGATGCCGGCTGCGATACAGGCGAACGGGTTTGCGCCCGACGAACCTGCCAGGCGTACGGTGGAAGTCGAAGCATTCTGCTCGTGGTCGGCATGGAGGATGAAGATCCGGTCCATTGCCTTGGCCAGCACCGGGCTGATCGGTTTGATCTCGCACGGGGTGTTGAACATCATGTGCAGGAAGTTTTCCGCGTACGACAGGTCGTTGCGCGGGTACATCATCGGCTGGCCCATGGAGTACTTGTAAACCATCGCGGCCAGGGTCGGCATTTTCGCGACCAGGCGCACCGCGGAAATTTCGCGGTGTTGCGGGTTATTGATATCCAGGGAGTCGTGGTAGAACGCCGAAAGGGCGCCGACCACACCGCACATCACCGCCATCGGGTGAGCGTCACGGCGGAAACCGTTGAAGAACGACTTCAGCTGCTCGTGAACCATGGTGTGGTTCTTGACGGTGCTGACGAACTGCGCCTTCTGCTCGGCATTCGGCAGTTCGCCGTTGAGCAGCAGGTAGCAGGTTTCGAGGTAGTCCGATTGCTCGGCGAGTTGCTCGATCGGGTAGCCGCGGTGCAGCAGAATACCCTGGTCGCCGTCAATGTAGGTGATCTTCGACTCGCACGAGGCAGTCGCCATGAAACCTGGGTCGAAGGTGAAGTGACCAGAAGCCCCCAACCCGCGGACGTCGATTACATCGGGACCAACGGTGCCGGTTAAAATGGGCAGCTCGACGGGGGCTGCGCCCTCGATGACCAACTGCGCTTTTTTGTCAGCCATGTGGCCTCCTATTAATGCTTGAAATCATCAGACAGACCCCCCACGCAGGGCCCGCACCACTATAGAGGGATAAATTCAGATGTCAATTTGCCTAAAGGTGGCTTGAATCGCCCTCTAAGGCCTGATTTTTCAAGAAATTGGCGCCCGTTTACGCCTTTTGTTCGTCAAAGGCAATGCGCTATTTGGGCTAGCCCATCACGTTGTCATAAGCAGCCTAACTGTCTATACTCGGCAGCCGACCGCCAAGGGCTTGCAAGCCCGATTGCTGGGGGTCGCCGTTCCCTGGGTGGTGGGTACCTGACCAGTACACTTACCAACAACTTTGCCCTGTTAGCTTGGGGCTCTTCAGTGTGAAAAAAGCCGTGAAAAGCCAACGACCTGTAAACCTAGACCTAAGGACCATCAAACTCCCCATTACCGGTATTACGTCATTCCTCCACCGTGTCTCCGGCATCATTCTCTTCCTGGGCTTGGCGATCATGCTTTACGCATTGAGCAAATCCCTGGGTTCGGAGGAAGGTTTCGGTGAGGTGAAGGCGACCTTGACCAGTCCGCTGGCCAAGTTCGTGGCGTGGGGTCTCCTTTCTGCCTTGCTGTATCACCTGGTTGCCGGTGTGCGCCATCTGATCATGGACATGGGCGTCGGTGAGACACTGGAAGGCGGAAGACTGGGCTCGAAAATCATCATCGCTGTTTCCGTAGTGGTGATCGTGCTGGCAGGAGTTTGGATATGGTAACTAACGTCACGAACCTCTCGCGTTCGGGCCTCTATGACTGGATGGCGCAGCGCGTATCTGCGGTCGTTCTCGCGGCTTACTTCATCTTCCTGATCGGCTACCTCGTCGCTCACCCGGGCATCGAGTTTGCCCAGTGGCACGCTCTGTTCTCCAACAATGCGATGCGAATCTTCAGTCTGCTGGCCCTGGTGGCCCTGGGCGCTCACGCCTGGGTCGGCATGTGGACCATCGCCACTGACTACCTGACGCCGATGGCGCTGGGCAAGTCGGCGACTGCGATTCGTTTCCTGTTCCAGGCGGTATGCGGCGTTGCGATGTTCGCTTACTTCGTCTGGGGTGTGCAGATTCTCTGGGGTATCTGATTCATGGCTATGATTCCAACGATTTCATTCGACGCCATCATTGTTGGTGGTGGCGGTGCCGGCATGCGCGCTGCGCTGCAGCTGGCCCAGGGCGGTCACAAGACTGCCGTGATCACCAAGGTCTTCCCGACCCGCTCGCACACTGTATCCGCCCAGGGCGGCATCACCTGCGCAATCGCCTCGGCTGACCCGAACGACGATTGGCGCTGGCACATGTACGACACCGTCAAGGGGTCGGACTACATCGGTGACCAGGACGCGATCGAATACATGTGTCAGGAAGGCCCGGCTGCGGTGTTCGAGCTGGACCACATGGGTCTGCCGTTCTCGCGTACCGAAACTGGCCGTATCTACCAGCGTCCGTTCGGTGGCCAGTCCAAGGACTTCGGCAAGGGCGGCCAGGCGGCGCGCACCTGCGCAGCTTCCGACCGTACCGGTCACGCGCTGCTGCACACCCTGTACCAGGGCAACCTGAAAGCCGGCACCACCTTCCTCAACGAGTACTACGCAGTCGATCTGGTGAAAAACCAGGACGGCGCATTCGTTGGTGTGATCGCGATCTGCATCGAAACCGGCGAAACCCTGTACATCAAAGCCAAGGCCACTGTGCTGGCGACTGGTGGTGCAGGCCGTATCTACTCGTCGACCACCAACGCCCTGATCAACACCGGTGACGGTATCGGTATGGCCCTGCGTGCAGGCGTCCCGGTCCAGGACATCGAAATGTGGCAGTTCCACCCGACCGGCATCGCCGGCGCTGGTGTACTGGTCACCGAAGGTTGCCGCGGTGAAGGCGGTTACCTGATCAACAAGCACGGCGAGCGTTTCATGGAGCGCTATGCGCCTAACGCCAAGGACCTTGCCGGTCGTGACGTTGTGGCCCGCTCGATGGTCAAAGAGATCATTGCCGGTAACGGCTGTGGTCCGGATGGCGACCACGTGATGCTCAAGCTCGACCACCTCGGCGAGGAAGTGCTGCACAGCCGTCTGCCAGGTATCTGCGAACTGTCCAAGACCTTCGCCCACGTCGACCCAGTGGTCGCGCCGGTGCCGGTCGTCCCAACCTGCCACTACATGATGGGCGGCGTTGCCACCAACATTCATGGTCAGGCCATGACCCAGGACGCCGACGGCGTCGACCAGATCATCCCGGGCTTGTTTGCCGTGGGTGAAGTGGCCTGCGTATCGGTTCACGGTGCTAACCGCCTGGGTGGCAACTCGCTGCTCGACCTGGTGGTATTCGGTCGTGCTGCCGGTCTGCACTTGGAAAAAGCGCTGTCCGACGGCATCAGCTACACCGACGCCAGCGATACCGACATCGAAGTCGCCCTGAGCCGCTTGAACAAGCTCAACCAGCGCACCGATGGCGAAGACGTGGCTACCCTGCGTCGCGAGCTGCAAAGCTGCATGCAGAACTACTTCGGCGTGTTCCGCACCGGCGAATACATGCAGAAGGGCATCGAGCAGCTGGCTCAGCTGCGCGAGCGTATTGCCAACGTCAAGATCAACGACAAGTCCCAGGCCTTCAACACCGCGCGTATCGAAGCGCTGGAGCTGCAGAACCTGCTGGAAGTTGCCGAAGCTACTGCAATTGC
The DNA here is from genome assembly GCA_963518285.1 of uncultured Pseudomonas sp. Classification (GTDB taxonomy): domain Bacteria; phylum Pseudomonadota; class Gammaproteobacteria; order Pseudomonadales; family Pseudomonadaceae; genus Aquipseudomonas. The sequence continues at coordinate 117,113 of CAUQIJ010000003.1, read as the reverse complement.
CGCAGAAGTGCGTAAAGAGTCGCGCGGTGCTCACGCCCGTGAAGACTTCGAAGATCGTGACGACGAAAACTGGCTGTGCCACACCCTGTTCTTCCCAGGTGAGAAGCGGGTTGCCAAGCGCGCAGTCAACTTCGCACCGAAGACCGTACCGGCGTTTGAACCAAAAATCCGGACTTACTAAGGGGTGGCCGCTATGTTGAAAGTCGAAGTATATCGCTACAACCCGGACACCGACTCGGCGCCGAAAACTCAGATTTTCGAAGTCGATACCGGTGGCAAGGACCTGATGGTGCTGGACGTGTTGGCACTGATCAAGGAGCAGGACGAAGGTTTCTCCTATCGTCGCTCCTGCCGTGAAGGCGTCTGTGGTTCCGACGGCATGAACATCAACGGCAAGAACGGCCTGGCGTGCATCACGCCGCTGTCTGCCGTAGTAAAAGGTAACAAATTGGTCGTGCGTCCGTTGCCGGGCCTGCCAGTTATCCGTGACCTGGTCGTCGATATGAGCATCTTCTACAAGCAGTACGAGAAGGTGAAGCCATTCCTGCAGAACGATTCGCCAGCTCCGGCTATCGAACGCCTGCAGACGCCGGAAGAGCGCGAGAAGCTGGACGGTCTGTACGAGTGCATCCTGTGCGCTTGCTGCTCGACTTCCTGCCCGTCGTTCTGGTGGAACCCGGACAAGTTCCTCGGTCCAGCTGCATTGCTGCAGGCCTATCGCTTCCTGGCCGACAGCCGCGACACGAAAACTCAGGAGCGCCTGGCGTCCCTGGATGACCCGTTCAGCGTATTCCGCTGCCGCGGGATCATGAACTGCGTAAACGTTTGCCCTAAGGGTCTGAATCCGACCAAGGCAATCGGTCACGTACGTAACATGCTGCTGCAAAGCGGCACCTGATACACAGCTGTTGCAAGTGCAAGACACTGAAGCGCGGGTGGTGAGCCCGCGCGGAGGTGAAACCCGGGCAGGGGTCGATAAGGCCCACGCTCATTACCTATGAAGATTTGAGACCAGCAGGGGCTTCCGGGCTGGTACCCGGAAAATCTGCAGGATCCTCGGTGGCGTGATTGGTCGCTGTTCTCGGGCTTTCTCATGCGTATTGAGGTACTTGCCGATTCGTCCCCGAACGAGGGTGACCAAGCATGCAAGAAAGCGTGATGCAGCGCATGTGGGAAAGCGCCCACCTTTCAGGTGGTAACGCTGCATATGTGGAAGAGCTCTACGAACTCTACCTGCACGACCCTAACGCTGTGCCAGAAGAGTGGCGCACCTACTTCCAGAAGTTGCCCGCCGACGGCAGCACCGCTACCGATGTATCGCACTCGACAATCCGCGACCATTTCGTACTGCTGGCAAAGAACCAGCGCCGCGCCCAACCGGTTTCCGCCGGGAGCGTGAGCAGTGAACACGAGAAGAAGCAGGTTGAAGTTCTGCGACTGATCCAGGCCTATCGGATGCGCGGCCATCAGGCTGCCAAGCTCGACCCGTTGGGGTTGTGGCAGCGCCCTGCGCCCGTAGACCTGTCGATCAATCACTACGGCTTGACCAATGCCGATCTTGATACGACCTTCCGTGCCGGCGACCTGTTCATCGGCAAAGAGGAAGCGAGCCTACGCGAAATCTTTGATGCGCTGGAGAAGACATATTGTCGCACCATCGGCGCCGAGTTCACCCACATCGTCGATTCCGAGCAGCGTAGCTGGTTCCAGCAGCGTCTCGAAAGCGTGCGTGGGCGTCCGGAGTTTTCCGCTGATGTGCAGGCGCATCTGCTTGAGCGTGTCACCGCCGGTGAGGGCCTCGAGAAGTACCTGGGCACCAAGTACCCAGGTACCAAGCGCTTCGGTCTGGAAGGTGCAGAAAGCCTGATCCCGATGCTGGACGAAATGATCCAGCGCTCGGGCTCCTACGGCACCAAGGAAGTCGTGATCGGCATGGCCCACCGTGGCCGTCTGAACGTGCTGGTCAATACCTTCGGCAAGAACCCGCGTGAGCTGTTCGACGAGTTCGAAGGCAAAAAGATGAACGAGCTGGGCTCGGGTGACGTTAAATATCACCAAGGCTTCTCGTCGAACGTGATGACCAGCGGCGGCGAAGTCCACCTGGCCATGGCGTTCAACCCGTCCCATCTGGAGATCGTCTCGCCAGTGGTGGAGGGGTCGGTGCGCGCCCGTCAGGACCGTCGCAACGACAGCGTTGGCGACAAGGTGCTGCCGATCTCGATTCACGGTGATGCTGCGTTCGCTGGCCAGGGTGTGGTGCTGGAAACCTTCCAGATGTCGCAGACCCGCGGTTTCAAGACCGGCGGTACCGTGCACATCGTGATCAACAACCAGGTTGGTTTCACCATCAGCAACCCGCTCGACTCGCGTTCCACCGAGTACTGCACCGACGTCGCCAAGATGATTCAGGCGCCGATCCTGCACGTCAACGGTGATGATCCGGAAGCGGTGCTGTTCGTGACCCAGCTGGCCATCGATTACCGCATGCAGTTCAAGCGGGACGTGGTGGTTGACCTGGTCTGCTACCGTCGCCGCGGCCACAACGAAGCCGACGAGCCTAACGGCACCCAGCCATTGATGTATCAGCAGATCAGCAAGCAGCGCACCACTCGTGAGCTGTACGCCGAGTCGCTGGCCCAGGCTGGTCGTGTCGACGCCGAGCGTGCTCAGGCCAAGATCGACGAGTACCGCAACGCGCTGGACAACGGTCTGCATGTGGTCAAGAGCCTGGTCAAAGAGCCGAACCGCGAGCTGTTCGTCGACTGGCGTCCGTATCTGGGCCATGCCTGGACCGCGCGTCACGACACCCGTTTCGACCTCAAGACCTTGCAGGACCTGTCGGCCAAACTGCTGGAGATGCCGGAAGGCTTCGTCGTGCAGCGCCAGGTGTCGAAGATCTACGAAGACCGCCAGAAGATGCAGGCCGGTGGCTTGCCGATCAACTGGGGCTATGCCGAAACCATGGCATACGCCACCTTGGCCTTCGAAGGTCACCCGATCCGCATGACCGGTCAGGATATTGGCCGCGGCACCTTCTCGCACCGCCATGCGGTGTTGCACAACCAGAAGGACGCCAGCACCTATATCCCGCTGCAGAACCTGTACCCGGGCCAGCCACGTTTCGACCTGTACGATTCGTTCCTGTCCGAGGAAGCAGTGCTGGCGTTCGAATACGGTTACTCGACCACTCAGCCAAACGCGCTGGTGATCTGGGAAGCCCAGTTCGGCGACTTCGCCAACGGTGCACAAGTGGTGATCGACCAGTTCATCACCAGTGGCGAGCACAAGTGGGGCCGTCTGTGCGGTCTGACCATGCTGCTGCCGCACGGCTACGAAGGCCAGGGTCCTGAGCACTCCTCGGCGCGTCTGGAGCGTTACCTGCAGCTGTGCGCCGAGCACAACATCCAGGTGTGCGTACCGACCACCCCGGCACAGATCTACCACCTGCTGCGTCGCCAGGTGATCCGCCCGCTGCGCAAGCCGCTGGTGGTCCTGACGCCGAAGTCGCTGCTGCGCCACAAGCTGGCCGTGTCGACCTTGGAAGACCTGGCAGAGGGCTCGTTCCAGACCGTGATCCCGGAAATCGACAGCCTCGATCCGGCCAAGGTCGAACGCCTGATCCTGTGCAGTGGCAAGGTCTACTACGACCTGCTGGAAAAACGCCGTGCCGAAGGCCGCGAAGATATCGCCATCGTGCGTATCGAGCAGCTGTATCCGTTCCCGGAAGACGACCTGGTCGAAATCCTGGCGCCGTACAGCAACCTCAAGGCGGCCGTCTGGTGCCAGGAAGAGCCAATGAACCAAGGCGCCTGGTACAGCAGCCAGCACCACATGCGCCGTATCCTGGGCCGCCACAACAAGGCACTGGTCCTGGAATACGCCGGCCGCGACGCTTCTGCCGCGCCTGCCTGTGGTTACGCATCGAAGCACGCCGAACAGCAGGAAAAACTGCTGCAAGACGCCTTCACTGTTTAATGCTTTCGCGCACCTGAAACCGAATTTAAGGAAACACTGCTAATGGCTATCGAGATCAAAGCCCCAACCTTCCCGGAATCGGTTGCCGACGGCACCGTTGCCACCTGGCACAAACAGCCGGGCGACGCCGTCAAGCGTGACGAGCTGATTGTCGACATCGAGACCGACAAAGTCGTCCTGGAAGTGCTCGCCACTGCCGACGGCGTACTCGGCCCGATCGTCAAAGGCGAGGGCGACACCGTTCTCTCCGACGAACTGCTGGGTTCGATCGTTGAAGGCGGCGCTGCTGCCGCTGCACCTGCTGCTGCCGCGCCTGCTGCTGGCGGCGCTGCCCCGGCCGCGGCTGCCGACGCTGGCGAAGACGACCCGATCGCTGCCCCGGCCGCGCGCAAGCTGGCTGAAGAAGGCGGTATCGATCTGGCTACCGTTGCCGGCACTGGCAAAGGCGGTCGTATCACCAAGGAAGACGTGGTTGCTGCCGTTGCCAACAAGAAGTCCGCGCCTGCCGCGGCTCCTGCTGCCAAGCCAGCCGCTGCTGCTGCCGCTCCAGTACTGACTGCCGCTGGCGACCGTACCGAGAAGCGTGTGCCGATGACCCGTCTGCGTGCCAAGATCGCCGAGCGTCTGGTCGAAGCCCAGTCGAACATGGCCATGCTGACCACCTTCAATGAAGTCGACATGACCGAAGTCATGGCTCTGCGTTCGAAGTACAAGGACCTGTTCGAGAAGTCCCACAACGGCGTACGCCTGGGCTTCATGTCGTTCTTCGTCAAGGCCGCTACCGAAGCGCTCAAGCGCTACCCGGCAGTCAACGCCTCGATCGACGGCACCGACATCGTCTACCACGGCTTTGCTGACGTCGGCGTTGCCGTCTCCAGCGACCGTGGCCTGGTGGTTCCGGTACTGCGCAACGCCGAGCAGATGAGCCTGGCGGAAATCGAGAACGGCATCGCCACCTTCGGCAAGAAGGCACGTGACGGCAAGCTGGGCATCGAAGACATGACCGGCGGTACCTTCACCATCACCAACGGTGGTACATTCGGCTCGATGATGTCGACCCCGATCGTCAACCCGCCACAGGCGGCGATTCTGGGCATGCACAACATTATCCAGCGTCCGATGGCAGTCAATGGCCAGGTTGCCATTCGCCCGATGATGTACCTGGCGCTGTCCTACGATCACCGTCTCATCGATGGCAAGGAAGCGGTAACCTTCCTGGTCACCATCAAGAACCTGCTCGAAGACCCGGCTCGTCTGCTGCTGGACATCTAACACGCAGCTGCAAGCGGCAACCGGCCGGCTCCCGTGCGAGCCCGTCGCTTGCCGCTTGAGGCTTGCAGCTTGTAGCTGAAAAGGAATCTTTTATGACCCAGAAATTCGACGTGGTAGTGATTGGTGCAGGCCCTGGCGGCTATGTTGCCGCGATCAAGGCCGCTCAGCTTGGCTTGAGCACCGCCTGCATCGAGAAGTACACCGACGCCGAAGGCAAACTGGCATTGGGCGGTACCTGCCTGAACGTCGGTTGCATTCCTTCCAAGGCGCTGCTGGACAGCTCCTGGAAGTACAAGGAAGCCAAAGAAAGCTTCAACGTTCACGGTATCTCCACTGGCGAAGTGAAGATGGACGTTGCTGCAATGGTTGGCCGCAAGGCTGGCATCGTCAAGAACCTGACCAGCGGTGTTGCCACCCTGTTCAAGGCCAACGGTGTCACTTCGATTCAGGGCCACGGCAAACTGCTGGCTGGCAAGAAAGTCGAAGTCACCAAGGCTGACGGCACTACCGAAATCATCGAAGCCGAAAACGTGATCCTGGCCTCCGGCTCGCGTCCGATCGACATTCCGCCGGCTCCGGTCGACCAGAACGTCATCGTCGACTCCACCGGCGCCTTGGAATTCCAGACCGTTCCGCAGCGTCTGGGCGTGATCGGCGCTGGCGTGATCGGCCTGGAACTGGGTTCGGTGTGGTCGCGTCTGGGTGCTCAGGTAACTGTCCTGGAAGCGCTGGATACCTTCCTGATGGCTGCTGACACTGCAGTTGCCAAGGAAGCCCAGAAGACCCTGACCAAGCAAGGCCTGGACATCAAGCTGGGCGCTCGCGTGACCGGCTCGCAAGTCAACGGCAACGAAGTCGAAGTGACCTACACCGATGCCAACGGCGAGCAGAAGATCACCTTCGACAAGCTGATCGTTGCGGTCGGCCGTCGTCCAGTGACCACCGAACTGCTGTCTGCCGACAGCGGCGTCGACATTGACGAGCGCGGCTACATCTTCGTCGATGACTACTGCGCTACCAGCGTACCGGGCGTGTTCGCCATCGGTGACGTGGTGCGTGGCATGATGCTGGCGCACAAGGCCTCGGAAGAGGGCATCATGGTTGTCGAGCGCATCAAGGGCCACAAGGCTCAGATGAACTACGACCTGATCCCGTCGGTTATCTACACCCACCCGGAAATCGCGTGGGTCGGCAAGACCGAACAAGCCTTGAAGGCTGAAGGCGTAGAGGTTAACGTGGGCACCTTCCCGTTCGCGGCCAGCGGCCGTGCGATGGCTGCCAACGACACCGGTGGTTTCGTCAAGGTCATCGCCGATGCCAAGACCGACCGCGTTCTGGGTGTACACGTGATTGGCCCATCGGCTGCCGAACTGGTTCAGCAGGGCGCAATCGCAATGGAATTCGGCACCAGCGCCGAAGACATCGGCATGATGGTGTTCAGCCATCCGACCCTGTCCGAAGCGCTGCATGAAGCCGCTCTGGCTGTGAATGGCGGTGCCATCCACGTCGCCAACCGCAAGAAGCGTTAATTATAAGAAACCACGGCGGGTCGCCCGTCGTGAGTCCTGCGTGCATGACTCACCGCGGAACGTCCGCCGGACCGGACCTTCGGGACCACCCGAAGGTTTAACGGTCACAGGTGGTGCGGCGCCATTGTTGGCGCAGCGCCGAAGCGCAGTACCTAACGAAGACGGTATAAAGCATGAATCTTCACGAGTATCAGGGTAAGCAGCTGTTCGCTGAGTACGGCCTGCCAGTTTCCAAGGGTTTCGCAGTCGACACCCCTGAAGCAGCAGCAGAAGCCTGCGACAAGATCGGCGGTTCCGAGTGGGTTGTAAAAGCCCAGGTTCACGCAGGTGGTCGCGGTAAAGCGGGCGGCGTCAAGCTGGTTCGCAGCAAAGAAGACGCCAAGGCGTTCGCTGCACAGTGGTTGGGCAAGCGTCTGGTGACTTACCAGACTGACGCCAACGGTCAGCCAGTGACCAAGATCCTGGTCGAGTCCTGCACTGACATCGCCAAAGAGCTGTATCTGGGCGCTGTAGTCGATCGTTCGAGCCGTCGTATCGTGTTCATGGCCTCCACCGAAGGTGGCGTGGACATCGAGAAAGTCGCTCACGAAACTCCTGAGAAGATCATCAAGGCTACTATCGATCCACTGGTTGGCGCTCAGCCATTCCAGGGTCGTGAACTGGCGTTCCAGCTGGGTCTGGAAGGCAAGCAAGTTGCACAGTTCGCCAAGATTTTCGTCGGCCTGGCCAAGCTGTTCAAAGAACACGACCTGGCCCTGCTGGAAGTCAACCCGCTGGTCATCAAGGCCGACGGCGACCTGCATTGCCTCGATGCCAAAATCAACATCGATGCCAACGCAATGTACCGTCAGCCTAAGCTGAAGACCTTCCACGATCCGTCCCAGGACGATCCTCGTGAAGCCCACGCTGCCAGCTTCGAGCTGAACTACGTAGCGCTGGAAGGCAACATCGGTTGCATGGTCAACGGTGCTGGCCTGGCCATGGGTACCATGGACATCGTCAACCTGCACGGCGGCAAGCCAGCCAACTTCCTCGACGTAGGTGGTGGTGCTACCAAAGAGCGCGTGACCGAAGCCTTCAAGATCATCCTGTCCGACAGCAATGTCGCGGCCGTACTGGTCAACATCTTCGGCGGCATCGTTCGCTGCGACATGATTGCCGAAGGCATCATCGGCGCTGTGAAAGAAGTCGGCGTCAAGGTACCGGTTGTCGTCCGTCTGGAAGGCAACAATGCCGAGCTCGGCGCTAAAGTACTGGCAGAAAGCGGTTTGAACATCATTGCTGCAACCAGCCTGACCGACGCTGCTCAACAAGTTGTCAAAGCTGCGGAGGGCAAGTAATGAGCGTCCTGATCAATAAAGACACCAAAGTCATCTGCCAGGGCTTCACCGGCTCGCAGGGCACTTTCCACTCCGAACAAGCCATCGCCTACGGCACCAAGATGGTTGGCGGCGTGACCCCGGGCAAAGGCGGCACCACTCACCTGGGCCTGCCAGTGTTCAACACTGTGAAAGAAGCAGTAGAAGCTACCGGCGCTGACGCTTCGGTCATCTACGTTCCAGCTCCTTTCTGCAAGGACTCGATCCTTGAAGCTGCCCTGGGCGGCATCAAGCTGATCGTCTGCATCACCGAAGGCATTCCTACCCTGGACATGCTGGATGCCAAGGTCAAGTGCGACGAACTGGGTGTTACCCTGATCGGCCCTAACTGCCCAGGCGTGATCACTCCGGGCGAGTGCAAGATCGGCATCATGCCAGGTCACATTCACTTGCCAGGCAAGGTCGGTATCGTGTCGCGTTCCGGCACCCTGACCTACGAAGCTGTCAAGCAGACCACCGACGCCGGCTTCGGCCAGTCGACCTGCGTCGGCATCGGCGGTGACCCGATCCCAGGCTCGAATTTCATCGACATCCTGAAGCTGTTCCAGGAAGACCCGCAGACCGAAGCGATCGTCATGATCGGCGAGATCGGCGGTTCGGCTGAAGAAGAAGCCGCTGCCTACATCAAAGCCCATGTGACCAAGCCGGTCGTTTCCTACATCGCTGGTGTTACCGCTCCTGCGGGCAAGCGTATGGGTCACGCGGGTGCAATCATCTCTGGCGGCAAAGGCACTGCAGACGAGAAGTTCGCAGCGCTGCAGGACGCCGGTGTGAAAACCGTGCGTTCGCTGGCCGACATCGGCAAGGCCCTGGCCGAGCTGACTGGCTGGGAAGCCAAGAAGTAATACGCTAGACCCCCCACGCGCACAGAGGCCACCTTCGGGTGGCCTTTGTCGTTTCAGCACATTGCTAATCAGCTCGCCGGGGCTGTCGTTCATAACCGCGACAGCCAATTGCATCGGGGAGACACCTCGTCAGCGAACCGTGCAGACGGGGTGCAACTTGGTTACACTGTCGCCCACTTTCGTGTCGGCGCCCCAAAAGGGTGCGGGTATGTCAAAAAGGTCTGTCCCACCCGGACGGTCCCATATTTCCCTCATCCAAGGGGAAATCCCTCTCTAAATCCCGATTTCAGTAGTGTGGTATTTCCTTAATGAAAGTTCTCAAAGGCCAGGATATTCTGGCGCTTGGCTTTATGACGTTTGCGCTGTTCGTCGGCGCCGGCAACATCATCTTCCCGCCGATCGTGGGCTTGCAGTCAGGCCCGCACGTGTGGATGGCAGCCCTGGGCTTCCTCGTCACTGCAGTGGGCCTGCCGGTCATCACCGTGGTCGCGCTGGCCAAGGTCGGCGGCGGCATGGACGCGTTGAGCAGCCCGATCGGCAAATTCTTCGGCGGCCTGCTGGCGGCGGTATGCTACCTGTCGGTTGGCCCGCTGTTCGCCACCCCGCGTACGGCTACAGTATCGTTCGAAGTGGGCGTAGCCCCGCTGACCGGTGAAAGCCCGCTGGCGTTGTTCATCTACAGCCTGGTGTACTTCATCATCGTGCTGGCAGTGTCCATGTACCCCGGCAAGCTGCTCGATACCGTGGGCCGCTTCCTTGCACCGCTGAAGATCCTCGCCCTGGCGGCACTGGGTATCGCTGCGTTCGCGCTGCCAGCCGGGACCATTGGCGAGGCACAGCCGGCTTACGTTGCCGCGCCGTTCTCGCAGGGCTTCATCAATGGCTACCTGACCATGGACACCCTTGGTGCGCTGGTCTTCGGTATCGTCATCGTCAACGCGATCCGCTCGCGTGGCGTCGAGTCGCCAAAGCTGATCACCCGCTATGCAATCATCGCCGGCCTGATCGCCGGGTTAGGGCTGGCACTGGTGTACATCAGCCTGTTCCGCCTCGGTGCCGGCAGCCATGACATCGCCGCTGACGCCACCAACGGCGCCGCCGTGCTGCATGCCTACGTGCAACACACCTTCGGCTCGCTTGGCAGCGGCTTCCTGGCGGTGTTGATCGCCTTGGCCTGCCTGGTGACTGCGGTTGGCCTGACCTGCGCCTGCGCCGAGTACTTCAGCCAGATTCTGCCGCTGTCCTACCGCGCGCTGGTGGTGATCCTGGCGGGCTTCTCGCTGGTGGTCTCCAACCTTGGCCTGACCAAGCTGATCATGTTCTCGATCCCGTTGCTGACGGCAATCTACCCACCTTGCATCGTGCTGGTGGCGCTGAGCTTCTGCAAAGAGATCTGGAACTCGCCGGTGCGTATCATGGGCCCGGTGATGGCCGTGTCGTTGCTGTTCGGTATGGTCGATGCGATCAAAGGCACGCCGCTTGCGCATATCCTCCCGGATGCCGTGGCACACCTGCCGCTGAGCGAGCAGGGCCTTGCCTGGTTGGTGCCATCTGTGGTCACGCTCGGCGTGGCAGTCATCTGCGACCGCATGCTGGGCAAGCCTCGCGAGGCGTTGGCTTGATGCACTGACAGCTTGCGCCAAGCGCTGGCCACAAGCCAATTGCGCGCTTGCTGCAGCTGAATGGCAAGACCCCGCGTCCGTGAGGCCGCGGGGTTTTTTATGTCATGGCGTTGGGCTTTTGTTAGGCAGCGCGTGTCTTTTGCCCAATTCAGGCGTCGAAAACCGATATCCTTCAGTGCATCGGAACGGTCGAGAACCTGCATGAGCTTTATTCAAAGCAACCTGAGTAACCTGTTGGCGGTCTGCTGGTTCGGCCTGTGCTGGGGTGGCTATACCCGCTACGCCATCTGGAAAGGGCGCGACACTGCCTGCCTGGCCAGCGTCCTGCACCTGTACCGGGAAGACTGGATGCGCCGCATGCTGCTGCGCGACAACCGTATCGCCGACGCCAGCGTGATCGGCAATCTGGAGCGCAACGCGTCGTTCTTCGCTTCCAGTACCTTGATCATCCTTGCCGGTATCCTCACTGTGCTCGGCGCGTCCGACCGAGCGGTGTCGCTGCTGGCAGACCTGCCTTATGTGCAGGAAGCCTCTCAAGGCATGTCGGAAGTGAAGCTGCTGGGCCTGGCGGCAGTGTTCGTCTACGCCTTTTTCACCTTCAGCTGGTGCATGCGTCAGTACAACTTTGCAGCGGTACTGGTGGGCTCGGCGCCGATGATCGGCGAGCGCCTGGTCAGCGAGCTTGAGCGCAAGGCATTTGCGGCGCGCGCGGCGCGCGTACTGTCATTGGCAGCCAACCAGTTCAACTTGGGCCTGCGTGCTTATTACTTCGGCATGGCGATGTTGACCTGGTTCATCAACCCGTGGCTGTTCATGGTTGTGAGTTTTGGCGTAGTGCTGATTCTTTATCGCCGCGAGTTCCACTCCGATGTATTGGAAGTGATGGTGTTCACGCCAACTGAAAGTGCCCCTGCCGATGCGCCGAAAGAGCCGGCAGCGGTGTTGACTGAAACGGTTAATCGTTAAACTTCAGGCATAAAAAAACCCGACAGCGTCGGGTTTTTTTTGTGCTGCGATTACGGCTTGACGGGTGCAGTCGGTGCTGGCTCGCCTTTGTCAGCAGCTTCTTCAGCTGCTTTTTGCTGCGCTTCAGCCTGGTCTTTGGCAGCTTCGGCGTTTTCCTTGGCAGCTTCGTTCATCTTATCCTGAGCTTCGCCGGCTTTTTCCTGGGCTTGCTCAGCGTGTTCCTGTGCATCCTGGGCCTTGTTTTCGCTTGCTTTGTCGCAAGCAGCCAGGCCCATGGCAGCAGCCAGCATCAGAGCAAAAGCAAAAGGTTTACGCATGGGGTGTCTCTCCTTGGGTGGAATAACTTACTTGAACCTTCGAGTTCAAGTGCGCGAAATTAGTTCCACAGAAATTACAGATATATAAGTGCGCGTCTACTGTGGAATTTTCAACGCGCGTGTGCTGTCACGCCACCGAGGGCTTAACGGTGATCGATTCGTCTCTGACTGCCATGGCTGAACGCTTTCTGTCGGCACTCCGGCATTGCCAGTTACTGAACATGCGCGTGCATCAAGCTGATGCCGGCGGCATGACCTTGGTGCTGCCTTGGTCGCCGCTGCTAGTTGGTAATCCACAGACCGGTGCGGTGCATGGCGGCGCGTTGACCACTTTGATGGACACCACATGCGGCATGGCCACCTTGTGCTCGTTGGCCCGGTTCGAAGTGTGCCCGACCCTGGACCTGCGCATCGACTTCATGCATCCGGCTGAAGCGGGTAAAGATGTCTACGGCTACGCGCACTGTTATAGAGTAACTCGCGATGTGATATTCACCCGTGGCATGGCCTATCAGGATGATCCCCAGCAGCCAATCTGCCAGGTAGTGGGGACCTTCATGCGTCTGGGGCAGCAGGCCAGAGGTGGTATCCGCTTTGCCGGCAAGCTTGATGGAGGGCAGGGCTGATGATTCCCGCAGACGTTCGCCAGCGCCTCAATCAGGCCCACGCCGTGGGTGATTACGCACCCCTGTTGTCATTGATTCCTTATGCAGGGCTTATCGGTATCGAGTGCGAGCGTCAAGGCGAGCAGTTGTTGTTCCGCTTGCCAGCCAGTGCCGACAATGTCGGCAATCCGCTGTTACCGGCCATTCATGGAGGCGTGATCGCAGGCTTCATGGAGTTGTCCGCAGCGCTTTACCTGCTGGTCTACAGCGAAAGCGCGAGCATTCCGAAGATCATCGATTTTTCCATCGACTACCTGCGTGCCGGTTATCTGCGCGACACCTACGCCAGCTGCCAGCTCTGGCGCCAGGGGCGGCGGGTGACCAATGTCGCGATCAGTGCCTGGCAGGATGATCGCAACTTGCCTATCGCCATGGCCCGTGCTCATTTCAAGATCGATCCGCAAAAGCCCTTGAAATAGTTTGCCCAGCCCCCATCTGTTGGACATCCCGCCGTAAACGCAAGCCATCGCGGCCTGCCGGGCGACCATTGCCATCAGATCGGAGTTTTGAAGACCATGAGTGTGGAGACACAAAAAGAAACCCTGGGCTTCCAGACCGAGGTAAAGCAGCTGCTGCACCTCATGATCCACTCGCTGTACTCGAACAAGGAAATTTTCCTTCGCGAGCTGATTTCCAACGCCTCTGACGCCGCCGACAAGCTGCGTTTCGAGGCCCTGGCCAAGCCAGAGCTGCTCGAAGGCGACGCTGACCTGAAGATCCGCGTCAGCTTCGATGCCGAGGCCGGCACCGTGACCCTGGAAGACAACGGCATCGGCATGAGCCGCGAAGATGTCATTGCGCACCTGGGCACCATTGCCAAGTCCGGCACTGCTGACTTCATGAAAAACCTCAGCGGCGACCAGAAAAAGGATTCGCACCTGATCGGTCAGTTCGGTGTTGGTTTCTATTCGGCATTCATCGTTGCCGATCAGGTCGACGTCTATAGCCGCCGTGCTGGCCAGCCAGCTGCCGAAGGCGTGCACTGGTCGTCGAAAGGCGAGGGCGACTTCGAAGTTGCCACCATCGACAAGCCACAACGCGGCACGCGCATTGTTCTGCATCTGAAAAAGGACGAGCAGGAGTTTGCCGATGGTTGGCGCCTGCGCAATGTGGTGAAGAAGTACTCCGACCACATCGCCCTGCCAATCCAGCTGCCTAAAGAACAGGCCGAAGCCGCTGAAGGCGAAGCAGCACCTGCGCTGGAATGGGAAACCGTCAACCGCGCCAGTGCCCTGTGGACCCGTCCGCGTACCGAGGTCAAGGACGAGGAATACCAGGAGTTCTACAAGCACATCGGCCATGACTTCGAAAACCCGCTGGCCTGGAGCCACAACAAGGTCGAAGGCAAGCTCGAATACAACTCGCTGCTATACGTCCCGGCTCGCGCGCCGTTCGACCTGTATCAGCGCGAAGCACCGCGCGGCCTGAAGCTGTACGTGCAGCGTGTGTTCATCATGGACCAGGCAGAGTCGTTCCTGCCGCTGTACCTGCGCTTCATCAAGGGCGTGGTCGACTCCAATGACCTGTCGCTGAACGTATCGCGCGAGATCCTGCAGAAAGACCCGATCATCGATTCGATGAAAACCGCACTGACCAAGCGCGTGCTGGACATGCTCGAGAAGCTGGCGAAGAACGAACCCGAGCAGTACAAGGGCTTCTGGAAGAACTTCGGTCAGGTCCTCAAGGAAGGCCCGGCAGAAGACTTCGCCAACAAAGAGAAGATCGCCGGCCTGCTGCGCTTCGCTTCGACCCACGACGACAGCGGCGAACAGAGCGTGTCGCTGGTTGACTACCTGGCCCGCGCCAAAGAAGGCCAAGACAAGATCTACTACCTCACCGGCGAAACCTACGCGCAGGTCAAGAACAGCCCGCACCTGGAGGTCTTCCGCAAGAAAGGCATCGAAGTGCTGCTGCTCACCGACCGTATCGACGAGTGGCTGATGAGCTACCTGAGCGACTTCGACGGCAAGAGCTTCGTCGATGTCGCCCGCGGTGACCTTGACCTGGGCAAACTGGATTCGGAAGAAGACAAGAAAGCCCAGGAAGAAGTCGCCAAGGACAAAGAGGGCTTGGTCGAGCGTCTGAAAGCCGCGCTGGGTGACAGCGTTGCCGAAGTGCGTGTTTCTCACCGCCTGACTGACTCGCCCGCCATTCTGGCCATCGGTGAGCAGGACCTGGGCCTGCAGATGCGCCAGATCCTGGAGGCCAGCGGGCAGAAGGTGCCGGATTCGAAGCCGATCTTCGAATTCAATCCGGCTCACCCGCTGATCGAGAAGCTCGATCATGAGCAGAGCGAAGACCGCTTCGGCGAGCTGTCGCACATCCTCTTCGATCAGGCTGCCTTGGCCGCTGGCGACAGCCTCAAGGACCCTGCGGCGTATGTGCGTCGCCTGAACAAGCTGCTGGTCGAGCTGTCTGCTTGAGATAAGCGCTGACAAAAGCCCGCTTCGGCGGGCTTTTTCATTAATGGCCTTTTGTACCAGGGCAAGGAGAAGCTTGATGAGCAAAGCAATCGTCGAATCGTTGGTCTATCACCACGCAGGCAAGGCTTACGAGAGCCGCTTGGTGTATGCCCCGGGCGCAGAGCCAAAACCTGCGCTGCTGATGGCGCCGAACTGGATGGGCATCGGTGAAGGTGCCGAGCGCATTGCTCGGGAAGTCGCCGAGAAGGGCTACGTGGTGCTGATCGCCGACCTCTATGGGCAGTTGGTGCGGCCAGCCAATGCAGATGAAGCCGGCGCCGCCATGATGCCGCTTAAAAACGATCGTGGAGAGCTGCGTAAACGCATGCAGGCCGCCCTGGCCCAGTTGCTGGGCCAGTCCAAGGCGGTGCTGGCGCCGGGCAAGGTAGCAGCGTTCGGCTTCTGTTTTGGCGGTTGCTGTGCACTGGAGCTGGCCCGCAGTGGCGCTGAACTGCAAGCCACTGTCTCGTTCCACGGCACCCTCGACACTCCTGACAGCGCCGATGCCGGCAACATCAAAGGTTCGGTGCTGGTGCTCCACGGCGCCAGCGATCCACTGGTACCCCGCGAACAGCTGCCTGCGTTCGAGCAGGAAATGAACGCGGCCAAAGTCGATTGGCAGCTGGTCAGTTACGGCGGCGCGGTGCATTCATTCACCGACCCGGCGGCAAACGTACCGGGCAAGATGCAGTTTGACTGGCGCACCTCGCAGCGCGCGTTCAAGGCCATGCACAACCTGCTCGAGGAAGTGTTCAAGCCCGATCCTGCTCCGCTAGCGGGGTAAGTGCATTTCTCAAATGCTGAATCGAGCCGATACTGGCTAGTGCTGAACCGCTGCCGGTGCACACAGGTCTACTCTGTTCGAATCAGCTCAAGGAAACTGCCATGATCGCCAGAGCACTGGCTGCGGTGCTGGTCTCGGGCCTGCTGTGCCACGCGGCGCAGGCGCGAGACTACCGTTACAGCGATGCCCATCTGCATTACGTCGATTTCTTCCAGGAATCCGAGGGCATGCCGGCCCTGCTTGCGGCGATGGATCAGGCCGGTATCGATCAGTCGATGATTTCCGGGGTGTCGGTGGCGAAGAAGTGGCACGAGGACGAACCCAAGCGCCCGCGCTACTATGCCGGTGATGATGCCGATGCCTATTGGTACAGCGCCACTGACGTCTATGTGGCGGCCGCACTGGAGAAGCTGCCGGCCGAGCAGCGCAAGCGCTTCCATCCATTCCTGACCGGTTTCAATCCGGTCGACAAGAACGCAGCCAGCCATATCGAGCGCATGCTCGAGCTGTATCCGGGGATGTGGCAGGGCATTGGCGAGGTATTCACTCGTCACGATGACCTTACTGCGTTGACCAGTGGCGATACGCCGAGGGCCAACAACGAGGCCATGACGCGGATTTATCACCTGGCCGCAGAGCGTGACCTGCCGGTGCTGATCCACTCCAACATCACCTCCAAGCGCGAGCGCAATCCGCTATATCTGGCCGAGCTGGAAGAGCCGCTGCGCAACCATCCGCACACCCGCTTCATCTGGGCGCACGCCGGTACCAGCATGGAGATCCATCGGCACCAGACGCAGATGGACTTTCTCTTGCCGGTAGTGACGCGATTGTTGAAGGACTATCCCAACCTGTACATCGACTTGTCCTGGAGTGTGCTCGAGCCGTATCTGCTCGATGAGAAAGGCAAGCCACGCAAGGCCTGGGTCGAGTTGGTCGAGCAGTACCCTGACCGGTTCATGCTGGGTTCGGATGTAGTGGGTCGGTTTGGCAGCCTGGGCAAGGAGCTGCATGGCTTCGACCCATTCCTGGATGCCTTGAGTGAAGAGGTGGCGCACAAGGTGGCGCGGGACAACTTCCTGGCGGTGCTGCCCAAGGGGCACTGAGCGGCGCTGAACCTTTCGAACGCCGAAAACAAAAACGCCCCGAACCAGTCGGGGCGTTTTCAGTTCAGCAGTCAGGCCTTACTTGCCTTCCCAGCGCTTGAGCACCAGGGTGGCATTGGTGCCGCCGAAGCCGAAGCTGTTGCTCATGACGGTGTCGATCTTCGCGTTTTCAATGGTTTCACGCTGGATCGGCAGGTCAGCAACTTCCGGGTCCAGCTCATCGATGTTGGCGGAGCCGGCGATGAAGTTGTTTTCCATCATCAGCAGGCAGTAGATCGCCTCGTGCACGCCAGCGGCGCCCAGCGAGTGGCCGGACAGGCTCTTGGTCGAGCTGATCTTCGGTGCCTTGTCCTTGAAGACTTCACGCACACCTTTCATCTCGGCAACGTCGCCGACCGGAGTCGAGGTGCCGTGAGTGTTGAGGTAGTCGATCGGTGTATCAACGGTCGACAGCGCCTGCTGCATGCAGCGGATGGCGCCTTCGCCGCTTGGCGCGACCATGTCGTAACCGTCGGAAGTTGCACCGTAGCCGACGATTTCAGCGTAGATCTTGGCGCCGCGGGCGAGGGCGTGTTCCAGCTCCTCGACCACAACCATGCCGCCGCCGCCTGCGATGACGAAACCGTCACGGTCAGCGTCGTAGGCGCGCGAAGCCAGCTCAGGGGTTTCGTTGCGCTTGGTCGACAGGGCGCCCATGGCATCGAACAGGAACGACTGGCTCCAGTGCTCTTCTTCACCGCCACCGGCGAAGACGATGTCCTGCTTGCCCCACTGGATCTGCTCCAGAGCGGTACCGATGCAGTGTGCACTGGTGGCGCAGGCCGACGAGATCGAGTAGTTGATGCCCTTGATCTTGAACGGCGTGGCCAGGCACGCGGAAACGGTGCTGCCCATGGTGCGGGTAACCCGGTACGGACCGACGCGCTTGACGCCTTTCTCGCGGAGGGTGTCCAGCGCTTCCATCTGGTTCAGGGTCGATGCGCCGCCGGAGCCTGCTACCAGGCCGGTGCGTGGGTTGGAAACCTGCTCTTCGCTCAGCCCGGAATCCTTGATCGCGTCCTGCATCGCCAGGTAGGCGTAGGCAGCGGCGTGACCGACGAAGCGGAATACCTTGCGGTCGATCAGTTCTTCGAGGTTCAGGTCGATGGAGCCGGAAACCTGGCTGCGCAGCCCCATTTCCTTGTATTCCGGGTTGAAACGAATGCCCGGACGGCTCTTGCGCAGGTTTTCGGTGACGGTCTCTTTGTCATTGCCCAGGCACGATACGATGCCCAGACCAGTGATAACGACGCGGCGCATGCGAATAACCCTTAGAAATTGTCAGTGGAGGTGAACACGCCGACCCGGAGGGCTTCGGCCGTGTAGATCTCGCGGCCGTCGACACTGACCGAGCCATCGGCGATGGCCATGTTCAGCTTGCCTTTCAGGACGCGCTTGATATGAATGTTGTAGGTGACTTTCTTGGCAGTAGGCAATACCTGGCCGAAGAATTTAACTTCGCCAGAACCCAGTGCGCGACCGCGACCCGGCAAGCCCTGCCAGCCGAGGAAGAAGCCGACCAGCTGCCACATGGCGTCAAGGCCCAGGCAGCCCGGCATCACCGGATCGCCTTCGAAGTGGCAGGCAAAGAACCACAGGTCCGGAGTGATATCCAGCTCAGCGACCAATTCACCTTTGCCGAACTTGCCGCCTTCCTCGCTGATATGCGTGATGCGATCAACCATCAACATGTTCGGGGCGGGCAGTTGCGCGTTACCTGGGCCGAACAGCTCACCGCGACTGCAGCGCAGCAGGTCTTCCCGAGTAAAGGCGTTTTGTTTGGTCATGCGAGCTCCTCAATAATCCCCATGCGGCAGGGGATGAATCTTCCCGGCCATCCCTGAGCACCAACGGGCTCAAAGCGGCAGCCTACAGATAGACTATTGCGTTGTGGTGAAAGTCACAGTGATCCTGGCAAATGAGTACAGGTGTTCACTGAAACCGGTATTTTCAGGCCCAACGGCGCGCCTGTCCAGCATTAAGACTGCCGCACTTTAACATTTATCGCCAGTCACGGCTGTCTGGCCGGGTAGCTGGCGGGCGCAAGCGTCAGCGGTATTTCCAGGGTAAACGTCGAGCCCCGCCCTGCGCGGCTTTGTGCGTGCAGGCGGCCACCCATGCGCTCTGCCAGGGTGCGCGCGATGGCGAGCCCCAGCCCGGTGCCACCGTAGCGGCGCGAGATCGAGCTGTCGGCCTGCTGGAAGGCCACAAACATGCTATCCAGGCGCTGGTCGTCGATACCGATGCCAGTGTCGCGAACGGCGCAACTGAACCACAGCCCGCCAGTCTCGGCCAATTGCCAGCGCGGCTCGATTTCGACCTTGCCCTGCTCGGTAAATTTCAATGCATTGCCAATCAGGTTGAGCAGGATCTGGCGGATCCGCGTGGGATCGCCGCCAACGCGCATGTGCTCTGCGCCCGCCGGCAGGTGCAGATGCAGGCCCAGGCCGCGCTGCTGGGCGCTGTGCTGAAAGGCTTGCACACTGCTGGCGATGAGCTCGCCAAGGTTGAATTCGATGTGTTCCAGCTCAAGCTCGGTGCGTTCGATGCGCGAAAAATCAAGGATGTCATTGATGACCTTGAGCAGGTGCCCGGTCGACTCACTGGCGACTGAGGTGTATTCGGCCTGCTCGCCGGTCATCTGAGTGGTTTCCAGTAGCTGCAACATGCCCAGAACACCGTTCATCGGCGTACGCAACTCATGGCTCATCATCGCCAGGAAGTCCGACTTGGCCCGGTTGGCCTGCTCGGCTTCCTCGCGTGCCTGGGTCAGTTGGGCGATGGCCTGGCGCTGCTCCTGGCTGGCTTGCTCGAGGGCGCTGGCGAGGTTGTTGATGTGCCGCGCAAGGTGGCCGAGCTCGCTGTCATCGACAACGGGCACCCGGGTGTCGAAGGTGCCTTGCTGAATCGCCTTGACCGCGAGCCCCATGTCGCTGATCGGCTCGGCCAGGCTGCGTGCCAGGCGTCGCGCCAGGAGGAATGTGAACAGCAGGGCAAACAGGGCGAGGATGCCAGCCTTGAAAACAAGCTCCTGCTGCCGCTGGTTGAAGGCATCATCCGACATGCCGACGATGACCCGGCCCAGATAATCATCGGTGATGCCCGGTAGCGTGGTTTTTTCCGGCGGCAGAAAGTCACTGTCCAGGCGAATCTGCTGCAGCCGGATCGGCGCCTGGAACACCTCGACTCGTTGCGCACGGTTGGCGCTCTCGTCGGCCTGCTCGACATACACCAGAATATTGTTGCGGCTGTCCTGAACCTCGAGAAAGCGCACATGGGGGATGCTCAAGGTGGCGCGCATCAGGCTGTCGAGCACTTCGTTGTTGCCTGAGATAACCCCGTACTCGGAAGCCGGAGCCAGCTGATTGGCGATCAATTGCCCGGTGTGGTTGAGCTCCTGACGCAAATCCTGAATGCGCACGAAGGTGAAAAAGCTGATCAGCAGCAGCGTCAGCAGCAAAGCCGGCCCCAGGCTGATGATCTGGGTGCGGGTATGGATATCCCAGCTCAGGCGTTTGCTCATGGGGTGGACTCTCCTGCGGCCAGTGCCAGCGCGGCGGCCTGCGGATCAATCGGCTCGAGGCCCAGTGAGCGCGCCACCTGCTGGTTGCCACTGACGCCGAAGTGGGCGGGGTACAGGCTGCGGGGCCAGCGTGCTGGCGGCTGATCGAGCAACTGATCGAGTACTGCCAGCCAGTCGTGCTGATCGCTGTAGGTGCTGGCCAGCGCGCCGGCACGGACAAAGCCGGCATTGGGGCCGATCAACGCCATTTGCCGGCCGTAGCTACTGAGCAAGACGTTCTTCGCAGTCTTGGCGTTATACAGGTCGGCGTCATCCAGGCCGAGCAGCACGTCACTGTCTGCCAGCACTTGCTGCAGCGGACGGCTGTCGCGCAGGTCTGGCCAGTGCTGGGCAACGATCTCCAGACCCAGTGGCCGCGCCGCCTGGCGCAGCTCGTTGAGCAAAAAGTGGCTGTGCTGGCCATAGAGCACGCCGATTCGCCGCGCCTGCGGCATCAGCAAGCGGGTCAGACGCAGTTGGCGCGCCAACGGCGGGTCGCTCCAGAGCAGGCTCAGGTAGCCCGGGCGATGGGTCCCCAGTTGTTGTTCGGCCTCGACGCGGCTGACCCGCATGACCAGCGCGCGCGGCCCCGCAGCTTCGCTCATGCGCCATTGCAGCGCTGCCCGGTCGAGCAGAATCAGGCGCAGGTCATGTTGCAGCTGGCTGGGCGGCGGCAGGCTGGCGACTGGCTGAAAATGCACCTGGTCATCGCCGCGGCGACCTTGCAATGCCTGGACGAAGCTGCGCATGCCCGGCTGATCGCTGGCGCCGACCACCAGCACCTCATTGGCCGTCAGCGTCGCCAGGGGCCATAGGCAGATCAGCAGCAGGCTGAGCAGGCGCGCCATCAGAACTCCAATGCCGCGCTGACGCTCAGGCGCTGGCGGCTGTCGTAGCGGTTCTGGGCGAGCGTAACGGGCTCATCGTCGAGGCGCTGCTGCCAGAGTGCGGCGAGCTCGAGGTTGCTGCGGCGAATACGCAGGCGCTTGGCCAGGCGCAGGTCAACACGCTCGTAGCGATATTGATTAAGCGCGTCATCGCCGTAATAGAACAGCGCGCTTGACCAACCCTCGCCCCAGTCGCGCAGCCAGCCTGCCGAGCCGCTATTACGCGCACTGGCCTCGCTGTCGTTGCGGTTGCTGGCCCAGGCATCGACATAGGCATAGGTCAGGCGCAGCCGGTCGCGCTGGCTCAGGTGCCAGTCCAGTTGCAGTTCACTGCCGCTGAAGCGAGCCTTGTTGCTGTTGCTGGCAATGTACTGATTGTTGCGCAGCGGCTCGCTGATCATGCCGCTGATTTCGTCGTAGAACAGCTTCAGGTCAAGGTTCAGGCCGATGTCGCTGAAGCTGCCGTTGTAGCCCAGTTCACGCGAGCGCATCCGCTCCTGATCGAGATCGCCCGGGCCGCGGGTCTTGACGAAGTACTCGCCCTTGCCCAGCCCCGGCTGATAGGGGCTGAGGTTGTTGACCGTATAGCTCCAGTTGACGTTGTTCTCGAACATGTCGGGCGAACGCACGGCTTCGGAATACACCGCGCGCAGGCCATGGCGTGGAGTGATCAGATAATTGACCGCCAGGCGCGGCGTCAGCGAACTGCCAGACAAGCGGCTGTCCTCGAACATGGATCCGCCCTGGATGATCCAGTGCTCGTCCGCGCGCCATTCCAGCTGGCCGAACAGGCGCCAGGTCTGATCACTCAGGGTGCCGTTGAAGTAGGTTTGCGAGTCAGCCTGGTCATAGCGAAAGTTGGCGCCGCTGAGCAGGCGCAGGTTGTCTGTCAGGCTCAGGGTGTCCTGGATTTCCAGGTCGTAGCGGCTTTCCCGCGTGCTCTGGTCGACGTCACCGCACACCACCTGGCTGCCGCCCTGACTGTCCCACTGAGTCTTGACCTGATCGCGCAGGGCCTGCAGCGCAGGGTTGCTGTTGGCAGGCGGATTGACGATGTTGCGGGCGACCTGCTCGGCGTAGTTGGAGTCCAGCTGCCACAGTTGGGTCAATGCGGGGCTGAACGACAGCGCCGCATCACAGGCACGCCACACTTGCTGGCGATCGAAGTGCTGCGCCGAGCCCTGTACATACAGGCTGTGCCGGGCATTGAGGTCAATGTTCCAGCGCAGCGAGCCGGCATAGTCCTTGGCCTTGACGTCCGCGTCATTGCCCCGGGCGGTGACGAAGGGGAATACCGGCTGATAGGTGTAGGGCCGCTGATTGCTGCCTTCCTTGGCCGCCAGTTGCCACTCCAGTGTCTGATTGTTGGCCAGCTGCTGCTGCACGTTCAGATTGATCCGGCTCAGCCGGCGGCTGTCACGGTAGTCAGCGCCGTACTGATCGTGATCGAAGCCGTCGTCCTCCTGGCCGGACATCGACAAGCGCAGGTCACCACCCTCCCAGCCCAGGCCCTGGCTGGCGTAAAAGTCGTTGATGCCATCGGCACCGCGGACCAATTTGAGGCGCGTGCCATGGCTGTCGGCGGGGTTGCGGGTGAGGATGTTGACCACTGCCATCAACGCATTGGCGCCGTAACTGACGGTATTCGGCCCGCGGAACACCTCGATCCGTTCGATATCTTCCAGCGCTACCGGGATATCGCTCCAGTCGACGGTGGCCAGGCCGGCGCGGTACACCGAGCGGCCGTCGATCAGCACCTGCATGCGCCGCGCTTCGCTGACATTGCTGCCATGGTAGTTGACCGTCGGCTGGTTGCTGGCGCCGTAGCCGATCATCATGCCCGGCACCAGCCGCAGCAGTTCGGGGATGTCGCGGGCGCCGCTGGCACGGATCAACTGGCTGTCGAGCACAGTCATGCTGCCGGGTACGCCGGCGGCGGACTGTTTAAGTCGGGTGGCAGTGAGAACTTGCGGCAGGTCCTGGTTGTCAATAAACAAGTCGTCGGCCACAGCGGGCCCGCCAAGCAGGGCAGTCAGTAACAGCAGGCGAGGGAAGGGCGGCGTGCCAGACAACACGTTACAGCCTTGTTTGAGCGGGAAGCGCGCATGTTAACCGACCACAGAGGTTTTTCCAGCAGGCCGATCCATGCTGGCAGCGCCGTTGAGCGGGTAACAGGCTGACACTGCGTGCCTCTGGTTATGCCGCATCTGGCCCGTATAATGCGCCCCGTCGCCACTCAACTTTGGCTTTAACGGACTGGATATGACTGAACAGCAACCTGTTGCAGTTCTTGGAGGCGGCAGCTTCGGCACAGCCGTGGCCAACCTGCTGGCCGAAAACGGCAACCCTGTGCGCCAGTGGATGCGCGATCCGGACCAGGCGCAGGCGATGCGCGTCAACCGCGAAAACCCGCGATATCTCAAGGGCATCCGCTTGCAGGAGGGCGTCGAGCCGGTCAATGACCTGCTGGCCACCTTGCAATGTGCACAACTGATTTTTGTCGCGCTGCCATCCAGCGCGTTGCGCAGCGTGCTGGCGCCGCATGCCGAGCTGTTGCGCGGCAAGTGTCTGGTGAGCCTGACCAAGGGCATCGAGGCGCAGAGCTTCAAGTTGATGAGCCAGATTCTTGAGGAGATCGCTCCTGAGGCGCGTATCGGTGTGCTATCCGGGCCGAACCTGGCCCGCGAGATCGCCGAGCACGCGCTGACTGCTACCGTGGTCGCCAGTGAAGATGAAGCGCTGTGCCTGAGCGTGCAAGAGGTGCTGCACGGGCGCACCTTCCGTGTCTATGCCAGTGCTGACCGCTTCGGCGTCGAACTGGGCGGCGCACTGAAAAACGTCTACGCGATCATTGCCGGCATGGCCGTGGCGCTGGGCATGGGCGAAAACACCAAGAGCATGCTGATCACCCGCGCGCTGGCCGAAATGACTCGGTTCGCGGTCAGTCTGGGCGCCAACCCGATGACCTTCCTCGGCCTGGCCGGGGTCGGTGACCTGATCGTCACCTGCTCGTCACCGAAAAGCCGCAACTATCAGGTCGGGCATGCGCTGGGCCAAGGGCTGTCGCTGGAAGAGGCGGTCAGCCGTCTGGGCGAAGTGGCCGAGGGCGTCAACACCATCAAGGTGCTCAAGGCCAAGGCCGATGAAGCTCAGGTGTACATGCCGCTGGTAGCCGGGCTCCACGCGATCCTGTTCGAAGGGCGCACCTTGAACCAGGTCATCGAACACCTGATGCGCGCCGAGCCGAAAACTGACGTCGACTTCATTTCCACCAGCGGTTTCAACTAAGCGCTGAGCAAACCAAGGAGCAAGTCATGAGCGATACCCCCGAGCGCGTTGAGCGCGAATCGATCATCCTGCGGGTGCTGTGGATGCTGGTATTCCTGGTGGTCTGGCAACTGGCCGAGCTGCTGCTGGCCGGGCTGGTGCTGGTCCAGTTGATCTACCGCCTGGTCTATGGCGCGCCAAGTGCCAGCCTGATGAACTTCGGCGACAGCCTGAGTCAGTTTCTGGCTCAGATAGGCCGCTTTGGTACCTTTCACAGCGACCGTAAGCCGTGGCCGTTTTCCGATTGGCCGACCCCCCGTGCACCCGAAGGCGAGGCCCCGCATGTGGTAGCGCCCGCGCCGCATCCGGTGCGTGACGAGGAGCCCAAGCTGTGAAGTTGTGGATCCTGCGTCACGGCGAGGCTGAGCCACGCGCCAACAGCGATGCCGAACGGCGCCTGACCAGCCATGGCCGCGAGCAGGTCATGCACAGCGCTGCCCGGCTGCTGGACCAGCCACTGCAAGCAATTCTGGTGAGTCCGTACGTACGTGCACAGCAAACCGCGGCGTTGGTGCAAGAAACCCTCGGTTTCGATCAGCCACTGCGCACAGTGCCTTGGCTGACTCCAGAAAGCAGCGTCCGTGAGGCCATCGCCGAACTTGAGCAATTGGGCCTGGAGCAGGTGCTGCTTGTCAGCCACCAGCCGCTGGTGGGTGCCTTGATCGGTATGCTCGAGCACGGCCATTTGCAACAGCCGGCAGCCATGAGCACAGCCAGCCTGGCTGAGTTGGAAGGGGACTGGCCATTGCCCGGACTGATGTCACTGAAAGCTCTGAATCATCCCGGCTAGCCCCCCGGCAACTGGCATTTTTGCCAGTTGCCGGGGTGTTCGGCTGATTGTTAGCGTTGATCGCGTAAGAGTCGAACCGTGAACAGGGAGCAATGGATGAGTAGTCGACGTCTTGAATTGGTGAGCTCGGTGAGCCCACAGCGGGTGCTGGACAAGCTGAACGAGCACGGCGTGCCGGACTTTGCCGAGCACCGCTTGTTGCAGGACTGTGCGGATGCCAGCTTCAACCGCTTGCTGGGCAAGTGCGAAGGCCAATATGAGCTTGAACAGCTGCGCCAGGCGAGCATTCGCATGGCCCATCTTCTGCAGACCAGTTGCCTGGCCTTGCGCCGATGCAAGCTCGAAGAAGCGGACAAGGCCCAGGCTCGCGAGGCCCTCGAATATCAGTTGGCCTACATGCAGGCGTGTCTGCGGCGGTCGATGGCCAGCTTCGATTGAGCGGCAGATGACCTGAACGCCCTTGGCGATGACCTTTCCGGACGTTGCCGTCGCCGCTGCGCTTGCCGACAATGGGCAATCTTTCCGTGAGAGCAGGCGGCCATGTCGCAGCAGATCTTCTTCGCCCATGCCAATGGCTTCCCCTCGGCCACCTACGGCAAGCTGTTTGCGGCGCTCGCACCGGACTATCAGGTCCAGCATCTGCTCCAGCACGCCCACGACCCGCGCTTCCCGGTCGATGACAACTGGCTCAACCTGGTCGATGAACTGCTCCACCACCTGGCCCAGCAGCCAGCGCCGGTCTGGGGTGTTGGCCATTCCCTGGGTGGGGTACTGCACCTGCACGCGGCCCTTCGTTGCCCACACTACTACCGCGGCGTGGTCATGCTCGATTCACCGGTGTTGACCCGCGCCGATGAATGGCTGCTGCGCACGGCCAAACGCTTTGGCTTCATTGATCGCATTACTCCTGCCGGGCGCACCCTTAACCGCCGCGCTGTGTTCGCTGATCGGGATAGCGCCCGCGGCTACTTCACGGGCAAGACGCTGTTCCGTCATTTTGACCCGGACTGCCTGGAGGCTTATCTGGAGCATGGTCTGGAAGCCGTTGACGGTGGTCTGCGGCTGCGCTTCGATCCCGCCACCGAGATCAGCATCTATCGCAGTATCCCCCACCTCAGCCCGGCGCCTGCGCGCCAACTGCAGGTGCCGCTGGCCGTGGTCCGCGGCGACCGCAGCCGGGTGATCCGCCGTCACCACACCTTTGCCGTGCGCGGCATGCCGCTGGGCGAGTACCACAGCGTGCCGGGCGGGCATATGTTCCCGCTTGAGCGCCCTGCGGACACCGCCAGCTTGATCAAAGGACTGTTTGATCGTTGGGGGCAGGCATGAGCGCGCAGGTCGAAGAAATCCGCCTCAATCTGGGCCACATCGAATTGGCGGCTCATCTGTTTGGCCCGGATGACGGCGAACCGGTAATCGCTCTGCACGGCTGGCTGGACAACGCCAACAGCTTCGCCCGGCTGGCGCCGCTGCTGCGCGGGATGCGTATCGTTGCGCTGGATCTGGCCGGCCATGGCTATTCGCAGCATCGCCCGGCGGGTGCAAGCTACGCGCTGGCCGATTATGCCCACGATGTCGTGCGGGTTGCCGAGCAGCTCGGCTGGCAGCGCTTCGGTCTGCTCGGCCATTCGCTGGGCGCAATCATCTCGGTGCAGCTGGCCGGGGCGCTGCCGGCGCGGGTTAGCCGCCTCCTGCTGATCGACGGCGTGCTGCCGCCGACCGGCACCGAGCAGGACGCGGCGCAGCGGCTGGGCATGGCCCTGCAGGCGCAGCTGCGCCTGGATAGCAAACGCAAGTCGGTCTATGTCGACCTTGAGCAAGGCATCGAGGCACGTATGAAGGGCATGGTCGCGGTGAGCCGTGAAGCCGCCGAACTGTTGGCGCAACGCGGCCTGATGCCGGTACCGGGCGGTTACAGCTGGCGCAGCGACAGCCGTTTGACGCTGCCGTCGCCGGCGCGTCTGAGCGAGGCGCAGGCCATGGCCTTTGTCCAGCGCATCGAATGCCCGACCTGCCTGGTGGTTGCGGCGGATGGCATGCTCGCGCGGCACACGGCGCTGTTGGAGCAGCTACCCTTCGAGCAGGTGCGCCTGCCCGGCGGTCATCACCTGCACCTGAACGACGAGCAGGGCGCGACCCTTGTCGCAGACTGTATCAATCGCTTCTGCGGGTTTTCTTGACTTGCCTGGGACAAGTGCCGAGGCTTGGCAGGTTGAACAGGGAGACAACCATGGACATGCCTGACATTTACCCCCTCGCCACCCACGCCGCCAGCGGCAAGGGAGGCCGATGAGTATTCGAATTCTGGTTGCCGGCTGCCTGGGCCTTGCTAGCCCGCTGTTGTGGGCCGGCAGCCTGCCACAGCCGCTGGACGCCAAGGTCGTCGATCAGCGCCCGGCGTTGGAGCAGGAGCGGGTTTACCCCCTCGGCCCGTTGCGCAAGATAAGCGGCCGTCTGCGTTTAGACGACAAGGTCGAGAGCCGTGGACTGGTCAGCTCCGTGACCTACCAGTTGCCCGCCGAGCGCACCGCACGCGAAGCTTTCACCAGCGCCCGCGAAGCACTGCAGGCAGAGGGCGGTTATCCGCTGTTCTGGTGTGAAAAACGCGACTGCGGCGAAGCCAGCCTGTGGGCCAATGAAGTATTTAAGAACGCCAGGCTCAATGGCGGCGATGAGCAGCAGGCGTTTATCCTGCTGCGCCGTTCGGCCGAAGAAGCCGATACGCTGGTTGCCTTGTACAGCGTCACCGCCGGCAACAAACGGGCGTATCTGCATGTCGAGGAATTTATTGCTGAAGCGCCGCTGGGCGAGGTGCTGCCGACCCCGGCCACGGTCATGCATGAGCTGCGCGATACCGGCAAGCTTGACTATCCGGACCTGACGGCACCGTTGCCGAGTTGGGTGCGCGTGCTCAGCCGCAGCCTGAACCTGGACAGCACCCGGCGGGTCAGCCTGAGTGGCAAGCAGGCCGAGGACTGGCGCGAGCAGTTGGTGAAGATGGGCGTACGCGCTGCACGGCTGGAGGTCGGTACTGCCGAGACCGAGGGGTTGCATCTGGAATTGATTCGTTAAGTGAGTGCGCCTGTGGCCAACAATGATCGTCTGCTGGTACAGATTCTGCTGTTGGCCCTGCTCGGCGCCGGCCTGTGGGTGATGGCGCCGTTCATCTCGGCGCTGCTGTGGGGCGCGATCCTGGCGTTTGCCAGTTGGCCACTGATGCGCCTGCTCACCCGTTGGCTGGGCGGGCGGGAAACGTTGGCGGCGGCGGTGCTGACCACGCTGTGGATCCTCATCGTGGCATTGCCGCTGGTATGGCTCGGCTTCAACCTGGCTGACCACATCCGTGATGCCACGGCGTTTATCCGCGATGTGCAGGTCGAGGGTCTGCCCGATGCGCCAGCATGGCTGGGCAGCATTCCGCTGGTCGGTGAGCGCCTGCTGACCTGGTGGAACTCCCTCGACCAGCAGGGCGCGGCGCTGCTGGCATCGGCCAAACCGTATTTTGGCCAGGTCGGTAACTGGCTGCTGGCGCGCAGTGCGCAGATTGGCGGTGGCGTGCTCGAGCTGTCGTTGAGTCTGGTCTTTGTATTCTTCTTCTATCGCGATGGCCCGCGGCTAGCGGCGTTTGTCCTGCGCCTGCTGCAGCGGCTGATCGGCGAGCGCGCCGAGTACTACCTGGAGCTGGTCGCCGGCACCGTGCAGCGCGTAGTCAACGGTGTGATCGGCACGGCGGCGGCGCAAGGCCTGCTGGCGATGATCGGTTTCCTTATCGCTGGTGTGCCCGGGGCAATCGTGCTCGGGCTGGTGACGTTCATGCTCAGCCTGATCCCGATGGGGCCGCCGCTTGCCTGGCTGCCTGCTACCGCTTGGCTGGTGTGGCAGGGGCACTACGGCATGGCGGTGTTTCTCGGCATCTGGGGCACCTTCGTCATCAGCGGCGTGGACAACGTGCTCAAACCGTACCTGATCAGCCGTGGCGGCAACCTGCCGCTGGTGATCGTGCTGCTCGGAGTATTCGGCGGCCTGATCGCGTTTGGCTTTATCGGCCTGTTCATCGGCCCGACCCTGCTTGCCGTGGCCTACAGCCTGCTGCTGGACTGGAGCCGCAGCACTCAGCCGAGCGTGCAGCCCTAGCAGGCTTTACGCTTTCTTTATGCGCTGAACCCGCGCTCGCTCTCGTCCCTTTACGGCCATCCCCCGGACAATCCTCGCAAAGCGGCCCATGCCGCATTCCGGGGAGATTGGCTCATGTACATGCTTGAAGGCGTGTCACTGCTCTTGGCAGTGGCGTTGGCGGTTTACCTGCTGGTCGCGCTGTTGCGCGCCGACCACAGCTAGGGAGCGGCCATGCACAGTTATGACTTCGCCTTGCTGCTGGCGTTTTTTGCCATCGTGCTGCTGCCCGCGCCCTGGCTCGGGCGCTTCTACTACAAGGTCATGGAAGGCCAGCGCACCTGGCTGTCGCCGGCGCTCGGTCCGCTGGAGCGCGGCTGCTACCGACTGGCCGGAGTCCAGGCCGAGCAGGAGCAGAGCTGGAAGCAGTACGCGCTGGCGCTGCTGACGTTCAACCTGGCCGGGTTCGTTCTGCTGATCGCCGTGTTGATGCTGCAGGGTTATCTGCCACTCAACCCGCAGCAGTTGCCGGGTCAGGACTGGTCGCTGGCATTCAACACGGCGGTGAGCTTCGTCACCAACACCAACTGGCAGGCTTACAGTGGCGAAGCCTCGCTCAGCTATCTGAGCCAGATGCTCGGCCTGACCGTGCAGAACTTCGTCAGCGCCGCGACCGGCCTGGCCGTGCTGGTTGCACTGTGCCGCGGGATTGCCCGGCGCTCGGCCGCAACCGTCGGCAACTTCTGGGTCGACATGACCCGCGCTACCCTCTACGGCTTGTTGCCGCTGTGCCTGCTGCTGGCGCTATTGCTGGTGTGGCAGGGCGTGCCACAGACCTTTGCCGATTACGCCCATGCCGTGACCCTGCAAGGCGCTGACCAGACTATCCCGCTCGGCCCGGCCGCAAGCCAGATCGCGATCAAGCAACTGGGCACCAACGGCGGCGGCTTCTTCGGTGTCAACTCGGCCCATCCGTTCGAAAACCCCACCGCCTGGAGCAACCTGTTCGAGCTGGCGTCGATCATCCTGATCCCAGTGGCGCTGGTGTTCACCTTCGGCCATTACGTCAAGGACCTGCGCCAAAGCCGGGCGATTCTCGCCTGCATGCTGGCGCTGTTCCTGATCGGCGGGGCCACCGCGCTGTGGGCCGAGCACCAGCCCAATCCAGCGCTGGCCAGCGAGCAAGTTCAGCAATCGGCGCCGCTGGAGGGCAAGGAGAGCCGCTTCGGTACCACCGGCTCGGTGCTCTGGACCGTCACCACGACTGCCGCTTCCAACGGCTCGGTGAATGCCATGCACGACAGCCTCAACCCGCTGACCGGGATGGTCGCGATGCTCAACATGATGGTCGGCGAGGTGATCTTCGGCGGCGTTGGTGCAGGCCTATACGGCATGCTCCTGTTCGTCTTGATTGCAGTGTTTCTGGCGGGGCTGATGATCGGCCGCACGCCTGAGTATCTGGGCAAGAAGCTGCAAGCGCGGGAAGTCCAACTGCTGGTGGCGACCTTGCTGGTGATGCCGCTTGGCGTTCTGGTGCTCGGCGCCCTCGCGGCCAGCCTGCCAGGCCCTGCCGGTGCGGTCAGCAACCCCGGTGCGCACGGCTTCAGTCAGCTGCTCTACGCCTACACCTCTGGCACCGCCAACAACGGCTCGGCGTTCGCCGGCTTTGGCGCCAATACGGCCTACCACAACGTCATGATCGCGCTGGCCATGCTCATCGGCCGCTTCGGCTACATCCTGCCGGTGCTGGCCCTGGCCGGCAGCCTGGCGGCGAAGAACCGCGCGCCGCAGGGGCAGAACAGCTTCCCCACTCACGGCCCGCTGTTCACCGGTTTGCTGCTGGTGATCATTCTGCTGATGGGCGGGCTGACCTTCCTGCCAAGCCTGGCCCTGGGGCCGATTGCCGAACAACTGAGCCTGGGTTTCTGAGGAATCAACATGAACATGCCTATTGCTCAAGTCCAGGCGCCACGCCCTGGCACCGACCAGACCCGCTTCGCCGCGCTGTGGCGGCCCGCCCTGGTCCAAGCGCTGGTCAAGCTCGATCCGCGTCAGCTCAAACGTTCTCCGGTGATGCTGGTGGTGGGGCTGACGGCGCTGCTGACCACGCTGCTGTGTTTCGTCCCAGAGAGCGGCGTCAGCACCGCGGTAGCGATCCAGATCGCGCTGTGGCTGTGGTTCACCGTGCTGTTCGCCAACTTTGCCGAAGCGCTGGCCGAAGGCCGCGGCAAGGCTCGCGCCGACAGCCTCAAGGCGGGTAGCCAGGGCTTGAATGCCCAACGCCGGTGTGCCGATGGCAGCTTTGAGACGGTTGCCGCCAGCGCGTTGCGCAAAGACGATGTGGTCAAGGTGGTGGCCGGCGAGCTGATCCCCGGTGACGGCGAGGTGCTCGAAGGCATCGCGGCGGTTAACGAGGCGGCCATCACTGGCGAATCGGCGCCGGTCATCCGTGAATCCGGTGGCGACCGCTCGGCCGTGACCGGCAACACCAGGCTGGTCTCCGACTGGCTGCTGATCCGCATCACCAGCAACCCCGGCGAATCAACCTTGGACCGCATGATCGCCTTGGTTGAAGGCGCCAAACGGCAGAAAACCCCGAATGAGATCGCCCTCGACATCCTGCTGATCGGCCTGACCCTGATCTTCCTGATCGTAGTGGTGACCTTGCAGCCCTTCGCCCGCTTCGCCGGTGGCAGCCTGCCGTTGATCTTCCTCGCCGCGTTGCTGGTGACGTTGATCCCGACCACCATCGGTGGCCTGCTTTCGGCCATCGGTATCGCCGGCATGGACCGGTTGGTGCGGCTTAACGTAATTGCCCGCTCCGGGCGAGCAGTCGAGGCGGCCGGTGACGTGCACACGCTGATGCTCGACAAGACCGGCACCATCACCTTCGGCAACCGCCGCTGCAGCGCGCTGCACACCGCGCCTGCGGTCACCGCCAAGGAGCTGGGGGAGGGCGCCTTGCTGGCGTCGCTGGCCGACGACACCGCCGAGGGCAAGTCGATTGTCGACTACCTGCGCCAGCTGCATGACTTCAACGAGCCGGCCGCCGATCAATTCAGCCCAGTGGCGTTCAGCGCTGAGACGCGCCTGTCGGGTGTCGACTTCGAGCAGCGCCGCTACCGCAAGGGCGCCGTCGATGCGGTGCTGGGCTTTGTCGGTATCGAGCGCTTGCAGATGCCAGCGGCGCTGGCCAAGGAGGTCGAGCGCATTGCCCAGAGTGGCGGCACACCGTTGCTGGTGTGCGTCGATCAGCGCCTGCTCGGCGTGATCCACCTCAAGGACGTGGTCAAGCCGGGCATCCGCGAGCGCTTCGCCGAACTGCGCAAGCTCGGCATCCGCACGGTGATGGTGACCGGCGACAACCCGCTGACCGCGGCTGCCATCGCCGCCGAGGCCGGCGTCGATGATGTACTGGCCGAAGCCACCCCAGAGAAGAAGCTCGCGCGCATTCGCCAGGAGCAGAACGACGGCCGCCTGGTCGCGATGTGCGGCGACGGCGCCAACGATGCGCCGGCGCTGGCCCAGGCCGATGTCGGCATGGCCATGAACGACGGCACCCAGGCCGCGCGCGAGGCGGCCAACATGGTAGACCTCGACAGCGACCCGACCAAGCTGCTCGACGTGGTCCAGGTTGGCAAGGAGCTGCTGGTCACCCGTGGTGCGCTGACCACCTTCTCGATTGCCAACGACGTGGCCAAGTACTTCGCCATCCTGCCGGCGCTGTTTGCCGCGATCTACCCGCAACTGGGCGTGCTCAACCTGATGCAACTGGCCAGCCCGCAAAGCGCGATCCTCTCGGCGATCGTGTTCAACGCGCTGATCATTGTTGCATTGATCCCCTTGGCACTGCGCGGAGTGAGGGTGCAGGCAGCGAGTGCCGCTCACCTGCTTCGGCGCAATCTGCTGATCTACGGCGTCGGCGGCCTGATCGTGCCGTTTGCCGGGATCAAGCTGATCGACATGCTGCTCAATGCCCTGCACCTGGTCTGAGGAGGCCGTTATGACTACTTACCTTCGCCCGGCCCTGAGCCTGGCTGTGCTGATGACCGTGATCACCGGGGCGCTGTATCCGCTGGCGGTAACGGCAGTGGCGCAAGTGGCCTTCCCCGCGCAGGCCAATGGCAGCCTGGTGCACGACGAGCACGGCCAGGTACGCGGTTCGGCGTTGATCGCCCAGCCGTTCAGTGGCGATGGCTGGTTCCACCCACGTCCGTCGGCGGCGGCGTATGCCACCGTGGCCAGTGGCGCGAGCAATCTGGCGCCGAGCAATCCGGCCCTGGCCGAGCGAGTCAAGAGCGACGCAGGCGCACTGTACCGCGCTGAACTGGGGCCAGTGCCGCAAGCCCTGCTGACCACCTCGGCCAGCGGCCTTGATCCGCACCTGTCGCCGCAAGCGCTGGCCTATCAGGTCCCTCGTGTGGCGGCGGCGCGCAAACTCCCGGTCGAGCGCTTGCAAGGGCTGATCGAAGAGGCCACCCTGCAGCCATTGATCGGCCCGCCAGTGGTCAATGTGCTGGCCCTCAATCAGGCGCTGGAGCACCTCGCCTCCTGTGCCGATTACCGCAACTGTGAAGGATGAAACATGAGTGACTCCGCCCGCGCCGATGCGCTGTTGGCCAACCTGCCGCGCGCTGGCCGGGGCCGGCTCAAGGTATTTCTCGGTGCAGCGCCTGGCGTGGGCAAGACCTACGCCATGCTCCAGGCCGCCCACGCTCAACAGCGTCAAGGGTTGCAGGTGCTGGCTGGGGTGGTCGAAACTCACGGCCGGGCCGAGACCGAGGCGCTGCTCGGCGGCGTGCTCCAGCAGCCGCTGCTGCGCAGCCAATACCGCGGCGTCACCCTTGAGGAAATGGACCTCGACGGCTTGCTGCGGGCCAGCCCCGAGCTGGCCCTGGTCGACGAACTGGCCCACAGCAACGCCCCCAACAGCCGCCATGCCAAGCGCTGGCAGGATGTGCAGGAGCTGCTCGCGGCCGGTATCGATGTCTACACCACGGTCAACGTGCAGCATCTGGAAAGCCTCAACGACAAGGTTCGCGACATTACCGGCGTGCAGGTCCGCGAAACCCTGCCCGACTGGGTGCTGCAGGAAGCCTTCGAACTGGTGCTGATCGACCTGCCACCGCGCGAACTGCTGCAGCGCCTGCGCGAAGGCAAGGTCTACGTGCCCGAACAGGCCCGCGCCGCCATCGACGCATTCTTCTCGCAGACCAACCTCAGTGCCCTGCGTGAGCTGGCCATGCACACCGCCGCGGCCCAGGTGGATGCCGACCTTGCCCACGGCTACCGCCAGCTTGGCCAGGAAGCACCGGCGCTGCGCGGCCGCCTGCTGGTCGGCGTCGACGGCGATCAGCAAGCGGAGCGGCTGGTGCGCCACGCCAGCCGAGTAGCCCAGCGCCGGCATTTGCCGTGGAGCCTGGTGCATGTCGACAACGGCAAGCTGCGCGACGAAGCCGCCCGCCAGCGCCTGCAGAGCGCGCAGCAACTGGCTGAGCGGCTCGGCGGCGAAGTGGTGCTGTTGCGCGCCGGCGAAGTCGCGCGGACCTTGCTCCAGCATGCCGCCGAGCGCCGTGCCAGCCTGGTGCTGGTGGGGCAGTCGCGGGATCGCCTGCGCCGGCGTCTGTTCGGTGCCGGTGTCGCTGCGCGGCTGCTGCGCGAAAACCACGGCCTGGAAATCAACGTGCTCGACCGCGAGGCGCAACCACCTGCGCCGCGCACGACGGCGAAGCGGGTGTGGGTCTGGCGGCATTATCTGCTGGCGCTGCTCGCCACTGCGCTTGCCGCAGGCCTGGCCTGGGCGGTCTCCAGCGTGCTGGCGTTGCCGAATATCTCGCTGGTGTTTCTCGCCGCCGTGCTGCTGGTGGCGGTGCGCAGCAGCCTCGGCCCGGCACTTGCGTGCGCGGTGCTGTCGTTTCTCAGCTATGACTTTCTGTTCATCCCACCCAACTTTTCCCTGAGCATCCAGCGCGAAGAAGATGTGCTGACGCTGGTGTTCTTCCTGCTCATGGCCGCACTCACCGGCAACCTCGCCGCGCGTCAGCGGCGCCAGTTGCAGGCCCTGCGCGAGACCCAGGCGCAGACCAGCCAACTGCTCGATCTGTCACGCAAGCTTACCGTCGCCACCGACCGCCGGGCGGTATTCAGCGCCGCCAGCCAGCACCTCGATGGTTGGCAGGACCTGCACGTGTGCTTGCTGGAGCGGGGCGGCGATGGCCTGCTACAAGCCGCCAACGGCCAGTTGCCAGGTTTGAGCGACACCGAGCGCGCGGCCGCGGACTGGGCCTGGCAGCACGGCCAGGCCGCTGGCCACGGCAGCGACACATTGCCCAATGGTCGCTGGTGGTGGTGGCCGCTGTTGGTCGATGAGCAACCGCTGGCGTTGCTCGGCGTGCGCCCACGCGACGGCGCGAACCTCACAGCCCAGCGCCGACGCCTGCTGATGGCGCTGGCCCAGCCGCTGGCGCAAGCCCTGACCCGCGCGCGCCTCGGTGAACAACTCGAAGCCGCCCGCCTGCACGGCGAAACCGAACAACTGCGCAGCGCCTTGCTGGCCTCGGTGTCACACGACCTGCGCACGCCGCTGACCGCCATGCGCGGCAGCATCGACAGCCTGCTCGCACTGGGCGATGCCATCCCGCCCGACGACCGCCGCGAATTGCTCGAGGGCACTCGTGATGAAGCCGAACGCCTCGACCGCTACATCCAGAACCTACTCGACATGACCCGCCTCGGTCACGGCAGCCTCAAGCTCGCCCGTGACTGGGTGGCCCCGGCCGATATCGTCGCCAGCGCCCTGCAGCGCCTGCGCGTGGTGCTGGCGCCGCTGCGTGTCTGCACCGAGGTGCCGAGCGAGCTGCCGCTGCTGTTCGTGCACGCTGCCTTGATCGAACAGGCGCTGGTCAACGTGCTGGAAAACGCTGCGCGCTTTTCACCCAGCAACGGCCGCCTGCAACTGCAGGTCGACGTGCGTGATGAGCAACTGTGCCTGGCCGTCAGCGACGAGGGCCCCGGCATCCCCGAGGCCGAACGCGAAAAGATCTTCGACATGTTCTACACCGCCGCCCGCGGCGATCGCGGCGGGCAGGGCACCGGCCTCGGCCTGGCGATCTGCCAGGGCATGATCGGCGCCCACGGCGGCAGCATCCAGGTGGCTGACGGCATCGATGGCCACGGCACCTGCATCACTCTATGCTTGCCATTGCCCCCTCAGCCCACCGCCGAAAGCCAGGACTCATGAG
Organism: uncultured Pseudomonas sp.; assembly: GCA_963518285.1. GTDB lineage: Bacteria > Pseudomonadota > Gammaproteobacteria > Pseudomonadales > Pseudomonadaceae > Aquipseudomonas. Next base: position 80,232 of record CAUQIJ010000003.1, on the reverse strand, counting down.
CCAAACCGCCACCTTGCTGGTCATCGACGACGAACCGCAGATTCGCAAGTTCCTGCGCATCAGCCTGAGCTCGCAAGGCTACAAAGTCATCGAAGCCGCCACTGGTGGCGAAGGCCTGGCCCAGGCGGCACTGGCCAAGCCTGACCTGGTCGTGCTCGACCTAGGCCTGCCGGACATGGACGGCCAGCAGGTGCTGCGCGAATTGCGCGAGTGGAGCTCAGTGCCGGTGATGGTGCTATCGGTGCGTGCCAGCGAGCTGCAGAAGGTCGATGCCCTGGATGGCGGCGCCAACGACTACGTCACCAAACCATTCGGCATTCAGGAATTTCTAGCCCGCATCCGCGCCCTGTTGCGCCAGATACCGCAGAGCGGCGCTGCACAGTCCAGCGCCAGCTTTGGGCCGCTGCGGGTGGACTTCGCCTACCGCCGCGTGACCCTCGATGGCAGCGAAATAGCGCTGACCCGTAAAGAGTACGCATTGTTGGCGCAACTGGCTGGGCATCCTGGTCGGGTGATTACACAGCAGCAACTGCTCAAGGACATCTGGGGGCCGACCCACGTCGACGATACGCACTACCTGCGGATTGTGGTTGCGCATGTGCGGCAGAAGCTGGGGGATGATCCTACTGCGCCGCGGTTTATTGTTACCGAGGCTGGGGTGGGGTATCGGTTGTTGGTGCCTTAGTGTTCTGCTTGAGTAGTAGGGAAGGGTAGCTTAATTGGCAGCTTTCTTTCTGAGCCTTGATATTAAGATATGTCCTACATTACTGAGGAACTTTTCCTACACGGGAAAGTGTTAGGTTGTCCCCGTAGGAAAATTATTAAACACCCACAGGCGCTAGATAGTTGTAGATCAAATAATCTGTGAGGCAATCTTAACGGCGTAGTGCGCAAAAAATTGCGCAACTTATCCACTGAAGCCTAGGGGCAATGCTGCTCTAGCCCAGTGTTCATGGGGCAGCAGCAGTGGTGCGCAACTTTTTGCGCACCACTGCGCAAAAAGTTGCGCACTTTCTCTCTGTTTTTCACTGCATTGATGTGTCGAGAACTCAACTGGCTGCGCTGAATCCCCCGGTTCTGTTGGGTCTTATGAAAAGTGGCATGCAAATTGTTAACCGCTGAGTTAGCCGCGGCATCCCTGCTCGGCCAACCCATATCTGTTCCGCGAGGAAAGCTGTGATGAAAATACCCGTGCATCACTTCACAGCGGCGGAGCCCGCATGCGTGAGGATTGCAAGTGTCTGAATTGATCATGAATGCGCTTCTGAGTACGCCGACCTGCACGCTGGATACGTTCGCGCACAGCGAACAACTGACCTTCGTCATCGACCTCGGCACCGAACCTAGCGCCTTGGCCCAACTTTACCAAGTGGGTCAGCCGTTCGAACCCTCGTTGCTGCTCAAGGACAGCACCTTCGACGCGCATGCTTGGCAGGGACCCTTCAGCTTCAGTACTGAGCCGCAGAGTCCCTTGGCATTGAAAGCCGCAGCGCTTTGTCTGGAAAAACGATGTGGCATGGCCATCCTGGCTCACGACGAGGCGCAGGTGCTCGCCCATGTTCGTACGCTGTTGAAGGTCAACGATGGCTGCGGCGGCCAGAGCTATCTCAGCCTTGGCAGGCCGTATCTGTGGGCGGCGTTGGCATTGACAGCGGGTCCTCGGGCACCTCGGCTGTTCGGTCCCGTGGACCATGTGCTGACACCTGCACCGATGAATCTGCAGCTCAGCGAAAACCCGTGGTACCTGTGGTCCGCGCCCGAAGGGCAGAGGCTCAGCGAGGGTGGGAGACCATACGACCTGCCGCCGGATTTCACCGCCACGGCTCGAACACTGCGCTTGCTCTATTTTCTGGACGCAGATCACGCCAGCTTTGGTGCTGAAGGGGTATCTCAGGTCCGCGTCGCACTAGCAAATCTGGAGCTGCTGATTGACCACGGCGTTAGCGATATCGAGCATCTCATAAGGCTGGCAAGCCAAGTCAACGGACCGCTGCTGGCCAAGAGCCCGCCGGCCATGACCATTCTTGAGGGTGATGAGATGGGTTTCATCAAGGTCAAGCGGTTCGCCCAGCTTGCTGAATAAAGCACTACAACAACCAGCACAGCAACGGAATTGGAAGCCCTATGACAACTGATACCTCGCCTGAATGCACCTTTCCTGACGGGTCGATCCCTGAGTCCAATCAGCTGGAGCTCCCCTCACAGCCGACCGCCTGCCGGCGCTCCGGGGGCTTCCATGAGCAGCAACTACCGTGTTCGACGCACTACTCCAGCATTCTGTACTCGACCGAACAACAGGAGTTCTGGCTGCTGCCTAAACGTGCCGCTGAGTCGGTACAAGAGGCCATCTATACACTCGATGAGCATATTTCGCCCGACAAGCCCGCCGACGAGCGCAAAAAAGGCTTGGACCAATGCGGTCTGCTCGACTACTTCCTCGAGCCCCATTTGAGCAATTTCCTTTTTGGGGAAGACAAGGAACGGCTGGAAACCATCGAGCGCGAAGAGCCCTACATCGAAGACCCCAGCCTTGCCATGCGTGTGAAGGCTGCAGCTCGAAAAGAACAAGCCGCTACGCCCGATGTCCTCTATCCAGACGACCGAGACCAGGCTTTTCTGCAACAGGAGCAGTGGAGAGCCGAGCAGGAGGAGCTCAAAGGCCTACACAAGCTCAACCAGGAATGGAAACGGCTGCGCAAACAGGCAATCGCTAACGCCAAAGAGCAGGGTTACACCTACGAAGCCGGCAGCCTGTTCCAGCCCGAGGCCATCGAAGCCCGTATTCGCGTGCAACGCTATCTGCAGAAGCGCGAAGAAGTGCTGAGCAGGGGCACCGACAGTTTCAGCGATGAAGAAATCGCCCAGTACCTTGCTGAAGACAAAAGGCGGTTCGACGAAGCCATCGCTTCTCCGTTTGAAGGCGAATCTGTTATGCGTCCTTATATAAGCTGGAAGTTGGAACATCGCGACCAGTGGGCCTTTGTCGACTACCGCAACGCAATCATCAGCGTCGCCGACTACGGCCTGGCAGTGCCGGAGTTTGCCATGCTCCCCGCCCGAGGTTCACCAGTAGTCACCGGTATCGAAACCTTCAAGGCCTACCTTGCGCTGGAAACCAAGCAGCGCCAGATCACCGAAGCAATCCGCAAGAAGTATCAAGACTGGATTGACGCAACAGGCCAGAGCACACCCGCACCTGCCGGCCTTGTTGATCAGGAACGTGCCGAGTGGGACGCGCATCAGAAAACCAAAAAAGCCATGCAGTCAGTGGCAGAGGCCAACGTGGCGAAGAGCTTTCCACGCCGCCACCTGCTGTGGAACCCGGAAGAGTTCAAGCCCAAGACGGTCGAGCGCCTGGTCAAAGCCGACTTTCCACTGCGTGAGGTCAGCACCCTCGATACACCAAACAAGACCCTCAGCCACTTCAGCCTGCTCAACCTGGATGATTTAGAAAACACGCTAAAGGAAACCTTCGCCCGCTCGGTGCAAGAGGCACGCTATCGACAACGGTTCATCCCGGAGAACAGCGACGGCCAAGCCAGCGTCGATACCGTGACTACGGTGTTTCATGAGTGGCTAACGCGTGAGGGGGCTAAACGCATCCCTGATCAGGAAAGCGACTGGTTCGATGCAGAAGGATGGTTCGACGTCGAGCTGTTCCACAGCTACCTGCTCAAACAACACTACCGGGTTGAACTGCTTTCCGATCCTGAGCGCCGGCAGCAATGGGGCCAGCGCCTGCAACAAATGATCTTCAAGGACAGTGTGCGCCGCCAATTACGGCTGTTCGACAACAGTCCGCAGGCGCAACTGGTGCGTTGTCTTACGCCACCCCAACAATCAATCCACGGCAGTGCAACCTTGGCGGGCCCCAACTTCACCCTGAGCAAGGGGTTCGGCAGCTCTGCCGAGGCCACGCTTGATATCGACCTCGCTCGCGGTGAGGTGGAATTGTTCAAGCTCGACATTCCGCCTCGAGAAGAGGCTACGCCACTTAAGGTGACCTACCGCAACTACCGCGGCCAACCCACCGAACTCGACCTCGGCCGCTTCTCGATGCACCTCGGCGCCCGCGCCTGGGGCTTTACCGGGGCATCACTGATGCTGTCAACGGAGTTGCAGTTCAGCCATGAGAATGTTCGTTATGGCAACAACCTGATAGCAAGAGAGCAAGCGACACGTTCCGGCGATGACCGCCCAGCTCCGGGCAAGCAGACGACCCTAAAGCAAGAGAAGACCCTGCAAACCGCGCCCCTGATGAAGGGTGCTGGCACGAAGCTGCAAATTGAAAATGGCGCGGTGTCCAAGTTCCACCTTTTCGCGGGCACCCAGGCAGGACTCAAGATAACCGGCGCATTGAACTGGGCACCTCCGATAGAAGGCGTGGGTCCACCACAGACGATTAGTCAGAAGGATGCCCTCAACGCGCCAAGCAATTGGTTAAGCCTCGCGCGCCTGACCGGCGAGGTGGGAATCGGGCTTGGACTTGGTTTCACGGGGGAATTCAATCTCTCCCTCCATGGTGGACGGCTGATCATCGCGCTCAAGGCATCAGTCGTAGCCGGGCCGGGAGCGATGGGCAGCTTCAAGTTCGAAGTGGGCTATGAGGCGATATTTGCCATCCATAACTTGTTCAGGCGAGAGCTCCACAAAAACAACTACCATCCGTTGGTATGGGTGGAACCCGAAGCGTCGGACTTCATGTCGAAGATTTCCCTGCTGGGCGCGGTGGGACTGGACCCGGCCATGATCTATCTTATGGCTTACGACAAGATCATGACGCTGTATGAGGCACTATTTAGAACAGGCCGCGGGGGGATTATTGCGCATACAATTATGTATTACCCTGATCAAGATGAGTTACGGAAGTGGCTTGTGAAGGCACCCCCGCAAGCGATAGGACCTCTACTATACACGCTGATTTCTACGCCAAGAGCGTTTGATGCTACTGTAACAACGTTAGAGGGCAGAGAGACGAAAAGTTACAGCGACATAGATTGCCACTACTTGCAGCAACAAGCCATTGAACAGGTCACGGCTTGGCTAGCTGTGAAAGCCAAAGAGAGCCAGGCACATAAAACGCAATTTGTCGAAAGCTGCAGGCGCATGAACAAACTCGGCTCAATTGTTTTGGAAGATAACAACTCATACTGCAGAAATAGATCGCTAATCGATAAGTTCATGGCAGAGCCAGTGAAGCGAATCTTCGAGCCGGCTAGCGATACTATTCGAGGGCGATATTTTAAGAATGCTTGTAGCCTAGGCAGTGAGGCTGACAAAAACTGTAGATGAATGCGATCGAACCACGTTATCCGACCACCCGAGCCGTACTTCACTCATGGATACCAAGCCCTTGAACAAAATCCACTCATTAATCGCGGTAGTTTGTCTAGCCGTCGCTGGCCTCAGTGACACCTGCTATGCGGAAAGCGACCAGGCGCTCATAAGGAGTGCAATCGCAACGTTTGAGCAGAGGAAACCTGATCTCCTTATGCTTCGAAAAGCGGCTGAGATTGGTGACTACGAGGCTCAGTTCTACCTGGCCGAGACCTTGAGACTTTCTTCAGGGCACATGACACCGGAAGCGCTGTCATGGTATGAAAAATCAGCTATGCAAGGTGATATGTACTCTATGTATCGCCTATCCAAAATCAGCTATGACGCATGCGCAATCATGGAAAATTGCCCTGCAAACGCCGCTCTCCAGAAAACGTGGGGGCAAACTCTGCGTGAGGTTGCTCAAAAAAAAGCGCAGCGGGGTGACGGGGAAGCAATGGAGATGATGTACACCATCACGGGTGATCTGGACTGGTTGAAGAGCTCTGCAGCCACAGGCTATCCAAGTGCTCAAAACTGGCTTGCTGTCAGATATAATTGGGGTGATGGATGGTTTCTTTGGCCAGGTCAGCGGGAAAAAGAAATTGAACGACTATATGAAGCCTCCGCCGAAGGAGGATATCCCCGAGCCATCAGTCAACATGCTGGAAACCTTCTTCTGAAAGGAAATATCGAAGATGCTCAAAAATGGTTGATGAAAGGAGTCAAGGTCTCGCATGCAGCAGCAGTTGGCGCATACGCTTACAATCTCGAGCATGGGAAGTACTATCACTTCAGTGCAGACCTACAACTTGCCTACGCACTTAATTTATTGCTTTCGGAAATTGGCGGAGGAGCAAGGAATGCGGCTGTATACTCTCTTGAAGATCTGAAGCCACAACTGAGTCCCGAGCAGATAACCTCAGCTATTCAACAAGCAAAAAGATGGAAAGAAACACATCCACCCATCTCCTATCACCCACCCAAGCTCGAGTTTTGGTGATCTAGAAAAACGACGAGAGGAGCTTTGAGCCTTGGCCTTTTTCCAGGACATTGCTTACGACATCGTATCCGGAGGACTGTACCCACAGACATTTGCGAATTAGTAACCGGCGCAGTGTGTTGGGCGCCTCCGCGGGAAGGTGCAGGCCTGCCACAGACGATCAGCCAGGAGGATGTCCTAAATGCCCAGTCAATTGGTTGAACCTCGTGCGCCTGGCTGGCGAGGTGGGAGGCGGACTAGGGCTTGGCTTCCCGGGTCATCTCAATCTTTCCGTGCATACAGGAAATTTGATTCTCGCACTCAAGGCGTCGGTTGTAGCCGGGCCGGCAGCGATGGGCAGTTTCAAGTTTGAAGTGGGCTACGAGGCAATATTTGCCATACATAACTTGTTCAGGCGAGAGCTCCACAAAAACAACTACCATCCGTTGGTATGGGTGGAACCCGAAGCGTCGGATTTCATGTCGAAGATTTCCCTGCTGGGCGCGATGGGACTAGACCCGGCCATGATCTACCTAATGGCTTACGACAAGATCATGACGCTGTATGAGGCACTATTTAGAGCAGGTCGAGGGGGAGTTATTGCGCATACGATCATGACGTACCCTAATCAACGCGAATTAAAAGAATGGCTTGTAAATGCGCCTCCTCAAGCCATAGGCCCGCTGCTATATACGTTGATTTCTCCGCCCCAAGCGTTTGATGTTTCTTTAAGCACCCAGGAGGGACTCCAGATAAAGCGCTACAGTGACATAGATTGCCATTATCTACAGCAGCAAGCTATTGAAAGGGTCATAAGCTGGCTAGCTATAAAGGTCGACGTAGAGTCACAGTATGGAACACAATTTATCGAAAGCTGCAAGCGTTTGAACAAGCTCGGGTCAATTGTTCATGGCGATAATAATCTCTATTGCAGAAATAGGTTAAAGATCGACTCATTTATGGCAGAACCGGTCAGGCGGCTGTTTGAGCCCCTCAGTGATTTTACGAGAGAAAAATATCTAAAAAACGCTAACGCCCTAGGAGGTCGGGCGAGCATTATTTGCAAGCCTGTCAAATCTACCGAGGCTGTCGGGCTGCCTGAATCCTATTTCAAATATGGACACTAAAGTGATGAGATTGACTATCAATCTAGTTGTGATGGTTTTTTTATTAGTGGGGGTTTACAGTCATGCAGGGTATGCAAGTGAGAATCAGGCGCTGATAAGGAATGCGATTGCAACAGTCGGACAAAGAAAGCCTGATCTCCCCCTTCTTGTGAGAGCCGCTGAGACAGGAGACAAAGACGCACAGTTCTACTTGGCTGAAACATTAAAGCTTTCATCAGGGTATATGAAATCACAGGCTCACTCATGGTACGAAAAGTCGGCGAAGCAGGGAGACATGTACTCTATGTATCGTCTATCGAATCTCAACCAAGATGTGTGCAGCATAATAGGAAACTGCCCCGCAGAATTAACCGCTCCGAAAACATGGGGAGCGGTCCTGCTTGAAGTTGCCCGAGATAAGGCACAGCAGGGTGACGGAGAAGGCATGGAAATGATGTACACGATCACCGGGGATCTTGACTGGCTGGTGAAGGCTGCCGACGCAGGCTATTCCAGCGCCCAAAACTGGCTCGCCGTTAGATATGGCTGGGGGGATGGATGGTTTTTCTGGCCAGGCCAACGAGAAAAAGAAATTGCGCGGCTATATAGAGATGCCGCCGAAGGAGGATATCCACGCGCTATCAGCCAACATGCGGGGGACCTTCTATTGAAAGGTGATATTGAAGGCGCTCAAACATGGCTGATGAAAGGCGTGGCGCTTTCACACGTACCTGCAGTTGGCGCCTATGCTTACAATCTTGATCATGGGAAATACTACCATTTTGAACAAAATCCCCAACTCGCTTATGCGCTGTATCTTGTGCTTTCAGAAATTGGTGGGGGGACGGGCGATGCGTCCGATTATGCAATAGAAGAACTCAAGCCAAAGTTAACGCCCAGCCAAATAGCAAAAGCCATTGAGCAGGCGAGGATCTGGAAGGAAACGCATCCGCCTTTGTCTTATCATCCACCTAAGCTCGAGTTTTGGTAGTGAAGTCGGAGGAATTGGTCTTTGTGGTGTTCAAATCGCCTGGTTAGCCGTAGCGTTTAGGTATCAGATGGGCTTTACGCCGAACTGTCTTCGGTTCGGTTTATCCTTGTTTAACCAGGCAGCTGGGCCATGGAAGATAGCGCCTAAGCTCAACATGGTCATGGGGCAGACTGGGGTGGTTATCTTATTTAAATTTCGTAAACTGGTATAGAGAAATCTAAAGTCAGGCTAGTCAGTGGCCCTGTTTAAATCTGGGGGGTTCTCGGAGAAGTCAAAAAGATAGGTGGCGGTATGATTTCATTAAGAGTTATTTTTTACTTTGAAGCTGAGTGAATATGAATTCTATTTCTCATTTGGGCACTGATATCGTGAGATCAAACCTTCTGCTCGTAGTAGCGGCTTTTTTCTTGATGACGATGCTCAGTGACGCAGGCCATGCGAGCAGCAATCAAGGGCTGATAAGGGATGCGATTACAATATTCGAACAAAGAAAGCCTGATCTACCCCTTCTTCTGAGGGCCGCTGAGGCAGGGGCCAAAGACGCACAGTTCTACTTGGCTGAAACATTAAGACTTTCATCAGGGCACATGAGGTCACAGGCTCAGTCATGGTACGAAAATTCGGCGAAGGAGGGAGGCATGTACTCCATGTATCGTCTATCGGATCTCAATCAAGATGTTTGCAGCATAACAGGGAACTGCCCTGCAGATTTCGCTGCTCCGAAAACATAGGGACCGATCCTGCTTGAAGTTGCCCGAGACAAGGCACAGCAGGGTGACGGAGAAGGCATGGAAATGATGTACACGATCAGGCGATCTTGATTGGCTGGCGAAGGCTGCCGACGCAGGCTATCCCAGCGCCCAAAACTGGCTCGCTGTTAGATATGGCTGGGGGGATGGATGGTTTTACTAGCCGGGCAACGACAGAAAGAAATTGAGAGCTTATATAAGGCTTCTGCTGAGGGTGGATATCCGAAAGCTATCAGTCAGTATGCTGGGATACTTCTCATGCGGGGAGATATGGATAATGCGCAGAAGTGGTGAGTGAAGGGGTGGCAATATTATATGCACCTGCGATTGGACCATACGCTTTCAATCTTGAGCGTGGAAAATACTACCATTTTGAGAAAAACCTGACGCTCGCGTATTCCTTTTACTTGATAATTTCAGGGGTAAAAGCAGGGGGGTTGATGCCGCTATAGCTTCCTTAGATGACCTTGAGCATCAAGTGGGCATTAAACACTTGAGGCGTAAACTTAGCGTATAAAATAGTGGCCCTATGGCGTGAGGCGGTGCGCTCTTAAGTGATTTTTTCAACGCTTATTGATAGGATGGATGATAATGGTGTGTGCGATAATTCCTCCACGGCTTAATTCTCAAAGAGCTGAAGCGGCGCAGCTGGCCAATGCATCGAAATCAATCGCGAAGGAAGCTTTATGCAGCCCTATAGTGATGTGGATTGCCACTGGTTTCAGCAGCAGGCGATAGGCAGAATTACTAATTGGCTTGCAATGAGCGCCGGTAGTGAGCCGCAGCACAATGCCCAGTTTATCGAAAGTTGCAATAGGATGAACAGGCTCGGCTCAATAACTCGTGGAGATAACAACCCCTACTGCAGAAACAGATCGTGTTTAGACTTATTTATGAGAACACCTGTGAAGCGACTATTCGTAAGCGATAGCGATGCAATTCGGCAGCAGTATAAGAGCAATGCAGGCTTTCTGGGCGTGGCTGCAGATAAAGAATGCAGATCCATGCAGCTCAATCAGTCTTACAGAAGAACTGAGCCCTACTTCACATTTGGACATTGATCTCATGAGGCAACGAAGAGTTCCTGTTGTGTCGATATGTTTAGTGCTAGTCGCATCCAGTATCTCTAGCTATGCAGATAACACGGCGACGTTGGCAAGAGAAGCGATTGCAACATTTGAGCAGCGGAAGCCTGATCTGTCACTTCTCAGTAGGGTCGCTGAAGCAGGTGATAAAGAAGCGCAGTTTTACTTCGCGGAAACCCTGAGAATGTTATCGGCGCACATCACGCCCGTGGCCCATTCATGGTATGAGAAATCGGCTAATCAAGGCGACCTTTACTCCATGTACCGTATATCTAAGATCAATGGGGATATATGCGTAATCATGGAAAATTGCCCCGCCAACTTACGTTCTCCAAAAAAGTGGGCTGAAACCCTGCGTGACGCTGCTCAACAAAGAGCAAGTCAAGGTGATGGTGAGGGAATGGAAATGATGTATGTCATCACGGGTGATCTGGAGTGGTTAGTAAGGTCAGCCAATTCAGGTTACCCGAGTGCGCAACATTGGCTTGCAGTGAGATACGAATGGGGGGATGGGTGGTTTTTTTGGCCGGACGGTCGGTTGAGAGAGATCGAGCGTCTGTATGAGGCGTCTGCTGAGGGCGGTTATGCAAGGGCTATAGGCCAACAGGCTGGAATTCTGCTCACGAAAGGAGACGCGGAGGGTGCGACGAAATGGCTAATGAAGGGTGTTTCAATCGGATATGTAATCGCCGTAGCCAATTATGCTTCCGCCCTACAAGATGGCAAATATTATAAAGTCGAAAAAAATGTAATACTAGCTTACGCTATTAACTTGTTGCTCTCGGAGATAGGTGGTGGAGCAGAAGATGCAGCTAACTACAGGCTTAAAAAACTTGAGCGTCAACTAAGTGTGGAGCAAGTAATGGAGGCTGCTGAGCTGGCGAAAGTTTGGAAAAAAGAGCATCCCCCTCTCTCCTACTATCCACCCAAGCTCGAGTTCTGGTGATCGATGATTAGAATTAAAATCACCTCCGGGGCGTAGGTATCACAAAGCTAAGATTTTCAAGAATAATCCGAAATTTCGTATCGGATGATACTTGCTACCACCAGCTTAGGTGGTTGCGAGGCTTTGACGGCGAATTCAGTGTCGGCATTCGAACAGAGTAAGTGAGTCAGGCAAAGGGGCTGCTTCCGTGTGCAGCCCTTTCCACTAGGACATTGGGCGTCTAAAAATCGACCGTCAATCCCGCATACAACGCCCGCCCATCGCCAGGCGAGTGCAGTGAGTCTTTGGCGCCGTCCGGGTCATACCAGGCATATTCGTAATAACGGTCGGTGAGGTTTTTGAGCTGCAGGTCAACGCTCAACGTCTCCGTGACTTTGTAAGTCGCCCCGATATTCATCAACACGTAACCGCCATACGTACCCTGAGTATTTTCCCGCTCAAGATAATAGTTGGTCTGCCCATTCATCCACGCAGTCAACTGCAACGCCTGCGTTGCCTGGTAACTGATACCGGTATTCCACAAGTGATGCGGAACATGGTCGATTTCCTTGCCTTTGCTCTGCGGCAATGCGCTACTTGGCTCGAGGATTTTCGAGTATTGCCATGAATACGAAGCCCACACTTCGGTACGTTCGTCCGGGTGCAGATTTACCTGCAAGTCGTAACCCCAGCGGCGGGTTTCACCCACGTTGTCGGACTCCCCACTGGGGTCATTCAGCCGGCGGCTGACTTCGCCGGTGGCGTCCTGGCGCCAGTAGGCGACGCGGCCATCAAGCCAGCTGGCGGGGGTGAACTTGATACCGGTTTCCCAGCCTTCGTTGATCGACGGTTGCAGGTCTTCATTGCGCGGCGGCACCTTGTAGGCCGCGGCGCCGCTGCCGACCTGGAACGTGCGGCCCCAGTTGGCGTAGACGCTGGCGTACTTCCAGGGTGAATAGACCACGCTGAGCTTGGGTTGCTTGATCAGCCCGTAGTCGTTGATGTCTGCGGCTTGCCCGGTGAGTTCGTTGGTGAAGTCGCCGCTGATCTTGTCGACGCGATAGGCCGGCACGATCTTCAGCGACTCGAACGGTTCGATCTCGGCCTGCACATAGGCGCCGACCGTGTTGAAATCGAAGTCCTGATCGCGGGTCTGCGCCTGGCGAACGTGCTGCACGGTACGGAAGCGCTCGCTGCGGTTGTCCTGCTTCTGCACGTCGCTACCGCCTTCCAGGGCAAAGCTATGCAGCCAATCCACTTCCGGCCTCCAGGTCAGCGAGGTGAGGGCGCCGTACTGGGTTTCGTAGGCATCGCGCTCTTGCTGCGCGCTGGTGCGCCAGTACTGGGTCCAGCGCCGATCATCGAAGGTGTTCAGGTAGGTCTTGGCCGACCAGGCCAGGGTCTCGGTCAGTTCGGTGTCGAAGTGCACGCTGAGCTGGTTCATGCGCCGCGTGCCTTTGTCGCTGGCGTTGAAGTCGTTGCTCATGCGCGGGTGCTGGCGGGCATCGGCTTCACTCAAGTAACCGGCCTCCTGTGCTTCGGCCTCATAGTGGCGGGCACTCAGGCCCAGGCGGTAGCTGCCGTCATCGGGGGTGTAGAACCACTTGCCGCTGAAGCTGTAGCGCTCGGTATCGGCATGCTCGCGATAGCCGTCGACCTGCTGGCGAGCGAAGAAGTAGTTCTGCGTCCAGTTACTGGTTTCGATGCCTTTGGCCAGTTCCACTTCGCGGGTATTGAAGCTGCCATAGCGCAGGCGGGCCTTGTTGTAGTTGCCGCCAGTGCGGGTATTGATATTGACGTTGCCGGCGATGTTGTTGAGGCCGTAGCGCGGGTCGCTGGTGCCGCGCACCACCTCGATGCTGTCGATGTCGATCGGGAACACCGAGTCAATGAAGGGCATGTTGCCGTCATTGGTATTGCTCGGGATGCCGTCTATGAGCAACCTAACGGCGTTGACTTCACCTTCCCCGTTGAAGCCGCGAAACGACAATTTGCCCGAGGTTGTGCCCTGGTTGAAGCCGGTGAGCATCACGCCCGGCGCACGGTTGAACAGCTCCCAGCTGTAGGCAACGGGCATCTTCTCTAGAATGTCGCCGCCAAGAATGTCCACTGAACTGAGCACACTGCTGGTCGCCAGCGGCCCGGTGCTGGTGCCGGAGACGGTAACGGCGCCGAGGGTCAGGGTGGAATTGTCGGCAGGCAAAGCCTGGGCGACGGCTTGAGACAGCGGGCAGAGCGTGGCGGCACAGGTCATTGCAAACACGGGCACGATGCTACGTGCAGTACGGGAGTACGCAGGCATGAAGTGATTCCTGACAGAAAGGTCGGATACGACCGTGCTGCGCTGCTTACGCGCACGGTCATTGGTCAGCGACGATTCAGGTCAGCGGCGGGGCGCGTGGGGTGAGATTCGGCCACTGCTGGCGTGGCAGCGCTAACTCCGGGCGCTGGCCGAGCAGCAGGGCGTCTGGCCAGAAGCGCGGCAACAGGTGTTTGAAGTAGGCGCCTGGCAGCGCCGCTTGGCCGGCATGGCCGCAGCAGCAATCACCGGCCTGGGGCTTGATCTCGCCGTGCCCGGAGAAGTCTGGCAACTCCAGCTTGAGTTGCGCCAGTATCGATTTAGGCAAACTCTGCCCGCCATGCAGGCTGCAGAAGCTGCCGAAGATCAGCGAGTCATCCAGAGCGGGTTCACGCAGGGCACGGTCGAGCGGCATCGCCAGCAGGTTGAACAACACTGCGCAACAGGCGAGGAGCAAGAGGTAAGGGTGCAGGCGTGAACGCATGGGCGTTACCAGAAATCGAGGCGGGCATTAAGCCCCATTCACGCGCTGCTGTAAATCTTCTGACTGCGCCCATTCGCCGCGGTACTTACAGGGTCAACTTCGACCTGGTGGGGTTAAAAGTCGTAGCGCAGGGTCAAATTGGCATTGCGCGGCAAACCATAGTGGCCGTAACTGCCTGCCATGCCTGAGTAGTATTTCTTGTCGAACACGTTATCCAGATTGGCAGTCGCTGCTAGGTGAGTATTGATCTGATAGCGCGCCATCAAGCTGGCAACTGCGTAGTCGTCCTGAGTAATGCGCGTTTGGTAGCGGCGGTATAACACTGACGATTTCGAGTTCCAGTTGACCCCGCCACCGACGGTGAGCTTCTCCCATTCACCAGGCAGTTGGTAGGTGGTCCAGAAGCGGAAAGTATCCATGGGCAGCTGAGTGGTCAGGCGCGCACCTTCGGCGCTTTCGGTGCGTGTATGGCTGTAGCCGGTCTGCATGTTCCACCCTGGCGCGAGTTCGCCGGCGAGCTCCAGGTCAATCCCTTTGGTTTCGGCGCCGTTTTCGGCGCGGGAGGCGGAGTCCTGCGTGCCGGGTACCAGTGCGTCCGGGTCTTCCACCGCCAGGTTGTCGCGTTTGATCCAGTACAGCGCGGCGTTGGTATTGAGGCGGCCGTCGAAGAATTCGCCTTTCCAACCCAGTTCGTAATTCTTGCCGACTTCGGGATCGAGGACTTTGCCGGTGCGATCACGCGCCGACTGTGGTTTGAAAATGTCGGTATAGCTGGCGTAAACCGACTGCTCTGGGGTCAGGTCATAGATCAAACCTGCATAGGGCGTGACTACGCCGGTCTCCTTCATGCCGTAGGTAATGACCCGATCATCGGGGTCGCCGAAATCGAAGCCTCTGAAGTAATAGTCGTAGCGGTAGTCGGAAACACGCGCGCCGACGATCAAGTGCAACTGATCGGTGAAGTTGAAGCGGCTGGCAGCGAAGTAGCCGTGCTGGCGAACCTTGATGTCGAAGTCCAGGCCACCGGTAAACGGCGCGCGAGTGACTTCATTGTCCCAGTTGAAATAGTTGAACTCGACGTCGCCGGCGTAGCCAAGGTGGTCGTTATGGTAGTCGGAATAGTTGTAGCCCACGATCAGGTCGTGTTGACGGCCAAGCAGCTCGAAGGGGCCTTTGAGGTTGATGTCCACGCCGCGCTGGATCTGCTCGACACCCACCTTGTCGTGAGACCCTTCGGCATCGCCGGTGGCCTGATCGACGAAGCTGCGGCCGGTCTGACTGCTAAGGGTGGTGTTGTCCAGATCACGCTTGATTTTCATGTAGTTGGTCACCACCCGCAGCTGCCAGTCATTGTCCAGCGCCTGTTCCAGGGTGGCGGTGTAGTTGGTGGTGTCGAACTTTTCCGATCCCCAGCGTGCGCCCGAGCCGTTGGCGCGGGACAGGTGGGTGGCCTGTCCGTTGTTGTAGAGCAGCGGCACCCCCGGCGACCCGGTGGCCTTGTACTTCTGATTGTCGATGCCCAGACGCACCAGGGTGCTGGCGCTCAGGTCGGCCTCGATCACGCCGTAGAGAATTTCCCGGTCCTGGGTGTACCAGTCCATGTGCGTATCGTTGTTCTGCTTGGCCGCGACCAGGCGTGCGCGCACGGACTTGCTGTCATTGAGCGGCCCGGACACATCGACCTCGCTGCGGTAGTTGTCCCATGAGCCGGCGCTGCCCTGCACATAAGCCTGGAATTGCTGCGTCGGCTTCTTGCGCACCAGGTTGATGACCCCACTCGGTTCACCGGCGCCGGTCATCAGCCCGGTTGCCCCGCGAACGATCTCGACGCGGTCGTACAGGGCCATGTCCAGCAAGGTGCTGGGCATGCTGCGGGTGACGTTTTCCTGGAGGGTGGTGACACCATCGAACTGGTAGGTGTTGATCGCGTTGCCACGGGCGTAGATGTTGTAACGCTCACCGCCGTCCTGGGTCATGGTGATGCCGGGGGTGCTTTTCAGCACATCGGTCATGCTCGCCAGGTGCTGATCATCCATGCGCTGGCGCGTCACCACGGTGATGGTCTGCGGGGTTTCCTTGATCGACAGGTTCATCTTGGTTGCGGTGCTGGTCGAGCCGGTGGTGTAGCTGCCGGTGCCCTCGGTGGTTTCACCCAGGCCATTGGCTGCAATGCTGGTCGGGCCCAGCTCCAGGGCGCCGGTGGCTTGCGCCTTGCTCAACAGGTAGCGTTTGTCGCCGGTCTGCAGTACCTGCAAGCCACTGCCTTGCAACAATCGAGCGAAGCCTTGCTCAAGCTCATAGCTGCCGCTCAAGCCGGCCGAGTGCATGCCCGCAGTGTCATCGCTGCTGAAGCTGATGGTCACGCCGCTGGCGGCGGCAAAACGGCTGACTGCAGCGGCCAGGCTGCCGGCCGGGATGTCGTAGTGCTGGGCGGCAGCACAGGCATGCGAGCTGGCCAGGCTGGCACTGCAGAGACTTAGCGCGAGGCTTGCCTGGCGAATGGCGCGGGCGAGGGTGGAACGGCGTGCAGGCATGAAGTGGGGCTCCAGTTCGAGGTGGCGTCAACGCGTCTGTTGCGCGCGTTCTCTAGAGCCGAAGCAGCCCGCCAAATCTGTTACCCCGAAAGCGAAAAAAAAAGTGAAGATCGCCACCGCGTGATCGGCTGTCAGCTCGCAGTGAGCGCTTCTACCTTGACCCAGTAACGGCTGAGCCGGCGCACGCGCACCGGCAGCGACTCCTCGAGGCTGACCAGAGCCGCGTCGGTATCGTCAAGGTTGAACGCGCCGGAGAGGCGCAACCCGGCAACCTGATCTGCGCAGCTCAGATAGCCTGGGCGATAGCGTGCGAGCTCAGCGACCAGCTCGCCCAGACGCCAGTCGACACTCACCAGCATGCCGCGGGTCCAGGCATCTGCATCGACCACCAGGGGCTGCAGCAGGCCGGCGTCGTCTGCACTGAAACTCAGGCGTTGACCGGCGTCGACGCGCGTCAGCTGGGTTGACCGAGCTGGCTGCACCTGAACGGTATGAGCGGTGACCGCGACCTGGCTGACACCGGCCTCCTGACGCACGCAAAAGCGTGTACCCAGCGCTTGGACTTGGCCTTGCGCAGTGCGCACGCGCAATGGGCGAGGGTCTTTGGCGGTTTCCACCATGATTTCGCCCTGGCGCAGATCAATCAGCCGCTGCCTGCCGTCGAAGTGGATGTCCACGCGGCTGTCGGTATTGAGCTGCAGCCGGGTACCGTCGGCCAGGGTCACCTGTTGGCGCTGGCCAACCCGCGTGCTGTAGTCGGCGCTCCAGGGCGAGACGCGGTAGCTCTGCCAGCCGATGGCGCCGACGCCCAGCAACAGGGTCAGGGCTTTCAGCGCATGGCGCCGGTCCAGCCGCGCCTGCTCCAGGGTCTGCACCGCATCACGTGGCGCGCTGGACAGACGCTGGTTCAACTGTTCCAGGCGCGCCCAGGCTTGGGCATGGCGTTGGTCGGCGGCGCACCAGGCTTGCCACGCGGCCCGGGTTGGCTGGTCGACGCTGCTGTCATGCAGGCGCACATACCACTCAACGGCTTGCGCAAGGATGTCCTTCATGCGTCTGCAAGCAACAGGCAGTGCATCAGCCCGCGAGCCAGATGGTTGCGCACAGTGCTCACCGAGACGGCGTGGCGCTCGGCAACCTTCTCGTAGCTGAGTCCGTCGACTTGTACCGCAAGAAATATTGCCCGCGTGCGGCTGCCCAAGCCGTCGAGCATGCGGTCGATCGCCAGCAGCGTGTCGATGATGGCCGCGCGCGTCTCGGCGGATGGCGCGTAATGCTCGGGTTGCAGTGCCAAGGCCTCAAGGTAAGCCGTCTCCAGACTGCGACGGCGATAGAGGTCAATTACCAGGCCGCGGGCGATAGTCGCCAGGTAATGCCGAGGCTCCTTCAGTGTGGTCGCCGTGCGTGCCAGCAATACGCGGATGAACGTATCCTGGGACAAGTCGGCAGCGTCGGCGCAATTGCTCAGGCGTTGGCGCAACCAGCCGTGCAGCCAGCTACTGTGATCGCGATAAAGCGTCTCCAGGCCCTGGTGATGATCTGCTTCGCGAACAACGGTGGACATGACGAGCCTTCCCAAAAATGCCGTATCAGATGCAAATAAGAATTCGTCGCAAGTCTATCGTCTGAGCTGCGGATAGGGAATGGGTTGCTGGTCGAATACGTATATCTGTCGCAGTGTCAGGCAGAGTGCTATCGACATGCACACGAGGGCATGCGCCTGGTAGCCACGCGGGATGGGGACTATGTGAGCGGGCCGATGCAGACGGAAATCTGGGAGCTGACGCGCTGCGAGTGGCTCGACAACAGCGAACCTGCTACGCGCCAGCCGATGGCTTGAGCAACTGCTCAACGCTGGCCCTGAGCTGCTCGATGGTGAACGGTTTGACCAGCAATCGCGACTGATTCGGCCGCTCGGGGCTGTCGGTTGCGGTATCGACACAGCCCGAGATGAACAGCACCTTGAGCGCGGGCTGCACGGCCCAGGCGGCTTCGGCAATTTTGTGACCACTGCTGCCGCCAGGCAAGATCAAGTCGGTGACGATCAGTTTCAGATCAGGCAACTCGGCGATGCGTTGCACGACATGCTCCGCGCTTGGCATTTCAGCGACATCAAAGCCGGACTCGAGCAGTGCTTCGCCTACCAGCTCGCGAATGCCTGCTTCATCGTCGATGACCATTGCCGCACCGCGGCTGCCCTGAGCCGCTGCCACCTGCAGGGCTGCCTGCGGTGTGTTCGCTACGGGGGCGCTGCCTTGGTAGACCGGCAGGAACAGGCACACCGCAGTGCCTTTGCCCAGTTCAGACTCAATCCGCACAGCTCCGCCAGCCTGGCGCGCAAAGTCCTCGACCATCGACAGGCCCAGTCCGGTGCCGGAGCCCAGCGGTTTGGTGGTGAACAACGGTTCCAGCGCCCGCTCGACGATGCTTGCCGGCATGCCCATCCCGGTGTCGGCCACGCAGATCCGCACGTAATCACCTGCTTGCAAACCCAGATCGCCGTTGTCGCTGGTCACTTCCAGCGTGCCGACTTCGATGCGCAACCTGCCACCTTGGGGCATCGCGTCGCGAGCGTTGATGCACAGGTTGAGCAGGGCATTCTCGAGCTGATGGGCATCACAGTGGCAAAGCGTGCGCACGCCCGGCGCCAGCAGTTCGATGTCGATAAGGGGCGTCAGCGTACGCGCAATCAGCTCCTTCATGTCTTGTACCAACAGCGCTGGGTCGACGGTTGCAGCGACCAAGGGCTGTTTTCTGGCGTAGGCCAGCAGCCGATGGGTCAGCGAGCTGGCCCTTTGCGTGGCGCCCCGGGCAAGGCCCACATAACGGTCGATGTCTGCCAGACGGCCTTGGGCAAGGCGCTGCTCGATCATGTCCTGACTGCCGCTGATGATTGTCAGCAGGTTGTTGAAGTCATGGGCCAAACCGCCGGTCAGTTGCCCCAGCGACTCCATTTTCTGACTCTGCTGCAGCTGCGAACGAACCTGATCGAAGGCCAACTGGCGCTCGCGATACAGAGTGACATCGCGCGCTACTGCAAAAAAACGACCCTGACGGCCAGTGATCCGCCAGTTCAGCAACAACGGCTGGCCGTTGCTGCGTACGCTCTGCGTATCGAGCTCGGCGATCTGCCGATCATGCAGATTACGCACGGCGTCTGATAGCTGTGCAGGGGAGATATAGCTGTAGAACGCGCCTTCTCTAAGTTGCAGCTCGGTCCAGCCGGTCTCGGCCTGCCAGGCAGGGTTCATCGCCAGCACTTCACCCTGTGCCGACAAGGTGCAGATAAGATCGGGCGACAGCTTCCAGATATCGTCGCGCTCGTCCGTGCGCCGCTCGACTTCGTTCTCAAGATTTTGATTGAGAAGGTCCAGCGCCCTGATGCTTCGCCTGAACAGCGCGCATACCACTGCCATCCCCAAGGTGACCAGGCCAAAACTAAGGCTGTTGGTCCAGGCTGTCCAATCGGCGTCAAAGCCAATCGGCCCGATGAAGAAATATTGTGCCGTCAGCACCGCCAGGATGCATCCCAGTACCGCTGGCCCCACGCCGAACCAGAACCCGACGAACATCAAGCCCGGGATGAAGAACAGGTACGGCAACGCGGTGGCGGGCAATTGGGCTCGCGCGACAGCGCAACCGATCACCACCAGTACAGAGCTCAGGTAGCGCATCGTGTTTGAAAGCTCCATGCGCTCGAGGCGCTGCAGAGCGTCGGCGGTCCATCCAGGCAAACGGGTCAAAATTACTCCGAACAGTGGCGTCCCTGCAGGCAGGCAAAAAGGCGTTCATCGCGCTAAGGGACTGCTTCCAGCCCATTCCGGACAGATAGGCTAGTTGCGCCTGGCCGTCCAATAGTTTTTTTTACGATCAGTTGCTGCGAGGTTTGATTGTCCTGGCGCGCTTGGGCTGACTAAGCTGGCAATGTGCCTTATAGGTAAGTGTTTTGGATAGTGCTACAGGAGTTACGGTGGGCAATTCGATAATTATGCACGATGAGCGGTTGCGTCTGGCCGAGGTCGATCGGCTGACGTCCAGCCTGGTCAGTGGCTCGGACCCGGTGCTGAACAGTGTCGTGGCGATGCTCTGCGCCCATTTCGATGTGCCCACCGCACTGGTCAGCATCATCGAGCGTGACTACCAGGTGTTCAAGGCACGGGTAGGCATGGTCGCTGAGCGTACGCCTAGAGAAATGTCGTTCTGCGCCCTTGAGCTTGAGCAGGATACGGTACTGGAAATCTGCGATGCCCTGGCCGACGCGCGCACTGTCGATAACCCGTTGGTACAGGGTGATCCACATATTCGCTACTACGCTGGCGCACCGCTTGAGATCAAGCCAGGCCTGAACCTGGGTCGGTTGTGCATCATCGATCAAGTGGCGCGTCCGTCATTGTCCGCGCGCGATCAAGTGCTGCTGCGCAGCGCAGCGCAGATTGTGGTATCACGCCTGCAGTCGATTCATGAGCAGCATTTCTACGACAGTATGACCGGCTTGCCCAACCGGCGCCGGTTTGTTGCCGACTTCGCCAACTGCGCCAGCGTTGCTGGTCAGGTGGCAGTTTTCATTGAGCCTATTTCAGCAGCTGGCATGGACCGCTTGGTAAAAGCGCTGGGCATCGAGTTTTTCGCAAGCTTCATGCTGGCCGTGAAAGAGGCCTTGCTGGCAGCCTTGCCGCCAGGGTCGCGGCTGTACCGCCCGAGCACGCTGGGTTTTTTGACGCTCATCGACGTCAATGACATGGCCTCCTTGCCGGCCAGGCTAGGCACTATCGTTGCTGCGCTGAGTGGGCCGTTGCACAGCGGCAATGTGCCGGTGTTCGCCGACGTCGGCATGAGTGTGCTCGAGCCGGGTGCAGACATTGATGCATCGCTCGATACCCTGCGTTTGATGGCGAGCATGACCGACGCGGCGCGTCGCAGCGAGCGCCGTTGGCTGGTCTACGATCCGCTGGTCGACACCAGCCAGCGGCGCAGTACCGCCTTGCTCAACGCGCTGGAGCCGGCGCTGGTCGCTGCCGACCAATTGCGCCTGGTCTATCAGCCAAGGGTTGATTTGAACAGCAAACGCTGTGTGGCAGTGGAAGCACTGTTGCGCTGGAAACATCCGACCATGGGCGAGATCAGCCCGGCAGAGTTCATCCCATTGGCTGAAACCACCGCCTCGATCCGCGGCATCACCCGATGGGTTATCTGGCATGTGTGTCAGCAAATGCGCCGGTGGCACGCCGATGGGGTGCAGATGACTGTATCTCTGAACATTTCCGCGCTGGACCTCGCTGATGGGCACTTGTTCGAGTACCTGAGTCGCACGCTCGGCGAGTTCGGCGTAGACCCGCGGCGCATCGAGCTGGAGTTTACCGAGAGCGCTCTGGTCACTGACTTCGACCAGGTTCAGCAGCAGCTTCAGCGTTTTCGTACGCTCGGGGTAGCGATCGGCATCGACGACTTCGGCAGCGGTTACAGCAACTGGGTGTACCTGCGCAGCATTCCGGCCACCAGCGTCAAACTTGATCGCTCGCTGCTGGCCAATCTGCAGCCGGGCAACAACGAATGGCACATCATTCGCGGGCTGGTCAGCCTGCTTCGGGACCTGCGTCTGACGGTGGTTGCCGAGGGTATCGAAACCGACCTGCACCATCATTTGCTGCGCGGTTGGGGCTGTGAGCAGGGCCAGGGCTATTTCTACGCAAGGCCGATGCCGCCTTCGGAACTCGAAATCTGGCTGCAGAAGGACTGCTGCGTGCCGATGACCTGACAAGGACGATGTTTTTGCTCATGGCCAGGCCATGATGAACGTCGACACATTTTTGCCCCATCGACCGCGTTGCTCACTCCATCGAGAACACCATGTTCAACTCCAAGCTAAAAAACCAGCTGCAGCGCCTGCAAGACGAACTGGACGCACTGCAGCGCGCGCAGGCGGCCAGAAGCGACCAGATGCTGGAAATCACGGTTGATCGAAACATGCTGATCACGGCGGTCAATCGCAATTTTGCCCGTCTGGTCGGCCGCGAGCCTTCACAGTTGCTGGGGCAGTCGCTGGGGACCATTGCGCCCAGCTATGTGAAAGAGTTGCCGTGCTTCAAGAACTTTCAGCTGGCAATGAGCGATGGCTCAGGCGTCAGTGACGATTATCGCTACCTGGCTGCCGACGGCCGGATGGTCTGGATGAGGGCGGCCTGGTGCCCCGTCAAGTCGCCAGCGGGTGCAGTTACCCACATGTCCGCCTACGGCACCGAGGTTACCGCGAGCATCGATAAAGCACGTGAAAACGACGAGTTCATCGAGGCGCTGTACCGCTCGACCGCCGTCATCGAGTTTGAGCTGGACGGCACCATTGTCGCCGCCAACAACAATTTTCTGAAGACCGTGAATTATTCGCTGGCAGAAATCGTCGGCAAGCATCACCGTATTTTCTGCGACCCAAGCTACGTCAATTCGCCTGCCTACCACCAGCTGTGGCGCAGCCTCAACGAGGGTCAGTTTGTCGCTGAGCGCTTCCTGCGCTTTGACAAGTCAGGGCGCGAACTCTGGTTGGAAGCATCCTACAACCCGGTGCGTGACACCCGTGGCCAGCTCTACAAGATCGTCAAGTTCGCGATCGATATCAGCGAGCAGGTCAAACATGAGCAGGAAGTCAGCTCGGCCGCCGGGGTTGCCTATGACGTTTCGCGCAAAACCGATGACTCGGCGAGAAGGGGGGCGGTGGCCGTCAAGGATACCGTCGAGACCATGAACCGTATCGTCTCGCAGGTTTCCACGGCTTCCGCCGGGGTGGAGGCGCTGGGGCAGCAGTCGCAGTTGATTACATCGATTGTTTCCACCATCGGTGGCATTGCCCAGCAGACCAACCTGCTGGCGCTGAACGCGGCTATTGAAGCAGCGCGAGCGGGCGAACAGGGCCGAGGCTTTGCCGTGGTGGCTGATGAAGTGAGGAAGCTGGCCGGCCGCACCAGTGCCGCCACCCAGGAGATCGTCGAGGTGGTGCAGAAAAACAACGCGCTGGTCGAGGCGGCGGTAGTCAGCATGGGCGAAAGCACGCATCAGGCTGAAATCGGCCTGGCACTGGCCAGCCAGGCCGGCCATGTGATCAACGAGATTCAGTCAGGCGCCCAGGAAGTGGTGACGGCGGTCGGTCGATTCTCATCGCAGATTGCCGGGCAGTCACACCCCTGACGGTGTGACCGGCACGCCATCAGGCGGCCGGCTCGACCTCCAGAAACGCCGCTTCCAGCAACTGCCGGGTGTAGGGGTGCTGCGGCGCATGGAAGATCTCCCGCGCGTCGCCCTGTTCTACCACTTGCCCCTGTTTGATCACCATCAGTTGATGGCTCAGGGCCTTGACCACCGCCAGGTCGTGGCTGATGAACAGGTAGGTCAGGTTGTATTTGAGCTGCAGCGACCGCAACAGCTCCACCACCTGCCGCTGCACGGTGCGGTCAAGTGCCGAGGTCGGCTCGTCGAGCAGGATCAACGCCGGTTTGAGCACCAGTGCGCGGGCGATGGCGATACGCTGGCGCTGACCACCGGAAAACTCATGCGGGTAACGATGCCGTGTGGCCGGATCGAGCCCCACCTCCTGCAGTGCGGCAATGATTGCTGCCTCTTGCTCCTGGGCGCTGCCGATGCGGTGAATGCGCAGGCCTTCGCCGACGATATCGGCAACACTCATGCGCGGGCTGAGGCTGCCGAACGGGTCCTGGAACACCACCTGCATTTCCCGCCGTAGCGGGCGCACTTCCTGCTGGTTCATGCCTTGCAGGTTTTGCCCGTGGAAACGGATGTCGCCCTGGCTCGAGATCAGCCGCAGGATTGCCAGGCCAAGGGTCGATTTGCCCGAGCCGCTCTCGCCAACGATGCCCAGCGTCTGCCCTTGAGGCAGGCTGAACTTGATCCCGTCGACTGCCTTGACGTGGTCTACCGTGCGCCGCAGCAGGCCCTTCTTGATCGGGAACCACACGCGCAGGTCGTCCACCTCCAGCAGCGGCGCGCCGAGCGGGTTGGCTGCAGGCAGGCCGCTGGGTTCGGCGTTGATCAGCATCTGCGTGTAAGGATGCTGCGGGGCCGTGAACAGCGTCGCGCATTCAGCCTGTTCGACGATCTTGCCGCGCTGCATCACGCACACGCGGTGGGCGATGCGCCGTACCAGGTTGAGGTCATGGCTGATCAGCAGCAGGGCCATGCCCAGGCGTGCTTGCAGCTCTTTGAGCAGGTCGAGAATTTTCAACTGCACGGTAACGTCGAGCGCAGTGGTCGGCTCGTCGGCTATCAGCAGTTCCGGCTCGTTGGCCAGGGCCATGGCAATCATCACCCGCTGGCGCTGGCCACCGGACAACTCATGCGGCAGCGCCTTGAGGCGCTTGTGCGGCTCGGGGATGCCGACCAGGTCGAGCAACTCCAGGGTGCGCGCCGTCGCCTGCTTGCCGGTCAATCCCTTGTGCAGCAGGAGGATCTCATTGATCTGCTTCTCGATGCAGTGCAGCGGGTTGAGCGAGGTCATCGGCTCCTGGAAGATCATCGCGATACGGTTGCCACGGATGCGCTGCATCGGCTTTTCGCCAAGCTTGAGCATGTCCTTGCCATCGTATTCGATGCTGCCACTGGGGTGGCGCGCAAGCGGGTAGGGCAGCAGGCGCAGGATCGAGTGGGCGGTGACCGACTTGCCCGAACCGCTCTCGCCGACCAGGGCCAGGGTCTCGCCCTTGCGGATGTCGAAGCTGATGCCATCGACCACGCGGTTGACCTGGTCACCGCTGAGGAACTCGACCGCAAGATCACGGACTTCGATCAGGTTAGCTTCGCTCATGTCATTTCCTCGGGTCGAAGGCGTCGCGGGCGGATTCGCCGATGAACACCAGCAGGCTGAGCATCACGGCCAGCACGGCGAAGGCACTGATGCCCAGCCACGGTGCCTGCAGATTGGATTTGCCCTGGGCGACCAGTTCACCCAACGACGGTGATCCGGCGGGCAATCCAAAGCCGAGGAAGTCCAGCGCGGTCAGGGTACCGATGGCGCCGGTGAGAATGAACGGCATGAAGGTCATGGTCGAGATCATTGCGTTGGGCAAAATGTGCCGGTACATGATCGCGCCATTGCGCATGCCCAGGGCGCGCGCCGCGCGCACATACTCCAGGTTGCGCCCGCGCAGGAATTCGGCGCGGACCACATCGACCAGGCTCATCCACGAGAACAGCAGCATGATCCCCAGCAGCCACCAGAAGTTGGGCTGCACGAAGCTGGCAAGGATGATCAGCAGGTACAGCACCGGCAAACCTGACCAGATCTCCAGAAAGCGCTGGCCGGCCAGATCTACCCAGCCACCATAAAAGCCCTGCAGCGCTCCAGCGATGACGCCGATGATCGAGCTGAGAATGGTCAGGGTCAGGGCAAACAGTACCGACACGCGGAAGCCGTAGATCACCCGCGCCATGACATCCCGGCCCTGGTCATCGGTGCCCAGCCAGTTGTCTGCCGAGGGCGGCGCGGGCGCCGGCACCTTCAAGTCGTAGTTGATGCTCTGGTAGCTGAACGGGATCGGCGCCCACAGCACAAAGCTGTCCTTCTTGTCCAAAAGATCGCGGATGTACGGGCTCTTGTAGTTGGCTTCCAGCGGGAATTCGCCGCCGAAAGTGGTCTCGGGGTAGCGCTTGAACGCGGGGAAGTACCACTCGCCGTCATAGCGCACGGCAATCGGTTTGTCGTTGGCGATCAGCTCGGCGCCAAGGCTCAGGCCGAACAGAATCAGGAACAGCCACAGCGACCACCAGCCACGGCGGTTGGCCTTGAAGCGCTCGAAGCGCCGGCGATTGAGCGGGGACAGGGCCATTGGTCAATTCTCCCGGCTGGCGAAGTCGATGCGCGGATCGACCAGGGTGTAGGTCAGGTCGCCGATCAGTTTCACCACCAGCCCGAGCAGGGTGAAGATGAACAGGGTGCCGAAGACCACCGGGTAATCGCGGTTGATGGCCGCTTCGAAACTCATCAGGCCAAGGCCGTCGAGGGAGAAGATCACTTCGATCAGCAGGGAGCCTGTGAAGAAGATGCCGATGAACGCAGAGGGGAAGCCGGCGATCACCAGCAGCATGGCGTTACGGAACACATGCCCGTACAGCACCCGCGGCCGGCTCAGGCCTTTGGCCTTGGCGGTGACCACATACTGCTTGTTGATCTCATCGAGGAAGCTGTTTTTGGTCAGCAGGGTCATGGTGGCGAAGTTGCCGATCACCAGCGCGGTAATCGGCAGCACCAGGTGCCAGAAGTAATCGAGAACCTTGCCGGTGGTGGACAGCTCGTCGAAGTTGTTCGAGGTCAGCCCGCGTAACGGGAACCAGTCGAAGTAGCTGCCGCCCGCAAACAGAACGATCAGCAGGATGGCGAACAGAAACGCCGGGATGGCATAGCCGACCACGATCGCCGAGCTGGTCCAGACATCGAAATGGCTGCCATGACGCACCGCCTTGGCGATCCCCAGCGGGATCGAAACCAGGTACATGATCAGCGTGCTCCACAGCCCGAGCGAGATCGACACCGGCATCTTCTCGGCGATCAGGTCGATGACCTTGGCATCACGGAAGAAACTGTCGCCGAAGTCGAGCTGGGCGTAGTTCTTGACCATGATCCACAAGCGTTCCGGAGCGGACTTGTCGAAGCCGTACATGTGTTCGATTTCAGCGATCAGGGCCGGGTCGAGGCCCTGCGCGCCGCGATAGTTGGAGCCGGCCACCGAGACTTCGGCGCCGCCGCCGGCGATGCGGCTGGTCGCGCCGTCAAAGCCTTCGAGTTTGGCGATCATCTGCTCGACCGGGCCGCCGGGTGCGGCCTGGACGATGATGAAGTTGATCACCAGGATGCCGAACAGGGTCGGGATGATCAGCAGCAGGCGCCGCAGAATGTAGGCGAGCATGTCAGTTGGCCTCGCTCGGCGCTGAGTCTGGCGCGGGCTGAGTGGTCACGGCGGGTTGCACATCAGGCTTGATCCACCAGGTGTCGATGCCGACATCGTACTTGGGCGAGACTTCAGGGTGGCCGATGTGATTCCAGTAAGCCACGCGCCAGGTCTTGATGTGCCAGTTGGGGATCACGTAATAGCCCCACTGCAACACGCGGTCGAGGGCGCGGGCGTGGTTGATCAGGCTCTGGCGTGAGTCGGCGTTGATCAGTTGCTCGACCAGTTCATCGATGGCCGGGTCGCGAAGGCCGATGAAGTTGCGGCTACCGGGGTTGTCGGCGGCGCCCGAGGTCCAGAACTCGCGCTGTTCGTTACCCGGCGAGCTGGACTGGGGGAAGCCGCTGACGATCATGTCGAAGTCGCGCGAACGCAGGCGGTTGATGTACTGCGGCACCTCGACCCGGCGTAGGGTCAGCTCGATGCCGAGGTCAGCCAGGTTGCGCTTGAACGGCAACAGCACCCGTTCGAATTCGGTCTGCGCCAGCAGAAACTCGATCACCACCGGCTTGCCTTGGGCATCGACCATCTTGTCGTCGACGATTTTCCAGCCGGCTTCCTGGAGCAACTTGTAAGCCTGGCGTTGCTGCTCGCGGATCATGCCGCTGCCGTCGCTGACCGGGTTCTTGAACACCTCGGTGAAGGCCTGCTCGGGGATCTTGCCGCGCAGCGGCTCGAGGATCTTCAGCTCATCCGGCGTGGCCGGCTGCTTGGCCGCCATGTCGGAGTTTTCGAAGTAGCTGCTGGTGCGGGTGTAGGCGCCGTTGAACAGCTGCTTGTTGGTCCACTCGTAGTCAAGCAGCAGGCTCAGCGCCTTGCGCACGCGCACGTCCTGAAACATCGGTTTGCGAAGGTTGAAGACAAAGCCCTGCATGCCGGTCGGGTTGCCGTTGGGCAACTCTTCCTTGATCAGGCGGCCTTCGCGCACGGCGGGCACGTTGTAGGCATTTGCCCAGTTCTTGGCAGCCATTTCGAGGTTGTAGTCGAACTGGCCGGCCTTGAGCGCCTCGAGGGCGACGGTGCTGTCGCGGTAATAATCAAAGGTCATGACGTCGAAATTGAACATGCCGCGGTTCAGCGGCAGGTCTTTGGCCCAGTAATCCTTGACCCGCTCGAAGCGCACCGAACGGCCGGCCTTGACCTCGGCAACCCGGTAGGGACCGCTGCCCAAAGGAATTTCCAGGTTGCCGCGGTTGAATTCGCGGTTTTCGTACCAGTGTTTGGGCAATACCGGCAGCTGGCCGAGGATCAGTGGCAGCTCACGGTTGTTCTTGTGCTTGAACTTGAACAGCACTTTCAGTGGGTCTTCGGCAATGACCTCAGCAACGTCACCGTAGTACACCTTGTACAGCGGGGCGCCTTGGCTGACCAAGGTATTGAAGGTCCAGACCACATCATCGGCGCGCATGGGGTGGCCGTCATGGAAACGTGCCTCCGGACGCAGGTAGAAGCGCACCCAGCTATTGTCCGGGGCCTTCTCGATCTTGCCGGCGACCAGGCCGTACTCGGTAAATGGCTCGTCCAGGCTCTGGCGCATCAGCGTGTCGTAGATGCTACCGACGTTTTCTGCGGCGACGCCTTTGTTGATGAACGGGTTGAGGCTGTCAAAGCCGCCAAAACCGGATTGGCGAAAGGTGCCGCCTTTGGGCGCGTCCGGGTTCACGTAGTCGAAATGCTTGAAGTTGGCCGGGTACTTGGGCGGCTCGTCATACAGGGTCAAGGCGTGCTGCGGGGCAGCCAGCACGGGAAGGCTCAGGCAGGCTAGCAGCAGGCTGCCGGCCAGTTGGCGCAGACGGTGCGGCATCATTTGGCTTTCTCCGAAGTCTTGAGCCACCAGCTGTTCAGGCCCAGGGTGTAGGGCGGCGTGGTGACGAAGGCGAACCGGTTGCGGTAGGCCAGGCGATGATTGTCCAGATACCAGTTGGGGATCACGTAGTAATGCCACGACAGCACCCGGTCCAGCGCACGCGCGGCGGCGACCTGGTCATCGCGGGTGCGGGCAGCGAGCAAGGTGTCGAGCAGGTGGTCGACCACCGGGTCCTTGACCCCCGCATAGTTCTTGCTGCCCTTGGTCGAAGCCTGGCTGGAATGGAAGTACAGCCACTGCTCAAGGCCCGGGCTGAGGGTCTGGTTCAAGGTCATCAGGATCATGTCGAAATCAAACTGGTCCAGCCGTTGTTTGTACTGGGCCCGGTCTACTGTGCGCAAGCGCGCATCGATACCTATGCTCGCCAGATTTTCGACATAAGGTTGCAGGATCCGTTCGAGGTTGGGGTTGACCAGCAACAGCTCCATCTTGAACTGCTTGCCTTTGGCGTCCACCAGGCGCTGACCTTCAAGCTTCCAGCCAGCCTTGGCCAACAGTGCCAGAGCCTCGCGCAGGGTCTGGCGGCTGACGCCGCTGCCGTCGGTATGGCTGACCTGGTAGGGCTCGGTGTAGAGCTTGGCCGGCAGCTCGTCGCGGAACGGCGCCAGCAGCAGCCACTCTTTGCCGGTGGGCAGGCCGCTGGCAGCAAACTCGCTGTTCGGGTAATAACTGGTCGAGCGCCGGTAGGCGCTGCTGAACAGGGCGCGGTTGGTCCACTCGAAATCCAGCATCAAGCCCAGCGCCTGGCGCACCTGTGGGTCACTGAACGTGGCGCGGCGGCTGTTCATGAACAGGCCTTGGGTCTGGGTGGGAATGCGGTGCGGGATCTGCGCCTTGATCACCTCGCCGCGGCGCACCGCGGGGAAGTTGTAGCTGTTGGCCCAGTTTTTTGCCTGGTGTTCGATATAGATGTCGAACTCGCCAGCCTTGAACGCTTCGAAGGCGACCGTGGCATCGCGGTAGAATTCGTATTCGACGCGGTCGTAGTTGTACTTGCCGCGATTGACCGCCAAGTCCTTGCCCCAGTAATTCTTGACCCGCTTGAACACCAGGCGCCGCCCCGGCTGCACTTCAGTGATGCGATAGGGCCCGCTACCCAGCGGCGGTTCGAAGGTGGTCGCCTTGAAGTCGCGCTTCTGCCAGTAGTGCTTGGGCAGCACCGGCATCTCGCCCAGGCGCAGGATCAACAACGGGTTGCCGGCACGTTTAAACACGAAGCGGATCCGCAGTGGCCCGAGAATATCGACCCGCTGCACTTCCTGCAGGTTGGTGCGATACAGCGGATGGCCATCCTTGAGCAGAGTGCGATAGGAAAACGCCACGTCCGCCGAGGTGATCGGCTTGCCATCGTGAAAGCGTGCTTCGGGGCGCAGGTTGAACACCACCCAGCTGCGGTCTTCGCTGTATTCGACCGAGCGTGCAATCAGGCCGTAGCTTGAGGTGGGCTCATCGCCAGACGGGTCGTACATGCCGGTGCCGACCATCAGCGTTTCGTTCAGCTCGCTGACACCGTATTGCAGAAAGTTGGGCGTGGTGACCGGGCTCGACCCCTTGAAGGTATAGGGGTTGAGCGTATCGAACGTGCCAAATGCCATGGCCCGCAAGGTACCGCCCTTGGGCGCTTGCGGATTGACCCAATCGAAATGGGTGAATGTGGCTGGGTATTTGAGCGTGCCGAACTGCGCATAACCGTGGCTTTCGCTGACGGTGGCGGCGGCGGGGAAGCTCAAGGCCAGGCTGAAGGACAGCAGGAGGGGACGTATCAAATCGGCATCCGATCCAGAGGGCGTTGGGCTTTGGTCGGGCTACAGTAACAGCTTGGCGGGATTGGAAAAAGAGTGATGCGAGAGGGTGCTGCAGGCGGGGCTGGGTAGCAGCCCCGCAGTGATCAATGACCGAGGTAGACAGTCAGGGTCTGGCCTGCCTTGAGGGCATGCCCGCTACGCGGATTCCAGCGCTTCAAGTGCTGCATTTCGACATTGAAACGCTTGGCCACCAGGTACAGTGAATCACCTTTGCGGACCTTGTACTGAGTCGAGCGCTGCTTGGCCGAGGCGACCCGGTTGGCAGCAGCAGACGGTGCGTTGCCACCGCGCATGGCCAGGACTTGGCCGGCCTTGAGGCGATTACCGGGGATCTTGTTCCAGCGCTGGATATCCTTGACTGAAACCCGGTTGGCCTTGGCGATGCTGCCCAGGTTGTCACCGCGCTTGACCCGGTAGCTGCGTGCAGCCGGTGCACTGGCTTCGGCGACAGCGGCTTCGAACACGGCCTTGCGTGGCTGCAAGCTGAGCAGCTGTTCAGGGTTCAGGTTGGACAGGCTGGCCGAGAGCAACTGCGCTTTGGCGGTTGGTACCAGCAGCTGTTTCGGGCCGTCGACCGTCATGCGCTTCTTGAACGCCGGGTTGAGCTGGATCAGCTCGTCTTCGTCGATATCGGCAAAGGCTGCGACCCGCGACAGGTCGAGGCGGTCGTTGATGGCAACGGCGGCAAAGTACGGTTCGTTGGCGATCGGGTTGAGATTGACGCCATACGATTCAGGCGTCGATACCACCTGCGACAGGGCCAGCAGCTTTGGCACGTAGTCGCGGGTTTCCTGCGGCAGCGGCAGGTTCCAGTAATCGGTCGGCAGGCCGAGCTTTTCATTGCGCTCGATGGCGCGGCTGACAGTGCCTTCACCGGCATTGTAGGCCGCCAGCGCCAGCAGCCAGTCGCCATTGAACATGTCGTGCAGGCGGCTCAGGTAATCCAGAGCAGCGTTGGTCGATGCAGTGACATCGCGGCGGCCATCGTAGAAGTTGGTCTGGCGCAGGTTGAAGTGGCGCCCGGTCGAGGGGATGAACTGCCACATGCCGGCCGCGTGGGCACGGGAATACGCCATCGGGTTGTAGGCGCTTTCGATCGCTGGCAGCAGGGCCAGCTCCAGTGGCATGTCGCGTTCTTCAAGACGCTCGACGATGTAATGCAGGTACAGACTGCCGCGCTCGCCAGCGGTTTCAACGAAACGCGGGTTGCTGGCGAACCACAGGCGCTGTTGCTCGATGCGCGGGTTGACGTCGATGGTGTCCTGCAGGGCGAAGCCCTGGCGCATGCGTTCCCAGACATCCTGGGGCGCTTGCTCCTTGGGCTTGACCATGATCAACGGAGCTGGCTTGTGCTTGATCCGAGCCTGGTAGTTGTGTGCGCGAACGCTTTCGGATTCATCTACCTGACGGGTGCTCTGGCAGCCCACCAAGGTGGCGGCCAGGGCCAGCGCACTGATCTGTGCGAGGCGCGTCAAAGCGACGGATTGCGAGGTTCTGCGGCTACTGGAAGGCATCGGCTGGGGCAGGTATCCGGGTGAAAAAGTTGGGCGATTCTAGGAACCGCTTTTGCCCGGGTCAACCTTTGCCCCTCAATTACGATATATCTTGAGGTTATCAGAAACCGTCTTTCCAAGACCTCAAGGCAGCAAAAACAGCAGCTTGGCCTTCGTTTGAATGCCCCTTCCATTCGTCTGCTTTTTGTTTAACGGATGTTTCCGCAGTGCGCAGAAACGGGTTGGTGAGGCGTTCCAGGCCGATGCTGGACGGCAGCGTTATGCGATTATCTGCGCGCAGTCGGGTTACCTCATCGAAACGCGCAAGCACCTCGGGATTGCTTGGCTCCACGGCCTTGGCAAAACGCAGGTTGCTCAGGGTGTATTCATGGGCGCAGTAGACCTCGGTTGCGCCAGGCAGCGCGGCGAGCCGCTCGAGCGAGTGATACATCTGCTCGGGGGTGCCCTCGAACAAACGCCCGCAGCCGCCCGCAAATAGCGTGTCGCCACTGAACAGCACGGGCGTCGGCGTCTGTGCGGTATAAAAGGCGATGTGGCCAAGGGTATGGCCGGGCATGGCCAGCACCTCGAAGGTCAGGCCCAGCGCGGTGACCTGATCATTGTCCCCCAGTGCCAGGTCACGCTCGGGGATCTGCTCCCGGGCCGGGCCGCTGACTCGCGCCCCGGTGGCCCGCTTCAACGCGACTACGCCGCCGACATGGTCGTGGTGATGGTGGGTAATGAGGATATCCTTCAGCTCCCAGCCTGGGTTGGCCTCAAGCCAGTCCAGGACCGGCTGGGCGTCACCGGGATCAACCACCGCACAGTGGCGTTTGGCAGTATCCTGTAACAACCAGATGTAGTTATCAGAGAAAGCGGGTAGTGCATCGATCTGTATCATGTGCGGATCCGAATCATCTGCCGTGGGACATAAGGGCATCTTAGCCGCGATGGCGCGGCGGGAGAACCTTGGAGGGAAGACGCAATGACCGACCAAGCCTTTGCCCAGGCCGACCCTGAATGGGTCGAGCTGATCAGCCTGGCCCGCGAATGGTTTCAAGGCCCTGTTGGGCAATTGATGCTGCGCGAAGAAGAAAAGTTGCTTGAAACCGAGCTCTCGCGTTTTTTTGGCGGCTATCTGGTGCATTACGGGCCAGGGGCCGAGGCGCCGCCGCATGCCAAGCAGGTGCATCGCAACGTGCGTCTCGGCGCGCCGTTGCCCGGGGTTGAAATCGTCTGCGAAGAACAGGCCTGGCCGCTGGCCGAACATGCGGCGGACGTCGTGGTGCTGCAGCATGGGCTGGACTTCAGCCTGTCGCCCCATGGCCTGCTGCGTCAGGCGGCCAGTGCGGTGCGCCCAGGTGGCCATCTGCTGATCGTGGGTATCAACCCGTGGAGCAGTTGGGGCATGCGCCATCTGTTCAGCAAGGGCGCCTTGCGCCGGGCGCGTTGCATCCCGCCATCGCGGGTCGGTGACTGGCTCAACCTGCTCGGCTTCGCGCTGGAGAAACGCCGCTTCGGCTGTTATCGTCCGCCGCTTGCATCACCAGCCTGGCAGCAGCGCCTGAGCGGCTGGGAGCGGATGGCTGGGGGCTGGCAGATGTCGGGTGGCGGCGTCTATCTGCTGATTGCGCGCAAGATGGTAGTCGGCCTGCGGCCACTGCAACCGGCCCGGCGCGAGCCGATGGGCAAGCTGCTGCCGCTGCCCCTGGCCAAGGTCAGGCGTGCCCCGGTCAACCGTGACCCGGCCAACCTCGACCATCATCCAGGTCGATAAACAACAGCGAATTAAGGCAGTACATGAGCGAAGAAAGCATCGAGATGTTTACCGACGGCGCCTGCAAGGGTAATCCGGGCCCTGGCGGCTGGGGCGTGCTGATGGTGTACAAGGGCGTCGAAAAAGAGCTCTGGGGCGGCGAGCTAGAGACCACCAACAACCGCATGGAGCTGATGGCAGCCATCGAGGGCCTCAAGGCGCTCAAGCGTGAATGCGAGGTGGTGCTGACCACCGACTCGCAGTACGTGATGAAAGGCATCAACGAGTGGATGGCCAACTGGAAGAAGCGCGGTTGGAAGACGGCCGCCAAGGAACCGGTGAAAAATGCCGACCTGTGGCGCGAGCTCGATGAGCAGGTCAACCGGCACAAGGTCACCTGGAAATGGGTGCGTGGGCATATCGGCCATCATGGCAACGAACGCGCCGACCAGTTGGCCAACCGCGGTGTTGACGAAGTTCGCGCACGTCACAAGTAGGCTGGCGCTGGGGTATACTCCCGGCTCTTTTTTGTCGTAACAGTTGGAGCCACCGCCCGTGGAGCAGCAGAACACCCGATACGTCGTCCTCGATACCGAAACCACCGGCATGCCGGTTGGCGAGGGCCATCGGATCATCGAAATCGGTTGCGTCGAAGTGCTCGGCCGGCGTCTGACCGGGCGGCATTTCCATGTTTATCTGCAGCCTGACCGCGAGAGTGACGAGGGCGCGATCGGCGTTCACGGCATCACCGATGCATTCCTGATCGGCAAACCGCGTTTTGCCGAAGTCGCCAACGAGTTTTTCGACTTCATCCAGGGCGCGCAGCTGGTCATCCACAACGCGGCGTTCGACGTTGGCTTCATCAACAACGAGTTCGCTCTGCTTGGCCAGCATGACCGCGCCGATATCTCCAAGCACTGCGGCATCCTCGACACCCTGATGCTGGCGCGCTCGCGCCACCCAGGCCAGCGCAACAGCCTCGATGCCTTGTGCAAACGCTACGGGATCGACAACTCCGGGCGTGAGCTGCACGGCGCGTTGCTCGACTCGGAACTGCTGGCGGATGTCTATCTGGCGATGACCGGCGGCCAGACCAGCCTGTCGCTGGCTGGGCATGGTGCTGATGGAGAGGAGGGCGGGGACAGTGATGGCAGTGAAATTCGCCGAATTGTCGGGCGTCAGCCGCAGCCTGTACTGATGGCTTCTGCCGAAGAGCTCGAAGCGCATGCTCAGCGTCTGGCGGCGGTCGCCAAGTCTGCTGGCGGCCCGGCATTGTGGCAGAGCCTGAGCGAGGCCTGATCAGGCCAGCATGCTGGCCTTCCGTGGCCTGCTGGTTGGCGTAAGGCGCAATCAGGGAATACGGATAATCTCGACGCCACTCTGCGTCAGCTCGAAGCGATCTTCTCCCAGGTGCCGAACACGATCACCGATAGCCAGTCGATAGCTGGTAATCGGTTCGCCATGGGCACTGCCGTCGGCCTGAAAGGTCGATTCCTGGAATTCGTGCACGGGGTAGATACGGCCTTCGGCGTCACGGGCGTGGAATTGGCCGACCAGTACTGCTGCCATTTTGGGGGGAAACCTCTGAAAATTTGAGAAATGTCTGCTGTCATAGACCAGCGAAACTGCCGGGAAGTTTTCTTGCTGCGGGAAAAAAACCTCGGCGGCAAAAAACGGTCATCTATAACTACTAACTCCCTCAACCAGCAGAGGTTGCAAAAAGCCATGAGCCAGGTGTATTCGGTAGCAGTTGTAGTCGGCAGCTTGCGCAAGGATTCCTACAATCGCAAGGTGGCCAAGGCCTTGGGTGAGCTGGCGTCCTCCAGCCTCAGCTTGAAGATAATCGAGATCGGCGACTTGCCGCTGTACAACGAAGATGTCGAGAGTGCAGGTGCGCCGCAACCCTGGCAGCGTTTTCGTGACGAGATCAAACGCAGTGATGCAGTGCTGTTCGTAACACCGGAGTACAACCGCTCGCTGCCTGGTTGCTTGAAAAACGCCATCGATGTGGGTTCGCGGCCTTATGGGCAAAGCGCCTGGGGCGGCAAGCCAACGGCTGTGGTGAGCGTTTCCCCCGGGGCAGTGGGGGGCTTTGGTGCCAACCATGCAGTGCGTCAGTGCCTGGTATTCCTCGATATGCCGTGCATGCAGATGCCCGAGGCGTATATCGGCGGGGCGGCGACCTTGTTCGATGACGCTGGCAAGCTCAACGACAAGACCCGGCCGTTCCTGCAGGCTTTCATCGACAAGTTTGCGGCGTGGGTGAAGCTCAACCGCGTGGTGTGACCGGCTGTTGTAGCGGCGCCCTTGGCGGGGCGCCCTACAAGTACCCGCCGGAATTTGATACCACTAGGCGCCTTGTGGCATTTCGCCGTTGGCCAAGCGCCGGTTGATGTCGGCAATCACCTCAGGCAGATCATTGATGGTATCGACCAGATAATGCGGTCGCGAGCTTTTGAACAGCGCATGAATCCGCTGCCGCTCGCACTCCAGCGTGTCCGCATCGAGGGCCAGATACTCCTCCCAGGTCAGCCCCAAGGCATTGCCCGAACAGACCAGCGCCACCGTCCACATGCCCGCGCGGCGGCCTTCGAGAATCCCCGGTACGGTGTCATCGACCTTGACGCAGGCCGCAACGTCATCGATGCCCAAGGCAATCACATTGGCCAGCGCCTGCGCCGGCCAAGGGCGGCCATTGGGTGTCTCGTCGGTTGCCACCACATGGTCGGCAACGTAGCCGTTGCGCTTGGCCAACTCGACCACCTTGTCCATGACCACCTTGGGGTAGCCTGAGCACGAGCCAATTTTCAGGCCATCTGCGCGCAGCCCGGTCAGCGTTTGCAGGGCCCCGGGTATCAGTGCCGAGTGCACGGCGATCTTGTCGATCTGCAGGGGCATGAAGCGTTCATAAATGGCGGTCACATCGTCATCGCTTGGCGTGCGACCAAATACCTTGCGGTAGCGCTCGGCAATCGCCGGCTGATCACACAAGGTGCGGATATGGTCCCACTTGCCCATGCCCATCGGCCCGCGGGCTTCTTCGATGGATACCTCGACGTCGAATTCGGCGAACGCCTCGACAAATATCTGCGTGGGCGCGAACGAGCCGAAGTCGACCACGGTGCCGGCCCAGTCAAGGATTGCGGCTTGCAGGCGGGTTGGATTGATGTAGTTCATGTTCACAAAGCCTCGCTCAAGAGTTGAGTGCCGGTGTGCACCTGCATTTCCCGCAGCACCTGGGCCACGGCATCGACGGCTGCCTGCATGCCCTGCGTACCGACGGCACCGATGCAGCCAACGCGGAAGGTTTCGACCTGGGTCAACTTGCCCGGGTAGAGGATGAAGCCTTTGGCCTTGACCCGTTCGTAGAAGTCCTGGAATCGGTAGCGCGGATCATCCGGGGCGTGGAAGGTGACGATGATCGGTGCCTGAATGGCCGCCGGCAGGAAGCTGCGCAGGCCGATCGCTGCCATACCGTCGAGCAACGTTTGGCAGTTGTCGGCGTAGCGCTGGTGTCTGGCCTGCAGGCCGCCTTCTTCGGTGTATTGCTTGAGCGCCTCGTGCAAGGCAGCGACCACGTGGGTCGGTGGGGTAAAGCGCCACTGACCGGTCTTGGCCATATACGCATGCTGGTCGTACAGGTCCATGGCCAGCGATTGAGCATTGCCCTCGGCAGCTACCAAGGCAGTTTTTTCAGCGAACACGAAACCCATCCCGGGAACGCCCTCAAGGCACTTGCCGGAAGCGGCGATCAGTGCTTCGAACGGCACTTCGCGCGCGTCGATCGGCAATGCGCCGAACGAACTCATGGCGTCGATGATCAGGCGCTTGCCATGGCTGTGCACCACGTCGGCAATCGCCTTGAGCGGGTTCAGGATGCCGGTGCTGGTTTCACAGTGGATCAATGCAACGTGAGTCAGTTCGTCATCTGCTGCCAGCAGCCGTTCTACATCGGCGGCGGTAGTGGGTTGGTCTTCAGCGGTTTCAAAGGTGCTGTAACGGCGGCCAAGTACCTTGCAGATTTTTGCCAGGCGCTGACCGTAGGCGCCATTGATCAATACCAGCACCTTGCCGTCGCGGGGCACCAATGTGCCGATGGCGGCTTCCACGGCAAAGGTGCCGCTGCCTTGTAACGGCACGCAATGATGGCTGGCGCTGGCGTCAAGAATGGCCAGCAGCTGCTCGCAGACGCTGGCAGTCAGTTGGTTGAAATCACGGTCCCAGGAACCCCAGTCCACAAGCATCGCTTGGCGGGTACGCAGAGAGGTGGTGAGGGGGCCGGGGGTCAGCAGAATCGGGGCATTGCTCATTGCGTCAATCCTCGCAAGCGGTGGGCTGATACTGCGAGGACAAGGTTGCAATTCGGCATGCTATCAATCAAATTGTTTGTTGTTATGCCAGCCATAAGTCAGGCCGATAGCCATGAACCTTTTCCAGCTACGTGCATTTGATGCGGTTGCCCGTGAGGGCAGCTTTACCCGCGCTGCAGCACGTCTGTTCATCAGCCAGCCGGCGGTGACCGGGCACGTCAAAGCGCTCGAGGAGCATTATCAGATCACCTTGCTGCGGCGTACCGCCCGGCGTGTGGAGCTGACTGAGGAGGGCATCCGGCTGGCGGCCATTACCCGGGCCATGTTCGGCCTTGCCGAAGAAGCCCAGGCCATGCTCGAGGCCAACCGCCAATTGCTGACCGGGCGCCTCGAGGTAGCTGCCGACGGGCCGCACCGGGTCATGCCGATGCTCGCGCAACTGCGCGCATGCTACCCAGGTATTACCGTCAACCTGCGTCTGGGCAATGCCCAGGAGACGCTGGCGGCACTGCTCAGTGAACACGCCGACGTCGCAGTGCTGACCGAGGTCGAGCCTCGCAAGGGCCTGCACCTGCGCAGCCTCGGTGAGTCAAACCTGTGCGCGCTGCTGCCGGCTGCGCACCCTTGGGCGAGCACAGCCACTGCACTGGCGTTGAGCGCTCTGCATCAGCAGATCATGGTGTTGCGCGAACCCAGTTCGATCACCCGCCGCACGTTTGACCGGGCGTGCGCTGAGGCCGGGGTTCAGCCGCGTGTGCTGCTGGAACTGGACAGCCGTGAGGCGGTTACCGAGGCGGTGGCAGCAGAGCTGGGTATCGGCATCGTATCGTCCATGGAAGTTGCCCACGACCCCCGTGTGGTGGCGCGGCCCATGGCCGGCGATGGGCTGCGCAATCAGCACATGATCGGCTGCCTGGAGCGGCGCCGCGAGTTGCGTCTGATCCAGGCATTCATGGAGCTTGCGCAGGTCACGTAGGGCAGAGGGGAGCGCAGTTCCCGGTGCGATTTGGATGAGCATAGGAAGAAGCTGTCGGCTGACCCCACAAGGAGCCCAGCATGGCCAATCCAGACGCCCAGCCGAACACGACCGATCAATTCATCACCGATAACCTGCCGGCCTGGCTCCATGCTGCCTCGGCTCAGCAAATCGCTGCACTGCAAGTTCGCTTTGCGGCCCACCGCGCCACCGAAGCGAAGCTGCACGATGCCTTGAAGCAGCTCAAGACACCGCAGGACTACGCTCGGACGCTGCTCAATCAGGCGATCAAAGCCAAACTGAAGCTTGATTTCGATCTGGTCAACGCCCTGTGGCGCCAGCATTGGGACAAATACAGCCTGTTGGGCGGGGAATCATTCGTCAACCACTACACGATCGAGCCAGCGCTTCACCACTTGCTGCAAAACTTCCCCAGCGGCATGTACTTCGACAGCAAAACCGGCTTGATCGCTGCAGGGCACGACGCGTTCCTGACAAGCAAAAACCTGCTGGTTGAGAGCTCCAGGTTTGTCGCGGTGTGCCGCGAAGTGGATGCCGGAAAGCGCTATCAAGGCCATCTGGATCAGGTATTCGATGCTGCCTTCAAGGAAACATTGGTGGTGGAGAAGCGTCAGCGTCTTGCGCTGAGCGTCGATCTCGCCCATGTAAAGATGACCCTGAGTGACGCAGACCTGGCCGTGCTGTCGCCGCTGATCGATGGCGCTGCTGAACCGCACGTTGGCACCACGCTGAAGATTGAGCATCTGCAGCTTCTGGGCTGCGCGCTGCTGGGCGCGCTGACTGTGCAATTGCCCGCTACTGAACCAGCAGGGGACGAGCATAGCGGTATTGTGCTGTACCTGCCGCATCGAACTTTGCAGCGCTTCGACTCCCTGGCTGGATTGTCGGCCTACCTGCTCACCCTCATGCAGGCCCCGCACGAGCAGGAGCAATTGTTGGCACTGGTCTCGCTGAAACAGCGTGCGATGTTCCAGAGCACCTTAAGCAAGCGTCTCAGCGATCCGCAGCCGGATCTCGAGGTCACTGGCACTACGGCGGCGAAGAGCCTGTTCACTGAATTGGCCAGTCTGCAACTGCAGCGGATCCGCGAAGATGCCAGATTCCTGCTGGTGCCGGTTGCCGATGTCGACGATCAGGTCAAGTGGCAGCGGTTGCAGACCCTCGAATCGGTTGGCATGAACTTGCTGCAGCTGGCTGGCTTGTTCGTTCCTACGTTGGGACAGTTGCTGATGGCGCAAATGGTGGTCGAAGTGTTGGTGGAGGTTTATGAAGGGGTCCACGACTGGGCTCGCGGCCATCAGCATGAAGCGGTCGATCATATGCTCGGCGTTGCCGAGGTGGTCGCCGTCAATGCCCTGGCGGCAGCAGGCGGGGCGGCAGTGGCACGGGGGTTCAAGCGCAGTGGCTTTGTCGATGCGCTGGTGCCGGTGGCGGCGCCGGCAAATGCGGGCAAGCTGTGGGCGCATGACCTTGCACCCTATCGCGCTCGGCAGGTGCCCAAACCGCTGCGCAGAGTCAGCACTGGCCTTTACCACCATGGCGACCGGCAGTGGTGGATGTACCAAGGGCATCTGCATGAGGTGGTACAGCATCACTCGACCCGGCAGTGGCGCCTGGTGCGGGCAGATGGCAAGCCCGGTTTCGCGCCGACGCTGCTGTGGAATGGCGAATGCGGTTGGCGGCTTGCCTGGCAGAGCCCGCAGGAATGGTCCGGAGCAATGCCTCTGCTTGAGCACTTGTGGCCGTTATCAGCATCATTGGATGCGCAGCGTATCGATCAGGTAATGATGATCGCGGATGTCAAAGAAGCAACGCTACGCCGGCTGGTCGCCGAGCAACGGCGATTGCCGGCGGGCCTGCACGATACGCTGGAGCGCTTTTCTCTGGATGCGCGCATCAACGCGTTCTTTCTGGCCATACAACAGAGCCCGAACGTACTGGACGCAGAGATCCTGCAATTTTGTACCGAACAGCTGCCGCCTGACCGGCAGGCAGCCGAGTTGCGCGCGCAGGCCATAGTCGACAACGCCCCGGCGTTGCGCGCGAAGCTGATGGACCACTACGGCGGGCTGAGCAACCCGCATCCCTTGGTGAGTGTGCTGCAGAGGCTGTTCCCCGGGCTGCCCGACCGCTATGCGGCCGACCTGCTTGATCGTGCGACACCTGAGCAACTGCACCATTTGCGGGAAAAGGGCCGGTTGACGCTGGCGCTGGCCGAGCGCGCGCGCATCGCCGCTCATCAGGCACGCCTATGCCGGCTGCTGCAAAGCCTGGCGCTGAACAATGCCTACCATCAGGAGTTGCCGGTTCTGGTGTTTGCGCTGATGCGCCGTGCGCCTGCCTGGCCGCAGGAGGTCAACTTCGAGATACGCGAGGGCGCCGTCGATGGGCGTCTGATTGCGCGGTTATACCCGGCAGATGCCAGCTACCCAGCCAAGGTCATGGTATGGCGCGAAGGGCAGATGCAGGTGTTCGAAGGTGGCGCGCCGCTGTTCACTGAAATGAGCGGGCCTGGCGGGCTGCTGGACGTGATGTGGCATTTTCTACCACAGGTCGACCGTGAGCGGCTGGGGCTGGCCGACGGCGCGGCGCCAGGCGCATTGCGCGATGAATTGCAGCGCCGTCTGCCCGCCAGCCGAGCTGCAGTGCTTGAGCTGCTGGACATCAGCGCGCCGCGACCGACCTTCCGCGCACCGCAGCGGCTGCCCGACAGGCGATTTGGATACCTGCTCAGTGGCCGTGGCGGCGGCAATCACCTGGCCGAGCGGACGTTGCAGGACCGCGTGCGCAGCCTGTTTCCAGGCTTCAGTGCAGAACAGTTGGAGCTGTTTATGCAGATCCTGCATGAACAAGCGGGTTCCCCCTTCAGCCTGTTGCTCGATGAGGAGCGCAGCTACCAGCGATTGCATCTGACGCTGGAACACTGGACAGCTGAGGGCGGCAGCGCTGCGCGCCAACCTCTACGCCGATCGGTGGCCGACGAAATCCGCCGTTCCTGGCGATTGCAGGGCGCGACGGGGCGCCCGCAACTGGATGGCACACCAGGCATGGTGCTGATCCTGTCTGCCCACGCTGCGGGCGATCTGCCCGATCTCACTGGGCAGCGAGGTTTTGAGCATGTCACCGAAATCAGCCTGTCAAACATGCAACTGAGCAATGTGCCTGCCGGTTTTTTGCAGCCCTTTGGCAACCTGTTGAATTTGAACCTGGACAACAACAGCCTCACTGATCTGCCGCAAGGCCTGACGCACCTGTCACA
This sequence comes from uncultured Pseudomonas sp., assembly GCA_963518285.1. Classification (GTDB taxonomy): domain Bacteria; phylum Pseudomonadota; class Gammaproteobacteria; order Pseudomonadales; family Pseudomonadaceae; genus Aquipseudomonas. The sequence goes on along the minus strand of CAUQIJ010000003.1, from coordinate 37,328 downwards.
TCTGCAAGAGTTGATCCTCTCTCGTAACAGCCTGCAAATGAGTGCGTCGAACGACACTGTATTGGCCGAGCTGAACCAGTTGCGAGTGTTGGACCTTGGCGACAACAGTCTCGCGGAGTTCAATCTGAGCCTTGACCGCTTGCCAAGGCTGCGTCAGCTGGGCTTGCGCAACACTGGCCTGACGGCGGTACCGCAGCACCTGGCGCTGGGCGTCTCGCTTGATTATGTGGACCTGCGCGACAACCTGATCACTGCATTGCCGCAATACCTGCGGGATAACCGATCTTCCTGGCGGCGACGTCTGGCGTTGTCAGGTAACAACTTGCCAGAAGAGTACGCCGAACTCTGGCTGGACCCAGGCAGAAGCTCCGACAGTGAAACAAGCACCGGGAGTGAGGGCTCTTACCGCTCGCGTTGGTTGGAGCTGCTCGATGCACCCGCGAACGCGAGCCGCAGCGCGCAGTGGAATCGCCTGGCTGATGAAACCGGCAGTGCCGACTTCTTCCGCTTGTTGCAGGACATGGTGCAGACCAGTGACTTTCGCCTGGCGCGGGCTGACCTTGAGGCTAGAGTGTGGGCCATGTTCGATGCCATCGAGCAGAACACTGCCTTGCGCGAGGATCTGTTCGCTCTGGCCAGCCAGCCACGCTCGTGCGTTGACAGCGTGATCTCCAGCTTCAGCGTCCTGGAGGTACGCATGCTCGCGGCAGTTGCCCAGGACGAAGCCACCGGTCAGAGTGAAACGGGCCTGTTACAGCTCGGCCGCCGGCTGTTCCGGCTCGATCAGGTAGAAGCGTATGCCCGTGAAGACATGCTGCGGCGCAGCGCAGAGGATCGCGGAGTCGATGAGGTCGAAGTCAGCCTGGCTTATCGGATCGGGCTCGCGACCACGCTCGATCTGCCTGGACAACCGCGGACGATGCAGTTCGAGGCCATCGGTGGAGTCAGCAGTGATGATCTGGACGCTGCCGAGGCTGCCGTGCGCGCGGCCGAGGCCGGCTCTGCGCTTGAACAGTACATCGGCCAACGGGATTTCTGGCTGATGTACCTGCGTCGGCAGCACGGCGCCACGTTCGAGGCCGTCGAGGAGCCCTTCTGGGCGCGCATGGAGGCCCTCGATGAGCAGCGCGAAGGGCTCGAGGATGCTGACTACCTGGCTCAAGTCAACCAGGTGGCGAGCGACCGCGAGGCGGCGGTCAGTGCTCATGTTCTCACCCTTACCCGTGCCGCCCTGGCCAGGGCGGCCACTGGATCATCCACGCAGGTGTAACAACAGGTGCGGTGGCGAGACTGTTTTTTTTTCGCCACCGGCCTAAGATGGCCGGCATTGGCCTGCCACGGACCCCCAATGAGCGAAAAAGACACAATCTCCATGCAACTGGTACGCGAAGCCCTGCTGCAGACCTCTGCAGGCGGTGCTGCGGACGCGGCCTTGCTGGCCCGCGCAGGGATCGATGCAACGCAACTGGAGCAGGCACATGCTCGCGTCGGCGCCGATGCCTACGCGCGCTTGTGGCGATTGCTGGCCCGCCGCTGCGGGGACGAATTCTTTGCCATGGATCGCCGCGGTCTGCGCCGCGGCAGTCTGGCGTTCGCTTGCCGTGCAAGTATGCTGCAGCCTACGCTCGGCGCGGGCCTGCAGAGCGTTGTCGACTTCCTCGCCTTGATGCTCGAGGACTTGCAGCCGACGCTGACGGAGCAACCTGACCTGGCCGAGATCGTCATCCACGAACCCAGCATGCAGCCGCGTCGGGCTTTTACCTATTTCACCTTCTGGATGATCGTCCACGGTGTCGCCTGCTGGCTGGCCGGGCGCCGCATCCCGATCATTGCGATCGACCTGCGCTGCGCTGAACCACCCTCGTGCGACGACTACCGTGTGATGTTCACACAGCAACTGCAATTTGATCGCCCCTTTACGCGCATGATCATCGCTGACGAGTGCCTGCAGTGGCCGATCAAGCGTACAACGCAGGACCTGCAACGCTTTCTGGCCGAGGCGCCGGGCAATATCCTGGTCAAGTACCGTGATCCAGACAGCTTCGCTCGGCGCATTCGCGGCGATTTGTTGCAGTTGCCGCCGTCGCAGTGGCCTGACGCCGATAGCCTCGCGCGGCAACTGCACCTGTCTGCCTCGACGCTTCGCCGTCGCCTCGCCGAAGAGGGGCAGACCTATCAGGGCCTCAAGGACAGCGCGCGGCGCGAGCTGGCAGTTGCCTGGTTGGCAGATTTCGAGACGCCGATGGATGACATTGCAGAGCGGCTGGGTTTTGCCGAACCAAGCTCTTTCTACAAAGCGTTTCGCAAGTGGTTTGATTGTAATCCGGGGCATTATCGGTTGTTGATCCAGGCTCGCGACGCCCGTCACTGATTCCCTATGCCAACGCAGCGCTGCGTATTTCAGAGTTGGGTCATTTACTCAACCTGGATTGGACTATGTCGCACGCTGCGCTCCCCGCAAAAATTGAAAACGCCACCGACCAGTTCATTGCAGCGATCCTGCCTGCCTGGTTGAAGCGTGCCAGTGCCGAGCAACTGATCGCTCTGCGCGATGCCTACACCATGCACATGCACAGTCAGGCTGCAGTAGCCGCCGTCTTTGCTCGCCTCCAGCCTTTGCAGCAGTTCGCCAAAAAGCAGCTGGAGACCGCACTGGAAACACATATGGCGTTGCCAGTTGACCTGGACAAAGCCTGTTGGCGAGAGCTTCGACGAAAATTCACCGTGCGCCCCGACAGGTTGCCCATCGACGAATCGTATTACGTCAGCGAGCCGGCCATGCAACGGCTGATGCAGAACTTCGCCAGCGCCGAAACGTTCTACAAGGGCTCTGGTCTGCTTTACCCGGCGCAACCGGCAACGGGCGTCGCTGAGCAGGTCGTGAGCGACGATACGCAGGCGATCGTCGACAGTTGCCGTCAGGCGGATGTGGGCAACGGTTACCAGACCCACCTGACGTCGGTGTTCGACGCAGACGCCGCCCGCCTGCTGGCGCAGGACGCGCGCTGTGGATGGGTGCTGGCGGCGCGATTGGCACAGGTCAAACGTCTTCTGCCGGAGGCTGAAGTCAAGCTGCTGCTGGATATTGCTGCAGGCAGCAGAGCCAGCCATCCCGACGCTGGGCTTATCCGCTGTGGCGAACTGACCCTGCTCGACAGCAGTTTGTCGGGCGTGTGGGTGGTCGAGATGCGTGGCCACACTGGCTGGCTGAATCAAGCCGCCGGGCTCCCTGGGACCGTCGCCGTACTGCTGCTCATGCCTGACGATGAACAGCATCCGGTACACCACTTCAGCGGGTGGTCGGCAGTCAATGACTACGTTCTGCAACGCCTGGGCGGCGATGCCAGCCGGAGCACGCTGGTACAGCGTGTCGCGCTGGAGCAAAGAGCAGCCTTCATCACGACGCTACAGTTGAGGCTTGCGGACACAGAGCCAGACCTTGAACCTGATGTGAGCAGCGATGGTGGCGAGCTGTTCACGGTTCTGGCCAGCCGACGCATCAATCACATCAAGAGCGACGCGCGCTTTCTCGCGGTGCCCAATGCGGCGGCCGACAGCAGGCTGCGAGCACGCCGTATGGAGGCACTGAAGTCGGCCGGCCTGAATCTGCTGAATCTGGCGGGGCTGTTCGTGCCGGTGGTAGGGACGCTGCTGCTGGCGGACATGGTTCGTCAAACCCTCGGGCAACTGTGCGAAGGGGTTCATCACTGGCTTCGAGGGCATCAGCACGAAGCCTTGCAGCACCTGCTGGGTGTCGCCGAAACGTTGGCGGTGAATGCAGCAATTGCCGGCGGCGCCAAGCTGGCGGTACGCAGCTTCGCGCGCAGTGGCTTCGTCGAGCAGCTTGAGCCGGTTACCGCAGCCAACGGCCAGCCGCGGCTGTGGAACAATGAGCTTGAGCACTATCGGGATACTCCGCCAGACGGGGTTCTGCTCGACCTCGATAACGGTCTGGTGAGCGACGGCGACGGTGTGTGGTGGCAACACCAGGGGGCTCACTATCGCGTTGACGGGCAGGTCGCGAATGGCCCCTGGCGCTTGCGCGATCCAGGCGATGCATCGGCCTTCGGACCAGCGCTTGAGTTCAATGACGAGCGCGCTTGGCGTCTTGAATACCAGCGACCGATTACTCTGCAGGGCGACCAGCGCCTGCTTGAAAGTCTTTGGCCCGGTGCACGCGCGTTGAGCGGCGAACGTCAGGCTCAGGTGTTGCAGGTTGCGCAGATCGACGAGCTGCAACTTCGCGGCCTGTTGGTAGAAAACCGACAATTGCCGGTGGCCCTGCGCGATACCCTAGAGCGCTTTGCGGTTCAGGCCAGAATCGAGCAGTTCTTCAGCGGTCTGGCTGCGGGGGCCAGCGACACCCAGCTTTGGCAGTACTGCGTCGATCAGGTCGGCCTGCAGAGTCTTGAATACGCAGCTCAGGCCCAAGCCATTGGCGAGCAGGCGCGCAGCCTGCGACCGCGGATGCTGGAGCACTTCGCCCGCCTGTACCTGACCCCTGACCCGGCCCTGCAGCTGGTGCAACGCGACTTTCCAGGTTTGCCGGACGCCTATGCCTTGCATGTGCTCAAACACATCAGCGCCGAGCAACGCATGGCAATACATGCACAGCAACGTCTGCCACTCAGTGTGGCCCAGCACGCGCGCGAGATGCTCCAGGTCGCGCAGCTTACACGCATGCGCGAAGGGTTGTTTCTGCTAGACAGCTACCGGGTCGAACTGGTGGAACTGCTTTTTGCCCTGCTGCACCGGCACGTGGCATGGCCGCCATCGCCGGTGCTCGAGCTGCGTGACGGCACAATCGCTGGCAGGCTGCTGGCGCGCTTGCAAGCACCCGAAGCGGGTGAGCAGCTATTGGTGATGATCAGGAGTGAAGGCAGCATCCGCCTGTATGACAGTCAAGGCGTCGAATCGACGTTGGCCGTGGCCGAACCCCGTGGACTGTTCGAGGCACTGTTCGCCTGCACCCCGGCGCTGGTGCGCACGCAGCTGGGGCTGCCGGATGCCGATGGGGCGCAGGCACTCCGGTTGTTGCTGCGGCAATGGCTGCCGACCACGCGCGACGCCCTCCTGCAACTGCTGGGCAAACGCGATGTGGGTGCCCCGACCAATCCGCTGCAGCGGTTGCCCGATGGCCGGTTGGGCTATCTGCTCAGCGGTCGCCACGAGGCCGGCAGCCCCTCCCATGCGGTGCTGCGCAGACGTGTCGGTGCGCTGTACCCCGGGTTCGATGACGCTCAGGTCGACAGCTATGTGACCATGTTGCTGGAGCAGCCAGAGGCCGCCTACAGCGCGCTGTTGGTGCAGGAACAGCAATACAGCCAGCTCAAGCAGACGCTCGCTCTCTGGGTAGGGCGGGCACGCACTACAGCCAATGCCGATGCACGCCGCGAAGCCGCCCAGCGTATGCGCCGCTGTTGGCGGTTGATCGGCGAGCGGATTGTCGATCACCATGAGGCCTCCTTCGGCCTGAGCCTTAACTTGACCAACCTGCAACTGCGCAGCCTTCCTGATTTGTCTGGGGGGATTGACTTCAGCCATGTCGGTGAGCTGGTGCTGATGGGTCTGGCACTCGAAACGGTGCCCCAGGGTTTTCTCAATTGTTTCCAGCAGCTGCGCTGGTTGAACCTGAGCAACAATGCTCTGCGCCAGCTGCCCGGCGAACTCGATCGGCTACGCCACCTGCGCAACCTGCAAATCAGTGGCAATCAGATCAGCTTGACCGCCACGGGGGTGTCGATGCTGCGCAGTCTGACGCAGCTGGAATCGCTGGACCTGAGCCACAATCCGCTGGGCGCGGTGAGCTTGCAACTGCGTCCGCTGGTCCACCTGCGTCAGCTCAATCTGCGCGCGGCAAACTTGCAGGCTGTGCCCGTTGATCTGGACTGGTGCGGGCTCCTCGAGGTCGGCGACTTACGCAACAACCACATCTCCACGTTGCCCCAAGGGCTGCGCGATGCGCCGCAGCAGCTGCGCGAGGCGCTGCAGTTCGAAGGCAACCCGCTACCTGATGCAGAGCAATTGCTGATGGGCCTGCCGCCAGTGGCAGGGACTGTCGTCTCTACCGAAAGCGCCCGCGAGCTGTGGCTGCGGCTGCTGCCAGAGCAGGACCGCCAAGCCAGCGGCGATCAATGGGACGCACTGGTGGCCGAGCCGGCCAGTGCTGACTTCTTCCGATTGCTCGGCGAGCTGACTGGAACCAGCGACTATCGGCTGACCCAGGCCGACCTTGGCCGCAGGGTCTGGGTGATGCTGGTGGCGGCAAGCGAAAACACCGAGTTACGGGGTGAGCTGTTCACTCTGGCAGCCGACCCGCGCACCTGCGTAGACAGCGTTGCTTCCTGCTTCAGTGCGCTGGAAGTGCGCCTGTACATTGCGCAAACCCTTGGGATTCGGGAGCCGGTCAGCGCCCGCGCGGCCAGATTGCAACTGGCCCGGCGCCTGTTCCGGCTCGATCAGGTCGAGGCACTTGCACGCGATGAGGTCGAGCGGCGTCTGGAAGAAGGTGAGCAAGTGGATGAGGTCGAGGTCAGCCTGGCCTATCGTAGCGGCCTCGCGCAGAGCCTGGAGCTACCAGGGCAACCCGCCACGATGCAGTTTGGCACCCTGGCAGGGGTGACGTTGCAGCAATTGAACGAGGCGGGCGCGGCCGTGCGTCAGGCGGAGGCAAGCGACGCGTTGGCGGTTTACATCAGTCAGCGCGATTTCTGGCTGGAGAGCCTGCGCCGCGAGCATGGACCAGCCTTCAGTGCAGTCGAGGCACCGTTCTGGGAGCGTCTGGATAAACTCAGCCCGCAACTGCAGCGCCCCGAGGGCCAATACCTGGAACTGGTCAACGCATTGGCCAAGGAACGCAAGGCCGCGATCGAGGCCCTGGCCCTGCGCCTGACCCGAGAAGCGTTGGGGCAGGTGACGGGTGCTTGAGCTGGGTGCATACGCGAGCTGAGCGGTGACAGCGTTTCCCGCTGCTGCGGCGCAACAAAGGGCATCACCTTGAACGCTCTCGTTATCAAGGAACGTGTCATGCCTCTACAGCCGCTCACTCCTGGCACTGCCACCGCGCAGCGCTTGAACAACGCCACCGATGAATTCATGGGTGGCATTCTTCCCGGCTGGCTTCGCCAGGCCTCGCCCAGCCAGATCAACCGCTTGCGTGACCGCTTCAAACAGTACCGTGAGAGCCAGCAGGGGGTCCGCGCTGCCACGCTTGAGCTTATCCCCCTGCAGACCTTCGCCCGGACCCAGTTCAATACGCTGCTGGCCGGCAGACTGCCCGCAGCAAGTAATATCGACGACCTGCAGTGGCTTGAGGTGCGCCGCAAGTTCGGTCACGTGCCTGGCACGCTGTGGCCGTTCTACCAGCCTGACTACGTGCGTGAGGCCGGGGTGCTGCGCTTGATGCAGAACTTTCACGCCAACGATACCTTGCTCCTGGGCAGTGGGTTGGTTGTCCCCGGCAGTGATACGGTGCTGTCGGGAGATCCGGTGGCGTTCGCTGCGGCATGTCGGTCGCTTGACGCAGGCGCACGTTATCAAGAGCAACTGACCAAGGTATTCAGCACCACTACCTGCGACATGCTGGTCGCGGACAAACGTGCCGGGTTGCAGTTGGCGGTAGAAATCGCTGCACTCAAAGGGCATGTCAGCGCTGTGGAGCAAATAGCGCTGCAAGAGCTCGCACGCGGCGCCCACGAGGTCAATGAACACGGGTTGCGCGGCTTCCCAGGCCGCTTGAGCGTGCTCGGCTGTACGACCAGCGATGCGCTGGTCATTCAGTTGCGCGGCGTTGAAGGTGAGGCCCACGGTTTGCTGCTCTACTTACCCAGCGACCCCGGCCGCGCCCTGCAGCGGTTCGAGAGCTGGGCCGAACTGTCATCGCACCTGATAGATCAGTTGCGCAACGCCTCTCAGCGCCAGCGTTTCAGCCAGATGATCGCCTTGCGCGAACGTCCGGCGTTTCTCGCCACGCTGGCCAAGCGACTGAGCGATAGCGTGCCGGATCTGGCCCTTGAAGGGATTACGCCGAGCAGTGACGTCTTTGTTGAGCTGGTCAATCAGCAGGTATCGCGGATCAAAGAGGATGCGCGTCTGTTGCTGGTGCCAACTGCTGAGGCGGATCGCGCCGCGCGGGCACAGCGTCTGCAGGATTGGGAAGCAGCGGGCCTGGGGCTGGTCAATCTGGCCGGTTTGTTTATTCCCGGAGTTGGCGCCTTGCTGCTGGGACTGCTGGTGGTGCAAACCCTTTCAGAAGTCTACGAAGGAGCGGTCGACTGGTTGCATGGTCATCAGCATGAAGCGCTGGATCATATGCTGGGTGTGGCCGAGACCCTTGCGGTAACCGCTGCGATTGCCGGCGGTGCGACGGTCGTGGCTCGAGGCTTCGTGCCCAGTCCCTTCGTTGCTGGGTTGGAGCCGGTGCGTCTTGGTGAGGGCGAGCAGCGCCTGTGGTCGGCTGACTTGAGTCAATACGAGACGCAACCGGACAGCACCGGTCTGCAGCCTGACGGACTTTATGGCAGCGGCGAGCAACGCTGGATCAGGCAGGGCGAACGCTATTACGAAGTTCATCGACCGCAGGCAGAGGGCCCTTGGCGGTTGCGTCATCCGCAGCGTGAGGGTGCGTTCGGCCCGGTGGTCGAATACAACGGCGAACGCTGCTGGCGCCTGCGCATGGACAGGCCGCTGGAGTGGGATGACAGCGCGCGCATGCTCGAGCGGCTGTGGCCGCAGGATCCGCCGCTGACTGCCGCGCAGGCGACGCGCGTGATGCAGGTTGCCAGGGTTGACCAGGAAGCCCTGCGCGGGCTGCTGGTGGCTAACCGAACGGTGCCGGTGAACCTGCGCGAAACCTTGCGCCGGTTTGACGCAGACGCTCGGACCGAGGCTTTTTTTGCCAGCCTGGACGGCATCGGGGAGGTCCATGGTGACGCCCAGGTGCAGGCCTGGTGTCTGGCCCAGCCGGGCCTTGCCGGGCTGGATGCCGACGCCTTGCGCGAGGCCCTGCTGGATCAGCAGATCCCTCTGCGCAAGCGCTTGTTCGAGCACCTTTGCGAAGTAAGTCTGCCCACCGATGATGCACTGCTGACAGCGGTGCGGCGAGACTTCCCGGGCCTGCCGGGTGCTTACGCGTTACAGGCGGTGAGCGATGCCAGCCAGGCGCAACGCGAGGTGGCGCTGCATGAGGGGAGGGTGCCGCTGGCCATTGCCAAACGTGCCCGGGCTTTGCTGAGCCTGGCTCGTATCAACCGCGCAGTCGAAGGGTTGTACCTGGCCAATGCCGCCACCAATGAAACCGGAGAGCTGGTCATCGCATTGTTGCGGCGGCTGCCAGCGTGGCCGTCTTCAGTCAACCTGGTGCTGCGTGAGGGCAGTGAAAACGGCCGCTTGCTGGCCATGCTCGACCCTCAGGGCGACGAGTCCAAGCGGACCGTGCTGGTGCTGAGCAACGGGCGTGTGCGCCTGTATGACAATCAAGGTCGGGCGCGTGAAGAGGACATTGAGGAGCCGGCAGGCTTCTTCGAGGCGATCAGTGCCGTGCTCTCAACCGAGCAGATGGCACTGCTGCCCGCTACCCAGGGAGGCCCCGGCGAACGCTTGCGCGTCGCCACCACTGCACACTTGCCAGGCACCCGCAGCGGGCTCGAGGGCTTGCTCGGATGGCCTGCGCAGACGCCTTGGTTCAGTCCAGGCCGGCGACTTGCGGATGGTCGCGTCGGTTACCTGCTGAGCGGTCGCGGCCAGCCCGCTGTGCGCTCACCGTTGAGCGTCTTGCGTGATCGGGTCCGCGCGTTGTATCCAAGCTTCAACGATGCCGAAGTCGATCAGTATCTGCAGCTGTTGCTGCGTTCGCCACAATCGCCAATGGCGGTGTTGTTGCAACAGGAACAGGCCTACGCCGCCCTCGACTCCAGCCTTGAGCGGTGGCAAAGCGCCGACCTGAGCGAATCGAGAAGCCAGATGCGGGTGCAGTTTGGTGATGCCTTGCGCAGGGCCTGGCGTCTTGAAGGCGAGCCAGTCGACCTGCGCGACGGCGCCGCAGCGAGTATGCGTCTGGATCTGAGTGGTTACCCAGCACGCACACTGCCGTTCATCCCTGCGGAGGTAGAGTTCAGCCATATCGCCGAGCTGGTGTTGACGGATCTGCAGGTGGACAGCGTGCCGGTTGATTTTTTGCGCGCATTCCCCCGTGTGCGACGTTTGAATCTGAGCGGCAATCAATTGCTTGTTCTACCCCGAGGGCTGGCCTATTTATCGGACCTCGAAGTCCTGCGCGTGGCGCACAATCGCATCCGCTTGAACGTCGACAGCCTGGCGGTTCTCAGCGGCCTGCCGCGGCTGAGTCAACTCGACCTCAGTTACAACCCGCTGGGTTTCATGCAACTGCGCTTCAATCACCTGTCGCATCTGCGAGAGTTGCGTTTGCGTCACTGTCGGCTTGCAGCCTGGCCGTTCGGCCTGGAGCTGTGTGGATATCTGGAGTATGTCGACCTGCGTGACAATCTCGTGCCGGCATTGCCCGATGACATCATGATGATGCCGTTGTCCTACCGCCGGGCGTTCCTGCTTGATCGCAACCCTCTGCCGAGTCAGGAAGTCGTGCGCCTTTACAGTGTGCAGGACTACCAACGCCTGCATGCGATAGCTGAGCCCGAAGAGGAGGGCGATCTGTCCGAGGATGACAGCGTTGCAAGTTGGTTAAGCAATGTGCCCGAGGACCAGCAATCAGCGCGCCAGGCGCAGTGGGACACGCTGGCGGCAATGCCCGACAGCTCGCGTTTGTTCGAGCTGCTCAGCGAGTTGCGCACCACTGCCGACTACGCCAGCCACCGCGAATACCTGGCCGAGCAGGTCTGGGCGCTGCTGGCTGCGCTGAAAGACGACCCGCAGTTGCGCGAGCAGATCTTCAGCCACACCCAGAATAGCCAGACCTGCGCCGATGGCATTGCCGAGCGCTTCAGCGAGGTGCAGTTGCAGGCGCGTGTCGCCCAGGCTAACCGGGACGGCGCGCTGCACGAGCGCGGCAGTCGTCTGATCAGGCTCAACCGCCAGCTTTTCCGCTTGGAACGTCTGGACCAGTATGCGCGCCAGGACATCGCCGACCGCGTCCGGGCGCAGCGGGGTGTGGACGAGATCGAGGTGCTGTTGTACTACCGCATCCACCTGACTGCAGCGCTGGATCTGCCCCTGCAGCCACGCACCATGCGCTATGACGCAGCAGCAGCGGTAACTGCGCAACAGACCGCAGAAGCCTTGAGTGTGGTTCGGGCAGCCGAGACTGAAGAGGCGCTGGCAGCCAGCTTGAGCCAGCGCGCATTCTGGCAGGCCTACCTGCGGGAACGGCACGACACGGTATTTGACCCGATCATCGATGACTATGCCGCTCGAGGCGAGCAGTTGGACCAGGAACGCGAGCAGTTGAGCAGTCAGGTCTATAACGAACGCTGGGAGAACTTGAGCAGCGAGCGCGAGTCGGCGCTGCAAGCCGTCAGCCTCGAACTGACGCGCGAGGCGCTGGAGCATGACGCTGCGCAGGTGGAGCGCGAGCCACCTTCGCAACGCTGAGGGTTCAGATCAGTCACTTGCTTTGACAGTTTTGGCCATTGCCGCCTGAGGACCGCGGCGCGAACATCGTCGTACTGCAGCCCAACAACAACTCAGCAGTTCGACGATGCGCACTGCCGGCCCAGCCTGTCTGGGCCGCGTGCGGTCGACACCAGCAAGGAACCCTCCCATGCATGTACAAGGCAAACATTTCATTGTCACCGGCGCAGCTTCCGGGCTCGGCGCTGCCACTGCGCAGGCGCTGATCGAGGCCGGCGCTCGCGTCATGTTGGTCGACCTCAATGCCGAGGCCGTAGCGGCCAAGGCCGGCGAGCTTGGTGACAATGCTCATTTCGCGGTCGCTGACATCAGTGACGAACAAGCCGCCCAGGCTGCTGTGGCTGCAGCTGTCGCAGCTTTTGGCAGCCTGCAAGGGCTGGTCAACTGCGCCGGTATCGTCGGCGCTGAAAAAATCCTCGGCAAGCAAGGCCCGCATGGCCTGGCCAGCTTCGCCAAGGTCATCAACGTCAACCTGATAGGCAGCTTCAACATGCTGCGCCTGGCCGCTGCGGCGATTGCCGAAACGGCGGCGAATGCCGACGGCGAGCGCGGGGTGATCATCAATACCGCATCGGTAGCCGCTTACGACGGGCAGATCGGCCAGGCCGCCTACGCTGCATCCAAGGGCGCGGTGGCCAGCCTGACCCTGCCGGCGGCGCGTGAACTGGCGCGCTTTGGTATCCGCGTGATGACCATCGCCCCAGGCATCTTCGAGACGCCGATGATGGCCGGCATGACCCAGGAAGTGCGCGATTCGCTGGCCGCCGGTGTGCCGTTCCCGCCACGCCTCGGTCGCCCGCAGGAGTACGCTGCGCTGGCCCTGCACATCATTGAAAACAGCATGCTCAACGGTGAGGTGATCCGCCTCGACGGCGCCCTGCGCATGGCTGCCCGCTAAGGAGAAACACAGATGACCCTCGCCAACGATCCAATCGTCATTGTCAGCGCCGTGCGCACGCCCATGGGCGGCTTGCAGGGCGATCTGAAGAGCCTGACTGCGCCGCAACTGGGTGCCGCCGCCATTCGCGCCGCCGTCGAGCGCGCCGGGGTAGAGCCGACCAGCATTGATCAACTGCTGTTTGGTTGTGTGCTGCCGGCCGGCCTCGGCCAGGCCCCGGCCCGCCAGGCAGCGCTGGGCGCAGGCCTGGATAAAGGCACCACCTGCACCACGTTGAACAAGATGTGTGGTTCAGGCATGCAGGCCGCGATCATGGCCCATGACCTGCTGCTGGCCGGCAGCGCCGAGGTGGTGGTGGCCGGCGGCATGGAGAGCATGAGCAATGCGCCCTACCTGCTGGACAAGGCCCGCAGCGGCTACCGCATGGGCCATGGCCGGATGCTCGACCACATGTTCCTCGACGGTCTTGAGGATGCCTACGACAAAGGCCGTTTGATGGGCACCTTCGCCGAAGACTGCGCCCAGGCCGGTGGCTTTAGCCGCGAGGCCCAGGATGCGTTCGCCATCGGCTCGCTGACCCGCGCTCAGGCGGCAATCACAGAGGGCCGTTTCGCTGCTGAAATCGTTGCCGTTGAAGTGACCGAAGGCAAGCAGACGCGGTTGATCAGCGACGACGAACAGCCGCCCAAGGCGCGGCTGGACAAGATCCCGCAGTTGCGCCCGGCATTTCGCGAGGTCGGCAGTGTGACCGCCGCCAACTCAAGCTCGATCTCCGACGGTGCGGCGGCGCTGGTGCTGATGCGTCGCTCGCAGGCCGAGCAGCGCGGTCTGACCCCGCTGGCGGTGATCCACGGCCATGCAGCGTTCGCCGATGCGCCGGCACTGTTCCCCACCGCCCCCATCGGCGCCATCGACAAGTTGCTCAAGCGCACCGGCTGGAGCCTGGCCGAGGTCGATCTGTTCGAGATCAACGAGGCTTTCGCCGTGGTTACCCTGGCGGCGATGCAGCACCTGGATCTGCCTCATGACAAGGTCAATGTGCACGGCGGCGCCTGCGCCCTCGGCCACCCGATCGGTGCCTCTGGCGCGCGGATTCTGGTGACCCTGCTGTCGGCCCTGCGCCAGCGCAATCTGCGCCGTGGTGTGGCGGCGATCTGCATCGGCGGCGGTGAAGCAACCGCCATGGCCGTTGAATGCTTGTACTGAGGTGAACCATGCTGGTAACTGATGAGCAACAACAAATCGCCGATGCGGTACGCGATTTCGCCCAGGAGCGGCTCAAGCCGTTTGCCGAACAGTGGGACAAGGAGCACCGCTTCCCCCGCGAGGCGATAGCCGAGATGGCCGAGTTAGGCCTGTTTGGCATGCTGGTCCCCGAGCAATGGGGCGGCAGCGATACCGGCTACGTAGCCTATGCCATGGCGCTGGAAGAAATCGCCGCCGGCGACGGCGCCTGCTCGACGATCATGAGCGTGCATAACTCGGTCGGCTGCGTACCGATCCTGAAGTTCGGTACCGAGCAGCAGAAGCAGCAGTTTCTGCAACCACTGGCCACTGGCGCCATGCTCGGCGCCTTTGCCCTGACCGAGCCACAGGCTGGCTCCGATGCCAGCAGCCTGAAAACCCGGGCGCGGCTGGACGGCGACCATTACGTGCTAAATGGCAGCAAACAGTTCATCACCTCCGGCCAGAATGCCGGGGTGGTAATCGTGTTTGCCGTGACCGATCCGGCCGCCGGCAAGCGCGGTATCAGTGCGTTCATCGTGCCGACTGACGCGCCGGGCTATCAGGTCACCCGGGTCGAGGACAAGCTTGGTCAGCACGCCTCCGACACCTGCCAGATCGTCTTTGATGATGTGCGCATACCGCTGGCCAACCGGCTGGGCGAGGAGGGGCAGGGCTACAAGATCGCCCTGGCCAACCTCGAAGGCGGGCGCATCGGTATCGCTTCGCAAGCGGTCGGCATGGCTCGCGCAGCCTTCGAGGTGGCCCGTGACTACGCCCGAGAGCGACAAAGCTTCGGCAAGCCACTGATCGAGCACCAGGCCGTGGCGTTTCGCCTGGCCGACATGGCCACCCGCGTCGCCGTCGCCCGTCAGATGGTGCTGCACGCTGCAGCATTGCGCGACGCAGGCCGGCCGGCGTTGCAGGAGGCGTCGATGGCCAAGCTGTTCGCCTCGGAAATGGCCGAAAAGGTCTGCTCGGATGCCTTGCAGACACTCGGCGGTTATGGCTATCTGAGCGACTTCCCGCTGGAGCGGATCTACCGCGACGTGCGTGTCTGCCAGATTTACGAAGGCACCAGCGACATTCAGCGCATGGTCATTGCGCGCAACCTTTGAAGGAGCAACCTGCATGGCATTCGAAACCATTCTGCTGGACATCCACGGCAAGGTCGGCCTGATTACCCTGAACCGGCCGCAGGCGCTGAACGCCCTTAATGCGCAGATCATCGCCGAGATCAATCAGGCGCTGGACCAGCTGGAGCAAGACCCTCAGATCGGCTGCGTGGTCCTCACCGGTTCTGCCAAGGCCTTTGCTGCCGGTGCCGACATCAAGGAAATGGCCGAGCTGAGCTACCCGCAGATCTACCTTGACGACCTGTTCAGCGAGTCCGATCGGATCGCCAACCGGCGCAAGCCGATCATCGCCGCGGTGTCTGGTTTTGCCCTGGGCGGTGGCTGTGAGCTGGCGATGATGTGTGACTTCATCCTCGCCGCCGACAACGCCAAGTTCGGTCAGCCAGAAGTCAACCTCGGCGTGTTGCCGGGCATGGGCGGCACGCAACGGCTGACCCGCGCCGTGGGCAAGGCCAAAGCCATGGAGCTGTGCCTGAGCGGTCGCTTGATGGGCGCGGAGGAAGCAGAGCGCGCAGGGCTGGTGGCACGCGTCATCCCTCAGGCCGAGTTGCTTGAAGAAGCCTTGAAGGTGGCGGCAAGCATTGCCGCCAAGTCGATCCCGATCAGCATGATGGTCAAGGAGAGCGTCAACCGCGCCTTTGAAGTTACCCTCAGCGAGGGCGTGCGCTTCGAGCGTCGGGTGTTCCATGCAGCGTTTGCGACTCACGACCAGAAAGAAGGCATGGCGGCGTTTATCGCCAAGCGCGAGGCGCAGTTCAAGGACGCCTGACAATGGCGCGCGGTTGCAGGCAGGGCGTATGCCTGCAACCCTTGCCACTCAGTACCAATGATCCGCCGCCGGCCTGCGACCAAGGAAGCACAGCGCTTGGCCCTTCGCATCATTCAAGCAGGCCTTCGCACTGCCTAGTATCGGCTCATTGCCTGTCGCGCCGACGGGCCATGGACAGTCGAGGCTTTCATGATTTACGCCGCTCCCGGCACCGCCGGTGCCCTGGTGCAGTTCAAGCTGCGCTATGGCAACTACATCAACGGTCAGTTCATGCCGCCGATCAAGGGCGAGTACTTCACCAACACCTCGCCGGTCAATGGCCAGCCGATTGCCGAGTTCCCACGCTCAGGCGCCGAGGACATAGACGCTGCGCTGGATGCCGCGCACGCGGTGGCCGAGTCCTGGGGGCATACGTCGGTGCAGGATCGTGCGTTGATTCTGCTGAAGATCGCCGACCGTATCGAAGCACACCTCGAACAGCTGGCGATCACCGAGAGCTGGGACAACGGCAAGCCAATCCGCGAAACGCTCAACGCCGACGTGCCATTGGCTGCCGACCATTTCCGCTACTTCGCCGGGTGCATCCGTGCTCAGGAGGGTGGCGCGGCCGAGATCAACCAGAACACCGTGGCCTACCACCTGCATGAGCCGCTGGGGGTGGTCGGGCAGATCATTCCGTGGAACTTCCCGCTGCTGATGGCCGCCTGGAAACTCGCCCCGGCGCTGGCTGCCGGTAACTGCGTAATCCTCAAGCCTGCCGAGCAGACGCCTCAATCAATCACTTTGCTGGCAGAGCTGGTAGGCGACTTGCTGCCCGCCGGTGTGCTCAACATCGTCCATGGCTATGGCCGCGAGGCGGGTGAGGCGCTGGCCACCAGCAAACGCATCGCCAAGATCGCCTTTACCGGCTCCACTCCGGTGGGCTCGCACATCATGAAGTGCGCTGCCGAGAACATCATTCCGTCCACTGTGGAGCTGGGTGGCAAGTCGCCGAACATTTTCTTCGAAGATATTCTCCAGGCCGAACCGGCCTTCATCGACAAAGCGGCCGAAGGGCTGGTGCTGGCGTTCTTCAACCAGGGTGAAGTGTGCACCTGCCCATCGCGTGCGCTGGTGCAGGAGTCGATCTATCCGCAGTTCATGCAGGTCGTGCTGGAGAAGATCCGCAAGATCAAGCGTGGCAACCCGCTCGACACCGAGACCATGGTCGGCGCGCAGGCTTCCCAGCAGCAGTTCGACCGCATTCTCACCTACCTCGAAGTTGCCGAGCAGGAAGGCGCCGAACTGCTCACCGGCGGGCAGGTCGAGCGGCTTGAAGGTGATCTGGCTGGCGGTTACTACCTGCAGCCGACCCTGCTCAAGGGCCACAACGGCATGCGCGTGTTCCAGGAAGAAATCTTCGGCCCGGTGGTCAGCGTGGCCACCTTCAAGGACGAAGCCGAAGCGCTGGCAATCGCCAACGATACCGAGTTCGGCCTCGGCGCCGGGGTATGGACGCGTGATATCAATCGGGCCTATCGCATGGGCCGCGGGATCAAGGCCGGCAGGGTCTGGACCAACTGCTACCACCTGTATCCAGCCCATGCGGCGTTCGGCGGCTACAAGAAGTCTGGGGTGGGCCGCGAAACGCACAAGATGATGCTCGACCATTATCAGCAGACCAAGAATCTGCTGGTCAGCTACGACATCAACCCGCTCGGGTTCTTCTGAACCTGCGGTAACAACCGGTTCTAAAGTAGCAATGGCATTGCACCGGAAACGGTGTATCAATAGACGCACCGCAATCCTGTGGTGCCAGAAGAGGATGAACCCATGTGGAAAAAGCCCGCGTTCACTGATCTGCGTATTGGTTTTGAAGTCACGATGTATTTCGCCAACCGCTGAATCTTCTGGGGCCGCCACGCGGCCCTTTCCGCGATGTCAGGCCGCTGCGAGGGCGCGCCGATCCGATTGCAAACCCTTCAGGATGCTTTAGGCTGAGCTTGACCCCCAAAAGAACAATAGGCGTTGCATGAGCGCGAATCCGAGCCCGTTGCGCAAGTTCGTTTCCCCGGAAATCATCTTCGGTGCCGGTTGCAGGCATCACGTTGCCAACTATGCGCGGACCTTCGGCGCGCGCAAGGTGCTGTTGGTCAGTGACCCCGGCGTGCTGGCTGCGGGCTGGGTTGCCGACGTCGAAGCGAGTCTGCAGGGGCAGGGTATCGACTACTGCCTGCATACCGATGTCTCGCCCAACCCCCGTGTTGAAGAAGTCATGGCCGGTGCCGAGCGCTACCGCAGCGAACAGTGCGACGTGATCGTCGCCGTCGGTGGCGGCAGCCCGATGGACTGCGCCAAGGGCATCGGCATCGTGGTCGCCCATGGCCGGCATATTCTCGAATTCGAAGGGGTCGACACCATTCGCGTGCCGAGCCCACCGCTGATTTTGATCCCTACCACGGCAGGCACCTCAGCGGACGTGTCGCAGTTCGTGATCATTTCCAACCAGCAGCAACGGATGAAGTTCTCCATCGTCAGCAAGGCGGTGGTGCCGGATGTGTCATTGATCGATCCTGAAACTACGCTGAGCATGGATCCGTTCTTGTCCGCCTGCACCGGCATTGACGCCTTGGTGCATGCCATCGAGGCGTTCGTGTCGACCGGCCACGGCCCGCTGACCGACCCGCATGCGCTGGAGGCAATGCGCCTGATCAACGGCAACCTGGTGCAGATGATCGCCAGCCCCAACGATATTGCCCTGCGCGAACAGGTCATGCTCGGCAGCATGCAGGCGGGCCTGGCGTTTTCCAACGCCATTCTCGGCGCCGTGCATGCCATGTCGCACAGCCTGGGCGGCTTTCTCGACCTGCCCCATGGGCTATGCAATGCGGTGCTGGTCGAGCATGTGGTGGCGTTCAACTACAGTGCGGCGCCCGAGCGCTTCAAGGTGATTGCGCAGACGCTGGGGATCGATTGCCGTGGGCTCAATCATGAACAGGTGCGCAAGCGTCTGGTCGATCACCTGATCGCTTTGAAACAGGCTGTGGGCTTCCATGAAACCCTCGGCCTGCATGGTGTCGGCAGCAGCGATATCCCGTTCCTGTCGCGCCATGCAATGGGCGATCCGTGCATTCTGACCAACCCGCGCAGCTCGAGCCTGCGAGATGTCGAGGTGGTCTATGGCGAGGCCCTCTGAGCCTGGCGCCGATGCCTTGGCTGGGTTGTTGGGGTTATCCAATCACACGGTGCGCAAGAGCCACTACCCTGAGCTGGCGGTGCGCCTGGAAGAGCTGGAAGCGGAGCGCAATCGCTATACCTGGCTGTTCGAACACGCCGTGCACGGTATCTTTCAGGCCAGCCTCGAGGACGGCATGCGTGCAGCCAACCCAGCGTTGGCGCGCATGCTCGGCTACGACCACGCGCAGGCGTTGCTGTTTTCGCGCAGCGATCTGGCCAGCTTGCTGTTCGATCGGGGCACCGATGAGTTGGCCGAGATCGTCGCCACCCTCCAGCGCGAGCGCGCTCTGCTGGCCTATGAAACTCGCCTGCGGCGGCGCGATGGCAGCAGCATCGATGTGCTGATGAACCTGCTCTCGCGTCCGGACGAACCTGGCGTGGTCGAAGGTTTCGTGGCGGATATCACCGAGCGCAAGCAGGCCCAGGCACGTCTGCAGCAGCTCAACGACCAGCTTGAACAGCGGGTTGCCGAACGCACCAATGAGCTGATCGAGGCGCGCGACGCCGCGCAGGCGGCCAACCTGAGCAAGGACAAGTACCTGGCTGCGGCCAGCCACGATCTGCTGCAGCCGTTGAATGCCGCCAGGTTGTTGATTTCGACCTTGCGTGAACGCGACCTGGCTGCCGCCGAAGGGCTGCTGGTCGAGCGCGCGCACCAGGCACTGGAAGGCGCTGAAGACTTGCTCAGCGACCTGCTGGACATCTCCCGGCTGGATCACGCGACAACCAAGCCCGACTTCGACTGTTATCGGCTTGATGATGTGCTGTTAGCGCTGGAGTCGGAGTTCCAGCCGGTTGCCGAGGCTGCCGGGCTGTCACTGCGGGTGAGGGGTGGGAAACCGGTGATACACACCGATTTGCGCTTGCTGACGCGGATACTGCGCAACTTTCTCAGCAATGCCTGCCGTTATACCGAGCACGGCCGGGTGCTACTGGGCTGGCGGCGGCGCGGCGACAAGCTCAGTATCGAAGTCTGGGACAGCGGCTGTGGCATCGCTGCCGAGCGCCTGCAGTCGATCTTTCTCGAGTTCAACCAGCTGGATGTCGGCCGCGCTGCTGAGCGCAAAGGGGTCGGCCTGGGGTTGGCGATCGTCGAGCGGATCGCACGTATCCTCGACTGCAGCATCGGCGTACGCTCCTGGCCTGGGCGCGGGTCGGTGTTCAGTATCGAGGTGCCGATCTCCACTCAGGCGCCAGCCCCGGCCGGCCTGCCGATTGCCCAGGCCAGTGTCGGCGACCCGTTGCCTGGGCGGCGCTTGCTGGTGCTGGACAACGAGCTGAGCATCCGCCAGAGCATGGCAGCACTGCTCGGCCAGTGGGGCTGCGAGGTGCTAACCGCAGGGGATCTGCACGAATCGCTGCAAGCCCTGCAGGGGCGGCCACCGGAACTGGTGCTGGCGGATTTTCACCTTGATCAAGGCCTGACGGGCTGCCATGTTGTTCGCGACCTCAGGGCGCACTTTGCCTGCGCGATCCCGGCGGTGATGATTACCGCTGATCGCAGCGAGCAGAGCCGGCGGGCCATGCAGCGGCTGAAGGCACCGCTGCTGAACAAACCGGTCAAGCCAGGCAAGCTGCGCGCTGTGCTCAGCCAGTTGCTGGCACAGTGACGGTGGCTGGAGCTGGGGTTATCGGTGGATCTTGTACATCATTTCAGACAATTGCCCGGTAATCCCTGTTGCCCGTTGCGCCTTGGCGCCTTAGACTGCCGCCCCCTGTAAAAGAGTGCCGGTTGGCGCTTGAAGAATTCTGTTGCGCAGGCGTTGGCCTGAGCGGCACCCGAATCGCCCAATGCACATTTTTTCATAGAGAAATCGATGACCAAGGAACAGTTGCTGGCCATGTCGGCCGATGACTACATGAACGCTGCCCAGCTGGAGTTTTTCACCCAGCTCCTGCAAGCGATGAAGGTAGAAACCCACGAGCGCATCGAACAGAGCCGCATCACCATCGAGAGCCTGGATACCCCTTCGGATCCGGCCGACGTGGCATCGGTCGAAGAAGAGCGTCACTGGCTGGTCAACGGTATCGAGCGCGACCAGCGCCTGCTGCCACAGCTGGAGATAGCCCTCGGCCGTATCGGTGACGGTGATTTTGGCTGGTGCGAAGACAGCGGTGAGGCGATTGGCCTGCAGCGTCTGCTGATCAGCCCTACCACCAAATACTGCATCGAAGCGCAAGAGCGCCACGAACAGATCGGTCGCCACCAGCGCCAGATCTGATCGATCGCAGCATGCAAGGCCCCACGGAGCGATCCGTGGGGCTTTTTGCGTTTGTCCGGGACTGCTCGGCAGTTGGGAGCCGATGTTGCCCTGCATCAAGCCCCTGTTCGTTAAGCCAAAGGAAGTATGGATAGTGGCGTTATAGTGGCGTTTAATGAGGGGACAATAACGCTTTAGCGGATGGACCCCAAAGATGATGCGAGATGGATCTCTGCCCACCAGTGACATGCCGCAACCGGTAAAGCGCCCGGCACTGCTCGGCATTGCCGCGTTGCAGGGCGCAGCGTTGGCTGCCGTGCTGGCTGCCATGGCATTCGCTCAGTTGGCTTTTTACTTGGCCCTGCCGCTGGCATTGCTGGTGCTTTGGCTACCCGGCTGGCGCCGCAAGGCAGCACTGCCAGAGGACATCGAGCGTTCGCCGCCGACCCATACCGAACTGACCCAGACCTTGGCACGAAGTACCAGCCGTAACGCCTTGGCAGCCGCTTCCATGGCTTTTTCGGTGCAGCAGTTGGCCACTCGGTTGCAGTCGCAACTGGGGGCGGCTGATCAGATCGTCGACAGCGCGCAAATCATGATTGCCACCGAAAAAGCTACCGCGCAGCTCAGCCAGCAAGCGTTACAGGCGGCGCGCTCGGCACATTCCAGCAGTGCCGCAGGGCAGCAGGTACTGGCCGAATCGATCCAGCGTATGCATCAGCTAAGTGCCCGGGCCACGGCCAGCCGCGAATTGATTGAAGCCTTGCACCAGCGCAGCGAGGACATTGCTCGGGTCACCTTGGTGATCCAGGCCATCGCTAGCCAGACCAACCTGCTTGCACTCAATGCGGCGATCGAGGCGGCCAGGGCCGGCGAGCACGGGCGTGGTTTTGCGGTGGTTGCCGATGAAGTGCGCGGTCTGGCCGGGCGCACCGCTACCGCTACCGGCGAAGTGGGCGCGATGGTCGCCGATATTCAGGCACGCACCGCTGAGGTGGTCGAGCAGATTCGCAGCCTGGCCGGGGATCTGAGCAAAGACCTGGTTCAGGTCGAGCAAACGGGCGAGCAATTGACGTTGATCGCCCAACTGGCGGCCTCTGTCGAACTGCAGGTTGACGAAATCGCCGAGGGCACCCAGATCAACCAGCTCCAACTGGATAACCTGTTCCAGGCGGTTGGGCAGGTACGCACTGATCTTGAACTCAGCGATGCCCAGACGCGCAGTCTTGCCCAATCAGCAGTTCACATGGAGCATCAGGCGGAGGCGCTCAGCGAGCGGCTCGCCGAAGTGGGCCTGGATGACTATCACCAGCGCATCTTTGCCCTGGCCGAACACGGCGCGCGCAGTATCGCTGCCCGCTTCGAGCAGGATATCGAGCAGGGCCTGATCAGCGAAGAGGCCCTGTTCGATCGGCGCTACCAACCCATCCCTGGCATGCAGCCACCGCGCTTCAACACCCGCTTTGACCAGTACACCGATACCGTATTGCCCCAATTGCAGGAACCGCTGCTGGCCCAGCATGAGGGGCTGGTCTACGCAATTGCCTGCACTGGCGAGGGCTATGTACCGACGCACAACGCGGCGTTCAACCTGCCCCTGAGCGGCGACCTGGTGCACGACACGGCGCACAACCGGAGCAAGCGCAAGTTCGATGATCGCACTGGCATCCGGTGTGGCAATCATCAGCAGCGGTTGCTGTTGCAGACATACAGCCGCGATACCGGCGAGCTCATGCATGACTTGTCAGTGCCATTGTTCATCAACGGCAAGCACTGGGGCGGGTTACGCCTTGGCTACAAGCCCGAGCCTGGGCTGAGCTGAGCAGGCTTTGTTGCGATTGATGCAATACAGATATCCCGGGCTGCACTGTCGGTAGCTGCAGACGACGAGTATCATGGCTGCATCGTTAGGTTGCTAATTAAATTCCGGAGGGGATGATGACTAGCCAGATCGATGTCGCCGTGATGATCGGCTCGGGTGTACCAGCAGCGTTGCAGGCGCTTGGCATGCGAGTCTGCTGGGTCGTACTGGTAAATGGTGAGCGCCGCGGCACCGCGTTTGCCAGCCGCCGAGAGGCGCTGGAGTGCCAGGCTGTCTGGCAGGCCCAGCTTGCTCGATCACAGGCAGCTTGAACCGTTGCTCAGCCTTCCAGGAGCCGCGCCAGTTCGCACGCATCGATATGCCGGCAACGGAAGCCTCTGACTCGGCCGGTAGCGCTTTCGGTTACGTGAAAAAAGGCGACACCAGCCGGTATCACCCGATACCTCGGCCTGTCGGCTGCGCTGGTCAGGCAATAAATGTCGCTTGGCACTCGACGGATTTCGGTATTTTCGTGCATATTTCTCCCGTGTAACGCGCAGAGGGTTGCATTGGGCCGTCAGGCCCGGGACCTGCCGTTATCTATTGCACGCCCACCCGCTGCGTAGAAGTCAGTATTTAGCCCTGCATTGTGGGAAATCGCCGAAACGTACTGTGCAGATCTGGCTGGCACTGCCGGGTTAAAATTCCTGTCCGCTGCGTAGTCATTATGTACGGGCCGCGCGTGCTCTATTCCATTAGTCTTTCAGCTGCGATCTGAAATGGCTGCGCCGCCGAGCTATTCGGGTGTGGCGCTTGTAACCCTGTTTGAGGATTTGAGATTGGCAGTCAGTACTCTTGATACCCATGCGTTGTTTGCATTGGGCGACTTGCGCGGCAAGTTGGCCCAGTTGTTTCACGGGCGATTCGTTTATGTCACCGAGCAAGGCCCGGACGGTTTGTACATGGCCGAAATCGATACCGAAAGCTCGTTGGTGGTCGATGACAAGCAGCGCCTCGAGCTGAAAGTAGGTGATCACTTCCGCGCCGCCGTTCTGCCCAGTCGTGAAGGTGGCAAGCTTGAGCTGCGTTTTCGCGAGATCAAACTGAATGTCTACGGCGGCGATTATGCTTTCGTCAAAGTAGCGGAAGGTGAGGGCATTGTTTTTCGCAACGGCCAGGGCGTGATGTTGGTCTTTGCCGCTCAGCAGCAAGTGCAGGAAGGCCTGGGCAAGCTACTCAAGGCAGTGACCGGCAAGGTTGCCAAGTGGCGCAAGGGTGAGCTGACCACTTTCAAGGCCAGCGAGTGACTGACGACCGCTTGCCTGCCCAGGGACGGGCAGATTTTCACCGCCAGTTCGAGTCAGAGGCGGTAGCTTGTGCCGAGCGGCTGCTGGAGCAGCGCGCAGTGATGGGCAGCGCCTGGCTGAGTTGGGTTGCTGGCCAGTTGTATGAGATTACCCCCGCGCCTTTGGCTGCAATGGTCCGGCGCGAACTGCAGCGCTTGAGTCGCTAGGCCCAGGCTGGCTCCGCCAGCACCTCAATTGCCCTGGTTGTTGCCGCCGCTGATCTCGGCAGGTACGTTCTCGCCTGCCGAACGTTTGCGAAACAGCGCTGCCCGTGCCAGTAGCAAGGTAGTAACCGGCACGGTGATCGACAGCAGAATCGGGATCAGCCAGGCATGCACGATCGGCCCTTGTTTCAACCATGAAAAATACAGGATCGATGCCAGGCTCACGCACCAGGCACCGATGGTTGAAGCCAGCGCAGGCGGGTGCATGCGCTGAAAGTAGTCTTGCAGCCGGACCAGGCCGATTGCACCAATCAGCGCGAACAGGCTGGCGATCAGCAGCAGGGCTGCGGTCGTGAGTTCCAACCAGAACGGCAGTTGCAGAGCTTCGGTCATTCTATTACCTCACCGCGCAGGAGGAATTTGGCCAGGGCGAACGAGCCGACGAAGCCGAACAAGGCAATCAGCAGGGCGCCCTCGAAGTAGGTATCGCTGGCATAGCGAATGCCCAGCACGAGCATCATCAACATGGCCAGGATGTACAGGTAATCCAGGGCCAGTACTCGGTCCTGGGCGGAAGGGCCGCGGAACAACCTGATCAGCGCCAGCGCCATGGCGATGGTAAAGATGAACAGGCTGGCAAGAATGGCGTTGGCGAGCAGGCCTGTCATTCGAATATCTCCATCAGCGGACGTTCATAGGTGTGCTTGAAATGCTCGATGAACTGCGCCTCATCACGCAAATCGAACACGTGCAGCAGCAACATGCTGCGGTCCAGGGCAAGCTCCGACCAGACTGTGCCAGGTACCACCGTAGTGATCATCGACAGGGCGGCCAGGCCATGCACATCGCGCAGAGCCAGTGGAATGTGGACGAAGGCCGACTGCGGTGGCCGACGTTTTGCCGATAGTACGCTGCGTGCAACCTGCACGTTGGAGGTGATGACATCCAGGCCCACTCGGACGACCAGTTTGGCAACAACCCAAGGACGTTTTACGTGTGCATGCTGCGGCCGCAAGGGGGCCAGCAGGATGGGCGCGAGAATTGCCAGCAAGGCGCCGAGCAGCAGGTTGCCCGGGCTTATCGAGAGGTTGAGCAACAGCCACAACGCAAACAGCGCAACCGACAGCAGCGGAGCGGGTAACAGACGGTTCATGGCTGCACCTCGGTGTTGAAGGTGGTTGGACCAGGAATCGGCATCGAGCCCATGACTGCCTCGATGTAGGCCTGCGGTGCCTGCAGGCTTGCGGCGGTGTCCTGGGTATAGCGCAGCAGCGGTTCTGCCCTGACGCTGAGGAACAGGCACAGACCCAGCAGAATCGCGATCGGCAGGCACTCATAGCGGCGCAGCAGCGGCGACGGGCGCTCTTCGGGCTTCCAGAAACGCTGGATGCCAACCCGGCCAAAGGCGATCAATGACGCCATTCCGGACAGCACCAACAGCGCGACCAGGCACCAGCCGGCCGCCGACAGTGGCTGCTCGGGCGCAACGCCCAGGCCAAGTGGATTGAACAGTGCGCTGATCAGGCTCAGCTTGCCGATGAAGCCCGACAGCGGCGGCATGCCGATGATCAACAGCGCGCAGGCAATGAAGCTCAAACCCAGAAATGCCATGGTCCACGGGATGATCTGGCCGATTACTGCCTTTTGCTGATCGTCCAGGTTGATGCCTTTGGGTGGATGCAGAGACTCCAGCAGTGGCGGCGACAGGCCTTCGTCATCATCCAGCGGCGTCTCGTTGGCCGAGCGCGAGCGCTCGATCAGTTCGGCCAGCAGGAACAACGCGCACAGGGCCAGAGTCGAGCTGACCAGGTAGAACAGCGCACTGCCGGTCAGAATGGGCTGGCCGAAGCCAATGGCTGCCATCAGGGTGCCGGCTGAAACCAGAATACTCAGCGCTGCCATGCGCTCCAGGCGCTGCGCCGCCAGAATCGACACTGCAGCGACTGCCAGGGTGGCCAGGCCACCGTAGACCAGCCATTCGCCGCCAAAATGCGCCGACGCCCCGGCTTGCCCGGAGAACAGCAGCGTCCACAGGCGCAGCACGGCGTACAGGCCCACTTTGGTCATGATGGCGAATAGCGCGGCAACCGGGGCGCTCGCTGCAGAATAGGCCGGTACCAGCCAGAAATTCAGCGGCCAGATCCCAGCCTTGGCGAGGAATGCAATCGCCAGGATGGATGCGCCGGCGTGCAGCAGGCCACGATCAGCCTCGGGTACCAGCGGGATCTTCAAGGCCAGGTCGGCCATGTTCAGCGTGCCGGTGACGCCATAGAGCATGGCTGCGCCGACCAGAAACAGCGAAGAAGCGAACAGGTTGATGGCAATGTAGTGCAAGCCCGCTTTGACCCGAGCCCGCCCTGAACCGTGCAGGAGCAGGCCGTAAGATGCTGCCAGCAGGACCTCGAAGAACACGAACAGGTTGAACAGGTCGGCGGTGAGGAATGCGCCGTACAGACCCATCAGCTGAATCTGGAACAACGCATGAAAACTCGCCCCGGCGCCGTCCCAACGGGCCCGGGCGAACAGCAGGGCGCTGACGCCAATCACGCCAGTCAGGCTCAGCATCAGTGCCGAGAGATGGTCGACCACCAGCACGATGCCAAACGGAGCTGACCAGTTACCAGGCAGGTAGACACCGATCGACTCGGCCTGGCCCTGGCTGCGCACCCAGTCCAGCAGGGTCAGCGCAATAGCCAGGCCAATGATGCTCGACAACAGGTTGAGGTGGGCCTTGATCCGTCGATGCTTCTCACCCAGCAGCAACATTATCGACGCCGTCACCAGCGGCAGCAGAATCGGTGCCACGATCAATTGATTCATCCAGCTCATTCTTCACGCTCCCGGCCATCAACGTGGTCAGTGCCGGTCAGCCCGCGCGACGCCAGCAGCACAACCAGGAACAATGCGGTCATGGCAAAGCTGATGACAATCGCGGTCAACACCAATGCCTGCGGCAATGGGTCGGTGTAATGCAGCAAGTCCTGCGTTACGCCTTCCTTGATGATCGGTTCCTTGCCGATAAACAGGCTACCCATGCTGAAGATGAACAGGTTGACCCCATAGGACAGCAGGCACAGCCCCATGATCACCTGATAGGTACGTGGCCGCAGGATCAGCCAGACCCCGGACGCGGCCAGAACACCGATGGCTACTGCAATGACTTCTTCCATCAGGCGGCTCCTGTCTGGCTGGATTTCTGTGCGCTGCCTGGGCGATAGGCGCGCACTGATTGGTGGGCCAACGCCGTCAGAATCAGCAGGGTCGAACCTACTACCACGCTGTACACGCCGATGTCGAAGAACAGTGCACTGGCCACGTGTACATCACCCAGCAACGGCAGGTGCAGGTGCGCGGTATGGGTGGTCAGGAACGGGTAACCCAGCAGCATCGCGCCAGCGCCGGTCAGCGTTGCGCAGAACAGGCCAGTACCCATCCAGCGCAGTGGACGCAGACTCATCTGCTTCTCCACCCACTGGGTACCCGCCACCATGTACTGCAGGATGAACGCCACCGACATCACCAGGCCTGCGACGAAGCCTCCACCCGGCTGGTTGTGACCGCGCATGAACAGGTACATCGACACCATCAAGGCCACCGGCAGCAACAGCCGTACCAGCGCCGCGGGCACCATCATGAAGCCCATTGCCGTGTCGGTGGCATGCCGCGGATTGATCAGGTCGGTAACCACATCCGGGGCCAACTGGCGCTGTTGCGCCGGCAGTTGCATGCTTTCCTTGGGCGGGCGGAAGCGGCGCAGCAGGGCGAATACGGTCAGCGCCACGGCAACCAGTACGGTGATCTCGCCGAGGGTATCGAAGCCGCGGAAGTCCACCAGCATCACGTTGACCACGTTGGTCCCGCCACCCTGAGGCAGGGCACGGCTCAAGTAGAACGAGGAGATGTCGTTAGGCGTAGGCCGGGTCAGCATCGAGTAGGACAGCAGGGCCATGCCGCCACCGACCAGCACGGCCAGCAGCAGGTCACGCAGGCGGCGCAAGCGCGCCCGTTCCTGGCTGCGGGGCAGGGGTGAGACGCCTTCGATACGGCGTGGCAGCCAGCGCAGACCGAGCAGGATCAGTACCGTGGTAACGACTTCAACAGCGAGCTGAGTCAAGGCCAGGTCCGGTGCCGAGAACCACACGAAAGTGATGCAGGTCATCAGGCCGCAGACGCTGACCATGGTCAATGCTGCCAGACGGTGATATTTGGCCTGCCAGGCAGCCCCGATGGCGCAGGCGATGGCAATCACCCACAAGGCTACGAATACCCCGGAACCCGGAATTTTCGGTCGATCGCCCCAGCTCAGGCCGCTATACAGCAACGGCGTCAAACCGGCGATAAATGCGGCCAGGACCAACATGAACAGCTGTTTCTGCAAGCGTCGTGTGGTCAGCGCCGATTCTATATGGCGCGCGATCAGCATCAGCCTGACCAGGCCATGCTCGAACAGACGCTTGCCATTGAAGCGTTCGATCAGTGGCGGATACGGGAACCTGCCCAGGCGCAACTGTTTACGCAGCAGCAGGTACAACACCACGCCACCGCACATGGCGACCAGGCTCATGATCAGTGGCGCATTCCAGCCGTGCCAGATGGCCAGGCTGTACTCGGGCAATGTGCCGCCGACTACCGGCAGGGCTGCCGCGGCAAGCAGCGGGCCGACCGACTGGGCCGGGAAAATACCGACCACCAGGCACGTCAGCACCAGCAGTTCGACCGGCGCCCGCATCCAGCGCGGTGGTTCGTGTGGGGTATGCGGCAAGTCCTGGGCCGTCGGGCCGAAGAACACGTCGACGGTAAAACGCAGGGCATAGGCAACGCTGAAAGTACCCGCCAGCGTGGCGATGACTGGCAGTGCGGCTTCGACCCAGGCAGTCGAGGAAATGAACACCGTTTCGGCGAAGAACATTTCTTTGGACAAGAAGCCGTTCATCAGCGGCACGCCGGCCATTGAAGCACTGGCAACCATGGCCAGCGTTGCGGTGTAGGGGATCAGTCGCATCAGCCCGCTGAGACGGCGGATATCGCGAGTGCCGCTCTCGTGGTCGATGATGCCCGCTGCCATGAACAGCGACGCCTTGAAGGTCGCATGGTTGAGAATGTGAAACACTGCTGCAACTGCCGCCAGCGGGCTGTTCAGGCCCAGCAGCAGGGTGATCAGACCTAAGTGACTGATGGTCGAGTAAGCCAGCAGGCCTTTAAGGTCATTTTGAAACATCGCCGCAAAGGCGCCCAGAACCAGGGTAATGGCACCTGCGCCGCCGACGATCCAGAACCATTCTTCCGTGCCGGCCAGGGTCGGCCATAGCCGAGCCATGAGAAACACGCCTGCCTTGACCATGGTCGCCGAGTGCAGGTACGCCGAAACCGGAGTCGGCGCCGCCATGGCGTGGGGCAGCCAGAACTGGAATGGAAACTGCGCACTCTTGCTCAGCGCGCCAATCAGGATCAATGGCAGCAATATTGGATACAGCGCGTGCTGGCGCACGGTTTCTCCGGCGGCGAGCACCTTGTCCAGATCGTAACTGCCGACCACATGCCCAAGCAGCAGCGCACCCACCAGCAAGCACAGGCCCCCGGCTCCCGTCACCATCAGCGCCATATAGGCGCCGCGGCGGGCATCTGCGCGGTGGTGCCAGTAGCCGATCAGCAGGAACGAGAACAGGCTGGTCAGCTCCCAGAAGAACACCAGCTGGATCAGGTTGCCGGATATCACCAGCCCGAGCATGGCGCCCATGAACGCCAGGAAGAATGCGAAGAAGCGCGGCACCGGGTCTTGCGGCGACATGTAATAGCGCGCATACAGCGACACCAGGGTGCCGATGCCCAGCACCAGCAGCGAGAACAGCCAGGCAAAGCCGTCCATGCGCAGCACCAGGTTCAAGCCCAGGCTTGGCAGCCACAGAAACTCCTCGCGGATCACTCCACCGTGAGCGATCTGAGGGTAGAGCAGGGCAACCTGGACCGTGCCGACGAGGGCCACCAGCCCGGCGAGAATCGACTCGGCGTTCCTTGCGTTGTGCGGCAGGACGGCCGCCAGGCAACTGCCAACAAAGGGCAGAAGCAATAGCACTATCAATGACATAGCGACCTAATCTGGAGGAGTTTGGTAAGGATAATACGTGCCGAACGGTTGATCACCAACACGCAAGCTGTGCCAGAATCCTACAAATGGGGTGTGACAAGCAGTTTTTTTATAACAGCTTTTTACAAAGCATAGCTGTTCTTTTCTCGATTACTGGCTGGTTTCGCCTTCGACTGGCGCGCTATTTGCCTGCAGAGGACGGTCACGGCGGCGGCGGATCTTCAGCTCACTGACGATCACGGCGATCACGATCAGCAGGCCGCCAAGCAGCGCCATACCTGGCAGACGCTCGCCGGCGAGGCGCCCGACCACGCCGGCCCAGACGGGCTCGCCCGCATAGATCAAGGTTGCCCGAGTGGGCGATACCGATTTTTGTGCCCAGTTCATGGCCACCTGGATAATCGCGCTCATCAGCCCCAGTCCTACGGCGCTGGCCAGTAGCAGCCAGGAGAAATCAGGCAACGATTCCCTGGTCGGCACGATCATCGCGAATGACAGCAGCGAAGCTGTGGCCAATTGCACCACCGTCACCCTGCGTACATCGACCTGGCCGGCATAACGGCTGATCAGAATGATCTCTGCGGCGATTGCCACGGCGCTGACCAATGTCAGCAGCTCGCCTTGACTGAAATGCAGGCCCGCGCTGCTGGGGCCGGCGAGCAGCATCAGGCCGACAAATGCCAGGCAGATACCGATGCTTGACATCAAACCGGGGCGTCGGCCCAGTACCAGCCACTGCAGCAGTGGTACGAACGGTACGTAGAGCGCGGTGATGAACGCCGACTGACTGCTGTTGATCGTCTGCAGGCCCATCGTTTGCAAGCCGTAACCGAGCATGATCGTGATGCCGATCAGAATGCCGGCCTTGAGTTCGAGCAAGGTCAGCCCGGCCAAAGCTCTTGCTGATACCAGACCGACGAATAAGGCTGCCGCGGCAAAGCGCAGGCCGACAAAGAACATTGGGCCGCTGACGCTCATGACGTTGTGCACGATAAGAAAGGTACCGCCCCATAGCATGGTGATGAACACCAGCACCACTTCGGCCCTGCTCAGGCGGAAACTGACAGTGGTCTTGGGGTGGCTGAGGGCTTGGCTCATGGTTGCACGCTCGACAGTGGCGGCGCACAATCGCCGCAAAGTGGGCAGTATACTGCGCAAGGCATATCGGTGAGCAATATAGTGCACAAAACCTCGAACCATCGCGCGTCCGTGCTTCAGCACGTCAGTCAGAATATTCGCCAGTTGCGTGGCGCCGCGGGCCTCAGCCAGAGCGCTCTGGCCGAGCGCTCCGGAGTAAGCAGGCGCATGCTGGTAGCCATCGAAGGCGGCGAAAAAAATGTCAGTCTGACCACGCTGGACCTCATCGCCGAGGCGTTGGGGGTGGCGTTCAGCCAGTTGATTCAGGCCCCGGAGCGGCGCGATCCGAGTCGTATTGAAGAGCTCGCCTGGGCGGGCGAGCACCCCGCCAGCAAAGCTTTGTTGTTGGGGAGCAGCCCAGCGCGGCGCGAGGTAGAGCTGTGGGAATGGACGCTGTCCCCCGGCGAAACCTACGCCAGTGAGGCCGATGCCGAAGGCTGGAGCGAGCAGATCTACATCGCCGAGGGCTGTTTGACGCTGATTATTGAAGGCCAGACCCTGCACCTGGCCACGGGCCAGTTCCACATCTTTGCCAGCAATCGCCGCTACGCCTATCGCAACGACGGCGAACTGCCCGTACGGTTCGTGCGCAACGTGGTGATCTGAGCGTCACTGCTGGTAGGCCGCCAGGCACTCTTCAGTGCTTTGGATCGTGGCGTAGGCGAATGCCAGCGAGGCCATGAACGCCGCGTGCACCTGAGCTGCCGGCACCTCCTGGTCATTGAACTGCAGCACGCGCGTGGCACACGCATCATGGGCGACTGTGACGGTGTAGCCAAAATCGGCTGCAGCGCGCACTGCAGCATCGATACACATGTGGCTCATGCTGCCGATAATCGTCACGGCTTGCACGGCCTGCTCATCAAGCAGCGCTTTGAGGGTGGTGTCCTTGAATACATTGACCTGGTGCTTGAGAAGCACTTGCTCGTCACCTAGGGGAGCAGCCTTGGGATGGATCTCGGCTCCGGCTGAGCCTGGGGTGAAAAATGGCGCATCTGCGCTGGCAAATTCATGACGGACGTGAACGACCAGATCGCCGCGCTTGCGCGCTGCGTCGAGCAGCAGCATCGCGTTGTCTGCCGCCGCATCGGCGCCGTCCAGGGGCCACTTGCCGCCTGGGAAGTAATCTTTCTGGATATCGATAATGATCAATGCCTGTTTGCTCATGCCGCCTCCCGCGGCAGGTGTCAGGTTGAATACTAGTTATAGATGCGAATTGTCTCGTAGGGGCGATCTGGAAATTTACAGCAACGCTGTTGCAGGCTCTGACGGATGCGGCCCCGGGCCATCGAGCGCGAGATGATCGTGGTGGTTGCGCAGCGGGCATTCCTTCAGCGACATGCAGCCGCAGCCTATGCAGCCGTCCAGTTGATCGCGCAACAGCGTTAATTCTTCTATGCGTTGGCTGAGGTCGTCTCGCCAGCCGGCCGACAGGCGCTGCCAGTCAGCCGCATTCGGCGTGTGATCCAGCGGCAGGCTGGATAGCGCCTGGGCGATGGTGGCCAGCGGGATGCCAAGACGCTGGGCCATCTTGATCACTGCCACCCGGCGCAGCATCGCCCGCGGGTAGCGGCGCTGATTGCCGGCGTTTCGGCTGCTGTGGATCAATCCTTTGGTTTCGTAGAAGTGCAGGGCGGTAACCGCGACGCCACTGCGGCTGGCAAGTTGGCCAACGCTGAGTTGGCGCTCGGTGTCGGTGGCAGAAGTAGCAGGCATGCTAATTAACTCTTGACCTTGACTTAACTCGAGGTTTTAACCTGCCGGCCATGATGACTGCAAGCACTGCATAAAGGAGACAGCCTGTGGCCGCTGCGATGCATTCCCTATGGTTTACCCAAATGATCGAATACGAAGTACCGGTTAGCCGTCAGGCTGCTCTGGCCAACGCGTTGGTGCTGCGCAGTGAGCAACTGGCTACGCGCTGGCCGGCGCTGGTGAGGGTGAGTGTTCAGGCCAGTGATGACGGCAGTCGAGTACTGCAACATTTACAGTGGCAGACCCGTGAGCAGTGGCAAGCGGCCTGCAGCGCCTTCACTGACGAGCCATTCCTCGAGCTGCTTGAGCAACATCAAGCCAAGAGCGTCAATTTCGCCGCTTATCAGGCAGTGCGCAGCCTGGTGCGTGGCACTGATGGCGGCTTGCATTGTGAGGTGGGCGCGGTCGTTGATAACCAGCGCTAATCATCTGTTACCTATGCCGATTGCGAGTGGCGGGAGGCTGCTCCATTATCAACGGCTTGATCGCCGATGATGTCGCTATCGCAGGAGTGTGCATGACATGAATAGCCAGTTCCAGTTGCAGCAGGACGTGCCGACGCGTCTTGCCCGAGTGCGCGAGGTCATGGCCAGCGAAGGCGTGGACGCACTGTTGGTGCCTTCGGCAGACCCGCATCTGTCCGAGTATTTGCCGGGGCACTGGCAAGGCCGTCAATGGCTGTCCGGCTTTCATGGGTCGGTGGGCACGTTGGTGGTGCTGGCAGACTTCGCCGGGCTGTGGGTCGACAGCCGTTACTGGGAACAGGCTGCCAACGAGCTCGCCGGCAGCGGCATACAGTTGATGAAGCTGATGCCAGGTAGCGCAGGCCCGTTCGATTGGCTCGGCAGCAATCTCAAGCCGCAGGCTACCGTTGCGGTGGACGGCACGGTACTGGCCCTGACCGCATATCGGCAGCTTCGCCAGAGTTTGCAGGCCAACGGTATACGGTTGGTGACCGACAAAGACTTGCTTGATCAGGTCTGGGAATCGCGACCGGCGTTGCCGGTTGCGCCGGTTTATCAGCATTTGCCGCCCCATGCTACGGCGACCCGTGCGCACAAGCTGGCCGCATTGCGCAGTACCCTGAGCAGCAAGGGTGCTGATTGGCACTTCATTGCTACTCTCGACGACATCGCCTGGTTGTTCAACCTGCGTGGCAGTGATGTTTCCTACAACCCGGTGTTTGTCGCGTTTGCCTGGATTGGCCAACAGCGGGCGGTGTTGTTCCTCGACTCGGATAAAATTGATGACCCACTGCGCGAGGCACTGACGGCCGACGGTATCGAGATCCAGGACTATCACCAGGCAGGTCATGTGCTGGCGTCGGTTGCGGGTGGCAGCGCTGTGTTGATCGATCCGGCCCGGGTTACCTGCGGCTTGGTCGATCGGCTCGGGGATCAGGTGAATCTGCTCGAGCAGGTCAACCCAACGACATTGAGCAAATCTTGCAAGAGCGAAGCGGAGTTGGCGCATGTCCGTCAGGTCATGGCGCAGGACGGCGCGGCGCTCTGCGAATTCTTTGCCTGGTTCGAGGCCAGTCTTGGCAAGCAACCGATAACCGAGCTGACCATCGACGAGCGCCTCACCGCAGCACGAGCACAGCGGCCCGGCTATGTTTCCCTGAGCTTCTCGACCATCGCCGCGTTCAACGGCAACGGCGCAATGCCGCACTACCGTGCTACCGAGCATTCCCATGCTGTGATCGAAGGCGACGGCCTGCTCTTGATCGATTCGGGGGGGCAGTATCTGGGCGGAACCACCGACATTACTCGGATGGTCCCGGTAGGGCAGCCCACTCAGACCCAGCGCGAGGACTGTACTCGGGTGCTCAAAGGCCTGATCGCGCTATCACGAGCGAGATTCCCCCGTGGCATTCTGTCTCCCTTGCTGGATGCAATAGCGCGGGCGCCGCTCTGGGCTGATCAGGTCGATTACGGTCACGGCACCGGCCATGGCGTCGGCTATTTCATGAATGTGCATGAAGGCCCGCAGGTGATTGCCTATCAGGCCCAGACGTTGCCGCACACGGCGATGCAGGAGGGCATGATCAGCTCGATCGAGCCTGGTACCTACCGCCCAGGCAAGTGGGGCGTACGGATTGAGAATCTGGTGGCCAATCGCGCTGAGGGCAAGAGCGAATTTGGCGACTTTCTGGCGTTCGAGACCTTGACCCTGTGCCCGATCGATACACGTTGCTTATTGGTTGAACGGCTCAATGATGAGGAAAAGCGCTGGCTCAACCAGTATCACGCGCACGTCTGCGACCAGCTGGCACCGCTGTTGGCAGGTTCTGCACTGCAGTGGTTGCAAGATCGTACGGTCGCTGTCTGAGTCTGCGCTAAAACGTAAAAGGGCAGCCATCTGGCTGCCCTTTGGCATTATTACTTGCAGATGACGATCATGCTGCGGCTGGTGTAGCCAGCAGGGTTGATGCCGAACAGATAGTCCCCTGGCTCTTCGTCAGTATCGCCCGAGCGCGCCACGACTCGATAGCCGCGACTGCTGCATGCGGTGGCTGCCTTGGCATTACATTTTTCCCACGAAGAGGAAAGGCCGGAGCAGTTTATGTGTAAACCTTTTTTCCCACGCTTGACTTCAGTCTGTGCGGTGGCGGCACACCCTGCGATGGCCATTACAGCCAGGATGAGCAAAATACGTTTCATGCCTGTCCTTAAATGAGGGGGCGACTGCATGCCTGCACCCATCGTCCCTGCCTGATTCTTCCTGAAGTTATCTCAGCATCCTTGTTAGGCAAAGTAGATAGCTTAAAAATTATGAGTTCGTGACAGCTTAATCAGCGCGGCGGGTAGGTACAACCGTTAAACGCGGCAAATGAAAATATTTCTCAAGTCAGTCGGCTGCCACCGCCGGTGCAGGTTCCTTGCGCATGGTCAGTGTGGCGCCGACTGAAGCGGTGATGATTGCAGCAATAGCCAGCCACTGTCCGCAGGTGAGCTTCTCGCCCAGGAACAGCAAACCAGACAGCGCTCCGAATGCCGGCTCGATACTCATCAAGGTCCCAAAGGTGCGGGCTGGCATGCGGGTCAATGCAACCATCTCCAGGCTGTAGGGAAGGGCCGTCGATAACACAGCCACGCCCAATGCGATAGGCAGCAGCGCTGGGTTGAGCAGCGCACTGCCTGCATGGATGACGCCAACCGGTGCTACGAACAGGGCGGCGATCACGACGCCGAGTGCGGCTGTCTGCACGCCGTGCTCGGCGCCTGCCTTCTGCCCATAAAGAATATAGAGCGCCCAGCACACACCGGCACCGAGTGCATAGCAGGCGCCAACCAGGTCAACAGCGCTCGCGCTTTGCCCGACCGGTATCAGCAACAGCAAGCCTGCGATCGCCAGCGCGATCCAGATGAAGTCGACAGCGCGGCGCGAGGCGAAAATGGCCACGGCCAGCGGACCCGTAAATTCCAGAGCCACGGCGATACCCAGTGGCACCGTGCGCAGCGACATATAGAAGAGCAGGTTCATCCCGCCCAGTGCCATGCCGTAGATCAGCACGCTGCGCCAGGTGCTGCTGTTCATGCGTGCGCGCCATGGGCGCAGGATGAGCAGCATGATCACGCTGGCAAACACCAGGCGCAGGGTGGTGGTGCCTTGAGCACCGATCAAGGGGAACATGCCCTTGGCCAGGGACGCGCCGGATTGAATGGACGCCATGGCTATTAATAGCAGGCCGATCGGGAACAACGTGGTGGCCATGCTGCGGGGCGTGGTGCTCATGATTCGGCGACTATCCTGGGGTTGATGCGGTGAGCACTATAGTGCGCATCTTCCCAGTGGCGTCGCAAGCGTTACAACTGGAGAACGATCTTTTGGGCCTAGGCTTAATTAGCGCTTGACGCATTCCTGTCAGCCCTTATAATGCGCCCCACTTCCAGCGTAGTTGGAACGGAAAACTCCTTGAGTTTCAATGAGTTAGAAGTTTCAGAGGTGCTGCAAGGGCTTCGATCGAAAGATCGCCAGCGGTGAAAAAG
>CAUQIJ010000002.1:0-634762 GCA_963518285.1 uncultured Pseudomonas sp. | reverse complement strand
GCTGTCAACTGCCTTTTTCACCGCTGGCGATCTTTCGATCGAAGCCCTTGCAGCATCTCTGAAACTTCTAACTCATTGAAACCCAAGGAGTTTTCCGCTCCAACTACGCTGGAAGTGGGGCGCATTATAAGGGCTCACAGGAATGCGTCAAGCACTAATTCAACACGATGCAATATTCCTGTAACAGAGGCGATGAACAGTGCCAGCCACCTATAGAAGCATGGACAGTTTCAAAGAACGCCCGCCGCGCGTAGCTGCAGCACTGCCTGGTCATCCAACCCAAGCAGCTCGCTCAACACAGCCTCGGTGTGCTCACCTAATAGAGGCGGCGCCTGGCGATACTCCACCGGCGTCTCGGACAACCGGATCGGGCTGGCCACCTGCGGCACGCTGCCCGCCAGTGGATGCGGGATACTCAGCGCCAGCCCACGGGCCAGCACCTGCGGGTCCTGGAACATCTGCGCTAAGTCATTGATCGGCCCGCATGGCACGCCGGCCTGCTCCAACTGCGCCACCCACTCGGCCGTAGTCTTGAACACCGTCGCCTGGCGGATCAGCGGAATCAGCTCGGCGCGATGGGCAACGCGCTGCTTGTTGGTGGCAAAGCGCGGATCATCCGCCCACTGCGGCTGGCCAGCCACCTCGGCGAACTTACGGAACTGCCCATCATTACCCACCGTGAGGATGAAATCGCCATCGGCGGTAGGGAAGTCCTGATACGGCACTATATTAGGGTGCGCATTACCCAGGCGCCGCGGTGCAGTGCCGGTAGTGAGGTAATTCATCGCCTGATTGG
Organism: uncultured Pseudomonas sp.; assembly: GCA_963518285.1. GTDB lineage: Bacteria > Pseudomonadota > Gammaproteobacteria > Pseudomonadales > Pseudomonadaceae > Aquipseudomonas. The sequence goes on along the minus strand of CAUQIJ010000002.1, from coordinate 633,966 downwards.
CCAGGCAGGCAACCTGCACATCCAGCAGCGCCATATCTATGTGCTGGCCAACGCCAGCATGATCGCGATGGGCGAGGGCGGCCAGAATCGCTACGGTGGAGTACAACCCGGTAAGGATATCCGTCAGGGCTACGCCAACCTTGACCGGCCCCGCACCCGCCTCACCTTCAGGCCGGCCGGTCAGGCTCATCAGCCCGCCCAGCCCCTGAATCATGAAGTCGTAGCCGGCACGTTTGGCATAAGGCCCGGTTTGGCCAAAGCCTGTGATCGAGCAGTAGATGAGCTTGGGGTTGACCGCCTTCAGGCTTGCGTAGTCCAGGCCATAGGCCGCCAGCCCGCCGACCTTGAAGTTCTCGATAACGATATCCGACCGAGCCGCCAGCTCGCGCACCAGGCGCTGGCCCTCCGGCTGGGTGAAGTCGATGGTCACCGAGCGCTTGTTGCGGTTGGCCGACAGGTAATAAGCCGCCTCGCTGGTGTTCTCGCCATAGGCGTCCTTGAGGAAGGGCGGCCCCCAGGCGCGAGTATCGTCACCCGCACCTGGCCGCTCGACCTTGATCACATCGGCGCCCAGGTCAGCGAGAATCTGCCCGGACCATGGCCCGGCCAGTACACGCGAAAGGTCCAGCACTCGCAGATGGGAAAGCGCACCCATGGCCCGGCTCCTCTATTAATAGAACGCCTGGATACCGGTCTGGGCGCGGCCAAGAATCAGCGCATGGATGTCATGGGTGCCCTCATAGGTGTTGACCACCTCAAGGTTGACCAGGTGACGCGCCACGCCGAACTCATCGGAAATGCCATTGCCACCGAGCATGTCACGCGCCAATCGCGCGACCTCAAGGGCCTTGCCGCAAGAATTGCGCTTCATGATCGAGGTGATCTCGACAGCTGCGGTGCCTTCGTCCTTCATCCGTCCAAGGCGCAGGCAGCCTTGCAGGCCCAGAGTAATTTCAGTCTGCATGTCAGCCAGCTTTTTCTGGATCAACTGATTGGCTGCCAGCGGGCGGCCGAATTGCTGGCGATCGAGGGTGTACTGGCGCGCAGTGTGCCAGCAGCTTTCCGCAGCACCCAACGCGCCCCAGGAGATGCCATAGCGGGCCGAGTTGAGGCAGGTGAATGGGCCCTTCAAGCCGCGCACCTCGGGGAAGATATTTTCTTCAGGGACAAACACGCTGTCCATGACGATCTCGCCGGTAATCGAGGCGCGCAAGCCGACCTTGCCGTGGATCGCCGGCGCACTCAGGCCTTTCCAACCCTTTTCCAGGATAAAACCACGGATATCACCGGCGTCATCCTTGGCCCAGACCACGAACACATCAGCGATCGGGCTATTGGTGATCCACATCTTGCTCCCGCTCAGGCTGTAACCACCCTCGACCTTGCGCGCACGGGTGATCATCGCCCCCGGATCAGAACCATGGTTAGGCTCGGTCAGGCCAAAGCAGCCGATCCATTCGCCACTGGACAACTTGGGCAGGTATTTCTGCTTCTGAGCTTCGCTGCCAAATTCGTTGATCGGCACCATCACCAGCGACGACTGCACACTCATCATCGACCTGTAGCCAGAATCGATACGCTCGACCTCGCGGGCAATCAAGCCATAGCACACGTAGTTCAAGCCGCTGCCACCGTACTGCTCCGGGATAGTTGCGCCGAGCAGGCCGACTTCACCCATTTCACGGAAGATCTTCGGGTCGGTCTGCTCATGGCGGAACGCCTCGACCACGCGCGGCGCCAGCTTGTCCTGGGCAAACTGATAAGCGCTGTCACGGACCATGCGCTCCTCTTCAGTGAGCTGCTGATCGAGCAGCAATGGGTCGATCCAGTTGAAGCTAGCTTTACCGGCCATGAACATAATCCTCGAATAAGGGGCAGGGCAATCAGGTCATGGATTGATCCTAGGCCCGATCATCAATCACCACAAACGAGTATTACGCACCTACTAGTGACATTCCCTCACTCCGTATATCTTCATAAATGCGTAATTGCTGCGCATATAAGTGAGGTTGACGTACATGCGGCGCAAGATCCCCAGCACCACCGCCCTGATCTGCTTCGAAGCGGCAGCTCGCCACGAGAGCTACACCAAAGCCGCCCTTGAGCTGGCCCTGACCCAAGGCGCCGTGTGTCGCCAGGTCGCTGCGCTGGAGGCGTTTCTCAACGTCGAGCTGTTTCGCCGCTCCAGGCGCGGGGTGCAATTGACCGAAGCCGGCTTGTCTTACAGCCGCCAGGTGAGTGCCCAGCTGGATGCTGTCGAGCGCGACACGTTGTCGGTGATGCGTCAGCAGGGCGCCAATGTGATCGAGTTGGCGGTAGTCCCAACCTTCGGCACTCAATGGTTGCTGCCCAGGCTCAAGGACTTTCAACAGCGTCACCCCGAGGTGACCGTCAACCTGACCAACCGCACCCGGCCATTCCTGTTCGCCGACACAGCGTTCGACGCAGCGATCTATTTCGGCGATGGCGACTGGTCAGGCACCGAGTCGCACCGTCTGATGAGCGAGAACCCGTTACCGGTCTGCAGCCCCTCACTGCTGCAAGGCCAGGTAGAACTGAGCGCAAAGCAGATCGCCGAGCTGCCCCTTTTGCAGCAGACCACCAGGCCCTACGCCTGGCGGCAATGGTTCAGCAGCCTGGAACTGAACATCGAGCGCGATATGACCGGCCCGCGCTATGAGCTGTTTTCAATGCTGGCCCAGGCAGCGATGCATGACATGGGCGTTGCCCTGATTCCCCCATTTCTGATTCAGCAAGAGCTGCAGCAGGGCAGGTTGGTGGTCGCTAACAGGCATGCGCTGTCGAGCACCAAGGCCTACTATCTGATGATTCCCGAGCGCAAGGTCGCCTCAGCTTCACTGCGTGCATTCCGTGACTGGCTGACAGAGCAGGCCCGTGTCTACGTTGAAACGCACGGCACACAGCGGGTAACCTGACCCTGTAGTCAAATATTTTAAACACCTACAGATATACTGTTATGTCGCATATCTGAAAACTGTAACGCTGCCTGTCCAAATCCCATGAAAGCCAGTGAATACGTGGGTTTCAGCGTTTTTTACGACCTCCAGCATGCTAACTGCAAAATCACCGAAAAATATTTAGTTTTATCGCCTAGCCTGGCAATAGCCCGTACTAGAGGGCCTAAGTCGGTTTGCTTGCGACATACGGTCACAGGGTGACTTGTAGTAATGCCTCGGTATCACTCCAGAATCGGTTGATGACCGCTGTGTTCCTCTGCAAAATGCTCCGCCCGCCCGGGATTCGGCGGGTATGAGCCTTACGGCTGCGTCGCTGGCGTTGCGGTGTTGACCGTGCGCCTGCTGGCTTAAATAACGATAAGAAGGTCCGCAGGAGAAAAGTCGTGCACATTGGTGTTCCTCTCGAGACGCAGACGGGCGAAACGCGGGTCGCTGCGACCCCCGATACCCTCAAGAAGCTGGTAGGCCAAGGCCATCAGGTCACCGTCCAACGGGGGGCAGGGCTTAACGCCAGCATTCCGGACAGTGCCTATGAAGCTGCAGGCGCCACCCTTGGCAGCGCTGCCGATGCTTTCGGCGCGCAACTGGTGCTCAAGGTCGTTGCGCCGTCTGATCAGGAGCTTGCCCTGATCAATCGCGGCAGCCTGCTGGTAGGCATGCTCAACCCCTTCAACAGCGAACTGATCGGCAAGATGGCCGAATGCGGGATCACCGCCTTCGCCCTCGAAGCGGCGCCGCGCACTTCGCGGGCGCAGAGCCTCGATGTGCTGTCGTCGCAGGCCAACATTGCCGGTTACAAGGCGGTGCTGTTGGCGGCCCATCACTACCCACGCTTCATGCCGATGCTGATGACAGCGGCTGGTACGGTGAAAGCCGCGCGCGTGCTGATTCTGGGCGCCGGTGTCGCCGGCCTGCAGGCGATCGCTACCGCCAAGCGCCTGGGCGCGGTGATCGAGGCTTCGGACGTGCGTCCGGCAGTCAAGGAGCAGATCGAATCGCTCGGCGCCAAGTTTCTCGATGTGCCGTTCGAAACCGATGAAGAGCGCGAGTGCGCCCAAGGTGTCGGCGGCTATGCGCGACCAATGCCGGCCAGCTGGATGCAGCGTCAGGCGCAAGCCGTGCACGAACGCGCCAAGCAGGCCGACATCGTCATCACCACCGCATTGATCCCGGGCCGCAAGGCACCCACCCTGCTCAGCTCCGAAACCGTAGCGCAGATGAAGCCCGGCTCGGTGGTCATCGACCTGGCTGCAGCGCAAGGCGGCAACTGCCCGCTGACCGTGGCCGACCAGGTCGTGCTGGAGCACGGCGTGACCATCGTCGGCCCGACCAACCTGCCTGCCCAGGTCGCGGCCGATGCCTCGGCGCTGTATGCGCGCAACCTGCTGGACTTCATGAAGCTGCTGTTCGACAAGGACGGTGCGCTGGTGATCAACCTCGAAGATGACATTGTTGCTGCGTGCCTGATGTGCCGCGACGGCAACGTCATCCGCAACAACGGTTAAGGAGCACAGCTATGGAAGACATGTTGATTTCCCACGGCATCTACAACCTGATCATCTTCGTGCTGGCCATCTACATCGGTTACCACGTGGTCTGGAACGTGACCCCGGCACTGCACACACCGCTGATGGCGGTGACCAACGCGATCTCGGCGATCGTCATCGTCGGCGCCATGCTCGCTGCTGCGCTGACCGTGACACCAGCAGGCAAGATCATGGGTACCCTGGCCGTGGCCCTGGCCGCGGTCAACGTCTTTGGTGGCTTCCTGGTCACCCGGCGCATGCTCGAGATGTTCAAGAAGAAAACCAAGAACGAGGCGCAGAAGTAAGCATGAGCATGAATCTGGTAACGCTTCTCTACCTCGTCGCTTCGGTCTGCTTCATTCAGGCATTGAAGGGCTTGTCACACCCAACCACATCGCGCCGCGGCAACCTGTTCGGCATGATCGGCATGGGCATCGCCATGCTCACCACGGTGGGCCTCATCTACAAGCTCGGTGCCGAGCTGGCCACTGCCGGTATCGGTTATGTGCTGCTGGGTCTGCTGATCGGCGGCACTGCCGGCTCGATCATGGCCAAGCGCGTCGAGATGACCAAGATGCCTGAGCTGGTCGCCTTCATGCACAGCATGATCGGCCTGGCGGCGGTATTCATCGCCATCACCGCCGTGCTCGAGCCGCAGTCGATGGGCATCGTTGCTGCGATCACTGATCCGATCCCGACCGGCAACCGCCTGGAGCTGTTCCTCGGCGCGGCCATTGGTGCGGTGACGTTCTCTGGCTCGGTAATCGCCTTCGGCAAGCTTTCGGGCAAATACAAGTTCCGCTTGTTCCAGGGCGCACCGGTACAGTTCGCAGGCCAGCACAAACTCAACCTGATCCTGGGCCTTACTACCATTGCCCTGGGCCTGCTGTTCACCTTCACCGGCCACTACAGCGCGTTCACCCTGATGCTGATTCTGGCGTTCATCATGGGCGTGCTGATCATCATCCCTATCGGCGGTGCCGACATGCCGGTGGTGGTGTCGATGCTCAACAGCTATTCGGGCTGGGCTGCGGCCGGTATCGGCTTCTCGCTGAACAACTCGATGCTGATCATTGCCGGTTCGCTGGTGGGTTCGAGCGGTGCGATCCTCTCGTACATCATGTGCAAGGCGATGAACCGATCGTTCTTCAACGTCATCCTGGGCGGCTTTGGCGGCGCAACCGACAGCGGCGCAGCAGCCGGCAGTCAGGAGCAGCGCCCGGTCAAATCCGGCTCGGCCGACGATGCGACATTCCTGCTGAGCAACGCCGACACCGTGATCATCGTGCCGGGCTACGGCCTGGCGGTGGCCCGCGCGCAGCATGCGCTCAAGGAGTTGACCGAGAAACTCATCCACAACGGCGTAACCGTCAAATATGCGATCCACCCGGTAGCAGGGCGCATGCCCGGACACATGAACGTGCTCCTGGCGGAAGCCGAAGTGCCCTACGACCAGGTGTTCGAGATGGAAGACATCAACGCCGAGTTCGGCCAGGCCGATGTGGTGCTGGTGCTGGGCGCCAACGACGTGGTCAACCCGGCGGCGAAGAACGACCCCAAGTCGCCAATCGCCGGCATGCCGATCCTTGAGGCCTACAAAGCCAAGACCGTCATCGTCAACAAACGCTCGATGGCCAGCGGCTATGCTGGCCTGGACAACGAGCTGTTCTATCTGGACAAGACCATGATGGTGTTCGGTGATGCCAAGAAGGTCATCGAGGACATGGTCAAAGCCGTCGACTAAGCCGCTCGGCTGCATATAGATAGTCATAAGCCCCCGGTGATTTATTCCCGGGGGCTTTGCATTTGTCTGATCCAGATCAATGGCGCAGCGCCGCGGCCGCTCATACGACCATGGTCGTGGGACGGAGCAGGGCGAAATCACTAGACTGCGCATCTAGCTTGAGTAGCCTGAGATAACAATCCATGTACCGTGATCGTATCCGCTTGTCCTCCCTGCACAGCAAGGTAATGAGTGCGGCCGATGCCGCTGCCCTGATCGAGGACGGCATGACCGTCGGCATGAGCGGCTTTACCCGCGCCGGCGAAGCCAAGGCTGTACCGCACGCACTTGCCGAGCGCGCGAAAACCTCGCCGCTGAAAATCACGCTGATGACCGGCGCCAGCCTGGGCAACGACCTCGACAAGCAGCTGACCGAAGCCGGCGTACTCGCCCGGCGCATGCCGTTCCAGGTCGACAGCACACTGCGCAAGGCGATCAACCAGGGCATGGTGATGTTCATCGACCAGCACCTGTCGGAAACCGTCGAGCAACTGCGTAACAAACAGCTGCCGCTGCCGGACATTGCCGTCATCGAAGCGGTCGCCATCACCGAGCAGGGCCACATCGTGCCGACCACCTCGGTGGGCAACTCGGCCAGCTTCGCCATTTTCGCCAAACGGGTGATCGTCGAGATCAACCTGTCGCACAACCCCAACCTCGAGGGTTTGCATGACATCTATATCCCAAGCTACCGGCCAACCCGCACGCCGATCCCGCTGACCAAGGTCGACGACCGCATCGGCAGCCCGGCGATCGCCATCGACCCGGCCAAGATCGTCGGCATCGTCATCAGCAATCAGCCCGACTCGCCGTCTACCGTGCTGGCCCCGGATGACGAAACCCAGGGCATCGCCAATCACCTGATCAACTTCCTCAAGAGTGAAGTCGAAGCAGGGCGCATGACCAACAAGCTGGGCCCACTGCAGGCCGGCATCGGCAACATCGCCAACGCAGTGATGTGCGGCCTGATCGACTCGCCGTTCGAAGACCTGACCATGTACTCTGAAGTACTCCAGGATTCGACCTTCGACCTGATCGACGCCGGCAAACTGAGCTTCGCTTCAGGCAGCTCGATCACCCTGTCGAGCCGGCGCAACGCCGATGTGTTCGGCAACCTCGAGCGCTACAAGGACAAACTGGTACTGCGCCCGCAGGAGATCTCCAACCACCCTGAAGTGGTGCGCCGCCTGGGCATCATCGGCATCAACACGGCGCTCGAGTTCGACATTTATGGCAACGTCAACTCGACCCACGTCTGCGGCACGCGGATGATGAATGGCATTGGTGGCTCGGGCGACTTCGCCCGCAACGCGCACCTGGCGATATTTGTCACCAAGTCGATCGCCAAAGCGGGCGCGATCTCCAGCGTGGTACCGATGGTCAGCCACGTCGATCATACCGAGCACGACGTCGACATCCTCGTCACCGAGCAAGGCTTGGCCGACTTGCGAGGCCTGGCCCCGCGCGAGCGGGCTCGGGTGATCATCGACAACTGTGTTCATCCCGATTACCGGGCGGCGCTCAACGATTACTTCGAGCGCGCCTGCCAGCGCGGCGGGCACACGCCGCACATTTTGCGCGAAGCGCTGAGCTGGCATGAGAGCCTGGAAGAGACCGGGCGCATGCTGGCCGGCTGAATGCCGATGAACAGGATGGTTTAACCCCCTTGAAAGCCGCATCGGATGCTTTTTGCCTGAGGCAACGGGTGCTCGACGCGGCTTTGTACTGCCTGAATATTTGACAAGCAACTGCAGCAAAACAGTTTCGACGGCGTAGGCTATTAAAACTGTACTACTGTACTGGTAAATATCAGCCTGGTCGGCCATCCAGGCAGGCCGCGCAGCCATAAACGCACCAAAATGATGCGCACCAGTACAGTTACGCCAATTATCAGTGCAACAGTCACGTTACGCAGTTAACTGAACCCGCTCAATACAAGCGAACTGTACCTACTGTTATGGACACAAGAGGAGGATCATTGGCATCAGTTAAATCACTACCTAATGCCGCCACAAGCGGAAGGAAGACATATCATGGAACGCACCCTCAGTTCCGGTCTGGTTTTTGAAAGCAACAGCCAATCCAACACCTCGCTGCCTCTGCGCGCTCTGTCCACTCTGCTCCTGTGGCAGCGTCGCATCGCCAGCCGCCGTCAACTCGCTCGCCTGGACTGCCGCCTTCTGGCTGACGCCGGCATCAGCGAGTCGCAGCGCTACGAAGAGCTGAGCAAGCCGTTCTGGCGCTAAGCTCCGGCTTGCCGGCCCAGGCCGGCACCGAGAATTCCTGAAGCCCGTCACAGGCAACTGTGACGGGCTTTTTGTTTTACGGCGCCACTGGGCCATAAATCGCCACAACAAGTACAATTTATCAATACGATTAATTGACCAGTACAGTTTAACTGTATGCTGCGTCACATCCAGAAACAGCAACGCGTGATACGCTTGCTTCAACGGCCGGGGAAATAAAGTACCGTTACAGGCCGAGTGAGCGTCCGATAACCACAAGCACACCGCCCTTATCTGCAGGAGTCATCACAATGTCCCGTAACCACTTGCTGGGCGCCGCCCTGTTGCTGACCCTGACTGGCACAGCCAACGCCACCAGCTTCATCGTCACCACCGATGCCGTAGTTGGCGCCGTTGCTGCCACTACCGATGCCACCTCTGACGTGACCTCGTCGTTCCGTGACGACAAGATCGTCAAGGCTGCACGCGACGACGCCGCAAGCTTCGTCGGCAGCGAAGGTGTGATTCGCGGTGCCAAGCTGGAAAGCGCGTTCCGTCACATCCGCCAGCAGGCGCCAACCCTGCAGGCCAGCGATGCCCAATTGGCACAGGCGATCCTCGCCCTGTAACGCCCCGCGGCACCCCCGGATGCACTGGCTCTGCGCCGTGTATTCGGGTTAGCCTTCGCCCTCCGATCTCAAGCCTGCCAAGCCCATGCGTTATCTTTCGCCATTGCTGATTGCCCTCGCCGGGATGGGCAGCGCCCATGCCATGGACGTCTCGACCCAGAGCCTGGTTGTCAGTGGCTACGTCACCAGCAAGGTGACCAGCGCACCGTTCGATCGCAAGCTGATGGTTCAGGCCCGTGATGATGCCGCAGCCTTTGTTGCCACAGACGGTCTGATCCGCGGCGTGCGCCTGCAGGCGGCTCTGCACACACTGCGCCGCAAGGCTGACTATCAATCTGTTGATGACCTTGAACTGGCAGAAGCAATTCTCGTCCAATGATTCAATTCGACTCCCTGTATTAGTTTGGAGATGCTCCATGCGTAAATCGCTGATCGCCGCTTCCCTCGGCATGCTGCTCCTGGCCGACCTGGCCCATGCACAGACTCTGGTGGCTACCAGCAATATCATCGTGCGTGCCTTTGGCCGTTCGATCGATTTCACTTCTGATACCACCACTTCGATCCGCGACTCGAAGATCGTTCAGGATGCTCACGACGACGCCGCCAGCTTCGTTGCCAGCCGCGGTGATATTCGCGGTGCACAGCTTGAAGCGGCGCTCAATACCATTCGCCAGCGTGTGCCTGAAGCACGCGACGCCAGCGATCAGGTGCTCGCCGAAGCCATTCTCGCGCTGTGAAGCGTATGCGTGCCTGGCTGCTGGGCAGTGTCCTGACGCTGCTGGGCGCGCCCGCGCTGGCCGACCTGCAGCTCGATCTGCAGGCCGAGGGGCTTGACCAGCAACAACAGCAAGCCACCCAGGCGCTGCTTGATGAAGCGCTGGCAAAGCTGCCGCCGCGGTTCAAGCAGCAGCTGGATCGGCGCGTGCAGGTCAGCTGGAGCGAGCACATGCCCGCCGACGCTTACGGCCAGGCTTCGCTGGTGTCCACCCTTGACCTGAACCGCCGCTTGCTGCCCGCGCTTGCCGACGGCAGCGCGGCCACCCAGGCCACCGGCCGGCCCCACGGCACGGTACGCCAAGAGCTGCTGGCCACCGTCCTCCACGAACTCACCCATATCTATGACCGCGCTCGCCTGTGGCCCAGCGCCGATCGCCTGCTGATCAACCGCTGCAAGCGCCAGCAGGACACCCTCGGCAAAATAGGCCTGCCAGAAGAATGCCGCGGCGAGGGCGAACGACGCTTCACCCTCAGCGATGACCCACGCCTGCTGGATCTGGCCGGCTGGCCGCAGTATGTCGGCCGCCGCGGCGAGCGCGAACAGCACAATAACCAGTTGGTGCGCAGCCCCGACAGTTATGAGCTGAGCAGCCCGAAGGAATATGTGGCGGTCAATATGGAGTACTTCCTCCTCGACCCAAGCTACGGCTGCCGCCGGCCGGCCCTCAATCAGTACCTGCGTGAGCACTTTGCCTGGGCGCCGCAACAGAACGAATGCGCGAAAACCCTGCCATTCATCAATGCCGGCAATGACTTCGCCCGCCAGCCGCTGGGTGAAATCGACCCCGAGCGGGTTTACGAAATCGACTACCTGCTGGCCGAGGCCAACCAGAACCTGGTCAGCCGCTGGGGCCACAGCATGCTGCGCCTGGTGATCTGCGCACCGGGCCGGCCACGTGGTCCGGATTGCCGGCTGGACCTGGACCAGAGCCTGGTACTGTCGTACCGCGCCTTCGTCAACGACGTGCAGCTGTCCAGCTGGTCTGGCCTGGTCGGCGCCTATCCGTCGCGGCTGTTCGTTCTGCCGCTGAACCAGGTGATCGACGAGTACACCAAGACCGAACTGCGCAGCCTTGCCTCGGTGCCGCTCAAGCTCAGCCGCGCCGAAGTCGAAAACGTCGTGCGCCAGGCCGCAGAGATGCACTGGAGCTATGACGGCAACTATTGGTTCCTGTCCAACAACTGCGCAGTCGAAGGCCTCAAGTTGTTGCGCAGTGGCAGCGCCAACCCGCGCCTCAAAGACCTCGACAACATCATGCCCAACGGCTTGCTCGAAGTGCTCAAGGGCCGCGGACTGGCCGATACCAGTGTGCTCGAAGACCGCCGCGAGGCACTGCGCCTGGGCTATCGCTTCGACTCCTACCGCGACCGCTACCAGGCCATGTTCGATGTGCTCAGGAAGCAGTTGCCGGTCAAGCAGGTCGAGGTTGAAGACTGGTTGGCGCAAGATGCCGAGCAGCGCCAGCCATGGTTCCAGCGGGCCGACTTGCGCACCAGCGCGGCATTGCTGTTGCTCGAACAGGCGGCGCTGCGCCGACAGCTGTTGCTGGCCCAGGACGAGGTCAAGCAGCGCTACCTGAACTCCACGGCACTGAAGGACGGCACGGTCGACAAGGCCAATGCCACTTTGCAGCAGATGCTTGCCAACAGTGGCTTCCTCAGCCGCCCGGCAGAGCTGCTGGGCACCGATGGCTACGGCTTGCCACAACCTGACGAGCGCGAGCAGCTGGAGCACGTCAGCCGTGAGCGGCAGGCGCAGTTGTTGCGCCTGAGCACTGACCTCGATACCGAAGTGCGGGCCTTGCTCGACCCGGCACGGGGCAAAGAGATCAAAGCGGTGGAAGCCAACGTCAAACAGATCGGTGAACATCTGCGCGCCCTGCACAAGGCGGCCGGCGGCTTGCAACTGCCCTGAGCTGTAAGCCGCCGTTGCCAGCAACGGCGGCTTACAGCGCTTCTTCGGATTCTTCCGGCAACTGCTCATCCAGGTGCAGCCAGGCTACTCGGCTGCTGGTCCAGATGTGCCGGTTGGCCCGGACCCGCTCCGGGTGATCCAGGGTTGCCACGGTCACATCGATACTCTGCGGGCTGTGCTCAGTACTCAGGGCCAGGTGCGCGCCACAATCGCCACAGAAAAACCGGCTGCAACTGGCAGGCGCCACATACAGCCGCGGTCGCCCCTTGAGCCATTTGAAGTCGCGCCTGGGCAAGGTGATCCACGTCACCACCAGGCCACCGCTGACCCGCCGGCAGATGGAACAATGGCAATGCGCGACATCGCTCAGATCGCCCGTCAGGCGATACCTGATGGCGCCGCAATGGCAGCCGCCCTCGACAAACTCAGACATGATTACCTCTCGTCACCTTGGCACCAGCGAAAGCTGGCTGAAAGCTTGCGCTCATAGGATAGCCCCCACTACCGGCACAAGACCGGTCAGCCAGGGTACCCGGAGTCATCCGCGCCCGGCCCAATCAACAACAACAATGGTGATTCTGATGTCTTCCTGTGTCCGCCTCTTCGCAGCACCCCTCCGGCTATTCCAAGCACAGCGCCCCACGCGCTGATCCGCCCGAAGCGTCTTCTTTCATTCGTCGCGCCACGCCTGGAGTACTGCCATGCTGACCTTCCTCGGCTTTGCCATGGTCATCACCTTCATGTACCTGATCATGACCAAGCGCCTGTCGGCCTTGATCGCGCTGATTCTGGTACCGATCCTGTTCGCCCTGTTCGGTGGCTTCTCCTCCGAAATCGGCCCAATGATGCTGCAAGGCATCACCAAGCTTGCGCCAACCGGCGTGATGCTGATGTTCGCCATTCTCTACTTCGCCCTGATGATCGACTCCGGCCTGTTCGACCCGGCTGTGCGGCTGATTCTCAAGGCAGTCAAAGGTGACCCGCTGAAAGTCTCGGTCGGGACAGCGGTACTCGCCTTGGTAGTTTCGCTCGACGGCGACGGTGCAACCACCTACATGATCTGCTGCGCCGCCATGCTGCCGCTGTACAGCCGCCTAGGCATGAGCCCGCGGATCATGGCCGGCCTGATCATCCTCGCTGGCGGAGTCATGAACATGACGCCATGGGGCGGCCCGACCGCTCGCGCCGCCAGCGCCCTGCATGTAGACCCGTCCGACATCTTCGTACCGATGATCCCGGCCATGGCCTTCGGCGTGGTGGCAATCCTGGTCATCGCCTACATGTACGGCAAACGTGAGCGTGCTCGCCTGGGTGAGCTGCACCTGCCGACCGACGACATCGACCACAGCGGTATCAGCGTTTCGCAGTTCCCGGAAGCACGCCGGCCAAAGCTGATCTGGTTCAATGGTGCGCTGACCCTGGCCCTGATGGTCGCGCTGATCGCCGGCCTGCTGCCACTGCCGGTGCTGTTCATGGTTGCCTTCAGTATCGCCATGATCGTCAACTACCCCTGCCTGCAACAGCAGAAGGACCGTATCGCGGCGCACTCCGGCAGCGTGCTGGCAGTCACCGGGCTGATCTTCGCCGCCGGTATCTTCACCGGCATTCTGTCCGGCACCGGCATGGTCGACGCGATGTCGAAAAGCCTGCTGGCGGTCATCCCGGATGCACTTGGCCCGTACCTGGCCGTGATCACCGCCATTGTCAGCATGCCGTTCACCTTCTTCATGTCCAACGATGCCTTCTATTACGGCGTGCTGCCGGTGCTGGCCGAAGCGGCCAGCCACTACGGCATCACCCCGGTGGAAATGGCCCGCGCGTCGATCGTCGGCCAGCCGGTGCACCTGCTCAGCCCACTGGTACCCTCGACCTATCTGCTGGTCGCGCTGGCCGGCATCGAGTTTGGTGATCATCAGCGCTTCACGCTCAAGTGGGCAGTGCTGGTGTGCATGTGCATAATGCTCGGCGCACTGCTGCTGGGGACTTTCCCGCTGTTCAGCAGTCTCTAATTAATACGCCCCACTGCGCTGCGTCCCAAACGGGCGCAGCGCCTTTTTACGTTCGAAGGAATACATATGGAATGGCTGACCAGCCCAGAAATCTGGGTTGCCTTTTTGACCCTGACGGCACTTGAGATCGTCCTCGGTATCGACAACATCATCATGATCTCGATCCTGGTCAGCCGCATGCCCAAGCACATGCAGCCGCGCACCCGGATCTTCGGCCTGGCCCTGGCCATGGTCACGCGGATCCTGCTGTTGCTGTCGATCACCTGGGTAATGCGACTGACCGCCGACCTGTTCGAGGTGTTCGGCCAGGGTATTTCCGGGCGCGACCTGATCCTGTTCTTCGGTGGCCTGTTCCTCCTGTGGAAGAGCTCGCAAGAGATCTATCACGGCCTGGAAGGTGAGGACGAGAGCAGCGACGGGCCGAGAGGGGCCGGTGGCAAGTTCCTCTACACCATCATCCAGATCGCCATCATCGACATCGTGTTCTCGCTGGACTCGGTGATCACTGCCGTCGGCATGGTCTCGCATGTGCCGGTGATGATCGCCGCGATCGTTGTTGCGGTGCTGGTGATGATGCTCTGCGCCGGTGCCATCAGTAACTTCATCGACAAGCACCCGTCGCTGAAGATGCTCGCACTTTCGTTCCTTATCGTCGTCGGTACCGTACTGATCGCCGAATCTTTCGATGTACATGTGCCGAAGGGCTACGTCTACTTCGCCATGGCGTTCTCGCTGGCAGTTGAAGCCATCAACATCCGCATGCGCACCGCCCGTGCACGCAAGGAAGGCGCCGAGCCTGATGCGGTAAAGCTGCGTAAAGACGTGCCTGGTCAGTAAGCCCGGCAGTTGCAAAAGAGGCCCTTTGGGGCCTTTTTTGTGGGCCGCGCCCCACGCCTCTACACCAGTGAAATGTTTCAAATAGGTTTCAGCCATGCCAAGCTGGCAGCAGACGCACAAAACGACTAAAGCTTGAGTGAGCACTGGGACAACCACCCAGCCCCGGGCCAGGCTCACGGCTTGATTTTTTGGCCCCGTCTTGGGGCAATTGCAACGGGGGCCTTGCCTATGCTGACTCTGCTCAACCTGCTCTCGGCGGTCGCGCTGCTGGTGTGGGGCACGCACATCGTGCGCACCGGTATCCTGCGGGTGTACGGCTCGAACCTGCGCCGGGTAATCAGCCAGAACATGAGCAAGCGGCCGCTGGCGTTTCTTGCCGGCATCGTGGTCACGGCCATGGTCCAGAGCAGCAACGCCACCGCCATGCTGGTGACCTCGTTCGTCGGCCAGGGCCTGATGGCGATGACCCCGGCGCTGGCCATTATGCTGGGTGCCGACGTCGGCACTGCGCTGATGGCCCGGGTGCTGACCTTCGACCTGTCGTGGCTGTCGCCCCTGCTGCTGTTCATCGGGGTGATCTTCTTCCTCTCGCGCAAGCAGACTCGCCTCGGCCAGATGGGCCGCGTGGCGATTGGCCTGGGCTTGATCATCCTGGCTCTGCAACTGATCGTGCAGGCGGCCACGCCGATTACCCAGGCGCAAGGGGTCAAGGTGCTGTTCGCCTCGCTGACCGGGGATATCCTTCTCGACGCCCTGGTCGGCGCCCTGTTCGCGATGATTTCCTACTCGAGCCTGGCGGCTGTGCTGCTCACCGCGACCCTGGCCGGATCGGACCTGATCAGCCTGCCGGTGGCCATCGGCCTGGTGATCGGCGCCAACATCGGCAGCGGCTTGCTCGCATTTCTGACCACCAGCATGCAGAACTCGGCGGGCCGTCGGGTGGCACTGGGCAGCCTGTTGTACAAACTGATCGGCCTGCTGCTGATGATCCCGGTCCTGCACCCGCTGGTCGACTGGATGGACACCCTCAAGCTCAGCCCGCAGGAACTGGTGATTGGCTTCCACCTCCTCTACAACACGCTGCGCTGCGTGCTCATGTTGCCGACCGTGAAGCCGATGGCGCGGCTGTGCAACTTCCTCCTGCCGGAACGGGAGAGCAGCAACGGCCAGATCCGCCCGCGCCATCTCGACCCGTCCGCACTGCAAACGCCAAGCCTGGCCCTGGCCAACGCGGCGCGCGAAACCCTGCGACTGGGCGACATCGTCGAGAGCCTGCTCGAAGCCATGCTAGCCGCCCTGCGCGGCACTCAGACTGCATTGCCGCAGCAGGTCCGCGCTTACACCGAAGACGTCGACGCCCTGTACAGCGCGATCAAGCTGTACCTGGCGCAGATGGACCGCGAAGACCTCAGCGCCCACGACAACCGACGCTGGGCCGAGATCATCGAGATCGCGGTCAACCTGAAGATGGCCAGCGACCTGATCGAGCGGATGCTGCGCAAAGTCCAGCAGCAGAAGACCTCGCACCGCCGCGAGTTCTCCCAGGTCGGCCTGGAAGAGCTGACCGGCCTGCAGGAGCAACTGCTGGCCAACCTGCGCCTGGGCCTGTCGGTGTTTCTCAGCGCCGACCCGGAAAGCGCGCAGTTGCTGCTGCGCGAGAAACGCCGTTTCCGCGCTCAGGAACGGCGCCTGGCCCACGCCCATGTCAGCCGTTTGCAACGCAAGGTGGTGCAGAGTATCGAGACCAGTTCGCTGCACCTGGAGCTGATCGCCGACATGAAGCGGTTGAACTCTTTGTTCTGCAGCAGTGCCTATGTGGTACTGGGCGGCTCGGACACCGGCGGGCTGATGCTCGACAGTGTGCCGGACGAAGCCCGCCAGCCCTGACCTGCACAACCTGGAGACCCCAGCTCGCCTATGCGTAGCCTGATGTTGATTTGCCTGCTGATCTGCAGCCTGCCAACCCTGGCCCTCGACCGCTCCAAGGTCGAAGGCTACCTGTTGCCCAACGGCCTGCAGGTCATCCTCAAATCCGGCTACGAGCGCGACCATGTTGCGATCCGCCTGATTGTCGGTGTCGGCCTCGACGACTTCGAATGCGACCAGCGTGAGCTGCCGCACCTGCTCGAGCATTTGCTGTTCAGCGGCATCGACGAGACCGGCGAAGGCGGCCTGGAAGAACGCATGCAAGCGCTAGGCGGGGAGTGGAATGCCTACACCAGCAGCGCCGACACCACCTTTGTCATCGAGGCTCCGGCGCGCAACCAGCGCAAAGTGCTCGACCTGTTGCTGGCGGCCGTTCGCGATACCAAAATCGACGCCAAGGCCCTGGCCACTGCCAAGCAGATCATCGAGCGCGAAGACGGCGGCCACTACGGCCACCTGCAACGCTGGCTCGACCGCCAGGACATCGGCCACCGCGCCAGTGACCAACTGGCTGTAGAACTTGGCCTGAAGTGCCCGGCGCGCTCCAACCTCGACGACATGACCCTTGAGCAGGTACAGGCCCTGCGCGAGCACTGGTACGCAGCCAATAACATGAGCTTGATCGTGGTCGGCGGCCTTGACCGCTTGCTGCCTGCCTATCTTGAGCGCAGTTATGGCGAGTTACCGGCGACCGAGCCCGGCGAGCGGCGTGACCTCGACAGCATCAGCCAGCAGGCCGAGCAGCGGCGTGACCTCACCCGCGGCTGGCTGGGCGACAGCGTCAAACTGCATTGGCTGTTCATCGAGCCAGTGCTGGACAGCGGCCACGAACAAACCCTCGACCTGGTTTCGCGTTACCTTGAGTGGGCCCTGTACGATCAGTTGCGCCTGCGTCACGGCCTGTCCTACGGGCCTTCGGTGCAGCGGGAAAGCTTCGGCGACAGCGGCATGCTCAGCCTCAACGCCGACCTTGAGCGCGAAGACCTCAACGCCGCGATCAAGGTCCTGCAGGAGCTGTTCGAACACCTGCGCAAAAACGGCCTCGACCCGGATACCTTCGCCCGTATCAAGGAAGCCGCCATCGCCCGTGAGAGCTGGAACAGCCAGGGTAACAGTGCCTTGGCCGACTATTACTGGGGGGCTTTGAACAACTACACCGACGGCCGCTTCAGCGACCCGATCCGGGCATTGCGCCAAGTCAGCCTGAAACAGGCCGACGCCGCCATGCAGGAGTTGCTCAAAGAGCCGGGCTATGTCCGCATCGAGCAGCCGCTGCTCGGCTATGACGAGCTGTACGGCCTGGTCGCCCTGCTGCTCGGTGTGATTCTCGCCCTGGGCCTGCTGCGCCGCCGCCGTCACACACCGAGCAAGCCCAGCGGCGCTACACGCCAGCGCTGATTCAGCGGTATTCTGTGCACAGCCATCGCGGGGCCACCGCGATGGTCACCCCTATACTCTTCCTGTAGCCCGTCCATGCCGCCCATCCCGCACATCGTTCAGCGCATCATCGAACTGCTCAAACGCTACCCAGGCGTGATTGCGCTGGGCGGCTTCCTCTCCGGGATCGGCAGCTTCATCCTGGTCGACCGCCAGGCCGGGCTGGCCAGCTGGGTAGCGATCCTGTTGTTGGTCAGCTGGATATGGCTGATGCTGGAGAACACCCTGACCGGTTTGTTCGCCCGCACCTTCAAGCGCGAGATCCCGCAGCCGCTGCTGCGCTACGCCACCCAGATGATCCACCAGGAAAGCTTGTTCTTCGTCCTGCCGTTCTTTTTCATCACCACCACCTGGAACAGCGGCCAGTTGATCTTCACCGGCCTGCTCGGCGCCGCCGGCCTGATCTCGATCGTCGACCCGCTGTACTACCGCTGGCTGGCGCCGCGGCGCTGGCTGTTCATGGCTTTGCACACCCTCACCCTGTTTGCTGCGCTGCTGACGGCGCTGCCGATCATCCTGCACCTGACCACCGCACAGAGCTTCAAGCTGGCGCTGATCGCGGCCATGGCGCTGTCGTTCCCGAGCCTGGCCAGCAGCTTCCCGATCACCAACTGGCGCCGCGGCGTCGCGCTGGTGCTGGTGACGGTGTCGGTGGGTGCTGGCGGCTGGCTGCTGCGCTCTTGGGTGCCGCCCGCCACGCTGTGGCTGACCGAAGTAGCGGTGAGCACCGAAGTGATCAACCGCCAGCCGGGTGATTCGCTGGATGAAATCCCGGTCAGCCAGATTCGTGGTGCGGGGTTGTACGCGTACACCGCGATCAACGCACCGCGCGGCCTCAATGAGCGCATCTATCACGTCTGGCAATTGAACGGCAAAGAGGTCGACCGGATTGCTCTGGATATTCATGGCGGGCGCAAGGAAGGCTACCGCGCCTGGACCCACAAGCAGAATTTTCCGCCCAACCCGGTAGGCCGCTGGCAAGTCCGTGTGCTGACCGAGGATGGCCAGGTCATCGGCGTGCTGCGCTTCAAGGTGGTCGACGCTGCTGCGGCCCCGGCCAGCTGAGCAGATCGCCGTTGCCCGGCAGCGCCTGCACTGCGCTATGATCGGTGCCTTCCTCGCGCACTGTCAGAAGCATGGAGCCCATGACTACACCGAGCGCTACCCTGGACACCAGCAGCCAACCGCCGTGCCTGCGCATCAGCGGTGACTGGACCCTGGCCCACTACGCCCAGCTCAAGCGCGACAGCGAGCGCCTGCGCAGTCAATACAGCGATGACACCCGCGCCGACCTCAGCCAGCTCGGCCGCCTCGACACTGCCGGCGCCTCGCTGCTCACCGAACTGCTCGGCAGCGAGCGCTTGTCGCGCTGCACCGATGACCTGGGCGCGGCCAACCAGGCCCTGCTGAAAACGGTTTACCACTCGGTGCAGGACTACTGCATCCCGCTCAAGCAAGCCGAGCGGCCAGTATTGCTGATGCTGCTCGAACGCATCGGCTGCTCGGTCAACAAGTTGTGGGGCGACACCCTGCAACTGCTCGGCTTCGTTGGCCTGATCATCCAGACCCTGCTGTTGCGTGCGCTGCAGCCACACCGCTGGCGGCTCACACCGGTCGTTGCCCATATCGAACAGACTGGCCTCAATGCCGCGCCAATCATTGCTTTGCTGACCTTTCTGGTCGGTGCAGTGGTGGCTTTTCTCGGCGCCACGGTGCTCGCCGCGTTTGGTGCGACCATCTTCACCGTCGACCTGGTGGCGTTCTCGTTCCTGCGTGAGTTTGGCGTGCTGCTGACCGCCATCCTCATGGCCGGGCGTACTGCCAGCGCCTTTACGGCGCAGATCGGCTCGATGAAGGCCAACGAAGAGATCGACGCCATCCGCACCCTGGGCCTCAACCCGATCGAACTGCTGGTAGTACCGCGAGTGCTGGCATTGCTGATCACGCTGCCGCTGCTGACGTTTGTCGCGATGATCTGCGGCATCGTCGGTGGCGGCGTGGTCTGTGCGCTGTCGCTGGACATCTCGCCGGCCATGTTCCTCTCGCTGCTGCAGACCGATATCGGTGTGCAGCACCTGCTGGTAGGCCTGGCCAAGGCGCCATTTTTTGCCTTTCTGATTGCGGCAATCGGTTGCCTGGAGGGCTTCAAGGTTAGTGGCAGTGCCGAGTCGGTTGGCGCTCACACCACCTCAGCGGTGGTCCAGTCGATATTCGTGGTGATCGTGCTGGATGCCGTTGCGGCGCTGTTCTTCATGGAGATGGGCTGGTGAATGAAGCAACCCAGGCAGTTATTCAGGCGCGCGGGCTGTGCAATCGCTTCGGCACCCAGAGCGTGCACGAGAACCTCGACCTTGATTTGTACAAAGGCGAGATCCTCGCGGTGGTCGGCGGCTCGGGCAGCGGCAAGTCGGTGCTGCTGCGCAGCATCGTTGGCCTGCGCCAGCCAGACGAAGGCCAGGTCAAGGTGTTCGGTCAGGACCTGGCCACCCTCGCCAACGAGCAGCGCTCGCAGGTCGAGCGGCGCTTTGGCGTACTGTTCCAGAAGGGCGCGCTGTTCTCGTCGCTGACCATTACCGAAAACGTAGCGCTGCCTTTGATCGAACACGCTGGCCTGTCGCGCAGCGATGCCGAGCACCTGGCTGGGGTCAAGCTGGCCCTGGCCGGGTTGCCGATTTCAGCCGCCGACAAATATCCCGCATCGCTGTCGGGCGGGATGATCAAGCGCGCGGCGCTGGCGCGGGCATTGGCGCTGGACCCGGACATCCTGTTTCTGGATGAACCTACCGCCGGGCTCGACCCGATCGGTGCAGCGGCATTCGATCAGTTGATCCTGACCCTGCGCGATGCGTTGGGTTTGAGCGTGTTCATTATCACCCATGACCTGGACACGCTGTACACCATTACCGACCGCATCGCCGTGCTGTCGCAGAAGAAGGTGCTGGTAGCGGGCCCCTTGGCCGAGGTCGAACTCACCGACGACCCCTGGATCCACGATTACTTTCACGGCCCACGCGGGCGCGCAGCTGCGCAAGCTGCCCTACGTGTCGAGCAGGAGCACTGAAGCATGGAAACCCGAGCTCATCATGTGTTGATCGGTCTGGTCACTGTTCTGGTCGTCGCTGGCGCCTTGTTGTTCGGCCTGTGGCTGACCAAGTCCAGCGTTGACTCGACCTTCAAAGACTATCAGGTAGTATTCAACGAGGCTGTCTCCGGCCTGTCGCGCGGCAGCCCGGTGCAGTACAACGGCATCAAGGTCGGTGACGTCACCACCCTGCGCCTGGACCCGCAAGACCCGCGCCGGGTGCTGGCACGCATCCGCCTCAGCGCCGACACGCCGGTCAAGCAGGACACCCAGGCCAAGCTGACCTTGGCCGGGGTCACCGGTAACGCTTTTATACAGCTCAGCGGCGGCACTCCGCAAAGCCCCGAACTCAAGGGTAAGGACGGCCAGTTGCCGGTGATCGTTGCCTCGCCATCGCCGATCTCGCGCCTGCTCAATGACAGCAGCGACGTGGTCGGCAACATCAACCTGTTGTTGCACAACGCCAATCAGCTGCTCTCGGACGACAACGTCAGCCGCCTCAGCAACACCTTGGCCAACCTTGAGCAGACCACCGGCGCCTTCGCCAGCCAGAAGGGCAGCATCAGCGATGCCATCGCCCAGCTGGCGGCCGTCGGCAAGCAAGCCAACGCCACCTTGGCTGAGACCCAGGCGCTGATGCGCAACGCCAACGGCTTGCTCGGCACCCAGGGCAAGCAGGCCTTTGGCAGCGCCGAACAGGCCATGAACGCGCTGGCCGAGAGCACTGCAACCATCAACGACCTGCTCAAGAACAACCGCGAGGCCATCGACGACGGCGCCCAGGGTTTGAACCAACTGACCCCGGCGATTCGCGAACTGCGCGAAACCCTCAACGCCCTCAAGGGCATCTCGCGCCGCCTGGAAGCCGACCCTAGCGGCTACCTGCTGGGCCGCGACAACGACAAGGAGTTCCAGCCATGACCCCGCTGCGCCTGATCGCCCTGCTGGCCGCGCTGAGCCTGGCCAGTGCCTGCTCGATCCTGCCGCAAAGCCCGCCAGTGGATATCTACCGCCTGCCGGTCAAGCAGGCTGTCAGCAGCAATGCGCCGCTGGCCTGGTCACTGCGGGTGAACAAGCCGCTGGCCAGCGAGGCACTGGCCGGGCAACGCATTGCGGTGATCGCCGAGGGCGACGTGATCAGTGGCTACAAAGGCGCCCGCTGGAGCGACCCGGTGCCGTTGCTGGTACGCAATCGGCTGCTCGATGGCTTCCAGCGTGATGGCCGGGTACAGCGCCTGAGCGCCGACGACAGCAATCTGCAGGCCGACTTTGAGCTGGCCGGCGAGCTGCTGGCGTTCAACAGCGAATACCGCGAGGGTAGGGTAGAGGTGGTGATCAGCTACGATGCGCGCCTGGTGCAGGGGCGTAGCCAGCGCATCGTCGCCAGCCGGCGCTTTGAAGTGCGCCAGCCGCTAAGTGCTACCCAGGTGCCTGCGGTGGTCACAGGCTTTGGTGCCGCCAGCGACCAGTTGATGAGCCAACTGGTCGACTGGACACTGGGCCAGGTCGCTCAGATTCAGCCGAAGAACCAGTAGCAGACGCAGATCGCCGCGATCACACCGGACAACTCGGCCAGCAGCGCGCAGCCCACCGCATGGCGCACGCGCTGGATACCGACCGCACCGAAGTACACCGCCAGCACGTAGAAGGTGGTTTCGGTGCTGCCCTGAATGGTTGCCGCAACCAACGCCGGGAAGCTGTCGACGCCCTGGCTTTGCATGGTTTCGATCATCATGGCCCGCGCCGCGCTGCCCGAGAACGGTTTGACCAGCGCGGTGGGCAGGCCATCGACGAAGCGCGTGTCCAGGCCAAACCACTCCACCGCGTGACGAATCCCGTCCAACGCCAGCTCCAGCGCTCCGGAAGCGCGCAGCACGCCAACTGCACAGAGCATGGCGACCAGATACGGCAGCAGGCTCTTGGCGACGTCAAAGCCTTCCTTGGCGCCTTCGATGAAGGTTTCGTACACCTTGACCCGGCGCAGCGCGCCAATCACCAGAAACGCCATGATGATGCCGAACAGTGTCAGGTTGCCCAGGATCGACGACAGGCCTGCCAGCGCGGTCGCCGACAGTGTGCCCAGAAACGCCATGAAGCCGCCCAGCAGCAGCGCCCCAGGGATCAGGTAGGCGAGCACCACCGGGTCCCACAAGCGCAGGCGCTGCATCACCGCGACCGACAGCAGGCCGACCAGGGTCGAGACGCTGGTTGCCAGCAGGATCGGCAGGAACACCATGGTCGGGTCAGGTGCGCCTTGCTGGGTGCGGAACATGAAGATGGTCACCGGCAGCAGGGTCAACGACGAGGCGTTCAGCACCAGGAACAGGATCTGCGCATTGCTCGCCGTGGTGCTGCTCGGGTTGAGCTCCTGCAGCGCGCGCATGGCCTTGAGGCCGATCGGCGTCGCCGCGTTGTCCAGGCCCAGGCCGTTGGCGGCGAAGTTCATGGTGATCAGCCCCAGCGCAGGGTGGCCGCGGGGCACCTCCGGCATCAGCCGGGCGAACAGCGGGCCGAGCATCTTCGCCAGCCACTCGACAATACCGGCTTGCTCGGCAATCTTGAGAAAGCCCAGCCACAGGGTCAGGGTGCCGAACAGCAGAACCATGACCTCGACCGACAGCTTGGCCATGGCAAAGATGCTCTCGACCATCGCCTTGAAAATCTCGGCATTGTCGCCGACCAGCCACTGGGCCATGCCTGAGATGGCTGCGACCACGAAAAAGCTGAGCCAAAGGCCGTTTAGCATCCGCGTGTTCCCCCGAAAAATGCCACGCATGATAACGCAAGCGGTTGGGTACTTTCCTGCAGGCAACAAAAAACCCCGGCATGCGGGGCTCCTGTAGGTCTGCGTTGCTTGGGGCAGGGGCCGCTGCGCAGCCCTTTCGCGACACAAGGCCGCTCCTACAGGGACCGCGCGTGTGTTGATGCGGCGCGATTCCTGTAGGAGCGGCCTTGTGTCGCGAAAGGCGCGCGCAGCGCGCCCAGATACGCCAATTCCTTATTGCTTGGCAGCCTCGCCCACAGCGCCAGCAGCCTTGTTGCCGGTCATGTGCGGCAGCGAGTTGTAATACGCCTCGCCCTTGGCCGAGTCGTACATGCCTTCCCAGCGAGCGATGACCAGCGCAGCGAGGGCGTTGCCGATCACGTTCAGGGCAGTCCGCGCCATGTCCATGATGCGATCGACACCGGCGATGAACGCCAGGCCTTCCAGCGGGATGCCAACACTGCCCAGGGTCGCCAGCAGGACCACGAACGAAACGCCCGGCACACCGGCGATACCTTTGGAGGTGACCATCAAGGTCAGCACCAGCAGCAGCTGCTGGCTCCACGACAGGTCAATGCCATACAGCTGGGCAATGAAGATTGCCGCGATGCTCTGGTACAGGGTCGAGCCGTCGAGGTTGAACGAGTAGCCAGTCGGTACCACGAAGCTGCAGATCGACTTCGGCGCGCCGTACTTTTCCATTTTCTCGATCACACGTGGCAGCACGGTCTCGGAGCTGGAGGTGGAGTAGGCGAGGATCATCTCGTCTTTCATGATGCGCATGATCTTGATGATCGAGAAGCCGAACATCCGCGCGACCAGACCCAGCACCATGAAGGCGAAGAAGGCGATGGCGAAGTACACCAGCACCACCAGTTTGGCCAGCGGCAGCAGCGACGAGAAGCCGAAGTTGGCGACGGTCACGGCGATCAGGGCGAACACACCGATCGGGGCGTAGTTCATGATCATGTGGGTGACCTTGAACATGGTTTCCGATACGGCCTGGAAGGTACGTACCAGCGGATCACGCAGGTCAGCCTGCAGGCTCGACAAGCCCAGACCGAACATCACCGAGAAGAAGATGATCGGCAGCATTTCGCCGCGGGCAACCGCTGCAAAGATGTTCGAAGGGATCAGGTTGAGCAGCGTCTCGATGAACGCATGCTCATGCTGCACCTCGGCCGCGGTGGCCTGGTACTTGGAGATATCCACCGTGCCCAGGGTGCTCATGTCGATGCCGACCCCCGGGTGGAAGAGGTTGGCCAGGCCGAGGCCGACGACGATGGCGATGGTCGTCACCACCTCGAAGTAGAGAATGGTCTTAAGGCCAATGCTGCCCAGCTTCTTCGCGTCGCCAACCCCGGCGATGCCCACGATCAGCGACGAAATCACGATCGGGACGACGATCATCTTGATCAGGCGAATGAAGATATCACCGGCTGGCTGCAGGACATTGGTGATCCACCATGCCTTTTCTGCACTGAAATGGTTCAGCAGCGCGCCGATTGCAACGCCCAGTACAAGCCCGATGAGGATTTGCCAGGCGAGGCTTAGTTTTGCCTTCTTCATGTCGTTACCTTTTCTTCTAGTGGTCAGGGGCATCGAGCGGGAACGCGCGTACCAGAGCCATTAGAAGCATGCTTGGCAGCGAAATTGTTCCGTACGACGACTCCATCGAAGGTCAGCGCAAGCGAGCGGTTCGGCGCTCTGGCTAGCGAAAAAGGCGGCAACTATTGCGACGCAGACAGGGCCAGTCTAATGCCGGATACGGCTACCCTATGCCGGATCGGCATAATGTCACGAGGCAAAACGACGCAGCTGCAAGTCATTGATTTATAACGTTCGGCTTTCCGAACAAGGCCAAAGCGCCATGAAACGGCCGATTTGGCAGATACGTCACGGCTATACCGACTGCCTGTTCGACAATCCGAATGGGATACACGGGGCGTAGGAAGGGGGGCGTTCCGAGGAAAAATAATTCGATATACGGTCACGACAAAATGTGTCTCCAGCGCCATTTGGCAACACGCGCTTTTGCCGACATCTATAGACGCCTCGGAAGCCAGGCCTGGCGCGGTGCATTCGGCACTGCCAGACCTGAGACTTCCGATGCCATCTTTTCCTGACCCGGCCCAGTCAATGGAGGTACTCCCTGTACCCCTAGGCCACTCCGACCCTGCAACAGTCAGAACAGCCCGGCCCCATGGTCATGTGCCAACCCTCTTCGAGTCGGCGCATCATAGAAGCCTGAACCTTAGAAAGGTTCGGCTTCTATTGCATTACAGTTGCGTGAACTTTAGTCAGTACCACTTCGGGTCACGCTTGAGTTGCTCCTGCAACATCGCCTTCATGCCGTCATCCGGCTTGCCCAACCAGCGGTATTGCGCATGGCGGGTTGGCGATTTGTCCTTGGGCAATCCCTCGGGTACCTCCACGAGCATCCCGTAGGCATCATCCTTGTCCCAGCTAAACGCCACGATCAGGCGCTTGTACGTGCAGTTGTCAGCCGATTCGCACAGGGGACCGACAAGGTACTTGTCGCCGTCCTCTATCACCGCAGACATCTGTTCTGGCGAACTACCGCTGAGGTTGATCACCCACTCGGGCAATCGCTCCTCACCTTTGATGGTGTCCTGCCAGGTTTCAACATACTCGCGATCCGTCGCCAACAACTTATCGGCATGGGCCTGGCCATCGTTGGCCGCCATCGCCGCTGCGCTACTGCCTACCAGCAGCACAGTAGCCAGGGCTTTGCTGATCATCCGGTTCATGGCTTAACGCCTGCCGCGCCCGAAGAAGAACGAAGCGATGAACAACACCAGGAAGACGATGAACAGTATCTTGGCAATCCCGGTAGCGGCGCCAGCAATACCACCGAAGCCCAGTACGGCAGCGACAATGGCGATGATCAGGAATGTGATAGCCCAACTAAGCATGATGAATCTCCTTTTTCCTTGAAATTGTATGCAGGCGCCTTAGAACACCCAGCGATCCTGCGGTACCACGTTTTGCACAGTGGCGGGGGACGAGGCCTTTGGCGACGGCTGTGGATCTGCCGCACGCACCAGGTTGTTGGCACGAGTCGCCTGAATCTGGCTCAACAACGCTGTCTGCGCCGCAACCTGATCAGCCAGTCGAGCAGTCTGCAGACTGTAGTAAAACTGGCCGGCGGCCAGGGTTACCAACAGGGCAAGTGCCACGAACAGAAACTGACGTACTGGCACTGCGGTGGTCTGCGACTGGTTGACTGGTTGGCGACTCATGCCGATGTCTCCTGCAATGTTCTTGTTAAACGCTGTGAACAAGTAATTGCAGCCTGCATGCCAGTCTTGCCAATGTTAAAAAACGTATATATTTCAGATACTTAGCAACATGTAGGCAGCGCCTGTAGGACGTATCCTGCACGATGGGGTCATTAGCGTCGTGCGTATTGCACGACTCAGCCCTCCACCTTGGTCGCTACCTTGAGCAAATCAGCGTCAACCCCGCGCACACCAAGGATTTGCCGGGCAACCTCGACAGCGATGGTTTTCTGCTCGCGGCTGACGACTTCACCCGCCAGGCGGACCATGCCTTGCTCGCTGCTGACCTTCAGGTTCAGGCCATCGAGGTTGCGGCTATAGCCGTAGCTGCTCTGAATCTTGTTGATGATCCAGCTATCGGAAGGCTGCTCGCCCTGAGCAGCGGCCACAGGCGTCTCGCGGGCCTTGGCCATCGCCGCTGTGTCGAGGCTGATCAGATTGTTGACCAGGTGGATACCGTCGGTAGTACGCGCCAGTACGCCTGCCACCTCTTTGGCTTCAACCCGGTCGACGCGACCGCGCAAGGTGACCACGCCATCGCGACTTTCAACCTCGATCGGCGCCTTGCTGGTCACCTGGGCCCAGGACAAGCGCGCGCGGACGATTGCCGTCTGGGTTGCATCCTCCAGCCGCCGGGCGTAAGCGCGCAGGTCCAATGACTGCTCAACCAGACCGGGATTGACCTGCAATTGGTTATCCACCTGCTCGATGCCGCGGGTAGCCCGCGCAACATCCTCTGCCAGCTGGCGCTCCACCGCACTCTCGACCTCACCGTTGAGGCGCGCCTGCTGTTCCTGAACCGCGACCTCGATGCGAAACGGATTGAGCAGGCGGTTAAGCGACAGTGCTGTTTGCAGGGCGCCCTGCAACCGGGCGTCCTGCAGTGGATCAGCAAACACCGGGGAGGCGAAAGCGGCAATGGACAGCGCCAAAACGGCGCTTCGTGAGGAAAAAGCCATGCTGAGTGCTCCTTTTGAAACAAATCCAAATATCTCCGCAACCACCGTGCCAGACCAAAAACCAAGAAAAAAATCTTTGTAATCAATTAGTTAATGGAATACTCGACCAACGGCTAGCATGCAAAGGACAGAATCCTTCAGAATTGACCATGCAACTTGCCCGATCTTTCCGACACTAAGTCAGATCAATCCTAATGGAGCGTAGGAAAATGGAATCTACCCAGGACAATCAAGGCCGCATTCTGCTGGTAGATGATGAGTCCGCCATCCTGCGAACCTTCCGCTACTGCCTCGAAGACGAAGGCTACAGCGTGGCTACGGCCAACAGTGCGGCCCAGGCCGAGGCGCTGCTGCAGCGTCAGGTATTCGATTTGTGTTTTCTCGATCTTCGCTTGGGCGAAGACAACGGGCTCGACGTGCTGGCGCAGATGCGCGTGCAGGCGCCGTGGATGCGAGTAGTGATCGTCACTGCGCATTCGGCGGTCGATACCGCCGTAGATGCAATCCAGGCTGGCGCTGCTGACTATCTGGTCAAGCCGTGCAGCCCGGACCAGCTTCGCCTGGCCACCGCCAAGCAGCTTGAAGTACGCCAACTGTCGGCGCGTCTGGAAGCCCTCGAAGGCGAAGTGCGCAAGCCCAAGGACGGCCTCGACTCGCACAGCCCAGCGATGATGGCCGTGCTGGAGACCGCTCGGCAGGTGGCGACCACCGACGCCAACATCCTCATCCTCGGCGAATCGGGCACTGGTAAAGGCGAACTCGCCCGGGCGATCCACGGCTGGAGCAAGCGTGCGCGCAAGGCCTGCGTGACCATCAACTGCCCGTCGTTGAATGCCGAGCTGATGGAAAGTGAGCTGTTCGGGCACACCCGGGGCGCCTTTACTGGCGCCAGCGAGAGCACCTTGGGTCGGGTCAGCCAGGCAGACGGGGGTACGCTGTTCCTCGACGAAATCGGCGACTTCCCGCTGGCCTTGCAGCCCAAACTGCTGCGGTTCATTCAGGACAAGGAGTACGAGCGCGTCGGCGACCCGGTTACCCGCCGCGCCGATGTGCGCATCCTGGCTGCGACCAATCTCAATCTGGATGACATGGTCCGCGAAGGGCGCTTCCGTGAAGACCTGCTGTACCGCCTCAATGTCATCACCCTGCACTTGCCGCCACTGCGCGAGCGCAGCGACGATATCCTGACCCTGGCTGACCGTTTCCTCGCACGCTTCGTCAAGGATTACGCACGCCCGGCACGTGGGTTCAGCGACGAGGCTCGCGCGGCCCTGCTCAACTACCGCTGGCCAGGCAACATTCGTGAGCTGCGTAACGTAATCGAACGCGCCAGCATCATCTGCCCGCAGGAGCGGGTTGAAGTCATCCACTTGGGCATGGCCGAGCAACCCACCAGCAACGCGCCGCGGATTGGCGCTGCGCTGAGCCTGGACGAGCTCGAACGAGCCCATATCGGCGCAGTGCTGGCCTCCAGCGATACCCTTGATCAGGCCGCCAAGACGCTCGGTATCGACGCCTCGACGCTGTACCGCAAACGCAAGCAATTCAACCTGTGAAGTGGCCCATGAAGCTGCGCGCGCGGCTCTTTCTGAGCATTTCGGCGCTGGTCACGGTTGCGCTGCTGGGCCTGATTCTCGGCCTGGTCAGCGTTCTGCAAATGGCCTCGACTCAGCAAGCGCTGGTGCGTGATACCACCCACACGCTGGAGTTGGGCCTAAAGCTGCGGCAGAACCTCGGCGAACAGTTGATCCTGATTCTGGACGACGACGGCGACGCCGACAGCCTCAACACCCTGCAGACCCAGTTTCAGACCGTGCTCAGCCAGGGCTTGCAGGAAGGCGGCGAGAAAACCGGTTTCAGCAAGGCCAGCAGCAACTACCAGACCTTTCTTCAGGCATACCGGCAGACCCCTAATCCTGCCCGCAGCATGGCCACCGACAAACCTCTGGGGGCAGCTTTCAATCAGGTCCGTACTGACCTGATCGACTCCTACAAACAGTCACTGGAGCAGATCTCCCGCAGTGAAGAGGCCAGCCGCGACCGTGCGTTGTTGATCAGCGGGTTGCTTGGGCTGATGGGCCTGACTGTGCTGATTCTCGGCTTTGTCACTGCGCACAATATTGCGCGTCGCTTCGGCCTGCCGATCGAAGCCCTGGCCAAGGCCGCCGATGAAGTCGGTCAGGGCAACTTCAATGTGACTCTGCCGCTGTCTCAGGCCACCGAGCTGAACCAGCTGACCCGGCGCTTCGGGCTGATGGCAGACGCCCTGCGCAAGCATCAGGCGACCAATATCGACGAAGTGCTCGCTGGGCAGCAGCGCCTGCAAGCGGTGCTCGACAGCATTGACGACGGGCTGCTGATCATTGACCAGCAAGGCCACCTCGAGCACCTCAACCCGGTCGCCCAGCGCCAGCTAGGCTGGGAAACCAGCCGCCACGGCACAAGCCTGGTCGAGGCGCTGCAACGCCCCGAGCTTGAACAGCAGCTGCGCCAGGTACTGCGCGGTGGCAGCCTGGATCGGCCGCCGGAAGACTTGAGCATCGAGGTCGAAGACGAAACGCGTCTGCTGTCGTACAGCCTGACCCCGGTCAGCCACCCCCAAGGGCCGATCCTGGGTGCGGTAATGGTGCTGCATGATGTCACCGAGCAGCGTGCGTTCGAGCGCGTGCGCAGCGAGTTCGTGCTGCGCGCCTCGCATGAGCTGCGCACTCCGGTCACCGGCATGCATATGGCCTTTGGTCTGTTGCGCGAGCGGATCTCGTTCCCGCCACAGGCACGCGAAAACGACCTGCTCGACACCATCGGCGAAGAAATGCAGCGCCTGACCCAGTTGATCAACGACCTGCTCAACTTCTCCCGCTACCAGAGCGGGTTGCAGAAGCTCGAGCTGGCGCACTGCGGTGTCGAGGAGATGCTTGAGCGGGCGCAAGCGCGCATCGCCGAGCTGACAGCGGACAAGCAGGTCGAGCTGGTAATAGAGCTGGAAGAGCCATTGCCGCGCATTCAGGCCGATGTGGCGCAGCTTGACCGGGTGCTGGACAACCTCCTGCACAATGCCGTGCGCCATACGCCTGATGGTGGCCGCATTCGCCTGCATGCGCGGCGCCACGGCGAGCGGGTGATCATCAGCGTCGAAGACAACGGCGAAGGGATTGCCTACGGCCAGCAAGGACGGATCTTCGAGCCTTTTGTCCAGGTTGGGCGCAAGAAGGGCGGGGCAGGTCTCGGGCTGGCCCTGTGCAAGGAAATCGTCCAGCTGCATGGCGGGCGCATGGGGGTCATTTCACGGCCCGGCGAGGGCACCCAGTTCTACATGGCGCTGCCGGTCTGAACCCGTTCACGGCTCATCATCGATGCGCCGTGAACGGACTCGCCGGCCGCGGGTGATCAGCTCGGCGAACTGGCGGGCGCTGAGTGGATGGGCAAACAGCCAACCCTGGCCGTAGTTGACCCCTTCACTGTTGAGCAGCAGCGCCTGATCCTCGCACTCGATGCCTTCGGCAATTACCCGCAGGTGCAGGTCGTGGGCCATGCGGATGATATGCGGTGCCACGCCGCTACTGGCGGCATCATGACCCAGCGCGTCAATGAACGCCTTGTCGATCTTCAGGCAATCCACCGGCAAGGTTTGCAGGTAGGCCAGGCTGCAATAGCCGGTGCCAAAGTCGTCGATCAGCACCTGATGGCCAACCGCGCGCAAGGCCTGCAGGTTGTCGCGCGCCACTACTACATCGATCAGCCCGCGCTCGGTGACCTCAAAGGCGATCTGGCTGGCCGGGACCCGGTGCAAGGCCAGCAAACGCGCTGCCACCGGCCCGATGCGCGGCACCATCACATCGCAGGCCGCCAGGTTGACCGAGATGTACAGTTGGCGGTTGGCGCGCAACAACTGGCCCAATTGCTCCAGTACACGCTGTAACACGAAGTCGGTGATTTCGCGGATCTGGCCGGTATTCTCGGCCAACGGAATGAACAGGTCGGGGCTGGTCAGGCTGCCGTCCGGGCGGCGCCAGCGCACCAGCGCCTCGGCACCGACGCAGCGCCGGCTGTCCAGCTCGAAGATAGGCTGGTAGAGCACCTGCAGTTCTCCGCGGCGCAGGGCGTGCTGCAGCTCGGAGCTCATCGAACGGCGCTGTCGAATCAGCTGCAATACCAACCAGCCGATGCAGCACGCCAACAGTAAACTGCCCGGTAACAGCAGCCAGAGCAGGCCGTTCATCTTCAGGGGCAAGCCCACGCGCGGCGCGATCAGCACCAGTTGGTAGTCCGGCGACTTGGTCGGCATGCTGTAGATCAGCCGATCACTCTGCTCGAACAACGATTGGCCTGAAGGCGGCGGCCATTCGGCCAGCGGCGGCCACGGCTGTGCCGGGCCAAGCACAGGGATCGCACGGCTGCCATGATCGAGCACCACCAACAGGCTGCCACCCGGCGGCAGATCGACCACATCGGTCAGATGCCCGCGCGAGGTCGACACCAGAAACTTGCCCCGGCCGAGCATCAACGCGGCCAGGTTTTCATCAGGTTCAGTGGTGGTGTTGAGCCAGTAGCTGTAGGTCGGCCCGCGAATATCCGGCGGGCGCAGCGGCTGCATGGCGCTTTCTTTACCGCGGCTGGAGCAGGCCACGTTGCCGTCCAGGTAAGCGGTCTCGTAGATGAAGCGCGAGCTCAGGCTGACTTGCTGCAATGCCGCCAGCATGCGCCCGTCGCAACCGCGCAAAGGCAGCGCCTGCAACTGGTCGACACCTTCGCGCAGTTGCCCGAACACCTGCTCCAGACGCTCGAGAAAACGCTCGCCCTGGGCATTCATCTGCGCGCTTTCGCTTTCTTTCATTTGTTGCAAGGCGACACCAACGCTGCCAGCAATCAACAGGACGGCGCTGGCCAGGGCCGCGAGTGCGGCCAGCAGCCAGGGGCGGTGGAAAATTTGGCGCAACCTGTCGAGAAAGGCTGGCATCGCACTCATCCAGTTGATTACCAAAGGTATAGCAACGGATTGGACAGTCAGCATGGCCGTTTAGCGCATTATTGGCATTGTTTCACAAGCGCAGCTTAGCCAGCATGCTCAGGCAATCGGTACAGCCTCAGCGCATCTGATTGAGAACCTGAAGCATCGCTGCGGTTTGCGCATCAGGTTGCCCATCGAAGCGCTGCGGGCGGAAACGCATCTGGAACGCCGCCAGGACATGCCGGGTAGCGACATCCAGCTCGCCGGTCTGCTCGATGGCGTAGCCAAAGCGCGCCAACTGCTGCTGATACCAGCTGGTACTCGGCGGGTTGACCGCAAAAAAAGCCTGCTGGCGCGCGACTGCATTGGCATCTGGCCAGATGCCAATGCCCGCATCTGCCAGACGCTTCCATGGGAACAGCGGGCCTGGATCGAGCTTGCGCAGCGGTGCGATGTCGCTATGGCCAATGATGTAACGAGGTTTGATGTTGTTACGTTTGACGATGTCCTTGAGCAAGGCGATCAACGACTGCACCTGCGCCTCGCTGTAGGGGTACCACACGCGGCCATTGGGCGTGTCATCAAACCCGGGATTGACGATTTCGATACCGATCGAGGTCGAGTTGAGCCACGTCCGCCCATCCCATTGGCTGTCGCCGGCATGCCAGGCGCGGCGGCTTTCGTCGACCAGTTGATAAACCGTGGCCGGGCCGTCGCCAATCAGGTAATGGCTGCTGACTTCACCCTTGGTGAGCAACGCGAGCGAGCGTTCCAGCGAAGCATTGGTGTAGTGCAGCACGACGAACTGGATCCGTTCGTCCTGGTTGGCGGAGGTGTGGCTGCGATCAATGCGCAGCCCCGAGCTACAGCCAGTCAGGGCCAGAACGAGCAGGGCAGTAAAGAATGTTTTCATCGGTAGGGAGCACACGTCAGCAGCTACGAAGTTGCTACAGTATAACGTGTCCCTGCCCCTCTGTTTGTAGGAAACCGCTTAGCCCTGTTCGACCCGGTTGCGCCCCAGGTCTTTGGCCCGGTACAACGCCGTATCGGCACGCTTGAGCACCTGGTCGCCGCGCTCGCCGCTGCGAAAGGCGCTGATGCCGATGGAGGTAGTGATCACGACCCGCTCGCCCTTGAAGTGGAAAGGGCAGGCTTCGATGGCCGCACGCAGGGCTTCAGCCACCTGCAGGCCGGCTGCCGGCGAGGTCTGCGGCAGGAGCACGACAAACTCCTCACCGCCAAAGCGGGCAATGAAATCGCCGCCGCGCAGCCGCTTGCGCAACTGGTCGGCGACGATCTTCAAAACCTTGTCACCGGCCAGGTGACCGTAACCGTCGTTGATCCGCTTGAAGTGATCAAGGTCGAGGATCGCCATCAGCAAGTGACCGCCGTTTTCCTGCCAGTTGAGTACCTCGCGCTCGACCTGCTCGGACCAGGCGGCGCGGTTGGGCAGCCCGGTCAACGGGTCAATCAGGGCTTTCTGGCGTTGCTCTTCAAGGTGCTCGCGGTAACCCAGCGCCTCCTGCTCCATATTCGCCACACGTTCGGCCAGGCCGTGCAGACGCCCAGCCAACGCTTGTTCGCGGCGATCACGCTCCTGCTGGTGGTCGTCGATGGTGACCAGCAAGCCTTCAAGGCGATTGTCGAGGACATGCTTGAGGCTGCTGAGGTCAGCCGCGCCCTGAACACTGCTTTGCAATCCGTCGACCTGCTCACGCAGCTGGGTGTCGAGCTCACGGGCCGCACTGGTGTTGTCGGCATGCCCGGTACTGGCTTCATGCAGATGGCTCTGGAAGGTCTCCAGCCGTTCGTTGAGCTGTTGCAGGTAGGCTTCGAACTCGTGCTGGCCGCTATCGGTAATGGCCAGCATCAATACAGCCAGGTCATCCAGCACCGGGATCAATTCATACCAGTTCAGGCCACGGGCTACCCGCTCGCGCATTTCCAGCGCCTGCGCCTTGTGCCGCTCGGGCAGGCTGAGGTCGTCGAGCAGGCCGATCAAGGTCTGCTCGATGTGCAGGGCGACCTGGCTGTAGGGCGGCTCAACGGCGTCGGGCAGGGCGTAGGGGCCGTCTTCGTCAACCGCTTCGGCGTCTACCTCGGGCTTCACGCTCGGCACCAGCTCGTCGGGCTCGACCTCAGTCAGTACTGGCTGCTGCGGTTCGCTGGGCTCTTCGTCAGTGTCGACGACCGGTGTCAGTGGCTCTACCAGCGCAGGCCCTGGCGACTCGGGTTGAGCCGGTTGTATGTGCACAGGCTCGGTGACCGCCGGCTGAACACCTTGCTCAACACCTGCAGGAAGGGCATCTGCTGCGCGGGCGGGGATA
This sequence comes from uncultured Pseudomonas sp., assembly GCA_963518285.1. Taxonomy (GTDB): domain Bacteria; phylum Pseudomonadota; class Gammaproteobacteria; order Pseudomonadales; family Pseudomonadaceae; genus Aquipseudomonas. The sequence continues at coordinate 598,542 of CAUQIJ010000002.1, read as the reverse complement.
ACCGGCTGTGGAGCCGCTGGAGCCTGTACTTCAGCCGAGCCCAGGGGCAACCGGGGCGCACTGTCGGGCGCTGCCAGAGCCTGCGCCTCAGCAGCTGGGGCGCTCGGGGCGGGGCTGCTGGGCTCAAGCGAGTCTGCGCGCGCCTCGCTATCGCTCTTGCCAAACAAGCGTTGCAGCAAACCCGGGCGATGCTCATCTTCCTGGTTTTGCAGCGAGCTCAAGGCTTTGCCCTGCAGGCCACTGAGCTCACCGAGCAACGGCGGCAGTTCGCGTGACTGGCCAACGCCGCCGTCGAGTTTTTTCGCCAGTTTTTTCAGCGGCCGGGCGACTTCGCCAGGCAGCGGCAGACTCTGCAACTGGGTAACCAGCGCGGTCAACGCATCACTGACTTGATTCATGCGGGTTTCGCGCCGCTGCTCGGAGTCGAGCACGGTCTTTTCCAGGCGCGGGATCAGGTTGGCCAGGCCGGCGTCCATGTTGTCGCCGCGGATGACCTCACGCATTTCCTTCATGCACTGGTCCACCGCCCTGTCGCTACCCTCAGCCGCCAGGGTGCTGCGCACCAGGCCACGACGCAGCAGGTCGAGGCGGGCGTCCCAACGACGCTCGAGCTTTTCCTGCTGTTCGATGCTTTTAAGGTATTTTTCTTTCCAACGCTCTGCGTCGTCTGTCATGCCCGGATCCACTGCGCGGTGATGGCAATTAGCTCAAGACCGGCAGGGTATCCACAGTCAATGCGTCAGGCAATCGAATCTCGACCGCAACTGGCAGGTGATCGGAAATTGGCTGGGCCAATACCTCGACACGCTCCAGCGTCAGGCTCGGGCTGAGCAGAATATGATCAAGACAGCGTTGCGGACGCCAGCTCGGGAAGGTCGCTTCGACCTGCGGCGCAATCAGCCCAAGGTCGCGCAGTGGCGAGTTCTCCAACAGGTCGTTGGCATGGGTATTCATGTCACCCATCAACACCTGGTGACGATAGCCGCCAATCAGTTCGCGAATGTAACTGAGCTGCATCGCACGGGTCTTGGCACCGAGCGCCAGGTGCATCATGACCACGATCAGCGCATCTTCACCTTCGCCAAAGCGCACCAGAATTGCACCGCGACCGGCAGGGCCAGGTAGCGGATGGTCTTCCAGATGCGTCGGTTTGAGCCGACTGAGCACGCCGTTGCTGTGCTGGGCAAAACGCCCCAAATTGCGATTGAGCTGCTGGTACCAATAAGGGAATGCGCCCAACTGCGCCAGGTGCTCGACCTGGTTGACGTATCCCGAGCGCATGCTGCCGCCATCGACCTCCTGCAAGGCCACCAGATCGAAGTCGCTGATCAGCGCGCCGATCTTCTGCAGGTTGCCGGCCCGCCCGGTATGCGGCAGCAGGTGCTGCCAGCTGCGGGTCAGGTAATGACGGTAGCGCTCGGTACTGATACCAACCTGGATATTGAAACTGAGCAGGCGCAGGCGGCCATCTTCCGGCAGGCCGGGTGCCTGCAGGTGATGCTCGTTGACCTTCGGTTGATGCAGGCCAACGCCTCTGGTGGTTCGCACGCGAGCCATGGGTTCGCCGCTTACTTAGCGGCGCGCTCCTTGGCGATCAGCTGGTCGGCGACGTTGAGTACGCCATCAGGGCCGCCGGCTGTGCCGAGGTCAAAGCGGTATTTACCGTTGACGATCATGCTTGGAACACCGGTGATTTCGTACTTCTTCGCCAGTTCCTTGGCCTGTTTGACCTGACCTTTGATGGCGAAGGAGTTGAAGGTGGCGAGGAACTTGTCTTTATCGACGCCCTGGGTGGCGACGAACTCAGCCATCTCTTCAGGATCGGTCAGGCGCTTGTGCTGGTTCTGGATCGCATCGAATACCGCCGCGTGAACCTTGTGCTCGACGCCCATGGCTTCGAGGGTCAGGAACATCTGGCCGTGAGCATCCCACGGGCCGCCAAACATGGCTGGAATGCGCTTGAAATTGACATCGGCAGGCAGCTTTTCAGCCCACGGATTGATCACCGGCTCGAAGTGATAGCAGTGCGGGCAGCCGTACCAGAACAACTCGACGACTTCGATCTTGCCTGGCTGGGAGACTGCAACCGGGTTGCTCAGCTCGATATATTCTTTACCCGCAGTGGCCATGTCGGCCGCCTGAACGGTGGTGATACCGAAAACGCTGGCGGCGACCAGCGCAGCGCTGAGAATCAGTTTACGCATGCATTACTCCTGAGCATTCAGTGGTCACCTCGACGCGACCTCAACTAAGACCGGCCGGGAAGGGTGCGAGTTCGATAGTGTAACGGCAACAGACGAAAAAAAGGGCAGCCAAGGCGTAATGCATCAGCCGAGCCCGCCAACACCGCCGCCCTTTGTAGAAGCGGCCTTGTGTCGCGATGGGCTGCAAAGCAGCCCCAAACTCTACCGACCGGCACCAACCCAGCCACCCTTCATCATTTACCAATCAATCATTAACTGAAGGTTAAAAACCTCAGTGCAGCCCCTGAATATAGCTCGCCAACGCCTCGACATCCTTGTTGCTCAGCTTGCCGGCAATAGTGCGCATGGTCATCGCATCACCATCGTTGGTGCGGTTGCCTTCACGGAAGTCAGTCAGCTGCTTGCTGATGTACTGGGCATGCTGGCCACTAAGATGCGGGAAGCCTGCCAGGGCGATGCCGGCGCCATCAGGCGAGTGGCAACCGGTACAGGCGGGCATGCCCTTGCTCAGGTCGCCGCCATTGAACAGCGCACGCCCGCGCTCGACCAGCTTCGGATCAGCTGCGCCGACGCTGCCTTTCTGGCTGGCGAAGTAGCTGGCGATGTCGGCCAGGTCCTGGTCATTGAACGGTTCGAGCATGCCGGTCATTTCCAGCACCACGCGCTTGCCGGTCTTGATGTCGTGCAGTTGTTTTTCCAGGTAGCGTTCGCCCTGGCCGGCGAGTTTCGGGAAGTTTGGCGCCAGGCTGTTGCCGTCGGGGTTGTGGCAGGCACCACAGACGGCGGTTTTCGCCTGGCCAGCGGCGGCATCGCCTTTGATAGGGTCCGCAGCACTTGCCGCACCTGCAACCCCCATGGTCAACAGCAGACTCACGAATAGTTTGTTCATCAGCTAATCCAACACGGCTAAGGGTGAAATGTTATGTATCGGGACTGCCGCTCATCCAAAGGATGACCAAACGGTAGTCCTCGGTACTGCAGTCCATGCACAATCCACGCGGCGGCATAGCCTTGAAACCCTTGTTAACATGCGCCACCAGTACCTCCATACCCTGCGCCAGCCTTGGCTCCCAAGCCGCCACGTCACCCTTCATCGGGGCCTGTGGTAGTTGTCCGGCGTGACATGCAGCGCAGCTGCGGTTGTACAACGCCTCGGGATCCTGTGTAGCCTGTGCACTGAAAAACGGTAGGAACATACCAACAGCCATTAGCCATTGCGCCTTGCGTAACGACCTTTCAGGGTTGGGGGCCGCGCTGCGTTCTAATGCGCGAGCTATTGTTCGACACCCCATGTGCGCCTCCTTCGCTGGGAGAATGCACACACAAAAACTGGGGCATTATATACTTCCGCGATCCAAACGGAAACGACACTGCTTGCCGGGCCTGGCTCAGGCAACACCCACATCGGATATCCCATGCAAGTCAAGAACCCCATCCTCGGCCTCTGCCAGAAAGCCACCTTCGCCCTTAGCGCCGCCAAGGTCGATCAATGCCCGGAAGACCAGGGTTACGAGGTGGCTTTCGCCGGCCGTTCCAACGCCGGTAAATCCAGCGCTCTCAACACCCTGACCCATGCCAGCCTGGCGCGGACCTCGAAAACCCCAGGCCGCACGCAGCTGTTGAACTTCTTCAGTCTGGACGATGAACGGCGTTTGGTCGACTTGCCGGGCTACGGTTATGCCAAGGTGCCAATCCCGCTCAAGCAGCACTGGCAGCGCCACCTGGAAGCCTACCTGGGCGGCCGTGAGTGCCTGCGCGGGATCATCCTGATGATGGACGTGCGCCATCCAATGACCGATTTCGACAAGATGATGCTGGACTGGGCCAAGGCCAGCGGCATGCCCATGCACATCCTGCTGACCAAGGCCGACAAGCTCACCTACGGCGCAGCGAAGAACACCCTGCTGAAAATTCAGGCAGAAATCCGCAAGGGCTGGGGCGAGACTGCTTCCATCCAGCTGTTCTCGGCGCCTAAACGCCAAGGCCTGGAAGAAGCCTACGTGGTCCTGGCTGGCTGGCTGGAACTGGAAGACAAGCCTGTCGAATAAGGGCTAGAGCGAGGGTGCTGTGAGCGGCAAATTGCCGCTTCAGCCAAATCGCAGGCAAAAAAAACCCCGGACTTCGTATGGGGAGGGGGAAGTTCGGGGTTCAAGTCCGGACCGTTAGGGCGGGGTCCAGATATTCTGCCAACACTTAACACAACATAGGAGCATCGAACGGCTTCACCAGCCATTCAGTTACTCTGAGTCCTGCTTCACTGGTTTAGTTCCCAGGCGCTTGCAACTATTTGCGCTAAAGGCAGCGGCCCAGCCTGCCAAAGCACCTAAGCCGGCGCGGTTCCACGGCTGGCCGCAGACCCCGCGCCAGACGCTTTAGTGCGCCTCGTCCCAGTTATCGCCGATACCCACCTCGACCAACAGCGGCACGTCCAACTGGGCCGCGTCGCTCATGTGCGGGCGGATCTCGGCCTTGATCTGCTCGACCAGGTCTTCACGCACTTCCAGCACCAGTTCATCGTGTACCTGGAGGATCACCCGCGCATCCAGGCCGCTGCTGCTCAGCCAGTTATCCACAGCGACCATGGCGCGCTTAATGATGTCGGCGGCGGTGCCTTGCATCGGGGCGTTGATCGCGGTGCGCTCGGCGCCTTTGCGCAGAGCCTGGTTCTTCGCGTTGATATCCGGCAGGTACAGGCGCCGACCGAAGAAGGTTTCGACGTAGCCTTGCTCGGCAGCCTGGGCGCGGGTGCGCTCCATGTAGGCGAGTACGCCGGGGTAGCGGGTGAAGTAGCGGTCGATGTAGTCCTGCGACTGTTTACGGTCGACGCCAAGCTGCTTGGCCAGGCCAAAGGCGCTCATGCCATAGATCAGGCCGAAGTTGATCGCCTTGGCGCTGCGGCGCTGGTCGGTGGTGACGGCAGCAAGGTCGACGCCAAATACTTCGGCCGCAGTCGCCCGGTGCACGTCCAGGTCGTTGCGGAAAGCATGCAGCAGGCCTTCATCCTTGGCCAGGTGGGCCATGATCCGTAATTCGATTTGCGAGTAGTCGGCCGCAAGCAATTTGTAACCGGGGCTGGCGATGAACGCCTGCCGAATCCGCCGGCCTTCTGCGGTGCGGATCGGGATGTTCTGCAGGTTCGGATCACTCGACGACAGACGACCGGTGGCCGCCACGGCCTGCTGATAAGAGGTATGGATCCTGCCGGTGCGCGGGTTGATCTGGTGCGGCAGCTTGTCGGTGTAGGTGCTCTTGAGCTTGCTCAGCGAGCGGTACTGCATCAGCACCTTGGGCAGCGGATAGTCCTGCTCGGCCAACTCGGCAAGCACCGCCTCGGCGGTAGACGCCTGGCCTTTGCTGGTCTTGCTCAGGATCGGCATGCCCAGCTTGTCGTATAGGATCACGCCGAGTTGCTTGGGCGAGCCGAGGTTGAACTCTTCCCCGGCCAGGGCATACGCCTCGCGTTCCAGTTCGGCCATTTTCACGCCGAGCTCACCGCTCTGGATCGCCAACAGATTGGCATCGACCAGCGCGCCCTGGCGCTCGATCCGCGCCAGCACCGGCACCAGCGGCATCTCGATGTCCATCAGCACCGGCTGCACGCTGGGGGTTTTCGCCAGGTGCGCCTGCAGCGCCTGGTGCAGGCGCAGGGTAATGTCGGCGTCTTCGGCGGCGTAAGGGCCGGCCTTGTCCAGTGGGATCTGGTTGAAGGTCAGCTGCTTGGCGCCCTTGCCGGCAATCTGCTCGAAGGTGATGGTGGTGTGGTCGAGGTACTTCTGCGCCAGGCTGTCCATGTCATGGCGGGTGGCGTTGGAGTTGAGCACATAGGACTCGAGCATGGTGTCGTAGGCGACACCCCGCATCTCGATGCCATTGGCCTGATCACCGCCAATCGCGCAGTTGGCCAGAATGTTGATGTCGTACTTGGCGTTCTGGCCGATCTTGCCTTTATGCGGATCTTCCAGCAGCGGCTTCAGCGCCAGCAGTACCTGATCTCGGTCAAGCTGGGCAGGTGCACCTTCGTAATCATGGGTCAGCGGCACATAAGCGGCCACATGCGGTTCGACTGCGAACGACACGCCAACCAGCTGCGCCTTTTGCGCGTCCAGCCCGGTGGTTTCGGTATCGAAGGCAAACAGGTCTGCCTTGCGGAGTTTTTCCAGCCAGGCATCGAAGCTGGCTTGGTCGAGGATGGTCTCGTACTGCGGTTCGACCTTGGCCTGCGGCGCTTCTGCTACCGGCGCCGGCGCCAGCTCGTCGCCAACCTTTGCCGCGTCACGCTGCACATCGGCGATCCAGCTCTTGAACTCCATCTCGGCATACAGCGCCAGCAGCGCGTCGCGATCCGGCTCGGCGCAGACCAGCGCATCGACTTCGATATCCAGCGGCACATCAATTTTGATGGTAGCCAGCTCGTACGACATGAACGCCGCATCGCGGTGCTCCTCGAGCTTGGCAGGCAGGCTCTTGGCACCGCGAATCGGCAGCGCCGGAATCTTGTCGAGGTTGGCGTAGACGTCCTTCAAGCCACCGCCGATGCCGGTCAGCAAGCCGACCGCAGTCTTTTCGCCAACGCCGGGCACACCGGGGATGTTGTCGACCTTGTCGCCCATCAGCGCCAGGAAGTCGATGATGTGCTCAGGGCCGACGCCGAACTTCTCGTGCACACCGGCAATGTCCATGACGCTGCCGGTCATGGTGTTGACCAGGGTGATGTGGCCGTCGACCAACTGGGCCATGTCCTTGTCGCCGGTCGAGATGATCACCGGGCGCCCGGCCGCCGCGCTGCTGCGGGCCAGGGTGCCAATGACGTCATCGGCTTCGACCCCTTCCACGCACAACAGCGGATAGCCCAGCGCCTTGACGCTGGCGTGCAGCGGCTCGACCTGCACCCGCAGGTCGCTCGGCATGCTAGGCCGGTTGGCCTTGTAATCGGCGAACAGGGCGTCGCGGAAGGTCCCGCCCTTGGCATCGAAGACTACTGCGAACAGGCTGTCCGGATACTGCCGGCGCAGGCTCTTGAGCATGTTCAGCACGCCCTTGACCGCACCGGTGGGCATACCCTTGGAGGTGGTCAGCGGCGGCAGCGCGTGAAAGGCGCGATACAGATAGGACGAACCGTCCACCAGGACGAGGGGAGCTAGGCTCATGAGCAGAATCAACCTTTTCGACGGGTCCGGCGCTAGAATAGCCAGATCAATGACGACAAAGGGACAAGGTTATCATGCGGACACTCAATCGCCTGTTACTGCTCGGCCTTCTGGCAACCATGCCGATCGTCTCCCAGGCGGCGGACGACGCCCCATCGGCTGATCCCGATGTGACCATTCGCACGGTAGGCGATAAAACCATTCAGGAATACCGGCAAAACGGCTTCCTGTATGCGATCAAAGTCACGCCGAAAGGCGGCAAGCCTTATTTTCTGGTACGCGCCGACGGTTCGGATGGCAATTTCATCCGCTCCGACCAGCCGGACATGCTGATTCCATCGTGGAAGATCTTCGAGTGGTAATCTGACGCGTACCGTCACATCAACCTGGCACTTCCCGGCGGAAGTGCCCGCATGGGCAACTTTTTCATGTCAGTTTTCACCCCTGTGTCCCGGCCCGAGCTGGAAACCTTTCTGGCACCGTATCAGCTGGGCCGTCTGCTCGACTTCCAGGGCATCGCCGCCGGTACCGAGAACAGCAACTTCTTCGTCAGCATGGAGCAGGGGGAGTTTGTCCTGACCCTGATCGAGCGTGGCCCGGCCGAAGACATGCCGTTTTTCATCGACCTGCTGGATGTGCTGCACCAGGCCGACATGCCCGTACCCTACGCCCTGCGCGACCGCGACGGCCATGGCTTGCGTGAGCTGTGCGGCAAGCCCGCGCTGCTGCAACCACGGCTGAACGGCAAGCATGTGATGGCGCCGAACAACCAGCATTGCGCCCAGGTTGGCGAGTTGCAAGCGCACATCCATCTGGCGACCCGCGAGCAGATCCTCGAGCGCAAGACCGACCGTGGCCTGGACTGGATGCTGGAGTCGGGCGCCGAGCTGTTGTCGCACCTGAGCGCGCAGCAGCAGGCCCTGCTGCAGCCGACCCTGGCTGACATCGCCGCGCACAAGGCGCAGATCCTGGCGCTGCCACGGGCCAACCTGCACGCCGACCTGTTCCGCGATAACGTGATGTTCGAAGGCACCCACCTGACTGGCTTGATCGACTTCTACAACGCCTGCTCGGGGCCGATGCTGTATGACATCGCCATCACCGTGAACGACTGGTGCCTGGACGAAGCCGCAGGGATCAACCTGCCGCGCGCGCAGGCCTTGCTAGGCGCCTATGCCGCGCTGCGCCCGTTCACTGCGGCCGAAGCCGAACTGTGGCCGCTGATGCTGCGCGTGGCCTGCGTGCGCTTCTGGCTGTCGCGGCTGATCGCCGCCGAGCAGTTCGCCGGCATGGACGTCACCATCCACGACCCACGCGAGTTCGAAGTGCGCCTGGCCCAGCGTCAGCACATCGACCTGAAACTGCCGTTCGCGCTCTGAGCTTTAAAGGAGCGTCCGTGCCAGGACGCTCCTTTAAGAGCCGTCAAAGCTTTTCCAGGCAGCCGGCCAAGCCGTTCGCGAGGTTTTCCAGCAAGCGCTCGTAGCCTTTGCTGTCCGCCCGTTCGCGGACCATTCCCACGCCTGCGTCGGACGCTTCCCACTGGAGCGCCGGACCCATCTGGCATACTTTCGGTGTTCTTCATCTTTAGGCTGCGAACTTCACTTACAGGGAGTTTGCACAATGGCCTTTCTGAATTACCTCACTCTCACAGGCAGGCAGCAGGGATTGATCTCCGCAGGCTGCTCCACCGAGCCCTCGGTGGGCAACCGCTATCAGAGCGACCATTGTGACGAAATCATGGTGCTGTCATTCGAGCATCAGATGCTCAATCTCGACAACACCCACCGCACGACGCATCAAGCTGTGTCGCTGACCAAACTCATAGACAAGTCGACCCCGCTGATTGCACAGGCCCTGACGAACAGGGAGGTCGTTGACTGCGTCTTCGAGTTCTATCGCCTCAATGCCAATGGCAAGCACGAGAAGTACTTCAAGATAAAGCTCTCAAACGGAATGATCTTGAAGCATCGACTGGACATGCCCAATTCGATACTTATGGGTGATCAGGATGCGTTGGAACAAATCGCAATCAGCTACCAGCATATCGACTGGCATCACTACGGTGCCGGAACCAGTGGCCATGCGGCGTGGGGTGAATTGGCATGGTAGGTCGCAGAGGCAAGGACGAACTCAGCTCTGATGATTTCTGGGAGGTCAGTCACGCTGCCAGCGGGCTGATTGCATATGGGTGCTATGTCGGTTCGCAGCATCTGCAGGATGACTGGACGCGGATGCAGTTCAACAGAGAGCTGGCGTACTACGCGCGGCGGATTGTCAACGACGTAGAAGAGCGGCGTTTGAATCCGGAGGAAGGGCTGGCGGAGATCCGGGCTGAGAAGCAAGGCTTGTGGAGCCAGTCCCAACAGCTGCTCGGTATGATTGGAGGTACTGGTCAAATGATAGGTGGCGCGGGCATCTGCTATGCATCTGCTGGCATAGCTTGCGGTTTACTAGGCGCGCCGATGATTGCTCATGGAGCAAATAATTTTTATGAAGCGAGTCGAAATCTAGTTGAGTCGCGCAGTGATGTTGAGGGACCCGTAAGACGAGCGTATCAGAGTGGTGCAAGGGCTTTAGGTATGTCCGCTCGCGAAGGAAACATGGCGTACCTTTCGTCTGACATTGCAATGTCGGGAGCTAGCCTAATTCGACCGGTGCTGAAGAAAGACTCCTGGAGGCTGTTCAGGTATTTAAGCTCTGACAAGGAGTTGGCCTTCAGGCAGATGAGCGCACCGGCCCTAACACTTGAGCAACTTCTGAATACCCAGACAGGTAAATCATTGCATGATGAATACAAGAATAAGCCCGACTGATTTTATTGTGGTGGCGGTGAGTGGTGTGGTGATCGCGTTACTGCTGTGGAAGCTTCTGAATCAAGGGCCGCGAGCTTGGTGGAAGTTACCAGTTTCTCTACTGCTGAACGTCGCAATCGGGGCGGCCTATGTTGACGTCCTGGATCGCGGCTCCTTCCTCTTCTGGGAATTTGAGCGCGGAATATCCAGGTTTGCACAATCAATTTCCGCAACATCGTTTGTGCTAGCTTTATTCCATGCATGGATGGGCGCGCGGGTACCTTGATTGCATTCACCAGCCACCTAAATTTCGATGAGCTCCAAGATGAGCGTTACTAATTTTCTTGGCATAGCTGCCGCTGGGCTAGTGTGTATGTCACTTTTGTCATGGCTTGTGAACAATGGACCGCGAGCATGGTGGAAGCTGCCGATTTGCTTGTCACTGAACGTTGCACTGGGGGCAGGTCATGTGAATGTACTGAAACGTGGAGCGTTTTTTTATTGGGAGTTCGAGCAAGGTATCTTGGCGCTTACTCCGCTTGTTATAGCGACGGCAACCATACTTATCTTATTTCATGCCTGGCTAGGGGTGCGCGCGCCATGATGTCTGCGAACGAGGGTGACTATTAAGTTCGCGCGCTTACTTTTACGCTAGAGCTCAATTTAGACGTTGTCGTGGGCAGCCAGCCATATGATGAATATCACAGTGGGCGCGATTGACTTTTTCTTAGTGGTGGTAGCGGGCGTCACGATTTCATTGCTGCTATCGAAACTTTTGAATCACGGGCAGAGAGGCTGGTGGAAACTGCCCGTCTCCTTGATGGTTAATATGGTTTTCGCTGTGTCATACCTGTATGTGCTGAATCAGGGGACATTGCTCCACTGGGCGTTTGAACGCGGTATCTCGAGATTTGCACAACCGATTTCCGCAACGTCGTTTGTACTCGTTCTATTCCATTCATGGATGGGCGCGCGCGTACCTTGAATCATCCCTCTTCGATGAACGTAGGAGCAGCGTGACCGGCGCGCCGGACCGTTAGGAAAGGGTCACGCAGCGGCCACGGCGATTTCGCGGCGCGGCAGACCCTGATGAAGCCGTCAAAGCTGTTCCAGGCAGCCAGCCAAACCGTTCGCGAGGTTTTCCAGCAAGCGCTCGTAGCCTTTGCTGTCCGCCGGCTCGCTGCCGCCCAGCGCATCCAGCTCGGCCAGTTGCACCGGCAGCCCCGCGGTCAGCGTTTCAGCCAGCCGTGGGCGCAGTGGCGGTTCGCTGAATACGCAGGTCTTGCCCACTTCCTGCAAGCGCTTGCGCATTGCGGCCACATGCTGGGCGCCCGGCTGCACTTCCGAGGCCACGCTGAACACGCCGGTGTGCTTGAGGCCGTAAGCCGCTTCGAAGTAATCGAACGCCTCGTGGAAGACGAAGTACGGCTTGTCGGCAATACCCGCCACGCGAGTCTTGATGCGCTGATCAAGGGCATCCAGGCGCGTATCGAAGGCTTTGAGGTTGCTCTGATAACGCGCTGCGTTGGCCGGGTCGAGCTTGCTCAGGTCGACTGCCATTTGCCCGGCAATCACCCGCGCGTTGACCGACGACAGCCACAGGTGCGCATCCAGGCTACCCGGGCGGTGGTCATGATCATGCTCGTCGTGGTCAGCCTCATCATGACCGGCCTCATCGTGGGAATGGCTGTCTTCACCGAAATGACGCAGGTGCATGCCCTTGAGCGACTGCACTGCCACGGTCTGCTTGCTGCGGCTGCCGAGCACCCGCGGCAAGAAGCTCTCCATGTCCGGGCCGATCCAGTACAGCAGGTCGGCATCGGCCACGCGCCGTACGTCGGACGGACGCAGCGCATAGTGGTGCGGCGAAGCGCCCGGCGGCAGCAGCACTTCGGGGCTGCCGACACCGTCCTGAACGGCCGCAGCGATCTGCTGCAGCGGCTTGATACTGGTCAGTACGCGGACTTCGGCATGGGCCGAGCCGGCAAGCAAAGCGACAAAAAGCACAAGGAAACGGGGCACGGTGAATACTCGTCGTGTCAGAAACAGGTAACATAATAACGTCTCCATTAAGAACCGTCGCCGCCCATGTCGATCACCCCGCTGGCTCACCGTCCCCATGACCACTCCCGCTGTGTGCACAGCGCGCTGGCTGAAGCCGACGCCATCTGCGTACGCCAGGGCCTGCGTTTGACTGCCTTGCGCAAGCGAGTGCTGGAGCTGGTGTGGCAGAGCCACAAGCCGCTGGGCGCCTACGACATTCTGGCCGTGCTGAGCGAGCAGGATGGCCGCCGCGCAGCGCCGCCGACCGTTTATCGGGCGCTGGATTTCCTCCTCGAGAACGGCTTGGTACACCGCATCGCCTCGCTCAACGCCTTCATCGGCTGCAGCCACCCGGAACACGCCCACCAGGGCCAGTTCCTGATCTGCCGCGAGTGCCATATCGCCATCGAGCTTGAGCAGGACAGCATCAGCGGCGCGATCATCGCCAGCGCCGATGCGGTCGGTTTCAAGGTTGAAACCCAGACCGTGGAAGTGGTCGGCCTGTGCGGCAACTGCCGAGGCGCGGCATGAGCGACGCCCTGATCCGTCTTGAGCAAGTCGGCGTCAGCTTTGCCGGCGAATCCGTGCTGGACAACATCGACCTGGCGGTTGCGCCAGGCCAGATCGTCACGCTGATCGGCCCCAACGGCGCTGGCAAGACCACCCTGGTGCGGGCCGTGCTCGGCCTGCTCAAGCCGCATCGCGGCAGCGTCTGGCGCAGGCCCAAGCTACGTATCGGCTACATGCCGCAAAAGATCCAGGTCGACCCGACGCTGCCATTGTCGGTGCTGCGCTTTCTGCGTCTGGTGCCTGGGGTAGACCGCGCCGCAGCCCTGGCGGCGCTGCAGGAAGTCGGCGCCGAGCAGGTCATCGACAGCCCGCTGCAGACTGTTTCCGGCGGCGAGATGCAACGCGTGCTGCTGGCCCGGGCCCTGCTGCGCAAGCCGCAACTGCTGGTGCTCGATGAACCGGTACAGGGTGTCGATGTGGCGGGGCAGTCCGAGCTGTACAGCCTGATCACGCGCCTGCGCGACCGTTACAGCTGCGGCGTGCTGATGGTCTCCCACGACCTGCACCTGGTGATGAGCACCACTGATCAGGTGGTCTGCCTGAACCGCCATGTGTGCTGCTCTGGCCACCCCGAGCAAGTCAGCGGCGACCCGGCGTTTGTAGAGCTGTTCGGCCAGAACGCCCCGAGCCTGGCGATTTATCACCATCACCACGACCACAGCCACGACCTGCACGGCGCAGTTGTCACCCCTGGCGCCCATGTTCACGGAGAGCACTGCAAGCATGGCTGATTTTCTTCTTTACGCCCTGCTGGCCGGCTTGTCCTTGGCAGTCGTTGCAGGCCCGCTGGGCTCGTTCGTGGTCTGGCGGCGGATGGCCTATTTTGGCGACACGTTGTCGCACGCGGCCTTGCTTGGCGTTGCCTTGGGCTTCGTACTGGACGTCAGCCCGGCGCTGGCGGTGACCGTCGGCTGCCTGCTGCTGGCGCTTTTACTGGTGACCCTGCAGCAGCGCCAGCCACTGGCGTCGGATACGCTGCTGGGGATTCTTGCCCCAAGCACTTTGTCGCTGGGCCTGGTGGTGCTGAGCTTCATGCACGACGTGCGCATCGATCTGATGGCCTATCTGTTTGGCGACTTGCTGGCGATCAGCCCGACTGACCTCGGCTGGATCATCGGCGGTAGCGCTGCGGTGCTGATATTACTGGCGGCGCTCTGGCGGCCGCTGCTGGCGGTCACCGTGCATGAGGAGCTGGCCACCGTCGAAGGCCTGCCGGTAGCGGCGCTGCGCCTGACCCTGATGCTGCTGATCGCGGTGGTGATTGCGGTGGCGATGAAAATCGTCGGCGTGCTGCTGATCACCTCGCTGCTGATCATCCCGGCCGCCGCCGCCCAGCGCCATGCGCGCTCCCCCGAGCAGATGGCGCTGGGCGCCAGCCTGCTGGGCGTGGTGGCCGTTTGTGGCGGGCTGGCTATGTCCTGGTTCAAGGACACGCCGGCCGGCCCATCGATCGTGGTCTGCGCGGCAGTGCTATTCTTGCTGAGCCTGGCTCTGCCCAAACGCTGACAGTTGCACCGCGCTTTTGGCGCATCTCGCAACCTATTCGCGGGTAAAGGGTCTGTAAGACTTGTTTTCGAGCGTGCACACCTGGGTGTAGACTTGCTCGCTTTTTGCGCAAATAGAGAGTCGCAGGAATGAAGCCGTTCGCCTCCCGTTATCTGCTTGTTGCCGTGTTGTCGCTGGGCCTGGCCGCGTGTGCCAGCGCCCCGGTCGAACAGCCGAGCGTGCCTGCCCAGGCCGACCCATGGGCCGAGCTGCAGCAGAACATCGCCAGCAACGAACTGGCTACCGCTGAAGATCAACTGACCGCCCTGCAAGCCCAGGCGCCGGAAGACCCGCGCGTGGAGCAAAACCAGCGCCAGCTGGCCGAAGCCTACCTGCAGCGCAGCCAGATCGTCCTGCAAAAAGGTGATGTGAATGCCGCCGCGACCGCGCTGGCGCGGGCCCGCGCATTGATGCCACAAGCGCCGGCGCTGGCCGCCGGGGATGCCGTGGCCCACGCGCGCAAAGCCGAACTGGACCGAGCCGAAGCGGCGCTGAAAGCCGCTGAAGCCAAGCCCAAGGCGCGCGTGATCGACCCCACCGCACCCAGCACCGTGATCGCCCTGAAAACCACAGACAGCCGCGCCCTGCGCCGGCAGCTGGATGACATCGCCGCAGACGTGGTCAGTTATCAGTGTGAGGTGGTGTTTCAGGTGCCACGCAAAGATGACGCGCCGTGGCTGAAAACGCTGCTAGGCAAGCGCGTGCACAAGCTCGACAGTGACTATGAGCTCACTCAGCGCCACGAAATCCAGCGCTCATTGCCTGCTCAAGTCGTAC
Organism: uncultured Pseudomonas sp.; assembly: GCA_963518285.1. Taxonomy (GTDB): domain Bacteria; phylum Pseudomonadota; class Gammaproteobacteria; order Pseudomonadales; family Pseudomonadaceae; genus Aquipseudomonas. The sequence continues at coordinate 583,464 of CAUQIJ010000002.1, read as the reverse complement.
TGGTACCGCATCAGCGTTGAAGTGAAACCCCGGCAGGCGAGCCTGCCGGGGTAATCAATCAAGCCGGAATGGCTTCTGCAGCAGCTTCGCGCTCCCACACCCGATGCGCTTCGACCGCTTTGACGAAGGCATCGATCGCCTTCTGATCATTCTCCAGCAACAAGCCCTTGTCTTCGGCTAGGCCGAGTTTGTCGACCAACGCCTTGCCGTCTTTGGCAAAGGCGATTGCCTTGAGGTGCTTGTACGCTTCCAGCAGGAAGTGCTTGGCCAGACCGCTCTGCCCCAGCGCATCAAGTGCAGCCTTGCCGGCCGGCACCAGCACGCCATCGAACATGATCGACGGCATGCCTTCCATCGACGCATCTACCGCCAGGCTGGAACCATCGGCCGCTTTCACCGGTGCCGAGGTTGGGCCCAGCAGCATTGGCCTGGCGCTGTGCGCCTCGAGTGCCTTGACCAGACGATCGACGTCCGCCGCATCCACTCCGTCAGCCAGCAGCAGGGCAATCTTGCGGCCCTTGATACCTACGCTGCCAGGGTGGTTGAGCTGGCTCAGCGCTGGCGACTCGGCCAGGCTCGAGCCTTTGACCTGCACGGTGCCTTTGCTCGGCGCCGGCAGGCCAAGGTTGGCCGCTACCGCCGCCGCCAGCTTCAGGTCGATATTGGCGAGAATCTCGTTGACCTGACGGGCACGGATGTACTCACGCTCGACCTTGCCCAGCTCGAAGCTGTAGGCCTTGATGATGTGCTGCTGCTCGTTCTCGCTCATGCTGTGGAAGAACAACCGCGCCTGCGAGAAGTGATCGCCGAACGATTCGCTGCGCTCGCGAACCTTGCGCGCATCGATCCGCTCCTGATAGCTGTCGAAGCCACCGTCTTCAGGCGCTGCCGGGGTTTCCTTCGGCCAGCCGCCATCGATGCTGTTCGGCTCGTACGCAGCCCGGCCCTTGTTGATTTCCATGCGGTGCATGCCATCGCGCTGGCCGTTGTGGTTGTGCGCAACAGGACGGTTGATCGGGATCTCATGGAAGTTCGGCCCACCGAGGCGGCTGATCTGCGTGTCGGTGTAGGAGAACAGGCGGCCCTGCAGCAGCGGGTCATTGGTGAAGTCGATACCCGGCACGATGTGGCCTGGGCAGAAGGCGATCTGCTCGACCTCGGCGAAGAAGTTGTCCGGATTGCGGTTGAGCACCATCTTGCCCAGCGGTGTCACCGGTACCAGCTCTTCGGGGATGATCTTGGTTGGGTCGAGCAGGTCGAAGTCGAACTTGTGCTCGTCGGCCTCTGGCACGATCTGCACGCCCAGTTCCCACTCAGGGTAGTCACCGGTTTCAATCGCTTCGGAGAGGTCGCGACGATGGAAGTCGGTGTCCTTGCCGGCCAGTTTCTGCGCCTCGTCCCACAGCACCGAGTGCACGCCCTGTTTGGGCTTCCAGTGGAACTTGACGAAGCTGGCCACGCCTTCGGCGTTGATCAGGCGGAAGGTATGCACGCCGAAGCCTTCCATCATCCGCAGGCTGCGCGGGATGGCCCGGTCGGACATCGCCCAGATGACCATGTGCGCCGACTCCGGTACCAGCGAGACGAAGTCCCAGAAGGTGTCGTGGGCCGAGCCGCCGGTAGGCATTTCATTGTGTGGCTCAGGCTTCACCGCATGGACGAAATCGGGGAACTTGATCGCGTCCTGAATGAAGAACACCGGCATGTTGTTGCCGACCAGGTCGAAGTTGCCTTCGTCGGTGTAGAACTTCACGGCAAAGCCACGTACGTCGCGCACCGTGTCACCGGAGCCGCGTGGGCCCTGCACGGTGGAGAAGCGTACGAACACAGGGGTGATCTTCTCCGGGTCCTGGAGGAACCCGGCCTTGGTCAGCTCGGAGTGCTTGCCGTAGCTCTGGAAGTAACCATGGGCGCCAGTGCCGCGGGCATGGACGATACGCTCAGGGATGCGCTCATGGTCAAAGTGGGTGATCTTTTCGCGCATGATGAAGTCTTCGAGCAACGACGGCCCGCGCGCACCGGCCTTGAGGGTGTTCTGGTTGTCAGCGACCTTCACGCCCTGATTGGTCCGCAGTGCCTCGCCGGTAGCATCGCTACGGAAGGCTTCCAGACTCTGCAGTTTGGCGTTGGTGTTGGCACGGTCCGGGGTGTCGGTACCGGCCATCTCACTCTGTTTCGGGGTATCCGGGTGCTTGCGCGACATGTCGGCTCTCCTCATCGGTCTTCAGGGCGGCCCATTCGGGCTCGTTAGCTAGTGACTGATGGCCGCGCGCATGCGTTCAATCCAGTTGCCGAACGTCGCGTTATGCCGGTTGGATTGGACCAATACGAAATAAATGCTAAGAAGACTCAGGGGAAAAGGCTAAAATGCGCCCCCCGGCTAACCGCCAGACCCTATTTCCATTGCGCCCCACAAGGTTCGCTCAGTGATCGAGTTTCAACATGTGCACAAGACCTACCGCGTCGCCGGTAGGGACATCCCCGCCCTGAACCCGACCAGCCTGACCATTGAAAATGGCCAGGTGTTCGGCCTGATCGGCCACTCCGGCGCTGGCAAGAGCACCTTGCTGCGCCTGATCAACCGCCTCGAAGCGCCCAGCGGTGGCAAGATCATCGTCGATGGCGAAGACGTCACCGGCTTCGATGCCAACCAGCTGCGGCGCTTCCGTCAGCAGGTCGGGATGATCTTCCAGCACTTCAACCTGCTGGCCTCCAAGACCGTGGCCGACAACGTGGCGCTGCCGCTGACCCTGGCCGGTGAGCTGTCGCGCAGCGAGATCGACCAGCGCGTCACCGAGCTGCTGGCGCGGGTCGGTTTGTCCGATCACGCCAAAAAATACCCGGCGCAGCTGTCCGGCGGGCAAAAGCAACGCGTCGGCATTGCCCGCGCGCTGTCGACCCGGCCGAAGATTCTGCTGTGCGACGAGGCCACCAGCGCCCTCGACCCGCAGACCACCGCCTCGGTCCTGCAGCTGTTGGCCGAGATCAACCGCGAACTGAAGCTGACCATTGTCCTGATCACCCATGAAATGGACGTGATCCGCCGTGTCTGCGACCGCGTGGCCGTCATGGACGCCGGCCTGATCGTCGAGCAAGGCACGGTTGCCGAGGTGTTTCTGCACCCGCAGCACCCGACCACCAAGCGCTTTGTTCAGGAAGACGAGCAGGTCGACGAAGGCGAACAGCGCGACGACTTTGCCCACGTGCCAGGCCGCATCGTGCGCCTGACCTTCCAGGGCGATGCCACCTACGCACCCTTGCTCGGCACGGTCGCCCGGGAAACCGGGGTCGACTACAGCATCCTCGCCGGGCGTATCGACCGCATCAAGGACGTGCCTTACGGGCAATTGACCCTGGCCGTTACCGGCGGCGACATGCAAGCCGCGTTCGACCGTTTCAGCGCAGCTGATGTGCATATGGAGGTACTGCGTTGATGGACGCTTTGAATTTCTTCGCCAATGTCGACTGGGCCGAAATCTGGCTGGCGACCATCGACACCATGATCATGCTGTTCGGCTCGCTGTTCTTCACCGTGCTGCTGGGCCTGCCGCTGGGCGTGCTGCTGTTCCTGTGCGGGCCGCGGCAGATGTTCGAGCAGAAGGGCCTCTACGCGCTGCTGTCGCTGGTGGTGAACATCCTGCGCTCGCTGCCGTTCATCATCTTGCTGATCGTGATGATCCCGTTCACCGTGCTGATCACCGGCACCTCGCTGGGCGTCGCCGGGGCCATCCCGCCACTGGTGGTCGGCGCCACGCCGTTCTTCGCCCGCCTGGTCGAGACGGCGCTGCGCGAAGTTGACCGCGGCATCATCGAAGCCACCCAGTCGATGGGCGCGACCACCCGCCAGATCATCACTAACGCACTGCTGCCCGAGGCGCGCCCGGGCATCTTCGCGGCGATTACCGTGACCGCGATCACCTTGGTGTCCTACACCGCCATGGCCGGTGTGGTCGGCGCCGGTGGCCTGGGTGACCTGGCGATCCGCTTCGGTTATCAGCGTTTCCAGACCGACGTGATGGTCGTTACCGTGGTGATGTTGCTGATCCTGGTTCAAGTTCTGCAAAGCGTCGGCGACAAACTGGTCGTGCATTTTTCCCGTAAGTAACCCCAATGGGGTCGGCCAGGCCGACCCGTTCGGGGGCCGTCGCGGCCCTCACAAGGAGTGTTTGATGAAAAAACTGCTTGCTGTTGTTGCCGCTGTGGCGGCTTTTTCGGCGCACGCCGCCGAGACCATCACCGTCGCTGCAAGCCCGGTGCCGCACGCCGAGATCCTCGAGTTCGTCAAACCGGTGCTGGCCAAAGAAGGCGTCGACCTCAAGGTCAAGGTCTTCACCGACTACGTGCAGCCAAACGTGCAGGTAGCCGAGAAGCGCCTGGATGCCAACTTCTTCCAGCACCAGCCGTACCTGGATGAGTTCAACAAGGCCAAGGGCACCAACCTGGTCAGCGTTGCCGGCGTGCACCTGGAGCCACTGGGCGCTTACTCGAGCAAGCTGAAGAAGCTCGACGAGTTGCCGTCCGGCGCTACCGTGGTCATCCCCAACGATGCTACCAACGGTGGCCGCGCGCTGCTGCTGCTGGACAAGGCCGGTGTGATCAGCCTGAAAGACAAGAGCAACATCCTCTCGACTGTGAAAGACATCACCACCAACACCAAGAACCTCAAGTTCCGCGAGCTGGAAGCGGCCACCATCCCGCGTGTGCTGACCCAGGTCGATCTGGCCCTGATCAACACCAACTACGCGCTGGAAGCCAAGCTTGATCCGTCCAAGGATGCCTTGGTGATCGAAGGCAACGACTCGCCTTACGTCAACATCCTGGTGGCACGCCCGGACAACAAGGAGTCGGACGCGATGAAGAAGCTGGTAGCAGCGCTGCACTCGCCTGAAGTCAAAGCATTCATCACCGAGAAGTACAAAGGCGCGGTACTGCCGGCGTTCTGATCGAGCTGACTGCAACACCTGCGGGGCACACCCGCCGCCTGCGCCTTGAGCGCTGCAGGCGGCGGGGGTGCCCCGCAGTGCGTTCTGGCCTCAGTCGCGCTTGACCAGCCCCGGCAGTTGCGCCGCCAGTTTCTGGTTGTTGAACGGCGCGCGGATAAAGCCGCGCTGGCGCCCATCTGGCCCGAGCACAGCCAGATTGCCGCTGTGATCGACGGTGTAGCCAGGCTTGCTGGTGTCGGCTGGGATAAACGGAATGCTCAGGGCATTGGCCAGCTTCTGAGTGTCCTCGATCGAGCCGGCCAGGCCGACGAAATCCTTGTCGAAGTAGCCCAGGTACTGCTTCAGCTGAGTGGCGGTATCGCGGTGCGGATCGACGCTGACCAGCACCACCTGCAAGCGCTCCAGAGCTTCCTTGGGCAGCTCGCTCTTGACCTGGCGCAGCTGCGCCAGGGTGGTCGGGCAGATGTCCGGGCAGTAGGTGTAGCCGAAGAACAGCAACGACCATTTGCCCTTGAGCTGATCGAGCTCGACCGGCTGGCCGTTCTGGTCGGTCATGCTCACCGCTGGCACGGTGCGGCTCTGCGGCAGCAGGATGATGCCGGCATCGATCAGTTCGGCTGGGTTGGCCTCGCTGCGGCCATTGAGCACCTTGTTGACGGTCAGGCCGAGGATCAAGGCAACCACGGCAACGAGAATGAAGACGGTTTTCTGGGTTCGGGTCATAGGTTCAGTAACAAGTAGTGGTCAACGAGCAGGGCGATGAACAGGGCGAACAGGTACACGATAGAGTACTTGAAGGTCTTGATCGCCGCGTGCGGCCGGGTGCCACGGTACAGCACCCAGGCCCAGCGGACAAAACCCAGCCCCAGCAGCAGCGCGCAGGCCAGGTACAGCAGGCCGCTCATGTGGATGGCAAACGGCAGCAGGCTCGCCGCCAGCAGCACCCAGGTATACAGCAGGATATGCAGCTTGGTGTAGGCCTCGCCATGGGTCACCGGCAGCATCGGGATCGCGGCCTTGGCGTATTCCTCTTTACGGTGGATGGCCAACGCCCAGAAGTGCGGCGGGGTCCAGGCGAAGATGATCAGCACCAGCAGCAACGGCTCGGCGCTGATCTGCCCCGTCACTGCAACCCAACCCAGTAACGGCGGCGCGGCTCCGGCCAGGCCACCGATCACGATATTCTGCGGAGTCGCACGCTTGAGAAAGCCGGTGTAGAGCACCGCATAACCGAGCAGCGACGCCAGGGTCAGCCAGGCCGTCAGCGCATTGGTGAACACCAGCAGCACGCTCATGCCGAGCACCGCCAGCAGCAAGGCAAACGCCAGCGCTGCCATGGGCGCGATCCTACCATCGGCCAACGGCCGCTTGTGCGTGCGCGCCATCAGCCCGTCGATACGCCGATCGACTACATGGTTGACCGCTGCCGCCGCCCCCGCGCACAGGCCGATGCCCAGATTGCCGAACAGCAACACCGTCCACGGCACGCCCGCACGGGTCGCGAGAAACATGCCGACCAGCGAGGTGATCAGCATCAACAGCACCACCTTGGGCTTGGTCAGCTCGACATAATCGCGCCAGCTGGCCTGCTGCCGTGTGCTCAGAACCGTCGCCATGCGTCACTCCTCATCGGTACATGTGCCCCGGCCACGCGGGTCAAGCGCCAACCATGGCCGACGCGCACCTTGTCGACCACGCGAATGCGGTAATTCACCATCACCATGCACAGCAGCAACGCAGCGCCACCGGCGTTGTGCGCCACCGCGACCGCCAGCGGCAGATGCAGCAGTACATTGCTGATGCCCAGGCTGATCTGCACCGCCAGCGCCAGCAAGACCAGCCCGGCCAGTGCGCGCAAACCATTGCGGTAGAGCTTGTGGCTGAGCAGCAACAGCACGGCCGTGACCAACAGCGCACCCAGCCGATGGCTGATATGAATCGCCGTGCGTGCGTCACTGTCGAGCTGGCCACCGAGGTAATTGGGGCCGACATGCTGAGTCAGGTGAAAGCCATTGCTGAAGTCAGCCGCAGGCCACCACTGGCCGTGGCAGGTCGGCAGGTCGATACAGGCGACGGCGGCGTAGTTGGCACTGACCCAACCGCCCAGAGCGACTTGGCCAATCACAGTCAGCAGCCCCAGCGCAGCGACTCGGCGCAGGCTCAACGGCAGCTTGGGCAATGGCGCAAAGGCGCGGGATAGACGCAGTGATAGCAGCAACAGCAGGCTCAACGTGGTAAAGCCGCCGAGCAGGTGCGCCGTGACCACCTGCGGCCACAGCTTCAAGGTCACCGTCCACATACCGAACGCCGCTTGCGCCAGCACCACTGCCAGCAACAGCAGTGGCAGACGGTAGGGCTGACCGTCGCGGGCGTGCCGGCGCAACGCCTGCAACGCCAGCCACGCGATCACCAGCGCGAGGCCACCGGCAAAGTAGCGGTGGACCATCTCGGCCCAGCCCTTGGCGGCTTCGACAGGATGCTCAGGGAAGTGCAGCTCGGCATGGGCCAGTTGCGCGTCGCTTTTCGGCACACTGATAAAGCCGTAGCAACCGGGCCAGTCCGGGCAGCCGAGGCCAGCATGGGTCAGCCGGGTGTAGGCGCCCAGCAGTACCACCACCAGCGCCAGCAAGGTTGCGAACACAGCGAGGCGATAGCCGGGTCTGGCCATGGCAGAGCTCCTATCCGATGTTGGACAGCTTGAGCAGATGACGCAGGTCATCGAGCACGTGCTTGCCCTTGACCGTGGCGTCGTAGCGCAGCACCAGGTTGCCGTGCGGGTCGACGATCCACAGTTGCGGCCCCGGCTCGCTGACGTGCTCGCCGTACCGCTGCAGGTCCAGCGGATAACGCTGCAGCTGCGGGTACTCGCGGGTGAGCCGCTGCTGGTAATCGCTGCTCAGTGGCTGCGCAGCCGCCAGCGCATGGCTGGCGCGGCTGGCATCGCGGCCCAGGCCGATCTGGATCTGCCGCGCCAGGTACACAAGGTTCTGGCAGGCCTGATCACACGCCGCCGGCGCGCTGACCAGCAGTTGCCAGCGCTGCTCCTGCGCCTGGACACCAATGTCGGCCCGGCTCAGGCCGTTGCCGATCATTGCACCGTGGTAACTGCGGCCATCCGGCACCCAGAACTTGAACTTGTACATGCTGGTGGCAAGGATCATCGGGCCGAGGGTAACCAGCAAGATCAGCAACAGCTGCCAGCGCCCGCGACTGCGGGGCTTGCGGCCTTCAGGCACGTCCAGTGGACTCGTGGCGGCGCTCATGGTGATGCTCCTTGTTGTTATGCCAGCCGAAGTACAGGTACAGCAGCACCAATGCCGCTGCCAGGGCGAACCACTGCACGGCGTAGCCCAGGTGCTTTTCCGGGCCCATGGCGACTATCGGCCAGTCCAGCCGGTAGCTGGCTGGCCCGCCGATCAGGCGCAGTTCATGGCCATAGCCGTCCCGGCCCAGTTGCTGCCAGAGCGGGGCGGGGTCGATGGCAGTGAGCAGGTGCGGCCATTGCCCGCCGACCGGGTCGGGGTGCAGCTGGAAGGTCGCGCCGGGGGCGATATAGACCGATGCTTGCAACGCCAGCGTTTGCGAAGGGGTGTCGAAGCGCACCGGCACGCGCCGATCAGGCCAGGGCAGCCAGCCGCGATTGATCAGCAGCCAGTGGCCGCTGGCCTGATCGAGAAACGGCTGCAGCAGCTCGACACCGACCTGGCCGTCGCGCAGGCGGTTGTCCAGCAGCAGGCTGTGATTGGCGTCAAAGTGGCCAAACAGCTGCACCCGATGAAAAGCCGGATCGGCCAACGACTGCAGCTCGGCCAGCGCCAGCGGCGCCTCGACCTGGCGCTCGGCGTAGGTCGCCAGCAGTTCGCGCTTCTGCTCGGCGCGGCTCAGTTGCCAGCAACCCAGCGCGATCAACCCCGGCAGCAGTGCAAGCACCACCAGAGTCGGCACCAGCCCGGGGCGAAACGGCTTCACCTTGGGCCACGCTGTGCGAACGCTATACTTGCCTGCATCACCAAGCCCCCCGGGGAGTGCCGCCATGCTCAAGGCCGCCATTGTTTTGCTGCTGTTGGCCACTGTTGCCAGCCTGTTCAGTGGCCTGGTGTTTCTGGTCAAGGACGATCACGACTCGACCCGCCTGCTCAAGGCCCTGACCGTGCGCGTCAGCCTCGCTGCGCTGACCATCGGCCTGATTGCCTGGGGCTTCATGAGTGGCCAACTGGTCTCCCACGCCCCCTTCTGACCTGCACGCCCCCTGTGTAGGAGCGGCCTTGTGTCGCGAAAGGGTCGCGGAGCGGCCCCCTCTACAAGACACCGCGTTCTTTCAGGCAAACCGTGTCGGCTGATACAGGGGCCGCTTTGCGGCCCTATCGCGACACAAGGCCGCTCCTACCCAGGGCCGCGCAGGCCGTTACAGCACGTAAACAAAGACAAACAACCCAACCCAAACCACATCGACAAAATGCCAATACCAACTGGCCGCCTCGAAACCGAAATGCTGGTTGGCATCGAAATGCCCGCGCAGCACGCGCACGAACATCACGATCAAAATCACCGTCCCCAAGGTCACGTGCGCGCCATGGAACCCGGTCAGCATGAAGAACGTCGCACCGTAGATCCCCGAGCCCAACGTCAGCCCCAGATGTACATAGGCCTCGTAATATTCGTAGGCCTGTAACGCTAGAAACGACAGACCCAGCAGGATGGTCAGCCCCAGCCACAGCTTGAGCGGCCCGCGATGGCCCCTGCGCAGGGCGTGGTGGGCGATGGTGATAGTCACGCTCGAGCTGATCAGCAAAATGGTGTTGATCAACGGCAGGTGCCACGGGTCGATGACATCCTTGGGCGGCGGAAACAGCTTCGGGTCCGGCGTATGCAACAACGGCCAGGCAAACTCGAAGTTCGGCCAGAGCATATGCGCCACACCCTTGGCGCCATCACCGCCCAACCACGGCCCGGCCAGTACGCGCACATAGAACAGCGCGCCAAAGAACGCCAGAAAGAACATCACCTCGGAGAAGATGAACCAGCCCATGCCCCAGCGGAACGAGCGATTCATCTGCGCGCTGTACAGCCCCGCCTTGTTCTCCCTGATCACCGCACCGAACCAGCCGAACAGCATGTAGGCCAGGCACAGCGCACCGAAGAAGAAGATCAGCGGCCCGTGCGAATCCGGTTGGCCGGCTTTCAGATCATTGAACCAGGTGCCCAGGCCGAACACCGTGACGAACATGCCAATGGTGGCGATGATTGGCCATTTGCTCTGCGCCGGGACGTAGTAGTGATCGTGATGTGCCATTGCTGTTCTCCTTCCCTCAGCGGGCGCGCTGGCCGCCCTCGGTGCTCAACTGGGCAACCGGCGGGTGGCGAGCGGTGATGTCGAACAAGGTGTAGGCCAAGGTCAGGTGCCTGACGTTGCCCGGCAGGTCGCGGTCGACGATGAACCGCACCGGCATCTCGATGCGCTCACCCGGCTGCAGCACCTGCTGGGTAAAGCAGAAGCATTCGGTCTTGTGGAAATACGCCGCCGCCTCGGCCGGGGTGATGCTCGGCACCGCCTGAGCGCTCATCGGCTTGTCGGTCGGGTTGTGCGCAACAAAGATCATCTGATTGACTGCGCCCGGGTTGACCTCGACCTGGTCGGCACTCGAGTAGAAGTCCCAGCTCATGTCGCCAGCATTGGTCGACATGAACTGCACCCGCACCGTGCGCGACGGGTCGCTGACCTGGCTGCCTTGGTATTGCCCGCCGGTCTTGCCATTGATGCCGAATGCCTTGCACATCACGTCGTACAGCGGCACCAAGGCAAAGCCGAAGGCAAACATCACCACTGTCAGCAACAGCAGGCGGCGCACCAGGCGTTTGAGTGGCAGGCTGGTCATGGCAGGTTCCTATTTCACTTCCGGCGGCGTCTGGAAGGTGTGGTACGGCGCCGGCGAGGGCACCGACCACTCCAGCCCTTCGGCGCCATCCCACGGTTTGGCCGGCGCTGGCGGGCCACCGCGGATGGTCTTGATGACGATGAACAGGAAGAAGATCTGCGTAGCGCCGAACAGGAATGCGCCTATCGAGGACACCATATTAAAGTCGGCGAACTGCAGGTTGTAGTCAGGGATGCGTCGGGGCATGCCCGCCAGGCCGACGAAGTGCATCGGGAAGAACGCCAGGTTCATACCGACGAACGACAACCAGAAATGCAGCTTGCCGAGGGTCTCGTCGTACATGTGGCCGGTCCATTTCGGCAGCCAGTAGTAGGCCGACGCGAAGATGCCAAATATCGCCCCAGGCACCAGCACGTAGTGGAAGTGCGCCACCACAAAGTAGGTGTCGTGGTACTGGAAGTCCGCCGGGGCAATCGCCAGCATCAGCCCGGAGAAGCCGCCAATGGTGAACAGGATGACGAAAGCGATGGCGAACAACATCGGTGTCTCGAAGGTCAGCGAGCCTTCCCACATGGTGCTGACCCAGTTGAACACCTTGACCCCGGTCGGTACCGCAATCAGCATCGTCGCGTACATGAAGAACAGCTCGCCCACCACCGGGATGCCGACCACGAACATGTGGTGGGCCCAGACGATGAACGACAGAAACGCGATCGCGCCGGTGGCGTAGACCATCGAGGTGTAGCCAAACAGCGGCTTGCGTGAAAACGCCGGGATGATAGAGCTGACCGCGCCGAACGCCGGCAGGATCATGATGTACACCTCGGGGTGGCCGAAGAACCAGAACACATGCTGGAACAACACCGGATCACCACCACCGGCCGCGCTGAAGAAGCTGGTGCCGAAGTGAATATCCATCAGCATCATCGTCACCACCCCGGCCAGCACCGGCATCACTGCAATCAGCAGGAAGGCGGTGATCAGCCAGGTCCAGACGAACAGCGGCATTTTCATCAGGGTCATGCCCGGTGCGCGCAGGTTGAGAATGGTCGCGATCACGTTGATCGCGCCCATGATCGAGCTGACGCCCATCAGGTGGATGGCAAAGATGAAGAAGGTCACGCTGGCCGGCGCATAGGTGGTGGATAGCGGCGCGTAGAAGGTCCAGCCGAAGTTGGGCCCGCCACCGGCGCTGAACAGGGTCGATACCAACAGCAGAAATGCCGCCGGCAGCAGCCAGAAACTGAAGTTGTTCATCCGCGGCAAGGCCATGTCCGGCGCGCCGATCATCAATGGGATCATCCAGTTGGCCAGGCCGACAAACGCCGGCATCACCGCGCCGAACACCATGATCAGGCCGTGCATGGTGGTCATCTGGTTGAAGAACGCCGGTTCGACGATCTGCAGCCCCGGCTGAAACAGCTCGGCGCGAATGACCATGGCGAACGAGCCGCCGAGCAGGAACATGCAGAAGCTGAACCACAGGTACATCGTGCCGATATCCTTGTGGTTGGTGGTCAGCACCCAGCGCATCAAGCCCTTGGCCGGGCCGTGGGCATGGTCGTGGCCATGCTCGTCGATCACTGCACTCATGTCCTGTCTCCTGCCAGCCACTGGCTGCGGCGCAATTTACGGCTCATTTGGCTTCTGCCTGCTTGAGCGCGAGCACGTCTTTAGGCGTGACCATGTCGCCCTTGTTGTTGCCCCAGGCGTTGCGCTCGTAGGTGACCACGGCGGCGATATCGACTTCCGAGAGTTGTTTGCCAAACGCGGCCATGGCCGTGCCGGGCTTGCCGTGGAAGACAATCCCCAGGTGGCCTTCGATAGGCCCGGTCGCGATTTTCGAGCCCTTGAGTGCCGGGAACATCGGCGGCAGGCCCTGGCCCTCGGCCTGGTGACAGGCAACGCAGGTGGTGTGATAGACCTTGTCGCCACGCTCGACCAGCTCTTGCAGGGTCCATTCCTTGCTGGTCAGCTCTTTGAGCTTGGCCGCTTCGGCCTTGCGCTCGCCTAGCCAGGTGTCGTAATCGGCCTGCGACTTGACCTCGACCACCACCGGCATGAAGCCGTGGTCCTTGCCACACAGCTCGGTGCACTGGCCGCGGTAGATGCCGGGTTTCTCGACCCGGGTCCAGGCTTCGTTGACGAAGCCTGGGATGGCATCACGCTTGACTGCAAAGGCCGGCACCCACCAGGAGTGGATGACGTCGGCGGCCGTGACCAGAAAGCGCACCTTGGCACCCACCGGGATCACCAGCGGCTGATCGACTTCGAGCAGGTAATGCTCGTCCTTGGGCGCCTTGTTGTTAATCTGTTCAGCGGGGGTGGCGAGGTTGCTGAAGAACTCGACGTCCTGCCCGAGGTACTTGTAATGCCACTTCCACTGATAGCCGGTGACCTGGATATCGATATCCGATTCACTGGCGTCGTAGATTTCGATCAGGGTCTTGGTGGCGGGGATGGCCATGACGATAAGGATCAGCAGCGGCACCACGGTCCACATGATTTCGACCCAGGTGTTCTCGTGGAAGTGCGCGGCCTGTTGGCCGGTGGAGCGGCGGTGGATCACCATCGACCAGAACATCGCGCCAAACACCACGACGCCGATAACGACGCAGATCCAGAAGATGATCATGTGCAGGTCGAACACTGCGTGGGAGACTTCGGTAGCCCCGGGCGCCATGTTGACGGTCCATGCGCCATGCGCCTGACCGATAACCGACCACAACAGAGGGCCCATCCAGACATGTGGATGTCGCATCATTGCGGGTTCCCCTTATCATTCTTGTAATCCCGGAGGCATAAACCTTGGGCAAGGGGGGGCGGCGGTCAAGACAGCCTGCTTCGACGACCGAGCTCCTCTGCAAACTGCAGGTGGGCCTCATCAACCAATCACGTTCAACCCGAGTATAGCCAGCACCCTAGGCCACGCAACGCGGCCCATGAAAACATCGTCATAAAACCAGAAAACCCAGCAAACCCGCGCAATTACTGGGTCATGGCATAATAGTGGCACCGCTATATTCTTGAGCGCGCACACGTTTGCCATGCTTATAACAAATGCGTCTTAGGTATCCGGTATACCGAGCTAACTTAGAGTTTTCCGTAAGTACTGTCTTCCGTTTGTCACCCAATGTCCCTGGAGTTGTCATGAACATCGCCGCTGTACGCGAGCAGATCAAACAAGCCCATCAACATGAGAGCCAGAGCGGCCAATTGAAACAGCGCCTCGAAGCGCAACTGCCTCACCTGCATCCGTCCATCCAACTGCCTGAGAAAGATGCTCAGGGCACCCTGGCGCGCTTTGTTGGCGCCTATATCGATGAGGTTCCGGAGCTGCTCGAGGCTGCTCATGCGGTCGCGCTCGAAGCTGGCATCGAGTCGCAGATCAAACCGGTCCTGAAGATCGCCGAAGCCTACTTCATGCAACCGCCCAGCGTCATGCAAGGGCATGTCGGCCTGGATTGCCTGCTCGATGAAGCCTACCTGGCCCATCGTCTGGTCGAAGAGGTCAACGACCTGTACATCAAGCACTTCGGCCAGCCGCTGATTCCGGCGGACACCACCGTGGCCAACCTCATCGCCCATCAACTGATTGGCGAAGAGTTTGCCAACCAACTGGATGAAGTGGTGCATCACTCGGTCGACGAGATGCTCGACGACGACAGCTTTGCCCTGGAATCGGTCGAAGCCTACCGCGCCACGCTGAGCAGCCCGGCGACCGGTGAAGCCTGGAAACGCTGGCCGTGCCTGTCGCGCCAGCTGGGGGTCGAGCTCGGCCAACCGGCTTGAGCTGACGGTGTGTGAAATGGCCGGTCGCGGGCAACCCGGGACCGGCCAATATCTTCATCCGCAATGCGCCGATCAGGCACCCACACCCGCCGTGGTCCGCAATCGCCCCTCGATCCGCCGCTTCAAGCGCCACTGCTCGATCTTCAACCGAGAGCCTTTGGCGGCATTGCTGCGCCCCCAGTCTTCCAGCAGCTCCAGGCAAGAGTGGTCGATGTAACTCAGGTTGCCCAGCGGCACATGCAGAGTCGTGCCCGCGGGTACCTGCTCAAGCACCTGGGTCAGGGCCGGCACCTTGAGGAAGGTGGCCGCGCCGCTCAAGCGCAACTCCATATGCCCAGGCTTGGCCAGGTCGACCAGGTTGATTTTCAGGCGGGCGGCCTTGAACGCCAGCTTCAGCAGGGTCAACGCAAAGCCGAGCAACACACCGGTCAGCAGGTCGGTGAAGATGATCGCCAGCGCCGTTGCGGCGTAGGTGAACATCGGCATCCGGCCATACCGGCCAAGGCTGCGAAACGCCTTGAAATCAACCAGCTTGATCCCGGTATACACCAGCACCCCGGCCAGGCTCGCTACCGGAATCTGCTGCAGCACGCTGCTCAGCACTACCACAAAGCCCAGCAGCCAGACGCCATGCAGGATCGCCGAAGCGCGGGTTTGCGCGCCAGCCTGGACGTTGGCCGAGCTGCGCACGATCACCCCGGTCATCGGCAGTGCCCCGAGCACGCCGCAGAGCATGTTGCCGATACCTTGCGCCGACAGCTCCTTGTCGAAGTCCGAGCGCTGCCCACTGTGCATGCGGTCTACCGCTGCAGCCGACAGCAGCGTTTCGGCACTGGCGATGAAGGCCAGGGCAAAGGCGGCTACCAGCAAGGTCGGGTCGGCCAGTTTCAGCAGGTCATCCGGGCGCAGCCAGTCGATCGCTTCGGACAGGTCCGCCGGCACCACCACGCGGTTGACCGGCAGCGCCAGCCACATGGCGATTGCAGTCATGCTCGCCACACCGAGCAACGCACCCGGCACAAAGCGCAGCCGCTGCGGCCGCAAGCGCTCCCAGGCCCACATAATGGCGATGGTGCCCAAACCAAGCGCGCCGGCCTGCCAGCCATTGCCGGCGCTCTCCAGCGGCAGCGCAGCCAGTAATGTTTCGGGGATGGCCAGCAGGTTGTTCAGGCCCGAAGGCTGCGGCGCGGTGTCGAACATCACATGCACCTGCGACAGCACAATCAACACACCAATCCCGGCGAGCATGCCGTACACCACGGCTGGCGCCGTGACTCTAAACCAGCAACCCAGACGGAAGCGCCCGGCCAATAGCTGCAGCAAGCCCGCCAACAGCAGAATCGGCCCCAGCATGGCCATGCCATGTTGGCGCACCAGCTCGAACACCAGCACCGCCAGGCCTGCAGCCGGGCCACTGACCTGCAGCGGTGAACCGGCGATGAAGCCGACCACGATACCGCCGATGATCCCGGTAATCAGCCCCTTGGCCGGTGGCATGCCGGATGCGATGGCGATGCCCATACAAAGGGGCAGGGCCACCAGAAACACCACCACTGAAGCCAGTAATTCTCGCGGCAGAGCCGCCTTGATCTGTGTTTTGTTCACCGTATTTCTCCTTTCTAGACACATGGCCGGTCCGCTGGCCATGGGCACAATGGGCCCCTGACAGGCGCGCAGGCGCCCGCCGCCAGCGCAGATGCCGGCAACTCGATCAGGGAAATTCAAGGCAGCCGAAGGCCGCACCGCGCCCCTCAGGGTGCGCGGTCGGCTATCAAGGTTATGCGGGTGTCAGGGTCGCTTAGTAGCGGCCTCTCGGCGTAGCGCTCGGGATCGGCTGGCCAGCCACCAACGGCAGGAAGCTGTCGCTGACGGCGTCATAGGCTTCGATCCGGCTGGTTTCGATGTCGTAGATCCAACCGTGGATGTGCAGTTGGCCAGCGGCCAGGCGCGAAGCGACCGACGGGTGTGTACGCAGGTGCTGCAGCTGGGCGATGACGTTTTCTTTGGTCACTACCTGCATGGTCTCGTGCTCGCTGCCGCAGGAGCAGTTGTCTTCAACCACGGTGCGGGCGACTTCGGCGTGGCGCAGCCAGGCCTTTACGGTCGGCATCTTTTCCAGCGAAGCAGGGTTGAGCACGGCACGCATGGCGCCGCAGTCGGAGTGACCACAGACAATGATGTGGTGCACACCCAACGCCAGTACGGCGTACTCGATGGCTGTCGAAACACCACCGTTCATCTGGCCGTAGGGCGGGACAACGTTACCGACGTTACGGGTCACGAACAGGTCGCCCGGCGAGCTCTGGGTGATCAGCTCGGGAACAATCCGCGAGTCGGCGCAGGTAATGAACATGGCGCGTGGGGTTTGTGCGGTGGCGAGCTTCTTGAACAGCTCTTGCTGCTCGGGAAACACATCGTGATGAAACTTCAGAAAGCCGTCGACGATATGCTTAAGGGCGGCATCGGCGCTTTCGGCCGGAACATCAGCCGGGACGGCTTTGGATGGGTCCTTGATGGGCATGATTCATCCTCTAGACGGTGTGGGTAAGTTCCATATTACCGGTTAAAGATTCTGGCTATGCGGGGAATTAGATGACACGCACGGGCCATGAATCACAGTCGGTGTGGACTGATTTCCTACGCTACCGGGGAAAACTTAACTGAAACTTAATTTGAAGGCTCTAGAACGGGCGTTCCAGCTTCATTTGGCGGGACTTTGATAATAGCAAAAAAACATCAGACGCCAAGCGTCATTAGTAAAAATATTGTGCAGTATTAGTTGGGTTGAAGGGTAACTGGCATGCCTCAAAACAGTGCCATCTGCCCGCCGGGTCGGCAGAACGCCGAGCAGTCCAGCGTTTGCGCCTCGCGGCCGGCAAAATCCAGCCGGCGCATGGCCCGAACGAAGCGCTGCTGCAACAATTCGGCAAACACCCCTTCACCGCGCATGCGGCTGCCGAACCGGCTGTCGTAAAGTTCGCCGCCGCGGCTCTGGCGAATCAGGCTGAGCACGTGCGCGGCGCGCTGCGGGTAATGATCCTGCAGCCATTGCTCGAATAATGGCGCCACCTCCAACGGTAAACGCAACATCATGTACGCCGCACTTTGCGCGCCGGCGTCCTTGGCCGCTTCAAGCAGGTGCTCCAGCTCGCTGTCGTTGATCATCGGGATCATCGGCGAGCACAGCACGCCGACCGGGATACCCGCCTCACGCATCACCCGGATCGCCCGCAGGCGCGCCTTGGGCGCTGCCGCACGCGGCTCGAGCACACGTTTGAGCTCATCATCGAGGGTGGTCAGGCTGATCATCACCCGCACCAGGCGCTGCTGGGCCAGCTCGGTGAGCAGGTCGAGGTCACGCAGAATCAACGAGCCCTTGGTAACGATGGTGACCGGATGGCGAAAGCGCAGCAGCACCTCCAGCAAGCGCCGGGTCAGCAACTGCTCCCGCTCGATGGGCTGGTAAGGATCGGTGTTGGAGCCGAGGTTGATCGGTGCACAGACATACCCCGGCTTGCTCAGCTGTTGCTCGAGCACTTCGGCAGCGTTGGTCTTGGCGATCAGCTTGGTTTCGAAATCCAGGCCTGGGGACAAATCCCAGTAGGCGTGGCTCGGGCGCGCATAGCAGTAGATACAGCCGTGCTCGCAACCGCGATAGGGGTTGATCGAACGGTCGAAGGGCAGGTCGGGGGAGGTGTTGCGGGTGATGATGATCTTGGCGGTTTCGCTGCGGATCTCGGTGCCTTGGGTGAGCGGCACCTCCTGGTACCAGCCGTCATCCTCCGCCACCGATACGCTGGGTGCGAAACGGTTGTGAGGATTGTCGGCGGTGCCACGACCGCGCACAGGAGAGACTGACATGGGCATACCCGGAGCACTGTTTTTATATACAGTACTCCGGTTTCGCGGCCAATGCCATGACCGCCCGGCGTGCAGTTACTCGCTGGGCTTTTTCAACTTGGGGTTAGGGAAGAACTGCACCGTCTGTACCTTGATCGGCTCAGCCTTGACCGCCTGTTGATTGACCCGCGTGCCCAGTTCCTTGGGCACCGACAGGCCTTGCTCGTTGAGCGTATCGGTAAACCCGCAGGCGACGCACTCTCGGTGCGGCACGCCGTCTTCGCTCCACATGGTCAAGCGATCCGGCTCGCTGCACGCCGGGCAGACCGCCCCGGCGATAAAGCGTTTTTTGGTCTTGCTCACAGGCACCTCACTCATGCCGCTGCATCCTCGCTCAAACCGCAGTGACGCAGCAGGGCATCGATCGACGGCTCGCGGCCACGGAAGTCGACAAACAGCACCATCGGCTCACGCGAACCACCGCGGGCGAGAATCGCTTCGCGGAAGGCGCGGCCAGTTTCGGCATTGAGCACGCCTTCTTCTTCGAAGCGCGAGAAGGCATCAGCCGACAGCACTTCGGCCCATTTGTAGCTGTAGTAACCGGCCGCGTAACCGCCGGCAAAGATGTGCGCGAAGCTGTTGGGGAAGCGGTTGTAAGCCGGCGGACGCATCACCGTGACTTCATCACGCACGCCTTCCAGCACCTCCAGCGCGCTGCGACCGTCGCCATGGGTGGCGTGCAGTTCGAAGTCGAACAGCGAGAACTCGAGCTGGCGCACCATCATCATGCCGGACTGGAAGTTCTTGGCTGCGAGCATCTTGTCGAGCAGGTCCTGCGGCAGCGGCTCGGCGCTCTCGAAGTGGCCCGAGATCAACGCCAGGCCCTCAGGCTCCCAGCACCAGTTTTCCATGAACTGGCTTGGCAGCTCGACCGCATCCCAGGCCACGCCGTTGATGCCGGATACGCCGGCATGCTCGATGCGGGTCAGCAGGTGATGCAGGCCGTGGCCGAATTCGTGGAACAGGGTGGTGACTTCATCGTGGGTCAACAGCGCCGGCTTGCCAGGCGCCGCCGGGGTGAAGTTGCACACCAGGTTGGCCACCGGGCTCTGCAAGCTGCCAGCCTCGGTACGGCGACGATCGCGCGCGCCGTCCATCCAGGCACCGCCACGCTTGTTGGCACGGGCATAGAGATCGAAGAAGAAGCGCCCGACGTGCTCGCCGTTCTCCTTGATCTCGAACAGGCGCACGTCCGGGTGCCAGCTGTCGAAGCCTTTGAGTTCGGCGATTTCGATGCCGTAGAGGCGCTGGACGATGGCGAACAGGCCAGACAGCACCTTGTCGATCGGGAAGTAGGCACGCAGGGTTTCTTGCGAAACGCTGTAGCGCTGCTCGCGCAGCTTCTCGCCGAAGTAACCGACGTCCCAGCTGGCCAGCTCAGGGCAGCCTTGCTCGGCAGCGTAGGCCTTGAGCTGGGCCAGGTCCTGCGCGGCAAACGGCTTGCTGCGCTTGGCCAGGTCCCGCAGGAAGCTCAGCACCTGGTCGCTCGATTCGGCCATCTTGGTCGCCAGGCTCAGCTCGGCGAAGTTCGGGTAACCGAGCAGCTGCGCCAGCTCCTGACGCAGGTCGAGGATCTCGTTCATCACCGGCCCGTTGTCGAACTGGCCGGCGTTCGGGCCTTGGTCCGAGGCGCGGGTGCAGTAGGCGGCGTACAGCTCCTCACGCAGGGCGCGGTCGTTGGCGTAGGTCATCACCGCGTAGTAGCTGGGGAATTCCAGGGTGATCAACCAGCCATCGAGGCCCTTGGCCTGCGCCGCGGCAGCCATCTGCGCCTTGGCCGATTCGGTCAGGCCGGCGAGGGCGGCTTCGTCGCTGACGTGCTTGCTCCAGGCCTGGGTGGCGTCGAGCAGTTGGTTGGAGAAGCGGCTACCCAGCTCGCTGAGCTTGCTCTGCACTTCGGCATAGCGCTGCTGTCTGTCCGCCGGCAGGTCGATACCCGACAGGCGGAAGTCACGCAGGGCGTGTTCGAGAATGGTCTTTTGGGCGACGTCGAAGGTGGCCGACTCGGGGCTGTTGGCCAGGGCTTCAAAGGCCTGGAACAGCTCACGATTCTGGCCCATCTCGGTGGAATACGCGCTCAGGGCTGGCAGGCACGACTCATAGGCCTCGCGCAGCTCGGCATTGTTGCACACCGCATTGAGGTGGCTGACCGGGCTCCAGGCGGCGCCGAGGCGGTCGTTGAGTTCGTCCATCGCCAGCACCAGGCCAGCCCAGGTGGGGTGCTGGCCCTGGCTTTTGAGAATTTCAGCAATGGCTTTACGGTTGTCGGCCAGGATCTGTTCGATCGCCGGCAACACGTGTTCGGCACGGATTGCCGAGAAGGGCGGCAGATCGTAGGACTGCAGAAGCGGGTTGTTCGCACTCACGGTTTGGATACCTTGGCAGGAGAAACATGGGACCATCTTAATTACAATCGACGCCGTCCGCAGCAGGCAGCCCGCCTATTGGCATTCAAGAGAGGCGCTATCATGGCCATTCGTAGCTTTCAGCAACACACTCCGGTCGTTGGACCCCGGGCCTTTGTCGACCGTTCGGCGGTGGTGCTGGGCGACGTGCAGATCGGCGAGGACAGCTCGGTATGGCCGCTGACCGTGGTGCGCGGCGACATGCACCGCATCCGCATCGGCGCGCGCACCAGCGTGCAGGACGGCAGCGTGCTGCACATCACCCATGCCGGGCCGTTCAACCCAGACGGCTTCCCGCTGCTCATCGGCGACGAGGTGACCATCGGTCACAAAGTCATGCTGCATGGCTGCACCCTGGGCAATCGCATCCTGGTCGGCATGGGCAGCACCATCATGGATGGCGCGGTGGTCGAGGATGAGGTGATCATCGGCGCCGGCAGCCTGGTGCCGCCAGGCAAGCGCCTGCAAAGCGGTTACCTGTATGTCGGCAGCCCGGTCAAACAGGCGCGGCCACTGACCGACAAGGAGCGGGCGTTTTTCCCGTACAGTGCCGCCAACTACGTCAAGCTCAAGGACCTGCACCTGGCCGAAGGCTACGACCGCCCGGAATGACGCCCTCGCGGCGCCCACTCGCACAACCGAGAGACTCCATGCACCAGCAGACCATTCTTTTCGACCTGGACGGCACCCTGACCGATCCACGTCTGGGCATTACCCGTTCGATCCAGTACGCCCTGGCCAAACTGGGCATCGACGAGCCGGACCTGGCCCGCCTCGAGCACTTCATCGGCCCGCCCTTGCTGCAGGCCTTCATGCAGTTCTACGACTTCGATGAGGCCAAGGCCTGGCAGGCGGTGAACTTCTACCGCGAGCGTTTCAAGGTCACCGGCCTGTACGAAAACAGCGTGTATGCCGGCGTGCCCGAGCTGCTCGCAGCGCTCAATGAGCAAGGCCGCACGCTGTATGTCGCCACCTCGAAGCCGTGGGAATTTGCCCGCGAGATTGCCCGCCACTTTGCCTTAGATCATCACTTCAAGGTGATCTACGGCAGCGAGCTGGATGGCACCCGGACCAACAAGGTCGAGCTGATCGCCCACCTGCTCGAGCAGGAAGGCCTCGACCCTGCGCAAACACTGATGATCGGTGATCGCAAACACGACCTGATCGGTGCGCGCAGCAACGGCGTGCAGGCCGTTGCAGTGGGCTACGGCTTCGGCAGCCGCGAAGAGCTGACGGCAGAAGCGCCAGCCTTCCATTTCGAAACGCTGGCTGAACTGCATCAGGCGTTTGTCAGGGTCTGACTGGCTTCGCCGACGGCTGTGCAAGCTTGCCCAGCTCAGCTTTACGCTGTGCCAGGGGCAGCTTGCCCAGCTGTTCAACCGCCTGATAGAACCGCGGCCAATCCCCGCCGACCTGCTGGAACAATGCCGCAAACGCCGGCACCCATTGGTCATAAAGGCCGAATGGCAACAGCTTGGCATTGCTCATCGGTGCGTAGATCCAGGCGTCGTAGCGTTTGTCGCCGGCCCATTGGCCATCGCGCAGCTGCCGGTACTCGTCGCGCAAACGGGCAAACTCGGCGTGCTTGCCTGCTCGCTTGGCAGTATCGGACAGCGGTCCGGCGTACAGCCGCTGCAGTCGCTCACGGCTATCGAGCACCAGTTGGATGAACTGCTCGCGTTGCCGCGAAGTATCTTCGCCAACCGCTGCAAGCCCACGGGCGGCACGCCATTGCCGCGTGCCCTGTTGCTCGACAAAAGTGGCAAAGGATTCGTTGAACTCGGTGTCGTCCTTCACGTAGAAGCGCTGGTGCGCCAGCTCGTGAAAGATCAACGCAGCCAGCCTCTCGTCACCCCAGCCAAGCATCGACGACAGCAGCGGGTCATCGAACCAGCCCAAGGTCGAGTAGGCCTCCACACCGCCGACATACACGTCCAGCCCTTGCTGACGCATCAACGCCGCCGCACCGCGCGCTGCGCCCTGGCGGTAGTAACCGCGATAGGCCACGCAGCCGGCAATCGGGAAGCAGTGGGTGATTGGCTGCAGCGACAGCTCAGGCGTGGCGAACACGTTCCATACCACGTACGGCCGGCCCAGGTCGGCATACACCCGGTAGCTGCGGTTATCCGGCAGCTTCAGCACATCGCTGGCAAACATTCGGGCCTGCTCGGCATGCTCAAGCCGCTCGCGCAATACCGGATCTGTCGCCGGGTCGCGCAGCACCTGCGCGACCGGCTGACGCGCACGCAGCAACTGCAACTGGCCCTCGGCCAGCTGGCTGTAGTAGCTCACGCTGCTGCAACCGCTCAGCAGAACGAGCGCCAGTACGGGAACCAAAGGTGAAAAAACGCGGTCGAGTGCCCCAAGGCCTGAGCGCTGACTAAAAAGATCGCAAAGCATCGCCGCTGTTCATCTCGCTCAAGGTTGTGCAAAGCCACAGACTATCTCGCCAAGGGGGAGTATCGCCATGCGTGCACCGATAGCCATCGGCGCCTTACTGCTGTTGTCGGGTTGCTCGACCCTGCCCGATGCCGACCCGAGCAAGGCCTGGGTCGACCTTGAGCCGAATGACGACACCGCGCTGCACGCGGTGCAGGTCGACGACCGCGACTGGCAAGACAACCGTTACTTCGAGGTCGAGCCCGGCAAGCATGAGCTGACCGTGCGTTATCAGTTCCCGGTAGCGCCAAGCAATATTGGCCCGGTTGCCGAGCCACTCTGGCGCGATTGCCAGCTGAATGTCGATTTCAAGGACTTCAATGCGGGCCAGCGCTACAGCCTGCAAGCAGGCAGCATCGGCTTCAGGCCGTGGCTGAAACTTTATGATGAACAACAGAAACTGGTCGGCCAGGGTGCACCGGCGGGCTGCCAGCGCAGCTGATGGCGACGATTGGCGCTATGCTCAAGGCTTGCAACCTGCAAGTGGGAGTTTCACCATGCGCCAGCCCATGATGCTGATCGCCCTGAGTACACTTGGGGCCTGCGCCAGCCCCTTGCCCCCCGTAGACCCGAAACAGGCGTGGGTCGACCTCTACACCATGACTCCCGGCAAGGTGATCATGGCTGACCGCCTGGATGGCAAGCGCCTCGACGACGGTCGCTATTTCCAGGTCCCCCCCGGCCAACACGAACTGCGCGTACGCTTTGACTACGAACTCAGTGGCGGACTGTTCACCACTGATCCCACCGAGCGAACCTGCTACCTGACCGTACGTTTCGACAATTTCGAAGCCGGCCAGCGCTATCGTCTGGAGGCAAGAGCCCCGGCAATGCAGCCACAGGTGTACCTGTACGACACCAGTCGCAAGGTGTTGGTAGATGAGCCCAGCGACGTGTTTTGCATCCCGTAACGAAAATGGGGCTGCTCGAGTCCGAGCAGCCCCATTGCATCAACCGTTACTGATCATTCTTTTGATAAATGATCTTCTTGCTGCCATTTTCACAGCTGCCCACCACCATGTTCTGGTCGGTGACTTCACTGTTGGCAACAATCTCCAGGGTGTAAGAGGCAACGCCTTGCGCCTGGATCTTTGCTTCGATTTCAGATTTGAGCTCTTCGCACGGCTTCACTGCAGCTAACGCAGAGGTAGCGAGCAGCGAAGCCAGCAGAGCGATTGCAACGCGAATCATGGGACGGCTCCTGGAGCGGCAGGGCAACTGCCGACAATGGTTAGACTACAACAAACCGCCCCAGTTGCGCCGCCTCAGCCCTCCAGCGTGGCGTCGAGGCTGATCTGCGCGTTGAGCACTTTCGACACCGGGCAACCGGCCTTGGCCTTGTTGGCGATCTCGGTGAACTGCTCTTGGCTGGCACCCGGCACCTTGGCCTTGAGGATCAGGTGCACGGCGGTGATGGCAAAGCCGTCGTCCTGCTTGTCGAGGGTGACCTCGGCAGTGGTGTCGATGCGCTCTGCGGTCAAGCCAGCCTCACCGAGCATCATCGACAGTGCCATCGAGAAGCAGCCGGCGTGGGCAGCGCCGATCAGTTCTTCAGGGTTGGTACCGGGGGTGTCTTCAAAGCGGGTATTGAAGCCATAAGGGTTCTGCTTGAGCGCGCCGCTCTCGGTGGACAGCATGCCTTTGCCATCCTTCAGACCACCTTGCCATACCGCTGATGCTGTCTTTTTCATGGTGTCCCCTGAACATTTGCTTGCGTGTAGGTAAAGATTGAGAGGACACCACCTACGGCAAGTTCAGAACAATCCGCGGGCAAACATTGAATCCATCGAATCTGCCCATACAGAGTCTACAAGGCTAACGCCCTTTACTTTTTGCGGAGGCAGCGATGACGCAGTTGCGTGATCTGAAGATTTCAACCCTCGACCTGGTCCCGGTACGCGCCGACGCCGGCCCAGCCCAATCCCTGCACAATTCACTGGACCTGGCGCGGCACGTCGAGCGCTTTGGCTACAACCGTTTCTGGGTGGCTGAACACCACAACATGGACGGCATCGCCAGCTCGGCCACCTCGGTGCTGCTCGGCTATCTGGCCGGCGGCACCTCGACCATCCGCGTCGGCGCCGGTGGGGTGATGCTGCCCAACCACGCGCCACTGGTGATCGCCGAACAGTTCGGCACCCTCGCCAGCCTGTACCCCGGCCGCATCGACCTGGGTCTGGGACGCGCACCTGGCTCCGACCAGATGACCGCCCGCGCCCTGCGCCGTGAGCGCTCGGGCAGCGCCGACGACTTCCCCGATGATGTCGAAGAGCTGGTGCGCTACCTCGGCCCACGCACGCCTGATCAAAAAGTGATCGCCGTACCGGGGCATGACACTGAAGTGCCGATCTGGCTGCTGGGTTCGAGCCTGTTCAGTGCTCAGCTGGCCGGCATGCGTGGATTGCCCTACGCCTTTGCCTCACACTTCGCACCGCGCTACATGCATGAGGCGATCCGCACCTACCGTAATCACTTCAAGCCGTCGACGGTGCTCGACAAGCCTTACGTGATGCTCGGCGTGCCGATGGTGGTTGCCGACACCGACGAAACTGCAGACTATCTGGCAACCTCGGTGTACCAACGCATCCTCGCCCTGATGCGCGGCCAGAGTTTGATGCAGCGCCCACCGGTGAGCACGATGGACGGCCTGTGGCTGCCCCATGAGCGCGAGGCGGTGATGAGTTTCATGGGCCTGGCAATGATCGGCAGCCCACAGAAAGTGCGGGCCAAAGTCGAGGTGCTGCTGGAGCAGACCGGCGCCGATGAGCTGATCTTCACCTGTGACCTTTACGAGCACGCCGACCGCATCAGGTCGTACGAGCTGCTGGCGCAGGCGCTCAAGGCCGACTGAGTGCAGACGCAAAAAGGCCCGCATCACAGCGGGCCTTTATGCGACAACCTGGTTTTAATTACGCGAGTAGACGATTTCCTTGGTGCCACCCTCGCAGGAACCCACCACTTTTCCCGCTGGATCACCCTTATCGATGATCTCCAGCGTGTAACCACTGACCCCTTTGGCATCCAGCTTGGCCGCAATCTCTGCCTTGAGCTCCTCGCACGGCTTGCCCGCGGCCATCGCACCACCGGCCAGCATCAGCAAACCCATCGCCATCAGTAGCTTGTTCATCGATCGCTCTCCTTGTTCAGATCAAATCAAACAGGGCGCAACGCGCGCCCCTGAACTGTATTACCCCATCGCGCACGGACACTCTAGCCCGGTAGTGTTTCAGCTCTCAGCAATACGGAAGCCCACCTTCAACGTGACCTGGAAATGCGCGACCTTGCCGTTCTCGATATGACCACGGGTTTCAGTCACTTCGAACCATTCCAGGTGCTTGAGGCTCTTGCCGGCTTCGGCGATAGCGTTGTTGATGGCGTCTTCTACACTGGTCGTGGACGAGCCAACCAGCTCGACTTTCTTGTACGTACGATGCTCAGACATTAGCGCGTTCCTCGAGTGATTACCGCAGATGAGCCTAGCAGTGCAGGCCTGATTTACCTGCGAGCGGTCAATTCGAGAAAAAGTTCGATCGCACTTTTGCCGCACGGCGCAGTCGCACTAGTTACTGCCACTTACCATTGCGAAGGAGAGTCAACATGGCCCGCAACACCCTGCGTAAGACATCGCTGCAAAGCATGGAAGCCGAAATCGAGAGCCTCCTCAACACCCTCGAGACGCTCAAGAACGACGCCTCCGAAGAGTCGCAAAAATCCCTCAAGGCCATTCGCGGCAACGCCGAAAATGCCCTGAAACACTCGCGCAGCGTCATCAGCGACGCCTACGACGAGGTCAAGACCCGCACCCGTCAAACCGGCATCGCCACCCGTGACTACGCCCAAGAGCACCCATGGACTGCCGCCGGCGTTGCCGTTGGCGCACTGGGCCTGCTGGCTGCTTATCTGCTGACCAAACGCAACTAAGCCATCTGCTCCAGCTCGCGGCGCAGCCACTGCGCCAGTTGCTCGGCGCGCCCATCTGCGGCGCGCCGCGGCACCCACAGCGCCAGCGCGGCGTTGGTGGGCGAGAACCCCCAGGGTGCAATCAAACGCCCGGCACGCAAGTCATCCGCCACCAATGGTTGCGGTGCAATCGCCACGCCCAGGCCTGCCACGGCCGCCTCCAGCAAATAATACAAATGCTCGAACGCCTGCCCCAGCTGCAGCTCGCCCGTGCTCAGGCCATGCTGCGCCGCCCAGGTAGGCCAGGCTTGTGGCCGTGAGGTGGTGTGCAGCAAGGCCTGCTGCAGCAATGCGGCGGCGGGGGCGTTGCGCAGGCTCTGCGAACCGGCAAAGTGCGGGCTGAGCACCGGGCCGATGCGCTCTGCGGCCAGGACATGGACCTGCATATCTGCCGGCCACGGCGGCTCGGCGTACACCAGCAGGGCATCCAACCCCGGCCGGCGCGGGTCAAGGTCGCCTTCTCCCGCCGAAAGGTGCAGGCGCAGCTCCGGCAATTCGGCATTCAGCCGCCCGAGCCTTGGGATAAACCAACGCGCCAGCAGGCTGCCCGAGCAGCCCAGCACGAACGGCGCCTCGCTGACATCCCGGCTCAGTTCGGCACACACGCCGCGCAGACGGTCGAAGGCATCGAAGCAGGCATCGCGCAGCCGCACGCCAGCATCTGTGAGTTTGACGCCGCGCCCTTCCTTGACGAACAACGCCACGCCAAGATGCTCTTCGAGCACCTTGATCTGCCGGCTAACCGCGCCGTGCGTTACGTGCAGCTGCTCGGCGGCCTGGCTGACGCTGTTCAGCCGGGCGGTTGCTTCAAATGCCCGCAGGGCATTCAGGGGCGGGAGGTCGTGGCGCATAACCTGTGAGATTTCCTGACATGTTGGCGCAATCTTATCGGTTTTCAGCCGGGCGCAGTGAAGTTAGAGTAAAGCCCATCAGTCATCCATATCGCCTTGGAGCGCTCCATGACCCAGACCCAATTCCGCGCTGGCCCCGACGCCGACGGCCTGTTCGGCTCGTTCGGTGGCCGCTACGTGGCAGAAACCCTGATGCCGCTGGTGCTGGACCTGGCCCGCGAATACGAAGCGGCCAAGGCCGACCCAACCTTCGTCGAGCAGCTGGCGTACTTCCAGCGCGATTACATCGGCCGGCCCAACCCGCTGTACTTCGCCGAGCGCCTGACCGAGCACTGCGGCGGCGCGCAGATCTACTTCAAGCGCGAAGAGCTCAACCACACCGGCGCGCACAAGGTGAACAACTGCATCGGCCAGGTGCTGCTGGCCAAGCGCATGGGCAAAAAACGCCTGATCGCCGAAACCGGCGCCGGCATGCATGGTGTCGCCACCGCGACCGTGGCTGCCCGTTTCGGCCTGCCGTGCGTGATCTACATGGGCGCCACCGACATCGAGCGCCAGCAAGCCAACGTGTTCCGCATGAAGCTGCTGGGCGCCGAGATCATCCCGGTCACCTCCGGCACCGGCACCCTCAAAGACGCCATGAACGAAGCGCTGCGCGACTGGGTCACCAACGTCGACGATACCTTCTACCTGATCGGCACCGTCGCTGGCCCGCACCCATATCCTGCGATGGTGCGCGACTTCCAGTCGATCATCGGCAAGGAAACCCGCGCCCAGATGCAGGAAAAACAAGGCCGTCTGCCCGACAGCCTGGTGGCCTGCGTCGGTGGTGGCTCCAACGCCATGGGCCTGTTCCACGAATTCCTCGATGACGCCAGCGTGCAGATCATCGGCGTTGAAGCCGGCGGCCATGGCGTCGACACCGACAAGCATGCTGCCAGCCTGAACGGCGGCGTACCCGGCGTGCTGCACGGCAACCGTACCTACCTGCTGCAGGACGGCGACGGCCAGATCACCGACGCCCACTCGATTTCGGCAGGCCTGGACTACCCCGGCATCGGCCCGGAGCATGCCTTCCTCCACGAAGTGAAGCGGGTCGAGTACGTCAGCATCACCGACGACGAAGCGATCGATGCGTTCCACGCCACCTGCCGCCTGGAAGGCATCATCCCGGCGCTGGAAACCGCCCACGCGCTGGCTGAAGCCATCAAGCGTGCACCAACCCTGCCCAGCGACCACCTGATGGTGGTGTGCCTGTCCGGCCGCGGCGACAAAGACATGCAAACCGTGATGAACCACATGGCCGCCCAGGAGAAACAGGCATGAGCCGTCTCGAACAACGCTTTGCCGACCTCAAGGCCGAAGGCCGCTCGGCGCTGGTCACCTTCATCACTGCCGGCGACCCTGGCTACGACACCTCGCTGGCCATCCTCAAGGGCCTGCCAGCCGCCGGTGCCGACGTGATCGAGCTGGGCATGCCCTTCACCGACCCGATGGCTGACGGTGTGGCGATCCAGCTGGCGACCTTGCGCGCCCTGGACGCCGGCCAGACCCTGGCGAAAACCCTGCAGATGGTTCGCGAGTTCCGCGTCGACAACCAGACCACGCCAATTGTGTTGATGGGTTACTACAACCCGATCCACCGGTTTGGCGTCGAGAAGTTCGTTGCCGAAGCCAACGAGGCTGGCGTTGACGGTTTGATCATCGTCGACCTGCCGCCTGAGCACGATGCCGAGCTGGCCACCCCGGCGCAAGCCGCAGGCATCGATTTCATTCGCCTGACCACACCGACCACCGACGATGCGCGCCTGCCGCGCGTGCTCGAGCGCAGCTCAGGCTTCGTTTACTACGTCTCGGTGGCCGGCGTCACCGGTGCTGGTTCCGCTACCAGCGAGCACGTCAGCGAGGCGCTGGCGCGTCTGCGTCGGCATACCGACCTACCGATCAGCGTCGGCTTTGGTATCCGCACCCCTGAGCAAGCGGCGGCAATCGCGCGCTTGGCTGAAGGTGTGGTGGTCGGCTCGGCGCTCGTCGACAAGATCGCCAACGCCGGCAGCAACGAGCAGGCCGTCAACGATGTGCTGAGCCTGTGCTCGGCGCTGGCTGAAGGCGTGCGCTCGGCACGTCGCTGAGTTGCCTTGGGCCTTCGCGCTGCTGCAGCGCGAAGGCCCTGCTTCACTCCTCGAAGATCGACAGGTCCAACGGTCGTAAAGCGCCCATCCAGATCGCATGATCACGGTGATCGGCCAGCTCATCGCCAGTCAGCGGATGCAGAAACACCACCAGCCCGCGCCGATACAACGCCAACCACGGCAGCACCACGCCCACCACCTCCGGCGCAAACGCCAGCTGGCAGCTCCAGTCCGGGTGCGGCCCTACTGGTTTCTGATGCATGCGCCCCATGCTCACCGGAAACAGCCGCTTGGCTTCCTCGCATAATTCGCGGGCCTGCTCCATGGTCGCTGCATCGTAATAAACGTGCGCGTGGTAACCCTTGATTCTCTGCACGATAGCTCCTGATTACGCTTCAACCATCACCGCCGCCAAGGCAGTAATGCAATGAAAGATAGCCCAGCCCCCAGAGCGGCCCAACCTTTAACGGTTGCGCTCTTGCTCAAGCCAATCCACAAACCGCTCGATCAACGCCCCACGGCGCTTGCGCGGCGGTAATACCACGTAATAGCCACGCTCCGAGCACAAACTCCCCGCCAATGGCCGGTACAACAACCCTTGCTCGACCAGGCCGTCCACAAGATGCCCCCAGCCAATCGCCACGCCTTGCCCGGCAATCGCCGCCTGAATCAGCAGCGTGTAGTTATCAAAGCGCAACTGCCCCGCCGGCGCTGGGCTGGACACGCCAAAGCCGCGGAACACCCCCGCCCAGTCAAACCAGCGGCTGGCCTGCTCGCCCTTCAAATGCAGCAACGGCAACCGTTGCAAAGCCGAGGCTGACAAAGGCTTGCCGTCAGTCATCCGCGGGCTGCACACCGGGAAAACCTCTTCATTGAACAACCAGCGGCTCTCCCCCTGATGGAAGCGCCCATCGCCAAACAGCACTGCCACGTCGATGTCAGGGCGCAACATGCCCTGACTACGTTCACCGGTCACCAGGCTTACATCCACCTGTGGATAAGCCTCATGAAAGTGCTGCAGCCGCGGCATCAGCCAGAATGCTGCGAAGGCAAAGTCGGTAGCCACCTGCAGCACCTCGCGTTGGCCGCGGCCGCTGGCCTGGGCGATGCCGTCATCCATCGCCTGCAGGCCCTGGTGCACCTGTTCGAACAACAACTGGCCGGCCTCGGTGAGTTCAATGCCCCGATATATACGGTCGAACAGGCGCGTGCCAAGCGTTGCTTCCAGGCGCTTCATCTGCTGGCTCACGGCCGGCTGGGTGGTGCCAAGTTCCAATGCAGCAGGGGTAAAGCCACGCAGGCGCGCGGCCGCTTCGAACACACGCAAGGTATCCAGCGACAGCCCGGCAAGGTGCTCAAACATAAGCTCAGCTAATCCCAGTCATTGCCCGCCATGGGCTTTACCCATGTTAGAGGAAGTCGCATCTTGAAAGGCACGTTGATCGCATAACTCTCGACAATGGAAGCCAACATGACGCGCCCGAATATCCTGTTCATCATGGCCGACCAAATGGCCGCACCCCTGCTGCCAATCTATGCCCCTTCGCCGGTGCAGATGCCGCATCTGAGCCGGCTGGCGGAACAGGCGGTAGTGTTTGATTCAGCCTACTGCAACAGCCCATTGTGCGCGCCGTCACGCTTCACGCTGGTCAGCGGTCAACTGCCAAGCCGCATTGGCGCCTACGACAATGCTGCCGATTTTCCCGCCGATGTGCCGACCTATGCGCACTACCTGCGCCGCTTGGGGTACCGCATTGCGCTGTCCGGCAAAATGCACTTCTGCGGCCCGGACCAACTGCACGGTTACGAAGAGCGGCTGACCAGCGACATCTACCCGGCCGACTATGGCTGGGCGGTGAACTGGGACGAACCGCACGTGCGCCCGAGCTGGTACCACAACATGTCCTCGGTGCTGCAGGCGGGGCCGTGCGTGCGTACCAACCAGCTGGATTTCGACGAAGAGGTGGTGTTCAAAGCCCGCCAGTACTTGTACGACCATGTGCGCGAGAACGACGGGCGACCGTTCTGCCTGACGGTGTCCATGACCCACCCGCACGACCCCTACACCATCCCCAAGCGATACTGGGACCGCTACGAGGGTGTCGATATTCCGATGCCCACCGGCCTCAATCAGGCAGGACTTGATCCCCATTCACAGCGCCTGCTCAAGGTTTATGACCTGTGGGACAAGCCGCTGCCTGTGGACAAGATTCGCGACGCCCGCCGTGCCTACTTTGGCGCCTGCAGCTACATCGACGACAACATCGGCCAGTTGCTGCAGACCCTGGAGGAGTGCAACCTGGCCGACGACACCTTGATCGTGTTCTCCGGCGACCACGGCGACATGCTGGGCGAGCGCGGCCTCTGGTACAAGATGCACTGGTTCGAGATGTCGGCGCGGGTTCCGCTGCTGATTCATGCGCCCAAGCGCTTTGCTGCAAGCCGGGTGAGCGCCTCGGTATCGACCTGCGATCTGCTGCCGACATTGGTCGAGCTGGCCGGTGGCGCTGTGGATAAACACCTGCATCTGGACGGGCGCTCACTGCTCGGCCATCTGCAAGGGCAGGGCGGTCACGACGAAGTCATCGGCGAATACATGGCCGAGGGCACCGTCGGCCCACTGATGATGATCCGTCGCGGGCCCTACAAGTTCGTGTACAGCGAAGACGACCCCTGTCTACTCTATGACCTGAGCCGCGACCCGCACGAGCGGGAGAACCTCACCGGCAGCCCGGAGCACCAGGCGCTGCTGCAGGCATTTGTCGATGAAGCACACCAGCGCTGGGATATCCCCAGCCTGCGCCAGCAAGTGCTGGCCAGCCAGCGCCGCCGCCGGCTGGTCGGCGAAGCGCTGGCCATCGGCAAGCTGAACAGCTGGGACCATCAACCCTGGGTAGATGCCAGCCAACAGTACATGCGCAACCACATCGATCTCGACGACCTCGAGCGCAAGGCACGTTATCCACAGCCCGCACCCCTGGATTGAGAAGAGAGGCCGCCATGCACATGTTCTCCACCGCCGTACTTGCCCTGGCTCTGGGCATCACCACGGCCAACGCAGCCGACAGCGACGCGCAATGCTCTACCGTTAGGCTGGCCGACCCTGGTTGGAGTGATATTGCCTCGACCAACGCAGTCGCCCGGCTGCTGCTGGAAAGCCTGGGCTACCAGGTAAAAATAGACAGTCTGGCCGTGCCGATCATCTACGGCGGCCTCAAGGATGGGAGGGTCGACGCCTTTCTCGGCAACTGGATGCCGGCGCAACAGAGCTTCCATGACAAGTTCGTCGCCAACGGCGATGTACCGCAGCTTTCACGCAACCTGGAAGGAACCGAGTTCACCCTGGCGGTGCCCGACTACGTGTGGAACGCCGGGGTCAAGAGCTTCGCTGACCTGCAGAAACACGCCGATCAGTTCGGCAACAAGCTGTACGGTATCGGCTCCGGCGCCCCGGCCAACCTGTCGTTGAAAGAAATCATCGACAACAATGAGTTCAACCTTGGCCAGTGGAAGCTGGTGGAATCCAGCGAGCAGGCGATGCTGGCCCAGGTCGATCGGGCGGTCAAGAAACAGCAGTTCATCACCTTCCTTGGCTGGACCCCGCACCCGATGAACGTGAAGCTGAAGATGCATTACCTGACCGGCGGCGAGAAGTGGTTCGGCAGCAAAGGCGAGGTATACACGCTGACCCGCAAGGGTTATCCACAGGCGTGCCCGAATGCGGCGAAGCTGCTGGGGAATCTGAAGTTCACACTGGGTATGGAAAACAGCATCATGGCCCAGGTTGTGGATAAGAAAATCAGCTTCGATGAAGCGGCCAAGGCATGGGTGAAAGCGCACCCTCAATTGCTGGACGAGTGGTTGCTCGGCGTGACTACCAAAGCCGATAGCAATGGGCTGGAGGCAGTCAAAGCCAAGCTCTGACCTGCGGACAACCCCGCAGAACCGGCGTCAGGTGCTGCGGTCGCTCTAGGCGAAACCTTAAGGATTGTGGATAACTCATGCACCGCCTCAGTCACCTGCTGCCATTCCTCTCGTGGCTGCCCCGGCAAACGCCGCGCAGCGTGCGCCAGGACCTGCTGGTCGGGCTGAGCGGTGCCATCCTCGCCTTGCCGCAATCCATCGCCTACGCGCTGATCGCTGGCCTGCCCGCCGAGTACGGCCTGTACGCGGCCATCGTGCCGGTGATCATCGCCTGCCTGTGGGGCTCGTCGTGGCACCTGATCTGCGGCCCGACCGCAGCCATCTCGATCGTGCTGTATGCCAGTGTCAGCCCGCTGGCAGTCAGTGGCAGCAGCGATTACATCAGCCTGATCCTGCTGCTGACGTTTCTAGCCGGCGCCTTTCAGCTGGTACTCGGGCTGGTGCGCTTTGGCGCGCTGGTCAATTTCGTTTCGCACTCGGTGGTGCTCGGCTTCACCCTTGGCGCCGCAGTGGTCATTGCTCTGGGGCAACTGCCGAACCTGCTGGGCATCGAGCTGGCCAGCCAGGCTACGGCACTGAAAACGCTGCAGGACCTGCTCAGCCACGCTGGCGAAATTGACCTGCCAGCGCTGACCCTGGGCCTGGCGACGTTGCTGCTTGGTCTGCTCTTGAAGCTATGGCGACCGCGCTGGCCGAGCCTGTTGATAAGTCTGCTGCTGGTCAGCCTGATCGCCTGGTTGCTGCCGCAATGGTTTGGCCAGGTGGCGCGGGTGCCGGCGTTCAGTGGGCAACTGCCGCCCTTGAGCCCTTTGCCATTGCTGGATTTCGAGCTGATCCTGCGCCTGCTGCCGAGTGCCGTCGCGGTGGGCATGCTGGGCTTGGTCACCAGCTTGTCAATTGCCCGCTCGCTGTCTTCGCGCTCCGAGCAATTGATCGATGCCAATCAGGAAATCCGTGCCCAGGGCCTGTCGAACATGGTCGGCAGCGTATTCTCCGGTTACCTCTCGTCCGGCTCATTCACGCGCTCAGGCTTAAGCTACGATGCGGGCGCACATTCGCCGCTGGCCGGGGTGTTTTCGGCGCTGTGGGTGGCGCTGTTCGCAGTGACCGGCGCCGGGCTGATTGCGCACCTGCCGATCCCGGCCATGGCTGGCAGCATTCTGTTGATCTGCTGGGGCTTGATCGATGTGCGCGGCATCCGCGCGCTGTTTCGGGTCAGCCGGGCGGAGTTTCTGGTGATGGCCCTGACCGCCTTGGCAACCCTGCTGCTCGAGCTGCAGACGGCGATCTATGCCGGCGTGCTGGCCTCGCTGTTCTTCTACCTCAAGCGCACCTCACAGCCACGCGTGCTGCAAAGCCGCGAAGGCGAGACGGATGTGTTGCGGGTCGGCGGGTCGATCTTCTTTGGCGCAGCGCACTACCTGCAAGTGCGCCTGCAACGCTGCCAGGGGCCGCATGTGTTGATCGATGCGCGGCAGGTCAACTTCATCGACTATTCAGGCGTCGACATGCTCCACCGTGAAGCGCGGCGGCTGATGCGCAATGGCGGGAGCTTGACGCTGCAGCGGGCAAGGCCACAGGTGGTCGAGGAATTGCAGAAGCTCGAAGGGGCGCAGGCGTGCCCGATATGCTTTGAGGATTGATACTTGGGCGTCGTGGATCGAATGCGCCTTCTGTCAGAAAACTGTATAGCAAGTGATATACGTATAGACGGAAGCTATACGAGTGCTATGCTTCAGGTTTCCTGCCCCAAAGTCCTATGCGCACTGTTGCGCAACCGAGGCAACACATGATTTCCAGTGCAGATCGCGGCACTCCCGCGAAACAACAGCTGAACATCCGCGTGGATGTTCAAACACGTGACCTGATCGATGCGGCCGTGGATGTGCTGAAGATGGATCGGACCAGCTTCATCCTCGACGCGGCAAGCAAGCGCGCCCAGGAAGTGATCATGGACCAGCAGGTTTTCCGTCTCAGTGACGAAGCATTCGACCGTTTTGAAGAAGCGCTCAGCGCCAAGCCTTTGAGTGAAAACCAATGCCTGCAAACTCTGCTGAATCGCAAAACGAGGTGGCGCTGAGCGCGCCGGTAAAGCTGACTGAAACGCACGACGTCACAGAGTTCGAATGCGGTGAGCCTTCGATCAACGACTACCTGAAAAAACGCGCCCTGGTGGCGCAGCTACAAAAGCATGCTGTGGTGTACGTGGCCTGTTTTCATGCAACCAATAAGGTCGCGGCCTTCTACACGCTGTCCAGTGGCTCATGTGCCCGGGCCAACATCGTGCCCAAGAGGCATCAACGCAATACCCCGGATTTTCACCCGGTGACCATCCTTGGCCGCATGGGCGTCACCAAGGCGGCGCAAGGTCAGGGTTACGCGGTCGATCTGCTTCACGATGCATTGTCGCGAGCCATCATCGCCTCTGAAACCGTGGCTTCATCTGCCGTGGTGGTGCACCCGTTGAACGAGCGCCTGGCTCAGTTCTATGCCAAGCATGCCGGGTTTCAGCACAGTCCAGAACTCTCGCCAATGACGATGATCCTGTCGCTGCGCGGCTGACTTATCCCGGCTTGCGCCGTCAGCCCCGCGCCAACTGGCGGCGCAGCTCATCCAGCACTGGCGCTGTATCCGGGCGCACCCCGCGCCAGATGAAGAATGCCTCAGCCGCCTGCTCGGCAAGCATGCCCAGGCCATCGAGCACCTTGGCTGCCTGCAAGCGAGTCGCCCACTGGCAGAACGGGGTTGGCTCCTTGCCGTACATCATGTCGTAGCAAACGGTGCGGCCAGCCTCGACCAGGCTGTCGGCAATCGGCGGCATCTGCCCGGCAAGGCTGGCCGAGGTGGCGTTGATGATCACGTCGACCGGCTCGCTGAGCCAGGCAAAACCACTGGCCACCACCGGGCCCAGCGCGTCGAACTCATGCGCCAGCTGCTCGGCCTTTTCTTCCGTGCGATTGGCGATCACCAGCGCCTGCGGGTTATGCGCCAGAATCGGCTCGAGCACCCCGCGCACCGCGCCGCCCGCACCGAGGATGAGGATGCGCTTGCCCTTGAGCTCGACCCCGGCGTTTTGCGTAAGGTCGCGCACCAGGCCTGCGCCGTCGGTGTTGTCACCTTGCAGGCTGCCGTCGGCCAGTTTGGTCAGGGTATTGACCGCGCCCGCGCGCTGGGCACGCTCGGTAAGGCTGTCGCACAGGCGGTAGGCCTCTTCCTTGAACGGCACGGTGACGTTGGCGCCCTGGCCTTGTTTGAAGAAACCGCGGGCGCAGTCGCTGAACTCGTCCAGCGGCGCCAGCAGGGTGTTGTATTCAATCTGCTGGCCGGTCTGATCGGCAAACAGGCGGTGTATCAGCGGCGACTTGCTGTGGCCGATCGGATTGCCGAAAACGACGTACTGGTCCATGGCGCTTCCTCGGTTATCCACAGGGCTTACTGGCCAAGCCAGTCGCGGTCTTGCAGGTAGTAATCGGTCAGGCGCGCTTCTTCGCTGCCCGGTGCCGGCTTCCAGTCATAGCCCCAGCGTACCTGCGGCGGCAGCGACATCAGGATCGATTCGGTACGCCCACCCGACTGCAGGCCGAACAGGGTGCCACGGTCGTAGACCAGGTTGAACTCGACATAGCGCCCACGGCGGTATTCCTGGAATTCGCGCTGCTCGGCGGTGTAGGCCGTAGCCTTGCGCCGCTGCACGATCGGCAGGTAGGCGTCGATATAGGCATCGCCGATCGCCCGAATGAAGGCGAAGCAGGTGTCGAAGTCCCACTCGTTGAGGTCATCGAAGAACAGCCCACCAATACCCCGTGGCTCGCCGCGGTGCTTGAGATGGAAGTAGCGGTCGCACCAGGCTTTGTAACGCGGGTAGACGTCGGCGCCGAACGGCGCGCAGGCCTGTTCGGCCACGCGGTGCCAGTGCACGCAGTCTTCCTCGTTGCCGTAGTAGGGGGTGAGGTCGAAGCCGCCACCAAACCACCAGACTGCCTCTTCGCCTTCTTTTTCAGCGATGAAAAACCGCACATTGGCGTGCGAAGTCGGCACATGCGGGTTGTGCGGGTGGATCACCAGCGACACCCCCAGCGCCTCGAAGCCGCGCCCGGCCAGCTCTGGCCGGTGGGCACTGGCCGACGGCGGCAGGCCACTGCCGAACACATGGGAGAAGTTGACCCCGCCTTTTTCGATCAGCGCGCCATCCCCGATCACCCGCGTGCGCCCGCCACCGCCGGCTTCGCGCACCCACGCGTCCTCGACGAAGCGGGCGCCGCCGTCTTCGCGTTCGAGGGCAGAGCAGATGCGGTCTTGCAGGTCGAGCAGATAGGCCTTCACGGCCTCGGTGCGGCTGGTCATCGGGGTCACCTGGAGGAGCAGGGAAGAATTCGCCGCGTAGCATACCACCGGCAACCGGCGCGTCGCAGTTGACGGCGGTCAAGCAAAGGCGTCCGATAGAAGGCCTGCTTCCAACCCGACAACAGGAGTGCGAGATGGCCCAGCGTATCCAGTTCAGCCAGCATGGCGGCCCCGAAGTACTGCAACTGGTCGAATTCGACCCGGCCCCACCCGGCCCGCAGCAGGTTCGTGTACGCAACCAGGCAATCGGCCTGAACTTCATCGACACCTATTTCCGCAGCGGCCTGTACCCACCGCCAGCACTGCCTTCGGGCCTGGGCACCGAAGGTGCTGGTATCGTCGATGCGGTTGGCGATGGCGTCACCCGGCTCAAGGTCGGCGACCGCGTCGCCTACGGCGGTGGCCCGCTGGGCGCCTATAGCGACGTGCACACGCTGCCCGAAGCCAACCTGGTCAAACTGCCCGACAGCATCAGCTTCGAGCAGGCTGCCGCGGTGATGCTCAAAGGCCTGACCGTGCAGTACCTGCTCAAACAGACCTACGCCGTGCAGCCGGGCGAAGTGATCCTGTTCCACGCCGCCGCTGGCGGCGTCGGCTCGCTGGCGTGCCAGTGGGCGAAAGCGCTGGGCGCCAAGCTGATCGGCACGGTCAGCTCGGCGGAAAAAGCCGAGCGAGCCAAGGCTCTCGGCGCCTGGGCGACCATCGACTACAGCCACGAAGACGTCGCCAAGCGTGTGCTAGAGCTGACTGACGGCAAAAAGGTTGCGGTGGTATACGACGGCGTTGGCGCCGATACCTGGCTGACCTCGCTGGACTGCCTGCAGCCACGCGGCTTGATGGTCAGCTTCGGCAACGCCTCCGGCGCGGTCAGTGGCGTCAATCTGGGCATTCTGGCGCAGAAGGGTTCGCTGTACGTGACCCGGCCGACCTTGGCGACTTACGCCAACAATGCCGAGAACACCCAGGCCATGGCCGATGACCTGTTCGCCATGATCGCCAGCGGCCAGCTGACGGTGGATATCCAGCAACGCTACCCGCTCAGTGAAGCGGCCAAGGCGCAGAGCGAGCTGTCGGCGCGGCGCACCGTTGGTTCGACTGTACTGCTGCCCTGAGTGATTGGGGCCGGCTAACGGCCCCGATGTTC
This sequence comes from uncultured Pseudomonas sp., assembly GCA_963518285.1. Classification (GTDB taxonomy): domain Bacteria; phylum Pseudomonadota; class Gammaproteobacteria; order Pseudomonadales; family Pseudomonadaceae; genus Aquipseudomonas. The sequence continues at coordinate 543,754 of CAUQIJ010000002.1, read as the reverse complement.
ACCACAACGGCTGTCAGGTCAGAGACATGCGCTTCTCCAGCGTGCCTGCCTCGAAGTTGTCGAGCAGCGATTCGACCACACCCTCAGCCGCTTCCACCGCATGCAAGTTGGCCCAGTACAGGCCACGGCCTTCTTCGCGCATGTGTTCCATGGCTTGCATGCCGGTTTCGTAGGCACAGCGCAGGTGCAGTGCTACGTGGACCAGAGCGTCTTCGATGGGGATGTTTGGGTTTACCGAGAAGAGCGGAGGATGGCCGGCTTCGCAGCGGCCGAAGGGGTGGGCGGTGGTGGAGGGTAAGGGTGGATCTGGGACGATTTTCTTGGCCACTGGAAAATGCTCCTAAGCTTTACCGCTTCAATTCACTACCACGTGAATTGGGTGGCGGCGATACGCGAGGTGGTAGACCCGGGCATTTTCCAATCCAGGCAGGCTCGAAAGCCTCCCGCGCACAGCCGCCATAGGCTGTCATGGAAAAAACGCACCCGGGCTACCACACCCGATCGCAGAATTATTCAGCGACGATGTGAAGCCTAGAGGCATGAGTTCCCACTGAGAAGGTGATGGCATTCGACAGCATGCGTAGGATATTTCGCCGAATGCGATCCGCACAGCCTTTTGGTAAAAATCAGAAATATCCCACTGCATGATTAAGCCAGCAGGCGAACGAACGTCCGCTGCCAAAGCGCCAAAAGATTGCTGTAAAAATATCCGCGAAAATATCCGCGAAAAACACCCTTAATCAAGTAAGCTAATCCGCCTAAAGCCTCGTATTCAAAGGCCTGCACACGATTTGAATATCCGAAAAAATATCCGCGAAATCAGGTGAATTTGATGGCGATTCATTTTATGCAAGGCAAGCATTGGCTTGAGCCTTTGATACCGTCTGGAGGGTATCCCGCCGATGTCTTGGCGCTGGCAGACGAGTTGCCTTATCTCGCGGGGAAGCTTGAGGGGACGCTTGCCCCTGAGACCGCTAAACGGGTTGGCCGGTTGATGCGGCTTACTAACAGTTACTACAGCAATTTGATCGAAGGTCAGTTCACGGAGCCTGCGACTCTCGCGCCTAGGCTGAAGGCGCGAGCGCCCAAAGAGCTTAGAGAGCTGGCCGTCACTCATATCGTCGTACAGGAAACGCTGGAGCGAGCGCTTCAGCGGTTCAAGTCGATCACCTGGAGAGAAATGTTCTCGCGGCGCATGCTGTGCAACCTGCATCGCAGGCTGTTTCAGGATGCGCCAGAGCAGGAATTGAAGCTGTCTGACGGGCGCTTACTGGTCCCCGGTCAGCTCAGAGACGAGTCCCAGCGCAACGTTCTGGTGGGCGACCATGCTGCGCCCGGCTGGGAGTCAGTCGCGTCGATGATTACGCGGATGGAAGAGGTCTACGGCCAGTCGGCAGACCCACGCGCTCGACTGCTGCACGCCCTGGCTTACCACCATCGCCTGGCGTTTACCCATCCGGCCGAAGATGGTAACGGTCGCTTGATCCGATTGGTCACTCACCTGCAACTCGTGAAAATCGGCCTCGGTTCGCCCCTGTGGTCCATCTCACGTGGCCTGGCTCGCCGGCAAAGTGAGTACTACGCCAAGCTTCGTGCTGCTGATCAACCTCGTCGCGGGGACCTCGACGGCCGGGGTCAGTTGACTCAAGCAGGCTTGATCGAGTTTGTGAGATTCATGCTCGAAGTCTGCAAAGACCAAATCAATTACACGATCGATGCCATGGGTGTGCAGAAACTGCGTGACCGGTTGGAACGCATCGTGAAGTTCGAGCCCCGAATCGTCGACGCAGGGGTAAAGCCAGAAGCAGCCCGAGCACTGCACCTGCTGTTGATTCAGGGTGTGGTATCCAGGGCTGACTTCAAAATCTATCTGGGTATGTCAGATCGAATGGCTACAGACCAACTGCGGCTGCTGATCAAATTGGAACTGGTGGAAGCCTCATCGTCAAAATCACGCGAGGTCCATCCAGGCCTGCCTGTTTGGTTTGCGCAGCTGGTATTTCCGGATCTTCATACCAGATTCAGCTAACGCACCGTGCTACGAGCAAGAGGCTGGTAACAGCCTCTGCCATCACCCCGCCCGCACCACCTCTCCAGTAGCCAGATCCCGAATCACACTCGGATTCTTCCGCCCGCCCAGCAACCCACCCAACACCAGATCCAGATCCCCCCGGAAATACTGCTCCACCCGCAAGCGACTCTTCGCCGCCGGCCGTCCACCGGGGTTGGCCGAAGTGGAAATCAGCGGCCCTACCAGCGCGCACAGTTCGCGCACCTGTGGATGATCGCTGACACGCAGGGCGACGGTGTCGTGCTGGCCGGTGACCCACTCCGGCAACATGCCCTGATGCGGTACCAGCCAGGTGTTTGGGCCAGGCCAGGTGTCGGCCATGCGCTTGATCCAGTCTTCGGGGAAGTCTTCGAACAGGAAGTCGAACTGCTCGATGCTGTCTGCCACCAGAATCAGGCCTTTATCCACAGGCCGCGACTTGAGCGCGAGCAGGCGGTACACCGCGTCTTCGTTCCACGGGTCGCAGCCCAGGCCCCAGACTGCTTCGGTCGGGTAGGCAATCACCGCGCCCGCGCGAATTTCCCGTGCGGCTTGCTGCACACGCCAACTGCTGACCATTGTTGTTTCTCCGAAGTACGCTGACCTGCAGTTTACTCAGCCAGACCGCGCAAACCAACGCCCAGCTTGATTGCTGACGCGGCCCTCCAGCTCCAGTTCGGTCAGGCTGGCGAGCACCTGCGCCAGCGCCTGACCACTGCTGCGGGCAAGGCCTTCGCTGGTTTGCGGTGCAGCATGGAGCAAGGCGAGCAGGGGATGGGCGGGTTTATCCACAGCCACCGGCGGCAGGTTTTGCCAGCCGCGCAGGCTGTCGAGGATCTGCTCGACGCTCTCCACCAACAGCGCGCCATCGCGAATCAACTGGTGGCAGCCCTTGGCGCCGGGGTGATGGATCGAGCCTGGGATGGCATACACCTCGCGGCCTTGCTCGGCCGCCAGGCGGGCGCTGATCAGCGAGCCGCTGGCAGTACCGGCCTCGACCACCAGCACGCCGAGCGACAAACCACTGATGATGCGGTTGCGCCGAGGGAAGTTGCCGGGCAGTGGCCCGGCGTCCAGCGGGAACTCTGAAACCACTGCACTACCGCGCTCGATCATCTCTTGGGCGAGGGCTTTGTGGCGCTGTGGATAAAGTTTTTCAAGACCCGTGCCAAGCACCCCGATTGTGCTGCCTTGAGCGTCCAGCGCAGCCCGATGAGCGGCGCCGTCCACACCCAGCGCCAGGCCGCTGGTGATGGTGAAACCGGCGCGGGCGAGGTAGCGCGAAAAAGCCGCGGCGTTGTCCAGCGCTGGCGGCGAGGCGCGTCGGCTGCCGACGATTGCCAGTTGCGGGCGTTCGAGTATTTCAACGTTGCCGGCCACAAACAGCAACGGCGGGGCATCGTCGATTTCGCCCAGCAGTGGCGGATAGCCAAGCTGGTCCCACATCAGCAAATGCTGGTCCGGACGCTCTAGCCAGGCCATTGCAGCGCTGGCACCATCGCGTACTTCAGGGCTGCGCCGGGCCTCGCAGGCGGCGGCAGTCAGGCCCAGCGTGCGCCAGGCAGTTGCCGGTGCACTGAGCGCCGAGGACGCACTGCCAAACGCTTCAATCAGTGTAAGAAAACGCCGCATACCGACGTCAGGCAAGCGATGCAGGCGCAGCCGCGCCTCTAATTCAGCAGGTGGACAGTCAGACGAAAGGGGAACGGGCATGGCTGATCATCCTTGATCGACAGAGGGTCATGCAGATGGCACAACCTGTGGATAACTGTGTTGATAAGAGTTTTATAACCTGTCAGCAGATTCGGCTATAAGCGCCGTTCTGAAACCCTAGCTGACCTTTGCCGCGTGCTGAATCGTGCGTTTGCCTTTATTATGTGTGTTCAGTTTTCAACCGACCGCACAGTGACTGCCTGACCCCTATGGCCATTTTGAACATTCTCGAATTCCCGGACCCGCGCCTGCGTACCATTGCCAAACCGGTGACGGTGTTTGACGACGCCCTGCGCCAGCTGATCGACGACATGTTTGAAACCATGTACGAAGCGCCTGGCATCGGCCTGGCCGCGACGCAGGTCAACGTCCACCTGCGCCTGGTAGTGATGGACCTGAGCGAAGATCGCAGCGAGCCACGGGTGTTCATCAACCCCGAGCTCGAAGAGCTGACCGACGACATGGGCCAATACCAGGAAGGCTGCCTGTCGGTGCCAGGCTTCTACGAAAACGTCGATCGCCCATTGCGCATCCGGGTCAAGGCCCAGGATCGCGATGGCAAGCCGTACGAGATGGAAGCCGAAGGCCTGCTCGCGGTGTGTGTACAGCACGAGCTGGACCACCTCAACGGCAAGCTGTTTGTCGACTACCTGTCGCAGCTCAAACGTGACCGGATCAAGAAGAAGCTGGAAAAGCAGCACCGCCAGAACGCCTGATCCCCCACCTTGCAGAAGGCTTGCTCCGGCAAGCCTTTTTCTATTTCAAGCGAGAACTCCATGCGCATCGTCTTCGCGGGCACCCCTGAGTTTGCCGCCGAACACCTCAAAGCCCTGCTCGACAGCCCTTACCAGGTGGTTGCGGTGTACACCCAGCCCGACCGCCCGGCCGGCCGTGGGCAAAAGCTCATGCCGAGCCCGGTCAAGCAGTTGGCCGTGGCCCATGACATCCCCGTGCTGCAACCGCCGACCCTGCGCAATGCCGAGGCCCAGGCCGAACTGGCCGCGCTGGCGCCGGACCTGTTGGTGGTGGTCGCCTACGGTTTGATCCTGCCGCAGGCGGTGCTGGATATCCCGCGCCTGGGCTGCATCAACAGCCATGCCTCGCTGCTGCCACGCTGGCGCGGTGCGGCGCCGATCCAGCGCGCCGTAGAAGCCGGCGATGCCGAGAGCGGTGTCACCGTGATGCGTATGGAAGCGGGCTTGGACACCGGGCCGATGCTGCTCAAGGTGACCACCCCGATCAGCGCCACCGATACCGGCGGCAGCCTGCATGACCGCCTTGCCGAAATGGGCCCGCCAGCTGTGCTAGAGGCAATTGCCGGGCTGGCCGCTGGCACCTTGCAAGGCGAAGTGCAGGATGACGCCCTGGCGACTTATGCACACAAGCTGAACAAGGAAGAGGCGCGTATCGACTGGAGCCGCCCGGCAGTTGAGCTGGAGCGTCTGGTACGCGCCTTCAACCCATGGCCGGTGTGCCACACCAGCCTGGACGGCGAAAGCGTGAAAGTCCTCGAAGCGAAGTTGTCCACAGGCAGCGGCGCACCCGGCCAGATCCTCAGCGCCAGCAAAGACGGCCTGGTCGTCGCCTGCGGTGAGCAGGCACTGAGCCTGACCCGCCTGCAACTGCCAGGCGGCAAGGCGCTGAACTTCAGCGACCTGTTCAACAGCCGCCGCGAGAAGTTCGCTGACGGCAAGGTGCTTGGCCAATGAATCCACGTCTGGCTGCCGCCCGTGCCCTTGCTGCTGTACTCAGCGGCAAGGCTTCGCTCAACAGTTCGTTGCCAACCCAACTGGACAAGGTCGAGGAACGCGACCGTGGCCTGACCCAGGACCTCGCCTTCGGCACCGCCCGCTGGCAGCCACGCCTGGACCTGCTGGCCGCGCAGTTGCTGCAAAAGCCATTTAAGGCAGCGGACAGTGATGTGCAGGCGCTGCTGCTGGTGGGCTTGTACCAGCTGTTCTACACGCGGATCCCGGCGCATGCCGCCATCGGCGAAACCGTGGGCTGCGCCGACAAGCTGAAAAAGCCGTGGGCCAAGGCCCTGCTCAATGCCGTACTGCGCCGCGCCCAGCGCGAGGGTGAAGAACTGTTCGCCAGCATGGAGCGCGACCCGGTGGTGCGTACCGCCCACCCGCGCTGGCTGCAGAAATCGCTCAAGGCGTCCTGGCCGGAGCAGTGGGAAGCCATCTGCGCCGCCAACAATGCTCATCCGCCGATGATCCTGCGGGTCAACCGCCGCCATCACAGCCGCGACGCCTACCTGGCCTTGCTTGGCGAAGCCGGTATCGCTGCCACTGCTTGCCAGTACAGCCGCGACGGCATCGTGCTCGAGGCTGCCTGCGACGTGCGTGGCCTGCCGGGCTTTGCCGAAGGCTGGATCAGCGTGCAGGACGAAGCGGCGCAACTCGCCGCCGACCTGCTCGAACTGGCCCCCGGGCAACGCGTGCTGGACGCCTGCTGCGCTCCGGGCGGCAAGACCTGCCACCTGCTCGAAGCCGAGCAGGGCCTGGCTGAAGTAGTGGCGATCGACCTGGAAGCCAAGCGCCTGGTCCGCGTGCGCGAGAACCTGGCGCGCCTGCAGCTGGACGCCAAGCTGATCGCCTGCGATGCCCGCGACACCGCCAACTGGTGGGACGGCAAGACCTTCCAGCGCATTCTGCTCGACGCACCGTGCTCGGCGACTGGGGTGATCCGCCGCCACCCGGACATCAAGCTGACCCGTCAGGCCGATGACATCCCGGCCCTGGCCACCCTGCAGGGCGAGTTGCTCGATGCGCTGTGGCCGACCCTGGAAGTGGGCGGCATGCTGCTGTACGCCACCTGCTCGAGCCTGCCGACCGAGAACACCGAAGTGATCGAGGCGTTTCTGGCGCGCACGCCCGGCGCCCGTGAACTGGACCTGGCGACCGAGGCCGGCCTGCGCCAGCCGCACGGGCGTCAGCTGCTGGCTCAGGAAGGCGGCCACGACGGCTTCTACTATGCCAAGCTGATCAAGATTGCCGCCTCGCGCGGATAAAACACCAGGTTAGGAGTAGTGGATGAAGATCATCATCCTTGGTGCAGGGCAGGTAGGCGGCACGCTGGCAGAACACCTGGCCAGCGAAGCCAATGACATCACCGTGGTCGACACCGATGGCGACCGCTTGCGCGACCTTGGCGACCGCCTCGACATCCGCACCGTGCAGGGCCGTGGCTCGCTGCCGACGGTGCTGCGCCAGGCCGGCGCCGACGACGCCGATATGCTGGTGGCGGTGACCAACAGCGACGAAACCAACATGGTCGCCTGCCAGGTCGCCTACTCGCTGTTCCACACGCCGACCAAGATCGCCCGCGTGCGCGAGTCGGCGTACCTCACGCGTGAAGAACTGTTCCACAACGACCATATCCCGGTCGACGTGCTGATCAGCCCCGAGCAGGTGGTGACCAACTACATCAAGCGCCTGATCGAGCACCCCGGCGCGCTGCAGGTGATCGACTTTGCCGGCGGCAAGGCCCAGCTGGTGGCGGTCAAGGCCTACTACGGTGGGCCACTGGTGGGCCAGCAGTTGCGCCAGATCCGCGCGCATATGCCCAATGTCGAAACCCGCGTGGCAGCGATTTTCCGCCGCGACCGGCCGATCAAGCCGCAGGGCGATACCGTCATCGAAGCCGATGACGAGGTGTTTTTCATCGCCGCGAAGAAGGACATCCGCGCGGTCATGGGTGAGCTGCGCCGCATCGACGAGACCAACAAGCGTGTGGTCATCGCCGGCGGTGGGCAGATCGGCGAGCGCCTGGCTGAAGCGATCGAGAGCCGCTACCAGGTCAAGATCATCGAAATGAACGCGGCCCGTTGCCGGTATCTGTCCGACAACCTGGAAAGCACCGTAGTGTTGCAGGGCAGTGCCTCGGACAAGGACCTGATGCTGGAAGAGAACATCGCCGACGCCGATATCTTCCTGGCCCTGACCAACGACGACGAGGCCAACATCATGTCGTCGCTGCTGGCCAAGCGTCTCGGCGCGCGCAAGGTGATGACCATCATCAACAACCCGGCCTATGTCGACCTGGTGCAGGGCGGCGATATCGATATCGCCATCAGCCCGCAGCTGGCCACCATCGGCACCTTGCTCGCCCACGTGCGCCGTGGCGATATCGTCAGCGTGCACTCGCTGCGCCGCGGTGCGGCTGAGGCGATCGAGGCGGTGGCGCATGGTGACGCCAAGTCGAGCAAGGTGATCGGCAAGGCCATCGCCGACATCGACCTGCCGCCGGGCACCACCATTGGCGCGATCATCCGTGCCGAGCAGGTGCTGATCGCCCACGACAACACGGTGCTGGAAACCGGCGACCACGTGATTCTGTTCGTTGTGGATAAAAAGCATATCCGCGACGTCGAGAAGCTGTTCCACGTGGGCTTGAGCTTTTTCTAAGGAGGCACGGCAATGCGCGAATCGCTGCAGAAGATGCTCGACAAGGGTGTGGATAACCCACTGTTGCGCTTTGGCCTGGGCAAGGCCTGGCTGGATGAGGGTAACGGCGCCGAGGCGGCGGTGCACCTGGCCCGCTGCGTTGAACAGGACCCAAAGTATTCGGCGGCGTGGAAGCTGCTGGGCAAGGCTTATCAGCTGAGCGGTGACCTGGCTGCGGCGCGGCTGGCGTGGGAGCAGGGGTCTGCGGCGGCGCAGGCACATGGCGACAAGCAGGCCGAGAAAGAGATGGCGGTGTTTTTGAAGAAGTTGAATAAAGCCTGATATTGCTGGGGCTGCATTGCAGCCCCAAAAACCTCAATACCAGCGTGGCTCGCCAGCCGGACGCTTTTTGAAGCGCTTCATGCTCCACATGTACTGGCTCGGATACTCGCGCACATAACGCTCGACCACCTTGCTCATGGCCGCCGCCGACACCGTCACATCGGTGCTGTACATCTCTTCAGGCGCCGCCTCAAGGATCACCCTGAACCCGGAGCCATCCGGCAGCCGCAGCGCATGCAGGAACACCCCGACCGCCTTGCCGCCAGCCAGCATGTTCGGTACAAACTTGCTGGTCAGTGCCTGGGTGCCGAGGAACGGCACGAACACCCCTGCCGACTCGGCCGGCTCCGGGTCTGCCGGGATCCCTACCTGGCCACCGCGGCGCACTTCCTTGATCACGCTAAGGATGCCTTCCTTGGTCGACGGCGCCACGCGGTTGCCCATCTGCACACGCTGCTCGCGAAGCAGGTCGTCGACGGCCTTGAGCTTGGGTGGGCGGTAGAAAATGATCGGTTTGCACTGGCTGCAATAGAAGTGGTTGAGCACTTCCCAGTTGCCCAGGTGGCTGGTGATGCCGACCACGCCCTTGCCCGAAGCCAGCGCGGCCTCGAGCACTTCCAGGCCCTGCACTTCGTGGACGAGGTCCAGCGAACGCTGTGGCGGCCAGATCCAGGCACAGGCGCTTTCGACAAACGACTTGCCGATATCGCGCAGGGCGCGGCCGACCAGTTGCTCGCGCTCGGCCGGGTCCATCTCCGGGAAACACTTGGCCAGGTTGATCCGCACCACGTTGCGCGAACCGTTGGGTACCTTCCACATCAGCCAGCCAATGCCGGCGCCAACCCGTTGCACCGCGCTCCAGGGCAGCTTGGCAAACAGGCGCAGCACCCCGACCATCAGGGCGCCCTTGAACTTTTCCACAGGCGAATTCCTTATTTCAGCAAGCGCGCATTGTACCCGCTCAGCGCGCCAAGGCGGCGTAGCGATCGCAGTCGGTGGTGTGGTCCATGACCATCCCGGTGGCCTGCATGAACGCATAGCAGATGGTTGGCCCAACAAATGTGAAGCCGGCTTTCTGCAGCGCCTTGCTCATTGCCTTGGCCTCGTCGGTGACTGCCGGCATCTCGCTACGGTCGGTGAAGTGGTTGATCTTCGGCGTGTCGCCGACAAACGACCAGAGCCACTCTGCCGGGTTATCCACAGCCAGCCAGGCCTTGGCATTACGCCGCGCCGCGTTGAGTTTGAGGCGGTTGCGGATGATCCCGGCATCGAGCATCAATTCCTCGATGCGCTCATCGCTCATCTGCGCCAGCTGCACCGGGTCAAAGCCATACATGACCTGACGATAGCGCTCGCGTTTGCGCAATACGGTGATCCAGGACAGCCCGGCCTGGAACCCTTCGAGCAAAAGCATCTCGAACAGCAACGCCGGATCGCGCTGCGGCGTTCCCCACTCCTGGTCGTGGTAGGCCTGGTACAAGGGATCGTCGGTACACCAAAAGCAGCGTGGCATAAGGCTCCAATCAGTAGAGGGCGAGGCGAATCGGGTTATACTCCCGCTCTTTACATCCGCATCCCCAGATACAGGTGAATTTCGTGAGCCAGCCTACGCCAGCCGTGCGTACCTTCCAAGACCTCATCCTCGCCCTGCAGAAGTACTGGGCTGAGCAAGGTTGTGTGGTACTTCAGCCCTACGATATGGAAGTAGGCGCCGGCACTTTCCACACCGCGACTTTTTTGCGCGCCGTCGGCCCAGAAACCTGGAACGCCGCCTACGTGCAGCCAAGCCGTCGCCCTGCCGACGGACGGTATGGTGAAAACCCCAACCGCCTGCAGCATTACTACCAGTTCCAGGTGGTCCTCAAGCCTAACCCGGCCAACTTCCAGGAACTGTACCTGGGCTCGCTGAAAGCGATCGGCCTCGACCCGCTGGTGCACGATGTGCGCTTCGTCGAAGACAACTGGGAATCGCCGACCCTCGGCGCCTGGGGTCTGGGTTGGGAAATCTGGCTGAACGGCATGGAAGTGACTCAGTTCACCTACTTCCAGCAAGTCGGCGGCCTGGAGTGCTACCCGGTCACCGGCGAAATCACCTACGGTCTCGAGCGCCTGGCGATGTACCTGCAGGGCGTTGATTCGGTGTACGACCTGGTCTGGGCTGACGGCCCGTTCGGCGTTGTCACCTATGGCGATGTTTTCCACCAGAACGAAGTGGAGCAATCGACCTATAACTTCGAGCACGCCAACGTCGACAAACTGTTCGAGCTGTTCGACTTCTACGAAAGCGAAGCCAACCGCCTGATCAAGCTCGACCTGCCGCTGCCGACCTATGAAATGGTCCTGAAGGCGTCGCACACCTTCAACCTGCTCGACGCCCGCCGCGCCATCTCGGTAACCGAGCGCCAGCGTTACATCCTGCGCGTACGTACGCTGGCCCGCGACGTAGCGCAAAGCTACCTGCAAGCCCGTGCCCGCATGGGCTTCCCGATGGCGACCCCTGAACTGCGTGACGAAGTGTTGGCTAAGCTGGAGGCTGCACAATGAGTGCTCAAGATTTTCTGGTTGAACTGGGCACCGAAGAGCTGCCACCCAAAGCCCTCGCCAGCCTCGGCGACGCGTTTTTGGCCGGTATCGAAAAAGGCCTGCAGGCCGCTGGCCTGAACTACGCCGGCAAGAGCGTGTACGCCGCGCCGCGCCGTCTGGCAGTGCTGATTCGTCAGCTCGACGTGCAGCAGCCTGACCGCTCCATCAACGTTGACGGCCCGCCCATGCAGGCCGCGTTCAACGCCGAAGGCCAGCCAACCCAGGCGGCCCTGGGCTTCGCCAAGAAGTGCGGCGTCGACCTCAGCGAGATCGACCAGAGCGGCGCCAAACTGCGCTTCTCGCAGCATATCCCGGGCAAGGCTACGGCCAGCCTGCTGCCGACCATCGTCGAAGATTCGCTCAACGATCTGCCGATCCCCAAGCGCATGCGCTGGGCGGCCAGCCGTGAAGAATTCGTGCGGCCGACCCAATGGCTGGTGATGCTGCTCGGTGAGCAGGTGGTCGATTGCACCATCCTCAAGCAGCAAGCCGGTCGCGAGTCGCGCGGGCACCGTTTCCACCACCCGGAAAACGTGGTCATCAGCGCGCCTGCCAACTACGCCGAAGACCTGCGCAAAGCCTACGTGCTGGCCGATTTTGCCGAGCGCCGCGACCTGATCGCCAAGCGCACCGCAGAGCTGGCCCTGCAGCAGGAAGGCACCGCCATCGTGCCGCCGGCGCTGCTCGATGAAGTGACCGCGCTGGTTGAGTGGCCAGTGCCGCTGGTGTGCTCGTTCGAGGAGCGTTTCCTCGAAGTGCCGCAAGAAGCGCTGATCACCACCATGCAGGACAACCAGAAGTACTTCTGCCTGCTCGACAGCGAAGGCAAGTTGCTGCCGCGCTTCATCACCGTGGCCAACGTCGAGAGCCGTGACCCGCAGCAGATCGTGCTCGGTAACGAGAAGGTCGTGCGTCCGCGCCTGACCGACGCCGAGTTCTTCTTCAAGCAGGACAAGAAGCAGCCGCTGGCGACCTTCAACGAGCGCTTGAAGAACGTGGTTTTCCAGGCCCAGTTGGGCAGCGTCTACGACAAAGCCGAGCGTGTTTCCAAGCTGGCCGCCTACATCGCCCCGCGCATCGGCGGCGACGCCCAGCGCGCGGCGCGTGCCGGCTTGCTGTCCAAGTGTGACCTGGCCACCGAAATGGTCGGCGAGTTCCCGGAAATGCAAGGCGTTGCCGGCTACTACTACGCCCTCAACGACGGCGAGCCGGAAGACGTCGCCCTGGCCCTGAACGAGCAGTACATGCCGCGCGGTGCTGGCGCCGAACTGCCGCAGACCCTGACCGGTGCTGCCGTGGCCATCGCCGACAAGCTCGACACGCTGGTGGGTATCTTCGGCATCGGCATGTTGCCAACTGGCAGCAAAGACCCGTACGCTCTGCGTCGCGCCGCCCTCGGCGTGCTGCGCATTCTGATCGACAAGCAGCTGGACCTGGACCTGACCGAGGCCGTGAGCTTCGCCGTCAACCAGTTCGGCAGCAAGATCAAGGCAGCCGGGCTGTCCGAGCAGGTCCTGGAGTTCATCTTCGACCGCCTGCGTGCACGTTACGAAGACGAAGGCATCGACGTCGGTACCTACCTGTCGGTGCGTGCCCTCAAACCAGGCTCGGCGCTGGACTTCGACCAACGCGTGCAGGCCGTGCAGGCGTTCCGCCAGCTGCCTGAAGCCGAGGCCCTGGCCGCGGTCAACAAGCGAGTGTCGAACCTGCTGAGCAAGGCTGAAGGTGCGATCGCCGAGCAGGTCGAGCCGAAGTACTTCGACAATGCCAACGAGTTCTCGCTGTACTCGGCGATCCAGCAGGCCGACCAGGCTGTGCAACCGATGGCTGCGGCGCGTCAGTACCGCGAGTCGCTGGCGCGCCTGGCAGCGCTGCGTGACCCGGTCGATGCCTTCTTCGAGGCGGTGATGGTCAACGCCGAAGATGCCAAGGTCCGCGCCAACCGCTATGCCCTGCTCAGCCGCCTGCGCGGTCTGTTCCTGGGTGTGGCCGACATCTCGTTGCTGGGGTAAGCCTTGAAACTGCTGATTCTCGATCGTGACGGGGTGATCAATCACGACTCCGACGCCTACATCAAGTCGCTGGAGGAGTGGATCCCCATTGCCGGCGCGATCGAGGCCATCGCGCAGTTGAGCAAAGCGGGCTGGACGGTGGCAGTGGCCACCAACCAGTCCGGCATTGCCCGTGGCTACTATTCGCTGCAAACGCTCGAGGCCATGCACACGCGCTTGCGCGAGCTGGTGGCCGAGCAGGGCGGCGAACTGGGCCTCGTTGTGTTCTGCCCGCATGGCCCGGACGAGGGCTGCGCCTGTCGCAAACCGAAGCCGGGCATGCTCGAGGCAATCGCTGCCCATTACCAGGCCGAGCTGCCTGGCGTATGGTTCGTCGGCGACAGTAAAGGTGACCTGGAGGCCGCCCTGGCCGTCGGAGCACAACCTGTGTTGGTGAAAACCGGCAAAGGTGAGCGCACCCTGAGCAAGGGCGTCGCTGCAAACACGCTGATTTATGACGATCTGGCCGATGTCGCCAGAGCACTTATCTAGACTGTCCGCCGCCTGGCGCACAGTTCATTAGGCGGGCACGACCCGCAACGGTACATGCCACTATGTCGATCCTGCAGGCGATCAGAATCTTTCTTTTTTACCTGCTGCTGGGCACCAGCTCGTTGCTCTGGTGCACCTTGAGCTTCTTCATCGCGCCGTTTCTGCCGTTTCAAAAGCGCTACCGTTTCATCAACGTCTACTGGTGCCGCTTTGCCGTGCGCCTGACCGAGGTGATGCTGGGTATCCGCTACAAGATCACCGGCGCCGAAAACGTGCCGGCGACCCCGTGCGTGATTCTGTCCAATCACCAGAGCACCTGGGAAACGTTCTTCCTGTCGGCGTACTTCCAGCCGCTGAGCCAGGTGCTCAAGCGTGAGCTGCTGTATGTGCCGTTCTTCGGCTGGGCCATGGCTATGCTGCGGCCGATCGCGATTGACCGCGACAACCCCAAGGAAGCCCTGCGCCACGTTGCCAAGAAGGGCGATGAGCTGCTCAAGCAAGGCGTGTGGGTGTTGATCTTCCCTGAGGGCACCCGTGTGCCGTATGGGCAAGTCGGCAAGTTCTCCCGTGGCGGTACGGCCCTTGCGGTAAACGCAGGCCTGCCGGTGCTGCCGATTGCGCATAACGCTGGCCGCTACTGGCCGAAGTCTGGCTGGGGCAAGCAGGCGGGTGTGATCGAAGTGGTGATCGGCGAGCCGATGTATGCCGAAGGCAGCGGGCCGAGGGCTATCGCTGAGCTGAATAACCGCGCTGAGGCGTGGAATCAGGAGACCCAGCGGGCGCTGGGTGCGCTGCCACCAGTGGCTGAAAGCAGCGCCGCAGACAGCTTGGAAAATTGTGGATAACTTGTGAGCAACTTTTCAAATGACGCTTAGAGATTGATCCTAAGCTATTGAAATTGCTGGTTATTTATCTATGTGACAGTTTTTCGAAAACCGTGCATAAGTTTTTTGCGTGATTGAAAATGGGGGCTGCTTTTGCAGCCCCCAGCTATTTCAGATCAGACCTTGTCCAGGTCCACATCCTTGGTCTCTTTCAAACAGAATATCCCCACCACCAGGCTCACCCCGGTAATCAACACCGGGTACCACAGCCCATAGAAGATATCCCCGGTATACACCACCAGCGCGAACGACACCGTCGGCAGGAACCCACCAAACCACCCATTACCAATGTGATAGGGCAGGGACATCGAGGTATAGCGGATCCGCGTCGGGAACAGCTCGACCATCACCGCCGCCAGCGGGCCATAGGTCATGGTCGCGATCAGAATCATCGCCACAATCAGCGCCACCACCATGAACTCGTTGACCTGCGCCGGATCGGCCTTCGCTGGATACCCCGCCTGGGTAATCGCCGCACGCATTGCCGCTTCGTCGAAGCCGGTAATGGCCTTGTCGCCAATGTTCACCACGACATCACTGCCAGTCGCAGCAGCCGAGCTGTACGGCAGGCCTTGCTTGACCAAGAAGGTCTTGACCTTGTCGCACGGGCTGTCAAAACGCGCCTTGCCGACTGGGTCGAACTGGAAGGTGCAGCTGGCTGGGTCAGCCATCACCACGATGGGCGACTGACGGCTGGCCATATCAATCTGCGGGTTGGCGTAATGGCTCAGGGCCTTGAACAGCGGGAAGTAGAGGACGGTTGCCAGCAGCAGACCAACCATCAGGATCGGCTTGCGGCCAATGCGGTCCGACAGCCAACCGAAGAACACGAAGAACGGCGCGCCGATCACCACGCTGATGATCAGCAGAGTGTTGGCCTGGGCCGGGTCCATCTTGAGCATCTGGGTCATGAAGAACAGCACATAGAACTGCGCCGTGTAGAACGTTACCGCTTGACCGGCGTTGATGCTGAACAGTGCCGTCAGGACGATCTTGAGGTTGCTCCAGTTGGTGAACGACTCACGGATCGGTGACTTGCTCAGCTTGCCCTGGGCCTTCATTTTCACGAATGCAGGCGACTCGTGCATGCTCATGCGGATCCAGGTGGAGATCCCCAACAGCACAATCGACAGCAGGAACGGCAGGCGCCAGCCCCAGGTTTCGAACTCGTCACCGCTGATGTAGCGGCTACCCAGCACCACCAGCAATGAGAGCAGCAGGCCCAGAGTCGCGGTCGACTGGATGAAGCCGGTATGGAAACCACGCTTGCCGGGCGGTGCATGCTCGGCCACGTAGGTAGCCGCGCCACCGTACTCGCCGCCCAACGCCAGACCTTGGAGCATGCGCAGAATCACCAGAATGATCGGCGCTGCGATACCAATGCTGGCATAAGTGGGTAACAAGCCCACAGCAAAGGTCGATACGCCCATCAGTATGATGGTGACCAGGAAGGTGTATTTACGCCCGATCATGTCGCCCAGGCGGCCGAACACCAGCGCGCCGAACGGCCTGACCAAGAAGCCCGCAGCAAACGCCATCAGGGCGAAGATGAACGCTGTGGTGTCGTTGACTCCTGCAAAGAACTGCTTGCTGATCACCGCCGCCAGAGCGCCGTACAGAAAAAAGTCATACCACTCGAAAACCGTCCCGAGGGATGACGCGAAAATGATCTTTCTTTCTTCGCGACGGCTGGTGGGGCTCGCCGCTGCTCCCTGCTCTTGAATGTAATCAGACATCGTTGCTGTCCTCGGCCCGCAGGCCACAGTGATTATTCTTGTTGTTCCACTGCCGGCAGGCCCTGATCACCAGCCGCCGCTTGTTGCACGCACCTGGTCAGGGCGTCGGTATTGCGCTTGCGTCGCTGAGATAGGTTTGGGTTGCAGCTCCTTTGAGAATCAGTTGCGCCGCTTTCTCGGCGATCATCAGTGTCGGTGAACAGGTATTGCCGGAAACAATCTGCGGCATGATCGAGGCGTCGGCCACGCGCAGGCCCGGGATGCCGTGCACTCGCAGCTGGTGGTCGACTACATCGAGCGGCCCGCTACCCATACGGCAGGTGCCGACCGGGTGGAAGATGGTGGTGCCGATCTTGCTCGCGGCCTCAAACAGCTCCTCTTCAGTGTTGAGCGCGGCGCCCGGCAGGTACTCGACCGGGTCGAAGGCGGCGAGGGCAGGGGCCTGGACGATGCGCCGGGTCATGCGAATGGCATCGGCGGCAACGCGCAGGTCTTGCGGGTCGCTGAGGTAGTTGGGGTTGATCACAGGCTCGGCATGCAGATCGGCCGAGCGGATGTCGATGCGCCCACGGCTGGCCGGGCGCAGGTTGCACACCGACGCCGTGAACGCCGGGAAGCGGTGCAGCGGCTCGCCGAAGCGCTCCAGTGAGAGGGGCTGGACGTGATACTGCAGGTTGGCACTGGCTTGATCGGGGCTGGAGCGAACGAACGCGCCGAGCTGACTGGGCGCCATCGCCAGCGGGCCGCTGCGGTCGTATAAGTAGCGCAGGCCCATGCCCATCTTGCCCCACAGGCTGTTGGCCATCTGGTTCAAGGTACGGGTGTTGCGGATCTGGTAGATCAGGCGCAGCTGCAGGTGGTCCTGCAGGTTGCCGCCCACCCCGGGCATGTCATGGCGCACACCAATGCCGAGGTCTTCCAGTAGCTTGCGCGGGCCGATGCCGGAGCGTTGGAGGATACCTGGTGAACCCACCGAGCCTGCGCAGAGAATGATCTCGCGCCGCGCCTGAAACTCATGCCACTCACCCTGCCAGCGGGCTTTGACCGCGGTGGCGCGAGTATTGTCGAGCAGCACCTGGTCAACCTCGACGCCAGTGAGCAGGGTCAGATTAGGGCGCTTGATGATTGGCCGCAGAAACGCCTTGGCCGCATTCCAGCGTACGCCGCTGCGCTGGTTGACCTGAAAGTATCCACAGCCTTGGTTGTCGCCGGTATTGAAGTCGTCGACCTTGCCAATCCCGCTCTGCTCGGCGGCATCGCGGAAGGCGTCGAGGATCGGCCAGCTGTAGCGCTGCTGTTCAACCCGCCATTCGCCGTCGGCGCCATGGCTGTCGCTGCTGCCGGCATAGTGATTCTCGCTGGCCTTGAACAACGGCAGCACGTCTTTCCAGGCCCAGCCGTCGTTGCCTTGTTCAGCCCAGCGGTCGTAATCGCTGGCCTGACCGCGCATGTAGATCATGCCGTTGATCGACGAGCAGCCGCCAAGCACCTTGCCGCGCGGATAACCCAGGCTGCGCCCGCCTAGGCCAGCTTGCGCCTCGGTCTTGAAGCACCAGTCAGTGCGCGGGTTACCGATGCAGTAGAGGTAACCGACCGGGATGTGAATCCATGGATAGTTGTCGCGCCCACCCGCTTCGAGCAGCAGCACCCGGCAGGATGGATCGGCGGACAAACGGTTGGCCAGCAAACATCCGGCTGGGCCAGCGCCTACGACGACGTAGTCGTAAGCAGAATCGGCTGATGGCATATGCGACCTCGGGCCTGATTATTATTCTTGTCGCTTTTGATCTTAGTGCGTAATTTCGCTAATGAAACACGAGTTTTCGCTCAACCGCTGTGCGTTTTAGCACAGCCAAGATCAGCCGTTTCCTAAGTAACCTGACAGCCGCCGACAGTTATGCACAGGGATAAGCATGTTCGACTGGAATGATCTGAGGTTCTTTCTCGAGTTGCAGCGCAGCGGTCGCCTGCTGACTGCCGCCAAGCGCCTGAACACCACCCACAGCACGGTGGCGCGGCATATCGAAGGCATCGAAAAGAGCCTGGGCACGGCGCTGTTCGTTCAACATGCCCAGGGTTATGAACTGACGCCGTCTGGTCAGGCACTGCTCAAGCACGCCGAAGCGATGGAGAACGTCGCGTTGCTGGCGCAGGAGGAGATCACCCAAGCGATAACGCCGCTGGGCAAGATCCGCCTGGGCGTCACCGAAGGCATCGGCATCATGTTCTTCACTCCACGCATGCGCGCCTTGTTCGAGCGCTACCCAGGGCTGGAAGTCGAACTGGTTGCAGTGCCGCGCTTTGTCAGCATCCTCAACCGCGAGGCAGAAATCAGCATCCACCTGGAGCGGCCCAATGCCGACCTGTTGATAACTCGCAAACTC
The DNA here is from genome assembly GCA_963518285.1 of uncultured Pseudomonas sp. Classification (GTDB taxonomy): domain Bacteria; phylum Pseudomonadota; class Gammaproteobacteria; order Pseudomonadales; family Pseudomonadaceae; genus Aquipseudomonas. Next base: position 525,128 of record CAUQIJ010000002.1, on the reverse strand, counting down.
ACTGATTATCGGCTGGCGCTGTACGCCAGCCCTGAGTACCTCGAACGCTCACCGGCGCTGAACAGCCGCGAAGATCTGGCCCGGCACAGCTGGATTGGCTACGTCGACGATCTGCTGTTCAGCCAGGAGCTGCTGTTTCTCAACAGCTTCTGCCGCGCGCCGAATGTGATCTTCCGCAGCACCAGCGTCATCGCTCAGCAGCAGGCCGCACGTGCCGGGCTGGGCATCGCTGTGCTGCCCAATTACATGGCCAGGCATGACCCACAGCTGCGCCGGGTGCTGCCCAGCGAAACCATCCAGCGCAGCTACTGGATCTGCACCCGGCGCGAGTTGCACAAGTCGGTGCGCCTGCGGGTAGTCTGGGATTACCTGCTGGCGCTGTGTGCAGCAGAGCAGGCCGAACTGCTAGCCGAGTAGGGCCTTGCTCGCCAGCAACAGGGCAGCGCCGATGCCGACCACGGCAAACATCTGCTGCAAGCGCGGCCCGGCCAGCTTGCCGGCCAGTGGGCGCGCCAGCAGCAGGCCCATCACCGCACCTACCGCGAAGGGTGCACCTACCTGCCAGTGCATAACTCCAGCGACGCTGGCGCTGACTACGCTGCCGCAGGCAACCAACGCGATTACCGCCAACGAGGTGGCGACGATGCTTTTCATCTCCAGGTTGGTATAACGGCTGAGTGCAGGAATGATGACGAAGCCGCCACCGACCCCCAGCAGTCCCGACAGCAATCCCGCTACGCCACCCGTAACGGCCAAAGCACGGGCGCAGGGCAGGGTCCAGCGCAGCCGCCCCTGCACAGGGTTGAGTACACAGGGCATGATCTGGCGCTCGCCACACGGCGGCTCACCACGCAACTCGCGCGCTGCCTTGCGCCAGATGCGCAGGCAGGCATAAACCAGCACCGCGGCGAATACCAACGCCAGCGGTGCGTTGGGCAACCGATGAGCGAGCAGCAAACCGAATGGTGTTGCACAGATACCGATAAGCGCAATGAACAACGCTGCGCGATAACGCACCAGGCCCTGGCGCAGCCCGAGTAGCGCACCGACTGACGCAGCCAGGCCGACAGCCAGCAGGCCGACCGGAGCCGCCTCGACCATGTTCAAACCCAGCCCGAACACCAACAGCGGCACTGCCAGAATGCCTGCGCCGGCGCCGGTCAATGCCAACACCGCACCGATGATTGCGCCCAGCGCTACCCCCAGCAGTTCGATCACGACTGCTTCTCGATGCCGGCCGGCTGCGGCCGCGCCAGCCACTCACGACCTTTGAGCATCCCATGCCAGTACAGCGCAGGCAGCAGCTTCGCCTTGAGTAGCCAGGCCAGCCGGGTAGGCTGACGACCATTGAGCAACCACTGCGCAAAGCTGGGAGCCAGCGTGCCGCCATACTTGAATTCAGCGAGGACGATCTTGCCGCGCTCCACAGTCAACGGGCATGAACCGTAACCGTCATAGTGGGCGAGGGTAGCCAACCGGCCCAGCGCTACCAGCACATTGTTGGCCACCACCGGCGCCTGCTTGCGCGCAGCCGCGGCGGTCTTGGCGTTGCTGGTATTGATCACATCACCCAGGCCGTGCACGTTGGCAAACTGCCGGTGGCGCAGGCTAAACGGATCGACATCGAGCCAACCTGCGCCATCTGCCAGCGGGCTGCTGTGGATAGACTCGGGTGCCACTTGTGGCGGCACGACGTGCAACATGTCGAAGGGTTCGACTCGCGTCTGCGTACTGCCATCGGCCAGGCTGTGGATAAACGTCGCGCGCTTGGCCGGACCATCTACTGCCACCAGGCGGTGTGAATAGTTGAGGTCGACAGCGTACCTGTCGATGTAGGCCATCAATGCAGGCACGTAGTCAGCGACGCCAAACAGCACAGGACCGGAGTTGTAGAAACTGGCCTGGATCGCACCCAGGCGGCCGCGCCGCAGCCAGTGATCACATGACAGGTACAACGCCTTTTGCGGCGCGCCAGCACACTTGATGGGCATTGGTGGCTGGGTGAACAGGGCGCGGCCTTGCTTGAGGTTCTGTACCAGCTGCCAGGTATAGGGTGCGAGATCGTAACGGTAGTTGGACGTCACACCGTTGCGCCCGAGCGTTTCCGAGAGGCCTTCGATTGCCTGCCAATCGAGGGTAAGCCCAGGGCACACCACCAGCTGTTCGTAACTGATGATGCGGCCGTCCTCCACAGCCACGCTTTGCGCTGCGGGATCGAAACTGTCTACCCGCGCCTGTATAAGTCGCACGCCTTTGGGGATCGCGCTGATCATGCTGCGCGCGGTGCTGGCAGCGCTGAATACACCCGCGCCGACCATGGTCCAGCCGGGTTGGTAGAAGTGCACCTCAGCCGGGTCGATCAGCGCGATATCAAGCGTCGGATCACGCCTGATCAAACTGGCGGCGGTAGCGATCCCCGCAGCACCAGCGCCGACGATCACCACCTTGTGGTGGTCGATGCGGGTGCTGTTGGCTGTGGATGGCAAGGCAGGCATGCGGGTATTCCTTATCGATCTTGGTATGGGTACTGGCCGGCGACGTTCAGAGCTGGTTCAGCGGAATTTTCAGGTAACGCACGCCGTTACTCTCCGGCTCGGGCAGATGGCCGCTGCGCATGTTGACCTGGACGGCGGGCAGGATCAGTACCGGCATATCCAGCGTGGCGTCACGCGCTTCGCGCATGGCGACGAACTGGTCCTCGCTGATGCCCTGATGGATATGAATGTTGCTGGCGCGCTGCTCGGCCACGGTGGTGACAAAACGCAGGGCACGGCCCTCGGGCAGGTAGTCGTGGCACATGAACAGCTGGGTCTGATCGGGGTAGGCGAGCAAGCGCCGGATCGAGCGATACAGCGTGCGTGCGTCTGCACCGGGAAAATCGCAGCGGGCAGTGCCATAGTCAGGCATGAACAAGGTATCGCCGACGAACACCGCCTTCTCGCCAGCATCCTCGACCACGTAGCTCATGCACGCGGGGGTGTGCCCTGGAGTGTGCAGTGCGCGGGCTTGGATGTTGCCGATCATCAGCACATGGGCGTCTTCAAGCAGCACGTCGAACTGGCTGCCGTCGCGGGCGAAACCGGGTTCGGCGTTGAACAGCGCGCCGAATGTCTTCTGCACCTGTGTGATGTGCGAACCAATGGCAATCTGGCCGCCAAGCTTGGCTTTCAGATAGGCAGCAGCCGACAAGTGATCGGCGTGCACATGAGTTTCCAGAATCCACTGCACGCTGGCGCCGAGGGCCTCGACCCGGGCGACCAGCTTGTCCGCCGAGGTGTAGCTGGTGCGTCCCGACTTGGGATCGTAGTCGAGCACGCTGTCGATCAACGCACACTTGAGGGTCTGGCGGTCCATTACCAGATAGCTGATGGTCGAGGTGGCCTCGTCGAACAGGCCCTCTACATGGATGTTGTTGCCGATGATCATCACACTCTCCAGATAGCTGCAGCGCCTTGTTAGGCGTAGGCAGTAACCCAAGGTTTATCAAGATGTATGCCAGGGTTTCAATAAGGCGTTATGGCCCGCCTGTCCGTGGTGCCGCGGCAACCGTAGCGTTTTCTTCTTCACGATTCGCTGCCAGCGCTGCCAGTAGTTGGCAGTCGACTGTCAGCCAATGGCAGTCACTGGCAGTCCTTGCTACGCTCGCCAGGTACCCGCAACCGGTTCTGGTCATGTCTGCGCTTTCCGCTTCTCATCCTGCCATCCTCGGCCTGGTGTCCTACCTTGAGCACGATGTGCATCCGTCGATCGTGCTCGACACCGACTACAACATCCTCGCGGCCAATGCTGCCTACCGTCGTCAGTTCGGCATCAATGACAGTGCACCACTGGGCGAGAAGTGTCATCGCGTTTCTCATCACTATGCGGTGCCCTGCGATCAGGCGGGCGAGCACTGCCCGATGCGCAAAGCCTGGGACAGCAAAATGCCGGAGCGCGTCCTGCACATTCATCACACACCGCGCGGGCCCGAGCATGTCGACGTCGAGTTGCGGCCAATCCTCGATGAGCAGGGCAGGGTGGTTGCCTTCGTCGAGCGGCTCAATACGGTGACCCTGGCTGCGGCCCAGCCGCAACAACAAGGGTTGGTTGGCCGCGCACCAGCGTTTCAGGCTGCGCTGGCCAGCTTGCAACGTGCCGCCCCGGCGCAGATACCGGTGTTGTTGCAAGGCGAATCCGGCACTGGCAAGGAGTTGTTCGCTCGAGCCCTGCACCTGGGCAGCCCGCGCGCGACTGGCCCGCTGGTGGTGGTCGACTGCACCGGACTCAATGACAGCCTGTTCGAGAGTGAGCTGTTCGGCTACGAGAAGGGTGCGTTCACTGGCGCGACCCAGCGCAAGATCGGCCTCGCCGAAGCGGCCCACGGCGGCACGCTGTTCCTCGATGAAATAGGTGAAGTGCCGCTGACCATGCAGGTCAAATTGTTGCGTCTGATCGAGTCAGGCAGCTTCCGCCCGGTGGGCAGCTTGCGCACCGTGCACTCAGACTTCCGACTGATTTCGGCTACCCATAAGCCGCTCAAAGAGATGGTGGCAACGGGTACCTTTCGCGAGGACCTGTACTACCGCATTAGCGGTTTTCCGATTCGCTTGCCAGCGTTACGCGAACGGGTAGAGGACCTAGCGATGCTGGCGCAGAGCTTGTTGCAGCGCATGGCTAGTACCCATGCCGTCACGCTGACGCCTGAAGCTCAGGCTCGTCTGAGCCTGCACACATTCCCGGGCAATATCCGCGAGCTGCGCAATATCCTTGAACGAGCCCGATTGTTTGCCGATGACGGGCTGATCCGGCCAGAGCATCTGCCTGAGGATCTAGCTCCCGCCAGCCCGGCTGTATCAACACGCGGCTCGCGTAATCCGCTGACCGACCTCGCGCAGTTGGTGGAGCAGTTCCAAGGGCCGCGCAGCGAGCTGGCGCAGAAACTGGGCATCAGTGAACGCACGCTGTATCGCCGGCTGCGTGAGCTCGGGCTTTAAAAAGTTCGGATGCGCTTCTGTTCCACGTGGAACATACCCCCGCAGAGGCGTCTTCTTTTTGCACATCATGTCGTGATTAGCCGCACATAAGGCGCCCAGAGACCACTCGCAGTCGCAGACGTGTCAGCGCTGTAGCTCATCTTTGCTAGGGTCTCAGTTCCCATTGCAAGAGGGCGTTACGTAATGAAGCTCTTACCAAAGATGTTGGCCGCCGCGATCTGCTTTGGCCTCGCAAGTCAGGTGTTTGCGACTGACCTCAAGCACTGGCCCGAGCCTGCTGCCAAACAACTCGACGCCATGATTGCCGCGAATGCCAACAAGGGTAACTACGCGGTTTTTGACATGGATAACACCAGCTACCGCTTCGACCTCGAAGAAGCGCTATTGCCGTTTATGGAAAACAAAGGGCTGATCACCCGCGACACCCTGGACCCTTCTCTAAAGCTGATCCCTTTCAAAGACACAGCGGATCATAAAGAAAGTCTGTTCAGCTATTACTACCGTCTTTGCGAACTGGATGACATGGTCTGTTATCCATGGGTAGCGCAGGTGTTCTCGGGCTTCACCCTCAAAGAGCTGAAGGGTTACGTAGATGAGCTGATGGCTTCCAAGAAGCCAGTCCCAGCCACTTACTACGATGGCGACACGGTAAAAACCACCGAAGTCCAACCGCCTAAAGTCTTCACTGGACAGACTGAGCTATATAACAAGCTCATGGAAAATGGCATTGAGGTGTACGTGATTACCGCCGCGTCCGAAGAGCTGGTACGCATGGTCGCGTCTGATCCCAAGTACGGCTACAACGTCAAACCGGAAAATGTGATCGGCGTCAGCACGCTGCTGAAGGATCGCAAAACCGGTGCGCTGACAACGGCGCGCAAGCAGATCACCGACGGTAAGTACGACGAGAAAGCCAACCTTGGCCTTGAACTGACACCGTACCTCTGGACGCCGGCTACCTGGATGGCGGGTAAACATGCTGCGATTCTGACGTACATCGACCAATGGAAAAAACCGGTACTGGCCGGTGGCGACACACCTACCAGCGATGGCTACATGCTGTTCCACGGAGTGGATGTGAGCAAAGGTGGTATTCACCTGTGGATAAACCGCAAGGACAAGTACATGACTCAGCTCAACGGCATGATCAAAGCCAATGCCGAGGCCAAGCAAGGCTTACCGGTGACGGCTGACAAGAACTGGGTGATCGTGAAGCCGGATGACATTCAATAACGGGCAGCCCGGATGCTGAAAACAAAAAGCCCGCTTTCGCGGGCTTTTTGTTGATCAGCGGGGCCAGGCTTGAGCACGCCCGGTCACTTACTGCAGATCAGAAGTCCAGATTGGACACCGACAACGCGTTGTTCTCGATGAACTCACGCCGTGGTTCCACCGCGTCGCCCATCAAGGTGTTGAAGATCTGATCGGCAGCGATCGCGTCTTCGATGGTGACCTTGAGCATACGGCGAACCGCTGGGTCCATGGTGGTCTCCCAGAGCTGATCCGGGTTCATCTCGCCCAGACCTTTGTAGCGCTGGATGGTATGACGCTTGGCAGTTTCGTTCATCAGCCAATCGAGGGCTTCCTTGAACTCGCTGACTGCCTTGCGGCGTTCACCACGCTGCACATAAGCGCCTTCACCGAACAGGGTGCTGATCTTGCCACCCAGGTTGACCACGGTGCGGTAGTCATTGCTGCCGAAGAAGTCACGGTTGAAAGTGATGTAGCTCGCCAAGCCATGGGAGGTGATTTCCACTTCCGGCAGCCAAACGTTGCGCTCTTTGTCTTCACGCAGGCTGGCGTTGTAGGCGAGGCCAGACTTCTGATTGTTGTGCAGGCGGCCCTGGAAGGTTTTTATCCAAGCCTGCATGTGAGCGTGGTCACCGAGCTGCTCAAGGGTGATTTCATCCATGTAGATGAAGTGCTCGGTCAGCTCCTGTGGATAGAGGCGCGACAGACGCTTGAGGGTCTTCATCACACCACGGAATTCGTGGACCAGGCTTTCCAGCTGTACGCCAGAAACCGCCGGAGCCGATTCGTCCAGGTGCAGGCTGGCATCATCCAGAGCCGACTGGGTCATGTACTCTTCCATGGCCTCGTCGTCTTTGATGTACTGCTCCTGCTTGCCGCGCTTGACCTTGTACAGCGGTGGCTGCGCGATGTAGATGTAACCGCGCTCGACCAGCTCCGGCAACTGACGGAAGAAGAAGGTCAGCAGCAGGGTACGGATGTGCGAACCGTCAACGTCGGCATCGGTCATGATGATGATGTTGTGGTAACGCAGCTTGGCGATGTTGTACTCATCGCGGCCGATACCACAGCCCAGCGCGGTGATCAGCGTGCCGACTTCCTGGGAAGAGATCATCTTGTCGAAGCGGGCTTTCTCAACGTTGAGGATCTTGCCCTTCAACGGCAGAATCGCCTGAGTGCGACGGTTGCGGCCTTGCTTGGCCGAACCACCTGCGGAGTCACCCTCCACCAGGTACAGTTCAGACAGGGCAGGGTCTTTCTCCTGGCAGTCAGCCAGTTTGCCCGGCAGGCCAGCGATATCCAGTGCACCTTTACGGCGAGTCATCTCACGCGCTTTACGCGCGGCTTCACGAGCTCGGGCAGCGTCGATCATCTTGCCGACCACAGCCTTGGCTTCGTTGGGGTTTTCCAACAGGAAGTCAGAGAAGAACTTGTTCATCTCTTGTTCGACGGCGGTTTTCACCTCCGACGAAACCAGCTTGTCTTTGGTCTGCGAGCTGAACTTCGGATCCGGCACCTTCACCGAAATGATCGCAGTAAGGCCTTCACGGGCGTCGTCACCGGTGGTTGCGACCTTGTTCTTCTTGGCCAGACCTTCCTGCTCGATGTAAGCGTTCAAGCTGCGGGTCAACGAAGAGCGGAAGCCGACCAGGTGAGTACCACCGTCGCGCTGCGGAATATTGTTGGTAAAGCACAGCAGATTTTCGTTGAAGCTGTCGTTCCACTGCAGGGCAACCTCTACACCAACGCCATCTTCACGCTGGGTGTTGAAGTGGAAAACCTGGCTGTTGACCGGCGTCTTGTTGGTGTTCAGATACTCGACAAATGCACGCAGGCCGCCTTCATATCTGAAGAGCTCTTCTTTGCCACTGCGCTCATCCTTCAACAGGATGCCAACACCCGAGTTCAGGAACGACAGCTCGCGGATACGCTTGGCGAGAATGTCCCAGCTGAAGTGGATGTTCTTGAAGGTGTCAGCAGACGGTTTGAAGTGGATATGGGTACCGGTGCTGTCACTCTCGCCAACCACTGCCATGGGCGCTTGTGGAACGCCGTGGACGTAGGTCTGCTCCCAGACTTTGCCGCTGCGGCGCACAGTCAGGATCAGTTGCTCGGAGAGGGCGTTCACTACCGAAACGCCAACACCGTGCAGACCACCGGACACTTTGTACGAGTTGTCGTCGAACTTACCGCCGGCGTGCAGCACAGTCATGATGACCTCTGCAGCCGAGACGCCTTCTTCTTTATGGACATCGACCGGGATACCACGGCCGTTGTCGCGAACGCTGATGGATTCGTCCGGGTGAATGATGACGGTGATGTCATCGCAGTGACCGGCGAGGGCTTCGTCGATCGAGTTGTCGACCACCTCGAAGACCATGTGGTGCAGGCCGCTACCATCATCGGTGTCGCCGATATACATGCCGGGACGTTTGCGTACGGCATCAAGCCCTTTCAGCACTTTAATGCTGGACGAGTCGTACGTTTGATTTTCGCTCATGCCTTCACTCCCGATGGTCGTGGGTCTGGGTGATACGGCCCTGTTCCACGTGGAACAAAGCAACTGGCGTTTCCGTCTGCCAGCCTTCCCTCAGTAATTCGTGATCTACACAAGTGATGAACACCTGGCAGCGTAATTCTTCAAGCAAGCGGCACAGTGCGCGGCGATGCTGCTCGTCCAGCTCAGACGGCAGGTCATCCACGAGATAGATACAAAGACCGCGGCGAGCCTGGCTAACCAGATGACCTTGGGCAATGCGCAATGCGCACACCACAAGTTTCTGTTGCCCACGGGACAAGATATCCGCAGCGTTGTTTGCGCCAATACGCAGGCGCAAATCTGCACGTTGCGGACCGGCCTGGGTATGGCCAATCTGCTGATCGCGTTGAAGAGAAGTGGCGAGGACCTCGTTAAGTTCTCGGTCCTTGTCCCAGCCGCGATAGTAGCTCAAGGTCAATCCGTCCAGCTCGACCAGTTCGCTCAGGGTACGCTCGAAGACAGGCTTCAAGGCCTTGATGTAGGTGCGACGGTATTCATCTATCTCCGCGCTCGCCAGGCACAGTTCTCGGTCCCAGGCGGCTTGCGAAGCAGCGTCAAGTGTACCATGCCGCAACCATGAGTTCCGCTGCCGCAGCGCCTTCTGCAAGCGCTGCCAGGCACCGAGGAAACGAGGTTCCACGTGGAACACTCCCCAGTCGAGAAACTGACGGCGTATTTTAGGGGCGCCCTCGAGCAGGCGAAAACTGTCCGGGTTGATCAATTGCAGCGGAAGCAGCTCGGCCAGCTGCGCAGCACTGCGAGCGTTCTGCCCATCGATGCGAATGGTGAAGTCGCCCTGGCGCTCGCGGGAGACGCCCAGGTTGCTGGTGCCACCTTCTGCCAGTTGCACTTCACCAAAGACGGTACAGGTCGGCTGCTCGTACTGGATAACAGGCGTCAGCCGGGTGCTGCGGAATGACCGAGCCAGGCCAAGAAGATATACGGCTTCAAGCACGCTGGTCTTGCCGCTGCCGTTGGCGCCGTAAAGGATGTTGATGCGAGGGGAAGGCGTGAGGGTCACTGGGTGCAGGTTGCGCACCGCAGTGACCATGATACGTCGTAGGGACATTCGCTCAGCTACAGATCACAGGCGCATCGGCATGACGACATAAGACGAGTCGTCGTTGCCTGCTTCCTGCAACAGAGCACTGCTGTTGGAGTCGGACAGAATCAGACGAACCTGCTCTGTGGTCATCACGCCCAGCACGTCCAGCAAGTAGCTGACGTTGAAACCGATCTCCAGCGCGCTGCCGTTATAGTCGACGCTGATTTCTTCTTCAGCTTCTTCTTGCTCGGGGTTGTTGGCCTGGATCTTCAATTGGCCGGCAGCCAGCTGCAGGCGAATTCCGCGGTACTTCTCGTTGGACAGAATCGCCGTACGGCTGAACGCTTCACGCAGTGCCTGACGATCACCCAGCACCAGCTTGTCACCACCTTTAGGCAGCACGCGCTCGTAGTCTGGGAATTTGCCGTCGACCAGCTTGGAGGTGAAGGTGAATTCACCGGTAGTGGCGCGAATATGGTGCTGGCCAAGCACAATGCTGACCATGCCTTCCGGGTCGGTCAGCAAACGCGCCAGCTCCAGAATCCCTTTACGCGGCACGATCACCTGGTGACGGTCAGCCTGCTCGATACCGGCGGTCATCGAGCACATCGCCAGGCGGTGGCCGTCAGTAGCAACGGCGCGCAGGGTGCCTGGGGACACTTCAAGCAGCATACCGTTGAGGTAGTAGCGTACGTCCTGCTGAGCCATGGCGAAGCTGGTGCGCTCGATCAGACGGCGCAGGCGGCTTTGCTCCAGCTCGCAGGTCAGCGAGCCTGGGCCTTCTTCAACCGTGGGGAAGTCATTGGCGGGCAGCGTCGACAGGGTGAAGCGGCTGCGACCGGCTTTGACCAGCAGCTTCTGCTCATCAACCTTGATGTCGATCAACGCATCGCTTGGCAGGCTCTTGCAGATGTCCATCAGCTTGCGTGCCGGGACAGTGATTTCGCCTGGCTCAGCTGGTTCTTCCAACTGCACGCGACCAACCAGTTCGACTTCCAGGTCGGTACCGGTCAACGACAGCTGCTGGCCTTGTACGACCAACAGGACGTTGGACAGGACCGGCAAGGTCTGGCGACGCTCGACGACACCTGCGACCAGTTGCAGGGGTTTCAACAGGGCTTCGCGTTGAATGGTGAAATGCATGGTCTAGTCCATTGCCTTCAAAATGGCTGCGCCGGCGATCATCATGTCGTCAGCGTCCGCAGCAGGTTCTTGTAGTCCTCGCGGATATCCGCATCGGATTCTTTCAGTTCATTGATCTTGCGGCAGGCGTGCAGCACGGTGGTGTGGTCGCGGCCGCCAAACATGTCGCCAATCTCTGGCAAGCTGTGATTGGTCAGCTCTTTGGACAACGCCATGGCTACCTGCCGCGGACGCGCCACCGAGCGCGAGCGACGCTTGGACAGCAGATCGGAGATCTTGATCTTGTAGTACTCAGCGACGGTGCGCTGAATGTTATCCACACTGACCAATTTATCCTGGAGCGCCAGCAAGTCCTTGAGCGACTCGCGGATCAGCTCGATGGTGATATCGCGGCCCATGAAGTGCGAATGAGCGATGACCCGCTTGAGCGCGCCCTCAAGCTCACGCACGTTGGAGCGAATGCGCTGGGCAATGAAGAACGCTGCGTCATGCGGCAGATCGACCTTGGCCTGGTCGGCCTTCTTCATCAGGATCGCAACGCGGGTCTCGAGCTCTGGCGGTTCGACGGCAACCGTCAAACCCCAGCCGAAGCGTGACTTGAGACGCTCTTCAAGGCCTTCGATTTCTTTCGGGTAACGGTCGCTGGTCAGGATTACCTGCTGACCGCCTTCAAGCAAGGCGTTGAAGGTGTGGAAAAACTCTTCCTGCGAACGCTCCTTGCGGGCGAAGAACTGGATGTCATCGATCAGCAGCGCGTCGACTGAACGGTAGAAGCGCTTGAACTCGTTGATGGCATTGAGCTGCAGCGCCTTGACCATGTCGGCCACGAAACGCTCGGAATGCAGGTACACCACCTTGGCATTCGGGTTCTTCTTCAGCAGATGGTTACCCACAGCATGCATCAGGTGAGTTTTCCCCAGGCCTACGCCGCCGTACAGGAACAGCGGGTTATAGCCATGCTTGGGGTTATCTGCCACCTGCCAGGCGGCCGCGCGGGCCAACTGGTTGGATTTACCTTCCACGAAGGTATCGAAGGTGAACGTGCGGTTCAGGTAGCTGGTGTGCTTGAGCGCACCCTCTACCTGCACAGTGCGCTGTTCAGTACGCCCAGGTGCAATTGGCTGCACGGGGGTGTCGCCCCCCATCGAGTCGAAGCTGTGCCGTGAGGTCGGCTCTTCGACTTCATTGACCATCACCGGCTCGATCGATTTCGCCGCAGCGCGCTCTGCAGACGGCGCTGTGGCAGGAGCAGGTTGCTGGGATTGTGCAATCGCCGCAGCGGCAGCGCTGACCGGGGCGTTGGGAGCTGCACGCGCTGCCGAACTGCGACGGCTGCCTATTAACAAGGAAAGAGCCGGCGCAATGCCGCTGCCATGCTCACCCAGCAGCTCAAGCAGCCGGCCCAGGTACTTTTCATTGACCCAGTCGAGAACGAAGCGATTAGGCGCGTATACGCGCAGCTCGTCGCCTTCGGCTTCGACCTGTAGTGGACGGATCCAGGTGTTGAATTGCTGGGCAGGCAGTTCGTCGCGCAGAAGCTCCACGCACTGCTGCCAAAGTTCCACTGACACGGATATCCCCTGAGTTGAAAGCCGGATGAGGCAAAAAGCAAACCGCCATTGTACCGGGCGGGTGAGTACTTATCCACATAAGAGCGGCACGGATGGCATGCCAAAGCAGCCAATTCATGTCTGAAAAGCCATCTCAGGCAGTGAATAAGCTCTGTGGATAACCCCACCTAAGGGCTATGCACAACCCAGGGCTGAACCCTGTGGATAAAACCCCTGTGGATAAACAACCATTCGACCCACAGGTTACGACCATGCGCAGCACATGTGCAGCACCTGTTTCTGACAGAGTCTACGATCTCTGTACATAGCATGGATAAAGGGCTGCGTAATGTTATCCACAGAAAATGCTGTGTATAAGATTTATAAGTTATTCAGAAAAGCTTTATATATGCCTCTTTTATATTTTCATATTGAGCGTGTCTGTGAAAAGCGCTCAGGCCGATCATGCACTCGCTTCAGCGCCACCTCATTCACCGCCCAGGTGAAAAAAACAGCTGCCATCCATAAGGAAAGGCTGGTTGGAAATTGACCTATCGGCTTGCTTTCTCTAGAATCGCCGATCTCTTAAAACGGGGGCCATTCCGGCCCGTGTCGTCGAACCCAGGTAACACGCCATGAAACGTACTTTCCAACCAAGCACCATCAAGCGCGCGCGCACCCACGGCTTCCGTGCCCGTATGGCCACCAAGAACGGTCGTGCAGTACTGTCGCGTCGTCGCGCCAAAGGCCGTAAGCGTCTGGCCGTTTGATTTTTCGGCACAGGTGGTGAGTCAGGACTTCAGTCGGGATAAGCGACTGCTTACAGCCCGGCACTTCAAAGCGGTCTTCGACTCGCCAACTGGCAAGGTTCCAGGCAAAAGCCTGCTTATCCTTGCCCGCGAGAACGGCCTCGATCACCCGCGCCTCGGCTTGGTGATCGGCAAGAAGAGCGTCAAGCTTGCCGTTCAACGCAATCGCCTCAAACGTTTGATGCGTGATTCCTTTCGTCTGAATCAGCAGAGTCTTGCTGGGCTGGACATCGTGATCGTCGCGCGCAAAGGCTTGGGCGAGGTAGAAAACCCAGAATTGCACCAACACTTTGGCAAACTCTGGAAGCGCCTGGCTCGCAGTCGGCCCTCTCCAGCGGTAACTGCCGATCCTGCAGGGGTAGACAGTCCAGATGCGTAAACTGGCCCTCGTTCCGATCCAGTTTTACCGTTACGCCATTAGTCCTCTGATGGCCAGCCACTGTCGTTTCTACCCCAGCTGCTCCTGTTACGCCTATGAAGCCATTGAAAACCATGGCCTCTTGCGTGGCGGGTGGCTAGCCGTTCGTCGCCTGGGGCGTTGTAATCCGTGGAACGACGGCGGTTTCGATCCCGTCCCACCCGCTCCCTCCTCCCGAACTTCTTCGATAGCCGAGTAATCATGGATATTAAACGCACGATCCTGATCGTCGCCCTGGCAATCGTGGCCTACGTGCTGGTCCTTAAATGGAACCAGGACTACGGTCAGGCTGCTCTGCCGACTCAGCACACTGCTGCCAGCAACGCTGCACCGGCTTTGCCGGACACCGTACCGGCTGGTAACAACGACGGCGCCAGCGCCGACGTGCCGAGCGCCAATGCTGATGCCAGCCCGGCCGAACTGGCTCCAGTGGCCGTCAGCAAGGACCTGATCCGCGTCAAGACCGACGTCCTTGATCTGGCTATCGACCCGGTCGGTGGTGACATCGTCCAGCTGAACCTGCCGCAATTCCCGCGTCGTCAGGATCATCCGGATATCCCGTTCCAGCTGTTCGACAACGGCAATGAGCGCACCTACCTGGCACAAAGCGGCCTGACCGGCGCCAATGGCCCGGACGCTCGCGCCACCGGTCGCCCTGTTTATGCCGCCGAGCAGAAGAGCTTCCAGCTGGCCGATGGCCAGGAACAACTGGTCGTCGACCTGAAGTTCAGCGAGAACGGCGTCAACTACATCAAGCGCTTCAGCTTCAAGCGCGGCGAGTACGACCTGACCGTCAGCTACTTGATCGACAACCAGAGCGGCCAGGCCTGGTCGGGCAACATGTTTGCCCAGCTCAAGCGTGATGCCAGCTCCGATCCATCCTCGAGCACCGCGACCGGTACCGCGACCTACCTGGGCGCTGCCCTGTGGACGCCGTCCGAGCCGTACAAGAAAGTGTCGATGAAAGACATCGACAAGGGCAGCCTGAAAGAAACCGTATCCGGTGGCTGGGTTGCCTGGCTGCAGCACTACTTCGTGACTGCCTGGATTCCGGCCAAGTCGGACAACAACGTCCTGCAGACCCGTAAAGACAGCCAAGGCAATTACATCATCGGCTACACCGGCCCGGCGCTCAGCGTGCCTGCGGGTGGCAAGGTCGAAACCAGCGCCATGCTGTATGCCGGTCCTAAAATTCAGTCCAAGCTCAAGGAGTTGTCCCCAGGCCTGGAACTGACCGTCGACTACGGCTTCCTGTGGTTCATTGCCCAGCCAATCTTCTGGCTGCTGCAACATATCCACAGCCTGCTGGGTAACTGGGGCTGGTCGATCATTGTCCTGACCATGCTCATCAAGGGCCTGTTCTTCCCGCTGTCGGCTGCCAGCTACCGTTCGATGGCGCGCATGCGTGCCGTATCGCCGAAACTGGCCGCGCTGAAGGAACGCTTCGGTGACGATCGCCAGAAGATGTCCCAGGCGATGATGGAGCTGTACAAGAAAGAGAAGATCAACCCGCTCGGTGGCTGCTTGCCGATCCTGGTGCAGATGCCGGTGTTCCTGGCCCTGTACTGGGTACTGCTGGAAAGCGTCGAGATGCGCCAGGCACCATGGATGCTGTGGATTACCGACCTGTCGATCAAGGATCCGTTCTTCATCCTGCCGATCATCATGGGCGCGACCATGTTCATCCAGCAGCGCCTGAACCCAACGCCGCCGGATCCGATGCAGGCGAAGGTCATGAAAATGATGCCAATCATCTTCACCTTCTTCTTCCTGTGGTTCCCAGCTGGTCTGGTGCTGTACTGGGTTGTGAACAACTGCCTGTCGATTTCGCAGCAGTGGTACATCACTCGTCGTATCGAAGCAGCCGCGAAAAACGCAGCTGCCTAACAGGCTGATACGCTAGCCTGTGAATAAAAACGCCCCCTCGTGGGGCGTTTTTGCTATCTGTGTACTGAATTTGTGGAGAGGCTTGCGAGCATGAACCCTGTGCGTGAAACCATCGCCGCGATTGCCACCGCCCAAGGTCGTGGTGGAGTCGGCATCGTTCGGTTGTCCGGCCCATTGGCAAGCGAGGCCGGGCTGGCAATCACCGGCCGCAGCCTTAAGCCGCGTTATGCACACTACGGCCCGTTCCGCGACCAGGACGGCCTGGTGCTCGACGAGGGCATCGCCTTGTTCTTCCCTGGGCCGAACTCGTTCACCGGTGAGGACGTGCTCGAGCTGCAGGGCCACGGCGGCCCAGTGGTATTGGACATGCTCTTGCAACGTTGCCTGCAGCTGGGTAGCCGCCTGGCCCGACCGGGTGAGTTTAGCGAGCGGGCGTTTCTCAACGACAAACTCGACCTGGCCCAGGCTGAAGCCATCGCCGACCTGATCGAAGCCAGCTCGACCCAGGCTGTGCGAAATGCACTGCGCTCACTCCAGGGAGAGTTTTCCAAACGTGTGCATGGCCTGACCGAAGCGCTGATTGCCTTGCGCATCTACGTCGAGGCGGCGATCGATTTTCCTGAGGAAGAGATCGACTTTCTGGCCGATGGCCACGTGCTCGGCATGCTCGATGAGGTCCGCACTGCGTTATCCACAGTGCAGAAAGAAGCGGGCCAGGGCGCATTGCTGCGTGACGGCATGAACGTGGTTATCGCCGGCCGGCCCAATGCCGGCAAGTCGAGCCTGCTCAACCGCCTGGCCGGGCGCGAAGCGGCGATCGTTACTGAAATCGCCGGCACAACCCGGGACATCCTGCGGGAACATATCCACATCGACGGCATGCCATTGCACGTTGTGGATACAGCAGGCCTGCGCGACACCGATGATCATGTGGAAAAGATCGGCGTGGAACGTGCGCTTAAGGCAATCAGCGAAGCCGACCGTGTGCTGCTGGTGGTCGACAGCACCGCGCCGGAAGCGGCAGATCCCTTTGCACTGTGGCCCGAATTTCTCGACCAACGGCCAGATCCAGGCAAAGTCACCCTGATTCGCAACAAGGCCGACCTCAGTGGCGAGGCCATTGCGGTCGAACAATGCGCCGATGGCCACGTCACCATCACCCTAAGCGCCAAGGGCGATGACACTGGCCTGGAGCTGCTGCGCGAGCACCTGAAAGCCTGCATGGGTTATCAACAGACCTCTGAGAGCAGCTTCAGCGCACGCCGGCGCCACCTGGAAGCGCTGAACATCGCCAGTACGCATCTGGAGCACGGTCGTGCCCAGCTCACGCTGGCGGGCGCCGGAGAGCTGCTGGCCGAGGATCTGCGCATGGCGCAGCAAGCACTCGGTGAAATTACCGGGGCATTCAGCTCCGACGACCTGCTCGGCCGCATCTTCTCCAGCTTCTGCATCGGTAAATAATCCGCAGATCTGTCGCCTACTGGCCTGAAATACAGGCCAGTAGGCCTATGGCAGCAGCAGCACACTGGGCGCAATGTCCGGTTTTATCCCTCCTCTACAAAAAAATCCCTGATCCATGGCTGCTGATTTTGATCAACAGGCCTGTTTCTCCACGCCTAAGCTCTGTGGATAAGCGTCCCTTAGCTCAGTTGATAAGCATGCTTTTTTTCTGAGGATAAATCCGCCTGTGGGTAACATGGCATTCTATCCACAGGCTAAAAGGGCTTATCCAGAGCCCTCATAGGTACATGGACACAGGGTTTAATTCCTCTGTACATACCATGAATCATGGCCTGTAGCGTTCTATCCACAGATAATGGCCTGCATAGAAATAAACATAAAAACAAAGCTTTTAAATATTTTCCTTTTTAATTTCTGTTATCCCGTTCATCCACAGGCTGGTCAAAATTTGCGCAGACGGTTTCTTTAGAAGGCAGGAAGTCGCATACTTGTCCGCTTAATTTTTCTATTCGCGAAACAGGCACGAGGTGCGTGGTGGATTTCCCTTCCCGTTTTGAAGTGATCGTCATCGGCGGCGGCCATGCCGGTACCGAGGCTGCGCTTGCGTCTGCACGCATGGGTGTGAAAACCCTGTTGCTGACCCACAACGTGGAAACCCTCGGCCACATGAGCTGCAACCCAGCCATCGGTGGCATCGGCAAGAGCCATCTGGTCAAAGAGATCGATGCGCTCGGCGGCGCCATGGCGCTGGCCACCGACAAAAGTGGTATCCAGTTCCGTGTCCTGAACAACCGCAAAGGCCCGGCCGTACGGGCAACCCGTGCCCAGGCTGACCGCGCCATCTACAAGGCAGTGGTACGCGAGATTCTCGAGAACCAGCCCAACCTGTGGATATTCCAGCAGTCCTGCGACGACCTGATCGTCGAGCAGGACCAGGTCAAAGGCGTGGTCACGCAAATGGGTCTGCGCTTTTTCGCAGACTCGGTGGTGTTGACCAGTGGCACCTTCCTCGGTGGGCTTATCCACATCGGCATGCAGAACTACAGCGGTGGTCGCGCCGGTGATCCGCCCTCCAACGCCCTGGCTCAGCGCATGCGCGAACTGCCACTGCGTGTAGGTCGCCTGAAGACTGGTACACCGCCGCGCATCGATGGCCGTTCAGTGGATTTCTCGGTAATGACCGAGCAGCCAGGTGATACGCCGATTCCGGTGATGTCGTTCATGGGTGACGCGCAGATGCATCCGCGTCAGGTCAGCTGCTGGATTACCCATACCAACGCCCGCACCCACGAGATCATTGCCTCGAACCTGGATCGCTCGCCGATGTATTCGGGCGTGATCGAAGGCGTCGGCCCGCGTTATTGCCCGTCGATCGAAGACAAGATCCACCGCTTTGCCGACAAGGACAGCCACCAGGTATTCATCGAGCCGGAAGGCCTGACTACCCACGAGCTGTACCCCAACGGCATCTCCACTTCGTTGCCGTTCGACGTGCAACTGGAGCTGGTGCGCTCGATCCGCGGTATGGAAAACGCCCACATCGTGCGCCCGGGTTATGCCATCGAGTACGACTACTTCGACCCGCGTGATCTCAAGTACAGCCTCGAGACCAAAGTCATCGGCGGCTTGTTCTTCGCCGGCCAGATCAACGGCACAACCGGTTACGAAGAAGCCGGTGCCCAAGGTTTGCTTGCCGGGACCAACGCTGCGCTGCGCGCGCAGGGCCGTGACAGTTGGTGCCCGCGGCGCGACGAGGCTTACCTCGGGGTGCTGGTCGATGACCTGATCACTCTCGGCACCCAGGAGCCGTACCGCATGTTCACCTCGCGGGCCGAGTACCGCCTGATCCTGCGTGAAGACAACGCCGACCTGCGCCTGACCGAGAAGGGCCGTGAGCTCGGCTTGATCGACGATCAGCGTTGGGCTGCGTTCTGCACCAAGCGCGAAGGCATCGAGCGTGAAGAACAGCGCCTGAAATCGACCTGGGTTCGCCCAAATACTCCGCAAGGCCAAGCCATTGTGGATAAGTTCGGCACGCCGCTGAGTCACGAGTACAGCCTGCTGAATCTGCTCGCCCGCCCAGAGATCGACTATGTCGGCCTGATCGAAGCTACCGGGGGCGAAATCCTCGATGCACAGGTGGCCGAGCAGGTCGAAATCAAGACCAAATACGCCGGTTACATCGACCGCCAGCAGGAAGAAATCGCCCGCCTGCGCGCCAGTGAAGACACCCAGCTGCCTGTGGATATCGACTACACGACGATTTCCGGGCTGTCCAAAGAGATCCAGAGCAAGCTTGGCCAGACCCGTCCAGAGACGCTCGGCCAGGCTTCGCGTATCCCCGGCGTGACGCCGGCGGCGATTTCGCTGTTGTTGATCCACCTGAAAAAGCGCGGCGCTGGCCGCGAATTGGAGCAGAGCGCTTGAGTTCCTCGGTCACCCCGCAGCACGCAGAAGAATTATCCACAGGCGCGCGCCAGCTTGGCGTTGCCCTGAGCGAGCAGCAGCACCAGCAATTGCTGGGTTATCTGGCCCTATTGATAAAATGGAACAAGGCCTACAACCTCACCGCAGTGCGGGATCCTGACGAGATGGTTTCGCGGCATCTGCTCGACAGCCTCAGCGTCATGCCGTTTATCCACAGCGACGCGCAGAGCTGGCTCGATGTCGGCAGCGGTGGCGGCATGCCCGGTATCCCGTTGGCGATTCTGCATCCGCACAAGCAAGTGACCCTGCTCGACAGCAACGGCAAGAAAACGCGTTTTCTGACTCAGGTGAAGATGGAGCTCAAGCTCCATAACCTGCAAGTTATCCACAGCCGGGTCGAGGAGTATCAACCGGCGCAGCCGTTTGCCGGGATCATCTCCCGAGCGTTCAGCAGCATGGAGAACTTCTCCGGCTGGACGCGCCACCTCGGTGACACGCAGACGCACTGGCTTGCAATGAAAGGGCTGCATCCTGCCGACGAACTGGTAGCATTGCCCGCAGACTTCACAGTCGAAAGCGAGCAGGCCCTGACCGTTCCGGGTTGTCAGGGCCAGCGTCATCTGCTGATACTGCGCCGCAAGGCATGACTGGGAACACACGCAACAATGGCTAAGGTATTCGCAATCGCGAACCAGAAAGGTGGTGTGGGTAAAACCACCACCTGTATCAATCTCGCCGCATCGCTGGCTGCGACCAAGCGTCGTGTGCTGCTGATCGACCTCGATCCGCAGGGCAACGCGACCATGGGCAGCGGGGTCGACAAGCATGAGCTCGAGCATTCGGTCTATGACCTGCTGATCGGCGAATGCGACCTGGCCCAGGCGATGCACTACTCCGAGCACGGTGGCTATCAGCTGCTGCCGGCCAACCGCGACCTGACCGCCGCGGAAGTCGTCCTGCTGGAAATGCAGGTCAAGGAGAGCCGCCTGCTCAATGCGCTGGCGCCGATCCGCGACAACTACGATTTCATTCTGATCGACTGCCCGCCGTCGTTGTCGATGCTGACGCTCAATGCGCTGGTAGCCTCCGATGGCGTGATCATCCCGATGCAGTGCGAGTACTACGCACTGGAAGGTCTCAGTGACCTTGTGGATAACATCAAGCGCATCGCCGCCAAGCTGAACCCGCAGCTGAGGATCGAAGGCCTGCTGCGGACGATGTTCGACCCGCGCCTGAGTCTGAACAACGACGTCTCGGCGCAGCTCAAGCAGCACTTCGGCGAGCAGCTCTACGACACCGTGATCCCGCGCAACATTCGCCTGGCCGAAGCGCCAAGCTTCGGCATGCCGGCGCTGGCCTACGACAAGCAATCGCGTGGCGCGCAGGCCTATCTGGCCCTGGCCGGCGAGCTGGTCCGCCGCCAACGCCGGCCATCACGCACTGCACAGACAACTTAAGGAATCCGCATGGCCGTTAAGAAACGAGGTCTCGGACGTGGGTTGGATGCACTGCTCAGTGGTCCTTCCGTCAGCTCGCTCGAGGAGCAGGCTGTCAAGATCGACCAGAAAGAACTGCAACACCTGCCGGTCGAGCTGATCCAGCGTGGCAAGTACCAGCCACGTCGTGACATGGACCCGGAGGCGCTGGAAGAGCTGGCCGCCTCGATCCGTATCCAGGGCGTGATGCAGCCGATCGTGGTCCGTCCGATCGCTGATGAGCGCTTCGAGATCATTGCCGGTGAACGCCGCTGGCGGGCGACTCAGCTGGCTGGCCTCGACACCATCCCGGCGATGGTCCGCGATGTGCCCGATGAAACCGCCATTGCCATGGCGCTGATCGAGAACATCCAGCGCGAAGACCTCAACCCGCTGGAGGAGGCCATCGCCCTGCAACGGCTGCAGCAGGAGTTTGAACTGACTCAGCAGCAAGTCGCCGATGCAGTGGGCAAATCGAGGGTGACCGTGGCCAACCTGCTGCGTCTGATCTCGTTGCCGGAGGCGATCAAGACCATGCTCGCCCATGGCGATCTGGAGATGGGCCATGCGCGTGCTTTGCTTGGTCTTGAAGAGAATCGGCAGGAAGAGGGGGCGCGTCATGTTGTCGCACGTGGCCTGACCGTGCGCCAAACCGAGGCACTGGTACGCCAGTGGTTGAGTGGTAAACCTGATCCGGTAGAACCGAACAAACCTGATCCGGACATCGCTCGCCTTGAACAGCGTCTGGCAGAGCGGCTGGGCTCTGCAGTGCAAATTCGCCATGGCAACAAGGGCAAAGGCCAGCTGGTAATCCGTTATAACTCGCTTGATGAGTTGCAGGGCGTGCTTGCTCACATCCGCTGAAACAATTCCTGTTGTAGCGCGTAGTCGGAAATCACTACCCAAGAGTTGAATAGGGGTTAATCCACCCCTATACTCTGCGCGCATTTTGTCGGCACAAATTATGCCAAGTCGATGCTGACTTGAGGGTCGACATTCGAGGAGTAGTGGTGATGGAAACCCGCACGCCAAACCGCTTGCCTTTCCATCACTGGGCGGTTTTTCCGGTGCTGCTGACGCAATGTGTCGTTGTCCTGCTGGCAACTTTGGTGTTGTGGCAGTGGAAGGGTGCAGTCAGTGGATATTCAGGCCTCTGTGGAGGGCTGATTGCCTGGTTGCCCAATGTGTATTTTGCCTGGAAGGCTTTTCGCTTTAGCGGAGCCCGGGCAGCGCAGGCCATCGTCAAGTCGTTTTACGCAGGCGAGGCAGGCAAATTGATTTTGACGGCAGTGCTGTTTGCACTGACCTTCGCAGGAGTGAAGCCATTGGCGCCGTTAGCAGTCTTCGGCGTCTTCATGCTGACCCAACTGGTCAGCTGGTTCGCGCCCCTGCTAATGAATAAAAGACTTTCGAGACCTAAGGGCGTTTGAGGCAACCATGGCAGCAGAAACCGCTTCGGGCTATATCCAGCACCACTTGCAGAACCTGACCTACGGTCAACTACCAGACGGCAGCTGGGGCTTGGCCCATTCGGCTGCTGAAGCCAAGGCTATGGGTTTCTGGGCATTCCACCTGGACACCCTGGGCTGGTCGGTTGCGCTGGGTCTGATCTTCCTGTTCATCTTCCGCATGGCAGCCAAGAAGGCCACTTCCGGCCAACCTGGCGGTCTGCAGAACTTCGTCGAAGTGATGGTCGATTTCGTTCACGGCAGCGTGAAAGACTCGTTCCACGGTCGTAGCCCGGTGATTGCACCGCTGGCGCTGACCATCTTCGTCTGGGTGTTCCTGATGAACGCCATCGACCTGGTACCGGTCGACTGGATCCCGCAACTGGCGATCCTGATCTCGGGCGACCCGCACATCCCGTTCCGCGCTGTGTCGACTACTGACCCTAACGCTACTCTGGGCATGGCCCTGAGCGTGTTCGCGCTGATCATCTTCTACAGCATCAAGGTCAAGGGCATCGGCGGCTTCATCGGCGAACTGACCCTGCACCCGTTCGGCAGCAAGAACGTCTTCGTTCAGGCGCTGCTGATCCCGGTCAACTTCCTGCTGGAATTCGTTACCCTGATCGCCAAGCCGATCTCGCTGGCCCTGCGACTGTTCGGCAACATGTATGCCGGCGAGCTGGTGTTCATCCTGATCGCGGTGATGTTCGGCAGCGGTCTGCTCTGGCTCAGCGGCCTGGGCATCGTGCTGCAATGGGCGTGGGCTGTATTCCACATCCTGATCATCACCCTGCAAGCATTCATCTTCATGATGCTGACCATCGTCTACCTGTCGATGGCGCACGAAGATAACCATTAAGACCGCCTGGCGTGTCTGATAGCCTTGCCTGCCGGTAGGGGGGCGGGGCTTAAAAAGTCCGCAAGGGCAGCTGTACCAAACGATTTGTTTTACCGCTTCAAATTAAAAAAACCTAACCAATACGACGTAAAAGTCGGGAGGAAAGATGGAAACTGTAGTTGGTCTTACCGCTATCGCTGTTGCTCTGCTGATCGGTCTGGGCGCACTGGGCACCGCCATTGGTTTCGGCCTGCTGGGCGGCAAGTTCCTCGAAGGTGCTGCTCGTCAGCCTGAGATGGTTCCAATGCTGCAGGTCAAAATGTTCATCGTTGCCGGTCTGCTCGACGCCGTAACCATGATCGGTGTTGGTATTGCTCTGTTCTTCACCTTCGCAAACCCGTTCGTTGGTCAACTCGCTGGCTAATCATCTCGTCCTACGAGTTGATAGCTGGTGATGAACAAAGACCGAGCGAGGTGTTGGCGTGAACATTAATGCAACCCTGATTGGCCAATCCGTTGCCTTCTTGATTTTTGTTGTTTTCTGCATGAAGTACGTTTGGCCTCCGGTCATCGCTGCTCTGCAAGAACGTCAGAAGAAGATTGCCGATGGTTTGGACGCTGCCAACCGCGCAGCTCGCGACCTGGAGCTGGCCCAAGAGAAAGCGGGTCAGCAACTGCGTGAAGCTAAAGCACAGGCAGCTGAAATCATTGAGCAGGCCAAGAAACGCGCTGCTCAGCTTGTCGAGGAAGCCCGTGACCAGGCCCGCGTCGAAGCTGACCGTGTGAAGGCTCAGGCTCAGGCCGAGATCGAACAGGAACTGAACAGCGTCAAAGACGCCCTGCGTGCCCAAGTGGGTGCCCTGGCTGTTGGCGGTGCTGAGAAGATCCTTGGGGCCACAATCGATCAAAACGCGCATGCGGAGCTGGTTAATAAACTGGCCGCTGAAATTTAAGCGAGGGCGATCATGGCAGAACTGACCACGTTGGCCCGACCTTACGCTAAGGCTGCCTTCGAGCACGCCCAGGCCCATCAGCAACTGGCCAATTGGTCAGCCATGCTCGGCCTGGCTGCTGCTGTGTCGCAAGACGACACCATGCAGCGCCTGCTCAAGGCCCCGCGACTGACGAGCGCACAAAAGGCCGCCACGTTCATTGACGTGTGCGGTGACAAGTTTGATGCACAGGCACAGAATTTCATTCATGTTGCCGCGGAAAATGGCCGTCTCCTGCTCCTGCCGGAAATTGCCGACCTGTTCGAGCTGTACAAGGCCGAACTGGAAAAATCCGTGGACGTGGAAGTCACCAGTGCTTTTGCGTTGAACCAAGAACAGCAAGACAAACTCGCCAAGGTTCTCAGTGCACGGCTCGGCCAGGAAGTTCGCCTGCACGCGTCGGAGGATGCCAGCCTGATCGGCGGCGTCCTCATCCGCGCCGGCGACCTGGTAATCGATGGCTCTGTTCGCGGCAAAATCGCGAAACTGGCCGAAGCATTGAAATCTTGAGTTTGAAGGGGCAGCAGAGCAATGCAGCAACTCAATCCTTCCGAAATAAGTGAAATCATCAAGGGCCGCATCGATAACCTCGATGTAGCCTCTCAAGCCCGCAACGAAGGTACCGTCGTCAGCGTTTCTGACGGTATCGTGCGGATTCACGGTCTGGCCGACGTTATGTACGGCGAAATGATCGAGTTTCCGGGTGGCGTGTACGGCATGGCCCTGAACCTGGAGCAAGACTCCGTAGGTGCAGTGGTCCTGGGTGCCTATGACACCCTCGCCGAAGGCATGAGCGCCAAGTGCACCGGCCGCATCCTCGAAGTTCCTGTTGGTAAGGAACTGCTGGGTCGCGTTGTCGACGCACTGGGCAACCCAATTGATGGCAAGGGCCCGCTGGGCAACACCGAGACCGATGCGGTCGAGAAAGTTGCTCCAGGCGTAATCTGGCGTAAGTCGGTAGACCAGCCTGTACAGACTGGCTACAAATCCGTCGACGCCATGATCCCTGTCGGCCGTGGCCAGCGTGAGCTGATCATCGGTGACCGTCAGATCGGTAAAACTGCAATGGCCATCGACGCCATCATCAACCAGAAAGACTCCGGTATTTTCTGCGTTTATGTTGCTGTCGGCCAGAAGCGTTCGACCGTTGCCAACATCGTTCGCAAGCTGGAAGAAAACGGCGCCCTGGCCAACACCATCGTGGTGGTTGCCAGTGCTTCGGAATCCGCCGCACTGCAGTTCCTGGCACCTTATGCCGGCTGCACCATGGGCGAGTTCTTCCGTGACCGCGGCGAAGACGCACTGATCGTCTACGATGACCTGTCCAAGCAGGCTGTTGCCTACCGTCAGATCTCCCTGTTGCTGCGCCGTCCACCAGGTCGCGAAGCATACCCAGGCGACGTGTTCTATCTCCACTCCCGTCTGCTGGAGCGTGCATCGCGCGTTTCCGAAGAGTACGTAGAGAAGTTCACCAACGGCGCAGTGACCGGCAAAACCGGCTCCCTGACCGCGCTGCCGATCATCGAAACCCAGGCTGGCGACGTTTCCGCGTTCGTTCCGACCAACGTGATCTCGATCACCGACGGTCAGATCTTCCTGGAATCGGCCATGTTCAACTCGGGCATCCGCCCAGCAGTGAACGCCGGTGTTTCGGTATCCCGCGTAGGTGGTGCCGCTCAGACCAAGATCATCAAGAAGCTCTCCGGTGGCATCCGTACCGCCCTGGCTCAGTACCGTGAACTGGCGGCATTCGCCCAGTTCGCTTCTGACCTGGACGAAGCCACCCGCAAGCAGCTCGAGCACGGTCAACGTGTAACCGAGCTGATGAAGCAGAAGCAATACGCTCCAATGTCCATCGCGGACATGGCGCTGTCGCTGTATGCCGCTGAGCGTGGGTTCCTGACCGACGTTGAAATCGCCAAGGTTGGCAGCTTCGAACAAGCGCTGATCGCCTACTTCAACCGTGATCACGCCGATTTGATGGCCAAGATCAACGTGAAGGGTGACTTCAACGACGAAATCGATTCGGGCATCAAAGCCGGTATCGAGAAGTTCAAGGCCACCCAAACCTGGTAAGCCGCGGCGGGGGCTTCGGCCCCCGCTTGCTAACCTGATAGGTGATACATGGCAGGCGCAAAAGAGATTCGCAGTAAGATTGCGAGCATCAAAAGCACGCAAAAGATTACCAGCGCCATGGAAAAAGTGGCGGTCAGCAAAATGCGCAGGGCTCAAATGCGCATGGCTGCTAGCCGTCCTTATGCGGAGCGTATCCGCCAGGTGATCGGTCATCTGGCCAACGCCAACCCGGAATACCGCCACCCGTTCATGATCGAACGTGCCGTAAAGCGCGTCGGTTATATCGTGGTGAGCAGTGACCGTGGTCTGTGCGGTGGCTTGAATACCAACCTGTTCAAGGCCCTGGTCAAGGACATGAACGCCAATCGCGAACAGGGTGTTGAAATCGACCTGTGCGTGATCGGTAGCAAGGGTGCGACTTTCTTCCGCATCTTTGGCGGCAACGTGGTAGCTGCAATCAGCCATCTGGGCGAAGAACCGTCGATCAATGATCTGATCGGTTCCGTCAAGGTCATGCTGGACGCCTACCTGGATGGCCGTATCGACCGCCTTTCGGTGGTATCGAACAAGTTCATCAATACCATGACGCAAAGTCCGACGGTCGAGCAGTTGGTACCGTTGGTGGCAACCCCGGATCAAGAACTCAAGCACCACTGGGACTACCTCTACGAACCCGATGCCAAAGAGCTGCTGGACGGCTTGATGGTGCGTTACGTGGAGTCGCAGGTCTACCAGGCGGTGGTCGAGAACAACGCGGCCGAACAGGCTGCCCGGATGATCGCCATGAAAAACGCCACAGACAACGCCGGTGACCTGATCAGCGACCTCCAGCTGATCTACAACAAGGCGCGTCAGGCTGCGATCACCCAGGAGATCTCGGAAATCGTCGGCGGCGCTGCCGCGGTTTAACGGTTCAAAAATTCAGAGGATCCAGCTATGAGTAGCGGACGTATCGTTCAGATCATCGGCGCCGTCATCGACGTGGAATTCCCACGTGACGGCGTTCCGAGTGTTTACAACGCGCTGAAAGTTCAAGGCGCGGAAACCACCCTGGAAGTTCAGCAGCAGCTGGGCGACGGCGTGGTTCGTACTATTGCGATGGGCTCGACCGAAGGCTTGAAGCGCGGTCTGGCTGTAGTCGACAGCGGCGCTGCCATCTCTGTCCCGGTCGGTAAAGCGACCCTGGGCCGGATCATGGACGTGCTCGGCAACCCGATCGACGAAGCTGGCCCGATCGGCGAAGAAGAGCGTTGGGGTATTCACCGCGACGCACCTTCCTTCGCTGACCAGGCAGGCGGCAACGACCTGCTCGAAACCGGCATCAAGGTTATCGACCTGGTTTGCCCGTTCGCCAAGGGTGGCAAGGTTGGTCTGTTCGGTGGTGCCGGTGTCGGCAAGACCGTAAACATGATGGAACTGATCCGTAACATCGCCATCGAGCACAGCGGTTATTCCGTGTTCGCCGGTGTGGGTGAGCGTACTCGTGAGGGTAACGACTTCTACCACGAGATGAAGGACTCCAACGTTCTCGACAAAGTAGCCTTGGTCTACGGTCAGATGAACGAGCCACCAGGCAACCGTCTGCGCGTAGCGCTGACCGGCCTGACCATGGCCGAGAAGTTCCGTGACGAAGGTAACGACGTTCTGCTGTTCGTCGACAACATCTATCGTTACACCCTGGCCGGTACTGAAGTATCCGCACTGCTGGGCCGTATGCCTTCGGCAGTAGGTTACCAGCCGACCCTGGCTGAAGAGATGGGCGTGCTGCAAGAGCGCATCACTTCGACCAAGGAGGGTTCGATCACCTCGATCCAGGCCGTATACGTGCCTGCGGACGACTTGACCGACCCGTCGCCAGCGACCACCTTCGCCCACTTGGACGCCACCGTCGTTCTGTCCCGTGACATCGCTTCCCTGGGTATCTACCCAGCGGTCGATCCACTCGACTCGACTTCGCGCCAGCTGGACCCGAACGTGATCGGCAACGAGCACTACGACACTGCTCGCGGCGTTCAGTACGTGCTGCAGCGCTACAAAGAGCTGAAGGACATCATTGCGATTCTGGGTATGGACGAACTGTCCGAAACAGACAAGCAGCTGGTATCCCGTGCTCGAAAGATCCAGCGCTTCTTGTCCCAGCCGTTCTTCGTGGCCGAAGTCTTCACCGGTTCTCCAGGCAAATACGTTTCCCTGAAAGACACCATCGCAGGCTTCAGCGGCATCCTCAAAGGTGACTACGACCACCTGCCAGAACAAGCGTTCTACATGGTCGGCAGCATCGAAGAAGCTGTTGAGAAAGCCAAGAAACTGTAATCCCGGTGCCCCGCAAGGGGCGCCAATCAGGTTGAGGCAAGCAGATGGCTATGACAGTCCATTGCGATATCGTCAGCGCAGAAGGAGAGATTTTCTCCGGTCTGGTCGAGATGGTAGTTGCGCACGGTAACCTGGGTGATCTTGGTATCGCTCCGGGCCACGCGCCGCTGATCACCAATCTCAAGCCAGGCCCGATCACGCTGACCAAGCAGGGTGGCACCCAAGAGGTGTTCTACATCTCTGGTGGTTTCCTCGAGGTCCAGCCGAACATGGTTAAGGTGCTTGCCGATACCGTGCAACGTGCTGGCGACCTGGACGAAGCTCAGGCCCAAGAAGCCCTCAAGGCTGCCGAGAACGCCCTGAACAGCAAAAGCGCTGATTTCGACTACGGCGCTGCTGCCGCGCGTCTGGCCGAGGCCGCAGCTCAGCTGCGTACCGTCCAGCAGATGCGCAAAGGGAAGTAATCGGCCCAGGCCGACGCTTCCGTTGCGATTGAGTAAAAGGGTAGCCTCGGCTACCCTTTTTCTTTTTCCGAAATTTCTCTTCGGTCACAGCGCTGACCGCCCCGGATTGGTAGCCAGTCAATGTCACTCGATATCGTTATTCTCGCCGCAGGCCAGGGCACTCGCATGCGTTCGGCGCTGCCCAAGGTGCTGCACCCGGTTGCTGGCAATTCCATGCTCGGCCATGTTATCCACAGCGCGCGCCAGCTCAAGCCGCAAGGCATTCATGTGGTTATCGGCCACGGCGCCGAGCTGGTCCGTGAACGCCTGGCAGCCGACGACCTCAACTTCGTCCTGCAAGACAAGCAACTGGGGACCGGCCACGCCGTCGCCCAGGCCATCCCGGCGCTGACCGCCGACACCGTGCTGGTGCTGTACGGTGATGTGCCGCTGATCGAAGTGGAAACCCTGCAGCGCCTGCTGGCCCAGGTCAGCCCGCAGCAACTGGGCCTGCTCACCGTCAACCTGGATGACCCGACCGGCTATGGCCGCATTGTCCGCGATGCTCAGGGCCAGGTTGCCGCGATCGTCGAACACAAGGATGCCAGCGAGGCACAGAAGGCGATCACCGAGGGCAACACCGGAATCCTGGCCATGCCGGCCGCGCGGCTGAGTGACTGGATGAGCCGTTTGTCCAACAACAATGCCCAGGGCGAGTACTACCTCACCGACGTCATTGCCATGGCTGTGGCTGATGGCCTGGTGGTTGCCACCGAGCAGCCGTACGATGCCATGGAAGTGCAGGGCGCCAACGACCGCCGCCAGCTGTCCGAGCTCGAGCGTCATTACCAGCTGCGTGAAGGTCGCCGCCTGATGGCGCTGGGCGTGACCCTGCGTGATCCGGCCCGCTTCGATGTGCGCGGTGAGGTGACGGTCGGCCGTGATGTGCTGATCGACGTCAACGTGATTCTCGAAGGCAAGGTGGTGATCGAGGATGACGTGCAGATCGGCCCCAATTGCGTGATCAAGAACAGCACCTTGCGCAAAGGCGCTGTAGTCAAAGCCAACAGCCATATCGAAGGTGCAGTGCTGGGCGAGGGCAGCGATGCTGGCCCGTTCGCACGGTTGCGCCCGGGCAGCGTGCTGGACGCCAAGGCCCATGTGGGTAACTTTGTCGAATTGAAGAATACTCACTTGGGCGAGGGCGCCAAAGTCGGTCACCTGACTTACCTGGGCGATGCCGAGGTCGGTGCACGCACCAATATCGGCGCCGGTACCATCACCTGCAACTATGACGGCGCCAACAAATTCAAGACGGTGCTGGGCGCGGACGTCTTCATCGGCTCGAACAATTCGCTGGTCGCGCCTGTGGATATCCTGGACGGCGCCACTACTGCTGCCGGTTCGACCATCAATCAGAACGTTGAAGCCGGTCAGCTGGCAGTCGCCCGTAGCCGTCAGCGCAACATCGACGGTTGGAAGCGGCCTGTGAAAATCACCAAGAGCTGATTTATCCACAGTGCAGTACTAAGAAAGCCGACTTATGTGAATAAGTCGGCTTTTTATTTTGAAGCAGGTGAAGCCTGATTTTAAAGTTACCCACAGCCTCATCAAGGCTTGACGAAAATGACCATTTAGGTTTTGATTGCCCTACTTATCTTTCGAATCGAAACTTAACCTGTCATGTCGAAACGAAACACTCCCCAGCGCCGACACAATATTCTTGCCCTGCTCAGCGAACAGGGCGAAGTGAGTGTGGATAACCTGGCCAAGCGTTTCGAAACCTCCGAGGTGACCATCCGCAAGGATCTGGCCGCGCTCGAGAGCAATGGCCTGCTGCTGCGCCGCTATGGTGGCGCGGTACCGGTGCCGCAGGAGCTGCTGGCCGAAGCCGTGCAACCCGTATCGCTGTACAAGCAGGCTATCGCTCGCGCCGCCGTGGAGCGGATCCGCGAGCACGCCCGGATCATCATCGACAGCGGCAGCACCACTGCCGCCATGATCCCCGAGCTGGGTCGCCAGCCCGGCCTGGTGGTAATGACCAACTCGCTCAACGTAGCCCGTGCCATCAGTGACCTTGAACACGAGCCGGTGCTGTTGATGACCGGCGGCACCTGGGACCCGCATTCGGAGTCGTTCCAAGGCCAGGTCGCCGAGCAGGTACTACGCTCCTACGATTTCGATCAGTTGTTCATCGGCGCTGACGGCATCGACCTGCAGCGCGGCACCACCACCTTCAACGAGCTGCTCGGTCTGAGCCGCGTGATGGCCGACGTTGCCCGCGAGGTGATCGTGATGGTCGAGTCGGACAAGGTCGGGCGCAAGATCCCCAACCTGGAGCTGCCGTGGAGCAGCATCAGTACCCTTATTACAGACGAGCGCCTGCCCATGGCGGCGCGCGAAGCATTCAAAGCCCGCGGCATTAACCTGATCTGCGCCGCGATCAGCCAGGAGCAATAATATGTGTGGAATCGTTGGTGCCGTTGCTGAACGTAATATCACGACCATTCTGATCGAAGGCCTCAAGCGCCTCGAGTACCGCGGCTACGACAGCGCTGGCCTGGCTGTGCTGAGCGAAGACGGCACGCTGCAACGCCGCCGCCGCATCGGCAAGGTCAGCGAGCTGGATGCCGCCGTCGCCGCCGAGCCCCTGGCCGGCAAGCTGGGCATCGCCCACACCCGCTGGGCCACCCACGGCGCACCGACCGAGCAGAACGCTCACCCGCACTTCTCCAGCGATGAACTGGCGGTGGTGCACAACGGCATCATCGAAAACCACGAAGAGCTGCGCGAAGAGCTCAAAGGCCTGGGTTACGTGTTTGCCTCGCAGACCGACACCGAAGTCATCGTCCACCTGATTCACCACACCCTGAAAAGCACACCAGACCTGGCCGATGCCCTCAAGGCAGCGGTCAAGCGCCTGCACGGCGCTTACGGCCTGTCCCTTATCAGCATCAAGCAGCCGGACCGCCTGGTCGCCGCCCGCAGCGGCAGCCCGCTGGTGATCGGCCTCGGTCACGGCGAAAACTTCCTCGCCTCCGACCAGTTGGCCCTGCGCCAGGTCACCGACCGCTTCATGTATCTGGAGGAGGGCGACATCGCCGAAATCCGCCGCGACCAGATCACCATCTGGGATCAGGCCGGCGCGCAGGTGCAACGCGAAACCGTGCAGTACCACGAAGGCGCTGAAGCGGCCGACAAAGGCACCTATCGCCACTTCATGCTCAAGGAAATCCACGAGCAGCCAGCGGTGGTGCAGCGCACCCTCGAAGGCCGCCTGGGCGGTGACCATGTGCTGCTGCAAGCCTTCGGCCCACAAGCCGCCGAGCTGTTCGCCAAGGTGCGCAATGTGCAGATCGTCGCCTGCGGCACCAGCTACCACGCCGGTATGGTTGCTCGTTACTGGCTGGAAAGCCTGGCCGGCATCCCTTGCCAGGTCGAAGTCGCCAGCGAGTTCCGCTACCGCAAGGTAGTGGTGCAGCCAGACACACTGTTCGTGTCGATTTCCCAGTCGGGCGAAACCGCTGACACCCTGGCCGCCCTGCGCAATGCCAAAGAGCTGGGCTTTCTCGGCAGCCTGGCTATCTGCAACGTCGGCATCAGCTCGCTGGTGCGCGAGTCCGACCTGACTCTGCTGACCCTGGCCGGCCCGGAAATCGGCGTCGCCTCGACCAAGGCCTTCACCACCCAGCTGGTCTCGCTGATGCTGCTGACCCTGGCCCTCGGCCGCGTGCGCGGCACCCTCGAAGCCGGTGTTGAAGCCGAACTGGTCGAAGAGCTGCGCCGCTTGCCGACTCGTCTGGGCGAAGCCTTGGCGATGGATGGCGTGGTCGAGAAGATCGCCGAGCTGTTCGCCGACAAGCACCACACCCTGTTCCTTGGCCGCGGCGCGCAGTACCCGGTAGCCATGGAAGGCGCGCTCAAGCTCAAGGAAATCTCCTACATACACGCTGAAGCCTACCCTGCGGGCGAGCTGAAGCACGGCCCGCTGGCGCTGGTAGACGCCGACATGCCTGTGGTCACCGTCGCACCGAACAACGAACTGCTGGAAAAGCTCAAATCCAACCTGCAGGAAGTCCGCGCCCGCGGCGGCGAGCTGGTGGTGTTTGCCGATGAGCACGCTGGCATGAGCAACGCTGAAGGTATTCACGTCATCCAGGTACCGCACATTGCCGATGCGCTGGCGCCGATCCTCTACACCATCCCACTGCAGTTGCTGTCGTATTACGTGGCGGTGTTGAAGGGGACTGATGTCGACCAGCCGCGGAACTTGGCCAAGTCGGTTACGGTGGAGTGATGTGAGGTTGGGAGGGCGGTTGGTTGGCCATGCAATATGGCTGACCGCGAGATAAACGCCCTCCCAAATACACCGCTAGCAACCCCCCGCGATGAAATGCCGGCGTCTTGCTTTTGCCCAGCGCTAAGCTCACCACCTCGAAAATTCAAAAGTTGCCGCTTGACCATGGAGAACGATCGTTCTACATTGAGCCCATGAGCAGACCAACGATAGATCATCGCGACCAGATCCTCGCAACCGCCGAGAAACTCATCTACCAGAACGGTATCCACGCCACGGGCATGGATCTGCTGGTGAAGACTTCTGGCGTCTCGCGTAAGGGCATTTACAACCATTTCGCTACCAAAGATGAGGTAGCCGCTGCGGCGCTGAGTGCGCGCGATTTGCGATGGATGCAATGGTTTAGAACAGAGTGCGACAAAGCGGCTACGCCGTATGACCGTGTACTCAACATGTTCTCTGTTTTAAAGGGCTGGTTCGAGTCGGATGGTTTTCGTGGCTGTGCCTTCATCAATACGGCAGGTGAAGTTGGCAACCCCGATGACCCCATCCGCCAGATCGCAAAGCTGCACAAGCAAAAGCTCCTGGACTACACGCTTGAACTGACCACGCAATTGAACACCGAGCAACCGTTGGCGTTGGCCAGGCAGTTACTGGTGTTGATGGAAGGCGCAATCACCATGGCTCGAGTGATGGGTGATTATCACGCTGCTGATGATGCAAAGGACGTTGCGCGGATGTTGCTGGAAGCGCTCACGCCCTAACGCTTGAGCTGCAGAGAAACAACTCAAACTATCTATCCTGCTCGACTGGAGTCACTACCATGTCCAATGCCCAAACTCGCCCGCCACTTCCTCCTTTCACTCGCGAAACGGCGATTGAAAAAGTTCGACTGGCTGAAGACGGTTGGAACAGCCGTGATGCCGAGAAAGTTTCGCTCGCTTACACGCTCGATACCAAGTGGCGTAACCGCGCTGAATTTGCCGCCAATCGCGAAGAAGCCAAAGCCTTTCTCACCCGCAAGTGGAAAAAAGAACTCGATTATCGCCTGATCAAAGAGCTCTGGGCCTTTACCGATAACCGCATCGCCGTTCGTTACGCCTACGAGTGGCATGATGACTCTGGTAACTGGTTCCGCTCCTACGGCAACGAAAACTGGGAGTTTGAAGCAGATGGCCTGATGCACCGTCGTTTCGCCTGCATCAACGACATGCCTATCAAGGAAAGCGAGCGTAAATTCCACTGGCCGCTGGGCCGCCGTCCGGATGATCACCCAGGCCTGACTGAGCTTGGCCTGTAAGTCATCTCACGCTCGATCGGGATGTCGGATTTCAGCGGCTGTGACAGCTCTGCAGAAGTGCCAGAGAAGCTCGAGATCCGCATCCCATAAGGGATTGAATACACGGGACTTATTATCGAAAGGTACAGGCGTGTACAGGAACGCATTATGATGGTTGCGTAGTCGATCGGAACATCATCACCGACAACCACAACATGGTGAAGCATGAAACTGAACGCCAAGGTATGTATCGTCACCGGTGGTAATCGCGGGATAGGCTTTGCGATCACCAAATACTTTTTGGAGGAGGGTGCCACTGTTGTTGTAGCGGATATTCATCAGCCATCCACCGAGACCAATGACCTTGCAGCCGATACTGGTCGTCTGATTTATCATCAAACCGATGTGTCGAATTCGCTCAGCATCCAAAACATGGTCGATGCGGTTATGAGCGCGTTCGGCCGAATCGACGTCTTGATAAATAATGCTGGAATTGAGTTTGCCAAGACCGTCATCGATACCACTGAGGCAGAGTGGGATGCGCTCATGGGCGTTAACCTGAAGGGCGTCTTTCTGGTATCCAAAGCCTGTCTCCCACATATGATCAAATCCGGGAGCGGTGTGCTTGTGAATGTCGCCTCGGAGCTGGGTGTAGTCGGTGAGGCTAACGTGGCAGCCTATTGCGCCTCCAAGGGAGGGGTGATCATGCTGACCAAGGCGATGGCCATTGACCATGGCAAGCACGGGATCAGGATCAACGCTCTGTGCCCGGGGCCGATCGAAACGGAGTTGCTCAACGAAGTTTTCCAGAGCTGCGACGACCCTCAAGGTCTGCGCGAAAGCTTTGAAGAAAGGATCATCCTGAATCGTCTTGGGCATCCCCAGGAAATAGCCAAGGCCGCGCTCTTTCTGGCATCCGATGACTCATCGTTCATGACGGGGGCTGATCTCATTGTGGACGGTGGCTGGACCACTCGGTAACTGAGTCCGTCGACGCATGTAGCGCGCGCGGCAGTTCTCGTTCAGTACCCAGCGCGGCCTAGACCTCCCGACGCTGCAACCGGAACTCCTTGGGCGTCAGCCCGGTAGCCCGCTTGAAGAAGCGCGAGAAGTAAGCCTGTTCGGCAAACCCCAGGCTGTCGGCCACCTGGCCGATGGTCATGGAGGTGTAGACCAGGTTGCGCTTGGCCTCGAGGATCACCCGCTGGTTCACCAACTGCAGCGCAGACTGCCCGGCAAGTTGTCGACACAGCGCGTTGAGGTGGGCGGTGCTGACGCCGATCTGTTGGGCGTAGTGATCGATCTGCTGGTGTTCCCGGAAGTGCCTTTCTATCAGCTGCGCCAGATGATCAAGGTGCTGCATCCCGCGCTCACGGGGTTTGGCGATGTGCTGGGCGCGCTCGCGAGCACGCCGTGAGATCCAGACCAGTAAAGCGCACAGCAGCGACTGCAACATCAAGTCGCGCTCCGGCCGTCGCAACACATATTCCTCGGTCAGCTGGGTGAACAACTGCTCCAGGTAGGCTCGGTCTTCGCCGGCCAGGTAGCAGTGAGCCTCAGCCATTGGCTTGCCTTCGAGCAGCGGCGCAAAGCGGTCGAGTACCGGTTTGGCCAGGCTGATCACGTAGCCTTGTATGTCCTCGGAAAAGCGAAACCCGTGAATGCTCATCACCGGAACGATCTGCACGGCACCGCCGCCCACTTGCTGTTCGACATCTTCGACCACGACCCGGGCCTGGCCGGCCTGCACGTAGAGCAACTGCGCCAGGTCGCCGTGGCGATGGGTCTTGATTTCCCAGTCATGCAAACGGCTGCGCTCAGGGATCGATTCGCAGTGGATCAGATCCGGCGTCGGCCAGGACGTCTCGCCGTAGAGCTTGAACACCGGAATGCCATTCACAGTCGCCATTGCCGATATCCGCCGATCCTCGAAAAGTCCTAAAAATAAAGCAGAAAGTGCCTTCTTATGGAACCTCTATCTGCGAAAAATACAGAACGACCAATCGTAACCCTGAGCCCCGGCTCATGAGGATAAAAACAATGAAGACTCAAATTGCCATTATCGGGGCAGGTCCGTCTGGCCTGCTGCTCGGTCAACTGCTGCAAAACGCCGGTATCGACAACACCATCATCGAGCGCCAGAGCCCTGATTATGTGCTCGGCCGGATCCGCGCCGGCGTGCTTGAGCAAGGCATGGTCGAGCTGCTGCGCGAGGCGGGTGTTGGTGCACGGATGGATCAGGAAGGGCT
The DNA here is from genome assembly GCA_963518285.1 of uncultured Pseudomonas sp. Lineage (GTDB taxonomy): Bacteria > Pseudomonadota > Gammaproteobacteria > Pseudomonadales > Pseudomonadaceae > Aquipseudomonas. The sequence continues at coordinate 488,215 of CAUQIJ010000002.1, read as the reverse complement.
GGTGCACGAGGGTTTCGAGCTGGCCTTCAACGGTCGTGTCGAGCACATCAACCTGCGCGAGCTGACTGGCGGCAAGACCGTGATGATCTACGGCCAGACCGAGGTTACCCGTGACCTCATGCAGGCCCGCCGGCAAAGCGGTGCGCCGACCTACTATGACGCCAGCGATGTGCAACTGCACGAGTTGAAGGGCGAAAAACCTTACGTCACGTTCATTCAGGACGGTCACCAGGTGCGCATCGACTGCGACCTGATCGCCGGCTGCGATGGCTATCACGGCGTTTCCCGCAAATCGATCCCGGACGGCGTGCTCAAGGAATTCGAGCGGGTGTATCCGTTCGGTTGGCTGGGCGTTCTGGCCGATACGCCGCCGGTCAACGAAGAACTGATCTACGCCAGCCACGAGCGCGGCTTTGCCCTGTGCAGCATGCGCTCGCCCACGCGCACCCGTTACTACGTGCAGGTCGCCAGCGATGAGAAGGTCGAGGACTGGTCGGATCAGCGCTTCTGGGACGAACTCAAGAGCCGTCTGCCCGAAGCCGTTGCCGCCAAGCTGATCACCGGCCCCTCCATCGAGAAAAGCATCGCGCCGCTGCGCAGCTTCGTGGTCGAGCCAATGCAGTATGGCCACCTGTTCCTGGTCGGGGATGCCGCCCACATTGTCCCACCTACCGGCGCCAAAGGTTTGAACCTGGCCGCCAGCGACGTCAGCACGTTGTACCGAATCCTGCTCAAGTACTACCGTGAAGGCCGCCAGGACCTGCTTGAGCGTTACTCGCAGATCTGCCTGCGCCGGGTCTGGAAGGCCGAGCGCTTCTCGTGGTGGATGACCTCGGTGTTGCATCACTTCCCCGGCACCGACGCCTTCAGCCAACGTATGCAGCAGACCGAGCTGGAATACTTCGTGAGCTCTGAAGCCGGTCGTAAGACGATTGCGGAGAATTATGTTGGCTTGCCGTACGAGCCGGTGGAGTGAATGATGGGCGCCACTCCTATACCCTCGACAATCCAGCCAGCCATTGCAGCGGAACTCTGACATGCACGGAATGACCCCAGAAGTACTAGCCGATCTTGCTCCCGAAGGAACGCTGCGAGTTGCGATCAACTACGGCAATCCGGTCCTCGCCCAGCAGGGTGCTGATGGCACACCCTTGGGTGTGTCCGTTGCCTTGGCCAAGGCGCTCGCCGCTGAGCTCGGTGTCGAACTGCAGATAACCGGCTTCGACGCTGCCGGCAAAGTGTTTGCGGCGTTGGAACAAGACCTGTGGCGGGTCGCGTTCCTGGCGATCGAGCCGGTGCGGGCCGCTCAGATCGACTTCACCGAGCCCTATGTGCTTATCGAAGGCACCTACCTGGTCAAGCGTAATTCAGCCTGGCAGCAGGTGGATGAGCTTGATCAGGCTCAGACCCGTATCGCTGTGGGCAAGGGCGCGGCCTATGATCTGTATCTGTCGCGTACCCTGCAGCACGCGCAGCTGGAGCGTGCAGACACTTCCCCTGCCGCCGTGGACCTGTTCATAGCCGACGGGCTCGATGCTGCTGCAGGGGTACGCCAGCCGCTGGAGCAGTTTGCCCAGCGCAATCCTGAGTATCGGGTGATGGATGGTGCGTTCACCGCTATTCGCCAGGCCATGGCAGTGCCGCGCGGCCGGGACGCTGGCGCCGCTTACGTTCGCGCGTTCATCGAGCGACGCCTGGCGGAAGGCTTTGTCCGCGGCGCGTTATTGGCGAGCGGCCAGACTGACGTCAGCGCGCCTCGCTGATCTCGACCGACCAGCGTCAGGCACCTGGCTGAATAGCTGTACTACCCTGTTGCGAAGACGTCCGAACTTCACACGGGGGACTCTTCATGCATGCGCAACTTCCACCCGCATTGCAGCAGCTGCATTTGCCTTTGCGTCTCAAGCTGTGGGACGGCAATCAGTTCGATCTGGGGCCTAGCCCCCAGGTCACCATCCTGATCAAGGAACCGCAGCTGATCAGCCAGCTCAGCCACCCCAGCATGGGTGAGCTGGGCACTGCGTTCGTTGAAGGCAAGCTGGAGCTGGAAGGTGACATCGGCGAGGCGATCCGGGTCTGCGATGAGCTCAGCGATGCCTTGCTGGTGGGGCAGCAGGACACCTCACCGGTGCGCTCTGCGCATGACAAGCACACCGATGCGCAGGCCATCTCCTACCACTACGACGTGTCCAATGAGTTCTACCAGCTGTGGCTGGATCAGGACATGGCCTACTCCTGCGCCTACTTCAAGGAGCCGGACAACACCCTCGATCAGGCACAGCAAGACAAGTTCGACCACCTGTGCCGCAAGCTGCGCCTGCAACAGGACGACTACCTGCTGGACGTCGGCTGCGGCTGGGGCGGGCTGGCGCGTTTCGCGGCGCGTGAATATGGCGCCAAGGTGTTTGGCATCACCTTGAGCAAGGAGCAGCTCAAGCTGGCGCGCCAGCTGGTCAAGGAGGAGGGGCTAGGTAAGCGGGTCGATCTGCAGATTCTTGACTACCGCGATCTGCCGCAGGACGGCCGCTTCGACAAGGTGGTCAGTGTCGGCATGTTCGAGCATGTCGGCCATGCCAACCTCGACCTGTATTGCCGGACGTTGTTCGGCGCCGTGCGCGAGGGCGGGGTGGTGATGAACCACGGCATCACAGCGCGGCATGTGGATGGTCGACCGGTAGGCAGAGGGGCGGGCGCGTTCATCGACCGTTACGTGTTCCCAAATGGCGAGCTGCCGCACTTGTCGATGATCAGTAGCAGCATCTGCACCGCTGGGCTCGAGGTGGTGGATGTCGAGAGCCTGCGCTTGCATTACGCAAGGACGCTGCATCAGTGGAGTGAGAACCTCGAGCACCAACTGCAGCGGGCAGCGGCGATAGTGCCGGCCAAGACCCTGCGTATCTGGCGGCTATATCTGGCGGGGTGTGCCTATGCCTTCAGCAAGGGCTGGATCAACCTGCATCAGATCCTCGCGGTCAAACCCTACGCCGATGGCCACCACGATCTGCCATGGACTCGCGAGGATCTGTATCGCTGAGCGCCCTCAGAGCACCGGAGATATCAGCCGAGCGATACGCATCCCAAGCTGTTGCAGGCGGTGGGTATCGCGGCTGTCTTCGGCGGTGATCTCCTTGGCGTGGGAGAAGTCCTCCTGCAACATTGCCTCAACCTGATCGGCAAAGGCCCGGTCCACGGTCAGCAAGGTGATTTCGAAATTCAGCCGGAACGAGCGGTTGTCGAGGTTGGCGCTGCCAATGGCGCTGACCTCATCGTCGACCAGCACCACCTTCTGATGCAGGAAGCCTGGCTGGTAGCGGAACATGCGCACGCCGGCGCGCACCGCTTCGAAGGCAAACAGGCTGGAAGCGGCGTAGACCACGCGGTGGTCCGGGCGCGCCGGGATCAGCACACGCACATCCACGCCGCGCATCACCGCCAGACGCAATGCCGCGAACACAGCCTCGTCGGGGATGAAGTACGGCGTGGTTATCCACACCCGGTGCACCGCCGAATGGATGGCCTCGACGAAAAACAGCGAGCAGGTTTCCTGAGGATCAGCCGGGCCGCTCGCCAGCAGCTGGCAGAGCACGCCATTGTCCGGGTAGGTGTCCTGCAGAATCAGCGGCGACAGCTCGCGCGTGGCCCAGTACCAGTCCTCGGCGAACGACTCCTGCAAGCAGGCCACGGCCGGGCCGTTGATCTGGACATGTGTATCGCGCCACGGGGACAGCTGCGGGTTGCCGCCCAGGTATTCATCGCCCACGTTATGGCCGCCGATAAAGCCGACTTCACCATCGGCCACGACGATCTTGCGGTGGTTGCGGAAGTTGACCTGGAAGCGGTTGAACCAGCCGCTACGGGTAGCGAATGCTTTTACCTGCACACCGCCATCCCGTAGTTCCTTCACATAGCTGGCGGGCAGCGCGTGGCTGCCGATGCGGTCGTACAGGACGAAAACCTGCACACCCTCGCCAGCCTTGCGCAGCAGCAGTTGCTGCAGCTCGCGGCCGATGATGTCGTCGTGGATGATAAAGAACTGGACCAGCACGGCTTGGCGGGCTTTGTCGATCGCGGCAAAGATCGCGTCGAAGGTAGCCCGACCATTGATCAGCAGCTTGACCTGGTTGTTTGCCAGGCACGGCATGCGCCCCAGCTTGGGCATGGCGCGCAGGGCCTTGTAACTGTCCGACTCGCGCGCCGCCAATGCTTCTTCAACCCAGGGCCGCCAGTTCAGGTTGGCCATCGCCACGTGCATCTCCTGGTTGGCCTGACGACGCGCCTTGATGTAGGCGTTGAACGAGCGTGCGCCGAAGACCAGATAGGGGATCAATGCCAGATACGGGATAAACAGCAACGGCATCGCCCAGGCGATCGCGCCTTGGGCGGTACGCACGGTGAGCACGGCATGCAGCGCTGCTACCATCCCCAATAAATGAGTGAAGCCAATCACGTAACCGAAGAAATAGGGGCTGTGGTAATCCATGTGCATCCTGCTTGCTGAAAACACTACTGATAACAGACCACGGGTCTAGTGTAGCGTGCAACCGACTGACGAATTTGACGTCTAAGCTGAGCCGGCCAGTTGCCCGGTTATGCCAAGGAGCATTTATTGATGAACATCCGCCTGCCCCTGTTCGCCCTGGTCGTGGGTCTGACCAGCCCATTGGTCCACGCACAAATGCTCCAGCCCGGACTGTGGGAGCTGACCACCAGCGACATGCAGGTCGATGGCAAGGCGCTGCCCGACATGGGCTTCATGCTCGGTCAGCTGAAGAACCTGCCGCCTGAGCAAAGGGCGATGATGGAAGGCGTGCTGGCCAAGCAAGGTATTACCGTTGGCGGCAATGGCGTGCGCTCGTGCCTGACACCGGAGCAGGTCAAGACCGACGATATTCCGTTGCAGGATCCGAAGTCTGGCTGCACCCAGAAGATCACTGACCGTACCGGCAAGGTCTGGAAGTTTGAATTCAGCTGCCCGAAAGCACAGGGTCAGGGTGAAGCGACCTTCCTCAGTGATCGGGAATTCACCACCAAGGTCAACGGCACCTTCAACGCTTCGGGTGTGGAACAGAAGGGCAGCATGAATACCCGCGCGCTGTGGCTGGGTAGCGACTGCGGCACAGTCAAACCACGCGTAGGCGGTTAAGCGCGCCTGTTGTTACAACCGGCTGCCAGCCCAGCAGCCGGTTGCTGTCTCACCAGCGCCATTCGCTGACGGCTACTGCATCGTGTGCATGCAGACTCTCAGCATGCTCGACCCTTATGCTGAATCCAGTTGCCCAGGGCAGCGCCTGCATCGATACATGCAGGCGGCGGGCAGCATCCTCGCAGAACATCAGGTTCTGGCCGTTGGCTAAAGCAAACGCCTGCTCATCGGCGCGTTTTACTGCTGTTTGCACCGCAGTGCCCAGCGCTGCCTCCACGCTATCGATCAGCGCTTTTAAAGGCATCGTGTCTTTGCTCGCGGCTAACCTCACCTTGATTTGTGCTTCGCTACGCTGGCTGTGGGGTGTGGCGACGATGCCTTCACTGCTGCCGAGCCAAGCAAGCACTGCCTCTTGCTGCAGTTCCACACCCGCAAAATCATCCAGGAACTGCTGCTGGATGAGCTGTCGCGCCAGCGCAGCGGAGCATGGGCATGTAGAGGAATAGGCAATTCGCACAAATAGTTCCACGTGGAACATTTCGTTTTTGATCGAGGCATCAACGGTGACTGGATAGCTCTTCCAGCCAGCGAGCGAGCTGACCAGCGCAGGTCGATTGACCAGGTAATCAAAACTCAGACTGCAATGCGCCGCCGTAGACAGGCCCTCGTGGCTGTCGAGGAACTCGCTGAGCAGGCGGCGCAAAACGAGCGGCGACAGTTCGTTTCGTTCGATGCTTTGCAACGCCAGATACAGGCGCGACATGTGGATACCGCGCGAGCGTCCATCAACCAGATTGACGCCTGCGCTGGCGCGAGCGTTTACACGGTGTCCCTCAATGGTCACGGGCAGCGCGATGCCTTGCATGCCAACCCAATCCAGCGGCTGGGCCTGTGGGTCCATCTGTGCAGCAATATCGGGCAGAGTCATCGGTGGGTTCCGGGAAAGATTGTTCGCAAGACGGGTTAGCCAAATTGTATTGTTATAATATAACATTAAGCAAATGCATCGCTTCGAATGCGTTCGCCTGATGAGGTTTGCCATGTCCACCCGTCTCCCCGTCACCGTGCTGTCTGGCTTTCTTGGCGCAGGCAAAAGCACCTTGCTCAATCATGTGCTGCGCAACCGCGACAACCTGCGGGTCGCCGTCATCGTCAACGACATGAGCGAAATCAACATCGATGCCAGCGAAGTGCAGCGCAACGTCAGCCTCAACCGCGCCGAAGAAAAACTGATCGAGATGAGCAACGGCTGCATTTGCTGCACCCTGCGCGAAGACCTGCTCGAAGAAGTTGCCCGGCTGGCCGAGGACGGCCGCTTCGATTATTTGCTGATCGAGTCGACCGGCATCTCCGAGCCGCTGCCAGTCGCCGAGACCTTCACCTTCCGCGACGACCAAGGTCGTAGCCTGTCTGACCTGGCACGGCTCGACACCATGGTGACCGTGGTCGACGGGCTGAATTTTCTGCGTGACTACCAGGCCGCAGATACCTTGGCCAGCCGCGGTGAGACGCTTGGCGAAGACGACGAGCGCTCGATCAGTGATCTGCTGATCGAGCAGATTGAGTTCGCCGATGTGCTGCTGCTGAGCAAGATCGATCTGATCGGCCAGGACCAGCGCAACGAGCTGATGGCAATTTTGCGCAGCCTTAATGCCCGCGCCCAGATCGTGCCGATGGTCATGGGCCAGGTGCCGCTGGCGCAGATTCTCGATACCGGCCTGTTCGACTTCGAGCAGGCCGCGCAGGCGCCCGGCTGGCTGCAGGAGCTGCGTGGCGAGCACGTACCGGAGACCGAGGAATACGGCATCGCCGCAAGCTCCTGGCAGGCCCGCCGGCCACTGCACCCACAGCGCTTCTTCGACTTTATCCACAAGCCATGGACCAATGGCCGATTGCTGCGCTCGAAGGGCTTCTTCTGGCTTGCCAGCAAGTATCAGGAGGCAGGCAGTTGGTCGCAGGCGGGCGGCATGATGCGTTACAGCTATGCCGGCCGCTGGTGGTGTTTTGTGCCGGAGGACCAGTGGCCGCAGGACGATGCCAGCAAGGCCGCGATTCTGGGTCACTGGAGTGAAGAAGCCGGTGATTGCCGCCAGGAACTGGTGTTCATCGGGCAGAACATCGACTTTGCACAGTTATCCACAGCGCTGGATGCGTGTCTGTTGACCGACGAAGAGATGGCAGCGGGTTCGGATGCCTGGCTGAACCTTCCAGATCCGTTCGGTGCGTGGCATGAGGACATGGCCGCATAAACCGCGCCCTGTGGATAACATCGTGATGTGCAGGCCGGCCTTGACTGCCTGAGCAGGCGGGGCATAGTGGACGCTTCCGGTTACGGGGCCGCTTTGCCTCGCTTTGCGCAGATCATCGGCATGCTCAAGAACATTCCCACCCACGTCGTTGCCGGCCCTCTAGGCGCCGGCAAGACCAGCCTGATTGGCCATCTGCTTGCGCAAAAGCCTGCGAATGAGCGCTGGGCTGTGCTGGTCAACGAGTTTGGCCAGATCGGCCTGGACGCCGCGCTGTTACACCGTGACGAAGAAGGCGTTGCCATCGCTGAGGTTGCCGGTGGCTGCCTGTGCTGCGTCAACGGCGTGCCGTTTCAGGTTGGGCTGGGCCGGCTGCTGCGCAAAGCTTGCCCGGACCGGCTGTTTATCGAACCGTCCGGCCTGGGTCATCCGTTGCAGCTGTTGCACCAGCTAAGCCAGGCGCCCTGGGCCGGCATACTGCAGTTGCAGCCCCTGATCATGGTGCTGGATGCGTCTGCATTGGCCAGGGGAGAGCGCTTGGCAGAGGCGCAACAACAAGCGCTGGCGGCAGCGGAGCTGTTGATAATCAACAAGGCGGACGCTGTGGATAACTCTCAGCGGCTGGCGATAACCGAGCAGTTATCGAGCAAACCTGCTTTCTGGACCGAACAAGGACGGCTGGCGATCGCAGATCTTTTACAGTTTTCCACAGGCTCAACCTATGCTGAGAGGGTGGTGCCGTTGCCTGAGGATAACTATCCCAACCTGGCTGGCGCATTGTGGACAACTAGCGACGAGCCGTTGTTTGCCGCTGAAAAGGGCGAGGGTGGTTGGAGCTGTGGCTGGCGTTGGCATCCATCCCAGTGCTTTGAGCAAACCTGCATCGAGCAATTTCTGAGCGACACGCCCTGGCTCCGAGCCAAAGGCGTTATCCACAGCGCCAGAGGCTGGCAGTCGTTCAACGGTCTTGCTGGCGGCGTCTTGAGTTGGCAGCCAAGCGAATGGCGCAAGGATTCACGGATAGAGCTGATCTTCGCGCATGAGCAGCCTGTGGTAGCGCTGCAGCAGGCCATGGCCGACTGCCGTACTCAACGCTGATCGTTGCTCCAGCGGTTGTGCTCCTGGCGCCACTGCTGCATCTCGATCACGTTGTCGCTGCGTGGCGCCGGCTTTATCTCGAACGGGTAGGGCGCCAGCTCGATCTGCATGGTGTGTGCACCAAACTGGGTGACCGTACCCGGATGGCGCTGCTCGCCAGTCACGGTGAATTCGAAGTTGTAGATCCGCGCCAGGCGTTTGCGGCCGTTGGCGTCACGCACAAAGCCGATACGCTTGAGCGCAACGGCCTCGTCGAGCAGCTCCAGGTCGAGTTTGGCGCAATGCTGTTTGACCCGCTCGAGGGCTTTCTCGCGCAGCCCGTGGTTGTGCCACAGCCAGGCGCCGCCGCTGGCCAGCAGCATCAGGACGAAGAGGTTCTCCAGGGTCAACATTTGCATATGCTCCAAACAGGTAGATCCAGCTTAACTGCGTCCCTGGCCTGTCGTACAGGTGGCAATCGGGTTCATACTGCGCGACGTTCTTATCTTGAAATCAGTTTTGGAAACCTCTGCATGAAACGCACGCCGCACTTGCTCGCGATCCAATCCCATGTGGTCTTCGGCCACGCCGGAAACAGCGCCGCGGTGTTTCCCATGCAGCGCATAGGCGTGAATGTCTGGCCGCTGAATACGGTGCAGTTCTCCAACCACACTCAGTATGGCCAGTGGGCCGGAGAAGTGCTTGCTCCAGCGCAAATTCCTGAGTTGGTGGAAGGCATTGCCAACATCGGCGAGCTGGGCAACTGCGATGCGGTGTTGTCTGGGTATCTGGGCAGCGCCGAGCAGGGCCGGGCGATTCTGGCCGGCGTCGAGCGGATCAAGGCGATCAACCCCAAGGCGCTGTACCTGTGCGACCCGGTCATGGGCCATGCCGAGAAGGGCTGCAGCGTGCCGGCCGAAGTCAGCGAGTTCCTTCTGCAGCAGGCTGCAGCCAAGGCCGATATTCTCTGCCCTAACCAGCTTGAGCTGGACAGCTTCAGCGGGCGCAAGGCGCAGTCGCTGGAAGATTGCGTGGCCATGGCGCGCAACCTGCTGGCCCGCGGCCCGCAGGTGGTGCTGGTCAAGCACCTGAGCTATCCGGGCCGTGCCGAAGACTCTTTCGAAATGCTGCTGGTAACCGGCGAAGACTGCTGGCACCTGCGCCGGCCGCTGCTGTGCTTCCCACGCCAGCCTGTAGGCGTCGGTGACCTTACGTCAGGGCTGTTCCTGGCTCGCGTGTTGCTGGGGGACAGCTGGCTGCAAGCGTTTGAATACACCGCAGCGGCTGTCCACGAAGTGCTGCTGGAAACCCAGGCCTGCGCCAGCTACGAACTGCAGCTGGTGCGAGCCCAGGATCGCATTGCCCATCCGCGCGTGCGTTTCGAAGCGCAGCGCCTGAGCGTTTAGATCGAGTCGGTTTTCAGGTCCTGGTAGCGTTTTTCCAGCTCCTGGCGGATCTGCCGGCGCTGTTTGCCCTGAAGGAAGCGGCGTTTTTCTTCGCTGCTTTGCGGCAGGCGCGCCGGGACCGGGACCGGCCGGCGATTATCATCCACCGCCACCATGGTGAAGAAGCAGCTGTTGGAGTGGCGTACCGAGCGCTCGCGAATGTTCTCGGTCACCACTTTGATGCCCACTTCCATCGACGTGTTGCCGGTGTAGTTGACCGATGCCAGGAAGGTCACCAGTTCGCCCACATGCACGGGCTCGCGGAACACTACCTGATCGACCGACAGGGTCACTACATACGTACCCGCATAACGGCTGGCGCACGCATAGGCCACCTCGTCGAGGTATTTGAGCAAGGTGCCGCCGTGTACGTTGCCGGAGAAGTTGGCCATGTCCGGGGTCATCAGGACGGTCATAGTCAGCTGGGCGTTTCCAGGTTCCATAGAGTGCTCACGGTGAGGTTGCGCTGAATCGGGGCCGGTATCTGCAGACACTTCTTGGTACCCCTGTTGAAATTTCCGATCTAGATACGGGACGCCGCAGAGCGCTCCGTCGTCACGCGCATGGGCCGTCAGCGGTGTGGTGCACCACAAGCGGGCAGCGGTCATAGCTCGCATCACAAAACGTGCAGCAGCACATCAACCGATCTGTTTCTGCATATTGCGCAGACGTTTTGCGTCCGGGCGCGATGGTAACCTGAGTCGGCCCATGCAACATGGGCTTTCCCCGCTTTAATCACAGTATGTACTTGCTGCCCGCTCAGGTTCGCCTCAGCGGAGGAGCGGTCTGCTCTGGCACCGTGAACAAGGAGTAGCACGCCATGCATGCCATAAGCTTCATCCAGGATCTTGCCGTAATCATGTTGGTGGCGGGCGTGGTCACCATCGTCTTTCATCGGTTGAAACAACCGGTGGTCCTGGGCTACATCGTTGCCGGCTTCATCATCGGCCCGCACACCCCGCCATTTGGCCTCATTCACGACGAAGACACGATCAAGACCCTGGCCGAGCTTGGGGTGATCTTCCTGATGTTCTGCCTGGGCCTCGAGTTCAGCCTGCGCAAGCTGTTCAAGGTCGGTGCCACGGCATTTATCGCCGCCTTCCTGGAAATCGTCCTGATGATCTGGATCGGTTTCGAAATCGGCCGCTGGTTCGGCTGGAACACCATGGACTCGCTGTTCCTCGGCGCGATCCTGGCGATCTCCTCGACCACCATCATCGTAAAAGCCCTCAATGACCTGAAGATGAAGAACGAGCGCTTCGCGCAGTTGATCTTCGGCGTGCTGATCGTCGAGGACATCCTCGGTATCGGCATCATCGCCTTGCTCTCGGGTATCGCCGTCAGCGGCTCGGTCAGCTCTGGCGAAGTCTTCTCCACTGTGGGCAAGCTGTCGCTGTTCATGATCGTGGCGTTGGTCATCGGCATTCTTCTGGTGCCGCGGCTGCTGGCCTACGTGGCCAAGTTCGAGAGCAACGAGATGCTCCTGATCACCGTGCTGGGGCTGTGCTTCGGCTTCTGCCTGCTGGTGGTCAAGCTCGAGTACAGCATGGTCCTCGGTGCGTTCCTGATCGGTGCGATCATGGCCGAGTCGCGGCAACTGCTGAAGATCGAGCGTTTGATCGAGCCGGTGCGCGACATGTTCAGCGCGATCTTCTTCGTGGCCATCGGCCTGATGATCGACCCGCAGGTGCTGGTCGACTACGCCTGGCCGATTGTGGTGATCACCTTCGCGGTGGTGCTGGGCAAGATGCTCTCGTGCGGCATGGGCGCGTTCATTGCCGGCAACGATGGCCGTACCTCGCTACGGGTCGGCATGGGCCTGTCGCAGATTGGCGAGTTCTCGTTCATCATCGCCGCGCTGGGGATGACCTTGCAGGTCACCAGCGACTTCCTCTATCCGGTGGCGGTAGCGGTCTCGGCGATTACCACCTTGCTCACGCCATACCTGATTCGGGCGGCTGATCCACTCTCGATCAAGCTTGGCCAGATCATGCCCAGCCGGCTGTCGCGGGTGCTGTCGCTGTACGGCGAATGGCTGCGCAGCATTCAGCCACAAGGTGAGGGCGCCATGCTCGCGGCGATGATCCGGCGCATCTTGCTGCAGGTTGGGGTCAACCTGGCGCTGGTGATCGCGATCTTCTTTACCGGGGGCTACTTTGCCGAGCGGATCGGCCTGTGGCTGAGCGAGTGGCTGGGCGATGTCAGCCAGCAGAAGGCGCTGATCTGGGGCGCCGCGTTGTTGTTGTCGCTGCCGTTCCTGATTGCGGCGTACCGCAAGCTCAAGGCGCTGTCGATGTTGCTGGCGGAGATGGGGGTCAAGCCTGAGATGGCCGGGCGGCATACGCAGCGGGTCCGGCGGGTGATTGCCGAGGTTATCCCGTTGTTGTCACTGCTGGTGATCTTCCTGCTGCTGTCGGCGTTGTCGGCGAGTATCTTGCCGACCAACGAACTGCTGCTGGTGATCGTGGTGGTGGCTGCGGTGGTGGTCGCGGTGCTGTGGCGCTGGTTCATCCGCGTGCACACGCGGATGCAGATCGCCCTGCTCGAAACACTGGAAAACAACCGCGATCAGGCCCACTGACATTCAACGCAATCGCGGTGCACAGTGCACCGCGATTGCATTGAGCCGGATCAGCTTTCCAGCCAGACGTCGCGCGCCCAGTGCCAGACCGATTCCCAGCTTTCTTCGGTAACCAGCTCTTCTTCGCCCGACCACAGCACCACGGTGCCGTCTTCTTCGACGCAGTAGTAGTTCTCGCCGTCCTGGCAGATCGGGATCAGCTCGCGTGGCACGCCGGCATCCCAGGCGTTGGCAGCTACTTCCGGCAGATAGGTGTGTGACTGTGGGTCGGTGACGGTGACCGGCTCCAGGCTGCCGTAAATCACATCGCTGACGGTCAGCAGATATTCCTTGAACACGAACGGAATATTGATGAACAGCTGCTCCTCTACTTCGACCAACTGATCTTCGTCAGGAAGCTCCAGGGGCACCGGCACCGGCTCATTGGCTTCACGCAGTTGTTCGATCACTTCTTCCACGGTTCACATCCTCTCGCTTGATGACAACGCTGCGGGTTATACCCTAGTAGGGCGCTCTGGCAAAAGCAAAAACCCCGGGCAAGCCCGGGGTTTTTTATGCAGCGTGCCTGGATCAGCCGTTTTGGCGGATACCGGCGACCAGCCAAGGCTGGTTGTCGCCTTGAGCGCGCTCCATGTGCCAGCTTTCGCTGAACACCTCGCCCTGGTCGAAACGCGAGGTTTTCGACAGACCGCTGAAGGTCAGGGTGGCGATGGTCTTGTCGGCGCGATCTTCAACACCGTCCAGTTGCACTTCGAGGTTGTCGATATAGGTGGACTGGAAGCCATCACCCAGATCAGCGCGCTCGCGCTTGAGGAAATCAAGCAGTTGCGGGGTCACGAACTCCGAGATCTTGTCCATCTCGTTGGCGTCCCAGTGCTGCTGCAGCGTTTGGAAGTGGCTGCGTGCGGCATTCAGGAAGCTTTGCTCGTTGAACCAGGCTGGCGCGTTGATCGCAGGTGCGGCAGCAGCAGGTGCGGCAGAACCACCGAAGATCGACGGCTGCGCTGCTTGCTGGTTGTAAGCCTCACGCTGGAACGGTGCATGGCCGGCAGCAGCAACTTGTGGTTGTTGCTTGCGGCGACGCGCAGCGATGAAACGGAAGACCAGGAAGGCGATCAGGCCCATGATCAGGAAGTCCATGATCTGCATGCCCTGGAAACCGTCACCCATGAACATGGAGGCCAGCAGACCACCGGCGGCCAGGCCGGCGAGTGGGCCCAACCAGCGCGAAGCACCGCTGGCGGCGGCCGGTGCACGACCCGCAGCATTCGGTGCCGCAGCTGGAGTGTTTGGCGTAGCCTGGCGAGTCTGGTGCATAGGCGCGGCGCCCGAGCTCTTGCCGCCGCCGAAGCGTTTGGCGTTGGCGTCCAGGCTCAGCGTCAGGCCGAGGCACAGCGCCAGGGCGATGCTAAGAAAACGTTGCATAAGTGGGATATCCCCTGATTGTGGATTGCACGCGCGTCATGTTGCACATGTTGTAGCAGACATGACCAGCGGCATAATGTTTCGAGCTTTTGCCTGAACGGTCATTCAGCAACCGCTCAGGCATCCGCATTGGCTTAGATGGCCTCGAGCTTGGCGTAGCCGAGCATCAGCCATTTGCTGCCCTCGGCAAAATTCACCTGCACCCGTGCCTGGGCGCCGGAGCCCTCGAAGTTGAGGATCACGCCCTCACCAAACACCGAGTGCTGCACGCGCTGGCCAAGGTTGAACGAGGTCTGCGGGATGTTGGCATTGGCAAAGATGCTGCTGGCCGGCGCCTGCGAACCGCCGAACGGGCGGCTGACCGAGTTGGACAGGCGCACTTCCTGCACCAGCCCTGCCGGGATTTCGCGGACGAACCGCGAGACCTTGTTGTAGGTCTCGCTGCCATACAGACGACGCGTCTCGGCGTAGGTCATGAACAACTGGCGCATGGCTCGGGTGATGCCGACATACGCCAGGCGGCGCTCTTCGGCCAGGCGGCCGGGCTCTTCCAGGCTCATCTTGTGCGGGAACAGGCCTTCTTCCAGGCCGACCAGGAACACGTAGGGGAATTCCAGGCCCTTGGCGCTGTGCAGGGTCATCAATTGCACGCTGTCTTCATGTTCATCAGCCTGCGACTCACCGGCTTCCAGCGAGGCGTGGCCGAGGAAGGCCGACAGCGGCGACAGGTCGGCGTCTTCGTCGCTGCTTTCGAAGTTGCGCGCAGCGCTGACCAGTTCCTCAAGGTTTTCTACCCGTGCCTGGCCCTTTTCACCTTTTTCTTCCTGGTGATAGATGATCAGCCCGGACTGCTCGATGACGGTCTGGGTCATGACGTGCAGTGGCATTTCGACGGCTTTGGCCGCCAGCCCTTCGATCAACTCGATAAAGGCACCCAGTGCACTCGCGGCGCGGCCTTTGAGGCCTTTGGCGGCGATCAGCTGGCACATCGCCTCCCACATCGACAGCTGTGCCTGGCGAGCGTGGTCGCGGATTGCTTCGACGGTCTTCTCGCCGATGCCACGCGGTGGCACGTTGATCACCCGCTCCAGCGCGGCGTCGTTGCCGCGACCCTCGAGCAGGCGCAGGTAGGCCATGGCGTTCTTGATTTCGGCACGTTCGAAGAAGCGTTGGCCGCCGTAGATGCGGTAAGGGATGCGTTCGCGCAGTAGCGCCTCTTCAAGCACCCGCGACTGGGCGTTGGAGCGATAGAGGATGGCGATGTCGCTGCGTGCATTGCCCTGCTTGATCACGCTCTCGATCGACTCGACTACATAACGTGCCTCGTCGTGCTCGTTGTAGGCGGCGTACAAGGTCAGCGGCTCGCCTTCGCCGACATCGGTCCACAGCTCTTTGCCGAGGCGGTCGGTGTTGTTCGCGATCAGGGCGTTGGCGGCCTTGAGGATGCCGCCGGTGGAGCGGTAGTTCTGCTCCAGGCGGATCATCTCGGCGTCGGGGAAGTCTTCGGTGTATTGATGGATGTTCTCGATCTTGGCACCGCGCCAGCCGTAGATCGACTGGTCGTCGTCGCCCACCGCCATCAGGCTGTCGCCGCCCTTGGCAAGCAGGCGCAACCAGGCGTACTGCACGGCGTTGGTGTCCTGGAACTCATCCACCAACAGGTGGCGGAAACGCCGCTGGTAGTGCTCGAGCAGGCCCGGGTTGTCGCGCCACAGGTCCAGCGCACGCAGCAGCAGTTCGGAGAAGTCGATCACGCCGGCGCGTTCGCACGCCTGCTCGTACGCTTCATAGACGCTGCGCATGGTCGCCAGGAACAGGTCGCCGCCCGCTTGAATGTGCTGCGGACGCAGGCCTTCGTCCTTTTGCCCGTTGATGAACCACTGGGCCTGGCGCACCGGCCAGCGCTGTTCATCCAGGCCCAGCTCGCGCATCACCCGTTTGACCAGACGCTGCTGGTCATCGCTGTCGAGAATCTGGAAGTTCTGCGCCAGCTTGGCTTCCTGCCAGTGTGCCCGCAACAGGCGGTGGGCCAGGCCGTGGAAGGTGCCCACCCACATGCCGGCGGGGCTGATCCCCATCAATTGCTCGATCCGCTGGCGCATTTCGGCAGCAGCCTTGTTGGTGAAGGTCACCGACAGGATCGAGTGCGGCGAGGCCTGTTCGACCTGGATCAACCAGGCGATACGGTGCACCAGCACGCGGGTTTTACCGGAGCCGGCGCCAGCAAGCACCAGTTGACGCCCGACCTTGGCCGCTACGGCCTGGCGTTGGGCATCGTTGAGGGAATTCAGCAGGAGGGAGAGGTCGTCTGTGCGCATCCGGCCATTCTAGGTTGCTGCGGGGGGAGGGGGCAAATCTCTACTGTATAAATATTCACCTCGGACGCACGCCGTTCATCGGTTCTGTGATGTCGATCCACCGGTAGGGGCGCTCGATGACACAGAGCAGTTTGGCCTGCGCCGTCGCTTGTGTAAGATCCGGGCAACTTTTGTCGCCAGCCAATAACAAGAAAATGACATGACTCAGGATTGCACGGCGGTCGGCGTATTGCCGCAGGTGTCGAGGAATGTGCGCCGGCAATTTGCCACGCAACTGTCCATCGAGCGCACCCGACTGCTGTATCAAGGCTCGCTGCTGCCCACTCTGTTGATGCTGTTCAACGGCCTGCTTTGCGCGTGGCTGTTGTGGAGCCCTGGGCGCTATCTGTTGCTGGGCGCCTGGCTGATCTGGTTGCTGGCGCTGGCTGGGCTGCGACTGGTGCAGGTGACCGCGTTCGACGCCGCACCAACCAAGAGGCAGGCCAGCCTGAGCTGGCGGCGGATGTTTCTGCTGGGCTCGGCGTTCAGTGGCCTGACCCTGGCCAGCGCAGCGATTGCCTTGGTGCCGGTGGCCAACTTCATCCAGCAGGCCTGGGTGTTCGGCTTGCTTGGAGTCGCGGCGTTGTCTGCCAGCGTGGCCTATGCCGTCAGCTTGCCGGCGTTTCTCAGTTTCGCCTTGCCCTGCCTGCTGCCGCCGATTGCCTTCCTGTTCTATTTCGATGCTGGTCAGCAACGCGGCTGGGGCTGGTTGGGGCTGATCCTGCTGGGGGCGCTGATGGTGGTGGCCTGGCAGGTCCATCGCTTGGTCGATCGCAGCCTGTTACGGCGCTTTCAGAATCAGGCGCTGAATGAAGACCTGCAGCGCATCTACGCGCAAAAGGCGCTTGAAGAACAGCAACGCCTGGCTTCATCGGTATTCGAGGCCTGCAACGACGGCATTGTCGTGCTAACGGCCGAGTTCACCTTGCTTGCCGTCAATCAGGCCTACTGTCACATGACTGGGTACTCCATCCCTGAGCTGCTCGCCCGGCAGTTGCTGGAGCTGCCCTGCAGCAGCGACGCCCGGCGTTATCAGCAGTCCATGGAGCATGCCCTGGCCCAGCACGGCCAGTGGCAGGGCGAGCTGGTCGAGGCGCGGCGCAATGGCGAGTTGTACCCGCAGTGGCTGCAACTCACGGCCGTGCGCGGGGCGTCTGGCAGGCTCAACAATATCGTCGGCTTTTTCACTGACCTGTCGGCGCGGCGTGCGTCTGAAGAGCGGCTGCGCTACCTCGCTCACTATGATGAGCTGACGGGCCTGGCCAACCGCGCGCTGTTCCGCTTGCGCGTGCATGAGGCCGGCCAGCGCGCGCGGCTGAACGGGCGCAGCCTGGCCTTGCTGCACATCGACCTTGATCGCTTCAAATTGCTCAATGAAAGCCTTGGCCACGAGCTGGCTGACCAGTTGCTGAAAAAGATCGCCCAGCGGATCGCCAATGCCGTGCCCGAGGCGGACACCGTGGCGCGCCTGTCGGGCGATGAGTTCGCCGTGTTGTTTGACGGCTACAGCAACCTGTCCAGCCTGGTTCGAGTGACCACCCGTTTGCTCGACAAGCTGCGCGTGCCGCTGCGCCAGGATGATCATGAGGTCGTGGTCAGCGCCTCGGTGGGCATCAGCCTGTTGTCTGATGCGGCGTTCGACGGCAATACCCTGATCAGCCAGGCCGACATGGCCAAGCGTCACGCCAAGCACCTGGGCGGTGACAACTTCCAGTTCTACACCGAGAGCCAGCGCGCCAGCACGCTGGAGCGCCTGCAGCTGGAGATTCAGCTGCGCAAGGCAATCGATGAAGGCCAGCTGTGCGTCTACTACCAACCCAAGCTGTGCCTGCGCAGCGGCAAGCTGCATGCGGCCGAGGCATTGGTGCGTTGGCAGCATCCGCAGCTGGGCATGGTTCCGCCCAGCGAGTTCATAGGTCTGGCCGAAGAAACCGGGCTGATCGCGCCGATGGGCGAATTCGTGCTGCGTCAGGCTTGTCGGCAGGCATGCCAGTGGCTGCGTGAGGGCGTGCAGATCCGCGTCTCGGTCAACCTGTCGGTCTATCAACTGCGCCAAGGCAAGTTGGTCAGCCTGGTGCGTCAGGTATTGGAAGAAACCGGGCTTGCGCCCGAACAGCTGGAACTCGAGCTGACCGAGAGCCAGCTGCTGGACAGCGTCGAGCACATCATCACCATCTTCCAGCAGTTGCACGCACTGGGGGTCAAACTGGCGATCGATGACTTCGGCACAGGCTATTCATCGCTGAGTTACCTGAAGCGCTTGCCGGTGGACTACGTGAAGATCGATCAGACCTTTATCAGCGGGCTGCACGAGGGCAGCCAGGACGCTGCGATCACCCGTGCAATCATCGTCATGGCCAATAGTCTCGATTTGAAGGTCGTGGCCGAAGGTGTCGAGACCCAGGAGCAACTGGACGTGCTCAAAGCCCAGGGTTGCGATGAAGCGCAAGGCTATCTGATCAGCAAGCCGGTTGATGCGGCAGCCTTTATAGGGTTGCTGAGCAGGGATTAGCTGTACCAGTGCCTGCCATGGCGGCTGAGCAAGCTGTTGGCCAGCTCTGGCCCATTGCTGCCGGCATGGTAGGGCCGCGGCGCCTGGAAGTGCTCCTCCCAGCCCTGCAGGATCGGGTCGACCCAGGCCCACGCGGCTTCGACCTCGTCGCGGCGCATGAACAGCGTCGAGTCGCCATCTAGCACGTCCAACAGCAAGCGCTCGTAGGCCTCCCAGCGGCGGGTCTGGCCGAACGCCTGGGCCAGGTTGAGGTTCAGCTCGACCGGCTCCAGACGCATGCCTTTGCCCGGGGTCTTGGTCATCATGCGCAAGCTGATGCGCTCATCCGGCTGGAGCTGGATCAACAACTGATTGACCTGACCGCCGCTGAACAGCTCGTGCGGCACCGGCTTGAACTGGATGACGATCTGCGACGAGCGGCGCGCCATGCGCTTGCCGGTGCGCAGGTAGAACGGCACGCCGGCCCAGCGCCAGTTGTCGATCTGCGCCTGAACGGCGACAAAGGTCTCGGTATCGCTGTCGTTGTCGACGTCTTTCTCGAAGTAATAGGCCGGCACTTCCTGGCCGCCGATGCGCCCGGCGCTGTACTGGCCGCGCACGGTCTTGTCCTGCACATCCTGGCCGCTGATGGGCTTGAGCGCGCGCAAGATCTTTACCTTCTCGTCGCGCACAGCCTCCGCCTCGAACTGCGCCGGCGGCTCCATGGCGACCAGGCAGAGCAACTGCAGCAGGTGGTTCTGCAGCATGTCGCGAGTGGCTCCGGCCCGGTCGTAGTAACCGCCACGGCTTTCGACACCGAGGGTTTCGCACACGCTGATCTGCACATGATCGACCTGGCCATTGCGCCACACCGGCTCCAGCAGGGCATTGGCAAAGCGCAGCGCCATCAGGTTCTGCACAGTCTCCTTGCCCAGGTAGTGGTCGATGCGGAACACCTGCGATTCGGCGAATACTTCACCGATGGCCTGGTTGATCGCGGTGGCCGACTGCAGCGAGTGGCCGATGGGTTTTTCCAGCACGATGCGCGCTTCGTGATCGGCCAGGCCGGCGATGCGCAGGTGGGTGGCGATCGACACGAACAGGTGTGGCGCGGTGGCCAGATAGAACACCCGGGTCAGCCCGCCAGGCTCGCCCAGGTAGCGCGCCAGGCGACCGAAGTCGGCGCTTTGCGAGGCGTCCATGGCGAAGTAGTCGAGCCGGGCGCAGAAGCGCCGCCACACCTCTTCATCGAAATCGTTGCGGGCGATCTGCACCCGGCAGTGGCGTTCGGCGAGCTTGAGGAAGTCGTCGCGGTGCAGGTTGCGTCGCGCCAGCGCGATGATCCGTACGGCATTGTGCAGGCGCGCCTCGCGGTACAGGTGATAGAGCGCCGGCAGCAGTTTGTGCAGGGCCAGATCACCGGTGCCGCCAAAGACCAGAATGTCGCAAGGAATCGTCAAGCCACCACTCTCCACATTCGTTTAACTGGGCGCTTTGCCGGTCATGTAGTATAACTACAAGAAAGCTACATCCCCGGCCAGTCGATCATAACCGAGTCCAGCCCGTGAATCTGTTGCACCATATCGCCCAATCGCGCCACTTGCTGCGTAAATCGGAACTGAAAGTAGCCGACCATGTGCTGCTGGACCCCGCTGCCGTCATGCACAGCTCGATGGCCGACCTTGCCCACAACGTCGGGATCAGCGAGCCGACCATCGTGAGGTTTTGCCGGGCGATTGGCTGTTCAGGGTTTCAGGATCTGAAGCTCAAGCTGGCGCAGAGCCTGGCTGCCGGTGCCAGCTTCGGCCAGTTCGCGATCCACGAAGACGACTCGGTTGCCGACTACAGCCTGAAGATTTTCGACACCACCCTGCATACCCTGATGGAAGTGCGCGAGCAGCTCGATCCGGAGGCCTTGCAGCGTGCTGTAGCGGCCATGGCCCAGGCCCAGCGGGTCGAGTTCTACGGCTTTGGTGCTTCTGGCGCGGTCGCAGCCGACGCCCAGCACAAGTTCTTCCGCCTGCTGCTCAGCGCGGCGGCGTATTCCGACCCGCACATGCAGGCGATGTCGGCGGTAACCCTCAAGCCCGGTGACGTGGCGGTGTGCATCTCGCAGTCGGGGCGCTCCAAGGATTTGCTGATCACGGCCAATCTGGTCCGCGAAAGCGGCGCCAACCTGATCACCCTGTGCCCAAGCCAGACACCGTTGGCTGAGTTATCCACAGTCAATCTGGCCATCGACGTGCACGAAGACACCGAGATCTACACCCCGCTGACCTCGCGGATTGCCCACCTGGTGGTGATCGACGTGCTGGCCATGGGCGTGGCGATGGCGCGCGGGCCAAGCCTGGTCAATCACCTCAAGAGCGTCAAGCGCAGCTTGCGCAGCCTGCGCCTGTCGCCCAAGTCGATCAAGGCCATGGACGACTGACCGCAAAAGTTAATCGGGCTGTCACCTCACGGTAAAACAGCCCGGTCAGTCTGAAGCTCCCCGTAATCGCTCAGGGAGACAGGCATGACTCGCGACTTCGATGGCTCGTTTCAACCCAACGCCAAAGCGCGCAAACAACAGCAGAAAGATCAGCGCCGGATGGAATTTCGCCGGGCGATCGAAAGCTACTCCGAGCAACGGCAACTGCTGCGCGAAATCGCTGATTATTCCGAATTGAGGGATATCACGGTGTGGCAGGTACTGCCGGGGGCGTCGCCGAAAAACGCTCCACAAGCCCACTGATCAGCGCACGTTCGCTGCGGATGAACGCCAGAAACGCCAGGGCCACCGGTGACTGACGCTTGGCTTTGGCCTGCACTACACACCAGCTGCGGTACAGCGGCAGCTCTTCAACTGGCAGCTCCTTGAGCCTGCCGGTGGCGAGTTCCAGGCGCAGCGCATGGCGGGTCAGCAGGGCAATGCCGAGGCCGGCACTCACACACTCGCGCTGCGCTTCTGCCGAGGCTACCTCAAGGGTCTGGGTGAAGTGCACGCGCTTGTCCTTGAAGTATTCTTCGCAGGCCTTGCGCGTGCCTGAGCCCTGTTCGCGGATCAGCAAGGTGTGCGGCTCGAGGTCTTGCAGGCGCAGTGTGTCGAGCTTGCACAGCGGATGATCCGGCGGCGCCACGGCAACGATCGGGTTGTTCAGAAACGGCAGAAACTCAAGGCCCATGTCCTGCGGCACCATCGACATGATGATCAAGTCGTCGCGGTTGTCCGACAGGCGTCGAATGACCTGCGCCCGGTTGACCACGGTGAGGGTCAGGTTGACCTCGGGGTGACGCTCCTTGAAGGCCGCGAACAGGTGCGGCACGAAGTATTTGGCACTGGATTCGACAGCCAGCTTCAGCTGCCCTTGCAGCGAGCCCTGCATGTCCGACAGCTGCATGTCGAGGTTTTCCAGGCGGCCGAAGATGTCACGGCTGGCGCGCTGCAATGCCTCGGCGGCTTCGGTCAGGTACAGCTTCTTGCCGACATACTCGAACAGTGGCTGGCCGACCAGCTCTTCGAGTTGGCGGATCTGTAGACTTACGGCGGGTTGCGTCAACGACATCTCTTCGGCCGCGCGGCTGTAAGAGCGCAGATCGCACACCTCATTGAAGACCTGCAACTGACGCAATGTCATACGCATCAATGACTTACGCATTTATCCCCACCGCTCGGCAAAACCTTGTTACCGAACTATAAGCTTTTGCTAATGCTGCCCCTAACAAATATTGATTTTTGTTTATCGTGCGCTGGCGCTAGGGTGAATGTGCGACTGGCCAGCAGCGTCTGGCCGCGCCGAGCGGTAGAACCGGCTCGTATGTTCCAACGGCTTTGGGAAGAATCCAGTGATAAAAAAAATCCTGATCGCCAACCGGGGTGAAATTGCAGTTCGGATCGTGCGTGCCTGCGCTGAAATGGGCATTCGTTCGGTGGCGATCTATTCCGATGCCGACCGCCATGCGCTGCACGTCAAGCGCGCAGATGAGGCCCACAGCATCGGTGCCGAGCCACTGGCGGGCTACCTGAACCCGCGCAAGCTGGTCAACCTGGCGGTCGAGACCGGCTGTGATGCACTGCATCCCGGCTACGGTTTTCTCTCTGAGAATGCTGAGCTGGCGGAGATCTGCGCCGAGCGTGGGATCAAGTTCATCGGCCCGTCGGCGGAGGTGATTCGCCGGATGGGCGACAAGACCGAAGCACGCCGGACCATGATCAAGGCAGGCGTCCCGGTCACCCCTGGCACCGAGGGCAACGTGGCAGATATCCACGAAGCGCTCAACGAAGGCGAGCGCATTGGCTACCCGGTGATGCTCAAGGCAACTTCCGGTGGTGGCGGCCGTGGTATTCGTCGCTGCAACAGCCGTGAAGAGCTCGAGCAGGCATTTCCCCGGGTAATCTCCGAAGCCACCAAGGCCTTTGGCTCGGCTGAAGTGTTCCTGGAAAAATGCATCGTCAATCCCAAGCACATCGAGGCGCAGATCCTCGGCGACAGCTTTGGCAATGTGGTGCACCTGTTCGAGCGTGACTGCTCGATCCAGCGCCGCAACCAGAAGCTCATCGAAATCGCCCCCAGCCCGCAGCTGACCCCGGAGCAACGCGCCTACATCGGCGATCTGGCGGTGCGCGCGGCCAAGGCGGTCGACTACGAGAACGCCGGTACCGTGGAGTTTCTGCTCGCCGATGGCGAGGTGTACTTCATGGAGATGAACACCCGGGTTCAGGTCGAACACACCATCACCGAAGAAATCACCGGTATCGACGTGGTCCGCGAGCAGATCCGCATCGCCTCCGGCCTGCCGCTGTCGGTCAAGCAGGAAGACATCCAGCACCGCGGCTACGCGTTGCAGTTCCGCATCAACGCCGAAGATCCGAAAAACAACTTCTTGCCAAGCTTTGGCAAGATCACCCGTTACTACGCCCCGGGCGGCCCGGGCGTGCGCACCGATACGGCGATCTACACCGGCTACACCATCCCGCCGTACTACGACTCGATGTGCCTGAAGCTGGTGGTCTGGGCACTGACCTGGGAAGAAGCCATGGACCGCGGCCTGCGCGCCCTGGACGACATGCGCCTGCAGGGGGTCAAGACCACCGCCGCGTACTACCAGGAAATCCTGCGTAACCCGGAATTCCGTAGCGGCCAGTTCAATACCAGCTTCGTTGAAAGCCACCCTGAACTGACCAACTACTCGATCAAGCGCAAACCCGAAGAGCTGGCCCTGGCCATCGCCGCCGCCATCGCCGCCCACGCAGGCCTGTGAGGAATACAACAATGTCCAAGAAAATCCACGTAACCGACACAATCCTGCGCGACGCCCACCAGTCCCTGCTGGCCACGCGCATGCGTACCGAAGACATGCTGCCGATCTGCGAAAAGCTCGACAAGGTCGGCTACTGGTCGCTGGAAGTGTGGGGCGGCGCAACCTTCGACGCCTGTGTGCGCTTCCTCAAGGAAGACCCGTGGGAGCGCCTGCGCCAGCTGCGTGCGGCCTTGCCCAACACGCGTCTGCAGATGCTCCTGCGCGGGCAGAACCTGCTCGGCTATCGCCACTACAGCGATGACGTGGTCAAGGCCTTCGTGGCCAAGGCCGCGGACAACGGCATCGACGTGTTCCGCATCTTCGACGCCATGAACGACGTGCGTAACCTGCGCGTGGCAATCGAAGCGGTCAAGGCTGCCGGCAAGCATGCCCAGGGCACCATTGCCTACACCGTCAGCCCTGTACACACCATCGAAGCGTTCGTGGCCCAGGCCAAGCAGATGGAAGCCATGGGTTGCGACTCGGTCGCGATCAAGGACATGGCCGGCCTGCTGACGCCATTCGCCACTGGCGAGCTGGTCAAGGCGCTCAAGGCCGAGCAGTCGCTGCCGGTATTCATCCACTCGCATGACACCGCTGGCCTGGCCGCGATGTGCCAGCTCAAGGCTGTGGAAAACGGCGCCGATCATATCGATACAGCCATCTCCAGCTTCGCCTGGGGCACCAGCCATCCCGGCACCGAGTCGATGGTCGCTGCGCTCAAGGGCAGCGAGTTCGACACCGGCCTGGACCTGCAACTGTTGCAGGAAATCGGCTTGTACTTCTATGCCGTGCGCAAGAAGTACCACCAGTTCGAGAGCGAATTCACCGCGGTCGACACCCGCGTGCAGGTCAACCAGGTCCCTGGCGGGATGATTTCCAACCTGGCCAACCAGCTCAAGGAGCAGGGCGCCCTCAGCCGCATGAGCGAAGTGCTGGCAGAGATTCCGCGGGTTCGTGAAGACCTCGGCTTCCCGCCGCTGGTTACCCCAACCTCGCAGATCGTCGGTACTCAGGCCTTCTTCAACGTGCTCGCCGGCGAGCGCTACAAGACCATCACCAACGAGGTCAAACTGTACCTGCAAGGCGGTTACGGCAAGGCGCCGGGTGTGGTCAACGAACAGCTGCGCCGTCAGGCCATCGGTAGCGAAGAAGTCATCGACGTACGCCCGGCCGACCTGCTCAAGCCCGAGATGACCAAGCTGCGTGCCGACATCGGTGCCTTGGCGCAGAGCGAAGAAGACGTACTGACCTTTGCCATGTTCCCGGACATCGGGC
Source organism: uncultured Pseudomonas sp. (assembly GCA_963518285.1). Classification (GTDB taxonomy): domain Bacteria; phylum Pseudomonadota; class Gammaproteobacteria; order Pseudomonadales; family Pseudomonadaceae; genus Aquipseudomonas. The sequence continues at coordinate 462,892 of CAUQIJ010000002.1, read as the reverse complement.
GCAAGTTCCTCGAAGAACGCGCAGCCGGCACCCTGACCCCCGAAGTACTCCTGCCGATCCCTGAGGCTGGCGCAGTGGCTGCCCCTGGCGGCGAAGGTGTGCCGACCGAGTTCGTCATCGACGTGCATGGCGAGACCTACCGTGTCGACATCACCGGTGTCGGCGTCAAGGCCGAGGGCAAGCGTCACTTCTACCTGTCGATCGACGGCATGCCGGAGGAAGTGGTGTTCGAGCCGCTCAACGACTTCGTTGGCGGTGGCGGCAGCAAGCGCAAGCAGGCCAGCGGGCCGGGCCATGTCAGCACCAGCATGCCGGGCAACATCGTCGATGTGCTGGTCAAGGAAGGCGACGTGGTCAAGGCCGGCCAGGCCGTGCTGATCACCGAGGCGATGAAGATGGAGACCGAAGTGCAGGCGCCGATCGCCGGCAAGGTCGTGGCCATTCATGTGGCCAAGGGCGACCGGGTTACTCCGGGCGAGATTCTGATCGAGATCGAGGGCTGAGCAACGCCCTCATCTACACGCGGTTAACCTCATTGGGGAGCGAATAGCTCCCCTTTTTTTGTGCACTTTCAGCGCTGATAGCCTTTGCCGAAGTAGCGCTCCAGCCGCGCCTGCACCAGTTCCAGCATGATCGACAGCACCCAGTAGATCACCGCCGCCGTCGTCAGCATCTCCAGATACCGATAGCTGGAACGCCCATACGACTGCGCCAGAAACATCACTTCCCAAACCCCCATCACCGAAATCAGCGACGAATCCTTGAGCATCGAGATGAACTGGTTGGCGCTGGGCGGGATGATCGTGCGCATCGCCTGCGGCAAGGTGATATGCCAGAAGATCGCCGCCGGACGCATGCCCAGAGCAAGTGCCGCCTGGCGCTGGCCGAGCGCGACGCCGATGATGCCGGCGCGGAAGATCTCGCTCAGGTAAGCACCGTAGTTCAGCGACAGGGCAATGATCCCCGCAGCAATCGCCCCCGGCACCAGACCCAACTGCGGCAAGCCGAGGTAGATCAGCAGAATCTGGATCAGCAACGGCGTGCCGCGGAAGAACGACGTATAGAAACTGGCCACGCCAAACAGCACCGCGCTTGGCGACAGCCGTGCCAGCGCTGCGGCAAAGCCCAACAGCACTGACACCAGCATCGAGCACAGGCACAGGAACAACGTCAGCGCCGCGCCCTGCAGGAAGCCGTTCGGGCCCAGCTTGAAGCCCGCCAGATTGGGGAACTTGTCGACGATGATCTCGAAATTCAGATCAAAGCTGAGAAAGAAGCCGACAAAAAGCAGCAGCAATACCAGCCACGTCAGGTACAGCCGTGTGCGAAAGCCGAACAGGTCCAGAGCGATTTTGCCTACAGGCTTTGGAGCAGGTTGATGAGCACTCATTTACTGATGTCAGCGCCGATCCATTTTTGCGACAGCTTGGTCAGCGTGCCATCGGCTTTCAGCTCGGCAAACACCTGACGCACCTTGGCGTCCCACTCCGGGTCGCCTTTTTCGATGGCCACCGAGTTGGGCTCTTCATACAGCGGCGCGCCGGCCAGCTTGAAGCGCTTGTCCTGATTCAGACGCGGTTGCGCAGTTACCAGGTTGGTGAGGATCGCATCCAGGCGCACGCCTGCACCCAGGCCCAGGTCCTGGAAAGCGACGTTGTCGGTGTCATACGGGGCAATCTGGACGAACTCGAAGGGGTACTCGAGTTTCTGCTCTTCGGCGCCCTCGATCACCAGGTTCTTGCTCAGGTAGCTCTCGTAGCTGGAGGCGCTGGTCAGACCTACTTTGCGCCCTTCAAGGTCTTTGGCCGAATGAATGCGATCGTCCTTGGCATTGACCACGATCACCGCCGGTGAGGCGTAGTATTCAACCGGGAAGTCGAACACCTGAGCGCGGGCCTTGCTCGGCGTCATCGAGCAGATGCACAGGTCATAGCGACCGCTCCAGCGGCCCGCAGCGATCACGTCCCAGGACGGTGTCTCCAGGCGCAGCTTGACCCCAAGCTTCTGCGCGACCGCCTTGGCCACGTCGACGTCAAAGCCGTCGAGCTGGTTCTGGTCATTCAAGAAGGAGAACGGCGGATAGCTCTCCATCAATACGTTGACGACTTCCTTGCGCGATTCGACGCGGTCCAAGGTGGCACCGGCAAAGGCAGAGGTAGCGCTGAAGGCCAGCAGGCCTGCGCAAAGCAAGGAAGGTAAACGCATGAGGACACCTGCAAAAAGGTTGTTAAAAAAACGCTGATGGTTATTTAATAGTTATAAGTTTTATACCACTAGTGAATATTATTCATATCAATATAAGCGGAAGTTATATGGCCGAGCGAGCGTTGGAAATTCTTGATGGCGGTATGGGTCGGGAGCTGCAGCGCCGTGGCGCGCCGTTCCGCCAGCCAGAGTGGTCTGCACTGGCCTTGAGCGAGGCGCCAGAGGCAGTCATCGCTGTGCACACGGCCTACATCGAGGCGGGTGCCGGGGTGATTACCAGCAACAGCTATGCGGTAGTGCCGTTCCACATTGGTGAAGAGCGTTTCGCCAATGAAGGCTTCGCCCTGGCCGCCACCGCTGGTCAGCTGGCGCGCACGGCTGCCGATGCCAGCGAGCGTGCGGTCAAGGTGGCGGGTTCGTTGCCGCCGCTGTTCGGCTCGTATCGCCCTGACCTGTACGAGCCGGAGCGCGTCGCCGAAGTGCTGTTGCCGCTGGTGGTAGGCCTGGCACCGTATGTCGACCTGTGGCTGGCCGAAACGCAGAGCGCGATCATCGAAGTGCAGTCGATTGCTCGGCAATTGCCAGCTGACGGCAAGCCGCTGTGGGTGTCGTTCACGCTGCAGGACGAAGACGTCGGTGACGTGCCGACCCTGCGCTCCGGCGAAACCGTGACTCAAGCAGCCGAAGCGGTTGCAGAGCTGGGCGTGGGCGCGCTGTTGTTCAACTGCAGCCAGCCAGAAGTGATCGGCGCCGCCATCGACGCCGCCCGTGCGGTGTTCGAGCGCCTGGGCGTTGATATCGCCATCGGTGCCTACGCCAATGCCTTCCCGCCGCAGCCCAAGGACGCCACCGCCAACGACGGCCTCGACGAGCTGCGCGACGACCTCGACCCGCCTGGCTACCTGAGCTGGGCGCAGGACTGGCGTCAACGCGGTGCAAGCCTGCTCGGCGGTTGCTGCGGCATCGGTCCGGAGCATATCGCCGAGCTGAAAAACAACCTGCGCTGATTCAGCTCGGGTTGCGGCAGGCTTCCAGCGTCTGCGCCTGACCCTCGGGGCGCTGGTTGTCGGCGCTCAGCCAACGCTCAAAGCCCGCCGCGACGGTGGGCCATTCGTCATCAGTGATCGAGTACCAGGCCGTGTCGCGGTTCTGGCCCTTGATCACCATGTGCTGGCGGAATACCCCCTCAAAGACAAAGCCGAAACGCTCCGCCGCGCGCTTGGAGCGGGCATTGGCGTTGTTGCACTTCCATTCCAGGCGGCGGTTGCCCAGGGCAAAACCCAGTTTGCCGAGCAGGTACACCGCCTCGCTGCCTTTGGGCGTGCGCTGCATTGCGCCACCAAAGGCGATGTGGCCGATCTCGATGCGGCCGTGGTCCGGCACGATCGACATCAGGCTGAGAATGCCCTGTACCTGGCCACTGGCGCGGTCGATGACGCTGTAGAACAGCGGGTCGCGGCTGGCCGCATTGCCATCGAGCCAGCGATCGAAGCTGGCTCGCTCGCTGAACGGGCCGTACGGCAGGTAATCCCACAAGGTCGGATCCGCTTGGGGGCCTTGCAGCACTTCCCACAGGTCATCGCCGTGGCGAGCCGGGTCGAGCTTTTCCAGGCGGATGAAGCGGCCTTCGATCGGCTCGGCTTGCGGAGCTGTGGCGGGTTTCCAGTTACTTGGCTGAGTCATCTACAGCTCCTGTCTTACAGCGTTTGCCGGAATTGGATAAAGCCTGGGCGTTCGGCCACCTGCTGGTACAGCTTGATGGCGGTGGCGTTGGTCTCGTGGGTCATCCAGTAGACCTTGCAGCAGCCGATAGCCTTGGCGGTACTGTGCACATGCTCGATCAGCTGGCGGCCGATACCCAGGCCGCGCTGGCTGCCGTCGACGTAGAGGTCTTGCAGGTAGCAGGCGTCGCTGACGCTCCAGTTGGTACGATGATAGATCCAGTTGACCATGCCCACCGCCTTGCCATCGACCCAGGCCAGCGCCGAGTGGGTGGGCTGCTGCGGATCAAGCTGGCGTTGCCAGGTCACCGCACTGATTTCGTCGGCCAGCTCGGTTTCATAAAAGCGCAGATACGCCTGCCAGAGTGGCAGCCAGGCGGCGTGATCGTCGGCAGTGACGGGGCGGATAGTTACGGCTGACATGGGCGAGTCCTTCACAGTGGCCGCATCTGCGCGGCGAGTTGGTTGTCTTGCGGGTCGCTGCTGCTGGCCAGGCCGTCGCGCACGCCTGCGACATCTTCGGCGGAGCGGTTCTGGCTGAGCTTGCGTGCGCCCTGGATGCGGGTAATGGGCAAGCGAAAGCCGACGATGGCGCGCAACATGCCTTCGATGTAGTCGCTTGGCGCATCGCTGACCTGCCAGGGCGTGTCGCGGCCGTGTTCGTGGCGGTCGGTCAGGTGGCTGACGATGTCGAGCAGGGCGGCGCCATCCTCGATTACTTCGGCGCTGCCGTAGGCATGCACGGCGAGGTAGTTCCAGGTCGGCACGACCTTGTGCGTGGCGGCTTTGCTCGGATAAAAACTCGGGCTGACATAAGCATCGGCACCGGCGAACACCAGCAGTGCTTCAGTGCCTTGTTGCAATGCGTGCCACTGGCGATTGGCGCGGGCCAGGTGGCCATATACCGTGCCGTACTCGCCTTGAGCGGTATCGATCAGCACCGGGATATGGCTGGCAAGCAACCCCTCTTCGCCGTGGGTGATGAGTACCGCCAGGCGGGTTTCCAGCATCTGTTGGTGCAGGCGCTGCAGATCATGCTCTTGATGGGGTTTGCTGTTGTACATGGCGGCATCCTTGTGCAATGGCTCTATCCTAGGCAGGCTATTGGTTCAGGTTAAGAGCCATTAATGACTGTTTTCATAGGTCCAATGCCATGCGTGATCAACCCCTTGCACTGCCATTCGACCCGGCCGGGATCGTACTCGACCGCCGCCGCGGGCTCAGCCTGCAGTTGTACCAGGCGTTGCGCGCAAGGGTGCTGGATGGGCGCCTGAGCAGTGGCACCCGGCTACCGGCCAGCCGCGATCTGGCCAAGGTGCTGGCGCTGTCTCGCAACAGCGTGGTGTGCGCCTACGACCAGTTGTACGCCGAAGGCTATATTGAAAGCCGAGTAGGTGACGGCACCTATGTCAGTCGCCTGCCAAAACTGTCCACAGAAGTATCCACAGGGTTATACCCTGGGTTATCAACAGGTTTATCCACATTTGTGGATAAAAGTACTGAGGATTTATCCAGCGACGCGTCTTCCAGCGTGCCACTGGATCGTCTTAGAAATCATCATCTACCCGCGCCCCGCAGCGGTCCGCCTCGCGCGTTTCGGGTCGGCGTGCCGGCGTTCGATCTGTTCCCTTTCGACGTCTGGGCCAAGCTGCATGCGGGTTTCTGGCGTAATCCCGATCCAGCTCGGCTTGGCTATGGCGACGCGGCTGGAGAACCGCAGCTGCGCGAGCTGATCGCCGCCTACCTGCGCCAATCCAGGGGCATCAGTTGCACGGCTGGGCAAATAGTGATCACCAGTGGTGCACAGGAGGCCATAACCCTTTGTGCACAGCTGCTGGTGCAGCCTGGGCAGGCCGTGGCTGTGGAAAATCCAGGGTATCGGGCGGCGGGGCATGCGTTTGCCGTAGCGGGTGGCCAGGTCAAGGGTGTACCAGTGGATGCCGAAGGCCTTGATTGCGCCAGGCTCGAGCAGCTACTGGATTGCCGCGTGGCCTACGTTACGCCGGCTCATCAATACCCCACCGGCATCACCATGAGCCTCGCCCGACGCCTGCAATTGCTGGCCTGGGCCGAGCGCAGCGACGGTTGGATCATCGAGGACGATTACGACGGCGAGTACCGCTACAGCGGCGCACCGCTGGCGCCGTTGGCTGCGCTGGATCGGCAGGGGCGGGTGTTGTACGTAGGCACCTTTGGCAAGATCGCCTTCCCGGCCCTGCGCCTGGGGTATCTGGTGTTGCCCCAGCGTTTGGTTGAGCCCTTCAGTCAGGCTCGAGCGTTGGCGGTGCGTCACTCCGAGGTAGGCACGCAGTCGGTGATGGCGCAGTTCATGGCGCTGGGGCACTTCCAGCGGCACATCCGGCGCATGCGGCGGGCGGCACTGAGCCGGCGCAATGTACTCAAGGCCGGTTGGCCAACCGCGGTATCGGGCTTGGGTGCGATGCCGGAAGTGGCAGCAGGGCTGCACGTGATGGTGCCTGTGGATAACTATGCTCGAGAGCAGGAGCTGGTGGCATTGGCGGAGGCGGCGGGGGTAGAGGTGAATCCGCTCAGCGGCTATTGGCTGGAAGACAGCGATGAGCCTGTGGACAAGCGCGCAGGCCTGGTGCTCGGCTTTGCCGCAGTCCCGGAAGCGCAGATTGCAGACGCCGCGATGCGCCTGCGCAGGGCCTGGCGCTAGAAGCCCGCTAGAGAGTGCGCGCTGCCCCTGTAGGAGCGGCCTTGTGTCGCGAAAGGCCCGCAAAGCGGGCCCGGCGATGTTAGGGGGCGAAGCTGAAAATGTGGGCCCGCTTTGCGGGCCTATCGCGACACAAGGCCGCTCCTACAGGGGGCGGCGTGAGGGCCAGAACGCTATCAGGTACCAGACTTGATCCGGGTCCAGGCGCGGGTTCGGGCGCGCTCGGCATCGCGCGCCAAGGGCTTGAGGGTGTACAGCGTTTGCATCGCCTCGGCCGTCGGGTACAGGTTGGGGTTGTTGCGAATCGCCGCGCTGACTTTCTCGGTCGCGTCTTTGTTGGGGTTGGGGTAACCGACAAAGTCGCTGATCGGCGCGATCACTTCCGGGCGCAGCAGGTAGTTGATGAACACATGCGCGTCCTCGGCGTTGGCGGCGTTCTTCGGAATCGCCAGCATGTCGAACCAGATCGGCGCGCCTTCTTTGGGCAGTCTCATATCCACAACCACGCCGTTGTTGGCTTCGCGGGCACGGTTGGCGGCCTGGGAGAAGCTGCCGGAATAGCCGACCGCGACGCAGATATCGCCATTGGCGATGTCAGCCATGTACTTCGAGGAATGGAAGTAGGTGATATACGGGCGGATCTTCAGCAGCAACGCCTCGGCCTTCTTGTAGTCCTCGGCCTTGTTGCTGTTCGGGTCCAGGCCCAGATACTTCAGCGCCAGCGGCAGCACTTCCGACGGCGAGTCGAGCACGGCCACGCCGCACTGCTTGAGCTTGGCCAGGTTCTCTTCCTTGAAAATCAGGTCCCAGCTGTCCACCGGCGCGTTGTCGCCCAGCGCGGCCTTGACCTTGGCCGGGTTGAAGCCGATCAGCACGGTGCCATACATGTACGGCACGGCGTATTTGTTGCCGGGGTCGTTGGCTTCGATCAGCTTCATCAAGGCCGGGTCAAGATGCTGCCAGTTGGGCAGTTTGCTGCGGTCCAGCGGCTGGAACACGCCGGCCTCGATCTGCTTGGCCAGGAACACGTTGGACGGCACCACGACGTCATAGCCGGAGTTGCCGGTCAGCAGCTTGGCTTCAAGCGCTTCGTTGGTGTCGAAGATGTCGTAAATCAGTTTGACCTGGCTGTCTTTCTGGAAGTCAGTCAGGGTCTGCGGGGTGATGTAGTCGAACCAGTTGTACACGCGCAGCGTGCGCTGTTCAGCCTGAACCTGGACGGCACTGCTGAGCAGGCCAACGGCGAGCAGCGGGGCAAGCATGTGCTTGAGAGTGATCATGGTCAGGCTCCTGGCTGGGCACGCTGGAAACCTTCCAGCACGTTGACTGCGTTGATGCCGATTTCTTCCACAGCGTAGCCACCTTCCATCACGAACAAGGTCGGCTTGCCCAGCCGTGCGATGTGCTCGCCCATCTCCAGGTAATCCGGGCTGTCGAGCTTGAACTGCGAAATCGGGTCATCCTTGAAGGTATCGACGCCAAGCGAGATCACCAGCACATCCGGTGCATAGCTGACGATGCGCTCGCAGGCCGCCACCAGCGCCTGCTTCCACGCCGCCCAGTCGCTGCCGGCGGGCAGCGGATAATTGATGTTGCAGCCTTCACCGGCGCCTTCGCCAAGCTCGTCGGCATAACCGAGGAAGAACGGGAATTCGTCCTGCGGATCGCCATGAATAGAAGCGAAAAACACATCATCTCGTTGGTAGAAGATGTCCTGAGTGCCGTTGCCGTGGTGGTAGTCGACATCGAGGATCGCCACTTTCTTGTGGCCCTGGTCGAGGAATGCCTGCGCGGCAATGGCGGCGTTGTTCAGGTAGCAGTAGCCGCCCATGACTTCGCTGGCGGCATGGTGGCCCGGTGGCCGGCACAGCGCAAAGGCGGCGTGGGCGCCCTGCTGGATGGCGTCCTGGGCGGTAAGGGCGACCTGTGCAGCGCTGTAGGCGGCCTGCCAGGTGCCGGCGGTGATCGGCGCGCCGGCATCGAAGCTGTAGTAACCCAGCTCGCCATGCAGCCCGGTCGGTTTGACCTGGCGCAGGGTGCGCGCCGGCCAGGTGAACGGCAGCAGGTCGCCGTCGTGGCCCATTGCGGCCCAGCGCGCCCAGGCGCCTTCGAAGAAATTCAGGTAGTCGGCGCTGTGGATGCGCTGCAACGGTGCGCGGCCAAAGTCGCGAGGCGCCTGTACCGGGCCAAGATTGCGCGCCTTGACCCGCTCAAGCACGTGATCAGCGCGCGAAGGCATCTCGAAGCAGGGCATCAGCTGCCCGTCGATCAGCTCGCAACGGCCGTGGTGCAGGCGGTGGTCATCGGAATAGATCGTCAGCATTTTGTTGTTCTCCGAGGTAACTGGCGTGGCCCATTGTCGGCGCCACGTAGCTGAGGGAGAACGGCAGGCATGGCCAAAAGGGGATCAATGTGGCCAAGCTCGCTGGCCACTTCGGGCTAACCGCGAAAGTGGCTCGGCGCCACACCGCTCCAGCGTTGAAAGGCATGGCGGAAACTCGCCGTCTCGCTGAAGCCGAGGGTTTCGGCGATTCGGTAAATGGGCATCTGGTCCTCGGCGAGCAATTGCTTGGCACGCTCGAAGCGCAAGCTGTCGAGGATTTGCTGGTAGCTGCTGCCCAGCAACTGCAGGTGCCGGCGCAGGGTCCGCGAGGAGCAGTTCATCTGTCGCGCCAGGCCTTCCAGCCCGGGTGCGGCATCCAGCTGCTGCAGCAGCAGCTGGCGAATCCGCCCTAGCCATGCCTGGCGACCGGTGAACTCCAGGTTCAGCTGCCGGCAGCGCTCGCTCATGGCCTTGTGGGTAATCGGATCGGCCAGCGGCAGCGGCGTGTCCAGCCAGCGTCGCTCGAAGGCGAAAGCGTTGTCGCGGGCGGTAAAGCCCAGCGGGCAGTCGAAGGTTTCGGCGTACAGCCCGTGATAGGCAGGCGCTGGCTGAGCGAATCGGGCCGCCAGCAATGGCAGCGGCTGGCCGAGCAAGTCTTCGCAGATGGTCTTAAGGGACACCAAGCAGAATTCGGCATTGAAGCTGGCCAAGGCCGGGCTGTCGGCATAGTCACTGGCGCTCAGCCACACCCGCTGGCCATCTTCGAGCAGACGCAGGCTGAACACGGTGCCCAACAGCGCCGGGTAGCGCAGTGCCAGGCGCAGGGCGTCACCCAAAGTGGCACTGGAGAGCAAGGCGTAACCGAGCATGCCGTAGCACGACACATGCATGCGCCGGCCCAGCTCCAGGCCGATCTCCTCGCGCCGGGCCACGGCGTTGGCGCACACCTGCAATTCCTGCTGGGTGGTGATGCGCGCATCGGCATGGCCAAGGTCGGCGGGGCCAATGCCGCTGCCGGCCAGCAGGCTCGAAGCGTCGTTATGCTCCTCCTGAAAAACCTTGAGGATCAGCGAAACGGCATTGAGGGTCGTCAGGTGGCTGTGCAGCATGCTCGTCTATCCCGTGGCTTGGGAGGGATTATCGAGCAAGTTGTGTGCCGCACCGCCAGGGCTGATACCCGCAGCGGCAAAATGCAGATAAAAAAAGGGCCCGATGCGTGCGCTCGGGCCCTTGAAAGGTCGAGAGGTGTCTAGTCCCTCAAACCTGGTGAGACGGTGTACAGCAGCCGGTTATGCCTTGAGTGGCACCAGGCGTGGAGCAATCATGTTTTCTGGACGCAGGATGTCGTTGAGCATCGCTTCGTCGAGCAGCTTCTCTTCACGCACCAGTTCCAGTACGCCGCGGCCTGTTTCCAGGGCGATGCGGGCGATACGGGTGGCGTTTTCGTAGCCGATGTACGGGTTAAGTGCGGTGACCAGGCCGATCGAGTGCTCGACCAGTTCGCGGCAACGTTGTTCGTTGGCAGTGATGTCGACGATGCAGTGCTCGCGCAGCATGTCCATGGCGCGCTGGAGCAGGCGGATCGAGTCGAAGATCTTGTAGGCGATCAGCGGCTCCATCACGTTCAGCTGCAGTTGGCCACCTTCGGCGGCGATGGTCAGGGCGAGGTCGTTGCCCATGATCGCGAAGGCGACCTGGTTGACCGCTTCCGGGATTACCGGGTTGACCTTGCCGGGCATGATCGAGCTGCCTGGCTGACGCGCTGGCAGGTTGATCTCGTTGATGCCGGTACGTGGGCCGCTGGACAGCAGGCGCAGGTCGTTGCAGATCTTCGACAGCTTGACCGCAGTACGCTTGAGCATGCCCGAGAACAGCACGAAGGCGCCCATGTCGGAAGTCGCTTCGATCAGGTCGGCAGCCGGTACCAATGGCTGGCCGCTGATGGCAGCGAGGCGCTGCACGGCGAGCATCTGGTAGCCAGGGTCAGCGTTGATGCCGGTGCCGATGGCGGTGCCGCCGAGGTTGATTTCGGTGAGCAGCTCAGGTGCCAGCGAACGCAGACGGTTGAGGTCTTCGGTCATGGTTGTGGCGAAGGCGCGGAATTCCTGACCGAGGGTCATCGGTACGGCGTCCTGCAGCTGGGTACGGCCCATCTTCAGTACGTGGTTGAATTCCTGACCTTTGGCAGCGAAGGCCTGGATCAGGCTGTCGAGGCTGGCCAGCAATGCGTCGTGACCCAGCAGCAGACCCAGACGGATCGCAGTCGGGTAGGCGTCGTTGGTCGACTGCGCCATGTTCACGTCGTTGTTCGGGTGCAGGTACTGGTACTCGCCCTTCTGGTGACCCATGGCCTCCAGCGCGATGTTGGCGATGACTTCGTTGGCGTTCATGTTGGTAGAAGTACCAGCACCGCCTTGAATCATGTCGACTACGAACTGCTCGTGGTAGTCACCACGGATCAGACGGGCGCAAGCCTCGCTGATCGCAGCATGCTTGGCATCGCTCAGGTGCCCCAGCTCACGGTTGGCATCAGCAGCAGCCTGCTTGACCATCGCCAGGCCCACTACCAGTTTCGGGTAGTGCGACAGCGGGACGCCGGAGAGGTGGAAGTTGTTGGCAGCGCGCAGAGTCTGGATGCCGTAGTAGGCATCAGCAGGGACTTCAAGGGTACCAAGCAGATCTTTTTCGACGCGGAACGATGCAGCGGAGGACATGATAGATATCATCTCGAGTTTGACCCGGCACCTGCCGGAATGGCGCCAATCCTAGGCCGGAGCGCATTTGTCGGCCAATGCTGTTAGGCGCTATCCTATGCACAAACGGCATAATGATTGATGTGACGTCAACTGACATTCGAGCGTGTTCCATTTTGGTGCATGCCGGGAGATGGCTGCATGAACCTAGAAAGCAAATGGCTGGAAGATTTCAGCGCGCTGGCCTCGACGCGCAGTTTTTCGCAAGCGGCCGAGCGTCGCTTCGTAACCCAGCCTGCTTTCAGCCGGCGTATCCGCAGCCTTGAAGCGGCACTCGGGCTGACGCTGGTCAACCGCTCGCGCACGCCAATCGAGCTGACCGAGGCCGGGCAGTTGTTTTTGGTCACGGCGCGTACCGTTGTCGACCAGTTGAGCGAAGTTCTCCGCCATTTGCATCATCTGGAAGGCGGGCAGGGCGAGGTCATCCAGGTGGCTGCGGCGCACTCGCTGGCCTCTGGGTTCTTCCCGCGCTGGGTGGCGCAACTGCGTAACGACGGCCTCAACATTGCCACCCGGCTGGTCGCGACCAACGTCGGCGATGCCGTGCACGCCCTGCGCGAAGGCGGCTGTGACCTGATGCTGGCGTTCTATGACCCCGACGCTGCGCTGCAGATGGATGCCGAGATCTTCCCGTCGCTGCACATGGGCACCACCGAAATGCTGCCGGTGTGTGCAGTGGGGCCGGACGGGCTGCCGCTGTTCGACCTTGAAGGTGAAGCCAGCGTGCCGTTGCTGGCCTACAGCGCCGGCGCGTTTCTGGGCCGGTCGGTGAGCCTGCTGCTGCGCCAGCGCAACCTGCGCTACACCACTGTTTATGAAACGGCGATGGCAGACAGCCTCAAGAGCATGGCCCTGGAGGGCATGGGCGTGGCCTGGGTGCCGCGCCTGTCGATGCAGGGTGAGCTGGCCCGCGGCGAGCTGGCGGTGTGCGGCAGCAGTGCCTGGCATGTGCCGCTGGAGATCCGCCTGTACCGCTGCGCACTGGTGCGCAAGGCCAACGTAAGGCTGCTGTGGCGCAAACTTGAAGGCGGCACAGTTGACCCAAAAGTCAGCCAAACCCCCGAAAAATAGGCCCGACAGTTGGTCGCCAGGGGTGCCGGGATGCGCTTGCGTTACGTTATACTGCGCGGCCCCTGGACCGGATAGATATTCCGGTCGTGATCAGCATACAAGCCACGCCGGTCGTCCCGCGTGGCTTGTTGTTTTTTGACGCGCCTGCGGGCGCACAAGCGAAGAGGCTCGACGATGAGTGCACTGGTTGGCGTGATCATGGGCTCCAAGTCCGATTGGTCCACCCTTAGCCACACCGCCGATATGCTGGAAAAACTCGGCATTCCCTACGAAGTGAAGGTGGTTTCTGCCCACCGTACTCCGGATCTGCTGTTCCAGTATGCCGATGAGGCCGATGGCCGTGGCATCGAGGTGATCATCGCCGGTGCTGGTGGCGCTGCCCACCTGCCGGGCATGTGCGCCGCCAAGACCCACCTGCCGGTGCTCGGCGTGCCGGTCCAGTCGGCCATGCTCTCGGGTGTCGACTCGCTGCTGTCGATCGTGCAGATGCCGGCCGGCGTGCCGGTCGCGACCCTGGCCATCGGCAAGGCTGGCGCGATCAACGCCGCGCTGCTGTCGGCGAGCATCCTCGGTGCCAAGTACCCGCACTTCCACGCCGCGCTCAAGCAGTTCCGCGTAGAGCAGACCGAAACCGTCCTGGACAATCCTGACCCGCGTCAGGTTTGAGGCTTAGCACATGAAGATCGGTGTAATCGGTGGCGGCCAGTTGGGCCGCATGCTGGCCCTGGCGGGCACTCCGCTGGGCATGAACTTCGCATTTCTCGACCCAGCCCCGGACGCCTGCGCCGCGCCGCTCGGCGAGCATCTGCGGGCTGACTATGGCGACCAGGACCACCTGCGCCAGTTGGCCGACGAAGTCGACCTGGTAACCTTCGAGTTCGAAAGCGTCCCGGCCGAAACCGTGGCGTTCCTCTCGCAGTTCGTGCCGGTGTACCCGAGCGCCGAAGCGCTGCGCATCGCTCGCGACCGTCTGTTCGAGAAGAGCATGTTCCGCGACCTGGGTATCCCGACCCCAGCCTTCGCCGACATCCTCTCGCAGGCTGACCTGGACGCGGCAGTCGCCAGCATCGGCCTGCCGGCCGTGCTCAAGACCCGCACCCTGGGCTACGACGGCAAGGGCCAGAAGGTCCTGCGCACAGCTGAAGACGTGGTCGGTACCTTTGCCGAGCTGGGCAGTGTGCCGTGCCTGCTCGAAGGCTTCGTGCCGTTCACCGGCGAAGTGTCGCTGGTGGCGGTGCGTGGTCGCGATGGCGAGACACGCTTCTACCCGCTGGTGCACAACACCCACGACAACGGCATCCTGCGCCTGTCGGTCGCCAGTGAAGATCACCCATTGCAGTCGCTGGCCGAAGACTATGTTGGCCGCGTGCTCAAGCAGCTCGACTATGTCGGCGTGATGGCGTTCGAGTTCTTCGAAGTCGACGGTGGCCTCAAGGCCAACGAAATCGCCCCGCGGGTGCACAACTCCGGGCACTGGACCATCGAAGGCGCCGAGTGCAGCCAGTTCCAGAACCACCTGCGGGCCATCGCCGGCCTGCCGTTGGGTTCGACTGCCAAGGTCGGTGAGAGCGCCATGCTCAACTTCATCGGTGACGTACCGGCGGTGGACAAGATCGTCGCCGTCGACGACTGCCACCTGCATCACTACGGCAAGGCCTTCAAGGCCGGGCGCAAGGTCGGCCACGCCACCCTGCGCTGCGCCGACATGGTCAGCCTGCACGAGAAAATCGCCGAAGTAGAGGCGTTGATCGCAGGCTGAGGGAACCTCTGCCGGTTGCCTGCCCTCTGACATGGCAACATGCCAAAGCGCTGTCTAGGCTTTGGCATGTCTCATCTTCAAATGCAGAGGGATTGCCATGGGCATCATCGGAACCATTTTCATCGGCCTCATCGTTGGCTTGCTGGCGCGCTTCATCAAGCCAGGCGACGACAGCATGGGCTGGATCATGACCATCCTCCTGGGTATCGCAGGCTCCCTGCTGGCGACCTACGGCGGCCAGGCACTGGGCATCTATCAGGCCGGTCAGGCTGCAGGCTTCTTCGGTGCGCTGGTTGGCGCCGTGGTCCTGCTGGTGATCTACGGCATGATCAAGAAACGCTGATTGCACGGTAGAATGCTCGGCAATTCTCCCCGAGTTGCCGAGCGTTCTCATGCGTGCGTTGTTCCTCCTTCCCCTCCTGCTGGCCAGCACCCTGGCCCATGCCGAGCTGCCCGAAACCGATTGGCTGGAACTGATGCCCAAGTCGGACCAACTGGCGCTGGAGCAGATGCCAGAAATCGACCATGACTCGCCTGAAGCCACCGGTACCTTTACCGACAAGGGCGGCCTCAAGCAGAGCAAAGGCTTGCCGGCGGTGATGTACTCGAGCAAGACCGTGCCGGCCATGAACGGCAAGCAGATCCGCCTCGGTGGTTATCCGGTGCCGCTGGAAAGCGACGCCAAGGGCAACAGCACGTTGTTCTTCCTGGTGCCGTATCCAGGCGCCTGCATTCACGTACCGCCGCCACCGCCCAACCAGTTGGTGCTGGTGCGTTATCCCAAAGGCTTGAAGATCGACGATATCTACACACCGCTGTGGGTCAGCGGGCGTCTGCAGGTGGAGAAGGTCAGCAATGATCTGGCGGATGCTGCCTATGCGCTGGAGGCCAAGCAGGTGCGGGTCGTGGAGGATGCGGACCTGTAACTTTGGCCCAGGTGGGGCTGCGCAGCCGCCCCACTGCAGGAATCAGAGCGCTTCGCTGGCGATCTGAACGCTCAAGACATTGCGCTCACCAGCCTTGAGCTCGACCAGATCATCCCAGACATTCGCCGTCTCGATGCACAGCATGCGTTGCCAGCCATCGTCGGCCATGTCCGGCAATTCGCGGGCGCGGTCGGTCCAGGGGTTCCAGATCACCGCAGAACGTGAGCCGCTGCTGGTCAGGGTAATCCGTCGCTGCCAATGTGGGTCGACGATGCTTAGCTGCTCAGGCGTATCCAGGTAGATGCGGTCGGTTTCACCGCTGAATGCCAGCGCGTCCTGCTGAGTACGCTGCTCCCAGTCTGCCAGAGTCTCGATGTAGCTCAGCCCTGCAACGCCTTCGACCTGCGCCTGGCGCACATCACTGACGGCAAAGTAGCTGTGCAAGGCCTGGCTGATGGTGACGCTGTCATCCCCCAGATTGTGACTGGTCAGGGTGACACTGAGCTGCGCGCCAACTTCGATCAGCAGCTTCAGCTCGACCTTGTGTGGCCAGCCCGGCAGTTCGCCGTTGGCAGCCTCAGGCAGCGAGAACTGGATCTGCACGGCTTCGCCAGCCTGCTCGATGCTCAGCAACTGCCAGTCACGGCCACGCACCAGCCCATGAGCCGGGGCCTCTGCGCCGCTGTACATTTTTTGAACAGGCTGTGGGTTGCGTTGCAGGTTGCCAAACCAGGGCCAGCATACCGGGACCCCGGCACGCACCGATTTGCCCTGACGAAACAGCGCTTGTTCACTCAGCCACAGCAGCGGCGGTTGGCCGATACGCTGATAGCTGAGAATCTGCGCGCCTTGCTGAGCAATCAGCAATTCTGCCTGCGGGCTGCTGATACGCCAGCAAGCAAGCTCGCCGTGGGTTTCGGTTTCGACCTGAAAGTTAGCCATACGCTCATCTCGTTGTTTGCACCTGGGTTTACGACCCTGCGCTGTGCAACGAGTTTAACCCCGGCGTGGCTCAGCGACGAGGGACGGAGCGGGTGCGGCCACTGCCATCGATGGCGACGAACACGAACACCGCCTCGGTGACCTTGCGCCATTCGCTGGACAGCGGGTCGTCGCTCCACACTTCGACCATCATCTGGATCGAGCTGCGGCCGATTTCTACCGTTTGGGTGTAGAACGACAATTGCGCGCCAACCGCCACCGGGACCAGAAAAGCCATGCGGTCGATCGCCACGGTTGCCACTCGGCCACCGGCAACGCGGCTGGCCATGGCGGTACCGGCGAGGTCCATCTGCGCGACCAGCCAGCCGCCGAAGATATCGCCAAAGCCATTGGTCTCGCGGGGCAACGCGGTGATCTGCAGGGCCAAATCGCCTTGCGGGATAGGATCTTCTTGTTCGAGCTCAATCATGCCGTGGGGCCTCTGACCCGTGACGCTTCGTTGGTTGGCGCAATCAAGGTCGCCGTGAAAACGATCAGCCCATACTACGCTGATTTCGTTTTGGAGGGCGGCCGCAGGGAAACTCTGCGAAACCGCCTGAGCATAATGACCGGCGTTTTCGCACAACATCCCACAACGGGAGCATTCTTTTCATTCGAATGGGCAGTATATAGACGCCTGCCGCCAGGGACGACCATGCATTGATGAATATCGAGAGAGTTTTTCTGCCGCTATGAGCGCCGGCAGGCAATTTGTTATCTTCCTCCCTCAACTATTCAGAAGCCGCGTTGCAAGCGGCCTGCACGCCCTACAAGAGACCTCCGATGACCTCCGTGCCGAGCAGTATCGAGCAGCCTTCGCGGCCGCTGACCCGCAGTGACTACAAGACGCTCTCGCTGTCCGCCCTGGGCGGGGCGCTGGAGTTCTACGATTTCATCATCTTCGTGTTCTTCGCCACGGTGGTCGGCAAGCTGTTCTTCCCGCCGGACATGCCCGAATGGCTACGCTTGATGCAGACCTTCGGCATCTTTGCCGCGGGTTACCTGGCGCGGCCCTTGGGCGGCATCATCATGGCGCACTTCGGTGACCTGCTCGGGCGCAAGAAGATGTTCACCCTGAGCATCTTCATGATGGCCCTGCCGACGCTGATCATGGGCCTGCTGCCGACCTACGCGCAGATCGGCCTGTGGGCGCCGATCCTGTTGCTGCTGATGCGGGTGATCCAGGGCGCGGCGATTGGCGGGGAAGTACCTGGCGCCTGGGTGTTCGTCTCCGAGCACGTGCCGGCGCGCAACACCGGCTATGCCTGCGGCACCCTGACCGCCGGGCTGACCGCGGGCATCTTGCTCGGCTCGCTGGTGGCAACCTTGATCAACACCGTGTACACCCCGGTGGAAGTAGCCGATTACGCCTGGCGCATTCCGTTTCTGGTAGGCGGTGTATTCGGCTTGTTCTCGGTGTACCTGCGCCGCTGGCTGCACGAGACTCCGGTGTTCGCCGAAATGCAGCAACGCAAGGCCCTCGCCGAAGAGCTGCCGCTGCGGGCAGTGCTGCGGGATCACCGTGGTGCGATCGTGCTGTCGATGCTGCTGACCTGGCTGCTGTCAGCAGGCATCGTGGTCATTATCCTGATGACGCCGGCGCTGCTGCAGACGCTGTATCAGGTCAGCGCGCTGGATTCGCTCAAAGCCAACAGCGTGGCCATCGTCCTGCTCAGCCTGGGCTGCATTGCCGCCGGTAGCCTGGCCGACCGCTTCGGCGCCGGGCGTGTGCTGGTGATCGGCAGCCTGGCGCTGCTGGCCAGCTCGTGGACCTTCTACCACAGCCTGCCCAACCACCCCGAGCTGCTGTTCCCGCTGTATGCGGTAACTGGCCTGTGCGTGGGCGTGATCGGCGCGGTGCCTTACGTGATGGTCAAGGCGTTCCCGGCGGCGGTGCGCTTCAGCGGCCTGTCGTTCTCGTACAATGTTGCCTATGCCATTTTTGGTGGGCTGACGCCGATGGCGGTGACCGGCCTGTTGAAGGTCAGCCCGATGGCGCCGGCTTACTACGTGGCGGTGCTGTGCACGGTCGGCCTGCTGGTGGGCCTGTATCTGCTGGCGAAAAAACGCTGAAATAGGCGTTTCAACTCGAGCAAAAATGAAAGGCCATCTCGCGGATGCGATGATGGCCTTTCATCCAATTGTCACATTGAAGTCATAGAGTGTTCATGCGCCCTGCCGATACTGGGGCCCGTTCCATCCAGCACCCCACTATTCCTGCTAGGAGCAAGGCATGAAACTGAAGCGTTTGATGGCGGCCCTCACGTTCGTCGCCGCTGGCGTTGCAACCGCCAATGCGATGGCCGCTGTCGACCCAGCGATCCCGACCTACACCAAGACCACCGGTGTATCGGGCAACCTCTCCAGCGTCGGTTCCGATACCTTGGCGAACCTGATGACTCTGTGGGCCGAGGCCTACAAGAAGGAATACCCCAACGTAAACATCCAGATTCAGGCTGCCGGCTCCTCGACTGCGCCACCCGCGCTGACCGAAGGCACCGCCAACCTCGGCCCGATGAGCCGCAAGATGAAGGACGTCGAGCTGCAGGCCTTCGAGCAGAAGTACGGCTACAAGCCAACTGCCATCCCGGTCGCGGTCGACGCCCTGGCAGTCTTCGTGCACAAGGACAACCCGATCAAGGGCCTGACCATGGCGCAGGTCGATGCCGTGTTCTCTTCGACCCGCCTGTGCGGCGCCAAGGCCGACGTGAAAACCTGGGGTGACCTCGGTGTGACCGGCGACCTGGCCAACAAGCCGGTGCAGCTGTTCGGTCGCAACTCGGTCTCCGGCACCTACGGCTACTTCAAGGAAGAAGCCCTGTGTAAAGGCGACTTCAAGCCTAACGTCAACGAGCAGCCGGGTTCGGCCTCGGTGGTACAGTCGATCAGCAGTTCGCTGAACGGCATTGGCTACTCGGGCATCGGCTACAAGACTGCCAGCGTCAAGACCGTGCCGCTGGCCAAGAAAGAAGGCGGCGAGTTCATCGAAGACAACGAAGAGAACGCCCTCAACGGCAAGTACCCGCTGTCGCGCTTCCTCTACGTCTACGTCAACAAGGCGCCGAACAAACCGCTGGCCCCGCTCGACGCCGAGTTCATCAAGTTGGTGCTGTCGCAAGCGGGCCAGCAGGTGGTAGTGAAAGATGGCTACATCCCGCTGCCGGCCAAGGTAGCTGCCAAGGCGCTGGCTGATCTGGGCCTGTCGCACAGCGGCAACGTTGCCAAGCAGTAAGTGACACCGGACGGGGCTGGCCTGCGGGCCGGCCCTGTCAGTTATTTTCGGTCCGGCGCCAGGCTTACTGTGCGGCGGGCTTTGTTGCGTCAACGCACTGTCATGTTTTTGTAATATGGGACCGCTAGGGTGTGCGCATGAATGATTTGGGCAACTCCGCCATGAGCGACAAGGCTGCGCCGGTGCGCATTGACTTCAATACGCCCGAGCTGCAACGCAAGCGCCGCATGCGCGCCCTCAAAGATCGCCTGACCCGCTGGTATGTACTGGTGGGCGGGCTTGCCGTGCTGGCGGCGATCACCCTGATCTTCTTCTATCTGGCTTACGTGGTGCTGCCGCTGTTCCAGGGCGCCGAGCTGACCCGCAAGCAGGCGTTGCAGCCGACCTGGCTGCAGCAGGATGCCGGCAAGCCATTGCTGATCGCGCTTGAAGAACAAAACCTGGTTGGCCTGCGCGTGTCCGACCAGGGCCAGGCGCTGTTCTTCGACAGCAAGACCGGTACCGAGCTGAAGCGTGTCGACCTGCCGCTCCCGGCCGGTGCGCACGTGACCTCGATCAGCGCCGATCAACCGGGTAGCCCGCTGATCGTGCTGGGCCTGTCCAACGGTCAGGCACTGGTGTTCAGCCACACTTACAAGGTCACCTACCCGGACAACAAGAAGACCATCACCCCCGGCATCGACTTCCCCTACGGCGAGACGCCATTCGTGCTCGATAGCGCAGGCCGCGCGCTGGAACATGTCAACGTCAACCTCAACGGTGAGTCACTGATCCTGGCCGGCTCGCACGGCTCGCAGTTGCTGGTCAGCCAGCTCACCCGCGAAGAAAACATGATGACCGGCGAGGTCAGCAGCGAGCAGACCAGCATCGACCTGCCGCAGATGACCGAAACGGTCAAGGCGATCTACGTCGACCCGCGTCAGCAGTGGCTGTATGTGGTCAACGGTCGTGCCCAGGCGGATGTGTTCAGCCTGCGCGACAAGAGCCTCAATGGTCGCTACAAGCTGCTCGAAGACGGCCAGGCGGAAATTACCGCCAGCACCCAGCTGGTGGGCGGTATTTCGCTGATCTTCGGTGACTCCAAGGGTGGCCTGAGCCAGTGGTTCATGGCCCGCGACCCGGATGGCGAGTCGCGCTTCAAACTGATCCGCAGCTTCCAGCTCGGTAGCGCGCCGGTGGTGCAGATCGACGCTGAAGAGCGGCGCAAGGGCTTCATTGCTCTGGACAGCGCCGGCCAGCTGGGCGTGTTCCACAGCACTGCGCACCGCACCTTGCTGGTCGAGCCGGTTGCCGAAGGCGCAGGCATTCTGGCCCTGTCGCCGCGGGCCAACCGCATCATCATCGAGCAAGGCGGCAAACTGCTGCCGTTGAGCCTGAAGAACCCGCACCCGGAAGTGTCCTGGAGCGCGCTGTGGGGCAAGGTCTGGTACGAGAACTACGAAGAGCCGAAGTACGTCTGGCAGTCGACCGCCTCGAACACTGACTTCGAGCCCAAGCTGAGCCTGTCGCCGCTGACCTTCGGAACCCTCAAGGCAGCCTTCTACGCGATGATCCTGGCGGCACCGCTGGCCATCGCTGCTGCGATCTACACCGCCTACTTCATGGCTCCGGGCATGCGCCGCAAGGTCAAGCCGGTGATCGAGTTGATGGAGGCGATGCCGACGGTGATTCTCGGCTTCTTTGCCGGCCTGTTCCTCGCACCGTACCTGGAAGCGCACTTGCCGGGCGTGTTCAGCCTGTTCCTGCTGATGCCATTGGGCATTCTCTTGGCCGGCTTCGGCTGGAGCCGCCTGCCCGAGTCGATCCGCCTGCGTGTGCCGGACGGCTGGGAAGCGGCGATCCTGCTGCCAGTGATCCTCTTCACCGGCTGGCTATCGCTGTCCATGAGTCCGTTCCTCGAGAGCTGGTTCTTCGGCGGCGACATGCGCCTGTGGATCAGCAATGACCTGGGCATCACCTACGACCAGCGCAACGCCTTGGTGGTCGGTATCGCCATGGGCTTTGCAGTCATCCCGAACATCTACTCGATCGCTGAAGACGCCGTGTTCAGCGTGCCGCGCAGCCTGACCCTGGGTTCGCTGGCGCTGGGCGCAACGCCATGGCAGACCCTTACCCGAGTGGTGATCCTGACGGCCAGCCCGGGGATCTTTTCGGCGCTGATGATCGGCATGGGCCGTGCGGTCGGCGAAACCATGATCGTGCTGATGGCCACCGGCAACACGCCGGTGATGGAGATGAACCTGTTCGAAGGCATGCGCACCCTCGCGGCCAACGTTGCGGTGGAGATGCCTGAGTCGGAAGTCGGCGGCAGCCACTACCGGGTACTGTTCCTCGCGGCGCTGGTGCTGCTGATGTTCACCTTTGTGATGAACACCCTGGCCGAGCTGATTCGTCAGCGTCTGCGCAAGAAATACTCGTCGCTTTGATAGAAAGGTAGAGATCCGTGAAAAAGGATTCCCTCAAAGGCTGGTTCAAGAGCGGCGCTCCCGGCGTTTGGATCAGCGGTGGCGCCGTCGCCATCGCCGTGATCATGACCGTTGGCCTGCTGGCGGTGATCGCCGTGCGTGGCCTTGGCCATTTCTGGCCGGCCGACGTGATCCAGGCCACCTACAAGGTGCCAGAGCAGGCCGAGCACATCGTCGTCGGTGAAGTGGTGCAGCAGGAACAGGTACCCCTGGCCCGGCTCAAGGGCGCTGGCCTGCCGGTGCCGGACAACGGCCCGGAATTCATGACCCGCGAGCTGATCAAGGTCGGCAACCGCGACCTCAATGGCAGCGACTTCACCTGGGTGGTCGGCGACTGGCTGGTCGATCAGAGCGCCCCGGCGGACTTGATCGCCTTGGAGCGGCGCGAGTGGGGCAACTTCTATGGCTACCTGGTCAGCGTCAAGCAGGACGGCCAGGTGGTGGCCCAAGGCGATGCAGCCTGGGCCGAGCTGCAAGCCCGCCTGAAACGCGCGAGCAAGCTTGCCGGCGAGCTGCAAAACCTTGAGAAGAAAGACATCGGTGCCATCAACCATGGCCTTGAACGCCTGCGCCTGCAGAGCCGCAAGCTGGAGCTGGCAGGCAAGCTGGACGCCACCGCGCAAGCGGACCTTGAGTCCGAGCGCGCCGAGCTGAACAGCCGCTACAAGGCCATCGAGGAGCGCCTCGGCGCGCTGCACCGCGACTTCAGCCGGGACAGCCTGGTGGTGCGCGATGGCAATGGCCGCGAGTTGGAGATCAACCTCGACAAGGTGGTGCACGCCTACCAGCCGAACGGCATGGGCATCGTTACCAAGCTGGGCACCTATTTCGCCAAAGTGTGGGAGTTCCTCAGCGATGACCCGCGTGAGGCAAACACCGAGGGCGGGATTTTCCCGGCCATCTTCGGCACGGTGATGATGACCCTGATCATGGCCATCATCGTCACCCCGTTCGGTGTGCTGGCGGCGGTCTATCTGCGTGAATATGCCCGCCAGGGCCCGGTTACGCGGCTGATCCGCATCGCCGTGAACAACCTCGCCGGCGTCCCGGCGATCGTCTACGGCGTGTTTGGCCTGGGCTTCTTCGTCTATGTGCTGGGCGGCTCGATCGACCGGCTGTTCTTCCCCGAGGCCCTGCCGGCGCCGACGCTGGGCACGCCGGGCCTGCTCTGGGCGTCGCTGACCCTGGCACTGCTGGCCGTGCCGGTGGTGATCGTGGCCACTGAAGAAGGCCTGGCGCGAATCCCGCGGACTCTGCGCGAAGGCTCGCTGGCGCTGGGTGCGACCAAATCCGAGACGCTGTGGAAGATCGTGCTGCCGATGGCCAGCCCGGCGATGATGACTGGCATGATCCTCGCCGTCGCCCGCGCCGCTGGCGAAGTCGCGCCGCTGATGCTGGTTGGGGTGGTCAAGCTGGCGCCGACGCTGCCGGTCAACGGCAACTACCCTTACCTGCACCTTGATCAGAAGATCATGCACCTGGGCTTCCATATCTACGACGTCGGCTTCCAGAGCCCCAACGTCGAAGCCGCGCGGCCGCTGGTGTACGCCACCGCGTTGCTGCTGGTGCTGGTGATTGCCACGCTCAACCTGTCGGCGGTATGGATGCGTAACCACCTGCGCGAGAAGTACAAGGCGCTCGACCACTGATTCAGCTTCACGCCACAAGCGCCCGGCTCAGCAGTCAGGCGCTTTTGCCCAGACCGCAGCTTGCAGCTCGAAGCCGGCAGCTACAAACGGAGTGAAACCATGCAACACGAAAACCAAGCTCATGGCATCGATATGTCGGCCCTGGGTCGCAACAAGCAGAGCCTGCGCCTGGCTGAAGAAGCCGTAGCCATCGAAGTGCCTGGCCTGTCCCTGTACTACGGCGACAAGCAGGCGCTGTTCGACGTCAGCCTGAATATCCCCAAGCAGCGCGTGACCGCCTTCATCGGCCCGTCCGGTTGCGGCAAGTCGACCTTGCTGCGCACCTTCAACCGGATGAACGACCTGGTTGACGGTTGCCGCGTCGAAGGCGAGATCAACCTCTACGGCACCAACATCTACCGCAAGGGCGAAGACGTAGCCGAGCTGCGTCGGCGGGTCGGCATGGTGTTCCAGAAGCCCAACCCGTTCCCCAAGACCATCTATGAAAACGTGGTCTACGGCCTGCGCATCCAGGGCATCAACAAGAAGCGCACCCTCGACGAAGCAGTCGAATGGGCGCTGCGCGGCGCGGCCTTGTGGGATGAGGTCAAGGATCGCCTGCACGAGTCGGCTCTGGGCCTGTCCGGTGGTCAGCAGCAACGTCTGGTGATTGCCCGCACGATTGCCGTCGAGCCGGAAGTGCTGCTGCTCGATGAGCCGTGCTCGGCGCTCGACCCGATTTCCACGCTCAAGGTCGAAGAACTGATCTACGAGTTGAAATCCAAGTACACCATCGTCATCGTCACCCACAACATGCAGCAGGCGGCGCGCGTTTCCGACTACACCGCGTTCATGTACATGGGCAAATTGATCGAGTTTGGTGACACCGATACGCTGTTCACCAACCCGGCCAAGAAGCAGACCGAAGACTACATCACCGGTCGTTACGGCTAGCCGCCGCTGCCGGCGTCACGCCAGCACTGACCCGAATACCTTGAGGCTTGCAGCAGCGGGCTTCTGCGCGGAGCGAACGCATGATCAACAAAGAAAGCCTTACCCATCACATCTCCCAGCAGTTCAATGCCGAGCTCGAAGAAGTGCGCAGCCACCTGCTGGCCATGGGCGGGCTGGTCGAGAAGCAGGTCAACGATGCCGTCACCGCGCTGATCGAGGCTGACTCGGGCCTGGCCCAGCAAGTGCGCGAAGTCGATGAGCAGATCAACCAGATGGAGCGCAACATCGACGAAGAGTGCGTGCGCATTCTCGCCCGTCGCCAGCCAGCGGCTTCCGACCTGCGCCTGATCATCAGCATTTCCAAATCGGTGATCGACCTTGAGCGCATCGGCGACGAGTCGACCAAGATCGCTCGCCGCGCGATTCAGCTGTGTGAAGAAGGCGAGTCGCCGCGCGGCTACGTCGAAGTGCGCCACATCGGCGACCAGGTGCGCAACATGGTCCGCGACGCACTGGACGCGTTTGCCCGCTTCGACGCCGAGCTGGCGCTGTCGGTAGCGCAGTACGACAAGACCATCGACCGCGAGTACAAGACCGCGCTGCGCGAGCTGGTCACCTACATGATGGAAGACCCGCGCTCGATCTCGCGGGTGCTCAGCGTGATCTGGGCGCTGCGTTCGCTGGAGCGAATCGGCGACCACGCACGCAACATCGCCGAACTGGTGATCTACCTGGTGCGCGGCACCGACGTGCGCCACATGGGCTTGAAGCGGATGAAAGCCGAGGTCGAAGGCACTGCAGGCCGCGAGGCTGAAATCGCTAATGTTCTGGCTGAATCGGACGATAAATAGGATTGCTCCCGAGCCTCAACGCCCGGCCCTGTGCCGGGCGTTTTCGTTTGCGGTCGAGCAGCCAGCAGGCACCCGCGAACAGTGTGCGATGTCCCGACCTGATTCGCTGCTTGGCAAATGGCCATCAGTGAGCGTTATGCTAGTCGGGATCAAGAGGAGTATCGATGAGTAAAGTCAATGTGCTGGTTGTGGATGACGCCCCGTTCATTCGCGATCTGGTAAAGAAGTGCCTGCGCAATGCCTTCCCGGGTATGGTCATCGAAGATGCAGTGAACGGCCGCAAGGCCATGGCATTGCTCGGCAAGGAGCATTTCGACCTGGTCCTGTGCGACTGGGAAATGCCGGAGATGTCGGGCCTGGAATTGCTCACCTGGTGCCGTCAGCAGCCAGAGATGAAAGCCCTGCAGTTCATCATGGTGACCAGCCGTGGCGACAAGGAAAACGTCATTCAGGCGATTCAGGCCGGGGTTTCCGATTTTGTCGGCAAGCCGTTCACCAACGAACAGCTGCTGACCAAGGTGAAAAAATCCCTGAGCAAGATCGGCAAGCTCGACAGCCTGATGGCAACCGGCGTGGCCAAGGTCAATTCGGCGTTTGCCAATGACTCGCTGAGCGCCCTGACCGGTGGCCGTTCGGAGGCCGTCAAAGCTGCACCGGTGGCAGCCGAGGCCGCCAGGCCAGCAGTCGCTGCAGCCGCGCCAAAGGCTGCGCCAAGTGCCGCACCGGTCGGCCGTGGCCAAGGCCAGCTGCGCCTCGCCAGCGGCGCGCAAGCCTGTGTGATCAAGGCCCTGAGCCTGAAGGAAGCGCTGCTGGTGGTGCGTCGCAGCGCCAACCTGCCACAGGTGCTCGAAGGCGCCGTACTCGACCTTGAGCAAGGTGACAATGCCGAAGTAGCGCGTCTGAATGGCTACTTGCATGCTGTAGCGGCGATGGAGCCCAAGCCGGACAGCGACTGGCTGCAACTGACCTTCAAGTTCGTCGACCAGGACGCGCAGAAGCTCGATTATCTGTCGCGCTTGATTGCCCGCGGCACTACTCAGAAGCACTTCACACCCGGCGCGTAATGCGCTGTCCGACGCAGTTGCGGCCCCTGTCAGCACGGGGCCGCGTCTGCGCCGACCAACTGACGCACCCATCGGCAATCCGCCTGCTAGGCTTCGACAGATCTCATCTGTCATAAAGCCACCACTCCATGCCCAGCCGCCTGCTGCTGTTCTGTGCCTTGCTCACGGCTTCGACGTCGAGTCTGGCCCTGACGCTCTATCGAACCACTGATGCTTACGGCGTGGTGTCGTACTCCGATCACGACAGCGAAGGGGCCAAGGCCTATGTCATCTTTCGTGAGCCGATCGTCGAGCGGCTCGACGGCCAGGTGCGGCTGAACAGCGAGGTCATTGCCGGCGGCGTGCGCTTCAGCGCGTATAACGAGCTGTTTGCGCCGGTCGAAGTCGAGTTGCGCCTGCAGGGGCTGAGCAATGCTCAGGGGGGCAACGCGCCGCGGATCGTGCGCAAGGTACTACCAGCACGCTCGACCCAGCTGTTGAGCGTGGTCATGGCTCAGCCCGGCAAGCAGTTGGGTTATCAAAGCAAACTCGACTACGCCCTTGGCAGCCCGCTGCAGCGGCCTCAGGCATTTCGCTACCCATTCCCCTGGCGCGGCGGGCCGTTTCGTTTGAGTCAGGGTCCGAACGGGCGCTACAGCCACTTCGGCGCCAAGGGCCGCTATGCGATGGACATCGCCATGCCGCAAGGCACACCGATCATCGCTGCGCGCGGCGGGGTGGTGATCAAGACCGAGAACAGCCAGAACGGCCGCGGCACCAATGCCTCAGGCAACTTTGTGCGCATTCTCCATAGCGACGGCACCATGGGCGTCTACCTGCACCTGATGCAGGGCTCGGTGGTGGTGGGTGAGGGGCAGCGGGTCAGCGTAGGGGATGCGCTGGCCAAGTCCGGCAATACCGGCAACAGCAGCGGGCCGCATCTGCACTTTGTGGTGCAGCGCAACGTTGGTTTGGCGCTGGAGTCGATCCCCTATCAGTTCGACCGACCCCTCGGCGGGCTGCCCAATTTCACGGCGGGGAATCCGTGAAATTTGGGGTCGCTCTGCGACCCTTTCGCGACACAAGGCCGCTCCTACTGTGACCGCGTTGCCTGGACTTTGCGCGGTCCCTGTAGGAGCGGCCTTGTGTCGCGATAGGGCTGCGCAGCAGCCCCAAAGATCTGGCGGACCCCTGGTTATTCCAGCTTGAGCACCTTGGCCAGAACGATCTTGGGGCCCTTCATCTTCTTGATGATGATGCGCAGGCCTTCGACTTCGAGCAGCTCTTCTTCCTCAGGCACTCGATTAAGCGTCTCGTAGACCAGCCCAGCGAGAGTTTCGGCCTCGATGTGGTCGAGGTCAACGCCCAGCAGCCGCTCGACCTTGAACAACGGCGTATCGCCACGCACCAGCAGCTTGCCTGGCTGGTAGGCGAGGATGCCGCGCTCGGTCTTGCGGTGCTCGTCCTGAATATCGCCGACCAGCACTTCCAGCACGTCTTCCATGGTCAGGTAGCCGATCACCTTGCCATCGGCTTCTTCAACCAGCACAAAGTGCGCGCCGCCCTTGCGGAACTGCTCGAGCAGCTGCGACAACGGCATGTGCCGCGACACCCGCTCCAGTGGCCGGGTCAGGTCGTCAAGGTCGACGCTGCCGGGGATATGGTCGAGGTCGGCCAGCTCCAGCAACAGGTCCTTGATGTGCAGCAGGCCGGTGAATTCCTCACGCTCGGCGTCGTACACCGGGTAGCGGCTGAACTTGTGCCGGCGGAACATCGCCAGGATTTCCTTGAGCGGCGCCTTGGCGTCGAGGCTGATCATGTCCTCGCGCGAGTTGGCCCAGTCGACCACCTCCAGCTCCCCCATCTCGACCGCCGAGGCCAGTACGCGCATGCCCTGGTCGCTCGGGTCCTGGCCACGGCTGGAGTGCAGGATCAGCTTGAGCTCTTCGCGGCTGTAATGGTGCTCGTGGTGCGGCCCCGGCTCGCCCTGGCCGGCCACCCGCAGGATGGCGTTGGCGCTGGCGTTGAGCAGGTAGATGGCCGGGTACATGGCCCAGTAGAACAGGTACAGCGGCACCGCCGTCCACAGCGACAACAGCTCGGGTTTGCGGATCGCCCACGACTTGGGCGCCAGCTCACCGACAACGATGTGCAGGTACGAGATGACGAAGAAGGCGATGAAGAACGACACGCCCTTGATCAGCTCCGGCGAGTCGACGCCAAAGTACGCCAGCAACGGCTCGAGCAGGTGGGCGAAGGCCGGCTCACCGACCCAGCCCAGGCCCAGCGAGGCGAGGGTGATACCCAGCTGGCAGGCAGACAGGTAGGCATCGAGCTGGTTGTGCACCTTGCGCAGAATGCTGCCGCGCCAGCCGTGCAGCTCGGCGATCGAGTCGACCCGGGTCGAGCGCAGTTTGACCATGGCGAACTCGGCGGCAACGAAGAAGCCGTTGAGCAAGACCAGGAACAGTGCAAAAAGAATCATGCCGAAGTCGGCAAACAGGGAGGTGACGCTGATACCAGGGGAAGGGTCCATGATGGGGTTTTACGGGGTCCGTCTGCGAAAATGATGATAAAAGCCGCCAGCTGTGCTGGCGCAGGACAGCCAATGTAGCGGCTGAGGCGGCAAAAGCAAAGGGGGGGCAGGGCGGCGTTGGTCAGTGCAGCCACCCGCTGGCGCTATCTTGCCTTGCCGATATCCATCTGCACCGGGGCGAAGTGGCAGGTAAAGGTGCTGCCGTGGCCAGGCACGCTGCTGATCTCCAGTCGCGCGCGGTGGCGCAGCAACACGTGCTTGACGATCGCAAGGCCGAGGCCGGTGCCGCCGGTGTGGGAATTGCGGCTGGAGTCCACCCGGTAGAAACGTTCGGTCAGGCGCGGCAGATGCTTGGCCTCGATCCCCAGCCCCGAGTCCTGCACCGACAGGTGCGCGCCCTGTTCATCGGCCCACCAGCGGATGCGGATGTTGCCGCCGTCCTGGGTGTACTTGACGGCGTTGAACACCAGGTTGGAGAACGCGCTGCGCAGCTCCGACTCGCTGCCCTTGAGGTAGACCCCGGAGCTGGCCTCGAGGCTGATGCTCTGCTGGCGCGGGCCGGACAGCGCCTGGGCGTCGGCCTTGATCGCGGTGAGCAACGCATCGACCGCCACGGGCTGGTTGTCCGAGGGATAGTCGGTGGCTTCGAGCTTGGCCAGCAACAGCAGGTCGTTGAGCAGCGTCTGCATGCGCGAGCCTTGCTGGCTCATCTGCTGCAGGGCGCGGGTCCAGCGTGGATTGACGTCTTCGACGTTGTCCAGCAGGGTTTCCAGGTAGCCGCTGATCACCGTCAACGGTGTGCGCAGCTCGTGCGAGACGTTGGCGACGAAGTCTTTGCGCATCTGCTCGAGCAGGTGAATGCGGGTGACGTCGCGCACCAGCATCAGGTGCTCGTTGTTGCCGTAGCGGGTGATGTGCAGTTGCACACGCAGGCGGTCGTTGATCGGCGAGGGGATTTCCAGCGGCTCAAGATAATTTTCGGCTTCGAAGTATTCTTTGAAGCGTGGGTGGCGGACCAGGTTGGTTACCTGCTGGCCGCCATCCTGCGGGGTCTTGAAGCCGAGCAGGGTTTCCGCCGCGCGGTTCCACCATTCCAGGTTGCCGTCGCTGTCGAGCATGATCACCGCGTCACGCAGGGCGGCCGTCGACTCCTGCACCCGGTCGATCACTGCCTGCAGGCGCCCGCGCACGCGCTGATCGCGGCGTTGCAGGTGGTAGATGCTGTCGAACACCTCGCCCCACAGGCCATAGCCGTCGGGTGGTGCTTCGTCGGGCTGATGGTTGCGCAGCCAGTCGTGCAGGCGCAGCAACTGCTTGAGGGTCCAGCCCAGGTACAGCGCCAGGCCGATGGCAAAGCTCCAGCCATAGTAGCCGCTGACCAGGCCGCCGATGGTGCAGACGGTGATCAACAGCAGCAGGTGGCGAATCAGAGTCGCATGCCAGTTCTGGTTCAATGGTTACGGTCCTTGTACAACGGTGTGCAGCCAGCTGCGCAGGCGTCGCTCAGCTTTTGGTCGAGAAACGATAGCCAGTGCCGCGCACGGTTTGTACCAGATTTTCGTAGGCCTCACCCAACGCCTTGCGCAGGCGGCGAATGTGCACATCGACGGTACGCTCTTCGACGTAGACGTTGCCGCCCCAGACCTGATCGAGCAACTGGCCACGGGTGTAGGCGCGCTCCTGGTGAGTCATGAAGAACTGCAGCAGGCGGTATTCGGTGGGGCCCATCTCGGCCGGTTTGCCGTCGATGGTGACGCGGTGGCTGATCGGGTCGAGCAGCAGGCCGCCGATCTCGATCGGCGACTCGCTGTCGCTCGGGCCGGTGCGGCGCAGTACGGCTTTCAGCCTGGCGACCAGTTCACGCGGCGAGAACGGTTTGGTGATGTAGTCGTCGGCGCCGACTTCCAGGCCCTGGATCTTGTTGTCCTCTTCGCCCTTGGCGGTGAGCATGATGATCGGGATGTCGCCGGTCAGTTCATCACGCTTGAGGCGCCGCGCCAGCTCGATGCCCGAGGTGCCCGGCAGCATCCAGTCGAGCAGGATCAGGTCCGGCTTGCGGTCGACGATGATGGCGTGGGCCTGCTGCGAGTTCTCCGCCTCGAGGCAGTCATAGCCGGCCATTTCCAACGCAACGGCGATCATCTCGCGAATGGGCGCTTCGTCGTCGACGATCAGAATGTTCCTGCCAACCATGCTCTCAACCTCTCCTGAATTGGATGTCTTGGCCCGCATTAGATAACGGAATTATTGCAGTCGTGTGACAAGTCGTGGGCTGCCACGGCAAGTATCGACGGCTGAGCTAGGCTGTAAATCCCAACCCCCGAATAAATACGGTGAAATCCAATGACACGATCAACGCTGAACTGGATGGCCTTTTGCGCGGTTTTGGCGCTGCCGGGGGTGGCCCTCGCCGAGCATGGCGGCATGGGCAAGGCCAAGGGCGGCATGCTGGTCGATGACAAGGGCATGACCTTGTACACCTTCGACAAGGACAGCGACGGCAAGTCGATGTGCAACGGCGACTGTGCCAAGGCCTGGCCGCCGCTGATGGTCAAGGATGATGACAAGGCTGCGGCAGGCAAGTGGACCCACATCAAGCGCGACGACGGCAGCATGCAATGGGCCTACGACGGCAAGCCGCTGTACACCTTCGTCAAGGACACGGCAGCCGGCCAAACTACGGGTGATGGCATGAAGGACGTCTGGCATGTAGCCAAGCCCTGAGGGCTTCGCTACGCCCTGTTCGAGCGCCTGACAGCGCTGGCGCAGGGCACGCCATCAGCCCAGGGCGTAATCAAGAACCACGCCGATAAAGATCAGCAGCCCCGCCCAGTGGTTATGCAGAAACGCCTTGAAGCACGCGTCGCGATCCAGCTTGCGCGTCGACCAGAACTCCCAGGCAAAGCACGCCAGCGCACCCACCAGGCCGAGGTGGAACCAGCCGCCCAGGCCGAACTTGATCCCCGCCAGCAGCAGGCAGGCCAACGACAGCAACTGCAGGCCGAGGATGATCGCCCGGTCGGCCTCGCCAAAGAGGATAGCGGTGGATTTGACCCCGATCTTCAGGTCGTCATCGCGGTCGACCATGGCGTAGTAGGTGTCATAGCCCACCGTCCACAGCAGGTTGGCGATGTACAGCAGCCAGGCACTGGCCGGCAGCTCGCCGCCGGCAGCGGTGAAGGCCATGGGGATACCCCACGAATAGGCTGCGCCCAGGACCACCTGTGGGTAATAGGTGTAGCGCTTCATGAACGGGTAGCAGAACGCCAGGGCGACCGCACCGAACGACAGCCAAACTGTCTGGGCGTTGGTGCACAGCACCAGCAAGAAGCTCACCGCTACCAGCACGGCGAACAGCACCAGCGCCTCGCGCGGCTTGACCCGACCGCTGGCCAGCGGCCGGTCGGCGGTGCGTTTGACGTGGCCATCGACCTTGCGGTCGGCAAAGTCGTTGATGCAGCAGCCGGCCGCACGCATCAGCACAACGCCCAGGCCAAAGATCAGCACATTGGCCACCGTCGGCGTGCCCTGGCCGGCAATCCACACCGCAGTCAGGGTCGGCCACAACAACAGGTAGATGCCAATCGGGCGATCCATGCGGCTCAGCTGGACGAAGTCCCAGGCGCGCGGGTGCAGACGGTTGAGTGATTTCAGCAGTTGCAGGTACATCAGCCGGTTACCTCGCTGGAGGCTTGCCACAAGGCCGGCAGAAACACCTCGGCCACCAGGAGTTGCAGGCCATCACGCTCGAAGCGCGAGCGCCGGCCCCACAGATCCGCTGCAGCGACGTCAGTGGGCAGCCAATGCTGAGGGTAGCTGCACACCTCGATAGGGTGGCGCACAAAGGCCTGATCGCAGAACAGCAGCTCACCCAGTGAACGGCTGCCCAGGGTTTCCAGGTCCAGCCCACCGCGCTCCAGCGCGGCGCGCCCGGCCACGCTGCGGGCGAATACCCAAGGTTGGCCATGGCCGCGCAGGTAGACCTCACGCACCCAGCCCTGCGCACCGGGCTCAAGGCCGAGCGCCAGGCATTCATCATCGCGCAGCGGCTGCCAGCCCTGGAACAACGGGGTGACACTGAAATGATCAGCGGACAGGGCGGTCAGGCGGCGCGTCAGCGAGCCTTCATCGAACAGCCAGTCCAGGGTCGGCTGGGCAAGCGTGGTTGCCAGCTGTGGATACGGCAGCCACGCAACAGCGGCTGCTAGCGGGGATTCGTACGACACGTCGGTATGCTTGTTACAGCCAGAGAGGCGCCGAGCTTAGCATGATTGCCTGCGCTGCTTGCATACTGCAGGCTGGGCCAGTAAAAAGCCCGTGGCAGCCGCATGAGCCATAACTCAGCCTGTTGCGTGGCAACAGCGCTATAAGCGGCAAGGCCGAGCCTGAACCTGGATGAGGAGCTGTTGATGAAGAAGTGGCAATGCATTGTATGTGGCCTGATCTACAACGAAGCCGAAGGCTGGCCGGATGACGGCATCGCGCCGGGCACCCAATGGCAGGATGTCCCTGAAGACTGGCTGTGCCCTGATTGTGGCGTAGGCAAAAGCGACTTTGAAATGATCGAAATCGCCTGATAGCAACCCTTGGCAACGTAAAAGGAACACGGCATGAGCTCCCCAGTAGTGATCATCGGCACCGGCCTTGCGGGCTACAACCTGGCCCGTGAGTTTCGCAAGCTGGACGGCGAAACGCCGCTGCTGTTGATCAGCGCTGACGACGGCCGCTCCTATTCCAAGCCGATGCTGTCCACCGGCTTTGCCAAGAACAAGGACGCCGATGGCCTGTGCATGGCAGAACCCGGGGCCATGGCCGACCAGCTCAAGGCCCAGATCCGCACCCACACGCGCATCAGCGGTATTGATCCTGGGCACAAGCGGCTGTGGATCGGTGAAGAGGTGGTCGAGTACCGCGACCTGGTCCTCGCCCTGGGCGCGCAGACCGTGCAGTTGCCGATGCAGGGCGATGCCAGTGATGCGGTGTACGCGATCAACGACCTTGCCGACTACGCCCGCTTCCGCCGCGCCGCGGCAGGCAAGCAGCGGGTGCTGATTCTCGGCGCCGGGCTGATTGGCTGCGAGTTCGCCAACGACATGAGCCTGGGCGGTTTTCAGGTCGACGTGGTTGCCCCGTGTGAGCAACTGATGCCGACGCTGATCCCGGCTGCCGCCGCAGGCGCGGTGCAGGCAGGCCTGGAGAGCCTTGGCGTACGCTTCCACCTCGGCCCCGTGCTGGACCGCCTGCAGCGCGATGGCGCTGGCCTGCAAGCGCACTTGTCCGACGGCAGCGTGATTGCTTGCGACCTGGTGGTCTCGGCCATCGGCCTGCGCCCGCGCACCGAACTGGCCGCCGCGGGCGGGCTGGCGGTCAATCGTGGGGTGGTGGTGGACCGTCAGCTGCGCACCTCCCACGCCAACATCTACGCCCTGGGTGATTGCGCCGAGGTCGATGGCATCAGCTTGTTGTACGTGATGCCGTTGATGAGCTGCGTGCGGGCGCTGGCGCAGACCCTGGCTGGCAATCCGCAGGCGGTAGCCTACGGGCCGATGCCGATCACGGTGAAAACCCCTGCTTGCCCACTGGTGGTCGCGCCCCCGGCCCATGGCCACGCGGGTATATGGCAAGTGGAAGGCGAGGGCGCCGATCTCAAGCTGACCTGCCACGATGAGGCTGGCGCGCTGCTCGGCTATGCCCTGACTGGCAACGCTGTCATGGAAAAACTCGCTCTAAATCGGCAGCTTCCGGCACTAATGGCGTAAATAGAGGGCGTTCTGTCACTTATGTCGTTGGCTTGCCGACACAATGGCCGTGCTGATACTGGCGCGGTCCCCGTCGGCGTGCCATTCTCACTCGCGTCTGCCGCAGTTTAGAGCCTGCGGCGCCTTGAGCGCTGCCTCTTCTGGCAGCACGGCAATAACAACAAGAATTCCCGTCCAAGAGGCTTCACTATGCGCAAACCAGAACTCGCCGCTGTCATCGCTGAGAAGGCCGATTTGACCAAGGAAAAGGCCAATGAGGTACTCAACGCGATCCTCGACAGCATTACTGGTGCCCTCGACAAGGATACCGTTACCCTGGTCGGCTTCGGCACCTTCGAGAAGCGTCACCGTGGCGCCCGCACTGGCAAGAACCCGCAGACCGGCGAGCCAGTGAAGATCAAGGCCAGCAACACCGTTGCGTTCAAACCAGGCAAGGGCCTCAAGGATACGGTCAACCCGACCGGCAAAGCCGCAGCACCGGCCAAGGCCGCTGCCAAGGCCGCTGCCAAACCCGCAGCCAAGGCTGCCGCGAAGAAGAAGTAGGCAGTTTTTGGCCAACGGCTGCATAGCTAATAAAACGGGCGCCTTTATGGCGTCCGTTTTACTTTACATAGGGTAGCGGTGGCGGGCTTGTATAAAGTGTTCTGAAAGAGGATAAACTCAGCGCTTTCAGTCACATTAAAGTCGAGTCTTGCCGATGAAGTTCCGTTTTATCCTGTGGGCCATGGGCTTGTTGATGGCCCGTGCCAGCCGCAACAATCCGGCGTTCCAGCAGCAACTGCGGGACAAGGACCTGGTGTTCCAGATGCAGACTCTGGATGGCAAGGTTGCCCGCCACTTCATCGTCAGCAACGAGCGCATCAGCAGCAAGGCCGGGAAACATGCGCAGCCAGCCTTCGCCATTGCTTTCAAGGACGCCGCCTACGGCTTCGCCACCCTGCAGGCCAGCAACAAGCAGCTGGCGTTCATGCAGGGGATTCAGGACAAGAACATCCAGATCAAAGGCAACCCGGCGCTGGTGATCTGGTTCCAGGGCCTGATGAAGTACCTGAAACCGCGCAAGCGTAAGGCCTGAGTCAGCGGGGCGCCTGGCGCCCCTGAAACGAGCAGCTCAATGCGGCGGATGGAACTGCGAGGCCAGTTCGCGCAGCAGCGCTTCGGCTTCGAGCACCTTGCTGACGACATCCTCGGCCTTCTCTCGGCTCAGCCCCAGACGCTCGAGCAGGGCATCAGGGATTTCTTCCTGCGGCCCTGAGCCGATCCCGCGCGAACGCAGCAGGCTGGTCGCCAGGCAGACCAGATTGGGGAACACCGCCAGTTCACCCTCGTAGCCAGGATCGTGCTGGAAGCGCAGCGCGTTGGACAGCTCTTCGGGCATGTCCCACAGCTTCATCAGCCACGCGCCGATCTGCTCACGGCTGATGCCGAGCAGGTGCTGTTCGATGTAGGTATGGCTCAGGTGCGGGTTGACCTCCAGGTGGCGGCAGATCAGCGAGAAGTGCGGCGGGAATACATGCGCCAGCAGCAGATAGCCAAAGTTGTGCAGCAGCCCGGCGAGGTAGGTCAGGCCCGCTTCAGGGCGCTCGGCGCGGGGCATGGCGCGGGTCAGGCCCTCGATCACGGCAGCGGTGTAGATCGACTGCTGCCAGTACGGTGTGGCCTGCTGCGGGTGGTCCTTGGGCAGGCTCAGGGTCTTGCCCAGGGCCAGACCCAGCGCCAGGTTGATCACCAGATCAAAACCGAGCACACGCACGATGGCGTCTTCCACCGAACGGATCTTGCCAGGTGAGGCGTAGTACGGCGAACCGGCCCAGCTGACCACCTGCGCGGCCAGCGCAGGGTCGGTTTCGACCACGCCGGTGATGTCGTCGATGCTGGCGTTGGGGTCGACCCGCAGCTTGATGATCTTTTGCGCGGTGTCGGCCAGCGGTGGAATCTCGATGGTCTCTTCCAGGCGCTTCTGAATGCGCCGCGCGGTGAACGCCTGCACCGCCTGGGTGATCTCGTGGGGGTCATCGTCAGGGCGGTTGAGGTTGGGCTGGATCTCCGCCACGATCTGGCCGAACTTGCCTGCGCTGGCCTTGCCCAGCATGCGCTTGAACGCGCCGCGCTCGATCTGCAGCAGCAAGCCGCGCTCGCCCGACTGGATCAACAGCGCCTCGGTATCGAGCAGGCGCTCGTCATACAGGCAGGGTGAGCTGGTCAAGGCCGGCAGGGCAGGCAGCGCTTTGAGTTTGTGCTTGTCGAGCATCTGGTTCAGGCGTGTCAGCGGCACGGCGTGCAGCTTGCGCCCGGTCAGCTCGGCGAGGCGATTGAGGTCCAGCAACTGAGTGTGCGGGAACAGCACCAGCAACGCGCCGATTTCGTCATCGAGCAGCACCGCCTGTACACGCGAGGCGGCAGGCAGGGACGGATGCTCAGGCACCTCCTGATAAGCCACGCCGAGCTTGTCCAGCAGTTGGCGGATAACAGACGGTGCTTGCGGGGATGCGGCGTCCAGGGCTGCTTCAGTCATGAGCTGGATCCAATAGTTTCTTTAAACGCGAAGTATAACCAGTCTGAACGCCAGGCTGGTTGCGTAGTGGGACGTATGTCACACCTGGCCATATTGTTGGCCATGGCGTAGCCAGCGATCGAGCAACGGGCTGACGTGTGCAGGCCAGCGCGTGAGCAGTGCCTGGGCAGCGTCGCGCACGGCGGGCAGCAAGTCGGCGTCGCGCATCAGGTCAGCGACCTTGAATTGCAGGAGACCGGTCTGGCGCGTCCCGAGCATCTCGCCGGGGCCGCGCAGTTCGAGGTCTTTCTCGGCGATGACGAAGCCGTCGTTGGTTTCGCGCATGATGCCCAGGCGCTCGCGGCCGACCTGCGACAACGGCGGATGATAAAGCAGCACACAGTGGCTGGCCGCGCTGCCACGGCCAACCCGCCCGCGCAGCTGGTGCAGCTGAGCCAAGCCGAGCCGTTCGGGGTTTTCGATGATCATCAGGCTCGCGTTGGGCACGTCGACGCCGACTTCAATCACTGTGGTCGCCACCAGCAACTGCAGGTTGCCGGCTTTGAACTCGGCCATCACGGCAGCTTTTTCGGCTGGCTTCATGCGCCCGTGGATCAAGCCTACGCGCAACTCGCCCAAGGCCGCGCCGAGGTCTTCGAAGGTGCTTTCGGCGGCCTGGCAGGTCAGCTCTTCGGACTCTTCGATCAGGGTGCAGACCCAGTACGCCTGGCGCCCTTCGGCGCAGGCGGCGCGGACTCGCTCGACCACCTCGAAGCGGCGGCTGTCGACCACCAGCACGGTATTCACCGGGGTGCGGCCGGGCGGCAGCTCATCGAGCACCGAGGTGTCGAGGTCGGCATAGGCGCTCATGGCCAGCGTCCGCGGGATTGGTGTGGCGGTCATGATCAACTGATGCGGGCATTGCTCGCCGGCCACGCCTTTCTTGCGCAAGGCCAGCCGTTGCTGAACGCCAAAGCGGTGCTGTTCGTCGATGATCGCCAGGGCCAGATGCTTGAACTTGACCTCATCCTGGAACAGCGCGTGGGTGCCGACCACCATCGGCGCGCCGCCGGCGATCTGCTCCAGGGCACTGACCCGGGCCTTGCCCTTGAGCTTGCCGGCGAGCCAGGCGACTTCGATGCCGAGCGGCTCCAGCCAACGCTTGAAGGTGATGAAGTGCTGCTCGGCGAGGATCTCGGTGGGCGCCATCAGCGCGACCTGATAACCGGCTTCCAGCGCTTGCAGGGCAGCCAGGGCGGCGACCACGGTCTTGCCCGCGCCGACGTCGCCTTGCACCAGGCGCAGCATTGGCTCGGGTTGGCTGAGGTCGTAGGCGATCTCGTTGCCGACCCTTTGCTGGGCGCCGGTGGGGTTGAAGCCCAGGTTGGCCAGGTACTGCGCGGGCAGCCGGCTGGCTTTGGGCAACGCCGGCGCGCGCAGGCTGCGCAAGCTCTCGCGCAGGCGCTGCTGGGACAGCTGGTGAGTCAGCAGCTCCTCGAACGCGAGGCGATGCTGAGCCCAGTGATGACCCACCGCCAGCTCTTCCAGATCAGCATCGGCGGGCGGGTTGTGCAGGTAGCGGATCGCCTCGTCGAGCGGCGCCAGCTGATAATCGTTGGCCAGCTCCGGCGGCAGCCAGTCGGGCAGGCTGCGCGGGCCGAGCATGGCCAGGCTTTGCTGGCACAGCTGGCGCAGGCGCTGCTGGGTCAGGCCTTCGGTTGACGGGTAGATCGGGGTCAGGGTCTGTTCGACCGGCGGCGCCGGCTCGCTGCCATTGAGGGCGCGGTATTCCGGGTGGTAGATCTCCAACCCCGAAGCACCTGGGCGGGCCTCGCCGTAGCAACGTACATGGGTGCCGCGCTTGAGCGCTTCCTTCTGTGCATTGCTGAAGTGGTAGAAGCGCAGGCTCAGTACGCCGGTACCGTCGCCCAACCGCACTACAAGACTGCGGCGCTTGCCCATGGTCACGTCGGCGCCACTGACCACGCCTTCGATGACCGCGTCCTGGCCCGGCCGCAGCTGGCCGATCGGCACGACGCGGGTGCGGTCCTGATAACGCAGGGGCAGGTGGAACAGGACGTCCTGCAGATTCTCCAGGCCGACCTTGGCAAGCTTTTCAGCCATGGCCTCGCCGACGCCCTTGAGTTCAGTGACCGGTACCTTGGACAGCTCGCTCATGACTCAGGCCGACTGTTCCACGGGTGGCTTGACCACCGAGCACAGCCGGATCGAATCGGCCAGGATCTCGATCGCCTTGGGCCGCGGGAAGCTCGCGCGCCAGGCAATCGCCACCGTGCGGAAGGGTGTCGGTGCGGTCAGCGGGCGCACTTCGATGATGCCCGGGGCGTAGTGGTGGCTGTGCACCGCCGACAGCGGCAGGATCGAGATGCCCAGGCCCGAAGCGACCATGTGGCGGATGGTTTCCAGCGAGCTGGATTCGACTGTGGTGTGCTTGGAACCGTCGTTGCCCTTGGCCAGGGTCGGGCAGGCTTCGAGCACCTGATCGCGGAAGCAGTGGCCTTCACCGAGCAGCAGCAGGCTCTTGTCATTGAGCATGGCCGGGTCGATGGTCTTGCGTGCGGTCCACGGGTGATCCGCCGGCATCAGCGCGCAGAACGGCTCGTCGTACAGCGGCAGGGTCAGCACATCGGCCTCGTTGAACGGCAGGGCGATGATCACTGCGTCCAGCTCGCCATTGCGCAGTTTCTCGCGCAGCACGTGGGTGAAGTTTTCTTCGATGTACAGCGGCATCTGCGGGGCGACCCGGTGCAGCTGTGGAATAAGATGCGGGAACAGGTACGGGCCGACGGTGTAGATCGCGCCGACCTTGAGGGGTGCGGTCAGCTGGTTTTTGCCGGCTTGAGCCAGTTCACGGATACCTTGCGCCTGTTCCAGGACCTTCTGCGCCTGGGCGACGATGGTTTCACCGACCGGAGTCAGGCGAACCGCGCTCTTGCTGCGTTCGAAGATCAGCACGCCAAGCTCGTCCTCGAGCTTCTTTACCCCGACCGACAGGGTCGGCTGGCTGACGTGGCAACGCTCGGCGGCATGGCCGAAGTGCTGCTCCTGGGCGAGGGTGACGATGTAGCGGAGTTCAGTGAGGGTCATAACGTGCGTCCATGAAGTTGCAGCCCCAGCATAGCGGCTGCAATCGATAGACGCACGTTATCAGACTTGCGCTTTTGTGACAGAAACAAAGTGTCAGCGTTTATCCAGCGAGTAGACGAAGGGTGCTACCACCTCGATCGAGCCATTGGTCAGCAGCTCTGCCGGCGGCTTGGGCAGCGAGCCCGCGCGACGGATCATTTCCATGGTCGCTCGGTCCAGCGCCGCGCTGCCTGAACCACCGGCCAGCGAGTAGGACAATACCTTGCCGTCGGCGTCGACCACGAAGCGCAACCGGTTGATGCCTTGCAGGCCACGCCGGCGAGCGTCCTCCGGATACCGCTTGTACTTGGCCAGGTGGCGCAGCAGATCGCTCTGCCAGGTCGGCAAGGCCTTGCTGTTGGAGGCGATGCTTGGCTGTGGCGCTGCCGACTTTTGCGGTGGCGTATTGCTTGGCGGTGTATCGACTACCTGCTCATCGGCCGGTGGTGCTTCCTTGGGTGGCTCAGGCTTCTTCTCAGGCTTGGGCGGCTGAGGTTTGGGCTTGGGCTTGGGCGGCTTGGCAATCGCGATCTTCGGTTTTGGAGCCTCCACCAACTTCGGCAGCGGCGGCTCTTCGACCGGAGTCGGAGGCTGCGGAGCGACCTTGGGCGGTGGTGGTGGCGCTGGCTCAGGCAGCGGTGCCAGTTCGACCATCATGGCTGCCGGGGGCAGCTCGATGGCCTGAGGCACCGACCAATTGAGCGTCAGCAGCACAGCGATGGCATGGACACCCAGCACGATCGCCAAGCTGCCGCTGTAACGCGCCAGTTTGTGCCGCGTCTTGATCATTTTTTGGCTGCCGTCTCGAGACCTACCAGACCGACCTTGAGGTAACCGGCCGCGCGCATGTTGTTCATCACTTCCATCAGGTCGCCGTAGTCCACGCCTTTGTCAGCCTGGAAGAAGATGGTGGTCTCCTTGTCGCCCTTGGTCTTGGCGTCGAGCATCGGGCCAAGCTGGCTGGGCTGAGCAACCATGTCGTCGCCGACGTACAGCTTCTGGTCGGCCTTGACGCTGACGAACACGGGTTTCTCCGGCCTCGGCGCAGGCTTCGCGGTCGAGGCGGGCAGGTCGACCTTGATGTCGACGGTGGCCAGGGGAGCTGCGACCATGAAGATGATCAGCAGCACCAACATCACGTCGATGAACGGCGTAACGTTGATTTCGTGGTTTTCGGCGAGGTCATCGCCACCTTCGTTAAGATGCAGGCCCATGGCTTACCCCACTTTCACCATGTGCGGGGCGACGCGTTCGCCACCCTGGTGGTCGAGGTCGCGGCTGACCAGCAGCAGGACCTGCGCCGAAGCGTCGGATACCTGTGCGCGGTAGCCAGCGATGGAGCGCGCGAAGACGTTGTAGATGACCACCGCCGGAATGGCCGCAACCAGGCCCAGTGCGGTCGCCAGCAGCGCTTCGGCGATGCCGGGTGCAACCACTGCGAGGTTGGTGGTCTGGGTCTTGGCGATGCCGATGAAGCTGTTCATGATGCCCCATACGGTACCGAACAGACCTACGAACGGCGCGGTCGAACCGATGGTGGCGAGCACGCCGGTGCCGTTGCTCATGTTGCGGCCGCTGGCGGCAACCAGGCGCTCGAGGCGGAAGCTCACGCGTTCCTTGATACCTTCTTTTTCGCGAGCGTTGGCCGACAGGCGCATTTCTTCGAGGGCGTCGTGCACCAGGGTGTGGGCCAGGGTGCCTTCCTTGTTGGATGCTTCAGCAGCTTCCTTGAGGGTGGAGACGCGCTTGAGCGCTGCGATTTCGCCGCGCAGGCGACGCTTGGCGCCGAGCAGCTCGAAGCCTTTGGCGATCCAGATGGTCCAGGTAATGATCGAGGCGATGGCCAGGCCGATCATCACGATTTTGACGACGATGTCGGCGTTCTTGTACATGCCCCATGGCGACAGGTCGTGGGCCATACCCAGGGTGGTATCTTCAACCAGCGGCTGCACGTTGTCTTCTGCAGGTGCCTGAGCTTGCCCTTCGGCAGGAGCGGCGGCAGGTGCCTGGCCTTCAACGGCAGGCGCAGCG
Organism: uncultured Pseudomonas sp.; assembly: GCA_963518285.1. Classification (GTDB taxonomy): domain Bacteria; phylum Pseudomonadota; class Gammaproteobacteria; order Pseudomonadales; family Pseudomonadaceae; genus Aquipseudomonas. Next base: position 420,336 of record CAUQIJ010000002.1, on the reverse strand, counting down.
GGGGCGGCAGCTGCAGCCGGGGTGGTGGCGGTAGCGTTTGGCTCATCGGCCATGGCGACCGGGGCCAGCACCAGGCTGAACATCAGCGCGGCAATGGCGCGCCAGGCGCGCGACTGGGTTGGCGAAGCGGAGGGTTGAGTACGAGTCATGCTGGCCGGACCTGATGAGTAAAATGGGTTGACGTTCACCACGGCCCCGAGACAGGCCGAGAACAGATAGGTCGCCATTATTGCAATTAATTCTTGTTAACAAAAGTAATACAGTATCTTTTTTTTACCTTTGTCTAGCCGTTGATCGCTCGATCCGGCTAGCCTGACCCTTTATCAATGGAGCTGAATGATGTCGGATTTGTCTGCTTTGATCGTCGGCTGTGGCGATGTTGGCGGCCGACTGGCCCAGCAACTGCTGGCCAGTGGCTGGCATGTGAGCGGGCTGCGCCGCTCGATCGATCAATTGCCGGCAGGCGTCCAGCCCGTCGCAGCTGATCTCGCGGACCCGCGGATTCCGGCGACCTGGCCTGAGCGGGCGCCGGACTATCTGGTGTACTGCGTGGCTGCCAGTCAGCATGACGAAGCCGGTTATCAGGCCGCTTACGTCGACGGCCTGCGCAACGTGCTCAGCTGGTTGCAGGCGCGCGGGCAGCAGCCGCGGCGGCTGCTGTTTGTTTCCAGCAGCAGCGTGTTCGCTCAACAGGATGGCCAATGGGTCGACGAAACAGCGTCGACAGAGCCTGCGGGCTACTCAGGGAAAATCATGCTCGAAGCCGAGCAAGTGGCATTGACCAGCGGTATTCCTGCCAGTGTAGTGCGCCTGACCGGCATTTACGGGCCGGGCCGGGAATGGCTGCTGAGCCAGGTGCGCCAGGGCTACCGGGTTGCCCAGGAGCCGCCGCTGTATGGCAACCGGATTCATGCCGAGGATGCTGCGAGCCTGCTGGCCTACCTGCTCGACGCGGATACCCGTGGCGTCACCTTGGAAGACTGCTACATCGGCGTCGACGACGACCCGGCGCCGCTGGCCGATGTGGTCGCCTGGTTGCGCGAGTACCTTGGGGTTACCGAGTGGTCGGATGAACAGCGCGTGCGCCGCACCGGCAGCAAGCGCTGCAGCAATGCCCGGGCGCGGGCGCTGGGTTGGGCGCCGGTGTATCCGAGTTACAAGGAAGGCTATGCGGCGATTTTGCAGGGTTCAGCCAAGGCGTAGGGTTATCCTTGTCATCGCTGTGGGGCTGCCAAGCAGCCCCACAGCCTCAAGCCACATGATCAGCTGCGTTTGAGCAACCACTGACGCGGACCGGGTGCCAGTTGCGGCATCTCGTCTGGTTGAGCGCGGTTGATAGCCTGGAAAATCTCCAGCTGGTCACCGCTGTGCTTGAAGATGAACGGCGCGCCACGCTGATCCCGCTCCAGCCACAGGCTGTCGTTGGCACCGCCCATGGTTGCGCAATCGCCACCCAGGCACAGCGCGTAACGATTCGGCCCGGGCAGGCCGGTCACGCTGCCGGTGTCGCTGAACTGCACGGTTTCACCCTTGCCGTTGCCTTCGATGATCTTCCAGTTACCACCCAGATACGCGCCATACAGCGCCTTCTCGAAGGTGCTGCCGACCGGTGTATCGGCAGGGGCTGGCGTCAGCGCCTTGCTGAATGCCTGCTCTTTGCCGCCTTCGGTAACAGTAACCAGCTCCTTGCCTTTGAACTGCAGCGGCGCGCTTGGGCCGCCGTCGAAGTCGACCTGCCATTGCTCGTCGCTCAGGCGCAGGCGGCCGTTGACGTTTTCATAACCGTTGAAGAGGTAGCTGGCCTGCTGGTTGGCGACGTCGACGCGGACTTCCGACACCGGGCCGTTGGCGGCCAGTGCCTGGCGCAGGCTGCCACCTTTGGCGGCAGCATCGATGGCGGCCTGGTTGATCCAGGTGCCGTTGTAGTCTTCAGGTTTGTGGCTGGAGCAGCCGCCCAGAATCAGGGCTGCCAGCGCGAGGGGCAGGGCGTGACGCATGGTGGGGAGACCTTCAGGCAGAGGAGGGTGACGGGCAGGGTGCCCGTCACCTCAGGCATCACTCGATGACGAGGATGGCGTCCATTTCGACCTGGGCGCCCTTGGGCAGGGCTGCCACGCCGATGGCGGCACGCGCCGGGTAAGGCTGCTCGAAGTAGCGGCCCATGACTTCGTTGACCTTGGCGAAGTGGCTCAGGTCGGTCAGGAAGATGTTCAGCTTGACGATGTCCTTGAACGAACCACCGGCAGCTTCAGCCACCGACTTGAGGTTCTCGAACACCTGAACGGTCTGCGCTTCGAAACCTTCGACCAGCTCCATGGTGGTCGGATCCAGCGGGATCTGGCCAGACATGTAGACAGTGTTGCCGGCCTTGATCGCCTGGGAGTAGGTACCGATGGCGGCGGGGGCCTTGTCGCTGGTGATGACGGTCTTGGTCATGGTGACTCCTTGCGGTTGGCGGATTTACGCACGCATGCGGGTGATGCGGACCACGCCGGTCAGGGTGCGCAACTTCTTGATCACACGAGCCAGGTGCACGCGGTCGTGCACGCTGACCACCAGCTGGACGACGCTGATGCGGCCATCGCGTTCGTCCATGCTGATTTTCTCGATGTTGCCGTCGGCGGCGTTGACGCTGCTCGCCAGCAAGGCGATCAGGCCGCGCTGGTGCTCAAGCTCGACGCGCAGCTCGACGTTGAATTCGCCGGTGACATCCTTGGCCCAGGACAGCTGCAGACACTTCTCTGGGTTATGGCGGATTTCACTGATGTTGCGGCAGTCTTCCAGGTGCACGACCATGCCTTTGCCGGCCGACAGATGGCCAACGATCGGGTCGCCCGGGATCGGTGTGCAGCACTTGGCGTAGCTCAGCACCAGGCCTTCGGTGCCGCGGATGGCCAGCGGGCCTTCCGGGCTTGGCAGCTGTTCGCCTTCGGCCGAAAGCAGCCGGCGAGCGACTACATAGGCCATGCGGTTGCCCAGCCCGATGTCTTCGAGCAGGTCTTCGATGACTTCCAGGCGATACTCGTTGAGGATCGGCTGGATACGTTCCTGCGGGATCTTTTCCAGGCTGCTGTCGAAGCCGGTCAGCACCTTGTTCAGCAGGCGCTCGCCAAGGTTGATCGACTCGGAGCGGCGCTGCTGCTTGAGCGCGTGGCGGATGTGTGTACGCGCCTTGCCGGTGACCACGAAGTTGAGCCAGGCCGGGTTCGGCCGCGCGCCCGGCGCACTGACGATTTCCACCGTCGAGCCGCTCTGCAAGGGCTCGGACAATGGCGCCAGGCGGCGGTTGATGCGGCAGGCAATGCAGCTGTTGCCGACGTCGGTGTGCACCGCGTAGGCAAAGTCGACGGCGGTGGAGCCTTTGGGCAGCTCCATGATCCGCCCTTTCGGGGTGAATACGTAGACCTCGTCCGGGAACAGGTCGATCTTCACACTCTCGATGAATTCCAGCGAGTTGCCGGCCCGTTGCTGCAGCTCGAGGATGCCTTTGACCCACTGGCGGGCGCGGGCGTGGCTGCCCTTGGGCTGCTCTTCCTCGTTGGACTTGTACAGCCAGTGCGCAGCGATGCCGTTATTGGCCAGCTCTTCCATTTCGCGGGTGCGAATCTGGATTTCGATGGGAACGCCGTGCATGCCGAACAGGGTCGTGTGCAACGACTGGTAGCCGTTGGCCTTGGGGATCGCGATGTAATCCTTGAAGCGCCCCGGCAGCGGCTTGTACAGGTTGTGAACGGCGCCGAGCACGCGGTAGCAGGTGTCGACCTTGTCGACGACGATGCGAAACGCATACACGTCCATGATCTCGTTGAAGGCGCGACGCTTGCCGCGCATCTTCCGGTAGATGCCATAGAGGTGTTTCTGGCGGCCGCTGATTTCGCCCTGGATGCCGTCGCTGCCGAGGCAATTGGCCAGGGACTGTTCGATCTTGGCGACGATTTCCTTGCGGTTGCCGCGGGCGCGCTTGACTGCCTGGTGGATGCGCGCCGAGCGCATCGGGTGCATCGCCTTGAAGCCAAGGTCTTCGAACTCTACGCGCACATTGTGCATGCCCAGGCGGTTGGCAATCGGGGCATAGATCTCGAGGGTTTCCTTGGCGATGCGTCGGCGTTTTTCGCCCGACAGCACTTCCAGGGTGCGCATGTTGTGCAGGCGGTCGGCAAGCTTGACCAGAATCACGCGGATATCCCGCGCCATGGCCATGGCCATTTTCTGGAAGTTTTCGGCCTGTGCCTCGGCCTTGGTCTCGAAGTTCATCTGGGTCAGTTTGCTGACCCCATCGACCAGTTCGGCAACCGTCTCGCCAAACTGCTGGCTGAGGGCTTCCTTGGCGATGCCGGTGTCTTCGATCACGTCGTGCAGCATGGCCGCCATCAGGCTTTGATGGTCCATGTGCATGTCGGCGAGGATGCCGGCAACTGCCAGCGGGTGAGTCACGTAGGGTTCGCCACTGCGGCGGCGCTGCCCATCGTGCGCCTGTTCGGCGTAGAAATAGGCTCGGCGAACCAGGTTGACCTGGTCCGGACCGAGGTAGGTCGATAGCCGTTCGGCGAGGGTATCTATGCTCGGCATGGGTATACCTCCTGCCGAGGAAGAAGTCCGGTTGCCGTGCGACGTCGACCTGGCATCAATCAGACAGCCTCGTTGGACTCGTCCTCGAACGCGGCGAATACCGGATCTTCGGTGACGATCTCTTCGGCAGCCAGGAATTCGTTGGTGATGATGCCTTCAGCGATTTCGCGCAGGGCAACAACGGTAGGCTTGTCGTTTTCCCATGCAACGCGTGGCTCTTTACCACCGGTGGCCAGCTGACGGGCGCGCTTGGTGGAGAGCATGACCAGCTCAAAGCGGTTATCCACGTGTTCCAGGCAGTCTTCTACAGTTACGCGGGCCATGGTCTTCCTCAGTAGCAATGCGGTAGGGCGTACAGCCCATAATGGGCGGTGGACTGGGTAGTTTAAAAAATCACCAGCCAATAGGGAAGGGCTGTTTTATAGCCAGCCTTGCCCGTCAGTCCTGAAACTGCCTCGATCATGCCGTTCTGGGCTGGCCTGCAAGGGCCGGCCCGCAGCGCGAAAGCACCGTTTCAGACGCCTTGATAGCGCTGACGATAACGGTTTCCGGGGCTGCAATACAACAGCCGCAAATGGCTTATCGCAACAATGCTGCACGTAAATGCGGCGTCAGCTCTTCAAACAGTGTCTGCACCGAGCGCAGCGCCCGGCAATCTGGGCGTGTCAGCAGCCACAACTGCGTGTCGCAACCCGCTAGCGGTGCGCTCAGTGCCTCGACGTCAGGCATGTCGTGGACCATGTAGTCGGGCAGCGCCGCCACACCCAGGCCGGTGCTCACCAGCTGCGCGATGGTCGACATGCCGCTGCACTGGTAGCGCGGGTTGAGCCCGGGATACTGCTGATTGCGCCAGACCACCGTGGGGTGATCCTGCATCGAGTCATCCGGCGCGATCCAGGCCACGCTGCTGACCGACTGCTCAAGCCGCTCACGCAGGTTGGCATGGCCGCAGATAACGTAGGAGGTCGAGCCCAGGCAGCGCCCGACCAGATGCTCCGGCGGCGTGTTGGTCAGGCGCAGGGCGATATCGGCGTCGCGCCGGCTGAGGTTGGCGAAGGTGTTGGAGGTGCCCAGCTCCAGCGACAGCGCCGGGTAATTGGGCATGAACGTCGCCAATGCTGGCAGCAGCAGGCTGTGCAAAACCGCTTCGGTACAGGTCAGGCGCACCGTGCCGCTGACCACCTGCTCACCGCTGGTCAGGGCAATCCTTGCCGCTTCCAGTGCCAGCTCGGCACGTTCAGCCTGCTCGGCCAGGGCTTGGGCAGTATCTGTGGGCAGGTAGCCCTTGCGGCTCTTGACGAACAGCGCGGTGCCCAACGCCGACTCCAGGCGGCGAATCGAGCGGAACACCGTCGAAACGTCGACTTTGAGTAGCTCTGCGGCCTTGGCCAGCGAGCGCCCGCGCTCCAGTGCCAGGACCAGCGAAAGGTCGGCATGAGTAATCTGATATTGCATTGGTGCACGCTCTGCTTGCCGAAATGCCAATGTCTGTTGCGTTGAGGCCATTTTATAGTGAAACGGCCTGCGGGAATCAATGCACCCCGTCGGGCCGACAATCCCCACGATGGGACAGTGAAAAGAACAACAGCAGCATCCATCGTCGCCCATGAGGCGCCAGCCGTATCCCTCCACATCGCCGCTCCACACCCAAAGGATGTACACCATGACGTCGGTAAACCCGCGCGCCAGCACTTCCAGCGAGATGTCCGACTTTCTCAAGGCGCATCCGGACATCCAGTACGTTGATCTGCTGATCTCCGACATGAATGGCGTGGTTCGCGGCAAGCGTATCGAGCGAGCCAGCCTGCACAAGGTCTACGAGCGCGGCATCAATTTGCCGGCGTCGTTGTTCGCCCTCGATATCAACGGCTCGACTGTGGAGAGCACCGGCCTGGGCCTGGACATCGGCGACGCCGACCGGGTCTGCTACCCGATCCCTGGCACCCTGTGCTACGAGCCCTGGCAGAAGCGCCCGACCGCGCAGCTGCTGATGACCATGCATGAAATCGAAGGCGAGCCGTTTTTCGCCGACCCGCGTGAGGTGCTGCGCCAGGTAGTGAGCAAGTTCGACGATCTGGGCCTGGATATCTGCGCCGCGTTCGAGCTGGAGTTCTACCTGATCGACCAGGACAACCTCAACGGCCGGCCGCAGCCGCCCCGCTCGCCGATCTCCGGCAAGCGCCCGCAATCGACTCAGGTGTACCTGATCGACGACCTCGACGAGTACGTCGATTGCCTGCAGGACATGCTCGAAGCCGCCCGCGAGCAAGGCATCCCGGCCGATGCCATCGTCAAGGAAAGTGCCCCGGCACAGTTCGAGGTCAACCTGCATCACGTTGCCGACCCGATGAAGGCCTGCGACTACGCGATCCTGCTCAAGCGCCTGATCAAGAACGTCGCCTACGACCATGAGATGGACACTACTTTCATGGCCAAGCCCTATCCGGGCCAGGCCGGCAACGGCCTGCATGTGCACATCTCGCTGCTCGACAAGAAGACCGGCAAGAACATCTTCACCAGCGAAGACCCGCTCGAAAGCGCGCCACTGCGCCACGCCATCGCCGGCGTGCTGGAAACCATGCCGGCGTCGATGGCGTTTCTCTGTCCGAACGTCAACTCGTACCGCCGCTTCGGCGCGCAGTTCTATGTCCCCAACGCGCCAAGCTGGGGCCTGGACAACCGCACCGTGGCCGTGCGCGTGCCGACCGGCAGCAGTGACGCGGTGCGCCTCGAACACCGCGTGGCCGGCGCCGACGCCAACCCGTACCTGATGATGGCGTCGATCCTGGCCGGCATTCACCACGGCCTGACCAACCAGCTCGAGCCGGGTGAGCCGATCGAGGGCAACTCCTACGAGCAGCTCGAACAGAGCCTGCCGAACAACCTGCGCGACGCCCTGCGCGCGCTGGATGATAGCGAGATCCTCAACCAATACATAAGCCCGGACTACATCGACATCTTCGTCGCCTGCAAGGAAAGCGAGCAGGCCGAGTTCGAGGTGTCGATTTCCGACCTTGAGTACAACTGGTACCTGCACACGGTGTAAGCCCATGAGCGCAAACGTGGTCCCTCTGATTGGTGTCAGCGCCTGCCGCCAGCAGGTCGGCAAGAATGCTTCGCACACCGTTGGCGACAAGTACGTGGAGGCGGCCGGCTACGCCGGGGTTCCGTTGATCCTGCCCGCGCGCGATGTCGGCAGCGACCCGCTGGCACTGCTGTCGATCCTCAATGGCATCGTTTTCACCGGCTCGCCTTCCAATGTCGAGCCGCATCACTACAATGGCGCCGCCAGCATTGCCGGCACCCGCCATGATCAGGCGCGTGATCGCCTGACCCTGCCCTTGCTGCGCGCAGCCATTGCCGCCGGCGTACCGGTGCTGTGTATCTGCCGCGGTTTTCAGGAATTGAATGTGGCCCTTGGCGGCAGCCTGCACCAGCGCGTGCAGGACCTGCCCGGTTACCTCGACCACCGCGAACCGCAGGACGCGCCGCTGGAGGAGCAATACGGCCCTCGGCATTCGGTGCGCACTGAAGCGGGCGGACTGTTCGAGCGTTTTGGCCTGCCTGAGCAGTTCGAGGTCAACTCGCTGCACAGTCAGGGGATCGACCGCCTGGCCAGTGGCCTGCGTGTCGAAGCACGGGCCCCGGATGGCCTGATCGAAGCGGTGTCGATGCTGGACGCGCCGGGCCTGGTGCTCGGTGTGCAGTGGCACCCAGAGTGGCGTTTCGCCGAAAACCCGGTCTCGCTGCGCCTTTTCCAGGCGTTTCGCGAGGCCTGCAAGGCCCATGCTGTGCGGGAGGTTTCACGCCAGAAAACAGTCTGACGTCAGCCGAAGGTCTCGGATGACTCACCCCCGACAGCAAGCTTTCAATGAGTGAAAGCGGACCCTCAGCGGTCTGTGAAAACAATACCAATATCGACGGCGAATACTCATGAGCGAAAACACAGACAACGGCCGCCCGCCCGGTGCGGCGGCCGCTTCAGACGGCAGCGCCCCTCGCGCCAGCAAAGGTCTGGCCAAGGGCCGGCTGGGCTTGCTGGCCAGCGTAGTGCTGGGCATTTCCACGATTGCCCCGGTCTACACCCTGACCGGCGCGCTTGGCCCGACCGTGCGTGAGGTCGGCGCGCACCTGCCGGCCGTGTTCATTGTCGGCTTCCTGCCGATGCTGCTGGTTGCCCTCGGCTACCGTGAACTGAACGCGGCAGAACCGGACAGCGGCACCTCGTTCACCTGGTCGGCCCGCGCGTTTGGCCCGATGATCGGCTGGATCGGCGGCTGGGGCCTGGTGGTGGCGACCACTATCGTATTGTCCAACCTGGCCGGGGTGGCGGTGGACTTCTTCTATCTGTTCCTCGCGCAGATCACTGGCGATCAATCGCTGGCCGCGTTGGCCGACAATCTGGCGATCAATATCATCACCTGTTGCGTGTTCATCGCGCTGGCGGTGTGGATCTGTTGTCGCGGCATGGGCACCACCATGACCGTGCAGTACGGCCTGGTGGCCTTGCAGTTACTGGTGCTGATCGGTTTCGCCTTTGCGGCCTTCGGCGAAACCACCGCGCCGCCACCACTGGCCTTTGACCTGGCCTGGTTCAACCCATTCGGGGTCGAGTCGTTTTCGGCGTTTGCTGCGGGCTTGTCGTTGTCGATCTTCATCTTCTGGGGCTGGGACGTGTGCCTGACCGTCAGTGAAGAGTCGATCGGCAGCGATGAAGTGCCGGGCAAGGCGGCGACCTGGACGGTGCTGCTGATTCTTTGTCTGTACCTGCTCACTGCCATCGCTACCCTGCAGTTTGCCGGGATCAGTGATGTCGGCCTGGGCCTGGGCAATCCGCGCATTCAGGAAAACGTCTTCGCTCACCTGGCCGGCCCGGTCATGGGCCCGTTGGCCATCCTCATGTCGATTGCGGTGTTGGCCAGCACGGCGGCGTCGTTGCAGTCGACCTTCGTGTCGCCGGCGCGCACATTGCTGGCGATGGGTTATTACGGCGCGGTGCCAAAGCGTTTCGCCAAGGTCTGCCCACGTTCGCAGACGCCACGCTATGCCACCATCTGCGCGGGCATTGCCGCGGCGCTGTTCTACGTGACCATGCGTACCCTCAGTGAGAACGTGCTGGCCGACACCATCACGGCGCTGGGCATGATGATCTGCTTCTATTACTCGCTGACCGCCTTTGCCTGCGTCTGGTACTTCCGCCAGAGCCTGTTCAGCAGCCTGCGGCACTTCATCATGCGCGGCGTGTGCCCGTTGCTGGGTGGGGCAATCCTGTCGGTGATCTTCGTGCGCACGGCAATCGACAGCGCGTCGCCAGATTTTGGCAGCGGCTCGCATGTGGGTGGGTTGGGGCTGGTGTTCGTGATTGCGGCGATCATCTCGCTGCTGGGCATCTGCCTGATGCTGCTGTCGCGCCTGCGCCTGCCGGCGTTCTTCCTCGGCGCTACCTTGCAGCAGCAGGCCAAGCTGCAGCTGCAGGAGTGAAGTGATTTGGGGCCGCTATGGGCCCCAGAACAGATCAGCCAACCAATTGCTTGAGCAGCGCACCATGGCGCTGCTGTTGCTTTTCTAGCAGCAGGCGATTGGCGCGGAACACCGCTTTGATGTCTGCCAGCGCGGCATCGAAATCATCATTGATGATCACGTAGTCGTACTCGTCGTAGTGAACCATCTCGTTGACCGCTTCCTTCATGCGCCCTTCGATGATCTCTTCGCTGTCCTGACCGCGCCCAGTCAGGCGCTGACGCAGCGCGTCCTGGCTTGGCGGCAGGATGAAGATCGACAAGGCATCGGGCATCAGTTCGCGCACTTGCTGGGCGCCCTGCCAGTCGATCTCCAGAATCAGGTCAAAGCCCTCATCCAGCGTGGATTGCAGGGCGCTGCGGGAGGTGCCGTAGAAGTTGCCGAACACCTCGGCGTGCTCGATGAAGTCATTCTTGTCGATCAGGCTCTGGAATTGCTCGCGGTCGACGAAGTGGTAGTTGACCCCGTCTTTTTCGCCCGGTCGCATAGCACGCGTGGTGTGCGAGACCGATACGCGGATGTGCGTGTCTTCCCGAGTGATCGCCGTGAGTTCGGTAACCAGGCTGGTCTTGCCGGCGCCAGATGGCGCCGAGATGATGTAGAGAGTGCCGCTGCAGTGGTTCATGGTCGGGATGGCCTTACTCGATGTTCTGTACTTGTTCACGCATCTGCTCGATCAACACCTTGAGGTTGACCGCCGCCTGCGTACTGCGCGGGTCGAATGCCTTGGAGCCAAGGGTGTTGGCTTCGCGGTTGAGTTCCTGCATGAGGAAATCCAGGCGTCGACCTGCAGCGCCCCCGGACTTGAGCACCCGGCGCACTTCGGTGATGTGGGTGTTGAGGCGATCCAGCTCCTCGGCGACATCGCTCTTTTGCGCGAGCAGGACCATCTCCTGCTCCAGCCGCTGCGGGTCGAGCTCGGCCTGCATGTCATGAAAGCGATCGAGGATCTTCTGCCGCTGCACCGCCAGCATCTGCGGCACCAGAGCGCGCAGGGTGGTCACTTCGGTGGCCATGCCGTCGAGGCGCTCGTTGATCAGCCGGGCCAGCTCCTGGCCTTCACGTTGGCGACCGGCCTTGAGCTCCTGCACCGCCTCGTCGAACAAGGCGATGGCTTCGGCATTGAGGGCCTGCGGATCGCTGGCATCGGCCACCAGCACGCCGGGCCAGGCGAGCACTTCCAGCGGGTTCAGCGGCGCGGGCTGCTTGATCAGGCTGGCGACGGTTTCGGCGGCGGCGACCAGTTGCGCGGCGCGCTCGCGATCGACTTGCAGCGGCTTGCCGGTGCTGTCTTCATTGAGACGCAGGGTGCATTCGACCTTGCCCCGTGACAGGCCTTGGCGCAGGCCTTCGCGCACCGCGCTTTCAAGCTCGCGCAGGGCCTCTGGCAAGCGCAGGTGCGGCTCCAGGTAGCGGTGGTTGACCGAGCGCAGCTCCCAGACCAGAGTGCCTTGGCTGCCGGCGCGCTCGACGCGAGCAAAAGCGGTCATGCTGTGCACCATGGCGGACTACCTCGCATAAGAAAGATGGGGCAGCCGGGTCAGGCTGCAAGGCGCGCGATTGTAACGCAGAGTGGGCTGCGCGCCCAATTTCGGGCATGTCATCGATCGTCTTGGCCGAAGTCAGGAAAAGGCGACATGCCGGCGCCGGCGACGATAGGCATGTCATCGCCGGGCTGCGGGCTTTATAATGCTCGGCAGATTCAAATCCCAGTACAGGTATCCCAAATGAAACGTCCAAGTGGTCGCGCCGCCGATCAGCTCCGCTCGATCCGCATCACCCGCAACTACACCAAGCACGCCGAGGGCTCCGTACTGGTCGAGTTCGGTGACACCAAGGTCATCTGCACGGTCAGCGTCGAAAACGGCGTGCCGCGCTTCCTCAAAGGCCAGGGCCAGGGCTGGCTGACCGCCGAGTACGGCATGCTGCCGCGGGCTACCGGTGAGCGTAACCAGCGCGAAGCCAGCCGTGGCAAGCAGGGTGGCCGCACCCTCGAAATCCAGCGCCTGATCGGCCGCTCGCTGCGCGCTGCACTGGACATGAGCAAGCTCGGTGACGTCACCCTGTACGTCGACTGCGACGTGATCCAGGCTGACGGCGGCACTCGCACGGCCTCGATCACTGGCGCCATGGTTGCGCTGGTCGATGCCCTGGCGGTGATCAAGAAGCGCGGCGGCCTCAAGGGCGGCAACCCGCTCAAGCACATGATTGCTGCCGTGTCGGTCGGTATGTATCAGGGCGAAGCAGTGCTCGACCTGGATTACCTGGAAGACTCCGCGGCCGAGACTGACCTCAACGTGGTCATGACCAGCGCCGGTGGCTTCATCGAAGTGCAGGGTACCGCTGAAGGCGCACCGTTCCAGCCGGAAGACTTCAACGCCATGCTGGCGCTGGCGCAAAAAGGCATGAACGAGATCTACGACCTGCAGAACGCGGCTTTGGCTGACTGATTGGATTGATAAGTTCTGGGGCTGCATGGCAGCCCCAAACGCTTAGATCGTCAACGTCCAGTCATAGTCCACAATCAGTGGCGCATGCTGGGAGAACCGCGGCTGACGCGGTAGACGGGCACTGCGCACAAAGCGGCGTAAGCCTGGCGTGAGGATCTGGTAGTCGAAGCGATAACCCAGGTTGAGCATCTCGGCCTGTTCGTTATCGGGCCACCAGCTGTACTGATCGCCTTCGCGGCTGACTTCACGCAGCGCGTCGACATAGCCCATGTCACCCACGATCGAATCCATCCACGCCCGCTCGGGCGGCAGGAAACCAGGCGACTGCTGGCTGTCGCGCCAGTTCTTGATGTCGAGCTTCTGCTGCGCCACGTAGAACGAGCCGCAATAGATGTATTCACGACGCTTGCGCCGCTGTTTGTCCAGGTACTTGCCGAAGTCGTCCATCAACTTGAATTTCTGGTTCAAGTCTTCGTCGCCGTTCATGCCCGAAGGCAGCAACAGGCTGGCAATACTGACTTTATCGAAATCTGCTTGCAGGTAACGTCCGTAGCGGTCGGCTGTCTCGAAGCCCAGGCCGGTGATGACTGCCTTGGGCTGCATCCGCGAATAGAGCGCCACACCACCTTGGGCGGGCACCTCTGCATCGCAGGCATAAAGGAAATAGCCATCGAGCTGGAAAGCTGGGTCGTCGAGTTCAAAGGCCGAGGCGCGGGTATCCTGAAGGCAGATGACGTCAGCATTCTGGGCTTGTAGCCAGCTGAGCAAACCACGCTCGGCTGCAGCCTGAATGCCATTAACGTTCACACTGATGATCCGCATAAATGGCCCCAAAAATCTCGTGCGTGTATGATACCCGAGCTCAACTCATTTAGCTAAATCCGTGGTGTCTGGGACTTTTTCATGCAGCCGTATCAGCGCGACTTCATCCGTTTTGCCATCGATCGCGGCGTTCTGCGCTTCGGTGAATTCACCCTGAAATCGGGGCGTACCAGCCCGTACTTCTTCAATGCGGGGCTATTCAACAGCGGCTCGGCACTGGCGCAGTTGGGGCGTTGCTACGCGGCGGCCATCGTCGACAGCAAAATCCCCTTCGACGTGCTGTTTGGCCCGGCCTACAAGGGTATTCCGCTGGCTTCGGCCACTGCGGTCGCCCTGGCCGACCAGCATCAGCTGGACGTGCCGTGGTGCTTCAACCGCAAAGAGGCCAAGGCTCATGGCGAAGGCGGCAGCCTGGTCGGCGCGCCGCTCGAAGGCAATGTGCTGATCATCGATGACGTGATCACCGCCGGTACTGCGATCCGTGAAGTCATGCAGATCATCAGCGCACAGCAGGCCACGGCCGCCGGCGTACTGATCGCGCTCAACCGCGAAGAGCGTGGCAACGGCGAGCTGTCGGCGATCCAGGAAGTGGAGCGTGACTTCGGTATCCCGGTGGTCAGCATCGTCTCGCTGACCCAGGTGCTCGAGTTCCTCGCCGACGATCCGCAGCTCAAGCAGCACCTGCCAGCAGTTGAGGCATACCGCGCGCAGTACGGGATCTGAACGCCCTGCGCGGCTTTTGTAGGAGCGGCCTTGTGTCGCGAAAGGCCCGCGCAGCGGGCCCCTAGATATATGCCGCACCGCAAGATTGTCGGGCCCGCTTTGCGGGCCTTTCGCGACACAAGGCCGCTCCTACAGGGGGGCGGCGCGCAGTGCTCAGTCAGTACCGTATTTGGGCGAACGCGGACCATACAGGATGCCGCCATTCGGATACGGTGACAGCAACCGCGCGCTGGTCATGCCGGCAATTGGGTAGCCGGCGTCATCCTGCACGCTGCTAATCACCTGATTGACCGCCGCCATCACCAGCATGCCGATCAGGCCACCCTGGTTCTGACGACCTTCTTCACTGGACGCCGTCGCACTACCGGTCCACAGCGTGGTGCCTGTCTTCAAGTCGACCAGCTTGGCGCTGGCGGTAACGATGGTCGCGCTGCTGAGCACCATGTAACGGGTGCCGTAGTCACTCACGGTCACATACAGGCCGGCATCGGCGCCGAAGATCTCCTGCAGCTTGCTGGTCGGCAGCTCATGGATATCCGACGGCGTAGTCATGCCGTTCTGGCGGAAGGTCTCGTCGACCAGCGCCACCGGCATCACGTAATAACCCGCTTCGGCCAGCGGATAGGTCACCTGCGCAAGCATGCTGTAGGTGCCCTTGACGTCCGGCGACTGGTTCAGCGGCGGCAGAATCAGGATCGACTTGGGCCGCGCCTGCTTGTACGCCGAGTAGTCCACGCTGCGGCGCTCGGCGCAACCGGCGAACAAGGCCAGCACGCAGGCGCCGACGATCAGTTGGGTGATCCGCTTGATCATTGCTTGGCCCCTTTGCGCGCGTTGTTCATGAGAAAGTCCATGTACTTGGCCGACTCGGGGAACAAGGCCTTTTCAGTCTGGAACTGCTGAATCATCTGGTCGTCCTTGCCCAGGCTGGAATAGATCAGCCCCAGCTGCGCGTGATAACCCGGCGGCACGGCGCCGTTCTTGGCCTTGATCTTCTCCAGGTCGCGTTCAAGGGCGATGGCCTGTTCTTCCTTGGCCTGGCCCTTGAAGTACTCGTTGACCTGCGGCTGGTAGCTTTCCCACTGATACAGCGGTTTGTGCGGGGTGCCGCAGCCGGTCAGCAGAACGCTGCCCAGCACAACGCCGGCGACCAGGCGCCAGGCTTGAGGGATGATGCTCATGAAGGTGTCTTCCTTGTTGTGCTGCTGGGCTTATCGGGCCTGAGGCTTCCATTGGCCGTTGTCGATCGCGTCGACCATCTTGTTGATCGCTTCGCGCATGGCCAGGTCGAGGACCTTGCCGTTGAGCGTGGAGTCATAGCTGGCGGTGCCGCCAAAGCCGATGATCTCGCGGTTGGAAAGGGCGTACTCACCGGCACCCTGGGTCGAATAGACCACTTCCGAGGTGCTGATATTGACGATGTTCAGCGCCACCTTGGCGTAGGCGATCTGGGTTTTGCCGCGGCCCAGAATGCCGAACAGCTGGTGGTCGCCGACTTCTTTGCGGCCGAACTCGGTGACGTCACCGGTAACCACGAAATCTGCGCCCTTGAGCTTCTGCGCCATGCCCTTGATGGTCGCTTCCTGCTGAATCTCGCCCATGTTGTCGCGATCAAGCACGTTGAAGCGGTTGGTCTGCTGCAGGTGGGTGATGAGGATCGTCTTGGCCTGGCCACCGAGGCGGTCGACGCCGTCGGAGAAGATCCCGCGCATGTAGCTGGAACGGTTGTCGAACTTGCCCACAGCGATTGGGGTGCGTTGGCCGCTGTAGGGGCGGTTGACGCTCTCGACCTGTTGCACGGCAACAGCTTTGGACGTTTCAGTGGCGCAGCCGGCGAGGGACCCGACAGCCAGAACGGCTGCCAGCACGAGTCCATGTGATGCGTATTTCACGCGCTTTCTCCAGAGTAAATAAGAAACTTTTGCAACGGGCGCGCATTTTGCCATGGTGACACGGCAAAATGCACAGGTATCGGAATTGGGCCGCCAGGCGGCCCGCTTGGATCAGACCAGGGCGCGCTTGCAGTTGGTGATCAGGGTGCCGACGCCGCTGTCGGTGAAGATCTCCAGCAGCACCGCGTTCGGTACGCGACCGTCGATGATGTGCGAGCTCTGCACGCCGCCCTGGACTGCTTCCAGCGCGCACTTGATCTTCGGCAGCATGCCGCCGTAGATGGTGCCGTCGGCGATCAGCTCGTTGACCTGCTCGGTGGTCAGGCCGGTCAGGACCTGGCCCTGCTTGTCCATCAAGCCGGCAATGTTGGTCAGCAGCATCAGCTTCTCGGCCTTCAGCGCTTCGGCAACCTTGCCCGCCACCAGGTCGGCGTTGATGTTGTACGACTCACCGTTGGCGCCAACACCGATCGGCGCGATCACCGGGATGAAGTCGCCGCGCACCAGCATGTTGAGCAGGTCGGTATTGACCCCGACCACTTCGCCAACATGGCCGATGTCGATGATCTCGGGCGAGGTCATCTCTGGCGTCTGCCGGCTGACCTTGAGCTTCTTCGCGCGGATCAGCTCGGCGTCTTTGCCGGTCAGGCCGATGGCACTGCCGCCATGGCGGTTGATCAGGTTGACGATGTCCTTGTTGACCTGGCCACCGAGCACCATTTCGACCACGTCCATGGTCGCCGAGTCGGTCACGCGCATGCCGTCGATGAAGTGGCTCTCGATCGACAGGCGCTTGAGCAGGTCACCGATCTGCGGGCCACCGCCGTGCACCACCACCGGGTTGATGCCGACCGCTTTCATCAGCACGATGTCGCGGGCAAAACCGGTCTTGAGCTCCTCGCTCTCCATCGCGTTGCCGCCGTACTTGATCACCAGCGTCTTGCCGACGAAGCGACGGATGTAAGGCAGCGCTTCGGACAAGACTTCGGCTACATGGGAGGCGGCTTCGCGATCGAGGGTCATGCAGGGCTCCATTGGGTACGGATAATCGGTCAGAACGGCAGTTGCAGATCAGGGGCAACCCGCAGCAACTGCGCGCGGAAAACATCCTTGATACGTTGCAATTCGGCCTCGCTGTCGGCCTCGAAGCGCAGCACCAGCACCGGCGTGGTGTTGGAGGCGCGGACCAGGCCCCAGCCTTTGGCGTAGTCGACCCGTACACCATCGATGGTGGTCAGGTTGGCTTCGCCCCAGTCGGCGTCGCGTTGCAGTGCATCAATGATGCTGAATTTACCCTCGTCGGTCACATCAATATTGATTTCCGGCGTAGAGATATCGTTCGGGAACGCAGCGAACAGGCGCTCGGCGTCCTGCTCGGCCTGGCTGAGGATCTCGAGCAGGCGTGCGGCGCTGTAGATGCCGTCGTCAAAGCCGAACCAGCGTTCCTTGATGAAGATGTGCCCGCTCATTTCGCCCGCCAGCAGCGATCCGGTCAGTTTCATCTTCTTCTTGATCAACGAGTGACCGGTCTTCCACATTAGCGCGCGACCGCCGTGCTGTTCGATCAGCGGGGTCAGGCGACGGGTGCATTTGACGTCGAAGATGATCTCGGCGCCCGGGTTGCGCGACAGTACGTCCTGGGCAAACAGCATCAGCAGGCGGTCGGGGTAGACGATGTTGCCGGTGTTGGTCACCACGCCCACGCGGTCGCCGTCGCCATCGAAGGCCAGGCCGATGTCGGCGCCGGTTTCCCTGACCTTGGCAATCAGGTCCTGCAGGTTTTCAGGCTTGCCCGGGTCTGGATGGTGGTTGGGGAAATTGCCGTCGACTTCGCAGAACAGTGGGATCACTTCGCAGCCCAGGGCTTCGATCAGTTGCGGGGCATTCACGCCCGCTGCGCCGTTGCCGCAGTCGACTACCACCTTGAGTTTTTTCGCCAGCTTCACATCGCCGACGATCTGCTGGTGGTAGCGCTGAAGGATCTCGACCTGCTCGACGCTGCCTTCGCCGTGGCTCAGGTCATTGGTCTTGAGGCGGGTCAGCAGGGCCTGGATCTGCTCGTTGGCGAGGGTGTCGCCGGCGATGACGATCTTGAAGCCGTTGTAGTCGGACGGGTTATGGCTACCGGTGAGCATCACCCCGGAAGTCCCGGCCAGCACGTTGGCGGCGTAGTACAGCGCAGGGGTCGGCACCAGGCCAACGTCGCTGACCTTGCAACCGGCTTCGACCAGGCCCTTGATCAGTTGCTCGACCAGCATCGGTCCGGACAGGCGGCCGTCGCGGCCAACCGAGATATTGGGCTCGCCCTGGGCCAGGGTCTGGGCGCCGATGGCGCGGCCAATCCAGTAGGCGGTTTCGGCGTGCAGAGTCTTGCCGACCACACCGCGGATGTCATAGGCGCGGAAGATGCTCTCCGGCAATGCGGGGACCAGTTGGGCCATATCGTTCATCTCTGGGAAAGCTCCAATATCTAAGGCTTCTGGGTAGGCGCAAACTGCACGCTTGGACGGTACTTTCGCCAGAGAGTTCGCCATCCGTGGCGCCACCGATCGCTCTCTGAGCGTTACTGACTGCCCGAATGGCCGAAGCCGCCAGCGCCACGCTGGCTCTCGTCGAAGGCCTCGACGATGTCGAAATGCGCTTGTACCACAGGTACCAGGACAAGCTGAGCAATGCGCTCGCCGACATTGATGGTGAACGCGGTATTGCCGCGGTTCCAGCACGACACCATCAGCTCGCCCTGATAGTCCGAGTCGATCAGGCCGACCAGGTTGCCGAGCACGATGCCGTGTTTGTGGCCCAGCCCCGAGCGCGGCAGGATCATCGCCGCCAGGCCCGGGTCGCCGATGTAGATTGACAGGCCGGTCGGGATCAGCAGGGTCTGGCCCGGCTCGAGGACGGTGTCCTGTTGCAGCATGGCGCGCAGGTCCAGACCGGCGGAGCCAGGCGTGGCGTATTGCGGCAGGGGAAATTCGGCGCCGATGCGCGGGTCGAGAATCTTGGCTTGAAGAGCGTGCATGTAACTTATTGAACCTGCTTGAGTCGTTCGGCGATAAAAGCAACCAGCTGGCGGGCGATCTTGCCCTTGCTGGTCTGCGCGAATAGGGTCTGGTGCTGCTGGCGGTCGATCACGGTCAGGGCGTTTTCCTCGCTGTTGAAGCCGATGCTGGGGTTGGCCACATCATTGGCGACGATCAGGTCGAGGTTCTTGTCCTTGAGCTTGCGTGTGGCGTAATCGAGCAAGTGTTCGGTCTCGGCGGCAAAGCCGACGCTGAACGGACGGTCGGCGCGGCCAGCAATGGTCGCAAGGATATCCGGATTACGCACCATCTGCAGCAGCATGCCGTCGCCGGTCGTAGGATCCTTCTTGAGCTTCTGTGCGGCGACCACTTCCGGGCGGTAGTCCGCAACCGCAGCCGAGGCGATGAACAGGTCGCAGGGCATGGCGGCTTCGCACGCCGCGAGCATGTCCCGCGCGCTTACCACGTCGATCCGGTTGACTCGGTCGGGGGTCTGCAGGTGCACGGGACCAGTCACCAGGGTTACCCGAGCCCCGGCTTCGGCAGCCGCTTCGGCCAGGGCGAAACCCATCTTGCCGGAGCTATGATTGGTGATGTAACGCACCGGGTCGATGTTTTCCTGGGTCGGGCCGGCGGTGATCAGTACGTGCTTGCCGGTCAGTGCCTGGCGCTTGAAGCTCTCGGCGGCGCACCAGGCCAGGTCGGTGGCTTCAAGCATGCGGCCAAGGCCGACGTCACCACAGGCCTGGCTGCCGGAAGCCGGGCCGAACACCTGAATGCCACGGCTTTGCAGCAGCTCCAGGTTGGCCTGGGTCGCCGGGTCGCGCCACATCGCCTGGTTCATCGCCGGGGCGACGGCGACGGTGGCATCTGTGGCCAGCACCAGAGTGGTCAGCAGGTCATTGGCCATGCCTTGGGCCATGCGCGCCATGAGGTCGGCAGTCGCCGGGGCGATGAGCACCAGGTCGGCCCACTTGGCCAGTTCGATATGGCCCATCGCCGCTTCGGCGGCCGGGTCGAGCAGGTCCATGTGCACCGGATGACCAGACAGCGCCTGCAAGGTCAGCGGGGTGATGAACTCGGCACCGCCGTGGGTCATCACCACACGCACCTGGGCGCCGTGTTCCAGGAGTCGGCGAATCAGCTCGGCGCTCTTGTAGGCGGCGATGCCGCCACCGACGCCGAGAACGATGCGCTTGCGATACAGCCGCTGCATAGGCTTGCCTTTTTTCAGTAAGCGGATGACGACGATGGGGCCTGCGGCAGATCGTCGCATTTTCGAAGCGAAATAGATTAACACACGGCTTAAACGCGCCGCAGCAGCACTCAAGGAGCAGTCATGAACATCAGGGAATGGCCGGCCGATGAACGGCCACGAGAAAAGCTGCTACAGCGCGGCGCGGCGGCATTATCCGATGCCGAATTGCTCGCCGTGCTGCTGGGCTCGGGGGTCGCCGGGCGCAATGTGGTCGATCTTGCACGGGGCTTGCTGGCGCGCTTTGGCGGCCTTCGGCAATTTCTCGAGGCGCCACGCGGCGCAGTGCTCGATGAGCCTGGGCTGGGGCCGGTGAAATATGCACAGTTGCAGGCGCTGCTGGAGACCGGTCGGCGTTATCTGCACGAGACCATCGAACGTGCCCCCGCGCTGGAGAGCCCGATGGCTGTGAAGCGCTACCTGAAATCGATGCTGCGCCATGAACCCAGTGAGGTATTTGGCTGCCTGTTTCTCGACTCCAAGCACAGGCCTCTGGCGTTCGAGATCCTCTTTCGCGGCACCATTGACCGGGCCAGCGTCTACCCGCGCGAGGTAGTCCGACGCTCGCTGGTGCACAACGCTGCGGCGCTGATCATCTGCCACAACCATCCTTCCGGTAACAGCGAGCCGAGCCAGGATGATGTCCACCTGACCATGACCCTCAAGCGCGGCCTGGCGCTGATCGATGTGCGGGTGCTCGACCACCTGATCATTGGTGAGGGCGAGCCGCTGTCCATGGCCGAGGAGGGCTGGATCAGCGGGTGAGCGCGGATGCCGCTACCACACGCTGTCCCTGTAGGAGCGGCCTTGTGTCGCGAAAGGGGTGCGCAGCGCCCCTAGATTTATGCCGCACCGAAGATTGCCGGGGCTGCTGCGCAGCCCTTTCGCGACACAAGGCCGCTCCTACGGGGAGATTCAGCGGGTGACCGAGACCTTGCTGAAGTCCAGCCGCCCGAACGGGCTTACCTGGTAGCCCTCGACACCCTTGGCCAGCAGCGTTGCGGCAGTTGGGTGAGCCAGCGGCAACCACAACGCCTGCTGCTGGATCAGCGCCTGGGCCTGTTGGTACAGCCGGCTGCGTACGCTCTGGTCGTTGGTGGTGCGACCAGCGTTGATCAGCTGATCCAGGCGGCTGTCGCAGAAGCGCGCGAAGTTGGTCCCGGACTTGACCGCTGCGCAGGAAAACTGCGGGCTGAGGAAGTTGTCCGGGTCGCCGTTGTCGCCAGCCCAGCCCATGAACAGCAAGTCATGCTCACCGGCTTTGGCGCGGCGGATCAGCTCGCCCCACTCGATCACCCGGATCTCAGCCTTGATGCCGATCTTGGCCAGGTCGGCCTGCAGCATCTGTGCGCCGAGGTTGGGGTTGGGGTTGAGCAGGCTGCCCGACGGGCGGGTCCAGATGGTGGTGCTGAAGCCGTCCGGCAGGTCTACCTTGGCCAGCAGCGCCTGGGCTTTTTTCAGGTCGGTCGGGTAGCCGGGCAGGTCCTTGGCGTAACTCCAGGTGTTGGCCGGGTAAGGGCCGTTGGCGGCGGTTGCGGTGCCCTCGAACACGGCTTTGAGGTAATTCGCCTTGTCGAAGGCGAGGTTGATCGCCTGACGCACCTCGGGCTTGTCCAGCGGCGGATGCTGGCTGTTGATAGCGACAAAGGCGGTCATGAAGGCGGGGGTGGACTCGACCTTGAGCTTGTCGACCTCGCTGGCCGCAGTGATATCCAGCGGCTTGGGCGAAAGCGCCACCTGGCATTCGTTGCGCTTGAGTTTCTGCAGGCGCACGTTGGCGTCCGGGGTGATCGCGTAGATCAGCGGCCCGACCGCAGGTTTGCCGCCGAAGTACTCAGGGTTGGCCTCGTAGCGCACCTGCGCGTCCTTCTGGAAGCGTTTGAACACAAACGGGCCGGTACCTATCGGTTGCGTGTTGAGCTTCTCTGGGGTGCCCGCCTTGAGCAGCTGGTCGGCGTATTCTGCCGAGTAGATCGAGGCAAAGCCCATGCTCAAGGTGGCCAGGAAGGTCGCATCCGGATGGCTCAGGGTGAAGCGCACGGCGTGCGGGTCGCTGGCATCGATCGATTTGATCAGGCTACCCAGTTGCAGCGATTGCGCGTGCGGGTAACCGCCAGGGGCGGTCTTGTGCCAGGCGTGGGCCGGGTAGAGCATGCGCTGGAAGCTGAACAGCACGTCGTCGGCGTTCAGGGCCCGGCTGGGCTTGAAGTAACTGGTGCTATGGAATTTGGCGTCGTCACGCAGCTTGAAATCGTAGACCAGGCCATCGGCCGAGACTGTCCAGCTCAGCGCCAGGCTTGGCACCACCTTGCCCTGCTTGGCATCGAATTCGACCAGACGGTTCATCAGTACATCGGCCGAGGCATTGGTAGTGGTCAACGAGTTGTACTGCACCACGTCGAAGCCCTCCGGGCTGGCTTCGGTGCACACCACCAGCGGTGCGGCCTGGGCGAGGCCGGCCAGCAGCAGGCTGGAGGAAAACAACAGTGAACGGGCGGCGGCGCGCATGTAAAGTCCTTGGCTGATCAGTGACCCATCTGCCGGTGCAGTCTGGAAATGTCCTACCCTAGTGTGCGAACTGACAAATGACCACACCCTTTTTTACAAACGTAGCGACGAGCGGTCGACAGCCTGCAACCCTAGTCGTTATGCTTGCGGCACTCGCTTGGCCTGCTACAGAAAGTCATTTTCTGTTGTTGTGGTCGAGTCTTTCTGATATAAAGCAGCGCTCTTTTCTAGGGGCTCGCTCTGTCGCGAAAGCGGATCAGGTTGATAAGACCCCCGGAAACACGGCGCCTAGCGCCATAGACTGAGAGATTAAGCGGCCAACCCATGCCGGGTTGGGCATGTGGTTTTAGAGGGCTGAGGCATGTCGAGAGTCTGTCAAGTTACCGGTAAGGGTCCGGTGACTGGGAATAACATTTCCCACGCAAACAACAAAACCCGTCGTCGTTTCCTGCCAAACCTGCAGCACCACCGTTTCTGGGTTGAGTCCGAGAAGCGTTTCGTGCGTCTGCGCGTTTCCGCCAAAGGCATGCGTATCATCGACAAGCGCGGCATTGATGTCGTTCTGGTTGAAATCCGCCGTGCTGGCGCCAAGGTTTAAGGGAGAGCATCATGCGTGAATTGATCCGTCTGGTATCGAGTGCTGGCACTGGCCACTTCTACACCACTGACAAGAACAAGCGCACCACCCCGGACAAGATCGAGATCAAGAAATATGATCCGGTCGTCCGTAAGCACGTGACCTACAAGGAAGCCAAGATCAAGTAATTGATCCGGCAACCGAAAAAACCCGCTTCCTCACGGAAGCGGGTTTTTTTTTGCCTGGCGGGGTGGGTAGATGTCACTCAAGCAAGGCGCCTGTCAGCGGCGATAGCGCCTTGCTCAAGAGCTGCCCGTGGCTCAGGAGATGACCAGGCCAGTGATGCAGTTGTTGCCGTCAGCCTGGATCAGTACGCGGTCGGTGCGAATTTCCATGGTGCTGATGTCTTTGGGGCCGACTGCGATCTTCAGGCCGGTGAGCTCGAGAATGTAGGCTTTGACGCTTTCTACATAACGCGAGCCGATGACGTGACGAGCAGGGCCGAGGATGTCGGTGGTCATGGTGAATCTCCTTGAAGTGTCCGAAATTGGACGCTTGCATGATTCACCACGGCGCTTGCCGATCAGCGGTACATGTTCACCACGCCATGGCGTGGCTCACTTCTGCTCGAACATCACGTAAATCTTGCGGCAGGGCTCAAGTACTTCCCAGGTGCCCTGGAAGCCCGCCGGAATAACGAAACGATCACCCGCACGCAGCGTCTTTGTCTCACCCGCCTGGTCACGCAGCACCGACACGCCGTGAACGATTTCGCAATATTCGTGCTCGGTGTAGTTCACCTTCCACTGACCGACTGCGCCTTCCCATACGCCCGCCGCAAACTGACCGCATGGGCTGGAGTAGTGGTTGTAAACCGCTTGGTCCGGCTCGCCCTTGAGGATTTTCTCGGCCGCTGGGCGATAACGCTCTGCTTCGGTGAGTACCTGGGCGAAGTCGATAATGCTGGAAATGGTCATCGGTCAAACCCTGTGGTTGTTTAATAAAATTAACATCTGTAGGCGTTTGGGCCTTTGGTGTCAAATATATTGATAGTTTACCCGGGCTGGTTTAGGGTAACTCCTGCCCGCGTGCGCTTGTCGCCCGGCCAGAATTTTTGCCAGCGCCCGAGAGTCCTCAGTGCGGCGCTGCACCTTAACAAGAGGAGGAGTTTCCTATGACCACCCTGACGCGTGCAGACTGGGAACAGCGTGCCCAGCAACTGAAGATCGAAGGCCGCGCCTTCATCAACGGCGAGTATACCGACGCCGTTTCCGGACAGACCTTCGACTGCCTGAGCCCGGTGGACGGGCGCTTCCTGGCCAAGGTTGCCAGCTGCGACGAGGCCGACGCCAACCGCGCGGTTGAAAACGCCCGTGCGACCTTCGAGTCTGGCGTCTGGTCGCGTCTGGCGCCAGCCAAGCGCAAGGCCAAACTGATCCGTTTCGCCGAGCTGCTGCGCAGCAATGTCGAAGAGCTGGCCCTGCTCGAAACTCTGGACATGGGCAAGCCGATCGGCGACTCCTCCAGCATCGACATCCCGGGCGCGGCGCAGGCCCTGCACTGGAATGCCGAGGCCATCGACAAGGTCTACGACGAAGTCGCGCCAACCCCGCACGATCAGCTCGGCCTGGTGACCCGCGAGCCGGTTGGCGTGGTCGGTGCCATCGTGCCGTGGAACTTCCCCCTGCTGATGTCCTGCTGGAAGCTCGGCCCGGCGCTGGCCACCGGTAACTCGGTGGTGCTCAAGCCATCCGAGAAGTCGCCGCTGACGGCCATTCGCATCGCCCAGTTGGCGATCGAAGCGGGTATCCCGGCTGGCGTGCTCAACGTGCTACCAGGCTACGGCCACACCGTGGGCAAGGCGCTGGCCCTGCATATGGACGTCGATACCCTGGTGTTCACCGGCTCGACCAAGATCGCCAAGCAGTTGATGATCTACGCCGGCGAGTCGAATATGAAGCGCATCTGGCTGGAGGCCGGCGGCAAGAGCCCGAACATCGTCTTCGCCGACGCACCGGACCTGCAAGCCGCTGCCGAAGCCGCCGCCAGCGCCATCGCCTTCAACCAGGGCGAGGTCTGCACCGCCGGTTCGCGGCTGTTGGTCGAGCGTTCGATCAAGGACAAGTTCCTGCCTATGGTCGTCGAAGCACTGAAGGCCTGGACCCCAGGCAACCCGCTGGACCCCGCCACCACCGTAGGTGCGCTGGTCGACACTCAGCAGATGAACACCGTGCTGTCGTACATTGATGCCGGCCATCAGGACGGCGCCACGCTGGTCGCGGGTGGCAAGCGCATCCTTGAAGAAACCGGTGGCACCTACGTGCAGCCGACCATCTTTGACGGCGTGACCAATGCCATGAAGATCGCCCAGGAAGAAATCTTTGGCCCGGTGTTGTCGGTGATCAGCTTTGACACCGCCGAAGAAGCCATCGCCATTGCCAACGACACGCCATATGGCCTGGCCGCAGGCATCTGGACCTCGGACATCTCCAAGGCGCACAAGACCGCTCGCGCCGTGCGTGCTGGCAGCGTGTGGGTCAACCAGTATGACGGCGGCGACATGACCGCGCCGTTTGGTGGCTTCAAGCAGTCGGGCAACGGCCGTGACAAGTCGCTGCATGCACTGGAGAAGTACACCGAGCTGAAAGCGACCTGGATCAAGCTGTAATCCTCTAGGTAGCGTTTGCGGGCAAGCCCGCTCCCGACGGTTCGGCGTCAGTCTCACTGACTGCGCCGTGCCTTTGGGGGCGGGCTTTGCTGCTGTTGGGTAAATAATAATTCTGCCTGGGAGGCAGTCATGCGTTGGGCAACCTACTTTGCCGTGCTGGCCTCAGTGCTCAGCGTCGGCCTCGCGCTGGGCGTGAGCATGCCGCTGGTGTCGCTGCGCCTGGAAACCTGGGGTTACGGTAGCTTCGCCATCGGCGTGATGGCGGCAATGCCGGCGGTGGGCGTGCTGATCGGCGCCAGCCTGGCCAGCCGCCTCGCTGGCTGGGTTGGCGTGCCGGCAGCGATGCGCCTGTGCCTGTGGGGCGGGGCGTTGTCGATAGCGCTGGTCGCGCTGCTGCCAAGCTACCCGTTGTGGCTGGCGCTGCGGTTGGTGATCGGCATGTCGCTGACGGTGGTGTTCATTCTCGGCGAGAGCTGGATCAACCAACTGGTGGTCGAGCAGTGGCGTGGCCGGCTGGTGGCGTTGTATGGCAGCAGCTATGCCTTGAGCCAGTTGGCCGGGCCGTTGGTGCTGGGCATGCTTGGCTCGGATGATGACTTTGGCTTCTGGGCGGCGACCGGGCTGCTGATCCTTGCGCCGTTGTTGCTGTTTGGCCGTAGCGGGGCGCCGACTACCGAAGCCTGTAGCGTGACCTTTCGCGACCTGCTCGGGTTCTGCCGCCGGCTGCCGGTGATTGCCTGGGCAATTGCTTTGTTTGCGGCGTTCGAGGCGATGATCCTGACCTTGCTGCCGGTGTATTGCCTGCAGCAGGGGTTCAGCACCGAAGTGGCGTTGTTCATGGTCAGTACGGTGGTGGTCGGCGATGCGGTGTTGCAGCTGCCGATCGGTCTGCTGGCCGACAAGATGTCGCGGCGCACCCTGTTCAGTGGTTGTGCGCTGACGTTGATGGGGTCGAGTCTGGCGATTCCGCTGCTGATGGAGACTGCGTTGATCTGGCCGTTGTGGGTGCTGTTCGGTGCCAGCGCCGGGGGCTTGTTCACCTTGTCGCTGATCCTGATCGGCGAGCGCTACCGCGATGATGCGCTGGTACGGGCGAACGCCCATGTGGCGCAGTTGTGGGGCATTGGCTGCCTGCTCGGGCCGTTGCTGGCCGGGGCAGGCAGCCAGTGGATCAGTGGGCATGCGTTGCCGTTGATCATGGCGCTGGGGGCGGCGGGGCTGGTGCTGCTGACCCGGCGTCCTGGCGCTTTCGAGCCAGTGCCTGACTGAAGATTGCTGGGGGCGCTTTGCGCCCCTATCGCGACACAAGGCCGCTCCTACAGCACGCGATCATCCTGTAGGAGCGGCCTTGTGTCGCGAAAGGGCCGCAAAGCGGCCCCAGCAATCTCAGATCAAAGCATCTTTTCCAGCCCCACTGCCTTGCTCACCCAGGCATTGAATCGCCGCCAAACCCCGCCAGGCTCCTTGCTCAACACATGCCGCTGGCCGTTGTCCTCGGTCACCCAGACCATCTTGCCGTCCTTCAGCATCGGCTGATAACTCAGGGCTGGCGCCATACCCTGCAAGGCCAGCTCGCGGGTGTATTCAGCCAGCTCCGGGCTGTCTACCAGCACGCCGACTTCGGTGTTCCACAACACCGAGCGCGGGTCGAAGTTGAACGAGCCGATAAAGGTCTTGTGCCGGTCGAACACAATCGCCTTGCTATGCAGGCTCGAATCCGAGCCACCATGGAAATTCAGGCTGCCGGCACTCGGATCACCCGGCTGCCGGCGCAGCTCGAACAGCTGCACACCGTGTTCGAGCAGGGCGCGCCGATACGGCGCATAACCGCCATGCACCGCAGGCACATCGGTGGCTTCCAGCGAGTTGGTCAACAGCCGCACCGACACTCCCGCGTCAGCCCGGCTGGTCAGATACAACAGCCCCGGCTCGCCGGGTACAAAGTACGCCGACACCAGAATCAGCTCATGTCTGACGTTCTCCAGATCCGGCGCCAGCTGCCGCGTCAGCAGCAGGTGCGGATCCGGCTCGTCCTTGGCCAGCACCTTGCTCGGCGCGTCCCAAAGCGCCTGGCTGTGGGCCCAGATCAGCTCGTTGCGCCAGGTGTCCAGGCGCGGCTGCGATTGGTACGCCATGAGCCGGTCATACAGCGCCTTGCGCTTGATCCGCGCCTCGGCCAGCGACACCTCAAGACGCTGGCGGCTGACCCGCAGATCGTCGGCATCCGGCGTGCTCCAGAGAAAATCGCCGATCGGCCGGCTGAGGGCGCTGTTCCAGTACTGGTCAAAACTGTGCCCAAGCTGCTCGGCCACCGGGCCGACGCCGAGCATGTCGATGTCGGTGAAGTTCAGGTTGGGCTCGGCGTCGAAATACTCATCGCCCAGGTTGCGCCCGCCGACAATCGCCATGCTGTTGTCGACCAGAAACAGCTTGTTGTGCATGCGCCGGTGCTGGAGTGACAGGTTGAACAGGCGGCCGACGGCGCGGGTGACCCCTGTGCTACGGCCCAGGTGCAGCGGGTTGAACACGCGCATGTGGATGTTGGGATGGGCGGCGAGGGTGCCCATCAGCGTGTCGAGGCCGTCACTGGTGGTGTCGTCGAGCAGGATCCGTACGCGCACGCCACGGTCGGCGGCTTGCAGCAGTTCGTGGACCAGCGCGCGGGTGCTGAGGCCGTCATGGACGATGTAGTACTGCACGTCGATGCTGGCCTGGGCGTTGCGGATCAGCTCGGCGCGGGCGCGGAAGGCCTCATTACTGTTGGGCAGCAGACGAAAGCCCGAGCGGCCCTCATAGGGCGCGGCCTGGCGCTGCACCGAGCGGCCAAAGGCAGAATCACTGGCCGGTAGCGCCTGGCTGACTTCACGAACCGGGTTGACGCTGGCGCAGCCAGAAAGGCCGAGCAGCAGCGCCAGCATGAGAGGCAAAGCTCGCTGAAGTCTCAAGGATGAATCGTCCTGTGCGCGGAAGGCTGAGTGCTATGGACCATGCCAGGAGGGGCAAAGTTACGCCTCGCTGTGTTCGTCGATCAGCAGACGCAAGGCGGTCTCGCCGACCTTGCGTACCGCGGCCTCGATCTCGGCGCTGGGCCGCGCCGCATAGTTCATGCGCAGGCAGTGCCGGTACTTGCCGGAGGCGGAGAAGATACTGCCCACCGCGATTTGTACCCCTTGCTCCAGTAAAGCGCGGTTCAGCCGCAGCGTGTCGAAACTTTCCGGCAGCTCGACCCACAGCATGAAGCCGCCTTGCGGTCGGCTGACGCGGGTGCCTGGCGGGAAGTAGCGCGCCACCCAGTCGCTCATCAGATCGCGCCCGCGCTGGTACTGGCTGCGCATCCGGCGCACATGTGGATGATAGTGGCCGCCTGCGATGAAGTCGGCGATGGCCAGCTGCGGTTGTACGCAGGTGCTGCCAGTGCCGATGTACTTCATGTGCAGTACCCGCTCCAGATAGCGCCCAGGCGCTACCCAGCCGATGCGCAGGCCCGGCGCCAGGGTCTTGGAGAATGAGCTGCAGAGCAGCACACGCCCGTCTTCATCGAACGACTTGACCGTCGGCGGGCGCGGGTAGTTATAAGCCAGGTCGCCGTAGACGTCGTCTTCCAGAATCGCCACGTCGTAGCGTTGGGCCAGAGTCAGCAGAGCCTTCTTGCGCGCCTCTGGCATGATGTAGCCCAGCGGATTGTTGCAGCTGGGGGTGATCTGGATGAGCTTGATCGGCCACTGCTCCAGGGCCATTTCAAGCGCCTCCAGGCTGATCCCGGTGGTCGGGTCGGTGGGAATCTCCAACGCCTTCATGCCCAGGCCTTTGAGCGTCTGCATGGCGCCGTGAAAGCTGGGCGAATCCACCGCAACGATGTCGCCCGGCTCGCACACTGCGCGGATGCTGGTCGACAGCGCTTCGTGGCAGCCGGTGGTCACCACCAGATCGGCCGGGCTGACGTGGCAGCCAGAGTCGAGCATCAGCCGCGCGATCTGTTCGCGCAGGGCCAGGTTGCCGTGGATGTTGTCGTAATACAGGCCGGGCATGTCCTGGCGCCGGCTGAGCTGGGCCAGGCTGCGCAGCAAGGGCTTGAGGCTTGGGCTGTTGACGTCGGGCATGCCCCGGCCAAGCTGGACTACGTCCGGCCGAGGCGTACCGCGCACCAGCTCCAGCACCTGCTCCCACTGCGAAATCTCCACCGGCCGTTGCGCTGGCCGGGTCACGGCGGGCAAGGCTGGCAGGCTGCGGTGGTCGGTGACGAAGTACCCCGATTTAGGCCGGGGCGCGACCAGGCCGTTGTCCTCGAGCATACGGTAGGCCTGCTGTACGGTACTCAGGCTGACCCCGTGCTCGACGCTCAATGCGCGCACCGACGGCAGCCGCTGACCGGGGCGGTAGAGGCCTTGTTCGATGCGTGCGCCGAGCATCTCGGCAAGGTTCAGGTACAGCGTCACGGCAATACTCCTGCAGCACTTGAGGCATTTGACCAGTACAGATCGGGCAAAAATACAGCATTCAGCGTCTTATTCGCCAATTCTGTATGGGAATAATAAAGCTTTTTTGCGTCTGTATTGGCTATGGCTCAGACGCGCATGCTTTCTCCACGGTTGATCTGGAACAGGAGCAAGCAGCAATGGGTGTTTTCAGCGATGTGCGTGTGCAATCAGCATTGGAGCAGCTAGAAGCGCGTAAGCCTCTGGCCGCCAGCGCGGGCTTGAGCCGGGCAGGCCTCATGCTGCACCGCTGGCGCACCCGGCGCGCCCTGCTCGAACTCGATGATGAGCAACTGCGCGATATCGGTCTGAGCTGGGAGCAGGCCAGGCTTGAAGGCAGCAAGCCATTCTGGAAGGCCTGAAGCGCGTGGTGCCTACACCAGCTCTTTGAGTCGGTGCCAGAGCATGCCCAGCGCCAATAACGGCGAACGCAGGTGCTGGCCCCCGGGGAAGGTCATGTGCGGCACCTTGGCGAACAAGTCGAAGCGCCCGCTATGCTGGCCGCTGATCGCCTCGCCAAGCAGTCGCGCGGCCAAGTGGGTGGCGTTCAGGCCGTGGCCGGCATAGGCCTGGGCGTAATACACGTTGGCTTGGCTGGCCAGCCGGCCAATCTGCGGCAGGCGGTTGGCGCCGATGCCGATCATGCCGCCCCATTGATAGTCGATACGCACGTCCGCCAGTTGCGGAAACACCTTGAGCATCTTCGGCCGCATGTAGCCGGCGATATCCTGCGGGTCGCGCCCGGAGTAGTGACAGGCGCCGCCGAACAGCAGCCGGTGATCGGCCGAAAGGCGATAGTAGTCGAGCGCCACACGCTGGTCGCAGACCGCCATGTTCTGCGGCAGCAAGGCCCGTGCGCGATCCTCGCCCAGCGGCTCGGTGGCAATCACGTAGCTGCCGGCGGGCAGTACCTTGCCGCCCAGTTCGCGGTTGAGGTCGTTGTGATAAGCGTTGCAGCACAGCACCAGCGTGCTGGCGCGGACCGTGCCGCTGGCAGTGTGCACCTGCACTTGCGGGCCATAGTCGATGCGGGTGACCTCGGAGTGTTCGTGCAGACGCACGCCCAGGCCGGCAGCAACAGCTGCCTCGCCCAGCGCCAGGTTGAGCGGATGCAGGTGGCCCGAGCCCATGTCGATCAGGCCGCCGACATAGCGCTCGGAGTTGACCACAGTGCGGATGTCCTCTGCCGGCACCAGCCGCAGCTCATGGCCGTAACCGAGGCTGCGCAGCTCCTCGGCATCGGCGGCAAAGCCCTGCAGCTCGCCGGGCTTGTTCGCCAGGTCGCAGTAACCCCAGGTCAGGTCGCAGGCAATCGCATGGCGCTCGACCCGCTGGCGGACGATATCCACCGCTTCCAGGCCCATCAGCTTGAGGCTGTGCACACCCTGCTCGCCGAGCACCGGCAAAAACTGCTCAAGGCCATGGCCGACCCCGCGAATCAGCTGACCACCGTTGCGCCCACTGGCGCCCCAGCCGATCTTGCGCGCTTCGAGCAAAATCACCGAGAGGCCGCGCTCGGCCAGTTCGATGGCTGTATTCAGGCCCGAATAACCACCGCCAACAATGCACACATCAGCGCTGTGCTGGCCTTGCAGTGCTGGGTGATCCGTCTGTGGCGCGCTGCTGGCGGCGTAATAGGAGGCGGCGTGCTGCGCGCTGTGGATCATCGGATCGGCCTTGGTGGAGAGTCAAAGGCGGCGAGCATAAGCCGCTGATCAAGCTGGCGGCAAGCCAGGCGGGCTGCGGCGGCAAAAGGGCTTATAATTAGCGCACATTCCGCATCGTTATCGCTGTCACGCCATGTCCTGCAACCGCCACAAAATCCACTTTCTGCGCGAACTGATCCCTTCTTTCGAATGCGAGCCCGGCTGCCACGACTGCTGCGGGCCGGTGACCACCTCGGCAGAAGAAATGGCCGCGCTGCCGCGTAAATCCGCTGAGGAGCAGGCCGCCGCGCTGGAGCGCCTGGACTGCGTGCACCTCGGCCCGCAAGGTTGCACGGTATACGGCGAGCGGCCGATGATCTGCCGCCTGTTCGGCACCACGCCGCGCCTGGCCTGCCCGCGCGGGCGGGGCCCAGCCGAGCCAATCGAGCCCGAGGCGGAGCAACTAGTGCACCAGTTCATTGCCAGCACGCGCCAGGTGCTGGTCTGAGCCCAAGTCCCTGTAGGAGCGGCCTTGTGTCGCGAAAGGGTCGCGTAGCGGCCCCCAGATCTCAGCTTCGCCGCCGAAATCGCCGGGCCCGCCTTGCGGGCCTTTCGCGACACAAGGCCGCTCCTACACGGACCGCGTCAAGCCTGTTTACGCTTCTGTATCTCAGTCCGGAATCGGCAGGCACAGGCTCTCTTTGACTTCTTCCATGACGATGTAGCTCTTCGACTCGCGCACGTGCGGAAGTTTCAGCAGGATGTCGCCGAGCAGCTTGCGGTACGAGGCCATCTCGGAAATCCGCGCCTTGACCAGATAATCGAAGTCGCCCGACACCAGATGGCACTCAAGTACATGCGGCAGCTTGAGCACGGCGCGGCGAAACTCCTCGAAAGTGTCCCCAGACTTGTAGTCCAGGCTGATCTCGACAAACACCAGCAGGCTGCCCTTGAGGTGCTGCGGATTGAGCCGGGCGTTGTAGCCCATGATGATCCCCTCGCGCTCCAGGCGACGCACGCGCTCGGTGCACGGGGTGGTGGAGAGGCCGACCTTTTCACCCAGCTCGGTGAACGAGATACGGCCGTCACTCTGCAGGATCCGCAGGATATTGCGGTCGATCTTGTCCAGTTCACGCTTGCTCTGATGCTGGGTTCTCATAGGGGATGCCCCTCCGTAAAAGCCGACATGGCCAAGAATTGTCGCCAAATATAGGCCTTTATATAGTGAAATGCACTGGCCGGTCCTTCATATACTGCGCCCATTCATGCCATATAAACAAAATGTCGCGGCGTGCCGCATGTGAGGGATAGACGATGCGAGTTCTGGTGCTTGGTAGCGGTGTAATCGGTACCGCCAGTGCCTACTACCTGGCCCGGCAAGGTTTCGAGGTGACGGTGGTCGACCGCCAGCCAGCGGTGGCCATGGAAACCAGCTTTGCCAACGCCGGCCAGATCTCGCCAGGCTACGCCTCGCCTTGGGCCGCCCCGGGTGTGCCGCTCAAAGCCATCAAGTGGTTGTTGGAGCGCCACGCCCCGCTGGCGATCAAGCTCACCGGCGACGTTGACCAGTACCTGTGGATGGCGCAGATGCTGCGCAACTGCACCGCCAACCGCTATGCCGTGAACAAGGAGCGCATGGTGCGGCTGTCCGAATACAGCCGCGACTGCCTCGACGAGCTGCGCGCCGAAACCGGCCTGAGCTACGAAAACCGTGCGCTGGGCACCACTCAGCTGTTCCGCACCCAGGCTCAACTCGATGCCGCGGCAAAAGACATTGCCGTCCTCGAGCAGTCGGGTGTGCCCTACGAGTTGCTCGACCGCGACGGCATCGCCCGCGTCGAGCCGGCCCTGGCCGGGGTTACCGACATTCTTGCCGGTGCACTGCGCCTGCCCAATGACCAGACCGGCGACTGCCAACTGTTCACCAACAAGCTGGCCGAGATGGCGGTCAAGCTTGGCGTCGAGTTCCGCTTCGGCCAGGACATCCAGCGCCTGGACCATGCCGGCGACCGCATCAACGGCGTGTGGATCGACGGCAAGCTGGAAACCGCTGACCGCTACGTGCTGGCGCTGGGCAGCTACTCGCCGCAGATGCTCAAGCCGCTGGGCATTAAAGCGCCGGTGTATCCGCTCAAGGGTTACTCCCTGACCGTGCCGATCACCGACCCTGGCATGGCGCCGACTTCGACCATTCTCGACGAGACCTACAAGGTCGCGATCACCCGTTTCGATAACCGCATCCGCGTCGGCGGTATGGCCGAGATCGCCGGTTTTGACCTGTCGCTGAACCCGCGCCGGCGCGAAACGCTGGAGATGATCGTCAACGACCTTTATCCTCGCGGCGGCGACCTGAGCCAGGCCAGCTTCTGGACCGGCCTGCGCCCAGCCACCCCGGACGGCACGCCGATCGTGGGTGCAACCAGTTTCCGCAACCTGCTCCTCAACACCGGTCACGGCACCCTGGGCTGGACCATGGCCTGTGGCTCCGGGCGTTTGCTGGCCGACCTGATCGCCAAGCGCAAGCCGCAGATCAGCGCCGAGGGCCTCGATATTTCCCGTTACGGCAACCACAAGGAGTTCGCCAAGCATGGCAATCCAGCGCCAGCTCACCAATGAGCGCATGAGTCAGATCGTCACCCACAATGGCACGGTGTACCTGGCTGGCCAGGTCGGTGATGACCTCAGCGCCGGCATCGAGCAGCAGACCCGCGAGACGCTGGCGACCATCGAGCAACTGCTTGATCAAGCCGGTACCGACAAGACCCGGCTGCTTTCGGTGACTATCTACATGAAGGACATCGATGCCGACTTCGCCGGCATGAATGCGGTCTGGGACCAGTGGCTGCCGGCCGGCGTCGCGCCAGCCCGGGCCACTGTCGAGGCCAAGCTGTGCGAGCCGGAAATCCTCGTCGAGCTGTCGGTGGTCGCTGCCCTGCCGTAACCCGTTCCCTCACCCTGGCGCGGTGGCTACTTACCCCCACCCGCCGTGCCGGGGGCTTATTCAACAACCCGTACTGCCAGAAGGCTGCCGCCATGCGTCCCGCCCGCGCCCTGATCGACCTCCAGGCCCTGCGCCACAACTACCGTCTGGCCCGTGAGCTGTCCGGTGCCAAAGCCCTCGCTGTGATCAAGGCCGATGCCTATGGGCATGGCGCGGTGCGCTGTGCGCTAGCGCTGGAAGCCGAGGCCGATGGTTTTGCCGTGGCCTGCATCGAAGAGGCGCTGGAGCTACGTGCCGCTGGCATCAAAGCGCCGATTCTGTTGCTCGAGGGCTTCTTCGAAGCCAGCGAGCTGGCGCTGATCAGCGCCAATGATCTGTGGTGTGTGGTGCATTCGTTGTGGCAACTGGAAGCGATCGAACAGAGCGCTGTGGCCAAGCCGCTGAAGGTCTGGCTCAAGCTCGACAGCGGCATGCACCGGGTGGGTCTGCATCCCAAGGATTACCAACAGGCCTATCAACGCCTGCTGGCCAGCGGCAAGGTGGCGCGCATCGTGTTGATGAGCCATTTCGCCCGCGCCGATGAGCTTGATGCGCAGGCCACTGTGCAGCAGGTCGCGGTATTCGAAGAGGCGCGCCAAGGCCTCAGCGCCGAATGCAGCCTGCGCAACTCACCAGCTGTGCTTGGCTGGCCGCAAGTGCCGAGCGACTGGGTGCGCCCCGGCATCATGCTGTATGGGGCGACGCCGTTCGAAGTGCCCCAGGCCGAGGCCAGTCGGCTGCAACCGGTAATGACCCTGCAATCGCGGGTTATCAGCGTGCGCGAACTGCCCGCCGGGGAACCGGTCGGTTATGGCGCCAAATTCATCAGCCCACGGCCGACTAGGGTCGGTGTGGTTGCCATGGGTTATGCCGATGGTTATCCACGTCAGGCCCCGACCGGCACCCCGGTGCTGGTGGCCGGCAAGCGCAGCCAACTGATCGGCCGGGTGTCGATGGACATGCTCTGCATCGACCTGACCGATATCCCGGAAGCGACCCTGGGCAGCCCGGTCGAGCTGTGGGGCAAGCAGGTGCTGGCCAGTGACGTGGCGGAGCATGCTGGGACCATCCCTTATCAGCTGTTCTGCAACCTCAAGCGGGTGCCATTGGAGTACATCGGCGAGTAAACCTGCGCTGCGGACGGGCAGGGGTGTGGAGTGTTGTAAATACTGAACGGCATTGCCATGATATCGTTCACATTCAACCTCACCCCCACCGTTTCAGGAGGCGCAAGCTTTGGACGTCGGCGAACGACTGCAAGCCATCCGCAAGCTCAAGGGCCTGTCCCAGCGGGAACTCGCCAAGCGCGCGGGGGTAACCAACAGCACCATCTCGATGATCGAGAAGAACAGCGTGAGCCCGTCGATCAGCTCGCTGCGCAAGGTGCTCAGTGGCATCCCGATGTCGATGGTCGAGTTCTTTTCGGTAGAAATGGAAGTCGAAAGCCAGGCCCAGATCGTCTACAAGGCCCATGAGCTGATCGACATCTCCGACGGTGCGGTGACCATGAAACTGGTCGGCAAGTCGCACCCCAATCGCGCCATTGCCTTCCTCAACGAGGTCTATCCACCGGGCGCCGATACCGGCGACGAGATGCTCACCCACGACGGCGAGGAGACAGGCATCCTGCTCGAAGGCCGCCTGGAGCTTGTCGTCGGCAGCGAGACATTCTTGCTCGAAGCAGGCGACAGCTATTACTTCGAAAGCACCCGCCCGCACCGTTTTCGCAACCCGTTTGCCGAGCCCGCGCGGCTGATCAGTGCCGCGACACCGTCGAACTTTTGATCCAGCGCAGCGTATTGATTCGCCAATAGCCCTTTCCCTTGTGTGGTCGTTTCCCGGCTCTGATGGAGCCGCTATACTTTTCAACGCCCGCAATTCGTGGCTGCGGGCGTGATCAGCCACCATGAGGGTGAACGCGTGAACCAAATCAAGAAGATGCTGGCCATACCAGCTGCCGTTTTCGCCCTGTGGGCAGTCACCGCAAACGCGGCGACCAACGATGATATTGCCAAGCGCCTGGCGCCGGTCGGCCAGGTGTGTGTTCAGGGCCAGGAATGCAAAGGCATGGCCGTGGCCACCGTGGCCAGCGGTGGTGGGGCCAAGTCGCCTGATGACGTGATCGCCAAGCATTGCAATGCCTGCCATGCCACCGGCCTGCTCAATGCT
Organism: uncultured Pseudomonas sp.; assembly: GCA_963518285.1. Taxonomy (GTDB): domain Bacteria; phylum Pseudomonadota; class Gammaproteobacteria; order Pseudomonadales; family Pseudomonadaceae; genus Aquipseudomonas. The sequence goes on along the minus strand of CAUQIJ010000002.1, from coordinate 383,062 downwards.
CCGAAGATCGGCGATACCGCTGCGTGGAAGGAGCGTGCCGATCATCAAGGTGGGCTCGATGGGATCCTCGCCAAAGCGATTACCGGGATCAACGCCATGCCGCCCAAGGGCACCTGCGCTGATTGTTCGGATGATGAGTTGAAGGCGGCGATTCAGAAGATGTCCGGGCTTTGACCCTGCGCTAGTCGGTGCTGCGCAGCAGCCCTGGCTATTTCCAGCCGGTGCAGTAAATCCCGCCCGCCCACGGTCCAAGCCCCTGACCGCATGGACGTCACAGGAGGCACCGATGGCCCACAGCTGCAGCATCGACCAGGCCGTAGACCACGTTCTGGCCCACTTGCCAGCCCATATCCACATGGGCCTGCCGCTGGGCCTGGGCAAACCGAATGCCTTCGTCAACGCACTGTATGCCCGCATCCGTGAGCTGCCCGAACGCCGCCTGACGATTTACACCGCGCTCAGCCTTGGCCGGCCGCCCATGGGTGACGGCCTGCAGAAACGCTTCCTCGAACCCTTCATCGAACGGGTCTTCGCCGACTACGAAGAGCTCGACTATCTGGCTGACCTGCGCGGCGACAAGCTGCCCGCCAACATCCGCGTCGAGCAGTTCTTCATGCAGCCCGGCAGCCTGCTGCACAGCACCATGGCTCAGCAGGACTACGTCAGCAGCAACTACAGCCACGCCGCCCGTGACATCAATGCCAAAGGCCTCAACCTGATCGCGCAACTGGTGGCCGAAACCCCGGAGCGCCCGGATCAGCTGAGCCTGGCCTGCAACCCGGACATCACCCTCGACCTGCTGCCGATGGTCGCCAAGCGCCGCGCCGCCGGCGAGACCATCCTCATGCTCGGCCAGGTGCACACCGAGCTGCCGTACATGCCCGGCGCTGCCGAGCTGGATCGCCAGGCCTTCGACCTGCTGATCGAAGAGCCTGAGCAGCGCCGGTTGTTTTCCACCCCGAACATGCCGGTGGCGACCCAGGACCATTGCATCGGCCTGCACGCCAGCGCCCTGGTGCGCGACGGCGGCACCCTGCAGATCGGCATCGGCGCCATGGGTGATGCGGTAACCGCTGCGCTGCTGGCGCGGCAGAGCGACAACGAAGGTTACCGCGCCGTCCTGGACGAGCTGGATATCCAGCCGTGGCTGCCTCTGATCGAGCGCGAAGGCGGCCTGGATGGGTTCGCCCAAGGCCTCTATGGCTGCAGCGAAATGTTCGTCAACGGCCTGCTGGCGCTGGCCGAAGCCGGCGTGGTGCGACGCCCGGCCGATGAGCACGGGGTGCTGGTGCACGGTGGTTTCTTCCTCGGCCCGCGGGCCTTTTACCAGCGTCTGCGCGAGATGCCGCTGGAGCAGCGCCAGCGCTACGCGATGACCGCCATCAGCTACATCAACGAGCTGTATGGCCAGGAAGAATTGAAACGCCGCCAGCGCCGCGATGCACGCTTCATCAACACCGTATTCGGCATGACCCTACTCGGAGCCGGCGTTGCCGATCAGTTGGAAGACGGTCGCGTGCTGAGCGGGGTAGGCGGGCAGTACAACTTCGTCGCCCAGGGCCACGCGCTGGAAGGCGGCCGTTCAGTGCTGCTGCTGCGCAGCTGGCGCGAGGCCGGTGGCGAGGTCAGCTCCAACCTGTACTGGACCTACGGCCACTGCACCATCCCGCGGCACCTGCGCGATATCGTCGTCACCGAATACGGCATCGCCGACCTGCGCGGGCAAACCGACAGTGAAGTCATCGCCCGGCTGCTGGCGATCAGCGATTCACGTTTTCAGGGCGAGTTGCTCGAGCAGGCCAAGGCCGCCGGCAAGCTGGCCAAGGACTTCGAGCTGGATCAGCGCTTTTGCGACAACACCCCGGAGCGCCTCGAAGCGCTGCGTGAGCGGCATCCACGGTTGTTCCCGGAGTATCCGCTGGGCACGGACTTCACCGCCGAGGAGCGTGATTTGTTCAGGGCGCTGAACTGGCTCAAGAGCAAGTTCAAGCTGAGCGAGGTGCTCGAGCTGGGCAAGGCGGCGCTCGATGCACCGCCGCCCGAAGCCTATCCGGCACAGCTGGCGCGGATGGGCCTGGAGCAGCCGCAGGGGCTGAAACACGAGCTGTATCAGCGCCTGCTGCTGGCCGGGTTGCAGGCAACCCGGTGAGCGTCACTCGATGAAGGTGACCACGCCACCCGCGAGCGACTTGACCCGCGCCAGCGACTCGACCCGGTAACCCTGGCTGTCGAGCTCGGCGCGGCCGCCCTGGAACGACTTCTCGATGACGATCCCAAGCCCGGCGACGGTAGCGCCAGCCTGCTTGATGATCGAGATCAGCGCCTGCGAGGCCTTGCCGTTGGCGAGGAAGTCGTCGATGACCAGCACGCGGTCGCTGCTGTTGAGATGACGCGGCGAAATCGCCACGGTGTTCTCGGTCTGCTTGGTGAACGAGTACACCGAAGCAGTCAGCAGGTTCTCGGTCAAGGTCAGCGACTGGTGCTTGCGGGCGAACAGCACCGGTACACCGAGTTTCAGGCCGGTCATGATCGCCGGAGCGATACCCGAAGCTTCGATGGTAACGATCTTGGTCACGCCGGAGTCTGCGTACAGGCGGGCGAATTCGTCACCGATCAGCTGCATCAGGGCAGGATCGATCTGGTGGTTGAGAAACGCGTCGACTTTGAGAACCTGGTCGGAAAGCACGATGCCTTCTTCGCGAATCTTCTGGTGCAGTGCTTCCACTGTGGTATTCCTCGATGTAGCAAAAAGTGGCCACGGCTGAGTGCCATGACAAAAGTGTAAAAGGGTTCAGCGCTTGAGCATTGCCCGTATATCGGCCAAGGCGTTGTTGCCGCGCGCGGCTTTGACTTCCACCGGCGCATCGTCCAGACCTTCCCAGCACAGATCATCCGGCGGCAGTTCGTCAAGGAAACGGCTGGGCGTGCAATCGATGATTTCGCCGTACTGCTTGCGCTTGGCAGCGAAGGTGAAGGCCAGCGTCTGGCGGGCGCGGGTGATGCCCACGTAGGCCAGGCGCCGCTCTTCTTCGATGGTGTCGGCCTCGATGCTGGAGCGATGCGGGAGGATTTCCTCTTCCATGCCCATGATGAACACGTAGGGGAATTCCAGGCCTTTGGAGGCGTGCAAGGTCATCATCTGCACGCCTTCGGCGTTGTCTTCTTCTTCCTGCTGGCGCTCGAGCATGTCGCGCAGGACCAGCTTGCCGATGGCGTCCTCGATGGTCATGTCACCCTCTTCGTCTTTCTCGAGGGTGTTTTTCAAGGCATCGATCAGGAACCAGACGTTGCTGATACGAAAATCCGCCGCCTTGTCGCTGGCGGTGTTCTGGCGGATCCAGTTTTCGTAGTCGATGTCGCGGACCATCTCGTGCAGCGCGGCGATCGGGTCGTCCAGCGCGACCTTGTGGCGAACACCGTCGAGCCAGTGCTTGAAACGCTGCAAACGCTCGGTGTAGCGCGCATCGAGATGCTCGCCCAGGCCGATTTCGTCGCTGGCGGCATACATCGACACGCCCCGCTCGGTGGAATAGTTGCCGAGCTTTTCCAGGGTGGTCGAGCCGATTTCACGGCGCGGCACGTTGATCACGCGCAGGTAGGCGTTGTCGTCGTCCGGGTTGACCAGCAGGCGCAGGTAGGCCATCAGGTCCTTGACCTCCTGGCGGCCGAAGAAGCTGTTGCCGCCCGACAGGCGATACGGCACCTGGTGGTGCTGCAGCTTCAATTCGATCAGCTTGGCCTGGTAGTTGCCGCGGTAGAGGATGGCAAAGTCGCTGTAGGGGCGGTCGGTGCGCAGGTGCAAGGTGAGGATTTCCATGGCCACGCGCTCGGCCTCGGTTTCTTCGTTCTTGCAGCGGATCACGCGGATCTCGTCACCGTGGCCCATCTCGCTCCACAGCTGCTTTTCGAAATCATGCGGGTTGTTGGCGATCAGCACGTTGGCGCAACGCAGGATGCGGCTGGTCGAGCGGTAGTTCTGCTCGAGCATGACCACCTTCAGCGACGGGTAGTCCTCTTTCAGCAGCATGAGGTTTTCCGGGCGGGCACCGCGCCAGGCGTAGATCGACTGGTCGTCGTCGCCGACCACGGTGAACTGGTTGCGCATGCCGATCAGCATCTTGACCAGCAGGTACTGGCTGGCGTTGGTGTCCTGGTATTCGTCGACCAGCAGGTAGCGCACCTTGTTCTGCCAGCGTTCGAGCACCTCGGGGTGCTCCTGGAACAGCTTGACCGGCAGCAGGATCAGGTCGTCGAAGTCCACCGCGTTGTACGCCTTGAGCGTGCGCTGATAGTGGGTGTAGACGATGGCGGCGGTCTGTTCGCGCGGATTGCGGGCTTTTTCCAGGGCCTCGGCGGGCATGATCAGCTCGTTCTTCCAGGCACCGATCATGTTCTTGATCTCGTCGATGCCGTCGTCGCCGGAGTACTCCTTCTGCATGATGTCCGAGAGCAAAGCCTTGATGTCGGCCTCGTCGAAGATCGAGAAGCCCGGCTTGTAGCCCAGGTGCTTGTGCTCCTTGCGGATGATGTTCAAGCCCAGGTTGTGGAAGGTGCACACGGTCAGGCCGCGGCCTTCGCCTGCGCGCAGCAGGGTGGCGACCCGCTCCTTCATCTCGCGCGCGGCCTTGTTGGTGAAGGTCATGGCGACGATGTACTGGGCACGGATGCCGCAGTTCTGGATCAGGTGGGCGATCTTGCGGGTGATCACGCTGGTCTTGCCGGAGCCAGCACCGGCGAGCACCAAAAGTGGGCCGCCGACATAGTCACAGGCTTCTTGTTGCCGGGGATTGAGTCGGGACATGCTAGAACCGGGGTCGCCAGAAAATAGCCGCGCATTCTAACAGGCAAGTCACGCTTGTGGCGCGACCGTCTGACGCCGGAGTCAGACTTTTGTGACGTCCGGTGCCTCGCCTGCGCAGAGTGGGAGAGTGCATTGCCGACACAATCGAGCTATTACTCAAATCAGATTTGCCGGTTGTACGATTTATGGAGCAGGATGCGCGACAGAATACGACGGAGTGCTGCCCCGGGATGGGTGTTAATAAGAGTGAATATCATTTGACTCTTGAGGTAGGATACCCCCGTCACGGTTAACGATCTCGCCTAAGGAGCGCGCTTGTCCACGCCTGTCGAACCCTTGCGTTTGCTGCTGTTGGCCGATGAGCCGGAGTGGGCCGCCCGCTTGCGCGACTGCCTGCAGCCTTTGGCTGGTAGCGCGGTGCTGCTGACCGCGCCCAACTGGGAGGCGGTCAACAGCCTGTTTGCCCATGACCGTCAGGCGGTGGTGCTGGCAACGCCTGCGCTGCTGCCGACCCCGGGCCGCTGCGAGTTGCCGACCATTGTCCTGCTCGAAGACGAGCCCGAAGCGCCGCCCGCCGGCGTCAGTGACTGGCTGGTGCTGGCGCAACTGAGCAGTGACGGCCTGCGCCGCTCGCTGCGCCATGTGCGCGAGCGCGGTGTGCTGGTCGCCACCCTGCAGCGCCTGGCCGAACAAGACCCGCTGACCGGCATCGCCAATCGTCAGGGCTTTCAAGCCTTGCTGGCCACGCGCCTGGCCGAACACGACGGCCGCGGCGTTGCCCTCGGCCATCTGGACCTGGACAACTTTCGCCACGTCAACGATGCCATCGGCCATCAGGGCGGCGACCGGCTGATCCTGCAGGTGGTGACCCGGCTCAAGCTGCAGTTGGAGGCGGGCGATCAGCTGGCCCGGCTGGGCAGCGATGAATTCGCCCTGCTGATCGACACCCGCCGCGAGCCGAACCGCGCCGAATGGGTCGCCGAACGCATCATCGAGGCGCTGGGTGAGCCGTACTGGGTCGATGGCGAAAGCCTGCTGGTGGGCTGCAGCCTGGGCCTGGCCCATGCCCGCGCGCAGGCCGGCGCCGACCCATTGATGTGGCACGCGCACATCGCCATGCGCCAGGCCAAGAGCGTGCAGGGTTGCAGCTTTCATGTGTTCAACGAGCGGATAAACCGCAACGCCCGCAGCCTGGCTGACCTTGAAGGCGAACTGCGCCGCGCCCTGCGCCGCGACGAGCTGGAGCTGCATTACCAGCCACGGCTGAACCTTGCCGATGGCCGCATCGTTGGCCTCGAAGCCCTGGTGCGCTGGAACCATCCCGAACGCGGCCTGCTGCCGCCGAGCGAATTCGTGCCGCTGGCCGAGCAGAGCGGGCTGATCGTGCCGCTCGGCTACTGGGTCATCTCGCGTGCCCTGCGCGACATGCAGGGCCTGCGTGAGCACGGCATCGCGCCGCTGCACATGGCGGTCAACCTGAGCTTTCGTCAGTTTCAGGACAGCCAGCTGCTGGCGACCCTGAGCCGGCTGATCATCGAGCATGGGGTCGATGCCCGTTGGCTTGAGTTCGAGCTGACCGAAACCGCGGTGATGCGCCGCAACGAGCTGGTGCGCCAGACCATGGACGCGCTGGGCCGCCTGGGCGTGCGCTTCTCGCTGGATGACTTCGGCACCGGTTTTTCGTCGTTCGTGCACCTGAACAGCCTGCCGATCACCTTGCTCAAGGTTGATCGCAGTTTTGTCGGCGGCATGGAGCTGCGCGAAGAGAACCGCAAGCTGGTCCACGCGATGATCAACCTGGCGCACAACCTCAACCTCGAGGTGGTTGCCGAGGGTGTCGAAAGCGAAGCGCAGATGGCCCTGCTGCGCGGCTTTGGCTGCGACCAGGTGCAGGGTTTTCTGGTCAGCCAGCCGTTGCCGGTGGATGAGCTGGTGAGCTACCTGCAGCAGGTTCCGATCACTGTGGTCCGCGCCGTCTGAGGCGCGCTGTCAGGCCGCCACGGCGGCCTTGCGCAGCATCCGCCGCATACGCCATTCGAAGGCGAAGGTCAGCGCCACCGAGGAGCAGGCCAGGCCCAGCGCCAGGCCCCACCAGATACCCAACGCTCCGCCACCGAGGTTGAAGGCAAACAGCCACGCACTCGGCGCACCGATCAGCCAATAACAGCCCAGGCCGATCAGGAAGGTGGTCTTGGCGTCTTGCAGGCCGCGAATCGAACCCATGGCGATGGTCTGCACGCCATCGAACAACTCAAACCACGCCGCCACCATCACCAAACCCACCGCCAGCTGGAAGATGCCGGCAAAGGCGGGGTCATTGCGGTCGATGAACAGTCCGACCAACTGCTCCGGCAACATCAGGAACAGCGCGGCAAAGGCAAACATCAACAGCGCACCAAAGCCGATACCGACCCGCCCGGCACTGCGTGCCGCGAGCAGGTTGCCGCCGCCGTAATACAGGCCGACCCGCATGGTCACCGCGTAGGACAACCCGGTCGGCACCATGAACGCGGTCGAGACGATCTGCAGGGCGATCTGATGCGCGGCCAGCTCGGTGCTGCCGAGCACACCCATGCACAGCGCGGCGAAGGCGAACAAGCCGACTTCGACCATGTACGTGCCGCCAATCGGCAGGCCCAGCCGCCACAGCTCGCGCAAGGCCGACAGCGATGGCCGCGCCAGGCTCTTACGCAGCGGGTAAGCGTCGTAGAAGCGGTGCCAGCGGATATACAGCGCCAAGGCGATGGCCATGCCCAGCGAGACCAGCGCGGTGACCAGGCCAATGCCGACCAGGCCAAGCTTGGGCAGACCGAACATGCCCTCGATCAGCGCATGGTTGAGCAGGTAGTTGAGCACCGTACCAACCAGGCTGATGACCATCACCGGCGTCGACCGGCCAAGGGCGCTGGTGAAGCCGCGCAAGGCCATGAACGTCAGGTAGCTGGGCAGCGCCAGAGGCAGCAGGGTAAGAAACGCCATGGCCGCTTCGACGTTTTCCGGCTGCTGGCCAAACATCAATAGCACCGGGCCGAGGTTCCACAATGCCAGTGCAGCGCCCAGCGCCAAAGCCCAGGCCAGCCAGATGCCGGCTTGAGCCAGGCGGGTGGCGCCGGCGATATCCCCGGCGCCCTTGCGGATCGCCACCAGTGTGCCGACGGCGGCAATCACGCCCAGGCAGAAGATCGACACGAACGAATAGCTCGCCGCGCCCAGGCCGCCACCGGCCAGGGCCTGCGGGCTGATACGCGCCATCATCAAGGTGTCGGTCAGCACCATCAGCATATGCGCCAACTGCGAGGTAATCAGCGGCCCGGCCAGGCGCAGCAGAGCCTTGAGTTCAACGGTGGGCGCGACGTGCATGGCGAGGGTCCTTGATGCTGGGGGATGAACAGGAAGTGGATTCTGAGGCCTGGGTCAACTTTCCACAAAAGGATAAATGCGATCACTCCCATGAGTTGAACTCATGTATGTATGATTTGCCCTGCCAGTTCGTGCCCCCCGTATTGCAGGTGCCCCATGTCCAGACAACTCCCTGCGCTCTATGCACTGCGCGCATTCGAGGCCGCTGCGCGGCACACCTCTTTCACTCGCGCAGGCGAGGAGTTGTCGATAACGCAAAGTGCTGTCAGCCGGCATATCCGCACACTGGAGGAGCATTTCGCCTGCCGCCTGTTCGTGCGCAGCGGCCGCAGCCTGCAGCTGACCGAGGCGGCGCGGATGCTGCTGCCCGGCGTGCGCGATGGCTTCGCTTCGCTGGAGCGGGCCTGCGATACCTTGCGCGGCGAAGATGACATCCTGCGCATGAAAGCCCCGTCGACCCTGACCATGCGTTGGCTGCTGGCGCGGCTGAGCCGCTTTCGCCATCTGCAGCCGGGCAACGAAGTGCAGCTGACCAGCGCCTGGATGGACGTCGATCATGTCGATTTCAATCACGAGCCGTTCGACTGCGCGGTATTGCTCAGCGATGGCCAGTTCCCGCCCGACTGGGAAGTGCGGCGGTTGTTCTCCGAGTTGCTGATCCCGGTCGGCGCTGCGCAGCTGATCGACGAGGGGCCGTGGGATGAGCAGCGCCTGGCCGGCATCGAGCTGTTGCATCCGACCCCGGACAAGCGCGACTGGCGCAGCTGGCTGGCGCGCATGGGTCTGGCCGACAAGGTTTCGCTCAAGGGCGGGCAGGTCTTCGACACGCTTGAACTGGGCATGATCGCTGCAGCGCGCGGCTACGGGATTTCCATGGGCGATCTGTTGATGGTGGCCGAAGACGTTGCTCAAGGCCGGCTGAGCCTGCCATGGCCAACCGCAGTGGCCAGCGGTATGGACTATTACCTGGTGTGGCCACGCACAAGGCCCGGCACAGAGCGCCTGCGCCGCTTGAGTGGTTTTCTTCAGGAGGAGGCAGCAGCAATGGACTTGCCGGCGGTGCAGATCCTGCCAGCGCTGGCGGAGTAAAACGTTTGCGAATATCCCGGTCCGACACTCAAGTATTCGCCTGCGACGCCGACTCAATAGCACCAGCGTCCCGCAAGAGGACGCGATTTCCCGTCGAAAGCAGCGGGCGGTCCGCGCGATCAGGATGATCCCGGCCCCTTGCCAGGAGCTTGCACATGCCTCAACCCCGTGCCCGGATTGCCTCACAGCTCGGTATCGCCCTCGCCATCGTGCTGGCGCTGGTGATCACCGGCAGTACCCTGTTTGCCCTGCGTTCGCTGGACAACGCCAACCTCGCCACCCGCCAGGAACACCTGGCCAGTGAAGCGCGGCTGCTGGCCGACCAGCTGGATACCTTCCATGGCTCGCTGAAGGACAACACCCAGCGCCTCAGCGGCCTGTTCGAGCGCCGTTTCGCCTCGGGTCTGAGCCTGCATAGCGGTGAAACCGCCACGGTCGCCGGCCAGGCCACCCCGGCGCTGTATCTGGGTGAGCACCTGCTCAATAACGATTTCCAGCAGGTCGACGAATTCAAGCAAATGACTGCCGGCGTCGCCACCGTGTTCGTGCGCAGCGGCGATGACTTCATCCGCATCAGCACCTCGCTGACCAAGCAGGATGGCAGCCGCGCCATTGGCACCCAGCTCGACCGCCAGCACCCGGCCTACGCCAAGCTCATGGCTGGGCAGACCTACGTCGGCCGCGCCGTGTTGTTCGAGCGCAACTACATGACCCGCTATGTGCCGGTGAGCGATGGCGGCGGCCGAGTCATTGCCGTGCTGTTCGTCGGCTTCGACTACACCGATGCGCAGAACACCCAACTGGCCAACCTCAAGCGCTTCCGTATTGGCCACACCGGCTCGCTGGCGCTGCTCGACGAGCAGGGCAAATGGCTGGTGCCGCCGGCTGATGTGCGCGATGTCGATGCGGCCGCGCAAGCCGTCAAGAACCTCACTGCAGAGCCCGGCACTGGCAGGTTCTGGAGCAACGCGGACGAGCAGGTATTCAGCGTTGCCATGCCGTTTGCCGAAGGCCCGTGGACAGTCGTCGCGAGCATGCCCGAAGCCGAGATTCGCGACGTGACCTGGAGTGTCGGCCTGCGCCTGGCGATCGGCAGCCTGCTGGCCATGCTGCTGGCGGTGGCGGCGACGCTGTTCCTGCTGCGGCGCAAGCTGCGCCCGCTGAGCGACTTGCTGCGCCAGGCCGAAGCCTTGGGCGCGGGTGATCTGAGCGCGCGCCTGACGGTCAGCAGCAACGACGAGATCGGCCAGCTGGCCCGCAGCTTCAACCAGATGGGCGAAGCGCTGTCGACCATGGTTGCGCATATCCGCAGCGCCTCCGAGCAGGTCAGCGGCCGTGCTCGTTCGCTGGCCGGGCTGTCGTCCGGTGCCTGCGAAGGCATGGAGCAGCAGTCTGGCGAAATCACCAGCATGGCCGGCGCCGTGGAAGAGTTCAGCGCCACCTCGATGAACATTGCCGATAATATGGCCGGCACCGAGCGCATGGCCCGCGACAACGCCGAGCACACCCGGGTTGGCCGCAGCGCGATGACCGAAGCGTCGGCCTCGCTACGGCAGATCGCCGATGCCCTCGGCGGCACTGCTGAAGTGATGGACACCCTCGGCGCCCGCTCGCAGGAAATCGGCGGCATCGTCGGCGTGATCACCGCCATCGCCGAGCAAACCAACCTGCTCGCGCTCAACGCTGCAATCGAGGCTGCCCGCGCTGGCGAGCAGGGCCGTGGCTTTGCCGTGGTAGCCGATGAGGTGCGCGGCCTGGCGGCGCGCACGCGTTCGGCAACCGATGAAATTTCCGGAATGATCGGCAGCATCCAGCAGCAGACCGGGCACGCCATCAGCACCCTGCAGCAGGGCAACCGGCTGATGCAGGAGGGCCTTGAACGCAACGTCAAAGTGGCTGATGCGTTGGCCCAGATCGACCAGCAGAGCCGCGACGCCGGTGAGCAGTTTGCCGCAATCAGTGCTGCCACTCAGGAGCAGAGCAGCACCGCGACCTTGCTCAGCCGCAACCTGCAAAGCATCGCCCAGGCCAACAGCGAGCAGCACGATGTGGCCAATGAACTGGCCACCACCGCGCGTGAACTGGAAGGTCTGGCGGCGCAGTTGCGCCAGGAAGTGGATCGCTTCCGCGTCCGCTGACAGCGGCAGCCGCCGCGCAGGTCGGCCTGCGTAGCGGCTGCAATCAGGCGTGGGTTACAGCGCGCTCAGGTTCAGTGCCTGGGCACAGGCCTGCAGCGAGCGTTGTTCGCTCTGCGCGTAGAGTGCCAGCTCGTCCTGCACCGCCAACCCCAGCGCTGCCTCGAACGCTTCGCGGTTGGCATTGCTGCCGTAGTTGGCCTGGGCATCGTCGCCCAGGTTGGACTGGAAGATCCCCGCCGCACTGACCGGCAGGAAGTCTTCGTAAACCAGCGCCTCGAAGTGCACATGCCCGGCGTCGATCAGCCCCTGCAAGGTGCTCGGCCGGCCAGCCTCGTTGCGCGCTGCCAGGCCCTTGTCGGTGGCGAAATAACGGAAGTAGGCCAGGCCCTGCTCGCGCATCTGCGCCAGGTCATCGGGGAACTCGGCGAACTGCGCCTGGAGCAACTGCTGGTAGCGCTCGGCATTGGCTTCGGCCGGCACGCCGCCGAGGGCTGCGCGGGTTGCGTCGAGCAGCTTGTCGTATAGCGCGCGGCCCTTGCGCGTCAGCGCGGCGCCACGCTGTTCGATTTCGCCGAAGCGCGCGGTATGGCTGCCTGCGCTGCCGGCCTGACCGGTGAAGGCGACCTTCTCTTGCAGGGCCTTGAAGCTGGTCTGACGCAGCAGGATCGGGTGGCGCCGAGTCGGCGGGCCTTCGACCACGGCCTTGGGTGGAATGCCCTTGGCCGGCATGCCCAACTGAATCGCATCGATGTCCAGCGTGCGCGGAGTCAGGTGATTGATGTGCGGGCCTTTGAACGCCACCACATCGGCAATCAGCCGGTGCTGGTCATGCAGTTGCTGGTACTGCTCGGCGGTCACGGTCGCCTGCTGGTGCCAGCGGAAGGTGTGCAGCGCCTCCTGTACAAAGGCTTCAGCGTCGGCGGCGTTGAGGCCGTTGTTGCGCTCACATTGGGCGATCAGCTCCAGCACTCGTGGGGTGAAGATCTGCCGCTTGGCCAGAATGCTCGCAGCCAGCTCGCGCAGTTGCGGGTTGTCGATCAGCTCCAGGCGCAGCAGCGAGGTGAACACGCGGAACGGGCTGACGTGCAGCGACTGCTCATGCACCGCACGAAACGCCGTCGAGTGCACCGGCACGCCCGCCGAGCTCAGGTCGTAGTAACCCACCGGCTGCATGCCCATCACCGCGAACAGGCGGGCGATGGTGGCCAGTTCGGCTGCTGTGCCAACGCGGATGGCGCCGTGGCGCTCGTGGTCGAGACGCTCGATTTCACCGGTCCAGCGCAGCGCTTCAGCGACCTGCGGTTGTTGCTGCATGACCTGCTGGTTGATTTCGCTGACCAGCTCCAGCAGCGTGCCGTACAGCGGCACTTCCTGTTTGTACATGAGCGACATGGCGGCAGAGAACTGCGCACGGATGCTGTCTGGGCTGACGAAATCATGAGCGGGCATCGCAAGCTTCCTGGTGGTTAATTGGACCGTTACATGAAAACTGGGAATGGACAGCTGCCACAAGCGAAAAAAAGTAGAGGTGTCATTCCCTTTAAGATTGATGTCGCGCGGATTCAGCGTCGGCGTTGTCAGCCGGCCAATTGTTGCTTGGTCCAGTCCAGCAGCGCGCGCACCTTCGGCACTTCAGCCGCATGCTCGGCAAACGCCAGATAGTGCGCGCCATTGCTGCGCATGGCGTGTGGCCAGGCGATCACCAGGCTGCCCTCGGCCAGCTCCTTTTCCGCCAGATAGCGCGGCACCAGCGCCACACCGCAGCCCGCCTGAGCCGCACTCAAGGCCATATAGAAAGTGTCGAAACGTGGCCCGTGGTAGCTGTTGTCGGTATGCAGGCCCTGCTCCAAAAACCATTCATGCCAAGCCTCCGGCCGTGAAGTGCTCTGCATCAACACCAGTTCGGCCAGTGCACTGGCATCGCTCAATTCGCGGCCTTGCAGCAGTTCAGGCGCACACACCGGCACCACTTCCTCGTCGAACAGGCGCACGCAGGTTGCCCCCGGCCAAGTGCCTTGGCCAAAGAAGAACACTACATCCGCCGAGCCCTGCAACAGCGAGAACGGCTCCATCTCGTTGCGGATATCCAGGTGGATATTGGGGTAGCGTTTGCCAAAGCCCTTGAGGTGCGGGATCAACCAGCGCACGCCAAAACTCGGTTGAGTAGCTACCTTCAATATCTCGGTCTGCTCGCCGTACGTCAGGATGTAGCGGCTGGACATGTCGACCTGGGTGAGGATCTTGTTGACCTCGGCCAGGTACAGACTGCCCGCAGGCGTCAGCTGCAAGCGCCGGCGGATGCGCAGGAACAGGTGGTGGTGGAGCATTTCTTCAAGCTGCGCGACCTGTTTGCTGACCGCACTCTGGGTCAGGTGCAGCTCTTCGGCGGCGCGGGTGAAGCTCAAGTGACGGGCTGCAGCTTCAAAGCACTGCAGGGCCGTCATCGACGGTACCAGACGTTTCGACATGGCAGTCTCTATGCAAGGGGATCATGACCTGACGGAATGATATGCGGAATAAAGGTCGTTTGTTGCACTGCTGTGATCGGATTAATACTGATCCACATCCTATTTACCACCCTTCAGCCGATTTAGGAGAAGCACGATGGTTGCTGCATTGCTCGAGCGCCTTGGCGTCGCCGCCCAGGCCTACACCCAGGGCGACTACCCTGTTCATACCCCGATCGACGGTAGCCAGATCGCCAAGGTGAAACTGCTCGGCAAGGCCGAGATCACCGCCTGCATCGACCAGGCCCACGCTGCCTTCGAAGCCTGGCGCACTGTGCCGGCCCCGCGTCGCGGCGAGCTGGTACGTCTGTTTGGCGAAGTCCTGCGTCAGCACAAGGCCGAGCTCGGTGAGCTGGTCTCGATCGAAGCCGGCAAGATCACCCAGGAAGGCCTGGGTGAAGTGCAGGAAATGATCGACATCTGCGACTTCGCCGTCGGCCTGTCGCGTCAGCTGTATGGCCTGACCATCGCCTCCGAGCGCCCTGGCCACCACATGCGTGAGTCGTGGCATCCGCTGGGCGTGGTCGGTGTGATCAGCGCCTTCAACTTCCCGGTAGCCGTGTGGGCGTGGAACACCGCGCTGGCGCTGGTAGCTGGCAACGCCGTGGTCTGGAAACCGTCCGAGAAGACCCCGCTGACCGCGCTGGCCTGCCAGGCGCTGTTCGAAAAAGCCCTGCTGGCCTTCGGCGATGCACCGGCCGGCCTGGCCCAACTGGTGATCGGCGGCCGTGAAGCCGGCGAAGCGCTGGTCGACGACCCGCGTGTACCGCTGGTCAGCGCCACCGGCAGCACCCGCATGGGCCGTGAAGTCGGCCCACGGGTTGCCGCACGCTTTGGCCGCAGCATCCTCGAGCTGGGCGGCAACAACGCCATGATCCTCGCGCCAAGTGCCGATCTTGATCTGGCTGTGCGCGGCATTCTGTTCTCCGCTGTCGGCACCGCTGGCCAGCGCTGCACCACCCTGCGTCGGTTGATCGTGCACCGTTCGATCAAGGACGAAGTGGTTGCTCGCGTCAAAGCCGCCTACGGCAAAGTGCGCATCGGCGATCCACGCGAAAACAACCTGGTCGGCCCGCTGATCGACAAGCAGTCGTTCGACGCCATGCAAGGCGCACTGGCCAAGGCCCGTGACGAAGGTGGCCAGGTGTTTGGTGGCGAGCGTCAGCTGGCCAGCCAGTACCCGAACGGCTACTACGTGACCCCGGCAATCGCCGAGATGCCTGCGCAGAGCGAAGTGGTCCGCCACGAGACCTTCGCACCGATCCTGTACGTGCTGGCTTATGACGACTTCGAAGAGGCCTTGCGCCTGAACAACGAAGTGCCACAAGGCCTGTCGTCATGCATCTTCACCACCGACCTGCGTGAGGCCGAGCGCTTCCAGAGCGCAGCCGGCAGCGACTGCGGCATCGCCAACGTCAACATCGGCACCAGCGGTGCAGAAATCGGCGGCGCGTTCGGTGGCGAGAAAGAAACCGGCGGCGGTCGCGAGTCGGGTTCGGATGCCTGGAAAGGCTACATGCGTCGCCAGACCAACACCGTCAACTACTCACGCGAATTGCCGCTGGCGCAGGGCATCGTGTTCGACTGATGATCGCAGGCGGGGGCCTCGGCCCCCCTTCGCGGCCATGTGCCGCGAGCGGCCGCCTGGCGGCCACACCGCAACAAGAACAATAAGCTGAGGCCGGTCATGCCCGAATTGCGTCAACAATGTCTCTGGGAACACGTCACTCCGGCGAGCGTCGCCATGCAGACCCTGGCGGGCGAGCACAAGGCCGACGTCTGCGTCATCGGTGGCGGTATCACCGGCCTGTCGGCAGCGATCCATCTGCTCGAACAGGGCAAGTCGGTGATCGTTGTCGAAGCCTGGAAAATCGGCCACGGCGGCTCCGGGCGCAACGTTGGCCTGGTCAACGCCGGCACCTGGATTCGCCCCGACGATGTCGAAGCGACCCTCGGTCAACACCAAGGCAGCCGCCTGAACAAGGCCTTGGGCGAGGCACCCGCCGAGGTGTTCGCCATGATCGAGCGCCTGGGCATCGACTGCCAGGCCCAGCACAAAGGCACCCTGCACATGGCGCACAATGCTACCGGCCTGGCTGACCTGGAGGCGCGCCACCAGCAATGGAGCCGGCGCGGCGCCAACGTCGAACTGCTGACTGGGGCGCAGTGCCAGGAATACTGCGGTACTGACAAGATTTCCGCCGCGCTGCTCGACCACCGCGCCGGCACCATCAACCCGATGGCTTACACCCAAGGCCTGGCTGCTGCAGTAGAGCGGCTGGGCGGCAAGCTGTTCCAGCAATCCTCGGTTGAAGGCCTGCAGCGCGATGGCGCTGGCTGGCAGGTCAACACCGGCAAAGGCGTGGTCCGCGCCGACAAGGTGGTGATTTCCACTGGCGCCTATACCGAGGGCGACTGGAGCAACCTGCAAAAGCACTTCTTCCGTGGCTATTACTACCAGGTTGCCTCGGCACCGCTGCACGGCGCGGCTGCGGACAAGGTCCTGCCCCGTGGCCAAGGCTCGTGGGACACCCGCACCGTGCTCAGCAGCATCCGCCGTGACGACCAAGGCCGCCTGCTGCTCGGCAGCCTAGGTCGGGTCGACAACAAACCAGCATGGTTTATACGGCGCTGGGCCGATCGCATTCAGAGCCACTACTACCCGGAACTGGGCAAGGTCGACTGGGAAATGCACTGGACCGGCTGCATCGACTTCACCCCCGATCACCTGATGCGCCTGTTCGAACCTGCGCCGGGGTTGGTCGCGGTGACCGGCTACAACGGCCGCGGCAATACCACCGGTACCGTGATTGGCCGGGCCTTTGCCGAGTTTCTGCTTAAGGATGACCCCGAGCGCCTGCCGGTGCCGTTCTCGCCGATGAAAGCCGTCAGCGCGCCGTCGTTGCGTACTGCGTTCTATGAGTCAGGCTTCTCGCTGTACCACGCCGGCCAGTGCTTGCGCGTTGTGCTGTAGCCTGAAAGCAGGTTTTGCACGGTCGGCGAGCGGCCTTGCCGGGGCGCCGGACCGGTCGGAAAGGGTCGCGCAGCGGCCCCAGATTTCAGCTTCGCCGCCGACATCGCCGGGCCAGCTCCGCTGGCCTTTCGCGACACGAGGCCGCTCCTACAGGACCGCAGCGGGCAGGGCTATTTATGTAGCCAGCTGAGAAAGCCGCCTTTCTTGACCAGCGCCGGTTTCTGCATCAACAGTGAATCGCGGCTCTGCCGGCGGAACCGTTGCAGCTTGGTCAAGGCCATCTGCACGTCGCCGCGCTGGTCCAGGCAACTGCGCAACTGCTCCTTGTCGATCCGGTACAGCACGCAACCGCTCAGGGTGCGGAACTCCACCTCCGACTCCTCTTCATCGACCAACCCTTCAACGGCCAGCAGTTCGCCCGGCCCCATGCGCCCGGCTTCGACCAACCGCTCGCCATCGCGCACCGACGCCGAAACCACGCCGCTGGCGATCACCAGCACATGCTGCGATTGCTCGCCGATGCCGAGGATCACCTGATCGACCAGGTACTCCACCGCCGTCATGTGCTGGCTCAGTTCATCGCGCTCGTCGCTGCTCAGGGAGCGGAACAGGCGCACCTCATCCAGCAACGCGCGCTGACGGCTGCGCGGCGCTGAGGCCAGGTCGGCATTCCAGATCACGCCGCTGGCTTCCAGGTGCCGATGGGCGAGGTCGAACAGCTGGTTGCGCACCTCGCCCTTGCGCGCCATGTCGGCGATGAAACCACTGGCTTCATATTCCACCGACTCCAGGCTCGAGGCTTTCACCGAGACCTTGGGTGCAGGCGTGGCGAGTAACGCAGAGGTGCCCTGCAGGGCCTTTTCCAGCGCATCGAACACCCGCTTCGGGCGCACTTTGGCCGGCACCACCACGGTGATGCTCAGCCCATGCCGGTCCGCCGGGCGGCTGTGATTGAGCAGCTTGGCCTTGGCCGCCACCGAGTTGGGCACCACCGCCAGGCTGCCGCTGGCAGTGATCATCCGCGTAGCCCGCCAGTCGATATCGACCACCTTGCCCTCGGTGCCGTCGATCGAAATCGAATCGCCAATCTGATACGGCCGCGTGGTATTCAGAACGATCCCCGAGAACACATCACTCAAGGTGCTCTGCAGCGCCAGGCCGATCACGATCGCCATCACCCCCGACGTCGCCAGCAGGCCCTTGACCGGCAACTGCAGCACATAGGCCGCCGCAGCCACCACCGCCACCAGAAAGATCAGCGCCCCCAGCACATCCTGCAACAAGCGCCCGCCATGGCTGCCGCGCGCCACCAGCAGCACGCCGAACACCACCGTCACCGTCCGCGCCGCAAACAGCCACCAGCCAATCGCCAGCACCGTGGCCAGCAGATTGCGCGCCACATCATCCACCCACGGCGGCGGCTGCAACGGGCTCATCCCCGCCGCCAGCAACACCGCGCTGAACAACAGGAAGATCGCCAAGCGCGCAGCAATGCGCCACGGCTGACGCTGCAGCGGGATCAATTGCCAGAGCAGCAGGTCGAGCAGGATCAGGCAGGTGCCGAGCAACAGCGGGTAGGACTGGATGAACGCCAGCATGACGGTCTCGGTGCGGGGGAGGGCTGAGAGGCAGTAAAGAGTAGGTGAGGGGGACAAGCAACTGGAGTGTGCGTGTGCTGGCGCTGCTCCATGACAAGCCATTCTGGATGGCCTGTGCAGTGAACCTGCAAGTCAGTTAGTCATCCTTGAAGCCTGGCAAGCCCTGCGCGGCCCGCCATGCTTTCAGCGTACGGACGATACCCTCCGCCGAATCGTCAGCATCATCTTCTGGGTAGAAAACCAGGTCTGATCCTGCCGGATGATCACATACGGTGTTGAAGTGATGCACAAGCGTGTTTTGTTCTTCTTCGCTGGTATCCGCCGCGATAATCCGTTCAAGCAGACCAATGAACTCTTGCTCGGTGTACTCAGTGATGCTGCTTTTCTCAATAACTACCTGTCCTTTCTGTGAACTTCAAGCTGGTCCGCTGTCCGAACTACCAGTTCTGAAAAAATGGAGTGACATAGGTGATCGATAATCCAGCCAGCGTGTATACCAAGAACAAGCCAAGCACCGGGCTGATCGCTATCCATAGATAGTTTGCCCAAGTCAGAGTTGAGTTTTTTCGGCCGAGTTCATCACCTTGGCACGCATTGGCTGCCTCCTGTACCTTGACCATCGCAGCCATCGGCACGATCCAGCACCACACCATCAGCGAAAAATGCAGTGAGATGATAAATGAAAGCGAAGAATTGCTGGTGTAGGAATCGTACGACCATACAAGGCCCGCGAGGTAGGGTATCCAGATCATCAGAGTGACCTTTAACGCAGAACAGTCAGGTTGCAGTCCTTTCTCACGACTGCGCATTATGATTCTTTTCATCAATGGATAAATCAAAAGCGGGCCAGCGATGCCACACAGAAGCGGAATCCATTTCAATCCGCGCTCGCCTCGATACTGCAACCACTGCCTGTAGTACCAATAGGGGTAATAAGGTGTCAGGCAGGCCATAAGTATGAGCTTTGGTGCTGAAACTACATAAAATTCTGATGGTGAGCGCTGCGGCGCGAAAGGGTCCGGCCTGAGTGACGAATCCATGGGTAATTACATCCGCTACAAAAGGAATATTCAAATCCGCTCTGCGAAAAATAAATAGTCGGCGCCATCCGATACAGTTGTAGGAAAATTCGCACTTAATAAATTCTCAGTTCTTTATCAACTTTTTGCCCACCTCGAAGCTGGCAGGCCACACCGCGCTGCAGGTGGTGAGAATGTGGACAACTCTCCGAGAAGCAGTGCTTCAGCCTGCCTGCAGAGCCGCACGTGCCCACCACCTCCAAATCACCATCGTTCACCAAATAGAACGCTAAAGACAAATTTAGCTATCTAGTCGCACAAAGGTCTTGGTTTTAATCTTTACTCATCAACGCGAAACACCCAACTCACTCGAAACCAAGACCCTTGCGGAGCACCAAGCCATGAACAACTTCAAATACAACCGCCTGAACAAAGACGACGCCGTAGTCCTGCTGGTCGACCATCAAGCTGGCCTGCTGTCGCTGGTGCGTGACATCGAGCCGGACAAGTTCAAGAACAACGTGCTGGCCCTGGCTGACCTGGCCAAGTTCTTCAACCTGCCGACCATCCTCACCACCAGCTTCGAGCAAGGCCCGAACGGCCCACTGATCCCCGAACTGAAAGCGCTGTTCCCGGATGCGCCATACATCGCTCGCCCTGGCCAGATCAACGCCTGGGACAACGAAGACTTCGTCAAGGCGGTCAAGGCGACTGGCAAGAAGCAGCTGATCATTGCCGGTGTAGTGACTGAGGTGTGTGTAGCGTTCCCGGCACTGTCGGCGCTGGAAGAAGAGTTCGATGTGTTCGTGGTGACCGATGCCTCCGGCACCTTCAACGAGATCACTCGTGACGCCGCCTGGAACCGCATGAGCAGCGCTGGTGCTCAACTGATGAACTGGTTCGGCGTGGCCTGTGAACTGCACCGCGACTGGAGGAACGACATCGAAGGCCTCGGCGCGCTGTGCTCCAACCACATCCCGGACTACCGCAACCTGATGACCAGCTACAGCGCCCTGACCGCCGCCGGCAAATAAGCCGCGCCCTCAACCCAGCGCCGGCCCACAGCAACAGCGTGGGCCATGGCCAGCCGCCTCTGCCCAGGGAACACCCATGAACAGTGCAACCGTCGACAACCGCAACGTGGTGACCCTGGTCATCCAGCACAAGGCGCGGGCCGCCGCGCTGGCGCAGTACGAGGCATGGCTCAAGCGCGCGGTAACCACCGCTCGCCAGCAACCCGGCCACCTCGACGTCAACGTGATCCGCCCCGATGGCGGTGGTTGCCACTTCACCACCGTGGTGCGCTTTGCCGATGCTGAACTGCTGCAGGCATGGGTCAATTCGGCTGAACGCCAGGCACTGGTCAACGAGGTACTGCCGCTGCTTGAGGACGGCGACCACACCCATGTGCATGACGACCCGGAGTTCTGGTTCACCCCGGCCAGCAGCAACACGCCAGCGCCGCCGCGCTGGAAGCAGGCCGTGCTGACTTACCTGGTGATCTGCCCAATGACCATGTTGGTACCGATCGTGCTGGCCCCGCTGTTCACTCGCGTGCCGCAACTGGCCGGGCCGGTCATCGGCAACCTGATCGGCAACCTGCTGGTGATCCTGCCGGTGGTGTTTTTCATCATGCCGTGGGTAACCCGCCGCTGCGCCAACTGGCTACGTGGTTGAAACATTTCTGACGCTACGCTGTGCAAGCCCCTACCTAATTTTCTGGAGATACCGACATGAGCACGTTCGTAACCCGCGATGGCACTTCGATCTATTTCAAGGACTGGGGCAGTGGCAAGCCCGTGCTGTTCAGCCATGGCTGGCCGCTGGATGCGGACATGTGGGACACCCAGATGGAGTTTCTCGCCAGCCGCGGCTACCGCGCCATCGCCTTTGACCGGCGTGGCTTCGGTCGCTCCGACCAACCGTGGACCGGCTATGACTACGACACCTTCGCCGACGACATCGCCCAGCTGATCGAGCACCTCGACCTGCGCGACGTGAGCCTGGTCGGTTTCTCCATGGGTGGCGGTGACGTCAGCCGCTACATTGGCCGGCATGGCAGCGAGCGTGTGGCCAAGCTGGTGCTGCTCGGCGCGGTAACGCCGGTGTTCGGCAAATCCGAGAGCAACCCGGATGGCGTCGATGCTTCGGTATTCGAGGACATCCAGGCGGGCCTCAGAGCCGACCGTGCGCAGTTCCTGGCGGACTTCGCCACTCCGTTCTACGGCATCAACAAAGGCCAGGCGGTCTCCGCCGGGGTGCAGGCGCAGACTCTCAATATCGCCCTGCTGGCGTCATTGAAAGCGACTCTGGATTGTGTCAGCGCGTTTTCTGCCACCGACTTCCGTCCGGACATGGCCAAGATCGACGTGCCGACCCTGGTCATCCATGGCGACGCCGACCAGATCGTACCGATGGAAACCACCGGCAAGCGCGCAGCCGAGATGATCAAGGGCGCTGAGTTCAAGGTATACAGCGGCGCGCCGCACGGCTTTGCGGTTACCCACGCACAGCAATTGAACGAAGACCTGCTGGCGTTCCTGGCCAAGTAAGCCACCGAGGCGGCGCGGGTTGGTCCGCGCCGCCCCCGCCCCCACTCCGAGGATTTGCCCATGACCGCCGACCTGATCCTGTTCAACGGCAAGCTGCACACCGTCGACCGTGAAAACCCGACCGCCACCGCCGTGGCCATCAAGGACGGGCGTTTCCTCGCCGTGGGTAGCGACGCCGAGGCGATGGCCTTGCGCGGCGACAGCACGCAGATCATCGACCTCAAGCAGCGCACGGTGATCCCCGGCCTCAACGACTCGCACCTGCACCTGATCCGCGGCGGCCTCAACTACAACCTTGAGCTGCGCTGGGAAGGCGTGCCTTCGGTAGCCGATGCCCTGCGCATGCTCAAGGACCAGGCGGCACGCACGCCAACTCCGCAATGGGTGCGGGTAGTCGGTGGCTGGAACGAGTTCCAGTTCGCCGAAAAACGCATGCCGACCCTTGAAGAGATCAACCAGGCGGCTCCCGATACGCCGGTGTTCCTGCTGCACCTGTACGACCGCGCGCTGCTCAACCGCGCCGCGCTCAAGGTTGTTGGCTACGACAAGGACACCCCCAACCCAGCCGGTGGCGAGATCCAGCGCGACAAGTTCGGCAACCCGACCGGCATGCTCATCGCCCGCCCCAACGCAATGATCCTCTACGCGACCCTGGCCAAAGGGCCGAAGCTGCCACTGGAATATCAGGTCAACTCGACCCGCCAGTTCATGCGTGAACTCAACCGCCTCGGCCTGACCAGCGCCATCGATGCCGGTGGTGGCTACCAGAACTTCCCCGACGACTACTCGGTGATCCAGGAGCTGGCCGACAACAACCAGCTGACCGTGCGCATCGCCTACAACCTGTTCACGCAAAAACCCAAGGAAGAGCTCGACGACTTCCGCAAGTGGACCTCCAGCGTCAAGCTGCACAGCGGCACCGACTTCCTCCGGCACAACGGCGCCGGCGAGATGCTGGTGTTCTCCGCCGCCGACTTCGAGGACTTCCTCGAACCGCGCCCTGACTTGCCGCAGACCATGGAAGAAGAGCTGGAGCCGGTGGTCCGCCATCTGGTCGAGCAGCGCTGGCCGTTCCGCCTGCACGCCACCTACAACGAGTCGATCACGCGCATGCTCGACGTGTTCGAGAAGGTCAACCGCGACATCCCGTTCAACGGCCTGCCGTGGTTCTTCGACCACGCCGAAACCATCACCCCGCAGAACATCGAGCGCGTGCGTGCCCTGGGCGGCGGTATCGCCATTCAGGACCGCATGGCCTTCCAGGGTGAGTACTTCGTCGACCGTTACGGCGCCAAGGCTGCCGAACAGACCCCGCCGATCAAGCGCATGCTGGAAATGGGCGTACCGGTCGGTGCCGGTACCGACGCCACCCGGGTATCCAGCTACAACCCGTGGACCTCGCTGTATTGGATGGTCAGCGGCAAGACCGTTGGCGGCATGGAGCTGTACCCCGAAGGCCTGAGCCGCGATACCGCGCTGCAGTTGTTCACCCAGGGCAGCGCCTGGTTCTCAAGCGAGCAGGGCAAGAAGGGCCAGCTCAAAGTCGGCCAGTTGGCTGACCTGGCAGCGCTGTCGCTGGACTTCTTCAGCGTCAGTGAAGAGGCGATCAAGAGCATCGAGTCGGTGCTGACCATTGTCGACGGCAAGGTCGTGTACGGCGCGGCCGAGTTCGACAAGCTGGGCCCGGCGCAGGTGCCGGTGTTGCCTGAGTGGTCGCCGGTGGCCAAGGTGCCGGGGCACTGGCGGGCAGGTACGCCGTCGCTGGCAGCGATGCCGCATCAGTGTTCCGGGCCATGTGGGGTGCATGCGCACAGCCATGACAAGGCGCGTAAATCGAGTGTACCGGTGAGTGACTTCCAGGGCTTCTGGGGATCGCTGGGCTGTTCGTGTTTCGCGTTCTGATCTGATTCGAAAAGGGCGGTTTCGACGCGATCTCTGTAGGAGCGGCCTTGTGTCGCGAAAGGGCTGCGTAGCGGCCCCAAGATTTGTGCCACGCCACTGAATCGCCGGGCCAGCTACGCTGGCCTTTCGCGACACAAGGCCGCTCCTACAGGGATCGCGTCAAACCTCTGGATCAGGCTTCGGGACAGATCTCGCTTCAACCCATTCAAGCCATATCGCAGGACACGAACTCTTCCGCCAGGTGATCAATCAGCGAACGTACCGACGGCAACAAGCCGCGCCGCGACGGGAAGATCGCATGGACGATGCCGCAGCGCGGATTCCACCCCGGCAGCACTTCCACCAAATGCCCGCTGGCCAGATCCTCACGCACGGCCACCTTCGGCAAGTGCGCAATACCAATCCCCGCCACCACAAAATGGCGCAGCGCAAACAGGTCATCGGTGACCATCCGCGGCGTATGCGGGATGACAATGCTGCGGCTCATGTCCTCGCCCTGAAACATCTCCCACTGATACTCACGCTGCGCGCCGCCCCAATGCAGGCTCGGCAGCTGGCTGAGCTGCTGCGGATCGAAGCCCGCCGGCAGTTGCTCAAGAAACGCCGGTCGCCCGACCAGGCACTGGGTGCTGTTGCTGAGCACCTTCATCACCATGTCGGTGTTTTCCAGCGGCGGAAAACGCACTCGCAGCGCCACATCGAAGCCTTCGTGCAGCAGGTCGACGCGGCGGTTGGTGCTCTCGATGAACAGCTCGACCCGCGGATACTTGAGCATATAGCGAGTCAGCATCGGCCCGACCCAGGAGTTAAGCAGGGTGGTCGGGCAGCTCATGCGCACCAGCCCGCGCGGCTCGCTGCGGTTGCGCTCGATCACCTCGGCGGCGCTCTCGGCCTCGACCCGCATGGCCAGGCAACGGCGGTAGTACTCCTGGCCGATTTCGGTCAGCGAGCAATGCCGGCTGGTGCGATGCAGCAGGCGCACGCCCAGGCGTTCTTCGAGGTCGGCGATGCGCCGGCTGAGCTTGGACTTGGGCATGTCCAGCGCCCGCCCGGCAGGCGCAAAGCCACCGTGCTCGACTACCTGAGTGAAGAAGTACAGCGAGTTGAGGTCTTCCAAGCGGGTCTCCTGGTCAGTCGCTTGCTGCTGCGCCAGAGTGTTTGCGACTCGAGCGAGACGGAGCGTAACAGGCCAGGGGTGGCGGGGGCGGGGGATTTTTTGTCGTCGCGGGGTGGCGAGCGGATAGCTGCTTGGGATTTTTCCCACGAGCTTGGCTGAATGCATCACCGCGCATTTCAAGGTCACAAGGCACAGACTGCGCACTTGGAAATAATCCCGTGAGCGTAGCGCTGGGGTGCTGATGCACTGCAGCTGATAGCACGCAGCAGATTACTTGGAGATCGATGCTTGTGTTCAATCCCAGTCACCCAGGCGAATCGCTGCGCGAAGATGTCCTGCCCGCTATCGCCATGAACATCTCGTCGCTGGCTCGCCACCTTGGCTACTCACGCGGGCAACTGTCTGCGGTCATCAATGGGCGCGCGGCGTTGTCGGCTGACCTGGCTTATCGCCTTGAGCTGGCAGGGCTGGGCGCGGCCCGCCAGTATCTGGCGGAGCAGGCGGCCTACGATCTGTGGCAGGCCGCGCAGCGGGAGCATCCGCCTATCTGTCGACTGGTGTTGGCCTGAACCGGCCTCAGTCGGCGTCTGACTCGAACAACCGCGCCAGCTCGACCCGTGCTTCCTTGGCGTTCTGCATGACCTTGGCGCGGTCGTCGCGGATGCGGCCCTGGGCTTCGAGTACCTGCTCGTCGTGTTCGGCGAAGCGCTGGATGCGATCGGCGGCCTGATCGTCCGACAGGCCAAGCCCGACCAGTGCGCGGCGGCTCATTTCCAGGCTGGAGTAGAAGGTCTCGCGGATCGGCTCGGCGCCGACGTCCATCAGCTTGTGTACGTGCTGGCGGTTGCGCGCGCGGGCAAGCACTTTCAGGTGCGGGTACAGGCGTTTGACCCGCTCTGCCGTGCGTGTGGTGATCTCGGGGTCATCGGTGGTCACGATCAGGTATTCGGCCTCGCCGACTTTGGCGGCGTGCAGCACTTCGGCGCGCATTGGGTCGCCGTAGAACACAGGTGCCTGCTCGAAGGTGCGGGTCATTTCGATGGCGTCGACCGAGGTGTCCAGGGCAATGAACGGGATCTTCTGCGCGCGCAGGATGCGCGAGACGATCTGGCCCATGCGGCCCATGCCGACGATCACCACCCGCGGCGCATCGGTCTGGATGTCCTTGTACTGTTCCGGCACTTCCCGCGTGGCAGGCGGGCGCTTGAGCAGGCGTGCGCAGATCATCAGCAACAGCGGTGTGGCGGCCATCGACAGGGTGATGGTCATCAGCAGCAGGTCGTAGGTGTAGCTGTCGAGCAGACCTTGGTCCTTGCCCAGCTTGAACACCACAAAAGCGAACTCGCCGCCGGCCGCCAGCACCACGCCAAGGCGCAGTGCATTGGCCGTATTGAGGCCACCCAGGCGCCCGACCAGCATCAGCATCGGCAGTTTTACGGCGATCAGCAGCGCAGTCAGGCCGAGCAGCAGCCATGGCGTGTCGAACAGCAGGCTGAGGTTGGCACCCATGCCGACACTGATGAAAAACAGGCCCAGCAGCAGCCCTTTGAACGGCTCGATCTGCGACTCCAGCTCGTGCCGGTACTCCGAGTCGGCCAGCAGCAGCCCGGCGAGAAACGCGCCCAAGGCCATGGAGATACCGGCCAGCTCCATCAACCAGGCAGTGCCGATCACCACCAGCAGCGCGGTGGCTGTGGACACTTCCGGCAAGCCGGTGCGGGCGACGATGCGGAACACCGGGCGCAGCAGATAACGGCCGCCGACGATAACCACGGCGATGCTGGCAAAGATGGTCAGGCCGTGTTGCAGGCTGTCGCCATGGCTGGTGTCCGGGCCGCTGGCGGCAAGCAAGGGCACCAGCGCGATCAGCGGGATGGCGGCGATGTCCTGAAACAGCAGGATGGCAAATGCCAGGCGCCCGTGCGGGGCATTCAGCTGCTTGGTTTCAGCCAGCGTCTGCAAGCCAAAAGCGGTCGACGACAGCGCCAGGCCCAGGCCTAGCACCAGCGCGGCTGGGAGCGACTGGGCGAAGCCGAACAGGGCGATGGCGCCGAGTATCGCGCCGGTCAGCAGCACCTGCGCCAGGCCTACGCCGAATACCGCTTTGCGCATCAGCCACAGCCGCCGCGGCGACAGCTCCAGGCCGATGATGAACAGCAGCAAGACCACGCCCAGCTCGGAGATATGCGCGACGCTTTCAGTGTCGCGAATCAAGCCTAAAACCTGTGGGCCAATGGCTACGCCGGCGAGCAGGTAACCGATGACGGCGCCGAGTTGCAGGCGCTTGGCCAACGGCACGGCAATCACTGCGGCAAGAAGGAAAATGACGGCGGTTTGCAGCAGGCTGCCTTCGTGTGGCATCGCTCGAACTCCATGAGCTGCGAAGAAGGCAGCGGGATCAGATTAGTCGCGCATTGTGAAGGGCAGGGTAGGTGCAGACAATCAGCCTGTGCAGAGACACATTGTCATTACAGGGGCGACAATCAACGCGCACTGCCTGCAAACAAACGCGGGGCAAGCCCTTTTCAAGACTTGCCCCCGCAGAGTGTTATCGCAGTGTTGTACGATGACTTAGCTGAACAACTCCACACCCAGCTGGAACGCTACCCACAGCGCCAGGCCGGTGGCGAACGCGAGGGCGATGTTCTCGAACAGGTTGTTGCGGTATTCCTTGCTCAGCAGTGATTTCTGGTTGGACATGATCAACAGGCCCAGCGAGATCACCGGCAGGCCAATGATGTTCAGCGCGCTGACACCGATGGTCAGAGTGACGAAGTCAGGCATGCCCGGGATCGACCAGACCAGCGGCGTGACGAGGATGAACAGCATGAACCAACGGTGCGCCGGGTCCTTGTGGAACTCCTTGCCATAACGCTCGCGACGCTTGGGCTGCACGTGCTGCAGGGCGTCGGTGATGAGCATTGGGAAGGCAGTGGTCTTGCCGGAAATGCTCGCGAACAGGGTGGCGAACACACCGATGAAGAACACATACCAGCCGATCGGGCCGAAGAAGATTTCCAGCGCCTTGCCCAGGTCGCCCAGGGTTTTCACTTCGATGCCATTGGGCCGCAGGATTTCCGCGCCGACGATCCAGATCGCCAGGTTGATGACGATACCGACGAATACTGCAAACAGCAGGTCGTTGCGCTGCACGCGTTTGTGCTGCGGGCCGACCCAGCCCTTTTGGCGCATCACGTAGGGATGGACGAAGTTGGCCACCGAGCCGGCCACTGCGCCGATCACCGAAACCGCTACCAACATGGCGCCGTGCACGCCCTCGTCAGGCGGGATGCTGAAGCCGATGGTGCCTTTGACGATGCCAGCCACATCCGGGCCGGACATCACCGCCAACGCCAGGAACGCCAGGGTCATGATCGCCAGCAGGGCTTTCATCACGCCTTCGATCAGCGAGTAGATATTGCGCCCGACCAGCATCCACACGGCCAGCACCACTGCCATCGAGCACAGCAGCGGGTAGTCGACCCGCAGCAGCATGGCCAGAGATTCGCCGGCGCCTTTGATCATGTAGGCGTTCATCAGGTGGCCCATGATCAGCGCGTAGCCGAGCATGAACCAGGCAAATGCCGGGTGCAGTTGGGCGTAGCCCTGAAGGATGGTCATGCCCTGGTTATTGCACAGCTGGAAGCGGGCGATGATGTTGACGATCAGGTAGCGCAGCAGCAGCGAAACTGCCAGCACCCACATCATTGCGTAACCGTAGTTGGCGCCGGCCACGGAAGAGGTGATCAGATCACCTGCGCCCAGCCAGGACAGCACGGCGATGATGCCTGGGCCGAGCAGCTTGGCGATGCGCCCGAGGCGGCTTTGCGAGGGCACGGCAGCTTTGCCCTCCGCGGAAGGTAGGCTGGTCATTGGATGTCTCCGTTATTTTTGTAGTGAGAGCCGGCGCAGTCGAACATGCTGATAGGACGTCGTACAACTAAAATCGCGGAGCAAGCATTACAAAGTATTACGGGGGATTTGGGCTGTTTTGTGCAGGCCTTGCAGGGCTTGAGCTCCCGTGGAATGTGGCCTGCTGACATCACGTTGGCGTTTGTAAGACCTTTCCCAACTTCGCGCCAAGCGCTTCAGGCTGGGCGGCCTTCGGAAGTATCCTACGTGCTTTGCGGAAGTGGCCGTATTGTCGGGGAAATGCCTCAGGGCTAACGTCGTCGGGTCGCCTGAACAGGGCGAACGGGCGTGAGACACCCGGCATCAGGCAAGCAACCGTTTTATGGCGGTCGTATATGGACAGGCGTATGCCTGGCCGGGTTTGCCTGTGCCCCGTGTCTCACACCATGTACGACTGCCACCCAATTCTGTGAGACGAGGAGGACGGCAGTTCCTATCCGAGCACAGGAGTTGCGCCATGAAAAAGATCGCCCCCGATCCACCCCGCTTCAAGCTGATCATCTCCCCACATTTTTCTGCCCACAGCGACATGCTCCCAGCCGACTCGCTGGCTTTGGCCAATGAGTTTCTGTGTGGTGTGGTCGATACCCTCGACCAGCAATGCCAGAAAGCCCCAGATGAGGCTGACCTCAACGCCCTGACCAGCGCCGCCCATGCCACACGCATGGCCCGCACCTTGGTCAAACATGCACTGACCAAACTGCATAGCTGAAGGAGCGAGGGTATGAGCGAGCAACACAACGGCATCACCACGGTGGGCGTGGCTTCGACCGAACTGTTCACCGTGCGCCCTGGCATTCCCATCACCCAGGCGTTCGATGAATTATCGGTGCTGCTGGGCTGTATCCGTCATCTGACCGACGAGGCCGAAATGCACAGTGACCTGCAAGCCGGCAGCGCGGCGCGCATCCTCAGCGGGCTGGCCAAGGCGCTGGTCAATGACATGGAGACGGGAGTCAATCGGTTGCGCTGATCGGCTTTGCTGCGGTGCACAGGGGGCTGCAAGGCAGCCCGCTGTGCTCAAGCCAGATTCAGACGCCCTTGAACGGGCTAGGGCTTAGCGCGAAGCCAACAACGCCTGGCCGCGGATCACGGCAGCGCGCACCTGCGCAGGTGCAGTACCGCCGATGTGGTTACGGGCGTTGACCGAGCCTTCCAGGGTCAACACGGCAAACACATCCTGCTCGATCTGATCGCTGAAGCGGCGCAGCTCTTCCAGGCTCATTTCAGCCAGGTCTTTGCCGCTGTCGACGCCGTACTTCACGGCATGGCCGACGATCTCGTGGCAATCACGGAACGGCAGGCCGCGGCGTACCAGGTAATCGGCCAGGTCGGTCGCAGTGGAGAAGCCGCGCAGGGCCGCTTCGCGCATGATGGCGTGACGCGGTTTGATCGCCGGGATCATGTCGGCAAACGCCCGCAGCGAATCGCGCAGGGTATCGGCGGCGTCGAACAGCGGCTCCTTGTCTTCCTGGTTGTCCTTGTTGTAGGCCAGTGGCTGGCCCTTCATCAAGGTCAGCAGGCCCATCAGGGCGCCGAACACACGGCCGCTCTTGCCACGCACCAGCTCAGGTACGTCGGGGTTTTTCTTTTGCGGCATGATCGAGCTGCCGGTGCAGAAGCGATCCGGCAGGTCGATGAACTGGAACTGGGCGCTGGTCCACAGCACCAGCTCTTCGGAAAAGCGCGACAGGTGCATCATCGCCACGCTGGCCGCGGCGCAGAATTCGATGGCGAAATCGCGATCGGAAACGCCGTCCAGCGAGTTGCCGGCAATCGCTTCGAAGCCCAGCAGCTGGCAGGTCAGCTCGCGGTCGATCGGGTAGGTGGTGCCCGCCAGCGCGGCGCTGCCTAGAGGCATGCGGTTGGTGCGCTTGCGGCAGTCGACCAGGCGTTCGTAGTCACGGCTGAGCATTTCGAACCAGGCCAGCAGGTGGTGGCCGAAGGTGACTGGCTGTGCGGTCTGCAGGTGGGTGAAGCCGGGCATGATGGTTTCGGCTTCACGCTCGGCCTGCTCCAGCAGGCCTTTTTGCAGGCGGGTGATTTCAGCCAGGATCAGGTCGATTTCGTCACGCAGCCACAGGCGGATGTCGGTGGCGACCTGGTCGTTGCGGCTGCGCCCGGTGTGCAGCTTCTTGCCGGTCACACCAATGCGATCGGTCAGGCGTGCTTCGATGTTCATGTGCACGTCTTCAAGGTCGACGCGCCAGTCGAAGTTGCCGGCCTCGATCTCGGTCTGGATGGTCTGCAGGCCGTCGATGATGGTGTCGCGCTCGGCGTCGCTGAGTACGCCGACCTGCGCCAGCATGCTGGCGTGGGCAATCGAACCCATGATGTCGTGGCGGTACAGGCGCTTGTCGAAATCGACCGAAGCGGTGAAGCGGGCGACGAAGGCGTCGACGGGTTCACTGAAGCGGCCGCCCCAGGACTGATTGGTCTTGTCAGTGCTCATGGATTCACTCGTTGAAGGCGTGAACGATAAAAAGTGGCGCCGATAATAACAGGGTTGCACTGCCCGCCGCAGGGCATCGGTCGCTGGAAACAGCAGGAAATCAACTCGCGAAGTTGCTGCAAAGGATATTTACCGATTGAACGGCAGCGTTCCACGAAGCGTCTACAGTTTGACAATAGGCTGGCGCTGAATCTGTCAGACCAGTGAATCTTTGGCCATTGCATGGGTCTAGAGCGTGACTGCGGCGTCGGAACACCGAGCCCGGTCTACGCTTATTACTTGTGCGAGACTCATTCAGGAATCCAGCGCAACTATGAATGTCCTGATCGTTGATGACGAACCCAAAGCCCGCGAAGACCTCAGCCGCTTGCTCGGCGGGCAGGAGGGCTACACGGTACTGGAGCCCAGCGCCACCAATGGCGAGGAAGCTCTTGCCTTGATCGACAGCCTCAAGCCTGACGTGGTCCTGCTTGATATCGGCATGCCTGGCCTGGACGGCCTGCAGGTCGCTGCCCGCCTGTGCGAGCGCGAGGCGCCACCCGCTGTGGTGTTCTGCACCGGCGGCGACGAATATGGCAGCGAAGCGTTCAAGGACAGCACCCTCAGCCATGTCAGCAAGCCAGTGCAGCCGCAGGCGCTGCGCGATGCCCTGCGCAAAGCGGAAAAGCCCAACCGCGCGTTGCTGGCGGCACTTACCCGGCCTGCCAGTGAAGACGGCGGCGGCCCACGCAACCACATCAGTGCGCGAACCCGTAAAGGCATCGAGTTGATCCCGCTGTCACAGGTGATCTACTTCATTGCCGACCACAAGTACGTGACCTTGCGCCATGAGGGCGGTGAAGTGCTGCTGGATGAGCCGCTCAAAGCGCTGGAGGACGAGTTCGGTGAGCGCTTCGTGCGTATCCACCGCAATGCGCTGGTGGCCCGCGAACGCATCGAGAAATTGCAGCGTACGCCGCTGGGACATTTCCAGCTCTACCTCAAGGGGATGGGCGAGGATGCGCTGATCGTCAGCCGCCGCCATGTGGCGGGCGTGCGCAAGATGATGCAGGGCTTGCACTGATCGCTTGCCCTCGGCGCCCGCTGCGCTCGCGCACTGGCGCCGCGCCACCGATTGCTGACCTGAGTCTGCAGGCAGGCCCCGAGTAGCTGTTATCATCGGCAGCATTTCTCTGCATCGGGGCGTTTCATGTCCACTCGCGAAATCCGCATTGCCACCCGTAAAAGTGCCCTTGCCCTGTGGCAGGCCGAGTATGTCAAAGCACGTCTGGAACAGGCCCATCCAGGCCTGATCGTCAGCCTGGTGCCGATGGTCAGCCGTGGCGACAAGCTGCTCGACGCGCCGCTGGCGAAGATCGGCGGCAAGGGTCTGTTCGTCAAAGAGCTGGAAACCGCCCTGCTCGAGAACGAAGCCGACATCGCCGTGCATTCGATGAAAGACGTGCCCATGGACTTCCCTGAAGGCCTGGGCCTGTATTGCATCTGTGAGCGCGAAGACCCGCGTGATGCCTTCGTTTCCAATACCTACGCAAGCCTGGAAGCACTGCCCGCAGGCAGCATCGTCGGCACCTCCAGCCTGCGCCGTCAGGCCCAGCTGCTGGCGCGCCGACCGGATCTGCAGATTCGCTTCCTGCGCGGTAACGTCAATACCCGTCTGGCCAAGCTCGATGCCGGTGAGTATGACGCGATCATTCTGGCTGCTGCCGGTCTGATCCGCCTCGGCTTCGAAGACCGCATCAGCGCCAGCATCAGTGTCGACGACAGCCTGCCGGCCGGTGGCCAGGGTGCAGTCGGCATCGAGTGTCGCAGCGCCGACAGTGAAATCCACGCCCTGCTGGCGCCGCTGCACCATGTCGACACCGCCGACCGGGTGGTGGCCGAGCGCGCCTTGAACAAGCACCTCAACGGCGGTTGCCAGGTGCCGATCGCCTGTTATGCGGTGCTTGAAGGCGAGCAGTTGTGGCTGCGCGGGCTGGTTGGCCAACCCAGCGGCGGCCTGCTGCTGGCGGCTGAAGCACGGGCGCCACGGCTGCATGCCGAAGCGCTTGGTGTCCAGGTTGCCAAAGACCTGCTCGAGCAAGGCGCCGAAGCGATCCTCAAGGAAGTCTACGGCGAGGCCGGCCATCCGTGAGCGGCTGGCGCCTGCTGCTGACCCGGCCTGAAGAGGACTGTGCGGCACTGGCGCAGACCCTGGCGGCTGCCGGCATCGCCAGCAGCAGCCTGCCCTTACTGGCGATCGAACCGGTCGCCGTGGATGACGCGCAACGCCAGCTGCTGAGCCAGCTGGCGAGTTACCAGGCGTTCATCGTGGTGAGCAAACCCGCTGCGCGCTTGCTGCTGGCCAACCTGAGCGAAGCCGGCCTGGTGCCGCCGCCCAGTGCCTGGTTCAGCGTCGGCGAAGCGACCGCGCAGCTATTGCACAGCGCCGGGCTTTTGGTGACATTCCCTACCCAAGGTGACGACAGTGAGGCCTTGCTTGGCTTGCCCGAGTTGCGCAAGGCTATCGCTGTTCCTACGCCGCGTGTCCTGATTGTCCGCGGGGTAGGGGGTCGCGAACTGCTGGCAGAGCGTCTTGCCGAGCTAGGTGCTAGTGTCGATTATCTGCAACTGTATCGTCGCTGCCTGCCGGATTACCCGCCAGATACCCTGCGTGAGCGGGTTGATCGGGAACGCCTAAACGGCTTGGTGGTCAGCAGTGGGCAGGGTCTTGAACATTTGCGCCAACTGGCAGACGCCGATTGGCCGCGCCTGGCGCGCTTGCCGTTGTTCGTGCCGAGCCCGCGTGTAGCCGAGCAGGCCCGCGCGCTGGGTGCGCAACAGATTGTGGATTGCCGTGGCGCCAGTGCCGCGGCCTTGCTGGCAGCTGTGCAGCGCAGCGTTGCACCTGCCTCTTAAGGCGCTAAGCTCAGAGCGACGCGCCCCCATGCAAAGGATGGATACGTGAGCGAAACTGTCTTGTCCCAGAATGAACAGCCTTCGGTGCTCGACGCGCCGCAAACCCCTGTCACCCCGCCGGCCAAGCGCTCAGGCAATGGCCTTGCCGTCGTTGCCCTGCTGCTCGGTGCAGCCGGTGTTGCGGTAGGCGGCTGGGGTGTCTGGCAGGTGCGCCAGTTGCAGGGCAACGAGCTGGGTCAAAGCCAGCGTATGGAAGCCTTCGGTGAGCAGACCGCGGCGCTGCAGCAGCGCGATCAGCAAATCAGCGCGCAGCTCGCCAGCCTGCCGCCGGCCAGCGAACTGGAAGACCGCCGCCGCCTGGTGGCGCAGTTGCAGGGCGACCAGCAGCGCTTGAGCCAGCGTCTCGATACGGTAATGGGCGAAAGCCGCAAGGAGTGGCGCCTGGCCGAAGCCGAGCACCTGCTGCGCCTGGCGACCTTGCGCTTGTCTGCGCTGCAGGATGTAACCAGTGCAAAGGCCCTGGTCGAAGGTGCCGACGAAATCCTCCGTGAGCAGAGCGACCCGGGTGCATTTGCCGCCCGCGAGCAACTGGCGCGCAGCCTGGCCACGCTCAACAGCACCCAGCAGCCAGACCGTACCGGGCTGTTCCTCAAGCTGGCCGCGCAGCGGGAGCAGGTACAGCAGCTCAGTGCTCAGTCGCCTGAGTTCGACAGCAGCGCAGACGCCATGGGCGCGCTGACTGCGGATGGCGATGTCAGCAGTCGCTGGTCGCGCTGGTGGGCCGAAATCTCCAAGTACTTCCAGATCGAATTCGATGCCGACAACAATGTTCGCCCATTGCTGGCTGGGCAGTCGCTGAATCAACTGCGCCTGGCCCTGAGCCTGACCATCGAGCAGGCCCAGTGGGCGGCCCTGAACGGCGAAGCCAAGGTCTACACCCAGGCGCTGGATGATGCCCGCAGCGTGCTGCTGGCCAACTTCAACGCCGACAACCCGCAAAGCAAGGCCATGCTCGACAGCCTTAACGCCTTGGCTGAGCAGCCGGTGTCGGTAGTCACCCCGGACCTCAGCGAAAGCCTGGCGGCGGTGCAAGCCTACATTCAGCGCCGCCACCTGCCGGCCAACGCCGAAGGGGGCAAGCCATGAAGCGTGTCTATCTGCTCGCGGTGCTGGCAATCGTGGTTGCCGCAGCGCTGGGCATCGCCGTCGCCAAGCACAGCGGTTACGTGATGGTGTCCTACGGCAGCTTCCGCTATCAGTCGGGGCTGTGGGCCGCACTGGGTGGGTTGATCGGCCTGATCATCGCGCTGTGGCTGCTGCGCTACGTGCTTGGCTTGATCATGAGCTCGACCGGGGTGGTCAACCCGTGGTCCAGGCGCAATCGCCGCCGTCGCACACGCATCGCCATCGAGCAGGGTCAACTGGACCTGGCCGAAGGTCGTTGGGCCAGCGCGCAGCGTCACCTGCACCGCGCCGCCGAAGCCGAGCGCCAGCCGCTGCTGTACTACCTCGGCGCCGCGCGTGCAGCAAACGAACTGGGCCGCACTGAAGAAAGCGACAACCTGCTCGAGCGCGCACTCGAGCGTCAGCCCCAGGCTGAGCTGGCGGTCGCACTGACTCACGCACAGTTGCAGATGGATCGCGGCGACAGCGACGGCGCCCTCGAAACCCTGCTGGCGATGCAACAGCGCCACCCGCACAACGGCCAGGTACTGCGCCTGTTGCAGCAGTTGCACCTGCAACGTGGCGACTGGCCGGCACTGATTCGGCTGCTGCCTGATCTGCGCAAGGGCAAGGTATTGCCAGCCACTGAGTTGGCCGCACTGGAGCAGCGTGCCTGGGGCCAGAACCTGAGCATCGCCGCGACCCGTGGCGACGACGCCGTAGCCGCCCGGCAAGCACTGGAACGCGCCTGGCAGCAACTGACCGCAGCACAGCGCCAGGAGCCGCAGTTGGTGCTCGCCTACGCAGAACAGCTGCGCCAGGTCGGCGCCCAAGGCGAAGCCGAGCAGGTCTTGCGTGCGGCACTCAAGCGCCAGTACGAAAGCCACCTGGCCCG
The DNA here is from genome assembly GCA_963518285.1 of uncultured Pseudomonas sp. Taxonomy (GTDB): domain Bacteria; phylum Pseudomonadota; class Gammaproteobacteria; order Pseudomonadales; family Pseudomonadaceae; genus Aquipseudomonas. Next base: position 346,687 of record CAUQIJ010000002.1, on the reverse strand, counting down.
ACTGTACGGCCTGATCCGCGGTGATGACCCGGCCCGTCAGTTGCAAACCGCCGAAGGCTGGCTCAAGGAGCACGCCCAAGACCCGAGCCTGCTGTTGACCCTGGGCCGTTTGAGCCTGCAGAACCGGCTGTGGGGCAAGGCGCGCGATTACCTCGAGAGCAGCCTGCGTTTTGAGCGCAACCCGGAAACCTGTGCCGAGCTGGCGCGGTTGCTGGCGAGCCTGGGCGAAACCGAACGCAGCAACCAATTGTTCCAGGAAGGCCTGGGCCTGCTCGACGAGCGTCTGCTGGCGCTGCCGTTGCCAGACGGCGCCCGAGCTTGACCGACCCCTGGGCTTGCGCAAGCCGCGCAGGCCCAGGGGCTGGTATCTAATCTGAAGGTGCGAAGTCGGTTTGCGATGGCCCCCTTCGGAAATTTCCCACGCAAATCGGTAAACTTTCCTCTGCAATCAGAGACTTGTCCTTACTGTATTGCCTTGAAACAAAGTACCCATTTCCTCTACCGTCTCAAGCCACGTCATTGACTCCTCCGGGACACCATCGCCATGCCGCTGGCCCGTTTTCGTACTCTTTTTTGCCCAGGCTTGCTGGCCTCGTTGGCGATCCTGTTCGCCGCCTTCGCGCTGGAGCGAAACCTGGGGCTGCTGCCGTGCTCGCTGTGTTCCGGCCAGCGCCTGCTGCTGGGCCTGTATGCGCTGGTCTGCCTGGTTGCGCTGGTGCATGCGCCGCAGCGTCTCGGTTGGCGGGTCTACACCGTGCTGGCATTGGCCTGCTCGGCCAGCGGGGCACTGCTGGCTGCGCGACAGGTCTGGCTGCAGGGCTCCGAGATTGCCCATGGCGCCTGTGTGCAGCCACTGCAGACGGTCTTTCAGCAGCCGTGGCGGCAAGCGCTGGAGAGCTTGCTCAGGGGAGGACCGGATTGCGGCGCATTGTCGTGGAGTTTTTTAGACCTGACCCTGCCCGAGTGGAGCCTGCTGGCCTTCCTGCTGCTGGCAGCGCTGCCGCTGTCACGGCTGATTGCTGATCGTTTGCGCCGCCTCGCCCAGCATTGATCCAGCGCAACCTTGGCGCATGGTTCGACCGGCGGCGCGCGATCAGGGGATGAAACGCTTGTATGAACTTTGTCCGATGCGTACCTTGATGGGCAGCACGTGCGGGAATAATCTCCCAGCACGGATACTGAAAACACAACTGCTCGATGCCGTACTGCTGACGTCCCTTTGTCGCGCACCTTTGCGCAGCGAGGTGCAGCGGCATCTACCCAGAAGGGAAGAACTGCCATGCTCGATAGTTGCCAGAATGCCCAGGAACGCTGGGGCGGGGTCCACAAGCTGATCGATCGCTGGCTGCTGGAGCGCCAGGAGCTGGTGGTGGCTTTCCGCGCACTGCGCGACGCCAAGCCAGCCTTCGCTGACAAGGCCCAGAGCCGTGATTTCTGCGGGGTGTTGGTCGACTACGTATCTGCGTGGCACTTCGAGGTGTTCGAGCAGCTGCTCGGCGAGGCCAAGGCCTTCGATGACAAGCGCGCCCTGGCGCTGGCCGAAGACATGAACCCACGCATCACCGACATCACCCAGATCGCGCTGGACTTCAACGATCACTGCGACAAGGCCGAATGCAGCGACCCTGAGCGCTTCGCCCAGACCCTGCAAGCCCTGGGCGGCCATCTGCGCGAGCGTTTCGAGCTGGAAGACTGCCTGATCGAAGTGCTGCACACCGCGCACAAACAGGAAGCTGCACTGCAGGCGTGATCGCCTCGATCAGTCGGCCACTGCCAGCAATTCGATTTCGAATACCAGCGGGGTGTAGGGCGCGATCAGATCGCCCGCCCCGTCGGCGCCATAAGCCTGCGCTGAAGGGATCACCAGACGCCATTTGGCCCCGGCTTTCATTTTCGGCAGCGCCGCCTGCCAACCCTCGATCACCGAGTCCAGGCTGAACCACTGCGGTTGCTGGTTCTGGTCGAACACCGAGCCATCCGGCAACCGTCCCACATAACGCACTTGCACCTTGCCGCCCGGCTTGGGCTGCGCGCCAGTGCCTGCTTGTAACTCGCTGTAAAGAATTCCTTCAGGCAGCTCGTGGGTGCCAATGCGGCCGCGCTCATTGGCCATGAAGCGGACTTCAGCCGCTTGCGCCTGGCTGCCCTGCGCCTGGGTTTCATGTTGCTCGAGCAGGTTCTGCATCTGCGCTTGATCAAGCCGCAGCGGCTTGCCTTGGTAGGCTTGGCGCAAGCCTTCGACCAGGGCTTCCAGCTGCAGGTCGGGGACTTCCTGGCGCAGCCGCTCACCGAGGCTTGCGCCCAGGCTGTAAGCCATGTCCTGGTCGGTATTGCTGGCCGGCGCGGCAACACCCAATGGCGCCAGCAGGCAGAAGCTGAGCAGAAGATAACGGGACACGATCGACTCCGGACGCGCTGGCCAAGTAGCAATAGCCGAGCAAGGGCCAACTACACTTGCTCGAGCTGCACCATAACAACTTTGCCCAGGCATGCAACGCGGCCCCCGCAATACTGTCAAGATGCCCTAGCGGCGGTAGCAGCAGAAGCATAGTATGAGCCGCAATCTCATCAGCCAGGAGGTAAACCATGTCGGCCAAGAAGAAGCCAGTAAGTACGCCGTTGCACCTGCTCCAGCAACTTTCCGGTAGCCTGCTCGAACATCTGGAAGATGCCTGCTCGCAAGCGCTGGCGGATGCAGAGAAACTGTTGGCAAAGTTGGAAAAACAACGCGGCAAAGCGCAGGAAAAACTGCACGGCTCGCGGCTGAAACTGCAAGACGCTGCCCAGGCCGGCAAAGCCAAGGCGCAGAACAAGGCGCACAAGGCTGCCAGCGAGCTTGAAGAAGTGCTCGACTCGCTCAAAGAGCGTCAATCGCAGACCCGCATCTACATCCAGCAGCTCAAGCGCGATGCTCAGCAAAGCCTGAAAATCGCTCAAGGCGTAGGCAAGGTTCGTGAAGCGGCCGCCAAGGCCCTTGAGCAACGTACCGTTGCCGAACCTGCTGCCACCAAGGCAGCCGGCAAGAGCACAGCCAGCAAGGCCCCAGCCAAAACCCCAGCCAAAGTCGCTGCGGTCAAGCCTGCCGCCAAGCCAGCTGCTGCCAAAGCGCCTGTTAAAGCTGCCGCCAAACCGGCTGCCAGCAAAGCGCCGGCCAAAGCTGCTGCAGCCAAGCCTGCCGTTGCCAAGGCACCGACCAAAGTAGCGACCAGGCCCGCTGCTACCAAGGCCCCAGCCAAGACAGCCGCTGCCAAACCTGCGGCTGCCAAAGCGCCAGCCAAACCAGCCGCTGCCAAACCGGTTGCCGCCAAGGCTCCAGCCAAACCTGCTGCTGCCAAGCCTGCAGCCAGCAAGGCGCCAGCTAAAGCCGCTGCAGCCAAGCCCGCCGCAGCCAAAGCACCGGCCAAGGCCGCAGCAACCAAACCAGCTGCCAAGCCAGCTGCCGCTAAACCAGCCGCTGCCAAAGCAGACGACGCCAAAGCCAGCACTGCAGCTACCAGCACCAACTCGGCAGCACCAGCGGCACCCGCCGCAGTAGCCGCCAATACCCCAGCTCAGTCGCCGTCTTCGGCGTCCTGAAGGGCTGACGCTGCGGCGCGCAATCGATCCAGCGCGCCGTGGTCGCGGCACAGGTCCGGCGCCAGCCGGGCCAGCCAATCGTCCGCGGTCTCGGCCGAGCCTGCGGGCCATTGCTGCGAGCATGCCTGCAAATGCTCGAGCAAGGTTCTTTCAGCCTGTAGTTCCAAGCCTTTCACCTGCTCACGCAAGGCCGCCAACGCGGGGTCATGCTGCGCTGCGGTGCGCCATTGCTGGCGCAGCGCACGCAATGGCTGGACTACTTCGATTCGCCACGGCTCAGCCACCGCCAACAGGGCGTCCACGCGATCATCGCTGACGCATGCCCGGCGTGCTTGCAGCCAGCAGGCGCAGAGCAACAGGCACACGTCGGCGCCGTCCTCCTGCAGTTGCAGGCAGGCCGCTTCAACCCCAGGCCGGGCGTACAGGGCCAGGGCGTAATTCCACAGGTCGGTGTGCATGGTTCCACTCGCGCTAGCGGCCGAGGAAGCTGGTAGACTCCGCGACCATCATGATCAGACTAACCAACCTCACTTTACAGCGTGGTCCGCAGCGCCTGCTAGATAGCGCCGAGATGACGCTGCACGCCGGTCATAAAGCCGGCCTCATCGGTGCCAACGGCGCCGGCAAATCCAGCCTGTTCGCCTTGCTGCGCGGCGAGCTCACGCCCGATGGCGGCGACTGCCAGCTGCCCGCCGACTGGCGTATCGCGCACATGCGTCAGGAGGTCGACACCCTTGAGCGCGTGGCAGTCGACTATGTGCTCGACGGCGACCTGCGCCTGCGGCAGGTCCAGGCCGAACTGGCAGTGGCCGAGCAAGCCCACGACGGCACTGCGCTGGCCCGCCTGCACAGCGAGCTGGAAGGCGCCGACGGTTATACCGCCGATGCCCGTGCGCGCAAGCTGCTGGCTGGCCTTGGCTTCAGCAACGAGCAGATGGACCGCCGCGTCGGCGACTTCTCCGGTGGCTGGCGGATGCGCCTGAACCTGGCGCAGGCCCTGATGTGCCCGTCCGACCTGCTGCTGCTCGACGAACCGACCAACCACTTGGACCTGGACGCCATCCTCTGGCTGGAAGACTGGCTCAAGGGCTACCCGGGCACGCTGCTGCTGATCTCCCACGACCGCGACTTTCTCGACTCGGTGGTCGACCATGTGCTCCACGTCGAACAGCGCAAGCTGACCCTGTACAAGGGTGGCTACAGCGCCTTCGAACGCACCCGCGCCGAACGTCTGGCCCAGCAGCAACAGGCCTACGAGAAGCAACAAGCGCAGCGCGCGCACATGGAAAAGTACATCGCCCGCTTCAAGGCGCAAGCGACCAAGGCCCGTCAGGCGCAGAGCCGGATCAAGGCCCTGGAGCGCATGGAAGAGCTGTCGGCGGCGCACGTCGATTCGCCGTTCGACTTCGTCTTCCGCGAATCGCAAAAAATCTCCAGCCCACTGCTCGACCTCTCCGAAGGCCGTCTGGGTTACGGCGACACCGCCGTGCTGGAGAAGGTCAAGCTGCAGCTCACGCCGGGCGCGCGGATCGGCCTGCTCGGGCCCAACGGCGCCGGTAAGTCGACCCTGATCAAAAACCTTGCCGGCGAATTGCAGCCGCTGGGCGGGCGCCTGGTGCGCGGTGAAAACCTCTCGGTCGGCTACTTCGCCCAGCATCAGCTGGACTCGCTGGACGACAAGGCCAGCCCACTGCTGCACCTGCAGCGGATCGCCCCGAGCGAGCGCGAGCAAACCCTGCGCGACTTCCTCGGCGGCTTTGATTTCCACGGCCCGCGTGCCGAGGAGCCGGTGGTGAACTTCTCCGGCGGCGAAAAAGCCCGGCTGGCGCTGGCCCTGATCGCCTGGGAGCGGCCCAACCTGCTGCTGCTCGACGAACCGACCAACCACCTCGACCTGGAAATGCGCCTGGCGCTGACCATGGCCTTGCAGGAGTTCAGCGGGGCAGTGGTGGTGGTCTCTCACGATCGGCACCTGCTCAAGAGCACCACCGATGACTTCCTGCTGGTTGCCGACGGCAAGGTCGACACCTTCGACGGTGACCTCGATGACTACAGCCGCTGGCTGATCGACTACCGCCAGCGCAACGCGCCGGTCAGCAGCACCCCGGTCAACCCGGACAAGACCGACAAGAAGGCTCAGCGCCAGGCCGCCGCCGCCCTGCGTCAGCAGCTGGCACCGCACAAGCGCGCTGCCGACAAGCTCGAAGCCGAGCTTGGCCAGGTGCACAGTCAGCTGGCCGAGATCGACACGGCCCTGGCCGACAGCGGCCTCTACGAGCAATCGCGCAAGGACGCCCTGCGTGACCTGCTCGGCCGCCAGAGCAAACTCAAGCAGCGCGAAGCCGAGCTTGAAGAAACCTGGATGGAAGCACTCGAGTTGCTCGAAAGCATGCAGGCCGAACTTGAGGCGCTGTCCTGATGGAAGACCTGCACGGCCTGCTGCCGGGGCAATGGATGGACTCGCTGTGGCTGGGCGCGCAGATTCTGCTGATCCTCGCTGCAGCGTTCATCCTGCAACGCTTTGTCGGCCGCTGCCTGAGCCGCCTGGGCGAACGCTACCCACTGCCACCGGAATTGCTGGTGCCGGTACGCGGTGGCCTGCGCTGGTTGATCATGGGCAGTGCGTTGTTGTTTGTGCTGGAGCGTCTTGGCGTCTCGGCCACGGTGCTCTGGACTGCGCTGTCCGGCTTTGTCGCGGTGGCAGCGGTGGCGTTCTTCGCCATGTGGAGCGTGTTGTCCAACCTGCTCTGCGCGGTGCTGATCTTTACCGTCGGGCCGTTTCGCATCGGTGATGTCGTCGAGCTGGTGGAAACCCTCGACAAGCCAGGTGTGAAGGGCCGGGTGATTGCGATCAACCTGCTGTTCACCACCCTGATGGAAATGCCCGATGCCGGCGGCGCGCTGGTGCAGGTGCCGAACAGCCAGTTCTTCCAGAAGTGCGTACGGCGTTGGCGCGGCACCGAGGTGCCGGGTGTGGCCAAGGATGTTGCCGTCCAGGCTGACTGAGGCTAGCCGCCCCTGCTGCAATCCCACAAAAAACCGCTGGTGATTTCGTCGCCAACCTCTTAGCTTAATGTTTTGCAACATATCCGCTATGAGGTGCTACATGTCGATGGAAACGTGGTTGGCGTTCTTTGCCGCGTGCTGGGTGATCAGCCTGTCGCCGGGGGCGGGGGCGATTGCCTCGATGTCCAGCGGCCTGCAGTACGGTTTCTGGCGCGGTTACTGGAACGCCCTGGGCCTGCAACTCGGTCTGCTGCTGCAGATCGCGGTGATTGCAGCCGGCGTCGGCGCCATCCTCGCCGCCTCGTCCACCGCGTTTCAGGTGATCAAGTGGTTCGGCGTGTTCTACCTGGTGTACCTCGCCTATAAACAGTGGCGCGCGCTGCCCATGGACATGAGCGCCGAGTCGCCGATACGCCCGATCGGCAAGCCGCTGAGCCTGGTGTTCCGCGGTTTCCTGGTCAACGTCAGCAACCCCAAGGCGCTGGTGTTCATGCTCGCCGTGCTGCCGCAGTTCATCGACCCGCATCAGGCGCTGCTGCCGCAGTACCTGACCATTGCCGCGACCATGGTCTGCGTCGATCTGCTGGTGATGGCTGGCTACACCGGGCTGGCCTCGCGGGTGCTGCGGCTGCTGCGCACGCCTAAACAGCAGAAGCGCCTGAACCGTACCTTTGCCGGGTTGTTTGTCGGCGCCGCAGCGTTCCTCGCCACCCTGCGTCGGGCGCCGCTGTGACGCTTGTCGGATAAAAGTGCAAATTGCTTCGACCTTGAGCGGCCTGGCTGGTGTCTATCGTGAGCAAGGTGGCTGCGGCCACCTCATCTCTCACTCAACCAGCGCCGGGCCGGCGTCGTCGACGGCCAGCTTGGCGAGGAGGCACCCATGGAAGCACCGACTCATCAGTTTGCCGAACTGTTCATGCAATTGGGGCTGGACCACGATGCGCAGAGCATCGACCAGTTCATCACCTCGCACTCGCCGCTGAAAAACGAAATCAAGCTGGTTGATGCGCCGTTCTGGAGCGACTCGCAGCGCGCTTTCCTCAAAGAGGCAGTGCTTGAAGACGCCGACTGGGCAATCCCCTTCGATCAGCTCAACGAAGCCCTGCGTCGCCCCCGCAAATAAAGCGCCGAGCGGCATCTGATGGGTGAAGTGGCGTTGCTATGCTGAGGTAAAACAACAAGGGGATAGCGTGATGAAAGATCCCTATGCAGCCGGTTTCTGGTGCACCCTGGCAATCCTCGGCACCCTGACCACCGGCTACTTCTACGGCATCCGGCACACCCATCAGCTGAACCAGGCCGTGCAGTTTTTGTACGCCGCTGCTGCAGTCACCGCAGCAGCGGCGCTCTGCGGGCTGGCCTGGATCGCCTGGCAGCACCTGCAGCTGAACCGGCGCGAACTCAGCCAGGGGCATACCCTGGTCACCATCTGGAACACCAAGGTTGCCCTGCGCCGGGTCGAAACCGTGTTCGACCGGTATTTCTGGGGCAGTTACTGGCACTCCGGGCGCACCTTCGAAGAGGTCATGGGCGAACTCAGGGGCACGCCGCTGGAGCAGAGCCTGGATGCACTGAAGTGCCAGTGCCGCGAACTTGACCGCGAAATTCACGACCCGCATCAGCACTGGCTGGCGTTTGCCCGCGACCTTGCCAGCGTGGCCACGGCCATGGCCCGCGAGCGCTACCAGTTGGACCTGGGCGACGGGCCGGTGGCGGGCAAGGGCGGCACGGCGGTGCTCAACCGTGATCTGGAACTGTTGGTGTACACCTGGTCAGCGCGCCTGCGCAGCTTCGACCATCAGCTGGACGAGCTGGAAAGCGCCTACCACTGACCCCACCCTCACTCGCCGCGAATGTACTGTTGCAGCTGGCTGATCAGGTTGGCCTGCTCGGTGATGGTTTCCTTGACCAGGTCGCCGATCGACAGCAAGCCCAGCAGCTTGCCTGCACTGACTACCGGCAAGTGGCGCAGGTGGCGGTCAGTCATCAGTTGCATGCATTCATCGAGTTTGGTCTTGGGTTCAACCGTGATCACCGCTGCGGTCATGATCTCGGCCACTGTAGTGAACGGCGAAGAGCGGCCCTTGAGCATCAGCTTGCGCGCATAGTCGCGCTCACTGACGATGCCCACCACGCGCCCGTCTTCAACTACCGGCAAGGCGCCGATGTTTTTTTCCGCGAGCAGCTTGAGCGCCGCCAGCACCGATTCGGTTGGGCCGATGGTGTAGACGGTCTGGTGCTGTGCCTTGCTCTTGAGGATTTCGTCGACGGTTTTCATGCAGGCCTCGGTGCGCGAATGGGGGGATGCTCAGGTAAATAAAGCATCCGCCAAGGCGCCTTGCACGGCAACGCGGAAAACGGCATGGACTCGATTGAAAAACGTCATGAGGGGCAATGGGCGCAAGGCGTGCGCCCATTTGCCTTTCAGCAGCCGCTGCCCTGCGACACTTCGCGGCTGGCTTCTTCCAGTGCCGCCGCTACGGCTGCTGCATCGTCAGCGGTATAGACACGGCCACCGGTATTGCTGGCAGCGCAGTTGGAACCGGTGCTGGCACTGATGTTGACGATGTTGATCCGCAGCCGTGGCTGGTTCTGGGCGATCTGCTCGGAGACCTTACAGATGCTGGTGCCACAGCTGTCGCGGCCATCGACGAACATCACGATCACGCCATCGCGCTCACGGCCGTCCATGCTCCTCGCCGCCGCTTCCAGGCTGACCCCGAGCGCCGTGCCGCCGCGTGCGTTGAGCGTGGCGATACGGTCGATCAGGTCGCCGCGCTGGTCACGTGTGAACACGCCGTGATCAACGGGCGACTTGCAGCCATTGAAAGTCACCAGGCGCATTGCTACCTTGGGGTCGAGGTCTTGGATGACCGCGCCCAGGGCCGTCTTGGCCACGCTCAGGCGGGTCGTCGGCGGGGCCTTGCCCGACGGCAGAAACTGCTCGACCACCGGGATTTTCGCCAGCAGGCTGATGTACCACGGGTCGTCTGCGCGCTTGACGCGGATGCGCTCGTTCATCGAGCCGGAGGTGTCCAGCACCACGGCAAACTCCGAAGCCTGGAAACCGCTGCCTGGGGTGCACATGGCGGTCTGATCCGCCTGCCAGCGCGCCCACAGCATTGGCCAGTTCAACCACAGCGCATAGAGCAAGGCCAGCAACAGGCCGAACAGCAGCCATGGCCACAGCCGCAGGCGCCGCGCAGGTACGGCCCTGGGCGGTGGCGTAGGCCTGGCCTGCGGGGCCGGCTTGGCGGCGGGGGCTGCCGGCTTGGGTGCCGGTGCTGGCGGTGGCGGCGGGGGTGGCGCGGCTACCGGCACGGTCTGCCCCCAGCGGATCACCAGCGGCTCGCCGTTGATGCTGTAGAGGTTGCCCAGATCCGGCGGCGCGATCAGGCTGCGCAATGCGCTCGCCGCCTCGCTCTGGCCGCGCTGCTGCAGCTCGTTGGCCAACTGCCCGACTGCGGCCTGGCGCTCTTCGTAGCGGTGCAGCAGCGCTGCCTGCTGGTCGCGGCTCAGCTCGGCATAGACGTGCGGCTGACCTTCCAGCGGCGACCACCACTCCAGCACACCATCACGCCCCTGGCGTGGAATGGCGTACAGGTGCGCAATGGCCGGCGGGAAGTGCTGGCGGATCAACGCCACCCGCTGCTCGAGTGCAGCGGCGGCGTCCTGGCTGGCGTGGCTGTCGCGGATTACCCGTTGCATTGACCGTCCTAGTTGCAATTGTTGCTGCTGGAAACTTCCTGGCTCGCCTGTTTCAGCGCGGCCGCCACTTGCACGGCGGTGTCGCCGCTGTAGACCCGGCCGCCGGTGTTGTCGGCAATGCAGTTGGCCAGGCTGTTGTTGCTGATATTGACCAGATTGACCCGCAACCGCGGCTGCTCCTGGGCAATACGCTGGGCCACTGCACAGACGTCCTCGCCACAGCCATCGGCGCCGTCGACGAACATCACGATCACGCCATCGCGGTCGCGCCCGTTCATTTTTTGCGCAGCAAGGTCGAGGCTGGCGCTCAAGGCGGTGCCGTCATTCGGTACCAGGCCTTCGATGCCACTGATCAAGGCCGGACGCTGAGCCGGGGTGAACAGACCATGGTCGAGCGGCGCGCGGCAGCCGTCGAAGGTGACGATACGCATGTCGATAGCCGGGTGCAGGTCATTGATCATCTGCTTGAGGCTCTGCTTGGCGATGTCCATGCGGACTGGCGCGCGGGTGATTTCGGCGACTCGGGCCTGGTCGATGGCGGGGTCGGCAATGTTCTGGAAGAACCACTGCTCGTCATCTGCGCTGGCCTCGACGCTGAGCAGCATCGAGCCGGACGTGTCCAGCACCACCGAGAACTCCGGCGGCAGCGCCTGATCGTCCTTCACGCAGGCAAATTTGGCCGGCTCGCGTTGTTCATACCAGCGTTGCAGGTACGGCCAGCCGAACCACAAGGCCAGGGCCAGCAGCAACAGGCCGAGCAGGGGCAGCAGGAACCAAGGCAACCAGATCCAGCGGCGCGGGCGCGGTGCGGGTACTGGCGTAGCCGCCACCGGCGCTGGCTTGACCGGTGCCGGCTGCGCCCAGCGCACCAGCAGTGGCTCGCCATTGACGCTGTACAGGTGCTCAAGGTTGGCTGGACCGATCAGCGCGCGCAGCACGCTCGCCTCCTGCTCCTGGCCACGCTCCTTCAGCTCGCCGACCAACTGGCGCAGGGCGTCCTGGCGCTGCTCATAAACGCGCAGCAAAGCGGTCTGCTGCTCGCTGGTGAGGTCGTGATAGCGCTGCGGCTGGCCTTCCAGCGGCGACCACCATTCACGCACGCCATCCTGGCCGGTGCGCGGGGTGGCGTACAGGTGAGCGATGCTGGCCGGGAAGTGCCTGACGATGATCGCCATCGCCTGTTCCAACGCCCGCGGATCGTCCTGCGCGGGTCGGGTATCGCGGGTGACCCGCTGCATGTGGATATCCTGAAAAGAGATCGGCAGCCGCAGCTGCCGAAGGGCTTACTCGTAACCCAGGCTCAGCTGCAAGCGGCTGACCTGTTGCTGCAGGGCCTTGAGCTCCTGCTTGCGGGCTTCGACCTGCGCGCTGCTGGCGTTCTGCATTGGCGCGGCCTGGCGGTTCTTCAGCTGCTGCTCGAGGCTGGCGATCTGCTGTTGCACCTCCTGCTTGTTGCCATGGCGGCTCTTGAGCGTGGCCAGCAGCCCATTCAGGGATTTCTCCAGGCTGGCCTGCTGGCGTTGCTGGCCGGCCAGATCCTGGCGGGTCGAGCTTTGCAGGGCGCTGAGCTCGCTGAACACCTGATTGAACTGGCGGTTCTGTTCCTGCGCCGAGACCAGTTGCTGCTCGCTGTTGCGCACGCCTTCGGCATAGCCGCCGCCGTAGTCGCAATTGAGCTTGCTGACCAGGCTGGCGTTGTTGTCGGTAGCGTTGCACTGCGAGGCAGTGGTGGCGCAACCGCCGAGGCTGGCGAGCAGGGCAAGGCCCAGGCAATGACGAAGTGACATGGGTTGTTCCTTAACCGAGGGTGATCGCGGAGCGCTGGTTGTAGAGGCCGTCGACCTCCTGCTGCAGGGCTACGACTTTGTTGTTCATCTTGGCGATTTCAGCCTCGACCTTTTGCACTTCTGCCGGGCTGGCACCGCCGTCACGCTCGAGTTTGGCGACCTTTTCGAATTCGCTGACGCGGTTTTTCATGTTGCCCAGGTCTTTGCGCATCAGGCCGATGTTGGTATCGACATTGGCGATCTCCTGCTGCGCCTTGGCCTTGTCGACAGTCTTGGCCTTGATGCTCTTCTGGATGTCGGCAATCTGCTGTTTGTCGTCGGCGATCACTCGCTGCAGGGTGTTGCTGCGCTCGACCACCTTGGCGTTTTCTTTCTGCACTTCGCCAGTCATCGCGTTCAGCCGCTGGGTAGTGTCGGCGTACTGCGTGCGGCGCTGGTCGAGGTAATAGTTGGCGCCCATGGCCACACCGCAGGCGGCGACACCGGCGATGATGGCGCAGGCAGCCTTGTTGCCCGAGTTGGACAGCACGCAGGCGAGCACGCCGGCGCCGGCGGCCATGGCGCAAGCCTGGTAGCCGGAGGTGCTGAAGAACTTGGCGTCGGCGCCTGAGGTCAGGCGCGGGTCGGCTTTGCCGCCGCCGCTGTCGCCGAGCATCGAACTGCCGGTGCTGGCGCAGCCGGTAACGGCCAGGCAGGCCGCCATGATCAGGCTCATCCAGGAGCTGCTACGAGCAGGTTTGCTGTGCATCACGATTACGTTTCCTTGTAGTGTCAGTGGGTGACGGCTTTGCAGCTGTTCAGCCAGGCGTTGGTATCAATTTTTTGCGACTTGAGGAACGACGCCTGGTTGGCCCAGTGGGCGCGCAGGTACGGCGTCAGTTCCTTGAGATTGTTGTTGGCCGTAAGCACCCCTTCGAGCACCGGCACCTGCGCTTCGAGCAGGCTCTTGCCATACAGCGAGCCGGACTCGACCAGGGAGCTGGCGTAGTAGCGGCTGAGCTTGTGCAGGCGCGCGCTTTGCTCGTCGAGCTTGCTCTTGCGCATGCCGCAGGTCGGGTCTTCTTCGCCGGCCTTGCAGTTGGCGGCGTAGTTTTTCTGCAGGAAGTCCAGGTACTGGCCGTCGTCGAGCATCTTGGTGCAGAGGAACGCACCCAGGTTGAGGCTGGCGCGGATCGCCTGGTCGCGGGCTTCCTGTTGCTGCTGGTTACTCGCGCGCAGCTGGTTTTCGACGGTTTTCAGCTGGCCCTTGAGGGCCTCGTCCTGCACGCTCGAGGCCAGCGCTTCGAGGGCCTTGACCGTGCCCTTGTCCTTGCTGTCGGCAGCGGGCTGGTCGTTACCCAGGCTGCTCCAGCTCTTCTCGATGGCCTTGACCCGATCGCGCGAGGTCAGGGTCGGCGACACCAGCGCCAGGCGCATGCCGTTGGTTTTCTTGGTCACCGCGCCTTCAGCGTTGTAGTAGGGCTCTTCCTGACGCAGGGCGGTGCGCAGCTCGGCTTCGCTGGTCAGGTAGTTGCCGCCGCGTACCACGTAGCCGCCGGCCTGGCCGTGCTGGCGGTCGAGTTTGTTCAGGCGGAACGGTTCGAACATCATCTCGCTGGCGTTGCCGAGCATGTCGTGCAGGCCCAGCGGGTTAGGCTTGAGCAGGCCGCTCAACTGCAACTGGCCGTTGGCCGATTGCGCGCCGGCAAACCATTCATGGGCGTTCAGGCCGTCAGCCATCGGGTAGCGAATGTCGCGGAACTCGGCGGTGCTGACCTGCAACCCGCCGCGCGCGGCGAACTCCCACTCGACTTCGGTCGGCAGGCGCACAAAACCCTGCGCGCCGTCTTCACGGGGCAGCTTGTCGGCGGCATTGGTGCGCAGCCAGCGGTTGTACTTGTCGGCGGCCTGCAAGGCATCCAGCCAACTGATCGAGACCACCGGCAGGCGCTGTTTGTTGGACGGCGTCGGGCAGGTTTCGTCGGTCAGGGCGCGGTATTGCAGCTGGGTCATTTCGTACTTGGCCAACAGGTAATAGCGCGACTTGTCGCCCTTGGCGCTGGTGAAGCTGCCGGCGATGAAGGCTGGCCGGGTCTGCTCGACATAACCGTACTCGGCGCTGTCCGCGCCGATGTTGATCGGGTAGTCGTCGAGCGGCCCGGCCACCGGGATCAGCACCTTGCGAAACACCATCGCGCCGTCACACGGCATCGGCAGCACGACATCGTCGGCGTCGGCCATGGGGTTGTAGAATTTTTCGTCCCAGCTCGCCGCCGCGGCGTCCAGGGCGAAGCCAAGCGCGAATGGCGCCAGGGCCAGGCGAGCAAAGGTTTTACAGTTCACGCAGACTCTCCGCAGGTTGTATCCGTATCGCCCGCACGGCGCCGATCAAGGCAACCAGGCCAGCGACCAGCAAGGCCAGCAGCAGGGCCACCAGGCCATGCCAGACAGTGATATGGCAAATGAAGGCACCGGTCGCCTGGCTGCTGCCGAGCAACTGGTCAAATAGCAGGCTGCCCAGGTAATAACAGGCCAGCCCGCCGACAAACCCGGTCAGGCTCAGCAACAGCGCTTGCAGCACCACGTAGACAGCTACTGCGCTGCTGGTGAAACCGAGCAGGCGCAACACCGCCAGGTCGCGCCGTTTGCGGTCGATGTTGGCCAGAAACGCCCCCACCAACGAGGCAATGCAGCCGATCAGGGCGGCGCCGGCGATGACCCCGAAGATCAGCCCCAGCACATGGTTGATGGCTTTGACGCTGTCGATTTCAGCCAGCCGGCTGCTGGTCTCGATGCGCTGTTGATTGAGCCACTGCTCCAGCGGCGCGACGCTGTCGATATCGCGTGCATAGACCCGTGCGCGGGCATAGCCGACGCCGACCGCGCCCAGTGACTGACCGCTGCCGGCGCCCAGCGCAGGCACCAGATAACCGTCGCGGTAGTGCTCAAGATCCAGCAGCAGCTCGGGGCTGACGAACGCCGCCGGGCGGGCGAAGCGCGCAGCGGCGACGATTGCCTGCACGCGCAGGGTGCGCTCGCCGCGTTCGTTGACTTCGTTGAGGCGGCGGCTGACGCGCAGGCGCACGCTGTCGCCGACCTTGGCTTCGAGGCGCTGTGCAGCCCGCTCGCTGAGGATCAGTTGATCGCCTTGCAACGCGCTGAAATCGCTGGCCAGCAGCGGGTCTTTGGCTGCGGTCGGGATCACTTCGACGTTGTCGACAAAACGCCCGCGCTCGCCAAGCAGGTCGGCCTGGGTATTCAGCGAACGGGTCTGGCCAATCGCAAAGCCGACCTCGGGCCGTTGTTGCAGGCGTTGCAGCCAGGCCTGGTCGTAATGGCCGCTGCTGAGCATCTTCACTTCGAGGTTGCGCGGGTCGCTGAGCAGCTCCTGCTGCAATTGGCTGACCACCCCGTGCTTGAGGCCGAACAGCAACAGCAACGGCGCGATCACCGCCACCAGCGACGCGGCCATGCACAGCGACACGTTGCGGTCATGCCAGAGGTCGGCCAGCGACAGCCTGACCAGCAGCGCCAGGCGTTTATACCAAGGGTTCAAAACGGGTCTCCCCCTGGCCATTGATCGCGCCCAGACGCGGCAGGCCAAAGCGCTCGACCAGCGCCCAGTCATGCGACACTAGCAAGGCACTCAGGCCCAGTTCGGCGACCAGTTCCAGTAATAGCTCGAACAGCCGCTGCGCGTTGTGTGGGTCGAGTGCGGCGGTTGGCTCGTCAGCCAGCAGCACCCGCGGTTCGTGGGCGATGGCGCGCACGCAGGCGACCCGCTGGCGCTCACCGATCGACAATGCCTGCGGCAGCTTGTCGAGCAATGGCGTCAGGCTCAGCGCGGCGACGGCTTTATCAACCGCGTTGCTGTGCCCGTCCAGGCCGAGCAGGCGGCGCGGCAAGAGGATGTTGTCGCGCACGCTGAGAAACGGCAGCAAGCCGCCGCTCTGCAAAACGAAACCCAGCTCGCGCGAGCGCAGTGCAGCCAAGGCCGCGTGCTGCTCGCTGGCCAGCAGCCGAGCCACATCGTGCTGCTCGCTGCCGAGCCGGTAGCAGTCCAGTCGCTCAGGCTTGAGCAGCAGGCCGATGGCTTCGAGCAGGGTGCTCTTGCCGCAGCCGCTCTCGCCGGTTACCGCCCACACCTCGCCTGCTCGCAATTGCAGCGCATCCAGGCGCACGGCGTGTGACTGTGGTCCCTGGCCGCGGACCACACGCAATCCCTTGATCTCGAGCATAAGCGGTCAGGGCATCATTTCCAGAGGAACCGGGTAGACGTTGTCGCGGCTGTCGGCGCCTGGGGCCAGCGCCACCCAGCGGTCGACATCGGCGTTGTAACGCTGGTAGTGGCGCAGCTTGGTGCTCAGGTTGCGGATGAATTTCTCCTGGGCCAGGCCGTCCCAGCCTTTCCAGGTTTCTTCATCGAGGTTGAGCACTTCACTCTGGTACGGCAGGCCATCGAGGTATTCGCCGAGCACACCGAGGTCGGCCACGCGGGCGCCTTGCTTGAGCTGGTTAGGGTCGGCGCCCATGGTCGCAGCCACCGCGCGCAGGCGGGTGAACATCTCGCTGGGCGAGATCATGCCTTCGTTGGCGGCGTCGAGGATCTGCTTGAGCACGTCGCTGAGGTCGCTCAGCTGCGCCTTGGTCAGCAGCACGCGCACATCGGTGGTGGGTACGTTCTGCTTGATCGGGTCACGGTCGCTGATCCACGCCTCGAACACCGGCGGCGCCTGGGTACCGCTGGCCTTGCCCAGGTACGCCAGCTGCATGGCGTGGCCGATCAGCGCGGCGTCTTCGAGCATCTTCTGCTCGGCCGGGCTGGCCTTGGCATTGGTGGCGCTGCCGACGGCGTCTTCGCCCATGTACGCCGAACGTACCTGCTGGGTGATGGCGCCGGCGAGGCTGTCGACCTTGCGGCCGAACTCGTCGACATCACCGGCATTGACCGGGTAGTACAGCGAGGTATTGGTGCCTGGGTAGGTCGACAGGGCGCGGTACTGCGCTTCGGCGCTGCCGTGGTTCTTGGCCCCGCTTGGGGTTTTCAGGTGCAACGTGT
This sequence comes from uncultured Pseudomonas sp., assembly GCA_963518285.1. Classification (GTDB taxonomy): domain Bacteria; phylum Pseudomonadota; class Gammaproteobacteria; order Pseudomonadales; family Pseudomonadaceae; genus Aquipseudomonas. The sequence goes on along the minus strand of CAUQIJ010000002.1, from coordinate 329,572 downwards.
ACAGGGCAACGCCGGGGTTGCTGGCTTCGATCTTGACCTGCTCGGCGCCAAGGCCGGTGCTGGACAGCTTGTCGCCGCCATCGAGCGCGCCGGCATCGGTGATCAGCACCACGTAGCGGGCGCCAAACTGGCTCCAGTCGACCTTGTCGACTGCATGCATGACCCCGGCGTAGGCGTCTTCATCGAAGACCTTGCTGGAGACCTTGGCCTGCTTCAGATCCGCCACCTTGCTGAGGAAGTCGGCACCGTCCTTGACCGTGTTCGGGTCGGCGTACATCTTGCTGACGTACTCCAGGCCCGGCACTGCCTGGGTGCTGGAACGGTAGGCAATGAGGCCGAACTTGACCTGCTGGCCGAGGTTTTCCTTCTCGATCTGGGCGTAGACACGCTTGATCGCTTCGCGGGTGCGGTCGATGTACGGGTCCATCGAAATGGTCGAGTCGATGACGAACACCACTGCCGCGCTGAAGGCTTTCATCTGCGTGTTGGCGGCAGCCTGGCTGGCAGCACTGCCGGCCGCAGGGGCCGAGGTGCTGGCCGCATCGGCCTTGCTTACCGAGGCGACGTTGAGGATGCGCGTGCGGAAACCTTCTTCAGTCATCACTTCTTCGCCGCTGAGGACCGGCAGCAGGTAGAAGTTTTTCTGCAGGTCGACGAAGTACTCCGGCTCCTGGGCCAATACCCCGGGCGCTTCCTTGCCGTTCTTGAGCTGGGCGCGCAGTGGCGCGACTTTGCTGACCGGGTCCGGCGCATCGAGAATGCCTTCGAGCTGACTGCGGTCCTTGAAGAACATCAGCCGGTCGCGGTTGGCCGGGTTGGTGAAGGCCAGGGTCAGTTGCATCTTCCATTCGACGGTGCAGTCACCCGGCAGCCAGCCGATGCTCTTGCCCTGGGTGTCCGGGCCAACGCGCAGCCACTGGCGGTTGTCCACCGCGGCGCGTTCGTACACGTAAAAACGGCTGAAGGTCGGCTGGGCGCTACCCGGCGCTGCACCCGCAGCATCGCTGAGTTTGCAGCCGGGGGTGGTCAGCACGCGCTGGAACAGGGTCTTCTTGCCCTCTTGCAGCAGCGGCTTGTCGGCCGCGTGCAGCACCGGGCTCAGGCTCAAGGCCAGCAGGGCGGCGCCAAGGCTGCGCAGGCTCATGGCTTGAGCTCCTCGAAGCGCTGCTTGGCTTCGGCGTTGTTCTCATCGAAACCAAGAATGGTCTCGTACCAGTAGGCTGCGGTGGCGTTGTCTGGCGCCTTGAAGCATTCGCTGGCCTGGTGGTACTTGGGGTCGTACTCGCGGGCGTAGGCACTGGCGATTTCGATGTCGCCGCCCTGGGCGCGGTTGGCGTACAGCCGCTGGGCAACGCCGCAGTGGTTGCTGGCCTTGGCCTGGTTGATCACTTCCAGCAGCGCGGCCGAGCCTGGCGCATTCTGGATGCAGGCCTGGACGAACGGGATCTCGCCTTCGCTCTGCATGCTTTCCAGAGTGCAGGGCAGGGCGGCAGTGGGCGCAGGGGCCTCTGGCTGTTCGGTTTTGGGCTCGGGGTTCGGTGCATCGACCGGTGCGGCTGGTTGTTTGTTGAACCACCACCAGGCGCCGCCTGCGGCGAGCAGCAACAAAACCACCAGCAGCAGCGGCAGCAGCCAGCGGTTGCCGGCTTTGGCCGGGGCAGGGGAGATCGGCTTGCTGGTATTGATTACCGGCTCTGGGATCGTCTCCGGTTCGACGGCTGCGGTTACAGGTTCTTCAGGCACGCTGACTGGCGCTGGCGCGACCGGCTCAGGTGCGGGTGGAACCGGCAGCGGAGGCGGCGTCTGCTGCGGTGCACCTGAAGTCGATGGCAGTACCTCGTTGTTGATGCGCAGCATGCCCATGTCGCTCTGGCCTTGTTGCGGATCGCTCAGCTCGACGCGGAAATTGGCGGTGCCACTGGCTTCCAGCAACGGGTCGATCAGCTCTGCGCCGATGCGCGTTTCCAGGCCCGGCGCACCGTCCACCGGCTGCAACGTATCGAGCTTGAAACCGTGGGCGACATTGCCCCAGCGTGCGCCCGGGTGGAGAAACTCGTGGGTCTGGCTGCTCTGCAAGGACAGCTCCAGGCCGTCACTTGCGCCCTCCCAGCCGGTGATCCGCAGCAGGGCATGGCCCGGCGTGTTCACGCTCAGTGGCAGCACATCAACTCTGATACCCATTACAGTCAGCTCGCTTCAAAGGTGTTCAGCAACACCGCCAGTTGGCGGCGTTGCTCGGTGGTAATTTCCGGGTCGGCGCCGTTCTTGGCGTTTTCCTGGGTCAGCCAGGCCAGGCCCGACAGCCAGTCGACGTGGAAGCCCTGCTCCTGGTGCGACGGCTGCGCCGGCAGCTCCGGCAGTTCGCCGAGGGCGACGTTCTGGTAGAAGCTGAACACCGGATGGCGGTCGCCAAGCAGGCTGCTCGGGCGCTGGCCGAGCGGCTGCGCGAGCAGGCCGAACCAGGACAGGAAGTCACGCATCAACAGCTGCACGTTCATCACCTGGCGCTGCACCAGCTGGTCGCGCCGGGCACCGCCGATGATGCGGCGGGTCACGGCCTGGTCGAGCTGTTCGAGGAAGGCCGGGCGGCGCACGGCGCTGATCAGCTCTTCGGTCAAGGCGTCGGCCAGTTCGCGGCTGATGCGCATGCTGTTCAGGCGCAAGGTCTGCGTGCCCAGCTCGCGCATGTGGCGGATCCACGCTTTGAGTGCGGCACGGGCAAAGCGTTGTTCCGAGTTCAAGCGCTGGGCCAGCGGTTTGGCCGGGGCTGCGGGCGCAGCTGGCGCGGCTGCCGGGCTGGCGAACAGGTTGCCGAAGTTGATCGCCGGGGCTTTGTTGGCCGGCGCTTTGGCGGCGCCCTCCGGCTCTGGCTCGGCGTCGCCATCGATGCCATCGATGTCATACACACCGCCCAGGTACAGCTCGCGCAGCTCTTCGTCCGGCAGTTGCAGGGCGTTGATCAGTTCGCAGATCGCATCCGGGTCGGCGCCGAGGTTTTCTACCAGGTATTGGGTCTTCTCGCGCTTCTTGTTCAGCAGCTGCTCGAAGTCCTCTTCACGCCAGGCATGCAGGCCGTGTTCGAGCAGATCGGCGCGGCACTGGCGCAGCTGTTCGTCGATACGAGTCAGCTTGAAGTCGATGTCGCTGATGCCCTGGAAGCTGCCACTGAAGCGGCTGATGCCACCGTCGTTGAGGGCGAGCATGGCTTGCCAGGCATCGGCCGGGTCTTTGATATGGCGCTGCACCGAAGGGCTTTGCGCGAAGCACTGCTGCAGTTGCTGCAGGCGCAGCTCGTGGCGCTCGTTGAAGTGGGTTTCTTCGCCGGTGTCACTGCGTTCGATGAACGCGGTGTCCAGGCGCGGCTTGCGCACCAGGTAGGTGTTGTTGAACGGCCTGTCGGCCCAGTCCTTCATCCACTCCTGGGCGCCGAAGCGCTCGATCATGGTCAGCTTCATCATGTTCTCGCAGCCTTCGGGCAGTTGCCCTTCGCTGAGGCCGAGGGTGTTGCCGATGAAACCGTCGAGCATGGTCAGCGCCCAGATCAGGCCTGGGGTGCGCTGGCCGCGTTCCTTCGGCGTGGCGCCTTGGGTCTTGTGGATCCAGCGGGTCAGTACCGGGCCGACGCTGACCACTTCGCTCTGCTTGAACGAGCTGGTGCACAGCACCAGGCCATTCATCTGCTGGGCGTCGGTGTAGCGCTCGAACAGGTAGGCGACCTTGCCGCGCAGGATCAGGCTGGAGGCCGGGTTGACCTCTTCGACCGCGTCCGGGCTGGCGGCGTCTTCCAGGCGCAGCAGCTTCTGCCGGGTGCGGTAGCCAGGGAAGTCGAGCAGATCGACCGCTTCGACCACCGGGTCCTTGGGGCTGTTGATCAGGCGGAAGGTCATCTCGGCGGTCAGCGCAGCGAGCTGGGCGACGGTCAGGCCGACACTGCCCTGGACCTTGTCGCCGTGCAGTGGCAGCACGCTTACCGGCAAATCGCGGCTGGTGCCGAGGCGGCCGAGAATATCCACGTTCATGATGCTGTTGGTCTGCGTGTAGCTGCCGTTGTCGTCCTTCACCAGCACGCTCAGTGGCGCGTAGACGGTGTCTGGGAAGCCCAGCTTGTGCAGGCCGCCGACCAGCAGTTCATACACTTCGGTGAGCGCTGGCTGCTCGCCCCACAGCACCGAGAACAGCTTGGCGCGCTGGCGATAACTCAGGTGCGGCGCGAGCTTGATTGCGCGTGGCCAGTAGTGCTCGTCGAGCTTGCGTACCGATTTTTCGTAGTTGCCCTTGAGGTAGTCCCACAGGGCGACCACATCGTCACCGTTGACGCCGGGGTGCAGTTGCTCCTGCTCGCGGCCTTCGAAGCCTTTGAGCAGCGCTTGCAGGCTGGCGTCGGTGAAGCTGTAGTCGAGCTTCTCCTGATCGAAATCCTCGAACCAGGCGTTGGCGAGAATCTTCGCCACTTCGACTTCGCTGAACAGCTTCAGCTCGACCGGGAAGTTGGCGTCCGGGCTAGGCTTGGCCAGGCGGCTGAAGCGGGTAACCAGGCCAGTGGCTTCCTTGCCCAACCCGGTCGGGTTGATGTGCTCGATGAAGTCCAGGGTCTTGCCACCGAAATCGGTTTCAAGCCGGCCGCGCTGATCCGCCGCCAGGGCCGAGATCAGGTACGACTTGCCCGCCTGGGACAGGCCGAAGAAGCCGATCACCATTGGCGTCGAGGCGGCCTTGCGCAGGTCCTTGGCGCGGTTGCGCGCCTGGCGCAGGCGCAGGCTCAGGCCATCGGCCTCGGCTTCCACGCTGGCAGCGTTGCCACGCACCTGGTCGATCCACGACAGGGCCTGGCCGGCGCCTTCATGGACAGCGCCCCAGGCGTTCATCAACTGTTGTTGTTTCGGCGTAAGGTCGCTCATTTTCCTTTGACGTTCCCGCTGTCGAGCCAATAGTCGCTGTCACTCAAGCTCATGGTTGGCATGGTATTGAGGGCAAGCTCCAGATCCCGGTCGTAATCGAAATCGGCATCCTGAATATTCGATTGCAGGTCGCAGATGATCAGCTTGTCGCTGATCAAACCCTGCTCCAGCAGTTGGTCCGACGGCTCCTCGACCTCCAGGCGCACGCGCAGTACGGGCGCTTCGCCGCCCTTGCCGAGCGCCTTGGAGAACGCGCTGCTGCCGCGCGGGGTGAAGCGCAAGGTGTACAGCGGCGAGGCCGACCAGCGCTCGGCCGACAACTGCCGGTAGCCCAGGTGCATGTCGCCGCGCATTTCCAGCCACGGCGTGCCGCGCTGCTCGCCTTCGCCTACGATCGGCAGTTCGATCCGGCCTCTGGCCGACTGCAGATTGTGGTAGAGCACGTCGGCATGCTTGATGGTGCCGGCGGTGTCGATCTGGCCGAAGTGCTTGATGATCGAGTACGGCTTGAGCTCGACGGTGCGGAAGTAGAAGTTCGGCACGCTGTGCTTGGAGCACAGCAGGCAGATCATCGCGCCGACCGACGCAGTGCTCTTCGGGTCGTCGATCAGGCCATTGCGATGGAACGGGTACCAGCCGCCGGTGCGGTAGTTCTGCAGCGGCAGGATGCGCCCTGGTGGCAGCGGCAGGCGCTGGCGGATGAACGCCTGGATGCCCGGCAGGCGCGACGGTCGGCCGGTCAGCAGGAGCATGTCGCACGGGTAGTGCGAGATCACTTCGCACAGCTCCGCGAGGATCCGGGTGATGTTGATCTGGCCGCCGATGAAGGCGGCATGGACCTGTTCCAGGTCAAAGGTGATCGCTGTCTGCAGCAGTTCCAGTGTGCCTTCGCGGCCGACTTCGCGGCGTACGGCGGCATTGACGAACTCGAGCACGCTGTCGTTGATCACGGCAGTGCCCAGTACCTCTTGCCAGGTCTGCTCAACGACGTCCTGTGGCTGCGCCGGGTCGTAGTTTTCATACGCCTTGAGCAGGGCCAGGCCCAGCGGCACGAAGATCTGCAGGTTGAGCTGCTGACGCAGGATACGCTCTTGCGCCGAGGCATCACCGTTGCCGCACAGGCGCGACATCATCGCGTCCGGCGCATTCACGCCAGCGCCCTGCAGGGCCTTGCGGAACGACGGCAGGATGAACTCCTGAATCACGTCGAGGAGGATATCGTCGCCGGCCACCTTGAAACCATCGCGGAAGCGCTGGCTCGGCACGATGTGCGCGTTGGCGCCGGCGCCGCCGTTGCTGCCACGGTCGAGGCGATAGTCGGTGATCACCAGGTCAGTGGTGCCGCCGCCGATATCGATGGTGGCCAGGGTGATCTGCTCGGCTTCCTGCTTGTCTGGGCGGGCGAGGGCGGCGAAGAATTCTTCCGGGTGACCGGCGAAGTTCTCGTTGACCTCGTTGTACAGGTACACCAGCTGGCCGCAGCTGGCTTCATCCCAATCGACGCGGATGCTCGGCAGCGGCGTGCGCGGGACGATGCTCTTGTCCTTGAACGGGTTGCTCTCGCCGGCGTGCCAGCCAAAGCTCTTCCAGACCAGGCCGACGGCTTCGTACATGCGGTTGCTGAGGATGCTGCGCTCGGCTTGAGGCATGCCTGGTGGCACGGTCAGGGTGATGCTGTTGAGGCGGCGCGGCACGCGCGCGTGGCCCTGGCGCGAACGCTGCGCCGGGCTGTTGATCTGGGCCAGCGCCTGGGTGACCACTTCAGCGAGCATGAAGGTCATCAGGTTGCTGCGCGAATAGCGCGGGGTGAACACCGGCATGTCGTTCTTCGGCGGCAGGTACAGGGCCTGGCCGAGGTCGTTGATCAGGTGCGCGAACGGCGCGGCAGTGGCCAGCGGCTCCTTGTCGGTCTTGACGTAGGAGGTGTTGAAGCGCCAGCCGTGGCCGTAGGCTTTTTCATCCCACAGGTAGCGTTTGGGGCTGGACAGGCCGGTCGAGCCTTCGGTGCCGCGGCGGCGACTGGCCAGGCGCCCGGCTTCGCCACCGACGCGGGCGATGGTCGGCCACTGGAAGGCGTTGTGGCGGCCGCTCTTGACCGAGAAGTTGTCCTTGCCGAAGTAGGCCTGGGTGAACTCGACGCGGCTTTCGAAGGCTTCGTTGTAGACCTTCTCCGGCTCGCTCAGATCGCGCAGCTCGAGCACATAGTTGTGACGCATGCCGGAGCCGGCCTGGCCGTGGTCCTCGATGAGGATGCCGCAGGTGCGCGAGTTGCCCACATCCAGTACCAGATCGACCGGGATCGGCTGCACCACGCCCTGGATCTCGTTGGCGACCACCTTGATTTCCGGGATCTCGACCTTGGGCTTCTCGACGCTCTGCTCAGCCGGCACCGGCCGCCGCAGCAGGCTCAGCAGGTTGAGGTAGTGGGCCAGGTGACGGTTGCCCTGCAGGTCACGCTCGAGGCGCTCGCGGGTCCACTCGGCGCGGGTTTCGCCATACAGCTCGGCAAGCCATTCGCGGATCCAGCCGTGGGTCAGGAACCAGCCGTATTCACGCGCGCTGCAGGCCAGCTTGAAGTCGACCCCCGAGCGCACGTCTTCTTCGTTCGGCGCCAGGTAGTGAGCACCGGCCACCGCAGCCATGATGCGCGTGTCGAAGGCCAGCGTCAGGCGATGGGTGTTGCCGTCCAGGTCCGGCTCGGCCAGCTTGACCAGGCGCATCCGCGACCAGTTGTTGGGGCCTTCGTCAAACCGATGCGGGGCCATGAAGCGCAGGAACGGCAACGGCAGCCAGACGCCATCGAACAGCTTCAGGCTTTCTTCCATGGCGACGCGGAAATGGTTGTCGTCGCTGCTGTCGAATTCGACCTGGACGACCTTGTCCGGCTCCGGCTCGTAGAAGTCCTTGTACTCGCGCGACCACAGCAGGCGCGTCGGCACCATGCCGTTGTTGAGCTGGACGAACTTGCCCGCTTGCTCGCCGTCCGGGCCGAGACGCAGGGCGAAATCCATGAATTGAATGCCGGTATCGCTGACCAGCGTGACCGTTTCTTCGAACTGGGTGATTTCGGGCAACATCTTCTGCGTCTCGTATTATTGGCCGGCTTGTTTCATCAGCATCGGGAAGGCGTCGGCGCCGTAGTTGCCGGCGCAGTCAGCCGGGCCGGATGCGCCTGGCTTGCAATTGACCTGGGGCAGGTCGTAGCTGCTGCCGTCAGCACAGGCGGCCTGGCCGGCACTGGTGATCGACAGCTGACCTTGATTCATTGCCGCTGAAACTGGCGCCTGGCAGCGCACACCGTCGGAGCGGCTGACGGTGGCGTTGCCTTTGCCGTCCTTGAAGTCGTACTTCAGGCGCAGCGGCTTGCTGGTGCCGACTTCCTGAATGCCGGCGCCGGCCCAGTCGCCATTGAGGAAGCTGGCAGTGCCTTCGGCGGCGTCAGGGGGGATGCTCAGCAGGTTCGGCTGGGGAGCGGGCACCGGAGGTTCTGGTGGCAGTTCGGGTGGCGTTGTGCCCGGGCCCGGCTCGGGTGCAGGCGCGGGTTCCGGCGCTGGTTCAGGCGCAGGTGCTGGCTCCGGGGCGGGTTCAGGCGCAGGGTTATCGCCCGGCACTGGCGGTTCAGGGGTGGGCTCGGGTACAGGTGGCGTTGCATCTGGGTTGCCGGCCCCTGGGCCAGTGCCGCCAGCGTTTGGCAGGCCAACACCGGTGCCCGGCACTTGACCGGTGCCAGTACCCAGGTTGCCAGTGCCGCTGCCGCTATGAGTGCCAGTGTCGATCACCGGCGCTTTCGGATTCATGTCAGGCAGCTGCAGGCCGGGCACATTCAGCCCTGGCCAGCAACTGCGCAGGCCGAACAACAGCAGCAACAGGAGCAACAATGGCAGCAGCCACCACCAACCCAGCCGACGCCACCACGGCGCAGCAGCAACCGGCACTGGCGGCGTCACGGGCGGTATTGCAGCAGGGGCAATCGGTGCCGCAGGCGGCGGCGCGATCACCGGCTCGGCGGCCTTGGCGGCACGCGGATACAGGCAATGCAGCGGCTGGCGGCTGCGCTCGGCGCCGGCATGGATAAAACCCCAGAAGGTCAGGACCGGGCGGCCATCCACCAGATACACGAAGTTTTCGTCGGGAAACGGCACCACACAGGTCAGCAGCTTGCCGAATACCGTGTTGTCGCCCTGCACGGCATTGCGGGCGCCGGGCAACGGCGCACCGTTGGCATCCAGGCCGAGCATGCTGTTGCTCAGGTCATTGATGCGCAGCTGCAGCACTTCGAGCTGGGCTCGGGCAGGCGCTCGCTCTTCTTCGGTGGCACTGCTCCACGGGATCACATCACCCGGGCGCTCGCTGTACCAGTCAAGGGTGCTGCCCAGCGCATCCGGCTGCGGGATGGCCAGGTGCTCGACCAGGTGCGGGTGCTCCGGGTACTTGCGGCGGATCGCCTCGCGCAGCTGCAATGCTGCACGATAGACCGGCTGGCCAGTCTCTCCCAACGCGGTAAAGTCTTCACTCTTACCACTGCGTAGCAATACTCCGCGCATCCTTGTAGACCCTACCTAGTCTTGTATCAATCCGTTTCAGTAATCACACCTTGATACTGAATAACCGCGCAACACTACTTGCAAAGTCATTTAGCCGTCAATTCAAGTTAGATGGCTTTTTGACGTCATTGCCCCGGCTTGCGGTTAAACTGCCCACACCCGGTCAGCGGCACTGGCTGATCCGTCCTTGCACAATGGAGCGTGACCACGATGAGTCTCTGGGATGACCTGAAGAAAAAGGCCTACGACGCCAACCCCGAGCTGGCTGCCAAAGCCGCCCAGGCGCTGGACAAAGCCCGTGATCTGGCTGTCGAGGCTGGGCAGAAAGCTGCGCCGATCCTCAAGCAGGCCAGCGACAAGGCCACCGTCTACGCCCAGGAGAAAACCCCGATTCTCAAGGCCCAGGCGCTCAAGGCCATCGACGACGCCAAGCTGCGCCGCGCCCAGCTGCAAGAGCAGGCCAAGCGCGACAAGGCCGCCCGCGCCGAGATGATCCGCACCATGTACGACATCACCCTGGCGCCCGACGACATAAACTTCATCGAAGAGCCGTTCAACCACTTCGAGCGCCAGCTGGGCTTCTTCGTCCTCAATGGCGAAGTGCTCGACAGCCAGAAGCGCAACCAGACCCACCTCAATGCCCACCACTCGCACCAAGGCGGCGGGGGCACCTTGTGGGAGGGTACAGGCACCATCCGCGGCAGCTCGTCGAGCATGCAGGTGACAACCCACCACATACAGGAGCACGAATTCTGGGTGCGTTTGGAGAACGGCATAGAGTCGTGCTTCCAGCTCAACAATGCCGAGGTGCGCATCCTTCCGGGCCAGCAAGTCAGCTTGTTGTTCGTGCACAACGCCGGCAATCAGAACGGCACCATGGTCTCGCTGTACAACCACAATGCCGGGCGATACTTCCCGGTGCAGAGCCCCGCCCAGATCAATCAGGCATTGAACCTGTATACCGAGCAACCGGGCTTTTTCAACCAGCGCGAAGTTCAGGAAACCCGCAATAGGTTGTTCAAGGCACTCGACCTGCGTTTCGGTCAGCTGGGGCGCTATATGGGACTGCACTGCGACCGCCGCGGCGGGCAAGTGATCGACGCAGAACAGGATTGATGGGTTGTTTACTGATGGCTGGGATGAAGGATGCCGGTGCGGCGTCCTTCACATCGCGGGCATCAGGCGGGTTCGGCATCCTCACATTCGGCGGCTAGCAAAGCCGCAAAGCGGTCTTTGGCAGGGTGGCGGCCAGTGTGCTTGTTCCAGATGAAGTAGTTCTGCACTGGCGCAAGGTCGGTGAAACTGAAGCCGCTGATCCCGCCGATATTCTTGAACTGCTCAAACAACCCTTTGGGTACCAACGAGACGCCTTCCCCCGCGCGTACGCAGCCCAGAATAGTGCCGTAGCTGGCGATACTGCTGATGTTCACCTCTAGCCCATGCGGCGTTAGCCAGCGTTGCAGCGACTGTCGATACGGGCAGCCTTCAGGCCACATCAACCAGGTTCGCCCCTGCAGATCGAGCGGGCTGTGGATAACTCCCGAATCGGCCGCCGCGATGACTACCAGCTCTTCCCGGTAGACTGGCGAGCGTTCTACGTCGGGATGCTCGACATTCACCGCAACCACAGCGCCGTCCAGCGTGTGATTGACCACCTCGGCCAGCAGTTGGGACCAGGTCGCCGTGCTGAACTGCATTTCGACGGCGGGATGTTGCTGCCGATACTTTGCCAGCAGTGCAGGTAAGCGGCCGGTTGCTGCGGACTCGATGGCGCCCACGCGCAGCATTCCTGAGGGTTTGGCATCGGCGTCGAGCGCTCGGCAGGCTTCCTGGCACAGCGCGAGGATGCGATTGGTGTAGTCGAGAAAAAGCGTCCCCGAAGGGCTGATAATCAGGCCCCTACCTTTACGAATGAACAGCGGTACACCCAGCTCTTGTTCCAGCTGTTTGATCCGGTTGGTGATGTTGGAGGGTACGCAGTGCAGGATTTCAGAAGCGCGAACGATGCTGCCTTGATCGGCAACCACCTTGAACATGGTGAGTTGGGCCAGCTCCATGAGTGCATCGCTCACTGAAAGTGAAGGGTCGAGTGAGTATAAGTAACTTGTCCCGGCAGTCTCAACGCACCTAGTTTGTGAGCTCTGCAACGGGTGACGCATTCATGCTATTTGAAACCAGTATTTATCTATTGGGCCTGTTCGCTTTCTGCGCAGGCCTGATCGACGCCGCCGTAGGTGGCGGTGGCCTGATACAGCTGCCTGCACTGCTGCATGCGCTGCCGCAGCACGCCATATCTACCGTGCTTGGCACCAACAAACTGGTGGTGCTGGCCGGTAATCTGTCGTCGATTGCCACCTACATCAAAAGAATACGGATTGTCTGGAAGCTGATGCTGCCGACCATGGTGGCTGCATTTGTATTTGCATTCCTCGGTGCACTTTCGACTTCGTTGATACGTAAAGACGTGATGGAGTTGCTGGTTTTTTGCATCCTGGTAGTCATGGCGATCTACACCTTTGCCAAGAAAGACCTGGGTCGCTCGCACACGCATTCAGCCTGCGGGGCCAAGGAAATAGCGTTGGGTGTTTTGTTCGGTGCATTGATCGGGTTTTACGACGGGGTATTTGGCCCCGGCAGCGGCAGCCTGCTGCTGTTTGTGTTCGTGAAGTACTTTGGCTTCGACTTTCTCAATGCCTCTGCTTCGGCAAAGCTGGTGAACCTGGGCACGTTCAGCGCGGCGTTGCTGTTTTTTGCGCCAGCGGGGCATGTGCTGTGGGCGCTTGGCGGGGTGGTGGCGGTGTTCAACATGGCGGGATCACTGGCCGGGGCGTTTCTGGCCTTGCGCTATGGCAGCGGGTTTATCCGGATCTTGTTTCTGATCCTGCTGGTGTTTCTGATCGGCAGGATGGGCTTGTCGCTGCTGGGACGGTGAGGTCCGCACAAACGAAAAAGCCCCGGGACAAGTCCCAGGGCTTTTTCTTGATATGGCGCACTCGGCGGGATTCGAACCCACGACCCCTGCCTTCGGAGGGCAGTACTCTATCCAGCTGAGCTACGAGTGCAACGCGGCGCAATGATACCCATCTTGGCCTAGCGCGTCCATCGCCTTGATCTGTAGCCGTTTTCTCTGTGAAGGGGCGACGCGGTCAGCGTAGGAGCGGCCTTGTGTCGCGAAAGGGTCGCGCAGCGGGCCCAGGATTTGTGCATTAGCGCAAAATGTCGGGGCCGCTACGCGACCCTTTCGCGACACAAGGCCGCTCCTACAAGGACCGCGTTGCAAGGGGAAAGTCGTGTGGGGCGCACGTATACAGCGCATATCCATATTCGATATCAGTATTTCCCCCGCCATCCTCATGCCCATATCCTCTGGTCACAACTTGTTATAACAAGTCACCGACCAGCGAAGAAAACCATGGCCCAATTGCTCCCCTTGTCTCCCGTACCGCTCTACACCCAGCTCAAGCAATTGCTGCGCGAGCGCATTCTGGATGGCAGCTACCCGCCACACAGCCGCATGCCGTCAGAGAGCGAGCTGGGCAAGGCGTTTGCGGTCAGCCGTATCACCGTGCGTCAGGCGCTGGGGGATCTGCAGAAGGAAGGGCTGATTTTCAAGATTCACGGCAAGGGCACCTTCGTGGCCAAGCCCAAGGCGTTTCAAAACGTCAGCACCTTGCAGGGCCTGGGCGAGTCGATGACGCAGATGGGCTATGAGGTCATCAACCGTCTGCGCAGCCTGCGCCATGTGCCCGCTTCGGCGTTGGTAGCAGAGCGTCTGCAGCTGGAGGAGGGCGCGTTGGTCACCGAGATCCGTCGGGTGCGTTTGATCAACCGCGAGCCGGTGTCGCTTGAGCTGACCTGGCTGCCCAAGGCCATCGGCGAAAAGCTGGAGAAGGCCGACCTGGTTACCCGCGACATCTTCCTGCTGCTGGAAAACGACTGCGGTATCGCCCTCGGCCATGCCGACCTGGCCATCGACGCAGTGCTCGCCGACAGCGACCTGACTCAGGCGCTGCAAGTCGAGGAGGGCTCGCCGATCATGCGTATCGAGCGCCTGACACACGCCGCCGATGGCACCCCGCTGGACTTTGAACACCTCTACTACCGCGGCGATGCCTTCCAGTATCGCCTGCGCATCGACCGCCACAAGGGGCCCAAGGCATGAGCATCGAGACCCAGGACTACGACTTGGTCATCATCGGCGGCGGCACGGCCGGGCCGATGGCGGCAATCAAGGCCAAAGAGCACGACAAGAGCCTGCGCGTGCTGCTGCTGGACAAGGCCAACGTCAAACGCAGCGGCGCCATCAGCATGGGCATGGATGGCCTCAACAACGCGATCATCCCCGGCCACGCCACGCCCGAGCAGTACACCAAGGAAATCACCGTGGCCAACGATGGCATCGTCAACCAGACGGCGGTGCATGCCTATGCCACCCACAGCTTCGAGACCATCGAGCAGCTCGACCGCTGGGGGGTCAAGTTCGAGAAGGATGAGACCGGCGACTACGCGGTGAAGAAGGTCCATCACATGGGCGCCTACGTGCTGCCGATGCCCGAAGGCCACGACATCAAGAAGGTGCTGTACCGCCAGCTCAAGCGCGCGCGGGTCGAGATCAGCAACCGCATGGTCTGCACCCGGCTGCTGCTCGACAGCGACGGCGCGGCGGCCGGTGTGCTCGGCTTTGATTGCCGCAGCGGTGAGTTCAAGGTGATCCGGGCCAAGGCGGTGGTGCTCGCTTGTGGTGCCGCCGGGCGCCTTGGCCTGCCGTCGTCGGGCTACCTGATGGGCACCTACGAGAACCCGACCAACGCCGGCGACGGTTACGCCATGGCCTATCACGCTGGCGCCGAACTGGCCAACCTCGAGTGCTTCCAGATCAACCCGCTGATCAAGGACTACAACGGCCCGGCCTGCGCCTACGTGACCGGCCCGCTGGGCGGCTACACCGCCAACAGCAAAGGTGAGCGCTTCATCGAATGCGACTACTGGAGCGGGCAGATGATGTGGGAGTTTCACCAGGAACTGGAGGGCGGCAACGGCCCGGTGTTCCTCAAGCTCGATCACCTGGCTGAAGAAACCATCCAGAACATCGAAGAGATCCTGCACAGCAACGAGCGCCCCAGCCGTGGCCAGTTCCACGCCAACCGCGGCACCGATTACCGCCAGCACATGGTCGAGATGCATATCTCGGAAATCGGCTTCTGCTCCGGCCACTCCGCGTCCGGGGTGTGGGTCAACGAGAAGGCCGAGACCAGCGTCAAGGGCCTGTACGCCGCTGGCGACATGGCCGCAGTGCCGCACAACTACATGCTTGGCGCCTTCACATACGGCTGGTTTGCCGGCATCAACGCCGCCAAATATATCGCCGGGCGCGCGTTTGCCGAGGTCGATCAGGGCCAGGTCGAGCGCGAGCGTGAACGGGTGTTTGCACCGCTGCTGCGCGAGCACGGCCTGCCGCCGGCGCAGGTCGAGTACAAGCTGCGGCGCATGGTCAACGATTACCTGCAGCCGCCCAAGGTCACCAAGAAGATGGAGATCGGCCTGACCCGCTTTGCCGAAATCGAGCGCGACCTGGCGCAGATGAAAGCCAACAACCCGCACGAGCTGATGCGCGCCATGGAAGTCACGGTGATTCGCGACTGCGCCGAGATGGCGGCCCGGGCCTCGCTGTTCCGTGAAGAAAGCCGCTGGGGCCTGTATCACCACCGGGTCGACTTCCCGGAGCGCAACGATGCCGAGTGGTTCTGCCACTGCCATCTGAAGAAGGACGAACAGGGCCACATGACCAGCTTCAAGAAAGCCGTCGAACCCTACCTGATCGCCCTCGATGCCGACGAGCAGACCGCCTACGACCGCCTGCGCGTCAAGGCCGATGCGGCTTAGCCAGCAGCACCCGCGTGCAACCCGAATCAAGAGAGCCACAGGCTCCAAGGACTCCGTGAAATGGCCTACCAACCGCAGGAAATCTTCTTTCGCAGCAGCGCCCCGGTAACCGTCGACGAAGACAAGTGCATTGCCGACAAAGGCTGCACGGTGTGTGTCGAGGTCTGCCCGATGGACCTGCTGGCGATCAACCCGGCCACGCAAAAGGCCTACATGGCTTTTGACGAGTGCTGGTACTGCATGCCCTGTGAAAGCGACTGCCCGACCGGCGCCGTCAAGGTCGACATCCCCTACCTGCTGCGCTGAACCCCAGCCCAGCGCCCCGCCATCCGGCCCACCACCGGACGCCGCACTTGCAAGCCCCTCGTTTCCCACCACCCATCCGGTGGCGGAGACGACTCCTACTAAAACGATTCGAGGGGATACACCCATGCGCCTTGTAGCAACCGTGGCCGGCCTGACGCTGGCAATCATTGGCCTGAACGCCCAGGCCGAAACCATCCGCATCGCCATCGGCACCCAGGACACCACCATCAACTGCGCCACTGGTGGCCTGCTGATCCGCGAACTGGGCCTGCTCGACAAGTACCTGCCGCACGATGGCAAGTACCAGGATGCGACCTACCAGATCGAATGGAAGAACTTCACCAGCGGCGCGCCGCTGACCAACGAGATGGTCGCCGGCAAGCTCGACTTCGGCGCCATGGCCGACTTCCCCGGCGCGTTCAACGGCGTTGCCCACCTCGATGCGGGCAAGCGCAGCCTGTTCATCAGCGTGCTCTCGGGCAGTGTCCATGGCAGCGGCAATGGCATCGTGGTGCCGGCGGCCTCTACCGTGCAGTCGTTGGCCGAACTCAAGGGCAAGACCATCTCCGTGCCGTTTGCCTCGACCGCCCACGGCATGCTCCTGCGCGCAGTCGCGGCGCAAGGCTGGGACCCGCAAAAAGACGTGCGGATCATCGCCCAGGCGCCGGAGATCGCCGGCTCCGCGCTGCGCAGCAACCGCATCGAAGCCCACGCCGACTTTGTCCCGTTCGCCGAGTTGTTCCCTAACCGCGGCTTCGCACGCAAGATCTACGACGGCTCGCAAGCCAACGCACCGACCCTGCACGGCGCGCTGGTGGATGCCGACTACGCGAAAAAATACCCCGAGGTGGTCACTGCCTACCTGCGCGCCAGCCTTGAGGCCGACCGTCTGATCGCCGCAGAACCTGAGAAATACAGCGAGCTGATCGAGAAGGTCACCGGCATCGAAGCCGAGGTCAATTACCTGTTCCACGGCCCGCTTGGCCTGCAAACCCGCGACCTGACCTGGAAGCCGGAATATCGCAAGGCCGTCGCCACCTCGATCAACACCCTCAAGCTGCTGAAAAAGACCGACCGCGGCATCGACATCGACCAGTTCATCGATGACCAGTACATCCGCGCCGCCTTCAAGCAAGCCGGCCTCGACTATGAAAAGGCCCTGAGCAACTACGACCCGCTGCCACTCAAGGCCAACGACGCGCTGACCGGCAAGCCGATCAGCGACTTCAGCCGGCTGGCGCAGATCTGGGTGCGCGGCGAGCCGAAGGTGCGTCATTACGCTTCGCCGGAGTCGGCGCTCAGCGCCCTCGCCCAGCTTGAGCAAGAGGGCAAGGACATCCGCGCCATCTACGCCCAGGCCGCCGACAGTGGCATCAAGCTGCTGGCCAACCAGGCCTGGTTCGTGCGCAACGGCAAAGGCGAGCTGGCGGCGTTTCTGCTCAAGGATCAGGCCGAGCAGTTTGCCAAGGCCCACGGCGGTGAAGCGCTCGACTTCGTCAGCGCCAACCAGAAGCTGGTCGCCCAGCGCTGAGTGGTTGGCCCTTGGCTGATCATGCCGAGGGCCTGCCTGGAGAGTTTGATGACTAGCACCTTGACCCGCTGGCCGCTGCGGCTGGCTTCATTGCTGGCGTGCCTGCTGTTTTGGCAGGTCGCCGCCAGCAGCAAGCTGGACTTTGGCCTGTTCACCTTTACCTACGTGCCAACCCCCGGCGCGGTGCTCGCCGCCGCCTGGCAACTGCTGCTGTCGAGCGACCTCGGCAATCACCTCAGCAGCAGCCTGGCGCGGGTGTTCGCCGGGTATCTGATTGCCGCCGTGCTTGGCGTCAGCCTGGGCCTGGCCATCGGCCGCTCGAAATGGGCCGAAGACACCTTGCTGCCGCCGCTGGAAGTGCTGCGGCCGATCCCGGCCGTGGCGTGGATCCCGCTGGCGATCCTGATGTTTCCGTCGTCGGAGCTGTCGATGGTGTTCATCACTTTTACCGGGGCGTTGTTCCCGATCCTGCTCAACACCGTGCATGGCGTCGAAGCGGTGGACCCACGGCTGATCGCCTCGGCGCGTAGCCTCGGTGCCGGGCGCCTGGCGATTCTGCGCGAGGTGATCCTGCCGGGCGCCTTGCCCAGCATCGTCACCGGTTTGGCGATCGGCATGGGCACCTCGTGGTTCTGCCTGGTCACCGCCGAGATGATCGCCGGGCAGTTCGGCATCGGCTATTACACCTGGGAGTCCTACACCTTGCAGAACTACCCCGACATCATCGTCGGCATGCTGCTGATCGGCGTGCTCGGCATGGGCAGCAGTGCCCTGGTCAAGCGCCTCGGCGCCCTGGCGACGCCTTGGTACCGTCCACGGAGGAGCGCTTGATGAGCAGTTATCAACAGGCCGCCGAACCCGGCCGCATCGAAGCCCGCGGCGTATCGATCCGGCTGGGGCAGGGCAGCGAGGTTTTCGAAGCGGTGCAGACGCTCGACTTTGCCATCAAACCAGGCGAGTTCGTGTGCATTCTCGGCCCCTCGGGCTGCGGCAAGTCGACCTTGCTCGGCGCCCTGGCCGGGCACCTGCGCCCCAGCGCCGGGCAGCTTGAAGTCGATGGGCTGGCCGTCGACGGGCCGTCGCCGCAGCGCGGCATGGTGTTTCAGCATCACACCTTGCTGCCATGGCGCAGCGTGCTCGACAACGTCGCCTTCGGCTTGAAGATGCAAGGCCAGGGCAAGGCCGAGCGCCACCGCCGAGCCCAGGAAATGCTCCAACTGGTCGGCCTTGGCGACTTTGCCGAACGCTGGCCAAACCAGCTTTCTGGCGGCATGCAGCAGCGCGCCGAAATCGCCCGGGTACTGATCAACCGGCCGCGCCTGCTGTTGATGGACGAGCCGTTCGGCGCGCTCGATGCGCAGACCCGCTCGCGCATGCAGGAGCTGCTGCTGGACATCTGGACGCGCATCCGCACCACCGTGGTGTTCGTTACCCACGACATCGACGAAGCGCTGTTTCTCGCCGACCGCATTCTGGTCATGAGCCCGCGCCCGGGGCGTTTTATCGAAGACCTGCAACTGAGCTTCGCCCGCCCGCGCCAGGCCAGTTTGCTCACCAGCCCTGAATTCACCCATCTCAAGCGTCACTGCCTGGCCCTGCTGCGCCACGAAGAAGGCCGCGAACTGCCGCGCCTGACCCCGCTCGGGCTGCCCGCCACTGACCACCCACCTTTACGGATCGCCCTATGAACGCCCGAACCAGCGACAACCCGGACATCCTCGACCTGCTACCGCGCCTGCAAGACGCTGACGCCGCCGTGCGCCGCATTGCCTTGATTGACCTTGCCGACCTTGAGGAGCCCGACGGCACGCCGTGGCTGACCGACGCCTTGTTGGTTGACCCGTCTGCCGAGGTACGTGCCGAGGCCGCACGCCTGCTCGAAGCCTGGGAGCAACCTGATGTTGTCCAGGCGTTGTGCGCAGCGCTAGCCGACAGCGCCGAGCCGGTGCGCCTGGCCGCGGCGCAGAGCTTGAGTGAACTGAAGACGATCGAAGCGGGCGCCTTGATCCTGCCCTGGGTGCAGCATGCCGACGGCTTTGTCCGTGCCAGCGCTCTGCGCGCCTTGCGCGAACTGCGCCTGGACGATGCCGCCGGCCCAGCGCTGCTGGCGCTGGAAGATAGCGAGGCCGCCGTGCGCCGCGAAGCGGTGGGCATTCTCGGCTGGCTCAAGCACGTCCCAGCGTTGCCGGCATTGGCCCGCCTCGCTGCGCAGGAACCCGACACCGAGGTGCGCCGCGCTGCTATTGGTGCGCTCGGCCTGGCCCGCGATGCTGCAGTGTTGCCAGCGCTTACGACCGCACTGCTCGACGCCGCCTGGCAGGTGCGTGAAGAAGCCGCGACCACCTTGGGCAAGGTCGGCCACACCGATGCC
This sequence comes from uncultured Pseudomonas sp., assembly GCA_963518285.1. Classification (GTDB taxonomy): domain Bacteria; phylum Pseudomonadota; class Gammaproteobacteria; order Pseudomonadales; family Pseudomonadaceae; genus Aquipseudomonas. The sequence continues at coordinate 310,039 of CAUQIJ010000002.1, read as the reverse complement.
GGGCCGGCGCTGGCGGCCGCATTGCAGGATGACTACTGGCAGGTGCGCCTGCGAGCGGCGCGGGCGCTGGGCCGCTTGCGTTATCGCGCCGCCTTGCCGGGCTTGGCCGAGTTGCTCGGGCACAGCATCGCCAACCTGCGCAAGGAGGCTGCCTTGGCCTTGGGCGAACTGGGCGACAGCGCTGCATTGGCGCCGCTGCACAAGGCCGAGGCCGATAGCGACCCGGAAGTGCGCAAGGCCGTGCGTATCGCCTTGGCGCAACTGCAAGGCGCCGCCTGATGAACGCCCCGCAAGCGTTGCGCAACCGGCGCGGGCAGGGCGAGCTGGAAGTGCAGTGGCCGGACCTGCTGCAGGTGATCAGCCACACCCGCCTGCGCGGTGCCTGCCCCTGTTCGCAGTGCCGCGCCGCCCGGCTGCGCGGGGCAATCGGGCTGGTCGTCGATGATGTGCAGGTCGTGCGTATCGAAGCTCAGGGCTACGGCGTGCAGCTTGTGTTCAGCGATGGGCATGAGCGTGGCATCTACCCATGGCGTTACCTGCACGATCTGGGCTGAGCCCTTACAAGGCAATCAACTCCGGGCGCAAGCCCTCGACCCTTTGCGATGCCGGCTTGAAGTAGCCGCCGTCGCCGGTGATCTGATGCAGCACCCGCTCGCGCAAGCCATGCAGCGCCACCCCGGTGCGCTGGCGCGGGTGCGGCAGGTCGATCTCGACCACCGCTTTGATTCGCCCCGGGCGTGGCTCCAGTATCACTACTCGATCAGCCAGATAGGTGGCCTCTTCAGCATCGTGGGTGACCAGCAAGGTGGTGATGCCTGAGCGTTCGCGGATCGCCAGCAGTTCGTCCTGCAACTGCTGGCGGGTCAAGGCGTCGAGTGCGCCGAAGGGTTCGTCCAACAGCAGGATGCGCGGGCTGGCGACCAACCCTCGAGCGATGGCCACGCGCTGGGCCATGCCGCCAGAAAGCTGGTGCGGATACGCCGTCTCGAAGCCAACCAGACCCACCAACTGCACGAACTCATGCACGCGGCGGGCGCGTTCGCCTTGGCTCAACTTCTCGTTGACCAGCCCCAGGCCGATGTTCTGCTCGACGGTCAGCCACGGGAACAACCGGTGCTCCTGAAAGACAATGCCGCGCTCGCCGCCAATGCCCTGCACCGGGTTGCCATCGACGTGAATGCTACCGCTGTAGTCGGTATCCAGGCCCACCAGCAACCGCAGCAAGGTCGACTTGCCGCACCCAGAGGCGCCGACGATGGCAATGAACTCGCCTTCGTTGATGGCCAGGTTGAAGTTGTTGATGGCCTCGAAGGCCTGGCCATCGACGGTAAAGGTTTTGCCGACCTGCTCGAAGCTCACCAGCGCCGGCGTGGTGTCGGCTTGATTGGCGGCGTGCAGGGTCGAAGTGTTGAAGGCGTTCATGCAGTTCTCCAGCGCGTGGCGCGTGATTCGAGGCGTTGTCCAAGGTTGCCCAGCAGGGCGCCGATCAGGCCGATCAGGACCATCGCCGCCATCACTTGGTCCATGCGGAACAGCTGCTGCGCGCCGAGCATCAGGCTGGCGATACCGCCATCCGACGGCATGAAGTATTCCGCGCCGATGGTGCCCAGCCAGGCATAGATCAACGACAGGCGCAGGCCGGCAAATATTGCGGGGGCAGCGCCGGGCAAAATCAGCAAGCGCAAGCGCTTGGGCAGGTTAAGGCCCATCACTTGGGCAGCTTCGCCCAGTTGCGGCGACAGGCTGGCGATGCCGCGCTGGGTTGCGATAAACAGCGGGAAGAACGCCGCCAAACCGACAAACACCAGCTTGGCCGCTTCACCCAGGCCGAACCACGCGGTGAGCAATGGCACCCAGGCAAAGATCGCCACCTGGCGCAGGGCTGACAGGGTAGGGCCGAGGGTTCGTTCGGCGAGTTTCGACAAGCCCAGCAGCACCCCCAGCGCAAAGCCTGCGCCACCGCCCAGCAGCAAGCCGCTGATAGCCCGCTGCAAGCTCATACTCAGCGCCTCCAGCAGCGAGCCGTCGGCAATCCCTGCCTGCAGGCTGGCCAGCACGCCCAGTGGTGAAGTAAGAATATTGTCGTCGACCCAGCCAAAGCTGCTGGCCGCCTGCCACAGCGCCAGCAGGCCCAGCGGCAACAACAGCCCGTGCCAGGCGCGCGGCACTTGCGCCCGGCTTTGCTCGCCGGTGGCCGCTTGCGGCCAGAACAGCAGGCGCCGTTCAAGGCTGCTGAAACCACGGTCCATCAAGAACCCGACTGCGCCGATCAGTACGATGCAGAGGAATACCAGATCGAGCATGAACAGCTGCCGACCCCACACCATCAGGTAGCCGATGCCCTCACTGGAGGCCAGCAGCTCAACGGCCAGCAGCGACGTCCAGCCTGTCGCCAGCGCCAGCCTGACCCCAGCCAGAAACGACGGTAGCGCAGCCGGCAACAGCAGCCGGCTAAACAGCAGATGCGCTGGCAGGCGCAAGGTCGCGGCGGCCTCCCGCAGCTTGGGTTGGGCATCGCGCACGCCTACCAGCGTGTGCAGCGTCACCGGCACCACCACCGCCTTGATCAGCACCACCAGCTTGAGCAACTCGCCGATGCCGAAGAACAGCATGAACAGCGGGATCCAGGCCAGCGTCGGGATCTGCGCCAGGGCAATGAACGTCGGCATCACCAACGTCTGTGCCCTGCGCGAAGCCCCCAGCCAGGTGCCGAGCAGCAACCCGCCGGCAATCCCCGCGAGCAACCCCCAAAGTAGCCGTTGCAAACTTATCCACAGATGCCCCCAAAGCTCGGCACTGCCAAACTCGAGCGCACTCTGCCAAACCAGCGCCGGCCCCGGCAGGATCTGCTCGCTCATCCAATGCCAGCGGCTGGCCACCAGCCACAACAATGCCAAACCCGCTGGCACTACCCAGGCCAGCCACCCTTGGCCGGAGCGGCCATGTCGGGGCGCCATGCCGGACGCAACAGGGCCGCGCGGCAACCCCAGCAATCCCCGTCCCTGTCGCAAAATTTCGCTCATCGCGCCCTCCAACAAACCGCAATTAACATATTCAATAAAAGAATAAAAAAATTCGGATAGATAATTTCAAGACATAAGAGCATGCAGGCCACGCATCGAGAACCCCCTAGCCAATGCGTTCTACTCATATTTCAAATGCAGGTTCCGCAACCCCGTCGACACGCCCCGCCAACCCTGATTTATGCCTTTTAGTTACTAAAACATGCACATTCAGTCTTTGTTACTTCTAATCATCCTTGCCTAGCTTCTGCCCAAAGCGCCGGCCCTTGCCGGTGGCAGCCTGCCAAGGAGCCGTGCCATGAAAACCCCACTGCGTCACCTACTCACCCGCTTCGCCCCGACCGTGCTGGCCGGCCTGCTGAGCAGCTTCGCCCTGACTTCTCAGGCCGCTGAAGTCGACAGCATCCGCATCGCCGTGCCCGACCTCAGCGCCGGCAGCAAGCCCAGCGCCGGTGGTGTGGTCGACGTGCTGCGCAGCCAGCAACTGCTGGAAAAGGAATTCGCCAAAGACGGCATCAAAATTGACTGGCACTTCTTCAAGGGCGCCGGCCCGGTGATCAACGAAGCGCTGGCCAACGGCCAGGCCGACTTCGCCTACCTCGGCGACCTGGCGGCGATCATCGGCAAGGCCAATGGCCTCGATACGCGGGTGCTGTCGGCCGGCGTGCGTGGGGTCAAGAGCTACCTCGGCGTAGTGCCCGGCTCGGGCATCAAGACCCTGGCCGACCTCAAGGGCAAGCGCGTGGCGGTGTTCCGTGGCACGGCCAACCAGCTGTCGTTTGCCAGCGCGCTGGCCAGCCAGGGCTTGTCCGAACGCGACCTGAAAGTCATCAACCTGGATTTCAACGCGGCCAATGCCGCCATCGCCGCCAAGCAGATCGACGCCACCTGGGGCCTGTCCAATCTGCTCTCGCTGCGTGAACGCGGGCTGGTCGAGTTACCGGTCAGCTCGCGCGACCTCAAGGGCGCCGGCAGCACCCAGGCGGTGCTGTTAGGCACCGGCGAGTTCATCCGCCAGCACCCCGAGCTGACGGCACGCTTGGTCAAGGCACAGGAGCAGGCCAGTCAATGGTTGCGCGACGAGCACAACCGCCAGGCCTACATCGACCTGGTGGCCACCACCGCCAACTACCCGCGGGTGATTCTCGAAGGCGACCTGGCTGAGGAAAACCTCGCCGAGTACTTCGATCCACGGCTGGACGCCGAGTTTGTCGGCCTGCTCCAGCAAGGCGTCGATCTGGCCGCCAAAGAACGCCTGATCCGCCGTGGCTTCCAGGTTTCCGAATGGATCGAGCCGCGCTTCCTCGACGCGGCCCTGCAACAGACCCAGGCCACCCAGGCCGCCCGCTGATTATCACAACCGCCCGTCATATGACCGTGAGGACCACCGCTATGAGCAACGCCGCACTGGCTACCGCGCCACACACCGCTGCACTGCAAATCCTGCCGATTGGCGGCCGTATCGGCGCCGAGATTCGCGGCGTCGCGCTGTCGGCCGAGCTGGACGCCGCCAGCATCGACGCCATCCAGGCTGCCCTGGTGGAACACAAGGTGATCTTCTTCCGCGCCCAGCATCACCTCGACGATGCCGCTCAGGAAGCCTTTGCCAAACGCCTCGGCGAGCCGGTCGCGCACCCGACCGTGCCGGTGCTCGACGGCAGCCATTACCTGTTCCAGCTCGACGGCGCCGAAGGCCAGCGGGCCAATGCCTGGCACACCGACGTGACCTTTGTCGACGCCTACCCGAAGGCCTCGATCCTGCGCAGCGTGGTCGCTCCGGCCTCCGGCGGCGACACCGTGTGGGCCAATACCGCAGCCGCCTACCGCGAACTGCCAGAGCCGCTGAGGGAGCTGGCGGACAAGCTCTGGGCCGTGCACAGCAACGAATACGACTACGCCTCGGCCAAGCCGGATGTCAGCCCGGAGAAGCTCGAGCGCCACCGCAAGGTGTTCACCTCTACCGTCTACGAAACCGAACACCCGGTGGTGCGTGTGCACCCCATCAGCGGCGAGCGCGTGCTGCAGCTGGGCCAGTTCGTCAAACGCATCAAAGGTTATTCACAGACCGACTCGGCGCACCTGTTCGCTGTGTTGCAAGGGCACGTCACCCGCCTGGAAAACACCGTGCGCTGGCGCTGGCAGGTCGGCGACGTGGCGATCTGGGACAACCGCGCTACTCAGCATTACGCGCTAGACGACTACGGCACCCAGCCGCGCATCGTGCGCCGGGTGACCTTGGCCGGCGAAGTGCCGGTGGGGGTTGATGGGCAGTTGAGCCGGACTATCCGTAAGGGCTGATATAGCTGGGGCCGCTCTGCGGGCCCTTCGCGGCGTTCCGGCGTTCCGGTGAACTCACAGGTTACCGCGCCGAAGCGCAAACCCCCTGAAGTGAAGACGGTTTGGACTGCCATTGAGCGGGTCGCTTATCAGCGAGATGGCTGCCGTGAGGTCCAGTCTTGAGCAGGGGCGTGACGAGATCTTCGCTGATTGCCGAGGTTTCTGATTCTCAGAATCATAAAAAATGGTTGCTCAATTTTTTATGATTTGTGATGATTGATTTGCGCCTAGGCGTGAATCACAGGGTGGTTACAGGGATCCGAAAGGATCGCACCCCGCTTCTCAGCGATGAGATGGCCCAGTTGCCAGGTAACAGCGTCCTGCCCCGTCGAACGCATGCAGTCGACGGCTGAGAATCCCGCCTAGAGCGGGATTCGCCGTTTCTGGCTTTTCACTTTTGCGGCTTAGGCCGATTCTTGACTTCCTTGGGGCATTGGCCTTTAGGCTTCTGCTGCGTCTCCATCGCGACCTTGAAGACACTCGACCCCTTTTTGTGGATCGGGGTATCCGGTGAGCCTTCACCCGTGCGCGCAAAATATGCGCTGGCTACGTGGATGCGCAGTAATCGGTGCTCGCGGTAGAACGCCAGACACACCTTGTAGGGTTCCAGCAGGCCCGTGGTGCTGTTGAGCACGCTCATCGTGAAAAACCGCTCACCTTCGGTATGGTAAATCGTGGCGGCGTGCAGCTTTTCGATAATGCCCTTGAGTTGCTTGGAGGCTTCGTAACGCTCCAGGCAGACCATTTGCGTATGCCGTCCATCGGCATACAAGTAGGGGATATTGTGGCCGCTGTCGTCCTTGGTGAAGCAGTGCAGGCCGTACGTCACGACAAACTTGTAGTCCTGCTTATTACCTGAAAACACCACCTCGTGCGACGACAGGTGCCTGAGACTGTACTCGACTCCGTCGTGCTGGAACGACGCCCATTCCTGGATAGAGTCGACGTGAAATTTAGCCAAGCTCAATCCTCGAGCGCATTGTGTAAGAGCCCGATTTTACACGAAAAAAACCGTTCGTCTGGCGAGCTGACGCGCAGGCGAAGAGGTAACGTTGCCGGCATGTTTCGGCGTCTGAGTTGGTGCTATAGCCAACGCTCAGCCTGATGGTGGAGATTGAACCCTCAAGTCTCGCTGTCACAGGCCAGCAACTGGCTGACCAACCCCTGCGCCAACGGCGACAAGCCATAGCCGACCCGGCTGACCACGCCATAGCGGGTGTAGCACTCGTCTTCCTGCTCCTGAGTCAGGTCGACCAGTTCCAGCGCCACCAGCCCACCTTCACCCTGATACGGCCGCAGATTGGCGCTGCAGGCGATGCCGATGGTGTCCGAGTGCGCGACCACATTGAGCAGCGCATAACCATGCTCACACTCGACGCTAGGCAAAAAGTCCTGGCGGCCACTGAGGTCGCTGAGGATCTTGCGGATGTACGGCGGGCGAAAGGTAGTCGCCAGCGGATAGTCGAACAGATCCCGCGCGCGCACCTCGGCCTGCTCGGTAAGAGGATGCCCAGCGCGGCAGCAGAAGTGCCAGCGCTGCGGCGTCAGCTTGTGCACGCGGTAGTCCGGGTCGGCTTCGAACTGACGCGTGTCGGCGACAAAGAACTCGATCTCTTCGGCCATCAAGCGGCGGTTCAGCGCCTGCCAGTTATCCACCTGAAAACACGTGCGCGCCGCCGGGTACTCGGCAACAAACCGCGCCACCGCCCGCGGTACCAACCCGCCGGCCGGCGCCGGCCCTGAGCCGAAGCGCACCAGGCCGGTAGTGGCGCCGTTGAACTGGTTGATTTCGTTGGCCAGGTTATGCGCGCCATGCACCAATCGGCGGGCGTGCTCCAGCACCAGCAAGCCTTGCCGGGTCGGCGCCAGCTCCTTGCTGGCGCGGTCGATCAGGCGACAGCCGACGTTGTGCTCGAGGGTCTGAATGCTTCGGCTGAAAGCCGATTGCGACAGGCTCACGGCGACGGCCGCAGCGACGAAGCTGCGGTGCTCGACCAGGGCGATGAAGTGGCGCAGTTGGCGCAGATCTATATGCATTTTCTACATGGAAACTTTCGGTGAACTGCAATTGGCAGGAAGGGTTGTGAATCTTATAAAGGGTGTTACTTATTCCACAAAATATGAATTAAACATATTTATAGATCCAATAAGAATATAAGCCTGCCAGACCGCGATTCGGTTCCGCCAACGGAAATGCTCGCCAAGGCCCACGCCTCCAGGAGCACCCGTATGTCTCGACTTTCCCGCTGGCCCGCCCGGGCCTCATTGTTTGCCCTGCAACCGCTTGCCGCTGGAGTGCTGCTGGCGGCCGCCAACAGCAGCTTTGCCGACCAACCCGTCAGCGCCACGCCCGCGGTGGAGGCGGGTGCCCAGCTCGGTACAGTCACGGTCAACGCCCGCCGCCGCGAAGAAACCGCGCAAAGCGTACCGACCCCGATCAGTGTGCTCAGCAGCGAAACCCTCGAAACCCAGCGCATCTACCGTGTGCAAGATCTGCAACAGCTGGTGCCGAGCACCAACGTCTCCTACGTGCATGCACGCCAGTCGAGCATTTCCATCCGGGGCCTGGGCAACAACCCGGCCAGCGATGGCCTTGAAGGCAGCGTCGGCATCTATCTGGACAACGTCTACCTCGGCCGCCCGGGCATGGCCGTGTTCGACCTGCTCGATGTCGAGCAACTGGAGGTGCTGCGCGGCCCGCAAGGCACCTTGTTCGGCAAGAACACCACTGCCGGCGTGCTCAACATCACCACGCGCAAACCCACCTTTCATACCGAAGGCAGCGTGCAGACTTCGCTTGCCGAAGACGGCTACTGGCAGACCCAGGCCAGCTACTCCGGCCCGCTCAGCGACACCCTGGCCGGGCGCATCAGCGCTTACCGCACCGAAGACGATGGCTATGTGAAGAACGTCTACAACGGCGACGACCTCAATGGCGGCAAGCGCCAGGGCTTTCGTACCCAGTTGCTGTTCAAGCCCAATGAGGCGTTCAACCTGCGCTGGATCGGCGAGTACAACGAAGAGGACTCCAACAACGGCATCCTGAGCCTGTACAGCACCGGCCCGACCATCAACGGCGTCAACCGTTACGAGAGCCTGGCCAATCAGGCCGGCGCGACGTTGGTGTCAGGCAAGGACCGCAAGGTCAACTTCGACTCCGATCAGCAGGTCACGGTGTTCCAGGGCGGCACTTCGGTGGAGGCCAACTGGACCCTGCCCAACGACTTCACCCTGACCTCGATCAGCGCCTACCGCTGGTGGGACTTCACCCCGCGCAACGACGACGGCCTCAACGTGGCGTCAAGCTACAACGCTGGCGTGTCGGTGCGCGACAAACATTACTCGCAGGAAATCCGCCTGGCCTCGCCGACTGGCGGCTTCTTCGATTACGTGCTCGGCGCCTACTACTTCAAGCAGGACCTGGACAACAAGTCGTTCAACTATTACGGCCCGCAGGCGGACATCTGGAACGCGACCCCGGCTGGCGCGCTGGCCAACGTCACCACGATCGGCAACGGCCACATCGATACCGACAGCTACGCGCTGTTCGCGCAAGGCACCTGGCACCTGACCGATCGCCTCGACTTCACTGCCGGCGTGCGCGGCACCTATGAAGAGAAAAGTGCCTGGGTCGACCGCGCTGCGCCCAGTGGTGGCGCGGCGGTTACCGGAGCGGCCGCTGCGGCGCGCAATGGCCGGGTTGGCGCCTACGACTCGGGCGACCTCAACCAGTACAGCTTCAGCCCGACCGGCCTGCTCAGCCTGAGCTACCGCTTCAGCGATGCCGTGCTTGGCTATGCCAGCCTCACCCACGGCGAGAAGTCCGGCGGGGTCAACCTTACCGTCGGCGCCGCGCCACGGCTGGGCACCGACTCGTTGCTGGTCGGCACCGAGCGGGTCAACAACGCCGAAGTCGGCCTCAAGACAACCCTGTTCGACAACCGCCTGCAGCTCAACAGCAACCTCTTCTGGGCCCAGGTGCATGGCTACCAGGCCAATGTCTACGACCAGGTCAACCGCGTGCAGTACCTGGCCAACGCTGGCAGCGTGCGTTCGCGCGGGGTCGAGTTCGAAGCCACGGCGCTGCCGATCCAGGGCCTGACCCTGAACTTCAACGGCTCGTGGAACGACGTGCGCTACACCGACTACAAAGACGCTCCATGCCCGCCGGAAGTGAGCTTGGCCAATGCCACCGCCACCTGCGACTTGTCTGGCCATCAAGTGGTCGGCGCTTCCAAGTACATCGCCAACTTCAACGGCCAGTACAAATGGCAGCTGACTGATCGCATCGAGCCCTACGTCACCGCCAGCTACGCCTTCCGCTCACGGGCGGTGGGCACCATCGATGACTCCGACTTCGGCCAGATCCCCAGCTATGCGCTGGTCAACCTCTCTACCGGCGTGCGCCTGGACGAGGGCGACGGCGTCGTCGACCTGTCGCTGTGGGTGAAAAACGCCGGCGACAAAACCTACTTCACCAGCCTGTGGAACTCCGCCAACGGCGGCTATGCCGGCGTGCTCGGCACCCCGCGCACCTTCGGCGCCACTGCCCGTTACGACTTCTAAGTACAAGGAGCTTTGCCATGAATGCCAAGACCGAAACCCTCGACCTGCCCGAAGGCGCCTGCCTGACTGCCAAGGTCCCCGACCGTGACGAAGCGCTGCTCAGCGACGTGGTGGTCAACCCGTACCGGCTGGCGCCGCTGACCGCGATCATCCGCGATGGCGGCCGCGCGATCAGCGCCGCCCATGTGCGCGTGCGCGGCCGTGGCGAGCGCGGGGTAGATATCAGCTACGACGTCAGCGACCGCTCGCTGTGGACCTACGGCGGTATCCCGGTGTTTGGCCTGTACCCGGACTACGTCAACCAGGTCGAAGTCAGCTATAAGCTCGACGGCGAGCGCATCCGTGAGCAGTACCAGATCTACGCCCCGGCCGTGCGCCTGCCGGTGGTGGCCAAGCAGACCGCCGCCTTGCCTGAAGTAGTACCAGTCAAGGTCGCGCCGGGCTTCGAGCAGCGTCTGTACCTGTTCAACCACCTGCTCGGTGATATCCCCGGAGGCCGTGCGCTGAAGTGGAATGCCCTGGGCGGCGCTGCCGAGTGGGATCAGGTCGGCAACAACTGGATTGCCGACAGCAATGGCGACGTGCGTTGGTACCTGGACATCGAACAGATTCACGACTCCAACCGCCGCGACGGCCTCGGCGGGACCATGGGCTTCCAGCAGACCCGCGACGGCAAGCTGATCTGGGGCCAGGGCCAGACCTACTCCAAGTACGACCTGCTCGGCCGCCAGGTGTGGCAGCGCAACCTGCCGGACAAGTTCGCCGACTTCTCCCACGAGATCCGCGAAACTCCGCACGGCACCTACCTGCTGCGGGTCGGCACCAGCGACTATCGCCGCCCCGACGGCAAGCGCGTGCGCTCGGTGCGCGATCACATAATCGAGGTCAACGAAGCTGGCGATGTGCTCGAGTTCTGGGACCTCAACCAGATCCTCGACCCGTACCGCGGCGACCTGCTGGAAACCCTCGGCAAGGCCGCCGTGCAATTACCCGCAGGCGTAGCTCGGCAGGACAGCAACCTGACCAATGAACTGGCCGAGGGTGATCTGCCGTTCGGCGACATCCCGGGCGTCGGCACCGGGCGCAACTGGGCCCACGTCAATGCCATCGACTACGACGCCGATGACGACAGCATTATCATTTCAGCACGCCACCAAGGCGTGGTTAAGATCGGTCGCGACAAGCAAGTGAAGTGGATTCTGGCGTCGCCCCAAGGTTGGCCGCAGCGCCTGCGCGACAAGGTACTGACCCCGATCAAAAGCGAAGGCTTCGACTGGTCATGGACCCAGCACACCGCCTGGCTGACCGGCAAAGGCACGCTGACCGTGTTTGATAACGGTTGGGGCCGCGACTTTGCCGCGACCAAGCTCAGCGGCAACTACAGCCGCGCCGTCGAATACCGTATCGATGAAGCCAAAGGCACCGTCGAGCAGGTCTGGGAATACGGCAAGGAGCGCGGAGACGAGTGGTACAGCCCGGTCACCTCGGTGGTTGCCTATCGCCCGGAAACCGACACCCAGTTCATCTATTCGGCCTCGGTCGGCTTCCTCACCAAGGACAAGCTCACCACCACCACCCTCAACGAAGTGCGTCGCGGCACCCAGGAAGTGCTGGTCGAACTCAAGGTGCTCAGCCGCCAGCCAGGCAGCGTCGGCTACCGCGCGCTGGTCATCGAACTCGACAAGGCATTCTGAAGCCAGCAGGGCAGGAGGGCCGCCGGTCCTCCTGCTTCCCCCCTCCGGCCCACATGGGCTACTGTTGTCGGGCCCTGTGCGGGCCACGCAACCCTGGCGAAATTCGGACGAGGTGTTCAACCACTCGTTCTTTTTTTCGAACAGCCTATTGTCCAAGACCCAACAGACCCTTACGATTCGTTTGAGATTTCAAACGCTCAAGCCCCGTATCGGCCGTTTTCGGTGTTGGGGTGCGTGTTCAACAATCAATAATTCGCTCCGTGCGCTCACGGTGCTCAAGGGAAGCCGACATGCAGCTCAAAGACGCTCAGTTGTTCCGCCAGCAAGCCTTCGTCAACGGTGAATGGCTGGATGCGGACAACGGCCAGACCATCAAGGTGACCAACCCGGCTACCGGTGAAGTCATCGGCACCGTGCCAAAGATGGGGGCCGCTGAAACCCGCCGCGCCATCGAAGCTGCCGACAAGGCCCTACCGGCCTGGCGTGCCCTGACTGCCAAAGAGCGTTCGAACAAGCTGCGTCGCTGGTTCGAGCTGATGATCGAGAACCAGGACGACCTGGCTCGCCTGATGACCACCGAGCAAGGCAAGCCGCTGGCCGAAGCCAAGGGCGAAATCGCCTACGCCGCCTCGTTCATCGAGTGGTTCGCCGAAGAAGCCAAGCGCGTCTATGGCGACACCATCCCAGGCCATCAGCCAGACAAGCGCCTGATCGTCATCAAGCAGCCAATCGGCGTTACCGCGGCCATTACCCCGTGGAACTTCCCGGCCGCGATGATCACCCGTAAAGCCGGCCCGGCCCTGGCCGCTGGCTGCACCATGGTGCTCAAGCCTGCTTCGCAGACCCCGTATTCGGCCCTGGCCCTGGCCGAGCTGGCCACCCGCGCCGGCATCCCGGCTGGCGTGTTCAGCGTGGTTACCGGCAGCGCCGGCGACATCGGCACCGAGCTGACCGGCAACTCGATCGTGCGCAAGCTGTCGTTCACTGGCTCGACCGAAATCGGCCGTCAGCTGATGCAGGAATGCGCCAAGGACATCAAAAAAGTCTCGCTGGAGCTGGGTGGCAACGCCCCGTTCATCGTGTTCGACGACGCTGACCTGGACAAGGCCGTCGAAGGCGCGATCATCTCCAAGTACCGCAACAACGGCCAGACCTGCGTCTGCGCCAACCGTATCTACGTGCAGGACGGCGTCTACGACGCGTTCGCCGAGAAGCTCAAGGCCGCGGTGGCCAAGCTCAAGATCGGTAACGGCCTGGAGGACGGCACCACCACCGGCCCGCTGATCGACGGCAAGGCTGTCGCCAAGGTCCAGGAGCACATCCAGGACGCGGTCAGCAAAGGCGCCAAGATCCTGTCCGGCGGCAAGCTGATCGAAGGCAACTTCTTCGAACCGACCATCCTTGTCGACGTGCCGAAAACTGCCGCCGTCGCCAAGGAAGAGACCTTCGGCCCACTGGCGCCGCTGTTCCGCTTCAAAGACGAAGCCGAAGTCATCGCCATGTCCAACGACACCGAATTCGGCCTGGCCTCGTACTTCTATGCCCGCGACATGAGCCGTGTGTTCCGTGTTGCCGAAGCGTTGGAGTACGGCATGGTCGGCATCAACACCGGCTTGATCTCCAACGAAGTTGCGCCATTCGGCGGCATCAAGGCCTCGGGTCTGGGCCGCGAAGGTTCCAAGTACGGCATCGAGGACTACCTCGAAATCAAGTACCTGTGCATCAGCGTCTGATCCAGTAGCAAGGTTTTTACCTCTGCCAGCGGGGCGCGAGAGCGACGTCTCGCTGGTCTTTTTATATTGCAGGACCTGGTGGCCCGGGCGCTCGCGCCAGTCGATCAACGAATACTGATCGCGAACAGACCCAGCCACCCCCAAGCGCCGCTATTAGTCGGCGCAATTGAGGGCACTATGAGCAAGACCAACGAATCCTTGATGCAACGTCGTGTCGCCGCCGTCCCACGTGGCGTTGGCCAGATCCACCCGATCTTCGTCGATACCGCGAAGAACGCTACCGTGATCGACGTTGAAGGCCGCGAACTGATCGACTTCGCCGGCGGCATCGCCGTACTCAACACCGGCCACCTGCACCCGAAAGTGGTTGCCGCTGTTCAGCACCAGCTGACCAAGGTCAGCCACACCTGCTTCCAGGTGCTGGCCTACGAGCCTTACGTCGAGCTGTGCGAAAAAATCAACGAGCTGGTCCCAGGCGACTTCGACAAGAAGACCCTGCTGGTCACCACCGGCTCCGAAGCGGTTGAAAACGCCGTCAAGATCGCCCGCGCTGCCACTGGCCGTGCTGGCGTGATCGCCTTCACCGGCGGCTACCACGGCCGTACCATGATGACCCTGGGTCTGACCGGTAAAGTCGTACCGTACTCGGCCGGCATGGGCCTGATGCCAGGCGGCATCTTCCGCGCGATCTTCCCGAACGAGCTGCACGGCGTGAGCATCGACGACTCGATCGCTTCCATCGAGCGCATCTTCAAGAACGACGCCGAGCCTAAAGACATCGCTGCAATCATCATCGAGCCAGTTCAGGGCGAAGGTGGTTTCATCCCGGTGACCAAGCCGTTCATGCAGCGCCTGCGCGCCCTGTGCGACCAGCACGGCATCCTGCTGATCGCCGACGAAGTGCAGACCGGCGCTGGCCGTACTGGCACCTTCTTCGCCATGGAACAGATGGGCGTTGCGCCTGACCTGACCACCTTCGCCAAATCCATCGCTGGCGGCTTCCCGCTGGCCGGTGTGTGCGGCAAGGCCGAGTACATGGACGCCATCGCTCCAGGCGGCCTGGGCGGCACCTACGCCGGTTCGCCGATCGCCTGCGCCGCGGCCCTGGCCGTGATTCAGGTGTTTGAAGAAGAAAAACTGCTCGACCGCAGCAAGGCTGTTGGCGAGCACCTGGTCGCTGGCCTGCGCCAGATCCAGGCCAAGCACCCGATCATCGGTGACGTGCGTGCGCTGGGTTCGATGATCGCGCTTGAAGTGTTCGACGCCGCTGGCTCGCACACGCCAAACGCTGCTGCCGTCAACCAGGTCGTGGCCAAGGCGCGCGACAAGGGCCTGATCCTGCTGTCGTGCGGTACTTACGGCAACGTCCTGCGCATCCTGGTGCCGCTGACCGCCGAAGACGCGCTGCTCGACAAGGGCCTGGCGATCATCGAAGAGTGCTTCGCCGAACTCGCGTAAATGTGACCCGCGTCAGAAAAAAACCCGCCTAGGCGGGTTTTTTTATGCCGGTTGACCGGGCTAGACGCTATCGTTAGCCCACGGACCTGTTTTGGAAGCAGCAACGGATTGCGTGACACGATTACTCAGGAGTAGCCCATGAGCGTTGCAAACCCCACCGCGCCTTGCGTTTTGATTGCCGAAGGCGACCCATGGGTGCGCGACATGCTGCGCGAAACCCTGCTCAGTGTGCGCTGCGACGCCCGCCTGCAAATCTGCGCCGACGGCGCCCAGGCGCTGGCGGCGCTGGCCAGCAAGCCTGACCTGATCATCGCCGACCGTGAGTTGGTGGGTGACATTGATGGCCTCGACCTGCTGCGCAAAGTGCGTGGCAAAAGCCAGACGCCGAGCCTGCCGTTCATTTTGCTGAGCAACCGCAGCGACAGCGCCAGCGTGCGCGAGGTGCTGCCGCTGCAACCCACCGAGTACCTGAGCAAACCGCTCAACATCGACAAACTGCGCAGGCGCCTCGAAGTGTTGCTGACCAGCGCCGGCGAAGAAATCGCCTGCCCGGTGCCGCCGCTCAGCCCCGGAGCCAAGCTGCCGGCGTACCTTGAGCAGCGCCGCGCCAGTGCCGATGGCGGGCCGTTGCTGGCCGACGTCGAGCAGGCCATCAAGCGTGCGCTCAACCCGCAAGGGCTGGACCTGCGCGTGCTCGAAGAAGAGATCCGAAGTGATCCGCAGATCACCGCAGTATTGATCGCCGCCGCCAACAGCGCAGCGATGCACAGCGATGCCCCGGCACAGACCCTGCTGCAAGCGCTGAACAAGCTCGGCAGCACCCAGAGCATGAACCTGGTGCTCGGCTTGACCCTCAAGCGCAGCGCGCGGCTGAGCGACCCGCTGCTGGCCCGGCATGCCGCGTACTACTGGGACCTGTCGCTGCACACCGCAGAATACGGCCGCACCCTGGCGCGCATGCTTGAAGTCGATGAAGGTCGCTGCTACTGCGCCGGCCTGCTGCATTGCCTGGGCGACCTGGCCGTGCTGCGCTGCCTGCAGGAGTGGCGCCTGGCGGGCGGTGAGCTGGATGAAGACCAGGTGCAGCTGTCGCTCAACGAATTCGGCGCTCCATTCGGCTCGGCGCTGCGTACCCGCTGGCGCTTGCCGCTGCCGCTGCGCGAGCTGATTGCGGCGGTGTATGCCTTGGGCGGCGGAGTTTATTCGCGGGAGATTCTGGCCATGAGCCTGGCTGGGCAGCTGGCGCGGGTGCCGGCTGATCAAGGCCTGGAAAAAGTCGCCAGCAACAAGACTGCACGGCTGCTGAAACTCGGCCTGCCAGAGCTGAACCGGTTGCGCAGGGCCGACGCCGCGCCAGTCGAGGAGGCTGCCGCCAGCCAGGCGCCCTCGACCGATGAAGCGTCCACGGTCAGCAAAGAGTAACTACAGGCCTCGCGACAAAACCTGACGCTCAAAGTGCGATTTGTTTCACAAATCGCTCTACTGTGCAGATTTTTCCTACTTCACCACGCAACTTTTTTGCGAATGACCCGTCAGACCGTTCGATTTTAGGCCTGCAGGACACCATGTCCCAGGCCTTTACCCGCTTCCGGTTCACAAGGACGTGTCATGCCCCCACTCGCGCAACGCGGCGCGGTGACTGTTGCTGTCGCCCGCTCATTCGCCTCGCTTGTCCCTTCGTTATGCCTGCTGCTGGCAGGCTTGCTGGTCAGCCAATCAGCCTCGGCAGCCGTTGCCGATGAAGAATTGCGCCAACGCGAGCGCGAGCGAATCCTGCGCGAGCAACTCGATACCCGCCCTGACGTGCGCCTGGAAGCTGCACCTGTGGCCGAGGCCCTGACGCGCCTGCCGCGTGATGAAAAACCCTGCTTCAAGATCAACGACATCCGCCTGATCGGCGAGGCTGCCGAGCAGTTTCAGTGGGCGCTGCAGGCCGCCAACCCCAGCGACGACCCAGCGCTGGGCCAGTGCCTGGGCGGTGCTGGCATCAACCTGACAATGAAGCGCATGCAGAACGCGATCATCGCCAAAGGCTACGTCACCACGCGCGTCCTGGCCGAAGCGCAAGACCTCAACAGCGGCATCCTGGTGCTGACCCTGCTGCCCGGCCGCATCGGCCAGGTGCGCTTTGCCGAGGGCACCAGCGGACGCGCCAACGCCTGGAACGCGATGCCGGCCAAGCCTGGCGATCTGCTCAACCTGCGCGACATCGAACAAGCACTGGAAAACTTCAAACGGGTGCCCACCGCCGAAGCCGATATCCGCATCGCGCCTGCCGCCAGCAGCAGCGCCAAACCGGGCGAGAGCGACGTGATCATCGCCTGGCGCCAGCGCTTCCCGGCGCGCCTGAGCCTGTCGGTGGACAACAGCGGCAGCAAGACCACCGGCAAATACCAGGGCGCCGTGGCGCTGTCGCTGGACAACCCGCTGTCGCTCAATGACCTGTTCTACGCCAGCTTCAACCACGACCTGGGCGGCGGCACCTCCGGCGACAAAGGCTCGAAAGGGCACACCCTGCATTACTCGTTGCCGTTCGGTTACTGGCAGCTGGCGTTCACCAGCAGCGAATACGACTACCACCAGACCGTTGCCGGGGCCAACCAGGACTTCCTCTACCGCGGCGAAAGCCGCAACAACGAGCTGCGCCTGTCGCGCCTGGTGTACCGCGACGCGGTGCGCAAGACGACGATGTGGGGCAGCCTGTGGACGCGCTCTTCGGAAAACTTCATCGACGACACCGAACTGCTCCAGCAACACCGGCGCATGGCCGGTTGGCAGGCGGGCATTGGCCATCGTGAGTTCATCGGCGCTTCAACCCTTGATCTTGGCCTGAGCTACCGCCGTGGCACCGGCGCCCACAGCGCCCTGGAGGCGCCGGAAGAAGCCTTCGGCGACGGCACCGCCCGCTCGAAAATCATCCAGGCCGACGCCCAGCTGCAGGTACCGTTCGACGCCTACGGCCAGCGCCTGCGCTACATCGGCGGCTGGCGCGCGCAGTGGAACCGCACCGAACTGGTCCCGCAGGACCGCTTCAGCATCGGCACGCGCTACTCGGTACGTGGTTTCGATGGCGAGAACATCCTTTCGGCCGACCGCGGCTGGACCTTGAGCAACGAACTCGGCCTGGCCCTGGGCAGTAGCGGCCAGGAGCTGTACGCCGGGGTCGATTACGGCGAGGTCGGCGGCAACTCCGCCGACTATCTGGTTGGCCGGCGCCTGGCCGGTGCCGTGGTCGGTGTGCGCGGCGGCTACCGCAACCTCTCCTACGACTGGTCGTGGGGTACGCCGTTGAAAAAGCCCGATGGCTTTGAAACCGCCAACTTCACCAGCGCGTTTACCGTCGCGCTGTCGTTCTGAGGAGGCTGCCATGCGCATCGACAGCTTCGACATCACCGCCCCGGGCCTGATCGACGAACCGTGGAACGAAGCCACCGCGCTGGGCGCTGCGACCTGGCTGTGGATGCATTCCACGGCTCACCGCGACGCCCCGTTGCACAGCCTCGCCAGCCTGCTGTTGCCGGCGCTCAAGCACCGCCAATTCGTGCTGGGCAGCGAAGGCGGTCGCCCGGTGTTTTTTGTCTCTTGGCTGAACCTCAGCGAGGCCGCCGAACAGCGCTACCTGACCCGCTCGCCGATCGAGCTGGACGAGGCCGACTGGTGCAGCGGCGAGCGCATGTGGATCAACGACTGGGTCACCCCGTTCGGCCACAGCGTCGCCCTCAGCCGCCTGCTGGCGCGGCGCCTGTTCACTGACCGCTGCATGCGTGCACTGCACCACCGCGGCGAAGAGCAAGGGCTCAGGGTCAACACTTTTCATGGCATCGGGGTGATCCCGGAGCAGGCGCGCGCCTGGTTTGCCGCTCACCCATTGGCCACCGACGCCTGACGCAAAGGGATTTGCAATGAACAAACATCTGTATCGCATCATCTTCAACAAGGCGCGCGGCCTGCTCATGGTCGTCGCCGAAACCGTCAGCAGCGCCGGCAAAGCGCCAGGCGTGAGCAGCGGCAGCGGCGTGGTGGCCAAGCCCTGTGTTGCCAGCCTCAACGGCCTGCGTTTCGCCCTGATGGGCGCCCTTGGCCTGATCAGCCTCAGCATGGCCCCGGCCTGGGCTGCCGGCATCGTTGCCGATCCTGGTGCACCGGGCGGCCAGCAGCCGATGGTGATCGACAGCGCCAACGGCACGCCGCAGGTCAACATCCGTGCGCCGAGCGCCGGCGGGGTGTCGCGCAACGACTACAGCCAGTTCGACGTCGACGGCCGAGGCGCGATCCTCAACAACGCGGTCGGCAACAGCAAGACCCAGCTGGGCGGCTGGATCGAGGGCAACCCATACCTTGGCCGGGGCAGTGCCAAAGTCATCCTCAACGAGGTCAATTCGAGCAACCCGAGCCAGCTGCGTGGCTATGTCGAAGTCGCCGGCCAGCGCGCCGAAGTAGTCATCGCCAACCCGGCCGGGATCACTTGTGACGGCTGCGGCTTCATCAACGCCGACCGCTCGACCCTGACCACCGGCCGCGCACAGATGGAGAACGGCCGCATCACCGGCTACCGCGTCGAAGGCGGCACCCTGAGCATTACCGGCAAGGGCCTGGATGCCCGCGACAGCGACTACACCGACCTGATCGCGCGCAGCGTCGAGGTCAACGCCGGCATCTGGGCCAAGGACCTCAAGGTCACCGCCGGGCGCAATCAGGTCAACGCCGACAATACCCAGGCCACCGCCCTGGCCAAGGACGACAGCGCCCAGCCCGAGGTGGCCATCGACGTTGCCGAGCTGGGCGGCATGTACGCCGGCAAGATCAAGCTGGTCGGTACCGAGGCCGGGGTGGGCGTGCGCAACGCCGGGCAGATCGGCGCCATGGCCGGCGACGTGGTGATCAGCGCCGACGGCAAGCTGCTCAACCAGGGCGCCATCAGCAGTGCCGGCGCGACCCGCGTGGCCAGTGCCACGGCGGTAGAAAACAGCGGCAGCCTGTACGCCAAAGGCGACCTGCACGCCAGCAGCCAAGGCACGGTCACCAACACCGGCGAGCTGGCCGCGCAGGGCAATCTGAACATCGACGCGGCCAAACTCGACAGCAGCCGCGACTCGCTGCTGGCCGCCGGCGTTGACGCCCAAGGTACGTCCAGCGGCAACGCCACGCTCACGGTCAAGGCCAAGCAGATTGCCGCCCACGGCCAGAACCACGCCAGCGGCACCCTTGACCTGCAAGGCAACACGGTCGACCTCAGCCACAGCCGCAGCTACGCCGGCAACCTCAACCTGACCGCCAACAACGGCGACCTCGACCTCAGCTCGAGCACCGTCGACAGCGCCGGCCGCCTCGACGCCAACGCCAGCGCAACCGTGCGCAGCGACAGCGCCAAGGTCAATGTCGGCAACCTCCAGGTCAACGCCGACAAGCTCTCTAACACGGGCGGCGAACTGGTCCAGACCGGCACCGCAGCAAGCGTCATCAAGGTCGCCGGCCAGCTCGACAACAGTGACGGGCGCATCGCCAGCAACGCCCACGACCTCAGCCTCGACGCGGGCACTCTGGCCAACCGCAAAGGCAAGGTCGAGCATGCCGGCAGCGGCACACTCGACGTCCGTGCACGCGAAGTCGACGGTAACGGCGGCACCTTGGCCAGCAACGGCGCCCTGCAGCTCAGCGCGCAAAAGGCCCAGCTTGCCAACGGCCAGACCCAAGGCCGGCAAGTGCTGCTCGACAGCCGTGACCTCGACACCCGCGACGGCACCGTGATCGCCACCCACGGCGGCACTCTGCAAGTGCGCGACGCGCAGCGCCTGGACAACCGTGGCGGCACTCTGGCCGCTGGCGGCGCCATGACCGTCACTGCCGGCGAAGTGCTCAACGACGGCGGCACGCTCAGCGCCGGCAACACCCTCAACCTGCGCGCCGACAGCCTCAGCAACATCGCCGGCACCCTCGCCGCGACCCAGGCCATGCAAGTGATTGCCGGCCAGCTCGACAACAGCGGCGGCACCCTTGGCTCGGTCGAGGCCGGGCTGTTTGTGGAAGTCAGCAAGGGTCAGTTGCAGAACCAGGGCGGGCGCCTCGAAGCGGCTGGCGACATTCAACTCGGCGCGCTTGGTTTGAACAACAGCCAGGGCGTGATCAGTGGCCGCGAGCTGCTGCTCGACAGCCGTGGGCAGACCGTCAACAACGATGGCGGCATTCTCGATGCACGGGCCAGGCTCGACCTGCGCAGCGGCGAGCTGCACAACAGCGGCGGGCTGATCCAGGCCGGTGGCCGGCTGTTCGTCGACACCGGCAACGCGGCCCTGCATAACAGTGCCTCGGGCGCTGACCGAGGCATCGTCGGCCAGGCCGAGGTCGAACTGCGCAGCGCGCAGCTGGATAACCAGCAAGGCTTTATCGGCGCCAAGGGCAACCTGCTGCTGGCAGCCACCACCCTCGATAACCAGGGCCAGATCGCCGGCGAAAGCCAGGTGCAGCTGCTCGGTAACCGCCTCGACAACCAGGGCGGCCAGGTGCAGGCAAAAGGTGCGTTGATCGTTGAACAGAACGAGCGTATCGACAACCGTGGCGGCCTGCTCCGCAGCGCTGGGCGAACCCAGCTGACCACCGCGCAGCTGGACAACCGCACCAGCCAGGGCAACGAGCAAGGCATCGAAGGCCAGTCGCTGCTGCTGCGTGCCGACACGCTGCAAAACCAGCAAGGCGCCCTGCGCGCTGACGCCGGTATCGACCTCGGCCTGGCCCAGGCGCTGTACAACGACGCCGGCCTGATCTCGGCTGGCAGCGAACCGCGCCTGGCCGATCGCGACCCGACGCAGAACCGCCTGGCCGTCAACAATGGCAGCGGCACCTTGCTCGGCGGCAGCCTGCTGTCGCTCAACGCAGCATACTTCAGCGGCAGTGGCCGCCTGCTCAGCCTCGGTGACCTGATCCTGCGCCAGCAGGGCAACCTCAGCCTCGGCGGCCAGGTGCAAGCCAACGGCAAGGTCGATATCGATATCGGCGGCGCCCTGTACAACAGCGGCAAGCTGCTCGCCGGGCAAGCGCTGATCGTGCGCGGCCAGGCGCTGGACAACGCCGCCAGCGGCGAAATGGCAGCCACCCAGGTCGACCTGCGGGTCAACGGCCAACTGCACAACCGCGGCCTGATCGACGGCCAGCAGGTGCGCCTGCAAGCCGATGAGCTGTTCAACCTCGGCACCGGGCGCATTTACGGCGACCGTCTGGCCATCGCCAGCCGCACCCTGGGCAACCTCGACGAAGCAGGCACGGCCCCGGTCATCGCCGCCCGTGAGCGGCTGGACATCGGCAGCCAGCGCATCGACAACCGCGAAGATGCGTTGATCTTCAGCGCCGGCGACCTCGCCATCGGCGGCACGCTGGATGGCAACGATCAGGCCAGCGGCCGCGCCGACCTGCTGGCCAACGCCAGCGCCACGGTCGAGTCGCTGGGCGCCATGAGCCTGAACATCCGCGAGCTGCGCAACACCAACGAGCACTTCAGCACCGTCGACGTTGAAGTCAGCAGCGAGCAGTTGCAGGAATTCCAGATCACCGGCTCGCCCAACCGCTATCGTCCTGATCAGACGTCGGTCTACCGCAAGGAGGTCGATCACCTGGTCACGCCGGAGGGCGTACGCGACAACTTCAACCGCTACGACTACACCCGCAGCGTGGTCGAAACCCGTATCGCCACCTCAGCACCCGGGCAGATTCTGGCCGGCGGCAACCTGACCTTCAGCGGCGACAGCGTACTCAACGACAAGAGCCGGATTCTGGCCGGTGGCCTGCTCCAGGCCGGCGCCGCGCAAGTGACCAACACCGAGGTGGACGGCCAGCGGGTGACCACCGATGCCGGCACCGCGACCAACTTCTACCGCATCCAGCGCAAGGGCCGTGACAGCCAAGGCCGCAGAGTCACCCAGTACCGCCCGGCGCCGCTGATCCAGGACATCGACCTGACCCCCACCGAGTACGGCCAGTACGCCGTGGTCAACGGCAGCGGCACCCAGCTGAGCGGGCGCGAGCTGCTCCAGGTCGGCCAGCAGGTGGCGACGGTCGGTGCAGTCAACGCGGAGGTTGGCCAGCAGTACCGGGTCGGCGCCGTGGTCGAGGTCAAGCTCAACGACGGCCAGGGCATTGCCGACCAGGTGCGCACCGGCGGCCTGAACCTGGCGCTGCCCAACAACAGCCTGTTCCAGACCAACCCCGCAGGCACCAGCAACTACCTGATCGAGACCGATCCGCGCTTTACCAGCTACCGCAAATGGCTGTCGTCGGACTACATGCTCGAGCGCCTGCAGTTTGACCCGGCGCAGACCCAGCAACGCCTTGGCGACGGTTTCTACGAGCAGAAGCTGATCCGCGAGCAGATCGCCCAGCTCACCGGTCGACGCTTCCTCGACGGCTTTGCCAACGACGAAGCGCAGTACCGCGCCCTGATCGACAACGCCGTGACCCTGGCCAGCGACTGGAACCTGGTGCCGGGCATTGCCCTGAGTGCCGAGCAGATGGCCCAGCTGACCAGCGACATCGTCTGGCTGGTCGAGCGCGACGTCACCCTGGCCAACGGCGAATCGCGCAAGGTGCTGGTGCCGCAGGTCTACGTGCGTGTGCAAGAAGGCGACATCAACGGCAACGGCGCGTTGATCGCCGGCCAGCAACTGAAGATCGACCTGTCCGGCGACCTGATCAACAGCGGCAGCCTCGGTGGCCGTAGTGTGGTCGCGCTGACCGCGCAGAACATCGACAACCTCGGTGGCCGCATCCAGGGCAACAACGTCGCCCTGCAGACCCGCGACAACCTGAATAACCTCGGCGGCCTGATCGGCGCCACCGACAGCCTCGCCATCGACGCCGGGCAGGACATCAACAGCCGATCGCTGAGCCGCGACAGCACCAGCGAGCAAGGCACCCGCAGCAACCTGTCGCGGGTCGCCGGGCTGTTTGTCAGCGGTGACGGCGGCAGCATGAAAGTCGCCGCCGGCAACGACCTCAACCTGCAAGGCAGCCAGGTGGTCAACGCAGGCGAAGGCGGCGCTACCCAGCTGCAGGCCGGGCGCGACGTCAACCTCGGCACCGTCAGCGAGCGTTCGCAGCAGGCGATCCGCTGGGATGCCAGCAACTGGCGCAACGAAGCCAGCCGCGGCGAAGTCGGCAGCACCGTGCAAACCAAGGGTGACCTGCGCATCAACGCCGGCCAGGACCTCAACGCCCGCGGCGCCACGGTCACCAGCGAGCAGGGCATGGTCCTCGCCGAAGCCCGCCGTGACCTCAACCTGACCGCCGCCGAGCAGTACCAGTTCGCCGACGAAGCGCACAAGTTCAAGGGCAGCAACGGCATGCTGTCGAGCAAGACCACCACCTTGCGCGACACCGTCAGCCAGACCCAGGCCAGCGGCACCACCTTGAGCGGCGAGCAGGCCTATTTGCAGGCCGGGCGCGATATCAACGTGCGCGGCAGCGACGTGGTCTCGACTCAGCAGACGGTGCTGGTCGCCGAGCGCGATGTGAACATCGAAGCGGCCACTGAAAGCAGCAGCGAGCGCCACGACAAGTCGGAAAAAAAGAGCGGCCTGTTCAGCGGCGGCGGCATCGCCCTGACCATGGGCACCCAGCAGCAGAGCGTCAAAGACCTCACCACCCGCGAAACCGCCCGCGCCAGCACCATCGGCAGTACCGAAGGCGATGTCATGATCGAAGCCGGGCGCGAGTACCGCCAGGTCGGCAGTGATGTGGTCGCGCCGAAGGGCGACGTCGATATCCTCGCTCAACAGATCGCCATCACCGAAGCCCGCGAGACCAGCGAGCGCACCCGCGAGACGCTGTTCAAACAGACCGGCTTCACCGTGACCATCACCAACCCGGTGATCAGCGCGATCCAGACCACCCAGCAGATGCAGCAGGCGTCGAGCAAGACCGAGGACGGCCGCATGCAAGCGCTGGCTGCGGCCACCACCGCACTGGCGGTCAACAACGCCGCCACTGCGGTCGCTCAGGACCCAGGCGCGGCCGGCGGGATCAACCTCAGCCTGTCGCTGGGCACCAAACAGCAACAGAGCACCACGGTGCAGCAAAGCGACGCCGCTGCCGGCTCGACCATCATTGCCGGTAACGACGTGCGCCTGCGCGCCACCGGCGCGGGCAAAGACAGCAACATTCTCGTCCAGGGCAGCGAGGTGCGCGCCGGCAACAACGCCACCCTCGCCGCCGACGGCAACATCGACCTGCTCGCCGCGCAGAACACCAGCAAGCAGGACAGCGACAGCAAAGGCATGAGCGCCAGCGTCGGCATCGGCCTGTCGCTGGGCGGCTCGCGCAACGGCTTCACCCTCGACCTGGGCGTCAGTGGCAACCGCGGCGAAGCCGACGGCGACACCCTGACCCACACCAACACCCAGATCGCCGCAGGCAACACCACCACGCTGGTCTCCGGCGGTGACACCAACCTGCGCGGCGCCGTGGTCAGCGGCCGTCAGGTGCTGGCAGACGTTGGCGGCGACCTCAACATCGAGAGCCTGCAAGACACCGACACCTTCAAGGTCGACGAGAAGAGCATGGGCGTCGGCATCAGCCTGTGCATCCCGCCGTTCTGCTACGGCATGAGCACGGTCAGCGGCGGCAGCGCCAACCTCGGCGGCACCGACATGGACTCGGACTTCGCCAGCGTTACCGAGCAGTCCGGGATCAAGGCCGGTGACGGCGGCTTCGACATCCGCGTCGGCGGCAACACCGACCTCAAAGGCGCGGTCATCGCCAGCAGCGACAAGGCCGTGGCCGATGGCAACAACCGCCTGCAGACCGCCAGCCTGACCACCAGCGACATCCGCAACAAAGCCGAGTACGACGCCAGCACCTTCAGCATCGGCGGCGGCTACAGCGAGATCGGCAAAGACCCGGACGGCAAGGTCCAGACCGGCGGCAACATCACCCCCGGCACGGAAATCCCCACCAACGAAAACCAGATAGGCGCCAGCCTGCCGATTGCCATCAGTGCCAGCGACAGCGCCAGCAGCGTGACCCGCAGCGGCATCAGTGGCGGCACTATCCTCATTACCGACGCCGCTGCCCAGCGCGAGCGCACCGGCCAGAGCGTCGACGAGACCCTCGCCGGGCTCAACCGCGACGTCTCCAGTGATCGCGACAACACCAACGCGCTCAAGCCGATCTTTGACGAAGAGCAGATCCGCGCCGGCTTCGAGATCGTCAACGCCTTCGCCAACGAGGCCGGCACCCTGCTTGCCAACAAGGCCAAGGAAGTCGACGCCAAGCGCAACGCGGCCGATGCAGCCGACGCCAAGGCCCTCGAGACCAGCGACGCCGAGCTCAGCCAGGCCCTGCGCGACCAGGCCATCAGGCTGCGCAACGAAGCGGATGGCGTGGCCGGCAACTGGGGCGCCGGTGGCACCTACCGGCAGATCACCACCGCGCTGGTTGCCGCAGCCAGTGGCAACATCAGTGCCGGCAACGGCGCGTTCATGCAAGGCATGGTCGTCAACTACGTGCAGCAACAAGGCGCCGGTTACCTCGGCGACCTGGTCGCTGACGGCACCCTGGTCGAAGGCACACCAATGCACGCCGCCCTGCACGGCATCCTCGCCTGCGCCGGTGCGGCCGCCAGCAGCCAGAGCTGCGGCAGTGGCGCAGCCGGGGCGGCGGCGTCGAGCCTGCTCACCGGGCTGTTCTCCGAAGCCAGCCCGACCGAAAGCGAAAGCCAGCGCGAAGCCAAACGCAACCTCATCGTCAGCCTGGTCACCGGCATCGCCGCCACCACCAGCCTCGATGCCGCCACCGCTACCGCAGCGGCCTCGGGAGCTGTGGATAACAACTGGCTGGCGACCCAGCAATACGTGCAGGCACGCAAAGAGCTGAAGGAAGCCGAAGGCCGCCTGGATGAACTCAAGGTGCTGGCCAAGTGGGCCTATATCAGCAAGAAGCAAGACCTGCTGACCCAAAGCGGGGTTGGCCAAGGCTTGATCAAGGCCGGCTTCGACGACATCTCGGGGCTGACCCAGATGCTTCTGCATCCGGTCGAGACGGTGAAGGCCATCGGCGGCCTGATCGACGACCCGAGCGCATTGGCCGGCTACCCGGAAGAGGTCAAACAAAACCTCAAAGCCAAGGTCGCCCGCATCGAGAACGCGCTTACCGTCGGCGGTGACGACAACGCCGAGCAGATGGGCTACGACATTGGCGAGCTGGTGTGGGACGTCGGTGGACTTGTCACTGGGGTTGGCGGGATTGCCACAGGCAGCGTCAAGCTGGCGTCGATGGGTATCAAGCTGGGTACCGACAAGCTTGAGCAGATGGCTGCACGGCAGGTTGTGAAGAATATCGATGGCAAGGTGGTCGCTGGCGATTACAGCCACGGACCTGTCGGCAGCCCTGGCGCACCAACGACCGTGACCTCCAATGGTCAGTTGGTAAATAATCCCGGGGACTTATCTTCTACTCTGCCCAAGCCTGCGGGCAAGGCGGAAGCCGGTGCTGGGGCGAAGGAACCCTCAAGCGGTTCAGGCAAGGCTAGCTCTGAAGGGGCGGATGGTGGCAAGCTTGCGGACAATAATCCTACGGCTTCTCCGGCTACCCGGCCGGATGAGGTTGGGGACGTTGGTGGTGCAAAAGGGCTAGGTCAGACAAGCGGAGCCGTTACTTCGGGTGCGACACTTGATCTGTTTTCTGCCATCCGAGGCAAAGATCTTTCGAAGCTAACCAATCAGCAGGTTGGTGACCTAGGCGAAGATATCTCAAAGGTCTTCTTGCGTGACAACAACCACACTGACATCTTCGCTGTGCAGAACCGCAGTGGTAACGGTATCGACATTGTCAGCCGTACACCGGATGGCCGCCTCGCGTTCACTGAAGTAAAAACTTCGCGAACGGGGAATGTAGGAGATCTTTCTGTACGACAGCAGAACATGACAACGTTCATTGAGGATGTTCTGGGTCAGGCAGCCAGTCGACAAGGTCGTTACAAGAGCATCAGCGTGGCAGAGCAGCAGCAGGCTAGGCAGATGCTTCGGGAGTTCAGGCGTGCCCCTGAGAATGTGAGCGGTAATTTGATCGGCGTTGACCTACAGGGTGAAGTATTACGGGTATCACCTTGGGCGCGTAATTAACTGATGGGGCCTACCAGAATGAAAAAAATAGAAAGAATCCTTGAGCAGCATCGCCAATGGCTGTCTCAGTCTGATGGGATGGTGGCTCAAGAGCTTGAGTACCTTGAAGAAGATCTTGCCTGTGACTCCTTGGAGGGTTTGGGCAATGTGTCTGATTCACTGGGGATGCTTGCAGTTTGTCACGGTATACAGGGAGAAGTTTCTATTTATGCCGGTGAGATTTCTGGCTGGGAGGAAGTATCCCGCGCGATGGTGTACCGCTATTGGGTGCTCATGGTCAGAGCCAAGACCTTTTCTAATACGAGATTTCTTCAAGGCATTAGAAGCGCCCCGAATCTGACCAATCAGTTGAGCAGTGCAGGTTGCTTACTTGCAGGTTTCATTGCTGCTGATAGGCATGATCTAGCGGAGTCGGTTGCCGATGTGCTTGTCGGCATGCTAACTGTTGATGGAGCTGTTGATCCCGCCTATCTCAAAGGGCGCCGATTCGAACCTTTTATGCTGTGGCTCTATTCCGTCTATTCGGGTAAGAGTGCACCCGCCCTGATTGAGTCTATGGATCTCGGCATTTACCAGGAAGTGATAGACAGTTGGGCAGATGAGCAAAGGCTTGCCGGTGTACTGGACGCGGTGTGCCACTATCACTTAGCTAACTCCGAAGATAAAGGCGGGGGTTGGGACCCTGAGTTCAAAAACCCACCTTTTGATTTGCTGCCTTTGGAGGTTTTTGCAATTTTTAAGGTTCGCCAACAGGGCGGGTTGAAGTCACCTGCAGTTGCTCATCCCTTGTTATCTGTTGAAGTGGCTGCATTGGAGAATCTTACTTTCAAAGCTGATGACGTCTCTGGAAGGGTTGAGACGGCCTACAGAAATTTGTTCAGCTAAAGTATGCCTTCGAAGCGGCGCTGTGCAGTACGACCACTTCCAGATTATTTGGGGGCAATGATGAGCAAGCGCGCCCCATCGGGTGATCCGGCCTATTGGTCAGAATGGGTCGCTTTTGGTGACGAATCCATCACCCTCGGCTGGGACACTGCAAGTCGGCCATTCGGCGACCCGAGTTATGCGCCTCAGTATCTGTTCGAGTTAGCTCAGGATCATTGGCATCAGATGTTGCGTCGGTATTCTGCGGGCCTGCCGGTGGCGGAGCTGGCAGGGTACTTCCCCGGTTTGCTTGATGCCTGGGAGCGGTCACAGCGTTTGGGCGCGCAGCAGTGGACTGCGCAGCAGGTGACAAGCCGCACCCTATGGGCTGTCAACTACGATCATTACATTGTGTGTTTCTGGCTCGTCGGCTTGGCGTTGACGCTCGATATCCCCGACGAGCAGTGGCTGCGTCTGTTGGCGCTGATCGACAACGAGGGCGAGGACATCTTGCTCGACCGCGTCATCGCTAGCCGGTCCCCGCAACGTCGGATCGGTACTGTGCTGCTTTACCCCAAACCGTATGCTCGATTGCTTGCAGCTGTCGATGCGCCTCCTGGGGAGCAAGGCGTGCTCCTTCAGGGATTCGTCGCGCATTGGTATGCCGAAGTTGGCAGCGGTGCCCGTTCGGGCAGTCAGCAGCAAGCGGCGCCCTTCAAGCATCCTTACTGGTACTGTTATGGCGACGAGAATTTCGCAGGTGGTGCTTACTTTGGTCGCTGGTGCATTGAGGCGGTTGCTGCCGTCAAGGCGTTCGGTCTGGACGATTCGCTGTGCCGTGGCCACGAGCATTACCCGCGCGACCTGCTCCAGCCCGCTGCGCAAATGAAGGTGGTGACCAAGGATAGCAGCGAAAAGCGCGGGTTTTGGGCAAGGCTTTTCGGCGGTGAGGATGGGTAAGGACCGGTCCAAGCCTGGTCGCTAAGGACGAATCTATGCCTTCAAAGCGGCGCTATGCTGCGGCGGCAAGGCTGCTCTTACAGGGAAAGCCCGTGGATCAAGAAGCAATTCAGTGCGAGCGCTCGCATGTAAACCCGAAATGGCCCTCCTACAAAAGTGTGCTGGGGCGCATAGCCAAAGGGCCAAACGTCTCAGATGAATACGAGTTGAATGGCGACCGTGAATATTTTGGACGAGTTGAATTTGGCAAACGACACTGCTGGGGTGAAGAAAATTGATGGGTGAGCTTGGCATCACCCTGAGGGCAGGGGCGAATACAACTTGTTCCTGAGTTAATTCACAAGAAAACTGGACATGTCGGTAGCGAAGCATGGAGGTGGATGTGAATGCCATTAGTCCTGATGGTTTCAATGATGATCTGCTGGCTTTTGTGATTGCATGTTTGTTCTGTGCTGCTATCAGCAAAGATGAGCTCGATATATGGTGTGCTCAAGCCTTGTCGCTGAATAATTCCCCAAGTTACTTATATGATTTGATGGATTTTCAAGGTGAGATTTTCAAGGTTTATAAGGTGATTGGCTACGTGCCTCATTGGGACCATGCAGATAGCGAGGAATACGCGCTATACGGTATCGCCGTTCGTCGAGGGTTCAAACCTTATGACATGCCTGTTACCACCAAGGAAGCGCTTACCCACCTTGAGGCTTCTCCGCGCATTGAAAGTTTATTCAGAGAGGTGTTTACATTCATAAAATTTTAAGCTGGGTCGACAGAGCCTCTAGGCTATTTAGGTAGGGCTGGTTCTGAAGGGCTGGATGGTGGCAATCTGGGGTGCGATTATCCTTCGATTGCACCGCTATCTGCTCGGCTAGAGCCTTGACGTCTGGGATGCTAAGGAAAGCAAGTCAACGTGCACGGAGGTACCGTTAAAGTCGGGTTGCCAGCACCCGGTAAACAGGTCAAGCAGAAATCAAGGTGGAACCATGGCTCAAGAAATAGTGCAATTTGAACGCGTGGGTGTAAACCCAGGGTGGCCCTCCTACAAGAGCGTATGTGCTCGCGTCGCAAGAGGGCCGCATGTTGAGGACGCGTTTTATGTCAACGCGATAAGCGAATACATCACCAGGGAGGATGCAAGGCCCACTGCTCCAATGATGGTTCCAAATAAAAATAATGCGACTGATAGCATCCCGATACGAATGGCACTGGGCAGGCTTTATAAAGTTCTTGCCACTGCCCCAGACAACCCGCAATGGTTACAAGAATTGGCTCATTGGATGCGCTACTACCAAGTAGGTGTTTGGCAATTATTCTTTTGGGCGGGGCAGTTTGACGTTTTGGCTAAAGCCTTAGGTAATGACAGACGCCAACAAAACTACAGCATCCAAACCGCTGCCAACATGATGGCCACCATGGCGATTCTGGGCTGGAAGGAAGCAGTCATCCACCATGGCTATTTGACCCATGCGGCGCTCAACCGTGGTCATCAACTGGTCATCGAGTACCAAGAGCAGCACCGCCGCGCCCAGGCCTTTATGCTGCGCGTGTTTGCCGATTGGGTGGGCGATGTATCGCATCTTTGGCCGGCCTATGCGTATGACGAACCCGTCTACGAAGCTATACTGGCCAACTGGCGCACTCCCAACCCCGACGACTTGTTGCCCTGCCTGCTGGCCGCATGTGATCGCCACACCTGGCAAACCGGCAGAGACAGCCAAAAGAACTCTTACGATTTCGATCAGGATTGCCACACGGAGCGCGTGCCGTTGGAAATCCTCTACATACTGCGTCTACGCCAATGGGAAGGCTTGCCCAATCCTCAGCAGATTGATCATCCGCTTATGGCCGCGCCCTTTGACCAATTGCCGCCCGAGCAGCCCGTGCCTGAGTTGGATGAGTTGATGCAAGGTGTGCTCAAGCGCGCTAGGGAAGACTGGCCACAGTATGATGCGGTGCTGTCTTTGCCAGAGTTGAAGCGTTGACTCCGGCAGAAGCCATCGTGGACTCCGCCAACAAAGTAGGTGTGTAGGGTTGCGGCCGCTACATTGTTGCGATCATCATTGATCAATGAGGGACGGCTAAAAGGTGACATCATCCAAAACGCTACAACAGTTTACGTGCGAGGAAGGTGGGGTATATGAAGTTTGAAGCCGAAAATAGTCCCGTAATCATTGACGTCGATCAGTCCCAGCTTGTAAGCATATTAAAGAAATTAAAAAGCTATGGTCCTAGCTCATACGCCTGCTTAACTGACGATGACGGTAACTACGTGCAAGTGGCAGGAGGCAGATTTACTTGCTTTATCGAGGCGTATGACGCAAAAAGTAAAGTTCTGTCTAGGGGGTATCATTCGGATTCCAGCACGAATTTTGAAGATGGGAGCTGGCTGTCATTTGGTGCAGGGCGAGTTCAATTGAAAAAAGATGAGTGGTTTAATATTGGCGATGTGATCGAGGTTTTTTCCCGATTCAACCAGAATCAGCCTTTGCCAGACAATGTTTACTGGCGCGAAGTAAACGTTTTGAATCAGAACGACAGTTGATGATGTTGGTGCAAATGGCATCACCATCAGGGCAGCGGGCGAACAGCCGGTCTAGCAAGAATTAAGGTGGAGCCATGGCTCAAGAAATAATGAAATTTGAACGCATGGGTGTAAATCCAAAATGGCCCTCTTACAAGAGCGTATGTGCCCGCGTCGCTAGAGGGCCGCATGCGGATGACACGTTTTATGTCAACGCGATACGCGAATACGTCACAAGGGAGGATGCAAGGCCCGCTAATCCAATGATGGTGCCAAATAAAGATAATGCGACGGATACCACTCCGGAACGAATGGTGCGGGGTCGACTTCATAAAGTACTTGCCACTGCACCCAGTAACCCACAATGGCTGAAGGAATTGGCTCACTGGATGCGTTACTACCAAGTGGGTATTTGGCAATTGTTCTTTTGGGCGCACCAATACGATCAATACACCGGAAACCATATCCGCCAAGAAAACTACAGCCTCCAAACTGCTACCAACATGATGGGCGCGATGTCTATCTTGGGTTGGAAGGATGCCGTTATACATCAGGGCTATCTCACTCATGCGGCGCTTAATCGCCGGCATCAGTTGGTAATCGAGTACGAAGAGCAGCATCGCCGCGCTCAAGCCTTTATGCTGCGTGTGTTCGCCGATTGGGTGGGTGATGTTTCACACCAGTGGCCGGCCTATGCGTATGACGAACCCGTCTACGAAGCTCTTCTGGCCAACTGGCGCACTCCCAACCCCAAGGATTTATTGCCCGGCCTGCTCGCTGCTTGTGACCGCCACACCTGGCAGACCGGCAGAGACAGTCAGAAGAACTCCTACGATTTCAATCAGGAATGGCATATGGAGCGCGTTCCGGTAGAAATCCTCTACTTACTGCGTCTACGTGAATGGGAGGGCTTGCCCAATCCCCTGCAGATTGATCATCCACTGATGGCTGCGCCCTTTGACCAATTGCCGCCCGAGCAGCCAGTGCCTGAATTGGATGAGTTGATGAAAGGTGTGCTCAAACGCGCAAGAGAAGACTGGCCACAGTACGATGCGGTGCTGTCTTTGCCAGAATTGAAGCGCTGATCAGGGACAAGAGCCATCTGCACGTTGCCAGCAAGGCAGTGGGGCGAAACGTTGCGAACACTCTGGGGGCTTATGAGTACAGATCAGGAAATTTATCAGGGCTTGGGCAAAATACTCTCGGCGATCGCGCCCAAGCAGGCTCAGTGGGTTTCTGTTGAGGTCGAGCTGTCGCTGACCGGCGACCACGCCAAGCTGTTCTATGACTATCAGGCTGAGGGGAGTGAGCCGCAGTGGTTCGTGCCTGAGGCGGCTCGTGTGGATCATGACATCCGGCTCTTGATGATACAGCTGCGCGAGTATTTCGCGGGTAACAATTTGTTCGAGCAAGGCAGACCGTGGGCACGCTGCATGATCAAGCTGGATCTGCAGGCCGGCAAGTTTGCGGCAGACTTCAAATACGAATGATGGGTGGCGGTCGGTACGTCATCTGCAAACGGATCAAGGGGGCCTAACCGGTGCGGGATGAGTTTTTCCAGTCAATGATCGACAACCTTGGTGAAGCCACCTCACGTCGCGAGGTGCCTGCCGCGAGCTTCGACAAATACCAGTCAAGACTGCCCGCTGCATTGCTGGGTTACTGGCGCGAAGACGGCTGGTGTTCCTACGCTGATGGCTTGTTCTGGATCGTAGACCCAGATGCGTACAAGGCCACGCTGGATATGTGGCTGCAAGGCAGCGGCCTGGCCGAGATCGATAATTACCACGTGATTGCCAGGGATGCATTCGGTTCGCTGTATGCCTGGGGCGAGCACTATCAGCGCAAGATCACTGTATCGAGTTTGGCTGGTGGCATTGTCGCGCTGAAAAACCAGCTGCAAAAAACCAACCCACAACCAGACCGCAGCCTCGGTATCTTTCTCGGCGCTACCCAACGTGACAGCCTGGACTTTGATGACAACCAGGGCAAGCCGCTGTTCCAGTGTGCACTGGCCAAGCTGGGGCCGGTTGCCGAGGACGAGATGTATGCTTTCGAACCGGCGCTGTGCATTGGTGGCAAGGCTGACCTTGAGCATATGGTGAAGGTGAAGATGGTTGAGCAACTGATGCATCTGGGTCGGGCGCGGCGGTGAGGTGAGGGCTGGGAAAACAGGCATCAGATGATGCACGGCCCCCGTAGGAGCGGCCTTGTGTCGCGAAAGGCCCGCATAGCGGGCCCAGCGATATCAGCGGCGAAGCTGAAATCTGGGGCCGCTTCGCAGCCCTTTCGCGACACAAGGCCGCTCCTACACGAACCGTGCATCAGCGCAGTACGCGGGGTGCAAACATCTAGAATGCGATTCCAGATGGTAAGGCCAAGGAGGCTTACATCATGAGAGACGAATACCTCGAGCTGTTCATCGACAACATGGGCGAGGCCACCTCGCGGCGCGAGGTGCCGGTTTCGAGCATCGACAAATATCGCGGCGTCTTGCCTGATCGTTTGCTGACCTATTGGCAGCAAGAGGGTTGGGCTGGTTATGCCGGCGGTCGTTTCTGGACGGTTGATCCGGATGAGTACACGCCGCTGTTGCGCGAGTGGATCAACCGTAGCGAGCTGGCAGATATCGATGATTATCACGTAATCGGCCGCACGGGCTTTGGCACGTTCTACCTGTGGGGTCAGCGCTATCACCGCAAGGTCACCGTCTCATGCGCGGAGAATTGGGTACTGGCCATGAAGGGTGAGGTTCAAACGCCGAATCCCGACCCAGATCGGAGTTTGGGTGTTTTCTTTGCCATGGCAGAGCCGGATGATTTTGATTTCGAAGACAGCGAAGAAAACCATCTTTTTGAGCGTGCAGTGCAAACGCTAGGGCCGCTCAGCGAATCCGAAATGTACGGGTTCGTGCCAGCGCTGATTGCGGGCGGTCAAGCGCGGATCGAAAGCCTTCAGAAATTGGATATGAGTGTTCATCTGATGATTTTGCATCAGCTCAGCCATGGCTGAGTTGGTGGCATGCAGCCCATGTTTATTTCGATAACAAGCACTTATAAGGTGCCTAAGGATGGATAGTGGTTACTGACGATTTGGCTCTGGTTAAGGAGATGTTCTCTGTCATCAGTGCCGGTATTTTTACTGATTACGATTCTTTTGATTTTGATGTCGATGCAGGTGATGGTTATATCGATTATGGCGTGGTCCTGCATAAAGATGGTGTCAAAATTAAAAACGCCAAGATGGACATTGATGAAGACACTTTAAGTGATTTGATAAAGAAGCTTCGTGCCAGCGCCGAGAGCAGAGGGGAGCCTTGGGAGTCTTTTGTCATGTCTTACCAGAGGGGTGAGCAAGTGAAAACAACGTTCACCTATGGTTAAAAAGTTGGTAAGGCCGACCGCTGCGTTGCTGAGCTATTAGAGTTGACACCAGGTACTGTGCGGTCTCTTAGCGGCCTTGCCGGGGCTCCGGACCGGCAAGGCCGCTCAGGGGACGTGCTTGGCGGTAGATTTGCGGTGTTTGCGTAAGACGTTTCCGAACTTGAAACCAAATGCTTCTAATCGGGGTAGCTTGGGAATTATCCTACGCGACTTGCGGAAGCAGCTCTGTTGTCGGGGAAATGCCTCAGGGATAACGTCACGGGGTCGCCAGGTTTGGTGACCGGGTGTGAGAACCCGAAAGCGTGAATGCGGCAACCGTCATGGTAGCTGTGCGCGGGCAGACTTCGGTCTGGCCGGGTTTTCACGTCCTCGGTTTCTCACCCCGCGCACAGCTGCCACCCAATTCCCGTGAGAAAGGACGGGTGACAGCCCTCAAGTTGACGTGAGGTTGTCTATGAAAAAGATCGTCCCCGACCCCCCAATTTCCTATTTTTCAGTCATCAGCGACCTGAGCCGCGAAGAGGCTCTCACACAGATTTCCAAGTTGATGGACTGCATGAACCGCACCCTCGAAGCTTACCTCGGCACCGAGCCCATCGGCGTCGACAGTTACCTGCTGGAAAACGTCGAGATCCTCAACCAGTTGATGCGCGCCTTGATCGCCCACGCGGTGGCCAAGGAGGCAGCGCCATGACCGACGAATCCATTCAATCCACCGCCCCTGATAGCGCGTGCTGCGATCCCCGTAGGAGCGGCCTCGTGTCGCGAAAGGCCCGCGCAGCGGGCCCAACGATATCAGCGGCGAAGCTGGAATCTGGGGCCGCTTCGCAGCCCTTTCGCGACCGGTCCGGCGCCCCGGCAAGGCCGCTCCTACGGGAGGGCGCGCAAGATCAATGTCTGGCGTTGTTTGCCGTGCAAAGGGATGTGCCGTTCGAGCAGGCGTTTTCGGAGCTGTCGGTCATGCTCGGCTGCATCCGTCATCTGACTACCGAGGCAGAGATGGAAAATGACCGGCAGGCGGGGAGTGCGGCGCGCATTCTCAGCGGTTTGGCCAAAGCACTGATCGACGATATGGAGTTGGGGCTGCGCAAGGCAGTGGCCACGCGCTGACTGTGTGGGCCCATCTCGGCTGTACGCTGCGATGGGCTGGCAGACGGTCAGGTCAGCCGCAAATGATCTGATTCTTGCCCATCCGCTTGGCCTGATACATCGCCGCGTCCGCGCGGGCGAACAGGCTGTCCAGGCTGAGGTCTTCGTCGCGCAGGCTGGTCAGGCCCTGGCTGATGGTCACGCCGAAACGTTCCTCGCCATGGCTGAAGCTCAAGCGCTGAATTTCGCGCTGCAGGCGTTCGGCGATCTGCTCGGCGACCTCGGCCTCGCAGCCGGGGAACACCGCAGCAAACTCTTCACCACCGATCCGCCCGAACACATCGCCGCGGCGCAGTATGGCCTTGCCGCTGTCAGCAATGTGCTGCAGTACCTGGTCACCTTGCTGGTGGCCGTAGGTGTCGTTGATCAGTTTGAAGTCATCGATGTCCAGCAGCAGAAACGACAGCGGCGTGCCGTCTTCGCGGGCGGCGGTGAAGGCCTGGTTGGCACACTCGAAGAAGTGCCGGCGGTTGCTGCTCTGGGTCAGCACGTCGGTGGTGGCCAGGCGCTGCAGTTCGCCTTCTAGCTGCTTCTTTTCGGTGATGTCTTCGGCGATGCCGACCACGATCACGCGGTCGCCGTCCTGCTGCTGGTTGATGTAGCACTTGTCACTCAACCAGCGGATTTCGCCGGCGGCGTTGATGATGCGGTACTCGCGGTCTTCGACGGCGCCCTGTAGCAGCACCTGGGCCAGGCTGCGCTCGGCGTACTCGAGGTCGTCGGGGTAGATGCTGTCGCGCCATACGTTGAAGTCGGCCAGCACCCGGCTGACCTGGCGGCCGAAGATGCGCTCGAAGGCGGGGCTTACATAGAGCACCTGGCGGGTTTCCCAGTCGAACGCCCAGAGCACCGCGTTGACGGTTTCGAGCAGGGAACTGAACAGCTGCTCGCGCTCGCTCAGGCGCGCCACTTCACCTTGCGCATGAAACAGCGCGAGCAGGGTTTGCGCAGCGGCAGGTGGCGGGTCGCGGGGCTGTATGGGTTTGGCCATGTGCACGGAGCGATTCTCGGCTGAGGGCGTGCGGCCACGATCCGGCCCGCCACGCGGGCGATGTCCGAATAGGAGTGAAAAGGTCGGGTGAAGTTCACAATGGCACGCCCCAGAACAGGGCGTGCCGATCAACGGAGGTCAGGCGGTTGGGCGCAGCGAGTAGGTTTTCAGCTGGCTGGCGAAATCGCGCAGTGACTGGATACCACTGGCCTCGGCTTCGTGGACCCAGTCTTTCATGGCCGCGAGCATGTCGTGGCCATTGGCGCTGGTGCGGGCCCAGATCTGCTGCAGCGCCAGGCGCTTCTCGTAGATGGTCTTGAGTGCCTGGCTGTGGGCGAGCATCGAATCGATCCGCGCGTGGTGGCGGTCCTGCAGCAGGCTGGTTTCCCGCGAGAGCAGGCGCTTGGCGCGGCGGAAGCGATAGCGCAGCGAGGCGTCGACTACATCCAGCTCCTGCTTGACCAGCGGCGCGATGACCAGCTTGCGGTACTGGGCCATGATCTGGAAACGGTTGTTGAGGATCGCCATGGCGGTGTCCATGTCCAGGCTGGCCTTGCCTTCGACGCGGTGGGCGATTGGTGCAACCCGTTGCACCTTGGCCAGGCGCAGCAGGCTCAGCACCCGTATCCACGCCCAGCCCATGTCGAACTCCCAGCGCTTGACCGACAGCTTGGCCGAGTTGGGGTAGGTGTGGTGATTGTTGTGCAGCTCTTCGCCGCCAATGATGATGCCCCATGGCACCAGGTTGGTGGCGGCGTCGCGGCACTCGAAGTTGCGGTAGCCGACCGCGTGGCCAAGGCCGTTGACCACGCCTGCGGCCCAGAACGGGATCCACATCATCTGGATCGCCCAGATGGTAAGGCCGATGGTGCCGAACAGCAGCAGGTCGAGCACTGCCATCAAGGCAATGCCGCCCAGCTTGTAGCGCGAATAAAGGTTGCGCTCGATCCAGTCATCCGGGCAGTTCTTGCCATAGATGCGCAGGGTTTCGGGGTTTTTCGCCTCTTCGCGGTAGAGCTCGGCGCCTTTGCGCAGCACGGTGCTCAGGCCTTTGATGACCGGGCTGTGCGGGTCATCGACGGTTTCGCATTTGGCGTGGTGTTTGCGGTGGATGGCGGTCCACTCGCGGGTGTTCTGCGCCGTGGTCAACCACAGCCAGAAGCGGAAGAAGTGTTTGAGGCCGGCGTTCAGCTCAAGCGAGCGGTGCGCCGAATAGCGATGCAGGTAGATCGTGACGCTGATGATGGTCACGTGGGTCATCAGCAGGGTGACCGCGACCAGTTGCCAGGCCGACAGGTCGAGTAAGCCGTAGTACCACATAAATGTAAAAGCCCTCGGAAACGCGGGGGGGAACTGCGCTTTGCATTATCCATTGACGGGGAAATAAAACCAGAGCAGGAATGCATCAAGACATGTTTCGAGCCGTATAATGCCCCACTTTTTTTTAAGGGCATTAGTACCCGACATGACTGGTTCTGTTCGCGACGCCTTGCGCATGGCCGCGCTGTACGTGGTGTTATCGATCCTGTGGCTGGTGCTCAGTGAGCAGCTGTTGCAACAGTTGTCCGATGATCCGCTGGCGTTGTACCTGGGGCGCTGCATCAATGTGCTGGTGTGGGTGCTGCTCAGTGCGCTGGTGATTTTTATCTCGCGGGCGCGCCTGCTCAACTTCATCGGCATCGGCGCGCGCCTGCGCAGCGAAGACCGCGAGCGGCTGCGCATGGCGGCGGCAGTGTTCGACAGCACCCTGGAGGGCGTGCTGGTGACGGACCGGCAGGGCCTGATCGTGCACGTTAACCGCGCGTTCATGCGTATTACCGGCTATCAGCAGGACGAAGTGCTCGGCCAGCGCCCGAGCAAGTTCAAGTCGGGGCGCCATGGGGCGGACTTCTATCAGCAGATCTACGCCACCTTGCGCGAGCAGGGGCAGTGGAGCGGCGAAATCTGGAACCGCCGCAAAAGCGGCGAGATCTACCCACAATGGCAAACGATCTGCGCCGTACGTGACGACAACGGCGAGCTCAGCCATTACGTGGCGGTGTTCAGCGACATCAGTGCGATCAAGCATTCCGAGCAGGAGCTGGCCTACCTCGCCCACCACGACCCGCTGACCGGTTTGCCCAACCGGCTGTTGTTCAACGACCGCGCCGAGCAGGCCTTGGCCGCGGCGCAGAGCCACAAGCGCGGCTGTGCGCTGTTGCTGCTCGACCTGGATCACTTTCAAAGCATCAACGATGGCCTTGGCCATCCGGTCGGCGACCAGTTGCTCAAATTGGTCGGCGAACGCCTGCGTGCGGCCTTGGGCAAGGGCCTGACCCTGGCTCGGCTGGGCGGCGACGAGTTTGCCGTGCTGCTGGAGAACTGCCAGCAGGTTGGCCAGGCGGCAACCCTGGCGCAGGCGCTGATCGAGCAGATGCGCGAGCCGTTCAGCTGCGAGGGGCACAGCCTGTTCATCGGGGTGAGCGTCGGCATCAGCCTGTTCCCCAGCGATGCCCTGAGCGCCGCACAGTTGCTGCGCAATGCCGATGCCGCGCTGTTCAAGGCCAAGAGCAACGGCCGCGGTGGTTATGCGTTGTACACCGAAGAGCTGACTGCACATGCCCAGCAGCGGGTGGAAATTGCCACCGAGCTGCGCCGGGCCCTGGAGCAGGAGGAACTGCGGCTGTTCTTCCAGCCGGTGCATGACCTGGCCAGCGCCAAGATGGTTGGGGTTGAAGCGCTGGTGCGCTGGCAGCACCCCGAGCGTGGGCTGGTGCCGCCGGGTGAGTTCATCCCGATTGCCGAGGCCAGCGGGCTGATTGCCGAGATCGATGGCTGGGTGCTGCGCCAGGCGTGTCGGCAGATGGTCGAGTGGCAGGCCGCGGGGCAGTTGCTGGACTTTATTGCGGTGAACATCTCCAGCCGGCTGTTTGCTCAGCGGGATTTGTACCTGCAAGTGGCCAAGGTGCTGCACGACACCGGGCTGGACCCGGCGCTGCTGGAGTTGGAAGTGACCGAGAGCGCGGTGATGGAAGACCCCGAGGTGGCGCTGGAGCAGTTGCACCGCTTGCGCGAGCTTGGCTTGCGCCTGGCGATTGATGATTTTGGGACGGGCTATTCATCGTTGCTGCGGCTCAAGCGCTTGCCGGTGCAGAAGCTCAAGATCGACAAGGGGTTTGTCTCGGGGTTGCCGCAGGATGAGGACGATGTGGCGATTGTGCGGGTGATCATCGCCCTGGCCCGGAGCATGGGTATGCAGGTGCATGCCGAAGGTGTCGAACAGGCGGAGCAGGCGCTGTTCTTGTTGGCGCAGGAGTGCCAGTTGGGGCAGGGCTACTGGTTTGGCAGGCCGGTGCCGGCTGCGGATCTGGGCTGGAATTAAATCTTGGGCCCGCAAAACGGGCCCAGTCCGGTCACCGCTTGTTCAGCCCGCGCGCCAACCGATCCCCGCCCAACTGAATCACCGCCACCAACACCACCAGCATGGCAATCACGGTCAGCATCACCTGGCTGTCAAAGCGCTGATAGCCATAGCGGTAGGCAATATCGCCCAACCCTCCAGCGCCAATCGCGCCGGCCATGGCCGAGGAGTTGATCAACGCCACCACGGTGATGGTGAACCCGCCAACAATCCCTGGCAGCGCCTCGGGGAGCAATACATGCCAAACGATATGCCAGCGCCGGCAGCCCATCGCCTGCGCTGCTTCGATCAGGCCATGGTCAACCTCGCGCAAGCTGACCTCGGCAATCCGCGCAAAAAACGGCGTGGCGGCAATGGTCAGCGGCACCACGGCAGCCCACACGCCATAGGTGGTGCCGACCACCAGCCGGGTGAAGGGGATCAATGCCACCATCAGAATCAGAAACGGGATCGAGCGGAACAGGTTAACGAAAGCGCCCACCACCCGGTTGAGCAACGGCGCCTGGTAAATTCCGCCCTTGTCGCTGGTAACCAGCAGCACTGCCATCGGAATACCCAGCAGCAACGCCACCAGCGATGACACGCCCACCATCAGCAAGGTGTCCCACAAGCCTTGCAGCAATCGCTCAGTCCACATAGCCCAACACCTCCACATCATCTGCCCAACGCCGTGCGCGTTCGAGCAACCCATGGGTGTCATGCGCCGAACCACGCACTGACACGATCAACCTCCCCAGCGCATGTTCACCGATGCTTTCGACGCCGCCCTGGAGCAGGCTGACCTGACCGCCAAGGTCGGCAAACAAGCCAGACAGTTGCGGCTCGCCAAACACCACCAGCTTGAGCACCAGCGCTGCATCGCGGCTGCTTGCAGTCGGCCGCAAACTGCCCCGCAGCGCAGCCGGCAACTTGCCCTGCAACGGCGCGAGCAAGGTGCGCGTCACGGCATGCTGCGGGCTGCCGAACACCTGCCAGACTTCGCCTTGCTCAACGACCTGGCCGCGCTCCAGCACCACCACCCGCTGGCAGATATCACGGATCACTGCCATTTCATGGGTGATCAGCACCACGGTCAGGCCAAGGCGCTGATTGATGTCGCGCAGCAATTCGAGGATCGACGCGGTGGTTTCCGGGTCGAGGGCCGAGGTGGCTTCGTCACACAGTAGAATTTCCGGGTCATGCACCAGCGCCCGGGCGATGCCGACGCGCTGTTTCTGCCCGCCGGACAGTTGCGCCGGGTACACCTGATGCTTGTCGGCGAGGCCGACCAGATCGAGTAACCCACGGACCTTGCGCTGGCGTTCGGCCTTGGCCACGCCGGCGACCTTGAGCGGCAGCTCGACGTTGTCCCACACGGTCTTCGCCGACATCAGGTTGAAGTGCTGAAAGATCATGCCGATGCGCCGGCGCAGGGCGACCAGGCGGTCTTCATCGAACGGGGCGATGTCGACCTGATCGATCAGCACCCGGCCCTGGCTCGGCTGTTCCAGGCGGTTGATGGTGCGCAGCAGCGACGACTTGCCGGCGCCGCTGCGGCCAATGATGCCGAAGATCTCGCCCCGGCGGATGTTCAGGTCGATACCTTGCAGAGCAGGCTGGGCCTGGCCTGGGTAGGTCTTGCCCAGGCCGATGAAGCGCACATGGGCCTGATTGACCTCGGGCCGCAACGCCTGCTCGCGGGCGGGCGCTGTGGCGGCTGGGGCAGTGGGCACCCTGAGGGCGCTGGCGCTGCTCATGTCAGCCTTCCCAACCGGCCTGGTAGAGGCTGCCGTGAGCCTTGTCCAGCGCAGCTTTTACGGCAGGCGAGTGCTGGTAGATATCAACGAACTTGGCCAGGCGTGGGTCGTCCTTTTCCTGCGGGCGGATGACGAACTGGATCACGTATTCCTTGTTTTCCAGGCCATCGAACAGCAGGGCCGAGGTGGCATCGAAGGTGTTCGCCAGGCGGATATAGGCCGGGTAGCCCTGGACCAGGTCGGCATCGTCATAGGCGCGCACCAGTTGCACAGCTTCAACCTGCAGAATTTTCAGTTTTTTCGGGTTGGCGACGATGTCGTCTTCGGTGGCCTTGTAGCCAACGCCGGGCTTGAGCGTGATCAGCCCGGCCTTGGCCAGCAGCTGCAAGCCACGGCCGCTGTTGATCGGGTCGTTGGCGATGGCCACGCTGGCGCCGGTCGGCAACTCGGCGAAGCTTTTGTACTTTTTCGAGTACAGGCCAACGTTGTTGATGATCCCCGGCTTGTACGGCACCAGGTCAAAGCCGGCTGCGGCCTTGGCGTTTTCCAGAAACGGGATGTGCTGGAAGTAATTGACGTCGATATCGCCGCTGTTGAGGCTGACGTTGGGCGCGATCCAGTCGCTGAACTCGATCAGCTTCACGTCCAGGCCTTGTTTGTGCGCCTCTTCGACGGCGGCTTCAAGCGGAATGGCAAAAGCGGCGGTGGTGCCGACCTTGAGCGGCTCGGCAGCGAACACGTTGGCGCTGATGGCCAGTGACAATACGGCGGCCGCGACAGGCCGGAACAGTTTATCAAGCATGGTGCAGGGCTCCAGTCGGGGCTGGGGTTGGGTGGGTGTTGCGGTAGCGGGCGCCGGGATGGTCGGCGGGCAGGTGCGGCAGGTCGCTGGCGAACAGCTTTTCGCGCAGGCTGCCGTCCTGGTAAGCGGTCTTGTAGCGGCCGCGGCGTTGCAGTTCGGGGACGACCAGGTCGATGAAGTCTTCGAAGCTTTCCGGGGTGACGGTGCGGGTCAGGTTGAAGCCGTCGAGGCCGGTTTCGTCGATCCAGGCGATCAGCTCATCGGCGACCTGTGCAGCGGTGCCGATCAAGGTCACGTAGCGCCCGCCGAGGCTGTGCTGGTCGAGCAAACGGCGGCGGGTCCAGGCGCTGTCCTGCAACTGACGAGTCGCGGACTGGATGGCGTTGCCTTTGGCGAAGCCGATTGGTTCGTCCAGCTCGAAGGCGGCGAAGTCGATCCCGGTCGAGCTGGCGAAGTGGGCGACGCCGGCCTCAGGACTGGCGTAGCGCACGTACTCGGCATGTTTGGCCTGGGCTTCGGCTTCGCTGGCGGCGACGATCACGGTAATGCCCATGAACACCTTGATGGCCTGCGGATCACGCCCGGCCGCCTTGGCCGCAGCACGCACCTTGTCGACTTGAATACGGGTGGAGGCTTTGTCCTGGCCGCTGATGAATACGCATTCGGCGTGGTTGCCGGCAAAGCTCAGGCCGCGCGGCGAGCTGCCGGCCTGGAACAGCACCGGAGTGCGCTGTGGCGAGGGCTCGCAGAGGTGATAGCCCTCGACCTTGTAGAACTCGCCGTGGTGTTCGACCTTGCGCACTTTGTCGGGGTGGGCGTAGACCCGCTGCTCGCGGTCGGCGACCACTGCGTCGTCAGCCCAGCTGCCTTCGAGCAGCTTGTACAGCACTTGCAGGTATTCGTCGGCCTGGTCGTAGCGGCGGTCGTGCTCGGGCTGTTGCTCCAGGCCCATGGCGCGGGCGGCACTGTCGAGGTAGCCGGTGACGATGTTCCAGCCGACGCGGCCGTTGCTCAGGTGGTCGAGGGTCGACAGCCGGCGGGCGAACAGATACGGCGCCTCGTAGGTGAGGTTGGCGGTCAGACCAAAACCCAGGTGGCGGGTGACGGCGGCCATGGCCGAGACCAGCAGCAGCGGGTCGTTGACCGGCAGTT
The DNA here is from genome assembly GCA_963518285.1 of uncultured Pseudomonas sp. GTDB lineage: Bacteria > Pseudomonadota > Gammaproteobacteria > Pseudomonadales > Pseudomonadaceae > Aquipseudomonas. The sequence goes on along the minus strand of CAUQIJ010000002.1, from coordinate 265,164 downwards.
GGATCGACTCTTTCAGCGTCACATCGACCGACTGGCCATAGACGTCGTAGGTGCCGACGATGTCGGCGATGAACAGGCCATCGAACAAGCCGCGCTCGAGCAGCTTGGCCAGGTCGGTCCAGTAGGCCAGCGTCTTGTACTGGGTCGAGGTGTCGCGTGGGTGGGTCCACAGGCCATGGTTGATGTGGCCGACGCAGTTCATGTTGAAGGCGTTGAGGAGGATCTGCTTGCTCATCAGATCGTCCCCCGGCGTGGCGGGTTGACGTCGTTGAGGTAGTAGTTGCCGATGGCGTGGTACTTCCAGCGCACCGGATCGTGCAGGGTGTGCACGCGGGCGTTGCGCCAGTGGCGATCGAGGTTGTGCTCGGCCAGGGTGGCCTGGCTGCCGGCCAGCTCGAACAGCGTGGTGCTGGCGGCGAGGGCGATTTCGGTGCTGATGGCGCGGGCTTCGGCGACCGCAATCGACGCAGCGGCTACCCGCTCCGCGGCAGTTTGCGGCGTGGCTGCCGCGGCCTGGTCGAGGAATTCGCCGGCACGTTCCAGCAGTGCTTCGCTGGCATGCAGGCGGATCGACAGCTGGCCGAAACTCTTCAAGGTCAGCGGGTCGTCGACGGCCTTGTCGTGGCCCGAGTCGACCCATGGCCGGCTGCGCGTGCGCACGAAGTGCAGGGCGTCTTCGAAGGCAGCGCGGGCGATGCCGGTGTCGATTGCAGCGTGGAGGATCTGCGCCAGCGGGCCGACCGGTGTTGGTCGCTCGAACGCGCTCTGGAATGCCACCACGTCGGCAGCGGCTACCCAGACGTTATCGAACACCACCGAGCCGCTGCCGGTGGTGCGCTGGCCAAAGCCGCTCCAGTCGTCGATCACTTGCAGGCCTGGCGCATCGGCCGGCACGAAGGCCAGCCGCTGAATGCCGTCGTCATCGATCACCGAAGTGGGGATGCGCTGCGCATACAGTGCGCCGGTGGAGTAGAACTTGCGGCCGTTGATCCGGTAACCGTCGCCGTCGCGGCTGAGCCGGGTGGTGCGGTCGTGGGCGGTCTTGGTCCCGAGTTCGGCCAAGGCGTTGCCGAAGCGGCGCCCAGCCAGCACTTCAGCGTACAGCCGCTGCTGTTGCTCGGGCGTGCCGTTTACCCGCAGCACTTCCAGGGCGTAGAAGTGGTTCTGCGGGATCTGCCCCAGCGAGCCGTCGGCCTGGGCAATCCGGGCGATGACCTGAGCCAGGGTGACATACGACACGCCGGCGCCACCAAAGGCCTTGGGCACGCTGATGGCCCACAGCCCGGAGCGGCTGAACAGCTCCAGCTCGGCGTGCGGCAGGCGCCGTTCGCGGTCGCGCAGGGCGCTGTCGCGGCGCAGTTGCTTGGCGAGTTCGTCGGCGACGGCCAGGGCCTCGCCGTCAGTGCGGATGACAGTTGCGTTCATTGTGTTCTCCAGGCGCGCGCAGGCGCCTTGGTCAAATCCAGGAATGCCGTGCCGGGCGGGTGCCGTTGAGGTGCCAGGCGCCCACGGCGTGGTACTTCCAGCGCACCGGGTCGTGCAGGGTGTGCACGCGGGCATTGCGCCAGTGCCGGTCGAGGTTGAACTCGGCGAGGGTGGCGCGACTACCGGCCAGTTCGAACAGCTTCTCGCTGGCCTGCAGGGCGATCTCGGTGGTGAGCACCTTGGCCTCGGCCACGGCAATCGAAGCGCGCGCGGCGGCGTCAGCATCGATGTCCCCAGCGTTGACCTCGTCGAGCACCCGCGCGGCCTTGCGCAGCAGCGCCTCGGCGGCGTGCAGTTCGAGCTTGAGCCGGCCGATGTCGGCGATCACATAAGGGTCATCGCTGGCGCGCTCGACATTGGCGTCGATAAACGGGCGGGACTTCTCCCGCACAAAGCTGATCGCGTCATCGATGGCCGCTTCGGCGATACCGGCGTCGATGGCTGCCTGAATCAACTGCGACGCCGCGCCCTGGATGTTGGGCAGGTCGCGCTGGCGCCAGTTGTCGATCACTAGCTCAGCCTCCACTGGCACTTGGTCGAGCAGCACAGTGCCGCTGGCGGTGGTGCGCTGGCCAAAGCCTGACCAGTCGTCAACGATGCGCAGGCCTGGGCTGCCACGGCGGACAAAAGCCAGGCGCTGGCGGCCTTCGTCATCCAGCGCTTTGACCGCCACCCAGTGGGCGAACAGCGCGCCGGTGGAATAGAACTTCTCGCCGCTGATGCGATAAGCGTCGCCATCACGGCTGATCCGCGCCTTCAGGGTGAGGGTGTCTTTGCTGCCGCGCTCCGGGCCGGCATTGCCGATCCGCCAGCCGTTCAGCACCGAGCCGAAAATCAGCGCCTGTTGCGCTTCGCTGGCGGTGAGGCGCAGCAGCTGCAGCATGCCGAACTGGTTCTGCGGGATCTGCCCCAGCGCCGGGTCTGCAGCGCTGATGACGCGAAACACCTCGGCGACCGTGACGAACGACACGTCGGCGCCACCGAAGGCTTTGGGGATGCTGATGCTGCCCAGGCCGCTGCGGGTGAACAGCTCGATCTCGGCCCACGGCAGCTTGCGCTGCTGGTCGCGTTTGGAGGCGGTGGCGCGAGCGACTGCGGCCAGCTCATGGGCGGCTTGCAGGGCTTCGGCGTCGTTGCGCAGGACCTTGGCCGGCAGCAGTGCTGGCGGGCTGTCGAGGTCGCTGGCGTTAAGGGTTTGTGCCTGGCTGGACATCAGTACCGCTCCTTGGCTGTACTCAATGCCCTGGCGTTATGCACTGGGGTGATTGCATTCCTGACCATCGTGACCTCACATGAAAGTGGCGGCGGCGCTTGGTGGTTGCGCGGCGCGTGTGCTGGTCCGGTGGTCCGGTGTATATACCCTAAAGGCTTATTAAATAATTTAGAACGATCATTTGGGAATATGGATAGAAGTGCTGAGGAGGCGGCGAGGGTGGCCTCAAGGCTGCGCCGGGCGGCGCAGCGGCCAAACAGAGAGGACGTTAAGAGGCGGTGGTGCCGAGAAACTTGCGCAAGAACTGCCGGGTACGCTCTTCCTTGGGGTTGGCAAACAGCGCTTTGGCTTCACCCTGCTCAACAATCACCCCTTTGTCGAAAAAGATCACCCGGTTGGCAACATCCCGGGCAAAGCTCATCTCGTGGGTGACGATGATCATGGTGCGCTGCTCTTGGGCCAGGCCACGGATGGTCTCCAGCACTTCACCCACCAGTTCCGGGTCCAGCGCTGAGGTTGGCTCGTCGAACAGGATCACGTCCGGCTCCATGGCCAACGCCCGGGCAATCGCCACACGCTGTTGCTGGCCACCGGACAAACGCCGGGGGTAGGCGTCTTCTTTGCCGGCCAGGCCGACCTTGGCCAGCAAGCGTCGGCCCAGCTCCAGGGCTGTTGCGCGCGGGGTCTTCTTGACCACCAGCGGCCCTTCGATGACGTTGTCCAACGCCGTGCGATGGGGGAACAGGTTGAAGTTCTGGAAGACAAACCCGGCCTGCTGGCGCAGGCGGCGGATGGCGCTCTGCTGGTTACCCAGCGAGCGGTTGGCGTCGATGCTGATGTCGCCGATCTGGATCCGTCCGGCGTCGGGCGTCTCAAGCAGGTTGAGGCAGCGCAGAAAGGTGGTCTTGCCCGAGCCGCTGGGGCCGATGATGGCGATCACCTCACCGGGCTGTACGGTCAGATTGATGCCGTCGAGCACGGTCTGGCCGTTGAACCGTTTGGTCAGGCCTTCAACTACGATCATGCTCAACGCTCCTGGTCATGCTGGTTGACCCGCGCTTCCAGGCGGTTCTGGAAGTGGGCAAGGATGCTCGCCAGGATCCAGTAGATAACCGCAACGGCCAGGTACATGGTGAACACTTCAAAGGTCCGTGCGGTGACCAGCTGGGCCTGACGGAACAGCTCCGGCACCTGAATGGTGGCCGCCAGCGCAGTGTCTTTGACCAGCGAAATGAAACTGTTGCCCAGCGGCGGCAGGGCAGTGCGCATGGCTTGCGGCAGGATCGCCCGGCGCATGGCCTGGGCGCGGGTCATGCCGATGCTGGCGCAGGCCTCCCACTGGCCGCGCTCGATCGACGAGATCGCCGCCCGCAGGATTTCGCAAACGTAAGCCGCCATGTTCAGCGACAGGCCAATCAGCGCCGCCGGGATCGGGTCAAGCTCAAGGCCGATCTGCGGCAGGCCGAAGTAGATCACGAACAGCTGCACCAACAGCGGCGTGCCGCGGAAGAACGACACGTAAATACGCGCTAGCCAGTCCAGCGGTAGCACCTTGGACAAGCGCATCAACGCCAGGGCAAAGCCCAGCAGCAAGCCAAAGAACATACCGCCGACACTGAGCAGAATGGTGTAGCCAGCGCCCTTGAGCAGAAAGGGCGCGGAGTCGGCTACCAGTTGCAGGCTTTCTTCAATCATTTAGTCACATCAGCGCCGAAGTACTTCTCGGACAGCTTGGCCAGGCTGCCGTCGGCGCGCAGTTTGTCCAGGGCCTGGTTGATGGCCGCGAGCAGTTCTGGCTCACCCTTGCGCAGGGCAATGCCCGACTCCAGGCGCGAGAAGGCGTCGCCGGCGGCAACGGTGTCTGTGGCTTTTTTCGCGTACTCAAGCGCAGCCAGGCGGTCGATCAGGATGGCGTCGGTGCGGCCCACGCGCAGGTCCTGGAACTTGGTCGGGTCGTCTTCATAAGTGCGCACGTCGGCGGTCGGCACGTTGGCCTTGACCCACTGCTCGTAGTTGGTGCCCAGACCAACACCGACCTTCTTGCCGGCCAGGTCAGCTGCGGACTTGATGTTCAGATCTTTTTCTTTCTTCTTCAGCACCAGTGCCTGAATGCCGGAGACGGTGTACGGCTCGGAGAAATCGTACTTTTTCTTGCGCTCGTCGGAGATGGTTACCTGGTTGACGACCACGTCCAGGCGCTTGGATTCCAGAGCGGCGAGGATGCCGTCCCACTTGGTCGGCTGGACCTTGGCCTTGACCCCAAGCTCTTTGGCGATCAGTTCCGACAGCTCTACCTCGAAGCCCGACAGCTTGCCGCTGTCGTCGACAAAGCTGAACGGCGGATAGGTGCCTTCGACGCCGACGTTGAGCACGCCTTTGTCTTTGATGGTCTGCAGCTGCTCGCCGGCAAACGCCTGGCTGAACAGGCCGGTACCCAGCACGATGGCGAGGCTGGCATTGAGAAACGGTTTGGCAAAGATCGACATGGCAGGGCCCCGCGCTTTTGGTGGAAGTAGTGGGTGGCGACTATAAGGTGGGCTGTTTAGCTCATGAAATAATAAAAAAGTATTTTGTTATTCCATTTGTGTGTATCTGGCCGTTGGCCGGCTGCGTTGAGGGTAGCCCGTCAGCGCGGCTTATGCCCGACTTAGCGCAGGATGGAATAAAGCGTTGTTTTTTCCAAGGGCTGGATTTGTCGTAGAGTGCAATCTACCCGCCAGTCAGGAGCACCCCGTGAGCGAACAACCATCCCCCGGCAAATGGCAGCTGCAGTCGATCGTGACCGGCCTGCGCGGCGCCCGTGAGCAATGGCGCACGCAAAATGGCCGCAGCAGCGGCGAGAAGGGCGGCCGCGAGCTGCCGTCGCGCGACGCCATGCAGCGCATTCTCGAGCAACTGTGCGGGGCCTTGTTCCCGATGCGCCTGGGCCCGGTCGACCTGCGTGAAGAAAGCGAAGATTTTTACGTCGGCCACTCCCTCGACACCGCCCTTACCGCGCTGCTCGCGCAAGCTCGGCTGGAGCTGCGCTATGCCGCACGCCAGAGCCAGACTGACCAGGCCAACGCCGACAGCGAGGCCTTGCGCCTGATCCAGGGCTTTGCCGCGGCCCTGCCAGAGATGCGCGTGCTGCTCGACACCGACGTGCTCGCCGCCTACCACGGCGACCCGGCCGCGCGCAGCGTGGACGAAGTGCTGCTGTGCTACCCGGGGATCCTGGCGATTATCCATCACCGCCTGGCCCACCACCTGTACCTGGCCGGCCTGCCGTTGCTGGCGCGGATCAGCTCGGAGCTGGCGCATTCGGCCACCGGCATCGATATCCACCCCGGCGCACGAATTGGCCCGAGCTTCTTCATCGACCACGGTACCGGTGTGGTGATCGGCGAGACCGCGATCATCGGCGAGCGCGTGCGTATCTATCAGGCGGTGACTCTGGGGGCCAAACGCTTCACCGCCGATGAAACCGGCAGCCTGCACAAGGGCCAGCCGCGTCACCCGATCGTCGAAGACGATGTGGTGATCTATGCCGGCGCGACCATCCTGGGTCGGATCACCATCGGCAAGGGCTCGACCATCGGCGGCAATGTGTGGCTGACCCGCAGCGTGCCGGCCGACAGCAACATCACCCAGGCCAATCTGCAGCTCGATTGTCAGGCAAAAAAATAGCAAAAGCGGCGAGCAAAAGCCGATGTCAGCACCTCTATATACCTGCCCCGCTCAGCGGGGCAGGTCGCATCGAAGGCCGATCCATGTTTAACTTGAACGCTTGTTCAACATAAAAACGCTGGTCGCTGCCGGTGTTCAACAGGAGGATATGCCTTTGCTGAACCCGTTAAATCCTATGCCTGATTCCCACAGCGGGGTGCAGGTTGCATGAGTAATTCCACCCCTGAACTTGCTGACAGCAAGATGCGCATGAACGCGCCGGTGTTCTACTTCGCCGCCAGTTTTATCCTGCTTTTCGGGCTGGTAGTCATCGTCAACCCCGAGGCCTCCGGGGCCTGGTTGCTGGCCGCGCAAAACTGGGCTGCCAACACGGTGGGCTGGTACTACATGCTGGCCATGACCCTGTATCTGGTGTTCGTGGTGGTCACCGCCATTTCTGGTTACGGCAAGATCAAGCTGGGCGCCGACCATGACGAGCCGGAGTTCAGTTACCTGTCCTGGGCCGGCATGCTGTTTGCCGCCGGTATCAGCATCACGCTGTTCTTCTTCTGCGTCTCCGAGCCGCTGACGCACATGCTGCAGCCGCCCCAGGGCGAAGGCGGCACCGCCGAGGCCGGGCGCGAAGCAATGAAGCTGCTGTTCCTGCACTGGGGCCTGCATGGCTGGGGCGTGTTTGCCTTTGTCGGCATGGCGCTGGCCTACTTCGCCTATCGCCACAACCTGCCGCTGGCGCTGCGTTCGGCGTTGTACCCGCTGATCGGCAAACGCATCAACGGCCCGATCGGTTACGCAGTGGATGGCTTCGGCATCATTGCCACGGTGTTCGGCCTGGGCGCCGATATGGGCTTTGGTGTGCTGCACCTTAACTCCGGCCTGGATTACCTGTTCGGCATCCCGCATAGCCAATGGGTGCAGGTCGCGCTGATCACCCTGATGATGGGCGCTGCAGTGGCGGTGGCCGTGGCTGGGGTCGAGAAGGGCGTGCGGGTGATGTCCGACATCAACCTGTTCCTGGCCTGTGCGCTGCTGTTGTTCGTGCTGTTTGCCGGGCCGACCCAGCACCTGTTCAATACCCTGATCCAGAACCTGGGTGACTACCTGGGTGCCTTGCCGAGCAAGAGCTTCGACGTTTATGCCTATGGCGAGAACCGTGACTGGCTGGGTGGCTGGACGGTGTTCTACTGGGCCTGGTGGATTGCCTGGGCGCCGTTCGTGGGCCTGTTCATCGCGCGGATTTCCCGTGGCCGGACCATCCGTGAGTTCGTCTTCGGCGTGCTGTTGATCCCGCTTGGCTTCACCCTTGCGTGGATGTCGATCTTCGCCAACAGCGCGATGGACCAGGTGCTCAACCACGGCCTGGTCGCGCTCGGCCAGTCGGCGTTGGAAAACCCGTCGATGAGCCTGTACCTGCTGCTCGAAACCTACCCGTGGAGCAAGACGGTGATCGCCGTGACGGTGTTCATCAGCCTGGTCTTCTTCGTCACCTCGGCCGACTCCGGCACCGTGGTGCTGTCGACCTTGTCGGCCAAGGGCGGCAGCCCTGACGAAGACGGGCCGAACTGGCTGCGGATCTTCTGGGGGGCGATGACCGCGCTGATCACCAGTGCCTTGCTGTTCGCCGGCAGCATCGACTCGCTCAAGTCGGCAGTGGTGCTGACTTCGCTGCCGTTCTCGCTGATCCTGCTGTGCATGATGTGGGGCCTGCACAAGGCGTTTTACCTCGAGTCGCAGCGGCGCATCGCCCAGTTGCACTCGCTGGCCCCGGTCGCGCAGAGCCGCCGCCGTGGTCGCGGTGGCTGGCGCCAGCGCTTGAGCCAGGCTGTGCACTTCCCGTCGCGCGATGAGGTGTACCGCTTCATGGATGACGTGGTGCGCCCGGCAATCAATGAAGTGCGCGAGGTGTTCGAGCAGAAAGGCCTGGTGCTGATCACTCAGGACGACCCGAGCCACGACAACGTCAGCTTGAAAGTCGGCCATGGTGAAGAGCAGCCGTTCATCTATCAGGTGCAGATGCGTGGTTACTTCACGCCGTCCTTCGCCTTGGGTGGGTTGGGCGCGCAAGAGCTGAAAAACCGTCGTTATTACCGCGCCGAGGTGCATCTGTCCGAAGGTAGCCAGGATTACGATCTGGTCGGCTACAGCAAGGAGCAGATCATCAACGACATCCTCGACCAGTACGAACGGCACATGCAGTTCCTGCACATGGTCAGGTAGTTGCGTGAGGGGCTGCCGGGCAGCCCCTTGCCTGCGCTAGAACGGCGCGTCGCCAAGGATGGTGGCGCGGTGCATGACCCGCCGCTGCGGGCGGTAGTCGTCGACGGCGTAGTGCTGGGTGACGCGGTTGTCCCAAAAGGCTACGTCGTTTTCCTGCCAGCGCCAGCGGATGCTGTACTCCGGCCGCGTCGCATGGGCAAACAGCAGCTTGAGCAGGGCCTCGCTTTCCTGCTCGTTGAGCTCGTTGATCCGCGTGGTAAACCCTTCATTGACGAACAACGCCTTGCGTCCGCTGACCGGATGCGTGCGTACCACCGGGTGCGTCAGCGGCGGGTTGTTGCGCCGGGTTGCTTCCCAGCGGGCGAGGTCCTCGGCAGTGGTGCCGAAGCGCTCCAGCGGGAATGACTTGGTGAAGTCATGGGTGGCGGTGAGGCCGTCGAGCATCGTGCGCAGTGGCGCCGACAAGCCTTCGAATGCCGCTACGCCACTGGCCCATAAGGTATCGCCGCCGTAGGCCGGCAACTGCTTGGCACTGAGTACCGCGCCCAGCGCCGGGGTCGGCAGGAAGGTCACGTCGGTGTGCCATACGGCATTGTCGCGCACGTCGGTGACGGCGGTGTCGAGGATCAGCACTTGTGGCGTTTCCGGCACATTGGGGTAGATCGGGTGGATATGCAGGTCGCCAAAACGCGCAGCGAAGCGGGCTTGCTGCTCCGGGTTGAGCGGCTGCTCGCGGAAGAACAGCACCTGATGCTTGAGCAGCGCCTGCTCGATGGCATCGCGTTGTTCGGCAGTGATCTCACGGCTGATGTCGACGCCAGTGATCTGCGCGCCGAGGGCCGGGCTTAACGGAGTGATGGTCAGACTCATGGCAGTCTCTAATGTCAGGCGCCGGAGTGCCGGCGTGGTCAGTCGTGATCAGTGGGTCTGGCCGTGCCAGGGCACCAGCTTGCGTTGCAGGGCGCGCAGGCCCATCTCCAGGGCGAAGGCGATCAGGGCAATCAGCAGAATCCCCAGCACCACCACGTCGGTGACGAGAAACTGCGCCGCCGACTGGACCATGAAGCCGAGGCCGCTGGTGGCCGCGATCAATTCCGCGGCTACCAGGGTCGACCAGCCCACGCCCAGGCCGATGCGCACGCCGGTGAGGATGTCAGGCAGGGCGCTTGGCAGGATCACATGGCGAATCAGCTGGGCCTTGCTGGCGCCCAGTGACTGCGCGGCGCGCAACTTGGCCGGGTCGACGGTGCGCACGCCGGTGGCGGTGGCGATAGCAATCGGGGCGAAGATCGCCAAGTAAATCAGCAGCACTTTGGACAGCTCACCGATGCCGCACCAGATCACGATCAGCGGCAGATAGGCCAGCGGCGGGATGGGCCGGTAGAACTCGATCAGTGGGTCGAAAATGCCCCTGGCAATACGGTTGGAGCCGATGGCAATGCCGATCGGGATCGCCGTGAGAATGGCTGCGCCGAGCGCCAGGCCGATCCGCCCAAGGCTTGCGCCCAGGTGCTGCCAGAGGCTGGCGTCCATGTAGCCCTGGGTCAGCAGCACCCAGGCCTTGCCGAGGATGTCTGCCGGCGGTGGCAGAAACAGCGGTTCGACCAGCTCGGCGGCGGTCACCGCCCACCACAGCAGCAACAGGCTGGCCAAGGTTAGCGCGCTGATCCAGCGGGTTGACAGTGGCTTGCGCGGCAGCGGTTTGAGGCTGGCCGGTTTGGCGGCCAGCGGCAGGTCGACAGTGCTCATGCTGAGTGCTCCCGGCGGGCGTCTTCGCGTTGCGAGAAGACTCTCGCCAGCACGTGTTCGCGGGTTTCGATAAAGCGCGGGTCGGACTTGATCGCCCGCGCTGACTCACCGGCGGCGTAGCGCTGGCCGAAGTCCAGTTGCAGGCGCTCGACAACGCGGCCTGGGTTGGGCGCCAGCAGCACCAGCTCGCTGGCGAGAAACACCGCTTCTTCGATGTCATGGGTAATCAGGAACACCGGCTTGGCAGTGCGCTGCCAGACCTGCAGCAACAGCTCCTGCATCTGCTCGCGGGTGAACGCATCAAGGGCGCCGAACGGCTCGTCCATCAACAGTACGCGCGGGTTGGCGGCCAGGGCGCGGGCCAGGCCGACGCGCTGCTTCTGGCCGCCCGAAAGCTGCCAGATGCGCCGGTCGGCGAAACCTGCCAGATCGACCAGGGCAAGCATTTCGCGGGCCTTGGCTTCACGCTCGGCACGGCTTACACCGGCCAGCTCAAGGCCAAAGGCGACATTGCCGAGCACGTTCTGCCAGGGCAGCAGGGCGTCATCCTGAAACACTACGCCACGCTCGGCACTGGGGCCTTGTACCGGCACGCCGTCGAGGCTGATCCGGCCAGCGCTGGGCGGCACGAAGCCGGCGATCAGGTTGAGCAGCGAGGTCTTGCCGCTGCCCGATGGCCCAAGGGCCACCAGCAGCTGGCGCGGGCCCACGCTCAGGTTGATATCGGCCAGCACCGGGGTATCGGCGCCGGGGTACTGTGCGCTGATGCGCTCCAGCTCGAGCAAGGCCATGACGGGCTCCGGATCAGTTGGGCAGGTATTTGGCGCTGACGTACGGGGCGTAGTCAGGCAGCACGGCGTCGACCTTGCCTTGCTCCTTGAGGAAGGCTGCGGTGTTGCTCAGGGCCTGGGTGGTCGGCGCGCCGAGGGCGCTGGCCTGGTCGGCGGCCAGTGGGTAGACGTTGCCTTGCAGCAGCACCGGGATGTCGCTGCTCTTGGCGCCGGAGAGCTTGGCCAACTTGGCGACGTTGTCCGGGTTGGCCAGCCAGGCTGCCGGGTCCTTGCGGTAGTCGGCGTAGGCATCGAGGGTAACCTTGGCGAACGCCTTGACCACGTCCGGGTGCTTGGCGGCGAAGTCTTTGCGCACGATCCAGGCGTCGAAGGTCGGCGCACCTTTTTGTGCCAGTTCGCCGGAGGTGATCAGCACCTTGCCGTTCTCCTTGGCGACGCCCAGGGCTGGGTCCCAGACATAGGTGGCGTCGATATCGCCACGCTTCCAGGCGGCGATGATGGCTGGCGGTGCGAGGTTGAGGATCTGCACCTTGGACGGGTCGATGTTCCATGCTTTGAGCGCAGCGAGCAGGCTGTAGTGGCCGGTTGAAACGAACGGCACGGCGACCTTTTTGCCGATCAGGTCTTGCGGGGTCTTGATGCTGTCGCGGGCGACCAGCGCTTCACCGGCGCCGATCTGGGTGGCGATCAAAAAGGTTTCTACCGGCAGCTTGCGGGTGGCGGCAGCGGCCAGCGGGCTGGAGCCGAGGTAGCCGATCTGCACATCGCCCGAGGCGACGGCGGTGATCACGTCGGCGCCGTTATCGAATTTGCGCCAGTCGATATCGGCCTTGCTGGCCTTTTCGTAGGCGCCATCGACCTGGGCGACCTTGGCTGGGTCGACGGTAGTCTGGTAAGCGACGGTGAGGTCGGCGGCCTGGGCCAACCAGCTGCTGCTGGCGAGGGTCAGGGCGGCGAACAGGCGCAGCGGAGCGTGCGGGATCATGGGTTTGCCTCTCGTCAGCAATCTGGGTAGTAGATGACGAGAAGACTAAATGATCTAAGAATTCACAAATAAATAACTTTTTCGCATTAGCTTAAGCGGTATTGGGGGCGCTGCGCGCCCCTTTCGCGACACAGGGCCGCTCCTACAGGGGCCGCGCAAGGCTCGGTATTTCGCGGTCCCCTGTAGGAGCGGCCTTGTGTCGCGAAAGGCCCGCAAGGCGGGCCCAGCAATCTAACTGGCGTAAAGACCGTTCACTGCTACGCTGCCCCGTCCTAGAGCAAAAGGAAATAAGGTTATGAGCAAACGTTTGCAAATAACCTAAAGCTCTTAAGGACCCCTGCCGATACCGCAAATGGTAGTAAAGGTTCCTATGATATACCGCAATAGTCTTAGCAATTCATAAAACAGTCATTTTGGATTTATAGGATTGTCATTATCCTGTAGCCCAGGTGGCGGCTTAGACCTTAGTCGTGAAACGTTCGGAAATGATTGACTGGACGGTCACGCTCAGCGACTAAATCGCCAGTCCATGGTGAGTGAGGCAACAGACCCCACCGCCACTGATATACAAAAATTAGAACGTAGAGGAGCAATACATGTACAAGTCAAGCCTGGCTCTGGCCGTGGCACTGGGGGTTCTCGCCCAACAAGCAGGTGCTGCTGGCTTCGTCGAGGACAGCAAGCTGTCCGTTAGCTCGCGTACCATGTACTTCAACAACGACAACCGTGATGGCGGTGCTGACAACCGTGAGTCTGGCCAGGGCTTCAAGCTCGACTACATCTCCGGCTTCACCGAAGGCACCGTTGGTTTTGGTGTAGACGCTCAGGCATTGTGGGGCATCCACCTCGACGGCGGCCGTGGCTACCACCCTGACAACAGCAGCTTCTTCCCAAGCGACTCCGACGGTTCGTCCGAGAAGCAATGGGCACGCTTGGGCGCCAACGCCAAGGCTCGTTTCTCCAAGACCGAAGCTCACTTCGGTAGCGCACTGTCGCCAGCCTTGCCGATCCTGGTTGCCAACGATGGCCGTCTGCTGCCGCAGACCTTCGAAGGTGCCACGATTTCCTCCAAGGAAATCGACAACCTGACCATCAACGCCGGTCAGATGACCCACGCCATGGGCCGTGCGTCCAGCAACCGGACTGGCCTGTCGGTCAACGGTGCTACCGCTGACAGCAACAAGTTCCGCTACGGTGGCCTGGACTACAAGCTCACTCCAGACCTGACCCTGCAGTACTACTACTCGAACCTGGAAGACTTCTACAAGCAGCACTTCCTGGGCGCGACTCACGTCTTCAAGATCGCTGACGACCAGTCGTTCAAAACCGACCTGCGCTATTTTGACAGCAGCAGCGATGGCAAAAACGGCAACGGCGGTGGTTACAACTTCAACAACAACGGTGGCTACGCCAAGAACCTCGGCGAGGTCGACAACAAGACCTGGTCCGCGATGTTCACCTACACCCTGGGTGGTCATGCCTTCTTGCTCGGTCATCAACGCGTCAGCGATGACGGCGGTTTCGTCTGGCTGAACCAAGGTTCGGTACGTGATGGCAATGGCCGTCCGGAAGGCGCAGGTGGCGCAAGCTTCTACCTGTTCACCGACAGCATGATCAACCAGTTCGCCAAGGCCGGTGAAAACACCACCTTCGGTCAGTACTCGTACGACTTCGCGCGTCTTGGCGTGCCAGGCCTGAAGGCTTCGGTTTCGTACCTGCGTGGTGAAGATGGCCGCAACGCCAACGGCAACGGCACCTTCTCTGAATGGGAACGCGACGCTCGGATTGACTACGTAATCCAGCAAGGCACCCTGAAAGGCCTGGGCGCTACCCTGCGTCACGGTATGTACCGCGGCACTGGCACCAGCTCGCTGGCTGACCAGGACCAAACCCGCTTCATCGTCAACTACACTTACGCTTTCAAGTAAGTCGTAGCTGTACCCAGAGAAGCCTCGCCTAGTGCGAGGCTTTTTTGTACCTGCAATTTGAAATGCAATTTAGTTATAAATAAATCGATATTTATTCTTTTTAATCTTTTTCGTTTGCAGGCACATTGGACCCATAACGCAGACACAGGAGCCGCACCATGAGCCTCAAACTCGGCGACATCGCCCCCGATTTCGAACAGGATTCCAGCGAAGGCAAGATTCGCTTCCACGAGTGGCTGGGCAATAGCTGGGGCGTGCTGTTCTCGCACCCTGCCGACTTCACCCCGGTGTGCACCACTGAGCTGGGCCTGACCGCCAAGCTCAAGGACGATTTCGCCAAGCGCGGGGTCAAGGCCATCGCCCTGTCGGTCGACCCGGTCGATTCGCACCACAAGTGGATCGATGACATCAACGAAACCCAGAACACCGTGGTCAACTTCCCGATCATTGCCGACGCCGATCGCAAGGTCTCCGACCTGTACGACCTGATCCACCCCAACGCCAACGACACCCTTACCGTGCGCTCGCTGTTCGTCATCGACCCGAACAAGAAGGTGCGCCTGACCATTACCTATCCGGCCAGTACCGGGCGCAATTTCAATGAAATCCTGCGAGTGATCGACTCGCTGCAGCTGACCGACAACTACAAGGTCGCCACGCCAGGCAACTGGCAGGATGGCGACGAAGTGGTGATCGTGCCTTCGCTCAAGGATGAAGCTGAAATCAAGGAGCGCTTCCCCAAGGGCTATCGCGCCGTGAAGCCCTATCTGCGCCTGACACCGCAGCCTAACCGCTGAATATCGAATCCTCGTTGTAAATGCTCTTAGCCAAGCAGGGATCTTCGGGCCGCTCATGCGGCCCTTTTTTATGGCTGCGATTTGGGTATTGGGGCTGCAAATCAGCCCCCAAAAGCCAATTGGTTCATATGTAACCAAAAGGAATAAACAAATGAAAAAATATGATTTATAGATATATGTGAACTGCTGTTAAGGTCACTTACATCAGGCGGGAGCACTACTGAACAGGCCCCGCCACGAATCGAAGGAAGCGTTGCTCATGTTGGTTGTCTCGGTAGGTGGTAGCCCAAGTACCCGTTCCCGCTCCGGCGTGTTGCTGGAGCGTTCACGCCAGTGGCTGCAGGAGCGTGGGGTCGAGGTCGTGACCTTTCACGTCCGCGAGTTTGCCGCCGAAGACCTCCTCCATGCGCGCTTCGACAGCCCGCAGGTACAGCACTTTCAGCAGCTGGTAGCCCAGGCCGATGGCCTGATCGTTGCCACCCCGGTGTACAAGGCGTCGTTTGCCGGCGCCCTGAAGACCCTGCTCGATCTGCTGCCCGAGCGCGCCCTGGAACACAAAGTGGTACTGCCGATCGCAACCGGCGGCAGCATCGCCCACATGCTGGCGGTGGACTACGCCCTCAAGCCGGTGCTGTCGGCACTCAAGGCGCAAGAGACCCTGCAAGGGATCTTCGCCGACGACAGCCAGATCGCCTACGGCGAAGGCAGCACCCCGGCGCAGCTCGCGGCCAGCCTCGAAGCGCGCCTGCTGGACTCGCTCGACACGTTTCACAGCGCCTTGGTCCGCCGGCCACAACCGGTCGCCCCAGGCGTGCTCAATGAACGCTTGATCAGTGCTCGCTGGAGCATCTGAAGCCACACGTTTTTCCACCTTACTCGCCCGTCAACGAGGCAAGCAGGTGCAACCCGAACCCTATACGTCTTGGAGAGCGCCATGCGCACAGTCTTCTTGCGTCGCGGTCTGGTCGCCCTGTTTGCGGCGGCTGTATCCTTCGGCGCCATTACTCAAGCCCAGGCCGAAAGCCTGCGCATCGGTTATCAGAAATACGGCACGCTGGTGCTGCTCAAGGCTAAGGGCACGCTGGAAAAGCGCCTGGCCGAGCAAGGCATCCAGGTCCAGTGGACCGAGTTCCCCGGCGGCCCGCAGCTGCTTGAAGGGCTCAACGTCGGCTCGATCGACTTCGGCGTCACCGGCGAAACGCCGCCAGTATTCGCCCAGGCCGCTGGCGCCGATCTGCTCTACGTCGCCTACGAGCCGCCAGCGCCGCACAGCGAAGCGATTCTGGTGCCGAAGGGCTCCACGGTGCAGTCGGTAAAAGACCTCAAAGGCAAGAAAGTCGCCCTCAACAAAGGCTCCAACGTGCACTACCTGCTGGTGCGTGCGCTGGAAGATGCCGGCCTCAAGTACAGCGATATTCAACCGGTTTACCTGCCGCCATCCGATGCCCGCGCCGCGTTCGAGCGGGGCAGCGTCGACGCCTGGGTGATCTGGGACCCGTACCAGGCGGCCGCCGAGCAGCAACTGCAGGCGCGCACCCTGCGTGACGGCAAAGGCTTGGTCGACAACCACCAGTTCTACCTGGCGACCCGCGACTATGCGACCCAGCACCCTGCAGTGATCAACACCTTGATCGAAGAAGTCCGCGCCGTTGGCCAGTGGTCCCAGGCCAACCCGCAGGAGGTCACCGATCAGGTCGCACCGCTGCTTGGCCTGCCGGCCGACATCACCCTGACCTCGGTCAAACGCCAGGGCTACGGCGCAGCGCCGCTGACCCCTGAAGTGGTCGCGGCACAACAGAAAATTGCCGACACCTTCCAGGCGCTCAAGCTGATCCCCAAGCCGCTGAGCATCAAGGACGTGATCTGGACACCCCCGGCCAAGGTCGCGACTGCGCCTTGATTGATCTGCCTGCGCCGGGGCGCCGCTCCGGCTTGAGCCACCTTTGAGGAGACAACTCCAGTGAGCCTTAATATTTTCTGGTTCCTTCCAACCCACGGTGACGGCAAGTACCTGGGCACTTCCGATGGCGCCCGCGCGGTCGACCACGGTTACCTGCAACAGATTGCCCAGGCGGCGGACCGTCTTGGTTTCGGCGGTGTGCTGATCCCGACCGGACGCTCCTGCGAAGACTCCTGGCTGGTGGCCGCGTCGCTGATCCCGGTCACACAGAACCTGAAGTTTCTGGTCGCGCTGCGCCCCGGCATCATCTCGCCGACCGTAGCGGCGCGCCAGGCAGCCACGCTGGATCGCCTGTCCAACGGCCGTGCGCTGTTCAACCTGGTCACTGGCGGTGACCCGGACGAACTGGCCGGCGATGGCCTGCACCTGAACCACCAGGAGCGCTACGAAGCCTCGGTCGAGTTCACCCGCATCTGGCGCAAAGTGCTCGAAGGCGAGAACGTCGATTACGAAGGCAAACACATTCAGGTCAAGGGCGCCAAGCTGCTCTACCCACCAATCCAGCAACCGCGCCCACCGCTGTACTTCGGCGGCTCTTCGGAAGCCGCGCAGGACCTGGCTGCCGAGCAGGTCGAGCTGTACCTGACCTGGGGCGAGCCGCCTGCAGCAGTGGCCGAGAAGATCGCCCAGGTGCGCGAGAAAGCTGCTGCGCAAGGCCGCGAAGTGCGCTTCGGCATCCGCCTGCATGTGATCGTACGGGAAACCAACGACGAAGCCTGGGCTGCGGCAGACAAGCTGATTTCGCACCTGGACGACGCCACCATTGCCCGCGCCCAAGCCTCGCTGGCGCGCTTCGACTCGGTGGGCCAGCAACGCATGGCCGCCCTGCACGGTGGCAGCCGCGACAACCTTGAAGTCAGCCCCAACCTGTGGGCCGGGGTTGGCCTGGTGCGCGGCGGCGCTGGTACTGCGCTTGTCGGCGATGGCCCTACCGTGGCAGAGCGGGTCAAGGAATACGCAGCGCTGGGTATCGACACCTTTATCTTCTCCGGCTACCCACACCTGGAAGAATCGTACCGCGTCGCCGAGCTGCTGTTCCCGCACCTGGATGTCCAGCGCCCGGAGCAACCCAAAGCGGGTGGTTATGTAAGCCCGTTCGGCGAAATGGTCGCCAACGACATCCTGCCCAAGTCCGTGTCGCAGAGCTGAGGACCGGACCATGAGTCGTGCAACTTCATCCACCCTGGCCCAGCGCCTGGCCCCTTGGGCACTGCCGGTACTGCTGCTGGCAATCTGGCAACTGGCGGTCAGCGCTGGCTGGCTGTCGACGCGCATCCTGCCGGCACCCAGCGCAGTGGTCAGCGCCGGTGTCGAGCTGGTGCGCAGCGGCGAGATCTGGACTCACCTGGCCATCAGCGGCTGGCGTGCGGGGCTGGGTTTTGCCATCGGCGGCAGTATTGGCCTGGTGCTGGGCTTTATCACCGGCCTGTCGAACTGGGGCGAACGCCTGCTCGACAGCTCGGTGCAGATGATCCGTAACGTGCCGCACCTGGCGCTGATTCCGCTGGTGATCCTGTGGTTCGGTATCGATGAGTCGGCGAAGATCTTTCTGGTCGCGCTGGGCACGCTGTTCCCGATCTACCTGAACACTTACCACGGCATCCGTAACGTTGACCCGGCCTTGGTGGAAATGGCCCGCAGCTACGGCCTGTCCGGCTTCGGCCTGTTCCGCCAGGTGATCCTGCCCGGTGCGCTGCCGTCGATTCTGGTTGGTGTGCGCTTTGCCTTGGGCTTCATGTGGCTGACCTTGATCGTCGCCGAAACCATCTCGGCCAACGCCGGCATCGGTTACCTGGCAATGAACGCTCGGGAATTTCTGCAAACCGACGTAGTGGTACTGGCAATTGTGCTCTACGCCGTGCTCGGCAAGCTCGCTGACCTCGCCGCTCGCGGCCTGGAACGCGCCTGGCTGCGCTGGCACCCGGCCTATCAAGTGGCCAAGAAGGAGGGCGCATGACCGTGCTCAAGGAACAACCGCCGCGCTTGCTGCGTGGCATCCCGCTGGCCACCCAGGGTGTGCGCAAGACCTTTGGCCAGCGCGAAGTGCTGCGCGGCATCGACCTGCACATCCCGGCCGGGCAGTTCGTCGCCATCGTGGGCCGCAGTGGCTGCGGCAAGAGCACCTTGCTGCGCTTGCTGGCGGGCCTTGACCAGCCCACCGGCGGCCAGTTGCTGGCCGGCGCGGCGCCGCTGGCCGAAGCCCGCGAAGAAACCCGCTTGATGTTCCAGGACGCGCGCCTGCTGCCCTGGAAGAAGGTCATCGACAACGTTGGTCTGGGCCTCAAGGGCGACTGGCGGCAAAAGGCGCTGGACGCACTGGAAGCGGTTGGCCTGGCCGATCGCGCCAATGAGTGGCCAGCGGCGTTATCGGGCGGGCAGAAGCAGCGTGTAGCGCTGGCCCGCGCGCTGATCCACCAGCCGCGCCTGCTGCTGCTCGACGAGCCACTCGGCGCACTGGATGCGCTGACCCGGATCGAGATGCAGCAACTGATCGAACGCCTGTGGCGCCAGCATGGCTTCACCGTGCTGCTGGTCACCCACGACGTCAGCGAGGCGGTTGCTGTGGCCGACCGGGTGATCCTGATCGAAGACGGTGCTGTCGGCCTCGACCTCAACGTCGAGCTGGCGCGGCCCCGGGTGCGCGGCTCGCACCGCCTGGCTGCACTGGAAAGCGAAGTCCTCAACCGCGTTTTGTCTGTACCGGGCGCTGCGCCCGAGCCGGACCCTGTAGCACCTTTGCCCACGCAGTTGCGTTGGGCTCACTGAACCCCTGAAACCAGCACAAAGGAATCACACCATGACTATCAAAGCGATCAACGTCCGCAACCAGTTCAAAGGCACTGTGAAAGAAATCCTCGAAGGCCCGGTATTGTCGGAAATCGACGTGCAGACCGCCTCCGGTGTGGTCACCTCGGTGATCACCACGCGTTCGGTAAAAGAGTTGGAACTGCAGGTGGGCAGTGAAGTGATTGCCTTCGTCAAATCGACCGAAGTCTCCATCGCCAAACTGTAATGGCCGCTGGGGGCGCCTGGCGCCCCCTGCCCATTCAGCGTTTGGGCAGAAACGGTGGCAGGTACAGGCCCAGATACGCATCGCAGACCCGCTTGCCTTCCTCGGCCATGCGCGGGGTGATCTGCTCGTGCAACTGCACCGAACGGGCATAGACCCGGTCGCTCAGCTCCATCGCCAGGGCAAACACATCGACGTCGTGCGGCATTGCCGGTAACTGGAAGTGCTGGTCGAACAGCTTGTGCATCAGCTCGCCCAACTCCAGATCATGCTTGCGATCCGCCTGGGTCACTTCGCTCAAGCCATGCTGGGCAAGAATCAACTGCCGCGCCGCGGCATCTTCCTGATAAATCTCCAACATACGCTGCTCGATCAGGCGCGACAGGTCGTGCCAGGTGGTCAGCGCGCTACTGTCGATCGGCGCGCGCAGTGCCTCGCGAAAGGCCCGGTGCACATCGGCCGTCAGCGCTTCGAGCAGGGCCGGCACGCTGGCGAAGAAGTGGTACACCGACGACGGCGGGATCTGCGCGTGCTCAGCCACACTGTAGATCGACAGCCCGGCCACACCGTGGGCCGCAAGCAACTCGCGGGCTGCCGCCAAGATCGTGACGATCCTGGCCTGGCTGCTGGCGCGCGGTTTGCGCGGTGTGGGGGTGCGGGTCATCAGTTGCTGATGGCCAGGATGCTGGCTTGGTAGGCACCGACAAACAGGTCGAAGTCACCCACCTCGTCCTGCTCCAGGCGCGCCTGCTCGGCCAGCGAGTTACGCGCCAGCGTCTCGAAAGCTTGCTGGCGCTCGGGGCTCAACGGCTGCTCGCGGAAGGTTTCGGCATGCAGACGGCTCTGGCGCATGGAGAACTCGACAAAGCTCTCATCGTGTTCGGTCATGCGCGCCAGCACCTGCGCAGACGGCGTCAGCTCGGGGTCGTCGACCTTGGCCTGCTGCGCTTCAACCGCTTTGGCGTGGGTGTCACCGCCATTGGCTTGATCGAGCAATTCAGCCAACGGCACGATACGCGCGAGCAGCTCCGTGGCCCACTGCTTGAGCGTAATGTCCTGGCCATTGCGCTGCAGCTCCAGGCCCGGCTTGCGGCCTTGCTTGACCACGCTGAGGAAGTTGCTGGTGCACTGGCCGCATTCGCCGTTGCTCAGCTGCGGGCTGTCGTCCAGCGCGCACAGCAGCAGGAACGCATCGAGGAAGCGCGATTGCTGCAGGTCGATGCCGACCGGCAGGAACGGGTTGATGTCCAGGCAGCGCACTTCGACGTACTGCACGCCACGCGAGGCCAGCGCCTGGATCGGCCGCTCGCCGGTGTAGGTCACGCGCTTGGGGCGGATGTTCGAGTAGTACTCGTTTTCGATCTGCAGGATATTGGTGTTGAGCTGGACCCACTCGCCATCTACGTGCGTGCCGATCTCGACGTACGGCGGGTACGGCGTGCCGACTGCCTTGCGCAGGCTGTCGGTGTAGCTGGCGAGGTCGTTGTAGCACGGCGTCAGGCCTGCCTGGGCGTTGCTCTGGTAACCCAGGTCGCTCATGCGCAGGCTGGTCGCGTAGGGCAGGTACAGGGTGTCGGGGTCGAGCTGTTCGAGCTGGTGCGCACGGCCGCGCATGAAGCCTGCGTCCAGCGCCGGCGAAGCGCCGAACAGGTACATCAGCAGCCAGCTGTAGCGGCGGAAGTTACGAATCAGGGCGATGTACGCCGCCGACTGGAAGTCACGGTCGCTGTCGGCGCCGCCTTCCTTTTCGCGCAGCAAGGGCCATAGCGCCTCGGGCAGCGAGAAGTTGTAGTGAATACCGGCAATGCACTGCATGGTGCGGCCATAACGCAGGGCCAGGCCCTTGCGGTAGACGTACTTGAGCTGGCCGATATTGGAGGTGCCGTAATAGCCGATCGGAATATCCTCTTCGGCCGGCAATGCGCAAGGCATTGACGGGCTCCACAGGTATTCGTTGCCCAGCTTGGACTGGACGAAGCGATGCACCTCGTCGAGGTTATCCAGCACCGCAGCCGGGTCGGCCAGGGCCGGAGTAATGAACTCCAGCAGCGATTCTGAATAATCGGTGGTGATCTGCTCGTTGGTCAGCGCCGAGCCCAGGGCCTCGGGATGAGGGGTCTGGGCCAGGCGACCTTGTTCGGTCACGCGCAGGCATTCGCGCTCAATACCGTGCAGGCACTGCTTGAGCAAGGGGAGATTGGCACTGAGCAGGCTCAGGCGGCTGTTGAGGAGTTCGCTCAAGATGTATTCCTTCACGCGTCAGTCGCCCCAATATGGGGGTAGAAATGACGGTCTACAAGGGTAGGGACAAAGGAACTGGCGTTGTCGCCTGGTTACGCGGTTTCGGCAGTGCCATCACACTGCCGAAAAATACCGCAGATAGCGCTTTGTGAGCTAGAGAACCGCGAAGGTTCCCTGAGCTTTCGCAACCAGTTTGTCGTCTTGGACTACGTCGGCGTCGACCACCAGCGTGCGCCGGCCCGCGTGCAGCACGCGCGCGGTGCACAACACCTCACCGTCGCTGACGGCGCGCATGTAGTTGATCTTGCATTCGATGGTCACGCTTTGCTGGTCAAAGCCATGGCTGGCCGAGCAGGCCAGGCCCATGGCGATGTCGACCAGGCTGAAGATCGCCCCGCCGTGCAGCTTCTGGCCGCGGTTGCGCAGCTGTGGCGTCAGCGTCAGGGCCACCGTCGCAACACCCTCTTCAAGGCGTTGCAGGCGGCAGCCAAGCAACTGGCTGAAGGCGCTTTCGACGTATTCGCTGGGCAGGTCGGTCATTTCTTCTTCAACTGCTTGGCGTTGGCAAACAGCGAGGCCATGGCGTTGTTGGCTGGCGCGGTCGTGGCCGTTTCACGCGGGCGTGCTGGCTGCTGCGGGCGGTTGCCGCCATTTGCCCGGCCACCACCGCGGTTGCCTTCGACCTTCTCGCCGGGGGTGTCGCCCATGCGCATCGACAGGGCGATGCGTTTGCGCGGGATATCCACCTCCATCACCTTGACCTTGACCACGTCGCCGGCCTTGACCGCTTCACGTGGGTCCTTGATGAACTTCTCCGACAACGACGAGATGTGCACCAGGCCGTCCTGATGCACGCCGATGTCGACGAAGGCACCGAAGTTGGTGACGTTGGTGACCACGCCTTCGAGGATCATCCCAGGCTCGAGGTCCTTGAGCTCTTCGACGCCGTCCTGGAACGAGGCGGTCTTGAACTCCGGGCGTGGGTCACGGCCGGGCTTGTCCAGCTCTTGCAGGATGTCGGTGACGGTCGGCAGGCCGAAGGTCTCGTCGGTGAAGTTTTTCGGGTCGAGGCGCTTGAGGAAGCCGCTGTCGCCGATCAGCGAGCGGATGTCGCGGTCAGTGCCGGCGGCAATCCGCTGCACCAGCGGGTAGGCTTCCGGGTGCACGGCGGAGGCGTCCAGCGGGTTGTCGCCGTTCATCACACGGAGGAAGCCTGCGGCCTGTTCGAAGGTTTTCTCGCCGAGGCGGCTGACCTTTTTCAGCGCTACGCGGGTGGCGAACGGGCCATTGGCGTCGCGGTGGGCGACGATATTCTGCGCCAGCGTCGCGTTCAGGCCCGAGATACGCGTGAGCAGTGCCACCGAAGCGGTGTTCACATCGACGCCGACGGCGTTCACGCAGTCTTCCACGACCGCATCAAGGCCGCGGGCCAGTTTCAGCTGCGAGACGTCATGCTGATACTGGCCGACGCCGATCGATTTCGGGTCGATCTTGACCAGCTCGGCCAGCGGGTCCTGCAGGCGCCGGGCAATCGACACCGCGCCGCGGATCGATACGTCCAGGTCCGGGAACTCGCGTGCTGCCAGCTCGGAGGCGGAGTACACCGAAGCGCCGGCTTCGGACACCATCACCTTGGTCATCTGCAGGGCTGGATACTTTTTGATCAGTTCAGCCGCGAGCTTGTCGGTCTCGCGGCTGGCGGTGCCGTTGCCGATCGCGATCAGTTCCACCGAGTGCTTGGCGCACAGCGCGGCGAGCACGGCGATGGTACGGTCCCAGTCGTTGCGCGGCACGTGCGGGTAAACGGTGGCGGTATCGAGCAGCTTGCCGGTGGCATCCACCACGGCAACCTTGCAGCCGGTACGCAGGCCAGGGTCCAGGCCCAGGGTCGTGCGCGGGCCTGCCGGGGCAGCCAGCAGCAGGTCGTGCAGGTTGTGCGCGAAGACGTTGATCGCTTCGCTCTCGGCGGCTTCCCGCAGCTCGCCGAACAGGTCGGTTTCAAGGTGGGTGTAGAGCTTGACCTTCCAGGTCCAGCGCACCACTTCGCCGAGCCATTTGTCGGCCGGGCGGGCGCGGTTTTCCACGCCGAAGTGCTGGCCGATCATCAGCTCGCAGGGGTGGAGGGTGCCCGGCAGCTCTTCGCCGACTTTAAGCGCGGCGCTAAGCACGCCCTCGTTGCGGCCACGGAAGATCGCCAGCGCGCGGTGCGACGGCGCGGTACGCAGGAGCTCGTCATGGGCGAAGTAATCGCGGAACTTGGCGCCTTCTTCTTCCTTGCCAGGCACCAGGCGGGCACTGAGTACGGCTTCCTGCTTGAGGAAGGTGCGCAGTTTTTCCAGCAGGCCGGCGTCTTCGGCGAAGCGCTCCATGAGGATGTACTTGGCGCCTTCCAGTGCAGCCTTGACGTCGGCCACGCCTTTTTCGGCATCGACGAAGCGTGCGGCTTCGGTTTCCGGGGTCAGCTGCGGGTCGTTGAACAGGCCGTCGGCCAGCTCGCCGAGGCCGGCTTCGAGGGCGATCTGGCCCTTGGTGCGGCGCTTTTGCTTGTACGGCAGGTACAGGTCTTCGAGGCGGGTCTTGGTGTCGGCCAGCTTGATCTCGCGGGCCAGCTCCGGGGTCAGCTTGCCTTGCTCGTCGATGCTGGCAAGGATGCTCGCGCGGCGGTCATCCAGCTCGCGCAGGTAGCGCAGGCGCTCATCCAGGTGGCGCAGCTGGGTGTCGTCGAGGCTGCCGGTGACTTCCTTGCGGTAACGGGCGATGAAGGGCACCGTCGAGCCTTCGTCCAACAGGGCCACGGCCGCCTCGACCTGTTGCGGGCGAACGCCGAGTTCTGCGGCAATACGGCTGTTGATGCTGTCCATGAAAACCACCTGACAATATGTGAATACTGGAGGCCGCAGGAGGGCATTCGTGCCCGGCGGCGCTGGGTGAAAGGCGCGCATTATACCCATCGCATCGGGCTTGCGGTGATAGCGCCGCGCCATCGGCGGCCGCGTGGAAGTGGCGCCGGGGGAAAAATCTGCTAACAATGCACACGGCACGCGCTGCAATGGCTACGCCATAATGCGCAGCGATCTCAGAGGAGTTATTGATGACCACCACGCCTAACGCACTTGAAGGTGACAAGATTCTCATCGTCGACGACGATCCGGGGCTCAGCAGCCTGCTGGAGCGTTTTTTCACCAGCAAGGGCTACCGCACCCGGGCAGTGCCCAATGTCGAACAGATGGACCGGCTGCTGGCCCGTGAGGTGTTCAACCTGGTTGTACTCGACCTGATGCTGCCTGGCGAAGACGGCTTGTCCGCCTGCCGCCGCCTGCGCGCAGCGAACAACCAGATCCCGATCATCATGCTCACTGCCAAAGGCGACGAGTTGAGCCGGATCAAGGGCCTGGAGCTGGGCGCCGACGATTACCTGGCCAAGCCGTTCAACCCCGACGAGCTGATGGCCCGGGTCAAGGCCGTGCTGCGCCGTCAGTCGGCGCCGGTGCCTGGCGCGCCTGGCAGCGAAGACGAGACGGTGACCTTCGGTGACTACGAGCTGTCGCTGGCCACCCGCGAGCTCAAACGCGGCAATGAAGTGCACATGCTCACCACCGGCGAATTCGCCGTGCTCAAGGCGCTGGTGATGCATGCCCGCGAGCCGCTCACCCGCGACAAGCTGATGAACCTGGCGCGCGGCCGCGAGTGGGATGCGCTGGAGCGCTCCATCGACGTGCAGATCTCGCGCTTGCGCCGCATGATCGAACCGGACCCGTCCAAGCCGCGCTATATCCAGACCGTCTGGGGCGTGGGCTACGTGTTCGTGCCGGACGGAAACGCCGGCAAATGAGTCTGCAGGCTTGCCACTACGCGGCAGGGCGACCCGAACGGGCCGCCCTGTTTGCGTCTGTGGCCAGCCGGCAATCTGGCGGGCTCTGCTCGCGCCCGCTCTGCAGTAGATGTCCTCGATGAAAACCCCCGTTTGGTTCCCGCAAAGCTTCTTCGCCCGCACTCTGTGGCTGGTGCTTATCGTCGTGCTGTTCTCCAAGGCGCTGACCCTGGTTTATCTGCTGATGAACGAAGACGTGCTGGTCGACCGTCAGTACAGCCACGGCGTGGCCCTGACCTTGCGCGCCTATTGGGCAGCCGATGAAGAAAACCGCGAGAAGATCGCCGAAGCGGCCGGGCTGATCCGGGTTACCGGTGCCGGCGTGCCGGAAGGCGAGCAGCACTGGCCGTACAGCGAGATCTATCAGCGGCAGATGCAGGCCGAGCTGGGCGATGACACCGAAGTACGCCTGCGCGTGCATGCGCCGCCGGCGCTGTGGGTCAATGCGCCGAGCCTGGGCCCGGGCTGGCTGAAGGTGCCGCTGTACCCGCACCCGCTTCGTGGGCAAAAAATCTGGAACGTGCTCGGCTGGTTCCTGGCTATTGGTCTGCTGTCGACGGCGTCGGCGTGGATCTTCGTCCGTCAGCTCAATCAGCCGCTCAAGCGCCTGGTGTTTGCCGCCCGCCAGCTTGGCCAGGGGCGCAGTGTGCGCTTGCCGGTCAGCGACACCCCAAGCGAGATGGCCGAAGTGTACCGCTCGTTCAACCAGATGGCCGAAGACGTCGAGCAGGCCGGCCGCGAGCGTGAGCTGATGCTGGCGGGGGTTTCGCATGACCTGCGCACGCCGCTGACGCGCTTGCGCCTGTCGCTGTCACTGATGGACAACGACAACGACCTGACCGACGACATGGTCCGCGATATCGAAGACATGGACGCGATTCTCGATCAGTTTCTGGCGTTTATCCGTGATGGCCGCGACGAACCGCTGGAAGAAATCGACTTCTCCGACCTGGTGCGTGAGGTGGTTGCGCCGTACAACCAGCCCGAAGAGCGCGTGCGCTTGTGCCTGGAGCCAATTCCGCCATTCCCGCTGCGCCGGGTTTCGCTCAAGCGCATGCTCGGCAACCTGATAGGCAATGCCTTGCACCATGCAGGGCAGGGCGTTGAGGTGGCGGCTTATGTTTCGGGCGACGACAGCGCGCCGTATGTGGTGCTGAGCGTGCTCGACCGCGGCGCAGGGATCGACGAGTCGGAGCTGGAGACTATCTTCAACCCGTTCATCCGGGGCGACCGTGCGCGGGGTGGCAAGGGTACGGGGCTGGGGCTGGCCATCGTCAAACGGATTGCGGCGCAGCATGGCGGCAATGTCGAGTTGCGTAATCGTTCGGGTGGGGGCATCGAAGCGCGGGTGCGCTTGCCGTTGGGCTTGCTGCTGCCGCGCAACGCGGTGTGAGTGTCGGGGGCCGCTTCGCGGCCCTTTCGCGACACGAGGCCGCTCCTACCCTGACCGCGTACCATCGACATGCGCGGTCCCTGTAGGAGCGGCCTTGCGTCGCGAAAGGGCCGCAGAGCGGCCCCGACAATGTTCAGCCCTTACCCTTGGTGCGGGTCTGATTCGGCCCGCCGTTCTTCTCCAGATGCTCGATGATCATCCCGGCAACGTCCTTGCTGGTGGTGACCTCGATGCCTTCCAGGCCTGGCGATGAGTTGACCTCCATCACCAATGGCCCATGGTTGGAACGCAGGATATCCACGCCAGCCACGCTCAACCCCATGACCTTTGCCGCACGAATGGCGGTGATGCGCTCTTCCGGGGTGATCTTGATCAGGCTGGCAACGCCACCGCGGTGCAGGTTGGAGCGGAACTCGCCGGGCTTGGCCTGCCGCTTCATCGAGGCAATCACCTTGTCGCCGACCACGAAGCAGCGGATATCGGCGCCGCCGGCCTCTTTGATGTACTCCTGAACCATGATGTTCTGCTTCAGGCCCATGAACGCCTCGATCACCGATTCGGCGGCCTGGGTGGTCTCGCACAGCACCACGCCAATGCCTTGGGTGCCTTCCAGCACTTTGATCACCAGCGGCGCGCCGTTGACCATCTGGATCAGGTCGGGGATGTCGTCCGGCGAGTGGGCAAAGCCGGTAATCGGCAGGCCGATACCGCGCCGCGACAGCAGCTGCAACGAGCGCAGCTTGTCCCGCGAGCGGGCAATTGCCACCGATTCGTTGAGCGGATAGACGCCCATCATCTCGAACTGACGCAGCACCGCGCAGCCATAGAAAGTGACGGAGGCGCCGATCCGCGGGATCACCGCATCAAAGCCCTCCAGCGGCCTACCGCGGTAGTGAATCTGCGGTTTGTGGCTGGCAATGTTCATGTAGGCACGCAGGGTATCGATCACAACCATCTCGTGGCCGCGCTGGGTACCGGCTTCAACCAGGCGGCGGGTGGAATACAGACGCGGGTTCCGCGACAGCACAGCGATCTTCATGCAGCACCTGTGACAGGGAGAGGGTTGACCGGAAAGGCCGGTTTGTCCTGAACGTATTTCGAGCTTGGGTCCACCACCAGTTGGCCGTGAATCAATGCTTTGGAGCCGAGCAGCAAGCGGTAGCGCATGGCCTTGCGACAGGCCAGGGTAAATTCAACCTCCCAGACCCGATCTCCCAGCGCCAGCGGCGTGCGGATCACATAGCGGACCTGGGCATGGCCGTTGGAGCTCTTGATGCTTTTCATGGTCACCAGCGGTGCTTCGCAGCGGCGATGGCGCAGCTGCACCACGGAGCCGAGGTGTGCAGTAAATCTGACCCACTGCTCACCGTCGCGTTCAAACGGCTCGACGTCGGTGGCGTGCAGGCTCGAGGTGCTGGCGCCGGTGTCGATCTTGGCGCGCAGGCCGGCCAGCCCGAGCTCGGGCAACGCCACCCACTCGCGCAGGCCGATCACACTCAGATGGTCAAATGTCTTCACTAATCACACCCTGGGGATAAGGTGGTGAACTTTAAGCACCGCGCAGAATTTTTGCATCCGTCAGTGACGGTAGTACAGTTCGGTTAAAGACAGCATTCGAGGTAAAGAGATGCCACAGAAGCCGGAAGAAGACGACAAGGTACGCCTGGACAAGTGGCTGTGGGCTGCGCGCTTCTACAAGACTCGCGCACTGGCCAAGGCAGCCATCGAGAGCGGCAAGGTGCACTGCCGCGGCGAGCGCTGCAAGCCCGGCAAGGAGCCTCGGGTGGGCGATGAGTTTGTCCTGCGTACCGGCTTTGACGAGCGCACCATCGTCGTCAAGGCGCTGTCGGTGATACGCCGCGGCGCGCCTGAGGCGCAGCTGCTGTATGGCGAAACCGAAGAGAGCATCCGCCGCCGCGAGCAAGCCGCGCAGCAGCGCAAGGATGGCGCGCTGGGGATGACGACCGATGGTCGGCCCAACAAGAAACAGCGCCGGCAGATCCACCAGTTGCACGGCAGCTTCGACTGATCTGTGCTGTTGTAAGAGGATGAGACAGGGAGCGCCTCATGCGTGGGCCGCACCAGGCCTGTTAATATGCGGACATTATTTTTTCAGACAGCCAGAACCTTATGAGCGACCTCCCTGCTACCGATTTCACTCAACGTTTCCTGTTCGACGACCGCGACGTGCGTGGCGAGATGGTCGGGCTGGAGCGCAGTTATGCCGAAGTGCTGGCCAAGCACCCCTACCCACAGCCGGTCGCGCTCCTGCTCGGTGAGCTGATGGCCGCTGCCGCGCTGCTGGTGGGCACCCTCAAGTTCGACGGCCTGCTGATCCTGCAGGCGCGCTCTGAAGGCCCAGTGCCGTTGCTGATGATCGAATGCTCCAGTGAGCATGACATCCGTGGCCTGGCTCGTTATGAGGCGGACCAGATTGCCGCCGATGCGACCCTTACCGACCTGATGCCAGATGGCGTGCTGGCCTTGACCGTCGACCCGATCAACGGTCAGCGTTACCAGGGCATGGTCGACCTGCACGGCAAGAACCTGTCGGAGTGCTTCACCAACTACTTCGTCATGTCTCAGCAGATCAACACCACCATCACCCTGGCTGCCGACGGTTCACGTGCGCGTGGCTTGCTGGTGCAGCAGTTGCCTGCCGACCGTCAGAAAGACAGCGAAGAGCGCGATGAAAGCTGGAACCACGTCAAGGCTTTGGCGAACACTGTAAAAGCCGAGGAATTGCTGGGCCTGGACAACGAAACCATGCTCCATCGCCTGTACCACGAAGAGGCCGTGCGCCTGTTCGACCTGCAGCCGTTGCAGTTCCGCTGCAGCTGCTCGCGGGAACGTTCAGGCAATGCCTTGGTCAGTCTCGGTCAGGAAGACGCCCAGCAGCTGGTGGTCGAACATGGTGGCCAAATCGAGGTCGATTGCCAGTTCTGCAATCAGCGTTATCTGTTTGATGCGACCGACGTTACGCAATTGTTTGCTGGCGGCGGCACAGGCGGCGCAGCAGAAACACGTCACTGAAACGTTTAATTGCAGTGGATTCTCCTGTCGTTCTGCGATTAACCGCAGTTCTGACAGGAGGGGTCTACTTTTTTTGGGCTTTTCTGGCATAATCCGGCCACTTTTTTCGCTGTAGTCGTTTTTTTCGGAACACTACAAAACGTTTGGAGCACTCGGCCTCGGGCCGGATGGGGTATCTCATGACGCAAGCCAACAACACCGTGTACACCGACCTGAGCGTCGATGAGCTGGTAAAAGAAGCGCTGTCCCGCGGTGAAGGCGAGCTGGCCGATACTGGCGCGCTGGTCGTGAAAACCGGTCACCGCACCGGCCGTTCGCCAGCTGACCGTTTCATCGTCGACGAACCCAGCACCACCGAGGCAATCGCCTGGGGCCCGATCAACCGCAAGTTCCCGGCCGACAAGTTCGATGCCCTGTGGGCTCGCGTCGAGGCGTTCAACAACGCCCAGGACCACTTTGTTTCCTACGTTCATGTAGGTGCCGCCGCCGAGCACTACCTGCCTGTGCGCATGACCACCCAGACTGCCTGGCAGAACCTGTTCGGTCGTTGCCTGTTCATCAACCCGGAGCAGTACAACCCGGCCGGTCGTGATGAGTGGCAAGTGCTCAACGTTGCCAACTTCGAATGCTCGCCTGAGCGCGACGGCACCAACTCCGACGGTTGCGTGATCATCAACTTCGCTCAGAAGAAAGTGCTGATCGCGGGCATGCGTTACGCTGGCGAAATGAAGAAAGCCATGTTCTCGGTGCAGAACTTCCTGCTGCCGGCCGCTGACGTACTGCCAATGCACTGCGCAGCCAACATCGGTGAAGAAGGCGATGTAACCCTGTTCTTCGGCCTGTCCGGCACCGGCAAGACCACCCTGTCGGCCGACGAAAGCCGTTACCTGATCGGTGACGACGAACACGGCTGGGGCGAAGGCGTTGTCTTCAACATCGAAGGCGGCTGCTACGCCAAGTGCATCGACTTGTCCGAGAAGAACGAGCCGGTCATCTGGAAAGCCATCAAGCACGGCGCAGTTCTGGAAAACGTAGTCATCGACGACGCTTCCAAGCACGCCGACTATGCTGATGTCAGCCTGACCCAGAACAGCCGCGCAGCCTACCCGCTGGAGCACGTTGCCAAGCGTTCCGAAGCGAACCTGGGCGGCGAGCCAAATGCCGTTATCTTCCTGACTTGCGACCTGACCGGCGTACTGCCGCCAGTGTCGATCCTGAACAACGAGCAAGCGGCCTACCATTTCCTGTCGGGTTACACCGCACTGGTGGGTTCGACTGAAATGGGTTCGGGCGGCGGCATCAAGTCGACCTTCTCCACCTGCTTCGGCGCGCCGTTCTTCCCGCGTCCTGCTGGCGAATACGCTGAGCTGCTGATCAAGCGCATCAACGGCTTCGGCTCCAAGGTCTACCTGGTCAACACCGGCTGGACCGGCGGTGGCTACGGCGTTGGCAAGCGCTTCAGCATCCCGACCACCCGTGCTGTGATCGCTGCGATCCAGAGCGGCGCGCTGGTGGGTGCCGAAACCGAGCACCTGGACATCATCAACCTCGACGTGCCGAAAGCCGTTGAAGGTGTTGATACCAACCTGCTCAACCCGCGTACCAACTGGGAAGACAAGGCTGCCTACGACGAGGCTGCCAAAGGTCTGGCCAAGCTGTTCATCGAGAACTTCAAGAAGTTTGAAGTTTCCGACGCAATCAAGGCTGCCGGGCCAAAGCTGTAAGCTTTAACCGGTACGCTGGATAGAGAGCCGCCCTTAGGGGCGGCTTTTTTTTGACTGTGATTTTGTTCAGGGCCACTGCTGCCGTGCATGCAGGATGCGAATGATTTCGAGTTTTTCACCTGCGCATCGGTAGACCATCACGTAATTGGGGCGAACTACGATCTCCCTGGTGCCGGGATAACGTCCCTGCTTGTATAGAGTGGGTTGCTCAGCCGCTTGCCTTGCCTTGTCTCTGAATTCAGTATCCAGCGTGATGGCCGCGCCAGGGTTGCTTTCGGCAATGATATTCATGATTCGCAAGCGGTCTTCCAGAGCCATATTCAACCAAACCAGACGCATCAGTGCGGCTTGGCCTTAAGCGCGGCTCGGCGGGCGGCGAAGGTGCTCTCAGCGTCTTCGTCGTCCGTCGCCGGTGTTGTATCACTCAGGCTGGCCTCAACCTGTTCAAAAAACCAAGTCTCATAGGCGGCTGCTTCATGAACCCGCTTCAGCGCGTCAGCTCGATCAGGCCGTTGGTAGGTGCTCAATTGGCGAGGATCGTAATTGGAACTGTCGATCTCGAAGTGATCAATGCCCAGTTCATGGAGATAAACGACCAAAGTCTCCAGCTTCTTGAATAGCCTGACACTGCCGCTGCGCTGGGCGGTAAGCAGATGCTCGCTTTCATCGACATTGATCTGCACGGCCCAGCCACCTGGCTGGCCCACTACATGAGTCGCATGGACGCGGCCGGTTGCTGCTATCCGCCTCAGCTCGGCATGATTGAGTTGTTGTGTTGGCACGGGGGTATGTCTCGGTTTCATAGGAGCGACCATGCTATGCGATCTACAATTGATTGCGACTATATGACTTCCCAAGCCTTTGTGGGAAGCTTCGCTTTCATGTAACCAACCCGCGTGGCAAGCCATGACCGAATCCCCCCTGCGCTCCGACTTCAACCACTTCCACCCGATCCTCACCCGTCCGCAAGACAACGACGTCAACGGCCACATCGCTGGCGCCACGGTGCATGGCTTTTTCGAAACTGCGATCCAGGCGTTCTTGGTAGAGCAGGCCGAGCTCGACCTGCGTGACGGCGCTTTGGCAGGCCTGGTGATCAGTTCGGCGGCCGACTTCTACGCCTTGCCGGCGTTTCCGGATGTGCTTGAGGTGGGCTTGGGCGTGACGCGGCTGGCTGGCAGTACCGTGGAATACCGTTTGGCGCTGTTCCGCCCGGGCGAGACCCAGGCGTGTGCGGCGGGCAGCCTGGTGCAGGTGTTCATCGAGCGCAGCTCAGGCCAGCCAGCAGCATTGCCTGACGCCATGCAGGCGACCCTGGCAGGCCTGCGGCCCAACCTTTAAAGGGGGCACAAATGCAAAGGCCCCGCCGGGAGGGGCGGGGCCTTTTGAAGCCTGGGCAAAGCCCTTGGCTATCAGTGGCGCCAGTGGCGTTTTTGCTTGTGCTTGCGATGGCCATAATGGTGGCCGCGGTCGTAGTGACGACGGTCATCGTAGCCGCGACGGTAGCGACGGTCGTCGCGCTCGTCCTGGTCGGCCTTGTTGCCCATGTAGTTACCCAACGCGCCACCTGCGCCGCCGCCTGCGGCTGCACCGATGTAGCTGCCGTTGGTGCCGCCTACGCTGCGGCCAATCACGTTACCGCCAGCTGCGCCCAGGGCGCCGCCGATTGCGGCTTCACCGCGTTGACGTTTATCGGCACCGACCGCACTGCCGGCTGCGCCACCCAGGCCTGCGCCAATCGCGCCGCCGGTGCTGCCGCCAAGCTGCTGGCCGACCACTGAGCCGAGTACCCCACCCAGTGCGCCGCCAATACCTGCTTCAGTTGAGCCGCCTGCCATGGCAACGCCGCTGAGCAAGCCAAAAGACAACAACAGAATCGAGGAGTACTTCTTCATCAAGAGAACCTCAGAGGGATGACGAGGGCGAATTTGAGGCTCGTCGATGGCTCTGGCAATTGAAATCCGACGAGTAACACGAGTTGTGCACAATTCTCTAAGTTACTGTTTTCAGTATGAAACTTAATCGTTTTTTGCCGGTCATACGTTACTTGAGACAAAGCCCTGACCATTGCGGACAGGGCTTTTTTTTGGTCTTCAGAAAGCCGATGAGGCTATGCCGTCAGAGGATCCGACCGGTGTCGCTGGCCCGCTCCAACTTGATCGCGATGAACTTGGAGGTCGGCGTATGGCTGCCGTCACCAATGCTCTCCAGTGGCACCAGCGGGTTCACCTCTGGGTAATAGGCCGCCGCTTGCCCAGCCGGAATATCGTAGGCCAGCAGGGTAAAACCACGTACCCGGCGCTCGATGCCATCGTCCCACAGCGACACGATATCGGCCTTCTGCCCAGGCGCGAAGCCCAGACGAATGATGTCGGCTTCGTTGACGAACAGCACGTCGCGCTGCGCCTTGACCCCGCGGTAACGGTCATCCAGGCCATATATGGTGGTGTTGTACTGATCGTGCGAGCGCATCGACTGCATGATCAGGTCCGGCAACTGGCCGCTGGCGCGCACGCGCTCATCGAGCAGCGATTCAGGCAGCAGGTTGGCCTTGAAGTTGGCGCGCCCGTTGACGGTTTTCCATTGACGGCTGCCAGCGCTGTTGCCCAGGTAGAAACCACCCGGATGCTGCAGGCGCTGATTGAAGTCGGCAAAGCCTGGGATGGTGTCGGCGATCAGCTGGCGAATGCGGTCGTAGTCAGCCACCAGCCAGTGCCAGTCGACCGGGCGCTTGCCCAGCGTTGCCGCGGCAATACCGGCAACCACGGCAGGTTCGGAACGCATCTGTTTAGACAGCGGCTTGAGCTGGCCATTGGAGGCGTGGACCATGCTGAACGAGTCTTCCACCGTCACCGCCTGCGGGCCATCGGCCTGCATGTCGATGTCGGTACGGCCCAGGCACGGCAGGATCAACGCCTGCTTGCCGTGCATCAAATGGCTGCGGTTGAGCTTGGTGCTGATCTGCACGGTCAGGTCGCAGTTGCGCAGCGCCTGAGCGGTGCGCGCGGTGTCTGGCGTGGCTTGGGCGAAGTTGCCGCCCAGGCCGATGAATACCTTGGAACGGCCATCGAGCATGGCGTGGATCGCCTCGACCGTGTTGTGGCCGTTGGCACGTGGCACCGGGAAGGCGAAGCGTTGTTGCAGGGCATTGAGCAGCGCCGCTGGCGGCCGCTCGTTGATGCCCATGGTGCGGTCGCCCTGCACGTTGCTGTGGCCACGCACCGGGCACAGGCCGGCACCGGGTTGGCCGATGTTGCCGCGCAGCAGCATCACGTTGACCATTTCCTGAATGGTCGGCACCGAGTGGCGATGCTGAGTGATGCCCATTGCCCAGCACATGATCACGCGCTTGCCCTTGCAGTACATGCGCGCAGCTTGTTCGATATCGGCCAGCTCCAGGCCAGACTGGGCCTGTAGTTGGTCCCACGGGGTGGCATCGACCACCGCCAGGTACTCGTTGATGCCGTGGCCGTGCTCGGCAATGAACACATGATCGAAGATCGCCGGCTCGCCCTTGGCCTGCGCCTCGCGCTCCCACTGCAGGAGGAACTTGGCCATGCCGCGCAGCAGTGCCATGTCGCCGCCCAGGGCAGGGCGGAAATACGCCGAGTTGGTTGGGCGGTCGCTGTTGGTAAGCATCTCCAGCGCATTCTGCGGGTGCTGGAAGCGCTCCAGGCCACGTTCCTTGAGCGGGTTGACGCAGATCACCTGGGCGCCACGTTTGACCGCATCGCGCAGTGGGTCGAGCATGCGTGGGTGGTTGGTGCCCGGGTTCTGGCCCCAGACGAAAATCGCATCGGCGTGCTCGAAATCATCGAAGGTCACGGTGCCCTTGCCGACCCCGACGCTCTGGCCCAGGGCCACGCCGCTGGCCTCGTGGCACATGTTCGAGCAGTCCGGGAAGTTGTTGGTGCCAAACGCGCGGACAAACAGCTGATAGAGGTAGGCCGCTTCGTTGCTGGCTCGGCCCGAGGTATAGAACTCGGCCTGGTCCGGGCTGGTGAGGCCGTTCAGGTGCCGAGCAATCAGGGCAAAGGCGCTGTCCCAGTCGATCGGCTGATACCGGTCGCTGGCCGGGTTGTAAAGCATCGGCTCGGTCAGGCGGCCCTGGTATTCGAGCCAGTAGTCGCTTTGCTCAAGCAGCGAGGTCACGCTGTGGCGAGCGAAGAAGGCCGCATCGACACGGCGCTTGGTGGCTTCCCAGTTGACCGCCTTGGCGCCGTTTTCGCAGAACTTGACCATGCCGCTTTCAGGCGAATCGCCCCAGGCGCAGCCCGGGCAGTCGAAGCCGCCGTTCTGGTTGGTCTTGAGCAGGGCGCGGATGTTCTTCAGCGCGTTGTCGCTGCCGACCCAGGCCTTGGCCACACTGCGCAGCGCGCCCCAGCCGCCAGCGGCGCCGTTGTAGGGCTTGTAGCGAGGTGGGGTTTGTTCTTGCGGAAGCTTCTGATGCGAGGTCACGGCGATTTCGACTCCGCCACGGGGCTGAACACCCGTGGTGCACTGTGTTTGGGCAAATGAATTAAGTTGAGCTGGTGCTTGCGCGCCCATTGCAGGGCAAGGCCGGTAGGCGCCGACAAACTGACCAAGGTCTGGATGCCTGCGCGCAGCACCTTCTGGATCAGTTCAAGGCTGCAGCGGCTGGTGACAATGGCCAGGCCGCCCTGGGTGTCGATCTGCTCGCGCAGCAAGGCGCCGATCAACTTGTCCAAGGCGTTGTGCCGGCCGATGTCTTCCCGGCCCAGCAACAGCTCACCTTCACCATTCATGAACAACGCCGCATGGACCGCACCGCAGTGCTGGCCCAGCGGTTGAAATTGATCGATGCGCCGGCGCAGGTCGTGCAGCCACTCGACCGGAGGCAGCGGCGCGCCGGGCAGGCTGGCCAGTTCTGGCAGCGCTTGCTCCAGCGCCTCGACACCACACAGGCCGCAGCCACTGGTGCCGGCCAACTGGCGGCGCTGGTTTTTCAGGTTCCAGAACGCCCGGCTGGCAATCTCCAGGTCGGCGTACAGCGCCGAGCCACTGCCAGACAGCTTCACGTCGTAGATTTCATCGGTACTTTCGACGATGCCGCTGCCGACACTGAAACCCACGGCAAAGTCTTCCAGATCGGTCGGGCTGACCAGCATCACGGCCTGGCTCAGGCCGTTGTAGGCGATGGCCAGCGCGACTTCTTCGGCAAGCGGCGTGCTGGCACGCTCGGCATCGCTGAGTTGGACGTAGTCGTAGGTGTTGCTGGCGGCAGGCAGGGACAGTGCAGTGGACGCCGCGCAGACCGGAGGTTTGCTGTTCATCGGGCGCAGTACCGTCTGGCTCATTAGTGCACAAGCCTAGGCTTGTGCGCCGGCGACGTCTAATCGCAAGGTTCTATGTCGTGATAGAGCGCGTCGATTGGTCGCACCTGGGCGCGTTGGGCAAACCTGTCCTAGACTTGCCGTTCCGAGGATTCATCAACAAGGAGCGCGCAATGAGCCTGTTCAGTTTCGTGAAGGAAGCCGGCGAGAAGTTGATCGACCTGCTCACGCCTGGCAATGCCAAGGCCGAAGAGCAGATCAAGGAGCACGTGAGCAAGGTGGGGCTGGGTAACCCCAACATCACCGCTACGGTCGAGGGTGACAAGATTACCCTCACGGGCGACGTGGCCAGCCAGGAGGAGAAGGAAAAGATCATTCTGGCGGCGGGCAATATCCACGGCGTGGCCAGCGTTGACGACCAGATTACTGTGACCGGGCCGGTGGTCAAGGCGGCTGTTTTCGTTACCGTGGTGAAGGGTGACACGCTGAGCGCGATTTCCAAGCGGGTCTATGGTGACGCGAACCAGTACAACAAGATCTTTGAAGCCAACAAGCCGATGCTGTCGCATCCGGACAAGATCTATGTAGGGCAGGTGCTGCGAATCCCTGAGTAATTCCGTTGTGGCCAGGTGCTGGGGCTGCTTTGCGGCCCCAGCAATCTCGCGTCATGCTCAGAGCCCTGCCAACAACTCCCGATAATCCTCAACCGCCGCGAACTCCTGGGTATCCCGCGGCGCTGCCTTGCTGTCCGGCTGGCGCACCGCCAGCAAATGCCCCACCCCATACCGCTGCGCACTGCGCAAAATTGCCAGAGTGTCATCGATGAACAAGCTGCGCGCAGGATCAAAACCGATGTCGGCCTGCAAGGCATCCCAGAACAGCGGGCTTTCCTTGGGATAGCCGTAATCATGCGAGCTGATCAACCTCTCGAAATACCCCGCCAGTTCAACCCGCTCCAACTTCAGCGACAACGAATCACGATGGGCATTGGTGATCATCACCACACGCTTGCCGGCTTTACGAATCGCCGCCAGAAAGGTATCGGCGTCCGGCCGCAGGGCGATCAGGTCGGCGATTTCCTGCTTGAGCTCACGGATTGGCAGGTTCAGCTCCTGGCTCCAGAAGTCCAGGCAGTACCAGTTCAGCGTGCCGGCATTGCGCTCGAACAGCGGCTGTAGCTCAAGCTCGGCCATCGCCCGGCTGATGCCGTGCAGCTCGGCATAGCGCTGGGGCAGGTGTTGCAGCCAGAACTGGTTGTCGTAGTGCAGGTCGAGCAGGGTGCCGTCCATGTCGAGCAGAACGGTGTCGATGGCAGACCAGGGAAGAACAGGCATGGGAAACTCTCGATCAGTCGGCTAGCCACGGTATAGTAACCCGTTCACGCCAAGGAGCTGTCCCATGCGCCAGAAACCCACCGTCCTCAGCCGCGAAATCGTCGCCAACAGCCGTTTGTTCCGGGTCGAATCCGTCGAGCTGCGCTTTTCCAACGGTATCGAGCGGACCTACGAACGGTTGGTCGGGCGCGGTAATGGCTATGGCGCGGTGATGATCGTGGCGATGCTCGACGCCGAGCATGCGGTGCTGGTCGAGGAATACTGCGGCGGCACCGACGAATACGAGCTGTCGCTGCCCAAGGGCCTGATCGAACCGGGCGAAGATGTACTGGCAGCGGCCAACCGCGAGCTCAAGGAAGAAGCCGGTTTTGGCGCGCGCCAGCTGGAACATTTGACCGAGCTGTCGCTGTCGCCCGGTTACATGAGCCAGAAGATCCAGGTGGTGCTGGCCACCGACCTCTATGAAGAACGCCTGGAAGGCGACGAGCCGGAGCCGATGGGGGTCGACAAGGTCAACCTGCGCGAGCTGTCGGCGCTGGCCATGCACCCGCAGTTCAGCGAAGGCCGCGCCCTGGCCGCGCTGTACCTGGTACGTGACATGCTCACCCAACGCGGGCTGCTCAGCGTATGAACGATCAACAACTGATGCATGAAGTGGTCGAGCTGGCGCTGGTTGCCGGCGAAGCGATCCTGCCGCACTGGCGCGCTGATGTGGCGGTAATGTCCAAGGCGGATGATTCGCCGGTCACCGCTGCCGATCTGGCGGCCCATCACGTCATCGCTGCAGGCTTGCAGGCGCTGTCGCCGCAGATCCCGGTGCTGTCGGAAGAAGACTGCGACATTGCCCTAGCCGAACGCGCCGGCTGGAGCCGCTGGTGGCTGGTCGATCCGCTGGACGGGACCAAGGAGTTCATTGCCGGCAGCGAAGAGTTCACCGTTAATATTGCCCTGATCGAAAAGGGCGAAGTGGTGTTTGGCGTGGTCAGCATGCCAACCAACAACCGCTGCTACTTTGGTGGCCGCGAACTGGGTGCCTGGCGTGCCGATCAGAACGCGCCAGCCGCGCCGATCCAGGTGCGCACTACGCTTCCTGCTGGCGCCCAATTCACTGTGGTCGCCAGCCGCCGTCACTCCAGCCCTGAGCAGGAAGCGCTGCTATCCGGCCTGAGCGGTGCGGTCGGTGAGCTGGACCTGGTCAGCGTGGGCAGCTCGCTGAAGTTCTGCCTGCTGGCAGAAGGTGCGGCCGATTGTTATCCGCGCCTGGCGCCGACCTCGCAGTGGGACACCGCTGCCGCGCAAGGCGTGCTCGAAGGTGCTGGCGGTGAGGTGATAGGTCTGGATGGCCAGCCGTTCCGCTACCCGGCGCGCGAGTCGCTGCTCAACCCGTTCTTCCTGGCCTTGCCCAGCGCCGCCCCGTGGCGCCAGGCACTGATCAAACTCGCCTCAACGATGTAGCACGTACTGCCCGCTGAACGTGACGGCGGGCTCAGTACTGCCGCTGTTGCTGACCACCGTGTCCAGGGTCAGGCGCGCACGGCCGCGGCGCTGGTACATCGTCACGAAGCGCTCCCAGGCTTTGTCTTCAGGCGGCTGGCAACGGGCGACCGCGGCGCCGGTGACCGGCAGCGGATAGCTGATCTGGCCTTCCTGAATAACGATGTGGCCGTCTTCGATGCCTGCCTCGCGCAAGCGCAGGTGCAGCCAGCCCCAACCGACCAGCACCGCTGCGCAATACAAGCTGCCGCCAAACATGGTGCTCTTGTGGTTGACGTTGGCCGCCAGCGGCAGCTGCAGTTGCAGGCACTGGTCTTGCCAGCTGAGCACGTGCAGGCCCATTTCACGGGTCAGCGGGATGTCGCTGTGCAGTACATCTTGCAGGTATTGGCGGTCGTCGCTCATGGGCGCGAGTCCTCGTGATCGTCAGCGCCGCCGGCATGATCAGCAAAGCTCAGGCCATGCTTGCGCAGCTTGTCGTGCAGGGTCTTGCGCGGCACGCCCAGGGCTTCGGCGAGGCTGCGCATGGAGCTGTGTGGCTGGGTCAGTTCGGCGGCGATCAACGAGCGCTCGAACTGCTCGACCTGATCGCTGAGGTTGCCGCTGAGCAACGGCTCGGCGCTGTTCGTGGCGGGTGGCTGCTGACCGTCGAGGGCCAGCTCCAGGCCGAGGGCAAAGCGTTCTGCGGCATTTTGCAGCTCGCGGACGTTACCGGGCCAGTCATGGCGCAGCAGCAGTGCCCGTTGCGCCGGTTGCAGGCTGTGCGGGGCGAGGCCGTGGCGCTGGCTGGCGGCATCGGCAAAGTGCTGGAACAACACCAGGATATCGTCGCCGCGCTCGCGCAGCGCCGGAATACGCAGCGGCGCGACGTTCAGGCGGTAGTACAAGTCAGCGCGGAAGCGGCCTTGGTCAGCGGCCTGGCGCAGGTCTTCCTTGGTAGCGGCGATCACGCGGATATCCAGCGGGATCAGCTGATTGCCGCCCAGGCGTTCGACCACCCGCTCCTGCAGCATGCGCAGCAGTTTTACCTGCACATCCAGGCTCATGCTTTCGATCTCGTCGAGGAACAGCGTACCGCCATTGGCGAATTCGAACTTGCCGATACGGCGCTTTTGCGCGCCGGTAAATGCGCCGGGCTCGTGGCCGAACAGCTCGCTCTCGACCACCGACTCGGCCAACGCGCCGGCGTTGATCGCCACAAACGGGCCATCGCGGCGGCTCGACAGGTCGTGCAGCGCGCGCGCGACGACCTCTTTGCCGGCGCCGGTTTCACCCAGAATCAGCACATCGGCGCGGGTGCCGGCGAGGGCGCCGATCTGGTCGCGCAGGCGCTGCATCGACGGCGACTGGCCCACCAGACGGGTCGACAGTTGCTGGCGATCACTCAAGGCCAGGCGCAGGCTGCGGTTGTCCAGCACCAGCCGGCGCAGGGCCAGGGCGCGGCGCACGCTGTCGAGCAGGGCGTCGCTGGCGAAGGGTTTTTCGAGGAAGTCGTAAGCCCCGGCGCGCATCGCCTGCACCGCCAGCGGCACATCGCCGTGGCCGGTGATCAGCAGCACCGGCAACTCCTGGTCGCGGCCGCGCAGGTGCTCGAGCAATTGCAGGCCGTCGATGCCGGGCATGCGGATATCGCTGACGACGACGCCCGGCCAGTCTGGCTCGATGCGCTCGGCCAGGCCCTGGGCATCGGCCAGGGTGACCACTTTGAGCCCGGCCAGGTCGAGGGTCTGGCCCAGGGCCTGACGCAGGTGCGGGTCATCGTCGACCAGGATCACCTGGGTACGGCTGTCGATCAGTGTCGTCTCGGGGGTCATGCCGAGGGGTCCTCCGAAGTGGGCAGGGTCGCGCCGGGCTTGGCCACGCGCATGCGCAAGGTCAGCAGGGCGCCACCTTCAGGGTGGTTGCCGAGCAGCAGTTCACCGTCCAGCGCGAGCATCAGGCTCTCGCAGATCGCCAGGCCCAGGCCGAGGCCTTGGGTGCGGGTCTTGGTGGTGAAGAACGGCTCCTTGGCGCGCTCCAACGCCTGGCGGGTAAAGCCTGGGCCGTTGTCGCGAATGTACAGGTAGACGTGTTCGTCGCGCCGTTCGGCACTCAGCC
This sequence comes from uncultured Pseudomonas sp., assembly GCA_963518285.1. Lineage (GTDB taxonomy): Bacteria > Pseudomonadota > Gammaproteobacteria > Pseudomonadales > Pseudomonadaceae > Aquipseudomonas. Next base: position 222,885 of record CAUQIJ010000002.1, on the reverse strand, counting down.
ACAGCTTGCGCGGGTTGGCCTTTTCGGTGAGCGCATCGAGGGCGTTGGCAAGCAGGTTGCCGAGCACCTGGCGCAGGCGGGTTTCGCCGGCCTGGACCCACAGCGGCGCGTCCGGCAGGTCGCGAATCAGCTCCACAGCCATGGCCCGTCGGCGTTTCGCCAGCAGGGCCAGGGCGTCGTCCAGCGCGGGCTGCAGAGCGACGCTCTCCGGGGCGTGGCGATCGCGCCGGGCAAAGGCGCGCAGGTGGGCGATGATCGAGGCCATGCGCCCGGTCAGCTCGCCGATCAGCTTGAGGTTGCCGCGCGCATCGTCGGTGCGTTCATGGTCGAGCAGCACTTCGGCGTTTTCGGCATAGCTCCGGATCGCCGCCAGTGGCTGGTTGAGCTCGTGGCTGATGCTTGCCGACATGGTGCCGAGCACCGACAGCTTGCCGGCCTGGACCAGCTCGTCCTGGGCGCGAACCAGCTCCTGCTGGGCGTTCTCGCGTTCCAGTACGGCGCTTTTGAGCAGGGTATTGAGCCCTTCAAGGTCAGCGGTACGGGCCACCACGCGGTTTTCCAGGTCTTGCCGGCCGCGGGCTTCGAGGTCGATGCGATCGATATAGTGGCGCCGCCGTTGCATCACCAACCCGGCCAGCAATATCAGCACCAGCAGCGCGCCCGCGCCAATCGCCATGACCGTCTGCACCGAGCGGTCGATGATGATGTGCGGGGCCAGAATGCTCACCTGCCAGCCAGTTTCCTTGATTTCGCGGGTCTGGATCAGCCAGGCCGCGGGGTTCAGGTTGAGCGGCTGCGGCGCCTGGGTCGGGTAGGGCTGGATGGCGAGCATCGCCGAACGCTCGGCCGGGGTCAGCGGGCGCGTCGCACGGAAGCGCCAGTCGGGGCGCGAGGTCAGCACCACCACGCCGTTCTGATCGGTCAACAGCAGTTGTTCGGGGGTTTTTCCCCAGAGGGTTTCAGTGTGATCAAGGTCGACCTTGACCACCAGCACGCCGATCACCCGCTCGCCATCGCGCACCGCAGCCGCGAAGAAGTAGCCGCGCTTGGCCGAGGTGGTGCCCTGGCCAAAGAAGCGCCCCAGGCGGCCCTGCATGGCTTCGATGAAGTAGGGACGGAAGGCGAAGTTGCGCCCGACGAAACTGTCGCGTTTATCCCAGTTGGAACCGGCCAGGGTGTTGCCACTGACGTCCATCAGGTACATCACCTCGGCGCCGGTCTGGCGGGTGATGTCCTTGAGCACGCGGTTGGCGTTGGTGATCGCCTCGATCTTGAACGGATCGGCCAGCGCCTGGCGCAGCGCCGGCAGCTCACCGAGGATCTGCGGCAAGGTTTCGTAGCGGTGCAGGGTGCCGAGCAGGTTGGCCACGTACAGGTCGAGGGTCTGGCGGTTCTGCGAGGCGAGCTGGTCCTGGTAATAACGTTCGGCCAGGTGATGCAGCGGCCACAGCAGCGGCGCCAGGCACACTGCCAGAAGGGCCAGGCTGCGCCAGCGGGGGCGTCGCGGGGAGGTCGGGGTGTGCATCATGTGCCAACTGCGCCAGAAAGGGTCTGGCGCAATTATGCGCTAGTTCAGGCAGTCGTTGAGCGCGTCCAGCCAATGCGTCTGGCTTGAGCCGCAAGGTGCGAGCAGTCCAGCCATGAATTGCCCTGCCAGCGCTGGCGCATTGCCAAGGTGCTGGCCGCCAACCGCAGTGATTGCCTGTTCAACGGCCAGCTTGCTGCTTCACGGGAACAGCTCTCGCAAGGGCAGCCCTTGCTGGTCCTTGGCCGACAGCACCGGCGCTTCGATCAGCCCCCAGTCGATTGCCAGGTCCGGGTCATCCCAGCGGATACAGCGCTCGGCCGTGGGGTTGAAGTAGTCGGTGGTCTTGTAGAGGAAGTCGGCAGACTCGCTCAGCACCAGAAAGCCATGCGCCAGGCCAGGCGGAACCCAGAGCTGGCGATTGTTTTCTGCGCTCAGACGCTCTGCCACCCAGCGGCCAAAGGTTGGCGAGCCGACGCGTACGTCTACCGCGACGTCGAGCACTTCCCCCTGGACCACCCGCACCAACTTGCCTTGCGGGTTTTGCACTTGATAGTGCAAGCCGCGCAGCACGTTCTTTTGTGAGCGGGAGTGGTTGTCCTGAACGAAATTGATCTCTACGCCGGTCTGCTCACGGAAGGTGCGCTCGTTGAAGCTCTCGAAGAAAAAGCCGCGGCTGTCACCAAACAGCCTGGGTTCGATGATCAGTACATCAGGGATTGCAGTGGCAATGATATTCATGGGCACTCTTCAGCCTGTTTACGTGGTCACTGGCCGTAGCCGTTGTTCTTCAAGCCTCAGGCGATCAGGTCCTTGAATTGGGTGTTGCCCAGCCGCTCGCCCTGGTAACTGCCATCCAGGACGTTACGCGACCACTCGCGGTTGTCGAGGTACCACTGCACGGTCTTGCGCAGGCCGGTGGCGAAGGTTTCGGCAGGCACCCAGCCGAGTTCGCGTTCGATCTTGCTGGCGTCGATGGCATAGCGCAGGTCGTGGCCTGGGCGGTCCTGGACGAACGTGATGAGGTCGGCGTATTGGCTGACGCCCGCCGGGTGCTGCGGTGCCAGCTCGTCGAGCAGGGCGCAGATGGCGCGGACCACGTCGAGGTTGGTCTGCTCGTTATGACCGCCGATGTTGTAGGTCTCGCCGACCTGGCCCTGGCTGACCACGGTGAGCAAGGCGCGGGCATGATCTTCGACGAACAGCCAGTCGCGCACCTGCTGGCCGTTGCCATAGACCGGTAGCGGCTTGCCGGCGAGGGCGTTGAGGATCACCAGCGGAATCAGTTTTTCCGGGAAGTGGTACGGGCCGTAGTTGTTCGAGCAGTTGGTCAGCAGCACCGGCAGGCCATAGGTACGCTGCCAGGCGCGGACCAGGTGGTCGGACGCCGCCTTGCTGGCCGAGTAGGGCGAGCTGGGCGCGTAGGGGGTGGTCTCGGTGAACAGGTCATCGACACCGTGCAGGTCGCCGTAGACCTCGTCGGTGGAGATGTGATGGAAACGAAACGCTTCGCGCTGCGCTGCCGGCAGCTGGCTCCACCAGGCACGAGTAGCCTCGAGCAGGGCGTAGGTGCCAACGATGTTGGTCTGAATGAACGCTGCCGGGCCGTCAATCGAACGGTCCACGTGCGACTCGGCCGCCAGGTGCATGATCGCGTCTGGCTGGAAGCGCTCGAGCACGGCGCTGACCTGCGGCTGGTCGGCGATATCGGCTTGGACGAACTCGTAGCGGGTGTTGCTGGCGATCGGCTGCAACGACTCGAGGTTGCCGGCATAGGTCAGCTTGTCGAGGTTGAGCACATCGTGTTCGGTGTGAGTGATCAGGTGTCGGATCAGCGCCGAGCCGATAAAGCCGGCACCGCCGGTGACGAGTATGCGCATCAGATTGCCTCTGGAAAACCGGTTGAAGTCGTGTGGAGCGTAGCTTGTCGGTTGCCGTCGGTGCTGACAAGCGCCTTGATCGGCGCAGCTGTTCTGTCGGCTTGTTTGCAGCTGCCCCTTGTATATCCGCCGCAGCAGTGGCGATATAAGCGACAAAAAACCGAGGTCACACGCAAAATGCCCCTCAGCACCCTGATTCAACGCTCCAGCCAGCCTAGCCCTTCGCTTAGCGAAGCGCAGGCGCATGCTTTGCTCAGGGCGCATTTTGACCTCGGCGGTACCTTGCAGGCACTGGGCAGTCAGCAGGACCTGAACCTGCGGCTGGACAGCGACCAAGGCCGCTTTGTGCTCAAGGCTTGCCACGGCAGCTATGCCGAGGTCGAACTGCAGGCGCAGCATGCCGCGCTGGCGTATCTGGCCGAGCAAGGCGTACCGGTGCCGGGCGTGCGCGCTGCGCGCAACGGCGAGACGCTGCTGGCGCTGGACGTCGACGGCCAGCCACTGCGCGTGCGGGTGCTCGACTATATCGAAGGGCAATCGCTGACCCGTCTCAAACATATGCCGGCCAGCCTGATGGCCGAACTCGGCGCCTTGTGCGCACGGGTTGACGTGGCCCTGGCCGACTTTGACCATCCGGGCCTTGCGCGCACCCTGCAGTGGGACCCGCAACATGCCCAGGCGATGATCGAGCACTTGCTGCCGGTGCTGGGCGATACGCCGCGCCGCGCCCAGTTGCAGGCGGTGGTTGCGCAGGCGGTTGAGGTATTGGCCAAGGTGCAGGCGCAACTGCCCAGCCAGGCGGTGCACCTGGATATCACCGATGACAATGTGGTCTGGCAGCGTGATGCCGAGCGCCAGTGGCAATTGCAGGGTGTGATCGACTTTGGCGATCTGGTGCGCACCTGGCGCATCGCTGACTTGTCGGTGACCTGTGCCGCGCTGCTGCATCATGCCGAGGGCGATCCGCTGCGGATCGTGCCGGTGGTCAGCGCTTATCAAGAGATCAATCTGCTGAGCGAGGCCGAGCTGCTGGCGCTGTGGCCGCTGTTGCTGTTGCGTGCCGCAGTGCTGGTGCTGAGCAGCGAGCAGCAACTGACGGTCGATCCGGCCAACCAATACATCCGCGACAACATCGCCCACGAGTGGGAAATTTTCGACACCGCCACCCGCGTGCCAGCAGCATTGATGGAGGCTGCGATTCTGCAAGCCGCCGGCCAGCAATTGCCGGCACTGCAACTGACCGACTGCGCGCCTTTGCTGCCGGCGCTGGCGGGGCAGGCGGTTACCCGGGTCGACCTCGGCGTGCTCAGCAGGCATTGCGAGGCAGGCAACTGGCAGCAGCCAGGTTTTGATCACGCGGTGCTGGCTGCAGAACCGGGCGCGGCGTGCAGCCTGCATGGGCAATATCGGCTGTCGCAAACCCACATCGATCGCCCCGACGAGCCGGCCACCTGTGCCCTGGGCGTAGAGCTCAAGCTGCCTGAAGGCAGCCAGCTACAAGCGCCGCATGCCGGTGTATGGCAGCGTGTGAGCGGCAACCACGGCTGCCTGCGCAGCGAGCATTTCAGCCTGTGGCTGCACGGCTTGCAGAGCATGCCGGAGGATGGCCAAACGCTGAATCTGGGTGAGGCGCTCGGCACTGCCGGCAGCCTGCTCAGCGTGCAGCTGTGCCGTGATAGCAGTGTGCAGCCGCCGTTCTTTGCCACGCCTTCTGCGGCGGCCGCCTGGCTGGCGCTGTGCCCGTCACCGCAAGGCCTGCTTGGCTTTGCCTGCAACGCCGAACCACTGCCCGATGCGCAGGCATTGCTGGCGCGTCGGGATGCCAGCTTTGCCCGCTCGCAAAAGCACTATTACGCCCAGCCGCCGCATATCGAGCGCGGCTGGCGCAACTACCTGATCGACATGCAGGGCCGCTCGTACCTGGACATGCTCAACAACGTCGCCGTGCTTGGCCACGGTCACCCGCGCATGGCCGCCGAGTCGGCGCGGCAGTGGTCGCTGCTCAACACCAACTCGCGCTTCCACTACGCCGCTGTCGCGGAATTCTCCGAGCGCTTGCTCGAGCTGGCGCCGGAAGGCTTTGATCGGGTGTTTCTGGTCAACAGCGGCACCGAGGCCAACGACCTCGCCATCCGCCTGGCCTGGGCCTACAGCGGCGGGCGTGACCTGATCAGCGTGCTGGAGGCCTATCACGGCTGGTCGGTGGCCACCGATGCGATTTCCACCTCGATTGCCGACAACCCGCAAGCGCTGCAAACCCGCCCGGACTGGGTGCATCCGGTGGAGGCGCCGAACACCTTCCGCGGTCGCTATCGCGGCGATGACAGCACCGCCGACTACCTGCGTGACGTCGACGCCAAGCTGGCCGACCTCGACGCCCGCGGCCGCCAGCTGGCGGGGATGATCTGCGAGCCGGTGTACGGCAACGCCGGCGGCATCTCGCTGCCGCCGGGCTACCTGCGCGAGGCCTATGCCAAGGTGCGTGCCCGTGGTGGGGTGTGCATCGCCGATGAAGTGCAGGTCGGTTATGGCCGCCTCGGTGATTACTTCTGGGGCTTCGAGCAACAGGGCGTGGCGCCGGACATCATCACCATGGCCAAAGGCATGGGCAACGGCCAGCCGCTGGGTGCAGTGATCACCCGCCGTGAAATTGCCGAGGCGCTGGAAGCCGAGGGTTACTTCTTCTCGTCTGCCGGCGGCAGCCCGGTCAGCTGCCGGATCGGCCTGGCCGTGCTCGACGTGATGCAGGAGGAGGGCTTGTGGGACAACACCCGCAAGGTCGGCGGCTACTTCAAGGCGCGCTTGCAGGCATTGGTCGATAAACATCCGCTGGCGGGCGCTACCCACGGCTCGGGGTTCTATCTGGGGCTGGAGCTGGTGCGCGATCGGCACACCCTTGAACCTGCCACGCAAGAAACCACCACCTTGTGCAATCGCCTGCGCGATCTGGGCATCTTCATGCAGCCAACGGGCGATTATCTGAACATTCTCAAGATCAAACCGCCCATGTGCACCACCCGGGCCAGCGTCGATTACTTTGTCGATTGCGTGGATCGCATCCTGCAAGAAGGCCTCTAACAGCAAACCTGGCTGGCTCAATAGTCGATTGTTATCGGTTATTGGGTCGACCTTCCGTCTGCATTTTATTCTGCATCACTATAATTCCAGATAAATATCGGCTATAACTGCTCTCAGTGCATGCCGGGCTGCCCTGTGCGCCCGTACATACCTCAACTGTATTGCAGAGGACACCGATGAAAACCCTCACCTCGACTCCCCGCGCCGATGGCTTCCATATGCCTGCCGAGTGGGCGCCACAGACTCAAGCCTGGATGATCTGGCCCGAGCGCCCGGACAACTGGCGCCTGGGCGGCAAGCCGGTGCAGGCAGCGCATGTGACCCTGGCCAAGGCAATTGCCCGCTTTGAGCCGGTGACGGTTGGGGTGTCTGCTGCTCAGTACCAGAACGCCCGGCGCCAACTCGACCTGCCTAACATCCGCGTAGTCGAGCTGAGCAACGACGACGCCTGGGTGCGTGACACTGGCCCGACCTTCGTGATCAACGACCACGGCGAAGTGCGCGGCGTCGACTGGGCCTTCAACGCCTGGGGCGGTTTTGATGGCGGCCTGTATGCGCCGTGGAACCGTGACGAAGACGTCGCCACCAAAATCCTCGAAATGGAGCGCTGCCAGCGTTACCAGACCGAAGGCTTCGTGCTTGAAGGCGGCTCGATCCACGTCGACGGTGAAGGCACCCTGATCACCACCGAAGAGTGCCTGCTCAACCGTAACCGCAACCCGCACCTGGGCCGCGAGCAGATCGAACAGATCCTGCGTGACCAGCTGGCGGTGGACACCATCGTCTGGCTGCCAGACGGCCTGTTCAACGACGAGACCGATGGCCACGTCGACAACTTCTGCTGTTACGTCGCCCCAGGTGAGGTGTTACTGGCCTGGACCGATGATTCCAACGACCCCAACTACGCCCGCTGCCACGCCGCGTTGGAAGTGCTGGAAAACACCCGTGACGCCAAAGGCCGCACCTTTGTGGTGCACAAGATGCCGATCCCAGGGCCGCTGTACGCCACTGAAGAAGAGTGCGCAGGCGTTGACCAGGTGGCCGGCAGCCAGGAGCGCAGCCCTGCCGAGCGCTTGGCGGGCTCGTACGTGAACTTCCTGATCGTCAACGGCGGCATCATCGCGCCGAGCTTCGATGACCCGGCAGATGCCGAAGCCAGAGCCATTCTGGCGAAGATCTTCCCTAATCACGAAGTAGTGATGATCCCAGGCCGCGAGCTGCTGCTCGGGGGTGGCAACATTCATTGCCTGACTCAGCAGCAACCGGCGCCGCATAAGCGCTAACGCTCGGACAAGAAAGAAGCCCGTCATGTGACGGGTTTTTTTTTGCGCGGCTGACCGCCAATGCGCTAAATGGCACACCTCTTGTATCGTTTCCCATTGTGTTTCAAGCAGATAGGTTTAAACCGATCTGTCACAAACTCAACGTAAGTTAGCCGCTCACGGGCCCAGGGAGTACGTGTTGAAATGAATGCAGCAAGTGAGTCGGTTTTGCACCCATCGGCAGTAAATCACCAATCGCTCAAAATGCTGACGCAGTGGTTGAAGCACCATGGAAGCAAGCGGGTCAGGACGACCGATACCCGACGTCTGTTGCATGAGCGCTACCCACGAGGACTGATCAGTGATGCTGAGGTCGAGGCGCTGGTAGCCATCTGGCATTGAGCAGGCCCAAGCTGTTGAACAAAAAAACGCCACCGCTGACCGCGGTGGCGTTTTTATTGGGCGGGTGAATCAGAAGTTGTAGGTGCCGGTTACAACCAGGCTGCGCGGGTCGCCGAACTGGATCTGCGCGGCGCTGGTGGCGGAGGCGTAGTAAGTCTTGTCGGTCAGGTTGTTCAGGGCGGCGCGCACATCCCAGTCCGTGGTGCGCAGGCCGACCAGCGCGTCCCAGCGGCCATAGCCTGGCAGCAGGGTGGTGTTCTGATTGTCGGCAAAACGCTCGCCAACCATCGTCAGGCCAGTCTCGGCGTACCAGCCCAACTGCGGTTTCCAGCTGATGAACAGACTGCCGTTGCGCTTGGCCACATCATTGATGCGGTTGCCTTCCAGGCCATTGTTGTCTTTGACGATGGTTGCATCCTGCAGGCCGATGCCACCGCGCACATACCAGTTGCCGACGATGTTGCCGGTTGCGGTCAGCTCTATGCCGCGCGAGCGTTGCAGGCCGCTGAGCTGGATCAGCTCGGGGTTGATCGGGTCGCGGGTGCGGCGGTTGTACAGCTCCAGTTCATAGATGGCCAGGGTGGTGCTCAGGCGCTCGTCGAACCAGTCGCTCTTGACCCCGATCTCCTTCTGCCGGCTCAGCTCAGGGTCGGTGTCGTTGGTATTGCCGGCGGCGTCCGGCGTGATGCCGATCAGACCACCGCCGACTGGTGAAAAGGTTTTGCTCCACGAGGCGTAGAACGAGTGCTCGCGCCACGGTGAGTACACCACGCCGATGCGCGGGCTGGTGCTGTTACTGGTTTGCGGCTCGCTGCGGTTGGTCAGGCGGCTGGTGGTCTCGACTTCAAAGCGGTCGAAGCGCAGCCCTGCGAGGATCTGCCATTGCTCGTTCAGGCGGATCTGGTCTTGCAGGTACAGGCCGCGGCTGTCGACCACGGTGTGGTTGTTGCTCGACACGCGCATGCGGCCATTGTGTTGCAGGCTGCGGTTGGGGTTGTCCAGGTCCAGACGCGGTACTGAGGTGGCAACCGCAGCGGTTCGCAACAGCGGGTCGCGGCGCTGGTGGCCCAGCTCCAGGCCAACCAGCACGGTATGGTGCAGGCCCCAGGTGGCGAACTCGCCTTCGGCTTCGAGGTTGTTGAACAGGTTGCGGGTTTTCAGATCCTGCTGCCAGCGCTGGCGAGTGACCGTGTTGCTGGCGGCGTTGTAGCCAGTGACGTAGGTGTTGTCGAACTGGCTGTCGAGCTGGAACAGGCCCAGCGTGTGACGCAGCTGCCAGTTATCGCTGAGCTGGTAGTTCAAGCGCGAGCGCAGCGACTGCGCCTGGTCGTCGATGAAGTCGCGCTGGGTGTCGCTGTAAGTGGTGCCGCGGTCAACGTCGGCCGGGCGGCCATTGACGCCGGGGATGCCGCGGTCCGGGGTGCGGTTGAAGCGGCTGTATTCGTACTGCACCAGCCAGTTCAGGTCTGGCGTCAGTTGCCAGCTCATCGACGGCGCGAACAGCTGGCGGTTGCCATCGATGCCATCGCGAAAGCTGTTGTAGTCGAGGTTGCCCATGTTCAGGCGCAGGCTGACGGTGTCACTCGGGTCGGCACTGAGGTCGGCGTACAGGCTGCGCATGTCTTCGCTGCCCGCCTGGGCCTCGATGCTCGAGCGCCGGCCTTGCTCTGGCGCCTTGCTCACCCGGTTGACGATCCCGCCCTGGCCGCCACGGCCATACAGCACAGCGGCCGGGCCTTTGAGCACCTCGACCCGCTCGATGTTGTGCAGGTCGCGCACGTACTGGCTGTCGTCGCGAATGCCGTCCAGATAGAAGTCGTTGCTGCTCTCGAAGCCACGGATACGCACGCTGTCAAAACGCGTGTCGGCACCGCTGCTGACGTTGGGGATGCCCTCCAGCGCCTTGCCCAGGTTGTTGCTGCCGTAATCCAGCAGGTTGCTGGTTTTAACCGTGTCGATGGCTTGCGGTACGTCGCGCACCGGGGTGGAGGTGCGAGTCGCCGTGCTGACTTCCTTGACCCGAGGGTTGTCCCGCTCGCGCTCGCCATCGGCGGTGACCGAGAGTTCTGGCAGGGTAGTGGTGGCGGCAGTGGCAACGCCCGCGCTGCACAGCAGCGACAGGCTCAGGGACAGGGGCGAAAGGCGGCGAGGCACACGCATGACGGCATCCAAACAAGCAGTTAATGAAAAATTGGTGCGGATGGTAATGCTTGCTATTAGCGCCTGCTCGGCTAATTTGTAAGTGGCTGTCTTTACATATGTATCTGGATGTAACTGCGCTAGGTGCGCTGTGCGTAGGAAATTTCCTCTGATTTCGCAGGACGAAATACTGTACCGGAGAGACAAAATGCCCCACGTAAGGGCGGTTACGCATTGAAATGCACTATCTCAGGCTGATTTTTTGGTTATATAAACCTGCCTTTCACGATTTTTTGACATTCAGAAGCGGACGCGGCTAGGATTCGCCATCGCTTGCTGGCCATGACATGGCCATGCAGCTGCGAAAGCCCGCCAGTTGAGCATCGGCATGGCTTGTCAGTTGGATCCGCATAACGTCGAACCTACGAAGGGGCGTTGGTTTCCGGGCGTAAAAATGCACAGTGTTTTTGATTAGAACAAAGGAAAATAACATGTTGAAAACCAGGATCAGCCTGATCGCCTTGGCACTCGTTGCCGCGACCCAGGCCCAGGCCAATGACCAGGCCGAGAGCAAGGGCTTTGTTGAAGACAGCCACGCCAACGTTCTGCTGCGCAACGGCTTCATCAACCGTGACAAGAAACACGGCACCAACGACCAGTCCCAATGGGGCCAGGCCTTCATCGGTAACTTCTCCTCCGGCTTCACCCAAGGCACCGTCGGCGTAGGCGTTGACGCCTTCGGCCTGTACGCACTGCGCCTGGACGGCGGCAAAGGCCGCAACGGCGGCGGCGGTATCGACTTCTTCAAGCGGGAAAATACCGTTGACGCAGACGGCCAGAGCGCTGCTGCCAACGACCTCGCCCGTGCTGGCGCTGCGGTCAAGTTCCGCATTTCCAACACCGTGCTGAAGTACGGCGACCAGATGCCGGCCCTGCCAGTGCTGCAGTACGACGACTCGCGCCTGCTGCCAGAGAGCTTCACCGGCACCATGATCACCTCCAAAGAGATCGAAGGCCTCGAGCTGAACGCCGGCCGCTTCACTCAGGAAGCGCGCAAGAGCGCCGAGCGCCGCGACAGCGGTGGCCTGAAGTCGATCAACGTGTTGGGTGGTAGCTACAAGTTCACCGACAACTTCACCGCGTCGCTGTACAGCGCCGACACCGAAGACGTCATGAAGAAGCACTACCTGGGTTTGAACTACGTCTTCCCGATCGCTGCTGACCAGTCGCTGACCCTCGATTTCAACGGCTACAAGTCCGACATCGACAAGAAGTACGTCCAGGCTGCAGGCCTGAACGGCGACTCCAACACCATCTGGAGCCTGGCCGCTACCTACGCCTACGGCGCGCACTCGTTCACCCTGGCGCACCAGCGCAGCACTGGCAGCACCGGCTACAACTACGGCTGGTACCAGAACGAAGGCGGCGTGGGTGACGGTGGTTCGACCATCTACCTGGCCAACTCGTACTGGTCTGACTTCAACGCTGAAGACGAGCGCTCCTGGCAGCTCGGCTACGGCCTGGACTTCAGCACCTTCGGCGTGCCTGGCCTGACCTACAAGCTGGCCTACGTTGTCGGCGACAACATCAACACTCGCAACGTCGCCAACCCACAAGGCTTCGGCGAAGGCAAAGAGCGTGAGATCTTCAGCCAGGTCCGTTACGTCGTTCAAGACGGCCCGGCCAAGGACCTGTCGGTCAAACTGCGTGGCTCGTTCTTGCGTACCAACAACGCGGTACAGCAGAACGGCTACAACGACGACGGCAACGAAGTGCGTGTGTTTGTCGAGTATCCGATCAGCATCTTCTGATTCTGGTTGGGTGATGGGAAGGGCCGCTTTGCGGCCCTTTTTGCGTTTTGGAGGCAGTGTTAGTGCTGTAGTCTCATCAAATTGAGGGTATTGGAGATGAGCATCATCAAACGCCCTCCCGAGGTGATCTCGGACCCGGTTGCACTCATCAACGCAGAGCATCAAGACCAGGCCGCGCAGTATCTCGCGCTGGCCCATCCGCTCGATCCCAAAGGTCGTTACCTGCATTTTGACGAGTTGCGGTTTCGGCTTTCTGCCGGGCTGGATGCCGGCTTAGCCTGGTCCGTCGTCAAGCTTGCGAGGAACGATCAGCTCACCCCGGCGCTGATGCTCGGCGAGCCTGCTTATCAGTGCCGCTACCTGCACACGCCCGCCATGCATCTGGCCGTCTCCGCATGCGACCGCCACACAACCATGGCTCAGCTGAAGTTGATGTGTTCGCACGTTGGCGACGGCAATCACCTCCAGTATCTACTTACAGGCCTGCTGGAAGATGAGGCGATCAGCAGTAGTCAGCTTGAGGGTGCGGCCATCAGCACTAACGCCGCGAAGGCGTTCTTGAAGAGCAAAGGGGTGCCACGCTCCGCCGATGAGAAAATGATCATCGGTAACTACAAGATGATGAATTTCGCTTGGGAGAACAGGGACAAGGATCTAAGTGAAGAGCTCATCACCGAGCTGCACAAGATCGGTGTCGAGGGCATCGATGATGACGAATACCATCCCGGTGCATTCAAGAATACCGACGAGGTCGTAGTTGGGGATGGCGGCGAAGTGGTGCATCAGCCGCCTCCGGTCGCCGGGCTGCCTGAACGGATTGGCCAGTTGTGTGACTGGATCAACACCGATCACACCGACGGGCTGAGCAAGGCCTACATGCATCCGTTGATCAAAGCGATCATTCTGCATTTCGCTATTGGCTACGAACACCCGTTTCACGACGGCAACGGCCGTGTCGCCCGATCGCTATTCTACTGGTTCATGTTCAAAAAAGGCTTCAGCGCATTCCGCTACATCGCCATCAGCACCCTGCTGAAAAAAGCCCCGATCCAGTACGGCAAAAGCTATCTCTACACCGAAACCGACGGCATGGACCTCACCTATTTTCTCGACTACCAGTGCCGAGTGCTGGCCAGAGCGATCAGCAAATTTACCGAGACCTATGAGAAGACGGCCCAGTCGATCATGGAATTCAACGCATTCCTGTTTCAGTCCGGGCTTCATAACAAGCTCAGCGAAAAGCAACGGGTTGTGCTCAATGTCGCCAAGCAAGGCGTGGCTACCGAGTTTACGGTTAGCCAGGTCAAGGACAACCTTGGCTGCGCTTACAACACCGCAGCGACTGTGTTGAATGGCCTGGTTGAACTTGGGATCTTTCAGAAGCAGAAGGTGGGCAGTGAGTGGGTTTACTGCATGTATGACAGCGATCGAATCATGAAGACCTGGAAGAGGTGATGTGCCGCTCCGATACTGGTTTGAGATCGCCGGGTCCGCTGCGCAACCCCTTCCGACCGCTCCCACAGGCGCACGCCATGATTGTTGCGCCACACGCGAAAAACCCTGCACGGCACCGTCCATGTAGGAGCGGCCTTGTGTCGCGAAAGGGGCGCGCAGCGCCCCCGACGATCCAACGACCAGTGCAGTTCTAAAACATCTTGAAGGAGATGACGCTCAGGGCGCCGAACGCCGTTTCAGCGATCAGAAAAAACGCTCCGGCATAAAGCCAAGGCCATCCCTGACTCCAGATCATTTGATTTAAGATCTGGTCGCGTATACGTTACATTTCAATCAAATTGTCGCGTATTCGAAACATGGACTACGAGCTACTTACACAACGCCTAGGACAACAAATACGCACGCGGCGCCTTCATCGAGGGCTCACCCAGCAGCAGCTCGCAAAGCTGGCCAGCCTCACTCGGCAAAAGATCATCGCTGTGGAAAAAGGTAGCCTGTCCGTTGCTATCGCTGCCTATGCCAAAGCCCTTGGAGCAATGGATTGCGAGTTGCAAGTGATTACTGCGGTCATGCCTACCCTGGAAGAGGTCCAGGGGATGTTTGAATGAGGGCTGCGAACACGCGCCGCACGGTCAGGTGCTTGAGTTTTGCGGCAGGTCCTCACCGCTCTGGACGTCCGTCTCTCCCGACCATGCTTCATGCTCGTACCAATCTTCACCAAACAACTCCGCTGGGTGCATAGTCCGATCTGCACCATTTCCGCAGGCCAGCGCTTTGGCCGGGCAGTACAGGTCGCATCCCCAGCAAATGCGCTCGGGATGGCTTGGGTTGAGGGGGAATTTCTTGGCCATGGAGCGCCCTCGTTGTAGCAGTCATTGCGCTCAGGTTACTGCTGGCATGGGTACGGGTTTTGATCGGCATCAACTTGATGCTGCTTACCCTGTGCCTCGTCTAACATGCCCGATGTGAGGGCCGCTGGGCGACCCCAGTTGCGCCTATGGCGTCATGCGTTGAGCTCGGTTTCGCGCGATCTCGATGTCGTCCATGATCGCCTTGGCGAAGGTGCTCAGGCAGTCCGCTGCGCCCAGCAGCTTGTGGTCATTCTCCATATCGCCCTCGCGGACCAGATGCTTGATGTAGCCGAGCAGCACTGACACATGCTCATAGGCATGCTCGAACGGTACTCCAGGCATGACCCGGAATATATGAGAGGACCTCTCTCCCGACTCGAAGAACGTTTTGACACCGGCGGTGACATTGGCTGTTGGATCGTCGCTCATCTCAGCAGTCCTCCGGCTTGGAGGGCAGGCAGGTCACCGCGTAATCGATCAAAGCGCGGGAAGCATCGGCGGTGTGAGCAGCGTTTGCCAGCATATTTAGCCCGGCCTGGTAAGGATGGGCGCGACGGTGTTGGTCGATGGTTTCGGCTACGCCGAGCAGCAGTTCGCTGGCATGGACGAGGATTTCAGAAGTAGTGACGTCTGGATGGAGGCTGAAGGAGGACCGTTGGGTGAAGTCTTGGCGGGGTGGGTCGGGGACGAGTTTTTTCATGGCGGATCTCTCATTTCGTGACAGAAACCACCAGCTCGACCTTTCTCACGGATCAAGGTGGCAGCCGTACGCAGGGTGAGAAACCGAGGAAACGAGCAAAACCCGGCCAGACCGAAGTCTGCCCGCGCACGGCTGCCATAACGACTTGCCGCTGCATTTCATGCGGGTTCTCACACCCGGTCACCGGAAACTGGCGACCCAGAGACGTTATCCCTGAGGCATTTCCCCGACAACAGCGAAGGTTCGGCAAGGTGCGTAGGATAGTTCCGAAGAGGGCTTGGCTGAAGCATTTGGTTGCAGGTTGGGAAATGTCTTACAGGTTGAGAGAACTCTTGAAATAAGTTTAAGTATTTTTCCCGCTGGTTGGCGGCTGAGCTTATGTCGCCAGTTCTAAGTGCTCGCAGTTTGGTAATCAGGAGCTCTGCTTCAATAGCAGGAGGGCCGTAAAGCGGCCCTCATAGGGCTAAGGGGTAGGGCGGAGGGCTCGATTTCTGGCGATCTCGATATCGTCCATGATCGCCTTGGCAAAGGTGCTCAGGTAATCCGCTGCGCCCAGCAGCTTGTGGTCATTTTCCATATCGCCCTCTCGGACCAGATGCTTGATGTAGCCCAGCAGTACTGACACGTGTTCATAGGCATGCTCGAACGGCACTCCGGGCATGACTCGGAATATGTGAGAAGACTCCGCTCCCGATTCGAAGAACGTTTCGACGCCGGCGGTGACGTTGGTTTTTTGATCATCGCTCATCTCAGCATTCCTCCGGCTTGGCGGGCAGGCAGGTCACTGCGTAGTCAATCAGCGCGCGTGAGGCATCGGCGGTATGGGCAGCGTTCGCCAGCATGTTCAGCCCGGCCTGGTAAGGATGGGCGCGGCGGTGTTGGTCGATGGTTTCGGCTACGCCGAGCAGCAGTTCGCTGGCATGGGCAAGGATTTCAGAAGTAGTGACGTTTGGATGGAGGCTGAAGGAGGACTGTTGGGTGAAGTCTTGACGGGGTGGGTCGGGGACGAGTTTCTTCATGGTGGATCTCCGTGTTTACACAGGGACTGTCACCACCTCCCTTCTCACGGGGTGGGTGGCAGTCGTACGCGGAGTGAGAAACCGGTAAACATGGAAAAACCCGGCCAGACCGAAGTCTGCCCGCGTACGACCGCCATTGATTGGCCGCTAACATGTTTACAAGGTTCTCACACCTTGGTCGCGCAAATGACGACCCAGGGACGGTACCCCTGAGGCATTTCCCCGACAACATGGAAGCTTCCGCAAGCGGCGTAGGATAGTTCCGAAGAGAGCTTGGCTGAAGCATTTGGTTGCAGATTGGGAAATGTCCTACGGCTCTGCTGCGAAGCGGCATCTCATCGGAGATCCCTGAACGGAGTTGCTCAAATCTTTTTTTTGAGTCAGTGTACAGACCATTGTCATTACAGTGAGTCTAGTGCCGTGGCTTCCATCAATGTTCGTGTCGACGACGACCTCAAAGCGCGCGCCTACAGCGAGCTGGAAAAACTAGGAGTAACCCCATCCGAGCTGATGCGCCAAGCACTTCAGTACGTCGCTGAGCGAGGTCAATTGCCATTCAAACCCGTGCTCCTGACCGAAGAGGACGAAGCATTGCTGGCCACCGTCCGCAAGCGCCTTGCTGACCCGCAGCGAGTGAAGGTATCGCTGGATGACCTATAGCCTTGAATTTGATGCGAGAGCTTTGAAGGAGTGGCACAAACTTGGCGACACTGTTCGCCAGCAGTTGAAGAAGAAGCTGACGGCTGTTTTATCCAATCCCAGGGTCGAGGCTAATCGGCTGCACACCTTGCCCGACTGCTACAAAATCAAGCTGCGCAGCAGTGGATATCGGTTGGTCTATCAAGTCATTGATCAGGACGTTGTGGTGTTCGTGATCGCGGTGGATAAGCGTGAAAGGGAGCAGGTTTATCGACGGGCTGCTGAGCGCCTTTGAACCTTAGCGTTCCGTCGTCCGGGATTCAAAGCACTTGGCTGATCAGCGATGCGCCGCTCCCGACTTCCTTCCGGTGCTCAAAGCCAGCATGCCGGCACATCGTTGCTGGAGGCAGGTTGAAAATTTTCTTCCGCTGATCTGAGGCAAAAGTCTGCGTCCCGCGACCGGCAGCGATACGCATGCTGCCCTCTAAAGCCTTGCAAGATCCCGTATCACATCAAGCGCTGCACTCATCTCACTGCCGGCCTAGGCTTGGCCAAGCGCCTGCCAGCTAATGGTGGGTATAGTGTTGATTGATGATGCGCTGGTGGTTATAGTATCTACCGGCGCGGCGACCAAGGAAAGGTCATGCAGAGCCGCGAATTGATATCGGTAATCGAAGCGGATGGTTGGTACCTCGTGCGCACGCGTGGCAGCCACCACCACTTCAAGCATCCTCAGAAACCAGGGCTGGTCACCGTCCCGCACCCGAAGAAGGATCTGCTGCCCAAAACTGCGGCAAGCATCCTGAGGCAAGCGAGGATTGGCTACGTCAGCTAAGCACGGAGAACGCCCATGCTGTTCCCAATCGCAATCCTCCCCGGCGACGACACCCATGCTTGGGGTGTGGAAGTGCCGGATATCCCCGGCTGCTACTCGGCTGGAGATGACCTCGACGACGCCATGGCAATGGCCCGCGAAGCTATCGAAGGTCACCTTGAACTGCTTGCTCAGGATCAGCAGGAAATACCCAAAGCCAGCAAGGTGACCGTGCACGCTGCCAATCCGGACTACCTCGGCTGTACCTGGGCATTGATCGACATTGATATCACCCGCTATTTAGGCAAGGCGGAGAAGCTAAATATCACCTTGCCGGCGTACCTGCTGAGCCGGATCGATGCCTTTGTGAAAAACCATCCAGAACACAAAAGCCGTTCGGGCTTTCTGGCTGAGGCTGCACTGAAAGTTCTTCAGGGCAACTGATCGACAGGGTAATGAAATACGCTGCCTACACCGAATAGCCCGTGGGTGTTGACCACTATTTCTGCTGGCAGCCTAGAACGCGTACTTCGTCGTCAACATGAAATTACGCGGCGCACCGTATGAGCCACTGCGGAAGTTCTCGTCCAGTGAGCTGATGTACTTCTTGTCGAACAGGTTGTTGACGGTGGCGGTGGCGGACCACTGCGACGTCAGTTGATAACGAGCCATCAGGTTGGCAGTTGCATAGTCCCCTTGCTTGACCTTGGCCGGGGTAGGCAGTTGCCAGCTGTCCACGGTCATGTGGATACCGCTTTGCCAGTTCACGCCACCGCCTACGGTCACGCGGTCCAGCTCGCCAGGCAAACGGTAGGTGGTCCAGACCTTGACCATATCGGCCGGGATGGTGGTTTTGACGCGCGCGTTGTCGGAGTCCTTGACCACGCTGTGGCTATAGCTGGCATTCAGGTTCCAGTCCGGCAGCAGTTCGCCGCTTACTTCCATATCAATGCCACGGGTCTTGGTCTTTTTCGCCTTGTAGGCGGTCACGTTGTCGTTGCCGATCACCGTGCCGTCGGCGATGGCGTCGTTTTCCAGGTCAACCTCGAACAACGCGATAGCGGTGTTTAGGCGGCCGTCGTAGTAGTCGCTCTTGAGGCCAATCTCGTAGTTGTTACCTTCACGCGGGTCCAGCAGGCTGCCACTGGTGTCGCGGTAAGGCTGCGGCTTGAAAATACTGGTGTAGCTGGCATAGATCGAGTGGTTGGGGGTCAGGTCATAAACCACGCCGGCGTAGGGCGTGACCTTGCCTTTGACACGCACGCTGTCGTCGGTCTCAAACGGTTTCAGGTTCGCCACGTTGTAATGCAGCATGGCGTCGTAGCGGTAATTGCTGACGCGGGTACCGAGGATTACCGAGAGGTCATCGGTCGGCTTCAGGCGGGTGGCCAGGTAGACGCCGTTCTGCCACTGGTCGATGTTGTCGTCTTCACGGTTGAAGTTGTAGGCCGCGTTGGGCGCGTAATTGTCCCAGCTATAGATGTTCACCGGCTTGCCGCTGACGCCGTTGTTGCTGGTGCCGTTGGCCAGCAGGTTGCCGAAGCCGTTGCGGCGGTTTTCGTAGCTCTGGTAGTTGAAACCGACGACCAGCTCATGTTCGCGACCCAACAGCTGGAAGGGGCCGGAGAGCATCACGTCCAGGCCTTGTTGTTGCTGAGTGTTGTCACCTTTGGTCGCGGTGTAGCCAAGGCCGGCGCCGGTCTGCGAGTTGACGAAACCGGTGGTGGTGCCAACGATGATCGAATCGTACTCACGGGTGCCGTACAGGGAATTGGCCGAGACCTTCAGGCTCCAGTCGTTGTCCAGCTTCTGCTCGATCGAGGCGAAGGCGTTAACCGATTCCTGGCGGTTGCTGCTGTCGCGGCTGGCAGGGTTGTCGCTGCGTGACAGGTGCAGTTGCTGGCCCTTGTTGTCCAGCATCGGCAAACCCGTGGTGGAGAAGCCACGTGGGTCGTTGTAGAGGTATTCGGCACCGACCGTCAGCAAGGTACTGTCGCTCAGGTCGAATTCCGTAACGCCGTAAAGGATGGTTTTTTCTTGCTGGAGGTGATCGGTGAAGCTGTTGGCCTGCTGGTAGGCCGCGACAGCGCGACCCCGTACGTTGCCGCTCGGGTTCAGTAGGCCAGATACGTCCACCTCGGTGCGGTACAAGTCCCAGGAGCCCAGGCCCGCACTGACGTAGCCTTGGAAGGTCGAGGTCGGCTTCTTGCGTACCAGGTTGACGGTGCCGGAAGGATCGCCGGTACCCGAGAGCAGGCCCGAGGCACCGCGCAGCACTTCGATATGGTCGTAGATCGCCATGTCTGCGAGCGCCTGAGGCAATGCCTGGCTGAACGCGAACGAGGTGGTGGGCATGCCGTCATATTGATAGTTGTCGATGGCCAGGCCGCGGGAAAACACATACAGCCGGTCGCTGCCCGGGCTTTGTACGTTGATGCCTGGGGTCTGCTCCAGCACCGAGCCGATGCTGCTCAGGTTCTGGTCGTCGATGCGCTGACGGGTCATTACGCTGACCGATTGCGGCGTTTCCTTGAGGCTCAGGTTCAGTTTGGTGGCCGTGGTGGTGGCGCCGATAGTGTAGGAACCGGTGTTTTCGCTGACTGAGCCCAGGGCCTGGCTGGAGATGGTTGTAGCGCCCAATTGCAGCGCATCGCCCTTGGGCACAGGCACCAGTACATAAGCACCATTGGCCTGCTGTTGAGCCTGCAAGCCACTGCCCGCGAGCAAGCGTGCCAGGCCTTCGTCGGTGCTATAAGTGCCGCTCAATCCTGGCGTGGTCATGCCTTGGGTCTGCTCGGCGTTGAACGACAGGGTGACATTGGCCGCTGTCGCGAACAGGCTCAGCGCCGCGCCAAGCGAGCCTGCATTGATCTGGTAAGTGTGGGTCTGGTTTTGTGCCAGCGCGTGGGTTGGCGCCAGGCTCAAGGCCGAAAATACACCGAGCGCCACAGCCAGGTGAACGGCATGTGCAAGCGGCCGGGCGGCGTTGAGGGTGAATCGTGACATACAGGTTTCCTTCCGTTGGCAGGGCAGGGAAGCAGTCGTGAACGCTGCTTTCTGTACATGGCCGAACGAAAGTAAAAATCGGCAACCCAGGATGGGAATAATTCGCAAAAAACTTCAGACCGCTTCGACACTGGCCCAGTAACGCGTCACGAAACGTACGCTGACCGGCAAGGACTGGCTGAGGTTTTCCAGAATGGTATCGGTGTCGTCGATACGGAAGGCACCACTCAAGCGCAGGCCGGCAACGGACGGGGCGCAGCGCAGCACGCCAGGACGGTAGCGGCTGAGCTCGGCGATAAAGTCCCCAAGGCGCCACTCGATGACCGTCAACATGCCTTGGCTCCAGGCTCCGACACCTGCCGGGGCGGCGGTCACGGCGCTGATCTGGTCGCGGTCGAAGTGGGCCTGCTGGCCGGCATTCAGGCGGTGAACCCGTGCAGGATGATTCAGTGGGCGTAGCTCGATCGCCTTGTCCAGCACGCACACCTCGGTGAACGTCGGCGCGCAACGTACGACAAAACGCGTACCCAGCGCACGCACCGAACCTTGGGGGGCTTCGACGATAAACGGGCGACTATCGCTGGCTGTGTCTACCAGGATTTCGCCGCGGTGCAGGCGGATCAGCCGCAGGTCGGCGCTGAAGGCAATGTCTACGGCGCTGTCGGTATTGAGGTCCAGCTGGCTACCGTCGTCCAGACGCAGCTGCCGCCGCTGGCCGGTGGCGGTGCGTTGATCGGCAAGCATCGCCTGGTAGGGCAGATGCTCGCTGGCCAGCCAGCCACTGCCGCCCACGGCGAGCAACAGTCCAAGGGTCTTGAGCACCGCGCGGCGGCGGGCCTTTACCCCAGCCAACGTCGACAGTGACACGTCTGCGGGCAACCGAGCCCATTGGCTTTGCAGTTTTTCTACGCGTGCCCACGCTCGCGCGTGCTGTGGGTTGGCCGCCAGCCAGTGGCGCCAGGCCTGTTGATCGGCCTCAGTGGGCGGCATGCTGTTGAGGCGCACATACCAGGTGGCTGCGGCTTCGAGGGTGGGCAGATCCAGGGGCGCGGCCATCAGTCTTCCGTAAGCAGCAGGCAGTGGGTCATTGCGCGGATCACGTGTTTCTTAACCGTGGTCACCGACACGCCCAGGCGTTCGCCAGTGGCCACATAACTCAGGCCTTCCAATTGCACGGCGAGGAATATCTGCCGCGTACGCTCGCCCAGGCCATCGAGCATGGTGTCGATGGCTACCAGGGTTTCGATAATCATCAGGCGTGTTTCAGGTGAGATATCCAGCGGTTCCGAGCGCAGGGCCAGGGCTTCGAGGTAAGCCTGCTCCAAGGCGCGGCGACGAAACTTGTCGATCATCAGTGCCCGGGCGATGGCGCTCAGGTAGGTGCGTGGTTCGCGAATATGACCGACTTCGCGGGAGGTCAGCAGGCGCACAAAGGTGTCTTGGGCCAGATCTGCCGCATCGGCGGCGTTGCCCATGCGTGCGCGGAGCCAGCTTTTGAGCCAACCGTTGTGTTCGCTGTAAATCAGATGCAGGGCTTGAGAATCGGGAGCAGGCATGAGCGGGCCAAACCAATACCGTTAATTGATAATGATTTGCATTGTCTGGGTTGTTCTGGATTTGTGCAATGTTGTTTGGTGGATGTGAGGCGTAAAGGTCGCGACGAGGTGCTAGGCACGTGTGTTGAAACCTTAATGGGTGAGCATGGGTGCGAGCTTGGGGCTGGGTTTTGGCGCATTTGCGAAACGCTGTTGGTTCATGCAGAGGGATTTGCTTAGGGATGCTCCGATCAACTTGCCGCGCAGCGATGGCAGGCCGTAATTCGCCCAGCACGCAGCGCTATCCCCTGAAAACGGCCTAATACAGTGTGCAGCGGAGCATTTTCCGCCCGGTTCTTCGTGTTAAGTGCGCAACTCACCCAAACCCATCAGTCGTTTTCGAACCATCCACAGGTTAGACAGGGCAAATAGCGTGGTCAACTGAGCCGTGTTTTTTATCAGCCCACGAAAGCGTACTTTCACGTAACCAAACTGGCGCTTGATGAGCCGAAAAGGATGCTCGACCTTGGCGCGTGTCTGCGCTTTGCAGTACTCGATCTTGCGCTTGGCTTTGTACAACAGGCTGCGTTTGTTCAGCTTGGAATACGTGCTACGCCGAGCCGCGATTTGCCAGATCACGTCACGATTTTTGTGCTCTTCACGCTTCTCGACACCGGTGTAACCTGCGTCCGCATAGACCGCGTTTTCTTCCCCGTGGAGCAGTTCGGCGACTTGAGTGACATCGGCCACATTGGCTGCAGTGCCATGGACGTGATGAACCAGTCCAGACTCAACGTCAGCACCGATGTGGGCCTTCATACCGAAGAAATACTGGTTACCCTTCTTGGTCTGATGCATCTCGGGATCACGCTCGCCGCCTTTGTTCTTGGTCGAGCTTGGGGCATGAATAATGGTCGCGTCGACGATGGTGCCCTGGCGCAACGACAGGCCTTTTTCCTGCAAATAACCGTTGATGACCGCGAGGATCGCAGGCGCCAATTGATGCTTCTCCAGCAGGTGCCGGAAGTTCATGATCGTGGTGTCTTCCGGGATCGGCGCGCTCAGTGTCAGACGCGCGAACTGACGCATGGGCGTGATTTCGTAGAGTGCCTCTTCCATGGCCGGATCACTCAGGGAAAACCAATTTTGCAGCAGGTGAATGCGCAACATGGCCTCCAGTGGGTAAGGTTTTCGACCGCCACCGGCCTTGGGGTAGAACGGCTCGATCAGGCCGAGCAGACCTGCCCAGGGCACGACCTGATCCATCTCGGCAAGGAAGCGTTCGCGGCGGGTTTGCTTGCGCTTGCCGGCGTACTCGAAGTCGGAAAAGCTAATCTGGCTCATGGGAGGCTCGGATCAGGTGGTCAGGCGATATTCGCATACCCGGGACTTGTTCGGAGATTCCCTAGGGCTGCTCCTCAACAAGGATTTCCTCTAGACGTTGCTGGTAGTAATCCTCCAGCCAACGCGCGGCCTCTTCGAACCAAGCCTTGGTCATCTCTGAATAGCATTCAGTCGCAGCACTCTTGCCTTCTAAATCACTCAATTTTCCTATCGCTCTCTGAATGCTGCGAGACCTGTCTGCGCCTGTCTCTGACATCGCTGCTTCAATATCATCCTGAATATATCGAAGCATTACCCTGAGGTTTAGCAAGTGCTTCGTCCGCTGCTGCACCAGTCCCTGTCGGTTTAGGGCGAGGGCCACGATGGTCTCAGCGCCGTACATATCCGCTGTATTGTTATTGTTGGTCGGTAAAACTAGGGAAGGGCATTCATCTGGAGTGACAGAAAAGTCAAAGAGCCATTGCAAGTGCTGAGTTGGATCACGTCGAGTAGGGTCTATTAGCAGAGCATCCTCAGCATTAAGGCAGTCACCGAGATTAACTGCTCGAACCTTATTGATAGCGAATGAGTTTTTCTTGCCAATCGACTTATTTTTTATGGCATTGATTGCTTTCAGTGCCATGCCTGGTATAAAGAGCTTATGACGTCGTCTTCGGTTACAGTCAATGCAACTATATAAAAGGTTCGTCCACTCGCTCGCTAGCCACCAGTAGCCAATATGGGTTGGATCTTCCTGGACTCCCCCTTTAGGGCGGTAATGTTCAATATCAGCTGGGCCGGTGGCAATAAATTCTGATTCACAATAGGCACACTTTTCATGAAAAAGCTCCTTTAATGCATCCACAACATCGTCGCCCTTGTATGCAGCGAACTTAAACTTTTTTCTCGGCTTTTCGCCGTCAGCTAAAGGCGGCGCACTAAAGTAGGTTAATGCTAGCGGACGCTCATTAGCTCCTGCACCTGTAGCCGATGTCAATGAAGTAGGTGCAGTTACGGTCGTTCTGTCAACCTTGCGCATTGGTCTTCCTTGCACGAAGAGCCCTAAGTACGTCTTCCACCGCATCGCGACGCAATTCACTACGTTTTGCTGCATCCACGGTTCCACGCTCGATTAAATACTCTCGATAAGCTTCGGAAACAATCTGCTGTCCAGGCGTATCGCCGATAACCGTAAGAGTTGCTGTAGATATTGATAGTTCGTCCAATCGGGCCTGCCTGTCAGGCGTTAGAGTTGCTCCAGACGAAAGCAAAGCATATTCCTCTAACTCCGCCTCAACGACAGGGTCCGATGTGCTGACAAGTCCGAAATAGTCCGAAGTAAGCAGTTGCTCGGCGCGTAGCGACGACAGCTTGGGTAACCCCTCAAGAGTCTGAATCACCTTGTCTTCATCGCGAAACAATACCTTTACTTCGCCATCACGCATACCTCGAAGACATAGGGGGTCATGAGTAGTCGCTATAAACTGAACTTGCGGCATTGCACTGCGTAAAGCCTTGATCACCTGCATCTTCCATCGAGGATGAAGATGTGTCTCAACTTCATCAATAAGAACTACGCCTCGAGCGAACTCAAGATTCCCCCAAACGCTCACCATCTCACGCATTATATCGACGGCCATGGCGAATAACGATTTATAACCATCACTCAGCCGATCAATTGGAGTCATGCGTTGATGAGCGGTCACATATATACGTCCCTCTTCATCCCGATGAATTTCGTCATCAGGCTGAAGCAATAGTATATCCCTCATAGCTCTAGCGACTGCGTTGAAGGTTTTCTCATCCTGCCTTTGCAGCCACCGCTCAGGGTGGGAAATTGTGGCGGAGGGCTCGAACAGAGTACGCAGACCAAAATGAGTTGCCGACTGCTTTCTTTTATCATCGAAGTAACGCCTTGCACCATAACCTAGAACTACACCTGACGGTTCGTCACTGCCATCGAACCAAGGACCGGCGCAAGGGATTACCAGCGTCACAATATCGCCTGAGGTGAACTCGACTTTGACGACCGCATCTTTCGTTCGCGTGTGCTTCCAGCCTTCGATTTCCCGTGCAATGAAGTCTTCAGCGCTGATCTTCAGCATATCTCTGAGTTCTTCACCCATAAGACATAGTGCGATTGCCTGCAGCACGCTGCTTTTTCCTACGGAGTTTTCTCCGATTAGCATTGCACATCCTTGGCCCTTTTCACCCTCAGAAATCTGAAGCGTGAGATCCAGTCTCTGAATGTCTTTAAAGTCAGAGATTTCCACTCTGCAGATCATTGAGACAGCACTAGATCCGCGAATATCTTTGAATGCGCCCGCCGTCTTTAAAGAGGGCAGTACAGGTTCTTCTCTGTCGTGTACAACCTGCACTATTCCTGTAGCTGAAATGCCCCTTTCTTCCAGAGCATCTAAAACTTTAGTTTCTCCAAACAATCGCGTGTCTCGCCACAACTCCTGAGCTAGGAAACTATTAAAGGCTGGTGATCGACGCCCATCTGCTTGCATATATTTACTGTAGGTTTGATAAAAGAAAATCCGTGTCGCTCCCGAGTAAATGGAGGCGTCATCAAGCTCTTTTATCAAAGTATCTGCTATGTACGTTCCACCCTGCCGCAATACCTCCAAAAGTTCCGCGCAGTGCTCAAATTTTTCTCTTCTGGCTGCGACGAGATTTTCTCGGTTCAGGTTCAGAACATCGATAGTCGCTTTTCCCCGCTTAGTCCTGCCGAAGGCGATCCCTTCCAGGTCAAAACGAAGATGACGCTCCGGCGTATCCAAGCAAGGGTCCAGCAGCAGTGCCGTTTCACTCCGGCAAGCCTCGATCCAAGACGAAAGAACGGGAGCGCGAGGGCCATCTACAGGGAAAAGATTTCGCTTAGCCCGGTTACAGGAGACGCATGACAGGAAATGGTTGCTCCACTCATAAAGAAACCAGCCATAGTGATCTGCATCTTGCTTGTTGCCCTTTAAATTACTTGCCGCAGCTTTCGGCCTAAAGTGATCTATTTCACTTCCCGAGGCTCGAATGTCCGACTCGCAGTAAGCACACTTTCCATGAAAAAGCTCTTCAAGTGCTTCTTTCACTTGAGGCCTAGGAAGTTCCTCGAACGGTGCACGTCTAGTCGCTCGGTACTCCGGAT
This sequence comes from uncultured Pseudomonas sp., assembly GCA_963518285.1. Classification (GTDB taxonomy): domain Bacteria; phylum Pseudomonadota; class Gammaproteobacteria; order Pseudomonadales; family Pseudomonadaceae; genus Aquipseudomonas. Next base: position 196,298 of record CAUQIJ010000002.1, on the reverse strand, counting down.
CGGAGCTATAGAACTTTGCCAAAAAACTTTGAGCATTTGCTGCTTGAGGGCTGCGAAGCCATTCAGGATAGCTAACACTTGATCTATTAATTTTTAACAAGGAACCCTTCTCCAGCTAATCCAGACGGCCTTTCGTTCGAGCTTACAATTTCTATAGACTTTGTAGGGAAGCCTATCAGAGGTAGCATGCCCCAGTTGAACCGCATGACGTTAGATTTGTAATGCATGCTCAAGGTTCTGTGCCAGGCGAAAGTGTCCGGCTTTGAGCTGCTCTATGAAAGTTTCGGTACGCGTGTTATCTCTCGAACTGATTCGGTCCTTCCAAACGCTACCCAACCATGTGGACAAACTGGCAATGATGGCGGCCGTGCAAAGAGTTAAAAATACTTCAACCATGTGGTGCGCCGCTCTCTAGCGAAAAGCGAATTGAAAAAAGTTGCATGCATCAGGCTTGCTTCGGTCCAAACGCCATGTCGTGGAGGCGCTTGATTCGCCGCCTCCATAGTTAGCGCATAATGCATCTTTTGTACTAAAGCCCGCCACCTTATGTTGGCGAGCTTTTTCCATATCTACGGAGCGGTTGCGGTAGGCGTGGGGAGGGTAGATGTAGGCAACCCTGATTTACGGCTTTGGCTCGTATTCTTGCTGCGGCGTTCAATTTGGTCGCGCCAAGTTTCAAGAGCCATGATGTCGGCCAGCAATTCATCGGGCTCTGGCACAGCGACTCCTCCTACTATGGCCTTATCGTGTGCGTAATTTGAGCATTTGCTCATCCCGGAATTTACTTGTGCATAGTCGTTATCATCAACAATCACTTCTGACAATCGCTGGGTTTCGATGCCTTTACGAAAGCGTAGAACTACTCGGCGTAGCAGTACTTCCTCAACCGCGCGCTCCCAAGCCATCCTCAGGAAAAAATACGCTTCACCGGTCTGTTTACGGTGCGCATCTTCCTCGCCGTCTTTATGCAGTCTTGCGATGGTTTGCTGCTGAGCCTTGAGCGCTCCGATGCGTTTCGTTGTGTTTTTCCCTTCGAACGGTAGCTCTGGATTGGCAACCCCGAAGCCTTCGACACGCCTGGATAGGCTTTGTGTGAGTACGTTGACCCCTGCGGATTCAGCCTCCTCAGCTAGGACGCAAAGGAAGTAGATGTCATGGGTGAACACGATCACTTGGCGCCGAGCAGCTTCATCTACGAGTCGCGCAGCCACCCGCTCACGACGTCGGTGATCTAGGGACGATACTGGGTCGTCGAAAATAATACCGCCAGTGCTATCACTAAGCCCCACTTCAGCTAAAAATGAAGCTAATGCAACAGCTCGTTGTTCACCTTCGCTCAATAGGTCTCGGGGACTTCGGCTTTGCGGTAACTCCAGCTTTAGCTTATGCAATACCTTACCTTTCCCAGAGCGGCTTTGCAGAGCGACACGAAGTCCTCCAACCCCTAGCGCCTTGAACTCAGCATTAAGTGCATCCGCAAGCCCCTTTGAAATGATGCTTTCTGCCAACTCAGAGGACTTCAAGGAAATTGCGTTCGTCCTGAGCGCAGGCAAGCACTTTGTCAGTTTTGCCTGATGATTCAGCCGTGAGACAGCCGTAATGACAGCATCTTTGACTTGGCTCAGCTTTACTCTTGCATCAAGCTCATCCAGCTGCTTCTGCAATTTTGCTCGAGCCTCTTCATCAGATGCTTTATCCAGATTTACAGCCTCGGCATTTAGCTTGTCTGCGAGAGCCTGTAGCCTTTGGGCTGGATTGACCAATGCTTGCTCGGCCCCTTCCCAAATTTGTGTAGTCACCGCTGTCTTGATGGTTTCTCGGCGAGCTGTCAGAACTTGCTCGAAGGCAGCACAATCCACCGCAAGTTGAGAGTCAAGTGTTTGAATTTCGCTGAGTGTAGCGTCGTCCAGACCGAGAGTCAGATCATGTGTACTTAGCGGTTTATACTGGGCAACCAATTCAGCGCGGCGAGCCTGAGAAGTTTTCTCTGCCTCTTGTTGAATGAAGGCTTCGAAGCGAGCCAAGCGATTAGCCCCCTCCATGAGCGGCTGCTGACACAGGGGACAGGACGCATCGCTTCCCAATGCAGGAAAGGTTTCATCCGGGTGGGACTCAGAGGAAAATTTGCGTGCGGCTTCGAATAGCTCACGCCAAGCTTCGCCTCCTGTTCCTGGCAGTAAACCTTCTTGTTCCTTGAACTGATTTGCAGCCAGCTCCGCAGCTGTTTTGGCGGTCAGGTAGGCGCTCGACAGACTGCGCAGCTTGGTAACGATTGCTTTATCCACCAATGTCGCCTTGTGCGTAGCATTCGTTGCAATGCCGCCAACTCGGCGCGCGAGTAACCTCAGTTGATTAGCTTTTTCCTTGGGATTGTTTTCTTTTAGGCTGTTGCCTAAATCTGCGTGCAGGCTCAGTTCTTCAGGGGTCAACGTGGCCAGTGCTTCAATCTGGGCAGGAGTAGTCTTGGCAGACAGCGTTGTGATTAATCTTCCGACAATCGTGTCACCGTGCAACGGAACAAACGCAGTCAGGTCAACTGCGTATTGTTTCTGCTCCGCCTCAATTGCGCTCTTCAATTGCTGATGGACACTTGCCAGTCGTTCAAAAACATCCAGTCCCTGAGGTACGTACGAAAAGTCGTCCTCATTTACAAGATAAGCATTGGCGCAGCGTGAGTCGAAAATGGAGAGAGCAGATAGCTCTACGGGCGCAGCTCCGTCATTAACCCAGCGCACGTCTTGTACCGTACCGTTAACACCGATTTCAAAGATGGCTTCAGCCGAAGCAGCTTTGTCCACGGGTCGGTTGGCGTTGGGATAAATTACTTCAGTTTGATCACGCGCACGGCATGCGCGCTTGAGCACACGGGAGTAGCCTGATTTGCCCGAGCCATTACCGCCGTAAATAACGGTCAAGCCGGAAGGTGCGAAAGACAGGTTCTGGTTTTCGGCAATGGCATTAACATTTAGTAAGTTCTTCATTGCCCGCAATTCGACATGCATCGATGACTTTATCGGAGCGGGGATCTGATCGGATGCAAGCGGGCTTGGCGTGCGGCCTTTCGGGTCAGGAATACCATGAGCAGTCTTGAGCAAGGCTAGTAAGTCACCCAAATCATCTGCAGTTAGAGTCTGTTTTGCTAACAGTCGTGCAACGCAATCGCTTTGCCAAGTAGGTAGTCCCTGGGTCCAGCTCAGTATTTCCTGCAATATCGACATGGAAACTCCTTTTTCTCTGGGGACGCGTGTTCGGATTTTTTGGAGGTCGATGTCAATTTGCCATACGCCGTGGGATTGAGGAAGCGTTTCGATAAGTCGCCACTAAAACTCAAGACCCTTTGGGGCTGGGCGTCCTAATCTGGTCAGTTGAGGACTTCTGCTTAACCCTCGAACTGCCAGGGTTTTTCCTAAGCGAAAAGTGAGAAAATGTATGGTCAGCAGATAGTAATAGCGCGTCGATTCCGCGTACGAGTTCACGTGGTGGTTCAGAAACCATGCGAGATGCTTTTGCTGCCATGCCCATGGATTATCTTTGTGCCAACGATTAGAGATCGCTACGTAAATGGCTTTCGCTTGGCGAAGGTGACGCTGGCGTGTGGAGTACGACCCGGTCAGAACACCCCCCAGGGACAGCTCCATATCGAATGGCTTGCTCATGGGCGTCCCTCGATGTACGCCGCGACCACGTCGATACGGCCGTGCCCCAGTTCATAGCTGATTTGTGCTCGGGCCTCCTGATCGAGGCGTCGCTCGAGCTGGTAGCACCTGCCACCGTTGATGGGTGCGAGATGCTGGGTGATTTGCTCATAGCGTTCGCACGCATAGGCGGCCCGCAATTCGTGGAAACCTTTGAGGTTGTGCGCGTGGAGGGTGTCGCGGGCGGGGCGGACGATTCCCCGTTGGAAATCGAGGTAGGTTTCGTTCGGTGCAAGTGGGTTGCGGCTACCGTCGGGTGAGACCTGTTCGGCGAATCTCAGCGCCTCGCGAATATGATCACCCGCCCTGATCCAGCGAGGTGCCGAGGCACCTGAGCGGCCCCCCTTGGTGCCATCCTGGATGTTGATCTTGCCGTATTGTTCGGCCTCACGTTTTCAGCGCGGAAGGTCGGCCAAAATGGCCTCACGTAAGCGCATGCCGGTGGTTCGCGCTAATTGAGCGATGGCCGCGGCACGCGGCTGCTGGTGTGCGCAAAGCACGTCGACGATCCGCTTCACGTGTTCGCGGTCTTGGCCTTGTGGCACCGAGCAACGAACGCTGGTGCGCCGCGTTCCCAGCGACTTGCTCGGGCTCGGTACTTTCACATACTGATCACCGCGAAGCGCGGCCATGGTCCGGTTGACGCTGGACAACCGGTTTAGCGCGGTGGTGATGGCGAGCTCACCTTGGTCAACTTGCTGACGCAGATGTCCGGCGTAGTCCAGCAAGGTCTGCCAATTAATTTGCCGCGCATCGTTAAACCCCGGCCCTTCCTCCGACCGACACCAGCGTACAAACGCTTGCCACCGATCACTGTGCGCCTTGACCGTGCCGTAATGCCCGCCGCCAAACAGGTCTTTCAGTGACTGCGGTCCTGCATAGCTCAGTTGCCGGCCATAGCCAAAATTGCGCCCATCTCGCCTGCCCACCAGTGCCATGATCGAACTCCTATCGAAGCTGAACCGTTGAAGCTTTCCCCACGTCATCCCGCCAAGAATGTTGAGTGTTATCAGGGATCAAGGCCCCTGCGACCAGTGAGGTTTGTCCACTAACGCGGAACTGACGACTCCTTACTACCGGGAGCTTGGGCATTTCATGATCTGGCCTCCTGAACACTTCCAAAGAAGTGGGCGGGTGGAGGCTGCACTGGCTGACGAGACCAACGCCGGGAGATCCTGAGTCGGGTGAAGGCAGTGACGAGATGACCGGGGCGTGCCTGACTGTCAGTCAGGTGCAGTCCATTCCGTGGGCTGCGGCACCATCATCTGCATCGCTGTTGCTGGTGACGTCGGTGTTTGTCACGCCAATTGTCACGAGGGGGAATGCCGCAAAGCCTTGTACGAGTGGGGCTGCAGCAGTGGTAGGAGCGCCCGTCTCTTTCTGGGGGAAAGAGACGGGCGCAGGTTGGCGCAAGGAAATGGCCAAGCGGATAGGTTGCTGCTGAGCAGATGGGTAGGGTGGTTGCCGCAGGGGCAACGATATTGAGTTGGCATCCATCACATGGGTAGTGACCGTACGAGCTGCCGGACGCGAATCGTACTTGCGGGTGAACCACCGCGGGAGCGGCGTGACCTTCAAGGTTCGGATCACCTGGGGTGCTGTCATCGACAGCTCTTACGACTCCCGGTCTACGCCTGTGGACAATATTCGTCAAGCAGCGCGATATCGGGGATTTCGCGCCTATGGATAAAACTACCCCCCCGGTGGACATCAGTGGTTTTCCACAGACGTAAACTGTGCCAGCAGTTTTTTTCTTAGGTATGGTCCTTTCAAACGGGGCGGCTTTGCAGCCCCCTTTGAAAGGACCCGCGCGGAGGAGCTTCATGCGGTGCTGTGGGTAACTTCACTACGAGTTGAGGTGGTGATGCGGCGGGTTACTCGGTCCTTTTGGCACTGCGAAGCCGCGTGACGTTCTCGCCCGTCTGCTTGGCAAACTCATGCGGCGTCACATGGTCCTCGCGGTTCGCCTCTAGAAACCGGCTCCACCAGGTCATGATCATCCGGCGTTCTTCGAGGAACTCGGCCTTGTGGGTATAGGCGGCCCGCACGTTGTTGCGTTCCTTGTGCTCATCTGTCGCTCGATCGCTATCTCTGACCATAGCCCGGACTCGACCAGCGCACTGCACGCCATGGCTCGGAACCCGTGGCCGCAGATATCCACCTTGGTGTCGTAGCCCATCGTTCTGAGCGCCGCGCTCACCGCGTTCTCGGACATTGGTTTCCACGGCTTGGCATCCACCGCGAACACCAGCTCGAACTTGCCGGTGTCTTGATCGAGCCAGCGAGGTCGTGAGCCGGATTCGCCGTGATCAGTCGCAGCCGTTTGGCTTCACGCATGATGCTTTGCAGGTAGTTCTTGATCCTGAGCGCCACGTCGATGGTGCCGCGCTTCGTAACGGCTTCCAGTGGCTGCATGAGGTCGTGGGTGTCCGGCTCAACGATCAGTCTGGGGTCGAGCCAAGGGATTACGTGAGTCCTCAACCGGCTGAGCATAGTTCTTGGCATGGCTCGGTGCGCACGTCGGAAACGTCCCGGCATGCCAATAGAGGGCAGCGCTTTCGATGGGCGCTTGAGCTGGTTGCTGAGGATCTACAAGTGATCCCAAGGCCAGCAAGTTGTGCATGCTGCCAATTCAGACTATCTCGGGTGCACTTGGGCATTTATCGGCACCGACATCAATCGCTACGCCGGCAAGGCGGAGAACCTAACATCAGCTTGCCGGCGTGTTTGCTGAGCCGGATCGATGCTTTCGTGAAGAGCCATCCGGAACATAAAAGCCGATCTGGTTTGTTGGCTGAGGTTGCTCTGAATATTCTTCAGGGCTGCTCAGGTGGGGTGATTGCGGAAAGATATGCATGTGGGGGCCGTGGCAGTAGAGCGAATTCTATTTGGCTGGCTCTGTGGTTTGGGTTGGGATTGCTGGAGCCGCTTTGCGGCCCTTTCGCGACGCAAGGCCGCTCCTACGCCGAGCGTGTTCGGGCTGGATTTAGTGGGTGAGCTTGGGGCCGTTAAGGGGAAAAGTACGGCGATCTCATGTGGGGGCGCGGTCACAAGCGGGCTAGGTGGGTCGGTTGAAAGGGACGCGTAGCGGCTATGCGGTTTTAGCATTGTCGCTGAAACTGCCGGGGCCACTTTGCGGACCTTTCACGACCTAAGGCTGCTCCTGGGCTGCTCCCACCCGGTGGGCTTGCGCAACCGGCTCTCTGCGCGACGGTGCAGCCTGGAAGGGGCTTATGAGGTGGTGAGGTCGCGCCTACGGCTAAGTCGCACAGCGGCTGCCAAGTAGCGTGAGGAAGCTCATTTCCAACGATTAGAAATGCCCCGTGCGTTATGTGCCAAGGCCCTGTAGTCGTCGATGAAGTCTTGCCTGCAATCATCTCCGTAGTCATCGTGAAAATCCCTTCGAAATTTCGACGTTTGAAACACGGTGTATCTCTCATGCCACCCACCGGCTTGGGTGATGAGCGTGTGAGGGAGGGCTGCATCGAATTGGTCGGCGGTGATATCAAGGTTGCGCCCTTCGAGCCTCAGCCAGACATGCCGTTGCTCCCGGTCTTCCTTCAACTCACCCTTTACCACATCGATGGTAATGCCCTTGTGTTCCTCACACAGAAACCAAGCCAGCAGCAAACTCGCGAACTCACAGCAGTTAGTGGGAAACATGGAGAACAGGCCAAACGCAAACCATTTGGGAGGGGTCTGCCGGAACGCCTCTGAGAACGCCATAGCGGACTGCACAACGTCCCGCGGAAGGCAGGGGGAACTCGCCATCTGATTCATATCTCACGACACCGAAAACAAAAAGGGCCCACCTTGCGGTGAGCCCTTTGAGTACTACGTATGGTGCCGGCACCAGGAATCGAACCCGGGACCTACTGATTACAAGTCAGTTGCTCTACCATCTGAGCTATACCGGCACAGGGGCGCATTATAGCTATCCGTGCAGCCGTGTAAACCACTTCCTTGCAATCAATGCAAAAAGCCGTAACTCACCGGCCTGAAAGGAGAAATTTCCTACCAGCCGCGGTGGATGGTGTTCACGCCTGGCTCGGCCTTGGCGGGGTTGAAAAACAGCTTGTCGTTATCGCAGCCGCGCTTGCGGCAGGGCTGTGCAACGTGCAGCGGCAGGCCGCGGTCGCCGCCGAGTTGCATGGCGGGGGTGTCCCAACCCAGGGCTTTGCCTGGGGTGTGGCTGGGGGTGTTGGTGCAGCCGGTTACGGCGAGGGCGAGGCTGAGCAGGGCTGTGGATTTGATCGGGATCACGATGTCGAAGTCCGTTCGGTGACAGTCTTTGTTGGCGGCAATTGTAACTCAGTGGGCGGAGGCGAAGGCGGGTGGCCATCACGCTTTCAGACAATTCTGAAAATGCTTATGCACAAGCGGCATGCCAGGTTTGCCGTGCGGGCATGCCGTTGGTCGTAACCGCTGGTCTTTGCGCAAAGTGCTGTTTTTGCTGGGCTTGAAGGTTTAAGCGAATAAGCAGGCGGCCCTAAATAGCCAGTTGGATCCAGCAATCAGCCAATTTCATCAAAAGCTTGTGCACAGACTTATCCACAGGTTGCTCATCACTCGCGCTCGGCCAAAAGTAGCAGATTGCGGGGTGTAAGGGCGTAGTCGCAGAACAGCCCAAGGCGCACGTTGTAGCCTTGTTCCTGCATATACAGTGCTCGATCGAGCACCAGCCATAACTCCAGCGGGCGGCGGAACAGGTTGCGTACGCGCTCGAGGTTGCGCACCTGGGCGAGGCGTTGCCAACTGGCGGCTTCGAGTGCATCCCAGTCGGGAGTGCCGGTGAGGGGCAGTTGCTTGAGCGCGGCGAGGTCCTGGCAGTACGCGGCGAAGGGCTTGTCCAGCCAGCTGACCGGCAGCGATGGGGTGGGCAGGTAGCTGTCGCTCTGGCGTTGTTCGCGTTGCAGCAGATCAAAGCCGAGGCGGCGGGCCATCGAGGTGTCGCGCTGACGGCGGACGCGGGCGCCGGCGGTGACGGTTTCGCTCAGGGGCAGGCCGAGGTCGTCGAGGTCGAGTTGCAGGGTTGTGGCGCGGGCTGGGCTGGACAGCGCCTGGTAAGCGTCGGCCTGGATGCGGTTGTAGCAGCAGGGCGCCAACGCTAGATGTTGGCAGCCTTGAGCGGCGGCCAGTTGCAGCAGGCGTACGTGTAGATCGCCGCAGGCGTGCAGGGCGACCACGCTCTTGCTGGGGTCGAGGCAGCGGGCGCTGTCGGCGGCCATGACGTCTTGTTGCAGGTGCTGGGCGGGCAGCTTGTGGTGGTCGCTGAGGGCTTGGCCGGCGGCGACCAGTTCGGGATTGTATTCAAGGCAGGTCAGTTGCTGGCCGAGCTGCAGCAGGCGGCGGCCGAGGTGGCCTTTGCCGGCGCACCAGTCGAGCCAATGCTGGGTCTGTTGGCGAAAGCCGAGGCGGCGGCTGAAGGCTTCGATCTGCTGCCACTTGCGCCCGGGCACGTTGACGTCGAGGCGGTGGCCGGCGGGTGGCAGGCCTGCGTCGGGCAGCTCACTCAGGGCTGTCAGTCGTTGAGCCTGGGCGGCCAGCTGTGGATAAGGTGCGGGCGCCAGGTTTGAGTCGAGGTCGGACTCGGCGTCTTCCAGGGTGCACTGGCGTAGCCAACTGGCCAGCTCTGGGTACTGCTGTTCCCAGTCGAGCTGCAAGGCGGTGAAGGGCCGGGGCTTCCACAGCGCTTGATGCTCGATCAGAAACTGGTCGAGGGCGTGGAAGCGGGCGAGTAGCTGTTTGGTTTCGAGGATGGCCATGGGCGCTTTAGCGCCCTTGACAGGCGTCCACCCGCAACCAGCGTTCCAGCAGCTTGAAGCCTTGCACCAGCAGGAACGAGATGACCAGGTAGAACATCCCGGCCGCGAAGAAGATCTCCACCGGCAGGTAGGTGCGGGCGATGATCGTGCGGGCCATGCCTGTCAGCTCGAGCAGGGTCACGGTGCTGGCCAGGGCGCTGGCCTTGAGCATCAGGATCACTTCGTTGCTGTAGGCCGGCAGGCCGATGCGCGAGGCGCGTGGCAGCATGATGTAGAACAGGGTCTTGGCGCGAGACATGCCCAGCGCCCGCGCTGCTTCGATTTCACCCTTGGGGATGGCCTGCAGCGCGCCACGCAGGATCTCGGCGATATAGGCGGCAGTGTGCAGGGTCATGGTCAGCACGGTGCACCAGAACGGATCGCGCAGGTACGGCCACAGCACGCTGCTGCGCACGGCTTCGAACTGGGCGAGGCCGTAATACACCAGAAACAGCTGCACCAGCAGCGGCGTGCCGCGGAAGAAGAAGATGTAGCCGTAGGGCAGGGCGCGCACATACCAGTGCCGCGAGGCGCGGGCAATGCCCAGCGGAATCGCCAGGATCAACCCGGCGATCACGGCGATGGCCACCAGCTCCAGGGTCAGGGTCGCGCCGTCGGCCAGCCGTGGCAGCCATTTCTCGATGACTTCCCAGTTCATTGTTCAGCCCTCACGAAGCCGCGAGCGGCGCGCTTTTCCAGGAAGTACATGCCGCTCATGGCGACTACGGTCAGGCTCAGGTAGATGCACGCGGCAACCATGTAGAAGGTGAACGGCTCCTTGCTCACGGTCACGGCGATCTGCGAGTGACGCATGATTTCTTCAAGGCCGATCACCGACACCAGCGCGGTGTCCTTCATCAGGATCATGAACAGGTTGCCAAGGCCCGGCAGGGCGATGCGCCACATCTGCGGCAGGATGATCCGCGAGAGAATGCGGCCTTTGGACAGGCCCAGGGCCAGGCCGGCTTCGCGGTGGCCCTTGGGGATCGCCAGGATCGCGCCGCGGAACACTTCGGTGGCGTAGGCGCCAAAGCACAGGCCCAGCGCGATCACGCCGGCGGCAAACGCGCTCAGCTCAAGGCCGGGCATGTTCAGGGCTTCGCCGAGGCTGTTGACCAGGCCGACGGTGCCGAAATAGATCAGCAATACCCACAGCAGCTCGGGAATCCCGCGCACCAGGGTCGAATAGAAGCCACCAAGCCATTGCAGTGGCTTGATGGCAGAAGTCTTGGCAAGGGCGCCGAGCAGGCCCAGGATCAGCCCCAGCAGCAAGGCGCAGAGCGCCAGTTTTACCGTCATCAGGGTGCCAGCCATCAAGGCCGGACCGAATCCGTGCAGGTCAATATTCATTGATTTAGGTGCGTTCTAGGGACCGACACGCCGCAAGGGCGTGCCGGTCGGGCGAATCATTCGATGCTGAACGGGAAGTACTTGTCGTTGATCTTCTTGTACGTACCGTCGGCTTTGATTTCTTTCAGAGCAGCGTTGAGCTGGTCGCGCAGCTTGTCGTCACCCTTGCGCACGGCAATGCCGATCTTGTCGCTGTCCATCACTGGCTCGCCTTTGAACTCATAGGCTTTGCCGTCGTTGGATTTGAGCCACTCGTACTGCACGTACTTGTCGGCGAGGATGGCGTCGACGCGACCCGAGATCAGGTCGAGGTAGGCGTTTTCCTGGGTGTCGTACAGTTTGATCTGCACGTCGTCACCGAAGTTGTCTTCCAGCCAGGTGCCGGCCAGGGTCGCGCGCTGGGTGCCGATGACCTTGCCTTTGAGCGAGGCCTTGTCGGTCTTGAAGTCGACGTTCTTCGGCGCGATGAACTGCAGCTTGTTCGAGTAGTACGGGTCGGTGAATTCAACCGCTTGCTTGCGCTCGTCGGTGATCGACAGCGATGACACCAGGAAGTCGAACTTCTTCGCGTTCAGGGCGGGGATGATGCCGTCCCAGTCGGAGGTGACGACCGAGCAGTCGACCTTCATCTTGGCGCACAGGGCGTCGCCGATGTCCTTGTCGAAGCCGACCACGTTACCGCTGGCGTCCTTGTTGTTGAACGGCGGGTAGGCCGCTTCGATACCCATGCGCAGTTTGTCTGCGGCCAGGGCATTGGCCGAGAACACCAAAGTGGCGGCAGCGGCCAGGAGAAACTTCTTGTAGGTCTGCATGTATTGCTCCGTTAGCGGTGGCTGGACATGAATTGCTTGCAACGCGCCGAGTTCGGGTTTTCGAAGACCTGCTGCGGCGTTCCTTGCTCTTCAACCAGGCCCTGGTGCAGGAAAACCACTTCACTGGACACCTGGCGGGCAAAGTTCATCTCGTGAGTTACCAGCAGCATGGTACGGCCTTCGTCGGCCAATGCGCGGATAACGTTAAGCACTTCCTGGACCATTTCCGGATCGAGCGCCGAAGTTGGCTCGTCGAACAGGATCACCTTGGGCTTCATGGCCAGGGTACGGGCAATAGCGGCACGCTGTTGCTGGCCACCGGAAAGCTGGGCGGGATAGCTGTGGCGCTTGTCAAAGATGCCGACTTTGTTCAGCAATGCTTCGGCATGTTCAGTGGCCTCGGCCTTGCTCTGGCCAAGCACGCGGCGCGGCGCCTCGATGATGTTGTCGAGGATCGACATGTGCGGCCACAGGTTGAAATTCTGGAAGACGAAACCGATTTCGCTGCGCAGGCGGTTGATCTGGCGGTTGTCCGACGGGATCAGGTCGCCGTTCCTGGCGGCCTTGAGCTTGAGCTCTTCACCGGCCACGAGGATCTGCCCCTGATGCGGGTTTTCCAGCAGGTTGATGCAGCGCAGCAGGGTGGACTTGCCGGAACCGGACGATCCGAGGATCGAGATCACGTCACCATCGCGCGCGGTCAGGGAAATGCCCTTGAGAATTTCCTGGGTGCCGTAGCGCTTGTGCAGATTGCGGATTTCCAGCGCGGGCGTGGCCTGGGCCATGTGCGGTCCTCTTCGGTTCGGGTGCGTTCCCAGCTGTTGGCGGCCTTCCTGGCGAGCGCCACGCTAGCATAGCGGCTCATTGACAGCCAACGGGGTCGCAAGGGGCTCGGGTCGCTGGCGGGGCAGTTTGTCGCATCGTTGCAGTGCAACGTCGCGAGGATGTCCGCCGGCCTTGTGCCCAGCACCAGAGCCTTGATGAAAAAAGGCGCGATGGTGCCAGTTTTGCACCGCACTGGGAAGCCGTTTTTGGCCGTAGTGGCCAGGGCGCTGATTGTTGAACACGCAATGGTTGCGCTGGAGGTTGCACCGACGCGCTTCGATTTAGTGCGCGGGTGTTACCAAGGAGCACCTTTAGGGCATTTGTAAGTGGGTATTTCAGTAATCTGCCGGTTGGAGGCCTGTTTGACGAGCATTCGGTCAGGTCTTGGCCGAATGCCCTGCAGGCCGCGCTGTGATTGAAGTTGAGCCTGGCACTGATAAGCGACGGGATGAGCTGGCGCGGTAATTGCGATGGAAGATTTCCAGAATGCAGCGACGCCTACCTAAATCCCCGGCGCGCTGGCCAGTCATTCAGGTAGTCCACCTCCTTACAAAGGTAGTTTTATGAGCGGTAAGCACAATTCCAATGACCTCGCTCAGGGGCTCAAATCGCGTCACGTCACCATGTTGTCCATCGCCGGTGTAATCGGCGCGGGGCTGTTCGTTGGCTCCGGCCACGCCATAGCGGCGGCCGGTCCTGCTGTGCTGTTGGCCTACGCTGCAGCCGGCACCTTGGTAGTGCTGGTGATGCGCATGCTCGGCGAAATGGCAATTGCCTCGCCCGACACCGGTTCGTTCTCGACGTACGCCGATCGCTCGATCGGCCACTGGGCCGGCTTCACCATCGGCTGGCTGTACTGGTGGTTCTGGGTTCTGGTGATCCCGCTCGAAGCCAACGCCGCGGCCGCGATCCTCAATGCCTGGTTCCCGGCGGTTGATCTGTGGGCGTTCTCGCTGTTGATCACGCTGGCCCTGACCGTCACCAACCTGTTCAGCGTGAAGAATTACGGTGAGTTCGAGTTCTGGTTCGCGCTGCTCAAGGTGCTGGCAATCATCGGCTTCATCGTGGTCGGTTGCGCGGCCATGTTCGGCATGGTGCCGGGCAGCCAGGTCAGCGGCGTCAGCCACCTGTTCGACACTCAAGGCTTCATGCCCAACGGCCTCGGCGCAGTGCTGGCAGCCATGCTGACCACCATGTTCTCGTTCATGGGTACTGAAATCGTCACCATTGCCGCCGCCGAATCGAAAGATCCGGGCAAGCAGATCAGCAAGGCCACCAACTCGGTGATCTGGCGGATCTGTCTGTTCTACCTGGTATCGATCTTCCTGGTCGTGGCCCTGGTGCCGTGGAACGACCCAGCCTTGGCCGCTACCGGTTCGTACCAGACCGTACTGAGCATGATCGGCGTGCCGAATGCCAAGTTGATCGTCGACATCGTCGTGTTGATCGCCGTGACCAGCTGCCTCAACTCGGCGCTGTACACCTCCTCGCGCATGTTGTTCTCGCTGAGCAAGCGTGGCGATGCACCGGCCGTTGCCCAGCGCACCACCAAGGCGGGTACGCCGCACTGGGCAGTGCTGCTGTCGACCGCTGCGGCGTTCCTCTGTGTGTTCGCCAACTTCGTCGCCCCGGCGCAGGTGTTCGAGTTCCTGCTGGCCAGCTCTGGCGCGATTGCTTTGCTGGTGTACTTGGTGATTGCCGTATCGCAGCTGCGCATGCGCAGCCAGCGTGAAGCACGCGGCGAGAAGATCGAGTTCAAGATGTGGCTGTTCCCGGGTCTGACTTGGGTGACCATCGCCTTCATCGTCGCTGTGCTGGTGGTGATGGCGATTCGTCCAGACCACCGCATCGAGATCATCGCCACCGCGCTGCTGAGCCTGGCTGTGGTCGCTGCCGGTCTGTTGGTGCAGCGCAAGCGCAAGGCGGCTGTGGCAGCCGGGCGGGTTGTGCTGAGTAGCTGATTCGGGTTGCAATGCTGCCGGTGTAGGAGCGGCCTTGTGTCGCGAAAGGGGCGCGCAGCGGCCCCAGGATTTGTGCAACACCACAAAATCGCCGGGCCAGCTTTGCTGGCCTTTCGCGACACAAGGCCGCTCCTACAGGGACCGTGCCGGCAGGCTTAGCCGAACTGCTTCTGTTGCAGTTGCTGCTTGGCCACCACTTCAGAGGCCGCTACGTAGGCTTCCTGGAACTCGTCGCTCTCCAGCCAGGCCATGGTGGTTTCTTCGTCGGCGCCATCGAGCCAGGTGCGGTAGGCGGTGAACACCAGCACGATGTAGTCGGTGGCGTGCTCTTCCTTGTGACCTTTGAGCACCAGGGTCAGCAGCGGATCGACCAGGAACACCGCGATCATCGCCACCAGGCCGGTCTCCTGGGCGGCTTTCATCTTGTCGAACAGCTCGCTGTAGCTGTCCGACTCCAACGCCTTGTTGAAGATCTGCTCGACGCTGGCGCTGTCACCGGCGCTCGCCTTGACTGCCTGGCCACTGCGCACCATGCGGTTCTGCTTGGCTTTGCTGGCGGCGCGCTTGGCGCGTTTTTGCTGCTTGGTGTTGGAAGCCATGGGGCCTGAAATCCTTGGAGGGGCAAAAGTGCGCGTATTGAATCGCACTTGCCCGACAAACCCAAGAGGCACGCGTCGCGATCAGGCGGCCGGCGCCTCGTCTTCTTCAAAACCACGCGATGCCCGGCCGACCAGTAGTGGGTCAGGCGCATGGGCCACACGCAGGTCCTTGCCGGGATAATCCAGCGAATGCAGAAAGTGGCGGATACAGTTGATCCGCGCGCGCTTCTTGTCATCCGACTTGATCACCGTCCATGGCGCGTCGCCGGTGTCGGTATGGAAGAACATCGCTTCTTTGGCGCCGGTGTAGTCGTCCCACTTGTCCAGCGACTTGATGTCGATCGGCGACAGCTTCCAGTGCTTGAGCGGGTCGTCCCGGCGCGAGACGAAGCGGCGCAGCTGCTCTTCGCGGTTGACCGAGAACCAGTACTTGAACAGCAGGATGCCGCTGTTGGTAAGCATCCGCTCAAGGTCCGGCGCCTGGCGCATGAACTCCAGGTATTGCATCGGGGTGCAGAAGTCCATGACCCGCTCGACCCCGGCGCGGTTGTACCAGGAGCGGTCGAAGAAGACCATTTCCCCAGCGGTCGGCAGGTGCTGGATGTAGCGCTGGAAGTACCACTGGCCCAGCTCCTGCTCGGAAGGCTTCTCCAGCGCCACGATGCGCGCGCCACGCGGGTTCAGGTGCTCCATGAAGCGTTTGATGGTGCCGCCCTTGCCGGCCGCGTCACGGCCCTCGAACAGCACCACGATGCGCTGGCCGGTGTCCTTGGCCCAGCTCTGTACCTTTAGCAGCTCGATCTGCAGCTCGGTCTTGGCCTTCTCGTATTCGTTGCGGCGCAGCCGGGTGCGGTACGGGTAGCTGGCAGGCAGGCGTGCCGAGGTGCTGTCCTCGTTGCTGCCCTTGCGCGCGGTGGCAACCTGCAGCGCGGTGGGCTGCTGGCTGATGCTGAGGATCGCCGGTTCGGCGCTGACTTTGGCGGCCGGCTTGCGCGTGCGTGGGCGACGGCTGCGCGGTGCTGGTGTGGCGCTTGCGCTGAGGGTGGCGCTGGTGTCGGCAGCAGGGGCGGGGGAGAGAAGTGGGGTGGATTCGTCGCTCATGGAAATCCTTGCGGGTCGGTTCGAGTGTCCACCGATCATGCTAAGGACTGCTGGCAACGGGCCTGTTGATACGGGTCAACAGCGGGGCATGAATAAAGCGCAGGCATAAAAAAACCCTGAATCTTTCGATTCAGGGTTTTAGTGTTTTGGTGCCCAGAGACGGAGTCGAACCGCCGACACGAGGATTTTCAATCCTCTGCTCTACCGACTGAGCTATCTGGGCAACGGGGCGCATTAAAAGACTTTTTCAGGTTTGCGTCAACGACTTTTTGAAAATTTTTTAAATTAATTCCGTCGCTTACGCTTTTACGGGGTCATTCGCTAGGCGGAACGTAGCCTTCGGCCTTGGCATAGTCTTCGCCGGAGAAGTACTTGTCCATTTCCACCTGGAGGAATTTGCGGTCCTCGGCGTTCATCATGTTCAGGCGCTTCTCGTTGATCAGCAGGGTCTGGTGCTTGAGCCAATCAGCCCAGGCTTGCTGGGAGATGTTGTCGAAGATGTCCTGGCCCTTGGCACCCGGGTACGGTGGGCGCTCAAGGCCGGGCAGTTCCTGGTGGTATTTGCGGCAGTTCACGGTGCGGGTCATTGCGGCTCTCCTGCAATCAGTTCGTCGGCCGCGCGTTTCAGCAGCTTCTTGACCGGGGCGGCGAGGCCCAGGCGCGGCGGGGTGGCGAGGTTATACCAGAGCCAGTCAGGCTCGGCCACGTGCGTGCCCAGTGGGTCGACGCGCACCAGCCAGGGTTCGATGGCCAACTGGAAATGGCTGAAAGTGTGGGTCAGGCCGTCCAGCGCCTGCGTGCCGTTCAGGCGCAGGCCGTGCTGATAGGCGAGGTCATCAAGCTGCTTGAGGTCATCCAGCTCGGGCAGGCTCCACAAACCGCCCCACAGGCCCGTGGACGGGCGCCGGTAGAGCAGGATGGCGCCCTCGCGGTTGGCCAGCATCGGCATCAGCGTGCGCCGCTGCGGCAGGGCCTTGCGCGGCTTGGGCTCCGGGTAGTGGGTTTCCTGGCCGAGCAGGTGCGCTTCGCAGCCGCGCTGCAGCGGGCAGATCAGGCATTTGGGCTTGCTGCGGGTACACAGCGTTGCGCCAAGGTCCATCATTGCCTGGGTGTAGTGGTTGGCCCGGGCCTGTGGGGTATAGCGCTCGGCGGTCGCCCACAACGCGTTGGCAACCTTGGGTTCGCCCGGATAACCGCCCTGTGCAGTGAAGCGGGCCAGCACGCGCTTGACGTTGCCGTCGAGGATCGGCGCGCGGATGCCCATGCTGATGCTGGCGATAGCGCCCGCTGTAGAGCGGCCAATGCCGGGCAACTCGGTGAGCTGCTCGACACTGCGCGGGAACTCGCCACCGTGCTGGCTGACGACGATCTGCGCGGCCTTCTGCAGATTGCGTGCGCGGGTGTAGTAACCCAGCCCGGTCCACAGGTGCAGCACTTCGTCTTCAGGCGCTTCAGCCAGCGCCTGCACAGTGGGCAGGGCCTGCATGAAGCGGTCGAAGTAATTCAGCACGGTGCTGACCTGGGTCTGCTGCAGCATGATTTCCGAGACCCACACCCGGTACGGGTTGATGCCTTGCTGCCAGGGCAGGTCGTGGCGGCCGTGCTGGTCATACCAGGCCAGCACGGCGCCGGAGAATTGCTCGGGGCTCATCGTTTGAACAGCCCCTTGAGCGCGTCTTTGAGTTCCGGGCTGACCTTGTCGCCCAGCTTCTCATCGAGTTTCTCGTCGATCTTGTCTTTGAGGCGGTTGCCGGCCAGCTTGGCCGCGACCTTGCCCAGGCCGTCCTGATCCAGCCGGCAGGCCTTGGCGCCCAGCTCCAGCGGGCCACGGCAGCGCAGTGGCAGCTCGACGCCGACAAAGCGCTCGTTGACCTGGCAGGCAGGGTCGGGCATGGCGCGTTGGTCACCTTCGACCACGACACCGACGCGGTAGTCCATGCCCAGTACGCGCAGGTCCAGATCGCCCTGGCCGTTGACGGTCAGGCCGGGGATGCGCGCTTTCAGGTCAGGGTTGCTGGCCACGCCGTTGCGCACCACCAGGCTGCCGCGCAGTTCTTCGAACGGGGTGTCTTTGCCACGAGGGTCGCCGCTCAACTGTTTGCGGTTGAGGGTAGCGATGGCCTGGCACAGCTGCTGCTCAAGGTTGGCGTTGACCAGCACACCGTTGTTGATGGTGAAGTTGGCATTGCCGTTGAGGGTATCGATCAGCGCTTTCTGGCTGTTGCCGCTGGCGGTGAGGTCGCTGTTCAGGGTCAGCAGGCCTTTGACTGGCGGCGCCTGGTCCGGGTTGTCGGACTTGATGAAGTGCTCGACCGGCACCCGGTTGATCTTGGTGTTGATGCCAATCTGCGGCACGGCCGGGCGCACGTCGACGCTACCCTTGACTTCGAAGGTGCCGTTGTACAGATCGCCGCGCAGGCTTTGCAGGCTGATCAAGCCGGCCTGGCCGCTGGCCTTGAGTTGGGCATCGCTGATTGGCAGCTTGTCCAGGGTCAGGGCGCCGAAGCTCAGGTCTGCCTGCAGGTCGAGGGCACGCAGGCGGTCGACCGGCAGCAGCTTGTCGGTGCTCCAGGCCCCTTGGGTTGGCGCGCTTGGCAGCGGCGAGCTGCCGGCACCGGCAACCGCGGTTGCTTCCTGCTGCTGGACCTCGGCCTGGCGCGCCGCCTTGGCGCCCTTGGCCTGTTCGCTTTTGGCCGGGAAGTAGCGATCCGCGTCGAACTTGTCGCCTTTGAGCTGGATGCGCAGGGCTTGCTTGGCAAAGTCTTCAACCGCTACGCGGCCACTGAAGCTGCTGTCATCCAGCTTCACGGCCAGGCCTTCCAGGGCCAGACTGGTTGGGCTGGCATTGAGCCGGCTGACCAGCTCCAGCTTGCTGAATGCGGCCGGGTCGGCAGTGGCTGGCAATGGCTGGCCGATGCTGTCGAGGAAGGCGCGCAGGTCGAACTGGGCGATGGAGATACCGCCGCCGACCAGCGGCGTCTTGTCCAGCTCGCGCACGTTCAGCTCACCCAATGCACGCAACTGGTTGGCGGACACCTTCAGGCCGTTCCAGGAGGCGACGTTGGCTGCCATGTCGACCAGCAGTTGGCCTTGAGCGGCAAAGGTCATGGTCTTGCCGGCAAACGGCTCGCGCGAGGCTTCGCCAGACAGGCGCATGTCTTCAAGGTTGTAGCGCTTGAGCTTGCGATCAAAGCGCAGTTCACCGGCCAGTTCGCTGCGCACCTTGATGTTCGGCTGCGCGGCGCTGATGAAGGCACTGGCCTTGAGCGGGATGTTCGCCCCTTCGTGGACCGCTCCGGTGCTCAGCTGAATGCTCTCGGCGGTCAGGCTCTGGCCAGTCTTGGCATCGGTGTACTGCACGCGAGCGTTGTTCACGGTGAGGCTGTCGATATCCAGCTTGACCGAGCGCTCGCTGGCGCTGTCTTCGCTGCGCGGCGGTTCGCTCGGCGCTGGCGCCGGCTCCCCAGGCGTGGTGCTGGCCTGGGTCGGCAGTGGTTTGCCGATGTCCTGCCAGTTGCCGTGGCCGTTTTCGTCGCGCACCAGCGTCAGGTTGAGGCCTTCGACGCGCACGTCGCTCATCTGCACTTCGCGGCGCAGCAGCGGCAGCACGCGCACCGACAGGCCGAGCATCTGCAGGTCGGCAAACGGTTCGGTAGGTTTGTTCAGGGTGGCGATGCTGGCTTCATGCAGCTCCAGGCCCAACCAAGGGAACAGGCTCCAGCCGATGTCACCGTTGAGGGTCAGCTCGACATGAGCCTTGTCCCGCGCCAGCTGGCGAATCTCGTCTTTATAGTCGTTGGGATCGAAGAGGTGGGTCAGGGCAAAGCCCAGTGCCACGATGATCAGCAGCAACCCGAGAAGCCCCAGCCCCAGGATTTTGCCGAACGCTTTCATGGGCGAGTCCTTGTAGTCCGAAATGAAAATTCAAGCGCCAGAGTATAGCGCCGTGACTGGTTAGCCTGAGTACCCGCTGGTAGATATAGGTTATTTCCTACCTAAGCATCGGTATTGCCGGGTTGAACGGCCCGGTTTTGCTCAAGCTGATCAGTTTCTGACCGCCAGCTACTCTACAGTTCAGCCGGCCTGCGCAGGTGGCAAGAAAATAACGATGTCAGATTGCTTCCATTGAGCGTTTCAGCTGGTTACCCTTGCGCCGCTTTCGCAGCATTACGCGACCAATTGTCGCGGATGCCGTGAAACTCGGGCGCAGCGTGCGTGCAGCCAACCCGGCCATGGAGTCGAAGGCAACGTCTACTTATAAGAGGAAACACCATGAGCAGCAGTACAGCGGGAGAAGCGGCGCGCGCGCCGGGCTTCCTGTCCAAGGAGCGCATCATTGCCCGGCCGGGCTTCAACCGTTGGCTGGTGCCACCAGCAGCGCTGGCAATCCACCTGTGCATCGGCATGGCGTACGGGTTCTCGGTGTTCTGGCTGCCGCTGTCGCAAGCCATTGGCATCACCGCGCCAGTCGCCTGTTCGGCGGACATGGGCTTCATCGCCCGGATGTTCAGCGCCGAGTGTGACTGGCCGATCTCGATGTTGAGCTGGATCTACACCCTGTTCTTCGTCTTCCTCGGTTGCTCGGCAGCCGTGCTCGGCGGCTGGCTGGAACACGCCGGCCCACGCAAGGCTGGCCTGGTTTCGGCGCTGTGCTGGTGTGGTGGTCTGCTGATCTCGGCGATCGGCATCAAGACCCACCAGCTGTGGCTGATGTGGCTCGGCTCGGGGGTGATCGGTGGTATCGGCCTGGGCCTGGGCTATATCTCGCCAGTCTCGACCCTGATCAAGTGGTTCCCGGACAAGCGCGGCATGGCGACCGGCATGGCAATCATGGGCTTTGGTGGTGGCGCGATGGTTGGTGCTCCCCTGGCCACTGCACTGATGGGCCATTTCGGCAGCTCGGTTGAAGTCGGCGTGTGGCAGAGCTTTGTGGTCATGGCTGCGATCTACTTCGTGTTCATGACCGCTGGCGCTCTGACCTACCGCGTTCCGCCAACCGGCTGGAAGCCTGAGGGCTGGACGCCACCGGCGAAAAAAGCCAACGCGATGGTCACCGACCGCCATGTGCATGTCAGCGTCGCCTGGAAAACCCCGCAGTTCGCGCTGGTCTGGCTGGTGCTGTGCCTGAACGTTTCGGCCGGTATCGGCATCCTTGGCATGGCTTCGCCACTGCTGCAGGAAGTGTTCGCCGGCAAGCTGATCGGCAACGAGCTGAGCTTCAGCGAGCTGAACAGCGCGCAACTGGCGCAGATCGCAGCAATCGCCGCGGGCTTCACCGGCCTGCTCAGCCTGTTCAACATTGGCGGGCGGTTCTTCTGGGCGTCGTTCTCCGACTACATTGGCCGCAAGAACACCTACTTCGCCTTCTTCGCCCTCGGCGTTGGCCTCTACAGCCTGGTGCCGAACATGGGCCACCTGGGCAACGTGGCGCTGTTCGTGGCGGCGTTCTGCATCATCCTGTCGATGTACGGCGGTGGTTTCGCGACGGTGCCGGCCTACCTGGCTGACCTGTTCGGTACGCAGATGGTCGGTGCGATCCATGGTCGTCTGCTGACCGCCTGGGCTGCCGCTGGCGTACTCGGCCCGGTGCTGATCACCTACCTGCGCGAGTCGCAGCTGGCGGCCGGGGTTGCCCGTGCGGCGGCCTATGACATGACCTTGTACATCCTCGCCGGCCTGCTGGTGCTGGGCTTCATCTGCAACGCCCTGGTGCGTCCGGTAGCCGACAAGTACTTCATGACCGATGCCGAGCTTGCCGCCGAACGTGCACTGAGCCACGACAAAGGCGTCGACAGTGCTCGTTCGCTGGAATGGCACGCAGCCCCTGGCAGCCTGCCTCTGGTACTGCTGGCCTGGGCCGTGGTGGTGATTCCACTGGCGTGGGGTATCTGGATTACCCTGCAAAAGACTGCCGTACTGTTCCACTGACAACCGCGTTGGCTGGCTTTGATGCCAGCCAAACCGGGCCAAACGCGGGTAAATTCGCTGTCGCAGGGTGCTGTTAGCCCTGCTGCCAGCGGGTTTACCCGCGTTTGCTTTTGCCCCGGCCAGTTGCCATATGTCATCCGCGTTTCAAGCTGGCGCGTTCTAGGCCTATAATGTCGACCTTTTCGCCCAATGATTTTGCGGAGCTGGTGATGGTCGAACGTAAGGCTTCCGTCGAGCGCAATACCCTGGAAACCCAGGTGAAGGCCTCGATCAACCTCGATGGCAGTGGCAAGGCCCGATTCGATATCGGCGTGCCCTTCCTTGAACACATGCTCGACCAGATCGCCCGGCACGGGCTGTTCGATCTGGACATCGAATGCAAGGGCGACCTGCATATCGATGATCACCACACCGTCGAAGACGTCGGCATTACCCTCGGCCAGGCGTTTGCCCAGGCCGTCGGCGACAAAAAAGGCATCTATCGCTACGGCCACGCCTATGTGCCGCTCGATGAAGCCTTGTCGCGTGTGGTCATCGACTTCTCTGGCCGCCCAGGCCTGTCGATGCACGTGCCGTACACCCGGGCTTCGGTCGGTGGCTTCGATGTCGACCTGTTCCAGGAGTTCTTCCAGGGCTTCGTCAACCATGCGCTGGTGACCCTGCACATCGACAACCTGCGCGGGCACAATACCCACCACCAGATCGAGACCGTGTTCAAAGCCTTCGGCCGTGCCCTGCGCATGGCCGTCGAGCAGGATGAGCGCATGGCCGGGCAAATGCCGTCGACCAAGGGATGCCTGTAGATGCAGACCGTAGCCGTAATCGACTATGGCATGGGCAACCTGCACTCGGTGGCCAAGGCGCTTGAGCATGTTGGCGCCGGCAAGGTGCTGGTCACCAGCGACGCCGCGGTGATTCGCGAGGCCGACCGTGTGGTGTTCCCCGGTGTAGGCGCGATCCGCGACTGCATGGCCGAGATTCGCCGGCTGGGCTTTGACAGCCTGGTCCGCGAAGTCAGCCAGGACCGGCCGTTTCTCGGGATCTGTGTCGGCATGCAAGCGCTGCTCGAGCACAGCGAAGAAAACGACGGTGTCGACTGCATCGGCGTGTTCCCTGGCCAGGTGCGCTTCTTTGGCAAGGACCTGCAAGAGCAGGGCGAGCACCTCAAGGTGCCGCACATGGGCTGGAACGAAGTCAGCCATGCCATCGAGCATCCGCTCTGGCATGACATCCCGGACCGTGCCCGCTTCTACTTCGTGCACAGCTACTACATCAATGCCGGCAAGCCAGGCCAGGTGGTCGGTCGCGGCCACTACGGCGTCGACTTCGCTGCTGCGCTGGCCGAAGGCTCGCGCTTTGCCGTGCAGTTCCACCCGGAGAAGAGCCATACCCATGGCCTGCAATTGCTGCAGAACTTCGCCGCCTGGGATGGCCGCTGGTAAATGAGCAAGTCGCGGACCAAGCCACCGATCCTGACCCTCGCCCCTGAACAGGAGCGCGAGGCCCTGGACAAGCTCAAGCGCTTTCTTGAAGACCGCTTCGAGCTTGAGCTGGGGTCGTTCGAGGTGGCCGAGGTGCTCGACCTGTTTTCCCGAGAAGTGGCTCCGTATTACTACAACAGGGCGATTGCCGATGTTCAGCTGCACCTCAAGGAGCGGTTCGAGAGCATCGAAAGCGACCTGTGGGCGCTCGAGAAGCCCTGAACCCCAACGATTAGACAGGTTGCCAAGATGCTGATTATTCCCGCTATCGATCTCAAGGACGGTGCTTGCGTGCGCCTGCGTCAGGGCCGTATGGAAGACTCCACGGTGTTCTCCGATGACCCGGTGAGCATGGCTGCCAAATGGGTCGAGGGTGGCTGCCGCCGCCTGCACCTGGTAGACCTCAACGGCGCCTTCGAAGGCCAGCCAGTCAACGGCGAAGTGGTTACCGCCATTGCCAAACGCTACCCGCAGCTGCCGATCCAGATCGGCGGCGGCATCCGTTCGCTGGAAACCATCGAGCACTACATCAAGGCCGGCGTCAGCTACGTGATCATCGGCACCAAGGCGGTCAAACAGCCGGAGTTCGTGGCCGAAGCGTGCAAGGCGTTCCCGGGCAAGGTCATCGTTGGCCTGGACGCCAAGGACGGCTTCGTCGCCACCGACGGCTGGGCTGAGGTCAGCTCGGTGCAGGTGATCGACCTGGCCAAGCGGTTCGAGGCTGATGGCGTGTCGGCAATCGTCTACACCGACATCGCCAAGGACGGCATGATGCAGGGCTGCAACGTGCCCTTCACCAAAGCCCTGGCCGAAGCCACGCGCATCCCTGTGATCGCCTCGGGCGGCATCCACAACCTGGGTGACATTCGTGCCCTGCTCGACGCCAAGGCGCCGGGTATCGTCGGCGCGATCACTGGCCGGGCGATCTACGAAGGCACCCTGGACGTCGCCGAGGCCCAGGCCTTCTGCGACACCTATAAAGGCTGAGGAGCAACCCATGGCACTGGCCAAGCGCATCATCCCTTGCCTGGACGTGGACAACGGCCGGGTGGTCAAAGGCGTCAAGTTCGAGAACATCCGCGATGCCGGTGACCCGGTAGAAATCGCCCGTCGTTACGACGAGCAGGGTGCCGACGAGATTACCTTTCTCGACATCACCGCCAGCGTCGATGGCCGTGACACGACCTTGCATACCGTCGAGCGCATGGCCAGCCAGGTGTTCATCCCGCTGACCGTGGGCGGTGGTGTGCGCACCGTGCAGGATATCCGTAACCTACTCAACGCGGGTGCCGACAAGGTCTCGATCAACACCGCGGCGGTGTTCAACCCTGAGTTCGTCGGTGAAGCTGCGCAGCGTTTTGGCTCGCAGTGCATCGTGGTTGCGATCGACGCGAAGAAGGTCTCCGGCCCGGGCGAAACCCCGCGCTGGGAGATTTTCACCCACGGCGGGCGCAAGCCGACCGGGCTCGATGCAGTCGAGTGGGCGAAGAAGATGGAAGGCCTGGGTGCCGGTGAGATCCTGCTGACCAGCATGGATCAGGACGGCATGAAAAACGGCTTTGATCTGGGCGTGACCCGGGCCATCAGCGATGCGCTGGGGATCCCGGTGATTGCCTCGGGTGGTGTGGGCAATCTGCAGCACCTGGCAGACGGCATTCTGGAAGGGCATGCCAGCGCGGTGCTGGCAGCGAGTATCTTCCACTTTGGCGAGTACACCGTGCCGGAAGCCAAGGCCTACATGGCGGCACGCGGTATCGTCGTACGCTGATGCATCCAGGTGGGGCCGTCTGCGGCCCCACTTTCATCAGCCGTGGTTCTTGCCGAGCAAAGCGTGGTACAGCTCGGTATCGCCAAGAATCCCGACCACCTTGTCGTTATCCTGCAACACCAGCTTGTTCCCCGTCTGATAGCGAATCTGCAGCGCTTCGCGCATGCCGATATCCGCATGCACCACCGTCGGCCGACGGTCGAGCAACGCCACATCCTGCCCCGGCGCCCAGTTCTGCATGTCCATGCCATTCTGGCCCTGGCGTGCGCGGGTCAGCGAGTTGCCTTCGCCCAGGTCAAGCCAGGAGTCGCCACTTGGGTCCAGACACACCGAGCCGTTGACGCGTTTGCACTTGTCCAGCGTGCGCATCAGGCTGCGCCCGCACAGCACGTTGAGCGGGTTGGTGTGGGCAACGAAGGTGCGCACATACTCATCCGCCGGGTTCAGCACGATTTCTTCAGGCTTGCTGTACTGAATGATGCGGCCGTCTTTCATGATCGCGATGCGGCTGCCCAGCTTGAGCGCCTCGTCGAGGTCGTGACTGACGAACACGATGGTCTTGTTCAGCTTGCTCTGCAGCGCCAGCAGTTCGTCCTGCAGGCCCTGGCGGATCAATGGGTCGAGCGCCGAGAAGGGTTCGTCCATCAGCAGGATGTCGGCATCCATGGCCAAAGCGCGGGCGAGGCCGACGCGCTGCTGCATGCCGCCAGAGAGCTCGTCAGGCTTTTTGTTGCGCCACTGGGTCAGGCCGACCAGCTCAAGCTTCTCGTCCACCAGCTTGCGTCGTTCCTTTTCGGGGCGGCCTTGCATCTCCAGGCCGAAGCTGATGTTTTCGCGCACCGTCAGCCAAGGCATCAGGGCGAATTTCTGGAACACCATGGCGATGCGCTTGGTGCGCATCATCTTCAGCTCGGCCGGGGTGCAGTGGGCGATGTCGATTTGATTGCCTTCGTGCTCGACGAACAGCTTGCCGCGGCTGACCGTGTTGAGGCCGTTGATGCAGCGCAGCAGGCTCGACTTGCCCGAGCCGGACAAGCCCATCAGCACGCAGATTTCGCCTTTCTCGATATCCAGGTTGGCTTTTTCGACACCAACCACCAGGCCGGTCTGCTTGAGGATCTGCTCGCGGGTCTGGCCCTGATCGAGCAGCGACAGCGCCTCGCGCGGCTTGTTGGTGAAGATGACGTCGACGTCTTCGAATCGAATGATGCTCATGCCTCACTCCTTGCCGTAGCTTCAGGTTGCTTGCAGATACGGTCGAGCATGATTGCCAGCAGCACGATCGCCAGGCCTGCTTCGAAGCCCAGGGAGATATCAGCGGTGTTCAGTGCGTTGACCACAGGTTTGCCCAGGCCGTCAGCGCCGACCAGGGCGGCGATCACCACCATTGACAGCGACAGCATGATGCATTGGGTGACGCCGGCAGCAATGCTCGGCATGGCGTGCGGCAGTTCGATGCGCGTCAGCAGTTGCCGGCGTGAGCAGCCAAAGGCCTTGCCGGCATCGAGCAGCTCTTGCGGTACGTCGCAGATGCCCAGGTAGGTCAGGCGGATAGGCGCGGCAATCGCGAATACCACGGTAGAGATCAGCCCCGGCACCACGCCCAGGCCGAACAGGGTCAGGGTCGGGATCAGGTAGACGAAGGTAGGCACGGTCTGCATCAGGTCGAGTACTGGGCGCAGGCCGGTATAGAACATCGGTTTGTGCGCGGCGAGAATGCCCACCGGCACGCCGATGGCGACGCACACCACGGTGGCAAAGGTGACCTGGGCGAGGGTCTCCATGGTTTCCTGCCAGTAGCCCAGGTTGAGAATCAGCAGAAACGACAGTGCGACAAAGGCGGTCAGCGACCATTTGCGCTGGATCAAATGCGCCAGGGCGGCGAACAGTGCGATCAGCACCAGCGGGTTGAACCAGGTCAGGGCGCTGGTCACCCCGTGAATCATGAATTCCAGGCCTTGAGCGATGGCATCGAAATAGTCGGCGCCGTTCTGCGTCAGCCATTCGACGAACGACGCGATGTACTGCCCCAGAGGTATTTTCTGATCGATAAGCATGATAGCGAGCTTCCACCTGCATAGATTGGAATCAGTCCGGGGCAGGCACGGTCCTGCCCCGAGAGAGTGCCGGTTGTGTGTTGGCTATTGCGCCAACTTGGCCTTGGCTGCCTCCAGCCCTGGTTTGCCATCTACGGTGGTGACTCCGGCGAGCCAGGTATCGAGCACTTGTGGGTTGTTTTTCAGCCACGCCTTGGCGGCTGCGTCGGGCTTCATCTTGTCGTCGAGCACATTGCCCATCAGCTCGCTTTCCATGTTGAGCGAGAACGACAGGTTCTTCAGCAGCTGGCCGACGTTGCTGCACTCTTGGGTGTAACCCTTGCGGGTGTTGGTCAGCACGGTGGCCTTGCCGAAATCTGGGCCGAAGAAGTCGTCGCCGCCGGTCAGGTACTGCATCTTGAAGCGCTTGTTCATCGGGTGCGGTTCCCAGCCGAGGAACACCACCGCTTCACCGCGCTTCTGCGAGCGATCGACCTGCGAGAGCATGCCTGCTTCGCTGGACTGGACGATCTTGAAACCTGCCGTCTTGAGGCCGAAGGCATCCTTGTCGATCATGCTCTGGATGGTGCGGTTGCCATCGTTGCCAGGCTCGATGCCGTAGATCTTGCCGCCCAGCTCGTCTTTGAATTTGGCGATGTCGGCGAAGTCTTTCAGGCCCTTGTCATACAGCGCCAGGGGCACTGCCAGGGTGTACTTGGCGTTCTCCAGATTGGCGCGCACGGTCTCGACGGTACCGGCGTCGCGGTACTGTTTGATGTCGTTTTCCATGGTCGGCATCCAGTTGCCGAGAAACACATCCAGATCCTTGCCTGCGGCCAACGACTTGTAGGTCACCGGCACCGAGATCATGGTGGTGTGGGTCTTGTAACCCAGCGCTTCGAGCACCGCACTGGTAACCGCTGTGGTTACCGTGATGTCAGTCCAGCCGACATCGGAAAAACGTACCGTCTGACACTGTTCCGGCTCTGCAGCCTGAGCCAGCAACGGTGCCGTGAGCATCGCAGCCAGCAACAGCGAGGGTGAACCTTTCATAGGTGGACTCCTGTAGTTTTTTCTTCGGGTTCGCGTGGGTCGCCGGGTTTCTCAGGGTCCGGTCGACCAGGCCTGCAGAGGGCAGGTTGCGGGGCCGTGCAATACGAGTCGCTTTCGATAATCCTCCAGCGCCGGGCAATCGCCTACTGCCTGAGTCGCATCCAGTACAGGATGGGTCGTATCCAGTACGGGCAATGTCGCATATGGATTTTTCCACCCGCTGCACCCCCTCTTTGCGGCATTTGCCCAGCCGAAAACGGCTCGAACAGTGCTCAAGCTGCGCCAGCAGGTCGCGGCGCGGCCGGACAAAAGTACGTCGGTTGCAGACGGCGAGTGGCGGCGCAAAAGGCTGATGATGCGGGTAATAGCGGCAGCTCGCAGGTTCAGCCTAGCAGCTGCCAGACGCGCCACATGGCGCGGCCAGACAAGCCCAGCAAGAGGTGCTCCGACCATGGCCATCAGCGTGTTCGACCTGTTCAAGATCGGTGTTGGGCCTTCCAGCTCGCACACTGTCGGCCCGATGCGCGCCGCAGCGCTGTTCGTTGAGGGTTTGCGCGAGCGCGGCGAGCTTGAGCAAGTGACGCGGATCGAGGTGCGCCTGTATGGCTCGCTGTCGGCCACCGGCATCGGCCATGGCACCGATCACGCCACCATCATGGGCCTGATGGGCGAATGGCCGGACGCTATCGACCCCAGCCAGATCGTCCCGCGCATCGCCGATCTGCGCGAAACCAATAGCCTGTTGCTGGACAACCGCCTGCCGGTCGAATTTGTCTGGGCGCGCGACATGCTGCTGCTCGACGAGAACCTGCCTTACCATCCCAACGCCATGACCTTGAAGGCCGAGGGCGCGCACGGCGAGCTGCACCAGGACACCTATTACTCGGTTGGCGGCGGCTTTGTGGTCGACGCCAAGCAGGCTGCCAGCGGTGTGCTCGACGCTGATCAGACCGAGCTGCCGTACGATTTCAACAGCGCTGCCGAAGTGCTCCGGCTGTGCAAGCAAAACGACCTCAGCGTGTCGCAATTGATGATGGCCAACGAGAAGGTCTGGCGCAGCGAGGCAGAGATTCGCGCTGGCCTGATCAAGCTCTGGAGCGCCATGCAGGACTGCGTCAACAACGGCTTGAAGCACGAAGGGATCTTGCCCGGCGGGCTCAATGTGCGTCGCCGGGCGGCCAAGCTGCACCGCAGCCTGCAGGAGTTGGGCAAGCCCAACGTGATTGGCTCGACCTTGAGTGCAATGGAGTGGGTCAACCTGTTTGCCCTGGCCGTAAACGAAGAAAACGCCGCCGGCGGGCGCATGGTCACCGCGCCTACCAATGGCGCTGCCGGGATCATCCCGGCGGTGCTGCATTACTTCATGCGCTTCTCCGACGTGGTTGATGAAAGCCACGTCGTTGATTTTCTGCTGGCTGCAGCCGCGGTTGGCATTCTGTGCAAGAAGAACGCCTCGATCTCGGGCGCTGAAGTGGGCTGTCAGGGTGAAGTCGGCTCAGCCTGCGCGATGGCCGCTGCCGGCCTGGCTCAGGTGCTCGGGGCAACCCCGGCGCAATTGGAGAACGCCGCCGAAATTGCCCTGGAACACAACCTCGGCCTGACCTGCGATCCGGTCGGCGGGTTGGTTCAGGTGCCGTGCATCGAGCGCAACGCGATCGCCGCAGTGAAGGCAATCAACGCCGTGCAAATGGCCTTGCGCGGTGATGGCGAGCACTTCATCTCGCTCGACCAGGTGATCCGCACCATGCGCGATACCGGCGCCGACATGCACGACAAGTACAAGGAAACCTCGCGCGGTGGCCTTGCGGTCAGCGTCATCGAATGCTGATCAAGCACTGATTGCCAAGGGCCGCATGCGGCCCTTTTTTCTTTGGCAAGACGCCTTGGCAACTACTCCAAATCGCCATTAATGACCACGACGCCTCTTTTTGGTGCGCCGGTCATCTGCATTCTCAAACAAGTTGTTTAACAGGCTGATACTTGAACGGTGACAAGGTTACATGTCGTTTAGAGACATGCTTCCCAGCACTGCTACTTAAATGCTCAATGACGATAAGGAAATGCCCTACGTCGGGGCTTGCGGCCTGAACGGTCGCGGTAGCAAAGGCCCATGGCTGCTGGTGCGCGAGGTCGTTTTTGGACTTTGTTGGCGGACCATTCAATTTAGGCATGCCAATTGCGTTGTAATCGTTAGAGCTATCAACAGAGCCCCCGCAGACGAACTGGGGCCATGACAAGAACCAGTGCCCGCCTGAGGCACCCCTGTATTTGAGTGAGGAGAAATCGCGATGACGTCGTACACTTCCGGGACCCAAACCCAGAACCGCAGCGCACCCCAGTCCATCGGATTTCTTCTCCTGGACAACTTCACCCTGATTTCCCTGGCGTCGGCAGTAGAGCCGCTGCGCATGGCCAACCAGCTTTCAGGTCGCGAGCTGTATCGCTGGCATACGCTGACCGTCGATGGCGGCCAGGTGTGGGCCAGCGATGGCTTGCAGATCACCCCGGATGCGTCCATGCATGCCGCGCCACAGATCGACACAGTGATTGTCTGCGGCGGTGTCGGCATTCAGCGCACGGTTACCCGCGAGCACGTCACCTGGCTGCAGGCGCAAGCGCGTCAGTCGCGGCGCCTCGGTGCGGTGTGCACCGGCAGTTGGGCTTTGGCCTGCGCCGGCTTGCTCGACGGCTTTGATTGCAGCGTGCACTGGGAGTGTCTGGCCTCGATGCAGGAGGCGTTCCCGCGGGCCAACATGAGCACCCGCCTGTTCACCCTCGACCGCAACCGCTTCACCAGTTCCGGTGGCACCGCGCCACTGGACATGATGCTGCACCTGATCAGCCGGGATCACGGCCGTGAACTGTCAGCAGCCATCTCCGAGATGTTTGTCTACGAACGCATCCGCAACGAGCAGGACCACCAGCGCGTGCCGCTCAAGCACATGCTCGGCACCAACCAGCCGAAGCTGCAAGAGATCGTGGCGCTGATGGAAGCCAACCTCGAAGAGCCGATCGATCTCGATGAGCTGGCAGTCTATGTCGCTGTCTCGCGTCGTCAGCTCGAGCGCTTGTTCCAGAAGTACCTGCATTGCTCGCCGTCGCGTTACTACCTCAAGCTGCGCCTGATCCGCGCCCGCCAGTTGCTCAAGCAAACGCCGATGTCGATCATCGAAGTGGCTTCGGTCTGCGGTTTCGTTTCCACGCCGCACTTCTCCAAGTGCTACCGCGAGTACTTCGGCATTCCGCCGCGCGATGAGCGTGTCGGTTCCAACACCACCCAGCAGGTGGCAATGATGCCGATCCCGCAGGCCATGACCCTGTCGCCGCACAGTGGGCCGTTGGCTGCACTGAGCCAGGCGCGCAACGAGTCGACGTTTGCCAGCGTAAGGCTGTAACTCTCAGCAGGCCTTCGCGGGATTTGCCGCGAAGGCAGGGCCAGGTAGCGTGAATCTGTTGATAATGATTCTCGACTACGGGTAACATCGCCGCCCCGAGCATTGCTGGCATACCACCCCGTGGCGGACGACAAACTGCAGCTGTACCTGAGCCACCGGGCGGCGTTGCTTGATTACGCCGCGCCGATCGTAGGTTGCCGCGCCCGCGCCGAGGATGTAGTGCAGGAGGCCTGGTTGCGTTTCAGCCGCCAGGACGATAGCGCCGACATTCGCCATCCAGCCAGCTACCTTTACCGCATCGTGCGTAACCTGGCGCTCGATCAAACCCGCCGCACTGCCACCGAAAAGGCCCAGCCCGGCGGCGATGAGCTGCTCGCCGATATACCCTCGACGACCGCCTCGCCGGAGCAATCCGTCAGCCAGCAAGATGAGCTGGCTGCCATCAGCCGCGCGCTGGAAGAGCTGCCCGAGCGCACGCGCCTGGCGTTCGAGATGCATCGGCTCGGCGGCTTCACCTTGCAGCAGGTGGCCAACCACTTGAACGTCTCGGTCAGCCTCGTCCATCAACTGGTGCATGATGCCTTGCGCCATTGCCTGGAGCGGTTGGAGGGTGATCGTTGAAAGCCTCTGTGAAAAAAACACCCGCTGCTGCGTCTTTTGCTCAACGGGCCGACTCTGTGCGACCCTTCGCGCCCGCTAAACCACAGGAGACCGGCCGCACATGACGTCAGCAGACCCCGCCTCCAGCCGTCGTGATCAGGCGCTGGACTGGCTCCTGCGTGTGCAGCAGGCGCCCGACGATATCCAGCTGCGGGCTGAGCTTGCGCACTGGTGCGCCAGCGATGTGGCCAACGCCGAGGCTTATGGCAAGGCCGAGCGTGTCTGGCGCCTGACTGCTCAACTGACGCCGACCAGCGCTGCCCAGTGGCCGCTGGCGGTAACCAGCAATCCCGTTTCACTGCCGTCAGCAGCCCGACCAACGCG
This sequence comes from uncultured Pseudomonas sp., assembly GCA_963518285.1. Classification (GTDB taxonomy): domain Bacteria; phylum Pseudomonadota; class Gammaproteobacteria; order Pseudomonadales; family Pseudomonadaceae; genus Aquipseudomonas. The sequence continues at coordinate 163,506 of CAUQIJ010000002.1, read as the reverse complement.
TCGCCGCCGGCGCTGGCTTGGCGCGGCAGTAGCTGCTTGTTTGCTGGTGGCGCTGGCACCATCGCTCAGCCTGCGCATGCAGGCCGACTACCGCACCGGCCAGGGCGAAACCCGTGACGTCACTCTGGCAGATGGCAGCGTGGTGCAGATGGACAGCGACAGCGCCATCGCCGTCCAGTACGCCGGCACTCAACGCGATGTGCGTCTGCTCGCCGGGCAGGCCTTCTTCAAGGTCACTGCGGATGCTACCAGGCCGTTTCATGTCCGCGCCGACGCGGTGCAGGTAACGGTTACCGGCACTGCTTTCAATGTTGAGCTGCGCCCGCAGCAGGTAGATGTTGACGTCGAGCACGGCTCGGTACGCGTTGAGGACGCCAGCCAGGCGCGGGTGTTGTCCAGCGCGCTGACGGCCGGGGAGCGCCTGCGTTATGTCGACGGGTTGGTCGAGGTCAGCACTTTCCAGCCGTCCCAGGCTGCAGCCTGGCGCAAAGGCCAGTTGGTTGCCGATGATGTCTCGATCGCCGAACTGATCGGCGAGCTTGAGCGTTACCTGCCAGGCAAGGTGCTGCTGCGTGACCAGAGCCTGGGCAGCAAACGCGTGACTGGCGTGTATGATCTGCGCAAACCCCAGGCGGCGCTGAACGCCGTGTTGCGGCCGCATGGCGGCAAGGTCGAAAATTTCGGGCCTTGGTTGCTTGTCGTCAGCCGCCCATGAGGCTTGCTCAGGGCTGAGCGTCAGCCCTGAGGCCGCTCCCGCGAAAAATATCTCAAAATTTTCTGAAAAATCCACGAACCACTCCGTCTTCTACCCCGCGCGCAATAACTGAGATCGATTCGTATTCTATTTGCTACCCGGACTGTGTTCGGGGCGGGGACGTGGGATGACTGTAGAAGCAAGCCGTAGGTCGCGCCCAGCGCGGGGTTGGTCGTTGCGCCTGAAGAACGCCGCAGGCAGCGGCATGCTTGGGCTGTGCTGCTTGTTTGGCGCGCTGCCAGCGCATGCCGAAGAGGCCGCCGAGCGCACGCTGCTGAGCCAGGTGCACATGTTCGACATCCCCGCGCAGAACCTCGCCATCGCGCTGATCAACTTCGGCCAGCAGAGCAACCTGCAGGTGACGGTCGATCCGGACCTGCTCGACGGCCTGCAATCGAGCGCCATCAGCGGCCAGTTCAGCAGCGAAATCGCCCTGTCGCGCTTGCTCCAGGGCAGCGGCCTGGCCTGGGACTACGAGTACGGCGCGCTGGTCTTCCGTCGCCTGCAAAGCGCTGCCGACGGCGCGCTGGAACTGCATAACACCGTAGTCCTCGGCGATACCGAAGAGAACAGCTACATGGGCGCCACGGTCATCGACCGCAAGGCGATCAAAGCCTTCCCCGGTGCCAACGGCGACATCACCACGCTGCTGCAGATGCACCCCAACGTGCAGTTCAGCACCGACCAGAAAAGCTCGAACACCCCCGGCGAGATCGACCCGGCCGACATCAGCATCAACGGCGCGAAGTTCTATCAGAACAACTTCATGATCGATGGCATCTCGATCAACAATGACCTCGACCCTGGTGCCCACGGTTACAACGAAACCCGCCAGTTCGACTCGGCGCCGAGCCGCTCCCACGGCATTGCACTGGACGCCGACCTGCTCGAAGAAGTGAAGGTCTACGACAGCAACGTGCCGGTCGAGTTTGGCGGCTTCAATGGCGGTGTGGTCGATGCCATCACTCGCCGCCCGAGCCAGGACCTGCACGGCAAGATCTCCTACGCCATGACCCGTTCGGAGTGGACCAGTTACCACATCACCCGGGAAAACAAAGACACCTTCGACACGTCGTCAAACGAGAAAAACCAGCCTGAGTTCACCAAGACGACGTTGCGCGGCACCCTCGAGGGCCACCTCACCGACAACTTCGGCGCGTTGCTGAACTTCTCTCAGAAGCGCTCGTACCTGCCCCTGCGCGGCTACGCCAACGGCTACAGCAGCCCCACCAGCGACAACGACCAGGAGCAGACCCGCCAGCTCGACAACTTCCTGCTCAAGACCTACTGGACGGTCAACGACCGCCTGACCCTGGACACCTCGATCGTCTACGCCCCGCAGGAAAATACCTACTACCGCGAAGACTACCGAGACTCCGGCTACACCAATATCAACGGCGGCTGGCAGGGCTCGTTCAAGGCCATCTATGAAGGCGACAGCGCACGCTGGACCCAGCAACTGGCGATGAGCGACCTGTATGCGTCGCGCGAGTCTGATCGCGATCAGGAGATCAAGTGGTACTGGTCCGACACCAAGGACTGGGGTAACCCGGGCCTGAGCAATGCGCGCAGCTCGGAGGGTGGCTTTGGCGATATCTACCAGACCCAACGCAGCCTCGACTACAAGCTCAAGGCCGATTGGCAGACCTTCAACCTGGGCAGCAGCACCCACAGCCTGACCACTGGCCTTGAACTTGGCTACCAGCAAGCCACTTGGGAGCGGGAAGACTCGGCGTTGTCGATCACCACCCTCAGACGCGACAACGGTGCCTGCGCCGGCAGCGACCCATGGTGCTCCAACGGCTTGCAGCTCACGGGCCAGAATCGCCAATGGGGCTCGGCGATGATGAGCTATGGCGCCGGCAAGATCGACATGGCGCAGAAGAAGTACGCCTTGTTCATTCAGGATGAGATCGGCTACGGCGACCTCACCCTGCGCCCTGGTCTGCGCTATGAAGGTGACGACTACATGGAGAAGAAAAGCCTGGCGCCGCGCTTTGCCGGCGACTACGACTTCTTCGGTGATCGCAGCACCGTGCTGGTCTTTGGCGCCAACCGCTACTACGGTCGCAACCTGTTCAAGTACCAGCTTGCCGATGGCCGCCAAGGCTTCACCCAGCGTTTTACCCGCACCTCGCAGGCCGCCGACTGGACTCTGGCCAGCCGCAATCCGAACCTGAGCAAGTTCTCCACGATGGACATCCCCTACGACGACGAGTGGATGCTGGGGCTCAACCAACGCTGGTTCAACACCGAGTTCCAGCTCAAGTACGTCAACCGTACCGGCAAGGGGCAGATCTACCGGACTCGTCCGTATTACTACCTCGACGCCAAGGACATTCCTGAAGGCTACAGCAAGGACTACTACAGCTACCTCAATGCGGGTACCAGCAAAAGTGAGAACCTCAGCCTGACGGTCACGCCGATGCAGCCACTGCGCTTCCATGGCACCAGCACCAGTGTGCAATTGGCACTGGACTGGTCGCGCTCGAAAAACGCTTATGGCGCGACCTATGAAGCAGGCCTGGACGGCGACCAGCTGGACAATGAAGACGTGGTTCTCGACGGCAAGCGCATCGCCTATCACGAACTGCCGGCCAGCGACTTCAACCGGCCATGGACCGGGCGCCTGACCACCATCACCGACATCCCTCAGTGGAACCTGTCGGTGAGCAACTTCTTCCGCTACCGCGGCCCCTACGATCAAGTGGTCGGGGTCGACCCCGATGTCGAGATCGACGGTGAAGTACTGAAGCGTTACGAAACCGTGGCCACCCCCGGTGCGCCGACCTGGGACATGCGTGTGGCCTGGGAAATCCCGACCGGCAAGGACCAGGCGATGTTCGTCAATGTCGACGTGACCAATGTCACCGACCAGGTCAACAAGATCGCCAGCCGCGAGTCGGTCAGCCTGGTCAGCTACGAAGTTGGCCGCCAGTACTGGCTGGAAGTCGGCTACCGCTTCTGATCCTCCTATAAGAAACCGTGGATACCCTGATGAAAAAGCTCATTGCCGGCCTGCTTGGCCCGCTGCTGCTCTGCGCCTGCGCTGCGCTGCCTGACGCCGATACGCCGCTGCCGTGGGACGCGGCGGTCAGCCAGGGCACCCTGGCCAATGGCCTGCAATACCGGCTGGTGCGCCAGACCAGCCAGCCTGGTCGGCTTGATTTGCGCTTGGCGGTAAACGCCGGCTCCATCGACGAAAGCGAAGATCAGGTGGGCGTCGCGCACATGGTCGAGCACTTGCTGTTCCACAGCCGCGCCGGCCAGAACAGCAACGTGCGCGAGCGCATGACCGAGCTGGGTTGGGTGCAGGGCAGGCACTTCAATGCCATGACCAACTACGAACGCACCCAGTACATGCTCAGCCCGCCGGCTGGCGTGCAGCAGACGCCGCAGGCCTTGCAGGTACTGGCAGACATGGTTTTCGCAGCTGACTACACGGCAGCAGACCTGGAGCGCGAACGGCCCATCGTCATCGAAGAATGGCGCGGCGGCCTCGGCGTGGCCCAGCGCATGAACCAGCAACGCACGGCGTCGCAGCGGGTCGGCTCGCGCTACCCCGAACACCGCACCATCGGCAATGAAGCCGCGATCCGCAGTGCCAGCCTCGGCAACCTGCAGGCGTACCAGGCGAAGTGGTACCAGCCTGGCAACATGGTCATCTCGGCGGTCGGCGACTTTGAGCCGGCGGCGATGCTGGCGCAGATCGAGCAAGCGTTCGGCAAGGCCGCTGGAGGCAGCAGCCCGGCGCGGGCCTACCGCGACCTGCCGCTGGACAACAGCCTCAAGGTCTTCCACCTGCACGACCCGCAGTCGGGCAGCAATCAAGTCTCGCTGCTGCTGCGCCTGCATGAGCCGGACAGCCGCGGCAGCAGCCGCAATGCACTGCGTGAGCGGCTGATCGACCGCATGACCCTGGCCATCCTGCTCGACAGCCTGCGCCGTCAGCCGCTGCAACCCGGTGTCCGCAGCCTGATCGCGCAAAAGACCTTGATCGGCAGCCAGTCGACGGTGCTGGGTATCGCCGCCGGTGTCGAGGGCCAGGCCCACGATCAGGCGCTGCGCCAGTTGCTCAGCGAAATCGAACGATTGCGCCAGCATGGCTTCAGCGAGGCCGATTTCCAGCGCGAGCAGGCGCATATTCGCAGCCTCGGCGAAAAGACTGTGGCCAATGCCAAGCCGCGCAGCTTCGAGCAGTGGGTCGAACAATTGAGCAACGCTACTGCCCCTGAAGGGCGGGTGACTGATCGTCAGGCCACCGCTGGGCGCTATCTTGAAGTGCTGGGTCAGATCGACCGCGGCGACCTCGAACAACGCCTGCAGCGCTGGCTCGCCAGCCCTGATCGGGTGCTGCAGATCAGCGCGCCGGAGGCCAGCCTGGTGCGCCTGCCGACGGTCGCGGAGGTCGAAGCGCTGCAGGCAAGCATTGCCCAGGCACGCCTGTCGGCACCTGTCAGCGAAGCGCCCAAGGTCGCGGCAACGCCTCGCTTCGAACTGCCTGCACCCGGCCCGGCCGGCACCATCGTTGCGCGCAGAACGTTTGCTCAAGAGCAGGTCGAGCACTGGCAGTTGAGCAACGGTGATCGGTTGGTCTGGCTGCGCCGTAACGGCCCGGACGGCAAGTGGTTGCTGCAAGCGGAATCATCGGCGGGCTACAACATCGACGGTGCGCCGGCCTGGCGCTTGCAGATGGCGGCGCAGTTGGCACTGGCCAGTGCTGCGCAGGCAGGCGCAAGCCAGGGGTTGGCCGATTGGCGCAAGCAGCAGCGCGCCACCATCAGCCTGGAGCACTCGGCGCAGCGCCTGCAGATGAACCTCAGCGCAGTGCCCGAGCAACTGCCGAGCCTGTTCCAGAGCTATCGCCTGAGCCAGCAGGCGAGCATCGACCCATCGCTATTCAGCGAGGCGCAGGCTGACCTGCTGGCGCGCAGCAACAGCCGCGCAGATGACGTGCGCACCCAGCAGGACAGCCAGCAGCGCCGGCTCAAGTTCGGCGCCGATGCCTGGCAGCCGCCAGCGCCTGCCACGCTGCAAGCGCTGACCAGCGAGCAACTGGGCGCGGACTGGCAACGCCTGGCGGGTGCGCCTGTCACCTATTACCTGATGGCCGACATTGATCCTGCTCGGCTGGAGCCGCTTGTGCGCGAGCAGCTTGCCGGCGTGCCGCGCACATCTGCTCTGGCGAGCAGACCGGTGCTGCAGCAACCCGGCCAGCGTCGGCATGACCTGGCCATCGCGCTGGAGCCCAGGGCCGTGCTCGAGGCCAGCAGTTATCAGCCGCAGGCCTGGAGCCCGGAAGCGGCCATGCGCGTGGCCACCCTGCGCGACCTGGCCAACCAGCGCCTCAAGCAGCGCCTGCGCGGTGAGGCCTCGGGGATCTACCGCTTGCAGTTCGACAGCGAACTGAACCCACAGACCCAGCGCATCGAGAGCCGCTTGAACTTCACCTGCGATCCGGCCCGGGTCGACGAGCTGTGGGCGCTGGCACAGCAGACCCTGGCCGAACTGGATGTGGATGCACAGTGGGTTGCCGTGCAACGACGCGAACTGTCCCGCCAGGAAGCCAAGCGCCGTGACGACCCGCAAACCCAGTTCAAGCGTTTGATCCTCAGCGAGCGTCACTGGCAAGACCCACGCTACCTGCGCACCCAGGCGCAGTTGCCGGCTGCGCTAACCTTGCCGGCCCTGCAGCATCAGGCGCGGCAGTTATTCCCTCAGGGTAATCAGGTGCAATTGCGCTTGTTGCCGTCGGTGACCGCAATGGAGCAGGCGCTGTGAATGCTCTGCGCAGGTTCGTCCGTCTGAGCCGACCCTTCTGGCATGACCGCGGCCAGTGGCAGGGCTGGCTGATGCTGGCGGCAGTGATCGGCCTGGGCTTGCTGGTGGTGCAGATCAACGTGCTGATCAACAGCTGGAGCAAGGCCTTCTACGACACCCTGGCGGCGTTCGATACCGCTGCCTTGTATGGGCTGGTGGGTCAGTACGCGATGTACCTGGGCGCTTATGTGCTCATCATCGTCGGCCTCGATTACATCCGTAAACGCCTCGAACTGCGCTGGCGCCAGGCAATGACTGCGCGCCTGACCGATGCCTGGCTGGCCGATCACGCGTTTTATCGGCTGGGCTTGACCGGCGAGCCGGACAACCCTGACCAGCGCATCGCCCAGGACGTCGACCTGATGGTGGGGCTGAGCATCGAACTGGTGGCGTCCCTGGTGATCAACCTGGCTCAGGTCGGCGCCTTCACGGTGATCCTGTGGAACCTGTCCGGGGTGCAGACCTTCAGCCTGTTCGGCGCGACCTTCACCGTGCACGGCTATCTGCTGTGGATCGTGGTCATCTACACCCTGACGGGCAGCGTGCTCACTCACCTGATCGGCAAGCCGCTGCACGCGCTCAACTACGAACGCGAGCACCGTGAGGCGGACTTTCGCGCGAGCCTGCTGCGCAAGCGCGATCACGCCGAGCAGATCGCCTTGTACCGCGGCGAAGGGGTCGAGCGTGAGCAACTGGCCCGGCGTTTTCAGGCAATTGCGAGCAACTGGCGGCAGCTGATCGGGCGAGAGCGCGACCTCAGCCTGTTTACTGTCGCCTATCAGCGCTTGAGCCTGATCATCCCGGTATTCGCGGCCATGCCGGCGTTCATGAGCAAAGCCATCACCCTGGGTGGCTTGATGCAGATCCGCAGCGCATTCAGCGCCGTGCACGATTCGTTGAGCTGGTTCATCAAGCTGTACAACAAGCTGGTGCGCTGGAGCGCGGCACTGGAGCGGCTGGACCAGTTCGAGCGGGCCATCGAAGCCAGCCGGCAGCAGCTTGTCAGCGCGCCGCAGGGCAGTTGCCTGTGTACGCAAGGGCTGACCCTGTGCCGGCCAGATGGCAGCGCTCTACTGAGTAATCTTGATCTGCGGGTGGGGCAGGGCCAATGGCTGCGCCTGGCCGGCCGCAGCGGGTTGGGCAAGTCGACCCTGCTGCGCACCCTGCAAGGCTTGTGGCCGTATTGCCTGGGTAACTGGCAGTTGCCGCCGGGGCGCAGCCTGCTGTTGCCGCAAAAGCCGTATCTGCCGCAGATGCGCCTGCATGAACTGCTGGCGTATCCGCAGTTGCAGCGCTTGGATGATGTGCTGTTGATCGACGCACTGGTCAAGGTCGGTTTGAGCGAGCTGGTCAGCCGGTTGAATGACGAGGCAGAGTGGGAGCGGGTGCTCAGTGGCGGCGAACAGCAACGCCTGAGCCTGGCGCGGGCGTTGCTGTACCAACCCGACACGCTGTACCTGGACGAAGCCACCAGCCAGCTCGATTTCAACGCCGCCTATGGCCTGTTGCGCATGCTCCGCCGCGAATTGCCGCACTGCACCGTGGTGGGCGTGACCCACCAGGTCGGCCTTGGCGAATTGTTTGAGCGCACGCAGGAGCTGGAGCCTCGGCCCCAACCCGCATGAGCCGAATCAGGCGCGGTTGTTGAACTGCGCCAGTGCCGGCAGCAGCTGTTTCTCGATGGCCTGGCGCACTGCCGGGAGGATCGTCGCGCTGCCGGTGTACATCTGCTCGACCATGCCCTTGAGTGCACGCGCGTTGGGTTCGGTGAGCCCGCGCACCACCACTTCGCAGGCCTGCTCGGCGCTGGCGCCGGCGGGAATATCAAAGCCGCGGGCGCGCATTTGCCCCAGCAGGTCGTCCTGATCAATCAAATCCGCATGCATCATGGTTGTTGTCCCTTCTTATCGCCAAGAGAGTGCTGCTGTGATTTACGACCGATTCTGTGACGACCGCGACATGCCCGCAACAACAGAATGCCGACGTGGCTGCTTTGGCTATGAACAGGTCGCTCATGGCTAACTCGATCAGCGAATGGGCCCGCACACTGGGGTCATTCACCGCAACGTGGGGTTTGGTCACCCTGACTCGTCACAGTGAATATCGCTCACTCTCCCACCCCGACAGCTCACGGCTTGTCGGGGTTTTTTTTGCCCGGTAGCTGCAAGGTACGACCGATCCATGTGTCTGCCGGCAATGGTGCTTGAGCCGTAACCATGGCCTGCAGTTGCGACCGGCTGCGTTCGCTGAATGGCGCTGATCTCGGCCCGGCCAGGTCTACGTGCAAGAGCATCTGCTCGCTGGCTGCCAGCGCCTGCTCGAGGTCTGCCCGGTGCAGGCTGTGGTAGAGGTGCAGGCGTTTGCTGTCAAAGCCGAGGATATGGGTTTGCACCCACACCTCGCTGCCCAGTTTGACCTCGTGCAGGTAGTTGATATGCGCCTCGAGGGTAAACAGCGAATGGCCGCTGTGCCCACGCGCGTCGGCGTCCAGACCGATCTGCGCCATCAGCGCATCGGTGGCGTAGCTGAAGATCAGCAGGTAATAGGCATCGCGCAGGTGGCCGTTGTAGTCGACCCAGTCCGCCTGGACTGGGGTGCGGTAGGTAATCAGTGCGGGCATCGTCTGCTCCTCAGTCTGCGAAGCTCATGCCGTGCTGGGCTTTGCTGGTTTTCACCGCTTCCAGCACGGCCAGCAGGGTGTCGTCGCGGTAGCGCTCAAGGGCCGCGATACTGCGCTCGCCGAGTTGCTCCGAGGTGCCGGCCACCACGTCTTCGATCAACTGTTCGCTGAGCTCCGGGGCGGGCAGGTAGGTCCAGGGCAGCTTCAATGCGGGGCCGAACTGAGCCATGAAGTGGCGCATACCGGCGTCGCCACCCGCCAGGGTGTAGGTGAGGAAGGTGCCCATGAACGACCAGCGCAAGCCAGCGCCAAAGCGGATCGCATCGTCGATCTCGCCGGTGGTGGCGACGCCGTCATTGACCAGATGCAAGGCCTCGCGCCAGAGCGCTTCGAGCAGGCGGTCGGCGATAAAACCGGGGACTTCCTTGCGCACGTGCAGCGGGCGCATGCCGAGCGCGGTATAGATGACCTTGGCGGCTTCGATGGCTTGGGCAGCGGTATTGCGACCGCCGACGATTTCGACCAGCGGCAACAGATAGACCGGGTTGAACGGGTGGCCGACCACGCAGCGTTCGGGGTGGCTGGCCGACTCGTAGAACTCACTCGGCAACAGCCCTGAGGTGCTCGAGGCGATGATTGCATCGGGCTTGGCAGCAGCGCTGATTCGCGCATGCAGATCGAGCTTGAGCTCAAGCCGCTCGGGTGCGCTTTCCTGAATGAAGTCGGCGTCGCGCACGCAGTCTTCAATGCTGTCGACAAAGCGCAGCCGCTGTTGCGCGGCGCCTGCGGCAAGGCCTTGCTTCTCAAGCGCGGGCCAGGCATTGGCGACCCGCTGGCGCAGGGCTTGTTCGGCGCCTGGGGCCGGGTCCCAGGCGACTACATCAAGGCCGTGGGCAAGGGCGCGGGCGACCCACCCGCTGCCGATGACGCCACTGCCAAGCGCGGCAAAATTCTTGATATCGGTGATGAAAGGCATGTTCGACTCCTGAGGGAATTACCGGCGCTTGAGGTTCATTTTTGCCCGGCCTTCAGCCGGGGTAAGCACGCGTGCACCGAGCCGGCTGAGGATCTCCACCGCACGCTCGACCAACTGGCCGTTGCTGGCCAGCACGCCTTTGTCCAGGTACAGGTTGTCTTCCAGGCCGACCCGCACGTTGCCGCCGAGCAGCACCGCCTGGGCGGCCATCGGCATCTGCATGCGACCAATGCCGAAGCCAGCCCAGGTCGCGCCTTGCGGCAGGTTGTCGACCATGGCCTTCATGGTGCCGGTGTCGGCTGGGGCGCCCCAGGGGATGCCCAGGCACAGCTGGAACAGCGGGTCGTCGAGCAGCCCTTCCTTGATCATCTGCTTGGCGAACCACAGGTGGCCGGTGTCGAAGATTTCCAGCTCGGCCTTGACCCCCAGCTCGGTAATCCGTTTGGCGCCCGCGCGCAGTTGCGCCGGAGTCGACACGTAGATGGCGTTGCCATCGCCGAAGTTGAGCGTGCCGCAGTCCAGCGTGCAGATTTCCGGTAGCAGCGCCTCGATGTGCGCCAGCCGCTCCAGCGGGCCGATCAGGTCGGTGCCGGGGCCAAACTCCATTGGCGACTCGCCCGGGCCGATTTCCAGATCGCCACCCATGCCGGCGGTGAGGTTGACGATGATGTCGACGTCGGCCTCGCGGATGCGCTGCATGACTTCGCGGTACAGCTCGACATCGCGGCTGAAACGGCCGGTCTGCGGATCGCGGACATGGCAGTGGACGACCGTGGCGCCGGCCTTGGCGGCCTCGACCGCGGCGGCGGCGATCTGCGCCGGGGTGATCGGCACCAGGTGGCTCTTGGCGACAGTGTCGCCAGCGCCGGTGAGGGCGCAGGTAATGATGACGTCGTGATTCATGCTGGGGTTCCTGGTCAAAAAACGGGTGCAGAGCGCCTGCACCGACCGGTTGCACCGGTCAGTGGGCAAACAAGCCGAATCAGTTGGCGCTGAGTTTGAGGTTGTCGGCAGCCGGCTTGCCGTCGAAGGTGGTTACCCCTTCCAGCCAGCGGGCTTTGTCTTCGGGGTGATCCTGCAGCCATTTGCGGGCTGATTGCAGGGCGTCCTTGTGATCGAGCAGCGGCTGCATCATGCGGCTCTCGGTCTCGGCGCTGAAGGTCAGGTTGGCCAGCAGTCTGCTGGCGTTGGGGCAACGCTCGGCATAGTCAGGCGCGGTCACCGTCCACACTGTGGCGCGGCCCTCGTCCGGGCCGAGGGCGTCTTCGCTGGCGCCCAGGTAGACCATGTCGATGTTGACGTTCATCGGGTGCGGGGTCCAACCGAAGAACACCACCGCTTGCTTGCGCCGCACCGCGCGGTCTACCGCTGCGAGCATGCCGGCCTCGCTCGACTCGACCAGCTGGAACTTGCCCAGGCCGAACTGGTTCTTGGCGATCATTGCCTTGATCTGAGTATTGGCGCCTGAGCCAGGCTCGATGCCGTAGATCTTGCCGCCCAGCTGCTTCTCGAACTTGTGGATGTCGGCAAAGCTTTGCAGGCCCTGATCGGCCAGGTACTTGGGCACCGCCAGGGTTGCGCGGGCATCGTTCAGGCTCGGTTCGGCCAGCACCTTGACCTGCTTGGCGTCGACGAACGGGGTGATGGTCTGGTTCATGATCGGGTTCCAGTACCCCAGGAACATGTCCAGACGGTTGTCGCGGATGCCGGCAAAGATGATCTGTTGCGAGGCGCTGGTCTGTTTGGTCTGGTAACCCAGGCCATCGAGCAGTACCTGAGCCATGGCGCTGGTGGCGATGACGTCGGTCCAGTTGACCACGCCGAGGCGGACCTTCTGGCACACCGCAGGTTCGCCAGCAAACGCTGGCATGACAAAGCTGGTACTCAACACAAGGGGTAACAGGCTGCGGCGGATCAAGCTGTGCATGGTGGCTCTCCATCGGCAGTGCATGTTGTTATGGTGGGCGACCTCTGCGGGCCGTGTGACTAAGCTACCCGGCAAGCCTAGGCAAAAGTCGCACGCTGGCGACCAACATTTGCACCCTGGCGACTACCTTGTGCGGGAGCCCTCGATGGCCGTTACCATTCACTTTCTATTGCTGCCGGGTTTTTCCGCGATGGGCTTTATCAGTGCCCTCGAGCCGTTGCGGGTGGCCAACCGGTTTCGCGGAGCGTTGTATCGCTGGCGCGTGCTCAGCCTGGACGGCGGCGCGGTGCAGGCCAGCAATGGCATGTCGGTCAATGCCGATGCTGCATTGGCGGGGGAGGCGGCGCCGCAGATGCTGTTGGTGGTGGCCGGCTTTGAACCTCTGGCGCACTACAGCCTGGCGTTGCAGCAGGCGCTGCGTCGGCTCGAGCACGAGGGGGTGATCCTCGGCGGGATCGATACCGGCGCGATGCTGCTGGCTGAAGCCGGCTTGCTCGAAGGCTATCGGGCGACCTTGCACTGGGAGGCGCTGGAGGCGTTCAAGGAGCGCTACCCACGCTTGCAGGCCACCCAGGAGTTGTTCGAGATCGACCGGCGGCGGATCACCTGTGCCGGCGGTACGGCCTCGATCGACCTGATGCTTGATCTGATCGCCCAGGCCCATGGCAGTGAGCTGGCGGTGCAGGTCTCCGAGCAGTTCGTGCTCGGCCGCATCCGCCCGCGGCAGGATCACCAACGCATGCAGATTGCCGCGCGTTACGGGCTGAGCAACAAGAAGCTGGTCAAGGTGATCGGCGAGATGGAGCGCAACACCGAGGAGCCGTTGAACACCCAGGTGCTGGCCGACTTGATCCAGGTCACCCGGCGCCAGTTGGAGCGGTTGTTCCGCCTGCACCTGGACGACACGCCGAGCGGCTTCTATCTGCGCCTGCGGCTGGACAAGGCGCGCCAGTTGCTGCGCCAGACCGACATGAGCGTGCTGCAGGTCAGCATCGCCTGTGGCTTCGACTCGGCGTCGTACTTTACCCGCTGTTACCGAGCACGCTTCGAGCGCTGCCCGCGGGCCGACCGCCACACCAGTGTGGCGTCATGACGGCGGCGGGTTATTGCTGGCCGATCGACTGCAGGTACTCGGAGCGATCATCGCTGCGTTGTGCCACGCAAGTGTTCCATGCCGCTTCGAAGGCCTTGCTGCCGGGTTTCTCGGCAGCGGTTTCGACCTTGCAGTCGGCATCGCGCAATTGCGTCCACAGCGTCTGCGCAGCGCGGAAGCGTTCGGACAGGCTCTGCACCTTGTCGCCCTCATCCGGATACTGGTCGCGAATCCGCTGGATCAGATCATCAAAGGCCGCTTGCAGCTCACGCTCGGCGGTCTGCTTGTTATAGGCGGCGCAGGCGTAGCCCTGAGCATCGCTGTCGACGTTGTCGCATGGGGTGGACTCATCGTCTGCGGCAAACGCGAACGGCGCGCTCAACACTAAAGTCAGGCCTATCACTGAATTGATCCGCAGCATGTTTACTTCCCATGAAAAAGTCGGGCAATTCTCGCTCAGCGCTGCCCCCTTGAACAGGCTTGAGCGACATTTGTCATGAAGCCAACTGTCGCGATGAGGGCTTTGACGCTTTCGGTATGGCCCTTGTCGTTTTTGCATCCGGCTCGTCGTTCGCGCAGGCATATGCTGGCCCTAAACGCCGACACCTGATTCGGCGCAACCCATATCAAAAAGGGGACAGCCTGATGAGCCCAGCCGAATTACACGCCGACAGCATCGTCATCGATGGCCTGATCATCGCCAAGTGGAACCGCGAGCTGTTCGAGGACATGCGCAAAGGCGGCCTGACCGCAGCCAACTGCACAGTGTCGGTGTGGGAAGGGTTCAAGGCCACCGTCGACCAGATCGCCACCAGCCAGAAGCTGATCCGCGACAACAGCGACCTGGTGATGCCGGTGCGCACCACTGCCGACATCCGCAAGGCCAAGGAACTGGGCAAGACCGGCATCCTCTTCGGCTTCCAGAACGCCCACGCCTTCGAAGACCAGATCGCCTACGTCGATGTGTTCAAGCAGCTTGGCGTCGGCATCGTGCAGATGTGCTACAACACCCAGAACCTGGTCGGCACCGGCTGCTATGAACGCGATGGCGGCCTGTCCGGTTTTGGCCGCGAAATCGTCGCCGAGATGAACCGCGTCGGGATCATGTGTGACCTGTCCCACGTCGGCTCGAAAACCTCCGAAGAAGTCATCCTCGAATCGAAAAAGCCGGTGTGCTACTCGCACTGCCTGCCGTCGGGTCTTAAAGAGCACCCGCGCAACAAGTCCGATGCAGAACTCAAGTTCATTGCCGACCACGGCGGCTTTGTTGGCGTGACCATGTTTGCGCCGTTCCTGGCCAAAGGCATCGACTCGACCATCGACGACTACGCCGAAGCGATCGAATACACCATGAACATCGTCGGTGAAGATTCCATCGGCATCGGCACCGACTTTACCCAGGGTCACGGCCAGGAGTTCTTCGAATACCTGACCCACGACAAGGGCTACGCCCGCCGTCTGACCAACTTCGGCAAGATCATCAACCCACTTGGCATCCGCACTGTGGGCGAGTTCCCCAACCTCACCGAGACCCTGCTCAAGCGCGGCCACAGCGAACGCGTAGTGCGCAAGATCATGGGCGAGAACTGGGTCAACGTGCTCAAGGATGTGTGGGGCGAGTAAGCCGCACTCCAAACCGTTCTGCCCGGGCCAAAACAGCCTGGGCCATCTCTCAAAAATTTCTGGAGTTAAGTTTCCATGGCCAAGATCGCCCCGCAATTGCCAATCGAAGTCGACAGCGAGACCGGTGTCTGGACTTCCGACGCGCTGCCGATGCTGTATGTGCCACGCCATTTCTTCGTCAACAACCACATGGGTATCGAGGAAGTGCTGGGCGCCGACGCCTACGCCGAGATCCTCTACAAGGCCGGCTACAAGTCGGCCTGGCACTGGTGTGAAAAAGAAGCCGAGTGCCATGGCCTGGAAGGTGTGGCGGTGTTCGAACACTACATGAAACGCCTGTCTCAGCGCGGCTGGGGCCTGTTTGAAATCGAAGCCATCGACCTCGACCAGGGCACCTGCAGCGTCAGGCTCAAGCACTCGGCGTTCGTCTATGTGTACGGCAAGGTTGGCCGCAAGGTCGACTACATGTTCACCGGCTGGTTTGCCGGCGCCATGGACCAGATTCTCGCCGCCCGTGGCAGCTCGCTGCGCACCGTGGCAGAGCAGGTCTACGGCGGGTCGGAAGAGGGCCACGAAGATGGCCTGTTCGTTACAAAGCCGTTGTAAGCCTGAGCCGGAGATAGCGTCATGGCCTTCGAAGCAATGTTCCAGCCGATCCAGATCGGCAAACTGACCATCCGTAACCGCGTGCTGAGTACTGCCCACGCCGAGGTGTATGCCACCGACGGCGGCATGACCACCGACCGTTACGTCAAATACTACGAAGAGAAGGCCAAGGGCGGTATCGGCCTGGCCATCTGTGGTGGCTCGTCGGTGGTCGCCATCGACAGCCCGCAGGAGTGGTGGGCTTCGGTCAACCTGTCGACCGACCGGATCATCCCGCACTTCCAGAACCTTGCCGACGCCATGCACAAGCACGGCGCCAAGATCATGATTCAGATTACCCACATGGGCCGTCGCTCACGCTGGGACGGCTTCAACTGGCCAACCCTGATGTCGCCGTCGGGCGTGCGTGAGCCAGTGCACCGTGCGACCTGCAAGACCATCGAGCCGGAGGAGATCTGGCGGGTGATCGGCAACTACGCACAAGCTGCGCGTCGGGCCAAGGAAGGTGGCCTGGATGGCGTCGAACTGTCGGCAGTGCACCAGCACATGATCGACCAGTTCTGGAGCCCGCGGGTCAACAAGCGTACCGACGAATGGGGCGGCAGCTTCGAAGGCCGGATGAAGTTCGGCATGGAAGTGCTCAAGGCCGTGCGCGCCGAAGTTGGCGACGACTTCTGCGTGGGCATGCGCATCTGTGGTGACGAGTTCCACCCCGATGGCCTCAGCCACGAAGACATGAAGCAGATCGCCGCTTACTACGATGCGACCGGCATGCTCGACTTCTTTGGCGTGATCGGCTCGGGCTGCGATACCCACAACACCCTGGCCAACGTCATCCCCAACATGAGCTTCCCGCCGGAGCCGTTCCTGCACCTGGCAGCCGGCATCAAGGAAGTGGTCAAGGTCCCGGTACTGCACGCGCAGAACATCAAGGACCCGAACCAGGCGCAGCGCATCCTCGAAGGCGGTTACGTCGACATGGTCGGCATGACCCGTGCGCACATGGCCGACCCGCACCTGATCGCCAAGATCAAGATGGGCCAGATCGACCAGATCAAACAGTGTGTCGGTGCCAACTACTGCATCGACCGCCAGTACCAAGGGCTGGATGTGCTGTGCATCCAGAACGCCGCGACCTCCCGTGAATACATGGGCGTGCCGCACATCATCGAGAAAACTACCGGCGTCAAACGCAAGGTCGTCGTGGTCGGTGCCGGCCCTGCCGGCATGGAAGCGGCGCGAGTCGCCGCCGAGCGTGGCCACGACGTCACCGTGTTCGAGAAAAAGGAGCAGATGGGCGGGCAGATCACCATTGCTGCCAAGGCCCCGCAACGCGACCAGATTGCCGGCATCACCCGTTGGTACCAGCTCGAGTTCGCCCGTTTGAAGATCGACCTGCGCCTGGGCACTGCCGCCGACATCGCGACCATCCAGGACCTGCGCCCGGACGTGATCGTACTGGCCGTCGGCGGCCATCCGTTCGTCGAGCAGAACGAGCATTGGGGCGCTGCCGAAGGCCTGGTGGTGAGCAGCTGGGATGTGCTCGACGGCAAGGTTGCGCCGGGCAAGAACGTGCTGGTGTACGACACCATTTGCGAATTCACCGGTATGTCGACCGCGGACTTCATTGCCGACAAGGGCAGCCAGGTCGAGATCGTCACCGACGACATCAAGCCAGGCGTGGCCATGGGCGGCACCACCTTCCCGACCTATTACCGCAGCATGTACCCGAAAGAAGTGATCATGACCGGCGACCTGATGCTGGAAAAGGTCTACCGCGAAGGCGACAAGCTGATCGCGGTGCTGGAAAACGAATACACCGGCGCCAAGGAAGAGCGGGTAGTTGACCAGGTGGTGATCGAGAACGGCGTGCGCCCTGACGAAGAGCTGTACTACGGGCTCAAAGAAGGTTCGCGCAACAAGGGCCAGATCGATGTGGAGGCGCTGTTTGCCATCAAGCCACAGCCGATCCTCAGCCAGCCGGGCGAAGGTTACCTGCTGTATCGCATCGGTGACTGCGTGGCCCAGCGCAACGTGCACGCGGCGATCTACGACGCCTTGCGCCTGTGCAAGGACTTCTGATCGGCCGCACATGAACTGGCCCTCCTGTAGGAGCGGCCTCGTGTCGCGAAAGGGTCGCGAAGCGGCCCCGGCGATCTTGTGACGTTACATAGATCCTGGGGCCGCTACGCAGCCCTTTCGCGACCGGTCCGGCGTCCCGGCAAGGCCGCCACAGAGAGCCGCGCTTGCTTGAGAGCGGCGCACGATTTCAGCTGTTGTGGGAGCCTCCCATGTTGAACACCCTTCTACCCATTCTGCTGTTCGGGGCCCTTGGCCTGGCAGTGCTCGGCGCGTTGCGCCGTGTGCGCATGTGGCGCCGTGGCCGGCCGTCCAAGGTCAACCTGCTCGGCGGTTTGCTGGCCATGCCGCGGCGCTACCTGGTGGATCTGCACCATGTGGTCGAGCGCGACAAGTACATGTCCAACACCCACGTCGCCACTGCAGGCGGCTTTGTGCTGTCGGCAGCGCTGGCGATTCTGGTGCATGGCTTTGGCCTGCAGAGCAAGATCCTTGGCTACGCCTTGCTGGTCGCCACCGTGATCATGTTCACCGGCGCGCTGTTCGTCTTCAAACGGCGGCTGAATCCGCCTGCGCGGCTGTCCAAAGGCCCGTGGATGCGCCTGCCGAAAAGCCTGTTGGTATTCGCGGCGAGCTTCTTCATTGCGACGCTGCCGGTGGCCGGCATCCTGCCCGCCAATACGGGCGGTTGGGTGATGGTCGCGGTGCTGGGCCTCGGCGTGCTGTGGGGCGTGTCCGAGTTGTTCTTCGGCATGACCTGGGGCGGGCCGATGAAGCACGCCTTCGCCGGTGCCCTGCACCTTGCCTGGCACCGCCGCGCTGAACGCTTTGGCGGTGGCCGTTCGACCGGGCTCAAACCAATCGATCTGGAAGACCCGAATGCGCTGCTCGGTGTAGAGAAGCCTGCCGATTTTACCTGGAACCAGCTGCTCGGTTTTGACGCCTGCGTGCAGTGCGGCAAGTGCGAAGCGATGTGCCCGGCGTTCGCCGCCGGCCAACCGCTGAACCCGAAGAAGCTGATCCAGGACATGGTCATCGGCCTGGCCGGTGGCACTGACGCCAAGTTCGCCGGCAGCCCGTATCCGGGCAAGCCGCTGGGCGAGCATGGCGGCCATCCGCATCAGCCCATCGTCAATGGCCTGGTCGATGCCGACACGCTGTGGTCCTGCACCACCTGCCGTGCCTGCGTCGAGGAATGCCCGATGATGATCGAGCACGTCGATGCCATCGTCGACATGCGCCGCCACCTGACCCTGGAACGCGGCGCCACGCCGAACAAGGGCGCCGAGGTGCTCGACAATCTGATCGCCACCGACAACCCCGGCGGCTTCAACCCCGGCGGGCGGATGAACTGGGCCGCTGACCTCAATCTGCAACTGCTCAGCGAGGTGAAAACCACCGAGGTGCTGTTCTGGGTGGGTGATGGTGCATTCGACATGCGCAACCAACGCACCCTGCGTGCCTTCGTCAAAGTGCTCAAGGCGGCTGGCGTGGACTTTGCCGTGCTCGGCCTGGAAGAACGCGACAGCGGCGACGTCGCCCGTCGTCTTGGCGATGAAGCTACCTTCCAGCAACTGGCCAAGCGCAATATCCAGACCTTGGCGCAGTACCGCTTCCAGCGCATCGTCACCTGCGATCCGCACAGCTTCCATGTGCTGAAGAATGAATACGGCGCGCTCGGTGGTGATTATCAGGTGCTGCACCACAGCACTTATATCGCCGAGCTGATCGCCGCCAACAAGCTCAACCTGGGCCAGCACAAAGGTGCCAGCGTGACCTATCACGACCCGTGCTACCTGGGCCGCTACAACGGCGAGTACGAGGCGCCGCGCGAAGTGCTCAAGGCACTGGGTATCGAAGTGCGCGAGATGCAGCGCTCGGGCTTCCGTTCACGCTGCTGCGGCGGCGGTGGCGGTGCACCGATCACCGACATCCCGGGCAAGCAACGGATCCCCGACATGCGCATGGACGACATTCGCGAAACCGAGGCCGAAGTGGTCGCCGTGGGTTGCCCACAGTGCACCGCGATGCTTGAAGGTGTGGTCGAACCGCGGCCACTGATCAAGGACCTCGCCGAATTGGTCGCCGATGTGCTGATCGAAGCCGATGCTCCAGCTTCGGCGAAGGCTGCAGCAGCCAAACGTGAACCTGCGGAGGTGCATTGATGAGCGACATCATCCGCCGCGACCCACGCGCCGAGTGGATCGCCCGTAACCGTCTGCATCCGCTGCACGCAGCGATGCAGACTCAGCAAACCAGCTGGATGGGGCCTAATGGCATCATCCGCAAGAACCCCCACGCGATTGCCGCAGGCTTCATTGCGGCCAGCGGCCTCAAGCGCCTGGACCGCAGCGGTGCCCAGCAAGGCACCGCTACCGGGGGCCGGCGTACGGCTGCTTCTGAAGTGCAGTTGCCGCTGCATCAGGTGGTAGATCCTGCGTTTTATATCGCCGTGGTCCCGGACATGGTCGGCGGTCGCCTCGGTTCTCACGACCGCGACTTGCTCGGCTTGGCTCACAGCCTGGCTGGCAAGGATGGTGCTGTGCTGGCGATTGTTTTTGGCGAGCACAAGGAAGGCAACTTCGGCGCCGCCGGTGTCGATCGCCTGCTGGTGATCGAAGGCGAGGCATTCCAGGGTTATGCACCGGAGCAACTGGTACAGGGCCTGCGCGCTGTGGATAACCAGTTTGCGCCTCAGCATTGGTTGCTGCCGGACAGCCGCACCGGTGGCGGTGAGCTTGGCCGACGCTTTGCCGCATCGCTGGGTGAACGCCCGGCAACGCGGGTTTGGCAGATCAAGGATGGCCAGTGCATCGGCCGTGCTGGCGCGGGTCAGCAAGACCTGCAACGGGGCATGGCGCGGTTGATTCTGGCGGCTGCCGAATGCGCCGAGCCGGTCATTGAAACCCGTCATGAGGCGCTGCCAGTCGAGTTGTCCACAAGCGTTGCGCGCAGCTTGTCGCGCATCGAAGACCTCGGCTCGGTGGCGGTCGACCCGGCCGCCATTGCCATGGCCGAGTCGGAGTTCATCGTCTCTGGCGGCAACGGCGTCAAGGACTGGGAGCTGTTCCACCGCGCCACCGCTGCCTTGGGCGCCACTGAGGGTGCCTCGCGGGTGGCGGTCGACGATGGCTTCATGCCGCGTACGCGCCAGGTTGGCGCGACAGGCACCTGGGTTACCGCGCGGGTGTACATGGCGGTCGGCATTTCTGGCGCGATCCAGCACCTGCAAGGCATTGGTGCCTGCGACAAGGTGGTGGCGGTGAACATGGACCCTGGCTGCGACATGATCAAACGGGCCGACCTGTCAGTGATTGGCGACAGCGCGGCGATTCTTCAGGCTCTGATCGAAGCTGTGGATAACTACCGCAGCGGCGGCCAGCGCGACGCGGCATAAGGGTTCCAACATGAGTACAAAGGTCATTAGCCTGGTTTCCATCGGTGCTCATCCCGGTTCTGGCCGCAGTCGCCGGGCCGAGCAGGACGCCCGTGCGGTCGAGCTGGGGTTGCAGCTGGCTGGGGACAATTTGCAGGTGGTGCATGCTGGCGATCACCGCCAGGAGGCGCTGCGGGCGTATCTGGGCATGGGCCTGGATCATCTGGATGTGCTCGAGCAGCCGGCCGGGGCCGATGTGCTCGAGGTGCTTGGCGACTATCTGCGCGACGCCGGTGCTCAATTGGTGTTGACCGGCAGCCAGGCCGAGACCGGCGAAGGTTCGGGCATGCTGCCGTTCTTGCTGGCCGAGAAGTTGGGTTGGCCGCTGATTGTCGGGCTGGCAGAGGTCGAGTCGATCGAGAACGGTACTGCCCAGGTGTTGCAGGCGCTGCCGCGTGGTCAGCGGCGCCGGTTGAAGGTGCGCTTGCCGTTGCTGGCCACTGTGGATAACGCAGCGCCCAAGCCACGCCAGAGCGCGTTCGGGCCTGCGCGGCGTGGTGTTCTGGCTGCACGGGATGTGGCGATTGTCGAAGATGAGCTGCTGGCGGATGCCGAGCTGCAACCGGCCCGGCCACGGCCCAAGCGGCTCAAGGTGATCAAGGCCAAGAGCGGTGCGGATCGGATGAAGGCTGCGACGGCCAAGGCCAGCGGTGGCGGCGGCAAGGTGCTCAAGGATGTGTCCCCACAGGAAGGCGCCGAGGCCATCCTCAAGTTGCTGGTTGAAGAAGGGGTGTTGCGTTAGCGGCAGTGCCTGATTCCTGCGCGGTCCCTGTAGGAGCGGCCTTGCCGGGGCGCCGGACCGGTCGGAAAGGCCAGCGGAGCTGGCCCAGCAATATCAGCGGCGAAGCTGAAAATGTGGGGCCGCTGCGCGACCCTTTCCGACCGGTCCGGCGCCCCGGCAAGGCCGCTCCTACATTAGGGCGCGCTGTTCTTACGCACATTTGCTGTTAGCCAGGCTGTGGATAAAGTGTTCGCTCTTGGCTGCAGGCCTTTGAATTCGTGGCGTGCAGCCTTCTGTACAATAATTGATCAACCTAAGCCATGGATTTCCATGGCTTTTTTGCATGAGCTGGCGCTGTAGTTGCCCACAATCGCTGTTAGCCGGGCTGTGGATAAACTGTTTGGCTAACTCGCTAGGCCACGTATTCCGTGCCTTACAAAGGATTGTTCAAACTTTGATCAATTACCGCCATAATGTGCGCAGATGGCTGAAAGTCAGGGCTCTCGAGCGCTTATCCACATATGCAATCAGGGTTGTTCACAAACTCTGTTGGCGCCTCTGTGGACAACATGTTCGGCATCCTCTGCAAGCCACGTATCTAAAGGCCTGTAGAGAATTGATCAATAATTGATCAGGAGGGGAGTGGAGCGAGGTCTGAGAATGCTACTGGGTATCTGTGGACAACTTGCCGGACACACCCAAAGGCATGCCCGGCAGGTTAGTTACTGCGTGATGACTTCTTTCAAATAAGGCGCAGGTTCCGCACCGAGGTTTTCCAGCACGCGCTGGCTGTACCAGTCGATGAAGTTGACCACACCAAACTCGTAGGTCTTGGAGTACGGCCCAGGCTGATAAGCAGTGGAGTTGATCCCACGCTGGTTCTCTTCAGCCAGACGGCGGTCCTGGTCGTTGGTCGCGTCCCACACCTTGCGCATCTGCTCTGGGTCGTAATCGACGCCTTCGACGGCATCCTTGTGGACCAGCCACTTGGTGCTGACCAGGGTCTCCTGAGCGCTGATCGGCCACACCGTGAAGACAATCATGTGATCGCCCATGCAGTGGTTCCACGAGTGCGGCAGGTGCAGGATGCGCATCGAGCCCAGGTCCGGGTTCTGGATGCGACCCATCAGCTTCTTGCTCGCCTGCTTGCCGTCCATGGTCATCGATACCGTGCCCTTGAGCAGCGGCATGCGCACGATACGGTTACGCAGGCCGTGGCTCTTGTGCAGGTAAGGGATCTTCTCCGCTTCCCACGCGGTGGCGCAGGCGGCGACGTGGTCCTTGAACGACTGGTCGGCACGCGGGTCGTTGGTGTCGTCCCACTCCAGCAGGGTCTTGAGCAGCTCTGGGTGCGAGCCGGAGCAGTGGTAGCACTCGCGGTTGTTTTCCAGCACCAGCTTCCAGTTGGCTTTCTCCAGCAAGGTGGTTTGCACCGCCACCTTGGTGTTCTCCATGTCGTACGGTTCCATGTAGTGGTCGAGCGTCGCCAGGAACTCGTCGATCGCCGGCGGGTTCTGCGCCATGCTGATGAAGATGTAGCCACCCGCGACTTTGACATTGACCGGCTTGAGGCCGTATTCCTTCATGTCGAAATCGGCGCCCATTTCGGTGCCGGCAAACAGCAGGCGGCCGTCGAGCTCGTAGGTCCACTGGTGATAATGGCAGACCAGCTTGGCGACCTTGCCTTTTTCGCTGGTGCACAGCCGCGAGCCGCGGTGGCGGCAGACGTTGTGGAACGCATGCACCTTGCCTTCGGCGCCACGGATGACAATGATCGGGTTTTTGCCGACCTGCAGGGTGAGGAAGTTGCCCTTGGTCGGGATCTCGCAGGTCATGCCCGCGATCAGCCATTCCTTCTGGAAAATTTCCTGCATGTCGATCTGAAACAGACGCTCGTCAGTGTAGAACGGCTGGGGCAGCGAGTAGGTGCGCTCGCGGGTCTGCAGCATCTCGGCGGTGGCCTTGCGTGCAGCTTCCAGTGGATCGCCCAGGCTCAGGGTTGCGGTGACGTCCATCGTTGTAATCCTCAAGGCCGATAAAGGCCGGCGAAAGGTGGCTAATCGTTGTTTTAGTGCCGCAAGGCAGGTGCAGAAAACATCAGGTCCATTTGCCGTGGAGTGTGCGATCAAGGGCGCCTTGAGCCGTATCCATGGGCGACATGGCCGAATCGAATTCCGACGCGCCAGCCCTTGTCGTGCGGGGCTGGTCGCGATAAGCACGCCGATGTCGCTGATGGGAATGTGCCGGGCCACGGCCTTGAGCATTATCGGAGCCATAAAAGGCCGGTAGTCGGCCGCTGGAGAACAACATGTCCGAAACATTCCTCAACCCGGTCAGCACCCAGACCTGGGCCAACGGCCGCCACATCGTGCGCTGCGTCAAGGTCATCCAGGAAACCTGGGATGTGCGCACGTTCTGCTTCATGGCTGACCAGCCGATCATGTTCTTCTTCAAGCCCGGCCAGTTCGTCACCCTGGAGCTTGAGATCGAAGGCAAGCAGGTGATGCGCTCGTACACCATCTCCAGTTCGCCGTCGGTGCCGTACAGCTTCTCGATCACCGTCAAACGGGTGCCGGGTGGGCATGTTTCCAACTACCTGCACGACACCATGCACGAAGGCGCCGAACTGCCGGTGCACGGCCCGGTCGGCCTGTTCAATGCAATTGATTTCCCGGCGCCGAAGGTGCTCTACCTCAGTGGTGGCGTGGGCATTACCCCGGTGATGTCGATGGCGCGCTGGTTCTACGACACCAACGCCAATGTCGACATGGTGTTCGTCCACAGCGCGCGCTCACCGAAGGACATCATCTACCACCGCGAGCTGGAACAGATGGCCTCGCGCATCCCCAACTTCAGCTTGCACATCATTTGTGAGAAGCACGGGCTGGGCGAGCCGTGGGCAGGCTATCGGGGGTATCTGAACCAGCGCCTGATGGAGCTGATCGCCCCTGATTACATGGAGCGCGTGGTGTTCTGCTGCGGGCCTACGCCGTACATGAGCGCGGTCAAGCGCATGCTCGAAGCCGTTGGCTTCGACATGAAGAACTACCACGAGGAGTCGTTTGGTGCGACCCCGGCAGAGGCCAAGGCCGACGCGGTCGAGCACGCCGAGCAGGCAGCCGATGCACCGGAAGTGGATCTGTCCGATCTGAACCTGGTGGAGTTCGTCGGCAGCGAGAAGAGCATCCGCGTGGCCCCAGGCGAGACCGTGCATGCGGCGGCGGCCAAGGTTGGCCTGATGATCCCGAAAGCCTGCGGCATGGGTATCTGCGGCACCTGCAAGGTGCTCAAGCTGGGCGGCGAAGTGGACATGGAACACAACGGTGGCATCACCGAAGAAGACGAAGCCGAGGGCTACATCCTGTCCTGCTGCAGCGTGCCGCGCGGCGACGTTCGGATCGAGTATTGAGCCGAGGCCGCCGCAGTCTTGCAGCCTGGATCAGACGCGGAAGCGTGCAACCAGGCCGCTGAGGTCAACGGCCAGACGCGACAGCTCGGCACTCGCCGCGCTGGTCTGGTGTGCCCCCGTGGCGCTCTGTACCGACAGGTCGTTGATGTTGACCAGGTTGCGGTCGACCTCACGGGCTACCTGAGCCTGTTCTTCAGCCGCACTGGCGATGACCAGGTTGCGCTCGTTGATGTGCGCCACGGCCGTGGCGATGGTGTCCAGCGCGAGGCCTGCACCGCGGGCGATGTTCAGGGTTGATTCGGCGCGTTCGGTGCTGGTGCGCATCGAGTCGACCGCCTGGCCGGTGCCGCCCTGGATGGTGCCGATCATGCGCTCGATCTCGCTGGTCGACTGCTGGGTGCGATGGGCCAGCGCACGCACTTCGTCGGCCACTACGGCAAATCCACGCCCGGCCTCACCGGCCCGCGCTGCCTCGATGGCGGCGTTGAGGGCGAGCAGGTTGGTCTGATCGGCCAGGCCGCGAATCACGTCGAGTACCTTGCCAATATCCCGCGACTGTTCGGCCAGGTGAGTGATGAGCTTGGCGGTACCCTGCACGTCACCGCTCATGCGCTCGATGGCGCTGACGGTTTCCAGTACCAGGTCACGGCCATCACTGGTCGAACGGCTGGCTTCGGCCGAGGCCTCCGAGGTGCTGACGGCATTGCGCGCGACTTCTTCGACTGCGCTGGTCATCTCGGTAACGGCCGTGGCGGCCTGTTCGATTTCGGCGTTCTGCTGCTGCAGGCCGCGTGCGCTCTCGTCGGTCACGCTGTTGAGCTCTTCGGCCGCCGAGGCGAGCTGGGTAGATGAGCCGGCAATCAGGTGCAGGGTGTCGCGCAGTTTTTCCTGCATGCGGGCCATGGCACGTTGCAGGCGCGCCGCTTCGTCGGTGCCTTCGGCGCGAATGGTGTGGGTGAGGTCGCCATCGGCTACCTGTTCAGCTGCCTGCAAGGCTTCTTCGATCGGCTTGACGATGCTGCGGGTCAGCAGCAATGCGCAGATCAGGGTCAGCACGGTGGCGGCGATGAGCAGGCCGATCACCAGGGTGAACGCCGTGCTGTACTGGTTGGCGGCAGTGGCGTTGGCGTGGCGCGCCTGCTCGGTGTTTACTTCCAGCAGACTGTTCAGGACCTTGTTGATCTGCTCGGAGTTGGTCAGCAGGTCGCGGTTGAGCAGCTCGGCCAGTTCGTCGATGCGGTTGGCCTGGCTCAGGCTGCGCATGCGTGTTTCCAGCTGGCGGTACTGGGTCAGCAATTGGCCGTACTGATCGAACGCGGCTTGTTCTTCGGTGGCGAGGATGAAGGTCTGATAACGGCTCTGGGCCTTGTCGATCTGCGCGTTGCGCTCGTCCAGCAGACGCAGGGTTTCCTGCTGAATGGCCGGGTCACGATTGACCAGCAGGCGATAGGACAGCGTGCGCAAGCGCAGGCTTAGCGCGGTCAGCTCATCGAGGGTCTTGATGCTGGGTACGTTGATGGTTTCGATGGCGACACCCGCCTGGCGAATCTTGCCCATCTGGACCAGCGAAAACACGCCAAGGCCAAGCATCAGTGCGCCGATCAAGGCAAACCCGAGCAAGGCGCGCGGGGCTATGTTCATATTGCGTAGGGACATGAGTTGGACAATCCAGGCAAGGAGAGGGGCGCGCAATCCTTGCGTCGAGATAAGACCTGTATGGCTATCGGTCGTGACCGGCCAGTCTTGAGTGCGATGTGCAAAAGCCCGAGTTGGCCGCGACAAATCCTGACCGGCGGTTGACCCAGGCCGGAACAAGGTGGCCGATCCCCTGTCAATCTGGCCTGGCTGAAGCCTTTTGACCCGATATTTAATGGCGGGGGCGCGTGCTTTTCTTTATCGTGTGCGCCCTCTGCAACAACCCGAGATAGACATACCCCATGTTGGAAACTTCCCTGAATCAACTCGAGCAACTGGTCAACGACCTGATGCAGAAAAACACCCAGCTGAGCGAGCAGAACGCTGCCATTGCCCAGGAACTGGCCCAGGCCAAGGAAGACAACGACAGCCTGCAGCTGTCGCTGATGGAACAGGAAGAGAAACACGGCGCCGCTGCTGCGCGTATCCAGGCGCTGGTTGAGCGCGCCAGCGCAGGTGTCGTCAACGCATGAAACTGCAAGCGCAGCCGATCAATGTCGTGTCGATTCTGGGTATCGACTACTCGATCAAGGCCCCAGAAGGCCAGGAAGAGACTCTCTCGCAGGCTGTGCGGATGCTCAACACCGCGCTCAACGAGACCAAGCGTCAGTACCCGACCCTGATCGGTGACAAGTTGCTGGTACTGGCGGCGCTGAACCTGTGCTCGCGGCAGATCGAACTGCAAAAAGAGCATCAAGTAACGCTCGCCCGCACCCAGGCGCAGATCGATGCCACGGTCGATGCCATCGCACGCACCATCGGCGAACAGTAAAGCACTAGCCAGCAGGCAAATTTCGAGCGGGGGACAGCTACACGGTGACGTGTGGCTGTTCCCCGTTTTGCGTTAAGCGTTTGTACAACGCAACCATGCGTTTACCGCTTTCTCCACAGCCTAAAGGACATGCTTCGGGGCTGTGCACGGTTGCCGGGGATGCCGCTCACCCCGCCATATTCAAGACGTGCGCTGTCTTTGTAGCGGCCTTGCCGGGGCGCCGGACCGGTCGGAAAGGGCTGCGCGGCAGCCCCAGGATTTGTGCAACGCCACAAAATGTCGGGGCCGCTACGCAGCCCTTTCCGACCGGTCCGGCGTCCCGGCAAGGCCGCTACAGGGAATGACTTTAGAGGGGGGTGGCCGCCACGACTGCGCGGATATCTGCCGCCAGCTCACGCACGCGCGTTAGTTCGGTGTCCCAGGAGCACATGAAGCGTGCGCCGCCGCTGCCAATAAAGGTGTAGAAGCGCCAGCCTTTATTGCGCAGCGCCTCGAGCGCCGGCTCCGGCATTTGCAGGAACACCCCGTTGGCTTCCACCGGGAACATCAGCTTTACCTGTGGCAGGTCGCTGACCAGTGAAGCCAGCAACTGCGCGCAGTGGTTGGCGTGGTTGCCATGGCGCAGCCAGGCGCCGTCTTCCAGCAAACCTACCCAAGGCGCGGAGAGGAAGCGCATCTTCGATGCCAACTGGCCGGCCTGCTTGCAGCGGTAGTCGAAGTCTTCAGCCAGCTCGCGGTTGAAGAACAGAATCGCCTCACCCACGGCCATGCCGTTCTTGGTGCCGCCAAAGCACAGCACATCGACGCCGGCCTTCCAGGTCAGCTCGGCCGGCGAGCAGCCGAGGAACGAGCAGGCATTGGTGAAGCGTGCGCCGTCCATATGCAGGTTCAGGCCCAGCTCCTTGCAGGTGGCGCTGATCGCCTTGAGCTCGTCGGGGCGGTATACGGTGCCGACTTCGGTGGCCTGGGTGAGGGTCACCACGCGGGGCTTCGGGTAGTGGATGTCCTGGCGTTTGAGCGCCACTTCGCGGATCGATTCAGGCGTCAGCTTGCCGTTGACGCTGGGCGCGGTGAGCAGCTTGGAGCCGTTCGAGAAAAACTCCGGAGCGCCACATTCGTCGGTCTCGACGTGGGCAGTCTCCGAGCAGATCACGCTGTGGTAGCTCTGGCACAAGGAGGCCAGGGCCAACGAGTTGGCCGCGGTGCCGTTGAAGGCGAAGAACACTTCGCAGTCGGTTTCGAAGATCTTGCGAAAGTACGCCGCCGCACGCTCGGTCCACTGATCGTCGCCGTAGGCGCGCTCGTGGCCCTGATTGGCCTTGGCCATCGCCGCCCAGGCTTCGGGGCAGATGCCGGAATAGTTGTCGCTGGCGAATTGCTGGCTGTTATCTGTCATGACACGGTCCTGTGAACGACGCAGAGATGCACTCTAAACGATCATTTACCCGGTTGCCTATACAACCGTGCAGGGCGCATTTGCCCGGCCCGCCGGCGGCTCAAGCACGCGGGCGCAGGCAAATGGCTGATTCTGGCAAGCATGCCCGCCCGCGACAGCCCAACGGCGAATGTCGTAAACGCGCCATTGCAAGGCGTGCGCAGGCATCTGACCCACCCGCCGCAGTCATACCATCGGCACAAAGGGGCACTGAACCCTACTGACAAAAAATGATCGCTGCCGGGAGACACATGATGTTCAGCAAGCAAGACCAGATCCAGGGTTACGACGACGCGCTGCTGGCGGCGATGAATGCCGAAGAACAACGTCAGGAAGATCACATCGAGCTGATCGCTTCGGAAAACTACACCAGCAAGCGCGTGATGCAGGCCCAGGGCAGCGGCCTCACCAACAAATACGCCGAAGGCTATCCGGGCAAGCGCTACTACGGCGGTTGCGAGCACGTCGACAAGGTCGAGGCGCTGGCCATCGAGCGCGCCAAACAACTGTTCGGTGCCGATTACGCCAACGTCCAGCCACACTCCGGCTCGTCGGCCAACAGCGCCGTGTATCTGGCCCTGCTGCAGGCCGGTGACACCATTCTGGGCATGAGCCTGGCCCACGGCGGCCACTTGACCCACGGTGCCAAGGTGTCGTCCTCGGGCAAGCTGTACAACGCGGTGCAATACGGCATCAACACCGAGACCGGCCTGATCGACTACGAAGAAGTCGAGCGCCTGGCGGTCGAGCATCAGCCGAAGATGATCGTTGCTGGGTTCTCGGCTTACTCCAAGACCCTCGACTTCCCGCGCTTTCGCGCCATTGCCGACAAGGTCGGCGCGCTGCTGTTCGTCGACATGGCCCACGTTGCCGGCCTGGTTGCCGCTGGCCTGTACCCGAACCCGCTGCCGTACGCCGACGTGGTCACCACCACCACCCACAAGACCCTGCGCGGTCCACGTGGTGGCCTGATCCTGGCCAAGGCCAACCCGGACATCGAGAAAAAGCTCAACGCTGCAGTCTTCCCCGGCGCCCAAGGCGGCCCGCTGATGCACGTCATCGCCGGCAAGGCAGTGTGCTTCAAGGAAGCTCAGGAGCCTGGCTTCAAGCAGTACCAACAGCAGGTCATCGACAACGCCCAGGCAATGGCCGAGGTGTTCATCAAGCGCGGCTATGACGTGGTCTCCGGCGGTACCGACAACCACCTGTTCCTGGTCAGCCTGATCCGTCAGGGCCTGACCGGCAAGGATGCTGACGCAGCCCTGGGCCGCGCGCACATCACCGTCAACAAGAACGCCGTGCCCAACGACCCGCAGTCGCCGTTCGTTACCTCGGGCCTGCGTATCGGCACCCCGGCGGTCACAACCCGCGGTTTCAAGGTGGCTCAGTGCGTGGCACTGGCTGGCTGGATCTGCGATGTCCTCGACAACCTGGGCGACGCCGACGTCGAAGCCGACGTTGCCAAGCAGGTCGCCGCACTTTGCGCCGACTTCCCGGTTTACCGCTGAGTGGAGTA
Organism: uncultured Pseudomonas sp.; assembly: GCA_963518285.1. Lineage (GTDB taxonomy): Bacteria > Pseudomonadota > Gammaproteobacteria > Pseudomonadales > Pseudomonadaceae > Aquipseudomonas. The sequence goes on along the minus strand of CAUQIJ010000002.1, from coordinate 133,024 downwards.
ACAGACAATGGAACGCTATTCGGGCTTCGGCCTTTTCAAACACTCCCTCAGCCACCACGAAAACTGGCAGCGCATGTGGCGCACGCCGACCCCGAAAAAGGTCTATGACGTGGTGATCGTGGGCGGCGGCGGGCATGGCCTGGCCACTGCCTACTACCTGGCCAAGGTGCACGGCATCACCAACGTTGCTGTGGTCGAAAAAGGCTGGCTGGGCGGCGGCAACACTGCGCGTAACACCACCATCGTGCGCTCCAACTACCTGTGGGACGAGTCGGCTAAACTCTACGAGCACGCCATGAAGCTGTGGGAAGGCCTGTCGCAGGACATCAACTACAACGTGATGTTCTCCCAGCGCGGCGTCTACAACCTTTGCCACACCCTGCAGGACATCCGTGATTCGGAACGTCGGGTCAGCGCCAACCGCCTCAACGGCGTCGACGGCGAGCTGCTCAATACCGACCAGGTCGCGGCCGAAATCCCGTACCTGGACTGCTCGAAGAACACCCGCTACCCGATCCTGGGTGCAACCGTTCAGCGCCGTGGCGGCGTGGCCCGTCACGATGCTGTGGCATGGGGCTTTGCCCGCGCGGCCGACGCCTTGGGCGTGGACCTGATTCAACAGACCGAAGTGACGGGTTTTCGCAAGGAAAACGGCGCGGTGATCGGCGTCGAGACCAACAAGGGCTTCATCGGCGCCAAGCGCGTCGGCGTGGTCACTGCCGGTAACTCCGGGCACATGGCGCGCCTGGCAGGCTTCCGTCTGCCGCTCGAGTCGCACCCGTTGCAGGCGCTGGTTTCCGAGCCGATCAAGCCCATCATCGACAGCGTGATCATGTCGAACGCGGTCCACGGCTACATCAGCCAGTCGGACAAAGGCGACCTGGTCATCGGCGCCGGTATCGACAGCTGGGTCGGCTACGGCCAGCGCGGTTCGTACCCGGTGATCGAGCACACTCTGCAGGCGATCGTCGAGATGTTCCCGATCCTTTCGCGGGTACGCATGAACCGCCAATGGGGCGGCATCGTCGACACCTGCCCGGACGCCTGCCCGATCATCTCCAAGACCCCGGTGAAGAACCTGTTCTTCAACTGCGGCTGGGGCACCGGCGGCTTCAAGGCCACCCCAGGTTCAGGCAACGTGTTTGCCGCAAGCCTGGCCACAGGCGAAATGCACCCACTGGCTGCGCCATTCTCCATCGACCGCTTCTACAACGGTGCGCTGATCGATGAACACGGCGCTGCGGCCGTCGCCCACTAATCGGAGACAATCGTCATGTTGCATATTTTCTGTCCCCACTGCGGCGAGCTGCGCTCCGAAGAAGAGTTTCACGCCTCAGGCCAGGCCCACATCGCCCGTCCGCTCGACCCGGCAGCTTGCTCCGACGAGGAGTGGGGCACTTACATGTTCTTCCGCGACAACCCGCGTGGCATTCACCATGAACTGTGGGACCACGTCGCCGGTTGCCGCCAGTATTTCAACGTCACCCGCGACACCGTGACCTACGAAATTCTGGAAACCTACAAGATCGGCGAGAAGCCGCAGATCACTGCCGCCAGCAAGGCTAGCGCCGCGCCGTCGACCGTCAAAGGCCTGGGGGAAAAAGTATGAGCCAGAGTTATCGCCTCGCCAGCGGCGGCCGTGTCAACCGCGGCAAAGTCCTCAATTTCAGCTTCAACGGCAAGACCTATCAGGGTTACGAAGGTGACAGCCTGGCTGCGGCGTTGCTCGCCAACGGCGTCGATGTGGTCGGTCGCAGCTTCAAGTATTCGCGGCCTCGCGGGATCATCGCGGCCGGCACTGAAGAGCCGAATGCAATCCTGCAGATCGGTTCCAGCGAAGCCACCCAGATCCCCAACGTGCGCGCCACTCAGCAGCCGCTGTATGCCGGCCTGGTCGCGACCAGCACCAACGGCTGGCCGAACGTCAACAACGACGTGATGGGCATCCTTGGCAAGGTCGGTGGCAGCATGATGCCGCCGGGCTTCTACTACAAAACCTTCATGTACCCGAAATCGTTCTGGATGACGTACGAGAAGTACATCCGCAAAGCCGCCGGCCTCGGTCGCGCGCCGCTGCAGAACGACCCGGACAGCTACGACTACATGAGCCACCACTGCGACGTGCTGATCGTCGGTGCTGGCCCTGCCGGCCTGGCCGCAGCGCTGGCCGCTGGCCGCAGCGGTGCGCGGGTGATCATCGCCGATGAGCAGGAAGAGTTCGGCGGCAGCCTGCTCGACAGCCGCGAGACCCTCGATGGCAAGCCTGCCACCGACTGGGTGGCCGCTACCGTGGCCGAGCTGCAAGGCATGGCCGAAGTGCTGGTACTGCCGCGCGCTACCGTCAACGGCTACCACGACCATAACTTCCTGACCATTCACGAGCGCCTGACCGATCACCTCGGTGACCGCGCGCCGATTGGCCAGGTCCGTCAGCGCGTGCACCGCGTGCGTGCCAAGCAGGTTGTGCTGGCGGCTGGCGCCCACGAGCGTCCGCTGGTGTACGGCAACAACGATGTGCCGGGCAACATGCTTGCCGGTGCTGTATCGACTTACGTGCGCCGCTACGGCGTGGCACCTGGGCGCAAGCTGGTGCTGTCGACCAACAACGACCACGCCTACCGCGTTGCGCTGGACTGGCACGATGCCGGCCTGCAAGTGGTGGCGATCGCCGACGCACGCCACAACCCACGCGGTTCGCTGGTGGAAGAAGCACGCGCCAAGGGTATTCGCATCCTCACCTCCAGTGCTGTGGTTGAAGCGACTGGCAGCAAGCATGTGACCGGTGCGCGAGTTGCCGCCATCGACGCCCAGGCGTTCACCGTGACCAGCCCTGGCGAAACCCTGGCCTGCGACCTGATCGCGACCTCCGGCGGCTACAGCCCGATCGTCCACCTGGCCTCGCACCTTGGCGGGCGCCCGGTATGGCGTGAAGACATCCTCGGTTTCGTCCCGGGTGATGCGCCGCAAAAACGCGTCTGCGTTGGCGGCATGAATGGCGTCTACCCGCTCGGTGATGTCCTGGCCGATGGTTTTGAAGGTGGCGTGCGCGCCGCTACCGAAGCCGGCTTCAAGGCCGTGGTCGGCACCCTGCCCAAAGCTGTCCAGCGCACCGAGGAGCCTACTCTGGCCTTGTTCCAGGTGCCGCACGACAAAGGCACTCGTGGGCCGAAGCAGTTCGTTGACCAACAGAACGACGTCACCGCTGCCGGCATCGAGCTGGCGACCCGTGAAGGCTTCGAGTCGGTTGAACACGTAAAACGCTACACCGCGTTGGGCTTTGGTACCGACCAAGGCAAGCTGGGCAACATCAACGGCCTGGCCATCGCCGCCCGTTCGTTGGGGATCAGCATTGCGCAGATGGGCACCACCATGTTCCGCCCCAACTACACCCCGGTTACCTTCGGTGCGGTAGCGGGTCGTCACTGTGGTCACCTGTTCGAGCCGGTACGCTTCACCGCGCTGCATTCCTGGCACGTGAAAAACGGCGCCGAGTTCGAGGATGTCGGCCAGTGGAAACGTCCGTGGTACTTCCCTAAACCCGGTGAAGACATCCACGCCGCGGTTGAGCGTGAGTGCAAGGCAGTGCGCGACAGCGTCGGCCTGCTGGACGCCTCGACCTTGGGCAAGATCGACATTCAGGGCCCGGATGCGCGTGAGTTCCTCAACCGTATCTACACCAACGCCTGGACCAAGCTCGATGTGGGCAAGGCCCGTTATGGCCTGATGTGCAAGGAAGACGGCATGGTCTTCGACGACGGCGTGACCGCCTGCGTCGGCGACAACCACTTCATCATGACCACCACTACTGGCGGCGCCGCGCGCGTGCTGGGCTGGATGGAGCTGTACCTGCAGACCGAATGGCCGGAACTGAAGGTGTACTTCACCTCGGTCACCGACCACTGGGCAACCATGACCTTGTCTGGCCCCAACAGCCGCAAGCTGCTGGCCGAAATCAGCGACATCGATCTGGACAAGGACGCTTTCCCGTTCATGACCTGGAAGGAAGGCACCGTTGGCGGCGTGCCGGCGCGGGTGTTCCGCATCTCGTTCACCGGTGAGCTGTCGTACGAAGTCAACGTCCAGGCCAACTACGCCATGGGCGTGCTCGAAAAGATCATCGCTGCCGGCAAACAGTACAACCTGACTCCGTACGGCACCGAGACCATGCACGTACTGCGCGCGGAGAAGGGCTTCATCATCGTTGGCCAGGATACCGATGGCTCGATGAACGCCGACGACCTCAACATGAGCTGGTGTGTCGGGCGCAACAAGCCGTACTCCTGGATCGGCCTGCGTGGCATGAACCGCGAAGACTGCCTGCGCGAAGACCGCAAGCAACTGGTCGGGCTCAAGCCGATCAACCCCAAGCAATGGCTGCCGGAAGGCGCTCAGCTGGTGTTCGATCCCAAGCAACCGATCCCGATGGATATGGTCGGCCACGTCACCTCCAGCTATGCCTCCAACTCCCTCGGTTATTCATTCGCCATGGGTGTGGTCAAGGGTGGTCTCAAGCGCATGGGTGAGCGGGTGTATTCGCCGCAGGCCGATGGCAGCGTGATCGAAGCAGAGATTGTGTCTTCGGTGTTCTTCGATCCGAAGGGTGAGCGGCAGAACGTCTGACCCCAGACCGATGCTCAACTCTCGTGGCCGCGGCCGAGCGCCGCTGCCACGCCTGAACACAAGAATTCAAGGCAGGTAACAATGAGCGCTATCAACGTCTTCCAGCAAAACCCCGGCGCCGAGGCCAAGGCCCAGACGCCGCTGCACCATGCAGACCTCGCCAGCCTGGTGGGCAAGGGCCGCAACAACGCAGGCGTGACCCTGCGCGAGAAAAAACTGCTCGGCCATCTGACCTTGCGCGGCGACGGCCATGATCCGGCCTTTGCCAGCGGCGTGCACAAGGCCCTCGGCCTGGAGCTGCCGGTGGCCCTGACCGTAGTCGCCAAGGGCGACACCTCGCTGCAGTGGGTTGGCCCCGATGAGTGGCTGCTGATCGTCCCGGGCGGGCAGGAGTTTGAGGTCGAGCAGCAACTGCGTGAAGCCCTGGCGGGTTTGCATATTCAGGTGGTCAATGTCAGCGGCGGGCAGACCCTGCTCGAGCTGCAGGGCGCCAACGTGCGCGACGTGCTGATGAAATCCACCAGCTATGATGTACATCCAAACAACTTCCCGGTGGGCAAGGCGGTCGGCACGGTGTTCGCCAAGTCGCAACTGGTGATCCGCCGTACCGGTGAAGACACCTGGGAACTGGTGATCCGCCGCAGCTTCGCCGATTACTGGTGGATGTGGCTGCAGGACGCCTCGGCTGAATACGGCCTGAGCATCCACGCCTAAGGAGAGACACATGAGTCGGGCACCGGATACCTGGATTCTCACCGCCGACTGCCCGAGCATGCTCGGCACCGTCGATGTGGTGACGCGGTTTCTCTACGAGCAGCGTTGCTATGTCACCGAGCACCACTCCTTCGATGATCGGCTGTCGGGGCGCTTCTTCATTCGCGTCGAGTTCCGCCAGCCCGATGACTTCGATGAAGCGGGCTTTCGTGATGGCCTGGCCGAGCGCAGCGATGCGTTTGGCATGACCTTCGAGCTGACCGCACCCAATCATCGCCCCAAGGTGGTGATCATGGTGTCCAAGGCCGATCACTGCCTCAACGACCTGCTGTATCGCCAGCGCATCGGCCAGCTGGGCATGGAAGTGGTCGCGGTGATCTCCAACCACCCCGATCTGGAGCCGCTGGCGCAGTGGCACAAGATCCCTTATTACCACTTTGCCCTCGACCCCAACGACAAGCCGGCGCAAGAGCGCAAGGTGCTCAAGGTGATCGAGGACAGCGGTGCCGAACTGGTGATCCTGGCGCGCTACATGCAGGTGCTGTCGCCTGAGCTGTGCCGGCGTCTGGATGGCTGGGCGATCAATATTCATCACTCGTTGCTGCCGGGCTTCAAGGGCGCCAAGCCTTATCACCAGGCGTACAACAAGGGTGTGAAGATGGTCGGTGCCACCGCGCACTACATCAACAACGACCTCGATGAAGGGCCGATCATTGCCCAGGGCGTCGAGGTGGTGGATCACAGCCATTACCCGGAAGACTTGATTGCCAAGGGGCGCGATATCGAAGGGCTGACGTTGGCCCGGGCGGTGGGTTATCACATCGAGCGGCGGGTGTTTCTCAACGCCAATCGGACGGTAGTGCTCTGAGATTGCTGTGGGCTGCTGTGCAGCCCCTTGCGACCGGTCCGGCGCCCGCTGACAAGCCACTGTCGTTTCCAGTCACAACCCCCGGCGCTCACAAGCCCACAATTCCCTCATTCCAGTAGTACATGCCGCCCATGGATGGCGGCGCTTCAACCAACGCTGCATAAGTACAATTCAAGCGAGGTAAGAGCATGTCTGGTAACCGTGGAGTGGTGTATCTCGGTGGCGGCAAAGTCGAGGTGCGGAACATTGACTACCCAAAAATGCAGGACCCGCGCGGCAAGAAAATCGAGCACGGCGTGATCCTCAAGGTGGTCTCCACCAACATCTGCGGCTCTGACCAGCACATGGTTCGTGGCCGCACCACCGCCCAGGTGGGCCTGGTTCTGGGTCACGAAATCACCGGCGAAATCATCGAGATGGGTAGCGATGTCGAGCGCATGAAGATCGGCGACCTGGTCTCGGTCCCGTTCAACGTTGCCTGCGGACGCTGCCGTTCCTGCAAGGAAATGCACACCGGCGTATGCCTGACCGTCAACCCGGCACGTGCCGGCGGCGCCTACGGTTATGTCGACATGGGTGACTGGACCGGCGGCCAGGCGGAGTACGTGCTGGTGCCCTACGCCGACTTCAACCTGCTGAAACTGCCTGATCGCGACAAGGCCATGGAGAAGATCCGTGACCTGACCTGCCTGTCGGACATTCTGCCCACCGGTTACCACGGCGCAGTCACCGCCGGCGTCGGCCCGGGCAGTACTGTCTACGTCGCAGGCGCCGGCCCGGTAGGCCTGGCCGCTGCGGCATCAGCACGCCTGCTGGGCGCCGCCTGCGTAATCGTCGGCGACTTGAACCCGCTGCGCCTGGCCCATGCCAAGTCGCAGGGCTTCGAGGTGGTCGACCTGTCCAAGGACACCCCGCTGCACGAACAGATCGTCGACATCCTTGGCGAGCCGGAAGTGGACTGCGCCGTCGATGCGGTAGGTTTCGAAGCGCGCGGTCACGGCCATGAAGGGGCCAAGCACGAAGCACCGGCGACAGTCCTCAACTCGCTGATGCAGGTTACCCGTGTCGCCGGCAGCATCGGTATCCCAGGCCTGTACGTGACCGAAGATCCGGGCGCAGTGGACGCAGCGGCCAAGATCGGCGCACTGAGCATCCGCTTTGGCCTGGGCTGGGCCAAGTCGCACAGCTTCCACACCGGCCAGACCCCTACCATGAAGTACAACCGCCAGTTGATGCAGGCGATCATGTGGGACCGGATCAACATCGCCGAGGTGGTGGGCGTGCAGGTGATCAACCTGGACCAGGCGCCGGAAGGATACGGCGAGTTCGATGCTGGCGTGCCGAAGAAATTCGTCATCGACCCGCACAAGACCTTCAGCGCTGCGTGATTGTCTGGGGCCGCTCTGCGGCCCCGATTCCCACCCCGGAACAAACCCCCAAAACCCCAGTCCAATGCCTCGTTTCCCAGGCCACTCCGGCCAACGAGGTTCTCCCCGATGAAAGCGCTCACCCTGGCAACCCTGATGACCCTGGCTGCAAGCCCGGCGTTCGCCTTCAATCTCAATGACGCTGCCAACGCCGTGTCGGCCATGCAGACCCCCACTCAACAGGGCAAGGTGCAGGCTCCCGCCGAATCGGCCAACCTGCTCAACACCCTCGGCAGCCAACTGAACATCACCCCCGAACAAGCCATTGGTGGCGCAGGGGCGATGCTGGGCCTGGCCCGCAACAACCTCAGCACTGCCGACTATGGCCAACTGACTCAGGCTGTACCTGGGCTGGACCTGCTCGCCGGGGCCAACGCGCTCGGCGGACTGGGTGGTTTGGGCGGCCTGCTGGGCAACGGTGGCGACAAGCAATCCGGCCTGAACAATGCCTTGGGCAGCAATGTCGAGAACCGCAACGACCTCAATGACGCTTTCAAGGCCTTGGGCATGGATACCGGCATGATCGGCCAGTTTGCCCCGCTGATCCTGCAGTACCTCGGCCAGCAAGGCCTGGCCGGCTCACTGCTGCAAAATCTGGGCAGCCTGTGGGGCTCGCCTGCGGCGGCCACCCCACCGTCGATCTAAGCCGTCCCGGCCCCGGCAAGTGCGCCGGGGTCAGGCCAGCTCGGCGCGCAGCTGCTCGATGCGCTGGTCCTTGTCCTGCCACAGCTGATTGACCCAGGCTTGCACACGCTGGCGGAACTGCGGGTCATTCTCGTAATCGCCATTCCACAGGCTCGGGTCCAGCTCGTGCACCTGGATGTCGATGATCACCCGGCTGACGCTGCCGTTGAGCAAGTCCCAGAAGCCCGGCGCCTTGTTGCCGGGGTAGACGATGGTCACGTCCAACAGCGCATCGAGCTGCTCACCCAGCGCTGCCAGCACAAACGCCACGCCGCCGGCCTTGGGCTTGAGCAGGTGCTTGAATGGCGATTGCTGCTCGCGGCGCTTGGCTTCGGTGAAACGGGTGCCTTCGAGGTAGTTGACCACGGTCACCGGCTGGCGCTTGAACAGTTCACAGGCGGCCTTTGTGATTTCCAGATCCTTGCCTTTGAGTTCTGGGTGTTTCTCCAGATATGCCTTGCTGTAGCGCTTCATGAACGGGTAGTCCAGACCCCACCAGGCCAGGCCCAGCAGTGGCACCCAGATCAGCTCTTTTTTCAGGAAGAACTTGAAGAACGGCACGCGCCGGTTGAGGCTTTCGATCAGCGCCGGGATGTCTACCCAGCTCTGGTGGTTGCTGACGCACAGGTATGACGTGTCAGTGCGCAGGGTATCCACGCCACGCACGTCCCACTGGGTCGGCACGCACAGGGCGAAGATGGCCTTGTCGATGGCCGACCAGCTTTCGGCGAACCACATCACGGCGGCCGAGGCGTAATCGCGGCCGCGCCCGGGCAGTACCAGCTTTAGCAGGGCGAACACCATCAATGGGCAGATCATCACCACAGTGTTGAGCAGGAGCAAAAGGCCGGTAACGATCCCGGTCAGCAGGCGACGCATAAAAGCACTCTTGTTGTATGAAATTGGCAGGCTGCAATGATAAATGCGCTAAACGCCTACGCCAAACTTCCTGCGCCTGCGGGGCCAGACAAATGTTTCACATTATGTTGAGTAAGCTCGGGCAACGAACCTATCCCTTTGCTGCAGTCTAAGCACTGTCTCGTATTTAGGAAGCCCACCCTGTGAAATCGATGCTTGCCCTGTTGTCGTTGCTCGCCCTGCCGGTCATGGCCGCCGAGCCGACCCTGTATGGCCGTTACGAGTACATCTCGCTGCCGGAAATCGGCGGCCAGACGTTGAAGGCGAAGATGGACACCGGTGCCCTGACCGCCTCGCTGTCGGCCAAGGATATCGAGCGCTTTACCCGCGACGGTGAAGACTGGGTGCGCTTCCGCCTGGCGACCAAGGACGCCGATGGCAAGGTCTACGAGCACAAGGTCGCGCGTATCAGCAAGATCAAGGCGCGTGCCGACGAAGACGAAGAAGAGGGAGAAACGGCTGAAGCCGCCAAGCGCCCGGTGGTTGATCTGGAGCTGTGCCTGGGCGACGAGAAGCGTACCGTCGAGGTCAACCTGACCGACCGCAGCAGCTTCAACTACCCGCTGTTGATCGGTGCCAAGGCGTTGCGAGAGTTCAAGGCGGCGGTCAACCCGGCGCGTAGATACACCGCCGGCAAGCCTGGCTGCTGAAGCGGCGCCCACGGCCAGGCAACGGCAAGCTGCACGCGCGAGCGGATCGGTGTAAGTTCACGCCATCCGCTTCGTCTTGAAGCTCACCGCTTGAGGCTTGCAGCCAGACCGTGGCCCACATTCTTATTGTCGAAGACGAGTCGGCGATTGCCGATACCCTGATCTATGCCCTGCAGGCCGATGGCCACAGCACCGAGTGGGTTTCGCTCGGCAGCGCTGCGGTCGAGCGCCAGCGCTTGCTGCCGGCAGACCTGGTAATTCTGGATATCGGCCTGCCCGACATCAGTGGCTTTGAAACCTGCCGGCAGTTACGCCGCTTCAGCGAAGTGCCGGTAATGTTCCTGAGTGCCCGCGACGCTGAAATCGACCGCGTGCTGGGCCTGGAAATCGGTGCTGACGATTACGTGGTCAAGCCGTTCAGCCCGCGGGAGGTGGCGGCCCGGGTGCGAGCGATCCTCAAGCGCATGGCACCGCGCAGCGAAGCGCCGGTTGTGGCGACATTGTTTCAGGTGGACACGCTGCGCATGCAGATCGTTTACCGCGGTATCAGCCTGGTCCTGACCCGTCACGAGTTTCGCCTGCTGCAATGCCTGCTTGAACAGCCGCAGCGAGTATTCAGCCGCGAGCAGTTGCTCGATGCGCTGGGGGTAGCGGGGGACGCTGGCTACGAGCGCACCATCGACAGCCATATCAAGAGCCTGCGCGCCAAGCTGCGCCAGGTCGCCGCCGACGCCGAGCCGATCCAGACCCACCGCGGCCTGGGCTATAGCTACAGCCCGGAACACGCCTGATGCGCCTGGGTATTCGGATCTTTCTGGTGTACTTCCTGTTTGTCGGGCTGGCTGGTTATTTTCTGCTCAATACCGTGCGTGAGCAGATCCGCCCGGTAGTGCGTCAGGCATCGGAAGAAACCCTGGTCGACACTGCCAACCTGCTGGCGGAGATACTCCACGACGACGTCAAGGCCGGCACCCTTGGCCAGAGCCGCTTGCCGCAGTTGCTCGAGTCTTACGGCCAGCGCCGGCCCGGCGCGCAGATCTGGGGGCTGGCAAAGAATCAGGTCAGCCACCGTATCTACGTGACCGACGCCAACGGCATCGTCCTGCTCGATTCCGCGGGGGTCGATATGGGCAAGGATTACTCTCGCTGGAACGACGTCTACCTGACCTTGCACGGCCAATACGGCGCGCGCTCTTCCCGCAGCGACCCAGCTGACGAGAGCACCTCGGTGATGCACGTCGCGGCGCCGATCATGGAGGCCGGCAAGATCATCGGCGTGGTCACCGTGGCCAAGCCCAATAGCTCGCTGCAGCCGTACATCGACCGCGCCGAGCGGCGCCTGCTCAATCTTGGCCTGGGCTTGATCATCCTCGGCCTGCTGGTCGGCGCGCTGTTGTCGTGGTGGCTGGCGCGCTCGCTGCGCAGGCTCACCCACTATGCCCAGGCAGTCAGCGAGGGTCAGCGCGCGGCGTTGCCGCATTACAAGGGTGGCGAGCTTGAGCAACTGGCCACCGCGGTCGAGCGGATGCGCACCGAGCTTGCCGGCAAGGCCTATGTCGAGCGCTATGTGCATACCCTGACCCACGAGCTGAAAAGCCCGCTGGCGGCGATTCGCGGCGCCTCCGAGCTGCTGCAGGGCGACATGCCCGCCGAGCAGCGGCTGCGTTTTGCCGGCAACATCGAACGCGAAAGCGGGCGCTTGCAGCAGATGATCGAACGCTTGCTGAACCTGGCCCAGGTCGAACAGATGCAGGCGCTGGAGGACGAGCAGGAGGTGGCGCTGGCGGCGCTGGTCGACGAGTTGCTGCTGGCTCACGCGGCGCGTATCGACAGTGCTGGCCTGCAGGTGCGCCAGCGCGTGCCGGCGGCGGTGCGGTTGCGTTGTGATCCGTACCTGATGCGCCAGGCATTGGCCAACCTGCTCGAGAACGCACTGGACTTCACCCCGGCGGGTGGGGCGTTGCTGTTCGAGCTGGAGCAGGGCGGCGAGCGCGTGGCGTTGAGCCTGTTCAACCAGGGGGAGGCGATCCCGCAATACGCGATAGGGCGCGTCAGCGAGCGCTTCTATTCGCTGCCGCGACCAGGCAGTGGGCGCAAGAGCAGCGGTCTGGGGCTTAATTTTGTTGCCGAGGTGATGCAGCTGCATGGTGGCGAGCTGGCGGTGGATAACGTCGAGGGCGGCGTGCGGGTGAGGTTGTGGCTGCCGCTGCGACGCATCGGTTGAATTGCCGAAGCTGACAGCTGCGGCTGGCCACAGGATCTTCACGCAATCTCCACATTGGCTCCCTGCTGGCTCCACAGGCGCGGCACAGACTGTGCCGATCGCCAACGGAGCCCCTGCCCATGAACAAGACCCTGAGTTTCAAGCTCGGCATGATTGCCCTGCTGATGTTGCTGCTGTTGATCCCGCTGCTGATGATCGGTGGCCTGATCGAGGACCGCCAGAGCCTGCGTGACAATGTCCTGGCCGACATCGCTCAGAGCTCCAGCTTCGATCAGCTGATCTCCGGCCCGCTGCTGGTGGTGCCGTACCGCAAGTACGAGCGCCGCTGGATCGACAAGGACGGCCAGAGCGTACAGGAGACCGTCACCGTCAACGGTCAGCTGTACTTCCTGCCAGAGACATTCGACGCTGACATCGACATCGATACCGAACTGCGTGACCGCGGCATCTACCAGGCGCGGCTGTTCCACGCCAAGAGCCAGATAGCCGGTCGGTTCAAGCTGCCCGAGCGTTGGGGCATCGACAAGGACTACGATGACTACCGCTTCGACAAGCCGTTCCTGGTGGTCGGCATCAGCGACATCCGTGGCATCGAGAGCAACCTGGAGCTGCAGCTGGACGACCAACGCCTGCCGTTCGCTGCGGGTACCGGCCTGGACTGGATGCGCGGCGGCGTGCATGTGCCGTTGCCGCAGCTCGATGGCCAGCAGGCGCGTGAGTTCGCCTATGGCTTCGAGCTTGCCCTGCAAGGCACCGGGCAGCTGTACGTGCTGCCGGTCGGGCGCAGCAGCAGTGTCGACATGCAGGCCAACTGGCCGCACCCAAGTTTTGTCGGCAGTTACCTGCCAAGCCGACGCGAGATCAGCAGCGAGGGCTTCAAAGCCCACTGGCAGACCTCGTTCTTTGCCACCAACCTGGAAGACGCCCTGCGCCAGTGTGCGACGGTCGCCGACTGCGGTGAATACAAACAACGCACCTTTGGCGTGAGCTTTGTCGACCCGGTCGACCAGTACCTCAAGAGCGAGCGGGCGATCAAATATGCGCTGCTGTTCATTGCCCTGACCTTTGCCGGATTCTTCCTCTTCGAAGTGCTGAAAAACCTCAGCGTGCACCCGGTGCAGTACGTGCTGGTCGGCGTGGCGTTGGCGTTCTTCTACCTGCTGTTGCTGTCACTGTCCGAGCACCTGGGCTTTGGCCCGGCGTATGGTTTGTCGGCGTCAGCCTGTGTGCTGCTGATCGGCTTCTACCTCAGCCACGTGCTGCGCAGTGTCTGGCGCGGGTTGGGCTTCGCTGGCGGGCTGGCGGTGCTCTACGCGATGTTGTTCGGGCTGCTCAGCGCCGAAGACTATGCGCTGTTGATGGGCTCGCTGCTGTGCTTTGGCTTGCTCGGCGTGTTCATGGTGCTGACCCGGCGCCTGGAATGGTCGCGGGTGGGGAGGTCGGCATGAGGGAGGAACGTGAGCTGGGGCGCCGGCTGGCGCTGCAGATCGGCCTGCTGTTTGCACCAGGCCCGCGTTGAAAGCGGGGCCGCATTGCGGCCCCTTTTGCCGTCAGTCAGGCAGTCGGTGCGGTGGCGCGCAGCGAGGGCCGCTGCGACACTTCGGCGTACCAGGCCGCCAGGCCGGGCTGGCGCTCACGCCAGCCGAACTCAGGCTGGCGCAGGTCCAGATAACCCAGCGCGCAGGCGACGCCGATGGCGACCATGTCGAACCCGCAGATCAGCTCGGCCAGGTGCTCCTGCTCCAGGTTGGCCAGGCTGCGGCGGATCTTCTCGCTCTGCGCCTCAAGCCAGCCATCCCAGCGTTTGTCCTGCGGCCGCAGAAAGCTCTCGTAGCGGCTCGATACCGCTGCGTCCATGATCGCATCGGCCTGCGCCGCCAGGGTCAGCCGGCGCCAGCGGGCCGAGCCCTCACGCGGGATCAGCGGGGTACCGACATGCTGGCTGTCGAGGTACTCGCAGATCACCCGGCTGTCATGCAGCACAGTGCCGTCCTCCAGGCGCAGGGCCGGGATCTTGCCGATCGGGTTGTCCTGGTTGAGCTGCTCGTCGCCAGCCACCGGGCTGATATTTACCGCCTGCAACTGTACCCGCGGCAATTGCCCGGTTTCGTGCAGCACCACCATGACCTTGCGCACGAACGGCGACAGCGGCGAGTGGAACAGGGTCATCGTGCTCATGGCCTGGCCTCAGTTGCCTTGCAGGGTGGGCGGCAGGCACACGCCGGTGCCCGCGATGCCACAGTAGCCGTTGGGGTTCTTGGCCAGATACTGCTGGTGGTAGGTCTCGGCGAAGTACACCGTTGGCGCCTGCTCGATCTCGGTGGTAATCGGGCCAAAGCCGGCCTTGTCCAGTTCGGCCTGATAAGCCGCTTTGCTCGCGTTGGCTTGCTCGAGCTGCTCGGGGCTGGTGCAGAAGATCGCCGAGCGGTACTGGGTGCCGACGTCGTTGCCCTGGCGCATGCCCTGGGTCGGATTGTGCAGCTCCCAGAACATCGCCAACAGCTCCTGATAGCTGACCTTGTCTTTGTCGAACACCACCAGCACCACTTCGGTGTGGCCGGTCAGGCCCGAGCAGACTTCTTCGTAGGTCGGGTTAGGGGTGAAGCCGCCGGCATAGCCGACCACTGTGCTGACCACGCCTTCGCGTTGCCAGAAGCGGCGCTCGGCGCCCCAGAAGCAACCCAGGCCAAAGATGGCGAAGTCGACGTTCTGAAAGAACGGCCCAAGCAGCGGCGTCTCGTTGAAGACGTAGTGCATCTCGGGCAGGCTCATCGGCGTCTCGCGGCCAGGCAGGGCCTGTTCCGCAGTAGGCAGGACGTTTTTGTTCACCAGGATTTCCGAACGCAGGACCATGGCCGTTCCTCTATGGATTCAGTAGATGTAGGCAAGGTGCCGTCAGCAGCGCTGCTACGGCCCGAATGACTTGTATAGTGCCCGAGACTGAGCGCGCTGTCAGGCCACTGGTCCACGCGGGTAGCGCTTGAGGCGCTCGACCAGTTCGCGGCCCGGGATCGGCCGGTCGAACAGGTAGCCCTGGCCGACGTCGCAGCGATGGCGACGCAGGAAGGCCAGCTGCGCAGGGGTCTCGATGCCCTCGGCGACTACCTTGAGCTTGAGGTTGTGGGCCATGGCCACCACCGCCGAGGTGATCTCCATGTCGTCCTGGTTGTCCGGGATTTCGTTGATGAAGCTGCGGTCGATCTTGATGATGTCGATCGGGAATTTCTTCAGGTAGCTCAGCGACGAATAGCCGGTACCGAAGTCGTCCATCGCCAGAGTCAGCCCCAGCGCCTTCAATTCGATCAGCTGGCGGTGAGTGTCTTCGGTCGCCTCAAGCAGCAAGCCTTCGGTCAGCTCCAGCTCCAGCAAGTGCGAAGGCAGGCCTTCTTCCTTGATGATCGAGCCGATCGAGCTGACCAGCTCCGGGTCGGAAAACTGCTTGGGCGAGAGGTTGATGGCAACGTGCAGGTCACCCAGGCCAGCGGCGCTCAGCTCGAGGCTCATACGGCACGACTGGCGTACCACCCACTTGCCGATGGGGATGATCAGGCCGGTTTCTTCGGCCACGCTGATGAACTGATCCGGGCGGATCATGCCGCGCTCCGGGTGGTTCCAGCGCAGCAGTGCTTCCAGCCCGAGCAGGCGGCCGCTGCGCAGGCACAGCTTGGGCTGGTAGAACACCTCCAGCTCGTTCTGGGTCAGGGCGCGGCGCAGGTTGTTCTCGACGAACAGCTTGTAGCTGGCTTCGGCGTTGAGCACTTCGGTGAACACCTGCACCTGATGCTTGCCGTTGGCCTTGGCCTTGTGCAGGGCCAGGCCTGCGTTTTTCATCAGGGTCTGCGGGTCGCTGCCGTGCAGCGGCGCGCAGGCCAGGCCGACCGAAGCCGTGACGTTGATCAGCTGGTTGTCGACGAACATCGGCTTGTCGAGGGTGCGCAGCAGTTGCAGGGCAATGCTCTGGCCTGCCTCCAGGCTGGTGTGGTCGAGCAGCACGGCAAATTCGTTACTGGCAAAACGCGCAAGGATGCCGCCGACCGTCAGGCTGTTGCGCAGGCGTCGGGCCAGGCTGACCAGCAACTTGTCGCCGGTCTGGTGGCCAAGGCTGTCGTTGATCCGCTTGAAGTTGTCGATGTCGACCAGCAGCAGGCACAGCGAGCTGGCGCTGTCGCGGCTGAAGCGCTCATCGAGGTTGCGAATGAACGCTGGCCGGTTGCCCAGGTTGGTCAGATTGTCGGTGTAGGCCAGGCGCTCGATGCGCTGCTGGGCCAGCTTGCTCTGGGTGACGTCTTCGTAGATGCCGATGTAATGGGTCAACTCGCGGTTGTCGCCATACACCTTGGAGATCGACAGCTGGCCCCAGTAGGGTTCGAGGTTCTTGCGCCGGCTCTTGAATTCGCCCTGCCAGCTGTTGCCCATATCCAGGCTCGACGGCGAGTCGAACAACAGCTCGCTGAGGTTTTCCAGCGCCGGCAACTCTGACAGGCGATGGCCCTGGACCTCATCGGTGCTGTACTGGGTGATCGCGGTAAAACTTGGGTTGACGTACTCGACCACGCCGTCGCGGTTGACCAGCAAGAAGGCGCTGGCGCTTTGCTCGACCGCGCGCTGAAACAGGTGCAACGCGCTGGCAGCGGTACGCCGGTTGTGGTTGGTGATGACCTGGGCGAACTGGTCGGCGAGCTCGCCGGCGAACGCAATTTCATCAGACTGCCAGGCCCGCGGCATGCCGGTCTGCTCCAGGCACAACACCCCGACTACCTGGCCGTCGACACGAATACTGGCGTCGAGCATGGCGTTGTCGGAGGCCGGGAACAGGCTCTGCGCCATGTCGCGGGTGCGCGGGTCGTGGCTGGCGTTGTGCGCGTCGATGGCGCGGCTGGCATGCAGCGCTTCGATGTAGTCGGGGAACTGGCTCGCGTCGATCGGGGCGGGCAGGCGGTGTTCCTGGTCAACGCGGTACCAGGCGATGATCGGCTCCAGCAGCTGGTCATGCAGATACCAGATGCTCGAGCAGTCGACGTTGTAGATTTCGCAGGCACTGCGGGTGATCAGCTCGGCGGCTTCGAGCAGCGAGTTGTCGGCGCTGTAGCGCTGCCGTGCCAGGCGCAGAATCAAGTCTTGCTGGGCCCGCACCCGCTCCAGATGCTCGAGTTGCTCCTGCTGCGCTCGTTGGTTCAGTTGCAGAGCGATCTGCAAGCGGTTGTTGCGGGTTTCCAGGTCACTGGCGGTCAGGTCCACGCCGTCTTCGGCCTGGTCATCGAGCACCGTCAGGTAACCGCGCAACAGCTGGCGACCATGCTGTTTGTAGACTTCGCCGGACTCCAGCAAGCGTAATGGCGCCGGGCCGACGTGCAGGGTGTAGCGCACCCGGTAGTGGCCACGGCGCGACAACTGCAGCTGGATCTCGTCATGCAGGCGATAGCGTGCTTCGGGCTCCATCAGGCTGGCATACGGCGAGCTGACCAGCGCGCACAGCTCAGCTGCTGGCAGGCCGAATTGGCGGTCGCAGTTGGGGTCCAGGTAGAGCATCGCCCAATTGGCTTCGTTGAGCCTTTCGAAACGCAGCATACCCAGCCGCGAGGGCACGGGTAACTGGGTCACGACCTCGGCCGCCACTCGGGTCGCGGCATCGGGTTGGCTTTTCATCGAAGACTCGCTTGAAGAGGGTAACGGGGCCTGGCAGGCAGCGCATCTGGCAAGGTTGCATCATGTCCCGAAGGCTGGCAAGCGGCCATGTCGGGGCTTATTGGCAGTTTATCGGCAGGGTGTCGAGTTTCTGCAGCATGCGTGTTGCGGGATTACAAGATCAATGACTTCACTGGCAGGCCCTGCTGGGGTCCTGCGCTCGGGCTGATTACCAGTAGTCAGGCTTGACCGCAGGTTTTTTCCGAGTCGGAACACGGGGCGGAAACTGATGCTGGGCCAGCTCCAAATTGGTTACAACGTGGCGCATCCAGTGCACATGTTGCTTCAACGAACCAGGCACCGTTCTATTGATGCCTTCGCGGTGCGGCAGGATCACTCCTAGGCGCAGCTCGGGAAAGTCTTCGTGAAGCGCTTTTATGGCAGGTGTCATGTCGGTATCAGCCGAGACCAGAACGACTTGCTCAATCCGCTGTTCGGCTGGCAACGCTGCCTGTTTCGCCGCGAGCCGGTACATGCTGATGGCGATATGAACATCAGTCTCTTTTTCTTCGAGCTTCCAAATGTCCACTTGGTCAGCCCTGGATGCAGGCGTGTGCTTGTCGACAAAGCGTGGCGCCTTGCCAGACTCTAATTGGTGGCGGCCATAGAACACCTCTACCCCGCGGGCAATCAGGGCGCGCAGGTAAGTGTCTTGAGCTTCTTTGGAGAGGCTACCCCGACTGGCCAGCGATGGTTTGACTCCCGAGGTGAAGAAGCTCACAGCCTCCAAGGTGCTGCCCGGGCGGTCGACGTGAATGACGTGCGCCAGCAGTGCTTGCAGATCAAGCCACTTGTACTGGGTGCCTGCCAACAGGCCATAAAAAAGGTTGTAGCCATCGACGAAGCAGACAGTACGCAAGATTTCCCATTCCTAGAAACGAAAAAACCGGCACGGGGCCGGTTTCTTCACCCCAACGGCCAGCGAACTTAATCGCTGCGTACGGGGCTGAGTAGTGCGTCAATAATCCACTATTTACAGGGCAGGATCAATGGGGTGTTACTTTTTGATAAAGAAGTCAGCCCCACGTCTCGCCAGTCAGCCTGCTTGGCTTAACGGGGATCCAGGCAAAAAAAGCCCCGCCAGGGGCGGGGTTGAGGTACGAGCGTGGCAGCTCGAAAGTGGTGCCTGCTGCCCCGGTATGTACCGGGGCAGCAGTTGCAGCATTACAGCAGGATGGTGCGGATATCACCCAGCAAGTCGCTCAGGCGCTTGGTGAAGCGCGCAGCAGCGGCGCCGTTGATCACACGGTGATCGTACGACAGCGACAGCGGCAGCATCAGCTTGGGCTGGAAGGCTTTGCCATCCCAGACCGGCTGGATGGTTGCCTTGGATACACCAAGGATCGCTACTTCCGGCGCGTTGACGATCGGCGTGAAGCCGGTGCCGCCAATGTGACCGAGGCTGGAGATGGTGAAGCAGGCACCCTGCATGTCGTCGGCCGAGAGCTTTTTGGTACGGGCTTTTTCAGCCAGTGCCGCAGCTTCGCCAGCCAGTTGCAGCAGGCTCTTCTGGTCGACGTTCTTGATGACCGGGACCAGCAGACCATCCGGGGTGTCGACGGCGAAACCGACGTTGACGTACTTCTTGCGGATGATCGCCTTGCCGCTTGGCGCCAGCGAACTGTTGAAGTCCGGCAGCTCCTTGAGCAGGTGGGCGCAGGCCTTGAGCAGCAGTGGCAGTACGGTCAGCTTGACGCCGGCCTTTTCTGCTACGGCTTTTTGCGCGACACGGAAGGCTTCCAACTCGGTGATGTCAGCCGAATCGAACTGAGTCACATGCGGCACGTTCAGCCAGCTGCGGTGCAGGTTGGCAGCGCCGACCTGCATCAGGCGGGTCATGGCCACTTCTTCGACTTCACCGAACTTGCTGAAGTCGACCACTGGAATCGGCGGGATACCAGCACCACTGGTTGCACCGGCTGCGGCCGGCGCTTCCTTGGCCTTCTGCATCATCGCCTTGACGTAGACCTGCACGTCTTCCTTGAGGATACGGCCGTGCGGGCCAGTCGCCGAAACAGCGCCCAACTCGACACCGAATTCACGGGCCAGCTGACGTACCGCAGGGCCGGCATGGACCTTGGCGTTGCTGGCAGCAGCCGGGGCAGCAGCCTGAGCCGGTGCAGCAGCAGGCGCCGGTGCGGCGGCAGGTGCGGCAGCCGGAGCAGCCTCGGCCTTGGCCGGTGCGGCAGCCTCTTGCGCAGGGGCAGCAGCAGGTGCGGCGCCAGCGATCTTCAGCTTGAGGATCAGGTCACCGGTGCCGACTTCGTCGTCCAGCTTGGCGATCACTTCTTCAACCACGCCAGCGGCAGGCGAAGGGATCTCCATGGAGGCCTTGTCGGACTCCAGGGTGATCAGCGACTGGTCAGCTTCAACGGTGTCGCCGGCCTTGACCAGTACTTCGATGATCTTGGCCTTGCCCGACGAGCCGATGTCCGGCACGTGGATGTCCTGCACGGTGGCAGCAGCAGGGGCTGCGGCCGGCGCAGGAGCAGCCTCGGCGGCTGGCGCAGGCGCGGCAGCCGGTTGTTCGGCGGCAGGCGCAGCAGCGGCCGGAGCCTCGGACGCCGCAGCGCCCTCGGCTTCCAGAACCAGCAGTTCGTCGCCTTCTTTCAGGCGATCGCCCAGCTTGACCTTGAGCTCTTTGACGACGCCGGCTTTAGGCGCCGGAATCTCCATGGAGGCCTTGTCGGACTCCAGGGTCAGCAGGCTCTGGTCAGCCTCGATGCGGTCGCCAACCTTGACGAACAGCTCGATGATTTCACCTTCACCGCTGCCGATGTCAGGTACGCGAATGAGTTCGCTCACTTAAAAATACTCCTCAGCAGTCCAGTGGGTTGCGCTTGTCCGGGTCGATGCCGAACTTGACGATGGCATCAGCTACCACCTTCGGTTCGATCTCGCCACGGTCAGCCAAGGCTTCCAGGGCAGCCAGCACCACGAAGTGACGGTCAACTTCGAAGAAGTGACGCAGCTTCTTGCGGCTGTCGCTGCGACCGAAACCATCGGTACCCAGGACCTTGAACTCTTTGCTCGGCACCCACTGACGGATCTGCTCGGCAAAAATCTTCATGTAGTCGGTCGATGCGATAACCGGGCCTTTGCGACCGGTCAGGCACTGCTCGACGTAAGTCTGCTGTGGCTTCTGGCCAGGCTTGAGGCGGTTGGCGCGTTCTACGGCGAGGCCGTCGCGACGCAGTTCGTTGAAGCTGGTAACGCTCCACACGTCGGCACCGACGTTGAACTCTTCGCGCAGGATCTTCGCTGCTTCACGGACTTCACGCAGGATGGTGCCGGAGCCCATCAGCTGAACGTGATGCGCCGCGTCGCGGGTGTCTTCTTCGAGCAGGTACATGCCCTTGACGATACCTTCCTCGACACCGGCCGGGATTGCCGGCTGCTGGTAGGATTCGTTCATCACGGTGATGTAGTAGAAGATGTCCTGTTGCTCTTCGGTCATCTTCTTCATGCCGTCCTGAATGATCACCGCCAGCTCATAGCCGTAGGTTGGATCGTAGGTGCGGCAGTTCGGGATGGTCCCGGCCAGCAGGTGGCTATGACCGTCTTCGTGCTGCAGGCCTTCACCGTTGAGGGTGGTACGGCCGGCGGTACCGCCGATCAGGAAGCCACGAGTGCGGCTGTCGCCAGCGGCCCAGGCCAGGTCACCGATACGCTGGAAGCCGAACATCGAGTAGAAGATGTAGAACGGCAGCATCGGCTGGTTGTGGTTCGAGTACGAAGTACCGGCAGCGATGAACGACGACATGGCGCCGGCTTCGTTGATGCCTTCTTCGAGAATCTGACCTTTCTTGTCTTCGCGGTAGAACATCACCTGGTCTTTGTCGACTGGCTCGTAGAGCTGGCCGACCGACGAGTAGATGCCCAGCTGGCGGAACATGCCTTCCATACCGAAGGTACGGGCTTCGTCCGGGATGATCGGAACGATGCGCTGGCCGATCTCTTTGTCCTTGACCAGCTGCGCGAGGATCCGCACGAAGGCCATGGTGGTGGAGATTTCACGGTCGCCCGAGCCGTCCAGGATAGCCTTGAGGGTTTCCAGTGGCGGGGTCGGGATGCTCATGCTCTTGGCGCGGCGCTGTGGCACGAAGCCACCCAGGGCGGTGCGACGCTCGGCCAGGTAACGGGCCTCGGCGCTGCCTTCTTCTGGTTTGAAGAACGGCAGGTTCTCCAGCTCGTCGTCCTTTACCGGGATGTCGAAACGATCACGGAAGTGACGCAGGCTGTCGACGTCGACCTTCTTGGTGTTGTGCGCGGTGTTCTTGGCTTCGCCAGCACCGGTACCGTAACCCTTGATGGTCTTGGCCAGGATGACGGTCGGCTGATCCTTGTGGTTCACAGCCTGGTGGTACGCCGCATAGACCTTGTACGGGTCATGGCCGCCACGGTTGAGCTTCCAGATCTCGTCATCGGACAGGTCTTCGACCATGGCCTTGAGCTCTGGGGTGTTGAAGAAGTGCTGACGGACGTACGCGCCGTCCTTGGCCTTGTAGTTCTGGTACTCGCCGTCGATGACTTCGTCCATGCGACGTTGCAGGATACCGTCGACGTCCTTGGCCAGCAGTGGGTCCCAGAAACGGCCCCAGACCACTTTGTTGACGTTCCAGCCACCGCCACGGAACACGCCTTCGAGTTCCTGGATGATCTTGCCGTTACCGCGCACTGGGCCGTCGAGGCGCTGCAGGTTGCAGTTGATGACGAAGATCAGGTTGTCCAGCTTCTCGCGGCCAGCCAGGGAGATCGCGCCCAGGGATTCTGGCTCGTCACACTCGCCGTCGCCCATGAAGCACCAGACTTTCTGCTTGCCAGCCGGGATGTAGCCGCGGGCTTCAAGGTACTTCATGAAGCGCGCCTGGTAGATCGCCTGGATCGGGCCCAGACCCATCGAAACGGTCGGGAACTGCCAGAAGTCAGGCATCAGCCAGGGGTGCGGGTACGACGACAGGCCTTTGCCATCGACTTCCTGACGGAAGTTGTTCATCTGCTCTTCGCTGATCCGGCCTTCCATGAAGGCACGGGCGTAGACGCCAGGCGAGGCGTGGCCCTGGAAGAAGATCAGGTCGCCGCCGTGCTCGTCGGTCGGGGCCTGGAAGAAGTAGTTGAAGCCGATGTCATACAGGGTGGCACTGGAGGCAAAGCTCGAGATGTGTCCGCCCAGGTCCGAATCCTTCAGGTTGGTGCGCATGACCATGGCCAGTGCGTTCCAACGCACCAACGAGCGAATGCGGCGTTCCATGAACAGGTCGCCAGGCATGCGTGCTTCGTGGGTGACAGGGATGGTGTTGCGGTATGGCGTGGTGATGGCATACGGCAGCTGGGAACCACTGCGGGTGGCCAGCTCGCCCATACGGGTCATCAGGTAATGAGCGCGGTCTTCGCCTTCTTTGTCGAGGACCGACTCCAGGGCATCCAGCCATTCCTGGGTTTCGATTGGATCGAGGTCTTGCATGGCTTGCTCCAGGGCGGAAAGGCAACCAGAATCGGATGCCTGAGTTTGCGACTGGCCTTATGGGCAGACGTCGTGAATTCTTGGATTACCGGAGTGTGACCCGGCGCCGTGTAGTTTTACTACAAAAGCTTTCGCATTTCATGCTTTTACACGGTCGGGGTAGTAGTAATACTACAGAAATGCGACGTTTGGTCGCACCCTGGCTTGTGAGGAAAAACGTTCATGTTGGTTGGCGATGTAGCTGAGGTGGGTGGTTCTTGGTGTTTAATGCCAATGATTCGTTGATTTCAGCTATTTACAACTTTTGTATGACAGTTCAACCGTGGTCCCGCTTCCCCGTAGCCAATTACACCCCTCTCTTTGTTGCCGATCAAGGATAGCCCATGCGTCTGCCTTTGCCTCTCGATCTGCCCGCCGGCTTGCAACCGCTGGTCGCCCGTAATCAACAGTTGCTGAGCGAGGCGCTGGGCAATCAGGACGGCCCAGGCCTGACTACGTTGAGCCCCGAGCACCGGCGGCAGTTCGAGCAGGTAGCTGCGGCCAGCGAGTTCATCTTTGATCAGGCTCAGCGCGAGCCGGGCGTGTTGCTCGAGCTGCTGGCCAGTGGTGACCTGGAGCAGGCCTATGCGCCGGGCGAGATGACCGCGCGGATTGCCGCAGTGGCCCAGGCGGCGCAGAGCGAAGAAGCGCTGGCGCGCAACCTGCGCCGGGCGCGCAACCGTCAGCAGATGCGCATCATCTGGCGCGACATCACTCGCCAGGCCGCGCTGGGCGAAACCTGCCGCGACCTGTCCGATATGGCCGACGCCTGCATCGACCAGGCCTACCAGTGGCTGTACCCACGCCATTGTCAGCAGTTCGGCACGCCTATCGGCAACCGCAGTGGCGAGGCGCAGCACATGGTCGTGCTGGGCATGGGCAAGCTGGGCGCGGTCGAGCTGAACCTGTCCTCGGACATCGACCTGATCTTCGCCTTTGCCGAAGGCGGCGAGACCGAGGGAGTCAAGCGCTCGCTGGACAACCAGGAGTTTTTCACCCGTCTCGGTCAGCGCCTGATCAAAGCGCTCGATCCGGTCACCGTGGATGGCTTTGTATTCCGCGTCGACATGCGCCTGCGCCCCTACGGCTCGGCCGGCGCGCTGGTGCTGTCGTTCAATGCACTTGAGCAGTATTACCAGGACCAGGGCCGCGACTGGGAGCGTTACGCCATGATCAAGGCGCGGGTTGTAGCCGGTGATCAGGCTGCCGGTGCCCAGTTGCAGGAGATGCTGCGCCCGTTCGTATACCGGCGCTACCTGGACTTCTCCGCAATCGAAGCGCTGCGCACCATGAAGCAGCTGATCCAGCAGGAAGTGCGGCGCAAGGGCATGGCTGACAACATCAAGCTGGGCGCCGGTGGCATCCGCGAGGTCGAGTTCATTGCCCAGGCGTTCCAGTTGATCCACGGGGGGCGCGACCTCAGCCTGCAGCAGCGGCCACTGCTCAAGGTGTTGGCCACCCTTGAAGGGCAGGGCTATCTGCCGCCAGCAGTGATTAGCGAACTGCGCGAAGGCTATGAATTTTTGCGTTACACCGAACACGCCATCCAGGCCATTGCCGACCGGCAGACGCAGATGCTGCCCGACAGCGACATCGATCGGGCCCGCGTCGCGTTCATCCTCGGCTTTGCCGACTGGGACAGCTTCCATGCCCAGTTGATGTATTGGCGCGGGCGCATCGACTGGCACTTCCGCCAGGTCATCGCTGACCCGGATGAAGACGAGGCCGAGGGCGAACTGGTGGTGGGTGGCGAGTGGTCGCCGCTGTGGGAGCAGGCCCAGGATGAAGAGGCCGCCTGCCGCCAGTTGGAAGAAGCCGGCTTCGGTCAGCCAGGCGATGCCTTGCGCCGCCTGACCGGGCTGCGCGCCAGCCCGCAGCTACGTTCGATGCAGCGCCTGGGCCGCGAACGTCTGGATGCATTTATCCCGCGCCTGCTGGCTCAGGCTGTTGAACACGACAACCCGGACCTGGTACTGGAGCGGGTACTGCCGTTGGTCGAGGCGGTGGCGCGGCGCTCGGCGTATCTGGTGCTGCTGACCGAGAACCCAGGTGCGCTGCGCCGGCTGCTGACGCTGTGTGCGGCCAGCCCGTGGATCGCCGAACAGATCGCCCGCTATCCGCTGCTGCTCGATGAGCTGCTCAACGAAGGCCGGCTGTTCAGCCCGCCGTTGGCGCCGGAGCTGGCCAGCGAGCTGCGCGAGCGGCTGACGCGCATCCCCGAAGACGACCTCGAGCAGCAGATGGAAGCCTTGCGTCACTTCAAGCTGGCGCACAGCCTGCGCGTGGCTGCTTCGGAAATCAGCGGCAACCTGCCATTGATGAAGGTCAGCGACTACCTGACCTGGCTGGCGGAGGCGATTCTTGACCAGGTGCTGGCCCTGGCCTGGCGCCAGACCGTGGCCCGTCATGGGCAGCCCAAACGCAGCGATGGCAGCCTGTGTGACCCAGGTTTCATCATCGTCGGCTATGGCAAGGTCGGCGGCATCGAACTGGGCCACGGCTCCGATCTGGATCTGGTGTTCATCCACGACGGTGATCCGCAGGCCGAAACCGATGGCGCCAAGCCGATCGACAGCGCGCAGTTCTACACCCGCCTGGGCCAGCGCATCATCCACTTGCTGACCACCCAGACCAACTCTGGCCAGCTGTATGACGTCGACATGCGCCTGCGTCCCTCGGGCGCTGCCGGTCTGCTGGTCAGCTCGCTCGGCGCGTTCGAGCGTTATCAGCAGGGCGAAGCCTGGACCTGGGAGCATCAGGCGCTGGTGCGGGCGCGGGTGCTGGTGGGCTGCAAGGATGTGGCCAGCGCGTTTGAAGCGGTGCGGGCGAAAGTGCTCGGCCAGCCACGCGATCTGGACAAGCTGCGCGCCGAAGTCAGCGAGATGCGCGCCAAGATGCGCGGCAGCCTGGGCACCAAGCAGACTGCAGCGGGCACCGCCAGCAACGCCTTCGAGGCGGGCGTGCCGTTCGATATCAAGCAGGATGCCGGCGGCATCGTCGATATCGAATTCATGGTCCAGTACGCAGCGCTGGCCTGGTCGCACGTGCACCCGGCACTGCTGCGCTGGACCGACAACATCCGCATCCTCGAAGAGCTGGAACAGGCCGGGCTGGTGCCGGCCAGCGATGCAATATTGCTGCGAGAAGTGTACAAGGCGTTTCGCTCGGCCTCGCACCGCCAGGCGCTGCAGAAGCAGGCCGGGGTCATCGATGCTGCGCAGTTTGCCAGTGAGCGCGCCGAAGTGCGGCGGATCTGGGCGCAGCTGGGCCTGAGCTGAACTCCCGGCACTGCCAGCGTGGCCGCGCGCCGCGATGGCAGTGCCGAAACGCCTCGTTTGCCTGCGAGTGGTACACTGCACGCCACCTAGCCTGAATATAAAGAGGGGAGACCGTGCTGCACTTTCCCCCAGCGTTTCTGGACAAAGCATGAGAATACTGATCATTGGCCCCAGCTGGGTCGGCGACATGGTAATGGCGCAGACCTTGTTCCAGTGCCTGAAGCAGCAGCACCCTGAGTGTGAAATCGACGTGCTGGCCCCCGAGTGGAGCCGGCCGCTGCTCGAGCGCATGCCCGAAGTGCGTGAGGCCTTGAGCTTCCCGCTCGGCCATGGCGCGCTGGAGCTGGCCACGCGCCGGCGGATCGGCAAGTCGCTGGCTGGCCAGTACGACCAGGCGATCCTGTTGCCCAATTCATTGAAGTCGGCGCTGGTGCCGTACTTTGCCGGCATCCCCAAACGCACCGGTTGGCGCGGCGAGATGCGCTACCTGCTGCTCAATGACGTGCGCAAGCTGGACAAGGCACGTTACCCGCTGATGATCGAGCGCTTCATGGCCCTGGCCTATGCGCCCGGTGCCGAGCTGCCGCAGCCGTATCCGCGGCCAAGCCTGCAGATCGAGGCGCCGAGCCGCGACGCCGCGCTGGCCAAGTTCGGCCTGGCGCTGGACCGGCCGGTCCTGGCCTTGTGCCCGGGCGCCGAGTTTGGCGAGTCCAAGCGCTGGCCGGCCGAGCACTATGCTGAAGTGGCAGACGCCATGATCCGCCAGGGCTGGCAGGTCTGGTTGTTTGGCTCGAAGAAAGACCACCCGGTCGGCGAGGCCATCCGTGAGCGGTTGATCCCCGGCCTGCGCGAAGAGTCGTGCAACCTCTCCGGGGAAACCTCACTGGCCGAGGCCATCGACCTGATGTCCTGCGCCGATGCAGTGGTTTCCAACGACTCGGGGCTGATGCACGTCGCTGCGGCGCTGAACCGTCCGCTGGTGGCCGTGTACGGCTCGACCTCGCCGGGCTTTACACCGCCCTTGGCCGAACAGGTCGAAGTGGTCCGTCTGGGCCTGGAATGCAGCCCGTGCTTCGACCGCACCTGCCGCTTTGGTCATTACAACTGCCTGCGACTGCTCGAACCGGGCAAGGTCATTGCCGCGCTGCACAATCTGGCCGGGCCGAACCGTATCGATGTTCTGGCTGAGGTCGACTGAGTGCGGGTTCTGATCATCAAGACGTCTTCGTTGGGCGACGTGATTCACACCTTGCCGGCGCTGACCGATGCCGCCCACGCCATCCCCGGCATCCGTTTCGACTGGGTGGTGGAAGAGGGCTTTGCCGAGATCCCCAGCTGGCATCCTGCGGTCGACCGGGTGATCCCGGTGGCGATCCGGCGCTGGCGCAAGAATATCTGGCAGACCCTCAAGAGCGGCGAATGGAAAGCCTTCAAACAGCGCCTGCGCGAGCGTCAGTACGACCTGGTGATCGACGCCCAGGGCCTGGTCAAGTCGGCCTGGCTGACCCGCTACGTCAAGGCGCCAGTGGCCGGGCTTGACCGCTTCTCGGCGCGTGAAGGCCTGTCCAGCCGCTTCTATGACCGGCCGCTTTCGGTTGCGGTCGGCCAGCATGCCGTGGAGCGCCTGCGCCAGCTGTTTGCGCTGGCGCTGGCTTACGACCTGCCCGAAGGGATCGGCAACTACGGCCTGGACCTTGATCGTCTGCAATTGCCACCCACGACGCCGTTCGTGGTGTTTTTGCATGGCACGACCTGGGCCACCAAGCATTGGCCAGAGGCCTACTGGCGCGAGCTGGCCGAGCGGATGGGCCGGCGCAATCTGAAGGTCTGTTTGCCGTGGGGCAATCAGGCCGAGAAAGACCGCGCCGAGCGCATCGCCCAAGGCTTGAGTAATTGCCAGGTACTGCCCAAATTGAACCTGGTAGGGGTGGCTCGCGTGTTGGCCGCGGCCAAGGCCTGCGTGGCGGTGGATACCGGCCTGGGCCACTTGGCCGCTGCGCTGGATGTACCGACCATCTCCCTGTTTGGCCCCACCAACCCTGGTTTGACCGGCGCTTACGGACGTGTCCAGGTCCACCAGGCCAGCGACTTCCCTTGCGCGCCCTGCCTGCAAAAGAAGTGCACCTATAAACCGAGCGCCGAGGATCTGCGCCGGTTCGATATCAAACGCGAGTGGCCATTGTGCTTCACTCGCCTGAATCCCGAGCATGTGGCGAGCCGCTTGAGCGCGTTGCTGCTGGCTGAGGATGTTCGTTAATGCAACTGGCTTTCGTACTGTACAAATACTTCCCGTTTGGCGGGCTGCAGCGTGACTTCATGCGCATTGCTCTGGAGTGCCAGCAGCGCGGTCATCAAATCCGCGTCTACACGCTGATCTGGGAGGGCGAGGTTCCGCCTGGCTTTGAAGTGCTGGTGGCGCCGGTCAAGGCGATCTTCAACCATCGCCGCAACGAGAAGCTCAGCGCCTGGATGGCGGCTGACCTGGCCAAGCGCCCGGTCGATCGTTTGATCGGCTTCAACAAGATGCCGGGGCTGGACGTCTACTACGCCGCCGACGGCTGCTTCGAAGACAAGGCACAGACCCTGCGCGGCAGCCTGTACCGGCGCTGGGGCCGTTACCGCCACTTCGCCGAATACGAGCGTGCGGTGTTCGCCAAGGATGCCCGCACCGAGATCCTGATGATCTCCGAGGTGCAACAGCCGCTGTTCATCAAGCACTACGGCACACCGGTGGAGCGTTTTCATCTGCTGCCGCCAGGGATCTCCCAGGATCGCCGCGCACCGGCCAACGCCGCTGAAATCCGTGCGCAGTTCCGCCAGGAGTTCAAGCTTGCTGAGGATGACCTGCTGCTGGTGCAGATCGGCTCCGGCTTCAAGACCAAGGGCGTCGACCGCAGCCTCAAGGCGCTGGCTGCGCTGCCAGCGGCGTTGCGCAAGCGCACCCGGCTGATGGTCATCGGCCAGGACGACCCCAAGGTGTTCCAGCTGCAAAGCGCAGCGCTGGGCCTGGGCGAGCAGGTGCAGTTCCTCAAGGGTCGCAGCGATATCCCGCGCTTCCTGTTGGGTGCTGACCTGCTGATCCACCCGGCCTACAACGAAAACACCGGCACCGTGCTGCTCGAAGCGCTGGTCGCCGGCTTGCCGGTGCTGGTCTCGAAAGTATGCGGTTATGCCCATTACATCGCCGAGGCCGACAGCGGCCTGGTACTCGATGAGCCATTCGCGCAGGAGCAGCTCGACCGCTACCTGCAACGCATGCTCGAAGACGGCGAGGCCCGGGCGGCCTGGTCGCGCAATGGCCTGGCGTTTGCCGACAGCGCCGACCTTTACAGCATGCCGCAGCATGCCGCCGATGTGATCCTCAACCAGGAGCACGCATGAAGCTGATATTGGCGCAGCCGTTCAAGCGGCTGTGGGCCGGGCGCGATGCCTTCGAGGCCGCCGAGCAACTGCAGGGCGAAGTGTTCCGCGAACTGGAAGGCCGGCGTACGCTGCGCACCGAGGTCGAGGGCGCGGGTTACTTCGTCAAGATTCACCGTGGCATCGGTTGGGGCGAGATCTTCAAGAACCTCTTCAGCGCCAAGCTGCCGGTGCTCGGCGCCGGCCAGGAATGGCGCGCCATCCAGCGCCTGCATGAAGTCGGCGTGCCGACCATGACCGCAGTCGCCTACGGCGAACGCGGCAGCAATCCGGCGCAGCAGCATTCGTTCATCATCACCCAAGAGCTGGCGCCGACCATCAGCCTGGAAGACTTCAGTATCGACTGGGTCAAGCAGCCGCCACAGCCGGGCCTCAAGCATGCGCTGATTGCCGAAGTGGCGAAGATGACCGGCGGTATGCACCGCGCCGGGGTCAACCACCGCGACTGCTACATCTGCCATTTCCTTCTGCATACCGATCGCCCGGTGCGCGCCGACGACTTCAAACTGTCGGTCATCGACCTGCACCGCGCCCAGACCCGCAGCAGCATCAGCCGCCGCTGGCGCGACAAGGACCTGGCTGCGCTGTACTTCTCGGCGCTGGATATCGGCCTTACCCGGCGCGACAAACTGCGTTTCCTGCGCGGTTACTTCCAGCAGCCGCTGCGCCAGATATTCGCCGATGAAGCGCGCCTGCTGGCCTGGCTCGAAGGCAAGGCGCAAAAACTCTACGCGCGCAAACAACGCTACGGGGACGCACTCTGATGGCGGGTTGGACGCTGCTGCCGGAGTATCAACACCTGGCAGCAGATTTCGGCAGCCTCGACGCCGTGTTCGCCATCGACGGCGAACGCCTGACCCGCGACCCGCTCAGCGAAGTGGTGCGGATCCAGCGCGATGGTGTGTACTACTACGTCAAACGCTATACCGGCGCCGGCAAGCACCTGCGCCGCTACCTTGGCCGGCCGCGGATCAAGGCCGAATGGCAGAACCTCAAGCAGTTCGCCAAATGGGGCATCCCCACCGCCGAAGTGATCGGCTGGGGCCTGGAGCGCAACGGCCTGGCCTTTGGCCGTGGGGCGATGATCACCCGCGAGCTGCCGCGTACCGAAGACCTCTCGGAGCTGGCAAAGCGCAATGATCCGCGCCTGGCCGACCGTGCCTGGGTCGACCACGTCAGCCGCCAGCTGGCCCGGCATACCCGGGTCATGCACGACAACCACTTCACCCATAATGATCTGAAGTGGCGCAACCTGCTGGTGGATGATCAGGGCACGCTATTCTTCATCGATTGCCCGACCGGCGATTTCTGGCGCGGATTCATGCTCCGCCACCGCGTTATCAAAGACCTGGCTTGCCTGGACAAGGTCGCCAAGTATCACCTGTCGGCGACCCAGCGCCTGCGCTTCTACCTGCAGTACCGCGGGCACCCGCGGTTGAACGCCAGCGATAAAAAACGGGTACGCGAAGTGGAGCGCTTTTTCGAGGGAAGGGAATGACCGACTATCTGGCCAGCAGCGAGCTTGCCCTGCTGCAACGCCACGGCTTGAACGATTTCGAGGCGCTGTGGGCGCTGCAACTCGATGCGGTGGACGAACCCAACACCGGCCGTGGCGGCTGGAGCAGCGTGTTTCGCCTGGAGCTTGAGGGCAAGGGCTACTACCTCAAGCGCCAGCTCAACTACTTTACCCGCACCCTGCATCGGCCCTTCGGTGAGCCGACATTTGCCCGCGAGTTTCGCAACATCACGCGCTACCAGAAGCTGAAGATCCCGGCGTTGCAGGCGGTGTTCTACGGTGAGCGCAAGAGCAACGGCGAGCACCGCGCGATGCTCATGACCCGCGCCCTGGATGAATGGAACGATCTCGACAGCCTGCTGGCGCAATGGCCGCAGCTGGCTGCAGAAAAACGCCTGGGTATCCTCCAGGCCTGCGGCCAGCTGGGGCGTACCTTGCACGCCGCCGGTCAGGTACACGGGTGCTTCTATCCCAAGCACATCTTCCTGCGCGAGCGCCGCGAAGGCTGGCAGGCGCAGCTCATCGACCTGGAAAAGACCCGACCGCTGCTGCTTGGCATGCGCGACCGCCTGAAAGACCTGGAACCGTTGCTGCGTCGTGCCCGCGCCTGGAGCGAAGGCGATGTGCGCAGCTTGCTGGCGGCCTATCTGCAGCAACCGGCCGACAGCGCGCTGGTGACAACCTGGCTGCAGCGGCTGGTGCGCCGTCAGCATGAAAAAGAGGCCCGTTGATGCGTTTGCCTGAACTCAAGACGGCTGGGCGCACGCCGAGCCTGCCGCTGAACATTACCCTGGCCGATGCTGCTGGCAGCGCTGAGCTGCAGCTGCTCAGCCTGCTGCGGGTGCTGCCTGGCCAACGCTACGTCGGCGCCGGTGTCTGGCGCGGCAAGCCGGTGTTGGCCAAGCTGCTGGTCGGCAGCAACGCCGCGCGGCATTTTCAGCGCGAGCTGGATGGCGTCAAGCTGATCGCCGCGCAAGGCTTGACCACCCCGCAACTGCTGGCTGACGGCCTGCAGGAAGGCGAGGGTGGCTGGCTGCTGTTCGAATACCTGGAAAACGCCCAGAGCCTGGGCGCTGCCTGGGCTGAAGTCGAGGCGCTGACGCCACTGGCCGATGAGCAGCAGCAAGTGCTGGGCGAAGCGCTCGGCGCGGTTGCGCAGATGCACGCCAAAGGCCTGTGGCAGGCTGATCTGCATCTGGATAACCTGCTGCGCCACGGCGGCCAGCTGTACTTGATCGATGGTGCCGGGATCAAGGCCGAGACACCGGGGCAAAGCCTGTCGCGCCCGCGCGTGCTGGAAAACCTCGGCGTGTTCTTCGCCCAGTTGCCCAAGCGCCTGGAGCCGTTCACCGAAGAGCTGCTGGTGCATTACCTGCTGGCCAACGGGGAGCATGCACTGCCGCTGGAAGCCTTGCAGAAGCAGGTCGACAAGGTTCGCGCCTGGCGGCTCAAGGACTTCCTGGACAAGGCCGGACGCGAGTGCACCCTGTTCAGCGTCGAGCGTAGCCTGTCTGGCCTGCGCGCCATTGACCGCAGCGAAGTCGCGGCCATGCAGCCGGTGCTGGAGCAGGCCGATACGCTGATCGACAACGGCCACCTGTACAAGACCGGTGGCGCCGCAAGCGTTGCCCGGGTCGAAGTTGGCGGCCGGTCGCTGGTGCTCAAGCGCTACAACATCAAGAACACCGCGCACTGGTTGAAGCGCTTCTGGCGCCCCAGCCGGGCCTGGCACTCATGGATCGAAGGGCAGCGCCTGCGCTTTCTCGGCATCGCCACGCCCAAGCCGCTGGCAGTGCTTGAGCAACGGGTGATGGGCCTGCGCAGCCGTGCTTATCTGGTCACCGAATATGCTGACGGGCCAGACCTGCTTGAATGCTTCGCGCCATTCGTTGCCTCCGGCGAGGCGCCGGATGACCAGGTGCAGGCCTTGCTGCAGCTGATGCAGCAACTGATCCGCGAGCGCATCAGCCATGGCGACATGAAGGGGCACAACCTGTTCTGGCAGAACGGCCAGTGGTCGCTGATCGATCTAGACGCCATGTGCCAGCACGCCACCCAGCTCAGTTTCGCGACTGCCTACGCCCGTGATCGGGCACGCATGCTGCGTAACTGGCCGAGTGACAGTGCCTTGCACAAGCGGCTGGATCAGTTGCTGCCGCGGATCGCCGAGTAAGCCGAGGGTAGCTCCAGCCAATCGCTGCTGCGCCCTGGCTGGCGTACCCGTATGCGCCACTGGCCTGCCTCCCAGCGGGCCAGTGCCCAGGCTTTGACGCCTGCCTCGTGCGCTTGTGGGATCTGCATATGGTAGTGGTCCGCCAGCAGGTGCCGGCGCAGCCCGAGCTGCCCGCTGCTGGTCTGCAGGTACAGTTGTTGCTCGTGTTCGTACAGCCCTGGCGCGTTGCTCAGGGCCGTCCCCGCGAGGGTGGATTGCAGCAGGCTGCCATTGAGCAGTGCCTGCAGCTCGGGCAAGCCCTCATACCAGAGTACCGGCGAGTCGATGACCCACTCGCCAGTGGCCAGGCGGCGGATGGGTTGTTTGAGGTAAGCATCCGGCTGCTCAGGGTCGATCACGCGCCAGCGATGGCCATCGAAGGTCACCTTGTAGTGGCTGCCATGGGCATCCCTTACAAAATATTGCGACAAACCGCCGAAGGCCGAGACCTGCTCGTAGACACCGATCTCATGCTCGCCATCGATGCGATAGCGCAGCGAGCCTGGGTCGGCGGTGACCTGATAACGGGCAGGCAGTGGAAGTGGCGGTTGTTTGGGCATGCCACGGATCGCCCGGCGCAATATGCCAGTGGCGACATAGCTGCTGCCGGCATCCGTGGCGTGGCTGATGGCGTTGTAGGCGTTGCGAAGCACACCTTCCATGTCGTCGCGCTGAAAGGCGTCGACACCGTCCCAGATATCGATAAGCATGCGCCCTATCGACAAGGTCATGAGTGCCTTGGCCGGCAGTACCAGGCTGATCAGGTCCAGCAGGCGCCATGACAAGTCGATGATCGACTGTGTATTGACCTCTCGGGTGGTGTGGCTGCTCGCATCGACCTCGGCCAGATGCGCCCGCACCTCGGCCAGATACAGCGCGGCGAACAGCTCGCCGTTGATCTGCGGGCGGCTGACATGGGCACCCAGCCCGCCCTTGAGCAGCAGCCGCTGCACCTCCTTCTGACTGACTTGCGGCAGCCGCCTGGCCACGTACTGGCGCAGGTCGGCTTTCTTGCGCAGGGTGCGCAGCAATTGCCGGGTCGAGGAAAATTCGCGCCAGTTGCGCCGGTCCGGTGCGTCCGGGGTGTACATGAGGAACGACGGCACGCTGTGTTGTTCGACATTCACCAACAGTACGCCTTGTACCGTGTGGCCTTTGATCAGCAGTTGCCGGACCGTTACCGCATGGCCTTCGACGCTGCTGCGCAGGGCGTTGTCCGGCTGATCCAGTACTGCCGTTGCCCAGCGGTAACCTCGCTCGGCGCGGTCCTCGGCGAAGTGCCCGGCATAGCGCGCCTTGGCCAGGTCGGCGCGCATCTTCGCGCGGTTGACCTGGCTGTGAGCCTGCATGCGCCAGCGGCCCACGCCAGAGTCGATCAGCTGAGTGTGGAGAAACTCGGCATAGCGTCCCCCGGCGTTGAGCTCGCGCACCAATGCCTGCAGGTATGCGGGGCTCAGCCCTGGCGGTAGCGGCTGGCCCTGACTGTGGTTGACCCGTGCCGTGAGCCAGTAGTCGAAATTGAACCAGGCCAGGTTGACCAAGGCCAGATCGTCCAGCGGCAGGCGTTCTGTAACCATCTCGATCAATTCGCCGCCGACTTTCTCGAGCCCTTGCCAGGTCATGTATAGGGACAGGTTGAACGGGTAGGGCTGGGGCCCGACCTGACGCGCGCGGGTGATCGACACGTTGATGTCCTGCGCTTGCAGTTGCAGGCCGAAATCCTCTTGCAGGCGCGCTTCAATGCGGGCTCGCGTCCAAGTCTTGAGGTCGTGCCGCTGCTGGAACTGCTCAAGGGTCAGGATACCTGGCGCAGCGGCCTGTTCGCTGGCCTGTACCAGCTCCTGCATGGTCTGCATGATGTGGCTCAAACCCTGGCCTTGAGCCTTGTGCAGCCAAGTCGGCATGTGTTTTTGCAAGAGCAGTGAATAGCGTGTATTGAGGCTGGCCTGATTACCCAGATCGTCGCTCAGCGCTAGCGCTGTGGTTGCCTGTGCATGGCGGTCGGTTGCCGAGTGTGTCTCGCTCCACAGAGAAGGCAGATTGAGCCGTTCGCGCTGGGTCTCGATCAGTTGCAGTACCTGAGCCTCGACCAGGTCGTCGGCGTACCACTCGTAGCGCAGCCGCTCTGCCCGACAGGCACGTTCGGCGATCTGCGGATCGGCGTACAGGTGCAACAGGGTACGGCTCTGCAAGGGGTCATCCAGCCGTTCGCAGAGTTCATTGTGCAAAGCCTGCAGCGAGGCGAAGACTTCGATGCCCTGCGACAGGCAACACAGCATCACCTCGCCGGTATCCTCGGCGGCCTCGAGGGTCTTGCCTTCAGCACTGCCGGCAATGATCACCAACAGCCCTGGCAGGTGACTGCGCCAGTTGGGCCGCTGACCTTCGAGCACGGCGCGGTATACCTGGGGGCGCTGCGCTGCGGGAACATGCTGGCGCTGCCAGGCCCGTGGCCGCTCGATACAGTCCCGCAGCAGCTTGCCTTGCGTGCGCGTCAAGGTGTCGTCGCTTATACGCAGATCGACTTCGGTCAGCAGGTACAGCTGACGCAGGGCGATCAGCCGTTGTCGGCGGTTCAGCCCTTGGCTGTTGAGTTCGCTCCAGAAGCTGGCCAGGTCGCTGTGAATTTTACGGCGGGCGTGCAGATCGTTGTGCAGTGGCTGGTCAATGACCGGCAACGGCTCAAGCAGGGTGTGCATCTGGCGGTCGAGTGTTTCGATGAGTTTGAGCGGTTGCATGGTCCATTCCTCGTCGCGGGGACCCTGCATGCTAGGTTGGCCAAGGCAGCCATGGCGGTACTCGGATAGCTCACCGCTGCCTGCGTCTGAGCAATGCCTGTAACCCGAGGAGGGCGGGAATACCCAGGCCGATCCAGGCCAGTACATCCCAGCCGTCGTCACCGAGCAAGGCAGCGAACAGCCCAGCGGCGCCCAGCAGCGCGATGAGCAGCGGCCAGGTGAAAATGCGCCAGGTCGATTGCGAGCGATGGCTCATGGCTTGTCCCGCCCACGGCTGCGACGTTTGCCCCACCACAGGTACAAGCCGCTGCCGAGTACGACGATGGTCAGCACATCCAGCACTGCCCAGAGGATCTGCATGGGCCGCCCGCCGTAGTCGCCAAAGTGCAGCGGCTGCGACAGGCCCATGGCGTCCATGTACCAGGGCCGTTCGCCGACTGCCGTCACGGCGAGGGTCCTGGCGTCGATCAGTACCGGGGTGAACAGGTGCGAGGTCAGGTGCGTGGCGCCGTTCATGAACACGGCGTAGTGATGCTCGCTGGAAAATCGCGTTCCGGGGAAGGCAATGAAGTCGGCGCGCATCCCCGGCGCTGCGGCACTGGCGATCTCCAGCAAGCGGCTGGCTGGAGCGCGCTCGGTGAGCGGCGGTGCATCGCGATAAGGCGCCACCATGGCTGCCAGGCTGTCATTGCGCCAGGCAGCGATGACCAAGTCGGCGCAGGCACTGATCACGCCGGTAACGCCGACCACCAGCGCCCAGGTCAGGGTTACCACGCCGAGCAGGTTGTGCAGGTCGAGCCAGCGCAGCCTGGGCGATTTGTCCTGGCGCACACTGGCGAACGGCAAACGGCGCATGAACGGCGCATACAACACCGTGCCGGAGATGATCGCGACCACGAACAACAGGCCCATGAAGGCCAGCCAGAGCTTGCCGGCAAGCCCTGCGAACATGTCTACGTGCAAGCGCAGGATGGTCATCATCAGGCCGCCGTTGGCCGCCGGCATGGCCACCGCCTCGCCGCTGCGCGCGTCGAGCATGAAGGTGTGCGAGTCGTTGGGGTCGCTGCCTGCCGTGGCGGCGGTGATGGCCACCACGCCGTTGGGTTCGTCCTCGTCGTAGCCGAAGTACTGCATGACTTCGCCGGGGCGGTGCTGCTCTGCCTTGAGCACCAGTTGCTGCAAATCCAGGTGCGGGGTATCGGCAGGCATCTGGCGCAGCACGGGGGCGTCACCGAGCAGGTGTTCCAGTTCGTGATGGAAGATCAACGGCAGGCCGGTGAGCGCCAGCAATAGCAGGAACACGGTGCAGACCAGGCTGCTCCAGGTGTGGACCTTCGACCAGCGGCGGAGGGTGAGGCTTTTCATCTTTTGGGGCTCTTGGCGAGGGCGTCAGCGGGCCTGCCAGACTGCGGCAGGCCCGCTGACCGTTTGCATCAGAACTTGTAATTGACGCTGGCGACCACGTTGCGCTCGTCGCCGTAGTAGCAGTAGTAGCCATCACAGGTCGACAGGTAGTCCTTGTTGAACAGGTTCTTGGCGTCCACTGCGACGGTGACGCCTTTGAAGGTGCTGTTCATCCGGCCAAGGTCATAATGCACCGAAGCGTCATAGACGGTGTACGAGCCAACATGGCCCCAGTCGCTGTTGATCGTGTTGCCGTAGGTATCGCCCACATAGCGTACGCCGACACCCACACCGAAGCCCTCCAACGTACCGGTGCGCCAGGTGTAGTCCGCCCAGGCAGTAGCCTGGTTGCGCGGTACCTGAGCCATGCGCTTGCCTTCTTCAGCGCTGAGCCCTTTGATGATCTCGCTGTCGTTGTAGGTATACGAACCCACCAGTTTGAGGTTGTCGTTGACGTCAGCCGTGGCTTCGAGCTCCACGCCCTTGACCCGCACTTCGCCAACCTGGCGGGTCACGCCGCCTTCGGTAACCGAGATGTTTTCCTGGGTGAGGTCAAACACCGCTGCGCTGAACAAGGCGCTGCTGCCAGGTGGCTGGTATTTGACGCCCAGCTCGTACTGCTTGCCCTCGGTGGGCTCGAACGCATTGGTGCTGTTGACCACTGAGCCCATGGCCGGCTGGAATGATTCGGCGTAGGAAATATACGGCGTGATGCCATTGTCGAAGACATAACTCAGGGCGGCGTTGCTGCTGAACTTCTTGTCGCGCTGGGTGCTGGTGGCATCCCCCTGATTGTGGAAGGTGGTGCCGGTGTGGACCCAGTCCTCACGACCACCCAGGGTCAGGCGCCAATTGTTCAGGGCCATCTGGTCCTGCACGTACAGGCCGGTCTGTTGGGTCTTCTGGTCGTAGTCGTACATGTCGAAGTACTGGACGTTGGAGAAGTCCTGACCATAGATCGGGTTGTGGATGTTGCTCGCCGGCACGCCAGCCGAGCCCCAGCGCCAGCGCGCGTTGCTGTCGGAGCGTTGGTGATCGAGGCCCAGCAGCACGGTGTGGCTGACTGCACCGGTGTCGAAGTCGGCCTGGAAGTTGTTGTCCACGGCAAACTGGCTGATGTCTTCTTCAACGATACCGGCGGTGCGTTGCACGGTGCCGTCGGCGCTTACCGCTTCATCCGGGCCGGCGGGCCAGATCTGGCCGCCGGCAGTGATGCCCTTGAAGTCCAGCTCGTTGCGCGCATAACGCAGGTTCTGGCGGAACTGCCAGACATCGTTCAAACGGGTTTCGAAGGCATAGCCCAGGTGGTAGTAGGTGCGGTCGTAGGATTCCCAGTCCGGGTCACCGAGGTTCTTGTGGTGGGAAATCTTGCCCGCCGGGCTGGCGAGCTTGGTGCCCTGCAACGGCAGGAACTGCCCGGTAATGCCGGTATCGTCGCGGGTGAACTGAGTGATCAGGGTCAGCTTGCTATCGTCGTTGATGTTCCAGGTCAGGCTTGGGGCCAGGTTGTAGCGTTTGTCTGGAATGTGATCAACCGGGGAGTTGCTGTCACGCACCGTGCCGCTGACGCGGTACAGAAACTCACCTTGCTCGTCGACTTTGCCGGTGCTGTCGAAGTTGATCTGCTTGTGTTGATTGCTGCCAGCCTGCACTTCGATCTCGTGCGCACTCTGGGCCTGCGGTCGGCGCGAGGTCATGTCAAGCAAGCCGCCGGGCGGCGTCTGCCCGTAGACCGATGAGGCCGGCCCGCGCAACACGGCGATGCGCTCCAGGTTCCACGGCTCGATCTTGGGCGTCGCGTAGTTGCCTCGCGGCAGCGGCAGGCCGTCGAGGAACTGGGTCGGGACAAAGCCGCGCACCAGCAACCAGTCGTTGCGCGAGTCAGAGCCGTAGCCGCTGCTTTGTACGCCAGCGGTGTAGCGCAAGGCGTCGTTGAGGCTGAGCACCGGGCGGTCGTCCATCTGCTGGCGGGTGATCACCGAGACCGAGCGCGGCAGTTCGGCGATGGCGGTGTCGGTCTTGCTGCCGGCGGCGGTGCGGGTCGCCGTGTATCCGTCGACCGCGCCCCATGCGCTTTCATAGCTGGAGTTGGCATTGATACTGGTCTGCGGCAACGCCAGGCTGCCTTGCGGCGTGGCCACCAGGCTGTAACTGCCGACGCTGCTCTGCTGCAGTTGCAGGCCGCTGCCGCGCAGGGCCGCCTGCAGCGCGCCGAGGGCATCGTACTGGCCTTTGACCGGCGCCGCGTTGCGCCCGCTGACCAGCGCCGGATCGATCGCCAGGGCGATACCGGCCTGGCTGGCGATCTGATTCAGGGTTGTCGCCAGTGGCGCGCTGGGCATGTCATAGGCGCGTTGCGACTGCTCGGCAGCGTGCAGGGCAGGGCTGGCCAGCGGGATGGACAGGGCAATCGCCAGAGCCATCAGGCTGGGGCGCAGGATACGATCAACGGCACGGGACATGCAGCGGGCTCCTCGACGGATAAGTGCTTTGTGCTTCCTTGCCGAGCGAGAACTGAAAAGTGACAGGGGCCTGTCGAAATAAATTTATCGGCGCCGGCGGCTCATTGCGCGACCACCTTGACCCACCATGGCGTGCGCTGCTCGACCTTGACCGGCAATGCGGGGGTCAGCGAGGCCAGCGCGAGGTCGATATTGGTCAGCGGGAAGCTGCCGGTCACGCGCAGGTCGGCGACCTCGGGCGCGACGCCCAGATGGCCGCTGCGGTAGCGGCCCAGCTCAGCGACCAGGTCGGCCAGGCGCACGTTGTCCACCACCAGCATGCCGCGCGTCCAGGCATCGGCGCCGGCCGCGACCGGGCTGACCTGGCTGAGGCCATTGGCCGTCATCAGGACCTGCTGACCTGCTGCCAGGACCTGTTCATCCGTCCGGTTGGACGGCATCGCCGCGACCTGTGACTGAAGCACTTCAAGGCGCGTGCCGTGCGCTTCGCGTTTGACCATAAAGCGCGTACCCAGCGGGCGCAGGCGACCATCGTCGCTACGCACCAGCAGTGGCCGCAGGTCGTCGTGGCCGGTTTCTACCGAGATTTCGCCCTGATGCAGGACGATCACGCGCTGGCTGCCCTCGAAGTCGATATCCACAGCGGTGTGGGTATTGAGGCTGAGCAACGTGCCGTCTTCCAGGCGCAGGGTGCGCAACTCGCCAGTAGCGGTGCGCTGGTCGGCCAGCCAGTAGCCAGGCGACAGCGACGGGGCATCGAGTTGCAACGCCAGCGCGGCGACCAGCAATACGCTGGCAAGCCCGCCACCCAGCGTACCCACTCGCCGGCGCAAGTTGGCCCGCGATTGCAGCAGCGCTTTGCGCGCTGGGCCTACAGCCGCGCTGAAACGCTGGTCGAGCATGCCCAACTGGCGCCAGGCGCGCGCGTGCTCTTCACTGGCAGCGTGCCAACGCAGGAATTCGCTACGTTGCTCTGGCGCGCCGGGGCTGTCGTCCAGGCACAGCTTCCAGGCGATTGCCGCATCCAGCACCTTGTTCGAGACCGGGCTGGCGTTCACGTCGGCTGGCCATACAGGGCGATGTAGCACTGGCGCATGCCTTGGGCCAGATACTGACGCACACGGGAGACGGAAACCCCCAGGCGCTCGGCGATCTCGGCATGGCCCATGCCGTCCAGGCGGTTGTGCAGGAACGCGGCGCGGGCCTTGCTCGACAGTTTGCCAAGCAGGCGGTCGATGGCTTTGAGGTCTTCGAGAATCAGCAGTTGCAGCTCTGGCGAGGGCTGTTCGGCTTCTGGCATCTGCGCCAGTTCAGCCAGATACGCCTGCTCAAGGGCAGCGCGGCGGAAATGGTCGAACAGCAAACCCTTGGCCACTGCGGCAAGAAACGCCCTCGGCTCACGCGGCACCGCCAGTTGCTCACGGCCAAGCAAGCGCACGAAGGTGTCCTGGCTGAGGTCTTCGGCGCGTTGCTGGCAGCGCGTGCTGCGTTGCAGCCAGGCCAGCAGCCAGCTGCGGTGGTCGCGATAAAGCGCACCGATCAGATCAGCATGTGGACTGTGCGCAGACGGCAAGAGCGTTCCCCGGGAAGAATGCGTTAACTAACGATAATTATTCGCGATTGTTACAGAGGCGGGTGGCTGCACGCAATCGACGTCTATCGGATAGCTATTACCAACTGTGACTCTGGGCCTTGCGCCGGCGCCATTGCTGCAGGCGCGTGCTCAGTTGCAGGGGGCTGTCGAGCTGCTGCCGGCGGGCCTGGCTGAACAGGATCAAGGCCAGCTCGGCGGTGACCTGGGCGTCGGCACTGGCATGGTGGCGCTCATCCACCTGCAGGCCGAAGTGGCCGATCCAGTCGTCCAGGCCGGCTTCGCGCATGACCGTGTCGGGGTTGAGCATCGGCGCGATTTCGGCCACGTCGTAAAAGCTGTGCTGCAGGCGATGGCCGAGGCTGTCTTTCAAGGCACGGCCGAGCATGTGCTGATCGAACGGTGCGTGGAACGCCAGCAGTGGGCTGTCGCCGATGAACTCGAGCAACTCCAGCAGCGCCGTTGCCGGTGCTGAGCCTGCGGCCAGGGCATCCGGGCCGAGGCCGTGGATCAACACGCTGGGGTTGGTCTTCTGCGCCGGGCGGTGCAGGGTGCGTTCGAACTGCTGGCTGAAGTCGATGGCGCCGTCTTCGATGGCCACCGCACCGATCGACAGCACCTGATCACGGTTGAGGTTGAGGCCACTGGTTTCCAGGTCCAGCACTACCCAGCGCTGCTCACGCAGCGAATGCACGCCTGGCGGCGCAGGCTTGGGCAGCTGCGCCAGGCGCTGGCGCATGGCCGGGTCGACCGCAGCAGGCAGGGAAGGGCGTAACCAGGTAAACAGGCTCATAGCTGATACCGCAGGGCCAGGCTGCTTTGCAGGCGTTGAGCCTGGCGCAGCGATTCACGCAGGATGCGCCGATCGAGCTGGTTGAGGCTGTCCGGGTCGAGCCGGTTGGAGTAGGCCTGGTTGGCGCGGCTCTGGCGTTGATGCTGCTGCATGCGGGTCTGCTGGATGAAGTGGTAAGCCTCTTCGAAGGCGGCGCCGTCCAAGGCATCGATGACTTCTCTGGCGACCAGTTGGCGCAGGCGCTCGAGGGTGTTGCAGGCGCCGATGCCATTGGCCAGTGCAAGCAGCCGTGCGCCGTCGACAAACGGCGTCAGGCCCTGCACCTTGAGGTCGAGGGTGGCGGCCTTGTCGTTGCCCTGGCGGGTCAGCACAAATTCGCGCAGGCGCCCCACCGGTGGCCGCTGGCGCAAGGCGTTGTCGGCCATCATGCGCTGGAAAATACGGTTGTCGCGGACCTGGGCAAGCATGCCCTGGCGCAGCTGTTCGACCGCCTGCTCATCGCCCCAGACCGCGCGCAGGTCAAAGTAGATGGAAGAACCGAGCAGGTTCTCCGGGCTGGCCTCGCGGACGAACCCGGCAAAACGCCGTGCCCACTCGCTGCGTGACAGGCACAGGTCGGGGTTGCCGGCCATGATGTTGCCTTTGCACAAACTGAAACCACACTGCGCCAGGCACTGGTTGATGTACTGCGCCAACGGCAGCAGCGCACGCCGATGGGCGTCGGCCTGGGCAGTGT
The DNA here is from genome assembly GCA_963518285.1 of uncultured Pseudomonas sp. Taxonomy (GTDB): domain Bacteria; phylum Pseudomonadota; class Gammaproteobacteria; order Pseudomonadales; family Pseudomonadaceae; genus Aquipseudomonas. Next base: position 89,581 of record CAUQIJ010000002.1, on the reverse strand, counting down.
CGTCGGCCTCGAACAGGATGCCGTTGTCCTGATCGGTGAACAGGGTTTGTTCACCGCGGCCTTCGCTGCCAAAACACAACCAGCTGAATGCAACGCCGGGATCGCCACGCTCGGCCAGGGCCAGCTCGATCACCCGGCACACGGTGTGGTCGTTGAGCAGGGTGATGATCTGAGTGATCTGCGTCGATGAGGCGCCATGGGCGAGCATGCGCTCGACCAGCTGGCTGATCTCGCCGCGCAGCGACACCAACGTGTCCAGCCGTGGCGCATGGCGGATGGTCCGCGCCAGATGGACCAGGTCGACCCGCTGCAAGGAGAACAGATCGCGCTCCGACACCACCCCGCACAGGCGCCGCTCATGCACAAGGCAGACGTGGGCAATATGCCGTTCGGTCATCGCCATCGCGGCATCGAACGCAGTGGCATCCGGCGCCAGGTAAAACGGCGCGGCGGTCATGTGCTGGGCAATCGGCGCGCTCAGTTCGGCGCTGGCATCGGCGACTACCTGGCGCAGGTCGCGCAGGGTGAAGATACCGATCGGAAAGCGCTGCGGGTCGATGATCACGATGCTGCCGACCTGCTGCTCGTGCATCAGGCGCACGGCCTCGCGCAGGGGCATGTCCGGGGTGCACACCACCGGGTGACGCATGGCCAGCTCGCCCAGCGGCGTATTCAGGGAATACTGAGTGCCGAGGGTTTCCACGGCGCGTTGGCGCACCTGCTGATTGACCTGATCGAGCAGGCTGCTGACGCCGCGCAGTGCAAAATCACGAAACACATCCGACAGCGAGAACAGGCGAATGAACGCGGCTTTGTTCAGCTGCAGGCAGAAGGTGTCTTCGCCGGCCACGTGCTCGGTGCGGGTCGCACGCTCGCCGAGCAGAGCCGCCAGCGGGAAGCATTCGCCGCTGGTGATCTCGAAGGTGGTTTCCACCCCGGCCTGGCTGACGTGCTGGCGCTCGCCGACCACGCGCCCTTGCTTGACGATGTAGAAGTGCTCGACCGGGCCATCGGCGGGTTTGATGATGCTCTCGCCGCTGGCGTGGAAGCGCAATTGGCACTGCTCCACCAGAAAGGCCAGATGGCTGTGTTCCATCTGCTTGAACGGCGGAAAGCGCTGCAGGAACTGCAACGTGCCCTGAATGTTCTGCAAGACCGCGGTTCTGCCGGCTTGGCTATAGGCGTCCTTTTTACTCATGAGCTGACCGTATCGCTGTGCCGAACTATATATATCTAACTATATAGAGTGAAGTCGGCCTTGTTGTTCTCGGTCCCCATGGTCGGCTGGCGGCCGGTTCGTGCCCATTGGACGTAAGTCTATGAGGGCATAACGCCCGTTCGGCGATGTCGGCTGAGTGGGTGGTTAGCACAATGGGCGAATTTGTGGTCATACGCTGTGCAGACGATTTTTCAACGGGAAGACCATGGCTGAGCATGACGACATTCTGAGTGACGCCGAGCGCGAGGCGTTGGCCATGGTAACCGCGCCACCGCCGCAACTGCCGCTGGTGTTGGTGGTGGATGACGATCTGCTCAGCCGCAGGGCGCTAGCCTGGTATCTGCATCGCAAAGGTATCCGCTGCATCAGTGCGTCGAGCGCATTGGCTGCGCTGCGGGCACTCAGGCGTGAGCCGCGCATTGGCATGATGATCACCGATTTGCGCATGGGGCCGGTGGATGGGCTTGAATTGATCAAGCAGATTCGCAGTTCGGTGCGGGCAGATCTGCCCATTGTGGTGGTGTCAGGGGAATCGCAGGTGCCTGAAGCCGTCAAGGCGATGCACCTGGGGGTGCTGGACTTCATGGTCAAGCCGCCGGATCTGGACAAGCTGTTGCGGCTGGTGAGGAAGGAATTGCGGATTGAGTGAAGCTGGGGCTGCGTTGCAGCCCTTTCGCGACACAAGGCCGCTCCTACAGGGTCGGCGCTGATTTGAAGGGCGCCGCTATCCTGAGCGGCCTTGTGTCGCGAAAGGGCCGCAACGCGGCCCCAGCATGTGTTGCTTACAACCCGTTACGCGCCTTGAACTCGCGGCGGCGACGGTGCAGCACCGGCTCGGTGTAACCGTTTGGCTGCTTGGCCCCTTCGAGCACCAACTCCAGCGCTGCCTGGAAGGCGACGTTGTCGTCGAAGTTCGGCGCCATCGGCCGGTACGAGCTGTCGGCAGCATTCTGCTGATCGACTACCGCGGCCATGCGCTTGAGGCTTTCCAGCACCTGCTCTTCGCGTACGATGCCGTGGCGCAGCCAGTTGGCCAGCAACTGCGCGGAGATACGCAGGGTGGCGCGGTCTTCCATCAGGCCGACGTTGTTGATGTCCGGCACTTTCGAACAGCCCACACCGTGGTCGATCCAACGCACTACATAGCCGAGGATGCCCTGGGCATTGTTGTCCAGTTCGTTGCGAATTTCTTCGTCGGACCAGTTGGTGTCGGCTGCCAGCGGGATGGTCAGAATGTCATCGACCGAGGCCGGCGCGCGCCTGGCCAGTTCAGCCTGACGTGCCTGCACGTCAACCTGATGGTAGTGCAGTGCGTGCAGCACCGCGGCGGTTGGCGACGGCACCCAGGCGGTGTTGGCACCGGCCAGTGGGTGGGCGATCTTCTGCTCGAGCATGGCCGCCATCAGGTCAGGCATGGCCCACATGCCCTTGCCGATCTGGGCACGGCCTTGCAGGCCCGTGGCGAGGCCGACATCGACGTTGTTGTTCTCGTAGGCGCCGATCCACTTCTCGTTCTTCATGGCGCCCTTGCGCACAACGGCGCCGGCTTCCATCGAGGTGTGGATTTCGTCACCGGTACGGTCAAGGAAGCCGGTATTGATGAACACCACGCGCTCGGCTGCAGCCTTGATGCACGACTTGAGGTTGACCGTGGTACGGCGCTCCTCGTCCATGATGCCGACCTTCATGGTGTTGCGCGGCATCTGCAGCACGTCTTCGACGCGGCTGAAGATTTCTGCGGTAAACGCCACTTCTTCCGGGCCGTGCATTTTCGGTTTGACGATATAGACGCTGCCGGTACGGCTGTTCTTGCGGGTGGTGGTGCCCTTGAGGTTGTGCAGGGCGATCAGGCCGGTGAACAGGCCGTCCTGGATACCTTCAGGGATCTCGTTGCCCTGGGCATCGAGGATCGCCGGGTTGGTCATCAGGTGGCCAACGTTGCGCACGAACAGCAGCGAACGGCCGTGCAGGCTGACGCTGCCGCCGTTCGCAGCGGTGTACTCGCGGTCCGGGTTCATGGTCCGGGTGAAGGTCTTGCCGCCCTTGCTGACGCTTTCGGACAGGTCGCCTTTCATCAGGCCCAGCCAGTTGCGGTAAACCACGACCTTGTCGTCGGCATCGACTGCGGCAACCGAGTCTTCGCAGTCCATGATGGTGGTCAGAGCCGATTCCATCAGGATGTCTTTGACGGCGGCGGCGTCAGTGCTGCCGACCGGGGTGCTGGCGTCGACCTGGATTTCGAAGTGCAGGCCGTTGTGCTTGAGCAAGACTGCGGTTGGCGCAGAGGCCTCGCCACGGTAGCCGATCAGCTGCGCATCGTCGCGCAGGCCGCTGTTGCTGCCGCCTTTGAGCGCAACCACGAGCTTGCCGGCATCGATGCGGTAGCCGGTGGAGTCGACGTGCGAGCCGGCAGCCAGGGGCGCAGCCTGGTCGAGGAAGGCGCGGCCGAAGGCGATCACCTTGTCTCCACGGACCTTGTTGTAGCCCTGGCCTTTCTCGGCGCCGCCTTCTTCGCTGATGGCGTCGGTGCCATACAGCGCGTCATACAGCGAACCCCAACGGGCGTTGGCGGCGTTGAGGGCGAAGCGCGCGTTCATCACCGGCACTACCAGCTGTGGGCCGGCCATGCGGGCGATTTCTTCGTCGACGTTTTGCGTGGTCGCCTGGAAGTCTTCTGCTGCTGGCAGCAGGTAACCGATTTCCTGGAGGAATGCCTTGTAGGCTGCGGCGTCGTGAGCCTGGCCTTGACGCGCCTGGTGCCAGGCGTCGATCTGGGCTTGCAGCTGGTCGCGTTTGGCGAGCAGGTTCTTATTCTTTGGAGCGAGGTCGTTGATGATCTTTTCCGCACCGAGCCAGAAATCCTTGGCGACGATGCCGGTGCCTGGGATGGCTTCGTTGTTGACGAAGTCGTACAGCACCTTGGCGACCTGAAGGCCACCGACTTGAACGTGTTCAGTCATTGCTTGCCTCACTCTGCTCAGCTATTTCGCTCATCGTATTAAGCCTGTAGCGCTTCTTCAAACACGCACCAGTACATGCCCGCAGGCGGCTGGGTGCGGCCTGCCAGACGCGCTGGCGGGCGGTTTGCGTATTTTCACAGGCGCCATCGGCAGACATCCAGTCGACGTTTTGTAGTCCGCGTCGGGGCATACTACATGAAGCAGCAGGCGGGTGAACATCAGACTAAAAGCGTCGCTGTGCGACCATTTGGTCGCATAGGGTCACGCTGGGAAGCCGCATGTTCGCAAAAAACAGGTGGATTGTTCCAGATAAATCTTGAAACAGTACACGATTAGTCATTCGGACTGCCCTGCGGCAGGTTGCCACAGCTTGCCTATACTGACTCGATTGTCAGTCTTTGTGCCGTGACCGGCCTGGGCTGAAACCTTGGCAGGTAGAGGAGCGCGCAGTGGAACACCTAGTATTGACCGTGATCGCCCCCGACCAGGCCGGGCAGGTTGAACGCATTGCCCAGTGCATCGCCAGCCATAACGGCAACTGGCTTGAAAGCCGCATGTCGCGCATGGCCGGGCAGTTTGCCGGGATCCTGCGGGTCGCGGTGCCTGAAGAGTCCAAGGCTGATCTGATAAAGGCGCTGGGTGAACTGAGCGCTCTGAAGATCAATGTGTTGATTGCCGAAGGTGGCACCGAACCTGCGGCCAACTGGAAGCCGATCAGCCTTGAGCTGGTCGGCAATGACCGCCCGGGTATCGTTCGCGACATTACTCGATTGCTGGCCGAGAAAGGGGTGAATCTTGAGCGCTTCACCACCGAAGTGCGCCCGGCGCCGATGAGCAGTGAACCACTGTTCCACGCCAACGCGCTGCTGGCATTGCCGATGGCGCTTTCATTGGAGGATCTGCAACACAGCCTGGAGGCGCTGGCCGATGATTTGATGGTCGAACTTGAGCCGCGCACTGAAGAATAGTCCTGCCGCGGTTATCCATGATTTACGGGGACGTCCCTGTGGATAACCTGGGGGCGTACCGCTTCAGCCCAGTGCCCATGCGGCCTGCCCAGAGTTGAGCAAAAAACGCTCAGTAATCAGGCGCTTGTGCACAAAGCGCGGGGATCAGCATGTGGATAACCTCTGGAGAGCTTGCTGCAGGCCACGCCAGCTGTGGCCTGCAGGCTTTTGGTCGTTTATTGATCAGGTGCGCTTGCGCACTTTCAGCCAGGCATCCACGCTGTACAACGCCAAACCGGCCCAGATGAACATGAATGCGACCAGCGTGCTCGAGGACAGGTGCTCGTCAAACAGCAGTACCGCCTGCAATAGCACCAGGCTCGGTGCCAGATACTGCAGAAAACCCAAGGTGGTGTAGGGCAGATGCCGCGCTGCGGCGTTGAAGCACACCAGCGGGATCAATGTGACCGGCCCGGCTGCGATCAGCCACAGGGCTTCAGTGCTGCTGAAGAAATCCCCCTGGGCGCTGCTGGCAGCCGGGTGCAGCAACAGCCAGCCTGCAGCCAGCGGCACCAGCATCCACGTCTCCACCACCAGGCCGGGCAAGGCCGCTACGGGCGCCTGCTTGCGGATCAGCCCATAGAAGCCAAAGGTCAGCGCCAGCACCAGCGACACCCACGGCAGGCTGCCGACTTGCCACACCTGCTGCGCGACCCCGACCGCTGCCAGACCGACCGCCAGCCACTGCAGCCGGCGCAGGCGCTCGCCGAGCAGGAGCATGCCCAGCAGCACGTTGATCAGTGGGTTGATGTAATAGCCCAGGCTGGCTTCGAGCATGCGCCCGTTGTTGACCGCCCACACATAGGTCAGCCAGTTGCCGGCGATCAGCGTGCCGCTCAGGGCCAGGATGGCCAGGCGCTTGGGATTTTCGCGCAACTCGCGCCACCAGCCGGGATGCTTCCACACCAGCAGCAACAGCGAGCCGAACAGCGCAGACCAGAGCACCCGGTGGACGATGATCTCGACCGCCGGCACGCTCTGAATGGCTTTAAAGTACAGCGGGAACAGGCCCCAGATGATGTAGGCCGTGAGGCCAAGAATATACCCGCGACGCGGGTTTGCAGCGTGCATGCCGAATCCTTGCTTAGGTCGCTAAATAACAGCGCCTATTGTAGACAGAGCTGCACCTGCTCCTAGAACAATTTCAGCGGCGCTTCGTCCAGCGCCGAAATCTGCTCGCGCAACGCCAGGATCTGATCGCCCCAGTAGCGCGGCTGGCCGAACCAGGGGAAGCTGCGCGGGAATGCCGGGTCGTCCCAGCGTCGCGCCAGCCAGGCGCTGTAGTGCAACTGGCGCAAGGCTCGCAGTGGCTCGATCAGCGGCAGCTCGCGCGGGTCGAAGTCGTGGAATTCGTTGTAGCCGTCGATCAGCTCGGCCAACTGGCCCAGGCGTTCTTCGCGGCTACCGGCGAGCATCATCCACAGGTCCTGCACTGCCGGGCCGGTGCGGCAGTCGTCCAGATCGACCAGGTGGTAGGCGTCCTCGCGGTGCATGATGTTGCCCGGGTGGCAGTCGCCGTGCAGGCGGATGGTCTGGTGCGGGGTGCGCGCGTAGATCGCTTCAACCCGTTTGAGCAGGTCGCGAGCGACTGACTCGTATGCGGGTAGCAATTCTTTGGGCACGTAGTTGCCGTCGAGCAAGGTCTGCAGCGAGGCATGCCCGAAGTTGGCCACGGCGAGCGGTTCACGGTGCGCGAACTGCCGCGTCGCGCTGACCTTGTGCAGGCGCCCGAGCAACTGGCCGAGGGTGTACAGCTGGTCGAGATTGCCCGGCTCTGGCGCCCGGCCGCCGCGGCGTGGGAACAAGGCAAAGCGAAAGCCCTGATGTTCGAACAGGCTCTGCCCTTCATGGCTGATCGGCGCCACCACCGGTACTTCGCAGTCGGCTAGCTCGGCGGTGAAGGCGTGTTCTTCATGGATCTGCGCGTCGGTCCAACGCCCCGGCCGGTAGAACTTGGCGATCAGCGGCTGCTGGTCTTCGATGCCCACCTGATAGACCCGGTTTTCGTAACTGTTGAGCGCCAGCACGCGGGCATCGCTGAGAAAGCCCAGGCTTTCTACCGCATCAAGGACCAGGTCGGGGGTGAGGGTATCGAAAGGGTGGGACATTGGAGCTCCGCAGGGCGACATCGTGAGCACCATGGTACTCCATTACCCCTTGCACCGGCGGCTGCTAGGCGGGCACACCGAGCAGTACATAAGCAGGATGGAACTGCGCACGCAGTTCGCTGCCGGCGGCCACCCCATGAGCTGCCAGCCACTGGCTGTCGGCAAAGGCGCAGAGGGTCTGGCCATTGCTCAATTGCAGGCGCACTTCGCAGCTGGCTTCTTCTTCGGCGAGCACCTCTGCGACCGTGGCGGCGAGGGTGTTGCTGCCTGGTTCTGCGGCGTCATCCGGGCCGAGCAGGTGGACCCAGCCGGCCTTGAGCAATGCCACCACCTGGCTGCCTGGCGCCAGTTCCAGCCGCTCGGTGCTGTCGCGGGTGATCAGCGCCTGAATCTGCAAGCCGCCGCTCAGCGCCAGCGTCACCCGGTCATGGCGGCCTTGGCTGCTGACTGCGCTGACTTCACCCTGCAACTGATTACGCGCGCTGGTGCGCAGCATCAGCCGGCCGAGCAGGTCGAGGTCGCTGCTGTGTTCGGCGGCCTCGAGTAATTGCGCCTGCAGCGCTTGCAGGCGCAAGTAAAGGCGCAGCACGCGCTGGCCCTCTGCCGACAACTGCGCGCCGCCGCCGCCACGGCCGCCGGTGCTGCGCTCGACCAAGGGCTGCGTGGCAAGGTTGTTGAGCTCGTCGATGGCGTCCCAGGCGGACTTATAACTGATCCCGGCAGCTTTCGCCGCGCGGGTGATCGAGCCCTGCTCGGCGATGTGCTGCAGCAGGGCGATGCGCTGCGGGCGGCGGGCGATGTGTTGAGTGAGCTGGGTGGGCAGAGACATGCGCTTGAGCCAGGCAGGGTGGGACTGGCGAACTTGCCTCCCGTAACGTCATCAGTCAAGCCCGGCGCCCGCTCAGGCCTGGCCAGGTTTGGCCGTGCGCGCCAGGCAATAGACATCGACCCGCTGGGCGCCGGCCTTGCGCAGCAGTTGGGCAATGGCCTGGGCGGTGGCGCCGGTGGTCAGCACGTCGTCGACCACTGCCACGTGCCGCCCTTCGACATCAACCCCGGGCGCAAGGGTAAACGCCTCACGCAGATTGCGCCGCCGCGCCCTGGCGCCGAGTTGTTGCTGGGCCGGGGTGTCGCGGGTGCGCAGCAGCCAGCGCTCGTTGCAGGCGATGCCCAGCTGGCCTGACAGCCAGCGCGCAAGCATGCCGGCCTGGTTGAAGCCGCGCTGGCGCAGCCGACGCGCCGCCAAGGGCACCGGCAGCAAGTATTCCGGCCTGGGCAGGCCTTCGGCGTAGCGATGCGCCAACGCGTCGCCCAGCAGACGTGCCAGCAACCGGCCAAGGGGCCACTGCCCGCGGTGCTTGAAGCGGCTGATCAGGCTGTCCAGCGGGAAGCCGAAATGCCACGGCGCAATCACCTGGCTGAACGCCGGTGGCCTGCGGTGGCAGGGGCCGCAAAGCAGGCCGGCCATGGCCAGGGGCAACGCGCAGCGCCGGCATTGCTCCTCAAGCCAGGGCAACTCCTGCTCGCAGGCTATGCACAGCGGGTAGAGTTGCTGAGCGTGCTCATCACACAACAAACACTGTTGATTAATATTTGTACACTTGTAAACCAGCCATCTGAGTATTGGTTGACAGTCCATAGCCCTTCCGTAAATATTGCGCCTATCCGTGATGCGCTGGCGGCTTTCTTGGCCTGCGCGCCAGTCAGAGCCTAGATAAGGAAACGCCGATGAGCGCCAGCACAATTGCTACAACACGTCACGACTGGGGCCTGGCCGAGGTCAAGGCGCTGTTCCAGCAGCCCTTCAATGATTTGTTGTTCCAGGCGCAAAGCGTGCACCGCGCGCATTTCGATCCCAACCGTGTGCAGGTCTCGACCCTGCTGTCGATCAAGACCGGCGCCTGCCCGGAAGACTGCAAATACTGTCCGCAGTCCGGCCACTACAACACCGGGCTGGAAAAGCAAAAGCTGATGGAAGTGCAAAAGGTGCTGGAAGAGGCCGCCCGCGCCAAAGCCATCGGCTCGACGCGCTTCTGCATGGGCGCGGCCTGGAAGCATCCGTCGGCCAAAGACATGCCCTACGTGCTGGAGATGGTCAAAGGGGTCAAGGCATTGGGCCTGGAAACCTGCATGACCCTCGGCAAGCTGGACCAGGACCAGACCGCCGCGCTGGCCCAGGCTGGCTTGGACTACTACAACCACAACCTCGACACCTCGCCTGAGTTCTATACCAGCATCATCACCACCCGCACCTACAGCGAGCGCCTGCAGACGCTGGCCTATGTGCGCGACGCCGGTATGAAGATCTGCTCTGGTGGCATCCTCGGCATGGGTGAGTCGCTGGACGACCGCGCCGGGCTGCTGATTCAGCTGGCCAACCTGCCCGAGCATCCGGAGTCGGTACCGATCAACATGCTGGTCAAGGTTGCCGGCACGCCGCTGGCTGAAGAAGTCGACGTCGATCCGTTCGATTTCATCCGTATGCTTGCGGTCGCGCGGATTCTCATGCCCAAGTCGCACGTACGGCTGTCGGCCGGGCGTGAGCAGATGAACGAGCAGATGCAGGCGCTGGCCTTCATGGCCGGGGCCAACTCGATCTTCTACGGCGAAAAACTGCTGACCACTGCCAACCCACAAGCCGACAAGGATATGCAGCTGTTCGCCCGCCTCGGGATCAAACCGGAAGCGCGCGAAGAGCACGCTGACGAAGTGCATCAGGCCGCCATCGAGCAGGCCCTGGTCGAGCAGCGCAGCAGCGAGATGTTCTACGACGCAGCGTCGGCCTGAAATGGCCTTTGACCTTGCCGCGCGCCTGGCCGAACGGCGTGCGGCCGATCTGTATCGGCAACGGCCGCTGCTGCAGACCGCGCAGGGGCCGCAGGTGGTGGTCGATGGCCAGCCGCTGCTGGCCTTCTGCAACAACGATTACCTGGGCCTGGCCAATCACCCCGAAGTGATCGCCGCCTGGCGTGCTGGCGCCGAACGCTGGGGTGTCGGTGGCGGTGCTTCGCATCTGGTCATCGGCCACAGCACCCCGCATCACCAGCTTGAAGAAGCCCTGGCCGAGCTGACCGGGCGGCCGCGTGCGTTGCTGTTCTCCACCGGCTACATGGCCAACCTTGGCGCCATTACCGCGCTGGTCGGGCAGGGCGACACGGTGCTGCAGGACCGCCTCAACCACGCTTCGCTGCTCGATGGCGGCCTGCTCAGCGGTGCGCGCTTCAATCGTTATCTGCACAACGATGCGCAGAGCCTGGCCAGCCGCTTGCAGCGGGCCACCGGCAATACCCTGGTGGTCACCGATGGCGTGTTCAGCATGGATGGCGATCTGGCCGACCTGCCCGCACTGGCCGCGACTGCCCGCGCCGCGAATGCCTGGCTGATGGTCGATGATGCCCACGGCCTCGGCACCCTGGGCGCCAACGGCGGTGGCATCGTCGAACACTTCGGTCTTGGTCTGGAGCAGGTCCCGGTGTTGATCGGTACTCTCGGCAAGGCCTGCGGCACCGCAGGTGCGTTTGTTGCCGGCAGCGATGATCTGATCGAGGCACTGGTGCAGTTCGCCCGACCGTACATCTACACCACCAGCCAACCGCCGGCGCTGGCCTGCGCCACGCTCAAGAGCCTGCAGCTGCTGCGCGATGAAAGCTGGCGGCGCGAGCAGCTGGCGGCGTTGATCCGCCAGTTCCGCGAGGGCGCGGAGCAGATCGGCCTGCAGTTGATGGACAGCCAGACGCCGATTCAGCCAATCCTGATCGGCGACAGCGGGCGCGCCGTGCGCCTGTCACAGATGCTGCGCGAGCGCGGCTTGCTGGTGACCGCTATCCGCCCGCCCACGGTACCGGCAGGCAGCGCACGGCTGCGGGTGACCTTGAGCGCGGCGCACACCGAGGCGCAGGTCCAGCTATTGTTGAATGCATTGGCAGACTGTTATCCACAACTGGAGCGCGCCGATGCGTAATCGCCTGATTCTCTTGCCCGGCTGGGGGCTGGGCACTGCTGCACTGCATCCATTGGCGGCAAGCCTGCGGGCGCAGGATTCGCGCTTGCAGGTCGACCTGTTGCCGCTGCCGGAATTGCCCGAGGGCGATGTCCAGGCCTGGGTCGATCATCTTGATCGCACCCTGCCCCAGGATACCTGGCTGGGTGGCTGGTCACTGGGCGGGATGCTCGCCAGTGAGCTGGCGCGCAAGCGCGGTGATCGCTGCTGCGGCCTGCTGACCCTGGCCAGCAACCCCAGTTTCGTCAGCCGTGCCGACTGGCCCCATGGCATGCCGGCGGACACTTTCAGCACTTTCGTCGACGGCTGTCGCAGCCACCTGCAGGTCACCCTGAAGCGCTTTCGCTCGCTGTGCACCCAGGGCGCGCCGGACCAGTTGGCCGTGCTCAAACAACTCAACGTCGGCCTGCCCAGCACTGATCCGCTGTACCTGATGAGTGGCCTGGAGGTGCTGGGCAAGCTGGATACCCGCGAGGCGCTGGTGGCGTACGCCGGGCCGCAGTTGCACCTGTTTGCCGGCAGCGATGTGCTGGTCCCGGCGGAGGCAGCAAAGGCGCTGTGCGAGCTGGTGCCGGACGTCGAGGTCGGGCTGGTTGAAAATACCTCGCATGCTTTCCTGCTGGAATATCCGCAGGACCTGGCAGCGGGCATCAAGATTTTTTTGCACGAGAGCGGCGATGACTGATCTGTCCCATCCGACCCTGCCGGGCGGCCTGCCTGACAAGCGCCAGGTGGCGGCGTCGTTTTCCCGAGCTGCTGCCAGTTATGACAGCGTCGCCGCGTTGCAGCGCGCCGTCGGGGTGGCCCTGCTCGAGCAGTTGCCGGCTGATCTGACCCCGAGCCGCTGGCTGGACCTTGGCAGCGGTACCGGCCACTTCAGCCGTGTGCTGGCCGAGCGCTTCTGCGGCGCCGTCGGCGTCGCCGTCGACATTGCCGAGGGCATGCTGGGCCATGCTCGGCAGCAAGGTGGTGCGCAGTTTCATGTGGCCGGCGATGCCGAGCGCCTGCCGCTGCAGGACGCCAGTGTCGATTTGATTTTCAGTAGCCTGGCCGTGCAGTGGTGCAGCCAGTTCGCCAGCGTGCTCAGCGAAGCACAGCGGGTGTTGCGCCCTGGCGGCGTGCTGGCGTTCAGCAGCCTGTGCGTCGGCACCCTGGAGGAATTGCGCGCCAGTTGGCAGGCGGTGGACGGCATGGTCCACGTCAATCGCTTCCGCCGGTTCGACGATTATCAGCGGCTGTGCGCTGGCAGCGGCCTGCGAGTGGTCGATTTGCAACAGCGTGCGCAGGTGCTGCATTACCCCGACGTACGCAGCCTGACCCATGAGCTGAAGGCGCTGGGTGCGCATAACCTCAACCCCGGCCGGCCCGCTGGCCTGACCGGGCGGGCGCGCATGCAGGGCTTGCTGCAGGCCTACGAAGGCTGGCGCCAGCCGCTCGGTCTGCCGGCCACGTACCAGGTCGTGTATGCCGTGCTGCGCAAACCGCAGCAGGCTGGGGAGTGACATGAGCCAAGCGTATTTCATTGCCGGTACCGACACCGACGTGGGCAAGACCACCATCGCTGCCGGCTTGCTCCACGCAGCCCGCTTGCAAGGTCTGAGCACCCTTGCGGCCAAGCCGGTAGCGTCGGGTTGCACGGTGACCAACAAGGGCCTGCGCAATGCCGATGCGTTGGCCCTGATCGATCAAAGCACAATCCAGTTGCCGTATGAACGGATCAATCCGTTTGCCTTCGAGCCGGCGATCGCGCCGCATCTGGCAGCCCGCGAGGCAGGCGTGGCGCTGGCGGTGCCTGTTTTGCTCAAGGCGATGCACGGGATTCTGGCAGAGGGCGCCGATTTCACCTTGATCGAAGGAGCCGGCGGCTGGCGGGTGCCGTTGTCGGATCATGCCGACCTGTCCGATCTGGCGATCGCGCTGAAGCTGCCGGTGATCCTGGTGGTCGGCGTGCGCCTGGGTTGTATCAACCATGCGTTGCTGAGTGCCGAAGCCATTGCCCGCGATGGGCTGCAGCTGGCCGGTTGGGTGGCGAATGTGATTGAGCCGCGCACCTCGCGACTGGAAGAAAACCTGGCCAGCCTCGCCGAGCGCCTGCCCGCGCCGTGCGTTGGGCGCGTGCCCAAACTCAAGCAGGCCAGCGCTGATGCCGTGGCCGAATACCTGCAACTGGATCTGCTTGATTGAGCTGCCTGGTATACCCTTGGTCTATCAGCTGGCACTAGGCTATTAGCGATTTAAACGGGCCTTTTCGCCATTGGCCTGCTTTAATGAGGCTTGTCCGTTATCCAGCGTCATCGGAGTTTTGACATGGAAATCACCGGGAGCTCTGCCTACTACGCAGGTCTTGGCGCCATTCAGGCTGGCCAGAATCGCGTTGATCAGGCCGCCAGCCAGATCGCCAACGGCACCGTCGAACGTGCCGCCTCCAGCCAGTCCAGCGACTATCAGGCCGAGCGCTTGCGCGGCGTCGACCGCAGCCAGCAAATGGACATGGCCACCAGCACGGTGCAGTTGGCACTGGGCAAGACCGAAGTCGAGCTGGGTGTGAAAGTCGCCAAGGCTTCCGACGAACTGCTCGGCCGTTTCATCGACACCTACGCCTGATCCCAATCCTCGCTGAAACCCTGCGGGCCTGACTGCGATGGCGCTGACCAGACACCACTGTTGTCTGCTCGGCTGCCATCAACAGTCAGGCCCGCAGTTGCATTTGCGGGTGCATGGCAGATACGCCATGTTTCGCGACGTAAATGGCACCATAGTCCCTTCTTGACTTTGTTTGCACCTAAACGTAAGTTTCAAACAACTGTTTGACCGAGTGCCGGTTGCTGTCGGCGCTCACTCCACCGGACTCCTCAAGAGGTTCATCGCAATGCCTGAATACAAAGCCCCTCTGCGTGATATTCGCTTCGTTCGCGACGAACTGCTCGGCTATGAAGCGCACTACCAGAGCCTGCCGGGTTGCGAGGAAGCCACGCCCGACATGGTCGATGCGATCCTTGAGGAAGGTGCCAAGTTCTGCGAGAACGTGCTGGCGCCGTTGAACCGCGTTGGTGACCTCGAAGGCTGCACGTGGAGCGAGTCCGGTGTGCAGACGCCGACTGGCTTCAAGGAAGCCTACAAGCAGTTCGTCGAAGGCGGCTGGCCGAGCCTGGCCCACGATGTCGCTCACGGTGGTCAGGGCCTGCCTGAGTCGTTGGGCCTGGCTGTCAGCGAGATGGTCGGTGAAGCCAACTGGTCGTGGGGCATGTACCCAGGGCTGTCCCACGGCGCCATGAATACCATCTCCGAGCACGGCACCGCCGAACAGCAGAACACCTACCTGAGCAAGCTGGTCACCGGTGAATGGACCGGCACCATGTGCCTGACCGAGCCGCACTGCGGCACCGACCTGGGCATGTTGCGGACCAAGGCCGAGCCGCAAGCAGATGGCTCCTACAAGGTTTCCGGGACCAAGATCTTCATTTCGGCCGGCGAGCACGACATGGCCGACAACATCGTCCATATCGTACTGGCGCGCCTGCCGGATGCACCGGCTGGCACCAAAGGTATTTCGCTGTTCATCGTGCCCAAGTTCCTGCCGAGCGCCGACGGCGCCATTGGCGAGCGCAACTGCGTCAGCTGCGGCTCGCTCGAGCACAAGATGGGCATTCACGGTAACGCTACCTGCGTGATGAACTTCGACAGCGCAACCGGTTACCTGATAGGCCCGGCCAACAAAGGCCTGAACTGCATGTTCACCTTCATGAACACCGCTCGCCTGGGCACCGCGCTGCAAGGCCTGGCCCATGCCGAAGTGGCATTCCAGGGTGGCCTGCAATACGCCCGTGACCGCCTGCAGATGCGCTCGCTGACCGGCCCCAAGGCACCTGAAAAGGCTGCTGACCCGATCATCGTCCACCCGGATGTACGGCGCATGCTGCTGACCATGAAGGCCTTTGCCGAAGGCAACCGGGCGATGGTCTACTTCACCGCGCAGCAGGTCGATATCGTCAAGTACAGCAAGGACGAAGAAGCACGCAAGAAGGCCGACGCGCTGCTGGCCTTCATGACCCCGATCGCCAAGGCGTTCATGACCGAAGTCGGTTTCGAAGCGGCCAACCACGGCGTGCAGATCTACGGCGGCCACGGCTTCATCGCCGAGTGGGGCATGGAGCAGAACGTGCGCGACAGCCGCATCTCGATGCTCTACGAGGGCACCACCGGCATCCAGGCCCTCGACCTGCTCGGGCGTAAAGTGCTGATGACTCAGGGCGAAGCGCTCAAGGGCTTCACCAAGATCGTGCACAAGTTCTGCCAGGCTCAGGAAGGCAACGAAGCGGTCAAGGAATTCGTCGAGCCGTTGGCGGCGATCAACAAGGAGTGGGGCGAACTGACGATGAAAGTCGGCATGGCCGCCATGAAAGACCGTGAAGAGGTCGGCGCCGCTTCGGTCGATTACCTGATGTATTCGGGTTACGCCTGCCTGGCTTACTTCTGGGCTGACATCGCCCGTCTGGCAGCAGAAAAACTCGCCGCCGGTACCAGTGAAGAGGCGTTCTACACCGCCAAGCTGCAGACCGCTCGCTTCTACTTCCAGCGCATCCTGCCGCGTACCCGCACCCATGCGGCGACCATGCTGTCCGGTGCCGGCAACCTGATGGCGATGAAAGAAGAGGACTTCGGCCTGGCTATCTAAGCCGCGCTGGCTGCACCGAAAACCGCTTGCCGTCACTGGCAGGCGGTTTTTTTATGGGCGCTGCTAGAGGGCTTGAACCGGTTGCGCAGTTATTGCTAGGCATGGCCCCGCATCTGCCGTTAAACATCCCGTGTGCTCATCTATTCATGTGCGCTGCCGATGAAGTAAAGGCACAATGCCATTATTGATCTGCCGGGTTGGAGATACCCTTGTTTCAGTCAACCGCTGTACGCGTGAGCCATTTCCTGCCGTCATTGGTGTTACTGGTGTCGGGGCTGGCGGCGGCCTATGTGAGAGACCTCAGCGTCTTCTTCACGTCTCTGTTCAATGTGCTGCCAACTATGGTGCTGCTGCTCGGCGGTGCCTATTGCGCGGTGTACCGCCGGCAGCGCGAGCTGTTCCTGATGGTCACGGTGTATATCGCTTACTACCTGCTCGACACCCAGACCGACTTCTATCGTGACAACGGCCGGGTGCGTGAAGATGCAGCGGTGATCTTTCATCTGGTCTGCCTGCTGCTGCCGGCGTTGTTCGGCCTGTTCGCCGCCTGGCAGGAGCGCACCCACCTGGCCCAGGACATGCTGGCCCGATTCGCCGTGCTGTTCTCCGTCGGCAGCGTGGCGGTGGCCTTGCAGCAGAGCTTTCCAGAGGCGCTGCTGGGATGGCTGGCGGAGATCCGCTGGCCGTCGCTGCACGGTCAGTGGATGAGCCTGATCCAATTGGCCTATCCGGTCTTCGTCATCGTCTTCGTGCTGCTGGTGGTGCAGTACCTGCGCCAGCCGCGGCCGCTGCATGCTGCGCAGATCATCGGTTTGCTGGGCCTGCTGTGGATGTTGCCGAAAACCTTCATCCTGCCGTTCACCCTGAACATCATGTGCAGCCAGGTCATGCTGATGATTGCCGCAGCGGTCGCCCACGAGGCCTACCAGATGGCCTTCCGCGACGAGCTCACCGGCTTGCCCGGCAGGCGTGCGCTGAACGAGCGCATGCAGCGCCTGGGGCGCAACTATGTGATCGCCATGACCGACGTTGATCACTTCAAGAAATTCAACGATACCCACGGTCACGACGTCGGTGATCAGGTGCTGCGGCTGGTTGCCAGCCGGCTGTCGAAGGTGACCGGAGGCGGCCGGGCTTACCGCTATGGCGGCGAGGAGTTCGCCCTGGTGTTTGCCGGCAAGACGGCCGAAGAGTGCCTTCCGCACCTGGAGGCCGTACGCGAGATGATCGCCAACTACGCGATCCAGCTGCGCGACCAGAACAGCCGTCCGCAGGACGATAGCGCCGGCCGGCAAAGGCGCAGCGGCTCTGCCAGCGCTACTGTGTCGGTCACCATCAGCATCGGCGTGGCCGAACGTTTGATCGACCACCGCAACCCCGAGGCGGTGCTCAAATCTGCCGACGAGGCGCTGTACAGCGCCAAGGCTGCCGGGCGTAACTGTGTGGTGATGTTCGGCCACCAATCACGCCGCGGCGCTGTGCGAATGGCATGATTTAGGTTGACTAAGGTTGACTGCAGGGTCACGTGATGACCCTATGTCTCGCAAAAGTTGTTCGGTTACACTGATTTCACTCCAGTGCCGCGGTCCTCGCCAGGACCGCCCCGACCCGACTAGTGAGAGGTTGTCCATGGCTGACTATAAAGCGCCCCTGCGTGATATGCGCTTCGTTCTCAATGAAGTCTTCGACGTGGCCTCGCTCTGGGCCCAGCTGCCCGAGCTGGCCGAGGCGGTCGACCAGGACACCGCCCTGGCGGTGCTGGAAGAAGCCGGCAAGGTCACCGCCCGCAGCATCGCGCCGCTCAACCGCGCCAGCGACGAAGAGGGCTGCCACTGGGACAACGGCAGCGTACGCACCCCGGCCGGTTTCATCCAGGCCTACCAGACCTACGCCGAAGGCGGCTGGGTCGGTGTTGGTGGTGATCCGCAGTTTGGCGGCATGGGCATGCCCAAGGCGATCTCGGCTCAGGTCGAGGAAATGATCAACGCCTCGAGCCTGTCGTTCGGCCTGTACCCGATGCTCACCGCAGGCGCCTGCCTGTCGATCAATGCCCACGCCAGCGAAGCGCTCAAGCACAAGTACCTGCCGAACATGTACGGCGGCGTCTGGGCCGGCTCCATGTGCCTGACCGAGGCCCATGCCGGTACCGACCTGGGCATCATCCGCACCAAGGCCGAGCCGCAGGCCGATGGCAGCTACAAGGTCAGTGGGACCAAGATCTTCATCACCGGTGGCGAGCACGACCTGACTGAAAACATCATCCACCTGGTGCTGGCCAAACTGCCGGACGCGCCGGCGGGGCCCAAGGGCATTTCGCTGCTGCTGGTGCCCAAGTTCCTGGTCAACGACGACGGCAGCCTGGGTGAGCGCAACTCGGCCCGCTGCGGCTCGATCGAGCACAAGATGGGCATTCAGGGCTCGGCGACTTGCGTGATGAACTTCGATGGCGCGGTCGGCTACCTGGTCGGTGAGCCGAACAAGGGCCTGGCGGCGATGTTCACGATGATGAACTACGAGCGCCTGGGCGTCGGCATTCAGGGCCTGGCCTCGGCCGAGCGCTCTTATCAGAATGCCGTCGAGTACGCCCGCGACCGCCTGCAAAGCCGCTCGCCAACCGGCGCGCAGGCGCAAGACAAGGTCGCCGACCCGATCATCGTCCACCCGGATGTGCGGCGCATGCTGCTGACCATGAAGGCCTTGATCGAAGGCGGTCGAGCATTCTCCACCTACGTTGCCCTGCAACTGGACAACGCCAAGTACAGCGAAGACGCCACCACGCGCAAGCGCAGCGAGGACCTGGTGGCGTTGCTGACGCCGGTAGCCAAGGCGTTCATGACCGACACCGGGCTTGAGTGCACCGTGCATGGCCAGCAGGTGTTTGGCGGCCACGGTTACATCCGTGAGTGGGGCCAGGAGCAACTGGTGCGCGACGCGCGCATCACCCAGATCTACGAGGGCACCAACGGCATCCAGGCGCTGGACCTGATGGGCCGCAAAGTGGTGGCCAGCGGTGGGGCGCTGTACCAGGTGTTTGCCGACGAAATTCGTCAGTTCGTTGCTGGCGCCGATAGCGAGCTGGGCGAATTCACCCGGCCATTGGGCGCTGCACTGGATCAATTGGATGGGCTGACCGAGTGGGTTATCGAGCAGGCCAAACTCAACCCGAACGAGATCGGCGCCGCGTCGGTTGAGTACCTGCATGCGTTCGGCTACGTCGCTTATGCCTACATGTGGGCGCGGATGGCGCAGGCGGCCAAGGCGGGTGAGGGCGATACGGCGTTTTATCAGGGCAAGCTGGGCACGGCGCGGTTCTACTTTGCGCGGTTGCTGCCGCGGGTCGACTCGCTGGTGGCTTCGGTTAAGGCGGGTAGCGAGTCGCTGTATCTGCTGGACGCCGCGCAGTTTTGATTGCAGGCGTTGCATGCTGTTACAAAGCTGGGGTGATTTGTAAGCCTTTTCCTACACGACGTGGTGACTTTTCGCCTCTATCTTCAGATTGGATCCACAGCTAATATTTCTCACATGGACGGAACGCAGGAAGCGTAAAGGACAGAACAGGGACACGAAGGAATCTCGCCAGGATGGTGAGGCGATAGGGATGTCAGGGAAACAGTCTGGAAAACCCCGCTTAGGCGGGGTTTTCTTTGTTGCCTGGTTTTTACCGTCAGCCCAATACGTCCAGCGGCGACACGCCCAGCTGGCGGCTGTCGGTTTCTTCTTCGAGCAACGTACGCAACAGCTCCAGCGACGCCTGTTGACGCTGGGCATCGCGAAACACCAGGCCAACCTTGAGTGGCACGCGGGGTTCGCTGAGGGGCTTCCACAGCAGCCCTTGATCATCCTCTGCCGCCGCCTTGGCGCGCCCGGGCAGGATGGTCGCCAGCGAGGTGTGCGCCAGGCTGTCGAGAATCCCCGCCATGTTGTTCATCTCGGCCTGCACCTGCGGCCTGCGGCCCTGGCTGGCAAGTTGCTCCTGCCAGATCTGCCTGATCTGAAACTCTTCACCCAGCATCAATAGCGGCAGTTCGGCTGCTTGCCTGATCGAGACCTTTTTGAAGTCCTTCAACGGATGGGTGTTGGGGATGACCAGTTGCAGCTCATCCTCATACAGCATCAGCCCGTGCAGCCCTGCCTGACGGGGCGGCAGATAGCTGATGCCGATATCCAGATTGCCATTGAGCAGACGCCGCTCGATCTCAAGCCCCGATAGCTCATAGATCTGCACCACAAGGTGCGGCTGCGCCCGGCGCACGCGCTCCAGCAACTGCGGTACCAGCCCCGGCCGGACGGTCTGCAGGACACCGATGGCGAGGGTTCGCAGCGCCTGGCCTTTGAAGCTGCGCATGGCATCGGTGGCGCGCTGCAGACCGTCGAGCAAAGGCTGGGCATGGTTGTACAAGGTGTGCGCGGCCAGTGTCGGCAGCAAGCGCTTGTTGCTGCGCTCGAACAGGCTCAGGTCGAGGCTGTGTTCGAGTTGCCGAATCTGCTGGGACAAGGCCGGTTGCGACAGTGACAGGCGCTCGGCGGCGCGGCCGACGTGGCCTTCTTCATAGACCGCGACGAAATAACGCAGTTGGCGAAAATCCATAAGCAACACTTATCGAAAAAGCTGGGAAATCGAAATGGCCAGGGTGACGGGTTGTGCCTAGTCTAGCGGCGTTTTCAAGCATTTACCTGCTGTTGCAACGACCGATTGTTGCAGTCGCTGAAAAACACTCTTGATAGGCCACGCTGAAAGATCGGTCTGGAGTTCTGATGAATCTGTTCAAGCTGCGTCGGCCAGCTGTCGCGGTGGTCGAACCTGCACCGGTGGCAACGGCAACTGCCGCGCCGCTATCGAGCGAATGGCTGATGGCGTCCGCCGCGCTACCTGCGCCGGTTTTCGTGCGGGGGCAGGGGTCGTGGTTGTGGGACAGCGGCGGTCGGGTTTATCTGGACTTCACCCAGGGCAGTGCAGGCAACAGCCTCGGCCACTGCCCGCAGGTGGTGAGCGAAGCGCTGAGTGCTCAGGCCCAGACATTGCTCAACTGCGGCGGGCAACTGACCAACCACAACCAGTTACTGTTGGCGCAGAAGCTTTGCCAGAGCACTGGCAGCGACCAGGCGTACCTGCTCAACAGCGGCGGCGAAGCGTGCGCAGCGGCAATCCAGCTGGCACGCAAGTGGGGCCAGCTGCACCGCAGCGGCGCCGATCACATCATCACTGCCCGCCGGGCTTGCCACGGGCGCAGCCTGGATACGTCGGGTTTCAGCCAGGTGCCGTTCAATGACTTGAGCGCACTGCACGCCGCCGTTGACTCGCGCACGGTCGCGATCATGCTCGAACCGATCCAGGGCAAGGCCGGCGTTATCCCGGCCAGCCGCGAGTATCTGCGGGGTGTCGAACGGCTGTGCCGTGAGTTGGGCATTTTGCTGATTTTCGATGAGGTGCTGACGGGCCTTGGCCGTTGCGGTGCGCTGTTGGCCGAGCAGCGTTATGAGGTGCGTGCCGACATCATCGCCCTTGGCAGCGCCCTTGGGGGTGGCGTGCCGATAGCGGCGCTGCTGGCCCGCGGCGTTGCCTGCTGCGCCGAGGCTGGCGAGCTGCAAGGCAGCCAGCACGGCAATGCGCTGATGAGCGCGGCTGGCCTGGCGGTATTGCAGAGCGTGTTGGCGCCTGGCTTCTTCGAGCAGGTCAAGGATCGTGGCCGGCACCTGCGCGAAGGCCTGAGCAGATTGTCCGGCCGTCATGGACATGGCGAGGTACGCGGGCAAGGGCTGCTGTGGGCGCTGCAGTTACACGATGAGGTGGCGCCAGCGTTGGTCCAGGCGGCGTTGCAGGAGGGCTTGTTGCTGTATGCGCCGCAGCCCGATGTAGTCCGTTTTGCCCCGGCGTTGACAATCAGCCGCGGGCTTGTCGACGAGATGCTATTGAAGCTGGCCAGAGCCTTTGCCCGGCTGCACGGGCAACAGCAAAACCGTCGCGAGATGCGCGCCTGATCGGCGGCAGCGCTCACTTATTTCAACGAACCGTCTGGCGTTTCTGCGCATCGCCCCTGGCCTGTCTCATTCGGCCCGGGGCGTTTTTTTTGTCTTCATCGCAAGATGACGCGCCTGTGGAACCTCTGTGCAAGCGCGCGAGTCTGTGTAGTAACTATTGACGGAGAGACATGCATGGACTTCATTCGCATCATTATCGCGATTCTTCTGCCGCCGCTTGGCGTGTTCCTGCAGGTCGGCTTTGCCGGTGCGTTCTGGCTGAACATCCTGCTGACGTTGCTGGGTTACATCCCCGGCATCATCCACGCGGTGTACATCATCGCCAAGCGCTGACGCGAAGAGGGCTGCGCTGCAGCCCTCGGTTGCAACTGCGGGTTACTCGGCTCAGCGGCCGAGTACCCGGCAGTAGAACTTCCATTCTTCCTCGAGTGCATGTGCAAGGTTCTCGGCCTTGCGAAAACCGTGGCGCTCGCCCGCATAAAAATGCCCTTCAGTCTCGATCCCGTTAGTTTTCAGCGCCGCTAACATGGCGCGGGTCTGCTCGGGCACCACTACGGCATCCAGCTCACCCTGGAAAAAGATCACTGGCACTTCGATTCGCTCGGCGTGCAGTAGTGGCGTCCGTTGGCGGTAGCGGTCGGCGTCCCGTTCAGGATCGCCAATCAGCCAGTCCAGATAGTCGCCTTCGAACTTGTGCGTCGCCCGTGCCAGCGCCAGTGGGTCGCTGACCCCATAGAGGCTGGCCCCAGCGCGAAATGCATCGGCGAACGCCAGCGCGCACAAGGTGGTGTAGCCGCCGGCGCTGCCGCCACGGATAAATGCCTGCTGCGGGTCGATCAGGCCAAGCCCAGCCAGGTAACTGACCGCAGCGCAGGCGTCTTCGACGTCGACTTCGCCCCAGCGCAGGTGCAGCGCCTGCCGGTAGGCGCGGCCATAACCGCTGCTGCCGCGGTAGTTGAGGTCGGCCACGGCAAAGCCGCGTTGGGTCCAATACTGGATACGGGGGTCGAGCACCGGGTAACAGGCCGAGGTCGGACCGCCGTGGATGAACAGCACCAGCGGCGCGGCGCCTTGCGGTGGGTTGGCTGCCGGGTAGAAGAAGCCATGGGCATGGGCGTCGCCGCTGGGGTAGCGGATCGGCTGCGGGCGACTGACGCGGTCGGCGGGCAGCGGTAGGCCGCCGCCGGTAAGCACGCGGGTCTTGCCGCTGACACGCTCGATGGCGATGACTGCGGCTGGGCTGATCGGTGAGGCGGCGATGGCGTAGATATGGCTATCGTCCAGGGCCAGGCTGCGAAAGCGGGTGTACTCGCCGGCAAAGCGTTGAGCCTGATCACCGCTGCGCAAGCCAAGCTGGGCAAAACCATCTTCGAACCAGCTGGCCAGGTAGCTATCAGGGGCGATTGCCAGCCAGCTGCTGGCACCCAACTGCCAGGGTGCGGCGGCGTGGTCGGCGGCGACTGCTGGTAGTGCCTGCCACTCACCCTCGATCTCGCCCCATGGTTGCCAGAAACCGTTGCGATCTGACAGGCAGTACAGCCTGCCTTGGGCGTCGAAGCGGGGTTGCTGCAAGGACTGCTCCGGGCCGCTATCGCCGGCCAGGCACAACGCTTGCGCCCACTCGCCGTGGCTATCGCGCTGGCGACACATCAGCCGCGTGCGGGTCCAGGGCTGCGCCGGGCGGTCCCATTCGATCCAGGCGAGGCGCTGGCCGTCTTCGCTAAGGCTTGGAGCCGAATAAAAGTCGGCGCCTTCGGCCAGCACCTGGCGACCTTCCTCGGCGAAGCAGACCAGGCGGTGTACAACGCTGTCAGCGTGCTGCTCTTCGACAGCCAGCACGGCGCCGGCATGCCACAGCACATCGCCATAGCGGCAGTCGGCGGCAGCTGTCAGGGCGCGTGGCAGTGAGCCATCAAGGCCTTGTAGGTAGATCTGCTGATCGGACTCGTTGACGAAGATCAGCGCATCGTCGCCGAGGCAGAAACTGCCGCCCCCGTACTCATAGACGCGGCTGCGTGCGCTGAAACCGTCCGGGGTCAGGCAATGGGCTTGCTGGTCGCGCCAGTGCCATAGCCGGCAGGCGCCGTCGGCAGGGCGGAATTCGTTCCAGAACAGCCCGGCCGCGCCGACCTTGAGGTCGGCGAAGTCGGTGCCGGCGGCGACGGCCTGGGCGGCGCTGAATTCAGCCGCGGGCGATGACTCGGGAGTTTCGTTCATTACGGAATGTCAGCTCTTCGATGGCCTGATGGGCGTGCTCGGCTTCCTCACGTGCCTGGAGGATGATGCCATGCTCGGCCGACTTGGCGCACACCGGGTCGGCGTTGCTGGCATCGCCGGTGAGCATGAACGCCTGGCAGCGGCAGCCGCCGAAGTCCTTTTCCTTCTCGTCGCACGAGCGGCAGGGCTCGGGCATCCAGTCAAAACCGCGGTAGCGATTGAAGCCGAACGAGTCATACCAGATGTGGCGCAGGTCGTGCTCGCGCACATTGGGGAACTGCACCGGCAACTGCCGCGCGCCATGGCAGGGCAGTGCCGTGCCGTCGGGGGTAACGGTCAGGAAGATACTGCCCCAGCCGTTCATGCAGCCCTTGGGCCGCTCTTCATAGTAGTCCGGAGTGACGAAGATCAGCTTGCACGGGTTGCCCTGCGCCTTGAGCTGCTCGCGGTACTCGTTGGTGATGCGTTCGGCCCGTTCCAGTTGCGCACGCGTTGGCAGCAGGCCGGCGCGATTATGCTGGGCCCAGCCATAGAACTGGCAGGTGGCAAGCTCGACGAAATCGGCTTCAAGCGCTACGCACAGCTCGATGATGCGGTCGATCTTGTCGATGTTGTGCCGGTGGGTGACGAAGTTGAGCACCATCGGGTAGCCGTGGGCTTTGACGGCGCGGGCCATTTCGAGCTTTTGTGCGAAGGCTTTCTTCGAGCCGGCGAGCAGGTTGTTGACCTGCTCGTCACTGGCCTGAAAGCTGATCTGGATGTGATCCAGGCCGGCCGTCTTGAACTCGGCGATGCGTTTTTCGGTAAGGCCGATGCCGGAGGTGATCAGGTTGGTGTAGAAGCCAAGGCGACGGGCCTCGCCGATCAGTTCGGCAAGGTCCTGGCGCACCAGCGGCTCGCCACCGGAGAAACCCAGCTGCGCTGCACCCATCGCGCGCGCTTCGGCCATGACCTTGAACCACTGCGCCGTGGTCAGCTCCTGGCCTTGCGCGGCAAAATCGAGCGGGTTGGAGCAGTACGGGCATTGCAGCGGGCAGCGGTAGGTCAGCTCGGCGAGCAGCCACAGCGGCAGGCCGACGCCGGGTTTGCCGGCGGTTTCAGGCGAGGACGATCCAGTGTTCGGCACGGGCCACCTCCATGAACTGCTCGATGTCGTCAGCGACCTCGGGCACATCGGGGAACTGCTGGGAAAGCTCGGCGATGATCAGCGCGACCGAGCGTTGGCCATCGATCAGGCCGCCAATCAGCGCGGCGCTTTCGTTGAGTTTGATCATGCCCTCCGGGTACAGCAAGACATGCCCTTGCTGCGCCGGCTCGTACTGGTAGCGGTAGCCTGGGCGCCAGCTGGGCACCTGTTGACGGTCAAGACTCATAGTGTGATCCCCTTGTGCCAGACCCGCTCGCGGGTGACGGAATGGTAGGGCGGGCGGTCCAGCTCGTAGGCCATGCTCATGGCATCGAGCATGCTCCAGAGAATATCCAGCTTGAACTGGAGGATCTCCAGCATGCGCTCCTGGCTTGCGCGGGTGGTGTAGTGCTGCAAGGTAATCGCCAGGCCGTGCTCGACGTCGCGCCGGGCCTGGCCGAGGCGGGTGCGGAAGTACTCGTAGCCGGCTGGATCGATCCACGGGTAATGCTGTGGCCAGCTGTCCAGCCGCGACTGGTGAATCTGCGGCGCGAACAGCTCGGTCAGCGAGCTGCTGGCGGCTTCCTGCCAGCTGGCGCGGCGGGCGAAGTTGACGTAGGCGTCGACGGCAAAGCGCACGCCGGGCAGCACCAGCTCCTGCGAGCGCAGTTGCTCCGGGTCCAGGCCAACCGCCTGACCCAAGCGCAGCCAGGCTTCGATACCACCGTCTTCACCGGGCGCACCGTCGTGGTCGAGCAGGCGCTGAATCCACTCCCGGCGAATCTCTCGATCCGGGCAGTTGGCGAGGATCGCGGCGTCCTTGAGCGGAATATTGACCTGATAGTAGAACCGGTTGGCGACCCAGCCCTGGATCTGCTCGCGGCTGGCGCGGCCGTCATACATCGCCACGTGATAGGGGTGATGGATATGGTAGTAGGCGCCCTTGGCGCGCAGAGCCTGCTCGAATTCGGCAGGCGACATCGGCGTTGCGTCGCTCATATGGGGCTCCTACAGCTCGATGCTCATGCCATCGTAGGCGACTTCGACGCCACGGCGTTCGACTTCGGCGCGCTCGGGCGAGTCTTCATCGAGGATCGGGTTGGTGTTGTTGATGTGAATAAGGACCTTGCGCTGGCTGGCGAAGCCGTCCAGCACTTCAAGCATGCCGCCGGGGCCGCTTTGCGCCAGATGGCCCATCTCGCGACCGGTGCGGGTGCCGACGCCACGCTGCTGCATTTCATCATCGCGCCACAGCGTGCCGTCGACCAGCAGGCAGTCGGCGCCCTGCATCATCTGCAGCAGTTGGCTGTCGACCTGGCCGAGGCCGGGGGCATAGAACAGCTTGCCGCCGGTGCGCAGGTCTTCGACCAGCAGGCCGAGGTTGTCGCCTGGGTGCGGGTCGAAGCGGTGCGGCGAATACGGCGGCGCGGCGCTGCGCAGCGGGAACGGCGTGAACTTGAGGTTGGGGCAGGCCGGGATGACGAAGCTGCCTTCGAGCTCGATACGGTTCCAGGCCAGGCCACCATTCCAGTGGCTGAGCATGGTGAACAGCGGAAAGCCGCTGGTCAGGTCCTGATGGACCATGTCGGTGCACCAGACCTGATGCGGGCAGCCTTCACGCAGGCTGAGCAAGCCAGTGGTGTGGTCGATCTGGCTGTCGAGCAGGACAATCGCGTCGATGCCGCTGTCACGCAGGGCGCGGGCCGGCTGCATTGGCGCAAAGGCCTGCAATTGCGCACGGATGTCTGGCGAAGCGTTGCACAGGACCCAGTGCTCACCGTCGTCGGACAGCGCGATCGATGACTGGGTACGCGCCTGCGCGCGCAGCGAGCCATCCCTGAAACCCTTGCAGTTGACACAGTTGCAGTTCCACTGCGGAAATCCGCCACCGGCAGCTGAACCAAGAATCTGGACGTACATGGCCACCCTCTATCTATGCAAAAAGCGCTAGGCAAAAACAACAACGCCCCGGCGTGACCGAGGCGTCGAACCGCAAGCCAGGCTTAGCGGTTGGCGAAGTACATGGTCACTTCGAAGCCGATACGCAGGTCAGTGTAAGCAGGTTTGGTCCACATGGGATTACTCCTTCGGGATGGGGCTTAAGGGTTGTCAGCTACTTATTTGGTACCCCCTGGGCCAGGAGGTTCCATTTGCTGAGGTTGCGCTATCTTACAAGATAATTATGTACCAGAAGGTCCATTTTGCGAGAAGCGCTGTTGCGTGACGGGTAACAATCACTGCCAGCCTGACTCGGGCGCAGGGCTGTTGGCCAGGCACAGCCAGCCGTACTGGGCCGCGAGCAGGGCCGCGAGCAGGGCGTCCAGGTCGGATTGATCAGTGTTCAGGATGGCTGCTCGCAGCGCCTCAAGATCGCCAGCGTCATCGGCCAGGTAACTTTGCCATGCCCACTGCGCGACCTCGGTGTCGGGCATCGCCGCCTCAACCAGGCCGTCCGCCAGAGCTTGTCTGGTGGCACTATCGAGGGTCACGCCTGCGCTCAATACCTCAAGCAGGTGTGCAAGGATCTGCGCTGGCCTGACGTGTGGCGATTGCACGCCGAACAGCAGGCCACCTATGCCGTCGGTCTGGCGCAAGGCGCTGAACACTGCGTAGCCCAGTTGCAGCTCGACCCGCAGGCGTTGATACACAGGGCCCTGCAGCAGTTGTGCTAGCAGCCGTCCGGCGCCTTGCAACTGCGGCGGCAGCGGACAGAACAGCAACAGCGCGTGTTCACTGCCCGCCACGTCGGCATGCAGCCAGCGTTTGCCCGGCACAGTGCTGGTGTCGAGCAAGCGCTCTTGGCCGGCAGGCTCGTCCCACATCGTGCGGGCAACTGCCGAGCCCAATGCTGCCAGCTCAGGGTCGCCGAAGCCCACCGCCAGGCCTTGGCAGCGAGTGCTCTGCCAGACTTGCTCGAGGATTGCCTGATCCAGCACTCCGGCAGGTTCTGCCTGAGCGGTGGGCGCATTCGCTACCGCGTCGGGCCAACGTTTGAGCAGCGCCCTGATCGGGATCAACCCAGGTTCATCCGCTATGGGTGCTTGCCAACAGTCGGCGTCAGGTTGGTGCAACACGCTCAGCGCTTCTGCAACCAGCCGCAGCACAGCTGCGGGCAGCCCGGCGCAGCGTAGCTGCCAGTACTCGCCGCTGCTGCTGAAGTCCATTTGCAGCGAGGCCTGCTCGGCGCGCTCGGTCAGGGGCCGCAGTGCGTTGACCAGCACGGCGTGCAGTCGCTGGCGCAGAGGTGTTGCGATCCTCCAGCGCAGATACAGCGCGGCGTACTGGCGCGAGCTGGGCAGGCAGGTGCTGATGCTCAGGGCGGCTGGTAGCGCTGCCGTCGTGTCGGGCAAGCTCGCGAGCAACAGAGGATCGGCAGGCGGCAGTTGCCAGCTTCCGTATGCCTGCAGGGGCAGGCCATCCAATATTGCGGTCAGGGCCTGGAGCGATGGCGCATCGAGTGCCTGCAGCGGGTTCTCATGGCTGTCTCGCTGTGCCAGCTCCAGAGCGCTGGCGGACATCGCCCGGCGCTGTTGCAGATGAGCATAGGCTGCGTTCAACGCGTCGAAGTCTGCTTGCCTGATGAACTGCAACCAGCCGTGCAGCAGCGCTCTTACCTCATCGACCTGCGCGGTGTCGGTCAAGCGCACATGTATCGTCCAGAGCAACTGGCCGGCGAAGGCATACAACAGCTGCGGCTGGCATTCACGCACCCAGCCGCGTTGGCGCAGTGCGGCCAGCCAGGTGCCTTCGCGGCTGTCGCTGATGCAACCCTGCAGCAGATCCAGGGCCTGCTGCGCACCCGCCGGCAACCCCTCGTGGGCAAACAGCAGGTCGAGTTGGCCGTGCTCGGGCGTTGGCGGCACCAGCGCTTGTTCTAGCAAAGCCGGTGGCAGTGCCTGAACCACCCGCTGGCCGCTGGCAAAAATGCTGGCGTAGCGCTCGCTCAGCGCTTGCAGCTGATCCAGCGATTGCGGCCCGCACAGACTCAGGACCATCTGCCCGCCCTGATAGAAACGTTGATGAAAACCCCTGAGCTCGCGCTGAAACTGCGGGTTGTGCAGGTTCAGGCTGTGTCGGTTGCCCGCATGAAAGCCGCGCAGCGGATGATCCGCCGATAGCCGCTGCAGCAGCGCGAACTGGCTCTGCGCTTCACGATTGCGCGACCAGGCGATGAACTCGGCGTGGATCACCTCGCGCTCACTGACTTGCCGCGCCAGGCTCAGGTCAGGCTCGGCGAGCATCTGGCACAGGCGTTCGAGGCCACCTGCCAGTGCAGCGGGCGGCACTTCGAAGAAAAAGTCGGTGGTGCGCTCGCGGGTGCTCGCGTTGACCTGGCCGCCGACGCCCTGAACGTAGCGCATCAGCCCATCGTCCAGCGGAAAACGCTCGGTGCCGAGGAAAAACAGGTGCTCGAGAAAGTGCGCCAGGCCCGGCCAGCGCGCCGCCGCATCATGGCTGCCCGCCTGCACGCGCAAGGCCGCGGCCGCACGCTTGAGGCGCGGCGCGTGGCGCAGGGTCAAGTGCAGGCCGTTGGCCAGGGTCAGGTGGCGGGTGGCGTCAGGCATGAGTTCTCCAGGGACGAATGCGCATGCTAGCGCATTCACGCTCAGCGCTGGTGCAGGTCGCGCCGCAGGTCCTGCAGGTACGGGAATGCCTGGCGCCCCGCCACGAGCTGCTGCCTGTCCAGCTCCGCGTGCAACTGGCATTCATCCTCGCCGGCCAGCGCCAGTACAGTGCCATCCGGGCCGATGATGCTGCTCTGCCCGCAATAGTGGATATCACCTTCGGCACCGCAGTAATTTGCGTAGACCAGATAGCACTGGTTTTCCTGAGCGCGGGCGCGCACCGTCACCTGGCAGACGAAGTCGTACGGCTTCATGTTTGCCGTCGGCACCAGAATCAGCTCAGCGCCGTCCAGCGCCAGGCGCCGGGCATTCTCGGCAAACTCGATGTCGTAGCAGATCAGCATGCCGACCTTCCAGCCGTTCAACTCGACCACCGGGAAGTGATTGCTGCCGGCATCGAACATGGCCCGGTCCAGCTCACCGAACAGGTGCGTCTTGCGGTAGTTGCCCAGGCTGCGGCCATGGCTGTCGATCAACTGCACGCTGTTGTAGAGAGCGCCGTCTTCGCCGCGCTCGGGGTAGCCATAGACAATGGCAATCCCCAGCGCCTGGGCGATCTCGACCACGGCCATGGCCGAAGGGCCGTCCGACGCTTCGGCCAGTTGCTCGACCTGTTCACTGCCGATGTTGTAGCCGGTCAGGAACATCTCCGGGCACACCAGCAACTGCGCACCGTCGGCCACAGCCTGTTGCGCCTGCTGCTGCAGGCGTTCGAGGTTGCCGGCCAGGTCGAGTGGGCCGGGATGGCCTTGATACAGAGCGATGCGCATGCCGCCTCCTGGTCAGTCGGGCAGGGCGATCGGCCCAAGCTCGTCGAATACGTCGCCTGGGCCGGGGTTGTCCGGGTGGGTCTTGCCACCGAAGTGGTTGATGATACCCCACACCGCGTTCAGCGAAGTCTGTACCGCGCCTTCGACCCAGGCCGGGGTCCACGACACATCGTCGCCGGCGATGAAGATGCCGCGTTGCGCGCTCGGCAGGTGGTCCTGCATGAAGTGCGCGTACATCCGCTGGTTGTAGCGGTAGTGGCCCGGCAGCGCACCTTTGAAGGCGCCGAGGAAGTACGGGTCGGCCTCCCACGAGATGGTGATCGGGTCGCCGATGATATGCCCGGCGATGTCGGTGTTCGGGTAGATCCGGTGCAGTGCGTCCAGCGCCAGCTGCACGCGTTTTTCCACCGGGTGCGGGAGCATCTTCAGGGCGTCGCTCATCCACGCGTAGGACAGGCAGATCACCCCCGGCTTGTCGTCGCCGTTGTCGAACAGGTAGGTGCCGCGGGTCAGGCGGTCGGTGAGGGTCATGCTCAGCAGGTCGCGGCCGGTTTCCGGGTCCTTGTCCTTCCAGAACGGCCGATCGACCATCACGAACGTCTTCGACGACTGCATGTAGCGGGTGCGGTCCAGGGCCATCCACATCTTCTGCGAGAACAGCGATTCTTCGCAGTCGATCTGGGTGGTCAACAGCCAGCTCTGGCAGGTGGTCAGCACAGCCGCGTAGTGGCGGCAGCCGCCCCAGGTATCGGTGACTGCGAGTTGGCCATCGCTGGCGCGGGCAATGCGTTTGACGCCGGTGCGCGGCGCGCCGCCATGCAGTGAACTGAGGCTGGTGCCGGCCGGCCAATGCGCGCAGCGCTCCGGAACATGGCGCCAGATGCCCTGGGGCACCTGCTCGACACCGCCGACGATCAGGTGCTGGTGATCGTCGCAGTTGGTCATCACCACGCGGAAGATTTCCAGCATCGAGTTGGGGAAGTCCGAGTCCCAGCCGCCGGTGCCGAAGCCAACCTGACCAAATACCTCGCGGTGCTGGAAGCTGAGCTTGGCGAAGGCCTTGGACGTGGCGACGAAGTCATAGAACGTGCGGTCGTCCCACAACGGGACCAGGGTGTTCCACAGCTCCTTCAGGCGCGGTACGTCGCGGTCCCGAATGGCCTGCTGGATATCACCAAAGCGCGCGCCGGTTTCCAGCGCGTCGGCCCAGGCGTCGGCGACTTCCTGAAACAGCGCCGGCAGGTCCGCCGCGCTTTCGGCGTAGTACGTCTGGCCTTCAAGGTCGATGACGGTACTTGGCGAAGCAGGCGTCAGCGGGTTGGGAAACGGTTTGGTCTCCAGGCCCAGCTTGTCGACGTAATGGTAGAACGCCGTCGATGACACCGGGAAGCGCATGCCACCCAGCTCGGCGATGATCCCATCGGTGCCGTTGAAGGCCTGCGAGCGCAGGCGACCGCCCATTTTCGACGCTTCATACACCACTGGTTTGAGGCCAAGCTTCATCAGCTCGTAGGCCGCTACCAAACCCGCAATGCCGGCACCGATGATCGCCACCTCTTCGCCCTGGCGCTCCAGCGGGATACTGCCAAGACCGGCCGGATGCTCCAGCCAGTCGTCGAAGGCGAAGGGGAAGTCCGGGCCAAAAATCGTGATTGGTTTCTTGCCGTCGGCGGGGTGGCGATTGTTATTCATGTAATGACCTTGCCAGGAGCTGCGCGGAGGGCGAAGCGTGAGTATAGGAAATGCCTGGAGTCATTCTAGGACGTGCACAGTTCGTTATTAAGGCTAATGCTGACGTCGTTTTAATCTATGTATCGTCATTCTGAGGCTTTTTACGTCTTTATGACGACAGCAATTACTGGCTGTCAGATCGGCTGGCCGCGGTCTATCTTGCTGCTGAGGATGATCGACGTCGTGGTTTTTTCCACACCGTCCAGGCTGCCGATCTGGTCGAGCAACTGGTCCAGCTGTTCCGGCGACTCGCTGTGCAGCCAGGCGACGTAGTCGAACTCGCCACTCACGGCACACAGCTGTTGCACCTGGCCCATGGCCGTCATCCGCCGCACCACCTCTTTGCCCGCGCGCGGTTGGACCTTGATCCCGACATAGGCTTGCAGCCCACCGCCGATCAGGCGCTGGCCCAGACGTACCCCGTAGCCGGCGATGACTTTGCTGTTTTCCAGCCGCTCCAGGCGTGAATTGACCGTGGTGCGGGCGATGCCCAGCTGGCGCGCGAGGTTGGCGACGCTTTCGCGGGCGTTGATCTGGAGCAGGGCGATCAGCTGGCGATCGATTTCGTCGAGGATGATTTGACGCGGTTGCGACATGTCGGCTCTCTGCAGCAACTTGAGTGACGACATTTATAACGCAGATAAGCCGATTGCGGCACAGCCGCTGGCAGGCCAGCGCAGATCATCTATGCTTTTGAAATCAATCGAAGTTCGCACGTTGGCGGGCGTCAGGCCAACCGGGACCTTGTGGCCTGGCGATTACCGCTCAAGTCTTACGCTGCGCCAGAGACGGAAAGGATGACCAGATCCAAGGACTTAACACAGCTACTGGTTGATGGCATTTTTTGCATCAGCTTGCGCGATCGCGCCGATCGCCGACTGCTCCTGGAACGCGAGTTCTCAGGCAGCGGGCTGAAGATCGAATACGTACTGGTCGAGCGCGACCAGCACAGCCCGGAGAGAGGCTGTTTCGACTCTCATGTTCAATGCGCACGCATCGCACTTGAACGTGGCTATCGACGTGTGTTGATTCTCGAGGACGACGCCACGCTGGTTGCCTTCGAGCCATTGCAGGTCGAGCAGGTCAATCGCTTTCTGCGAAGCACCGATCCGGAGTTGTTCTATCTAGGGGCAAACCTGGGCAAGGTCTGGTTGACCTGGCGCCGCGGTATCGCCCGCGTACGTGCCCGCGGCAGCCATGCTTATCTGCTGTCCAATCGCGGCTGCCAGCGCCTGCTGGAGCAGGGCGGTTATGCGGGCACTGCTCTGGACAAGGTCTTGGCGCAGCACTATCGCGGTTACATGGCCTTTCCCATGATGAGCCAGCAACAGCCCGAAGAAATTGCCGCCAGCGACATCGTCCGCGCCCGCTCCACCGACGGCACCGCCGCCGATGCGGCGTTCTGGCGCGACAACTGGCGCCGGCAGTACAGCCAGGTGCTGCGGAATGTGGGCAAGACGCTATTGTTACGGGATTTGTAGGTTTTACCTGACGCGCTGTTTTCAAGAATGAGCCGATTAAAAACGCTATTCGGCTCATTTAGTGAGCCGAATAGCGTTTTTAATCGGCTCATGGGGGCGCGTCTTTGGTGACCCGTTTTTAGTGCTTCTTTGCCAGCAATTCAGAGCGACCAACCACTTCGCGGCTGCTCTCAGGTTTTCGCGGCCCTGAGAAGCCCGCTTCTTCGATTGCAGCATTGAGGCCGCGCAAGTGCGGAGCGGCTTTGGCACTGCGCAGTGTTTCCATGCCTTCATTCCAAGCGTGCACCATTGCTTTGGCGACATCACGCCAAGCGGGCTCATTCTTTGAGGCTTCGATAACTTCACGCCCGACCTCAACGGCGGATTCGCAGAGTTGCTCGACCATGGCTGCATATCGACTAGGTGGAATACCCAGCACGGCTTTGAAAAATGTCTCCAGAGATCGACCCGGGGTCCAAGTCTGTCTTCCACCTATGCTCAGGCCTGGCGGGTTGCTGGCGAAGCGTGGATAAGCTTGAGTGGTCACTAGGTCATAGATCGGGGAAAGCGCAATATCAGTACGCGACGTGTAGTAGAGCGCGATGTTCTTCGCGTGGCAGTCGGCATTGCGCACTACGTAATTCGTCAGCATCTGCCAGCCCAGGTGCTCGCGCTGAGCTTGAATACGCTCAGAGGGTATATAAGCTCGCATCGCATTCCACACGCGTTCGATAGTCGGGGCGTACTTTTCATGCGGTGGTAAACCCAGCAGCCCACAGGCGTCTTCGAAGCCGCAGCGGGCTATACCATCCTCGTCTACGTCGAAGCGATCCACCACGAGGATTTTGCCGTCCTCGGACATGCGACAGCTTGCAACCGGCACGACCTTTAGCCTCTCCAAGACGCGCATCGTGTAGAACTCGTTGAAGCCTAAAAAAGGAGTCGCATCATCTGAACCTTTAATGATGTGCATGCCGGTGCGTAGCGTTGGCTTACCTATCGGCTCTTGAGATTCAGCGGTATCACTCGTAATGAATTTCGGCACGACGCCCGACACCGCAACCCGCGCGTACTGCCTGACCAGCGCTGCAAACCGATCGGTGGTGTTTTGCCCCTTGAGCAGGTGAGTTATCTCAATGGGGGCCATTTCAACGCCAGGCTGAATACCTTCGGGAGTGACCGATACTCGGCCGATACCAGTGCCCCCCACCACTGCCAGGAGTGACAGATCGGTGCCATCGAGCAGCGGGCCAAACTCTTCACGTATTACGCCTAGCAAATACCCTTCGGGCAGGTTCTGCCGGAAGAAAGGAAACAGATCACGGGGCCAGCGCCATGCATCCTCGCGAACAGGCATAGTCAGGCTTACGAAGTCCTCCGCCGCTGCCCCTGGAAGATACTTCAGTACGTACTCATCGCGCTCGCGGTAGAGCTTAGCCACCAGCTTCGAGCTCACATGAACGTCAAGGATCATGTTCATGCACTCCCCGATCGCTGCTCACTGAGGATGTCCTCAACGGTGCGTTCGTGGCCCGTCTTTACCAGCTTCAGGTCGTAACCGGCAGCCTCCAGCAAGCGAATCAGTGCAGAAACGCTCATGTCTCCTTTTGCCAGTGTCTCCATGCGCGCGACAGTGGTGCGCGAAACTCCAGCGCTGGTGGCCAGCGCTTGCTGGCTCAATTTGGCTTCACTGCGGGCCTGTTTCAGCATTTCTGAAACGTCATAAAGTGAGGTCATTTGTTGCTCTTGGGCATCAAAATTGAAATCAATGCTGATGAATGTAGCCCTAGGGATACAAGATTGCAACAGCCCTCCAATAACCATCTGTAGCCCCGAGGCTACAATTAGGATCCTTAAGTCTGTTTTTGTGCCCTGTGGGCTACAAACCAGTGGTTGATTCTAGGATGGCCCGACGGTAGGAGAGAACTGCTCCGTCTCGGCTGAAGTAACGCTTCAAGCGGCTGCGCGGTGGTATGAAGATCTTTTAAAAACGAAAAAGCCGCGCAATGCGCGGCTTTCAATTTGGTGGGCCCACACGGACTTGAACCGTGGACCAAAGGATTATGAGTCCTCTGCTCTAACCAACTGAGCTATAGGCCCCAGAGGTGGCGGGGATTATAGCGAGGGTTTAGACCGGGTGCCATCCGAAAGATCCGATAGTGCTAAGTGCAGGAAGCCTGCCGCGAATTCTTCCGGCGGCAGCGGCAGGCTGACGATGTAGCCCTGGATCTGTTCACAGCCTTCAGCGGCAAGGAAATGCTGCTGTGCCTGGTTTTCTACCCCTTCGGCAATGATGGTCAGCTGCATGCTGCGGCCGAGGGCGATGATCGCGCGGGTGATGGCGGCGTCGTGAGGATCGTCGGGCAGGCCGCGGATGAACGACTGGTCGATCTTGAGAATGTCCAGCGGCAAGCGCTTGAGGTAACTCAGGGATGAATAGCCGGTGCCGAAGTCGTCGATCGCCAGTTGTACGCCGAGCTGTTTGAGCTGATGCAGCACGCTGAGGGCTTCTTCGGCCTGGCTCATGATGAAGTTTTCGGTGATCTCCAGCTGCAGGTCGCCGGCCTTGAGCTGGTAGGTCTTGAGCAGTTGCTCGATGCGCTTGGCCAGGTGGGGCTGGCGCATCTGGGCACCGGCGAGGTTGATCGACAGCGGGCCGAACGATTGGTAACGCTTCTGCCACTGCTGCATC
The DNA here is from genome assembly GCA_963518285.1 of uncultured Pseudomonas sp. Taxonomy (GTDB): domain Bacteria; phylum Pseudomonadota; class Gammaproteobacteria; order Pseudomonadales; family Pseudomonadaceae; genus Aquipseudomonas. Next base: position 53,012 of record CAUQIJ010000002.1, on the reverse strand, counting down.
TGCCGGCAGGCTTGCTCCAGTACCCAGTCGCCAAGCTGGAGGATCGTGCCGTTCTCTTCGGCGAGGTGGATGAAGTGCTCTGGGGAAACGTCGCCGAAGGTTGGGTGGTTCCAGCGGATCAAGGCTTCGGCGCCAACCAGGTTCTGCGTCTTGAGGCTGAGCTTGGGCTGGTAGCACAGGCTCAGCTCGTTGCGCTCGATGGCGCGGCGCAGTTCGTTTTCCAAGGCCACGCGCACGCTGGCCTGGGCGGTGAGGTCGCGGGTGTAGGCTTCGACCCGGTTGCGGCCTTTGGCCTTGGAGCGGTACATCGCGGCGTCGGCGTTGCGGATCAGGCTGGCGACATCGCTGCCGTCCTGCGGGTAGAGGCTGATGCCGATACTGGCACTGGTAAAGAATTCGTGCTCGCCAGCCTGGAACGGCGCGCTGAAGCAGGTCAGCAGTTTGTTGGCGATGGCGCTGGCGTCACTTGGTTTGTGCAGGCCCGGCAGCAGAATGATGAACTCGTCGCCGCCCAGGCGGGCAACGGTGTCGACGTCGCGTACCTGTTCCTTGAGGCGTTGAGCAATGCCTTTGAGCAGCAGGTCGCCGACCGGGTGGCCGAGGCTGTCGTTGATGTGCTTGAAGCGGTCGAGGTCGAGGAACAGCACCGCGCCCTGGCGATTGGACACCTGCGAGCACTGCAGCGCGGCATGCAGGCGGTTTTCGAAGAGGGCACGATTGGGCAAGCCGGTCAGTGGGTCGTGATGAGCCTGGTAATCCAGTTTGGCCTGGGCGTGCTTGAGGCTGGAGATGTCGGCAAACACCGCCACGAAGTGGGTGATCTCCCGGTCGCTGTTGCGCACGGCGCTGATGGTCAGCCAGCTGGGGTATAGCTCGCTGTTCTTGCGCTTGTTGTAGATCTCACCTTGCCAATGGCCTTCGGCGGTCAGTTGGTGCCACATGGCAACGTAGAAGGCACTGTCGTGTTGGCCCGAGGCGAGCAGTCGCGGCGTCTGACCGAGGGCTTCGATTTCGCTGTAACCGGTGATCTCGCTGAACGCCCGGTTGACCGCACTGATGCGCTGATCGGTGTCGGTGATCAACACGCCTTCGGCGGTGTTTTCGAACACAGTGGCGGCCAGTTGCAGTTTTTCCTGCATCAGGTGGCGTTCGGTGATGTCGCGGGCGATGGTCAGCATGCAATCAGCGCCGGCAATCGGCAGCGGCCTGGCTGACAACTCACAGAGGCGAATCTGGCCGTCGCTGCGGCGAATATGGCAGCTGAAATCGCGCACGAAGCCGTCTTTCTTGAGCTTGCTCAGCAGCAGTTTGCGTTCGTTGAGGTCGACCCAGATGCCAAGGTCCAGCGAAGTTTGGTCAAGGCGCGGGTCGAGGTTGTAGCCGGTCAGGCGGCAGAAGCCTTCGTTGACCTCAAGCAGCAGGCCGTCGCTCTGCCTGGACAGCAGCAAGCCGTCGGGCGAGGCGTGGAAGGCCTTGGCAAATTTCTCCTCGGAGATCTGCAGGCGCTGTTGGGTTTCCTTCAGCTGGCTGATATCGCGCACGGCGACGACCAGCGCCGGGGTGCCGTCGAGGTCGAAGGTCTCTGCCGAAGTGAGTCCGGTGAACAACTCGCCGTTGCTACGCCGAAAGCTCATCTCGAGATTGCGAATACCACCCTGATGCAAACGTTCGAGCAAGCTTGCTCCGCTGCCGCTGACGCCCCACAGGCCAAGCTCGGTGGCCGTGCGGCCTATCACCTGGTTGGGGCCAAGCCCGATCTGTTCTTCGAATGCTTCGTTGACCTCGAGCAGGCAGCCATCGCTGTGCCGGGCGATCAGCAGGATGTCAGGGCATTGCTGGAACACCGAGGCAAATTTCTGCTCGGACAGGCGCAAGGCATGCTCGGTACGCTTGGTCTCACTGATGTCGATCATCAGGCCGCGCATTACCGAGCGCTGGCCCTGTTCGATCATGCTGACGATGTCGCGCACCCACAGCGTATGCCCATCGGCGCGGATCACGCGGTAGTCGAGGCTGTGATCACGGCCGGCGGCAGTTTCGCTGTCGCAGTAAGCCTTGGCCCAGAGCGCGTCCTCGGGGTGCACGATGCTGCTCCAGAAACCGGGTCTGAGCCAGTCGCCCAGGCTGTAGCCGAGCAGATCCTCGGCGTGGGGCGATACGTAGCTGTAGGTGAAATCGTTGGCGTCGGCTTCCCAGGCGACCGCTGACAGGCTTTCGACCAGGCTACGGTAATGGTATTCGCTGCTGCGCAGTTCCTGCTCGAGCGCTATGCGCCGGGATATTTCCGAGCTGAGCCGGCGATTGATGCGAATGACAGCGCCGAGAATCAGCATCAGCAGCACCACCATAGGCAGACCGTAGAGCAGCATGTCGTGCCAGAAACTGCGCTGATCGACCACGTTACCGACCCAGCGCTGCTGAATGTCGTTGATCTCATCGCTGCTCATGTCGGCGATGACCTTGTCGAGGATGGCCACCAGTTGCTTGTTGTCCCGTGGTACACCCATCGCCAATTGGTAGCGGTAGGGTGTTTCGCCGCTGACGTAAAGGCCATCTAGTTTGAGCTCGCGCAGGCTCCAGATGCTGGAAGCCAGGTCGCCGACCACCGCGTCTACTTCGTCGGTGGCCAAGGCCTGCAGGGCAGAGCTGACATTGGGCAGGGCGACCAGATTGAGGTCGGGGTGGTGGGTGCGTAGCAGTTCGTGGGGCGCGTAGTTGTCTACCACCGCGATCTTGAGCCCGTACAGGTCCTTGAGCGTGCGCGGTTGGCGGCCACCTTCATGGGCCAGAATAACAATCGGGAAGTCGAGATACGGGCGGGTGAAGGACAGGTAGGTCTGTCGTTCCGGGGTAGACATCACGCCCGGCAGCAGGTCGAGCTGATTGGTGCGGGCAAGCTCGAGTACCTCGCTCCAGGTCTTGGGCTCGGTCGGCTTGAGGGTGACGCCAAGACGCTCCTGGATCACATTGATGTAATCGGCGGCCAGTCCCTGGTAGAGGCCCTCCTGATCGCGAAACTCGAACGGGGGCCAGGATGCGTCCACGCCCAGGCGCAGCTGTGGGTGGGCGCTGAGCCAGGCTTGCTCGTCTTCGGTCAGGGTCAGGGCGCCGGCCGTTGCGCTCCAGTGAAACAGGATCAGCAACAGTAGGGCCGGCATTTTCGGCATAGCAGCCTCTAGGCAGATAGTCTGAATTCGAGTGTAGCCGTGCATTGCTGAGGGGTGTGAGGGTAAGACGATTAACTTCGGCAGGAATTCAACGGCTGGCGGGATTGCCCCGACAACTGCACGGTCAGTGCTGGCACTTTTTCGATGGCCAAGAAAAACCCCGGCCTGGGCCGGGGTTTGTCATCACTCGTCGAGGAAGGAGCGCAGATGCTCGCTTCTGGTCGGGTGGCGCAACTTGCGTAGCGCCTTGGCTTCAATCTGACGAATCCGTTCACGGGTCACGTCGAATTGTTTGCCGACCTCTTCAAGGGTGTGGTCGGTGTTCATGTCGATACCGAAGCGCATGCGCAGCACTTTGGCTTCGCGTGCGGTCAGGCCGCCCAGAACATCACGAGTCGCTTCCTTGAGGCTCTCGACTGTGGCGACATCGATTGGCGACTGCATGGTCGAGTCTTCGATGAAGTCACCCAGGTGCGAATCTTCGTCATCACCAATCGGCGTCTCCATGGAGATAGGCTCTTTGGCGATTTTCAGCACCTTGCGGATCTTGTCCTCAGGCATCTCCATACGCTCGCCAAGCTCTTCCGGGGTCGGTTCACGACCCATTTCCTGCAGCATCTGCCGGGAAATACGGTTGAGCTTGTTGATCGTCTCGATCATGTGCACCGGAATACGGATGGTGCGCGCCTGGTCGGCGATCGAGCGGGTGATGGCCTGACGAATCCACCAGGTGGCGTACGTCGAGAACTTGTACCCGCGACGGTATTCGAACTTGTCGACCGCCTTCATCAAGCCGATGTTGCCTTCCTGGATCAGATCGAGGAACTGCAGGCCACGGTTGGTGTACTTCTTGGCGATCGAAATCACCAGACGCAGGTTGGCCTCGACCATCTCTTTCTTGGCGCGACGGGCCTTGGCCTCGCCGATCGACATGCGACGGTTGATGTCCTTGATTTCGGCAACGGTCAGACCGGTTTCGTTTTCAAGGTCTACCAGCTTCTGCTGGCAGGCAACGATGGCATCGTTCTTTTCGCCCAGCGCGGCAGCCCACTTGGTGCTGCGCTTGGAGAGGTCACCGCTCCAGGTCTGGTCGACTTCGTTGCCCGGGAACAGGCGCAGGAAGTCGGCACGCGGCATGCGCGCATCACGTACGCACAGCTGCATGATTGCGCGTTCTTGCTGACGCAGACGGTCCAAGGCACCACGAACGCGCTCGACGAGCACTTCGAACTGCTTTGGTACCAGCTTGATCGGCATGAACAGCTCGGCCAGCACCTGCATCGCACCAATGCTTTCGGCATGGCTGCGACCGTGCTTCTTGAGCACTTTGAGGGTGATCGCGAGCTGGTCGGACACGGCGCCGAAGCGCTGCTGGGCGAGGACTGGGTCGGGACCGCTTTCGGTCTCTTCCTCTTCTTCGCTGTCGTCTTTCTCTTCGTCCTCTTCCTCGTCGTCCTTGGCGGCAGCGGCGTTTTTGGCGCCGATCTGCGGAGCGTCTTCGGACGGCGTGGCGATATTGTCGTCAGGGTCGATGTAACCGCTGAATACGTCGGACAGGCGACCACCTTCGGTGGTGACGCGGGTGTATTCGCCGAGAATGTAATCGACAGTACCCGGGAAATGGGAGATAGCCCCCATGACCTCACGAATGCCTTCCTCGATCCGCTTGGCGATTTCGATTTCGCCTTCGCGGGTCAGCAGCTCGACAGTACCCATTTCGCGCATGTACATGCGCACCGGGTCGGTCGTGCGGCCGATATCGGTCTCGACAGCAGCCAGTGCTGCGGCGGCTTCTTCGGCTGCGGCCTCATCGGTGTCGGCTTCCGCCAACAACAGGGCATCCGCATCCGGAGCAGTCTCGAATACGTTGATCCCCATGTCGTTGATCATGCGGATGATGTCTTCCACCTGCTCTGGATCTGAAATATCCTCAGGCAGATGGTCGTTGACCTCCGCGTAAGTCAGGTAGCCCTGCTCACGACCGCGGGTGATCAACTCTTTGATACGAGATTGCTGTTGCGCTTTTCCGGACATAACACCCTATCCACTGAAGGTCTTGGCGGGCAAAAAAACAAGCCGAGGATTATACCCGAATAAGGGCCTCACGCGCCAGATGAGGTCGGGTTTTGTGCAGGTACTTTGCGGCTCAGCAGGGCCAAAAGCTGAGATTTTTCCTCTGGACTCAAGTCACTTTGACGCGCTTTGCGCATCAGATGTTCCAGGCTGCGCTCGCGTTGGCGGGCGGATAAGCTAGTAATGGTGTCGAAAAACTGTTGTTCAAGGTTATCGGCATCGATCAGCCATTCCTTTTCTGCCAGGGCGCGCAATAAACGGCCCTGATCAGTGCCGTGCCAGCGTGCAATCAGTTGCATTGAGCTTAGCTTAGGATTCTTCTGTGCAGCTTCGATCAGCGAAATCAGCAGCTGGTTGTACACATGCTCTTCATCGGCAAAGTGGCTGGCGTCTTCGACCTTGCCAGCCAGCAACGGGTAATGCAGCAGGGTGCGCAAGGCCGACAGCGTCGGTGGTTCGACCGGTGCCGGCACCCGGGGCGGGGCCTCGCGCTGGCCATCCCGTTGCCAGGGTTTGCCGCCTTTCTTGTCCCAGGGTTTCTTCTCCCACTGCTTCTTGCCGCCACCTTTGTTCGGTGTCCATGGCCGCTGCTCTTGCTGCGCGCCGTAGTCGGGCTGGTGCGCTTCGGCATAGTCGGGGGTGTAGCTGGCCATGGCGTCGTAGTCGAAGCCTGGGTCGTAATCGGGCACGCTGGCCGCTGGCGCGTTCTGCGTCAGTTGCTCGACCTGCTGCGTATCCAGCCCGGTGATTTCCTTGAGGCGATTGCGCATCAATTGGCGCAGGTTGGCGCCGGGGACTTTTTCGATCAACGGTGCAGCCAGGGTCGCCATGTGCGCCTTGCCTTCCAATGAACGTGGGTCGGCCTCGTTGCTCAATTGCTCGAAAAAATAATCCGCCAGCGGTTGTGCGTGCTGAATGATGCGCGCGCGGAAGGCGTCGGTGCCTTCGGCGCGGACCAGGCTGTCCGGGTCTTCGCCTTCGGGCAGGAACAGAAAGCGTGCACGGCGACCGTCCTGCAGGCTCGACAGGGTCGACTCCAGTGCACGCCAGGCCGCCTTGCGACCGGCCTGATCGCCGTCAAAGCAGAACAATACACTGGGCACTACCCGAAACAGGCGCTTGAGGTGCTCTTCGCTGGTGGCAGTGCCGAGGGTCGCCACAGCATTGCGCAGGCCTTGCTGGGCCAGGGCGATGACATCCATGTAGCCTTCGACGACGATGATTTCGTCGAGGCTGCGGTTGTGCTTGCGCGCCTCATAAAGGCCGTACAGCTCCTGGCCTTTGTGAAATACCGGGGTCTCCGGCGAGTTCAGGTACTTGGGCTTGTCGTCACCCAGGACGCGGCCGCCAAAGGCAATGATACGACCACGGCTGTCGCGGATCGGGAACATAACCCGGTCACGGAAGCGGTCGTAGCGCTTGCCGCTTTCGGCGTTCTCGATCAGCAGGCCGGCATCGATCATGACCTTTTGCTGCAGGCTGTCGGCGCCCAGGTGCTTCATCAGGTTGTCCCAGCCCGGCGGGGCGAAGCCCAGGCTGAAATCACGGGCGATCTCACCGGACAGGCCACGCCCCTTGAGGTAATCAACAGCGGCCTTGCGCGTCTGATGGCTGCGCAGTGCCTGGCGGTAGAACTCGGCGGCAGCTTCCAGCAGCGGGTACAGCGGCGAGTCGGTCGGCTGGCGCGGCTTGTTGCCACGTCGGCCTTCCTCGCGCGGGACTTCCATGCCGGCACTGCGGGCGAGGTCTTCGACGGCCTGGGGGAAATCCAGGTTGTCGTGGTCCATGACGAAGCCGAGTGCGTTGCCGCCGGCGCCGCAGCCGAAGCAGTAATAGAACTGCTTGTCGGGGCTGACCGTGAACGACGGCGACTTTTCTTTGTGGAACGGGCAGCAGGCGGAGTAGTTCTTGCCGGTTTTTTTCAGCTGGACGCGCGAACTCACCACGTCGACTATGTCGGTGCGGTTAAGCAGGTCGTCAATGAAGCTCTGGGGAATCAGCCCGGCCATGGCAGTCTCGTCATCGTGCAGTCGGCAAGTCTAATCGCTAACGCAAGGGTGCGGGAATGATGGGTGCGGTGCGATGCAGTGAGGGTGAAGCGAAGGGAGTGTGCGCGTCGCCAGCCACAAGGGCTCGTCAGACAGGGACGGCACGCCTGGTCGCAAGGACCAGTTCTGACGTGTATTACGCTTGCCGGCTGCTCTAGGTAGCTGGCACCTCGGGCTGACGCCTGAGGGTTGAAACTGCTGCTGCCAGCTGCCCGGGGTTAGCCGGACAGGGCAGAAGCTTTGCGACGAACGCCTGTATTAGTACAGACGAACGGCGCGGCGCTGTTCGCGCTGCACTTTCTTCGCGTGACGCTTGACTGCAGCAGCAGCCTTGCGCTTACGCTCGGAAGTTGGCTTTTCGTAAAACTCGCGGCTACGCACTTCAGCCAGTACACCGGCTTTTTCGCAGGAGCGCTTAAAACGACGCAGAGCTACGTCGAAGGGTTCGTTCTCTTTTACTTTGACGGCTGGCATCCAGGGCTACCTTCGTTCGTTACCGGGGTAGACGTGCTCCTGACAAAAATAAAGATGCGCTGGAGAACGTCGGTTTTCAAGGGTTGCGGATGTTAACGCTAAGCTGACCGGAATGCAAAGCCTCTGATCGAAAACCGCTGGTCGGCACTGGGCACGGGGACTATCATGCGCGCCTTCGAATTCAGCCTAAACAAGGCACAGACCCATGCTAGTACTGGGATTGGAAACATCCTGCGATGAAACCGGCGTCGCATTATACGACAGTGAACGCGGTTTGCTCGCTGATGCACTGTTCAGTCAAATCGACCTGCACCGCGCCTACGGCGGCGTTGTGCCCGAGCTCGCCTCGCGTGACCACGTCAAGCGCATGCTGCCGTTGATTCGCGAGGTGCTGGCCGATGCCGGCGCAGTGGCCAGCGATATCGACGCGATCGCCTATACCGCTGGCCCCGGCCTGGTTGGTGCGCTGCTGGTAGGCGCCTCCTGCGCGCAGTCGATGGCATTTGCCTGGGATATCCCGGCAATCGGCGTGCACCACATGGAAGGCCACCTGCTCGCGCCGATGCTCGAAGAGCAGCCGCCGCAGTTCCCGTTCGTCGCTTTGTTGGTGTCCGGCGGCCATACGCAGTTGGTTCGAGTGGATGGCATCGGCCAGTACCAGTTGCTCGGCGAGAGCCTGGACGACGCGGCCGGCGAGGCCTTCGACAAGACTGCCAAGCTGATTGGCCTGAATTACCCAGGCGGCCCGGAAATCGCCCGACTGGCCGAGCAGGGTGTGCCGGGGCGCTTCACGTTCCCGCGGCCGATGACCGATCGTCCCGGCCTGGAATTCAGCTTCAGTGGCCTCAAAACCTCAGCGCTGAACACCTGGAACAAATGCCGTGATGCCGGTGACGACACCGAGCAAACCCGTTGCGACGTGTCGCTGGCGTTCCAGCAGGCGGTAGTCGACACTCTGACCATCAAGTGCAAGCGTGCCCTGCAGCAGACCGGCCTCAAACGCCTGGTGATCGCCGGCGGAGTCAGTGCCAACACCGCGTTGCGCGCATCGCTCGAAGGCATGCTCGCCACGATCAAGGGCAATGTCTATTACGCGCGTCCGCGCTTTTGCACCGACAACGGCGCGATGATCGCCTATGCCGGTTGCCAGCGTTTGCTGGCCGGGCAGCAGCAGGATCTGGCGATCAGCGTGCAGGCGCGCTGGCCGATGGAGCAGTTGCCGCCGATCTGATCGGTTTTTACGGGTTGAGGGCGGCGTCAGAAATGCCGTTCGCGCCCAGCGAACAGGTCGCGCAGGTTGCGCCGATGGCGCCAGACGATAAGGATCGTCAGCACGCTCATCGGCAGCAGCGCCGCCGACTCGCGCCAGGCCAGCAATGGCAGGGTCAGCGGAGTGGCGATCAACGCGGCAAGTGAACTGGTGCGAGTCAGGTAGAAGGTTACCAGCCAGGCTGTGATGGCCAGCAAGGCGGCTGGAATGTACAGGGCCAGGAGCACGCCGGCAGCAGTGGCTACACCCTTGCCGCCACGGAAGCGGAAGTACACCGGGAACAGATGGCCGATGACCGCGCACAGGCCGATCCAGGCTTGTTGTTGCAGGCCCAGCCCGGCTTGCTCGGCCAGCAGCACGGGCACGATGCCCTTGCACAGGTCGCCCAGCAGGGTCAGGATCGCCATCTTGCGCCCAGCCAGGCGCAGCATGTTGGTCGCCCCGGCATTGCCCGAGCCGCTCAAGCGAGGGTCGGGGTTACCGCTGAGGCGGCTCAGAACAATGGCAAAGGACAGCGAGCCAAGCAGGTAGGCGAGCATCGCCAATAACCAAAACATGCTAACTATTCCGGGCGAGGACGCCTTGATTCTAACGGCGCCAGTCGCCCTTGTCGTGCTGTGGAGAGAAGTGCTTGGACAGAGTGTTCATCGAAGGCCTGGAAGTCGATACGGTAATCGGCGCCTACGACTGGGAGCGGGAGATTCGCCAGTGCTTGCGCCTGGACCTGAGTCTGGCGTGGGACAACCGCCCTGCGGCTGCCACTGACGACCTCAACCTGGCCCTGTGCTACGCCACCATCACGGCGCGCATTCAGGCCTTTGCCGAGCAAGCGCGGTTCGAGCTGGTAGAAACCTTTGCCGAACGGCTGGTCGCGCTGTTGATGGCCGAATTCAATATCCCCTGGATTCGCCTGAAGCTGACCAAGCCAGGCGCGGTGCCAGCGGCCCGTGGTGGTGTTGGCGTGGAGATCGAGCGCGGATGTCTCTGAGCACGGTATATCTGGGGCTGGGCAGCAATGTCGAGCGCGAGCGGCACTTGTGTGCCGGCCTCGACGCGCTGGCCAGCTTTCTCGGCGACATGCACTGCTCGGCGGTATTCGAAAGCCAGGCGGTCGGGATCAAGAGTGGTCCGTTCTACAACCTGGTGGTGACCGGGCAAACCGACTTGCCGTTGCTCGAGCTGGACCGTCGGCTGAAGCTGATCGAGGCAGAAAACGGCCGTTACGCGCCTGAGCGCAAGGGCTTGCCGCTGGATATCGATGTGCTGATGTATGACGATCTGCACGGCAGTTTCGATGGCCTGGAATTGCCGCGGGCAGAGATTCTGAAAAACGCCTTTGTGCTGCTGCCGTTGTCGCAGTTAGCGCCGCAGCTGGTCCATCCCGGTGAGGGCAAGCGCATGGCCCAGCTGTGGCAGGAGGCGAACATCGACCAGGTACTGGCTCCGGTGCTGTTCGAATGGCGCGGCTTGCAGTTGACCCGCACCTGAGCGGCAGTCACAACGGCAGTCAATGCTGGGTATAGGCTTCGAGTGCCGACAATCGCTGGGCTTTGACCGCCTCGCCCAGCGCTTGCCCAGTCAGGCCTTGTTGGACCAGATCTTTCACCTCTACGGCTTTCACCGCAGCCGCAGCCCCGCGCAGGTAAGCACTTTGCGAGCAGTCATGGGCCGAGTGTCCATGGGCAATCATTTCACAGGCTGCGATGAAGTCCTCAAGGCGCTGCGGCCGGCGATAGACGTCGAACTTCTGCAAAAGCTCAAGCAACGTGTTGGCATCCAGCGTTTTTGCCTGATGGTAGTGATGCTGCCACTCGCCCACCAACGACGCGAGTTCCTGACACTCGCGGGGTGCCTTGAAGCGCTGGCTGACGGTTTTGATGGCTGCCCCCAGATCATGGGTCAGGCAGGCCCAGCGTACGTGCAGTGGCTGATCATGAGCCGCAGCCTGGGCCAATACGGCCAGGGTCGCCTGGCCGCGTTGACCGGGCGTGGCAAACAGCGAATCCAACTCAGGTAACAGCTCGCTGAGCGCGCCACAGGCCCGCAGCACTTCAATGAATACCTGCGGCTGATCTTCCATCAGCGCCCGTTCGATCTCCTTCCAGCTGCGTTCGGCAGTCAGCGCCTGCAGTTCACCGGACTCGGTTATCTGGCGCATCAGCTCAAGTGTCTGAGCAGCCACCGTGAAGCCCAGCGCGGCATAGCGCGCAGCAAACCGTGCAACCCGCAGTACGCGCAGGGGATCTTCGGCAAACGCTGGCGATACATGGCGCAGGATGCGCTGCTCGAGGTCACTCTGACCGTTGTAGGGATCGTACAGGTTGCCCTGCAGGTCTTCGGCCATGGCATTGATGGTCAGGTCGCGGCGGATCAGGTCTTCTTCGAGGGTGACCTCGGGGCTCGCATGAAAAGTAAAACCGCCATAACCGCGCCCGCTCTTGCGTTCGGTGCGCGCAAGGGCGTACTCCTCGCCGGTTTTCGGGTGGATGAAGACCGGGAAATCAGCACCGACCGGGCGATAGCCTTGCGCTTGCATCTGCTCGACTGTAGCGCCTACCACCAGCCAGTCGACATCGCTTACCGGCAAGCCGAGCAGGCGGTCGCGCACAGCGCCGCCGACTTTGTAAATCTGCATGTAAAACCTCCATAGCTGGCGACAGGATACCCTGTCGCCAGCTATGGAGGTGGCTGGGCTAGAGGTGGTGGATCACGGCCAGGTCCATGCGACCGTAGTCGCCGGGGTCGCCGTGCTCACCGCGAGGGGGCATGTGGTGAGTCTTCATGATCTGATCGCCTTGCACGGTTTCCAGATGAATGTCGAAGCCCCACAAGCGGTGCAGGTGCTTGAGTACCTCTTCGGTGGAGTCGCCCAGCGGTTTGCGGTTGTGCTGCTGGTGGCGCAGGGTCAGCGACCGGTCACCGCGCCGATCGATGCTCCAGATCTGCACGTTGGGTTCGCGGTTGCCGAGGTTGTACTGCGATGCCAGCTGTTCGCGGATGGTGCGGTAGCCGTCTTCGTCGTGAATAGCAGGCACCAGCAGGTCATCACGCTGATCATCATCAAGGATGCTGAACAGCTTCAGGTCGCGGATTACCTTGGGCGACAGGTACTGCAGAATGAAGCTCTCGTCCTTGAAGCTGCTCATGGCGAACTTGACGGTAGACAACCAGTCGCTGCCGGCAATGTCCGGGAACCAGCGGCGATCTTCCTCGGTTGGGTGTTCACACATGCGCCGAATGTCGACGTACATGGCAAAACCCAGGGCGTAGGGATTGATGCCACTGTAGTACGGGCTGTCGAAGCCTGGCTGGAACACCACGCTGGTATGCGACTGCAGAAACTCCATCATGAAGCCTTCGGTGACCAGGCCTTCGTCGTACAGATCATTCATCAAGGTGTAGTGCCAGAAGGTTGCCCAACCTTCATTCATCACCTGGGTCTGGCGCTGTGGGTAAAAGTACTGGGCAATCTTGCGCACGATGCGCACTACTTCACGCTGCCAGGGCTCTAGCAAGGGCGCGTGTTTCTCGATGAAGTAGAGGATGTTTTCCTGCGGTTCGGCCGGGAAGCGCGCGTCGTCGCGGTCATTGCCCTTGTCAGCGCCTTTGGGGATGGTGCGCCACAGGTCGTTGATCTGGCGTTGCAGGTGTTCTTCACGGTCCTTTTGCCGGCGGCGTTCTTCCTCGGCTGAAATCGGGTAGGGGCGTTTGTAGCGGTCCACGCCGTAGTTCATCAGGGCGTGGCAGGAGTCGATCAGGTCTTCAACCGCATCGATGCCATGGCGCTCTTCACACTGGGCGATGTACTGCTTGGCGAAGACCAGGTAATCGATGATCGAACTGGCATCGGTCCAAGTGCGGAACAGGTAGTTGCCCTTGAAGAAACTGTTGTGGCCATAGCAGGCGTGGGCAATCACCAGTGCCTGCATGCACATGGTGTTCTCTTCCATCAGGTAGGCAATGCACGGGTCGGAGTTGATCACGATCTCGTATGCCAGGCCCATCTGGCCCCGGCTGTAGGACTTCTCGGTGCTGAGGAACTGCTTGCCGTAGGACCAGTGGTGGTAACCGAGCGGCATGCCGATCGAGGCGTAGGCATCCATCATCTGCTCGGCAGTGATGACCTCGATCTGGTTGGGGTAAGTGTCCAGCGCGTAACGCTCGGCCAGCCGACCGATTTCGCGGTCGTAGGTCTGGATCAGCTCGAACGTCCACTCGGACCCGGTGGAAATCGGTTGGCGTCTCTGTGCTCTGGCGGTCATGTGGCTAACCTGCGCTGGAAGAGTTCACGGAAGACCGGATAGATATCACCGGCCGAGACCAACTGCTGCTGGGCAAAGGTATCCGGGAACGAGTCGCCAATGCGTTCGTACTCGTACCACAGCGCCTGGTGCTCACGTGGGGTAATTTCAACGTAAGTGTAGTACTGCACATGCGGCATGATCTGCTTGGAGAGGATCTCGCGGCAGATCGGCGAATCGTCGTTCCAGTTATCCCCGTCCGAAGCTTGCGCTGCGTAGATGTTCCAGTCATTGGTCGGATACCGTTCGGCCATGATCTCCTGCATCAGCTTGAGCGCGCTGGAGACAATGGTGCCGCCGGTTTCGCGCGAGTAGAAAAATTCCTCTTCGTCGACTTCGCGGGCGCTGGTGTGGTGACGAATGAACACGACGTCGATGCGGTCGTAGTTCCGCTTGAGGAACAGATACAGCAGGATGAAAAAGCGCTTGGCGATGTCCTTGGTGGCCTGGGTCATCGAGCCGGACACGTCCATCAGGCAGAACATCACCGCCTTGGAGCTTGGGCTGGGTTGCTTGACCAGCAGGTTGTACTTGAGGTCGAAGGTGTCGAGGAAGGGCAGGCGGTTGATGCGTGCGCTCAGCCGCTGGATTTCGGCTTCGACTGCCTGGATATCGGTGAAATTGTCCGGTTCCTCGACTTTCAGCCGGGCCAGCTCTGCCTTGGCCTCGCGCAACAGGGCGCGGCTGCTGCCGGTCAGGGCGATGCGCCGGGCATGGGCCGAACGCAGGGTGCGGATGATATTGATGCGCGCAGGGTTGCCTTCGTTGCTGATCCCGGCGCGGACGGTCTTGTAGGTCTCGGTGCCGGTCAGCTGGCGTTTGACCAGGTTGGGTAGCTCCAGATCCTCGAACATGAATTCGAGAAACTCCTCCTGGGTGATCTGGAACACGAAGTCGTCCATGCCATCACCGGAATTACCCGCCTTGCCACGTCCGCCACCACCACCGGCGCCACCTTGCGGTCGCGCGATGTGTTCACCGGCGGTGAATTCCTTGTTGCCTGGATGAACCACGGTCTGCTTGCCGCCGCGGCCATGGTGAAGCACCGGTTCGTCGATATCACGCCCGGGGATACTGATCTGTTCGCCGTGCTCCATGTCCATGATGGAACGACGACTCACCGCCTCTTCGACGGCCTTCTTGATGTGGTCACGGTACCGGCGCAGAAAACGCTGGCGGTTGACCGTGCTCTTGTTCTTGCCGTTCAGGCGTCGGTCGATTACGTAGCTCATGGTCTCTCCGCTAACAACAGCTGCAGGCTTGAAGCTGCACGAAACAGCCACCACCAGTACCGCAGGCTGTGGCGCACCGTCGCAACGGTGCGCAGCACAGCGTGCAGTCTGGGCCGTCTAGCTAGCCGCTTACTGCGATTTCCTGACCCGCAGGTACCATTCCGAAAGCAGGCGCACCTGCTTGTCGGTGTAGCCACGCTCCACCATCCGAGTGACGAAGTCGTTGTGCTTCTGCTGGTCCTCTTTGCTGGCCTTGGCGTTGAAGCTGATGACTGGCAGCAGGTCTTCGGTGTTGGAGAACATTTTCTTCTCGATCACCACCCGCAGTTTTTCGTAGCTGAGCCAGGTTGGGTTCTTGCCGTTGTTGTTGGCGCGAGCACGCAGGACGAAGTTGACGATTTCGTTGCGGAAATCCTTCGGATTGCTGATGCCGGCCGGTTTCTCGATCTTCTCCAGTTCTTCGTTGAGCGCGATGCGGTTGAGGATTTCGCCGGTTTCCGGGTCGCGGTACTCCTGATCCTGAATCCAGAAATCTGCATACAGCACATAGCGGTCGAAGATGTTCTGGCCGTATTCGCTATAGGACTCAAGGTACGCGGTCTGGATTTCCTTGCCGATGAACTCGATATAACGCGGTGCCAGATACTCTTTGAGGAAGCGCAGATAGCGCTCGCGAACCTCGGCCGGGAACTGCTCCTGCTCGATCTGCTGCTCCAGCACATACAGCAGGTGCACCGGGTTGGCCGCTACCTCGTGGGCATCGAAGTTGAACACCTTGGACAGGATCTTGAACGCGAAGCGGGTCGACAGACCGTTCATGCCCTCGTCGACGCCGGCCGAATCACGGTACTCCTGGATCGATTTGGCTTTCGGGTCGGTGTCCTTGAGGTTCTCGCCGTCGTAGACGCGCATCTTCGAGTAGATGTTGGAGTTTTCCGGCTCCTTGAGGCGCGACAGCACGGTGAACTGGGCCAGCATCTTCAAGGTGTCGGGCGCGCAATGGGCGTTGGCCAGCGAGCTGTTGAACAGCAGCTTGTCGTAGATCTTGATCTCGTCACTGACGCGCAGGCAGTACGGCACCTTGACGATGTAGATCCGGTCGATGAACGCTTCGTTGTTCTTGTTGTTACGGAAGGTGTGCCACTCCGATTCGTTGGAGTGAGCCAGCAGAATCCCGGAGTAGGGGATCGCACCGAGACCTTCGGTACTGTTGTAGTTGCCTTCCTGGGTAGCCGTCAGCAGTGGGTGCAGGACCTTGATCGGTGCCTTGAACATCTCGACGAATTCCATCAGGCCTTGGTTGGCCCGGCACAATGCGCCCGAGTAGCTGTAGGCGTCGGCGTCGTTCTGCGGGAATTCCTCGAGCTTGCGGATATCCACCTTGCCGACCAGTGCCGAGATGTCCTGGTTGTTCTCGTCACCGGGTTCGGTCTTGGCCACGGCGATCTGGTTGAGGATCGAGGGGTACAGCTTGACCACCTTGAACTGGCTGATGTCGCCCCCGAACTCAGCCAGTCGTTTGGTCGCCCAGGGCGACATGATGGTGTTCAGATAACGCCGTGGGATGCCGAAGTCTTCTTCGAGGATGGCGCCGTCTTCAGTCGCGTTGAACAGCCCCAGCGGCGACTCGAAGACCGGCGAGCCCTTGATCGCATAGAACGGCACTTTCTCGATCAGTTGCTTGAGCTTTTCGGCCAGCGACGATTTACCGCCACCTACCGGGCCGAGCAAATAAAGGATCTGTTTCTTCTCTTCCAGACCCTGCGCAGCATGGCGGAAGTAGGAAACGATCTGGTCGATGCACTCTTCCATGCCGTGGAAGTCGGCAAAGGCCGGATAGCGCCGGATCACCTTGTTGGAAAAGATGCGCGACAGCCGTGAGTTGGTGGAGGTGTCGATCACCTCCGGTTCGCCGATGGCCAGCAACAGCCGTTCGGCCGCCGAGGCGTACGCGCTGCGGTCCTGCTTGCACAGCTCCAGGTATTCCTGCAGCGACAGTTCTTCCTGACGGGTTGACTCGAAACGTTGTTGGAAGTGGCTAAAAATACTCATGACGTCACCTCGCTCGATACGTGGAGCCGACGCCGGATCAATCAGTTGATGCTGGCAGCTACCGGATTTCGCCGGCCGCTGTATACCCCCCAGAACACCCTTGAAGCGCTACCGATGACCCGCACGCCGGTGTACCGGCTCTCCCCTATTTGGATGGCCTGAGCTTAAGCGTAGTTGGTTCTGCGCAAGGGCAAGGGTGCGAAGTCGAGAAGTTTGCCACGACCGTTCGTCAGGTCTGGCGCAGCCCGCACAGGGCGCGGGCTGGAGGGATGTGAAAATTTATTCGGCGCTGCTTGTGGCAGTCTCGGCAGGGTAGGTGCTACGCCACAGTTCAAAGCCGCCATCGAGGCTGTAGACGTCGGAGAAACCCTGGCCGACCAGGTAGGCGGCGGCGCTTTGGCTGGAGTTGCCGTGGTAGCAGACCACAACGGTAGGCTTGTCCAGGTCGGCCGCGCGGATGAAATCGCTGATCGAGTGGTTGTCCAGGTGCTGGGCACCGTTGATATGGCCGGCAGCGTAGGCTTGCGGGTCGCGAATGTCGATCACCACTGCGCCTTGATCACGCAGGGTCTGAGCCTGCTGCGGAGGGATGCGCTTGAATTCGCTCATGGCGAGGTTCCTTCTGGGCTGATCGTTGAGTTTAGCTGACTGACCGGCGGGCGCGGGGTCCCGTCGTCGGCGCAGTCGCAGCGGTGCATTTCGCCACTGTCGACGTTGTACAGGGTCATCGCGCCGCCCCATACACAGCCGGTGTCCAGCGCCACCACGCCAGGGGCGTCGGCTTGTCCTTCAAGGGCAGCCCAGTGGCCAAAGATGATCTGCACATGGCGGGCGCGGCGGTCCTTGTGCGCGAACCAGGGCTTGTAGCCCTTGGGCGCCGTGTCCAGGCCTTCCTTGCTCTTGAGGTCGAGCTTGCCTGCAGCGGTGCAGAAACGCATGCGGGTGAAGTAGTTGGTGATCACGCGCAGGCGATCGACACCAGTGAGGTTCTTGCTCCACTTGTTCGGCTCGTTGCCGTACATGCCGTCCAGGTAGAGCTTGAGGCGGGTGTCGTCGCGCAGCACCTGCTCGACCTCGGCAGCCAGTTCGAGGGCTTTGCCCAGGGTCCATTGCGGCGGGATGCCAGCGTGCACCAGAGCCACGCTGCGCTGCTCGTCGTAGTGCAGCAGCTTCTGCCGGCGCAGCCAGTCGAGCAACTGATCGGCATCTGGCGCCTCGAGAATCTCGCGCAGGGTGTCGCTCTTTTTCAGGCGCTCGACGTTGTGCCAGGCCGCCAGCAGGTGCAGGTCGTGGTTACCCAGCACGCACACCAGCGAATGGCGCATGGCGTACAGATAACGCAGTGTTTCCAGCGATTCGGGGCCGCGGTTGACCAGGTCACCGACCAGCCACAAGCGGTCGACAGCAGGATTGAAGCGCACACGTTCGAGCAGGCACTTGAGCGGCTGCAGGCAGCCTTGCAAATCACCGACGGCGTACACAGCCATCAGTGCAGCGACCCAGGTACAGCCAGGCCGAAGGGGGCAATGGCGGCATCGAAGCGCTTGCCGTCTTCGGCGAACATCTGATAGCTGCCCTGCATGGCACCGACGCGGGTGCTGATTACCGCACCGCTGCTGTAAGTGTGGCTCTGACCGGGCGCGATCAGCGGTTGCTGGCCCACTACGCCGGCACCGCGCACTTCTTCGACTTCGCCGTTGCCATTGGTGATCAGCCAGTGCCGGGACATCAGCTTGGCTGCGACCGTGCCGCTGTTCTGCACGGTAATGGTGTAGGCGAACGCGAAGCGCTCGTTGTCGGGGTCGGACTGTTCTTTGAGGTAGCGGGTGACGACGCTAACGTCGATCAGGTATCGAGGGTCGGACATGCAATGGCCTTGAGCAAACACGCGATTACGGCAGTGCATGCAGTCTAGGCTATCGGCGGGGCGGGAGGCCAGTCGTGTCGCAGCGGGAGATGCTTCAGCGGGTGTACTGGCCTGGGTGCCACTGGTGCGCCCAGGCTGGTAACAGTATTACGCTGCGCTCTGCTCGGCGAGCTTGTCGGCCAGGCGTACGAACGCTGCCAGGTCGAGCTGCTCGGGGCGCAGGCTGCCATCGACGCCGGCGGCTTTGATCTCTTCATTGCTGAGCAAGGCCTTGAGCGTGTTGCGCAAGGTCTTGCGGCGCTGGTTGAAGGCTTCGCGCACGACGCGCTCGAGCAGCAGGTGATCCTTGGCCGGATGCGGCAGGACTTCATGCGGCACCAGGCGAACGATCGCCGAGTCGACTTTGGGCGGCGGGTTGAACGCGCCGGGGCCGACGTTGAACAGGTGTTCGACCCGGCAGTGGTACTGCACCATGATCGACAGCCGGCCCCAATCGCCACCGCCAGGCCCTGCGGCCATGCGCTCGACCACTTCCTTCTGCAGCATGAAGTGCATGTCGCGGATCAGCCCGGCATGGCTGAGCAGGTGAAAGATCAGCGGCGTGGAGATGTTGTACGGCAGGTTGCCGACTACTTTCAGGCTGCCAGGCGGAACACCCAGCTGGTTGAAGTCGAACTTCAGCGCATCGCCTTGATGCAGGCGGAAGTTGTCGTTGCCGGCGAACTTGTGTTGCAGGATCGGCACCAGGTCCTTGTCCAGCTCGACCACGTCCAGTTGCGCGCCGCTGCTCAGCAGGCCTTCGGTAAGCGCGCCCTGGCCGGGACCGATTTCCAGCAGGTGCTCGCCGGGCTTGGCATGGATGGCACGCAGGATGCGGTGGATAACGCCCGCGTCATGCAGGAAGTTCTGGCCGAAACGCTTGCGCGCGCGGTGTTGGTATTGCTCGTTCATGTGCGGTTCTCGGCCATCTGATAGGCGGTGTGTAGCGCGACGCGCAGGCTGCCGGTGTCGACCTGGCCGCTGCCGGCGAGGTCCAGGGCGGTGCCGTGATCGACCGACGTGCGGATGATCGGCAAGCCCAGGGTGACGTTGACCGCTGCGCCAAAGCCCTTGTACTTGAGTACAGGCAGGCCTTGGTCGTGGTACATCGCCAGCACCGCGTCGCAGTGCTGCAGATATTTTGGGGTAAACAGGGTATCGGCCGGCAGCGGGCCGCGCAGGTCCATGCCTTCATTGCGCAGGCGCTGCAGTGTTGGCTCGATGATGTCGATTTCTTCGCGGCCCAGGTGGCCGCCTTCGCCGGCATGCGGGTTGAGGCCGCAGACCAGGATGCGCGGGTGGGCGATACCGAACTTGTCGCGCAAGTCGGCGTGCAGGATGCGTGTAACCCGCTCGAGGCGCTCAGCGGTAATTGCGTCGGCAATCTCGCGCAGCGGCAGGTGGGTGGTTACCAGGGCAACGCGCAGGTCGCCGGTGGCAAGCATCATCACCACTTGTGCGGTGTGAGTCAGCTCGGCGAGAAACTCGGTGTGCCCGGAAAACGGGATACCGCTCTCGTTGATCACGCCCTTGTGCACCGGCGCGGTGATCATCCCGGCAAAGCTGCCATCGAGGCAGCCATTGCCCGCGCGGGTCAGGGTCTGCAGTACAAAGGCGGCGTTGGTTTGATCAAGCTGACCGGCTACAGCCGCTGTCGCCAGCGGAGTGTCCCACACATACAGGCTGCCGGCCGGTGCCGGCTGCTCGGGCCAGTTGCCCGGCGCTACTGCCAGCAAGTCGACAGCCAGCCCCAGCTGGGTGGCCCGCTCGGCGAGCAGGTCACGGCTGGTAATGGCAATCAGGGGGTGGGGCTGGGCTTCGCTGGCGAGCAGCAGGCACAGGTCAGGACCTATGCCAGCCGGCTCGCCGGGGGTAACGGCGAAGCACAGGGGCTTCACTGGGCGGCCTGGTCGGCGCCAGGCAGCTTGATCTCAACGTAGGCTTCGTCGCGGATCTGGCGCAGCCAGGTTTGCAGCTCTTCGTCGTATTTGCGGTTGCGCAGCACGCTCAGGGCTTGCTGTTCACGGGCCTGGTCGGTGCTGTCAGTGGCGCGGCGGCCCATGACTTCAAGCACATGCCAGCCGTACTGGGTACGGAACGGACGGGTCACTTCACCCTGTTGCGCGCGGGCCATCTCTTCGCGGAACTCAGGCACCAGGCTGTTCGGGTCGACCCAGTTGAGGTCGCCGCCGTTGAGCGCCGAGCCCGGGTCTTCCGAGAAGCTTTTGGCCAAGGTGGCGAAGTCTTCACCGTTCTTGATCCGCTCGTAGAGCTTCTCGGCCAGTTGCTCGGTCGCCGCGTCGCTGCGGATCTCGCTTGGCTTGATCAGGATATGGCGCACGTGCACTTCGTCACGCAGGACGTTTTCGCTGCCGCCGCGTTTCTCTTCCATTTTCAGGATGAGGAAACCGTTGGGGATACGAATTGGCTGGGCGATCTCGCCGTTGCTGAGGCCGCTGAGCATCTTGGCGAACTCAGGTGGCAACTGACCGGCTTTACGCCAGCCCATGTCGCCGCCCTCAAGGGCGTTTTCGCTGGCCGAACGAGCGATGGCCATCTGTGCGAAATCTGCGCCTTGCTTGAGCTGCTGGTAGACCTGGCCGGCTTGCTGAGCAGCCGCCTGGATCGCCGCCGAGTTGGCGCCTTCCGGGGTCGGGATGAGGATGTTGGAGAGGTGGAACTCCTCCGACAGCTGCATCTTGCCCTGGTCAGAGGCGAGGAAGTTTTTCACTTCCTGCTCGGACACCTGAATACGCTCGGCAACCCGGCGCTGGCGCACGCGGCTGATGATCATCTCGCGCTTGACCTGCTCGCGAGCATCATCGAACGACAGGCCATCACGACGCAGCGCTGCCTGGAACTGCTCCAGCGACATGCCATTGCGCTGGGCAATGGTGCCGATGGCCTGGTTCAGCTCTTCGTCGGTGATGCGGATGCCCGAGCGCTCGCCAATCTGCAGCTGCAGGTTTTCGACGATCAGGCGTTCCAGTACCTGTTGGTCCAGCGTGCCGGGAGGCGGCATGCCGCCGCCACGTTTGGCGATGGTCTGCTCGACCTCACGTACACGTTGGTCCAGTTGGCTTTTCATGACCACGTCGTTGTCGACGATGGCCACCACGCTGTCCAGCTGTTGTGGCGCAGCATGCGCCACGCCGGTCAGCAGTGCAGCGCCCAGCATCAGCGGGCGCAGACGATCAATAAGCTTGGTCTTCACGAGTACGATAACCTTGAATGCCTTTGTCGAGGAAAGTCTCGACCTTGTTGCCCACTACGCCACCGAGCCCTTTCAGGACGATCTGCAGGAAGATGCCGTGGTCGCCTTTTTCGTTCTGCGGAGCTGCCTGGCTGAAGTCGTCGTAATCAAGCCAGTAACGGTTGATCAGGCGCAGTTTCCAGCAGCAGTTGTCGTACTCGAACCCGCCCATGGCTTCCAGGGTACGGTTCTGGTTGTAGTCATGCTGCCAGCGAGCGATCACGTTCCACTGCGGCACGATCGGCCAGATAACCGAGAAGTCGTGCTGCTGGATCTTGTAGTAATCCTTGATGTAGTTCGCTTGGCCAGGGGTGCCGTAGTCGCCACCCTCCTGCCAGGTGCCGGTCAGCGAGTCGTAGCGAAGGAGGTCGTTACGATAGCGATAGCCAACGTTGACGATCTTGTTCGGATTGTCTTCGGGCTGGTAATGGAACATGGCGCTACCCGAGCGTGGGCTGCGCGAATCCGGATCCCAGTTGTAGTCGGCGTTCAGGCGCCAGTCGCGGTTGAAGGCGAACATGTACTCCAGCGCATACGGCGATACGTTCGCCTGGGAGTAGTCCCGGCCACGCCAGTCGATGCCAGGCATCTGCACCTTGCGGTCGGCAAAGTACACGGCCTGACCAACGCTTACGCGTTGACGCTCGAAACCGTTCTCTTCGATCCAGCGGTTGGTGACACCGAGCGACAGCTTGTTCTCGTCGCCAATCCGGTCGGAGCCGCTGAAGCGGTTGTCGCGGAACAGCGAGGCGTAGTTGAAGTAGCTCTCATTGGTGTCGAATACCGGGATGTCTTTCTGATCTTCGTACGGAACGTAGAGGTAGAACAGGCGCGGCTCGAGGGTCTGACGGTAGTCTTTACCGAACCACTGGGTGTTGCGGTCGAAGTACAGGCCGCTGTCGACACTGAAGACCGGCACGTTGCGGTCCTGGCTGCTGGAGAACTCGCCACGCAGGTTACGCGTTGCTGCATCAGCACCGGCCAGGTCAGCCTTGCCTTGGCCATCCAGATCCAGGTCGTAGCGGGTGTAAACGTACTTGAGCGTCGGCTTGACGTAGCCGTAGCTGGCTTCCATCGGCAGGCTGACAGCCGGCGCGAAGTTCAGGCGGGTGCCGTTGGCACGCTCCAGGCCAAATACGTTTTGATCGAGTCGACGACCTGGCCCACCGGCGGAGAAGTCCGGGTTGCCGTCCTTGTCACGCACGAAATCGCTCTTCAGGTCACGATCAAAGCGCACTGCCTCGGCCTGGTAGGTGAACTGCAGCCCGGCAGGTTGGTACGGCAGCATGCCGTCGAGGGTCAGCTGCGGCAGCCTGTCGTACGGCGTAATGCGCGAAATGGTGGCCATTTCGTAAGCCTGAGCATTCAGACGAGCGACGTAGCTGTCACCGCGGTAGGTGAGGGCACCTTGCTGGTTGACCACATCCGAAGTCTCGATGCCGATCTGCTCGGACTGCAGGTCCTGGAAGTAGAACGGATCGCTGATCTTGGTGTAGTCGACTTCTGCCATCAGGCGGTCATCGAGGCCACCGCGGTGCTGCCAGTTGATCATGTAGCGATCTTTCTGGTAGTCGGTCTGCTTCTCGCGGTCGTTGCTTTCGTCGTTCAGGTACGCGCCGCCGACCTGACCTTCGCTGGACTTGGTCAGGTAGCGGAATTCGCCTTCCATGAGCAGGCCGCGTTTGGTCATGTAGCGCGGGTACAACGTGGCGTCGTAGTTTGGCGCCAGGTTGAAGTAGTACGGCGTGACCAGCATGAAGCCGGTATCGCTGCTGGAGCTGAACGACGGCGGCAGGAAGCCGGACTGGCGACGGTCATCGATCGGGAAGTAGATGTACGGTGTGTAGAACACCGGGAAATCCTTGACCCGCAGGGTGACGTTGGTCGCAGTACCGAAGCCCGTGGCCGGGTTCAAGGTAATGTTGTTGCCCTTCAACTGCCAGGCGTTGCTGTTCGGCTCACAGGTGGTATAGGTACCGTCCTTGAGGCGAATGATGGCGTTCTCGCCGCGCTTGGCGTACAGGGCATTACCGCGAATGCGCGACTTGTGCATCACGTATTCGGCGTTGTCGATCTGGGCTTCACCGGTGTCGAGCTGGATCTGCCCGGCATCACCGACCACCAGCGACCCGTTGTCACGGATCTTGACGTTGCCCTTGAGCTCGCCACGGTTTTCGGTCTGGTAAAGGTTGGCCTCATCAGCCTCGACCTGCATGCTGCCCTGGCGCATGACCACGTCGCCGGCGAGAGTAGCGATCTGCTGCTCCTGCTGGTACTTGGACACCTTGGCGTTGATGTAGGTCGGCGACTCGTCCTTGGGCGTGGTGTCATCCATGCCAGGGCGGGTCGGCTCGATGTAGGCGCCAGCGCAGTACGGGCCGGTCTCGGCCAGCTGGGCAGCCGTGAGCTTGTCGCGCGGGACCCAGTCGAGGTGACTGTAGTCTTCGCTGCGCGTTTTCAGGCCGCGGCCCTTGCTCTCGGTAACCAGCATTGGCGCGGGTTCGCCGTCGACAGTGGGCTGTTCAGCCTTGCCTTCGCCGGTCGAACTGAGCGCTGCGCCATCATGCACAGGGCGTGGCGGCAAGCTGTTGACTGGCGTCTTGGGCTTGCAGTCCCAACCACCGGAGGCGGACACTTGGCAGTCAAACTGCTCGGCTGCCACCACGTACGAGGTGGCCAGTGGTTGCAGTACCAGCAAACTGCCTGTTACCAGCAACGGAAACTTTCTACGAAACGTGGGGGATTTCAATGCCATCTTATTAGTCCGGGCTTCCTGCGTGCCATCTGCCCGCGTGTGGGGCCGCACGCCTCTCGATGGTCTGAAAAAGATGCTGGATAATAAAGCATGACCCGCTTGACGGCTAGGGCCGTCGGAGACCCTTGTAATGCCCGAACACGATCTTCGTCTAGAACTGCTCCAGACCTGGCTCCAGGAACAGCTGCTCAACCTGTTTCAACGCAACGGCTGGGGCGATGTGCCGGCAGGCACGCTGACCGCCGCCAGCAGTGACGCGAGCTTCCGTCGCTACTTCCGCTGGCAGGCCGGCGAGCGCAGTTTCGTGGTCATGGATGCGCCGCCGCCGCAAGAAAACTGCGCGCCGTTCGTCGCCATCGATCATCTGTTGGCCAGTGCCGGCGTGCACGTGCCGACCATTCATGCGCAAGACCTGACGCGTGGCTTCCTGCTGCTGGGCGATCTGGGCCACCAGACATACCTGGACATCATTAACCCGGAGAACGCCGACGGCCTGTTCGCCGACGCCATCGACGCGCTGCTGGCCTTGCAGCGGCTGCCACTGGACGCAGTTCTGCCGAGCTACGACGACGCCTTGCTGCGCCGCGAGCTGGAGCTGTTCCCTGAGTGGTATGTGGGCCGCGAGCTGGGCGTCAGCCTGAGTGCCGAGCAGCAGGCCTGCTGGCAGCGTGTCAGCCAACTGTTGATCGACAGCGCGCTGGCCCAGCCAAAAGTGCTGGTGCACCGCGACTACATGCCGCGCAACCTGATGCACAGTACGCCCAACCCCGGTGTGCTGGATTTTCAGGATGCGGTCTACGGCCCGGTCACCTACGACATCACCTGCCTGTTCAAGGATGCCTTCCTCAGCTGGCCGCAAGCGCGGGTCGAGGGCTGGCTGGGCGATTACTGGGAGAAGGCGCGAGTTGCCGGTATCCCGGTGCAGGCTGATTTCGAAGCGTTCCACCGCGCCAGCGACCTCATGGGCGTGCAGCGCCATCTCAAGGTCATCGGTATCTTCGCGCGCATCTGCCACCGCGACGGCAAGCCGCGTTACCTGACCGACGTGCCACGCTTCTTTGCTTATATAGACGAAGTGATCGCACGCCGGCCCGAGCTGGCAGAACTGGGCAGCCTGATTGCGCAACTGCAGGCGGGCCGATGAAGGCGATGATTCTGGCCGCAGGCAAGGGCGAGCGCATGCGCCCCCTGACCCTGCACACCCCCAAACCACTGGTGCCGGTCGCCGGCCAACCGTTGATCGAGTATCACCTGCGTGCGCTGGCGTCTGCTGGCGTAACCGAGGTGGTGATCAATCACGCCTGGCTTGGCCAGCAGATCGAAAATCACCTGGGCGATGGCAGCCAGTTCGGCCTGAGCATTGGCTACTCGGCCGAGGGTGAGCCACTGGAAACCGGCGGCGGCATCTTCAAGGCGCTGCCGCTGCTGGGTGATGCGCCGTTCATTCTGGTCAATGGCGATGTCTGGACGGACTTTGACTTCAGCCGTTTGCGCGCGCCGAGCAAGGCGTTGGCGCATCTGGTGCTGGTGGATAACCCCGGGCACCACGGCCGTGGCGATTTTCGCTTGCAAGGTGAGCGGGTGATCGATGGCGACGATGCCCCAGGCACGCTGACGTTCAGTGGGGTGTCGGTACTGGACCCGGCGTTGTTCGCCGGTTGCCAGGCGGGCGCCTTCAAGCTGGCGCCGCTGCTGCGTGCGGCGATGGCGCAGGGCCAGGTCAGCGGTGAGCATCATCAGGGCCACTGGGTCGATGTCGGTACGCTCGAGCGGCTTGCCGAAGCCGAGCGCCTGATCAGCGAGCGCGCCTGATATGTGGTGGCCGAGCACAGTAATTGGTGCCGGGGCAGGTTTTGCAGTGGCCAGTATTCCTGGGGCACTGCTTGGAGCCCTGCTGGGTCAGGCCATGGACCGGCGTTTGCGTCTGCAGGGTTGGGCAGACTGTCGCGAGCGCCTGAGCGGGCGCCCGCCGTTGCGTGATGACGAGCTGCTGTTTGTGTTGCTCGGTCGTTTGGCCAAAAGCGACGGCAGGGTGGCGCCGGGGCATATCCAGCAGGCGCGCCAGGAGATGGCCCGCCTGGCGCTGGCCGAGCCTGCCCGCTTGCGGGCGATTGCCGCGTTCAATCGCGGCAAGGCTGGCAGGGACCGCTTCAGCCATCACCTGCAACGCATCAAGCAACAGCCGCATGCTGCCGAAGGCACCTTGCGCGCCTGTTGGCGGATGGTCTGGGCCGATGGCCGGGCCGGCGTCAATGAGCGGGATCTGGTGCTGAGCTGGGGGCAGCAGTTGGGCCTGAGCCGGCGCGAGGCGCAGGCGCTGTCGCTTGAGTACGAGCCACGTAAAACCGGGATCGAGGGCAGCACGCTGACCTATGCTGGAGCGCTGCGTTTGCTCGGCGTAGCCGCAGATACCGAAGCCGATCAGGTCAAGCAGGCTTACCGGCGCCTGCTCAGCCGCCATCATCCGGACAAACTGGTTGGCAACGGCGCCAGCGAGGCGCAGGTGCGCCAGGCGACCGAGACCACCCGCGAGTTGCACCAGGCCTACGCACTGGTGCGCAAGCGCCGCGGTTTGTAGCCGCAGCCAGGATTATTCCTGCGGGCTGAGCCAGCCGCGCACGCGGCGGAACAGTTGCTCCTGCTCTGCTGCCTTGTTGCCGGGCATGGCGATCAGCGACAGTTGCCGATACTGGCTGCCCGGTTGACGCTTGCTGGCCTGCAAGCGCAGCTGCGCGGCGCGCTGGTCTGCGCTGCGGGTGGCGAAATACAGGTCGGCAACCGGCACCTTCAATGTGGGTGTCAGGCTGAGCAGATCATGCTCGACACGCGCCGGCGTCTGCGCCGCCACCATCACCAGTTTCTGCACCTGCGGCGGCTGCTTTTCGCTGAGGTAACGCGCTGCCCAGTAGGCGCCACTGCCGTTGCCGAGCAGGACGATGCTGCGCGCTTTCTGGCTCTGGGCATAGGCCACGGCGGCGTCCAGGCGGGCGAAGATACGTTCGGCGTCGGCCTGGTCATTCTGTTCGCTGGCGTCTACCGCGTCGGTGCTCTGTGCGGTGTCGGGATCGGCTGCGGTGGCCTGGGCGACGTTGGCGTTGGCATCGACCGGAGTGTCCTGCACGGCAGCAACCTCGCCATTAGCCTTCTCGGCGGGCGCCGCTGGTGTTGCCTCGACCCGCGCCTGCGGGCTGTCGGCAAGCAGATCGGGCAGGCTGATGCTCAGGCTGTGCCAGCCGGCATCGGGGAATTTGTTGCGCAGCGGGCCGACCGTATTCGGCCAGTCGGCGTTTTCGCCAGCGCCGGGGAGGATGATCAGCGCGCCCTGCGGGTTGCTGTCGTTGGCCGGCTTCCACAGGGCCAGAAAGCTGTCGCTGCCGGCCTGGAGCATCTGCTGCTCGGCCTTGGGCACGCGCCGTTCGAGTGCTTGCGCGTCTTCCTGGCTGCGTTCGAGCAACACGGGGCGCACAATCGGCGTGGCGGCGGCTGCATCGGCCGGCGCGGCAGGTTCGGCGTCCGCCGCCTGGGCTGCCAGCGGCAGGACTGAGCTGAGGCAGATCATTGCCAGCTGCGTGCGATAAAGTGTCAACATGAATCAACCCAAAGCCAGAATGATACCGGCAGCCTAATAGTATTTGTCCGCGACGGCCACGGCTGGTGGTCGCGCTTGCCAAGTCGAGCGTATAGATGAAGCGAATGCGTCGCCTGTTGGTTATCGGCTGCCTGTGCCTGCCCTTGATCGCCCTGGCACGGCCTGCTGTGGTGCCGACGGTGGCGCTGGAGCCGGTGCAGCAACAATGGCTGGAACAGCACCGCAGCCTGCGCGTGGGCCTGGTGTTGCAGGCGCCTTACGCGCAGTTCGACCGGCGCCTGCAGCAGCTGTATGGGGCCAACGTCGAACTGGTCAGCTGGCTGGCGCAAGCGCTCGGGCTGGACCTGACCTGGCGCAACTTCGCTGATCAGGCAGCGCTTGAACATGCCCTAACGGCTGGCGAGATCGACTTCGCCCCAGGCCTCACGCAGACCCCGGCCAGCCTGCGCCCGTGGCTGTTCAGCGACCCGTACATGCGCGTGCCGCAGCTGGTGGTCGGGCCGCGCAGCGGCGCGGTGGCGGTCGAACTGGAGAAACTTGAGCCGAGCGAGCGTGTGGTCGTGCGCATGCCCAGCCCGTTGGCCGATTACCTGCGCAGCAACTACACCCACCTCAATCTGCAAGGCGTGCCCAACGAACGCCAGGCATTGCAAGCCCTGCTTGGGGCGCAGGCGAGCTTTGCGGTGGTCGACGAAGCGCAGCTCAGCCGCCTGTCGCGCGAAAGCGAGTTCAGCGATCTCGTCGTGGTTGGTGATATCGGCTTGCCGCAACTGCTGCGCATCGGTTCGCGGCGGGACTGGCCACTGTTGGCCGATGTGCTCGAGCGTGGCCTGCAAGCGATGCCGGCCAAGCAGCTGGAGCAGTTGCATCAACGCTGGTTGCAGCCCAAGTACCCGCGCCTGAGCGAAAGCGCGGGTTTCTGGCAAAACCTGGCGCTGTTGTTTGGGCTGCTGTTGCTGTGTGCCATCGCCACCTTGCTCTGGCAGCGCCGCGAGCAGCGCCAGCTGGAGCGCAGTTTGCTGCAAGCGCGCGAAGCGCTGGCCGAGCGCCACGGCCGCGAACAGGCGCTGCGCCTGAGCCAGTTTTCCATCGACCACAGCACTGTGGGTATCCTCTGGATCAACTGGGACAGCCATGTGCGTTACGCCAACCATGCGGCCGAGGGCATGCTCGGCTACGCCGAAGGGCAACTGCTGGATCGGCCGCTGCGCGACTTCGAGCCCAACCTGGACATGGACCGTTGGCTAGAGCTGTGGCGCCGGGTGCGGGCTGGCAACGGTGGCGCCGAGCAGTTTGAAAGTCAGTGCCGGTGTGCTGATGGCAGCGTGCTGCCGGTCGATCTGTCACTGAGTTTTTTGCGCTTTCGCGATGCCGAATACCTGGTGATGTTCCTCACCGACGTCACCGAGCGCCGGCGCACCGTGGCGGCCCTGCGCGAAAGCGAAGCGCAGCTCAAGGGCATTGCCGGCAACGTACCGGGGCTGGTGTTTCGGCTCGAGCGCAACCCTGCTGCCGGCGAGCTGGAATTCCCCTACATCAGCGAGGGCAGCGAAGCCCTGGTCGGCTACGCCCCGGCAGCCATTCAGCATCCGCAGATGGGCCTGCGCAACCTGGTGCATCCGGATGACCGCAGTGATTACCACCGGGTCCAGGACCTGGCCCTGGCCAACAATCAGGACTGGTCGTGGCAAGGGCGCATTGTCACCCGCCAGGGCGAGCAGCGCTGGGCTGACATCAAGGCCAGCACCCGGCGCCTGGCCGACGGCCGCGTGGTCTGGGATGGTGTGGTCTGGGACATCAGCCAGAGCAAACGCGCCGAATTGGCCCTGGCCCGCTCCGAGGGGCAGCTGCGCGAGTTGTCTGCTCACCTTGAGAGCGTGCGCGAAGAAGAAAAAGCCCGAATCGCCCGCGAAGTGCACGATGAGCTGGGGCAGATGCTGACCGTGCTCAAGCTCGAAGTGTCGATGTGCGAGCTGGCCTATGCTGAGCTCGACCCTGGCTTGCATGAGCGCCTGACGAGCATGAAGCGCTTGATCGCGCAGTTGTTCCAGCTGGTGCGCGATGTCGCCAGCGCCTTGCGTCCGCCAATCCTCGATGCCGGCATCGCCTCGGCCATTGAATGGCAGGCGCGCCGCTTCGAAGCGCGTACGCAGATACCGTGTCTGGTGCAGGTGCCGGATAATCTGCCAGCATTGAGTGATGCCAAGGCCACCGGGCTGTTTCGGATTCTGCAGGAGGCGCTGACCAACGTGATCCGCCATGCCCAGGCGCACACCGTGCAGATCGAGCTGCTGCGCACCGGCAGCACCCTGCGCCTGAGCGTGATCGATGACGGCGTCGGCTTTTGCCCCGATCAACCCAGGCCGACCTCGTTTGGCCTGGTCGGCATGCGCGAGCGGGTATTGATGCTGGGCGGCAGCATGACCCTGGACAGTGAACCCGGCGAGGGCAGCAGCCTGAGCGTCAGTATCCCTCTGGATTAGGAGACAAGCGTGATTCGAGTGCTGGTGGCAGAAGACCACACGATTGTGCGCGAGGGCATCAAGCAGTTGATCGGCCTGGCCAAGGACATGCAGGTGGTGGCCGAGGCGGGCAATGGCGAGCAGTTGCTGGAGGCGTTGCGCCATACCCCGTGCGAAGTGGTCTTGCTGGATATCTCCATGCCGGGGGTCAATGGCCTTGAGGCGATCCCGCGGATCCGCGCGCTGAACAACCCGCCAGCGATTCTCATGTTGTCGATGCATGACGAGGCGCAAATGGCTGCGCGGGCGCTGAAGGCCGGCGCCGCCGGCTACGCAACCAAGGACAGCGACCCGGCGCTGTTGCTGACGGCCATCCGTCGGGTAGCGGGGGGCGGGCGCTACATCGACCCGGCGCTGGCTGACCGGATGGTATTCGAGGTCGGCCTGACCGACACCCGCCCGCTGCATACGCTGCTGTCGGAGCGTGAGTTTTCGGTGTTCGAGCGGCTTGCCCAGGGCGCCAACGTCAATGACATCGCGCTGCAACTGGCGTTGTCGAGCAAGACCATCAGCACCCACAAAGCGCGGCTGATGCAGAAGCTCAAGGTCAACTCACTGGCCGAGCTGGTCAAGTACGCCATGGAGCACAAGCTGGTGTGACTGTTCTGCCGACGACGTCGGCAGTCACCCGTGCACCTGACACTGCGCGCAGTGCATGCGGCAGGTGCCGCGCTCAAGGACGCGGCTACCTGCTACGCACGACCTCCCAGACGTAGTCGCACAGCTACCGAAACGCCTATCTGATAGCGCCATCCGTGTAGGGCGTTCCCTACACGCAATCTTCCAGGTGGATGATGGCATTCTCTCTGCGGCCCCGATTTTCCGGCACTTGCGCCTTGTCTAAGCTTCTCTCACGCAGTCATCCAACAAAAAGGTGCAGGCATGAGCGAGGCGAATTCGAACACTGCCAGCGGCGACACGCTGGTCAGTTTCCGTGGTGTGCAGAAGAGCTACGACGGCGAGTCGTTGATCGTCAAAGACCTCAATCTGGACATCCGCAAGGGCGAGTTCCTGACCCTGCTCGGCCCGTCCGGCTCGGGCAAGACCACCAGCCTGATGATGCTGGCCGGTTTTGAAACCCCCACCGCTGGTGAAATCCTGCTCGGTGGGCGCTCGATCAACAACGTGCCGCCGCATAAACGCGACATCGGCATGGTGTTCCAGAACTACGCGCTGTTCCCGCACATGACTGTCGCCGAGAACCTGGCCTTCCCCCTCAGCGTGCGCAACCTGAGCAAGACCGACATCAGCGAGCGGGTCAAGCGCGTGCTCGGCATGGTCCAGCTCGATGCCTTCGCCCAGCGCTACCCTGGCCAGCTCTCGGGCGGCCAGCAACAGCGCGTGGCATTGGCTCGGGCATTGGTGTTCGAACCGCAGCTGGTGCTGATGGACGAACCGCTCGGGGCGCTGGACAAACAGCTGCGTGAGCACATGCAGATGGAGATCAAGCACATTCACCAGCGCCTGGGCGTGACCGTGGTCTACGTCACCCACGACCAGAGCGAAGCACTGACCATGTCGGACCGGGTGGCGGTGTTCCATCAGGGCGAAATCCAGCAGATCGCCGACCCGCGCACCCTCTATGAAGAGCCGCGCAATACCTTCGTCGCCAACTTCATCGGTGAAAACAACCGCCTCAGCGGCACCCTGCTGGCGCGCAATGGCGAGCGCTGCCAAGTGCAGCTGGCGCGTGGCGAGAAGGTCGAGGCGCTGGCGGTGAATGTCGGCCAGGCGGGCGATCCGGTGACCCTGTCGATCCGCCCCGAGCGGGTCCGCCTCAATGGCCACAGTGAGCACTGCGCCAACCGATTCTCCGGCCGCGTGGCCGAGTTCATCTATCTGGGCGACCACGTACGGGTGCGTCTGGAAGTCTGCGGCAAGGGCGACTTCTTCGTGAAGCAGCCGATTGCCGAACTCGACCCGGCCCTGGCCGTGGGCGATGTGGTACCGCTGGGCTGGGAAGTCGAACACGCCCGCGCGCTCGATCCGATTGCCGAAGCCCATTGAAGGTTCGCTTAACCAACCCTGTACTGTGGAGAGAATAATAATGCGCAAGCAGTTGAAACTGACCGCCGTGGCCCTCGGCCTGTTCGCCGCCAGCCAGGCGATGGCCGCCGCAGACCTGACCGTGGTGTCGTTCGGTGGTGCCAACAAGGCCGCCCAGGTCAAAGCCTTCTACGAACCATGGGAAAAGGCCGGCAAGGGCAAGATTGTCGCCGGTGAGTACAACGGTGAAATGGCCAAGGTCAAAGCCATGGTCGACACCAAGAGCGTGTCGTGGAACCTGGTCGAAGTCGAATCGCCAGAGCTCGCCCGTGGTTGCGACGAGGGCCTGTTCGAAGAGCTCGATCCCGCTCAGTTCGGTAACGAGGCGGACTACGTCAAAGGCGCCATTCAGCCTTGCGGTGTCGGCTTCTTCGTCTGGTCCACGGTGCTGGCCTACAACGCCGACAAGCTCAAGACCGCACCGACCAGTTGGGCTGATTTCTGGGATACCAAGCAGTTCCCGGGCAAGCGCGGCCTGCGCAAAGGTGCCAAGTACACCCTCGAGTTCGCGTTGATGGCCGACGGTGTTGCGCCCAAGGATGTCTACAAGGAACTGGCGACCAAAGCCGGTCAGGATCGCGCCTTCAAGAAACTCGATCAGCTCAAACCAAGCATTCAGTGGTGGGAAGCCGGCGCCCAGCCGCCGCAGTACCTGGCCTCCGGCGACGTGGTGATGAGCTCGGCCTACAACGGCCGCATCGCAGCGGTGCAGAAAGAGAGCAACCTCAAGGTGGTGTGGAACGGCGGCATCTACGACTTTGACGCTTGGGCCATCCCGAAAGGCGCGAAAAACACCGATGAGGCGAAGAAATTCATCGCCTTCAGCGTGGCGCCAGAGCAGCAGAAGATCTATTCGGAGAACATCGCCTACGGCCCGGCCAACTCCAAGGCCGTCGCCTTGCTGGCGGACGACGTGAAGAAAGATATGCCGACGACGCCTGAGAACATCGCCAACCAGGTGCAGATCGACGTGGCGTTCTGGGCTGACAACAGCGAGCAGCTGGAGCAACGCTTCAACGCCTGGGCGGCGAAGAAGTAACTGCGCCCTCGGAGCGCCGGGTACCTCCGGCGCTCCCCGTTTTCCAGATTTTCGGAGTTCGCCATGGCCATTGCAGTGCCCCTGAACGAAGGCGCAGGTAAAAGCCTCAAACAGCGCCTCAAGCATGCCGAGCGGGTCAACCGCTGGAAGGCCCAGGCGTTGATTGCGCCGCTGGCGCTGTTTCTTCTGCTGGTGTTCCTGGTGCCGATTGCGGCGCTGTTGTTCAAGAGCGTGGCCAACCCCGAGGTGGTCGCCGGCCTGCCGCGCACCGTCGAGGCGGTCCAGCAGTGGGATGGCAAGAGCCTGCCTGGCGAGCCGGTGTATCAGGCGCTGAGCCAGGACCTGGCCGAGGCGCGCAAGAATCAGACCCTCGGTGACCTGTCCAAGCGCTTGAACATGGAGCTGGCCGGTTACCGCAGCCTGCTGTCGAAGACGGCCCGGGCGCTGCCTTTCGCGAGCGAACCGGCTTCCTATAAAGAAGCCCTGCAAAACCTCGATGAACGCTGGGGCGACCCTGCCTACTGGCAGGCGATCCGGCGCAATACCAGCACCGTCACCCCTTATTACCTGCTGGCCTCGGTCGATCACCGCATCGATGACCTTGGTGAGATAGCCAAGGCCACGCCGGATCAGGCGATCTACCTGGATATCTTCACCCGCACCCTGTGGATGGGTGTGGTCATTACCGTGATCTGCCTCTTGCTGGCTTACCCCTTGGCTTACCTGCTGGCCAACCTGCCAACCCGGCAGAGCAACCTGTTGATGATTCTCGTGCTGTTGCCGTTCTGGACTTCGATTCTGGTGCGGGTCGCTGCCTGGATCGTGCTGTTGCAGTCGGGCGGGCTGATCAACAGCGCGTTGATGGCGATGGGCATCATCGACGAGCCGCTGGAGTTGGTGTTCAACCGCACCGGGGTGTACATCTCGATGGTGCATATCCTCCTGCCGTTCATGATCCTGCCGCTGTACAGCGTCATGAAAGGCATCTCGCCGAGCTACATGCGCGCAGCGATCTCGCTGGGCTGCCATCCGTTTGCCAGCTTCTGGCGGGTGTACTTCCCGCAGACCTACGCAGGGATTGGCGCAGGTTGCCTGCTGGTGTTCATCCTGGCGATCGGCTACTACATCACCCCGGCGCTGCTCGGCAGCCCGAACGATCAGATGGTCAGCTACTTCGTGGCCTTCTACACCAACACCAGCATCAACTGGGGCATGGCCACCGCATTGGGCGGGCTATTGCTGCTGGCGACCGTGCTGCTGTACCTGATCTATAGCTGGCTGGTCGGCGCCAGCCGCCTGCGTCTGAGCTGAGGAGCCTTGTCATGCTGAGCCCCTACATGTCACCCGTCGAGCGGGCGTGGTTCTACGGCCTGCGAATTCTCTGCGGCCTGATCCTGTTGTTTCTGGTGCTGCCGATACTGGTGATCATCCCGCTGTCGTTCAACAGTGGCAGTTTTCTGGTGTACCCGCTGCAAGGCTTCTCGCTGCAGTGGTATCAGGACTTCTTCGCGTCGGCAGAGTGGATGCGCGCCTTGCGCAACAGCATCATCGTCGCCCCTGCGGCGACCGTGTTGGCGATGGTGTTCGGCACCCTGGCCGCGATTGGCCTGACCCGCGGCGACTTCCCCGGCAAGTCGCTGGTGATGGCGCTGGTGATCTCGCCGATGGTGGTGCCGGTGGTGATCATCGGGGTCGCGAGCTATCTGTTCTTCGCCCCGCTGGGGCTGGGCAACAGCTTCATCTCATTGATCCTGGTGCACGCTGTGCTGGGGGTGCCATTTGTGATCATCACCGTGTCGGCCACCTTGCAGGGCTTCAACTACAACCTGGTGCGGGCCGCGGCCAGCCTCGGTGCCTCGCCGCTGACCGCGTTCCGTCGGGTGACCTTGCCGTTAATTGCCCCTGGGGTGATCTCAGGGGCATTGTTCGCCTTTGCCACGTCGTTCGATGAAGTGGTAGTCACGCTGTTTCTTGCCGGGCCTGAGCAGGCAACCCTGCCGCGGCAGATGTTCAGCGGCATTCGCGAGAACCTGAGCCCGACCATCGCTGCTGCAGCGACCCTGCTCATCGCCTTCTCGGTGGTGCTGTTGCTGACCCTGGAATGGCTGCGTGGGCGCAGCGAAAAACTGCGTACGCAACAGCCGGAGTAACCTGCTGGCGCCAGCCCTCACGCTTGGGCTGGCGCGCTGCAGCAGGATTGACACCAATCAGCCCCCATCCGGCAGGGCTGAGGTACAATGCGCGCCACCGTGATTTCTGCCTACAGGTGCGCCATGCAGCCCTACGCTATTGCCCCGTCCATTCTCTCTGCCGATTTCGCCCGCCTGGGTGAAGACGTCGACAAAGTACTGGCCGCCGGCGCCGACATCGTCCACTTCGATGTCATGGACAACCACTACGTCCCCAACCTGACCATCGGCCCGATGGTGTGCAGCGCACTGCGCAAGTACGGCGTTACCGCGCCGATCGATGTGCACCTGATGGTCAGCCCGGTCGACCGCATCATCGGCGACTTCATCGAAGCCGGCGCGACCTACATCACCTTCCACCCGGACGCGACCACGCACATCGACCGCTCGCTGCAGTTGATCCGTGACGGCGGCTGCAAGGCTGGCCTGGTGTTCAACCCGGCTGCCGGTCTGGAGACCCTGAAGTACGTGATGGACAAGGTCGACATGATCTTGCTGATGAGCGTCAACCCAGGCTTCGGCGGGCAGAAGTTCATCCCGGGCACCCTCGACAAGTTGCGTGAAGCACGCGCGCTGATCGATGCCAGCGGGCGTGATATCCGCCTGGAGATCGACGGCGGCGTCAACGTCAACAATATCCGCGAAATCACCGCTGCTGGCGCCGACACCTTTGTCGCCGGCTCGGCGATCTTCAACGCGCCGGACTACCAGGAAGTGATCGCCAAGATGCGCGCCGAAATGGCCCTGGCCCGCCCATGAGCGGCTTCGAGCAGCTGTTCCCGGGGACGCTGCCCAAGTTGGTGATGTTCGATCTGGATGGCACGCTGATCGATTCTGTCCCCGACCTGGCTGCAGCGGTAGACCGCATGCTGCTCGAACTAGGCCGGCCGCCGGCTGGCCTTGAGGCGGTCCGCCACTGGGTTGGCAACGGTGCGCCGGTGCTGGTACGCCGGGCGCTGGCGGGTGGCCTTGACCACGCCACGGTCGACGACGCGCTGGCCGAGCAGGGCCTGGCCTTGTTCATGGAGGCCTATGCCGAGAGCCACGAGCTCACCGTGGTTTACCCTGGCGTGCGCGACACCTTGCGCTGGCTGCACAAGCGAGGCGTGGAGATGGCGCTGATCACCAACAAGCCGGAGCGCTTTGTCGCGCCGTTGCTGGATCAGATGAAGATCGGCCGCTATTTCCGCTGGATCATCGGTGGCGACACCCTGCCACAGAAAAAACCTGACCCGGCGGCGCTGCTGTTCGTGATGAAAATGGCCGGGGTCAGCCCGGCGCAGGCGGTGTTCGTCGGCGATTCGCGCAGCGATGTGCTCGCGGCCAAAGCCGCCGGCGTGCAGTCGGTCGGCCTCAGCTATGGCTACAACCACGGCCGGCCAATCGAGGAAGAATCGCCCAGCCTGGTCATCAGTGATCTGCGCATCCTGTTGCCTGGTTGCGTAGTCACCGACACTGGGATAACGTTGGCCGACCTTCCAGCCTCCAAAGACAGAGAGTCCATCGTGGCGGTTATCGGCAAATACTGGATGAAAGTCATCAAGGCCCTGGCCCGTTGGCGTTGGCGCGCCTGACTTCTGCTCGCCGGCAGTTGCCGGCCCGTCCGTTTGCCTGACCCCATTGCTCTTGCTCCGAGGCTACTCATGACCCGCGAAGAATTCCTGCGTCTGGCCGCTGCTGGCTACAACCGCATTCCTTTGGCCTGCGAAACCCTGGCCGACTTCGACACGCCGTTGTCGATCTACCTGAAGCTGGCTGATCAGGCCAACTCGTACCTGCTCGAATCCGTTCAGGGCGGCGAGAAGTGGGGCCGTTACTCGATGATCGGCCTGCCCTCGCGCACGGTGATGCGCGTGCACGGCTATCGGGTGAGCATCCTTGAAGACGGTGTCGAGGTCGAAAGCCACGAGGTGGAAGACCCGCTGGCCTTCGTCGAAGCCTTCAAAGAGCGCTATAAAGTTGCCGATATCGCCGGCCTGCCACGTTTCAATGGCGGCCTGGTCGGTTACTTCGGCTACGACTGCGTACGTTATGTGGAAAAACGCCTGGGCGCCTGCCCGAACCCGGACCCACTGGGTGTGCCGGACATTCTGCTGATGGTCTCGGACGCCGTGGTGGTGTTCGACAACCTGGCCGGCAAGATGCACGCGATCGTGCTGGTCGACCCGTCGGCCGAAGACGCCCTCGAACAAGGCCAGGCACGTCTGCAAGATCTGCTGGCCAAGCTGCGCGAGCCGATCACCCCGCGTCGCGGCCTTGACCTCAGTGGGCCAGTGGCTGCCGAACCGGCATTCCGTTCAAGCTTCACTCAGGATGACTACGAGCGTGCGGTCGATACGGTCAAGGAGTACATCCTCGCCGGTGACTGCATGCAGGTGGTGCCGTCGCAACGCATGTCGATCGACTTCAAGGCCGCGCCCATCGATCTTTATCGCGCGCTGCGCTGCTTCAACCCGACGCCTTACATGTACTTCTTCAACTTCGGTGACTTCCATGTCGTCGGCAGCTCGCCGGAAGTGCTGGTGCGGGTCGAAGACAACCTGGTCACAGTGCGCCCAATTGCTGGCACCCGCCCACGCGGTGCCAACGAAGAAGCCGACCGCGCGCTGGAAGACGACCTGCTGTCCGACGCCAAGGAAATCGCCGAGCACCTGATGCTGATCGACCTGGGCCGCAACGATGTCGGCCGGGTGTCGGCAACCGGCAGCGTGCGCCTGACCGAGAAGATGGTGATCGAGCGCTACTCCAACGTCATGCACATCGTCTCCAATGTCACCGGCCAACTGGCCGAGGGCTTGACCGCAATGGACGCACTGCGGGCGATCCTGCCGGCCGGCACCTTGTCCGGCGCGCCGAAGATCCGTGCCATGGAAATCATCGACGAGCTCGAGCCGGTCAAGCGTGGCGTCTATGGCGGCGCAGTCGGTTACTTTGCCTGGAACGGCAACATGGACACCGCGATCGCCATTCGCACCGCGGTGATCAAGGATGGCGAACTGCATGTTCAGGCCGGTGGCGGTATCGTTGCTGATTCGGTGCCTGCACTGGAGTGGGAAGAAACCATCAACAAGCGCCGCGCGATGTTCCGCGCCGTCGCCCTGGCGGAACAGACCCCGTCACGTTGATGTGTTGAGTTGGTTGGCCGCCACGCGGCCTCGCTCCATCTGCCTGCCCTGTGCTTGATCCAGCGCCCCGTGCGGGATGACCCGCGCCTGGCGGCGCAAGCGCAAGGTTCGAATCAGAAGTCAGTCTTCTAGAGGTTTGCCGCACATGTTACTGATGATCGACAACTATGACTCCTTCACCTACAACGTCGTCCAGTACTTTGGCGAGTTGGGGGCCGAGGTCAAGGTCATCCGCAATGACGAGATGACCATCGCCCAGATCGAAGCACTCAACCCCGAGCGCATCGTGGTTTCACCTGGCCCGTGCACCCCGAGCGAAGCCGGCGTGTCGATCGAGGCCATTCTGCATTTTGCCGGCAAGCTGCCGATCCTTGGCGTTTGCCTCGGCCACCAGTCGATCGGCCAGGCCTTTGGCGGCGACGTAGTCCGCGCTCGCCAGGTGATGCACGGCAAGACCAGCCCGGTCCATCATCGCGACCTGGGCGTGTTTGCCGAACTGAACAATCCACTTACGGTGACCCGTTACCATTCGTTGGTGGTCAAGCGCGAGACCCTGCCCGAGTGCCTCGAGGTGACCGCCTGGACTGCACACGACGATGGCTCGGTGGATGAAATCATGGGCCTGCGCCACAAGACCTTGAACATCGAAGGGGTGCAGTTCCACCCCGAGTCGATTCTTACCGAGCAGGGCCACGAGCTGTTCGCCAACTTCCTCAAGCAGACCGGCGGCCGCCGTTAAGGATTCGAGCATGGATATCAAAAGCGCATTGAGCCGTATCGTTGGCCACCTGGACCTGTCGACTGCAGAAATGAGCGACGTCATGCGCCAGATCATGACCGGGCAGTGCAGCGAGGCGCAGATCGGTGCCTTCCTGATGGGCATGCGCATGAAGAGCGAAAGCATCGACGAAATCGTCGGCGCGGTCTCGGTCATGCGTGAGCTGGCAGACAAGGTTGAGCTGGAAAGCCTCGACGGCGTGGTCGACGTGGTCGGTACTGGCGGTGACGGTGCGAACATCTTCAACGTATCCACGGCAGCGTCGTTCGTGCTCGCCGCAGCTGGCTGCAAGGTGGCCAAACACGGCAACCGCGCAGTCTCGGGCAAAAGCGGCAGTGCCGACCTGCTCGAAGCGGCCGGGATCTACCTGAACCTGACGCCCGTGCAGGTGGCCCGCTGCATCGACAGCCTGGGCATCGGCTTCATGTTTGCGCAAAGCCATCACAAAGCCATGAAGTACGCCGCTGGCCCGCGCCGCGAGCTGGGCCTGCGTACCTTGTTCAACATGCTTGGCCCGCTTACGAATCCGGCTGGGGTGAAACATCAGGTGGTAGGCGTGTTCGCCCAGACCTTGTGCCGGCCGCTGGCCGAGGTGCTGCAGCGTCTGGGCAGCAAGCACGTGCTGGTGGTTCACTCCAAGGATGGCCTGGATGAGTTCAGCCTGGCAGCGCCGACCTTTGTTGCCGAGCTGAAAAACGGTGAGATCAGCGAGTATTGGGTCGAGCCCGAAGACCTCGGCATGAAGAGTCAGAGCCTGCATGGCCTGGCGGTGGAAAACCCGCAGGCCTCGTATGAGTTGATCCGCGATGCCTTGGGCCGGCGCAAGACCGAAAACGGCCAGAAGGCCGCCGAGATGATCGTGCTCAATGCGGGCGCTGCACTGTACGCAGCAGACCATGCGATGACACTGGCGCAGGGCGTAGAGCTGGCCAGCGATGTATTGCATACCGGCCTTGCCTGGGAAAAACTCCAGGAACTGGGCGCCTTTACCGCCGTATTCAAGCAGGAGAACGAAGCATGAGCGTGCCGACCGTGCTGGAAAAAATCCTCGCCCGCAAGGTCGAGGAAGTCGCCGAGCGGCGTGCCCGGGTCAGCCTGGCCGAGCTCGAGCAACTGGCCAAGGCCGCTGATGCGCCGCGTGGCTTTGCCAATGCGCTGATCGAACAGGCCAAGCGCAAGCAGCCTGCG
Source organism: uncultured Pseudomonas sp. (assembly GCA_963518285.1). Taxonomy (GTDB): domain Bacteria; phylum Pseudomonadota; class Gammaproteobacteria; order Pseudomonadales; family Pseudomonadaceae; genus Aquipseudomonas. Next base: position 12,005 of record CAUQIJ010000002.1, on the reverse strand, counting down.
GTGATTGCCGAAATCAAGAAGGCCTCGCCGAGCAAGGGCGTGATCCGCGAAAATTTCGTCCCGGCCGACATCGCCGTCAGCTACGAGAAGGGCGGCGCAACCTGCCTGTCGGTGCTGACCGACATCGACTATTTCCAGGGCGCCGATGCCTACTTGCAGCAGGCCCGCGCGGCCTGCAAGCTGCCGGTGATCCGCAAGGACTTCATGATTGATCCGTATCAGATCGTTGAAGCCCGCGCGTTGGGCGCCGACTGCGTGCTGCTGATCGTCTCTGCGCTGGATGACGTACGCATGGCCGAACTGGCTGCTGTGGCCAAGTCGGTCGGCCTGGATGTGCTGGTCGAAGTGCATGACGGCGACGAGCTGGAGCGGGCCTTGAACACCCTCGACACGCCATTGGTCGGGGTCAACAACCGTAACCTGCACACCTTTGATGTCAGCCTGGAAACCACCCTCGACCTGTTGCCGCGGATCCCGCGCGAGCGCCTGGCGATCACCGAGAGCGGTATCTTCAACCGGGCCGATGTCGAGCTGATGGAAATCAACGGGGTGTACTCGTTCCTGGTTGGCGAAGCGTTCATGCGCGCAGAGCAGCCTGGGCAGGAACTGCAGCGGCTGTTCTTCCCGCAGCGGCCGGTACAGAACGTGGTTCAGGAACTGGACTGATTGACCTTGAAGCCGGCTATTGCCGGCTTCGTTGCTTTTACAAGATGGCTAGAAGGTGGCATCCCGATGAGCGAACAACCTCTGGCCCTGACCGTCGCGCAGGGCCTGCAAGCCGAGCAGGACCTGCTCGCCGCCGTGTGCCGCGGTGACGCCGAGGCCGGCGTGCTGTTCTGGCGCCCGACCGATCAGGCGCTGGTGATGCCGCGGCGGCTGAGCCGGCAGGACAACTTCGAGGTTGCCTGCGCCGAGTTGGCCATCGCTGGCTGGCCGGTGCTGCTACGCGAGACCGGCGGCGAACCGGTGCCGCAATCGCATGCAACGGTCAACGTCGCGCTGGTCTACGTCGCCCCGCGTAGCGAAGGCGACCATGGCCGCATCGAGAACGCTTACGAGCGGTTATGCCAGCCGCTGTGCGAGGTTCTGCGCGAGTGGGGCGGGGTGGCTTCGCTGGGCGAGATCGATGGCGCCTTCTGCGACGGCCGTTACAACGTCAACCTCAATGGGCGCAAGCTGGTCGGCACTGCTCAGCGCTGGCGCCAGGGCCTGGGCGGCAAGCGCCCGGTGGTGCTGGTGCATGGCGCCTTGTTGCTGGATAACCAGCGCGAGTCGATGGTGGCGGCGGTCAACCGCTTCAATCAGTGCTGCGGCATCGATCAGCACTGCCGCGCCGACAGTCATATCGCCCTGCATGAAGTGGCGCCGGCAGTGCCCTGGTTCGAGCGCCTGTCCGCCGCCTATGCTGAGGTGATCGCAGGCTTGCCCAAGGATTAACGGGTGCCGTAGACCACCATGGTCTTGCCTTTTACCTGAACCAGGCTGCGCTCTTCCAGATCCTTGAGGACGCGGCCAACCATTTCCCGTGAACAGCCCACGATTCGTCCTATTTCCTGGCGGGTGATCTTGATCTGCATGCCGTCCGGGTGGGTCATGGCGTCGGGTTGCTTGCACAAGTCGAGCAGGCAGCGGGCGACGCGCCCGGTGACATCGAAGAACGCCAGGTCGCCAACCTTGCGCGTGGTGTTGCGCAGGCGCTGGGCCATCTGGCTGCCCAGGGCATAGAGAATATCCGGATCGAGCCGGGCGACCTCGCGGAATTTTTCATAGCTGATCTCGGCCACTTCGCATTCTGTCTTGGCCCGCACCCAGGCGCTGCGGTGCTGCTCCTTGCCGGCTGGCTCGAACAACCCCAGTTCACCAAAGAAGTCGCCGTCGTTGAGGTAGGCGATGATCATCTCGCGGTCTTCGTCATCTTCGATGATTACCGTGACCGAGCCTTTGATGATGAACGACAGGGTTTCAGCCCGATCACCGGCACAAAGGATATTGCTCTTGGCGGCAAACCGGCGGCGCTGGCAGTGCACCAGCAGTCTGTCGATGTTCTTGATCTTGGCGGAGAGGGCGGACACAACCATCAGGACATCCTGTTCGATGCGATACAGAGGCTTTTCGGATCGGCTGGCAGGCTGCGCCAGTCATTTGGCGCCAGCTTATCAGGCGCTGCCCAGTGTATCGGCAGCGATGCGTGTTGAGTTGAGCTTTTCCGACGGGCTCACAAGGCTTAAGCTGGCATCCTTTCTACGTATCTGGAGTCGACAAGCATGAAGGCACGCATCCAATGGGCCGGTGAAGCCATGTTCCTCGGTGAGTCGGGTAGCGGCCATGTCGTGGTCATGGACGGTCCGCCCGAAGCCGGTGGGCGCAACCTTGGCGTGCGGCCGATGGAGATGCTCCTGCTCGGCCTCGGTGGCTGCAGCAACTTCGACGTGGTCAGCATTCTGAAGAAATCGCGTCAGGCGGTGGAGAGCTGCGAAGCATTCCTCGAAGCAGAGCGCGCTGACGAGGATCCGAAGGTCTTCACCAAGATCCACCTCAACTTCGTGGTCAAGGGGCGCGGCCTCAAGGACGCGCAGGTCAAGCGCGCAGTCGAGCTGTCAGCAGAGAAGTACTGCTCGGCCTCGATCATGCTCGGCCGTGCAGGTGTAGAAATCACCCACAGCTATGAGATCGTCGAACTCGGCTGATCGGCGGGTTGCATACATGGCAAGCTCATGGCTTGCCGGTAAGCTGCGGATATCAACGGCGCAGACCGGGCAGCAACGTGAACAGGCGCTCGGGCAGGTTGCTACGCAAGCTGACACTGAGCTTTTCACGATGCTTTTGGTAGACAAGACCAAGGCCGATCACGCCCAGGCCGATCAAGGTCAGCAGCAGTGGGAACAACAGCGAGTCGGCAAATACCTGATAGGACAAGTAGCCCAGGTAGGCCGCCACGCCCATGGCGCCGAACACCATGAAGATCGGCCGTCGCAGCAATACTGCCAGGGCCATGAGACCCAGATTGATCAAGCCATACATGGCTTTGCCCCATTCGCTGCCGCTGTCGAGCAGGGTCAGCCCACCCCAGAACGCTGCCAGACCCGCCAGGTAACCCCAGAAGGCGTAGTCCCTGCGCGTGCGCCCATCGACCACGATGCTCAGCAGCAGCACGCCCAGGCCGAACCAGACCGACACCAGGCGCCGCTGCTCCCAGCTGAACGGCGCGCCGTATATCCACTCGGTTACATCCATCGACATGAACCAAAGCGCAACGGCGATAGGCATGACGATGAACGGGAAGGCGATCAGGCGCAGCATCAGCAAGCCGGCGAGCACCGTTGCTGCTTCCATCAGCAGCCAGCCGCCTTGCACGTACGTGTAGTACTGATGATAGTCGACCTGAGTATCGTCCAGCGGCCACCAGCCCAACAGACGCTGTAGAGCAAACACGCTCAGCGGCACAATGCTCACTGCCACTGCGCCGAGCACGCCGGCAGGCACGAGCTGCTGGCGCCGTTGCAGGGCCAGGGCTGATGTTGTCAGTACGGCGATATAAAGCAGGGCGATAGCCAGCAGCGCTGAATCACCGATGCCCATCCAGGCCTCGGTCAGCAGCCAACCCATGGCAGCCATGATCAGCAGGCCGCCGAGATAGAACGCTACATGCGCCAGTTGGAAGCTGGCCTGGGCAGCTGGCTGGCGCCGCAGAAAACTCAACAGCGCCTGATCCTGGCCGGGTTGCAGAATACCGGCGTCGACCGCACGCGCCAGCTCCTTGGCATCGAAACGTTCGCTCATCAGCGTATTCCTAGATCCGGTAGGTACTCTTGGTCATGACCTTGGCCATCAGGCTCATGCCGAAGCGCACCGGCGCCGGGAAGCGATAGCCGCCGGCTTCGAGCGCCGCATCGGCATGGTGCTCTTCGTCGACACGCATCTGCTCGAGAATGGCTCGGGATTTTTCATCTTCGCTGGGCAACTGTTCGAGGTGTTCATCCAGATGCTTGCAGACCTGATGCTCGGTTGCCGCAACGAAGCCTAGGCTGACCTTGTCGCTGACCAGACCGGCGATCGCACCGATGCCGAACGACATGCCGTAGAACAATGGGTTGAGCACGCTGGGGTGGCTGCCGAGCTGGCGAATACGTTGCTCGCACCAGGCCAGATGGTCGATCTCTTCTTCGGCTGCGTGTTCCATGGCTTTGCGCACCTGTGGCAGGCGGGCGGTCAGCGATTGCCCTTGGTACAGCGCCTGAGCGCAGACCTCACCGGTGTGGTTGATGCGCATCAAACCAGCGACATGGCGCGTTTGCGCGTCGTCCAGGTCAGCGTCGGGCTGGATGATTGCAGGAGAAGGTCGGGCAGGTTGGCCGCTGAAGGGCAGCAAGGTGCGCATGGCGGTATCGGCCTGCAGCAACAAGCGGTCGAGCGGCGAATAGTGACGTTCGGTAGCCATCGGGCACCTCCGCAAGAGTGATGCCCGACAGTTTACCGCAAACCCCTGGCCGGGGCTTGCCTTGGATCAGCCCGGTGGCCAGTGCATCTGGCGCTGGCCGAGCACGTGCATGTGAATATGGTAGACCGTCTGGCCGCCCAGTTCGTTGCAGTTCATGACCACGCGAAAACCGTCTTCGCAACCCAGCTCCTTGGCCAGACGCTGCGCGGTGAAGAGGATATGGCCGGCGACGGCCTTGTCATCTTCGGTCAGGTCGTTGAGGGTGCGGATCGGTTTTTTCGGGATCACCAGAAAATGTACCGGCGCCTGCGGGGCGATATCGTGGAAGGCCAGAACCTGGTCATCCTCGTAGATGATCTTGGCCGGGATTTCCCGGTTGATGATCTTGGTGAAGAGAGTCTCCACAGCACTTGCTCCATGGTCAGGGTCCGAGCTGAGTGTACCCAGCACGGCGCTGCGCGCACAGTGCTATTGCGCTTCCAGCGGGCAGTAACGGCGATTGATCAGGCCGGCCAGCTTGCGCGTCAGCCAGCGCGGCAGCAGGCGGGGCAGCTTCGCCAGCCAGCGATTGCGCCGACCGGGCATTATCATTGGGCGGTTTTTGTCCAATGCGCGGACCGTATACAACGCCACTTCTTCGGCGCTCAGGCAGCGCCGGCCGTTGTCCAGCCTGGGGATCTTGCGCAGGGCCGAGCGTACTGGGCCTGGGCACAGCACCGAGACCTTGATGCCGGTCCGGCCAAGCTCTTCGCGCAGGGCTTCCGAAAAGCTCAGCACATACGCCTTGCTCGCGGCGTAACAGGCCATCCACGGGCCGGGGGCGACGCTGGCCAGCGAGGCGACGTTGAGAATCTGCCCGCCGCCCTGGATCGCCATCAGGTTGCCTATGGCGTGGCACAGGCGGGTCAGGGCGAGGATGTTGACCTCGAGCAGGTCTTGTTCGTCAGCCCACTCATGGGCCAGAAACGGGCCATAGGTGCGTTGACCGGCGCAGTTGACCAGCAGATCGATGCGCCGCTCGCCTTCTTCCAGCTCAAGCACAAAGCCCGACAAACGCAGCGGCTGGCTGAGGTCACAGGCGCGTATGAGCACCTCGACGCCAAAGCGCTGGGCCAGCTCGATCGCCAGCGGCTCGAGGGTCTCGCGATGGCGCGCCACCAGGATCAGGTTACGCCCACGCCGCGCCAGGGCTTCCGCCAGGGCCAGGCCCAGGCCGCTGGAAGCACCGGTGATCATGGCGTAACGGGTCATGCGCGGCTCCTGGGGCGACGGAAAGGGGCGCTAGTGTACAGCGTGGCCAACAGAGGTGTTGCCTTTTGCTACAGCGCTCCAGCGGGTCAGAACGGTTTGACCACCACCAGAATCACAATGGCCAGCAACAGCAGTACCGGTACCTCGTTGAACCAGCGATAGAACACATGGCTGCGCTTGTTGGTGCCAGCCGCGAAGCGTTTGCGCTGCGCGCCGCACATGTGATGGTAGCCGGTCAGCAGGATCACCAGCGTCAGCTTGGCATGCATCCAGCCCTGGCTGAGCCAGCCCGGGGTCAGGTAGAGCATCCAGATGCCGAACACGAAGGTGGCGATCATCGCCGGGTTCATGATGCCTCGATACAGCTTGCGCTCCATCACGGTGAAGCGCTCCTGGCTGGTGCTGTCCTCGCTTTGCGCGTGATAGACGAACAGCCGTGGCAGGTAAAACAGGCCGGCGAACCAGCAGACCACGCTGACGATGTGCAGCGCTTTGATCCATAGGTAAAGCATGGAGGGTGTTCCTTCAGGTTTTCACGGTGGTCGGATAGTAGTGGTGAAGCACCTGCCGGCGCATCCCAAGAGTTGTTACAGGCGGCTGGCAGCCCTATCATCGTGCGCTTTCCAGTCGCATCGTTGATAAGGGGCAAGCGTTATGATCAAGGTCGGTATCGTCGGCGGCACGGGTTACACCGGGGTCGAACTGTTGCGTCTGCTGGCGCAGCATCCTCAGGCCGAAGTCGCGGTCATCACCTCGCGCTCGGAAGCCGGTGTGGCTGTGGCCGACATGTACCCTAACCTGCGTGGTCATTACGACGGCCTGGCTTTCAGTGTGCCCGACAGCAAGGCCCTGGCGGCCTGTGACGTGGTGTTCTTCGCCACCCCACATGGCGTTGCCCACGCCCTGGCCGGCGAGCTGCTGGCGGCCGGTACCCGAGTTATCGACCTGTCGGCTGACTTCCGCCTGCAGGACGCGGCCGAGTGGGGCAAGTGGTACGGCCAGCCGCACGGTGCGCCGGAGCTGCTCAAGGATGCGGTCTATGGTTTGCCTGAGGTGAACCGCGAGAAGATCCGCCAGGCACGCCTGATCGCGGTGCCGGGTTGCTACCCAACCGCGACCCAGCTTGGCCTGTTGCCGCTGCTCGAAGCCGGCCTGGCCGACCCTTCGCGGTTGATCGCCGACTGCAAGTCCGGGGTCAGCGGCGCGGGGCGTGGTGCTGCCGTCGGTTCGCTGTTCTGCGAATCGGGCGAGAGCATGAAGGCCTATGCGGTCAAAGGCCACCGTCACCTGCCGGAAATCAGCCAGGGCCTGCGTCTGGCGGCTGGCCAGGACATCGGCCTGACCTTCGTCCCGCACCTGACACCGATGATCCGCGGTATTCACGCAACGCTGTACGCAAACGTCGTCGACAAGTCGGTCGACCTGCAGGCGTTGTTCGAAAAACGCTACGCCGATGAACCGTTCGTCGATGTAATGCCGGCCGGCAGCCACCCGGAAACCCGCAGTGTGCGCGGCGCCAACGTCTGTCGTATCGCCGTACACCGGCCGCAGGGTGGTGATCTGGTAGTGGTGCTGTCGGTGATCGACAACCTGGTCAAGGGCGCATCAGGGCAGGCAGTACAGAACCTCAACATCCTGTTCGGCCTGGATGAGCGCATGGGCCTGTCCCACGCTGGCTTGCTGCCTTGATCGTGGTGAGCCGCCTTGCGCTGCGGCGTGAGGCGGGTCACCTGCTGCTTACGTATTGTTGACCATTTTTCTCGGAGAAGCGGATAATAGCCGTCATCGAGTTTTATGGCGGCACTGCGCCGGGAGAGTCAACATGAGCGTCGAATCCTTCACCCCCACGGCTTTGGAGTTCACCCAAGGTGCTGCAAGTAAGGTGAAGAACCTGGTCAGCGAAGAGGGCAATGCTCGTCTGAAGTTGCGTGTGTTCGTGACGGGCGGCGGCTGCTCGGGCTTCCAGTACGGCTTCACCTTCGATGAAGAAGTGGCTGATGACGACACCATCGTCGAGCGCGAAGGTGTTGCGTTGGTGGTCGATCCAATGAGCTACCAGTACCTGGCTGGCGCAGAAGTCGATTACCAGGAAGGTCTGGAAGGCTCGCGTTTCGTGATCAAGAACCCTAACGCCACCACCACCTGTGGCTGCGGTTCTTCGTTCTCGATCTGAAGCAGGGCTGATCGGCAAAACGCCGCGCAGTTGCGCGGCGTTTTGCATTCTGTGTGGGCGTTAAGCGGGGTAGACAGCGCCGAGCACGCGCAAGCCTTTGGCGGCAGTGACGCTGGGGCGATTGGCGGGGATACCCTGCAGGCAGCAATGCGCAAGCCAAGCGAAGGCCATTGCCTCGACCCAGTCCGGATCAACGCCATAGGCCGCGGTGCTGGCGACCTCGGCGTCTGGCAGCAGCTGCGCCAGGCGCTGCATCAAGGCGCTGTTGCGAGCACCTCCGCCACACACCAGCAGGGCCTCGGTGCCGCTTTGGGCTTTGCTCAGCGAGTCGATGATGCTGCGGGCAGTCAGCTCGAGCAGGGTGGCCTGCACGTCTTCGTCGCGGCAGGCGGGCAGTGCAGCCAGATGGGCTTGCAGCCAGGGAAGGTTGAACACCTCGCGTCCGGTACTTTTCGGGCCGCTGCCGGCAAAGAACGGGTCGCTCAGCAGGCGATTCAGCAGAGGCTCACTGACCACGCCGCTTGCCGCCCAATTGCCATCAGCGTCATACGTTTGGCCGCGTTTGCACTCGATCCAGGCATCCATCAGCACGTTGCCGGGGCCGCAGTCGAAGCCGTGCACGGGCGTGTTCTGCTCGATCAGGCTGAGGTTGCTGAAGCCGCCGACGTTGAGCACAGCCAAGCGCTGACCGAGGTGGCCGAACAGCGTCTCATGGAAGGCCGGTACCAATGGCGCGCCCTGGCCGCCGGCGGCGACATCGCGTCGACGAAAGTCCGCCACTACGCAAATCTCGGTCAGCTCGGCCAGTAGCGCCGGGTTGCCGATCTGCACGGTGAAGCCGCGTGCAGGTTCGTGACGGATGGTCTGGCCGTGGCTGCCGATAGCGCGAATGGCGTCGGCTTGCAGGCCTTGGGCGGCCAGCAATTGCGCGATGCCTTCGGCGGCGAGGGTAGCCCAGCTGTTCTCGGCCAGGCAGGCGCGGGCGATCTCGTCTGGGCCGCTGGCGCACAGGTTCAACAACTGCTGGCGCAGATCGGCGGGCATCGGCGTGTAGTGGGTGGCAAGCAGCCGTAGCTGCTCACCGTGTTCGATCAAGGCGATGTCCAGGCCGTCAAGGCTGGTCCCGGACATCACTCCCAGGTAGAGCGCCATGACTCAGCGCTTGTTCGAGGCGAGCAGGGTGGCCTTTTCCTGGTCCATGCGGGCAACCAATGGCTGGCTCTGCTGCAGGAAGCGCTGGCGCTCGGACTTGGCGATCGGATCAGCCATCGGCACCTTCTGGCTCAGCGGATCGACGTGGACGCCGCCTACCTGGAATTCGTAGTGCAGATGCGGGCCGGTCGACAGGCCGGTAGTACCGATATACCCGATGACCTGCCCTTGCTTGACCGTGCTGCCGGTTTTGACGCCTTTGGCGAAGCCTTGCATGTGGCCGTAGAGGGTCTTGTAACGGTTGCCGTGGGCAATGATCACCGTGTTGCCGTAACCACCACGACGGCCTGCCAGCTCGACACGACCATCGCCTGCAGCCTTGATCGGCGTTCCGCGAGGGGCGGCGTAGTCGACACCCTTGTGCGCGCGAATCTTGTTCAGGATTGGGTGCTTGCGGCCATTGGAGAAGCGCGAGCTGATGCGGGCGAAATCTACCGGAGTACGGATGAACGCCTTGCGCAGGCTATTACCGTCAGCGGTGTAGTAGTTGGTGTTGCCTTGTTTGTTGGTGTAGCGCACTGCGGTGTAGGTCTTGCCGCGGTTGGTGAAGCGCGCCGAGAGGATATTGCCGGTGCCGACTACCTTGCCGTCCATGACCTTCTGCTCGTAGACCACGTCGAATTCGTCACCAGGGCGGATGTCCTGAGCGAAGTCGATGTCGTAGCCCAGCACGCGCGCCATGTCCATGGTCATGCTGTGCGACAGCCCGGCACGCTGGGCCGAGGCCGACAGCGAGCTCTTGATCACGCCGTGGGCGTAGGCAGTGCGCACGACCGGTTTGCTGACTTCGCGAGCGAAGCTGTAGCCCTTGTCGGTCTTGCTCAGGCGAATGGTCTCGAGGCTGCTGACCTTGCTGTGCAGGGTGGTCAGCTGACCGTCTTTATCCAGCTCGAACTGCAGTACCTGGCCATGCTTGAGCTGGCTGAATTGCTTGGCTTGCTTGCCGCTGGCGAGCACGTCGTGGACTACATTGGACGGCAGGCCGACCTTGGCGAACAGGGTCGACAGCGTGTCGCCACGGGCGACGGTCACTTCACGATGGCCGGGCGTCTTGGGTGCTTCAACCGGTGCTTCGGTCTTGGCGGTGTTCTCGGCCGGGGTGGCGGCGTTGTCGATCTGGGCAAATGGCGAGGCTTGCTCGGCAGGTGCCTGCAGCATGGGGGCTGCGTTGGCTTCGTCTTTGAGCTGCTCGGCGGGTGTTTCCAGCTCGAGATTAAGGGTGGTTTTCTTGGCTTCGACTTCGCTTGAAGGGAATACCAGCAAGGCCAGGCTGAGGAGGGCGGCGATGCCGCTTGCGGCCACCAGATGGCTTTTCGGATAAAGCGGCGGCGCTTTAGGCGTTTCTTTAGGCATAGGAAGGTGACTTTGATGAAAAGGTGAATGAAAAAATGAATGCAAACGTGAAATAGAAAAGATGAATGACATGATGAAGATGAAATAACTGTATAAAATATAACCAAAAGCAGTTTCGCGCAAGGGCGCATAGACGTCAACAGCGCCTGTTCGGGTCACATCTCGTTGCCAAACTTGTATTTGATGGCCGATCTTGTATGGTTGGCTGCCTTTGAATCTGAGCCTTGCGGGTTTTCTATGAAGTCGGTTGAAGAGCAGCTGGCGCTTATCAAGCGCGGTGCGGAAGAGGTGTTGGTCGAGTCGGAGCTGGTCGAAAAGCTCAAGCGCGGTCAGCCGCTGCGTATCAAGGCGGGCTTTGACCCGACCGCACCGGATCTGCACCTGGGCCACACGGTCCTGATCAACAAGCTGCGCCAGTTCCAGGAGCTGGGGCATCAGGTGATCTTCCTGATCGGCGATTTCACCGGCATGATCGGTGATCCAAGCGGCAAGAGCACCACCCGCCCGCCGCTGACCCGCGAGCAGGTGCTCGACAATGCCGAGACCTATAAGCAGCAGGTGTTCAAGATTCTCGACCCGGCCAAGACCGAGGTCGCGTTCAACTCCACCTGGATGGACCAGCTGAGCCCCGCCGACTTCATTCGCCTGTCGTCGCAGTACACCGTTGCGCGGATGCTCGAGCGTGACGACTTCGACAAGCGTTACACCAGCAACCAGCCGATCGCGATCCACGAGTTCCTCTACCCGCTGGTGCAGGGCTACGACTCGGTAGCGCTGAAGTCCGACGTCGAATTGGGCGGTACCGATCAGAAGTTCAACCTGCTGATGGGGCGTGAGCTGCAGCGGGCCTACGGCCAGGAAGCCCAGAGCATCGTTACCATGCCGCTGCTCGAGGGCCTGGACGGCGTCAAGAAGATGTCCAAGTCGCTGGGCAACTATGTCGGTATCCAGGAAGCGCCAGGGGTGATGTACAGCAAGTTGGTGTCGATCCCGGATTCGCTGATGTGGCGTTACTTCGAGCTGCTGAGCTTCCGCTCCATGGAAGAGATCGAACAGTTCCGTGCCGATGTCGAGCAGGGCGCCAACCCGCGCGACATCAAGATCAAGCTGGCGGAAGAAATCGTCGCTCGATTCCATGGCGAAGAAGCTGCGGCCAACGCGCACCGCGCTGCCGGTAACCGGATGAAGGATGGCGAACTGCCAGAGGACATTCCAGAAGTGACGGTCGCCGCTACCGAATCGATGCCGATTGCTGCAATCCTGAACAAGGCTGGCCTGGTCAAGAACTCGGCGGCAGCGCGCGACCTGCTGGCTGCGGGCAGCGTGAAGGTTGATGGCGACGTGGTTGATCGCAGCTTTGTGTTTGCCTTGGGTGCGACCCATGTGTGCCAAGCAGGCAAGAAAGCCTTTGCGCGGGTTTCGCTGAAGGCAGAGTGATGGTTGTTTCTATATAGAGTGTTTGGCTGTATAGACAGAGAGCGGGGAGGCCGAAGGCCTCCCCGCTTTTGTTTGTGACGGTCAAATGCACAAAGCTGAAATTAACGGTTGACGGGGTTCTGTAAGCGCTTATAATGCGCC
>CAUQIJ010000001.1:0-1317689 GCA_963518285.1 uncultured Pseudomonas sp. | reverse complement strand
TCGCAAAACCCCTATCTGCGCGAGCAGGTAGGGGTTTTGTCTTTTCCGGGATCCGGAAATCCGGAGTTGCAGCCCCGGCCGATGTCACCCGCGCGCCAGTTCGGCCAAATGCGCAATCACTTGCTCGGTCTTCAATACCAACACATCACCTTCAAGCTTATCCAGCACGACTTCGGCAGTATTGCCGATCAACGCGCCGGAGATGCCGGTCCGGGCAACTGTGCCGATCACAGTCACTACGGCTTTGTATTTATCTTCGGTGTAAGGAATCAGCACATCCGCAGGCCCTTCAGCAATGTGCATACGGTCATCACTGATGTCGAACTCAGCTTGAAACGCGCTGCACGCCTGGCGGTAGCGTTGTTCGATACTGTCTCGGTTCTGATAAACCGGATCCGCTGCCGAGAGCATGGGAGAGGGGTGAGCACTGATCACGTGCAGCTCGCCCTTGGCGAGGCTGGCTATGCCAAAGCCGTGATCGATGATGCTCGCATGCAATAGCCGGTGCTCCTCGTCATGATTGCCCACATCGATCGCTGCCAGTATCACGCCACCGGTCCAGGCTCGCTCGCTCTTGACCATCAGTACTGCGCAAGGGCACTGACGCAGCAGCTTCCAATCACTGGGCGTAAGCAGTGCTTTCTTCAGCGGATTATCCGGACGATGCTCTTTGATCACCAGGTCGCAGCCCTCAGCCTGCTGTGCCTTGATGATGGCCTCATGCACGACATCGTCCCTGCTGTGCTCAACGCTGACAGTGTCGTATCCGTCTTCCGCCAGCTGGCTCGCCAAAACGCTGAGCAGCGCCTGATGATCGTGCTTTTTGTCGCACATCAGCAGATGCATGCGGGCTCCCGTCACCCCGGCAATCAGCTTGGCCCGGGTCAGTGCCCTGCTGTGGGCGTGGTCTGGATCGAGTACTACCAGGATGCTTCTGACCTGTTGCATGAGCATGGACTCCTAGAATGAGTGGCCGATGCCTGACTATAGACGTCGCGCTTACCGTTGCCGTTTGACGTATATCAAGCATAGCCGCTGGCGATCGCCGCTGCCCTCGGTATAATCGCCGACCCTGCCGCTGTTCAGTTGCCGTGAAATTATGTCCCTGATTCCCGAAGTCGAAGCCTTTCTCGGTTGTCGCACCCCTGATGCCTGGATCGAAGCAGCACTGGCTGATCAGGAAACGCTGCTGATCGATCACAAGAATTGCGAATTCAAGGCTGCCAGCACGGCGTTGAGCTTGATTGCCAAGTACAACACGCACCTGGACCTGATCAACATGATGTCGCGCCTTGCACGCGAGGAGCTGGTTCACCATGAGCAGGTGCTGCGCCTGATGAAACGCCGTGGCGTGCCTCTGCGGCCTGTCCCGGCAGGGCGCTATGCGTCCAGCTTGCGCAAGCTGGTTCGCTCCCATGAGCCGGTCAAGTTGGTTGATACGCTGGTGGTGGGTGCTTTTATCGAAGCGCGCAGCTGCGAGCGCTTTGCCGCGCTTGTACCGCATCTGGACGAAGAGTTGGGGACGTTCTACCACGGCTTGCTGAACAGCGAAGCACGGCATTTTCTCGGTTACTTGAAGCTCGCCAACCAATACGGCGATGAGGCCGACATTGCCCGGGTAGTCGAGAAGGTACGTGAAGCTGAAGCAGAATTGATCTGTTCAACAGATCAAGAGCTGCGCTTTCACAGTGGTATACCGCTGGCCCTGGCCGCGTGATCAGCGGCTGAACCAGCGATATCGACGGGCTTAGGAGCGACGGCCCAGCAGCAGGCCGACTACCAGGCCAAAGCCTGCAGAGACGGCGACGGTCTGCCATGGATGGCCACCGATATAATCCTGAGTGGCTTCAACCACTGGCTGCGCGCGATCGCGTACCGAAGTTGCAGCCTGTCGCGCCTGGCTCAGCTTCTGGCTGATCTGAGCGCGCAAGGTGTCGGCCTCTTCGCCAATCAGCGAGGCACTTTGCTCGAGCAGGCGCTCGGACTCTTCGATCAGCGACTGCAGCTCGCTGAAAACTTGATCCTTGATCTGATCGGTATCGATTTGGGTGGTTTTCCGGGCCATGTACAGCTCCTCGTTTGGTGATGGTTAGAACAATGGATACCTGCGCGGCGGGAAAGTTGCGCAGACGTTCCGATCGATTGCCGCATCCGTGTAAGATAGCCGGCAAATTTCATGCAGCAGGGTAGATTTTCATGAGTTTCAATCTGGCCAACAGAAGCTTTGAAGAACGGGCACAGATCGAAGCGGAGAAAGCGCGACTATTCGAGTATTGGCAAAGCAACCTGGGCAAGGTCAAGGCCGAAGCCGGTCGCTTGATTTCCGAGAAGTCGCGGCGCAAGGGCAAATGGGCTGAATGGGTCCGTGCCGAGCTTGATGCGATGACGCCGCAGGATTTTGCGATCATGGTCCGTAGCGAGGTCAACAAGATGATGGCCGCTGCCAACGCCAACCGCTAGGCGGACCAACAAACGGCGCCACCCAGCCGGGAGACACGTCAGGAAGCATCTGCACACGATTTGCCCCTTTTTAATACGAACCTGCCACGCCCCAGGCTATCCAACGCCTGAGCGTGGCTTTTTCGTTTCTGGAGGTAGCATATGAATTCTGTCTGGCCCGCCTTTGGCCTTGGTTTGTTGTTGGCGTTGCCTGCTGGTGCTGCATTTGCTGATACGCGCGTGCTGGCAGCCAACAATAACCCCTACAACAGCCCGATTCAGCGCGCCAACCCGAACAGTCGTCAAGGCAGTGTGCCGGATACCCCGCCTGTGCGCGGGCCCTCCACCCAGCCCATGCCACGTCCACCTACACTGGACAACCGCGGTATCGGCAATGGCGACAATTTGCGCCGACAGCAACAGACCCCACGCCTCGAACCCAGCCGGCCGCCGCGTGATAGTCAACGCGCGCCATGAGCTTATCTGCAAGGAATCCTGCATGACTTCACGATCCTGGTTGACCAGCTTGACCATTGCAGCGCTGCTGCCCGTTGTTGCCCACGCCGCTTCCGAGCAACAATTCCCCAGCGAAGAAGGTGAAATCACCGTCAGCACAGTTGCCAATGGCCTGCGCAATCCCTGGGGCCTGGCGTTTCTTCCAGGTGGCAAGGATATGCTGGTTACCGAACTCCCGGGCAATTTGCGCCTGGTGACCGCTGAAGGCAAGGTTGGGCCGCCCTTGAGCGGTGTACCCAAGGTCTGGGCGCAAGGGCAGGGCGGCCTGCTTGATGTTGTGCTGTCGCCTGATTTCGACAAGGACCGGACGGTGTACCTGTCGTTCGCCGAAGAAGGTGATGATGGCAAAGCCGGTACCGCGGTCGGCCGCGGTCAGCTCTCGGCCGACCGCGCGCGCCTGGACAATTTCACCGTGATCTTCCGCCAGATGCCGAAATTGTCTGAAGGCAATCATTTCGGTTCGCGACTGGTGTTCGACCGCAACGGTTATCTGTTCATTGCGCTTGGTGAGAATAACCAGCGCGCCACCGCGCAGGACCTGGACAAGCTGCAAGGTAAGGTCGTGCGCATCCTCGCCGATGGCGAGGTGCCCAAGGACAACCCCTTCGTCGGCAAATCCGACGTTCGCCCTGAGATCTGGTCGTTCGGCCACCGCAACCAGCAAGGCGCGGCGCTCAACCCGTGGACCGGAAAACTCTGGACCAATGAGCACGGCCCGCGCGGTGGTGACGAGATCAACATTCCCCAGGCTGGCAAGAACTACGGTTGGCCGATTGCTACCCATGGCATCAATTACTCGCTGCTGCCGATTCCAGAGGCCAAGGGCAAGCACGTTGACGGTATGGTCGATCCCCATCATGTCTGGGAGAAATCGCCAGGCATCAGCGGCATGGCGTTCTACGACCGTCCTACGTTCAAGGCCTGGGACCACAACCTGTTCATCGGCGCACTCGCCACTCAAGAGTTGATCCGCCTGCAGCTCAAGGGCGACAAGGTGGTGCACGAGGAGCGACTGCTGGGCGAGTTGAAAGCGCGTATTCGTGATGTACGCGTCGGGCCTGACGGCTACCTGTATGTGCTCACCGACGCCAAGGACGGCGCGTTGCTGAAAGTTGGTTTGAGCAACGACGAGTAATTGCAAAAACGCGTACCATGACGTTTTCCCAAGCGCTGAATGGCACATGGCTATCGATCCGCAGACGCTCTATCAGCAGGCTTTGCAGCAGGACGGCTTCGTTGCCGATCCTGCGCAGGCCAACGCCGTAGCCGCGCTTCAGCGGTGCTTTGAATGCTTGCAGACGGACCGGGCCGGCCTGGGCGTCTATCTTTGGGGACCGGTTGGCCGTGGCAAGACCTGGCTGATGGACCAGTTCCACCGTTGCCTGCAAGTACCTGCACGGCGCCAGCACTTTCATCACTTCATGGCCTGGGTGCATCAGCGCCTGTTCCAGCTCAACGGCACCGCCGACCCGTTGCGAGCATTGGCCAGTGAGCTGGCCGGCCAGATTCGCGTGCTGTGCTTCGATGAGTTGTTCGTCAACGACATCGGCGATGCGATCATCCTTGGCCGTCTGTTCAGCGAGTTGTTCGGGCACGGTGTGGTGATCGTTGCCACCTCCAATCAACCACCGACCGAGCTATACCTCGACGGCTTCAATCGCGATCGCTTCCTGCCCGCCATCGAAGCGATGCAGCGCCACATGCAGATTCTGCCGGTCGCTGGTGAACAGGATCACCGCTTGCACCCTGGCCTCGCACGCCAGCGTTACTGGTGTGTAGCAGACAATTCGAGCAGTACCTTCGACACGCTGTTCGAGCAACTGAGCGCCGACGATGCTGGCTGCACCGAGCCACTGCAACTAGGCTCGCGACAAGTCCGCGTGGTGCGCCGCAGTGCCCAGGCTATCTGGTGTCACTTCAGCGATCTGTGCGAGCAGCCACTGTCGGCCATCGAGTTCATGGCTTTGTGTGACCAGTTCCCGGCGATCCTCATCGACGCGATCCCTGCGCTGGGCGGCGAACAGCGCGCCGGGCGCATCGCCCGGGGTACCGAAGATGCTGCCGAGCGGGTGGCGGCCGGCGATCGCCAGCTGCCTACATTGTCAGCCAAGGACGATAGCGTGCGCCGCTTCATCGCTTTGGTCGATGAGTGCTATGACCGTCGCGTTGCCCTCTATCTTGAGGCTCAAGTACCGCTGGACGCGCTGTACACAGAGGGCTACCTGGCATTCCCGTTCCGGCGAACCTTGAGCCGGCTGCGGGAAATGCAGTTGCAACGCTTCGGCTGACGGCTCGCTCAGAGCAGGTTCATTTCTGCAGCCAGTCGATCAAGGTCTTGTGGAAGCGCCGCGGTTCTTCGATTTGCGGTGCGTGACCCATCCCCTCGAAGACGATCAATTCACCCTTCGGAATGAGCTCGGCCACCTGCGGTCCCAGCGCCTTGTAGTTGCCCAGTTTCGCCTTGACCTCGGCCGGGGCAATGTCGCTACCGATCGCAGTAGTGTCCTGGTCGCCAATCAGCAGCAAGGTCGGCATCTGCAGGTTGTGGAACTCGTGGTACACCGGCTGGGTGAAGATCATGTCGTAGATCAACGCCGAGTTCCACGCCACGCGCTCATGGCCGGGGCCCTGGTTCAGGCCGACCAGCATCTGTACCCAGCGCTCGTATTCGGGTTTCCAGCGGCCGGCGTAGTAGGTCTTGCGCTCGTAGTTGCGCACGCCCTCGGCGTCCAGCTTGAGCTCACGTTGATACCACTGATCGACCGTGCGGTAGGGCACACCTAGGGCCTTCCAGTCTTCCAGGCCAATTGGATTGACCATCGCCAGGCGCTCGACCTGCTGGGGATACATCAGCGCATAGCGGGTGCCGAGCATGCCGCCGGTGGAGTGACCGAGAATGATCGCCTGCTTGACCCCCAACTGCTCGAGCAGGGCGTGAGTGTTGCTCGCCAGCTGCTGGAAACTGTATTGGTAATAGGCAGGCTTGCTCGACGTGCAGAAGCCGATCTGATCCGGTGCGATGACCCGGTAGCCGGCTTTGCTGAGGGCCTCGATGCTGCTTTCCCAGGTGGCGCCGCAGAAATTCTTGCCGTGCATCAGCACTACGCTGTGACCGTTGGCCTTGCCTTGGGCCGGGACGTCCATATAGCCCATCTGCAAGGCCTGGTCTTGCGAGGTGAACTCGTAGTGCTGGAGGGGGTACGGGTAGTCGAAGCCTTCGAGTTGCTGCCCATAGGTGGACGACTCGGCAGCGAACGCCGGGCTGCCGATAAGGCAGGCGAGGGCCAGGGCGGTTGCGCGCAGCATGGGGGCACTCCGTGTAGGACCATGTAGGAAACAGCGACTGTAGCAGCCCGGCACGCGCTATAAGCGGCAAAGGTGTTACTGGCCGTTAACCCAGCCCAGGGTAATCAGCACGACCACCAGGTAACGCCCACACTTGGCCACCGTCACCAGCAGCAGAAAACGCCAGAATGGCTCGCGCATGATGCCGGCAATCAACGTAAGTGGGTCGCCGATCACAGGCATCCAGCTGAGCAACAGCGACCACTGGCCCCAGCGCTGGTAGCGTTGCTGGGCACGCTCCAGTTGGGCGCCACTGAACGGAAACCAGCGATGCTCGCGCAGCCGCTCGAGCGCCCGGCCGAGCAGCCAGTTGACCACCGAGCCCAGCACATTGCCCAGGGTCGCGACCAACAGCAGGGTCAACCAGGCCTGCGGCTCGCGCAGCAGCAGCCCGACCAGCACGGCTTCGGACTGCAACGGCAGCAGGGTGGCGGCGCCGAAGGCGCTGAGAAACAGCGCCACAAGGCTCATCATCGGCAGCGGCTCAGTAGCTGGCCACGACCTCGTCAGTGTCCGCATGGGTCACGCCGATCACCTGGTAAGGGTCTTTGTGATCACCCATCTCCATGCCCGGCGAACCCATCGGCATGCCCGGTACTGCCACGCCCCTGAGGTCGTTGCGCTTGGTCAGCAGGCGCACCTGTTCGGCCGGCACATGGCCCTCGACGAACTTGCCATCGATGACCCCGGTATGACAGGACGCCAGCCGCGGCGCCACGCCGAGGCGTTGTTTGACGGCGCTCATGTTCGGCTCGACATGGTCATTGACGGTGAAACCGTTATCGCGCAGGTGGCTGATCCACTGCTTGCAGCAGCCACAGTTGGGGTCACGGTAGACGTCAATGGTCTCCGCGGCCTGGGCCAGGCTAGTGAAGGCCAGCAGGCCCAGAGCAATCAGGCGAGTGCGCAGCATGGTCAAATTCCTCAGCAAGGGTCGGCCGCCTGCAGGCGACGGGCTCGGCGGCAGCTTAACGCAACCGGCGTCAGCCTGCTGCAGGCAGAGCAAAAGCGGCCAGCATGGCGCAATTCACCTGACAGCAAGCTGACGCAGTGATTACGGTGCTGTCAGTTGGCTGGTGCAGCGCCGTCCAGATCCCGCATCAGCAACGCGTACTCAAGTGGTACCTGCTCAGGGATCGGCAGATACACCACATGACCATCGCCCGGCGCCACCTCGATCTCGCGCTGCTGCCGATCGTGCAGGCGGTTCAGTTCGAAATGGTAATTGCCGCGGGGTGTCATCAGCTCCAGCTGATCGCCTAGTGCAAAACGGTTCTTGACCTTGACCTCGGCCAGACCCTCGACCCGCACCCCGGTCAGCTCACCGACGAACTGTTGGCGCTCGGATACCGAGTTGCCGCGCTGGTAGTTCTGGTATTCGTCGTGCACGTGGCGACGCAGGAAGCCTTCGGTGTAGCCGCGCTGGGCCAGCGATTCGAGGTTGTCCATCAGGCCGCGGTCAAACGGCCGCCCCTGCAGAGCATCGTCGATGGCCTGGCGGTAGGACTGCACCGCGCGGGCACAGTAGAAATGCGACTTGGTCCGGCCTTCGATCTTCAGCGAATGCACGCCCATGCGCGTCAGCCGCTCGACGTGCTGTACCGCGCGCAGGTCCTTGGCGTTCATGATGTAGGTGCCGTGCTCATCCTCGAACGCAGGCAGCGCCTCGCCGGGCCGATTGGCCTCTTCAAGCAGGAACACCTGCTCGGTCGGGGCGCCCAGACCGAGGGTCGGCTGCACTTCATGGACGATGTCGCCGCTGACGTTCTCCACTGCCGCAGTAGCCTGATACTTCCAGCGGCAGGCATTGGTGCAACTGCCCTGGTTGGCGTCGCGCTTGTTCAAGTAGCCCGACAGCAGGCAGCGCCCGGAGTAAGCCATGCACAAGGCACCGTGGACGAATACCTCCAGCTGCATGTCAGGTACCTGCTGGCGAATCTCCTCGATCTCCTCCAGCGACAGCTCGCGCGACAGGATGATGCGGCTCAGGCCAAGCTGCTGCCAGAAGCGCACGCTCGCCCAGTTGACCGTATTGGCCTGCACCGACAAGTGCACCGGCATCTGCGGGAAGTGCTCGCGCACCAGCATGATCAGGCCGGGGTCAGACATGATCAGCGCGTCGGGCGCCATTGCGATCACTGGAGCCAGGTCCTTGAGGAAGGTCTTCAGCTTGGCGTTGTGCGGGGCGATGTTGACCACCACGTAGAACTGTTTGCCCAGCGCATGCGCTTCGCTGATGCCCAAGGCCAGGTTGGCATGGTCGAATTCATTGTTGCGTACCCGCAGGCTGTAGCGAGGCTGGCCGGCGTACACCGCGTCGGCGCCGTAGGCAAAGGCGTAGCGCATGCTTTTCAGGGTACCGGCAGGGGCGAGCAATTCAGGCTTGGCAAGGATAGTCATGGGCGCACCGGAGCAAAGGGCGCGGATGGTAGTGGCTGCCCAATCCAGGCGCATTGATCTGGATCAAGCATGGCCGGGCACTTTTTCCGATATCTGCTGCACTAAAGGTCTGAATCTCCGAGGAATGCTCATGAACCAAACCGCACTACAGAACCGGGCACTGGCCGTGCTGCTGGCCGCCGTTACCATTGCCTTCGTCTGGATCATGCTGCCGTATTACGGCGCGATATTCTGGGCGGTGATCTTGGGCATCCTGTTTGCGCCGTTGCAGCGCAACCTGTTGATCCGTTTCAACCGCCGGCGCAACCTCGCCGCCGGTGTTTCACTGCTGGTCTGTTTGCTGATTGCGATCTTGCCGGTGATCTTCACCAGCGCGCTGCTGGTACAGGAGGGTGCATCGCTGTATCAACGCATCCAGAGTGGTCAACTGGACATCGCAGGCTATGTTGAGCAAGGCAAGAACATGCTGCCGGCATTCGCTCAGAACAGCCTCGACCAGATGGGCATGGGTAACCTCGACGGCTTGCGTGACAAGATCACCACATGGGCCGGGCAGGGCAGCCAGATCCTGGCCAGCCAGGCGTTCAGCTTTGGTCAAGGTACGTTCGATTTCCTCGTAAGCTTCGGCATCATGCTCTACATCCTGTTCTTCTTCTTGCGTGAAGGCCCGGAGGTGGCGCGTAAAGTCCGATTGGCAGTACCGCTGCCCGAGGATCAGAAGCGCCGTCTGCAACTGAAGTTCAACCGTGTGGTGCGCGCTACGGTCAAGGGTAACCTGCTGGTGGCCATCACTCAGGGCGCGTTGGGTGGGATAATTTTCTGGATTCTGGATATCCCCAGTGCGTTGATCTGGGCGGTGCTGATGGCGTTTCTGTCGTTGCTGCCTGCAGTTGGCGCGGGGATCGTCTGGGCACCGGTTGCGGCCTACTTCATTCTGACCGGGGCAACCTGGCAGGGTGTGGTGCTGACCGCCTTTGGTGTGTTGGTGATCGGTATGGTCGACAACGTGCTGCGGCCGATCCTGGTCGGGCGCGACACGCGCATGCCCGACTACCTGATCCTGGTATCGACCCTGGGCGGCTTGGCGGTATTCGGCCTCAACGGCTTCGTGATCGGGCCGTTGATCGCTGCGTTGTTCATCTCCAGCTGGACCATCTTTACCGAAACCAAGCCGCAAGTGCAGTTGCCCTGAAGCTGCCTTATTTCAGGCTATAGGACACACCTGCATATACGCCGAAGCCTTCCCCGGGTGTTGCCCGGGGTTGGTCGGTGCCTTGATCGTCATAGCCCGGGGTGACGCTGGCGCTATAGCGCTTGTTGGTCAGGTTGCGCAGGTCGAGCCAGGTTTGCCAGTCTTGCTGCGGTGAGTCCCAACCCAGCCGCGCACCAAACTGTGCATAGGCATCGGCGTGGTTGCTGTTGGCATAGTCGACCTGCACCTTGGACGCCATCTGGGTATTGACGCCGACATGAAAGCCGCTCGGCCAGTCATAGCGCAGCTCTGCCTGGTAGTAATGCATGGGCAGGCCGGGCAGGCGGTTGTCGCCAAAGCGCTGATCGTCGCGGTAGTGGAAGTCGCTGAAGGTGTAGGCCTGGCGCAGGCTTAGCTTGCCACTGCCAGCTTGCTCCCAGAGGGTGCTGTCCAGGCTGGCCTCGACTCCTTGATGCACCGTTGCGCTGGCATTGAACTCCTTGGCCGGCAAGCCTTGTACGAGTTCAACCGCGAGCAGTTCATGGCGCACCTGAGCGTAATACCAGGCCAGATCCCAACGGCCGACGGCCGAGTCGCCACGCGCGCCTAGCTCGAGCGTGGTCGCCGTCTGGTTCTGCATCTTGATTGGCTGGGTGGCAACCGTAGAGCTCCAGATCAGCGACCACGGATGCGGCGGCTCGACCGAACGGCTGAGGTTGCCGTAAAGCTGCAGGTTAGGCCGCCAGTCGTAGCGCAGGCCGATCCGCGGGGCGTAGTCCCAATCGTGCTGGCTGACCTTGCCGCCACTGGCGGGATAACTGACGTCGCTCTCACGCCGGGTGTAGATCATGGCCAGGCCAGTGGTCAGCCACAGGTCTGGGATCAGCTCCAGATCGTTGCCCATGTGCAGCACCGTGTCCGAGCCCTGATAGCTGAAGTCGCGGCTGCGCGGGCCAATGATGTCGCCATTGCGGGCGAACTGCGAAGCGCCGCTGTTGGGCAGGTGCTTGGTGGTCCGCCAGCCAACCGTGGTTTTGCTCTCGCGTCCCCACAAGGTGTCACGGCGGTGGTAATTGAGCGTGCCGCTGACATCGCTGTACGCCACTTTCAGGCGCATCGGGCCTTCGCGCAGGTCCATCGGGAAGTCGTGATAGACCAGCCCCGCTTCCAGGCTTGAATCATCGTCGAGGAAGAACGTGGTCTTGTTCGCCACCCAGGTGCTGCCCGGTTGCGGCCGGCTGTCGTCGCGGGCCAGGTAGGCAGGGTTGGCGGCGCGCGGGTTGTGCTTGATCTGCGCCTGGGTCAGACGCCCTGGCAGCTCGTTTTCGGTCTCGCGGTAACGCAGGTAGAAGCGCGTTTCCAGATTCGGGTTGAAGCGGTAGCCGACGTTGGCCGCAAAACCCTTGGCGCTGCCGCTGCTGTGGCGCTGGTAGCCATCATATTCAGCGTCGGTCAGGGCCACGTAGTAGTCGAGGTTGCCCAGTACCTGGCCTGAGCTGATGTGCCGCCGGGCATAGCCGCGGCTACCGACCTCATAACGCAGCTGCAGGCGGTCGGCATCGTAGCCGGTGTGGGTGACGTAGTTGACCGCACCGCCCAGGGCCAGCGCGCCCCGATCAAAGCCATTGGCGCCACGCAGCACTTCGGCCCGGCTCAACCACAACGGCTCGAACAACTCGTACGGCGTGCCGCCGGGCCCGGTCAGTGGCAGGCCGTCGAACATCGTGTACACGCCCGAACCGTGCGCACCAGGTGCGCGATTGATGCCCGAGCCGCGGATCGAAAGCTTGATGCCGTCGTTGCCGGCAGACTGGGCAAACACGCCAGGCTGGTACGCGAGCACGTCCTGATTGCTGGCAACCCGGCCTTGGCCTACCCGCTGCATGTCGACCAGGTTGCTCGCCCCTGGCGTTTCGCGCAGGCGTTCGGCCGCAGCGTCGAGTTCACTCTGCTGTTGATCGGCGATCAGTAATGGGTCGAGTTCGATCCGGCCATCGGCCAGAGCAGCGCTGCTGATCAATACAGTCAGCAGGGAAAGGGGCAGGGTAGGGCGCATGGCAAAAACGGCTTCCGGTCTGTGAGCGCAGTTCTGACGCTACAACTCTCAAACGAAGCACAGCTTTGTTTATTGACCCCCCTGAAATAACAAAACCCCGCCGAAGCGGGGTTTTGTCGATGATCAGCGCAATCAGCCGATCAGGTGCAGACCTGCCTGCTGAACCATCTCCAGCAGCGGTTGCGGGTACACGCCAAGCACGAACGCCAGCAGGGCAATGGCCAGCAGCATCACGCCACCGGTTTGCTGTTCCCACTTCAGCGGTGCGTCGTGGCGACGCAGGTTCGGCTCGACCAGGTACAGGGTGACCATGACGCGCAGGTAGTAGTAAACGCCGATGGCGCTACCAATCACCAGTGCACCGACCAGCCACCACAGTTGCGACTCGACGCCAGTGGCAATGATGTAGAACTTGCCGATGAAGCCAGCGGTCAGCGGGATACCCGCCAGCGACAGCATCATCACGGTCATCACTGCCGTCAGGTACGGACGGCGCCAGAACAGGCCGCGGTATTCGTACAGGGCGTCGGCGTCACGGCCAGCGTAAGGCGAGGACATCAGCGTGATCACACCAAACGCACCGAGGCTGGTGATCACGTAGGTGACCAGGTACACACCCATGGCTTCCATGGCCAGGCCCTTGCTGGCGATCAAGGCGATCAGCAGGTAGCCGAAGTGGGCGATGGACGAGTAACCGAGCAGACGCTTGAGGTTGCTCTGGGTCAGCGCCAACAGGTTACCGATCAGGATCGAGGCGACTGCAATGACTGCCAGAACAGTGCTCAGTACACCGCTGCTGGCAGCAGGCGAGATCATGTACAGACGCATCAGCACCGCGAACACGGCAACCTTGCTGGCGGTGGCCAGGAACGCTGCAACCGGCGCCGGGGCGCCTTCGTAGACGTCCGGGGTCCACAGGTGGAACGGTACCAGCGACAGCTTGAAGGCCAGACCGACCAGCATCATGCCCAGGCCCATCTGTGCCAGCAGGCTCGGCATGTTGGTGCTGGCCAGAGCCTTGGCGATACCGTCAAAGCTCAGGGTGCCTGCATCGGCATACAGCAGCGCCATGCCGAACAGCAGGAACGCAGAGCCCGCAGCCGACAGCACCATGTACTTGATACCGGCTTCCAGCGATCGCTTGTTGAAGAACGCGTACGCCACCAGCCCGTAGACCGGCACCGAGAGCAGCTCCAGGCCGATGAACAGGCCCGCCAGGTGGTTGGCACTGACCAGCACCAGGCCGCCCAGTGCCGACATCAGCAGCAGCAGATACAGCTCTTCACGGTTACCCGGGTAGCCTTTGGAACCTTCGCCCAGATACGCATGGGCCAGGGTTACGCAGGCCAGGGTAGCGACCAGCATGATCGCCATGTACAGGCAGGCGAACTTGTCGATGGTGATCAACGGGGTGATCGCCAGCGGCGCGACTTTCAGTGCTGGCAGGATCGACAGCAGGGCAGCGTTCAGACCAATGGTCGAGAGCAGGAAAGTCTGTGAGTGATTGCGCTTCCAGGCGATCGCCAGCATCACCACAACTGTGGTGAGGGTGGTGATCAGCATCGGCGCCAATGCAATGAAGTGTTGAGTGGTGAATTCCATAGCGCTCTTACCGTGCCGAAGCGAGTTGAGTGAATGCGGAACCGAGCCACTGCTGCACGCCACTCATGGTGGCGGCAGAGGTGTCGAGGAACGGCTGCGGGTAGACGCCGAGCACGATCAGCAACACGGCCAGGCCCAGCACCATGATCAGCTCGCGGCCGTCCATGCCAGCCAGCACAGTATCGGACTTGCTTGGGCCGAAGTAGGCGCGGTGGATCATGATCAGCGAGTAGACCGAACCGAACACCAGGCCAGTGGTGGCAATCACGGTGAACCACGGCACGTGGGCGAAGCTGCCGATCAGGATCAGGAACTCGCCGACGAAGTTGCCGGTGCCCGGCAAGCCCAGCGAAGCAGCTGCAAAGAACAGGCTGATGGCCGGCAAGTAGGCGATACGGTGCCACAGGCCGCCCATTTCACGCATGTCACGGGTATGCAGGCGCTCGTACAGCTGGCCGCTGAGGATGAACAGCGCGGCAGCCGAAACACCGTGGGCCAGCATCTGGATCACCGCGCCTTGCAGGGCTTGCTGGCTGCCGGAGTAGATACCGATCAGCACGAAGCCCATGTGCGAGACGCTGGAGAAGGCGATCAAGCGCTTGATGTCGGTCTGCGCGAAGGCCAGGAAGGCCCCGTAGAAGATACCGATCAAACCCAGGGTCATGGCGATTGGGGCAAACTCGGCCGATGCGTTCGGGAACAGCGGCAGGGCAAAGCGCAGCAGGCCATAGGCAGCGGTTTTCAGCAGGATACCGGCGAGGTCGACGGAACCGGCAGTCGGCGCCTGGGCGTGGGCATCAGGCAACCACGAGTGGAACGGCACCACCGGCAGCTTCACCGCAAAGGCAATGAAGAAGCCCAGCATCAGCAGGTACTCGGTACCGGCCGGCAGGTCGGCCTTGAGCAGGTCGCTGTAGTTGAAGGTGATGACGCCGGTGTTGCCGTAGTTGACCAGTACCAGCCCGAGAATCGCCACCAGCATGATCAGGCCGCTGGCCTGGGTGAAGATGAAGAACTTGGTCGCCGCGTAGATCCGGGTCTTCTTGCCATCCGCCGAGCTGTGACCCCAGAGCGCGATGAGGAAGTACATCGGCACCAGCATCATTTCCCAGAAGAAGAAGAACAGGAACAGGTCCAGCGCCAGGAACACACCGACCACGCCGCCCAGGATCCACATCAGGTTGAGGTGGAAGAAGCCGACGTGGCGCTGGATCTCTTTCCACGAGCACAGCACCGAGAGCACACCCAGCAGGCCGGTGAGCAGGATCATCAGCAGCGACAGGCCATCCAGCGCCAGGTGGATGCTGATGCCGAAGCGCTTGATCCACTCGACTTTGTATTCGAAAGCCCAGGCCGGTTCGGCGCCCGGAGCAGGGGCCAGGGTGTAGTCACCGTTGGCCCACAGCCAGAGGCCGATACCGAGTAACAGGGACATGGTCAGCAGTGCAATCCAGCGCGGCAGGGTAGAGCCGAAGCGCTCACCCAGCCAGCACAGGAAGCCGCCGATGAAGGGAATCAGGATCAGCCAAGGCAAAATCATGACGGGTTCGTTTCCTTTGGCAAAGTCGCAAGGTTCGCAAGTGTGAAAGTCATACCGCAGCCACCAGCACGGCGCCGAGTACGAGTACTGCACCTACGGCGATCGAAGCGGTGTACCAGCGCAGCTGGCCGGTCTCGGTCTTGCTCATGGCGACATGACCGCCACGTGCCAGCCGAGGAATCAGGCCGATGCCGCGATCTACCGGGTCCT
The DNA here is from genome assembly GCA_963518285.1 of uncultured Pseudomonas sp. GTDB lineage: Bacteria > Pseudomonadota > Gammaproteobacteria > Pseudomonadales > Pseudomonadaceae > Aquipseudomonas. The sequence continues at coordinate 1,302,389 of CAUQIJ010000001.1, read as the reverse complement.
TGCGCAGCAAGTGGCAGATCAGCAGGTAAGGTTTGACGAACAGCTTGTCGTAGATCCAGTCAAAGCCCCAGGCGGCGAACCACCAGGCTGTGAGCAGGCGACCGATGCCGCTGTTGGCGATCGCCGTGACCAGCCGACGCTTGCCCAGGAACAGCATGGCCGCCAGCAGGATACCGGCGATGGCGATGGCGCCCGAGGCGATTTCCAGGCTGTGCTTGGCTTCGCCGCCGGCATGGCCGACGCTCTGCGGCAGCACACCCGCCAGTGGTGGATGGATCCAGGCACCGACAAAGGTCGACAGCACGATCAGCGTACCCAGTGGCAGCCAGTGGGAAATCCCGTGGCCAGCATGGGCTTCGGTCTTGGCTTCGCCATGGAAGGCAATGAAGATCAGGCGGAAGGTGTACAGCGAGGTCATGAACGCGCCGAGCAGGCCGGCATAGAGCAGACCGTTGTTGCCGCTGGCGAACGCTTCCCAGAGGATCTCGTCCTTGGAGTAGAAGCCTGCGGTCAGGATCGGCAGGGCAGCCAGCGCCGCACCACCGACCACGAAGCTGGCGTAGGCCAGTGGCAGTTTCTTCCACAGGCCGCCCATTTTGAAGATGTTCTGCTCGTGGTGGCAGGCAACGATCACCGCACCGGAAGCAAGGAACAGCAGCGCCTTGAAGAAGGCGTGGGTCATCAGGTGGAAGATCGCGCCTTCCCAGGCACCAACGCCCAGAGCCAGGAACATGTAGCCGATCTGGCTCATGGTCGAGTAGGCGAGGATGCGCTTGATGTCGGTCTGCACCAGCGCGGCAAAGCCGGCCAGCACCAGGGTCACACCGCCAACGATACCGACCAAGTGGAGGATATCCGGCGCCAGGGCGAACAAGCCGTGGGTACGCGCGATCAGGTAGACGCCAGCCGTGACCATGGTCGCGGCGTGGATCAGTGCCGAAACCGGCGTCGGGCCCGCCATGGCGTCAGCCAACCAGGTCTGCAATGGCAGCTGCGCCGATTTACCGACCGCACCGCCGAGCAACATCAGCGTTGCCAGTACCATCCAGGTATCACCAGCCTGGAACTTCTGCGGTGCCAGCACCAGCAGTTCCTGCACATTCAAGGTACCCAGCTGGGCGAACAGAATGAACATGCCGATGGCCATGAACACGTCGCCGATGCGGGTCACGACAAAGGCCTTGAGTGCGGCGTTACCGTTGTTGCGGTTGCTGTAGTAGAAACCGATCAACAGGTACGAGCACAGGCCCACGCCTTCCCAGCCAAAGTAGATGAACAGCAGGTTATCGCCCAGGATCAGGAACAGCATGCTGGCGATGAACAGGTTGGTGTACGCGAAGAAGCGCGAGTAGCCGGCTTCGCCACGCATGTACCAGGAGGCGAACAGGTGGATCAGGAAGCCGACACCGGTAACCACGCCAAGCATGGTCACCGAGAGGCCGTCCAGGTAGAGAGTGAAGTTCGGCGCAAAGCCATCCACCGACATCCACTGCCAGAGCAGTTGGCTGTAGGCGCCGCCTTCAGGCGGGGCAACGTTGAATTGCCAGATGACATAGGCCGAGACAGCAGCCGAAAGGCCGATCGAGCCAACGCCGATCAACGCCGAGAGGTTCTCCGAGAACCGCCCGCGCGAGAACGACAGCAGCACAAAGCCCAGCAACGGGAAGACGAAAGTCAGGAAGAGAAGGTTCATCCGCGCATCTCACTGGCAGCATCGATGTCGAGAGTGTGGAAGCGGCGATACAGCTGCAGCAGGATCGCCAGGCCAATGCTGGCCTCGGCGGCTGCCAGGCTGATCACCAGAATGAACATCACTTGGCCGTCGGGTTGCACCCAACGCGCGCCGGCGACGATAAACGCCAGCGCACAAGCGTTCATCATGACTTCCAGGCTCATGAGCACGAAGAGAATGTTGCGGCGGACCATCAGGCCAACCAGACCAAGGCAGAACAGAATGCCGGCGACTGCCAGGCCGTGTTCCATCGGGATAGCACCCATGATTTACTCCTTCGCCTCGTTGCGGCCCAAATGGAAGGCGGTGACGGCCGCAGCAAGCAGCAGCATCGAAGCCAGTTCGACCACCAGCAGATACGGACCGAACAGGCTGATGCCGACGGTCTTGGCGTCCACGGTGGTGCCGCTGATGCCCGCGCCGCTTGGCGCAACGAACAGCACGTAGAGCAACTCAGCCAGCAGCAAGGCGCCCAGCAGTACCGGCCCGGCCCAGATCCCTGGAGTCAGCCAGCCGCGTTCCTGGGCGACCGAAGCCGGCCCCAGGTTGAGCATCATCACCACGAACACGAACAGCACCATGATGGCGCCGGCGTAGGCGATCACTTCCAGGGCACCGGCAAACGGCGCACCCAGCGAGAAGAAGATCATTGCCACCGAAATCAGCGAAATGATCAGGTAGAGCAGGGCGTGTACGGGGTTGGTGCCGGTAACCACCCGCAGGGTGGAAACCACGGCAATCCCGGATGCAAAGTAGAAAGCGAATTCCATCTTTCTGTCCTTATGGGAGCAAGCTCTTCACGTTGATCGGCTCGGCTTCGTTCTGTGCAGCGCCTTTCGGCTTGCCAGCGATTGCCATGCCCGCAACACGGTAGAAGTTGTAGTCAGGGTATTTGCCGGGGCCGGAGATCAGCAGATCTTCTTTCTCGTACACCAGGTCCTGACGCTTGAACTCGGCCATTTCGAAATCCGGAGTCAGCTGGATTGCGGTGGTCGGGCAGGCTTCTTCGCACAGGCCGCAGAAGATGCAGCGCGAGAAGTTGATGCGGAAGAACTCCGGGTACCAGCGACCGTCCTCGGTCTCGGCCTTCTGCAACGAAATGCAGCCGACCGGGCAGGCCACCGCGCAGAGGTTGCAGGCTACGCAACGCTCCTCGCCATCGGGGTCGCGGGTGAGGACGATGCGACCGCGGTAGCGCGGCGGCAGGTACACAGCTTCTTCGGGGTATTGCAGGGTGTCGCGCTTGCGGAACCCGTGGGAGAACACCATGGCCAGGCTGCGCAGCTGCGTGCCGGTGCCCTTAACGATGTCGCCGATATACTTGAACATGGGTCAAATCCTCACTGGGCCGCGACGGCTGGCGTGTTGTAAAGCACGATCGCAGCGGTCACCAGCAAATTGATCAGGGTCAGCGGCAGGCAGAACTTCCAGCTGAAATCCATCACCTGGTCGTAGCGCGGACGCGGGATCGACGCACGGAGCAGGATGAACAGCATGATGAAGAACGCGGTCTTCAGGGCGAACCAGAGGAACGGCACCTGCGGCAGAATGCCGAACGGGCCATGCCAGCCACCGAAGAACAGCGTTACCAGCAGCGCCGAGATGAGGATGATGCCGATGTACTCACCGACGAAGAACATGCCCCACTTCATGCCGGCATATTCAATGTGGTAACCGTCGGCCAGTTCCTGTTCGGCTTCCGGCTGGTCGAAAGGGTGACGGTGAGTCACGGCCACGCCAGCGATGAAGAAGGTGCAGAAACCGAAGAACTGCGGAATGATGAACCACAGGTTCTGCGCTTGGTACTCGACGATGTCGCGCATGTTGAACGAGCCAACCTGCACCACCACGCCCATCAGCGCCAGGCCCAGGAACACTTCGTACGACACGGTCTGCGCCGAGGCCCGCAGGGCGCCGAGCAAGGCGTACTTGTTGTTCGACGACCAGCCTGCGAACAGCACCGCATAGACCGACAGGCCGGCCATGGCGAAGAAGAACAGCAGGCCGATGTTCAGGTCGGCGACGCCCCAGCTTGGGGTGATTGGGATGATCGAGAAGGCAATCAGCAGTGCGCTCATGGCCACTACGGGTGCCAGGGTGAAGATCACCCGATCAACGAACGGCGGGTTCCAGTCTTCCTTGAAGAACATCTTCAGCATGTCGGCTGCGATCTGGAACATGCCGAACGGGCCAACCCGGTTCGGACCGTAACGGTCCTGCCACCAGCCCAGCAGGCGCCGCTCGACAAAGCTGAGCAGCGCGCCGCAGACCACAACCGCAAGCAAGACCACAACGGCCTTGACCACGGCGATGATCGCGTCGATCACTTCGGGGGTGAACCAGGTCATTGTGCTGCCTCCTGCAGGCCTTCGACGGATGCACCGAAGATGGCCGGTGGAATCCCGGCCAGGCCTTTCGGCAACGCGACCAGGCCTGCGCCCAGCTGTTCATTGATACGCAGCGGCAGGCGCAGCGACACGCCAGCGACGGTCAGGCTGAGCAGCGCGCCTTCGTTGACGCCAAGGCGGTCTGCTTCGGACTTGGCCAGGGCCACGTAGGCCGGCTGGATGCGCTCTTGCACCGGAGCGGCGCGCGACGAGGTTTCTTCGCTGCCGAATAGGTGGAACAACGGCACCGCTGTCCAGGTACCATGGGCTGGGCTGAAGGCTGCAGGGATCGCGCTGAACCAGTTCAGACGGTCACCTTGCGACTCGATCAGGCGCACGCCTGGGTCACCGGCACGCAGATGGCCACCGACCTCATCCTGAAACTTGTTCCAGGCTTGCGGCGAGTTCCAGCCCGGCGACCAGGCGAACGGCACTTGCTGGCGCGGTTCGACCGAACCCGAGTAGCCTTCCATGGAGAAGGCGAACGCGGTGTCCTTGTCTTGCGGCGTACGCGGCTCGTGCACGCTGATGTTGGCGCGCATGGCCGTGCGGCCGGAGTAGCGCAGCGGCTCACGCGCAAGTTTCAGGCCTTTGATGCGGAACGCGGCACTAGGCGCGGCGTTGACGATCGCAGCCAGTTGCGGCGTGGCGGTAGCGCAGGCGCTGGTGACGTGGTCCAGCTGAGTCCAGTCGACCGGCTTGTTGAGCAGGGTTGCGCGCAGGGCGTGCATCCAGCGCCAGCCTTCGTGGATCTGGATGCTGCTGTCCATGTAGGTTGGGTCGAACACCTGGAAGAAGCGCTGGGCGCGGCCTTCCTGGCTGACCAGAGTACCGTCGCCTTCGGCAAACGACGCCGCCGGCAGAACCAGGTGAGCGCGCTCGCTGGTGGCAGTCTTGGAGTGGTCGGCAACGATGACCACTTTTGCAGCAGCCAGAGCAGCGTCGACCTTGGCCGCCGGAACACGGGCGTACAGGTCGTTTTCGACCACGACAATGGCGTCAGCCTTGCCGCTGATGACCGCATCCAGCGCAGCGTCCACCGAATCGCCACCGAGCATCGCCAGGCCGAGGCTGTTGGCCTCTGGCACGACCAGGCTCAGCGAACCATTCTTCTCGCGCAGCTTGAGGGCTTTGGCGATGTTGGCCGCAGCTTCGATCAATGCAGGTTCGGCCAGGGAAACACCCGACACCACCAGCGGACGCTGGGCAGCGACCAATGCATCGGCGATGCGCTGGGCCAGGGCTTTGGCGTCGTCGTCCAGGCCGATTACCGCTGGAGCACTTGGATCGATTGCGTGAGCAACGGCGAAGCCCAGGCGCGCCAGGTCGGCGGGGGCGGCATGCACGCATTCTTCAGCGACGTCATCGAGCTTGGTTTCAGCAAGGCTTGCGATAAACAGCGGGTACAGCGCGTGCTGACCGATGTTTTTCACGGCGGCGTCGAGCCAAGGCTGCACGCGCATCGCGTCGGCCATGGCTTCGGCCTTGCCTTTGGTGGCCTGGCGAACCGACAGGGCGATGCGGGCTGCGGTCTGGGTCAGGTCTTCACCGAGTACGAACACCGCGTCGTGGTCTTCGATGTCGCGCAGGGTCGGCACCGGCAGCGGGCTGTTGTTGAGCACGTCCAGCACCAGGCGCACGCGCTTGAGCTCGGCAGCTTCCATACCGGAGTAGAAGTACTCGGCACCGACCAGTTCGCGCAGGCCGTAGTTGCTTTCAAGGCTGGCCCGTGGCGAACCGATACCGACGATGGTGCGGCCGCGCAGCAGGTCGGCCGCCTTGTCCAGCGCGGCATCCACGCTCAGCTTGTTGCCATCGGCCAGCAGCGGCTGGCGCGGACGGTCCTTGCGGTTGACGTAGCCGTAACCGAAGCGGCCACGGTCGCACAGGAAGTACTGGTTGACCGAACCGTTGAAGCGGTTTTCGATACGACGCAGTTCGCCGTAGCGCTCACCCGGGCTGATGTTGCAACCGCTCGAGCAGCCATGGCAGATGCTTGGGGCAAACTGCATGTCCCACTTACGGTTGTAACGCTCGGAGTGAGTCTTGTCGGTGAACACACCGGTCGGGCAGACCTCGGTGAGGTTGCCGGAGAACTCGCTCTCGAGCACGCCATCTTCAACGCGACCGAAGTAGACGTTGTCGTGGGCGCCGTAAACGCCCAGGTCGGTGCCGCCGGCGTAGTCCTTGTAGTAGCGCACGCAGCGGTAGCAGGCGATGCAGCGGTTCATCTCGTGGGCGACGAACGGGCCAAGGTCCTGGTTCTGGTGGGTACGCTTGGTGAAGCGGTAACGGCGCTCGTTGTGGCCGGTCATTACCGTCATGTCTTGCAGGTGGCAGTGACCGCCTTCTTCGCACACTGGGCAGTCGTGCGGGTGGTTGGTCATCAGCCATTCGACGACGCTGGCGCGAAACGCCTTCGATTCGTCGTCTTCGATTGAGATCCAGGTGCCGTCGGTGGCAGGGGTCATGCAGGACATGACGATACGACCACGGGTGTCGTTTTCGTCGGTGTACTGCTTGACCGCACACTGGCGGCAGGCGCCGACGCTACCAAGCGCCGGGTGCCAGCAGAAATAAGGGATGTCGAGGCCGAGCGACAGACAGGCCTGTAAGAGGTTGTCTGCACCGTTGACTTCGAGCGCTTTGCCGTCTACGTGGATAGTGGCCATGGTTCAAAGTTCTTCGTTGGCCCGCGTGAGCGGGCGTGGCTAATGGAAATCTGTGTGCCTGCGGCTCGCATCGGTCAATACCGTGCGCGCCTGCGAGGCGGGCGGGTGGCACGGACCACCCGCATGCAAATGTGTTACGCGCCGGCCACAGTCGGTTCGACCTGGATCGGCTTGGCCAAATCCGGGCGCAGGGTGTGCTCGCTGGTAGCAGCGACACCGGCCTCGAACTCGGAGCGGAAGTATTTGATGGCACTGCCCAGCGGCTCGACGGCACCCGGTGCGTGAGCACAGAAAGTACGGCCAGGGCCGAGGAAGTTGACCAGGCCCAGCAGCGTCTCGATGTCTTCTGCCTTGCCCTGGCCGTTCTCCAGTGCGCGCAGCATCTTCACGCTCCATGGCAAGCCGTCACGGCACGGTGTGCACCAGCCGCACGACTCACGGGCAAAGAACTCTTCCATGTTGCGCAGCAGCGAAACCATGCTGACGCTGTCGTCGACCGCCATTGCCAGGCCGGTACCCATCCGGGTGCCGACCTTGGCGATACCACCGGCGTACATCTGTGCGTCGAGGTGCTCGGGCAACAGGAAGCCGGTACCGGCGCCGCCTGGCTGCCAGCACTTGAGCTTGAAGCCATCACGCATGCCGCCGGCGTAGTCTTCGAACAGCTCACGGGCGGTCACGCCGAACGGCAGTTCCCACAGGCCTGGGTTTTTCACCTTGCCGGAGAAGCCCATCAGCTTGGTGCCGTGGTCTTCGCTGCCTTCGCGGGCTAGCGATTTGTACCAGTCAACGCCATTGCCAACGATGGCCGGCACGTTGCACAGGGTTTCGACGTTGTTCACGCAGGTCGGCTTGCCCCACACGCCGACGGCGGCAGGGAAGGGCGGCTTGGAGCGCGGGTTGGCGCGGCGGCCTTCGAGCGAGTTGATCAGTGCGGTTTCTTCACCGCAGATGTAACGCCCGGCGCCGGTGTGAACGAACAGCTCGAAGTCAAAACCGCTGCCGAGGATGTTCTTGCCCAGCAGGCCAGCGGCCTTGGCTTCGTCGATCGCGCGGTTGAGGTTCTTGGCTGCGGTGGTGTACTCGCCACGCAGGAAGATATAACCGCGGTAGGCCTTGAGGGCGCGGGCGCTGATCAGCATGCCCTCGATCAGCAGATGGGGCTGTTGCTCCATCAGCATGCGGTCTTTCCAGGTGTTGGGCTCCATTTCATCCGCGTTGCACAGCAGGTAGCGGATGTTCATGGATTCGTCTTTGGGCATCAGCCCCCACTTCACCCCGGTGGGGAAGCCGGCGCCACCACGGCCCTTGAGGCCGGCGTCCTTGACGGTCTGGACGATATCGTCCTGGGACATCTGCGCCAATGCCTTGCGGGCAGCGGCGTAGCCGTCCTTGGCCTGGTACTCGTCGAGCCAGATCGGCTCGCCGTCATCACGCAGGCGCCAGGTCAGCGGGTGAGTCTCGGCGGCGCGCGCGATGCGGTTGGCCGGGCCGAAGGAAGTGATGGTCATACGTAACCCTCCAGCAGTTTGGTCACGCCAGCAGGCTGCACGTCGCCAAAGGTGTCATCGTCGATCATCAACGCCGGGGCCTTGTCGCAGTTGCCCAGGCAGCACACCGGCAGCAGGGTGAAACGCCCGTCTGCAGTGGTCTGGCCGAGGCCGATGCCCAGCTCGCTCTGGATCTGGCTGACCACCGACTCATGGCCGCCGATGTAGCAGACCATGCTGTCGCAGACACGAATGATGTGCCGGCCGACCGGCTGACGGAAGATCTGGCTGTAGAAGGTGGCCACACCCTCGACGTCGCTGGCAGGGATGCCGAGCAGCTCGCCAATCGCGTAGATGGCGCCGTCCGGGACCCAGCCGCGTTGCTTCTGGACAATCTTCAGGGCTTCGATGGACGCCGCACGCGGGTCCTCGTAGTGGTGCTTTTCGTGCTCGATGGCCGAGCGCTCGGTTTCGCTCAGGGCGAAACGGTCGGTTTGGATAAGCGTGTTATTCATGCTTAGCGGTCCACGTCAGCCATAACGAAGTCGATACTGCCCAGGTACGCGATCATGTCCGCGACCATGCTGCCTTTGATCACCGAAGGGATCTGCTGCAGGTGCGGGTAGCTCGGCGTACGAATCCGGGTGCGATAGCTCATGGTGCCGCCGTCGCTCGTCAGGTAGTAACTGTTGATGCCCTTGGTCGCTTCGATCATCTGGAACGACTCGTTGGCCGGCATGACCGGGCCCCACGAGACTTGCAGGAAGTGCGTGATCAAGGTCTCGATGTGCTGCAGGGTGCGCTCTTTGGGTGGCGGCGTGGTCAGCGGGTGATCCGCCTTGTACGGGCCTTCCGGCATGTTGCGCATGCACTGGTCGATGATGCGGATACTCTGGCGCATCTCTTCGACGCGGACCATGCAGCGGTCGTAGGCATCGCCGTTGTTGGCCAGCGGTACTTCGAACTCGAAGTTCTCGTAGCCGGAGTACGGGCGGGCTTTACGCAGGTCGAAGTCCAGACCGGTGGAACGCAGGCCAGCACCGGTGACGCCCCATTCCAGGGCCTCTTTGGTGTTGTAGGCGGCAACGCCGATGGTCCGGCCCTTGAGGATGCTGTTCTGCAGGGCAGCCTTGTTGTACTCGTCGAGGCGCTTGGGCAGCCAATCGACGAAGTCCTTGACCAGTTTCTCCCAGCCGCGTGGCAGGTCGTGGGCGACGCCACCGATGCGGTACCAGGCCGGGTGCAGGCGGAAACCGGTGATCGCTTCGATCACGGTGTAGGCGCGCTGGCGGTCGGTGAAGGTGAAGAACACCGGGGTCATGGCGCCGACGTCCTGGATATAGGTACCCAGGAACAGCAGGTGGCTGGTGATGCGGAAGAACTCGGCGAGCATGATGCGGATCACGTCGACCTTCTGCGGCACCTGGATCCCCGCCAGCTTCTCGACCGCGAGCACGTACGGCAGGTTGTTCATTACCCCGCCGAGGTAGTCGATACGGTCGGTGTAGGGGATGAAGCTGTGCCAGGACTGACGCTCGGCCATCTTCTCGGCACCACGGTGGTGGTAACCGATGTCCGGCACGCAATCGACGATCTCTTCGCCGTCCAGCTGCATGACGATACGGAAGGCACCGTGCGCAGACGGGTGGTTGGGGCCCAGGTTGAGGAACATGTAATCCTCGTTGGCGCCCTGACGCTTCATACCCCAGGCTTCCGGGTTGAAGCGCGCCGACTCTTCTTCAAGCTGCTGCTTGGCCAGGGTCAGGCTGAACGGATCGAATTCGGTGGCGCGCGCCGGGAAGTCCTTGCGCAGCGGGTGACCTTCCCAGGTCGGCGGCATCAGGATACGGGTCAGGTGCGGGTGGCCGGCAAAGTCGATGCCGAACATGTCCCAGACTTCACGCTCGTACCAGTTGGCGTTTGGCCAGATACCGGTCACCGAAGGCAGGTTGAGGTCGCCTTCGCTGAGCGAGACCTTGATCATCACGTCGCTGTTACGTTCTACCGAGAGCAGGTGGTAGAACACGCTGAAGTCAGCCGCCGGCAGGCCGCGGCGATGAGTGCGCAGACGCTCGTCGACACCGTGCAGGTCGAACAGCATGCTGTACGGCTTGGCTACGTTGCGCAGAAACGCCAGCACTTCCTTGAGTTGGGCGCGCTTGACCCACAGCACCGGCATGCCGGTACGGGTCTCTTGGGCGACGAAGGCGTCGGCGCCGAAGCGGTTGTTCAGTTCGACGACCACATCTTGGTCGTCAGCCTTGTAAGGCGGAATATAAATAGCGGTGTCCGCTGTCATGGTCTCGGTCGCTTTCGGTCAACGTAGAGAATGAAGCCAGGCCGCCGGCTCCAGGGGAGCGGGCGGCAGGTCGCTGGATCAGACTTCGTCGGGGCTGCGCAGGTTGGTGACCTGAATACGCTGTTCACGACGCAGGTCTTTCTGGGCAGGCATCTCGGCACGGTAAATGCCTTGATCGCCTACTACCCAGGAGAGCGGACGTCGTTCTTGCCCGATCGATTCCTGCAGCAGCATCAAGCCTTGCAGGAACGCCTCGGGGCGTGGCGGGCAGCCGGGTACGTAGACATCCACGGGGAGGAACTTGTCGACCCCCTGAACGACCGAGTAGATGTCGTACATGCCACCGGAGTTGGCGCACGAACCCATGGAAATGACCCATTTCGGCTCGAGCATCTGCTCGTACAGGCGCTGAATGATCGGCGCCATCTTGATGAAGCAGGTACCGGCGATGACCATGAAGTCGGCCTGACGCGGCGATGCCCGGATGACTTCGGCGCCAAAGCGGGCGATGTCGTGGGGTGCCGTGAACGCCGTGGTCATTTCCACGTAGCAGCAGGACAGGCCGAAGTTATACGGCCACAGGGAGTTCTTGCGACCCCAGTTGACCGCGCCACGCAGCACATCTTCGAGTTTCCCCATATAGATGTTCTTGTGGACCTGGTCTTCGAGCAGTTGGTCGGTAACGGTTTCCCGCTCACCGACCGGATATTGCTCGTTGGGTGCATCCGGATCGATTCTGGTGAGATTGTATTGCATGCCAAAGCCTCATTGTTTCAGCTTCGCTTGCCGCTTGCGACGACCTTCGGGAGCCCAATCGAGGGCCCCGACGCGCCATAGGTAGACAAGACCTGCCAACAGAATTGCTATGAAAACGAGTGCTTCGACGAATCCGGTCCAGCCGCTTTCGCGGACGGACACAGACCATGCAAAGAGAAAGAGGGCTTCGATATCGAAGATCACGAAGAGCATCGCGACCAGATAGAATTTTGCCGACAGGCGCATGCGAGCGCCGCCGGTGGGCAGCATGCCGGATTCAAAGGGTTCGTTCTTGGCGCGGCCCCAGGCTTTGCTGCCGAGCAGGGCAGACAGGCCGAGCATGAAGGCGCACAGGCCGACGACACCCAGAAGGAAGATGGCAAAGCCCCAGTTGTGGGCGATGAGTCCTGCTGAATCCGACATGCTAGAAATCCTTATACAGAGACCCAGCTCTGCAGTCTGAAATAAGTAACGCGGCGACGCGCTGTCGCGGGTGCAGTGACCAAATGTCGCAGCTGAATCAATCGCGCTGATTTTATGGGTAAACCAAGAGCAAGTAAAATTTCTATGGAAAATTAATTCTTCGGTTTAACAACAAAAACCGATTGTAACTGGCTGAAACCCTTGATTTTCGGGCATTGCGGCTGGTTTTGTTAATTATGTTTCTTGCGTCGTGTAACGGAATGCAAGTTGCGTAATGATAATTAATATCGTTTAGGTTGATGTGGCTCATTTTACTTGGTCTGATGCTTGCAAAGTTGCTGACGATGTTTTTTTGATTGCAAATGCGAAGGGCTCTCGTTCTAGCAGCTTTTTACCGGGTTCGCCCCGCTCTGGATCAATGGCTTGGTGAATGTTGGCGCGGGTTGTTCGCTTCTGGGAGCATAGACCTGATCCGAGCTTTTGCTTTTACAAAGACTCAGAGCAGCACAGGTCCGGCCCCTTCTCGCCGCCCATAAAAAAGCCCAGGCTCCCTCACGGGACCCTGGGCTTGCTCATTCCATCAAGCAACCGCTAGATCAATGGAACTGCTCTTCCTCGGTCGAGCCGGTCAGCGCCGTCACCGACGAAGCGCCACCCTGAATCACGGTGGTCATGTCGTCGAAGTAGCCAGTGCCCACTTCCTGCTGGTGCGCAACAAAGGTGTAGCCCTTGCTGGCATCGGCGAATTCCTGCTCCTGCAGCTTCACGTAGGCGGTCATGTCGTTGCGGGCATAGTCATGCGCCAGGTTGAACATGCCGTGCCACATGTTGTGGATGCCGGCCAGGGTGATGAACTGATGCTTGTAACCCATCGCCGACAGCTCGCGCTGGAATTTGGCGATGGTCGCGTCGTCGAGGTTCTTCTTCCAGTTGAACGACGGCGAGCAGTTGTACGACAGCAGCTGATCCGGGTATTCCTTCTTGATCGCCTCGGCAAAGCGGCGGGCTTCGTCCAGGTCCGGTTTGGCGGTTTCGCACCAGATCAGATCGGCATACGGGGCGTAGGCCAGGCCGCGCGAAATGGCCTGGTCGAGACCGGCGCGTACTTTATAGAAGCCTTCACGGGTGCGTTCACCGAGCACGAACGGCTGGTCGTACGGGTCGCAGTCGCTGGTGAGCAGGTCGGCGGCGTTGGCGTCGGTACGGGCCAGGATAATAGTCGGTACGCCTGCAACGTCAGCAGCCAGGCGCGCAGCCACCAGCTTTTGTACGGCTTCCTGGGTCGGTACCAGCACCTTGCCGCCCATGTGGCCGCATTTTTTCACCGAGGCCAGCTGGTCTTCGAAGTGCACGCCTGCGGCGCCGGCTTCGATCATGTTCTTCATCAGCTCGTAGGCGTTGAGCACGCCGCCGAAACCGGCTTCGGCGTCAGCCACGATCGGCGCGAAGTAGTCGACGTAGCCTTCGTCGCCTGGGTTCTTGCCCGCTTTCCACTGGATCTGGTCAGCACGGCGGAACGAGTTGTTGATGCGCTTGACCACGGTCGGTACCGAGTCAACCGGGTACAGCGACTGGTCGGGGTACATCGACTCGGCCGAGTTGTTGTCGGCGGCAACCTGCCAGCCGGACAGGTAAATAGCCTGGATGCCGGCCTTGACCTGTTGCACTGCCTGGCCACCGGTGAGGGCGCCCATGCAGTTGACGAAATCCTTGTCCGGACGGAACGACGGGTGAGCACCTTGGGTGACCAGCTTCCAGAGTTTCTCGGCGCCAACCTGGGCCAGGGTGTGCTCCGGTTGCAGCGAGCCACGCAGACGGACGACATCGGCGGCGGAGTAGGTACGGGTCACGCCTTTCCAGCGCGGGTTCTCGGCCCAGTCTTTCTCGAGGGCTGCAATTTGCTGTTCGCGTGTCAGTGCCATGTGATTAAACCTCGTCGCATCGATCTTGGGGTAATTGTGGTGCTGATGCTCAAAAGTCGCGGATCAGAGCGCCTGACGGCTGTCCTGTTCGAAGGAGGTGCGACGGCGAACGCCAAGGCTCGAAGGGGAAGGAGGGCGCAGCTCGGGCAAGGTGCGGCAACAGGTCGGCTCGTGGATGCCTTGCTGTGGCGCGACAGGATCTGCCTGGTGACTGCGGTGATGCGCTTCCGTCCCTCGGGACAACTTCTCGTTGCAGTCGCAATCCGGTCGAACCGCCTTGTGGGCCGTATAGACACAAGACGCCTCCAGGGGTAGCCGGAGCGCGCCTCGAAGACCCTTGCCAGGGCCTCTGATCAGCGGGAGCGAGGCCATCATGCCCTTGTCAAAAAGTGCCTGTCAAATGTTTTGTAGTGCCTTTTTTTGTCTACTACATCTTTGGTCTAATACGACTCCACAGTCAGTTTGAAGGCCTTTGGTCGAGCCCTCGAATTGCCTGGGTTCAGTCCAGAAGGTCGACTCTGACGCGCAAAGTCATGTTTTCACCGCGTTGGGTGCTGTAACTGTGGCTTGACGTACTCCGTTCAGCCTGGCTCTGCTGGTTGTAGCCGGCCAATGTAATCCACTCGCCAAGCCTGCCGGTCACGGTTGTGTCGGTGCTCTGAACTTTCACTACATCGGGACGTTCGCTGCTCATTCGATCATTATTGCTGCTGATCGCCAGTCGCACCGTGTCGCCGCTGACGCTCGGTGTGACATAGAAACCCTGGGTCACGTTGCGGTATTCAGTGTTGCTCTGCACGCGGCCGTAACCGTCGGTGCTGCTGCTGGTGATCGGCACACTCTGGCCGACCTGGATCAACGCCGGCTGGCCGTCACTGGCCTGGATCTGCTGCAGGCCGCCTTCCCGGTTGCTGGTGCCGTAGCGAATCACCCGAGCATTGCCACGGTTGTCCTGGAAGTTGCTGTCATTGTTGTCGACGCTGATCAGCAAGCGCTTGGGTTTGCTGTCAAGCTGCTGCAGCAGCGCGCGCAAGTCGCCAATGCGCTCGGGGCTGGCGTTGACGATCAGCTTGTTCTCGAAGGCGCTGACGCTACCTTCCTTGCCAATAAAGGCCTGCGCGGTGGGCAACAGTTCGGCACTGCTGCGGTGCTGCAAGGGCAGCACTTCGGTGGCGGCTTGAGCGCCAAGGCTGGTAGCCAGCAGCAGTGAAGCGAGCAGGGGGCGTAGCAGCATGTTGAAGTTCTCCGCTGGTTGAACAGACATGATGGCAAATTTGTCACGGTTATGCCGGATGAGGATCACAGCCTGAGGCAAATGCGCTCAGCCGCCACGCGCAGGTGGTTGCTCCCGGACAAATTCCGTAACATCGCGACCCCGCTCGCTGCACGTTCAGATGCCAGCGCTTGCACCGATTGACTGATCTCAGGAAGCCCATGAAACCTGCCCGACTACGCGCCGATGTTCTCGCCGGCCTGACTACTTCCTTCGCCCTGGTGCCCGAGTGCATCGCTTTTGCTCTGGTCGCCCACCTCAACCCGCTGATGGGTTTGTACGGCGCATTCATCATCTGCACCCTGACAGCCTTGTTCGGCGGGCGACCGGGGATGATCTCCGGCGCGGCCGGTTCGATGGCGGTGGTAATCGTCGCGCTGGTGGTGCAGCACGGCGCGCAGTACCTGCTGGCAACGGTGCTGCTGGGCGGTTTGCTGATGATCCTGTTTGGCGTGCTGCGCCTGGGCAAGCTGGTGCGGCTGGTGCCGTACCCAGTGATGCTTGGCTTCGTCAATGGCCTGGCCATCGTCATCGCCATGGCCCAGCTCGAGCATTTCAAACGTGGCGAGCAGTGGCTCAATGGCACCCCGCTGTACCTGATGATTGGCCTGGTGGCGTTGACCATGCTGGTGGTCTACGTGTTGCCGCGCCTGACCCGCAGCGTGCCGCCGGCGCTGGTGGCCATTGTTGGCGTCGGCCTGCTGGTGTACCTGCTTGATCTGCCGACGCGGACCCTGGGTGACATGGCGCATATCGCCGGCGGCCTGCCGCAGGTGGCCTGGCCGCAGGTGCCATGGGCCCTGGACACGCTGAAAATCATTGCCCCCTATGCACTGCTGATGGCCATGGTCGGCCTGCTGGAAACCCTGCTGACCCTCAACCTGACCGACGAAATCACCGAGAGTCGCGGTTTCCCTGACCGCGAGTGCGTGGCCTTGGGCGCCGCCAACATGGTCTCGGGCATGTGCGGCGGGATGGGCGGCTGCGCCATGATCGGCCAAACCATGATCAACCTCAGCTCCAACGGCCGCGGCCGGCTGTCGGGGGTAGTGGCCGGGGGTATGATCCTGCTGTTCGTGTTGTTCCTGTCGCCGCTGATCGAGCGAATTCCGCTGGCGGCGCTGGTCGGGGTGATGTTCGTGGTGGCCCAGCAGACCTTCGCCTGGGCGTCATTGCGGGTGCTGCACAAGGTGCCGGTCAGCGATGTGCTGGCGATTATTGCCGTGACCGTGGTCACGGTGTTCACCGACCTGGCCATGGCCGTGCTGTTCGGGATCATTCTGGCGGCGATCAACTTCGCCTGGCAGCATGCCCGCGAGCTGTACGCCGACAGCCATGTCGACAGCGATGGCAACAAGCACTATCAGGTGCACGGCACGCTGTTTTTTGCGTCCACTGCGGCGTTTCTCAACCAGTTCGAGCCAGCGCAGGACCCTGATGGGGTGACGCTGGACTGCAAGCACCTGAGCTTTGTCGACTACTCGGCGGTGGCGGCGCTGCAAACCTTGCGCGAGCGCTACAGCAAGGCCGGCAAGCATCTGCGCGTCGTGCACCTGTCCGAGCGCTGCAAGAAGCTGCTCAAGCGGGCAGGGGCCCAGCACTGATCGATCATGCCTGGGCCAGCGCAGATGCGCGGCTCAGGCATGACAGCTAAGTGGCCTAGCTGCCGGTGTTCTTCTTGATGATGGCCTCGGCGATGTTGGCTGGTGCCTCGCCATATTTGGTGAACTCCATGGTGTAACTGGCCCGGCCCTGGGTCATCGAGCGCATCTGCGTCGAGTAGCCAAACATCTCACCCAGCGGCACCTCGGCGCGGATCACCTTACCGGCCGGCGTCTCTTCCCCTTCCTGGATCATGCCGCGGCGCCTGCTCAGGTCGCCGATGATGTCGCCCTGATATTCATCGGGGGTGACTACTTCGACCTTCATCACTGGCTCCAGCAGGACTGCTCCGCCTTTCTGCGACAGCTGCTTGGTGGCCATCGAAGCGGCGATCTTGAACGCCATTTCGTTGGAGTCGACGTCATGGTAGGAGCCGTCGAATACAGCCGCCTTGAGGCCAATCAGCGGATAGCCGGCCAGCACACCGTTGTGCATCTGCTCTTCGATGCCCTTCTGGATGGCTGGGATGTATTCGCGGGGTATCACGCCGCCGACCACCTCGTTGATGAACTCCAGTCCCTCTTTACCTTCCTCGCCAGGGGCGAAGCGGATCCAGCAATGGCCGTACTGACCGCGGCCGCCGGATTGACGGACGAACTTGCCTTCGATTTCGCAGGTGTTGCGGATCTTCTCGCGATAAGCGACCTGCGGCTTGCCGATGTTGGCCTCGACGCCGAACTCGCGGCGCATGCGGTCGACAATGATGTCCAGGTGCAGCTCGCCCATGCCTGAGATGATCGTCTGCGCGGTTTCTTCGTCGGTCTTGACCCGAAACGACGGGTCCTCCTGGGCCAGCTTGCTCAAGGCAATGCCCATCTTCTCCTGATCGGCCTTGGTTTTCGGCTCGACCGCCACCGAGATCACCGGGTCGGGGAAGTCCATGCGCTCCAGGATGATCGGCTTGTTCAGGTCGCACAGGGTATCGCCGGTGGTGACATCCTTCATGCCGATCAGGGCGGCGATGTCGCCGGCGCAGACGTTCTTGATCTCGGCGCGCTGGTTGGCGTGCATCTGCACCATGCGGCCAACCCGTTCCTTTTTGCCTTTGACCGAGTTGAGCACCGCATCGCCCGAACTGAGGATGCCAGAGTAGACCCGCGCGAAGGTCAGCGTGCCCACGAACGGGTCGGTGGCGATCTTGAATGCCAGCGCCGAAAACGGCTCGTTATCGTCGGCATGCCGTTCCAGCGGCTTGTCGTCGTGGTCCGGGTCGGTGCCCTTGATGGCCGGGATCTCGCTGGGCGCAGGCAGGTAGTCGATGACCGCATCGAGCATCAACGGTACGCCCTTGTTCTTGAATGACGATCCGAGCACGGTCGGCACGATCTCATTGGCGATGGTGCGTTGGCGCAGGCCGGCCTTGATCTGCTCGTTGCTCAGCTCCTGGCCGTCGAGGTACAGCTCCATGAACTGGTCGTTGGCTTCGGCGGCCGCCTCGACCAGATGCGCACGCCACTCGTCGGCCAGCGCCTGCAGTTCGGCGGGGATGTCCTCTTCGCGGTAGCTGGCGCCATTGTCGGCGTCATTCCAGTAGATGGCTTTCATCTTCACCAGGTCGATCTGGCCGATGAAGTTTTCTTCGCTGCCGATCGCCAGCTGGATCGGCACGGGGTGATGGCCGAGGCGTTTGTCGATCTGCTTGACCACGCGCAGGAAGTCCGCACCCTGGCGGTCCATCTTGTTGATGTAGGCCAGGCGCGGCACGTGGTACTTGTTGGCCTGGCGCCAGACCGTCTCGGACTGTGGCTCGACCCCATCGGCGGCACTGAACACCACTACCGCACCATCGAGCACGCGCAACGAGCGTTCGACTTCGATGGTGAAGTCAACGTGGCCGGGAGTGTCGATGATATTGAAGCGAAACTTGTCGGCGAACTGCTTGGTAGAACCCTGCCAGAAGGCGGTGGTCGCGGCCGACGTGATGGTGATGCCGCGCTCTTGCTCCTGGGCCATCCAGTCCATGGTCGCCGCGCCGTCATGCACCTCGCCCATCTTGTGATTGACGCCGGTGTAGAACAGGATGCGTTCGGTGGTGGTGGTCTTGCCGGCGTCGACGTGGGCAACGATGCCGATGTTGCGGTACAGCTCGATGGGGGTCGTGCGGGCCATGGTCAGTCACCTGAGGTGAATGCGCGGGGAGGGGTATTCCCACGGTAGCAGACGGTGCGCCGCCTGCTAGCCCAATGGCCGGCTATGCGAGGAACGGTGTCAGTCGGCCTGGGCCTGCAACTGCCACTTACCGTCGACTTCACGCGCCAGGCCGCTGGCCGGCAGCAGTGCCAGCAGGCGTTGATGCAAGGCCGGGTCGGTAAAGCCCTTGACGGTGTTGAGGTCGAGCTCGCCGAGCAACTGCATATCGGCCTTGGTGTACGACAGCCAGGCTTTCTTCAGGTACTGCAGCACATCGCTGCCCGCCGTGTTGGCAAAGCGCCGGTTGAGCGTGCGGCCTTCCAGCTCGAAGGTGTGGCGGTGGCTGTAGTTGCTCTCATCGCCTGCGCCTTCGACGCAGCGGTAACAGCTACAGGCGCCCTCGCCGAAGGCGTTGCGCAGGTAGCTGTTGAAGTCCACGACGGGCTTGAGGGAAAGGCGTTTGTCGACCTCGAACAGGTCGGCGGTCATTGGTTGTTCAGCGCTCACGCGGTGTCCTCGTGTGGTGTGGCGTGCATCGGCGGGCACCCTAACAGATCGGCACTTTTTCGGCCATGCGCGCGGGCGCCTGTGCACATCCGGTCGTCTGCCGCTCGCGCGGCGCCGCGCGCTGCCGTAACCTACGCGCCCTGGTGCCCGCGCGCCGATCCCAACCCATGAGGCAAGTCGCTTGAACAAGTTTCCGTACATCGCCACCATTACCGTCAGCAGCGAAGACCGCGGGGGCGACACTGAAGCATCGGAGAACGTCAACATGCGGGTTGGCATCGAGGCTGTGACCGAGACTTTGAAGAAGGTGCATTTCGTCGCTGCACTGGCAGCGCCGGAAAAACCTGCCACGCACATTTGCGTGACACTGGAGAACGGCCTCGTTTATTACGGCCCGATTGTCAACGGTCACGCCGAACTCGAAGGCGGCTGGATCGCCTTCGAGTCCGACATGCTCACCCCGCAAGAGCTCGGCCTGTAAGCCTCAGCCCAGCTCGGCCAGGCACTGCTCGAAGATATCCAGGCCTGCTTCGAGCACCTCTGCCTCGATGGTCAGCGGTGCCAGCAGGCGAATGATGTGCCGCGCCTTGCCGCTGGGCATCAGCAGCAAACCTTTGCTGCGCGCCGCTTGCAGCAGTTTGGCCAGCTGCGCCGGGGCTGGCGTGCCGTCGGCATTGACCAGTTCGATGCCGCGCATGGCGCCGACCCCGGTCAAGCGTCCCAGTGACGGGTACAGCCCCGATGCCTTCCAACGCTGATAGCGGCCGACAATAGCCTGCTCCTGGCGCTCACCCCAGGTCGCCAGATTGGCATCGGTCATCTGCGCGAGGCTGGCCAAGGCTGCCGCGCAGGCAATCGGGTTGCCTGAATAGGTGCCGCCAAGGCCACCTTTGGGCAACGCAGCGAGCAACTCCCGGCGGCCCACTACCGCGCCCAGCGGCATACCGCCGGCCATGCTTTTTGCCAACAGCAGCAGGTCGGGTTCGATCCCCAGTCGCGGGAAGGCAAAGCGCTGCCCGGTGCGGCCGAAACCGGATTGAATCTCGTCGATGATCAACAGAATCCCGTGCTCATCGCAGAAGCGCCGCAGCGCTTGGGCGAACGTCGGATCAAGCGCCAGGAAGCCACCTTCGCCCTGCACCGGTTCAAGAATGAAGGCGGCAACATCCTCCACTGCCAGTTCGACGCTGAACAGCCGGTCCAGGGCCTTGAGCGCCTGCTCGCAGGTGACCTCGGTGTCGTTGCTGGGGTAGGGCAGGTGATAGACCGGACCCGGCAGATCGCCGACACGCTGCTTGTACGGTGCGACCTTACCATTGAGGTTGAGTGTGGCCAGGGTGCGGCCATGGAAGGCGCCATCGAAGGCAACGATCGCGCGCTTGCCGGTGGCGCCGCGGGCAACCTTGAGGGCGTTTTCGGCAGCTTCCGCGCCGCTGTTGGTGAGCATCCCGGCCATGGGGTAGCTGAGCGGCACAAAACTGCTCAGTTGTTCCATCAGCTGCAGGTACGGGCCATGGGCGGCGGCGTTGAACGCATAGTGGGTCAACCGACCGGCCTGCTGTTGAATCGCTGCAACTACCGCCGGGTTGCAGTGGCCCAGGTTAAGTACGCCGATGCCGCCGACGAAGTCGATATAGCCATTGCCGTCGGTATCCCAGACACGGGCATTGAGGCCATGGGAAAGTGTGATCGGGTGAACGATGGAAATGGACTGGCTGATACTTTCCTGATTCATGGGGGCACGCGCACCTTGTTCGATTTTGCAGACTATCCAAACGCTTTGATGGCCCACGCACAAACGAATAATTCGATTGCGGTCATTCCTGTGACTCCTGAATTGTGACCGCTCGCTTGCACTGCTGCGTAAACCGCTGGCTCAAGGCAGCTCGTGGTTTTGGTTTCCTGGCTGGTCGGTCAGGTCATCGCGGCATGAGTTCATTCCCTTGCGGAATCATGTGCTGCAAAAAGGTCGTTTGTTGGTGCTCCCCCGAAGATCAATACTGACGTGGATCAATGATCGCGGCTGGTCAGGCCTGAATGACGAAAAGGCCTGCGTCGGTACCTACAAAACAACAACTAGATGCACGTTTGCATTGTACGAATTCTGCTCCAAGTTCAGCCGCCCGAGTGGCGGCCGACCCACTCGAGGGTTTTCCATGGCTTCGCTAAAAAACAAGAAACAGCGGTCCTTGCAACATGGTCTGACCTCGCGTCAGGTGTCGATGATTTCTATTGCCGGGATCATCGGCGCGGGTTTGTTCATCGGCTCATCCAACGCAATCGCCACGGCTGGCCCGGCGATTCTGATCTCCTACGCCATGACCGGCTTGCTGGTGCTGCTGGTGATGCGCATGCTCGGTGAGATGGCCATCGCCAACCCCAACAGCGGCTCGTTCTCGACCTACGCCACTGAGGCAATCGGGCCTTGGGCAGGCTTTACCATCGGCTGGCTGTACTGGTGGTTCTGGGTGTTGATCATTCCGGTCGAGGCGATTGCCGGGGCGGACATCCTGCATGCGTACTTCCCAGACGTGCCCTCCTGGTTGTTCGCGTTTCTGATCATGCTGGTGTTGTCGTGCACCAACCTGATCAGCGTGAAGAACTTCGGTGAATTCGAGTATTGGTTTGCCTTGATCAAGGTGATTGCCATTGTCGCGTTCATCGTTGTTTGTACGATGGCGGTGTTGGGTTTCTGGCCGCTGGCCGAGACGCGCGGTGTGAGCCAGCTGTGGGCCAATGGCGGGTTTATGCCGAACGGCTTTGGCACGGTGCTGGGTGGTGTGCTGATCACCATCTTCTCGTTCTTCGGCGCCGAGATCGTGACCATTGCTGCCGATGAGACAGCCAATCCGAAAGACAAGATTCGCCGGGCGACCAACCTGGTTGTGTACCGCATCGGTATCTTCTATCTCGCGTCGATCTTCCTCGTCGTATCGCTGGTGGCATGGAACGACCCTGCGCTGAAAGCGGTAGGATCGTTCCAGCGCGCGCTTGAGGTGCTGAATGTGCCGGGAGCGAAACTGCTCGTTGATCTGGTGGTGCTGGTGGCCGTGACCAGCTGCATGAACTCTGGCTTGTATACGGCTTCGCGGATGCTCTACTCGCTGGCCTCGCGGGGTGAGGCGCCGGTGATGGTGCGGCGAGTATCGGGCAATGGCGTGCCGACGGTGGCGGTGCTGCTGTCGACCTTGGCGGGGTTTGCCGGGTGTCTGGTCAACTATGTGTTCCCGGGCAAGGTGTTTGGCTTCCTGCTGTCCACTACGGGTGCGATTGCACTGCTGGTGTATCTGGTGATTGCGGTTTCGCAACTGCGCATGCGCGGGCGGGCGGATCGGTTGGGCACCGTGCTGGAACTGAAAATGTGGTTGTTCCCGTGGCTGACCTGGTTGGTGATCGGGACGATTGTGATGGTGCTGGGGTATATGTTGCTCAGTGATGCTTATCGGTATGAGACGTTGATGACCGCTGGGGTTACGGCGTTTATCTTGCTGATTGCGGTTACGCGCCGGCGGGGTGGGGTGGCGCGGTCCTCGGCTGTGGTTTCCGGCGATTGACGATGCTGACTTGGCTGCTCGGGGCTGCTACGCGACCGGCTCTGAGCGCTGCCATCTGCTCTAACGAGGCGCACTCGCTGGTGAGTGCGCCCGCAGCATGATCTGGCTGCAAGGCGATGAATTTCCTACAAGTTTAATCAGATTAGTCTGATGTGGCGCACGTGCTTATCGGAATAGGCTGGCCGCGTTTTCCCCACAGGCTTTCCGTGATGTTCATGTTCACCCCTCTTTACGCGCACCACCCCGGCGCAAGCGCCGTCTGGTTGGCTGTCGCCTGAACATCCCGGCTGGTATCCCTGATGCAAATGACCCCAGCCAGCGGCATACGCCACTGACTCTGGTTGTTTGTGAACGCGTTGAAGGAGATGTTCCATGCGTGTCAGATTCAACCCCAAAACCCTGTCCGTCGCCGCAGTGCTGCTGGCGCTCGGCGGCTGCGCCAGCGCAGTAGTGCCCAACGACCAGATCGAGCTGACTCGCAGCGCCGTCAATCGCGCTGTATCCGCCGATGCCACCCAATACGCCCCTGTAGAAATGCGCGCCGCACAAGACAAGCTCAGCGCCATGGATCGAGCTCTGGGCCAGAAAGACCTGAAAACCGTACGCAGTTTGGCCGAACAGGCCGAGGCTGATGCCCGCCTGGCCGAGCGCAAGGCCCAGGCGCGCAAAACCAGCGAGCAGTTGGTTGACGCCCGTAAAGGTATCGAAGTGCTCAAGCAGGAAATGCTCGAAGCACCGGACACCACCTCTGCCACGTCTACCCGCTAAGGAGCCGAACATGTCCAAACTGCACATTCTGCCAACCGTGTCGATCCTCAGCCTGCTGCTGGTTGGCTGCAGCACCACACCTGAAAACAGTCAGTTGCTCGAAGCCCGCGATGCCTACTCGGTACTGCAGGGCAAGCCGGAATCAGCCCGAATCGCTGCGCTGGAAACCCAGGAAGCGTACCTGGCGCTTGGCAAAGCCGAGCAGGCCTCGCTGAAAGACCGTAAAGGCAGTGACGTCGCGCAGTTGGCCTACCTGGCCAACCGCAAGATCGAGACCGCCGAACAGACCATCCTGCTGCGTCAGGCACAGGTCGGCCTGCAAGGCATCGATGCGCAGCGCACTCAGGCCCGTCTGGACGTGCGTACCGCCCAGCTCAAGGCGCTACAGAATCTCAACGCCAAGCAGACCGAGCGAGGCACCGTAGTCACCTTTGGCGACGTGTTGTTCGACACCGGCCGGGCCGAACTGCGCAGTGGCAGCCAGCGCAACATCCAGCAATTGGCGCAGTACCTGCAAGACAACCCAGAGCGCAAAGTGCTGGTCGAAGGCTTTACCGACTCCACCGGCAGCGACGCGCTCAACCAGCAATTGTCCGAGCGACGTGCCGCAGCCGTAGGCAATGCCCTGCGTCGTCAGGGCGTCAGCGCCGAGCGCATCGTCACTGCCGGCTATGGCAAGGAGTACCCAGTGGCAACCAATGCTGATGCGCAGTCGCGTC
This sequence comes from uncultured Pseudomonas sp., assembly GCA_963518285.1. GTDB lineage: Bacteria > Pseudomonadota > Gammaproteobacteria > Pseudomonadales > Pseudomonadaceae > Aquipseudomonas. Next base: position 1,278,095 of record CAUQIJ010000001.1, on the reverse strand, counting down.
AGCTCAATCGCCGTGTCGAAGTAATCATCTCGCGTGATGCCCAGGCGGTTGCACCGCGTTACTGATACGCGCAACAGGCGCGGCCGCTGGCCGCGTCCTGCTGCAGCCGATCTCCTGCAACGGGAGATAGTCAGTGCTGGCCTTTGTGTCCTACAGTGTCGTTCTCCGCACAAAGGCTAGCGACCATGACCGATCTGAGCGCATTCCCCATCACCCGCAAATGGCCCGCCGCGCATCCCGAGCGGCTGCAGCTGTACTCGCTGCCAACGCCCAATGGGGTCAAGGTGTCGATCATGCTCGAAGAGATCGGCCTGGCCTACGAGGCGCACAAGGTCAGCTTCGAACATGAAGAGCAACTGAGCCCCGAATTCATCTCGCTGAGTGCCAACAACAAGATCCCGGCCATCCTCGACCCCAACGGGCCGGACGGCCAGCCGCTGGCGCTGTTCGAGTCAGGCGCGATTCTGCAATACCTGGCCGAGAAGAGCGGGCAATTGCTCAGCGTCAGCCCGGCCCAGCGCTACCAGACCCTGCAGTGGCTGATGTTCCAGATGGGCGGCATCGGGCCGATGTTCGGCCAGGTTGGCTTCTTCCATTTCTTCGCCGGCAAAGACTTCGAAGACAAGCGCCCGCGTGATCGCTACGTCAATGAATCACGGCGTCTGCTCGGGGTGCTCGATCGACATCTGCATGGCCGGGACTGGATGGTCGACGACTACAGCATCGCCGACATTGCCATCTTTCCCTGGGTGCGCAACCTGGTCGACCGTTACCACGCGCGCGAGCTGGTGCAGTTCGAACAGTTCGGGGAGGTGCAGCGGGTGCTGACCAACTTCCTCGCGCGGCCAGCGGTACAGCGCGGTTTGACGATTCCGGGCTGAGCGGTACCGAGTGCTTCAGGAGCTCGCTAGCGATGATGATCCTTGAACAGCCTGCAAGCGATGCACAGGCCAGCGCCGCGGCGGTGTGCGATGGCCTTTGAATTGATCCGCGCCAGTGACAGCCACCGCAGCTTTGCACGGGATCTCACCCGCCAGGCCATGCTGCCGTACTACCAGGTATTTGGCCTGCGCTGGATCGAAGAAGCCTTCGATCAGGCCTGGGGCTGGCGCGAGCAGTGGCTGCTAATGGAGGGGGAGACGGTGCTGGGCTTTTGCAGCTTGAGCGAGGATCGCCAGGCGCTGTTCATTCGCGAACTGCACCTGCTGCCCGAGCAGCGCAACCGCGGCGTCGGCAGCTGGGCCCTGCAAGCCTTGGCCGCGATGGCCGCGCAGCGCAAACTGGGCTTGCTGCGGCTGATGGTGTTCAAGAGCAACCCGGCGCGGCACTTGTACCGGCGCCAGGGTTTCGTCGAGATGGGCGAAGACGACTGCTTCGTGCGCATGCAGCGCGCAGTCGCCTGAGCTTCAACGCTGGCTGACGCGCACGGTATTGCCCTGGCGCACGGTCGACTCGAGCAGGGTGCCCTGCAGCGGCAACAGGTCGCCGATCAGCAGGTTCTGCAGCAAGGGCTTGCCATCGAAACTGTTGCCGCCCAACTCGACCTGACGCACGCCTTCTACCCGCAGGATGGCCTTGCCGACCTGGCCCAGGCGGTTGCCAGTGAGCAGCAGCGGGCCGGCCATGGGCGTGGGGTTGCGCAAGCTCACCGCGTACTCGGGGGTATTGGTGATGTGGTTGCCAAGCAGCGCCAGTGCGCCGACTTCGCTGGCATCGATGGCGCTGCCGACACTGCTGCCGAGCAGGTTGTTGTCGATCACCAGTGGCGCCGCCGGGGTGGGCGCCAGGCTGCGCAGCTGGATGCCATTGCCACGGCTGTCGCCGATGCGGTTGCCGGCCAACAACACTGCGCCCTGTTGCTCGCTGACTTCGATCGCAGCCTTGCCCGCGCCGAGGATCAGGTTGTTTTCCACCAACGCGCGAGTTTGCCCACGCAGGCGCACGCCGCTGTTGTTGTCGATGCCGCGCAGCTGGTTGTCATGCAGGCTGACCTGGCTGTCACGGACATCGATCGCATATTGCTGAGACTGCTCGAAACGGCTGCCTTCGATGGTTGCCTGGCTGCGCTGCAGCTCGACCGCACTGGACATCTCGCTGAACTGGCTGTCGCGGATCACCACCGTGGCCGGGCGGCTGCTGGCCGGCTGTTGGGCGCTGATCGCCGTGGTCAGGCCACGCGACAGGTTGGCGTTGTAGCCCAGCCGCTTCAAGGTCGAGCCAACCACCTGGGTATGGCTGCCGGCCCAGGCGATCACGAACGGGCGCCAGGCGCGGTCGGTATTGCCGGCCTTGTCACCGGCCATGCTCTCCAGGTTGGACTGGTTCAGGCCCAGCCAGCCCTGGTTGATCAGCGCAGTACCGGAGTAGCTCGACAGATACAGGCTGGTGCCCTCAAGGACCAGGCCGGCATCGGCGCCAATCATCAGCGGGTAGCTGAGCAGGTAGCCGTCCTTGTAGCGCTTGAGGATGCGTGAGTCGTTCAGTGCATCGTGCAACTGGGCGAGGCTGATGCTGCCGCCGCGCAGAGTCACCACTTGCGGGTGATGCGCCTGATAACCGGCGATGGCGCGGAACAGGCCATTGTTGACGAATGGCTCGAACGGCCAGCTGCCGGCCTGAGCCGAGAACATCGGTTGCAGGCTGACACTGGCGCGGCCAGCCGGACGCGCGCGTTCGGCCTGGGCAAAGGTTACCGCCTGGCGGACCTGCTGGCGCAGCTGCTGCAAGTGTTGCTGGTATTGCTCGGCAGGCAGCACATCGACCGTCTGCTTGACGGGCAAGGTCTGCGTGCCGGCCTGGGCAGTACCGGCCAGCAGCAGGGCGGCGAGGCAGGTCAGGGAGAAACGGGCGAAGGGGGCCATGGGCACGTCCTTGTTCAACGCAAATGGGAATAGGCAGGCTGGATCGGGCCGCCGAGCTGGCTGTAATTGTCGACCTCACCGTCTTCACTGTCATACAGCTTGCGCGCCAGGCTGTTGCCCGGGTTGCGTTGCAGGTAAGGGATCAGCCAGGCTAGCTTGTACGGCGCGACGTCCGCCTGCGACTTGCCTTTGAGTTCTGGCAGGTCGTCTGGGTCGAGCACGCTGCGGGCAGCGAAGTTGGCCAGCAGATCAAGCGTGTGCTGGTCTTCGGCCGTCCACGGCAGGCCATTGGCGCGGGCCGATTCGGCCAGCAGCACCAGCGGCACCAGCGCGTACTGGCTGTAGCTGGCGGCCAGTTTCGCCCGCGCGACTTCCAGTGGGAGGTAGGCGTAGCTACCGTCGCTGTTGCGTACCGCCTGGGCCAGGCCACGGCGCAGGTTGCCGTCGGCCCATTGGATGAAATCGTCACGACCGACCAGCATGCCGGTGGCCGCTACTGCCCAGGCTGCCCAGTAGTCGTGGTTGTTGAAGTACACCCCGCGCGCGCTGCGGCGCGGGTCGTATTCAGCGATCACGCGCTCACCCAGGCGAGTGAACCAGTCTTTCTGCACGGGGGTCAGCTGCACCTTGCCATCGCTGGCCGACTGGGTCAGCAACACCGCGCCGGCCATCGACGCCAGCGCCCATTTGCGTGCCGCCATGCCGGTGCTGCTGGCGTCCTCGGTGAGCAGCGCGCCGGCGCTGGCCCACTGTTCCAGCCATTGGTCCTGGCAGGCCAGGGCCATGTTGGCCTCCTGCGGTTTCTTCGACCGCTGGAAGCGCTTGCTGGCGTAGATCAGGCCGCCGATGAATTCCTTGACCTGTTTACCAATCCGTTCGCTGTCGGCATCCGGGCTGCTGCGCAGGGTCGACTTGCTCGCGTCGCTCTGGTCGTATTTGCTTTGCAGGCGCAGGCTGCCGGTGTACGGCGGCGGCGGCGCCTTGCTGCACTCAAGGGTACGGTAGTCGGCGATCATCGCTGCCTGCGGTGTATTGCGCGCGGGCCAGATCGACTGGGCCGCCTGCACCTGGGGCGCGAGCAAAGCGATCGCCAGCGCCAGCAGGCTCAGTTGACGCACGTGCGCGCGGCCAGTACTGGCCGTTGCGCGTTGCAGATTTACAGGCATAGACGGGTTTCCACATCGGTGGGCGCAGCGCTGGCCTTGGTCGGCTCAAGGAACACCGACAGCAGGTTGGCGCCGGCGTAGGCCTTGTCTTTGCTCAGCTCAAGGTAGTACTGGCCACCGGTGACTGCAGCTTCACGGCGGAACCAGACCTTGTCGCGAGCACCGTTGTCGTAATAGACGATGACGTAGAAGTCCTTGACGTTCTTGTCGCTCAGGCGGATATCCAGAAAGCCGTTCGACCCGCTCAGCGCCTGGCGGTCACTGCCGGCGTTGGACAACAGCTCGATCCGTTCGCCAACCTTCAGCGGCGAGCGCTGCAGCTTGTTGCCAAGCACTTCGCGGGACGCTTCACAGCCGCCTTTGACCGCCGGGATCAACTGGCGATACATCAATGGCGAGTCAAGCCGGTAGTTGGCTGGCAGTTCCCAGACGATCAGCTTTGGTGGGGCGTCGGCCTTGTAGTCATCCGAGAGCAGGTACTCCAGCAGCGAGCCGTCCTCGCCAACGCCGGGCAGGGCGTAGTTGAGCACGTCGACGCTGAGGTACTGCTTGAGGTAGCCGTCGAAGTTGAACTGCTTGCTCTCGTCTTCCCGCGCTGCCGCGTTACTGTCACCGACCAGAATCACTTCCGGGTCCGGTGCTTCGTCGAACAGGGCTTCGGCGCTGGCCTCGACCGGGATGGTCTGGTAGCCGCGTACGTACTGGAAACCGTAGTTGTTGCCGCAGATCGCGCTCATGGCCAGGTTGAGGGTGCCGTCCTTGGGCACCATCACGCCAGGCTCGGTGCGGTACTGCTTCTTGGTCAGGCCGGCGTAGAACGGCTGACGGCGGATTTCATCTGCCATCAGGCGCGCGGTCGCCTCGGCGCCGACCGGTGTCCAGTGGTGGTCGCGGCGGAAGAAGTACTCACCCTTGGGCGGTTGCTGGACCAGTTGCATCATCGGTGCGACCACCGCACCACCTTGCCTGAGCTGGCCAAGGTAAGCCGCCAGGTTGGCGCTGGCACGGGCGTAGTCAAAGCCGTAAGGATGCTCGCCAATCAAACGGTCGCGGTGCATCAGGCCACGGGTCGGCTGGATCGCCATGGCGACCTGGATGCCCTGCTGATTGAAGGTTTTCATCAGGCGGGCAAACTCCGGGCGCATCGGCGCCGGGATGCCGAACTCGTTGGTCAGGTCGACCGCCGAGCGGAACAGCCAGCGCTCCTGACCAGGGACGATCTCGCGCATCAGCTTCATGCGCCCCTCGGCATACTGCTGAGGATCGCTCAAGGCCGGGCAGATCATGCACTGCAGGTTTTCGCAGCCGGGCTTGGCGCCTTGTGCAGGCGCGGCGGCGTGGCCGGTCTGGCTGAGCAGGGCGAGGGCGGCGCCGAGGCCCAGGGGTTTGAGGATCTTCATTGCCATTTCATCCTTGCAGCGAAATTACTCGGTCGGGTCGATGCTGTTGGCCATGCTCATGCTGCGATTGTCGGGCAGCAGCACGTAGCTGTACGAACGGCCCTTTTTCAGGAACAGTTCATCGAAGCTGGCGACCTTCTGCTCGGCCTCGTAGGCGGCGAAGCCGATCTTGATCTCGTTGACCATGCGGCTGCCGGTCTGGCCATTGCTCAGTGGGTCGACGATCACGTGCTTGCCGTCGACGGTCTTCAGCGCAGCTTGCTTGTCGCTGAGGTTGTAGAAGGCGATCTGGGCTTTTTTCGGTTCGTTGACGTACTTGTCAGCGATCAGCTTGAGCTGCTTGCCGTCGTAGACCACGGTGCTGGCGGCATTGGCCTTGAGCTGCGGTTCGATGACCTTGCCGCCAACGGCGATCTTGTGCGTGCCGGCGGGGATGAAACGGTAACCGCTGAGCTGGCCGGCGGCGACTTTCTGCGGGTTGACCTTGCCGCTCAGGCTGACGTCGATGTTGCTCTCTGACAGGTTGAGCACGCGGACAAACGCCGAGTCGGCCGGGGCGACGGCATCGTACAGGTCGGCGTTGCCTTCGGCGGCGACCGCCAGGTGGCTGCCGAAGGCGAGGGCGATTGCGGTAAACAGGTGGGTGAGTTTCATCGGTTACTCCTTTGATTCTTCAAAAATGCTGCGGCTGGGCGCTACGGCTGAGCGAGCCCGGGCGATGGGCCAGCAATGTGCGCAGGGGGAATTCCCAGACCACGGTATCGATCTGTGGGTTGCTCAACTGGTCGCTGGCAAGAAACTGGCTCATCGACTCGAACGGACCACGGGCCTCAACGGCAATCGAGATCAGGTCACGGTTGAGCGCTTCCTTGAGGAAGCCGACAAAGTTCCAGTCATCGATCTTGCTGTAGCTGGTGCCAACCAGCAGCAGGCTCTGCTCCTGTTCGGCGAACAGATCGTCGCTGCTCTGCTCGGCCTTGAGCGTCTCGTACAGGTCAATCTGGTTCGGGCCGAACTGCGGCGCGAGGCGGTTGTGGTCGAACTGGATGTAGTTCATCAGGTCGCCCTTGACGCTTTTCTCGCCGGCCTTGTGCGACACGTATGCCTGATCGCCGACCAGTTGCGGACGTTGCCGGGCCAGCTCGAAGGCGGCCAGGCGGGCGCCTTCCGGGCTCCAGTGGGTATCGGACTTGAGGAACAACTCCGGGCCGTTGAGCTTGCTGAGGAACGCCCCGCGCAGCGGCACCACGTCGAGCTGACGCGCTTGCAGTTCGCCGACAAAATTGTCGTACAGGCTGACCACGCGCGGATCGAAACGGTGCTGCGCATGCTCGGCATACACATCCAGCTTCATCGGCAGCGGCAGAATCACCAGCTGCTTGCCGTGCTCGGCCAACTGCGCCTTGATCTTGGCGATCTGCTCCAGTTGGGCGTTGAGGTTGGCCTGCAGATCATTCGGGACGCGGTATTCCTGGTTGGTGTAGAGCCAGCCCTGTTTGCCCAGCACCACACCCTTGGTGCCTTCGCCAAACAGCTTGAACTGGGCATCGGCCCACAGTTCGACCGAAGGCTCACGCAGGAAGAAGCGCTTGTCGTAGACCTGCTCGAACTTGCGCAACAGCTTGCCATCGACAAACAGGTTCCAGGTGTCGGTCTGGGTGCGGGCAAAGCTGAACACCGGCGGCAGCGAGTAGACGAACATCGCCGCCAGCACCAACACGAAGAGAATGCCATTGGCCTTGCTGGCCGAATTCATCACGGGGTACATGGCAGTCTCCTAGAACTGGAAATACAGGAAGGGCGAGAACGAATTCGCCGCCAGGCTGCTCAGTGCCAGCACGAAGCCGCCCCACAGCAGTACGCTGTGCAGCGCACCGACGTGGCGCATGAAGTAGCCGTCCTTGTTGCCGGCGTAGAAACGCACGTTGTTGATCCCGGCCAACAGCAGCCATACCACCGCCACCAGGACAAACGCCATGGCCATCTTCGAGGCGCCCAGCACGTACAGCTCCAGCGAGCCGAAGCCGTTGAAACCAAACAGCGCCTGGTAGATGTCCAGGCTGTGGCGCAGGTCCATGGTGAAGAACAGTGGCATGCTCAGCACGATCAGCAGCGCGGTGCGCAGGTTGCGGCCGAGCTTGTAAGGGGTGTTGATCTTGGTCGCCAGGTGGAACTTGCGCTCTATCACCATGGCGAAGCCGAAGAACAGCCCCCAGAAGATGAAGGCGAAGCTCGCGCCGTGCCACAGGCCCGACAGCAGCATGGTCCAGACCAGCGCGGGCAGGGCGCCGGTGACGCGTTTGCGCACCAACGGCATGTACACGTAGTCGCGCAAGAAATGCGCCAGGGTCATGTGCCAGCGCGCCCAGAACTCGGTCACGCTCTGCGCCACGTACGGCTGGTTGAAGTTCTCCGGAAAGCGGAAGCCCATCATCAACGCCAGGCCCAGCGCCATGTGGCTGTAACCGGCGAAGTCGAAGTACAGCTGCAGGGTCGACACCACCAGGCCAAACCAGGCATCGCTGAACTGCAGCGTGCCTTCACCAACGAAGAGCATGTTGATCGGCGCCAGGCGGTCGGCAATCAACACTTTCATGATGAAGCCGAGCATGAACCGGCACACGCCGAGCGAGAACAGCTCCCATGAGTGGGTGCGTTCGCGCAGCTGCGGCGCCAGTTGGCTGTAACGCAGGATCGGCCCGGCCACCAGGTGCGGGAACAGCGCAACAAAGGCGGCGAAGTCGATGAAGCGGTTGGTCGGCGTGGCGTCCTTGCGGTAGATGTCGACGATGTAGCTCAGCGCGTGGAACACATAGAACGAGATACCCAGCGGCAGGAAGATGTTCTCCAGCGTCCAGGTGTTGATACCCAGTGGTGCCAGCAGTACTGCGAGCACTTCAGCGCCGAAGTTGGCGTACTTGAAGTAGCCCAGGGTCGACAGGTTGCCGATCACGCCGATCCACAGCAGGCGCAGCGCCCAGCGTTTGTCGCCGGCGTCGAGGCGATCCTTGATGCGCAGGCCGAACCAGTAGTTCCAGTAGGTGATCGCGACGAACAGCAGCAGAAAGTCTGGCCGCCACCAGGCATAGAAGATATAGCTGGCGGCAACGATCACGGTCGAGCGCCACTGCGGCCTGGCCAGGAAATACACGGCCAGGAACAGCGGCAGATACAGGAACAGGAACACGTTGGAGGCGAAGATCATGGCAAGGTCCGTCCTTAGTAGCTGACAACTACGCCGAGGCTCAGTTGATAGTCATCGCCGGTCTCCAGCGCGCTACCGGCATTGAGGTAGCTGGCGCTGACCAGGGCGTTGATATCGAGGTGCTTGCCATCGAGGGCGACCGGGAACATCTTCCAGTAGTAGTTGATGTCGAGCATCTGGCCGACGTTGTTGCCGCTTCCGTTGGTGCGATCATCGAGTTTGTTGTTTCGTTGCGATCTAGCATCACTGGCCATGCGAATGGGCATGACGCCGTCTTCATCACGCAGATTCAACTGGGTGATGCGCAGGTCAAGCGAGCTACGTGGCGTCGGGTTTGTTTCTAATGCAAAGCCGTAGTAGCTCAGGTTCTGCAGGTCGAGAGCAACGAACGAGCTGGTCAGGCGTGTGCTGTAAGAACCTTGGCGAGTGATTCGGTCAGACTGAATGGGGTTCAGGCGGAAGCCATCTTTTTCATCACTCGGTTTATCAGTCAAACCGGCGCGCAACGCTACACGAGGAGTCCAGGGCAATAAATCGAAACGACGGCCGACTTCACCCAGCGCGGCCCAACCTCTGCTGTCGTCGCGTTTGGTCGTGCCCGCCTGGCGTGTCTCAACCATTTTGCCATCAAGCGCAGCCAGCTCCAGGTGATAGTCGCTGATCACAGGGTTGGCGAGGTTGTCGCCCTTGAAGAACAGCCCATAACGCATGCCTTTGAAGTCGAAACGATCGTCGATGTCGCGATCGCTGCGATCATTCTCATGCATCAAGCGCACACCGACCTGATTGTTCTGGCTCAAGCGGTAGGCGTACTCACCCATGACGTAGGTTGTGCGCGTTTCGCTGTCGGCAAGCGAGTTGACGTCGGTGTTGTAGTTGTTGAACTTCTGGCCAACCGCAACGAAAGCTTCGGAGAAGGTGTCCTTGTAGTTGAAGCGCAGCGACTCAAGGCTGTCATCCCACCAGATGCCGTAATCGTCGGAGAACCGCTGGCGACCAAACGAGGCCGAGAAACGCGGGTCATCGCCGATCAGGTTGCGTTTGACGTAAAGCTCACGCATCTCGGCGTACCAGCCTTCTGGCTGTTCGCGCGCATTGGTAGTAGTCGATTCATTGGTCAGGTTGCTCGACTGGCTGGAGTCATAGTTGATCCACAGGCGACCGTAGACCATCCACTTCGCCCAGCGCTTCTCAGGTGAATACCAGGCAAACGACGGCTCGTAGCGCAAGCTGTAGAACATCTCGCGGTCACGGTCGACCTGCGAGTCTGCTGGGCCGTAGCCGGTCTGGACCGTCAACTTGTTGAAGACTTCGGAGGTGATCACCGGCTCGCTGCCATCAGCCGCCGCAACCCGCACGGGTTCGTTGCTGTCAGCCTCGGGGCCGGTGACTTCTTCAGCAGCAAACGCTGCCGACATTGGGGCCAGGGCAAGCAGGGCGCCGAACAGGGGGGAATGCGCTTTCACAGGGTGGCCTCCTTCAACAGGTCGTTGCGTGCGGCCAGGGCACGCTCGATATCATCCTTGGGCAAGGTTCTTTCCAGACGTCGGACCAGGCTGCGCGCACTGCGCTCACCCATGTCCAGGGCAATCCGCGCGTAGGTGTAGGCCTTGACCCGGTCATGGCACAGGGCACGGCCAAAGGTGTGCAGGCTGGCCATGCGGTACCAGGCAGCCGATGAACCTTTGTTGGCTTCGGCCTGGAACAGCGCCATGGCCTTTTCCTGGTCGGGTTGATCCGCCACACCCTTGCTGTAGTACTCAGCCAGCAACAGGCCGGCGCTTGGGTAGCCGCTGGCGCGCAGTTCTTCGATCAGGGCCAGGGCCTTGTCCGGGTCCAGCGTCAGCCAGTTGTTGACCATGTAGAACGACGCCTGCAGGGCTTTGCCGCGGACCGGGTCGCGCTTTTGCACCAGATCGATCATCGCCTGGGTTTCATCGGCGTTGTGTTCGGTCGGGTTGGAGATCATGTAGTTGGCCTTGGACACCATCGCCGGCACAAAACCGCGCTCGACGGCGTCATCGCGCCAGCGCTGAACCTGCGCAATCGACGCTGCCAGCGCCTCGGCCTGAGCCTTGTCGCGTGCCAGTTGTTCAGGCGTTGGCGGCAACTTGGCTGCCGCCGGGTTGGCTTCTTCGCGCTCGTAGCGGTCGGCGTCCTGCTCGGCGCGTTGCACGCTGGTGATGTTGTCCAGCAACGACGCGATCGCGTGCACGACTTCGACCGGCAGCTGGCTGCGCTGCGGCTCGAGCTCGGTGGCGAAGGCGCGGAAGGCCGGGTCCTGCTGCTCGCCGAGAAACGCGTAGTAGCGGTTGACCGCACGTACATCGAAACGCGCAGCTTCGCGGTACCAGCGCTCGGCGCCAGCGCGGTCGCCCTTGCGTTCGGCCAGCACCGCCTTGTACAACTGCGGCCTGCAGTTGAGCAGGCACGACTGTTCGTACAGGCCGAGCAGCTCGGTGGCCTGCGGCACGTCGACCAATTCCGGATAGACCAGAAACACCTCAAGCGTGGTGCTGGCGTTACGCGGGTCGAGCCGGCTCGGATAGCGCTCCAGCGCTTGCTTCATCCACGGCTGTTGGGCCTGGCGCAGGCTTGGCTGACGCTCGATCAAGCGTGCCAGCGAAGCCAGTGCCGGGATCAGCCCGCGGCCATCGGCAAAGGCCTGGTGATACAGCGCCACCGACTCTTGCGGTTTGCCATCCGGACGCCCGGCCAGCACGTCGCCCAGCAGCAGGGCGCTGGCCAGATCACCGCGGCCGGCCAGCTCGCGCAGGTCGGCAGTGACGTCGGCGCTCGGGTCCTTGTACAAGGCATAGCGAATCTGCTCCAGGCTCTGTCCAGCGCTGGCGGCGCTGGCGCAGGCGAGGGCGATGCTGGCCAGCAGCAGGCGCGAAGGCGTCTTCAGGGTCATGACGTCAACTCTCTCGATGAACTCAGTTCTGGCCGGTAAATGGCAAGCCCAGGAACAGGTCTACCGATGCTGCTTTCTGGTAGGCCGTGGCCGGCAATGGGCTGTCTGGGGCAATGGTCAGGGACAGGTTGCGGTTGACCTCGTCAACCCGTGCATCGACTACCTTGCCGCTGAAGTGCTCATCCAGGCCAAACACCTGCATGTCCACCGAGCGAATCCGGCTGACGTCGGCCAGCTTGTCGAACGGCACGTTGGCGCGTACGAACAGGCCCTGGTCTTTGGGCAGCAGGTGCATCAGCGGCGCTTCTTTATAGCCATAGCCATCCAGTGGCTGGCTTGGGAAGTACACCTGGCAGTCGCACGGGCTGTTGATCACGGTCTCGATGGTGGCGCGGCCGAGCAGGGTCTGCAGGTCGCCTGGCGAGAGGTCGGCAACCGCCTTCATGTCTGCCGGGCTGGTGAAACTGGTGGCCAACTGAGTAGAGATGCTGGCCAGCGGTTGACCCGCCTTGACTTCGATGGTGCCGGCCGGCAGCAGGTACTTCACATAGCCGTTGTCCGGCATGCTGATGATCTGCGCGTTGGTCGCGACCTGGGCTTGCAGGGCCGGAATACGGATGAACAGCATGTAGCCTTTGTAGCCAACGAATGCCAGTGCGGCGAGGCCTGCAGCGCTATACAGCAAGGTGCCGGTCATGGCTTTGAGGCGGGCGCCGGCAGAACGCGGCGAAGCGTACTTGTGCTTGCGTTCCTTGATGTAGTTTTCCCGCTGCATCACGTTGAACAGGCCATTGATGTCGGCGATTTCGCCGGACATGTAGGCGGTGATGATGTAGCGCAGGATGTCGCGCTTTTGCGCGTCGAGGTCGACGAATTGCGCGCCGACTTCGTTGCCACGCTGGGAGACGATCTTGACCTTGCCATCGATCGACAGGTCGACCTGGTTCAGGCGCAGCTGGATCGATGCGTCGTACAACGCGCCGATGGTCAGCGGGCCTTCATGCAGCAGGCCGATACCGCCCAGCGAGATGTCCTGCAGGATGGTTTCGATGACGGTCTGACCGCCGCTGGCAAGGCGCACACGGGCGTTGATGCGGGTGCGTACGTACTGGCGCTCGTCAACCGCTTCATGAACGATGTTGGCCGATGTCTTGCCCGGGGCCGCGGGACTGTTGGTCATGCTCATGTGCAGGCGCCTTTCCTTTAACGTTGCGTGAGTTCAAGAAGTACGGTGATGACCCCGAAGAAGATGGCGATGGAGGAGAACAACATCGCCTTCGAGGACCAGCGGTTTAGCGAGGTGTCGAAATCGACACTGCCGGTAGCCAGGGTGGTTTTCTGCCGGGTCCAGCTTTGCTGGTCCATGTGGAACATCGCGTAGACCTTCATTACCGAGCCAACGATCTGGTTGTAATAAAGAACGAACGGATACATCGGGCTGACCGGGTGCTTGGCGAACACGAACAGCACGGTCACCAGGGTGCGCGAGATCAATACCCAGAACAGGTACACCAGCAGGTACTGGATGCCGAACACCAGGCCAGCCACCACAGAGGCAGTCAGGCCCATCAGGCAGGTCCACATCGACACCCGCTGGTCCCAGAGCACGTACAAGGTGAACAACCCCAGACGCGCGCGGCCGAGCAGGGCGGTAGCGCGGAAGTTCTGCCGCAGCGAGTTGCCATACCAGCGGAACATCAACTGCCGGGTGGCGATCCAGAAGCTGTCGCTGGGCGGGTGCTCGACGGTCAGGGTGTGGCTGTCGGGTACATAGAAGGTGTCCCAGCCGGCGCGCATCAGGCTCAGCCAGCTGGACTTGTCGTCGCCGGTCAAAAACTGGAAACGGCCCAGGCGCCAGTGCTGAAGAAAGTCTGCTTCGACGTCGCGGATGAACTCCGGGTCGATCATCACGCTTGCGCGGAAGAATGACAGCCGCCCGGTCAGGGTCAGCACCCGGTGCGACAGGGCCATCGAGCACATGTTGATGTGCCGCTGGACGAAGCGCATCGAGTGCCACTGACGCATCAGGCGGCTGCCCTCGACTTCGCAGAACTCGTTGGTGGTCAGGCCGCCGACATCCGGCAGCAAGGCGAACATCTTCACCGCGCGCTCGACGCAGCCGGGCAGCATCATGGTATCGCCATCGACCACACCGACCACCGCATCTTCCATCGGCATCTGTCGCGACAGCGCACGGAAGGCGTGGGCCAGGCCATCCCGCTTGCCAGTGCCACGGGCGCGGACGATCACCAGCTTGATGTCGTCGCGGTCGCGCACTTCATTGCGCATGATGTCCTTGATGAAGTTCTCGTCGCCTTTTTCGACGATCGAAGCGATCACCGTGCACGGCACATTCAGTCGCTGCACTTCCTGAAACACCGACTGGTAGACCTTGAAGGTGGTCTGGGTCGGGATACGGAAGCTGGTCACCACCATGAACATGTGCGAAGGCAGTGCCGCATCACCCAGGCGCTCGACTTCGCGGCGCATGCGTGGGAACCGCCAATGCAGAAAATACATGCCGCGCAGGTAGTGCACGATGGCATTGCCATAGCGCCACATACCGAGCGTGCCGATAACAAAGATGAACAGATGATGGCTCGGGTCCAGATAAGCCGGGGCGATCATCTCCGACGCCAGCGCGATCAGCCCGGCCAGGCACGCCCAGGCGCAGAAGCTGGCGGCCGCGCGCAGGTAACCTGGGGCCTCGAAAGGTCGCTGTTGCGTTCGTTCCATGTAGCGTGTGCTCCTGTCTGCGGCCGCACCCGCGGCGAACTGCCGGGGTGCGGTCCGCATCGATTACCAGCAGATGCCTTGGCGTTGCTCGTCGCTGACGCCGTCCATGAACCCGACCAGGTCGATGACCTGCTTGCCGCCGTTGTTCTGCAGGGCACCGGCAAAGCGTTCGTCGTTGTTGCCCAGGACGATCACATCGGAGTCGGCGATTACTTGCTCAAGGTCGCTCTGCAACAACGAAGACACATGCGGGATGACCGACTCGATGTATTCGCGGTTGGCCCCGAACACCCGTGCGTACTCGACGTTGGCGTCGAAGATGCTCAGCTCGTAACCTTTGCCGATCAGTTTCTCGGCTAGGGTTACCAGTGGGCTTTCGCGCAGGTCATCGCTGCCAGCCTTGAAGGCCAGGCCGAGCAGGGCAACTTTGCGTTTGCCAGTGCGTTCGACCAGATCGAACGCGGTCTCGACTTGATGGCGGTTGCTGGCCATCAACGACGCCAGCAGGGGGTGTTCAACGTCCAGCTGGCCGGCGCGGTAGGTGAGGGCACGCACGTCCTTGGGCAGGCACGAACCGCCGAACGCAAAACCTGGGCGCAGGTAGTAGCGGGACAGGTTGAGTTTGTAGTCCTGGCAGACCACGTCCATCACTTCGCGGCCATCGACGCCGGAGGCCTTGGCGATGTTGCCGATTTCGTTGGCGAAGCTGACCTTGGTCGCGTGCCAGACGTTGCAGGTGTACTTGATCAGCTCGGCGACTTCCACCGACTTGCGGATCACTGGCGCATCCAGGCCTTGGTACAACGAAGCCAGCAGATCGCCCGATTGGGTGTCCAGTTCGCCGATCACGGTCATGGCCGGGAAGTCGTAATCCTTGATCGCGGTGCTTTCACGCAGAAACTCAGGGTTTACGGCAACGCCGAAGTCGGTACCGGCTTTCTTGCCCGAGTACTGCTCAAGGATCGGGATGACCACATTCTTGACGGTGCCCGGCAGCACGGTGCTGCGAACCACGACGGTGTGGCGGCTTTGCTTGTCACGCAGCACCGTACCGATTTCACGGCAGACCGCTTCCATGTAAACCAGGTCGAGGTCGCCGTTCTTCTTGCTCGGCGTACCCACGCACAGCAACGACAGGTCGGTGGCAAGCACTGCGGCGTGGACGTCGGTAGTGCCACGCAGGCGGCCCTGATTGACGCCGTCCTGCAGCAGTTGCTCAAGACCTGGCTCGACGATCGGCGACTTGCCCTGATTGATCAGATCGATTTTCGCCTGGGAGACGTCCACTCCCAACACATGATGACCGCGCGCCGACAAGCAGCCCGCGCAGACTGCGCCCACATACCCAAGGCCAAAGATGCTGATGTTCATAGATCCCTCTCCCAGGACACGGCAAGGCCGGCCGAGATGCTCAGTTCAAGAAGTTTTCAATTAGGCAGACGCGCAGAAACAAGCCGCGAAAGAAGTGGCAATACAGGCTGTTGTTTTTGGTCTTTTTTCATCCTAAAGGTGTTGCTGTTAGAACCGCAAGCGTTGATCTTCCGCTTTATGAAAATACTTTAACCGACCTCACGAAAAGTTTAAAAACCGTTATAAATCAACCACTTAAAGTTTGATGTAAGTTGGGCGTCAAAAATCCGGTGCCGCCTGTTTGGCAACAAAATGGCGTCGGTAATCTGTCGATTCCGCTTATTCCTTCATTGCGCCAAGGCGTCTGTTCAGCGCCTTGCGTCATGCGACCTTGCTAGGCATAGTTGCACCCGGTTACACCTTGGGTGCTGGAAGCGCCCGATTGCCCTTTACTGCACAGGAAGCATCCTCATGAAAGGAATCGGCCCCAGGCTGCGCGAAGAGCGTGAGCGTCTGGCACTCACTCAGCGCAGGTTTGGCGAGATCGGTGGCGTTGAACCCAATGCTCAGGGCAAGTACGAGAGTGGTGAGCGCACCCCGCGCGTTGACTACCTCGCCGCAGTCGCTGCTTGCGGCGTGGACGCCAGATACGTGCTCAGTGGCATCCGCACGTTGGCCCCGATCACCAACCTGAATGAAGATGAGACCCGCTTGCTAGGTACATTTCGCAGCCTGTCAGTGAGCGACCAGGCGGCGCTGTGGTACCTCGCCGAGCGCTTGCTGGGCGGTGCCAGCTAAAGCCTGACCTTACGGTCAGCCAAGATTGCGCAAAAGGCCTGGGTGGTTGACGTGTAGGGCTAGGTCGAGGCTGCAATTTTTTGTTATGGTGGCGGGATCCAATCGCCCCACTGACGAGGTGTCTGCTTGATTAGGGTCCTAGTGGTCGATGATCACGATCTGGTGCGTACCGGCATCACCCGCATGCTTGCTGATATCGATGGCCTGCAGGTGGTGGGTGAGGCGGATTCCGGTGAAACAGCCCTCAAGCTGGCCCGCGAGTTGAAACCCGATGTTGTCCTCATGGACGTCAAGATGCCTGGCATCGGCGGCCTTGAAGCGACCCGCAAGCTGCTGCGCAGCCACCCGGATACCAAGGTCGTGGCGGTCACGGTCTGTGAGGAAGATCCGTTCCCGACGCGCCTGCTGCAGGCCGGCGCTGCTGGCTATCTGACCAAGGGCGCAGCGCTGGATGAAATGGTCCAGGCCATCCGCCTGGCCTTTGCCGGCCAGCGCTACATCAGTCCGCAGATCGCTCAGCAACTGGCGTTGAAGTCATTTCAGCCGCAGGGCTCGCCGTTCGATTCGCTGTCTGAGCGAGAAATTCAAATCGCCCTGATGATCGTCGGCTGCCAAAAAGTGCAGATCATCTCCGACAAGTTGTGTCTGTCCCCCAAGACCGTCAATACTTACCGCTATCGAATCTTCGAAAAACTTTCGGTCACCAGCGATGTCGAATTGACGTTACTGGCCGTACGCCACGGTATGGTCGACGCAAGCCTCTGAGTTTTCATGTCCCCAATTTTTGATGCCAGCGCATTCCTGGCGACCTGCAGTGGTCGGCCGGGTGTGTACCGTATGTTCGACGCCGAGGCGCGGCTGCTCTACGTGGGCAAGGCCAAGAACCTCAAGAAGCGTCTGGCCAGCTATTTCCGCAAGACCGGGCTGGCGCCCAAGACCGCCGCTCTGGTCGGCCGTATCGCTCAGGTCGAGACCACCATCACCGCCAACGAGACCGAGGCGCTGCTGCTCGAGCAGAACCTGATCAAGGAATGGCGACCGCCGTACAACATCCTGTTGCGCGACGATAAGTCCTACCCGTACGTATTTCTGTCTGACGGCCAGTTCCCACGGCTGGGGATTCACCGCGGTGCGAAAAAGGCTAAAGGCCGCTATTTCGGCCCATATCCGAGTGCGGGTGCCATCCGCGAAAGCCTGAGCCTGCTGCAGAAGGGCTTCATGGTTCGTCAGTGCGAGGACAGCTACTACGCAAACCGCACACGGCCGTGCCTGCAATATCAGATCAAACGCTGCAAAGGCCCCTGCGTGGACCTGGTCAGCCCCGAGGAATATGCCGAGGACGTGCGTCACTCGGTGATGTTCCTTGAGGGCCGCAGCCAGCAGTTGGGCAATGAGCTCAATGCCGAGATGGAACAGGCGGCGATGACCTTGAATTTCGAGAAGGCCGCCCAGCTGCGCGATCAGATCGCCTTGTTGCGTCGGGTGCAGGACCAGCAGTACATGGAAGGCGGCTCCGGCGAGGTCGACGTGGTGGCGGCCTTCATCAACCCGGGCGGCGCCTGTGTGCACCTGATCAGCGTGCGCGGCGGGCGGGTGCTCGGCAGCAAGAACTTCTTTCCGCAGGTGGGCATCGAGGAGGACGTCAGCGAAGTCATGGCAGCCTTCCTCGCCCAGTATTACCTGGGCAATGCCGAGCGCGAGATGCCTGGCGAGTTGATCGTCAACGTCGTCCATGAAGACTTTGCCGCCATCAGCGAAGCGGTGCAGACCCTGCGCGGGCGCGAGTTGGCCATTACCCATCGCGTGCGTGGCACCCGTGCCCGCTGGCAGCAGCTGGCCGTGACCAACGCCGAGCAAGCCTTGAATGCGCGCCTGGCCAACCGTCAGCACATGGCCGCGCGCTTCGAAGCGCTGGCCAGCGTGCTCGGTCTCGACGAAGTGCCGCAGCGCCTTGAGTGCTACGACATCAGCCATTCCAGCGGTGAAGCAACGGTGGCCAGCTGCGTGGTGTTCGGCCCTGAAGGCCCGATCAAGTCCGACTATCGCCGCTTCAACATCGAAGGCATCACCGGCGGTGACGACTACGCCGCCATGCACCAGGCGCTGATGCGCCGCTATGGCCGGATTCAGGCCGGCGAGGGCAAGTTGCCCGATGTATTGCTGGTCGACGGCGGCAAAGGCCAGTTGAACATGGCCCGCGATGTCATGCAGGAGCTGGGTATCAGCGATCTGACCCTGCTCGGTGTGGCCAAGGGCGTAACCCGCAAGGCCGGCTTCGAGACCCTGTACCTCAACGACGTTGCCCATGAGTTCACCCTCAAGGGCGACTCAGCCGCGCTGCACCTGATCCAGCAGATCCGCGACGAAGCTCACCGTTTTGCCATCACCGGCCACCGCGCCCGGCGCGGCAAAGCCCGTCGCACTTCCAGCCTGGAAGACGTTGCAGGTGTTGGCCCGAAGCGCCGCCGCGAGCTGCTGAAACATTTCGGCGGGCTGCAAGAGCTCAACCGCGCCAGTATCGACGAGATCGCCAAAGCGCCTGGAATCAGTAAAAAGCTTGCCGAGTCGATTTATGCCAGCCTGCATAGCGAGTAGAATGCCCAGTTCAACTCGCAGCCAGTCGTACCGATGAATATTCCAAATCTGCTCACTGTTCTACGTGTTCTGCTCATTCCGATCTTTATTCTGTTGTTCTATGTGCCTTATCACTGGAGCTACACGGCGGCCAGTACGGTGTTCGCCATCGCCGCTGCCACTGACTGGCTCGACGGTTACCTGGCCCGCCGGCTGCAGCAGAGCACCCCGTTCGGTGCCTTCCTGGATCCAGTGGCCGACAAGCTGATGGTCGCGGTGGCGTTGGTGTTGCTGGTGCAAGTGCACGCCAACTTCTGGCTGACCCTGCCAGCAGCGGTGATCATCGGCCGCGAAATCGTCGTTTCGGCGCTGCGCGAGTGGATGGCCGAGCTGGGGGCGAGGGCGCATGTGGCCGTGTCTGACCTGGGCAAATGGAAGACTGCGGCGCAGATGGTCGCGCTGGTGATCCTGCTGGCCAACCCGCCGGTGTTCGGTTTCTGGGTCGTGTTGGGCTATGGTCTGCTGCTGGTGGCTGCCGCGCTGACCCTGATCTCAATGATGCATTACCTGATCGCCGCCTGGCCGCACCTGCGCGAAGGTTCCGAGCAGAAATAAAAGTTTTTTTGAATCAAAGGCTTGACTGCGTTTGGCAGATCGCTAGAATAGCGCCATCACCAAGCGGGAATAGCTCAGTTGGTAGAGCACGACCTTGCCAAGGTCGGGGTCGCGAGTTCGAGTCTCGTTTCCCGCTCCAAATATCGGTCTACAGAATCCTGCGGGAGTTTGTAGGGCCTCAAAAAAAGACGCTTCGGCGTCTTTTTTCGTTCCAGTCTGCTTGAATCAATCCCTAGCAGCCTTGCACTGTTCGTCACTGCGAAAGTCGCCAAGCAGTTACGCCATAGCATCCAATGTTGAACAACCGTGCGGTTGCGGAGCAGTGCAGATAGGCGGGTAACGTGCCCTTGGTGTTCCTCTGCAATTGCTCCTGCTGGCCCTGATACGCTCGGTCGGCTGGGCGTGGCTGGCCATTGCCTGCGCGGGGTTGATGATGCTGTACCAGGTGTTTGTCCTGCGTGTCCCGCTGCAACTGCTGGTGCTGTTGCAAGCGTACTGCCTGTTGGCGATCACGCCGACTATCGCTGTGGCTAACCACGTGAAACGCCATAGCAACGGATCACCAGCCATCACGGTCAGCTGGGTGGCCATGATGCCGTGTTGGCTGGGCTTTCTGTTCGGGCTACTGGCCCGGGCCGGTGCCTGATTAAGGAGCGAAGCACATGAAAGACAATCTCTTCTGGCAAAGGGTCGATGGGTTGCTAGCCAGAATGTGTGCTCGAGGAGTAGCCAGAAGTCACCGCTTACCCTTCGCGCCTGTTCTCAAGAGCTAGCCTTTTACCCAGCAGTAGCCTGTTCACTGATATCCAGGCTGATCGGAAACTATCAAAAATGCCAGTTTCGCGCTGATGATCTTTATCGTACGTTGACCCTTCCCTGGGGATGGCCCAGCCACGGCTGGAAAATGGACAGCCTGATCACGCCCGCCATGCTTGCCCGTGACTGAGAAGCCGCCGTTGCCCTGGAGTTCTTATTCAAGGATTGAATCCCATGCGAATGCTGACCACCTTTTTTATTCTTATGTTGCTGACCTCAACAAGCCTCGCCCAGCCTCTGGATGCCAATGAGCAAGCCTACCCAAACGGATCATCTGCGAACTTCCTGGTTTACGCTGTCACCTGGCAACCCACCTTTTGCCTTATGTCGCCATATACCCCGGGTTGTAATGCGGCCCCTCAACGCTTTTTGACGCACGGTGTCTGGCCCTACAGCAATAGCACCAATGAATACACCAATCGCCATCCACAGTTCTGCACCAATTCACCTGCCTGTCAGGGAGCAGATACTTGCGAAGTGGCAGCAGAGGAGCTGAGTAAAGCACTTGCCAATGAAGATCTACGGGCTTGGGTGACCCGTGACCCAGAGCGCATGTTTGCTCATGAGTGGAGCAAGCATGGCACGTGTTCCGGCAGAACCGTTGAAGACTACTTCCAGAGCTTTGTCGACTTGAGGAAAGCCGTGGTCATCGATGATCCGGATGCGTTTGACGGCATGATCGGAACCGCCACTGACTTCGCCAGGATCCGTGAGGTGTTCCCAGTCAATACCGCATTTCGCTGCTATAAAAATGAGAAAGGCGAGCAGTATCTGCACGAGGTCTTTTATTTGATCGATGCGCAGGGGCAGCCGTACCTACAAGAAAAGCGTCTGCAAATCGGCATTCAGTGCGAAGAGCGCAAGACCTGGATCCCCCGCGGGGTGCCAACGCCTGAACGTGACGTTTCTACACCAGCCGGCGAGCCGTATTGAGCGGTGCGGCTCGGCCGACTGATCGGATCACTCCCACGGCAACGTGCCATGGGCGACTGGCGCCCTACAAGGCGCCTCCCCAGGGATGCTCGGTAAGCAATCCCTGCGTCAACGTCAGCATCAGTTCGCGCTCTGCTGCGCTGCGTTCATCGGCCAGCAGGGCAACGGCTTCGATAACTTGCTGCTCATTGGCACCTTCCTCGCCCTGCAACAGCGCTTCGAGGCGGTCATGATAGGGCAGGTTCAGCGTCTCGAATTTTTCCGCATAGGTCGCGCGTAGAAAGTCGATCCAGAAGGTTCGCTGTACTATCGAATCCGCGACACGGGCGTTGCTCTCTGCCAGCAGAATGGTCTGGGCGGCGCTATTCAGGCGAGCGTCGCTCACGTCTGAGAACATCCGGTGATACATATAACGTGCCTGAGCCGGTAGTCCAAGTGGACGAACCAGGCCCGCCCGGTACGCCAGGTGTATTTCCACTTCATCGATCAAGCCATAGGGGTTGGTGGTCCTTAGCTCGTTGATGTGCTGTGCAGCGATACGATCTACCTCGTCCAGCCGATACAGTTCGCGGCCGAGCTGTACCAGCGCCGGGCTCACGTCTGCACTGACCAGCCCGGCGGTGCGGGTGGCGACCAAGGCGCGCACCTCGAACAAACTGAGCATCAACAGCATCTGGTCAGCGCAGGTCCGCGGGCCTGCTGCTTGCTGAAAAATTGCCTCGCGCACTTGCGTATTCTCTACGCACACCTCAACGAGCGCCCAGATGCGCCTGCGCAAGTCGATACCCTGCGCGTCATAATCCCTGGACTGGCCGAGATCGTTGAGAAAGCGCATGAGATCATCGCTACCCGGCTGCTGCGTCAACGCGAGCCACTGCTCAGAGCGTAGGGTCTGTTCCTCAACGCTGAAGTCGGCAAGCCATCGCTGGAGCGACTTTTGCCCGCCGGGCCCATGACGTCGTGTAGGCAACGCTCCTGCACCGGTTTCGCCCAGTGTGCTGCGCAGGGCGACCTGGGTCGGCTCGGGTACTGGGTTGTCATGCAGGCTCAAACCGATGAGTCGGCGGTGCGAATGGGCCAGGGTCGGGCTCATGTCCTGTATTTGATTGTCGCGCAGATCGATGTCTTCAAGCGTTGGGTGCATGTATACCTCTACAGGCAACTCGCTCAGACCGGTGTGACGCAGATGCAGGCGCTGCAGGTTAGGCAGGCTGCCCAGTGGCGGCAGCTGACCGATCGGATTATGCGACAGGTCCAACACCCGCAGCCTGGACAATGCACTGAGCCTGGCAAGGCCTGCATTGTCGATCACGATCTGATTGCGTGTCAGGCGCAGTTCGGTGAGCTGAGTCAGTGCCTGCAGGCCGTCAGGGATGCTGATCAGCAGGTTGTCACTGAGGTCCAGGGTGCGCACATTGGCAAACCGTTGCAGAAAACCTTCGGTGATGTCCGATAAGTGCGCGCGGCGCAGAACCAAGTGAGTGACATGGTCAAACGTCACCTGCTCGGGCAGCGCCGGTAGGCTATCGATGCGCTCGCTGTCTATCACCAGGCGGTACTCGCCGTCCGCGTCAGGCCGCTTGCGCCGCCAGCACTGGCGGATACGTCGGGCGATCAGGCGGCGACGCTCAGGCAGCGGTGCAACCGTGGCCTCACGACGCCACGCAGCCAGGCTCTCGCCCAGTTCGACAAGGTGCTGCTGCAGGCTGTGCAAGTGATCCCACGGCTGCTCACCCTGCGAGCGAATGCGCTCTAGATAGACCTCAATGTCCATGTCGGTCAAGGTCGGGAATATTTGCTGAAAACCGTGCAGCATCGCGCGCCGTGAGCCTTGCGGGCGACCGCTGAGCACATAGCCGATGCGTCCATCACCCAGACGCGTTGGGGGGCGCGGCGCGCCGACCGGCGCCATGCCCAGCAGGCTTGCCGCCTCGTTGCGGTCTGCGAAGGCCAGGTCTGCAAGGGTATCGGCCAGCCTGGCCGACGACGCTGCGGCATCGCCCAGTGCCACACGTTGTTGGGTGTCCAGCACATGCAACAGGGCCTGGAACAGGTCGTCGCTGGCCATGGCGCCGGGCTCGGCGACACCTGCGTCATCGGTAGCAAGATAGCCCCGTACGGTACGGATCAGGCAGCGAATTTCCGTCGGTTGCTCAGCGCCAACGCTGGCTTCTACATCACCCTTGAGCTGTGCGTCGCGCACCTCCACTCGCACTGCCGATTGCCAGGGCCAGCCGGCGTGAAGCAGGCCCAGGGCCAATTGCTCTGTGTCTGGCGTCACAGCTGTTGCCTGCTCGAAGCCTGCGCAAGCGCGATCCAGGCGTGCGTCGCGCAGTTCCCAGCGAGCCTTTTCCGCCAGCGCCAGGGGTACCCTCTGGTGCTCCAGCAGTTGGGTGAGGTCGCTGTCACTGGCGGCTGTGACCAAGGCCCGGCCTGAGCGGATCGTCAGGCCAGGAAAGGCCTGGTGCAGGGGCTGTGCTGGCCTGCTCGGAAACGGCTGCGCCTCCTGCCAGTAGGCTTCGAATGCCGGCCCGCGCAGGCGGGGGGAAGACGCATGCAATTCATACCGCTGCAGGGCGTCGCAGAGCCGGGCAGGGGCGGGGGCATTTTCCAGGTGAAGGCGGCGCAGGCAGGCTGCATCCATGCCTACACTGCGCAGCACCGAACCGGCCAGGTCAGGCGCGGCCAAAGCGAGGTTCGAACCGAGCCTTCGCATCAGCACTCCAGCATCGTGCCAGTCGTGCGGCCGCTCCAAAGCGTGGTGCACGCCACCGGCCTCGTTTTCCTCCAGAGCAATGGCTGCCGCTTCGCCACGCTGGGCGTGCACCACGGTTGGCCGTTCCTCGCTCTGGCCCAAGCGGTAAACCTGTTCCGCGATCGCCATGTGTGGCTTGCCATGCAGGACACCGCGCTGGCCCGACATCAAGCTGGTGTCCGACATCGAGTAGCCCGGCAGGTCAGTCCGCGCCAAGCGCTGCTCGCCGGCGGACGTGAGTACGGGTGCCAGCTCATCGACCGCCGCTTCTCGAGCCACTATCTGGCCTGTTGCGGCCCCGGTGACCGCACCTAGTCCGATCATCGCCACGTTTTGTGCTACAGACATCAGGTGAGCCAGCGCCGCTTCTCGGTCGCCTAGCTCCCAGTCGTGGTAACCCTCGAATACCTCTTCTGTAATCTGCTGAGCAGCCAGCGCAAGCAATGGCAAGCCAAGCTCGGGTACGAAGAACGCGGCCAGCCCCAGCATGTCCACGCCGAGCCCTTTGAAAAAGTGCATGCGCCGGTCGCGTTCCTGGCTATCGACCTCGCTGTTGGGGACTGCCAAGGCTTGGGCGTCCTGCAGTATCTTGTCGATCTGCACCTGGCGAAGGTGTTCGATCAACGAGCCGTTGACAGGCTGCTGGCGCCCGTCCAGCTCCATCGGCTGCGCAGCTGCGCCTTTGTCCAGCAAACGCTTCAATTGCCGGCCGAAGTGCATCCGGTCATGCTCTTTGATGAACCGCTGGAAGAACGTTCGGTAGGCCGGATCGCGTAGACGGGTGCCCAGGGTGTTGAACACCTGCAGCCAGGACCCATAGACGTTCAGGGCCCCATGCGGATCGTCAGGTATCCACACAATCAGGCTCTGGGGCGCAGAAGTGGTTGCATCCGAGTGCGCCTGGAACACCGTCACGCCGGTGATCACTCGTCCCAGTAGCCGAATTTCGCTGAACGTACCTTCGGCGCTTTCGGCTGGAGCCGATACAGCGTTCAGCATCCCATCAAGCAGCACCCCCTCGACCTCGCCCTTGAGACGCGCCAACTGCGCAGCCGCCAGCAGGCTAGTACGCCATCCTGCTTCAAGGGTTGCGTTGACGCTGCGGCGGCGGCTATCGTCTGCAAACAGCACCTGCTTGAGATGTTGCTGATAAAGCGCGCCTACATCCAGGGAGCGACACAGGCCGGCGAAGGCACGTGGTCGCAGCGCTATCAAGCTGCCGTCTGCATTGAGCAGCCTGGACTGTTGCGGCCAGGCCGATTCGGCGGTTTCCCGATGCTCGAAGTTGTGCAGGGCACAGGCCAGCAGGGCTTGCTCCAAGGTGGTGGAGACAACGTAATCGGGCGCCATGCCATAACCTGATGGGTAGCGCACTTGCACCAAGCGGCTGAGTTTGGCTGTGTGCACGTCCAATGGAGGCTGCCCCAGCTTCTGCAGCGCTGTATCCAGCAGCGTAGTGGCGAAGCTGTCCAGCGGCTCTATCTGAGCGAAAAGAAGCTGCACCTGTTGGCGTGCGCGCTGCTGCGCGGACAGTACCTGATGCAGGACGACAAGCTGTTCGGCGGTGGCCGTGCCGAGCCAAGCTGGCAAATGATTGGCTAGGAAGGTGTCAACGGAGGTATCCGGGAAGGCAGTGTCTTTCATGACTCACCATGGCGCGCAAAATGCTCATTGAGCCCATTCGATCACTGGCAACTGCGGTACTTATGGCGATGACATCGCGCAAACACCTGTTTCCCTCGGCGGCAAAAGCTGCAGGTCCGGGAGCAGCAGCTGTTGGCTGATGTGATTACTCCCACTGCATCTCGCCTTTGGCGACTTTGGCGCTCAATTCCAGCGAACTATCACCGCCCAGCTCTGGATAGCGCTGCTTCATCGCGGCAATCAAGACGCTGGAGTTCTTCGCTTTGGCCGTTTCTTGGTCAAACGCGCGTATGTAGTCAGCGGTGAACTGCACAGCTTGCAAACCCTGAGGGTAGTGCCCGTTGAAATGCCCTGGTATCACCGTGGCCGGTGCCAGCGCCTTGATCTGCTCAAGGGTCGCCAGCCAGTGTTCATGGGAAGCGGCGCTCTGTGTATCCGCCATCCACACATGCTCGCCCCACTGCACCGGAATGCCGCCGGCCACGGTCTTGATCGACGGGATCCAGACGAAGGTGCGATCCGGCGTCGGGCCGTCGAGGCCGATGATCTTCAGTGCCTGGCCTTCCAGTGTCAGGGTGTCGCCATTCAGAGGCTTTGGCACGATGATCTGCCGGGGCGCATTGGCGCCAAGCTCGGGGCCCCAGACTTTCAGTTTTGCGTCCTTGCTGGCGTTGATGTGGGCGATGGTCTGTGGGGTCGCCACGACCTTGGCCTGGGGAAATGCACGCACCAAGGTGTCCAGCCCGAAGTAGTAGTCGGGGTCGCCATGGCTGATGTAAATGGTCGTCAGTTGCTTGCCTGATGCCTTGATTCGAGCTGCCAGCTTGGCTGCCTCCTGCGCGGAGAACTGGGCGTCGATCAGGATTGCGTCCTGCTTGCCCTCGACCAACACCGATGACACGGCGAAGATTGCCGCTTCGCCCGGGTTGAATACGTCCACTGTGAATGCTTGATGCGCAGGCGTGCTCATGGTGGGAGGCTCGCTGACCTGGCTGGCAGCAGTGGTGTTGCCAGCCATTAAAGTGGCAAAGGCAACAGTCAGAGCTGAAAGGACAAACCGTGATGATTTCATCGGGCCTCACTTGGCAGAAAATAGAAGCGAAAGTGTCTTGGACGTCGAGTGCGCTGGGCACGCTTCTTTGTAACGAAAATCAGACCGCCACCATTAGCGCCCAGCAGATTAACTGTTCATTAACCTCAGAGTAACGATCCGTCCGTGCCGTTGATTGATCGCCCCGACCTGCCAGCCTTAAATGAACCCCACGAAAGCGCACCCGTGGAGTTGCATAATGACAACAAGAACCTCCCCCCCACCGCAATGGTCGCGGCGGCGCAGCGAAAAGCAGCGCCGGCTCGAGCAGGTGCGAGACCTTGCCGATGGCGTGGTGTTGCCCAGCGAGCGGATCGTCGAAGCCCTGGAACGCCTGATCGCCCCCGGCGACCGGGTGGTACTCGAAGGCAACAATCAGAAGCAGGCAGATTTTCTTTCGCGCTCGCTGGCCAAGGCCGACCCGGGCCGCCTGCATGACCTGCATATGATCATGCCCAGCGTCAGCCGCGCCGAGCACCTTGATCTGTTCGAACGCGGCATCGCCCGCAAGCTCGACTTCTCCTTTGCCGGGCCGCAGAGCCTGCGCATCGGCCAACTGCTGGAAGACGGCCTGCTCGAAGTCGGCGCCATTCACACCTACATCGAGTTGTATTCGCGCCTGTTGGTCGACCTGATCCCCAACGTCGCCTTGGTAGCAGGCTTCATGGCCGACCGCGAGGGCAATATCTACACCGGCGCCAGCACTGAAGACACCCCAGCGCTGGTCGAGCCTACCGCCTTCAGCGATGGCATCGTCATCGTTCAGGTCAATCAGCTGGTGGACGACGTGCGGGACCTGCCGCGGGTGGATATCCCGGCGTCCTGGGTCGACTTCGTGGTGGTCGCCGACAAGCCGTTCTATATCGAACCGCTGTTCACCCGCGACCCGCGCCATATCAAGCCGGTGCATGTACTGATGGCGATGATGGCGATCCGCGGCATCTACGAAAAACACAACGTGCAGTCGCTCAACCATGGCATCGGTTTCAATACTGCGGCCATCGAGCTGATCCTGCCGACCTACGGCGAGTCACTCGGCCTGAAGGGCAAGATCTGCCGCAACTGGACCCTCAACCCGCACCCGACATTGATCCCCGCGATCGAAACCGGCTGGGTGCAGAGCGTGCACTGTTTCGGCACCGAACTGGGCATGGAGGACTATATCTCTCAGCGCCCGGACGTGTTCTTCACCGGCCGCGATGGCTCGATGCGCTCCAACCGCATGATGTGCCAACTGGCCGGGCAGTACGCCGTCGACCTGTTTATCGGTGCCACCCTGCAAGTTGACGGCGACGGTCATTCTTCCACCGTCACCCGTGGCCGCCTGGCCGGCTTTGGCGGCGCGCCGAACATGGGCCACGACCCCCGCGGGCGCCGCCATGCCACGCCGGCCTGGCTCGACATGACCACCCCGGTGACCCTGCTCGAACGCGGTCGCAAGCTGGTGGTGCAGATGGTCGAGACCTTCCAGGAGGGCGGCAAACCCACCTTCGTCGACACCCTCGATGCGGTCGAGGTGGCAAAAAAAGCCGGCATGCCGCTGGCGCCGGTGATGATCTACGGCGACGACGTCACCCACCTGCTCACCGAAGAAGGCATTGCTTACCTGTACAAGGCCCGCACGCTCGAAGAGCGCCAGGCGATGATCGCGGCGGTGGCCGGGGTTACCAGCATCGGCCTGCGCCATGACCCGAAAGACACCGAGCGCATGCGCCGCGAAGGGCTGATCGCCTTGCCCGAAGACCTCGGCATCCATCGCAATCAGGCCTCGCGTTCGTTGCTCGCAGCCAAGAGCATCGCCGAGCTGGTGGACTGGTCCGGCGGCCTGTACAACCCGCCTGCACGTTTCAGGAGCTGGTGATGACTGCATCCATTCAGATCCACGCACCCCTGCCGTTGTCGCATCAGCTGGCTGGCCTGGCGGTTGAAGCGCTGATCGACGAAGCCGATCTGTCGCCCAAACCGGCCTTGGTCGACCGCCTTGGCAGCGGTGCTCACAGTGATTTGCACCTTGGCCTGATGCACGCTTCGGCGTTGTCACTGTGGCCATGCTTCAAGGAAATGGCTGACGCGGCGATGTTCCATGGCGAGGTCGGCCAGGGACTGCGCGAAGCCCTCGGCCGCATTGGCCGGGAAGGCGAAGCAGCCATGCGCGTCACCACTGCCGGTATCAACACTCACCGTGGCGCCATCTGGGCACTGGGCTTGCTAGTCGCTGCCCGTGCCCTTGATCCAAGCAACAGCGATGCCGCCTCGATTGCCGCACGGGCAGGGCGCATCGCCCTGATCGAAGACCGCTATGCGCCGCGTCAGCACGACAGTCATGGCTTGCACGTACAGCGCCGCTTCGGCGTGCGCGGTGCCCGCGAAGAAGCGCAACTGGGCTTCCCGATGGTGCTCGCCCACGGCTTGCCGCAGTTGGCCAAAAGCCGCGCTGCCGGCAGTGGTGAGCAGAACGCACGGCTGGATGCGCTGCTGGCGATCATGAGTCAGTTGCACGACACCTGCGTGCTCTGGCGCGCTGGCCTCGAAGGCCTGCAGGCCATGCACGAGGGTGCTCGCGAGGTACTCGACGCCGGTGGCAGCGCAACTCTCGCCGGGCGCCGCGCGCTACGCCAACTGGACACGCGCCTGCTGGCGCTGAACGCCTCACCGGGCGGCGCGGCTGACCTGCTGGCGGCCTGCCTGCTGCTTGATAACTTCGGGAGCCTTTGAGCATGGAAACCTTGTCTTTCAAATTTGCGGCCGGCGCGCCGGGAACCAACCGCGCGCTGGTCGGCTGTGTCGGCTCCGGCGACCTTGAAGTGCTGCTCGAACCTGGCACCAGCGGTGTACTGAATATCAACGTAGTGACCTCGGTAAACGGCAGCGCGCCGCGCTGGGAGCAGCTGTTTCAGCGCCTGTTCGCCGAGCACAGCCTGCCCGCCATGAACATCGACATCCACGACTTCGGCGCCACCCCAGGCGTGGTGCGGCTGAGGCTGGAACAAGGCTTCGAGGAGATCAACCATGACTGACATCGACCGTTTGCTGCAGGCCTGCAGCTTTGTCGAACTCAGCGCCCGCGAGCGCGCCCGCGCCTTGCTCGATGCCGGCAGCTTTCGTGAATTGCTCGGGCCGTTTGACCGGATGATGTCGCCCTGGCTGCCGCAGCAAGGCATCGTGCCCCAGGCTGACGACGGTGTGGTCATCGCCAAGGGCAGCATCGATGGCCAGCCGTTGCTGGTGGCCGCTATCGAAGGCGTATTCCAGGGCGGCAGCATGGGCGAAGTCGGCGGCGCCAAGATCGCCGGCGCGCTGGAGCTGGCGGTCGAAGACAACCGTAACGGTATCCCCACCGCCGCCGTGCTGCTGCTGGAAACCGGCGGCGTGCGCCTGCAGGAAGCCAACCTCGGCTTGGCCGCGATCGCCGAGATCCAGGCCGCGATTGTCGAACTGCGTCAGTACCAGCCCGTGATTGGCCTGATTGCCGGGTCGGTCGGGTGCTTTGGCGGCATGTCGATTGCCGCCGGGCTGTGCAGCCGGTTGATCGTCACCCGCGAAGCACGCCTGGGCCTGAATGGGCCGCAAGTAATCGAACAGGAAGCCGGCATCGAAGAGTACGACTCGCGCGACCGTCCGTTCATCTGGAGCCTGACCGGCGGCGAGCAACGTCACGCCTGCAGCCTGGCCGACGCCTATGTGGCGGATGATCTGGCCCAGGTGCGTGAGGCGCTGGTGGCGCAACTCGCCGCAGGCGAACCGGCGTTGCCGCGCAGCCGTCGCCACGCGGACTTCCTCGCGCTGTTGTCCACGCTGGGCACTGACTGTGCGCAAGTCGACGCAGCGCTGACGCGGGCGCTGTATCAAGGAGAACTGCAATGAGCCGTGGTCTTGAGTGGATTAAGGCGCTGGCCGAAGGCCGCGAACTGCCGGGCTATCCCGCCTCGGTAAAAGTCATCGACGGCGAACTGGGCAACCGTCCTGCACGCTTCATCGCGGTTGTGCCCGACTCGCAAAACCCGTTCCCACGGGCGCGCGATGGCGAGGTCGGGTTGCTCGAAGGCTGGGGGCTGGCCAAAGCTGTCGATGATGCCATCCAGGCTGATCAGGGCGGCACGCCGCGGGTGCTGGTCGCCGTGGTCGATGTACCCAGTCAGGCCTACGGCCGCCGCGAGGAGGCGCTGGGTATTCATCAGGCACTGGCCGGTGCAGTAGATGCCTATGCCCGTGCACGCTTGGCCGGCCACGCGCTGATCGGGCTGCTGGTGGGCAAGGCGATGTCCGGGGCGTTTCTCGCCCACGGCTATCAGGCGCAGCGGTTGATCGCGTTGGAAGATGAAGGGGTGATGGTGCACGCCATGGGCAAAGCGGCGGCCGCGCGGATTACCCTGCGCAGTGTCGAAGAGCTGGAGGCTCTGGCCGCAAAAGTGCCGCCCATGGCCTACGACATCGCCAGCTATGCCTCGCTCGGCCTGCTCTGGGAGCGGGTCAAGGTGGACGCGGTCGAGCAGCCGACTGCCGCCGATATCGGCAAGGTCCGCGCAGTGCTGGAAAGCGCCGTGGACGATATCGGCAGCAGTACTGATCTGCGCGGGCGACTGGGCGCGCCCAACCGGGCGATGTCCGCCCGGGTTCGCCAACTACTGCGCGAGCAATGGTGAAACCATGAATGCACACGACCTGCTGTGGGGCATGGCCCCGGACCAGTTGCCTGCAGACGCCCCGGCGTGGGCGCGGCAGGTGCTGCTGGCCGGTCAGCCGGTGGTGGTGCGCCGTGCCGTTGCCGGTGCGGGGCGCGTGGCGGTCGGCGTGCGCGGCGGACAGCGCGCCGAGCGCCTGGCCGTGGAAATGCCCGTCGCCTCGATCCAGCGCCGTTGCAGCCCTGAACAGCTGCGCAGCGAGGGCAGGGCAGAGCTGGCCACGTTGCAGGCACTGCACGCTGTTACGCCATTTATGGACAGCCTCGGCCTGTCTTGGGGGCCGACCGGAGGGGTGGGCTATCAGTTGGCGACGGGGATCGCTGTGCTGCACCAAGGTAGCGATCTGGACCTGGTTTTGCGCACGCCCGCAGCCTTGACTCGCATCGATGCGAAAGCGCTGTATCAGGCGTTGTGCGCCGCACCGTGCCGTATCGACCTGCAGCTGGAAACACCTTACGGCGCTGTCGCACTGGCCGAATGGGCCGGCCCATCCAAGCGGGTACTGCTCAAAAGCCGCCACGGTGCATGCCTGGTCAGCGACCCGTGGTCAGCCTTGGAGCTGTCGGCATGAGCAGCTTGTTTGCCTTCCCCGGCCAAGGCGCGCAACGGCCCGGCATGCTCCAGCAACTGCCGGATGCTGCCGTGGTGCGCGCCTGCGTGGAGGAGGCCAACGATGTGCTGCAGCAGTCGGTGTTGCAGCTCGACACGGCGCAGTCGCTTGCGTCTACCCGTGCAGTGCAGCTGTGCCTGTTGATTGCCGGTGTCGCCCATGCGCGGTTGTTGCTCGAGCGCAGCCCGGCGCCGGACTACGTTGCCGGCCTGTCGATCGGCGCGTACCCGGCGGCAGTCATCGCCGGTGCTCTGACCTTCGCCGATGCCCTGCGGCTGGTGGCGTTGCGCGGCGAATTGATGCAACACGCTTACCCCGAGGGCTATGGCATGACCGCGATTGTCGGCCTTGATCAAGGCACTATCGAACGACTGCTTCAAGACTCGGCGCAGCCGCTGTACCTGGCCAACATCAATGCCGACAACCAGTTCGTCATCGCCGGCAGCGATACGGCCATGGCCGCGCTTGCCAGCCAGGCCGTGGCGCTGGGTGCCGGCGCGTGCAAGCGGCTGGCGATGAGCGTGCCGTCCCACTGCGCGCTGCTCGATGCGCCTGCCGCCAAACTGGCAGCAGCCTTCGCCGACGTGCCGCTCAAACGCCCGCAACTGGGTTACCTGAGCAGCACCAGCGCCCGCCAACTGCATGACCCAGAAGCCCTGCGCCACGATCTGGCGCTGAACATGTGCCGCACCGTCGACTGGTACGGCACGCTGTGCAACGCCTACGAGCGCGGCGTGCGCCTGCTGATCGAACTGCCCCCCGGCACCGTCCTCAGCGGCCTGGCGCGGCGTGTATTCAATCCCGGCACGGTGATCGCCTGCCAAGGCGCCCGCGCCGACACCCTGGATGCCCTGTTGCGGCGGGAGGTGAACGCCAGCGACTGACTGCCCGCATTTCGAAGAACAACAACAAAACAACTTCGATTCAACGTGAGGAAAACAACAATGATCATTTACGGTGTGGCCTTGCTGGCCATCTGCACGCTTGCCGGTGTCATCCTCGGCGACTTCCTTGGCGTTCTGCTCGGGGTCAAATCCAACGTCGGCGGGGTCGGCATTGCCATGATCCTGCTGATCTTCGCCCGCCTGTACATGCAGCGGAATGGCGGCATGAGCAAGGAATGCGACCTGGGCGTGGGCTTCTGGGGCGCGATGTACATCCCCATCGTGGTGGCCATGGCCGCGCAGCAAAACGTCGTCACCGCCTTGCATGGCGGCCCCGTCGCACTGCTGGCAGCGATCGGCTCGGTACTGCTGTGTGGCGCCACCATCGCCCTGATCAGCCGCACTCACCGCGGAGAACCGCTGGAAAAGGAGGTCGTTGAAACCTCCATCGCAGTCGCACCGGTCGGAGGTCGCTGATATGGAAGTCATCCTCAAAGCACTTGAGCACAACAGCCTGATCACTGCCTTCGCCGTAGTCGGCGCCGTGATGTGGATCTCGGTGATCCTCTCCAAACGCCTGACCTTCGGCCGCGTGCACGGCTCGGCGATTGCCATCGTCATCGGCCTGGTGCTGGCCTGGGTTGGCGGCACCCTGACCGGCGGGCAAAAAGGCCTGGCCGACCTGACCCTGTTCTCCGGCATCGGCTTGATGGGCGGCGCCATGCTGCGCGACTTCGCCATCGTCGCCACCGCCTTTGAAGTGCAGGCCACCGAAGCACGCAAAGCCGGCATGATCGGCGCCATCGCACTGCTGCTGGGCACTGTGCTGCCGTTCGTGGTCGGCGCGGCAGTCGCCTGGAGTTTCGGCTACCGCGACGCGGTGAGCATCACCACCATTGGTGCCGGCGCTGTTACCTATATCGTCGGCCCGGTCACGGGTGCGGCGCTGGGCGCGAGCTCGGAAGTGATGGCGCTGTCGATCGCCACCGGCCTGATCAAGGCCATTCTGGTGATGGTCTTCACCCCCGTCTCGGCGCGCTGGCTAGCGCTGGACAACCCACGCTCGGCGATGGTCTTTGGCGGCCTTGCCGGCACCGTCAGCGGCGTTACTGCAGGCCTCGCGGCTACCGACCGCAGGCTGGTGCCATACGGCGCATTGACCGCCACCTTCCATACCGGCCTCGGCTGTTTGATGGGGCCATCGATCCTTTACTTCTGCGTACGCGGCCTGGTCGGCTGATAGCCCGTTTGGCAAACGCCCCGGCCCTGAATGCCGGGGCGTTTGCGTTTCAGCCCTCGCGTTGGCGGCTGTACATCCGGCATTCTGCAACCAAGGCGAGAAGGTTCGGGTCGCGCTCGCGAGTCTTCAAGAACACCGCACCAATGTGCTGCTGATGACGGTAGCGCGCCTGTAGCGGGATCAGCCGGATCCGGTTCTCGTACACCGCCGAAATCCGCCCCGGCAGCAACGCATAACCCACGCCCGAGCTGACCATGCTCAGCAACGTGAAGATGTCGTTTACCTGCATCGCCACATTCGGCTTGAACCCCGCCTGCTCGAAGACCCGCTCGCCATCGCGGTGGGTGGCAAAGCCCTGGGTCAGGGTGATGAAGGTCGAGTTGGCCAAGTCGGCCAGATCGACTTCCTGTTCCTGAGCAAACGGCGAATCGTTCGGCACCGCCAGGAAGATATCGTCCGAGAACAGCGGCAACTGCTCGCATGCCGCATCGCAGGTGCTCTCATCCAGCGAAACCAGAATCGCGTCCAGCTCGAAGTTCTTAAGCCGGTACATCAAGTCCACGTTCGAGCCCAGGGTCAGGTCGATGTTCAGCTCGCTGCGCCGCAGCTTCAAGCCCATCACCAGCAACGGCACGGTCTTCACCGTCAGCGAATACAGTGCGCCGAGCTTGAACCGCTCAGACGAAAAGCCCGCCGCCTCGCGCGTGGCGCGGACCATCTCGGTGGTGTCCTGGATCAGCTTGCGGGCCTTTTCCTCAAGCACGTAGGCGCTTTCCAGCGGTGTCAATGTGCGGCCCTCGTGCTTGAACAGCGGGCAGCGCAGGGCGTTTTCCAGCGAATGGATGGCCCGGTGCACGCTGACACTGCTGGTGTCCAGCGCGCTGGCCGCACGGGCCAGGTTACCGCTGTGCATGAAGGCGAGGAATATTTCGAGCTTCTTCAGGGTGAGCTCTTCGTCGATCTGCATGTGGGCCTCGGGAGCGGTGGGGCGGGTTTCGGTTGTTGCTGGCGAGAGCGGGGTAGGGCGGGATCAGGATAGGGGGTTGGGGCTTGGGCGGCAATTTGTATTCAGGGTGGAGGGACAATGGAAAATGGGGTTATGATTCGTAGCCGCATTTTTTCGCTAACATCAGCTGACTCACTAGTTGATTTAAAGGATCAGCCAGATAAATTGCATTTAGCTTCGTATTATCATCGTTTTAAGGTAAAGCATGGATGCTTGCTTAGTTAATGCAATGATGTTGCGTAGCCAAATTTTTCGTGCTGGCTCCAGTCTCGCATTACAGTGTCTGTGGCATATTTGGAGTCTTTAGGGTTGCACAAATATATTGCTTCGATTACCAGACTTCGAGCTTTGGTGGGTAGTAGGAGAGAGGTGGATGCGCATGTTTCCAATCGCTTGCCTGTTTGGTAGCTTTTTTTATCTGCTCGGCGGTTAACTGAGGTTCAAGTTCTTCTAACGCATAATTAGCTGCATTTTGTGCGCCGCCGCCAACTTCAGAGATCAATAGATTTAGTGCGTAAGCGAGTTGCGGGTCTTTATCAATGTTGTAGTATTTTCCATTTTTTAGTACGGTGGCATAATTGCTTACTGCGGTTATGTACCCGATTGAAACGCCTTTCATCAGCCATTTCTGCGCAGACTCAACTTCACCTCTAGTAAGGAGGATTCCGGCTTGCTGGCCAATAGCCCTTGGGTATCCACCCTCGGCAGAAGCTTCATACAATTGTTCAATCTTCTTTTCACGTTGGCCGGGCCAAAAAAACCATCCATCGCCCCGTTCATATCTGACAGCAAGCCAGTGCTGTGCACTGGCATAGCCTGCTGCTGCCGACTTTGTCAGCCAGTCCAGGTTTCCAGTAATTATGTACATCATCTCCATACCCTCTCCATCCCCTTGTTGAGCTCTCTGGTGAGCAGTTTCGAGGAGTGTTTCAGCCCATTTTTTTGGAGGTTGTGAGAGGGTTGAGCAGTTTTCCATGATTGTACATAAATCTTGATTCATTGTTGATAGGCGGTACATGGAGTACATATCGCCCTGGTGGGCCGACATTTCGTACCATGAATGAGCCTCCGGCGTTATACATGTTGCTAGCTGCCTCAACGTCTCGGCTAGATAGAACTGTGCTTCACTGTCGCCTGTTTCTGCTGCTTTTACAAGGAGCGGTAGATCAGGCTTCCTTTGCTCGAATGTGGCGATCGCATCCCTTGCCATTGTCAGGTTGTCATCTGCGGAACTGCTGCCGTTGATAAGTAACATAGCTAGGTAGGTTGCCGTGACGAGTACAGGGCTGCGTTTCATAGGCTCAATTTGGTCCCTAGATTGGAGAGGTTGCAGGTTTCCGAAGTGCAGTCTATAGCGGGTTCAGTGACGTCAGGGGCATGTTGATCTGCGTCGAAGCCTACTTAAAATTACCGTTATGGAAATGACAGGTTCAGTCACAAGGTTCAGCTTCGCGACTTAAACTCTGGCGTGTGCAAATCGTGAGGAGGTTAGTGTGCATGCTTTGCCCTGGAGCTTCAATTTTTTCATTGATTGGCTTGATTTAAGTCGACGATGGCCATCTGGTGTGAGTTTTTCAATGACTCTCAAGTTTATGGGGGTAATAGGAGAGTGGTAGGTGTTTAGCCTTCCACTCGTTTGCCTCTTTAATGGCTGAATTTATTTGGTGTGTAGTTAACTGAGGCTTGATGTTCTGAAGAGAGTATTCTGCAGCATCGCTAGCGCCTCCCCCTATTTCCGAGAGTAGCAAGTACAGGGTGTATGCAAGCGTAAGATCTTTTTTGAAATGATAGTATTCACCATGCTCAAGGTTGTAAGCGTAGGCTCCAACTGCGGGCGCGTATGATATGGCGACGCCCTTCATTATCCACGTCTGCGCGCCTTCTACGTCTCCTCTCAAAAGAAGATTTCCAGCATGTTGGCTTATAGCTCTTGGGTAACCTCCTTCCGCGGAAGCTTTATATAGGCGCGTAATCTCTCTTTTCCGCTGGCCAGGCCAGAGAAACCAGCCGTCACCCCTCTCGTATCTTACAGCAAGCCAATTTTGAGCACTGGGATGGTCCAGATTCGCCGAATTTACCAGCCAGTCGAGATCACCGGTGAGGATGTACATCATTTCCATGGCTTCTCTATCACCCTGTTTCGCTTTTTCTTGTGCAATCTCAAGCAGCTTATTACTCCATGTTTTCGGTGAGACTCTGGGAGGGCAATTTCCTATCTTGTTACATGTATCCTGCTTCAGCTTTGATAAGCGATATATGGAATAAATATCTCCCTGTTTGGCCGAATTTTCATACCATAAGTGAGCCTCTGAAGTCATATATCCTGATGACAATCTCAAGGTTTCTGCCAAGTAGAATTGAGCTTCTTTGTCCCCTGTGATAGCAGCTTTTCGAAGTTGGCCAAGATCGGGTTTTCTCTGCTTGAATGTCGTAATTGCTTTCTTGATCACTACTTGCTTGCTCTCTGCGTGTCCAGCATTGGTATAGACTAATAATGCTAGGCAGACGGTTATAGTGAGTGCCGGAATCGATCTCATGGTGTTGATGTCCAAAGGTGAAGTAAGGTTCTGTAGCTCTCGCGGCTTTGCTTGGGTGTCAGCAATAAGTGCAACCTAGACACCGCGCTATTTCCATCTTGCAGGTTCATGCCAGCACTGTTGATCAGTGACGCGGTTTGCAGAGTTTTCTCTTGCTTGAGGGCCGGATCGTCGCAGGAGTGTGTTGCTTGCTCTCTTGCTATTAGCGTACTGCCATAGTGCAGTCTGTATCTGCTACAGCCATCGCGTTAGCCAAGGATGACTATGTCGAGCTTGCTCCGGTGTTTAAAACTCTCAACGACTTGCGTTTTCTGTTGTGACTCTCGCCAGTTTTTTCACTGCTGCCATGCAGTGATCTGATTGATAGTTTGTTTTTGCAGGTACGGCAGTCAATGTCGCTCTAGCTTTTATCTGACTTTCTCCCCATGTACTTAAGGGGGCGTCGAAAGATGGGTGGGACAGTGTATTTAGTGGCGATCCTATGGCTTCAGACGTTGCGTACATCAGCCTGTTTTGTGGTGGGTCCTGATAGTAAGTGCAAGAATTTTTTTGGACCTGCCTTGCAGGGTGCCGCATACAGTGCAATGGCTCTGTATTAGGCAGGCGTGCTGTTGTGTTCAGTAATGG
The DNA here is from genome assembly GCA_963518285.1 of uncultured Pseudomonas sp. GTDB lineage: Bacteria > Pseudomonadota > Gammaproteobacteria > Pseudomonadales > Pseudomonadaceae > Aquipseudomonas. Next base: position 1,239,652 of record CAUQIJ010000001.1, on the reverse strand, counting down.
TGTGAGTTTACCGTATTTAATACGGGTCAATGTCAAATTAAAAGTTTAGAAAGTATTTAGTGAGTTTTGTGCGTTTCCTACATGTTCTTGCTATGAGTTTTCATGCCTATCAGAAAAATACTAGCTTAGGTGGATAGTACGAAAGTGGCGGATGCGCCGCTTTCCATGCCTCTGCCTGAAGGGTGGCTGCAGCTATTTGCTCCACGGTCAGCTGGAGCTTCAGTTTGCTCAAGGCTGAGGTTGATATATGGGTTGCTCCATCATCAATTTCCGCAAGCACTAAATTAAGTGAATATGCCATTTGTAAATCTTTTTCTAGATGATAATACTTTCCATCTACAAGCACGGAAGCATATGTCGCGACTGCAGGGATGTAACCGACTGCCACTGTCTTCATCAACCACTTCTGTGCACCCGTTACGTCTCCTTGCAACAGCAGTATCCCGGCGTACTGACTCATTGCCCTTGGATAACCACCTTCGGCGGATGCTTTGTATAACCGATCAATTTCTTTATTTCTTTGGCCCGGCCATATAAACCACCCGTCCCCCCATTCATATCTAACAGCAAGCCAGTTCTGAGCGCTGGCATAGCCTGAATCTGCTGACTTAACCAACCAGTCGAGATCACCTGTGAGGGTATACATCATCTCCATGCCCTCTCCATCGCCTTGGTTAGCCTTTTCTATCGCGACGTCATATAGATTTTCGCCCCACGTTCGCGACTGAGATGGGGAGGCGGGGCAGTTTTGCATAATGCTGCATAAGTCGTATTTCAAGGATGATAGTCGATACATAGAATACATGTCCCCCTGCCTGGCCGATTTCTCGTACCACATTTTTGACTCGGGTGTCATATGTCCAGATAAGAGCTTCAAGGTTTCTGCTAGGTAGAACTGGGCTTCCTTGTCCCCTGTTCCAGCAGCTTCGCGAAGTTTCATTACATCAGGATTTCTCTGCTCATATGTGGCAATTGCGCGTCTTATCAACTGATGGTTGTTGTCGGCAAAGCAATAATTGCTAGATATTAGCAGTGTGAGGGCTGTGGCTTTGATGAGCATAAATAGTTTTGACATTATATCAGCGTCCGAATTTAAGGTGAGGTTCAATGGTGTAATTGGCGGCACGGGAGCGCACAGCCCTACATTCATTGTCGGCCTCGGCCCCAAGAGAGCTTGCGTAAATGAAATAATTATTTCGGGTTTCATCAGAGCGTCGGTCGAATATGCGGCGTACAGGCACTCGCATAAATGCATCGAGTAGTAACCTATTTGTACAATAGCTGTGGCTGTTGTCGACAGCTAGCGAGCCATGTTTATTCATGCGTCTGCAGCTATCTGTAAATAGCCGCTTTTGTCGCAAAGTGTCGCTTACTCCGTTTATTATGGAGGCAATAATGAGCTCGACGGCTTGTTGTTGGAGGTAGTGGCACTCTGTTTCATTGAAAATCGTTTTCTGATGTTGTTCGCTGGTAGTGGTCGGTATTTCAAACGCTTTAGGCTCGAAAATTAGTGTATGTAAAAGCGGGCCTAATGCCTGTGGAGGAGCATTAACGAGCCATTTCCTCAATTCTGCTCGATTTGGATAGGTCATAATAGTATGCGCGATCACTCCACCTTTCCCCGCTCTAAACAGCGCCTCATACAATGTCATGATCTTGTCGTAAGCCATCAGATAGATCATGGCCGGATCCAGCCCCATCGCGCCTAGCAGGGAGATTTTCGACATGAAATCCGACGCTTCGGGTTCCACCCATACCAACGGATGGTAGTTATTTTTGTGGAGCTCACGCCTGAACAAGTTATGGATGGCAAATATTGCCTCATAACCCACTTCAAACTTGAAACTGCCCATCGCTCCCGGCCCTGCTACAACCGATGCCTTGAGCGCTAGAATCAGCCGCCCTTCATGGAGGGAGAGATTAAATTCCCCCGTAAAACCAAGCCCAAGCCCGATTCCCACCTCGCCGGTCAGGCGCGCAAGGCTTAACCAATTGCTTGGCGCGTTGAGGGCATCCCTCTGACTGATGGTCTGTGGCGGGCCCACGCCTTCTCTCGGTGGTGCCCAATTCAATGCGCCGGTTATCTTGAGTCCGGCCTGGGTGCCCGCGAAGAGGTGGAACTTGGACACCGCGCCATTTTCAATTTGCAGCTTCGTGCCAGCCCCCTTAATCAGTGGCCCGGTTTGCAGCGTCTTCTCTTGCTTTAGGGTCGTCTGCTTGCCCGAAGCTGGGCGGTCACCGCCGGAACGTGTCGCTTGCTCTCTAGCTATCAGGTTGTTGCCATAGCGAACATTCTCATGGCTGAACTGCAACTCCGTGGACAGCATCAGTGATGCCCCGGTAAAGCCCCAGGCGCGGGCGCCGAGGTGCATCGAGAAGCGGCCGAGGTCGAGTTCGGTGGGTTGGCCGCGGTAGTTGCGGTAGGTCACCTTAAGTGGCGTAGCCTCTTCTCGAGGCGGAATGTCGAGCTTGAACAATTCCACCTCACCGCGAGCGAGGTCGATATCAAGCGTGGCCTCGGCAGAGCTGCCGAACCCCTTGCTCAGGGTGAAGTTGGGGCCCGCCAAGGTTGCACTGCCGTGGATTGATTGTTGGGGTGGCGTAAGACAACGCACCAGTTGCGCCTGCGGACTGTTGTCGAACAGCCGTAATTGGCGGCGCACACTGTCCTTGAAGATCATTTGTTGCAGGCGCTGGCCCCATTGCTGCCGGCGCTCAGGATCGGAAAGCAGTTCAACCCGGTAGTGTTGTTTGAGCAGGTAGCTGTGGAACAGCTCGACGTCGAACCATCCTTCTGCATCGAACCAGTCGCTTTCCTGATCAGGGATGCGTTTAGCCCCCTCACGCGTTAGCCACTCATGAAACACCGTAGTCACGGTATCGACGCTGGCTTGGCCGTCGCTGTTCTCCGGGATGAACCGTTGTCGATAGCGTGCCTCTTGCACCGAGCGGGCGAAGGTTTCCTTTAGCGTGTTTTCTAAATCATCCAGGTTGAGCAGGCTGAAGTGGCTGAGGGTCTTGTTTGGTGTATCGAGGGTGCTGACCTCACGCAGTGGAAAGTCGGCTTTGACCAGGCGCTCGACCGTCTTGGGCTTGAACTCTTCCGGGTTCCACAGCAGGTGGCGGCGTGGAAAGCTCTTCGCCACGTTGGCCTCTGCCACTGACTGCATGGCTTTTTTGGTTTTCTGATGCGCGTCCCACTCGGCACGTTCCTGATCAACAAGGCCGGCAGGTGCGGGTGTGCTCTGGCCTGTTGCGTCAATCCAGTCTTGATACTTCTTGCGGATTGCTTCGGTGATCTGGCGCTGCTTGGTTTCCAGCGCAAGGTAGGTCTTGAACGTTTCGATACCGGTGACTACTGATGCACCCCGGGCGGGGAGCAGGGCAAATTCCGGCACTGCCAAGCCGTAATCGGCGACGCTGATGATTGCGTCGCGGTAGTCGGCGAAAGCCCTCTTGTCCCGCTCTTTGAGCCGCCAGCCTTGATAAGCCATGAGCTCAGATTTACATCCATGGCGGCAGTCCAATGCTTTCTCAAGCTGCCGCTTGTCTTCAGCAAGGTACTGGGCGATTTCTTCATCGCTGAAACTGTTTGCGCCCCTGCTCAGCACTTCTTCGCGCTTCTGCAGATAGTTCTGCACTCTTGCACGGGCTTCGATGGCCTCGGGCTGGAACAGGCTATCGGCTTCGTAGGTGTAGCCTTGCTCCTCGGCGTGAGCGATAGCTTTCTTGCGCAGTTGTTTCCACTCGATATTGAGCTGGTGAAGGCCTCTCAGCTCTTCACGCTCAGCGCTCCACTGTTCCTGCTGCTGAAAGGCCAGGTTTCGGTCGTGGGGATAGAGATTTTCAGGAGTAATGCCTTTTTCCTTGCGCGCTGCAATCCGCAGGCGCATGACAAGGCTAGGGTCTTCGATGTAGGGCTCTTCGCGCTCTATGGTTTCCAGCCGAGCCTTGTCCTCGTCAAGAAGAAAATTACTCAAATGCGGCTCCAGGAAGTAGTCGAGCAGCCCGCATTGGTCCAAGCCTTTTTTGCGCTCGTCGGCGGGCTTGTCCGGCGAAATATGCTTATCGAGGGTATAGATGGCCTCTTGTACCAACTCAGCTACATGTCTGGGCAGCAGCCAGAACTCTTGCTGCTCGGTCGAATAAAGAACGCTGGAGTAGTGCGTCGAACACGGTAGCCGCTGCTCATGGAAGCCACCAGAGCGCCTGCAAGCGGTGGACTGTGGAGGGAGCTGCAGCACGCAAGCTGCAGGTACCGACTCTTCAGGAAAGGTGCATTCAGGCGAGGTATCAGTTGTCATAGGGCTTCTATTTCCGTGATCGGGCTGGCTGATTCGTTGGGGTATTCAGCAAGCTGAGCCAGTCGCTTCGCCTTGACGAAACCCATTTCATCACCACTAAGGATGGCCATGGCCTGCGGGTTGTTGGCCAGCAAAGGTCCGTTGATCTGGCTTGCCAGCCTGATGAGGTGCTCGATAAAGCTAACGCCGTGGTCAATCAGCAGCTCTAGGTTTGCTAATGCAACTGTGACCTGTGATACCCCTTGAGCACCAAAGCTGGCGTAATCTGCGTCCAGAAAATAAAGCAAACGAAGTGTTCGAGCCGCGACGGTGAACTCTGGCGGCAGGTCGTATGAGCCCCCACCCTCGATTCGCCTCTGCCCTTCGGGCGCAGACCACAGGTACCACGGGTTTTCGCTGAGCTGCAGATTCATCGGTGCAGGTGTCAGCACATGGTCCACGGGACCGAACAGCCGAGGTGCCCGAGGACCCGCTGTCAATGCCAACGCCGCCCACAGATACGGCCTGCCAAGGCTGAGATAGCTCTGGCCGCCGCAGCCATCGTTGACCTTCAACAGCGTACGAACATGGGCGAGCACCTGCGCCTCGTCGTGAGCCAGGATGGCCATGCCACATCGTTTTTCCAGACAAAGCGCTGCGGCTTTCAATGCCAAGGGACTCTGCGGCTCAGTACTGAAGCTGAAGGGTCCCTGCCAAGCATGCGCGTCGAAGGTGCTGTCCTTGAGCAGCAACGAGGGTTCGAACGGCTGACCCACTTGGTAAAGTTGGGCCAAGGCGCTAGGTTCGGTGCCGAGATCGATGACGAAGGTCAGCTGCTCGTTGTGCGCGAACGCATCCAGCGCGCAGGTCGGCGTGTTCAGCAGCGCATTCATGATCAATTCAGACACTTGCAATCCTCACGCATGCAGGCTCCGCCGCTGTGCTTGCCGCACTCCCGGATGATGCCGAACAAGGGGCGTGCAGCAGACAAGGGGATTGCTCCTGCTGACGCCGTTGTGGCTTGACGCAGCAACCCCGGCAGCAAGGCGGCCACCGCGGAGCCCAGGCCCGCGATACCACCACCGTTGAGACTGATAGCGGTACCGCTCATGGCCACGCCGCTGGCATCGATTTGAATCCAGCTACCTCCGCCCATGAGCGTCATGCTCGCGCCAGCCTCCAGAACTACCTTCTGGCCGCTGCTCAGGTGGATTTCGGTGCCTGCTTCAACGAACTGGTCGGTGGCGACTTTCAAGTGCTGACTAACGGCGATGCTGAGGTGGTCGTCGGCGTAGCATTCGGCCTTACTGTCGTGGTCGACGGTTTTGTGTTCTTCGGCCTTGATCTCGCTGTAGCTATCGGCTTCGACGGTGTCGTGACGTTGATGGCCGACACGTATCTTCTGGTCATGCACTATGCGTTGCTCCCAGTCGCGCTGGGCGTTGATGAAGATTTGCTCCTGGCCTTGCTTGTCTTCGATACGCAGCTCGTTGAAGCCCTCGCCGTTGGGGCTGCTGAGGGTCTTGAATACACTACGAGTCTTGCTCGCCGGCAGCGGGTAGGGCGCTGTATTGTCGCGGTGATACAGGCATCCGGTGACCAATGGCTGATCGGGATCGCCCTCAAGAAAGCCCACCAGTACCTCCATGCCTACCCGTGGGACTGCCACGCCGCCGTAGCGCGCCCCCGCCCACGCAGATGAAACCCGCAGCCAACAGCTGGTATGGTCGTCGCCAGCGCCTTCACGGTCCCAAAAGAACTGCACCTTGACCCGGCCGTAGCTGTCACAGTGGATCTCTTCACCGGCTGGGCCGGTAACCAAGGCGCGCTGCCTGCCGCGGATGCGCCGCTTTCCATGCCGCAGGGCAGGGCGGAAGTGCTGCTCCCACGGGGTAGCGCTGAAGGCGTTGCGGTAGCCCTGATGAAAGTCGTCTTTGTGTGCGTTGGAAGCACTCGGCAAGGCCTCCTCGAGTACCTGGGGCTGCTTGCCCTCATGGCGCACGCTGGTCAGTAGCCAAAGGTCGTTGTACTCGTCGCGGCTGTGACCGATCAGGGGCATGAAGTGCCCGCTGGCCAGCCGGGCAACATCGCCGCGACCCTCCGCCATGCGGTAATCAGCGCGGTGACGCTCCACGGCGCGGGTGGCTAGTAGCCGGCCGTGATCACGATCGCTGAAGCGGCCTGGATAGTCATAGTCCTCAAGGTCCGGAGCCAGCTCGGTGCTGTGGTGGCTTTCCAGAAGCAGGCGCGGGTTCTTGAAGTCATGGTCGCGGCGGGTCGCGCGGGTAGTGCGGGTCTCGAGCCGTACAGCCAGTCGCGTGATCGCCGAATGGTCGGCCACCTGCCCACTGTCTTGCTGGTAGCTCACGCTGGCGAGCTTGGGGAACACCGTCTGGTCATCTCCGAACACCAGATGATGATCGTCGCTGCTGTGTTGGAAGTGATAGCTCAGGCCCTCTTCCTCGCACAGGCGCTGGATGAAGTGCAGATCGGATTCGTCGTACTGCACGCAGTAGTCGCGGGGCGGGTACTCGAAGCCGAGATGAAAATGGTGGGCATCGGCGAGAATGCCATGGCCCCTGAGGACCGTTGTAATGATGTCCGGAACGCTGAGGTTCTGGAAAATACGCTGATTGATCCGATGAGCGAGGCGGGCAAGGCGCGGACGCAGGGTAATGTCGTAACGGGTAAAGCGCCTGCCCGAATCACCCTGGGCAATGCGGTCTACGATCCCATGGATGCCCACGCCTTCCGAGCAAAAACGGAGAAAGGCGGGCTTGTGCAGCAGCTCGCTGAGGTCCAGTGCTGAATGCTCGCTGATCAGTTGCAGCTCAAAATCAAAAGGCTGGTTGAGTGCCTCGACGCCTGTGAATGCCAGTACCCGCAGCTCACTACTGACGCCTTGGACGGAGAAGGTGAAGGAAGGTTGGCCTGCCGGCGTAAACATCGGGTGTCCTCTTGGTTAAAGCCAGTGCGGGAGGGGCCCTGCTGGCAGAACCTGGGAGAAGTGTGCGCGGTGGTGCAGTGAGCGCCGGCGGCACCGAAGTGCCACCGGCTAAGTCACAGCGGGTTACACCGAGACCGGGGTACGCCAGTCATCGGAACCTGAAGTGCCGGATACTTCGTGGGTCCAGGTGATCTTGCGGTAGGTGAAGTAGACGTCTTCGAGGTGGGTGAAGTGCGCCATGTTCGGGTCCTGGCAGTTGGCCATGTTGGACTGCACGTCGACGATGATCGCGTCTTCGAGCTTGATGGTGTAGTAGTGCTCTTGAGTACCGGAAGCCGAAGTGCGGAACCACTTGAGGGTGCACTCTTTCAGGCGCTCTCCGCTGGTCAGGGCGGTGAAGATCAGCGGCGAAGACTTGTCGAAGACCTTGGTGATCTTCAGCGGTTTGTGTACGCGCTGACCAGTAGGCTGGCCGGACTGCGGGTCACGCGGAATGATTACCTGGTGGTCGAAAGCCTGGACCAGAATCTCGTCTTCGTGGCCTTCCTGGTAGATGTTGCCTACCGAGTCCTCGGTAAAGGTGCCGGCAGTGATCAGGCCTTGTTTGGTGCCTTGCAGGGTCAGGTACGCGGGTGTTGGCATTACAGCTCTCCTTGTGGAACAAGTATGGATCGGCCGGGTCGTTCTGACTCGGCTGCCGATATGCAGATCAATTTGCATGCCATAATTATTAATTCTTAACAAAATCAACAGGTTGCTGTGATTTTATGGTGATCCCTAGCTGTTTAAGAAGTCGATCACAGGGTGAATGTGCGCAACTTTTTGCGCAGTGTGCGCAAAAAGTTGCGCACCACTGCTGTATCCCGCATAAGCGCTGGGCTTAGGTACTGTAGGCCACCGTTTTAGTGATAGTGGAGTGCGCAAATTTTTGCGCACTCTGCAGATTGTGACTCCCTGATCCATTCTCACAAATCCTGCTTGCCCTTTCTTGGGTGGAAGTTGAAGGCGATTCTAATGGCTTGCGCAACAATATTCTTTGTGGGAAAAGTCTGGTGGTGATGTAGGAGTAATCCGGTGGGGTTGGAAGAAAGTTCTATATCGATTAGGTTTACCTATTTGATCTAAGCGCTTAAGCCTCTCTGGGACAGCGCTTTCAAGGGTTTTTATAATATTCCCCATAGGTTTCTGGGGGAGATAACCTCTTGGGTGTTTCAATTTTGGCTTACTTGCATCGAGCCGAAGTGCCGGTTAGGATTCGGCCGTCTGTGCCACTCATGGCAACGTTTCCAAAGACGAAAAAATCACGTTTCTCCTATTGGTGTCACGTAATTGTGCGTATTCCGACTGTGCTCGATAGTTATTCAAAGAGGCGGCAGTGTCGTATTCAAGCAAGTTGTGCGTCCATTATCTGGATCTTGTGAAAGCCCCTGTGCCAGGAGGCACTTTCGCGGGCGAGGACGTGCGCTTTTCCAATGAGTTCGAAGTGCTTGAAGAAGAACTCAGCAAGCATCAGGCGATGCACGATACGGGTAGCACTGACTGGGCCAAAGTGGCTGAAGGATGCGAAGCGTTGCTGCGTGAGCAAAGCCGTGATTTGCGTATCGGCGTATGGCTGACCTGGGCGCTGCACCAGCGCGAATCCTTCGCAGGCTTGCTGGCAGGTCTTGGCATGCTGAGCTACCTCTGCAGGCAGCATTGGGCTGAGGTGCATCCGCGGAAGGATCGCACTCGCTGCGGCGCATTCGCCTGGTTGCTGCCGCGCCTGGAGCAGGTACTCGGCGACGACGTGCCAATGAAAGAGCAACTGCCACTGTTCCGGGCAATGGTCGAGCATCTTGAGGCGTTGGACGCGACCCTCGGCAGCCACCTTGGAGACGATGCACCGCTGATTTTGCCGATGCGCCGGCGTTTGGCGCAAATGGTTGAGCGGGGCGGCGAAGGTCAGCCAGAGCCTGGCAGCGTCGGCGCCATGATGGCCCAGGTCAAGCACTCGGCAACTCAGCTACTTGCCCCAGGTGCGACCCTCGACAACGAAAAGGACGCCCACAAAACCCTGCGCGGCCTGCAGGACGCTGGGCGGCCGCTGGCTGCCTGGTGGCTTAAGCAAAAGGCTAGCGATCTGCGAGCCCTGCGCCTGAATCGAACCCTGGCATGGCTGCCAATCGAAGGCCTGCCCGAACGCAATGCTGACCAACTCACTGCACTGAGGGGCATACCTGCCGACAGGCTCAGTGATTATCGCCGGCGCTTCGAGTCCTGCAGCTATGCCGATCTGCTGGTAGACGTCGAGGCCAGTCTGGCCCGTTCGCCGTTTTGGTTCGATGGTCAGCATCTCGCTTGGGAGTGCCTGCATGCGTTGGGCAGCGATTTGGCCCAGCGCGAGGTAGAGATGACCTTCGCGCTATTTCTGCAGCGCCTGCCGGGTATCACAGGGCTGCGCTTTCACGATGGCCAGCCGTTTGCCAGCCCGGCCACCCTGGCCTGGATCAGTGCGACGGTGCTGCCGCACTTGCAGGCACCAGCCGCTTTGCGCCCGATCGGGCGCAGCGAGGAGACGCAAGCGCCGGCTTGGGAACAGGCTCTGGAGGCCGTCCAGCCGGTGTTGCACAAAGACGGTTTGAAGGCTGCGGTGCAGCAGCTGAAACAGGGGATGCAGGGAACCCAGGGCGGGCGAGAGCGATTTTTCTGGCACTTCACCCTGGCCCGGCTTTGCCATCTCGCCAAGAAGTACGAACTCGCCCGGACCCAGCTCGAATCTCTTGATCGGCAGTTGCGCGAATCAGGGCTGGATGCATGGGAGCCGGATCTGGCTTTACAGCTGCTGCAGCTGCTGCACAGCAGCTGCGAGCTCTTGCCGCAGAGCCATGAGGTTCGCGAACGCAAGGACGAGATTTACCGCAGGTTGTGCCACCTCGATCTTGAAGTGGTACTCAATTAGGCCCTCGGGGCCGCAACCGTAGAGGAGAACATCAATGGCCAAAGAAGGCTCGGTAGCACCCAAGGAACGCATCAATGTCACGTTCAAATCGGCCTTGGGCGGTGCTCAGGAAGAAGTTGAGCTGCCGCTGAAACTGGTGGTGCTCGGCGATTTCACACAGCGGCACGACGATCGCAAGATCGAGGACCGCAAGACGATCAGCATCGACAAGAACAACTTCGACGACGTTCTCGCGAAGCAAAACCTGAGCCTTACCCTCAACGTAGCCAATCGCCTGCAGGACGATCTTGCTGACGGCGAGGAGCTGGCGTTGGAAATCAAGGTTGGCGCGTTGAACGACTTCAACCCGGCCAACCTGGTCGAGCAGATTCCGGAGCTGAAAAAGCTGATGGCGCTGCGCGAGGCGCTCGTGGCGCTCAAGGGGCCGCTGGGCAATGCCCCGGCCTTCCGTAAAGCCATCGAAGGCGTCCTGGCTGACGACGAGGCGCGTGACCGTGTGCTCGGCGAGCTCGGCATGGATGACGCCCCGCAACAGGACGCTTGACCCAAGCCACAATAAGGACCTCCCCCCATGAGCACCGAAGTACAGCAAGCGACCCAGGACAACGTCGAATTTGGCATCCTCGACCAGATCATCGCGCAAACCAGCCTCACGCCTGATGACGATGCCTATGGCATTGCCAAGCGTGGCGTGTCGGCTTTCATCGAGGAGCTGCTGAAGCCGCACAACCGTGGTGAACCGGTCAAGAAAGCCATGGTTGACCGAATGATCGCCGAGATTGACGCCAAGCTCAGCCGGCAGATGGATGAGATTCTGCACAATTCAGAGTTCCAGTCGCTGGAAGCTTCGTGGCGCGGCTTGAAGCTGCTGGTGGATCGCACCGATTTTCGCGAGAACATCAAGATCGAGTTGCTCAATGCCTCCAAGCAAGACGTACTGGATGATTTTGAAGACTCCCCAGAGGTAATGCAGGCCGGTCTTTACAAGCACGTGTACACAGCCGAGTACGGCCAGTTCGGTGGCCAGCCTGTGGGCGCCATCATTGCCAATTACTTCATGTCGCCCAGCGCTCCAGACGTCAAGCTGATGCAGTACGTCTCCAGCGTGTCTTGCATGGCCCATGCGCCTTTCATCGCCGCTGCCGGCCCCAAATTCTTCGGCCTGGAGGCCTTCACTGGGCTGCCCGACCTGAAGGATCTCAACGATCACTTCGAAGGCCCACAGTTTGCCAAGTGGCAGAGCTTTCGCCAGTCCGAAGACTCGCGCTACATGACTCTGACAGTTCCGCGCTTCCTGCTGCGCAACCCTTACGATCCGGAGGAAAACCCGGTCAAGACCTTTGCCTACAAGGAAATGGTTGCCAACAGCCATGAGCATTATCTGTGGGGTAACACAGCCTATGCCTTCGCCACCCGGCTGACCGACAGCTTCGCCAAGTTCCGCTGGTGCCCGAACATCATCGGGCCGCAGAGCGGCGGTGCGGTCGAGGATCTGCCGCTGCATCACTTCCAGAGCATGGGCGAAATAGAAACCAAGATCCCAACCGAAGTGCTCATATCGGACCGCCGCGAGTATGAACTTGCCGAAGAAGGCTTTGTTTCTCTGACCATGCGCAAGGGCACTGACAACGCCGCGTTCTTCTCCGCCAACTCCGTGCAGAAGCCAAAGTTTTTTGGCAACAGCGAAGAAGCCAAGAGCGCTGAGCTGAACTACAAGCTCGGTACCCAGCTGCCGTACATGATGATCATCAATCGCCTGGCTCACTACCTGAAGGTGTTGCAGCGCGAGCAGTTGGGCTCCTGGAAGGAGCGCACTGACCTTGAGGATGAGCTCAACAACTGGATCCGTCAGTACGTGGCAGATCAGGAGAACCCCAGCGCTGAAGTTCGCGGGCGTCGACCGCTGCGCGCGGCCGCAATTGTCGTTAGTGAGGTCGAAGGCGAGCCCGGCTGGTACCGCGTCAGCCTGAATGTACGCCCTCACTTCAAGTACATGGGCGCCGACTTCACCTTGTCGCTGGTCGGCAAGCTCGACAAGGCCTGAGTGGAGTAGGGCATGAGTGGATACGGCAGCCTGTTCGAGCGACTGGGTGGTGAAGTGGCGCAGCGCAGTGAGTACAACCGCGAAAGCAGCGTAACGGCCTCGGTCGCCAGTCACCTGAGCAAGATGCTCAGTACCAGAGCAGGCAGCGTGCAGACGCTGCCTGACTACGGGCTGCCCGATCTGAACGATATGCGCCTGAGCCTGCACGATGCCATGACCCAGGCCCGGGAGGCGATTCAGTGCTTCATCGAAGCATACGAACCGCGCCTGAGCAGCGTTCAGGTGCTCTCGCAGCCGCTCAGCAACGATCCGCTCAAACTCACTTTCGCCATCGAAGGCTGGTTGGAACTTGAGGGATTACGCCGCGCCGTCAGTTTCACCGCAGACCTCGACGGCAGCGGCAACGTCAAGGTTCGATAAAAGGAGTTTCGACATGAGCAAACCTGCAGCACGGGTCAGCGACCCCACCGATTGCCCGATTCCCGGGCACGGCAACAATCCTATTGAGACCGGTTCTCCGAACGTGATCATCGAAGGCTTGGCAGCTGCCCGCATGGGGGATAGCAGTGCCTGTGGAAGCGTCATCGTCGACGGCGTCTCGGGCAGCGTCACCATCAACGGCATGGGCGCTGCCACGGTCGGTTCAATTGGTAACGACGGTAATACCGTCATAGCCGGAGCTGGCACGGTGATGATTGGTGATACGCACACTCCGGCGCCGTTCATAGCGCCGGAGCCAGTGGTGACTCCATCGAGCACAGCTAGTCCTCGGAAATCAGATAAGACGCGGGTTTCGAAAGTGAATCAGCTGGCTTTGCCGGGCCGACCACTGCTGTTGAGCCAACGATCCACTGCCCGCAGTCGCCATACCAGCGCCCAGCCGCGCTTCAAACAAGGTAATTCTCTGTGTCGTTCAACCACTATTACCAGAGTGAACTCACCGCACTGCGCCAGTTGGGTCGACGCTTCGCCGAGCGCAGCCCGGCGCTGGCGCCGTTCCTCGGCCAGAGCGGACGCGACCCGGATGTCGAGCGGCTGCTGGAAGGCTTTGCCTTTCTCACTGGGCGCCTGCGGCAAAAGCTCGACGACGAGCTGCCGGAGCTCACCCATTCGTTGATGCACTTGCTGTGGCCCAACTATATGCGCCCGCAGCCGTCGTTCAGCATGCTCCAGTTCGAGCCGCTGACTCAGGCCGGTCCAGCACGGATCGCTCCTCGGGAAACCTCCGTGGAGAGCGTCCCGGTCGATGGCGTGCGCTGCCGATTTCGCACCTGCTATGCCACCGAGGTACAGGCTCTGAACCTTGCCGCCATCGACTATGCCGTCAAGGGCGATGGAGCAGTGTTGACGCTGCGTACCGAGATGAGCTGTGACGGGTTTCTGGCCGAACTCGAACTCAAGCGTTTGCGTCTACACCTGGCCGGCGAGCGCTACATCAGCCAGATGCTCTACCTGTGTCTGCTGCGCAACCTCGAGAGCATCGAGCTAGTGCCGCTGGATGCTCACGGTAAAGCATTTTCACAGATCAATGCGACTGACCTGAGCTTTACGCTGCGTGCTGACAAGGTCTCGCCGGTGGGTTTCGGCGAGGAACACGCGCTGATCCCTTATCCGCTCAATACCTTTCGTGGCTACCGCTTCCTGCAGGAGTATTTCTCCTTTCAGGACAAGTACTTGTTCGTTGATCTCGAAGGTTTGGAAGCGCTTGCCGCAATTCCGGAAGAGATCAACCCGCAGGTGCGTGGGTTGGCTATCCGCTTCAACATCCGCAAGAGCGGTATTCAGCGCCTGCGTCCCAGCCTTGAGAACATCAAGCTGCACTGCACTCCCATCGTCAATCTGTTTCGCCAAGACGCGCTGCCGCTGCGCCTGGATGGCAAGCAGGACGAATACCTGCTGCTGCCAGCTGGTGCTGAGCTGCGCAGCTGTGGTGTGTTCGCCGTGGAACAGGTTGTCGGCTGGCTGCCGGGTGGTGTGGGTTACCGCAACTATGTGCCGTTCGAGTCGTTCGAACACGATTCCAGCTTTGATGTAAATGAACGTAGCCCGCACTTCAGCGTGCGCCAACGCAGCTCGCAGTTGCATGAAGGGATGGACACCTACCTGAGTTTTGGCATTCGCCAGACTGCTTCCCACGAGACGCTGTCGGTCGAACTCACCTGCACCAACCAGAACCTGCCCCTTCGCCTGCACGAGGGCGAGATCTGCCTTGCGGGCGAGGGCACGCCTGAGTTTCTGCGCTTTCGCAACATCACCGTTGCAACCCCAAGTTATGCGCCGCCTATCGGGCAAGACTTTCTATGGCGGCTGATCAGCAACATGTCGCTGAACTACCTGTCGCTGGCCAACGTCGAGGCGCTCAAGGTGATCCTGGAGACGTACGACCTACCGCGCTACTACGACCAACAGGCGGAGAAGGTCAGCAAGCGCCTGCTGGGCGGCCTGCAGGCCGTGCGCCACGAGCGCATCGACCGTCTGCACAAGGGCCTGCCACTGCGCGGCCTGCGCACCGAACTGACGATCGATCCGGAGGGCTACGTGGGGGAGGGTGACCTGTTCGTCTTCGCCTCGGTGCTCAACGAATTCTTCGCACTCTACGCAAGCCTCAACTCGTTCCATGAGCTGAGGGTCAAAAGCACGCAAGGGGAGGTTTACCAATGGCTACCACGCATGGGCATGCAGCCCCTGCTCTGAGCGAGCTGACCCGTCATATCAGAGAGTATTCGCTGTACCAGGCCGTGCTGTTGGTAGTCGATCAACTGCGCCAGGACAACCCATGGCTTGATCAGGATGAACTGTATGAGCGACTCGAGTTCGAGGCCAATCCCAGTCTGGGATTCCCTGGGAGCGATATCGACCGTGTGCAGTTTTTCCATGAGCACGGTGAAATGCGTGCCCGCCTGCGGCTCAATCTGATTGGCCTGGTGGGCGCCAGTTCGCCGTTGCCTGCGTTTTACTCCGAGCAGGCGATCGGTGACGGTGATTGCGGTAACCCCACCCGCCAGTTCCTCGACCTGTTCAACCACCGTCTGCAGCGGCTGATGTTACCGATCTGGCGCAAGCACCGCTATCACGTGCGCTTCGAGCCCGGCGCCAAAGACCCGTTTTCGGCGCAACTGTTCGCCCTTATCGGTTTGGGTGGTCAAGCCATTCGCCAAGCCAGCGAGCTCAACTGGCGGCGCTTGCTGCCCTATCTGGGGCTGCTGAGTCTGCGAGCTCATTCGGCGGCGCTGATCGAGTCGGTACTGCGTTACTACTTCAAGCACGAGGAACTGACCATCGAACAGTGCCTTGAGCGGCGCGTAGTGATCCTTGCTGAAGAACTTAACCAGCTAGGGCAGAGCAACAGCCTGCTGGGTAACAACGCGGTGCTGGGCAAAAGCGTTCGCGACCGCGGAGGCAAGTTTCGCATCCACATCTGTCAGCTGACCTGGGAGCGTTTTCACGAGTTCCTGCCGGTCGGGCCGGGTTACCAGCCCCTGTGCGCATTGGTGCGCTTTACCCTCCGGGACCCTCTCGACCACGACCTGCGCCTGGTGCTCAAGCACGAGGAAATTCGCGAGTTGCGCATCGGCAACCACAACGCCTGTCGCCTTGGCTGGACCAGCTGGCTTGGGCACGAACGGGCTGATGGGGTCGTTACCCTCGGCAGCGGATTCATCAAGGACCAATGAAATGATCAACGTTGATTTGCAACAGCTCATCAAAGCGCTGGACGCCGAGTCCCGCCGTGACCTGGAAGGCTGCGCACAGCGTTGCGTGGGGCGTGGCGGCAGCAAGATTCTTGTCGAGGACTTATTGCTGGCGCTGCTGGAGCGTCCCGAAGGGTTGCTGGGCAAGGCCCTGCGGGACGCGGAGGTGGAGGTACAGATACTGGTCGCAGCGCTGCAGCCGCTGCCTGAGCACAGCGCTTCACGCAATCCGGTATTTGCCCCGGAACTGGTGCAATGGCTGCAGGATGGTCTTATGGCCGCAAGCCTGGAGCTTGGCCGGAGCCAGATTGACCAGGCGGCCTTGATTCTCGCCCTGCTACGCAACTTGGTCCGCTATGCCGGCAGCCGCTACCAGCCACTATTGGCGCGCATCGATGCCGCTCGCTTGCGCGAATATGCGCTGGCCCAATACCCAGATACCGTCTCTGCCAAACCTGCCGCGGCCGCTGGCGAATCTTTGCTGTCCAAGTTCACCCACAACCTCACCCAGCAGGCCCGCGATGGCAAGCTCGACCCGGTATTGTGCCGCGATCAGGCGATTCGCCAGATGGTCGACATCCTCGCTCGGCGACGCAAGAACAACCCCATCGTGGTCGGTGAGGCTGGTGTCGGCAAGACCGCGATCGTTGAAGGTCTGGCGCTGCGTATTGCTGCCGGTGAGGTGCCTGAAGCTCTGCAAGGCGTCGAGCTGGTGGCTCTGGACATGGGCTTGCTGCAGGCGGGCGCCAGCGTCAAAGGCGAGTTCGAGCGCCGCCTGAAAGGTCTGATCGACGAGGTCAAGGCTTCACCCAAGCCCATCATCGTATTCATCGACGAGGCTCACACCCTGATCGGTGCCGGGGGCCAAGCCGGCGGCGGCGATGCTGCCAATCTGCTCAAGCCTGCCCTGGCCCGTGGCGAGTTGCGCACCATCGCTGCCACTACCTGGGCCGAGCACAAGAAGTACTTTGAAAAGGACCCAGCCCTGGCCCGACGTTTTCAGCCGGTGCATTTACACGAGCCTAGCGTTGGCGAGGCGGTGACCATCCTGCGGGGTCTGGCTTCAGTCTATGAAAAGAGTCATGGCATTTATCTGCGCGATGATGCCGTAGTGGCCGCCGCCGAGTTGTCGGCCCGCTATCTGGCGGGGCGCCAACTTCCAGACAAAGCCGTCGACGTGCTCGACACTGCCTGCGCCCGGGTCCGTATCAGCCTGGCTGCTGCTCCGCAGAGCATCGAGTTGCTGCGTGGCGAGCGCGCAGAAGGACAACGCCACCTATTGGCTTTGCGACGCGACGCCGAGGCCGGTCTGTCGATCGATCACAACGCGTTGCAGGCACTGGAAGCACGTTTGGCATTGGCGACTGAAGAGCAACAGGCACTGGAGAGTCTGTGGCACGAGCAACGTACGCTCGCAGAGCGCTTGCTCGACTTGCGCCAGCGTTTGGCCAAGCCGTCTTCTGAGGATGAAAGACTCGAAGCCGAGCGGTGCCGGACCGAGTTGCAGGAGGTGCACGACGCCCTGATCAACGCACAGCAGCGCGAGCGTCTGGTCAGTTTCGAAGTGTGTCCGCGCCTGGTGGCTGAGGTGATAAGTGCCTGGACCGGTGTCCCGCTGAGCCAACTGGCCCGCGAGCACAACGCCAGGATCATCAGCTTTGCCGACGACCTGCGCCTGCGTATTCGTGGCCAGGACCAGGCGGTGCACGCTCTCGACCGGACCATGCGTGCCACTGCAGCAGGCCTGAACAAGCCCGATGCGCCGGTGGGAGTGTTCCTGCTGGTCGGTCCAAGCGGGGTAGGCAAGACCGAGACAGCACTTGCGCTGAGCGATCTTCTGTACGGCGGCGAGCGCTTTCTCACCACCATCAACATGTCCGAGTTCCAGGAAAAGCACACCATTTCACGTCTGATCGGTGCGCCGCCCGGCTATGTGGGCTACGGCGAGGGCGGCATGCTGACCGAGGCCGTGCGTCAGAAGCCGTATTCGGTGGTGCTACTGGATGAGGTGGAAAAGGCTGATCCCGATGTACTTAATCTTTTCTACCAGATATTCGACAAGGGCGTCGCCAACGATGGCGAAGGTCGCGAGATCGATTTTCGCAACACCCTGATCCTGATGACTTCGAACCTTGCCAGCGACCGCATCTGCCAGCTCTGCGAAGACGGCCAGCGGCCTTCGGCACAGGATCTGGAGGCAGCGATTCGACCGGTCTTGAGCAAACACTTCAAGCCGGCTCTGCTGGCGCGCATGCGCGTGGTGCCGTACTACCCAGTAGGCGGGCCAGTGCTGAGTGAGTTGGTGCAGATCAAGCTCGACCGGCTGGGCGAGCGCCTGCAACGTCGTCAGCTGGGCTTTAGCTACTGCCAGGTACTGGTCGAACATCTGGCTCACCGCTGCTACCAAAGTGACAGCGGTGCGCGCCTGATCGACCACCTGATCGATTCCCACCTGCTGCCAACCATTGCTGACCGCGTCCTCGATGCCATGGCCAGTGACGAGCAGCTTGCTCAGGTGCACGCAACTGTAGATCACGATGGAGCTGTGATCTGTGAGTTCAGCTGAGATGACCGCGCTGTTTGATCGGATACCTGAGCCTCTGGCCTACGCCGAGCAACTGCTGGCGACTTTCGGCGTGCTGTCGCAGGCTGCTGATCAGGGCGCACTTATGATTGCCTTTGCCAGCCAGGCTTGTGTCCTCACCGGCTGCGATCTGGCGCAGGTCTACCTGCTGGACGCTAGCCACAGCACGCTGGGCCTGGCCGCCGAATGCCTGAATGGCAAACAACGTCCGAGCACAGGGTCGGCGCAATCTGTCGATTATCACAACGACGAGTTGTTGCAGTTCAGTCTCTGCCAGAACCGTGTGCTGTGCCTGGACACGCTGGGAGATGGATTGTACTCGAGCAGTTTTTTGCCATCCAGCCACGCTTGGTGCTGCCTGCTGTGTGTGCCACTGACTAACGCGGCCGGCAATGTCGGTGGACTGTTCGTCTGTGCAAGTGTGCGCCCACTGGAGCTGCGGCACTTCGCCGGTTCGCTGGGGCGCCTGGGCAGTTTCGTACTCGGGCAGGCTGCGTTGATGCTGCGCCTGCGCGGCACGTTCAGCGCTCCTGTAGCCGCCGACAGCAGCGCGTGCGCGGGTGACTATGGCCTGATCGGCAGCAGTGCAGCCATGCGCAAGATCTACCAGTTGATCAGCAAGGTGCTACATAGCTCCTACACCGTGCTGCTCAATGGTGAAACCGGCACGGGCAAGGAGGTTGTAGCCCGTGCGCTGCACGAGGGCTGCTCGCGTCGCAGCAAGAGCTTCATCGTCCAGAACTGCGCGGCGTTTCCCGAAGACCTGCTCGAAAGCGAGCTGTTCGGTTACCGTAAGGGCGCGTTCACTGGTGCCGACCGTGATCGCATTGGCCTGTTCGAAGCCGCAGATGGTGGCACCTTGCTGCTCGACGAGGTAGGCGACATGCCGCTGGCGCTGCAGGCCAAGCTGCTACGGGTGCTGCAGGAAGGCGAGATTCGCCCTCTGGGTAGCACCAAGACGCGCAAAGTCGACGTGCGCATCATCACCGCGACTCACCGCGACTTGCCTGCAATGGTCGCTCAGGGGAAGTTTCGCGAAGACCTCTACTACCGCATTGCTCAGTTCCCGATAAGCCTGCCGCCGTTACGCGAACGTGGCAGCGACGTTCACCTGCTCGCCGAGCACTTCGTCGTCAAGGCCTGCAAAGACATCGGCCGCGGCCCGTTGCGCTGGTCCGAGACTGCCCAGGCGCACTTGGCTGGTCACAGCTTTCCCGGGAATGTCCGCCAGCTCAAGGCCATGGTCGAGCGTGCTGCGTTGCTGTGTGACGGCGATGAACTGTGTGCCGTGGACTTCGGCACCTGCGCCGACGCTCCGGCAGAGGCCGCCTACCCGAATCTGCGTGATTACCTGGAGCACGTCGAGCGCGCCTACCTGCTCGGTTGCCTGCGCCGTAACAACGGCAACCAGACTGTCGTCGCCCGCCAGCTTGGCCTGGCCCGACGCACCCTTTTGTACCGCCTCGAACGCCTGAACATCGATCAGAGCGAGTTCCAGGCATGACCTTCCAATACTTGATACCTGATGGAGAACTCTACATGCCTTCACGTCCATGGCTGCTTGCATCCGGGCTGGTTCTGCTCGGCCTTGCCGGCTGCAACGGCAACTACAAATTCAGCGATGACCAATACCGCCCTCTGGGTGAGCCCCAGGTAGTCAACCGCAGCAGATAACTGCGAGGAGTGCACAGATACATGGAACTCGTGCTCGAGATTCAGAATACCCGGCAGCTGATCCCCCAGCATGCCCGCGCCTGCCAGTTCGGTGTTGCGGGCGGCACCATCGGCCGGTCCAGCGATTGCGCGTGGACCATTCCCGACAGCAAGAAGCACCTGTCTGGGCACCATGCGCGAGTCAGCTACGAGCGCGGTGCTTTCTTCCTGACCGATCTCAGCCGTAACGGCGTGTTCACAGGTTCCGGTGTGCAGTTGCCTAGAGGCGAGCCGTTTCGCATCGTGCACGACAGCGTGTTTCGCCTTTGCGACTTCGAGATTCGTGCGCGCCTGGCGGTTGAGCACGCGCTCTGCAATCCCGAGGTCGGCCGCCCAGCGCCTGCGGGCAGCATTATCCCTGATGACTCTTTTTTGCAGCACGACCCAAGCAGTGCTTTCAAAGCCCCGAGCGGCGCCGTGGAGATTTTACCCGAGCTGCCTCAGCGCAGCGATTCGGCACGCATCGACACAGAGAGCCTGATCATCCCCGAGCTGGTACCAGAGGTTACGGCTGCTCCGGCCTGCCAAGCGCCGACAGCCAAGCGCGAGGCGGTTTCAGAGCAGTTCTGGGCAAGTTTCGGTCAGGCCCTGGGGATCGACCTGCAAGCCATTGACGGCCTGGCTCGGGAAGCGCTTGCGATAAAGGCGGCGGGCCTGCTCAAGCAGAGCATCGACGGTTTGCAGCAGAGCCTGCGTACCCGCAGCGATCTCAAGAACGAGCTGCGCCTGAGCCACACGAACTCCCAGCAGAACGGTCGCAATCTGCTGCGCCAGGGCAATGACAGCGCTCAAACTCTGCGGCTCTTGCTGCAATCGGGACAAGGCAGTGCAGAGCAGGCAGTGGGCCGTGGCTTTCGTGACCTGCAGGCACATCAGGTGGCCGTGCTGGCGGGTAGCCGGGCGGTGGTACGCAGTGCCTTGGAGCACTTTACGCCCAGCCAGTTGATCCTGCGTTTCGAACGCGAGCGGGGCAAGCCGCTGTTGTGTACCTCCGGTGGACACTGGCGCGCGTTCCAGCGCTATCACCACGCCCTGACCCTGGACGACGACTTCGCCGAGCGCCTGCTGGCCCGCGACTTCGCCCAAGCCTATGAAGAGCAGGTGCGCCTCATCGGCACACTGCACAGCGAGCACGAAGGATGATCCTCATGCCTACTCTCAAGATCCTGGCGTCTGCCATGGGCCTGCTGGCGCTGGCTGGCTGTTCAGCGCTGTCGCCGTACTCGACCCAGACCAAGTTGCACCTGACTTTGGACAGCAACGAGCGCCTCAACCTCGACGTCAACAGTCGCCCCTCGCCGCTGGTGCTGCGGCTGTACGAGCTCAAGCATCCGGTGGCATTCGAGAATGCTGATTTCTTCAGCCTGTACGAGCGCGGCAAGGATGTTCTCGCTCAGGACATGATCAACAGCGAGGAGCTGGAGTTGCGTCCCGGTCAGAGCCTGGACCTCAAGCTCACCGTCGCCGGCACGAGCCGCTACGTCGGGGTGATGGCTGCATATCGCGATATTACCGAAACCCGCTGGCGTTACGTGATCACCGTACAGCCCGAAAAGAACACCCGCACCCATCTGATCCTGGACCAGAACGGCATCCACGATGCTGCTCAGCCATTCGCCGACGTGGACGATCGCATATGAACATGGACAAAGTCATCTGGCAGGAAGGCATGCTGCTGCGCCCCCAGCACTTCCAGCAGAATGATCGTTACTACGACAACCAGATGAAGTCGCGCACTCAACTGCTCGGGCGCTACAGCTGGGGTTTCCTCAGCCTGGACATCGACCTGCAGTTTCTCGGTATGGGCAAGCTGGTGGTCAGCCACGCATCGGGTGTACTACCTGACGGTACCCTGTTCGACCTGGAGCGCAGTCGTCAGCCGCTGGCTGTGGACGTGCCGCCGAATATCACCAATACGCCGGTTTATCTGGCTTTGCCGCTGGTTACTGGCGGTCACATCGAGGCCCGTCGCGCCGATCAGTCCGACGTACTGGCACGCTATACCGCTTATGGCCTGGAAGTGGCTGACTCCAATGCCGGCGAAGACGCCAGCAGCCAGGTCAGCTGTGCGCGCCCGGACTTCTGCCTGCTGCTGGGCGAACAAGAGAACGACCAGGCTTATGTAAAGCTCAAGCTGAGCCTGATCAGTGATACCTCGCCCGATAGTGGAATCACCCTCGATAGCGATTTCGTGCCCAGCTTCGTCGACAGCCACGCTTCGCCGTATTTGCTGTCGTGCCTGAAAGAAGTGATCAGCATGCTCGACAATCGCGGAGACATTCTTGCTGATCGCTTCCGCGCCAACGGCAAGGTGGGCGGCGCCGAGGTGGGTGATTTCCTCATGCTGCAGTTGATCAACCGCACCAGCCTGCTGCTGCGTCACTACCTGGGCATGACCCAGGTGCACCCTGAGGAGCTTTACCGCACGTTGTTGACCCTGTTCGGCGACCTCTCGGCATTTTCCAGCGACAGCAAGCGCCCGCGCATTGACAGCCGCTATGAGCACAGCGACCAGGGCGCAAGTTTCCGCAGGCTGATGGAGTCGATTCGTCAGGTTCTGTCCATGGTGCTTGAGCAACACGCTATCGAGATAGAACTGCAAGAGCGTCAGTACGGCATCCTGGTAGCACCGCTGCATGATCACCAACTGCTCGGCAGTGCCTCGTTCGTGTTGGCGGCCAAGGCCAACTGCGACAGCGAAGAGCTTCGCCAGCGTCTGCCTACTCACCTCAAGGTTGGCCCAGTGGAACACATCCGCCATCTGGTCAACCTGCATCTTCCCGGCATCAAGGTGAGGCCCATGCCCGTGGCACCGCGGCAGATACCTTTTCATTCCGACAAGTCCTACTTCGTGCTCGATTTCAGCGCCGAGGACCTGGCTCAGCTCGAACGCTCCGGCGGCTTTGCCTTCCATGTTGCGGGTGAGTTCGCCGAGCTTGAACTGAAGTTCTGGGCGATCAGGAACGCATGAACATGACCAAGCAAATCCAGTACAGCCAGGATGACCGAACCGTTCTGCTCAACCAGGACGGCGAGCGACCCAGCCACGAGCCTTTGACCGACTTTGCCCGCCCGCCGCAGTTTGTGGACCTCGAACAACGCTTGGTGTACGCGACCCGCCCGCAAACTCATCACAGTTTCAATATCAGCATCAACCCACTGGTGGCAGCCGCTTCGCCGCTGCTGTCGGCGATCATCGAGATCAAGTCCAGCGCCAAACCTGACGCACTCAGTACTCTGAAGGACGGCCTTGTCGCGCACCTGCGTCACTTTGAGACTCGCTCGCTGGAGGGGGGTGTGGAGCAGAGCGAAGTAATGATGGCGCGCTATGTACTCTGCACCGTCACCGATGAGGCGGTAGTGACCACCAGCTGGGGTAGCAATAGCCAGTGGTCGGACATCAGCCTGCTCAGCAGCTTCCACAATGAAACCTCAGGTGGCGAGAAGTTCTTCCTGTTGCTGGAGAACATGAGCCGCAATCCGATGAAGCACCTGGGCATGCTTGAGCTGATGTACATCTGCATGTCACTGGGTTTCGAGGGCAAATTCCGCGTGCAGACGCGCGGCAATGTCGAGCTGGATGCCATCCGCGACGGCACCTACCGGCAGATCCGCCAACTGCGCGGCGACGTACCGCGCGAGCTTTCGCCGCACTGGGCCGGCCTCACCGGCGGCTATCGTGGCGTGGTGCGCATGGTGCCCTGGTGGCTGGTCACGGCGCTTACCGGCATCTGCCTGGTGGTGATGTTCTCGGGCTTTGCCTACGTGCTGGGCGACAAGCGTGAATCGGTACTGCAGCGCTACCTGCCTGCCGACCCGACGGTGGCCGAGGCCATGTCGACTTTCAGAGAAATTAAATGAAAAACTTTTTCCGCAAGATCTGGGCATTCTTGACCAAGACCTGGGTGTGGACTCTGCTGCTGGTGCTATTGAGCGCACTGATGGTCTGGTTTGTCGGCCCATTGCTGGCAATTGCCGATTACAAGTTCTGGGCAGATCCAACCCCCCGCCTATTGACAATTGCAGTGCTGTTTTTGCTATGGGGTCTGTTCATGGTTTTTGCCAGCTGGCGCGGCAGCGTGCGCAAACAGCAGGTCGAAGACAGCGAAACTGGCCAGCTCGAATTGGCTCGTCGTGCCGCCATTGAAGAAGCCGAGCGAACCCTGCGTGGGCGCTTCAAGGAAGCCTTGCGCACCCTCAGGACGTCTAGCTTGTACCGTGGCCGCAGCGAGCGCTGGCGTAACGATTTGCCGTGGTACTTGGTTATCGGCTCCGAGGGCGCGGGCAAGACCAGCCTGCTGGATTTTTCCGGGTTGGAATTCCCGATCAACAAGATCGAGCGCAAGCTCAGCCGTGACACCAGTAGCACCGTTTATTGTGATTGGTACTTCGCCGATAACGGTGTGCTGATTGATACCAGCGGCCGCTATACGGACCAGAACGACAACGAAGTAGACCGTGCCGGCTGGTCGACCCTACTTGGCCTGCTGCGCTCGCGCCGTCGCACCCGCCCTCTCAACGGCGTGCTGGTCACAGTGCCGGTGACGGCGCTTCTGGTTGGGGACAGCGAAGGCATGGTGGCACTGGGTCGCACGCTGCGTAGTCGCCTACAGGACATTCAGCAAAAGTTGCACACTGACGTACCGGTGTACTTGGTCCTGAGCAAGGCCGACAAGATCCTTGGTTTCGATGTGTTCTTCGACCAGTTGTCGCGGGAGGAGAGTGAGCAGGTGCTCGGCGCGAGCTTCGGCAAAGGCCAGAAGGGTACTGATGTAGCCGAACTCAACCGCGAGTTCGATGATTTGCTGGCCCGCCTGAGTTCGCAAGTGATCATGCGCATGCACCAGGAACACGACGCCCAGCGCCGCGGCCTGATTCTCGACTTCCCGATGCAGCTGGGGTCTCTGGGTAGCAACCTTGGCATGCTGGTGGACGCCGCGTTTACCGGCAACCGTTACCAGCGCGCTAGCTCATTGCGCGGCTTCTATTTCACCAGCGCGCCACACACCTCAGCTGCCGGTGAAGTCGACGCTCAGGGCCAGCCACTGCCGGTTACCCAGAGCGGTCGTACCCGCTTTATCTATGACCTGATGACCAAGGTGGTCTTCCCAGAGGCGGCTTTGGCTGGTTTGGATAAACGCGAAGCCAATCGTATCAATTGGGCTCAACGCGCCCTGTATGTCGGCGCTCTTGGCTGCTTGGGACTGTTCGGCCTGGTATGGACCGCCAGCTTTTCAGCCAACGACAGCAACCTTGAGAGCCTCAAGGACCTGGCTAACCAACACGTCCGCCAAGGAGCCACGCTGACCGCCGAAGACGAAGTCGTGGCGATTTTGCCGGTGCTCGACAGTCGCTATGCCGCAACCCAGGTATTCCCGGCAGCTGGCGACGCCCTTTACCGCGAGCGCGGCGGGCTATATCAAGGCGGTGAGGCCACTCCGGTGCTGTTGCAGGCCTACAACCGCGAGCTGATCGAGCAACTGCTGCCGCGCGTGGCTCAAACCGTCGAAGGCCAGATACGTAGCAGCATGGGCAGCCGCGAAGGCCTGCTGGCGAGCCTGCGCGCCTACTTGATGCTGAACATGCCTGACCGACGCGACCCTGCACTGCTCAAGGAGTGGATGGCCGGCCATTGGTCGCAGCAGTATCCCGGGAATACCCAGCTGCAGGGCCAGCTGAACAGCCACTACGAGCGGCTGCTGGCGTTGAGTTTCAGTCAACCGTTGAATGAACCGCTGGTAACCGAAGCACGCCAGGTACTGCGCCGCGAATCACTGTCGGCAGTGGTTTACCGAGTACTCAGAGAGCAGGCGCGAAGCTTGCCCGAATATCGTCTAAGCCAGCACACCGGCCCCCACGGCGCGGTGTTTGTCGGCACCGATTATGTAGTTCCCGGCTTTTATACCCAGCGGGGCTACCAGCAGTACTTAATGGTCCAGGGCACAAGCCTGGTTCAGGACATCCTGCGCGACAATTGGGTGCTGGGTGAGGGCGGCAACCTCAGCGGTGCGGACATGCGCAAACTGTTGGTGGAGCTGGAGCAGCTGTACTTCAACGATTACGCCAACTACTGGAGCGAAGCCATTGGCCAGGTGCGTCTGGCAACCTTCGTCAATGCCGAGGAGGGCGCCGGTCAACTGGCCGGCCTGAACGCGGCCAACTCGCCACTGCTGCAGATGCTGACTGAGGTGCGTGAGAACACGCGGTTCATGGAAGTGGCAGATGCAGCAGACGCGGCGCAGCAGACCGGCGGCAAGTTGGCCAAGGTGGCCGCTGTCGCAGGGGCTGCCAACCAGGCCTTGACCAAGCCTCTGCCAGATACATCCCGCAAGGCCCTGCAGCGGCGCTTCGAACCGCTGCACCGCCTGCTGGACGAAAACAATGGCCCCAGCGCCGACCTGAGCCCGGTACTGCTGGCGCTCGATGACCTGCAACTGCAGCTGCTTGGACTGGGCCGTTCAAGTCATCCCGAGCAGGCCGCCTTTGAGGTAGCCAAGCGGCGCATGGTCGGTAGACAGCTCGATCCCATCAGCACCTTGCGCAATACCGCCAACCGCCTGCCACGGCCGGTGGCAGGCTGGTTCTCGACTTTGGCCGAGGACAGCTGGGCATTGGTGCTGGACAACAGCTACGAGTACATCAACCAGCGCTATGAGACCCAACTGTACAGTGCGTACCGCAAAACCATAGACGAGCGTTACCCGTTCTACGCGCACAGCAGCAGCGACGTCGCCCTCAACGACTTCCGCGAGTTCTTCAAGACTCATGGCATCGCCGATCGATTTTTCGATACCCATCTCAAACCCTTCGTGGTCGGCGAACCAGGTAGTTATCGTCTGCGTGCCGTGGATGGTCGCAGCTTGCCGGTGTCGCGCGAGTTCCTCGAGCAGATGAACAACGTGCAGACCATTCAGCGCGGCTTTTTCGCCGATAACCCCAGCGAGCCGCAGGTGCAATTCAAACTCGAACCGTACAGCCTTGATTCAGCAGTTGGCCGCGCCGAGTTTCGCTTTGGCGAGCAGCAGATGGTGTACCGCCACGGCCCCATCGTGCCGATGGCGTTCAAGTGGCCCAGCGACGCCAATGATGGGCGCACCAGCCTTGTCCTTGAAGGCCTTGACGGCAAGTCGATGATACTGGAGAAGAGCACCGGGCCCTGGTCGCTGTTTCGCCTGTTTGACCTGATGCAGACCGAGTACCAGAGCGGCCGCGACGTGTTGATGATGAAGGCCAATGTCGGCGGTATGCGCATCAACTACCTGGTGCTGACTCAGCGCTCGCCCAACCCATTCGACCTCAGCGCCGTGCGCAACCTGCGTATGCCGGTGGTGCTGTGACGATGGTGGCGGGACCCTTGCGCAGTGCCGGGAGGACCAACCCAGGCAAGGTGCGCGAACGCAACGAGGACGCTTACCTCGATAACCCGGAGCGCGGTCTGTGGGTGGTCGCCGACGGCATGGGCGGGCACCAGGCCGGTGACCTGGCCAGCCAGATGGTGATCCACGCCCTCGAAGGCTTGACCCTCGAAGGAAGCTTTGACGAGCAGGTGCGCGAAGTACGTCAGTGCCTGCACTGGGTCAACCGTCGCTTGGGTGAGGCTCTGACCGTGATCACCGGCCGCGCCGCGCCGATCATGGGCAGCACCGTGGTGGTGCTGCTTGTGCAAGACAGCCGCGGCGCGTGTATCTGGGCTGGCGACAGCCGCTGCTACCTGTGGCGAGCAAAGCGTCTGTTTCAGCTGACCCGTGACCACTCGCTGCGCCAGCAGCTGATTGACCAGGGCCGTTACAGCGTCGAAGAAGCCAAGCAGCAGCCGGGCGCCCACGCCCTGACCCGCGCTCTAGGTGGTGACGAAACCCTGCGTCTGGAGGTGCTCGAGTTCACAGTGGCAGCGGGCGATACCTTCCTGCTTTGCAGCGACGGCCTGTACCAAAGCCAGAGCGACCAAAACCTCGGCAAGGCATTGAGCCAGGCCCAGCCCTCACGGGTACTGGAGTTTCTCTTCGACAACGTGATGCAGGGCAAGGCTCTGGACAACCTCACCGGTGTGGTGGTGTGCCGATGAGCGCGGCCGAGCTTGCTCGCGACGCCAGCGACCATCAGGGTTATTTCGCCAGGACTGCTGAGGCAGTTGCAGCGCCGTTGGCCATCACCGGCGCGCCGTTGCCCGGGGTGCTACCGCCGCTTTTGAATGGGCGTTACCAGCTCGAAGGCCTGCTGGGGGCTGGAGGCATGGGAATGGTCTACCGCGCCCGCGACCTTGTGGCCGAACAGCACGGTGAGCCCGAGGCGCGGATAGCGATCAAACTGCTGCGTGATGACGTGGCTGGATGCCCCGACGGCGCAGCCCTGCTGTACAGCGAGTACGCGCTGACCCGCCACCTGTCGCACCCGGGTGTGGTGCGAGTACACGGCTTCGAGGTGGACGCCACAAGTCAGCAGGCATTCTTCAGCATGCAACTGTTACGCGGCATGCCCTTGGACCGCCTGCTATGCGAGCAACCTTTAGGTCTGACCTGGGCCGAGTTACGCGACATTGCCATGAGCTTGCTGGAAGTGCTGGCCTTCGCCCACGCGCGCGGCGTGCTGCATGGCGACATCAAACCCAGCAATCTGATCCTCGACGCCGAAGGCGTGCAGCTTTTCGACTTTGGCCTGGGCCAAGCCATGGACGGTGTGCTCGACGGCCTGGCCCGACTCAGCCGCCAGCGCCTGGACGCCTGGACACCCGCCTATGCCGCCCCCGAATTGCTCGACGGCGCGCCGCTTACTCCGCTCAGCGATCTGTTTGCCGCAGCCTGCGTGATCTATGAGTTGGCCGGAGGCAAGCAGCCGTTCGGGCGCAACGGTGCCCGAGCGAGCCAAGAACTTCGCATCGGGCAACCTTTGGCTCGTCCCTCCAACCTGCCGGCCAAGATATGGCCGGCATTACGCCAGGCGTTGGCTCTAGACCCCGCGGCGCGCCAAGCCGGCATCCGAGAACTGCAACAGGCCTTGGCGGCCCCCCGCCATTCGTTACTGCGGCGTTGGTTCGGTCCCCCTCAACAATACCTTGCGCATAGGACGATCCTTCATGTTCAACCTGAGCAATGAAACCCACTTCAGCCTCACGCTGGAAGACCTCGACACCGACTTCCAGGTGCTGTCGTTCACTGGTCACGAGGCCATCAGCCAACCGTACCGCTTCGAGCTGGAGCTGGTCAGCGAACGTCCTGACATCGACCTGGAAAGCCTGCTGCACAAACAGGCGTTTCTGGCCTACGACCTCGCCGGCAATGGCATTCACGCCCAGGTCTATCAAGTCGCTCAAGGTGACTCGGGCAAGCGCCTGCATCGCTATCGACTGGTACTAGTACCGCGTATTGCCTACCTCGCACACCGCACCAACCAGCGCATCTTCCAGCAACTGACCGCGCCGCAGATCATCGCCAAGATCTTCGAAGAGCACGGCCTGCTAAGCGACGCCTACCGCTTCAGCCTAGGCACCCCGTGCCCGGTCCGCGAGTACTGCGTGCAGTACGACGAATCCGACCTCCATTTCATCCAGCGCCTATGCGAAGAAGAAGGCGTGCACTACCACTTCGAGCACAGCCGCGACGGCCACTTGCTGGTGTTCGGCGACGACCAGACCTTCTTCCCCAGACTCGGCCGCCCAGCGCCCTACGTGCAGGACTCCGGCATGGCCGCCGAAGACGCGGTGATCAAGCGCTTTAATGTGCGCCTGGCGACCCGCACCAGCCGCGTCAGTCGACGTGACTACGATTTCAAGAAGCCTCGCCTGCTGCTGGAGGCTGCCTACAAACCCGAACCGCCAGCTATCCAAGAACCAGACCTGGAAGACTACGACTACCCAGCTAGCTTCAGCGACCGCACGCGCGGCAGGCAGCTGAGCCAGCGAGCTCTCGAGCGCCACCGCGCCGACTACCGCCTGGGTGAGGGCCAAAGCGACGTGACCCGGCTGGTGAGCGGCCACTTCCTGGAGCTGTCTCAGCACCCGCGCAGCGAATGGAACGATCTGTGGCTGCTGACCGAAGTGCATCACGAAGGCAAGCAGCCACAAGTCCTGGAAGAGTCGGTGACCAGCGATACCAGCAACGATCCCGACGGCTTCCACCAAGGCTATCGCAACCGCTTCCTAGCCACGCCATGGGACGTGTTCTATCGCCCTGCGCTCAAGCATCCCAAACCCCAGGTACTGGGCAGCCAGACCGCCGTGGTCACCGGCCCCAAAGACGAAGAAATCTACTGCGATGAATACGGCCGGGTGAAAGTGCAGTTCTTCTGGGACCGCGAGGCCACAGGCGACGAGACCAGCAGTTGCTGGCTGCGTGTGTCGTCCAGCTGGGCTGGCGAGCGCTATGGCGGCGTGGCGATCCCGCGAGTAGGTATGGAGGTACTGGTCGACTTTCTCGAAGGCGATCCCGATCGCCCGCTGGTGAGTGGCTGCCTGTACCACGGCGTAAACGTCCCTCCCTACGAACTGCCGGCGCACAAGACCCGCAGTGTCTTCAAGACCCTCAGCAGCCCCGGCGGCAAAGGCTTCAACGAACTGCGCATCGAGGATAAGAAGGATCAGGAGCAGATCTTTGTCCATGCCCAGCGCAACTGGGACCAGAACATCGGCCACGACCAGAAGATCCACGTCGGCCACGAGCGCCACGACACCGTGGTGGGCAACAGCTACAGCACGTTCCAGGCCGAGGAGCATCGCACCACGGTGGGCGACCGCAAGACCGAGATAAAGGCTGAAGACCATCTAACGGTAGGCAACAGCCAACACGTGAAGATCGGCAATGCGCAGTTGGTTGAGGTGGGCCGGGAGATCCACATCAAAGCAGGCGAGAAGGTGGTGATCGAGGCCGGGCTGGAGCTGACGGTGAAGGCCGGTGGCAGCTTTATCAAACTCGACCCAGGTGGCGTGACGGTGGTTGGGTCACAGATCTTGTTGAACGCAGGCGGCACGCCGGGGAGTGGTAGCGGGCTCCGGATCAAGGCGCCGCTGTTGGCAGGCGCAGTGGACAGCGCCAATGCGGGATACGTCATCGAAAACAGCGCGCAGGTACAGGACCGCTATGACGAGCAAGTCAGAGTGGTCAGTTGCACGGGCGTGTCGCTGAAGTCCGTCCATGTCGCGGTTTATCAAGCGGGTTCGACTGCACCGCGAATTCTTACCACGGATCAAAATGGTCTGTTACCGAAGATTGATACGGAAAGTGCGGAAAAGGCCGCGTTTCACTTTGACTGGGACAGCATTGTTGTCCCTATTGACATCGAAAGTTATGAAGGGAGTCGCAGCAAATGACCATAACGCCATTGGCCGTCATCACAACGAACACTACTCCGAATTCCCAGGTGACGATTGAATACGGTTGCGAATATTTGTGGGCTACAGGGCAGGGTCGAGCTCTGAAACTACTGACCGTTCAAAAAACCTGCCCGATCAGAGGGCCGCAGACCGTTTTGGTGAGGGACTTCAGTGCCCGTGCAGCGCGCATAGCTGCAGCGTATGCACGGTTTTATCTAGAGTTGGAAGAAGGCTGCAACCCGGAGTTGAAGGGTAGGTTTTATTGGATGGGCCTCGCAGCGTTCGCCAGCAAGCAGGTCATGTGCGGGTTGGACTTTGTCAAGAAATCCAACAGATTTATGATTCGTAGAGGTAAGTATGAGGCGCTAACAGCGGTGCCAAAGGAAGCTCTACATATTGGCAAAGACTCGCTCGGCAAAGGCAATTTCTGGTTATTTCAGGATATTTATGTGTGGCATTGGTTTTACGCCAATTACCCCGAGATGTTTGCGAAGTGCTCGGAGGAGCGTGACGCTTCGAGGTATCCGGCTAAGGCGCTGAATAATATAAAGGAGATGCCATGGGCGGAAGAGTCGCTGAGCATCATGGGTAACTTTTCAATCAATGAATACTTGCGCGAAGGATTTGACAAGATAGCCAAGTGTGAGGCCAGCGCGCCAGGAGATCGGAAGCGTAGTCTTCAACTTGCTTCCCTCATGGACATAGCCGACCACGAGCAGCGCAAAGTTTTACAACCGTTGATTTACAACGATATATCATTCCAAGGGGTACTGAGCGCTCAGCAAGCCATGGAGTTCGTGCCTGGGCTTCCGAAGCGCCTTGCAGCCTTTAGCACAGCCTGCGATGTAGACGATGAAGAACTCAAGATACAAATGAAGGAAGGGGATTTATATGTGGAGAATGATCGCATGGAGTTTATAAAAGAAATTGCGGGCTTTTATCATAGATTAATGGCGGACAAAGCTGATTACATGGAAGGAGAAATACTGGCGATTTCACACTGGAACGCAGCGACATGAAATCGCTGATCTTGGTGATGTTCGTTTTTGTGATGGGTTGTAAGGAGGAGTCTAAGGTGTTCGTAAGCTTATCAATGGGTGCAGAAATCGCTGACTTTTTGGAAAGTAGCCAAGTTGAACTCTCGAGTGAGTGCATGAAGAGATTAGAACTCTGTTATCACAAGTTCAAAAAGCCATTTTCGAGCTTGACGCTTCCAGATGTAGAAGTCTTGGTAGGGAGGTCGCCATTGAAGTTTTACCACGTAGTAGCCCTCAACGTCATAGATGACAGGCCACGGACTCACGGCAAGCTAGACTCTATCAGCCTGACATTACGGGGAGTGCCAAGTTATAGTAAAATCCCCATCGCTAAGGAGTTCGCCTATGAAGTGATTGCGAATATTGTAGGCGCTGGGTGGAGGCGCTACATATATCGATTTGATCCACGAATAGTTGGCACTGAGTCGGAAAAATTCCAAGCATGTAAAGATGAGGAGTGCGCCAAGGTTTTCATGACTCATCCGCGTTTTGATCCTCATTATGAGATGACTGATGAGCAGTGGCAAAGCGATCGATTTTATAACTGGTATTTCTTCAAGGACGGTTATTACCTTCAGTTTAGCGCGTGGAGTTCGCGAGACGAAAAAGATCCGATAGGCCAGGCGAGCTATTTGTTCAGTGTAGAGGTTAAATCTGAAAAAGAATTTTGGCTTGAGGCCTTTGAGCCGAAAGATAAGCATCAATGGCTAGAGCTTTTGCCTCAAAAATTGGAAGCCTATCGAGCGGAACGTCAGGTCTCTGAGGAAAAGGCTGAAAGGGCAGGCGTTGAGATCGATCGCACCTATCAAGATGCTCCTATTTTTGCTTTAGGGGAATGATGCATCCAAGTGTCTCGACTACGGCCGGGTGAAGGTGCAGTTCTCCTGGGTTCGCGAGGCCATAGGTGACGAAACCAGCAGTTGCTGGCTGCGTGTGTCGTCCAGCTGGGCTGGCGAGCGCTATGGCGGCGTGGCGATCCCGCGAGTAGGTATGGAGGTACTGGTCGACTTTCTCGAAGGCGATCCCGATCGCCCGCTGGTGAGTGGCTGCCTGTACCACGGCGTCAACGTCCCTCCCTACGAACTGCCAGCGCACAAAACCCGCAGTGTCTTCAAGACCCTCAGCAGCCCCGGCGGCAAAGGCTTCAACGAACTGCGCATCGAGGACAAGAAGGATCAAGAGCAGATCTTCGTCCATGCCCAGCGCAACTGGGACCAGAACATTGGCCACGACCAGAAGATCCATGTCGGCCACGAGCGCCACGACACCGTGGTGGGCAACAGCTACAGCACGTTCCAGGCCGAGGAGCATCGCACCACGGTGGGCGACCGCAAGACCGAGATAAAGGCTGAAGACCATCTAACGGTAGGCAACAGCCAACACGTGAAGATCGGCAATGCGCAGTTGGTTGAGGTGGGCCGGGAGATCCACATCAAAGCAGGCGAGAAGGTGGTGATCGAGGCCGGGCTGGAGCTGACGGTGAAGGCCGGTGGCAGCTTTATCAAACTCGACCCAGGTGGCGTGACGGTGGTTGGGTCACAGATCTTGTTGAACGCAGGCGGCACGCCGGGGAGTGGTAGCGGGCTCCGGATCAAGGCGCCGCTGTTGGCAGGCGCAGTGGACAGCGCCAATGCGGGATACGTCATCGAAAACAGCGCGCAGGTACAGGACCGCTATGACGAGCAAGTCAGAGTGGTCAGTTGCACGGGCGTGTCGCTGAAGTCCGTCCATGTCGCGGTTTATCAAGCGGGTTCGACTGCACCGCGAATTCTTACCACGGATCAAAATGGTCTGTTACCGAAGATTGATACGGAAAGTGCGGAAAAGGCCGCGTTTCACTTTGACTGGGACAGCATTGTTGTCCCTATTGACATCGAAAGTTATGAAGGGAGTCGCAGCAAATGACCATAACGCCATTGGCCGTCATCACAACGAACACTACTCCGAATTCCCAGGTGACGATTGAATACGGTTGCGAATATTTGTGGGCTACAGGGCAGGGTCGAGCTCTGAAACTACTGACCGTTCAAAAAACCTGCCCGATCAGAGGGCCGCAGACCGTTTTGGTGAGGGACTTCAGTGCCCGTGCAGCGCGCATAGCTGCAGCGTATGCACGGTTTTATCTAGAGTTGGAAGAAGGCTGCAACCCGGAGTTGAAGGGTAGGTTTTATTGGATGGGCCTCGCAGCGTTCGCCAGCAAGCAGGTCATGTGCGGCCTCGATTTTGTCAAAGAAGTCAGTACCTACACAAAGCCGGTAAGCAAGTATTCCCCGCCGGTCAAGCTAGGTCAGAAAGGGTTGGAAATTGGCAAAGAGTCGCTTGGGAAAGGCAATTTCTGGCTATTTCAGGATATTTATGTCTGGCATTGGTTTTATGCCAATTACCCGGAGATGTTTGCGAAGTGCTCGGAGGAGCGTGATGCGTCGAAATACCCAGCGAAGGCGCTGAATAACCTAAAGGAAATGCCTTGGGCAGAGGAGGCACTGGGTGTAATAGACAATTTTTCGATAAATGACTACCTGCGCGAGGGGTTCAAACAGATAGTCGCGTGCGAGAAGGTCTCTAGTGGGGAGTTCAGGCGCAAACTCCAGTTCGATTCACTCATGCGAATCGCAGATCACGAGCAGCGAAAAGTACTTCAGCCATTGATATATGAAAGCATGTTATTTCAAGGCGTACTCACAATCCAGCAAGCCGTGGAGTTTGTGCCTGGATTACCTCGGCGCTTGGCTGCGTTCAGTACTGCTTGTGACGTTGATGATCGTCAGTTAAAGGTGGAGATGGAGGACGGCAGTCTATATGACGAGACTGCACGCATGAGGTTTATCGAGAAGATCGCGGAGCGCTATCACGATTTGATGGACGACAGAGCGGAATACATGGAGTCCCAGATAACATCTATTGCCACTTGGGGCGAAGCTGCATGAGGCCATGTATACTTTTATTTTTTTTTATTCTAGTGGGTTGCGGGGAGGAATCTAGCGTGGTCATAAATTTGCCAATGGGTGAGGACTTGAGTAGTTTCCTTGAGAGTGCACCAGTCGAAATCTCAAGTGATTGCATGGACACCCTTGGACTTTGTTATCATGAATTCGAAAAAGCATTTTCTAGCACCGCGCTGCCAGAAGTCAAGGTGTGGGTAGATTCATCGCCAGTAGAGTTCAAGCATGTAGTGGGTTTGAGCATCAAGGATGACAAGGAGCGCGCCAATGGAACAATTAATACTATCAGTCTAACATTGAGAGGCGTCCCGAGTCGCAGCGATGTTCAAGTGGCCAAGAAATTTGCCTATAGTGTAATTCGAGACATCTTGAGGGGTGGCTGGCAGCGTTACATCTATCGATTTGATCCTAGGGTGTCTGGAGCCGAGTCTGTAAAATTTGAATCCTACTTTGATGATCTATCCAGGTCGCTTGTTATGAGTGCCCCGCATTTTGATCCGCACTACGAGATGTCGGACGAGCAGTGGAGTAAAGCAGGTGTTTATAGGTGGTACTTTTACAAAGATGGATATTATTTGATGCTCAACGGCTGGAGCTCACGTGATGAAAGCGATCCCGTCGGCCAGGCGAGCTATTTGTTCGGTATTAAAGTTCGTTCTGAGAAAGAGTTTTGGCTAGAGGCGTTTGCGTCGAAAGATAAAGGGCGGTGGCGTGAGCTGCTGCCTGCACTTCTGCAAAAGTATGCTTCGCAGCGCCAAGCTACTGAAGAGATGGCTGAGAAAGTAGGCGTTGAGATCGACCGAGCGTACCGGGATGGTCCTATTTATGTATTAGACGAGTGACTATGCATCTATTTAGGAGCTTTGGAGTGGAGGTCCAATTGTTTTGAGGCCTCAAGCGCCTGGCGACGACACCAGCAGTTGCTGGCTGCGGGTGTCGTCCAGCTGGGCTGGCGAGCGCTATGGCGGCGTGGCGATCTCCCGAGTTGGCAATGGAGGTGCTGTCCGGCGGTATCGCATCGGTGCTCGGCTACATTTTTCACCGCGAGCGCCTCACTGCTCTGCAAGTCTCGGGTATCACCTTGGTGCTGATCGGCGCTGGCCTTATTCATCTGTATGGCTAAGTGGGTGCTTGGCAATTGCAGCCGCTGCTGAACGGCGCCGCTCACCCGGCGCCGTCCCCCTGTCACTCCACCGTCTTAGGCGCAAACCGCAATATCAAACAAGCAATCACCGCCGAAAGCAGCGACCCCAGCAAAATCCCGATCTTGGCTTTATCAATCAGCTCAGCCTGCCCCGGAAACGCCAGCTCGCCGATAAACAGGCTCATGGTGAAACCAATCCCACAGAGCATCGCCACCCCGTAAATCTGCAACCAGCTAGCCCCCTGCGGCTTCGAGGCCAGGCCAGTCTTGACCGCCAGCAGCACTCCGGCAAACACCCCAAGCTGCTTGCCCAGCAACAGCCCCAAGGCAATCGCCAGCGGCAGCGGCGCAAACACGTCGCTCCAGCTCAAGTGGGTAAACGCCACACCGGCATTGGCAAAGCCAAACGCGGGCACGATCAGGAAGCCCACCCACGGCGCAATCCCATGCTCCAGCGTCAGCAGCGGGCTCTTGGCATCGCCAGCGGTGTAGGGGATCAACAAAGCGCCCACCACACCGGCGATGGTCGCGTGCACGCCGGACAGCAGGGTGAAGTACCATAGCGCCGCAACGCCAATCATGTACGGCCACAGGCTGACCACGCGCAGGCGGTTCAGACCCAGCAGCAGGGCGACGATGGCACCGGCGCCGGCGAGGGCCATGAGGTTGATCGAGGAGGTGTAGAACAGCGCGATGATCGCCACTGCGCCCATGTCGTCAATGATCGCCACCGATACCAGCATCACTTTCAACGACAGCGGCGCGTGCTTGCCGAGCAGCGCCAATGCGCCGACGGCGAAGGCGATGTCGGTGGCGGCCGGGATTGCCCAGCCACTGGCCAGCCCGGGTTCGACGGCGGAGACCTTGAGGTAGATCAGCGCTGGCACTGCCATGCCCATCAGCGCTGGCAGCGCGGGCAGCCGGCGTTGTTCCCAGGTTGCGAGGCGGCCATCGACCATCTCGCGCTTGATCTCCAGGCCGACCATCAGGAAGAAGATCGCCATCAGGCCGTCGTTGATCCAC
This sequence comes from uncultured Pseudomonas sp., assembly GCA_963518285.1. Taxonomy (GTDB): domain Bacteria; phylum Pseudomonadota; class Gammaproteobacteria; order Pseudomonadales; family Pseudomonadaceae; genus Aquipseudomonas. The sequence continues at coordinate 1,202,000 of CAUQIJ010000001.1, read as the reverse complement.
AGGTGCACGGTCATCGGGCCGAGTTTTTCTGTGAAGGTGGGGCCGAGGGGCAGGTGCAGCAGGTGTTGATAGGCCGCGGCCCATGGGCTGTTGGCGATGACGATGGCAAGCGCGGCGGCGAGCATCAGCACCACGCCGCCAGCAGCTTCGCTGGCGAGCAGGCGCTGCAGCAATGGGCGCCGCTCGGCGCTGTTCAGAGAAACGGTCATGCGAGGTCCTCGTTCATGGATTCGCCCTGGATGCTGCAGGCATTGGCCGAACGACGGCCACGGCAAAGCGCTGGCACCGAATGGGCCACTGCAACAATAGGCGAGAAGAAGGGAAGGGGATGCAGCGCGCACGCCCCCGGCAAAAAACGCGGGAACGGCATACGCCAAAGGAATAGCAAGGCTGCGTGCAACATGGATGGACTCTCGGAAAACAAATGAATGTTCTCCGTATTCGGGATAGCTCCCGGGCGCACGCAGCACACGCCAGGCGGCGAATTATACAGAGTTGGCAGTCAAGGTGGGTGAGGGGTCTGCATCGAAATGTTGCAGTGGCGCGCTGGAGCATCAGCCCATTGCGGGCGTTGGCTCCAGCGCGGTCAGGCCTCAGCCGCCGATGGCCGCGGTCGACCTCTGCAGCTGCCAGCGGCTGCGCAGCGACTGCAGTGCATCGTCGAGAATCGAGATGCCGCTCTGCTCACGCGCCATGCGCTCTTGGCGCAAGCTGTCGTCCAGTACCGTCAGCAGGCTCTGGCTGCGGCTGCTCGAGCTTGGCGTGCTCACGTCGTTGGTCAGGTCGCCATTCACGTAGGTACGCACCCGTTCGCTCTGGCTGGCGGCCTGCGAAGCACTGGCTTCGACCAGGCGGCCTTTGTCGAAGGCCAGGCGCGTGCTGCTGCTGGCTTGGTCGTTGATCTCGTGATAGCGGTAGTTCTGCGATTCGCGGTCCAGCCCCAGCTTCATGTCTGTCAGCGGGTTGGTGCCCACGTGGTAGGCCGCTTTCAGTTCACTTTGCTGATCCTGTTGCACCGAGCGGGTCAGCTGCCCACCACCTTTGATGGTGGTGGATTGCGAGGCGCTATAGTCGAAGCGGTCGGACTCGGCCAGGCGCATCGGGTTGCTCTGCTTCGGCGGTTGGCTGATCGAGGCGCTGAAGTCGGCCAGGCCACTGAGCAGGGCGCGGTCGCTGGCGCTTTGCAAGGAGCTGCGCCCAGTCACCGCCTGCTTGCCGTCATCGACGGCGTTGAGCTGGGTGAAGGCGTCCTTGAACAGGTTCATCAGGTTCTCGTCGCCCTTACCGCGCTTTTGCGCAGCGTCGAACTGGCTAAGGTAATTGCTGACGGCTGCCTGGCGCTGGCTGCTGCTGCCCAGTTTGGCAGCGTCCGGGGTGTCGAGGTTCATCTGTACGCGACCGGATGGGCCGTCCAGCGTGAGGTTGCGCGACTGCTCGTTGACGCTCAGGTCAAAGGTCTGTGGTTCGCCGTTGACGTCCAGCTTGGCGTTCAGTTGCAGGCCGCTGAACAGTGTCGAATCAAGCTTGACCAGGTTGCCGAGCTGCAAGCGCGGCGGCACCTGGGTCAGGCCGTCGATGGCAGACTGGAAGTCGTCGGCCATTGCCGCCAGGCCTTGGAGTTCATCGTCGTTGAGTTCACCGCCGAGCACTTCGGCACTCACCGCCAGGCCTTGTGCGTTGCTCGCCAGGGACAGGTTGACTGTTGCTCCGGAGGCTGTGGTCAGGCTGAAGGTCACGCCATTGGTGGGATGCGAACGCAGGTTGGCCAGTTGCAGTTGCAGCGCGGCCGCGTTGGGCTGTTCGCCGTTGCCGATGGTCAGGATGGACTGCGAAACGGCCTTGCCGGCATTGCCCGACAGTTGCTCCAGCAGCGCCGCGCCGATGTTCCGGAAGCGTCCGCCGTTGGACGATGACTGGATGCTGTTCATCAGCGCCGCGCTCAGCTTGTCCGAGCCTTCCTGCTCCCAGGCGTATCGCACCTGCGGGCCAGCCACTGTGCCGTTGGCGTTGTAGGTCTGGTCGGGCGTGGCGTCTATCGCCTGACCGAGATTGACCGAGGTGCTGGGCGAGGTCAGCGGCGGGGTGGCCTGATCAACCGCCTGCACTTGAACAGGTGCCGGGGCGGTGTAGATCGGGGTAAGGCGCTGCGCAGCAGTTATCGCATTCATGGTCGGCTTCCGTGCAGATCTTGGGTCTAACCCAGGGTATCGGCGCGGTGAGGCAAAACCTTAGCGTTCATGCAGGTATTGGCGGCGCTGCGGCAGTCAGAAACGAATCAGCCCGCCAAAGGGCGGGCTGATTGCTCAAGCGCAGACGATCAGCGGCGGCGGAACAGCGGCAGCGGTTCGTCGGTCGCGGCCTGGTAGGTCACCGAAAAATCTTTCAGGCCTTCGAGGGCATCGACAGGGTCTTTGTCGGCGCGAATGGCAAACGCATCGAAGCCGCAGCGCGCCAGGTAGAACAGCTGGTCTCGCAGGACATCGCCGATTGCGCGCAGCTCGCCTTTGAACTGATAGCGATCACGCAGCAGGCGCGCATTGGAGTAGTTGCGCCCGTCGGTGAAGGCCGGGAAGTTCAGGGCAATCACCTGGAAGTGGGCGACGTCGCCACCGATTTCTTCGGCTTCTTCGTCGCTGTCCAGCCACACGCCAAGGCCGCCATCGCGGGCCTTGAGGGCATGGGCGTGATCACGCCAGAGTTGCAGCGGCACGATGTAGTCGTCGCAGTTGGTCAGCTCGTCGAACGAGGCGTCCTTGGGCAGCAAGTGCCAGGTTTCGTCGACCAGTTGGTTGTTCTTAATTATTCGCTGCATAGACGCGCTCCTTGAAGAGGTCGATGCCAATACGTTGGTAGGTGTCGATGAAGCGCTCTTCTTCGGTACGTTGTTCAACGTAGACGTCGATCAGCTTCTCGATCACATCGGCCATCTGGTCCTGAGCGAACGATGGGCCGAGGATCTTGCCCAGGCTCGCGTCACGGGCGGCGTTGCCACCCAGCGAGACCTGGTAGAACTCCTCGCCCTTCTTGTCGACACCCAGGATGCCGATGTGGCCGACGTGGTGGTGACCACAGGCGTTCATGCAACCGGAGATGTTCAGGTCCAGCTCACCGATATCGAACAGGTAGTCGAGATCATCGAAGCGACGCTGGATCGACTCGGCAATCGGGATCGACTTGGCGTTGGCCAGCGAGCAGTAGTCACCACCCGGGCAGCAGATGATGTCGGTCAGCAGGCCGATGTTCGGCGTGGCAAAGCCGCCTTCGCGCAGCTCTTGCCAGAGCGTGTGCAGCTGACGCTGCTCGACATCGGCAAGGATGATGTTCTGTTCGTGCGAGGTACGCAGGAAGCCAAAGCTGTAGCGCTCGGCCAGGTCGGCGACGGCGTCCAGCTGCTTGTCGGTGAGGTCACCTGGGGCAACGCCGGTCGGCTTCAGCGACAGGGTTACGGCCACGTAGCCTGGGCGCTTGTGCGCACGGGTGTTGCGCGAACGCCAGCGGGCGAAGCCTGGGAATTCCTGATCGAGCTCGGCGTAGTCTACGTTGTCCAGCGCCTGGTAGGCCGGGTCGACGAAGTGGCGCGAAACGCGCTCGATCTCGGCTTCGGTCAGGGTCGTGTTGCCACCGCGCAGGTGGGCCATTTCGGCTTCGACCTTTTCCGCGAACACTTGCGGGGTCAGGGCTTTGACCAGGATCTTGATCCGCGCCTTGTACTTGTTGTCACGGCGACCGTAACGGTTGTACACGCGCAGGATCGCGTCCAGGTAGCTGATCAGGTCCTGCCACGGCAGGAACTCGTTGATGAACGAGCCGACCACCGGGGTACGCCCCAGGCCGCCGCCGACCAGTACGCGGAAGCCCAGCTCGCCGGCTTCGTTGTGCACCGGCTCAAGGCCGATATCGTGTACTTCGATGGCCGCGCGGTCGTCTTTCGAGCCGTTCACGGCAATCTTGAACTTGCGCGGCAGGTAGGCGAATTCGGGGTGGAAGGTGGTCCACTGACGGATGATCTCGCACCATGGGCGCGGGTCGATCAGCTCATCGGCGGCGACGCCGGCAAACTGGTCGGTGGTGGTGTTGCGCAGGCAGTTGCCGCTGGTCTGGATCGCGTGCATCTGCACGGTGGCCAGTTCGGCAAGGATGTCCGGGATGTCTTCCAGCGCCGGCCAGTTGTACTGGACGTTCTGCCGGGTACTGATATGCGCATAGCCCTTGTCGTAATCGCGGGCGATCTTCGCCAGCACACGTACTTGCGTCGAGTTGAGTTGGCCGTAAGGCACGGCCACCCGCAACATCGGGGCGAAACGTTGGACATACAGGCCGTTCTGCAGGCGCAGAGGGCGGAATTCTTCTTCGCTCAGTTCACCGGCCAGATAGCGGCGGGTCTGATCACGGAACTGCTTGACGCGGTCCTCGATGATCCGCTGATCGTACTCGTCGTATACGTACATAAAAGTCCTGTCTCAGGCTGCATGCAGCTAATCGCGCGCACGGCCGCGCACTCCGGTTCGGAGCCGGGGAACGATATCAGGTTGCATTTATGCGCTAAAGTGATGTTTTTGCATATGAAAAGAACTAAACGGACTAAGTGAGACTGACTGGCATTTATTCCACGGTTCTACGCTGGGTATAATCAGCGCTTTGCTCCACAGAGATGTACCCATGTTCAAAGCGCTGTGCCAGAGTCTGTGCCTGTGTCTGCCATTATCGGCCGGGGCCCAGGCGGCCTCCGTGGTGTTTCTCAATCCGGGTCATGCCAACGAGAGCTTCTGGGTCGGCTACACGCGCTTCATGCAGGCCGCGGCCGACGATCTGGGCATGCAACTGCGGGTGGAGTACAGCGAGCGCCGCGCCGATCTGGTGTTGAGCCAGGCGCGAGCCATCTTGAGCGGGCCGCAGCGCCCCGACTATCTGGTGCTGGTCAACGAACTGTATGTCGCGCCGGAGATCATCCGCCTGTCGCGCGATAGTGGGGTGCAGTTGTTTCTGGTCAACAACGGCCTGACCGATAACCAGATCGACAGCGTCCGGGCGCAACCGGACAAATACCCGCCAGTGCTGGGCACACTGACCAGCAACGATGAGCAGGCCGGTTATTGGATGCTGCGTGAGATGGTTGCGCAGTTACCGCCATCGGACGAGCCGATCGACCTGCTGGCCTTTGCCGGCGTCAAGACCACCCCAGCCTCGCAGCGCCGCGAGCAGGGCATGCGCCGGGCGCTGGCCGATCATCCGCAGGTACGCTTGCGCCAGGTGGTGTACGGCGGCTGGAACCGCGAGCGTGCGTTCGAGCAAGCGCAGCTGCTGATCGAGCGCTATCCGCAGGCGCAGTTGGTGTGGTCGGCCAATGACGAAATGGCCTTCGGGGCGATGCAGGCGTTCGAAGCAGCCGGGCGCAAACCTGGTGTCGATGTGGTGTTCGGCGCAGTCAACAGCTCGTCTGAAGCGCTGCGCGCGCGGATCGACGGGCGGCTCAGCGTATTGATGGGCGGCCACGTCACCGTCGGCGGCTGGGCCATGGTCATGCTGCATGACCACGCCCAGGGCATCGCCATCAATCGCGACGGTATCGGTGAGTACAGCTTGCCGGTGCTGCAGTCCATCGACCAGGCCAAGGCGCGGCGCTGGCTGACCCTGCTGGAAACCGATGATTATGGTATCGACTTCCACCGCTTCAGTGCTGAAGGGCGGCCAGCCGATTATCGTTACCCGTTTCTCACGTCACCGGTCGACTATTGAAAGACCTTGCTTGAATCAAGGGCATTGCTCGACTTAACTGCTGGTGGTGTATGTGCATTCCCATAACCACTACAAGAGGCAATGCAATGGGTAACTCCACCAAGCTGCGCAAAAGCGATAGCAGTGTCGATGCCTGGGCGATCCTGTGTTTGATCGTGCTGGTCGTGGTCACTGCGGTGTACTGGGTCAGCCACCAGTAGCCAGTTACCGCTGTCTACCGTGATGCAACCTGAACCGCCCGTGGCAGGACCCGCCTCGGGCGGTTTGCCTTTCAGCGGGCAGTCAAGTGCATGGCCAGCTGCACCAGGCCAATCAGGACCAGTACGAATACCAGCATGAACAGCACGCCCAGGGCGATGAAATGACTTGCCTTGCCGTGAGTGAAGTCGCGGGCGCGGTTCTTGCCGCTCTGCACGCCGAGGGCAGCAGCAAGCACGCTGTGCAGCATCTGCCAGAAGGTCGGCGGTTTGCCTTGGCTGGGGTCATCCATATTGGCCTCCTGTGGATAGCGCAGGCGATCAATGCACAGTGTAGACCTTCAGCAGGCAGGGGCCGCACAGCAGCCCCGGCAGGCTCTAGCCCCAGGCAGGCTTTAGTTGTCGTAACCCAGGTTGGGTGCCAACCAGCGTTCGGTGACGTTCAGCGCCTGGTCCTTGCGCTCGCTGTAGCGCTCGACCTGGTCCTTGTCGATCTTGCCTACGGCAAAGTACTGCGCCTTGGGGTGGGCAAAGTACCAACCGCTGACCGCTGCCGCCGGGAACATCGCGAAGTGCTCGGTAAGGAACACACCACTCTGGCCGGTCTCGCCAATGGCGGTGCCGTCGAGCAGGCGGAACAGGGTTTCCTTCTCGGTGTGGTCCGGGCAGGCGGGGTAGCCCGGCGCAGGGCGGATACCGCTGTACTGCTCCTTGATCAGCGCATCGTTGTCCAGGTGCTCGTCACGGGCATAACCCCAGTAGTCCTTGCGCACCTGTTCGTGCAGCCACTCGGCGCAAGCCTCGGCGAGGCGGTCGGCGAGCGCCTTGACCATGATCGAGCTGTAGTCGTCGCCCTTGTCCTGATAAGCCTTGGCCACTTCCTCGGCGCCGATGCCGGCGGTAGTGATGAAGCCGCCGGCATAGTCGCTGACGCCGCTGTCCTTCGGTGCGACAAAGTCGGCCAGCGACAGGTTCGGCTTGCCGTCAGGCTTGATCGTCTGCTGGCGCAGGTGGTGCAGTGTGGCCAGGGGCTGGCCATCGGCGCCGTACACTTCGATGTCGTCGTCGGCAACCTGGTTGGCCGGCCAGAAGCCGAACACCGCACGCGCGCTGATCAGCTTTTCGTTGATCAGTTTGTCGAGCATCTCGCGGGCATCCTGATACAGCGCGGTAGCCGCTTCGCCGACCACTTCGTCGGTGAGGATGCGCGGGAACTTGCCGGCCAGGTCCCAGGAAATGAAGAACGGGGTCCAGTCGATGTACTCGGCCAGGGTCCGCAGGTCGATGTCTTCCAGCACCTTGACGCCGGTGAAGGAGGGCACCGCCGGGGTATAAGTAGCCCAGTCGTATTTGGGTTTGGCAGCAATCGCCTGGGCGTAGCTGAGGCGCTCGGTGCGGGCACTGCGGTTAGCGGTGCGTTCACGGACTTCGATGTAGTCCAGGCGAGTGCGCTCGACGAACTCGGGCTTGAGCTCCTTGGACAGCAACTGGGTGGCCACGCCGACCGCACGCGAGGCGTCGGTCACGTAGATCACCGCATCATTGGAGTACTTGGGCTCGATCTTCACCGCAGTGTGCGCCTTGGAGGTGGTCGCGCCACCGATCATCAACGGCAGGTGGAAGTCCTGGCGCTGCATTTCGCGGGCGACGTGGACCATTTCGTCCAGCGACGGCGTGATCAGCCCGGACAGGCCAATGATGTCGCACTTCTGCTCGCGGGCGGTCTGCAGGATCTTCTCGGCCGGGACCATCACGCCCATGTCGACGATGTCATAGCCGTTGCAGCCCAGTACCACGCCGACGATGTTCTTGCCGATGTCGTGCACGTCGCCCTTGACCGTGGCCATGAGGATCTTGCCTTTGGCTTCGGGCTTGTCGCCTTTTTCCGCTTCGATGAACGGGATCAAGTGCGCCACCGCCTGCTTCATGACCCGCGCCGACTTGACCACCTGCGGCAGGAACATCTTGCCAGCGCCGAACAGGTCGCCGACCACGTTCATGCCGCTCATAAGCGGCCCTTCGATGACCTCGATCGGGCGCGTCGCCAACTGCCGGCACTCTTCGGTGTCCTCGACGATGAACGCGGTGATGCCTTTGACCAGTGCGTGCTCGAGGCGCTTGCCGACCGGCAGCGAGCGCCACTCTTCGTTTTCGACTTCCTTGGTGGCGCCGCCGCCCTTGTAGTCGTCGGCAATCGCCAGCAGCGCGTCGGTGCCCTCGGGGGTGCGGTTGAGCACCACGTCCTCGACCTTCTCACGCAGTGCAGGCGGGATCTCGTCGTAGATCTCCAGCTGGCCGGCGTTGACGATACCCATGGTCAGGCCATTCTGGATCGCGTGGTAGAGGAACACCGAGTGGATCGCCTCACGCACCGGGTTGTTGCCCCGGAACGAGAACGACACGTTGGACACGCCGCCGCTGGTCAGTGCGTGGGGCAGGTGATCGCGAATGAAAGCACAGGCCTCGATGAAGTCGACGGCATAGTTGTTGTGCTCTTCGATGCCGGTGGCGACGGCGAAGATGTTCGGGTCGAAGATGATGTCTTCAGCCGGGAAGCCCACTTCGTTGACCAGGATGTCATAGCTGCGCTGGCAGATTTCGCGCTTGCGCGCCGCTGTGTCGGCCTGGCCCAATTCGTCGAAGGCCATCACCACCACCGCTGCGCCGTAGCGCTTGCACAGGCGGGCGTGATGCTTGAAGGCATCCACACCTTCTTTCATCGAGATCGAGTTGACGATGCCCTTGCCCTGGATGCACTTGAGGCCGGCCTCGATCACTTCCCACTTGGACGAGTCGATCATGATCGGCACGCGCGAGATGTCCGGTTCACCGGCAATCAGGTTGAGGAAGCGGACCATGGCGGCCTGGGAGTCGAGCATCCCTTCGTCCATGTTGATGTCGATCACCTGCGCGCCGGCCTCGACCTGCTGCAGGGCGACTTCCAGCGCCTCGGTGTAGTTCTCTTCGCGGATCAGCCGGGCGAACTTGGCCGAACCGGTAATGTTGGTGCGCTCGCCAACGTTTACGAACAACGACTGGCGGTCGATGGTGAACGGTTCCAGGCCTGACAGGCGGCACGCCTTGGCGATCTCGGGGATGACCCGCGGCGGATACTTGGCCACGGCCTCGGCAATCGCCTGAATGTGCCCTGGGGTGGTGCCACAGCAACCGCCGATGATGTTGAGGAAGCCACTGGCGGCAAATTCTTCGACCACTTCGGCCATTTCTGCCGGAGTCTCGTCGTACTCGCCAAAGGCATTCGGCAAGCCGGCGTTGGGGTGCGCGGAAACGTGGGTGTCGGCTTTGGTCGACAGCTCTTCCAGGTACGGGCGCAGGTCTTTGGCGCCCAGGGCGCAGTTGAGGCCGACCGAGATCGGGTTAGCGTGACGCACCGAGTTCCAGAAGGCTTCGGTGGTCTGCCCGGACAAGGTCCGCCCGGAGGCGTCGGTGATGGTCCCGGAGATCATGATCGGCAGCTCGAGGCCGTCGTCTTCGAACACCTGCTGCACGGCAAAGATGGCTGCCTTGGCGTTAAGGGTGTCGAAGATGGTTTCGATCAGGATCAGGTCGGCGCCGCCGGCAATCAGCCCGCGGGTCGACTCGATGTAGTTTTCTACCAACTCATCGAAGGTGACGTTGCGATAGCCCGGGTCGTTGACGTCGGGCGAAATCGAGCAGGTGCGGCTGGTCGGGCCGAGCACGCCGGCGACGAAGCGCGGCTTGTCTGGCGTTTCCAGGGTTTTCGCGTCGGCCACCTGGCGGGCAATACGCGCGCCTTCCAGGTTCATCTCGTAGGCCAGCGCTTCCATGCCGTAGTCAGCCTGGGAAATCTGCGTGGCGTTGAAGGTGTTGGTTTCAAGGATATCGGCGCCCGCATCGAGGTAGGCTTTCTCGATCGCGGCAATGATATTGGGCTGGGTCAGCAACAAAAGATCGTTATTGCCCTTGATGTCGCTTGGCCAATCGGCAAAGCGCGTGCCACGATAGTCGTGTTCCTCGAGACGATAGCTTTGGATCATAGTGCCCATGCCCCCGTCGAGGATCAGTATGCGCTCGTTGAGTGCGTGCTGGAGTGCTTGGAGACGAGCGCTACGGTCGGACATAGGACTACCTGGTCGGGCGAATAACAGAAGGTGCGGAATGATAGCAAAGCTGCGCGGTTTTTAGGTGCGCGGGGCTTTTGCATGAATTTCTCTCATGTTCACGCATCCCGTCGGCCCGTTAGATACATCGTGATAGCTTTATTAGAAACCAGGACACTCGGCACATGGTGCACCGCTGTTTACTTGCCTTGGCTGGCACGCTGGGCCTGTTGCTCAGCGCCATGGCGCTGGGGCAGGCGCCTCAATCGAGCCCGGCAATCTCCTATACCCGGGACATTCAGCCGATCTTCACCAACAAGTGTGTGGCCTGCCACGCCTGCAACGATGCTGCCTGCCAGCTCAACCTGGGCAGTGCCGACGGTGCGCAGCGCGGCGCCTCCAAGGTGCCGGTGTACCAAGGCGACCGCAGTCAGGCGGTGGCGCCTACACGCTTGTTCTACGACGCCCACAGCGAACAGGCCTGGCGCAAGCAGGGCTTCTATTCGGTGCTCGACGGCCAGGGTAGCCAGGCGGCGCTGATGGCGCGCATGCTCGAGTTGGGCCACAAGACGCCGCTGACGCCCAACGCCAAGCTGCCCGAGAGCATTGTGCTGGGCCTTAATCGCAACAACATGTGCCCGTTGCCCCATGAATTCGATGCCTACGCCGGTGTTCATCCTGGCGAAGGCATGCCCCTGGCGGTCACCGGCCTGACCGATCAGGAATACCAGACCCTGCAGCGCTGGCTCGCAGCCGGCGCGCCGGTGGATGCCCAGGCGCTGCAGCCGAGCGCTGCGGAAGCCAGCCAGATCGCCGAGTGGGAAGCGCTGCTTAACCGTCCGGGCTCATCCGAGGCGTTGATCGGTCGCTGGCTGTACGAGCATCTGTTTCTTGCCCATATCGACTTTGTCGGTGGCCAGCCTGGGCATTTCTTCCAGTGGGTGCGTTCGCGTACGCCCAGCGGTCAGCCGGCCGATATCATTGCCAGCCGCCGACCCAACGACCCACCCGGCACCGAGTTCTATTACCGGTTGATCCCGGTGCAAGGGGTGATCGTCCATAAAACTCATATCAGCTACCCGTTGGGGCCGCAGAAGCTCAAACGGGTCAAGCAACTGTTTTACAGCGGCGACTGGCATGTCACCACGCTACCGGGCTACGGCCCGCGACACCGGGCCAACCCGTTTGAAACGTTTGAAGCGATCCCGGCCGTGGCGCGCTACCAGTTCATGCTGGATAACGCCGAATACTTCGTGCGCACATTCATCCGCGGGCCGGTGTGCCGTGGGCAGATCGCTACCGACGTGATTCGCGACAACTTCTGGGCGCTGTTCCAGGAACCTGCACATGACCTGTACATCACCGATGCGCGTTATCGCGGTGAGGCAACGCCGTTGCTGGCGATGCCCGGTCAGATCGACGACGTTGGCAGCGTGATCAGCCTCTGGCATTCCTATCGCGACAAGCGTAACGAATACGAGAAGCTGCGCCGCGAAGCCTATGCCGAAGCGCCTGCGCCGAGCTGGTCGACTTTGTGGGCCGGCAACGACAACGCGCTGCTGAGCATCTTCCGTCACTTCGACAGCGCTTCAGTGACAAAGGGCTTGATCGGCGACGTGCCATTGACCACCTGGCTGTTCGATTACCCATTGCTTGAGCGCACCTATTACCAGTTGGCGGTCAATTTCGACGTCTACGGCAACGTTTCGCACCAGTTGCAGACCCGGCTGTACTTCGACTTGATCCGTAACGGCGCCGAGGTCAATTTCCTGCGGTTGATGCCCACCGATCAGCGCGGGGCGATTCTCAGTGATTGGTACCAGACCACTGGCAAGGTCAAGATGTGGCTGGATTACGAAGACATCGACACTGATACCGCCAGCGGCTTCAAGCTTGACGAACGAGACCCCAAGCGTGACTTCGGCCTGCAACTGCTGCAGCGCACCAAGAGCCTGAATGTCTCGCCTGACCCGATCAACCGCTGTCAGGGCGCGTATTGCTCGCGGCCGCAGATGAGCGCCGAGTTTCGTGATGCTGAGCAGAGCCTGAGCCGCCTGGTGTCGCGTCCTGCCGCAGGCCTCAAGGTAATCAATCAGCTGCCAGAGGCGAGCATGCTGCGTATCGAAGGGCAGGGCGGTCAACGCCAGGTCTACAGCCTGCTGCGCAATCGTGCGCACAGCAACGTGGCGTTTCTGCTGGGTGAGGAGTCACGTTATCAGCCGGGTTTGGACACCCTGACTCTGGTGCCGGGTGTGCTCAGCAGCTACCCCAACTTCATCTTCAATATTCCGGCCAGCGATGTTCCGGAATGGGTCGAAGACATGGAAGCCGCACGCGATGATCCGGCCAAGTTCGAGCGCATCGTCATGCGCTGGGGCGTGCGCCGCAGTCACCCGCAGTTCTGGCAGTACTTCCATGATCTGAATACGTTTATCCAGGAGACCGAGCCGCTGGAAGCAGGCGTACTGGACATGAACCGCTACGAAAATCTGTGAGGTGACCGCCCGGCAGAAGGGCTGATCTTTTCATCGATGTCGTGGTCCCAATTGCAAGTGGTCTGTGGTTCGGCTCGCCGCCCTCGGTGGCGCACCTGCGCCGAACCCCAGGCTTGAATGCACCAGGACCACAGGGCATTGCATGCTGTACTCGCTTCAGGCACTTCGGGCGTTCGCCGCCTGGGTGGTGGTTTGCCACCATTTCATGCAGATTTTTTTCGATTTCCACGCCAGCGGCCCCGTTGGCGCCCTGTTCGCCGAGCGCGGCGCAGTGGGCGTTGATATCTTCTTTGTGATCAGCGGGCTGGTGATCTACCTGTCGACCCGCGACAAGGACATCGTCCCCAGCCAGTTTCTGCTTAACCGCGCGCTGCGCATCATTCCCGCCTACTGGTTCTACACCGCACTGATGGCCTTGCTGTTGTTCGGCGCCAGCCGCTGGATGCCGCATCAGGTGTTCGATTGGCAGCATCTGCTGCTGTCGTTGCTGTTCATCCCGGCAGAAAACCCCGGCGGCTACGGCATGTACCCAACGCTCAATGTGGGTTGGACACTGAATTTCGAGATGTTCTTCTATCTGCTGTTCGGTCTCGCCTTCATGGTGCGTCAGCGTCTGCACCTGCTGCTGGTAACGGCTGCTTTGCTGCTGGTCAGCGAAGTGCTGGGGCGGTTGGGCGTGGTCAGCCATTTCTACAACAACGGCATCATCTATGAATTTCTGCTGGGTATCGGCCTGGGTGTGCTTTACCGCCGCGGCCTGATCCGCGAGGGCTTGTGGCTGCCGTTGGCGCTGCTGGCGCTGGCCGGGTTTGCGCTGTACCGGCTGGATGCGTCGATGCGCCTGCTGCACTGGGGCCTGCCCAGCGCGCTGGTGGTGCTTGCGTTCATCTCGCTTGAGCCGTATTTCCGCGGCAACCAGGTGCTGAAGATGCTCGGTGACTGCTCCTACTCGGTGTACCTGATCCATGTGCTGGTGCTGCATGCTGGCTGGTTCGTCAGCGAGCACTTCGGCCTCAACCCTTATCTGGTCTTCGCCTTCTGCGTGCCGTCCATTGGACTAATGTCGTGGCTGAGCTACCAATGGCTGGAACGCGGCTTGTATCAGCGGATCAAGGCCTGGATCGAGGCACGTTCGGCGCAGCAGCCGGCCTTGGCGCTATCCTGAGTCAAATGCTAGGACTTTGTTCGGGGCCTGGGTTGGCGTACACTTGCCAGCAAGTCTGTGAGGAACTTCCATGAGCGCTATAACCATTACCGACGCCGCCCATGATTACCTGGCCGATCTGCTCTCCAAGCAGAACACCCCGGGTATCGGCATCCGCGTATTCATCACCCAGCCAGGCACCCAGTACGCAGAGACGTGCATTGCCTACTGCAAGCCGGGCGAAGAAAAGCCAGAGGATACTGCCCTCGGCCTGAAAAGCTTCACCGCCTACATCGACGCTGTCAGCGAGCCGTTCCTGGATGACGCGCTGGTCGACTATGCCACCGATCGCATGGGCGGCCAGCTGACCATCAAGGCGCCGAACGCCAAAGTCCCGATGGTCAACGAAGACAGCCCGATCAACGAGCGCATCAACTACTACCTGCAAACCGAGATCAACCCAGGGTTGGCCAGCCACGGTGGTGCGGTGAGCCTGATCGACGTGGTCGAAGACGGCATCGCGGTCCTGCAGTTCGGCGGTGGTTGCCAGGGTTGCGGCCAGGCCGACGTCACCCTCAAGGATGGCATCGAGCGCACCCTGCTCGAACGCATTCCTGAGCTCAAGGGCGTACGGGACGTGACCGACCACACCCAGAAAGAAAACGCCTACTACTGATCGCAGTAGTGGCATGCGATTGGACCTGCGCAGCGCTGCGCAGGTCCCGCATCTAGCAACAATCTGTTACTGATTCAACCTCCGCGACAACAGGTCGCAGCCGCGGTTTGCAAGGGCTGCAGGCCGATCACCGGATTTGTTGGGTAGATAGCCAACAGACCTCATGCCAGAATGCCGCGGCTTTTTGACCGGCCCTGCCCAGGGGCTGGCACCTTCCCTGTAAAGGATGGTTCCATGACTGATCTGTTGAGCCGGCGTGCCGTTGTCGCCGGCATGGGCGTACTCGGGCTTGGCCTGTTGGCCGGTTGCAACCCGGCGCGCGGCCTTGATTTCAAGTACGGCAAGAACATGAGCAACGAAATCCTCGGCCGTTCGTTCCGCCTGACCGATAGCCAGGGCAACGTGCGTACCTTGTCGAGCTTCTACGGCACCATGCCGATGATCTTCTTCGGCTTCACCCAGTGCCCGGCTGTGTGCCCGACTGCGCTAGCGCGTGCCGCCCAGATCAAGAAGCTGATGGGCCGCGATGCTGGCTTCTTGCAGGTGGTATTCATCACCCTTGACCCGGAACGTGATACGCCCGAAGTGCTCGACGCCTACGTCAAGGCATTCGACCCATCGTTCACGGCCCTGACCGGCACGCCGGAAGAAATCGCTGCGGTCGCGCGCGAGTTCAAGGTGTTCTACGAAAAGGTCCCCACGGGCGATACGTACACCATCTCTCATTCGTCCACCAGTTACGTCTACGATTCGCGTAGCACGCTGCGCCTGAGCCTGGGGCATTCCCTGACTGCCAAGGAATGCACAGAAGACCTGCTTACCCTGATGGAGATCTGCTAAATGGCAATTTCACTGCAACCGATCAAGTGCGGCCTGGCCGCTCTGGCTCTGATGGGCATGGCGTTGCCGGCCCTGGCCGAGACCAGCGTCAGCGATGCCTGGGTGCGGGCCACTGTGCCGCAGCAGCACGCTACCGGTGCCTTCATGGTGCTGACCGCCAGCACCGACAGCAAGTTGGTCGGGGTGGCTTCGCCGGTAGCCAAGGACGTGCAAGTGCATGAAATGACCATGAACGGCGACGTCATGGGTATGCGCCAGGTCAAGTCGATCGAGCTGCCCGCCGGCAAAGCCGTGAGCCTCGACCCGAACGGCTACCACGTGATGCTGATGGGCTTGCATGAGCAGGTCAAGGAAGGCAGCCAAGTGCCGCTGACGTTGACCATTGAAGACGCCAAGGGCGTCAAGCAGACCTTGCAGGTCCAGGCGCCTGTGCGTGGCCTCACTGCTGATGGCAGCGCCGGCGGCCACGAGCACGCGCATCAGCACTGATCGCTGCCGGCGTTATCCACGCGCCAACGCAAAGCCGCTCCCTGGGGAGCGGCTTTTTTTTGCCGAGAATCAACCGCGGAAGCGTGGCAATGGGCGGTCGGTCTTCAGCGAGGTCAGCGTTTTGCGCACTTGTGCTTCCTCAGCTTCCAGTGCCCGCAAGCTGTCGCGGATCTTGCCGGCTGCGGGCACATCACCCTGCCGGTCGATCCATGCGGCAATTTCCTTGCACGCGCTGGTCAAGTGGGTTTGGCGCTGATTCATCAACGTCAGCAGGGTGTTGAGCTCTTTTGCAGACATGGCAAATTCCTCCTTTCAGCGCTTGAAGTGTAGCAGTGCTGGCAGAATTTGCCGGGCGCCTCAGCGGCTCAGGCAGGCGCTGCGGTAAGCCCCGGGGGTAACGCCGTACGCCTGCTTGAACTGGCGGTTGAGGTGGCTTTGATCGGCAAAGCCCAAGGCGAACGCGGCATCGGCAGCGGCCATGCCGCCCTTGAGCAGCTCCCGCGCTCGAGCCAGGCGCCGTTGGTTCAGCCAGCTGTGCGGTGGCAGGCCAGTGGCTCGGCAAAACACCCGGGCAAAGTGAAACGCAGACAGGTTGACCGCCGCCGCCAACGCCTCCAGCGACGGCGGGGCGGCGAGCTGGCTCTCCAGCAGATCTCGGGCCCGGGCGACAGCCAGCGGCTCACGGCCTGGATTGCGCGGCGCGCTGCACTGGCCGTGGCGCTGCGCCAGGCTCAGCACTGCCTGGCGCCAGGCAGTTTGTTGTTGCAAGGCGCTGGCCCCGGCTTCAGAGAGCTGGTGCAACTGACTGAACGCCGCCGCCAGGCCGGCATCATTGATCACGCTCTGCTGAAAGTACGGCATGCCCTGGCTGCTCAGCTCCAGTTCGTCGAGCACACCCGTGACCCGCGCCTGCTCGGGATAAAAGCCCCGATAACGCCAGCCGGTCTCATGCGCGGTAGCGCCGGTGTGCAGCTCGTCGGGGTTGATCAGGACCATGCTGCCCACCGGCGCCAGGTGCTCGCTGCCACGATGCCAGAAGCGCTGAGCGCCCGACTCGATCACGGTAAACACATAACCCTCGTGCACATGCGGGGCAAACCGTTGCTGCACATACCGCGCGTGCAGCATCTCGACGTCGCCAAGTGCCGGCGCCTGCCAGAGGTGGGTTTGTTCACGCAGGGGTGTGCTCATGCCAACCAACTGCGTAGCAGGAAGAAGATCAACATGCTCACCAGCATGCTCAGCAACACACTGCGGGTCAACAGCACCAGCGCCACAGCCACTACCGAACCGAGCAGGTAAGGATTGGTCGGGCTCAGGTCAAGCTGGTGCTCAGGCAGAAAGATGATTGGCCCGCAGATGGCCGTGAGCATGCCGGGTACGGCAAAACCGAGAAACTGCCGTGCGTTGGAGCTCAGGCGCAGCGGTAAGCGCGGTTCGAGAAACGCGTAGCGGTTGAGAAATACCAGCAGGCCCATGCCCAGGATCAACAACCAGATCATGCCCGTACTCCAGCCAGTTTCTGACAGACAAAGCCGGCGCTCATGCCCAGCAAGCCTGCAGCGATCAGTGCGGTTTCCCAGTGCCAGTAGGTGAACAGCACCGAGCTGAACAGCGATACCAGTACGCACACCAGTGCCGGCAGGTTGCGCACGGTCGGTGCAATCAGGGCAACGAAAGTGGCGACGATGGAAAAATCCAGGCCCAGTTGGTCCAGGTGCGGGATGTTCTGGCCGAGCACAATGCCTGCCAGGGTAAACAGATTCCACGCCACGTAGAAGGTGAGGCCAACGCCCAGGGCATACCAGCGATTGAACTGCTGTTGGTCGTAGTGGCTGGTCAGTGCAAAGAATTCATCGGTGAGCAGAAAGCCCAGGCCGAGCCGCCAGCGTAATGGCTGGCCCGACAGCAGCGGGCGCATCGACAGACCGTAGAGCAAGTGCTGGGAGGTCAACAGCAAGGTCGTGAGCAGGATCGACAGCAGGCTGGCGCCACCCTTGAGCATCCCGATCGCCACCAACTGCGCTGCACCGGCAAACACGATCGCCGACAGGCCTTGGCCTTGCCATGGGGTGAGGTTGGCCTCGATGGCCATCGAGCCTGCCAGCAGGCCCCAGGGAGCAACCGCCAGCGACAGCGGCAGGCTGGCAAAGGCGCCGTGGAGAAAGGCGTGGCGAGTGATTGGATGACTGCTGGGCATGATGAGGGCTGCAAACAACAAGGCAGCGCAGCATGGCAGAACAGTTCAGGGCTGGCTTGAACGATCTTGCTCGTCCAAGGCCAGCCTGTGCTTCAGCGGTTACTGGTGAGCCGCTGCTGCGCGGCGGCACAGCCGTTGATCTCTACCGCCTTCTGCAGCAAGGTCTGCCGATGCTGCGGGTCCAGATCACCCAGCAGCCGGTAGACCTCGGCCTGATAGTCGCGCTGCCGGCCCCATTGCATCTGCAAGCCTTGTGGCTGGCTGCGGTTGCAGGCGAGGCGCACAGCGGGCTGCGGATAATACTGGGCGTACAGCGTAGCCATGTTGGGGATGGCTTCCATCGCGTCGCGATAGGCCGGGCTGGCATTGTACGGCGGGCACCAGGTCGAAATGGCCGGCGCCGGCGGGGCAAAGCCCTGCTGCAGGCTGGCCTCGAGCAAGGGGCAGGCAGCGTCGGGAATCTGCGCTGCGGGCAAGTAGGTCATGTAGTACAGCGCCAACCGGTACTGCGCCACTGGGTGCCCCAGCGCCACCGACTTTTTCAGCAGTGCCACCGCGGTCGGCAGGGTCTGCGCCAGCGCTTGGCCCTGACGGCTCAGCTCAGGGTCGCTGTCGGCAACCGAGCGCAGCGGCGAGGGGCTGTCGCTCATGCTGTCGGCTTGCTCGAGCAGCGGCAAGGCCTGCCGGTAAAGCAGGTCTGCGTGCGGGTCGATCTGGCTCTCGAGCGCATGGGCCATGCACGGCGCCAGAACGACAAGCAGGGGCGAGAGCAGGGCCGCACGCCTGACGATTGAACGTTGCGTGCCGGTGTTGGCAGCATGGGAGCTTCGATGTTCTTTGCAGATGCGCATATGCCTCGGTAAATCACAGCGATGACCGGCTATTCTAGCCACCCCAAGGCCCCTGCCGATAGACCATGGCCGCGTTTATCAGACGAGCTTGATCGGCGTCACCTGGCGCAGGCGCTGTCTATCCTGCGCCAGGCCTAGCTTGGCAGTGATCACCTTGGCCAAGGTGTTGTTGCCTAAGTCGTTGAAATGCAAGCGATCTATGAACAGTGACTGGGCAAATACCGGTGAGCTGTCGAGCATGCAATTCATGTCATAACAGGCTACAGAATCGGCTTCGTTCTTGATCCGGCGAAAGAATGCCGAGTGCCGTTCGGCATCGAAAACGCCCGCCAGCAGTTGATCGAATGGTACCGGCTGCTGCTCCAGCGCATCGAGCCTGGCCTGCTCAGCCGCAGGCACCGTTTCGCGGCACCAAGGCAGCAGTGGCTGCAAGATGAACGTGAGCGTGGCATGGCTGTCGGCCAACAAACGCTCCCACTGGCGCAAGGTGCGCCCGATACAGTCGGCAGCGCGCATCAGGCGTTTGTCCGCAGGCGGCAGCGACCAGCTCAGGGCGGGCTGTTCGCGGCGTGGCAGCAGCGTCCGGCGCCAGCGTTGCCAGAGTGACTCGACGCCATTGCAGGGCGGCGCCTGCAGGGTCTCATTAAAGCTGTTCAGGTACGCTTGGCGCGGGTCGTGGCCCGCCGCCAGCAACTCGCTGAGCGCCTCCTGGGCCAAGGTGTTGAGCCCGCTGAGGATCACCACATGGCCGATTTTGCCCAGCCGATGTTGGTGTGTAAGAAACAGCAGCAGCTCTTGTGTAGCCTTCAGCCCGCAGCCAGCCAGGCTCAGCCAAACTTCACCGGTGAGCGCCGACAGGTGCGAGGCAACCGTCGCTTCATCGCCGCTCGCACCTATGCCAAAAGCGGTCGAGCCGCCCACCAGCAGGTTGACTCGCGCCGTACTGCCACGCTCGGCGGGCGAGTAGCGCTTGCCCGCCCAGTGGCTATAGCGCAAGCCCAGTGCATCGGTGTTGATGGTGTCCGAGCGATAGCCGCGTTCGTGCATGTAGAGGGTCTGCGGCAAGCGCCGGCTGCCCAACTGCATAAAGCGCTGGTAGTCCAGTTGCAAGGGAAGCAGTTGGCCGTCCGTGGCGCTATCGATCAGGCTCATCAAACCTCCTCACTCTGTCAGCAGGCATGTGCGGCTCAGGCCGTCAGTTCCCTGAGGTTGTAAAGCAGGCCGACCGCTGCAATCAGCAGCAACGCCACGCCGGAAGCTAGGCTGATCATGCGGCTGCTGCGCTGCGAAGCGATCCGGCCAATGGCAAAGATGTACAGGCTGAGCACGGCGAAATCGATGGCGATCCATAGCAGCGAGAGCACCACCATGCTTTTGCCGAACGACTCGGTGATCTGGATGAACTGCGGGAAGAACGAGATGAAGAAGATGATGTCCTTGGGGTTGGAAATGCCCACCATGAACCCTTGCAGCAAGCCGCCTCGGGCCGGTTGTGGCGTTTCTGCCACTGCTGCCTCGGCAACCGTCGGCGGCTGCAGTGCCTCGCGCAAGGTGGCCACGGCAATGTAGCCGATGAACAGGCAACCGAGCAGGCTCATGCCGTTGAGCCAGGCCTTGTCGATGGCGGCGCTGGTCATGATGATCCAGGCCGCAGCACCGATCAGTACCAGTGACGCCCAGTTGGTACCGATGGCCGTGAACAGCGCCTTGCGTGAGCCGGACGCGGCAGCAGTGTTGACGATCAGGGCTACGACTGGGCCGGGGGTGGCGATCAGCAGCAGCACGGTCAGGGCATAAGTGGCAGTCAGGGCGGTATTCACGATTCAGTTCTCGATCAGTGTGTCGGGTGCCTTGTGGGCATGGAAAGGGCAGCGCGACGGGTTCAGCGACCCCTGCTCCTGCAACTGGTACTGCTTCCATTCAAAATTGTCGTCTTCGCCGAAGTAACCCAGCGAGTCAGGTACGACGCCGTCGTTGTAGTGGCTGACCCGCTCGCGGATCCGCGCGCGAATGCGCTGACCACTCTCGGTCTGGGCGCTGGCGACCTCTTCAAAGCTTTCGCGTGGGTTGATCACGAAGACCATGCTGTCGCCCAGGTTGCGGCTCTTCATCAGCCGGTGCGCAGGGAAGTTCATGTTGATGAACAGCGGCATGCCGGCAAAGCAGAACGACCACTGATTGTCGTGCGGGTCGCCCGGCACGTCCTGAGGCCAGGGTTGCGGGTCGCGTGCATGCACGCCTTGCAGCACCTTCCAGGCAAGCGCCTGCTGCTCGTCGAGGCTGCCGCCAGGGACGGTTTCGATGAATACCAGCAGCGGCGTGCCGATGCGTTGCTTGCGCGGTATCGGTTCGATGGTGCGCACGTACTCGGTGAGCCCCCTGGCCATGTCGTCAGCCATATGCTCGGCACGGGCAAAGACAATGTGACACGTCTTGGCACCGACCGCCTTGCGGCCAAACAAACAAGGAAATTCAGGATTGGCGAGAATTGCGCGAAAGTGTTCTATGGTTTTGAAGGTCCAGTGGCTCGTATTCTGGACATGTTCGGCGGCCAGCTCTAGCGCATCCAGGCGATAGCAGTTTCCATATCCCGTAAACATGGTTTCCCCAGACGTTCTAATGATCATTTCTGCCTAGCTAAGGCTGATTAGCTCTATGTATTTATGGTTTACAGGCATTTTCCGACTTACTACCAGCGTTGTAAAACGCCTGGATTTATGACCTACTATTAGTTTCACTCATGCTGCGGATGGCCACTGATGTCAGAACGGATTCAAGCACTGCATGCCCTGCGCGCTTTTGAAGTGGCTTCGCGCTATGGCTCGTTCACCCGCGCAGCCGAGGAACTGGCCCTGACCCAGGGCGCCGTCAGCCATCACATCAAGACCTTGGAGTCGATGTTTGGCTGCAGCTTGTTCGAGCGACGTGGGCCGAAGCTGCGTTTGACCGAACATGGTCGCCTGCTGGCACAAGAGCTCAAGGTTGGCTTCAAGATCATCGAGAACGCCTGTGCATTGTTGCGTCAGGATCGTTACGGCCTGCGCCTGAAAGCGCCGTCGACGCTGACCGTACGTTGGCTGTTGCGCGCGCTGGATGGCTTCAAGAAGGTGGAAAACAGCTGCAGCGTGCAGCTGTCGAGCGTGTGGATGGACATCGACAGTGTCGATTTCTATTCAGAACCGTACGATTGCGCGATTCTCTTGGCCAATGGCCGCTTCCCCGCCGACGTTGAGGGCTTCAAGCTGTTTGATGAGTGGTTGATCCCGGTCTGCCACCCCGATTACCTGCAAGACCCCAACCCGGATCTGGCCATACTCAGCCAATGCGACTTCCTTCACCCCTCCACCGACCGGCGCGACTGGCGGCGCTGGCTGGCACGGATGGACGCGTTACACATCAGCATCGACCAAGGCCAGGTGTTCGATACCCTTGACCAGGGTATTTCCGCCGCCCAACAGGGGCTGGGCATCTCGGTGGTGGACCTGGTGCTGGCCAGCGCCGACGTCGCTGCGGGGCGCCTGGTGATGCCGTTCAAGCACGCCGTAGCGACCGGCGACGGCTATTACATGACTTGGCTCAAGGCCAGCCCCAAGGCTCGGCAGATGCTGCGCCTGCGTGATTTTCTGCTGGCCCAGGTGCCGCCGCTGGTGTCCAAGGAGATCAACTACCTCTATGGCTGACACAACAGGGTAGAATCCCCGCTCAGCACGCCGTATCACAGAGGTCAACGCAGTGGAGTTGCAGCAGGGCTTTGTCCTCACCCGACAGTGGCACGATACGCCCGAAGGCACTTGCGTGGAGTTCTGGTTGGCGACCGATCAGGGGCCACGCCAATTGCGCCTGGCACCGCAGGAGTCGGTGGCGTTCATCCCCGAGCGTTTTGCCGCCCACGCCCGCGCTCTGCTCAAGGGCGAGCAGGGCGCTGAACTCAAGCCTCTGCGCCTGCGCGACTTCGAGCAACGCCCAGTGCTGGGCCTGTACTGCCGGCAACACCGCCAGCTGATACAGCTTGAGCATCGTTTGCGCAGCGCCGGTATCGGCGTGTACGAGGCGGATATCCGCCCACCGGAACGCTACCTGATGGAGCGCTTTATCACCGCGCCGGTGCTCTTCAGCGGCCAGCCAGATGCCCACGGCGTGCTCTGCAACGCCCAGCTCAAGCCGCACCCCGATTACCGCCCGCCACTGCGCCTGGCCTCGCTGGACATCGAAACCACCGAGCGTGGCGAGCTGTACAGCATTGCCATCGAGGGCTGCGGCCAGCGTCAGGTGTACATGCTCGGGCCGGCCAATGGCGACCACAGCATCGTCGACTTCGACCTGCACTACTGCGCCGACCGCGCGCAACTGCTGCACTGCCTCAATCAATGGATCGCCACTCATGACCCGGATGCGATCATCGGCTGGAACGTGCTGCAGTTCGATCTGCGCCTGTTGCATGAACACGCCGCACGCTTGCAGGTGCCGTTGCTGCTTGGTCGCAACGGCACACCACTGACCCTGCGCGCGCACCCCGAGCGCAACCATGTGTTCGTCGAAGCGCCGGGGCGTTTGTTGATCGACGGCATCGAGGCGCTGCGTTCGGCGACCTGGAGCTTCCCGTCATTCAGCCTGGAAAACGTCGCCCAGACCCTGCTCGGCGAGGGCAAGGCAATCGATACGCCGTACCAGCGCATGGACGAAATCAACCGCATGTTCGCCGAGGACAAGCCGGCCCTGGCCCGCTACAACCTCAAGGACTGCGAGCTGGTCACGCGGATTTTCGCCCACACCCGCCTGCTCGAATTCCTCCTAGAGCGCGCCAGCGTCACCGGCTTGCCGGTGGACCGCAGTGGTGGCTCGGTGGCGGCGTTCTGCCATTTGTACATTCCGCACATGCACCGGATGGGTTTTGTCGCGCCGAACATGGGCAGTCAGCCGGACACCGCCAGCCCCGGCGGTTTTGTCATGGATTCGCGCCCTGGCCTGTATGACTCGGTGCTGGTGCTCGATTACAAAAGCCTGTACCCGTCGATTATCCGTACCTTTCTGATCGACCCGGTCGGGTTGGTCGAAGGGCTCAGCCAGCCCGATGATGAGCACTCGGTCGAGGGCTTTCGCGGCGCGCGGTTTTCCCGCACCAGGCATTGCCTGCCGGCCATCGTCGAGCGCGTCTGGCAGGGCCGGGAAGCGGCCAAGCGCGATGGTAACGCGGCGCTGTCGCAAGCCTTGAAGATCATCATGAACGCCTTTTATGGCGTGCTCGGCTCCAACGGTTGCCGCTTCTTCGATACGCGCCTGGCCTCGTCGATCACCCTGCGTGGGCACGAAATCATGCGCCAGACCCGCGCCCTGATCGAGGCCGAGGGTTATGACGTTATCTATGGCGACACCGACTCGACCTTCGTCTGGCTCAAGCACGCCCACGACGAGCAGGCGGCGGCGCGCATCGGCAAGGCGCTGGTGGCCAAGGTCAATCAGTGGTGGCGTGAGCATCTGCGCGAAAGCCTGAATCTGGATTGCGCGCTGGAGCTGCAATACGAAACCCATTACCAGCGCTTTCTGATGCCGACCATCCGCGGTGCCGAGGAGGGCAGCAAGAAGCGTTACGCCGGCCTGGTGCAAGGCACCGATGGCCAGCTACAGATGATCTACAAGGGCCTGGAGTCGGTGCGCACCGACTGGTCGCCACTGGCCCGGCAGTTTCAGCAAGGGCTGTATGAGCGGATCTTCCGCAACCAGCCTTACCGCGACTACTTGCGCGATTACGTGCAACGCACGCTGGCCGGCGCGCAGGACGAGCTGCTGATCTACCGCAAGCGCCTGCGCCGGCCGCTGGCCGATTACCAGCGCAACGTGCCGCCGCACGTGCGCGCGGCGCGTCTGGCTGACGAGTTCAATGCTCGTCTTGGCCGTCCCAAGCAGTACCAGCGTGGTGGCTGGATCAGCTATGTGATCACCACGGCAGGCCCCGAACCGATGGAAAACCTGCAGTCGCCGATCGACTACGAGCATTACCTGAGTCGCCAGCTGCAACCGGTGGCGGATGCGATCCTGCCGTTTGTCGGCGACGATTTCAACGCCCTCACAGGCCGCCAGATGGCGCTGTTCTAAGCCCGCCCGGGCGCTAATTTTTCTTCGCTGCATTCGTTCTATAGGGATGGTTCGCCACTGCCCCACGCCTATAGATTCGGATGCCCATACAATGAATGCTGAAGACGCCCTGAAACTCGCTCGTCGCTTTATTGGCCTGCCGGTGGAGAAACGTCAGCTGTTTCTCGCTGCATTGGCCCGCGAAGGGGTGGACTTTGCCCAGTTTCCGATCCCGGCCGACGTGCCCGCAGAGGATCGCCAGGCGCTGTCCTATGCCCAACGACGCATGTGGGTGCTGTGGCAACTGGACCCGCACAGCGGCGCCTACAACCTGCCCGGTGCAGTGCGGCTCAAAGGTGCGCTGGATGTCAACGCGCTGGAGCGCGCCTTCGCCAGCCTGACCGCGCGGCATCAGACCCTGCGCACCGTGTTCCGCCGCCTTGACGACGACAGCGTGCAGCAGGTGCCCGCCGAGCAGCCGCTGCGCATCGTTCATCAGGACTTCTCGGCGCTGGCTATTGATGCGCGCGAGCAGGCGGTACGAGAGGCAGCCGAAGCCCAGTCCGTGCAGCCCTTCGACCTTGAGCAAGGCCCACTGTTGCGAGTCAGCTTGCTGCGTCTGGCCAGCGACGAGCACGTGTTGCTGCTGACCCTGCACCACATCGTCTCCGACGGCTGGTCGATGAACGTGTTGATTGAAGAATTCACGCGTTGCTACGACGCTTTCGCGCTGGGCAACACCCCTGTGCTGGCGCCGTTGCCGGTGCAGTACGACGACTATGCCCTGTGGCAGCGGCGCTGGCTCGAAGCGGGTGAGCAGGCACGCCAGTTGGCCTACTGGCAGGACGTGCTCGGCAATGAGCACGAGCCACTGGAACTGCCCACTGATCATCCACGCCCGGCGCTGCCCAGCCAGCGCGGCCGGCGCCTGGAGTTCGCCATCGACCCAGCGCTGGCCGACGGCCTGCGCGACCTGGCCCGCCAGCACAACGTGACCTTGTTCATGCTGCTGCTCGGCGCATTCAACGTACTGCTGTTGCGTTACACCGGGCAAACCGACCTGCGTGTCGGCGTGCCGATCGCCAACCGCAATCGCAACGAGATCGAAGGCCTGATCGGCTTCTTCGTCAATACGCTGGTGCTGCGCACTCACGTTGATGCCCTGCAGCCATTCGCCAGCTTGTTGCAAACGGTCAAGGAACGCGTGCTCGGTGCTCAGGCGCATCAGGACCTGCCCTTCGAGCAGTTGGTTGAAGCCTTGCAGCTCGAGCGTAGCCTGAGCCACACGCCGCTGTTTCAGGTGATGTACAACCACCAGCCGCAGGTAGCCGACATGGCCAGCCTGCAAACGGCCTCGGGCCTGACCCTGAGCGCGGTGCAGTGGCAGAGCCGCACCACTCAGTTCGACCTGACCCTGGATACCTATGAGCAGGGCGGCCAGCTGCGTGGCGCCTTCACGTACGCCGATGAACTGTTCGATGCCGCCACTATTGCGCGTATGGCCGAACACTTCACCAGCGTGCTGGCAGCGCTGGTGGCCGACCCAACTCAGCGCGTTGGCGAGCTGGCGTTGCTGGCCCATGAAGAACGCGAGGCCCTGATCAGCGGCTGGAACCAGACCGCCCAGGCCTATCCGCTGGATCAATGCCTGCACAGCCTGATCGCTGCGCAGGTGCAGCGCACACCCGATGCGCCGGCCGTGCGCTTCGCCGAGCAAACCCTCAGCTACGCGGCCCTCGACCGTCGCGCCAACCAACTGGCCAATTTGCTGCGTGAGCAGGGGGTTGGCCCGGATGTGCTGGTCGGCGTGTGCCTGGAGCGCTCGCTGGAAATGGTCGTGGCCTTGCTGGCCATCCACAAGGCCGGCGGTACCTACGTGCCGCTTGATCCGGAATACCCGCAGGAACGCCTGCACTACATGATCGACGACAGCGCGGTGCGCCTGTTGCTGACTCAGCAAGCGCTGCGGCCGTTGCTGGAAGGGCAGGACGACCTGCAGATGATCGATCTGGATCAGCCGCAAGGCTGGCTCGATGGCTACACCGAGCAAGCACCGCGGGTGCAGACCTTGCCCCAGCACCTGGCCTACGTGATCTACACCTCAGGCTCCACCGGCAAACCCAAGGGCGCGGGCAACAGCCATGTGGCGCTGGTCAACCGGTTGTGCTGGATGCAGCAAGCCTATGCACTGACCAGCAACGATGTGGTCCTGCAGAAAACCCCGTTCAGTTTCGACGTGTCGGTGTGGGAGTTCTTCTGGCCGCTGCTGACCGGCGCCTGCCTGGTCGTCGCTGCACCGGGTGCGCACCGTGAGCCCGAGCGGCTGATCGAGACCATCGTCGGCAATGGCGTCACTACCCTGCATTTCGTGCCGTCGATGCTGCAGGCATTTATCCATGAACCTGGCGTCGAGGCCTGCCAAAGCCTGCAGCGCATCGTCTGCAGTGGCGAGGCGCTGCCGCTGGAAGCGCAGCAGCAGGTCTTCGCCCGCTTGCCGCAGGCTGCGCTGTACAACCTCTACGGGCCGACCGAAGCAGCCATCGACGTCACGCACTGGACCTGCATCGACGAGGGCGCGCTGGCCGTGCCGATCGGTCAGCCGATTGCCAACCTGCGCACACTAGTGCTGGATGCCCAGCTGCAACCGGTGCCGGCAGGCATTGCTGGCGAGCTGTACCTGGGCGGCATCGGTCTGGCGCGCAGCTATCATCGCCGCCCGGGGCTGACCGCCGAGCGCTTCGTCGCCTGTCCGTTCGTTGCCGGTGAGCGGCTGTATCGCACGGGCGACCGGGTCCGCCAGCGCCGTGACGGGGTGATCGAGTACCTTGGCCGCTTCGACCATCAGGTCAAGCTGCGTGGTCTGCGCATCGAGCTGGGCGAGATCGAGACGCGCCTGATGCAGCAGCCGCAGGTCGATGAGGCGGTCGTGCTGGTGCAGGACGGCAAGCACTTGGTGGCGTATCTGGTGCTGGCCCAGGCGCCCCAGGAAGGCTGGCAGGCTCAGCTGAAGACCGCGCTGCTCGAATGCCTGCCCGAGTACATGGTGCCGAGTTACTGGCTGGCGTTGGAACAACTGCCTGTGACGGCCAACGGCAAGCTCGACCGCAAAGCATTGCCGCTGCCGGAGGCGTCGCCGCAGCAAGCCTACGTCGCTCCGCAGGACGCGCTGCAACGTCTGCTGGCCGGGATCTGGCAGGACGTGCTCGGCGTGACCCAGGTGGGCCTGGAAGACAATTTCTTCGAGCTTGGCGGCGATTCGATCGTCTCCATTCAAGTGGTCAGTCGCGCACGTCAGGCCGGCGTGCGGCTCAAGCCGCGCGACCTGTTCCAGCATCAGACTGTGCGTAGCCTGGCCCAGGTCGCGGTGCGCGACAGCCAGGGCCTGCAAGAGCAGGGGCCGGCAACCGGCGAGGTTCAGCTGACGCCGATCCAGCACGCGTTCTTTGCGCTGGACATGCCGCAGCGCAGCCACTGGAACCAGTCGCTGCTGCTGACCCCGCGTGAGCCGGTGCAAGCAGAAGTGCTCGAGCAAGCCTTGCAGCTGTTACTGGCACAGCATGATGCGCTGCGCCTGCGTTACAGCGCGCAGACGCAAGGCTGGGAGCAGGCGTATGCGCCGGTCAGCAACGCTCGAATCCTGGAATCCGCGCAAGCTATCGACCCGGCCCAACTGGCAGCACTCTGCGATGCGTTGCAGCAAAGCCTTGATCTGCAGGCAGGGCCATTGCTGCGTGCGCTGCTGGTAGAGCTGCCTGCTGGCGAGCAACGCTTGCTGCTGGTCATTCACCACCTGGTGGTCGATGGCGTGTCCTGGCGGTTGCTCCTCGAAGACCTGCAACTGGCTTATCAGCAATTGGCCGCCGGCCAACCGACCGGGCTGCCGGCCAAGACCAGCAGCTATCAAACCTGGGCCGCACGCCTGCAACAGCACGTACCGGCCGTGCTCGATCAGCTGCCGTACTGGCTTGCCCAGCATCAAGACATCGCCGAGCTGCCATGCGACAACCCCCACGGCGCCCTGACCAATCAACTGCAGCGCAAGGTCGAAGCGCGCTTGTCGCGAGAGGCCACGCGGCAACTCCTGCAAGTCGCTCCGGCAGCCTACCGCACTCAGGTCAACGACCTGCTGCTGACGGCGCTGGCGCGCCTGCTGCAACGCTGGACTGCGCAACCAGGCTGCCTGATCCAGCTTGAGGGCCATGGCCGCGAAGACCTGGGCGACGACCTCGACCTGACCCGCAGCGTCGGCTGGTTCACCAGCCTGTTCCCGGTACGCCTGCAAGCCACGGCCGACTGGCCGGGTTCGATCAAGGCGGTCAAGGAGCAGCTGCGCCGGGTGCCCGGCAAGGGCCTCGGTTATGGCCTGCTGCGCTACCTGGCCGAGCCTGCCGTCGGCGCACAACTGGCCGCGCTGCCAGCGCCGCGGGTGACCTTCAACTACCTCGGCCAGTTCGATGGTCAATTCGACCAGGCGGCGCTGTTTGCCCCGGCCAGCGAACGCAGCGGTCAGGCGCAAGACCCTCAAGCGCCGCTGGCCAACTGGCTGACGGTTGAAGGCCAGGTGTACGCCGGCGAGCTGGCCTTGCAGTGGGGCTACAGCAGCGCCATGTATGACGATGCCAGCATCCAGCAACTGGCCGACGGTTATCTGCAAGAGCTGCACGCCCTGATTGCCCACTGCCTGCAAGTGCCGGCCGGGCAGGTGACGCCTTCGGACTTCCCGCTCGCCAGTATCAGCCAGGCGCAGCTCGATCAGTTGCCGGCCAGCGCCGATCAGATCGAAGACCTCTACCCGCTGGCGCCAATGCAGCAGGGCATGCTCTTTCACAGCCTGTACCAGCCGGCAGACGGCGCTTACGTCAACCAGATGCGCCTGGACATCGCCGGCCTCGACGTCGAGCGCTTCCGTCAGGCCTGGCAAGCGGCGCTGGATCATCACCCGATCCTGCGCAGCAGCATCCATTGGCAAGGCCTTGAACACGCGCATCAGTTGGTCCATCGCCAGCTGCAACTGCCGCTGACGTTGCTCGAAGCGGGAGAACATGACCTTGACCAGCTGGCCGCCGCCGAGCGCGCGCTGGGCTTCGATCTGGCTCGCGCGCCACTGCTGCGCCTTAGCCTGGTGCCGACCGGTACTGGCGACTGGCACCTGATCTACACCAGTCACCATATCCTGCTCGACGGCTGGAGCAACGCCAGCCTGCTCGCCGAGGTGCTTGGCCGTTACGCAGGCGTGCAGCCGAGCGCTGCACCCGGGCGTTACCGCGACTATCTGGCCTGGTTGCAGGGGCGCTCTGCTGAAGCCGCCAAGGCCTACTGGCAAATCAACCTGGCACCGCTGGAACAGCCGACTCTGCTCGCCGAGAGCCTGCGCCGACCGACGCACGGCAGCGGCTACCAGCAACTGCTGGCCGAGCTCGAACCGGTGCAGACCGAGGCGCTGAAAGCGTTCGCCCGCGTCCACAAAGTCACCCTCAACACCTTGCTGCAAGGCGCCTGGGCGGTGTTGTTGCAGCGTTACAGCGGGCAAGCGTGCGTAGCCTTTGGCGCCACCGTGGCTGGGCGTCCGGCCGAGCTGCCGGGCATCGACGCGCAGCTTGGGCTGTTCATCAATACCTTGCCGATCATTTGCCAGCCGCACCCGCAGCACAGCGTGGCGCAGTGGCTGCAAGGCTTGCAGTCGCACAACCTGGCCCTGCGCGAGTTTGAGCATGTGCCGCTGTACGAGATCCAGGCCTGGGCCGGGCAGCAGGGCAACGCGCTGTTCGACAGCCTGCTGGTGTTCGAAAACTTCCCGGTAGCCGAGGCCTTGAGCCAGGCTGACAGCAGCGGGTTGCGCATGCGCAACCTGAGCAACCATGAGCAGACCAGCTATCCGCTGACCCTCGGCATCGAACTGGGCGCGACCCTGCGCCTGGACTTCAGCTACGACCTGGCGCGGTTCAGCAGCGCGCAAGTAGCCGGCTTGTGCAGCCAATTGCGCCACCTGCTTGAGCAGTTTGTCGCTGCACCGCAAGGCGTGCTCGGCAACCTGACCCTGCTCGATCCCGCCAGCCAGCACAACCTGCTGCAACGCCAGGGCGACAGCTGCATGGCGCTGCGTGATCAAGCGCTGGTGCATCAGCGTATCGCTGCCCAGGCCGCCAGCACGCCTGGAGCACTGGCAGTGTGGACATCAGCCGCAAGCCTTGACTATGCCAGCCTCAACCAGCAGGCCAACCGCCTTGCCCATTGCCTGATCGCTCACGGTATCGGCCCCGGCCAGCGCGTTGGCCTGGCGCTGCGGCGCACCCCGCAGTTGATCGTCAGCCTGCTGGCGGTACTCAAGAGCGGTGCCGCCTATGTCCCGCTCGACCCCAGCTACCCAGACGAGCGCTTGCTGTTCATGGTTGAAGACAGCCGTCTTGACCTGCTGCTCAACGAGGGCGATCTGCTTGCACGCCTGGCACTGCCGGCTGATCTGACGCGGCTACGACTCGACGCGCTGGGCAATCAGCTGGCGAGCGCTTCTACACAGGACCCGGTCAACCGCGCCTGTCCTGAAGACCTCGCTTACGTCATCTACACCTCAGGCTCCACCGGCAAACCCAAGGGTGTGGCGATTGCCCACGCGGCCTTGCGCGAGTTCTGCGAAAGCGCCGCCGACTATTCCCGGCTTGCCGCCAGCGACCGCGTGCTGCAGTTCGCCACCTTCAGCTTCGACGGCTTTGTCGAGCAGTGCTACCCGCCGTTGAGCGTTGGCGCAGCGCTGATCATGCGAGATGAGCAGCCGTGGTCGGTCGAGCAGCTGGCTGAAGTGCTGGTCGAGCAGGGCGTGACCTTGGCCGACTTGCCCGCTGCCTACTGGCATCTGCTGGCCAAGCTGTGTGCCAGCGAAGGCCGTAGCCTGGGCAAGTTGCGCCAGGTGCACGTTGGTGGCGAGGCGATGTCGGTCGAGGGCCTGCGCCTGTGGCACGCGGCCGGGTTGGGCGCTGTGCGCCTGGTCAATACCTACGGCCCGACCGAGGCGACGGTGGTGTCCAGCGTGCATGACTGCCAGTTGACCGACGCCAGCGCCGTGTATGGCGTGCCCATCGGCCAGGCGATTGCCGGGCGCAGTTTGCGCATTCTCGACGCCGGCGCCGAGCTGTTGCCGGCAGGTGCAACCGGCGAGCTCTGGATTGGCGCTTCAACGAGCCTGGCGCAGGGTTATTTCGACCGCCCGGCGCTCACCGCCGAGCGCTTCCTGCCTGACCCGTTTGCCAGCGAGCCCGGCGCGCGGCTGTACCGCAGCGGCGACCTGGTGCGCTACAACCCGGCAGGTGCTATCGAATACGTCGGCCGCATCGACCATCAGGTGAAGATCCGTGGTTTTCGCATCGAGCTTGGCGAAATCGAAGCGCGCCTGGCGGCCCAGCCGGCCGTGCGCGAGGCAGTGGTCGTAGCGCTGCCAGCGCGCCATGGCCTGCAACTGGTGGCCTATGTGGTGCCAGTCGATGGGCTGGAAGCGCTGCCCGTGCCAGCGCAGGATGACCTGCGCGGCGTTATTCAAGCTGCGTTGAAAGCCGACTTGCCAGACTACATGCAGCCCAACCAACTGATCCTGCTGGCGCGCCTGCCACTCAACCCCAACGGCAAGCTCGATCGCAAGGCGCTGCCCGCGCCGCAGGCCGTCAGCCACAGCCAGGCGTTGCCGCAAACCGATCTGCAGCGCTGTGTTGCCGCCATCTGGCAGTCGGTGCTGGACGTGCCGCAGGTCGGCCTCGGCGATAACTTCTTTGCCCTCGGCGGCCACTCGCTGCTGGCCACTCAGGTGATCAGCCGGGTGCGCCAGGAGCTGGGCGTACAGTTGGCTCTGCGCAGCCTGTTCGAGGCGGCCACCCTGCAAGACTTTGTCGCCAGCATCGAACACAGCGAGCGCGCCGCGAGCATGCCGGTGCTGCGCCGGGTCGACGAGCGCCAGCCGCAGTTACAGTCGTTTGCCCAGCAGCGGCTGTGGTTCCTCTGGCAACTCGAGCCGCACAGCTCGATGTACAACATTGCCCGCGCGCTCGAGCTGACCGGTACGCTCGACCCAGGCGCGGTGCGCCAGGCCTTCGACATGCTGGTGCAGCGCCATGCCGTGCTGCGCACCACCTATTTCGAAGCCGACGGCGAGCATTGGCAGCAAGTGCATCAGCAGCTGGCGCCGGAATTTGCCTTCACTGATCTCAGTGCTTCGGCCGAAGGGCAAGCCGAGCTCGAGCAGCACCTGCAGAGCGAAGCCCGCCAGCCGTTCGACCTGATCGACGGCTCGCCGATGCGCGTGCGCCTGCTGCGCCTGAGCGAGCAGCGCCATGTGCTGCTGATCACCCTGCACCATATCGTCGCCGACCACTGGTCGTTCGGCCTGCTGCCGGCGGAGTTCGTCAGCCTGTACCAGGCGGCCCGCAGCGCCAGTCCATCGCCATTGCCGGAGCCACGCCTGC
Source organism: uncultured Pseudomonas sp. (assembly GCA_963518285.1). Taxonomy (GTDB): domain Bacteria; phylum Pseudomonadota; class Gammaproteobacteria; order Pseudomonadales; family Pseudomonadaceae; genus Aquipseudomonas. The sequence goes on along the minus strand of CAUQIJ010000001.1, from coordinate 1,168,771 downwards.
AATACGTCGACTTCGCCGTCTGGCAGCGCGAGTGGCTCGCGGCCGGTGAGCTCGAGCGGCAGTTGGCCTACTGGCGCGCCCAGCTGGGCGATGACCATCGCTTGACCAGCCTGCCGGCATCGCCCGCGCGCCAGGTAGCCTCGGCCAACGCCGCCTATTGCGAGGTGCACGAGTTCCACTTCAGCCCGGCCCTGAGCGAGGCCCTGCGCGAATTCGCCACGGCGCGGGGCGTGACCTTGTACATGCTGCTGCTGGCCGGTTTCAGCGTGGTCGTGGCCCAGCGCAGCGCCAGTACCCGAGTGCGCCTGGGCACCGACGTCGCCAACCGCAACCACGCCGGGGTTGAAGATCTGGTGGGCTTCTTCGTTAACCAGTTGGTACTGCAATTGACGGTCGAGCCACAGGCCAGCGTCAGCCAGTTGCTGGAGGCGGCGCGCAGCACCGTGATCGGCGCTGCCGACCACCAGGACCTGCCATTCGAGCGCTTGGTGGAAGCCCTGCGGGTGCCGCGCAGAGCAGGGCGCTCACCGCTGTTTGCGATCAAGTTCATCTATCAGGACAGCAGCGATGTACCGCTGTCGATCGACGGCCTCGAGATCCAGCCCTTGCCGGCTGGTAAAGCCGCCGCCGAACTGGACCTGATCGCCGAGTTCGTCAATGCGCCCGATGGTATTTACCTCGGGCTCAAGTGCGATGCAGGGCTCTACGCCAGTAGCGACATGGCCTGCCTGTTTGGCCAGTTGCAAGGGGTGTTCGAGCACATGCTCGGTGACCCGCAGGCGGCTCTTGCGCAGTTGCTCGAAGGCGCTGCGCAGGTGCAACAGGCGGCCGAGCAGCATGCCTTGGCTGAGCGCCAGGCGCAGTTGCAGCAACAGCACCCGATCCAGCGCCGTCGCCCGGGCCGGGTGGCGGTCGAGTAACAGCGGCAAGGACAGTCAGGCAGGTGTGCGCCAGGGGGCGCCACCTGATACACGAATGGGAGAGGTGCAATGTCGAATTTCGAGTCGCAAGTGATACCGGCGCTGGGCAAGGGACGGCGCAAGAGCCTCAGCCTGGACCAATCCAGCCTGGTCAGCTTCAGGCCGATGTTCGCCGACCGCCCGCTGCCGCTGGTGTGCACGCCAAACCTGCCCGGGGTCAACCTGATCGAGTGGGCCGGGCAGAACCGCGCCCTGATCGAAAGCAAGCTCGACCAGCACGCGACCATGCTGTTTCGTGGCTTCAACGTGCCGGATATCCATGCCTTCAACCAGTGCGTCGATGCGATTTCCGGCGGTGCGCTGGAGTACCTGTTCCGCGCCTCGCCGCGCACCCAGATCACCAAGAAGCTCAATGTCTACAGCTCCACCGACTACCCGTCGGCAGAGAAGATCTTCCCGCACAACGAGCATTCCTATTCGCCGGTGTTTCCGCTGCACCTGTACTTCTACTGCGACCAGCCCTCGGCCACCGGCGGCGAGACGCCGTTCGGTGATACCCGGTTGCTGCTCGAACGCATCGACCCGCAGGTGCGCGATGAATTCATCCGCAAGCGCGTGCTCTACGTGCGCAACTACGGCGATGGCATGGGCCTGCCGTGGCAGACGGTGTTCCAGACCGAAGACCGCGCTGAAGTTGAGGCCTACTGCGCGAAGATTGGTATCACGCCTGAGTGGAAGCCCGGCAATCGTCTGCGCACCCGCCAGCAAGGCCCGGCGATCGTCCGTCACCCGCGCACGGGCGAAACGGTGTGGTTCAACCACGCCACGTTCTTCAATGCGCTGACCCTGCCCGAGAGTATTCGCGACAGCCTGCTGGCCGAATTCGAACCGCAGGATCTGCCGCAAAACACCTACTTCGGTGACGGCTCGCCGATCCCCGAAGACTATATCCGCCACCTGCAGCAGCTGTACCGCGAGGTGATGGTCGAGTTCCCGTGGCAGCAGGGCGACGTGGTGGTGCTGGACAACATCTTCACCATCCATGCCCGCAACGGTTACAGCGGCCCGCGCAAAATTCTCACCGCAATGGCAATCCCGCTGAAAAGCACCGACGTGGCCATTGGTTAAGGACATCAGCATGACGCACAGCACTCCAGCAGAAATCTTCCAGACCTCCGCCCAACAAGCCGCACTGCTGCGCGCCGAACGCAATGCCGGGCGCCCGCTGCTGGCCACCCTGCAGCTGCCTGCCAGCATTGTCGGTGACGACGCGCAGTGGCAAGCCGCGCTGCTGCAACTGGCCGAGCGCCACGAAATCCTGCGCACCCGCTACACCCAGGTGCCTGGGCTGCAGTTGCCCGCCCAGGCGATCAGTGAGCAGGCCGAGGTGCGCCTGATGCATGCGACTGACCTGGAGCAAGCCCGTGAGCTGGCTCGCGAAGCGCTGAGGGAGACGCCGCTGGTGGCGGTGCGCTGGGCTGAGCAAGTGCTGCTTGCCGCGCCGCTGGCCAGCCTTGACCGGGCCAGCCTGCGACTGTTGACTGATGAGCTGGCGGCGCTTGGCCAGGGCCAGACATTGCCTGAATTCGATGCCCTGCAATACGCCGACTACGCCGCCTGGCAGGAGGAGCTTGCCGAGCAGCCACTGGGCCAGGAGGGCGTGGCCCACTGGCGAGGTCTGCTGGCTCAATTCACTCAAGCCCCAAGGCTGCCATTCGAGCGTCGGGTTAGCCTGAACGCCGAGCGCGAGTCGAGCGGTCTGGAGTTGCCATTGGCGACCGTCGCAGGCCTGGCGGCCCAACTTGGGCTGCCGACGCAGGTGGCGCTTGGCGGGCTATGGGCAGGTTTTCTGGGCGGGCTGCTCGGCGAGCAACGCGTGCTGCTGAGCCTGCTGGTGGACGGTCGCAACGAACAGTTGCTCGCCACCTTGGGCCACTTCGCCCGGCGTCTGCCGGTTGCAGCGCAGGTGCCGGCGCAGCAGTCTGTGCGCGAGCACTTGCAGGCCTTTGCCCAGCAGTTGGCGCAGAGCCGCTCCTGGCTTGAATGCTTCAATGAAGTGGAGCTGTTCGAGAGCAACCTGGACCAGTCCGGCCCGTTGCAGTTCGGCTGTGACATCGAGCTTGAGGTCGAGCACGACCTGACGCTGGAGCAAGACCCCGCTCAAGCCGAAAAACTTCACTTGCAGGCGCGCCGCTGCGGTCAGCAACTGATTCTGCAACTACAGGCTCCGGTCGGCCTGCTCGCACCGGGCTTGCTGGATGCCTGGCTGGCCCAGTTTGCTGTGTTTATCGCTGGCGCTGCGGCCGGGCCTGAGCAACCCGTCAGCGCCATCGCCACGCTCGATGCCGGCCAGTCGCGGCAGGTGCTGGCATCGCTTGAGCACAGTGCCAGCCTGCAGCCGCCGCAGGCGCAACTGCTGCACCAACTGTTTGAGCGCCGCGCTGCGCTGCATCCGCAGCACATCGCCTTGCAGGTCGAAGGCCGCCAGCTGAGCTACGCCGAACTCGACCGCCAGGCCAACCGCCTGGCGCGGCGCCTGCAAGCCGAAGGTGTCGGCCGTGATGCGCTGGTGGGCGTCTACGGCGGCCGCTCGGTGGAAATCGTCGTGACCCTGCTGGCCATTCTCAAAGCCGGCGGCGCCTACCTGCCGCTGGACCCAGCCTACCCGCACGAGCGCCTGAGCTTCATGCTCGAAGACGCTGGCGTCCGCTGCCTGGTGCGCTTGCAGGCGCTGCCTGAGGAGCTGACGTTGCCCGCTGCAACCGTGCAGCTGGCAGTGACCGCACAGACGCTGGAGGAGGGCGACGCCAGCCCGCTGGCGGCAAGCAATCACAGCGACGATCTGGCCTATGTGATCTATACCTCCGGCTCCACCGGCCAGCCCAAAGGCGTGATGATCAGCCATGCCAACGCCTGTGCCTCGACCCAGGCGCGCTTGCAGTTCTACCGCGAACCGATCCAGCGCTTCCTGATGCTGTCGTCGTTCTCGTTCGACAGCTCGGTGGCCGGGATCTTCTGGACCTTGGCTCAAGGTGGCAGCTTGTGCCTGCCGGCCGAACAGGCACACAAAGACCCGTTGCAGATCGCGCAGCAGGTAACCGAGCAGCAGATCTCGCACTTCCTCGCGCTGCCGTCGTTCTATGCGCAGATCCTTGAAGCACTACCAACGGACGCCCATCTGGCGTGCGTGATCGTGGCCGGCGAGGCCTGCCCGGTCGAGCTCAGCGAACGCCACCAGCAACGCTTGCCGCAGACCCTGTTGGTGAATGAGTACGGGCCGTCAGAGAGCGCCGTCTGGTGCACTGCCCAGGCAGTTGCCGAGCCCGTGCTGGCCGAGCGCGTGGCGATCGGTACGGCGATTGCCGGCACCCGCTTGCAGGTGCTCGACGAGCAGGGCGAGCGGGTCGGATTTGGCCGCCCGGGTGAGCTGTATATCGCCGGCGCGGGCCTGGCCCGCGGTTACCTGGCAAGGCCGAGCCTGACCGCCAGCCGCTTCTTGCCGGACCCGCACGGGGCAGTGCCCGGGGCGCGCCTGTACCGCACCGGCGACCGCGTGGCCTGCCGCCCGGACGGCGTGCTCGATTACCTTGGGCGCCTCGATTTCCAACTGAAGATTCGCGGCTTCCGTATTGAGCTGGGCGAGATCGAAGCGCGTCTTGGCGCTGACAGCCGTGTCCGCGAAGCGGCGGTGGTTGCCCGCGATACCGCAGCCGGCAAGCAGTTGGCCGCCTATGTGGTATTGCACGCCGACGCGCCTGCCGAGGCCAGTGAAGCGGCGCTGCTGGAGCTGCTGCGCGAGCAACTGCCCGAGCATATGGTGCCAGCCTTCATCAACGCCCTCGAACGCATGCCGTTGACCCCCAATGGCAAGCTCGATCGCACCGCGTTGAGTGCCCGCGAGCAACGCGGCCAGGCCTATGTCGCCCCACGCAATGAGCTGGAGCAGACCCTCGCACGCATCTGGCAGGAGGCGCTGGAGCTGCCGCAAGTCGGTATCCACGACAACTTCTTCGCCCTCGGCGGGCACTCGTTGCTGGCCACGCGAATCCGCTCGCGGGTCCACAGCGAGCTCAATATCAACCTGCCGCTGCGGGCATTTTTCGAAGGTGAAACCGTCGAGTTGCTGGCTCAGCAGGTCGAGCTGCACCGCGATGGCGAAGTCAACGAAGACAAGCTCGATGCCCTCGAAGCCCTGTTCGCCGAGGCTGAGCAGCAATGAGTCAGCTACCCGATCGCATGCTGGCCCTGGCCAAACGCTTTGCCGGTTTCAGCCCAGCGGAACGCAGCGCCTTGCAGGCGAAGATGATCGCCCAGGGGCTGTCGCTGGATATCTTGCCGATCCCGCCGCGCGAGGCGGGCATCAGCGAGTTGCCGGCATCGTATGCGCAGCAACGGCTGTGGCTGGTGTGGCAACTGGACCCGCAGTCCAGCGCCTATAACCAACCCGCGCTGCTGCGCCTGCGCGGCCAGTTGAACAGCGACGCGCTGGAGCAGGCGATCGGGCAGTTGATCGAGCGGCACGAGGTGCTGCGCACCAGCTTCCGCTTGCACGAGCAGCAGGTGCTGCAGGTGATCCATCCGCAGCGTCAGTTTGCCCTGGGCCAGCTCGACCTCAGCGCAGCGGGCGAGGGCGCCGAGGCGCTATTGGCCGAGCAGATGACAGCGCTGGCCGAGCAGGCCTTCGATCTGGAGCGTGACCTGCTGCTGCGGGCAACGCTGATCAAGCTCGATGCCGAGCAGCATGTGCTGTTGTTCTGCAGCCACCATATTGTCTGCGATGCCTGGTCGTTGCCGATCCTGGTTGGCGAAGTCAGCGAGGGTTATCGCCAGGCGTTGCAGGGGCAGCGCGCTGCGTTGCCGCCGCTGGCCGTGCACTACGCCGACTACGCCCATTGGCAGCGGCTGTGGTTGGAGGCCGGTGAGGGCGAGCGGCAGCTGGCCTACTGGCGTGAGCGCCTCGGTAGCGAGCAAGTACAGCTGGCCTTGCCACTGGACCGGCCCCGCACGGCCAACCGCAGCAACCACGGTGCGCGCCATGAAATCGAATTCGATGCAGCCCTTACCGCGCGCTTGCGCGCTCTGTCGGCGGCGACCGGCAGCACGCTGTTCATGCTGCTGCTGGCCAGCTTCCAGGCCGTTTTGCACCGCTACAGTGGCGCGGCTCAAGTACGCGTCGGCACGCCGGTAGCCAACCGTACTCGCGCTGAAGTCGAAGGGCTGATCGGCTTTTTCGTCAATACTCAGGTGCTGCAAGCCGATATCAGTCCGCAGCAGACCTTTGCCGCGCTGCTGGCCCAGGTCAAAAGCCGGGTCCTCGAGGCCCAGGCGCATCAGGACACGCCGTTCGAACAACTGGTGGATGCCCTGCAACCCGAGCGCAACCTGGACAGCAGCCCGCTGTTTCAAGTGCTCTACAACCATCTGGTCGATGCAGCCGACGCTGGTCGTCTGGACTTGCCGGGCCTGACTGTCGAGGTGCAAGGCAGCTGGCACGAAGCGGTGCGCTTCGACCTGACCCTGAGCACCCGCGAAGCCGATGGGCGCCTGTATGCCGCCTTGGTGTATGCCACTGATCTGTTCGACGCCAGCACCATCGCCCGCCTGGCCGAGCACTGGTGCAACTTGCTCGCTGATGCACTGCGCGATCCGCAGCAGGCGATTGGCGACCTCGCGCTGTACAGCCCTGCCGAACGACAGCGCCTGGCGCAATGGGCCGAAGGCGGCCCGCTGCAGCAGCGCGCCCTCGATGTACCGGCGCGGATCAGTGCCCATGCGCAAACCACACCTGAGGCCATCGCCGTGGTGCAAGGCGCGCGGCGCCTCAGTTATGCCCAGCTCGACGCCCAGGCCGAAGCCTTGGCCGGGCGCTTGCGCGAGCAGGGCGTGGGCGCCGATGTGCTGGTCGGCATCGCCGCCGAGCGTTCGCTGGAAATGGTCGTCGGCCTGCTGGCGGTGCTCAAGGCTGGCGGCGTCTATGTGCCGCTGGCGCCCGAGTACCCGCAGGAACGCCTCAACCAGATGATCGCCGACAGCGCCCTCGAGCACCTGCTGGTGCAGGCGCCGCTGGCTGAGCGCTTTGCCGACCTGGCCGGCGTGCACCAGCAACTGCTGCCCGACCCGACCCAGGCTTTGCCCTGCGCGCGCTGGGCGCTGGCGCCGATCAGCGACCCGCAGCAACTGGCGTATGTCATCTTCACCTCCGGCTCCACCGGCCGCGCCAAGGGCGTCACCGTCAGCCACGGAGCGCTGGCCAACTACGTTGCAGCCATCGGCGAACGCCTGCCGATCGCCCGGGCGCGGAGCATGGCGCTGGTCTCGACCATGGCCGCCGACCTGGGTCACACCGTGCTGTTTGGCGCGCTGTGCCACGGCCAGGCACTGCACCTGATCGACAACGACATGGCGGTCGATGGCAGCGCGCTGGGCACTTATCTGCACAACGAACAGATCGACGTGCTGAAGATCGTCCCGTCGCATCTGGCGGCCCTGCTTGGCGAACATAACGCCCCAGTCATCCCCCGGCAGTGCCTGGTACTGGGCGGCGAAGCCTGCCCGCCGAGCCTGCTGCAGCGCATCCAGCAGCTGGCCCCGGCCTGTCGCGTGGTCAACCATTACGGCCCGACCGAGACGACCGTCGGCGCCATCACCCAGCGCCTGGATGGCGACTGGACGCACGCCGCACGCCTGCCGCTGGGGCGGCCGCTGGCCAATCTGCGCGCCTATGTGCTCGACAGTAACGCCGGCGCGTTGCCGGTGAACTGTGCCGGTGAGCTGTATCTGGGCGGTGCCGGCGTCGCTCGTGGCTATCACCTGCGCCCGGGCATGACCGCCGAGCGCTTCGTGCCCAACCCGTTCAGCGCCGACGGCACGCGCATGTACCGCACTGGTGACCAGGCCCGCTACCGCGCAGATGGCTTGCTGGAGTTCATTGGCCGGGTCGATCATCAGGTCAAGATTCGTGGTTACCGGGTCGAGCCTGGTGAAGTGCAGGCCTGCCTGCAAAGCCACCCGCAGGTGCGTGAATGCGCTGTAGTTGCTCAGGACGGCCCAACCGGCAAGCAGTTGGTGGCCTATCTGGTCGCCGCCGAAGCCGATCTGCCCGGCATCCGTCAGTGGCTGGGCGAGCAGTTGGCAGCGCATCAGGTGCCGAGCCATCTGCTGCTGTTGCCCGCGCTGCCGCTGACCGCCAACGGCAAGCTCGATCACAAGGCACTGCCGCAACCCGGCGTCAGCAGTCAGGCCGACTATCGCGCTGCCGCCAATGACGTCCAAGGCCAGCTGGTAGAGATCTGGCAAGCGCTGCTCGGTGTCGAGCGGGTGGGCATCAGCGACAACTTCTTCGAACTCGGCGGTGACTCGATCATCGCCATCCAGATGGTCGGCCGGGCACGGCAGGTGGGCATTCATATCGCCTCCAAAGACGTCTTCCGCTGCCAGACCATCCTTGAGCTGGCCGCCGTTGCCGGCCGTATCCAGGTGCTGCAGATCGATCAGGGCCCCGTGCGTGGCGAGATGCCGCTGACGCCGATCCAGCAGGTGTTTTTCGCCAGCGACATCCCGCAGTTGCAGCACTGGAACCAGTCCGTGCTGTTGACGCCGCGCAGCCCGCTGCAAGCGCCACTGCTGGGCCAGGCGCTGCGCAGCCTGCAACAGCACCATGACGCCTTGCGCCTGCGCTATCGGCAGGTTGCCGGGCAATGGCAGGCCAGCCACGTCGACAGCGTCGAGGCCTGCCTGTGGCACGAAGCCGTGGCCGACGAAGCGGGTGTCCGCGATCTGGGCCAGCGTGCACAGGCCAGTTTGGGCCTGAGCAATGGCCCGGTGCTGCGCGCTGTACTGATGGACCTTGCCGATGGTAGCCAGCGCCTGTTGCTGGTGATCCACCATCTGGTGGTCGATGGCGTGTCCTGGCGCGTGCTGTTGGAAGACTTGCAGAAGCTGTACCGGGATCTGCAACAAGGCACTCTGGCGCGTCTGCCGGCCAAAACCAGCGCGTTTCAGAGCTGGGCCCTGCGCCTGCGCGAGCATGCCTGCGGCCCGCTGGCCGAGGCTGAACTGGCCTACTGGCAGCGCCTGCGTGACGCTGATGCCAGCCTGCCACTGGACCGCCCGCAGGGCGCCAACCTAGCCTGCCACGGCCGCGCCATCAACACCCGCCTGCCACGCGAGGCCACCACCCGACTGCTGCAGGACGCTGCCCGCGCTTACCGTACGCAGATCAACGACCTGCTGTTGCTGGCCCTGGCCGACGTTGTATGCCGCTGGACCGGTCGCCCTGATGTGCTGGTGCAACTGGAAGGTCACGGCCGCGAAGAGTTGTTCCCCGAGATCGACCTGTCACGCACGGTGGGCTGGTTCACCAGTCTGTATCCCGTGCGCCTGGCCCCCGCCAGTGACGTCGCCAGTTCGGTCAAGACGATCAAGGAGCAACTGCGTCAGGTGCCAGGCAACGGCCTGGGCTTCGGCGTGCTGCGTCACCTGGGCGACGATGCCTGCCGCGCCGCGTTGGCCGCAGTGCCGAAACCGGCGATCACCTTCAACTACCTCGGTCAGTTCGACCAGAGCTTCGACGAGCACTCGCTGTTTGCTCCGGCTGCAGAAAACGCCGGTGACGAGCGCGACAGCCGTGCCCCGCTGGGCAATTGGCTGACCCTCAACAGCCAGGTTTATGGCGGCGAGTTGGCGCTGAGCTGGAGCTTCAGCAGCGAGGTGTTCGACGATGCCACGGTGCAGCAGCTGGCCGACGACTATCAGGCGACCCTGCTGGCGCTGATCGAGCATTGCTGCCAGGTGGCAAACGGCGGAGTAACGCCGTCCGACTTCCCGCTGGCGACGCTCGATCAAGCCCAGCTGGACGCCTTGCCGATGCCACCACGGGCCATCGCCGACCTGTATCCACTGGCGCCGATGCAGCAGGGCATGCTCTTTCACACCCTCTACCAGCAAGCCTCGGACGACTACGTCAATCAGTTGCAGGTGCCGGTGCAAGGCCTCGACGCCGAGCGTTTCGGCAAGGCGTGGGCGGATGCAATCGCAGCCCACGACATCTTGCGCACATCCTTCCACTGGCAGGGCGAGCTGAGTGAGCCGGTGCAGATTGTCCATCGTCAGGTCGAGCTGCCGTTGCAGGTGCTCGATGGCCAAAGCGTGGATGTGGATGCATTGGCCGCTGCCGAGCGCCAGGCCTGTTCGCGTTTTGATCAGGCGCCATTGCTGCGTCTGCTCCTGCTGGAGCTGGGCGCCGGCCAGCAGCACCTGATCTACACCAACCACCACATCCTGATGGACGGCTGGAGCAGCTCGCAGCTGATGAGCGAAGTGATGCAGCGCTACCACGGCCTGCAGCCGGCCCGTCAGCCTGGTCGTTATCGCGACTACATCGGCTGGCTGCAACGCCAGGACGGCGCCGCCTGCGAACGCTTCTGGCGCCAGCGCCTGAGTGCGCTGGACGAGCCTACCCGTTTGGCTGGCAGCCTCGCCCGAGGTACGGGTGCGAGCGGCCATGGCGAGTTCCACCATGACTGGGACGAAGCCAGCAGCCAGCGTTTGCAAGCGTTCGCCCGGCAGCAGAAGATCACCGTCAACACCCTGGTACAAGCGGCCTGGCTGCTGCTGTTGCAGCGCTACACCGGCCAAGCCAGCGTGGCCTTTGGCGCCACTGTGGCCGGGCGGCCGGCAGAACTGCCGGGGATTGAGCAACAGGTCGGGCTGTTCATCAACACCTTGCCGGTGATTGCGACACCGCTGGCAGGACAGCGCGTCGGCGACTGGCTGCACAGCGTACAGGCCGAAAACCTCGCGCTGCGTGAGTTCGAGCACACGCCGCTCAACGATATCCAGCGTTGGGCCGGCACCGGCGGCGAGGCACTGTTCGACAGCCTGCTGGTGTTCGACAACTATCCCGTGGCCGAGGCACTGGGCCAACAAGCCGAGAGCAGCGTGCGCTTTGGCGACGTTGCCAGCCGCGAACGGACCAACTATCCGCTGGCCGTGGCAGTTGCAGCAGAACGCCGCCTGAGCATCAGCTACGGCTACGACCGCGCAGCGTTTACCGGCGTCGCCATCGAGCGTCTCAATGGCCATCTGTTGCAGCTGTTGGCCGCCTTCATGGCCGACGCCGAGCGCCCTTTGGCCAGCATCGAACTGCTGACCGACGCCGAGCGCGACGCGCTGTGCCACGACTGGCCACGCTTCGCCGAACCGCCGGTACACCTGGGTATCGGCGCCATGGCCGGCGCCTGGCCAGAGCGTCAGGCGCTGATCTTCAATGGCCAGCGTTTCAGCTATGGTGAGCTCGACCAGCGTGCCAACCGCCTGGCCCATGAGCTGATCGCCCGCGGCGTCGGCCAGGAGCTGCGGGTGGGCGTGGCGCTGCCGCGCAGTGACGGCTTGCTGGTGGCCTTGCTCGCCGTGCTCAAGGCCGGTGGCGCCTATGTGCCGCTGGACCTCAGCTACCCACGCGAACGCCTTGAGTACCTGATGGAAGACTCCGCCATCAGTCTGCTGCTGACCGGGGCGCCGCAGCGCGCGCAACTGCCGATCCCGCCGGGGCTGGCAGTGCTCGAGCTGAACAGCCTTGACCTCAGCCAGCACGCGAGCAGCGCACCTGCGGTCGAGGTTGCGCCCGAAAGCCTGGCCTACATCATCTACACCTCAGGCTCCACCGGCCGCCCCAAAGGCGTCGCCGTCGCCCACGGCCCGCTGGCGATGCACTGTCGCAGCACCGGCGAGGCCTATCGCATGACGCCCGCTGATTGCGAGCTTCACTTCCTCTCGTTCGCCTTCGACGGCGCTCATGAACGCTGGCTGACCGGTTTGCTGCATGGCAGCAGCATCCTCTTGCGCGATGACAGCCTGTGGACCCCGGAGCAAACCTGCGAGGCGCTGCGCGAGTACGGCGCGACCATGGCTGGGTTCCCGCCGGCCTACCTGCACCAGCTTGCCGAGCATGTGCAGCGGGTCGGCAATCCACCATCCATGCGCCTGTACAGCTTTGGCGGCGATGCCATGCCCCAGGCCAGCTTCGAGCTGGTGCAGCAAGTGCTCAAGCCGCAGATGATGATCAACGGCTACGGCCCGACTGAGACCGTGGTCACGCCGATGGTCTGGCGCACTGACCTGAACGACGTCTGCAGCGCAGCCTACGCACCGATCGGCAGTTGCGTTGGCGAGCGCAGCGCTTATGTGCTCGACGCCAGCCTTAACCTGTTGCCGGTCGGCGTGGCCGGTGAGCTGTACATCGGCGGCACCGGCCTGGCCCGCGGCTACCTCAACCGCCCGGGGCAGAGTGCCGAGCGCTTTGTGCCGGACCCGTTCGGCGCGCCAGGCGCGCGGCTGTACCGCACCGGCGACGTGGTGCGCCAGGATGAGGAGGGCGTGTTCGAGTACCTCGGGCGCATCGACAACCAGGTCAAGATTCGTGGTTTCCGCATCGAACTGGGCGAGATCGAAGCGCGCCTGATGGGCTTTGCCGCCATCAGTGAAGCTGTCGTGCTGGCCCAGGAAACTGCACAGGGACGCAGGCTGGTGGCCTATCTGGTCGCCGCTGTTGGCCAACGCCAGGCGCATACCGATGCAGCCTTGCTCGAGCCGATCAAGGCCGAACTCAAGGCCGCGCTGCCCGACTACATGCTGCCGGCGCACTGGCTGCTGCTCGAACAACTGCCGCTGACACCCAATGGCAAGCTCGACCGCAAGGCCTTGCCGTTACCGACGCTTGATCACGCAGCGCGTAGCTACGTCGCGCCGCGCAATGAAGTGGAAAGTACGCTGGCTGTGTTGTGGCAGGACGTGCTCAAGGTCGAGCAGGTTGGTGTCAGCGACAACTTCTTCGAGCTAGGCGGCGACTCGATCATCTCGCTGCAACTGGTTGGTCGGGCGCGGCAGGCGTCGATTCGCTTTACGCCCAAAGACCTGTTCGAACAGCAGACCATTCAGGCCCTGGCCGCCGTCGCTGAAGTAGGTGAGGGTGAGCGCATCGAGCAAGGCCCTGTAACGGGTGCGCAGGTGTTGCTGCCGGTGCAGCAATGGTTCTTCAATGAGCCAATTCCGTGCCGTCATCACTGGAACCAGTCGGTGCTGCTCAAAGGCCGTGAGCCGTTGCAAGCAGCTGCGCTGGAGCAGGCGTTGCAGGCCTTGGTTGCACACCACGATGCGCTGCGCCTGGCGTTTGCCGAGCAGGCCGATGGTTGGCAAGCGCACTACCGCGATGTGAATGCTGCACAAAGCCTGCTTTGGCAAGTCGAAGTGGCGGATGCCGCTGAGCTGCAAGCCCGCTGCGAGGCTGTTCAGCGCAGCTTCGACCTCGGTGCGGGGCCGCTGCTGCGCGCGCTGCTGGCAACCTTGGCGGATGGCAGCCAGCGCTTGTTGCTGGTGGTGCATCACCTGGTGGTTGATGGCGTGTCCTGGCGGGTGCTGTTCGAGGACCTGCAACAGGCCTATCAGCAAGCGCTGCAAGATCAGCCAGTGCTACTGCCGGCAAAATCCAGCAGCTATCAACGCTGGGCCGAGCGCTTGCAGACTCATGCGCAGCGCGCCGACGCGCCGGCCGAGCTGGACTACTGGTGCAGCCAGCTCAGCGGCGCGATGACCGGTCTGCCCGGCGTTGCAGCCGACGCGATCGCCAGCGGCCTGGATGCCACCAGCGTGCATGCCCAGCTCGACACCGAACAAACCCGTCGCCTGTTGCAAGTGGCGCCGGCGGCCTATCGCACCCAGGTCAATGACCTGCTGCTGACCGCGTTGGCTCAGGTGATCGGCCAGTGGACCGGCGCCGGCTCAACCTTGATCCAGCTCGAAGGCCACGGCCGCGAAGCGCTGTTCGACGACATCGACCTGAGCCGCACGGTCGGCTGGTTCACCTCGGTGTTCCCGCTCAAACTCACGCCGGCCAGCGACCCTGCCAGCTCGATCAAAGGCATCAAAGAACAACTGCGGGCCATCCCCGACAAAGGCCTGGGCTACGGCGTACTGCGTTACCTCGGCTCGGCAGACACCCGCCAGCAACTGGCTGCGTTGCCGGTGCCGCGCATCACCTTCAACTACCTCGGCCAGTTCGATGGCAGCTTCAGCCAGGATGACGCCTTGTTCAGCCCGGCCGGTGAAGCCCATGGCAGCGACTCCAGCGCCGATGCGCCGCTGGGTAACTGGCTGTCGATCAGCGGCAAGGTGTATGACGGGCGACTGCGCCTCGACTGGAGCTTCAGCCAGGCGATGTTTGCGGTTGCGCCGATGCAGGCCTTGGCCGATGCCTATGTGCAGGCGCTGGTCGAGCTGATCGAGCATTGCTGTGATGAGCGACACGCAGGCGTCACCCCATCCGACTTCCCCCTGGCCGCGCTTGGCCAGGCGCAGCTGGACGCGCTTGACGTTGCACCAGTTGCCATCGAGGACATCTATCCCCTGGCGCCGATGCAGCAGTATCTGTTGCAGCATGAGCTGCACGACGCGGTGGCGGGCGACTTCGTCAACCAGATGTGCATGGACCTGGACGGCGTCGACCCCGAGCGGTTGCGCCAGGCGTGGCAGGCGGCGATGGATCATCACCCGATCCTGCGCACGCGGTTTGCCTGGGGTGCCGGGCTCGCAAGGCCGGTGCAAGTGGTGCATCGGCAGGTGCAGCTGCCGTTGCGGGTGGTGGATGGGCGCAACCAGCTGGATAAAGTCTTGCAGCGGTGGGCGCGCGACGAGCACCAGCGCGGCTTCCAGCTCGACGGCGAACCATTGCTGCGTTTGCTGCTGATCCGTACCGGCGAATCACGTTACCGGTTGCTTTGCACCAATCACCACATCCTGCTCGATGGTTGGAGTGGCTTCCAGTTATTCAACGACGTACTTGCCGCCTACACCGGCCAGCCGCTAGTGCGAAGTGCAGGTAGCTATCGCGACTACATCGCCTGGCAGCAGGCACGGGATCTGGCAACCGACCGCAGTTTCTGGCGCGAACAGTTGGCGCCACTGCGCGAGCCGCTGTTACTGCAGCACTGCGCCATCGCTGAAGGCGCGAGCGGACAGGGCTATGGTCACCATCCGTTCAGCTTCGACACATTGCAGACCGAACAGATCACAGCCTTTGCGCGGCAGCAGAAGATCACCGCCAACACTTTGCTGCAGGCGGCCTGGCTACTGGTGTTGCATCAACATACCGGAGCATCGACAGTGGCCTGCGGGATCATCGTTGCCGGCCGCCCGCCGCACCTCAGAGACATCGAACGGCAGCTGGGTCTGTACATCAATAACGTACCGCTGGTGGCCAGCATCGATCAGCAGCAGCATATAGGCGATTGGCTGTGCACCTTGCAGGCGAACAACCTGCAGGTTCGCGAACACGGCTACAACGCCCTGGCGGATATCGAGGCTTGGTCGGGCGCAAGGGGAGGGCTGACCGATAGCTTGATCGTGTTCGAGAACTATCCGGTAACTGAAGCCAATGAAGCGGGCGACACGGGCGGCTTGCGCCTGGAATCGATGCACTGCGTAGAGCAGTTCGGTACGCCACTGACTTTGTATGTGGAGCTGAAGCAGCAACTGCGGCTGCGGTTTGATTATCGCCTTAGTGTGTTCAGTGATGAGGCAGTGGCGGTGTTGAATGCGCAGATGGTGCAGATGATCTGGCAGCTGGTTGATGGGCATGCGCAGCGTAGCTTGGGCCAGCTAATTGATGGGCGAACGCAGGCTGCGTGAGTGGCTGGCATGCGCGCGGCGAGGTGCCAGAGATCGCAGGCAGGTGATCTGTCCCTTTAGCGAGGGGCAGGTACTGCGCCACACTTGAGAGGCGCAGTAGTATGGATGTCTATAAATTCGGCATCGTCCGAAGCCATGGAGGTCTAAGCTCGACCAACCGTCTTCGACCCAAAGCTGCCACTGGCGGAGGGCAGCTAACGGCCATTAGTCGCCTTTAGCGAGATGCCGCAGTCGACCCAGAGCGGACGCTCGCCATGGGCTGCTTTCGGCTAAATCGGCCAGTCGAGTCGTCTAAGAAATCACCAGCGATTTAGCTGTTGAGATTTCTCGATTTTAAACTAGCCGACAAAAAACGGTGGTGCATGACTACCTATGAAATCAAGAGCAATCCAAACACGCTCCTTCAACGCACTCGCGACTTCAAAAAAACGATCATATAGTGGTCCAGGAAAGGCAAGGTAAGCTGATCCAATTATAGTCATGACGGCAGCTAATATTATCGAGCCGGATCCTGCTCCTAGCATTTTGGGCAGGGTGACTTCTTCATGGAATTTTATTTGTGCAAGAGCGATGCTTGCTCTGTAATTAGTAATTTTATTGAGTGAGCGGTAGTTTTTTTCGTCTTGCGTTGCGACGCGCCTGATTTCGTCGATCTGATCTTGAAGGTGCGCCAGTGGTTGCCGGTTGTTTGCTCCCATAAGCCCGACAGAAAACTTGAAAAAATGAGATTCTTTATCATCAATCTCCGGCAGGTATGATTCATATTTTACATACCTTACTCGGGAAGCCTTACGCCCACTGAGAAAGGCCAAAATCATTGATGCCGAACTCGACAGAACTACGGTAAAGAGACCAAACTCCAGAAACCAATTTGTGCTCAAAAATCCAAGTCCAACTGACGTTGCAAGAATCAAAAATAGAGCGCACGGGATAAGATATGCCAATTGAGTTCTCCGTTGGATAAGTGGCAGGAATATTAGCCCGCATTTATAGCTTGCGCCTATCTGTTCCTTGACGTCATATCAAAGCACACTGCATCGAAGGCATCCATCACTACATCAATTTCATTTCCAGGCATAACCGCCGAGCGGAGCTCCAGCCGTAGCGTGATATATCGCTCGGCGGCGGCAGCGGGGTAAAGGCGGTAACTCGCCAGTGTCCGCTTTTGGACGATTCTTGCCTTTCGTAAAGGGCAACCTTGGGTCTAAATCAGTTAGCCTTCCACACCGCGCTTCGTCCAAAGCCGTTGGTAGCGAGTGCCAAGCGTGCCACTCAGGCCCCTTGGCATAGTTCATCTCTCGGTGGCCGTTCGGTCAGAACCTGCAGGGCACGACAACCTGCCACTCCAACGCAGAGCACACGCAAAAAAGCCCCCACCATTCCCGGCAGGGGCTTTTCATACATCGCCTCAGCTAACTCAGAAGCTGTACTTGACGTTGAACATCACGTTCCGCGGCGCGCCCCAGTACACGGTGCCGTAGTTGCCGATGCCGCTGTAGTAGTGCTTGTCGAACAGGTTGTTGACGTTGACGGTGGCCTTCAGGCTTTCAGTGAAGTCATAGCCACCAACAAGCCCGACCAACGCATAAGACTTCTGCTCGAATTTAGCGGTTGGATCGTCAATGGAGTACCAGTCTTCGTCGCTAGGCTTGAAGAATGTCGAGCTCTGCCAGTACACGTTGCCGCCAACGGTAACCTTGTCCAGGTCGCCTTGCAGTCGGTAGTTGGTGGCGACTTTGAACAGGTGCTGAGGCTGATTGGTCGCGACGCGGCGGTCGTCGGCGTTGTGGGATTCGGCGAAGGTGTAGCCGGCCATCAGTTGCAGGTCTTTGGCGACTTCACCCGATACTTCAAGCTCGACACCACGCGTGGTGACGCCCTGTTCCGCTCTCCAGGCTGAGCTACCCGTTGGGGTGGTGCCTCCAGTGAGTACTGCGAAGTTATCTTGTTGTAGCTCAAACAGCGCCAGGCTGGCGTTCAGGCGGTCTTGGAAGTACGCGCCCTTTATGCCGATTTCATAGCTCTGCCCGGTCAGCGGATCAATCGGTTTGCCGTCTGGACCCAAGCTATAAGCCTGAGGCTTAAAGATGTCGGTGTAGCTTGCATACACCGTGTGGTGGTCATCCAGGTCATAGGTGACACCTGCGTACGGCACAATCTCGCTGGAGTTGGTCGCGCTGGCCGGGAATCGGCGACCGGCGCGGTTGATGGTGTCGATGTCCCAGGTGTAGTCGACGATGCGTGCGCCGAGGATCACCGACAGCTCGTCAGTAGGTTTGAGGATGGTGGCCGCAAACCCGACTCGCTGACGTGCTTCAATATCGAATGTCGACCTCCAACGGAAATCAGTCGGCCTGTCACCGTAACCGTTCCAGTCAAATACGTTGTCAATGATGCCGTTTGTTACACCGTCCTTGCGCTTCGAGGTGGCCTTGGTATGGGCAATGCTGTAACCGAACACAGCCTCATGCACTCGGCCACCGAGAGAGAAGGGGCCGCGCGCATACAGATCAAGGCTTTCTTCCTTGCTCGTGGTGTCGAATTTGGTAGCGATGCCCGGGTCGGTAGTGCCGATGTTGCCGCCGATGAAGCCGTGGGAAATGCTGCCGTCCGGCTGGATCGCCTCGCTGCTGATTCCAGAGGTCAGCTCACGTGAACGATATTGCCTGCCGCTGACCACACCCTTGAAAATCCATTCGTTGTCGAAGGTATGTGAAAGCTCGGCGAAAGCGCGCTGGGTGTCCTGGTTGCGCCAGCTCCAACGGTCTGCAGCGTTGAAGTCGCGGTCGAATTTGACTGTGCTGCCGTCCACATAAAAAGCAGGCATCGAGCCGGTGGTGCTGCCGTTATCCTGGTTTTTCTGCTCATCGTAGCCGACGCTGACCATAGTCGAGTCGCTCAGGTCAGCTTCGACAATGCCGTAGAAGACGTGTTGATCACCTTCCAGGTAATTGATGTAGCTTTGCTGGGTCTGAGTACCTGCCACCATGCGCCCGCGAACATTGCCGCTGGGCGTGAGGGGGCCGGACAGGTCGACTTCGCCGGTGTATTTGTCCCATGAGCCAGCGCCTGCACCGACGTGACCTTGGAACTTGTCGGTCGGGCGCTTGCGCACCAGATTGACAACGCCGGAGGGATAGCCCGAGCCGTTGACCAGACCGGTTGCGCCCTTGAGTACTTCCACTCGGTCATAGATCAGGCTGTTGCCGATACTGTAGTTGTCGCGCAGTGAGCCGCCATCCGAGGACAGGCTAGGGACACCGTCAACCTGAAAGTTCTCCAGCTTGAAACCCCGCGAATAAAAGCTGTACGCCTCCGAGCTTTCCTGGTTCACGGTAATGCCCGGCGTCTGCTTCAAAACCTCGGAGACGCTCTGCAGGTTCTGGTCATCCATCTGCTGGCGACCGACCACGCTCACCGACTGCGGCGTCTTGCGCAGGCTCAGGTTCATCCGGGTGGCAGCAGCCGTCTCACCCGTTGTGTACGAGCCAGTACCTTCGGTGGTGCTCCCCAGCCCCGCCCCGGTAATGTTGGTTGCACCCAGCTGCATTGCGTTGTCGTTGCCGGCGCGCGGCGCGCCCAAGGTGACGACATTGCCTTGCACGCTGTAGGTCACACCCGTGCCCTGCAGCAGGCGAGCCAAAGCCTGCTCAGGCTCAAGACGGCCTTGCACGCCGGTACTGCGGCGGCCTTGCACGCTGTCCTGGCTGAACAGGATCTGCATGTCGGTCTGTTTGCCGAAGCTCAGCAGGGCACTGGCCAGTGCTTGCGAGGGGATGTCGAAGCTCATTTCCTGTGCTTGCACTTGAGCTGCGTATGGCACTGCCAACGCGAGGCCGAGGGCGCAGGAACTCAGCGTCGGGCGCAGGGCGTGGCGCAGCAGCAGGGCTGTACCAAGGGGTGAGAGGCGGTGAGGTGCTGGCATCGTGTTTAGCTCTTATATATGGCGTAAGTGTTAATACAATTGCGATTGCGTCTCAATGAAACGCATGGCCATTACAAAACCGGAAAAATATTTTTCAGGCGGGCTCGAAGTCACTGCGGACCTTGCCTGACGACATGCGTACGAGCTGGTCAGCTACATCGAAATAGCGGTCGTCGTGGGAGATGACGATGATGGTCTTGCCCATACGCTTGAGGTCTGGAAGCAGCTCGGTATAGAAAATCCGGCGGAAGGTAGGGTCCTGGTCCGCGGCCCATTCATCGAACACCAGCACGGGGCGCTCTTCGATCCAGGCGTTGACCAGTGCCAGGCGCTTGCGCTGGCCGGTGGAGAGGTCGGTGGTAGTGAAAGCGCCGTCGCGGATGCTGACCTTGTGCGAGATTTCCAGGCGTTCCAGGTAACGCGCAGCGTCTGCCGGCAAGTCGCCGTCGCCCTGCACCAGATCATCGAACAGGTAGTAATCGGCAAAAACGGTGGTGAACAGCTGGCGATAATCATCGCGGTTTTGCGCGGTAACGGGCTCGCCGTTCAGGCGGATCTCGCCTTGCTGCGGCTGATACAGGCCAAGCAGCAGCTTGATCAGGGTGGTCTTGCCGCAGCCGTTTTCGCCGACGATGAACACGATGTCGCCCTGGCGAATGGTCAGGTTGACCGGGCCCAGGGTGAACGGCGTGGCGCCTTCGACCGCCGGGAAGGCATAACGTACGTCGCGCAGTTGCAGCTCTTCAACCGGCTGTGGGGTGGTTGTCGGGGCGTCGAGCAGCAAGTGGGGTTCGGGCGACGAGAACGTCTCGGACAGCTCGGCGATGCGCCGAAACGCAACCTTGGCGCGGCCGACTGCGGGCAGGTTGGCGATCAGTTGTTCAAGCGGGCTTTTCATGTACAGCAGCACCAGTACAAAGCCGCTCATCACGGCCTTGTCGCTGTTGGGCCAGTAGGCCTGCATGGCCAAGGCGAGTCCGATGACCACAAAGAACAACATCGAGCCGAAGGTTTTGGCGACGATATAGATGTTCACCGACTCGATCTGCTTACTGCAGATCAGCGCGGCGCTGGCCTTGATGCGCTGAGTAAACATGCGTTGGCGACGCGGGCGGTGGATGCGCAGTTCTTTGGCCCCGTCAGCGATGGCGCGGTAGTACTTCTGCAGGTTGTCCTCTTCGTCGCGGGCGGCCAGAAATCCCTGCATGCCTTTACCCTGTGCGACAAACTGTGCAATGCAACCGATACAGATTGCGACCAGCATCAGCACGAACATCGGCCACGACAGCATGGCCAGATAACTCAGGCAGCCGAGGGTGACGGTCAGGGAAATCGCCAACGGCGCAAAGCGGAAGGCAAAGTCGCTGATGGTGTCGATGTCATGGGTCAGCACCGGGATCAGCCGGTGACTGCGAAACCGCTCGATCTGCGCGATCGGCGCACTCAGAACCTTCTCGCCAAGCTCCAGGCGCAAGCGGCTGATTATGTGTTGGCCGACGTGGTTGCTGCCCATGTCAGACAGGATCGAGCAGAACAGCGCCAACAGACACAGGCCAGCAAAGGCCAGCACGACATCTTGGGTCAAGCCGGCTTCGCTGTTGAGCGCCTCGTTGATATGTGCCAGCAACACAGTAATCGACAACCCACCGACCATGCCCAGCACGATGGACACAGTCACGAGGGGCCAGAACGGCTTGAGCAGGCGCAGCAGGTCGGCGAAGGCGCTGCGGCTGCGTGGAGGGCTGATCATGGAAACTCCTGAGTCGAACGGCGAGAAAAAGACAGATAGCCGTGCGCGCAAGGCTGGCGTATCCCTGCAGAGAGGACGAAGCGGAAGGGGGGGGATTTAGCGAGAAGGGAGGGGAAGGTGAGCTGCTCTGCGCAGGGTGGACACAAATGTCCACCCTGCGCAGAGCAGCTCAGGCGCAAGTCAATTCAGATAGCCGTTACGACTCGGTTACGTGCTGTTTTTCACTCGCGTGCTTAGGCGCAGATTTGGTTTCCTGGACGACGATGTAAAACTCCTCGCCATGCTTGACCGCGCCGTACAGCACTGCCTTCTCGATCAGTTCGCTGGCACGCAGGTGACGCAGCATCATCGGATCCCGACGCAGATCGCGATACAGCGCCACGCACAGCAATACCATCACGATCACAAAGGGCAGCGCCACGACGATTGTCAGGTTCTGCAGGCCGGTCAGGGCCGCGCCGGGATTCGCCGGGTCGCCAATGGCGAGCATGATCGCCGCAACGGTACCGGTCAGGCCGCCCCAGAAAATCACCGTGGACCGCGAAGGCGCCGTCGTCCCGCGCTCCGACAGCGTGCCCATCACCAGCGATGCCGCGTCCGCCCCGGAGACGAAGAAGATCGCCACCAGTACCATCACCAACACCGAGGTCAGGCTCGCCAGCGGGTAGCCGTCCAGGAGCTGGTAAAGCGCGGTGTTGCTGTTGACCACGCCGTCCACCAGCAGCAGGCTGCCCTCGCGCACTGCATCGATACTGGCGCCACCGAACAAGGTGAACCAGATCAGGCTGACCAGGCTTGGCACCAGCAGCACGCCGCTGACGAACTGGCGGATGGTCCGGCCGCGACTGATGCGGGCGATGAACATGCCGACAAAAGGCGTCCAGGAAATCCACCATGCCCAGTAGAACACGGTCCAGCTGGCCAGCCAGCTGTCCATCTGCGGGCCGCCACTGGCGCTGGTGCGCGCCATCATTTCCGGCAGCAACTTGATGTAGACGCCGATCGAGGTGGGCAGCAGGTTCAACATCAACAAGGTCGGGCCGACCAGGAATACGAACACCGCCAAGGCAAGGGCCAGGATCATGTTGACGTTGGACAGCCACTTGATGCCTTTGCCAATCCCGGACACCGCAGAGGCAACGAAGGCGATGGTCAGCACGGTCACGATGGCGAGGTAAAAGACTTTGCCAGGGTGTTCGATCCAGCCGTTGTATTCCAGGCCGCCGGCGATCTGCAGCGCCCCAAGCCCCAGTGAAGCGGCAGAGCCAAACAAGGTGGCGAAAATCGCCATCATGTCGATCACCCGCCCCAGCGGCCCGTTGGCATGCTTGCCGATCAGCGGGCGAAATGCATTCGAAACCAGCTGCGAGCGGCCACGCCGAAACGTGCCGTAGGCAATCGCCAGGCCTACGATCGCGTACATCGCCCACGGGTGCAGCGTCCAGTGGAACAGGGTGGTGGCCATCGCCACCTGCATCGCTTCGTTGGACTGCGGAGCCGCCGAGCCGGGCGGTGGCGTCATGTAGTGAGACAGCGGCTCAGCCACGCCGAAAAACATCAGGCCGATGCCCATGCCGGCACTGAACATCATGGCGATCCAGGAGACGGTACGAAACTCGGGCACCTCGCCGTCACGCCCGAGAGGGATCCTGCCGTAGCGGCTCGCTGCCAGCCAGAGGACGAACACCACGAACAGCGTCGAGGTCAGCACGAAGAACCAACCGAAATTGATGATGACCCACGATTGCGCCGCTGACGCGCTGGCGGCGAGGGTCAGCTGGCTGACGAAGCCCCAGAGGATGAAGGCGATTGCGGTGATGCTGGTAATGCCGAACACGATCCAGTCGATCTTGCCTTCCAGATGTCGATCTTGCCGCGCTTCTTCTGTTTTGGAGGGGTCGGTTACGCCGAGTGCGAGGGTTTCAGCGTTGTTTTCCATTGCCATAAATTAACTACCCACCTTGAAATTTTGCAGGTCTTTGTTCTTGTTTTCTGGGTAACGCTGCAAACAGTCCGACGTCAGTGCGCACTGGAGGCCCGCCGATTATCCAGTTCCTGTTCGCGCCGCCTGTTCTGAGAGCGTCCATGGGCAATCCTTTTGACGACTTGCGGCAACTGCGCAGGAATGAATCTGGTGCAGGGCAACGGCGGGAGAAGGGCGGCCGGGCGGGCGCTTGCCCTGATGAGAGGCGGGGGATTCAACGGGGGAGGTGGCCGGGCAGACGGCTGGCCAGCGGGTTCGGCCTGGTGGCAGGCCGAACCCTCAAACGACGCAGATCAGAGGCTGCGTTCGAAGAAGTATTCGCGCTCGAGGCGCAGCAAGGCGGCCTTCTTGTGCACGAACTGGATGTCCTTCAGTTGGCCGAAGCCCTGCGACTTGAGGAATTCGATCTGGCGCGTGTGATCGATGCGCGGCTCGCCAAGAATGCGCTGGGTAC
Organism: uncultured Pseudomonas sp.; assembly: GCA_963518285.1. Classification (GTDB taxonomy): domain Bacteria; phylum Pseudomonadota; class Gammaproteobacteria; order Pseudomonadales; family Pseudomonadaceae; genus Aquipseudomonas. The sequence goes on along the minus strand of CAUQIJ010000001.1, from coordinate 1,145,056 downwards.
GCGGGTCATCCAGGTACATGTAATGCATCAGCGAGTTGAACCAGGCTTTGAGCTTGCCCACTCCCTGGTGCTTGCTCTCACCGACCACCACATGCCAGCCGCGGTCGTAGTCGGCCACGTCATAGAACGGCGCGATGCGGTCTTCCTTGCACCAGTACACCTCGAAATAGGCGAACGGCTCATCGTCGAAGCTGCCGATCAGCGGATGCACACGCGGGTCGGCGAGCATCTCGCGCAGGTAGGCGGCGTGCTCTTCGAGGCTGCCGGTCTGCTCCCAGAAGTACGCCACCTGTTCCAGGTTCATCCAGCGGTTGAAGGCCTCGAGGTCGCGGTCTGGGTCGATGGTGCGCAGGCTGAAGGTGCTGTTCAGGCCTGGCAGATGGCGCCGATAGACTTCGCCGGCAGGGAGGGGCGGGCGCTGCGGGTGGCGCTTTTCGCCACTGAAGCAGTAATGCGGGGCGGTGTGCACGCTGGCGGGCGCGGTCAGCCACGGCAGCGGGTTCTGCCAGAAGGTGGCGCGGCGGCATTGCAGCTCCAGGCTGCCGTCGGCACTGGGCAGTTGCGTGTCGAACACGCCCTGGCGGATTGCCGCAACGGCGAATGCCTGCGGGGCGTTGAGGTTGATGCTGAGCACCGTGGATTTTTTGCGGTAGGCAAAGTGGCTGCCGAGCACTGCCAGCAAGGCAGTGGCGGGGTAATGCGCGGGCAGTTGGCCGTCGATCACTACGCGCTCGCCGTCGAAACGGTAGCTGAGCGCGGGCAGGTCGCCGACCTGCAGCACGCCTGCGGCGGCGTCGCCGTGAGTGCTGGCGCGGCGGCCGTCAGGCAGGGTCAGGCTGAACAGTGGTGCGGGCATGGCAGGGCTCCCTCGGGGCACGGGTGGGGTGGCGGTCACAGTTCGCGGGCAACGCGAAAGCTCAGCCAGTCGCCGCGGTCGGACGGGATGGTGGCGTTGCGGTTGCCGGAACGGGAGAAGATCGGCGGCTCGATCCAGTCGTTGCCGCGCATCGACAGCACCTTGCAGCCTGGCTCGGTCCAGGCGCTGCCGTCGTTGGGCGCGCCTTCATAGCTGTCGCGGTAGCAGTCAGGGGTGAATTCGGAAACGTTGCCGTGCATGTCGTAAACGCCAAAGGCGTTGGGCTTGAAGCTGCCGGCCGGGGCGATATTGGCAAAACCGTCGGCTGGGCCGTAGGTGTTGGCATTGAGGGCGATGCTGTATTCCTTGTCCGGGTCCAGCGGGAACGGGAACGGCCCCTTGCTGCCGCCGCGGGCGGCGTATTCACGCAGCGCTTCGCTGGGCATGAAGTATTGCTTGCCGGTCTTTTTCGACAGCCACTGGATGTACGCCTGGGCTTCGTTGAAGTCCAGGCATACCGCCGGATTGCGCGCTTCGTACGTGTAGCGGGGGATGCCGGCGATGCATTGGCGGCCTTCGCGCTCATCACCGCTGGGCATGCGGTAACCGCTGTCGCGCAGGTACACGTCCCACTCACCTTTGAGTACCTGGAAGCGGCTGATGGCGATCGGGCGCTTGAAGGTCACCTCATGCTGCGGGCCTTCATCGGGCTGGCGGCCGACCTCACCCTCGGGGGTGCCCATGCTGAAGCTGCCAGCAGGCAGTACCACCAGCTCGGGACAGTCCTTGCAGTCACGGATCACCGTGCCGGGCGCTGCGGCCTGGGCGCCGCTGCTGAGCAGCAGGCCGGCGGCTAGCGCCAGGGTCAAGCCGTGCAGGCGGGCAAGGGTAGGGCGCGAGGCAGTCTGGTGCATGGCAAATCTCGTTGGCGAATACATGGGTTAAACCGCTTTGCGCAGCAGGGCGACGAAGCGCTCGAGCTGCGCTTCGTCGTTGAGCAGGCCCGGCGCGGTGCGGATGACAGGGCCGACGTCGCGGTACACCGCATCGACCATGGCCTTGTTTTTTTGCAGGTAGGCGGCGATCTCGTCGCAGTCGCGGTCCTTGACCCGGAAGAAGCAGAAACCGGCAGACAACGTCGGGCTGCGGGGCGTCACCAGCTCGACGCCGGGCACCGTCGACAGCTGCTGCTTGAGGTAGCTGTTGAGTTGGTGGATGCGCGCCTGGATGTCGGCCTTGCCCAGTTGCAGGTGCAATTTGAAGGCTTCATCCAGCGCCCAGCGGTGCTCGAAGGCGTGGTAGCCGCCGGGGGTAAAGGTGGTGGCAAAGTCGGTGTCTTCGGAGAAGGTTGGCACCATCGGGGTCAGGTGTTCGGCCTTGGCGCTGCGGGCGCAGACGATGCCGGTGCCGCGTGGGCCGAACAACCATTTGTGGGTGCCAGCGATGAAGAAGTCGCAGTCCATGCTCGGCACGTCGAGGTCTTCCACGCCGAGGCCATGCACGCCGTCGATCACATACAGGATGCGGTCCTGTTCGGCGCGCTCGCGGTTGGCCTCGCGCACCAGCGCGCCGATACGCGCGACCGGCAGTTTGACGCCGCTGCCCGACTGCACCCAGGTCATGCCCAGCACCCGTGTCTGCGGGCGGATAGCCTGGCGGATGTTGCCGAGGATTTCGTCTTCGCTGACCAGCGCCGGGTCGTTGAACAGGGTGATGCGGCGCACCTGGGTGCCTTGCTTGCGGGTGCGCAGATCGAGGCTGGTCTCGGCCGAGTAGTGCTCGTGCACGGTGGTCAGGATCTCTTGATCCGGGCGTACCTGGATACCGCCGTAGACCATCGCCAGGCCTTCGGTAGTGCTGCCGGTGAGGGCAATCTGGGCCGGGCTGACATTCAGGTATTGTGCTGCGGCGCGGCGCACCTGGGCTTCGCGCTTCCAGGTTTCCTGCAGGTCCCAGTCCATCGCCAGGGCGGGGTTGCGGTCAATCTGTGCGCGGTAACGGGCGATGGCCTCGCGGACTGGGCGCGGCTGCGAGGTGACGAGGAAGTTGGACAGGTGCAAGTAACTTGGGTCCTGCTCGAACAGCTGTTGCAGGTCGCGCCACTTGTCGCCGCTGGCGCTGGCCGCAGGATGTTTTGCAGCCGTGGCCAGCGCGTATTGGCCCAGTGGCAGAGTGGCTGCGAGCACCCCGGCCTGCTTGAGAAAGGTGCGCCGCGGGTTCATGGCTGTGCCTGCGCGACAGGCGTTGCCGATTGCAGGCTGGCGATTGGTTGCGCCGCTTTTTGCACTTGCGCCCAGACGCGCATGAAGTTGCCGCCCCAGAGCTTGGCGATATCAGCCTCGGAGTAACCACGGGCGATCAGCTCGGCGGTGACGTTGCGTACCTCGCCGACGTTGTTCCAGCCTTGCACACCGCCGCCTTCGTTGAAGTCCGAGCTGATGCCGACGTGATCGATGCCGACCTTGGCCACGGTGTAGTCGATGGCGGCGGCAAAGTCCTGCAGCGTGGCCTTGGGCTCGTCTTCGAGAATGCCGTACAACGCCCCGGCGTATTCGCCGAAGCGCTGCTCGGGCCAGCCGGCAATGATCGGGTCGCCGGGCATCAGGGCCATGGCCAGGTCTTGCAAGGGCGGCAGGTCGAAGCGCTTGCGCAGTGCGTTGAGCTTGTCGCGGGTGTCCTGGGTCAGCGGTTTGAGGTATTGCGAGAACGCCACCACCTGGACCACGCCGCCACTGTCCTTGATCAACTGCAGCTCGCGGTCGCTGAGGTTGCGCGGGATATCCACCAGCGCCCGCGGCGCCGAATGCGACGCTACCAGCGGTGCGCGGCTGAGCTGCGCGACCTGCTCCAGCGCCGGGGTGGACATCTGCGACACATCGATGATCACGCCCAGATCATTGAGCCGCCGCACGGCCTGCTTGCCAATCGCCGACAGGCCGCCGAGCGCATTCGGGGTGTCGTTGAAAAACGGCATCGGTCGCGATGAGTCGGCCCAGGCATTGTTGCCGATATAGCTGAAGCCGAACATGCGCATGCCGCGCGCGGCCCAGGTGTCGAGCAGATCGATGTCGTTGCCCAGTGGGTAGGCGTTGAGCATGCTCAGAAAGATCACGAACTTGCCTTCGCCGTGCAGGCGACGGAAGTCGTCGGGGGTGTAGGCGATGGCCACCTGGTTGGGGAAGTCGCGAACCAGGCCGGTGATGATCCGGTAGCGCACTTCCTGCTGGTGGCGAGCCTCATCAACAAAGGCGGCGGTTGGCTTGTGCGGCGCGTTGTCGCCGTTCCACATCTCTGGCCAGCCGAACAGGTTCAGTGCCGCCCCGGATAGCCGGCCACGGTTGAGCTTGACCAGATCGAACTGGCCCGAGCCGTCTTTATCGAACTCGTTGCCGGCGCTGGCGTAGTCCAGCGGCAAGCTGATGTGGCTGTCAAAGGTGAGCATGTACTCGTGCAGCGCATCTGCCTGCTGGGTCACCTCGGCGGGATAGCCACGGTTGCTCCAGTGGTCCCAGGCCAGGTAGCCGCCACCACCCAGCGCCAGCAGCAGGGGCAGGCCCAGGTACAGCGCCTTGTTGCGCAATCGTATCGTCATTGCCATCTCGGATCAGGGTGGTAAACCGGGCGTGGCTCAAGCCACACGCTATGAGGGGAAGGACGTGTGGCCACGGGTAAAAATTAATCGCCTGGCGGCAATCGGCTATGCTCAAACAGGGCGTAGGCATTTTCACTAGATGCTGACGTCATGATCTGCGAAGGTATTGGAAATCGGCAGTTACGCTTGAGCCAAGCGGGTGATGGATGACTTGGTTTAGGCTCGCCGGCAGGATCTTTCTCCCCGATCTGTAGTCTTTGGTTCATCGAGAGAATAAGGAGATGTGCATGCTTGTCCGGTCATTGACCCTCGCCACCCTGCTGGCGGTAGCTGGCCCTCTGCTTGCCGCCGACAGCGACGCGCCGTTGGCCAAGGAGTTGAGCAAGGCCAGGCCGTTGGTGGTGATTGCACCCAGCCAGGCTGACCCGACCTTGCGTGGCCTTAAAGAAGCGTTCAAGGCTGAAGCGACCAAAAAGGATTTTGAGGAGCGTCAGCTTGTGCTCTACAGCGTTGCCGGTCTGACAGGCATGCGCGATGAAAAATACCTCGAACAGCAGACCACCATGGCCCTGATTCGTGAATTGAAGCTGCCTGCCAGCAAAGGCACCAAGGTCATTCTGGTGGGCAAGGATGGCGAGTTTCATGTGTTGAAGGATGACGACAGTGGCGAGAAGCTTGATCCGCAAGTGATCTTCAAGGCGGTGGATGAGCTGCCTGCCAGCGAGAAGGCTGCCGCAGTTGCAGCGCCGGTTGCAGCGGCTGCTCCGGAGCCCAAAGGCAAAGAGGCCAAGAGCGCCAAACCGGCCAAATCGGCCAAGCCATCGGCGCCGCCCAAGCCGCTGGAGGACTGAGCGGGATATACGCGGACTTTGTAGGGCCTTGCCGGGGCTCCTGCACTGGCCGCGTTATGGTCAGCCATCGCTGAGCGCGGACAAGCCCAGATGATTTGAACCTGTGACGGTCTTCAGCCGATTACCGCACCGCGGCCTCGCCCCGTCCCTCAGCAGGCCTCTTCGCCGGTGGCTTCAAACGGGTAACGCCCAGCAGTACCAGTGCCATGCCGGCTACCTGATACAGCGAAACCTGCTCACTGAGAATCGCCCACGACGCCAGCACCGTCAGCACCGGGCCGAGGTTACCCACGGCCGCCGTCTGGGTCGGCCCCAGGCGCTGAATCGCCAGCGCCAGCCAGTAGATCGGCAAGACCGTGGAGAACACCGCCATCAGACCGGCATTGGCCCACACCACAGCCGGCAACTGCGCCAGCTGGCTCACATCTGCCACCAGCAGGTAGTGGGCCAGCACCATCAGGCTGGAAGCCGTGCCACATAACCCTGCCAGGCGCATCGAGCCCATGCGCTTGAGCAGCATGCCGGTGCCGCAGTAATACATTGCGTACGTCACCGCACTGGCAAACACCCACAACGAGCCGACGATAACCTGCTGCCCTGCGCTGGCACTGCTGACATCGTGCACGAAGGCAATGCCAAGGCCGAGATAGCAAAGCCCCATCGCCGCCATCGTGCGCACGCTGGGCCGTTCACGCAGGGCGACGGCCTGGATGATCAATACCAAGGTGGGGTAGGTGAACAGGATCAGCCTTTCAAGCCCTGCGCTGATGTACTGCAGGCCATAAAAGTCGAACCAGCTGGCCAGGTAGTACCCAAGCAGCCCCAGCACTGCCACCCGCAACCCATCGGCCGCCGTCAGCCGTCCGCCACTTTGGCGTTGGCTGAGCCACAACAACCAGATAAACAGCGGCAGGGCCAGCGCCATGCGCATTGCCAAGAGGGTGATTGCGTCCACCGGGGCTGCGGCGTAGGCGAGCTTGACGAAGATCGCCTTGAAGCTGAAGCCCAGTGCCGCGAGCACGGCGAACAGGCTGCCGTTGTCGATCTGGCGTTTGAGCATGGCGCGTAAGCGGGGCATGGCGAGTCCGGAAACAAGTGGTAAGGTTTATTCTGTGCATAACAATGCTCACTGTAGAATCGCTATTTATCGAACAAGGCTTTCGCTTTCGGAGAAGACCTGATGCATTTCGATCTCGCCGACCTGCGCCTGATCGCGGCCATCGCCAGCAGCGGAAGCCTGAGCAAGGCGGCCGCGACCTTTCCGGTAGCCGTTTCGGCTGCCAGCAACCGCCTGCGTCTGTTTGAGCAACGTAGCGGTTTGACCTTGTTCAACCGCCGCGCCGACGGTATGCAACTGACGCCTTCCGGGCGGCTGGTGCTGGAAGCTGCCCGTGGTGTGCTCGGCGAGGCAAACAAGCTGCAGGCGACCCTGCACGAATTGGCCGGGCAACACCGAATCACCCTGCACCTGGCCGCATCGACGGTGACCAACAGCACCTTGCTGCCGGCGGTGCTGGGGCCGTTTCTGGCGGACTACCCGCAGGTCGATCTGCAACTGGTCGAGCACAAGAGCATCGACGTGCTGCGCGTGGTGCTGGCCGGCGAGTGTGAAATCGGCGTGTACGACGGCAACTTGATCAACGAGGGTGTGGTATCGCTGCCGTTTCGCACCGAACGGCTGGTGCTGCTGGTGCCCGCCGAGCATGCGTTGGCTGAGCGTGGGCCGTTGCGGCTGGTCGACGCGCTGGATTTTGCGTTTGTCTGTCTGCCGGCCGAACGCGCCATGCAACGCTTTGTCGAGGAGTTGGCGATGAACCTGGCCATGCCGCTGAAGGTGCGGGTCAGGGCGCCCAGCTTCGAGGCGATTGCGCAGTTGGTCGCGCAACACGCTGGCATTGCCATCGTGCCGCAGACGGCTGCGGTGCGCGCCGAGCAGGAACTGGCCGTGCGCTGGCTGCCGCTACAGGAGCGGTGGGCCACGCTGGAGCTCAGGGTGTGCTTTCGCAGCTGGGAAAGCCTCAGTTCGCACGGACGGCTGTTGGTGAGCTTTCTCACCAGGCAGTGAAGACGTCCTCCGCAGCCCCGGTCGTCAGTTGCGTCGATCACCCGCGCTGCGTACCAGTCAATCGATTAACCTCTGGCGAATCGGTGATTGAATGGACGCTCTCTCTGCCAATGCCCCCTCCACCCGCAGTCATCTGGTCCGGCAACTGATCCTGGTCTTCGCCGGGCTGTTGCTGTTGGCCCTTCTGGTTGGCCTGGTGTCGCTGTATCGGATCGCCGCCAGCCTTGATCTGCGCGAGCAGGAGCAAAGCCGTTTTCATGCAGAATCCGCGCTGCGCCAGCTGCAGAAAAGTGAGCGCACCTACCTGCTCAGCCATGCCGATTGGCAAGCAGCGTACGATCATCTGGCCGGGCCAGTGGACGCTCACTGGGCTTTTGCCGAAGATAATGTTGGCGCGACCTTGTACAGCGATGATGGCTACGCCGGGGTGTTCGTGCTCGACGATGACGGCACCCACTATGCAATGGTCGACGGTGAGCTCAGCCAGCAGGGCTTTGATCAGTTCAGCAGCAGTGCCGACAAGATCCTCGGCCAGGCCCGCCAGGCGACGCAAGCTGCTTCAGGCTATGTGCTGTTCCGCGACCTGCCAGCGGTGTTCGCCGCTGCGGTGATCCGTGCCCCCAACATGCCTCATCACCTCAAGGCGCCGCGTACGGTGCTGGTATTCGTGCGCACCCTCGATGCCGCGGTGCTTGAACCCTTGGGGCAAACCGTAGGCTTGTCTGGTTTTGCGCTCAGCAACCGCCAGGCTGGCGGCGCAGGCTATGGCGTGTTGCCGCTGGAGGGGACCGGCATGAGCCTGAGCTGGCATATTCCTCAGCCGGGCCGCGAGTTGATTCGGAGCGTGGTCCCCGCCTTGCTGCTGGCGGTGCTGTGCATCGCCTTGCTGGTCGCACTGTTCGCCCGCTACGCCATCCGCACCAGCAGCGGCATCGACCGTAGCCATCAACAGCTGGAACAGACCAACGCCGCCCTGGAAACCAGCGAAGAACGCTTCAGGGCCGTTGCCGAGGCTGCCTCGGACTGGATCTGGGAAGCCGACGTGCAGCTGCACCTGACCTACCTTTCAGCCCGCTTCACCGAACTCACCGGGCATCCTGTGCACGCATGGTTGCAGCGGCCGATCAGCGCCTTGCTCGACTGCGACACTGCGCACATCGAACACTGGCTGCACGGTCTGGCCACCAGCGGTGGTTCTGCTACCTTGCGTTGCCACTACCATGATCACCTCGGGCAACAGCGGATCTGTCGCATTGCCGCCCGGGCGATTCTCGAGCACAGACAGTGCAAGGGCTTTCGTGGCACCTGCAGTGATATCACTGATGAAGTGGCGGCGCATGCGCAGATCCACCACTTGTCTTTGCATGACCCGCTGACCGGTCTGCCCAATCGCAACAAACTGTTCCGTTACCTGGAACATGCCGAGCAAAGCAATCAGCGGCAATCTGTTGCCGTGCTCATGCTCGACCTGGATAACTTCAAGCCGGTCAATGACAGCCTTGGTCATCCTGCGGGCGATGCCGTTCTGGTCGAGGTGGCGGCGCGCCTGGGGCAGGTCACCCGCGACAGCGATCTGGTGGCCCGCCTGGGCGGTGACGAGTTCATCATCGTGCTGGCCAAACCCGGTCAGCGCGAGGACATGGACCGCTTTTGTGCGCGAGTGGTCGAGGCGATCGGCCGGCCTATCGACATCGACGGCCAGCTTGCTCAGGTCGGGGTCAGCCTTGGGGTGGTGCTTTCAGCCGAGTACCCCGGCACGCCGGGCGATTTGATCCGTTATGCCGATATCGCCCTGTACAGCGCCAAGCACGCCGGCAAGCACACCTGGCGCTACTTCACCACGCAGATGAACGCAGCGCTGGTCGACAAACGTGAGCTCGAACGCGACCTGCGCGAGGGCATCCCGCGCGGTGAGCTGACGCTGCAATTTCAGCCCCGCTACAAGGTTGACGGCGTCACCATCGCCTCGGCGGAAGCACTTGTGCGTTGGCAGCACCCACGTCAGGGCCTGCTCAAACCGGACAGTTTCATCCCGCTGGCCGAAGAATCGGACCTGATTGTGTTGTTGGGCAGCTGGGTAATCCGTCAAGCCTGCGCCAAAGCGCGTGATTGGCCCTTGCCGATCATGGTCTCGGTGAACATGTCGCCGGCCCAGTTCAGCCGCAGCGACGTTGTTCAGGACGTGGCCGAGGCACTGCGCCTCACCGGCCTGCCGGCACATCGGCTGGAACTGGAGATCACCGAAAACGTCATGCTCAACGACATCGAGGGCGCGTTGCAGACCATGACTGCGCTGAAGGAGCTGGGCATCCGCCTGAACATGGACGACTTTGGCACCGGTTACTCGTCGCTGGGTTACCTGCGTACCTATCCGTTCGACAGCATCAAGATCGACAAGCGCTTCGTCCAGTCACTGGGCAGAAGCGAGCGCGATCGCAGCGTGATCCAGGCCATTATCAACATGGGCAACGCCATGGGCATGACGGTCACCGCCGAAGGGGTCGAGACGCATGAACAACTGGCGCTGCTGAGCGACGACAAATGCCATGAAGTCCAAGGATTTTTATTGAGCATGCCAGTGGATAATGGCGTTTTGGTGCGGATGATGCATAAACAGATCGCCACGACGGAAATCGTGCGCTAGGCACACCGCGCAGGGTCGCGCAAAGCGGGTTATACCGTGCCATTTCATCATCTTTTGCATATAGGCCCGTCAGTCCATGGCGCTCGACCCCCCAACGATGTTGACCATCTCGATAGCCCTTGCCGCCGCTGCGGCGCTGTACCTGGCAGTCGAGTGGCGCACCGTGCGTGAATCTTCATTGCTGTACTGGAGCGCAGGCTTCGCCACCATCACCGTCGGCTGCGTGCTGTCGTTGATGCGTTTGCAGGGGATGCTGTTGATCGGCATCTGGTTCGCCAACGGCCTGCTGGTGACGGCGCACTTTTTATTCCTGCTGGGGGTGGCGCGCTTCACCGAAACGCGCCTGTCGCGGGGCTGGTACTCGATTTTTGTCATCTGGACGGCGCTGTTGCTGCTGCCCGAAGGGCCTGAATGGTCAAAGCTGATGCTGCTGGCCAACTCGCTGCTGGTGGCGGTCACGACGCTCAAGGCCAGCTCACTGCTGCGCCCGCACGGGTTGTCGCTGAGCGTGGGAGCGGTGCAGTTGCGCTTTGTGCTGCTGATACACGGGTTGTTCTATCTGGCCAAGATGATCCCGCCGTTGATGCCCGGCACGTTGATTGACCTCGCGGCGTTTCGTGGCGAGATCATCCAGATTTCGCTGGTTGAAGGCGCGATGGCGATCATGTTGATCGCACTGTCGATGACCGGTACCGAGCGCTATCGCCGCGAGCAGCAGATCGCCCGCCTGGCCGCGCGCGATCCGTTGACCGCGATGTACAACCGGCGTGCGCTGGAGGTGCGGGCCCCGCGCCTGCTTGGCCAGGTCAGCGCTGCGCGCCCGGGGGCACTGCTGATCATCGATATCGACAACTTCAAGATGGTCAACGACCTGTTTGGCCACGCTGCCGGCGATCGCCTGCTGGTGGCGCTGAGCGAGATGATTCGTGCACTGGTACCTGCCCACGCGCTGGCAGCTCGGCTAGGCGGCGACGAGTTCATCATTTTGCTCAACAACACCAGCAACGAGCGGGTCAACCAGCTGGGCGACAGTCTGCGTGAGCAGTTTCAGCTACTGACCTCAGGCTCCTATGCCACACCTGCTGCGGTAACGCTGAGCATCGGCGCGAGCTTGTTCGATCAGCCACCCAACGGTCTGACGGCGTTGATCGAACAGGGTGACAAGGCGCTGTACGAGACCAAGCGGGCAGGGCGCAACAGCATTCGCCTGGTGGACCTGACGCTTGGCTCTCAGGCGGTGGACTGATCACAGCTGTCAAGTAATTGACTGCGTTGGCGCTGTTTCCCGGCGGTTTGGGCAAGAAGCCGTCACTGCGCATTGATGATCACGGTCCGGGCCATACAGTCTTTGCAGTTGACGATGGTTTCAATCGCGTTGGCTTGCGCATGCACGGCGGCTGAACCGCAGCTCACGCAGTGCAGCCTGATGCTGCCTGCAGGCGGGATGACTGCGCCGCCAGGTGCCGGCAGTTGGCTGATGTAGGCGAACAAGGTCTGCTCCAGGCCATGGTCATCCAGTTTGAGTACCACGCCATGCAGTACATGGCTGAAGTTTGACCGCGGTGCCTTCACCTCAAAGCCGGGCCAACGAAACGGCCAACGCTCTTCGACCGCACGCTGGCCAAGCGAGAGCATCCGCCCCGGGATGGTATTGGAGGCAATGTGCTTGTTGACCTGGCACTGCGCGGCAAACGCCAGCGCGCCGCGAATGGCCGTGTTGGTCAGCGACCAGATACTGCGTATGGGCAGTTGTAAAAGGAGTTGCGCGGCCACCTCACGGGATTTTTTCCAGGCATCGAACGGCAGGCCGTGATCGGCTGCTCGGCTGAGGATGTAGGCATACACTTCTTCCACGGCCAGCCGGTGCAGCGCCTCGACGATCTCGCCATGCCAGGCGGGCAGCGGCCCTTGCGACAAGTCGTCGAGCAGGGCTTGTTGCAGTTGCGTGAGGGTCGCCCGTTGCGGCCTGCCCAGGTAGACGTTGACGATCCAGCACACCTTGTCCACTCGAGGAACCAATGCCGAACCGTTACTGAAGGCATCCAGGCTTGAACCTGGATCAATCAGCAGGATCTTGTGCTCGCGCAGTGCGTGCAACAACATGCTGTCCATGTCCTGCGTGGGCGTCAGCCGGGCATCGCCGCGCAACTCGGCCAGTGGCGTCAGACGCTGGTTGGCCTGGTCCGCGCGGGTCAGCAGCAGTGCCAGCAGTTGCACCTTGCTGGTGAAGCCCAGTGATGCCAGTGGCACCCCGGGTATATCGTCGAGTGACCACTGTGCCTGGATCCGCTGGCGCCGCTCCAGGCTTTGTTGCTGTTCGTGGGCTAACCGTGACGCCTTGCACGGGGCGCAGGTGCAATAACGCTGCAGGCGGGTCCGGCCAGGCGGATAGTGGCGATGATCGCAACCCTTGCAGAAGGCCGGATCAATGTCCCAACTGCAGGACGTCTTGCCCCTGCGCCGCTCGTACATGGGCGTTGCGCAGTAGGGGCAGGTCACGTCTGGCGAGGCGACAGGCGGAAAGCTCTTGATCAGGCAATTGGGCGCGAGGTCGAGCTTGTAGCGTTCGATCAGAGCTGCGTTTCTGGCGCCGCCCAGGTATTCCTGGTAGAGCTGCTCGACCTGTTCAGCGCTCAAATGGCGCAGCTTGTTTTGATAGTCCGACAAACCTGATTCCTCCCTCGGAAACATCGCCTTGGCGCGAAGGAAGATCATGCGGCGCATCGATTTGGCCTGGGAAGAGCCCATAGGGCCGATCCTTCCTAAGCGTTTGTAGGGCGTTTCCCAAGCATCGCCGTCAGGGGGCTCAGCGTACTCGGAGCCAAATGGCGGAGGCATCGTCACTGGCTTTAAACCGGGGGAAGCGCACGCATGTGGCGTCCTCCTTTTCGATGCGACGCAGCTGCAGCGCCAGATCCGCCAGGCCGTTTTGCAGCAGTTGGGCGATGAAGTCAGCAGGCGCGAAAGCCGCGTAGCTGTCCAGCAGTGCGCTGAATCCGTCGCTCATCAGGATCAGGTCGTCGCCCGCTGCCACGGGCGTGCAGGCGTAGCGCATGGCAGCTCGCGCTGCCTGCGCATCTACGCTCAGCACTGCCTTGGGCCGCTCGCGCGCCAGCTTGCGGTCAGCGATGATGGCCGGTGTGCGCACGCCATGGGCGCCAGTGCCTGGGCCCAAGGCTGCAGCTTCGGCGCTTTCGGCCTGGCGGTCTGGCTCCGGTGTGAGAAAGGCAATGCCTTGCGCACCGCGGTGCAATACTGCGCAGTCCCCCAAAAAACCGCAGGTCAGCTGATTGCCTTCCAGCGCTACAGCCGCGAACGAGGCGCGGGGCAGTTCCCAGGCGGCGACCGGCAGCCGCTGACGTTGGCGTTCGTAGTCACTGGCAACATGCTCGAACATCGACTCACACATTTGTTCAAGGCTGCCCTGCGCACCAGCAAAAGCCCGCTGCGCGGTTGCCGCCAGCCATGCCGCACCGCCGCGCTGGCCGAGCAGGCCCGGCGGGCCGAGGTCGGTGGCGCCGTCGATCACCCAGGCATGCAAGTCTGCGCTGCCAATGCGGTCGTCATTGGCAACGTCTGGCTTGCCAGCCAGGCTGAGGCTCTGAATCAGGTCGAGGTGCATGGATCGATCGGTCTTCTTGGCGGATAGCAGGGAGGGGTTGGACCGAGGGTTGGGCTGTGGGTTCGCCCAGCTCGCGGGTGAGCCCAGCATACCTGATGACTCTGGTCGGATTCGAGCTGGGCAGCGGGTGTGGCCGAGTCACTTTTTTGGCAAGACCAAAGGCACCCTTTGCTGCGCTGGCGTAACACGGATGGGTCAGATGACTTTCACCGCTCGGCCAATGAACTGGATCGGCCCGGTCGGTTTGCCGGTTGGCGATCCGCCTGGATTCTCCAGTGTCAGCTCGAACAACTGATTGGCCTCAAGCGGCGGCAGTTTGTCCAGCGGTACCGAAATCTTCTCGCCAGGCTGCACCAGCCCCAGCGATACCGGCCCCTGCCAGTTGTCACCCTTGGTCCAGAACTGCAGGGTCTTGTCGGCCGGCACAGTGACCTGGCCAAGTGGAATCAGCTCGACCTCACGTGGACTGCTGGCCTGAATGACCCAGCCAGGGGCGCGGTCCTGCGGAGCCACCAGTACCACCAGATAGGAGGTCTGCGGCGGCGTGACAGTCTGGGTCAACAGCGCCACGGCCATCACCACGCTCGCCGCCAAACCAGCGCCTGCCAGGCCACGCCACAGTGGCAGAAGATTCCACCAGGAGCTGCTTGCGCTGCGTTCAGGGGTTGTTACACGAGGCGCGAGGCTGTCCAGGCTGCGGCCAATCCGCTGCCACAGTTGCATCGAGGGTTGCTGCGCCGGGGCGAGGGTAGTCAACTCGAGCAGGCGTTGCTCCCAGGCATCGACAGCCGCACGCAAGGCGCCGTCATGGACCAGGCGTTGTTGCACAGCCGTACGTTGCTCGGCATCGAGGGTGCCCAGCACGTATTCGCCGGCCAGTTGCTCCAGATCATCGGCGTTGCTCTGGTCGTTGTTCATCCCATGCACTCCCGCAATGCTGCCAGGCTGCGCTTGATCCAGGCCTTGACTGTGCCCAGCGGCGTGCTCATGCGCTGGGCGATTTCTGCATGGGTGCAGCCGTCGACGTAGGCGTGCAGGATGCAGTCGCGCCGCGCCGGCTCCAGCTGCTCCAGGCAATGGTAAATCCGCGCCGAATGCGCCTGAGCGGTAAAGTCCACTGGCTGCCACTGCCCAGCGGCTTGCAGCGCCTCGTCATGTTGCTCGTCCAGCGGCACCTGGCGGGCGCCATCACGGACGAAGTTCAATGCCAGATGCCGGGTGACGCTGTAGATCCAGCCACGTGCCGAGCCTTTTTCTGGGTCGAAGCTTGCGGCCTGCGTCCAGATCCGCACGAAGGCGTCGTGGACGATGTCTTCAGCCACCGCCGGTTCGCGTGCGATGCGCAAGGCGACACCGAGCAAACGCGCGCTTTCCTGCTGATACAGCTCGCGCAGGGCTCTACGATCGCCTGCAGCGCAGGCCAGCAGGCAACGTTGATAATCAAACGCGGGTTCAGGCAAGGACAAATTCTGTTCAGCCATTGGCAAGGGTTGCGGACCCCAGCCGGGTGGCTGGGGTTTGTCGCACAGCTTAGACGACTTTTGCCGTCAGCACTTGCCGCGCACTTCAATCATTTGGCGGACCAGAAGATGTAGTCAGCCTGATATTTGACAACCTGTTTCTCGCCCTTGTTGGCAGCGGTGCAGGCGCTGGCCGGGGCTACGCCACCTTTGGTTGCGGTCCGCTGGATGTAGCTCACGCCCTGCATGGCGCCCTTGCCGTCAGCTGGGTTGGCCTTGACCAGTTGATAAGGAATGTCGCCTTTGCTGGCCGGCGCGACGGCTACCTGGGTACCGGTGACTTTCGATCCATCCTTGGCCTGCCAGGTTGCAGGTGGGCCGAAGTAGTCGCCGACCGCTTTGCCCTTGCGGTCATTGAGCACGGCTTTGGGGCCAACGAAGAACCACTCGGTCTGGCCGGCAGCATCTACCTTGTCGCGGCACTCGTAGGTGATCTCGCCAACGCCGACGGTTTCCATCATCACCTTGTTGCCGTCTGGCACCTTGACGGTGTCCGGCAGGCCCATTTGCGCCTGGGCGGTCTGCATGAACAGGGACAGGCCGCCGATGGCCAGGGAAGTGCTGATCAGGCTGAGAGTACGTTTGCCATTCATGGTGTATCTCCTGGTGAGTAACCGAGTGGCAGCAATGGGCTGCTGACAGTACTACCCACCAGCAACGGGTTTGGATGCAGCCTGATGAAAATAATTTTTGCCGTTGCGCTCGATCACCCGCAAGGCAAAAAAAATCGAACTCGCGCCCCGGCTTGCTTGCCCACCTTCTAGCCAGTGAAAATTTCCCGCAAGGAGACAGCAATGCCCAGTACCGATGGCAAAATCCGTTACGCCGTGGTTGGCGGTGGTTCGATCTCGCAGGGCGCCTTCATGCCTGGGGTCGGCCAGACCGACAATTCGACCCTCGCCGCATTGGTCACCGGCGATCCTGAAAAGGCCCGCCAGTTGGCCAGCCGCTATCAGCTCAAGGCCTGGGCCTACACCGACTATGCCGCACTGCTGGCATCTGGTGAAATCGATGCGGTATACGTTGCCACGCCCAACTTCCGACATCGCGAATTTGTCATCCCGGCGCTGGAAGCCGGCATCCACGTGCTGTTGGAAAAGCCCATGGCGGCCAGTGATGACGACTGCGTGGCCATGCGCGACGCGGCGCAGCGCACGGGTACAAAATTGATGATCGCCTACCGCTTGCACTGCGAGCCGGGCACCTTGGAGATGATTGAACGGGTGCACAGCGGCGAATTTGGCCAGCCACGTCTGTTCACGTCAATCTTCACTCAAACCGTCAAGCCGAGTAATCATCGCGCCCACAGTGGTTTTGCTGCCGGCCCGGTGGCGGACATGGGCCCGTATCCGCTGAACATGGTGCGCCAGCTGTTCAACGCCGAGCCGATCGAGGTCAGTGCGATAGGCAGCCATTCGCCAGGCAGCCAGATCGACACCTGGGACACCGTCAGCGTGTCGCTGCGGTTCCCTGAAGAGCGCCTGGCGCAGTTCACTGTCAGCTACTGCCTGCCCGATTCCGAGCGCTTCCAGCTGCTCGGCACCAAGGGCGAAATCGAAGCCTCGCCGTGTTACGGCTATGGTGAAGATGTCGCTATCAGCTACCGCGCCACCCTCGACGACAACACGCGCGTGCATGTGCATCCGGTGGTCGATCAGTTTGCCGGCGAGACGGCGTACTTCTCCGACTGCATCCTCAATGACCAGGCGCCAGAGCCGGATGGCGAAGAGGGCTGGCGTGATGTGCGTGTGATCATGGCAATCGAGCGGGCATTGGTCACTGGCCAGGCGCAGACCCTCGAGCCGCTGCCGTCCAGGCGCTTGCCGCAGCGTGACCAGCGTCGTGCGTTTGCTCTCGCCGAAGTGCCGCCGTATGTGAATACCGAATCGCCGACCGAGTAAGCCCGTCCGGCGTGCCCGCCCGCGGGCACGCCGACTACCGTTCAGCGCTCTGGTCGGAAGCCGCCAATCGCTCGCGCTGCGCGCATCAAGGCCAGGTGAGTGAGGCCCTGCGGCAGGTTGCCTAGATAATGCCCGTGGTCGGGATCGACCATTTCCGCATAAATACCGACACCGCGGTGCAGTCCGCTCACAGCTCGTTCAAAAGCGTGCTGCGCGCGTTCAGGTTGTTCGAGCAAGGCCCAGGCTTCGATCAGCCAGAAGGTGCAGGCAAGGAAACAACCTTCCTCTTGATCGGCACCGCTGTAGCGATAGTGAAAGCCGTTGCGGCCCAGTTTGCGCTCGACCGCTTCCAGGGTGCTGCGCAAGCGCTCGACACTGGGATAGCCAAACCGCACGGCCAGTGCCAGCGAGGCATCGAGGCCTTCTGCGCCGGGGTAGAACAGATAGGCCTGCTGCGCCTCGCTCCAGCAATGCTCCTCGATCCAGGCCTGAATACGTTGCCGCTCACGGTCCCAGCGATCGCGGCAAGTCGTCGGCAGATGACCCCCATCGGCCAGTTCCACGGCACGGCTCAACGCCTGCCAGCAACTGATCTTGGAACCGGTGTAGTGCTGCTTTTCAGGCAGTTCCCAGATCCCGCAATCAGGCTGACGCCAACGGTCGGCGCACTCATCGGCCAGGCCTGCGAGGATCATCGCGCTGGGCGAATCGAGGATGTTGCCGCTGTCGATAAAGCACCGCGCGGTTTCGAAGATATCGCCGTACACGCCATGCTGCGGCTGATCGGTGGCGTCGTTGCCAACCTGCGGTGGCGAGTGTTTGTAGCCGGGCAGGGCGATCGGTCGGGTGGGCTCGACGCGCGCGCCCTCGAGGGTGTAGCAGACCTGCGCGCCGTGCTCGCCAAGCCGCTTCAGTAGCCAGGTGAAAGCCGCCTTGGCCTCCGGCTGCGCGCCGATACCCAGAAACGCCTCGATGGTATAGCCGGCATCGCGCACCCAGGCGAAGCGGTAGTCGTAGTTCTTCAGACCGCCGATGCGCTCGGGCAGGGATGAGGTGGCAGCGGCCATGATCGACCCGGCGGGTGACGATAACAGCAGTTTCAACGCCAACGCGCTGCGCACCACCAGCGCTTTGTACGGGCCGTCGTAGGTCAGCCCTTGCGTCCACTGCCGCCACTCGCGGTCCGAGCCGTCGATGCGCGCATCGATCAACTCCAGTGGTGGGCGCACTAACGGTTCATCGCGGCCAGCGATGATCGCCAGCACGGTTTTCTCCCCGGCGGTGATGCTCAACGTGGCACTGACACCAAGATCATCCTGGCGCTCGATCTGCAGCTGCTCGCTGTGCAGAAACATCCCCAGAATCCGCCCGGCATGGAACACGCAGCCATTGCCGGTCGGTGCCAGATAAGGGCAGACGGTATCGGCCTGGGTGCCAAAGTTCAGCGTCACGGCGAAATCGACCTGCCCAGCGATGCCCTCGACCCGCCGCGCCAGTTCTGCCCAAGGCAGGCGCCCGGCCGGGCCGCTGTTGAGCGACTCGACCATCCGCGCGCGGCCGCTGGCGGTGATGAACAGGGTTTCCAACACATTGCTGTCCGGCAGATAGCGCCGTTCGACGCTGAAGGCCTGCTGCGGCGTGATCGCGAAGCAGCCGCCGTTAGCAGGCGCCAGCAAGCGATCGCACAGTGGCGGCGAGTCCATGTGCGGCACGCACCACCAATCAATCGAGCCGTCCCAGCCGACCAACGCCACCGAGCGTCCGTCACCCAGCGCGGCATAGCCCTCGAGCGGCAGCCAGCCGCCAGCGTCACGCTGCGGTTGGCCGCACTGCAGGCCTTGCATCACATTGTCATTCACAGGCCAGCTCCGAGTCAGGTGTGTGCATACCGACCGGAGCGCGGCGAGGCGAGTTCGTTTGGCTTTACTTCACGGGCAGCCGCCCTGTGGGTTGCGCGCGGCCTGGTTGATCCGCGCAGCGAGCTGCTGCAGGTTATGCTGATGAGCCGTGACCAAGGCATCGATAGCGCTGCCGGCCTGTGTCTGGATGATGCTGCGACATTCAAGGTTGTTGCCAGCGTTACCGCGCAGCCGCCATTTTGCATCCAGCAAGGCGTACTGGCTGGGCACCGAATCAAAGCGCTGGACAATGATCCGTACCGAGCTTTTCTGGCCCGGCACGCCGCTGCTCAGTTGCTCGGCCAGGGCGCTGCGCATTTCGTCGGCCAGGCTGGCGCCCCACCATTGCGTTTCCAGAATGGCCAGGCCGCTGGCGCCTTGGCGAATCACGATCTGGGCGCGGTCGACCTGAGCGGGCACGCTGACGCTTTCGATGGCGATCTCGCTGCCGGCCGGGTAGCGGCTGACCTGGGTTGGCATCAGGGTATGAAACTGGATCGGCTCGCTGCGACACGCCGCCAGCAGCGCCAGCGTGACGAGCAGCATGAGCTTGCAGGGTGAAGTCATGGCTATCGCTCCAGGTCAGTTGCGCGGCGGGCCTTGCAGGTCGATCGGTGGCGCATTGCTTGGTCGACCACGAATCAACGCTTCCGGGTTACGCCCCAGGTAATCGGACAGATCGCGCAACGAGCGCGACATGCGCCCGAGTTCGTCGAGGGTCTCGCTGAGCTTCTCACGCTGCGGCGAGTCTTCGGCGAGCGTGGCGCTGGCCGACTGCAAGGTCTTGCTGACATCCGCCAGGGTGCTTTGCACCCCCGGCAGGGTGCGGCTGTTGAACTGCACCAGGCCTTTGCGCAGTTCGACCAGGTTGCTGTCGAGGTTGCCGGCGATGCGCTCGACCGGCAGCTTGTTGATTTTTTCCAGCATGGCCTGCAACTGCTCCTGCAGGATCTCCAGGCTGCCGGGCAGGGTCGGGATCGCAATTGGCCTGGCGTTCAGATCGAAAGCGACCTTGGGCGCCTTGGGGAAGAAGTCCAGAGCGATGTACAGCTGGCCGGTCAGCAGGTTGCCATTGCGTGCCTGCGCGCGCAGGCCGTTGGCGACGAACGAGCTGAACACCTGGGCGGTGGCGGTCATGTCGTCTGGGTCATGCTTGAGCGCCTTGAGCATCTTCTTGTGCGCCTGGCCCAACCGCTGCGCATACACCACGATGCCGACGTTGATCGGGAAGCTGCGTTGCACCTCATCGAAGTCGAGATTGATCGATACCACCCGGCCGATCTCGATACCGAGAAACTCCACCGGCGCGCCCACTTTGAGGCCGCGCATGGCCTGATCGAAACGCAACGTCAGGTACTGCGCTTTGCCGCTCGGCGGGGCCAGCGCGGTTTGCTGATCGTCGAACAGCTCATAGGTGCGGTCTTCGGCGGCGGCGGTATCGTTGGGGCTGTATTCCGGTGCGCGGAAGGCGATGCCGCCCACCAGCAGGGTCGACAGCGACTCGGTCTTGATTGCCACGCCGTTTGCGCCGACGTTGACGTCGATGCCGCTGGCGTTCCAGAAGCGCGTGTTGTCGGTGACATAGGCGTCGTTGGGGGCGTGGATGAACACTTCGATATTGACCCCTTTGCCCTCGGCATCCAGCGCATAGGCGACTACCTGGCCGACAGGGATCTTGCGGTAGTACACCGGCGAGCCGATATCCAGCGAGCCGAGGTCGTCGGTGTGCAGAGTGAAGCGCTTGCCGGGTTCGCCATAGGTAATCGGCGGCGGGTTTTCCAGGCCCTTGAAGTGCTTGGCGCGGCCTGATGCCTGGCCGATGTCGGCGCCGATATAGTCGCCCGAGAGCAGCGTATCGATACCGGACACGCCGCCGGCGCCAATGCGTGGGCGTACCACCCAGAACTGCGAATCTTCGCGGGTGAAGCCCTCGGCTTGCTTGTCCAGTTGGACCGTGGCGTTGACGCTGCGCTGATCATCGCTCAGGGCCACCGCCGAGACCTGGCCGATGACCACGCTGCGGTATTTGACCTCGGTCTTGTTCGCCACCAAGCCACTGCCGGTCTTGAAGTTGAGGGTGATGGTCGGGCCTTCCTGCAGTTTGCTGTGGATCACCAGCGACAGGCCGACCAGAACCGCCACCAGCGGGACCAGCCACACCAGTGACACGCTGAAGCGGCGCGTCTTGATCGGCGGTGGCCCCGGCTCTGCCGGGGTTTCAGTGGCGGGTGACTTCATCCATGGCCTCCTCGGGGGCTGCTTGCCAGATCAGACGCGGGTCGAAGCTCATCGCCGCGAGCATGGTGAACACCACCACCAGGCCAAAGAACAGAATCCCCACGCGCGGCTCGATATCGCCCAGCGCCTGGAACTTGACCAGCGCTGCAACCAGCGCCACTACCAGCACGTCGAGCATCGACCAGTAGCCGATCAACTCGACAAACCGGTACAGCTGCGAACGCTCTCGGCACGCCCACTGGCTATGCCGTTGCACGGTGATCAGCAGCAGCGACAGCGCGACGAACTTGACCCCCGGCACCGCGATGCTGGCGATGAAGATGATCAGCGCGATGTCCCATGCGCCGTGTGCCCAGAACTCCAGCACGCCGCTCATGATGGTGCTGTCGGCACCGTCGCCGAGCATGGTTGTGTTCATCACCGGCAGCAGATTGGCCGGGATGTAGAACACCAGCGCGGCCAGCATGAACGCCCAGGTGCGGGTCAGCGAGTTGACCTTGCGCCGATGCAGGGGGGCGTCGCAGCGCGGGCAACTATGCGGCTCGTCGCGCATGTCGCAGGCCAGGCCGCAGCTGTGGCATAGGCACAGGTTGAGTTCGGCAGCCGTGGGCGGGCGGTTCATGGCAGCGTCCACAGTTCGCGGACATCGCGGCCGGCGATACGGATCAGCAACAGGCTCAGGGCGGCGAGGGCAAACAGGCCGATACCGGGCAGCACCGCCAGCATTCCGGCCAGCTTGAACACCGCAACCATGGCGCCGAGCAGGCAGACTTCGAGCATGCTCCACGGGCGCAGGGTTTCCAGCCAGCGCATGCACAGTTTGAATGCCGGCGCGCGGCGCTGAGCGAGGGCAAAGGCCAGTACCCAGATCAGCAGCAGCAGCTGAAATGCTGGGGCGATGATGATGGCGATGGCTGCGACCATGGCGATGAAGGTGATTGGTCCCTGGCTCAGCGCCAGTACCGAATCCCACAAGGTGGCGCTGTTTTTCAGGCCTTGCAGGCTGATGCTCATGATCGGGTAGAAGTTGGCAAACAGCCACAGCATGGCTGCGGTGATGGTCAGCGCCAGGCGTTGCTCGACCGTCAGACCGTTGTAGCGCTCCAGCACGCCGGCGCAGCGCACACACAAGGACTTTTGGTGTTTGCCGAGCACAACCTGCTGGTAAACGCAGTCGCAGTGCTCGCAAATGATCAGCTGGGCGGTGCTGGCCATGGTCGCCATCGCATGAGGCAGGGTTAAGTCAATATAGAAGTGCTGGCTTATTCGGCAACTTTTTCCTGGAGCTGATCCGCTGACGACAGATGATGCCGGCTGAACCTCGACCCCGTTCCGCAACTCCACTGGCTGACGGGTAACTCAAGCAAGAGGGAACTGATGATTTATCTGGGTTGTGCCGGCTGGAGCATCTCGCGCACTTACGCTGCACAGTTGACGGGCGAGGGCAGCCATCTGCAGCGTTACGCCCGCCAGCTCACAGCGGTAGAGATCAACAGTTCATTCTATCGACCGCATCGCCCAGCCACGTATGCACGCTGGGCTGGCGCGGTGCCGCCGGGGTTTCGCTTTTCGGTCAAGCTGCCGCGCGTCATCAGCCATGAACGGCGTCTGCTCGATTGCGCGCAAGCCTTGGCTGAGTTCTTTGCGCAGTGCACGGCGCTCGGGTCAGCGCTGGGTTGCGTACTGGTGCAACTGCCGCCGTCGTTGGTGTTCGAGCGACTGCTGGTGGAGCGCTTCATGGCTGATGTGCGCAAGGTCTATCCAGGGCCTGTGGCCTTGGAAGCGCGCCACCCCAGCTGGGCCGAGGCCGCAGCGCTGATGGAGGAGCTGCAGGTGGCACTGGTGGGCGCAGACCCGGCGCGCTTTGCCCTGGACGCGCAGCCGCGTGGCTGGCCAGGTCTTGCGTACTGGCGCCTGCATGGCTCACCGCGTACCTATTTCAGCGATTACCCCAGCATCTGGCTGCAGAAGCTGGCGCCGCAGTTGCTGGCCCGCGCCGAGGCAGGCGCGGCCACCTGGTGCATTTTTGACAACACGGCAGGCGATGCAGCCCTGGGCGATGCCCTTGAACTGCAAACGCTACTGGGTCGTTGAGCGCAGCACACTTTGCAGAAATGGCGCTGTTCGACTTTGCTTGCAGCGGGCAACCTCAGCGGGTACGCCGCTGGCCACCACCTGACCACCCGCAGTGCCGGCGCCGGGGCCGATATCGATGACCCAGTCGCTCTGCGCGACCACGCGCATGTCGTGCTCGACCACCACCACCGTGTGCCCGCCGTCGACCAGGCGGTTCAGCTGCAGCAGCAGGCGGTCGACGTCCTGCGGGTGCAGGCCGTTGGTGGGCTCATCCAGCACATACAGGGTGGCGCCGCGGGCGCTGCGTTGCAGCTCGGTGGCCAGTTTGATCCGCTGCGCTTCGCCGCCAGACAGCTCGGTGGCCGGTTGGCCAAGGCGCAGATAACCCAGGCCGATATCGGCCAGCACTTGCAGGCTGCGCCGCACGGGCGCCTGCTCGGCGAATACCTGCAACGCCTGTTCGACGGTCATGCCGAGCACATCGGCAATGCTCATGCCCTGCCAGGTCACGGCCAGCGTTGCCGGGTTGTAGCGGGCACCGTGACAGGTCGGGCAGGGCGCGTAGACGCTTGGCATGAACAGCAACTCGACGCTGACAAAACCTTCACCTTCGCAGGTTTCACAACGGCCCTTGGCAACGTTGAACGAGAAGCGCCCGGCGTCGAAGCCCTGCGCCTTGGCCTGTTCGGTGGCGGCAAACAGCTTGCGTACATGGTCGAACAGCCCAGTGTAGGTGGCCAGGTTGGAGCGCGGAGTACGCCCGATCGGCTTCTGGTCGACCTTGACCAGCCGCTTGATCGCCTCAAGGCCGGCGACGATGCGGCCACTGCTGGCCTGCTCAGGCTCGTCTTCCAGGCTCTGTTCTTCAGGCTCCGCAGCCTGCTCCGGCTGGCCGAGGTGAGCACTGACCAGCTCCAGCAGGGCCTGGCTGACCAGGCTGGACTTGCCCGAGCCGGAGATTCCGGTCACCGCCGTGAAGCAGCCCAACGGGAATTGCGCACTGAGGTCTTGCAGGTTGTTGCGGGTCACGCCCTCAAGTGTCAGCCAAGCCTGAGCGGCCCTGGGTTGCTGATGTTGCGGCGTGGCCTCGGCGAACAGATACGCGCGGGTGCACGACTGCTCGATGTCGGCCAGGCCCGCTGGTGGGCCGCTGTAGAGGACCTGCCCGCCGTGCTCGCCAGCAGCCGGGCCAACATCGATCAGCCAGTCGGCGCGGCGCATGGTGTCCAGATCGTGCTCGACCACAAACACCGAATTGCCGCTGCTTTTCAGCCGTTGCAGGGCCGCGTACAGCGCCTCGCTATCGGCTGGGTGCAAGCCGGCCGAAGGTTCGTCGAGCACGTAGATCACGCCGAACAGTTGCGAGTTGAGCTGGGTGGCCAGGCGCAGCCGCTGCAGCTCGCCCGACGACAGTGTGGGTGTGCTGCGTTCCAGCGCCAGATAACCCAGGCCAAGGTCGATCAGGGTGTTGATCCGCTCCAGCAGTTCGGCGGCGATGCGCTGCGAGGCCAGGCGCTTCTCCAGCGACAGATTGGGCGTGTGGCGCACGTCCGGGCCGCCGCTGTGCGCCGGCTCGCCCTTGGCTGCGCGTTGCTGGCGGGCCTCGCGGGTTTGCTGGTGGGAGAGGGTCGCGCCGTTTTGCTCTGCGTTGGCCAGGTAGTCAGGGTCGGCCACCGTGCGCAAGACCACGGCCAGGTCCTGCAGCGGCAACTGCGACAGCTCGGCAATGTCCAGGCCGGCGAAGGTGACGGTGAGGGCTTCGCGCTTGAGGCGTTTGCCGGCGCACAGCGGGCAGGCGCTTGGGCGCATGTACTGGCTGACGCGCTTGCGCATCTGCGCGCTCTGCGAGTGCATGAAGGTGTGCAGCACATAGCGCTTGGCGCCACTGAACGTGCCTTGATAACTCGGCTCCAGCTTGCGCTTGAGCGCTGTGCGGGTCTGCTCAGGGGTCAGTCCGGCGTACACCGGCACAGTCGGGGTCTCATCGGTGAATAGAATCCAGTCGCGCTGTGCTTGCGGTAGATCGCGCCATGGCTTGTCGATGTCGTAGCCGAGGGTGACGAGGATATCGCGCTGATTCTGCCCGCCCCAGGCAAGCGGCCAGGCCGCCACCGCGCGCTCGCGGATGGTCAGAGAAGGATCGGGCACCATGCTCGCCTCGGTGACTTCATAGACACGGCCCAGGCCATGGCATTCAGGGCAAGCGCCCTGCGGCGTATTCGGCGAGAAGTCCTCGGCGTACAGCATCGGCTGCCCATCTGGATAGCTGCCGGCGCGCGAATAGAGCATACGGATCGAGCTCGACAGGGTGGTCACGCTGCCGACCGAGGAGCGCGCACTGGGGCTGCCGCGTTGCTGCTGCAGCGCCACCGCAGGCGGCAGGCCTTCAATGGCGTCGACATCGGGTACGCCGACCTGGTCGATCAGGCGCCGCGCATAGGGCGCCACCGATTCGAAATAACGGCGCTGCGCTTCGGCATACACGGTGGAAAACGCCAGCGAGGATTTGCCTGAGCCGGACACCCCGGTAAACACCACCAGCGCGTCGCGGGGGATATCGACGTCGACGTTCTGCAAGTTGTGCTCGCGGGCGCCGCGCACGCTGACGAAGCCGGTAAATGCGTGCTCTGCGGGAGTGTTGCGTGGTGGCATGGAGAACGGTCCTGATCTGCTGGGAATAACACCTAATCGGTAGACCACGTCAGCCAATGGCCGTGCGGATCCGTTTCCAACCCCGCTTTAGGCAGTAGTTTTTCTACTGGCTTGAGTGAATATTCATGACTGCTGAAGACGCGGCTGCCGGGTGTAGCCTGAACGCGTCATCACTACTCACCGGGAGCAATCATGTCAGTAGACAAAGTAGCCATCATCACCGCCGGCGGCAGCGGCATGGGCGCCGCCGCCGCGCGACGCCTGGCCGCCGACGGCTTTCACGTAGCAATCCTGTCATCCTCCGGCAAGGGAGAAGCCCTGGCCGCTGAACTCGGCGGGATCGGTCTGACCGGCAGCAATCAGTCCCCAACTGATCTGCAAGCACTGGTCGATGCGGTCATGGCCAAATGGGGCCGCGTCGACGTGCTGGTCAACAGCGCAGGCCACGGCCCACGCGCGCCAATTCTAGAGCTGACCGATCAGGACTGGCAGCTTGGCATGGACACCTATCTGCTCAATGTAATCCGCGCCAGTCGCCTGGTTACGCCGATCATGCAGCGTCAGCAAGGCGGCGTGATCATCAACATTTCTACCGCCTGGGCCTTTGAGCCCAGCGCCTTGTTCCCAACTTCAGCGGTATTCCGCGCGGGTCTGGCCGCCTTCACCAAGATGTTCGCCGACGAATTTGCCGGCGATAACGTGCGTATCAACAATGTCCTGCCGGGCTGGATCGACAGCTTGCCCAGCACCGAGCAACGCCGCGACAGCGTACCGCTCAAGCGTTACGGCACCAGCGAGGAAATCGCCGCTACCGTGGCCTTCCTGGCCAGTGAAGGCGCCGCCTACATCACCGGGCAGAACATCCGCGTCGATGGCGGCATTACCCGCAGCATTTAACCGCTGAGCGGGCCATGGCCGAGCCCGCAGGAACCCCTCGGCGCTGTGTTGACTCAACCGAGAAACCAGCGCCGGGTAACTGCCAATGAATGTCTTCGATGCCTCCCTGCAGCCACAGGATGAACAGCGGATCTCGGCACTGTCGGGATGGTATCAGCTGCTGGAGGACCGCCAGCGGCGCATGGACTGCCCCAACACCTACCACGAGCAGTTGCTCTATCAGGCTGATGAAATGGACCGGCTCGGTCTGGTGACCTGGCAAGAGTGGCGAGACCTTAGACTCGAGGCGGACAAGGCCTATCTGTGGGCCGTGCACGGTGGCGATTATCGCAATTGAATGTGCAACGGGGCCGCATGGGCCCCGCAGGCATAACTCAAAGGGCGGGGCTAGGCTGCCCTGTCGGCACCTCGTCATGCAGTGAGACCCGCGAAGTCTCCGGCAGCGCCAGGCCTCCGATCAACGCCAGCAAGGCGATCACTACCAGATAAAACGCAGGGGCCAGGCTGCTGCCGGTCTGGCCAATCAGCCAGGTCGCGACCAGCGGCGCTGTGCCGCCGAACAGGGTGTAGGCCACGTTGTAGGTGATCGCCGAGGCGGTGTAGCGGGTGCGGGTGGGGAAGCTTTCCGAGAGCAGCGCGGCAGTGACTACGCCGCTCATCAGCGCACCCACCGCCAACAGAATCACGCCGAGCAAAGCGCCGGACATCGACCCCGAACTCGCCAGCCAGTAGGCCGGGAACACTGCAATCATCACCCACAGGCAGGTGAAGCCGATGGTCTTGCGCCGGCCGATACGGTCCGACAGCAATCCGGCCAGCGGGCAGCCGGCGGCGGCGAACAGCAGTGCCACAGTGGTCACCAGCAACGACTGCGCGCGGGTCAGGTTACCGACCAGTTGCAAGTAGGTGGCAAAGTAGGTGGTGAACATATAGAACGACAGCGCTGTCAGCGAAATGAACGCGCCGAGGTTGCGGATCGCCCGGCCGTGATTGCGCAGGGTCTGCTTGAGCGGCGAATGGCTGTGCACCTTGCCTTCGGCAATGGCCGCGCGGAACGCTGGGGTTTCCTCCATGCGCCAGCGCAGGTACAGACCGACCAGGCCCAAGGGCGCTGCGATCAGAAACGGCACACGCCAGCCCCAGCTGTTCATCGCCTCACTGCTCAGGTTTGCCTCGAGGGCGTAGGCGATCACTGCCGCGCAGGCAAACGCCGAGAAGGTCGACACCGGCACGAAGCTGCCGTAGAACGCGCGTCTGTTTTGCGGTGCGTGTTCCATCAGATAAGCGCACGCACCGGCGTACTCGCCACCCGCGGAAAAGCCTTGCAGGCAGCGCGCCAGGGTCAGCAACAGCGGCGCGGCGATGCCGATGCTGGCGTAGGTGGGCAGCAGGCCGATCAGGGTGGTCGAGCCCGCCATCAACAGAATGGTCATCGACAGCACGCGTTTGCGTCCCAGGCGATCTCCCAATGCACCAAACACGATGCCGCCCAATGGCCGCAAGGCAAAGGCCACGGCGAACACGGCAAAGGTCTTGAGCAGGCCGGCGCCGGGGTCGGAGCTGGCGAAGAACTGGCTGGCGATCAGCGTGGCGAGGAAGCCGTAGACGGCGAAGTCGAACCACTCGACGAAATTGCCAACGGCCGAAGCCGCAATGACCCGGCGCAA
This sequence comes from uncultured Pseudomonas sp., assembly GCA_963518285.1. GTDB lineage: Bacteria > Pseudomonadota > Gammaproteobacteria > Pseudomonadales > Pseudomonadaceae > Aquipseudomonas. Next base: position 1,116,577 of record CAUQIJ010000001.1, on the reverse strand, counting down.
GGTGGCCGGTGATACCTCATGGGAAGTGGACATGCGGATACGCTCCGATTTGCCATGGCAGCCTGATTGAAAGTGCCGCAGTCGGGCCGCAGCATCGTTGTTATGGCTACCAGTAGATCGGCAGGTTGCGCTGCGCGCATGTTCGGGGGCGACACTGAGCTATCTGTTTCAACCAGCAGGCACGCCGGCCTAGACCGGGAACACCACGCCGGTGCGCGAAGCGGCGTTGCGAATATGCTCCTGCATGGCCCTCTGCGCCCCCAGTTGCGAGCGTCGGGCCAGGGCACGGAGGATCTTGCCGTGCTCCTGCCAGGTTTCCATGGCCCGCTCGGGGCGAATGAACGGCAGCTTCTGGCTCTCCAGAAAGATGTCCTGGCTGGCGGTGATCACATGCAGCATGGCGCGGTTGCCGGCGGCCTGCAGCAGCGCCTGGTGGAAGGCAAAGTCCAGCCGTGCTGCTGCCTCGAAGTTACCCGCACGCAGCTCCTGGCGCATGGCTTCGACATTGGCGGCGAGTCGGTCGAGGTCGTCGGCCGTCAGGTTCAGCGCCGCCTGCCCGGCGGCGAAGCCTTCCAGTGCATAGCGCAGCTGGAAGGTATCGGCGGCAGACACCTGCTCGGCGTACGGCCAGCTGAAACCCACCGGTGTAGCCGGCACCGGAGCCAGCACGAACACGCCCTTGCCGGGCTGCACACTGACCAGGCCCAACGCGCTGAGGGTTGACAGGGCCTCACGCAACGAAGCGCGGCTGACCCCCAGTTGCTCGGCCAGGTCGCGCTGCGAGGGCAGGGCGTCGCCGGGCAGATAACCTCCGTCATCGATCAGTTTGCGGATTGCCTGCAAGGCGATTTCCGGGACGGCGCGGGGGAGGGTATCGAGCATGCAGTTCAGACCGGTCAGAGGGCAGGGTTCGACCCTTTTACGGGCAATGCGCGGCGCTGGCAAGCCTTGCTCCGTGCTGGCGCAGGGTCTACCGGCCTTGCACAAATGCAGGGCGCGGTGCGCTGCTCTGGCCTCAATCGCCAGGCAACTGTTCAGACCAGTAAGACCGTGATACAGGCGGGCCGGCCCGCTTTTGCGGGGTCTGGCGAGCGTTCTGGCATGGCCCGTGCACTTGTCCTGGGTAACTGCCTGTTCAGTTGCCCACTCTGACCCTGCGAGGCTCGTGCATGACCAAGTTCCGTACCCTGTTTCTGGCTACCGTGTTCTGCGGCGGTGCCCTTGGCGCAGTTCAGGCTCAGGCCGATGCGCTGGCTGATATCACTGCCCGCGGCGTATTGAAAGTCGCTGTGCCGCAAGACTTCCCGCCATTCGGTTCGGTCGGCCCTGACCTGAAACCGCGTGGCCTGGACATCGACACCGCGCAGCTGCTGGCCGACAAGCTTGGGGTCAAGCTGGCGCTGACGCCGGTCAACAGCACCAACCGTATCCCGTTCCTCACCACCGGCAAGGTTGATCTGGTGATCTCCAGCCTAGGCAAGAACCCGGAGCGCGCGGCGGTGATCGACTTCTCCAAACCCTACGCACCGTTCTACCTGGCCGTGTTCGGCCCCGCCGAGACCAAGATCGACAATATCGATGCCATCGCCGGCAAGACCATCAGCGTCACCCGCGGCTCGATCGAAGACATGGAGCTGTCGGCAGTCGCGCCAAAGGGCGCAACCATCAAGCGCTTTGAAGACAACAACTCGACCATCGCCGCCTACCTGGCCGGGCAGGTCGAGCTGATCGCCAGTGGCAGTGTGGTCATGGCCGTGATCGCCGAGAAGAACCCGGCCAAGGTGCCGGTACTCAAGGTCAAGCTCAAGGACTCGCCGGTGTATGTCGGCCTGGCCAAGCAAGAGCAGGCACTGCTGGACAAGGTCAACGCCACGCTGGATGCCGCCAAGGCTGACGGCAGCCTCAATCGCAATGCGGAAAAATGGCTGAAGCAGCCGCTTCCGGCTGACCTTTAAGCCGCGTCTGGAGTTGCTGTTCGATGGCCTATCAATTTGATTTCGCCCCGGTGCTGGCCCAGGCTGACCTGCTCCTCAAGGGCGCACTGTTCACCCTGCAGCTGACGCTGGTCGGCACCGTGCTGGGGCTGGCCATTGGCGTGCTCGGCGCGGTGGTCCGGGCCTGGCGTCTGCAACCGTTTTCTGCGCTGTTCGGGGTGTACGTGGAGCTGATCCGCAACACGCCGTTTCTGGTCCAGCTGTTCTTCATCTTCTTCGGCTTGCCGGCGCTTGGCGTGCGCCTGAGTGAATGGGAAGCGGCTGTGCTGGCGATGGTGATCAACCTCGGCGCGTATTCCACCGAGATCATCCGCGCCGGCATCATGGCCATCCCCAAGGGTCAGCTGGAAGCGGCAGCGGCGTTGGCCATGAGCCGCTTCGAGGCGTTTCGCCATGTGATCCTGCGGCCGGCACTGGCCAAGGTCTGGCCGGCGCTGAGCAGCCAGATCGTGATCGTCATGCTCGGCTCGGCGGTGTGTTCGCAGATCGCCACCGAGGAGTTGTCATTCGCGGCCAACTTCATTCAATCGCGTAACTTCCGCGCGTTCGAGACTTACTTGCTGACCACCGTGCTGTACCTGGTCATGGCCATCGGCGTGCGGCAGTTGCTGGCCTGGCTTGGCCAGCGCTGGCTGATGGGGAAACGCTGATGGACTTCACCTTGTGGGATATCGTCCGCAACCTGCTCACCGGCTTGCAATGGACCTTGTTGCTGTCGCTGGTGGCGTTTGTTTGCGGGGGCATCGCCGGCTTGCTGTTGCTGCTCGCACGGATCTCGGAAAACCCTTATCTGCGCGGCCTGGCGCGGGGTTATATCGAGTTGTTCCAGGGCACGCCATTGCTGATGCAGCTGTTTATGGTGTTCTTCGGCATCGCGCTGTTCGGCATCGACGTTTCAGCGTGGATGGCGGCGGCCATCGCCCTGACGCTGTTTACCAGCGCGTTCCTCGCCGAGATCTGGCGCGGCTGCGTCGAGTCGATCGGCCGTGGCCAGTGGGAAGCGTCCGGCAGCCTGGCACTGAGCCGGCTCGAGCAACTGCGCTATGTGATCCTGCCGCAGGCCATGCGCATCGCCATCGCGCCGACGGTGGGCTTCTCGGTGCAGGTGGTCAAGGGCACGGCGGTGACGTCGATCATCGGCTTTACCGAACTGACCAAGACCGGTGGCATGCTCGCCAACGCCACCTTCGAGCCGTTCCTGACCTACGGCCTGGTCGCCGTGGGCTACTTCATCCTCTGCTACCCGCTCTCGTTGAGCGCCCGTTATCTGGAAAGGAGGCTGCATGCCCCTGCTTAGAGTGTCTGCGTTGCACAAGTATTACGGCGACAACCACGTACTCAAGGGCGTCGACCTGAGCATCGAAGAGGGCGAAGTGGTCGCGATCATCGGCCGCAGTGGTTCGGGCAAAAGCACCCTGCTGCGCACCCTCAACGGCCTTGAGTCGATCAGCGACGGGGTTATCGAAGTCGACGGCGAGTACCTCGACGCTGCCCGCGCCGACCTGCGCAGCCTGCGCCAGAAGGTGGGCATGGTGTTTCAGCAGTTCAACCTGTTCCCGCACCTGAGCGTCGGCGAGAACGTGATGCTGGCGCCGCAGGTAGTGAAGAAGACCAGCAAGGGCGAAGCGCGGCAACTGGCTGAGCAGATGCTGGCGCGGGTTGGCCTGGGCGAAAAATTCAACGCCTACCCGGATCAACTCTCCGGTGGCCAGCAACAGCGGGTGGCCATCGCCCGGGCGCTGGCGATGTCGCCGAAAGTGCTGCTGTGTGACGAGATCACTTCAGCGCTGGACCCGGAACTGGTCACCGAGGTACTGGGCGTGGTGCGCCAGCTGGCCAAGGAGGGCATGACCCTGATCATGGTCACTCACGAGATGCGCTTTGCCCGGGAAGTGGGCGACAAGTTGGTGTTCATGCACCAGGGCAAGGTGCATGAAGTGGGCAATCCGCGGGAGGTATTCGCCGCACCGCAAACCGCCGAGCTGGCCAACTTCATTGGTGCGGTGGCGCAAGCGTCCTGAGCTGCGCTAACCCGCTGAATAGCGGGTGGCCGTGCGCTGCGATCTCAGGTTAGAGTGCGTGCTTGTACCACTCACGGACCCTGTCATGGCCCAGAACATCTACGACACCCCTGCGTTTTTCGCCGGCTACAGCCAGTTGCCGCGTCAGACTCAGGGGCTCGCTGGCGCCCCCGAGTGGCCAACCTTGCGCGCCATGTTGCCTGCACTCGCCGGCAAACGTGTAGTCGATCTGGGTTGCGGCTTTGGTTGGGCGTCGCGCTGGATGCGCGAGCAAGGCGCGGCCTCGGTGCTAGGCCTGGACCTGTCGCAGAACATGCTCGCGCGTGCCCGGCACGATACTGATGATGCGGCGATCGAGTACCGCATCGCTGATCTCGAGAGCCTCACGCTGCCAGCGGCAGCGTTCGATCTGGCCTACAGTGCGCTCACCTTCCACTACATCGAAGACCTGCCACGCCTGATCGCAACGCTGTACCAGGCACTGGTGCCGGGCGGCCAGTTGGTGTTCAGCTGTGAACACCCGATCTACATGGCCGCTGCCGGCGCGCACTGGCAGCACGCCGAGAACGGCAGCCTGAGTTGGCCGGTGAGCCGCTACGCAGTTGAAGGCGAGCGGCGCAGTGACTGGTTTGCCAAGGGCGTGTTGAAGTATCACCGGACCTTGGCCAGCACGCTCAACAGCTTGATCGAGGCGGGTTTCCAGATTGCCCGGATCGAGGAGTTTGCACCGAGCCTTGAGCAGATCGAGGCCTGGCCGGCGCTGGCTGAAGAGCTTGAACGGCCGATGATGTTGCTGGTCTCGGCGCGGCGTTAAGGCACCATCAGAAACGCACGTCCATGGCTGTGGTGGATTGTGGCACCTAGATGTCAGGCGGCGCGTTCCAATACATCGAGCAGGTCGACGAACTCGCGGGCCAATTTGTGCGTGGGCGCCAGATGCACCAGCGGCACGGCCACCTGGTGCGACTCGCGCATCTTGATCGAGGCGCTCAGGTACACCGGCAGAATCGGCAGGCCTTCACCGTGCAGTTGCTCGACCAGGGTCTGGTGCAGTGCGGTGCGCCCGGCGTACTGATTGACCACCACGCCCTCGACGGTGAGTTCGGCATTGTGCTCGTGGCGCAGCTCTTCAACTTCAGCCATGACGTTGAGCAGCGCCTGGCGCGAGAAGCTGTCGCAGTCGAACGGGATCAGCAGGCGCTCGGCGGCGAGCAGTGCGCTGAAGGTATAGAAGTTCAGCGCGGGCGGGGTGTCGATATAGATCCGCTCGTAATCTTCCGACAGCGCGACCAGCAGCTTGCGCAACTTGTTGATCTTGAATTTGCTTTCCAGGCGGGTCTGCAAGTCGGCCAGCTCAGGGCTGGCAGTGATCAGGTGCAGATTGGCGTAGCGCGTCTCGCTGATGGCCACTCGGTTCTTTTTGCCTTCAGGGCTGGTACTGAGCGTCTGTCTGAAAAAGTCGGCAATACCGGGGGGGATGTGATCGTTGCTCAAGCCGGTCAGGTAGTAGGTGGCATTGGCCTGAGGGTCGAGATCGACCAGCAACGTGCGGTAACCCTCTGCGGCACTGGCAGCGGCGAGGTTGCAGGCAATGCTCGATTTGCCCACTCCACCTTTCTGATTGAATACGACTCGACGCATGCTGCGGTTCATCCCTGAAATAAGCCGTGGGGCCATAGATGGCAGTTCAGAGACAATCCTATGAAGTAAACATGACAGTATTAAGACAAGGGTTGTTACATTCTACCCAGTGCTTGAAACCCGCATCCTGAACGAAGCCGGCAGGCTCGAATGGTCATTCGAGCCTGCCGGCGTTTGACGCGCAACGACCAGCGAATTAACCGCCGCCACCGCCGCCACCTGCGCCGCTACCGCCTGCACCACCCGAGCCGCCGCTACCGGAACTGCCCGAGCCCGTGCCGCTGCCGGAGCCGCCCATGCCGCCGCTGCCGGTGCCACTGCCGCCGGTGCCGCCCTGGTTGTCATCACTGTCAGTGGTGCTGCCGCCTGTGCCCATGCCGCTGCCACCGGTTCCGGTTCCGCTGCCGTTCATGGTGCCAGTGCCAGTGCCGTCACGCTGCATGGTACCGGTGCCCGTGCCGTCGCTGTTCATGGTGCCCGGGCCAACGCCGGTAGCGCCGCCGGTCTGGGTGCTGGGGGCGTCATTGCCATTCATGCTGGTCGCGGCCATGGCCAGGGGCGCGGTGGCGCCCAGGCAGACTGCGAGGCAAAGTGCATGCATCCGCTTCATGGTGTATCTCCCGTTCATGTGAGTACATGCGTTGGGCCGCGCCTCGTCGACGAGGGTGCCCCGGGACTGACGGACGGTGCCCAATCAACTGCCGGCGGCAGCGCTATCGACGTAGCGCTGATAGAACTCGAGGGTGGCGAGGTTCTTGTGCTTGGCCTCGAACATGATGTCGAAGTTGCCCATGAAGCCCAGCGCGTAGCGGTTGGTCCATTCGTTCCACATGCGCTCGCTGTGCTGGTACAGGTCACGCTTGTTGAGCTGCTCCAGCAACGCTGGAATCTCCAGCTTCTGCTGCGCGGCAAAGCCCAGTTCCTGCAGGCGCTCGGGGGGTTGCGAGTAGTGCATCACCGGGCGCACGCCGCGCCAGCTGGCGATGATCGGCGCCAGCCGTGGGTCGTCATGGGCGATGTAGTCGTTCTCGTGAATCCAGCAGTGGTGGATATCCAGCACTACTGGCGCGAGGTCGGCCAGGCCCAGACAATCGTCGACGCCGTAGGTCTTTTCATCGTTCTCGAAGGTGATGACATTGCGCGCCTCCTGCGATAGCCGCGGCCATACGGCACGCACCCCAGCGGCGCCCAATCGCCCGGCAATGTGCACGTTGCACTTGAAGTCCTGAAAGCGCTGGCCGTAGCCCATCATGCGGATCATGTCGGCGTGGTACTCGAACTCGGCCAGGCTGTTTTCGACCACGTCGGGGCGGTCCGAGCCGAGCACGCAATATTGGCCGGGATGAAACGACAGGCGAATATCCGCGCCGCGGGCAAACGCGCCAATCGCGCCGAGGCGTGTCTGCAGGTCGGCCTGAACGCTCGGGTTACGGTAGAACTCAGCCACTTGCGGGTGGCTGTAGAGCGGCAGCAGGTCGCTGCTCAAGCGCACCATGCGCAGGGTTGGCGGCAGGTCGGCCACGTAAGCGAGCAGGCGCAACTGGGCATCGAGGTTGTGCTCGACCAGCTCCAGCAGCTTCGCCGCAGCGGCCTCGACACTGGCGCTGTTGAGCCAGCGCAGGGTCGTGGTGCGCGGATTGAAGGCCTTTTCGATGGCCTCCAGTTCCTTGATCGACAGGCTGCGGTGCGGGTGGCGGTACATACAGGCAAAGCCCAGGCGGGGCATGGTCATCTCCGGGTCGACAGGGGGCTGCAGGTTGGACACCGGCGGTGTGGCAAACGCTCAGCTCAGCTGTGCGCCGCCTCGCCACTGTGCGCAACCTGGACCTGATTGCGCCCGTTCTGCTTGGCCACATACAACGCCGCGTCGGCCTCGCTGAGCACCTCGGCAGGCAGGCTGCCAGCGCTCGCCTGCCAATGGGCCACGCCCAGTGATACGGTGATGGCGCCGACCGCTGCAAGCGGTGTGTCCTGCACGCAGAGGCGCAGGCGCTGGGCGACCACGCTGGCGATCTCAAGGCTGGCACCAGGCAGGATCATGATGAACTCCTCGCCACCGGTGCGGCAGAGCACGTCGCCTTCGCGGCAACAGCTGCGCATCAGCTCGGCGAGTTGGCGCAATGCCTGGTCACCCACCGCGTGGCCGTGGCTGTCGTTGATCCGTTTGAAATGATCGATATCGAGCACGATAGCGGCGAAGTCGCGTTCTTCGGCCTTTAACAGCGACAGGTTGTACTCCAGGCTGCGACGGTTGCCGAGCCCGGTTAGTGGGTCGGTTTGCGCATCCCGGTTGAGGCGGCCGATGCGCTCTTGCAGCAGATTGAGGCCAAACAGCAAGGCGCGCTTGAGCTCGGCCGCTTCGAAGTACCAGGCCCGCACCCTGTGCAAGTGCTCGGCGGTGCCAGGGCGGTCGAGCGCCAGCGCGCCCGCAGCCAGTTGCCACAGCGGCCGGGTGATCGCCAGGGCAAACCACCACAGGGCGAGAAAACCCAGCAACGCCAACGGCGCCGACAGCAGCACCACATTCAGAATCAGCTGGCGCATCGGCGCTACCGTCTGGCTCAGCGGCTGCTGCGCGATTACACCCCAGCCGGTGCTGGGCACCGTGGCAAAACCGGCGAGCATCTCCACGCCGGCACTGTTGCGGATCTGCCGAGTGCCCTCGGTCAGGCTGGCCAGTTGATCGATCAGGGAATTGCCCTCGACCACCGTCCCGACCCGCTCCGGGTCCGGGTGATAGAGCAAGCGCCGGTTGCGGTCGACCACATACAGGTACGAGCCATCCTTGTAATAGTGCTCGCCGAGCATGCTGTTGAGGAAGTTGCGTTCACGCAGGTAGACAGTGCCGCCGACATAGCCCAGGTACTTGCCTTGCCCGTCGAAGATCGGCTGTGACAGCCCCACCACCAAATTGTTGGCGGCCGACAAAAATGGCGTCGACACCAGCGCCCGGCGTTCGCGCAGGGCCTCTTGCGAGCCTTGCGTCTGCACATGGGTACCGATCAGGTGGCGCAGCGGCGCGGGCGACACCGCTCGCAGAATGCCCTGGGCATCGACCAGGAAGGTCGAGTTGAAGGCGATGCTCTGCTGCAGCACCCGCTCGGTCTCGGCCAGCAGCGAGGGGTCATCGTTCAGATTGTGCGCCTGCACCCCGGCACTGAAGCCCAGTTGCTGCAGCGCGTTGCCCAGAAATGTATCGGTGATGGCGGCAAGTTTTGCCGCGTAGACCCGGTTGGCTTCCAGTGAGTGGTCGATCAGCAGTTGGCGTTGTACCCGATAACTGGCGAAGTAGCTGGTCAGCAGCATGGTCACTGCAGTCAGCGCCGACAGTACGAGGATGAGTGTGCGCAGATCCAGGCGCAGTCCTTTCTTGGCGTGTGGCAATCCTGACCTCACTGACGGGTTACTGCGAAATACCTTACGCGTTCCGCGTGATTGCAGCTACAGCTAAACCGGGCTGTTCACGGCAGCGCCTGCAGATCGTCCTCGACCTGCTGCATACGTTGCGCGGCGAGGGCCTGCACCGCTTTGTCCTGGGCGCTGGCGCGCATCAGACCGGTGAGCTTCTCGCTGAGGCGTTTGCCCTGCTCGGTGTCGCCGAGTGCCTTGGCTTTCTCGGGATTCTGCGTTGCCTCGACGATGGTTTCGAACTCGGCATCGCTGAAGTTGGCTGTGCTGTACAGCTTGAACAGGTCGTTGCGTTGGTCCTCGACAGTGAGGTGTTTGCGCAGCACCTGCTTGATCTGCTCTTCAGGAACCTGCGGGTGGGTCATGGCCAACAGCGCGGCCATCCTGCCGATGTTGTGCTCGTAGGCGGCTTGCAAAGGCAGCTTGGCGAGTATCTGTTGTTCGCGGCTGGGCTGCTGGTCGCAGGCAGCGAGGGCGCCGAGCAAGAGTACGGGCAGCAGCAAGTTGAGCAAGCGATTCATGGAGCAGCCCTTGGGCACATTGGGGTAGCAAGTTTACCGTTTTTCCTGGGCCTGCGTGGCAGTTGCGCTGCGTGGGAAACGGCCTGCACAGATGCCCAGAACGTGAACGCATCGTTCTTTGACAGCGGCTGCCCAACTGCACCTGAATACCCCCTCGATTTGTGTGGGCGGGGAGTAGAGGTATGAATATCTGCGTGATTCAGGGCGACATGCTGGCAGAGCGTACTGCCGAGCAGTATCCACGGGTAACGCTGTGCGACGAATGCATCCGCCGCGATCGATTGGCCGGTGAGGAGGCGCTGATCGTGGCGATCGAAGGGCCGGCCGAGGTGCAGGCCGAGATGGTCTGCGAAGGCTGCGGAGCCGAGCAATGAGCGGGTTGATCGCCCGCTCTGGTAGCGTTGCGCCGGTCCTGTTCGTCTCGGCGGGTTTGCTCCAGCCAAAAAAGCGCGATCACCCCCTGGCGCGGCGGCAGTTGTACCTGAACTATGGCGCGCTGGGATTGGCCACGCTGTGCAGCCTCAACGGCATCGATACAGCGCTGGTGCATGGCGAGCACGAAGAACCCGAGGCGTTGGTCGCCCGCTTGCACGGGCAAGGGCGGTTGCGCCTGGAAACTCAGGTAATGCTGTCGATGCCGAGTTTCTACGCGTTGGAATGGGCCCAGCGCTTCTGCGCTGCGCTCAAGGCGCTGGATCGGCGTATCCGCATCGTCCTTGGTGGGCGCTGGGTCACCAACCCGGACATTGTCTGGTTGCAGCAGCGCATGCGGCACGTCGACCGGATCGTGCAAGGCGCGGGCGAAGGCGCAATGGTCGAGTTGCTCGGTTTTAGCGGGCAATGGCAGGCCCCTGCACACTGCGGCCTTGATCACAGTCTGGTCGAGAATTTCCAGCGCTATCAGCCCAGCGTCGAAACCTCGCGCGGTTGTGGCCGCGGCTGCGCGTTCTGTGAAGAGCGGGCGATGCCTTTGACCGCCTTGAAGACGCCGACGCGGATTGTCAAAGAGCTGCACAGGTTGATCGACGTGTATGGCGATCAGTCGGTGCGGCCGTACTTCCAGTCGTCCTATCTGGTGCCCAACCGCAAATGGGCCGATGAGCTGGCCAACGCGGTTCAGGCTGCCGGTATCAACATTGGCTGGCGCTGCGAGAGCCGGGTCGACAGCGTCAAGCCCAACGCCGTGCCTGGGCTGGCGGCCGCGGGCATGAAGGTGATTGACCTGGGGCTGGAGTCTGCCTCGCTGCTGCAATTGGCGCGGATGCAGAAAGCCGGTAAGCCACAGCGCTATCTCGATGCCGCATCCGAACTGCTCGAAACCTGCGCCAGCCATGGTATCTGGGTCAAGGTCAACGTGCTCTTGTATGGCGGCGAAACCGCGCAGACGCTCGATGAAACCCAATGCTGGCTGGATGCCCATGCGCAATACCTCAAGGGCGTGTCGGTTGGCCCGGTGGTGGTGTACGGGCCGCCCAGACACAGTGCTGGGTTTGTGGCCGAGCTCGCTCAATTCGGCGCCCGGCCGGTGGAGGACTGCAGTGCTGAAGAACGTGGTGTAACCCAGGTCCACCTCAGCGCCGAGATCAATCAGGAGCAGGCCGAGATCGAGAGTATTCGCTTGTCCAGGCGTTACATGACGCAGGACGACTACTTCGACCTCAAGCGGTTTTCCTACTACCCGCGTGACTACAGCGAAGAGCAGTTTCGCCGGGACGTTGCTGCTTGTGATCCGCAGCGCCTGCCGTTTCGCCAGCCAGCTTGAGCGCAACCGCGCATTTGCGCGCGGGCTGTCGATCGGGTAGAAGTTCGCTATCACCTCGCACCAAGGCCTGAGCGCAATGACAGACTGGAGCATCACCCCGGTAGCCGCCGATGCCATCGACGAGGTAGTCGCGTTCGTCAACGACTCGCGCCGTGAGCTGTTTCCGCTGCTGGCGGATGCGCCGCTGCCGGTTGACCTCGCCCGGTTCAGCGATACCTACCTGCAGGGTGGCGGCTGCTTTTTGATCGCTCGCGACAACGGCCGGTTGGTCGCGGCTATCGGCTACCTGCCATACGATCACCGCTTCAGCCAGTTGAATTATCACGACTTCACTGTGGTGGAAGTGGTACGGCTGTTCGTGCTACCTGAATACCGCCGTTGTGGCCTCGCTGCAGCGCTGTTTGCAGAGCTCCGCGCGCAGGCAGAGGCGGCAGGCGTCGAGTGTTTGTATCTGCACACGCATCCGTTTTTGCCAGGGGCGATTCGGTTCTGGGAGCGGCAGGGATTTGTCGTCACCGATGTTGAACAGGACCCTGTCTGGCAAACGACGCACATGCAGCTGCTGCTGGTGTAGGGGTGGCTGCAGGCAACCCTGGCAAGCAGTAGGGAAAGTCCTACCTGACGAGCCATTTGCCACACACTTGGTTCGTTCCCATGGGCGCGCCGTTTGCGTATTTTCCTCGCTGATTTCAATCGATCTACGAGGAGACACCCAGCATGGCGACTATGGCGCAATACAAGGTACAGCTGCTGAATGAGTTCGAGGCGCGTACGGATGAATGGAGTTTTGGCCAGCTCGATAACCGGCTCGCAGAGATCAAGCCAGGTGCCCATTATCAGGACGTCAAGGGCATCATCATTGACGCTCACAAATCTCGCACATGGCCGAAAACCGTCAAGCGCTACCTGCTGACCAATTACCAGGCTTTCGGCAATGTCAGTTCGGAGTTCAACGACACCTTCGACCAGGTGGTGGCGGGCATGACGCCTGATGAGAAAAAACAGTGGGGCCTGAACTAAGGCGTGTCGAGCAACCGGGGAATATGCCCGCGACGGTATTGGATGCGTCCTCCAACAGCCGCCAGACGCATCCCGGGCTTGTTCGTTTTCTGTGGGGGCCCGTTCAGGCCCCACAGAAAGTGGGCAAGCCTACCTCGGCTGAGAACACATCAAAGATAGCCGGAGCCCCAGCGAGACAGCTCCCAGGGCTCGGATGACGCTTCAGAAGCTGGCCTTGACCTGCAAGCCCACCACCAGCGCATTATCAACGTCCGCCCCGGAAAACGCCCCAGGCTCGATGATGTACTGCACATCCGGCCGCAGATTCAGCCAGGGTGTCGCTTGATAGCCATAACTCAGCTCGATCAACTGCTCAGCACTGTCGATATCCGGAAACTCTCGGCCACTGGCCGCCGCTGCATTCTCCAGCACATCCCGACTACGCGGATTCGGCACCGCACGGCCATACCCCAGAGACAAGGTGTCCCGCGGGCGTCCGGCAAACGGTTGATACAACACCACACCCGTGCCATACCACTTGGTAAACGGCGATGCTGCCTTGCTCGATGCTGAGTACTGACCAAAGGCATGCAGGCTACGGCCCGCCAGCTCGGGGTCGTTCCATACCGCCTGATTGATCAACAGGTAGTGCCCACCTCGGCCAGCCACTTCGTCATCACTGCCAATGCGTTTGACGTTGGAGCTGTCGTAGTAATAGCCAAGCTTGTACTCACCCGGCAGTTCGCCCTGCAGCTTGTACACCAGCTCCACCGGCACCACGGTGCCTGTGGTGTGTTTGGGGCCAAGCTTCCAGGCGCGGCTGGAATTGCCATTGCTCTCTGGGTCAACGTTGAACGCCGCCACGCGCACTTGCCAGGCTGGCGACAGGTCGTATTTGACCCGCGCACCGAGCCGCGCATTGGGGTAGTTGGTCCAGCCACTGCCGCCGGACATGTTCAGCGGGTGCCCGCAGAAACCGGCGTTCATGAAGTTGCACAGGATGCCGCTGTCGAGGCCACCGAGGTCGTTGCCCATGGCCATGTAGCCGAGCTTGATGTTCAGCGCCGGGGTGAAGTTGCGCTCGTAGCTGAGCTCGGTCAGGCGCGTGTAGAGGCCGCCGAAGTTTTCCTGGATCGGCAGGCGGTTGCCTACCAGTTCCTCCGAGGCGCTGTGGCCGCGGCGGTCGTTGATGCTCAGCTGGACCTTGCCGGCGTTGTCCAGCCCGTACAAGCGGGACAAGTCGAACTGCACGCCCAGCTTGATGTTCTGCGAATAGCGCGCCGAGCGGTGCAGGCCGCCGTCGGCGTTGTAGGCGGTCTCGCCACTGTAGTCGGCGCTGAACTTGATGCCATCGTCTTCAAGCTGATGGCGCAGGCCGCCCCAGTCACCACTGAAGGTGCTGCGGTGGAGCAGATCGGCTTCGGCCATGGCGCCGTTGCTGGCTACTACCAGCAACAGGCCGGCGGTAATGCGGGAAGGGGTAAAACGGAACACGGAGGACATTGCGCAGCTTTCCTGGGAATCGCGGGGTGGTGATAAATAGCGCCGCTGAAAGCATGAGGCCGCTCCTGCAAAACCTATGCGGGAGCGGCCTCATGCCGCACGGGAGTGACGCGGGTTATGGCAAGGCGTAAGCCATTACATAATCGCCACGGTCGGTCGACTGGCGGGCACCGCCAGCGGTGACGACCACGTACTGCTTGCCGGTCTTGGGCGAGACGTAGGTCATCGGGCCACCCTGGCTGCCGACGGGCAGGCGGGCTTTCCAGACTTCTTCACCGTTGCCGCTGTTGAACGCGCGCAGGTAGAAGTCCTGGGTGCCGGCGATGAACACCAGGCCGCCTTGGGTCGACAGGGTGCCACCCAGGGTCGGCAGGCCAACCTTGATCGGCAGGTGCATGCGGATGCCGAGCGGGCCGGTGTCTTCAACGGTGCCGACCGGTACTTGCCAGGCGACCTGGCGGGTCTTCATGTCGATCGCGGTCAGGGTGCCGAACGGCGGCGCCTGGCACGGGATGCCGGCAATCGACAGGAAGCGGTTCTTGTTCACCGCGTACGGCGTGCCTTTGAGCGGTACCGCGCCCATACCGGTGTTCAGCGCTTCGCCACCACCAGCGGCTTTACCTTGGTTCTGCGACGGGATCATCTGGATCCACAGGCCCAGGCGCATGTCATTGACGAAGATGAAACCATGCACCGGATCGGTAGAGATGCTGCCCCAGTTCATGCCGCCCAGCGAACCTGGGAAGCTCAGCGACAGATCGGTGCCTGGCGCGGTGTACAGGCCGTCGTAGCGCATCTTCTTGAAGTCGATGCGGCACAGCAGTTGGTCGTACGGGGTTGCGCCCCACATGTCCGACTCGGTCAGGGTCTGCGCGCCGATCTGCGGCATGCCGACCGATTTCGGCTGGGTCGGGGAGTACGGCTCGTTGGGGATGTTGCTTGGCTTGACCGGCACTTCGTCGACCTGGGTCAGCGGCTTGCCGGTGGCACGGTCGAGCACGTAGATCTGCCCGGCCTTGGTGCCGATCACCACTGCAGGGACCGTCTGGCCGTCGTCCTTGGTGAAGTCGATCAGGCTCGGTTGCATCGGCAGGTCGAAGTCCCACAGGTCATTGTGGACGGTCTGGTAGACCCACTTCTCGTTACCGGTGGTGGCGTCCAGCGCCAGTACCGAAGCGCCGTAGGTGTGGTCGAGCTTGCTGCGTTCAACGCCGTAGATGTCGGTGGACGACGAGCCCATCGGCAGGAATACGGTGTTCATCGCCGGGTCGTAGGACATCGGCGCCCAGCTGTTCGGCGTGCTGCGCACGTAGGTGCTGCCGTCAGCCGGGGCGTTGCGGTCTTCAGGGTTGCCTGGGTCGAAGGCCCAGCGCATTTGCCCGGTGATCACGTCAAAACCGCGGATCACGCCACCCGGCATGTCGGTCTGAACGTTGTCGGCAACACGCCCGCCCACGACCACGGTGGTGCCAGCCATCAGCGGTGCCGAGGACAGCTGATAGAACGAATCCGGGACATCGCCCAGGCCTGCCATCAGGTTGACCTGACCGTTGTTGCCAAAGCCTTGGCAGAACTCGCCGGTATCCGCGTCGACTGCAATCAGGCGACCGTCGATTGTGTTGGTCAGCAGGCGGCGCTGGCAGTTGGCGCCAGGGGCAACTGTCGCTGCAACGACCGGCGAGCTGTTCGGCTGGGAAGGCTGGGCCAGCGGCGCGCTAGCGTCGAAGTAGGCCATGCCGCGGCAGCGCTGCCAGACTTTCGACTGGGCGTTGATGGTGTTTTTCCACAGCTCTTTGCCGGTGTCGGCGTCGAGTGCGATCAGGTTGTTGTGCGGGGTGCAGATGAACACCTTGTTGCCGACCTGCAACGGGGTCAACTGGTCTTCGGCACCGTTGCCATCGCTGAGGGCGACATCACCGGTGTGGTAGGTCCAGGCGACTTGCAGCTTGTCGACGTTGCCACGGTTGATCTGATCAAGGGCGGCAAAGCGGCTGCCACCTTCGGTATTGCCGTAGTGAGCCCAGTCTTTCTGCGCTTGTGCAGGTTCCACGGCGGTCAGCCCCGGGCCTTTGCCAGTCGGTGCCACGCTTGGGTGAGCAACGAACATGTTGCCGGCAGCAACCACTACCGCCACAGCCATCACACCCGCGACGGCGTAGGCGCCACGGCCTGTACCGTTGCCATTGGCACGCGTCAGCAGCGGGTACACCAGCGCGACTACGGTGCCGATCACGGCAAACATGAACAGGCGCGAGAACAGCGGCCAGAACACCAGGCCGGTATCGATCACGGCCCACAGCGCGGTGCCGAGCAGGAACGCGGCATACAGCCAGGCGCCAGCGACCTTGCGGCGGGCGATGAGGATACCGGCGATGGTCATGGCCAGGCCGCCGATCAGGAAGTACCAGGAGCCGCCCAGGCCAGCCAGCTTGATGCCGCCGGCAGCCAGCAGCAGGCCGAGCAGGGCGATGATCACGCCGAGGCCAACCAGGATGATTTTCGAGGCGCCAGAGGCGCGCGGTGAGTCGTTCATGCCAAGGATCTCGCAGGTGGAATGCGCCGAGTTTAAGCCCTTAGCAAGCTAATTAACAAGTTGGTACATTTACCTTTGAGGCCTATTGTCGCAGGCCTGAACTCGCCAAGATGCTGCGAAAAGGTTAGAACAAGTAGCGATCATCTGCGTAAAAATCACGAATTCAGCAATGTGAAAATTTCGCGAAATATCAGATCTGTCTTAGCTGCACTGGAATTATGCCGTCCAGATCCCTGGATTAAGTTGACGAGCTGGTCAGGTAATTTCTGCCGGCAGGGTGTAGCACTGGTTAGCGCCGCTTTGCCCTGCTGGCGCTGGGCATATTCGTGCTGCGTAGCCGGCGCGGTTGACGGCGCCGCTTGAATGACTGCAGAGCGAGCGGGCTCAGCTCAAGCGATCATTGCGGCGCACCGAACAAGCCGGTCCAGTAGATCCCGGCGTCGCTCTTGGGGTCCACGGCGTAGGCCGCACCCAGCTCAGTGAAGTCCGGGTTCATCAGGGTTGCGCAATGGCCTGGGCTGGCCAGCCAGCCATCGATGACCTTGCGCGGCGTGTCCAGGCCGGCCGCGATGTTTTCGCCGACCAGCCGGTAGGAGTAGCCGGCCAGTTCGGCGCGGTCACCCGGGGTGCGGCCATCACGGTCGATGTGGTCAAAGAAATTTTGGTTGGCCATCGCCCGGGTATGGTCGGCAGCAACGCCAGCCAGGGCGGTATTCCAGGCGAGCGGCGCGGCGGCGGCGAACGGCTGGCCACCGCATTGGCGGGGCAATTTGCGCGCTGCATTGATCTCCTGCAGCAGCTTCTGGCCCTCGGCCTGCCAGTCACCGAGGCGGCCACTGAGCAGCGGCCGGGCCAGCACGATACGCCAGTCGCGGCCTTCCTGGCTGACGCCGATGTCGACGAACTGCGGGTCGAGCACGACCTGGCAGAAGCTTTCGGCGATGGCCTTCATCGCCGCCGGCGCATCGCGCGGCCCGGACAAGCTGATCGCCTGCACATTGACCATCGGGTAAGCCGCGCGCGACATCGCCTGCTGCAGGTCGCGGGTACCTTCTGGCGACAGCGCCAGGCGGGTATCGCTGCTCAGCGGCGGCAGCTCCAGCGAACCCTCGCCGGCACAGCTCTGCGGCTGGCTGCGATAGGCGTTGATCGACGCGATCAGTTGCCCTTCCTCGCTGGTGAATGCCTGGGCGCCACAAGACACGCCAAGGCCCAGCGTCAGCACGGTAAGACAGGCAACGGATGACAGGACGCGCATGTGTATCTCCCTATCTGGCAGCGCGAGACTTGGCGCTGCTCATCCTACACAAGCATCTGGCTTTTGGCCCTGCGTCGTGCGGTGCAATTGAACGGCCGATTGTCGGACATTATCGGCAAAAGAGGGAGTAGACCTTTCTCACCGATAAAAGTGCTGTGCGTGCTGGGAATTATTTGCATTCTCAGCGGGCAGCTCGCCGTTACTGTCCGCAGGCCAACAGCAGTGCAACAGTTTGCCTGTCGCCATTCACCGTCAATAAGGTCAAACCCAGCAAAATCAGGGAGTTGAAACCAGGCACAACTCCTGCAATAGCCCCTGCATACCCCTTGGGCCCGTGCAGGAGCATCCTTGAATAACTCCATCCTACCCCTGACCTTGCTCAGTGCTGCATTGACCCTGGTCGGCTGTGAACGCGCCGAGCAGGTCAGCGCCCATGGCGATCAGCCAGTCCATGGCGGCACGCTGGTGTACGCCACCGACCGCGAGCCTACGTGCCTTGATCCGCATGTTGCCGGTGACATGCCACAGGTGTTCGTCGCCCAGCAGTACCTCGACTCACTGGTGTCGATGGACAGCGAAGGGCGCATCGGTCCGTGGCTGGCTACGCATTGGCAGGTGGCCGCCGATGGCCTCAGTTATACCTTCCAGCTGCGCCGCGACGTGCGCTTTACCGATGGCACGCCGTTCAACGCCGAGGCGGTCAAGGCCAACCTCGACCACATGGCCAACCCCAAGACCCAGTCGAGTACCGCCGGTGGCTATATTCGCCAGTACCGCAGCACCGACGTAGTTGACGAGTACACCGCCGTGGTCCACCTGGCGACCCCCTATGCGGCATTTCTCGAAGTGCTGGCGCAGGGCTTTCTCGGTATTCAGTCGCCTACCGCGCTCAAGCGCAGCCGTGACGTCAACTGCGAAAGCCCGGTCGGCAGCGGGCCGTTCAAGGTGGCGCGCTGGGACCGGCAGAACCAGGTCGAGCTGGTGCGCAACCCGGACTACAACTGGGCACCACCGACAGCTCAGCATCAGGGCCCGGCCTACCTTGACCGGATCGTGTGGAAGTTCATCCAGGAACCGTCGGTGCGCTTTGCCTCGCTGCAGGCCGGCGAAGTCGATGTGATCGAAGCCTTGCCGCCCGAGTCCCACGAGGCGGCACGGCGCAACCCGGATGTCGAGCTGATCGTCGCTCAGCGTCCGGGCAACCCCACCAACGGCACCTTCAACCTGCGTCGCGCGCCGTTCGATGACATCCGTGTGCGCGAGGCGTTGGTGCGCAGCGCCGATATCGAAGGCGCATTGAAAAGTGTTTATTTCGGTGAATTCCCCCGCGCCGGCGGCCCGCTGAGCATGGCCACGCCGTTCTACAGTGCCGATTTCGAGCGCAGCCAGGACTACCAGCCAGCCCGCGCCGCCAAGCTGCTCGATGACGCCGGTTGGACCAGTCGTGATGCCGAGGGCTACCGCAGCAAGGACGGCAAGCGCCTGCGCGCGACGGTGCTGATCGGTGCGCGCACGCCGCCGTCGGAGCTGACCTTGTGGGAGCAGGTCCAGGCCACCACCCGCGAGGCTGGCATAGAGCTGGTGCTGGAGCAGATGAGCGATGTGCAGGTCACGGCCCGGCAGGCCGCCTGGGACTACGACATCCGCATTGGCTACTGGAACACCAACACCCCGGACGTGCTGCGGATCATCTTCAGCTCGGCCTTCGTGCAGCCGGCCGGTGTCGGTGGCTACCATCAGAATTCCTCCGGCTACGCCGATCCCGGCTTCGACAGCCTGCTCGACCAGGCCCTGGCCACTCAGCAGCCGGAGCAGCGCCGCGCCTTGTACCAGCAGGCCCAGGCGCAAGCCGCGGGGCAGTACCTGCAACTCACCACTTACCCGCAAAGCACTCGCCTGGGCATCTACAAGACCGCCCGCGGCGTACGCCTGGAGCCGTCGTTGGCGGTCACTTACCTGTATGACGCCTGGGTGATCAAATGAGCAGTACAACTGAACTGGCAATAACCGACCCGCGCCGCGAGCGTCTGGCAGCACTAGGCCGCCGCGCCGTGATCCGCCTTGGCGGCGGGATGCTGGTGCTGTGGGCTGTGGCGACGCTTACTTTCTTTGCCTTGCGCCTGATGCCAGGCGATCCGGTCCTGGCGATTCTCGGCGGCCCCAGCGGCAACCCCAGCCCGGAGACCATCGAAGCCACGCGCCTCGAATTCGGCCTGGATAAACCGCTGGCCGTGCAATACCTGCTCTACCTGGGCCGACTGCTGCAAGGCGATCTTGGCGTGTCCTACTCACAGCACTTGCCGGTTACGCGGGTGCTGGCCGAGCAGGGCGGGGCGACGCTTGAGCTGACCATCGCCGCGCTGCTGCTGGCCTGGGTGCTGGTGTTGTTGCTGACGGTGATCACCGCCGGGCGCGGCAGGGTAATTGGCGGCCTTGCCTCGCTGGCCGAAACCCTCAGCGCCGCCTTGCCACACTTCTGGCTCGGCGTGGTCCTGCTGGCGGTATTCGCCTTCGGCTTGCGCTGGTTCCCGCCGGCGGGCAGTGACAGCCTCGCCAGCCTGGTCTTGCCGGCGTTTTCCCTGGCGATACCGCTGGCCGGTTTCATCGCCCAGGTAACCCGTGAATCGCTTGAGCTGACCCTGGAACAGCCGTTCATTCTGACTGCCCGCAGCCGTGGCTTGAGTGACCTGGCGGTGCGCTTCCGGCATGCCCTGCGCCACGCCTTGTTGCCTGGGGTATCGCTGTCGGGTTGGGCCATTGGCGCGCTGATCAGCGGCGCGGTGGTGTGCGAAGTGATCTTTTCCCGCAAGGGCATCGGTCGCCAGTTGTATCAGGCCGTGCAAGCCCAGGACATGCCGCTGGTGATCGGTATCAGCCTGGTCGTCGCCGCAGGCTATGTGCTGGCCAACATTCTGGTGGACCTGCTCTACCAGTGGATCGATCCCCGCCAACAGGAGGCCACGCCATGAGCGACCTGATACTCGACCGTGCGCAGGCGCCGCTGCGCCGTCAGCGCCGGATCAATCTGCCGCCCGCAGGGGCGAGCCTGGCCTTGTTGTTTTTGGCCGCGCTGTTGCTGGCTGCGCTGTTTCCCCAACTCTTCACCCATGTCGATCCATTGGCCATCGTGCCGCGCGATGCGTTCCAGGCGCCGAGCTGGGCGCACTGGCTGGGCACTGATCAATCCGGGCGCGACATCTTTGCGCGGATCATTCACGGCGCGCGCCAGAGCCTGTTGATCGGCGTCGCCGCCACGGCGTTGTCGATGACCATCGCGATCAGCCTGGGCTTGCTCGGTGGCCTCGGCGGTGCACGGGTCGACCGCGCTGTCGGCTGGTTGCTGGAGGTGCTGTTTGCCTTCCCCAGCCTGATTCTGGCGCTTTTGTTTGTAGCGGTGTTCGGCAGTGGCGTCGGCACGCTGATCGTCGCCACCGGCCTGGGCGGTGCACCCGGTTACGCGCGCATGGTGCGCGGCCAGGTGCTGGCGGTGCGCAACGCCGGTTATATCGAAGCGGCGCGCGCACTCGGCCATCCGACCTCGCGGATTGTCCTGCGCCAGCTGCTGCCCAATGCCATGCGCCCGCTGGTGGTGACCATGACCATGGGCGTCGGCCAGGCCATTGTCTGGGCCTCGGCGCTGAGTTTTCTCGGCCTCGGCGCCCGGCCGCCGGCGCCGGAGTGGGGGACCATGCTGTCGATGGGCCGCGACTTCATCGCCAGTGCCTGGTGGCTGACGTTCTTCCCCGGGCTGTTCATCGTGCTCACTACCCTGGCCACGACGGTTACAGGGCGCTTCATTCAACAACGCCTGGAGGGCCGCCACGCATGAGTGACAAGACCTTGATCGTCGACGGTTTGACGGTGTCGTTTGCCGGCCAGAGCGTGGTCCGCGACCTGAGCTTTACCCTGGCACCTGGACGTTGCGTGGCCCTGGTCGGCGAGTCTGGCTCGGGCAAGAGCGTCAGCGCCCGTAGCCTGGTCGGCCTGACCGGCGCGGGCGCCGAGGTGTCGGCGCGCCAGCTGCGCTTTGCCGACCACGACCTACTTGATCTGAGCGAGCGTCAGTGGCGGCAGGTGCGCGGCAAGGACATCGGCTTTGTCTTGCAGGATGCGCTGGTCTCGCTCGACCCGCTGCGGCCGGTCGGCAAAGAGATCCTCGAAGTGCTGCAGACCCACGGCTACGGCGACCGCCAGCAGCGCGCCGCACGGGTCCATGAGTTGCTGGAACTGGTCGGTGTGCCGGACCCTGCACTGCGCGCCCGCCAGCGCCCCGGGCAGTTGTCGGGCGGCCTGCGCCAGCGCGCCTTGATCGCCAGCGCGCTGGCGATGCAGCCGGCGCTGGTGATTGCCGACGAGCCGACCACCGCGCTGGATGCCACGGTGCAGGCGCAGATCCTGCAGGTGTTTCAGCAGATCAAGGCCCGCGGTGCTTCGCTGTTGATCATCAGCCACGACCTGGCCGTGGTCGCCCAGCTGGCGGACGAAGTGCTGGTACTGCGCCATGGCGAAGTGGTCGAACAGGGGCCGATGCAGCAGGTGCTGCGCGAGCCTCGGCATGCCTACACCAAGGCCTTGCTGGCAGCGGTGCCTGCCGAGCATCCGCGTGGCACGCGCTTGTCGCCGCAGCGCCTGGGCAGCACATCCAGGCCGGTCAGGCGTGGCTTGGGCGAGGTCCTGCTCGAAGGCCGTGACCTGGGCAAGCGTTACACCGGCCCGGACGGGCTGGCCCGGCAAGTGGTGCAGGGCGTCAACTTCACCCTGCGCGCCGGCCGTACGCTGGGCATCGTTGGTGAGTCCGGCTCGGGCAAGACCACCGTGGCGCGGCTGGTGCTGGGCCTGCTGGCGCCAGACCAGGGCCAGGTGCTGTACCGCGGCAAACCCTGGAACCTGCCCGACGATGCCATCGCCGAGGCCAGCCGCAGGCCCCTGCGGCGCGAAATCAGCGTGATCTATCAAGACCCGCTGGGCTCATTCGACCCGCGCTGGACAGTTGCGCAGATCTTGGATGATGCCTTGCAGGTCGCCGGCGTGGAGGCGCCGGCACGGCCGGCGCGGATTGCCGTGTTGCTCAATCAGGTGCGCCTCGCCGCGGACCTGGCCCAGCGCCGACCGTTGCAGCTGTCGGGCGGCCAGCGTCAGCGCGTGGCGATTGCCCGCGCCATTGCCAGCGAGCCGAAGCTGATCATCTGCGACGAGCCGGTGTCGGCGCTGGACGTCTCGGTGCAGGCGCAGGTACTGGATCTGCTCGCTGATCTGCAGGACGAATTGGGCCTGGCGTATCTGTTCATCTCCCACGACCTGGGGGTGATCCGCCATGTCAGCGACGACGTGCTGGTGATGCGCCACGGCCAGGTGGTCGAGCACGCACCGGTCGAGCAGCTGTTCCAGCAGCCGGCCCATGAATACACCCAGCGTCTGCTTGGTTCAGTACCGCGCCTGCCTGGCGCGGGAGCTGAACTGGTGGTGCCGCCGCTCGACCTCGAGCACGAGGCCTTCGACCTGTTCGATGAAGCAAGACTGTGGAAAATCGCCATCTAAGGACTGCCCCATGACTACCTTTCAACGTTTGCCCGCCCAAGCCCCAGCCACCACCGTGGCCGCGCTCATGGCCCGTGTCAGCGCCTTGCTGCCCGCAATTGCCGCCGGCGCTGCCGAGCGTGAGCGCGAGCGCCGGCTACCCTATGCGGCCATCGCCGAGCTGGCCGCAGCCGGCCTGTACACCGTGCGCATCCCGCAGCAGTACGGCGGCCCCGGTGGCAGCGTCAGTGATGTGATCGAGCTGCTGCTGCAGGTGGCCGCCGCCGACTCCAACGTCGCCCAGGCGCTGCGCCCGGGATTTGCCTTTGTCGAAGGCCTGCTCGCGGCCAGCGCCGAGGGCGCCGAACAGGAGCGAGTGCGCTGGTTTGCCGTGTACCTGCAAGGCGCTGTGATCGGCAATGCCGGCTGGGAGCTGGGCGGTGCCAATGGCGCAATTGCCGCTCGCCTGGTGCGCGAGGGCGATCACTTTCGTGCCAACGGCAGCAAGTTCTACAGCACCGGGGCGCTGTTTGCCGACTACGTCAGCGCGGTGGCGCTGGACGAGGACGAACAGCCGGTGTCGTTCATTCTGCCGCGTGACCGTGAAGGGCTGGAGCTGGTCGACGACTTCGACGCCATGGGCCAGCGCCTGACCGCCAGCGGCACCACCCATCTGCACAACGTGCGGGTCGAGGCCAGCGACATCCGCACGCGCACGGTGGAGGAGGGCAAGCGCACCATCGTCACGCCGTTCCTGCAGCTGTTTCTCGGCACCGTGCTGGCCGGTATCGCTCGCAATGCGCTGAACGATGCCAGCCAGTTCGCTCGCGAGCATGCTCGGCCGATCAAGCACAGCAGCGCCAGCCAATCGGTCGACGACCCTTACGTGCAGCTGTCGGTGGGCGACATTGCCGCCAGGGCTTTCGGCGCCGAGGCACTGGTGCTCAAGGCCGCCGTCAGTATCGATCGCGCCTGGGCCGCGCAGCTGGATGAAAGCGCCGTCGAGCAGGCTGCGCTGGAGGTCGCGCAAGCGCAGTATCTGGTGGCCGAGCTGGCGCTCAAAGCCGGCGAAACCTTGTTCGATGTCGGCGGTGCTTCCACCACAGGCCGCCAGCACAACCTAGACCGGCACTGGCGCAATGCGCGCACGGTGGCCAACCACAACCCGCGCCACTGGAAGGCGGCGGTAGTCGGCGCCTGGCAGCTCAAGGGCACCCGGCCACCCGTCTCGGGGCTGTTTTGACGGCCCAGCCTGCGGCGCTGGTCGGCCATCTGCAAAGCCCCAAGGTGCCGGTGATCATCGGCGCCGCGCTGTTCATGGAACTGCTCGACAGCACGGCGGTGATGACCGCGTTGCCGAGCATGGCCGCCGATTTTGGCGAGCCGGGGCTGCGCATGAACCTGGTGGTCTCGCTGTACATGCTCGCCTTGGCGCTGTGCGTGCCGATCAGTGGCTGGGCTGCCGAGCGTTTTCGTCCGCGCCAGGTGATGCTGCTTGCGATGGGTTTGTTTACCGGCGCCTCGCTTACCTGCGCGCTGGCGGACACGCTCTGGCAGCTGTGCCTGGGGCGCATGCTGCAAGGCGCGGCGGCAGCACTGATGACGCCGGTGGGGCAGGTGATCATCCTGCGCTGGTCGAGCCGCGATCAATTGCTGCAGTCGATGTCGTGGCTGGCATTGCCGGCTTTGGTCGGGCCGTTGCTGGGGCCGCTGCTGGGTGGTTTGTTGGTGACGGTGCTGTCCTGGCACTGGATCTTTCTTATCAACCTGCCGATCTGTCTGCTCGGTTGCTGGCTGATTCTCAAGCATGTGCCGGACTTCCCCGCACGCAGCGTACCGCCGCTGGACTATCGCGGCCTGCTGCTCAGCGGCGGCGCGTTGGCGCTGTTGGTGGCTGGCCTGGAGTCACTCGGCCTTGGCCAGTTGCCGCGGCATTGGGCACTGGCCCTGATCGGCGCCGGCGGGCTGTTCGCTCTGGCTTATTGGCTGCACGCCCGCCGCCATGCCAGTCCACTGGTCGATTTGAGCCTGTTGCGCCTGCGCAGCTTTGGCGTCGCCCAGGCGGGCGGTGGGCTGTTCCGGTTGGGTTCGGCGGCGCAGCCATTTCTGCTGGTGCTGTTGCTGCAGAACAGCCTGGGCATGAGCCCATTGGCGGCTGGGTGGTTGATGGTCAGCGGCGGCGTCGGCGCTTTGTTGATGAAGTTGCTGGCGGTGCCGTTGGTGCGCCGTTACGGCTACCGCCGGGTACTCAGTTGTAATGCGCTGCTCAGCGGCGTGGGCATTGCCTTGTGCGCAGCGTTCGACCGCGACACGGCGGTGTGGTTGATGGCAGTGGTGTTGTTTGCCGCAGGCCTGGTGCGCTCGTTGCAGTTTTCCACCCTGGGGGCGGCGAGCTATCAGGATGTGCCAGGCGAGCGCTCGGCGGCAGCCAGTTCGCTGTCGGCGATGTCGGTGCAGTTGACCATGGCCATGTCAGTCAGCCTGGCGGGCGTGATGCTGGGGGTACTGGCCGCAGCTGATGGCCGGGTCGAGACGTCGGTCGAAGATATCGCTGCAGTGATGCTGTTGTCGGCACTGCTGTGTGTGCTGTCGGGGTTAGTGTTCCGGCGTTTGGCCAACTGACTGAGCGGGGCCGCACACCGGCCCCGTCCAGTTGCAGATCAGTGCGCGCCGGCAGCCTTGCTCAGGTCGCTCTCGGCCCACTCGGTGTAGATGCAGGCATCGGCTACCGCCCAGCGCACCTTGACCGTGTCGCCCGGCTGCATCGGCATACCGGCTGCCGACAACGCCTTCACCGTCATCTCGGTGCCGCCCGCGCTGACCACATGGCAGGTCTGGCTTTCACCGAGGAACAACACCTCGCTGACCTTGGCGCTGACTTCGTTCCAGCCAGCCGGCAAGGGCTCACGCGCTGCCTGCTCGGCGCTCAGGGCCAAGGCTTTTTCCGGGCGCACCATGATCAGCGCGTCCTGCCCGGCGACCAGGCCTGGGGTCAAGCGAATCGCCAGCGGCTGCCCTTCGAAACTGCCGGCGCCGTTGCTGCTGGCCTTGATCCGGAAGAAGTTCGAGTTGCCCAGGAACGACGCCACAAAGGCATTCGGCGGGTTCTGGTAGAGGTCATAGCCGCTGCCCAGGCCGACGATCTTGCCATGGCTGAAAATGGCGATGCGCTGCGACAGGCGCATCGCTTCTTCCTGATCGTGGGTCACGTAGACGATGGTGATACCCAGGCGACGGTGCAGTTGGCGCAGTTCGTCCTGCAGGTCTTCGCGCAGCTTCTTGTCCAGCGCGCCCAGCGGCTCGTCCATCAGCAGGATGCGTGGCTCGTAGACCAACGCGCGAGCAATCGCCACACGCTGCTGCTGGCCGCCGGAGAGCTGCGCCGGGCGGCGGTGAGCAAACTGCTCGAGCTGCACCAGCTTGAGCATGGCGTCGACGCGCTTGCTGATCTCGCTGGCGCTGAGTTTGCGGATCGCCAGCGGGAAGGCAATGTTGTCGCGCACCGACAGGTGCGGGAACAGCGAGTAACGCTGGAACACCATGCCGATGTCGCGCTTGTGCGGCGGCACGTTGACCAGCGATTGCTCATCGACCAGGATCTCGCCGCTGCTCGGCGTTTCGAAGCCGGCCAGCATCGACAAGGTGGTGGACTTGCCCGACCCGCTCGAGCCGAGGAAGGTCAGGAACTCGCCGTTCTGGATGTCCAGGTTGATGTTGTCCACGGCGGCAAAATCGCCGTAGTGCTTGTTCAGGTTACGCAGGCTGACCAGGGTCTTGTTCGGCGTGTTGTCTTTCATCACTGCACTCATTGTTATTGTCTCCGGGCACTCAGGCGCTGACTGGATTGCGGCGGCGCAGGGCGGCGGCGATGAGCATGACCAGGAGCGACAGGCCGATCAGCAGCGTCGAAGCGACGGCGATCACCGGGGTCAGGTCCTGGCGCAGGGTGGTCCACATCTTGACCGGCAAGGTCTGCAGGTTGGGGCTGGCCATCATCACGCTGAGCACCACCTCGTCCCACGACACCAGAAACGCGAACAGGCCGCCGGCGATCATCCCCGGGCGAATCGCCGGGAAGGTCACCTTGAAAATCGCCTGCAAGCGCGAGGCCCCGCAGATTACTGCAGCGTCTTCGATCGACTGGTCGAACAGCTTCAGCGAGTTGATGATCGAGATGATGGTGAAGGGCAGGGCGACGATCACATGGCTGACCACAAAGGCGAACAGCGTGCCGGTGTAGCCGAGCTTGAGAAACAGCGCATACACAGCCACGGCGATGATCACCAGCGGTACGATCATCGGCAGGGTGAACAGGCCATAGAGCATTTCCCGCCCGGGGAAGCGCCCACGCACCAGGGCGAAGGCGGTCGGCAGGCCGAGCGCCACTGCACACACGGTGGTCAGCACGGCAACCTTGAGGCTGGCCAGGGCGGCGTCCATCCACTCCGGGTTGGAGAAGAACTGGCCGTACCACTTCAGGGTCCAGCCCGGCGGTGGGAACACCAGCCATTGCGAGGAGCCGAACGACAGCAGCACGATGAACAGGATCGGCAGCAGCAGAAACGCGGCAATCACACCGGTGGTGGCATACAGGCCAAACCGCAGCGGGCGGCCCATGGCATTTGGAGTCAGGAGCATCGCGGCTTACCTCGCATTGCCGACCGGGGATTCCGGCTGCAGCTTCAGGTACAGGTAGAAAAGCACCAGGGTGATCAACACCAACAGTGCGGCGGCAGCGCTGGCCAGGCCCCAGTTAAGGAACGACTGCACCTGCTGGACGATGAACTCGGGCAGCATCATGTTCTGCGCCCCACCGAGCAGGGCCGGAGTGACGTAGTAACCGAGCGACATGACGAACACCATCAAGGCTCCGGAGAACAACCCCGAGCGGCACAGTGGCAAGAACACCTTCCAGAAGTTGGTCCACGGGCTGGCGCCACAGATCGAGCCTGCCTGCAGCACCATCGGGTCGATGGCGTGCATGGTCGCCTGCAACGGCAGCACGATGAACGGGATCATGATGTAGCTCATGCCGATCACCACGCCGGTCAGGTTGTGCACCATCTCCAACGGCGCATCGATGATGCCCATCGCCATCAACGCCTTGTTGATCACCCCCGAGGCCTGCAGCAGCACCAGCCACGAGTAGGTCCGTGCCAGCAGGCTGGTCCACATCGACAGCAGCACGATGTTCAGCAGCCAACGGCCCCAGCCCTTGGGTACCAGGGTGATCGCCCAGGCCAGCGGAAAGCCCAGCAGCACGCTGATCAAGGTCACCAGGCCGGCCACCGAGAAGGTGTTGAACAGCACCCGTGCATAGGCCGAGTTGGCGAACAGCTGCTCGTAGTTGCCCAGCCCCGGCACCGGCTCGAGCACGCCGCGCAGCAGCAGGCCGATCAGTGGTGCAAAGAAGAACAAACCGAGGAACACCAGCGCGGGCAGCAGGTTACGGCTGCCGCGCCAGCGTTGGCCGATGCCACTGCGGCGGGTGGCCGTGCCGGGGGCGCCGGTGCCGCTGGGGGCACCCTGCGCGTTGTGCAGGGCGTTGATGGCGACTTTCATTTGACCAACCACTCATTCCAGCGCGCGGCGATGGCCTGGCCGTTTTTCGCCCAGTAGGCGAAGTCCAGCGTGACCTGATCCTGGGCGTAGGCGGTAGGCAGGTTCGGCGCCAGTTCAGGCTTGAGCTGGCTGACGCTGTCAAGGTTGACCGGGGCATAGGCGGTGAGGTTGGCGAACTCGGCCTGGCCCTTGGCGCTGCTGGCGTTGGCCAGGAACTTCATCGCCGCGTCCTTGTTCTTGGCGCCTTTGGGGATGACCAGAAAATCGGCCATGACCAGGTTCTGCTTCCAGCTCACACCGACGGGCGCGCCGTCTTGTTGCAAGGCATACACGCGGCCGTTCCAGAACTGCCCCAGCGACACTTCACCAGAGGCCAACAGTTGCTGCGACTGGGCGCCGCCGCCCCACCAGACGATGTCTTTCTTGATGGTGTCGAGTTTCTTGAAGGCGCGGTCCAGGTCCAGCGGATACAGTTTGTCGGCGGCTACGCCGTCGGCCAGCAGGGCCAGTTCCAGCACGCCAGGGCTCGGCCACTTGTACAGCGCGCGCTTGCCGGGGAAGGTTTTGGTGTCGAACAGCGCCGACCACTCGACCGGCTTGTTGGCGCCAAGCTTGCCTTCGTTGTAACCGAGCACAAAGGAGAAGAAGAACGAGCCGACGCCATGGTCTGAGACGAACCGCGGGTCGATCCGGTCGCGTTTGACGGTGTTGAAATCCAGCGGTTCGAGCAGGCCTTCGGCGGCGGCGCGCAGGGCAAAGTCGGCTTCGACGTCCACCACATCCCACTGCACGTTGCCACTCTCGACCATGGCCTTGAGCTTGCCGTAGTCAGTCGGGCCGTCCTGCACCACCTTGATGTTGCTCTCTTTTGAGAATGGCTCGGCCCACGCCTGCTTCTGCGCATCCTGGGTCGTACCGCCCCAGCTGACGAAGTTGAGGCTGTCGGCGGCCTGGGTGGCCTGGCAGGCCAGGGTCAGCAGGCTGGCGGACAGCACTGCGCTTACACGTTTGCTCAACAGCATGGTTACGCCCTCGTTACTTTTGTTATTCGAGGCGGGTTCTGTCACCCGCCAATATATTCGGGAGCAGCGATTTCAACGATGTGGTGTGGCCGTTCTTGAGTGTAGGAGTCGGCCAGGATTTTAAGGTCTACGGGATATCATATTATGGTATTCCAAACTTTTCGCAAGGGGCATCCACGTACCGGTGGTCAGCGATTGCTCAAAGTGCAGCGGGCTCAAACGGGATGCTTTGCACCACTTCGAGCTCGTATCCAGCCAAACCCGCGTACTTGAGCGGTGGGCCGAGGTGGCGCAGCTTGCCTACGCCCAGATCCTGCAGAATCTGCGCGCCGGTGCCGACTTCCGAATACACCTTCGACTGGCTACGTTGATACGGCCGCACGGGCTGAGTGAGATGCGGTACGCGCTCCAGCAGTGCCTGCGAAGACTCGTGGTTGGCCAGCACCACAACGACCCCCGAGCCTTCTTCGGCGACCCGTTGCAAGGCGGCCCACAAAGTCCAGTTGGCGGGGCCGGCGTATTCGGCACCGACCAGGTCGCGCAGCGGATCGATCACATGCACGCGCACCAGGGTGGCTTGCTCGCGGCGGATGTCACCCATGACCATGGCCATGTGCACGCCGCCCTCGATACGGTCTTCATAGGTAACCAGGCGGAAGCTGCCGTGCACGGTGGGCAGTTCGCGTTCGCCGATGCGCTTGATGGTCTGCTCGGTGCTCAGGCGGTAATGGATCAGGTCGGCGATGGTGCCGATCTTGATCCCGTGCTGGGCGGCGAACACTTCCAGATCGGGTCTGCGCGCCATCGTGCCGTCGTCATTGAGCACCTCGACGATGACCGAGGCCGGGCTGAAACCGGCCAGGCGGGCCAGGTCGCAACCGGCTTCGGTATGCCCGGCACGGGTCAGCACGCCGCCTTCGCGGGCGCGCAGGGGGAAGATGTGCCCTGGCTGGACCAGGTCCTCGGGGCGAGCATCGGCGGCCATCGCTGCCGCTACGGTGCGGGCGCGGTCTGCGGCGGAGATGCCGGTGGTGACGCCGCTGGCCGCCTCGATGGAAACAGTGAAAGCGGTGCTGAACACGCTGCCGTTGCTCGGCACCATCTGTTCAAGGCCCAGCCGCTGGCAGTGCTCGTCGGTCAGCGTCAGGCAAATCAGCCCGCGTGCCTGGCGCGCCATGAAGTTGATCGCCTGGGCGTCGCAGCGCTCGGCCGCGATCAGTAGATCGCCTTCGTTTTCACGGTCTTCGTCGTCCACCAGCAGGACCATCTTGCCTTGCCGATAGTCCTCGAGAAGTTCTTCGATGCTGTTGAAAGCCATGCTGCACGCTCGCTGTAGTTTGCTGGTTATTGTGGTATACCATCATACACAACAATCTGGAAAACTGGAGAGCAGCGGATGAAGGCCTACTGGATCGCCCACGTCGATATCAGCGACCTCGAGCAGTATCAGCAATACACCCAGCGCGCGCCGGCAGCGTTCAAGGCGTACGGCGGCAAGTTCCTCGCCCGGGGTGGGCGCAGTGAGGCGCTGGAGGGCAGGCCGACGCCGCAGCGCAGTGTGGTAATCGAGTTCGACTCCTACGAGCAGGCCCTGGCTTGTTACCACTCGGCGGAATATCAAGACGCCTGTAGCCACCGACAAGGGGTGGCCAAGGCTGAAGTGATCATTGTTGAAGGGTTCGAAGGCTAAACCTGCGCCAAGCAGAAGAGGGGCCAGTACTGGCCCCTCTGATCACGCCATCCCAGGCAGCTCGTTCGGGCGCAGGTCGAATACCAGCACTTCGGCGTCGTGGCCGTTGGCCAGGCTCAGCACCTGCTCCTGGCGCAGCCGCACGCCGTCACCTTCGCTGAGCAGTTGGCCGTTCAGCTCGATGCTGCCGCGGGCAACATGCACATAGGCATGGCGATTGTCCGGCAGGTCCAAGGTGGCACGCTCATCACCGTCGAACAGCCCGGCATAGACCCTGGCATCCTGGCGCACCTGCAGCGAACCCTGGGCACCATTCGGCGAGATGATCAGGCGCAGACGGCCACGTTTGTCGGCAGCGCTGAAGTGCTGCTGCTGATAGCGCGGCTCGGCGCCTTTGACCTGCGGCACGATCCAGATCTGCAGAAAATGCACCGACTCGTCATGACTGTGGTTGAACTCGCTGTGGGCAACGCCGCGGCCGGCACTCATCAACTGAACGTCACCCGGGCGGATCACCGAGCCGGTGCCGAGGGTGTCTTTGTGCTCCAGTGCACCTTCCAGCACGTAGGAAAAAATCTCCATGTCCCGGTGCGGATGCTGACCAAAGCCCTGGCCGGGCGAGACGCGGTCGTCGTTGATCACCAGCAGGTCGGAGAAGCCTTGCTCTTCAGGGTCGCGATAGCTGCCGAAGGAGAAGGTGTGGAACGATTTCAGCCAGCCATGAAAGCCCAGGCCGCGGTCTTGTGCTTTGCGAAGTGTGAGCATGGTGATTCTCCTGTGAGCCTGGGCCGGTAGGGCCCTGGGCTGTTGATGGGAGAAGCTTACTGTCAGTTAGAGGTATGAAAAACTAGCGTATTGGAGATTTACTGTCAGCGGCAGGCTGACAGCGGGTGGAAGTTAGGCGGCTCCGGGCTGGAGTAACCAACGCATAACCTGATTGAGACCCTTTCATTGGAACCCCTAGAGAGTCTCTTTATGTGTGTTTTTGTAGGACATTTCCTGATTTAACCCCAGTCCACTTTTCGACGTTTGATGGGTGATAACTTCTCCGTTCTCACGCAGGAAGCCCACCTATGTCGCGCATAACAATCAACGGAAAACGCCAGGCACTCGAGGGCGACAAGACAACCACCGGCTCCATTTGCATAGCCAGTGACCCCACTTACTGGGCCGAGTCTAGACAGGCGCTGCGCTTGGGCGATGTGACTACAGAATGCCCAATTTGTAAAAAGCCAGGCGTGATCGCAGAAGGGGTGCCGTCATTCGTGATCAAGCAGCGACCGGCTGTGATTGATGGCGCATTGGTCGAATGCGGTTGTCCGCTTGGTAGTAATCGCGTTATCGCGCAGCAGGGCGCAGCCGTCGCCAACCTCCGATCCAGTGATGCTCCGACTGCCGCGCGGACTTTCCAGGTATCAGCAGAGTCGCTTTCACCAGCCCAGGCGTATTCCGCCACACTGAGTGAGCTTGCCTCCGAGTTGGAGCCAGGCTTTCATATCGTTCAGCGGAGCACCTCATTCGAACAGTTGCTCAAAACCTTGGAGCCGAGCCAGGTCGAGTTGCCGATTTCATCGCTCAAAAGACTTAATCCTACTTACATGTACGGATTCAAGGCAGGCGAGGTCTTTGTGCTTAATAGCCCTCGCAGCCACTTCTCTTGTACGGCCATGGAAACCGAACTGATGATGGTTGCAGACAAGGCACGAGCATCGCTTGCGATACTCGAGCCAGAGGAGGCTAATTTCATGATGGAGCATCTTGGTGAAATTGCCGGGGTGTTGAATGGTGCCAGCCAGTCAATGGGCGTGGGCAAGGATATGTTGGAGCGTGGGTTGGGCCAGGTCAAAGATACCCTTCAAGGGATCGAGAAATTGCACCAGCGGCAATTCGTTGCGCATGGGCATTTACGCAGCCCGGAATTCTTCGCTTCTCGCAAAGACTTATACAAGCAGTTGGAAGCACAGTTGCGCACTGCTTTTTTGAACAAGCCGCTGAATCTCGGTAGTTATGACAGTTTGCGCCGCGATCTTGGCATTTCACCAAAAAGCCTTGTGCATCACTGGAAGAAAGCTGGGGCGCCTGGGGCGATTCCTGGGTATGCGACGCACCTGGACGAAGTCGCGAAAATGTCCAAGTACCTGAAATACGGCGGCAGGGTTGGCATTGGGCTCGGCGCCGGCTCATCGTACTTGAGGGTTCACGAAGCCTGTAGGGCGGGCGAGACTGAGGAATGCAGAAAAATCCGTTATACAGAGTCTGGAAGCTTCGCGGGTGGAGTAGCAGGCGGTGGGGCCGGGGCTGCAGCTGGTAGAGTTGCAGCTGCTGCCGTTTGTCAGTTTGGGATATGGGGCAAGGCCGCCTGCGGAATTGTCACTGTTGGAGCCAGCGCTTTTGGCATGTCGAGTGCACTTGAAAGCATTGGTGAAGTAGTGGGTGAGGAAATTTATGAATTTATTTATGACTGAACTTGCTAGCTGGCCAACACTGGTGCGGTGGGCGATCATTATGCCGCCATTGCCGATGTTGGTTATCGGCCTGGCTATTGAATACCATATTGCATGTTCCCGCCACTTTCCCGTGATGTGTCGGTCCTTCGGTCGCAGTCCTTTATTAGTGAGTGAGATGTCAGCATCGAGTACCCTCACAGCCGGTTCAAGAGTATTGATCGTTGCCGGAATGACTGCTGCGATAATGTGGCCCGGGTTTTTCGTTCGGCGTGGTCAATTGCACCCTGATGACAGTATTCAATTCCCGCCGTACCTGAAGCGGCGAATGCAAATTGCAATGCGCCTGATCCTGACAGGTCTAGCGTGGGCGGTGGCGGTGGTCACCTTCGTGAACTTGGAGCGCTGAAGGAATTTTCTCGATCACGGATCAACCAGAAGCAACTGCAACTGGCAAATCTGTCACAGCCGAGCTGATAGGTGAGCGGCTAGGCGAGGCTGTTTACGAGACGTTTTATGATTGATTTGAGTGGTTGGCCTGTAGGGCTGAGACTGACTGTCCTGCTGATACCCTGCGCGGCTTTATTGATTGGATTGGCGATAAACTATTATTTGGCTATGCCACGCCAGTTCGATCTCATGTGCACGGCCTTTTCACGCAGTAAAGCATTGCACGAGGAACTGGCGACTTTCGGCTCCTTGTCTTGGACGTCTCGGCTCATGGTGATCGCTGGGATGACTGCTTGCTTAACATGGCCGTTTTTTTTCATTCGCTGCGGGGCACTCGACCCTCTTGATTATCGAGACTTTCCTGGAGGTATGAAGCGACGGATGCTGGCGGCAATGGGGCTGATCGTTATTGGTTTATTGTCGTGCGTGAGTTTCGTGAATTTCATTACGTGGTAAATCGTCGGCGTGCGCTGTGACGTGAGTGCAGTCTCGATCACAGATCAACCAGAAGGTGCTCTGATGGAAAAAAGCCGCTATAAAGCGCTCGACCGCCACCAAGAGCAACCCGATGAACCCATACGAAGACATGCGCATTTTCACCCAGGTCATGCAGGCCGGCAGCTTCACCGCAGCAGCCGACCTGCTGGGCATGTCCAAGCAGTCAGTCAGCCGCCGCCTGATGCAGCTCGAAGAACGCCTCGGCGTGCGTTTACTCAACCGTTCGACCCGGCGCCTCGACGCAACCCCGCTGGGCCAGCAGTACTACGAGTCTGCCGTGCGTTTGCTCGGCGAGATGCAGCAGGCCGAGCAGGACATCAGCGGCCAGACGCAGGCCCTGCGCGGCACCTTGCGCTTGAGTGCGCCGCTGTCGTTTGCCATCAGCCACCTGGGCAGTTTGCTCACCGAGTTTCTCCAGTTGCATGCGCAGTTGATCGTCGAGATCGACCTGAGCGACCGCGCAGTTGACCTGATCGGCGAGGGCTACGACCTGGCGCTGCGGATCGGCACGCTGGATGATTCAAGCCTGGTGGCGCGGCGTATTGCGAGTATCGAGCGGGTGTATTGCGCTAGCCCGGCCTACCTGGCCGCGCGAGGCACACCTCTGGCACCCGAAGACCTGCGCGAGCATGACTGCCTACCTTATGGCCATTCACGCCAGGTGCAGTGGCAGTTCAAAGGGCAGGGCAAGGCACTGCAGGCGATCGCCGTGAGTGGGCGCATGCGGGCCAACAATGGGGAGCTGTTGCGGGATGCGGCGATTGCCGGGATGGGGGTGACTTACTTGCCGGCCTTTATCGTCGAGCAGGCGCTGGCCGATGGGCGTCTGGTCAAGTTGCTCGAAGCCTGGACACCGCCGCCGCTACAGCTGTCGGCGGTGTATCCGCAGCACCGCCAGATCGCCCGGCCGGTGCAGGCCTTTGTCGAGTTTTTGCGCGAGCGGTTGTAGCCAAAAATCGGGCCGGCGCAAGGCCAGCCCGTGAGGCCCTTGGCTCAGGCTGCTGTAGCCAGTTTGGCGCTGGTCTGGCGACGACGGTAGGCGCTGTCGCGGCTGGCCAGCCACCAGTACAGCGGCGAGGTGATCAGCAGGCCGACCAGCCACGACAGGTCGGCGCCGTTGATATGCTCGGACACCGGGCCGACATACAGCGGGGTATTCATGAACGGGATCTGCACGATGATGCCCACGGCGTAGGCCAGCAGCGCTTGCGGGTTGTAGCGGCCGTAGATACCGCCATCGACCTTGAAGATCGACTCGATGTCGTAGTCGCCCTTGTGAATCACATAGAAGTCGATCAGGTTGATCGCAGTCCATGGCACCAGTACCACCAACAGCACCAGCACCATGTCGACGAAGTGGCCGATAAAGTCAGCCGAAGCAAACACCGCCACCACGCAGCAGCCCGCGAGGACAATCAGCGACAGCACTGCGCGGCTCTTGGCGGTGGGGATCCAGCGCCAGGCGAAGGTCTGGATCAGGGTGATGATCGACAGCACCGCGCCATACAGGTTGAGCGCGTTGTGGCTGATCACGCTGAGCAGGAACAGCACCAGCATCAACGGGCCGATGGCGCCGGTGGCCATCTTTACCGCGTCCATGGTGTCCATCCCGGCCGGAATCGCCAGCACGGCCACTGCACCGAAGATGAACGACAGGCTCGAACCAAGCGCAGAACCGAGGTAGGTGGTCCAGAACGTCGAGGAGACCTTGACGTCGGCTGGCAGGTAGCGCGAGTAGTCGGATACGTACGGCGCAAAGGCGATCTGCCACAGCGCGGCGAGCGAGACGGTGGCCAGCCAGCCGGCCAGGTTGAAACCGCCGCGGGTGAGGAAGTCATCGCTTTGCACGTGGCTGAAGATATAGCCAAAACCGACCACGATGCCGATGCCCAGCACCCAGGTGCCAATGCGGTTGAGCACATGGATAAAGCGGTAACCGATGATACCGATGATGCCCGAACCCAGCGCCCCGACCACGATGCCGACCGATACCGGGATCGACTCGGCGACCCCGTGCAACGACTTGCCGGCGAGGACGATATTGGACGCAAAGAAGCCGATATACATGACCCCGGCAATCACCACCACCAGCAGGGCGCCGAGCGAGCCGAACTGGGCGCGGCTCTGGATCATCTGCGGGATGCCCATCTGCGGCCCCTGGGCCGAATGCAGCGCCATCAGCACGCCGCCGAGCAAGTGGCCAACCAGAATGGCGACGATGCCCCACACCAGGTTCAGGTGAAACAGCTGCACGCCCAGGGCGCCGGTGACGATGGGCAGCGGTGCGATATTGCCGCCGAACCAGAGGGTGAACAGATCCCTGACCTTTCCATGGCGATCCTGCGGCGGTACGTAGCCGATTGTATGTTTTTCTATCAGAGGGGCCGAATTGGCTGCACTGGTCATGACTGACTCCAAGGCAAGGAGGGGCGTCGGGAGATCCCCGGGTACGCGCCGGCAATGGGCGACGTGTTCTTGTTGGAGGGATGATGGCGGGTGGCTGGCGAACGAGAAATTAGTAAATATGTACTCATGAACGTTAAAAAACCTAAGGCTGAACTGGGCCTGAAAGGTCTTGGCGAGCAAGCTTCGTGCCGGCCTGGCTGATGCCCGCAGGGAGCGGAGCAAAGCGCCATGGGTCGTGAGTTTTTTGCCATGCAATTGTGCGCGCTGTAATGCCCTGCACCAGCGTGGTGATCATTGCTGTCAGCTATTTGTCCGAGCCGGTACAAAATGGCACGGAACGACTGCGTCGGTTTGATTTCCTATTCAGCAGATGGAGGACAACGCGCTTTGGGCAATCAACGGTCAGCACCCGATGAGATCAGATCAGGATAATCACCTCAACCAGACAAATCCGCCCTTCCTGCTGGGGGGCGGTAGTGTAAGCAGCCTGATCCAGATGATGGATTGGTCAGGCTCGCCCTTGGGTGCGCCACAACAGTGGTCGCCCAGCCTGAAGACGCTAATGGCGACCCTCTTGCCGGCCCAGGCGCAGATCGTGCTGTTCTGGGGACCTGAATACGTTGCCCTGTACAACGATGCCTACACTCCCACCATTGGCGCCAAGCACCCGCGCGCATTGGGCCGCCCGGCGCAGGAGAACTGGACCGAGCTGTGGGATGACCTCGAGCCGCTGTTGAGCGGCGTGCGCAACACCGGGCAGACCTTCTCGGCGAAAGACCGGCCGTTCTACATCGAGCGCAGCGGCCACGGCGAGACGGCCTATTTCGACGTGTCCTATTCGGCAGTGCACGAGATCGACGGCAGTGTCGGCGGCGTGCTGTGCATCGTCGCCGAGACTACCGAGCGGGTGCAATTCGAGCGTCGGCAGAGTTTCTTGCTGGAGCTCGGGCAGGCTCTGCCGGAGCTGAACGAGCCAGAACAGATCGAAGCCTATGCCATCGAGCGCGTAGGCCAGCAACTGGGCGCAGTGCGAGTATTCCTTGCCGAAGCACAGGGGGACGACCAGCAGGTGCGGATCGCCCGCGATTGGGTCAAGGGTGCGAATTCCAGGACGGGTGAGCTGCGCTACGCTGACATTGCCGCGCAACTGCCCGAACAGCTGGGCCGCGGCCTTGTTGTGCACGCTGCCGAGACTGCCAGCGTGTATGTCCCGGTACTGCGCGGCAACCGGCTGGAGGCCATGCTTGGTGTCGAGTTCGCGCCACCGCATTTTGTCGACAAAGACCAGTGCCTGCTGCTTGAAGACACCGCCAAGCGGGTCTGGCAGGCCATCACCCATGCGCGCTCCGAGCGGGCTTTGCGCGCCAGCAGCGCACACCTTGAGGCAACCTTCGCCGAGCTGATGGCGCTCAACGAATGCCTGGAAGAACGCGTCTGCGCGATGCTGGCCGAACGCGAAGAAGCCAACCGGCAACTGCATGAGGCCGGCAAGATGGAGATGATCGGCCAGCTCACGGGTGGTATTGCCCACGATTTCAACAACATGCTCACACCGATCATCGCTTCACTGGAGCTGATCCGTCGCCACCCTGAAGATGCCCAGCGTTCGGTGCGCTTGATCGATGGCGCGCTGCAGGCGGCTGATCGTGCACGAATTCTTGTTGGGCGCCTGCTCAGCTTTGCCCGCCGGCAGACGCTGAAACCGCAAGCAGTCTGCCTGGCGACATTGGTCGATGAGATGCACGAATTGATGGCGCGCTCGCTGGGGCCGACCATCGAGGTCGTGGTGCAGATTGATCAGCAGTTGCCCAATGTGCTGGTCGATCCGCATCAGCTGGAGCTTGCCTTGCTCAACCTGGTGGTCAACGCACGCGACGCCATGAGCAATGGCGGGCGGGTGTATCTGGCGGCGGGGGTAGGCGAGGATGACCCGACCTGGCCCGAGAACGTGCATGGGCGTCAGGTCTGGCTACAGGTGCGCGACAGCGGCTGCGGCATGAGCCAGGAAGTGCTGGAGCGTTGCTTTGAACCGTTCTACTCGACCAAACAGGTCGGCAAAGGCACCGGCCTTGGCCTGCCCATGGTACAGGGTCTGGCAGCCCAGTCCGGCGGTGGCTTTTCCATCGACTCGCAGCCGGGCCTGGGCACGCGGGCCACATTGTGGTTGCCGGTGAGTCGCGGCCAAGTCAGCGAACCGCTCGCCGAGGCCGCTGAAGACATCATGGCGCAGGGGCCGCTGCAGGTACTGCTGGTGGACGACGAAGACATCGTGCGCAACGCTACGGCGTTGCAATTGCGTGATCTGGGCTACCAGGTAGCTGAGGCGGCGAGCCCCGAGCAGGCGCGGCAATTGCTGGCCGAGGGGCTGGTGATCGATGTGCTGGTGACCGATCAGATCATGGCTGATGAGACGGGCGCCGAATTCGCTCAGCAGTTGCGTCAGCAGCACCCGCAATTGCCGGTATTGATCATCACCGGTTATGCCAACCTGACCCCGCGTGAGCTGAATGGCTTTGCTGTCTTGCGCAAGCCATTTCGCCGCGCTGAGCTGGCCGAAAGCCTGGCCCAGCTGCTCGCACTCAATAGCCCACTGACGGAACCTCCTGAGGCAAGTACAGGGTAAACGTGGTGCCCTGGCCAGGTTGGCTGATCACCTGCACATCACCGCCCGACTGCTTGGCGAAGCCAAACACCTGCGACAGGCCCAGGCCGGTGCCTTCACCGGCCGGCTTGGTGGTGAAGAACGGGTCGAAGATGCGATCCAGCAGCTCGGGCGCAATGCCCGTGCCATTGTCGATCACAGAAATGGCTGCAAATGCCCCCGCCTGCAGATGATCGCCCGGTTGCGCAGGCATGCTCTGGTTGGCCAGCAGGCGCAGCACAAGGGTGCCCACTGCATTCAACGCATCACGGCCATTGATCATCAGGTTGAGCACTGCGGTTTCCAGCTGGCCGGGGTCGGCGTGGACAAAGCACGGCGTCTGCGGTAGTTCCAGGACCACGTTGATGCGCGCACCGGTGGCAGTGTCGAGCATGTCCGCCATGCCTTGCAGGCGTTCGCCAACTTCGAATATCTGCGGGCTGAGTGCCTGGCGTCGGGCAAAGGCGAGCAATTGGCCAGTCAGTTTCGAGCCGCGCTCAACTGTTTCGACCATCGTCTGCAGATAGCGCTGGCGGCGGCTGTCTTCCAGATCGGGGCGCTGCAGAAAGTGCAGCGACGAGCGAATGATGGTCAGCAGATTGTTGAAGTCGTGGGCGACGCCTCCAGTCAGTTGGCCAATCGCTTCGAGCTTTTGCGACTGGCGCAGGATCGCTTCGGTCTGCAGCAATTGCTCGGTACGTTGTTCGACGCGTTGTTCCAGGGTGGCATTGAGTGCTTCCAGGGCGGCTGCGGTGGCACGCACCTCGGCGAAGGCCTGAACGCGCTGGATATGCGCCCAGCAGCGCTCGGTGACTTCACTGATCAGACCTTGCTCGTAAGCTGTCCAGTGCCGCGGTTGGCGGTCATGGATGGCCATCAGCGCGGTCAGCCGACCGTTCCTGATCAGAGGCATGCAGATGGTCGCGGTGATGCCAATCGCCTGAAACGTCGCAGCCTCGTGGGGCAGCAGCTGGCTGAGATTGTCATTGATCACCAGTGGCAGGCCGGCGCGCAACTGGCTGACCGCCAGGCTGCCGAAGTCGGCCAACTGGTAGTGACCTATCAGCCGTGGCGACCCGGCGACCACGGCATCACCACAAATGGTGAAGCCGTCCTGATCCGCGTCCATCACTGCATAGCCACAGCTGGACAGGTTGAGGTGCTCGACCAGCAGCCGGGTGGTGGTGGCCATGATCAGGTCCGGCTCGGTGGCGTCGGCCAAGGTGCGGCTGAGGCTGTCGAGAAAGTTCAGGCGCTGATTGGCGACCACGGTCGCGGTGGTTTCAGTCACCGTGTCGAGCATGCCGACCAGGTCCCCGTTGTGGTCGCGGATCGGGCTGTAGCAGAAGGTGAAGTAAGCGCGTTCGGTACCGCGCTGGCGGTCGATCAGCAGCGGGAAGTTGTCGATGAACACCGCTTCACCGGCCAGTGCGCGTTCGGCCAGTTCGCCGATCTCGCTCCAGGCCTCCTGCCACACTTCGCTGAAAGGAATACCCAGGGCCAACGGCTTGCCGCCCAGGATTTCACTGAAGGCATCGTTGTGCAGCGTGAGCAACTGATCGCCCCACAACACGGCCTGGGCGAAGCGCGAATTCAGGCACAGCGACAAGGTGGTCTTGAGCGCGTCTGGCCAGCTTTCCAATGGCCCGAGCGGGGTTGCCGCCCAATCGTGGGCGCGGATGCGTTCGGCCATCAATCCGCCGCCTTCCAACCATTTAGCCATGTGCTTGGTCGATCCATTTGCAGGGAGCATAAGGTTGCCCGTTGGCAGGGCTGATTGCGAGCGCTTTATGCGTAATGTCAGGCACTTTCGCGAGCGATCAGCTCGCAGTGCAACAGGTTCAGCCGCGGCACACCGCCTTCCACGGCGACTGCTCCCAAATGCTGTAGAACGCGTAGCGCGGCGATTTCGCCAATCTCCCGCGAGGGCGGGCGCAGGGTGGTCAGGCTTGGCAGCAGCATGTCAGCGAAGGCGTAGTCACCAAAGCCCATGATGGCGATGTCTTCGGGCAGCTTCAGGCCGGCGCGCTGACCGGCCAGTACGGCGCCGGCGGCCAGGTTGTCGTTGGCAAAGATGATCGCATCCGGACGTGGCTCACGCCGGATCAACGCCTGCATGGCTTGCTTGCCGGCCTCGAACGGGGCGCTGTCCGCCGTCGGCACGAAGATCCACGGCTCCAGCCCTGCATCGCGCAAGGTCTGCGCATAGCCATCGCGCCGTTGCAGCGCGCTGAAGTCGCCGGCCGCGCTGTTCTGCACGAAGGCGATGCGCCGGTGACCCTTGTCGAGCAGATAGCGACAAGCCTGCACGCCGACCTCAAAGTGCAGAAAACCTACCTGCAATGGCTCGCGCTCGGGGCAGTAGTCCCAGATCTCCACCACCGGTACATCCGCCTCGGCCAGCATCTTCTCGGTTGCCGGGCTGTGAAACTGGCTGGTGACCACCAGCGCTGCCGGCGACCAACCGAGAAACGCCCGCACTGCGCTTTCTTCCTGTTCTTCGCTGAAATAGCTCGACGCCAGCAGCAATTGATAACCGTGATTGCTTAAGGTGTCGCTGAAGGCCTGGATGGTCTGGGCGAAAATCGGCCCGGAGATGTTCGGGATGACCATACCGACGATACGCCCGCGGGCCGAAGCCAGGCCGCCGGCCACCAGATTGGGTACGTAGCCCAAGGCTTCAACCACGGCCTTTATGCGTTCACGCAGGGGCGGTGAAACCTGCTCGGGTTGATTGAAGTATCGCGACACGCTGATCGACGAGACCCCGGCCTCGCGTGCCACCTGGGCGAGGGTGACGCGGCCAGCGCCGCGGCGCTTGCGAGGGGTGTCCTTGAGCTGGCTCACAGGGGCATCTCGAATGAATGAGCGACGATGTTAGCGCTAACCCAGGCACGCTGCGCAAATAGCTTTATGGAATAACAAAATGTTTTTTAAGTATTTGACCTGCTAAGCGGCGGGCTTGGATACTCGGTCCATGTTAGCGCTAACACGGCGCTGCTGTTGGCCACCGACTGCCACTCGCACGAGCGAGACCAGACATCGACAGCACTTCAATTCAGTCTGGTCTTTCAGGGCAGTAAGCATCATGCACACATATCGCATCCGTGGCGCCGTGCAGCGCGCCAGCCGTTTTCACGTACGTTCACCTCTCGCCACAGCCGTATTGCTGGCGGCCATCGGCCAATCGGCTCACGCCGCAGCTGACGACCAGCAGAGCGCGCAGGCCACTGCGCTGAGCGCCGTCACCGTGACCGCTACACGCCGCGAAGCGAGCCTGCAGGAGGTGCCGGTTGCGGTCTCGGTGGTGCAGGGCGAGCAGCTCGAACGCGATAACCGCAACAGCGTCGCCAGCATCGTTCAGCAGGTGCCGACCCTCAACTACCGCGCGGGCGCATCGAACAAAGACACCTCGCTGTTCATCCGTGGCGTCGGCACTATCTCGACCTCACCAGGCGTTGAGCCGACCGTCGCCACGGTGGTCGATGGGGTGGTGTTTGGCCGGCCGGGGCAGTCCACCCTCGACCTGCTCGATCTTGAGCGCATCGAGGTGTTGCGCGGCCCGCAGGGCACGCTGTTCGGCAAAAATGCCTCGGCCGGCGTGCTCAACGTGGTCAGCAAAGCCATCCCCGAGCAGACCCAAGGCTATGTCGACTATTCGCACTTTGGCGGCGGCGATGAAAACCGCCTGCGCTTTGGCCTCGGCGGCCGCTTGAACGAGCAGCTCAAAGGTTCGTTGAGCACGCTGTGGGGCGACTATGACGGCAACGTCGAGAACCTTGCCAACGGCCATGATGTAAATGGCTATGAGCGCAAAGGCGTGCGCGGCAAGCTTGAATTCGAACCCAGCGATGACCTGCGCCTGACCCTGATCGGCGACTACATGAAGGGTGAGGACACCTTGCCCAGTGGCGTCGTCACCCAGGCCAGCACGGCCTTTCGCAACCAGCTGGGCGCGGTCCGGCCGAGCGCACACAACCGTGACATCAGCAGCGATTTCAAGACCCACGTCGAGGACGAAAACCAAGGTTTTTCGGCCCAGCTCGACTGGCAACTGGGGGATTACACCCTTACCTCGATCAGCGCCTGGCGCGGTTGGGACAACACTCAGTACCAGGACGGTGACCGCCGTGCGCTGTTGCCCCTGACCGCCTCCCATGACAAAGGCACCGTCGACTACGACCAGTACAGCCAGGAGTTTCGCCTGACCTCGCCCAAGGGCCAGTTCAACGAGTACGTGCTGGGCGCGTTCTACATGCATGGCACCTCGCAGGAAACCTACCAACGGTTGTCGGTCAACGGCGGTGTAGCCAACAGTGGCCGCGCCGACTATTCAACGACCAATGACAGCGTCGCTCTGTTTGGTGAAA
Organism: uncultured Pseudomonas sp.; assembly: GCA_963518285.1. Taxonomy (GTDB): domain Bacteria; phylum Pseudomonadota; class Gammaproteobacteria; order Pseudomonadales; family Pseudomonadaceae; genus Aquipseudomonas. The sequence goes on along the minus strand of CAUQIJ010000001.1, from coordinate 1,072,337 downwards.
ACACCTTCAATTTCACCGAAGATTTCCGGGCCATCTTCGGCCTGCGCTGGACCCACGATGACCTTGAATATGATCACCGCCGGGTGTCCACATCGCCGATCTCGGTGACCGGCATTCAGCCCTCGACTACCAGCCAGGGCTCGGTGGATGAGGACGGCTGGAGCGGCCGCACCGGCCTGCAATATGACTTCAACGACAACCTTACCGGTTATGTGACCTATTCACGGGGCTACAAGGGCCCGGCCTACAACGTGTTCTTCAACATGCAGCCGCGCGACACCGGCGCGCTCAAGCCGGAAACCTCCGACGCCTATGAAATCGGCCTCAAGAGCACTGCACTGGACAACCGCCTGGTGGCCAACCTGGCGCTGTTCCACACCGACTATGACGACTACCAGGCCAACTTCTTCGACACCGTGGCCAATCAGGTAGTGACCCGCCTGGTCAACGCCGGCAAGGTCAAGACCCAGGGCGTCGAGCTGGATGCCAGCTTCCAGGTCAACTCGCAGCTGAAACTCTCGGCCGCAGCGGCCTACACCAAAGCTCGCGTCGACCACTTCAACTGCCCAGCGGGCGCTGCTGCCAGCTGCGACATCGACGGCGGCCGCCTGCCGTTCACCCCGGACTGGAAGACCTACCTGCGCGCCGATTACGTGATCCCGCTGGACAACGGCCTGGATATCGAGCTGGCCAGTGACTACAGCTGGCAGGACTCGGTGCAGTTCAGCCTCGACCAGAACCCCGACACCGTGCAGGGCGCCTACGGCATCTGGAACGCAAGCGTCGCCCTGGCCGATTACAACGAGGGCTGGCGGGTCGCGCTGCTGGGCAAGAACCTCGGCGACAAGTCGTACGCACAGATGCTGTCGAGCGGTGGCGATTACATCTATCGCTCGGTGCCGCGCGATGACGGCCGCTACTTCGGCGTGCAACTGCGCAAGGACTTCTAACCGAGCGGCCCGTCCTGTGGCCGCCTCTTTGCACCGATCAGCGAGTAACTCCGATGAGTACAGCACACCGTCAACTCAGCCTCGGCGCCTTCATCATGGCCACCGGGCACCACGTCGCCGCCTGGCGCCATCCAGACGTGCCGGCCGATCCGCTGGACTTCGCCACCTACCGGCGCGTAGCTCAGGCTGCCGAGGCGGCCTGCTTCGACGCACTGTTCGTCGCCGACAGCGTGGCCGCGCCCAGCGATGCACTGGCCAGCCACAGCGCTCGCTCGGTGTACTTCGAGCCGCTGACACTGCTGTCGGCACTCAGCGCTGTCACCGAGCGCATCGGGCTGATCGCAACGGCCACCACCAGCTACAACGAGCCCTACCACGTGGCGCGCAAGTTTGCCTCGCTCGATCACCTGTCCGCTGGCCGCGCCGGCTGGAACCTGGTGACCTCGGATGCTGCCGCCGAGGCTGGCAACTTTGGCCGCAATGCGCACATCCCCCATGGTGAACGCTATGCCCGCGCTCGCGAGTTCCAGCAGGTGGTGCAAGGGCTGTGGGACAGCTGGGCGGATGATGCGTTTGTGCGCGACAAGGCCAGTGGCGTGTTTCATCACGCCGATGGGGTGCGTGCCCTTGAGCATGTTGGCGAGCATTTCCGCGTCAAGGGCCCGCTCAATGTCGCTCGCACGCCGCAGGGCAGGCCGGTACTGGTGCAGGCAGGCTCGTCCGAGGCAGGTCGCGAGCTGGCTGCCGAAACCGCTGAGGTGGTGTTTACCGCGCAGCCTTCACTGGCCCGGGCACAAGCGTTTTATGCCGACCTCAAGGGCCGCTTGCCGCGCTACGGGCGCGAGCCGGATGCGCTGAAGATCATGCCCGGCGTGTTCATCGTGGTGGGGCAGAGCGAGGCCGAGGCGCAGGACAAGGCCGAGCAGTTTCAGGCGCTGGTCGACCCGCGCGTAGGCGTGGCCTTGCTCGGGCGCATGCTGGGTAACTTCGACCTGTCCGCCTATCCGCTGGACGGCCCTTTGCCCGAGCTGCCGCCGACCGAGGACGGCCAGCGCAGCCGCCAGCAATTGCTCACCGAGCTGGCGGGCAGCGAACAGCTGACCCTGGCCCAGCTTGGCCAGCGCATCGCCGGTGGCCGCGGCCACTACAGCCTGATCGGCACGCCGACGCAGATCGCCGATGAGCTGCAGGCCTGGTTCGAAGGCGCTGCCGCCGACGGTTTCAATGTGCTGGTGCCGCACCTGCCGCAGGGCCTGGAAGACGTCGCCCGCTGGGTCGTGCCCGAGCTGCAGCGACGCGGGCTGTTCCGCCGTGAATACCAGGGCCGCACCCTGCGTGAGCATCTGGGCCTGCAAGTGCCGGCCAATCCCTTCTTTGCCAAACGAGGTCAACCATGAGCTACACCGCCCACCCTGAGCGCTATGCGCGCATGCCGTACCGCCGCGTCGGCCGCAGTGGCCTGGTCCTGCCGGCGTTGTCGCTGGGCCTGTGGCACAACTTTGGCGATACCACGCCCATCGATACCCAGCGCGCACTGCTGCGCACGGCGTTCGATGCCGGCATCAATCACTTCGACCTGGCCAACAACTACGGCCCGCCGTACGGCAGCGCCGAAAGCAACTTTGGCCGCTTGCTGCGCGAAGACCTGCGTGCCTACCGCGATGAGCTGATCATCTCCAGCAAGGCCGGTTGGGACATGTGGCCCGGGCCCTATGGACAGGGCGGCAGCTCGCGCAAATACCTGATCTCCAGCCTTGATCAGAGCCTGACGCGGCTGGGTCTGGACTACGTCGATATCTTCTATTCGCACCGTTTTGACGCCGACACGCCGCTGGAAGAAACCGCGATTGCCCTGGCCGATATCGTCCGCCAGGGCAAGGCGCTGTACATCGGTATCTCGTCCTATTCGGCGGGCAAAACCCGCGAGATCGCAGCATTGCTGCAAGCGCTGAACGTGCCGCTGCTGATCCATCAGCCTTCGTACAACCTGTTCAACCGCTGGATCGAACAGGACCTGCTCGACACCACCGCAGAGCTCGGCGCCGGGGTCATCGTGTTCACTGCGCTGGCCCAGGGGCTGCTGACCGACAAGTACCTGCAGGGCGTGCCGGCAGATGCGCGGGTCAACCGTGCCGGCGGCAGCTCGCTGCGCGCCGAACACTTGTCCGAAGGCAATATCGCTCGCGCACAGGCGCTCAACGAAATTGCCCGCCGGCGTGGCCAGAGCCTGGCGCAATTGGCCTTGGCCTGGACCTTGCGCGACCCACGCGTGAGTTCGGCGCTGATCGGCGCCAGCCGGCCCGAGCAGATCATCGAGAACGTCGCCGCTCTGGACAACCTCGCGTTCAGCGCCGAGGAGCTGGCCGAGATCGATCAGTTCGCCATGGAAGGCGGGATCAACCTCTGGGAAAAACCCTCGACCGACTGGAAGGAGTGACCCATGACTATTGTTCGCCTGGCCGCGGTACTGCTGTTGGCCCTCGCCAGCACTGTGCAAGCGGCAGATCCGGCCAGCCTGCGCATCGGCTACCAGAAGGGCTCGATCAGCCTGGTGCTGGCCAAACAGCACGGTTTGCTCGAGCAGCGCTTTGCCAATACCAAGGTGCAATGGATCGAATTTCCGGCCGGGCCGCAGATGCTCGAAGCGCTCAACATCGGCAGCCTGGATATCGGCTCGACCGGCGATATCCCACCGATCTTCGCCCAGGCAGCCGGGGCCGATCTGCTCTACATCGGCGCCGAGCCGGCCAAGCCGCAAGCCGAAGTGATCCTGGTGCCCAAAGCCAGCACACTGGCCAGTGTCGCCGAGCTCAAGGGCAAGCGCATCGCCCTGCAGAAAGGTTCCAGCGCGCATAACCTGCTGTTGCGCAGCCTGGCCAAGGCCGGCTTGAGCATCCGCGACGTGCAACCGGTTTATCTGGCTCCAGCCGATGCCCGTGCGGCGTTCGAGCGCGGCAGTGTCGATGCCTGGGCAATCTGGGACCCGTTCTATTCGGCTATCGACGTCGAAGGCAAGGCGCGGGTGCTGGCGGACGGGCAGGGCTTGGGGCTGATTGGCCCGTTCATGCTTGGTGCGAGGGGCTATGTCGAAGCCAACCCCGAATTCGTCGGCCAGTTGCTTGAGGAGATAAGTCAGGCCGAGGCGCTGACGCGCAGTGACGAGGCCGGCAGTGTCCGCACATTGGCGGGCTTCATGGGCATGCCTGAAGAAATCGTGCGGCGCAGTTTCAACCATCGTCCGGCTTCGCCAGTGCTTGCCGTCAGTGACGAAATCATCGCCGCGCAGCAGCGCACGGCGCAGTTGTTTTTCGACAACCGTTTGCTGCCCAAGCAGGTGCAGATTGCGCCAGCAGTTTGGCGGCGACCATGATCAACCCCGCAGCAGTACAAAATGTGTATCTGCGTTATTTAGGCTAACTGTATAGGTGGGCGGGCGAGGGCGCTGGGCTACTGTGCAGGCACAACATCTACCCGCTCGGGACCCTTGCCCATGTTTGCCTCCTTCGACCTGCTGATGGCGTTCGTACTGTTCGCCTTCGTATCCTCCATCACTCCGGGGCCCAACAACACCATGTTGCTGGCCTCCGGCGTCAACTTCGGCGCGCTGCGGACCATTCCCCACGCACTGGGGGTCAGCATCGGCTTCATGTTGATGGTGCTCGGTGTGGGCTTTGGTCTGGGTGAAGTGTTCAAGGCGTGGCCTGTGCTGTACACGGTGTTGCGCTATGTCGGCGCCGCCTACCTGCTGTACCTGGCGTACAAGATCGCCACTTGCGGGCCAATCTCCGCCAACGGCAAAAGCACGGCCAAGCCGATGACTTTTCTCGGCGCTGCCGCATTCCAGTGGGTCAACCCGAAAGCCTGGGTCATGGCTGTCGGCGCCATTACCACCTACACACCAGCGCAAGGTTACGTGGTCAATGTGATCGTGATTGCCGCGGTGTTCGCTCTGGTCAACCTGCCTAGCGTCGGGATCTGGGTAATGTTCGGCAGCGCCTTGCGCAACCTGTTGCAGAATCCGCGCTGGCTGATGCTGTTCAATGTCCTGATGGCCGTGTTGCTGGTGATATCGCTTTACCCGCTGCTGTTTGTACAATCGGCGTTTTCCTGAACCGGCGAGTACAGCCAAGCAATGCAATTGATCCCTTGGTCCCACGACTGCTCCGAAGGCTTCACCCTGCGTGGCTGGCGCACGCCGGCCAGCGGCAAGCCGTTGTTGCACTTTTTGCACGGCAACGGCTTTTGCAGCCTGGCCTATCAACCCCTGCTGATGCGCCTGGGTGATCACTTCGACTTATGGTTGAGTGATGTGCAGGGCCACGGCGACAGTGACCACGGCGGAGTGTTTCGCGGCTGGAATCGCTCGGCGGAGCTGGCGGTGGAAGCGTTCGAAGCCGGCCGCGGCGAGTACGGCGAGGTGCCGCGCTACGCGCTGGGGCACAGCTTTGGTGGCGTGCTGACTGGGCTGATCGTGGCTGGTCATCCGCAGTTGTTCGCGCGCGCCGTGCTGCTCGATCCGGTTATCTTCAGCCAGCGCATGCTCCTCACCATGGGCGCTGCGCGGCTGTTTGGCCTGCACCGCAGTCATGGACTGGCGCGCAAGGCAGCAACCCGGCGTAGCCACTGGCCTGACCGCGAGGCGGCTTTTGCGGCGTTGCAGGGAAGGGGGATTTTCAAAGGCTGGCACGACTCCGCCCTGCGGGCCTATGTCGAGCATGCGATCGGTGATTGCGGCGAGGGCGTGGTGCTCAAGTGCCGGCCTGCGCGTGAGGTCGATATTTTCAGTTCGTCGCCGCAGCGGTTGTGGTCAAATCTTGCGAAGATCAGTACGCCTACCTGCATTCTCTATGGTGAGCAGACGTATCCGTTTGTGTTGGCGTCGGTGCAGCGGCTGACTGCGCTCAATCCGCAGGTGAGCAGCCAGGCGGTGGCGGGTGGGCATTGTTTCATGCAGGAAGATCCTGCGGCGGCGGCACTGCGGATCGCAAGTGTTCTTGATCATCAAAAGGTTTCTGATTCTGTAGCAATGCAGTAACCCTGGGTGATAGCAGGGTAATTGCCCGGTCAAGGCCGTCCCGGTATAGTGCGATCAATTCTCAAATGCGATTGCATCGCTCACAGGACTCCAGCGCCATGGGCTCGGCTTCTTCCCGCGACTTAACCGCCCATGGCGACATCCACGGCCTGTATGTCGAGCACCATGCCTGGCTCCAGCGCTGGCTGTGGCAGCGGATGGGCTGCCGCAGCGATGCCGCCGACCTTACTCAGGACACCTTCCTGCGGTTGTTCCGCCCTGCAGTTGCGCCCCGCGCATCCGACCTGCGCCAGCCGCGTGCTTACCTGGCCACCGTAGCGCGCCGTTTGATGCTCAATCTGTACCGTCGCCGCTCGGTTGAGCAAGCCTGGTTGCATACACTGCAACAGATGCCTGAGCAGTGGGCTGCGTCGGCCGAAGAGCAGTATCTGATCCAGGAAGCCCTGCAACTGATTGATTCGCTGCTGCACGGCCTGCCTGGGGCGGTGCGCCGGGCGTTTCTGCTGTCGCAGCTCGAAGGCCACAGCCATGCGGAAATTGCCATGGCACTGGGGGTAACGGTGCGCAGCGTGCGGCGTTATCTGACCCAGGCAATGGAGCATTGCATGCTGCTCGCCATGGCCGATGAGCGGTGAGCGAACGTCCGCTGGAGCGGCACATCGTTCGCGAGGCCGCGCGCTGGTACATGCGCTTGAACGGCGCCGAGCATAGTCCTGCACAACAACTCCGATTCGAGCGCTGGCGCGACCAGCACCCGGACCACGCGCGCGCCTGGCAGTTGGCGCAGCGGGTCAGTGAGCAGTGGCAAGGCATTCCCGAGGGCGTCGCGTTACCCACCCTGGAACGCGCCGATGGGCTCAGCCGTCGTGCTGGCCTCAAGGCGCTGATGGTGCTGATGACCGCCGGTCCTGCTGCGCTGGTGGCCTGGCGGCAGACCGATTGGCTGGTCGATGAACGTACCGCGATTGGCGAACAACGCGAGCTGACCCTGATCGATGGTACGCGCCTGGCCCTCAATACCCAGACTGGCGTGGACATCGTTTTCGACGCCAGCCAGCGGCTGCTGCGCTTGCGTGGCGGGGAGATCCTCGTTACCACGCATCCGGACAGCCTGAACCGACCGTTATCGGTGCAGACCGAGCAAGGCATCATCCGTGCACTGGGCACGCGCTTCAGCGTGCGTCAGCAGGGCAACGACAGCCAGGTCAGCGTGTTCGCCGGCGCCGTCGCCATTGAGCCTGTGCAGGGCGGCCGCGACCTACACCTGAGCGCTGGGCAGAGCGCCCGTTTCGACCGCCGTCAGGTGTCGAGCCCAGCGCCATTGCTTAGCGGCGCTGGCGAGTGGGCCAGCGGTGTGCTGCGCGTCGAGCGGATGCCCCTCAAGCTTTTCGTCGAAGAACTGAACCGCTACCGACCCGGCTGGGTGCGATGCGATGCACAGGTGGGGCAATTACTGATCAGCGGCGCTTTCCTGTTGCGCGACACCGACCTGATCCTCAGCGCAGTGTCCCGGGCGCTGCCAGTGCAGGTGGTATACCGCACGCGGTATTGGGTGAGCTTGCAGGCGCGCACGGTCTAAAAAAATATACGCAGCGCCTGTCCGCTTTGTCAGCGCTCGCGTGTCCTTCAGGCACACAGATCTTTTCGATGCGGAGTCTGCATGCCTTTGTCATTTCGTTGCTCACCCATTGCCTGCGCCGTGCAGGTCACCGCTCTGGCAGTGAGCCTCAGCGCCAGCCCCTCGTTGTTCGCCGCCAGCAACCTGCACTACGCCATCTCGCCAGGTCCGCTGGGCCAGGTGCTGTCGAGCTTTGCCGCACGCTCGGGCATCAACCTCGCCATCGAACCGGCGCTGGTAGAGGGACGCCAGAGTGCCGGCCTGCAAGGTGAATTTTCGCTGCAGGCGGGTTTTTTACGCGTACTGGCCGGTAGCGGTTTGCGGGCGGTTGATCACGGCAACGGTGTGTACGTACTGGCGCCGATCCTCCAAACGGACGCAGCGCTGGAACTTGATGCCACGCAGATCGTCGACACCCGCTTCAGCAGCACCATTGGCGACGGACCAGTGCCGGGTTATGTGGCCAAACGCACCACGGTCGGCACCAAGACCGACACGCCAATCAATGAAATCCCGCAAAGCATTTCGGTGATTACCCGCGATGAAATGGACCAGCGGGGTGTACAGGATTTCAATGCTGCAGTGGCCTATACCCCCGGGATTCGCGCGTTGGACTACGCAGGCGGGCAAGGCGCCCCGGACATCTTCCTGCGCGGTTTTCGTGCCTTCAACCTGTTCGGTCTGTATCAGGATGGCCTGCGCACCGGCTTCAACCAGTACGACACCAACTTTGAAACCTTTGGCCTTGAGCGAGTCGATGTGGTCAAGGGCCCCGCTTCGGTGCTGTTCGGGCAGATGGCGCCGGGTGGGGTGGTCAACATGACCAGTAAACGTCCTCAGGAAACGCCGATTCGTCATGTCGAAGTGCAGGGTGGCAGCTTCGACCGGCGCCAGCTGGGTCTTGATGTCGGCGATCAGCTCGATAACGACGCCACCCTGTTCGGCCGGCTGGTGCTGCTACAGCGCGACAGCGACACCCAGGTCAGGCACGCCCCTGATGACCGCACTTATGTAGCGCCGTCCCTCACCTGGAAACCCGACGATGCCAATACGCTGACGCTGCTTGGTAGTTACAGCAAGAGCCGTACGGGTGGCTCGGAGCAGAGTTTTCCGGTGATTGGCACCGTGCGCAAAAGCCCCTATGGCCATATTGATTCGGACACCGACCTGGGTTGGAAGGGCAGTTATTACCACAGCGAAAACACGGCCTTCGGCGTGCAGTACGAGCACCAGTTCGACAATGACTGGAAGCTTCAGCAAAACCTGCGCTACATGCATTCCAATGTCGGTTATCTGTCCAGTGGTCCTGATGTGGTACTCAACGCCGATGGCCGTACCCAGGACATCGGTTTGCAACTGCGGCCCAAAAACAGCGATACCTTCCTCATCGACAATCATCTGCAGGGGCTGGTCGACACGGGTCCGTTGCAGCACACCTTGCTGGCTGGTCTGGATTATTCACACTACAAGGCCCGCGAAACGCGCCGTAACGGCGACCCGGATCCTGACGTCGAGATGATCGACCTGTATCGCCCGGTCTACGGTGGTGGGGCCATCTGGTACGACCCTTTGCAGCGCTCTACCGACACCCGTTTGCAACAGGTCGGGCTGTACCTGCAGGATCAGATCAAGCTCGACCGCTGGGCGCTGACCCTGGGTGGCCGCCAGGATTGGTCCAGCGCCTGGGAGGAGGGCTTGTACTTCGGTACAGAGCAGGTCGATACCGTGCAGCGTGATCGCAAGTTCACCGGACGCGTGGGCCTTGCCTACCTGTTCGACAATGGCATCACACCCTATGCCAGCTACAGCACTTCGTTTCAGCCCAATCCGGAGGCCTACCGTGACGGCACGCTGTTCGAGCCGACCGAAGGCCGGCAGTACGAGCTTGGCGTTAAGTACCAGCCGCCCGGTTATGACGCTTTCATCACCGTTTCGGCGTTTGATCTGGTGCAGACGAATGTCTCCACCACCGATCCGGTCAATCCCGGTTACTCGGTGCAGAGCGGCGAAGTGCGTTCACGTGGTATCGAGCTGGAAGGCAAGGCCAGCCTCAGCCATGAGCTGAACGTGCTGGCGTCCTACGCTTACCTGGATGCCGAGATCACCAAAGACAACCGGTTTGAGGGCAACGCGCCGCGGGCGACTGCGCGCAATACCGCCAGCCTGTGGCTCGACTACACATTCGCAGACGGTGCGCTCAAAGGTGTAGGTATGGGGTTTGGACAGCGCTATGTTGGCTCGTCGTATAACGTGCAGCACACCGTGAAGACGCCCCATTACCTGCTGACCGACGTCACCTTGCGTTACGACCTGACGGGCATCGGACTGGACGGTACGAACGTGTCGGTGACGGCCAGCAACCTGTTCGACAAGCACTACTTCCAGCCAGGCTTTTACGAAGACTCGGTGCTTTACGGCAACCGGCGCAACGTGATTGCCAGCGTGAGCTACGACTGGTAATCGGCGCTGGCCGGGAGCCCTTTCAGGCGTAGCGGGGAGGCAATCAACGCGCCTGACCAGACTGCTTTTTGCGCAAGGCAGCAGCCACCTCAGCCTCGATCGCGTAGGCCGGGGCTTCCAGCTCGTTGTAGTTGCGCGTATAGCGTCGGGCGAACTCGCTGACGCCCAGCTCTTGATACTGCTGCACATGCTTGAGCTCATGGGCCCACAGCGCGACGTTGTTCTCGGCGACAGGCACACCTGGTATTGGCCTGCCGGGCAGGTGTCAGCGGCAGCTACAGCTACAACTGCAGGTTAGGTCAGGGCCAGGCTGAGCAGCAGTGCAGGCCTCAAGCGAGCACCTTGGCGATCAGGCTGCGGCTGGCCTGCAGCAGTTCGCCTTGCACCGTCTCGCTGGCCAGCATGCGCCCGACCACCACGGCGCCGACACATTGGCTGATCAACGCCCAGGCCAGTTCAGGGTCTTCCAGGGTCTCGCTCCAGGCTGCATGCAGTACGACCAACCACTGCTCTGCCTCCTGCCGTACGGTTTGGTCGGCGCGAGCGATTTCCACCGCCAGTGGCGGCAGCGGGCAGCCTTCTTCGGCGTTATGCAGATGGGCCAGGCTCAGGTACTGCTCCAGGCAGCGGGCCAGACGCTGGCGTTCGGCGCCGCGCGCGGCCAGGCGGGCGAGGGGGCTGTTGCTCAGCTCGCGGCGGACTATCTCGCTGAACAAGTCATCCTTGCACGGGAAGTGGTTGTAGAACGCGCCCCCGGTGAGACCGATGGCCTTCATCAAGTCAGCCACGCCGGTGCTGGCAAAACCACCGCGTTTGGCCAGTGCGCCGCTGCTGGCGATGAGTTTTTCGCGGGTCTGCAGCTTGTGTTCAGTGGAGTAGCGCATCCAGATAACCTCCGCGCCCGGGCTTGACGATGGGCGGATCATAACATAGCGTTCGTTTACTAAATGATCGTTCATCAATGGAGGTGGCCGTGGCTGAACACGACAAGGTGGTGCTGGTAATTGGCGCCGGCGATGCAACCGGTGGCGCTATTGCCAAGCGCTTTGCTCGCGAGGGTTATATCGCCTGTGTGACTCGCCGCGATGCGGCCAAGCTGCAGCCGTTGCTGGACGAGATTCATGCCCAAGGCGGCAGAGCGCATGGTTTTGGTTCGGATGCGCGCAGCGAAGAGGAGGTCGCCAGCCTGATCGAAACCATCGAGCGTGATATCGGCCCGATTGAAGCTTTTGTGTTCAATATCGGCGCCAATGTGCCGTGCAGCATCCTCGATGAAACTCCGCGCAAGTTCTACAAGATCTGGGAGATGGCCTGCTTTGCAGGTTTTCTCACTGCCCAGGCGGTGGCCAGGCGCATGGTCACTCGCGAGCGCGGCAGCATCATCTTTACCGGCGCCACCGCAGGCACTCGAGGCGCGGCGGGGTTTGCTGCATTCGCCACCGCCAAGCATGGCCTGCGGGCGCTGGCGCAGAGCATGGCGCGGGAGTTGGGGCCGCGTAATATCCATGTCGCCCATGTGGTGGTCGACGGAGCCATCGACACCGCGTTCATTCGTGACAACTTCCCTGAACGGTATGCGCAGAAAGACCAGGACGGCATCATCGACCCTGCGCACATTGCCGACAGCTATTGGTTTTTGCATGCCCAGCCGCGTGATGCATGGACCTTCGAGCTGGACCTGCGGCCGTGGCTCGAACGCTGGTAAATCTGCCCTTCAAAGGATCGAGCAATGAGTAAATCCGTGGAGTTTTTCTTCGACCTCGGCAGCCCGGCCAGCTATCTCGCCTGGACGCAACTGCCTGAGTTATGCGCGCGCCATGCTGCACGGTTGGTCTATCGGCCGATGCTGTTGGGCGGCGTGTTCCAGGCGACCGGCAACGCTTCGCCAGTCATGGTTCCGGCCAAGGGCCGCTACATGATGCTCGACCTGCAGCGGTTCGCGCAGCGCTATGGCGTGGCATTCGGGCTGCCACCTGGTTTTCCGCTCAATACCCTGGCGTTGATGCGCGGGCTGATGGGCATGCAATTGCAGGCGCCTGAGCGCTTCGAAGCGTTGCTTGCGTTGCTGTTCAACGCACTTTGGGCAGAGCAACGCCCACTGGGCGATGCGCAGGTGTTGGCGCAGACCTTGGCTACTGGCGGTTTTGATCCACAGCAGGTCGCCGCGCTGGCAGCGCAAGCCGAGGTCAAACAGGCATTGAAGGCGGCAACCGAGGAGGCCGTCACACGCGGCGTCTTTGGCGCGCCGACCTGTTTTGTCGAGGGGCAGATGTTCTTTGGTCAGGACCGGTTGGACTTTGTCGAGCAGGCCTTGCGCTAGCTGCCCAGGCCCAGCAGTCGTTCGATCTGCCGGCGCTCCCAGATGCTCAGCAGATCGACCGGGTTAGTGCCGTAACGCTGCCAGCTGTCATCGTTGCTGCTGACACCTTGCGGGCTGCAGCAACTGGCGCAGCGGGCGAGGCCTTCGGGATCGATGATCAAACTCAGTTGCCAGCCGGCACTGCTGACTTCGATCAGGTCTGGGCGCGGGCGCGCACAGACCTGCAATGGCTCCACCCCCATCGCAACATCACGCAGGCATTGGTACACCTCGCGGCTGCTGGGCGCACGCATGCTGTCGATCAGAAGTTGGCCGGGGTGTTGGCGCTGATGATCTCGGCCTCATCCTGGCCGATGTTCTTGAAGCTGTGCGCCAGGGTGGTCGGGATGTAGTAGCCATCGCCGGCATTGAGCACGCTGACCTGGCCGTCGACCCACAGCTCGATGGTGCCGCGAGTAACCAGGCCACATTCTTCGCCTTCGGCATGCACGATCGGCTCGCCGGAATCGGCGCCAGGCGCATACAACTCACGCAGCATACGCATCTGCCGGCCTTCGACGCTGGCGCCAACCAGCAGCATGCGCAGGCCGTTGCGGCCCAGGTCAGGCTGGTCGCCGCCGCGGAAGACAAAGCGCTCTTCGCGCACCGGGGTATCGAAGCTGAAGAACTCCGCCAGGGACATGGGGATGCCTTCAAGCAGCTTTTTCAAGGAACTGACAGAGGGGCTGACGCGGTTTTGCTCGATCTGCGAGATGGTCGAATTGGTCAAGCCGCTGCGGCGTGCCAATTCTCGTTGCGAGAGGCCGTTGCGTTCACGCACCAGTTTGAGTCGTGTCCCCGTGTCCATTAGCCGCCTTGTCTGTACTGAAGAGTGGTGTAAAAAATAATAAGCGACGCATTAAAACACACTCTTGTCAGCAACGCGCTGGGCATCGAAGCGGCGCTGGCCGTGGTGGCTTGAGCCACGGCCAGCGCGAGCTGCGGCCTACTTGCTGCCGCGCAGCGGTCCCGGCCACATGCTTTTGAAGACTGCATCGCGGCGGACCCAGGCGTGCATCAATGCCGCACCCAGATGCACCAGCACCGTGGCGAACAGCAGATAGCCAGCCCAGCTGTGTGCGCCTCGCAGCAGTGCGTACAGCTGCAGGTCATGCGGGGCAATGGCCGGTAACTGCAAGGGGCGCGGATAACCACCGGCCGAGAGCATTGCCCAGCCCAGCAGCGGCATGCTCAGCATCAGGCCATACAGGGCGATGTGCGAAGCCTTGGCGGCTAGCCGCTGCAGCGCGGGCAGGTCTGCCGGCAGTGGTGGGTGCGGCACGGTCAGGCGCACAGCGATGCGCACCAACACCAGCAGCAACAGCAACAGCCCGGTTGCCTTGTGCAGTTCCACCAGCAGCGGATGGCGGGTCGACAGGTCGCTGACCATGCCCACACCGATGAACAGCATGGCCAGGATCAGCACCGCCATCAGCCAGTGCAGCAACCGCGCGAAGGGGTGAAAGGCAGCAGGTTTCATGGCCGTACTCCAGTGTTGAGGGACTCGCGGCTACGGCGATTGAAGGACTCCGAGTAAGCCGCCGAGCGCGCTGCCAGGATCGGATCGGCAGTGGCCTGAATGCCGCTTGGCAGAATCAGCGGGTCGAAGTTGAGGTCACGGCAGGCGCCTTGTTCGGGGGCGTCGACTGCATTGATCACCAGCGTGCCGGCATCGATGCTGCGCCGTTGTGCCGGCCATGGTTTGGACGGGTCTTCCAGCGGGTCGCCCGGCTCGGCCAGCACCAGGCGCAAGGTCCAGCGCAGTGGGCCCTGGCTCAGCCGTTGGGCGAGATCGTGTTGCAAGAACAGCTTATCGCTGACCTGTGCGGGCAGGGCGCTATAGGGTGCTTGCGGCTCGACCTGCCAGCGCACCGGCTGCTCTTTGCCCTGGCGGTCGATCAGGCGGAAGGCGTTGATGCTGTGGTATTGGGTGCTGGCAAAGCTGTCGCTGGGCTTGTATGAGGCCGCCCATTGGCGAAACGCCGCGCTCTCTGGATGCTCGGCGAAAAACGCCTGCATGCGCGCTGGGTCCGGTTTGCCGGTGGCAGGGTCCGGGGTCATGGCCAGCACTTGTTGATAGAACGCCTCTGGCGTGCCGATCGCCAGTACCGGCGGGTTGTTCATGCCGGTGCGCCAGAGCTGGCCGTCGTCGGTGGCAAATTGCAACGCCATGCTCCGCACGGGCACGCCGGTATCCGGTGTGGCCGGGTTGGCGCCGCCAATGGCGAAGCGGCCGATTACCGGCACCCGCGCCTGCTCGAAGACCCGCGCGCTGGACAACGGCGCTGCCAGCCCGCTGCTCTCGAAGTAGCCGCTGACGCAAAGGCCCTTGGCGTGGTTCTTGCGATACCCGGGGTGGTGCCCGGCCTGGGCTTCGAAGGTGTCGATGATGCGTTGCGGGCTGAGTTTGGGGCCGCCGATCCAGCCGGCGGTGTAGGCAAAGGCGCAGCCGGCGACGAGCAGGCCGGCCGCAATGGCCGTCAACCGCCAAAGCTTGGCGGGGCCGTGCACGGGAGTGTTCATGAGCAACATCCGGGTCAGTGAAGATGCGAGTACGACGGGCCGCGGTGCTACTTATTCCAGCAGGGTGGGAATAAATTTCGTGGCACTGCGTCTGCCCCTTACACTGACTGCCCATCGGCCGGAATCACACCATGCACGATCTCGATGACTCGCAATGGCGCGAACTGCTGCAGCGCCTGCGCCGCTTTGCCGTGTGGCTGACGCGCGAGCCGGGCAGTGCCGACGACCTGGTCCAGGCCACCATCGAACGCGCCCTGAGCCGCAGCAGCCAGCAGCGCGAGGCCGAGGCGCTGCGGGCGTGGCTGTTCAGCATCCTCTACCGGCTGTTTCTGGACAGCAAGCGCCGTGACCGGCTGCACCGGCGCTGGCTGACCTGGTTCAGTGGTGGCCAGGAGATCAGCGAGCCGATCGGCGACAACACCGAAGACATCATCTTCGCCCAGGCCGACTTGCAGGCATTTGCCCAGTTGTCGGCCGAGCAGCGCGCGCTGCTGTTGCTGGTCAGCGTCGAGGGCTTGAGTTACAAGGAGGCCGCCGAGGCCTTGGCTATTCCTATTGGCACGGTCATGTCGCGCTTGTCGCGGGCCCGTGCAGCATTGCGCCAACTGACCGAGGGCAGCCCAGCGTCCCCGGCCCTGCGGAGACTGAAATGACACGCCTGATCCCCACCGAGCACGAGTTGCACGCCTATATCGACGAGCGCCTCGACCCCGTGCGCCGCGCTGAAGTCCACGCCTGGCTGGCCGCCAACCCGCAGGAGGCTGCGCGCATCGAGGCCTGGCGCAACGACGCCAGGCGCCTGCGCGCCGCCCTGGCCGGCTTTGGCGAACTGACCCCTGGCCCGCAGCTTGAGCTTGGCCAGTTACAGCAGCGCCTGCGCCAACGGCGTGTACGCCGGCTGGCGACGGCCGCAGCGTTGCTGTTGAGCCTGGGCGTTGGCGGCATGGGCGGCTGGCAGGCGCGGCAAATGAGCATGGCCTCCACCGAGCTGCCCATGGCCGATGCGCTGCAGGCTCATCGGTTGTTTGTCGGCAGCAGCGCACTGGATATTCAAGCCAGCGACCCTGGCCGGTTACGCGCCTGGCTGGGCAGCCATTTCAATCGCGTCGGCCAATTGCCCGACCTGGGCGGGCTGGGCTTTCAGCCGGTCGGCGCGCGCCTGCTGAGCAACGAGCAGGGGCCGGCGGCGCTGGTGGTGTTCGAAGACAAGCAGGGCGAGCGGGTCAGCCTGTTCATGCGCCTGCCCGGCCAACACTTTGCCAAGATGCCGACCGGCCAGCGCATCGATGGGCAGCTGGAAGCGCGCTACTGGTCGCATGGCGCCTACAACTTCGCCCTGGTCAGCGACGCCGACGATCAGCGCAGCGAGTCGCTGCGTGAAGTGCTCGGGGTCAGCCTGTAGTGGTTGCTGTCAGCCGCGCATCTGTTCGATCAGCTGCCACAAGCGCGGGTCATTGAAGTCATCGATGACCAGTTGTGCGCCAGCTTGCTGCAAGCGCTCGGCGGTCTGGGTAGTGGCGACGGCCACGGTGAAGATCCCGGCAGCGTTGGCCGCGGTCACACCGGGCAGTGAATCTTCAAACGCCAGCGCATGTTCAGCATTGGCCTGCAGCCGCTCCAGGCCGGTCAGGTAGGGCAACGGGTCGGGCTTGGCCCGTGCCAGTTCGTCGGCTACCAGCACATGCGCGAAACGTTCGGTCAGGCCCATTGCGCCAAGCATGTGCTCGGCATTCAAGCGCGGCGCGTTGGTCACCACGCACATGCCGATGGCCTCGGCTTTGGCGTAATCGAGCAAGCGCAGCAGCCCAGGCAATGGTTGCAACTCAGGGGCGAGCTGGCGAAACAGCGCTTCCTTGCGCTCGGCCAGCGCCTGACGCTGCGCCGGACTCTGATCCGGGAACAGCCTGGCGAACAGTTCACCGTTGGCCTGGCCGCTGATCTGCTCATCGAACTGGGCCTGGGTCAGCTCGCGGCCATCCTGCTCATGCAGCAACTGGCGAAAGGCTTGCAAGTGCAGGGTGTCGGTATCGGTCAGGGTGCCATCGAGGTCAAACAGCAAGGCGGTCAGCATCGGTTATCCATAAGCTTGAACATCGTGCTGGGGATCATAACCAATGCGCACGACGAAGGGGGCTGTTCAGTTTTATCAGAAAAGAGTACAAATGTGCTCCATGGACAATATGACTCCCAAACGCCGCGCGATTCTGGCTTTTATCCGCGAGCGCATCACCGATCACAGCCAGCCTCCGAGCCTCGCCGATATCGCCGAACGCTTTGGTTTTGCCTCGCGCAGCGTCGCCCGCAAGCACATCAGTGCGCTGTGTCAGGGCGGCTATATCGACGTCACGCCCAATCAGGCCCGCGGTATCCGCCTGGCCGAGCCGTTCCGCCGGCCTGAAATCCTCGAACTGCCGGTACTTGGTCAAGTCGCTGCCGGTGCGCCGATCGGGCCTGACCTGGATATCCACGAGCAGTTGCTGCTCGACCCGAGCCTGTTCCGGCGCACGCCCGACTACCTGCTCAAGGTACGCGGCGAGTCGATGATCGATGACGGCATCTTCGACGGTGACCTGGTCGGCATCCGCCAGCAAGGTGAGGCCGACGATGGTCAGATCGTGGTCGCCCGGCTGGATGGCGAGGTCACCATCAAGCGTCTGCAGCGCATCCCCGGCGGCTTTCGTTTGCTGCCGCGCAACCCGGCCTATGCGCCGATCGAGGTGGGGCCTGAGCGCGACTTCTGCATCGAAGGGGTCTTCTGCGGCCTGCTGAGGCGCGACTGATGGGCGCCGTGGTCGATCTGGACGGCCTGCTCGACCAGCGTCGCATATGGCGTGGCCGGCAAACCCAGGCGCGCCCGCTCGGCCTGCAGCCCACCGGCCATGCCCAGCTCGATGAGCGCCTGCCCGATGGCGGTTGGCCGGCCGCAGCGCTGAGCGAACTGCTGCTGGCCAGCCCGGGCTGTGGTGAATTGCAATTGTTATGGCCGAGCCTGGCCCGGCTCACCGCAGAGGCCGGACGGGTGGTGCTGATTGCACCGCCGTTCATTCCTTTTGCGCCAGCTTGGCAGGCCGCCGGGGTTGATCTGCGCTGGCTGGTTCAGGTCGAGGCTGCACCTTCTGATGCCTTGTGGGCTGCCGAGCAGTGCTTGCGCTCGGGCAGTTGTGAGGCTGTGCTGTGCTGGCCTGAACGGGCCGATGATCGCGCCTTGCGCCGCTTGCAGGTGGCTGCCGAAACCGGCCAGGCGCTGGCGTTCGCCTGCCGCCCGCAGCAAGCGGCGCACAACCCGTCACCGGCGGCGCTGCGTATTGCTATCGACACTCGCCCTGCACAATGGCGGGTGCTCAAGTGCCGCGGCGGCATGCCGCCTGCTGTGCCAATCGCCAGCCGCGGCCAGGGTTGATGCAGCATGTTGTGGGCCTGCATTCTATTGCCGCAGCTGGCGCTGGACAGCGTCCTGCGCGAACGCGATGACCCGGATACGCCGCTGGTATTGATCGGCGGGCCGACTCAGCGCCGCGTGCTGCAAGCGGTCAACCCGGCTGCTGCCAGGCTCGGCTTGTGCGCTGGGCAAACGCTGACAGCTGCCCGCGCATTGGCCGATGGATTCTCCTGCGTTGAAGCCGACCCGGCCCAGGTCGAGCAGGTCCAGCAGTTGCTGGCTGCCTGGGCCTACCGCTACAGCGCGCAGGTCAGCCTGCATTATCCGCGGGCCGTGCTGCTCGAGGTCGGTTCCAGCCTGCAGTTGTTCGGGCCATGGCCTGTGCTCCAGGCGCGCTTGCGCGAAGAATTGGATGCCCTGGGGCTGCGCCAGCGTATTGTGCTGGCGAGCAACCCGGTGGCCGCACGCATGCTTGCCAATTGTCATGACGGCCTTGCCCTGAGCAATGCCGACGACACGCGTGCGGCTTTGGCCAAGCTGCCGATCAACAAGGTCGGGCTGCCCGCCGAGGCCAGCGAGGCCTTCACCCGGATGGGCCTGCGTCAGCTCGGTGAAGTGCTTGGCCTGCCGCGTGATGCGCTGGCCCGGCGCTTTGCCGCCGGGGTGCAGCTGCATCTGGATCAACTGCTGGGGCTGCGCAGTCTGGGTCTTGAGTTCTACCTGCCGCCGGACCGCTTCGAGACGCGTCTTGAGCTCAACTTCGACGTCGAATCGCATCAGGCCTTGCTGTTCCCGTTGCGGCGAATGATCAATGACCTGGCGGCGTTTCTGGCCGGTCGTGACTGTGGCGTGCAGCGCTTCGAGCTGCACCTGGAGCATGTTGACGGCCCGGACACCGTGCTCAAGGTCGGTTTATTGGCCGCCGAACGTGATGCGACCCTGCTGTTCGAGCTGGCCCGCGGGCGCCTTGAGCCGCTGCGCATCACCGCGCCGGTGCGTAACCTGCGCTTGCTGGCGGCAGACCTGCCGGCCTTTGTGCCGCAGCATCAGGCGCTGTTCGATCCACGCGCGAAACAGGCACAGCCGTGGGAGCAATTGCGCGAACGGCTGCGCGCGCGGTTGGGTGATGAAGCGGTGCAGGGCCTGCGCGCCGAAGCCGATCATCGCCCCGAGTGCGCCTGGCAACTTGCCAGTCAAGGTGCATCCGGGCCGCTGCAGGCGGCTGCAGATAGCCGCCCGGGTTGGTTGTTGGCGGCGCCTTTGCGCTTGAGCGAGGCCGATGTGCAGCTGTTGGGCCGGGCCGAACGGATCGAGTCAGGCTGGTGGGACGGTGGCGATGTGCGCCGTGATTACTACCGCATAGAAACCCGTGAAGGCTTGCGCGGCTGGGCCTATCAAGACCTCGCCGAGCCTGGCCCGCTATGGTTGCAGGGGTGGTTCGCATGAGCGCCGGTGGCTATGCCGAGCTGCATTGTCTGTCGAACTTCAGCTTCCAGCGTGGCGCTTCCAGTGCCGACGAGTTGTGCAAGCGTGCCCGTGAGCAAGGTTATACGGCGCTGGCGATCACCGATGAGTGCACCCTAGCCGGTATCGTACGCGCATGGCAAGCCGCCAAAGCGCACCAGTTGCGGCTGATCGTCGGCAGCGAAGTACGCTTGCAGGACGGCCCTAAACTGGTCTTGCTGGTCGAGAATCTGCGCGGCTATCAGAGCCTGTGCGGCTTGATCACCCGCGCTCGGCGGCGAGCGAGCAAAGGCGAGTATCAGTTGTTTGCCGCTGACCTGGAAGCCAATTGCGAGGGCTTGCTGGCGCTATGGATACCGGACGAAGCTGACGACGCCAGCGCCGCTCAGTGGCTGCGTAGGCTGTTTGCAGAACGGCTGTACCTCGCAGTGCACCTGCACCGCGGCGCTGACGATGCTGCGCGCCTGGCTCGCTTGCGCACGCTGGCTGCCCAGTTGAACATCCGCGCCGTCGCCTGTGGTGATGTGCACATGCACAGCCGCGGCCGGCGCGCCCTGCAGGATTGCATGACCGCTGTGCGCCATCACTGCACGATCAGCAGCGCTGGACGTTACCTGTTCGCCAATGGTGAACGCCACCTGCGCAGCCTGGCTCAGCTCAACGAGCTGTACCCGGCAGACCTGCTCGAACAAAGCCAGTCGATCGCCGAGCGCTGTCACTTCGACTTGAGTGAGCTGAAATACCAGTATCCACGCGAAGTAGTGCCGCCAGGGCAAACCCCGGCCAGCTGGTTGCGCAGTCTGTGCGAACAGGGCTTACCCCGGCGCTGGCCGGACGGCGCCAGCGCCGAGGTGCGCCTGGTGCTCGACAAGGAGCTCGCGCTGATCGAAGAGCTGCACTACGAGAGCTACTTTCTCACCGTGCACGACATTGTCGATTTCGCCCGCAAGCAAGGCATTCTCTGTCAGGGGCGCGGTTCGGCCGCCAACTCGGTGGTGTGTTTTGTGCTCGGCATCACCGAGCTTGATCCGATGCAGCATCATCTGCTGTTCGAGCGGTTTCTCTCACGCGAGCGCAACGAGCCGCCCGACATCGATGTGGATTTCGAGCACAACAGGCGTGAGGAAGTCATTCAGTATGTGTTTCGCCGCTATGGGCGCCACCGTGCGGCACTGACGGCCGTGGTCAGTACCTATCACGCAGCGGGCGCGGTGCGCGATGTGGCGCGGGTGCTCGGGCTGCCGGCCGATCAGGTCGATGCACTGGCCAAGTGTTGCGGCCGCTGGTCGGATCGCATCCCCGATGCGCAGCGCCTGGCAGAGGCGGGCTTCGAGGCGCAAAGCCCGTCGTTGCGGCGGATTCTGGTGCTGGCCGGCGATCTGATTGGTTTCCCAAGGCACCTGTCGCAGCACCCGGGGGGCTTTGTCATTTCCGAGCAACCGCTGGACCAGTTGGTGCCGGTGGAAAACGCGGCCATGGCCGAGCGCACGGTCATCCAGTGGGACAAGGACGACCTGGATATGGTCGGCCTGCTCAAGGTAGACGTACTGGCGCTGGGTATGCTCAGCGCGCTACGGCGTTGTTTCGATCTGCTTGCCCATCACCGCGGGCGCCATTTGACCCTGGCCACCATCCCCAGCGAAGACCCGGCCACCTACGCCATGATCAGCCGCGCCGAGACCATTGGCGTGTTTCAGATCGAATCGCGTGCGCAGATGGCCATGCTGCCGCGGCTCAAACCGCAGACGTTTTATGACCTGGTGATTGAAGTGGCGATCGTCCGCCCGGGCCCGATCCAGGGCGATATGGTCCACCCGTATCTGCGCCGGCGGCTCAAGCAGGAAGCGGTGACGTACCCATCGCCAGCGCTGGAAGCCGTATTCAAGCGCACACTGGGCGTGCCGCTGTTCCAGGAACAGGTCATGGAGCTGGCGATGGTTGCCGCCGACTACAGCCCCGGCGAAGCCGACCAGTTGCGCCGCAGCATGGCCGCCTGGAAGCGCCACGGCGGCCTTGAGCCGCATCGCGTGCGCTTGCTCGAAGGCATGCAGCGCAATGGCTACGAGCTGGCCTTTGCCGAGCGCATCTTCGAGCAGATCAAGGGCTTTGGCAGTTATGGCTTCCCTGAGTCGCATGCTGCCAGCTTTGCCCTGTTGTGTTACGCCAGCAGCTGGCTCAAGTGCCACGAGCCGGCGATCTTCACCTGTGCTTTGGTCAACAGTTGGCCAATGGGCTTCTACAGCCCTGACCAGTTGCTCCAGGATGCCAGGCGTCAGGGCATCGAAGTGCGCCCGGTGGACGTGTTTTACAGTGACTGGGACTGCACCCTAGAGCCCTTGCCCGGCGGCGCCTTGGCCATACGCCTAGGCTTGCGCCAGATCCGCGGCTTTACCGAAGCCGACGCTTCACGGCTGCAGCAGGCCAGGCAGCAACGGCCGTGGCGCGATGTCGAAGACCTGTGCCTGCGCGCCGAACTGGACAGCCGTGCCCGCGCGCGCCTGGCCGATGCCGGGGCGTTGCGCGGGTTGGCCAGTGACCGTCATCAGGCCCGCTGGCAAGTGGCTGCGGTGCAGGCGCAACTGCCGTTGTTCGCCGATATCGGCAGCGCTGGCGAGCAGGCCGTGGCGTTACCCCGGCCAACCGTGGCGCAGGACCTGGTCGCAGACTACGCCACCCTTGGCACCACACTTGGGCCGCACCCGTTGAGCCTGTTGCGTCCGCGCTTGCGCGCATTGGGTTGTCGCAGTTCGGCGGAGCTGGACAGCGTCGAGCATGGCGATGCGATTGCTGTGACCGGTCTGGTGGTTGGTCGGCAGCGCCCTGGCACGGCCAGCGGGGTGACTTTTGTTACCCTGGAAGACGAGGCGGGCATGGTCAACGTGGTGGTCTGGCGCGACCTGGCCGAACGTCAGCGAAGGGCGCTGGTTGGCGCCCAGTTGCTCAAGGTCAGTGGCCGGCTGGAACATGAGAAAGGCGTTAGGCACTTGATTGCCCGCCGCCTTGAAGACGTCAGCCCGCTATTGCAAGGGCTGGACGTGCGCAGCCGCGATTTTCATTGAGGCAGTTTCAAACCATTGCCAGGTGCTGCTTGCGGGTAGGCGGGGCGAAGGCCTGATCAATCGCTTGCAGGTCGGCAGCGCTCAAGCTCAGCTCGCCTGCCGCAGCATTGAGCTGCACATGGCGTGGATCGACGGCCTTGGGGATGGCAATAATCCCCGCGTGGCGAGTAACCCAGGCCAGGCTGACCTGCGCTGGGGTGGCGTTATGGCGCTCGGCGATTTCGGCCATCAGCGGATGCTGCAGTAGCTGACCTGCCTGGGCCAGCGGGCAGTAAGCCATGATTGGCATCTGCTGCGCCTGGCTCCAGGGCAGCAGGTCGAACTCGATGCCGCGCTGGGCCGGGTTGTACAGTACCTGATTGGTTGCACAGGCAGCGTTATCCAGCTCGAGCATGTCGTCCAGATCAAAGTTGGAAACGCCCCAACGGCGAATCTTGCCTTGCTCGCGCAAGCGCTCGAAGGCCTCGACGGTCTCTTCCAGTGGATACTGACCACGCCAGTGCAGCAGGTACAGGTCAATGCAGTCGGTACCCAGCCGGCGCAGGCTGCGCTCGCAGGCTTGTGGCACGCCGCGCTGGCTGGCGTTGTGCGGGTAGACCTTGCTGACCAGAAATACCTTGTCACGGCGACCGGTAATTGCGGCGCCGACCACTTCCTCGGCGCCACCCTCGGCATACATCTCGGCGGTGTCGATCAGGTTCATGCCAAGCTCGATGCCTTGCTGCAAGGCCGCCACCTCGGCGGCTTTGCGTGCAGGGTCTTCGCCCATGTACCAGGTGCCTTGGCCGATGGCGGCAACGCGGCGGTCTGCAAGTTCTACTGTGCGCATGTCAACTCCTGTGGCGGGGTGTGGGCGATAACGACATCCAGCAGCGCCTCGGCTGCGGTTGAAAGCTTGTGTTCACTCAGCGAAATAACGCCGATGCGCCGCTCGACGCTGGGTTCAATCAAGGCAATGCAGCGGGCGCCAAGCTCCTGCATCTGCTTGATGCACAGGGCCGGCACAGCACTGACGCCCAGGCCATTGGCGACCATGCGGCCGATGGTGGTCAATTGATGGCTTTCGAACGCCACGGTCAATTTGCCATGGCCGGCGGCTACGTTCTGTTCCAACAGCAGGCGCACCGCAGACGGTCGTTGCAGAGCAATGAAATCCTCGGCCAACAGTGCCTGCCAACTTACTTCTGTCTGCAACGCCAGTGGCGAATCGGCTGGCACCACCGCCACGAAGCGGTCCATGTAAAGCGGTACAAAACGCAGGCCGTCGAGGTTGTCCGGCTCGAAGCCAATGCCTAGTTCGACGCGGCGATGGCGCACCAGTTCCTGCACCTGTTCGTTGATCACGTCATGCACGGTGACGTTGACCCGCGGATAACGCTGGCGAAACACCTTCAATGCCTGCGGTAGCAGGTTGCCAGCGAAGGCCGGCATCGCCGCCACCGAGACCCGCCCCAGTTGCAGGGTGAAGCGCTGGCGCAGCATCTCTTCGGTGTCGTCCCAGTCGGCCAGCAGACGTCGCGCCAACGGCAGCAGCACCTCGCCTTCGGGGGTCAGGCTGACGCTGCGGGTGGTGCGGGCGAGCAAGGCGCCGCCAAGGTTGTCCTCCAGCGCCTTGATGGTCAGGCTCAAGGCCGGCTGCGACACATGCAGGTGCTCGCCGGCCTGGGCAAAGCTCAGGTACTTGGCTACGGTGACAAAGGCACGCAACTGCTTGACGTTCATGCGGGGGTGGGCCTTTTGTTTTAGAAAAATTATCAATCGATGACTAAAACAAAATTAACAAATCAGTCGGCAGCGGTGAAGATGGCTGCACGCACAAACAACTATAAAGGCGAATCAGCATGGCCGGACTGGACAAGCGCGTTGCAACCTACGAAGAGGCCCTGGCAGGCCTGACCGACAACATGACCGTACTGGCTGGCGGCTTCGGCCTGTGCGGTATCCCGGAAAACCTCATCGCCCAGATCAAGCGCAGCGGCGTCAAGGGCCTGACCGTAGTCTCGAACAACTGCGGCGTCGATGGTTTTGGCCTGGGCATCCTTCTCGAAGAGCGGCAGATCGCCAAGATGATCGCGTCCTATGTCGGCGAAAACGCCGAGTTCGAGCGCCAGTTGCTCAGCGGCGAGCTGGAAGTTGTACTGACCCCGCAAGGCACCCTGGCCGAGAAGATGCGCGCTGGCGGCGCTGGCATCCCGGCGTTCTTCACCGCCACCGGCTACGGCACCCCGGTTGCCGAAGGCAAGGAAGTGCGTGAGTTCAACGGCCGCAAGTACATCCTCGAAGAAGCCATCACCGGCGACTTCGCCATCGTCAAAGGCTGGAAGGCCGACCACTACGGCAACGTGGTGTATCGCAACACCGCGCAGAACTTCAATCCGCTGGCCGCTACCGCTGGCAAGATCACCGTGGTCGAGGTCGAGGAGATCGTCGAGCCCGGCGTGTTGCTGCCAAGCGAGATCCATACCCCAGGGATCTTCGTCGATCGTGTGATTGTCGGCACCTTCGAGAAGCGCATCGAAAAGCGCACTGTCAAGGCCTGAACGCCGCCCATAGAACAACAAAGAGATCCAGACCATGGCACTGACCCGCGAACAGATGGCCCAACGCGTCGCCCGTGAACTGCAGGACGGCTTCTACGTCAACCTCGGCATCGGCATTCCTACTTTGGTGGCCAACTATGTGCCCGCTGACATGGACGTGATGCTGCAATCGGAAAACGGCCTGCTCGGCATGGGCGAGTTTCCCACCGAAAGCACCATCGATGCCGACATGATCAATGCCGGCAAACAAACCGTCACCGCCCGCCGCGGCGCCTCGATCTTCGATTCGGCGCAGTCGTTTGCGATGATTCGCGGCGGCCACGTCGACCTGACCGTGCTCGGCGCGTTCGAAGTGGATGTCGAAGGCAACATTGCCTCGTGGATGATTCCCGGCAAACTGGTCAAAGGCATGGGCGGCGCCATGGACCTGGTCGCAGGCGCCGAGAACATCATCGTCACCATGACCCATGCGTCCAAGGACGGTGAGTCCAAGCTGCTGTCGCGCTGCAGCCTGCCATTGACCGGCGCGGGCTGCATTCGCAAGGTGCTGACCGACCTGGCTTATCTTGAGATCGAAAACGGTGCGTTCATCCTGCGCGAAACGGCGCCGGGCGTGACTGTTGAAGAAGTGATCGCCAAAACCGCCGGCAAGCTGATCGTTGCCGATGATGTGAAAGAAATGACCTTCTGAATCACCGCTGGTTAGCCCAGCCCTGTAGTGGCGGGCTTGCTTTGCGAAGGCTGACCCCTTTGCCGAGCAGGTTCGTGGCTGCAGGTTTTTTGCGTGTGCTTTGAAAACCCCTGACAAGACCAATAAAAGGAAAACTACCGTGGCCGCTGAAATTCAGGATAGCCGCTCCGCCCGGTTCGCTCTGCGCTGCTCCAACTGGGCCGAGCGCTGGTTCCCCGACTCGTGGGTTTTTGCCGCGTTGGCTGTGGTGCTGGTGTGCGTCGCCGCAATGGCCATGGGCGCCAAGCCGACCGACACCGCCAAGGCCTTTGGCGACGGTTTCTGGAGCCTGATCCCGTTCACCATGCAGATGGCCTTTGTGGTCATCGGCGGTTATGTGGTTGCCAGCTCACCGCCGGCGGCGCGGCTGATCGATCGCTTGGCACGCATTCCGAAAAACGGCCGGTCTGCAGTCTGCTGGGTGGCGCTGATCTCGATGGTGGCGTCTTTGCTCAACTGGGGCCTGTCGCTGGTGTTTGGCGGCTTGCTGGTACGGGCATTGGCCCGTCGCACCGATCTGAAAATGGACTATCGAGCTGCAGGCGCAGCGGCCTACCTTGGCTTGGGTGCGGTATGGGCGCTGGGCTTGTCGTCGTCGGCGGCGCAGCTGCAGGCCAACCCGGCCAGCCTGCCACCGTCGATCCTGTCGATTACCGGCGTGATCCCCTTCACCGAGACCATCTTCCTCTGGCAGTCCGGCGTCCTCCTGGCAGCGCTGGTGATCGTCTCGCTGATCGTGGCCTATGCCACCGCACCCGGCGCCAGCAGCGCGCGCACAGCCGAGCAATGCGGCATCGACCCCAGCTTCACCGCGCCGCCGCCGGCGCAGCGCACCCGTCCCGGTGAATGGCTCGAACACAGCCCGGTACTGACCCTGTTGCTGGTGGCACTGGCTGCTGGCTGGCTGTACCAGGAGTTCGCCAGCAAGCCGGCGATTACCGCGATTTCCGGGCTCAACACTTACAATTTCCTGTTCATCATGCTCGGCGCTCTGCTGCACTGGCGGCCGCGCAGTTTCCTCGATGCCGTGACCCGCGCAGTGCCGACCACCACCGGGGTGCTGATCCAGTTTCCGCTGTATGGCTCGATCGCAGCGGTGCTGACTCAGGTCAAGGGCATCGATGAGCAGACTCTGGCTCACCATATCTCGACCTTCTTCGTGCAGATCGCCACGCACGACACCTATGCCTTGCTGATGGGCGTGTACTCGGCGGTGCTGGGCTTCTTCATCCCCTCGGGCGGTGGTAAGTGGATCATCGAGGCGCCGTACGTGATGCTGGTGGCCAACGACCTGCAGTATCACCTTGGCTGGGCGGTACAGATCTACAACGCGGCCGAAGCCTTGCCCAACCTGATCAACCCGTTCTACATGCTGCCGCTGCTTGGGGTGCTTGGGCTCAAGGCGCGCGACCTGATCGGCTTCTCGTTCGTGCAGTTGCTGGTGCATGCGCCGTTGGTGCTGGTGCTGCTGTGGGCGCTCGGCTCGACCTTGCAGTACACGCCACCGGTGATGCCGTAAGCGGATCTGAGCACTTGAATAGCTAGGCCCGATCACGGCTGACAGATAAAACGACAACGCCTGTCTGACCCTTCATTGGGGCAGGCAGGCGTTTTGTTCGAGCAAGCGACTCAGCGCAGTTGCGCGAGCAGTTCCTGCAGTTTCTCGATGTGCTGTTGATCCAGTGCAAACACCGGCCGGCGCGGTTCACCCGCATCCAGCCCGGTCAGGCTCAGGCCGGCCTTGACGGTGGCTGGCAGGCCGCCTTTGAGGATGAACTCAAGCAGTGGCAACTGCCGGTAGAACAGCGTTTTGGCCTGCTCCAGGTCACCCGCCAGTACCGCGTGGTACAGCTCAAGGTTGAGTTCCGGGATCAGGTTGCACGCCGCCGTGCACCAGCCTTTGGCACCTGCGGCGAAGGCTTCCAGCGCCAACGGGTTGCAGCCGTTGTAGAACGGCACCTGACCTTCACCGAGTACATGCAGCTTGTGCATGCGCTGTATATCGCCGGTACTTTCCTTGACCATGGTGACGTTGTCGATCTCGCGCACGATGCGCAGTATCAGCTCGACCGGCATGTCGGTGCCGCTGGTGGCTGGGTTGTTGTAGAGCATGATCGGCAGGTCTACCGAGGCGGCGATGGCGCGGTAGTGCTGGGCAATCTCGCGCTCGCTGAGCTTCCAGTACGCGGTTGGCAATACCATCAGCGCATCGGCGCCCTGCGCCTGGGCAAAACGGGCACGGCGGATCGCCCCGCTAGTGGTCAGGTCAGAGACGCTGACGATGCTCGGCACGCGCTTGGCAATGCTGGCCAGGCTGTACTCGGCGACCTGTTGCCACTCGCTGTCGCTCAGGTAAGCACCTTCGCCGGTGCTGCCCAGCGGCGCGATCACGTGGACGCCACTGTCGATAAGGCGCTCGATGCACTGACCGAGTGCGGGCAGGTCAAGCTGCTCGCCGGCATGGCTGAACGGGGTAACGGTGTAGCCGATGATGCCGTGGAATTGTGTAGTCATGATGCATGCTCCGCAAACAAGGCAGGGGTGATCAGTTCAGGCAGTCTTCATGCTTACGCAGGCACTGGCGGGCGTAATAGTTGAAGGCAGCGGTGTGGCGTTTGGGCCGGTCGATCCAGTCGTGTGCCTCGCGGCCCAACGCGGGACTGATCGGTTTGATGGTGCCGGCAGCCATCGCCAGCAATTGCAGGCGGGCGGCGCGTTCGATCAGTTGGGCGTAGACGCAGGCTTGCTCGACGCTGGCACCGGTCGACAGCTGGCCGTGGTGCGAAAGCAGAATCGCGCGCTTGTCACCCAGCGCATTGCTGATCAGTTCGCCTTCTTCGTTGCCCACCGGGACACCTGGCCAGCCCTCGAGAAACGCGCAGTCCTCAAACAGCGGGCACAGGTCCATGTGCGAGACCTGCAGCGGCACTTCAAGCATCGAAAGCGCCGCGACGTGGGTCGGATGCGTGTGAATGATGCAATTGACGTCTGGACGTGCGCGATAGACCCAGCTGTGAAAGCGGTTGGCCGGATTCGGCATGCCCTGGCCTTCGAGCACTTCCAGGTCCTCGTTGACCAGCAGCAGGTTGCTCGCACTGATCTCATCGAAACCCAGGCCCAATTGCTGGGTGTAGAAGGTGCCGGGTTGGGGTCCTCGAGCACTTATCTGCCCAGCCAGGCCGGAGTCATGGCCGTGGTCGAACAGAATTCGGCAGGTCAGTGCCAGCTTTTCGCGCACGGTCCACGTATTATCGGCGAGCGAACTCTGCATCTGAGTCAGCGCCTGGCGCACCAGTTGCTCTTTGCTGTGTGACAGGGTCGTGGCCATGGGCGACTATCCTCGGTGGTGGATGATGAAGGTCAGCGGTTTGTGCTCGGCTGCGTGGAGTGGTCCGAGCTCGATAACGCAATCAATGACACTAGATATCCTATATGACACAAAGTGTCATAAGCAACAGCGTTTCTTGGGAATACCGAAATTCATGTCTATCCGATTGAAATTGCTGAGAAAAAAACTCGGCATCACGCTTGAGGTACTGGCTGACAAGGCTGGGATGACCAAAAGCTACCTGTCCAAGGTCGAGCGCGGGCTGAACACACCGTCGATTGCCAGCGCACTGAAATTGGCGCGAGCCTTGAACGTCAACGTCGAGGAGCTGTTTTCTGAGGACGCCACTGACCAAGCCCGCTACAGCCTGGTCCGCCAAGGCGAACGGCAGGCATTGGTCGGCAGCGGCGAGGGCCCGGGCTATGCCGTGCTGACCTCGCAGGTTGGCCAGCGCAGCCTGCTGCCGTTTCTGATCCAGCCGCCCACCGAATTCAGCGATCCAACCTTCAAGGAGCACCAGGGCGAGGAGTTCCTGTTCGTCCACAGTGGCCAGGTTGAGGTCGATTTCATGAGCGAGCGGGTGCTCCTGGGGCAGGGCGATGCCTTGCATTTCAATGCCCAGACTCCCCATCGGCTGCGCTCGATCGGCCCGCAGCAGGCGCAGTTGCTGGTGGTTGTGCAGGGCGGCGAGTAAAGGGGCAGGGCGATGATCGAGGTCTCCCGGTTCTGGCGCGATCCGGCCTTGCCTTTTGTTGAAGCGCGGCGTGTGGGTAGCCTGCGGTTTGCTTCAAAAATACCCGTTACAGGTTTTGTAATAGTTTCCCGCTGTCAGAAAATACGACTGTAATTGTAGGATCTCTATCCCAATTTCCCATTCAGGTATCTATGAACACCTTCTCGGAGCCCCCCAGTTCCTGGTCGTCCCGGCCATCTTGCACCCCCTCCCGTAACACATCCCTTGTGAGTACCCGCTAATGGAATGGCTTGCCGACCCCACGGCCTGGCTAGGCCTGTTGACGCTTATCGTCCTCGAGCTGGTGCTGGGTATCGATAACCTGGTGTTCATTGCCATCCTGGCTGACAAGCTGCCCCCGCATCAGCGCGACCGCGCGCGGGTGATCGGCTTGAGCCTGGCGCTGATCATGCGCCTGGGCCTGCTGGCGAGCATCTCGTGGATGGTCACCCTGACCGAGCCACTGGTCGAACTCTTTGGCAAGACGTTCTCGGGCCGTGACCTGATCATGCTGTTTGGTGGTGTGTTCCTGCTGTTCAAGGCCACCATGGAGCTGCACGAACGACTCGAAGGGCATGTCGCGCAGTCCAGCGGCAGCGTGCGCCATTCGGCGTTCTGGCCGATCGTTGCGCAGATCGTCGTGCTTGATGCGGTGTTCTCGCTGGACGCGGTGATCACCGCGGTGGGTATGGTCGAACACCTGTCGATCATGATGATCGCGGTGATCTTCTCGATCGGTATCATGATTGTGGCCAGCAAGCCGCTGACCCGCTTCGTCAATGCCCACCCGACCGTGATCATGCTGTGTCTGGGCTTTTTGATGATGATCGGCTTCAGCCTGACCGCAGAGGGCCTGGGCTTCCATATCCCGAAAGGCTACCTGTACGCGGCTATTGGTTTCTCGATCCTGATCGAGCTGTTCAACCAGCTCGCCAGGGCCCGCCGCAAGCGCAGCCTGCAAGAGCATCGCCCGCTGCGTGAGCGCACTGCGCATGCGGTACTGCGCCTGATGGGCGGTCGCCGCGTAGAAGCGGACGAAGTGGGTGAGGAGATTGCCGATCTGGTTGAGGGTGGCCAGGAGCAGGTGCTGTTCGATCGCCGCGAGCGGGTGATGATCAGCGGCGTGCTGAACCTTGCCGAGCGGCCGATCCGTACCGTGATGACGGTGCGTACCGAAGTCGATGCGCTGGACCTGGCACTGCCTGCCGAGAGCATTACCCAGGCGCTGGCCAACTCGCCGTACTCACGCCTGCCGCTGATCCGCAACGGGCGTATAGAGGAACCGCTGGGCTTCGTGCACAAGAAGGAGTTGCTCAAGGAGTACCTCGAGGGCAATCAACCCGACCTTGAAGCCATGGTGCGTGCGCCTTTGAACCTGCTGGAGAGCTTCAGCATCCTCAATGCGCTGGAGCAGATGCGCGGCCAGTCGACCCATATCGCCTTTGTGGTCAATGAATTTGGTGACTTCACCGGTTTGCTGACCATGACCGATATCCTCGAGTCGATTGCTGGCGAGCTGCCTGACGCCAGTGAGATCGAAGGCCCGGCGATCGTCGAGGAGGCTGACGGTTTTGTTGTCAGCGGTGCCTTGAACCTGAGCCAGGTGCAGGCGCGGACCGGCTTCAGTGCCCGCGCTACCGAGGACTACCAGACCCTCGCGGGCCTGGTGATGAGCTTGCTGGATCGCTTGCCGCGGGTTGGTGATTGTCTGGCCTGGAATGGCTGGACCATGACCGTGATTGCGGTGGAGGAGCGGCGCGTGCGCCAGGTGCGCCTTACACCGAGCGGCGACGTTGACGGAGCAGGTGCTTGAAGCCCTCGAGCACCAGCACCAGCACCGCCGCCCAGATCGGCAGGTAAGTCAGCCACTGGTCAGGGCCGATGGTTTCGCCCAGCAGCAGGGCGACGCCAACCAGCAGCACCGGCTCGGCATAGCTGAGCAGGCCGAACAGGCCGAACGGCAACAGCCGGCTGGCGAGTACATAGGCAATCAGTGCACCGGCGCTGATTGCCCCGAGCAGCGGAATCAAGCCGTACAGCCCGGGGTGTGCTCGCAGGTCGGCGGCCGACAATGGGCCCTGAAACACGAAGTACAGTGCCCACGGCAAGAGCAGGAACATGTCGCACCAAAGCCCCCCCAGGTGATCGGTGCGGCAGCGTCGGCGCAGCACGAAGTAGATCGGATAGCCGATCATCACCACCAGCGTTTCCCAGGCAAAGCTGCCATGCTGGTACAGCTCGTGACCCACCCCCAGCGCTGCGCAGGC
Organism: uncultured Pseudomonas sp.; assembly: GCA_963518285.1. Taxonomy (GTDB): domain Bacteria; phylum Pseudomonadota; class Gammaproteobacteria; order Pseudomonadales; family Pseudomonadaceae; genus Aquipseudomonas. The sequence continues at coordinate 1,039,892 of CAUQIJ010000001.1, read as the reverse complement.
CACGGCCACTTTCTGCAGGCGTGAAAGGCGCTCACCGTAGACCAGTCGGCCAGTCAGGACCATCGCCAGCGGCAACAGGAAGTAACCCATCGACACCTCCAGGCTGCGCCCGTGCAACGGTGCCCAGAGGAACAGCCACAGTTGCACCCCCATCAACCACGACGTGCCGAGCATGCCCAGCAACAGTGCCGGGCTGCGGCGCACCCGACCGAACAGCTCAGCGACCCGCTGCCAGTCTTTGCTCACCAGCATGAACAAGGTCAGGCAGGGCAGGGTCAGCAGGGTTCGCCAGCCGAAAATTTCTTCGCCGTCGAGCGGCGCCAGCAGTGAGCTGTAGAAGTACATCACGGCGAACAGGCAGGACGCGGTGACCGATGTAACAATTCCTTTTGACACGAATGCCTCAATTACAGTGAATGAGCGGTTTGATCAGCCGCGCATGATCTCAGGGCGAACCTCCTGGGGCAACCGCGGGCGAGCCGCCAATGCTTGCAGAAAAGCCTCCAGCGGCATCGGCCGGGCGAACAGGTAGCCTTGCTGAAAGTCCACGGCATGATCTTGCAGATAATCACGCTGGGTAGCTGTTTCGACCCCTTCGGCGACAATCCCCAGGCCCAGTTTGCCCGACAGCTCGATGATGCTCTCGAGGATGTGCTGCGACAGCGCGTCGCCACCGATCATGGCGACGAAGCTCTGATCGATCTTGAGGTAATCGATGTTGAACTGACGCAGATAATTGAGGCTGGACTGGCCCGTGCCAAAGTCATCGAGGGCGATCATCACGCCCATCTCGTGCAGTTTGGCAAACAGCTCCAGCGCAACCGGTGTGGCCTCGAGCAACTTGCGTTCGGTCAGTTCCAGAGTCAACGCTACCCGCCCAGGTGGGAAGTGCTGGAGGAACACCCGGCAATCTTCGAGCAGGCTCAAATCCTGGCAGTGGTCGGCGGTGATGTTGATGCCGATATGAAAGCCGTCTTCCATCAATGCCGCATAAGGCGCCAGGCCTTGGGCGGTGTGCAGCATCAGCGCGCGTGTCATGGCGACGATCTGCCCGCTGTGTTCGGCGTAGGGGATGAACAGGTCAGGGCGCACCAGCCCCTCGCGCGGATGGTTCCAGCGCATCAGCACCTCGGCACCGGCCCACTGGTAATCACCCTTGCGCACCACGGGCTGGAAATACGGCACGAATTCGTTGGCCTGCAGCGCCCGGTCGAGTTCGGCGCGTGAAGAGGATGCTCGGCGCAACTGCCAGCGGCAGGCGCTCCCAGCCGCTACACCCAGCAGCAGCAACAAGGCGAGCAGCCCGGGGTAGTGAGTGAGCATCAACTCAGCCTGTTTGCCGGCAGCAAAACCGCCGTGGACGCTGAACGGATAACGCGCTGATGCCTGCACGACCGCAGCGCTTGGCGCTGCTGGCGGGGTGCCGGTGCGCACCTCGCCGTCCTGGCCTAGCCAGCTATTGCCGACTTGCAGATACAACTGCTGATCGTCGCCGATCAGGCGCAGGGCGATGAGCAGGTGTTCACTGTCGACGGTGGTAATCGCCGCACGCTGGGCATTGCCCACTCGATAGACCAGCAAGGCATGCCCTGGTGTGACCGAGTTGCCATCCATCAGCCACAGGCGGCCTTCGGTGTAGTCTGCCGGATTCACCGCTTCATGGTAATCGCCAAACAACGAGGTGCAGTAGAGCGTGTTGTCACTGACGAGATTGGCGGAGCGGACAAAGGCGTTGCGGGTAACTTCCCTGCGTAGTGCGACCTCGGCCTGCGCGCAAGGGCGGCCAGCCAGCGGCAGCAGCGCCTGGGCAGCGGTTGCTACACTGTCGAGTATGCGCTCGACATGGATCACGGCCTGGCGACTGGTAGTCTCGCTGGCCTGACGCATGTCCTGTTGGCTCTGCCAGGTCATGACTCCCATGCCGCCCAGCAACGGCAGCAGGCCGACCAGCCAAGGGAGCAGGGTGCGCCAGTTGCAGCGGGCGTGATGGTTGCGTGTGAGGGGCATACTGACCTGAGCTTGATGAAGACCTGCCAAGGATAGCCGTTGGTCGGGCAGGGCGGACAACTAAAAGCGCGACAAACCGATTTACGCCCTATAGAATCCAATTACGAATAAAACAATAAGGTTCTCTTGTGCAGAGGGCCAAGCCACCGAGAATGTGCCCCCTATGCCACGTCACGGGTTCAAACTGATCATTGGTACCTTCCTCGCCCGCAGCGTGCGTGGCATCCCCTGCTCGCCACCTCGGCTGTCCGCCATCGACTGCAACTGAACAACCGTTATTACGCTGTAGATGAGGACACGAACATGGCTGATATCTTCGAAAACCCGATGGGCCTGATGGGCTTTGAGTTCATTGAACTGGCATCGCCGACCCCAGGCGTACTGGAACCTGTATTTCAGATTTTGGGCTTCACCAAGGTTGCTTCGCACCGCTCCAAGGATGTTCACCTGTACCGCCAGGGCGACATCAACCTTATTCTCAACAATGAGCCGAAGAGCGTCGCTTCGTATTTTGCTGCCGAGCATGGCCCGTCGGTGTGTGGCATGGCCTTCAAGGTGCGCAACGCCCATGAAGCCTATGCGCGTGCACTCGAGCTGGGCGCGCAGCCGGTGGAGATCGAAACCGGCCCGATGGAGCTGCGACTGCCCGCGATCAAGGGCATCGGTGGTGCGCCGCTGTACCTGATCGACCGTCACGAAGAAGGCAGCTCGATCTATGACATCGACTTCAAGTTCATCGAAGGCGTCGAGCGCAACCCGGCCGGTGCAGGGCTGAAGATCATCGATCACCTGACCCACAACGTTTACCGCGGGCGCATGTCGTATTGGGCCAACTTCTACGAGAAGCTGTTCAACTTCCGCGAAATTCGCTATTTCGACATCAAGGGTGAGTACACCGGCCTCACCTCCAAGGCCATGACTGCGCCTGATGGCATGATCCGCATTCCGCTGAATGAAGAGTCGTCCAAGGGCGCCGGCCAGATCGAAGAGTTCCTGATGCAGTTCAATGGCGAGGGCATCCAGCACGTCGCCTTCCTCACCGATGACCTGCTCAAGACATGGGACGCGCTGAAGGGCCTGGGCATGCGCTTCATGACCCCGCCGCCACAGACCTACTACGAGATGCTCGAAGAACGCCTGCCAGGCCACGGTGAGCCGGTTGACCAATTGCAGCCGCGGGGTATTCTGCTCGACGGCGCGTCGGAATCGGGTGACAAGCGCCTGCTCTTGCAGATTTTCTCGGAGACTTTGCTGGGGCCGGTGTTCTTCGAGTTCATCCAGCGCAAGGGTGACGACGGTTTCGGTGAAGGCAACTTCAAGGCCTTGTTCGAATCGATCGAGCGGGACCAGGTGCGTCGCGGCGTTCTCGACGTGCAATGACGGCTGGCGCACCCTGCTTGTGCTTCAGGCAGTGGTGCGCTCCCGCTTGCGCCGAGCACGGAGTATGCCCCAGTAAGTAATGGCGGCAGTCAGCAGGCCTACCAGCGTCAGCGATGGCAAGACCTGAACCATCAGCAGACGCGCTTCCGCCAGCGTGTATCCCGCTGGATAGCCGACGTTCACCCGATAGTCATGCCGAGTCGACGGCGCACTGCGGAAGAATTCGCTCTGTGAAGGTTTTTGCTGATCGCGGCTATCGCCTTGGCTCCAGAGATACGCGTCCTTGAACTCCAGTACCAACACAAGCCCATCCTGAAAACCCTGCAGTTCTCTGCGCAGCTCAATGCCATGACTCGTCGCAATGATGCCAGAGCCGTCGTTGGTCAGACGATATTCGACCATGACGCCATTGGGCGTTGTCGGCGAGTCAAAATTCAACATGACAGTGCGTCCGGCGCTAATGTCGACATGATGCGGAATGATCGCTGGCAAGGTGCTGCAGTACGCCAAATCATCTTTGGTCAGCTCCAGTGAGTGGATTCGCGGGTCGCTGTCGGTCATTGCTCGCAGTTGTTCAATAACGTTGTCACACGCCTGGCCGCTGAACTGGCTGGCGGTACTGGCGGTGAGCAACAGACTGTCCAGGCGTCGATCGATCGCGAACAGGGCCTCGTGGGCCGATATGCGAGCGTTTTCGTCTAACTTGCGCTCAAGCTGATAGAACATCACGGTCAGCCCGGAAACCATCGGAATCAGCCCGACCGCCGAGACCAACAACAGCTCCAGCAAACTACGCCCTGTGTGCATGAGTTTTGACATCGGCAACATCCTTCCCCTGGTGCTGTCCGCGTTTGGACAACTGGCAAACCAGAGTACGTAGGCCGCGACACCGCAGATGTAGGCTTATGTCGATTCAGCTTTGGGGAAACACCAGCCTTGCTGTGGGAGCTCGTCGCGCAGCGGGGTCAGAGATCTCCCGCTTGCCGGTGAAATCCGGCGTTGCAGTGGATCGACTTCCGGCAGATCATGCGCACTAGCTAGTCAGCCAGCCGACGTCAAGGAATCCAGACAGTGGTCGCCAAGGGCAAGTCGTCCAATACCGATTTTCAAGTGATCAATCTTGAACCCAGCTGGAAGCAGATCGATCCGATTGCGGATGCCATTCGCGTGTTCGATTGGGGCGCCACCCCTCTGGGTATCCTGGCGCAATGGCCGCCCTCGCTGCGGCACGCTGTGGATATCATGCTCGCGTCGCCGTTCCCCGCAGCGCTGATATGGGGCGACAGGCTGACGGTCATTCATAACACCGCTTACTCGGCCGTGATCGGCAAGGGCGCCCCTGGTTTGGGGGGCAGTTTCGAGCAGTTATGGCTCGAGCATTGGGAGCACGTCGGGCCGTCCGTATTCAAAGCGCTCGAGGGACAAGCAAGCTTCGTTGGCGATGCCCCCTTTCTGGTTGCAGGTGGCACCGAGGTCGGCAATGTATGGTGCACCCTGGGTTATACGCCGATCAGAGATGAGCAGGCACGCGTTGCGGGTTTCCTGCATACCGTCATCAACGCCACGGCCAGCGTCGAAACCCTGGGCGAGTGGCGTGAGCTGACTGAGCGATTCGAGCAGCAGATTGCGCAGTATCAGGCCGATCGGGAAGGGATCTGGGCGTTGACCGGGCAAGCCATGATCATGATCACGCTTGATCTGCGCCTGCATGCTGTAAACCCCGCGTTTGAGCGCATGTTGGGATGGACGTTGTCGCAATTGGCCGAGATGTCCATCATCGACCTGGTACACCCATCCGATCGACGTGACGTGGCGGAAGTTGCGCTGGACCTGCTGCACGGCAATGGCGTTAGCGAGCTTGAGAGCCGCGTGCGCCACTGTGCCGGGCATTATCGCTGGATCCGTTGGAGCGCGCGGCGCGACGGCAAGTTTCTGACTGTGGTGGGCAGTGACATCAATCAGGAGCGTGAAAACGCCATGCGACGTTCGGAGTCGCTGCTGCGCAACAATCAGCGCGTCACTGTGGTCAGTCAATTGGCCGGTGGCATGGCCCATGAAATGAACAATCTGCTGTCTGGTATCAGCGGCAGCCTGGAATTATTGCAACGGCGAATCGACCAAGGCCAACCCGAACGTATCGCCAGTTATGTAGAGCTGGCACGCGACTCGGTTGAGCGCGCAATGAGCCTGACGCATCAGTTGCTGGCTTTTTCCAGAACTCAACGTCTGTCGCCGCGACCGCTGAACAGTACGCAGGTGATGACAGCATTGCAGCCGCTGTTTTCGCAGGCCCTGGGCCCGGAGATTGTCCTTGAGTGTCATCTGGATAGCGATGCCTGGCCGATCCTGGTTGACTCGGGGCAGCTGGAAATTGCTCTGGTCAACCTGTGCACCAATGCCCGTGAGGCCTGCAACCCTGCGGGCACAGTGACCATTCGCAGTTTCAACCAGCGGCTTGAGGATGATGAACGAGCCCTTGGCGGGCTACCGGCAGGTGATTATCTTGCCATTCAGGTCGAGGACGATGGCCAGGGCATGGCCAGCGAAGACATCCCACGTGCGTTCGAGCCGTTTTTCACCAGCAAGCCTGCAGGGCGCGGCGCTGGGCTGGGACTGTCCATGGTGTACGGCTTTGTTCACCAGTCTGGGGGCCATGTCTGGCTTGAGTCTACGTTGGAACAAGGGGCCCGGGTGACCATGATGTTTCCGCGTTGCCTGCAAGCGGTCGAACCGGTGGCAACGCCCCAGTTACAGGCGCTGCAGCCAGCTCATGGCAGGCGCCTGTTGCTGATCGATGATGAGCGGGGCTTGCGCACGCTGATGAAGGAGGCGCTGGTGGAGCAGGGCTTCGAGGTGGTCGATGTGGCTGATGCCACGGGCGCCATGAGCAAATTCCGCCATGATGGCAGCTTCGATCTGGTCGTCACCGACATTGGCCTGCCTGGTGGTTCAAGTGGTCGCCAGGTGGCGCAGGCAATGCGGCTGCTGCAACCGCAGCAGAAGATCCTGTTCATTACCGGCTACACCGAACACCCGATCGAGCAGGCGTTGCTCGACCAGCCCGGCACGGGTCTGATGCTCAAACCCTTCTCGCTGGCACTGCTGGTTGCTCGGGTGCAAAGCATGCTGACCGAAGAGGCGGGCCTTGCCGTTGGCGAATAGCCCGCATGGCTGGGGCGCTACAAACCCTGCTGTAGAATTGGATCGTCCGGATTCTGACGCTCAAGCTCGGCCAGCAGTACCTGTACGTTCTGCAGCTGTCCTGTCTCTTTCCAGTATTGGATCAACAAGACGCGCGCCTTGCGATTGGCTGGCTGTCGATCGAGGATAGTCTGCAGCTGCTTCTGTGCGGCTTCAACCTGCTCAAGCTGATGCAGGGTGACTGCCAGCACGTAGCGGTAATCAGTGTTTTCCGGCTCCAGCTCAACAGCGCGGGCAAACGCCAGCAAGGCGTATTCGGTTTGCTGATGGCGATTGAGCCACAGGCCGAGGTCGTGCTGTAAAAAGGCCGAGTCTGGCTGCAGCGCCAGTGCTTTGGCCAATACCTGGCGAGATTCGTCGTGCAGGCCCTGGCGCTCGAGCAGGCGTACCTGGACGGCGAGGGCATCCAGGTTTTGCGGGGTGAGCTGCAGGCTGCGTTGCAAGGCCAGGGCGGCTTGGGCGTAATCATCTTCATGCAGGTACAACTTGGCCAGGTGCACTTGCGCGGCGCTGTCTTCTGGCTGCGCGCTGAGGGCTTGCTGGTAGGCTTCGAGTGCCTGCTGCAAGGGTCCGAAGTACAAGCCTATGGCGTCGGGGTCAAGGCCGAGCAGGGCATCTACTGCCGCGAAGCGCACGCTTTGCTCGTCATCATCGAGCATCGGCCCAAGCACCAGGCTACGCTGCGCGGCTGGCAGCAGCCGACGAATACCCTCGATAGCGGCGCGACGGACCATCGGGTCATCGTGTTGCAGATCAAGCCTGGCCAGCTCCAGCGCTTTGGGCGAGGGGTAGTTGGGCAATTCGGCATACAGCGCTGCGCGCCGGATAGGCGCCAGATCGTCACGCTGCAACTGCTGATAGAGCACCCGCGCAGCACCTGGCAGGCCGTCATGCGCCTGGCGCAGCGCTTTGCCATAACTGTGCGGCGCAACCGCTGGAGCAGTAATTTCGGCGTTACGTGAGCAGTAGCCGAGGGTGGCCGATACCAGGATCAGAGCGAGCACGGCGATCAGGTACAGGCGGTGTCTGGGCATTGGCAGGTCCGGTGGTCAGGAACCTCTGAGCTTGGGCCAGCCGCCGCTTAAATGCAATGCGAGAGGGCGCGTGGCGTGGCTACGCGCTGGTGCGGTCAGCGAATGAAGTGCACCTTGCCAGTGTCGTCGTTGCCCATGTAGATCCCATACACACCCGCCTGGCGCTCAAGGATGTAGCGCTCGAGAATCTGCCGGATGGCCGGATAATAGATCTCGTCCCAGGGGATCTGGTCAGGCTCGAAAAACTTGTAGGCCAGGGTTTCTGCACCGAACACGCCGGTTTCAGCGGTGGCGATGGCGCGGAAGACGATGTAGACCTCGCTGATCTTGGCCACGCTGAAAATCGAGTACGGCGAGACGATTTCGGCCTGTACCCCGGTTTCTTCCCAGACTTCACGCAGCGCAGCCTGTTCAGTGGTTTCGCCGGCTTCCATGAAGCCTGCCGGCAGCGTCCAGGTGCCAGGGCGCGGCGGGATCGCGCGCTGGCACAACAGGTACTTGCCATCGCGCTCGATGATGCAGCCGGCGATGATTTTCGGGTTGATGTAATGGATGTAGCCACACGCGCCGCAGTACAGGCGTTCGTGGGTATCACCGCAAGGGACGCCCCGGGCAAGCTCGGTAGTGCAGTGCGGGCAGTAGCGCGGGGCGTTGGGCATGGTCAGCGGCCTATGCGAGGGTCCTTCAGGGCCAGGGGCGCAACGATCTCGCGCACCTTGGTGTTGTCATCCTGCTTCTGGCGCAGGTAGTCCAGCGCCACTGCAGCGGCAGCGCGGACGTGGTCGACCGAGGCCTGGTGTGCGGCCAGCGGGTCGCCACTCTTGATCGCCGCAACGATCTTTTCCATTTCCTTGTTGCTGGCGCCACGGCGGTTCTGTTGCGACACCGAGGTCGCCCGCAGGTAGCTGATACGTGCCTGCAACTGACGCAACTGGGTGGCCGCGACGTGGTTGCCGGAGCCTTCCAGAAGCACATCGTAAAAGCCTTGCACCGAGTCGATCACCTGCTGCAACTCGCCTTCTTCAAGGGCTTCGCGGTTGACTTCGAGCGCGCGCTCGAGGGCACGGATGTCCTTGGCCTTGGCGTTGAGGGTGAACAGCTGGACGATCAGACCTTCGAGCACGCAGCGCAGCTCGTAGATGTCACGGGCATCTTCCAGGGTGATGATCGCGACCCGCGGGCCCTTGGCGTCGGCGAATTCGACCAGGCCCTCGGATTCGAGGTGGCGTAGCGCTTCACGCACCGATGTGCGGCTGACGCCGAGGCGGTCGCAGAGGTCGCGCTCGACCAGACGATCACCCGGTAACAGGTGAAAGTTCATGATCGCGTTGCGCAGCTTGTCGAGCACGATCTCGCGCAGGGTGACGGGGTTGCGGTTGACCTTGAAGCTGTCGTCGAGTGGCTGGCGTTTCATCAGGTGCGCTCTTTATGAGGCTGTTGCGCCAACCTCGCGAAGCACCACGAACCGGGGCGCTCCTTGCAGTGGTTCGAACAGCCCGCTGTTAACGGGTTGACTCCGCGTCGGCTTCGGCAAATGCCTCGCGGGCCAGCCGAAAGCTGTCTACCGCCGCTGGCACGCCGCAATAAATGCCGACCTGGAGCAGGATCTCGCGAATCTGTTCACGGCTCAGGCCATTACGCAAGGCGCCGCGGATGTGCAGCTTAAGCTCATGGGGCCGATTGAGCGCGGAAATCATTGCCAAGTTTATCATGCTGCGCTCTTGGAGCGACAAACCATCACGGCCCCAGACATGCCCCCAGCAGTACTCGGTGACCAGGTCCTGCAGGGGCTTGGTGAACTCATCGGCGTTCTGCAGCGAGCGGTTGACGTACGCTTCGCCCAGCACTTGCGTGCGGATCTCCAGGCCTTTTTGATACTTGTCGTTGCTCATGGGCGGTGCTCCGCAATAAAACAGGGGCCGCGAACGAGGGTGAGGTTCGCCGCGGCCCCCAAAATAGTCAGCGCTGCACCAGGCAGTGCTGCAGGTAGGTCAGCTCAGCCCAGTGACGGCAGGGCGCCGAGCTTGCCTCGATGGTAGACCATCGGCGTCACCGGCTCGGCCGGCAGCACCAGGTTCTTCACCGCGCCGACGATGATCGCGTGATCGCCGCCGTCGTATTCGCGCCACAGCTCGCACTCGATGATCGCGGTGGCCTTGGTCAGCAGCGGGTTACCCAGCTCGCTCAGCTCCCACTCGATGCCCTTGGCCTTGTCTTTACCCTTGCCGGCAAAGGCATAGGCCTCGGCGGTCTGCCCGGCCGACAGCAGGTGAATGGCAAACTGCTTGCTGTCACGCAGGATCGGGTAGGTGTCCGAGGCGTAGTTGGGGCAGAACAGCACCAGCGCCGGCTCGATCGACAGCGCACTGAAGGCACTGGCGGTGATGCCGACGATGCCGCCGTCGGCGTCCAGCGTGGTCACGACCGTGACGCCCGAGGGAAACGAGCCCATCACGTCTTTGTAGATGCCAGGTTCGATCATCTTGGCAGTGCTCCTTAGCGCATCACGAAGGGGTCGGGCATGGGCGCGGTGGACAGGTTGATCCACACGGTCTTCAGCTCGGTATAGGCCAGCACCGAATCGATGCCGCTTTCACGGCCGTAGCCGCTGTTCTTGAAACCGCCGATCGGCGCCATGGCCGAGACTGCGCGGTAGGTGTTGACCCAGATGATCCCCGAGCGCACGTCACGGGCCAGCCGATGGGCACGGCCCAGGTCGCGGGTCCAGATGCCTGCAGCCAGGCCGAACTGCGAGTCGTTGGCGATGGCCAGGGCCTCTTCTTCGGTCTTGAAGCGGATCACTGCCGCGACCGGGCCGAATACTTCTTCCTGCATGATCTTCAGCGAGTTGCTGTCGCACTCGAACAGGGTCGGCTCGTAGAACCAGCCATCGCCTTCGACCTCGGCACGTTTGCCGCCCATGCGCAGCTTGGCACCTTCGGCGCAGGCTGCAGCGACCAGGCCTTCGACGACTGCCAGTTGCTGTGCGGTGGCCATCGGGCCCATTTCGCTCTGCTCGTCCTGCGGATTGCCGATGCGGATACGTTTGGCCCGCTCGACCAGCCGTGCAACGAATTCGTCGTAGATTTCGTCCTGCACCAGCAGCCGCGAGCCGGCGACGCAGCTCTGCCCCGAGGCGGCGTAGATACCGGCCACTGCACCATTGATGGCGCTGTCCAGGTCGGCGTCGGCGAAGATGATGTTAGGCGACTTGCCGCCCAGCTCGAGCGACAGTTTGGCGAAGTTTTCGGCGCTGCTGCGCACCACATGGCGGGCAGTCGCAGCGCCTCCGGTGAAGGCGATCTTGCGGATCAGCGGATGGCGGGTGAGGGCAGCGCCAGTGCTTGGGCCGTAACCGGTGACGACGTTGACCACGCCAGGTGGGAAACCGGCCTCAAGGGCCAGACGGGCCAGCTCGAGAATGGTTGCCGAGGCGTGCTCGGACGGCTTCAGGACGATGGTGTTACCGGCGGCCAGCGCCGGGGCCAGTTTGATCGCAGTCAGGTACAGCGGGCTGTTCCAGGGGATGATCCCGGCCACCACGCCCATCGGCTCATGCACGGTGTAGGCAAACAGGTCAGGCTTGTCCAGCGGCAGCGTGCCGCCCTCGAGCTTGTCGGCCAGGCCTGCGGTGTAATGGAAAAACTCTGGCAGATAACCGACCTGGCCGCGGGTTTCGCGGATCAGCTTGCCGTTGTCGCGGCTTTCCAGTTGGGCCAGGTGCTCTTTGTTCTCGGCAATCAGGTCGCCAAGCCGGCGCAGCAGTTTGCCCCGCGCAGTGGCGGTCAGGCCGCGCCAGGCCTTGCTGTCGAAGGCGCGCTGGGCCGACTGCACGGCCAGCTCGACATCAGCTTCGTCGGCGTCGGGCAGTTGCGCCCAGACCTGCGCGGTGGCCGGGTCGAGGCTGTCGAAAGTCTTGCCGCTCTGGGCATCGCACCATTGGCCGTCGATGCACATCTGGAAACGAACGAGGGTCATGCAACTATCCCCTTGGCGGATTCGGTGAGGGTGCGCGCTTGACTGAGGAAGTCCAGCAGCATCTTGTTGACTTCACGCGGCGCTTCCACCGCCATCATATGCCGTTGTTCGGCGAGGACCACACAATGCGCGCCGGGAATGCGCGCGGCGAGCTGGCGGGTCATGGCCGGGGTGGAGCCGGAGTCGAGTTCTCCGGTGGCGATCAGGGTCGGTGCCTGAATGCTGCCCAGGTCGCTTTCGCGGTACATGTCCTGGGTGGCGAACAGCGAATAGGTGGTGTGGTAGCCCTGCGGGTCATTGCTGGCCAGGACCTGCTTGATCGCGGCGACCTGAGCCGGGTTGGCGGCCTTGTACTCGCGGCTGAACCAGCGTTCCAGAGCGGCGTCGACGTTGGCATCCGGGCCCAGCTCGGCTGCTTGCGCCGCGCGTGCGATAACCCCGGCGCTCTGCTCGGGCGAGCGGTTGAACACGCTGTTGAGCACCACCAGGGCCGACAACCGCTGCGGATAATTCAGGGCAAAGGCGCGTGCTACCAGGCCGCCCATCGAGAAGCCAATCACGGTGGCCTGGGCGATCTGCAGATGGTCGAGCAGCTCGGCGAGTTGCGCGGCATAGCCTTCGAGTGGGGTATCGGCGGCAGGCAACTGGCTCTGGCCGTGGCCGAGCATGTCGTAGGCGATGACTTTGTATTCAGTGGCGAGGCCGACGATCTGGCCGCCCCACATTTCCTTGTTCAGGCCGACGCCGTGGATCAGTACCACAGGCTGGCCTTGGCCAGTCACCAGGTAGCTGGTGCCGGCGGGTGTGCGTTCAGCAACAGGCTGAATCATCGAGGGCGCTCCTTGAGCGTGAGGCGTGACGCTGTGCGCACGCCCCGGCCCGTTGATCTAATTGTTATTGAGCTTTTTCGGCTGCCAGTTCTTCGAGGTCGATGTAACGGTTGCCGATGCGCGGATGCAGGCGGCCACCGTCAGCGGCGCCCAGCACAACCACGATCTCGTCGGCACGTGGCGCGTCTTCGATCTGCATTTCCAGGGTGATGTAGTGCGAACGCAGGCCTTCGTCGTCCTTCTGCATCATCGGGATCTGGATCGAGGTGCCTGGACCGCCGCGCTTGTTGGTGAAGCTCAGGTAGCTCTTGGCTTGCACTGCTTCACGGTAGTGGTTGCCAAAGCGCAGGGTGTGGATCACGGCCGAGGCGTGTTCGATCTCGCCATCAGCGCCGACTACCGCCGCTTTGCCGTAGGCCTCGATCTTGTCCGCGCCACCGATGGCAGCAATCAGACGCTCGACCATCAAGGCACCGAGTTCAGAGCAGTTGGCACGGATTTCCGGCTTCAGATCATCAACGAAACCGCGACCCGCCCATGGGTTCTTGATCACCACAGCCAGGCCGACCATGGTCACCGGCTTGTCGGTGGCCTTGCCGCCTTCAATGCGGGTCTCTTCGGAGTAGGTGACGATCTTGCGGATTTCGAAACTCATGGGTGGCTCCTGTCAAAGGTATCTGGTCTTGTTGTCTGATGGTATACCATAATATTTGTTCTGCAATAGCTTGATTGAAATTTCTCCGGCGATAAGACGAAAGGCCGGGCAATCCAGTGATGCAGGTGCCGGCGATAAATGCTCGGCAAAAAAATGCCCGCCCCCGCAGGCGATCAAGCCCTCAGGAGCGGGCTGTTCCCGCAATGAATTCAGGTAATGGGAATTCAGTTGAAAGCCGGCACGACTTCCTTGATGAACAGCTCCAGCGACTTCTTCTTTTCGGCATGCGGCAAGCTGTTGTCACACCAGAAGCTAAACTCGTCGACGCCCAGTTCCTGGTAGTACTTGATCCGCGCAATGATTTCTTCGGGCGTGCCGATCATGGTGTTCTTGCGAATATTGTCCAGCTCGAAGGCGGGCACTTCGGCAAACTTCGACTCCGGGCTAGGCTCGAGGAAGCCGTTGACCGGAACGGTCTTGTTGCCAAACCAGGCATCGAAGGTGCGGTAGAAGCGGGCAATCGCCTTGGCGCCGATCTTCCAGCCATCGGGTTCGGCAGCGCTGTGCACGTGGGTGTGGCGCAGCACCATCAGCTGCGGACGCGGCACGTCCGGGTTGTTGTCGAGTGCGGCCTGGAACTTGTTTTTCAGATCGAGCACTTCTTCGTCACCCTTCATCAAGGGAGTAACCATGACGTTGCAGCCGTTCTTCACGGCAAAGTTGTGCGAGTCGGGGTCGCGGGCAGCGATCCACATCGGCGGCATGCCGCTTTGAACTGGCTTGGGTACGCTGGTCGAAGTAGGGAACTTGTACACCTCACCTTCGAAGGCGTAATCGCCTTTCCACAACTCGCGGACCGCCGGGACCATCTCGCGCAGGGCCTTGCCGCCTTCGGTAGCGGGCATGCCATTGGCCATGCGGTCGAATTCGAATTGGTAGGCGCCGCGCGCCAGGCCGACTTCCATCCGCCCGTTGCTGATCACATCGAGCAGGGCGCATTCGCCGGCTACACGGATCGGATTCCAGAACGGCGCGATGATGGTGCCTGCGCCCAGGCGAATCTTCTCGGTGCGTGCGGCAAGGTAGGCCAGCAGCGGCATCGGGCTTGGCGAAATGGTGTATTCCATGGCGTGGTGTTCGCCGATCCACACGGTGCTGAAACCGCCGTCCTCGGCCATCAGGGTCAGTTCGGTGAGGTCTTCGAACAACTGGCGGTGGCTGACCTGTTCATCCCAACGTTCCATGTGCACGAACAACGAAAATTTCATGGGGCATTCCTCAACGCTTGAATGTCGCGCCTGGCAGGGCAGGCGTCAGTGATCACAACGGACGCGCCTGGCATCCGTAGACAGAATAGGCAGTGCTCAGGCGAAGGCAGGCAAGCTGGCCATCTTGCCGCGGCAGTAGATCATCGGCTGTGGCGCTTGCTCAGGCACGATCAGGTTCTGCACCTTGCCGACCATGATGGCGTGGTCACCACCTTCATATTCGCGCCACAGTTCGCACTCGATGATGGCGGTGGCGTTGGCCAGCAGGGGGTTGCCCAGCTCGCTCAAGGTCCACTCGATGCCGACCGCTTTGTCCTTGCCTTTTTTCGCGAAGGCGTAGGCCTCGGCCTGTTGCTCGCCGGAGAGCAGGTGAATGGCAAAGCGCTTTTTGGCGATCAGGACAGGGTAGGAGTCGGAACTGTAATTAGGGCAGAACAGCACCAGCGGTGGGTCCATCGACAGGGAGGAAAATGCGCTGGCAGTGAGGCCGACGATCTGGCCGTCGTCGTTCAGGGTGGTGATGACGGTAACGCCGGACGGGAAGGAGCCCAGGACGTTCTTGTAGACGGTCGCGTCGATCATGAAGTGATCCTCTTCGCAGGGGAGCGGTGGTCCGCTTTTTATCGTTGATGTGTCTGATGGTATACCGTAATACTCGTTTTGCAAGCGCTAATTTCGCATCCTGAAAAAACACGATGAAAGGCGCCAAGCCTTTGAATACGCGGTCTTGCCGTCAATTTAGATAGACCTGCAAGGTTGCTGAACCGGATCAGTTACTGATTTTTAGGGCGGCGCAGTGTTGTCAAAAGTTTGGAATACCATAATATGGTCCGCAGCTGAGAGGCCGCCATGAGCGGTTTCCTACAACGATAAAAACGACCCTTTCGAGCTGAATTCCTATGTCCCAATCGTCGTCGAAGCACCAGTTTGTCGAGAATCACACGGTCGATTACGTTCCACCTGCAGAGCGCCACGGGAAGGCGCGCGACCTGTTCACCCTCTGGTTCAGCACCAACATCGCGCCACTGCCCATCGTCACCGGCGCCATGGTGGTTCAGGTGTTTCATCTGAATCTGCTGTGGGGGTTGATTGCCATCGCCTTAGGGCACTTGCTGGGCGGGGTGGTCATTGGCCTGGCCTCGGCGCAGGGGCCACAACTGGGCATTCCGCAGATGGTCCAGAGCCGTGGCCAGTTCGGCCGTTATGGCGCTTTGCTGATCGTGTTCTTCACCGCGCTGATCTACGTCGGTTTCTTCATCTCCAACATCGTGCTGGCCGGCAAATCGATCCATGGCATTGCCCCCAGCGTACCGATGCCGACGGCCATCGTGATCGGCGCCCTCAGCGCCACGGCGATCGGCGTGATTGGCTATCGCTTCATTCACAGCCTCAACCGCATCGGCACCTGGGTGATGGGTTCGGCGCTGCTGGCCGGCTTCATCATGATGTTCGTCCAGGACCTGCCCGCCGACTTCTTCAGCCGTGGCAGCTTCAACCTGTCCGGGTTTATCGCCACTGTGTCGCTGGGCACCATCTGGCAGATCAGCTTCTCGCCGTACACCTCTGACTACTCGCGCTACCTGCCGCGCGAAATCGGCATCGCCAAGCCGTTCTGGGCGACCTATTTCGGCGCCACCCTGGGTACCATCCTGTGCTTCAGTTTTGGCGCGATTGCGGTGCTGTGCGTGCCGGAAGGTACTGATGCAATGGCTGCCGTGGAACAAGCCACTGGCTGGCTGGGGCCGATCCTGATGGTGCTGTTCCTGCTCAACATCATCAGCCACAACGCCCTCAACCTGTACGGCGCAGTGCTGTCGATCGTGACCGCGATCCAGACCTTCGCGGCGCAGTGGACCCCAAGCATCAAGGTACGAGTGATCCTTGCAGCAGTGATTCTGCTCGGTTGTGGGCTGGTTGCGCTGAACGCGTCTGCCGACTTCATCGGCCAGTTCATCGGGCTGATCCTGGCACTGCTGCTGGTGCTGGTGCCGTGGGCGTCGATCAACCTCATCGACTTCTACCTGATCAAAAAGGGCGTGTATGACATCGCCTCGATCTTCAGTGCCGATGGCGGCATCTACGGGCGCTTCAATCACCACGCGATCATTGCCTACGCCTGCGGCATTCTGGTGCAGCTGCCGTTCGCCAATACTGCGCTGTATGTCGGGCCGTACTCGAATCTGGTCGAAGGTGCAGACCTGTCGTGGTTGTTTGGCTTGTTGGTAACCTGCCCGCTGTATTACTGCCTGGCCACACGTGGCCAGGCCCAGCGGGCTGGCAAGCCGCTGCGCGTCAATCCCTGATAGACAGCGGGGGCTGCCCGGCAGCCCCCTTGTGCTGTCAAAGCTTGAACTGCGCCACCATCCCGTTCAGGTCCACCGCCAGGCGCGACAAGTCCTGCGCCGCCGCGCTGGTCTGGTTGGCACCCGCCGAGGTCTGCATCGACAGATCGCGGATGTTCACCAGATTGCGGTCCACCTCTCGCGCCACCTGCGCCTGCTCTTCTGAAGCGCTGGCAATCACCAGATTGCGCTGGTTGATCGAGGCAATCGCTTCAGCAATCACCTCCAACGCCTCGCCGGCCGACTGCGCCACTTCCAAGGTACCGTTGGCGCGGCTGCGGCTGCTGTGCATGGCTGTCACGGCGCGTTCGGTGCCGTTCTGGATACCGGCAATCATTTGCTCGATTTCAGCGGTGGACTCTTGAGTGCGGTGGGCGAGGGCGCGCACTTCATCGGCGACCACGGCAAAACCACGGCCGGCTTCGCCAGCGCGAGCGGCTTCGATTGCCGCGTTGAGCGCCAGCAGGTTGGTCTGCCCGGCGATGGCGCCGATCACGTCCAGCACGCGGCTGATCTCGTTGGCACTGGTAGCCAGTTGTTCGATTTCGGTTGAAGTGCCGCTGACGTCGTCGACCAGATGCTGGATCGAGCTCAGTGCCTGATTGACCTGGTCGCGGCCGTCGCGAGTGCTCTGGTCTGCGCCTTTAGAGGCGTCGGCAGTGCTCACGGCGTTATTGGCGACTTCTTCGACGGCGGCAGTCATTTGGTTGACCGCAGTGGCTGCCTGGTCAATTTCGGCACTTTGCTGATGCAGGCCGCGGCTGGTGTCTTCGGTCACACTGTGCAGTTCCTCGGAGGCCGATGCCAGCTGGTCAGACGACGCGGAAATCTTGCGCAGGGTATCGCGCAGGCTGCTCTGCATCCGCGCCAGGGCAGCCAGCAGCAGTGCAGGCTCGTCCTTGCCTTGAACGCGAATGTCCTGGGTCAGATCATTGGTGGCGACGCGTTCGGCCACTGCGACGGCATCAGCCAGGGGCACGACGATGCTTCGGGTAAGCAGGATAGCGATGGCCGCCAGTGCACTGAGGATGATCAACAGCGACACGACGATCACCGAAAACGCCTCGTCGGCCACGTCACTGCTGCGCTGCGAGGCCGCTTCGGCGCCATCGCTATTGTAGTCGAGCAATGCACTCAGGGCTGTCATCATCACATCGGCGGACTGCGCCATGGCGCCGGTCAACAAGGCATTGGCCTCGTCAGCCTTGCCGGCCACTATCAAACCGAGTACCTGCTTCTGCTGATCCAGATACTGGCGTTCGGCGGCGGTGAAGGTGTTGAACAGGGCGCGATCATCTGCAGCGACGATGGTCGCTTCATAGGCCTTGATACCACTGGCCAGTTGCTGGTTGATGCTGTCGACCAGGGCCATGCTGCTCTGGCGGGCACTTGCCTGTGTTTCCAGTGCGGTACGCAGGGTAATGGCGCGGGCGCGGCCCAGGTTGGTGCCGACGTCGCTCAAGGCAACCATGGCCGGGACCCAGGTTTCGCGGATCTCATCCGTGGAGCTATCCATCTGGCGGGTTTCATACAGTGAGAGTAAGCCCATGACCAGCACCAGTACGCCCAGCAGGGTGAACACACTGGCGGCGCGAGTGCCTATCTTCATATTCCGTAATTGCATGGGAAGCTCCTTGACGATGGCTGGCAGGCGTCAAGAGCTGGTTCGGCGAAGCCGCGTCACCTGATAGGTGCCGGGCTCTCGATACGCTGCGAAAGGGTGAGGTTGTTCCTCGATCGTACTGATTGTTTTTTTCGATGATGCCACAGTGCCATTATTATTGACCAGCCATTCAATGTAACTACAACGTACGACAGCTCCGTCATTTTCTGACGGAACTGTCAGGTTTAACGCCTTCAGACGATAGCGATCGCGGGGTCGGCGGCAGCCAGCGCGGTGGCCCTGTCTGCCGCTGGCGGGTAGATCCATTGCGTGTTGATCTGACGTTTGACTGCCTTGCCTTCCTGACCTTGCAGCTTCAGCTCGCGCTCCCAACCCTCGCTGAAGGTCGCGCCCCAGGCACCAAGGTCAAGGCAAGTGACGTATTTGGGCTGACGGTAGACCACGGGCGTCTGCGCAAGCAGATCTGCCGCGGCGTTGTTGCCGGCATGGCGGCCCATCGGGATAGCATGCTGACAGGTCATCAGGGCGTGGTTGCCGAGGTCATCGACGGCCGCCCAGGCGACGTCGCCGGTGGCATAGATGTGTGCCTGACCTTTGACCTTGAGGTGCTCGTCGACCCGCAGTCGGCCTTGACCGTCGCGCTCGCCGGGTATTTGTGCGGTCAGGGGGCTGGCCTGCACGCCGACGGTCCAGATCACTGTCTTGCTGGCGATGTAGTCGCCGTTGTCCAGCGTGACGCCGCCGCTGTCCACGGCCATCACCGAGGTGCCGGGCAGCCACTCGACGCCCGCTTGTTTGCAGGCCGCGACGATCGAGGGGCTGATCCCCGCGCCCAGCGCTGCGCCGATCTGTACGCCGCGGTCGACCACCACTACGCGCAAGCAGGTGTCAGCGCCGAGAATGGCGCGCAAGCGGTCGGGGATTTCTGTGGCGGTTTCGATGCCGGTGAATCCGCCGCCGCACACCACCACAGTGTTGCGCGCGGGGGATGTCGGCAGCGCGGCCAGGCCGTGCAGATGTTGCTCAAGGCGCACGGCTGACTCCAACTGGTCGACATCGAAGGTGTGCTCGGCCAGGCCAGCAATGTTCGGCCGCGCCACCTGGCTGCCGGCGGCGAGGATCAGGCGCTGATAGCTGATCTGCTGGCCAGTGCCGTCGCCGTCGTCATAGCTGACCTGGCGTGCACTCGGGTTGATCGCCCGGGCGTGCCCCTCGATGAACTTCACCCCGACCGCATCGAACAAGCCAGCCAGTGGCGCCTGCAGGGTATGTGCCTGGGCCTCGTAGAGGCGCGGGCGGATGCGCATCTGCGCCTGTGGCGCGAGGACGCTGATGCTCAACTCGCCGCGTTGCGCCTGGTCGAGCAAGCGTGCAGCGCTGAGTGCGCTCCACACGCCAGCGAAGCCTGCGCCGATGATGAGGATGTCGGTTTTCATGGAATTGCTCCGGATAATTGAGGAGGGCGAGACCACATCGAGCAGGATTGTTGTGTCGCTCGAATAACTACGACTCTATTGGTCGTAGTTATAAATCACAAGCATTTTGTTGATTGCGATCAGCGTCGTTGCGCCCGGTCTTTGCCGACAGGCAACCACAGGCGTACTATTTGCGACTAATCCAGTCGGAGATTGATATGTCGCTTTACAGCGCCGGGGTTGAATACGGCATCCATTGCCTGCTGCTGTTGCTCGACGATCGCGGCGAGAGCCGCGAAGCCAGCGTGCGTGATCTGGCCGAGCTGCAAGGGGTGCCTCAAGAATACCTGGCCAAGGTCTTTACCAAACTGGCTCGAGCCGGCCTGGTGGCGGCCACCGAAGGGGTGCGCGGCGGATTTCGTCTGGCGCGGCCGGCGGCCGAGATCAGCGTGCTGGACATCGCCACGGCCATTGACGGGGCGAAGAAGATTTTTGACTGCCGCGAGATCCGCGAGCGCTGCGTGCTGTTCGAGGGCTCGGCACCGGGCTGGGCAACCGAGGGCACCTGCGCCATCCACGCGGTGATGATCAGCGCGCAGAAGCGCATGGAAGAGACGCTGGCCCAGCAGAGCATTCTCGAGCTGGGGCAACGCTTTGGGCGCAAGGCGCCGGCACAGTTTGGCGAACGGCTCAACGACTGGATGAACGAGCGCCGCGAGGGCAAGGGCAGCGCCGGCGATATCACGTTGACCGAGGTTTAAGCGGCCCGGTCAATGCACCGCTTGGCGCTGCCTGACGCAGGCCTGGGCCTGTAGTGCCAGTTCGTCGAGGTGCTCATCGCGGCGCTGTTCGGCTTCGATCATGGCATCTTCGCCTTGCTGCTTGAGCAGGTAGGCATGAATCTGGAGCACTTCCAGGGTCTCATAGATCGGCGCGATATCCAGGGTGCCGATCAATGCGCCGCTGGCCTGGCCGGTGCTGCTCATGAGCACCTGCGGACCGCGGGCCGCCACTACCTGCATGCCCATTTCTTCAAACCATGGCACTTGGGTTGCAAAGGCATTCAGTTCGACGCAGCTGAAGCGAGCCTGCAGGTCAGCCAACAGTGCGCGAGCGATGCCGTGGCGACGGTGGCTGGGCAGCACCGCCATGAACGCCAGCGAGCAGGCCTGCGCAGTGTCCTGAGCGGGCAGGGCGAGCGCGAAGCCAAGCAGTTGATCAGGCGCATCGGCATCCAGCGCGAGCAACAACTGCACGGCCAGCCCACGAGTGCCGTCCATGGCTTGCAGGTACTGATGCACCTCAAGGCCGACACCGTATTGATAGAGCGGATAGAGCGGGTTGTCACGGCTGATGGCGACGCTGCTGAGCTCGCCGACATGGTCGATCACCAGCTGGCGGATCTGGTTCTGGAAGGATTCGGGCGGCACGCTGTCGAGGCGGCTGAGAATGAACATTGCAGGCAAAGCTCCGGCTGGCAGAAACACCCCGCGTCAATGGCAACGCGGGGTGACAGTCTACTCGGTTTTGCCGGTTCAGCTGTGCTCCACAATCGCAGCCAGCATCAGGTCAAGGTTTTGTACCGCCGCGCCCGAGGCGCCTTTGCCGAGGTTGTCGAACACCGCCGTGAGCACAACCTGGCCGTGCTCCGGGTTGGCGAACAGTGCCAGGCGTAGGTCGTTGCTGTCGTTGAGCGCCTCTGGGTCAAGTGCAGCAGCTGGCCCGTGCTGATGCAGTGGCATCAGCTGGACGTGACGGGCGCCTTGGTAATGCGCTTGCAGGCAGGCCTGCAGATGTTCGGCACTCACGCCAGCAGGCAACAGCCGCAGTTGCAGCGCGATGCTCAGCACGATCCCTTGGCGGTAGTCGCCATAACCCGGGAGAAACACCGGCCGCGCGCTGAGGCCGGCGTGCTGCTGGATTTCCGGAACATGCTTGTGGGCCAGGTCAAGGCCGTACAGTTGCAGCGTAGGCATGCGCTCTGCGCGGGGCTGTTCATGCCGCTCCACCGCGGCGCGGCCGCCGCCGGAGTAGCCAGAGATGGCCTGTACCGTCAGTGGGTAGTCGGTGGGCAGCAGCCCGGCCTCGATCAGCGGCCGCAACAGGGCAATGGCCCCGGTCGGGTAGCAGCCAGGGTTGCTCACGCGCTTGGCCTGGGCGATGCGCTCAGGCTGCTGCGCATTCAACTCCGGCAGGCCATAGACCCAGCCTGGGGTGGTGCGGTGGGCGGAGCTGGCGTCGATGACCCGCACCGCCGGGTTGGTGATCGCCGCTACTGCTTCGATCGCGGCGGCATCCGGCAGGCACAGCAGGGCGATATCGGCGCTGTTGATCGCCTCGGCGCGGCGCTGCGGATCCTTGCGCTCGGCCTCGGCGAGGGTCAGCAGGCGCAAGTCGTTGCGACCGTGCAGGCGGGCATGGATCTGCAGGCCGGTGGTGCCTTGGTCGCCATCGATAAAGACCAGAGGAGTGCGCATGGGGCGATGTCCGTGTAGGAAGAAGATGGCCTATGCTCGCTCACGGCTGGACGAATGGAAATTTGCATTTCATGATGGCCACGTTCAGAAATCCTGAATCAGGGAGCGATTACGTGTCAGTCCAATTGAATCCAGCCCATGCGTGAAATCAGCCTCGACCGTTTGCGTACCTTGGTGGTGATTGCCGACCTTGGTTCGTTCGCTGAAGCTGCCCGCCAGCTCAATCTGGCGCCACCGACCATCAGCCTGCATGTCGCCGAGCTGGAGGCGCGGGTAGGCGCGCCGCTGCTTAGCCGGACCCGCGGCCAGGTGCGCCCGACGGCCATCGGCGAGACGCTGCTGGTGCGTTCGCGAAAGCTGCTGGCAGACGCCGAGTTGGCACTGGATGAGGTGCGTCGGCAGGTGCAGGGCTTGACTGGGCGGGTGCGTCTTGGCGCTTCGACTGGCGCCATTGCCCATCTGTTGCCGCAGGCGCTGGAGGTGCTGCGGGTGGAGCATCCGGGTATTGATGTGCAGGTGCAGGTGTTGACGTCGCAGGCGTCGTTGGTGGGGCTGCGCGAGGGCCGGTTGGATATCGCGTTGGTGGCACTGCCGCAGGTGGCTGGCAAAGGCGTGCAGATTACGCCTTGGCGGCGCGATCCGATCATGGCCTATGTGCCCAGTGACTGGGGCCCGCCAGCGCGGGTTACTCCGGCCTGGCTGGCGCAGCGGGCGTTGATTCTCAATGACAGCAGTACGCAGTTGTCGCGGGTGATTGGGCAGTGGTTTGGGGCTGCGGGGTTGTTTCCTGAGCCGCGCATCGAGTTGAATTTCAATGATGCGATCAAGAGTTTGGTGGGGGCTGGGTATGGTGCGACGCTGTTGCCGCAGGAGGGCGAGGTGGCGGCGCTGGATCCGCGGGTGAGTCGGCGGCCGTTGCGGCCGGGGTTGTGGCGGCAGTTGGGGATTGCTTGTCGGGTTGGTGAGATGGAGCTTGCTACTGGGTATGTGCTGGCGGCGTTGGAGGGGTTGCGGCAGTGAATTTTATCGCGTGTTTGGGAGCGCTCAGAGGCCGCAGTTGTTGGAGGGTGGTCTACGGGAATGTGGGCTTATCCGGTTGAAATGTTGGACGTTCTGGCCCCTTTCGCCCTTACGGCGAGTCCCTTTTGGTCTTGGCTGGCCAAAAGGAACCAAAAGCCGCTCGCTCCCACATACGGCCCCTGCGCTGCGCTCCGGGGTTCCCTCACTCCGGCATCGCTCCCGGGAGGACCGCGCTGTACGGGCCATCCTGGCCCGCAGCGCTTGACGGCCATCCATGGCCGTCACCTCCCTTCGCAATGCCTGCGTTCGGCCTTCTGAGGTCGCTGGTAGATCAAGATCAAGATCAAGATCAGATCAAGGGCAGATCAAGGTCAACAGCAGATCAAGGTCAAGGGCACGCTTTGCTGTGCTGGCGTAGAGCAGGGGCGTGGTGGCTTCTGGGGCTGCTTTGCAGCCCCTCAATACTTCTCGCAGAGTTGATAACCCAGCCCATGCACCGTGTGCAGTAGCGGGGTGTCGAATTGTTTGTCGATGATGCTGCGCAGGATATGGATGTTGCTGCGCAGGTTGTCGCCCTGCGGGGCGTCACGGCCCCAGATGGTTTCTTCCAGCTCGCTGCGCCGGACCAGGTTGGGGCTCTTTTGCATGAGCACCTCGAGCAGTTTGCGGCTGGTTGGTTTGAGCTTGAGCACCGTGCCGGCTCGGGTTACCTCGAGGGTGTCGAGGTCGAACTGCAGGTCGGCCACCACCAGCTTGCGACTGGTGCGCTGCTGGCGACGGGAGACCACTGACTGCACCCTGGCCAGCACTTCGGACATGGCGAACGGCTTGACGATGTAATCGTCGGCACCAACCTTGAACCCGGTCAGGCGATCGCTCAGCTCATCGCGTGCACTGAGCATGACGATTGCCACTTGTGAACGCGAGTGCTCCCGCAGGCTGTGGCAGATCTGGTTGCCGTCGATGCCAGGCAGCATGATGTCGAGGATGATCGCGTCAAAGTTGTTCGACGCCGCCAGGTGCAGGCCGGTCAGGCCGTCCAGCGCGCCGCTGACCTCGTGGCCCCTGAGCTGGAGAAACTCGACCAGATTGTCGTGAATGTCGCGGTGGTCCTCGATAACCAGAATTCTCATTGCTGTCCCTTGTGTTTGAAGCGCATCAACCGCGTGTCGATCACTCTTGAAGCCTCATGCCAACCGCTCAAAGCAGGCAAACGTACAAGCCTCGGCGTCGGAGTCAGTGCAGGCAAGCCCTGCAAGGCTGGCCGGCCGTAGCAGAACAGCGCCGTCAGCCAGGTCGTCAACCAGACAAAGATTCCGGCCCAGAACGTGTGGGACATGAAGTGCCAGCCTTGCAGTACCCGCGTGGTGCCATAGATCAAGCCTAGCAAGACGGTCCCCAGCAACAGCAGATGCGCATGCCGCCATTGATGGCGCAGCGTGACAAAGTACAGCGCCAGCAGGGTGAAGCCGCTCGAGGCGTGGCCTCCGGGCCAGAAACGGCTGCGCGGTGACGGCTGCATGGTTCAACTCCCTCTCTTGGCAATCAACCTGGGCCATCGCTCGGCGTTGGTCTGGCCGAGAATGTGGGGTTTGCCGTGGCCGTCGACAGCCACGAACAGCGCGCTGGCATAGGCGCTCGAACGCTGGCCGCCAGGCACATGCAGCTGGCGCTCGAGCTGGTCGATGCAGCCGCTGTGGGTGACGAGGGCGAGATTCTGCCCTGGCTGCTTGTGGCTCAGCGCCACATCGGCGAAGTGGCCATCACAGTCGTTGAGCCAGTCTTGCGTGGCTAGCGGCTTGTCGAAGATGAACTGCGCCGTTTGCCTCGTGCGCAGCTCGGGGCTGCTGAGCAGGGCAGTGTTGGCCAGGCCCATCCTCTGCAGGCCCTCACCGACACCGCCAGCAGCCTGGCTGCCGGCAACAGTGATGCCTGTCGGGTCGTTCAAGCAGGTATTACCTGAGCGATCACAGCGCTCGGCGTGGCGGATCAGGACCAGTACCGATCCCCGGGCCCACGCCGCAGACAAACCGCTGCTGCGTACCTGCTGCTCGCTGCTGATGGTTGGCACATGGTTGCTCAGCGCAAACCAACCGAGTGCACCGAAGGCCAAGGCAATGCTGCCGACAACGCCGACGACCGACGCCATGCGCGGCAGGCGCCGGGTGAAACCGGCTGGACCGCAGTACTGCTTGATGACCGCTTGCTGCACGTTCGATGCTCCCGACATTTTCAATGGTGGCAATCTAGGTGTCGGGCTGTTGGGGTCGGGTGAAGCAAATGTGAAAAATACCTTCAACTGGCGGCGCTGCCGAAATCTCTTGCAAAGCAGCGTTGGCAACGCCACCGTCAGGCTTTCACTGGGCGTAAAAGGGGCAAGGGTCGGCAATGGCTTATGAAGTGGACGACCGCCTGGTCATAGGCGTGGCATCGAGCGCGGTGTTTGACCTGAGTGAATCAGACGCGGTATTTCGCCGCGAAGGCGAGGCGCAGTACCGCGAATATCAGCAGCAGCACCTGCACGTGCCCCTGGCGCGGGGGATTGCCTACCCATTCATCAAGCGCTTGCTGGCGCTCAATGACCTGTGTGATGACCCGCAGGATCCGCTGGTCGAGGTGGTATTGCTGTCACAGAACGATCCGGATACCGGCCTGCGCGTGATGAAGACCATCGAGCACTACGGCCTGAACATGACCCGCGCGATCTTCATGCAGGGGCGCTCGCCCTATGAGTACATCCCGGCGCTGAACATCGCCCTGTTTCTGTCAGCCGACAAGTCCCATGTTGATGCGGCGATCAAGGCGGGTTATCCGGCCGGGCAGGTGCTCGATTCACAGTTCGACGATGACGAGGATGATGATGGCCTGCGCATAGCGTTCGACTTTGATGGGGTGCTGGCAGGGGACGAATCGGAGACGGTGATGCAGCGCGATGGCCTGACCAGCTTTCATGCCCATGAGGTGAGCAACGTGACCCAGCCGCACAACCCCGGGCCGTTGAAGGAATTCTTTGTACGCATTGCCAGCATCCAGGCCGCCGAAGAGCGCTACAAGCTGGCCCATCCCGGTTACGAAAACCGGCTGCGCGTGTCGATCGTCACCGCGCGCAATGCGCCCTCCCATGAACGTGCGCTGACGACCCTGAAAAGCTGGGGGGTAATGGCCAACGACGCGTTCTTTCTCGGCGGCATCGAGAAGCGCCGCGTTCTGCAGGTGCTCAAGCCGCACATCTTCTTCGATGACCAGTCTGGCCACCTCAGCGGCACGCGCACCGTAGCGCCGTCAGTGCACGTACCGTTCGGCATTACCAACCAGCCGCTGTGAGCCTCAGAACCAGCGGTCGTTGCGTTTGCGACCGCGAGTCAGTGCCGGCAGGATCAAGCCCAACAGCAGGCCGGCACCGGCAATGCTGCCGCCGTAAACCATGTAGCGCATCATCACCTGTTTGTTCTCGTCACCCAACTGCGCCTGGGCATCGCGCAGGGCGGACTGGGCCTGGTCGAGTTGCTGGGTCAGGTCTTTGTTGCGCACTTCCAGTTCGTCAGCCAACGTCTTGCGTGAGTCGAGGGTCTCCTGCATGCCCTGCACGCGGGCCTTCCAGCTGTCATCGATGGTCTTCAACTGCTCGGACAGTTGCGTGACCTTGCCGTCCAGCGCTGGCAGGCGCTCGGCCTGGCCAGGGACTGCCTGCAGATCGCTGTTGAGGATCCATACCAGATCGCCGTTCTGACCGCGGATCTGGCTGTAGTTGCCCTGGGTATCGACCAGGCTGACTTTCTCGCCAGCCTTGAGGCTGCCGACGATACGGTGGCCATTGGTCGGGCCGCTGCGTACATAGGTGCTCAGGCTGTCACTGACCCAGCGCTCGCTACTCGGTTGTTCGGCCTGCACTGGCGCTGCGAGGGCGATCAGGCAAGCGAGCAGGCTGCCACGCAGGGCAGGGCGGACGGACAGGGCGGGGCGGGACTCGGGCATGATGATCTTCGCTGCTACAGGACAAAAGTAGGCCCGGTGACTGGGCCGATGAGCGGGTCGGTGACTTGACCGTCAGCCAAAGACCGTTTTTTTGCCTGCAGGTTCACCACCTGGCGTGGGAAATGTCAGCTAAGTGTTGCCGAATTGTTCAGGATTGATGATGGCAAGCGTACTGGCCTGATTGCATAAAAATGCCATCAGGCCAGCCCGTTTTATCGCGCTGTCAGGTCACTACTTGATAGCACGGCACATAGGCTGCGCCGCCCGGCAGTTTCATCCGGTGCTGGTCGACGAAGGCCTGCAGCAAGCGCCCCAACGGATCGAGCACGGCGCTGTCACCACGGATCTGATACGGCCCGTGCTGTTCTATCAGGCGGATGCCGTTGTCCTTGACGTTACCCGCGACAATTCCGGAGAACGCCCGGCGCAGGTTCGCCGCCAGTTCGTGCGGCGGCAGGTCGCGGCGCAGTTCAAGGTTGGCCATGTTGGCGTGGGTCGGGTCGAACGGGCGCTGGAAGCTCTCTTCGATCTTCAGCAGCCAGTTGAAGTGGAAGGCATCGTTGCGTTCGCGGCGGAACTGCTTGACCGCCTTGAGCCCTTCGACCATCTGCCGCGCAACCTCAGCCGGATCATCGATGATGATCTGGTAATGCGCTTGCGCCGCTTCACCCAGGGTGGCGCCGACAAACGCATGCAGCTGCTGCAGGTAGGCTTCGGCACTGCGCGGCCCGGTCAGCACGACCGGGAACGGCAGGCCTTCGTTGTCTGGGTGCATCAAGATGCCCAGCAGATACAGGAATTCTTCAGCCGTGCCGGCGCCACCTGGGAAGATGATGATGCCGTGACCAACCCGGACGAAGGCTTCCAGACGCTTCTCGATGTCGGGCAGGATCACCAGCTCGTTGACGATCGGGTTCGGCGCCTCGGCGGCGATGATGCCCGGCTCGGTCAGGCCCAGATAACGGCTGCCGTGCATCCGCTGCTTGGCGTGGGCGATGGTGGCGCCCTTCATCGGCCCCTTCATCACGCCCGGGCCGCAGCCGGTGCAGATATCCAGCTTGCGCAGGCCCAGCTCGTGGCCGACCTTTTTGGTGTACTGGTATTCCTCGCTGCTGATCGAGTGGCCGCCCCAGCACACGACCATCTTCGGCTCGACGCCCGGGCGCAAGGTGCGCGCGTTGCGCAGCAGGTGGAAGACGTAGTCGGTGATGCCCTGGGAGCTTTCCAGGTCGATGCGCTGGCTGGCCAGTTCGCTCTCGGTGTAGACGATGTCACGCAGGGCGCTGAACAGCATCTCGCGGGTGCTGGCGATCATCTCGCCATCGACGAAGGCATCAGCCGGGGCGTTCAGCAGTTCGAGGCGTACGCCGCGGTCCTGCTGATGGATGCGTACTTCGAAGTCCTTGTAGGCTTCGAGAATGGTCTTGGCGTTGTCAACATGAGCGCCGGTGTTGAGGATCGCCAGGGCGCATTGACGGAACAGGGTGTAAAGGCTGCCGCTACCGGCTTCGCTCAGTTGCTGAACTTCACGTTGCGACAGCGTTTCAAGGCTGCCTTTGGGGCTGACGGATGCATTGATTACATTGCGTTGGGGCATCTAAGTCTTTCCTGTGCATGTAAAACTCCTACTTGGACACCACCATACCGACAAATGTGCGCCGCAACGAGAGGGCTGTTGAAAATCCCTCATTCGCTGCTCAGCCGAACAGTCGTTGCACGGCCAAAGTGATGCCCAGGCCACCGAATACCAGCCACAGATTGAGAATCGCCCCGGTCGCCAACGCCCGTGGTCCGGCCTGACGAATCTGGCTGAATTTGGTCTCCATGCCCAACGCGGTCATGGCCATGGTCAAGGCGAAGGTATCGAACTGATTGACCGCGCTCACTACGCTTGCGGGCAGCACCTGCAGCGAGTTGACCAGCACCAGGGCGAGGAAGCCAAAGGCGAACCACGGCACATTGATCTTGCCGTTGCCTTGCGCCTGGCTAGCCTGGCGCGAGCGGCTGATCCACAGGCCCACCACCAGCAGCACCGGCACCAGCAGCATGACCCGGGTCATCTTGACGATGGTGGCGATATGCGTGGCTTCAGGGCTGACGTTGCTCGCCGCGCCGACCACCTGGGCGACCTCATGCAGGGTGCCGCCGAAAAACAGGCCAACGCCGAGCGTGTCCAGGCCCAGCCAGCCGCTGTTGGCCAGCACTGGGTAGAGCAGCATAGACAGCGTGCCGAACAGCACCACGCTGCCAACCGCCATGGCGCTCTTGTGCGGCTGTGAGCGCAAGGCCGATTCAAACGCCAACACCGCGGCGGCGCCACAGATGGCGCTGCCTGCGGCGGTCAGCAGGGCGGTGTCGCGGTCCAGCTTGAATAGCTTGATGCCAACCCACAGCCCGAGCAGCAAGGTGCTCACCACGATTGCCAGCGACACCGTCAAGCCAGACCAACCGACCTGGGCGATTTCCTGCAGGCTGACCCGCAGGCCGAACAAGGCCACGGCGATGCGTAACAGATTGCGTGCACTGAAGTTGATGCCGCTGGCCCAGCCGGCGGGTATGCCTTGGCGCAGCAGGTTGCCGTACAGCGCGCCGGCAACGATGCCGACAATCAGCGGGCTGATGCCCAGGCTGGCAAAGGCGGGCATTGCTGCCAATTGCGTCACTGCCAGGGCGAACAGGGCGACAAACAAGATACCGTTGAGCCGCCCACGGGTATCGTGGGTAGGCGTATGCGGGTGTGTAACGGGAGCCCTAGCCATCATGCATCCTCCGGTCGAGGTAGCGTTTCGATAGGTCTACGTTAATTCAGTTATAAGCTTATAAAAAATCGTGATTCAGGATGGCAAATATCCGCTTAGCTGATACTTTGTTCAGATGACCCCAGAACAGCTTATAACCTTCGCCACCGTTGCCGAGCATGGCAACATCAGCCACGCGGCGCTGGCCTTGCACTTGTCGCAACCAGCGGTATCCGGGCAGCTCAAACTGCTGCAAGAGGAATTCGGTGAGCCGCTCTATCAGCGTGCCGGCCGGGGAGTGCGCCTGACTGCAGCGGGCGAGCAACTGCTGGGCCACGCGAAACGCCTGCGCGATACCTTCATCCAGGCCAAGGCGTTGAAAGACGCACTGCGCGGACTCGAGCGCGGCACCCTGCGCATCGGCGCCAGCACGACGCCAGCCAGTTACCTGCTGCCGTACCTGATTGCCGATTTTCGCCAGCGCTATCCCCAGGTGCTGGTGACCACAATCAATGGCAACACGGCCGACATCGTCGCCGCCTTGGGCTCGTTGGATATCGCCCTGATCGAAGGCCCGCCTGGCCCCGACTTACCGGCAGGTACAGGAGTAACACCATGGCGCGAGGACGAAATCGTCGCCATCGTACCCAGCCAACACCCGCTTGCCGCAGTTGAGCACGGGCAGACCCTGCAAGCGTTGGGCGGCTATCCACTGGTGCTGCGGGAAAGCGGTTCGGGCGTACGCCAGTTGGTCGAGCGCGCGTTTGCCCGCAGTGGCGTGGCGATGCGGGTGGGCCTGGAGATTGCCGGCGTGGAAGGCGTAAAGGAAGCCGTGCGGGCAGGGATGGGTGTCGGCTTTGTCTCATCCATGTCGATGCGCCACGAAGACGCAGCGCTGCGGCGCCTGCGGGTTACCCCAGAGGCGCTGACGCGGCGCTTGTCGATCCTGATGTCGCATGCCGACACACCGTCGCGGGTGGCGGCGCGGTTTCTTGAGCTGTGCACTGCGCCCGCTTGCGAGCCGGAGCAGGGCGTTGGCCCGGCGAGTCAGTAGACATCGCGCAGGTACCGTTTCTGCTCGCTCAACTGGCGCCAGTAATCAGCAGCGGCGTCTGACTCCAGGCCACCGTGATCTTGCGCAACCTGGCGCAGGGCATAATCGACGTCCTTGGCCATGCGGCTGGCATCGCCGCAGATATACAACTGCGCACCCTCCTGCAACCAGCGCCAGAGCTCGGCGCCTTGCTCCAGAATGCGGTCCTGAACGTAGATTTTCTGCGCCTGATCGCGGGAAAACGCCAGGCTCAACTGGGTAAGCAGGCCATCGCGCTGCAGGGCTTGCAGCTCTTCACGGTAATAGAAGTCACTGGCCGCGTGTTGCTCGCCGAAGAACAACCAGTTGCGGCCTGTATCACCTCGCGCCTGACGCTCCTGCAAAAAGCCCCGGAAGGGCGCCACACCAGTGCCGGGGCCGATCATGATCATCGGTACCGAGCCATCGACAGGTGGGCGAAAATGCTTCGATTGCTGGAGAAACACCGGCACCTCGGCGTGTTCTGCGCGGTCGGCGAGAAAGGTCGAAGACACGCCCTTGCGCTTGCCGTAGCGCACGGCTGCAACAGTGAGATCGACTGCATGGGGATTGACCTTGGGGCTGGAAGCGATCGAGTACAAACGTGGCTGCAGACGCTTGAATGAGCCAAGCAACTCGTTTGCGCTGCAGTCGATCGGATAGGCGTGGAGCACGTCTGCCAGTTGCCGGCCCCACAGCCAGTCATTCAGCTCTGTTTTGCGCTCGCTGCCGAGCAACTGCTTCAGTTCCGGGCTGGCGCTGCGCTCGGCGATCAACGCCAGCGCCTCGCGGCTGGGGCGGGCGATTTCGAAGTGTTCGCTGAGCGCCTGGCTCAAGGGCACGTCACCCAGCTTGTCGAGGGTGACCAGCGTGTCCGCAGCCAGGCCGGTCAGCTCGAGCACTTCGCTGACAAGCGCCGGACAGTTGCGTGGCCACACGCCCAATGCATCTCCCGCCTCGTAGGCCAGGCCTGAATCTTCCAGGGCGAAGGAAAACAAGCGGGTGTCTTTGCTCGCACCGGGTTGGTTCAAGCGAACGTTGCTCCGCAGGCGTGAGGCATAAGGCTTGGTCTTGCTCGGCGTCGCGCTGGCGGCTGGGTCCTCAGTCAGCGCTGTCGGCGCAAGGTCAAGTGCCTGTTGCAACTGCGACAACCAGTGCTCGGCCAGCGCTTCGTAGTCGCTATCGCAATCTACTCGCTGAATCAGGCGAGTCGCACCCAAGGCATGCAGGCGATGATCGAGCTGCTTGCCGTGGTTGCAGAACTGCTCGTAACTGGCGTCACCCAGCGCCAGCACGGCATACCTTAGTGACGCCAGCGGTGTCTGCTGAGCATTCAAGGCGCTCCAGAAACGCTCGCCGTTGTCGGGTGGGTCGCCGTCACCAAAGGTGCTGCTGATCAATGCCAGAGTCTGTGTGCTGGCCAACTTGCTCGCGGGAAAGTCCGCCATCGCACACAGCTGCACGTTGGCACCAGCGTTGCGCAGACGCTTTGCACAGCGCTCGGCCAGGGCCTCGGCATTGCCGGTCTGCGAAGCCCACAGCAGCGTCACGCGGCCTGATTGGGCAGCGTCTTCCTCGGCTTGCATGGCGAGGTCCTGGTGGGCAGCGCTGAGGGTGAGTGCGGGCGTGCTCGCCGTATCCAGCCACTGGTGGTCAATCAGCTCGACCCGTTGCAGCGCAACCGCACAGCACTTGAATTCGGGTTGCAGAGAAATCGGGTCGACGGCGTCGTTGGTCACTGCGTTGATCGCCAGGTGGTCGCCAAACACATCGTTCCAGTGAAACGGTGCAAAGCAATTGCCCGGGAGGACTCGCTCGGTGATGACCGCAGGCAATACGGCGCGACCGCGTCGCGAGCGTACTTCAACGGCGTCTTTGGCCTTGATGCCAAGCTGTGCAGCATCGTGCGGGTGGATCTCGATAAAAGGCCCAGGATTGAGCTTGTTCAGCGTGGCCACCTTGCCGGTCTTGGTCAGGGTGTGCCACTGGTGCTGCACGCGGCCGGTATTGAGCAGCAGCGGGAAGTCCTGGCCGGGCATTTCGGCGGGTAGCAGATGCGGGCGCGGCAGAAACACACCCTTGCCATGCTCGGTCGGGAAGACGATGGCTGGTCGGCTGCCGTCTTCGGCCTGCGCAAGCGCCTGGCTGATGCCATCGTTGAGGTAGCGGATCGGGTTGCGCGTTTTGCCATCGTCCGTAGCGCACGGCCACTGCAGCGGCAGTTCGCGTAGGCGGGCGTAGCTCGCTCCGCGAATGTCATAGCCGGTTTTGGGGTTCCAGGCGCGCTTGATCTCTTCAAATATCTCTGCTGCGCTGGTGTAGCTGAAGGCGTCGGCAAAGCCCATCTCACAAGCCACCCTGGCAATGATCTGCCAGTCGGGCAGGGTTTCACCGGGTGCTTGTACGGCTTGCTCCATCAAGGTCAGGTTGCGCTCGGAGTTGATCATTACGCCTTCAGCCTCGGCCCACAGCGCGCCGGGAAGAAGGATATCGGCGTAGCGATTGGTCTCGGTGTCGAGGAAGGCGTCCTGAGTGATCACCAGCTCAGCCTGCTGCAAACCGTCAATGACCTGCTGGCGGTTGGGCACCGATGCCACCGGGTTGGTGCAGATGATCCAGCAGGCTTTGATCTGGCCAGTACGCATCTGCTCGAACATCGCCACCGTGCCGCCGCCCACGTCCTGCCGCAGGCTGCCGCGCGGGATCGCCCACAGGTCTTCGATGAACTGCCGATCGGCCTTGACCAATACCGAGCGCTGGCCGGGCAAGCCGGGGCCCATGTAGCCCATCTCGCGCCCCCCCATGGCATTGGGTTGCCCGGTCAGGGAGAACGGCCCGCTGCCCGGGCGGCAGATGGCGCCGGTGGCCAGGTGCAGGTTGCACAGCGCGTTGGTGTTCCAGGTGCCGTGGGTGCTCTGGTTCAGGCCCATGGTCCAGCAGCTCATCCATTCGCCGGCCTCACCGATCCAGGCTGCGGCCTGAACAAGGTCGGCCTCGGCAATGCCCGTGATACGCGCAACCTCGTCCGGCGGGTAGTCTTCAAGGAACGCCGGCATGACCTCCCAGCCCTCGGTGTAAGCGGCGATGAACGCAGGGTCGGTGTGGCCGTTTTTCACCAGCAGGTGCAGCAGGCCGTTGAGCAGGGCCAGGTCGGTGCCGGGCTTTATCTGCAAGAACAACCCGGCCTTGTCTGCCGTGGCAGTGCGCCGCGGGTCGACCACGATCAGCCTGGCCCCGGCCTTGACCCGATCCATCATGCGCAGGAACAGAATCGGGTGGCAGTCAGCCATATTGGCGCCGATCACGAAAAACAGCTCGGCCTTGTCGAAGTCCTGGTACGAGCCCGGCGGCCCATCCGCGCCCAACGACAACTTGTAGCCGCTGCCGGCGCTGGCCATGCACAGCCGCGAGTTGGACTCCAGGTTGCGGGTGCGGACAAAACCCTTGGCCAGCTTGTTGACCAGATACTGCGCCTCCAGCGACATCTGCCCGGAGACATAGAACGCCAATGCATCGGGGCCGTGCTGCTCAAGGATGGCGCGCAGGCGGCGGGCGGTCTTGCTGATGGCGGTGTCCATAGCGATCCGCACCGGGTCCTGATTGCGCTGCTGGCGCAGGTAGGCGTTTTCCATCCGGCCAGAATCAGCGATGGCCTGGCCGCAGGTGGTGCCCTTGGTGCAGAGCCTGCCGAAGTTGCTCGGGTGCGCCTTGTCGCCGCTGACCTTGACCACACGGTTGTGCTCGACCTGCATGACGATGCCGCAGCCGACGCCACAGTAGGGACACACGCTGCGTACAGTTTTGTTTGCCATCTTCGCCCCTTGATCTCTGCCCGCCGCAGCGGCCCAGAAACAAAAAAAGCGCCATGAGACCCTCCGTCGAAACGGGGTCTACACGGCGCCTTTGTCGTATTGGTGCAGTCTTCGTTGACTGCGCAGGTGAACTAGCAAACAGCGGGCCATAGTCCTCCCCGGGCCGGCCGACTCGCGCAGGCAAGTAATTTTTTTGAACGCTGCTTACCTGCGTCGCACTCTAAGTTTGCACGCGAGGGTTCGGCGCACCAGATCAATGCACAGGCGGCATGGCTGCTATGACTTCGGGCACATGCTATACATTGCGCTGATGTTTCTTCTGGTAGCCGCTATACTTTCAGGTCAGCCGGCTTAGCGCTGGCACGTAAATTTTTAGCTAACGCCGCAGCTTTTTGAGACTCGGCGCTTACTTGCCTAGGCCGGCGGGCAGGGGCGGTCAGTTCACTACAGATTCGAGATTGCTGATATGAAACCGACTTCCAAGCGTCCTACCTCCCTGCCGGAGCGTCCGGGCGTATTGCCCAGCCATCTGCGCTTTCCGGTGGTGGGTATAGGCGCGTCGGCGGGCGGCCTTGCGGCGTTAAAGACTTTCTTCGAGCATATGCCGGCCGATAGCGGCATGGCTTTCGTGATCATTCTCCACCTATCGCCTGATCATGAAAGTGTCGCGGATAAAATCATCCAGTCGTGCACGTCGATGCCGGTGACGCAAGTAACAGGCACTGCGCCTATCGCTAAAAATCATGTCTATGTGATATCCCCGGCCAGCCAGTTGGCCATGAATGACGGCTACCTGAAAGTTGCCCCGGCCAACCGCCCCGCCGGTAGCCATGTTGCCATTGACCTGTTCTTCCGTGACCTCGCCGATGTACACAAAGAGTTCGCTTTTTGCCTGGTACTGACTGGCACCGGAAGTGACGGCGCGGTGGGCTTGTCACGTATCAAGGAGCAGGGCGGACTGACCATCGTGCAGAGCCCAAGCGACGCGGAGTTTGATGGCATGCCCTTGGCCGCCATTGCCACAGGCATGGTCGACGCCGTCCTCCCGGTTGCAGAAATACCGCACAAGTTGATCGAGCTGTGGAGTAATACCCGGTCAATCAAACTGCCAGCCCCGCACGACATGAAAGTTGCCTCGACCGCGCCGCATGGGGAGCGCGAAGATGCCGAACGGGTTCTGTTGGATATCCTCTTGCTGCTGCGCACTCGCACCGGGCACGACTTCAAGCACTACAAACGCGCCACGGTCCTCAGGCGCATCGAACGCCGCTTGCAGGTTACCGCCCAGCCAGACCTGCCGTCTTACTACGAGTACCTGGAGAACAGCTCGGAGGAAGCCAAGCAACTGTTGGGCGACATGCTTATCGGTGTGACCAACTTCTTCCGTGATCGGGAGGCCTTCGAAGCGCTTGAGCGGCATGTGCTCGGGCCGTTGATGTCGACCAGCGATGATAACAAACGGCGGGATGAAGTACGTATCTGGTCTGCAGGTTGTTCTACCGGCGAAGAGGCCTACAGCCTGACCATCCTCTGCACTGAACATCAAAAGCTAGAACCCAACCCCCTCAAGGTTCAGGTGTTTGCCACCGATATCGATGAGCGCGCCATCGCCGTAGGGCGGGCCGGCGCGTACTCGGAAGCGATCATCACCGACGTACCGCCAACTCGCCTTCGCCAGTACTTCATGAAAGAAGGCGAGCATTATCGGGTGCGCAAGGAAATCCGCGAGAAGGTGCTGTTCGCCAAGCACAGCCTGCTCGCCGACCCGCCGTTTTCCCAGATTGATCTGATTGTCTGCCGTAACCTGTTGATCTACCTGGACAGAGACATCCAGCGAGAAATGCTGCAGATGTTCCATTTCGCACTGAAACCTGGCGGTTACCTGTTCATGGGGTCTTCCGAATCTGCCGATGCGTGCCCTGATCTGTTTACGCCGGTCGACAAACGCAACCGAATTTTTCGCGCGAGGGCAGGCGCCAATGTCAGCCGGCGGGCGCCGACCATGCCTCGCGCCGGTTTTACCTTGTCGAGCCTGGCCGTGCCGCCACCGCTGATGCCGCCGACCAGAAAGTACTCCTATGCCGACATCCATCAACGGGCCATGGCCGACTTGATGCCGCCGAGCATGATCGTTGATACCAACGGCGACATCCTTCACATGAACGAAGGCGCTGGCAGGTTCCTGCGCTACGTTACAGGCGAGGTCGGGCGCAACGTGCTGGTGCTGATCATGCCGCAGTTGCGCCTGGAACTGCGCACGACCCTGTATCAGGCGCAGCAAAGTGGCAAGGCGACACTCTCGCGCCGGGTTCGCGTCAATGACAACGAAGGCGACTATCTGGTCGACATCACGGCACGCCCATTCAAGGATGAGGCGACCGATCAGGAAGTACGCATCCTGGTCTTCAACGTAACTTCGATCGAACCAGGTGCCGAGCTTGCAGATCTTGACCTGCAGACGGAAAACAAGGTGCTTGCCAGCCTCGAGAACGAGCTGCAGCGCACTAAGCTGCACCTGCAGGAAACGATCGAGCAGTCGGAGGTTTCCAGCGAGGAATTGAAGGCCTCCAACGAGGAAATGCAAGCAATCAACGAAGAGCTGCGCTCAGCGACCGAAGAGCTGGAAACCAGCAAGGAGGAGCTGCAGTCGATCAACGAGGAACTGCTGACGGTCAACTATGAGCTCAAGACCAAAGTCGAAGAGACCGACAAGATCAACGACTACCTGGCCAACCTGATTGCCTCGACCGATATCGCCACGGTGTTTGTCGACCGCAATATGCACATCCGTTGGTTCACACCGCGCTCCAAGGAAATCTTCAGCATGCTGCCGGTGGATACCGGGCGTTCACTGCTGGATATCACCCATCGGCTCAATTACCCGCAACTGGCTGAAGATGCCTCTGCGGTCTATGAGTCATTGACCATGCTCGAGCGCGAAGTCAGCAGCTCGGACGGGCGCTGGTACATCGCAAGGCTACTGCCGTACCGCTCCAGTGAAGACCATATCGACGGCACAGTACTGACGTTCATCGACATAACCAAACGTCGCGAGGCTGAGGAAGACCTGCGCCTGGGCCAGGAACGGATGCGTCTGGTCGCCGAAAGCACCCACGACTTTGCGATCATCATACTCAACGAACAGGGCAAGATCACTGACTGGAACACCGGTGCTCAATTGATCTTCGGTTATAGCCCTGAGGAGGTCATTGGCGCCTCTTACGAACTCATTTTCACCCCGGAAGACCGCAGCGCCGGCTTGCCGCAGAGCGAGATGCGCGCCGCCCGCGAGCATGGCCGCGGTGAGGATGAGCGCTGGCACCTGCGCAAGGATGGGAGTCGCTTCTACTGCAGTGGCGAAATCTCGCTGCTGCGTGTTGAAAGCACGCCCGGTTACGTGAAAATCGCCCGCGATCTGACTGGCCACAAGCGCTTGCATGACGAGCAATGCAAAAAGCTGGCGGAGACGCAGAGCACCATCTTGATGAAAGACGAGTTCTTCGCGGTCATGTCCCATGAACTCAAACACCCGCTCAACCTGATTCAACTCAACGCCGAGATCCTGCGCAGATTGCCGGCGGTGCGCAACATGCCGAGTGCCAGCAAGGCCGTCGGGGCCATCGGTGACGCGGTCAACAGCCAAGCGCGGATCATCGATGACCTGCTGGATGTTGCCCGCATCCGCACAGGCAAATTGAAACTGAAAAAGCGCCCGCTCGATCTGGGCGCCATGCTTGGCGACATCCATTCGGTCATTTGCGAGGAGTATCCCGAGGCGGTGATCACCTTGGACGCCCCAGGGGCGCAGGTGCCTGCCTTGATCGTTGACGGTGACCCGACCCGGCTTGAACAGGTCATCTGGAATTTGCTGCAGAACGCTCTGAAGTTCAGCGGCGACTCGGCCAAGATACGCATCGTGCTGGGCAAGGACCAGCAGCAGGCCATCATCGAAGTCATCGACAACGGCGTCGGCTTGTCCACTGCCGATCTGGAAAACGTTTTCGATCTGTTCAAGCAAGCGACACCCAAACACGTCAAACATCAGCGCGATGGGCTGGGCATTGGCCTGTCGCTGGTTCGCCAGTTGGTACAGGCTCACGGTGGATCGGTCATCGCCCGTTCAGCCGGCATCGGTCACGGCTGCAGCTTCATCGTCAGGCTACCGCTGTGCGCCGATCAGCTGGAAGCTCCCGGAGCAGAGGCCAGCGCAGAAGCTGCCGGCAGGCTCAAAGGCCTCAAGGTATTGCTGGTGGATGACTCACCCGAGGTGCTTGAAGTGCTGCGCATGCTTTTGGAAATGGAGGATGCGCTGGTCAAAAGTTACAACGATCCAGCCCTCGCACTCGATAGCTCGATCCAGGAGCGTTTCGACGTGATTCTCACCGACATCGGTATGCCAGAAATGGACGGCCACCAGTTGATCAAGTCGCTGCGGGCGGGCAAGGTGCATCAGTACACGCCCGCGATCGCCCTGAGCGGCTATGGCCAGGCAGCGGATCCGCTAAAAGGAGACGGCATGCAGTTTGACCGCTACCTGACCAAGCCCGTCCAATACGACGACCTGGTCGGCGCCATCGAAGAGCTGTGCAAGGACGCTTGAGCAGCTGCGGCGCATGCTTGCACACCCCCTTGGCAAGGGTGTGCAAGCATGCGCCAGCCAAGCCAATGGCAGGGCCCATTCAGCGATGCAACGCCTGGTTCAGGGCCTTGAGCAGCTCTTCGATCGCGTAAGGTTTTTTCAGTAGCTGAGGGTGCCGACGTGAACTCTGGGACAGAGCGCTGCTATAGCCGCTGGCAAGCACCACCGGCAGCCCAGGCCAGCGCTCGCTGATCACATCAGCCAGTTCCAGCCCGGTCATGCCGGGCATCACTACGTCAGAGAGGACCACGTCAATTGACGGGCGGTGTTCTTGCAGTAGCTCGATAGCGGCTGCTGCGCTAGCTACCAATTGGGGCTTGCAGCCCAGTTCCTCCAGCAGGCTGAGGGTAATTTCGCCAACCTGTGCGTTGTCTTCGACCAGCAGCACCTGAGCGCTGCCGACGCCCAATGGCACAGCGACCTCTTGTTGCGAAGGGGGAGGCGGGTTTGCTGCGGGCAACGCGATGCTGATCGTCGTACCCGTGCCCAACTCGCTCTGGACGCTGACCTGACCACCGGACTGATTGACGAAACCATACACCTGGGACAGCC
The DNA here is from genome assembly GCA_963518285.1 of uncultured Pseudomonas sp. GTDB lineage: Bacteria > Pseudomonadota > Gammaproteobacteria > Pseudomonadales > Pseudomonadaceae > Aquipseudomonas. The sequence goes on along the minus strand of CAUQIJ010000001.1, from coordinate 999,873 downwards.
CCAGGCCAGTGCCTTTGCCGACGGCTTTGGTGGTGAAGAAGGGTTCGAACACCCGTTCAAGGTTGGCTACATCGATGCCATGCCCTTGGTCAGTAACGCTGATGATCACCGTCGGCGCACTGGCTGGCAAAGAAAGCGCAGGTGCGGCACTCACTGCCAGCGTTATATCGCCCGCGCCCTGCATTGCATCGCGGGCATTGATCACCAGATTGACCAGTGCGGTTTCGAATTGATTCGGGTCGGTATTGACGTAGTGGTCCTGATCTGGGAGTGACAGTTCAATACGAATGTTCGCCCCGACCATGCTGCGCAGCATTTCGGCAATTTGCTGCACCCGCTGCGCCGCCAGAAAGGTCTCTGGCTTCAATGTCTGCCGACGGGCGAAGGCCAGCAATTGCCCGGTGAGTTTGGTCGCTCGGTCAGCAGTTTCCAGGATCAGATCGATGAAGCGCTGTTGCTTGTCGCCTGCTCCCGGGTTGCGCCGCAGCAACTCTGCCGCGTTGCGGATGATGGTGAGAATGTTGTTGAAGTCGTGGGCCACGCCACCGGTGAGCTGGCCGATGGCTTCGAGCTTCTGCATCTGCCGCAGTTGCGCCTCGGCGGCGAGCAGGTCGCGTGAGCGTGCTTGCGCTTCAACTTCCAGCTGTTCGTTGAAGTTACGCAGTTGGTCTTCTGCGTCATGCCGGTCATGCACATCTATGGAAGTGCCGTACCAGCGCAGGATCTGCCCTGAATGCGGATCACGATAAGGCGTAGCGCGGACCATGAACCAGCGATAGGTGCCGTTTTGCCCGCAGAGGCGATGTTCAGTCCTGAAGTCCTGCCCGCTCGCCCGGGCCAGTGCGAAATCCTGCACTGTTTTGCCAACATCTTCAGGGTGGACACCGGCATGCGTCATCAGCCCGTTACCCGCCTCATCGACGGCCTCGCCGAAATATTCCTGCCAGCGGTTGTTGACGAACACCACACGGCCTTGTGCATCGCATACCCACGCTAGCTGCGGCGTGGTGTTGGCCAGAATCTCGAAGGCCGCTTCGCTCTCATCGAGCCGTGCCTGGGTGCGGTGGCGCTCGGTCAGGTCGCTGGCTGCACCGAACCACTCGATGAGCTCGCCGGACTGGTCAAAAATAGGCACCGCTCTGGAATGGGTCCAGCCGAAACTGCCGTCGGCGAGTAACACTCGATGCTCCAGTTCGAACACGGATTGAGTGCGGATCGCTTGCTCGACCGCCGCCAACACCTGGGTGCGGTCTGCGTCTGGAATGTATTTCTCGATCCAGCTCCGGCATGGCTCAGCGGTCTCTTCGAGAAAACCGTGGCCGGTCAGCTCATGCAGCTGAGTCCAGTCGGGGTTCATGCGGTAGAGGGTGGTACTGCTTGCCCTGACCAGCGCGCGGAAGCGCAACTCGCTGTCCACGGTGCTGCTGTCTGTTGCGGACAGCGGCGGCCCGGCGCGTTCAGTTCGAAGTGTTGGTCGATGTTCCATGAGCTGTCCCTGAGCTGAAAGTTGCCATGCAGACCCGGTTGGATCACGCGCGATTACGCAGGAGAGGGCAGGCTTGCCCGTGGAGTTCAGTGCGAATGGACATGGTGCGATATGCGGCACGCACGTGTTGTGTCGCTGAACCAGGCAGGCAACGGAACTGAACGATGGCAAATTCAGCCGGTTCAAAGTGCTGTCAGCGGATTCCCCAGCACACGGGTGGCAGCCCGCATCATCGAGCAGGAGTAGCAACCATGGATACCTGTCACTTGACGCCCACAGCCGATCCGCAGCGCAGCGCGGGGTGATGGAAGTCACTGCCGCAGGGCTGGGCATCGATCTGAGCCACGACCCTGACGGCATGTACAAGTGGCTGCTGGCGAGCTTTCTCGTGGGTAAGCGGATTCGCTCGTCGGTGGCACTTGCGGCGTATCACGCGCTGGTCGAGGGCGGTGGCCTGGATACCCCGGCGAGACTGGCGAGTTGCCCTCACCGTACCCTGGTGAGGCTGCTCGGCAGTGCTGGTTACGCTCGCTACGATGAATCTACCGCCAGGCGCCTGCATGCAGTTGGCAGCCGCCTGCAAAGTGAAATGGCTGACTATCTGGAACCTGACGTGGATGCAGCCCGCCTGAGTCAATGGTTGCTCAACTTCGACGGGATCGGTCCCAAGACGTTGGAAATATTCATGCGTGAGTTGCACTGAACCACACCCACTAGCGTTATACATAACTCTGCGATTTGTATAAGTTTTTTGCCGTTTATCCGAACTTTACATTGTCTGCAACGATGTAGTTGCTTCGACAACATGAAGCGCTATGTTGGGGTAACCATAAGACCAAAGTCGCAGGAGGATGCCATGCGAATTCGCGGTGATGTGTTCTGGAGTTGGGCCGACCCCGCGCTGCACCATCGCAGTCACGACGAGAAGCTCGAGAATGGCTTGATGATCGACGTTCAGGTGCGTTTGGCACGCACTGGCCAGACGCAGTTGTTCATCGGTATCTATGCTCCGAGCGGAATGGCACTGCACGAGGAGGCCTACGACTCTCGCCCCGGAGAATCCATGACGCGTGCATTGGCCTGGGGGGTAGGGCGCGCACGGCATTTGATCAAGGAGCAGCGGCTCAGCAAGCGTGTGGCCTAGCTGTGTAGGGCGGCGCGGCACAGGACTCTGACGAAGCGTGCCATTTTTGGTAGCATCCCCGCCCTATGAAAAAATCTCAATCAGACATGCGTCAGCACATCATTGATGTCGCCAGGGCGCTGATGACCCAAAAAGGCTACACCGCAGTCGGTCTCACCGAACTGCTGGCTGCGGCTGGAGTGCCGAAAGGCTCGTTCTACCACTACTTCCGCTCCAAGGAAGAGTTCGGTCAGGCGCTGCTCGAAGAATACTTCAGCGAATATCTGGGTCGCGTTGATTCATTGATGCACGCCCAAGGCACAGGCGCCGAGCGGCTGCTCGGCTATTTGCGCTATTGGGCGCAGACTCAGGCCTTCGATCATGCCGATCAGAAATGCCTGGTGGTCAAGCTCGGTGCCGAGGTGTGCGACCTTTCCGAAGACATGCGCAGCGTGCTGGTCAGCGGCACGGCGCAGATCGTCCAGCGGATCACCAGCATGGTCGAGCAGGGCCAGGCAGATGGCTCGATCAGCGCGTCATCACCGCCGACGGTTCTGGCTGAAGGTATTTATCAGCTGTGGCTAGGTGCCTCTTTGCTGGTCAAGGTTACCCAATCCGAACAGCCCTTTGATGTAGCGATGGCAAGCAGCCAACGCCTGTTGAACTGATTCTCAGCGCTTTCATCGGGTCTGAGGCGGCTTGGTAGCTACCGCTTCGCGATCGTCGGAATTGCCTGAGCCTGCTTGTAGACGACCGGTCTAATCATCTGTAGGATGCCCGCATCATGGAATCGCAGTCTTGCGTTGCCGACCAGACGTGGCAAACGTGCATGCGTATTCATTAGCGCCTTGGAGGTGAGCGGGCGACCTCGGGGCTATTTTTTATTTGAATAACAAATAGACGACCAGTCTATTCACGGGTTTGTGATGACCGATAACAGCATTCGTACAGATCTTTTCAATCCACTGACGCTAGGCGCCATTGAACTCAGCAACCGCATCGTAATGGCGCCTGTGACTCGCAGCCGTTATGGCGAAGACGGCGTACCCGGCGAGCTGCACGCCCTTTATTACGCGCAACGCGCAAGCGCAGGGCTGATCATCGCCGAGGCTACCAATATTTCCGCGCAAGGCCGCGGCTATGCAGCAACGCCGGGTATCTGGAATGAAGAGCAAATTGCCGGCTGGAAGAAAGTTACCGATGCAGTGCATGCCGCCGGCGGCAAGATCGTAAGCCAGCTCTGGCATGTGGGCCGTTTCTCAAGCGTCGATCTGCAGCCTGACGGCGCCGCACCGGTAGCACCGTCGGCAATCAAGGCCGAAGGGGATACCTACACGGTCGATGGCTTTGTGCCGGTGTCGATGCCGCGCGCGCTGGAAACCGCCGAAATCCCGGCGATCATCGAGCAGTACAAGCGTGCTGCCGAAAATGCCATGCGCGCCGGCTTCGACGGTGTCGAAGTGCACTCGGCGAACAGCTATCTGCTCGATCAGTTCTTGCGCGACTCCACCAATCAGCGCACCGATCACTACGGCGGCTCTATCGAAAACCGCGCCCGTCTGACCCTGGAAGTCACCGAGGCCATCGTCCAGATCTGGGGCAACCAGCGTGTAGGTATCCGTCTTTCGCCCGTCACGCCCGATGCCGGCAACACGCCGCCCGACAGCAATGTAACGGCGATGTACGGCTATGTGATCCAGCAGCTCAATCGCTTCGACCTGGCGTATCTGCACTTCGTTGAAGGTGCAACGGCAACGTCCCGGGAAGTGCCTGCCGACGTCGACATGGACGCCCTGAGTGCCCAGTTCAATGGCCCTTTCATCGGCAATAACAACTACGACCTGGAGCTTGCCATTGAGCGCCGTGCGCAGGGCAGGATCGATGCCGTTGCCTTCGGCCGCCTGTTCATCGCCAACCCTGATCTGGTCGAGCGTCTGCGCCGCGGTGCAGCGCTGACCACCGCGCCTCGTGAGTCGTACTACGGCGGGGGTGCCAAGGGTTACACCGATTGGCCTGTCGGCAATTACTAGTTCGCAGCAGTGCCAGTCAAGCGCGTGCTCGCCGCAGGCGGGCAACATTCAACCGCATAAGGAAGCAGCATGAATCATCTGCAAAACAAAACCGCGATCATCACCGGCGCGTCTTCCGGTTTGGGCGCTGCCTCTGCCAGGGCGCTGGGCGCCAAGGGCGTGCGCGTCGTCGCAGCGGCACTGGATCAGAGTGGGCTGGATGCCATCGTCGCTGAGCTCAACGCCAGTGGTGTCGAAGCGGTCGGGCGAGTGAGTGACGTCACCTGCCGCGAAGACATGCAGGCCCTGGCCCAGTTCGCCCAGGATACCTTCGGTTCGGTCGACATCCTGCTCAACAACGCCGGGCTCATGCTGTTTTCGAACTGGGTGGACCTGGCTGTCGACGACTGGGAAAAAATGCTCAACGTCAACGTCAAGGGTTACCTCAATGCCATCGCCGGCGTGCTGCCGTTCATGTTGAAGCAGCAGTCCGGGCAGATCCTCAATATGGATTCAGTGGCAGGCCACCAGGTAGGCGCTGGGGCAGGGGTGTACAGCGCTACCAAGTTCTTCGTTCAGGCGATGACCGAGTCGATGCGCAAGGAGCTGGGCGTCCAGCACGGCATCCGCGTCAATACGGTGAGCCCTGGTGTGATCAACACCGGCTGGGCGGACAAGGTTACCGATCCTGAAGGACGCAAAGCTGCTCAGGCCCTGAACAGGATTGCGATCGCCCCTGAAGAGATCGGCCGAGCCGTGGTGTACGCCCTCGACCAGCCTGCCAATGTCACCGTCAACGACCTGATCATTTCCCCCACTCGGCAGGACTGGTAAGCACCGAGCGGACTCGATTTCACCTTCGCTAGACATTCATTTTCAAACCAACAGGAGAATACCCATGAGCAAACCTACCTTCGTCGCTGAATATAGCGCCATCGTTGCAGTGCTGAACAAATACAACGAAGGCGGCAAGCAAGCGGACAGCAGCATCATGCAGCCGGCCTTCAGCGACCAGGCCACTATTTTTGGGGTTGATGGCAACAACACGTTGGTGGGGGGCGCCATTCAGGGGCTGTTCGACACCATCGACAAACCCCCTTTCCGGCCTTCGCCAGAAGCCCAAGGTGTGATTGTCAATATCGATATCGTAGGTACTGCCGCCAGCGCGCGGATCGATACCAATGATATTTCCGGTTTCTGCTTCACCGACTTTTTCAATCTGCTGAAAGTCGAAGGTGAATGGAAAGTGATCAGCAAGATTTACCACACCCACGTAGCACCCTGAATCTGCGCTCTGCACCGAGTGCAGGACTGTGATCCAATGGCCTGCCAGCTCCGATAATCGCGAGCTGGGTCCGCAAGGCCGGCAGGTCAAGGCTATCCGCGAATTGATCGCAGCTGGCCATCACCGCCTGCCGGCATATTTCGAGAGCCAGCCTTCGGCTTGAATCAATAGTCCGGGCGCGCAGTCGACGCGCTCGGACCGCTGGAGCATGTACCCATGAACGAACACATTGCAGCCGTCGCGCTGGAAAAGGCCTACAGGCTGCTCAACCACGGCCCGACGGTGCTGGTCTCTGCTCGCCATGAAGGTGTGGACAACGTGATGGCGGCGGCCTGGGCGTGCGCGCTGGACTTCTCGCCGCCCAAGCTGACGGTGGTGCTGGATAAAATTGCCAAGACCCGTGAGCTGGTCGAGCAGAGTGGTCAGTTCGTGATCCAGATCCCGACCGTGGCCCAGGCTGAGCTTACCTTTCAGGTGGGTCACCGTAGTTTGCTCGAGCAACCGGACAAGCTTGCCCGCAGCGCGGTCGAGCTGTTTGCTGTGCCAGGCCACGATCTGCCATTGGTTGCAGGTTGTTCAGCCTGGCTCGCTTGCCGCCTGATCCCCGAGCCGCATAACCAGGATCGCTACGATCTGTTCATTGCCGAGGTCGTAGGGGCCTGGGCCGATACGCGGGTGTTTCGTGACGGGCACTGGCACTTCGAGACTGCTGATCCCGCGTTGCGCAGCCTGCACTATGTTGCTGGCGGCCACTTCTATGCGATCGGCGAGGCCGTCGACGTAGAGCCCAAGGCTGAATAAGACCCGTTAAACGATTGTCGCGATGCACAAAAAACGCAAAGCAGGCCCTGAGCCTGCTTTGCGTTTTTGTGCGGTGACCTACGCGCGTTCGGTGGCGGTTGCCTTGAGCGTCTCGCCCTCCCAGCGAGCAATCACCAGTGGTGCAATGGCATTGCCAAGCACATTGAGCGTGGTGGTGCCGCTTTCGATGATGCGGAAGATCCCCGCGACCAGCGCCACCGCTTCAAGTGGCAACCCTGCCGAAGCCAAGGTTGCCGACAGGATGATGATGGCGAAGCCTGGCACACCCGCGGCACCCTTCGAGGTCAGCACCATGGTCACCACCAGCAGCACCTGCTGGGTAAGTGAAAGGTCGATGCCGTAGAGCTGGGCGATGAAGATGGTGGCAACGCCGAGAAAGATCGAAGCGCCATCCAGGTTGAATGCATAGCCTACCGGCACCACAAAGCTGACGATGCGCCGTGGCACCCCATACTTTTCCAGCTTCTCCATAAGTTGCGGCATGACCGCGGCCGAGGCTGCACTGGAGCAGGCCAGGATCAGTTCATCCTTGAAATAGCGAATCAGCTTGAGCAGGCTTTCACCGATCAGATAGCAGATCCCGCCCAGCACCACCAGCGCAAACAGGGCCAGGGCCAGATACACCACCCCGATCAGCTTGAGCAGCGGCAGCAATGAAGCGAAGCCAAAGGTCGCAACGGTTGAGCCGATCATGCCGAACACACCGATCGGTGCGTAGGCCATGACGTAGTTGACCAGCTTGAACATTGCATCGGAGGTGCCCTGCAGGGTGGCAATCACCGGCGCGCTCTTTTCCCGCGGCAGCGAGTTGAGCGCCATGCCGAACAGCACGGCAAAGAACAGAATCGACAGCAGCTTGCCTTCCGAAAGCGACTGGAACAGGTTATCCGGGACGATATTCTGCAGGATGATCAAGGCGCCTTTGGAGGGCTCGGCCTTCATCACTGTGTCGGCGTGGGCCATACCGGCGATCTGCGTTCCGGCGCCGGGCTCCAGCAGGTTGCCGAGGACCAGGCCGACAATGATGGCCAGGGTGGTGACCGCAAAGAAGTAGCCCAGTGCCCGCGCGCCCATACGGCCAAAAGACTTGTTGTCGCCACCGCCGGCGATGCCCAGAACCATGCAGCAGAAGACAATGGGCACCACGATCATCTTCATCATCTTGATGAAAATATCGCCCAGCGGCTTGAGCACTTCAGCGCTGACCCACTGTTGGTGTTCAGGGTGTGTATTGAAATACCAGCCTACCAGGATGCCGAGAAACAGCCCGGCAACGATCTGCCAGACAAGTGGGATTTTCTTCATGGCTCTAGCCTTTTTTATAAGAAGGTGTGCTGCTTGATCAGCAGTAGCTAGATGCGTGAACGGCCCGCTCACGCGAAATAAGGCATGCACGGTTGCGCATGCCTGGCACGCTTACTTGGCGAAGATCTGGCTCATGTCCTTGAACGCTTTGAACTCCAGCGCATTACCGCAAGGGTCGAACAGGAACATGGTGGCCTGTTCACCTACCTGGCCCTTGAAGCGCACGTAAGGTTCGATGACGAACTCGGTGCCCAGGTCGGTGAGGCGCTTGGCCAGGGTTTCCCACTCGTCCCACTGCAGGATCACGCCAAAGTGCGGCGCCGGGACGTTGTGGCCATCGACCGGGTTGCTCAAGGCGTTTTCCTGGTAGGCCATTTTCGGGTGCTCATGGATGACCAGTTGGTGGCCATAGAAGTTGAAGTCGACCCACTGCGGCGCAGAGCGGCCTTCTACCAGATTGAACACTTCGCCATAGAATTTGCGCGCGGCAGGGATATCGTAAACCGGGATTGCAAGGTGGAAAGGGGACAGGCTCATTGGTAACTCCGGATTATCTATTATTGATTTTTTGCTGGCTTCTCACGCGCAGCGCCCTCAGCTGGCAACTGCAAGCACTGAAGGCTTTTGCGGTTGGTCAAAGCGATTCTAGGGCGATACAATCACGAAAAAAATCAATGTATTTTTGTTAGATACACAAAGGAAATCTATCAGTGATCCGAGAGCTGAAGACGCTTGTGGCGGTGGCGAGGGAGGGGACGTTTGCCGCAGCGGGCGACAAGGTCAACCTGACGCAGGCGGCGGTCAGTGCGCAGATGCAGAGGCTCGAGGCAGAGCTGGGCTTTGAGCTGTTCGAGCGCAAGGGGCGCAGTGCTCATCTGAATCGACGCGGTCAGCAGATCCTGCTGCAGGCGCAGGAGGTGATTCGGATGTACAACAATCTCGGCTCGACCGAACCCGGCGCGCCGCCTTCGGTGCAGGTCAACGTCGGTGCCATCGCTTCGATCCAGCGCTCTCTGTTGCCGGGTGTGCTGGCGCAGTTTCATCGGGCCAGGCCCGAGTGCCGCACGCGGATCATTCCCGGCCTGTCACTGGAGTTGTTGAGCGCCGTGGACTCTGGCGAAATCGATATGGCGGTGATCATCAGGCCGCCATTCACCCTGCAAAGCGACCTGTGCTGGAGCAATCTGGTCAGTGAGCCGTATCGGCTGATTGTCCCGGCCAAGCTGGCGGAGGCGGAGTGGGCCGAACTGCTGAGCAATCAGCCTTTCATTCGCTACGATCGCAGCTCATTCGGCGGCCGCCAGGTTGATCGATTTCTGCGGCAGATGCACTTTGTGCCCCGAGAAGTCTGCGAGCTGGACGAACTGGATGCGATCACTGAACTGGTAGGCAAGGGCGTAGGCGTCGCACTGGTGCCGCAGACGCTCATGCGCAAGCGCTGGCCGTCGACGGTCAGGGCACTCGACCTGGGCGATCACACCTTTCATCGAGACATTGGCCTGGTACACCACGCCAACGTCATCATGAGCGAGCAGGTCACGCTGTTGGCCACGCTTATTACAGACATGGCCAAAAGCGTCTGAGCGGGTTGACCCTTAAAAAGCCGTCTTCAACGTCAGCGACAAGCTGCGCGGGTCACCATAGATAGCCCCGGCATAGAACCCATAACGGGTGTAATAATGCTTGTCGAACAGGTTGTTGGCATTGAGCGTCAGTGAAACATCGTCATTGATGTCGTACTTGGTCATCGCACTCCAGATGGCATAACCCGACCAGTTGACGTCGGTATCACTGCGGCTTACGCCATTGCTGGGCTGGCCAGCGGGGGTCGAGTTGGCGCGGATATTGGTCTGCGCGGTAACGCCGGTGCCGACGGTCAAACGGTCCAGCGGGCCAGACAAGCGGTAGGTGGTCGAGGCCTTGAACAGGTGGGACGGGTCGCTGCGACCGTCCGCGTCGAGCCTGCGGAAATGCAGGTAGGTGTAGCCGGCATACACGTTCCAGTCCGGGGTCAGGGCACCGGAGACTTCCAGATCAATGCCGTCGGTTTCCACCCCAGAACCGGCCTTGTAGGCCTGGGCGCCGGTTGGCGTCAGGTTGTCGCTGTCGGTAACGGCTTTGTTTTCCTGGCGGGTCAGGAAGTACGCGGCCTGGGCATTGACCAGGCCGCCCAGCCATTCGCCCTTGATGCCGCTTTCATAGCTTTGACCGCGAATCGGCTCGATCTTGCTGCCGCTGACGCTTTCTTCGCTCTGCGGGGTGAAGATATCGGTGTAGCTGGCGTACAGCGAGTAGTTGTCGTTGAGGTCATATACCGCGCCCAGGTAGGGCGTGACGATGCCGTTTTCTTCCTGGTTGCTGCGCACGCCTGCGGTACTGCGGGTAGTGCTGCTGTAGTTGCTGACGCGGGCGCCGACGATCACCGACAGCGGGTCAGTAATGCTCAGGCGGGTCGCGGCGTACATGCCCTGCAGGCGGGTGGTGGTCTTGCTGTGCAGGCCGGTCTTGTAGGCATTGATTGCGTAATCGTCGTCCACGCCGTTGTGCCAGTTGCTGATCGGGAAGCCGTTGTTGGCGCGGAATTGGCAGCCGAGGGTGTTGGCGCTGGTGCGGTCAGCGCTGACCATGTTGCAGGTGTACTGCGGCGACCAGGCCACGGTGCGGCTGTCGCTGTAGCCGAGCATGGCTTGATGGCTGCGACCGAGCATTTCGAACGGGCCGCTGAGGTCGATCTGCGCTGATTGCTGGGTGGTGTCGGTCGAGCTGTGCAGGCCGTTGAGCACCGCGCCGCTGCCGTCCTGGTTCCAGTAGCCGCCATACACGCCGCGGCCCACCGAGTTGACCTTGGCCAGGCCGCGGTGATTGAGCGCGTCGTTGGTGCTCTGCGCCGCCTTGAGGTTCAGGCTCCAGTCATTGTCGAAATGATGCTCCAGCGAGCCGAAGGTGGTGCGCGTTTCGTACTCGCCAAAGCTCCAGCTGGGCACCAGGTTGCTGCTGCGCGGCAGCTTGGTCTTGCTGCCGTCGCCGAACCAGATCGGGATGTTCGCGCCCCAGCCGCCGCCAACAATCTTGCTGTACTCGTACTGGTAACCGGCGCCCAGGGTGGTGGCATCACTGAGGTCGAACTCGAAACTGGCCAGCGCCGCGCGTGAGCGTTCCGACTGGTTGTCGCGGAACGAGTTGGCGTCCTGCTGGGTCATCACCAGCCGCGAGCGCAGCCTGCCGTCCTCGGCCAGCGGCAGGTTCAGGTCCGCGCCCAGGCGGCGTTTGTCCCAGCTGCCGTAAGTGATGTAGGCACTGCCGCCGAATTCCTTGCCCGGGCGCTTGCGGATCAGGTTGACGGTGGCCGATGGGTCACCCGTGCCGCCCATCAGGCCGTTGGCGCCACGGACGATGTCGATGCGTTCATACATGTCCATGTTCAGCGCCGTACCCGCGCCGCTGAAGTCCGAACCGCCGGGGAACTGCAAGCCGTCTGCCTTCCAGTTGGTGATCGGGTAACCCCGCGCGCGGTACTCGGTACGGCCGCCAACTTCCATTTTGCTCATGCTGACGCCAGGGGTAGTGTCCAGCGCCTGCTCGATGTTAGTGATCTGCCGATCCGCCATCTGCGCCTGGGTGATCGTCGTGACTGACTGCGGCGTCTCTCGGGGTTTGAGCTTCAGCCCGGTGGAGCTGGTGGTGCTGTTGACGGTATAGCCCAGCTGTTCGGTGCTGTTCTCGACGGGCATCTGGCCATCGACGTTTACTGCATCCAGTTCAACGACCCCTTCTGCGTTGGCGTGCAGGCTGATGCTGCCCAGCGCCAGGCCGATTGCCAGAGGCAATGCCGAGCGGCGGCAGTACGGACGTGAATGTTTAGTGGCGATCGCAAGCGGTGTATGCGCGGAATGACTGGTCATGATGCCCTGCTGTGCAATTGGTAATTCATCGTATTCGCAGATGATTTTTGCTAGCATTCTATGCATCGCTTCTGCGCGCTCTATCAGCGGCTTGTATGGGTATGTAATGGAATGTAATGAAGGTTTTATCGACCGCGCCGAGGTCGCCGGGCTTGTGTCGGCGAGAACGTTTCTGGTGGTCGATGACGATGACGAGATCCGCGAACTGCTCTGCGATTACTTGAGCGAAAACGGCGATCGAGTACTGGCTGCTGCCAGTGGCAGCGAGATGTGGCAGCAGTTGGCACGGGAACCGGTGGACCTGGTGGTGCTCGACGTCATGCTAACTGGCGAAGATGGCTTGAGCCTGTGCCGGCAACTCCAGGCCAAACCTGGCTTGAGCGTGATCATGCTGTCGGCCAAGGGTACGGCGTTCGACCGCATCATTGGCCTTGAGGTAGGCGCCGACGATTACCTGGCCAAACCATTCGAACCGCGTGAATTGCTCGCCCGGATCAAGGCTGTATTGCGCCGTTCAGCGCGCACCGATGTTGCAGCCGAGCAACGGCCGAACGTGGCACAGGCCTTCGCCGGCTATCGCCTCGATCCGGTCAAACGCCTGCTCACGGCCGCCAATGGCACGGCCTGTACATTGCCCCGCTCGGACTTCAGAGTCCTGCGCGAGCTGCTGGCTGCACCCGACCAGGTGCTGACCCGCGAGCACCTTACGCGCGCCGCGATGGGCCGCGATTACACCGCAGATGACCGCTCCATCGACATGTGCATCAGCCGTCTTCGCCAACTGCTCAAGGCTGCGCCCCAAGGCGAAGTGCAGATACTGACTGTACGCAACGAGGGCTATCTGTTGAGCCTCGGCGCTGGCGATGCGCAGCACTGAAGCACCGCGCACACGCCTGCGCACATCACTCCAGCGGCTTTGGCCGAAATCGCTGTTTGGCCAGCTCACGCTGATCATGGTCAGCGGCACGGTGGCGATCCAATTGCTGTCGAGCAGCATCTGGTTTGACGTGCGCTTTGCCCAGGTACTTGAGGCACCAGTGCGGCTGATCGCCAGCCGTACTGCGCCGTTGCTGGACAGGGCCGGCTGTGACCCAGCGGTGACCATTCAGGCACCGGCGCATTATCAGGCCAGCTGCGTCCAGTCGCCCAGCACCGCTGAGCGGCACAAGGGTCTGCGCCGAACTGGGCTGTTGCTTGAACAGGCTCTGGCTTACGAGCTTGGCCGGGAGCAAAAGGCGCGGGTGCTGAGTGTCGAGCTCACCGACCCGCAAGGGCAGCCGGTCACCTGGCCGAGCCTGTTCGGTTTGCAGACGGCCATGGCCCATGTGCGCTTCGCCGTGCCCTTGGCCGACGGCCACTGGCTGCAGATCAGCGGCCAGGAGTTGCAGGGCTGGAGTGGTGAGTCGGCCTGGGCGCTGATCGCCGATTACGTGCTCAGGGTGTATGTCCTGCGCATCCTCGCTGTGCTCGCTGTCTGTTGGCTGGCAGTGCGGCTGTGTCTGCAACCGCTACGCAGGATGAGCGATGCTGCGCGGGCGCTGGGCGAGAGCCTGGAGCAGCCGCCACTACGGGTTGAGGGGCCAGCAGAGGTGCGTCAGGCGGCCTACACGTTCAACGCGATGCAGCAGCGGATCACCGCCATGGTCGATGACCAGAGCTTTTTCCTGGCGGCGGTTTCCCACGATTTGCGCACGCCGTTGACCCGTATGCGCCTGCGCGTCGAACGTATGGCCGACAGCTCGGACAGCCAGCGCCTCAAACTCAACATCCAGCAGATGGACCAGATGATCGCCCAGGTGCTCGACTACCTGGAAAGCGCCAAGCAGCACGCTTGCCAGATCATCGATGTCGACCGGCTGGTGCGCAGCGCCTGCGCCGAGCTGTGCAGCGCCGATGAGCGCTTGCCCATCAGCGGCCATGCCGGCGCGGTGTATGCCAATGAAGTGCTGCTGCTGCGCTGCATCCAGAACGTGCTGGTCAATGCCTTGCGCTATGCGCAGCAGGTAGAGGTGCGGCTGGAACGAACTGAGCAGGGCGTGCAGATTCAGGTTGATGACCGCGGCCCGGGCATTGCCGACAGCCAGCTACAAGCCATTACTCAGCCCTTCGTGCGCGGTGACCACTCGCGTAATTCGCAGTCAGGCGGCTACGGCCTGGGGCTGAGCATTGCCAAGCGTATCGCAGAAAATCATCAAGGCAGCCTGCTCTTGAGCAACCGCCAGGGCGGCGGGCTCAGCGTGCGTATTTTCATCGCACAGCGCAAGGCCGACACCCTGTTCATCAACGGCTGCGCACGGTAGTCAGGGCAGGTGACCACACGCCATGCCCGCAGCGCGCGCATGAGCGCTGCTCGCCGCCGTCGTGGAATACGCCCAGGCCACAGCTCACGCAACAATACAGCCCAGGGCCAGGCGCTACCTTGTACTCGAGGCGGTGTTCATCAGGCAGTACCGACAGACCGGGCCGAGTGTCTTCGGCGGTGTAGAAATACAGGCTGACATCGCCGTCGGTTTCCAGAAGTCCAAGCCTGACCTGGCCCAGATGTTCGACCCCTTGCTGGCGCAACTCCATGAACAACTCTTTGGACGAGATATTCAAGTTGCGCAGTGAGTGGATTTCATAGATGCCGTCTTTCACCACCGTAATGGGCACGCCGTCGATCCAGGCTTCACAGGCTTTGCTGCGCGTCATGATGTAGATAGTCACGCGATACAGCACGAGCAGTGTCACAAATACCAGCGCGACGGGCAGCAAGGGCACATCTTCATAGAAGGTCACATCACCCGCGGCGGAGCCCAGGGTGAGGATCACCACCAGTTCGAATCGCGAGAGCTGCTTGATCCCACGCCGACCACTGAACTTGAGGAAGAAGAACACCGCCAGAAACGCCGCCAGTACACGGCAGGCGACTTCCAGCAGAAACGTCCAGGGCAGGTCGCCCAGCAGCATGCGTTGCAACTCGAACGACTCCATCCAGGACCTCGATTGTGATTGGCTTCGCTAGCATTGACCACGGCCCGCGCGGGGCGGTTCAGCAAGTGCTGAACAGGCCGTTCTTGCACTGCATTGGGCGTGTTATTTGTACACTATATTTATTGTGTACAAGAAAACTTCGCGCGTGCGTAAGAATGTAAACGAAACTGTAAATTAGTGAATTTTCACAATTGCCAGGCAGTCCTAAATACTTAGGGGAGGACTGCACAATGTTGGGTCAACAGTTATATATCATTGAATACACACTTCGCGGTGCCGAGCGTAACTTCGTTATCCGCCTGGAACGAATGGACAACGCCCTGGCGTGGCACTGGGCGGCCTGTGATGCCGGGATTGCGGTAATCCCTCGCTTCGGCCAGCACAAGATCAAACACGTCAGCCGGCCCATGGCTGAGCGTTACGGTTTGGAGAATGTGCGCTGGCGGCTTGCGGGGTCGAACTCGGCAGGTGCTGTGCAACAGCCGTCAGTGAGCAGCCAGATCGAGGAGCCCCGGTGAAATTCACATCTGAAGAAGGTGCAGTGCTGACCGGCACGTCGATATTGGTGGTCGAGGATGAGCCCCTGTTGCAGGAGTTGATGTGCGCGATCCTCAGTGAACTGGGAGCAGCGTGTTCGGCGTTCGCCAACGCCGAGGACGGCCTGATGGCATTGCTCAAACGCCAGGGCGACTACTCGCTGGTGATTGTCGATCACTCGTTGCCGGGCGATATCAAAGGCCTGGAACTGGCGGCGATGGTGCGCCAGCGCTGGCCCACGACGCCAACGCTGATCACCTCCGGACATGCCCTGCGCAGTAGCGATCTGGGCGCTGACCAGCGCTTTCTGATGAAACCATGGTCAGTCCAGCAGTTGACCGCAGCAGTGTTCTCCGCGCTTGACGGCGATTAGCCTCCCTTCAGTCAGGCAGGCCTCTCGGCCCGCCCTGCAAGCGCTTCAAGCGCTACTGTGACGAGCGGCTGTTGCTGGCGGGCGGCGTCGCTTTGACCGGGTGATGCAGATGCGCCCCGGTTGGATCCTTGAGCTGAATCACATTGCCGTACTGCCAGCCATCCGCCGCCGGATCAGCCGGCGGGATCTTGATGTCGGCACGCTGCGCACGCGTCTTCGCGCTGTCGACTCCCAGGCGCTGATTGCGTTGTTCGACCATCTTCGGGTCAGCCTGGCCGTCTGCGGTAAAGCCCATCATCAATTGCGGCACGCCAACCGGCAGGGCCTTGTCCTGGTCGGTATGCCAGGTGTGCCAGGTCTTACCGTAGGTGTGGGCCAGCCGCTGCATCAGGGCATGCTCTGCTACTTGCGGTATACCCGGAGCAATCAACTGGCCGGATGAAACCTCAAAGCCGTGGCTGTGCCACATGGCCTTTTCCTTGTCGGGCAAACCGGCAAACAGCTTTTCATCGATGATGTACTCGACGCCCATGAGCTTCGCCTGTTTGGTATTGCCGTCGAAGATCACGCACTGGATCACGTCCTCGTTGAGGATGGAGCAGTAATGGTGGGCCTCCATCTGCACGTCGGGATGGCCGTTGTAGAAGTGAAAACCATCCAGGTAGGCGTTGATGGCTTCGATTGGCGGCTTGGCCTGCAAGGTCGCGGCACCTGCTTCGAGCAGTTGGGTTTTCGCGGACTCAGGCCGGCCCGGCGTCTCCACCGGCGAGTGGGTGTCAGTTGCCGAACATGCCCAAAGGGCGCAGCAGGCGATGGTGAGTGACAGTAGTGGAAATGGCTGGCGCATATTCAAGCCCTGTGCAGAGTGTCCTCAAGGGACAGCCCGCAGGGTTGAATGCGACAGCGCCACTGACCAATGGCACTACGACCCGGCGTTCTCGCGGCGGGCCCGCTGAATGCGGCTGACCACGATCTGCACGACTGCGGCCACCAGGCACAGCAAGCCGATGCGCCAGCTGCCCTCGACGGCGTAGTGTTCGGCCACTTTGCCGGCAAGGATGACGCTAAAGAAGATGGCGACAGGCAGGATCAATTTGTTCATTGCGAAAACCACAGGCTATTGATTCAACGAGCCGCCATCCTACAGCTATGTGCACCGTGCTCCTACTGCTGATCAGGCAAAGCGGAACGATGCACCATGGGCCGAGGCCGGCAGATAGCTGGAGCCGTCATTGCGCAGGCGCGAGCGCAACGTGCCGGTTTGTGGCTGGGTACGGTACAGGCCACGTTTCTGCAAGGCGGGGATCACCAGTTCGACGAAGTCTTCCAGGCTGCCCGGGCTGATCAGCGGGTTGATCATGTAGCCACTGGTGCCGGAGATGCTTGCGTGCTCCTCGATGCGCTGCGCTACCTGCTCAGGCGTGCCGACCAGAATCAGGTCGGTGCCGCGGGTGACGCTGGCAAAGCGCTGTTTGACATCGCCAGCGGTCAGCGGCTTGCCGCTGCCGTCAGGGCGCATCATGTACGAGGTCAGGCCTTCGGTGTGGGTCGCCAGGGGTTCATTGTCGGCGTAGCGGCTGATGTCGATGCCGGTGTCGCCGGCATAGCTCACCAGTTGCGCTTGCAGGTGGTAGTTGCTCTGCAGTTGCTCGTATTTGCGCTGCGCCTCGATTTCGGTTTTGGCGGTGACGATGCGCAGCACAGTCAGCGACTTTACATCCTCGGCCTGACGACCACGGGCCTGCGCCTGGGCCCATATTTCATCCAGACCCTGACGGATCTCCAGCGGGTTGGACTTGGCAATGAAGATCAGCTCGGCATGCTTGGCGGCAAACTCGCGGCCGCGCCCAGACCAGCCGGCCTGGATCA
This sequence comes from uncultured Pseudomonas sp., assembly GCA_963518285.1. Lineage (GTDB taxonomy): Bacteria > Pseudomonadota > Gammaproteobacteria > Pseudomonadales > Pseudomonadaceae > Aquipseudomonas. Next base: position 982,189 of record CAUQIJ010000001.1, on the reverse strand, counting down.
GCAGCGGCGTGCGTTGGGGTGACGGTGAGCTCAGGTGCGGGCCGGCGACACGGTAGTGTTCGCCAACATGGTCGATCGGCCGCACGCGTTCACCCTGGGCATAGAGTTGGCGGGACTTGTCGGCGACCACCGCGTCCTGCGCCCAACTGCCTTCCCACAGCTTGTAGACCACATCGAGAAACTCTTCGGCGCGCTCGTAGCGATCGTTGTGCTTGATCATCTGTTCCAGGCCGAAGTTGCGCGCGGCGCTGTTCAGGTAGGAGGTGACGATGTTCCAGCCGACCCGGCCATTGCTCAGGTGATCCAGCGTGCTGAAGCGTCGCGCATGGGTGAAGGGATGTTCGTAGCTGGTACTGACGGTGACGCCGAAGGCGAGGTTTTCAGTCACCGCAGCCAACGCCGGGATGATCATCAGCGGGTCATTGGCAGGCGCTTCGACGGCCCACTTGAGTGCAGCGTCGGCGGTGCCGCCATAGCCATCGTAAAAGCCCAGCACATCGGCAAAGAACAGCATGTCCAGATTGGCCTGATCGGCGATCCGCGCCAGGTTCGACCAGTAGCTCAGCGAGTTGATGCTCAGGCGTTCGTCGGCCGGGTGGGTCCACAGGCTTGGCGCACCGCCGCAGCCGACACTGGCTTGTTCATACAGGGCAAACAGCAGAGGTTTGGGATCAGCTCCCGGGTGCGGCGATGTGCTCAAGTTGCGGCTCCAGTCCAACAGAATTCGTTAGATTGAAGCGCACTAAAAAATCTAAATAAACCACTTATTAGGCATATAAAGCTGCGTTGCGGCTATATGACCGCATCTTTTAGCGTGCGCTCGATGCCGCCCAGCAGCAGGCTCTGCATCAAGCGCAAGCCCTCATCCTCGGCCAAGCCGCGGCCCTGTAGCCAGCCGGGCAGCTGGTTGAGCAGGGTGCCGAGCGCTTGCCCGGTCGCCGCCAACGCCGGGCCACTAAGACGCGTCTGCGGTGCCACCAGTTTCAGCAAGCCCGCCTGATAACGCAGGCGAACCAGCGCCAGCCGCGCCTGCTGCTCATCGCTCAGGCAGCACAGGTCGCGTTCGGCCAGGCGAAACTGCAAGGCGCGCTCGGTGTGCAGTTGCCAGTGTGCCGCGATCACCGCAGGCAGTGCCGGCTTGCCTCGGGCCAGGGCCATGCGGCCCTGGTCGAGGGTCGCCTGCAGCTCCTCGTACAACTCCTCGATCAGGTCATAGAGCAAATCCTGCTTGCTCGGAAAATGGTGGTACAGCGAGCCAGCTGTCAGGCCGACATGCGCTGCCAGCTCACGCATGCTGACCTGGCCAAAGCCCTTGGCGGCAAACAGTGCCATGGCCTTGTCGCGACGCTCATCAAAATTGCTGCAGCGCAGGGCGGCATTGGCCGACATGGCAGGCGCTCCTCAGTAGGTGAAGAAGCCGCGACCGCTTTTGCGGCCAAGGTAACCGGCCGCGACCATTTCCCGCAGCAGCGGAGCAGGGCGGTACTTGCTGTCGTTGTAGCCGTCAACGAACGCCTCCATGATCGCCAACAGCGTGTCCAGGCCGATCAGGTCCGCCAACGCCAGCGGGCCGATCGGCTGGTTGCAGCCCAGGCGCATGCCGGTGTCGATGTCTTCAGCGCTGGCCAGGCCTTCCTGGCGCACGAAGATGGCTTCGTTGATCATCGGTACCAGAATACGGTTGACCACAAAGCCTGGACGGTTGCCGGCGGTAATCGGCGACTTGCCGAGTTTCTCGGTCAGCACCAGGGCCTGGGCGTAGGTGCTGTCGTTGGTCTGCAAACCGCGGATGATTTCCACCAGCGCCATCATTGGCACGGGGTTGAAGAAGTGCACGCCGATAAAGCGCTCGGGGTGCTCGATGCTGGCCGCCAGCTGGGTTACCGACAGCGACGAGGTGTTGGTCGCGATCAGGCACTCGCTGCTGACGTTGGCAGCGGCCTGCTGCAGGATGCGTTGCTTCAACTCGAGGTTTTCAGTGGCAGCCTCGATAAACAGCTGCACCTCGCGCAGGTCTGCATAATCGGTGCTGGTGCGAATCCGGCCCGTGGCTGCGTTGGCCTTGTCGGCCTCCAGCGTACCCTTGCTGACCTGGCGTTCGAGGTTCTTGTTCAAGGTCGCCATACCGCGCTCCAGCGCAGCCTCGCTGACGTCGATCAGCAGCACCTGATAGCCTGCCACTGCGCACACCTGAGCAATCCCGTTACCCATGGTCCCGGCACCAATCACTGCAATCTGTTCAATGCTCACAAGGCCGCTCCTTATACGCGTTCAAAGACGACAGCGATGCCTTGGCCGCCACCGATGCACATGGTCGCCAGGGCATAGCGGCCCTGCACCCGCTGCAGTTCATGGATAGCCTTGGTGGCAATGATTGCGCCGGTGGCGCCAACCGGGTGACCGAGCGAGATGCCCGAGCCGTTCGGGTTGACCTTCTCTGGGTCGAAGTCCAGCGCGCGGGCCACTGCGCAGGCTTGCGCGGCAAACGCCTCGTTGGATTCGATCACATCCAGGTCGTTGACGGTCAGACCGGCCTTTTGCAGCGCCTTCTGCGTGGCCGGAATCGGCCCCAGGCCCATCAGTGCCGGCTCGACGCCGGCATGCGCGTACGCTACCAGTCGCGCCAGCGGCTTGAGGCCCAGTCGGCGAACCGCTTCACCGGTGGCCAGTACCAGCCCAGCGGCGCCGTCGTTGATACCGCTGGCATTGCCCGCGGTGACCGTACCGTCCTTCTTGAACACCGTCTTCATCGCAGCCAGTTGCTCGGCGCTGACATCGCTGCGTACATGCTCGTCAACGGCGAACTGCACCGGGCCTTTGCGGGTTTTCAGTTCCAGCGGCACGATCTGGCTGTCAAAGCGGCCTTCGGCAATGGCGCGGGCGGCGCGTTGCTGGCTGGTCAGCGCCAGTTCGTCCTGCATCTGCCGGGTGATGCCATGCTTGGCCGCAACGTTCTCGGCGGTGATGCCCATGTGAAAGTGTTCGAACGGGTCCTGCAGCACACCGACCAGATAATCGATGCCTTGCAGATCACCCATGCGTGCGCCCCAGCGCGCATGCGGCAGCAGGTACGGCGCACGGCTCATCGACTCGGCGCCGGCCGCCAGGGCGATATCGGTGTCGCCCAGCAGCAAGCTTTGTGCAGCCGAGACGATTGCCTGCAGGCCCGAGCCGCACAGGCGATTGACGTTCAAAGCCGGGGTTTCCTTGGGGATGCCGGCATTCATCGCCGCCACCCGGCCCAGGTAGGCATCGCGCGCTTCGGTGGGGATGACATTGCCCATCACCACATGACCAATCTGATCGGCAGCCACGCCGGAACGCTCAATGGCAGCGCGGGCCAGCGCCGTGGCAAGGTCGGCCAGCGGCAGGTCCTTGAGGGCACCGCCGAAGCCACCGATGGCGGAACGGACGGCACTGACGACGTAGATTTCGGTACTGCTCATGGCGGGCTCCAATGGCGAAGGCGTAGCGGGACGGGGTCAGGCTCTGCGAGAATGGCCGCCATCTGTGGATGGGCCGAGTCTAGGCAATGACTGCCTCGCGGCCTATGTCGGATCTGCTCATTCAACCTGGCGTTTTTTGCCACTCAGCATAGACAAGCGAACCCCAGCCATGCGCGATAGCGATTCGGTCGCGGTGTATTTCCTCCAGGCCATGCTGCATGCCCTGGCTGATCAACCGCAGTTGCGCGATGCACAGTTGCGTGCAGTCAGCATTACCCCTGAGCTGCTGGAAGATCCGGAAGCACGGGTGCCGGCCAAGGCCTTTGCCCAGCTCTGGTTAAGCTTGATTCAGGTGCTGGGCGACGAGTTTTTCCGCCTCGACAGCCATGGCATGCCGCTGGGCAGTTTCGCCTTGATCTGCCGTGGGTTGATCCAGGAGCCCAGCCTGGACAAGGCACTGCGTCAGTGCCTGGGTAATTTCGGCCTGTTTCTGCGCGACCTGCGTGGCTCGATCAGCGTACGTGGCTCGCGTACGGTGATCAGCGTGCAGTCGAGCATTGCCGATCCGCTGACCCGGGGGTATGCCGAGGAAACCTATCTGGTGCTGGTGGTCGGCCTGCTGTGCTGGTTGGGCGGGCGCCGGTTGCAGATCGAACGCACCGAACTGGCTATTGAGCGTCCGCCACTGGAAGACGACACGCTGCTGTGGGGCGCTGACCTGCGCCTGGGCAGTGGCCGTACCGAGGTGGAGTTCAACAGTGCCGACCTGCGCTTGCCCGTGGTGCAGGACCTCGCCGCCCTGAAGACTTTTTTGCGCACTGCGCCGCAAGGGCTGGTCATTCGCTTTCGCAATCAGAACGGCTTGGTCGCAAAGATTTATCGCCATCTCAAGGCCCGCGGTTACGGCGAGTGGCCGACGCTGGTAGGCCTGGCAGAGCAGCAGGGCTTGAGCGCCAGCAGCTTTCGTCGGCAGTTGCAGCGTGAAGGGCGTTCTTATCAGCAGATCAAGGACGAAGTCCGTCGGGCGATGGCCTTCGAACGCCTGCGCGAAGGCCGCTTGAGCATTGCCGAAATCGCTGAGCAGACCGGTTTCCAGGAGCCCAGTGCGTTTCATCGGGCATTCAAGAAATGGACCGGCCACAGCCCTGGCAGCTACCGCTCGCGGCTGATCGAGCGTTAGGCCGGGATCATTGCGAACCCTACACCGAAACGGTTCCAGGCGTTGATGGTGGCAATCGCCAGGGTCAGGTTGACCACTTCGGCAGGCTCGAAATGCTCTTGCAGCGCTTGATACTGGTCTTGCGGCGCACCGTGTTCAGGCAACCTGGTCAGGCTCTCGACCCAGGCCAGCGCCGCCCGCTCACGAGGGGTGAAGTAGTTGGTTTCCTGCCAGACCAGCAACGTTTGCAAACGGGCCTCGGCCTCGCCGGCCTCGCGCGCATCATTGCTGTGCAGGTTGACGCAGTAGGCGCAGCCGTTGATCTGCGAAGCGCGCAGGCGGATCAGTTCGAGCAGCGAGGTTTCCAAGCCACTGTTGGCCAGCGCCTGCTCCAGGCTGAGCATGGCTTTGTAGGCGTCGGGCGCGTGTTTGGCCCATTCAAGACGAGTGTGCATGGTGTGGCTCCGGTAGGTGCTGGGGCCGCCGGCTGGCGGGCTGTTGCGCAAAGCTTAGCGCCGGGCAGCGTGGCGGCCGATAGCCAATCCCCGGCTTTGCCAGGAGGCCAATGGCGCTATTCAGGAGGCCACTGACAGGCATCCAATCTCTTCATTTCAGCCTCGGCCCTGGAGTCGGGATAATCAGCGCATCGCTTATCGGAGATTCATTCATGCCCAACCCAAGCCATATGCGCGCAGCGCTGGATCTGGCCCGCGAGAATATTCAGGCCGGCGGCCGTCCGTTCGGGGCTGTGCTGGTCTATCAAGGTCGGGTAGTGGCGCGTGCTGTCAATGAGATCCACAGCAGCCAGGACCCCACTGCCCATGCCGAGATGCAGGCCATCCGCCAGGCATCGCAGTTGCTCGGCAGCGCGCGCCTGGACGGCGCCGAGATTTACGCCAGTGGTCACCCGTGCCCGATGTGCCTGGCGGCCATGCACCTGTGCGGCATCGAGCGCGCATGGTTTGCCTACGACAACGACGAGGGCGCTGCCTTCGGCCTGTCGACCGCTGCCGTGTACGCCGAAATGGCCAAGCCGGCGCAACAGCAGAGCTTGCCTTTGCGGCCACTCAAGCCTCAGGGCGAGGCTGGCCTGTATGAGCAATGGCAGCAGGCCCAGCAGGCATGAGAGGCGCATTGAATCTGCTGCTGGTCATGCTCCTGGCGCTTAACCTGCGACCGATCCTGACCAGCATCGGGCCGTTGCTTGAAGCGATGCGCGCCAGCACCGGGCTTGGCTATCAGCAAGCGGCGCTACTGACCGCATTGCCAGTGCTGTGCATGGGCCTGGTGCCCTTGACCCAGCCCTGGCTGCGGCGCTGGATCAGTGAGCATGGCGGCATGCTGTTCGGCTTGGGCGCCATCGCTGCGGCATGCTTGTGGCGTTTGCAGGTGGCCAGTGCCTGGGCGCTGATCGTCAGTGCCTTGCTGGCCGGGATCGGCGTGGCGCTGGTGCAAGGCATGATGCCGGGGTTGGTCAACCGCTGGTTCCCGCAGCGCCTGGCAACCAGCATGGGCCTTTACTCAGCAGCATTGATGACCGGCGGCGGCCTGGCGGCGGTGCTTGGCCCGCACATCAGCGAGTACTTTCAGCGCTGGCAGGTGGGCTTGGGCATCTGGGCCGTGCCGGCGCTGCTGGCGATGCTGGCCTGGGTCGTGTTGCGCCCACGCCAGACGCCTGCGCAAGCACCTGGCGCGGCGCGCGGGCACTGGTTCGGTAATCGCCGGGCGTGGCTGTTGGCGCTGTACTTCGGCCTGATCAATGGTGGTTACACGAGCATGGTGGCGTGGCTGCCGGCCTATCACCTGGAGCACGGCGGCACGGCTCAGGGCGGGGGTGATCTGGTCGGGTTGATGACCGTGTTCCAGGTCATCGGCGCGCTGGGGATGCCGTGGTTGTTACGCCATCTGGTGGATCGCCGGCCTGGCCTGTGGCTGGCGTTGCTGGTGCAACTGTGCGGCTTCAGCGGGCTGCTGCTGGCGCCCAACAGCGCGATGGGGTTGTGGGTCGGCTTGATCGGTTTTGGTCTGGGCTCGTGCTTCAGCCTGAGCCTGACCTTGACGCTGGAACATCTGAAAACCCCGGCCGAGGCGGGTAGCCTTGCGGCCTTCGTGCAAGGGATCGGCTTCATCATTACCGGCGTCGTGCCGTACATCACCGGTTGGCTACGCGATGTCACCGGCGACTTTCAGGCCTCCTGGACCTTGCTCACGTTGACGGTGGTGGCGATGTTGCTGGTCACTGCTCGGTTCGTGCCGCAGGGCTACGCTGGCGCGATGGCCCGGCCAGCACGTGGCGCCGAGGTGCAGCCGCTCAGCTGATCTGGCGCAGGGTATCGGCGACCCGGTCCAGCGCCGGGTCGATATCCAGCAGCTCGATGGCGCCGAAGCCCAGCAGCAGGCCAGGGCGTACAGGCACCTCGCTGAAAAACGGCGCCAGCGAATACAGGCCGACCTCGACCTTGCGCACCAGCGTGATCAGCAGCTCGACATCGACCGCGGGGCTGGCCAGCGCGCTCATGTGGAAGCCAGCATTGGCCGGCACCGCACTGAACCATGGCGCCAGGTCCCCCTGCAAACGCTGCAGAATGCGCCCGCGGCGGGCGCTGTAGATGTCGTGGCAACGGCGGATGTGCTTGCTCAGGTAGCCCTCACTGATAAACCGCGCCAACGCCCACTGTTGCAAGGCTGGGCTGTGCAGATCGCTCAGATGCTTCGCCACGCAGGCAGCGCGCATTACCGCGGGCGGCAGCACCGCATAGCCGAGGCGCAGCTCCGGCAGCAAGGTCTTGGAAAAGGTACCGACATACGCCACCAGGCCATGCCGATCGAGCCGTTGCAGGGCGTCGCTGGTAGGCCCCTGATAGCGGAACTCGCAGTCATAGTCGTCTTCGATAATCAGCGCACCCAGCTCGGCGGCTTTGTCCAGCAGGGCCTGACGGCGTGCCTCGCTCATCGGCATGCCCAGTGGAAATTGATGCGACGGCGTCACGTAGATCAGTCGCGTACCGGCCTCGATCTGCTCGACGCACAGGCCTTGCTCATCCACCGGCACCGATTGCAGTTGTGCGCCCAGGGCGAGAAACAGCTGGCGCGCCGGTGAGTAGCCGGGGTCTTCCATGGCCACTCGACAGCCGGGCTCGATCAGCACTCGGGCGATCAGGTCCAGCGCTTGCTGGGCGCCGTTGCAGACCAGGATGTCCGCCGCGCTGCAATGCACGCCGCGGGCGTAGGCAATGTGATGGGCGATGGCTTCGCGCAGCTCTGCCAGGCCCTGGGCATGGAATTGCCGTTCTGGGTGGCGCTGGCTGCGGCGCAGGGCGTACTGCATGCAGCTGCGCCATTGGTCGAACGGAAACTGCGCCTTGGTCGAAGCGCCGCCGATGAAGTCATAGCGCGACGGGCTGTCCAAACCGGGCCGGGCGAGCACCGTCGCCCGTTGCTGCCAGCGCTGCAGCGAGGCGCTTGCTGCCAGTTCAACCACCGCTGTGGGGGTTGCCTGAGGTGCGCGCCGCTGGCTGATGAACGTACCGCGGCCGACCACGGCGCTGAGCAGGTTGTCGTAGGTCAGGCGCGAATACGCCTCGGCAACGGTCTTGCGCGATACGCCCAGTTGTTCGGCCAGCAGGCGCGTTGGCGGCAATTGGCTACCCGCCGCGAGGTGACCGCTGTCGATACCGGCGCGCAACTGCTGATAGAGCTGGTCGGCGAGGCCTTTGCCACCTTCAAGGCGAATGTGCAGTTCCATGGAGCATTCTCGAGCGCGTCGGGATGCTCAGGGTACCTGCTCTAGCAGACAGTTTCGCGCACAGGCCAGTGCACGTCGGGCAGAGTTTCAAAACCTGGACGGGCGAACAGATAACCCTGGAACAGGTTGACGCCCAGGCTGCGCAGCGTCAGGTACTCCTCGACACGCTCGATACCTTCGGCGATCACCGTGATGTCGAGCTTGCGGCAGATACCGACAATACCGTCGACAATCGCGCAGCGTGCGCGGCTCTGGTGAATATCGCGGATCAGCTCCATGTCGATCTTGATGATGTCTGGCTGAAACTCCGCCAGCAGGCCCAGGCCCGAATAGCCGGCACCGAAGTCATCGATGGCGGTCTTGAAACCAAGCTTCTGGTACTCGAGCACAATGCCGCGCAGGTGCTGCTTGTCGACCATGCTTTCGTTTTCGGTGAATTCGAAGATGATCCGATTGGTCGGGAAGTTGAAGCGTTGTGCGGCGTCGAGCGTGGCGCGGATACACGCGGCTGGCTGATACACCGCGTTGGGCAGGAAGTTGATGCTCAGGTAAGTCGGCACCGCGAGCTTGGCGGCCAGCTCCACCGCTTTGATCCGGCACGACTGGTCGAACTTGTAACGGTTGGCCTGAGTGACCTGATCGAGGATGCTCTTGGCACCGCTACCATCGGTGCCGCGAACCAAAGCCTCGTAGGCGAACACGGTGGAAGTCGACGCGTCGATGATCGGCTGGAAGGCCATGCTGATTGCAAACGGCAGCGGCTCGCTGTCACGACAGTGGCGGCACCCAGGGGGAGGGGTTTCGCCGGTGCTGGAAATGTTCATTGCGGGTACCTCTTGATGGCTGGATATCAACATCTCGCCAGAGGCGGAAATGGCTTGAACGTGCGGGCCTCTTCCTGAGGTAGACAACTCCGGTACACGGTATGACTGCATTGATGTGCGCATGGTATGCAAAAACGGTCGATGCGGGGCGATTACCGACGTATGGCACTTTGGTATTACGCCTGCAAGATGCATTTCAGAGCGGTATCGCGCCTTGCTCACAAGCAGATCGAGCAAGCTCATCAGCCCTCCAGCCTCAACGCTTGCTCGACGATTTCGATCCAGTGCCGCACAGGCGTGCGGCCCGCGCCGTCGAGATGGGTCTGACAGCCGATATTGGCGGTGGCGATGATCTGCGGTTTGCCGCTTTCCAGCGCATCCAGGCGATTATCGCGTAGCTGCCGCGCCAACTCGGGCTGGGTCAGCGAGTAGGTGCCTGCCGAGCCGCAGCACAGATGCCCGTCCGGCACGCTGGTGAGGCTGAAGCCCAGCCGGGTCAGCACAGCTTCCACTGCACCGCCGAGCTTTAGTGCATGTTGCAGCGTGCAGGGGCAGTGGAACGCCAGGCGTTGTTCGCTGCACAGGCCAAGCTGCTCCAGCGGCTCGTCGCGCACGACCTGAACCAGGTCACGGGCGAGGGCGCTGATACGGGTGGCTTTATCGGCGTACAGCGGGTCATGCGCAAGTAGCTGGCCGTACTCGTGAATAAACGCGCCGCAGCCGCTGGCGGTCTGCACGATGGCTTCAGCCCCGGCCTCAACTGCCGGCCACCAGGCATCGATGTTGTCCCGGGCGCGTTGCAAGCCATGCTCCTGGGCGTTCAAGTGATACTCCACCGAGCCGCAGCAGCCCGCTGCTGGGCTTGGCTCGACACTGATCCCCAGGCGATCGAGCACGCGTGCGGCGGCGGCGTTGGTGTTGGGTGAAAACGCCGCTTGTACGCAGCCCTCCAGCAATAACACGCGACGCTTGTGGCGCGGCGCCGGGCGCAGGCCGGCCTCGGCCACAGTCGCTGGCAACTTGGCTTTGAGACCGGCCGGTAGCAGCGGGCGCAGTATCTGGCCGCTGCGCGTCAGCGCTTGGAACAGGGCAGGGCGCGGCACTACGGCGCGCAGCGCGCCACGCAGCAGGCGCTGGGCGAGCGGGCGGGGTACCTGTGCCTCGACCACAGCGCGGCCGATATCCAGCAGGTCGTGGTACTTCACACCTGAGGGGCAGGTGCTTTCGCAGTTGCGGCAGGTCAGGCAGCGGTCCAGATGCAGTTGAGTGCTGGCGGTGACCGGCGCGCCTTCAAGTACCTGCTTGATCAGGTAGATCCGCCCACGTGGCCCGTCCAGCTCGTCGCCCAGCAGTTGGTAGGTGGGGCAGGTGGCGTTGCAGAAACCGCAGTGCACGCAAGAGCGCAGAATGCGCTCGGCTTCAGCGCCGCGGACCAAACCCTGGGCTGCTTTACTCAGATGGGTCTGCATGATCTGCCCTCACACGTCTGCATACATACGCCCGGGGTTGAAGATGCCCTGGGGGTCGAGCTGCTGCTTGAGCGCTTGGTGGTAGCGCAGCAGCGCTGCGGGCAACGGGGTAAAGCTGTCACCAGCGGCTGAGTAGCCTATGGCGTGCCCGCCGAGGGCAGCGGCCTGGCTGCGGATCTGCGCGGCGGGTGCTGTGGATTTCAGCCAGCGCTGGGCGCCGCTCCAGTCGATCAGCTCACGCCCAGGCAAACCGGTGGCGCCTGTGGCAATTGGCAGTGACAAGCGCCAGAGCGGCTGCGGATCGGCAAAGAACGCCAGCCGCTGCTCACGCAGATCGTCCCAGAAGCGGCTGTCGATGAGCTCGCCGCCAAGGCGCTGAAAGGCCGACTGTACCGACCCTTCGCCACCCTCCAGGCGCAGGCAGAGCGCCTCGCCGTCATGGCAGGCAGCGCTGATCGGCAGCGGTTGCTGGCCCCAATCGGCAAGGGCAGTGAGGGCCAGATGCACCGGCATGTGCAAGCGCAGGCTGAGGCATTGGCGCGGTCGTGGCAGTACCTTGAGCGAGACTTCGGTGAGCAGCCCAAGGCAGCCGAAGCTACCCGTGAGTAAACGTGACAGGTCGTAGCCGGCGACGTTCTTCATCACTTCGCCACCGAACCGCAGCAATTTGCCGTGGCCGGTAATGACGCGGGAGCCGAGGACGTGGTCGCGCACCGCACCCGCCCAGGGCCGGCGCGGGCCGGACAGACCCGCGGCTACCATACCGCCGACCGTTGCCCCTGGCCCCAGATGCGGCGGTTCCCAAGGCAGCATCTGCCCGGCTTCAGCCACTGCGGTTTCGATTTCAGCCAGTGGCGTCCCGGCGCGCGCTGTCAGGACCAGCTCGGTAGGGTCGTAACTGATGATGCCGGTATGGCCACGGGTGTCGATGAGCTCGCCTGCAACAGGGTTACCGAGCATGGCCTTGCTGTTGCTGCCCTGGATGCGCAGCGGTGTATTCGAGGCGAGCGCCTGCTTGACCTGGTCGAGCAGGTCCTGGCTCAGATCGCCGACAAGGCTCATCAGAAACGCTCCAGGTCAGGGAAGGGCAACTGGCCGTGGTGTACATGCAGCGCGCCGAATTCGGCGCAGCGCTGCAGGGTCGGAATGTTCTTGCCGGGGTTGAGCAGCCCGCGCGGGTCGAACGCCGCCTTGACCGCGTGAAACAGGGTGATTTCGTCGCTGTTGAACTGCGCGCACATCTGATTGATCTTTTCCCGGCCGACGCCATGCTCGCCGGTAATGCTGCCACCCACCGCCACGCACAGCTCGAGGATCTTGCCGCCGATGGCTTCAGCCCGCTCCAGCTCGCCCGCTACGTTGGCGTCAAACAGGATCAGCGGGTGCATGTTGCCATCGCCGGCATGAAACACATTGGCCACCCGCAACCCATATTCGGCTGACAACTCAGCGATGGCACTGAGCACCCGCGCCAGCTGGCGGCGGGGGATCGTGCCGTCCATGCAGTAGTAGTCCGGTGAAATCCGCCCCACAGCAGGGAAGGCGTTTTTGCGTCCGGCCCAGAAGCGCACCCGCTGCGCCTCGTCGCAGGCCAGTTGCACCTGACTCGCCCCAGCCTGCTCCAGCACGGCCTGCACCCGCGCGCAGTCAGCCGTTACATCGGCTTCGACGCCGTCCAGTTCACACAGCAGGATCGCTGCGGCGTCCACCGGGTAGCCGGCATGGATGAAGTCTTCTGCGGCGCGGATAGCCAGGTTGTCCATCATCTCCAGGCCCGCAGGAATAATCCCCGCGCCGATGATGCCGGCAACCGCGCGGCCAGCGTCCTCGACACTGTTGAAACTGGCCAGCAGCACCCGCGCCACTTGCGGTTTGGCCAGCAACTTGACGGTGACTTCGGTGACAATACCGAGCATGCCTTCGGAGCCGGTAAACAATGCCAGCAAGTCAAAGCCGGGGCTGTCGAGGGCGTCACTGCCCAGGCTCAGGTGGTCGCCTTCGATGGTGAGGATGTCGACCTTGAGCAAGTTGTGCACGGTCAGGCCGTATTTCAGGCAATGCACGCCGCCGGCATTTTCAGCCACGTTGCCGCCAATCGAACAGGCGATCTGCGACGACGGGTCAGGTGCGTAGTAAAGGCCGTACGGCGCTGCAGCCTGAGAGATGGCCAGGTTGCGCACGCCAGGTTGCACCCTGGCATAACGCCCCTGCGGGCTGATCTCAAGGATCTGGTTGAAGCGCGCCATCACCAGCAGGATGCCTTTGCTCAGCGGCAAGGCGCCGCCAGACAAACCAGTGCCTGCGCCACGCGCAACCACCGGCACCCCACGCTGGTGGCAGACCTTGAGCAGCGTCTGCACCTGCTCCAGCCGCACCGGCAGCACCACCAGCAACGGCAGTGTGCGATAGGCCGAGAGGCCATCGCACTCATACGGCTTGAGGTCTTCGCTGCGGTGCAGAATTTCCAGGTCGGGCAGGGCGCAGCGCAGCGCCCCCAGCACCTCGGCCTGGTCGATGGCCGGCAGCCGGCCATCGACGCGTTCATCGTAAAGAATGCTCATCACGCTCCCTCACGACAGCACAACTTACTGCGCCAGCTTCCTGATCATCGCCACCGTCAGGTACAAGCGCGGTGCGACGCTGGCCAGCTCGATGTACTCGTCATCGCCGTGCAGCCCGGCACCGACCACGCCCATGGTTTCCAGCACCGCAGGCTTGGCGCTGCCCGGCACGTAGGCATACCCGGCGTCAGTGCCAAAACGCATGGCAATCGGCTCGAGCGTAAGGTCGATCTGGCCATACAGCTGGCCGGCGGTTTTGGCCAGTGCGCTGGAGCCGTCGTTACGCGCCAGGGGTGGGCGGCCTTTCTCGAGGGTGACGCTGGTCTGGGTGTCGGCGATCAGCTGCTTTTGCGCGATGCGTTTGGCATCAGCCGCAACCCGGTCGCTTTCGCTCAAGTCCGAATAGCGCATGTCGGCTTCGGCCGTGGCCAGGGCTGGAATGATATTGGCTTTTTCGCCGGCCTTGGCCAGGGTCCAGTTGACCGTGGTGCCTTTGCTGGCATCGCCCAGGTCCTTGAGCTGGAGGATCTGATGGGACAATTCGGTCAGCGCATTGCGGCCTTCGTCGGGGGCAGAACCGGCATGCGAGGAGCGGCCTTTGACTTCCAGCTTGAGGCGGTTGATGCCGTTGGTGGCGATGGTCACTGCGTCCTTGTCTGGCGGCTCGTAGGAGAATACGTAATCATGCTTGCGGGCCAGCTCGGCGATGATCTTTTTGGAACCGGCCGAGCCCATTTCTTCGTCTGGATTGAACAGCACAGTGAGGGTCCGGTAGCCTTTGAATTGCTGGTCCTGCAGCAGCTTGAGCGCATGCAGGATCATCGCTACGCCGCCTTTGGCGTCGGCAACACCGGGGCCGTAGGCGCGTTCGCCTTCGATACGGAACGGCCGCTTGGCCACCGTGCCTGGGCCGAACACGGTGTCGTAGTGGACCATCAGCATGAAGTCCTTGCTGCCGGTGCCCTTGAAGGTACCGACGATGTTGTCGCCAACCGAGGGTGTGGCCGGATGGGTTTCAACCTGGGCACCGAGTGCCTTGAGGCGCTTGACCAGTTCGGCGCTGACCTGGCTCAGGCCGGCTTCAGTGCCAGTACCGGTATCGACCGAGACCAGGCTTTTGAGGGTGTCGAGGTAGTGCGCTTGCTCGGCTTGAGCTTGCTTGAGCAGGTCCTGTGGGGTGGGTTCGGCGGCAATGGCCTGGGAGCAGGCCAGACACAGGGCGAGGGCGGCGGCAAAGGGTGGGCGGGGCATCGGCATTGGTGGTCTCTTTTTATTGGCTAGAACTGTCAGCCTAGACCCTCAGCGCTCTACGGCAAGGCTTTGGCTTGAATCAGTGAGGATTGGCGGTTGATCAAGAAACTGGTGCGCATGGACGATCTGCAGGTATTCGTCACCACCGTCGAGGCCGGCAGCTTCTCGGCGGCGGCGCGGCAACTGGACATTTCCCCGGCCTTGGCCAGCGGTGCCGTGCAGCGCCTGGAGCGCAGCCTGGGTATCCGTTTGTTCGTGCGTTCGACGCGCAAGCTGCGCCTGTCCGACGATGGCCAGCGCTATCTGCCACATGCCCGCCAGGTGCTGGAAGCACTCAGCGAGGGTGAGCTGGCTCTGGCAGATGGCCGCGAGGAAATCGCCGGGCCATTGCGCTTGTCGATGCCTTCCGATCTGGGCCGCAACCTGCTGTTGCCATGGCTGGACGAGTTTCAGGCGGCGCATCCGCGGATTGAGTTGCAGCTGAGGCTGAGCGATCAGGTCGCGGATTTTTTCAGCGACCGGCTGGATGCGGGTATTCGCTATGGGCAGTTGGCCGATTCCAGCCTGGTGGCGCTGCCGCTGGCGGCAAACAACCGCCGCATCCTCTGCGCCGCCCCGGCCTATATCGCCCGGCACGGCGCGCCGCGCACGCCGGAAGAACTCACCCAGCACAACTGTCTGCGTTACATGATGGGCGACCTGACTCATGAACGCTGGAGCTTTCATACCGAGCAGGGCGTCAAGGCAGTGATGGTCGCCGGCGATCGCACCAGTGATGATGCCGATGTGGTGCGGCGCTGGGCCGTGGCGGGGTTGGGTGTGGTATTCAAGTCGCAGCTGGATGTACGCGCCGACCTCGAGGCAGGGCGCCTGGTCGAGCTGTTTCCGCGGGCCTGGGGGCAGCCGACGCCGTTGCACCTGGTGTGTGCCCACCGGCAGTCATTGACGCCGGTGGTGCAGCAATTGCGCGCATTTCTGGTACAGCGGCTGCAGGCTCTGGGTGATTGACACAGGTGCAGCCGCTGGCTGAGCAAGCCTAGGCGTCGAAGCCTTCCAAAACGATTTTGCCCTTGGCCTTGCCGCTCTCGATCAGAGCGTGGGCCCGGCGCAGGTTCTGTGCATTGATCGCACCGAAGTGCTCACCCAGAGTGGTGCGCAACACGCCCTCGTCAACCAGTGCCGCCACCCGATCCAGCAACTGGTGCTGCTTGATCATGTCGGCGGTCTGGTACAGCGAGCGGGTGAACATCAGCTCCCAATGCAGCGACAACGATTTGCGCTTGAGCGGCACGACGTCAAGGGTGGCTGGGTCATCGATCAACGCCAGTCGCCCTTGTGGGCGCAGCACTTCGACCAGTTGGGCGAAGTGGCGGTCGGTGTGGGTCAGGCTGATGACCAAATCGACCTGGCCATCGCCGATCTGGGCAATTTGCGCAGGCAGCGGCTGGCTGTGATCGACCACATGATGTGCGCCCAGGTCTTTGACCCATTGCTGGGTTTCGGCGCGTGAGGCAGTGCCGATCACGGTCAGGTCGGTCAGTTTGCGCGCAAGCTGGGTAAGGATCGAGCCCACGCCACCGCCAGCACCGACGATCAGCAGGGTCTGGCCCTGACCGCCACCTTCGGCAACGCCCAGGCGGTCGAACAACAGCTCCCAGGCGGTGATCGACGTCAGTGGCAGCGCCGCGGCACTGGCAGCGTCGAGGCTGCGCGGTTTGTGCCCGACGATGCGCTCATCCACCAGGTGAAACTGGCTGTAGCTGCCGGGGCGGTCGATGGCGCCGGCGTAGTAAACCTCGTCGCCTGGCTGGAACAGGCTGACCTCGCTGCCGACCTCGCGGACGATACCCACGGCGTCCCAACCCAGTACTTTCGGCTGCACAGTGCTGCCGCTGCCGGCGCGGACCTTGGTATCGACCGGGTTGACCGAAATGGCCTGCACTTCAACCAGCAGATCGCGGGGCCCAGGGGTGGGCTGCACAAGTTCGGTGTCGAACAGTGCCGCTGGGTCGCTGATCGGCAGGCCGTGTTGGGTAAAGACAATGGCTTTCATGGAGGCTGTTCCGCTGAGTGGTGAGGAGTTGCAGCAACCTTAGCGGCTGTCTGTGAGGGCACCAAGGCGTGGCGCGCCGAGACTGTTTCGTCGATTTATTGAAAATGACGGCCGATTACCAAGCCTGGACAGCAAAAGACCACGCTACGCGGGGCGCAGACGTGGTCCGGGGTGTAGCGTCTGTAGCGATCAGTTGTCTTGCGACAGGATCGCCTGAGCCAGCTCTTCGTCACTGACCTGCAGGCCAGGGTTGCTCTGACGCGCCTGTTCCAGCGCCGATTCAACGTAGGCGCCACGGATGGCACCACCGCTGGCAACAAACGCCGACAGCTCGTCACGCGCCGGGATGATCCGTTTGTCATCCTTGAAGGTGGAGTACAGGGAAGCGGATACACCCGCCGAAGTAGCGATATCACGGCCATCGACACGGGCCATTGCCGAGCCGACAGGCAGCAGAACCAACAGCGAAGAAACAACAATCAAACGACGCATGGCGAAACCTCCAGAAGGGTGAAGCCTAGGGGAATGTCTGCATGATCATAAGAGCGGTATTCACTAAAACTAGTTCAATTGGCTGCGTACGTGCAGTGGCCGGCATGCGGCGAGCATGCTCTACTGCTGGGCGGTCTCCATCATTCAACACACGCTAAAGGTCGACCATGTCTGAATACACGCTGCATTGCTTTGGTGAATCCGGCAACGCCTACAAGGTTGCGCTGATGCTTGAATTGACCGGTTGCGACTGGCAGGCGGTGCCGGTCGACTTCTTCAATGGCCAGACCCGGGATGAAGACTGGCGCAATCAGGTCAATCAGCAGGGCGAGGTGCCGGTGCTTGAGCACGGCGGCAAGACCCTGACCCAGTCGGCGCTGATTCTTGAATACCTGGTCGAGCAGACGGGCAAGTTTGGTTGGCAGAGTGACGACGAGCGCCGCGAGATCTGGCGCTGGATGTTGTTTGATAACCACAAATTCACCAGCTATTACGCGAACCTGCGTTTTCTCTACGGCTTGAAAAAGACGGGTGAAACCGAGGTGACGACGTTCTTCCGTGATCGGGCGAAAGCGGCCTATCGCGTGGTCGACCAGCACCTGAGCAGCACGCCTTACATGGTCGGCGGGCGCTTGACCATCGCTGACCTGTCGTTGGCCGGCTACGTGTACATGCCGGAAGAGACCGGCATGCAGCTGAGTGACTTCCCCCATATCGAAGCCTGGAAGCAGCGAATCAAGGCCATGCCCGGCTTCAAACTGCCCTATGACCTGATGCCGCGCGCCTCGAACCTCTGAGCCGTTGGCGTTGCTCCGCAGGCGCGGGGCAACGCCGGATTGGCGTCAGTAGCGCAGCTCGAGTCCCACGTAGGCGCCGATGCCGTCGCCCGGCCAGAACGCCGCTGAATCCTGCCCGCGCGCGTTGTAGACCGGGGTGATGGCCGACACATAAGCTTTGTTGGCCAGGTTTTTCACGTCAAGCGAGACCTTCCAGTTGCCCTTCGGCGCCTCATAACCCACTTTTGCGCCCCAGATCGTGTACGACGGCGCATACAGCGTATTGGCATAGTCCGCTGCCGTGCGCGACGCGGACTGCACGTTGACGCCGCTGTACCAGCCGCTGTGGTGCTGGTATTGCAACTCACCTTGATAGACATGCTTGGGGATGCCAGGCAGTTGGTTGTCACCGAAGGCATCGTCATTGCGATAGTAGAAGTCGTTCAGCGTGTACACCTGGCGCAGACGCACCTGATCGCCCTGCGGGTTTTCCCAAAGGCGGGTATTCAGGCCGGCTTCGATGCCTTGGTGTATGGTCGGCGTGGCGTTGAATGCGCCGGTGACCGCCACCGAGCCATTGCTGGCCGGGATGATCTGCACGTTGAGCAATTCGTTGTGAATCCATGAGCGGTACAGCGCCAGGCTGCCGTCGAAGATCCCGTGCGAGCCTTTGATGCCGACCTCGAAGGTGTTGCCTTTCTGTTCCACCAGCGGGCGAATGTACGGCAGGGTCGGGCCGGAGCCTGAGTATTCCCAGGATGCAGGCGGGTCGATACTGCGGCTGAGGTTGGTGAATACCTGCAGGTTGGGGCTGAACTCGTAGCGCAAACCGACCCGCGGGGCGACGCTCCAGTTGTCGTAGTCGACGTGCTGCGGGAAGTCGGTGCGGTTGGGATTTACCGCATAGTCGATATCGGCCTTGCGACGCACGTTGACGAACGACACGCCGCTGGTCAGCCACAGGCCATCGACCAGGTTGAGGTCATTGCCCAGGGCGATCACCCGGTCGAACGAATCCTGATAATCGACTTTTTTCAGGCTGACCTTGTCGTCGTTGGTCGAATTGACCCCGCCGCGCAGGTGCTGGGTGGAGGTGAAGGCAATGCTGCTGCGGCTTTCATGGCCGAACAGGGTGTCGATGCGGTCATAGCCGAGCAGCAGGCCGAGGTCGTGCCAGTCCCAGTAGCTGGGGTTGGTCGGGCTGCGCGGGTTATTGGTATGGCGGTAGTCGTGGTAGGACAAGCCGACGGTCAGCCGGGCATCGTCGTCGAAGGTGTAGGTGGTCTTGCTGCCCAGCCAGATGCTGCCGGGGCGGCGCGCACCGGCACCGCTGCTTTCGGCGGTCGCACTGGCCCGACGTGGATTGTGCTTGGCCGCGGCCAGTGTGGTCGCGCTCGGATCATTGTGGAATTCGTCGCGGTAACGCAGCAATACCCGCGTTTCAAGTTTGGGGCTGAAGCGATAACCGGCATTGGCGACGATGCCTGAACTGCGCGACAGGCTGAAGTCGCGGTAGCCGTCGTTGCGGTAGTTGTCGGCTTGCAGGTAGTAATCCAGGTCGCCCTCGACCCCGCCATAACTGATGCTCTGCTTCTGGTAACCGTAGCTGCCGGCCTCGCCACGCAGGCGCAGGCCGGGCGCGGTATAGCCGCTGTGGTTGACGAAATTGACCGCGCCGCCGAGGGTCAAGGCCCCGTACTGGAAGGCGTTGGCGCCGCGCAGGATCTCGGTGTAGTTGACCCCGGCGGCATTCAGGAACTCATACGGCGTACCGCCCGGACCGGTCAACGGCAGGCCATCGAAGAGAAACTTGATGCCTTCGCGGAAATACCCAGGTGAGGTATTGGCGCCCGAGCCCCGGATTGAGATCTTTGCCGCATCGTTGCCGCCGGTGGACTGCACGAAGACCCCCGGCTGATAGCCGAGGGTGTCCTGCAGGTTGCCGGTGCGGCCTTTGGCGACTTCTTCGCTGTCGACCACGCTGGTACCGCCAGGGACTTCTGCCAGTTGGCTGCTGGCCGCTTGCGCAGCAGTCTGCTTGGCCCCTTGGACGGTGACGGTCCCCAGGGTCCGCTCGGTTTCTGCGGCATACAGTGGGCTGGCCAGGCTGGCGCTAAGGGCTGTGGCCAGCGTTGCGTGGCGGACAGCCACACGCAATTGATTGGGTTGCAGCACGGGCATTGGGGTAATCCTTGAAGTTCATGAGTTAGTTGCCTCGGCGTTCTATGGGCATAGTCAGGCCTGTCACAAGTTACAGAGCAGGTTTTATGCCAGCGTGTGAAAGACACTGCGGCGCGGGGCGCGCCGTCACGCCGTCTTCTATGTGTGAGTAAAAAGCACCTTAATTGTTGTTCGGCTGTTGGCGTTCGAACAGTCAAGGTTATATGTTAATTACTCGAATCAAGCAGTGACGAGGTCTTGGGAACGCTGCTCTGATGGCCGTGCTTGAGCGGTCATTGCACAGACGCCCACAACTGTTGGCTGAGCAACAGAGCGGCAACAGTTTGTGCTGGAGCACAACTAGGTAGGGCGCCTCAAGGCCAATAAACAGGTACTTTCAGAGCTGGCACGGCACCTGCAGTACTCACTTTAAAGCAATCAACGGTGGCCCTCGAAACAGCGAGGTGCGGCGGTGATATATATAAAGGGAGTATCAGCAGTGCGTGCGAAAGTTCGACTTACCGGTTACCCGCTGGGCAGTGCCGCCAGTGTCGCAGTGCTGATGGCGCTGCTCACCCCCTCGGTATTTGCTGGCGAGGAATCCACCCTTGGCACAGTCACCGTCACCGGCGCCGCGGCCAGTGGCGCTCAGAAGGATCAGAAGCGCCTGCAGAAGGTTGCCGGCAATACCGCGGTGATCGACAACCGTCAGGTCGAGCAGGGCCGTGCGGCCAATGCCGAAGACGTCCTTGCCCTGCAGCCGGGAGTGTTCGCCCAAGGCACCAGCGGCACCGCCGCGAACAAGATCTCGATCCGCGGTTCCGGGCTCAACACCTTCTATCAAGGCTACGTGCTGGGCACCAAGTTCCTTTTCGACGGCCTGCCGATCACCGGTCCCGGTGGCACCCAGGAAGACTTCCTCGATATGCAGGGCATCGACCACACCGAGGTCCTGTACGGCGGCAACGCCTCTGAGTACGCAGCGCTGTCGCTGGGCGGCGCGATCAATTTCGTCAGCAAGACCGGGCGCACCGATCCGGGCAATTACGCCCGTTTCGAGGTCGGCAGCTATGGCTACCGCAAGCAGCAGCTGAGCACCGGTGGTGTCGTTGGCGACAGCGACTATTACATCAACGTACTGCACAACGAGCGCGACGGCTATCAGGACCAGGCCAGCAACGAAGGCCGCGGCCTGGCGGCCAACTTCGGTCATGTGTTCAGCCCCAAGCTGGAAACCCGGCTGTTCGTCAAATACCGTGAGGAACAACTCACCAACGGCAACACGCTGACCCGCCAGCAGCTCAAGCACGACCCGCGCAGCAATAGCGCCCCGACCGGGCGGCGCAAGGACGGCACCACCTTCATCGGCAACAAGACCACCTACACCTTCGACGATGGCAACAAACTCGAAGTCGGCGCTTCCTACAACAACTACCCCTTGCTCAACGGCTGGCGTTACTCACCCACGCCTCAGGACTGGCGTTCCAAGGACATCAACCTGACCCTGCGCTATTTCCGTACCGGCGACCGCCTGTTCGGCCTGCCCAGCGACAGCAGCATCATCTTCAGCAACACCCGGGCTTCGCTGGCTGACGTCAAGTCGCACAATCGCAGCACCGGCGCGAAAATCCAGGAGACCAACTACACAGGCTCCCGGGACACCGTACTGACATTCGGCAACGAGCTGCAATTGACCGATGCGCTGTGGCTGTCCTCGGGCTTGTCGTTCGTCAATATCCGCCGCAAGGCCGAGATCGAAGGCACCACGCTGACCACGGCCAACCCGAGCAACCTGCCGACGCGCGTTGAATATGTCGAAAATGACCTGGCGCCGCGGCTCGGCCTGCGCTATCAGATCAACCCGGATTTCCAGCTGTTCGGCAATGTCAGCCGCAGCATCGACCCGCCGGTGACCTGGCAGTTGGGCAGTACTGGCAACCCGTTTCTCTATGATGTACGGCCACAGAAAGCCACCACGTTCGAAGTTGGTGTGCGCGGCAGTCACGGTATCTTCGATGGCAGCCTGACCCTGTACCGCTCGTGGGTGCAGGATGAGTTGCTGACCGTGGTGGTGCGACAGGCCAGCGCCACCCAAGACCAGCTGACGGCGACCTCGAACGCCAGCCCGACCATTCACCAGGGCATCGAAGCCGGCCTCAACGCGCTGCTCTGGACCGGTGCCAGCGGCGACACCCTCGACTTGCGCCAGGCCTACACCCTCAACGACTTCAAGTACCGCGACGACGACACCTTTGGCGGCAACCAGCTGCCTAGCCTGCCGCGCCAGGTGTACCAGGCTGAACTGGCCTACCGTCAGGCCAGCGGTTTCTACGCCTCGCTCAACCTGCGCGCAGCCTCCAGCTATTACATCGACTACGCCAACACCTGGCAGGCGCCGTCGTACCTGCTGTGGGGGGCCAAGGTCGGCTTCCAGGCGCCGAGCCGCAAGTGGGAAGTGTTTGCCGACCTGCGCAACCTCACCGACCAGCGTTACGCCAGCGCGGCCAACACTGCCTACAACGCCAACGGCCGAGACTCTGCCAATTTCTACCCAGGCGACGCGTTTTCTGTCACCACCGGCGTAGCGGTGCGCTTCTGATGCCGGTTGTGCAAAGGCACGTGTTGACGCCGATGCTGCTGGCCAGCGCGCTGCTGTTCGGCGGCTGCTCGCCACCCGCGCCGCCGCACACGGCAGGCAGCCTCAAGGGCGAGGCGGTGACGGCAGTCAACGGCATCATGCGCTACCCGGCGAGTGATTTTGTCGAGCAGCGCGCGGGCCTGCGCGGCGGCACCTTGCGCGTGTCTGCAGCCACCGATTCGGGCAGCTTCGATATCCACGCCTTGTCCCACGGCAATATGCAGTGGCTGGGGCGGATTCTGTTCGATTGCCTGGTCTATCAAGCCGAAGACGGCACGCTGACGCCCTGGCTGGCGCAAAGCTGGGAGATCAGCGCCGATGGCCTGACCTACACCTTCCACCTGCGTGATGACGTCACCTTCAGCGACGGCGCGCGGTTGAATGCCGAGACAGTACGGCTGAACCTTGAGCACATGCGTGACCCGGCGACCAAATCGCCGCTGGCCGCCGCTTACATCGCGCCCTATCTCAAAGGCCGAGTGATCGACGAATTCACCTTTGAAGCGACCTTGCGCGAGCCGTATGCGCCGTTTCTGGATGTGCTGTCCCAGGCCTGGCTGGGCATGATTTCGCCCAAGCAGATTGTCGAGGCGCCGCGCAGCATCGCCAGCCGGCCAATCGGCAGCGGACCGTTCGTGCTCGACAGCTACGTCCGTGATCAGGGCGCGGTATTCAGCCGTCGCACGGGCTATGACTGGTCGCCGGCGGCCATCCAGCATCAGGGCGAGGCTTATCTTGATCGGCTCGAGCTGAGCTACGTGCCCGAAGCGATGATCCGCTACACCGCGCTGGAAGCCGGCGACAGCGACATGGCGCTCGACGCACCGCCGCAGAACGCGGCTGCGATGCGCGCCAACCCAGACTTGACCCTGCGCAGCCGGATCCGCAAAGGCAATCCGGTGCGCAGCATCACCTTCAATGTCGAGCGCGCGCCGTTTGACGATGTGCGTGTACGCCAGGCCATGGCCAAAGCCATCGACCGTGACGGCCTGGCATGGATATCGGGCTTTGGTGAGTTTCTCGCCAAAGGCGACTATCTCGCAGTGAATACCCCAGGCTACGACCCGATAGCGCAGGACGCGCTGGCATTCGACCCGACCGCAGCCAACCGCCTGCTCGATGCTGCCGGCTGGACCGAACGCGCTGCCGATGGCGTGCGCATGCGCAATGGCCAGCGCCTGCAAGCGACCCTGCTCACCTACGACAACCCGGCGTTTCCGGCCAACGTTTCGGTGGCGGTGCAGGCCGACCTGCGCAAGATCGGCTTTGCCATGGCCATCGACGTGCTGCCGCTGACGCGGGTGATGCAGCTGCGCTATGCCGGCGAGTTCGATGCCATCGGTGGCGGCTACTGGCACACCAATACGGCTGACGGGCTGTACATCCTCTATCACAGCAATGCCATTCCCAGCGCGCGCTTGATCGGCCAGAACGTTGGCCATTTTCGTGATGCGCAGCTGGACCAGTACCTCGGTGAGGCGCGCCGCAGCACCGACCCGCAGCGCCGTCGCGAGCTCTATCGGCTGGCCCAGCAGCGGCTCGGCGAGACCGTGCCGGCAGTGCCGTCGGTAGAGAGCCAGATGCTGCTGGCCTACCGCAAGGTGGTCGGCGGGGTGCTGTTCGACGGTTCGCACAATGTCCCTCTGTTCACCAGCGTGTGGCTGGCTAAGGAGCAACCATGAAGTTAGTGGCGACTGTGCTGCGCCGCCTGCGCGATGGTGTAATTGTGCTGTGGGCGGCTGCCAGCCTGACATTTCTAGGCATGCAGCACAGCGGCGGCGATACCGCGCTGGCGATTGTCGGCGGCCCGGATGCAATGCCCAGCGCCGAACTGCTGGCCCAGGTGCGTGCAGAATACGGCCTCGATCAGCCGCTGTGGCGGCAGTACCTGAGTTACCTGGCGCGCCTCGCCCAGGGCGATCTTGGCGAGTCGTACCGCTTGCGTATCCCGGTGGTGCAGGCGATTGGCGAGCAACTGAGTGCGACCCTGGCCCTGGCCAGCACCGCAGCGTTGCTGGCGGTGGTGCTGGCTTTGGCGTCGGCACTGCTCACTGCCAACCGCGGGCGGCGCTTGCGGGCGCTGGTATCGGGCGTCGAGTTGGTGCTGTCGGCGGTGCCCAATTTCGTCATCGGCACGATGTTGCTGCTCGCCTTCAGTTTCTATTTCCACCTGCTGCCGCCGTCCGGCTCGGCCGGCTGGCAGTCGCTGCTGCTGCCCAGCCTGGCGCTGGGCCTGCCCATCGCTGCGCTGCTGGCGCAGGTGCTGCGCCAGTCACTGGAGCAGGTGCTCGAGCAACCCTTCATCACGCAGGCGCGCGCTCGCGGTATGTCCGATACCGGCGTGCGCCTGCGCCATGCCTTGCGTCACGCACTGGTGCCGTTGGTGACGCTGGCCGGCTACGTGTTCGCCAGCCTGCTCGGCGGTGCGGTGGTGCTGGAATTGCTGTTCGGCCGTCAGGGCATTGGCCGCTTGATGCTTGACGCCACTGCCAACAAGGACGTGCCACTGGTGCTCGGCGTGACCTTGCTGGCCGCTGCCATCTACGTGCTGGTCAACCTGCTGGTGGACCTGCTGACCCAGGCCATCGACCCGCGCACTGCCCGTCATTGAATCTGTGAAAGGAACCGTCATGAGTCTCCCATCGAACACTGCAATCACCGACGCCGAACTGGATGCGCGGTTCGGCCCGATCTACACCCGCATCGCCGCCGGCGCTGTTGAGCGCGAGCAGCGACGAGCCCTGGCCCATGAGCCAGTGGCCTGGTTGCGGGCAGCGGGTTTCGGCGCGCTCAGGGTGCCGCAGGCACAGGGCGGGCTGGGCGTATCGTTACCGCAGTTGCTGCGCCAACTGGTGCGCCTGGGGCAGGCTGATTCGAACTTGCCGCAGATCTTTCGGGCGCACTTTGGCTTCGTCGAAGGTCGCCTGTCGGCAGCCGATGCCGAGTCGCAACAGTATTGGTTTGCCCGCGTTGCTGGCGGTGAGTTGTGGGGCGCGGCCATGGCCGAGCGCACCGACAGCACCAGCAACACGGTGCAGCTGAGCGACAGCGAGGAGGGCGGCTATCGCCTGGATGGCGAGAAGTACTACTGCACCGGCACGCTCTATGCGGACTGGGTTGCTGCCGTGGCCAACCATGGCGACGACTTCGTCAGCCTGTCGGTGCCGACCCGCGCCGCCGGCGTTGAAGTGGTCGATGACTGGGACGGTTTTGGCCAGCGCCTGACCGGCAGTGGTACTACCCGCTTCAATCAGGTCGCCGTACCCGAGCGACATGTTCTGCGTCGTTTTGCCAAGCGCGAACTGCGCGCCGAATCGTACCTGACAGCGTTCTATCAGGCGGTGCACCTAGCCACACTGGCCGGGATCGCCCGAGCGGTTCTGGCTGATGCCGTGAGCTTTGTACAGGGCCGCACCCGCGCGTTCGGCTTGCCCGGCCAGTCGCGACCGGCTGACGATCCGCTGGTGCAGCAAGTGGTCGGGCGCCTGTCGAGTCTGGCCTTCAGTGCCGAGACCCAGGTTGGCGCGGTGGCCCAGAGCCTGCAGGCAGCATTCGCAGCCGGCGAGCTCGGTGCGGTGCCCGAGCAGCGCTACACCGATGCCGAAGTGCACGCCTTCCAGGCGCAACAGATCGTTTTGCCGCAGGTACTCGAAGCGACCAGCTTGCTGTTCGAAGTCGGCGGCGCCTCGGCCACCAGCAACCAGCGCCGGCTCGACCGCCACTGGCGCAACGCGCGCACCCTGGCATCGCACAATCCGGCGATCTACCGCGAGCAGGCGCTGGGTAATTACTACCTCAACGGCATCAGCCCAGCTGCTGCGTGGCGCGCCAGGCAGGCGGCGGCCAGCGACGTGCAACCAACCTTCGATGAAGCCAGTGCTGTCTGAACAGGAGCAACCCCATGACGCAAGCAAAACAGATGAGCCTGGGCATGAACATCCTCGGCTTTGGCTCGCACTCCGGCGCCTGGCGGCAGGGTGAGGCTGCGCTGGACGCCTATATCGACGTCGACTATTACCGCAACATCGCACGGATCTCCGAGCGCGGCTGCCTTGACGCGATATTTCTCGCCGACGGCCCGGCATTGCCGCCAGATGTCGCCAGTCAGCCGGGCGGGCGGCTGGAGCCGACCCTGCTGCTTACCGCCGTGGCAGCGGCCACCGAACACATTGGCGTCATCGCCACCTGTTCCAGTACCTACAACGAGCCGTTCAACCTGGCCCGGCGGATCGCCTCGCTGGATCACATCAGCGGTGGCCGTGCCGCCTGGAACGTGGTCACCAACGCCGGCGATGCTGCTGCGCAAAACTTCGGCCTCAGCGGCGCGCCGCTGCATGTCGACCGCTATGGCCGTGCCGAGGAATTCGTCGATGTAACCCTCAAGCTGTGGGACAGCTGGGAGGACGACGCGATCATCGGCGACCGTGCCACAGGCCGCTTTGCCGACCCGAGCAAAGTGCACACGGTGGACTTCAAGGGCGAGCACTTTCAGGTCAAGGGCCCGCTCAACCTGCCACGCTCGCCGCAAGGCCGGCCAGTGCTGGTCCAGGCCGGTTCGTCTGAAGGCGGCAAAGCGCTTGGCTCGCGCTATGCAGATGCGATCTTCACCACCCAGACCACCTTGCCCGACGGCCTGGCCTTTTATCGCGAGATGAAACAGCGCGCCCAAGCCTGGGGCCGCGACCCGCAGCACCTGAAGATCATGCCCGGGCTGTCGACGGTAATCGGCAGCACCGAAGCCGAGGCCCACGCGCGCTTCGACCAGCTCAATGCCTGGCACGGTGAGCATGGTTTGCTGCAACAGGTGGCCGGGCGCATTGGTATCGACGCCCGCGAACTGGACCCGGACGCGCCGCTGCCCTGGGCGCAGATCGGCGCCGTGGCGGACTTCGAGCGCGGCTCGCATGGGTTCCTCGAGGCGCAACTGAACCTGGCCCGGCGCGAAAACCTGACCATCCGCCAGCTGTCGCGGCGGATTCTGGTGGGTCACCGGTTGGCGGTCGGCACGCCCGAGCAGGTGGCCGACACCCTGGCCGAATGGTTCCTCGCTGGCGCCGGCGACGGCTTCAACATCATGCCGGACATGTTTCCGTCGGGCGCGCAGGTGTTCGTCGAAGAGGTGGTGCCGCTGCTGCAGAAGCGCGGTTTGTTCCGCCGCGAATACCAGGGCCGCACCTTGCGCGATCACCTTGGTTTGCCCAAGGCCGTCAACCAGTACACCCAAGCCGATAGCGCCGGGCTTGCTCGGCTGGCCTGACACCTTTGCCTTCAATCCTCTACCGATAAGGACTACACCATGCAGTACCGCCGCCTGGGCCACACCGACCTCAACGTCAGCCTGCTCAGCCTTGGCTCGATGACCTGGGGCCACCAGAACACCGAGCAGGACGCCCACCAGCAACTGGACGCCGCCGTCGCCTCCGGGATCAACCTGGTCGATACCGCCGAAATGTACCCAACGCCGACCCGGGCCGAAACCTGGACCACCACGGAGCGTTTCATCGGCAGTTGGCTTGCTGCACGCGGTAACCGCGACAAACTGGTGCTGGCAAGCAAGATTGCCGGGCCGTCGCGTGATCCTGCCGGGCAGACGCACATTCGTGACGGCCTCTCGCACCACGACCGGCGCAATATCGTTGCCGCACTGGATGGCAGCCTCAAGCGCCTGCGCACAGACTACCTGGACCTGTATCAGCTGCACTGGCCAGACCGCAGCACCAACTTCTTCGGGGCGCGTGAATACCCCTACGTGGATGACCACCCAGACAGCGCCGCGATCGCTGAGACCCTGGCGGTGCTCGACGAACAGGTCAAAGCTGGCAAGGTCCGCCATATTGGCGTTTCCAACGAAACGCCGTGGGGCGTAGCGCAGTTCCTGCGCCACAGCGAAGAGCGGGATTTGCCGCGCATCGCCAGCATCCAGAACCCGTACAGCCTGCTCAACCGCCTGTACGAGAACGGCTTGTCGGAGTTCAGCCACCGTGACGGCGTCAGCTTGCTGGCTTACTCACCGTTGGCCTTCGGCACGCTGACCGGCAAGTACCTCAATGGCGCCCGGCCCGAGGGCGCGCGGCTGTCGTCGGTGTACCGCACCTTCAACCGCTATGACAGCCATGAGGCCGACAACGCCATCGCCAGTTACGTACAGATCGCCGCTAAGCGAGGCCTGAGCCCGGCGCAGCTGGCGCTGGCCTTCGTCATCCGCCAGCCGTTCGTGGCCAGTGCCATTACCGGCCAGACCAGCCTTTCGCAGTTGCAGGACAACCTCGGTGCGCTGGACCTGCAACTGGATGATGAACTGCTGGCCGAGATTCAGGCCGTGCACCGGCGTACGCCAAATCCGGCGCCTTGAGCCAGGAGGTTGCATGAACGCGATCATTCCCGCTGCCCAGGTGCCTACGCTGTCGCCTGCTGCGCAATTGTCGCGCTGGCGCCCGGCGCGGCCTGGGTTGTGGCTGGCCTGGGCGGTTATCGGTGTGCTGTTGCTGGCGGTGGCAGTGCCCGGTTGGTTGGCCCCGGCCGACCCTTTGCTGGCTGATGCGCGGCTGGCCTATCAACCGCCCAGCAGCCAATTCTGGCTGGGCACCGATGAGAATGGCCGGGATGTGCTCAGCCGCGTCATTCACGGTGCCCGTGCATCCCTGCTGATCGGTTTGACGGCAACCCTGCTCGGGCTGGGCCTGGGCACGTTGCTCGGCTTGCTCGCCGGCCTGGCGCCGCGCTGGCTGGACAACCTGCTGATGCGGGCGGTGGACGTGCTGCTGGCGTTTCCCGACCTGCTGCTGGCTCTGGTAGTGATCACGCTGTTTGGCCAAGGCACGACCAACCTGATCCTTGCCGTCGGCATCGCCGCAGTACCGCGCTACGCCCGGCTGGTGCGTGCGCAGACCTTGAGCATCCGCCATGCCGGCTTTGTCGAGGCGGCGCTGACCTTGGGCCGGCGGCCGCTGGCGGTGGTGTTTGCCCATGTGCTGCCCAATGCGGTGCAACCGGTGCTGATCCTTGCCTGCATCGGCCTTGGCGGCGCGATCACCGCCGCCGCCGCGCTGAGTTTTCTCGGCTTTGGCGCACCGCCACCGGCGCCGGAGTGGGGCGCAAGCATGGCTGTGGCACGCAACTTCATGGCCAACGCGCCCTGGCTGATGGCCTGGCCCGCGCTGGCGATTACCTTGACTGTAATTTCCATCAGCGCCATCGGCCGAGACTGGCTACGGCGCAGTGAGGGCAAAGGCCTATGAGTGGCTTGGATAAGGCTTCGGCGCTGGTCGACATCCGCGACCTGCGGGTGAGCTTCAATGGTGTAGCGGCAGTGCATGGCGTCGACCTGCAGGTGCGCGCTGGGCAATGTGTGGCACTGGTCGGCGAGTCGGGTTCGGGCAAGAGCGTCACCGCCCGCAGCCTGGTCGGCCTGGCTGGCCCCGGCGCGCAGGTGCAGGCGCAACGGCTGGAATTTGCCGGGCGCGACCTGCGCGTATTCGACCAGGCCGACTACCTGCGCCTGCGCGGCGCGCAGATCGGCTTCATCATGCAGGACGCACTGGGCTCGCTCGACCCCTTGCGGCGGGTGGGCGGCGAAATCGAAGAGGCACTGTTGCTGCACACGGACCTGGGCGCGGAGGCCCGTCGCCTGCGGGTGCTGCAGTTGCTCAGCGAAGTCGGCGTGCCCGAACCGCAGGTACGTGCCCAGCAGTATCCGTGGCAGTTGTCGGGTGGCCTGCGTCAGCGTGCGTTGATCGCTTCGGCGATTGCCTGTCGGCCACGGCTGTTGATTGCCGATGAGCCGACCACGGCCCTGGATGCGACCGTGCAGGCGCAGATTCTGCGCCTGCTCGAGCAACTGCGCGATGAGCAGAACAGCTTGCTGATGGTCAGCCATGATCTGGCGGTGGTGGCACGGCTGGCTGATTGGGTGGTGGTGATGCGCGGCGGTCGGGTAGTGGAGCAGGGCAGTGCCGAACAGATTCTGCAGGACCCGCAAGACCCTTACACCCAGCGTCTGCTCAGCGCCGCACGGGCCGTTCACCTGCAGCGGCCGGTGCAGCCCGCGCTGGCGTTGGTCGAGCCAGATGTGAGCACCGTTGAACAACCGGTGTTGCTGGCCGCAAGCGGGCTGGGCAAGTCGTTTGCCGGACCCGACGGCAGTCCCCGCCAGGTGTTGAGCGAGGTGTCGCTGCGATTGTGCGCTGGGCAGACCCTGGGTGTGGTCGGTGAGTCCGGCTCTGGCAAAAGCACCCTGGGGCGTATCTTGCTCGGCCTGGAGCAACCCGACCAGGGCCGAGTCGAGTTCGCCGGTAGCGACTGGCTGGCGTTAGGCGCGGAGCAAAAGCGGCGGGCACGGCAGGGCATCCAGGTGGTGTTCCAGGACCCGCTGGCCTCGTTCGACCCACGCTACAGCGTGCTGCGCATCCTCAGCGAAGCGCTGGCGCTGGCCGAGGTGCCGCGGACCTTGCAGCGGGCCGAGGCGGTGGCGTTGCTGGAGCGTGTGCAGTTGTCTGCCAGTGTGCTTGAACGGCGCCCGCTGGAGCTGTCCGGGGGCCAGCGTCAGCGCATTGCCATCGCCCGCGCACTGGCGATGAAACCGCGGCTGTTGATCTGCGATGAGCCGGTGTCGGCGCTGGATGTGTCGGTACAAGCGCGCATCCTCGCCTTGCTGGCTGAACTCAAGGCCGAGTTGAACCTGGCCTGCCTGTTCATTTCCCATGATCTGGGCGTGGTCGAGCAGGTCAGTGACCATGTGCTGGTGATGCACGCAGGCAGAGTGGTGGAGCAGGGCAGCGCCGCTCAGGTCTTGGGCCAGCCGCGCCACGCTTACACCCGGGCGCTGCTGGAGGCGGTGCCGACCTTGCCGCCTGCGCAGCCACTTTGGGTGCGCAGGCTCGCGGTATAAGGCTCAGCGCGTCAGTGCCAGGTTGGGCTTGTAGAACAGGAACAGCGTGCTCTCGAAGCCCTTGCGGCAGGCCTCGGCCCAGGCTGGCCGTGCTGTGCTCGGCTGCGGCGATCAACGCGGGCGGTTTGCAGAGGAATACCTTCGGGCTGGGATAGGGCGGGATACGGCCCAATCATGCCTGCCCGGCCGCTTGCGATGGGAAGCGGCTACATTGAAAGGAAGCCGCCCCATGAACCTCGACATCGAAATTCTCTACTATCGCAACTTCAGCTTCGACGGCAAGTTCCACCTGCGCTGCATCGGCCCTGACCTGGACAAGATCAAGCGTATTCACTACGTGCTGCGGGTGATCGGCGCGCACGGGCCGAAGCGACTGGATGCAGCGACCGCGCGCTCCCAGGTTGACAGCGGGCTGCTGGTCGACCATGGCTGCCCGAGCATGCTCGGCACTGCACTTAGGCACGGTCGTTTCGAAATAAGCGCGAGAATCACCCTGACTGACGAGCAGGTCATCGAACTTGAGCTGCCTGGCGACGCTGATGCCACCGTTGTATGGCCAACAATGGTCATCGACATCCAGCCGGATGAAGCCGACCGGCGTATTCTCGACCGGGTCCCTTTGACGCAAGCATCGCCCCGAGGGAAACGTGCCGCAGCGCCGGCAGATACTGAAGCCAGGGCTGTTGAAGACCCCCTGTCAATCGAGTTGATCGGGCTGCCCGACGGCGCAACTGATAAAGCCTTGCCGCCGCTGCTGATAAAGTTCGGCAACAACGGTTTTGCCTGCTTCGTTGCCGATCTGGAGCCGGACAGCGGCTCAAGCCTTGCCCGCCTATGGCCGAACCTCAAACAGGTCATCCAGCTGCAGCCGGTGCTGGCCGCTGCAGATCGCGACAGCGACGCACTGGCTGTGCTGCGCGACTATTACCTGCTGGAGCAGCCTGCGAGCATGCTCAACGATACCTTCGTCGCGCTGCTGCGAACCCTGGCCGCACAGGATTATGTAGAGTCGCTGTCCCTTCTGCCCACGGAGCAAGACCCCGGCAACCTGCTGCTTGCCGGGCTCGCTGGGCTGGTGGCAACGCTGCTGACAGGGCTTGCGGTGGCGGCGGGCAATGACGCTTATGACGAGTCGTTACCCACGCCTGACTTCGAAGCGCTGCAGACCTACCTGGATGCACCTACTGCTGTGCACAAGGGCATGAACATCCGCAGCGTGTGGAGCAAACAGGTGACTGGCAAAGGTGCGCGCGTGCATTTTGCCGATGGAGGGTTGTTCGCCGGGCATGAAGACCTGCGCGCGACCGAGCGGCTGCATGTGATCAGCGATCAACCGAACGAGGACCCGGCGCATGGCACCGCATCGGTGGGCCTGCTGTTTGCCCAGGCCAATGCTTTCGGCATGAAAGGCATCTGCCACGACTGTGAGCTGTATCTGTACGACAATCGAGCCATCGACACGCGCAAATACAACCGCACGCCGGCAGACTTGCTGCGCCATGTGCGCGCAGGCGACATCGTCGCGATCAACCGGCAAAGCGCCAACATCAAGGTGCTCAGCACCTTTCTGCCGTCGCTGCACGAGCGTGACTGGTGGGACATGTGCAACGCACTGACCGCGCGCGGGGCGATAGTGCTCAATGCCGCCAGCAATGGCAGCTCCAAGTCACTGCCGGACAAGGGCACGAGCCGTGGGCAAGGTGTCAACCTGAGCCAATGGCCCTACTTCAACGACCATGGCGATGCCGGGGCTATATTGGTGGGTGCCTGCCAGTCCTGGGATGGCAAACCTCACCAGTATTCCAATTACGGCTACCGCTACAGAATGCTCAACGCTTGGGGGGACAGCGTTGCCACGTTGGGTTACGGCAAGCTGCAGGACAAACCGGGCGACGACCGCGACTACACCAACAGCTATGGCGGCACCTCCAGTGCGACGCCGTTGGTGACCGGCGCATTGAGCCTGATCCAGTCCTACGCCATGCGCCGGCATCATGTTTATCTGGACGCTGATCAGATGCATCTGTTGGTAATGGCGACAGGCTACGCCGACGCCACCTTGCCTCTGACTGACGTCCTGCCGATGGGGCGCCGACCGGACGTTGGAGCTGCGCTGGCACTGCTTGACCGAATCCTCGGCGGTGGCGCCTTCAAGGCTCACGATGAGCTGTAGGGTGCAGCCCGGATCAGTTCTCCGGGCTGTATGAGTGCCAGGCAGTGCCGTCAGACCCTGAACTGGTCCATCAGTGCTTGCTGCTGGTTGGCCAGTTGGTTGAGCGACTGGCTGACCCGTGCCGACTCGTTGGCCTGGCTCGACAGCGACTCGGTCACGTCGCGAATGGTTGCGACGTTGCTGTTGATCTCTTCCGCCACTGCGCTCTGCTCTTCGGCAGCCGAGGCAATCTGCAGGTTCATGTCGGTGATGACCGTGACGGCCTGACCGATTCGCTGCAGTGCAGTGACCGCCTGGCCGACTTGCTCGACGCCGCCCTGGGCCTGGCGGTGGCTGCTGTCCATGGCGTCGACGACCTCGCGTGTGCCGGCTTGCAGCGCCTCGATGACCTGACGGGTTTCTTCGACCGATTCCTGTGTACGCCGGGCCAGATTACGCACTTCATCGGCGACGACCGCAAAGCCGCGGCCGGCTTCACCGGCGCGGGCAGCTTCGATTGCGGCGTTGAGGGCGAGCAAGTTGGTCTGTTCGGCGATCGAGCGAATCACCTCGAGCACCGAGCCGATTTTTTCGCTGTTGCCAGCCAGGCCTTCGACCTGGGCCATGGCGCTGCTCATGTTGGCTGCCAGGCTGTCAATGCTGTCGGTGGTCTGGCCAATCACCGCCAGGCCTTCGCGGGTGGCCAGGTCCGCCTCGCGGGCGGCCTGAGCCGCTTGTGCTGCGCTGCGGGCAACATCCTGCGCGGTGGCACTCATCTCGTGCGAGGCCGTGGCGGCCTGGTCCACCTGGCGATATTGCTGCTCCATACCGGCGCTGGTCTGGCTGGCGATCGCGGCAGACTGATCGGCCGTGCCGCGGGCGGCCTGCACCGAGCGTTTGACGTCGGCGATGGTCGGTTGCAGCTTGTCGAGGAAGCGGTTGAACCAACCCGCCAGCTCACCGAGTTCGTCGCGCTTGTCGTACTGCAGGCGACGGGTCAGGTCACCTTCACCGCTGGCGATGTCCTTGAGCATCGCGGCCACGCCCAGAATCGGCCGGGTGACGCCACGCGCCATCAACCAGACCAGGAGCAAGCCGGCCAGCGCGGCGCCCAGGCCTAGCCCCAGCTCAAGCAAGGTGCCGCTGGTATTGAGTGCGTCCAGCTCGTTTTTCAGCGCTTCGGCAGGGCCGGTCAGGGCGCTTTGCGGCACGTCGAGCAATACGCCCCACGGCTTGCTGCCGGGAATCGGCTGAAACGCTGCCAGCACTTTCAAGCGCTGTTCGGCGTGAACGATCTGCAGCTTGCCGTCAGCAAGCTTGCGCACCAACTCACCGCCTTGCGCCGTATCGACCTGGTCGAAGCGCTGGGCCAGCTTGCTGGCGTCGGCGCTGTAGCCGGCGAGCAGGCCGACCGGGCTGAGGATGCCGACCGTGGTCTGGCCTTGATAAAGGCCGCGGCTGGCTTCTTCGCTCATGACCTGCAGGCTGCTCAGGTTGATGTCGACCGACAGTGTGGCAATCACCTTGTCCTTGACCGACAGCGGGAAGACGATGCTCGTCATCAATACCTGTTGGCCGTCGATGACGTAGAAGTACGGCTCGACCACGCAGACCTTGCCGGTGCTGCGCGGGCATACCCACCAGGTATTGGCCGGTTGCCCGCTGGGGCCGGTTTCGAGGTTGGCCATGTCCAGCTCTGGCAAGGCCATGGAGGTCAGTTTGCCGGCCTGCGGCTGCGACCAGTACAAGGCAAAACGACCGGTTTCGTTGCTGCCCAACTCGTGCTGATTGGCAAACAGGCTGTCCTTGCCATCCAGCGCGTCAGGCTCGAACACCAGCGACAGACCGAGCAACTCTGGGTTGGCCAGCAGGGCTGAACGCACTTGTGCGGTCATGTCCTCGCGCAGGTCGAAGGCGTCCAGGTAGCGTTTTTCCGCCTGCTCGCGCAAGAACAGCACTTGCCGGGCAAAGCCTGCGCCGTATTGGTAGGCGTCCATGAACTGGCGGCGAATGTTCAGCGCCTGTACCTCACCCTGCGATTCGATACGGGCCTGGGCTGAATCGGAGAGCATCTGCATGCTGCTGGCCTTGACCAGGTCGGAGCTGTGGTCCATGCGGTACAGGGACAGGCCGACCAGCAGAGTAACGATCGCAGCGAGGCACAAGCCGGCAAGCAGGGTGATCTTCCACTGAATGGACAATTGTCGCAGAGGCATTTTGGGAAAGTCCCTTGTAATAGGTCTGCACTCTGTGTCGGCGGTGACGTGATTTTCTTTATTCAAACGTTCAATTGAATTTTGCCTTGGCCGATTTGACATCTGTCGACTCGCCCTTCAGAGTGTGCGCCCTTCGCATTGCACCCCTCTGGACCGGCCGCTGCCTGTGTGCAGCCTGACGCCGGTGCCAATGCTTTCCGTCTGTCGTAATGAGGTAGTCCACACAATGAATGCAGTCATTGCCGCGGTCGGCATCATGCTGATACTGAGCCTGTCCCGCGTGCATGTGGTGATCGCATTGATCATCGGTGCGTTGACCGGCGGCCTGGTTGGCGGCCTGGGTATCGAGGGCACGCTGAAGGCCTTCAATGGTGGCCTGGGTGGGGGCGCCACGGTGGCGTTGTCCTACGCGCTGCTTGGCGCATTTGCCGTAGCCATTGCCAAGTCTGGGCTGGCCCATGCGCTGGCAGACCGGGCTCTGAACATGATCGAGCGCCAGGGTCATAGCGAGGGTGGCAAGGTCAAATGGTTGCTGATCGGCCTGATGCTGGTAGTCGCCGTATCGTCGCAGAACATTCTGCCCATCCACATTGCCTTCATCCCGTTGTTGGTGCCGCCGCTGCTTTATGTGCTGACCCGCCTGCGCATCGACCGGCGGTTGATTGCCTGTGTGATCACCTTTGGCCTGATCACGCCCTACATGTTCCTGCCGGTTGGCTTTGGCAATATCTTCCTCAACCAGATCCTGCTGGCCAATGTCAGCCGTGCCGGGGTCGATGTGAGTGCAGTCAATGTAACCCAGGCGATGGCTATCCCTGCTGCCGGCATGCTCGTCGGGCTGCTCCTGGCGGTGTTCGTCAGCTACCGCAAGAAGCGCGATTATGATCTGGCGAAAATCGAGCAGGTCGAGCAGGTCAGTGTCAGCTACAACCTATTGACGCTGATGGTCGCAGGCCTGGCAATCGCTGCGGCGTTCATCATTCAGCTATGGCTGGATTCGATGATCATTGGCGCCATGGTCGGTTTCCTGATCTTTTCGCTGTCGGGCATCGTGCGCTGGAAAGACACCGATGACCTGTTTACCGAAGGCATGAAGATGATGGCCATGATCGGCTTCATCATGATTGCCGCCTCAGGCTTTGCCGACGTGATGAAGGCAACCGGCGAGGTCAACAGCCTGGTGCAGGCATCGGCGCAGTGGATCAATCACAGCAAGGGCATCGGTGCCTTGCTGATGCTGCTGGTTGGCTTGCTGGTGACCATGGGGATCGGCTCGTCGTTCTCGACCGTCCCCATCCTCGCCGCGATCTTCGTGCCGCTGTGTGTTCAGCTGGGCTTCGACCCCGTGGCTACGGTATGCATTGTCGGCACGGCGGGTGCGCTGGGCGACGCCGGTTCGCCCGCGTCGGATTCGACCCTGGGACCGACTTCTGGTTTGAATGTGGACGGCCAGCATCACCACATCTGGGACACCGTAGTGCCGACCTTCCTGCATTACAACTTGCCACTGCTGGCCTTCGGTTGGCTCGCGGCGATGGTGCTCTGAGGCCCCGCGTCAGCCCTTGTTGGTCAGCGGGGTGATGCGGTTTAGGACGGTGCTGCCGTCCTTGCTGCGGGTGAGGTAGACCGGCAGCACCTTGGGCAGGTTGTCGACCATGCGTCTGACTTCTCGGGTGTTGTACACGCCACTGACGCGGATTGCGCCGGTGCTGTCGTCGGCCAACAGCAGCGGCCTGTCCAGGTAGCGGTTGATCGCCGGCAAGGCCTGGGCAAGGCTGAGGTTGTCCAGCACCAGCTTGCCTGTACGCCAGGCCAGGCTGTTGCCAGCGTCGTCACTCTGCGCCAGAGTTGGTTCGAAGTCGCCGGCGTGATAACTCGCCTGCATGCCCGGGCCGAGGCGATAGCCGCCATCATCACCGTGGCTGCTGACCAGCACCGAGCCTTCAACCAGCGTCACCTTGACCTCGTCGTTGTACTTCCAGACGTTGAACTGGGTCCCGGTTACGCGCGTCTGGCCATTGCCGGCGCGCACGATGAACGGGTGGGCGGTGTCGTGGGTAACCTTGAAGAACGCCTCGCCGCGGGTAAGCGTGACCTGGCGTTGATCCTTGTAGTTGAAGAAGCGCAGTTCGCTGTGCAGGTTGAGTTCGATCTGACTGCCATCGCTCAGCTGCACCTGGCGCACCTGGTCAGTGGCTTCGAAATGCTGATAGCGATTGGGCAGCCAGCCTTGCTCCCAACCCACCCAGCCTGCCAGCGGCAGTGCCAGCAGGGCGATGGCCGCAGCTGAAGCAAATGGCCGCCAGTTGCGCCGC
The DNA here is from genome assembly GCA_963518285.1 of uncultured Pseudomonas sp. Classification (GTDB taxonomy): domain Bacteria; phylum Pseudomonadota; class Gammaproteobacteria; order Pseudomonadales; family Pseudomonadaceae; genus Aquipseudomonas. Next base: position 944,045 of record CAUQIJ010000001.1, on the reverse strand, counting down.
TGCGCCTTGCCCGAAGGGTGGGCGCCGAGCTCGACCACGGTTTTGCGCCGTGGCAACAGGTCGGCCGTTTGCCAGATTTCCTGCATCGCACGGTATTCATCAAAGTGCCGTGGATCGGCCGCCAGCCACAGATCGAACGCCTCGCGCTCGGCCGCCGTGCAGTCATCGGCATGCAGGCGCATGCACCAATGCGCCGCAGCGTCGGTGATGGCATCGTCCTGGTTGGGGGTGATACGGTCCTGATTCATTACGGCTCCCGGTTTTGCGCATTCTACCCCTGCCAAGGGGGTCCCGAGAACCGAGATAATGGCGAATGACTATCAGATGCACGATATTTCGTCATCATTGGCTATCTGCGGACGCTGATCAGCGCCCGTAGCGCTGACTGTTCAGGCCAGCTCGAGCCAGATTGGTGCGTGGTCGGAAGGCTTCTCCATGCCGCGCAGGTCGTAGTCGACACCGGCATCCTTGAGGCGCGGCAGCAGGCCGTTCGAGGCCATGATCAGGTCGATGCGCAGGCCGCGCTTGGGCTGGTCTTCAAAGCCGCGACTGCGGTAGTCGAACCAGCTGAAGCGGTCGCTGACCTGCGGGTGCAGGTGGCGGAAGCTGTCGACCAGGCCCCAGCCCTTTAGACGCTGCATCCACTCACGCTCCTCTGGCAGGAAACTGCATTTGCCGGCCTTCAGCCAACGCTTGGCGTTGTCGGCGCCGATGCCGATGTCGCAGTCTTCAGGCGAGATGTTGACGTCGCCCATGACGATCAGCGGCTGCTGACTGTCGAACTGGCCTTCAAGCAGCACCTGCAGATCGCTGTAGAAGCGCTGTTTGGCAGGGAACTTGGTGGGGTGATCACGGCTTTCGCCCTGTGGGAAGTAACCGTTCATGATGGTGATCGGCGTGCCGTTGGCGTCGGCAAAAGTGCCCCAGATGAAGCGCCGCTGGGCGTCTTCTTCGTCGCTGGCGAAACCTTTGTGCAGTGCCAGCGGCGCCTGGCGTGAGAGCAGGGCGACACCGTAGTGGCCCTTCTGGCCGTGATAATGCACGTGGTAGCCCAAGGCTTGTACGTCAGCCAGCGGAAACTGCTCGTCGCTGACCTTGGTTTCCTGAAGGCCGATGACGTCTGGCTGATGCTTCTCGATCAGCGCCGCCAGCTGATGCGGACGGGCGCGCAGGCCGTTGATGTTGAACGAGACGATCTTCATGGCGAGGCAACCCTGGTAAAACTGCGGATGCTATCGAACATGGGCGCTCATCGCCAGCATGCTGGCGCTACTGCGGCAGATTGACCTGCGCTCGGCGGTGAACCAACGCGCCCAGCCTTGCCTCCAAGGTGTACGCCCACTCCATGAAGGTTTACCCGCAATGCCCGACGATATCCCTGCAACCGCTCGCACCTGTTTGCTCGACAAGGGCTACCGCCGCGAGGTACGCGCCGTGCTGTACGAAGTCTATCGGCAAGAGCCGACTGTGGCCTACCTGTTCGAGGCGCAGCGCCCGGGTTATGAACGGCGCCTGCGCGCCATGATTCGGGCATGGGTCCGCCAGCACTTCTACCTGCAGCTACCGGCAGTTGGCCTGATGGTCGAAGACCGTCTGGCCGGGGTGGCGCTGATCGTGCCGCCGCTGCGGCGCCTTGGCGTGGCTGACAGTTGGATGTGGCGTTTGCGCATGATGATCGGCACTGGCCTGCGCTGTACCCGCCGCTATCTTGATTATCAGGCAGCGTTGGCAGGGAGCTTGCCGTCAGATCAGGTCCATATGCTGCCGCTGCTGGGCGTGCACCCTGAATTCAGGAGCCAGCAGCATGCTGAGCAATTGTTACAGGCTGTGCATGACTGGTGCGCCGAGGAGCCAGGCAGCCATGGCGTAGTGCTGGATACCGGCAACGCGCGTTATCTGGAGTTCTACAAGCGTCAGGGGTATCAGGAAATCGACGAGATAGCCATCGGGCCAGTCACTGAGCGGGTGTTTTTTCATCCCAATCCGTTGTCATCCAGATCAGTGACAGTGTGACCTGCGCGGTAGACGGCTCCCTTGCGCGCCAAGCTCTGGTAGCATGCGCAGCATGACGTATTCAGGAAGATTGACCTGGGGCCTGATCATTCTGGCCGCCAGCAGCTCAGTATGGGCCCAGAGCGAATTGCTGGTGCGGGTCAAGCCCGCCAACAAAGCGCTCAAGGCGAATGTCGAAGGCTACATCGGCAGCCTGGGAGACCGTGACGAGGACGCATTGCTGCGTTTTAGTCGCGGTGCCGAAGAGCAGGCGCGCAAAGCCGCGCAGGCACTTGGCTACTATCAGGCTCGGATCGACACCGAGGTCAAGGCGCCGACCGGGCCTGATCAGCATCCGCAGCTGATCATCCGTATCGACCCGGGTGAGCCGGTGCGTTTGCGCAATGTCACCGTGCGCATCGAAGGCCCGGCTACAGCGCTCAAGAGCTTTCGTGTGCCCGACAGCGCCGCGCTGCGCCCAGGTGAACGCCTCAATCATGGCCTTTATGAAGACGCCAAGCGCCTGATCCAGAATCAGGCTTCGCGCTACGGCTTTTTCAAAGGCCGCTTCACCAGCCAGCGCCTGGCCGTAGATCCGCAGGCTGGCGTTGCCGACATCGAACTGGTGTATCAGAGCGGGCCACGCTTCCAGCTCGGCGCCGTGCGCTTTGCCGGTGATACCCCGCTGGACCAGGACCTGCTGCAACGCATGGTGCCATTCAAGGCCGGTACCCCGTACGACTCGGAGTTGATCGCCGAACTCAACAACGACTTGCAGTCGAGCGGCTATTTCGAAGGCGTGCGAGTCGACGCGGCGCCGACCGCTGCGGTGGGCGAACAGATCCCCGTCGATGTCAGTCTGGAAACCCGCAAGCCACGCACCATGGGCCTGGGGCTGGGCTTCTCGACCGACGTCGGCCCTCGCGGCAAGGCCAACTGGACCCGCCACTGGGTCAATCCGCAGGGGCACAGTTATGGCTGGGAAACCGAGCTCTCGGCGCCGCGCCAGAACGTTGGCCTGTGGTACGACATACCGCTTGACCCGCCGCTGACCGACAAGCTGCGCTTTGCCGGTGGCTACCAGAATGAAGAAATCGCCGGCACCGATACCGTCAGCAAGCTGCTCACCGTGGGCCCTGAATGGCACAGTAAACTGCCCAGCGGCTGGCAGCGGGTGGTGTCGCTCAAGTATCAGCGCGAGGAGTACAAGCTGGGCGACGACTCCGGCTTGAGCAAGCTGCTGATGCCTGGGGTCAGTTACGCCTACCTGCGCAGTGACAATCGCATCGACCCGCACAATGGCTATCGGTTGCAGTTCGATGTGCAGGTGGCGAAAGAAGGGCTGATGTCCGACACCAACCTGGTGCACGGTAACGTTCTGCTCAAGGGCCTGACCACCCTCGGCCAGAATCACCGCTTGCTGGGTCGGCTGCAATTCGGTGGCAGCGCCACCAACAGCTATCAGAGCAAGATCCCGCCCTCGCTGCGCTTTTTCGCCGGTGGCGACCAGAGCGTGCGTGGTTACGACTACCAGACCCTGTCGCCAAAAAACAGCGATGGCGACCGTATTGGTGGCCGCTACATGGTGGCCGGCAGCGCCGAGTACCAGTACTCGGTGGCTGAGAAGTGGCGTATCGCGACCTTTGTCGATCAAGGCAACTCATTCAACTCGCTGGATCTGCCCAGCCTGAAAACCGGCGTCGGTGTCGGCGTGCGTTGGGTGTCGCCGGTCGGGCCTCTGCGCCTGGACCTGGCCAAGGCGCTGGACGACGACGGCGGCATCCGCCTGCACTTCTCGATGGGGCCTGAGCTGTGACGCGTGCCTTGAAATACATTTTGATCAGTTTGCTGGGTGTTGTGCTGCTGATCGCACTGAGTCTGAGCCTGCTGTTAGGGACGCAAGCCGGTAGCCGCTGGGCGCTGGGCCTGGTGCCAGGGCTGACGGTCGACGACTTCCAGGGCCAGCTTGGCGGTCACTGGCAGGCCAGCCGCTTGGTCTGGGACGATGGCGCCAGCCGGGTAGAGGTGCAGGCACCACAGTTGAGCTGGTCACCGCTGTGCCTGCTGCGGGCCACCCTGTGCATCGAACGGCTGCAGGCTGAGCGCATCGACATGGCGTTTGCTGCCAGCGAAACGGTGGCCGACAGCAACCCGCTGCAACTTCCGACGCTGCGTTTGCCGGTGGCCATCGAACTGGGTGAGGTGAAGCTCGGTCAACTGCGCCTGGATGGCAGTGACCTGCTCGGTGACCTGCAGCTCGCGGCGCACTGGAGCAACAACGGCTTGCGCATCGATACCTTGCAGTTGCAGCGCGATGACCTGCATGTGAGCGTGCAGGGCGACGTGCAGCCTGAAGGCGACTGGCCTGTGCAACTGACCGGCAGTGTGCAGCTGCCGCCGGTGGAGGGGCAGGCCTGGCAATTGGCATTGAACGCGACCGGCGAGCTGCAAAAGACGCTCAACCTGAACGTCACCAGCAGCGGCTATCTGAACGCCCGCCTGACTGGCGAACTGCAGGCGTTGGCAGAGCACCTGCCCGCCAGGCTACGGCTTGAATCGGATGCCTTCAAACCGGTTGCAACCCTGCCTGATACTTTGCAGCTCAAGCAACTCACCCTGGATGCGGTGGGCGATCTGGACAAGGGCTACCAGCTCTCGGGATCGGCCAATCTGCCAGCCGAACAGGGGCCGATAGGCCTGCTGCTGGCTGGCAAAGTCGATGCCGAAGGGGCCAGGCTGGATGCTCTGGACCTGAGCGCCAGCGACAGTCAGCGGCTCAAGCTGCAAGCCAGTGCCAACTGGCACGAGGGCCTGACTGCCGATGCCAAGCTCGACTGGCAGGACTTCCCGTGGCTGCGCCTGTACCCGCTTGAACAAGCCCCGCAAGTGGTGCTCAAGCGTTTGATCGCGGACGTAAAATACCGCAATGGCGACTATCAGGGCTCGTTCAACGGTGATCTGGACGGCCCGGCGGGGGCGTTCAACCTGACCAGCCCGTTCGAGGGCAACCTGAGTCAGGTACGCCTGCCGCAGCTGCTGCTCAGCGCAGGGCAGGGCAAGGCCGCGGGTAGCGGCGTCGTCGGTTTTGCAGACAAGATCAGTTGGGACGTGGACCTCATGCTGTCTGCACTCGACCCAGCCTACTGGCTTGCCGAGTTGCCGGGCACACTGGCCGGGCCTTTGCGCAGCAAGGGTGAACTGCACGATGAGCGCCTGCAACTGAGCGCCTTGCTCGACCTCAAAGGCCGCTTGCGCGGGCAGCCGGCAGTGTTCAAGGCCGAGGCCGACGGTGCTGGCGACAGCTGGACGCTAGGCGCCCTGGCGATCCAGTTGGGCGACAATCGCATCAATGGCAGCGGTAGCCTGCAGCAGCGCCTGGCTGGCCGTATCGATCTGGATATGCCGCGCCTTGGCCAGCTGTGGCCTCGTTTGCAGGGTCAGGTCAAGGGTCGCATTGACCTTGCCGGCACCCTGCAAGCGCCGCAAGGCATCCTCAATCTGCAAGGGCAGCAACTGGCTCAGGCAGATAACCGGATACAACGGCTGGACCTTGATGCCCGTCTGGACAACGCCCAGCGCGGCCAACTCACGCTTAAAGCAGGCAACATTCGGCTGGGCGAAACCGCGCTTGGCGATCTGAACATTGCCGGCAAAGGTGACATTCGCCAACAGGCCGTGACGCTGGCGCTGGCCGGTCCGCAGCTCAAGTTGGACCTGGCTGCTGATGGCCAGTTGGCCAAGGGTGACTGGCGTGGTCGTCTTGCCAGCGGGCGGATTCAGGCGGGCGGGCAGGACTGGCAATTGCAGGCGCCGGCCCGTTTGCAGCGCCTGGCCAATGGTCAGCTGGATTTCGGCGCCCATTGCTGGCGCTCGGGCCAGGCCAGCCTGTGCGGCGAAGACCAGCGTCTGGCTCCGGAGCCGCGGCTGCGCTACCACCTCAAACAGTTCCCGATCGAGAGCCTGGCGCAGTGGATGCCCAAGGACTTCGCCTGGCAGGGACAGCTCAATGCCGATATCAATCTGGATATCCCTGCTGCTGGCCCCAAGGGCACGGTGCGGGTTGACGCCAGTGGCGGCACCTTGCGCGTGCGCGATGGCCAGCGTTGGCTGGACTTCCCGTACCAGGTCCTGCGTCTGGACAGTACGCTCAGTCCTCGCCGGATCGACACGGTGCTGAACTTTCGGGGCGACCGCCTTGGCGAACTCGCGCTGACCACCCGACTCGATCCGCTGGGCACGGACAAGCCGTTGTCTGGCGACTTCCGCCTGAGCGGGCTTGACCTTGCAATCGCGCGGCCGTTCGTGCCGATGGTCGAGCGCCTCGCCGGTCAGCTCAATGGCAGTGGTCGGCTGTCTGGTTCGCTGCTGGCACCTCAGGTCAACGGCACGCTGGCCCTCACCGGTGGCGAAGTCAGCGGGGCAGAGCTGCCGGTCAGCCTGCAGGACTTGTCCGTGCAGGCGCTGATTGCAGGGGAGCGGATTCAGTTGCAAGGTGGCTGGCGCAGCGGTACAGCCGGTCGCGCGCAGCTCAGCGGCAACCTGACCTGGGGCCAGGCACTGGCAATGCAACTGCGCTTGCAGGGCCAGCAACTGCCGGTCACGGTTGAGCCGTATGCCACCCTGGAAGTGGCACCCGACCTGACCATCAGTCTTGAAGGCGAGCAGTTGGCGGTCAAAGGCAAGGTGCTGGTGCCCAAGGGCGCAATCACCGTGCGTGAGCTGCCACCTTCCACGGTCAAGGTCTCCGACGACACTGTGATCATCGGCAACCAGACCGAGCAGGGCACGCCGCCAATGGCCATCGCCATGGACGTCAATGTCGAGGTCGGCCAGGACAAACTGTCGTTCAATGGCTTTGGTCTGACGGCCAACTTGCGCGGGCACGTGCACATTGGTGACAACATGGATACCCGTGGCGAGCTGAGCCTGGCCGATGGCCGTTATCGTGCCTACGGCCAGCGCCTGACTATCCGTCGGGCACGGCTGTTGTTTGCAGGTCCGATCGATCAGCCCTACCTGGATATCGAGGCGATTCGCCAGGTCGACGATGTGATTGCCGGTATTCGCCTGAGTGGCAGCGCCGAGCAGCCGACCACCCAGGTGTTCGCCGAACCGGCCATGAGCCAGGAGCAGGCGTTGTCGTACCTTGTGCTTGGACGGCCGCTGGGCGGTTCTGGCGAAGACAACAATATGCTCGCCGAAGCGGCCCTTGGCCTGGGGCTGGCCGGCAGTGCCGGGCTCACTGGCAGCCTGGCTTCCAACCTGGGTATCGAGGACTTCCAGCTTGATACCGAAGGTTCGGGCAACACCACCAGCGTGGTCGCAAGCGGCAACCTGACCGAACGCCTTAGCCTGCGTTATGGAGTCGGTGTGTTCGAGCCGGCCAACACCATTGCCCTGCGTTACAAGTTGAGCAAGAAGGTGTATGTGGAGGTGGCCAGTGGCTTGGCCAGTTCGTTGGATATCTTCTACAAGCGTGACTTCTGATCGACGCGGTCAGCGCAAGCTGGCCGCCTCGACATACTCGTTGCTGTCGGCCGCCGGCGGCTGCGGGTTACTGCGCAGTGTGGGCATGATGAGGTTGGTGTATTGCTCGATCAAACGATTGAGCGCCTCTGGCGGCTCGCACGCCTGGAACTGCATGCGGATCTGCACCTCGTCCGGGTCGCGGCCATCGCCGTGCCGTGCTTGCGCACCGATGCTGACCTTGAAGCGGGCGCTGGGCTGAGGATCGCCTGCATCGACCAGCGAATTGTTGATTTCCGTGTTCTTGACCCGAACCGACAGGTCTACCTGCATGCGCTCCAGAGCCAGGCCCTTGGGCGCCACCAGCGTGATCAATGGCACTCTGATCATATGCTGGTCGTCCACGGCCACCTCGACCATTTTGGCCTTCATCGGTGCACCGAGAGCGTCGGGGTCATGATCGAAAAACTGATCGAACAAGGTGATGTACTGCTGGGCGATCAAGCTGTTGGTGGCGGCGGCGGCCTCCTGCAGGCCACGGGTGATGTCGCGCAGGTCACTGCAGAGCATGGGTGCCGGCGTGGTAGGGGTGTCATCCAAGTTCATCGCTCCTCAAGGCTGCAAGCCCGCCATCAAGGCCGGGCTGTGGATTCGCGGCAGGGTAGTATGGTCATGGCTGCTGGACAGACGCCAAGGTGTCGTCCTGGGAGATGTCGCCAGCGTTGCGTGCATTCGCCGAAGGTAAAAGGCTCGGTTTGGTCGCCGCTTCGGTCAAGAAGTCAATTACCCGCATCATCGCCTCCGGCGGATCCTGGCGGCGAACGGTTGTGTTGAACGCGTAGCGGGCGCGGGTATCGGTCTTGCGTACCTGGGCCGACTTCTGGCTGACACTGCCTTTGACTTCAAGCTTGAACGGGCCCCAGCCCAGGCTACCGATGAGGCTGGCGTCGTGCTCGTTGGCGATGTTGAGTTCGGCCATCTGACTGATGGTGATCTCAAATTCGACGCGACCTTCTTCGATAGCGATGTTGGGGTGAGTGACAGCGGCCAGCAACGGCACTTTCAGACTCTTTTGCACCACGCCCTGGTATTGGCCATCTGCGCCGGTCAATGTTTCGTCGTAGTCGATCTGGATCGCGACGGCCTTGCCATTCTGGATGCAAACACCCATCAGGAAGTCTGCGTAAGCCTTGCTTGCGCTGATCTGCGCCTGGATCATCGCCTGCAATGGCGCGCAAAGCAGGCGGTCCATGGGCAGGGCGTTGATGACCGAGCCGACCAGCGTGGGTTCAATGGACATTATCGAGCTCCTTGGCTAGCTGCTGTGGCTCAGCGAGCGTGATTTTCCTGGCGGCGGATGTTACCGATCTGGCGCAGGCTCAGTCCGTATTTATCCGCCAGCAGGCTGCGGGACAGGCCATCAGCGCTTTCCTGCTGAATCTGCAGGTTGCGCAATTGACGCAGGAAGTGGTCGGCCTTGGGAATCTCCAGAGCAACCCCGGCAAACCGTTTGATCAATGCGTCCAGGGCGTCGGCTGGGAGCACTTCGGCGAGTTTGGTGCGTTCGCGGTGCTTGGGGATGTACTTGGGGCGCCCGCCATAGGCGCAGGTCAGGTTGTAGGCATTTTCGATGCCGATACATTCGATGAGCGACTGGAGTGAATGCGGCAGCAAGGCAATATCGATACGGGTGAAGTCTGGCATTTGCATATGGGGAACCCTCGTGGGTAATGGACTGCACTGTGCGTGACCATGACTGGGTGGACCGCGCCAGGGCGATGGCCCGGGGCGTGAGTCGATTGTCGATGAGCCTTGCAGGCAGTCCTAGGCGTCAAGCGAACCGAGGTGTGTAGTTCCTGTGTGCACTTGACGCAGGGAACGAGAGATCACGGTGTAGGACGATGCGACAAGCCGCGCCTCCAGGCCTCGTCGCTTGTTCAACGCTTGCAGGAGCAGTCGCCGAGGGTAGGCTTACCCTCAGTCACACGGATAACTGTTCAGCAGGGTGACACCCGCCAGGTAGGCGTGCGGCGCGTCGACCATATTGATCGGCAGTGCTCGGTAGTCGACCAGTAAACACAGAGCGGTCAGCGGATGAGCGTTCTTGCTGCCGACGAGGGTCGGCGCAAAGTCCTTTCGGTACTCCGCGTGACTCTGTTCGAGCAGTCGGACCTGGTCAGCGTGGGCCAGCGTTTCATGTGCCAGGCGGGGAAGCTCGCGTTGCTCTACCCGAAAGTGCAGCCCCGTGGCCTGTGGCTGCAGGTAACCTGCGCTGCGCACGCGCTGCCACAGCTGTTGCCACTGGCTTGAACCGGCACGCTCGGCGAGCTGGCTGCCCAGCTGCTGCAGGCGATCCTCTGAAAGCGCTAGCCGCTCGACGGCCAGCGCCGACGTTGCGGCAAACCAGAGAGTGATGATGCGTAGACAAATAGTGGGCATGGGGCACCTATGAGCTGGGTTGAGCCCCTATGCTTTCAGGTGGCGCCGACCTGGCTCAGCAGGAAATGCACGCCTGCGGCCGATGCCGTTGTATCATTGCCCCGGCTTGTTGCGAGCCCAAATGTCTCTGATGTCGCAAGGAATTCCCGATGACACACGTGCAGCGCCTGAAATACTCGATCCTGATCATCCTGGTGGTACTGGGCATGATGCTGGGGCTTTCCTATCTGCAAAAGCAGGGGACGATCACCGAGCAGACGTTCCAGTACTGCGCCATTGCCATTGCAGTGATCGTAGTGGTGATCAACGGCTTGCTGCGGCGCAAGGTCAAACCCTGAATCCAGCGGGCCGGCCATCCTGGCCGGCCGGCGGCTCAGCGTCCTTGAGTCGACTCGAGAACGGCGCGCGCCTCTGGGTTGAGGCTGTAGCACTTGTCGCCGCCCAGGCTGATCACGCCTTCGGCACAAAGCCGCTTGAGTACTTCGCGCACACTCAGAAATGACAATGGGATGTCGAGCTGTTCAAGCTGCGCATGGATGCCGCGCACACCCACACTGCGACCGTTGCGGTCAGCCGCGTGCAGCGCATCGATGACCTTGAGCCGGATCAAACTGGTGCGCAGGCCGTAGGTGCGCAGCAGTTCGCGAATCAGTTCGTTGCCAACCCGTTCTTCATTGTCGCCAAGCTGGCCGGCGCCGGCATTGGCTGCGCCGCTCGGCTTGGCTGGCATCTGTTGTGGCTGGTACATGTGAATGCTCCTTTTCGTGGGCTGTCCCGAAATCATGGTGCCTCACTGATAAAGACGAACGAGATTGGAAAAACTGCAGTTTTGCCGGAAAAATAACCGGCTTATTCTGTTCAAGACGTGTCAGCAGGCCTGTATGCGTAAAATTTTCATTCAGCTATTCGTCTCAACGGGATCACCTCAGATACTCAAGGAACGCCCGTGAACCTATATTTGCGCCGCCCCGCTCAGCTTGGCGTGGCCGTTGCCTTGGCGGTATTCGGCGTGCTGGCCCAGGCCCATGACAGCGGCGGAGTTGCCAGCGCCGAAATCCGCCGCACCAGCTTCGGTGTGCCGCACGTCCTGGCCAACGACGAGCGTGGGCTGGGCTATGGCATCGGCTATGCCTATGCGCAAGACAATCTGTGCCTGCTGGCCAATGAGGTGCTGACCGTCAACGGTGAACGCTCGCGTTATTTCGGCGGCCAGGGCAAAACCGTTGAGCAGCGCAACAATCTGGACAGTGATCTGTTCTTCACCTGGCTCAACACGCCCGCTGCAGTCAGTGCTTTTCTTCAGGCTCAGCCGGTGGAAGTGCGCAACCTACTCGAAGGCTATGCCAGCGGCTTCAATCGCGCGCTTGGCGAGCGGCGGGCGCAAGGCTTGCCGGCGGAGTGTGCCGGTGGTGAGTGGTTGCGACCGTTGACCAGCCTGGATCTGGTCAAGCTGACCCGACGCTTGTTGGCTGAAGGGGGCGCCGGGCAGTTCGTCGAAGCGCTGGTTGGCGCAACACCGCCCAAGCTCGCTACGCAGCATCAGCCTGCTGACTTCCGGCTGGCGCTCGAGCGCCAGGCACTGTTCGCCATGCAACGCGGCAGTAACGCGGTAGCGGTAGGCTCGGAGCGCTCCAGCAATGGTCGCGGGCTGCTGCTGGCCAATCCGCATTTCCCGTGGATGGGCGGCATGCGCTTCTATCAGATGCAGCTGACCATTCCAGGTCGGTTGAACGTGATGGGGGCGGCGCTGCCGGGCCTGCCGCTGATCAATATCGGCTTCAATCAGCACCTGGCCTGGACACATACGGTCGATACCTCCAAGCACTTCACGCTGTACCGGCTGCAACTGGACCCCAAGGACGCGACCCGCTATCTGCTCGATGGCAAATCGCTGCCGCTGGCACGGCAAACCCTGCGGGTGGCGGTCAAGGGCGACGATGGCACGCTGCGCGAGGTCGAGCGGCAAGTCTATACATCCAGGTTTGGCCCGGTGGTGCAGTGGCCGGGCAAGCTTGACTGGGATAACCGCTACGCCTACAGCCTGCGCGACGCCAACCTGGGCAACAGCCGCGTGCTGCAGCAATGGTATCGGATCAATCGCGCCGACAGCCTTGATGCCCTGAGGGGCTCTGTCGCCGAGCTGCAGGGTATTCCCTGGGTCAACACCCTGGCAGTCGATGCCGGCGGGCGGGCGCTGTACCTCAATCAATCGGTTGTACCCTATATCGATCAGCAGACGCTCGCGCAGTGCAGCGATCCGGCAGCCGGCAGCAAGCTGGTGGTACTGGATGGCTCGCGCAGTGCGTGCCAGTGGCAAAATGACCCGCAGGCGGCGCAGGCAGGCATCGTCCCGGCGCGGCTGCTGCCAAGCCTTGAGCGGCGCGACTTTGTGCAGAATTCCAACGACCCGGCGCGGCTGAGCAATCCGGCGCAGCCGCTGCAGGGTTTTTCGCCGCTGGTCAGCCGCGATGATCAACCCTTGAGCATGCGGGGTCGTTTCGCCCTGCAGCGGCTGCAGAGCCGGGGCAAGCTTGGCGCCGCTGAATTGCAAGGCATGGTGTTCGATGATGAGGTCTATCTGGCCAGCCTGCTGCTGCCCGAGCTGCTTGATTGGTGCAAGGTTGCCGAGCCTGACGTTGCCCAGCTGTGCCAAGGCCTCAAGGCCTGGAATGGCAAGGCTGACCTGGATGCCGGCGTGGGGCTGCTGTATTTCGAGCAGATCGCCGAGGCGCTGGCCGAGCATCCGCAGAGCTGGCGCGTAGCCTTTGATCCCGCCGACCCAGAGCACACACCGCGTGGCTTGGCCGTCGAGCAGGCCGCTGTGCGCAAACTGTTGCACCAGGCGGCGCTGGCCGCGCAAGCGCAGGTAGGCCAATCCGGGATAAGCGCAGGCAGTCGCTGGGGGCAGATCCAGCAAGCGGCGGATGGCACCCCGGTGCCGGGCGGGCCGCAGGAGCTGGGCGTCTACAATGCCATGTACAGTGTGCCAGTGGGGCAGGGCAAGCGCCTGGTCGTCAGCGGCAGCAGTTACCTGCAGATCGTCAGCTTCACCGAGCAAGGGCCGCAGGCGCAGGGCTTGCTGGCTTTTTCGCAATCCAGCGAAGCGGCCTCGGCGCACCATGCCGACCAGACTCGCGCGTTTGCTGCCAAGCAGCTGGCACCACTTGCCTTCACCGAAGCGCAGATCAAGGCTGACCCGCAGTATCGGCGGTCGGTCATCAGTGAGCGGGACAAGGCTGCGCCGGTCAGCCGCGCAGATTAAGCGATGCAATAGACAAGGCCGCTGTTGCAGATCCCTGCAACAGCGGCCTTGTTGAATGCAGCAGTAGGCGTAGACGACTCAGGAAAAGTCGAACGGCGCCAGCTGAAAGCCCTGATCATCCACCTGCAACGCCCAGCCGCGGCGGTCCCAGTCACCCAGAACGATCCTGCGCGCCGGGCTGCCATCGACCAGCAACTTGTGAATCGCCGGGCGGTGGGTATGGCCGTGAACCAGCGTGCGCACGCCATGCGCCGCCATCACCCGCGGCACTTCCTCGGGGGTGACATCGACGATTTCGGTGTTCTTCATGCGGGTCTGGCTCTGGCTTTCGCTGCGCAGCTTGCGTGCCAGCTTGAGCCGCATGGACAGCGGCAGGTGCCGCAGAATCCACAGCGTCAGCGGGCTGCGCAGATAGCGGCGCAGCTTCATGTAGCCGACATCGCGGGTGCACAGCGTGTCGCCGTGCATCAGCAGCACCGGCTCACCGCCCAGATCGACCACACTGGGATCGGCGAGCAAGGTGCAGCCAGCGGCAGCGCAGAAGTCCTCGCCCAGAAGAAAATCGCGGTTGCCGTGCATCAGGTAAATAGCAGTACCGCTGTCGCTCAATTTACGCAATGCCTGGCAGATCGACTGCTGGTAAGGCGTCATCGCGTCGTCGCCGATCCATGCCTCGAAAAAATCACCAAGGATGTACAGCGCTTTGGCGTGGCGCGCGCGACCTTCGAGCAGATCAACAAACGCCCGGGTAATCTCCGGGCGTTGTTCTTGCAGGTGCAGATCAGAGATCAGCAGAATCACCCAATGATCTCGGCTTTCTCGATGATCACGTCTTCTTTCGGCACGTCCTGGTGGCCGGCCTTGGAGCCGGTCGCAACGGCTTCGATCTTGTCGACCACGTCCTTGCCTTCGGTCACTGCGCCGAACACTGCATAGCCCCAGCCTTGGGTGTTCTTGCCGCTATGGTTGAGGAAGCCGTTGTCGGAGGCGTTGATGAAAAACTGCGCCGAGGCCGAGTGCGGGTCCATGGTGCGGGCCATGGCGATGGTGTACTTGTCGTTCTTCAGACCGTTGTCGGCTTCGTTCTGAATGCTTGCACGCTTGTCTTTCTTTTCGCTCATGCCAGGTTCAAAGCCGCCGCCCTGGATCATGAAGCCCTTGATCACACGGTGGAAAACGGTATTGCTGTAGTGGCCAGCTTCAACGTAGGCGAGAAAGTTCGCAACGGTCAGCGGCGCCTTCTCGGCGTTCAGTTCCAGGACGATGTCGCCGTGGTTGGTGGTCAGTTTGACTTTGGACATGCTCAAATTCACTCTTCAGGGCATACAGAAATTGGCTGCGCGCAGCACGCATACATCAGCTGACGCAGGATTGGCTTGCCGCGACACAGCGCGCGCGGCGCCATTTTGCCCGGGTTGGGATAAATCGCGCCACTTTGTCGGCGCCCGGCTGTCAGCAGCTTGACTGCTTCGGCTATGATAGGCCCTTTGATTCAATCGGCCTACCCGGGCTGAACACCAGCATTCAAGGATCCTATGAGCAAGCCCACTGCCGACAACGCGCCCAACGCCGCTGCCAAAGGCGCTCCCGCCGTCCCTGCAAACTTCCTGCGGCCGATCGTTCAGGCTGACCTGGACTCGGGCAAGCACACGCAGATAGTTACCCGCTTCCCGCCGGAGCCCAACGGTTACCTGCACATTGGCCACGCCAAGTCGATCTGCGTCAACTTCGGCCTGGCTGAAGAGTTCGGCGGTGCCTGTCACCTGCGTTTCGACGACACCAACCCGGCCAAGGAAGACCAGGAGTACATCGACGCTATCCAGAGCGACGTCAAGTGGCTGGGCTTCAATTGGACCGGTCCGGTGCGTTACGCCTCGCAGTACTTCGACCAGTTGCACGACTGGGCGGTCGAGCTGATCAAGTCGGGCAACGCCTATGTCTGCGACCTGACCCCGGAGCAGGCCAAGGAATACCGCGGCAACCTCACCGAGCCTGGCAAGAACAGCCCGTTCCGTGAGCGCAGCGTCGAAGAAAACCTCGACCTGTTCGCGCGTATGAAAGCCGGCGAGTTCAAGGACGGCGAGCGGGTGCTGCGGGCCAAGATCGACATGGCTTCGCCGAACATGAACCTGCGTGACCCGATCCTCTATCGGATCCGCCATGCCCACCATCACCAGACCGGTGACAAGTGGTGCATCTACCCTAACTACGACTTCACCCACGGTCAGTCGGACGCTATCGAGGGCATTACCCACTCGATCTGCACCCTGGAGTTCGAAGGCCATCGCCCGTTGTACGAGTGGTTCCTCGATAACCTGCCTGTGCCGGCGCACCCGCGTCAGTACGAGTTCAGCCGGCTCAACCTGAACTACACCATCACCTCCAAGCGCAAGCTCAAGCAGCTGGTCGACGAGAAGCACGTGCAGGGGTGGGATGACCCGCGCATGTCGACCCTGTCGGGCTTCCGTCGTCGTGGTTACACCCCGGCCTCGATCCGCAACTTCTGCGACATGATCGGCACCAACCGCTCGGACGGTGTGGTCGACATGAACATGCTCGAGTTCAGCATCCGCGATGACCTCGACCGCACCGCGCCGCGCGCGATGTGCGTGCTGCGGCCGTTGAAGGTGGTGATCACCAATTATCCGGAAGGCCAGGTCGAGAACCTCGAGCTGCCACGCCACCCGAAAGAAGACATGGGCGTGCGTGCGCTGCCTTTCGCCCGCGAGCTGTACATCGACCGTGACGACTTCATGGAAGAGCCGCCAAAAGGCTACAAGCGCCTGGAGCCGAACGGCGAAGTGCGCCTGCGCGGCAGCTACGTGATCCGCGCCGACGAAGCGATCAAGGACGCCGATGGCAACATCGTCGAACTGCGCTGCTCGTACGACCCAGACACCCTTGGCAAGAACCCTGAGGGGCGCAAGGTCAAAGGCGTTATTCACTGGGTCCCGGCTGCAGCCAGCGTCGAATGCGAAGTGCGCCTGTACGATCGTCTGTTCCGCTCGCCAAACCCGGAGAAAACCGAAGAGGGCGGCAGCTTCCTGGACAACATCAACCCCGATTCGCTGCAGGTGCTGAGCGGTTGTCGTGCGGAACCTTCGCTGGCCAACGCCCAGCCTGAAGACCGTTTCCAGTTCGAGCGCGAGGGTTACTTCTGCGCCGACCTGAAAGACACCCAGCCGGGCCGCCCGGTGTTCAACCGCACTGTCACCCTGCGTGACTCCTGGGGCAGCTAAGGAACCGCCGTGCTTAACATCTACAACACGCTGAGCAAGACCAAGGAAGCCTTCAAGCCGCTGGATGGCAACAAGGTGCGCATGTATGTGTGCGGCATGACCGTGTACGACTACTGCCACCTCGGCCACGGCCGCAGCATGGTTGCCTTCGACCTGGTCACCCGCTGGCTGCGCAAGAGCGGCTACGAGCTGACCTACGTGCGCAACATCACCGACATCGATGACAAGATCATCAACCGGGCCAATGAAAACGGCGAGACCTTCGATGCGCTGACCGCACGCATGATCGATGCGATGCACGAAGACGAGCGCCGCCTGAACATCCTGCCGCCGGATCAGGAGCCGCGTGCCACCGAGCATATCGCTGGCATGCACGCGATGATCCAGACCTTGATCGACAAGGGTTATGCCTACGCGCCGGGTAACGGTGACGTGTACTACCGGGTGGGCAAGTTCGTCGGCTACGGCAAGCTGTCGCGCAAGAAGATCGAAGACCTGCGCATCGGCGCGCGTATCGAAGTTGACGAAGCCAAGCAGGATCCACTCGACTTCGTCCTGTGGAAGGGCGTCAAACCGGGCGAGCCGAGCTGGGATTCGCCATGGGGCCCTGGCCGTCCGGGCTGGCACATCGAGTGCTCGGTAATGTCCACCTGCTGCCTGGGCGAGAGCTTCGACATTCACGGCGGCGGCAGCGACCTCGAGTTCCCGCACCACGAGAACGAGATCGCGCAGAGCGAGGCAGCCACTGGCAAGCAGTACGCCAATGCCTGGATGCACTGCGGCATGATCCGCATCAATGGCGAGAAGATGTCGAAGTCGTTGAACAACTTCTTCACCATCCGCGACGTGCTGGAAAAGTATCACCCGGAAGTGGTCCGTTACCTGTTGGTGGCCAGCCACTACCGCAGCGCGATCAACTACTCGGAAGACAGCCTGCGCGACGCCAAGGGCGCGCTCGAGCGCTTCTACCACGCATTGCGCGGCCTGCCACGGGTTGCACCGGCGGGCGGTGAGCCATTTGTCGAGCGCTTCAGTGTGGCCATGAACGATGACTTCGGCACCCCCGAAGCCTGTGCCGTGCTGTTCGATCTGGTACGCGAGATCAACCGCCTGCGCGACACAGACGTCGAGGCCGCCGCTGGCCTGGCTGCGCGCCTGCGCGAGCTGGGTGAGGTACTCGGTGTGCTGCAGTTGGAGGCTGATGACTTCCTGCGTGCCGGCGCCGAGGGCAAGGTCGACGCCGCTGAAGTGGAGGCGCTGATTCAGGCGCGTCTGCAGGCGCGGACCGACAAGAACTGGGCTGAGTCCGACCGTATCCGTGATCAGCTCACGGCAATGGGTGTGGTGCTTGAGGACAGCAAAGGCGCCACTACCTGGCGCCTGGCTGACTGAGCGCAGTACCGGGGCCGCGCAATGCGGCCCCGGTGTTCAGCTGGTGAGCGGGCAGTGCAGGACCAGCCTGGCGCCGCCCCATTGGCTTTCACCGATTTCCAGGGTGAAGCCGTGCAGGTCGACGATTGCCGCAACGATCGACAGCCCCAGGCCGAAGCCTGGATGGCGATGACCTTCCTCACTCCGATAGAAACGCTTGAGTACGGCGGTGCGTTCCTGTTCCGGGATGCCCGGGCCGCTGTCTTCGATCGCTACATGCACGCCGCTGGCATCCTGGCTGGCGGCGATGCGCACCTGGCCACCTTCAGGGGTGAACTTGATCGCATTGCCGACCAGATTGGCCAGCGCTTCGAACAGCAACTCGCGGTCGCCATGCAACGCGGACAAGTGTGCGGGTTGCTGCAGTTGCAGTTCAATGCTGCGGTCTTCGGCCAGCGGTAGGTAGAAGTCATGCAACTCGACCAGTAGCGCCTGGGGATCGAGCTGGACGAAGCCGGCGCGGCGCTGGCGGTCCTCCAGTTCACTGATCCGCAACAAGCCACGAAACCTCGCCATCAACGTATCAGTCTCGCCAATAGCCTGATCCAGCGCCTCGGCCTGGGCGGAATCGTCGCCGCTCTGCTGGCGAATCCGGTACAGCTGCGCACGCAGGCGCGTCAGCGGCGTGCGCAGGTCATGGGCAATGTTGTCGCAAACGCCTTTGACTTCATGCATCAGCCGCTCGATGCGGTCGAGCATGGCATTGACGATAGCCGCCAGCATGTCCAGTTCATCGCGGCGGGCCGACAGTGGCAGGCGGTGAGTCAGGTCGCCGGCAACGATCAGCTCGGCACTGGCCTGCACCGCACGGATGCGCTTGAGCGGCCGCCTGCGCAGCAGATACCAACCGGCAAAACCTGGGATGAGGGTCAGGGAGATGCCCCACAGCAACGCATCGAGGATGATCCGCGTGACCACGAACAACGAGCCATTGTCGCGGAACAGCACCAGCCAGCGACCGTCCTGCACCTTGATCGCCACTGCGTCGCAGGTTTCGTGGATCATGCCCGGGTCGGCGCTGTCCAGGCAGTGCTTGAGCTCATGCACCTTGCCATCCAGGCGCAGTTCCTTGGGAATGGCGCGAATACGCCCGCCAAGTGGATTGAGCTGTGCGTCGAACAGGCCATAGGCGTCGAAGCTGCGCTCTTCGAAGGCCTGGCTGGCGATCAGGGCGTCGTCCAGTTGTTTGCCGCTCATGTGCGCAAACAGATGCTGACGTTGCAGCATGGAATGCCGGGTGAGCTTGTTCAGGTAGTTCGAGACCTCGAAATACAACACCCCCATGAGGATGCTGCTCCAGGCCACGAAGAGAAAGCTGTACAGCGCCAGCAGGCGACTGGTGGACGAGCTCCAGCCCTTAGACGGGTTCAGCAATGGCATAGCCCGAGCCCCGCACGGTTCGAATCAGCGCGCACTGGCCGGGAGCGTCGATCTTCTTGCGCAAGCGGCCGATGTGCACGTCGATCAGGTTGGTGCCTGGGTCGAAGTGATAGCCCCACACCTCTTCGAAAATCATCATCCGGGTGATGACCTGGCCGGCGTGGCGCATCAGGTATTCGAGCAGCTTGTATTCGGTGGGCAGCAGGTTCAGGGTTTGCTCGCCGCGACGGGCTTCGTGGCTGATCAGGTCCAGCTCAAGGTCCGCTACTTGCAGGCGGGTCTGGGTCATCGGCACGCTGTTGCGGCGCAGCAGCACTTCGACCCGGGCGGCCATTTCATCGGAGGCGAACGGTTTGGTCAGGTAATCGTCGCCGCCGGCGCGCAAGCCGCGCACCCGTTCGTCAACGTCGGAGAGGGCGCTGATCATCAGGATCGGCGTGGCAATCTTCAGGCTGCGCAGGGTGGTGACGATGGTCAGGCCATCGACTTCGGGCAACATGCGGTCCACGGTGATCAGGTCGTAGCCACCGGCAATGGCCTTGGCCAGGCCTTCGCGGCCATTGTCTGCCCACTCCACCTCCAGGCCGTGGCTGGTCAGTTCAGCGACGATTTCCTGGCCGGTGACGGCGTCGTCTTCGATGGTCAGTACGCGGGGCATGCTGGTTCCTGGGCGGCGAATTAAGGTTCGATTGTGCCAAAGAATAGCCAAACGGCGATTTAAGAAAAATTCATCTGGCTAAAAAGCACTGCGGGGCAAGCCCGCTCTCAGCCAACCGCACGCGGTCAATGAGAGCAGACTTGCCCCGCAAGGGCATGGCGTGAACGCTTAGGCGACCTTGACGATCCAGCCAGCCGGCGCTTCGACGTCGCCGCTCTGGATGCCGGTCAGCTCGTTGTACAGCTTGGTGGTGACCGGGCCGACTTCGGTTTCGCTGTGGAATACATGCAGCTTGCCGTCGTACTGGATACCACCGATTGGCGTGATCACCGCTGCGGTGCCACAGGCACCGGCCTCGATGAAGCGTTCGAGGTTGTTGATCTGCACGTCGCCTTCGACGACCTTCAGGCCCAGGCGCGATTCGGCCAGCTCCATCAGCGACAGGCGGGTGATGCCTGGCAATACCGAGGCCGACTTCGGCGTGACGAACTCGTTGTTGGCGGTGATGCCAAAGAAGTTGGCCGAACCGACTTCTTCGATCTTCGAGTGGGTCAGCGGGTCGAGGTAGATGCAGTCGGCGAAGCCGGCTTTCTTGGCCTCATAACCCGGCTGCAGGCTTGCCGCGTAGTTGCCACCGACCTTGGCAGCACCGGTGCCCTGCGGCGCGGCGCGGTCGAAATCGGAAATCAGGAACTTGTGCGGGGTCATGCCGCCCTTGAAGTACGAACCGACCGGAATGGCGAACACCGAGAAAATGAACTCAGGCGCGGTACGCACGCCGATGTTGTCGCCGGTACCGATCACGAACGGACGCAGGTACAGGGCGCCTTTGCCATGTGGCGGCACGAACCGCTCGTTGGCCTTGACGACCTGCTTGCAGGCTTCGATGAACTGCTCGGTCGGCACCCGCGGCATCAGCAGGCGGTCGCAGCTGCGCTGCATGCGCAGGGCGTTCTGATCAGGGCGGAACAGGTTGACGGTGCCGTCCTTGCAACGATAGGCCTTGAGGCCTTCGAAACACTGCTGGCCGTAGTGCAGAGCGGTCGAGCCCTCGCTGATGTGCAGCACGTTGTCATCGGTCAGGGTGCCCTTGTCCCACTCGCCATCGCGGAACACGGACAGGAAGCGCTTGTCAGTCTTGATGTAGTCGAAGCCCAGCTTGTCCCAGTTAATGCTCTCGTTACTCATGACACCCTCGATTGTCTTGCAGATGCCCGATCACTCGGGCTGCTGTTATTTGCGCACCACGCCACGATAATACATCCGCCGCAGATCGGAAACGTCCAGTCTCAGATTCATCCAAACCGTAGCGAATCGTGCAGTTGCAGGCGTTGTAAAAATGCCTGGTCATGGGAGACCACCAGCAGGCCACCGCTGAACTGGTTGAGCATTCGCTCCAGCGCCTGCAGTGACGGCAGATCGAGGTGGTTGCTCGGTTCATCCAACAGCAGCAGGTCCACCGGCCGCTGGCGGTAGATGAGCCCGGCCAGAGCGGCCTTGAGCCGTTCGCCACCGCTGAGCAGGGCACTGGGCAGCTCAACCCGCGCAGCGTCCAGGCCCAGTTGCGCCAGACGGGTACGCACCTCGCTGTGGGGCAGGCCGGGGTTGGCCTGGCGCAGGAAGGCGAGGGCGCTCAGTTCGGTGGGTAGCAGGCTGTAATGTTGATCAAGCAGGACGGCTTCACCGTATATCTGAAAGCTACCTGCGCTGGCCTGGAGCTGACCCGCCAGCACCTTCAATAATGTCGATTTGCCGGTCCCGTTGGCACCGATCACAGCCATGTGCTCGCCGCTGCGCAGATGCAGGTCGAGCGGTGTCTGGCTGCCACGAGGCAGTTGCAAGCCGCTGACGCTCAGCACTGGTTTGCCTTGACTGCGGCCGGCGTCCGGCGCGTGCATGACAATCGGACTGTTGCGTTCCACCTGCTCGCTGGCCTGGCGCAATTGGCCGTGCAGCTTGGCCTCGACCGCCTGATGTTCGCGCTGCTGTTTACCGGCGGTGGCCTGGCTGCGTTGCTGTTGGCGGCCAATGAGGATTTTTGCTTGATTGGCGTGCCTGGCTTGGCGTCCTGCGTCAGCCTGGCGTCGCTCAAGGTTCTCACGCTGCTGTTGCAGGGCCTGCGCCTGTCGGCGGCGCTCGTGCTTGAGGCGCGCGAGGGTGTGCTGGGCACACGCCTGCTCATGCGTTTTGGCGTGCTCATAGTGCTGGTAGTCGCCTGAGTAGCTGCGTAGGCCTTGCGGGGTCAGTTCGACAATCCGCTGCATGTGCGCAAGCAGGGTGCGGTCGTGGCTGATCACCAGCAGGCCTTTGTCCCAGCCCAGCAGCATCTGCAGCAGTTGTTCGCGAGCATTGCTGTCCAGATGGTTGCTCGGCTCATCGAGGATCAGATAATCGGCCTGGCTGACCAGCGCGCCGATCAGCGCCACCCGCATCGCCTGACCACCACTCAGGCTGGCAGCATCGCGCCCCAACTCAAGCTGGCCGAGGCCGTGACGATCAAGCTGCGCCTGTATACGCTCGCGGATATCCCAGTGCTCGGCCACTTCGTCGAAGTCTGCCGGGTCAGTGCTGCCAGCTTCTATACGTTGCAGCGCCGCGACGACCGAGCCGACCTGCGCCAACTCAGCCACCGTGCGGCACTCGCTGACGAAGTGTTGATGCAGGTAATGCACCCGGCCGCTGCGCAGGCAACGACCTTCGCTGGGTGCCAGCAAGCCTGCCAGTACTTGCCCGAGCAGGCTTTTGCCCACGCCATTGACGCCGACCAGGCCGGTGCGGCGCTGGTCGAAGGATTCACTGATAGGGGTAAACAGCTGCCTGCCATCGGGCAAGGCAAGGGTGACGCTGTCCAGCGTCAGGATCGAGGTATTGGTCATGCACAACTCCACTCATGCCGCGACATCCCCAGGCGAGCGCTGAGGGCTGAAGGCTGGCCGTCGAGGTGACGGCGGCATTAGTGGCGCATTGGACCAATACCTGATTGAACAGAAGAGCGCCAAGCCTAGCGGATACCCTGGCATGGGTAAAGTGGGTTGGCCGAGGGCTACTTCTAGTCTTCGATCTGCTGACAGAAGCGCAGGCGGTTGCCGAACGGGTCCCAGACCTGCATCTGCAAGCCCCAGTCGACGGTTTCGGCCTCGGGGCGGGCGTAGCCGTACTGTTTGTCCTGCAGTTCGCGCTCCAGCGTGCGCAGGTCGTCGACGCGGGCAAAAATAGTCGAGCCGGGTGAGGCGTCACCGTGGTGTTCGGACAGATGCAGGATCAGCCCATCGCGACGGATTTGTGCGTACAGCGGCAGATCCGGGCTGAATCGGTGCTCCCAATCGAGCGTGAAGCCGAGAAAATCGAGATAGAACTCTTTGGCCTTGTCGACCGAAAAGATCCGCAGAACCGGGATGGCAGGAGCAAATTGCATGGTGACTTCCTTGGTCAGCTAGAAGCGCTACTGTAACCCGCTTCGCAATGCGCAGCACGCGCCTGGCAGCACTGAAACGGGGCCTCGTTGCGCCCTGCGATTGTGCGCTCAGCAACCCAGTGCCCCTTGCCAGAGCGGTTTGTGCCTCACTGCAGGGCCGAGTTGGCCCGCAATCTGCAATACATCCCCCAAGCAAAATTGATCGACTGGTCAGCCGCTGCGCACTCTGGCGCGGTGCTGATCGGCTCAGGGCCGCAGGGCCGGGATTTTCAGGGGGCCAGGATGTCTTTGGCGCAACAGATCGAGCAGCAGGACGACGACAGCGGGTGGAGCGCCTACCTGCAATTGCGCTTTGTGCAACGCGACGGCGTGACCCGCCTTGGTGCGCGCAAGCATTTCGGACCTCTTTTGGTGCAGCGACCGTTTTACCCTGAAGGCAGCCCATGCCACGTGTACATCCTGCACCCGCCAGGCGGCGTCGTCGCCGGCGACCGGCTTGAACTGGACATTCACTTGGAGGCGGGCAGCCATGCGCTGCTGACGATGCCTGGCGCGAGCAAGTTCTACCGCAGCATTGGCCCGACCGCACGCTTGCATCAGCACTTTCACCTACAGGCCGGCAGCACCCTGGAATGGCTGCCTCAGGACAGCATCTTCTTTTCCGGCGCCAAGGCGAGCCTGGACAGCCGCTTCACCCTGGAGCCGGGCGCGCGCTTGCTCGCCTGGGAAACGCTATGCCTGGGCCGCCCGGTAATGAACGAGCGCTTCGAGCAAGGCGCGCTGGACAGCCGCCTGCGCGTCGAACTGCCGGGTGATCCGGGCCTGCACGAGCGCCTGCGCATCGAAGGCGGACGCCTGGACAAGGTCGGCGACCATCCGCTGCTGGCGACCTTTTGCGCCGCGCCCGCTGACCAGGCGTTGCTCGAGCAGGTCCGCGAACTGCTCGACACCCTCGGCAATCCGGCTGGGGCGACCTTGCTGGGCGAGCTGCTGGTGATCCGCCTGCTTGATCACGACAACCAACATCTGCAACACACCCTGCAGCGCCTCTGGCATGTGCTGCGCCCGGCCGTTCTTGGCCTGGCGCCATGCCCGCCGCGCATCTGGGCTACCTGAGAGAGACGCCGTGGAACTGACCCCCAGAGAGAAAGACAAGCTGCTGCTGTTCACTGCCGCATTGCTGGCCGAGCGCCGCCTGGGCCGTGGCTTGAAGTTGAACTACCCGGAGGCCTTGGCGTTGATCAGCGCCGCGGTGATGGAGGGCGCCCGCGATGGCCGCACCGTCGCCGAGTTGATGAGTCTGGGCCGTGAGGTGCTGAGCCGCGATCAGGTCATGCCCGGTGTACCGGAAATGATCCACGACGTACAGGTCGAGGCAACCTTTCCTGACGGTACCAAGCTGGTGACCGTTCATGATCCTATCGTCTGAGGAGGCCGGCATGATTCCGGGTGAAGTCCAGGTCGCCGCTGGCGACATCGAGCTCAACGTGGGCCGGGCAACGGTCAGTGTCAAGGTTGCCAATCACGGTGACCGACCGGTACAGGTCGGCTCGCATTATCACTTCTATGAAGTCAACGATGCGCTGGTGTTCGAGCGTGAACCGACCCTAGGCTTTCGCTTGGATATCCCGGCAGGCACCGCGGTGCGCTTCGAACCTGGCCAGGCGCGCACCGTGCAACTGGTGGCCTACGCCGGCAAGCGCGAAATATATGGCTTTCAAGGCAAGGTGATGGGCGCATTGGAGGCCAGGTCATGAGCCGGCTGTCGCGTCGCGCTTATGCCGACATGTTCGGCCCGACCGTAGGTGACCGAGTGCGCCTGGCGGACACGGCGTTGTGGGTCGAGATCGAGAAAGACTTCACGGTGTATGGCGAAGAGGTCAAATTCGGCGGCGGCAAGGTTATCCGTGACGGCATGGGCCAGGGCCAGATGCTGGCGGCCGAGGCGATGGACCTGGTCCTGACCAACGCGCTGATCATCGACCACTGGGGCATCGTCAAGGCGGACATCGGCATCAAGCACGGGCGGATTGCCGTGATCGGCAAGGCCGGTAACCCGGATGTTCAGCCTGGCGTCACCGTGCCGGTCGGGCCTGGCACCGAGGTCATTGCTGCCGAGGGCAAGATCGTCACTGCTGGCGGGATCGACTCGCACATCCACTTCATCTGCCCGCAGCAGGTCGAAGAGGCCCTTACCAGCGGCGTCACTACCTTTATCGGCGGCGGCACCGGCCCGGCCACCGGCACCAACGCCACTACCTGCACGCCTGGCCCCTGGTACATGGCGCGCATGCTGCAAGCGGCCGACAGCCTGCCGATCAACATCGGCCTGCTTGGCAAGGGCAATGCCTCGCGTCCTGAAGCGCTGCGCGAGCAGATCGCTGCCGGTGCAGTGGGGCTCAAGCTGCATGAAGACTGGGGTTCTACCCCGGCTGCGATCGACTGCTGCCTGAGCGTGGCCGAGGAGATGGACATCCAGGTCGCGATCCATACCGATACCCTCAACGAGTCGGGCTGTATCGAAGACACCCTGGCCGCCATCGGCGACCGCACCATCCATACCTTCCACACCGAAGGCGCCGGCGGCGGCCATGCCCCGGACATCATCCGCGCGGCAGGGCAGGCCAACGTGCTGCCGTCGTCAACCAATCCGACCCTGCCGTACACCGTCAATACCGTCGACGAACACCTCGACATGCTGATGGTCTGCCATCACCTCGACCCCAGCATTGCCGAGGACGTGGCCTTTGCCGAGTCGCGCATCCGTCGCGAGACGATTGCCGCCGAGGACATCCTTCATGACATGGGCGCATTTGCCATGACCTCGTCCGATTCGCAGGCCATGGGCCGGGTTGGTGAAGTGGTGATCCGCACCTGGCAAGTGGCCCATCAGATGAAGTTGCGGCGCGGCCCGCTGGCGCCTGACAGCGACTACAGCGACAACTTCCGGGTCAAGCGCTACATCGCCAAGTACACCATCAACCCGGCAGTCACCCACGGCATCGCCCACGAAGTCGGCTCGCTGGAAGTCGGCAAACTGGCTGATCTGGTGCTCTGGAAGCCGGCGTTCTTCGCGGTCAAGCCGGCCTTGGTGATCAAGGGTGGGATGATCGTCACCGCCCCGATGGGCGATATCAATGGCTCGATTCCAACGCCGCAGCCGGTGCACTACCGGCCGATGTTCGGCGCGCTTGGCGCGGCCCGGCATGCCACGCGCATGACCTTCGTGTCGCAGGCAGCCCTCGACCAGGGCGTGGTCGAGCAGCTCAACCTGCAGAGCCTGATCGGCGTGGCCAAGGGCTGCCGCC
The DNA here is from genome assembly GCA_963518285.1 of uncultured Pseudomonas sp. Classification (GTDB taxonomy): domain Bacteria; phylum Pseudomonadota; class Gammaproteobacteria; order Pseudomonadales; family Pseudomonadaceae; genus Aquipseudomonas. The sequence goes on along the minus strand of CAUQIJ010000001.1, from coordinate 917,455 downwards.
GGGTGCGCAAACGCGACATGGTCCTGAACACGCTGCAACCGCAGATCGAAGTCGATGCACAAACCTATCAGGTGCGTGCCGACGGCGAGCTGCTGGTGTGCGAGCCCGCCAGCGAACTGCCGCTGGCGCAACGCTATTTTCTGTTTTGAAGGAGTACCCATGATTGTTCTCAACCGGCGCATCAGCGCCGCCGACAGCGCCGACCAGACGGTCAACGGCACCGTGACCCTGAGTGTCGACAGCCGGATCAAGAGCCGCCTGCGGGTGACCCTGGACGATGGCCGCGATGCCGGCCTGATGCTTGAGCGTGGCCACCTGCTGCGTGGCGGCGAGCTACTCGGTGATTCCGACGGCGAGCACTTGGTGCGCGTGCTGGCTGCTGCCGAGTCGGTCTCGACCGTGCGCTGCAGCGACCCGTTGTTACTGGCGCGGGCTGCCTACCACCTGGGCAACCGTCACGTGCCGTTGCAGATCGATACCGGCCTGCTGCGCTATCAGCATGACTATGTGCTGGACGATATGGTCCGTGGCCTGGGCTTGCAGGTCACGGTCGAGCAGGCGCCATTCGAGCCTGAAGCCGGCGCTTACCAGAGTGCGCCACACAGCCATGCCCATGGCAACGATCACCCCTTTGTGCGTATGCCCGCTGCCCATTGATAAGGAACACTGATGAAAAAGACCCTCGCCCTTGCCCTGCTGTTGGTAGCCGTACCGGCCTTCGCTCACCCTGGCCATGACAGCAGCCCGCTGCACGATGGCCTGCTGCACCCGCTGACCGGCCTTGATCACTTGCTGATGTTGCTCGGTACCGGCGTACTGGCGGCCTTGACCCGGCGCAACTTGCTGTTGCCGCTGGCAACCCTGGCAGCGATGTTTGCCGGTGCTGTGTTTGGCCATCTGTTCGGTGGTGTGCTGGGCATGGAAAGCATGATCGTCGGCTCGTTGCTGGTAGCAGCAGCGGCGCTGCTGGTGCCTGGTCGACAAGTGCTGCTGGCCCTGGCGATGCCGCTGTTTGCGCTGTTCCATGGTTGGGCGCATGGCGTCGAGGCAACCCCAAGTGCTTTCTGGCTGTTCAGTGCCGGCTTCGTCACCGTCAGCGGTCTGCTGCTCGCAGCGGGCTTCGCCATCGGCTGCCTGCTGCGCCGCCATGCCAAGCTGCAGAAAGCCTGCGGTGGCGGCCTGCTGGCGTCGGCCGCTGTCATGCTGGTCGGCTGATGAGCAGCGACCTGGCACTGCTGCGCGTGCTGCAGCTGGCCAGCCCAGGCTTGCCGGTGGGTGGCTTTACCTATTCGCAGGGCCTGGAGTGGGCGGTCGAAGCCGGCTGGGTAAGCACCACCCAAGGTTTCTGCAACTGGCAGCGTGAGCAGTTGCACGACACCCTCGGTTATCTCGACTGGCCGCTGCTGGCCCGCCTGTACCGCGCGTGCGAACGCGCCGACGTCGAGGCCTTTGGGCGCTGGAGCCAGTTTCTCCTGGCCAACCGCGAAACCGCCGAGCTGCGCCTTGAAGAGCGCCAGCGCGGTTACGCGCTGGCGCGCATTCTCGATGGCTGGCAGCTGGGGCAAGACCTTGCCTGGCGGCCGCAGCTTGAACTCACTCAGCTAGGCGCCATGGCCTGGCTTGCCGTGCACTGGGCAATCCCTTTACGCCAATTGGCGCTGGGGCTCGGCTTTGCCTGGCTGGAAGGCGCGGTCATGGCCGGCGTCAAGCTGGTGCCGTTCGGCCAGCAGGCGGCGCAGACCGTCCTGCGCGATCTGGCCGCAGAGCTGCCAGCAGTGCTGGACATGGCGCTGGAACTGGACGACGAGCAGTTGGGCGGCGGCTTGCCGCTGCTGGCCATCGCCTCGTCGCGTCACGAAACCCAATACACCCGTTTGTTCCGTTCTTGAGGACTGCCAACATGCAAAGCTATCAGCAACCCCTGCGCATCGGTGTCGGTGGCCCGGTCGGCTCCGGCAAGACCGCGCTGCTCGAGGCCCTGTGCAAGGCCATGCGTGATCACTACCAGATCGCCGTTGTCACCAACGATATCTACACCAAGGAAGACCAGCGCATCCTCACCGAAGCCGGCGCCCTGGAGCCCGAACGCATCGTCGGTGTGGAGACGGGCGGTTGCCCGCATACGGCGATCCGTGAAGACGCCTCGATGAACCTGGCGGCAGTGGAAGCACTGGCGCGCAAGTTCGGCAACCTTGAAGTGATCTTCGTTGAGAGCGGCGGTGACAACCTCAGCGCTACCTTCAGCCCGGAGCTTGCCGACCTGACCATATACGTCATCGACGTTGCCGAGGGCGAGAAGATCCCCCGCAAAGGCGGCCCTGGGATTACCAAGTCGGATTTGCTGGTGATCAACAAGACCGACCTGGCGCCCTATGTCGGCGCATCGCTTGAGGTCATGGAACGTGATACCAATCGCATGCGGCCCGAGCGACCGTGGACGTTCAGCAACCTGAAGAAAGGTGAAGGGCTGCAAGCGGTAATCGACTTCATCGTCGAGCGCGGCATGCTCGGTGTCAGAGCATAAGGCATCCGCGACATTGGCAGTGGCCCCAGCAAAATGGTCGGCCCTCAAAGGGCCGACCAGCAGGATTGCAGAGGAGACTGCCGACGATCAGCGCTGCGCTATCAAGCGCTCAGTTCGTCACGGTAGCTGGCCAGGTAGACCAAGCGCTCGTTACTGGCCTTCTCACGGTCGTCGATGATCGTTTTCAGGGTGAAGGATGCCTGGTCCAGATACGCCGGCAACTCCTGGCCAGTAATGTACGTGCCTGACAGCTTGTTGAGTTTGCTCCAGCCATCTTTGAAGGTCTGGGCAAATCGGTCCGATACCACGCCAACCGCCAGCCACTGACCTGCCTGGCTGACAAAGAACTCGTCGGTAGAACGGACCAACTGGGCCAGGCGATTGGCACGCAGGCTTGCGCTATTGCCGGCACTCTCATAGCTGGAAACCTGTTCCTTCGCCTCGTCGAGGATGACCTGCATGAAGTCGGAAAATGATTTGAAGAAAAACGCCATTTCTTCAACGATCTCTTTTGTCCGCTTGAGTGCGCTCACGCTCAGGTTCAGCGACCGAACTGCAAGCTCGATGTTCTGTTTCTCGGTCCGCTGGCCGGCGAGCAAGGCGGTGAGATTGACCAGTTCCGAAGCTTGCTCACGGCGGGTGTTTTCATATTCTTCGGCTTTGCCGAGCATCTGCCTCTGCATGTCGCGCAGATTGCCTGCTTGTTTACGTTGCTCGTCACTTATCACCGCGGCATGTTCGCCGATTGCCTTGAGCGCCTCTTCCAGTTGCGACAGCTCCTGGCCGAGCTCGCCTTGCCGGGCGACAACCTTGTCAAGATCTGCTTTGACCTCTTTGATGCGCTCATCCAGCGTACCCGTTGCTGGGTCGGATGCGTCGGCGTTACGCTTGGTCAGATCATCCAGGTTGGATTTCAGCTTGTCGTGCTGCTCGCTGAGCAGCGTCTGCTCGGCACGAAGCTCGGAGCGGGCTTTCTTCATCTGGATGTCTTTGTTCAGGTCATCAGCCTGTTGACGCTGACCAAGGCCCGATGCCGCCGCCATCGAAGCTCCGCCGATCACCGCCGAGGCGCCCCCGGTAGCACCCATTGCAACGATGGGCAGGATAGCCCCCAGCATCTGTGCGCCGGTCTTGACCAATGATGCCCAGAACGATTTTTGCTCTGCGCTCTTCGCCTGCGAACCATACTCCTGGGCCAGTTTCTCGTAGCGGGCAACCTGCTGCTGCAGATCGGCAACCAGGCTGTCGAGCATCTCGCGCCGAGCATTGGCGATCACCAGTTCTTTTTGCAGTTTGCTGTCCGCCTGAATGGTATCGCTCAACGCGACTTCACTGCGCGCGGTGGCATCGGCAGTGTCACGGATGATGACGTCGTATCTGTCGGCAATCGAGGTGAGGCTATCGCGTACGGTGATGGCCGATTGGGTGATTTCGTTGGCCATGGCCAGCAGATCAGCGGCGACGAAATTCTTGATTTCCTCCGGATCAGCACCTTGCTTGACATCAAGCCAGTCGGGCAAGCAGTTGCGCAGGGTGTTGCCGATCCTGTTGGCAACGCGGATAGCGCTCTTGATACGTCGCTCACTCTCCTGTTGAGCGCTGATCAAATCATTCATGATCGAGCCTATCTTGATGCGGATGTCGCCCTGTTCCTGTGGCGTGGTGTTGTAGGCAATGTAGAGCAGATCAATTGCATGATCCGTGTCGTGCTTGGCCCGACTGGTATCGTAAGTGCCTTCGATTCTCTCCACGTAGTTGGCGACCAGTGCAGTTTGTGCCTCAGGAAGGCGCAGCGGAGTGGCTGTGCTCAACTGTTCGATATGGCTACTGATGGCACTCTCGATGCGAGAGTTACGGCTGATGAACGGAATGACTTCACTCATGGGAATGGCCTTTTTGGGGGGTTGTCAGGGCTGCAGTCCACTTCCCATGAAGTTGGGAAGCGCACTCCTTGGTTGCGCAGCGGCGACCAGGCATTTTCCAGAAGCCGCCGGGCTGCAATGAGGTTGGCTTGAGCAGGCGGATTGAGGGCAGCAAGGGTCTCGGTTTGGCACTTGATCGGGTCGACCTTGTTGGCTGCGCACGCTTCGCCGGCAAACAGGAAGTCGTCGAGGTCGGTGCTGATGCTGTGGCTGCTTTCGCGTGCAGACGCCAGCAGGGCCTTGACCTCGGAGTTTTCGCGCTCGGCGTGACGACCGATGGAAATAGTGCCTTGGATGCCATCTATCTCACTTTCGATGCCGCGCAAGGCCAGGTCGTGTTCGGGGCGCCAAGGCAGGGATTGGTAGCGCTGGCGTTCCTGTTGCAGTTGACGCTCCAAGCGCATGCGCGCTGCCTCGAGTTCAGGCAGCCGCCTGATCTGAGCGCCGACGCTGTTTTCGATATGCTCGATACGGTCGACCATCAACTGTTCCAGGCTGCGCAGGTGACCGGTGCACACCGCCATGCGTGCTTCAAGCTGCGGCTCGAGGCTGGCATGAGCTGCGTTTGCGCAAAGCGATGCGGCCAACGCCAGCAGCAAGCCGGACTTGCCAATCGATGAGGGAAGCCGATTGCAGATTCGGAGAGTGGATTTCATTCAATACCTCAGCACAAGTCCTTTGGACACCTGTCGCGATCGACGCCAATGGCCGCGATGCGATTGTCGGTTGGTGTCGGCATTAGGCGCTTGGCCCTGCCCGCAGATAAGCAGGAAACGCTTTACCAACAGAGCTGCTGGCTCAGGTGCATGAACAAATCGAGGTGTATAGGCGAGCCCGAAAGGGCGGGGGAGGGATAACGCCTGAGACCAAGCGTTACCAGAGAAGGGCCTTCAGTTGCCTGTGAAGTGACCCGCAAGCAATGCGAGCACCTCATCAGGTAGGTGTCATGTCAGGGTTGGGGGTTGCTGCTGCCCGTCCCTTGGCCCGTGCCCACGGGGGCGTCGGGAGTGCCCATGCCGGGCAGCTTGTGTTCGTTGCTCTGGTTGGCCGGTGGGCTGTCTGGATCATTGCCGTTCAGGCGTGGGTCGGTGTTGCGTGGCATGGGGGTTTCGATAGGGTTGAGGGTGCTGTCCGCGCCGGGCTTGGGTGCGCTGTTGTGCGGATCGTCAGGGTAGGTCGGGCCGGTACCGGCGGCCATGGCCAACGGCGTTGCCAGCAACGCAGCAAGTAGCAGGACGGGTTTCATGGGCAAGCTCCTTTGCGTGGATAAAGTGTCAGCCTTGTCGCTGACTGGATGCTGATCAGACGGCAAGGCCCTTATCTCACTTGAGCCTGGCACCCTTGGCTAGGTGCCAGTACCCCGACCAACGGTCAGACAAACTGCGCCAGCAACATGATGAAGATGATGCCGACCACCGACAGGATGGTCTCCATCATGCTCCAGGTCTTGAAGGTTTCTGCCACGGTCATGTTGAAGTACTGTTTCACCAGCCAGAAACCGGCGTCGTTGACGTGGGACAGAATCAGCGAGCCAGCGCCGGTTGCCAGGACCAGCAGTTCACGGTTGACCCCTGGCACCAGCGCGATCACCGGTGCGACGATGCCGGCGCCGGTGATGGTGGCAACCGTGGCCGAGCCTGTGGCAATCCGGATGACTGCAGCCACCAGCCAGGCGAGCATGATCGGCGATATTTGCGCCTGCACGGCCATCTGGCCGATGACGTTACCCACGCCAGTGTCCACCAGCATCTGCTTGAAGCCGCCGCCAGCGCCGACGATCAATACAATGGCGGCAGTCGGTGCCAGGCTCTGGTCAAGCATCTTCATGATCTGCTGGCGGTTGAAGCCACGTGCTGCACCGAACGTATAGAACGCCAGCAGCAGCGCCGCGAGGAGCGCGGTGATCGGGTGACCGATAAGGTCCATCCACTGGCGCACGATGTTTTCAGCAGGCAGCACCACATCAGCGAACGTCTTCAGCAGCATCAGCACCACCGGCAACAGCACGGTAATCAGGGTGATGCTGAAGCTTGGCAGGTTGCGCTGGTCAGACTCGCGAGCAATCTGGTCCATCAACTCTTGCGACGGGTTGCCTGGGATATACCGCGAGATGAAATTGCCGTACAACGGGCCGGCGATGATTGCCGTCGGCAGCGCGACCAGCAACCCGTAGAAGATGGTCTTGCCGATGTCGGCATTGAAGATGCCGATCGCCAGCAGTGGTCCTGGGTGCGGCGGCACCAGGCCGTGCACCACGGAGAGCCCCGCCAACAGCGGAATGCCGATCTTCACCAGCGACACACCCGTGCGCCGGGCCACGATGAAGACCAGCGGGATCAGCAGCACGAAGCCGATTTCGAAGAACAGCGGGATGCCCACCAGGAACGCGGCGAACATCATTGCCCAATGCACTTTCTGTTTGCCGAAAGCGCGAATCAGGGTTTGCGCGATCTGGTCGGCCCCGCCGGAGTCGGCCATCAGCTTGCCGAGCATGGTGCCCAGTGCAAGCACGATGCCGACGAAGCCAAGCACGCCGCCAAAGCCGTCCTGGAACGACTTCATGACCTTGGCAACAGGCATGCCCGAGGTCAGGCCGAGAAACCCCGCAGCCAGCGTCAAGGCAACAAAAGGATGCACCTTGAAGTGAGTGATCAGGAGGATGAGACCGATGATCGTTACCAGAGCATCGAGTAGCAGGAAAGTATCGGTAGCCAGTCCGAACATGATTGATGAGCCTCGGTTTTGTCTTTGTTGTTAGGCGTAGCGTTATGGAACTTCACGTATTTTTGAGCGTCGAGACAGCGCTGTCTTTGGTGAGCCGGTAAATCGCCGATCAGGCGATTCGCGCCAGCGTCCGCTCACCGCAGGGCTTTAGCCATTCGTGCACACTCTCGGCCAGCGCTGCCACCGGGCGGGTGGCGTCCAGTGCCAGGGTCAGAGGTTCGCCACGGGGCGACTCGAGAGCGGCGAACTGGCTTTCGATAAGGCTGGCCGGCATGAAGTGGCCAGGGCGGGCCAGGACGCGTTTCTCGGCCTCGGCAGGAGTCAGTTCGAGAAACACGAAACCCAGCTCGGGCACGGCTTCGCGCAGCGCATCGCGGTAGCGGCGCTTCAACGCGGAGCACGTCAGAATTGGGCGTTCACCGGCTTTGAGCGTAGCCTGTAGCTCCTGGCCGAGCAAAACCAGCCAGCCAGCACGATCAGCGTCATCCAGCGGCACGCCGGCGCTCATCTTTTCGATATTGGCAGCGGGGTGAAAAGCGTCGCCTTCGATCAGCCGACCGCCGCTGCGGGCAGCAATGGCGGCGCCGATACAGCTCTTGCCGCAGCCTGCTACACCCATCACCACGATCGCGGACAGGGGAGAGTTCATCAGTACCTCCTGCAGGTAAGATAGCGCTGTCTCGACGTGGACGTCGGCATGGAGCGCCACCCTCCCGGATGTTATTGGTCTTGTCTTGCGCAGTATGGTCGCTCGACACAGGTTCAGTAATAAAGATTACATTGCCTGTGTTCTGGGACAGCGCTACCTTAGTGGCCGTTCCCCACCCTTGGCAAGTAGTAAAATTACAACACACATGTCTCGTACCGGCTCCCGCACCACTGGTCGTCCCACCCTGGCAGAAGTCGCCAGGCTCTCTGGCGTTTCGCCGATAACCGCCTCGCGGGCGTTGCGCGGGGTCGCCACAGTGGCCCCCGCGCTGGTCGAAAAAGTCCTCGCCGCCGCCGCCAGCCTGGGTTACATAGCCAACCCGGCTGCCCGCGCACTGGCCTCGGCCCGCAGCCATTCGGTGGTGGTGTTGATCCCGTCGCTGTCCAACCAGCTGTTCATCGATACCCTCGAAGCGATACACGCAGTGATGCGTCCGCGCGGCCTGGAAGTGCTTATCGGCAACTACCACTACGACGTCGATGAAGAAGAAAACCTGATCCGCAACTACCTGGCGTATCAGCCCTGTGGCGTGCTGCTGACCGGGTTCGATCGCACCGAAGGGTCGCGCCAGTTGCTGGCGGCCAGCCGCGTGCCGTGTGTGCACATGATGGAACTGGGAGACCGGGCAGATGCGGTGTCGGTTGGGTTTTCCCAGCAGCAAGCGGGCTACGCTGCCGCCCGCCATTTGATCGAGCGCGGCCGCCGCCGCCTGGCGTTCATCGCTGCACAGCTCGACCCTCGAGTGATGCAGCGCGCCGAGGGCTTCCGGCAGGCGTTGCTTGAAGCCGGATTGCACGCGCCCGAGCTTGAACTGTTGGCGGCGCAGCCTTCTTCGATTGGCCTTGGCGGCGAACTGTTCAGCCGCTTGATGGCGCAGGCGCCAGAGGTCGACGGGGTGTTTTTCTGCAACGACGACCTCGCTCAGGGCGCGGTCCTGCAGGCGCTGCGCCAAGGCATTGCAGTGCCGCAACAAGTGGCCATGGTCGGCTTCAATGACCTTCCAGGCTCCGCATACATGGTGCCGCCATTGACCTCGATCCGGACTCCGCGTGCGGCCGTTGGTCGGGCCGCGGCGCAAGCACTGCTGACGATGCTCGATGGCAAGCGAGTAGGCGCCACGCGCCAGGATCTGGGCTTTGAGCTGATGGTTCGGGAGAGCACCTGAGGCGCCTGATTTCAAGGTGATATCAGCGGCCTTGCGCCGCCCCGCCGGCGATCTATGCTGAGGAGCACCCCGTCCATGCAAGGAGCCCGGCGTCATGTTCGATTACCATCGCAAATCCGATATCGTCGAAATCCAGCGCTGTCATCAGGCCTTGCTAGGGATGGAGGCCAGACTGGCCGCGATCGGTCGGTCGATGGCGATGATCGAGTTCAACCCCGACGGCACTATCGTCAGCGCCAATGATAAGTTTTGCCAGGCATTGGGCTATGACGCGCAGGAGCTCAGTGGTAAGCATCACCGCTTGTTCTGCGACCCGGAGTACGCCAAAAGCCCGGCCTACCAGCAGTTGTGGCAGGCGCTAGGCAGGGGCGAGACGATCAGCGGTACCTTCGAGCGCGTCGACAAGGCAGGCCGCGAGGTGTGGCTGCAAGCCAGCTACATGCCCGTGCTGGACGAGCAACAGCGCGTCACCAGCGTAATCAAGGTCGCCTCGGACATCACCCAGCGGATCCATGACGAGCACGAAAGTGAAAGCCTGCTGCAGGCGATCGGGCGATCCATGGCAGTGATCGAATTAACGCCGCAGGGGCGGGTGCTGACTGCCAATGCCAATTTCCTGCAGACCATGGGCTATCGGCTCGAAGAAGTGGTAGGCCGGCATCATGGTCTGTTCTGCCTGGCGCATGAGCGTGAGTCGGCGCAGTACCGTGAGTTCTGGGCATCGCTGAACCGCGGTGAGTACCACTCGCATCGCTTCGAGCGCGTCAACAAGCAGGGGCAGATGGTCTACCTGGAAGCCTCTTACAACCCCATCTTCGATAGCAAGGGCCGCTTGGTCAAAGTGGTCAAGTTCGCCAGCGATATCACCGCGCAGGTCAGTACCCAGCAAAGCGCCGCCGACGCCGCCCATGCCAGCTCTGTGCAGACTGACGCCTGCGCGCGCAAAGGTAGCGAGGTGGTGCAGCAGACCGTGCAGGTAATCGAACAGATCTCTCACGAGCTGAGCGACGCCGCGCGGACCATCGACGCTGTCAGCAAGCAGTCGGAGATCATCGGTCAGATTGTATTGACCATTCGCGGTATCGCCGACCAGACCAACCTGCTGGCACTCAACGCCGCGATCGAAGCGGCGCGCGCCGGTGAGCATGGCCGTGGTTTTGCTGTGGTGGCCGATGAAGTTCGGAATCTGGCTGCACGCACCAGCAAGGCCACCCTGGAAATCGTCGATGTGGTCAGGCAGAACCATGATCTGTCACTGACTGCGGTGGCCAGCATGCAGTCGAGCCTGTCACACACAGGGCGCGGCGTGCAGTTGGTCAATGAAGCGGGCACGGTCATTCTGGAGATTCAGCAAGGGTCGCGGCATGTAGTCGATGCAATCGGTCAGATCAGCTCGACCCTGCAATTGCATTGAGCCCAGCGCGCAGCTCACCTTGCAGGGTGTGCAGGCTTGCCTGCAGCTGCTGCAGTGCCGCGGCGCTGGGTTGATTGGCGGCCAAGGCCTGCTCCAGCGTCTCGCAGTCACGCACCACCCCACGCACCTTGAGCATTTTCGCACCGCCCTTGATGCGATGCGCAAGGGCGCCCAGGGCAGTGCTCGATGGGTTTTCTCCCAGTGCGTGCAGGGCCGCGAGGTCTTCAGCGGCACTGCGTGCCAGTTGCTCGAGCAGGCGGCTGATCAGTTGCTCGTCATCCTGGGTCAGATTTCGTAACTGATCGATGTCGAATCCGCTTGGGCGCGGAGTTGGCGGCGTCAGTGCGCAGCGTGGCAGGTGCGACCTGAGGGTATGCAACCCGATCGGTTTGAACAGGCAATCATTCATGCCGCTGTCCAGGCAACGGGCGCGCTCTTCTGCCTGCGCGTTGGCCGTAACGCCAATGATGGTGCAAGCGGGCTGATCACTTGCGTGTTCCAGGGCGCGAATGTTGCGGCTGAGTTCATGGCCATCCATGATCGGCATGCTGCAGTCGGTGATGACCAGATCAAACTCACCAGCCTGCCAACTGCTCAGGGCCAGTTGGCCGTTTTCAGCCATGGTCACCTGATGACCGAGGCTGCTCAGTTGTTTGTCCAGTAACAGCAGATTCGCCGGGTAATCGTCGACCACCAGGATCCGCAGCGGCTCCCCCGGTTGCTGTTGAGTGATTTCGCTGGTCTGCGGCGGTGCAGCCTTGGCACTGGGCAGGGCCAGGCTGACCTCGACGCGTGTGCCCAGGCCTTCGACACTTTGCAGCAGCAGTGTGCCGCCCATCAGCTGGGCAAGGCTGCGGCTGATCACCAGGCCCAGCCCCGCCCCTTGCCGCGCACGTGGTCCGTCGACCTGGGCAAAGCTGTTGAACAGGCGCGCCTGGTTTACGGGGCTGATACCCACGCCGGTGTCTTGCACGCACAGTGTCAGCTGCAGCGACGCCTCGCAGGCCTGCGTGCAGGCAAGGCTGACCAGGATCTCGCCGCGGTCGGTGAACTTGATTGCATTGCTCAGAAGATTGGCCAGGATCTGCTTGAAACGCAGCGGATCGACCAGCACCCACATGGGTTGCTCCGGCAGCTCGCTGCGCAGTTGCAGGCGTTTGATCCGGGCATTGCCGTCAAATACGCGCAAGCTGGCGCGGACCAGTTCGATCAGATCGGTCGGCACCGGTGTCAGGGTCATATGGCCGGCTTCGATGCGCGATATGTCGAGGATGTCGCCAATCAGCTCCAGCAGACCAATGGCCGAATCGTGGGCAGTCTGCAAGGTAAGAGGATCACTGCGAGCGCCATCTTCCAGGGCCAGTTCCAGGAGCCCTATGACTGCGTTCATCGGAGTGCGAATTTCGTGGCTCATGGTCGCCAGAAAGGTACTTTTGGCTTGACTGGCCTGCTCGGCTGCGTCCTTGGCCTGGCGCAACTGCTCAAGCAGGCCGCGACTGAGTACCAATTGTGTCTGCAGTGCCCGTTGGGCCTCGGTACGCTGCTGAATCAGCTTGCGCAGGTAGGTGTTCCAGAACACGACACCGGCCAGCAGCACGCCGCCCAGAACCAGCACTTGCAGGGCCAGGCTGCGATAATTGCGCCACGGGCTGTCACTGACCAGGGTGGTGCTGCGCCATCGGTTGACCAACTGATCCAGTTCGTCGGGCGGTATGCTCAGAAGCGCCTTGTCGACAATCGCATGCAGCTCCGGCTGATTGGCAGACATGGCGAAGGCGGCCATCGCCGGCTCCTCGCCGAACAACGCGGCAATGCGCAGGCGATTCTTGAATACGTGATCTATGTAGTAACGCGCATTGATATGGCTGCTCAAGGCGACTTCGGCGTTACCGTTGGCCACCGCTTCCATCAGCCCCAAGGGGGAGTCGACTTCCACCAGCCTGGCTTGCGGATGCTGGCGCTGCACCAGTGCACCCAGCGGCGAGCCACGTACCACTGCAATCCGGTGATTGTCGATCAGCGCCGCCGGGGTGCTGCCAGGGTTGCCGACGCGTGTCACCAGCACCCGCGGACTGACCAGGTAGGGGCGCGTGAAGCGCAAACGCGCGGCGCGCTCGCTGCCATAACCAATCGCGCCGATCATCTGCGCCTCGCCGCGTAGCAGTTGGTCGACCATCTCTTGCACGGCGTCCACTTCGCTGATCTGGAACTGCAGCCCGGTGCGCAGGCTGATCTGCTTGAGCAGGTCGAGCGAAATGCCGCTGGGACGCTGCTCGGCATCGTTGAAGGTCAGCGGCGCCAGGGACGGCGTGACCAGCACCTGAACGGTACGGTTATGTTCGATCCAGTGCTGTTCGGCAGGGGACAGCGGGGTGTTCAGGCGCTGGAGCAGGAGGCTGGTATTGCCGCTGCTCCAGCGCCGCAGAATGTTCAACCGCTCGCTGTCGCTGATGCGGCTCAGGGCTTGATCGACCAGCCTGAGCAGGCCCGGGTTGTCCCGACGTGTAGCAAATGCGAACGAGCCGCCAGGCAGCGCGGAGAAATGGTCGATGCGCACCTGGCCTTGATAGCTCTTGCCGATCAGGTAGTCGGTGCTGATCGCGTCACCCAGATAGGCGTCGGCCTCGCCCATGGCCACAGCAGAGAGTCCACTCAAGGTCGAGCGATACAATTGCAGCTGCGCTCCCGGATAGTGAGCCTTGACCATAGTGGACGGCAGGTAATGGTCGACCATCGCCAATCGCAGCCCGCCCAGGTCATCGCCATGGCGCAGGGCCTGGTCTTGTCGAGCGACGATCACCGGCAGGTCGTCAGCGTATGCCTGGCTCAAGGAGAGTTCGGCATTGCTGGCTTCAGGCGCGTTGGAGCTGCCCAGCAGATCGATTTGCCCGTCCTGCAACGCTTTGATGGCCTGTTCGCGGCTGTCAAAACGCTGCACCTGAACATCGATGCCCAACTGCTCGCCGATCAGGCCGGCATAGTCAGCATTGAGCCCTTCGTGATCGGTTGGGGTGAGATTGATTTCAAACGGCAGGTAATCCGGCCCTGAGGTGCCGAGCACCAGTACCTTGCGCTGGTTCAGCCACTGGCGGTCGTCAATGGCCAGGTCCAGTGGAGCAGCAGCGCTGGTCGAGCGTGCCAGCAACTGCCGTGGCTGACTGTCAGCAAGCACGGCCGCAGGCACGCCGCTCAGGCTGATCAGTAGCAGCAATGTGCGCAAGCCGTTCATGGCGTCAAGCTTCAGCTGACGTTGTTGCGTTTGGCCAGATCGACCATTTCTACCAGCGACTCCGACTTGAGCTTCTCCATGATGCGTCCGCGGTAGGTGCTGATGGTCTTGGCGCTGAGGTTCATGGACTCGCCAATGGCCTTGTTGTTTTCGCCCCGAGCCAGCCTGCGCAGCACCTCCATCTCACGGTTGGAAAGACTGTCCAGCCTCGCGTTTTCAGATTCCAGCGAATTGCTGTTGACCGACATCTGCGGAAAGGTCGAGTAGCCTTTGATCAGTGCCTTGAGTGCGAATACCACCGACTCGATGTCTTCGTCCTTGTTGACGAAAGCGCCGATCCCGGCGTCCAGGCAGCGCCTGACGTAGAGGTCGGCAGGCTGCCCGGTCAGGGCCATGATCTTGGGAGGTGGTTCCATCAGTTGCAGGCGCTTGATCACCTCCATGCCGTCCAGTTCAGGCAGGCCAATGTCCACAATCACCACTTGGGGCGAGAGTTTGCGGGCCAGTTCTACGGCTTCCTTACCGTCTTCAGCGGTACCAATGACGCGAAAACGTTCGCGCTCAAGCAGCATGCGTACGGCCGTTAGAACGATTGGGTGGTCATCGACCAGCAGCACGGTTGTCATGGCTAGCTCCTGTGGTGAAGAGGGTCCGTTGCCTGAATCACACAGGAACGTGCCTGGGGGCATCCGCTAACCCCGGGCAGCGCGCAAGATACGTCGATTCATACTCCTTGGTAATGCCGAGTATAGGCGTGTTGAATAAACCACGCCGTTCTTAGGAAAATTCCTACAAAAAACTGGGTAATAACCCGGATGCGGCAGGCTTGAACGGCCTGCCGGGGCGGGATTCAGGCGCAGGTCGCGTGGTCTTTGATGACGCGCTGAGTGGAGGCGGGGTTGTCTCTCAGTGCACTACCAACCCGGGTCGGGCGGTTTTGCAGCTGTCCAGAACAGTTCGGGCAGCGCCCCTGCAGGCGTTGCTCGGCACAGCTGCGGCAAAACGTGCACTCGAATGAGCAGATCATGGCGTCCGGGCTGTCGCCCGGCAGGTCGATGGCGCAGCATTCACAGTTGGGGCGTAGGTCCAGCATGGGCGTGGCTCCGATGGCGACGAGGTTTGCCGAGTCTGCGCTGCGTTGCCGATGCTGGCAATCAGCCGTTGCCGGGGCGATACAGGTGAGCGTGGCCGGCGCGGTACAGGGCTGATTCTGCGAACGGCGCGTCCCCGAGTACATGACCGACCAGAATCAGCGCGGTTCGGCGAAAATCCCGTGTAGTAGTCAGCTCGACGATGTTCGCAAGCGTGCCTTTGACCCAGTCCTGATCAGGCCAGGTGGCGCGGTGGATGACCGCCACCGGACAGTCAGCGCCGTAATGCGGCAGCAACTCTGCAACGATGCGCGGCAGGTGTTTGACGCCCAGGTGAATCGCAAGGGTGCTGCCGTGCCGGGCCAGGTCGCCCAGTTGCTCGCCGGCGGGCATCGGCGAGCTATCGCCGTAACGGGTGAGAATCACCGTCTGGGCGATGCCCGGCAGGGTCAGTTCACAACCCAGCAGCGCAGCGCTGGCGGCGGTTGCGGTGACTCCAGGGATGATCTGGTAGTCGATGCCCAGCTCGCGCAGGTGACGGATCTGCTCGCCGATGGCGCCATACAGGCTCGGATCACCGCTGTGCACCCGTGCAACATCATGGCCTTGCGCGTGCGCGCTGCGCATCGCCTCGATGATTTGCTCAAGGTGCAGTTCGGCGCTGTTGATGACAGTGTTGGCAGTGTGGCCTTCGAGCACCGCAGCAGGCACCAGCGAGCCCGCGTAGATGATTACCGGGCACTGGCGGATCAACCGTTGGCCTTTGACCGTGATCAATTCCGGATCGCCCGGGCCGGCGCCGATGAAGTAGACCGTCATGGCAAATCCTTGCAAGTAAAGTGGAAGCGATTATCCAGCACAGGCGAGGGCGAGGGTAGCGCCTGCCAGCGTTTGCCGGTTCAGCACCAGCCGCGCGCTGGAGTGCACCTGCTCGGCCAGGGCCAGCGCAGTGCTTTCGGCTACGCCCCAGCAACCGCTGTGAGCGAAGGCTGTGGTGGAATGCTCGCTGAGTTGCGGGGTGAAGTGCTGCAACTGCTCTGCAGAGAAAAACCGCAGCGGCAGGTGCAAGCGAGCGGCCAGTTGAAGCAGGCCAGGCTCGCCGTTTTTCAGCTCGATACTGGCGATGGCCTGCACTGCATGCAGGGTCAAGCCAAGGCTGGCAAGGCTTTGCTGCAGCAGTGCTTCTAGCACGTCGGCCGGGCAGCCCTTGCGGCAGCCGAAGCCGACATACACGGCGGCGAGCGGGTCAGCCATCAGGCCTGCTGCGAGCGGCGGAACAACCACGCACTGAGCAGGCCCAGCGCGACCCAGAAGGCGGCGTTGGTCAGCCACGAGGCGATCTTGAACTGGGTAGCCAGGGCCTCAGGTGCAAGGCTTTCATGCACGCTTGGCTGCGGTGCACCGATCACATGTGGCAGCGCCAACAGCAGCACGCCGACTACCTTCAGCAGCCAGTGCTGGGCAAAAACAATCAGGCCCAGGCCGACCGCGGTTGCGCCAGCAGTGCCAATCCACCAGGTCTGCCGTTGGCCAAGGTCGGCTGCCGCGGTGCCCGGCAGCTCGGCCGGCAAGCCCAGCGTAGGCGCCAGGCAGAACACGGCAAAACCGGCCAGGCCCCACAGCGCTCCCGTGGCGACCCGGTTGGGTTCGCGCAAGCTGTACAGCGCAGCCAACATCAGGGCAAAGCCGACCGCAACCACCAGGTTACCGCCGGTGGTGGCCAGCACGCGCTGCCAGCCGTCTTCCGGCGCCCAGGCCTCGGCGCTGTGTTCGTGGGCAGCAACGGCGCTGTCGCCATGCTCATGCTGGGCAGCCGGGGCGGGGCTCTCGAAGGTTTCTGCTTGCAGGATCAACGGGCTGATCCAGAAGCTTTGCAGCAGGGTCAGCAACAGGGCAGCGAGCAGGCCGCTGAATCCGGCAGTGCGGGCGATACGCGTAATCATGCGAGTCTACTCAGTGGCAGGGGAAGGCAGCGCTGTGGCGCGTATCGTGGGCAGCGTTGTGCACCGCCTCGATGTGCGAGAAACCGGCAAAGTAGACCAGGCACAGGCCAACCAGGCTGGCGCCGACGGCGATGATCAGACGTTGACTGAGGCTGACGGGGGTGGCGATGCTGTGTTTTGCGCTGGTGATGGGCATGACGCATTCCTCTGCTTGTTATAGGCAGGGGGCAAGCGCACCAGCCCCGGACGTGGCTCGCCCAGAGCAATGCGACAGCGCCCGCCCACCGCGGGGTGTTGATGTTCGACGACGCAGGCCGGTCTCCGGGCTCACGAGGAGGAGCAGGGCTCCTTGAAAAGCGTCACCTTCCCATGCCCTACAGCCTGGCACAGTGGTCAAGACACTTCGCTCGCTTACCGTTGCGGGGGCAGCACCGGAGTTGTCGGGCTCTGTAAAGAGGCCAGCGACGCACCGGTTTCCCGTTTCACCCCCTCGGGGGCACCTGAACGCAAGTGGCTAGCAAACCACGCCGCAGCGGCGCGCTGCAAGTGAGAAGTTGCTCGGCAGCGTGCAATCAGCCGTCTATATACGGCAAGTGGCAGCCCCTCAAGCTGCTTGCAGCTTGCCGCTGGGGTGCGTAGCCTTGTCTGCTTCGAGGTTCTTCGGCGTGGCCGGAGCTAAGAAGGGAACGCGGTCAAGCCGCGGCTGCCCCCGCAACTGTAAGCACTGATCAGGATCGACACAGCCACTGCGCCTTGCGCGGGAAGGCGTCATCCAACCGGCCCGGCGCCGGTACGGTGCAAGCCAGGAGACCTGCCTCGAAACGATTTCGACTTTAATCCGGGCGGGGTGATCCGGTGGCGAACAAGCCCGGCTGTGACTGCCTGTGGCGCTCGTCCTGCATGCCCGCGCCATTCTGCCAAGGGCACACGCATCCATGAAAACACTGGCCAAACTCCCCGTCACTATCGTCACCGGCTTCCTCGGCTCGGGCAAGACCACGCTGCTGCGGCACATGCTCGACAACGCCCAGGGCCGGCGTATCGCGGTGATCGTCAACGAGTTCGGTGAGCTCGGTATCGACGGTGAAATCCTCAAGCAGTGCACCATCGGCTGCACCGAAGAAGAAGCCTACGGGCGGGTCTTCGAGTTGGCCAACGGCTGCCTGTGCTGCACCGTGCAGGAAGAGTTTTTCCCGGTCATGCGCGAGCTGGTGGCGCGTCGCGGCGATCTCGACCATATCCTGATCGAAACCAGCGGCCTGGCCTTGCCCAAACCACTGGTGCAAGCCTTCCAGTGGCCAGAAATCCGCAACGCCTGCACGGTCGATGCGGTGATCACTGTGGTCGACAGCCCGGCAGTGGCTGCCGGTACCTTCGCCGCGTTCCCTGATCAGGTCGATGCCCAGCGCAAGCTTGACCCGAACCTTGATCATGAGTCGCCGCTGCACGAACTGTTTGCCGACCAGCTGGCCAGCGCCGACCTGGTGGTACTGAACAAGGCTGATCTGATCGACGCCGAAGGCCTGGCCAAGGTCCGCGCCGAAGTGTCCGAAGAGCTGCCACCAGCGGTCAAGGTCATCGAAGCCAGCAGTGGTCGCCTGCCGCTGGAGGTGCTGCTGGGCCTAGGCGCCGAGTCGGAAGCACATATCGATGGCCGTCGTACTCACCATGACAGCCATCACGATGACGATGATCATGACGACCACGACCATGATGCCTTTGACTCGATCTCGCTGGACCTGCCAGAGGCCGATGAGCGCGTGCTGCTGGCGGCCCTTAACCAGCTGGTGGTGGAGTTCGGCATCCTGCGCGTGAAGGGCTTTGCGGCCATCCCGGGCAAGCCGATGCGTCTGCTGATCCAGGGCGTGGGCACCCGCTTCGACAAACATTTCGACCGGGCCTGGGGCTCTGACGAAGCGCGCATCACGCGGCTGGTTCTGATCGGCCAGGCGCTTGACGCCAGCGAGCTCGAAGCGCGCCTGCGTCAGGCCCTGGAAGGCTGATTCATGCACCTGTTGCGCACCCAGCCCGGCGGTTTTGTTCCGGACGACAGCATTGCCGATCTCGGCCAGACGGCCGCCGAGCTGGTCATTCTGTGCAGCGGTGATTCGCACCTGGCGCTGCTGGCGGAAACCGCCGAGCAGTTGCCTGACGACTACCCCAGCGTGCGCCTGGCCAACCCGATGCAGGTGCAGAACCATGCCTCGGTCGACCTGTATGTCGACCAGGTGCTGCGCCATGCCAAGTTGATTCTGATATCGCTGCACGGCGGCGTCGGCTACTGGCGCTACGGCATCGAGCAACTGGTCGAGCTGGCGGCGCGTGGGGTTAAGGTGATCATGGTCCCGGGCGACGACCGACCTGACCCCGAGCTCACCGGCTTGAGTACCGTCAGCAGCGAACAGGCCGAGCGCCTCTGGCACTACCTGCGCCAAGGCGGCAAGGCCAACGCGCTGAACCTGTTCAACTGCGTGGGCAACCTGTGGTTCCAGCGCGACTATGCCTGGCAGGAGCCCGAAGCGTTGGCCCGCACCGTGGTCTACCACCCGGCCAAGGCCAGCGCGCAGCTGCCGGACTGGTACGCCGACTGGGACCCTGCGCTGCCGGTGGCGCCGCTGCTGTTCTACCGCTCACACCTGCAGGCCGCCAATACCGCGTTCATCGACGTGTTCTGTCAGCGCCTGCAGTTGGCGGGGCTGAACCCGTTGCCAATCGCTGTGGCCACCCTGAAGGAGCGGGCCTGCCTCGATCAGGTCGAAGCATGGATGGATGAAGTGGAAGCGGAGGTGGTGATCAACACCACCGGCTTTGCCTTGTCCAGCCCCGAGCGTCCCAATGCGCGGCCGCTGCGCCGGGATGTGCCGGTGTTGCAGGCGATCTGCGCGCAGGACAACCAACTGGGCTGGGAAACCAGCGAGCAGGGCCTCGGTGCCCGTGATCTGGCCATGCACATCGTCTTGCCTGAGCTGGATGGCCGGATCATCACCCGACCGGTCAGCTTCAAGGATCTGGCCTGGCGCAGTGAACGCAGCCAGGCAGATGTGGTGTGCTATCGCGCCCACCCGGAACGCATGGACTTCGTCGCCGAGCTGGGCCGTCGCTGGGTCGCGCTGGCGCGCTTGCCGAACGGGCAGAAGCGCGTAGCGCTGATCCTTGCCAACTACCCGACCCGCGATGGCCGGATTGGTAACGGTGTCGGCCTGGACACACCGGGAGCGGCCTTGAACATCCTCGCGGCCATGCGCGCTGCGGGTTATCCAGTTGACCAGCTGCCAGCCACCGGCACCGCGTTGATCCAGCAATTGCTCGGCGGCGTGACCAACGACCTCGACAATCTCGATCAGCGCCCATGCGCGCAGAGCCTGAGCCTGGCCGACTACCAAGCCGCGTTCGCTCAGCTGCCGGCGGAAAACCAGGCCGCCGTGCTCGCCCGCTGGGGCGCCCCTGAAACCGACCCGATGTGCCGCAGCGGCCGCATGATGGTCGCCGGCCTGCGCTTTGGGCAGACCTTCGTTGGTATCCAGCCGGCGCGCGGCTACCAGGTCGATCACAGTGCGGTGTACCACGACCCGGATCTGGTTCCGCCGCATGGCTACCTGGCATTTCATTTCTGGCTGCGCCACGCTTATGCAGCCGACGCCGTGATTCATGTTGGCAAGCATGGCAACCTCGAGTGGTTGCCGGGTAAAGGCGTTGGCCTGTCGGCGCAGTGCTGGCCCGACGCGTTGCTGGGGCCGATGCCGAATATCTATCCGTTCATCGTCAATGACCCAGGCGAGGGCGCCCAGGCCAAACGCCGCACCCAGGCGGTGATCATCGACCACCTGATGCCGCCGCTGACCCGCGCCGAGAGCTACGGCCCGCTGCGCGACCTGGAACAGCTGGCCGACGAATATTACGAAGCTCAGCTGCTTGATCCGCGCCGCGCGCAAGAGCTGCAGCGCGACATCCTGGCGCTGGTCAAAGCCAACCACATCGATCGTGAGCTGCAGCTCGAAGGCCAGCTGGATGATGCTGCCGTGTGGCTGCCGCGCCTGGATACCTACTTGTGCGACTTGAAAGAGTCGCAGATTCGCGATGGCCTGCACGTGTTTGGCCAGTCGCCGCAAGGGCGCCTGCGCAGCGATACCCTGCTGGCGCTGCTGCGGGTCGAGCGTGGTGACGGCAAAGGCGGCAATGCCAGCCTGATTCGTGCGCTGGGCAAAGCCTTCGAACTGGGCTTTGATCCGCTCGACTGCGACCTTGGTCACGCATGGCCAGGGCCGCGCCCAGCCATGTTGCAGACGTTGGACGACGCGGCCTGGCGTACCCAAGGCGATACACGCGAGCGCCTTGAACAACTGGCCCTGACGCTGATCGAGCAAACGCTGGCGGGCAGCTTGAAGCTGCCCAGCGAAGCGCAATGGCAAGGTGTGGCAGAGGTACTTGAAGAGCTGCACGCAGTCGTCGCGCCCAACCTCGACAGCTGCGGCGGCGCCGAGCTCGATGGCTTGCTCGCTGCGCTGGCCGGGCGCTTTGTCGCGGCAGGTCCCAGCGGCGCGCCGAGCCGCGGCCGGCTCGACGTGCTGCCGACCGGGCGCAACTTCTACACTGTCGATGTGCGCAACCTACCCACCACCACCGCGTGGCGGCTCGGCTTTGCCTCGGCCAACTTGATTCTTGAGCGGCACCTGCAGGACCATGGCGATCACCTACGCCAACTCGGCCTGTCGGTCTGGGGCACCGCGACCATGCGCACCGGCGGCGATGACATCGCCCAGGCCATGGCGCTGATGGGCGTGCGCCCTGTGTGGGCGACAGGTAGCCAGCGGGTCGACGACTTCGAAATCCTGCCGGTGAGCCTGCTCGATCGGCCAAGGGTCGACGTCACCCTGCGTGTGTCAGGGTTCTTCCGGGATGCGTTCGGCAACCTGATCCGGCTGTTCGACGCCGCCGTGCAGGCGGTGGCTGCGCTGGACGAGCCCGATCACCTCAACCCACTGGCAGCCCGCGTGCGTGCTGAGCGCCAGGACCTGCTCGAGCAAGGCGTCGACGCCGAGCAGGCCGCCCGCCAGGCCGGTTGGCGGGTATTCGGCGCCAAGCCCGGCGCTTATGGCGCCGGGGTGCAGAACGCCATCGACGGTCGCCTGTGGCAGGACCGCAAGGATCTGGCCGAGGTCTACCTCAACTACGGCGGCTACGCTTACGGCGCCAGTGACGAAGGCACGCCCGCCCGCGCTCAGTTCGCCACGCGCCTGAGCCAGGTGCAGGCAGTCCTGCAGAATCAGGACAACCACGAGCACGACCTGCTCGATTCCAACGATTATTACCAGTTCCAGGGCGGCATGCTGGCCGCTGCCGAGACCTTGCACGGCGAGGCGGTGGCCAGCTACCACGGCGATCACAGCCAGGTCGACCGGCCGCGAATCCGCACCCTCAAGGAAGAGCTCAACCGCGTGATCCGTGCCCGGGCGCTGAACCCCAAGTGGATCGACGGCGCCAAGCGCCACGGCTACAAGGGCGCGTTCGAGCTGGCAGCGACGGTCGACAACCTGTTCGCCTTCGACGCCACCACGCACCTGATCGACGATCATCACTATCAGGCGCTGGCCGAGGCCTATGTGCTTGACCCGGCGACCCGTGAATTCATGCGCGAGCATAACCCCGAGGCCTTGCGCGACCTGACCGAGCGCTTGCTGGAGGCGCAGCAGCGCGGCCTCTGGGAAGAACCTGGCAGTTACCGCGAAGCCCTTGAGGAGCAGTTGCTCGAAGGCGAGGAAGACCACTGAAATGACTGAACCGATGCAGTTTCCGCTGGCCGCCGTGGTCGGCGCCGAGGCGCTCAAGCTGGCGTTGTGCCTGACCGCAATCGACCCGAAGATCGGCGGTGTGCTGATCGAAGGCCCGCGCGGCATGGCCAAGAGTACCCTGGCCCGCGGCCTGGCAGACCTGCTCGGCAGCGTCGAGCAGCAGCCACCCTTTGTTACCTTGCCGCTGGGTGCGACCGAAGAGCGCTTGGTCGGCACGCTGGACCTCGACGCAGCGTTGGGCCAGGGCAAAGCGCAGTTTTCTCCTGGGGTGCTGGCCCACGCCGATGGCGGCGTGTTGTATGTCGACGAAGTCAACCTGCTGCCCGATCCGCTGGTTGACCTGTTGCTGGACGTTGCCGCCAGTGGCACCAACCGCATCGAGCGCGACGGCATTTCCCATCGCCATTCGGCGCGGTTTGTCTTGATCGGCACGATGAACCCGGAGGAGGGCGAGCTGCGCCCGCAACTGCTCGATCGCTTCGGTCTGAATGTGTCGCTGGACGAGTTGCCCGAGCCGCAGGCACGCCAGCAGATCATCCGCCGGCGCCTGGCCTTCGACAGCGATCCGCAAGGCTTCTGCGCCGAGTGGGCCGGTGCCCAGCAGGACCTGCGCGAGCGCTGCCAGTCGGCGCGGGCGCGCCTGGAGCAGATTGCGCTGGATGATCAGGCCCTGGCCTGGATCACCGAGCGCTGCTTTGCTGCCGGGGTCGATGGCCTGCGGGCGGATCTGGTCTGGCTGCGCGCTGCCCGTGCTCATGCTGCCTGGCGCGGCAGCGAGCATATCGATGAAGAAGATATCACCGCCGTAGCGGAATTTGCCTTGCGCCATCGCCGCCGCGAAGCCCCACCGCAGCAACCGCCAAGCCAAGCCCCGGCGCAGTCGCCAGCCAGCAGCAATGCCAGTGCGGGGCAGGGCGGCGACAGTGGTGCACTGCCAGCCCAACCGGTTGCTGCAGGACCGCGGCGTGAGGTGCCGAACTGGGCAAAAAAGCCCTGAGCATCCGCCAGCAGGGACTCTACGCGGCGGATGCCAAACCCCGGCCTGGCAACTTGCGCGGTGCGCCGCGTGGGCATGCGCGCAAGGCCGGCGTCGGCCGCGTTGCCTGGCCGGCGACCCTGCTCAAGGGCCGGCCACAGCAGCGTGCTGACCTGTGCTGGCAGCAGCGTCAGGGGCAACCGGCAGAACTGTGGCTGGTGATTGTCGATGCCTCGGCGTCAACCCGCCGCCATCAGGCACTTGCCCAGACCAAGGGCGTGCTGGCCGAACTGTTCGACCAGGCCTATCGCCAACGCGCACGCTTGGCCCTGCTGACAGCCAGTGGCCGTTCGGCGCAGTGGCAACGGCATGGGCTCAAGGCTTCTGCGGCGCTGCAACCCTGGTTGCAAACCCTGGGCGCCGGCGGCGGCACGCCGCTGATCAGCGCCTTGGCGCAAGCGCGGCAATGGCTGCAGGCGCGGCGCCAGCGTCATCCGCAGGAGGTTCAGCGTTGCCTGGTGTTCACCGATGGTCGCCTGCAACGTTGGACCGCGCTACAGCCCATGCCCTGCACGACCTGGCTGATCGACATGGAATTGGCGCCAGTACGGATCGGTAAAGGCAGAGTGCTAGCGCAGCAATTGCAGGCCGAGTATCAGCATATGGAGCACTTCAAGCGGTTGCCCTGATATATAAAAGCGTTACGCATGGGCGCTGCGACAGGATGCCGCGCTAACGAGGGAGTTGCCTTCAAGGAACAGTGCGAGTTACAAAAAGTGCACGCCGAGCGTGCACTTTCTGCATAGGTAAATGCTTACTTGGGCATCGACCAAGGTTGCAAGTCGTAACCCTTCTGACATAGCTCGGCGCGCACTTCTTCGATCAGGCTGGCCCATTGCGCAGGGTCTGAATAAATGCGCGAAGAGACTTGCTTGCTGCCGATACGGGTGTTGGTCCGGTCGATCACTGCCAGGCTCAGTTCACCAGTACCGTTGGGTGCATCCCAGGCAACGCACTGGAAGGGTTCGAAGGCGTGGTCGGCAATCAGCAGTGCTTCGTTGACACGGAGCGGGGCATTCATGGTTCGGTCTCTCTATGGTCCCAAACAGCGAAAGTAAGTCCGCGCCGTATCAAAGATGCCAAGGTAAGTAGCGCGGGGTTATGGATACTGATGCTCGCTGACCAGGCTGAAGTCACAGCTGTGACGATTTTTTTTTTGCAAACATGCAAATCCGCGCAGGCATTCGGAACAGACAGTAACAACGTGTAAAAGACTACCGGCATCGGCGTGGCTGGCTGGCATCCGGCAGACCAACGGTACTGGGTAAGTTGGGGTTCGTTGCTACTGTTAATTCGGGCGCTGCAACGCACTGTTTCTACTTAAAAAACCAACAATTGGCGCCAAGGAACGGTCATGCTCGAAGCTGCAGCGCAACGCCGCTTGTTGATCGTCGATCCGTGCGACGACTGCCACCGTCTGTTACCTGGCCTGCGCGGTGCTGGTTGGGACGTGCACAGCTGCACGCTGGCGGTAGCGCTCGAGCACCCTTGCGATGTCGGCGTGTTGCGCTTGCAAGCCTCCCATCTGCAATCGCCCGACGCGGTCAAGGACATGATCAAGCGCAGCAATACCGAATGGATCGCCGTGCTCAATGCCGAGCAACTGCGCGCGCAAAACGTTGGCGACTTCGTCTGCGAGTGGTTTTTTGACTTTCATACCTTGCCGTTCGACGTTTCCAGGGTGCAGGTAACCCTAGGCCGTGCGTTCGGCATGGCTCGCTTGCGTGGCAAGGGCGCCGTGCAGGTGGACAAGCCCGAGCATGAACTGCTGGGTGACAGCCGGCCGATACGCGAACTGCGCAAGCTGCTGGGCAAGCTGGCACCGACCGAGTCGCCGGTACTCATCCGCGGCGAGAGCGGTACCGGCAAAGAGCTTGTCGCGCGGACCCTGCATCGCCAGTCGCAGCGCCACGACAAACCGTTCATCGCCATCAACTGTGGGGCAATCCCCGAGCACCTGATCCAGTCCGAGTTGTTTGGCCACGAGAAGGGTGCCTTCACCGGTGCGCACCAGCGCAAGATCGGGCGCATTGAAGCAGCCAATGGCGGGACGTTGTTCCTGGATGAGATTGGCGATCTACCCCTTGAGCTACAAGCCAACCTGTTGCGTTTTCTGCAGGAAAAGCACATCGAGCGTGTTGGCGGTGATCAACCGATCCCGGTCGATGTGCGGGTATTGGCCGCTACCCACGTGGACCTTGAGCAAGCCATCGAGCGCGGCA
Organism: uncultured Pseudomonas sp.; assembly: GCA_963518285.1. Taxonomy (GTDB): domain Bacteria; phylum Pseudomonadota; class Gammaproteobacteria; order Pseudomonadales; family Pseudomonadaceae; genus Aquipseudomonas. The sequence continues at coordinate 891,687 of CAUQIJ010000001.1, read as the reverse complement.
AGTTTCGCGAAGACCTGTATTACCGGCTCAATGTGCTGCAGGTGGTCACTGCGCCGCTGCGCGACCGGCATGGTGATCTGTCGATGCTGGCCAGCCATTTTGCCCAGTTTTACAGCCTTGAAACCGGGCGCAGGCCGCGTTCATTCAGCGACAGTGCGCTGGCCGCGATGGGCCGGCATGAGTGGCCGGGCAACGTCCGTGAGTTGGCCAATCGGGTCAGGCGCGGGCTGGTGCTGGCAGAGGGACGCCAGATCGAGGCGCAGGATCTGGGTTTGCAGGTGCTCGTTCCGGAGGAGCAGCCACTGGCAACGCTGGAGGATTACAAGCACCGTGCTGAGCGCCAGGCTTTGTGCGATGTACTCAATCGGCATGCGGACAACCTGAGCGTCGCGGCCAAGGTGCTGGGCATCTCTCGGCCAACCTTCTATCGGCTCTTGCACAAGCACCAGATCCGTTGACCAGCGCCCGCAGCTGCTTGTCTGCGGGCTCTTGATAGCAAGCCAGGCCGGCTATCCCGCCCGCCGCAGGGTGAGGTTGATCCTGCGTGCACCCATGCGCGGATGGGTGCCGGGCTTGATCGGCATCACCCCGTGGAAGCGCAGACGGTCTTCGCCGCCCCATACCAGTACGTCGCCATGACTGAGGGCGATGCGCTGGGTGGGGTCCTTGCGTTGCGACCCGCCGAGCAGAAACACCGCCGGCAGGCCCAGCGAAATGGAGACGATGGGGTGGGCAAAGTCGTTTTCGTCGTGGTCCTGGTGCAGGCTCAGCTTGGTGCCGGCAAGGTAGTGGTTGATCAGGCAGGCGTCGGGGATGAAATTTTCGAACCCAGCGGTTTCAGCCGCGTTGCGGGCAAGCTGCAGAAAGCTCTCAGGCAGAACTGGCCAGGGCTGCTGGGTCAGCGGGTCGTGTGTGCTGTAGCGGTACCCTTGGTGGTCGCTGACCCAACCAAGCGATCCGCAATTGGTGAGAGCCACGGCCATGGCTTGGCCACCCGGAGTGCGCATGTGCCGAAACGGGGCTGCGCGCAGAATTGGCCGCAGGTCGTCCAACACGTTCTCGAGCTGAGGTAGGACAAAACCTGGGAGCAGCACTGTCTGCGCTGCCAGGCGCTGCGGGGCTGGGCCGAACAGGTCGAGATCGGACTGGATCATTGGGCTTGGCGTTGTAGAGGTGCGTGCAAGTGTACCCCTGCCGGGCCTTATGCAGTCAGCCACCTATCCATTACAACCGTCATCGCTGACCTGCCTTTACCTCCAGGGCTGGCAGGTTCGGCCAAACTAGGCTATTGCTGGTGAACTGACGGTTGGGCCGCACGTGGAGGTACACGATGAAACGAGTATTGAGCATCATCGCACTGGCATCGCTGGCCGGTGCCGCCCAGGCAGACATCCCGATGGTGAACGCCACCTGCCCGGGCAACCTGGAGGTGCATGCCGATGAAGGCGGGCCGCTGTTCATCAATGGCAAAGAAGCCAAGCTGAAGAGGTTCAACGACAATTACTTCGAGGCCAAGGGCGGCGGTGTGACCGTATCGTTGTCGATCAGCGCGGACGGTACGCCGAGTGTTTCCTATACCGGCAAGGGTGGGGCCAATGGGGTGTGTGAAATAGCCGAAGAAGATTAGATCGTGAGGGTTGCAACAAGGGTTCACCAATCGCCCTTCGCACAACCTGACCTTCCTCAGCGCGAGCTATGCGCTCCAAACCAGCGGGCAGCGAAGGCAGTCAACGCACTTCACAGACCCACTTGTGATTGCACCGGTAAGGGGTGCGTGTAAACCGAACCTGGACCAACCGGGTCAGACCCTGCTGGGCCAGGACATCGGTGAGCTGGGTGAGTGTCTCTGCTTCGATAGTCATCGCTGTTACCTCTTCAGATTACTTTGCTCATGATTATCGACTGGGCCACGCGCACAACAATTCAATTTGATTGGCGGGGCATCGATTGCAGTAAGCTGTTAACTCTTTGATCACGGTCCGCTTTATGCCCAGTTCATTCACGCTCATGCCGTCGCCTGTCGGCGTGCTTACCCTGGTTGCCCGCGATGACCGCCTGGCTGCGGTGCTGTGGGAACGGGAGCGAGAGAACCGGGTACGTTTGGGAGCGCTGCTGCGCGACGACCAGCATCCGCTGCTGCAGCAGACCGCGCGGCAGTTGGGTGAATACTTCGCTGGGCAGCGGCGCCGCTTCGAGCTTGAGCTGGATTTTGCCGGCACCGCGTTTCAGTGTGAGGTGTGGGCGGCTTTGCTGACCATTCCGTTTGGCGAAACCCGCAGCTATGGCGACATTGCCCGGCAGATCGGCAAGCCCAACGCTGTGCGCGCTGTCGGTGCAGCCAATGGGCGCAACCCGCTGTCGATCATCGCGCCGTGCCATCGGGTGATTGGCGCCTCAGGTAGCCTGACCGGCTTCGCCGGCGGCTTGCAGGCCAAGCAGTTCTTGCTGGCTTTGGAAGGGCGGCAGAGCCTGGCGCTGGATTTTTAACGGCGCTCAGGCAGCCCGGTCAACTCGATTACCGCAGCCCTGCGCACCGGCCTGTGCCGCCTGCTCGATGCAGTACAGGTGTCGACGCAGATTGCCAGCCAGATCACCCTTGAGCGCTGCCAGTTGTACTGCACACAGTTGCATGACCGATCCCTTGATGGCGCCGCTGAGGCAGCGAGGATACTATCGGTGCAATCGCTCACACCAGTGAGGCCCGTGGACGCAGACATGATGAACCAGAATACAGCCCACGCATTTGCTTGACTGATCTGGCCGATTGCCTTGCGCCGTTTGCGAAAGGGGTAGTTCGAATGCAGCGTTTCCAGCAGATAGCCGCTAATGAGCGGGGCAGGGACTTGGCCGTAGGCGATATCCACGGTCATTTTCCGCGCTTGCAGCAATGCCTGGATGACGTGGCATTCGATCCACAGGTTGATCGCCTGTTCAGCGTCGGTGATCTGGTGGATCGTGGACCGCACAGCACACAGGCGCTGGAGTGGCTGGCGCAGCCCTGGTTTCATGCCGTGCAGGGCAACCACGAAGCGCTAGCGGTGAGTTACCTGTGCGGTGAGCCGCTGGATCTGGATATGTACCGGGCGGCAGGCGGCGGCTGGTTTCTGGACTTGCCCAGCGCCGAGCAGCAGCGCTATGCCGACGTCTTCGTCACGCTGCCGCTGGCCATGCAGGTGGCCACCGCAAGCGGGCCGGTCGGCCTGCTGCATGCCGATAGCCCGTTCAGTGATTGGGCGCAATTACGCACCAGCCTGCTGGGCGAGGATGACCCGCGTGTACGTGAGGTCTGCCAATGGTCACGGCGGCGCTTGCGCGAGGGTGATACGCACACGGTCGAGGGCTTGAGGGCGCTGTTGGTGGGGCATACATCGGTGCTGCAAGTGAAGCAGCTGGGCAATGTCTGGCACCTGGATACCGGCGGTTGGGGCAAGGGTCATTTCAGCCTGCTGGATATGCAGCAGCTGGTCTTGCTCAGCCCTGCCAGAGGTGAATGAGCACGGCGCTGGCCAGCACAATCAACAGCGCTCCCGAGGCACGTTCCAGCCACGGCAAGGCGCGGATGAAGCGGCTCAGCACGCGGCGGTTGCCAATCGTGCAGGCGACCAGCAGGTCCCACAGCAACACCACACTGAACATCCAGCTGGCATAGGCCAGTTTCCACGCGCTGCTGGTTCCGGCGAGCATGCTCGCCAGGCTTACGTAGAACAGCGCGTTTTTCGGGTTGAGAATGGCCGATGCAAAGCCCATCAGCAAACACCTGAGCCAACCCTGTGCGGCCTGCGCTGGTTCGCCTTGCAGTTGGCCCAGGCTGCTGTTGCCGGCATGGCGCAGGAACAGTCCGCCGATGTACAGCAAGTACACGCAGCCTGCCAGTTGCAGCGCGATGAACAGCGCACTGCCATCCTTGAGCACCGAGACGCCGGCAAAGGCTGCGCCGATGAATACACCGTTGGCCAGGGCAATACCCAGGCAGGCGCCACTGGCTACCCGCCAGCCGGCTTTGATCGAACTGCGGGCGACCAGAAAGAAGTCCGGGCCGGGCGACAGCAGCGCGAGAAAATGGGCGCTGGCGACTATTAAAAATTGCTCCATGGGGCGCTACTACTCAGGCATTGGAGGCACGAGTCTGCAGCCCGGCCGGGGTAGCGTATTGAACAATATTGCAGTCAGCGCATCAGGCGGTAGCGGCCCGGCGTTGTGCCGGCGTGCGCCTTGAATACCCGCTGAAAATGGCTCTGGTCGGCAAAGCCAAGCTTATAGGCGACCTCGGCCAACGACAGGCCCTGGCGCAGGCACTGTCTCGCCTGGTTGACCCGCGCATTGAGCAGGTAGGCGTGCGGGGTCAGGCCGGTGACCGCCTGGAATGCGCGGATCAACTGATAACGCCCAAGCCCGGCCTGGGCTGCGATAGAGGCCAGGCTGAGCTCGGCCAACTCTGCCTGGTCGATAGCCGCGACAAGGTCGACAAGGGCGATACCGCTCATGGGCGGCGGCGGGGCTGCCGGGGAGGGCGCATACCCGGCGAAGTCGTGTTCGGCCATGAATTGCACCAGCGCAGCTTCTTTGTGCAGCGGCGCGGCGCCTGAGAACAGCAGCGTGTTCAACTGGCAGAAGTGTCGATAGGCGTGCGGGCAGCGGCTGATCCTCGCCGGCCCGCCAAGGTCGTCTGCAACCACGCCGGATTCTGCGCGCAACTGGTTTAGCCACTGCGCATCGATGTGCACCATCTGGTAGCTCCACGCCTGCCCGGATTCAGGGTTGCACGCATGCACCCGCTGCGCTGGCACCAGCACCAGAGCGCCCGGGCTCAAGCGTTGCTGGCCTGCGCCGGCACCGCTGAAACGACTGAAACCGGCATCGACGGCGCCAATCGAGAAGGTCGGATGACTGTGGGCCTTGTAACAGGCACGGCTGTGACAGGCGCGCCTGCTTTCGACGAAGGGCAACGCCGGGTCATGCCAGATCTCGCTGCTTGCGGTGTGCATCAATGGGCTGCCTGGGTTGCTGCGCAGGCGTAGCAGTCTACCTGCTGAATACTGTGTCGGCCATTTGCCGCGTGACTGTGCTTGACCCTGCCCCAGAGCGGGGCGACCCTGCCCAGGTATTCCAGGAGAACAACAATGGACCTGTCCAGCCTGCTGCTATTCATCCCCGCCTGCTTTGCCCTGAACATGGCGCCTGGGCCGAACAACCTGCTGTCACTGCACAATGCCAGCCGGCATGGCTTGCACGCTGCCTGCCTGGCCGGCGCCGGTCGAATTCTCGCCTTCAGTGCCATGATTGGCCTGGCGGCGATGGGCCTGGCGGTGGTGCTGCATACCAGTGCCTGGTTGTTTATGACCATCAAGCTGGTCGGCGCGGGCTATCTGTTCTACATCGCCTGGCAGTTATGGCGGGCACCGGTCGGTGAGGCGGCTGCGGCCAGCGGTGAGCCTCGCGGGATCTGGCGGCTGGCGCGGCAGGAGTTCTGGGTAGCGGCGGGTAATCCCAAGGCAATATTGCTGTTCACCGCGTTCTTGCCGCAGTTCGTCAGCACCGACAGCGCCACGCCGGTAGGCGAGCAATTCCTCTGGTTGGGCGTGTGGTTCCTGCTGCTGGAATGGGTAGCCATCGCCATTTATGGTGCCCTCGGTGCCTACCTGCAGCGCTGGTTCAACCAGCCGCGCCCACGCCGGTTGTTCAACCGGATCAGTGCTTCGCTGCTGGGCTGCGCCGGCCTGGGGTTGCTGGCAGCACGACGCTAGCGGCGCCAGCGGCCTCTGGTCTCAGTCGCGGTAGACCACCTGGACCAAGTGATAACCAAACTTGGATTTGATCGGGCCGTGAATTTCGCGCACGGCCTTCTTGAAAATCACCTGGTCAATCGCGCCGACCATCTGCCCTGGGCGCACTTCACCCAGATCGCCGCCACGCTTGGCCGACGGGCAAGTGGAGAACTTCTTGGCCAGCACGTCGAAGGCCTCGCCCTTGGCGATACGCTGCTTGAGCTGTTCGGCTTCAGCGGCGGTCTTGACCAGAATATGGCGGGCTTGAGCTTTCATGGGACACCTGCGTACCGGGAAAAAAAGGCGGCCATTATGCCTGATCGTGGCGCTTACGGCAGGCCGCTCGACGGTTACTGCGCGAGCCAGCCACCATCGACGTTCCAGGCCGCGCCGCGGACCTGGCTGCCGGCCTCGCTGCACAGAAATACCACGAGCTCGCCCAGGTGCGCGGGCGTGACAAACGCGCCTGAAGGCTGCTTTTCGGCCAGCAGAGCGTGCTGCGCCTGCGCAGGATCGACACCTGCCGCAATGCGATCGTCAATCTGCTTTTGCACCAGCGGGGTCAGCACAAAGCCTGGGCAAATGGCATTGCAGGTAACGTTGCTGGCGGCGGTTTCCAGGCCAACCACCTTGGTCAGGCCGATCACCCCGTGCTTGGCCGCCACGTAGGCCGATTTGCCGACCGAGCCCACCAGGCCATGCACCGAGGCGATATTGATGATGCGCCCCCAGTTGCGCTCACGCATGCCCGGCAACACCAGACGGGTGCCGTGGAACACGGCGGAGAGGTTCAAGGCGATGATCTTGTCCCAGCTCTCGGCAGGGAACTGCTCGACCGGGGCGACATGCTGGATACCGGCATTGTTGACGAGAATATCGACGCCACCGAAGCGCTCGGCGAATGTAAACAAGTCCTCGATCTGGGCAACATCGGCAAGGTCAGCGGGATGATGCGCAACCTGTACGCCGCTGCGAGCGATTTCGGCAACTGCGGCGGTGGCGTCACCGAAACCGTTAAGAATGATATTGGCACCTGCCGCAGCCAGCACCTTGGCTATACCCAGGCCGATACCGCTGGTTGAGCCGGTGATCAGCGCAGTTTTACCTTGTAAAGACATGCAGAGCTCCTGAAGTGCTGGCGCTGGTCGAGAGCGCCTCGGCGAGGAACCTGAGGGTAGCACTTCTGCCTTTGTCGGTGGCTGCGCTGCCTTAACCTATGACGGTTTCCAGCCCGGAAAGATAATCGCCAAAGCCTTCACGCGCTCGGCTGTCGCGGCGGCTGCTGGTGGCCACGCTATGCTTGGCAGTCCAGACTATCTGCGCGCCCTGTGCCTCCAGTGCTCGCACCAGGTGCACGTCCTCATGGGCGGACAGCGGTGCGAAGCCGCCAGCCAGGGTGTAGGCTCTGGCGCAGATACCAAGGTTGGCCCCGTGAATATGCCGGTGACCTTCACGGGCCTCGTAGCGGCTCAGGTAAAGCTTGCGCAGGGCCGCCGTTTGCCACGGCTGCCAGCGCTCTATATGCACCGTGCCGCAGACCGCTTGCGCTTCGCAGGCCAGCTGCGACAACAGCCAGTGGCCGGGTACGCGGCTGTCGGCGTCCGTGCAGGCAAGCCAGCTCGCGCCGCGTTCCAGCATCAGTGCCGCCCCCGCCTGACGCGCGGCACCGACACTGCCCGCGTTGACGCTCAGTGTCTGCACCTGATGACGGCGGGCGATGGCAGCGCTGCTGTCGGTGCAGCGATCCAGTACGACCAGAACCTCGACCTGATGCCCGGCCTCACGCGCCCGTGCGGCGGCGGCATTGACCGATATCAGGCAGCGGCCGAGGCGGCGGGCCTCGTTGTGCGCGGGAATGATCACGGCAATCATGCGCACCTCTCGTCGACATCGACCACACGTGGCTGACAGGACCAGTACTCCAGCAGGAAGTCGGCCTCTTCATGGCGAAACTGCACGTACAGTGGCAAGTGCCTGGCGAGCATTGCATGCACCTGGCGGCCATCCTGCGGGCAGCCTGCAATCGGGTGTAGCCAATGGCAAAGGACCAGGCCACCGTCGTGGTCGAGGCTCGCTACCGCCTGTTCCAGCACCTGCAGCCAGTCGGTGGGGTCCAGGTAATAGCCGACTTCGCTCAAGACGATCAGATCGAAAGGTTGCGCCGGCCAATCACCCGGCAGGCGGCCGCGCTCGATACTGACGTGCGCCATCCCGGCCGTACGCTGACGGGCCAACTCCACTGCGGTGGGATCAAGGTCCTGGCACACCAGTTCAGCGCAGCGGTCGGCCAGCAGCACACTCAGCTCGCCGTTGGCACAGGCTGGTTCGAACACACGCTCATAGCGCTGGCGCGGCAGGCTAGCGACCAGCAGCTCGCGCTTGCGCCGCTCATACCAGCGGCTGCGAAACGCCCATGGATCGTCGTTGCCTGCATACAGGTCGGCGAAATATTGCGAATCAACGCTCATAGAAATACCAGTTCGAAAGGTTGCAGGAGGCAATCGAGCAAATGCTGCGGCAGCACCGGCGGCTTGCCGTCATCGGCCTCGAGCTGGCTGGTATGGGCGCCGATGGCCTTGCGTTTGCGGGCCTGGCGCAGGTCATCAAGCGGGTAGCGGTGCGCGCGCGACCATGGCAGCCGTGGGTCATCCGGTTCGGCCCAGTGCCAGGCCCATACCGGTACTTCCGCCAGCTGCGCGCTGCGCGCTTGAGCCGCCTGCGCAGCAGCACGGCCGACCGCCTCATGGTCGCAGTGGCCGTCGTTACGCCAGGTGGCTATCAGCAGGTCATCTGGCTTGAGCAATTGATTGAGGTGGTTGACCAGAAACGCCTCGTCACGGCGCACCGCGCCATCTTTCAGGCTAAGACGGCGCCAGTCCAGTTTGTTCATGTCCAGATCCAGCTGCTGCAAGGCGTGGCGGCTTTCAAGCGGCCGCTGCCGGCGCAGGCGGTGCTCGCTCCACTGTGCTGACTCCGGGTGGCTGCCCTCGCCATCAGTCACCGACACCAGTACCAGGTCATCTTCACGCCCCTGAAAACCGGCCAGTAACCCGCCGGCCATGAGAATCTCGTCATCCGGGTGCGGCGCCAGCAGCACTAGACGGCGCCCTGGCGGACACAGCGTATCGGCATCGATCCACTTGCTGCGGGCCAGGTGCGCGGAGTGCTGCCAGTCCGTCCAGGAGGTGCCAGTGCTGGCCTGGATCAAGTTTTCGGTCATAACTGCCAGGCTCCTGCTGGCTGCTTTGCCAGCTGTTGTCCAAGTGTCGCCAGATCCCTTTCGGCGTGGCTCTGACGGAGAAAAACCGGCAAGTCAGCACTCAGCCGGGCGAAATGGCTGTCACGGCAGAACGGCGTCGCGCCGAGGGCGCGGCCGACATGATGGATGACGTACTCTGCTGCCTGCTCGACCTGGGCACGGACACGCCGCACCGGCAAGCTGGCATCGTCCTGCGGGTGCTGGTCAATCCAGCTGGCGCACTCGTGCAGCGCGGCGCGGGCGGCGCACAGTGCCGCGTCAACGGCGCCCAGGTGGGCATCGCCGTGGGGATCCGGGCGTGCCTTGCGCCGCTGCTGGTGCAGATACCCCGCCAGTGCTTCGGCGGCGCCATACCAACATGCGGCGATGCCGCCACCGCCGTGCCAGAAGCCGGGGCGGGCGAGGTATTGGCCGGGTTCGCCTACGGCCACCCCAACCGCACCGTCGAAGACGATGTCGGCGCTGGCTGTGGCCGCCATGCCGACCGCCTGCCACTGTTCGGGCTCGATATGCAGACCGGGCTGGCGTAGGTCGATGGCGACCAGTTGCGGCTGCTCTTCGTCGGCCCAGGCAGTGATCAAGGCATGGTCGGCCTGCTGCGCGCCTGAGCACCAGGCCTTGCGGCCAGCCAGGCGCACCTGGTCACCGCTGCGCGAGCTGATCAACGCCCGGGCATCAGGAGGTTCGGCAGCCCACATCGCCCAGATACCGTTGCCGGCAAGCCCCGCTGCGCCACACTCGGCCAGAATTGCCAACGCATCGGTATGGCCTTCATAAAGTTTGGCCAGGGTCAGGTCGCAACCGCCGATTTGCGCCAGCCTGCGCCAACGCTGAAGCGTCTGGCCGTGGCCGGGCAAGGGCAGTTGGTCGAGCCGTGCGGCTTGCAGGGTACGCATCAGCTCGGTGAGCTGAGCGTCCACGCTGACTGGCAGCGGTCTCTCGGCGAATGCCTGCAACAGGGCAGGCAACTGATGCTGTGGCTGGCCAGCGTGTTCCTTGCGCAGGCAGGCCTGCAGGGGCTTCTCCATGATCGCTCCGGGACAATCGACGAGTGTCTAGAATGGGAGAGGGCGCAGCAGGCCAGAGTTCAATTGATTCGCGGGGTGGCGCCTATGCGCGCGGATCGAATGCCTCGCGCAGCGCGTCACCGATGAATACCAGTAACGACAGGATCAAGGCCAGGGCAAAAAACGCGGTAAAGCCCAACCAGGGCGCTTGCAGGTGCTGCTTGCCCTGGGTCACCAGCTCACCCAGTGAAGCGCTGCCGGCAGGCATGCCGAAACCGAGGAAGTCCAGTGCCGTCAGCGTGGTGATCGCGCCGGTGAGCATGAACGGGATGTAGGTCAGGGTGGCATTCATGGCATTGGGCAGCACATGGCGCAGCATCACCTGCATGTCCGTCAAACCGAGCGCCCGTGCTGCCTTGACGTACTCAAGGTTGCGCCCGCGGAGAAACTCGGCGCGCACCACGTCGACCAGCGCCAGCCACGAAAACAGCGCCATGATCCCCAGCAACCACCAGAAATCCGGTTCGACGAAGCCGCTGAGGATGATCAACAGGTACAACACCGGTAGCCCGGACCAGACTTCCAGCAGGCGCTGGCCAAGCAGATCGACCCAGCCGCCGTAATAGCCCTGCAACGCGCCGGCAGCCACGCCGATCAGCACGCTGATGGCGGTCAGGGCGAACGCGAACAGCAGTGACACGCGGATCCCGTACAGCACCCGTGCAAGCACATCCCGGCCTTGATCATCGGTGCCCAGCCAGTTGGTCGCCGACGGCGGGCTGGGCGTCGGGACCTGCAGGTCGTAGTTGGGGGTGTCGGCGCTGAACGGGATCGGCGCAAACAGCATCCAGCCGCCCTGATCCGCTAGCAACCGGCGTACGTATTGGCTGCGGTAGTCCGGCTGGAAGGGCAATTGGCCGCCGAACTGCTGCTCGGTGTAGCGCTTGAGGGCCGGGACATACAACTCGCCTTTGTAGCCGAGCAGCAACGGCTTAACGTTGGCGACCAGTTCGGCGCCCAGGGTCAGCACGAGCAGGCCGGCAAACAGCCATAGCGCGATCCAGCCGCGGCGGTTGCGGCGAAAGCGTTGCAGGCGGCGCCGGGTGACGGGCGAAAGCATCAGTGCGCCCTCGCATCGAAGTCGATCCGCGGGTCCAGCACTGTGTAGCAGAGGTCACCGATCAGGCGAATCAGCAGCCCGGCCAGGGTGAAGATGAACAGCGTGCCGAACACCACCGGATAGTCGCGCGAAACCGCCGCCTCGTAGCTCATGCGGCCTAGGCCGTCGAGTGAAAAAATCACTTCGATCAGCAAGGAACCGGCGAAAAACACCGTGATCAGCGCCTGGGGAATACCCGCCACCACCAGCAGCATGGCATTGCGCAGCACATGCCCGTACAGCACCCGCCGCTCGCTCAGGCCTTTGGCGCGGGCGGTCACTACATATTGGCGAGAGATTTCCTCCAGAAACGCATTTTTGGTCAGCAGGGTAAGCGTGGCAAAACCGCCAATTACCAGCGCGCCTACGGGCAATACCAGGTGCCAGAAATAGTCGGCGATCTTGCCCAGCACGCTCAACTGGTCGAAGTCCTCGGAGACCAGCCCGCGCACCGGGAACCAGTTCAACGAGGTGCCACCGGCAAACAACACGATCAGCAGCAAGGCGAACAAAAATGAGGGCAGGGCGTAGCCGATCACGATCAGCGCACTGCTCCAGGCATCAAAACGACTGCCGTGGCGCACGGCCTTGCGAATGCCCAAGGGGATCGACACCAGATAGGTGATCAAAGTCGCCCAGAAGCCCAGTGACAAAGTCACCGGCAGTTTCTCCACAATCAGGTCGGTGACCTTCGCGCCGCGAAAGAAACTGTTGCCGAAGTCCAGCCGGGCGTACTGGCCGAGCATCAGCCAAAGACGCTGCGGTGCAGTCTTGTCGAAGCCGTACTGACGCTTGATCTCCTCGATCAATTTCGGGTCCAGCCCGCGCGTGGCCCGTGACTGGGCGTGAACCACTTCGGCGCTGGCGCCTGGTGTGTTGCCAGCGCCGAGGCCTTGCAGGCGTGCCATCGCTTGCTCAACCGGCCCACCAGGGGCTGCCTGAACGATGGCGAAGTTGACCAACAGGATTGCCAGCAAGGTAGGGATGATCAGCAGCAAGCGGCGCAGGATATAGGCAGTCATGGCGAAGCCTTCAGCCGTTCGGTCATCTGCTCATTGGTCAATGCGGTCGGGCTGACCTCCCACCAGGTATCCAGGCCTTCGTCGTAGGCAGCCTGTACCTTGGGTCGGCCAAAGCGGTTCCACCACACCGTCGAGCTGCCGGGTGGGTAATAGTTGGGGATCCAGTAGTAATTCCATTGCAGTACGCGGTCCAGCGCATGCGCGTAACGGCGCATGCTGGCCTGGCTGTCGGCGCGCACCAGGCCGGCGAGCAAACTGTCCACGGCCGGGTCCTTGAGCACCATCAGGTTGTTCGACCCCGGGTCGTTGGCAGCCGCTGAACCGAAGTAGTTGAACTGTTCGCTGCCGGGGGAGAGGGTGACCGGGTAGCCGGTGACGATCATGTCGTAATCGCGCGCCATCAGCCGGTTGACGTATTGCGCCGAGTCGACGTTGCGGATGTTAAGGGTCACGCCGATCTGCGCCAGGTTGCGCTTCCACGGCAGCAGCAAGCGCTCAAGGCCCGCCTGGCCATTGAGAAAGGTGAACTCGAACGGCTGGCCCTGAGCATTGACCAGGCGGTCGCCAAGTGGGCGCCAGCCGGCGGCTTGCAACAGCGCCAGCGCCTGCAGCTGCTGCTGGCGAACAAGCCCTGAAGCATCGCTGACCGGCGCGTTGAATACCTGCGTAAAGACCTCATCGGGCACGCTGCCGCGCAGTGGTTCAAGCAGCTTCAGCTCTTGTGCATCGGGCAGCTCGCGGGCGGCCAGCGGCGTATTGGAGAAGATACTCTGCTGGCGAATGTACAGGCCGCGCATCATCTGCCGGTTGCTCCACTCGAAGTCCCAGAGCAAGGCCAGCGCCTGACGCGTGCGGCGGTCCTTGAACATGGGCTGGTCGAGGTTGAACACAAAGCCTTGGGCCACCTGCGGCTTGGCTGGGCCCAGGTGAGCGCGCTGCAAACGGCCATCGTCCAGCTGCGCGCCGTTGTAACCGAGGGTATAGGCGGTGGCCGAGAACTCGCGGTTGTAGTCAAATCCGCCGCCACGCAGCACCTGCCGGGCAACCTCGGTATCGCCAAAGAACTCGATGCGCAGGCGCTCGAAATTGTAGCGGCCACGGTTGACCGGCAGATCTTTCGCCCACCAGTTCGGGTCGCGTTCAAAGGTGATGCTGCGGCCATTGTCGATTTTGCCGATGCGGTAGGGGCCGCTGCCAAGCGGTTTGCCAAAGCCGGCACCGGTGGCGAAGTCGCGCTGTTGCCAGTCGTGCTCGGGCAGCACCGGGAGCGTGGCCAGGTCCAGCGGCAAGGTGCGCCCATGCGGTTGCTTGAAATCAAAGCGGACCGTGCGCGGGCCTTCGACCACAACCGCCGCGACCTCGGCAAACTGCGTACGAAATTTCAGGCTGCCTTTGCTCAGCAGCAGCTCATAGGTAAAACGCACGTCCTCAGCGCGGACGGGTTTGCCGTCGGCGAACGTTGCCCGGGGATCGAGTTCAAAGCGCAGCCAGGCATCATCAGGGCCGCGTTCCATGCGTCGAGCAATCAGGCCGTACACCGTGTAGGGCTCATCGAACGAACGCACTGCCAGCGGCGCATACAGCCAGCCATCGACTTCACTGACGCCGGTGCCTTGATCGATATAGGGCAGGATGTGGTCGAACTGGCCAATCTCCATGGCCGAGCGGCGCAGGCTGCCGCCTTTGGGGGCATCAGGGTTGACGTAGTCGAAGTGCTGGAACGATTCGGGGTAGCGCGGTGCTTCGCTGTAGACCGTAAGGGCGTGGCTGGGCTGAGCCTGCGCAAGGGTTGCGAAGCAACTGACAAGCAGCAACGGCATCAGCCGACAAAAGCGTTGAGTGCGCGCGATAACGCCTCGCCGGCATGCGCCAGTTCGGACGTCATCGCGAGCCAGGCCCGGCCCCGCAGCGTTGCAGCAGGGGCGGGCGGCCAGGACCGGATCAGTCCTGACGGCTGGTCACTTCCAGCAGGTGGTAGCCAAACTGGGTCTTGACCGGGCCTTGTACTGTATTCAGCGGCGCGCTGAATACCACGGTGTCGAACTCCTTGACCATCTGACCAGGACCGAACGAACCCAGGTCACCGCCTTGGCGGCTGGATGGGCAGCTGGAGTTGGCCTTGGCAACTTCGGCGAAATCGGCGCCACCTTCGATCTGCGCTTTGAGCTCGTTGCACTTGTCTTCGCTGCTGACCAGGATGTGGCGGGCGGTGGCTTTGGCCATGGGGGATGCTCCTTGAGGGAAAAATGTAAGCCTAGCGCACTTGTCGGTGCGTTGTCTGCTCAGGCCTGACTTGCTCCGAGGAATGCCTGCGCCGGCACCTCTGGACGTCATCGATGCTGCAGGCTTACCTGTCATTTTTGCCAGTTGTCGGCCTGGTGCTTCACCGAGATAGTAGGCCTGAGCACTGGCGCTCTGCCAACGATGGATACCTTTCATGTCCTCCGCCAAAGACAAATTCAACAAAACCAACCAGAGCAAGGCCGACGCTGCGCGTGTTGAGGCTGCACGTGTTGAGGCTGAACGTATTGAGGCTGCACGCTTGGAGGCGGAACGTGTCCGCGAAGCACAAGCGGCTGCAGGCCAATTCGAGCGATCTGCAGCAGTGGAAGCGGCGCTCGAGCACTACCTGCCAGAGCAGGTACCCAGCATTGTCGACCTGTTGGAAGAGGTGTTTCACTCGACCCCTGTCATGGAACCTGCCCCGCCCGGAAGCATTGAAGAGTTGCCGGAGGAAGCATGGGTTCGGCCTGCGCCCAGGATCGCAACACGAATGGATGATGTTGTCAGGTTCAATGCGGCCGTAGCGCTGGTGCGCGGTACACCTGAGGGACTGGTTTCTACCCGAGCGCTGACGGTTGATGCCGAGCTGCCCATTCCTTTCCCTCCCGCTGTCCTGTTCGATATCGAAACCGCAGACTTCGGATTGAACCGCGCAGCTGTACACCTCCGGCCACTGCTGGGGCTGGCGGTCATGGTCCAGAGCTACTCCAAGATGCGCGCTGGGGATCTGGTTGAAATCATGTGGCATCCAGAGGGTCAGACAGCGTTGCCCGTTTTGACCGTTATCGTCAACGCCGAGCAAGCTGCAAGCGGTGAAGATATCTCTACCTATGTTCCCTCCGAACGCGCGGTCCCCGGGGTGGCGCAGTGGTATATGCGTGTCACTCGGGCCGGCTCGAACAATGCCGAGGAGTCCGACCGAATCACCCTGTTCTACAAAGATACGTTGCCTGGTGGACCGGATCTGAGGCCGGAAGAGGCGTGGCACTCCGAGTTGCACCCTGCCCAACTCACACTCCCGGAACAGCCGCAACCGGGGCAGTTCGCCAGGGTCCAGCTCGATCCGTATCCGTTCATGCGGGTGCGAGACGTGATAACCATCAGCATCGGTGGCATCCAGGTTACCTACGTCATTCCGACCGGGCATAACAACGAAGTCATTGCTTTTGACATCGACATGCAAAAACTGCTGCCGATCCTCGAGCAGCCTGCCGTGTATGTTGTCTGGCGTGTACATGACGAGGTGCACAACCTGTCGGAAAAATGGTCGGGCCTGACCATTCTGGGCTCCGAGGTGCCCGTGGACGGCATGTTCAACGTTCCTGAACTCTACATCGGCAATGAGTGGATTCGCGACGAGCTTTCGCTGACTGAGTTGGGCATGCGTGATGCTCAGCTGCGGGCGTTTCTGGACCCCTCGATGCTGCACGATGGCGATCTGGTTGAGCTGACTTGCGAGGGTTTGACTGCGGATGGTCAAACCTTTGTCGTGCCCCTTGAGCCTGTCGTGGTCACGGACGTGGAGCAGCAGGACCATCCCTACTTCCTGTTTCGTGATATTCCCAACGCTCACCTGCGCGCGGCGGCAATGGGCATGCTGCACTTGAGTTATCAAATCACTCGCCAAACGCAGGTGATCGGCAACTCGCAAAGCGCGGTTATCGTGGTTAAAGGCGAAGTTGCCAAATTGCCCGCGCCAAACGTATCGGAAGCCGTGGGGGGCAACGTGGACCGCTCGCTGCCGGCAATCACGGTCGTCGTCGCCTGGCCAGGCATGACCGTGAACGATCAGGTCAAGGTCATGCTGGTCGGGCGATCAGCAGGCCAGGATTTTGATCGAACTCATGATTTAGGCAAGGTCACCCTTGAGGACCAGCAGCGCGGCTACATGAGACACCTCTTGGCGGAACCGATGTCGGCACTGGACGGCGGTACGCTTTCGGTTCGTTATGAGGTCTCCCAGGTCGATGGGGTGGCGCGGCCTTCTGATTCGCTGGAGCTGACGGTGGGTGTGCCGGCGGCATTGTGGAGCGCACCGCAGGTTACCGGTGCTGCGCAAGGTCCGGTTCGGCCAAGGCTGCCAGTGTTCGCCTGGGTCCCGCCTGAAGTCTCACTGCTGGCTGGCGACAAAGTCAGATTCGACTGGGTGGGCAGGACGGCCCAGGCCAGCCATACCGCTGAAGTTGAGGTCACGCTGCCCAACCGAACCGAGCTGCTGATACCCGCCCAGGTGGTGCTCGCCGGCGAAGGCCAGGTGGTGAAGGTTTCATACCGGGTGACGGCCTCGGACGGCAGTGTTCGCGGGCGTTCCAGTGAGCGGGTCGTGGTGGTTGCAGACGTGGTGCAGTGGGACCGGCGTGCACCGGTTTCACTTGAGGCCGAGCGTGACCCCGGCAACCCCTCGGGATGGTTGCTGGACCCAGCGAAAGTCCCGCTCGCGCCTGGGGCGACCTTCACGGTCAACTACCTGGGCATGCTGCCGCTCGATACCTTGGCGCTGGTGGTTCAGGCTGGGCCGGGCGCGCCTGCCTTCAGAAGTGCTGTGCAAACGGTGGACAGGGTCGGCGCACTGACGTTTCACGTTCCTCGTTCGGTGATCCTGGCCAGTTTGGGCAACAGCATCACTGTTCACTATGAGCGACGCTTGCTGGGGCAGGGCCCGGTAGATACGTCGTTACCGCTGCAGCTCAGAGTGGCAGCGGCGGCGATCATCGACCCCAGTGAAATGATCTTGAACGGCCGATCGGTCAAGTTCCCAAGCTGGCCTAGGTCAGGCCTCCAGTCACCCGGCAACAGTCAGGCCAGAGTGCCGGTAGGCCAAGGCTCATATACCTATCAGTCGAGCAATCCCGCAGTGGCGGTAGTCGATCAGAAAGGCCTGGTTGTCGGTCAGCGCAATGGCACGGCCACGATAACAGTTACCAGCGCGACGGGTGAAAAGGGCAGCTATACGGTCACCGTGAGTAATGTTTACGCCCTCTGGTTACTCCAATGGGCCGTGATACGAGCACCTGGTGCCGTGTCAGGGATGTACAGTCGCAGGGGGTCTCCGGCGAGACCTGACGTGATTGATGACCTGCACAGGCAGTACGCGAATCCGTTGCCAGGGATGAATCGGGGGTCTCGGCCCTGGGCCTGCTACACAAATTCTGGTGGGAGCTACATGGTGTACGACGGGTATGACGGCTTGTCGAAACCCTGGAATATGTATTCCCCTCAGGCTGGTGGTTACATGTTCATTGCCGCTGATTTTCCATGACACCTGGCGGTCATTCGAGGTCGGTCAAGCCTGGTGCGGGCGCTCATCAGGGGGAGGCTGTGTACCTGTAACCAGGGCACAGCTCCCGCTTCGAATTAGCGTTCCAGCCCGGGTTACTCCGATCAGTGTGGGCTGCCTGTCATTTTTGCCAGTTGTCAGCAACGCCCTGAACTTTGATAGTCGAGCGGAGCATTAGCGCTCTCGAAACGGCGGACTCTTTCATGTCAGACATCAACAAATTCAACCAGAAGGCAACAGAGAAATCGGCCGCGCAGCCAGCCCTGGAGTCGCGTACCGGTAGCAGCGATGAAGATGGTTTTTTCATGCTCGAGCCGGACGCTGGCACTGTCGGCATCAAGCCGCAACAGTTGCGCACGCTCGAGGCTTTCAACGACTCAATTGTTTCGGTTTTAACTGAGGACATCCGCCTGCCGTTTCCTCCTGGTGCCCACATTCCGGTCGAGGATGCTGACTTCGGCTTGAACCGTGCCGCGGCCCACGCCAACCCTGACCTCGGCATGCAGGTGATATTGCAAGCGTACCCTGGCATGCAGGCAGATGATCGCATCGAACTGTACTGGTACCCTGCTGGGGGGATCGAGCGCGCGGTTCATACCGAAGTGCTCAACGCCGAGCAAGCACAGCTGGGTGCCAGTGTCGATATCCATCTTCCCCTTGAAAGCGTGGTAACAGGTTTCGCCCTCTGGTACGTCAAGGTGATCCGAGCAGGCCAGCTCTTTGGCGAATCTCCCAGGGCGACTATCTTCTATAAAGAAACGTTGCCCGGCGGCCCAGACCGCAGGCCCGATCAGCCATGGCATTCGGAGCTGCATGCGGCTCGCATCACGCGGCCGCCGGAGGGCGGTGAACCAGGGTTTCTGATGACCCTCGACCCCTATCCGTTCATGCGCGTGCATGACCTGATCACCCTCAGCGTGGGTGGCATCGAGTTATTCCATAGCGTGCTACTGCAGGAGGTCGATCACCCGGTCGTCATTCCGGTGTCGGAGTCCACACTGACGCCGATCCTTGGTCAGCCCATGGTCCATGTGCTGTGGCGAGTGCAGGATGAAGTTGAGAACCCCTCGGAAAAATGGTCGAAGCGGGTAGAGTGGCAACCCGGGTCAGCTGATCGCGGCCTGCTCAGGCCACCCCAGCTGCACAACGCGGGCAAGCGTGTCACGGGTACATTGGACCTGACCGACCTCGATGGGCTGGATCCCCCGCTGCAGGCTTACTATCTGCCGCCCCAGGTACAGAGCGGTGATGTCATCCAGATGACCTGCGACGTCACTACCGCAGATGGCATGCGCTTCACCGTGCCGCTACTACCCAAGACCGTGCAGGATGCGTACACGCGGCCGCAACCAGCCTACCTGACCCAGGATATTCCCTACCTGCAATTGTTGCGCGCTGCCGGTGGCCAGGTGCAGCTGAGTCATCAGGTCCTGCGTCTGGGTCGGCCAGTCGGTCAATCGGAGATCTATCCGCTGGCTGTGCTGGGCGTGGTGCGCAGAGTGCCTGCGCCGTCGGTGGAGGACGCCGTAGGTGGGCGGCTGCCTCAGGTGGGCTCGTCGATCACGGTCATCATGGGCTGGGAAGGAATGAGGCTGGGCGACGCGGCGGATCTGTTGCTGGTCGGTCGTCGAGTTGATGGCTCGGTGGTCAGCCTGCGCATTCGTGTGCGCAATGTGTCACAGAACGAAGCCAACCTCGGTGTGATGAGGCGCAAGGAAACCATCGCCATGAGTGGCATGGACGGCGGCACGCTGTCGGTCAGCTTCGTGCCTGTGCAGCGCAATGTCCTGGGCCGCGAGTCGGAGCGATTGGTACTGCAAGTGGGCGAGCCGCGCAATTTGCTTGCGGCACCCAGTGTGGTCGGCGGGCAGTTGGTGCGCCCCGGTACCGAACCCAAGGTGCTGTTCCCCGCGCTGCCACCTGATGGCGTTTACCTCGAGTTCAGTTGGGTGGGCACGACGGCTGCGGCAACCTTCACCGACCTCATCGAGGGTAATGGCCTGCGGCCAATTCCTCTGGGCTATATCGAGGCGGGGCTGGGGCAGGTGATCCGTGTTTCCTACCTGGTCCGCAACAGTACCCGCCAGCCCATCGGTGGATCGCGCACATTGTTGGTGATCATTGCCAAACAGATGCAATGGGATCAAAGCGCTCCGGTTTCCCCGCTGGCGAAAGAGGGCAAGCTTGATCCCGTGGACGTGCCCCTGACGCCCGGGGCGATCTTTACTGTCAACTATGCGGGCATGCTCCCGCTCGATCGGGTAGAGCTGGTGCTTGAAGGTGTCAACACCTTCAGAGCGCCATTGCAGACCGTCAGTACGGTCGGTGCGCTGACCTTCCATGTGCCGCGCAGTGTGATCCTCGAGAACCTCGGCAGGGCGGTAACGGTGCGCTATCAGCGTGCGGTGCTTGGCGGCACGATGGAGTGGTCCAAACCGCTTTCGCTGACTATCTTTGAATCGCTGGGAATCAGCCCTGATCCGATGGTGCTCAATGGGCTGTCGGTCAAAGCCGATCATTTGGGGTGGCCGCGGACTGGGGTGCAGTCCCTTGGTAATACCGGCACGCGTAAAGGGGTGAACCCTACCGACACTTATGTCTATACCTCCAGTAAGGCGGAGGTAGCCACCGTCGATGCCAACGGGACCGTGGTCGGGCAAAGCAACGGCACGGCGAGGATCACCGTAACCAATAAACGCACCTCGCAAGCGGCGAGTTATGAGGTTCGGGTCAGCAATGTCAAGAAGTTGGTGGTTAATCGTGCCAGGTTGAGTAGTAGTCAGGCGATCCAGACGATGCGCGCAGCAGGTGGCCAAGGGCTGGACCAAGTGCATGTGAATGACCTGCATCGCTGCTACGTTACAGACGCGCGCGGCCTTCCGGTCGGACAACACATCTGGACCGGGATGCCGGAAATGATCAAGGACCCGAGAAATCCTACTGGGCCTCGCATTCCCCACGCCAGGAATCAAGAGTTCTACCACTTTGGGAATGCGGGCCGGCGCATCGCTGATCCTGGCAATAACGTCATTTGGGGCATCATCTATGTGCTCGGTTAGACTTGCCAGCGATGCTTCAGCTTAATCAAGACCGCTAGCAATATCGCAGGGCAGTCAGGACATGGCCGCAGCATAAGCTCGACCATGTCCTGATCAGCTGTTCTGCGCTTCTTACTCAAAGAGTGTGGCTGCGCCGTTGAGTAGCTGGACCGTATTTCCCCAACCCAGACACCCATCCGTCACCGACACCCCATACTTCAACGGCCCAATGCCCAGCGCCTGACTGCCATCGAACAAATGCCCCTCCAGCATCACCCCGACAATCGAGCGATCCCCCGCCAGACGCTGCGCCAGCACGTCTGCAAACACTGCCGGCTGACGCGCCGGGTCCTTGCCGCTGTTGGCATGGCTGCAATCGACCACGATCCTTGGCGTGAGCCCAGCCTTGATCAGGCCCTGGCGTGCCGAGGCAATACTGGCCGCGTCATAGTTCGGCCCTGTGTGGCCGCCGCGCAGGACCAGATGCGTGTCCGGGTTGCCAACCGTATCGATGATCGCCGGATGGCCCTGGGCGTCCATACCGAAGTGGCGATGCCCGTGCATGGCGCTGCGCATGGCATCGGTCGCCACCGCGATACCGCCATCGGTGCCGTTCTTGAAGCCGACCGGCAACGGCAGGCCGCTGACCATTTCGCGGTGAATCTGCGACTCGGTGGTGCGCGCGCCAATTGCCGCCCAGCTGAGCAGGTCATCGAAGTAGCCGGCGGCCATCGGCTGCAGCAATTCGGTGGCGATCGGCAAGCCGCGTTCGAGCATGCTCAGCATCAAGCCGCGAGAGAGGGCGATGCCGGCGTGCATGTCATCGCTGCCGTCCAGGTGCGGGTCGTAGGCAAGGCCCTTCCAGCCAATGGTGGTACGCGGTTTTTCGACATAGGCACGCATCACCAGCAGCAGCTTCTCGTCCACTTCACGGCTGAGGGCGGCCAGGCGATCGGCGTACTCCAGGGCGGAGCGCGGGTCGTGGATCGAGCAGGGGCCGACGATCACCAGCAGACGCGAGTCGCGGCCTTCGAGGATGGCGCGGATGGCTTGGCGGTGGTGCTCCACTTGCCGGGCAAGTTCGGGCGTGAGCGGCATTTGCTGCTTGAGCAGGTGCGGGCTGGGCAGGCGTTGGCTGACGGCGGAGTTGGCGGCAACAGGTTGGGTCAGGGGCAGGGCGAGAGTGGCAGCTTGCATGGTCTTGTTTCCCTGGGCGGACAGCGGGTTCAGGCCCGCGTGGTCGGCCCTATCGAGGTGTTCGACAAATCGTCAAATGCGGTTCTTGTGCGGCATCGCCACCGGAAATCGACCGAACGGAGGCGGCAGGCTGGCCCGAACGGGATTGGCTAAATCGCCAGGTATAGGCTGCAACGCGGTAAGAAGTGCGGTAGTTCATGTTGATATCCTCGATGTGTTCGGTGTTTTCAAAGGCCCGGAAACGCAAAACCCCCGGTCGGGAAGCCGACCGGGGGTTGAGTATTCTCATGTTCGGCGGCCCCTCGAAGAGTGGGCGCCGTTGGGTATCAGCGGCGCCTAGTGGCTAAACCAATACCCAAAATAATCGGTGGAGACGACCGAAGCCTGCACGACAGCCAGCAGCCGGCGCGCAGTGCGTGCGGTGCGGGTGGCAGTGTGGTGGTGGCTGTGGGTCATGTTGCGCTCCAGTGATTGAGCCCGAGCTTACTGCACCTGCAACCGCGCATTCAATGGCTAAATGCGCTTTTTTATCTATCAGCGGCGCAGGTACGCAGTGAAGTCGATATCGCCGGCGCTGAGGATCGCCTGCACGCGGTTATGCACGTTCAGCTTGCGCAGGATTGCCGACACGTGGGCTTTGACCGTGGTCTCGGCAATGTCCAGGTGGTAGGCAATCTGTTTGTTCGACTCGCCCTTGGTCATCCGCTCCAGCACCAGCAGCTGCTTGCGGGTCAGCGCCTGCAGCAGCTCCGGGGCGAAGCTCTGCGCTTCGCTGACTGCGCGGCGGGTGCCAGGTTTTTGCGTACGGATGATGTCTGGTGGCAGGTAGACGTTGCCATTGAGAATCTGCTCGATGGCGTCGGTCATCTGCGCCCGTGGCGAGGACTTGGTGATGAAGCCGACCGCGCCGTAGGTGATGGCTTGCAGCACCACCTGCTTGTCCTGTTCGGCCGAGACGATCACCACCGGAATGGTCGGCGCCTCGTTGCGCAGGTTCATCAGACCGCCCAGGCCGTGCATGCCGGGCATGTTCAAGTCGAGCAGGATCAGATCGAGGTCGTCGTTTTCGCAGGTCATCGCCAAAGCGCTGTCGAGGTCGGCGGTTTCCATCACCTCGCTGCCCGGAAACCCATCGGCAATCACGTTGTGCATGGCCTCGCGGAACAATGGGTGGTCGTCGGCGATAAGAATCTTGTACATGGCTGTGCACCTTATTGTTGTATGTGTGCTCGCACGCAGGGGCAGTTCGCTTGGCAGCAGCCCTCGTTATGCCGCTATTAAGAGCCGGTAGCAAGGCTTTGTGAATGCGACCATCGCCATGCGAAGCAGTACCAAAGTAGTAGGTCTGGGCAGTGGCAGGGCTTCTAGCATGGTGACTCGCACTGTCCAGGAGGCACAAGGCATGGCCATTTTGCTGGTAGACGACCACCCGTTGCTGCGCGCCGGCATTACCGCGACCCTGGCTCAGGCTTTGCCGCAGATGCCCTTGCTGCAGGCCAGTGATGGCGAACAGGCGCTGGCCATGGTGCAGGCGCAGGTGCCGGGGCTGGTAATCATGGATTTCGACCTGCCGGGCATCAGTGGCCTGGAAACAACCCGCCGTCTGCGCCAGCGCTTGCCACAGCTAAGGGTGTTGTTTCTCAGCGAACATGCGCAACTGAGCCTGGTGCGCCAGGCGCTGGCGGCCGGGGCTTGCGGCTTTCTGTCCAAGCAGGTCACCCCCGAGGTACTGGTCGAGGCGGTGCGCAAGGCCCTCAGCGGGCATGCCTACATCGAGCAGGGCCTGGCCACCGCGCTGGCCTGTCAGCCGCAGGCCGAGGCTGATTGCCTGCAGGGCCTGACACCGCGCGAGGCAGAGGTCTTCCTGCTGTTGGCCAAGGGTACGGCGCTGCGCAGCATTGCTGCCCAGCTGTGCATCAGCAGCAAGACGGTGTCCAATCACCTGACCTTGCTCAAGAGCAAGTTGCGCGTCAGCAGCCAGGCGGAGCTGGTCCACCTGGCATTGCAGGCAGGGCTGCTCAAAGCGGTCGCCTGAGCCGATCGGTTTACTTCCAGGTCTGCGGGCAGCCTTTGCAGCCTTCCATGTTGCTGTCCTGAAAATTCGCATAGTGCTGGCGGGTACCGCGCAAGTCAGCGTTTTCCAGATTGCTTTCGCCAAGCTTGGCTTCCTGCAGGTTGGCGTCGGCCAGGCTCGCACCTTTCAGGTCGGCTTTGCTCAGCCAGGTCATCTCAAGGTCCGCCGCCTGCAGCTTGGCGCCGTGCAGTTTGGCCCCGGACAGGCGTGCAAACTCCAGATAGGCCGCCGACAAGTCAGCGTTTTCAAAATTGGCGCCTTGCCCGTACATGCCCCAGGCCTGCACCGCGACCAGCGTTGCGTTCTGCAGTTGCGCCAGGCGCAGGTTGCTTTGCTGCAGGCTAGCACGGGTCAGGTTGGCGCCGCGCAGGTCGGCTTTCTCCAGATTGGCCAGGTCCAGCCGGGCGTGGCGCAGGTTGGCCTCGCGCAGGTCGGCGCCAGACAGGTCGATCTTGCGCAGGTCCTGATTGCTCAGGTCGGCGCCCCGCAGGTTGGCGTTGGCACACTTGCTCTCGGCGGCGATCACACAGCCATTGATGGTCAACGGTGCATCGTCCAGCTCATCGGCAACAACCGGGCTGAGCGCCAGAATCAACGCGAAGGGAAGGTAGTTCATGGTGGCTCCTTGGATGAGGGCGTGGCCCTCGAACACGGCACTTGGCCGCAGCCATCACCAACGCACGAGGCGCTGGTGGGGCTGCAGCCAGGCAACTCAGCGCTGGGCGGTCTTGCTGTCCCAGGCCGGGATCTTGAACACCCAGAACGAGCCGCCCTGTGCCACAGGTTTGGTCAGCTCGGCCATGTCGCCACCCCACAGCGGTACCGCGCCGCCGTAGCCGACGGTTACGCCAATGTACTGCTCACCGTCCTGGTCCCAGGTGATCGGCGGCGAGACGATGCCGCTGCCGGTCTGGAATTTCCACAGCTCCTCGCCAGTCTTGGCGTTGAACGCCTTGAAGTAACCGTCGCCGGTACCGGTGAACACCAGGTTGCCTTTGGTTGCCAGCACGCCAGCCCAGAGCGGCAGGCGCTCCTTGTGCTCCCAGACCATCTTGCCGGTGGTCGGGTCCATCGCGCGCAGGGTGCCGACGTGGTCGTCATACATGCGTTTGATGCGGAAGCCCATGCCCAGGTACGCCGAGCCCTTCTTGTAGTTGACCTCTTCGGTCCAGTATTCCTCTTTCCACTGGTTGGCCGGCACGTAGAACAGCCCGGTATCCTGGCTGTAGGCCATCGGGTTCCAGTTCTTGCCGCCGAGGAACGGCGGCGACACTTCGACTGGCTTGCCCTTGGTCTGCCCTGGCTCAGGCTTGGCCGGGCGCTGGCCTTCGTTTTCAACCGGGCGCCCGGTCTTGAGGTCGATATGGCTGGCCCAGGTGATGTTGTCGGCGAACGGGAAGGCGTTTTTCAGCTTGCCGTTGGTGCGGTCGACCACATAGAAGAAGCCGTTGCGGTCAGCATGCGCGGTGGCCTTGAACTGCTTGCCGTCCTTGTCCTTGTAATCGAACAGGACCAGTTCGTTGTTGCCGGAGAAGTCCCAGGCATCGTTCGGCGTGTGCTGGTAGAACCACTTGACCTCGCCGGTGGTGGGGTCGACGCCGACCTGGCCGGAGGTGTACAGGCTGTCGTAGTCGTGCGGGTTGCCGTCCTTGGAGGTGCGCGCCCAGGTGTTCCACGGGCCAGGGTTGCCGGCGCCGACAATGATGGTATTGGTTTCGGCATCGAAACTGGCGCTCTGCCAAGGCGCGCCGCCGCCGTGGCTCCAGGCCTCGACCTTGCCGGTTGGCGAGCTTGGATCATCCGGCCAGGACGGCGCTTTGACGTCGCCGGTCGGGGTGCTGTCCTTGCCGTTGAGGCGGCCCATGTGGCCTTCGACAAACGGCCGCATCCAGACTTCTTCGCCGGTGTCCGGGTCGCGTGCATACAGCTGCCCGACAACGCCGAACTCATCGCCCGAGCTGCCGTGAATCAGCAGCACCTTGCCGCTCTTCTGGTCTTTGACCAGGGTCGGCGCGCCGGTCATGGTGTAGCCGGCGCTGTGGTCGCCGAACTTCTTGTTCCAGACCACCTTGCCGGTGTCCTTGTTCAGCGCCACTACCCGTGCATCGAGGGTGCCGAAGAAGATCTTGTCGCCGTAGATCGCCGCGCCGCGGTTGACCACGTCACAGCAGGGGCGGATGTCGTCGGGCAGCCGATGGTTGTAGGTCCACAGGCGCTTGCCGGTCTTGGCGTCGAGGGCAAATACCCGCGAGTAGGAGCCGGTGACGTAGATCACGCCGTCGTTGATGATGGCCTGGGATTCCTGACCGCGTTGCTTTTCGTCACCGAAAGAGAACGACCAGGCCGGGGTCAGTTTGAACACGTTCTGATCGTTGACCTGCGCCAGTGGGCTCCAGCGCTGGGCGTTGGTGCCCATGCCGTATTGCAGCACGTTGCCGGTGGTCTTGTGGTCGTCGGCGATATCTTCCCAGGTAACCGGCTTGGCCTGGGCAGCGCCGCCGCAGGCCAGGCTGGCCAGGAGCAGGGCGGCAGAAAGAGGCGAAAGCAGGGCGGGTGATGTTCTTGTTGTCATGGTGGAGTTCCCAGTGAGGTTGTGCCTGGCTAGCCTGGAACGCCGCCGCTGATCGAGATACGGAAAAAGTCCCGGTCACTGCGGGAAATCTTCCCAGCCCGGACATGATTTGGCACTGCGCCGCAAGCGCTACTACCAAGGGATAAGGGCGCGACCCCCAAAGCAGCATGTGGCCGCTGGCACCGGCTTTCTAGGATGGTCGGGCCGCCTCCGTTCGAGAGGCGCAGCGTGCAACTTCAGCAGTCGAGGGCAGAACAATGACAACCCCTAAAAGCGCCTGGCACCTTTCCCTGTTGCTGGCTGGCCTGTGCGCCGCCGGTGGCAGCTTCGCCCATGGCAACGTGACGCCATCGGCGGTCAACACCGATGGGCTTGAGCCCTTGGGCAGTGAATGGCGGAGCGAAAACCCCTACCGCAACAGCAAGGATCATGACAAGGCGCTGTCGATCGGCGCGTCGGCCTACAACCAGAACTGCGCCGCGTGCCATGGCCTTGAGGCCAAGTCCGGTGGCATTGCCCCTGATCTGCGTATGCTCGATGAAGGCGCGGTGGGTGATGAGTGGTTTGTCGAGCGGGTGCGCAACGGCGCGGTGCGCGATGGCCGTGTGTACATGCCGAAGATGGCCGACTTCCTCAGCCAGGAGGCGTTGTGGGCAGTGCGCACTTATCTGGACAGCGTGCACGTCACTGAGTAATCGAGGTGGCTTTACGCGCGCGACCTGCTGCCTGGCAGGTCGCGCATAGGCTTACATCGGATAGTTCTTCAACTCACGCGCAATCAACATCCGTTGAATTTCGCTGGAGCCTTCGTAGATCTGGGTAATCCGCGCATCGCGGTAGTACCGCTCCACCGGATAATCCTCCAGATACCCGTAACCACCGTGCACCTGAATCGCCATCGAGCAGACCCGCTCAGCCATTTCCGAAGCGAACAGCTTGGCCTGCGAAGCCTCTGACAGGCACGGCTTGCCGGCGCTGCGCAGGCGCGCCGCGTGCAGGATCAGCAAGCGCGTGGCATTGACCTGCACCTGCATGTCGGCGAGCAGATTGGCGATGCTCTGGTGCTCGTTGATCGGCTTGCCGAACTGGATGCGGTCCCGCGAGTACGCAAGCGCCGCTTCGAATGCCGCCCGGGCAATGCCCAGCGCTTGAGCGGCGATACCGATACGGCCGCCTTCAAGGTTGGACAGTGCGATCGCCAGGCCCTTGCCACGCTCGCCGAGCATGTTGGCTGCCGGAATGCGGCAGTTGTCCAAGGTCACGGCACAGGTGTCGGAAGCACGAATTCCCATCTTGTGTTCGCTGCGGTCAACCTTGAAACCAGAGTTGTCGGTCGGCACCAGAAACGCCGACAGGCCTTTCTTGCCCAGCTCCGGATCAGTCATTGCAAAGACGATGGCCAGCCCGGCGCGGCGGGCGTTGCTGACAAACTGCTTGCTGCCGTTGATCACCCATTCGCCATCGATCAACTCAGCACGAGTGCGCAAATTGTGCGCTTCGGAGCCGGCTTGCGGCTCGGTCAGGCAGAAGCAGCCGATCACTTCGCCGCTGGCCAGGCGTGGCAGCCATTGCTGCTGTTGCTCAGGCGTGCCGTAGGCCAGCAACGGGCCGCAGCCTACCGAGTTGTGAATGCTCATCAAGGCGCCGGTCGCGCCGTCGCCAGCCGAGATTTCCTCGACCGCCAGGGCATAGGCCACGTAGTCGGTGAAGCTGCCGCCAAACTGTTCCGGCACGACCATGCCGAGCAAGCCCAGCTCACCCATCTTGCGCACCACGCCGTCATCGATCCAGGCGGCTTTTTCCCAGGCCTGGGCATGTGGGGCGATTTCGCCGCGGGCAAAATCGCGCGCCATGTCGCGGATCATGATCTGTTCTTCGTTCAGTTCCAGGTCTTGCATCTGCGTACTCCCAGGCTCACAGCCCTTCGAAGAATTGGTCGACCCGCGCCTGGTCCAGCTCCGCCAGGGTCGGCGGGTTCCAGCGGGGCTGCTTGTCCTTGTCGATGATCAGGGCGCGCACGCCCTCGATGATGTCCCCATGGGCAAACCACTGCCGGTCCAGGTGCAGCTCCATGGCAAAGCACGCCTCAAGGCCAAGCCTGCGCCCGCGCCGGAGCATTTCCAGGGTTACCGCCATGGCCAGCGGCGAGCGGCTTTGCAGCAGGTCGGCGGTGGCCAGCGCCCAAGCCTGGCTGTCGCCGATTCGCACCGTGCGCAGTTGTTCGATGATGCTGGCAAGGTCGGCCTGGGCGAAGTAGTGGTCGATCACCGGGCGCAGCTTGGCCAGTGGCGCGTCAGGCAGTACCTGAGTGCCGAGCCGGGCCAGCGCGCCCTGCAGATCCTTGAGCGGATACTGACCAAAGCTGAGCTGGTCCAGGGCTTGATCGAGCTGGGCGAGCTTGTCGCTGCTCAGGTACCAGTTGGCCAGGCCGCAGTACAAGGCATCGGCGGCCTGGATCTGGCAGCCGCTGACGCCCAGGTAGGTGCCCAGTTCGCCCGGCACGCGGGACAGGAAGTAGCTGCCGCCAACGTCTGGGAAATAACCGATGGCGGTCTCCGGCATGCCCAGCCGGCTGCGCTCGGTGACCACACGCAGGTCGGCGCCTTGGGCCAGGCCCATGCCGCCGCCCAGCGTGAAGCCGTCCATCAGCACCAAGGTCGGTTTGGGGTAGTGATGGATGCACAGGTCAAGGGCGTATTCCTCAACGAAGAACGCTTCATGCAGGCTGCTGCCGGCCTTGAAACTGTCGTACAGCGAGCGGATATCACCGCCGGCGCAGAAGCCTTTTGGCCCTTCACCGCGCAGGACCACAGCCTGCACCTGCGGGTCGGCCGCCCAGGCGTCCAGCGCCTGCTGCAAGCTGCGCACCATGTCCAGGGTCAGCGCGTTGAGGCCGGCCGGGCGATTCAAGGTGAGGTAGCCAATCTGATTGCGGACTTCAGCCAGCACATGATCGGTGGATGAAATTCGAGCGTGCGCGGTCATCGCGATCTCCCTGCTTTGTTATTGATTTTCCAAGTGAAGTCTGGAGTGCACTGGAGGATCAAAAGATCCTGCCATGCAAATATGCCCTGCACAATCGACATATCTGCAGCAGCTGACTGCATGAATGTCTCATGTACCCACCTTGCGCACTAGGTACTGCCACTTTAGCTGAGTGAGCCAGCGGGAGCGGGTCGTAGTGCTTGCGGGAGCAAGCCGCCAGGCACCGGCCAAGGAAGTGGCCAATCGCCGCCAAGGCAGCGTTGGGCCGCGTGCGTGGCCTTTCGATAATCGCCTGGACACCTGTCCAACCGATTGCGGAGCGCGTCATGCACAACAACAATAACAACTCCCACCGCCGTATCCTGCCGCTGCTTGGCGGCCTTGCCAGCTTTGCCCTGGCCCCGATGGCGGGGGCCGAGATCATGCTCTACGACAAGGACCAGACCACCTTTTCCACCGACGGCTACATCAACGCCTTCTACGTCAACAGCGATATCGACCGCGCCGGCGAGCAGTACGACCGTCGCCAGTCACGAGTGAAGATGGGCTTTCTGCCCAATACGCTTGGCTTCAACATGACGCGCCAGATCGACGATCTCAAGCTGGGCGGGCGCGCCTCGTTCTGGGTCAGCATCAACGACAGTGAAACCAACGGCACCGACACTGCCATCGATGTCCGCCAGTTCTACGGCACGGTGGCCAACCCGGAATGGGGCGAGGTGTTGATCGGCAAGGACTTCGGTTTGTTTGCCCGCTCCAACATCCTCCTCGATGAACTGCTCACCGGCTATGGCCAGGTTAGCGACACCCTCGGCCTGGTTGACGGCGGTGGCGTCTCGTTCGGCAACATCGGCAGCGGTTATCCCTATCCGTTCCCGACCTCGCAGATCACCTACCGCACACCGGTAATGGACGGCTTGCGCGTGGCCGTCGGGATCATGGACCCGGTCGACACCAACGACGACAGCGCGGTCGGCAAGGCCTATCAGGAGAACCCACGCACCGAGAGCGAAATCACCTACCAGTTTGATCTGGGCGGCGCGAAGATCTACAGCTGGCTCAACGGCAGCTACCAGACCTCCGACAACACCGACAGCAACGTCGATTCGGTCACCTCCAAAGGCCTTGGCTACGGAGTGCAGGCCAAGATGGGCGCGTTCTCGCTGACCGGCTCCGGCTTCAGCGCCAAAGGCATCAACCCGTTCTTCACCAACAATGCCGGCGAGGCGACTCTGCGTGAGGTCGACAGCCACGGCTACCTGATGCAAGGCTCCTACACCTTCGGCAAAAACCGCCTGGCGCTGTCGTATGGCAAGACCAAGGATGACGGCAACGGTGCGGTGAACACGGGCGCCGACTATGAAACCCGCGGCATAGCGCTGTTTCGCGAGATCAATGCCAACTTGAAACTGGTCGCCGAATACAACCAGTTCGAGATCGATGGCCATGAGGGCGATGCGCAAAACGAGGACACCGATACCTTGGCCCTGGGCGCCGTGCTGACCTGGTAGAAGGGCGACTGGCGCGGCGGCATGCCGCTGCAATACGCTGGGGCATTTGTTGTATGCTCACAGGCATTGCCAGGGGATGCCGCGCCATGTTCACCAGTCTGCTGACGTTTCTGATCACCCTTGCCGCCATGGAAGGGGTTGCCTATCTGGCCCACAAGTACATCATGCATGGCTTTGGCTGGGGCTGGCACCGCTCGCATCACGAGCCGCGCCACGGGCTGTTCGAAAAGAACGACCTGTACGCCGTGGTGTTTGCCGGGCTGGCGATTACCCTGATCGCGCTGGGCACTGCCGGCTGGTATCCACTGCAGTGGATCGGTGCCGGCATGACCGGCTATGGCCTGCTCTACTTCATCGCCCACGACGGCCTTGTGCACCGGCGCTGGCCGCTGCGCATAGTGCCGCGCCATGGCTACCTCAAGCGCCTGTACCAGGCCCACCTGATGCACCATGCGGTGCAGGGCAAGGACGGCTGTGTGTCGTTTGGTTTTCTCTACTCGCCTACGGTTGAGCAGTTGAAGGCGCAGCTGCGCGCTCGCCATGGCGGGCCGTTGCGCGAGCAGCGAGTGGACGCTGCCAAAGCTGCAGCGCCCGTGGCGGATAGCGACGCCAGCCGCGGCTGAGGGCCTGCCACAGGCCGCTGGCAACGGCGGCGAGTTTCTCCACCTTGCTGGTCGACAGGCGCCCATCCCAGGCGGCATCACCCGCCGCCAGGATCTTCAGGCCGATGCGCCGATACACCGAACCCGCCGTTGCCACTGCCCAGGCTGAGCGCCAGGGCAGGGCGCTCAAGCCGGCCTGGGCGCTGGCGTAGTAGGGCTCCGCCTGCTCCACCAGACGTGTGCCCATGCGCGCCACAGCGGTACGGTGGCGTGGGTCGGCAAGCTGTTCAGCAGTGATTGCAAACTCGTCCAGCCAGGCTTGCGGCAGATAGCAGCGGCCAACCTTGGCATCATCGACGATATCCCGGGCAATATTGGTCAACTGCATGGCCAGGCCCAGGTCGCAGGCGCGGTCGAGCACGGCGTCATCGCGCACGCCCATGACCCGCGCCATCATCAGGCCGACCACGCCAGCCACGTGGTAGCAGTAGCCCAGGGTCTGTTCCAAAGTCTGGTAGCGCTGGCCGGCAACGTCCTGCTCGAACCCCGCCAGCAGGTCGAACGCCTCGGCCTGCGGCACGCCATGGCGCCGGGCAACTTCGCGCAGTGCAGCAAAGGCGGGGTCAGTGACCGGCTGATCGGCGCAGGCAGCGGCAGTCTGCTGGTACAGGCCGGCCAAGCGTTGGCGGGCTTCTTCAGTTTCCAGCACGGTAGCTTGATGGCCGGCTTGCTGGCCGTCGATCACGTCGTCGCAGTGGCGGCACCAGGCGTACAACAGCACTGCGCTGCGCCGGGTGACCGGGTCGAACAGGCGCGAGGCAGCGGCGAAGCTCTTCGAGCCGACGGCGATGCTGTGCTCGGCGTGGGCCAGCAGCTGCTCGTCGCCACTCATCGTTGCAGGTCCTCGAGCATCAAGCCTGCGGTGGCCTTGGCCGAGCCGATCACGCCCGGCACCCCGGCGCCTGGGTGGGTGCCGGCACCAACCAGGTACAGGTTGCTCACCTGGGCATCGCGGTTGTGCGGGCGGAACCAGGCACTTTGCGTCAGCACCGGCTCCAGCGAGAACGCCGAACCCAGGTGGGCGTTGAGTTCGTCACGAAAATCCACCGGAGTGAAGCTGCGGCAGGTGACCAGGTCTTCGCGCAGCCCGGGGATGTAATAGCGCTCGAGGTAATCGAGAATCTTCTCCTGGTAACGCGGCCCTTCGACCACCCAATCCACCGGCGCATTGCCCAAATGCGGCACTGGAGCGAGCACGTAGTGGCTGGAGCAGCCGTCTGGCGCCATGTCCGGGTCGGTCGCGCAGGGCGAGTGCAGATACAGCGAAAAGTCTTCCGGCAGGTTTGGGCCGTTGAAGATTTCCTGCACCAGCTCGCGATAGCGCGGGCCGAAGCAAACCGTATGGTGACGCAGCTGCGGTTGCCGGCGCTTGAGGCCGAAATGGACGACGAACAGCGAGTTGCTGAAGCGCTTGTTTTTCAAGCGGCGCGCTTCGGATTGACCGCGCCGATGTGCGCCGAGCAAGTCGGCGTAGGTGTGCACCACGTCGGCGTTGGAGGCAATTGCGTCGGCCGTCCAATGGCGGCCATCGCGGCTGCGGGCACCGGTCAGACGGTCGCCCTGGCTATCGAAACTGACCACGTCGGCGTTCAATTCGAGGGTGCCACCGAGGTCCGTGAACAGCCGTGCCATGCCATCGACCAGCGCGCCGGTACCGCCTTTGGCAAACCACACACCCCACTCTCGCTCCAGGGCGTGGATCAAGGTGTAAATGGCCGAAGTGGCGAACGGATTGCCGCCCACCAGCAAGGCATGGAACGAGAACACCTGGCGCAACTGCGGGTTGCGGATGTACTGCCCGACCATGCTGTAGACACTGCGCCAGGCCTGCAAACGGGCCAGTTGCGGGCCGGCGTGGAGCATGTCGCGGAAGGTCAGAAACGGCACCGCACCCAGCTTGATATAGCCCTCTTCGAGGACTGCCCGGGAGTACTTCAAAAAACTCTGATAACCGGCGACATCGGCCGGCTCCATGGCGTGGATCTGCTGCTCGAGCTCGGCTTGATCGTTGCTGTAGTCGAACTGCGTGCCGTCTTCCCAGCACAGCCGGTAAAACGGTGCGACCGGTAGCAGTTCAACGTAGTCGGCCATCGGCTTGCCAGCCAGCTCGAACAGCGCCTCGATCGCGGTCGGGTCGGTGATCACCGTCGGGCCTGCGTCAAAGGTAAAGCCTTGATCGTGGTAGACGTAGGCACGCCCGCCCGGCAAGTCCCGACGCTCCAGCAACGTGGTGTGAATCCCGGCCGCTTGCAGGCGAATGGCCAATGCCAGGCCGCCGAGGCCGGCACCGATCACCAGCGCGGTTTTGCCTTGGGTCATGACTGCTCCTTGAAATGCTGGGGAGAATGGCGCAACGCCGCCCGCAGCGCTTGGCCGACGGGGACTGGCGGTTTGCCCGAAAGAATCCGCAGGCGGTCAGCCGTGGAGCTCTGGCCTGCGTAAAAACGTGCGATCAAGCCTTCCGGCAAGCGGTAGAAGCGCTGCATGACCTGCCAGCGCTGCTGCGCGCTGCCAGCCAGGAACAGCATACGGTTGAGCAGGCGATAAAAGCCCTGGCCGCGCCAGCGGTGGGCCAGATAGCTGCCCATGGCCTGGTGCAGTTGCGCACTGCTGTCGAACGGCTGCGCTGCGAGCCAGTCGGCCAGGCGCACCGCCTCCGGCAGTGAATAACCGGTCGTACAGTGGCACAGCCCGGCGCGCAGCCCGGATGAGACCTGCCCGTGCT
The DNA here is from genome assembly GCA_963518285.1 of uncultured Pseudomonas sp. Lineage (GTDB taxonomy): Bacteria > Pseudomonadota > Gammaproteobacteria > Pseudomonadales > Pseudomonadaceae > Aquipseudomonas. Next base: position 857,151 of record CAUQIJ010000001.1, on the reverse strand, counting down.
GCTGCGCCCACCAGGCCGGAAAGTTTTCTGCCAGGGTGATCGGCAAGTCGCCTTGCTCTTCGCGCAGGCACTCGGCGGCCTGCCAGCCGTGTTGACGCAGGTAGTCATCGATATTACTGCGCAACTGCGCCGCCGCTGGCGGGCTGTGATCGACGTAGTGGGTGTCTTCGATCAGCAGGGTATCGGTGCTGAACGGCAACACGTAGACAAAGCGGTAGCCGTTGCCTTGGGCGACTCGAGCATCCATCAGGATCGGCGCTTGCAAGCCGTGGGGCTGCTCCAGCCGCAGCACCTGGCCGAGAAAGGCCTGGCGGCCAAGCACCCGATGCGGGCTGGACTCGGCGCCACGGCCATCGACAGTGACCCTGGCCTGCAGCACTTCGCCGCTGGCCAGGGTGACCTGTTCCGGCGCAAGCGAGGTGATCTCGCAGCCGGTACGCAGGGCCGGCCCCAATGCCTGGGTGATGACCTCGGCAAAGCGCTCGCTGGTGATGCTCGCATAGCCACTGGCGAGGCGCCGCGACAGGTGCGGAAAATGTACGTGGTAGGCCGGCCAGCGCTTGACTACCAACGGCTCCAGCCAGCGCTGCTGGGCTGGGGTCAGGTCGGCATCATGGAACGACCAGGTATGGTTGCCGCCAAGGGTGGCGTCACGTTCCAGGCACAGCAGGTTCAGTTCAGGCCGCAGTTGGCTCAAGCGCCAGGCGATCAAGCCATTGGCCAGGCCGCCGCCGGCGAGGATCAGGTCGTAATGCATGGTGGACTCTCTGCCAGTACCGGTTGTTGGCTGCGCAGCGCAGCCTCGACGATGTCCGCAGCCTTGGTCGCGCCACCGGCTGTGGCCAACTCGCGTTGCAGCGCAGTCAGCCGGGGCAGCGGTTCGCGCAGCAGGTGGGCGAGGGCGCTGCGGATGGCGCTGACACTGGCGCGCCGCGACAGCGCCACGCCCAGACGATGATAGGCAACCCGCGCCGCCACCCCAGGTTGATCGAAGGCAATCGGCATGACCAACAGCGGCGTGGCGGCGGCAATGGCATCCAGCACGGTGTTCAGGCCGCCATGGCTGATGACCACGTCGGCGCGGCGCACCGCCCATTGCTGGGGCGCGAAGTCGGTGACGAACGTGGCGCCCTGTTCCAGCAACAGCGCTTGCTGGGCCTGGTCGAGGCCGCCGCAGTGAGCGACCAGCAGCTGCACGTCGAGTGCCTTGCAGGCCTGGCTGATCTTGCTGAACAACTCGAAGCGATGGCCCTGCAGGGTGCCCAGGCTGGCAAATACCAAGGGCCGTGCCGGGTCCAGCGGCCAGTCGCCGACGTCCTGCGGCGCCGCCACCCGCAGCGGCCCGACTGCATGAAAGTGCGCCGGCAACGCCTGGCGCGGGAAATCAAAGCTGGGCACGGTCTGGCTGATCTGCGCCAGCGGCGACAGCCAGTCATGCAGGCCCTCGCGCTCGACCAGGCCATGCTCACGGCAGGCCTGGCGCAGCACGCGGCCCAGCGGCTGCATCAACCAGTCGAAGACCTCGGTGCTGCCGCGGTACAGGCGCCGCTTGAAGCGGCTTTGGCCGTAGTCGAACGGCATCACTGGTAACGGGATGCCGGGTTCACGGTTGATCGGCAGCGCGCACGCAATGGATATCCATGGAATGCCCGCCGCTTCGGCCGCCAGTGCCCCGGCCGGCTCCATCTGGTCACACAGCATGGCATCCACTTGATGTGCGGCGAGCGCCTCGGGCAGGCAGGCGCAGAGCATCGCGCTGGTGCTCGCCAGCTGGTCGATCAAGCGGCGCAGGTGCATCGGCCCGCTGGGGATGGCGGCCAGGCGCAAAGTCTGTTCAAGGTGGTCGTCGGCAAGCTGACCGTGGCCCACCGCAACAAAGCCGATGCGCGGGTCGCCAAGCCAGCGCTGCGCGGCAGGTTGGTGAAAAAAGCTCACACGGTGGCCGCGCGCAACCAGCTCCCCGGCCAGCGCCTGCAAGGCCTGGAAGTGGCTGGGGTAGGGCGGGGCGACCACCGCAAAGTGGCTCATGACAGGTCCAGCCCGACGGGCAACAAACGCGCCCGGCGCAGCGCTGCCAGGTCACGCGAGCCTGTGCAGAAGCACGCAACCCGCAGCTGGCGATTGATGATCTCGAAATGCTCGACAACCGCCTCGGTCGACTCGGTCGCGGCCTGCAACACGCCGGCGGCCTGGCCGACCAGATCAGCGCCGAGGCGGATCGCCCTGGCCGCATCGATGCCGTCACGAATGCCGCCGGAGGCAATCAGCACGCTGTTGGGCAAGGCGCGGCGCAAGGTCTGCAAGCACAGCGGCGTCGGAATGCCCCAGTCAGCGAAGGCCATGGCCACCGCCCGATCGGCGCGGTTGCTGGCGCGCTCGGCTTCAACCGCTGCCCAGCTGGTGCCGCCGGTGCCGGCCACGTCGATCACCTGCACGCCGGCCTCGAGCAGGTCGCGGGCCACGCTCGGCGAGATCCCCGCGCCGACTTCCTTGATGATCACCGGCACCGGCAACGCTGCGGTCAGTGCCGAGATCTGCGCCAGCACGCCGCGCCAGTCGCGGTCACCTTCGGGCTGCACCGCTTCCTGCAGTGGGTTGAGGTGGATGATCAGGGCGCTGGCTTCGAGCATATCGACGGCGCGCCGGGCCAGGTCCAGGCCATCGGCTTCGCGCAATTGCGCCGCGCCAAGGTTGGCCAGCAGCGGGATATCCGGGGCCAGCCGGCGAAGCTCGCGGGTCAGGCCCTGGTCGTCGGCGCTGCGCAGGCTGACCCGCTGCGAGCCGACGCCCATGGCAATCCCAAGCGCCTGCGCAGCTTCGGCCAAGTGGCGGTTGATGCGTGTGGCGCGCTCGGCGCCCCCGGTCATCGAGCTGATCAGCAGCGGCGCGCGCAGGGGCATACCCAGCAAGGAGCTGCTCAGGTCGATGCTGTCCAGGCAGAGCTCAGGCAGGGCGCAGTGCTCGAAGCGGACCGCGGCCCAGCCGGCATCGGCGTGCGCCGTGGATTTATCTGCGCCCAATACGATGTCAAGATGATCATCCTTGCGCTGGCTCAACACGCTTTTTTTCATTCCGGCTCCGCTGCCAGTGAATCATTGGGTGAAAATCATGGCCTTACCTGTTACTTGTACAACGCTAGTAGCTTTGTACAGCTATGCTGGGAAACAGTACAGTTCTGGCAACGGCCCCTGATAGTCGTTCCGTCAACTCGCGGCCTAGACCGCACCACCGAAGAGGCCAGGATGACCACTATCGCCCGCACAACCTCGGCCACTGACGCCGACTTCGCTGTTTACCTTGCTCGCCTGCGGGCAGAGCTGGACAGCCGCCTCAGCGCGTTGCTGCCAGAGGTGGGTCATGAACGCGATCTGCTCGCGGCGGCCATGCGCGAGAGTGCCCTGGCGCCGGGCAAACGCCTGCGCCCGTTACTGTTGGTACTGACTGCCGAGAGCCTGGGCGGTTGCCAGGTGGCAGCGCTGGATCTGGGCTGTGCGATCGAGATGGTGCACGCCGCCTCGCTGGTGCTCGATGACTTGCCTTGCATGGACAACGCTGCGCTACGCCGTGGCCGCCCGACGCTGCACCTGGCGTTTGGTGAGGACGTGGCGATCCTTGCCGCCATCGCCTTGCTGTCCCGCGCGTTTGGCGTGGTGGCGGCGCTGCACACGGTCGAGCCGGAGCAGCGCAATCGCCTGATCGCGATCATGTCGCAGACCATCGGTGTCCAAGGCCTGGTCAAAGGCCAGCTGCAAGACCTGCGCGAGGGTGCAATGGCGCGCAGTGCCGAGCAGATCGCCGAAACCAATCAGCTCAAGACCGGCGTGCTGTTTGCCGCAATCATGGATATGGCGTGCCTGTTGGGCCATGCCCATGACGGCGTACGTCTGCCTCTGCAGCGCTTTGCCAGCGAGCTGGGCCAGGCGTTTCAGCTGCAGGATGATCTGCGCGATTGTGACCCGGATACCGGCAAGGACCTGGGCAAGGACGCTGGCAAGTCGACGCTGATTGCCTTGTGCGGCGAAACCCAGACGCGCCATCGCCTGCACAGCCACCTTGAGGCTGCCGAACAGTGCCTGGAGCAGGTTTTTCTCGCCGAGCAACCGATTGGTTGCCTGCTGCGTGCGGTGTTCGCCACTGTGCGATCACCTCTGGCCCAATCAAACTTTTGCGCCAGCGTGCGATCTGCTGAAATACAGGCAGATATCTCAAGGAGCACGCCATGACCGAGCACGACCCGCAACACACCGGCGACAAGGTGCCACGCCCACTGTCGTCCGAGCAGGCCCAACAGGGCCAGCGCATTGAAGGTCAGCCGCTGGAGCGGCCGGACCCGGACACCGAAACGATCGACAAGGTAATCACGCCCACCTCGATCAAAGAGTTGGAAGAGCAGACCGCCGAAATCGAGCAGCGCCTGCGTGAGGCGCGTGAGAAGGGTTTGTAATTGCTTGATGGAGTGCCAGCCTGCTGATTGCCAACAGGCTGGGACGTTTGACACCGCGCCTGCCAGGGCGCGGTTGAGCAACGTCAGAAGGTGTAGGCAACCCCGGCCTGCACGGTGCGTGGCTCACCTGGGTAGGCGTAGCGGTTGAACGCGCCCTCGTCATAGCCCTTGTTGAACACATTGCGCACATCTACGTTCAGCCGCACATGCTCGTTCAGCTGATAGAAGCTCAGCAGGTCCACCACGGTGTATTGCTCCATAGTGTAGGTGCTGGCGGCCGTCTGGCCCTGGCGGTCATCCACGTATTTCACGCCCATGCCCATGCCGAAACCTTTAGCCAGGCCGTCCTGGAATTCGTACGTGTTGAGCAGGCTGAAGCTGTTGCGCGGGATGTTGGCCAGGCGCGTGCCGGTAGGCAGGGTGTTGTCCTTGGTGACTTCGGCATCCACGTAAGCGTAGCCACCGATTACCCGCCATTCAGGTGTCAGGTTGCCGGCCACATTGATATCCAGACCACGGCTGCGTACTTCACCGGCGGCGACGCTGAAGGTGCCGGTGGGATCAGCGGGGTCGCGGGTCAGCACGTTCTCTTTGACGATGTGGTAGATCGCCGCATCCACGCTCAGTTGGCGATCCAGTGGCTCCCACTTGACGCCCAGTTCATAGGATTTGCCCTTTTCAGGGTCGAAGCCGCTGCCTTGCATGCTCGCGCCGCTGTTTGGCTTGAACGAGCGTGCGGTGTTGGCATACACGGCGACAGTTTCAGTCAGGTCGTAGATCGCACCCAGGCGCGGGGTGACGGCGTTGTCTGCTGCATCCCAGCCGGTGGTGCCTGGCAGGTAGTTTTCGTACTCGTGCTCGAAGCGCTCAAGCCTGACACCCGCCAGCACCTTGAAGCGCTCGGTCAGAGCGACTTGATCTTGCACGAAGGCCGACCAAGTCTTGAGGTTTTCTTTGTCATGCGTGGTGGTGCGGGTCAGGGCAGGGCGTGGCTGGCCCAGAACTGGATTGTAGATATCGATCGGGTAGGCGCCAGAACCGTTGGCGGAGCGCTGGATGATCGACTTGTAGTCGTAGTCTTCGTATTCGATACCGGTCAGCAGCGTGTGGGCGAAGCCTGCTGTTTCGAAGTGGCCGGTCAGATTCAGCTGGTAGTCACGATCGGTCCACTCCAACTTGCGATAGTTGAAATTGCGACCAAGGGTGCGGCCATCAGCCTGCAGGCTATTGGCCTCAACCGCATTCCCTTTCAAGCTGCCATCCAGCCACTGCATCCCGCCAGCCAGGGTCCAATTGTCATTGAGCAGATGCTCAAAGCGCAGCTGGGCCATGTTGTTGTCGTTGTGCAGCAGGTTGTCGCTGCCTTTCTCCCAAACGTTGGTATCACGCGAGGCGCTGCCGCGCTGGTTGTCATAGCGGGTCAAACCACGGTCGAGCGGGTGGTTGTTGCGCATGAAATCGCCTTCGAAGACGATCTTGGTGCTGTCGTTGGCCTGCCAACTGAGTACCGGCGCGACGTCATAGCGTTCGCTGTCAACGTCATCGCGGAAGCTCTCGCCGCCTTCGCCCAATACGTTAAGGCGGTAGGCCAGGCTGCCGTCTTCGCTGAGCGGGCCAGTGGCGTCCAGCGTTGCACGGTGCATACCCTGATCATCGAACTGGCTACCCAAGGTCACCTTGGATTCTGGCAGCGGCTGTTTGCTGACGACGTTGAAGGTGCCGCCAGGATCGCCACGGCCATACAGGCTGCTGGCCGGGCCGCGCAGCACTTCCAGGCGCTCGACGGTGTTGGCGTCCGGTGCGTTGGGGTAGCCGCGGTTGATCGGGAAGCCGTTGCGGTAGTACTCACCGGTGGTGAATCCGCGCACGGTGACGGTGGTAAGGCCCTGGCCGCCGAAGTTGTTGGCCCGGCCCACGCCGCCGGCGTAATCCAGCGCGTCCTGCAGGCGCGTTGCGCCCGTGTCTTCGAGCACGTCCTTGGGCACCACGCTGACTGACTGCGGGGTTTCATGCAGGGCGGTGTCGGTGCGGGTGGCGCTGGCCGAGCGGGTCGCGCGGTAGCCGATCACCGGGCCATCGGCGCGCTCGCGCTCGCTGGCGGCATCAATGTTGACGGCTTGCAGCTCGACCGTTTGGGCTGGTTCGGCATCAGCCAGCGCGACAGGGGAGATTACATTCAGCAGACAGAGAGAAACGAACGCACGACGCATGGACGATACGATCCTGGCAGAGGGAAGATGCGCGGGATCATATCTGGAAACAATTCTCGTTTACAGAAGTATTTTGCGTACTAACGTACCAGGCGTTTGGCTGCAATCGAGGAGTGGCTGGCAAGCGGGCCGCAGCGCTGGCAAGGCGCTGCGGCAGGCCGATCAGTGCGGGGCGCGGATGATCGTCTTTAGCAGGTCTTCCGGGCTGATATGCCCGACCACCTGCTGCACGCCGCCACTGCCCGGCGAAGGCAGGTCGATGATATGCGAGCGCATCTTGCCGACAACATGCATCTCGCACGGCTTGCAATCGAACTTCAAGGTCAGCACTTCATCGCCCTGAATCAACTGCATCGGCGCCACCTTGGTGCGCACGCCGGTCACACCCTTGGCCTGTTTCGGGCACAGGTTGAAGGAGAAGCGCAGGCAGTGTTTGGTGATCATCACCGGCACTTCACCCAGCTCTTCGTGGGCCTCGTAAGCGGCGTCGATCAACTGCACACCGTGACGGTGATAAAACGCCCGGGCCTTCTCGTTGTAGACGTTGGCCAGGAACGACAGGTGCGACTCCGGATACACCGGCGGCGGGCTGGTTTCGGCCTTGCGCGCACCGCGTGGGTGGGCAGCTATGCGCGCTGCGGTCAGCGCCTCGATGGCCTCACGGCGCAGGGCCTTGAGCTGCGAGTTGGGGATGAAGAACGCCTGCGGCGCATCCAGCTCGATAGCACTGGCGTGGTACTGGGTGGTGCCCAGTTGGCCGAGCAGATCATGCAACTGGTCAAGCGCCTGTTGTGGCTTGTTGGCTGGGCCAAACGGGCCGTCGAGGGCAACACTGACGCTGATGCCTTCTTCACTGGTGGCGGTCAGCTGTAGACGCTGTTCGCTCAGATGCGCCTGCCAGGCGACGCCGACCCGGCGCTCCGCGGAGGTGCGCTGCAACGCCTGCTGCCAGTTGTGGTCAAGGTTGCGCGACAGCGGATGATTTGGCTTGAGCCGGTACATGCCGTCCGGCATTTCGTTGGGCTCGACGCGGTAGCGGAAGCGCGGCGCACCGTCTTCCTCGAACTCGCCCTTGAGCTCGGCGATGTTGGCGCGAAAACCCACCACTTCGCGCTTGACCAGCACGTTGAGGCCGTCACCGTTGCTCAGTGGTACTTCGGTGACTACCTGCATGTCACGCTTGCCGACCTTTTCCACCACGCCTACCGGCAGGCCGGTGAAGGTGGGCGAGTCGAACGCGCCGATGTCGATTTTACGGTCGCTGACGAAGTAGTCGGTGCTGCCGCGGTGGAAGGTCTTGTCCGGGTCGGGCATGAAGAAGTGCTCGGTGCGGCCACTGGAAGCACGCGCCAGTGCTGGACGGTTCTCCAGGATCGCATCGAGCTCTTTGCGGTAATGGGCAGTGATGTTCTTCACATAGCCCATGTCCTTGTAGCGGCCTTCGATCTTGAACGAGCGCACGCCGGCGTCGACCAGATCGCTGAGGTTGGCGGTCTGGTTGTTGTCTTTCATCGACAGCAGGTGCTTCTCGAACGCGACTACCCGGCCCTGATCATCCTTGAGCGTGTACGGCAGGCGGCAGGCCTGCGAACAGTCGCCACGGTTGGCACTGCGCCCGGTCTGCGCCTGGGAGATGTTGCACTGGCCGGAGAACGCCACGCACAGCGCGCCATGGATGAAGAACTCGATGGCTGCATCGGTCTCGCTGGCAATCGCGCGAATCTCTTGCAGGTTGAGTTCACGCGCCAGCACTAGCTGGGAGAAACCGGCCTGATCGAGAAAGCGCGCCCGGGCCAGGGTGCGGATGTCGGTCTGGGTGCTGGCATGCAGCTCGATCGGCGGGATGTCCAGCTCCATCACCCCAAGGTCCTGCACGATCAGCGCATCGACGCCGGCGTCGTACAGCTGATGGATCAGCTTGCGCGCTGGCTCCAGCTCGTTGTCGTGGAGGATGGTGTTGATGGTGGTGAACACCCGCGCATGGTAGCGCCGGGCGAACTCGACCAGCTCGGCGATCTCGCCGACCTCGTTGCAGGCGTTGTGCCGCGCGCCGAAGCTCGGGCCGCCGATATAAATGGCGTCAGCGCCGTGCAGGATGGCTTCGCGGGCAATCGCCACGTCGCGGGCAGGGCTGAGCAGTTCCAGGTGATTCTTGGGCAAGGACATGGCGTTATTTTTTCGGGCTGTCACGGTTTAGGCAGGCATTGTAACGGTGAAACGCTCACGCGGCACCTGCGCACTGCCCGATGGTGAGCCGGCGCTGGTCAATTAGCTTGAACGCCTGAGCTTCTCACCCGGTCGTACCTGAAAACATAGCCCGACCGACCGTGATGAGGCCCCGACCATGAGCGACACCCCGACCGACCACAGCGGCCAGGCCATCAGCCTGACCCTCAACGGCACGCCCCGGCAGCTGCAGGTGCAGCCCTGGACGACCCTGCTTGACCTGCTGCGCGAGCAGCTCGACCTGACCGGCAGCAAGAAAGGCTGCGACCACGGCCAGTGCGGCGCCTGTACCGTGCTGCGCAATGGCCGCCGGGTCAACGCCTGCCTGACCCTGGCGATCATGTGCGATGGCGACCAACTGACCACCATCGAAGGGGTGGCCGACGGCGACAGCCTGCACCCGCTGCAACAAGCCTTCATCGAGCATGATGCCTTCCAGTGCGGCTACTGCACGCCTGGGCAGATCTGCTCGGCACTGGGCATGGCCAACGAAGGCCGCGCGCGCAGCCGTGATGAAATCAAGGAAGCCATGAGCGGCAACCTGTGCCGCTGCGGTGCCTACAGCAATATTCTCGATGCCGTGGAAGCGACCTTGCCGTTGATTCATGGAGGGCCACGGCCATGACTCCGTTCCAGTACAGCAAGCCCACCAGCATCGACGCCGCGTTGGCCCTGACCGGCCCCCAAGCGCGGTTTATCGCTGGCGGCACCAACCTGCTCGACCTGATGAAAGAAAACCTCGACCAGCCTGAACACCTGATCGACATCACCGGGCTACCGCTGGATCAGGTCAGCGAAACCGAGGCGGGCGGGTTGCTGATCGGTGCGCTGGTGAGCAACGCCGACCTGGCCTGGCATCCGCTTGTCGAACAGCGCTATCCGCTGCTCAGTCAGGCGATCCTGGCCGGTGCTTCGCCGCAGCTGCGCAACATGGCCAGCACTGGCGGCAACCTGCTGCAGCGGACCCGTTGCTACTACTTCTATGACGCTGGCACGCCGTGCAACAAGCGCGAGCCCGGTTCGGGTTGCCCGGCCCGTGATGGCCTCAACCGCATCCATGCGATTCTCGGTGCCAGTGACAGCTGCGTTGCGGTGCACCCCTCGGACATGTGCGTGGCACTGGCAGCGCTGGCGGCGCGGGTGCACGTACAGGGCAAGGCTGGCGAGCGCCAGATCGACTTTGCCGACTTCCACCGCCTGCCAGGCGACAGCCCGCAGCGCGACAACCAGCTGGCAGACGATGAGCTGATCACCGCCATCGAGTTGCCGGCGCCGCAGTACAGCCAGCACAGCCACTACCTCAAAGTGCGTGATCGGGCCTCCTATGCGTTTGCCCTGATCTCGGTTGCCGCCGCGCTGGAACTGGACGGCGACAAGATCGATAGCGCCCGCTTGGCCCTCGGCGGCGTGGCGCACAAGCCCTGGCGCAACCTTGCGGTCGAGCAACTGTTGCAGGGTCGCGCTGCCACCGGCGAGAGCTTTGCCGCAGCAGCAGACCTGCTCCTGGCCGATGCCCAGCCGCTGGCGCACAACGCCTTCAAGATCAAGCTTGCGCATGCGGCGATCGTCCGCGCCTTCACTGAAGCTGCTGCAACAGGAGTTGCCTGATGAATACCTTGAAACCCGTTAGCGGCCAGCCCATGGACCGCGTCGACGGCCCGGCCAAGGTGACTGGTCAGGCGCGATACGCGGCCGAATATCCAACCCCTGATTTGCTCCACGGCAGCGTGGTCTCGAGCACCATCGCCCGTGGCCGCGTGCGCCATATCGACTGTGATGCAGCCTTGCGCCTGCCAGGTGTAGTGGCGGTACTGCACCACCAGAACCGGCCCAAGCTGGCGGGCGAGGATGAGCAGTACGAAGACGCTGATTCGGCCGACGGCTCGCCGTTTCGTCCGTTGTACAACGACCGCGTGCTCTATAGCGGTCAGCCGCTGGCGCTGGTGGTCGCCGACAACCTCGAACTGGCCCGGCATGCCGGCACCTTGGTGCGCATCGAGTATGAGGCCGATGCTCATCAGACCGATCTGCTCGCCGGGCAGGCGCATGCCGCGCCGGCTGAGCTTCCCAAGCCTCGCGGCAACTTCCAGCAAGCCTATGACGCTGCTCAGGTGCGGGTCGATGCTACGTACAGTACCCCGATCGAACACCACAACCCGATGGAGCCGCATGCGTCCACGGTAATCTACCGCCCTGGCGGCAATCTGGAGATCCACGACAAGACCCAAGGCACGCAAAATTGCCGTGACTACCTGCACAGCGTGTTCGGCCTGCCCAAGGAGAAACTGCGGGTCTTCGCGGCCTATGTTGGCGGCGCATTCGGCTCCGGCTTGCGCCCGCAATACCAGCTGCCATTGGCAGTAATGGCCTCGCTGCAATTGCAGCGCTCGGTGCGCGTAACCCTCACACGTCAACAGATGTTTACCTTCGGCTACCGGCCGCGCACCGTGCAGCAGTTGCGCCTGGCCGCTGACGCCCAGGGCAAGCTGCAGGCTATTCATCACGCAGCGACCGGCCAGACCTCGCGCTTCGAAGACTTCACCGAGCACGTCGTCGAGTGGAGCGGCATGCTCTACCAATGCGACAACGTGGCCATGGATTACCGCCTGGTGCCGCTGGACGTCTACACGCCGCTGGACATGCGCGCGCCCGGCGCCGCGCTGGGCCTGATCGGCCTGGAGTGCGCGATGGATGAGTTGGCGGTGGAACTGGGCATGGACCCGGTCGAATTGCGCCGGCAGAACTTCGCCGACAGCAATGGCAACGAGGGCAAGCCGTATTCCAGCAAGGCCCTGCTCGACTGCTACAGCCAAGGTGCCGAGCGTTTTGGCTGGGCTGCCCGCAACCCACAGCCCCGCAGCATGCGCGAAGGCAACGAGCTGATCGGCTGGGGCATGGCCGGTGGCGTCTGGGAAGCGATGCAGATGAAGGCCAGCGCCCGTGCGCGGCTCGATGCCCATGGCCAGTTGGTGGTGAGCAGCGCGACCACCGATATCGGCACCGGCACCTATACCGTCATGACCCAGATCGCGGCCGACGCCATGGGCATGGCGCCGGGCGAGGTGACCTTCCTGCTGGGCGATTCGGCGTTGCCGACCGCGCCGCTGCAGGGCGGCTCGTTTACCGTTTCGTCGGTTGGCTCGGCGGTGCGCCAGGCCTGTGAAGTGCTGCGCGGCAAACTGCTGATGGAGGCGCGTAGCTGTTATCCGGAGCTGGCGGGGCATCCGGCTGAGGACATGCTTATCAGTGAGGGTGAGCTGCACGTTGGTCGCCGCCGTTATCCGCTGGCCGAGATACTGCCGCGCAGTGGCCTGGAGGCGAAAGTGGTGTGCGAGCCCGATGCACGCCGCGATGGCTATGCAACGGCTACACACTCGGCAGTGTTCGTTGAGGTGCGGGTCGATGAACAGCTCGGCACCGTGCGGCTGGGGCGGGTGGTCAGTGCGATTGCAGCGGGGCGGGTGATCAACCCGAAGATGGCCCGCAGCCAGATTCTCGGTGGGGTGGTCTGGGGCGTGAGCATGGCGCTGCACGAGGAGACCTTGATCGACCATGAGCTGGGCCGCTACATGAACCACAACCTGGCTGAATACCACATTCCGGTGCAGGCGGACTTTGCCGACATCGACGTGCTGTTCGTGGATGAGCCGGACGAGATCGTCAACGCGCTCGGCTCCAAGGGCGTCGGCGAAATCGGCATCGTCGGGGTGCCGGCGGCGGTGGCCAATGCGGTGTATCACGCAACCGGCAAGCGGATGCGTGAGTTCCCGTTGACGATCGACCGCGTGCTGAGCTGAAGCTGGCTGCAGCGGCCTGCTTCGAGGCCGCTGCAGCCGGGGTCAGCCTTAAAATTGATACTCGAGACCGGCGCCGGCGTACCACGAGCGACCGGGGGCTGCTTCGTAATAGCGCTGGTTGCCATCGCCGACAATCACCGAACCGACGTACTGACGATCCGTCAGGTTGTCCAGGCGGACCAGTTGATGGAAGGTCCACGGCCCAAGGTTCTGCTCGAAACGCGTGCGCCAATTGAACACGGTATAAGCAGGGGCAGCGGTTTGTTGATTGCTGTCTTCGACGTAAACCTTGCTCCGGTATTGGCCTTCCAGGCCCATGCTGATGCCTGATGTAGGTTTCCACACGAGCTCGGCAAACAAACTGTTGCGCGGTACGCCAGGCAAATTGTTGCCTTTCTCGATGGTGCTGCTGCCTTGGCTGACGGATTCGTCATAGGTTGCATCAAGCAGCGTATAGGCGATGTTGGCCTGCCATTGTTCGCTCAGCTCCCGTTGCACACCAAGCTCCAGGCCGCGTCGCAGGGTCTTGCCGGCGTTTTGGTAGCTGGTGCGACCGCTGTTTGATGCAAGTACCACCACTTCGTCTTCGGTCTGAATCTCGAACAGCGCCAGGTTGATCCGAGTGCGCTCGTCCGGGCGGGCTTTGAGGCCGATCTCGTACTGTGTGCTGGTCGCGGGCTTGAGGTTGAAGTTGAAGCCTTCGACTGCGCCTGGCGCATAAGCCATCTCGGCCTGGGTCGGCGTCTCGAACGCCTTGCCAGCGCTGACGTAGCCATGCAGCTCAGGCGAGAAGGCGTACATCACCGACAGCGTCGGCGTGGTGCGTTGATACTTCTTCGAGCCACTGGAATCGCCATTGGCCAGGTACTTGTCGTTGACCTCCATCTCCATGCTGCTGCGGCGCACACCAGCATCGACGGTCCAGCGGTCGAGTTCCCAGTGGGCTTGCAGATACGGGTCGAGGCTGGTGGCGGTGTCTTTCTCGTCGCGGCGCAGTTCACCTTTGACGCCCAGAGTGTCGCCGCTGAAGTTCTGGAAGCCGCGGCGGTCGTCCGTGCTGCGGTCGTAATCAGCGCCGGCGGTGAGGGTCAGGGCACCGTAGGCGACCTCGATCGGTTGAATCCAGCGCAAGGTTCCACCGTGGAACTCGCGGTCGAAGTCGACGACGCCGCCACCGCGGTTATTGGGCGGCGTGCCCTGGGGTATCGACAGGTACTGAATCACACTGCGCTTGCCGGCATACAGATTGAACTGCAACGTCGCGTCACCGAAATAACGCTCGTAATTCATCCCGACCTGCTGGTGATGGATGCTCTTGCGCGTGTTGTATTCTTCGGCGCGGCTACTCACCGAGCGTGGATCATCCTTGTAGCCTTGCCAGGTCTGTCCCAACGGGTCCTGCGTACCGTTCTGCTCCAGGGTGCTGAAGATCAGCGCCAGGCGGCTGTCTTCATCGGGGCGTACATGCACTTTGGCAAAGGTCTGGTCGCGCCGCGCGGCGCTGTGGTCGCGGTAGCCGTCGGTGTCCAGGCGCGAAGCATCCAGCACGAACCCGGCATAGTCGTTGCCGCCTTCACCGTAGACATGGTCCTTGTTGAAGCCATCGCTGCCAAAGGTGGTGTCGACGCCGACCTTGGGCGCCCCGGCGCCGTCGCGGGAAAACATCTGGATGACGCCGCCGGCATTGCTGCCGTAGATCGCCGACGCCGGGCCGCGCAGGACTTCGATGCGCTCGGCCACGTCAAGGTTGAGCGAGGCCGCCTGGCCCTGACCATCCGGCGTGCTGGCGGGGATGCCATCGCTGAGCAACTTGATCCCGCGAATGCCGAATGCCGACCGGGCGCCATAGCCGCGAGAGGAGATCTGCAGGTCCTGGGCGTAGTTCTGACGGTTCTGCACCACCAGCCCGGGCACGCGATTGAGCGCCTCGGACAAGTTGACCCCCAACTGGCCATCGGTGATCTGCGTGCGCTCCACGGTATCGATGGAGTAGGGCAGGTCGAAGCTCTGGTTGGGCGCATAGGTGCCCGTGACCACCACCGGCTCGAGCAGGTTGAAAGTGGTCGCAGGCTCGGCGTGGGCCAGGCTGCACAGGCCGAGGGTGGGCAATAGAACGGTGAAATGGCGACGCATGGGGCTTCCTGCAGCTCGAAACGAAAATAAAAGTGCGGCTTACGCGGTCCCCTGTAGGAGCGGCCTTGCCGGGACGCCGGACCGGTCGGAAAGGGCCGCAAAGCGGCCCCGGCGATTTCGCGGCGTGGCGCAGATCCTGGGGCCGCTACGCAGCCCTTTCGCGACACAAGGCCGCTCCTACAAGGCGCTCCGCGTCAGGCTTTGGCGGCCATTGCGGTTACTTCTACGCGCATGCCTTCAACTGCGAGCGTAGCCACACCAACGGCGGCTCGGACCGGCCATGGCTGGCTGAAGAAACGCTGGTACACCTCGTTGAAGGCAGGCCGGTCGGCCATGTCGGTGAGGTAGATGGTCAAGTGCAGCACACGGTCCATGGAACTGCCAGCGCCCTCCAGAGCAGTTTTCAGCGCCTGCAGGGTGCACTCGCTCTGTTCGACAATGCCGCCCAGTTCCAGGCTGCCGTCGGCCCGGGTCGGGATCTGCGTGCTCACCAGCAGATTGCCGAAGCCGGTCACATCGGAAGAAATCGACTCCGGGTCCGGGTCTGGAATGAAGGTGATGTCTGCATTTGCCATGGGAATAGTTGCCTAACACGGGAGGAAAGGCGCAAGCCTACGTGAGCGAGCCGGGTCGGTCGAGCCGCCGCTGGGCCATTGAAATTGAAATAGTAGGCATTGCCGGGCAGAATCGCGGCCATTTGGCCGAGCGCACAGCCTCGGTTATGCAGAAGGAACAGGGCTTGAACGAACACACATTGTCGCAACGCCTGGAACGGGTCGCGGCCAACGTGCCGGCTGCAGCGCGGCTGGCGGATATCGGCTCGGACCACGGCTACCTGCCGGTGGCGTTGATGCTGCGCGGGGCTATCGAGTTTGCCGTGGCCGGCGAAGTGGCGCAGACGCCGTTTCATTCGGCGCAGCGCAAGGTGCGTAAAAATGGCCTGGAGCAGGGCATTGCCGTGCGCCTGGCGGATGGCCTGGCGGCGATCAAAGCGGGTGACCGGATCGACGTGGTCAGCCTGTGCGGCATGGGCGGCGAGACCATGTGCGAGATATTCGAGCGCGGCAAGCATCACCTGGCTGGCAGCGAGCGGCTGATCATGAACCCCAACGGTGGCGAGCAGGAGCTGCGCACCTGGCTGATGAACAACGGTTACCGCATCGAGCATGAAGAGGTGCTGCGCGAGAACCGCTTCGACTACGAGATCATCGTTGCCGTGCCGGCTGCAGATGTGGCCTACACGCCGCAGCAGCTGTTGTTCGGCCCGTGTTTGATGGAGCAGCGCAGCGAGGCGTTTCTGGGCAAATGGCGGCGTGTGCTGCGTCAGCGCCAGCAGACCTTGGCGCACTTCGAGCATGCGCAGGAGGTGCCGCAGGCCAAGGCCCGGCTGTTTACCAAGCAGGTCGAGTGGATCACCCAGCTGCTGGAGCCGGTCTGATCAGCTACCTCTCCGCGCAGTATTGCGCTTGGCGAACCTGACGAAAGCATTGCTGGCTAATTCACAATAAATTGCCTGCAACATGATAGATTGCTGCTCTTTATGTACGAGTAAACTTCAGGAGCGCGCTTTCATGGACATGCTGCACGCCATGCGGACCTTCACCCGGGTAGTCGATTGCGGCAGTTTCGCGGGCGCCGCCATTGCCCTGGACATTTCTGCAGCTCAGGTTTCACGCATTGTGGCCGAGCTTGAAAACCAGTTGCAGACTCGGCTGCTGCACCGCACCACGCGGCGGCTGCGCATGAGCGAGGCGGGCGAGCGTTTTCTGGAGCGTGCACGGCAGATTCTGCTGCTCAGTGAAGAAGCCATGGATGAAGCACGGGGTGCTCATCTGACCCCGCGCGGGCGGCTGCGGGTGCACTCCACGCATGGTCTGGGCATGCTGATGATGCCGCTGGTGGCAACCTATCAGGCAGCCTGCCCGGAGGTGGTCATGGAGTTGACCCTGTCTCAACGCAACCCTGATCCGCTCGATGAAGGTCACGACGTGGTCATCACCATCGGCCGCGGCTTGCCCGACTCGCAGTTGATCGCGATCCCGTTGGGCGGCATCTACAGCATCCTCTGTGCATCACCGGACTACCTGGCCCGTCATGGGGTGCCCGAGCGGCCGGAAGATCTCCACGCGCACGCCTGCATGCGGCTGGGTGACCCGCTGTTCGAAGAGGACTGGGTATTTGAGGCTGGCACAGACGCCTGCGTGATCAAGCCGCAGCGCACCTTCCTGACCAACGTCGCTGACGCCATGCTGCAGGCGACAGAGTTGGGCATGGGGATCGGCCTGATTCCGTACTTTTCTGCAACCAAGGCGATCGAGCAGGGGCGGCTATGTCGAGTGCTGGCACCGCACCGTCTGCGTCAGCGAGATATTTATGCGATCTATCCGTCGCGGCATTATCTGGATGCCAAAGTGCGTACCTGGCTAGACATGCTCAAAGAGCAGTTGCCGCTGATGTTCCAGGCGCATGAACAGATAGTCGAAGAACAGCGCCACTGGCGCTGATTGAACTGAAGCGTGGCGCTGCAGGTTTCCCCACAGCGCCCATGCAATCAATGATCGTCTTGCTCGGCACTGCTGGAGTCGCTTGGCCCTGGAGTCTTGCCATCTGCGCCATCGGAGTCGGTACCGGTATCGCTGCTGTCGTTATCCGGGCTGCCGCCTGGTGTGTTGACGCTGCTGCCGTCACCGGCGGTGCTGCCACGCGGCTGGTCGCCGGAGGACTGCTCGGTGGTGGACTTGCCGCTGGTCATGTCAGTGGCAGCGATGCTGACGGTAGAAGCAAGGCCCAACGACAGGGCAAGAACTAACGGAAGCGGGCGGAAGCGAACCATGGTGAATCTCCTGTGAGGATGATCGTCATGTGTTCGGCCACGCCCGCGGGGGCAGGGTGCCCGTCGGGCGACGAGCGGTCATGCCCCCGCTAGGGGTCAGGCGTGCTCTGCAGCAGGCGCTGACGTCTGAGTTTCGGCCATCGACGGGTGCTCCTGCACGGCATGGCGCAGTTCTTCGGTCACCCGCAGCTCGGCGCCACTCGGCGAGAACGTGGTGCTCGCAGCAAACGGCGCCGGATGCTCCGGTGCCGGGCGCTTGCCGCGGCGCCAGAGGAAGAAGCTGACCATGGCCAGGTTGATCACGGCAAAGGCCCAGAACAGGCCGACCTCACCGTATGAGGTCATCACCGGTGAAATCGCCAGCGGCGCCATTGCCGAGCCCAGCGAATTGATCAGCAGCAAGCCCTGGATCATCGGCACCAGTGCATCGGCCGGGGCGCGGTCGGCAGCGCTGCTGACCGACACCGGGTACACGGCGAACACGCAGCCGCCGAGCAGGAACAGCATTGCCGGCAACAGCACCGAGTTGGCCGGCAGCAGGCCGATCACCAGCGACAGCACGGTGCACAGCGCGGCCAGCGTGATCAGCACATCCTGGCGGTCCTTGCGGTCGGACCAACGCCCTACCGGATACTGCAGCAGCATGGCGCCGAGAATTACCCAAGCCATCATGTTGCCAACTTCACCTACCGCCAGGCCGATGCGCTGCAGGTACAGCGGCAGCAGGGTATACACCGCTGCAATCGCAACGCCCGAACCAAAGCAGCCGACCAGTCCGGTGGGGGCCACGCCCAGCAGCTGCCGGGGTTTGAGCGGTTCGACCTGATCGAGCACCGGCGATACCTGCGGCAGGATCACGATCGGCAGCACCGACAACGCCGCGAGCATGCCGGCGACCATGTAGGGCGCGCTGGCGCCCAGGCCGGTGATCTCACCCAACGCGGCCTGAGCCAGCACGCCAGCGCCATAGAAGGCGATCATGTAAAGGGCCAGCAGGCGTCCACGAATCTTCGCGTCGCCGGCCATCAGCAACCAGCTTTCAATCACCAGGAACACACCAACGGCAGCCCAGCCGTTGATCAGGCGCATGGCCATCCACCAGGTGGTGTCGTAGAACAGGCCCTGCATCAGGCTGGTGGCGGCGATCAGCGCGGCGAAGCTGCTGTAGGCACGGATGTGGCCGATGCGCAGGATCAGCCGGTCATTGAACAGCGCGCCCAGGGTCAGGCCGATGAAGTAGGCCGAAGAGACGATACCGATCATCGTCGCCGACTCGCCCGCCGTACCCAGTTGCAGTGTGGTCAGAGAAGACATGAAACCATTGCCCAGGGCCATGATGAACAGCCCAAGCAGGGGCGCCAGCGCCATGGCCAGCAAACGCGGAGACATACATACCTCAAGAAGAAATCAGCAGATGTGTGCCTTTTTGCCGCGCAGGCTGGGCCGGGCCGTTGCGGACCGGTAGCGAGGGTGCTTGTAGCAGGGTGACTGGCGAAAAGGAGGCGCGATTTTAAGCGTTATCCTGGATTTGCCAAGGGGGCTGACCCTGCGACCATCGGCCGCAGGATCAACGGTAGGCGTGGCGAGGCGGCAGCGCGGGCTTTCAGGCGCGGCCCTATTCCAGCCGTGGCGGCTGAAACAACTGCCGAATCAACTCGCGCAACCAGCGATTGCCGCTGTCCTGGTGGTAGCGCGCGTGCCAGTGCTGCTTGACCGTAAAGCCGTCGACCGCTAGCGGGCAGTCGGTCATCTGCAGGCCATGCATGGCGGCCAGGGTCTGGCCGATATGGCGGGGGAGCGTCGCAATCAGGTCGGTCGAGCCGACCACCATGCCCAGCCCGAGAAAGCCGGGCAGCTCGAGCATGACCCGGCGCTCGATGCCCGCCCGGGCCAGAGCCGCCTCAAGCAGTTTCTGGCCGGTGCCGGCACTGATCTGCACATGCCCTGCGCCACGGTAGCGGGCAAGGCTCATGGGCTGGCCTGCGGCATGCTTGGGGTGGCTCAGGCACACCCAGTCCTGCTCGAACAGCACCTGCTGGTACATTCCGCCGCCCAGCCACGGTACAAAGCCAATGGCCAGGTCGGCCTCGCCGGACTCCAGCGCGCTTTCGGTATTGCCGTCGATGCGTGCCGCTTCCAGGCGGATGCCCGGCGCGTGCGAGCGCAGGTGGTTGAGGATGCTCGGCAGCAGGGTGATGTGACTGGCATCGCTGACACACAGGCGAAAACGCCGCTGCGCGGTCGCGGCGATGAATTGTGGTTCGGAAGCGGTCAGCCGGCGCAGCGATTCGAGCACCTCGCGGCATGGCCCGATCAGCTGGTCGGCTCGCGGCGTGGGCGCCATGCCGCCCGGGGTGCGCACAAACAAGGGGTCGTTGAGCTGCTCGCGCAAGCGTGCCAGCCAGATGCTGATGGTCGGCTGGCTCTGGCCCAACTGTTCGGCGGCGCGGGTCACGCTGCGGCAGTTGTAGAGGACATCGAACAGGCGTAGCAGCTTGGGATCGGGCAGGGCATCCAACGGAGTCATCATTGTAATTCTCAATAGTGCTATTGAGGCCATTGTATAGCCCAAATAAGCCTGCCTGCCTAATGTAGTCGCAAAGCACAGGAGGCTTGCGACGTGAAAATCTGCATTCTTGGAGCCGGCGCCCTCGGTTGCGCCATTGGCGCTGCCTTGAGCGAGGCGGGGCACGAAACCTGGTTGTTGAACCGCGGCCAGGCGCATGTCGATGCGATCAACCAGCACGGCCTGCACGTCAACGATGAGCGTGGCGAGCGCCACGTGCGGGTCAACGCCAGCGTCGATGCCGAAGAGGTCGGCGCGGCCGATCTGGTGGTGGTGCTGGTCAAGTCGTTCCATACCGCTGAAGCGATTGCCGGCGCCAGTGCCTTGATCGGCCCACAGACGCTGGTGCTGTCATTGCAGAACGGCCTTGGTCACGAGGACATTCTGGCCGAGGCAGTGGGCCGTGAGCGGGTGCTGGCGGGCAAGACCTACGTCGGCGGCGTGCTGCTGGCACCCGGCTCGATCCGCGCCGGGGTAGCCGGCAAACAGACCTTCATCGGCGAGCTCGACGGCCAGTTGACGCCACGGGTGCAGGCCATCGCCGACACCTTCAACGGCGCCGGGCTGGCCACCAGTGTCAGCGACAACATCCTCGGCACCATGTGGGACAAGCTGCTGGTCAACGTCGCCACCGGCGCCCTCAGCGGCATCACCATGCTCAGCTACGGCCAGCTGTACAGCGAATCGCTGCTCGAGAGCACCGCCAAGGCAGCAGTAGCCGAAGCCATCGCTGTTGCCGAGCGGGCCGGTATCCGCCTCAGCCTGACCAGCCCGCAAGCCGCCTGGCAACTGGCTGCCGAAGGCCTGCCGGCGAGTTTTCGCACCTCGATGCTGCAGAGCCTGGAAAAAGGCTCGATCACCGAAATCGACTTCATCAATGGCTCGGTCGTGCGCTGGGGCCAGCGCCATGGCGTGCCCACGCCGGTCAACGCGACCCTGGTGGCCTGCATCAAAGGCATCGAACGCGCCATGGCCGACTATCAGAAGAGGGACTACAAGTGAGCGGCAAAGCCTACCTCGAACACGTTGCATTCTTCGTCAAGGACATCCACTGGCATATCGGCTTCTTCAGCGAGGTGTGCGGCATGACCATGCGTGAAGTCCAAGGCAGCCTGGAGCAGCCTGCGCAGTACTGGACCCTGGGCGGTTTGCAGTTCATCCACCAGCCGGACTTCGCCGGCCCGGAAGGGCGCATGGCCCACCTGGGCATCGTCTGCGAAGACCTTGAAGCCAGCCTGGCTGCCGCGCAGCGTTTCGGCGTCACGCCGCTGCCGCAGGGCTTCAACTGGTTCCGCCTGCCGGATGGCCTGGCGGTCGAGTTGATTCAGGCCCAGCCCGTGAGCTGCGTTGCTCAGGCGCTGGCGATTGACCCACGTACGCAGGTGCAAGCATGAACGCAGTGGAAAAATTCTGGGACGATGCCCGTGAAGGCGACGAGTGCATCAGCCCAAGCTATACCGTGACCCGTGAGCGCATCCTGGCCTACGCCGACCTTACCGGTGACCACACACCGGTCCACGTCGACGAGGCTTACGCCAACGCCAGCCACTTCGGCTGCCTGGTTGCCCATGGCTTGTTCGGCCTGTCGATTGCCGACGGCCTCAAGACCCAGTGCGAATACCGTTTCGTGCCCGGCATGTCGCTGGGCTGGACCTGGGACTTCCTCCTGCCGATCAAGGTCAACGACGTGCTCCACGTGCGCATGCGCGTGGGCTCGATGCGCGCAAGCAAGAGCCGCCCAGGCTGGGGCATCGTGGTCCTGCCGTCGGAGCTGATCAACCAGCACGGCGAAGTGGTGCAGCGTGGCGAACACCGGTTGATGGTCCCAAGGAGGGCGCAGGCATGAGTCAGGCACTACCACTGGCGGGTATCCGCGTCATCGATTACAGCCACTTTCTCGCCGGCCCGTACGTGGGCCGTTGCCTGGCTGCGCTGGGCGCCGAAGTGATCAAGGTCGAGCGCCCAGGCACAGGCGACGCGGGCCGCCAGCATGCCTTCACCCTGGACGAGCAGCAGAGCGGTTACTTTCTGCAGTTGAACATGGGCAAGCAGGGCGTCAGCGTCAACATGCGCGACCCACGCGGCAAGGCCTTCATGCAGCGCCTGACCGACTCGGCCGACGTCTTCATCGAAAACTACCGCCCCGGTGCGCTGGAAAAACTCGGCCTGGGCTACAGCGAGCTGTCGGCGCGCAATCCGCGGCTGGTCTACTGCTCGATCTCGGCCTATGGCCACACCGGGCCTGACGCGCACCGCGCAGGCTTCGGCCTGATCGCCGAAGCCAAGAGCGGCATCATGCAGATGGTCGGCGTGCCGGGCGAGGCGCCGCCGTTGCTGCGTATCTCGCTGGGTGACATGTACACCGGCATCCACGCGGTAGCGGCCATCAACGCGGCGTTGTTGGGCCGGGTCAACAGTGGTCGCGGCCAGCATATCGACATGGCCTTGTATGACACGCTGGTGTCGATGCACGAGTACGCGGTGCAGTGCTACACGTTGTCTGACGGCACTGTGCTGCCCGAGCAGACCGGGCATGACATGCCGACGTCGACCTTGTACGGGGTCTTCCGCGCCGCCGATGGTGACCTGGTCATCGCCGCGCAAGTGGACGATGCCTGGCAGCGCTTCGCCGCCATGCTCGAAGCCAACGGCGGCCCGAGCGGTTTTGGCAGCGACAGCCGCTTCCACACCCTGAACGGCCGCAACGCCAATCGCGAGACCATCCTCGCAGTGGTGCGCGAATGGGTAGGCGCGCGGCAGGTGACGGATATCCTCGGCTTGCTCGACAGCATCGACATCCCCAGCGCCAAGGTCCAGCGCATCGACGAGGTGCTGGCCGACCCGCAGATCAAGGCCCGCAATATGGTCATCGAGCAGGAGCACCCGCGCTACGGTACCTTGCGCCTGCCCAATCTGCCGTTCCGCTTCTCGGACTGCGATACCACCATTCACCAGGTCGCCCCGGACCTCGGCCAGCACAACGCCGAAATCGCCGCCGGGCTTGGTTTCAGCCCTGAACAGATCGCTGCGATGCAGGCAGATGGGGTCTTGTTTAGCCACGGAGATGCAGCATGACTGACCGCTACGCAGTGATCGGCCGGCCGATCAACCACACCAAGTCGCCGCTGATTCACCGCCTGTTTGCTCAGGTCAGCGAGCAAATACTGGAATACGGCGCCATCGAAGGCGAGCTCGACGGCTTCGAAGCGCAGGTCCTGGCATTTCGCGAGTCGGGCGGGCTGGGCATGAACATCACCGCGCCGTTCAAGCTGCGTGCGTTCGAGCTGGCCGACCGGCGCAGCGAGCGCGCCCAGCTGGCCGGGGCCGCCAACGCGCTGAAGTTCGAAGACGGCCGCATCGTTGCGGAAAACTTCGATGGCATCGGCTTGCTGCGCGATATCGAAAGCAACCTTGGCCAGCCGCTGCGCAACCGCCGGGTGCTGTTGCTCGGCGCCGGTGGTGCAGTGCGTGGTGCATTGCTGCCGTTCTTGCAGGCTGGGCCGCTGGAGCTGGTCATCGTCAACCGCGATATGTCCAAGGCTGTGGCATTGCGCAATGAAGTCGACCACCCGCTGCTGCGCATCAGCCGTTACGAAGAGCTGCACGGCCAGGCCTTCGATATCGTTATCAATGCCACCTCGGCCAGCCTCAGCGGTGAGCTGCCACCGGTGCCTGCGGACGTGTTGAGCGGTGCCCAGCTGGCCTATGAGCTGGCCTACGGCAAAGGCCTCACGCCATTTCTGCGGCTGGCCCGCGAGCAGGGCGTGCCGAACCTGGCCGACGGCGTCGGCATGCTGGTCGAGCAGGCGGCAGAGGCGTTTGCCTGGTGGCGCGGGGTGCGGCCTGAAACCCGTGCCGTGATCAACCAACTGACCATCCCACTCGAGTAGCGCCATGAGCGTCAATATCCTGATGCTGCACGGCATCAACCACAACATGTTCGGCAAGCGTGACCCGCGCCAGTACGGCACGGCCACCTTGGCAGATATCGATCAGGCCTTGCAGGCGCTGGGTGAGGAGCTCGGTGCGCGCATCGAAAGCTTCCAGAGCAACTACGAAGGAGCGATGTGCGAGCGCATTCACCAGGCTTACGAAGAGCGGGCGGATGCAGTGCTGATCAATGCCGGTGCCTGGACCCATTACAGCTACGGCATTCGTGATGCGCTGGCGATTCTGGAAGTGCCGGTGGTAGAAGTGCACATGTCGAACATTCATGCCCGCGAAGCGTTCCGTCATCACTCGGTGTTCGCCGAGGTGGTCCGCGGACAGATCTGTGGGTTTGGCGTCGACACTTACCTGCTGGCGTTGCGAGCCGCGATGGGCATGCTCTGATTGCAGTTGATCTGTTTGCGCTTTATCCACCGCCAGAACGCCGACCGCGGGGCAGCTGGGGCATACTGGGATCTTTTTCGGGCGATCAGCGCTGATCGCTGTTGAGGGCAAGGCATGCTGGCTTCGTTGTTTGCTGTTCTGGCACCGGTGTTTATCGTCGCGGGCATTGGCTACGGCTGGGCCCGCAGCGGTATCGACTACCCCACTGAATTTATCGCCCGGCTGGTGATGAACATCGGCACGCCAGCCTTGGTGCTGTCGACCTTGAGCCGGACCAAACTGGACCAGTCGGCCTTCACCAGCATGGCTCTGGCCTGTGTGCTGTGCATGGCTGGCATGGCCTTGGTCGGGCTGCTGGTCAGCCGCTTGTCTGGCCTGCACTGGCGCGTCTTGCTGCCGGCGTTCATGTACCCCAACACCGGCAACATGGGCCTGCCGATAAGCCTGTACGCTTTTGGCGAGCATGGCCTGGCACTGGCGGTGGCGTTCTTTCTGACCTTGTCGATCTTCCAGTTCACCGTGGGCATTGCCGTAGCCGGCGGCGCCAGCTCGTTGAAGGCGCTGCTGCGCAACCCGATCGTGATCAGCCTGGCAGGGGCCATGCCGATCATCTTTCTGCAATGGGAATTGCCCAAATGGCTGGCCAATACCGTCAACCTGCTGGGCGGCATGACCATCCCGTTGATGCTGCTGACCCTCGGCGTGTCGCTGGCCAGCATCCGCCTGCAGCAGGTCGGCAAGGGCATGCTGCTGGGTGGCCTGCGTATTGTTCTGGGTGGTGCAGTTGGCTGGGCAGTAGGTGAGCTGCTTGACCTGGAAACCATGGCCAAGGCCATCCTGGTCTTGCAATCGTCGATGCCGGTGGCCGTGTTCAACTACCTGCTGGCAGTGCGCGCCAAGCGCTCCCCTGAAGAGGTCGCCAACCTGGTGATGTGCTCGACGATCCTGTCGTTCGTGTGGTTGCCGCTGGTGCTGGCCTGGTGGCTGTAACCCGCAGCTTAATCGCTTGAATGCTCGGCGCGGGTATCAATCCCAACGACTACCGACATCCCCGGGCGCAGGCGCTTGGCGTCGGGCTGGTCTGGGTCGACGGTGATCCGCACCGGGATCCGTTGGGCGATCTTGACGAAGTTGCCGGTGGCGTTGTCGGCTTGCAGCAAGGCGAATTCCGAACCGGTTGCGGGCGAGATCTGCTGCACGTGGCCGCGCAGTTTCAGGTGATCGAGGGCATCGACGCTGAAGGTCACCGGCTGGCCAATGCGCACCTTGGCCATCTGGGTTTCCTTCATGTTGGCGATGATCCAGTGATTGTCCGGCACCAGCGGCATCAACTGCGCACCTGAATTGACATAGGCACCCAGGCGCGTGCCGATCTGGCCGAGCTGGCCATCACGCGGTGCGGTGACGCGGGTGTTGTCCAGGTCGATGCGGGCCAGCTCGACCGCGGCCTTGGCGTTTTCCACCGAGGCTTCGAGCGAGGCGCGGTTGACGATCACCGTCTGTACGTCCTGGCGAGCGATCTCCAGCGCGGCCTTGGCCTGGGCCAGGCTTGCCACTGACGCTGCGTGATTGGCGCGGCTGACATCCAGCTCGCGGCGCGATACCGAACCGTCGCTGACCAGCGCCTGATTGCGGCGCAGGTCAGCCTGGCTCTTGTCGGCCTGGGCGGCAGCATCGGTGATCGCCGCCTGGCGCTGGACAATGGTCGCTTCGGCGCTTTTGCGCTGCTGCAGGTTGTTGGCCAGCGCCGCTTGCTGTTGCTGAAGTTGCGCTATCGCCTGGGCCAAGCGCTGGGTGTAGATGCGGTCGTCAAGGCGCACCAGCAGGTCGCCGGCCTTGACGTACTGGAAGTCCTGCACCGGCACCTCGACGATATAGCCGGAGAGTTGCGGGGCGATCAGCGTGACCTGGCCGCGCACCAGCGCGTTTTCGGTGCTTTCGATCGCGCTGCCAAACGGCGGCAGTTGCCAGGCATACAGCACCAGCAGGATGCCGGCCAAGGCCACGCCGGCAAAGGTCAGGACAGACAATACCCGCACCCGTCGCGAGCCGCCGGGGTTGCTCGGCTGCGTGGGCGGAGTCTGGCCTTCCGGGGTTTCGGCGATGGCGTTGGTAGAGGTGATCGGTGTTTCTTCGTTCATTGATTCGAAGCGCCGCGGGTTGAGTCGGAAAGGGCCGCCTGGCGGGCCGTGTACCAGACCCACAGGCTGCGCAGCGAAATCCAGAGCATGGTCAGCAGGGCAATCCCGGCGATCAGCAGGAACACATCGTTGTACGCCAGCACGTTGGCTTCGCGGGTGGCGGCATTGGCCAACAAGCGGGTGCCGACTTCAGTGCGCAGGGCCGGGTCGGCAATGACTCCAGCATAGCTCGCGCCACCGCTTTGGACCCGGGCGTTGACCAGGGGTTCGAGGCGGCTCAGCTGCTCGCTGAGGTTGCTTGAGTGGAATTTTTCGCGCACGGTCTGGAAGGTGCCGAGCAAGGCCGCGCCGAGCAGGCCGCCGAGGTTGTTGCAGATCCCGAACAGTACCGAAAAGCTGACCAGATTGCGCGGATTGGCGCGCACGTGGCCGATGCCCAAGGCCATCGACGGGCCGAGGAAGAAGGTGCTGCCAAAGGCCAGCATGAACTGGCTCAGGTACATCTGCGCTGGCCGGGTCAGGTTGCTCGAACTGCTGTCCATGTAGGCGCCGACAGCCATCAGCGCCAGCGAACCGAACAGCGGCAGCACCAGGTGTTTGGGGTTGATGGTCAGGGCACTGGTGACCAGCCCGGCCACCGCGCCCAGCAGCATCACGCCATACAGGCTGCGCAGTTGCTCGGTGCCCAGGTTGAGCGTTTGCAGAAAGCCCACCGCGCCGGTCGATTGCTCGGAGGTGACCATGCGGATGAGGATCACGCACAGAGCCAGGCGGATCACCGCGGCGCTGCTCAGCCAGCGGGTCATCAACAACGGGTTGCTGCGGTTGTGTTCGATCGCCAGCCCCGCGCAGATCAGACCGATCGAGGCCGCCAGGGCCATGCCGATCCACGGCGTGTCCAGCCACCACTCGATGCGCCCCAGCGACAGCGCGGCGCAGAGCAGGGCGGTGCCGCTGGCCATCAGGCTGAAGGTGAGGAAATCCAGCGGTTCGAAGGTCTTGAAACGGTCGCCAGGGGGCAATTTGAGCAGCAGGACGCAGCCCAGTGCCGTCAGCGCCAGGCCCAGTTCGAACATGTACAAACCGCGCCATTCAGCGATCTGCAGCAGGTCTTCGGAGAAGATCCGCGCCAGCGGTATCGCCAGCTGCGACGCACCGAGGCCGAGCACCATGGCTTTGAGCCGCCAACGCTCGGGGAAGGCCTGGATCATGTAGTACAGGCCCAGCGAGCTCAGTGCCGCGCCGACCATACCGTGGGCTGCGCGCACGGCGATGGCCGAGTTGATGTCGTTGACGAACAAGTGGGCGAAGGTGACCAGTGCATACAGCACCAGGAACACTTCGGTGAACGCGCGCAGGCCGAACTGCTGGCGAAACTTCACCAGCAGCAGGTTCATCGACACGTTGGTCATCACGAACGCGGCCGGCAGCCAGGCCATTTCGGCGCTGGTAGCACCGAGTGCGCCTTGCAGGAAGGTCAGGTTGGCGGTCACCAGGGCATTGCCCAGACCGCCGGTGATGGCCACCAGCAGGCCCACCGCGCCGTAGGCGAGGCGAGTCAGGGGCGGGTGCAGCGGAGTCGACGGCGAGCCGGGAATGGTCGGCTTTTCGTGGGGGAGCCACTGGCGTGGGGCGTACTTGTCCATCGGAAGGGCTTGGCCTTGAGCTACTTGCGAAACTGTACGTCAGATCGGTCAAGCGGGTGAAGCCGCTGCAGCAATTTTAGTGCTGCTCAACCGGCCAGCAACTCAAGCTCCTGGGCACGTTTGGCTTCGGTGACCGACAGCTCGCCCGGCAGTTCGACGTTGTTTTTGCAAGCGAGGATCTCGGCCATCACGCTCACGGCGATCTCGGCTGGGGTCTTGCTGCCAATGTAAATACCGATGGGGCCGTGCAGCCGCTTGAGTGACACTTCGGTTTCGCCAAAGTGCTCGATCAGCCGCTCGCGTCGTTGCTGGCTATTACGCCGCGAACCGATCGCGCCGATATAAAACGCCGGGCCGTGCAGGGCTTCGAGCAGGGCCAGGTCATCCAGCTTGGGGTCGTGGCTCAGGGCCAGGATGCAGGTGCGCAGGTCCGGCGCGAATGCCCGCACCACGTCATCCGGCATGCCGACCACCTGCTCGACGCCGGCAACGCTCCAGCCCGCCATGTGCTCCGGGCGCGGATCGCACACCGTGACCTTGAAGCCATTGAACTGGGCCATGGTCGCCACGTACTCGGCCAGGGCGCCGGCACCGATCAGCAACATCCGATAGCCAGGGCCAAGGGTACTGACCATGCGCGCGCCGTCGAAGCTGAATTGCTCCGGTGTCGAAGTGTGCTCCAGGGTCGCCGTGCCGCTGGCCAGATCCAGGCTGCGGCGGGCCAGGCCGCCTGCATCCAGCCGCTCCAGCAGCAGGTCAAGGGCTTTGTGGCAGGGGTTGAATTCGAGCACCAACTCCAGGGTGCCGCCGCAGGGCAGGCCAAAGCGGTGGGCTTCATCGGCGCTGACGCCGTAGCACACCACTTGTGGCAGCCCGTCGGCCACACCGCTGCCGCCGTAGGCGCGGGTGTAGCGGTGCACCAGGTCATCTTCGATGCAGCCGCCAGACACACTGCCGATCACCCGGCCGTCCTCGCGCAGGGCCATCATCGAGCCGACCGGGCGGGGTGACGAGCCCCAGGTGCGGGCAACGGTGGCCAGCAGCACCTGCTCGCCAGCCGCCAGCCAATCGCGGGCGGTGCGCAGGACCATGAGGTCAATGCTTTCCATCGGTGTTCCTTGATCTGTGTGAACGCTGTGCAGTCATGCTCGCTGCCGCTAAGCGACACACGAGCACTCCTGTCTTACTGAGCCTTGCAGCAGGCGTGTGGTTCCTTTCAACGCATCTGCAGGATGATCGGGCTGCTGCTGGCCGGGTCGGTATGCTCGCGCAGCTTGGCTACGTCCTTGGCAGGCACCGCTGTGCCGGTGTTGCCCCAGCTGCTACGGACATAGCTCAACACCTCGGCGATTTGCTGATCGCTCAGCTGCTCGCGGAATGACGGCATGCGATAGGCATCCGGCACCCCGGCGGCAACCACCCGTTGCGCACCATTGAGGGTGATGTTGATGGCCGAGGCGTTATGCTCGGCCAGCGCCGAGGTAGCGCCGGCCAGCGGCGGCATCCATTCAGCCTGGCCGCGGCCATCCAGCCCGTGGCAACTGGCGCAGGCGGTGACGTAGGTATGCGCCCCGGGTTTGTCCAGCTGCTGCGCTGCCGATACGGCTTGATACTGCCAAGGCGGGCCATCACGTTTCGGGTCGCCGGGCAGCGACTTGAGGTAGTGGGCGATCGCGGCCAGGTCTTCATCGCTCATGAACTGCGTCGAGTTGTTGAAGGCCTCGGTCATCGAGCCGTAGACCACCGCATGTTGATTGCGCCCAGTTTTGAGGAAGCGAGCAATGTCGCCTTCGCTCCAGCGGCCCAAGCCGGTGTTGTGATCATTGCGCAGGCTCGGCGCGTACCAGCCGTCGAGCAAGGCGCCGGAAACGAAGGTTACCCCGCGTTCGCTCAGGGCTTTTTCATCAAAGGCGATGCCACGCGGTGTATGGCAGCTGCCGCAGTGGCCGGGGCCCTGCACCAGGTACGCGCCGCGGTTCCACTGGGCATTCTGCTCAGGCTTGGCGGCGTAGGGTTCGGCCTCGGTGAACAGGCCGTTCCACAGTGCGATTGGCCAGCGCAGGTTCAATGGCCAGGGGATTTCACCAGGCTTGTTGGGCTGGTCGGCCGCTTGCACGCCCTGCATGAAGAAGGCGTACAGCGCCTGCACGTCTTCGTCGCTGAGCTTGGCATAGGACGGGTAGGGCATCGCTGGGTACAAGCGGCGCCCGCCGGGGGCGACACCATGGCGCAAGGCCTGGTCGAACTCGGCCAGGCTGTACTTGCCGATGCCGTGCTCCGGGTCGGGGGTGATGTTGGTGGCATAGATCGCCCCCAACGGTGTTGCCATCTTCAGGCCGCCGGCAAAGGGCGCAGCCTCCGGCAGGCTGTGGCAGGCCACGCAGTCGCTCAGGCGGGCGACGTATTCACCGCGCTGGATCAAGGCCGGGTCGGCGTTGCTCTGGGGGGTAGTGGTGAACGGCGAGGCCGGTTCACGGGTGACATACCAGGCCAGCAGGCCGGCCGCGATCAGGCACGGCACGGCGAACAGGGCCAAGGGTCTTGCAAGGCTTTTTCGAGTCATGTGCAGGTCGTCCTGGGCCAGCTTAGCTGAAGGTGTAGCGTGACAATGGCATGCTGCGGATGCGCTGGCCGGTCAGCTGCGCTACCGCATTGGCCACTGCCGGGGCGACCGCAGGCAAGGGTGGTTCACCGATGCCGCCCATTTTCTCGCCGCTTTCGACAATGCGTACATGCACCCGTGCCATGCGCGCCGCCGGCAGGATCGGATACAGGTCGTAGTTGCGCGCACGCGGCTTGCCATCGACGTATACCGCTTCCTCGAGCAAGGCTTGCGACAGCCCCAGCGAGACCGCACCGTTGAGCTGAGCCTCGACGATGGCCGGGTTGACGATGCTGCCAGGGTCGATCGCCTGCCAGATGTCATGCACTTTGACCTGGCCATTCTCGATCGAGACCTCAGCGATCACTGCTGCATGCGAGCCAAACGGTGAGGCCATGGCCACGCCGCGGGCACGCTTGCTGCCGTCCTCGGCGGTGAACGGGCCACGTTTCCAGCCACCGGACAAGTCGGCCACCGCCTTGAGCAGCGTGCTCAGGCGCTGGTTACCCTGCAGCAGGTGCATGCGCAGCGCATACGGGTCCTGGCCGCCTTTGTCGGCCAGTTCGTCGAGGAAGGCTTCATAGAAGAAGTCGTTCATCGAGTTGCCCACCGAGCGCCAGTAGCCAAGCATTGCCGGGCCCTTGACGTAGATCTGCGCGACGCGGCGGTTGGCGATCGCGTAGGCCTTGCCGGACAAGCCTTCGAGTGCCGTCGGGTCGCCTTTTTCCGCTGGGCTGCCGGCGATTGCCTCGGTCGGGCCTTCAGTAGCGCTGACCGCTTCGATTGCCACCGGCATGCCGTTGGCGTCCAGCCCGGCGCGGAACTTGACCACCGCCATCGGCCGCAGTACGTCGCGGACAAACTCTTCTTCGCGGCTCCAGATCAATTTGATTGGCCGTCCGACAGCCTTTGCCAGGGCAATCGCCTGCGGATAGGGGTTGGCACTGTCGTAGAGGAAGTGCCGGCCAAAGAAGCCACCAAGCAGCGGCGAGTGCAAGGTGATCTGCGCAAGATCGAGACCGGTGCGCTTGGCGATGTCTGCGCGGAACATATCGGGTGCCTGATTGGGCAACCAGACTTCGAGCGAGCCATCGTCGTTGTAACGGGCCAGCGCTGACGGTGGCTCCAGCTGTGCGTGATTGACGAACTGGTTGTGGTAAGTGGCCTCTACCTTGGTCTTGGCGCCGTCCAGGGCTTTGCTGAAATCGCCTTCAAGCTCTTCTTCGCGCTGTGGCCCGGTCTGCGCAGCCAGATGCTCGCGGAAGCCGTCACTGGAGAAATCCGCCGGCATCGGCCGCACCTTGGAGTCTGCGGTCGGCTCCTGCCATTGCACCTGCAGCGCTTCGGCAGCGCGTTTGGCGTGCCACCAGCGCTCGGCAACCACTGCCACTGCGCCCGGCAGCTGATGCACCGAGTGCACACCCTTCATGGCCTTGACCTGTGCCTCGTTGCGCACATCACCTACGGTCATGCCCAGGCGTGGCGCGTGCTGTACGGCGGCGTGGAGCATGCCGTCGACTTTCAGGTCGATGGCGTAGACGGCCTTGCCGGTGGACTTGTCATAGGCATCGATACGCTTGACCGGCTTGCCGATCCAGCGGAACTGGCTCGGGTCGCGCAAGGTAATGCTGTCCGGATCGGGCACTGGCAGGTCCATGGCCGCGCCGGCCAACTCACCGTAGCTCAGCGAACGGCCGGAGCTGGCGTGAATGACCCGACCCGGTTCGGTGCTCAGCTCGCTGATCGGTACGCCCAGCTTGCTGCTGGCGGCCTGCACCAGCATGGCCCGGCCGAGGGCGCCCAGGCGGCGCATGACCGGGTAGCTCAGGCGCACCGACATGCTGCCGCCGGTAATGCGCATGCCGTTTTCCAGTACCACGTAGGCTTCGCCAGGCGGCGCGGCTTCAACCAGGAACGTGGCAGGATCGGCGTCCAGCTCCTCGCCGACAATCTGCGCCATCGCCGTGAAGGTACCCTGGCCGCCTTCCATGAACGGGCTGAGCAGGCGGATGCTGTTGTCCGGGCGAATTTCCAGGAACGCCGGCACCTGAGTGCCCAACGCCGGGGTTGCCGCTGCAGCGGCCTGTACCCGCGAAGTGCCTAGCGGCAGACCGAAACCCAGCACCAATGCGCCAATGGCGCTGCCAGCAAGAAAGCGCCGGCGCGACAGGTTCACCGGCTGATCCAGCGCGAGCAGATCGGCGGGGTAGACGACAGACTTGGTCATACCACGTCCCCCTTGGCCAGTGCATGCACCGCATCGTGGATCGCGTTGTACGTACCGCAGCGGCAGAGGTTGATCATCGCCGCGGAAATCTGCTCGTCGCTCGGCTTGGGGGTGTGCTTGAGCAGCGCGGTGGCGGCCATGACCTGGCCAGACTGACAGTAGCCGCACTGTGCGACTTGCTTGTCGACCCAGGCAGCGACCACGCGCTTGCCGACATCGTCAGCTTCGATGGCTTCGATAGTGGTGACCTCACGCCCGACCACGCCGGCAATCGGCGTGACGCAGGCGCGCACCACGTTGCCGTCGACCAGTACCGAGCAGGCGCCGCATTGGGCCAGGCCGCAGCCGTATTTGGTGCCGGTCATGCCCAGGTCATCACGGATTACCCACAGCAGTGGAGTATCCGCGTCGGCATCGACCTCGTAGGTCTTTTGGTTGATTCGAAGCTGCATGGCTCACCCGTAATCAGTCGGTTGGATGGATCTTTAGTTTTTATCAGGCCGCCAATGCCCAAGGCCCTGCGCACCCCATGCGAGAAAACTAGCACAAGGTGGTCAAGGCGCAGCCCGCGGCTGCTCAAGCGGTCGGCGACGTTGCTGGTTTCATTCAGTCAAAGCGCAGCGTTTCGATCACAACCTGCATGGCCCGTGAGGTTTCGCGCTGCGCCGAGTAATACAAGTGGTAGCCAGGAAAGCTGCGCCACCACGCTTCAAGCACCGGCACAGCACGGCCCGCCGCCAGATGGGCGGCAGCCAAATCGTGCGGAACATAGGCCAGGCCGTGACCGTCGAGGGCGGCATTGAGCACCTGGTAGATGCCGTTGAACACCAGCCGACCCTCGACCCGCACGCTGATTGCGCGCTCGCCGTGCTTGAGCTCCCAGGCATACAGGTTGCCCTGGGTCGGAAGGCGCAGGTTGATGCAGGCGTGTTGGCTCAGTTGCTCTGGAGTTTGCGGCATGTGCCGTTCGGCGAAATAAGCAGGCGCTGCAATGATTGCCAGGCGCATGTCCGGGCTGATGCACACCGAGTGGATGTCTTTGCCGAGGCTGTCACCCAGGCGTACGCCAAAGTCGAAGCGGCCCTGGACGATATCGGTGAAGGCGTAGTCGCTGTGCAACTCCAGGTTCAGGCGCGGGTAGCGTGCCAGCAGGCTTTGCAGTTTCGGCCAGAGCAAGGTGTCGATGGCATGGTCGCTGGCGGTGAAACGCACGGTGCCGCTGGGCATGTCGCCAAGCTCGGCGACCGCGTGCAGCTGTGCTTCGATCAGCTCGAGGCGCGGCGCCACCTCGGCGATCAAGCGTTCGCCTGCCTCGGTAACCGAGACGCTGCGCGTCGTGCGCGTCAGCAGCCGCACGCCCAGGCGCGTTTCCAGGTCGCGGATGGTGTGGCTGAGCATCGATTGCGACATGGCCAACTGTGCCGCGGCACGGGTGAAGCTGCGCTCACGGGCGACGACGATCAACGCCTGAAGTTGGCTGTAATGCTCTCTGGCCATTGCAGCAGTCCTGAAATCCAGTGGCGTGCGCTAATAATTGGCGCGAGAACGACACTTTAGGCGGGAAGGGTTACAGTAGAAAGCTGCATAAAGTGCATGCAGCTATGAGTGCTAGTGATAAATGCCAGCGCGGCGCGTGTGCCGGTAGCACGTTGAGCAAGCCGGGCAGGGTTACTGACTAGACGCGCAGCGCCGCGATCAGCAGTGCCATCGCCCCTGACGGCTGCCGTCGGCTAGGGTAATAAAGGTGCAAACCGGGCCACACTGGACTGTAGGCTTCGAGCATCTGCTGCAGCTGCCCGGACTGCACATGCTGCTCGACCAGCTCCGCAGGCAAATAGGCGACGCCAAGCCCGGCCAGTACGGCTTCCACAGCGTCGGAGGTGTTGTTGAAGACCAGTTGCCCGTCTACGCGCAGATTGACTTCGCGGCCATCGACTGCAAACTCCCACGCCCATAAATTGCCCCGCGTGGGCAGGCGCAGGTTGATGCAGTTGTGCTGCAACAGGTCGTTTGGCGTATGCGCCATACCGTGACGCTGCAGGTAAGCCGGGGTAGCGACAACCGCGTAGGGCGAATCCGCAGCGATGCGCACGGCGATCATGTCCTGCGCTACTGACTCACCGAGCCTGACCCCGGCATCGAAACGTTCGGCAACAATGTCGACGAAGCCGCTGTTGGTCGACAGCTCGATCTTGATCCCCGGATGGGCTGGCAAAAACAGTTTGAGTTTGTCCATCAGCACCGCGCGTACGGCGTGATCGGAGGCGGTGATACGAATCGTGCCGGTAGGGCTGTTGCTCAACTCGGTCAGCGCCTGCAACTGGGTATCAATGGCCTCGAACTGCGGTGCGATGTTCGCCAGCAGTTGCTCGCCGGCTTCAGTCACCGTCACGCTGCGTGAGTTGCGTGACAGCAGGCTGACGCCCAGGCGGGCTTCCAGCGCGCGTACGGCATGGCTGACGGCCGTTTGAGATACGCCCAGCCGCGCTGCCGCCTTGGTGAAGCTGCGCGCGTGCGCGACGGCGAAGAATACGTTCAGCCCGGCGAACGCATCGCGCAGAGTCTTGGGATCCATGGGGAGCACTTCATTTTTGGGGTTGTAGGGCGATTGTTGGGGCCGCTCTGCGGCCCGGCGATCTAAACCGCGCTGCATAATCTACCTAAAATACCGCAATCACCGCTGCTGGCGTTGCTCCAGACGCTGGGCGAACTGGCCAATCACTTCCACCACCCGCTGCGCACCCTGCTGGATATCTTCGATCACCGCGCCAGCCTTGTGCGCGAGTTCGACACCTTGCTCGGTCTTCAGCGTACTCGCCTGCATGCTCGCCACCGCCTGGCGGGCCAGTTCGCGGTTCTTGCCGACCACCTCACTGATTGCCACGGTGGCCTTGCTGGTGCGCTGCGCCAGGTTGCGCACTTCATCGGCGACCACGGCAAAGCCGCGTCCCTGATCGCCGGCGCGGGCGGCTTCGATTGCCGCATTGAGGGCCAGCAGGTTGGTCTGCTCGGCGATGCTGCGAATGGCGTCGACAATGGTGCCGATCTGTTCGGACTGCTCGCTCAGCGCGCTGATCGCCTGGCCCATCTGGGTCAGTTCATCGGCAATGCTCTGGACCATGTTCACCGTCTGCTGCACCACCGCAGAACCCTGCTGAGTGCACTCATCGGTGTGCTGCGAGGTCTCGAAGGCCACCAGTGCAGCTTGCGATTCGGCCTCGCGCTGCTCAATCTCAGGGGTGATATCGCTGGCGAACTTGACCACGCCATAGAGTTTGCCGTGCTGGTCATATAGCGGGTTGTAGGTCGCCTGCAGCCAGACAGTCGCGCCGCGGCTGTCCAGCCGTGGGAACTGGCCAGCCTTGAACGTGCCGCGGTTGAGCGCAGCCCAGAATTCGCGGTAAGCATCACTGGCGATTTCGCTGGCAGTGCAGAACATCTTGTGATGCTGGCCGCGGACTTGATCCAGGCGATAGCCCATGACCCTGAGGAAGTTGGCATTGGCATTGATCACACGCCCGTCGAGGGCAAATTCGATGACCGCCATCGAGCGTTCAATGGCATTGATGAAGCTGGCCTGTCCCTGGGCGTGCTGTTGGGCTTCACCATGCTCTTCCTGGAGCGTGGCGAGGGTTTTGCGCAGGTCAGCCACTTCAGCGTCGAGTGCGGCTTGACGAGCGTGTTCCGCTTGCAACAACTGCTGATGGGTGCGGGCGCGGATGAACATGGCGGAAGAACCTCAGGGGACAGAATCTGCGTGATGGCACGATGCCCACACAGGAGGGGCCATTAAGCCACTGGCCTGAATATTTGTACAAAGCTTTATTCTTGTATAGGTATCAGAACTTAAATGGCGCCCGCGTGGTCGTGATCACTTCCACCCCAGCAGCCATCGAGTCGAGTCGCGCAGTTCCTGCCAGTCGAACACTTCACTGCGCCCGGTGAGCACTGCCTGCAGCTCGACCTGCAGCGGCGTGCCTTCCTCGTCACACAGCAATTGGGTGACGATGAAGTGCTTCTCGCGGTTTTGCGGTGAGCGCGCTGTCCATTTCGACAGTGCCAGTTTGCGGGGATTGAACCTGTTCATGAGAGCTCCATGCACGGTGACTGCTGATATCTTTGCGTCTAGGCTATAAACTTATACACGCATTTAAGATTGTACAAGAATCGCAAACTTGTCACAGGGAGCCCCCCACATGACCGACGCTACCCGTACTACCTCGATCACCTTGCAGCAGTTGCGCAGCCTTGCTGATGCAGGCTCGGTCGACGAGCTTGAGCTGCTGTCACTGGAGGGTGGCATCTATTTGCTCAGGGTGCGCACTGCAACGGGTCTACAGACACTGGCCGAGGAGGGCGGCAGGCCCATGCACCTGCGCTCGTCGACGCACCTGCGTAGCCTGCTCGCAGGCTTCCCGGCGATGCGCTGCGTGCTGGTCCAGCATGTGGTCCACGATGAGATGTGCGGGCAGCGGGAAGGGCTTATCGAGCCACTGCGTCTGCCATTGTCACTGGCGCAGACGTGGTAGACGCGAGCCCGCCGCGACTGGGCCTGGTACTTGGTGATCAGCTCTCGTTCGACTTGAGCTCGATTCAGGCACTGGACCCGCTGCGTGACGTCCTGCTGCTGGCCGAGGTAAATGCCGAGGCTAGCTACGTGGCGCATCATCCGCAGAAAATAATCATGATTTTCAGTGCTATGCGCCACTTTGCCAAGGCTTTACGTGAGATTGGCTGGCAAGTGATCTACGTTGAGCTCGATGTGCCTGGCAACACGCACAGCCTGCCTGGCGAAGTACAGCGCTGGCAGGCGAAGCTTGGCGCGAGCGAAGTGCACCTCACCGAATGCGGCGAGTGGCGCCTCGAACAGGCCTTGCGCAGTTGCGCTGTTGCTCAGGTATGGCACCCGGACCGGCGCTTTCTCTGCTCGCGCCAAGCCTTCGCGCGCTGGGCGGCGGGCCGCGAGCAGCTGCGGATGGAGCAGTTCTACCGCTCGATGCGCAAGCGCTGCCGGCTGCTGCTCGAAGCCGATGGCAGCCCGCTGGGCGGCGCCTGGAACTTTGACCACAACAATCGCAAGCGCCTGCCGCGTAATCTGCGCGGGGTGTTCCCGGCACGTTTCAGCCAGGACGAGATCACTCAGGCGGTGGTGGCGTTGGTGCGCGAGCGCTTTGCCAGCCACTACGGCAACGTCGACGGTTTCGACTACCCGGTTGATCACGCCCAGGCGCAGGCCCTCTGGCAGCACTTTCTCGACTTCGGCCTGGCCGCCTTCGGTGATTATCAGGACGCCATGGCTGAAGCTGAGCCGTTTTTGTTCCATTCCCGCATCAGTGCGGCGCTGAACATCGGCCTGCTCGATCTGCGCCAGCTGTGCAGCGATGTCGAAAACGCTTACCGCCAGGGCCGAGTGCCGCTGAACGCGGCCGAAGGCTACATCCGCCAACTGATCGGCTGGCGCGAATATGTCCATGGCATCTATTGGCTGCGCATGCCGGAATACGCCGAGCTCAACGCCTTCGGCAACCAGCGTGCGCTGCCCGAGTTGTACTGGACCGGCGCCACCGGCATGCGCTGTATGGCACAGGCGATCGGGCAGACGCTCGAGCTGGGCTACGCACACCATATCCAGCGGCTGATGATCACCGGCAACTTCGCCTTGCTTGCCGGCATCGCCCCGGCGCAGATCTGCGAGTGGTACCTGGCGGTGTATCTGGACGCTTTCGAGTGGGTTGAGTTGCCCAACACCCTGGGCATGGTCATGCATGCCGACGGCGGCTACCTCGGCTCCAAACCCTATTGCGCCAGCGGCCGCTATATCCAGCGGATGTCTGACCACTGCAGCAACTGCGCCTATCAGGTCGAGCAATCGGTGGGTGAGCAGGCCTGTCCGTTCAATGCGCTGTATTGGCATTTTCTCATGCGCCATGAACAGCAGCTGGCGCTCAACCCGCGGCTCGCGCAGGTCTATCGCGGCCTGGCCGGGATGGACGTGCAGCGCCGCGAAGCGCTGTGGCAGCGTGGCGAGACGCTGCTGGCCAGGCTCGACGCAGGAGAAACGCTTTGAAAAAAGCGCATTTACCGCACAAGTTCTGCCCGGTTTGCGGCTTGCCGTTCAGCTGGCGCAAGCGCTGGGAGCGCTGTTGGGATGAGGTGAGATATTGCTCTGAGCGCTGCCGCCGTGCGCGCCGCAGTGCCCCGGGCGGGGACACTCAGGCGGATTGCTGAGCACCACGCTGGAACTGTTCGATTATCGAGCATGATCCGCTTTTGAGCGCTCAATTTTGGCCGAAAGGCGCCGAACGTAATGGGTAGTGCAGCTCACCCTTCGCATTCGGAAGTCTAGCCATGTCCTTGCGCCACTTGAATATTGCCACTCGCTCTTACTTGAGTTTCAGCCTGATCGCCGCATTGGTGGTGATCCTCGGCGTGTTTTCCATCAATAAGATCTCGACCATGCGCGAAGCGGTGGTGTACACCGAACAGGTGACCAACGTCGGCACCCGTTACCTGGGCGAGGTGCGCAGCCACATGCTGGGGCTGCGTATCATCACCATGCGCATGGCCATCGCCCGCCAGCCTGCGCAACTGGCGCCAACCCTGGCGCGCCTGGAGGAGCTCAAAGGCCTGCTGGACAAGGGCCTGCAGGGCTATAGCGCGGTGATGCCGGCAGAGGCCAAACCAGTGTTTGCCGAGATGCAGCAATTGATCAGCCAATATCGGGTACTGCTCGACCAGTACAAGGGCTTGTCCGATCAGAATCAGCTTGAACAGATGCAGGGCATGCTCAGTGGCACCATGCAGGACATTTCCACCCGCACCGGGGAGCTGTACGACAGCCTGGTCAAGATCAGCAGCGAAACCGCCGCCGCACACACCGCCGAGGCCCGCGAGGACTATCAGCGCGCCTTGTGGCTGACGGCGAGCGTGGTTGGCCTGGTGCTGCTGCTGACCTTCAGCCTGGCCTGGTTGCTCACCCGCAGCATTGTCAGCCCCCTGCGTGCGGCGATTGCCGTGGCCCAGGACATCGCCGCCGGTGACCTGTCGCAGACGGTGGTGGCTAGTGGCAGCGATGAGGCGAGCCAGCTTATGCGCGCATTGGCGGCCATGCAGGCCAGCCTCAAGGATGCGCTGCGTCTCATCGGTGACTCGTCCCAGCAACTGGCTGCAGCCAGTGAACAGATGTCGGCGATCACTCGGCAGACCTCCACTGACCTCAGCCGGCAAACCGACGAGATTCAGCAAGCCGCTACGGCAGTCACCGAGATGAGCGTGGCGGTGGAAGAGGTGGCGCGCAACACCGTCAGTACCTCGAGCATTTCACGCGAGTCCGAACAAGCGGCTCAGCGTGGGCGTGAGCGGGTAGCCGAAGCCATTCGCTCGATTGGCAAGATGCGCCATGACGTGCACGAGGCGTCGGCGCAGATCGAGGCGTTGTCGGTGCAGTCGCAGGAGGTGGGCAAGGTGCTGGATGTGATCGGGGCGATTGCCGGGCAGACCAACCTGCTGGCGCTAAATGCCGCCATCGAAGCCGCACGGGCCGGTGAAGCTGGCCGTGGCTTCGCTGTTGTGGCTGATGAAGTTCGAGCACTGGCCGCGCGCACCCAGAGCTCGACGCTGGAGATCGAGGAAATGGTCAATGCCATCCGCACCGGCACGGCGCGGGTGGTCGACTCGATGCTCAGCAACAGTCAGCAGGTCGCGCATACCCTCGAAGTGGCGGAGTTGGCCGGCCAGGCGCTGGACGAGATCACCCGCGGCGCCTCGACCATCCATGAGCGCAATCTGGTAGTAGCCAGCGCCACCGAAGAGCAGGCGCAAGTCGCGCGCGAGGTTGATCGCAACCTGCTGAACATCCGCGATCTGGCCCTGCAAACCTCGGAAGGCGCCGACCAGATCAGCGCAGCCAGCCAGGAACTGGCCAACCTGTCGATCGGTTTGAACGGGATGATGAAGCGCTTTCAGCTGTGAAACACCCCAGCCATTAAAATAAACCGGCCTCAGGCCAGCATTACATCGTTTTTCAGCCCTGCTGGCCTTCCCTATAGTCCTCGCATACCCAAACGGAGCACCGACGTGCTCCCTTGATGCGAGACTGGCTATGAACAACAAGAAAACCCTCGACGCCACCGTCGGCGCCGGCACCCGCGTAGTGTGGGGCGGTGAGCAGGTCAGCCACCCTTACAACGCTACCCAGACGCCGATCGTGGCCAGCGCCGCCTATGGCTACGACGATATCGACACCTGGTATGACGTGGCGCTGGGCAATCAGCCGGGGTTTATCTACAGCCGCATGAGCAACCCCACCGTTGCCGTGCTTGAAGACAAGCTGTGCGCGCTGGAGGCCGCCGAGTCTGCAGTCGCCTTCAGCTCAGGCATGGCCGCCATCAGTGGCGTGCTGCACAGCCTGCTAGCCTGTGGCCAACGGGTGGTGTCGACCCGCGACAGCTATGGCGGCACCAACAAGATTTTCGAAGAGTTCCTGCCGCGCATGGGTGTTGAAGTGACCCTGTGCGATACCCACGACACCGAGGCCATCGAACGCGAGATCGGCCGTGGCTGTGACGTGGTGTACCTGGAAACCCCCACCAACCCGACCCTGAAGGTGCTCGATATC
Source organism: uncultured Pseudomonas sp. (assembly GCA_963518285.1). Taxonomy (GTDB): domain Bacteria; phylum Pseudomonadota; class Gammaproteobacteria; order Pseudomonadales; family Pseudomonadaceae; genus Aquipseudomonas. The sequence goes on along the minus strand of CAUQIJ010000001.1, from coordinate 815,377 downwards.
CGTCGCCTGGTCGCAGCGGCCAAGCGGGTAGGGGCGCTGGTGGTGGCGGACAACACCTTCGCCACACCGTTGAACCAAAACCCGCTGGCGCTTGGCGTTGACGTGGTGGTGCACAGCGCGACCAAGTTCCTCTCCGGTCACGGCGATGTGCTGGGCGGTATAGCCTGTGGCGCCGAAACACTGATGAGCAAGGTGCGCCACTACCGCGAAATCAACGGCGCCGCGCTTGACCCGTTCTCGGCCTACCTGATCATCCGCGGGATCAAGACGCTGGCCCTACGCCTGCGTCAGCAACAGGCCAGTGCCCAGGCGCTGGCGGAGTACCTGTGCACCGAGCCTCTGGTCGAAGCGGTCAACTACCCGGGCCTGGCGCAGCACCCTGGGCATGCCATTGCGCGCGCGCAGATGCGCGGCTTTGGCGCGATTGTCAGCTTCGTGCTCAAAGGTGGCATGCGCGATGTAGCGCAGTTGCTGCCACTGCTCAAGTACGCCCACCGTGCCGGCAACCTGGGTGCGGTAGAAACCATCTATGGCCCGGCGCGCACCACCAGCCATGTCGAAAACACCCTGGAAGAGCGTCAGGCACTGGGCATTTCCGAAGGCCTGGTGCGCATCTCGGTCGGCATCGAAGACACCGACGATCTGCTCGCGGACTTGCGTGATGCCTGCGCCGTGCTGCGCGAGCGACAGCGTGCGCAACCTCAGTGCACTGCAGTGCACGCCTAGCGTGAGCTCAAGGCCTGGCGATAAGAACGTCGCCAGGTCGCTTCATGAAAATCGACAATAACAACAACTGCTGGCTGCCGAACTCACCGTGGTGTCATCGCGGCGGGACGTGTTCGCCATCACTTTCATGAGAATAAAACCATGCACTCTGAGCACAATGACGCACAGGCCGGCAGCGGCCCTGCGTTCAACAAACACATGCAAACCCGCCATATCGTCATGCTGGCGCTGGGCGGCGTGATTGGCACCGGCTTGTTCCTCACCTCCGGCTACACCGTCAACCAGGCCGGCCCGCTGGGTGCGGTGATCGCCTACATGATTGGCGCGGTAATGGTCTATCTGGTCATGGTCTGCCTGGGCGAGTTGGCCGTGCAGATGCCGGAAACCGGCTCGTTCAGCAGCTACGCCACCCGCTACCTGGGGCCCGGCACCGGCTATACGGTGGCCTGGCTGTACTGGCTGACCTGGGCGGTGGCCATCGGCTCGGAGTTCACCGCGGCCGGCATCCTGATGGTGCGCTGGTTCCCGGAAACGCCGGTGTGGATCTGGAGCGCGCTGTTTGCGGTGGCGGTATTCGTCAGCAATGTGGTGTCGGTGCGGTTGTTTGCCGAAACCGAATTCTGGCTGTCGCTGATCAAGGTGCTGACGGTGGTGGTATTCATCGCCATCGGCGGTGGCGCGATCTGCGGGCTGTTCGATGTGCAGCATGCGCAGGGCGCGGGGCTGAGCAACTTTACCCGTGAAGGGCTGTTCCCGACCGGCTTCCTGCCGATCGCCATGACCTTGCTGGCAGTGTCGTTCGCCTTCTCCGGTACCGAGCTGATCGGCATCGCCGCAGGTGAAGCGGCCGACCCGCAAACCAGCGTACCGAAGGCGATCCGCACCACCATCGTGCGCCTGGCGCTGTTCTTCGTCGGCACCATCTTCGTGCTCGCCACCTTGCTGCCGCGCGAACAGGCCGGGCTGGTCGAAAGCCCGTTCGTGCTGGTATTCGAGCTGATCGGCATTCCGTACTCGGCCGATATCATGAACTTCGTGATCCTCACTGCGTTGCTGTCGGCGGCCAACTCCGGTCTGTACGCCGCTTCGCGGATGCTCTGGACCCTCAGCGATCAGGGCCATATGCCCAAGTGCTATGCACGCCTGTCGCGCCGCGGCACGCCGGTCAACGCGATCATCCTGAGCATGGCCGGGGCCGTGGCCTCGCTGCTCAGCAGTGTGTTGGCGCCGGATACCGTGTACCTGGCACTGGTGTCGATTTCGGGTCTGGCTGTGGTCGTGGTGTGGATGAGCATTGCCGCCAGCCAGATTGCCTTCCGCCGCCATTACGTGGCCAACGGCGGCCGGGTGGAAGACCTGCACTTCCGGGTGCGTGGCTATCCTTGGGTACCACTGGGCGCAATTGCCTGCTGCCTGCTGGCCTGTATCGGCATTGCCTTTGACCCGGCTCAGCGGGTAGCGCTGTACTTCGGCCTGCCGTTCATTGCCTGGTGCTACTTCGTCTACTGGGTGACCCGCAACAAACGTGCGCAACGCCTGCGCGCCGAGGCTGGCTTGCAGCGTCCTGCTGGCGCCGCCTGAGCCGCACAAGCGATAGTGCACGCAGTCAATTGCCGAAGAGGTTGCGCCGATGAATCAAAAAACCCTACCGCCGCTGAATTGGCTGCGGGCGTTCGAAGTGTCGGCGCGTTACCTCAACTTCACCCACGCGGCCGAGGAGCTGTGCCTGACCCAGGGCGCGGTCAGCCAGCAGATCCGCCAATTGGAGAGCCACCTTGGGGTCGCGTTGTTCAAGCGCCTGCCACGCGGGCTGGGCCTGACCGAAGAAGGTCAGTCCTACCTGCCGGTGGTGCAGGACGCCATCAGCCGCTTGGCAGTGGGCACCAACGAGATCTTCGGCCACAACCAGCGCCGTCCGGTGAAGGTGCGTGGCAGCTTGAGTTTTCTGCAGTACTGGCTGGCACCACGGCTGGCGGACTTTTGCCGAGAGCACCCACTGATCGACATTCGTTTCATCAGCAACCTGTGGGTGAAAGAGCCGGACGGCGAAGACGACCTGGAGATCCGCTGGGGCGCCGGCAGTTGGCCGGGGCTGGTGTCGCAGCGCTTGACCTGGGATGTGCTGCAACCGGTGTGTTCGCCGGCGCTACTGGCCGAGGCTCCGCTGCAGCACCCGCGCGATCTGGCCAGGCATGCGCTGCTGCATGTGCTCGGCTACGAAGAGGGCTGGGGCTACTGGCTCAAGCGAGTCGGCGCCGATGCCGTGGATTACTCGCGCGGCCTGCAGTTCGACACCATGGTCTCCACCCTGCGCATGGCCGAGCTGGGCCAGGGCGTGGCCTTGGCGCGATCATCCATCGTCGAGGATCTGCTTGCGTCTAGCGCTTTGGTCGCGCCATTCAGCCAGCGTATCGAAGCCAGCGAATCGTTCTATCTGGTCCGCGCCCAGGGCGAAACCCTGAGCGCCGAGGCCGGCGCATTTTCCACATGGCTGGTGGCACAGGCCCATCGCCATTTGTAGACCTTATCGCGTAGCTCTTATCAGGAGTCACCATGCATTACGTAAGCACCCGCGGCGCAGCTGGGCTGGCCGATTTTCGCCGGGTAGTGCTCTCCGGGCTCGCCGACGATGGCGGCTTGTTCGTACCCCAGGCCGTGCCGCAATTCACCCCGGAGCAGATTGGCAGCTGGTCGTGGCTGCCGTTCGACGAGTTGGTCTGGCGGGTAGTCTCGCCCTACGTCGGCGGGGCAATGGACGAAGCTGCGTTGCGCGCGCTGCTCAGTGACAGCTACCGCGACTTCGATCATCGGGCCGTCACGCCGTTGTGCCAGATCGGCCATAACGAATGGATCCTGGAGCTGTTCCATGGCCCGACGCAGTCATCCAAGGACTTTGCTGCGCAGTTGCTGGCGCGCCTGGTCGCGCACTTTTTGCCACAACAACAGGGCAGGGCGCTGGTGATCGGTGCCACCAACGGCGAGACCGGGCTGGCCGCGATCGAGGCCTTTGCTGGCTGCGACAACGCGCAACTGGCCGTGTTGTACCCAGAGCAGGGCGTGCCGCCGGCGCAGTTGGCGGCCTTGCACCAGGCAAATCCGCAACAGGTCGAGCTGATTCCGGTAGCGGGCAGTTTTGACGATTGTCAGACCCTGGTGTCGCGCCTGCTGCGCCAGTGGCCGTTGCCTCAGGTGACGCCGATCTGCTTCAACTCGACCAACTGGGTAGGGGTGCTGGCGCAGATCGTCTATTACTTTCATGCCGCGCTGCAGCTTGGCGGCGGCACGCGGCCGGTGGCCTTCAGCGTGCCAGCGGCGAGCTTTGCCGAAATCTACGCGGGCTACATCGCGCAGAAGATGGGATTGCCGATCAACCAGGTGATCGTCTCGACCAACAGCAACGACGCCCTGCATCACTTCATCCAGCGCAACCGTTACTCGACCCGACAGAGCAACCGCACCTCATCCCCGGCGATGGACTTCTCGCTGTACTCCAACCTCGAGCGGTTTATCTGGGAGCTGTACGACCATGATGGGCATGCGGTGCGGGCTTTGATGGAGCACTTCGAGACGTGCGGTGAGCTGAGCATCGGCAATCAGCAATGGCTGCGGGCGCGGGTGCTGTTCGATTCACATGCGGTAGAGGAGCTGCAGATTCGCGAAGAAGTCCTGCGATTGTTTGCCGAGACCGGCGCAGCCGTCGACCCGCACACCGCCGTAGGCGCGCTTTCGGGGCGCATTCAGCGGCGCAGCCTAGGCGCGCCAATGGTCACCCTCGGGCAAATCGCGCCGAGCAAATCGGCTGGCCTGCTGGCTGAACTTGGGGTTTGGCCTGGCCCGGTTGCTACCGTGGCAGCACCGAGCGCGGGGCGCACAGGCCTGCAAGCGGCGGATCTGGCCGGCTTGATCCAGGCGCTGCGCCAGGCAACGCAGGTGCGGCCATGAAGCGCATCCTTGATCCGCTGGACGAACATATCCTGGCCGAGCTGACCGCCAATGCGCGCATCGGCCATGCCGAGCTGGGCGCCAAGGTAAATTTGTCGCGCAATGCGGTGCGCCAGCGGATCGAACGGCTGGAGCGCGATGGCGCAATTCAGGGCTACAGCATCCGCCTCGGCGACTCGCGGCGGGCCTCGTCGTTGATCAGCGCCGTGATCTTTGTCTACCGCTATGACCGCATGCGCGGCGCCGATGTGCTGGCCGGCTTGCGCGCCATTCCCGAGGTGGTCCAGTGCGAAGTGCTCAGCGGTGAATTCGACCTGATGCTACGGGTCAATGCCGCCTCGCCCGAGCGTGTGCATATGGTCTGGAAGGAGATCGCCGGCATGCCCGGAGTGGAGAACACAGTGACCTCGTTCGTGCTTTCGGCCGAGCACTGAGGCGAGCAAAACGACCAATAAATGCAGCATTCTGACCAATTCAACTGACTGCGGAGAACCCTTAGGCTGACTCCATCAAACAACGCCTGAGAGCAACGCAGACATGACTGAATATAAAATTGCATTGGTGGGTTTTGGTGGGGTCAACCGTGGCCTGGCGCAACTGGTTGCCGAGCGTAATGCGCGCTGGCAGGCAAGCCTGGGTTTCAGCCTGAAGATCGTCGGCGTCAGCGATATCTTCCTCGGCTCGATCGTCAACCGTGACGGTCTCGATGCCGCGCAGCTGGTGGCCCTGCCAGCCGAAAAAGGCGCCTTTGCCACGCTGCACGGTGGCACCGCCGAAGCCTTCACCGAGACGGTGATCAAGCAGTCTGGCGCTGACATCATCGCCGAGGCGACCTTCACCAATCCGGTCGACGGCGAACCTGCCAGCACCTTCTGCCGCTGGGCGCTGGAAAGCGGCATTCATGTGGTCACCACCAACAAGGGCCCGATTGCCCTGCACGGCAGTGAGCTCAAGGCCTTGGCTCAGCGCAACAACGTCGCCTTCGAGTACGAAGGTTCGGTCATGAGCGGCACGCCGGTGATTCGCCTGGCCCGGCAAGCGCTGGCCGGTGCTGAGGTGCAAGGTTTCGAAGGCATCCTCAACGGCACTTCAAACTATGTTATGACCCGCATGCAGGAGGGCCTGAGCTTCGCCGCGGCGGTGGCCCAGGCGCAGCAACTGGGCTACGCCGAAGCGGACCCAAGCGCCGACGTCGATGGCTATGACGTGCGCCTTAAAGTGGTGATCCTGGCCAACGAACTGCTCAACGCCAAACTGCAGATCAGCGACGTGGCCTGCTCAGGTATCAGCAACATCAGCGCTGAAGACATTGCCACCGCCAGCCGCAATGGCCAGTGCTGGAAGCTGATCGGCGCGGCCCAGCGCCAGGCCGACGGCTCGGTGCAAGCCAGTATTGCTGCACGTTTATTGCCACTTAGCCATCCACTGGCCGGCATCAGCGGGGCAACCAATGCGGTGTCGTTCAGCACTGAGCTGGTCGGCGCGGTCACGGTGTCCGGCCCGGGTGCAGGCAAGATCGAAACCGCCTTTGCCTTGCTCTCGGACATCGTCGCCATCCACACCAGCCAGCAGCAGTAAGCGGAGAGCAGCCATGAGCGTAGCCAGCAAGGTCAATGTGCAACTGGTCGAAGCGCAGCAGATCGATGTGTTCAGCCCTTACGACGGCCGCCTGATCGGCAGCGTGCCGTGCCTGGATGCCAGCGCGGTGCCGGCCATTCTTGAGCGGGCCCGCCAAGGTGTGCGCCAGGCCGCAGCAATGCCGCGCCATCAGCGCGCACGGGTGTTGGAGGAGGCAGCGCGGCGGGTGCAGGAGCAAGCCCAGGCGTTTGCCGAACTGATCGTCGCCGAGGCGGGCAAGACCTTGCGCCAGGCCGAGAAAGAGGTCAAACGCTGCGTCAATACCCTCAAGCTGTCGGCCGAAGAGGCGCGGCGCAATGCCGGTGAGGTGGTGCCGTTCGAGGCCTATGAGGGCTCGGAGTCGCGCCAGGGCTGGTTCAGCCGTGAGCCGTTGGGCTTGATCGTCGCGATCACGCCGTACAACGACCCGCTCAATCTGGTCGCGCACAAGCTCGGGCCAGCGATTGCCGGGGGTAATGGGCTGATCCTGAAGCCGTCCGAGCTGGCGCCGTTGTCGGCGCTGAAACTGGTCGAATGCCTGCTGCAGGCGGGTTTGCCGGACGCGGTGGTCACTGCCGTGACCGGTGGGGTCGAGTTGGGCAAGGCGCTGGTCGAGCTGCGCGAGGTGCGCATGGTGTCGTTCACCGGGGGCTTTGTGACTGGCGAGTCGATTGCCCGCAGCGCTGGCCTGAAAAAGCTGGCGATGGACCTGGGCGGCAACGCGCCGGTGCTGGTACTGGAAGACTGCGACCTGGAGCCGACGGTCGAGTCGTGTGTCTCCGGGGCGTTCTGGGCGGCGGGGCAGAACTGCATCGGCACCCAGCGGATCCTGGTGCAGCGGCCGATCTATGAAGCGTTCCGCGCACGCTTTGTCGCACAGGCTCGCGCCTTGCTGCTGGGCGACCCGGCCCTGCGTGAAACCGATGTCGGGCCGATGGTCACCGAACAGGCTGCGCGCCGCACTGAACAGTTGGTCAACGACGCGCTTAGCGAGGGTGCGCAGCTACTTTGCGGTCACCAGCGCAAGGGCGCCAGTTACGCGCCAACGGTGCTGGAACAGGTCAGTCATACCAGCCAGATCTGGCAGCAGGAAGTGTTTGCGCCGGTGGTGATTCTTGAGCCGTTCGACCAGCTGGACGACGCAGTGGCGCTGGCCAATGCCCCGGAATACAGCCTGCACGCCGGGGTGTTCACCCGCGATCTGGGCAAAGCCTTGAAGCTTGCCAGGCAGATCGAAGCAGGTGGGGTGATGATCAACGATTCGTCGGACTATCGCTTCGATGCCATGCCGTTTGGCGGCTTCAAGTACGGCAGCCTCGGTCGGGAAGGGGTGCGCTTCGCTTATGAAGACATGACCCAGCCGAAAGTGGTGTGCATCAACGATCTGGGCTGACGGCAGCACGCTGCCCTGCGCGGGTTTGGCGCCCGGGCAGCGAGATGTGCAGAGCAGATCCGACGAACGGTAGGTGACTTAAGTCTCGACTTTTGATGTATTGAAACCGGTTTCATAACCCGTCTCAAACAATAATCACAAGAGACTTCAGATGACCGATACACCGTCCAGCCCGCGTGAGCGGGTCACCATCAGCCAGGTTGCACGGGTCGCCGGCGTGTCCAAGGCGACCGTGTCGCGCTATATCGGTGGCGACCGGCAGTTGCTCGCCGATGCCACTGCGCAGCATCTGGCCGAGGTCATCGAACGTCTTGGCTACCGGCCAAACCAAATGGCCAGGGGCCTCAAGCGCGGCCAGACGCGCCTGATCGGCATGCTGGTCGCCGATATCCTCAATCCCTATTCAGTGGCCGTGATGCGCGGCGTCGAAACCGCCTGTCGCGAGCACGGCTACAGCCTGGTGCTGTGCAACACCAACCGCGATGACGAGCAAGAGAGCCATCACCTGCGCGTGCTGCAGTCCTACAACGTCGAAGGGCTGATCGTGAATACCCTCGGCCATCACCAGGGCGAGTTGCTGGCGTTGCACCGGGACATTCCCATGGTGCTGGTCGACCGTCAGGTGCCGCAGCTCAATGCCGACATGGTCGGGCTGGATAACGCCGATGCGGTCGAGCAGGCGCTGGACCACCTGCAGGCGCGCGGCTACCGCGACATTCTGGCGGTCAGCGAGCCGCTCGACGGCACCAGTTCGCGGCTGGAGCGGGTGCAGGCCTTTACCGCATCGATCAATCGCCGCCCTGGCATGCGCCAGCAGATCCTGGAATGTGCGGCTGATTTGCCCGCGCGCCTGGGTGATTTTCTCGGCGGCAGCGGCCATGGGCCTCAGGCGATCTTTACTTTCAACGGCGTGGCCACTCTGGCCGTCACTCGCGCCTTGCATGAGCGCGGCTGCAGATTGTTCGAGGATGTCGGCCTGATTGCCCTCGACGAACTTGACTGGCACCCCTTGGTCGGCAGCGGTATCACCGCGCTGGCGCAACCTACCGAACGCATTGGCGCGATGGCCTTCAACTGCCTGCTCGAGCGGTTGCGCGGTGGTAACGCTGCGGTGCAGCGCATTGACCTCAAGGCCGAACTGATCATTCGCGGATCGACCAACGCCCGTATTTGAACAACGGACTCACGTCCGTTTGCTTTGCATCGAAATGAAACCGGTTTCATAAGGACAATAACAATGCGCTCGAACCCCGTTTCCATCAGCCTTTCCAGCTACGGCGCCGATCTCGTCCGCCAACGTGGCCAGGCCAGTTTCATAGCGATGCTGGCTGCGGCCGGCGTCAATCGCGTCGAGCTGCGCGAGGAACTGTTCGCCAGCCCGCCGGACTGCCCGCAGCTCTCTGCTGCCATCAACGCGTCGGGCATGCAGTGCCTGTATTCCTCACCGCTGGAGCTGTGGCTGGATGACGGCCAGTTGAACCCGGCGTTGCCCGCCAAGTTGCAGACCGCCAGAGCCTTGGGCGCGGTGGCACTCAAGGTTTCCCTTGGTCACTACCAGCAGCGCTGCGACCTGACGGCGCTGGCTGCGCAACTCTCGGCGGATGGCCCCGCGCTGCTGGTGGAAAACGACCAGACCGCGCACGGTGGACGGATCGAGCCGATGCTGCAGTTTCTTCTGCGCAGTGAATCCATGTCATTGCCGCTGGGCATGACCTTCGATATCGGCAACTGGCGCTGGCAGGGCGAGTCTGCAGTTCAAGCGGCTCACGAACTGGGCCGCTGGGTGCGCTATGTGCACTGCAAGGCGGTCGAGCGTCAGGCCAATGGTCGCTTGGTCGCGGTGCCGCCACGCGCCGCCGATCTGCTGGCCTGGGAGGAGATGTTCAGCGAGTTCAGCCCGGCGGTGGTGCGCGCGGTCGAGTTCCCCCTGGTTGGTGACGACCTGCTGGCGGTCACCCGCGCCCAGGTCCACAACCTGGCTCGGCTTGCGCTGACGGCGGAGGTGAGCCATGCCTGACCATGACGTGTTGTGCTTTGGCGAGACCATGGCCATGTTCGTCGCCGAACAGACCGGTGAACTGGCGCAGGTCAACCAGTTCGGCAAACGCATTGCCGGTGCCGACAGCAACGTTGCTATCGGTTTGTCGCGGCTGGGCTTCAGCGTGCGTTGGCTGAGCCGGGTCGGCAATGACTCGTTGGGCCGCTTCGTGCTGGACAGCCTGGTCAAGGAGGGGCTGGACTGCTCGGCGGTGCAAGTCGACCCCGAGCATGCCACCGGCTTTCAGCTAAAGGCCCGTTGCGATGATGGCAGCGACCCCGCCGTGGAATATTTCCGCCGTAACTCGGCGGCCAGTCACATGTCGCCGCAGCTGCTGAGCGCGCCGCTGACCAACGCCGGGCATCTGCATGCCACCGGTATTCCGCTGGCGCTTTCGGCCGGCTGCCGGGCGTTGTCACATGGGCTGGTTGACGCCATGCGCAGCGCTGGCCGGAGCATCTCGTTCGACCCCAACCTGCGCCCGTCGTTATGGCCTGACCAGGCCAGCATGATCCGTGAAGTCAACGCGCTGGCAGTCAAAGCCAACTGGGTGTTGCCAGGCCTTGAAGAGGGCCGTTTGCTCACTGGCCGACAAAGCCCGGCTGACATCGCCGCGTTTTATCTGCAGCAAGGCGTCGAGCTTGTGGTGATCAAGCTGGGCGGCGAGGGCGCTTACTTCTCCAGCGCAGACGCTGAAGGCTGGGTGCCGGCCTTCGCTGTTGCGCAGGTCGTCGACACCGTCGGTGCAGGCGATGCCTTTGCAGTGGGCGTGCTCAGTGGCCTGCTTGAAGGCTACCCGCTGGGCGAAGCGGTAGCCCGCGGCAACTGGTGTGGCAGCCGCGCCGTGCAGTCGCGCGGCGATATGGAGGGCCTGCCGCTGCGCAGTGAACTGGAACTGTACAACCGGCGCAGCTGCGCCTGAAACGCTGATCGCCGGTTAGCCGGCACCTGGTGCAACAAAAACAACCAAGCTCAGGAGCACACCTCATGCAAACGACCAGCCTCGCGCGTCGCCGGTGGTGGTACATCATCCCGATCGTGTTCATTACCTACAGCCTGGCCTATCTGGACCGCGCCAATTACGGCTTTGCCGCCGCCTCCGGCATGGCCGACGACCTCAAGATCACCCCAGCTTTGTCGTCACTGCTCGGCGCACTGTTCTTTCTCGGTTACTTCTTCTTTCAGGTGCCCGGGGCGATCTACGCGGAAAAACGCAGCGTCAAGAAGCTGATCTTCGTCAGCCTGATTCTCTGGGGCGGGCTGGCGACGCTGACCGGGATGATCAGCAATGTCTACTTTCTGATCGCCATCCGCTTTCTGCTCGGGGTGGTCGAGGCGGCAGTGATGCCGGCAATGCTGATCTACCTGTGCCACTGGTTTACCCGCGCCGAACGCTCGCGGGCCAACACCTTCCTGATGCTCGGCAACCCGGTGACGATCTTGTGGATGTCGGTGGTGTCGGGTTACCTGATCAAACATTACGACTGGCGCTGGATGTTCATCATCGAAGGCTTGCCGGCGGTGCTCTGGGCCTTTATCTGGTGGCGCCTGGCGGCGGACAAGCCGGCCCAGGTGAGCTGGCTCAGCCAGCACGAGAAGGACCAGTTGCAGGCGGCGCTGGCAGCTGAGCAGCAGGGCATCAAACCGGTCAAGAACTACCGCGAAGCGTTCCGCTCGCCGCAGGTCATCGTGCTGTCGTTGCAGTACTTCTGCTGGAGCATCGGCGTGTACGGCTTTGTGCTGTGGCTGCCATCGATCCTCAAGCAGGCGGCCAATGTCGATATCGTCACGGCGGGCTGGTTGTCATCGGTGCCATACCTGGCGGCGGTGCTGGCCATGGTCGGCGTGTCGTGGGCCTCGGACCGGCTGCAGAAGCGCAAGCGCTTTGTCTGGCCACCGCTGCTGATCGCCGCCCTGGCGTTCTACGGCTCGTATGCACTGGGCAGCGAGCACTTCTGGTGGTCGTATGCCCTGCTGGTGCTGGCCGGGGCGTGCATGTATGCGCCGTACGGGGCGTTTTTCGCGATCGTGCCGGAGATTCTGCCGAGCAACGTCGCAGGCGGGGCCATGGCCTTGATCAACAGCATGGGCGCGCTGGGTTCGTTCGGTGGCTCCTGGTTGGTCGGCTACCTCAATGGCGCCACCGGCGGGCCAGGCGCCTCTTACCTGTTCATGTGCGGTGCGCTGTTGACGGCGGTTGCCCTCACGGTCGCACTGCGTACACCCCAGGCTCAGCCCAAGCGTCGCGCTGGCGGCCTGGCACTGAATCACTAAGGAACTGCCATGAAAAAGACCATAGTCCTCTACAAGCGCTTGCCCGATGATTTGCTCGGTCGCCTGCGCGAGCAGGCTGAGGTGATCTTCGTCGACACCACCCAGGCGGATGGCCTGGCCCGTCTGCGCGATGCCTTGCCCCATGCCCATGGCCTGCTCGGAGCCAGCCTGCGCCTGGACAGCAGCCTGCTCGACCTGGCGCCGCAGCTGGAGGCGGTGGCCAGCGTCTCGGTGGGGGTCGACAACTACGACATCGCTGACCTGACCCGGCGCGGCATCGTCCTTACCAACACACCCGATGTACTCACCGAAACCACCGCCGATACTGGCTTTGCCTTGATTCTGGCGACAGCGCGCAGAGTCGTCGAACTGGCCAGTTGGGTGCGTGCAGGGCATTGGCAGGCCAACCTGGGGCCGGCTCACTTCGGCACCGATGTGCACGGCAAAACCTTGGGCATCGTTGGTATGGGGCGCATTGGCGAAGCGTTGGCCAAGCGCGCGGCGGCAGGGTTTGGCATGCGCGTGGTGTATCACAGCCGTCAGCCCAAGCCTGCGGTCGAGGCACTGTATGGCGCGGCCTGCCGCAGCCTTGATGGATTGCTGCAGGAGGCGGACTTTGTCTGCCTGACCGTACCGCTGAGTGCTGCTACAGAAGGGCTGATCGGCGCGCGGGAACTTGGCCTGATGAAACCCGAGGCCATCCTCGTCAACATCTCCCGCGGCCGAGTGGTGGATGAGAGCGCGCTGATCGAAGCGCTACGTGAACAGCGCATTCGCGGGGCAGGGCTGGATGTGTTCGTGAAAGAGCCGTTGGCAGTTGATTCACCCTTGCTGCAACTGGACAACGTGGTGGCGACCCCGCACATCGGCTCGGCAACCCACGAAACCCGCCAGGCCATGGCCCGCTGCGCGGTAGACAATCTGCTCTGCGCGTTGGCCGATCAACGCCCGCAGAATCTGGTGAACCCGCAGGTGTGGGCTGCGCGGACGCCGACCGCACAGCATCATTAGTCAGCGGGTTCGACCGGGGCCTGCACCCGGTCGCCTTCAGGCCTGATCGACCGGCGGGCATTCACCCGCCAACGCTCGGTACTCTTTGCGCAGATCGCGCAACGCCTTGCTGTCCATGGCTTCGAGGTCGAGCACCGAGCGCTCGGCCGACTTGGTCGCTCTGATCAGCTCATCGAGCTTGACGTGGATGATGTCGTTGTCACGGTTTTGCGTGTTCTGGATCAGGAACACCATGAGGAAGGTGATGATGGTAGTCGAGGTATTGATGATCAGCTGCCAGGTGTCGTTGTAGTGAAACCACGGCCCCGAGGCCGCCCACAGCAAGATCAGCACGATTGCGATCAGGAACGTGCTGGGCCGGCCGGCGCGGTTGGACAGCCACTGGCAGAACTGCGCGAACTTCATTGGGTTGCTCCTTGTGATTGATTCATCGGTTGTGACCGCAGCAGGCTGAAGAAATCTTTTTTACCTGCGGCGCAGGCTCCTGTCGGCAGCCTTCATCCCACAAAGCAATTGACATATGTTATTTGTGATCACATATTGAGGCCATAACAACGCCAATATGTGAGTCTGCCCATGACTGATCGCCCAACCCTCCTGCCGGTGATGCGCCCGGTGTCGCGCGACACGCTGCAGGACCAGGTCTACCGCCAGATCCGTGAAGCGCTGATGAGCGGCCGCTTTCAGCCTGGCCAGAAGCTGACCATTCGTGGCCTGGCCGAAGCCTTGGGCTCAAGCCCGATGCCTGTACGCGAAGCGCTCAACCGCTTGAGTGCCGAAAACGCCTTCGAAGTCACCGAAACAGCCCGCCTGCGGGTGCGCATGATGACCCCGGAGCGCCTGCGCGAAATCCGCGACGCGCGGGTAGCGCTTGAAGGCCTGTTGGCCGAGAAAGCTGTGGTGCTGCTGACCCAGCGCGACCTGACCGAAATCACCCAGCTCTGCGAACAGATGCAGCACGCCGCCGACAATGTCGATGTGGCGCGTTATCTGTGGACCAACTTTGCCTTTCACCGGCGCATCTACGCCGTGGCCAACGCCGAGTTGACCGTCGCCGCAGTAGAAAACTTCTGGCTGCACATGGGCCCATGCTTTGCCCTGGTGGCGCCGGACAAGGCCCACCTGCAACGCTCGATGGAGGCGCACAACCGCATCGTCGAAGCCTTGCAGGCCGGTGATGGTGCTGCGGCGCGGGCGGCAGTCACCGACGACATCATGCAGGCGGCCGATTCGCTGGCACGCCTGATCGTCAAGAGCGACCGCTCCAGGTCGCCTGCTTCAGGAGTTAAAAAAGCATGAGCGTTTTGAACCGACTGATCCCCTACAGCGGCCTGCGCGTATTGATTTCCGGCGGTGCTGCCGGCATCGGCGAGGTGCTGGCTGCGGCCTACATGGAAGCCGGCGCCAAGGTGCATGTCTGCGATGTCAGCGAAGCGGCGCTGGCGGCGTTTCGCGATCGTTACCCGGACAGCGTGGCAACTAAGGCCGATGTAGGCGACCCGGCGCAGATCGAAGCCGTGTTCAAGGTCCAGCGCGAGCAGTTCGGCGGCCTCGATGTGCTGATCAACAACGCCGGGATCGCCGGGCCAACGGCGGGTATCGACGCGGTCACCGACGAAGAGTGGCAGCGCACCGTCGATATCAACCTGACCGGGCAGTACCGCTTTGCCCACCATGCGGTGCCGCTGCTCAAAGCCTCGCCGAATGCTCATCTGATTCACATCGCTTCGGTAGCGGGCCGTCTGGGCTACGCCTGGCGTACGCCATATGCCGCCACCAAATGGGCGATCGTCGGCCTGATGAAATCCCTGGCCAGCGAGCTGGGCGAGAGCGATATCCGCGTCAACGCCTTGCTCCCGGGCATCGTCGAAGGGCCGCGCATGGACGGCGTGATTCGTGCCCGGGCCGAGCAGTTGAACGTGCCTGAGGCGGCGATGCGTGACGAGTACCTGCAAAAGATCTCGCTCAAGCGCATGGTCACTGCCGAAGACGTAGCCGCCATGGCGCTGTTCCTGTGTTCACCGGCGGCACGCAACGTGACCGGCCAGGCCATCAGCGTGGATGGCAACGTCGAGTACCTGTAACGGCTCGACCTCTCCTGCAGTAACGGCGGGGCTGCAGCCCTGCTGCTGACGTATTCACTTTCTCACCAAGAACAAGAATGGAGAAATTCGCATGTCCAAAAAACGCCCGATCATCATTACCTGCGCGGTTACTGGCGCTATTCACACGCCGTCGATGTCGCCGCATCTGCCGATCACCCCGCAGCAAATTGCCGATGCCGCCATTGGTGCCGCCGAAGCCGGCGCTGCCATCGTCCACCTGCATGCCCGTGACCCGATCGATGGCCGGCCCAGCCAGGACGTCGATCTATTCCGCCAGTTCTTGCCGCAGATCAAGGCCAAAAGCGATGTCGTCATCAACATCACCACCGGCGGTGCGCCAACCATGGGCGTTGAAGAGCGCCTGCAGCCGGTGGCTCAGCTCAAGCCGGAGCTGGCGTCACTGAACATGGGCTCGATGAACTTTGGCCTGTACGAAATGCTCGAGCGCTTCACCGAGTTCAAGCATGACTGGGAGCGGCCATACCTGGCCGAAAGTGACGACCGGATTTTCCGCAATACCTTCCGCGACATCGCGCACATACTCAATGCCTGCGCCGAGAACCGCACCCGCTTCGAAATCGAGTGCTACGACATCGGCCACCTGTACACCGCGGCGCACTTCCTCCAGCGCGGCCTGCTCAAGGCGCCGATCTTCATCCAGTCGGTGTTTGGCCTGCGCGGCGGTATCGGCGGCCACCCGGAAGACCTCGCGCATATGCGCCGTACGGCTGATCGGCTGTTTGGCGACGCCTATCAATGGTCGATCCTGGGCGCCGGGCGCAATCAGATCCCGCTGGGCACCATGGGCCTGGCAATGGGTAGCCACGTACGGGTTGGCCTGGAAGATTCGCTGTGGGACGGCCCTGGCCAGTTGGCCGCGTCCAATGCCGACCAGGTCAAACGCATACGTACGGTGATCGAAGCGCTCGGCGCGCGGGTAGCTACGCCGGATGAAGCGCGGGAAATGCTCGACCTCAAAGGCAAGGACAAGGTCGACTTCTAGCTCCGGCGTCACCTCGCGGATTCTGCGCAGCGGGGCGTCGAGCCCGGCTGCCAGCACCTTCAGCATTCACCGGCTACTCCAGCCATGAGGTTTGTGCGATGACAATTACAAGAAACATTGATAGCGCTGCCACACCCCGCGATTCAGCCACGCTGAACAAGGTCATCTTCATCAAGCTGATGCCGTTGCTGATTGCGGCGTACATCCTGAGCTTTCTCGACCGCACCAACATCGCCCTGGCCAAGCATCAGCTGGATGTGGACCTGGGCATTTCGGCGGCGGCCTATGGGCTGGGCGCCGGCTTGTTCTTCCTGACCTATGCGTTGTCGGAAGTACCCAGCAACCTGATCATGCACAAGGTCGGCGCGCGCTTCTGGATCGCCCGCATCATGGTGACCTGGGGGCTGATTTCGGCCGCGATGGCGTTTGTTCAGGGCGAAACCTCGTTTTATGTCCTGCGCCTGCTGCTGGGCGTGGCCGAGGCGGGGCTGTTCCCCGGCGTGATGCTCTACCTGACCTACTGGTTTGGCCGCGAGCAACGTGCGCGGGCAATTGGCTACTTCCTCCTGGGCGTGTGCTTCGCCAATATCATCGGCGGCCCGCTGGGCGCGTTGCTGATGCAGCTGGACGGCGTGTGGGGCTGGCGGGGTTGGCAGTGGATGTTCATGCTCGAAGGCCTGCCGGCGGTGTTCTTCGCCTATGTCGTGTGGAAGAAACTGCCGGACCGGCCGAGCAAGGCGCCGTGGCTGAGCCCGGCTGAAGCCGAGCAGATCGAGCGTGGCCTGGCGGCTGAGCAGGAGGAAGGTGCAGGGCAGGGCGGCCATTCGCTCAAGCAGTGCCTGACGCCGCAGATCTTCCTGGCGATCCTGGTGTACTTCTGCCATCAGATCACGGTGTATACGGTGATCTTCTTCCTGCCAGGGATCATCGGCAAATACGGCGAGTTGACCACGCTGCAGATCGGCTTGCTGACGTCGTTGCCGTGGATCGCCGCAGCCGTGGGGGCGATGGCGCTGCCGCGCTTTGCCACCACCCCGCAGCGGGCGCGGATGATGCTGGTGTGCGGGTTGCTGACCATGGCCGCCGGGCTGGGCATCGCCTCGCTGGCAGGGCCGGTGTTGAGCCTGATGGGCTTCTGCCTGTCGGCGCTGATGTTCTTTGTGGTGCAGTCGATCATCTTTCTGTACCCGGCGTCACGCCTCAAAGGCGCGGCACTGGCCGGTGGGCTGGGCTTTGTCAACTCGTGCGGGTTGTTGGGCGGCTTTGTCGGCCCGTCGGTGATGGGCCTGATCGAGCAAACCACGGGTAACGCCATGGACGGGATGAAGATCATTGCGGTGATCCTGGTGCTCGCCGCGCTGGCTGCGCTGCGCTTGCGCCAAGGGCATGAGCGCAAGGTCCCCCAGGCTGAAGCGCACGGGCGCCGGCAGGTAGTTTGAGCCCACGCTGGGCTGCTCTGGCTGGCGTTGCCGGCCAGAGCATCCCATTTGCGGTTGTGGCCTTGGACTATTTGTTTCGGACCTGCTCGAACGACTTGGCCATATCTTTGGCCCAGCCATCGAGTACCGCTTTCACGTCTTTGGTCTGCATGACCTGGTCGGCGTTGTCCAGTTCGGCGCCGGCACCTTTGCGCACCACCTGCGCCACCACTTTGCTGTTGGCCGCGTCGATGAAGGCCGCTTCAGTGGCCAGGCTGGTGTCCTGATCACGGATGCCAGTCGCGGTGCTCACGCCGGCTGCGATCAAGGCAATCGGGATCACCTCATAGGCTTGCAGGCTCTTGGTGCTGGCACTCACCCCCGTGATCGCCGGCCGCACAATCAACACCCCTGGACCTGGCCCCTTGGCCAACGGCATGACCTTGGCCATTTCCCGCTGCAGGGCCTGATCGTAATACTGGGTGATGCCTTGCAAGGTGCTGGCAGGGATCTTGTCTGTGGGCTGCGGCTTGGGATACAGCTGGCTCGGTTCGATATAGACCTTGGTGTACCGGCGTGCATCGAGCTTCGGATCGACCCAGCGCATCACCGGTGCACCGGACGGTGAAGTCTCCTGCTTGAGCAGACTGTAATCCTTGAGGAATCCAGAATACTGGTTGGACTCGACGTACTGGCTGGCACAGCCAGACACTGCAAGTGTTGCCACGCACAACGCGGTCAGCAGTAACTTTGACTTCATGTTGTTGCTCCTTGTGGACCGATCTCGGGCGAGATCGCACTGCCGAGGGGAATCGCCACGTCGCGCGGCCCTTCACGATGTCTAGCTGCAGCGTTGCGATTGGTGTCAAACACGGTGGTGCTAGTTGCCTTGAGGCCCCGCATCGCTCATGTAATGAGCGCAGTCGAGGCCACTACGTGACAGCGCTGTTACTTGGTACAACTGGGCAACCGTCAATCAGCATAGTCCAGCCATGCGTATGTAAAGACCGGCCATGCGTAAGTAAAGAGTTGGGCTAGGATTAGTTGGAACAGGCGCGGCGGGCATTCGAGCTGCGGACTACAACGAATGCCAAAGAAGGTCCAGACCCTTGAACAGCTCACGTCGCGGCTTTTCTCTGCAAGTGCTGATCGGCCTTGCAATCATGTTCAGCACACTGACGCTCGGCGCAGTGCTGGCCTATCAGGGCTACCGCAGTATCGAGCACACATTGCTGGCCGCGTCGGCCGACACCAGTCGCCAACTGGCGCGCACCATCAACGAGCGCGCGCAGCGTTTGATCAACCCGGTACTCAGCTCGATCCGCTTGCTTGCCCATGACGCGCTTGGCGAGGCCATCACGCTCCAGCAACGACTTGATCGTTTGCCGTTGCTGGCGGCCAGCCTGGACGCCAACAGCATGCTCAGCGCGGTGTATGTGGGCTATGCGAATGGTGAGTTCATGCTGCTGCGGGCCCTGCGCGACGAGGCCGACAGCCAGAGCGTGCATGCGCCCGAAGGTGCCGCGTACCTGTTGCAAAGCATCAGCCTGGACGGCAGTGGGCAAATGCTCGGTGAGTGGCGCTTTTACGACCCAGGGCTGAGGCTGCTGCAAACGCTGGCCAAGCCGGACTACCAGTTTGACCCGCGCACGCGGCCCTGGTTTGTCGAGGGCCTCGCCAGCGCGACTGCCCAGCTGACCAAACCTTATGTCTTCTTCACCACCAAGGAGATCGGTCTGACGGTTGCCCAGCGCAGCGTTACCGGGCGCGCAGTGCTGGGCATGGACGCCTCGGTCAACGATCTGGGCGGTGAAGTTGCCGACCTGCGGATAACGCCCGGCACGCAGATGGCGGTAGTGGGCAGTGACGGCGAGGTGGTGTTTTACCCAGACCTGCAACGGGTAGTGGTTCAGGACGGCGCGGCGCTGCGTTTGTCGCGCCTGGACGAACTGGCGATTGACAGCCTCGATTGGCTGTTCGTCAACAACGCCCAGACTGCAGACCCGGTCCACTATCAGGTGGCCGGCCAGGACTGGTACGGCGTGCAGGTCCCGCTGTCGTCATTCACCCAGCACGACATTCGCCTGCTGATGGCGGTGCCGGCGGCTGAGTTGCTGGGCGGCGCACGGCAGATGCTGATGGCCGAAGCGCGCTGGGCGATTGTCCTGATCGGCATCCTGCTGCTAGTCGGCTGGGCGCTGGCGCGGCGGATTGGCCAGCCGCTGCAGGCACTGACCGAGCAAGTACAGGCCCTGGCCAGTTTCGATTTCAGCCAGCGCGTCGGCGTCGAGTCGCGGATCAGCGAGGTCAGCGCGCTGAGCGAGGTGCTCGGCGGTATGTCGCGCACCATCCACAACTTCCAGGCGATCACCCTGAGCCTGAGCCGTGAAACCAACCTGGAGGACATGCTCCGCCAGGTGCTGGGTGAACTGGTGGAGGCGACTGCGGTAACCAGCGGTGCTGTCTATCTGGCCGGCGAAGAAAGCGACGTATTGCGCCTGGCTGCGCACTATCGCGATGAGCGTTATCCCGCTGACTTGCCGCTTGGCGTGCACCAGCCGCATCAGCTGAATGCCGCAGTTGAACAGGCGATGCCCGGCCAGACGCCGACCCTGGCCGTGGCGCTGAATGACCGCAGCGGGCAGCGCCTTGGGCTGTTGGTGTTGCAACTCGGGCCTGCTCAGTTGCAATCGGGTGGCGTTGCACCGGCATTTCGCCAGTTCGTCGAGGAGCTGTCCGGGGCGGCTGCGGTGGCCATTGAAACGCGCCAGTTGATCGAGGCCCAGCAACGTCTGCTGGACGGCATCATCCAGCTGCTCGCAGATGCTACAGATGCCAAAAGCCCTTATACCGGGGGCCACTGCCAGCGTGTGCCAGTACTGGCGCAAATGCTCATGGACAGTGTCATTGCCGCAAACAATGGGCCTTACGCGCAGTTCCACATGACCGAGCTGGAGCGCTATGAATTCAGGATCGCCGCGTGGCTGCATGACTGCGGCAAGGTCACCAGCCCGGAGTATGTAGTCGACAAGGCGACCAAGCTTGAGACCTTGAACAACCGCATCCACGAGATCCGCACCCGCTTCGAAGTGCTCTGGCGCGATGCCGAGCTGGTCTATTGGCAGGGCCTCGTTGAGGGGGGCGAGCAGCACGCGCTGCAAGCAGCACTGGAACGTACCCGGGCGCAGTTGCAGGATGAGTTCGCTTTTATTGCCAATGCCAACATCGGCGGCGAGTTCATGTCCGATGCCGATATCGAGCGCCTGCACAGCATTGGTTCGCGCCCGTGGCTGCGCCACTTCGATAACCGCCTGGGCTTGTCCCGTGACGAGGCAGAACGCCTGGCGCCGGTGGCCTCGGCATTGCTTCCGGCGCCAGAGCAGTTGCTGGCTGACCGTGTCGACCACCGGGTGCCATGGGGTGAGCGCAAGCCACCGGTCGACAAGCACGACCCGCGCAACCTGTGGGGCTTTGACATGCGCCTGCCGGCGCATGCCTACAACTATGGCGAACTGCACAACCTGAGCATCCGCCGCGGCACCCTGACTGACGAAGAGCGCTTCAAGATCAACGAGCACATCGTGCAGACCATCATCATGCTCAACACCTTGCCGTTGCCCAGCCACCTCAAGCGCGTGCCGGCGATCGCCGGCAACCATCACGATAAGATGGACGGCAGCGGCTACCCGCGTGGTCTGAAAAAAGACGACATGAGCATTGCCGAACGAGTCATGGCCATTGCCGACATCTTCGAGGCACTGAGTGCGGCTGACCGGCCTTACAAGGCGGCCAAGACGTTGTCGGAGTCAATCAAGATTCTCGGCTTCATGGCCCGCGACCAGCACATCGACCCAGGGCTGTTCCGCTTGTTTCTGAGCAGCGGCGTGTACCGCCAGTACGGCGAGCGCTTCCTGCGCAGTGACCAGCTTGACGACGTTGATATCGAGCCTTACTTGCGCGCATTCGCAGAGTCTTGAGAACGGCTTGAGGATGCCTGCCGGCTATCGATCGCGCTCATCAAAGTTTGACCGATGAGTCAAATCTACCTAGGGTAGCGCGCTCTGTTTTTCTGTTTGAGCGTGTTATGACTACCCCGTACAAGCTTCCGGCAACCGTCTACCTGCTGGGTCTGACCATTTTCACCCTGGTCACCGCCGAGTTCATGGTGGCCGGGATGATGCCGGCATTGGCTGATGCCTTCTCCGTCAGTCTGGCCCAGGTCGGCAACCTGATTGCCTTTTATGCATTGGGCATGGCCCTCGGTGGGCCGCCGCTCACAGTGCTGTTGATTTCTCGTGGCATTGGCAACAAACGGGCCTTGATCGCCTTGCTGGTCGTCTATCTCTTGGCCGCCGGGGTATCCGCTGTGGCGCCGAGCTATACCCTCCTGCTGACGGCGCGGGTGATCATGGGCGTGGCCAGTGCGGCCTGCATCGGCCTGTGCATGACCCTGTGTGCCGGGCTGGTGCCGCTGGCCGCGCGGGGCAGGGCGATCGCGGTGGTGCTGGCGGGGCTGATGCTGTCGCCGGTGGCTGGCGTGCCGTTGACCACGGTGATCGAGCAGGTCGCCGGCTGGCGCGCCAGTGCCTGGATGATCGTGGCGCTGGCGCTGCTGTGCACCGTGCTGGTTGCACGCCAGTTGCCGCAGGACGTTGCCGGCGAGCAGCCCAGCCTGCGCCGACAATTGGACGACCTGAAAAGTCGCAGCCTGTGGGGTGCCTATGTCACCAGCGGGCTGATCATCGGTGCGACCTTTGCCGCCTTCAGCTACATCACACCGATCCTGATCAACGAAGTCGGCATATTGCCCGCTTACGTCGCCCCGCTGTTGGCGCTGTATGGCGTTGCCAATGTGCTCGGTAACCTGTTCATCGGCCGTATCGCCGAACGGCACACCTTCCGCGCCTTGGGCTGGGGCCTGGCCCTGCTGGTGCTGGCCATGGCCGGCTTTGCGCTGGGCGGCGAGCATCGCTGGCTGAATTTGTTGTGCTTTATCCTGATCGGCTTCACTGGCGTTGCGCTCAACCCAGCGATGGTCGCGCGCGTGATGAAGGCCGCCGAGCCGGGCGCGCTGGTCAATACCCTGCACACCTCGGTCATCACCGCTGGTCTGGCCTTTGGTAGTTGGGCCGGGGGCGAGGCGATCGAAGCAGGGTTTGGTTTGCGTGCGCCGCTGTGGGTTGGCGCGGCGCTGGCCGCGCTGGGCCTGATCAGCCTGGCGCGGCCGCTGCTCAATGCCCGCACGCTTGCGGCAAGGCCGTATGCCTGAGTGAAGGCGGGCGCAACAGTCAGCACTGTTGCGCCCATGGGTTTGTTTAGTGGCCGCCCTTCATGCGGCGCGCCAGCAGATACAGGCCCAGGCCGACCAGCGCGGTCGCCGCGCCGATGTAGCCGGTGCTGGTCCAGCCCAGCCCTGCAGTGATCGCCATGCCGCCCAGCCACGGCCCCAGCGCATTGGCCAGGTTGAACGCTGCGTGGTTGGATGCCGCCGCCAGGCTCGGCGCCTCGTGGGCGATGTCCATCAAGCGAATCTGCAGCGGCGCTGCCAGGGCGATCATGGTGCCGACCAGCCCGATGCCGAGCATGACTGACCATAGTGCATGGGCGGCGTAGGTGAAGAACAGCAGCACGGCAATCGACCAGAGCAACACCAGGCCCACTGCACGAAATTGCAGCCGATCAAACAGCTTGCCGCCGGCAATGTTGCCGATGATGCCGCCTGCGCCAAATGCCGCCAGAGCAAAGGGGATCATCTGTGCCGAAGTGCCAGTCACCTCAAGCATGGTGGGCGCCAGATAGCTGAATACGCAGAACATCCCGGCAAAGCCGACTGCGGCAATGCCCAGCGCCATCCACACCTGTGGCAAGCGGAACGCCTGCAACTCCTTGCGCGGATCGCTGCGCGCTTCATCATCGCGCTGCGGCACGTAACGCCAGACCAGGGCGATGGTGCAAAGCGCAATCACGCCCACCAGCAAGAACGCCGAGCGCCAGCCAAAGTACTGCCCTAACAGGGTTGCCACCGGGTTGCCCAGCAGCATGGCCAGGGTCAGCCCGAGCATCACCCGCGCCACCGCTCCGGCCCGCTGATTACTCGCCACCATGCTCGAGGCCACCACCGCGGCGATACCAAAGTAGGCGCCATGGGGCAGGCCGCTGACGAAACGGAACGCCACCAGGCCGCCGAACGACGGGGCAAAGGCTGTCGCCAGATTGCCCAGGGCATACAGCGCCATCAGCAACAGCAGCATGTGCTTGCGTAGCAGCTTGGCGCCCAGAATGGCCAGCGCCGGCGCGCCAACCACCACGCCCAGGGCGTAGGCGCTGATTGCGTGGCCAACGTCGGGTTCGCTCAGGTGCAGGTTGCTGGCAATGTCGGGCATCAAGCCCATGATCGCGAACTCGCCAGTGCCGATGGCGAAGCTGCCCAGCGCCATGGCGGCTTCCATTTTCGCCACGGTGGCTTTGGAGGCGGTGGGAGGAGGGGCGTGGTGAGCTGACATCGGGATCCTTGTTGAAATACGCTGAAACGTTTAATGCGCTAGTTTATGGCTCACAACCCCGCAGGTCGAGACGGTTGTTGCAATAGGTTTGATCCGGCCCCGATGCGCGCAGACGGTGTGGAGTACAAATGTGCTCTTGCCGCAATCATTGCAAGTGAACAGTAGAAATGATTCATATATGGGTCATATAAGGGCTATATGACTCACATGCGAATCAATTCAATACCTGTACTGCTATACTCGCCCTATTGGAAGGTTCGGTGGAGGGGATGGCGATGGTTCATAGAATTTACTCGCCGATCACGGTGGGGGCGCTTCAGATCATGAGTCAGCTGATTCAGGTCAAGCGCAAAGAGCGTGGATTGACTCAGCAAGCGCTCGCCGATCGAGCTGGAATTTCACGCAGCTTTGTGCAGAGGATTGAAGCCGCCGATCCGCGCTGCGAGATTGGCGTCGTGTTCGAGTTGGCGCATTTGCTGGGCATTCAGCTGTTCCAGTCTCCTGAGAGCCACTCAACGATACTGGCGAGCCTGCACGACAAGCTCGCGCTGTTACCAGCCTATGCCGTACCCCCCAAGCGAGAAATAGACAATGACTTCTAAGCCTGCCACCAACGACTGTTTCGTCTGGATCTGGTTGCCGGGCAGGGCCGACCCAGTGGTTGCCGGCCGGCTGGTGCAGTCAGGGCGCGACGACCAATATGCCTTCATTTATGGCAAAAGCTATCTGGCCAACCCTGACGCGATATCCGTAAATTCCTTTGAGCTGCCATTGGGTACCGAGGTGATCGACCCGCCTGCGGGCATGAAGCTGGCCAGCGGCCTGCGTGATGCCTCCCCGGATGCCTGGGGCCGTCGAGTGATCATCAACAGGCTGTTCGGCAAGGCTGGCCTTGATGCCTACAACCAGGATCTCGATGAGCAGACATACATGCTTGAATCGGGTTCTGATCGGATCGGCGCTCTCGATTTTCAACGGTCCCCTACTGAGTACGTTGCGCGCAGCAATGACAATGCGACGCTGGCGGAGCTGCTGGATGCTGCTCGACTCGTGGAACAGGGCATTGCACTGACGCCAGAACTCGAACAGGCGCTGCGGCACGGCACGTCAATCGGAGGCGCTCGCCCCAAGGCATTGATCCAAGCCAATGAGCGTAAATATGTGGCGAAATTCTCCGCCTCCAACGATACCGTCAGCGTGGTCAAGGCCGAATTCATCATGATGCGCCTGGCGAGCCTGGCTGGATTGAATGTTGCTTGCGTGCAACTACAGAGCGTGCTCGACAAGGATGTTTTGCTGATCGAGCGTTTTGACCGCTACAAGGCAGCAACAGGCGGATGGGCGAGAAAACTGATGGTATCGGCGCTGACCCTGCTGGGGCTGGACGAGATGATGGCACGCTACACCAGCTATGAAGCGCTGAGTCACATCATCCGTCGTGACTTTGAAGACCCCAAACATGACCTCAGAGAGCTGTTTGGCAGGCTGGTATTCAACATTCTGTGCGGTAACACAGACGACCACGCTCGTAATCACGCCGCGTTTTTCGACGGCGAGCGTTACTCGCTGACGCCAGCGTATGACATCTGCCCGCAAGTGCGAACCGGCAATGTAGCAAGTCAGGGCATGCTGATCATGGGACAGGCCAATCAAAGTCAGATAGCGCTGTGCCTCGATGCAGCACACTTGTTCCTGCTTGACCGGCAGACTGCTCGGTCCATCGTGTTGGCCCAGCTTGAAGCGGTCCGCCAACACTGGTCGACAGTCTGTGCCGAAGCAGGGATCGCGGTAGTTGATCGCAACGTTCTGGCCACACGGCAAATGCTCAACCCGTTCATCTTCGAGCAGCTGCGCGAGGAAGATGCGGACATTGCGACGCTCGCAGATACCATAAGACCCGAACTGCTCGCAGGGCGTTAGCCACGGTAGCCTCAGGCACAGCCCGGCCTCACTGTTGAACCTAGCCACCCTACGAAGAAGCGGTTGATCGAACAATGAAACGCCCATTATTTATCGCCTTCGACGGCCCTAAAGGCACGGGCAAGACCACGCTTCTGGAAACCGTGACGCAAGCGCTGCGGGCACAGGGCAACAAGGTCATCCGCCTGTGCGAGAAGAAGAGTGATCCGTTTCGCGGCGAGACCATGGCGCTGGTCAACCAGGTGGCGCGAACGCCTTGTGCAGACCTTGAGTTGCAAATCTGCCAACGCCTGGCCGACAGCCGCGCCTGGATCTCACAGCACGTCCTGCCCAAACAGCCCGCCGACAGCATCATCCTGATCGACCGCTGGTATCCCTCCGATGCTGCCTTCCGCCGGCTGGTACCGTTTGCGCAGATCCTTCAACTGAACCTTGAACGTGACGTGCAGGTACCCGACCTGCATGTTGGCGTCGTCACCGCCCCGCATATTTCCTGGGCCAGGGCTGCGGCACGTTCGCGGGGGTTGAACAGTACCGTGATGCATACACTGCAAGAGCATGTCGCCTCCAGTGAAGCGTTTGAGCAGGTAATTGGCGAGCATGGTTGGATGCTGTGTCGCAATGAAGGTACCGTTGAAAGCGCGACGAAGCAGATTGCCGCTGAAATTCAGCACTTGATTATCGGTTCGCCCCTGTGACGTGATGTCTCTCTCCTAAATGCAGGAATCAACCAGATGCAGACCGGCATGCGCTACCTCTTCGGTGTCCTTGTTGCCAGCCTGATCACGGCTGTGCTCGCCAGCATCATCCAGACTCAACTGGTAGTCAGCGAGCTGATTGACCTGGGTGCGCCGATCACGATGCTGGTAAGGATGCGCACGACCCTGGCGGACTTGATGACGTTTGCGCCGGTCATGATGGCTATTGCAGTCGCAACGCTTACCCCGGCGCTGTTGCTGGGGCATTGGCTGTTGCGCAAGGTGCCAGCCGTGCAACGTGCGGTGGTTTTCACTGTTGCTTGCGTGTGTGGGCTGTGGACGGTGTTCTGGCTGATGCGCTCGGTTATTCCGATGCCGGCGATACCCGGCACCAGAACGCTGCTTGGCCAGGTGTTGATGTCTTTGCCGGGCATTGTTGCAGGCTTGTTGTATGCCCATCTGACCTCGCCCAGACGTATTGACGAAGGTGGCCGGCCACTGACCGCAGTCGCACTGATAGGCATCCCGACCCTCCTGTTTTTTGTCACCGCACCTGCCAGCGTCGAACCACCTGCTGGCGTTGATGCGGGTAGCTACAAGGTGCAGACAGTGGCCAGTGGGTTGCAGCAGCCGTGGTCGGTTGCATTACTGCCCGATGGCCGCGCCTTGGTGACGGAGATGGCAGGGCGGCTGCTGGCCGTGAGCAGCGACGGTTCAATTGCACAGATAAACCTTGATGGGCTTCCAGCGTTGTACCAGCAAGGTTCGGTTATCGGCTTGATGGAGGTCGTGCTCGACCCGCAGTTCGAGCACAACGGCTTGCTGTACCTGACCATGGGCTACGGCGAGGCGGGCGCCAATGGCACGCAACTGGTGCGGGCAAGACTGGTCGGCAATGCGCTGAACGACGTCCGTGTGCTGTTCAAATCGACGCTCAAGCCCAGCGCCGGCAATAACGGCGGGCGCCTGGCATTTCTCGCCGATGAGACCCTGGTGCTGACCGTGGGCGACGGCAGCACGCGCCGCGAAGAGGCGCAAAACCGGGCCAATTCGCTGGGCAGCGTGGTCAGACTCGACCGCGAGGGTCAGCCACCTGCGGACAATCCCTTCATTGGTCAGGCAGGCACCGCTGCCGAGCTCTACAGCTTGGGCCATCGCAACCCGCAAGGCATCGCCGTAGATCCTGCCACCGGCGAGTTGTTGCTCAGCGAACACGGCCCCCGCGGTGGTGACGAGATCAATCAGATAGTGCCGGGCGGCAACTATGGCTGGCCCATCGTTACCGGCGGCATTGACTATCCATTTGCGCAGGTAACACCACTGCGTCAGCTGGCCGGTTATGAAGATCCAATCGTGCAGTGGACACCATCGATAGCACCGGCCGGCCTGGCCGTGTATCGCGGCACGATGTTCCCGGACTGGCGCGGCGATCTGCTGGTGCCTGCGCTCAAAGAGCGCGCGGTGCGTCGGGTCGTGCGCGATGGCCGTCAGGTAGTCGCGCAGCAATTGCTGTTGGCCGACCTCAATCAACGCATGCGCGATGTGAAGGTTGCGCCCGATGGCTCCGTCTATGTACTGACTGACGGAGCGGATGCCAAGCTGTTGCGCATCTTTGCCCCGTGACGCTTTGCAGTCGGCGCTCAGGCTTCAATTGACGAATGATGGCCGGTGATCAGCCACTGCCCGTCGATCTGTTCAAAGGTGAACAGAAACCGCGCAGGGACTACGCGCTGCACGCCGTTTTCGCGGAAGACGAACGTATACAGCCCGCCGACCACCACGGTTCCCAGCTTGCGGCTGACGCGCTTTTTGAACACCTGGATGTCACAGACCAGGCCCTCATTGGCCAGGAAATTCTCGAAGTAGCTTCGCCGGCTGTCGTCACAGTCACGCACCTCATTGGATAGGGTAGGAACCAGGATCGCGTCAGCCGCGTACAGCTGTAGCACCTGATCGACATCGCGCCTGGCGACGGTCACTGCCCATTGGTACAGCGCTGCCTTGGCTCCAGCCAGGCAGGCCAGTTCGCTGTGGGCATACGGATCTGAACCTGCATGAAGGGTATCGAGTTGGCGCATGGCATCACCTGTAGGTTCTGAAAATGACGCAATAGTGTTATGTTATAACACTTAAATGAGATCAGGGCTCCCTACATGCTCGGCTACATCCCCCGATTCGATGCGTTTGATCCTTCTGATCCAAGAATGTGGAGCGGCACCAGCTCATGAGCAGCATCGTCATCAGAAATGCCCGGCTGGTGAATGAAGGCGCGGTTTTCGACGCTGACGTGCTTGTTACCCGCGGTCGCATAAGCAAGATCGCCGGCAGTATCGACGGCATTAGCGCAGCGGTTGAGATCGACGCCAACGGGCAGTGGCTGGTGCCCGGCATGATCGATGACCAGGTACATTTTCGAGAGCCCGGCGCTACGCACAAAGGCTCGATTGCCAGTGAGTCTCGCGCAGCGGTCGCAGGCGGCATCACCAGCTTCATGGACATGCCCAACACCAGCCCTGCGACGCTCGATCTTGCGGCGCTAAGCAACAAAAAGGCCCGCGCGGCGGCGTCCTCCGTGGCCAACTATGGCTTTCATTTCGGCGTCAGCAAAGACAACCTCGACGTTGTCGCCGCGCTTGATCCACGCCAGGTTGCGGGGGTAAAGGTATTCATGGGCGCGTCTACCGGTGACATGCTGGTAGACGATCCGACGCTTTTGGAGCAACTGTTTGCCACAGTGCCGACAATCCTGTTGGCCCACTGCGAGCATACCCCAACCATTCTCGCCAATGAGGCGCGCTATCGACAGCTGTACGGAGACAGTATTCCGGCAGCGATGCACCCGTTGATACGCGATGCACAAGCGTGTCTGCGCTCATCCAGCCTGGCAGTAAAACTTGCGAAAAAATGGGGCACCAGGCTGCATGTGCTGCACCTGACCACTGCGGACGAACTCAGCCTCTTTACCGAAGGCCCGGTGGCCGGCAAGCTGATTACCGCCGAGGTCTGCGTGCATCATTTGCTGTTCGATGATCGCGATTACGCAAAGCTGGGTCACCTGATCAAATGCAACCCGGCGATCAAATCCACAACGGACCGTGATGCCCTGCGCAAGGCGTTGCTGTGCGACCGTATCGATGTGATCGGCACCGACCATGCGCCGCACACCCTGGCCGAAAAACAGCGGGACTATGCTTTGGCCCCGGCTGGATTGCCGCTGGTACAACACGCCATGCCTGCGCTGTTCGAGCTGGTCGAGGAGGGCATCCTGCCCGTTACTCAACTGGTGCGCAAAACCAGCCACGCCGTTGCCGATCTGTTCGCCATCTCGGAGCGCGGCTACCTGCGCGAGGGTTACTGGGCGGATCTGGCGCTTGTCGAGCGCCTCGACCAACCACGCCCAGTCGAAAACGAACCAATTCTGGCGCACTGCCAATGGACGCCGTTTCAAAACAGGCATCTGCGCCATCGGGTTGTCGCCACCGTGGTCTCCGGCCAGCTTGCCTGGCACGACGGCCAGGTGAACAACCATTGTCAGGGGCTGCCGCTGGCGTTCGGCAACGCCCGCCAATGACGCTTGAGGCGCTCAGCATCATTTGTCCATCAGCTCACGCGGCGGCGGCTGCAGGTCGGCCAGCAGATTCTTCAGGCCATCGCTCCATTGCCGGCGAATATGGCTGTAGTACGGATCATCCTGGTGGATACGCACCGGCGCCTTCGCGGTGAAGCTGTCCTTGGCGTACACCAGCAGATCCAACGGCATGCCCACTGACAGGTTGCTGCGGATGGTCGAGTCAAACGAAATCAAACCGCAGCGCAGCGCCTCATCCAAAGGCGTGTCGTAGGTCAGGTTACGGTCAAGAATCGGTCGGCCGTACTTGCTCTCGCCAAGCTGCAGAAACGGCGTGTCCTGAGTGGCCTGGAAGAAGTTGCCCTGGGCGTAGACGTTATAGATGCCCATTTCGGCGCCGGCGATCTGGCCGCCGACCATGATCGTGCAGCTCAGGTCGGTCTGCGCCGTCAGCTTGCTGCGGTCGCGGCTCATGACTTCGCGCAGCGTATCGGCAACCAGCACCGTTGCGTCGTACAGCGAAGTGACATTCAGCAGGTGGGTGCCGCTGCCGCGACTGCGCTGTTCGAGCAGGCTGACCACCGACTGTGAGGTGGCCAGGTTGCCCGCGGTCTGCAGCACGATCAGGCGTTCGCCTGGCGCGCTGAAGACGAACAACTTGCGAAAGGTCGAGATCTGGTCGATGCCTGCGTTGGTGCGTGAGTCGCAGATGAACACCAGTCCGTCTGCCACGTGCATGGCGACGCAATAGGTCATGCTGGTTACCTTGTGCTGTGAGTAATGAAGGCCCCGTCGTAGGAACATGACGGGGCTCGACCGCTATTGGCGGTGCACGTGAACGCTGGCCTGCATCGACTCGGTACCGCCACCGCGGCGTACACCGCGGACCGGGCAGGCGTCCAGATAGTCGAGGCCGATTGCCAGCTTCAGGTGACGCTCGGGGCGGGTAATGCGGTTGGTCACATCGAAGCTGTACCAGGCGTCATCGATCCAGGCTTCGGCCCAGGCGTGGCTGGCCAGGTGGGTTTCGTCCTCGGTGCACAGATAGCCGGACACATAGCGCGCCGGAATGCCCAAACTGCGGGCGCAGGCGAGAAAGGCGTGGGTGTGGTCCTGACACACCCCGGCCCGACCGTTGAAGGCTTCGATGGCGGTGGTGACTACCGAGGTTGTCCCCGGGCTGTACGGCATCTGGTCGGCCAGACCCTGCATCAGTGCGGTCAGCGCTGCGCGATCACGGTGTTCGCCGCAGTGCTGAATGGCAAAAGCCTTGAGCGTGTCATCGGCTTGGGTCAGGTGACTGGTGCGCAGGAACGGCAGGGGCGACTGCTCGCCGGCTTCATGCTCGCATTCAGAGTCGATTTCGACCTGGCCGCTGGCGATCAGTGCCAGGTGGCCGTGGGGTTTGTCCAAGGTCAGCACGTGCAGGATGTTGCCGTAGGGGTCGATCTGGCTGTTGACCTTGCGCGGCAGCTCCAGCTGCCAGTCGAGGATGCGCTGGCGCTCGCTGCTGCGTGGGGTCAGGCGCAGCAGCTGGATGCTGTTGCTGACATCGCTGGCGTAGCTGTAGGTGGTGTCGTGACGGATAGACAGTTTCATACGACCTCCAGGTAGGAATTGTGCACGCTCTGGCCCAGCTGGTGGATGCGCCCGATAAAGTCGGTCAGCCACAAGTGCAGGCCTGCGTCGAGGATCTCGTCGATGCCGGTGTAACGCAGGCGCGCATTGAGTTCGGCGGCCATGCGCTGGGCGGCGCGACCGGTGTTGCCCGGCAGGCCGGCGAGGATCTGGTCCAGCTCGTCGATACAAGAGTGCAGCGAGCGCGGTACATCAACCCGCAGCAACAACAGCTCCGACACCGGCCGCGCGCTCGGTGCGTTGCGATAGATCTCGTTGAACGCCTCATAAGAGGTCAGGGCGCGCAGCAGGGCACTCCACTGGTAATAGCCCCGAGCCGAGTCGTCGCTGACTTCGTCCGAGGTTTCGCCAAACATTTCATAGCGCGCATCGAGCAGGCGCAGGGTGTTGTCGGCGCGCTCGAGAAAGGTCCCCAGGCGGATGAAGCTGTAAGCATCGTTGCGCATGATGGTGCCGGAGGTCGCGCCACGGAACAGGTGCGAGCGCTCCTTGACCCAGTCGCAGAACTGGCTGATGCCATAGCGGCCGAGGCCGTTGCTGGCGATGTTGCGCATTTCGATCCAGGTGGCGTTGATGTTTTCCCACATGTCGGCGGTGATACGCCCGCGCACGGCATGGGCGTTGGTGCGCGCTGCCTGCAGGCAGCAATAGATGCTGCTGGGGTTTTCGGCATCGAGGGCGAAGAAGTGCAGCATGCGCTCGGAGTCGAGTTCGTTGTGCTTGCGCAGGTAGTCTTCAAGGGTGCCGGAGGCCAGCAGCGACATGGCCAGTTCAGCATGCCCATCGGACCGGCCGGCCTGGGGCATCAACGACAGCGAGTAGCTGACTTCGAGCATGCGCGCGAGGTTTTCGGCGCGTTCCAGGTAGCGCGACATCCAGTACAGATCGGAAGCGGTTCTTGAGAGCATCGGTCAGTCCTCCACCACCCAGGTGTCCTTGGTCCCGCCGCCCTGCGACGAGTTCACCACCAGCGAGCCTTCCTGCAACGCCACGCGGGTCAGGCCGCCAGGCACCAGGCGGGTCTCGCTGCCGGACAACACGAACGGGCGCAGGTCGATATGGCGCGGGGCGATGCCTTGTTCGATGAAGGTCGGGCAGGTCGACAGGCACAGCGTCGGCTGGGCGATGTAGGCGTGCGGGCGGGCTTTGATGCGTGCGCGGAAGTCTTCGATCTGCGCTGCCGTTGCCGCCGGCCCGACCAGCATGCCGTAACCGCCGGAACCTTGGGTCTCCTTGACCACCAGCTCGGGCAGGTTGGCCAGCACGTGGGACAAGTCGGCAGGCTTGCGACATTGCCAGGTGGGGACGTTCTTGAGGATGGGCTCTTCGCTGAGATAGAAACGGATCATGTCGCCCACATAGGGGTAGATCGACTTGTCGTCGGCCACGCCGGTGCCTACCGCATTGGCCAGCACCACATTGCCAGCGCGGTACACCGAGATCAGGCCGGGCACGCCGAGGCTTGAGTCCGGATTGAAAGACAAAGGATCGAGGTAGTCGTCATCCAGACGCCGGTAGATCACGTCGACCCGCTGTGGGCCGGCGGTGGTGCGCATGTACAGATGCTCGTCACGCACGAACAGGTCGGCGCCTTCGACCAATTCGATGCCCATCTCGCGGGCCAGAAACGCATGCTCGAAATAGGCGCTGTTGAAGCGGCCGGGGGTGAGCACCACGGCGGTCGGATTATCCAGCGGGCTGGCGCTCTTGAGCGTGTCCAGCAGCATGTTCGGGTAGTGGTCGATCGGTGCGATGCGCTGCGCGGCGAACAGCTCGGGGAACAGGCGCATCATCATCTTGCGGTCTTCGAGCATGTAGCTGACGCCGCTCGGGGTGCGCAGGTTGTCTTCCAGGACGTAATAGCTGCCATCGCTGTCGCGCACCAGGTCGACGCCGGCGATATGCGCGTAGAGCCCGCGGTGCAGGTTCAAGCCTTGCATCGCGACCTGATAGCCCTCGTTGGCCAGTACCTGTTCGGGCGGGATGATGCCGGCCTTGAGGATGCGCTGGTCGTGGTAGATGTCGTGCAGGAACAGGTTCAGCGCCTGCACCCGCTGAATACAGCCGCGCTCGACGATGCGCCATTCACTGGCGCGGATACTGCGCGGGATGATGTCGAAGGGGATCAGGCGCTCGGTGTCCTGCGCGTCACCGTACAGGGTGAAGGTGATGCCAGCGCGGTGGAACAGCAGGTCGGCCTCACGTCGACGTTGCTCCAGCAATTCCAGCGGTGTATTGGCCAACCAGCGAGAAAAAGCCTGGTAGTGGGAGCGGCAACTTCCGTTAGCCTCATACATTTCATCGAAAAAAGCCCGGGACATACCCACTCCTTGCTACGCATCAGCAGCGTTGTCGCATACCTGGTCAGCGTTGCAATGAAGGTGCCGAAACGGGCAGGGCAGTGTGAGTAAGGCTCGAATTGATGCAGAAACTGCGATTGGGCGCTGTTAAGCATTATAAAAACGACGCGGTGAAGGCTTTTACGCTCTGTCCACGTCGACGGCGAGCAGGCTTGGCGCATCAAACAGGTGCACGGCGCCAGACTTTGCCGAAGTTGCCCCAAACCGGGGCGATCAGGCAGTGGTGCGAGCGTGCTCGACGAGCTCAACCCGGTTGCGGCCGGCGGCCTTGGCGCGGTACATGGCTTTGTCGGCGCAGACCAGCAGCGTATCCAGATCACTGTCGGCAGTTGTGGCATAGACCAGACCGATACTTGCCGTCACACCGTGCTCGGTGCTCACGTTGAGTTGGGCAATCATTACCCGTAGATGCTCGGCAATCTCGAGGGCCTCGGCCTGGGGCGTGTTGGGCAGCAACAGGGCGAATTCTTCACCGCCGAGCCTGCCGGCGATATCGCCATCGCGCAGGCAGGCGCTGATCACCGCGCCGATGCGTTGCAAGACCCGATCACCGGCGGCATGGCCGAAGGTGTCGTTGATCTGCTTGAAGTGGTCGATGTCCAGCATCAACACAGCCACCAGCCCGCTTTGCCGCTCGCACAGTGCATGCTGCGCCGAGGCGTGGTCGAAGAATGCCCGACGGTTGTTCAAGCCGGTCAGCCCGTCGGTGCAGGAGGCAACGATGGCCAGCCGGTGCGCATGTTCCATCTCATGCTTCAGGCGCCAGGCGGTCTCCAGCGCCGACGACAGACTGCGAGTGGCACTGACGACAAAGAACGCAAAGACCATCACCGCCAGGGCAACGCCTTGTTGCAAGGCAGAAGGCTGCAGCAACAACCAGCAGGTGCTGGGCAGCAGCACCAGGGCGATGGACACCAGCGTCATATTGCGGAAAGACGAATAACACGACACCGCGCTGACCGACATGCCCACCGCGAACAGAATGATCAGCGTCTGCCCGACCAGATCGCCGACCGGCATCACGGCAAGCGCGCCCAAACCCCAGGTGCCTGCCGACAGCACCAGGGTGAGCCAGTAGCGTCGCTCCCACTGTTGCAGCGAGCGCTGGCTGGGCGCGGCGCGGCGGTAGACGATGAACATCACGGCACGCAGCAGCGTGGTGAGGGTCAGCACGGTCATCCAGGTGATTACCGCCTTGTGGTCGAAACGCTCCCAGGCCATCCAGCACAGCATCCCTGCCGCCAGGTAGCTGCCCAGCACCGCCGGCGCCGATTGCACGAACAGCTGCTTGAGCCGATCGGTCCTGACGTGTGTGGTTATCTCGGGGTGAAGGTCGGGGGCGTTCATGGCGTGAGGCCGCAGCTCTGGATACGGGTGCGGCATTGTGTCATTGCGCCAGCGCCGCGCAAAGCGCTCCAGGCGAACGTTCATTGCTGCCATGCGTCATACCCTAAAGCCTGCGTACATTCACTTTTGCCTTGTGGGGAGCTTATGACAGATCAGGACGAGTACATTAAGTGGCTCGAAGCGCGTTCCATGCTCAAGATTTCCCAGGACCGGGCCAAGCTCTATGGCGGCCAGTCGCGGCTGTGGATGAACGCCTACGCCGAGTCGCAGCCGCGCCGGGCGATTGAAATATCCTCGGTGTGGTTGACGGTGTATCCCGACGCGATCGTCTCGCCTGAAGGGGCTTCGGTGCTCCAGGCGCTGGGCCATGAAGTGCTCTGGAAGCAGCTGTCCGAAATCGGTATTCAAGGCATTCATACCGGCCCGATCAAGCGGGCCGGCGGCATCAGCGGCGATCAATACACGCCAAGCGTGGACGGTAATTTCGACCGCATCAGCTTTGACGTCGACCCGCTGTTCGGCACCGAGGAGGAGCTGGTGCGCATGAGCAGGATCGCCGCCGCTCACAACGCGGTGACCATCGATGATCTGATCCCCGCACACACCGGCAAGGGCGCCGACTTCCGCCTGGCCGAGCGGGCTTATGGCTTGTATCCAGGCCTGTACCACATGGTCGAGATCCGCCAGGAAGACTGGCACCTGCTGCCTGAGGTACCCACGGGCCGCGACGCGGTCAATCTGTCGCCGGCGGTGTGCGACGAGTTGAAGGCGCGGCATTACATCGTCGGCCAGCTGCAACGGGTGATCTTCTTCGAACCAGGGGTCAAGGACACTGACTGGAGCGCAACACCACCGATTACCGGCGTCGATGGCATCGAAAGGCGCTGGGTGTATCTGCATTACTTCAAGGAAGGGCAGCCGTCGCTGAACTGGCTCGACCCTTCGTTCACGGCCCAGCAGATGATCCTCGGTGACGCGCTGTATGCACTCGACTGCCATGGCGCGCGAGGTATCCGCCTGGATGCCAACGGCTTCCTCGGCGTCGAAGCCCGCGCCGAAGGCCCCGCCTGGTCCGAGAGCCATCCGCTGTCGATCACCGGTAACCAGATTCTCGGCGGGATGATCCGCAAAGCGGGCGGCTTCAGCTTCCAGGAGCTGAATTTGACCCTGGATGACATCGCCCAGATGTCCAAGGGCGGCGCCGATCTGTCTTACGACTTCGTTACTCGGCCGGCCTACCAGCACGCACTGCTGACTGGCGACACCGAGTTCCTGCGCCTGATGCTGCAGCAGATGCACGCGTTCAAAATCGATCCTGCTTCGCTGATCCATGCCCTGCAGAACCATGACGAGTTGACCACCGAACTGGTGCATTTCTGGACCCTGCATGCCCATGACATGTTCATGTACAAGGGCCAGACCATCCCCGGCAGCATCCTGCGCGAGCATATCCGTGAAGAGATGCATGAGCGCCTTTCTGGCGAGCATGCGCCGTACAACCTGCGCTTCGTCACCAACGGCATCTCCTGCACCACTGCGAGCCTGATCACTGCCACGCTGGGCATTCGTGACCTGGAGCTGATCACCGAGGACGATATCGCCCAGATTCAGAAGACCCACCTGTTGCTGGTGATGTACAACGCCATGCAGCCTGGGGTGTTTGCGCTGTCGGGCTGGGACATGGTCGGTGCGCTGCCGCTGCCGGCCGAAGCGGTCGCCGAGCGCATGCTCGATGGCGACACGCGCTGGATCCACCGCGGTGGCTATGACCTGGCCGGTCTTGCGCCTGAAGAGCAGGCATCCGTACGTGGCATCCCCAAGGCCCGCGACCTGTACGGCAGCCTGGACAGCCAGCTGCAACGCAGCGATTCGTTTGCCAGCATGGTGAAGAAGATTCTCGCTGTGCGTCAGGCCTATGGCATTGCCAGCAGCAAACAGATTCTGGTGCCGGAAGTCAGCAGCCCCGGCTTGCTGGTCATGGTGCATGAGCTGCCTGCCGGCAAAG
This sequence comes from uncultured Pseudomonas sp., assembly GCA_963518285.1. Classification (GTDB taxonomy): domain Bacteria; phylum Pseudomonadota; class Gammaproteobacteria; order Pseudomonadales; family Pseudomonadaceae; genus Aquipseudomonas. Next base: position 777,811 of record CAUQIJ010000001.1, on the reverse strand, counting down.
GTATCCAGATCAGCGCGCTCAACTTCAGTGCTGAAGTCATCAGCGAGGAACTGACACTGGCTGGCTTCACGCCGGGGACTGTGGTCGACATGATCAATGAAACGGTCGAGGGCGATCTTAGCGAGGACGGGCGCTTGATGATCAATCTGGAACCTTACGAAGCGCTGTCGCTGCGGATCGTCAGCAGCAGCGGGCATTTCTGAGGCGCTGCCTCGCGCTGTGATACCAGGCCGGCGACCGCGCTGGTCTGGTTTTCCTGAGCGTTGCTAAAAGACAATCGAACCAAAAAGCTGTCTTCCAGGTCAGGATAAAGGTCTAGTCCACCACATGAGAACCTGACCATGCACATCTTTACCTTGGAATACCTCTTCAACGGCGAGCGTCGCACTCATCAGCTCGAGCTCAAGCAGGATCACCTCGCCACCCACGACGCCGCATTGCACCTGATCATGTTGCATCATGGTGATGGTGAAAACAGCCTGGTCATGCCTGACGCCGATGCGACGCCTGCAGAAGTTCTGGAACAGGCGGCTTTGCTTGGCATAACTGAAGTCAACGTAGTGATCTAATGCGCGGCAGCTGGTAAAAGGACCTTCCGCTGGCGCTATGAGGTACCAGCGCTTGAAAGTAGCTGAAGGGACTCGTCATGCAGAAAACAATCAGGCTGGCCAATACTGCTGATATCGATGCGATTTTTGATATCCGCACAAGCGTTCAGGAAAACCACCTGTCGCGTGAGCAGCTGACGGAGATGGGCATTACCTCCGAAGCCATTGAGCAGGCACTCGCTGCTGCCCCGTGTATCTGGATCGCTGAGGTCGACGGTGTCCCGGTGGGCTTTTCAATGGCTGATAGCGAGGATGCTTGCGTGTTCGCGGCATTCGTACTGCCCCAGTTCGAGGGGCAGGGCTTGGGACGATGCCTTATGGAGCGAGCAGAGCGCTTCCTGTTTCAGCAGCATGAGACGATATGGCTGGAAACCGCGCAGGCCAGTCGCGCCAGCGGTTTCTATCGCAAGCTCGGCTGGCGCTGCGTGGAGCAGTTGCCTGAGGGCGATATTCGCATGGAGAAGTGCCGGCAGCAGGCTGATACATAGTTGCCTGCGCCCCTGAATTGATTCCTACGGCTCGACGCCATTGTCCAGCAGTGTCGTGCCGTAGGAGTTGTCGACGGCGCATAGCCATTGGTCCGCGATGAATCGAAATACGTAGGTTGCTCTGCGCGTAATCTCGATCTTGTCACCTGCCTTGTCAGTGGCCTGCAACAACGTTTCCATGACGACGAGGGCGACATCAGCGCCTTGAATGACCTGCATCTCGCCCTGCGTGACAACAATGCTGTGATTGAAGTGCTCCGCGATGGCGACAAATGCTCGGCGGATGCTGTCTTTGCCGGTCACCGTCAAACCCGGCTTGACCACCAGCGTTGCGTCATCGGCATAAAACTCCATCAAGGCGTCGAAGTCTTCGGCGGTGATCGCGCGATCAGCGGCCTCGATTGTCGCTTTGAGCGTTTCGGTAAGTGCATCCATCGCGGTGCTCCTGTAGTGACTTGGCAGCTATTTTCGAACGCTCCCATGCGCCTGTCCAATCATCCAGCATGGATGCAAAGCCAGTACCCCTTCTGGCAGGTACATAGTAGCGTTGCGCATTCGACGAACTGCCACGGTCCGTTGTCTGCCTGCCCACGGATCGGGCCACTCACGAACTAGGATGTCAGCATGCAACGTGTTCAAGCAGTAAACCAAGCGGCGATTGATGACGCGCTGATCGCCTTTGCCCGTTATAAAATCGGGGCGATCAGGATCTTCGACCTGGAGCGCGCCATGAGTTACGAGGTCGGCGAGGCGTTGGCCAACAGTGATCTGGTGAGGTTCTCGATTGCCAGGATGGCTTCCGGTCGTTATCGCATCAGTGATGAAGGGGAGCACGCCATTACCGAAGCCGGTCGCGCTCGCCTCGAACAGCTGCGCGGCTAGCGCCGGCGTTTAAACGCCAACAATCCGCTGCACCTGAAGGGCAGTGACAGGTGCAGCGGGTGCCTTGGGTGAGCGCTCGGTCAAAGGTGCTTTTTAACTTCCTTGTCGATATGTTTGCCTTCTTCGTGGCGCTCTTTGTTGGCGTGATCCAGCCCTTTATCGATTTCCTTGCCATCATGCTTGGCACCTCTATCGAGTTCTTTGGCGTCGTGATCTGCGCCTTTGTCGACCTCGCGCACATCATGCCGAATGCCTTTGCCAAGCTCTCCTTCTGCTTGAGCGACGGACACGGTAGTGGACAAGGCGAACGCAATGATGGCTGCTGCAACGGTTCTTTTAAACATGCCTGCACATCCTCGACTGCCTGGAAAATGATGAGTTACCAGGCGACTGTAGACCAGCCCCGGTCGCACCTCCACGAAGTGGAAATTGTTTAACGCGTGTGCCTTACCATCCGAAACCGTAGTAGCGTGGCAACACGAAGCAGCTTGGGAGCAGGCGATGAGCGTTCGCAGCTTGATAAAGAACTTGCCGGCAGACCCTGCAAGGCCAGGCTGGGTGTTGGGTTGGGGCGTGTTGCGTGACCGCCATCCGTGGCACCTGGTTGATGTGTATGCCGATCAGGCTACCGCCAGAATTGAAGCTGAACGTCGCGGCGACAGTTACGTCGTGGAGTTCGGCTCACACCGTATCGGTTCCACCGATTTCATCTGCGGCGTCAGCTTGCCCGAAGGCTGACGCCAGGTGGGCGTGGGGGCCGCGCCAGCGTCAGAGTACGATGCTCCACGCATTGTGCTGTGGTGGATTTTCAAGCCTGCGCCGAAAGTGTTGTCCAGTTTCAAGGGTTTTTCTCATCTGTCAGGGACGCGAAGATGGTGGTCACGGTCAAGGTTGGTCCTCGGCTGGACCCAGCTTTTGGAGAGTCAATGATGGACGCGTCCACTGAAGCGTTGGTATCGATTGCCGTACTCAAGGCCAAGCCTGGTCAACAGCAAGCCCTGAAGGATGCGCTGCTGGCGTTGGTCGAGCCGACCCGTGCCGAGCCTGGCAACTTGGACTACGTATTGTTTGAGCTGCGTGATGAGCGTGGCACGTTCTACATGCGCGAGGCCTTCGCAAATCAGGCCGCGCTCGATGCGCACTTCGCCACGCCGTACTTCCAGCACTTTGCTGGCATCGCTGATGATCTGCTGGCCGAGCCGTTGCAGCTGATCTTCCTTGAGCAGCTGTCTGCGTAGCAAGTCGTTGCGCGATATGACCAATGCGCATCGAGGTTGAACTATTCATGACGCCTGTCGCCCTAACCTTGTGCAGCTATTTACCCGCTCAGGTAGACCCTGAGCTTCCCCACCGACACACGAAGGTCTGACGAACATGAAGAGTGAACAGGTTGAAGGCGTAGTAGAACAAGTTGCCGGTAAGGCTCAGAGCGCTGTCGGGAAACTGTTTGGTGACTCCAGCCTCGAGGCAGAAGGTGCGGGCCGCCATGCATGCGGTCAAGTGACCCAGGCCTACGGCGATGCGATGAACAGCGTGTCTACCTTCGTCAAAGAAAAGCCAGTGACCGCCATGGCTATTGGCGCGATTGCGCTGTTGGTGCTGGATCGCGTTCTGCGCCGCTGAACTCGGGGAGAAGCGTGTTGATGCTTCTCCTGATTGGCGGTCGCGCCCTGCTGCGCTTCCAAGCGCTTCAGTTACTAGGGCAATTCGTATTACCTTTGAGCCTCCTGCTGATTAGCTGGAGGCTCAGTTGTTTTTGAATCTCTGTTGACTACCCCCGGCCGACCACGAAGAATCCTTTCCCATGTTGCAAAAGCAGCTCATGAGGAATGGGATATGATCCGGATCGCCGAAGCCATTGATGAGCCTGATATCAGGCAATGCGCGGATCAAGCCTATGCGCGTTATGTGTCCGTGATCGGTCGCAAGCCGGCGCCGATGGTTGCCGATTACGTTACGCAAATCGCGGCAGGTGTGGTCTACGTTGCCGCGGATGATCAAGGTCGGTTTCAGGGTTTCATCGTGTTCTACGTCGAGAGCGGATATGCGCTGCTGGAAAACGTAGCAGTTCTCCCCAGCGAAGCCGGGCGTGGGGTCGGAAAGTCACTGATTGGCTTTTGTGAAGATGACGCGCGCGGGCGCGGTTTGAGCGCGGTTCGCCTTTATACCAATGCTGCGATGTCAGACAACCTGGCGATTTACCCCAGGCTTGGATATGTCAAAGTGGCGGAGCGTAGGGAAGATGGGTTCAATCGCGTTTTCTTTGAGAAAAACCTTGTGTGAACGTCGCGGCTTGCCACGGTTAGGCCTTATGGCGATTGAGAGGAAGCCGCAGTAATGTTTCTTAGCCTTGAAGTGCGCAGCTATGAGCGGGACACCCCTCATCATCACCACGAACACGCTCAATTGGTCCTGCCGATTCGTGGCCAAATGGACATAGACGTAAATGGTCGCGGCGGCTGCATTGATCAGTCCTTCGCGGCGCTGGTGGAACCTGGCTCTGAGCATTCGCAACAATGCGACATCGATAGCCGCTTTTTGGTCCTGGACTGCGTCCCTTCGACCCTGGAAACGCTCCACATCGAGCGCCTGGCTCGAAACATCTATGTGCCGATTCCCCCTGCAACGCGTCGGCTCATCGAGTTCGCCGAGTTGATAGGTCAAGCGCAACTCTCTATCGCCACCTGCCAGCTGGGGCCTTTGCTGTTGTCCTCCCTGAACCCGGACATTGCCGGTTTCACCGACCCTATGGAGCGGTTGATTGGTCGTCTTCGGAGCGATCCTGGAGCCCGTTGGAACAATGAAGCCATGGCTCGGTTTGCCAACATGAGTGTGAGCCAACTGCATCAACGATTCCGGCAAGTGTTCGACATGAGTCCGCAGGCTTGGTTGACCGAGTTGCGTGTGCAGGAAGCGCAGCGATGGTTACGTGGAACGGCCTTGCCCATTGCTGAAATAGCCTTGCGTGCGGGCTTCAGCGACCAGGCATCGCTGACACGCACCCTGCAGCGCCTGAAAGCCACAACCCCGGCGGCTTACCGTCGTGCGCAGCAACAGCCTGGGTAAAAAATCCCACAGTTAACGACAATACGCACCGAATCAGCTGCTCCAGACTTCACCTATCAGATTTTGGAGCGCGGGTGAAATGGGTGCGGATCGATTATTGCTGAAGGGTCTCTTCTACGGAGTGTGTGCGGGCCTGTGCTGGGGGGTGATCTTCCTCGGCCCACAGCTGACTCCCGAACTGAGCGGCCTGCAATTCGCCGTGCTGAGGTTTCTTTGCTACGGCGTGATTTCGGCGGTGCTGCTTGCACCTCGCTGGAAGCGCGTGTGCGCCAAGCTCACCCAGGCAGACTGGAAGTCACTGTTCTGGCTCAGCCTGATAGGCAACCTCATCTACTACACGCTGGTCGGCACCGGTGTGCAGTTGGTTGGCATCGCTACAACATCTTTGATTGTCGGGCTGATTCCGGTGCTCATCACACTGGCAGGTCGGCATGACGAAAATGCCGTTGCGCTGCGCAGGCTCGTTCCTTCGCTGTGCTGCGCCGTAGGTGGAGTTACGCTCATCAGTTGGCATGCAATTACCAGCGGCGACCGAACCGATACCCTCACCAACATCGCAGGGATTCTGTGCGCGGCGGGCGCGTTAGTGACCTGGAGCTGGTTCGCGGTGAGTAACGCTCGCCGTCTGGTTGAGGTGGCGAGCGTTTCCTCCAATGACTGGGCACTGCTGACTGGGGTCATGACGGGTGCCCAGTCACTGTTACTGGCGCTACCTGTACTGGGGTGGCAGACCGGCACGTACGACAGCGCGGAATGGGTAGATTTGCTGCTGGTAGCTGGCGGAGTGGCTTTTCTGTCTTCCGTGGTGGGCGGCGCTTGCTGGAACCAGGCGAGCCGGCTTCTACCTTTGGCACTGAGCGGGCAAGTGCTCGTGATAGAGACAGTGGCGGCGCTGCTTATTGGCTTTGTATGGGAGCATCGGCTCCCTGACTCGTACGAAATGGCAGCGATCGCAATGCTGGTTACAGGTGTCGTCTGGTGTCTGAATTGTCACCGTACTCAGCATCAACCGGGATAGCCGTGGCATGCCGCTTTAGGTGACGCGCTCCGCCTGAGCAGTGGGCAGCGCCGAGGAGCCGCTCAAGCGCTCGCTCGGGAGGACCGGGCGCGAAAGCCTAAGCTCATTCCAAAAAGATATTTATCTAATCTTTTTAAGATCGTTTAGTTTTTAGCGAAAGAAACGCGCAGTGCCTCGCTTGCAGTGTTTTTTTTGCCTCAGCCAATCCTGTTAGCGGTCATTGTCTGAGGCTCCTGTCTATTTTTTACCCTGCAAAGGCCCATCAGGCCTTCAGCGGTTTGTTGCCCGGAGCCCTCGTGACACTTACTCAAACCTCTCTGGCAACGATTCAGGTCGATTTGCCTGATCAATTGACCCCACCCCTCGACAATAGCCCAGAGCAGGGCGAGATTGTCCTCGAGCTGCGAGGCGTTACCAAAGTTTATCGACGCAACGGCGGATCGCCGCTGCCGGCTGTCAACAATGTCACGTTGAAGGTCCGGCGCGGCGAAGTGCTGTGCCTGATGGGAACCTCCGGCAGCGGCAAATCCACCTTGCTTCGCCATATCAACCGCTTGATCGAACCCAGTAGCGGCGAGGTTTTGATCGAAGGTCAGGCCATCAGCGGCCTGAGCGCAAAAGCGTTGCGTGATCTGCGATCGCGGCGAATCGGCATGGTGTTCCAGCATTTTGGCCTTTTGCCGCATCGCACAGTGCTGGACAACGTAGCATTGCCGCTGGAGTTGCGCGGTGAATCCGAGGCGGTCCGCCATGCAGCGGCCGCTCGACAGTTGCAGGCGATGGGCCTGGAGGGATGGGGCGAGCATTATCCCCATGAGTTGTCCGGCGGTATGCAGCAGCGGGTGGGCCTCGCGCGGGCATTGGTGACTGATCCGGACATTCTCCTGATGGATGAGCCGTTCAGCGCACTCGACCCGACCATCCGGCGAGACCTGCAACGCCACTTTCTGGCACTGGTGCGCGAGCGCGGTATCACCACGTTGCTGGTCACCCACGATCCCGCCGAAGCGGTGCGTCTCGCTGACCGGATCGCGGTAATGCGCCGTGGGCGCCTGGTGCAGGCGGGCACTGCGCAACAGTTGCTCCAGACGCCGGCTGACGCTGAGGTCGCGGATTTCTTTCAAGACTGCCTGCCAGCTGCATCGGTAGTGCACGACGTCAGCCGCGTCGTGCTTCAGGCCCCGCAAGACGCTGCGCAGGAGCCACCGGCCAGAACAAGCTTGCGCGGCTGGCAAGCCTTGTTGCTGGGGCCGGCAGCGCTGGCGGCGCGGGGTAGGGGCGGACTGCTCTGGCTCGGCTTCGCCGCGGAGCTTGCGGCTGTTGCCACGGCCGCGCACGGCGTTGCGAACGCGTCCTGGATATCGGTAGTGGTGGCGTTGGCTGTGCTAGCGAGCAGTCGTTTCACAGCGTATTCGCTCAGCCGACCACCAGTGCGGCGCGCCGTGTCGGGCTGGGCGCTACCGCTGGCGGTGCTGCTGGTCAGTCAGGCACTGGTGATCTGGCGCGTGTTGACGCCTGATGCCAGCCAGGCGCTTTTCCAGTTCCCGGCCAGCCGCGAGGCGCTGTTGCTGACCGCACAGAGCGTGGATGACTTTATCGGCTGGTCACAGGTGACCTTCGAAAGCGCTTTTGTCGGCGTGATCGTTGCGGTGCGCACGGTCATTGAGGGGATCGAAACCCTGCTCGGCTGGCTACCCTGGCCGGTTTGCGCGCTGGCATTGGCATTGCTGGCCTGGCGCTCGGCTGGCCTGGCCTTGGCGCTTACCAGCAGCGCGGCACTGTTGTACATCGGCCTGTTCGGTTTTTGGGAGCGGACGATTGCCACGCTGGCACTGGTCGGTTCTTCGGTACTGATCGCGCTGGTGATCGGTGTACCCACCGGCATCCTGCTGGCGAAACGGCCGCTAGCCCGCAGGCTGATCACACCCTTGCTGGATGTCATGCAGACCCTGCCGACCTTTGTCTATCTGATTCCCGCAGTGGCGTTCTTCTCGGTGGGCAAGACCCCGGCGGTCATTGCGACGGTAATTTTCGCCCTGGCGCCGATGATTCGTCTGACCTCCCTTGGCATCCAGGAGGTCCCCAAGGATGCCGTGGAAGCGGCAATCGCCCATGGAGCAAACCCGTGGCAGACCCTGATCAAGGTGCAACTGCCGCTTGCGCGTCGGTCGCTGTTACTGGGGATCAATCAGACCCTTGTCATGAGCTTGTCGATGGTGGTGGTCGCTGCTCTGATCGGCGCTGGAGGACTGGGTTACGACGTCATGACGGCGTTGCGCAATATCAAAGGCGGTGAGGGCGTGCTGGCCGGCGTGGCGATCGTGCTGTGTGCATTGATCCCCGATCGAATCATTCAATCGAGCTTGCGCAAACAAGCTTATTTGCATAACTGAACAGTGAGACTGATCGTGGCAAAACATCTATTGCATAACCTGAGTGCGGCTGCAGTGCTGGCCGCCTTGATCTTGCCTGGCAGCGCGATGGCCAAGGACAAAATTGTCATCGGCGAGCAGAACTGGACGGGCGCCATCGCCATTCAACACATTCTCGGTGAGGTGATCGAAAGCCGTCTGGACGGTGACGTATCGTATCTGTCCGGGGACGTGCCGGTGCTTTTAAGTGCTGCCGCCAAGGGCGACGGCTCTGTGGATGTGCTGACCGACATCTGGCTGCCTAATCAGTCGGCAGCCTGGGCCAGGTATGTCACGGGAGGGACTCGCTCACTGGTAGCCAATGCGCACCCTTATACCGGCGTACAAGGCTTCTACATTCCTGGGTATCTACAGGACAAATACGGCGTCAAGTCGATATACGACCTGAACAAACCGGAAGTGGCCAAGCTCTTCGAGCCTCTGGGCGGCGGCAAGGCTGAGCTGCTGGTGGGCCCGGCGGGCTGGGAGTCGACGTATATCGGTCAGATCAAAGCCAAGGATTATGGCTTCGCCGACAAATTCGAATCCGTGTCGACGGAAGCCTCTGTGACCTACGCCAAGCTGACTTCGGCATACAAGGCGCAACGCGGCGTGGTGTTCTACGCCTACACCCCTGACTGGATTTTCTCGGCCTATGACCTGCGTCGTCTGGAAGAGCCCGCATTCGATGGCTACGCCCAGGACAACAAGAAAGACGATCCTCTCTACAAGGCGGATGGTTGCTGGAAATTTGTCAGCCCGACCGTCGATCCTGACTGGCTGAACAAGAGTTACATCACCTGCGCTTTCCCGGATGCCAAGGTGTATGTGCTGGCTTCCACTGCACTGCAGAAGCGCGCCCCGAAAATTGCCGAGTTTCTGCACAACTTCGCCATCGACCCTGCACAGTTGAACGGGCTGATTCAAAAGATTGAAAAAGAAAAACAGCCAGCAGAAGTCGCGGCCAAAGCCTGGGTGCAAGCCAATCCCTCTACTGTTGATCAGTGGTTGGCAGGGCCGGCTGCGCACGTGAGTTCAGCCCAATGACCAGAGTGAACGTACGTGTGCTCGACGGCGGCATGGGCCGCGAATTGCAGCGAATCGGCGCGCCGTTCCGTCAACCGGAGTGGTCAGCCCTCGCACTGATCGAAGCGCCCGAGTATGTGCTGCGGGCGCACCAGGCCTTCGTGGCTGCGGGCGCACGGATTATCACAACCAACAGCTATGCGGTGGTGCCTTTTCATATTGGCGATGAGCGTTTCACCGAACAGGGAAGCGCGCTGGCTGAACTCGCCGGACGGCTGGCCCGTCAGGCCGCCACTGAGAGTGCCGATGAAGTGGCTGTGGCCGGTTCGTTACCACCCGCGTTGGGGTCGTACCGCCCGGATCTGTTCGATCATCAGCGCTCGGTAGCGATCCACCGCGGACTCATTGCTGGACTGCGGGCGCATGTCGATGTGTGGCTGGCTGAAACCCAAAGCTCCATCGCTGAAGTCCGGGCGGTGGTCGAAGCTCTGGGTACCGAGCCCGCGCCACTCTGGGTGTCGTTCACGCTGCTGGATGAGGGGGGCGGCACGCCGCGATTACGCTCGAATGAGCCAGTCGCCGAGGCGGTTGGCGTGGCGGTCGAACTTGGGGCCAAGGCGGTGCTGTTCAACTGCAGCCAGCCGGAAGTGATGGCCGCTGCCTTGAACGAGGCACGTGTTGTCATCGAAAACCTTGGCAGCGCTGTCGAACTGGGGGTTTATGCCAATGCCTTTCCCCCTGTCAGTGCCAACGCCGAGGCCAACAGCACGTTGCTGGAGATCCGTCGCGATCTAGGCCCGGAGTCCTACCTGGACTGGTCGAAAACCTGGGTGGCCGCAGGGGCCAGTATTGTTGGCGGATGCTGTGGGATCGGCCCAGAACACATCGCCCGCTTGCATGTGCACCTGCAGGATCAAAATACTGAGGTGCCTGTGCATGAGTGATGTTCCAGAAGGTGTTGTGTCAGAAAAGGCGACATTTGGTGCCGGCTGTTTCTGGGGGGCAGAAGCCTCGTTCAGGGCATTGCCGGGTGTGCTCGACACCCGCGTCGGTTTCGCGCGATCAGACCTGGGCGAGGCCACCCTGATCGAAGTCGTGCAGGTCGACTTCGACGCCCAACTGATTAGCTACAGCCGTCTCGTCGAGCACTTCTGGACACTGCACGATCCCACTTCAATCGATCGGCAGGGCGCAGACGTCGGAACGAAATACCGCTCTGCGCTGTTTTTCGCCAGTGCCGGGCAGGCTCGGCTGGCGCTTGTCGCCAAGCAGCAGCTGGATGCAAGCGGCCAGTTGGCCAAGCCAGTGGCCACGGTCATCCTGGCGTTGGGTGAATTTCAGAAGGCGGATGAGGAACATCAACGCTATCTGGAAAAACACGGCGGCAGTGCCTGTTCCATTTGATGCGCATGCAGCGCCTCCTCGCATGTTCATCGAGTCAAAAGCCGCTGGGAGGAGGAGGGTGAGCGTCTACGCGGGCGTTAACGCCCGCTCAAGCGCTCGTTCGATATCGAGTTTGGCCTGCGAGGTAATCGCCCCGGGGTGTTGGTCGAACATGTGTGGTGCCCCGGGGTAGACATGTAGTTCTACCGGTACACCGGAGCGAGACAACCTCATTGCGAAGTCGACGTTCTCTTCCATGAACAAATCCAGCGCACCTACCGAGAGAAAGGTGCGCGGCAAATCGTTCAGGTCCTGCTGCATAGCTGGGGAAAAGTAGCCGACGCGCTCGTCATTCAGACCGTAGTTTCCACGCAGGGCTTCCCAGCAAAACTGATTGGCCTGAGGCTGCCAGCCAATTTTTCCGGTGGTGACATTGGTAAACGGCGATTCGGCACTGCCTGAGCGACAGTCCAGCATCGGATAGATCAAGACCTGACCCAAGATCGGGTACTCGCCCCGGTCGCGCGCCAGGATGGCCAGGGCTGCAGCTAGCCCGCCGCCGGCACTGTGCCCCATCACTACTAATTTTCGGGTGTCAGCGTTGAGGTATTGATGATTGCCGAATATCCAGCCCAGCGCTGTGTAGCAATCTTCAAGTGGAGCAGGAAATGGATGTTCGGGTGCAAGTCGATAATCAACAGCGACGATCACCGTTTGCAGGTGTTGCGCCAGATCGGCCAGATAATCGTCTGCCATTTCGGGCTTACCGAGGACGAAACCGCCGCCGTGAACGTAGAGAATCACTGGACAGGTTTTGCGATCACTCACCGCGTCTGGCCTGTAGAGACAAAGACGCAGTTGTGCACCGTCCAGCCCATCGGTCCAGACCGTCTCACAACGCGCCTGGTCTCGCGGGGTGAAAGTCGCATGGACACGTTTTCGGATGCCAGGCAGCGTATCCAGCGACCACGTATCAGTGCCGCTGGCTAAAAAGCTGCGGAAATCGGGGTCAAGCAGTTCATGTGGTTTCACTGTTGCGCACCTTCTTCCCGTCGTGATCAGGCGCCTCTGATCGAAGCGCCCTCAGCATTAAGCTACAGCCATGCCTTGATTTGCGCACAAACCGCTGTGGTCGAGATGCCATATCGATCATGCAGCGTCGGCAGCGCACCTGCGTCGAGGAAGGCATCAGGCAGCGCAATTTGCCTGAAGGTTGGCGTCACGCCATTGCGTAGCAGCAAGCCGGCAACCGCCTCACCCAAGCCACCGATGATCGAGCTGTTTTCTGCGGTGACGACCAGCCGGCCGGACTTGCGAGCCTCGGCGAGGATGGTCTGCTCGTCCAACGGCTTGATCGTCGGTACGTGCAGCACGGCGACGTCTACGCCATCGGCTTGCAGTGCCTTGGCAGCTTCCAGCGAGCGCATGGTCATGAGGCCGGTGGAAATGATCAGGGCATCATTACCAGTGCGCAGCGTCTTGGCTTTGCCGATCTCGAATTTATAGCCGTATTCATCCAGCACCAACGGCACGTTGCCGCGCAGCAAGCGCATGTAAACCGGGCCTTGATGCGCTGCGATTGCAGGCACTGCCTGTTCTATCTCCAAAGCATCGCACGGGTCGACGATCATCAGGTTCGGCATGGCGCGGAAGATGGCCAGATCGTCGGTGGCCTGGTGGCTCGGACCATAGCCGGTGGTGAGGCCAGGCAAGCCGCAGACGATCTTGACGTTGAGGTTTTCTTCGGCGATGGCCATGCAGATGAAGTCATAAGCGCGGCGTGAAGCGAACACAGCATAAGTAGTGGCGAAGGGCACGAAGCCCTCGCGGGCCATACCGGCCGCGGCGCTCATCAGCAATTGCTCGGCCATGCCCATCTGATAGAAGCGGTCAGGGTGGGCTTTGGCGAAGATATGCAGGTCGGTGTACTTGGACAGGTCAGCGGAGAGACCGACGATATCCGCACGTTGCTCGGCCAGCGCGGCCAGGGCATGGCCGAACGGTGCCGATCGGGTGGCCTGGCCTTCAGAGGCAATGGAGGCAATCATCGCCGAGGTGGTGAGGCGCTTCTTGGCCGGTGCGCCAGTCGAAGTAGGGGAGGCGTTGCTCATGGGTGTTTTCCTTCTTCAAGGTTGTTCAGGGCCAGATCCCATTCGTGTTCTTCCACGCGAATGAAGTGGGTTTTCTCGCGGGTTTCCAGGAACGGCACACCCTTGCCCATTTTGGTGTCGCAGATGATCACCCGGGGCTGTGCGCCTGGGTGGTTGCGGGCAGCATCGAAGGCCGCAACCAATGCATCGATGTCATTGCCATCGACCCGCTGGGTAAACCAGCCGAACGACTGCCAGCGGTCGACGATGGGTTCGAAGGACAGGATTTCACTGGAATAGCCGTCGGCCTGCTGGTTGTTTACATCGACGATGGCGATCAGGTTATCCAGCTTCCAGTGGGAAGCCGACATCACCGCTTCCCAGGTCGAGCCTTCGTTCAACTCGCCGTCAGACAGCAGGTTGTAGACGAAGGAGGCTGAACCCTTGCGCTTGAGCGCGAGGCAGGCGCCAACCGCAATGCCCAGGCCTTGGCCCAACGAGCCACCGGTGATTTCCATGCCGGGGGTGTAGGCGGCCATGCCCGACATCGGCAGGCGGCTGTCATCGGCCCCGTAGGTTTCCAGCTCTTCGAGCGGGATGATCTGTGCCTCGATCAAGGCTGCATACAGCGCAATGGCGTAGTGACCGATCGACAGGTAGAAACGGTCACGCTGCTCCCACTCCGGATCTTCGGGCCGATGGTTCATTGCGTGAAAATACGAAACCGCAAGCAGATCCGCAGCGCCGAGGGCCTGGCCCACATAGCCCTGGCCCTGGACCTGGCCCATTTTCAGCGCATGGCGCCGGATGTTATGTGCGCGTTCGACAAGGCTGATGGCGGCTGCGGATGAAGGATGGTTAGTCATGATGAAACTCCATTAACTCAACGATTGACCAGGGCGGCAGGGATGCGCAGTACCAGCGTGGCACCGGCAAACAGCACGCCGGTAATCAGGTACATGCCGATGGCACTGGAGCCGGTCACAGTGGTGATCCAGCCAATCAGATAAGGCGAGCAGAATCCTGCGAGGTTGGCGAAGCTGTTGACCGCCGCAATGCCCGCCGCCGCAGAGACGCCACCCAGCAATGTGGTGGGCAGCATCCAGAACAAGGACGTTGCAGACAGGATCCCGGAGGCCGCGAGGCACAGGCTGAGGATGGACAAGGTCACATTGCCACCCACCATCGCGGCCAAGCTCAGGCCAATAGCGCCGGCGATCATGGGCACGATCAGGTGCCAGCGCCGCTCGCGATGTTTGTCACCACTGCGCCCCACCAACAGCATTGCCACGATCGCGCAGAGGTAGGGCAGGCTGGTCAGGAAGCCGATATGCAATGGATCGGTAACCCCCGCGTTGCGGACCAGTGTCGGCAACCAGAAGGTGATCGCGTACTGGCCCATCACGACGCAAAAGTAGATGCCAGCCAGCAACCACAGACGACGGTCGCGAATGAACTCGCCGACAGAGGCATGGGTGACTTTCTGCTGATTATCTTCTGCCAGTTCGCGGGTGATCAGGGCCTTCTCTTCGTCATTCAGCCAAGTGGCCTGATGTACTCCATCTTTGAGGTAACTCAGCACCATCAGGCCGACAACGACAGTCGGAATCGCCTCGAGGACGAACATCCATTGCCATCCCGCCCAACCGTGCACGCCGGCAAAGTGGTTCATGATCCAGCCGGAAAGAGGGCCGCCGACCATGCCCGAGAGTGGAATGGCGATGAACCACAGCACGGTCATGCGAGCACGACGATAAGACGGGAACCAGTAGGTCAGGTACAGCAGCAGCCCGGGCGCGAGGCCGGCTTCGGCGATACCAAGCAAGAAACGCAGTGCATAGAACTGCCAGGCTGTCTCGACGAAGGCAAACAGCGCCGAAATGATCCCCCAGGTGATCATGATCCTGGCGATCCACATCCGTGCGCCAACCTTGTGCAGGATGATGTTGCTCGGTACTTCGCAGAGGAAGTAACCGATGAAGAACATGCCGGCGCCAAGCCCGTATACCGTTTCGCTGAGGGCCAGATCGTTCATCATTTGCAGCTTGGCAAAGCCGACGTTGACGCGGTCAAGGTAGGCGCACAGGTAGCACAGCATCAGGAACGGCATCAGGCGCCAGGCCGTTTTACGGTAGGCGGAGGCACGCACGGTCGAAACCGCTTCCAGCGACAGGGTAGTCATGATGGTCTGATCTCTTGTTTTTATTGACTGCCAGGCCAACAGACCTGGCTATGTCATCGATCCAGAACCGCACGGGCCGCGCAGGCCCGCCCAGGTGTGATCAGTGAATCAGCATGCCGCCGTTCACATCCAGCGTGATGCCTGTGAGGTAAGAGGATAGGTCGCTGGCCAGGAACAGGGCAGCGTTGGCAACGTCCTGAGCGGCGCCTAGGCGGCCCAGCGGAATGCTTTCGATGATCGCGTGGCGGCGCTCATCCTGCATCAGCCCGCCGGTGATATCGGTGTGGATCAGGCCGGGAGTGATGGAGTTTACGCGAATGTTGTCAGGCCCCAGCTCGCGCGCCATGGCTTTACCCAGGCCCAGCACGCCGGCCTTGGCCGCACTGTAGTGTGGGCCGCCGAAGATACCGCCGCCACGCTGGGCAGAAACTGAAGACATGCACACGATGCTGCCGGCAGACTGTTGGCGCATCAAAGGAATCACGGCCTGGGACATCAGCAGGGTGCCACGCAGGCTTACATCCAGCACCTTGTCGTAGTCCGAAGGGCGGATGTCGAGGGTCTTCAGCGGTTGGGTGATACCCGCATTGTTGATGAGCACATCGATGCGGCCGTAGTGCTCGATGACCTTGGCGACGGCCTGTTGAACCTGCGCCTCGTCGGCAACGTTGGCAGCCAGGCCGAGGTGGCCTTCACCGAGCGATGCAGCGGCGTCACGGGCAGCGGATTCGTCCAGGTCAATGATCACCACATGGGCGCCGTGCTGGGCAAACGTGGTAGCGGTAGCGCGGCCAATGCCACGGGCAGATGCAGCACCGGTGATGATTGCGACTTTGCCTTGGAGAAGCATGGAGGGTTACCTCGAATTGTTTTTATTAAGGTCGATCTGCGAAAAATCGATGACTCAGCTTGTTCTCCATGAATGGCCTGAGCAATAAGCCGAATGTCACTCGATGCTGAAAAAAATTCAGCACTCGTCAAGCCTGCAGCGTGGTGATTGAATGGAAGCACTCTGATACCTACAAGAAATGCCATGGAGGTGCCATGCGTACTGATGCCGATGCACCGATCATCCTGCCACCGCTGAGAGCAATTCAGGCCTTTGAGCAAACAGCTCGTTTTGGCAACGTTGCCAGGGCAGCGGAAGTGCTGGATTTGACCCCGTCCGCGGTCAGCCATCAACTGGCCAAGCTCGAAGGGATGATTGGCAGGCAATTATTTGTCCGGGCCGCACGAGGGGTTTCGCTGACGCCGGTAGGGGAGCAATACCTCAAGGAAATCTCCGGCATCCTGCATAGCCTTGCCGTGGCTACCGAACGCGCCGCCAGCGATGTCAGCCTCGACTGTTTGCGCCTGCACTCATCGCCCAGCTTTGGCCTGCTTTGGCTGATGCCTCGGCTGGAAGCCTTTCGCGCGAGTCACCCGGATATTCAGCTCAATCTTTCCTGCTCATATGAGTCGCTGCACTTCAGCCGAGACAAGATCGATGTGGATATCCGCCATGGCACGCCGAACTGGCCCAGTTACGAAGTGCGTACCGTACGCAATGAGAAATTCGCTGTGCTGTGCTCGCCTAAACTGCTTGCGCAATGGCCTGTAGGGGCGGCAGCGGATCTGCTTGACCGCGATCTGGTGTTGTCGGAAGCCACGCTGCTGAAGTGGCCGCAGTGGTTTGCTCAGCATGGATTGGCTCGGCCTGAACGGCCATATGCATTGAGTTTCGATCGGTCTTACATGTCGCTGGAGGCTGCTAGCCACGGGCTTGGGTTTGCGCTGGAAAGTACCTTGCTTGCGCAGAAGTACCTCGCGGCTGGGACGTTGGTCGAGGTTGCACCGCAATCACTTAGCGCGCCGGTAGCGGCGCATCATCTTGTGTTTCCGAAGGCGCATTCCAACTTTCCACGCGTTCGGCGCTTTCTGGAATGGATGGAAAGTGAATTGGGGCATGAGTTTGCTTACTGAGGTTGATCAGGCATCCAGTGGAATGACTTTCAGCCTGCGCTGATTTGCTTGAGCAGCGCAGCCACAATGGCCTCGGGCCGATCTTCTTGCATGAGGTGACCGCAATTCTCGACTCGAATGCAGGGCTGCTGGGCAATAAGTTCGGCAAGTCGATCGCCCTGCGCATACGGAATCCAGGCGTCTTCAGCTCCCCACAAAACCGACACCGGGCAATCAAGTCTTGTGTACAGCGGCTGAATCTCGTCAGTGAACGCTTGATCCATCTGCGCGATCTGCCGATAGAACGCAGGCTGACCAACTTCACCCACCCAAGGGGCGCTGTAGATGCGCAGCGCGTCATCACTCAACGGGTTTGCTGCTGAGGTTTGCAGATAAGCAGCCAGCAGCGCGCGGTGCATGTAATCCGGCATTCCAGCAAATGCTGCCTCGTGTTGGCGAACATGCTGGACGAACGCCGAGCCCCACGGAGCCAAAGCCACGGCGTCGAACAGGGTTAGCGATGCATAGCGCAGGCCGTTCAGGTAGTACGCGCGCAGAGCCGTGGCACCGCCGAAGTCATGCGCCAGGACATCTGGACGGTTCAGGCCCCATTCTTTGAAGAGTGCAGTGAGCACATTGTTCTGGACGGCCAGTGAAGCATCCTGACCCGCCATCATCTCAGACTGGCCGTACCCGACCAGGTCGAAGTAGTACACGGTACGATGGCCAGTTAGGAGGGGAACGATGCGCCTCCAGACCTGAGAGGAAAAAGGCGTTCCGTGGATAGCTACCAAGGGGGCGCCCGACCCCATCTTTCCCCATCTGACGGCGTTGCCTTCGATGATTGACGTGTAGGGTAGATCCAGCATGGCTCACCTCATATTGTCATTTAGCTAAATGACAATATGATGCCGGCATGGACAGATCAATACAGATGAAAGCGATGAGCAGCGAGGTTCGGGTCGCGATACTTCGATTGCTTGCGAACCCTCATGAACACTTTGCAGAGCAGTGGTCGGCAGATCCTGTCGAAATCGGGGTTTGCATGACCCTTATTGCCAAGGCGCTGGGTGTCGCTCAGCCGACCGCTAGCCGGCATTTGGAGATTCTTGTGCAGGCGGGGTTTGTAACGGTGGCGAAGAAGCACAAGTGGTCTTACTGCAAGCGTAGTGAGTTGATGGTCAGCGAGTATCTTGAATGGCTGGCGCGGGAATTGGCGATGGGGCAATGCTGATGGGGCGGTGTAAACACTCGACAGAAAAGTCGGTGTTTCAGGAGGAGGGTGGGCGCTACCTGACGGAGTGCAAAGGGTCCAACTGATGCAGGGTCAAATACAGGAAAGGCCCGGGAGGGCCTTTTACTGATACGGAAGTTGCCGCCAAGGAAGTCTCGCCTAATCCGCCTGACCAGGCTTTGCTGTGTTCTCTTGAGCTAATTCGATGCACTTCAATGCAAGAATGGTCGTCGGATCGACCAGCGCTACCTCATGGTTTTTGATGACGTAGGATTGGCTATGTTCAAGCACCAATGGGAGCTCTGTGCACCCGAGGACGAGTACAGCCGCACCCAGTTCACAGAGGTGCTCTGCAGCGATCAGCAACTGATCTTTGCAGATGCCTTCTGTGAAGCCTGCCTTGATGCCGCGATCTCCGTAGATCGACGCCATCACCAGCGCCTGGTAGTCCGCGCCAGGGGTGATAATTGGAAGGCCTGCCCGTCGCGCTGCCTCATGATACACCTGACTTTTTATCGTGCCGGAAGTCGCGAGCAGCCCTATGGTCTTACCCGCGCCATAGTGCTGCACAATTGACTCAATCGTTTCAGTCAGCATGTTCACGATTGGTACGCGAAGGTGTGCCTGGATGCGCTCGACAAATGCATGAGCAGTATTGCAGGGAATCGCTATTGCATCGGCGCCAGCGCTTTCCAGTCGTTTGCAGGTTGCGTACATCGCCATCGTTGGGTCAGTGTCGTCATTCAGCAGGTTGGCCGTACGATCAGGGATCTGTGGGTTTTGTTCTACAACCATTTTGATGTGCTCTTGGTCGCGGCCTGCGGGTGTGTGTGCCACAACCTTGCCCATGAAGTCGACCGTTGCCGCTGGCCCCACTCCGCCCACTATCCCGAGCTTGAACGGTGGGCGGGTCGACTGGCCTTCCTCCAGGGTGGCAAAAGCCGCATAAATCTCGTTGATATCGAGGACAGTCAAACCACGTCTTTGAAGATCACCACAGACCAATGACAGCTCAGTCATACCGGGTAGAATTACCGTCGCACCCTGATCCTGGAGTGAGAGGCATGCCTGATAGACGCACTCCACGGGTACCCCATCAAGACGTCCATCTTTGATGCCGTTGCCCCCATACATAGCGTCCATCAACCCAGACTGCTCGGTGTCACCGGGATACACCAGTTTGAAGTCTGTGCCAAAGTAGCGCTCGAACAAGCCGGAGTGGCGCACGTAGTCAGAGGCGATGATACCCAACGTAGTACCCGCTTCAGCGACATGATCGATGTGTTTGCGCAATGCCGTCATCATATCCAGAACGGGTATTCCTATCTCTTCCTGGATTTCCTCTCGGAACGTGTGGCTGGCGAAACAAGGCAGCAATACGGCATTGACATCGCTGGCCTCGAACGTCTGGCAAACCTGGAAGACATAAAACTTTCTGGATGTCATGTTGGCGCCCTGATCCAGTGGCATCAACACGTCCTTGAAGGGGTGTTGCTCAAACAAGAAGTGATAGCGGCCTTGATCCTCCAGCACCGCTCGGGATTTCACCAACTTGTAGAAAAGGTCACCGCCGGCCAGTGATCCAAGTCCGCCGACGATACCCAGTTTGCGCGCAAACGATGACTTGCTGGACGGCGTCGATCTACCTTTCATTTTGATGTCCTCAGATGCTGGCTACAGGTTGGGCAGGGCGTACAGCTTCATGTGCAGGCTCATCTTCAGCCTCTTCATGCTGTTCTGATTTGGCCACCACTGCGGTTGCAATGCTGTTGCCAACCACGTTGGTGGCAGTCCTGGCCATGTCGAGGAATTGGTCAATGCCAAGGATCAGCAGGATGCCTGCTTCGGGGAGGTTGAACATGGGTAGCGTCGCCGCCACTACAACCACCGATGCTCGCGCTACACCTGCCATCCCCTTGCTGGTGATCATCAGCGTCAGCAGGATAAGCAACTGCTGGGTGAAGCTCAGGTCGACGTTGTAGGCTTGCGCAATGAACATGATGGCGAACGCTTGATACATCATCGAACCATCAAGGTTGAATGAATAACCCAGCGGCAGAACAAAGCTGGATACGCGTTTCGGCGCGCCAAACTTCTCGAGTGCCTCCATGGTTTTCGGGTATGCAGACTCGCTGCTGGCGGTGGAAAACGCCAGCAGAACAGGTTCGCGGATGAGCTTGCCCAAGGTAAATACCGAGCGTCCCAAGAACAGGTAGCCTGCGCCGAACAACACACACCACAGAATCACGATGCCCAGGTAGAACTCGGCAATGAGTTTGCCGTAATCAACGATCAAGCCTAGACCTTGAGTGGTGATAGCCGAGGCGATGGCTGCGAAAACGCCGATGGGTGCGAAGGCCATGACGAAGTCCGTGACCTTGAACATGACCTTGGCCAGCTCGTCGATGCCATCGACAATCGTCGTGTAACCGGCACGCTTCAGACCCGCCAAGGCGAACCCGAAGAACAACGAGAATACTACGATCTGCAGGATCTCGTTGTTGGCCATTGCTTCAGCAATGCTGCGTGGGAACACGTGGCTGATGAAAACTTTGAGGCTGAAATCCCCGGTATTCACCACTGGGGTTGCCGCATGCTGGACAACCTCCATGTTGAGCCCTGCGCCAGGTTGGAAAAGGTTCACCAGACCCATGCCGATGGTCAACGAGATCACCGATGCGGTGACGAACCAGACCATCGCGCGCAGGCCAATGCGTCCTACCGAGCGGGAGTTTCCCATGCTGGCGATGCCGCCTACCAAAGTGGCGAACACCAGTGGCGCGATGATCATCTTGATCATGCGCAGGAATATGTCTGTGACCATCGAGAAGTAGGATGCAATCTCTTTGGCGCTTTGTTCGCTCCCTGCGAAATGGTGGCACGCCCAACCGACGAGCACGCCTAGAGCGATGCCAATTGCGATTCGACGCGGAAGTTTGTTTTTCTTCACGGAGCTATCCTCAAGTGGTTTTTTTGCTTTTGTTACTTGGCAGGAGACAAGTGTCATTCGGTCAAGGCTCTTCGGCCTCGCTTCTACGTTTTCGATTCTAGGGGCGGTCGTGTTGAGGGATGATGAGTAATCCCGATAGGCCCATGCGCTTTTGGAATAGTTTTCGAAATCGTCGCTTCACGCAGGTTGCGGGCCGTAAACTGCCCGAACGGGATATGAGGTGTCGGTATGCAAATCAAATGGTTGGATGATCTCTTGGCGGTCGCGGAGTGGAAGAATTTTTCGCGGGCTGCCGAGGTTCGGTGTGTGACCCAGTCGGCCTTATCGAGGCGCATAAAGTCGCTTGAGGAATGGGTAGGTGCTGAGTTGGTGGATCGTGGCACCTATCCTGTTCAACTGACGCCGGCTGGTCGTACATTTTGTGAAGAGGGCCGCGAAGCATTGGAGGGGCTGTTGAGGCTGCGCTCAAGTCTGCGCGAGGTCGAGCGGATGCCAGGACGTTCCATTCAGGTGACTGCCGGCCATAGCCTGTCGATGACATTTCTACCCAAGTGGCTAACTCAGTTTCAGCAGCACAACGAGCAGTTTAATGCGCGAGTCGTCGCCGCGAACATTCATGACGCGGTCATCGCCTTGGAGGAAGGGGGGTGCGATCTGATGATCGTCTATCACCACCCATTGGCGCCCATACTTCTAGATCCAGCAAAGTTCGGCAGCCTGACGTTGGGACATGACGCCTTCATCCCATTATGTGCACCTGACAAGAAAGGGCATCCGCTGTATCGCTTGCCTGGCACGTCAACCAAACCTGTTCCACACCTGGCCTACACGGCCACCACTTTCTTAGGACGCGTTGCGGACGTCGTCATCAAAAATGGGCCATCTGTGAGCGTATTGGAACGCTGCTATGAAGCGGACATGGCGATGCTTTTGATGCGAATGGCGATAGAGGGATACGGCGTTGCATGGTTGCCACAGAGCGCTGTAATTGACGAGCTTCAGCGAGGTCAGTTGGTGAAGGCGGGTGGTGATGAATGGAGTACACGACTGGAGATACGTTCCTACTGCTCCATAACTAATGAGAATCCCACGATGCGCAGCTTATGGAAAACACTCGAAGGCGCCTCCCGCGATCTTCATGGCAAAGCAGCCAGTTGATCGAAGCTCCAAGGTTCGAATAACGTGAAATCTTACCCTCAAGCAATGGTAATGACACCTGCGCATCGAACCATTCGGAAACGTCATCACCACCAATTTCTGCGTGATAATCTCGCCGCACTTTTGAAGTGGCACTGACCGTTCCCACGATGAAGGCCATAGTGAGGAGCGATCATGCCTATGCCCGTCATCGCTGATGCTGATCACGGTTATGGGAGTGCACCCAACGCCATGCGAACTGTTCAGGGGTTGGAGCGTGCAGGGGTGGCCGCGCTCTCGATTGTGGGCACTCTATTGGAAGTGCTTACGGCGTGGAGGGGAGAGGTAGATTGACCAGGGCAGGTAACGCAGTGTTGTTCGCAATTTGCGCACATCTGTTTCAGAGCGATTCGAAGGTCAATAGGGCGAAACACTCACGCTCAACCGCTGTTAGGTTTACGACCCCGTGAGCTTGGTTTCATCGGTACGCTTTTACCATACTCACTCCACCATAGCGCGAGTGCCTCCATCGTTGGCCCTAGCGCACGGGCTTTTGCCGTCATCTCATACTCGACGCGTGGAGGGACTTCTGCGAAGACCGTTCGCGATACCAGGCCATCGTTTTCAAGCTCACGAAGCTGTGCTGTCAGCATGTGCTGAGTGATACCGCTGATCGCTTTACGCAGTTCTCCGAAGCGATAGATTCGCTTGTTCAACAACCACATGATTTCCAGCTTCCACTTGCCTGAGAGGAGCGCGAATGCACGACGCATTTCCTCGTGCATGTTGATCTGATCGTCATCAATAGTCTGGTTTTCCATACTAAGCACCACTTTTTCATCCTACTTGTAGCTTTTCATATTAGGCGACATCGTAGACCTAAGTCGACCTATCAATGCCTCCTTAGGAAAAGTCTCATGATTGAAATCTACATTTACTGGATCAGCACAACACTTCTGTCGTTGTTGTACTTGGCTTCGGCGACGATGTACCTGGTCAAAAGAGAATGGGTTCGTCAAGCACTCGCCGACCTTGGATATCCCGCCACTCTGATGCCGCTGCTCATTGCGGTGAAGATCCTGGCTGTGGTTGCCATCCTTCTACGCATCAACGTCTCGCTTAGTGATCTCGCCTACGCCGGCATGCTCTATCACCTACTGCTCTCAGCGTTCGCCCATTTTAATGTCCGCAAGCCTAGCGGAGCCTTACCGGCGGCTATCTGTCTCGCGCTGCTGATCACTTCTTTCGTCACCCAAAATGCCGCTCGTGATGTGCCGTCACCTTACGTGCAAGTAACTGCGGCTGATTCATCAACCTCTAAATAACTGGAGATCGTAATGTCCCGACTAAACGGAAAAGTAGCCATTGTCATCGGAGCCGGTCGTGGTATTGGTCGCGCTACCGCAAAGCTCTTTGCAAAAGAAGGTGCAAAGGTCGCCGTAGTTTCAAGGACGGCTGAGAATGTGGCCGGTGTTGTCGCTGAGATCCAGGCTGCGGGCGGTACCGCCCACGGAGTAGTCTGCGATGTGTCCGACCCGAGTCAGATCAGTGTCGCAGTGGAAAAGGTCGTGGTTGAATATGGGCGCATCGATATTCTTGTGAATAATGCCTTTGACCCTTCAGTGGTCTCATCCTCCGTTCTCGACTTATCGACCGAGCAGCTGCAACGCAATCTCGAGATGGGGCCGATTGCCTATCTACGAACGATGCAAGCCTGCTACCCACATCTCAAAGCCAGTGGGGAAGGGCGTGTCATCAACTTTGCATCGCTGGCAGGTGTGATTGGCTTGCAAGGTTATGCACCGTACAACATGGCGAAGGAGGCTGTCCGTGCTCTTACTCGCTCGGCAGCAAGGGAGTGGGGCGCTGACAACATTACTGTTAACAACGTCATGCCGGTCGCTGACACTTGGGGCGTTGATGCCAATACGCCCGCGCCAACCAACGCACTTAACCGTCATGGATCAGCTGAGGAGGATATTGCGCCGGTTGTACTGTTCCTCGCCAGCAGGGATGCACAATTCCTGACCGGTTACAGCCTTACCCCGGACGGAGGTCAAATCATCGACAGTGCTCGATAACAGTTACTTCAAATCACCAAGCAAAACCACAAGGCATGCCCCCGTGCCTTGTAAACATTCCTAGAGCATTTTTGCCAATGCATGCATTGGTACGCGTGCCGCTAGGAAAGCCAAAATCGCTGCCACTCCCGGTAATGCTGCACTTAACTCAAAGGTGGCCCGGTATCCGCTTGAGTCAAATCGGCTGGCCCTGGCGATTCGGACGGCGGGTTGGCGCCAGCTTAGGGCGTGGTTTGCGCGCCGGTTAGGGTTTTCAAACCGGGCAAGCAGGGATGGCGAGGCTGGTGAAGCTGAGGAGGTACAGGAGAGATGGAACGCAACGGACTGATCCGAGGGATGTTGGTCAATTCAGGCAAGGTCTGGCTTTAGGGGGCTGGTGACAATAGTCCGAAGAAAAATGAATTACTCTATTTAACATAATATACATTATGCGTAACTCCATATGTACTCCAGACAACACACCCCCAGCACATTCCAAGCTCAGCCAGGCTGTCGCTGACATCACGTCAGCCGCCTGGCCAGCCTCGTATCAATCCTTTCCGTGCAACGCCTCACTCACTGCATTCACAAACAGCGCCTGCTCGTCATACAGCGAACTCGGTGTCTCGGCGTTTTCCCACGTTGACCACTGCACCATCACCAACTTCTCAGCCGGATTGATCGCTATCGTCTGGCCAAATATCCCCAGCGCCCAAAACGTCTGATCACTGGTCGCCGTTTTTATCGGTGCTGCATTGGCGTCCGGCGCCGGCGCCGAATACCACCATTGATAGCCGTACTGACCATTCGGCGCGGCTGCAGTAACTGACCCTTTGGCACGTGTCCAGTTTGTCGAGCGCGCCATCCAGTCATCTGGCAGGAGCTTTTCGCCGCTTGGCAGTTGACCGTTACTCAACACGAACTGCCCGAAGCGGCCCCAGTCGCGCAGCGACGCATTGAAGCCATGGCCACCCATGTCGACCTTATCCTTCACCAACGCATGCCAGACACCATCCTGTTGCATGCCGTATCGGCTCCAGATTCTGCTCTCCAGGTACTTGGCGATGGTCATGCCAGTGGCGTTCTCCAGAACTCGGCCAACCAGCCAAGCACCGCCTGTGTTATAGGACCAGACTTCACCAGGTTTGACCCCAGGTTTGCGCTTCACGGCCTTGACCAGATTGAGTACACAATCATAAGGCGCAGGTTTCGCTTCGCACTGAGTCATGTGCGAAAAGTCAGAATCCTGCGAGGCGTAGTTCTCGTCCCAGGCCACGCCTGATGTGTGTTGCATCAGTTGGTGCAGGGTCACATCCGCCCACTCGGTACCTTTAAGTTCTGGCAAGTAAGCTGTGATCTTGTCGTCAACCGAGCGAATCTTGCCTTCCTTGATCGCCACCCCAATCAGCACGCTAACCACCGATTTGGCCACTGAACGTGAGGTCCAAAGCGTCTGCTCGGTGTTGCCTTTGCCGTAATACTCGTAGGCGATTTTGCCGTCCTTGAGGATCAGCAGCCCGGTGACGCTCTGGTGGGTCAAATAGCTGTCGAGGTCATTACGCTTTCCGTCCATTTCATAGTGGACTGCGGGCAATGGATTGCTTGCCAGGGCCAATGGATAAGGTTTGACACCTTGCGCACTGAACACATCCCCCTCGTACAGACGGTAGGTATTGCGAAAGCCCACTACGCGAGTCGACTGGTCCCAGGTCAGCATGTTCTTCGGATTCGGGAGCACTTTGTCGAACGGTTGCGGGCATGCGGTAAGCCCTGGGACGCCGCACGGGGCAGATGCTGACGCAGCAGCGAGCCCGCTTTGCGAAGCCGCGACGGCGCTCAGGGCCAGTGTCAACACGGAAATACGCTTGATCAGGTACTTTGTTTTTGTGGGTATGGACAGCATGTTGAGCCTCGGTTTACGGGGGACGTGTACTGTCGAGCTTCAACCAGTTGATCAATGAGTTAAAGATCAATAAATTAGCTACTGCTATTACAAAAACTAACAGCAGGCCCTCATTCTTATGGCTCTTGAACGCCTCCCCCCGCTAAACGCCGTGCGTGCTTTTGAGGCTGCTGCGCGTTTGGGCAGTTATGTCGCCGCGTCACAGGCACTGCACGTCACGCAGCCGGCGGTAGGCCGACATGTTCAAAACCTTGAGGGCTGGCTGGGCGTGCAGTTGCTTGAGCGCAGCTCGCGCGGGGTCAGCCTGACCCGTGCCGGTGCGCTGTATTACCAGTCTGTATCTCAGGCTCTGCGTATATTGGCCGATGCCAGTACGCTGTTGGGTCGCGCTGAAAGCGAGCGCTGGTTACGGATTCTGTGTGTACCTGCTTTTGCTTCACGCTGGCTGACACCGCACATAGAGGTGCTGCGTACGTTGCGCCCAGGCCTGAAGATTGCCATTGAGCCGAATGCTTCATTCACTGCAGTGGCTGCCAGCCAGGCAGATTTGGGTATTGCCTTTGGCTTGCCCGGTGAGCTCAGTGGTGTGCGCGACAGCTTGATACAACCAAAGGTTTTCCCGGTCTGTACGCCATCGCTTCGCGCTGGTTTGCCGGAGCAACTGACTGCACGGGAGCTTGCCAACTGCCAGCTGATTCACGTCGACGACGGCACGTGGTGGAATTCGTGGTTCGCTGCCTGCGGCCTAGATGTAAGGGTCAAGGCTCAGGCTTCACACCTGAGCAATGACATTGCCCTTGGCCTGGCGCAACGTGGTCAAGGTATTGCCCTGGCTACTGAGGTATTGATTGGCCGAGAATTAAAGGACGGCAGCCTGGTGCGCTGCGTCGATCAGGCTGTAGGGTTAGAAACCTATCAAGTCATGACACCAACCAAAGAGCTCTCCGATGACGTGGCGTGGTTCATTGAATGGCTTAAAAGAAGCCTCCGAGAAGAATTTCAAGACGCACTACCCCGCTCCTAACTATCACTGAAAATGATAACTCTACTAAATGTTCATTTAATTGAGCTATAATGCAGACAGGTCTGAGGTTGCGCTATCACCCACTTGCTTATTTGATGCCTAGCCAATTACTTCAAATTAAGTTGCCGTCGGCCGCAAGCCGCCTTGTTCGCCCCACGCGCCAAGTCTGAGCACGGATTAAGCATTCACCTGGTCGAGAGTTGAATATTTTCATGACGCGCGACGCCACGGCGGGCATATACCCCAATTCATCTGGCCGGTGCGCGAAGCCTGACCTGCACATCGATCGTAGTGCCGTCGCCGAGTACCTAGTCATGACTAGGTAAAAGCTCACCCTCCTCTTCCACACCTTCAGCCAGCGGGTTGCATTCCATAAGCGCTGCCAATTTGTCGCGCTTCAGGCCATTTGATATCTGCTGACTCACAGCGCTCACAGCGTGTCAGCAATCTGCAAAGCAGTATTCAATACCGTCGGATGTAATGGTCTGAACTTTACCGACCAAGATGGCTTCCCCTGCATACCTACCACGTAAACCTAAGGCTGCAGGAGCTGAATCCCATGAGAGCACTGACCTACCATGGCGCTAACGATGTCAGGGTCGATACCGTCCCTGACCCGATTATCGAGCAAGCAGACGACATCATCCTCAGAGTCACCGCCACCGCTATTTGCGGCTCCGACTTGCATCTCTATCGAGGCAAAATTCCTAAAACAGAGTCTGGCGATATTTTCGGCCATGAGTTCATGGGGATCGTCGAAGACACCGGCAGCGCCGTCACCAATCTAAAGATCGGCGACCGAGTGGTGATTCCCTTCGTCATCGCCTGCGGCAGCTGCTTCTTCTGTCAGCACGATCTGTTCGCTGCCTGCGAAACCACTAATACGGGTCGAGGCTCGATCATCAACAAAAAAAGCATTCCCCCGGGTGCCGCGTTGTTCGGGTTCAGCCATCTGTATGGCGGTATCCCTGGCGGCCAAGCAGACTACGTAAGGGTGCCAAAAGGTAACGTTGGCCCATTCAAAGTGCCGACTTCCCTGGCCGATGACAAGGTGCTGTTCCTCTCTGACATCCTGCCGACCGCATGGCAAGCGGTCATCAATGCCGATATTGGCCAAGGCTCGTCGGTCGCTATATACGGTGCCGGGCCCGTGGGGCTGCTGAGCGCCGCCTGCGCACGCATGCTCGGTGCCCAGACAATCTTCATGGTGGACGACAACGACTACCGGCTGGCCTATGCCCAGGACGCCTACGGAGTCATCCCGATCAACTTCGAAAATGACGACGACCCTGCCGACAGCATCATTCGGCAGACCCCAGGTATGCGTGGCGTGGACGCAGTGATCGATGCTGTCGGTTTTGAAGCCAAAGGTAGCACCACGGAAACAGTACTGACGGCGCTGAAGATCGAAGGCAGCAGTGGCAAGGCGCTGCGCCAAAGCATTGCTGCAGTTCGTCGTGGTGGCGTCGTCAGCGTCCCAGGGGTGTATGCAGGTTTCATCCATGCCTTCATGTTTGGTGATGCGTTTGATAAAGGCCTCACCTTCAAGATGGGCCAAACCCATGTTCAGAAGTACTTGCCTGAACTCCTCGAGCACATCGAAGCAGGACGCCTGCAGCCCGAACTGATCGTCACCCACCGCTTGGCACTCGAAGAAGCCGCCATGGGGTACAAGATGTTCGATCAGAAGCAGGACAACTGCCGTAAGGTCATCCTCGTGCCGGGAGCGGCACCCGGCACCCTGGGCCCTGACTACGTGTAGAGGAGACATGGTCATGAATGGCCCGTGGCTGCGCTGCTGAGCATGCGCCTGCGCCAGGGTCAGGAGCAGTGACCGCCATTGGTCGGCGAACCACCCCCTGCAAACGACCGCTACTCGCTCACCAGGCTCATAACTACTGAGGGTGGTGCAACGGCATCACCCCTCACTCCTGTGCTTGGCCTGCCTGCTGGCAGGCCTTTTTTATTCAGCCGAGGGAATGATCATGCGCGAAAAACTGATGATGGGTGGCGGCAGTGTTGCAGACGACTGGCCAGAATTGGTCCCGGACCGCCCCGATGGCCAAGCAGACGACCCGGATGCCGACCCCAACCTGACTGACCCGGACGAGCGGCCTGGCGTCCCCGCCAGTGATCCGGAATCAGGCGCCTGACCTGGCCGCACATATCCAGCTGACAAAACAAAGCCGCTCCCATCCAGGAGCGGCTTTGTTCAGACAGCCCGACAGCACCTGCCGCCTACCGCCGTTCAGGCAGTAGGCAACATCGACTGGTTGGCACCGGCACTGGAGGCGGGTTTGCTACCCGATGGCCTCCAGCTCACCTCACTGATCCCGTATCGTTCGGCCATGGGTCTGCTGACCTTGCGAATCTTTTCACGACCAAACTTGGGAATGATACCAATACCGGCGTCACAACTAGCCCAGTGCCAAGCCTCGGCGTTATCCATCCGATCCAGCCGGATGATGAAGCTGCGCGTTTCACCGTGCAGCTTGTAATCGACGATATAAAGCTCTGGGGTAGGCATCGCAGGGGGCCTCCTCTTCTCCATGGATGACAACTAGTGGAACCGGTGGGATCGCGAAGATTCAAATTTTTGTCGAACAATGCACATCAACGGTTTGCAGCGCCCCCTGTCCGTGCTCAGGCACCGGCAGGATCGAGCTGTAGCACCAGGCCGAACCCCCCCAGCAAGACCCAGAAAATCAAGAACAGCCACGGCGTGCGGATGGAAAACAGCAGCGACTTGCGGTAGCCGCGATGGGTCGACTCGGACTCACTGAACAATGGCCAATCGTCATACGCAAAGCCCATGCTCGGCTCGTTGTGGAGCAAGTGGCTTTGCTTGAAATGCCAGTGGTCAATGATCCCGTAGGAGGCGCGAATGCCCGGCCAGGCGTTAAGTGAGCTGATGATGCCCAGCAAGGCCAGAAAGGCAGGCACAACCAAGGTGAACAGCCTGCCCCAGCTGGGATTGCCATTGGCCATGCACGATGCGTAGGCAATCACCAGAAACGACTGCGCCGACAGATAAGCATCTGTGCGGTTGGCAAGAATCGTGGTCTCGAACTGGATCTCGCGGCGATAGAACTCCAACCGCTCGCGGGGGGTTTCGAATGTCACCCCCTGCGGTGGAGGGGTAAGGTCCTCGCTGGTGACCGATGTGATGATGCGTTCCGTCATCTTTAATCCCAAGTGTGGCTGGTGTCGAGTGAGAGCCGCCCTTTGGTCTCCGAATCTGTTGGCTTACCCGGCGTCAATATGACTTTGCGGCAGCGTTCCTGCTGCTCATCAAAGAGTTCATAGCCGCGCACGGCATCCTCCAGGCCAAGGCAGTGGGTGATGATTGCTTCAGGTTTGAGCTGGCCTTCTTCTATGTATCTGAGCAGCTCAGGCAGGAATCGTTGCACGTGGGTTTGGCCCATCTTGAACGTGAGGCCTTTGTCGAACGCATCGCCGAACAAGAAGCCATGCAGGGAACCGGCATATACGCCGGGCACACTGACCACGCCACCCCGGCGCACCGCCGCCATGCACTGGCGCAGCGCCTTGCCGTTGCTGCCTTCGAGCCTGAGTGCGTTCATTACCGCTTCGGCAGTGCTGCCTTTGGCCTCGAAACCCACTGCGTCAATCGCAGCATCAACACCGCGCATGCCTGCTGTCTGGCGAATGATGGTGTCAGCAGGATCGTCGTCGTGCTCGTAATCAATCGGGATCACGCCATAGGTTTTGCGGGCGTAGTCGAGCCGATACTCATGCTTGTCGACCATGAAAATTTTCTCGACGCCGATCATCCGCGCGCACGCGGCGCTCAACAGACCGACCGGTCCTGCGCCGTAAATAGCCAGGGATGAACCCGTGATGACCTCAGTGTTGCCTGAAGAGGGCCTGACAAACCCTGCATTGGTCACCGCTTGCCATGCGGTAGGTAGTATGTCCGACAGGAACAACACCTTGGCATCGCTCAAACCAGTGGGCACTTTGAATGGACCGACGTTGGCTTTGGGCACGCGCACATACTCAGCCTGGCCGCCAGGGATGCCGCCATATAGATGGCTGTAGCCAAACAGCGCAGCGCCCGGCGGGATCAGCTTTGGATTCAACGCTGCACCGGGACCGCTATTGGTCGTCTCGCAGGCCGCAAAAAGGTCATGCTGGCAAAAAAAACAACTGCCACAGGCAATCACGAACGGGATGACCACGCGATCACCCTTCTCCACTGCAGTCACCGCGCTGCCAGCGTCGACAACTTCGCCCATGAACTCATGACCGAGGATATCGCCGGGCTCAACTGCCGGGATCCTACCGTGATACAGGTGCAGATCGGAGCCACAGATGGCAGTAGCGGTCACTTTCAAAATGATATCGTCGTCTTCCTGAAGACCAGGATCGGCAACAGTATCGACCCGAACATCGGCTGAGCCTTGATAGGTTAATGCGCGCATGTTGTAGCCTCCGTTCACCCCTGAATAGTTATCACGAGCCGGTCCTGACTGAGTCGGCTCGTTCGACATTGGTTGCAACAGACCAGCGGCGACGGCTACCAGGATCGAGGAGGTCAGGCATGCACGCTCCATTGCACCGATTCAGCACTGATTGGCAACTCATCAATAGCGTAGATCAGGCCACCCGCCAGTGCCTCGTCAGCATTCAAGATGCGCGGCTTTGCCAAAAGGTAGTGTTCTATCTCCAAGGGCTGCGCTGCGCCCGCCGTGCGCTCGGCAACGATCTGGGCATAAAACTGCAAGTCGTAATCAAGGCTCATCGCGTACTCGGACATGCGCGCGTGATCGACTGAGCCGTGCAGCGTCCAGTGGAACGGGTGAAACAGAAACTTGCTCATGCGGCACGCCGTGCGCTGCTCCCCGGCCAGGAACAGGATATTGCCCATCGACTCGACCGTGCCGAGGTTGTGCGTGTGCACCTGAACTGGCAACGCGCGCAGAAAGTTATACAGCGTGAAGCCGTAACTGCAGTCCCCACCCATGGTTGCGATATTCAACTGCAGCGTTTGCGCGCCTTGGTTGAGAGCTCGCGAACAGGTGTTGATCAGGTTGCCGCAGGTCGAAGAAGTGATCGGGCCGGTGAAGTGAATGATGTGACGGGCCATGCGTGCCTCCGGAGGTGGCGGGCATAGGATGCCGGTGCATATATGAAGGTGGAATCGTCAGGCGTGGCAAAGTTCAAAATTGCTTGAAGCCGCTCCATGACACCTCGCCCACTGGTCAAGCCACGCTGAACCCTGACCCTCGCGCCGCGGTCGCAGTAAAAGACTGTTTCTGCACAAGGACTCCAGCGTGAGCGACATTCGTATCGGCATATCCGGATGGCGTTATGGCCCCTGGCGCAAGGACTTCTATCCGCAAGGCCTGCGCCAGAAGGATGAACTCGCGTTTGCGTCACGAGCAGTCAACAGCATTGAAATCAACGGCTCTTTTTACGCATTGCAGACGCCCGAGCGCTATGCGCAATGGCGGGATGAAACGCCAGAACACTTCATTTTCTCAGTCAAGGCACCGCGCTATATCACCCACACCCGCCGGCTCAAGGATATCGAGGAGCCACTGGCAAATTTCTTCGCCTCGGGGCCGTTGATATTGGGTGACAAACTTGGACCGATGCTGTGGCAGTTTCCGGCAACGATGAAGTTCGACGAGGAACGGTTTGCGGCCTTTTTTGACCAACTTCCACGGGACCGCCGGACGGCGTGCCGCTGCGCCGAGCAGTGCGCCGAGCGCTTGCGTGGCAACGGCGCAACTGCCGTCGATGGCAATGCGCCCTTGCGCCACGCCATCGAAATCCGCCACGAGAGCTTTCTCTGCGCTGCGTTCATCAAATTGCTGCGTAAACACAACATTGCCCTGGTAGTGGCCGACAGTGCCGGCAAATGGCCCCATGTCGAGGACGTGACCGCAGACTTTATCTACATGCGCCTGCATGGCGATGTCGAGCTCTACAGCAGCGGTTACACCGCACGTGCTCTGCGCCATTGGCGCCAGCGCATCGAGGCCTGGAGCCAAGGTGGCCAGGCAGAGGATGCCCGCCTGGTGGTGCCTGGCGCACCGCGCAAACGCGCCCAACGAGACGTTTACTGCTACTTCGACAACGACCAGAAAGTCCATGCCCCTTATGACGCAAGGCGTCTGTTATCCAAGCTCAAGCTCGATGGCGAACTGGTCACCGAGCCTGGCGTCGAACCGCAGGTGGATCTATGAACCAACCGCTACACGAAGCGCGCTGCAGCGTCGGCAGCGTTACTGCCGTGCATGGCCTTAACGTGCTGACGATCAACGTGCACAAAGGCTTTACCTTCTTCAATCGGCGTTTCATCTTGCCCGAGCTGCGCGAGGCAGTGCGCAGCACCGGCGCCGACCTGGTGTTTCTGCAAGAAGTACATGGCACTCACCTGCAACATGCCGAGCGCCATCCGGCCTGGCCAACCACGCCGCAATACGAGTTTCTTGCCGACAGCATGTGGTCGCAGTTCGCCTACGGGCGCAACGCGGTATATCCCCATGGCGACCACGGCAACGCATTGCTGTCCAAATTCCCCATCGTCGAGCACCGCAATCTGGATGTCTCGATCGACGGTAACGAAGAGCGCGGCCTGCTTCACTGCCGCCTGCAGGTACCTGGGCACGATGAGGTGCATGCGGTGTGTGTTCATCTGGGCCTGCGCGAGGCTCACCGGCAGCGTCAGGTGCAACTGTTGCTTGAACTGCTCGACAGCTTGCCGGCCAAGGCGCCGGTAATCGTCGCTGGCGACTTCAACGACTGGCGGCTCAAGGCCGACAGCGTGCTCAGCGAGCACCTGGTCGAAGCCTTTGGCGACCGCTTCGGCATGCCGGCGCGCAGCTTCCCGGCACGCCTGCCGCTGCTGCGGCTGGACCGCATCTACCTACGCAACGCCTCGCCGCGCTCAGCGCAGGTGCTATCCAAATACCCATGGTCGCATCTGTCCGACCATGCCCCCCTGGCCGCGGAGATCAGCCTATGACGTTATCCTGGACTGAAGGCAACACTGTGCAGTTGCTGATCAATGGCGAGGAGTTCTACCCGCGTGTATTCGAGGCGATGGGTGAAGCGCAGGAAGAAATCCTGCTCGAGACGTTCATCATCTTCGACGACAAAGTTGGTCAGCAGCTACAGCGCGTGCTGATCGAGGCTGCCCAGCGCGGCGTGCGTGTCGAGCTGGTGGCTGACGGCTACGGCACCGGCGAGCTGCCGGATGCATTCATCGCGGCAATGACCGAAGCAGGTGTGCGCTTTCACGCATTCGATCCGCAGCCAAAGGTGGCTGGCATGCGCACCAACCTGTTCCATCGTCTGCACCGCAAGATCGTGGTGATCGACGGTGAGCGGGCGTTCATCGGCGGGATCAATTACAGCGCCGATCACCTGGGCGACTTCGGGCCGATGGCCAAGCAGGACTACGCGGTGGAAGTCACCGGTCCGGTGGTCGCTCAAGTGCACGCCTCCAGCATCAGGTTGATGAAGCCGGTATTGGCCGAGCCCAAGCGGGTCAAGCCGGTGACCGAGCCGGCGGGGTCGGTGCGCGCAGTGCTGGTCGAGCGTGACAACCGCAAGCACCGCAACGATATCGAAGAGCAGTATCTGCAGGCCATACGCGGTGCGCGCAAACGCATCGTCATCGCCAATGCCTATTTCTTCCCCGGCTACAGGCTGCTGCGCGAGCTACGCAATGCATCTCGCCGCGGCATCGAGGTCACGCTCATTCTGCAAGGGCAACCCGACATGCGCTGGGTGCGGGCGCTGTCGCGACTGCTCTACAACTACCTGCTGCGTGACAACGTGCGGATTCACGAATACTGCCAACGCCCGTTGCACGGCAAGGTTGCCCTGGTCGATGACGAATGGTCGACAGTCGGCTCAAGCAACCTCGACCCGTTGAGCCTTGCGTTCAATCTGGAAGCCAACCTGCTGATCAAGGACCGCGCATTCAACCAACAACTGTACGAGCACCTCAGCCAACTGGCTGGCAATCACTGCAAGGCCGTCACCCTTGAGCGGATGATTCGTGGCTACTGGTGGCGGGCGCCACTGATTTTTGCCGGCTTCCACCTGACCCGATACTTCCCGCGGATTGCCGGGGTGCTGCCAGCCCATCGGCAACGCCTGAAATCGCTGCAACCTGAAGTCAGTACCCAAGGTGAACTGCGTGAGGGCAATACCTGATGGAACGGAAAACCTGGCTCACCTGGGGCAAGCGCCTGTTCACCCTGCTGTTCATGCTGATGATCCCGGTATTGCTGTACTACCTGGCGCGCAACCTCGACTGGAATGAGGTGCGTCAGTCGCTGATGGCGTACAAGCCTGGCACGTTGATCGTTGGTCTCGGCCTGGCCTTGTGCAGTTACCTGGTGTTCGCCAGCTACGATCTGCTCGGACGTGCCTACACCGGCCACAAGCTGCCTGCCCGGCAGGTGCTGCCGGTGGCCTTTGTCTGCTATGCGTTCAACCTGAACTTCACCACATGGGTCGGCGGCGTTGCCCTGCGCTATCGCCTGTATGGGCGTCTGGGTCTGGATAACGCCACCATCACCCGCATCCTTACCTTGGGCCTGTTGACCAACTGGATGGGTTACATGCTGCTGGCCGGTAGCGTGTTTGCCCTGCGCCTGGTCAAGCTACCTGAAAGCTGGTCGGTGGGCGCCACCGGGCTGCAGCTGATCGGCGTGCTGATGATTGCCGTGTCGGTTGGCTACGTGTTGGCCTGCGGTTACGCCAAGCGTCGCACCTGGCACATCCGCAAACACGAGATCACCCTGCCCTCGCTGCGCCTGGCGCTGTGTCAGGTGGCCCTTGGCGCCAGCAACTGGGCGCTGATGGCCTTGCTGATCTACTGGCTGCTGCCGGGTGATCTGTTCTATCCGTCCATTCTCGGTGTATTGCTGATCAGCTGCGTGGCGGGCGTGGTGGCGCACATCCCGGCCGGGCTCGGTGTGCTGGAAACGGTGTTCCTGGCTCTGCTGCAAGGCCAACTCAGCCAGGGCAGCCTGGTCGCTGGGCTACTGGGTTATCGCACCCTGTATTACCTGATTCCGCTGGTGCTGGCGGTCATTGCTTATCTGATTCTGGAGAAACGCGCCAAGGCCCTGCGCCAGCAGGACAAGACGCAATTGCACAAAACCTGAGCGTCAACAAAGCGGCCGACCGTAAAGGCCAAGGCCCGGGAGACAAACCATGTGTATCCGTGCCTTGCTTTTACTCGGTGCATGCCTGGCCAGCAGTCACGCGCTGGCTGAGGCCTGCGACGTCGTGACCCGCTCCTCCAGCGAGGCAGTCAAGCCTGTCGAAGGCCACACCTGCTATAGCTACAGCAACATGCCCGCCGAGGCCATCAACTGGTCGTGCAGCAACGAGAGCAAGGAGATGCTCAATTCCGAGAAAAACAAGGTCGATAAATGCGCCGAGGGCAGTGTCGGTAGCTGTATCGCACAGTTGACTCAAGAAACGCTGGCCAACCCCAAATCAATGGGCCGCGATGAGCCCGCTACACCACCAGCGATCGGCAAGGATGCGCGCGTGATCACTTATTACTACGACACGCCGAGCCTCGGCCAGGCCCGCACGGATTGCGAACGCAGCAACGGTATCTGGCAGACCCACTGAATAGCGCTGGACACAGGTCGGCCCCGGCGTATCTCGAAGCTGCTCAACCTGCAGCAGCCTCGAGCCACACCGGGGCCGATTTCAGGACGGCTCAGGGCGAGATGGGATCGCTGGCCGGGAAAGTCTCATCGAGGGCGTTGTCGACATTGCTCTCATTCGGTTGCGCAGTCTCGCCGCACTTGCAGTCACCCATGCGGCATGGCTCGCCTTTGCGGTGACCGCTGGCGCAGGCTTCGCAGCAGTATCCCTTGCCGTCCTGCAGGAGGGTATTGGCGTTGATCGTGCAGGCGCAATCAAGGCATGCACAGCGTAGTTCGGTCATGATTCGCGGCTCCGGTTGGATTCATCATCGTCTACAGGCGATACCTCATCGGTCCACGGCTCACCATCCAGCGGCGCAGAGCGCGCCAGCTCGGCCTCGTCGAGGCCAAAGCCGCCGCCGATCTCTTCGGCGTCTACTTCACGCAAGACTTGGTCGGCCGGGTCGCCACCATCACCTGGCTCGTGCGGGTCGCGTGCGCCGGTCTGGTCGAACAACGTGTCTGGGCTAAGATCGTCGAGGGTCACGTTGTCTTCGTGCAGGCTCTCGGTCAGGGCTTCGCCACCGGTCATGCCGCTCTCGGCGACGCGCTCTCGCGGGAAGTCATGCTCGACCTCAGCCAGTGAACGTTCGTCGCCGGCCCTGCCCTGGCGCTCGTCGTCGCGGTCGTTGAAGTCCAGCTCGTGCACACTGCCCATCCGATCCTGAATATCGTCGATCTCGGCAGGCGTGCGGGTTTTCGGGTCGTTAGGCTGAGCCATGTGCGCTCTCCATCAGGTGGGTTCATAAAGTCGACCACCCCGGTGCACAGATGACTCAAATTTGTTTATCAAGTGAAGATCAAACCCTCACCGCCGTTGATATCCACCCGCGCGTCAAAGATGGAACTCCATCCGCCGCCCTCGCCTCCCAACTTCAGAGACCCTGGGAGTTGAACAGGAGCCCGAGATGAGCGAACCCCTGCAGGAATACCAACGCAAACGCGATTTCAACGCTACGCCCGAACCTGCTGGCAAGCCACGGCGCAGCAAAAAACCGCAGGCTTTGCAGTACTGCATCCAGAAACACGATGCCAGTCATCTGCACTACGATTTTCGCCTGGAACTGGATGGCACCCTCAAGAGCTGGGCGATTCCCAAAGGGCCTTCACTAGACCCAAAGGTGCGCCGCCTCGCTGTGCATGTAGAAGATCACCCGCTGGATTACGCCGAGTTTGAAGGCAATATCCCTGAGGGCCACTACGGCGCTGGTGACGTCATCGTCTGGGACCGCGGCGTGTGGGAACCTGAGGGAGACGCGCATGCAGCCTACGCCAAGGGCAAGCTACGCTTCCGGTTGCAGGGTGAGAAGCTCTCAGGGGTGTGGAACCTGTTTCGCACCCGCCTGGTAGGCAAGAAAGAACAATGGATGCTGGTCAAGTCGCATGACGGCGATGCCCGCAGTGAAGACGAATACAGCATTGTCGAGGCTCTGCCTGACAGCGTGATCAGCGACCGCACATTGGCGCCGCGCAAAGCGGCGAAGTCTGCGGCCAAAGCGGCCAGAAAGGCACCCACTGCTGCCAAGCGCAGCGCCAGTAAAACCAAAGCCGAGCTACCCGAAAAACTGCAGCCTCAGCTGGCCACCCTGGTCGATGCCGCGCCCGCAGGCGACTGGCGTTACGAGGTCAAGTTCGATGGCTACCGCATCCTGGCGCGGATCGACGGTGATGACGTACGTCTGTTTACCCGCAACGGCCACGACTGGAGCGCCAAGATGCCCCATCAGGTCGAGGCCTTGCGTGCACTCAAGCTCAAGCAGGGCTGGCTTGACGGCGAGATGGTAGTTGCCAACGAACAGGGCGCTGCGGACTTTCAGGCATTGCAAAACGCATTCGATACGCAAAACGACGAGCAGATTACCTATTACCTGTTCGACCTTTTGTTCCTGGGTGGCGAAGACCTGCGTCAGGTGCCACTGCAAGATCGCCGTGAGGCCCTGCGCCAGCTGCTAGACCACAATGAGCGTGACTGTCTCAAGTACTCGGACGACTTTGACGAGCCGGTCGAGTCGCTGCTGCAGAGTGCCTGCAAGCTGGAGCTCGAAGGGTTGATCGGCAAGCGAGCCGACAGCGTCTACTCGGGCAAACGCAGCAACGACTGGATCAAGCTCAAGTGCCAACTGCGCCAGGAATTCGTGATCGTTGGCTACACCGATCCAAAAGGCAGCCGCAGCGGTTTTGGCGCCCTGCTGCTGGCCCTGCATGACAAACCCAGCGGTGAGCTGCGCTACGCCGGCAAAGTAGGCACCGGCTTTACCGCGACGACTCTGGCTAGCATCCATGCCCGCCTGAAGCCTCTCGAGGTGGCCAAACCGGCGCTGGCCAACCCGCCGACCGGCGCCGATGCGCGCGGCGTGCATTGGCTCAAACCCAAGCTGCTGGCCGAAATCGCCTACGCGCAGATCACCCGCGACGGCAGTGTGCGTCACGCGGTGTTCCACGGTCTGCGCGATGACAAGCCGGCAAAGGCCATCGACCTGGAGCGTGCAATGCCCAAAGCCACCGTTGGTAAAAAGTCATCCAACAAACTAGATAACGCTGAAAACCTGGGCGAACTGCGCCTGACGCACCCCGACCGGGTGATCGACGCCATCAGCGGCGCCACCAAGCGCCAGGTTGCCGAGTACTACGCCTCGGTCGCCGACTGGCTCATGCCTCAGCTCAGGGACCGCCCGGTGGCACTGGTGCGCGCAACGGATGGGCTGGAGGGGGAGCTGTTCTTCCAGAAAAACGCTGGCCAGCTGCACTTGCCCGGCGTACTTGGCTACGACAAAGCCGAGGCTGGCCAGGCGGCCATGGTCATCAACAAGCCTGAGACCTTGCTCGGCGCGGTACAGATGAACACGCTCGAGCTGCACACCTGGAACGCCACCGACAAGGATTTCGACAAGCCGGACCGCTTCGTGCTCGACCTCGATCCTGACCCTGCATTGCCCTGGAAAGCCATGCTGGAAGCCACTCAGCTAACGCTGACCCTGCTTGATGAGCTTGGACTCAAGGTGTTTCTCAAGACCAGCGGCGGCAAGGGCATCCATGTCGTGGTGCCGCTGACCCGCCGCGCCGGCTGGGACGAGGTCAAGGACTTCAGCCACGCCCTGGTCAACTACCTGGCCAAGCTGTTCCCCGAACGCCTGAGTGCCGTGTCCGGGCCGAAGAACCGCGTTGGGCGGATCTTTATCGACTACCTGCGCAATGGCAAAGGCGCCACCACTGCCTGCGCCTACAGCCTGCGCGCACGCGAAGGCCTGCCGGTGTCGGTTCCGATCTGGCGTGAGGAGCTGACCGAGCTCAAGGGTGCCAACCAATGGACGATAAACAACCTCCACGAGCGTTTGGCTGAGGTTGAAGATCCATGGGCCGATATGGCCAAGACGCGCCAGTCGATAACCGCTGGCATGCGCAAAAAGATGGGGCTCAAGTGATGGTGGACTGGATCGACCTTTTGCAGTGGCCGGCCATGCTGCTTACCGTGGTTGCCGCCTGGTGCATCGGTTCACGCCGACCGCACCGGCGCAGAATGGGTTTTTGCTGCTTTATCAGCAGTAACCTGTTGTGGGTGGTCTGGGGCTGGTCCATCGAGGCCTGGGCGTTGATTGCACTGCAGTTCTGCCTGGGCGCGATGAACCTGCGCGGCTGGAAGAAAAACCTGCAGGCCGAAATGAGTCACTGACCGTACCAAGGGGTTGCCACGCAACCCCTTGCCGGTCGGCCTCAGGAGGCTTTGCGTGTGCGCTTGGCCGGTTTTTTCTCCGGAGTCTTGGCAGGCTCGGGCGCTTTCTTCTTGGCTGCACCAGGCTTGCCGCCAAGGCTGCGTTTGAGCAACTCGGTAAGGTCGATGATGTCTGCGCTTTTCTCGCCCTTGCCGCCCTCGGCCTTTTCAACCACGGCGATCTTGCCCTTGCTGGCCTTCTCTTCGACCAGGTCCATGATCGTCTGCCGGAACGCATCGTGATATTCGTCCGGCGTCCAAGGCCCGCTCATGTCTTCGACCAGGCGCTTGGCCATGTCCAGTTCACGCTTGTCGACCTTGATGTCGGTAACGCTCTTGTCCAGTTCCAGCGTATCCAGGCCGCGCACTTCTTCTGGCCAGCGCAGGGTGATCATCACCAGTGCATCATCCAGCGGGCGTATCAGCGCCAGGTGCTGGCGGGTATGCAGGACAACCGTGGCCAAAGCTACCTTGCCGGTACTAACCAGGGTCTCGCGCAGCAGCGCATAAACCTTGCCGCCGCGCTTGTCAGGGCTCAGGTAGTACGGCGTATCGAAGTGTTGGAGAGGAATATCGCCCGCCTCGACGAACGAGAAGATGTCGATGGTCTGGGTAGCCTCAGGCCGCGCTTTGCGGATCTCGTCCTCGCTGATCACCACGTACTGGCCTTTCTGGTACTCCACACCTTTGACGATGTTATCCTTGTCGATTTCCTTGCCGGTCACC
Source organism: uncultured Pseudomonas sp. (assembly GCA_963518285.1). Lineage (GTDB taxonomy): Bacteria > Pseudomonadota > Gammaproteobacteria > Pseudomonadales > Pseudomonadaceae > Aquipseudomonas. The sequence continues at coordinate 736,260 of CAUQIJ010000001.1, read as the reverse complement.
TTGTTGATGCGCTTGTAGCCCACCGGGTCCATGCTGCGTTTGTCGAGCCAGTCAAAATCGACTCGCTCGGTACGCACCGCGGTATTGAGTGAAACGGGGATGTGCACGAGTCCAAAACTGATCGCGCCTTTCCAGATTGCCCGGGCCATGGTCAGCTCCTGAAATTGCTAGGGTTGCCCTGGCTGGAAGGAGCGCAGCGCACCACAGCGCTCGCAGCATTGGCATTCCAGCCCGGCTTGACGGTGATTGAGCAGGGTTCGCCACTGGCATCCCCGCAGCAGGCAGAAAAACTTCATCAGCCACCTCCACGGCCTGAACCACATCAGGCCCTCAAAGTGAATGACTGCACAGGGCGATGAAGGTTTGATCGAGATGCTGCACGGCCTGGCACAAGCGCTCTGAACCAATCATCAGGACCAGACGTCAATCGCAAAAGACACTCAAGGTGCCCCGTCATGCCGCAAGCTCAAGTCCAGGCTGTACTCGACTATCTGAAGCAGCAACACCTGCTGCTGACCACTGCCGAGTCCTGCACCGCCGGGCGCATGGTTGCATTGCTGGCCGAAAGCCCAGGCACTGGCGAGGTGCTCGAAAGCGGCTACGTGGTGTACTCACCCGAGGCGAAGAAGCGCCTGCTGGGAGTGAGCGATGTCACCATCGAGCGCTACGGCTTGACCAGTGAGGCGGTGGCATGGGAAATGGCGATGGGTGCTCTGCGCGACAGTGCCGCAACCGTTGCAATCGCCACCACCGGAGTAGCCGGGCCTGAGGCAACGGACGGAATCGCGCCAGGAACACTCTGCTTCGCCTGGGCTTTCGCCGGCGAGCCTCTGGCAGTGTTCACCCGAACCCAGCGCTTTTTCGGAACGCGCACCGAGGTGCTTCAACAAGGCGCGCTGTATGGGCTGACGCGCTTGAGTCATTACCACCAACGCTGGTTACGCGGCGAGCGGGCTTGACTCAGCGCTGGTCGAAATCGAGGCCGGGGAACGGCCAGGCCCCCTGACCTTCGGCAATAACCATTTCAACGACCTCGCGCAGCCCCTGGCGTTTATCCTGCCCGGCCAGTCGCGCATGTTCGAGGCACTCCAACTGCCGGTCAGCACTGGTGCCTTCAGTCAAAATTCGCTGCGCATGCATGAATGCCCGTTCGGCATCGACCGAGTCAGGCGGATGCTGACCGCGCAACTGCGCCAGCCAACCCAGTGCGGACACCGGCTGCTGCTGTTCAAGCCCGATGTATTGCCCATGGCGACCGTGACGCATGGCCCGCCAGTAGTTCTCCTGAGTGATCCAGTGAGTTTCCCGGCTGGCCGGCGCGGGTGCGTAATGGGGCATCACGCAGCACTCCACCAGATGTCGGAACAGCCCGGCGATGCACAGGGCATCCTCCAGCCGAGGGCAGCCATCACTGATGCGCAACTCCACCGTGGCAAAACGCTGGGATGGCCGCAGCGCCCACCAGAATCCGCCATCGATGGCCAGCGAGCCGGTGCGTTGCAGCAGGGTGCGATAGCGCTGATACGCCGTCCAATCTGCCAATGGCTCTGGCAGGCCCATGTGCGGCCACTCGCCGCACATGGCCCGGCGGTAACTCATGTAGCCGGTGTTTTCCCCGCTCCACAACGGTGAAGAACTGCTCAGCAGCAGAAACATCGGCAACCAGTACACCACTTGGTTGATCAACTGAATGCGATCGCAGCCCGGCGGTACGCCCACATGCACATGCAGGCCCGAGAGCAGACTGCGCCGCGCCACGTGCTGGTAATCATCGAAAAGCTGCCGGTAGCGCGGGGTTGTCCTGGGTCGCTGGCGTTGCCACTGGGCGCTGGGGTGGGTGCCTGCGCAGTAGAGCGCAACGCCCTCCTCTGCCAACGCTTCGTTGAGGCGTTGGCGGCTGTCACCGAAAAACTGCTGGGCTTGGCGTACGTGATCGAATATCGGTGAAGCAACTTCGATCTGGCAGCGGAACATTTCTTCGGCGAAGTACTGGCCGAGCACCTCACGGCACAGCTTACCCACCACTGGGGAGGGTGCGGCCAGCACGTTGCCGGTAGAGGTGTCTACCAGCAGGTACTCTTCTTCGATGCCGAAGGTGCATGGCTTGAACATACGCTCATCCGATTCGGGTAACGCTCAACGCAACCGCGGCAATCCGCTCGACCTGCTCGTAACCCGGCTCACTCAGCTGTTCGCCGAACACATCCGGATCTAGCTCGCGGTAGACCCAGCTCCAGCGTGGCCCGGCCAAAAGCACACGAGCGGCTTCAAGCAAGGGGTCACGTCCTTCGATCATGGCCACGCCGGTATACAAGAGCAGCGTGCCGCCAGGGCTCAGGCGCTCACAGCCCTGCTCGATGATCTGCAACGACAACTGCGCGCCGAGTGAGCCACCCCCGTGGCGATACTGACGCTGTTGAGTGTCGAGCATGTAGGGTGGATTGGCGACAATCAGGTCGAACGTGCCAGTGACCCCGTCGAGAAGATTGCTGCGCTGAACCGAGACGTTGCTCAAGCCCGCCAGCGCGGCATTGACCGTTGTATAGCGCAGCGCCAGCGGGTTGATGTCTACCGCGCTCACCTGAGCGTGCTGCGCAGCCCTGGCGATCAGCAGCGCGCCAACCCCGCTGCCGCAGCCAATGTCTACGGCATGCTGCACGGGCGTTGTGCATCGCTGCAAATGCTCGTGGATGACCTGCGCAAATCGGTAACTGTCAGGGCCGAAGAACACGGCGTCGCTGGCCTCGGTCGGATAGGCCGAGTGCACCAGCAACAGATCCTCCAACGTCGACCAGCGCACCTTGCTGCGCAGCAGCTCGCCGTGCTCGTCCAATACCTGAGCCTCGGCCAACTGCTGTACTTGGTCTGCCGACAGCAGCGCCGCAGCAAACGGCCTGCTCCAGCCAAAAACGTCGCGCAGCGTGCCAGCACGTTGCGCGACGGGCCGCGCATTGTTACGTGCATGAGTCGCTGGGCTGACGCAAGTAAATCGATAACCATCGGCACGCAGGCGCTTGCCTAACTGCAACAAGGCCTCGTCAGCCTGAGTCTGTTCTTCGCTGGCTTGGATCAATGAGCGTCCTCCTGGATGAGACCGGTAGCGCGAATGTACGCGCGGGTCGCTTCCAACCCCGCCGGCAAGGCATGCCGGTTACCTGCCATACGTGCGATGAGCGTTTCCAACGGCGCGGTACAAGGCTTTTGCACGCTGCTTGGGGCATCGAGCTGCAGCCCGGCCTCCCAGCTGCCTGGAGCAACGCGGCGGATTCTTGGACCCTGCCAGTCGGCGCTGATCCAGTCGTACCACAGCTGCTTTTCATAAGCGCTGAACACGCCGAACATCGGGGCAGTTGGCCCTTCCATTACGCGCCAGAAGCGGCTCTGGGCCGGGTCCTGCCCGCGTACGACCCATTTTTGCGCTTGCAGGGCTTCGAGGAAGCCAGCCATGCCGTCTGGTTCAGCCAGCCACTGATTGATGGTCCGGCCTTGCAGGCGGCAGTGGTCAGAATGCATGAACTGGCCGAACAGGCGCTTGCGCTCCAGCGAACTGATCAGTTCCTGCTCAAGATCGAAGCTGGCGATAAGCGCAGTGGCGGATTCGCCGAGTTCGTTCAATCGGTAGCCCTGACGAACCCGTTGGTAGTAGGCGCCGGCGTCGCTTTCTGGAAGCAATTGCAGCAGTGCCTGAATCGATTTGTGCGCGTGGCCGGTGGCCGCGTTGTCGATGGTGACGTGCAGCTGGAAGTAGTGCCCATCAATGCCCAGCTCTGCCAGCTCGTAGGTGGTGATGAGCAGATGCAGCGGCGGCTGCTCATAGCCCAGGTTGTAGCCAATAGCCTCAGCCTCAAAGGCATCGCCATGCGCGCCCAGAGCAAGCTGAACAGCGCCTTGCAAATAACGCTCATCAGCAAGCGGCAACAGCTCCAGACACCCTAACCGGCTGAGCAGGCGCTGGTAGATCAGCACATGGTTGCAGCGCGGGTCGCCGTCACCCAGCTCTTCCAGAAAGGTGCGAATCAAGCCGTGGTAACGGGGATCCTGCCAGTGCTGCAAAAAGCCATGCAGCCAGGCGCCATCGACAGCCTTGGTCGGGGCCACTTGCTGGATGTACCACAGTGCTTGGGCACGATTGGCAAAGTAACGGCGTGGCCCGCCCTCGCGGCGTTGGCTCAGGTAAGTGGCAAATTCACCCGCCACTTGAGCAGTGTGGCGCACCGCCCAGTCGCTGAGCTGAGCAGGGGTGGCCGGAAGATCATCGGCCAGGTGGTTGGCACGTTTGAGCTGCCTGGCAAGCCATTGCGCACTGTCGACGCTGTGCCCATGCAGAAGCGCCTGATAGCGCTGTTCGAAGCTGTCTTCCGTGGTCAAGGCCGGAACCATGGGGGCTGCCTTGCGGGTCATCACCGTCATGACTCATTCCTCGCACACTTATTGGTTTTTGTTGTCCTGCGGCATGGGCTCTGGCCCCGGCGCGGGTTGTGGAGCGGGTGTCTGGTGCTGCTGCATCTGCAGTGAGGGCTTGCTTTCATCGGCATCTTTGGCTGGGTGGCTGTCGTCACGGTCGAAACAGCCGCTCAGTACTGCCAGGCTGCCGAGGAGGCATACGGTAGGTACAAGGCGCATGATCTGTCTCCTTCATCAACGCCGCACCGGCAGGACCGGCACGGCGTCACTTCACTTACGAACGTCCGCCCTTGCGGCCGGAATCACTGGACTCACCACCACCTGACTTCTGTCCGCCCTTACGGCCGGCTTCAGAAGCCTTTTCGCGATCATTAGCGAAGTTGCCCGGGTTTTTCGTTCCACCCTGGCTACCGGTCTTGCTGGTGTCTTTCTTGTCCATGGTGCGTAACCTCTCGTAGCTACTGGGATGCACGGTGATGAGCCGCACATAGCTAGGAGTGCCGCGGTATCAGCGGATTCGCTTTAGTTGCGAAACGTTCGGACCAATGGCGTTAAAAGCCCGATTGCGGGTTATTTAGTGCGCAATGCTTGAACAGGTCGCTCAAGCTGACGTTGCCGGCGCCCCAGCCAAGCCCCGACCCCTGCCCAGCCGAGGGCAAGTACTGCGCCGAGCATCATCGCCAATTGCGGGTGCTCGCCGAGCAGGTCCAGTCCGCGCTTGAGCCAGCCACTCATGGCATCGCCACCGCGGTAGACCACCGTGTCGATAAAGCTCTTGGCCTTGTACTTGGCTTCGGTCGGCAGCACCGTGAACAACATCTCACGACCGGGCCGCACCAGCGCGTACTCACCAGCACGGCGCACCACCATCACCACTACAAACACGGCAAAGGTCGGCGCCAGCGCCAGCCAGACAAAGCCCAGCGCCATCACCAGCGGTACGCCAATCAGCAGTGCGCCTACACCCAGCCGTCGCGCGAGCCTGCCGGTGATGAACAGCTGGGTGAGGATCGCCAGCGCCTGCACCACGCTGTCGATCAGGCCGAACACCTGGGTTTGCCGAGTACGGTCGGTGAAGGTTTCGCTGACAATGCGTGCCTGCTCGAAGTACAAAAAGGTGCTGACGCTGGCCAGCAGCATCACAAACAAGGCAATGCCCAGCAGATAGGATGAGCGCAGTACTGCCGTGGCCCCGGCAAACGGATTGCCACCCAGCGGCTTGCTTGCCGGCAATTGAGCAGTGAGCTCCAGTGGATGTAGCGAACGCCACTGCTGCAGGTAAGCGCACGCGGCGATGCTGCCGAGCAGTAGCAGGCTGGCCAACAGCAGCAGCCCGCTATGGCCCAAGGAGGCGACCAGCAAGGTCCCCAGTACAGGCCCAGCGAGCCCGCCTGCACTGGCGCCGGCAGCAAGCACGCCGAACAGGCGCTTGCCCTGCTCGGTTGAAAACAGGTCCGCCAGCACGCTCCAGGCCAGGGAAATCGCCAGCAGATTGAACACCGACAACCAGATGTAAAACGCTCGGGCCGTCCACAGTGCCTGTTGGTCAACGGCAAACAACCCGGCAAACACCACCAGGTTGCTGACAAAGAAGCCGTAGGTCCACGGCAGAATGCGCTTGCGTTTGACCCGCGATGCCAGCCAGCCGAACAGCGGCAGGCACACCAGTGTAGCGATGAAGGTGCCGGTGAACAGCCACTGCAGGTTGTCGATGCCGCCGGCGATGCCCATGGTCTCGCGCACCGGGCGCAGCATGAAATAGCCGGTAAACAGCAGAAAGAACATCACCAGGCCGGCGGCGACTGCCTGCCCTTCGCCAGGTTGCAGGTTCAGGCTGTGGCCCAGCCGCTCGCGCCAACGGCTCATGCCCTTAGCCGAACAGTTTGATCAGCGCGCGCTGTTGCGCCTCGCTCAGCAACTGACCATGGCCAGCCTTGAGCTGGTCGAGCTGGCGATCAGGCCGGCCGGTGGCAGGGATCACCGCCGTCACCGCCGGGTGGCTGATGGCGAACTTGAGAAATAGCTGCGCCCAGCTGCTGGCGCCGACCTGTGCAGCCCACTCTGGCAAGGCCATGTCCTTGACCCGAGCAAACAGGCGACCATCGTCAAAGGCGCGATTGATCAACACCGCAACGCCCCTGTCCTGGCACAACGGCAACAGTTCGCGAGCGGCCTCGGGCGCATTCACGGAATAGTTGATCTGGACGAAATCCAGCGGCTCCTTGCGCACGATCTGCGCGACCTGTTCATGGCTGCTGGACAGGTAATGGGTGATGCCGATGTAGCGGGTCTTGCCCTGCGCTTTCAGCTCGCGGGCATAAGGCAGCTGCCGCTGCCAGTCGCGCAGGTTATGGATCTGCAGCAGGTCAACCCGATCGGTGCGCAGGCTGCGCAAGGTCCCCGCCCACTGCGCCTCGGCAGCGGCCTTGCTGTCGGCAGCTATTTTGGTGGCAAGGAAGCACTGACGGTGCCAGCCGCCCTCCTCCAGCAACTGGCCAAGGATGGCATCGGCACCACCGTAATTGGGCGAGGTGTCGATGATGCGCCCGCCGCCGGCAAAAAACGCCTGCAGTACCTGCTGCAGCCGCTGATACTCGGCACCCCCTGCTTCCACTTCGAAGCTGCCAGAGGTGCCGGCGCCAATCACCGGTAGCGCTTCGCCGGTGCCGGGCACCTTACGGGTCAGCAGGCTGTCGGCGGGCGCTGCCAGCAACCAGGGACTGCTGACCAGCAGGCCCAGTGCTGCAGCGGTGCGTAGGACATCACGACGCGCATACATGGAAAAGCCCCTGTCACATACCGGAAACTTTCAAGGCTAGCCGTGATGCCGCGCGCTGTCGGGTGATTCTGTATCCAGATGTTTGGCCGCTTGGCCAAGGTCAGCCGAGCAGCAGGCGCAGGTCCAGCCCGTGTTCAGCCATCGGAGGGCACCAGTAGTAACCGCCGGTCAACGGCCGGCTGAAGCGATACAGAGCATCTACCACGCCGTCTTCCAGACCGCTCATGCGCCGCAGCTGGACATCGAACGCGTCGAACGAACGGCCAAGTGCGACAAACGCCAGGCCTGCGCCGCGGTCGTCAGCCCACGACACCGAACGACGCACCATGAACGCTTCCGGCGCGTAACTTTCCTGGGCGGTACGTTTGACGTGCGCCGACTCCGGCGCATCGTCGAGCTCTTCGTTGTCTTCAAGCCGGCGGCCAATGATGTCGTCCTGCTCGGCCTGGGGCAGCGACTTGAAGTAGCTGAGGTCATGCTTCCACAACTGGAACGCTGCGTAGCTCGAACCCGCCAGGCCAGGCTGACCGGCGGCGACGATCGCAGCTTCGACCGCGTCGTCATCACTCGGGTTTTCCGTGCCGTCTTCGTAACCGGTGAGGTCCCGGCCGCCCTGATGCAGGAAGCCATCGATGCTGTCGACCAATTGCAGCGCCGGCGCCAGCTGCGCGATCAGCGCCTGGCTGCGCAGATACAGGTCGCCACGCTCTTCGCCACGCAGCCACAGCCACAGCGCGTGCTGGGTGCTTGGGTTATGCACCACTGCATCAAGCTCGGGGAACGCCTGCAAACCCGGAACTTCCCGGCCCAGCGCGGTCGCCAATGGCAGGCCGACGCCAGCGATCAGGCTGCGCCCGTCAACTTCGGCGAGCAGCGCATCCAGTACGCCAGGCAGTGCTTGCGCGCTGTGCAGGGTAAAAAACAGGTGACGGGCATGAACCGGCACCGGGGTGGCAAGCAGACCTTGCTGGAACGGCATGACGGGCGAATCCTTGGCAAAAGCGCGAATCCTACTGCGCTGATGGCTTGACCGCAACGCGGCCAGATCGCGCAGCGCCAGTTGTCTGCTACTGATCCGTTAACAAAACGTTACCAAGGCATGGCCTATTGCGATTACCTCTCATCAAAACCCCACCTACACTGCTCGCAATCCATCGTTCGAGACTGCCGCCATGACCGCCTCACCCTTGCTCACCGCCATGCTGCCGATCGCCCTGGGCATTATCATGCTGGGCCTTGGCCTGTCGCTGACCCTCGCTGATTTTGCCCGGGTGGCCAAGTACCCAAAACCTGTGATCATCGGCCTGGGTTGCCAGATCCTGCTGCTGCCACTGGTGTGCTTCATGATTGCCAATGGCTTTGGCCTGGAATCGGCACTGGCAGTGGGTTTGATGCTGCTGGCGGCCTCGCCGGGCGGCACTACCGCCAACCTGTTCAGCCACCTGGCCCACGGCGATGTCGCACTGAACATCACCCTGACCGCCGTCAACTCGCTGATCGCAATACTGACCATGCCATTGCTGGTCAACTTGTCACTGAGCTGGTTCATGGCCTCCGATCAGGTCATCCCGCTGCAATTCGCCAAGGTCATGCAGGTGTTTGCCATCGTCCTGCTGCCGGTGGCGCTGGGGATGATGATCCGCCGCTGGGCGCCGACCTTTGCCGGGCGCATGGAGAAGCCGATGAAAGTGGTGGCGGCTTTGTTTCTCGCCTTCACCATTGTCCTGGCACTGACCAAAGACTGGCAGACAGTGCTTGAGTACGCGCCATTGGTGGGTGCGGCGGCGTTGCTGTTCAACCTGCTTAGCCTGGGCGTTGGCTACTACCTGCCGCGCCTGCTGAACATCCCTAAACGCCAGGCGATAGCGATCGGCATGGAAATCGGCATCCACAACGGCACCCTGGCGATTGCCTTGGCGCTGAGCCCGTCACTGCTGAACAACCCGACCATGGCGGTGCCGGCGGCGATCTACAGCTTGATCATGTTCTTTACCGCTGCGGGCTTTGGCTGGTGGGTCAGCCGCGGCCACCAGGCTGAAGTGGTCGGCGAACGCCGCGGCGAAACGGTCGGTGACTGAAACAGTTACTTGAGCGCAGTGTTGCTGCGCTCACGCAATTGACGCCTGAGCACGCGCAGGGGCGGCGCATAGAAGAAGCCAAACGACACGCAACCCTCGCGCCCCTTGACTGCGTGATGCAAGCGATGGGCGCGGTGCAGCCGTTTCAGATAACGGTTGCCCGGGCGCAGCCGGCGCGGCCAGTGCCGGTGAAACAGCCCGTCATGGGCCACTACATACAGCAGTCCGTACCCCGCCACGCCGGCGCCAATCCATTGCAGTGGCGCATGCCCAGCCTTGCCCAGCGCCACCAGTGCTGCGGCAATCAACGCCAGGGCCACAAGGTAGACGTCATTGGTCTCCAGCACACCCAACTGGGGCTGATGGTGCGAGCGGTGCAACCACCAGCCCCAGCCATGCATGATGTATTTGTGCGCGAGCGTGCCGACGCCCTCCATGGCCACCAGGGTGCCGAACAGGACGGCCAGATTGAACAGCATGGAAAAATCCGCAGTGAGTGGGCAAAGCAGCAAGATTACCATTGCCCGCTGTAGGCTTCAGCCCGTCAGGTGCAGAGAAACGTCGTTATGAAGCCATTGTCATGTTTCTGCCGTTGACCCTCGCCCGCCTGTGGCGTAAGGTCCGCAACGCAATTTCGCACCCTAACAGGAGTCCTGCATTGGACAGTAGCCCCAGTCGATTGCGACAGGTCCACACGGCGAGCTAGTCCGGCAGTGCTTTTGCCACTGTCTCGCCGGTAACGTCAGACGGTGGTTCATCGGTCCCGCTCGGGACGATGTTCTCCCCTTTTGCTTTTTCCGCCCTCGCCCGCTGCGAAGGTGCGGTGGCCCTGCGCATTCTGTATTTCGTTCGCGTCGTCAAGGTACGGCGCTGATACGGGCATGTTGCCCGTGGAAGAGGTTTGCTATGGATTGGAAAATATTTTTGCTGCGCGTCAGCGTGGCATTGGTACTCGGCGCCCTGATCGGTGCAGAACGCCAACTGCGCCAACGCCTCACCGGCCTGCGCACCAATGCGCTGGTCAGCACCGGCGCCTGTCTGTTCGTCCTGATGACTCAAGCGGTGCCCGGTATGGCCGCCACCGACGCCTCGCGGATCGCAGCCTATGTGGTGTCCGGGATCGGTTTTCTCGGCGGTGGGGTAATCATGCGCGACGGCTTCAACGTGCGCGGGCTCAATACCGCCGCAACGCTATGGTGCACAGCGGCAGTTGGCGTGCTGTGCAGCGTTGGTCTGTTGCTCGAGGCGACGCTGGGCAGCCTGGTCGTGCTGTGCGCCAACATCCTCCTGCGCGATATCGCCCAGCGCCTGGACCATCAGGAAGTGTTGCCGGCCAGTGAGGTCGAGCAACGCTTCGAGGTGCGCATCGTCTGCCGCGGCGAGGATGAAATACAGGTCCGCAGCCTGATGCTGCACAGCCTGAGCGACCCGGGCCTGCGCCTGCAGTCGCTGCACAGCGAAGACCTGCCTGACTCGATACGCCTGGAAGTGCGCGCGCAGTTGCTCGGCAACGCCCAGGCCGCCGCCCAGCTGGAGCGCCTGGTCGGCCGGGTGAGCCTTGAAAAAGGCGTCAGCGCGGTGCGCTGGCAGGTCCGTGAGTCAGCGGCTGACTAAGCGTTCAAGCGTCGGTCGGGGCCATGCAATAGCGGTCGCGGCCTTGGCGCTTGGCTTCGTAAAGCGCGGCGTCGGCTTCAGCCATAAGCGCTTGCGAGCTGATCGGTTGCTGCGCCGGATGAGCCACGGCGATACCGGCGCTGGCCGACACCACGGCAAACGGGCTACCGGCGTGCTCGATGGCAAGCCGGCGCAGCTGTTGCAGTGCCTCCTGGACAATCACTCCGGCGCCGTGGGCATCGGTGTCAGGCAGTAGCAGCGTGAACTCTTCACCGCCATAGCGCACGGCCAGGTCCGCCGGCCGCTTCAACGCCTGCCCCAGTACTTCCCCGACTCGCCGTAAACATTGATCACCCGCCAGATGGCCATAACGGTCGTTGTAGGCTTTGAAGAAGTCCAGATCCATCATCACCAGCGCCACTGGATAACCTTGACGCCGCGCCCTGGCGATCTCGACATCCAATACGGCATCGAGCCGGCGCCGGTTGCCCAGCCCGGTCAGGCTGTCGGTCAGTGCCAGGTCCTTGAGCGTCTGGTGCGCCTGGTGCAAGGCGCGCTCGATGACAATACGCTCGCGTAACTGACGCAGCACCACCCAACCGAACAGCGAAAGCCCGAGCAGCAACACCAACAATACGCCGATCGACTTGATTACATCCTGGCGCCATGCCGCCAGAATCGCATCGCGCGACAGGCCGGCCTGCACCACCAGCGGATAACTGGTCAGGGCACGGTAGGCATACAGCCTGGGTGTACCGTCCACCACCGCTACAGCCTCGACCATGCCCTCATTGGCATAAGGCAGATGGTTACGGAACACATCGCTGTCCGCCAGACTGCTGCCCAGCACCTGCTCGACAAACGGCCTGCGTACCAGAATCGTACCGTCGCGCTTGGCCAGCACCAGTGCGCCGCTCTGGTCGATCTTGAAGTCGCCGTAGTAACGCACGAACCAGTCGACCTTGATCGTGCCCAACAGTACCCCGGCAAAGCTGCCGTCGGGATAACTCAGCCGGCGCGAAATGGGGATGATCAACTCTTCGGTAGAACGGCTCTTGACCACTGAGCCGATCCTGATCTGCCGGCCTGTGTGCTCACGGTGATAGATGAAGTAATTACGATCGGCGTTGTTGGCCTTGGGCGCCGTGATCGTGTGATCGGTTGCCAGCCAGGTGCCGTCGGCGCCGTACACGAACAAGCCATGCACCTGCGGCATTATCTGTACTTGCTGGCGCAAGAGCGCGTGCAGCCGCGGCCGATCGAGGTTGGCGAAGCCATCGCCCTCAAGGCGTTCGGCCAATGCGGCGGTAATGGCATCGACCTGCCGGATCGAGTCCTCGGCGTGCTGGGCGCTGGCTCTGGCAAGGTTGACCACAGAGTTTTCCGCCACAGTGAAGGCTGCGCGGTAGTCACGCCAGATCCGCCAGGCCTCGGTCGCGACGAACACCAGCATGACCACTGCCATGAATGCCAACACCAGGCGAAACATCGCCACGGCGCGGCCTTCGCTGCTGGCAGAGAAAAGGCCGTGCTCATCAGGCTTGTGAGTAAAAGGCATGCAAATCCCTTACGCGCGCTTGGCCTTTGACTATAGATCAGCGCCGTTTGCGCGTACCCAGCTCGATCCAGGTCGGCGCATGGTCACTGGCCTTGGGCTCATTGCGCACCCAAGCATCGACGCCCGCGTTTTTCAAATAAGGCGCCAGCTCGGCATTGAGCAACAAGTGGTCGATGCGCAGCCCGGCATTGCGCTCCCAATGCTTGCGAAAGTAGTCCCAGAAGGTAAACACCTGCTCATCCGGGTACAGATGGCGCAACGCATCCGTCCAGCCCTGATCCAGCAGGCGTTGGTAGCAGGCCCGGGATTCGGGCTGGAGCAAGGCATCTTTGCGCCATGAACGCGGGTCATAGATGTCCAGGTCGGTGGGCACCACGTTGAAGTCACCGGCGAGCACTGTCGGGTGGCCGCTGTCGAACAGCCCTTGGGCATGCTCGATCAGACGCTCGAACCACTCCAGTTTGTAATCGAACTTCGGCCCCGGTTGCGGATTGCCATTGGGCAGATATAGGCAACCCACCAGCACGCCGTGAACAGCGGCCTCGAGGTATCGGCTCTGCGGATCATGCTCCATGCCTGGCAAACCCCGGCGCACCTCCAGCGGCTCGGCGCCGCGGGCCAGAATCGCCACGCCGTTCCATGACGGCTGCCCCTGAAACAGGCAGCTGTAGCCTGCTGCCTCAATGGCCTGCAGCGGAAACGTCTGATCCGGTGCCTTCAGCTCCTGCAAGCAGGCAATGTCCGGTTGCTCGCGCTCAAGCCATGCCAGCAACGCCGGCAAACGGCTGCGGATGCCGTTGATATTGAACGTAGCGATCTTCAGCGCTTTCATGTGTCAGGGTCGTTGACGTGGGCCTGCACCGCTTCCTGCAGGGCGTTGACATGCGCCTCGTCGGCCAGTTGTTTCAGCGCAAGCCAGTCGTCCCAATCCAGCCCACCGTCATCGCGCAAGGCCTCAGCGGTGCGGATCAACTCGTGGTGATAGGCGTCGGGCGACTCGCGCCGGTAGCTGACGTCATCGTACTGCGCGTACCAGGCCGCCAGTTCGGGAATGCTGCGCTCAATGCTCATGCGTCTACTCCTGCCTGAACCTTTGAATGTCTGAACCCTGCTCGCCGCGCATCGTTCCCATTAGTACGCCAGCGGCACAACGACGACAAAAAAATTAAACCTTTGCTGCATGCCAATGCTCAACCCTAGGCGACATTGACGTCGCGCCAACGCAAAGGTGTGAAAAATGAACAATCTGTTCCTGAAACGAATCGGACTGTCCGTCGCCCTGGGCATGGCCTCTTTGCATGCAATGGCGGCAAGCTCCGACGACTTCGTTGACGCAGCTGCCGAGTCCGGCATCGCCGAGGTCGTGACCAGCAACCTGGCCCTGGAAAAAACCCAGAGCGCCGACATCAAGACCTTTGCCCAGCAGATGGTCGCAGACCATACCAAGGCTAATCAGAAGCTCGGCGACATCGCCAAAAAGCATGACATCAGCGTGCCTGACGAGGCCGCGATGACCGACAAGGTCAAAAAAGTCATTCTTGAATGGCGTGATGAGTCGTTCGACAAGTCCTACGTGAACAACCAGGTCGCGGCGCACGAAAAAGCCGTCGAGCTGTTCAAGAAGGAAGCGGCTTCAGGCGACAAGCCAGACCTGAAAGCCTTTGCTGGCGAGACCCTGCCAGCCCTGGAGAAACACCTGGAGCATGCCAAGCAGCTGCAGGCTAAATACGACAAATAACCCGAATTGGCGAGGCTAAGTATTTATGAGTAACGACCCACTTCGTAACGAAGTTCTGACCCGCCTCTTGCACGCGCACCCGCAGGGTCTGGGCAAGGAAGTGCTGGATAACTACCGCGGCGAGAAAGTCGTTGCCGGCATGCTCAAGACGCTGCAGGACGACGGTTTGATCCACGATGGCAGCGTTGAGGTGGATGCCGAGCATCAGATCAGCGTGCAGTATCCGATCAAGCTGTCCAGCGCCGGCGTCGAAGCCGCCAAACGGGTCGAAGCCTAAACGACTCGTACGCTCCTGCACCAGGTGCAGGAGTAGCTCGCGCCGCCGCGGCGCGAGCTTCCCTTTTCAAATCCCAGCCTTAGTGCTTCTTTTCGACATCGCGCGGTGGTACTGCGGGACCTTGCGGGTCTACTTGCGGATCGTCGAGGTCTGGCGAGTCCGGATCAAAACCCAGGTCGTTATTTTCAGTAGCCTCATCCGAAGAGTGCGGGCCTTTACTCGGTTGCTCGTGCTCGTGGCTTTTCTCGTTGGACATATGCAGATCTCCCGTGAATGTCTACGGAAGAACCCTACCCAGCCGTAAAGTTTGATTTATTCCTTCGTGCAGCACGCTCCTGCGCTGTCCGAGCGGGCAGTGCTATGGCAGCTTCAATCCGAGCTCACATCAATGCGTTGCGAACTGGCCAGCGCGTCGCTACGGCTGACCAGCTCCGCCTTGAGAAAATCGAGCTGGCGAGCCTGCTCGGCGCACAGTTCGCGCTTCTGCTCCAATTGCTGGGTCTGCCCTTCAAGCTGGCGACGCACTTCGTCACTGGCACCCTGTGCCTGGGCCAGAATCGTGCGCAAGCCCTGGACCTGGGCGTCACGCTGCTCCAGCTGTTCGTTGATCACCTTGAGTTCGACGGCGGCCTGGCGCGCCTCGGCCTGTAGCCGCTCGTTGTCGCGATGCAGGCGAGTGGCCTCTTCCTGCCGGACGATCAGGCTCTGCTGCAACTGGCGCTGCTCGACCTGCAGTTGCTGCACCTGTGCCTCGTGCCGGCGCTGCTCTTGCTCACGCTGCTCGCGACTGGCAGTGCGGTAGTGCTCGAGCGCGTCGCGGGCGTGGCGATGCTTGTCCTCAAGCGAACTGATCTGCTCGTCCCTGTCGGCCAGGCGTAGCTGCTGCTCGCCAAGCGCTTGATTGAGGCTGGCGCTGCGCAACTGCTCGGTTTGCAGCGTGCTCAGGGTGGACGCGAGCTTCTCGGACTCGGCCTGCAGGGCGCTGGCCTGAATCTGGATTTGCTGCTGCGCCGCAGCGAGTGCCTGCTGGGCGATGCTCAGTTCAGCCTGGAGCTGATCACGCTGTTCGGTGAACTCGCTTTCAGCCGCTTCGATGCGCGTATCACTTTCCTCTCTCAACTGAGTTGCCAGCTGCTCCACCAGCCGCGCCAACGGCTCGCTCAGGTTGCCGGCAGCCAACTGCGTCGCCACTGGATGCTGGCCCTCAAGCTCTTTCAGATAGCGGTGAATGGTGGTCTTGGAGCCGGTATTGCCCATTTCGATACGTACCGCATCAATGCTAGGGCGCTCGCCACGGGCGATCAAGGCCTGCCGCGCCTGCTGCACTACTGCCTTGTTGATTCCGCCCCGGGCCATGCCTGCTCCTACGATTTCGTAATGTGGTACGTACTATGTAATTACGTACCGATTATCTGCGTATAACTCGCTTTTAACAAGGCATCAGTGACATTCAATAATCACGGCTTATCGTATGTGATAGTGCCAAACTTGCGTTGTGCAGTGAGCTGGCGCCGCCAACCTGTACAGGCCGCCGAAATCGCGGTTTCCATAACCGCCCAGAAGTGGCTAGCAAATAGCCACCAGTCATAAGGCTGTCATTCAGCTGTCGTATTTTCAGGGGACTACCCAAGGCCGGGAAACGAACCGCAGTGATCCGCCGGACCCCCTCCTCTGCAAAGCTCCTGCCGCTGCTTCTGCTGATGCTGTGCGCAGTCACCCTCGCCTTTCTCTGGGGGCTGCATGCGACCCAGAAGAACGCCGCGCGCCAAGAGGCGCTTGCGGACAAGGCCGCCGAACATCTGAACCTGGCCAGCGTCGTCGCGCAGAGCCTGCGCCAGCTGGTTGATCGCGCTCAGGCTGTGGGTCGCAGCACGCTGCAGGACGTGACGAAGCCGGCCCACGATCGCGCCAGCCTCGTGAAGATTCAGGCCGAAGACCCGCTGCTCAAACGCATGAGCCTGTACGACAGCAACGGTGCACGGGTCTTTTCCAGTGATGCTGACGAACCGCTACGTTTGCCCAGTGAGTGGCTCGACCAACTGAAAACCCACGTGGCGCGCTATGGCTTCAAGCCCTTCCTGGCACACGCGCTGCCCAATGCCAACAGCACGCCGGAACGGCACATGTCATTTCTGTTGCCTTTGTCCAACCTGCCCGGGCGGCAGATCGACAGCGTGTTAGTGGTGCAGCTGGATATCGACTACCTCGCCGCGCTGTTCCAGCACATAGATCTAGGCGTCAGTGGCCTGATGCGCTTGCTTCAGGATGACGGCCAGGAGCGGCTGCGCATCGACAGCAGCGGCGTGGTCGTAACGGGCGACGCGTTGCTGCCAGCGCTGCCGGACACAGATGTTGACGCTGGAAGCCTTACCCAGTACGCCGCCGACGGTACCTACCAGAGCTTGTACCGGCGAGTTGCCGATCGCGGCTTCAGTATTGTCGTCGCCCAGCGCCACGAAGAAATCCTTAACCCGACAATAGCCAACTTCGCCCGCCAGTTCTGGCTGAACCTGTGCATGACCGTCATGATCCTCGCCAGCCTGGCCTGGAGCCTGCGCCTGTTGAGCAAGCGCCAGGAGGCGTTCAGCGCCCTGGAGCAGGCACAGCAGGTCAATCAGGAACTGATCGAGCGCCTCGAGGATGCACATCGGCGCAGCAGCCACGCAGCAGCGACCGATCATCTCAGCGGCCTGCACAATCGGCGTCAGTTTGTCGAAGTCGCCAGCAAGACGCTAACCCGCCAGCGCGGCAAGCGGCGTTTGATGGCGATCCTGTTCATTGATATGGACCGCTTCAAGTCGATCAACGACTCGCTCGGCCACCGCATCGGCGATCTGCTGTTGCAAGCGGTCGCCGGTCGCATTCAGCGCATGCTGGAAGACGGCGATGAAGCTTCGCGCTTCGGTGGTGACGAGTTCGTCGTGCTGCTTGCTGGTGAGCGCAGTGAAGACCAGCTCGACAGTTGGGTGCGCGCCCTGGTCGAGAAGCTCTCGGCCACCTACGCGCTGGATGGCCAGGAGGTTAACACCAGCCCCAGCGTAGGCGTCAGTATCTGCCCGCGCGACGGCCAGGACATCGACGCCTTGATCCGCAATGCCGACGCCGCCATGTACTCGGCCAAGCAGGCCGGACGCGCGCAGTACCGCTTTTTTGACCCGTCGCTGAACGTCAGCGACCTTCACGCGTTCAACCTTGAACAGGCGTTTGGCAGTGCTCTGGCCGAACGTCAGTTCATCTTGCATTTCCAGCCGCAGATCCGGCTCGACACCCTTCAGGTGGTGGGTTACGAGGCCCTGGTGCGCTGGGATCACCCTGAGTTCGGCCTGCTCTATCCTGACCGCTTCATCGGCCTCGCCGAGCGCAGCGGCTTCATCATCGCGCTGGGTTGGGAGGTGCTGCGCATGGCCTGTGCGGAACTGGCCAGCTGGACCGCACGCGATCCGCACACACGGATCGCCGTCAACGTCTCGGCGCTGCAGCTGCGCCAGCCCGATTTCAGCGAACGGCTGTTGAATGAGCTGGACCAGCTTGGCATCGCCCCGCAGCGCCTGGAGCTGGAAATCACCGAGACCACTGTGCTTGATCCGGAGGGTGCTGCGGTCGATCACCTGCAGCGCCTGCGCGCTGCGGGTATCGGCATCAGCCTGGACGACTTCGGCAGTGGTTACGCCGGCTTCGCCCATCTGCACGCGCTGCCACTGAGCAAGCTGAAGATTGACCGGGCACTGATCGCGCCGCTGTGCAACAGCTACGACGACAGCCCGATCGTGTCCTCGACCATTATCCTGGCCAAACGCCTGGGCCTGGAGGTGGTTGCCGAGGGCGTCGAAACTCGCGAACAGGTGGTCTGCCTGAAACTTGCCGGCTGCGACATCGCCCAGGGCTACCACTTCAGTCGGCCGTTATCGCCTACGCAACTTCACGAGTATCCGCCCTTCAAGGCCGTCGAAGAGCAGCTCTGCCTGGAGCACTGAGGCTCTGCGACCACTGCCCCGCGTTGGTCAGCAGCCTGCCGCTGGTTTATTGTATGGGCTCAGTTTCCGACAATGCCTGCCCCATGACCGACATCGAGCGCTATGTTCGCGCAGCCACGCGTGACAACACACGCCGCAGCTACCAGGCCGCCGTCGAGCATTTCGAGGTGCGCTGGGGCGGTTTTCTGCCGGCCACCGCTGACAGCATCGCCCGCTATCTGGTCGAGCACGCTGAGCAGCACGCGGTCAGTACGCTGCGCCAACGGCTAGCGGCCCTGAGCCAGTGGCATATCAGCCAGGGCTTTCCCGACCCGACCAAGGCGCCCTTGGTGCGCCAGGTCCTGCGTGGCATTCGCACCTTGCACCCAGCGCCGGCCAAACAGGCCGCACCGCTGTTGCTGCAACACCTGCAGACCGCCGTCGCACGCTTCGAGGAAGAAGCGCGCCTGGCGCGTGAAAGCAATGACATGCCCGCCTTGTTACGCGCCCGCCGCGACGCGGCCTTGCTCCTGCTCGGTTTTTGGCGTGGCTTGCGCGGCGATGAGCTGGCACGTCTGCGTGTCGAGCACATTCAGGCTCAGGCCGGTGTCGGCCTGACCCTGTACCTGCCGCGCAGCAAGGGCGACCGCGAGGCAATTGGCGTGCAGCACCGCACCCCGGCGCTGAAGGCGTTGTGCCCGGTCGCGGCGTACCTGCAATGGCTGGAAGTGGCGGGCATTGCCCAAGGGCCGGTATTTCGCAAGCTGGATCGCTGGGGCAATCTGGGCCAGGCGCCACTGAACAGCAACAGCCTGATTGCCGTGCTGCGCGGCATGCTCGAACGCGCTGGGGTGCCCGCCACGCTGTATAGCGGCCACTCACTGCGCCGCGGTTTCGCCACCTGGGCCACGGCCAACGGCTGGGAGTTGAAATCGTTGATGAGTTACATCGGCTGGAAGGACGCCAAATCCGCGCTGCGCTACATCGATGCAGCGCAGCGCTTTGGCGATCTGGCGGTCCTGCCCGCTGCGCAGGAGCGTCTGCTCATTCCTTGAACGGATGGCGGGCAAGCCCCGGGACTTCCGGGCGGATCATGTACAGGTCGCCTGCATCCGGATAGTCGAGCAACTGCGCCGGGGTCATGCCAAAGCGCGCCGTGGTGATGTACAGCGTGTCCAGCTCCGGGCCGCCAAAGCAGCAACTGGTCGGCCGCGGCACCGGCATCACTACTTGATCGCTGAGGTGACCGTGGCGGTCATAACGCAGCAGGCAACTGCCGTTGAACTGGCATACCCAGAGGCCGCCTTCCTTGTCCACGGCGATGCCATCCGGGCGACCCAGCTCGGCCGGTGTTTCGGCAAACAGGCTGATTTCGCCCAGCACGCCGCTGGCAAGATAGTCAGCGCGGTAGATCGAGCGCGCCACCGAATCGACGAAAAACAGCGTCTGGCCGTCTTGCGACCAAGCCAGGCCGTTGGGCAGGGACATCTCGCGGTGGATCACTTCAGCATGCATTTCGTGATCGAAGCGGTACAGCGCGCCGGTCTTGCCGCTCGGGCCTTCATCCATCAGGCCGGTGACAAAGTAGCCCTGTGGATCACAGGCGCCATCGTTGAAGCGGTAGCTGGAGCGGTGATGCACGGGCGCCGAATACTGGCGCACCTTGCCTTCGGCAAGGTCGAGCAACGCGGCGCTGGCGTCCTCGGTGAAGATCAGGTTGCCCTGGTCGGTCAGGGCCAGCGCGCCAATCCGCGCGGCTGACTCGTAAACCCGCTCGACATCACCCTGCGGCGTCAGGCGGTTGATGCGACCGCCAGAAATGTCGACGAAATACAGCAGGCCTTTTTGCGCATCCCAGACCGGGCTTTCACCGAGGTCAGCACGGGTGCGCGCGACCTTGACCGGCGCATAGTGGCATTCCTTGATGCGGCTCCAGCGCTCGGCCACTTCGCTGAGGCTGGCAGCCTCGACCCGGGCCAGATCACGTGGGTAGCTGACGCCACTGTTTTCGCAGAAGCGGGTTGCAGTGAACTGACCGTTGCTGGCGCGCAGGATATAGCCGGTATCACGGCACATCTCGCTGGCCAGGTAGAGCATGCCCGGGGTGACCCACTCGGGCCTGAGGTCCTCGCCGGGCTGGCTCACGCCCCACATGCGGGTCTTGGCCACCGGCGAAATGGCGTTGACCAGAATACCGTGAGCCAGGCCTTCCATGCTCAGCGCGTTCATGATTCCGACTTGAGCCATCTTGCCGGCCGCGTAGGCGACCAGACCTGGCTGGGCATAGCGCTGATACATGGCGCGGTCAGAGGTGGTCAGCACGACTCGCGGCGCCGCGGAACGCTTCAGATGCTTCCAGGCGTGCTTGGCCAGCCACACCGGCGCATGCACGCTGATGCCCAGCGCGCGCTCGAGAAAGGCTTCTTCCTGGTCTTCGATGTCCTGATAGCCGACCCAGCCGGCGTTGTGAATCAGGATGTCGAGCTGGCCGAACTGCTCGATGGCAAGGTCGATCAACTGCTGGCAGCCCGTTTCATCGTCCAGTCGGCCAATGTGCGCAACCACCTCGCCACCCTGGCCCTTCAAGGCCTGCAACGCTTCGGTTACCAGCGCCTGATCTTCGCCTTCGCCGACGCGATCAGTACCCAGGTCACTGATCACTACTCGTGCCCCTTGGGCCAGCAGAGCCTTGGCGTAATCCAGGCCAAGCCCCTGCCCTGCACCGGTAATAATCGCGACTTTATTTGTGAATGGCATCGACGAATCCCCCCGATTCTCATCCACAAACGATAACAATAAAAAAATCAATGACTTAATACTAAAAGCATGCAACCTTGATATCTAATAGATATCACCGAAACCCTGCAAGCGGATGGTTCCGCCTTGCCAGGTTACCCATACAGATAGCGCCAGTACTGGCGTCCAGGCTTCTGCACTGCCCAAGCACACATTATGATGGCGCGCTGGCAGAGCGCCTGTGAACCCCCGTCCCTGCACCAGTTCGCCTCGATGAAGGAAAGTAGAATGATCGAGACCCGTTTGCTCAGGCAGTTCATCGCCGTGGCCGAGGAGTTGCACTTTCACAAGGCAGCGATTCGTCTGCACATGGCGCAGCCGCCGTTGAGCCAAGCGATCAACCGCCTCGAGGACAAACTCGGCTTCAGCCTGTTTCTGCGCAACAAGCGCGGGGTCAAGCTGACCGCCGCTGGCATGGCGTTTCTGGAAACTGCCTACCGCACGCTCAAAGAACTCGAGCAAGGCATCGAGTACGCCCGCAACGTTTCCGAGGGCGTCTGCGGCAAGCTGACCATCACGGCCATTTCGATTGCCTACTACGAGTCGCTGCTCAACTCGCTGCGGCGCTTTCGCGAGAGCTACCCGAACGTGCGGCTGACCATTCGCGAAATGCCGTCGGCGTCCCAGGCCGCCGCCCTGCTGGCCGGCGAAGCGGACATCGCCTTCATGCGCAAGCTGCCGCTGCCGCCGGATATCATCGAGTCGCGGCTGATTCTCAACGAACAGATCGTGATGGCCCTGCCAGCCCACCATGAAAAGGCCCGGCATGCCAACGTCGACCTGCGCGAATTCGCCGAAGAAGACTTTGTCTTCACCCCGCAGGCATTGGGTAACGGCTACTACAGCCAGCTGATGGCGCTGTGCGAGTCGGCAGGCTTCTATCCCAAGGTCGTGCAGGAAGCGTCGCAGATTCACACCTTGATCGGCTTGGTGGCCTGTGGATTCGGTGTGGCCCTGGTGCCTGAGTCGATCGCCAACTCGACCCTGCGTGATCGGGTGCTGTTCCGCCCGATCAAGCCCGTTGGTGATCAGCCCAACGCCAGCATGGGCCTGTACATGAACTGGAACAACCAGAACGCCTCACCGGCGCTGGGCAGTTTCATTTCGATGCTCGACCTCGGTGCTCCCAAACGCTTCAGCGACACCCTCCTTGACCTTGCGGCCCAGGAGAGCATCCTCAGGCGCGACCTACACCGATAGCTGGTTGTGGCGCAGCCAGGCATCCAGTGCCAAGGCGGTCTCCAGGTTGTTGCGGCGCAGCTGCGAGTTGAAGTAACCCTCGGCGTGATCCAGTTGCGAGCTTAGCTGCGTGCGGTCGATGACCGCGAACGCCGGGCTGTCGGCCGTTGCCAGCAGCTGCCGGGTGCGCTCGCGCAGAAAGCGCTCGTAGGCCAGGTTTGCCGAGGTCGGGTACGGGCTTTTCTTGCGCGCCAGCACGGCCGGCGGCAGCAGGTCAGCCGTCGCCTGCTTGAGCAGCCACTTTTCTTCCCCTCCCCTACCTTTGATCGACCACGGTACGTTGTGCACATACTCGACCAGCTCATGATCGGTATACGGCACCCGCACCTCGAGGCTCGCGGCCATGCTCAGGCGGTCCTTGCGGTCGAGCAGGATCGGCAGCCAGTGATGCAGGTGCAAGTGGCTGATCTCACGCATGCGCCGCTCGACCGAATCGTCGCCCGGCAGATGCTGAACCTGATCCAGCGCCTGGTGATAGGCACTGTCCTGATAACCGGCAAAATCGCACTGGCGGTTGAAGTCCGGGTTGATCAGTTCGGCCTGCAGCAGTTGCATCCGCGACAGCCACGGCATCCGCGCCGCAGCGATGGCCTGCGGATCGCGACACCAGGCATAACCGCCAAACACCTCGTCCGCCGCCTCGCCTGAGATCGCCACCGTCGAGTGGCCACGGATGGCTTTGAACAGCAGATACAGCGAGGTATCGACATCGCCAAAGGTTGCCGCGGAATCATTGGCCAGGTACACGGCCCGCCGTGCCTGATCGGCAACCAGCTCGCGATTGTCGATCAGGATGGTCTGGTGCTGGCTGCCGATATGCGCGGCGGCGGCCAGGGCATATGGCTCGTCGCGCTCCGGGCGGAAGGCATCGGCCTGGAACTGCTCGGCCTGGCCGACAAAATCCACGGAGAACGAATTGACCGTACCACCCTGCTCGGCCTGCAACTTGCGCTGGGCCA
This sequence comes from uncultured Pseudomonas sp., assembly GCA_963518285.1. Classification (GTDB taxonomy): domain Bacteria; phylum Pseudomonadota; class Gammaproteobacteria; order Pseudomonadales; family Pseudomonadaceae; genus Aquipseudomonas. The sequence goes on along the minus strand of CAUQIJ010000001.1, from coordinate 712,865 downwards.
TGGCCGTGAGGATGGTCGAATCAAGCCCGCCGGACAACAACGAGCATACCGGTACGTCGGCATACAACTGCTCGCCCAACGCTTTACCCAACAGTTCGCGGGTGCGCTCGATGGTGCTTGGCAGATCGTCCTGATGCTCACGTCGTTGCAACTGCCAATAGCGGTTGAGTTTGATCTGGCCGTTCGGCCGCCACGACAGCCGATGCCCCGGTGGCAGCTCGCGGATGCCGCGCAGCGCCGTGCGCGACGTACCCCGCGACAAGCTCAAGGCATCGACCAGACCCACCACGTCGAGCTGTTTGTTGAAATCCGGGTGGGCCAGGATTGCCTTGATCTCCGAGCCGAACAGCAGGCCCCGGCCATGTTCGGCGTAGTACAGCGGCTTGACCCCGAGGCGATCCCGTACCAGCAGGAAGTGCCCGTCGCGCTCGTCGAACACGGCAAAGGCGAACATCCCCGACAGCTGCTCGCTGCAGTGCTCACCCCATTCCAGATACGCATGCAGCACCACTTCGGTGTCGCTGCGGGTCTGGAATTGATGCCCGGCCAGGCGCAGCCGCTCGCGCAACTCGTTGTGGTTGTAAACCTCGCCGGTATACACCAGCGCCACTTGCTGGCCATTGGCAAAGCGGTACGTCATCGGTTGCACGCCGCCGGCGAGGTCGATGATTGCCAGCCGCCGATGGCCGAGCAAGGCATGACGGTGGCGCCAGCTGCCGCTGGCGTCGGGGCCGCGCAGGGCCAGGGTGTCGGTCATTGCCGCCAGCAGCGGCGCGTGTTGCTCCAGGTCGCGACTGAAGTCGACCCAGCCTGTGATTCCACACATGGTTGCCGCTCCTTATTGGCCAGACTCAGCGCCAGGCACTCGCCCGACCAGCGTTTGCAGGCGCTTGGCGATGTCCAGCAACTGCCGCTCGCTGTCGCGTCGGCCCATGATCTGCACCGACAACGCTGCCTGCCCATCCGGGCTCAGGCAGATCGGCACGGTGATGGCCGGCAGGCCGCTGAAGCTGGCCAGCGGGGTGAAGCTGATCTTTTGTGAGTAGTCGGCGTCGGCAGGCGATGGGATGGTCGAGTCGCCGGGCTGCGGATCGCGCCGGTCGAATGGACGGTTGGGGTCCATCGGGAATACCACGAAGTCCACCTGAGCGTTGTCGAACCAGCTGTCGATGCCTGCGCGAACGCTGTCCATACGTTGCTGGATGGCGTTGTACTCTTCCTCGCTGACACCGGCACCGACGGCCAGCGCGCTCTGCGTCGACCAGTGCAGTTCGCAGTCGAACACCTGCTGCCACGCTGCAGAGGCCAGCCACGCGTCCCGGGCGCAGAGTTGCCAGGCGTCGCCGCGGCACGCCCACAGTTCAGGCATGTCGACATCACTGTCGGCCATTTCAAGCTGCACAACTGCCTCGCGCGCCTGGGCCAGCATGGCGAGCATCTGCGCGCTGGTAAGGACCGGCTCATGCACATGGCTGAGGAAGCCGACCCGGTACTGCTGCTTGAGCGGCAGCTGCTCGCCGAGCAGGCCATCGATACCAAGCATTGGTAACATCAGGTCGAGGTCATCGGCACTGCGCGCGACCCAGCCGAGGGCGTCCATCCGCGGCGACAGGGGAAATACGCCGGCCAGATTCCCGGCCTTGTGCGTCATGCGCAAGCCGACCATACCGCAGTGCGACGCAGGCCAGCGGACCGAGCCGAGCACATCGGTGCCCAGCGAAATATCACACAGCCCCGCCGCCACCGACACCGCCGAGCCAGTGCTCGAACCCGAAGGATCGATGCTCGGGTAAAGCGGATTGCGGCAACCGCCACCAAAGGCGATGTTCAGCTCGGTGGTGGTCACTTTGCAGGTCAAGGCCACCCGCGGGTCCAGCCAGGTCAGTGCTTCGGCGCTGCGCGCTGGGTAGTGGCGGTAGCTGCGCAGGCCCAGTCGGGTCGGCAAACCCGCAACGTCAACAGTGTCCTTGACGCCCAGGCGGAACCACGGCGCCTCGGCCGGGCGGGTACTGACCAGGCAACGGTAGTGGCCGTCGGCATGCACCGCCCATTGCTCATACTGCGCTGCCCAGTCGGCCGCCAGTGACGGATTGGCCTGTAGTTGCGCATTGCGCTCACGCAGGGTCAGGGCCAGGTAATCCGGCGCCTGTTGGCCAACTGCTGCGGGGCCGCAGTTAGCCAGGTAGGCGTCGATTGCATCTTCAGTCTTATCGTGTGACATCGGTGTATTCCTTGACAGTTGATACCGCCGCCCAGGCTTGCGGTTTGCCTGTGGCGGACAGCGGGAGGTGATCGACATGACGAACGTGCAGCGGGCGCGGTGTGCCGGGTGTGAGCTGAGCAAATGCGTCCAGCACATCGCCGGCGCTGACTAACGGATCGTCTAGCAGAATGCTGTAGGCCTCGCCGCGCAGGCCGTCGCGCAGCGGCACACAGACCAGGCTGGAGCAGCCCATCAGCGTGCCCAGTTCAGCGCCAAGACGAGCCAGGTCAAGGCGCACGCCATTGACCTTGATCAGGCTGCTGATTCGGCCCAGCCACTGCACGTGGCGAGGGTCGACGACGTGCACCAGGTCGTCGCAACGGTGGCTGGGCGCCGAGCAGGCCTGGCCCTGCTCACGGGCAATGCGTGGGCTGGCGATTTCCAGCGGCGCGGGCTGGCCTGCGGGCGTCAGCAGCTGAACATCCTCAAGCAAGCTCCACGGCTGCTCCGGCGTACTGCTGGCATCCAGTTCGCGGACGGCAATCGCGCCGGTCTCGGTCGAGCCGAGCACCTCGATGAAACGCACCTGCGCACTGGCAAATTGCTGGACCACAGCCAGTGCACCGGGTGGCAACATCGATGCGCTGTGCACGATCAACAGCGGGCGCTGGCCAGCCAGGCGCTTTAGCAGCGCTGGCAGCAGCTTCCAGGTACTGGCAATGGCCAGGATCACGCACGGGCCCTGGCCATCCAGCGTTGGCAGTCGCTGTTGTTCGAACGAGCATAATTGCAGCGCCGCCGCGCTTACCCGCGCGCCGGTTTCGCCGAGAATCTGCCCATAGCTGTGGCTCAAAGGCGCAAAGCAAATGATCTCGCTGACCTCGGCTGCCCAGCGCTGATAGATCAGCCGCGCCTCCTGCTCCATCTGCGCGCGGCTGCGCAGCCACTGGCGCGGCGCGCCGCTGGAGCCGGAGGTGTGGAACAGCTGCTCGGCGCTCACTCGGCGGCCTGCAGGGTGAGCTGGTCTTCGACCTTTTGCGCAACGAAGCGCTGCATCTTGTCCAGGGTCTCGAACCAGAACCGCACATCGTCGCTGAGGTAGTCCACCTCGACGCTGAAACGGTCCTCGACGGCGGTAATCACCTCGACCGCCATCAGGCTGTCGAAGCGCTCACCGAGAAAGTCGCGAAAGCTGGCCTGGCTGTCGATGTCGAGCACCTCGGGGCCGAGCAATTGCGCGAGGGTCTGGCGGATCTGTTGTTCGATGGAGGGGGTATTCACGAGCCGGTGCTTCCTTGTTGAGTGCTTGCGTTGATCAGTGCCGCGCCCGCGCTGTAGAACACCTGTTCAGGCGCGATCGGGTCAAATTGCAGGTAGATGAAAGCTGTGCCGTAGCGGCTGCGCAGCCCCGCGTACAAGCCGTCGGCCAGGGCTTGCTGGGCGAGCATGTCGCGCTCGCTGGAGAGCGTGATGCGCACATGAAATTGCGCCGGCTGGCCGTCACGGTCCTGGCTGGGCAACGGCATGCCGGCGCTGAACACGCAGTCCAGCGGCAGCGGCGCAAAAAACACCATGCAGTGCGCCGGGTCGGCGCCCAGGCTTTTAAGTACGCGGGTAAAACCCAGCGCGATGCGCTTGCGCTCGATCAGAGGCAGCGGCGCGCAGGCGACGGTAATGGTCGGCATGCTCGGTTCCTCAGGACAGTTGCAGGTTGGGCAGATGGCTGCGGCTGCCGTCGGCGAATGCCTTTAGCAGGCGACCCAGACAGGTCGACAGTGCATCACTGCCTTCCAGATACAGCGGCGACCAGGCAAAGCCCTGTGCCGTGCTGACCTTGTCGAGGAAGAAGCGCAGGTGAGCGATGTCCACCGCCAGCCCGAACGCCAACGCCATGGCCACCGCCTGATAGGTACTGAGCAGGTCGGGGATGCGCTGGCCGTGATTGGCGAAGCCACCCTGACGAACCTTGTGCGCCGCCAGCAGCGCAGTAGCAGCCTGCTGCACGGGGTGGCCGAGATAGGCCAGGCAGCTGAGCGCCTGCAAACCGGCGCGCAGCGAGGATGCGCCGCGCGGATAGGCGCTGTAGGTCAGACGCCCGCTGTCTTCATGCTGACAGGTCCCGACAAACCGTTGCAGCCCATCCAGGGCCACGCCGCTGCTGTCTCCCAGCGACTGCAGGATGGCCACTGCGGCTGCGGTCGAGACCATGTCCGAGCCACGCCCCTCCCAGAAGCCAAAGCCGCCGTCCGGGTTTTGCAGCGAGGCCAGCCATTGGCCGATCGCCTGACGGGCCTGCGGCTGCTCGGCAAAGGCCCCGGCTGCCAACCCCCAGGCAGTGCAGCGCACCTCGGCACCGCGCCCGGGCATGTACATGATCCCGGCTTCATTAGGCATCTGGCAGCCTTCGATCCAGCGCAGCGCTGCGGTGCGTTGATTGCTGTCGAGGGTGCCGCCGAGAATCCCGGCCGAGCTGCTCAGCACATCCGCCGCCGTGCTCGCTTCGCGGTAGGTGTAGCCGCCACCGGGTGTGGCCAGGCTGGCGATATAGCCAGCGACTTCATCGGCCAGCCAGGCGACTGGCTGGCCGAGTGCTTTGAGTGAGCCGACCGCGCAGAACACCGCCCAGACGTCCTCGCCGTCATAACCCTGCCAGCGGACAAAACCGCCTGCGCCGCTGCGTCGGGCAACGATCCAGTCGCTGCAACGCTGTGCGTCAAGTGGTAGTGCGTGCAACTCTGCCAGGCTTGCAGTGGCCCGGTAGGTGGCCCACAGGCACGCCGACTCGGCCGACTCGCTGAAGCGAAAGCCGCCATCAGCCAGCTGCTGCGCCTGCAACCAGGCGATCAAACGCGCATGGTCCCACGCGGGCGCCGGCAGCCCGGCTCGTTGCAGCGCGCGGGCCGCCATCACGCCATAAAAGCAGGCGCGGGTATCGGCGATATCGCGCCCGGCAAATTCAGCCGACCAGCTCAGGCCACCATTGGCGCACTGCAGACCCTCCAGCCAGCGGTACAGCGGCTCACGCTGCTGGACCTGCCCCTGGCAGACTTCGAGCAAGGTGCGCAATGTGTAGTGCGTGGCCCAGGCATCTGCCGTCTGACCGGGGCACATGGCGTAGGCGTCGCCGTCGAACAAGGTGTGCAGCCATGCCGCGGTGGCGTCTGTGCCGCTGACCGGCGCAGCCAGATCCTTGAGGGTTTCGGTGCAATAGAAGGTGGCCCAGGCGTCGGATGGCATACCCTTGCTCCAGGCATAGCCGCCGTCACGGTTGCGCCGCGACTGGATATACGCCTGCAGTTGCGCCACATCGGCACTGCCCAGGCGCTCGACCCAGGCCAGGCTGCGGATCGCCGCGTAGGTGCACCAGAGGTCAGCCTGATGACTGGCCAAGCCCTGCCCTTGCGGAAAACGCGGCAGCAAGGCGCTCATTGCGCACCGCCGACAAAGCGCAGGTTGGTCTTCTTCCAGCTCTTTTGCGAAGCGCCGCTCTTGCTCAACACCGACAGGTTGTTGATGAACAGGATGCGGCTCCAGCGCAGGCGCATATGGGCTTGCGAATGGGCCTGCAGGCGCGCCTCGATGGCTGCCTCCTGGGCGTTGTCCCAGAGCACATCGCGCTCCAGAATCAGCGCGGCGCTGTCCTTGTCGCGGTCGACTTCGATCATGTAGCCCGTGGCGTCGCAGTTGCCGTAGACCACTTCCTCGACGGCGCGAATGTCCAACGCCACGCCGCCGACTACCACGGCATCGTTGTCGCGGCCGTTGATCAGCAGGCTGGGGCTCAGCTGGCCGGCCTCGCAAGCGCCGTTGATGGTCACGTTGTCACCGGTATCCAGGCGCAGCAAGGGCCGTGCATACAGGTTCAGCGGTGTCACCACCAAACGCCCGCTGAGCCCTTGCGCCAGCGGCACCAGCCGGCCGTCCTCCAGCAGCAGTTCGAAGTAGTTGGTGGTGCAGGCCAGACGCATCTGTTGATCTTCGCCCACCGTCGCCAGGGTGCCGGTCTCGGTACTGCCGTAACTGGCATCGAACACCTCGCACTGCCACCAGCGCGCCAGGCGCTGGCGGAACGGCTGAGTGTTGACCTCGCCCAGCAGCATGATCGCCCGCACCGACTGGGCAAAGCCGTCGAGCATCTCCCGTTGTTTAAGGTAGCGGGTCAGCTGGACCAACACGCCTGGGGCAATGAACAGCAGGCTCGGCTGGTAGGTGGCGAAGGTCTTGCACACCCGCTCCCAGTCGGTGATACCGGTGGTAAACGGGTACAGGCGCACGTGGGAAACGTCCAGGTAGTCGCAGACGTTGGCAATCAGATCGCCGACCGGGACGATATCCGACGGCATCAGGTTGGCGACCCGCGAGCCTGGGCTGAGCACCGTGCGCCACTGGCTGGCGACGCTGATGGCGTTCCAGATGATGTCCTGCTTCAGGCGCGGGGTTGGGGTCGGTTCGCCGGTGGTGCCGGTGGTGGCGTAATAGCGCGCCGCGTCACCCAGGCTTACCGTGCAAAAATCCAGCGGGCTGGCCTTGAGGCTGGATTTTGGGGTAACCGGCAACTGGGCAAAAGCTGCGCTGCTGAACGGGCCGATATCTGCGTAATAGCTGCTGTGGCGACCACGCTCCCAGGCGGCCTGCAACTTGCCGGTGTAAAAATTCTGACAAGGCATATTCCTGCCGAACTGGCGCAGTTCGCCCTCGGCTGCCGCTACGACAGAATGGTCTTTTTCCTTGTGAACCAACATCGCCCCGCCCCTCTCGAATAAGTTGCGCCGAGAATTGGCGAGTGCAGACCTTGAGTAAAATACTTTTGGCGAACCGGCGGTGATAGCTCGTAAGTATTAATAGCCTTGGAAATACAACGGTTTAGCCCAGATCACCGGCTGCCGCCTGCGCCCCGCCCCCGTACGCTCTGGGGCAACTGCACATATCAGATTGAGACCTTTATTGTATTTCCCTCGAGCTGTCGTCGCTGCGCACTATCGCCGCTCCTTGCAGCAGGTGCAGGGCGAACGACGACACTCAGGGAGCGACACCGATCATGCTGACCCAAGGCGCCAACGTGCTCGACGGCCCACTGGCCTGGAGCCTCAATTCCTGGCGCGACCGCAGCGCTGCGCAGCAACCGCTGTATCACGACCAACCTGCCCTTGAGCAAGCGCTGGCAAACTTGCGCCAGGCCCCCGCGCTGGTCAGTCGGCAGTCGATCAGCCTGCTCACAGCGCTGCTGGCCCAGGCCCAGCAGGGCCGTGCCTTTGTCTTGCAAGGCGGTGATTGCGCCGAAGACTTCGCCCAGACCGATCAGGCCGCGCTGGGTCGCTTTCTGCAGCTGATGCAGCAGATGAGCCACCTGCTGACGCGGGGAGTACAGCGGCCAGTGATCAAGATCGGTCGCCTGGCCGGGCAATACGCCAAGCCACGCTCCAGTGATATCGAAACCCGTGAGGGCCTGAGCCTGCCGGTATATCGCGGCGATATCGTCAACCAGGCCGAGTTCACTGCAGGAGCGCGCCGGGCAGATCCGCAGCGCTTGCTCGCAGCCTACGCTCACTCGGCGGCGACCTTGCGCGACATCCGCACTTTGCAGGGCTTCATGCACAGCGACGGCCTGTGCGACCAGGCGCTGTTCATCTCCCACGAAGCCTTGCTGTTGGAATACGAGCAGGCGCTGACCCGGCAACAGGACGATGGCTGTTGGTTCAACCAGGCCACCCACCTGCCGTGGATTGGCCTGCGCACCGCCCAGCCCGACGGCGCTCATGTCGAATACCTGCGTGGGGTAAGCAACCCGGTGGCGGTCAAGGTCGGCGCCGAAACCTCTGCCAGCGCGTTACTTCAGCTGATCGAACAGCTCAACCCGCACAACCAGCCGGGCCGGCTGACGCTGATCCACCGCATGGGCGCGGCGCTGCTGGAGCAGCACCTCGGGCCGCTGATCGACGCAGTTGAGCGCGCTGGCTCCCGGGTGTTGTGGCTGTGCGACCCCATGCACGGCAATACCCGCACCCTGCCCTGCGGCACCAAGACCCGCGCCTTCGATGACATCCTGGCGGAAATAGAGACGGCCTTCGCCGTGCATGCCCGGCATGGCTCGATCCTCGGCGGGCTGCACCTGGAAATGACCGCTGAAGCAGTCACCGAATGCCTCGGTGGCCCGGGCCAACTGCAATCGGAGGATCTGCGCCGCTGCTACCTGAGCAAGGTTGATCCACGCCTGAACGGCGAACAGGCCCTGGCCTTGGCCCAGCACTTGAGCCAGACGCCGCCATGCCGCTAGCCATCTACGTGTTTTCGCTGTGCACCTTTGCCTTCGGCTTGTCCGAGTTCGTGGTCGCCGGGCTGGTTTCGGCGATGGCGCGCGACCTGAGCAGCTCAGTCGCCGCGGTGGGCGCGGCGATTGCTGCTTACGCGCTGGGTGCCGCCATCGGTGCACCGTTGCTGACTGCGGCCCTGGCGAGCTGGCGTGACCGCTCGCTGATGCTGCTGACGGTTGCAGTGCTGGGTGTGGGTAGCCTGCTGCTGGCAAGGGTCGAGCAAGTGTGGACGTTGCACCTGGTGCGCTTTGTGATTGGCCTGGGCCATGGCCTGTTCATGGCGGTAGCGGCCAGTGTTGCCGTCAAGCTGGTAGCACCCGCGCAGGCCGGGCGCGCATTGTCGGTGGTATGGATGGGCTTGACCTTGGCGTTGGCACTCGGGGTGCCGTTGGGCACACTGCTGGGCAGTTTCTGGTCGTGGCGGGTGATATTTGTCGCGCTGGCGCTACTCGGTTGTTTGAGCTTGATCGGCTTGCTGCGCTGGATGCCGGTTGAGGCCGGTGCGGCGGCTGCTCAGCCTGGCGCGCAGGTGAGCAGCCTGCGCGCCGTGCTGCAGCGGCCGTTGTTGGCGGTTGCCGCAGTGTCGATGCTGGTCAGTGTCGCGGTGTTCAGCTTTTTCAGTTACGTGTCGCCATACCTGCTGGAGGTAGGCCGGGCTGGGCCACATCTGTTGAGCGGCGGCATGCTGCTGTTTGGCGCATGCACGATTGCCGGCAATCTGGCGGGCGGTTATGCCGGCGACCGTTTTCCGATAAACCGCTGCCTGTTGCTGGCGCTGCTCATGCTGGTGGTGACACTGATGCTGCTGTATGTGTTCAGGCAGTCGCCATGGGTCGTGCTCGGCCTGGTCGGGGTGCTAGGGGCGGTGTTCTTCGCCATCGTTACGCTGTCCACGTTGCGCCTGCTCAACCTGGCCAAAAGCGTGGCGCCGCACGCCAGCAGCGTGGCCTCGGGGTTGAATATTGCCGCGTTCAACCTCGGCACAGCGCTCGGCGGCGGGCTCGGTGGCCTGCTGATCGGTCAATTCGGCCTGGCGTGGCTGCCGCTGGCAGGCGTTGGCGCTGCGCTGTTGGCAATTGCCGTGCTACTCAGCCAGACGCCTGCTGATGTGCCCTATCAAGCTGAAGCTCAGCGCTGAGCCTTGGCGCACTGCCACAGGCGGGCAACATCGCTGGCGCGCGCCTGCAGCAGTGCCGGCGCTTCGCTGCACGCCTGAGCCAAGGTCATCGGCCCACTGGCCAAGGCAAACGCGGCATCGATGCCGTGGGCGTACAGTTGCTGGTAACCCTCGCCCAGGGTGCCAGCCAGTACCACCACCGCCACGCCGTGACGTTTGGCAACCCTGGCCACGCCCATGGGTGTTTTGCCGCGCAAGGTCTGCGCGTCAAAACGGCCTTCGCCGGTGATGACCAGATCGGCGCCCTGCACCAGGGCATCCAGCCCGGCCAGCTCGGCGACCACCTCCACCCCAGGGCGGAAACGCGCATCCATGAAGGCCTTGGCCGCAAAGCCCATGCCTCCGGCAGCGCCGCTACCAGGCGACTCCCTGACGTCGTTACCCAGCAGTTGCGCGCAATGGTCGGCAAAGTGACCCAGCGCGAGGTCCAGCGCCTTCACCTGCTCAGGGCTGGCACCTTTTTGCGGACCAAAAATCGCCGAGGCGCCATTCGGTCCACACAACGGGTTATCCACGTCTGCAGCGACTTCGACCTGCACCTCAGCCAGACGCGGATCAAGCTCGCTGGCGTCGATCCGGGCCAGTTGCGCCAAGGCCAAGCCACCTTCGGCCAGCGCCTGGCCATCGGCATCGAGCAAACGCAAGCCAAGGGCGCGGAGCATGCCGCTGCCACCGTCATTGGTGGCACTGCCGCCAATCGCCAGGACAATGCGTTGGGCACCCGCGGTCAATGCCGCGCCGATCAATTCACCGGTGCCCCAGGTGCTGCTGCGACAGGCGTCGCGCTGCTCGCTGGGGATCAACTGCAGGCCACTGGCTTCAGCCATTTCGATGATTGCCGTGCGGCTCTCGGCGAGCCAGCCCCAACTGGCCTCGACCGTCTGCCCCAGCGGCCCGCGCACCGCTTGGCGGCGCAGCTCACCGTGGCTGGCCGCAACAATCGCCTGCAGCGTGCCTTCGCCGCCATCGGCCATCGGAGACTCGACCAGCTCGGCGTCCGCCCACACCTCGGCCAGGCCGCGAGCGATGGCCTTGGCTACAGCGGCAGCGTCGAGGCTGTCCTTGAACGAATCGGGGGCGATGACAATTTTCATGGGGATTCTCCTGATCCTGTTGCAGCGATGCTGACAGTTGCGTCAGCCGCAGGCCTCGGTCAGATGCACAAAAGCCCGCCACCGTTGTTTGGGCAAACGCCTTTGCCGGTCGGCTCAGTCGGCCGGCAACAACTGCAAGCCCAGATACAGGGTCAACATGCCGTCCAGCCGCTGTGGGTCGACTTCGCCCAGCTCGGCAATACGTTCCAGGCGGTAGCGCAGGCTGTTGCGGTGAATACCCAGTGCATCGGCACAGGCCTGGCTCTGGCCGTCGTGGGCGCACCAGGCGCGCAAGGTGGTCAGCAACTGGCCGCTGGCGTCCTTGCTACGAATGCGCAGCAAGGGCTCGAGCAATTCATCCAGCGCATCGTCGTTGCGGTGCCGCCACAGCAGTGCCGGCAAGCGGTAGCGAGCCAGGCTCAGCAAGCGCTCGGCAGGCAGCACTTCACGGCCATAAGCGAGCAGATCACGCACCCGCCGGTAGCCTCGGCGCAGTTGTTCCAGGCTTTGCGCCGCCGGGCCAACGGCCAAACGCTCGACCTGCCAGCCATGGCGCTGCAGGCGCTCGAGCAGGCGTTGCTCATCCAGCGCCACAGCCGCTGGCCGGCACCACAACAGCGACTGACGGGCCGGGCTGACGCACCAGCCATCCGGATAACGGCTCATCAACCAGGTGGCCAAGGCTTCTGCGGGCGGGGCGGATTCCAGTTCGAACAGGCATGGCACCCGCGCCAACTGTGGCTTGAGGCCAAGTTGCTGGGCTTCGTCGAGCAAACGTGTCGAATCACCACTACTGCCCAGCAGCAACGCCAGCAAGTCATCACAGCGCTGGCGTCGCCATTGTTGCTCGACTTGCAGGTGACGCTGGGCCAGGAGCATCTCGGCGGTCATCCGCACCAGCTCGCCGTAGGTGCGCAATTGCTGCGGATCACCGGTCAGGCCGAGCACGCCGATCAAGCGGCCATCGAGCATCAGCGGCAGGTTGACGCCGGGCTGCACGCCCTTGAGGCACTTGGCCGCGTCATTGTCGAGTTCGACGATCCGGCCGTTGGCCAGTACCAGCTGGGCGCCTTCATGGCGGGTGTTGATCCGGTCTGCTTCACCACTGCCCAGGATCAGGCCCTGACTGTCCATGACGTTGACATTGCACGGCAGGATGGCCATCGCCCGGTCGACGATATCCTGTGCCAGGTCATGGTCCAGTTCGAACATTCAACGGTCCTTGCAGTGATAGGATTTGGGCCGCAGCACAGCGGCCACCGCTGACACCTGTGCACAAGCACAAAGACAGCCGCGCTGCGCTCGCCGAGACTCGTCAGGGCGAGCGCCGAGACAGGCGACGCCGTAACAATCATAACAACAGAGATCACAATCATGGCACACAGCTCTGCCCCTGACCAAGGCCACGATAGCACCCGCAATGCGCTGTACCGGCGCATCACCTTGCGGCTGATTCCATTCATTTTCATCTGCTACCTGTTCAACTACCTCGACCGCGTCAACGTTGGTTTCGCCAAGCTGCAGATGCTCGATGCATTGAAGTTCAGCGAAACCGTGTACGGCCTCGGCGCCGGGATTTTCTTCATCGGCTACGTGCTCTGCGGCCTGCCCAGCAACCTGGCGCTGAACCGCTTCGGGCCACGTCGCTGGATCGCCTTGATGATGATCGCCTGGGGCAGCCTGTCGACCTGCTTGATGTTCGTCACCACGCCAACCGAGTTCTACGCCCTGCGTCTGCTCACCGGCGCCGCCGAAGCAGGCTTCTTCCCGGGCGTGGTGCTGTACCTCTCGCGCTGGTTCCCGGCGGATCGACGTGGGCGGATCATGGCCCTGTTCATGTCGGCGATCCCGGTCTCGGGGCTGCTTGGCGGGCCATTTTCGGGCTGGATTCTGCAGCACTTTGCCGCCGGCCAGCACGGCTTGGCGGGCTGGCAATGGATGTTCCTGATCCAGGGCCTGCCGACAGTGGTGCTGGGCGTACTGGCGATCAAACTGCTCAGCGACGGTTACCAGAAAGCGCCGTGGCTTAGCCCCGCCGAGCGGCAGATCATCGAAGCCGACCTCAGCGCCGATGCAGCGCGCAAGCCGGTCACCAGCGGCGACAGCGTGCTGTCGGTGCTGACCAATCCGTTGATCTGGACCTTTGGCTTCATTTACTTCTGCATCCAGAGTGGCGTGTACGCGATCAACTTCTGGCTGCCGTCGATCATCAAGAGCATGGGTTTTGACAACCCGCTGCTGATTGGCTGGCTGAGCGCGATCCCTTATCTGCTGGCCGGCGTCTTCATGATTCTGGTCGGCCGCTCGGCTGACCTGCGCAACGAGCGGCGCTGGCACCTTGTGGTGCCGATGCTGATGGGCGCTATCGGCCTGCTGATCGCGGTCAACTTCGCCGGCAACCCACCCATCGCTATCCTTGGTCTGTCGATTGCGACCATGGGCGCCCTGACCGGTTTGCCGATGTTCTGGCCGATGCCGACTGCGTTGCTCAGTGCTGCCACTGCCGTTGCAGGATTGGCGATCATCAACTCGGTCGGGCAGATGGCGGGCTTCCTCAGCCCGTATCTGGTGGGCTTCATCAAGGATCAGACCGGTTCGACCGATGCCGCGTTGTACTCGCTGGCCGGGCTGATCGTGATTGGCAGCCTGGTGGCCCTGCGCGTTACCCGTGCAGGCGCCTTGAGCACCGCCCGCGCCGATTGAAACGGCTGACCGTTGCCGGGCCTGGCGCCCGGCAACATCTCAACGCCACGACGCCTCAACCCCACCCGCCCTGCCCAACGCTTGTATTCTGTCGACAGGCGTGACCCCGCCATCCGTTCCATTTCAAGCAGGCGCTCACTGCCTGAGACTTTTGCGCTATGGTTGCAGTCTGACCGGCACTTCGAACCGGCCCACGACAATAACAGCACGGGGAGCGCCCATGACCGCGCCTGCCACCGACACCCGCGCCAGGGAACTGGCTGCGTTTATCGACTGCCACTTCGCCGAGCGCGGCCTTGCGCCGGAAGCGGTGATCGCCGAATCGTGGTTTCGCAGCATCAACCAGCACCATCTCGACCCAGGCCTGCGCCATGTCGACAATATCCTCAGCGCCGCCGAGATTCGCCAGCATCAGGCCCAGCACGAGGCCTACCTGAGTATCGCCGGGCAAGGCGTCAACGGCCTGGCCCGGCGGGTGGTCGATGCGGGTTTCGCGGTGCTGCTCAGCGATGCCGACGGCATTACTCTGGATGCCCGCCTGCCGGCCGATCACGACCGTTATTCGCGCGCCGGGCTGATTGTCGGCGCGCGCTGGGACGAATCGATCGCTGGTACCAATGGCATCGGCACCGCGCTGGCGTCGGGGCAGGCGTTGACCATCCACCGCCAGGAGCATTTTCTTGCGGCCAACGCCCGCCTGAGCTGCTCGGTGTCACCGATTTTCGATGCGCAGAACCAACTGCTTGGCTGCCTCAACGCGACCTGCCTGTTCAACAATGGGCCGAAGCAGGCGCAACATCTGACCCTGCATCTGGTCACGCTATACGCGCGGCTGATCGAGAACACCCATTTCCGCCAACGCTACCGCGACCGCCTGACCCTGGCGCTGAAGCCTCGTGACGACATCACCGACCTGGCCAACGAACAGCTATTGGCCCTGGATGAAGGCGGCCGGGTGATCGGTGCCAACCGGGCTGCGTTCATCGCCCAGCCTGGCGCCCTGCTGGGCTTGCGCATCGAGCAGTTGCTGCCAGCCAGTATCGACGAGCTGCTGAGGCTCACCCGCGGCGGCGCTTGCGGTACCCAGCTGCGCGAGCCTGGCAGCGAGCTGATCATCGAAGTCGGTTTGCGGGTGCCGGCTGGCTACGGGCTGCGCGCCAACGCTGTTGCGCCTGCTCCAGCTACAGCTCGCCACCCCACATTGGAGCAGCTTGCGGGAGGCGACGGCCAACTGCAGCAAAGCGTGCAGCGCCTGCGCAAGGTGTTGGATAAAGACATTTGCATCCTGATCACCGGTGAAACCGGCACTGGCAAAGAGGCGTTCGCCCGCGCTGTGCACCAGGCCAGTCGCCGCCACGCCGGCCCGTTCATTGCGCTCAATTGCGCGGCGATCCCCGAGTCGTTGATTGAAAGTGAGCTGTTCGGCTACCGCAGCGGCAGCTTCACTGGCGCCAGTCGCAAAGGCATGAAGGGCAAGCTGGAACTGGCCAATGGCGGCACGCTGTTCCTCGATGAGATCGGCGACATGCCTGCGCACCTGCAAACCCGCTTGCTGCGGGTGCTGGCCGAGCGCGAGCTGCAACCACTGGGGGCCGAGGCACCGGTGGCATTGGACATTCAGGTGGTGTCGGCAACCCACCAGGATCTGGCGAGCATGATTGCCGACAAACGCTTCCGGGAAGACCTTTACTATCGCCTGTGTGGCATGCGCATGAGCTTGCCGGCGCTACGCCAGCGCAGTGATCGCGCCGAGTTGATCGAGCACCTGCTGCAGCGGCTGCCCGAAGCCCAAGGGCTGCAGCTTGATGCAGAGGCACGCCGCTGCTTGCTGGGCCACGCATGGCCTGGCAACGTGCGCCAATTGCTGAATACGCTGCGCTATGCGGTAGCGCTGGCCGAGGATGGGGTGATAACGCTGGGTTGTCTGCCGGAAGAGTTACTGGCTAGGGCGCCGCAAGTTGTAGTACTTGCACAGCCACTGCGCCTTGAAGAGCAAGTTGAGGATGCCGAAGCCCGCCATCTGCTCGACGTACTGCGTCGCGAGCGCTGGAACATCAGCGCAGCAGCAGAGTCGGCGGGAATCTCCCGCTCGACCCTGTATCGCAAGATGAAACGCCACGGGATCGTCCCGCCGAATCAGGCTGACTGAACCCAGCACTGGCCGACGCGCAAGCGTGTCGGCCAGTGCGAGCATCAGGCTACTTCAGCCCTGGATATACACCACCTGCGTGCGCGTGTACTCATACAGCCCATGCTTGCCATCCGCCCCGCCCACGCCGGACTTGCGTGCTCCGGCATGGAAACCCTGCATGGCCTCGAAGTTCTCGCGGTTGATGTAGGTCTCGCCAAAATCGATTTCACGGCTGGCCTTGAGCGCTGCGTTCAGGTCGCGGGTGTATAGCGACGAGGTCAGGCCGTACTCGCTGTCATTGGCCAGGGCAATTGCTTCGTCCAGGTCGTCGATGATCTGGATCGGCAGGACCGGCCCGAAGATCTCCTTGCGCATGATCTCCATGTCCGCCGAACAGCCAGCCAGCACTGTCGGCTGATAGTGGAAACCCGCGCCAAGATCAGCCACCTGCCCGCCGGTGATCACCTGAGCACCCTGCCCGGTTGCAGTGCGCACCATCTGCGCGACCTTGTCCAGCCCGGCCTGGTTGATCAGCGGGCCCATGTCCAGGTCAGCCTGCAGCGACGGGTCGCCGTAGCGCGTGGCCGCCATCGTCTGCGCGACCTTGTCAATGAAGGCATCCGCCACGCCGCGCTGCACATAGACCCGCTCGGCGCAGTTGCACACCTGCCCGGTGTTGATCACCCGCGATGCAACGATCGCGCGCACGGCCAGGTCCAGGTCGGCGTCGGCCAGCACGATAGCGGGCGCCTTGCCGCCAAGTTCGAGGTTGAGCTTGGTGATGTTCGGCGATGCCGCAGCCATGATCCGCGCCCCGGTGGCGACACTGCCAGTGAAGCTGACCAAGTCAATGCCGGCATGGCTGGTGAGGCTGTGGCCGACACTCGCACCCTTGCCGCCGACCACGTTGAATACCCCTGACGGCAGGTCGGTTTCGGCCACCAGCCGGGCAAACTCGTAGCAGTTTATCGGCGTCTCTTCACTGGGTTTGATCACGATGGTGTTGCCGGTCAACAGCGCCGGCGCCATCTTGCGTGCGATCAGGAAAAACGGGAAATTCCACGGCAGCACCCCCGCCACCACGCCGAGGGGTTTGCGCAGCAGGAAGATGTGCTCGTTGGCGCGGTCACTGCTCAGCACCTCGCCCTCCAGGCGACGCGCCCATTCGGCCATGTAGTCGAGGTAGTCGGCAGTGAAGTTGACCTCCACCAGGGCCAACGCCGGCACCTTGCCTTGCTCCTGGGTAATGATGCGCGCCAGGCGCTCGGCATTGGCCCGCACCTTGGTAGCAATCTGGCGCAAGTAACCGGCGCGCTCGATGGCAGGTTTTGCCGCCCAACCTTTTTGCGCACGGCGCGCTGCGCCAATCGCGCGTTCGACCTGCTCAGCGGGTGACTCCGGCACTGCTCCCAACAGCTCGCCGTTGGCCGGGTTGAAAACCTCGATCAGTTCTTCGCTGGCCACAAAAGCGTTGTCGATATAGTTCTGGTACAGATTATCGCGCATGGTCATGTCACTCCTTGGAAGCATTGTCGGCAAGCGGCTGGGCGGCTGCAGGCTTGGCGCTGAACTGCTCCCAGACACTGCCTTCGCGTTGCAGGTCATGGGCGCGCTTGATCAGGTATTGGTGCACCTGTTCCACCTGCTCGGGCTTGAGGGCTTCGGCAAACGAAGGCATGCCGTCCGGGATGCGCCCGCCATAAAGAATGCCGAGGAACATCTGGTGTTTTTCCGCGGTGAGCTTGCGCAGATCCGGCAGTACGCCGCCGCTGACGGCATGGATGCCATGGCACTGCGAGCAGTTTCCGTCATACAGCGCAGCGCCGGCAGCCACGGTTTTTTCGTCAGCAGTGAGCGCTGGCGGTTTGGGCGTGTCAGCCGGCGGTGGTGGCTCGCGCAGGGTGGCGTTGCCGCCGATCTTGTAGGTCAGCACCTGGGCGAACGGCTGCACCCCAGCGCGTAGCGACAAGGCCCCGGCAAAGGTCGAGAACGCCCCGCCCCAGCCGGCCATGAAGGTCACGTATTGCTCGCCATCCACCGAATAGGTGATCGGCGCAGCCATCACACCGCTGGCAGCCGGTGATTCCCAGAGCTTTTTGCCGTTATCGGCGGCGTAGGCGATCACCCGGCCATCGGCGCTGCCTTCGAACACCAGATTGCCCGCGGTGCTCAGGGTGCCGCCGTTGAAGATGGTGATGTACGGCACTTCCCAGGCAGGTGCCTGCTTGACCGGGTCCCATGCGATCAGCTTGCCTGACCAGGTCTTGGCCATTTCCAGCAAGCCTTCAGGGCCTTCAGGCATCATCCCGGTACGCAAGCCCAGCTGGTACACACTCTTGAACGGGTGACGCTTGGGCGCTTCCGGGATGTGCTCGTAGTAGGCCGACATGATGTGCGCCGGGATGTACACCAGCCCGGTGTTGGGGTTGTAGGACATCGGGTGCCAGTCATGTGCGCCCCAGAATGCAGGGGTCACCAGCTTGCGCTTGCCGTCTTTCCAGTAGGCGGCGGCCTCATCATCGACGATTGGCCGGCCGGTCTTCATGTCGATACCCTTGGCCCAGTTCACAGGCACGATGTTTTTCGCCGACAACAACTCGCCGGTGGCGCGATCGAGCACATAGAAGAAGCCGTTTTTCGGCGCCTGCATCAATACCTTGCGCTGTTTGCCGTTGATCGGTAGTTCGGCGAGGATCATGTGCTGGGTGGCGGTGAAGTCCCAGGCATCACCCGGTGTGGTCTGGTAGTGCCAGGCGTATTCGCCGGTGTCGGCATTGACCGCCACGATCGACGACAGGAACAGGTTGTCGCCCTTGGCCTGGCTGCGCCATTTCGGGTCCCACAGCGAGCCGTTGCCGACGCCGATGTAGAGCAGGTTCAGCTCCGGGTCATACGCAAACGAGTCCCACGCCGTGCCACCGCCGCCCTGCTCGACAAAGGCATCGCCGTGCCAGGTCTTGCTGGCGATCTCCATCGCTTTGTCTTCAGGCGGCAGCTTGGGGTCGCCGGGCACGGTGAAGAAGCGCCAGGCCTGCTTGCCGGTTTCAGCGTCATAGGCGGTGACGTAGCCACGCACACCAAACTCGGCGCCGCCGTTACCGATCACCACCTTGCCATTGACCACCCGCGGCGCGCCGGTGATGGTGTAGCTGCGCTTGTCATCGCTGCGGGTGTCGACCGACCATACGCGCTTGCCGGTCTTGGCATCGATCGCCTCCAGGCGGCCATCGAGCACACCCACATAGACCTTGCCCTGCCACACCGCTACCCCACGGTTGACCGCATCGCAGCAGGCCTCACCGGCCCGATGGCGATCGGACTGCGGGTCGTACTTCCACAGCAGCTTGCCGTTGCGCGCGTCCAGGGCATACACCACCGAGAAGGGCCCGGTGGTGTACATCACGCCGTCGACCACGATAGGCGTGGCCTCGACGCCACGGTCAAGGTCGAGCTTGTAGCTCCAGGCGAGCCCCAGTTGATTGACGTTGCCGTCGTTGATGGTGTTCAGCGGGCTGTAGCGTTGCTCATCGTAGGTACGGCCATGGCTCATCCAGTTGCCGGGCTCTTTGTCGGCGTCGATGATGCGCTTGCCATCGACCTCGGCGGCAAACGCCGGGGCCAGGCAAGCCAACGCCAGCACGGCGCAACCTGCAGTTCTCATCAAGGCACCCGGCATGGGTCGGCGGTGCGGACCTGATTGGGTCATCGGGGAATCTCCGTTCTTGTTATTGGCGACACCCAGGGAATGTGTCGTGAAGAACAGGAGCAACGCCTGTGCCAGTGTTGCTGATGGCGCTGGAGAAGCCGTCCTAGAGGGGTTTGTTCACGGATGGCCGCACGCCGTCGAGCGCGTCAGTCGACGCAGTTGCGGCACAGGTGGCGCAGGAGTGGAACAGGTGTGTCAGGCGTTGCCATGCTCCAGGAGCACATCATGCCCTGAAGGAACCTGACGGCCGTGTGCAGGATCAGGCAACAACCCCGCTGTTTTGCCCTTTCAAACCCCACCGCATGCCTGTAAAAAAGCTCATTCCCCTCCCACTCAAGGACCTTCCCCATGCTCTATCGCCCTCTTGGCCAAAGCGGCCTGCAGGTTTCTGCCCTGACCCTGGGCAGCATGATGTTCGGCGAGCAGACCAGCGCCGAGGATTCGCTGCGGATCATCGACAAGGCCTGGGACCAGGGCGTCAACTTTGTCGACACCGCCGACGTCTACAACGGCGGGCGCTCCGAGCAGATCGTCGGCGAAGCGGTGGCGCGCAACCGGCATGACTGGGTAGTGGCCTCGAAGGCGGGCTATGGCGCAGTGGATGGCCTGCCCAACCGTAGCGGGCTGTCGCGCAAACACCTGTTCAACGCAATCGAAGCCAGCCTGACGCGCATGGGTACCGATTACCTGGATATCTATTACCTGCACCGCGAAGACCACAGCGTGCCGCTGGAAGAAACCGTGCGGGCCATGGGTGACCTGCTGCAACAGGGCAAGATCCGCTACTGGGGCGTGTCCAACTTCCGCGGCTGGCGCATCGCCGAGATCTGCAACGTAGCCGAGCGCCTCGGCGTGGCCAAGCCGGTGGTGAGCCAACCGCTGTACAACATCATCAACCGCCAGGCCGAACCTGAGCAGCTGACTGCAGCCGGCTATCACGGGCTTGGCGTGGTGCCGTTCAGCCCTCTGGCACGCGGCGTGCTCAGCGGCAAGTACGCACCGGGTTCGGAGCCTGACGCCGGCAGCCGTGCCGGGCGCCAGGACAAGCGCATCATGGAAGTGGAATGGCGCCAGGAGTCACTGACCATCGCGCGCAAGATCCAGGCCTACAGCGAGGCCAAGGGCGTCGGTATCGTCGAGTTCGCAATTGCCTGGGTGCTGAACAATCGGCTGGTCAGCTCGGCGATCGTCGGGCCGCGCACCGAGGCGCAGTGGGACACCTATGCCGGCGCACTGCAGGTGAAGATCACTGCCGAAGATGAAGCCTTCATCGATGCGCTGGTAACCCCTGGCCATGCGTCGACTCCAGGTTTCAACGATGTAGCCCACTTTGTCAGCGGCCGGCTGGCGCGTTAACGGCCGTTTGACGACCCGAGCAGGTGGCTGATCGCGGTCTTGAGCTTCATCGGCCGCACCGGCTTGTGCATCAAGGTGTGGCCAAGCAGGCGCACCTGCTGCTTGAGTTCGTTGCTGTAATTGGCGGTGATCATCAGCACCGGTATGGCGCGGTCGCGGCAGGCGTTGATCGCCGCCACCGCCTCGATGCCGGTGCGGTCATGGTCCAGGTGATAATCGGCGATCAACAGGTCGACCCGCGCCCTTGGCAGGGCGACCTGACGCTGCAGGTCCGCTTCGCTGGCCGCCGTGGTGACCTTGCAGCCCCACTGCTCGAGCAAGCTGTGCATGCCGGCGCAGATCGCCCCGTCGTTATCCAGCACCCATATTCGCGCGCCCTGCAGTGATTGCAGGTGCGGCATGTCCGGCTGCAACGCTGAGCCTTTGCTCACAGGGCGCTGGCAGCACGGGACTTCGACCGAGAACACCGAACCCTTGCCGGGCACCGAGCGCAGCTGGATGGGATGGCCGAGGATACCGGCGATCTTGTCGACAATCGCCAGGCCCAGCCCCAGGCCGCGATCCTGGTCCGGCCGCTGCGCCTCGCCACGTTTGAACTCCTGGAACACTTCGCGGCACTTGTCCGCTGCGATGCCGATACCGGTATCCCACACCTCGATCAACACCTTGTCGCCGCGCCGCCTGCAACCGAGCACGATCCGCCCGCTGGGGGTGTAGCGCACGGCGTTACTCAGCAGGTTGCGCAGGATTCGCGCCAATAGCTGCATGTCGCTGCGCACGCGCAAACGGCTCGGCACGTAATCCAGGCGCAGGCCTTCGCTGGCGGCGACGGTGGCGTGCTCGGCGGCGAGGTTGTCGAGCAGGTCGCGCAGGGCAAAGCTGGCAACGTCGGCGCGGATCACCCCGGCATCAAGCTTGGAAATGTCCACCAGCGTGCCGAGCAGGCTCTCGACGCCGTCCAGAGCGTTGCTGACGTTATGGATCAATGGCCCTGCGCCAGGCTGTTCGAGCAAGGCACTGGTAAACAGCCGGGCGGCATTCAGCGGCTGCAACAGGTCATGGCTGACCGCGGCGAGAAATTTGGTTTTCGACAGCGTGGCCTGCTCGGCATCGGCTTTGGCATCGCGCAGGCTGGCTTCCACGCGCCGGCGCTGGTCGATTTCGCCCAACAGTTGGCGATTGAGACTGGTCAGTTCGGCGGTGCGTTCGTGCACGCGCAGTTCCAGGTGCTGATAGGCCTGGTGCAGCGCCTCGGCGTGGGCGTAGCGCTCGGTGATATCGGTGAAGGTGTTGACGAAACCGCCTGTGGGCAATGGATGCGTGCGGATCTCGAGCATGCGCCCGTCGAACAGGCGCTGCTCCAGCTCCGGCAGCGGCTGGCCGTGGTCGTCGCGGCTGGCGGGCGTCAGCAAGGCTAGCTCGCTGTCGGCGATCACGTCGGCAAACTGCCGGTGGCTGGCAATCGGGGCCAGCCCGCTGACCTCGAGAAAGCGTCGGTTCCACAGCTCCAGCACGCCCTCGGCGTTGACCATGGCCAGCCCCTGCGACAGATTGTCGACCGCCCGCTGCAGCAGATACGACTTGTGCGCCAGGGCCTGCTCGCGGCGGTGGTTCTCGCGCAGTTTGACCCGGGTGACGTCGGTAAACAGCATCACCCGCCCGCCATCGCGGGTCGGCCGCTCGCTGACCTGCAACCAGCGCTCGTTGCGCAACCGATACAACGGTTGCTCGTCACTGCTGGCACGAGGTTCTTCGCGCAGCAGATTGTGCATCAGGCGTTTCACCTCGACCAGCTGCATACCGCTGGCCACGCGCAACCGGCTGTTGGCCCAGAGCGCCTTGAAGCGTCGGTTGAACAGCACCACGCGCAGGTCGGCATCGAACAGCACGAACGCGTCGGAAATACTTTCGATGGCGTCCACCAGCCGCTGGTGGGCAGTTTCGGCGCGGTGATGCGCGTCGCTGAGCAGCAGGTGGCTGGCCTTGAGTTCGACCAATACCTGGTTCAAGGCATCCGTGCGCTCGCGCACCTGCTCGGCCAACACCACCGAATGCTGGAACGCGGCAAAGGCATCGTCCGGCCGCGCCGCCCCCGACTCCAGCCGCTCGATCAACGCCGCATTGATGCGCTTGAGCTTGTGGTTGTCGCGTTGCAGTTGGCTGATCTGCTCAGCTGGCGATGCGCTCGCGGGGCCGTCCGATGGCAACGCCGGTGAAGGTCTGGTTGATATGCATGCCATTGAACTGCTCCCCATAGGTGTTGAAGCCCAGCACCTGCTGGCTGCGCAACAACGCGCTGACCTCGGCCACAGCAGCGCCCTCGCCCTCCAGTTCCAGCCGGCGCAGTACGCAGTCGCAGCCGATGGTCAGCAGCAACGGCCCGAGGCGCTGGTGCAGGCCGTCGAACAACGACTGCAGATTGGCCAGCAGCGGACCAGGGCGCATTGCGGTGAGGACGATGCCGTTCTCCACCGCGCAGTAGAAGCTCAGGCTGCCATCCTCATGTACCTGCTGGATGGCCCGCACGTAGTGGTTCTGGTTGATACGCAGCGCCAGTGGGTGCGCCGCAAACAGCCGGTGATCGAGCGCCGCCACGGGTACACCGATCAGTTGGGCATACTCGGCGGCGGCCGGCTCGGCGTTCAGCTCATAAACCCGGCGTAACTGACGGTCGGCGCGGGTCACGACGAGCTTTTCGCTGCGTGGTTGGATGTGGTCCGCGCTGAACACCTCGAACTCAAGCCAGGTATTGACCAGCAGCAACACTGCCGCACCGCTGTGGAAGGCACCGTCGTAATACACGTGGGTGCGGCTGAGGTGATTGTCATCACCTGCCGAACCGCCGAATTGAGGGATATCGCCCAGCGCCGCGGCCAGGGCAGCCAGCACCACCTCTTCCCGGCTGGACAGGCCGTCGAATAGGGTCAAGGCGAAGCTGTGCGCCTTGATCGGTGCCAGGCTGTTGCGTCGGCAGTCTTCGACCAACTGGGCAACCAGCGCCTGCGCGTCGAGCAGGCTGAAGCCGGGCACCGCTTCGACCAGGCCGGCAGCGATGGAAAAATAACGCCGATCAAAGCCTACCGCAGTGATGCAACCGCGCGCATAGCCCTCTGGGGTCAGCTCGCCGGCGCTGGTGCAGCCGGCCAGCCCCACCGCCGGGAACTGCGCCTGCAGCGCAGCTGCCAAGGCTGGCAGATCGTATTCGGCCGAGCAGAAAAACAGCACAAAGCCCAGCTCGGCATGCCGCAGTTGATCAGCCAGCTCGCTGGCTGCCTGAGTCGCGCAGGTAGCCCGCGACAGGCCACTGAGGACGCCTTCGCTCATAAGTGGATTTCCGAAAGAGGTACAGCCATGGCCGCAGGATAGGCAAGCCTGCGGCTCAGTCGAATGCTACTTGGGTAGGGGGTCGGGGTGGCATTGGTTGTACGCGGGCCTCGCGCTAAATACCAAGGGCTACCGCCGCACGTTGCAGGCCGCCGATAAGCGCCAGGTGCAGCGGATAGAACGCATAACCCCAGCGCCCGACCCGCGGTACCTGCCAGCGCTCCTGCCGCGCCAGGCACAGGCCTATCGGCAACGACAGCGCAGCGGTGCTCAGGATGACCAGGGCGATGGGCTCCGACGGGTGCGCACCTAACCAACTGTTGGTCATGTTGCCCGCCACCGCCAACGCACACGGCAGCAGCCAGCTGGCGCCGCCGAAGCGCCTGGCGATCAGGATCGCGGCGGGGAGCAGGACGCCCGGCAAACCATACATCAGGTAATCACTGTACCAAGCTGCAGTCAGTGCAGCGCTCAAGCCGAGCAGGCAGGCCAGCGTTTGTCGATGGTGTGTCGCCCAGGCCAGCAACAACCCGAGCGTCAGGGTCGGGATCACGTTGAGCGTCTGCGAACCGTTGTCCAACCAGCGGTACGGGCCTTCGGACAGCACACCGAATACCAGCAGCCAGCCGAGATAGCGCGCGGCGCTGCGGCTGGGCCAGATGGTCGGGTCGCTGCGCCCGACGTTGATTGCCAACGCCAGGCAGAACAACGGAAACGCCAGCCGGCCGACAATGAACAAGCCGTCGGCGGCTGGCCATAGATAGCGCAGGTGGTCGGCGACCATGGTCACGATCGCCGTCCACTTGAGCAGATCAAGCCCGGCCGAGCGCACGGTTACTGTCCGGCCTCGGTGCTCGCCATTGGCTGCAGGTACTTGGCGGTCCATGCCGCCAACGGCAGCGGCGGTTGCTGGTCGATGATGCGCCGCCAGATCAGACCAAGGTCTTCGAGGTTGAACATCGAGTTGGCCCCTGTACCTGACCAGGCTGTTGGCGTGCCGACGCTCCACTGGCCAGTGCTGTCGCGGCTGGCCATCTTGAAGCGGAACGTGTAGTTGCCAGGAATGCCCATGCGCAGGTCAGTCACCACCAAGGCATCACCGACCTCGTCGTAACGCAGCCAGTCATCCGTGAACCAGCGCAGGCGCGCGTGCAGCGGATCATCGACAAGGGGCTTGGCGGCTTCGAGGTTGCGCGAATGGCGCAGCATTTCCGGCGGATCGCGATCGAACACGCTGCTGATGCCCTCGAAGTAATGGCCGTCCGGGGTTTTCGCCAACACCCGCCAGACCAGGCTGTTGAACGCGATAGGGATTGCGCGCACTTCGGTTACCGCTACACCTTGCTGATCCAGCGCAGCCTGGAACCGTTGCTCGGCCTGCATGCGTGCGCCCAGGCCGAAGCCAAGATAGGCCGTGCTGAACACCAATGCGCCGGCCATCATCGCAATTGCCCTGCCCTGCATACCGCGAATTGCCGCGAACAGCACAGTAAACAACAGCGGCAAGGTGTACACCGGATCAATGATGAACACCGCCGCCCAGCTCTGCGGGATCAGCTGCAACGGCCAGAACAGCTGGGTGCCATACACGGTGAAGGCATCGAGTAGTGGGTGAGTGACGAGCACCAGCCAGAACGCTGCGAACAGCCTAGGCCAGCGATAGCCGCGCTCCGGCCAGTACTTGTGGCCAAGCCAGGTCACCAGCCAGGCCAACAACAAGGCCAGGCCGGTGAGCACAAACAGTGAATGCGAGAAGCCTCGGTGGAAGGTCATCTGCGACACCGGATCGGCATAGCGGATGACTACATCGAGGTCTGGCAAGGTGGCCAGGGCAGCGCCATAGAGCAATGCCCGACGGCCTTGAATACGGCCCAGCACAGTGCCTTGCAGCGCTGCGCCGAGCACCGCTTGAGTGAGTGAGTCCAAAGTCAGGTTTCCACAAAAAGTCTGTTGGCAACCTACCTGCATCGCCTGGTACCGTGCAAATCCAAATGACGTTCCCCTCAGCGTATTGGCCGCCCTGCAGCATGCCCTGACATCATGCCAACGGCTTGAGCCGGCATTTTCAGCCATCAATATGGAAACAGCTTGCAATCATCCGACTACACCGCTCGGTTACTTTCCTCACACCGTAATCGACGCTTCTGCTAAAAACGCCTGCATGCCCTCTTCTCTTCTGCTTCACCTTAAACGTCGCTGGCTCAGCTGGCTGTGCATGGCCGTGCTCATGATCGGCCTGCCGGCCGGCTGCAGCGTGCTGCAACACAAAGAGCGCGAGCTGGTGTTTCGCATCGAGCCCGGCCAGGCCAGCTGGTTCCGTGGCTTGCCCGCAGGTGTGGAGGAACTCGACCTGCGTCCGCGCACCTTCACCGCCAACCAGAGCCTGCATGCCTGGTGGTGGCCGGCCAAGCGCGCCGATGCCCCCGCCATCCTCTACCTGCACGGCGTGCGCTGGAACCTCACCGGCCAGCTGTTTCGCATTGAGCAATTGCACGCCATGGGTTACTCGGTGCTGGCCGTCGATTACCGCGGCTTCGGCCAGAGCCGCGGCGACCTGCCGTCCGAGGCGACCGTCTATGAAGATGCGCAGGTGGCCTGGGAGCGCTTTGCCCAGCTGCAACCGGACCGCAACAAACGGCTGATCTTCGGTCACTCGCTCGGTGGCGCAGTGGCTGTGGAGCTCGCGGCCGAGCTGAGCCGCCAGGCGCAAAAAGACGGCAGCCCGAGCGCCGCGCGCGGCTTGATCCTGGAGTCGACCTTCACTTCGCTCGGCGATGTTGCGGCAGTGGTGGCCGATACCGCCCTGCCGGTGCGCTGGCTGCTGTCGCAGAAATTCGATTCGATCGACAAGATCGACCAGGTCGGCATGCCAGTACTGCTGGTGCACGGCCAGGACGACCGCTATGTACCGCCGCGCTTCAGCCAGCAACTGTACGAGGCCGCGCGACAGCCCAAGACCTTGCTGCTGGTGCCTGGCGCCAGCCACAACAACAGCATGAGCCTGGCCGGCCCGCGTTATCGCCAGGCGATCAAGGCCCTGCTTTAGCGCAGGCTATTGCACCGGCAGGAAGTTCATCAGCAACAAGCTCTGCGCGTAGTTCAAACCGATCCGCCGATAACGTTCATCGAGCAGCTGCGCCAACAGGTCGAGCCGGGCGACGATCTTGCCGAACTCGACGGCAAAGCTGAGGTTGCTGCCCTCCTCGGATATCTCGTTGGAGAACAGCAACAGCACGCCATTGGCGTCCTGACGCTGGCTGAGCATCCAGGTGGCTTTCTCGATGTTGCGCGCGGCGTTGTTGACGAACAGCGGGTCGATGGCATCGGTCATGTAGAACTCGCTGCGCCCGCCGTGGGCGGTGATCAGCATGCTGCCGATGGCATAGATGAAGGCGCCGACCCGATCACCACGAAACTCCGGGCTCAGGGCGTAGCTGAGGGCTGCCAGATCCCGCCGCTGACCGAGCTGCGGCAGCGGCTGGCGTTGCTCGATGGCCAGGCGGATCTGGCGCTCGGCGGTAGCTGCGTCAAGGTAGCCGGACTGCTTCCACTGGTTGGGGTTGCGCGCGTACAGCTTGTTCATCAGCAGGTACAGGCTTTGCAGGTTGTCGCGCATCGCCAGGGTGGCCATGCGGTCGACGCTGGTCTGGAACAGCTCGCTGGGTTTGCCGTCACTGAACTGGCTGACGATATCGCGGCCCTGTTGCTCGGTGCACGCGCACAGCAGAGTCAGGGCGCCGGCCAGCAGCAGGCGGGGGCAGGTTCGCAATACAGGGACAAGCATCGGCACCGGGGTCTTGATCAACGACGGGGCCGGGGATCGGCTCTGCCTGACCAGACATAGAGCGCGAAATGGCGAAAAAGTGCAGTTGCGCATGCCAGTCAGGCCTGCGCAACGCTTAGCCGATTACATGGCGTGACGCAGCAACTCGATCATTTGTGCATGCAACGCAGGGTCACCACAGGCCACCACACACCCGCCGTTCTGCGCCGAGCTGCCATCCCAGGCGGTGATCACCCCGCCCGCGCCTTCGATGATCGGCATCAACGCCTGCACGTCATACGGCTGCAGGCTGGCCTCGACGATCACATCGACAAAGCCACTGGCGAGCATGCAATAGGCATAGCAGTCGCCGCCGTAGCGCATCAGCCGCGCCTGCCCGGCAACCGCTTCAAAGGCGGCCTTGCGCGCCTCGGTGTCGAACATGTCCGGCGTGGTGCACATCAGGGTGGCGGAGGCCAAATCGCTGCAGGTACGGGTCTTCAGCGGCGTGCTGCCCAGCCAGGCGCCCTCTGGGGTCCCGATGAAACGCTCGCCGGTAAACGGCTGGTTCATCACCCCAACTACCGGTTTGGTACCGTCGTTAAGCGCGATCAACGTGCCCCACAGCGGCAGCCCGGTGATGAAGGCGCGGGTGCCATCGATCGGGTCCAGCACCCAGGTCAGCGGGCTGCTGCCCAGCGCCACGCCCTGCTCTTCACCCAGGATGCCGTGGCTTGGGTAGCGTTCCTGGATCAGCGAGCGCATGGCGTCTTCGGCAGCCTTGTCGGCCACGGTCACCGGGTCGTACAGGCGTCCGCCCTTGTCCTCGACCGCCAGGTTGGCGCGAAAATACGGCTGGATAGCGGCCGCTGCGGCCTGTGCCAACTGCTCGGCAAATGCACGGTATTCGCCGATCTGTTCAGCGTTCAAGGTCATGGTGGCGGGCCTCTGGCAACGATAGGGGTTGGCATCATACCCGAGCCTGCCCGGTGATGGCGTACGCCAGCAAGACGAGGTTGAGGTACTCTAGCGGGCAGCCAAATGTTCATTCGCCAAGGAACACCCCGGGATGCCCTGCACCGTAACCGCACTGGTACTCGCCGCCGGCCACAGCCGCCGGTTTGGCAGTGACAAACGCCAGCACCTGCTGAGCAGCGGCCAGACCCTGCTGCAGGCCAGCCTTGAACTACCTTGTGCGCAGTTGGAGGAAGTCTGGCTGGCATTGCGTGACGATGATCCGGCGCCAGTGGGCCTGGCTGATAATGTGCGCATTCTGCAATCGAGCAGCAGCCGGCTTGGACTGGGCCACAGCATCGCTGCCAGCGTCGAGCAGATCGGCATCGCTTCCAATGCTCAAGGGTTGCTGGTGATGCTGGGCGACATGCCGTTCATCCAACCCGCCACCCTGGCCGCGCTGCTGGCCAGCGCGGACAGTAGCCTGATCATCCGCCCGACCTATCAAGGCAAGCCCGGCCACCCGGTGCTGTTCGGACGCGCGTGGTGGCCGCAGTTGTGCATTCTGACCGGCGATGAAGGCGCCCGTAGTGTGCTGGCGGGTAATCCGCAGGCGGTGCGCAATTTGGAGCTGGATGATCCTGGGGTGTTGCTGGATATTGACCGGCCGGGTGATGTGCGTGAGCTGGATCAACCTTAGTTTACCGGGCAATTGCGGGTGGTTCGAGCATGTCGGGGCCGCTGCGCGACCCTTTCGCGACACGAGGCCGCTCCTACACAACCGCGTCACCCGAACGTTGCTCGGCGTAGGAGCGGCCTTGTGTCGCGAAAGGGCTGCGCAGCGGCCCCGGCTATCTCAAGGCTGGGTAAGCAACCCTAGGCAGCCCGCCGCTCCTCCAACAACTTGATAAACATACTCAAACTGCGCGACACAGTACCGCGCCGCCACACCAGCCAGGTCTGCAGATAGCGAAAATCTTCCGACAACGGCCAAACGCTGACCGTACTCAACCCCGGCATGCTGTCGAGCATACTGCGCGGCATCAACGCCAAACCCGCCCCAGCACTGACGCACGCAAGCATGCCGTGATAGGACTCCATCTCATGGATCTTGCCGGGCACGGCCTGGTCCTGAACAAACCAGTTCTCGAAATGATGGCGGTACGAGCAGTTGGCGCGAAAGGCGTAGATGCTCTCGCCGTTGACGTCGCGTGCACGACTGATCGCTGCATGGTTGAGTGGCGCGATCACTACCATCTCTTCGTCGAACACGGCCATGCCTTCCAGCGTCGGGTGCAATACCGGGCCGTCGACGAAGGCTGCGACCAGGCGGCCGGACAGCACGCCTTCAAGCATGGTCCCGGACGGCCCGGTCGACAGGTCCAGATCAACCTTGGGGAAACGCTGATTGTAACTCGCCAGCAAAGCCGGGATGCGCACGGCGGCGGTGCTTTCCAGCGAACCCAAGGCGAACGTGCCCTGCGGATCTTCGCCGGCCACTGTCAGCCGCGCTTCATGCACCAGGTCGAGAATGCGCCGGGTGTACTCGAGAAAATTCCAACCTGCCGGTGACAGCCGCAGGCGGCTTTTTTCCCGGATGAAGAGCTCGACACCGAGGTCTTCCTCAAGCTGCTTGATCCGCGTGGTGAGGTTGGACGGTACGCGGTGAATCTGCTGAGCAGCGGCGCTGATGCTGCCGTGCTCTGCCACTGCCTTGAAAATTTCCAGTTGCACCAGATCCACAGTCATTCTCCAAACGTGAACGTTGCGCTCATTATTATTCAGTTTTCAATACGGTTGCACGCCACTAGTCTGAGCTTCGTCAACTTACAACAACGAGGAGCTCCGCCATGAGCGAGATCAGCAGCCTGACCCACGCCGTTTCTGTCGACCCGTTCACCGGTGAGCAGATCGGCCACTATCCGTTCGACACCGACGCCGCACAGGAAGCGGCGCTGCAACGTGCCAAGGTTGGCTTCAACCAATGGCGCCAGGTGTCACTGGGGCAGCGCAGCGAGTATCTGAACGCCTTGGCCGATGCTCTGCAAGCCAATCACGAAGCGCTGGCAGTGATGATCAGCCGTGAAATCGGCAAACCGATCAGCCAGGCGCGTGGCGAAGTGACCAAATGCGTTGGCCTGTGCCAGTGGTACGCCGAGCACGGCCCGGCGATGCTGGCGGCCGAGCCGACGCAAATTGCCACCGCGCGCATCGAATACCGCCCGTTGGGGCCGATTCTGGCGGTGATGCCGTGGAATTTCCCGCTCTGGCAAGTGCTGCGCGGCGCGGTCCCGGCGTTGCTGGCGGGCAATACCTATGTGCTGAAGCATGCCCCGAACGTCATGGGTAGCGCCTACCTGCTGCTCGACGTGATCAAGCAGGCTGGCCTGCCAGCAGGCATCTTCGAAGTGCTCAACGTCACCCCGGACGGCGTGACCCGGGCGATCAATGACCCGCGTATCGCTGCCGTGACCCTGACCGGCAGTGTCCGCGCCGGTATGGCGATTGGCGCTCAAGCCGGTGCTGCGCTGAAGAAATGCGTGCTAGAACTGGGCGGTTCCGATCCATTCATCGTGCTGGCGGACGCCGACCTCGATGCAGCGGTCAAGGCCGCGGTGATCGGCCGTTACCAGAACACCGGTCAGGTCTGTGCCGCAGCCAAGCGCCTGATCGTCGAAGAGAGCATCGCCGAGGCGTTTACCGCGAAGTTCGTCGAAGCCACGCGTCAGCTCAAGGTCGGCAACCCGCTTGAGGCTGACACCTACATCGGCCCGATGGCCCGCTACGACCTGCGCGACGAACTCGACGGCCAGGTGCAAGCAACGTTGGCTGAAGGCGCGACTCTGCTGCTGGGTGGCAAAAAGGCTGAGGGCGTGGGTAACTTCTACGAGCCGACGGTATTTGCCGGAGTTACTCCGCAAATGACTGCGTTCAAGCAGGAGTTGTTTGGCCCGGTGGCTGCGATCATCAGCGCCCGCGACGCCGATCACGCCGTAGAACTGGCCAACGACAGCGAGTTTGGCTTGGCTTCGACCATCTACACCGCCAACCTCGAACTGGCTGAGCAGATGACCGCGGCGCTGGATACCGGTGCGGTGTTCATCAACGGCTACTGCGCCTCTGACCCGCGCGTAGCGTTCGGCGGCGTGAAGAAGAGCGGCTTTGGCCGTGAGCTGTCGCACTTCGGTGTGCGCGAGTTCTGCAACGTGCAGACAGTGTGGCTGGATCGCAACTGATCGCAGCGTAAGCAAAAAGGGGCAAGTCGCTGGTGCGGCCTGCCCCTTTTTGTTGCCAGCGACGCTACTTGTCGCGCACCTGGTCCTGCACCCAGTCGAGCATGCCACCCGGCACAATCAGCTCATGCCTGGCCCGCGAACAGGCGGTGTACAGGCCGGCGAGCATGCGCGCCCGCTCATTGCGGTTACCGGCGCTAGCCGGCGCGACCATCAGCTCTGGCGAGACCATGACCCGGGCGAACTCCATGTTCTTCACATCGCGCACCCTGGCCAGGAAAAGCTTGGGCGCCTTGTCCCAGCGATATCGGCTCTTGGCCTTGGCGAAATCTTCCGGCGTGTAGCCCCTGCGCAGCAGGTTGGCCACGGCGGCGAAGGCCTTGTCGTCGCCCTTGTCCTGCTCCAGCGCTTGCCAGCTGGCATAGCGGAACAGCATGTTGTGCCGCGGCCGCGTGCCGTAGCGGTACAGCTCGATGCAGTCTTCGACAAACAGCTCGAACTCCTTGCGCGCCCCCTTGAGCAGGACAAACGGCACGCCCTGATGGGTCAGACGCTGGAACCAGCCGAACAGCCCCCATTCGTCATCCACCAGCAGCGCCGTAGGTTGCTCGGGCACCGTCACCGTGTCGAAGAAACTGACCCGGGTGTAATGCTCGGCGCTGCCGGTAAAGGCCGCCTGCACGGCGGCCGGGTGGGCCAGGATCAGCGGGTTCAGCACGCCTTCCATGGCCGGCCCGGCACGCAACGAATGATCGATGCAGCGCTGGCGGATGAACTTGCCGTGGTGCGGGCTGAGGCCGTTGAGGTTCTGCAGGTCATCGCCCAGGGTGATGATCGCCTGCGGGCTGCGGTCGAGCACGGCGAGCATGGGCGCCGACAGTTCGTGGGCTTCATCGACGATGACATGGCTGAACTGGCTGTCGATCACTTCAAGCGTCAGCGACAGCAGCTTGACCCGGTGATAGTCGCGCACCGGCAACTGAATCTCCCGCGCCGAGGGGCGGATCAGCTGTTGCCAGTACAGGCGAGCCTTTTCCAGCAGCACCTCCTGATCCAGCGGCGAAAAGCCGTGGCCCATCCACGGTAAGTGATGCAGTTCGATGGCAGCATCTGCGCTGCGGCAGAAGCTGCGTACCGCCTTGATGCACAGGGCGACCACTTCGCGCGCCGCCAGCGGGCCGATGTCCGGCACCCCCAGCCACTGCACGACTTGCGCCTCCTGCGGGCGCCACGACAGCTTGCTGCGATAGACGTCGCGCAGGCGCCAGCCATTGCTGGTCAGGTCGCGGTCAAGAATCTCATCGGCCAACTGGCCAAAGGTACGCGCGGTGAACGCCGAGGCATCCTTGATCCGCGCCTGCAGGGCACGCAGCTGGCCTTCGGTCATGGCCAGCAGCAAGGTCCGCTGCGGGTCGAGCAAACGGGCGAACTGGTTGATCAGAAAGGTCTTGCCCGTGCCGGCGAAACCCTGCACTGTCACCGACTCGTCCACCCCCGAGAGAAACTCGCGCAGCAGGCGGTTTTGCTGGTCACTCAGGCGGAGATTGCTCGGCAACGAAGGCAAGCTGACCGGCCGCAATGGCGTCACCTGCTCACGATAGGCATCGGCAAAGGTGAAGCTCCAGCCACCTTCGCTGTCGCGCAGGTCGGCAACATCGACCGGCTGCTCGGCCGCCAGCAGGCTGATGCCGTTCTCGCCAAGCATGCCCAGGCCCATGGCGAACACTTCTGCGTCAAAGCGGCTGGCGACCTGCTGCTGGAAGCGCGACGGCGCCGCCGCTTCGACCTCATCGGCAATCCGCACGATCTCGGCAAAGCGGCGCTGCTGCGCCTCGACCGAAGGCGCACCCTGCTGGCGCGGCACATTCTGGATAAACAGCACCGCAGCGCTTTGCAGCAAGCTGGCCTGCACAAAGAACTCGCTGGCGGTTTGACTGGCCAGGCCGTCGGCCTGTTCGCTGGTCAGGGGCAGATAGAACATCAGGACCTCGGTACATTACTGCCGCGCACGATACCAGCAATGGCCCTGATCTGCAGAACTGTGCCGGGCTACCTGGCCCGCTTCAGCGTCTCGCTGGGCAATTCGCCAAACAGCTGCCGGTAACTTTCCGAGAAACGCCCCAGATGCCAGAACGACCACTGCATGGCCACCTCGGCCACGGTCGCCCCAGCGCCACGCAGCAGGTCACGGCGGGCGCCGTTCAAGCGACGCAGGCGCAGCCAGTGCGCTGGCGGCATCGCGGTAAAAGCCTTGAAGATCTGCTGCAACTGGCGCACCGACACTCCAGCGACTTCGGCCAGCTCGACCAGATTGAGCGTTTCGTCAGGGCAATCGGCGGCCCAGTCGCTGACCCGGCGCATCACGGCACGCGCCTCGCCACGCCGGCCATGGGCATCGCCCTGCAGGCGTTGGCTGGCATTGTCGAGAATGAACAGGCAGTCCTCGAGCAGTTGCTCGCCCAGTGCCCTGCCCTGCAATGGGCTGTCAGCCTCGCCCAGGCGGGTCAGGGTAGCGCTCAGCCAGCTGCCGAACAGGTTGTTCTGCACCGAGTCCAGGGGGGTCATGAACAAGCCTTCCAGGCGGGCGACATCCAGCCCATGGCGCTGGAGAAAGTCGCGGTCGAACACCACCGCCACTTCCTGATAGTTCTCGGGCGTGATCCAGATATTGCGGCTGTCTTCATTGAGCAGGTACAGGCTGTTCTCGCTGCGATCGAAGCAGAACGTCAGCGAGCCACTGGGCGCGCTGAAAAACTGCTCGACGCGGGTGTTCAGGCGCTCTTCATAAACCTCGACGCCCTCAAGCTCCAGGCTGCGCAGCTGGCCATTGAACAGCCCCGGCGACATTTGCCGGTATTGCTGCTGCCAGCCGGGCGTTGTGCGCACCTGTTCGCTGACATCACTGGTCTGGAAAGCCTGAACTTGCAAGCCGTTGGCGCTGGTCACGCGGCATCCTATATGCACTCTTTTGGTGCATTTGCTGGCGAAAGAAGTGGATAGATCAACCCGGCGGGCTGCGCCCAAGATAGCCTCCAGCGCAGCGACTGGGAAGATCCCTTAGCGTGGCGCGATCAAAACCCAACCAAGAGGTCTGTATGAACGCCCCCTTCGATCAGCTTTCCAACTGGCTGAAAGAACACCGCATCACCGAAGTCGAATGCGTGATCAGTGACCTGACCGGCATCGCCCGCGGCAAGATTGCACCCACGGCCAAGTTCCTCCATGAGCGCGGCATGCGCCTGCCTGAAAGCGTGCTGCTGCAGACCGTCACCGGCGACTATGTCGACGACGACATCTACTACGACCTGCTCGACCCGGCCGACATCGACATGATCTGCCGCCCCGACCCGTCGGCGGTGTACCAGATCCCATGGGCCATCGAACCCACCGCCATCGTCATCCACGATACCTTCGACAAGCAAGGCAACCCGATCGAGCTGTCGCCGCGCAACGTCCTCAAGAAAGTGCTCAAGCTGTACGCCGACAAGGGCTGGCAGCCCATCGTCGCGCCGGAGATGGAGTTCTACCTGACCAAGCGCTGCGAAGACCCGGACTTGCCCCTGCAAGTGCCGATGGGCCGCTCCGGGCGCGCTGAAAGCGGCCGTCAGTCGTTTTCGATCGACGCCGCCAACGAATTCGACCCGCTGTTCGAGGACGTCTACGACTGGTGCGAAATCCAGTGCCTGGACCTCGACACGCTGATCCACGAAGACGGCCCGGCGCAGATGGAGATCAACTTCCGCCACGGCGACGCGCTGGACCTGGCTGACCAGATCACCGTGTTCAAGCGGACCATGCGTGAGGCCGCCCTCAAGCACAACGTCGCCGCAACGTTCATGGCCAAGCCGATCACCGATGAACCCGGCAGCGCCATGCACCTGCACCAGAGCGTGGTCGACATCGCCACCGGCAAGCCGATCTTCGCCAATGACGACGGCAGCATGAGCGAGCTGTTCCTGCACCATATCGGCGGCCTGCAGAAGTACATCCCCAAGGTGTTGCCGATGTTCGCGCCGAACGTCAACTCGTTCCGCCGCTTCCTGCCGGACACCTCGGCCCCGGTCAACGTCGAGTGGGGTGAAGAGAACCGCACCGCCGGCCTGCGCGTGCCGACCTCAAGCCCCGAGGCCATGCGCGTCGAGAACCGCCTGCCAGGCGCCGATGCCAACCCGTATTTGGCCATTGCGGCGAGCTTGCTCTGCGGCTACCTGGGCATGGTCGGCAAGATCGAACCGAGCGCTGCCGTGCAAGGCCGCGCCTATGAGCGGCGCAACCTGCGCCTGCCGATCACCATCGAAGACGCGCTGCAGCACATGGAAGAATGCGAAATCATTCAGGACTACCTGGGTAAGCATTTCGTCCAGGGTTATGTCGCGGTGAAGCGCGCCGAGCACGAGAACTTCAAACGGGTGATCAGTTCGTGGGAGCGCGAGTTCCTGATGATGAGCGTCTGATCATCTGCGGGGCGCCGAGCGCCCCGCCTTCTGCAACATCACGACCCAGAATAAAACCAGAGAGGTGTCGACATGCGTCATTTGCAGTCCGTGATCCCCGCAGCATTCGCGCTGTTGTTCGGCACCGCCGCTCAGGCCCAGCCGAGCGTCAGCGTGTACAACTGGACCGACTACATAGGTGAAACCACCCTGGCCGACTTCCAGGCCAGCAGCGGCATCAAAGTGATCTATGACGTGTTCGACTCCAACGAAACGCTGGAAGGCAAGTTGCTTGCCGGGCGCACCGGCTACGACGTGGTGGTGCCGTCCAACCACTTCCTGGCACGCCAGGCCAAGGCCGGCGCCTTCCTGCCGCTGGACCGCAGCAAGCTGCCGAACTTCAGCAACCTCGACCCCAAGCTGCTCAAGCAGCTGGAGCAGAACGACCCCGGCAATAAATACGCGGTGCCGTACCTGTGGGGCACCAACGGCATCGGCTACAACGTCGACAAGGTCAAAGCGGCGCTGGGCATCGACAAAGTCGACTCGTGGGCCGTGCTGTTCGAGCCAGAAAACCTGAAGAAGCTGCAGAAATGCGGTGTTGCCTTCATGGACTCGCCGGATGAACTGTTCCCGGCCATGCTCAACTACCTGGGCCTGAACCCGCGCAGCGAAAACGAAGCCGATTACAAGAAGGCCGAAGCCAAGCTGGTGGAAATACGGCCGTACATTACCTACTTCCACTCTTCCAAATACATGTCCGACCTGGCCAATGGCGATGTCTGCATCGCTTTCGGCTACTCGGGTGACGTGTTCCAGGCGGCCAATCGCGCTGTTGAAGCGAAAAACGGCGTAAAAATCGCCTACAGCATCCCCAAGGAAGGCAGCAACCTGTGGTTCGACCTGCTGGCCATTCCCAAGGATGCCAGCAACCCTGAGCAGGCCCTGGCCTTCATCAATTACCTGCTCGACCCTGAGGTGATCGCCAAAGTCAGCACCACTGTCGGTTATGCCAACGCCAACCTTGCGGCCAAGGCGCACATGGACCCGGCGCTGGTCAACAATCCCGAGATCTACCCGCCGCAAGAGGTGCTCGACAAGCTCTACGTATCGAGCACGCCGAGCCCGAAAATCATGCGGGTCATGACCCGTTCCTGGAGCAAGATCAAATCCAACCGCTGAGCCGAGCCTGTGCCATGTCATTAGAGAGCCAACACGCTGCCTCGTACTACGCCGCCACGGCGCGCAGCAGCGCGCCCTACCCTGCGCTGCAAGAACAACTGAGCGCCGACGTCTGCGTGGTAGGCGGCGGCCTGACCGGGGTCAATACCGCACTGGAGCTGGCCGAGCGCGGTTTGTCGGTGATTCTCCTCGAAGCCCGGCGCATCGGCTGGGGCGCGAGCGGGCGCAACGGTGGCCAGTTGATTCGCGGCATCGGCCATGACGTCAGCGGCTTTGCCCGCTATGTCGGCCAGGACGGCGTGCGCTACCTGCAACAGGCCGGGATCGACTCGGTCGAGCTGGTGCGCCAGCGCATTGCCCAGTACGAGATCGACTGTGACCTGCGCTGGGGCTTCTGCGAACTGGCCAACACGCCGTCGCAGTTTGCCGCGTTCAAGGACGAGCAAGCGCAACTGGCCGAGCTCGGTTACCGCCATGCCACGCGCCTGGTTGATGCGGCACACATCGGTGAAGTGGTCGCCAGCGAGCAGTATGCAGGTGGGCTGATCGACATGGGTTCGGGCCATCTGCACCCGCTTGATCTGGTCCAGGGCGAAGCGCGCGCTGCGGCAAAGCTGGGTGTGCGCATCTTCGAGCAAAGCCCTGTGCTGCGTATCGAACATGGCTCGAACGTGACACTGCACTGCGCCCACGGCAAGGTGCGCGCGCAGAGCCTGGTGCTGGGCTGCAACGCGCATCTGGACGAACTCGAGCCGCGCCTGAGCGGCAAGGTGCTGCCCGCCGGCAGCTACGTGGTGGCGACCGAGCGACTGCCTGAGCAGGTGGCACAGGCGTTGATCCCACAGAACATGGCCCTGTGTGATCAAAAGGTCGGCCTTGATTACTATCGCCTGACCGCCGACAACCGCCTGCTGTTTGGCGGTGCCTGCCACTATTCGGGCCGCGATCCCAAAGACATCGCCGCCTACATGCTGCCCAAGGTACGCAAGGTATTCCCGCAACTGGCCAACGTGCGCATCGACTATCAGTGGGGCGGCATGATCGGCATCACCGCCAATCGCTTCCCGCAGGTGGGCCGTTTGCGCCAATACCCCAATGTCTACTACGCCCAGGGCTATTCCGGGCATGGCCTGAACGTGACGCACTGGACTGCCAAGCTGTTGGCCGAAGGCATCGCCGTCGGCCACAGCCAGGGCCTGGATGTGTTCAGCGCGGTGCCGCACCTGACCTTCCCGGGCGGCAAGGCCTTGCGCTCACCGCTGCTGGCTGCAGGCATGCTCTGGCATCGGCTGCGCGAAGTGCTGAGCTGAGCCCACAGGTGCAATCCCGCGCCGAATGGGCGCGGGATTGAGCTGGGTCAGGCGATGAAGCTGTAGAAGATTGCCGACAAGGTGATCAAGCCGATCAAGGTAACGAAGTCGCAGCGGGTAGTGCCTTGGGGCTGAACGCACACTGCCTTGGCAGATGCGCACTTAGCCCCGTCGAGTACGGGTCAGCACTCGACGTACGCCACGGCGAGACCGCCGCGCGAGGTTTCCTTGTAGTTGGCGTGCATGTCGGCGCCGGTGTCGCGCATGGTGCGGATCACCCGGTCGAGGGAGATGAAGTGCTCGCCGTCGCCGCGCAGGGCCATCTGCACCGCGTTGATGGCCTTGACGGCAGCAATCGCGTTGCGCTCGATGCAGGGGATCTGCACCAGCCCGCCGACCGGGTCGCAAGTCAGCCCGAGGTTGTGCTCAAGAGCGATTTCGGCGGCGTTTTCCAGCTGCGGTGCGGTCGCACCGAGCACCTCGGCCAGGCCCGCGGCGGCCATCGAACAGGCCGAGCCAACCTCCCCTTGGCAGCCCACCTCGGCGCCGGAAATCGACGCGTTTTTCTTGCACAGAATGCCCACCGCCGCTGCCGCCAGCAGAAACGCCACGACATCGTCGTCGCAGGCGCTGGGGTTGAACTTCATGTAGTAATGCAGCACGGCCGGAATGATCCCGGCAGCGCCGTTGGTGGGCGCGGTGACCATGCGGCCGCCAGCGGCGTTTTCTTCATTGACCGCCAGGGCAAACAGGTTGACCCACTCCATCGCGCTCAAGGTCGAGCCGATCACGTTGGGCTTGCCGACTTCCTGCAGGCTGCGGTGCAGCCGCGCGGCACGGCGCTTGACGTTGAGCCCACCGGGCAGGATGCCGTCATTGCGCATGCCATTGGCCACGCACTCGCGCATCGCCGCCCAGATCTTCAGCAGCCCGGCGCGGATGTCGTCTTCACTGCGCCAGGCGCGCTCGTTGGCCATCATCAGTTGGCTGACGCTGAGGCCGTGCTGTTTGCACAGGCTGAGCAGCTCCGCTGCGCTGGAAAACTCGTACGGCAGGTCGACCTGCTCGGCGCTGCTCTGTGGCGCATCGATCTCGGCTTGCTCGACGATGAAACCGCCACCGACCGAATAATAGGTCTGGCTGAACAGGCCGCCCTGCTCGCCCTCGGCATTCAGCGTCATGGCATTGGGGTGGTACGCCAGGCTTTCGTCCAGCAGGAGCATGTCGCGCTCGTAATCGAAGGCGACCGGCTGACGGCCGTCGAGCATCAGGCAGCGCTCCTGCAGCAGCTGGGCGATACGCGGCTCGATACTGTGCGGGTCGATCTGATCGGGCCACTGTCCCATCAACCCCAACAGGCAGGCGCGATCAGTCGCATGGCCAACACCGGTGGCGGACAGCGAGCCGTACAGGCGCACCTCGACCCGCTGCACCTGAGCCAGCAGCCCGCGCTCGCGCAGGGCTTGAGCGAAGGTTGCGGCGGCGCGCATCGGCCCTACCGTATGGGAGCTGGAGGGGCCGATACCAATCTTGAAAAGGTCGAAAACACTGATAGCCATGCTAATGCCTGACCGTGGCGGCCTTGAACACCGGCGCACGGCTCTCTGGAAAAATTGAACGGTATTGCCAAGTTGGGCGATACTGCCGCGCCGCCACGGCGATGACCAACGAAAGTTTCTAAGCTAGCCTTTAGCAGGACTAAACGATGAGAAGGCAGATTACTGGCCAGTTCTATGTCTGGCTGCATGTGTTTTCCTGTGCGGCGCGGCACTTGTCGTTCACCCGCTGCGCCGAGGAACTGCACATCACGCCCGGCGCGGTCAGCCAACAGATGCGTCAGCTCGAAGAACACCTGGGCTACCGCTTGTTCCTGCGCAAGGCCCGTGGTGTCGAGCTCTGCGCCGAAGGCCAGCGCCTGGCGCTGACGGTCGCCGAGGCCTACGGCAGCATTGAAGCGGAACTGCTGCGGCTGGACGCCGGCGATATCCGTGGCACCTTGCGCCTGCGCTCGATCCCGTCGTTTTTGGCCAAGTGGCTGACCCCGCGCCTGCCGCGCTTCCAGCAGCGCTACCCGGACCTCGAGCTGCGGCTGGTGGCCGAAGACAGTAACCAGGCCCTGCACCCGGAGGATTTCGACCTCGCCATCGACCTCAATGACGGCAGCTATCCGGGCATGTTGTCGACGCCGCTGCTCGACGAGCAGATATTCCCGGTCTGCTCACCTGCCCTGCTCCGTGGCCGGCCACCGCTGCACGGTCCGGCTGATCTGGTGCATTACCCGTTGCTGCACGACATGACCGCCTGGCGCGGCAGTTCGGAGTACGCTGAGTGGGA
Source organism: uncultured Pseudomonas sp. (assembly GCA_963518285.1). Classification (GTDB taxonomy): domain Bacteria; phylum Pseudomonadota; class Gammaproteobacteria; order Pseudomonadales; family Pseudomonadaceae; genus Aquipseudomonas. The sequence continues at coordinate 671,651 of CAUQIJ010000001.1, read as the reverse complement.
GTTTTATCTGCAGGGCATTGGTGCCGGCGAGCTGAATGTGCGCCGTGGGCACACCTTCAACCGTAATCACCTGACCATTGAAGCCGCCATTGCCGGGGTTGGCGTGGCCATTGCGCGGCGCACCTTGCTCAACGATGAGCTTGATCGCGGCGCGTTGATCGTGCCGTTCGGCGTACCCCTGGCCAATCACAAGCGCTACGTAGTGCATTACCCGCCCGGCGGTTTGAACCAACCGGGCGCGCGCGCCGTGCATGACTGGCTGGTGGAAGAAGCGCAGGTGTTTCGTGCCCTGCACCCGCTGGCACTGGACGTGTAAGCCGGCTCAGTACGCCTGTTTGCCGGTAAACGCGTTCAGCGTGCGCACCAGGATCACGAAGTCCAGCCACAACGACCAGTTGTTGATGTACTCGATGTCCGAGTCGACACGCTGGATCATCTGGCCGATGTCCTTGGTCTCGCCCCTGAAACCACGGACCTGGGCCAGCCCCGTCATCCCCGGTTTGATGTTGTGGCGGGCAAAGTAATCGACGATGTCCTGCGAATACAGCGTGTCGTGATGCAGCGCATGCGGCCGTGGCCCAACCAGTGACATCTCGCCAGTCAACACATTGAACAGCTGTGGTAACTCATCCAGGCTGGTCCGGCGGATAAAGGCGCCGACCTTGGTGATCCGCGGGTCGTTTTTCTGCGCCTGCTTGACCACGCCGTTTTCCAGCGGATGGATGTGCATGCTGCGAAACTTCCAGATGCGGAACGATTCGCCGGTCCAGCCCATGCGTTCCTGGCGGAAGAACACCGGCCCCGGGCTGTCGATCTTGATAGCCAGGGCGATCAGTAACAGCACCGGCGAGGCACACAGCACAATCAACGCCGCCAGGACGCGGTCTTCCAGGTTCTTGAGGAACAGGCTCATGCCGGTCAACGGGGTTTCCGACAGCGTCAGCACCGGGATCCCGGCGATTTCCCGCACGCTGTGGTTGATCAGCCGCAGCGAGAAAATATCCGGCACCCAGTTGACCGCAATGCACTTGTCGAGCAGCTTCAGATAAACGTCGTTGATCACCTCTGAGCCGCCCAGCGGCGTCACCAGGTACACCGTGCGGATCGCATGCTTGGCCACCAGCCCATCGAGTTCGGAGATGTGTCCCAGCACAGGCGGTTTGCCGTCACCGGCAACGCGGCTTTGCTCGTCGGGCCTGTCGATCCACACGCAGCCCACCACACGCTCGCCAAACCAGGGGTTGTTGCTGATCTTCAGGTAGAGAAAGTTGGCCAGATCACCGGTACCGATGATCAGCGCGTTGTCGGTACGCAGCGCATTGGCCATGAAGCGCTTCTGCACTTCGCGCACCGCATAGTGCAGGAACAACTGCACGAAATAGCCGCTGACGAACAGTTTGCCCACCAGCAAGCGCGAGTAGGTTTCGCTCTGCTTGGTCAGAAACGCCATCACCATCAGGAAGCAGAACGTTGCCGACCATGCCTTGAACAGGCGAAACGCCTTGATCGACAGGCCGACGTTGCTGCGGTAGATACCGTAGTGGTCATAGATCACTGCCAGCGCACCGATCAGCAACAGCAGCATGATCACGTAGTCGGAAGTGATGTAGCCGAACTGATCGACGATCAGGTACCAGGCGATGCCAGTCACCGCAATACCGTCAAGCCCAGCCTGGATGGCATTGCTCACGCCACTTCTGCGCTGGAGCAAGGAACGACTGCTTCGGGGCTCGAAAACCATCATCAGACCTCATCAAATGTGAGCGCAGCGCTACATCACTGCTACAACTTTGGTATTACCACCAACTGATTGAACACACTGCCAAGCCAATGCTGCACGCACGTCGGCGATTGAATTCGGCGTATTTACGGGGGGTTATGGGGCGTTTGATATCACTGTAGCAGTACCACGCAGAGGCGGCGCAGCGAATCATCCTCACGACGGTTTTTGGCAGATTCGCAGCGTTTGTCGGCACCACCAGCCTGGCGTTTCAGATACGCTTGGGCGCACTGCGTAGGGCCGTCGCTGCGGTTTTCCGATAGCGCAGCGCCCGCAGCATGAACAGCGGATTGCCAATCACATAGCGCTTGAACAAGCGCTTGGGCTCACGCAACAGGCGGTAGGCCCACTCTCCTTTCAAGCGGCGTATCCAGTGCGGCGCGCGGGTCACCTTGCCCCCGAGAAAATCCAGGATGGCGCCGCCACAAATGATCAGGCACGGCCCAGCGCCCGCGGCCAATTGCGCCGCGACTGCTTCCTGCTTGGGCATGCCCATGCCCAGCACGATGAATTGCGGCTGATGCTGCCTGGCGAGTTCAAGATAATGCTCAGCGTTGGCAAACCCGTGCTCGACCGAGGCCAGCTCTATGCCGAACTGCGCCTGGCAGCGCGCAGCGGCCTGGCTCACGAACGGCTCCTCGGTGCCCCACAGCGCAACCCGTTTGCCCCGGTAAGCGGCAAGCAGTTTGGGAATCAGGTCGGTCCCGTTCATGTTCAGGCCGGGCTCGAGTGCCAACTGGCGATACAGCAAGCCCATGCCGGCGCCATCGCGCAGCAGCAGGTCAGCCGCGCTCAGCGACGCACAATAGCCCTCGCTGGCAGCCACCAGGTTCAACGCATGAGCATTGACGAAGCCCAGCACCGTTGCTTGATCTGGCGCCGCAAGGTTGGAAATCAGCTGCCGCTCAGCGGCGGCGTCGACAACCACCGACAGTTTGCCGAGGATGGCGTCCCAGCGTTGTTGCCATGGCCGCTCACTCATTGATTGTCATCCCGTTTCGACCGCACCCACTCGACCTGGCGCTTGAGCAAAAAACCGACGTACAGGGGGATTTTTTTCGCGGCGTAGAACGGCGCATAGAGCAACACCGAAAACGGGATCAGCTCGCGTGAGAAGCGCGCCCAGGCCAGTACCACTGATGTACCCATCAACACCAGCGCAAGGCTGGCGATGGCTGCGGCAAAGGCTACTCCAAGCAGCGCGAAGGCCAACCAACTCATGATGAACATGGCCATCAGTGCCAACACCAACAAGGCCAGCGGCGGCACCAGCAAGTCGAGGGCCATGGCCAACAGCGGCCCGTTACGTTGCAGCAAGGCGGCGCCGAGCAGCGTGGGCCCTTCTGCCAGCAGTACACCAAGATGGCCGTGTTCCCAGCGGGTACGCTGGCTGCTGAGGCCGTCGTCGCTGGTCGGGAACAGGCTGGTGACCTGGGCCTGCGGGCAAAACAGCGGCGGCTTGCCGTTACGGCAAAAGTCCAGGCCCAGCTTCAGGTCTTCGACCAGATGACCGGTGGCCAGATTGGCCTTGGCCAGGTCGGCCCATCCGAAGGCCATGCCGGTGCCCATCAACTGGCATGGCAGCCCGACCCGGGCCCAGCCGCGCGGCCGCACCAGGTTTTTCACCCGCCAGGCAAACTCCGCGACTTGCACCTTGAGCCCGGCGCCGGCAGGCGCGCACATCAGGTCGAGGGCCTGCACCGGGCGATTGGCGGCAAGGCAGCAGCGTGCCAGGGTTTCGATCGAGCCGGTACTGAGTTGGCAGTCGGCATCGATGATGATCACCACTTCTGGCGGCAGCTCAGCCAGCTGGCGCACGCCGTAGTCCAGGGCATAGCCCTTGCCACGCAGGTGCTGATGCTGGCGCTCGACCACCTCGGCGCCGGCCGCGCGGGCCAGCGCTGCAGTGCTGTCAGTACAATTGTCGGCGACTACCAGCAGGCGATCGCTGTCGAGCAATTGCTGGCGGATGCTGGCCAGGGTGGCGCTGATCACCGCTGATTCATTGTGCGCCGGCACCAGCACCGCCACCCGCGGCCTGGGGCCACCGGCCATCGGCACCGGACGCGCGGGTAGACAGGCCAGCACGACCTGGGCAAACAGCACCAGGACTGGCACCAGGATCAACAGTGCTGACAGCCCCAGCAGCCAACTTATCAATGTGATCATGCGCCCGCCCTGAAATAGCTGGCCAATTTGGCCGCCTCGGTATCGATGTCGTGGCGCTCCAGCACGCGCTGCCAGGCCGCATCGCCCATACGTTGCAGCACCTCGTCCGGTTGCCCGAGGCAGTCGGCCATGGCCGCTGCCAGCTCCTGCACCGCCCCTGCGGGGAACAGCCAGCCATTTTCGCCAGGACGCACCAGCTCAGGGATGCCGGCCACATAGGTGGTCAGCACCGGGCGGCGCAAGGCCATGGCTTCCATGATCACCACCGGCAGGCCTTCGGCAAAGCTGGGCAAGACCAGAGCGCGAGCAGCGAGTAGCTCCTCGCGAACCTGGGCGCTGCTGATCCAGCCGGTAATGCGCACCTGACCCTGCAACCCATGGCGGGCTATCAGGGTTTCGATCTCTGCGCGCATCTCGCCATCGCCGGCCAGCACCAACTCGAACGGCATGCCTTGCGCAGCCAGCAATTGCGCGGCCTCAAGCAACAGCAACTGGCCCTTCTGCTCGCACAAGCGGCCGACACACACCAGGCGCGGCACGGCAGGGACCGGCACCGACGGGCCTGTATGGAAGGCTGCTTCCAGCCCGCAGTGCACGACCTTGACCTTGTCCCAGTGCGCGTGCGCCACCCAGCGATACAGCTGGCTGCGCCCATAAGAGCTGACGGCGGCGACAAATGCCGCGCGGCGGACCTTCTCATCGACATGCAGGAATTGTGGTTTGTCGAATTCCTCCGGGCCATGCAAGGTGAAGCTGTAGCGTGGCCCGCCCAAGGCATGGGCGAGCATCACAACCTCGGTCGAGTTGGTGCCGAAGTGGGCGTGCACGTGTTCGGCGCCAAAGGCCTGCAACCACTGCAGCACACGGCACGCCTCGGCCAGGTAGATCAGGTGATAGGGCCAACTGCGGTCAGCCCGGCGGCCCATGCGCAGGGCCAGCCACAGCGCACTGAAAAAACGCCGCGGTTGAGCGCGTATTACCTGCAGCAGGGGCTTGAGCAGCCCTTTGACGCCGTCTTCAAGGACGAAGCGGGTCTTGCTTCGTTCGGCTATATCTTCACTGTCCTGCAGTTCGCCGTCCCAACCGCGTAGGGCGATCCGCTCTACCTCAAAGCCCTGGCGCTCCAGCGCGAGGATTTCGCGGCGAATGAAGCTATGACTGACCTTGGGGTACTGATTGATGAAATAAGCTATGCGCATAGGCAATCGATCAATCCCTGAATAATTAAATGAACCGCGCCTGCTAGTGGCAGCTGTTTAATGCCGAGGGCTGCCGGCCATTCGTTTCAGCCTCACTGAGCACCTCGTCATAGAAACCCAGCAACTCGCTAGCCTGGTCGCTGAAGACAATGATGTTGTCCTTGAACGCATTGCGGTGCCGCGCAAAGCGAGGCTGATCATCGAGAATCGCCACAATTGCCTCACGCAGGTAGGTCTCATCGCCGCTCAAGGGGATGATCGTGCCGTTGACCCCTTCGATGATGTCCTCGACCGTACCGCCGGAATGGGTGCTGATCACCCAGACATCGCGCACCAGCGCCTCGCGTACCGCCAGGCCGAAGGTTTCTTTGCATTGAGTGGGGAACAGCAGCACATCGATGCCCGAGAAGAACGCATCCATGGTGGCCTGGGTGTAACCGGGGATGATGCTCACTGTTCCGGGGATCTTGATGCTGTGCCGGGTGAATGAGCGAAAGCCCATGTTCAGCAGGTTGTCGACCACCTTCAACTCGTAGTCGGACCGGTCCAGGCCGCTGAAGGCGCGGATGATCACGTCGATGCCCTTGACCGTCGAATCGCCGCCCACAAAACCGAAGCGAATAGTCTGCCCCGGCTGCTTCTGGTAGCCGGGCGCTGGCGCCATGATGCCGTTGCGGTTGACTCGGATATGTTCGGGGTCGAAGCCATTGGCGGCGTACAGGTCCTTGCAGAAGCGGCTCGGTGCGAGCAACAGATTGGCTTGCTTGAGCGTGTCTGCCAGGAGCTTTTGCCGATGGTCGTTGAGCGCCGCGTCGTCGACGCAGGTGGCGCACACCGCCAGGTCAATGGTGGTCTGCCCGCAGTAACGGCCTTGGTCGTTGATCATGAACTGGCGTCCGCAGATCCACCAGGCGTCATGCAAGGTCACCACGAACGGGATGCCGGCGCGTGCGCAGCAATCGGCCAACTGCGCGCCGAGGCCCTGGATCGAATGCAGGTGCACCAGGTCCGGCGCGACGCTTTTCAGCACAGCCTCGAAGATCGGCACGGTGGAAGGGTTTTCAAAGATTTCGCGGTCGGATATCTGCTCCGACAACCCCATCCCCATCACTGCCGCACCCTGAGCCTCATAGCGATACAGGCTGTAGCGTGGCACGTCGGTATCGGGGATGGCCGTGAACACGAACTGCTGCCAACGCCCGGTTGCGCCAGTCAGCCGAGACATCTGTTCAGCGATGACCGTGGCGCCACCAAAGCTGCGTGGCGCAAAGAAGATGTTGGCCGAGAGCAAGCGGCGCACGCTCTTGCTGGGTGGTGCGGCAAACACTTGCCCTAGCTGGCCTGCAGTTTCTGCCAGAACCACCTGGCTCGCCCCTGCCTCGCGCATGGCCGCGGCCAGTGCGGGGCTTGCCGCCAGCGCCTGGTCACAGGCCAGCAGCGCCTGGCGGTGCTGGTTAACGGCGGCCAGCAGGCGGTTGACAGTGTCTTCGCTGTGCACGGTAACGTCGTCGCGTTGACGGTACGCAGCCGGGTCGAAGATCAGCTCGTCGCTGTCCCACCAGCAACTGACCTGAAGCCGCTTGGCCTCGGCAAACAGCGGGGCCAGCTCGGCTACTGCCGGTAGCTGGTGGAAGATAACCACCGAGCACGTTTGCAGGGCAATCTGACAGGCGCCAGCATCGCGCCAGTCAAGCGAAACGCAGTGATAGCCCAAGTCTTGCAACATGCTTTGCAACTGCGCTGGGCGGCTTTTCGGCTGCTGGTAGGCGCTGAACTCGCTGAGCAGCAGAACATCCCGCGGGAACAGCTCGCTGGCAGCCACTGACGGCGCGGCCAGCGGTACTTTGGTGCGGGTCGCCGCCGGGCTCTTCCAGAGCAGCCGCGGCCCTTGCTTGAGCAGCTCGCGCACGATCTTGCGCAAGGTCGGGTAAACACCTGCCTTGCGCAGGTAAGCCAGCAAGCGCTGGTCTGCCCGGGGCTCGGTGGTCAGCAGACGGATCAGCTTGGCGACCTTGGTGCTGAGGGTTCGAGAACCGATCGCCGGTTCATCTTCAGGGAATTTAAGCGCAGAGCCCAGCCGTTGCCGATGGCTGAGCAACTGACGCTGGCCAACCCCGCCGGGAATGGCCGACTCGATGCGGGCGAAGACTTCATCCAGCAACTCATGGCGACGGCGATACATGGCGCGTTTCTTCGCGGCAATGTCGTCGGCCGAGCGCCGGACGGCGACGACGGGCAGGCTGTAGAAGTCCTGATGCTCAGAGGCTACTGCGCCATGTTCAAGCCAGATGACGTCATAGTTGGCGGCCAGGTCCTCGCCTTTGTCTGCGCCGAAGTAGGCATGCCGGTGATGCCGGTAGGCGTCGGCCACGGCATAGATCCGCGTCACGCCAATGGTGCGTGCCAGGCTCTTGAGCGCTTCGATCAGGAAACTTCTGGGACGCATGCCCTCGAAGTCTTTGGTCAGGTCGCGGTAGATCGCCAGCGAGCGCTCGCTGTCGATGCCTTTGTGGATGCCCTGCACCGCGCCAATCACCAGGTTCAATTGGCCGTCCATGTGGCACAGGGTGAATGCCAGCGACGCGACCCGCAGCTCACCCTGAAACAGGTTGAGCACCAGTTCGCCCTCGCGCTTGAACCAGATCGGCCTGTCCAGCACCAGGCTGCAGCCAGGCGAATAGGCCGACAGGTCACACAGTTGCAGCGACTCGTCGCGCCCCAGCAGCAACAAGGTAGGCAGGTAGCGGCTGACTACCTCATAGTGCGAGGCCAGTACACTCAAGCGCAGCGGCGCCTTCCAGGACTTGCTGATGTAGGGCCATTGCACGACACCGATACAGTCGACACCGAGCCGGGCCATGCGCTGCTTGCCCAGTACGGCCGAGGTGCGCTGCATGAAGGCGCTCAGCTCAGGCCACTGTCTGACCATCGCCAGCACCAGCTTGAATTTGTTGTTCAGTGCCCGCAGCGAGTAGCCCGGCTGCAACACGAGCACGCTTTTCGCTAACGATCTAACCATCATGGGCATCTCACTTGTACTCGATCAAACCCGACTTGCCGGCGGCAAACCTGTTCAGCAAAAACTTGAGCTGGCCGAGCATCTCGGGGAATTTCGCCAGCACCAGAAACACCGCCTGCAGCCAGTTTTCGCGCCGTGAGCGGGCGCCGCGACGGGCCAGCCGCAGCGCTTGCAGCGGGTAGATCAACAGCAGCAGCAACCACACGGGGCCCAGCACCACGCTGAGCAGCATGATCGACAGTGGAATCAGCAGGCCCCAGAGCCAGGCCCGGCGCGATTCGCGGCGCCAATGCCGTTCGGGCGCCGCGCCATGCAACCAGGCGCCTTCGGCAAAGGCATAGCCGCCGCGCAAGGTGCGCTGCCACCACTGGCTGAAGCGGGTCATGGCCGCGTCGTGCAAGGTCATTTCCGCGTCCAGCCGCCAGATCTTCCAGCCCCGCTTGCGCAGGCGCACGCACAGCTCCGGCTCTTCGCCGGCAATCAGCTCCGGGCGAAAGCCCGAGACCGACAAGAAGGCTTCGACGCGCATCAGCGCATCGCCACCGCAGGCCTTGGCCTGGCCGATCGGCGTGTCCCATTCAAGGTCGCACAACAGGTTGTACACGGAGTGCTCAGGGAAGCGTTCACGGCGCCGCCCGCAGACCACCGCGACATCGCCCTGGGCGTCGAGAAACGCCTGCGCCGCGGGTAACCAGCCACGGGCCACTTCACAGTCGCCGTCAACGAACTGCACATAGCGCATCCCGGGCATCAGCCGCTGCAAACAGGCAAAGCCTTCGTTACGCGCCCGCGCGGCGGTAAACGGGATGGATAAATCCAGCGCCAGCACTGCCACACCATGGTCCGCTGCGCGTTGCAGCGAGCCGTCGCTGGAGCCTGAATCGACATACACCACCTGCTCCGCTGACCCCGCAAGCGAGGCCAGGCAACGCTCCAGTCGCATGCCCTCGTTCCGACCAATCACCACTACGCCGATCCCTGTCACCATGAGCCTCACTTGCCAAACCGGAAAGCAACCACGCGCACCTGCTCACTCTGCTGTCGTCAATCCTGCGCCAACAATGCAGGCTTTTTCAGTTTGACGGTTGCTGGCACCCCAACCGCCAGGGCGTCATCCGGCACATCGATCAACACTACAGCGTTGCAACCGATCACCACGTTGTTGCCAATGCGGATGTTGCCCAGCACCTTTGCACCCGCACCGATGTCGACGTTGTTGCCGATGATCGGGGCAATCGGCTCACTGACATTCTTCAGCCCCACGACTACCCCATTGCGAATTCGGCAGTCGTCACCAAATCGAGCATAGCCACTGATGACGATGCCACCGAAGTGATCGATGACGAAATTGCGCCCGACCACGACTTCGCATGGCAACTCGATGCCGGTGATGATCTGGACAAACTTGAACAGCACTTTGTAGACCAGCGAAAACAGCTTGCGCAGCAGCGCCGGGCGTACACCGTAGCGCCAGCGGCCAAAGCGGTAGACCAGCATCACCCAGAAGCCCTGGGCGCCCCAGTCGCCGCCGTAGGCCTGCAGGTCAGCGCGAATATTGTCGAACATGGGCTCTCCTAGCGTGTCGGTTGGCTGGCCAGGCGCGTGGCAAACAGCAGTTTCCAGGTTGCCACGTTGTGCTGCCAGCACGCGTTGATCGCTGGCCAGCCGCGGCCTTTGAGCAAAGCCTTTAGCGCCAGGACCAGATCGCCCGCACACACCAGCAGCATATGCAGGATCAGCCCGAGGACGCCGTGGTGCTTGCGAAAATAGAGCAGTTCGCTCTCGATCTGATAAGCCGAGATCTGCCGGCTGGCAGCCTCAAGCTTGGCCACCGACTTGGAGCTCTCGCCGCCGATGTGCACCACCGTTGTGTGCGGATAGAACACCACCTTCCAGCCGGCTTGCTTGACCCGCTTGCAGTGGTCGACTTCCTCGTAATAAAGAAAGTAACGCGGGTCGAACAGCCCGACCTGATCGAGCACCTCACGCCGCACCAGGTAGTAACAGCCCGGTAGCCAGTCACATTCGCGCACCGAAGCATGGTCCCAGCTCATTTCATCGACCATTTTCACCCCCGGAAACAGGCGCTTGAGGCCGGTACGCGCAATGAACACATTCAATGGCGTGGGAAAGTAGCGGCAGCACGGCTGCAGGTCGCCGTCGCGTCCCTCCAGGCGCACGCCCAGCACGCCGCAGTCCGGGTGCTGGTCCATATAGGCGATGGTTTTCTCGAGGGTATCGCTGGCGACGAAGGCGTCGGTATTGAGCAGCAGCGCGTAGCGTCCCTGCAGGTGTTCGAGCAATTGATTGTTGGCGCGGCCAAAGCCCACATTGTCGTGGTTGCTGACCAGTAACGCCTCGGGGCAGACCTCGGCCAGGCGTTCCAGAGAATTGTCGACCGAGGCGTTGTCCACTATCAGGTAGCTGGCCAGGGTTTCGCTGTCGGCGCGGCGCAGGGCATCGAACATCGGCTGCAACAAGGCGCCGGTGTTGAAGTTGACGACCATCACGTCGACCGGCTTGCTAGCCATTGTTGTTGTCTCCAAAGAAGTACTGGCGCCTTACCTCGGCCAGCATCGGTTCCAGTGCCGGGTCGTAGGCGCCCTCGCGCTTCTTGATCAGGTCGATCCACGGGTAGGCATTGCAGCGCTCCTCGACGCGCTGGATCATTTCGGCGGTGGTGCAGATGAACCTGGCCGGGTTGCCACCCACCACAGTGCCGGGTGGCACGTCTTTGGTCACCACCGAACCTGCGGCTACAACCGAGTCGGGGCCGATGGTCACCCGCGGCATGACGATGGCACCGTGGCCGACAAAGCAGTTGTCCTTGATGTCGATGAAGCCCACCGAATCGAGTTGCTTGCCGTAGCACACCTCGATCAGCGCCACCACGGCATCGTGACCGATCAGGGTGCAGTCGGACAGGCCGACATTGCTGCCCAGGCGCAACAGCGCCGGGTCGGTGATATTGCAGCCTGGGTTGATGTGGATATTGGTGCCGACCGAATAAAACTTGCCCCAGCGCGCCATGTACGCGCCCCAGTCACGGGCATTGGGGTTGCAGATTTTTTTATAGGCCGCGCCGCCGCGCCCGGTCGAGTACACAAACGACGTGATTGTGCTGCGTATCCATCCATACATGCTGCTTGCCTCGCCAAAAAAGCAATCCCTGGACTGTTGCTGAGGCGGCTGCGGTCTCGTTTTTATACTTACGACCGTTTGCGCACCCAACCCGTTATCAACCGCAGTGAAGCAACTACTCGTTCAAACAACCGCACCGCTTGCTGCCCTGAGCCTGGCGTTGAGGTGGTCGGCCAGGCGCAGAGCAAACTGGATCAGCGGCATGGTCGGGTTGGAGGCGCCGCCCTTGGCGAAAATACTGCTGCCGGCGACATAAAGATTGTCGGTCGCGAACACCTTGCAGTCAGCATCCACCACGCCGAATTCAGGCGAAGCGGCCATGCGCGTGGTGCCCATGTGATGCGCATGCGGGGCCATCTTCAGTGGCACGCTGCTTTCGTAGACAAAATCATTGAGTTTGACGAAGCCCAGGCCCATTTCGGCGAACTGCTTGGCCATCTCGGCGCCGATGCACTTGATGGTATGCCGGTCGTCTGCACTCACTACCCAATTGACGTTGACCTTGGCCACACCCAGTTCGTCCTTCTCGTCGAGCAAGGAAATCCGGCTTTGCCGGTTGGGAAACTGCTCGATCATGGTGCCGATCACACCGTCGCCTGGGCAACTGAACTTGGCGATGAATTCGACCTTGCTGGCCACGCCCATTTCACAGGCGAGGTTTTCCAGAAAGTGCTTCACCTCGGCGGTTCTGCCGTAAGTCTGCACATCGGCCAGCACAGCGGTAGAAACGTTGCCCTTGCCCGCCTGGTACTCGGCAACGAAGGCGTCGGTGGTGTAGTACTGGCGCGATTCGGTGTCCGCGCCGTCCTTGAGGATGAAGGTGCCCATGTCGACGTTCAGGTGCTCCATGAAGCAGCGTCCGACCGGGCCGTCCTTGCTGACTACGCCGGCGGCGCGCAGCGACTCGCTGTTGAGCAACTGCCGGGCGTTCTCGATCGCGCCAGTGGCGAGGATGAAGTGTCGGGCCTGCAACCGCTCGCGCTGGCCATTGTAGTCGGACACCAGCACCGCGCCGACTCGGCCAGTATCCTGGGCGAACTCTATATCGACGCAGTTGCAGTTGATGAACACGTCCAGGCCAGGTGTGTCGTTGAGCGCTGCTGCGTATTTTTGCGCAAAGCGCGTGGGCGGGCTGAGCAGAAACCGATCTGCTTCGAACTCCCCGCCCTTCAGGCCGGCATTCATCGTGTGAAACTCGGCACCCGCGGGCAGATCGACGATATCCATGGCCGCAGCCAGGTACTGCTCGACTTCCGCGTAGGCGATTGGCCAGCCAGGCATTTCGCCGGGTGGTGCCACAGAGAAGTCCGATGCGGTGAAGGGGCGGCAGCGCCCGGCCCAGTGGTTAGAGGTGCCGCCCAGATAGCGCAGGCGGGTTTCTTCGGCGTAAAGCTCAAGGCCGGTCGAGGTGCACTTATAGAACGCCTGCGACTGCGGCGTGTATTCGTGGCCGCCCGCCTCGAGCAACACTACCCGCCAACCGCCGGCGGCCAGACGCAGGGCAAGGGTGATGCCGGCTGGGCCGGCACCAACGATGCACACGTCGTAGTCATCGCGCAGCGATTTTTCCGCTTGATAGTCCTTGATCATGCTGGCCCATCCCGAAAATAGTCAGCAGGCAACACCCAGCCATTTATCACCACGAACCCTGCTTTTTTCTCGGCGGGCTTTGCCAGCGCACTGCCCGCCACGCCAAATATCGCCCCGCCAACCCCCAACACCACACAACCCCGAAGAAAGCCTCTACGACCGGACAGCCGACTGCAAAATACAAGCTTCCCCATAATTCCAAGACCTGTGCCCGTGGATAATTGACATCTTAGTAGCTGGCCCGACAACCGTCAGAGCCAGGCGAAAAAATGCGTGACCGCAACGCCAAACAACGCCCCGACCGCCAGCATCGGCAGCACTATCAGCTCGCGCTTGAGGCTGAACATGCCCAGCTTGCAGTTGACGCAGACCACCAGGATCAACGTTGGCAACGTGTGCAGGGCAACCCCCCAGATCGCGTACTCGACACCGCCCAGCGCCAGCAGCAACGGCAACAGCGCCCACAGCGACACCAGGCGGATGATGTTGTCCATGGCCTGGTACTTGGTCAGGCCGAGTGCCACCCAGAGCTGATGCGACATGGTGTAACGCAGGGTGAAAAACGACAACGACAGAATCGCCAGCATCGGGCCGGCTTCGGCATAACGCTCGTCATACATCCAGCCGATCAGCAAAGGGCTGGCAGTCAGCAACACGCCGCAGGTAAACAGCATAGCCAGGTCGACCAGCAGCTTGAACCGATAGTAGAGGCGTTTGAGGCGTTCCATATCGCCTTCCCGGACCGCCTCGCTGAACGCGGGCAAAGCGACCGAGCCGCCCAGGCGCAACAGCCCGGTCTGAATTGCACCCAGGATAAGCACTGCGATCGAGTAGACCCCCAGTTGTGCCACCGTCATGCTTGCGCCAAACCACATACGGTCGCCATACATCGCCAGCACGCCGACCATCGACGACAGCAGTATCCAACGGCCGAATACGATCAATTCCTGCAGTGCACCGCGGTCCCACTGCAGGCGGTTACCATGCCCGTGCATCGCAAGATGCCCCAGCACGGTGCCCGCCAATGCCGAAATCAACCCGGCCAGCACCAGCGACCAGATCGAACGGGTGAAGTAGCCAATCAGCAACATTGCCAGCAATCCGATGAACTGTGACGCCAGTTCGATCAAAACCACGCGCTTCTGTTGGAAAGTTCGCACCGCCACATCTATCTTGGTCGACTGGAAGCCCCAGATAATCGCCGACAGGCCGGTGGCAGCCAGTACCATCGGTAGCTCGGGGGCGGCGTAGGCCGACTCGGCAGGCCATAGGTCAGCGCGCTGGGCATACCAGGCGGCGACTGCCAGCAGCAGGGTCAGGCCAAACAGCACGAAACCGCGCACGATCTGCACGGTCCAGGCGGTATTGAGAAACAGTGGGTCGTCGCCGCGCGTACTCTGGATGATGTTTTGTCGCAGGCCGACGTCGGACAATAAATGCAGGAGCATCGAAACCGTGCCGGCAATGACCATCACACCGAACATTTCCGGCAACAGCAGCCTGGCCATGATCAAATTGCCGCCCAGCCGCATTGCCTGCGAAGCGAGCAACGACACCAGGTTCCAGGCACCGGCCCAGATTGCCCTGGAGCGCAGGCTCACGGCAGCGGACGCTTCAATCGACGGCATGACTTCAATCTCTGACTGAATGGCTAGAAGTCACTATAGTTTCAATTAGCCATGATGCGAATCTCAATAAACCAGGGATAGGTGCCCTAGCCAATGCCAGAACATTTTCGTGCACTGATTGTAATTCTGTTCGTGGCCAGCGTGGTGTTCGTGATGGCCCGCAAACCGGCACTGGACATCATCCCGGCGGCCGACTTCAAGCGTCGGCGCAACCTCTGGTTTGGCCTGACCCTGCTGGCGTTCTTCTCCCACAGTTTCTGGCTGTATGCCGCTGCGACTGTAGTGATCCTGCATGTGGTGCGGCGCCGTGAACATAATGTGCTGGCTCTGTTTTTCATCCTGTTGTTCCTGATCCCTCCGGCCTCGGTGCAGATTCCAGGCTTTGGCGTGGTCAATTACCTGTTCGAGATGAATCACATCCGCCTGCTGTCCCTGTGCCTGTTACTGCCCACCGCGCTGGCCCTGAGCAGACAAGGCGATACGCTGGCCTTCGGCCGTACCCTGCCGGACAAGCTGCTGGCAGTCAGTCTGATACTGATGAGCCTGCTGTACCTGCGCGAAACCACCCTGACCGACACCTTGCGCCAGAGCTTCTACCTGTACACGGATGTGTTTCTGCCCTACTACGTTGCCAGCCGTGGCCTGAAGCAGATCAGCGATTTCAAGGATGCGTTGCTGGCATTCGTGCTGGCAGCGTTTCTGCTGTCGTTGATTGCCGTGGCCGAGTTTGCTCGCCACTGGCTGCTGTACAACGCCCTGACCGATGCCATGGGCACCCAGTGGGGCATGTCCGGCTACCTCAGCCGCGGCGGCTCGCTGCGGGCCAGTGCCACCACCGGCCAGGCGATTGCGCTGGGCTACGTGATCAGCGTGGCGATTGGCTTGTTCCTGTTCCTCAGTAGTTACGTGCGCAGCCGCCTGCAGTGCCTGCTCGGCGCGTTGCTGCTGGCGGCCGGGCTGATCGTGCCGTTGTCGCGTGGGCCGTGGATCGGTGCGGTGATCATTGTCGGGGTGTTCATCGCCACCGGGCGCAATGCGGTCAAGCGTCTGAGCCTGCTGGCCATGGCCGGTATTCTGGCACTGCCGCTGCTGAGCGTGATGCCCGGCGGTGAGAAGGTGCTCGACCTGCTGCCGTTTATTGGCAACCTGGAAAAAGAAAACATCACCTACCGCGAGCGCCTGCTCGACAACTCGTGGATCGTGATTCAGCGTAACCCGCTGTTTGGCTCGTTCGACTTCCGCAACACCCCGGAAATGCAGTCGATGATTCAGGGCGAGGGCATCATCGACATCGTCAATACCTACATCAACCTGGCCCTGCGGGTCGGGCTGGTCGGACTGACGCTGTTCGTCGGGTTCTTCGTCAGCATCTTGTTTGGCTTGCGCAAGGCGCTACGCGCCTTCCCCGACCGCAACGAAGAGGGTCGACTACTCGGTCGCGCCTTGCTGGCAACGCTGCTGGGCATTCTGGTGATTATCTTCACCGTCAGCAGTATCACTGTGATCCCTGTTGTGTACTGGTCGATTGCCGGGGTAAGCGTGGCCTATATACAGATGTTGCGCCGTGCTCGCCAGGCCGAAGCCAGCAGCGCATTCGCCAGCCTTCAATCCAGGTAATGTCAATGACCTCACTGCGTATGCGCCCCCTCATGCGGGCCTCGGCCCTGCTCGCTCTGGTGCTGTTGCCGCTGCCGGCGTGGACGGCAGAGTGGTCAGTCAGCGTCGACCAAAGCAATGGCCTGCCCAGCCTGACTCGCGGCGGCGGCCCGGTCATGGCGTCACGCTTCGACTTCTGGGGCGCCGACTGGAGCTGGACCGGCTTCTACACCGCGCTCAAGGTCAATGCGCCGTATACCTACAGCCTGATGGGCAAGAGCAAGGACCTCGATTTCGATCTGAACGCGACCATCGCCAAGCCGCAGGCGCAGACCCTGAGCTGGGATATCAGCCTGGATGCCCACAGCAAGAAAACCGACATCATAGGCGGCGGTATCGTATTCAACTTCGACCCCGCGCTGATTGCCGGCGAGATGGGCAAGCCGGTGTTGCTGCCGGGCAACACCGGCTGGTCCTGGGGCAGCGATGCCCAGGGACGTCGTATCGAGATGCGCTTCCAGCCGGCGCTGGCCAGAGTCTTCATGGAGCGCGGTGACCCCAGCGAGGTACGCGCGTTCTTCTACGAGGACCCGATTGAGCCTGGCCGCCAGCAGATCAAGGCGACTCTGACGGTCAGCGGCGATATCAGCATTGGCCAAACCAGCGAAGAACGCTTTGGCCTGGCCGACCCGAACAGCTGGCCGGATGACCAGCTCGACTGGCGCACCTCGCCCGTCGACCTGTCATTTCTCAATGCCGCTGAAAAACCGGCGGGCAAGCGCGGCTTCGTCAAGGCAGACGGCGAGCAGCTGGCCTTTGCCGACAACACCCCGGTGCGTTTCTGGGGCACCAATCTGTCCGCCTACGCCCTGTACAACACCCCCGACGACGAAATCAAGCAACAGGCCAAGCGCCTGTCAGCGCTGGGCTTCAACCTGATCCGTCTGCACCACCACGACTCGCCCTGGGTCAGCCCGAATATCTTTGGCGATGTCACCAAACTACGCGACACCCAGCAGCTCAATGCCGAGTCCCTGCGCAAGCTCGACTGGTGGATCAAGTGCCTGAAGGACGAAGGCATCTATGTCTGGTTGGACATGCACGTCGAACGGGTACTGACCAGCAACGACCAGATCAGCGATTTCGCCGAGCTGGCCAAGGGCAAGAACTACATCGACCTCAAAGGCTATGCCTACGTCAACGCCTCGATCCAGCAGGCGATGAAGCGCTTTGCCGAGCAGTACGTCACCCATGTCAACGCCTACACCGGCCTTGCCTACAAGGATGATCCGGCGATTGCGGCACTATTGCTGACCAATGAAAACGACATCGTCCAGCACTATGGCAACGCACTGCTGCCGGACAAGGGCGTACCGCGCCACAGCCAGCGCTATATGGAACTGGCCAAGGCCTTTGCCCAGCGCCACGACTTGCCAGCAGACCGCACCTGGCGTGCCTGGGAGCCAGGCCCGTCGAAGCTGTTTCTCAATGACCTCGAGCACCAGTTCAACGTCAGTTTGATCGAGCACCTGCGCGGGCTCGGCGTGAAAGTGCCGATCGTCACCACCAGCAGCTGGGGCGGCAATGGCCTGAGCACGTTACCGGCCCTGACCGCAGGCGACCTGGTCGACGCCCACAGCTACGGCGCCAGTGGCCAGCTGGAGAAAAATCCGCTGACCAGCGACAACCTGCTCAACTGGCTGGCCGCGGCGCAAGTTGCCGGCCTGCCGATGAGCGTAACCGAGTGGAACGCCCAGCCGTTCCCCAGCCCTGATCGCCACTCGCTGCCGCTGTACATTGCCGGCACCGCCAGCCATCAGGGCTGGGACGCGATGATGCAATATGCCTACAGCCAGCAAGCGTTCATCGCCCAATGGATTCGCGCTGATAACTGGAATGCCTACAACGATCCAGGGCTGATGGCGACCATGCCCGCTGCCGCCCTGCTCTACCGGCGCGGTGACGTGCAGCCCGCGCAGACCCGTTACGTTTTTGCGCCCTCACCCGCTACCCTGTTCAACCGCCTGATCACCCCGGCCAACTCGGTCCTGCTGCGCAGCGCAATGGAAAAAGGCCAGCTGCAGATCGCCCTGCCGGCCACCCCCGAACTGCCCTGGCTGCAGCCAAGTCCGATCGCAGCCGGTGCGCAGGTACTGCAGGACCCGGACCAGTCACTGCTCGCCGCTGATGCCAGCGAGGCCAGCTCCGATACTGGCGAGCTCAGGCGTAACTGGCAGCAAGGCGTGTACACCATCGACACGCCGCTGACCCAGGCCGCGACCGGCTGGTTGGGCGGGCGTTCGATGAGCCTTGCCCAGCTGGGGCTCGACCTGCAGACCCCATACGCGAGCGTGGCCGTGCAAAGCCTGGATGGCAAGCCGTTCAGCCAGTCGCGCGCGCTGCTGATCTCGCTGGGCACCCGTGCGGTGCCGCGCCCGGATGACAGGACGCCGTTCCACGTCGAGCCGCTGCAAGGGCGCGTCAGTATCAAGGCCGGGCCGGGGTTGAAGCTGTATACCGGCAAACAGCAACAACTGCCTGTGAGCTATGAGGATGGGCGGTATGTGATCAATTTCGACGGCCAGCACATGAGTAATTGGCTGTTCTTGAAATAGCCATTTTTGCCACCTACCCTGTCAGAGGTCAGCTTCAACCCGCGCTTGCTCGATCGGTCTCACATGCACCTGATTCACAACCCAGGATTGGACGGAACAACAGTAGACTCCAGGAGAAATGGATGAAGTTTCTGGTTGTTGGCGGCGCAGGCTACATCGGCTCACATATGGTCAAGCACTTGCTGCTGGCCGGACATCAAGTAGTGGTCGCCGACGTCATGCCGGCCCACAGTGGAGTGACCTGGGCCAATCTCGACATCGCAGACCGGCCAGCGCTGGATGCGCTGTTTGCCGCCCATCGCTTCGATGCAGTGTTCCACTTTGCCTCGTTCATCCAGGTTGGCGAATCGGTCAGTGACCCGGGCAAGTATTATCAGAACAACGTCGCCGCGACGCTCTGCCTGCTCCAGGCGATGATTCAGGCAGACGTCAGGCAGCTGGTGTTCTCATCGACCGCAGCGGTGTACGGCGACCCGCAGTACATACCGATCGATGAAGCCCATCCGAAAGCGCCGATCAACCCCTACGGACGCAGCAAGTGGATGGTCGAGCAAATGCTCGAAGACTTTGATCGCGCCTATGGGCTGCGGTCGGTGTGCCTGCGCTATTTCAATGCGGCCGGGGCTGATCCCGACGGCATGCTGGGCGAGTGCCATGAGCCGGAAACGCATCTGATCCCATTGATTCTGCAGGCGGCCTCAGGTCGGCGCCCGGCAGTGACCGTGTTCGGCCGCGACTACAGCACAGTAGATGGCACCTGCATCCGCGACTACATCCACGTCAACGACCTGGCCTCGGCGCACGCCTTGGCCATCGACTACCTGCAGGCCGGCGGCGCCAGTACGGCGTTCAACCTTGGTAATGGCGAGGGCTTTTCCGTGGAGCAGGTCATCGCTGCCGCGCGCAGCGTCACTGGCAGGGCAATCAATATCATCGAGGCGGGACGGCGCGCCGGCGACCCGCCGAGCCTTGTTGCCGACGCGAGCAAAGCTCGACAGATCCTTGGCTGGCACACTCAGTACCCATTGCTTGAAGACATTCTCGCGCATGCCTGGAACTGGGAGCGGCAATACCCGTGGCACTGAGCGGCAATATCCCTGGCGCTAAGCGGCGATACCCCTGGCGCTAAGCGGCAATATCCCTGGCGCTAAGCGCCAAGGGTTGGTCAGGGCTGAACACTACTCAGTAGTAAGAGCGGGTCTGCGCCTCAGCCTTGTTCAGCACGGCGCCAATCAGGTTGGCGGTGGCCAGGTGGTACAGGCAGTCTTCGATTTCCTTCTTGCTGTTGTTGCCATTGGCGACCACCAGCAGCACGCAGTCGAACTTGGGCAGCACGGTGATTGCATCGTCGGAGCTGAGCAACGGCGGCAGGTCGAAGATGCAGATGCGTGACTCATAACGCTCGCGCAGGTCGTGGATCAGGTTGTTGACCTTGGGCGAGGACAGCACCTCAGTGGACAACGGCACTGGCTCACGGGTTGGCAGCACGACGAAGCGCGGCAGGGTCGGGTTGACCAGCACCTCTTCCAACCCAGCCTGATTGTTGAGGAATTCGTTGAGCGCCTTGCCCATCGGCAAGCCCAGGCTGCTGCCAACCCGCGGCCGGCGCAGGTCGAAATCAACCAGCAATGCAGTCTTTGTGGTGTGGTGGGCGATGCTCATGGCCAGGTTGATGGCCAAAACAGTCTTGCCGGCTTCAGGCGTTGGCGAGGTAATCGCCAACGTCCTCCAGCCGTTCTCTTCCATGGTCTGCAGCACTTGCGTGCGCAGCAGGTCGAACGCCCAACTCATGTTGGAGTTCTTGTTGTAGGCAACGATACGATGCCGCTCCAGGTGCTCCGCGCGCAGCGGTACCACCGTGGTGTTGACGTAATCGAACTGCCCCAAGGCTTCGGGCTGCTGTAGCACCGGTGCCGGTTGCGCGGCACTTGCTGTTACAGGATGAAGGGTGCTTCCAGTAGCCGGCGTACGTCTGTCCATCGCTGCTTTCCCTATTCAAACCGAGCCATAGCTTTATAAAGCAGAAGGTCCAATGGCATGTAGAACAGGTGGACCATGAGTAACATGATAGCCACCAGTGCCAGTGCAGCAAGCACCGCCAGTACCCGCCAACGCCTGCGCCTGGCCAGTTCAGCCTGAGTCGCGATGAACGGCACCGCGACCAGTACCCGCTTGCCGACCACGCTTTCCAGCGCGCCGACACCGCGCACGCGCTGGTTGAGCATTTCCATCAGCATCACCAGCGCCGCACCGCCAGCCGGTGCGAGTACCGCACCGAGGGCAACGATCTTCTTGCGATTGGGCTTGACTGGTTTCTCTGGCAACAGCGGCGGTTCGAGCAGGACGAAGCGCTCGGCCTTGTTTTCCTGCTCCAGGCTTTCGGTGATCTTTGCGCCCATCTCCTTGGCGCGGATTTCCTCGTATTTCTTGCGCGCATTGTCGTGGTCACGCATCAGCGTGACCAGGCCGCGCTCGACCTGCGGTGCCTCCAGAATTTCCGCCTCATAGCCTTCGATCTTGGCCGAGAGCTGACGCTTTTGCTCCACCAGCGAGGCGATGCGCTGTTGCGCAGCGCCGATCTTGGTGCGGGCGCGGGCAACCTCGAGGCTGACGCCCGAAGCAGCTTTAGGACTGCCGCCTGCCGCCTCCAACGCATTGATCTTGCGCCTGACTGCGATCACATCGGGGTGGGCTTCGGTGTAAGTGGTAAGCAGACGAGCATATTCAGCCTTGAGGCTGGGCAGATCCTGCGGTAGGTCAGCCGTACCGCCACGGCTGCCATCGGCCTTGCTGGCGACGCCGGCGTTGGCCGCTGACAGCTCGACCTCAAGGTAGCGTAGCTCTTCCTGAGCGGCCTTGTAGTCGCGGTCGATCTCGCGGAACTCAAGCTCGGCGCGAGACAACATGCTCATGCGCAACGCCTGGTTCTCGGGCAAGGTGTTGGCGTGTGCCTGCTTGAAGTCGGCCAGCTGGTTTTCCAGAGTGGCCAGCTCCGCACCCAGCTTGTTCGCCTCCTGGGTGAGGAATTCGGTGGTCTCGGTGGCGCGCTCGGTGCGCTGCTTGACGTTTTCGTTGAGGAACAGCGTGACCAGTTCGTTGGCAACTTGCTGAGCCACCTCAGGGCGCTTGTGCTCGAAAGACACGTTGAAGGCCACGGTGGTCTCACCGCGACCTTTGACAAAGGTGCTGAGGGTGTTGACCACGATCGTGTTGCGCATCTGATCGATCTTGTCCGACTCGCTGAACTGGCGACCCTTGTCGGCGAACAACTGGTACTTGTCGATGATCCGCAGCAGATTGTCGCGGGTCATCACCCGCTGGCGAATTACCTCGATGCGCTCATCGGCAAAACTGCTGTTGTTGGCCGAGACCAGTTCGGGCGAGATCTGCTGCGACTCGACCAGAATGGTACCGGTAGATTGATACAACGGTGGCACGCTCAGCGCGACGGCCACGCTGATGGCCAGAATGACCACGATGGTCACCCCGAGCAGCAGCGCGCGGTCCTTGATGATGGCGATGTAATCCTTGAGGGACAGCTCGTATTCAGACTTCATAGTGGCCACCAGGCTGAACGTCAGAGATCGGGGATTCGGTAGGTAAGGGTCAGGCCGACGATGGTGCCGACGGCGTCACCCAGGTCGTTCTGCTTGCGCTCGCGGTGCATCAATGACAAGCGCACGTCCCAGAACTCTGATAACTCCCGGCTGGCCCACACGCCGTAGGTCTGCAAGGTATTCGGGGTCTGGCCTTTGCTGTCTTGCCAGGCCGCATCGATGCCGACCCGGGTCAGCTCATCGACGGCATAACTCCAGCTGCCGCGCACGGCGTCCACTTCGGCAAATCCGCCCTCGGCACTCGCCACCGTGCTGCGTTCGGCGGTCAACGTCGCGTCGTGCCGTTCGCCGTTGTAGCGCAGCGATGCCCCGCCTTCAGCGCGGCGCCCGCCCTCGTCACCCGAGACCTGATTGACGCCCACCCGCAGCGTGCCTTCAAGACGTTCGGAAAACTGATACTTCACCCCCACCACTGGCGCGTAACTGTTGGAGGCGCTGGCGGTGGTGTCATCGTCCGGCTCGTAACGGCGGGCAGTGATGCCGGTAAAGAACTGGGTCTGCGCACTCCAGGCGTAGGTCAGTGTCAGTTCACTGGCCAGTTCGTCGTAGCCGGTAAGCGTGTTGATGTCGTAGCGGGCCCGGTTGTAGGTCGTTTCGTTTTCCAGCGTGGTGCGCTCGGTGAGCGCGCGGTTCCAGTTGCCGATCAGCGAATACAGTTTCTGGGTGCCGTCAGTGGTGACTACACCGGTTTCAAGTACAGTGCCGGAGAGTGTGGAGCTTTCGCTGTAAAGCCCACGCAGGCCAAAACCGCCGGTTTCGGTCTCTCGCTGCCAGCCAATGCTCAGATTAGGGTCTTCGCGGTCATCGACCACCGACTTCTCGGATGAGCGCAGCACTGTCAGGCCCAGGCCGAAGCGCAGCTCATCCCGGTCGTACTTGCCGACCAGGCTGTAATTGGGCGCAATGATGGTACGCACCACGCTTTGCTCCTGGGAGCTGAGCAGTAACGGGTTGCTGTCGTATTCCACAGTGCTGGGCAAGGTTGCCGAAGACTGCCAAACGGCAGCGTGGACCGAGGCCGAGTACGGCAACATGCAGATTGCCGTTACAACACCTGTTGCGCGAAGCAGCGGCACGGTCGATTTTGCGCTGACTGGCCCGCTCAAGGGACGACCAGCGTATCGCCAGCCTGAAGTTGGATATTGGTGGACAGATCACGCCCCGAAACCAAATCCTTGTAGCGCACCGGCAGCACTCGCTCGGTGTTGCCGATACGGCGGATCACCTTGATCGCGCTTTCATCGGCAAATTTATCCAGCCCGCCGGACATGCTCAAGGCCTGCAGCACTGCGGTCGGACCAGACATCTGGACCGGGCCGGGCTTCATCACCTTGCCTTGCACATAGACCAGATTACCGTTGACCTCGGTCACCACGACACTGACGTTAGGGTCTGGCATGAACCTTTCAAGCTGGCGTGCGACACGGCTTGCCGCCGTAGTGACATCCAGCCCGGCGACGTCAACCCGGCCTGCCAGAGGAAAGGTGATGCTGCCGTCGGGGAGTACTTTGGTTTCCTGGCGCAGGCTGTTATCGCCCCACACCGAGACAGTCACCTTGTCGCCCGGACTGAGCAGGTAAGGCGGAGTCTTTTCATCGGCACTGACCGTACCGGACCAGACCGCAAGCACGCAGACCAGTGAACCTAATAAACGCACCATGGGGGTCCCTCCGGCCAGGCGGCCGCCAAAAAGAGCACTGAATGAGAACTACGCACAACTTCTCGCTCTACTGCATAGCTGCATGACTACCGCTGCACCGGCTGTGCGGTGCTTCACGGCCTTTACCGCAACGCCCTGTCAATCAACCGGCGTCAGCGCTGCTGGCATCTGGAATATAGCTAGGCTTTGAGAATTGACAAGCCACTGTAATTCAACCCTGCTGCTGTCCATGACGGATCAGATACGAAGCACACCCACACATCGGTAAACACGCCAAACCCTTGAAACCGATCAGATTTTTCTTCTGTTGGCGACTGCAACAAAACCCACCACCGCAAACGCAAACAACCAGGCCGCTGTTGCCAGTGGGATAACGCTGTTCTGACTTACATACGAATCTGCGGCACGCGCAGCACCACTCAACAGCACCAGCAAGAAAATCGATTTAATAAACAGGGTCGAACGCATGATCCCCTCCAGAAAGAGGACAAACAGATGAGTGGGGTACAGATGTGTGAGGTAGTGAGATGAGCTTATGGGCACAATGATATTACGTCAATGATCCGACACCATAATAAAACTCAATCGGGGGGCACTGTTTTCGTCAAAAACACGACAACTGAAATATGCTCATTTTGCGTCAGCGCCAAAAACAGGGAAAAAGCCCCTATATTCTTCGATCGTCCGCCTTCAAGCGGCGCCTTGCACCTGGGAAACCTCGGTTAGGCGGCACACCTGGACCTAGGAACGGGCATCAATCAGGTTTTTCCGGCTCGCAAGTTACGCCCGGTTATTCCACTTCGCGATATATATTCCCTTCAGGTGTTTCATAAATGAGAAGGCAATGTAATCAATTGCGTTTAATACTGGTCGAGTCGCTATCCACTCGCGTGCTTGCCACGAAAATGACTACTGGCCCGCCGGCAGCAGATCAAGTGTCCGGTCAAGTTCATCCCTGTCGATGGTAAAGCCATCACCCTCGGGTTGACCCACTACAAAGGCGAAGTGTTGCCCGTCGCGATCTGCCAGGTATTTGTAATAGCTGACAAAACGGTTCGGCGGTTGCAGGGTCAGGATGGTCCCGCCTTCGCGCAGAACGTTGACGCCGTGCACCAACTGGCTACCTTCGACACCTGCAACTACTCGCGCGCCCGCACACGCGGCTACGATGGTCGGCACATCGTTGCGCAGGGGATCAATGACGCGAAACCCATGCTGGGTGCGCAGGTGCTCGGCAATCGCCAGCTCGTTGCGCAGCAGGCGCAGTTCGCCAGCACCACCACGCAGCAAGAACACACCTGGATGCGGCGCGTGGCTGACATGGGATAACAACTTGTCGCCGATGGCGCGATAACGTGCATGCCGGCTACGATTGTGGCTCTGGTCATCGAACAGCACCAACTCGCGGAAGAATGCCGTGTTCAGCCGCAACGGGTTCATCCCCAGCCAGGCTTCATAGGGCGGCGCCTGAGTGAACAGTGGCAAGCGCGCGGATGGGGCAGTGGTCACGGGCACCCCCTCAGCGCACGCCAGTGCATAGGTCACGCAGTCTTCCATCAGCCAGGTGCCAAACCACGAGTTGCCATTCTGCGTACAGTAGATCGCTGCGCGCTGAATCTCGTGCTCCACCGCAATTCCTGGAAGAGTCCGCGGCTTGGCCGAAAGCCAGAGGCTGGCGTTGTCCTTGTACAGCACGCCATCGATAAGCCAGACGTCCTTGAGCAGGTACCCTCGGGTAGGACCATGCTCCACCTGGATGCCGCCGGCCATGGTCGGGCCAGGATGTACGTAGGGGAAAAACCGCGCCTCCCAGCCCGTAACCCGCTGCATCTGATCGGGCAGGTAAATCGCCGGCGGGGTGATCGCGCGCTCACCTGGCGCGATATCCCAGCTCTTCACCGCCAGACTCTGCAGGGATCTGGCGGCAGACCTTGCCAGCCTTTGCCGAGCGATGTGCCGGTAAGCGGCAAGCGTCCAGGTGTGCTCGCGCGACGCTGACTGGTCGCTGAAATTCGAGATGTTGCTTGGCATGAAGCCTCCTCCCACAGGACAGGTTCATCACAGGTCGGGTTCTACACAGGGGAAGTGCGCTAGGACGTCCTGGCTAGCGGCCGCTAGGTGGACACAACCCGCTCCATCGTGGGGGGCGACTGCAAACTGGCGTAGCGGCTGCGCAGAGTCTGGAGAAACCCTTCGCCATGGCCGTGGCCGCCGTACAGGTAAATCTTGTGCAGCCCGCCGAACACCATCTCGTGGTAGCGGCTGGCAACTTCCTCATCACTGGGTCCGTCAGGCAAACCCAGGTGCAGCGTCAATTTGTTGCCTTCAACCGCGAACAGGGGCGTATCCCAAAGAAACTTTGCAGCCCCCGACTTGGGCAAACGCACGAACATGTAGGCGTGGTTGCCCAGCGAATCGACATCCCCGCCCCGCCGCCGCTTCCACTTGAGCAGGCCGTCGTCCGGACGCGCCAGGCACAGGCCAATGTCGTAGTAGTCATAACCGTTGGCCAACGCCCACTCGAGGGCCATGTAGGTTGTAATGGAATTGACCTCGCGCAGCTTCTTGGCATCGCTGAATATCGCTTCGCAGTAACCAAACCGCAGGGTGCTCCAGTAGCGCTTGCCGCCGCGAGTGATTTCGCAGCCAAGGTGACAGGCGACCACCTCGTCTCCCAGCGTGATCAGGTCCAGGCGGCCAACCCCCTTGGCGATGCGAAACACCTCTTCAGTGGCGAACTGGGCAGCATGAATACCTTGGCGGGCGGTGGCGTAGGGGCGCAGCAGCTCGCGGTCGGCCATGGCGATCTCGGCATCGTCGAGGGCCTGGCGCATCTGGTACAGCGGCCGGTGCTTGCGAATGCTGCGGCGCAATTCACTGTCGTAGCGGGCGGTGATGTCATCCAGGGGGCGCCCAAGCGGCACTACGGCGCTGAGATAATGCGGCACCGACAACGCGCCGCTGGTGGGCATCTCACTGATCACCACGGTTTGATCGGCGCCACCTGTGGGGGCCACCGCGTAGGTTTCAGCGACCGCTGCCTGCCCTTTTCCGGCGATCAACAGCTTGGCCATCTCGCGCTGCTGTTTTCTGCCAATGTAGAGGATCTGATAGGGACTCTCTTGCTTGAGCCGAAACCGGCTGACCTCCCAACGCCAGACACAGGCACGGCTGAGCACATCACGTAACCGATTTGAGACATGTCGCATCTCGTAGCGCATCGAGGGAGAGATGAATTTTCGAGCAACTGCCTGCAGGTTCTCTTTCATTTCTTCTTCAATGTCCTTGGCAAAAGCCATCCAGGCAAAACGCAGGGTCATCACCAACGCGCACGAAATCGCACTTAACTTGTTGAAAGTTAAATTAATGGCAGCACGGCTTCGCACTCATAATTGGTAACAATTAAAGATGCAAGACAGCCCGTTTGCAAGCGGCATTTTGACAGCATGGCGCATGCTTTTATGGCGTCAAATTTTATCTTTCAGGTTGTGCTCACAGGGCTGCGTTGGCGCTCTGCCAACCAGGCCTGCAGGGCGGGTGCCGGCATAGGCCGCGCCATCAGATACCCCTGCCCCTGATCGCAACCTGCATTGCGCAGGAAGTCGTACTGCGCCTGGGTTTCGATACCTTCACCGGTGATCCGGAACCCCAAAGCATGGCCCAGATCGATGATAGCCCGGGCAACGGCCACGGCGTCGTCATCTTCAGGCAGGTCCTTGATGAACGCCCGGTCGATCTTCAGGTGATCGATGGGCAGCGAGCGCAGATAAGCCAGCGATGAATAGCCGGTACCGAAGTCATCGACTGCAGTCGCCACGCCCATCGCCTGCAGTTGCGCCAATACCGCGCAGGCCTGCTGCTGGCTTTCCATCAACAGGCTTTCGGTGATTTCCACTTCCAGCAACTGCGCTGGCAAGCCATGACTGGCCAAGGCACTGGCCAGACTGCTGACGTAATCGCTGCGTTCGATCTGCAGCGCCGCAACGTTGATGGCCAGCGGCCCTGGCAGGCAGTCTGCACTGCGCCAGCTGGCCAGCTGCGCGCAGGCCAGCTCCAGCACGCGCTCGCCCAGCGGGATGATCAAGCCGGTCTGCTCGGCCAAAGGCACGAACTCGCCCGGCGAGACCAGGCCATGCACCGGATCACGCCAGCGCAGCAGCGCTTCGACGCCCTCGACCCGACCGCTGAACAGATCGATCTTGGGCTGATACCACAATTCGAATTCATTGTGCCGCAAGGCGCGGCGCAGGTTGCGCTCCATCTCCAGACGCTGCTGCAGGCGTGCAGTCATGTCCGGGTGGTAAGGCCGCCAGGCATTGCGGCCGTTTTCCTTGGCAACGTACATCGCGGTGTCGGCATGGCGCAGCAGGCTATCGACATCATTCCCCTGCTGCGGACACCAGGCCAGGCCAATACTGCCGGTGACCAGCGCCGCGTTGCCATTGAGGTCGAAGGGCCGCTGCAAGGCTCGCAGGATCTCCTGTACCTGCTGACTGACCTGACCTTGGCTGCCCTGCAGCATGAACACGAACTCGTCACCGCCCATGCGGCACACCCGATCGTTCTTGTTCAGTTCCTGCACAAACCGCGCCGTCGCCTGTTGCAACAACAGGTCGCCCATGGCGTGGCCGAGGCTGTCATTGACCTGTTTGAAGCCGTCGATGTCCAGCATCAATACAGCCAGGCCGTGGCCCTGGCTGATAGCCGTGGCCAACTGCTGCTGGAACAGAACCCGATTGGGCAGCCCGGTAATGGTGTCGTAGTGGGCCAGCCGCTCGAGCTGAGCCTGCGACTCCCGCAGCTCGCGGTTACGCCGCTGCAGCAGCCGGCGGCTACGGTTGAGCTGAGCGACGAACACGCTGAACAAGCCGGTGAAACTCAGGGCAAACAGAAACAGCGGTGAAGTGAACAAGGCCAGCGCAGGCCAACCGTCACGAGGCGCCGCAACCAATTGCCAACGGCCGCCCGGGACCTCGACGGTCTGCGTCAACAACGGCTCCTTGAACAAGCCGGCATTGCCCCAGATCATGCCACCTTCGGCACCTTTACCGTCGCTGCCGCGCACTGCCAGGTCAATCGGCAGCTGCGGACTGATGCCAGCGGCCCGCAGCAAACGGTCAATATCGGCTACGGTAGAGACATTACCCCAGTAGAACTTGACGCCACGCTTGCCGCTGACGAATACCGGACGCCGGTAGATCAACGCTTCGCCGCCCTGGTACAGCTTGACCGGCCCGGCCAGAACCGGCCGTTGCCGTTGCCGGGCAAGCTCAAGCATGGCGTATTGGTCAGGCAGGCTATGGTAATCCAGGCCGATGATGGACAGATTGCCTGCACGCGGGTGCACATCACTGATCACATCGCCAGGCGCCAACACCACATGGCGCATGTAAGGCACCGAGGCCAACGCCTCACGTGCCATGCCACGAAAGTGCTCGGCGCTGATGACGCCATCGGCCGTGATCAACTGGGCGATGCCCTCGGTTTCGCCAAACGCAGCGCGCAGCTGCGCCTCAAGGGCGACCCTCACTCCCGATAGCTGTGTGCCCACATGCGCCACCTGCTCAGCCTGCTGGCGCTGCCTGTCCATATGGCCCAGCACAACCGACAGCCCAATACCGATAAGGGCAAAGCCAACCGGCAACAGGCGGTTGATACTGCGCCGCACCGAATTGACGGCAGGCCGTGGTGGGTCTTGGTCGAGGAAAGCACTGATCATGAATGCGCGGTCGCAGGTCGATTGATTGTGTATCGGCGCAGGCTGGGCAATGTTGAGCCAGACTGGTGTTTTTCCTCGGGCGGGCGCATGCTCAAAAACAGCTGAAGCGTTTCACTTATCTTCTAATCGTGAGGTGCAGTATTCATGGACAGTCTGCTCGATTCGTTGTTTCCAACCGCCGATGAGATTCCCCAGGCCTGGCGCCTGGGGCCGCCGCTGGAGCAACGTGATTATCTGGTCAATGGCGAGTTGCGCCAGTGGCCTGGCCCGCTGGCCACCGTGCGCAGCCCGATCTGGCTCAAGCAGGGCGATCAAGAGCAGCAAGTCATCCTCGGCAGCGCACCGTTGCTGGACGCCGATACTGCACTCACTGCGCTGGACGCAGCCGTGGACGCCTACGACAAAGGCCGCGGCGCCTGGCCAACCATGCGTGTGGCCGAGCGGATCGAGCACGTGCAGGCGTTTCTGAGCCGCATGCGCGAGCAGCGCACGGCAGTGGTCAAGCTGCTGATGTGGGAAATCGGCAAGAACCTCAAGGACTCAGAGAAGGAGTTCGACCGCACCTGCGACTACATCGTCGACACCATCAATGCCCTCAAAGACCTCGACCGACGCTCCAGCCGCTTCGAACTCGAGCAAGGCACCCTTGGCCAGATCCGCCGCGCGCCACTGGGCGTGGCGTTGTGCATGGGACCCTACAACTACCCGCTGAACGAGACCTTCACCACCCTGATCCCGGCGTTGATCATGGGCAACACCGTGGTGTTCAAGCCGGCCAAGTTCGGCGTGCTGTTGATCAGGCCGCTGCTTGAAGCGTTCCGCGACAGCTTCCCGCCGGGAGTGATCAACGTGATCTACGGCCGCGGGCGAGAAACCGTCAGCGCGCTGATGGAGAGCGGCAAGGTCGATGTGTTTGCCTTCATCGGTACGCACAAGGCCGCCAGCGACCTGAAAAAACTCCACCCGCGCCCGCACCGCCTGCGCGCAGCGCTGGGCCTGGATGCCAAGAACCCAGGCATCGTGCTGCCCCAGGTCGACCTCGACAATGCCGTCGAAGAAGCCGTCACCGGCGCGTTGTCGTTCAACGGTCAGCGTTGCACCGCGCTGAAAATCCTGTTCGTGCACGAGGATGTGGTCGAGGCGTTTCTCGACAAGTTCCAGCGTAAACTCGCGGCCCTCAAACCAGGCATGCCGTGGGCCCCGGACGTGGCGCTGACGCCGTTGCCCGAACAAGGCAAGGTCGACTACCTCAACGGCCTGGTTGCCGATGCCACTGGCAAAGGTGCACGGGTGCTCAATGAGGGCGGTGGCCAAAGCCGTGGTTCGTTCTTCTTCCCTGCCCTGCTCTACCCGGTCAGCGCCGACATGCGCGTGTATCACGAAGAGCAGTTTGGCCCGGTTGTACCGGTGGTGCCTTACCGCGACCTGGAGACGGTGATCGAGTACGTGCTCGACTCCGACTATGGTCAGCAGCTCAGCCTGTTCGGCAATGACCCGGCTACCATCGGCAGCCTGGTCGATACCTTTGCCAACCAGGTTGGCCGGATCAACCTCAACGCCCAGTGCCAGCGCGGGCCGGATACCTACCCGTTCAATGGGCGCAAGAACAGCGCAGAAGGCACCTTGTCGGTGCACGACGCACTGCGGGTATTCTCGATCCGTACGTTGGTTGCCACCAAGTTCCAGGAGGCCAACAAGGCGCTGATCAGCGAGATCATCCGCAATCGTCAGTCGAGCTTCCTGACCACCGATTACATCTTCTAGCCGCCTGCCAGAGGTCGGCCTCCAGCTTCAAGTTGAAAGCAGCCGCGCTTTGCTTGAAGCTTGGGGCTTGTAGCTGGGAGCTGCTCCACATGCGAATCATCGAAAAAAACGCCAGCCTGGTGCGTAGCCTGACCCTGGCCGAGGAAGAACTGCTGGCAGGCTTTGCTACCGGCAGCCTGACCGGGCCGGCTGTGCTGCAGGCCAATCAGATGCTGATGAAGGTGCGCAGCGCTAACCAGTGGCTGGCCTGCGACTGTCGCAAGGACGCCTTGCCGGTGCTCAACATCGCGCTTAATGGCGATACCGGCAGGCTGGTCCTGCGCAATAATCCGGACACCCCCGAGCATACCCCTGGCTGCCCGTTCAGCAAGGATGAGCGCGAGGCGGAACAGAGCCGCCAGGAGAGCACGCCGCCGCCCGCGTGGCTGGCGCCAGACACGCCGCTGGGCCTGATTGGCGATTTCCGCAAGGCCAGCGAACAAGGCCCCGCCGGCCCGGTCAACGAGGCAGCCGAACGCCGGGCACAACAGCACCTGCTGTCGCTGCTGCTGACCTGGATCGAAATCAGCGGCCTCAACGTCTATGCCAGCCACCTGAAAAAGGACCTCACCGCGCAGTTCGCCGAGCTGCGCAGCGTGGCCAGCCGTTATCCACTGCTTGAGCGCGTGCCGGCCAGCAACTACCTGGAAACGCGGCTGGACATGAAGCACATGATGATGCTCAAGGCGCGCCTGCGGGAAGCGACGGTGTTCGGCAATCACCGTCGGCATGGCTTGCTGCTCGACTGCGTGGACCAGATCAAGGGACGCAAGCTGTTCAATGCCCGCAGTGAAGATGGCTTCGACTTCCAGGGCCATCATCTGTACTGGGGTGGCAACCGCACCAGTGGCCCGCTGCTGGCCCTGGCGCTGTACTCGCCGGCCACCGCCGGGAGCACCTTCTATGAGCTGATCCACGTCGCCAGCGTGCCGGTGCTGTCACGCGCGCATCTGTTCCCGGTGTACCGCGACGAAGAACGCGAACCGCTCAGGGCGCTGGTGTCGCTGATCGACTGGATGGCCAGCAAAGGCGTCAAGGTGCTGATGCGCCGGCCGGTGATTGGTGGCCAGGTGATGGATGAACTGGTGCTGACCTCGGATCAGGACCGGGTGTTGTCGGTGTCACTGCTGGAACAGCCGGTTGGGCCAGAGCCCGACACCGAGCACTTCAAGCGTTACGCCGACTTCAAGAGCCTGGAGACCTTCCGCAAGTTTGTCGCCGGGTTTTTCATGCGTGAGCGATGAAGCGCCTCTGCATCTTTCTCTGGATTGAGATCGCTGGGGGCGCTCCGCGCCCCTTTCGCGACACAAGGCCGCTCCTACAGGGACCGCGTCTAGCCAGAATAACGCGGTCCTTGTAGGAGCGGCCTTGTGTCGCGAAAGGGCCGCAAAGCGGCCCCAGCGATCTAACGACAAATGCATTTCTAAGGGATGCGGCTCAGAACGCCGCGCGGAAGATCGCTTCGATTTCCGCCTGGCTGGCGGTGCGTGGGTTGGTTACGCCACAGGCGTCCTTCAACGCATTTTCCGCCAGCAGCGGCACATCCTGCATGCGCGCGCCGAGTTCTGCCAGGCCTGCAGGAATGCCAACCGCGACCGCCAGGTGCTCGATCGACGAAATCGCCGCGCCAGCGCCCTGCTCTGCATCCAGCCCACACACCTTGACCCCCATCGCCTTGGCGACGTCGCGCAGGCGCGGTGAGCTGACCTTGGCGTTGAAGCGCTGAACGTGCGGCAGCAGCACCGCATTGCACACGCCGTGGGGCAAGTCATACAAGCCGCCGAGTTGGTGCGCCATCGCATGCACGAAGCCGAGCGACGCATTGTTGAAAGCCATGCCGGCGAGGAACTGCGCGTAGGCCATGTTCTCCCGCGCCTGCAGGTCGCTGCCGTCGGCCACGGCCTGGCGCAGGTTGTCGCTGATCAGGCTGATGGCTTTTAGTGCGCAGGCGTCGGTAATCGGCGTGGCGGCGGTTGAAACGTAAGCTTCGATGGCGTGGGTCAGTGCATCCATGCCGGTGGCTGCAGTCAGCCCCTTGGGCATGGCAACCATCAACGCTGGGTCGTTGACCGAGAGGATCGGCGTCACGTTGCGGTCGACAATGGCCATTTTCACGTGGCGGGCTTCGTCGGTGATGATGCAGAACCGGGTCATTTCGCTGGCGGTGCCGGCGGTGGTGTTGATCGCGATCAGCGGCAGTTGCGGCTTGGTCGAGCGGTCGACCCCTTCGTAGTCGCTGATCCGCCCGCCGTTGATGGCGCACAGGGCGATGCCTTTGGCGCAGTCGTGGGGCGAGCCGCCACCCAGCGAGACGATGCAGTCGCAGTGCTCGCGTTGCAACACGGCCAGGCCCGCTTCGACGTTGGCGATGGTTGGGTTGGGCCGTGCGCCGTCAAACACCACGGCATCGATATCGCGCATGGCGAGCAGGCCGGCAATGCGTTCGGCCACGCCAGCCCGGGCCAGGCCCTGGTCGGTCACGATCAATGCCTTGCGCAGGCCATAGCCTGCGATGGCGGTCATCGCTTCGTCCAGGCAATCAATGCCCATGATGTTCACGGCGGGGATGAAGAAAGTACTGCTCATGGGGGCGGATCCTCAAGGTCTGTCTACCTTGAGAATCTGCCCAATAGCAGCCCTCGGTGTTGATCCACAGCAACGATCGACCCGCCAGGCAGACCGACTATCGGCTTAGCCGAGGAATAACCGATAGGCGGGGTTGTCGGTCTCGTCCCAGTAGCGGTAACCCATCTCATCCAGCGCAGCCGGCAGCCCCGTCAGCTCCTCGTCGGGGACTTCCAGCGCGGCGAACACCCTTGCTTCGGCGGCGCCATGGTTGCGGTAGTGGAACAGGCTGATGTTCCAGCGTTTGCCCAGCCGCTCGAGGAAGCCCATCAACGCCCCCGGCCGCTCCGGGAACTCGAAGCGCAACACTCGCTCATTGCTGCCTGGGGCCGCATGCCCGCCGACGGTATGGCGCACATGCAGCTTGGCCAGCTCGTTCTCGGTCAGGTCGAGCACTTGATAGCCCTGCCCGCTCAAACTGGCCAACAGCTGCTCACGCGGGTCCGTCAGCGGATGGGTCTGCACACCTACAAACAAGCGAGCTTCCTTGCCAGGGTAAAAGCGGTAGTTGAACTCGGTGATCTGGCGCTTGCCCAGCGCCTGGCAGAAGGCGCGGAAACTGCCGGGCCGCTCGGGGATGGTCACGGCAATGATCGCCTCGCGCTGCTCACCCAGCTCGGCCCGTTCGGCAACATGGCGCAAGCGGTCGAAGTTGACGTTGGCGCCGGAGTCGATCGCCACCAGCGTCTGCCCTTTGGCCCCCTCGCGGGCGACGTACTTCTTGATCCCGGCCACGGCCAGCGCGCCGGAAGGCTCGGTGATCGAGCGGGTGTCGTCGTAGATGTCCTTGATCGCCGCACACAGCTCGTCGCTGCTGACGGTGATCACTTCATCGACAAAATGCCGGCACAGCTCAAAGCAGTGCGCACCTATCTGCGCCACCGCCACGCCATCGGCGAAGGTGCCGACCTGTGGCAGGATCACCCGTTCGCCCGCTGCCAGTGCCGCTTGCAGGCAATTGGAATCGTGCGGCTCGACGCCGATCACCTTGATCTCCGGGCGCAGGTATTTGACGTAGGCAGCAATGCCT
The DNA here is from genome assembly GCA_963518285.1 of uncultured Pseudomonas sp. Taxonomy (GTDB): domain Bacteria; phylum Pseudomonadota; class Gammaproteobacteria; order Pseudomonadales; family Pseudomonadaceae; genus Aquipseudomonas. The sequence continues at coordinate 636,460 of CAUQIJ010000001.1, read as the reverse complement.
GCGATCAGGCCGCCACCGCCCACAGGGACAAAGATCGCATCAAGCGCGCCCGGCTGCTGGCGGAGGATTTCCATGGCGACGGTGCCTTGCCCGGCGATTACATCAGGGTCGTCGAACGGCGGCACGAAGGTCGCGCCATGCTCGTCGGCCAATTGCAGGGCGTGGGCCAGCGCATGGGGGAAGCTCTCGCCATGCAACACCACATTGCCGCCGCGCGAGCGCACACCCTCGATCTTCAGGGTTGGCGTGGTAGTGGGCATGACGATGGTGGCCTGCAAACCCAGATGGGCAGCGGCCAGGGCCACGCCCTGGGCATGGTTGCCGGCAGAAGCGGTGATCACCCCGCGCTCGCGCTGTGCTGCGGTCAGGCGCGACAGCCGGGTGTAGGCACCACGGATCTTGAAGGAGAAGGTCGGTTGCAGGTCTTCGCGCTTGAGCAGAACCTGATTGCCGAGGCTTGCCGACAATGCCGCAGCGCCTTGCAGGGGAGTTTCAATGGCCAGGTCATACACCGGCGCAGCAAGAATACGCCGCACCTGCTCGGTGAGCAGTTGCGCGGGCGTGAGACGCGGGTTGAGGTTGAGACTGGTCATCGATGACTCCTGGTGGTTGCGGTGTTGCCCAGGAGTCAGAGAAAACAAACCCGCCTCCAGGGCGGGTTAGGTGCACGTACGCGCTAGCCCGCCAATCCGATAATGGCGGTAATAATAATGCTCAGGGCGCGACGCTGCGGGAAGGTGTTCATGGGCAAGGAACTTATCCTGTTGCGCTACAAGCCGTCAACACTTGGCTTGCTGCGCCGAGAGCGGCACATCGAAGACCTTGTCGAAGCCCCACTGGAACACAAACGCATAGACAAAGAAAAACGCGAACAGCGCCAGGTTGGTGAGCAATGCCGCCCACAGGCTGATATCCAGCCAGTACGCCACCAGCGGCAGCAACAGCACAACCAGCCCGCCTTCAAAGCCCAGTGCATGGAGGATGCGCCGCAGGACGGTGCGCTGGCGTTTGGCCTGGCGTGCTTCCCAGCGCTCGAACGCCCAGTTGAAGGCCATGTTCCAGCTCATCGCAACCCCGGACATGAGCACCGACAGCGCCGTCGAGTGGGCCATGCCGGCATCGAACATCAGCGCAAGCGCAGGCGCTACGCAGGCCACGGCGATGACTTCGTAGCAGATGGCCTGGACGATCTTGCGGGCCTTGCCTTGCATGTACAGCTCCTGGGAGAAACGGCCCGCAAACGGTACGCCGCTTGCCGGCTATGTTCAAGCCGCCGGCAAGCGTATCCGGAACTGCGCCCCGCCAAGCGCGGACTGGGCGACAGTGAGCGTACCACCCTGCCCCTCGATTGCCCGGCGACTGATCGCCAGGCCCAGGCCAAAGCCGCCGGTATTGCGATCGCGGCTGCGGTCCAGGCGATAGAACGGCTGGAAGATCCGCTCGCGCTCTTCCTGCGGGATACCGATGCCGTCGTCCTCCACGGTGAGCAGGCAGACGCCGCCTTCCAGGTGCAGGCGCAGCAGCAACTTCTCGTCGCAATAGCGCATGGCATTGCGCACCAGGTTTTGCACGGCGCGGGCGGTCAGGCGCGGGTCGAGGACGAAGCGCGGCAGGTTGGCGTCGGCCTGGACTTCCCACTGAACCCCCCGGCTATCAAGCTCCTCGGCAAAACCGCCGAGCACGCTGTCGACCAGCTCCAGCAGCGACACCTCGACCCGTTCGTTGGCCTGCCCGGCCGTTTGCAGCCGGCTGTAGGACAACAACTCGAGGACCAGCTCATCCAGCTCGCGGACGTGGCCGACCAGTTCCCGCAGGCGTTTGCGGTTGGCTGGCGGCACCTCGTCAAACAGCAGCACCAGGCCAAAATCGAGCCGGGTCAGCGGCGTGCGCAGCTCGTGCGAGACGGCGTTGAGCAGCTCGCGTTGCTCGTTGACGTGCCGCTCGAGGTCGCCTGCCATGGTGTCGAACACACCTGCCAGTTCGCCGATGTTGGAGCGCGCCGAGATTTGCGTACGTGCGGCCAGATGCCCTTCACCCAGACGCCGTGCGGTTTCCTTGAGCCGCTGCAGATCACGCCAGTGCGGCCATACCCAGCCCAGCAGGCAGCCAAGCAAGGCGGCGCCGATCAGCACGGTGACGCCCCAGGACAGCAGATTGATGTCGACCGGGTCCGGCGGGTTGTGCAGGCTTACAATCCACTCGCTGTCCAACGCCGCCAAGGCCGTCCGGTAATAACCCCAGTCACCGAGGCGTACCACATGCAGGCCTGCCTGCAGGCGTTCACGTTCAGGCGCAGTCAGCGCGGCCTGATCCCAGCGCAGCAGCTTCACCTGCAGAGGACTGAAAATCGCCGCCACTTCACGCTCGATGGTCGGCCATTGCGCAGCAGGGGCCTGCTTGAACTGGCGTACCACCAGGGTTTGCACGCCCTTGGCCTGGTCCTGATTGAAGGCCATGAAGCGCTCATGAAAAGCGCCGACGATGGCATCAGGGATCAACAACAAAGCGCCCGCATAGGCAACGATGATCAGCAGATAAAGGCGTACCAGAATTTTCAGCATGGTGCCGTCAGTACTCCCATTCGACGCGACTGAACAGGTAACCCTTGCCCCACACGGTCTTGATCTTGCGCGCTTCGCCGGCGTTGTCGTCGAACCTGCGCCGCAGCTTGGAGATCGCCACGTCCACCGAGCGGTCGGTGCCGTTGAACTCGATACCGCGCAGCTGCTGCAGGATGCGGTCGCGGCTCAGCACTTCTCCGGCGTTACGCGCCAGCACCACCAGCAGGTTGTACTCACCGCTGGACAGCTCGACCGCCTCGCCACGCCAGCTGACGGTGCGCTCGGCCAGGTTGATGAGCAACCCGCCGATCTGGATCAGGTCACTCTCAAGGTGCGGTTCATTGATGCTGCTGCGGCGCAGCAAGGTGCGCACCCGAGCCAGCAGCACCCGCGGCTCACAGGGCTTGCTGACATAGTCGTCAGCGCCCATTTCCAGGCCCAGCACCTGGTCGTGGCTATCGTCGCGGGCAGTCAGCATGAGGATCGGCAGGCACTGTGACTCCTGGCGCAGCAAGCGGCACACCTGCAAACCATCCAGACCGGGCAGCATCAGGTCGAGGATGACCAGATCAGGGCGCTGCCGCCGGCATTCGTCCAGCACCTGGTCGCCGCGGGCGATGACGGTGACGTGAAAGTCGTTGCGCTGCAGGTAGCTGGCAATCAGTTCGGACAACGCGCTGTCGTCTTCAACCAGAAGAATGTTCGGCATAAGTAGCTTGGCTGAGGGAGGTAAGTACTGAGGATATAGATCCTACGCAGCCGCAGCTGTTTTCCTTACACTTTTTCACATACGCCCTACAGTGCTTCACAGCTTATTAGTGGCCAGGTGCTTTAGCATAGCGCCGGTCATTATCGGAAAGCTGCGTATGTCTAACTATCCATCACTCCCCCTTCGCCATCTGGCGCCCATGGCGCTGCTCGGTGTGCTGCTCTCCGGCTGCGACGGCGCTGCCAAGCCAGACGACAAAGCGCCACCGGCGCAGGTGCGGGTCGAAACCGTACAGGTCCAGCCGCTGGCGATCACCAGCGAACTGAGCGGTCGCATCCTTGCCCCGCGCACCGCCGAAGTGCGTGCGAGGGTGGCTGGCGTGGTGCTCAAGCGGGTTTATCGCGAGGGCAGCGACGTCAAACAGGGTGATGTGTTGTTCCTGATAGACCCGGCGCCGTTCAAGGCCGACCTCGACAGCGCCCGTGCCACCCTGGCCCGCGCCGAGGCGACCCGCTATCAGGCCCGCCTGCAGGATCAACGCTATGGCGAGCTGGTTGCCGACAAAGCGGTCAGCCGCCAGGAATACGACAACGCCCATGCTGCCATGCTGCAGGCCGACGCCGAGGTTGCACAGGCCAAGGCTGCGCTCGATCGGGCGCGACTGAGCCTGGGGTACGCCACGGTTACCGCGCCGATTGCCGGGCGCATCGGCCGCGCGCTGGTCACCGAGGGCGCGCTGGTCGGACAGAGCGAGACTACCCCGCTGGCAACGATCCAGCAGTTGGACCCGATTCATGCCGACGTTACCCAGTCGACCCGCGAACTGACGGCCCTGCGCCGAGCGCTGCGGGCCGGTGAGCTGAGCCAGGTGGGCGAGGATCACGCCAAGGCCACCCTGATTCAGGACGACGGCAGCGCCTATCCGCTGCCAGGCAAGCTGCTGTTCTCGGACATCAGTGTCGACCCGAGCACCAACCAGATCACCCTGCGCAGCGAATTCCCCAACCCGGACCTCGACCTGCTGCCGGGCAGCTACGTGCGCGTGCGCCTGGAACAGGCGGTGCAGCCCAAGGGCATCAGCGTGCCGCAGCGGGCCATCCTGCGTGACAGTGCAGGCGTGGCCAAGGTCATGCTGGTCGATCAGCAGGCGCAGGTCGTTGCCCGCGAAGTGGTTCTGGGTAATGCCCAGGGCGACCGCTGGATTGTCAATGAAGGTCTGCAGCCTGGCGACCGCGTGGTAATCGAAGGCCTGCAACACATCAAGGCCGGCGATCAGGTGCAGGTTGACCCAACAGCAGACGCCAACCCCGTCGTTCAGCACAACGGCCAGTGAGGGCCTGATTCATGCCGCAGTTTTTCATTGACCGGCCGATTTTCGCCTGGGTCGTAGCGCTGTTCATCCTGCTTGCCGGGGCGCTGAGCATTCCCAAGCTGCCGGTGGCGCAGTACCCCAACGTGGCGCCGCCACAGATCGAGATCTATGCCGTCTACCCGGGTGCTTCCGCTGCAACCATGGACGAGAGCGTGGTCAGCCTGATCGAGCAGGAGCTCAACGGCGCCGATAACCTGCTCTACTTCAACTCGCAAAGCAGCCTGGGCAGCGCGACCATCACCGCCACCTTCGAGCCGGGCACACAGCCCGATCTGGCCCAGGTCGATGTGCAGAACCGCCTCAAGGTGGTCGAGTCGCGCCTGCCGCGACCGGTTACCCAGCAAGGTTTGCAAGTCGAAAAAGTCTCGACCGGGTTCCTGTTGCTGGCCACCCTCACCTCCGAGGATGGCAGCCTCGATGAAACCGCCCTCAGCGATATCCTGGCGCGCAACGTGATGAACGAGATCCGCCGCCTCAAGGGCGTCGGCAAGGCGCAGCTGTACGGCTCCGAGCGGGCCATGCGCATCTGGATCGACCCGGCCAAGCTGATCGGCTTCAACCTGACGCCCAACGACGTCTCGGTGGCCATTGCCGCACAGAACGCACAGGTAGCGCCGGGCAGCATTGGCGATCTGCCGAGCCGGCCAACCCAGGAAATCACCGCCAACGTGGTGGTCAAGGGCCAACTGAGCACGCCGCAGGAGTTTGCCGATATCGTCCTGCGGGCGAACCCGGACGGTTCCAGCGTGACCGTCGGCGATGTTGCCCGGGTCGAAATCGGCGCGCAGGACTATCAGTTCGGCACGCGCCTGAACGGTAAGCCGTCGACGGCCTTTGCCGTGCAGCTGTCACCCGGCGCCAATGCCATGCAGACCGCGACCCTGGTCCGCGAAAAAATGGAGCAACTGGCGCCGCTGTTCCCGGCCGGAGTCAAGTACGACATCCCGTATGACACCTCGCCATTCGTCAAGGTGTCGATCCAGCAGGTCATCACGACGCTGTTCGAGGCGATGCTGCTGGTGTTTGCGGTGATGTTCCTGTTCCTGCAAAACATCCGCTACACGCTGATCCCGACACTGGTGGTGCCGGTGGCGCTGATGGGCACCTTTGCCGTAATGATGGCGATGGGGTTCTCGATCAACGTGCTGACCCTGTTCGGCATGGTGCTGGCCATTGGCATTCTGGTCGACGACGCCATCGTGGTGGTGGAAAACGTCGAACGGATCATGGCCGAGGAAGGCCTGCCGCCCAAGCACGCAACGCGCAAGGCGATGGGCCAGATCAGTGGCGCCATCGTCGGTATCACCCTGGTGCTGGTCGCGGTGTTTCTGCCGATGGCCTTCATGCAAGGCTCGGTCGGCGTGATCTACCAGCAATTCTCGGTGTCAATGGCGGTGTCGATCCTGTTCTCGGCCTTCCTTGCCCTGAGCTTGACCCCTGCCCTGTGCGCCACCTTGCTCAAGCCTGTAGCCAAAGGCGGCGAGCATGCCAGCAGAGGCTTCTTTGGCTGGTTCAACCGCCGTTTCGAGCACATGAGCGACGGTTACCAGCGCTGGGTGGTGCACGCGCTCAAGCGCAGCGGTCGCTATCTGCTGCTGTATGGCGTGTTGCTGGCGGTGCTGGGTTATGGTTTCAGCCAGTTGCCGACGGCGTTCCTGCCGACCGAGGACCAGGGCTACACCATCACCGACATCCAACTGCCGCCGGGCGCCAGCCGGGCCCGCACCGAGCAGGTGGCGGCGCAGATCGAAGCGCATAACAGCGGCGAGGCCGGGGTCGGCAACACCACGTTGATCCTTGGCTTCAGCTTCTCTGGCAGCGGGCAGAATGCCGCGTTGGCGTTCACCACGCTCAAGGACTGGTCCGAACGCGGTGCCACCGACAGCGCGCAAGCCATCGCCGACCGGGCCAATCAGGCGTTCAGCCAGATCAAGGACGCCGTGGCGTTCTCAGTGCTGCCACCGCCTATCGACGGCCTCGGCGAGTCGACCGGGTTCGAGCTGCGCCTGCAAGACCGCGGCGGCCTTGGCCATGCGCAGCTGATGGCCGCCCGTGACCAACTGCTGGCCCAGGCCGGCAAGAGCAAGCTGCTGGTCAATGTGCGCGAGTCGTCGCTGGCGGAAAGCCCGCAGATCCAACTTGAAATCGACCGGCGCCAGGCCAACGCGTTGGGCATCTCGTTCGCCGACATCGGCTCGGTGCTCGATACCGCGGTGGGCTCAAGCTACGTCAACGACTTCCCCAACCAGGGCCGCATGCAGCGGGTGGTGGTCCAGGCCGAGGGTGATCAGCGCAGTCAGGTCGAGGATTTGCTGAAGATCCACGTGCGCAACGACAGCGGCAAGATGGTGCCACTGGCTGCGTTCGTGCAGGCCAAATGGGTCACCGGGCCGGTGCAGTTGACGCGCTATAACGGTTATCCGGCGGTGTCCATCAGCGGTGAGCCGGCGCCTGGCTACAGCTCCGGCGATGCTATGGACGAAATGCAGCGCCTGGTCGATCAATTGCCCGATGGCACTGCGCTGGAGTGGACCGGTCTGTCGCTGCAGGAGCGTTTGTCCGGCAGCCAGGCGCCACTGTTGCTGGCCCTGTCGCTGCTTATCGTGTTTCTGTGCCTGGCGGCGCTGTACGAGAGCTGGTCGATCCCTACCGCAGTATTGCTGGTAGTACCGCTGGGCGTGCTCGGTGCCGTGCTGGCGGTGACGCTGCGCGGGATGCCCAATGACGTGTTCTTCAAGGTTGGCCTGATCACCTTGATCGGGCTGTCGGCGAAGAACGCGATCCTGATCATCGAATTTGCCAAGAGCCTGGTCGATCAGGGCCATGATCCGGTTGACGCGGCGGTACAGGCAGCGCGGCTGCGGCTGCGGCCGATCGTGATGACGTCGCTGGCGTTCATTCTCGGCGTGGTGCCGTTGGCGATTGCCAGTGGGGCCAGTTCGGCGAGCCAGCAGGCGATCGGCACCGGGGTGATTGGCGGCATGCTCAGTGCGACGCTGGCAGTGGTGTTTGTGCCGGTGTTCTTCGTCGTGGTGATGCGCTTGGCTGGGCGGCGCAAGGCTGGCGTTGAGGCAAGCGAGCGCGGCTGACTGGACAAGCTGGGTGTGACATGGGAGGGTTTCTGGCTTGACTGCCGGGAGCCCTTTTTTATGTCTGCGCGATTGCCTGCCTGTTCTGTATTGATCCTTGCTGGTGGCCGTGGGGCGCGTATGGGTGGGCGTGACAAGGGGTTGCTGGAGTGGCGTGGGGAGCCGTTGGTGGCGCATGTGCAGCGGGTGGTGCGGCCGATGACCGATGATGTGGTGATTTCCTGCAATCGGAATCAGGCGCGGTACCGTGGGTATGCTGATCAGGTGGTGGCTGATGCCGAGGCGGATTATCCGGGGCCGTTGGCTGGGGTGATTGCGGGGTTGGCGGTGGCTCGGCATGACTGGGTGGTGGTGTTGGGGTGTGATGCGCCGTTGATTGATCGTCGGTTGATCGAGGATTTGCTTGAGCTTGCGGTTGGGCAGGAGTTGCCGGCGATGGTGCGTCAGGGGGGGTATTGGCAGCCGATGTTTGCGGTTTTGCCTCGGCGGGTGTTGCCGTTGTTGCGGGGGGCTTGGGTGGAGGGGGAGCGGAGTTTGCAGCGGGCTTTGGTGGGGGTTGGGGGGTGTTGTGGGTTGGACTGTGCTGTGGGGGATCCCAGGTTGTCGAATTTCAATACTCCGGAGTTGCTGGGGTCATGACCTTGCGACTATAGATTCAGCATTAGGTATGTTTTCTAATTTACTGATTTTGATAGGTTTTCATGATTTTAATGCTAACTAATACTTAGCGTTAAATTGTGGGCTTATCCATCTGATATGTAAGCAGTTCTGGCCCCTTTCGCCCTTACGGCGAGTCCCTTTTGGTCTTGGCTTGGCCAAAAGGAACCAAAAACCGCTGCTCCCACATACGGCCCCTACGCTGCGCTTCGGGGTTCCCTCACTCCGGCATTGCTCCCGGGAGGACCGCGCTGTACGGGCCATCCTGGCCCGCAGCGCTTGCCGGCCATCCATGGCCGTCACCTCCCTTCGCAATGCCTGCGTTCGGCCTCCTGAGGTCGCTGGTAGATCAAAAGCAGATCAAGATCAAGAGCACGCATCGCTGCGCTGGCGCAGAGCGGGATTGCGTCGATGTTCGCCACCGCTTTCCAACTGCTACGCGGACTGCCTTGTGTAGGAGCGGCCTTGCGTCGCGAAAGGCCCGCAAAGCGGGCCCGACTATCCCGCAGACGACACCGGGAATCCCGCACACCGCTCACTGGCGCGTGCCCGGCTATCCCCTGGATGTTCTACAGCACAAAGGAAGGCTGTAGATCAGCGCATCAGGTGTTACAATCCGCGCCTTCAAATCGGCGCTCAGTGCGCTGGTCATCCGTGAACGTCGGCAGTACGACACCCTCCACATCTGCGCAACCATGTACCTGATGCCTGGGATGAACACCGCGTTCATCGAGCTCGCACAGCTGCAGCGTCGAGAGGTTGATACCTACCTTCGCGAACTGGATCGGCTCTTCCTTGGACTGGGGATGAGCTGGAGAAGCTGCCGCCGTAAGTCGAGTTGGCCCGAAATCGGCCGAGCAACGACGAGATGGCCTAAATACACCTCTGGAATTCCCGCAGGACAAGCACTTGATCTCTACCGCTAACATCACCATGCAATTCGGCGCCAAGCCGCTTTTCGAAAACGTCTCGGTCAAATTCAACAACGGCAACCGCTACGGCCTGATCGGCGCCAACGGTTGCGGCAAGTCGACCTTCATGAAGATCCTCGGCGGTGACCTTGAGTCGTCCGGCGGGCAGGTGATGCTTGAGCCGAACACCCGCCTGGGCAAGCTGCGCCAGGACCAGTTCGCCTATGAAGACTTCACCGTGATCGACACGGTCATCATGGGCCATGAGCAACTGTTCAAGGTCAAGGCCGAGCGTGATCGTATCTACTCGCTGCCAGAGATGAGCGAAGAAGACGGCATGGCTGTCGCCGAGCTGGAAACCGAGTTCGCCGAGATGGACGGCTACACCGCCGACTCGCGCGCCGGTGAGCTGCTGCTTGGCCTGGGTATTCCGCTGGAGCAGCACAACGGCCCGATGAGCGAAGTCGCACCGGGCTGGAAGCTGCGCGTATTGCTGGCCCAGGCGCTGTTCTCGGACCCGGACGTGCTGCTGCTCGACGAGCCGACCAACCACCTGGACATCAACACCATTCGCTGGCTTGAAACGATCCTCACGGCGCGTAACAGCACCATGATTATCATTTCCCACGACCGTCACTTCCTCAACAGCGTCTGCACCCACATGGCCGACCTGGACTACGGCGAGCTGCGCCTGTTCCCGGGCAACTATGACGAGTACATGACTGCCGCGACGCAATCGCGCGAGCAGCTGCTGTCGGACAACGCCAAGAAGAAAGCCCAGATCGCCGAGCTGCAGACCTTCGTCAGCCGCTTCTCGGCCAACGCCTCAAAAGCCAAACAGGCCACGTCGCGGGCCAAGCAGATCGACAAGATCCAGCTGGCCGAAGTCAAGCCGTCGAGCCGGGTCAGCCCGTTCATCCGCTTCGAGCAGAACAAGAAGCTGCACCGTCAGGCCGTGACCATCGACAAGATGGCCAAGGCGTTCGACAACAAGGTGCTGTTCAAAGACTTCAGCTTCACCGTCGAAGCCGGCGAACGCGTTGCCATCATTGGCCCCAACGGCATCGGCAAGACCACCTTGCTGCGTACCCTGGTCGGTGAACTCAAGCCTGACGCGGGTGCGGTGAAGTGGACCGACAGCGCCGAGGTCGGTTACTACGCGCAGGACCACGCCCACGACTTCGAAGATGACGTCAGCCTGTTCGACTGGATGGGTCAGTGGACTCAGGGCGAGCAGATGATCCGTGGCACCCTGGGCCGGATGCTGTTCTCCAACGACGAGATCCTCAAGTCGGTCAAGGTCATCTCCGGTGGTGAGCAAGGGCGCATGCTGTTCGGCAAGCTGATCCTGCAAAAGCCCAACGTACTGGTGATGGACGAACCGACCAACCACCTGGACATGGAATCGATCGAAGCGCTCAACCTTGCGCTGGAAAACTACCCGGGCACGCTGCTGTTCGTCAGCCATGACCGTGAGTTCGTGTCGTCGCTGGCTACCCGTATCGTCGAGCTGACGCCAGAAGGCGTGGTCGACTTCAGCGGCACCTACGATGACTACCTGCGCAGCCAGGGCGTCGTGGTCTGATCTGTCGCTGACAGGTTGAACCCAGCGCGGGGCAAGCCTGCGCTCATATGAACCGAGGCACTTGGTCATATGGGCGCGGGCTTGCCCCGTCGTCGTTTACAGGGCCACGCCGATGCGCAGCGTAGTCTGGGCAATTCGTTAGCCTGCTTTCATTTACCTCGCGCAACCGCCATGATGGGCCACGCCCCACCGCCCGCCAGCGAACGAGCCCATGACTGCACAAGCGCCCTCCCCCGATCACGGCTTTGCCATCACCCGCCAGATCCTTGCGATCGTCTTCTACACCTTCATTGCGTTTCTCTGCATTGGCCTGCCGATCGCGGTGCTGCCCGGCCACGTGCATGACCAACTCGGCTATGGCGCGGTAATCGCTGGAGTGACCATTGGCCTGCAATACCTGACCACCCTGCTCAGCCGCCCGTTTGCCGGGCGCGTGGCAGACAGTCTGGGTGGCAAGCGTGCGATTGGCTATGGTTTGTACGGCATCATCGGCTGCGGCCTGTTGACGCTGGTCTCGGCCTGGACCTTGGCCTGGCCGCAAATAAGCCTGGCGCTGCTGCTCGGTGGCCGTTTGCTGCTGGGGCTGGCGCAAGGCCTGATCGGCGTGGCGACCTTGAGCTGGGGCATCAACCAGGTCGGTGCCGAGCACACTGCGCGGGTGATCTCCTGGAATGGCATTGCCTCGTACGGTGCCATTGCGATTGGCGCACCGGTCGGCGTGCTGCTGGTAGACGGCCTGAACTTCAGCGTGCTTGGCCCTTTGCTGGTAATCCTGGCAGTGATTGGCCTGTTCGCCCTGCGCAAACGGCCAGACGTAGTGGTGGTGCGTGGCGAGCGGCTGGGCTTCTGGTCGGCATTCGTGCGCGTGGCGCCGTGCGGGACGAGCCTGATGCTGGCGTCGATCGGCTACGGCACGCTGACCACCTTCGTCACCTTGTATTACCTCGAGCGGGGCTGGAGCGGCGCCGCGCTGTGCCTGAGCGCCTTTGGCGTGTGCTTCATCATCTCTCGTTTGTTGTTCGTCAACGCGGTCAATCGCTGTGGCGGTTATGCGGTGGCGATAACCTGCATGGCGACCGAGGTGATCGGCTTGGCCTTGCTGTGGCTGGCTCCCTCCCCGGGGTTTGCCCTGCTCGGCGCCGGCCTGACCGGCTTTGGCCTGTCGCTGGTATATCCGGCGCTCGGCGTCGAAGCGATCAAGCATGTGCCGCCGAGCAGTCGCGGTGCGGGCCTGGGCGCCTATGCGGTGTTCTTCGACCTGGCGCTGGCCGTTTCCGGCCCGGTGATGGGCGCGGTTGCCGTGCACCTGGGTTACGCCTCGATCTTTTGTGTAACTGCCCTGCTGGCGCTATCAGGGGTAGGCCTGACCCTGCTATTGGCGCGGCGACACAAGCGCGGCTGAACGTTCTGCCGGTTTCAGGGCAGCAAGCGCCTGGGTAAAGAAATCAGCCGTTTCACGCTGCAACGAGCGATGAATCTGGCGCCGGTCAATCCCTGCGGCGTCCTGGCAGAGTACCGGCATGCGCGCATGTTGCTCGTCATCGCAAGGCGCCATGAACACGAAATGCCCGGCACCGGCCAGCAGGCGGTAGTCGGGTGTTACCGGCAACTTGCGCGCCAGTGCATCGGCATTGTGCTCCAGCGCCAGCAACTGGTCGTTGTCGCCGCTGTACATCAGTACCGGCAGGTGGACGTTGCTTAGGGCATGTCGACCGAACATCAGGCTAAGCGGCGCCATCAGTACCACAGCGCCGACGCGCGGGTCGGCCTGGGGCGCCAGTTCACTGCGGTCGGCAATCAGCACGCCGTGAGTCTTGCAGGCATCGGCGTCGGTCGGCCGCTCCTGGCAATAGCGCTGCAGACGCTCCAGATCAGGTTGCGCACCGGACAGAATCAGCGCGGTCTCGCCGCCTGCTGAATAGCCGATCACACCGACCTTGCCACCGTCCAGGTAAGGGCTCAGCAACGCATCCGCGCGGGCGGCAGTGATCGCCGCGCTGACCTGCAGTGGGCGCCCGTACAGATTGCTCAGGGTACCCAGCCGGCTCGGATCACGGGCGTTGTCCCCCGGGTGGGTCAAAGCGATGACCACAAAGCCCTGGCGGGCGAGGCCCGTGGCCAGGTCATGCAGCGCCAATGGGCTGCCGGTATTGCCGTGGGAGATGACCAGCAGCGGAAAATGCCCTACGACGACCGGCGCTTCTTCGGCAGCACGCAGCTGATAACCGTCGATGCGCAGACTGTGGGTCACGCCACTGGCAGGATAGAAAGCCAAGGCATGCATGGGCCGCGCATCCACCGGATCGGTGAGTTGCATGGCGTGCAGGCCAGCGACCCAAGGCGCGGCATTGGCGTGGCCGATCAAGCTGGTGAGCACTACCAGCGCGGCAAGCGTTCGTGAGAGGTATGTCACCGGCGTCTCCCCCGCTGATGGGCGGATGACACCAGCTTAAGGCCCTACGGCTCAGGGCAGATGAAAACTGGATGAAACACACAACGATTGCGCGCAGATGACGGCAAAATTTGCCGCCACCTGCCCGCAAACGGCGCTCAGCACACTCAGGCGGCTGCGAACAGCTCGCCGGCGATCTGCGCCTGGGCAGCGTCGATGGCCGCAGTGCGTTGCTCTGGGCCGTAGGCCAGGCCGTGGGCGCGGACGATTTCCAGGTCGGTGACACCGATGAAGCCCAGGAATACCTTGAGGAAGTCTTCATGGCCAGCGCCAGTCGCCTGACCGGCATGCAGGCCGCCAGCCGTCGACACCAGAATCACTTTCTTGTTACCGCACAGGCCTTCTGGGCCAGCTTCGGTGTAGCGGAAGGTCTTGCCGGCTACCGCGACGCGATCGATCCAGGCTTTGAGCTGGGTCGGCACGCTGAAGTTGTACATCGGTGCACCGATCACCACCGCGTCGGCCGCGAGGAATTCGTCGAGAGTTTCCTGGCTCAGCTTGGCTTCGAACGCCTGGGCTGCATCCCGCGCTTGTTCAGCGGTGCCTGCGGCCAGCAAGGTGGCTGCCGAGAAGTGGCTGATGGCGTCGGCAGCGAGGTCGCGGTACACCACTTCGATGCTGGCGTCGGCAGCCTGCCAGGCCTGGACCACTTCGCGGCTGAGTTGGCGGGAAGCGGAATTGTCGCCGAGGATGCTCGAATCGATGTGCAACAGTTTCATGGGGACTCTCCAGGATTGGCGACCGCGTCAGGGGCGATCTCGATGGAGAGAATCCTACAGAGCTATCGAATAGATGATTAGTAGCTGCGAATGCACTAGATTGTCCCATCGGTAGAACGATGGGCATCGGCAATGCAAGATCTCAACGACCTATTTTATTTCGCCAGGGTAGTCGAAGCCGGTGGCTTCGCCGCCGCCGGGCGCCAACTGGGCATACCCAAGTCACGCCTGTCGCGGCGCATCGCCGAGCTGGAAGAGCGCCTCGGCACGCGCCTGCTGCAACGCACCACCCGGCAGCTGAAGCTGACGGCGATCGGCGAGCGTTACCTGCAGCACTGCCAGGCCATGCTACTCGAGGCGCAGATGGCCGACGAGGCGGTCGCGAGCATGACCAGCGAACCGCGCGGGCGGCTGCGGGTGTCGTGCCCGGTAGCGTTGGCCCATACGTTCCTGCCCGAGGTGATCAATCGCTTTCTGCTGGCGTACCCGCTGGTGCAGCTGGACATGGTCCTGCTCAATCGACGCGTGGACCTGATTGGCGAGGGCATCGACGTCGCCATGCGGGTACGCGATCTGGGCGATGAAGACCCTGCCCTGGCCACCCGGCGCCTGCGCCAGGCACAGATGCATCTGGTGGCCGCCCCAGGGTTTGCCGAAGGCTTGACCGAGCCAGCGCAGCTGGCGACGCTGCCCGTCCTCGGCGCTAGCGAAACGGACCGGCTGGTGCACATCCGCCTGCTCGGGCCCAATGGCCGTGAGCAGGAGCTGGCGTTGGAGCCGCGTCTGGCGATTGACGATTTTATCCTGCGCAAAGCCGCCGCGCTGGCAGGGCTGGGTTTCACGCTACTGCCCAGCCTGTACTGCGAAGAAGAGCTGGAGCGTGGCGAATTGGTCAGGCTGTTGCCCGAATGGTCACTGCCGGGGGGCTGGCTGCAGGCGGTTTACCCGCACCGGCGCGGCATGCTGCCAGCGGTGCGCGTCTGGATCGATCACCTGGCAGCAGCCTTCGAATCCTGTGGAGAGCGGTATGTCTGAGGCAAGCATGAACGAGGAACAAGCAGCAGCCTTCTGCCTGGGTTTGCCTGGGGCGCGAGAAGATTACAAATGGGGCGGCATCCGGGTGTTTTCGGTGGCCGGCAACAAGATGTTCGCGGTGCTTGATCTGGCCGGTGCCGGGCTATCGTTCAAGGTCGCCGACGAGCTGTTTCTCGGTTATGTCGACCGCCCGGGAGTGAAGCCTGCGCCGTACCTGGCGCGTGCCCGCTGGATCAGCGTGGCAGCGCCCTATGCGATGGGGCGCGAAGAATTGGCTGATTTGCTGCAGCGCTCGCACCAGCTTGTAGTGCGCAAGCTGCCAAAGCGGCTGCAAGTGGGTTTGTTGCTGTGAGCGGCAGCGCTGCTGCTTATATAGGCAGCAGCGCCAGCCAACGCCCACCGAGCAGCAGGTGATCCAGCCAGAACAGCTGGTGCAGCGCCACAATGGTCCAGAACGTCAGCTGAAACGACAACTTGCGCGTCTTGTGCCGGAACAACTGCTGGGCCAGCAACGCGCCGGGCCAGCCGCCCAGCAACTCGCTGGCATGCAGGACCTTTTCGGGTGTGCGCCAGGCCTGGGTGCGGGCCTGCTGCTTATCCTGCCAATACAGCAACAGGCTGATCAGGCTCACACATGGATACAGCGCCAAGGGCAGCCAGGACTGCCCACTCCAGGCCATCTGCGCCGCGCCAAGCCCCGGCAGCAAGCACAATCCTGCCAGCGCTAACAGCTTCAGGCGCAGCTTGCGCACGCCCTCGCCCTGGGCCTGGCCGCGCGGGCGTGATGTTGCCGGTTGCGGGCGGGCCATATCAGCCTTGCGCCGTTGCCCAGTCGATCAGGCCGAACTGCCAGGTCGCCAGGATCAGCAGGCCGAACACGATGCGGTACCAGGCAAACACCGCATAACTATGGTTGGCGATAAACTTGAGCAGCGCGCGCACGGCAATCATGGCGAAGATGAACGACACCACAAAGCCGATGGCAAACACCGGCAAATCGGCGGGCTGGAACAGGTCGCGGTATTTGTAACCCGAGTACACCGCCGCGCCGACCATGGTTGGCATGGCCAGGAAGAACGAGAACTCGGTGGCCGCCTTGCGCGACAGGCCAAACAGCAGGCCGCCGATGATGGTCGAGCCAGAACGCGAGGTACCGGGGATCATCGCCAGGCACTGTACCAGGCCGATTTTCAAGGCGTGGGTCCAGTTCATCTGGTCGACATGCTCGACTTCGATGCGGTGCTCGCGGCGCTCGGCCCAGAGCATGATCACCCCGCCCACGACCAGGGCCGCAGCCACTGTGATCGGGTTGAACAGGTGATGGTGGATAAAGTCGGCGAACAAAACCCCAAGCACCACTGCCGGCATGAACGCTACCAGCAGGTTGACGGTGAAGTGCCGTGCGCTCGGCTCACTGCGCAGCCCAAGCACTACCTCGATGATCTTGCGGCGAAACTCCCACACCACCGCCAGGATTGCACCGAGCTGGATGATGATGTTGAAGGCCATTGCCCGCTCGCCGCCGAAGTCGATCAGGTCGGCGACGATGATCTGGTGGCCTGTGCTGGAAATCGGCAGAAACTCTGTCAGTCCCTCGAC
This sequence comes from uncultured Pseudomonas sp., assembly GCA_963518285.1. Classification (GTDB taxonomy): domain Bacteria; phylum Pseudomonadota; class Gammaproteobacteria; order Pseudomonadales; family Pseudomonadaceae; genus Aquipseudomonas. The sequence goes on along the minus strand of CAUQIJ010000001.1, from coordinate 619,771 downwards.
GATGCCCAAGATGATTGCCTGAAAGGCACTCCAAAAATCCATTGTTCCCCCGCTGTGGCACTGCTGACTGCAGCGCCGTTGTTCTTCATTTACTGAGTGTGGCCGCGGCGCGGCCCGGCAGTTTTACAGCGAGTGTTGGTCGCTATGCCAGTCAAAAAGTTCGAGATGCCTAAAGGTTTCATCTTGGCCGGCCGAGATGCTAACAGAGGAGCCTGTTTTAGGCTTGCCTGGATCCACCATGAAATGCCGCGCCAGGCACTTGGCCATTGGTCGAGTACGGTTCGCAGGCCATGCATGCTTGGATGCCCCTGAATAACAAGAACAATCCGGGAGTGCCCTGTTATGAAGACCTTGAGGTCGATGTCGATCAGCCGCCGCTTATGGCTGATCCTGCTGCTGGCAGTGGCGATGTTGGTGGTGTTAGGGCTGGTGATGCTGCGCCAGATTCATGCTGATCTGTATCGGGCCAAGGCCGAAAAGACCGAACACGTGGTGCAGACCGCAGCCGGGGTGCTGGCCTACTACCAGGGGCTTGAGGCCGCAGGCACGCTCAGCCGTGACGCCGCGCAGCAACAGGCGCTGCAGGTGGTGCGCGGCCTGCGTTACGACCTGCAGGACTATTTCTGGATCAACGACCTCGGCCCGCGCATGATCATGCACCCGGTCAACCCCAAGCTCGATGGCCAGGACCTGTCGGCCATTCGCGACCCGGACGGGTTTGCCCTGTTCAACGAGATGGTCACCGTGGCCCGCAGTCAAGGTGCCGGGCAGATCGACTACCGCTGGCCCAAACCCGGTGCCAGCGAGCCAGTGGCGAAAACCTCCTACATCCAGCTGTTCAAGCCGTGGGGCTGGATCATTGGCTCTGGCGTCTATGTCGATGACGTACAGGCCGAGTTCGCCCGCCAGGTACGCGATGCCTGCCTGATCGGCCTGGGCATAGCCTTGCTGATGGCGCTGCTGGTGATGCTCATCGCGCGCAGCATTGCCCGTCCGTTGCAGCAGGCTGTGCAGGCGATGGGCACGATTGCCAGCGGCGAAAGCGACCTGACCCAGCGCCTGGATACCCACGGCAAGGATGAAGTCACCTACCTGGGCGAACACTTCAACCGCTTCAACGGCAAATTGCAGGGGGTGATTGGCCAACTGCAGGGCGCCGCCCATGCCCTCGCCCAGTCTGCCGGCCAGGTCGGTGACAACGCCGGGCAAGCACAACTGCGCAGCACGCAGCAGTCGCTGCAGATGGATCAGGTGGCCACCGCAGTCAACGAAGTCACCTATGCCGTGCAGGATGTGGCCAAGAATGCCGAACAGGCCGCCAGCGAAATGCGCGCCGCGCAAGCTCAGGTGAGCCATGGCCAGCAGGCGATCCACGGCAGCCTGGCGCAAATCGACCGCCTTTCGCTGACCATCGACGAGGCCGTTCAGGTGATCCGCCAGTTGGCCGGGCACAGCACCAAAATCGGCGGTGTGCTGGAGGTGATCCGCTCGATTGCCGAGCAGACCAACCTGCTCGCCCTGAACGCTGCAATCGAAGCAGCGCGGGCCGGCGAGCAAGGCCGTGGCTTTGCCGTCGTGGCGGACGAAGTACGCTTGCTGGCACAACGCTCGGCGCAATCGACAGCTGAAATCCAGACCATGATCGAGCATCTGCAAGGCCAGTCCGAGGCAGCGGTGAAGGCCATCGACACCTCCAGCGAGGCCTCGCGCCAGACTGTTGCGCAGGCCCGCGAGGCCGGTTCCAGCCTGGATGCGATCAGCCAGGTGCTGAACAACCTGACCGCGCTCAATGCCTCGATTGCCAGTGCCACCTTGCAGCAATCGCACGTGGTCGAAGAGATCAATCGCAATGTCACCGACACGGCCGGGCTGTCATTGGAAACCGCCGAAGCTGCGCGCCAGTCAAGCGCAGCCGGCGTCGCGCTGGGCCGGTTGAGCGAAGAACTGGAACAATTGCTGCGCCAGTTCCGCGTCTGATGCCTAAAGCCATTGGATCAGGTACTGCTACCTGATCCAGTGGCCTTACGCAGACAGCTACACCTGCTCCGCCCCACAGGCTACAATCGCGCCCTTCCCCTGCCCCAAGGATCGCCGATGTCCGGCCTGGAACTCTTCGCCGCCGCCCTCGGCGTGATTGCCGTCTGGCTGACGGTCAAGCAGAACCCCTGGTGCTGGCCTATCGGGCTGGTGATGGTGGTGCTGTACAGCTGGGTCTTCTATGACGTGAAACTGTACTCGGACATGCTCCTGCAGCTCATCTACGCCGTGTTGCAGCTGTATGGCTGGTGGCAGTGGACTCGTCCTGGCCACCGCGAAGACGCCCGCCAGGTCTCGCGCCTGCAGACCACGCCGATGCTGACCGGGCTGGGCCTTGGGCTGGTCGCCAGCCTGGCACTGGGCGCGGCCATGGCGTACTGGACCGATGCTGCGCAGCCGTGGCTGGACGCGGCGCTGACTGGCTTCAGCCTGGTGGCACAGCTGTGGATGGCGCAGAAGCGGCTGCAATGCTGGACCCTGTGGATCGTGCTGGACGTGATCTTTGTCGGGCTATTCCTGTACAAAGGCCTGTACCTGACTGCCGGCCTGTACGCCCTGTTCACCCTGATCGCCGTGCGTGGCTGGCTCGAGTGGCGGCGCGACCCGGCGCTGGTGCACGCATGAAGGTTTTGGTGCTGTGCGGGCCGGAGTCCAGTGGCAAGAGCTGGCTCAGTGGCCAAATCCAGGCCCACTTTGGCGGCGAACTGGTAGGCGAGTACGTGCGCCACTTCATCGACGAGCAAGGCCGCGATACCTGCTACGCCGACATCCCGGCCATTGCCCGCGGGCAGCTGGCCTGGGAGGACAGCGCACGGGCACGCCAGCCCGACCTGCTGATCCTCGATACCCACCTGCTGAGCAACATGCTCTGGAGCAAGGCGTTGTTCGGCGATTGCCCGCCTGATATTGAAAAGGCACTGCTGGCACGGCGCTACGACCTGCACCTGCTGCTCGACCCGGCTGGCGCAGATTGGGTCGCCGATGGTCAGCGCTGCCAGCCTGACTTGCACGAGCGCCAAGCCTTTTTTGCAGACACCCTGAACTGGTTGCAGCGGCACCAGCAACCGGTGCAAATCATAGGCGGCAGTTGGCCGCAACGTAGCGCCGCAGTGCTGAGTGCGGTCCAGCAGCTGCTTGATGGCACATCGCCGGCCTGGCCTACCGAGTGTTAACGCGCTGACACACCGAGCAGGGCCCAAGCCCCTGCGTTTGCGCGCTCTGCGATGCAAACAGGGGCGCTGTCACGCCAGTGATACAACCTTGACCAGACGCTGTTCAGGCGCCGCCAGAGCCGGTGCGCCGCTTGTAGGCCTGGAAAACTGTGTCAGTGCTGAAACAGCTGCTGCGATGGTTGAGCAGCATGTTGGCGTAGCCACTTGATTGCCAAGCAATTCCTGAAAGCGGCACGGCTTCTGCTCTCCTCCTTCGCAACGCTGATCAGGGCCAGCGATCCGAAGAAGGAATTGCCACCGTGGCGACACTCGATAAAGGCACCTTTCACCTGCTGCTGGCAGGTTGCGCATTGGCTGCAAGCCTGGCGCTGCCGGCCCAGGCCGAGAATGGGGTGATCGTCATCACCCGCGACGTTCAGACACGCAATGCGGTGCGCGCACCGCTGATACCTGACCCAAGCCCGGTCACCGTCAACAGCAACCCTTCGGCACAGATCCTCAGGCAAACCAACGAGCTCAGCGATGGCGACTTTGCCTCGATCAGCAGTGGCGCGGGCATCAGTTCGCTGATCACTCAGCAGACCACCAACCTGGGCGGCAACATCAGCACGCAGAACCAGTTGCCAAATCTTGCTGGCGGGCGCTCCTCAGGCTCGGGCAGTGGCATCGCCAACATGGTCAACTCCAACGTACAGCAAGGCCTCGGCGTACTGAAAAGCATCGGCGGAGGCCAATGACATGAAGCGCTCATTGCTGATCCTGGCTGCGCTGCTCACATCCCCGGCGCATGCCCAGTCACCGATCGTCAACAACGCCAGCATCGACAGTTCCGGCGCCCAGTACCAGGGCAACATGGCGGTCAACCAGGCGGCGGGTGATTTTTCCCAGCAAGCCAACGCCCGCGCCCTTGCCAATGGCCACGGCGCCAGCGCAACCACCCAGATCCGCCAGCGCCTGCATACCACGGTAGACGCCAACATGGATGCCGCAGCCAGCATTCAAGGCAACGCCTTCACCAACGGCAACGGTGTGCTGGGGGTGAACCAGAGCAGTGGCGCCAGCAACCAGCAAGCCAATGCGCTGCGCATCAGCATCAGCGACCAGCCGCAAAGCATCGACGACAGCGTCCTCATGCAACAGAACGTGGCGCTGCTCAACAACTCCGATCCAGCTGACCCTGACCTTGGCAGTCGCCAGGTCACTACCGGTAACCAGGCATTCACCGGCAGCCGTGGGGTCATTCAGTTGAATCAGAGCGCCGGGGTAGGAAACCGAACGGCCAACACCCTGAGCGTCCGGGTCGTGGACTGACCCAAACAGGTAAGAACAACACTTAACCTAAAATAAGTACGGAGAATCACCATGAAACCTTCGATGGCAATCAAGCCTCTGGTTTTCGCAATTGCTGCGATCATGGCTGTAGCTGTACAAGCTGATGATCGGCGTGGCAACGGGAATGGCAATGGCAACAACAACCAGCCCCGCACGACCATCATCCCTATTAGCGCAACTGCCAATGCAATCGACAGTCAACGCAGCACCGGCAATACGATGCTCAACGAAGGCACCATCAATGAAGCCGAAATGAGCAGTTCCGGTTCGGGTGCCAGCGGTAACGTCGGTGTCAACGTCGCGGCCGGTAACGGCAACCAGCAGGATAACGCCGCGGCAATTGCCAACGCCGCTTCCGATTCCAGCCTGGACAACAGCTTCGTGTTCGGCACCGCCACTGCAACCGCCGACGTCAAGCAGTACAGCAACAACAACAAGGTCAACAACTGGTCGACCCAGAGCTCGGCGGTGATGTCCGGCTCAGCGTCTGGCACCAGCGGCAACGTCGGTATCAACATTGCCGGCGGCGACCTCAACCAACAGAAAAACACCATGGCGATTGCCAATACCAACTCGCCCATCGGTAACTCGGTCGCCACCGCCCGCGCTGATCAAAACGGCCCAGGCCTCACCGTCAACAACCGTGCTGATCGCAGCTACACCTTGGAAACGCTAAGCTTCACCACCTCTTCCAGCGGCTCCTCATCACGCGAAGGCACCTTCAATTCGACCGATGACAGAAGCTCGTCGTCGAGCCTGAACCTGAGCGGCTCCAACGCCGCTGCGTCGAGCGGCTCTCACAGCTCCAGCGCCAGCGGATCGAACAGTTGGTCAGCCAGCGGCTCGGGCAACGCCAACGCCAGCGGCTCCAACAATGCCAATGTCAATGGCTCGGCCAGCGGCAATGCCAACAGCAGCAGCTCGGCTTCGCTGAGTGCAACGCTTGCCGCCGCAGCCGACGCAGCGCGTTCGGTGACCTTCACCAACGGCGACCGTGAACGCACCCGCAGCGAAACCGCCAGCGGCTCGCTGAACGCCTCGCTTGACGCTTCGGTCGATACCTCGCACCAGACCAGCTACGATTCCTCGTTCGAAAAATCCTTCGGCTCTTCGTATGACAAGTCGCGTGACTACTCCTACGACAAAGCGCGCGATTCTTCCTACGATAAATCCCGCGAGTCTTCCTACGAGAACGCTACGGCTTCTGCCTATGAAAAATCGGTCGAAGCCGCTGCCGAGTCGTCGAACGACATCTCGAAAAGCTACAGCGAAGCCAACTCGTATGACCTGAGCAACACGGTTTCCTTCCAGGTCCTGACTCCAACCGGCTGGGCCAACCCTGTGACCAACACCGCCACCCTGAGCGGTTCGGTCAACGGCGGCAGCGGCAACCTGGGAGTCAACGTGGCATCCGGTGTCGGCAACCAGCAAAGCAACTCGCTGGCGATCTCCAACACCTCGTTCTGAGTGTTGGCTCGAAGGCCCCCTGCCAAGGGGGCCTTTCTCACCTCAAGCAGAAGGCCCGATCATGCGCATTATCGCCCTGGCGTGTTTGCTTTGCCTGGCCAGCCTGAGTGAAGCGGCGCAAATGCCACTGTCCGTGCTGCCCAATGGTGCGGTGGTGTACAAACCCATTCAAAGTATTCGCGAGCGCAAGTTCGCCGACCTGGTGCAGCAGAAGACTGACTTCAGCTGCGGCGCAGCAGCGCTGGCAACCATCCTGCGCCAGGCCTACTGGCTCGACGTCAACGAAGAGCAGATCATCGAAGGCATGCTCGCCCACGCCGATCAGGACATAGTGCGTGTGCAGGGCTTCTCGATGCTGGACATGAAGCGTTATGTGGAAAGCCTGGGCATGCGCGCCCGTGGCTACCGCGTCACTACCGACACCTTGAACAGCATCCGCATCCCGGTCGTGGTGCTGATGGATATTCGCGGTTACAAGCATTTCGTGGTCATGCAGAAGGTCGACAAGGGCTTCGTCTACATCGGCGACCCGGTGCTGGGCCACAAACGCTACAAGACCGAAGACTTCATCAAAGGCTGGAACGGCATCATCTTTGCCATCATTGGCCAGGGCTACGACAAGCGCAATGCCCTGCTCGACCCGCCGCAACCCTTGACCGCAAAGAACCGCGTCAATGGCTTTACCCCACTGCAAGACGCCGAGTTGATGGACTTCGGCTTTATCCAGAGCGACTTCTTCTGACACTAACAACAGGGGCATCAAGCTCCGGGAGCACGCGATGAAGATTCCACTGTGGCTGGCACTGACCTGCCTCGCCGCCAGCCTGCCAAGCCATGCTCAGGTCCTGCAACCGATCGAACTCAAGGACCAGGAACTGGCCAACCTGCGTGGTCGTTACGTGCTGCCGGGGCGCATCGTCAGCTTCGGCCTGGTCATGAGCAGCACCTGGGAGAACGCCAAAGGCGAGGTGATCGGCGCGCGCTCGACGATGCAGATCCAGCAGTCGACCATCAAACCGCAATTCTACGTGTCTTTGATCGACGAGAAAGGCACCGGCACAGCTTCGACACAAGCCCCGGGTGCTGGCACCGTGACAGGCGGCAATGGTCTCAACAGCACCACCGGCGTCACTCAGGTCGTGCGTGCCGCTGGCGATCACAACACCGCTTACAACGATGTCGACATCAATGTCAGCCGAGGCAACCAGGCCCCTGCCAGCGAACCCCAGGGCCAGGTACTGGCCGCCGGTACTCAGTTGGTAGGCGCCAACGGCGCAGGCTCGTTGAGCGTTTCTGCAAGCGGCGCCGGTATTCAGTTGAACATTGCCGCAGGCAACAACCAAGGCAGCACAGTGCAACGCCTGGCCCAAGGTGGCCTGATGCAAAACACCACGCTGCTCGGCGCTGGCAACCAGGTTCGCAATATCACTTCGCTTGATGTCGTGCTGCGTGACAACGTCGCTGGCGCGGGCGCCATGAACGGTAACCTGGACCAGCTCAAAGGCATTCGCGCTCTAGGATTCTGATCTACGCTCTGTCTCATCACATGTAGTCAGAAGGGACGGCTAACCCATGCACCGATTGACCACGATCAGAGCTATCGTTTGTCTGAGTAGCCTGACTCCGGCCACATTGCTTTACGCCGCTGTCGACCCTCAGGTCGAAGCGCTCAAACAAGAACTGATCGAGCTCAAGCAACGCTACGAGGCGCAGCAGAATGCGCTGATGGTCCTTGAGCAGCGGGTGCGCCAGGTTGAAGCCGCGCCACCGGCAGCTCCGCCGCCCAAGCGCTTGACCCGCTCTCCTGCCGAATCGGTCAAGGGTGGCCAGAGCGTAGCCGCCGGCGCGCCAGGTGCGTCCGGCAGTTCGTACGGGCAGTCGTTGCAGGACGACTCGGAGCCGGCGCAGAGCGTCTCCAACCTGTATGACGAGGCCAGCGGCTTCTTTGGCCGCGGCAAGTTCAGCGTCGAAACCGGCATCACCTACACCCACTACGATACCCGCGCACTGACCCTCAATGGTTTCCTCGCGCTGGACTCGATTTTCCTTGGCAACATCAACCTGGACCGGATCAAGGCCGACAACTGGACTTACGACCTGACTGCGCGCTACAACCTCGATCAGCGCTGGCAGTTCGATATAAACGTGCCGATTGTGTACCGCGAGTCGACTTACTCCTCGGGCGGTGCTGGCGGTGCCGGGCCGGTTACGTCAGATGCCACCGTGACCCGTGATCCGACCCTGGGCGATGTGAACTTCGGCGTTGCCTACAAATTCCTCGATGAATCCGAAGACTGGCCGGACGCAGTAGTGACTCTGCGCGTCAAGGCTCCTACCGGCAAAGACCCCTACGGCATCAAGCTGGTCAACGACCCCACCAACGACAACCTGTCGGTCCCCGAAAGCCTGCCGACCGGCAACGGTGTCTGGTCGATCACACCGGGGATCTCGCTGGTCAAGACCTTCGACCCGGCGGTGCTGTTCGGTAGCTTGTCTTACACCTACAACATGGAGGATTCGTTCAGCGACATCAGTGCCCAGGCCAACAGCAAGGTGCCGGGCGACGTCAAACTGGGTAACTCGTGGCAGATCGGTGCCGGTATCGCCTTTGCGCTGAACGAGAAAATGAGCATGTCGTTCTCGGTTTCGGACCAGTTCGCCAGCAAGAGCAAGATCAAACCTGATGGTGGCGACTGGCAGTCGATAAGCAACAGCGACTACAACGCCGCCAACTTCAACATCGGCATGACCCTGGCAGCCACGGACAACCTGACCATCGTGCCAAACCTGTCGATCGGCCTGACCGACGACTCGCCAGACTTCTCCTTCAGCTTGAAATTCCCTTACTACTTCTGACCCGGCAACACGGCGCGGGCGCTTCGGCGCTCCGCGTTTTGGTTACTTGGCTTGTCCAATCCGGCCTCGCCGAGCTGCGCCTGTTATCATCCATCAGATTTGTGTGACTGTTTGATGGCAGGAAGGACGCTTTGGTGAAAATTACACTTGGCCACCCCCGCGCTCGGTTGTGGGCGCTGACCGCACTGGTCTTGTTGATCCCCTTGGGCGTGCGCGCCTTGTTGGGCTGGTCCGACCCTTTTGGCTACGTGTCCGATCTGGCCATCGGCAGCCTGCTGGTGCTGGCCCTGCATCGCTGTCCTTGGTGGCTGGCGTTGCCCGTGCTGATCGCCTGGGCTGCGTTGCTGGTGGCCTCGGCAGAGCTGGTCAGCGCGGTAGGCAGGCTGCCTGCCAGCGCTGACCTGAACTATCTGTTCGACCCTCAGTTCATGGAGAACTCCACCGGTGGCGCCCTCGCCCACAGCTGGCTGCCCTGGGTTTTGCTGGCAGCCGTAGTGGCCTGGCTGGCGAGCATCTGGCTGACGCGCCACGCCGTGCCGGCGGCATTGCCGCGCAAAGCCTGGGCACTGCCAGCCCTCTTGCTTGGCACGCACTGGGCCGGCCAACACCTGTTGCCGTCCGACGCTGACCAGTGGCGGCAGTTCAACCTCTCCCACCAGCTGATTTCGGCAGGTGTGGGTGATCTGCAGCGCAAAGCGAGCAAGCGGTTTGGCGACGACCTGCCAGTCGCGGTGCTGGAAAGCGCCGGCCTGACCCAGTCCGACCTCAACGCACCGCGGCTGCTCGATGGCCCTGGCAGCGCCCGCAACGTCTTGGTGATCACCCTCGAGGGCATCCCGGGCGCTTATGTACGCGCTAACCGCGAGGCCTTGCACAGCCGTTTTGACCAGGAGTTGATGCCCAACCTCAGCCGGTGGGCCGAGCGAGGCATGAACACCCCGGATTACGTGCTGCATACCCACCAAACCATCCGTGGCCTGTACGCGATGCTCTGCGGCGACTACGACAAACTCGCCAATGGCACGCCCAAGGGTGTCGAATTGCTGACCCAGGAGCAACGCAACCAGGCCTGCCTGCCGGCGCAACTGCGCCAGGCGGGTTTCAGCACGCACTTTCTGCAGGGCGCCGGTCTGCGTTTCATGGCCAAGGACCGGGTCATGCCGCACCTTGGCTTTGACGGTGTGCACGGGCTGGAGTGGTTCAGCAATGCCAACTACCTGGAATTCCCCTGGGGCAAGGACGACCGCGCGTTCTTCGAAGGCGCTCATACCTACCTGAGCCAACTGCGCAAACAGAACAAGCCGTGGATGCTCAACCTGCTCACGGTCGGCACCCACCAGCCCTACTCCGCACCCGAGGACTACCTGCAGCGCTTCGACAGCCCGAAGCAGGCGGCAGTGGCCTATCTGGACGATGCGCTGGGCGCGTTTCTCGATACGCTGGAGCACGAGGGCGTACTCAAGAACACGCTGGTCGTGATCACATCCGATGAGTCCCATGGTATCGACGGCGTACGCCTGGCTTCATCCTGGGGCTTCAATCTGACCCTGGCGCCGGAGCAGGCCAGCCTGCCGCGCATAAAGAGCGGCACCTACGGCCATGTCGACCTGACCACGTCGATACTCGATTACTTCGAATTGCCAATCCCGGCTGCGCTGGGCGGACGCTCGTTGTTCCGCGAGTACGACAGCGGCCGCGAGATGATCTCGTTCACTAACGGCATGCTGCGCTACCACAACGGCCAAGGCACCTATACCGAGTGTGACTTCCAGCAGCGCTGCCGCAACTACGCAAGCCCAGGCTTCATTGCCGATATGACCAAATACCTTGGCCCAAGCGGCGACTACGTTGGCCAGCAACTGGCCGAGCTTGCCGCCACCCTTGACCGCTCGCTGCTGCAAAGTCCACTGAATCTGCGCTACCAGTTCGGCGGCAGCGGCCGCATAGCCTTGGGCAAGCAGGTCGACAATGACTGGACCGACAACCTGATCGGCGCGCAATACCTGGAGATGTCCGAAGGCTCGCGTACCCGCATTCGCCTGGAGGTACGCGCACTGGACCCGGCCCACGTCGCTCACTTGCAGCTCAAGGCCAAGGAATTCGAACAGGATGTGCAGGTCGGTCTGCCGGAACAAATGGTCGCAACCGCCGACGAGCCCATGGTGCTGGAGTTCGATTTCGATAACCCGAATGTCCGCAAAGCCTTCTCGTTCCATCTGCTGGGCTACGGCGAGGGCGAGATCGAAATCAGCGATTTCAGCGTGATCACCGCCATGCCTGGCGAAGACGACAACCCTGATGAGCTGGACGGGCACGTCGCCCAGTCAAGCTGAGGCCACTGCAACGCTATTGTGCAGCGCCCGGGGAACTCGGCAACACGGCGCTGCCTCTATCTGAAAGACGCACTGGTGAAGTTCACCCGAGCGTCTTTACTGAATAAAAACAATAGCGTCACAGAGGGATGTGCCCCATGAAGATTGTGGTCACCAGCATTCTTGTCGACGATCAAGCCAAGGCTTTGGCTTTCTATCACTACGTCCTGGGCTTTGCGCCCAAAGAAGATGTACCCATGGGCCGGCACCGCTGGCTGACCCTGACCTCGCCAGACGTCCCCAACGGCGTCGAACTGCTGCTTGAACCTGACGAACACCCGGCGGCGAAGGCTTACAAGGCCGCGATGCGCCAGGACCAGATCCCCGCCACCTCGTTCGCCGTCAAGGATATCCAGGCAGAGTACGCACGCCTCTGCGCAGCCGGCGTTGCCTTCAGCAAACCCCCTACCGACCTCGGCGCGGTCACCATCGCCGTATTCGATGATACCTGCGGCAACCTGATCCAGATCGCTCAGCGCCACTGAGCAGCAGCGTCGTCAACGCAAGGAATGGCCCATGCGCTACGAATTCAACGAAGTCCTCAATGATCAGATTGATTATTTCCTGCTTGGCGACATCCAGCTGCTCGCCCGCTTCAAGGAAGAAAACAGCCTGCCTGACGACCTTGCCTATGAGTTCACTCATACTGACAGTGGTGACCGAGCAGTACTGGAGGGCGTGGTGCTGCCTTTGGCGGGTATCGAAAACCTGCCCTACACCATTATCTTCAGCCTTGACGAAGCCAGCGCCGCCCTGCTGCAGCCCGGTAGCCAGCTCAAACACCGCCGCGGTGGTTATTGGTTACGGGTGGAAAATCGTGCGGTGATGCTGTTCACCTGGCGCATCCTGCAGCACTTCACCAACAAGACCATGGGCGACCTTCTGGCGCGCTACCAGATGCGCAACCGGCCGATCATCGAGCTGGACAACGGCTGGTACGAGGTTGAGGTGCTCGCTGGTGCCGTTCTGCGCGATGGCCTGTATGAACCCACGTTCGAGTTTATCCTTGAGTCCGCTTCACGGCGTAGTCACAGCACGCCGGTCGATACCGCGTATGCCTTCACTTTACGCGCTGACATAGCCTGACCCGAGGCCCTGTGGGAGCAGCTTGGGCCGCTCCCACGGCGGTTCTCGCGCTTCAGGTGATGTCCCAATCCTTGGTCGCAGGCAGGAACAGTATCCCCGGCACCGCCGTCATCAGCGCAATCACGATCGGCTACCACAGCCCATGATGGTCGCGTAGGCACCCCCGCGCAGCCTTATGTACCACCTGCAGCAACCGACTTCAGGGCTCGATAGCGCTCCAAATCCAAAGGAGCGCTACCATGACGACCCAGCCGTTTCACCACGCGCAGATCGTGCGCAGCTTGCCCGCCTGGAGCAAGGCGCTGCACCCCGACCAGCTCAACCAGCTGCTAAGTGCTGCACGCAAGGATTACCTCGACCCGACGGGCACGCCCTATGACTGGTACTCCAACGCGCTGCCGATCGACCAGGAGGCGATTCGCCGCGCCGGTGAAGAGCGCGACAGCAGTCGCGAGGCGCTGCACGCGTTGCTCGCGCCGCTTAAAAGCGTCGGCGATTTCTGCCGACCGTTGCTCCAGCAGCGGCTTGCCATCGCCGCACCGGTTGACCAGGCACAGTACGTGTTTCAGGCCACCCAGGTGGAACAGCCCACGCGGCCGCCCGGCGGGCCGAGCGTGCCGACGACACAGTTGCCGATCATCGCCAAAGGCCAACCGCAACTGCGCAGCCTGCTTGAGGCAGCCCTGCACAATTTCGAAGGCCCTGAGGACACCACCCGGTTGAGCCGGCTGCAGATCAGCAATGAGCAGATTGCAGGCCTGCCTGAGTTGAGCCTGGCCGCGTTCATCGACCACTGCCGGGCACTGGACCTGGGTCAGCAGTATCAGGACCACCTGAGCAGCATCTTCGACGGCGACCAGGCCAGCCAGATACAAGCCGCAGCAATCAAACTGCGCCGTGACGAGATGCGCCTGCAGGCGCGGATTGCCTCTGCCAAAGGCTTGTTGAGCCACCTCGGCGTCACCGCGCTGCACGCGCTGAGTACCGAGGGCGCAACGGCAACTTATGCAGACAGGCCGCTGACGTGCTGGCAGATCACCCTGTTTGGCGTCCCCATCAACGAAGTCATGTTCATGGCCCCGCAGGCGAGTGAGGCACATGATCCGGTCATGCTTTACATCCCAGGCGCAGAAGATCAGCTTCAAGAGTTCACATCGCTGGGCGAGAGTTTTGCCGCGCTGAAGACGGCGCTGCTGGAGCCTGCCGTGCGCAACCGCTGGGTAGCCTTCGCGCCACAGCGCCTGCAACCTGAGTTGATGGTCAAACTCAAGCGCGCCTTGTACGAGAACAGCGCTGACGATGGCGCTGACGCGCTCGTCCCGCGCCAGACCGTCCACCTGGACACCGCCATCAAGCTGTTGCCGAGCCAGCCGTGGGCCACCCTGGAAACCAGGCACCTGACCAGGCTCAAAGGCGATGCCCGCGCCATCGCGGTGCCTACCGCAGACGTCGATGCCAATGTGCGCGCGCAGCAGTTGCAGCACTGGTTGGAGCTGGGCCTGACGGTGCTCAATGTGGCCGCATTCTTCATTCCTGTGCTCAATCCGCTCATGCTGACATTGGGCGCAGCGCAGCTCATGGGCAGTGTCTTCCAAGGCATCAGCGCGTGGGAGGATGGCGACAATGCCGAAGCGGTCGCGCAGCTGGAGTCGATCCTGCTCAATGTAGCGCTGGTAGGCGCCGCAGCGGGCGCAGGCGTCGCCCTGCAGGCCTCGGGCTTCGTCGATGCCATGCGCAGCATCCGTGTTGGCGATGAAGAACGCCTCTGGCATCCGAACATCGCCGGTTATGCCAGCGAAATTCAGCTGCCTGCCGTGCGATTACCGGATCAAACGGGCCTCTATCATCTGGACGGCCGCACCTTCGTGCGGATCGACGAACATCTCTACGAAACCCAACAGGGGCCAGATGGCGACTGGCGCGTGGTTCACCCGCAGGATCGCCATGCCTACTCGCCGGCGCTCGAGCGCAATGCCAATGGCGCCTGGCGGCTGGCCCATGAGTCCCCATTGGAGTGGGATCGCCCGCTGCTGCTGCGACGGCTTGGGCGATTGACTCAGTCCATGGATGCGGCGGATCTGGACAGTGCCTGGCGCAGCACGGGATTGGATGACGGCGTGTTGCAGCGCCTGCACGTGGCTGGCGAGAGGATGCCAGCACTGCTCGAAGATGCTCTGGCACGTCTGGATGCCGATCAGCAGGTCAGCCAGATCATCGCCGGCGTTCGCCATGCGCGACCGCTGGCAGCCCATAATAATTTCGCCCTGCCCGCACTGCTGCAACTGCCCGGCTGGCCGGCGGACCATGTCGTTCAGGTATTCGAGGGCAGCGAGCGGTGGGGAGCCTCGACCTTCTACCGCACTCACGCCGAGGCCTTGGGGGAAGTGGTGATCCAGATCAGCCGCAGTGAGCTGGAAAGTGGCGACCTGGCCAATGTGGTGCTTGCACAGATGGAAGACCCCAGCGTCCTGAGTGATGCCGATATCAGCGCAAGCGAGCGCCCGCAGGCCTTGCAAAATCGTCTGGCTGACTGGCTCGAGGGTAGCCGCCAGGATCTGTTCGACAAACTGTACCCAGGCATTCAGCCGCCCGCCACAACTGCAGTCACGCGCCTGCGGGCGCAGTTTCCCGGCCTCCCCACTGTGGCTTGCGAAGAAATCGAAAACCATGCCAGCAGCCTGGAACGCCAACAGATGAACGCTGAAACCGGCCGCATTCCACTGCGAGTGCTTGAGGAGGCCCGTCTTATGCTGGCCCGTTCGCGTCTTGACCGAGCGATTCTGGGCCTGCACCGGCCGTTTCTTGCGACCGCCGACAGCGGCCTGTTGATTGAAGGCCTGCAGGCGCAGCAACCCGGTCTCACTGGCACGGACCTGTTCAACGCAGCGGTTGCAGACCGGGCCACCGCCGCCCGTTTGATCGGCCAGCAGCAAATTCCGCCGGGAGTACGTTCGCCGCTGCGCCTGGCCGACGGCCGCATCGGCTACCCACTCAGTGGCCGTGGGGTGCCTCGGCCGCGCGCCGCGCCGCCAGCGCGCCGGCTGCAAGCCCTTTACCCGGAGCTGAGCAACGGCCAGATCAGCGAACTGCAGGCCGAGCTGGCCCAAAGCGGTAATCTGGCCACTGCAATCAGGCAGCTGGAGGTCGAGCAGCGCACCCTGCACCACGAGTTGGCGCTGTGGATCGACGGTGCCGGTGCCGACTTCCTCGACCGTGAAGAGCGTCAGCAATGTGCCGAAGTGTTCCGTTCGGCCTGGCGCCGTGAAGGGGGCGCAGCTCGCGACACCTTGACGCTTGAGCGCATGCGCCTGGCTGAACTGCCCCGGCTATCTGCACGTTTTGGTCACATCCGGGCACTGCATATTGGAGATCTGCAGCTCCAGCGCCTGGCTGAGGACTTCTTCTCGAGCTTCCCGAGACTGGAAGAGCTCAGCGTGATCGGTCATCCGCAGTTGCCAGCCGAGGCGTTGTACACCGCACTGAACCACGCGCCGAATCTGATTCAGCTGCAGATTTCGGGTTGCGGACTGAGTGAGCTTTCGAGCACCGCACAGCAGGCGCTGATCGCGATGCGCCGGCTGCGGACATTGGACCTCAGTCGCAATCAGCTACGCCTGGATGACGCACAGATGACATTCCTGAGCCGACTGCGAATAGACGCCCTGAGCTTGAGCAGCAACCGCATCGTGCTGGATCAAGCCCTGGCTACGCGCTTCCAGGATCTGATCAACCTGCAGGTATTGCAGCTTGACTTCAACCCATTGGGTACTGCCCCCGACGTGAGTTACCTGGCGCGGCTGAGCCACCTTTCCATGAGCAACTGCGACCTGCAAGGCTGGCCGCAGGGGCTGACAACGCTGATGAGCCAGAATCAGTATCAACTACGCTCGCTTGATCTCTCCTCGAACCGGATTCATACCGTGCCAGATCTGGCCGGCGTGATGCTCACGCCATACGCTCGTGATCTGAGTGCCGGGCTGGCGGGACGTAACTGGCGGTTCAATTACAACGATCTGGAGGTGCAGACGCACGCCGAACTGGCCAGCCTAGGCGTAAGCGTGTACGAGCGAGAGGTCGAGATTGCCGACTGGCAACTGTTCTGGCGCGCTGACGCGACGGCCGAACAGGAGCAGCTCTGGGGTGCGCTGTTCGACCACGGCGAAAATGGCGATCTGTCGGCTGTGCTGCAAAGTCTGGCGCACTCGGCCGAGGCCCGTCGTCAACCCGAGGCCATCGCCACCCGGGTTTGGGCCCTGCTTGAGCAGGCCAGCCTCGACACCGACCTGCGCCGGGCCCTGAACGAAGTTGCCCAGGCGTTCCCACCAACCTGCGGAGATGCTGGCACTGATGGCTTCAGCGCTATGGAGATTGAGCTGCTCACCCACGCTGCCAGCCGCGACACCAGCCCGCTGCCAAGCCAGTGGCAGCTGTACCAGCGGCTCTTCCGACGGGCTCAGGTCGACCGGCTGGCCGACCGCATCGCCTTGCGTCGAACGCTGCGCAAAGCCGCATTGCAGGCGGCCGAAGCCACGGGCAACGAAACCGCCCTGCCGCTGCTGGACCCGCTCGACGACACGCTTGCCGCGCCAGACACGGAACTGTATGCCGGACTTATCGACGACATCGAAATCCGCCTCGCTCTGCGCCAACAGCTGGCCACGACCCTGAACTATCCCGAGCCCAGCAGCGGCATGCTGTATGAACAGATCGCGATGCTCAATGACCGGATTCGCAACAACGTGGCCGGTGAAGTACTGCGCCTCGACCAGGATCCGCAGGCTCGGCTTGCCTGGCTGGTCGAGCAGCCGGGATGGGCGCAAAGCGTGCGCGCACAGAACGCTGAACAGTTTTCCGCCCTGACCGATTACTGGCGGTCCGGCCTGGATTACCTTGATTACTGCCTGGATGCCAGCAACGAACCTGTCACCCGACTTTCTGCCTCGGTAATCAGCGCGTTGCAGGACACTCTGCAGATGGCCGTGGTCGACTCGAGCGGCAGCCCGGTGAGAATTGAGCTGAACTCGGCTCTGTATCAGGCTGCGATCGATTCGTTGTTACGTGGCCAGAGGGCAGATGAACAGGGCCTGCTGGCGAGCATTACCCGCAGCTTCGAAAACACCAGCGACTGACCGCCCCCTAGGTCCCGCGCAGGTCTTCGAAGAAGACCTGCCGGCCATCCACCTGAGTAGCCGCCCGTGGCAGTTTCGCCGTTTCGCTGCGGGCCGCTTCCACATGCCAGTAGCAGTGCCGGACCGCTCGGGTCATGGCCACGTAGGCCAGGCGCTGGACCTCTTCTTTCTGCGCTGTGTCGAATGCTTGCGCATCACCGGCACGGCCCAGCCCAGCGAGACGGTAGACCTGATTCTTGTAGGGCGAACTGGTCAGGTACTGACAGTCCCCCAGCATGAACACAGCATCCGCCTGCAGCCCCTTGGCGCTGTGATAAGTCAGCTGACGCAGCCGACGCTGCTCTGGGGGCAACCTTGAGTCCATCATGTGAAGTTGACTTATATGCTCTTCAATCAATAACTTATCGCTGCTTTTTCGAAACAGTATCATCACTGACTCGCCACGTTCATAGTGCTCGATCACCGTCTGCCCTAACGCAGCTTCGTCGCGCTCAAGCACCTTGACCGGCGACAATGGCAGCGTTGCCGCAGGGCCGCTGGCTCGGGCTTTCTTGCCGGCAATCGCCGCAGTGCCCTTGACCATGTGCTCTGCTGCGTCGATAACGTGCTGCTGGCTGCGATAATTGTCGACCAGCATCACCCGCGTATTGGCTGGCGAGGGGAACGTTTTGCTGAATTCGATGAAGTACTTGGGCGAGCTGCCTCGCCAGCCGTAGATCGACTGCCAATCGTCACCCACACACATCAATGATGCATGCTGAGCGTTGCGCCCGATGTGCATGGCCGGGCCACGCCTGCGGATCTCGGCAAGGCTCGCGCGCAACCAGCTGACTATCTGCGGCGAGACGTCCTGAAACTCATCGATCATCAGGTGCGCCAGCGGGCGCAGCAAGGGGTCGGGCAACAGCCGCAGATTCTCTGGGTTGTTTTCGCCAAACAGGGCGAACATGCGGTTGTAACTCATCACTGGCGGAGACTGCGCCAGCAAGTGCGACTCCAGCGCTTTCCAGAACAACGCCAAGGCCTCGAAAAACGCCGCATCGCTGTCGCCCGCAGGGAAGCTCATGGCCGTCACGGCGGCGCCGACATCCAGCCCGAGGTTCTCGATAAAACCGGCGGCGCCGACAAATGCATCGAGCAGCGGCGCCGGGGCAAGCTCGCCATTGACCTTGTATTCAAAGCCCGGGCCGGCCACGGCATCACCCGCCAGGGTAGCAGCCAGGCGCTTGGCGCTGGCATAGTTATCCAACCAAATCAGCGGCTTATCGCAAAAAGCTTTAAACAGGGTGCGCTTTACTGCCCACTCTGCACGGACAGTCAGCTTGGCCCCGGGGCGCTGGTACTGGGCGCTCTCGCCTGGATCAAAGCCCAGCACTACCAAGGCGTCCTGGCCGGTCAGGCGCCCGTGCACATGAAATGTGTTACCGCGGATCTGCACCGTATCGCGGCAAGGCTCGATGCCCTTGATCGGCCACGCACCCGCGCCGAACCACAGATCCTCGATCACATCACACAGTTCTTCATCGCGCTGCGCAGCCAGTTGGGTGACTTGCACGCGCTTTTGCACATCAGGGTGATCGGGGTCCAGCGCCTTGAGCTGCAAGGCCTCGCGGCGCAGTGCTGCGATCAGCTCGACGAAGCGTGGGTTGGTCTGGAGCAGATCGCTGTAGCAGCCATTCAGTTGCTGGCGCTGGGCGTCGTTGAGGCGCAGATCGAACGGGTTGCTGTCGACTTCGCCCGCACCCTGACTGTCATTGCCCAGATTCTCGAAGGCGCACAGCTGGGCAAACCCAGGCAGGCTGCGCACCAGCGGCAGGATACGCGAATGGAACGTGCGCACCAGGTCGCGTGCAGCATTGGGCGCCAGGTTGATCTGCCACAGGGCAAATACCTGCTGCAGGCGCTTGATGAAGTCCAGCCGTGATTCGCGGGTGAAGGTCACTACGGTCATCGCATCCAGCTCATAACCCAGGTAGTGGCGCAGCAGCAAGATGCGCAAAACCAGCGAGGTCGACTTGCCGGCGCCCGCGCCCGCCACCACGCAGGTCGACGGGGTGTCACTGAAAATCAGCTTCCATTGCGCGGCGCTGGGCTGCGCTGTCGCTGGCAGACGTTGGGCAACATCGGCCTTGAAGCGCTTTTTCAGTTCAGCGCTGAGCGGCAGACGCCAGTCGTCGAACAGGTTGTTGTCCTGCCCGGGGCCGGCGTCGTGCTCTGGACGGGTGTCACGAATCACCAACACCTGTCGTCCGGCTTCATAGCCTTCGGCGCGGCCTTGCTCGAAGCCCTCGCGCAAGCCATCGACATGGCCACTGCGTTGCCCAGTGGCATGGCCGAGAAACCAGGAGTCGCGGTGCTGCGCCTGCAGCCCGCTCAAGCCTCGGCCCAACAGTCGCGCGGCCAGGCGGCGCAACCAGGGCAATTGCGCAGGTGGGATCAATTGGGCGGGGCTTGGGGGAAGCTCGTGCGACACGGTCACTCCGGTAAGATCGATACACCCGCTCATGGTGGCCGCAACCGCTGAAAATCTCCAGCAATTGCTTGCACATCAGCCAATTAGCCGATGAATCGCAGAACTGACCGCAGCTCGCCACATCGATAGAATCGATAGTTTTAAGCCGTTATTTACGCTTATCTTCGATTGTTTTTCGCGGCATCATGGCGCCATCGGACCTAACTCAGGGAGCCCACCCTCATGCTGCACCTCAGACCTTTTGCCAGCCTGGGCCATGCCAATCACGGCTGGCTCGATGCTCATCACCATTTTTCGTTCGCCGAATACTACGACCCAGCACGCATGCACTGGGGCAACCTGCGGGTCTGGAACGACGACTTGATCGCCGCCGGCAGCGGCTTCCCGCCACATCCGCACCGGGACATGGAGATCATCACCTACGTCCGTGAAGGGGCGATCAGCCACGAGGACAGCCTGGGTAACAAGGGCCGTACCGAGGCCGGCGATGTGCAGGTCATGAGTGCCGGTAGCGGCATCGTCCACAGTGAATACAACCTTGAGCAGGTCGACACCCGTATATTTCAGATCTGGATCATCCCTGAGCGGGTTGGCGCAGCGCCGTCATGGGACGTTCGCCCGTTCCCCAAAGGCGAGCGCGGCGAAGGCTTTGTAACCCTTGCCAGCGGTCGCAGCGGCGACGAGCAGAGTCTGCAGATCCGTGCCGACGCAAGATTGGTAGCCGCCACGTTACGGGCCGGCGAAACCGCACGCTACAGCTTCGATGAAGGCCGCCGTGGCTACCTGGTACCTGCCAAGGGCAGCATCGAAGTCAATGGTGTGCGGGTCGAGACGCGTGACGGCCTGGCCATCGAGCAAGAGCCAGTACTGACTGTGACGGCCCTTGAAGACAGCGAAATCGTGCTGATCGACGTTGCCTGACCGGCCTACCCGGGCGCATCAGTAATCGAACCGGTCCACCGCCCTGCGCCGCTCGTTGTCATCGCGGCGGTCATAGGCCGCCGTGGTCTGGATATTGGCATGGTGGGCCAGCTTCTGCGCAATCGACAGGTCGTGCTCTTCAATGACCCGGGTAATGAACGCCCGACGAAAATCATGCGGCATGATCTTGACCCCGACCTGCGCGCCTCGCTGACGCGCGATGTAATAGATCGCATGCTTGGTGATGCGCGCACGGGTGATGTGGTTGCCGCGGCGGATGCGATTGAACAAGAACGCATCGTCGGCCTCGCCGACGGGTAGCTGCTCACGGCGCAAATCCAGCCAGGCCTGGAGTTTTTCGAACGCCCAGGCCGGTGCGTACTTGATCAGTTGACGGTTGCCCTTGCCCACCACCTGCAAGCTGCGCTCGCTGAAATCGACCTGCGCCAGGTCGATGTCCACCGACTCGGACTTGCGCATGCCGGTGCCGTACAGCAGCGCAATGATCGCAGCGTCTCGCACCCCTTGCGGGCGCGGATCCGCAGCGCAGGCGTCCATCAATTCACGAATCAGGCTGCGCCGCAGGTTGCGTCCAGGCGGCAGACGGCTGCCGGTCGCGGGTTTGACCTCGCGCATGCGCAGCAGCTGCTCATGCCCTATCAAGCCCTGGCGCCAGGCTTCGTTCATCACCCCACGCACGGCATTGACGTACAGCGAAGAGGTATTGGGCGCGTAACCGTCGCTGCGCAGCGCCGCGACGAGGGCGATGATGTGGCCGGGCTCGAGCCGGTGCCAGGGTACATCGGCGATATCGCAGTCAATGAAGCCGAGCCGGTCGGCAGCGTCCTGCAGAATGTAGCGCATGGTCAGCTGACTGGAAGGCGCCAGCCGGGCCAGGTACTGCAACAGGGGATTTTGCAGAGAATCGGTCAAAACGTGAATCCTATTCCTTGAACTTCAAGCTGCAATCAATGCCATCATCTTGATATGCAACAGGTTTGGCCCTTCGAGCTGACCTGATGGTACCGGAAACACCGCGCCGGTGCTGACCGGCAGCTCCCATCTGCATCGACCCTCGCAAAGTTGTGCACTGCGCCAGGCCAAGGCGCTACAGTGAAGTTCACCGCCCTTGCCACCGAGGCCTTATGGCACTGCACCGTCTGACCCGCTCCCACCCTCGCCTGACGATTGCCACCCTCGCGGGTGTGATAGGCGGTTGGTTGATCCCGGCCGAGACCCCGATCCAGCACCTGCTGGCCGGCTGGAATCTTGGTGTCTGGCTGTATGTGCTGCTGGTGTTGTGGCTCAGCTGGCGGGCTACACCGGCCAAGGTACGCAAGGTCGCGCAGATAGAAGACGAGAATGCCGGCCTGGTGCTGTTCGCCGTGTGCCTGGCGGCGATTGCCAGCCTGGCCGCAGTCGTGCTGCAACTTGCAGTCAGTCATGACCTGCACGGTCGCGAGTTGACGGTGCACTATCTGTACACCGGGCTGACCGTCGCCGGTTCCTGGCTGTTGATCGGCTGCATCTTCAGCCTGCACTACGCTCGATTGTTCTACACCTCGACACTGCCGGAACCGCCCCTGCGCTTTGCCGACGGCGAGCGCAACCCTGATTACTGGGACTTTCACTACTTCGCCTTCACCCTCGGCGTGGCCGTCCAGACCTCCGACGTCGGCGTTGCCGACCGCGGCATCCGTCGGGTGGTGCTGGCACAATCACTTGTGGGTTTCATCTTCAATACGGCGATTCTGGGGATCACCATCAATATCGCTGCAGGCTTGCTGGGCTGAATAAACCGACGAAAACGTTTGCCTGAATGCCCCTGCTGTGACCGAGGTCAAGCATTGGTATAAATGTCATGTTTTGTGCGAGAAACTACCGCTTCAGGTGCTAAGGTTACAGTCCTTACCGCCAGTTGACGGCACACACTCCCCCCTTCAGTCGAGGAGGCAAGCATGAACAAGATGACGTTTCCCAATGCTTGCCAGGTGATGCGCTGGCATTTTCATCCTTTGGGTTTTGAAGCCAGCATGGATGCGCCGCGCAGCATGATTGTGCGTCTGTTCGATCGCGAATCGGGCGAAACCGTGCTGGCCATCGCCGGTATCCCGTGCAGCGCGATCATGGCCGCCAGCGATGTCGAGCGCATCATCGAAGCGGTTGAGGATGAAATGGCCGCCTTCATCCCCTCCTTTGCCCTGCGCACTGCGGTTTAGCTGATCCGAGGCGCTTGGCGCGTCGCAAGCCCTGCCATGAATTGCTCTGCCGGCACCGGTCGGCCCATCAGGTAGCCCTGCAACGAATCGCAACCAAGTCGGGTGAGGAAGTCCTGCTGGCTGTCGGTCTCGACGCCTTCGGCCACGATACGCAGGCCGAGAGCCTGGCCCAGAGCAACAATTGCCGAGACGATGGCAGCATCGTCGCTGTCATGCTCCAGGTCGCGGACGAAGCCGCGGTCAATCTTCAGCTCGTTGGCCGGGAGGCGCTTGAGGTACATCAGGCTCGAGTAGCCGGTACCGAAATCGTCGATGGAGATATCCACGCCCATATCGGACAGCTTCTGCAACACCAGCAGGCTCGCATCTGCGTCACGCATGGCGGTGGTTTCGGTGATCTCCAGGGTCAGGTGGTTGGCGGGCAGCTGATTGCGCTGCAATGCCTGGGCAACACCATCGACCAGGCCGGCGTAGGAAAACTGGATAGCCGACAGGTTTACCGCGATGCGCCAGTCTACATGCCCCTGCTCCAGCCATTGGCGCATTTGTCGACAGGCTTCGCCAAGCACCCATTCACCGATTGAAATGATCAGGCCGGTTTTCTCCGCCAGGCTGATAAAGCGGTCTGGGTACAGCAGACCATGCTGCGGATGCTCCCAACGCAGCAAAGCTTCGGCGCCAACCGGTACCCGCCGGGCAGCGTCGAATTTGGGCTGGTAATGCAGGCGGAATTGGCCTTGCTGCAGCGCGACGCGCAAGTCCTGCACCAGTTGCAGCTGCTGGCGGGCGTCACTGTTCATTGATCCGTCGAAAAAGCTGTAGCCGTTCTTGCCGGCGTTTTTGGCGTGATACATTGCAGCGTCCGCGTTGCGCAGCAGCTCGTGCTGGTCCATGCCATTGCCTGGATACAGCACGATGCCAAGGCTGGCAGTCAGTTGCAGGTCGTGGTCCGCCACTCGATACGGCCGCGCTACCAGATTCACCTGCTTCATTGCGACGTCCATGGCGTCCGCGGGCTCCTGCAGCTCCACCAGCAACACGAATTCATCGCCACCGATACGCGCCAGCGTGTCCTGACTGTGCAAGTGCCCACGCAGGCGCTCAGCCACGGCCTTGAGCAGTTGATCACCAATATGATGACCGAAGGCATCGTTGACCGGTTTGAAGCCGTCCAGGTCGATGAACATCAGCGCAAAGCACGTCCCCTGCTCCCCCGACTTGCGGATCGCCTGCTCGATACGATCAGCCAGCAACGTGCGATTGGGCAAGCCGGTGAGGATGTCGTGCAGGGTCAGCTGGGTCAGCTCCAGATTGGCCAGTGTCAGCGAGCGGGCGAGTTCGGCTGTGCGTGCGACCAGCCGTGCATCGAGGACCGATGTGAGCAAAGCGACGGCAAGGACCGCCAGGGTCGTGATCAGCACCAGGTAAGCCAGACCATCACCTTTCAGGCCCGTGGCCAGCGCACCGCAATAACTGCCTTCAGGGAAGTTTGCCGCTGCCATGCCCATGTAGTGCATGCCAACGACGGCAATACCCATCAGCACCGCCGCGGCGCCGCGAATTTGCCGCACGTAGGGCGTTTGCCGACGCAGACGAAAGGCAATCCACAGCGCGGCTGCCGATGCGCACACCGCGAACGCCAGGGATGCGCCGAACAAGTGCGGATCGTAGTCAATCCCCGGCTGCATACGCAACGCCGCCATGCCCACGTAGTGCATGCTGCTGATGCCCGTCCCCATGATCAGCGCGCCGCAGCCCAACTGCAGCAGGGGCAAGCTGGGCTGGTTGATCAGCCACAGCGCAAAGCCTGAGGACAGCACTGCGATCAGCAAAGACACGATCGTCAGCGTGACGTCGTAGCCAAGGTCAATCGGCAGACTGAAAGCAAGCATGCCAATGAAGTGCATGGACCAGACGCCGCTGCCCATGGCCAGCGCTCCACCGCACATCCACAGATGAACCGCGCGTCCCTTCGCCGTAGCAATGCGCCCGGTCAGGTCCAGTGCGGTATAGGACGCAAGAATAGCCACGCACAGTGAAATCAACACCAGCGCGGGTGAATAACTACCGATGAGCATTTGGGGTTCCGGCATCGGGCTCAGGAAGTGCCCGGAAAAGCCGCTGATTGTACTCAAGCCTTGGCGAAACGCACGGCATTTCGCGGGGTATCACCAGGCCGCTTATCGGCTCATTGGCCACCTTAATGCCATCACGCGAAAGCAGCCTGCAAAAACCGAAAAACGCCGTTTTTACGGCGTCAATCGGGCGTCGGGGTTGCGCTACTGGTCCGCCTGGCTGAATGCGATCTGGCTGTCCCAGCCGCCACCCAGTGCGGCGATCAGTTGCACGCTGGCAATGAGCCGCCCTTGCAGCAGATTGAGCACGCTGCGTTCGTTGCTCAGCGCGGTGGCCTGCACGTTGACCACATCCAGGTAGCCGATCAGGCCGGCCCGGTACTGGTTTTCAGTCAGGCGCAGCGACTGGCGCGCCGCCTCCAGCGCTTCCTGGCGCACCACCGCCTCGTCGCCATAGACCTTGAGCTGGATCAGGTAGTTTTCCACCTCGCGAAAGCCGTCGAGCACAGTCTGCCGGTACTGCGCCACGGTCTGATCATAGACAGCAACCGTACGGTCCACCTCGGCGCTGCGCTTGCCGGCATCGAACAAGGTCATCGCAAGCGATGGCCCGACCGACCAGAAGCGGTTCGGCAGCTCGATCCAGTTGCTGAAGCTGCTGCTCGAGTAGCCGCCGCTCATGCTCAGGCTCAAGTCCGGGAAGTATGCCGCGCGAGCAACGCCGATAGTCGAGTTGGCCGACATGACCTTGCGCTCTGCCGAGGCAATGTCAGGGCGGCGTTCGAGCAATTGCGAGGGTAGCGCCAGCGGCACCTGCGGCAGCGCCGGAATCGACTTGCTGTCAGCCAGGGCAAAGTCCGCGGGGGCCTTGCCCATCAGCACGGCGATGGCGTTTTCATACTGGGCGCGTTGCCAGATCAGGTCGATAAGGTCGGCTTGGGTGCTCTTGAGCTGAGTGCGTGCCTGGGCAACTGCATCTGGCCCGGACACCCCTGCGCGGTACTGGTTTTCGGTCATCTTCAGCGAGCGCTCGTAGGCGGCCACGGTGGCCTCGAGCAAGCGCTTCTGCTCATCGATCACCCGTAGTTGCAGGTAATTCTGCACCAGCTCCGACTGCAAGCTCAGGCGCATCGCGGCGAGGTCGGCAAAGCTTGCCTCGGCACTGGCTTCGTTGGCATTAAGGGTTTCGCGCAACTTGCCCCACAGGTCGATCTCCCAGCTCACCCCCAGCTGGGTGGTGTAGGTGTTGCGGATCCCGCTGCTGTTGTTCGACAGGCTCGAACTGCTGCTGCCGGTGCCTTGTGCCGAGCGATTCTTGCCTGCCGACAGATCGAGGCTGGGGAACAACGAAGCGCGGCTGCTGCGGATCAACGCGGTGGCCTGGCGATACTGCGCTTCGTACTGGGCGACGGTCTGGTTACTGCGATTGAGCTCCTCGACCAAGCTGTTGAGCTGGGCATCACCATACAGCTCCCACCAGGCGCCACGGGCAATCGCATCCGATGGTTTGGCCTGAGTCCAGCCTTCGGCCTGCTTGAACTGGGCGGGTGTGCTCAGCTCGGGCCGCTGGTAATCCGGGCTCAAGGTACAGGCACTGAGCATCAGCACGCACACGCTGGCGCCAAACAGGCGCGAGCCACGGCCGCGGCCCAGCAGCTGCAAGGCACGGTGAAGCGGAGTTTGGGCAAAATTCATAGCGGGGTATCCAGTGCAGCGTCGGTACGTACACCGCGCCAATGGTTGAATCGGTGGCGCAGGCGATCGAGGTAGAGGTAGACCACAGGCGTTGTATAAAGGGTCAGCACCTGGCTGAAGACCAGCCCGCCAATGATCGTCAGGCCCAGCGGCTGGCGCATTTCGGCACCTTCGGCATTGCTCAGCAGCAGCGGCAAGGCACCGAGGATGGCGGCAATGGTGGTCATCAGGATCGGCCGCAGGCGCAGCAGGCAGGCACGGCGGATCGACTCTTCCGGCGACAGGCCTTCGTTACGCTCCAGTTGCAGGGCCAGGTCGATCATCAGGATGGCGTTTTTCTTGACCACGCCGATCAGCAGGAACAACCCCAACAGCGAGATCAGGCTGAACTCGCCGCCTGTGACATACATCGCCAGCAAAGCACCCACGCCGGCAGATGGCAGGGTCGAGAGGATGGTCAGCGGGTGGATGTAGCTCTCGTAGAGTATCCCCAGTACCAGGTACACCAGCACCAAGGCGCCGAGAATCATCAGCGGCTGGCCTTCCTGGGTCTTGCTGAACGCGTCTGCGGTACCGCCAAGCTTGGCGATCACGTCTTCTGGCAGGCCAAGCCGGGCCACTGCCCGCTCGACGGCGGCCATGGCCTGATCGGTGCTGTATCCCTCGGCCACGTCAAAGGCGATGTCCTCCGAAGCAAACTGACCCTCGTGGCTGACTCGGTCGTTGGCCAGGCTGTTCTCGTACCGGGCGAAGGCTGACAACGGCACCCGCGCGCCGTCGGCGGTAATGACCTGGACTTGCTCGAGCGTGCTGGGATCCCAGGCGTACTTGGGGTTGATCTCGAGCACTACCTGATACTGGTTGAGGCTGTCGTAGATGGTCGAAATCTGCCGCTGGCTGTAGGCGTTGTTGAGCACCGTGGTGACCATGTCCATGTCGATGCCCAGGCGCTTGGCTTGATCACGGTCGACCACCAGCGTCACCTGCTGGGTGCCGGCGCCGTCACGGGCATCGATGGCGGTCAACTCAGGCAGCGCGCGCATCGCCGCCGCGACCTTGGGGAACCACTCACGCAGCGCGGCCAGATCACCGCTCTGCAGGGTGTACAAGTACTGCGAAGAGGTCTGATCACGGCCACCGCCGCCCAGTTGCAGGTCCTGGTCGGCCATCAGGAACAAGCGCCCGCCGGGCACTTTGGGCAGCTCCTTGCGCAGGCCCTCGATCACCTGCTGGGCATTGATCTTGCGTTCGCTGATCGGTTTCAGGCGCACCAGCACCATGGCATTGTTGGTGCCGCTGTTGCCGCCGATAAAGCCCGCCACACTTTGCACCGCCGGATCGGCCAGCAGCGCACGCCGGTAGATTTCCATCTTCGGCTGCATCACGCTGAACGACAGGCCATCGTCGCCACGGACAAAGCCCATCAGCTGGCCGGTGTCCTGCTGCGGCATCAGCGTCTTGGGCACCACCACATACAGCAGCACGTTGACGCCGATGGTCAGCAACAGGCTGAACAAGGTCAGGCGGCGATGGCGCAGCACCCAACCCAGGCTACGGTCATAACCGGCCACCATGCGTTGATGCTGGCGGTCGCTCCAGCGCTGCAGGCGATTGGGCTGCTGCTCGTGGGGCTTGAGCCAGCGCGCGCAGAGCATTGGCGTCAACGTCAGCGACACGATCAGCGAGACAATGATCGCCGCCGCCAGGGTGATCGAGAACTCCTGGAACAGGCTACGCACGATGCCGCCCATGAACAGGATCGAGACGAACACCGAGACCAGCGAGACGTTCATCGACAGCAGGGTGAAGCCCACCTCTTTGGCGCCGAGAAACGCTGCGCGCATGGGCGGCTGGCCGTTCTCGATATGCCGGGAGATGTTTTCCAGCACGACGATGGCGTCGTCGACCACCAGCCCGGTGGCGAGGATCAGCGCCATCAGCGACAGGTTGTTCAGCGAGAAGCCGCACAGGTACATGACCGCAAACGTGCCGACCAGCGATACCGGCACGGCCAGGCTTGGGATCAACGAGGCACGCAGGTTGCCGAGGAACAGGTAGACCACCAGGATCACCAGCACTACAGCGATCAACAAGGTGTGCTCGGCTTCCTTGAGCGTCGCGTTGATCACCGGCGAGCGGTCCATGGCGATGTCCAGTTTGACGCTCGCGGGCAACAGCGACTGCAACGCAGGCAGTTGCTGCTTGATCTGCGCCACCGTCTCGATGATGTTGGCGTTGTTCTGCCGGTTGATCACCAGCAGCACCGCACTCTGGTCGTTGAAAAAGCCACTGTTGTAGCGGTTCTCGACGCCATCGGTGACCGTGCCGACATCAGACAGGCGCAGGATGGCGCCGTCCTGCTGGCGAATCACCAGCGACTGATAATCCTTGGCTTTTTCCAGCTGATCGTTGGCGCGCACCTGCCAGTTGCGCTCGGCATCCTCGACAAAGCCCATGGGCCGGCGCTGGTTGGCATTGCTCACCGCCGTGCGCACCTCATCCAGCGACAGGCTGTACTGGTTGAGCAGCTGTGGCTCGAGCGCAATGCGTACCGCCGGCAGCGAGCTGCCGCCGATCTGCACTTCCCCTACCCCACTGACCTGGGCCAGGCTCTGCGACAGAATGGTGTCGGCCAGGTCGTACAGCTGGCCCTTCTGCAGCACGCTGGAGGTCAATGCGATGACCATCACCGGCGCCTGCGACGGGTTGATCTTCTTGTAGGTGGGCATGCTGCGCATACCGCTGGGCAGCAGGTTGCGGGTGGCGTTGATCGCCGCCTGCACTTCACGCGCCGCGCCGTCGATGTCACGGCCTTGCTCAAAGCCGATGATGACCCGGGTCGAGCCCTGGTTGGAGCTGCTGGTCAAGGTGGTAACGCCGGCAATGGCACCCAGCTTGCGCTCCAGCGGTGTGGCTACGGTCGAGGCCATCACCTCGGGACTGGCGCCGGCCAGGTTGGCCGAGACCACGATCACCGGAAAGTCCATCTGCGGCAACGGCGACACCGGCAGCAGACCAAAACTGACCCCGCCCAGCAGCATGATCGCCAGGCTCAGCAGCATGGTCGCGACCGGCCGGCGAATGAATGGCCCGGACAGGTTCATGCTTGCGCCTGCTTGGCATCATCGCGTGGCCGCCAGCGCTGGGCCAGGCGGTCGAAGTACAGGTAGATGACCGGTGTGGTGAACAACGTCAGCACCTGGCTGACCAGCAGCCCGCCAACCATCACCAGCCCCAGCGGCTGGCGCAGCTCGGCGCCGGAGCCGGTGGCAAGCATCAACGGCACCGCGCCGAACAACGCCGCCAGCGTAGTCATCAGGATCGGCCGGAAGCGCAGCAGCGCCGCCTGGTAGATCGCATCATGCGGGGTCATGCCCTGATTGCGCTCGGCCTCCAGAGCGAAGTCGATCATCATGATCGCGTTCTTCTTGACGATACCGATAAGCAGGATGATGCCGATGATGGCGATCATGCCCAGGTCATTGCCGCTGATCAGCAGCGCCAGCAAGGCGCCGACCGCCGCCGACGGCAGCGTCGAGAGGATGGTGATCGGGTGGATGTAGCTCTCGTAGAGCACGCCGAGCACGATGTACATGGTCACGACAGCCGCCAGAATCAGCAGCAAAGTGCTCGACAGGGATGCCTGGAAGGCCTCGGCAGCGCCCTGGAAGCGGGTCTGCACGCCGATCGGCATGGCGATATCCTGCTGCACCTGCTCGATCGCCGCCACCGCTTCACCCAGTGCCACACCGGGGGCCAGGTTGAACGACATCATCACCGCCGGGAACTGGCCGATGTGGGAAATCGCCAACTGCGCCTGGCGCTGCTCGATCCGCGCCAGTGCCGACAACCGCACCTGGCCGCCATCGCTGGCCTTGACGTGAATCGACTCCAGCGCCGCCGGGCCGATGTTGGCGGCGTTCTGCGACTGCAGCACCACTCGATACTGGCTGGCCTGGGTGTAGATGGTGGAAATCTGCCGCTGACCGAAGGCGTCATACAGCGCGTTGGTGATCTGCGAGACGTTGATGCCCAGCCGGCTGGCCATATCGCGGTCAATCACCAGGTACACCTGCAGGCCCTGATCCTGCAAGTCGCTGGCCACGTCGCGCAGTTCAGGCCGCTGCTGCAGGGCCTGCACCAGCTTGCCACTCCAGGTGGCAAGCATGTCGGCGTCAGGCGATGACAGGCTGAACTGGTACTGGGTACGGCTGACCCGGTCTTCGATGCTCAGGTCCTGCACCGGCTGCATGAACAGGCGGATACCGACCAGCTTGTCGACTTGCGGCTGCAGGCGGGCGATCACTTCAGTAGCGCTGACGTCGCGCTCACCATGGGCTTTGAGGTTGATCAGCAAGCGGCCACTGTTGAGCGTGGCGTTGTCGCCATCCACGCCGATGTAGGACGACAGGCTTTGCACCGAAGGGTCCTGCAGGATGATCTTGCTCAGCGCTTGCTGACGCTCGCTCATGGCGGCGAACGAGGTCGATTGCGGCGCTTCGGAAATGCCCTGGATCACCCCGGTGTCCTGCACCGGGAAGAAGCCCTTGGGCACGGCCATGTACAGCACCACGGTCAGCACCATGCTGGCGATGGCAACCAGCAGAGTCAGCGGCTGATGGCGCAATACCCACCGCAGACCGCGGCTGTAATGCTCGATCAACCAGTCGATCCAGGCGCCGCTGGCGCGATAGAAACGGCTCTGCTCTTCTTCCTTCGGCTCGCGCTTGAGCAAGCGCGCGCACATCATCGGCGTCAGGGTCAGCGATACCACCAGCGAAATCAGGATCGCCACCGCCAGCGTGATGGCGAACTCGCGGAACAGGCGGCCGACCACATCAGCCATGAACAGCAGCGGGATCAGTACAGCGATCAGCGAGAAGGTCAGCGAGATCAGGGTGAAGCCAATCTGCCGCGCGCCCTTGAGCGCCGCCTGCATCGGCGTCTCGCCTTCCTCGATATGCCGGGAAATGTTTTCCAGCATGACGATGGCATCGTCGACCACAAAGCCGGTGGCAATCGTCAGCGCCATCAGCGTCAGGTTGTTGATCGAGAAGCCCGCCAGGTACATCACACCAAAGGTGCCGACCAACGACAGTGGCACGGCAATCGACGGGATGATGGTGGCACTGACCCGGCGCAGGAACACGAACGTCACCATCACCACCAGCACGATGGCAATCAGCAACTCGTGCTGCACATCGGTAACCGCCGCGCGGATGGTCTGGGTGCGGTCGGTCAGCACCATCACATCCAGGCCAGCCGGCAGGTTGTCGGTGATCGACGGCAGCAGGTCCTTGATCCGGTCGACCACGTCGATGACATTGGCGCCGGGCTGGCGCTGAATATTCAGCAGCACGGCCTGGTTCTCGTTGGCCCAGGCCGCGAGGCGTTCGTTTTCGGCGCCATCAACGATTTCGGCCACGTCTTTCAGGCGCAGCGGTGCGCCGTTGTTGTAGGCGAGGATGAGGTTGGCGTATTCCTCGGGCGAGCGCAGCTGGTCGTTGGCATCCAGCATCGACACCCGGGTCGGGCCATCGAAGTTGCCTTTGGGCTGGTTGACGTTGGAGGCACCGACCAAAGTGCGTACGTCTTCCAGGTTGAGGCCGTTGGCCGCCAAGGCATCGACGTTGACCTTGATCCGCACCGCCTGGCGCTGGCCGCCGGCAATGCTGACCATGCCCACGCCGCTGATCTGGGCAAGCTTCTGCGCGACGCGGGTATCGACCAGGTCATTGAGCTTGGGCAGCGGCATGGTCTTGGACGAGATCGCCAGGGTCAGCACCGGGGTATCGGCCGGGTTGACCTTGTTGTACACCGGCGGCGCCGGCAGGTCGCTGGGCAGCAGGTTGCTGGCGGCGTTGATCGCGGCCTGCACCTGTTGCTCGGCAACGTCCATGTTCATATCGAGACTGAAGCGCAGGGTCAGCACCGAGGCGCCGCCGGAGCTGGTCGAGGCCATCTGGGTCAGGCCGGGCATTTGCCCGAACTGGCGCTCCAGCGGCGCCGTGACTGCGCTGGTCATGACCTGCGGGCTGGCGCCGGGATACAGGGTCATGACCCGGATGGTCGGGTAATCGACCTGGGGCAAGGCCGCCACTGGCAACAGCTTGTAGGCAATCAGGCCCGCCAGGACCAGCGCCAGCATGCTCAGCGTAGTGGCGACCGGGCGCAGGATGAACAGCCGCGAGAGGTTCATGCGCCCGCCTTGCCCGACGTGCCAGCCTCGCTGGTGCCGCTGCCATCCTGGCCTTGCAGATGCTGGCCGGGGGTGGTCGGTACTTGCGAGCTGTCTTCGACGACCTCGACTGCACTGCCTTCACGCAGGCGGTCGGTGCCTTCCAGCACCAAGCGGTCACCCGCTGCCAGGCCGTCGAGGATCACACTGCGCTCGCCATCACTCGGGCCAACCTTGAGCTTGCGGATATTGACTTTGTTCTCGCCGTTGACCACATAGGCAAAGCTGCCGTCGTTGCCGAACTGGATCGCAGCCGCTGGGGCCATGACCACCTGTTTGAGGGTGTCGGCGAGCAGGCGCACGTTGACAAACTGATTGGGGAACAGCGCCTGATCCTTGTTGGCAAAGCTCGCCTTGAACTTGAGCGTACCGGTGGTGGTGTCGATCTGGTTGTCCAGGCTGCCGAGCACGCCGCTGGACTGCAGCTTGCTCTCGTTGCGGTCCCAGGCCTCGACGGGCAGAACAGCGCCGCTGCGATAGCGCTCGAGCACGGTGGTCAGTTCGGTTTCCGGCAAGGTGAAGGCGACGCTGATCGGCTCGGTCTGGGTGATCACGACCAGCGCCGTGGTGTCGTTGGCCGCGACCAGGTTGCCCAGGTCGAGTTGACGCAAGCCCAGGCGGCCGCTGATCGGTGCGCGGATCTGGGTGAAATCGAGGTTGAGCCGGGCATCGCTGACCGCGGCCTGATTGGTCTTGATCAAACCCTGAAACTGCGCCAGCTGGGCTTCAGCGGTGTCCAGGGTCTGCTTGGCAATGCTGTCTTCGGCGTACAGGCCCTTATAACGGGCCACGTCGACCTGGGCGTTTTTCAACTGCGCCTGATTCTGCGCCAGGGTGCCTTCGGCCTGCTGCAAGGCGATGCGGTAGCTGCGCGGATCGATCTCGGCGAGCAGGTCGCCGGCCTTGACCTGCTGGCCTTCCTTGAAGTGCACCTTGACCAGTTCACCGGCGACGCGGCTGCGCACGTTGACGGTGTTGTTGGCGGTCACGGTGCCCAGGGCCTTGTAGTACAGCGGGAAGTCGCCCACCTGCACCGGCTCTACCCGCACTGGCACGGCCTCGGCAGAACTGCCAAAACCAGGCCGGCCGCTCTTGCCGCGCCCGGCCTGATCCTTGGGCGTCGACGCGGCAGGCCACAGCCACCAGGCCAACAGGGCCACCAGGATCAGGATCAGCAGGCCAAACAGCCAGCGACGGGAGGAGCGGGAGACAGGAGCTTGCATGGCTTGAACGAACCTTGTTCGGAAACGGCGACTTGGGAGGGTGAACGATAAGCATTGATATCGGTTTAGCAAAGCAGCTTTACAGGGCATTTACCTAGGGCTGACGTTGCTAACGCGATGAACTTTAAATGAAAACGGCCTGGAGCAGGGTCCAGGCCGTTTCAGGGTATTGCTTGTTGCGTGCACGGACCGCAGAGCGGCCCCGCTGCGCTTACTTCAAGACAGCCAGGACCGCCTCGTAGTTCGGCTCTTCGGCGATTTCGCCAACCAGCTCGCTGTGCAGCACTTTGTCGTTTTCGTCGATGACGACAACAGCGCGTGCGGCCAGGCCGGCCAGCGGGCCGTCAGCAATGGCTACGCCGTAGTTTTCGAGGAACTCGCGGCCACGCAGGGTCGACAAGTTCTGGACGTTTTCCAGGCCTTCGGCACCGCAGAAGCGCGCCTGGGCGAACGGCAGGTCAGCCGATACGCACAGCACAACAGTGTTGTTCAGCTCGTTGGCCTGGGCGTTGAACTTGCGCACGGAGGTCGCGCAGGTTGGCGTGTCGACGCTTGGGAAGATGTTCAGCACTTTGCGCTTGCCGGCGTAGTCTTGCAGCGACTTGTCAGCCAGGCCATCACCAACCAGCGAGAACGCAGGTGCCTGAGCGCCAGCTTGCGGGAGGTTGCCTTTGACCTGAACCGGGTTGCCTTTGAGGGTCACTTGAGCCATGAGCGGAATCCTTATGCGGGTGTTTGAAAAGGACACCGAGTTAAGCATGAAGCGCCGCGCAAGCCTATGGGTAGCGATGAAATTGTTCTACTGCCGGGGGATTTGTGTGAACAAAAAAATGCCCGGAGCGCAGCAGGCGGTCCGGGCATCTTCTTATATAGCAGGCATCACCAGCCGAGCACGCTGCCGGCCAGTGAGTAGACTACCGAGCTGATCGCAACCAGGCCGACGAACACCACGAACAGGTTGGACATCGCGCCGCTGTACTTGCGCATCGCCGGCACCTTGCGAATGGCGTACATCGGCATCAGGAACAGCAGCGCAGCAATGATCGGCCCGCCGAACGATTCGATCATGCCCAGGATGCTCGGGTTGAGCGTGGCGACGATCCAGCACACCACCAGCATCAACGCGGCGACCATGCGATCGAGTGCCTTGGCGCCTGTACGCAGGCCGGTTTTGCCGATAATGCCTTTAAGGCCTTCACTGGCGCCGATGTAGTGCCCCAGGAAGGACTTGGCGATAGCGACGAAGGCAATCAGTGGCGCGACGAAGGCAATGGTCGGGTTGCTCAGGTGATTGGCCAGGTACGACAGGATCGTCAGGTTTTGCGCTTTGGCTTCGGCCAGTTGGGTGCTGTCCAGGGTCAGCACACAGCTGAAGACAAAGAACAGCACCATTGCCACCATCAATAGATGGGCACGCGACAGGATTTGCCCGCTGCGCTCATCGGCGTGGTCGCCATAACGGCGTTTCTGGTCAACGGCAAAGGCGGAAATGATCGGCGAGTGGTTGAACGAAAAGACCATTACCGGGATTGCCAGCCACAGTGTATGCAGCAATGCAGAGCCGGTCGGCACCTGCTTGACCGTGTCGAGAATACCGCCACTCCAGTGCGGCACCAGGTACAGCGCCAGCAAGGCCAGGGCGACGATGAACGGGTACACCAGCAGGCTCATGACCTTGACTGTGGCCTGTTCACCGCAGCGCACGATGGCCAGCAGGCCGAGGATCAGGCCAAACGACAGCAGCACCCGCGGTGGCGGGGTCATGTGCAGTTGGTGCTCCATGAAGCTGCTGACGGTGTTGGTCAGGGCCACGCTGTAGATCAGCAGGATCGGAAAGATCGCGAAGAAGTACAGCACTGTGATCAGCGCGCCAGCCTTGAGGCCGAAATGCTCCTCGACCACCTCGGTGATATCGCCGCCGCGCCCGGACAGCACAAACCGAGTCAGGCCGCGGTGAGCGTAGTAAGTCATCGGGAACGCCAGCGCGGCGAGGATCAACAGCGGCCAGAAACCGCCCAGGCCAGCGTTGATCGGCAGAAACAGGGTGCCGGCGCCAATCGCGGTGCCAAACAGGCCGAGCATCCAGGTGGTGTCTTGTCGTGCCCAGCTGCCGAGGGTGGCGCTGGTGGTTTGTTCGAAGCGTTGTTCAACGCTTGAGGCCTGCTCATTCATCCGGGTGCAACTCCACTCGCAAGACTGCAACAGGCTGAGCGTGGCGAAACACTAGGCTCGCGCACCTCAACCGAAAAAGAGGGGCGCGATTGTGCACTGAAAGGTGGCGCTTGCGAAGCCCTGTCGGAGCGGCGGTTGCACTTGTCATGACAACCAAGGGGCAACCCGGTGTTGCGAGATCAGCTGAAAGGGGCCGATTGCCGGCCCCTGCCCTGCTTAGCGCTGGACTGCGGCGAACGCCTCGGCAACCTGGCGCAGGTTGCTTGGACGCAGGCCGGACATGCACACCCGGCCGCTGTCGATCAGGTACACGCCGAACTCGTCACGTAGACGGCGGACCTGCTCGACGCTGAAGCCGGTGTAGCTGAACATGCCGCGCTGTTCGAGGAAGAACGTGAAGTCCTGCCCTGGCAGCAGCTCGCCGAGCAGGTCGACCAAACCTTGGCGCATCTCGAGGATACGCAGGCGCATCACTTCGACTTCTGCTGCCCACTGTGCATTGAGGTTGGCATCGCCGAGCACGCCGGCAACCAGTTGTGCACCGAACGCGGGTGGGCTGGAGTAGTTGCGGCGCACGGTTGCCTTGAGCTGGCCAAGCACGCTTTGGGTGCTGGCCTGGTCGTCGCAGACTACCGACAGACCGCCAACGCGCTCGCCGTACAGCGAGAAGATCTTCGAGAACGAGTTGCTGACCAGGCACGGCACGCCAGCGCGGGCCATTTCACGGATAGCGTAGGCGTCCTGCTCCAGGCCTTCGCCAAAGCCCTGGTAGGCGATGTCGAGGAACGGGATCAGCTCGCGTGCCTTGACCACTTCGACAACCTGCTGCCACTGGTTCTGGTCCAGGTCGACACCGGTCGGGTTATGGCAGCATGGGTGCAGCAGCACCACGCTGTTGGCGGGCAGGGTCTGCAAGGCAGCCAGCATGCCGGCGAAGTCGACGCCACGGGTAGTGGTGTCGAAGTACGGGTAGGTATTCACCTTGAAACCCGCACCTTCGAAGATGGCGCGATGGTTGTCCCAGGTCGGATTGCTGACCCAGACTTCAGACTGCGGGAAGTAGCGCTTGAGGAAGTCGGCGCCGACTTTCAAGGCGCCCGAGCCGCCTACGGTCTGCACGGTAGCCACACGGCCGCCGGTCACCGCCGGGTGGTCGTTGCCAAACAGCAGCGCCTGGATCGCCTGGCGATAGCTGGCCAGACCTTCCATCGGCAGGTACAGCGAAGCCTCGTGAGGCTGGTTGGCCAGGCGTTTTTCAACCTCGGCCACTGCCGCCAACTGCGGCACGATGCCGGCAGCATCGTAGTACAGGCCGATGCTCAGGTTGACCTTGGCCGCACGCGGGTCGGCCTTGAAGGTTTCCATCAACGAGAGGATCGGATCGCCGGCATAGGCATCGACATGTTTGAACACAGCGCACAGCTCCTTGAATCAGCACAGTTCGGAAAAGCTTGAGCGAGGATACCCGGAGTCGTGGCAGAGAAACATCACCTTGCTGCAACGGGTCTGTGCAAGGTTGCACAGCCCCGGTATCTCAACCCGTGCAACATGACCATCAGCCGAGCAATTGGCGCAGGCCCTGCAGCTCGGTTTCGCTCACTGCGACGCCCTCGCGCTCGGCCGTGGCGCGCTCACGATAGCGCCGTTCGCCGGGCATGCGCGACAGGCCGGCCGCCTGCATCTGCTCCAGCAACTGCCGGCTACGCTGGGCAAAGCGCTCGCCCTCGGCCTTGCTTGGGTCGATGACGATCAGCAGTTGCCCGGTCCAGGGCGTCTTCGCCCCCGGATGCGCCGACCAGTCGAACTCCCAGGAGAAGTTACCGCCGGTCAGCGCCGCCGCGAGCAACTCGACCATCATCGACAGCGCCGAGCCTTTATGGTCGCCAAACGGCAACAGCGCGCCGCCGTCGAGAATCGCCTGCGGGTCTGTGGTCGGCTGGCCTTGGGCGTCAACACCCATGCCCAGCGGCAGTTGCCGACCTTCACGGGCTGCGATCTGGATATCGCCATGGGCCATGGCGCTGGTGGCCATGTCGAACACGATCGGATCGTGCTCGGCGCAGGGCGCGGCAAAGGCAATCGGGTTAGTCCCGAACAGCGGCTGACGAGCACCGTGCGGGACGACACAGGTCATGCTGTTGACCACGCTCAAGGCCACCAACCCCTCATCGGCGAACGGTTCGACGTCCGGCCACAGCGCGGCGAAGTGGTGCGAGTTATGGATCGCCAACACCGCGATCCCGGCACTGCGCGCCTTCACCAGCAGCAACGGCCGCGCCGCCGCCAGCGCGGGCTGAGCGAAGCCACCGCCGGCATCGACGCGCACATAGCCGGAGGCGACGTCAGTCACTGCGGGCACTGCCTTGCCGTCAACCCAGCCACTGGCCAACGTCGACACGTAACCCGGAATGCGGAACACACCATGGCTATGGGCGCCGTCGCGTTGGGCACTGGCGCAGTTGAACGCCAGCGCCGCCGCCACCGGCTCGCTGCAACCGTGCTGTTCAAGGATCGCCTGCAATAACGCCTGCAGGTCGGCAAAGGGCATACGCACGGTACCGCTGGTGGAGGATGCAGACATCGGGAGCTCCTTGTTGAAATTGTTTGGCTCGGAGTGTGCCACGGGGGAAAACTGTCATCCACCTGACAGCTATCTGTCAATTGTTGACTTGATGACAGAAAACATTCACTTTCTATTCCACGCCCTACCCGACCGGAGTCCGACATGAGCCAATCGATCAAGCAACGCCTGGAGAACAGCCTGCACGGCGCAGCTGCCTCTGGTCGCACGATCGCCAGCTACATGCTCGGCAACCTGCATGAAGTGCCGTTCCAGACCTCCGCCAGCATCGCGGAAAAGCTCGGCGTCAGCGAATCCAGCGTAGGCCGCTTCTGCCGCTCGCTCGGCTATGCCCACCTCAAGGCGCTGAAGCAGGACTTGCAGAACGACCTCGGCGATGGCCCATGGCTGGTCGGTGACCGCTTGCAGGAATACCGTCAGCAGCACGACGACAGCCAGAGCGCCGGCAGCCTGGAGCTGGAAATCGCCGCGCTGGTGCGCGTCCATGAATACAGCCGTAGCGAAGCCTGGCACCGGGTTGCTCAGCGCCTGGCGCAGCGGCCACGGGTGTTTGTCGCAGGGTTTCAGACCGAACGCGGCGTCGCTCAGTGCATGACCCATCTACTGCACTACCTGCGCGACGGCGTACAGGCTGTGGATGGCAGCGCCGGGCACTTTGGCGACGTGCTGCTGACCCGTCCCGAACACTGCGCGCTGGTGGTGTTCGAGGCACGCCGCTATTCGCGCCATGCCCTGCTGTTGTGCCAGAAGGCACGCCAGGCCGGCATCCCGGTCACGCTGGTGACCGACACCTTCTGTGACTGGGCCGATGCCAATGCCGACGAGGTGTTCCGCATCCCCACCGAATTCAATCTGTTCTGGGAATCCACCTCGGCGATGCTGTCGTGGGTGCACCTGATGGTCAACGAGGTCTGCAAGAAGCTCGGGCCGGATGTTGAAAAACGCTTGGAAGCGACTGCCGCTCTACATAACGAGTTCGTCGGCTACACCTCGTGGCCAGCGGACAAACAACAATAGCAAGAGTGCAACCCAGAGGTGCGAGATGAACAAGACCATGGCTATGGTAGGTGGGTGTGCCCTGCTGCTGGCGAGTGCGGCCAGCGCCGAGACCCTGCGTTTCGCCACAGAAGGCGCCTATCCGCCCTTCAACTATGTCGATGCCGATAACAAGCTGCATGGCTTTGACATCGACATCACCCACGCCCTGTGCGAGCAGATGAAAGTCGAGTGCACCCTGGTGGCGCAGGACTGGGAAGGCATCATCCCGGCCCTCATGGCGAAAAAATACGACGCCGTAGTCGCCTCGATGATCGACACCCAAGAGCGGCGCAAGAAGATCGCCTTCACCGACCACTACTACCGCACGCCGCTGTCGGTAGCCGTCGCCAAGGACAGCCCGATCACCGATGCCCAGACCGACTTCAAGGGCTACACAGTCGGCGCCCAGTCGTCCTCGACCCAGGCTATCTATGCCGAGGACGTGTACGGCCCGGCCGGCGCCAACGTCAAGCTCTACCCGACCATGGACGAGGCCAACGCCGACCTGGCTGCCGGCCGCCTGGATGGCGTCATCGCCGACAAGTTTCCGCTGCTCGACTGGCAGCAGAAAAACGGCAAGGACTGCTGCAAGGTGCTCGGTGACGTCAACCAGACCAAGGCCGATGCGGCAATTGCCGTGCGCAAGGACAATCAGCAACTGCGTGAGCGGCTGAACAAGGCGCTGAGCGACATTGTCGCCAACGGCACCTATCAGAAGATCGCCAGCAAGTACTTCGCCTTCGACATCTATAACTGATCGGCCAGCGCAAGGCAGGCTGCCCTGGGCGCCCTGCCTTGCGCTGCCGCCAAGTCCACCTGGCTGGGGATACACCCATGCTCGATCAATTGTCCTTGTTGTCTTTTGCCAGCGGCGGCTGGGGCCCGGCGTTGCTGGCCGGCGCGCTGGTCACGGTGTCACTGGCGCTGGCTTGCCTGCCGATCGGTTTGCCGCTGGGCCTGCTGGTGGCACTGGCCGCACGCTCGCGCAAGCGCCTGCCACGGGCCTGGGCTACCACCTTTTCAACGGTGTTTCGTGGCCTGCCTGAACTGCTCACGCTGCTGATCATTTATTACGGCTGCCAGATCGCGGCGCAAAAGCTGCTGGCGGCGCTGGGCTATGAAGGTGAGGTACTGATCAATACCTTCCTGGCGGCGATGATTGCCTTCAGCCTGGTGTTTGCTGCGTTCTCCAGCGAAATCTGGCTTGCAGCGTTCAAAACCTTGCCCAAGGGCCAGCTTGAAGCCTGCTCGGCACTGGGGCTGAGCAAACGCACCGGGTTTTTCAAGGTGGTACTGCCGCAACTGACCCGGATCGCCCTGCCCGGCCTGTCCAATAACTGGCTGTCGCTGCTCAAGGACACCTCGCTGGTCTCGACCATCTCGCTGGTCGATTTGATGCGCCAGACCAACCTCGCCGTTAGCGTGACCAAGGAACCGATGTTCTTCTATGGCGTCGCCTGCCTG
Source organism: uncultured Pseudomonas sp. (assembly GCA_963518285.1). Taxonomy (GTDB): domain Bacteria; phylum Pseudomonadota; class Gammaproteobacteria; order Pseudomonadales; family Pseudomonadaceae; genus Aquipseudomonas. Next base: position 578,221 of record CAUQIJ010000001.1, on the reverse strand, counting down.
GGCTATTTGCTGTTCTCGGCATTGTCCGGGCGAGTATTTGCCTTCATCGAACGGCGCTATAGCCGCCACCTGCAAGGAGCGCGGGCATGAGCTTCGAACAATTACTGGCGCTGGTGGTCGATCCCGACCTGCTGCAGCGCTACGGGCCGCGCTTCATCGATGGCCTGCTGGTGACTGCCAAGCTGGTGGCGATTTCGTTCAGCCTCGGCGCCGTGCTTGGCCTGCTACTGGCGCTGGCGCGAATCTCCAACAAGACCGTGCTCAATCGAACGGCGGCTGGCTATATCTACTTCTTCCGCGGTTCACCACTGCTGGCGCAGCTGTTTCTGCTGTATTACGGCCTCGGCTCGTTGAAGAGCTTTTGGCAGGATGTCGGGCTGTGGTGGTTCTTCCGGGAGGCTTGGTACTGCGCGCTGCTGGCATTTACCCTGAACACGGCCGCTTATCAGGCCGAGATCTTCCGCGGCAGCCTGCTGGCAATCGCCCCAGGTCAGTTCGAGGCCGCCCGCGCACTCAACCTCAAGCGCTCGACCACGTTCTTCAAGGTGGTCATGCCGCAGTCGCTGCTGGTCGCCATCGGCCCGCTGGGCAATGAGCTGATCCTGATGATCAAGGCCAGCGCAATTGCCTCGCTGGTCACCCTCTACGACCTGATGGGCGTGACCAAACTGGCGTTCTCGCGCAGCTTCGACTTCCAGATCTACCTGTGGGCCGCCGTGCTCTATCTGCTGATCGTGGAAATCGTCCGGCGCACCCTGAAATACCTGGAAGGCCGCCTCGGCCGCCACCTGAACTGACCCAAGGATACGCTGCATGCATTGCCAAACCATTGTTCTGGGCGCCGGTATCGTCGGTGTCAGTACCGCGCTGCAGTTGCAAGCGCGCGGCCGCCAGGTCGTTTTGATCGACCGTGACCAGCCGGGCAGCGGCACCAGCCATGGCAACGCCGGCCTCATCGAACGCTCCAGCGTCATCCCCTATGCCTTCCCGCGCAATGTCGGCGCACTGCTGCGCTATGGCCTGAACCGCCAGCCGGATGTGCGCTACAGCCTGCTGCACTTACCCAAGGCGGCGCCTTGGCTGCTGCGTTACTGGCGTCAGTCGGCACCCGGCCGGCTGGCCAGCGCGGCTGCCGATATGCTGCCGCTGGTGCAGCGCAGCGTTGAAGAACATGACCTATTGATTGCGGCGGCCGGGCTGGGCGAACTGGTCCAGGCCAAAGGCTGGATCGAAGTGTTCCGCGATCCAAGGCTGTTCGCCCAGGCCAAGGACGACGTTAAAAGCCTGGCACGCTATGGCCTGCAGTACGAAATCCTCGAACGTGACCAACTACAGGCCCGCGAGCAGCAACTGGACGGCGGCGTGGTTGGCGGCATTCACTGGCTCGACCCGAAAACCGTGCGCAACCCTGGCGGCCTGACCCGCGGCTATGCCGCGCTGTTCGTCCAGCGCGGCGGGCAGTTCCTCCATGGTGATGCGCGCGGCCTGCGCCAGCTTGACGGTCAGTGGCAGGTGCAGAGCCAGCGTGGCGCCGTCACGGCCGACGAGGTGGTGGTCTGCCTCGGACCCCAATCGGCCGAGCTGTTCGGCCCGCTGGGCTATCGGTTTCCATTGGGTATCAAACGCGGCTATCACATGCACTATGGCACCCGCGGCGACGCGCAGCTGCAGCATTCGATCTGCGACACCCAAGGGGGTTACGTGCTCGCGCCGATGGCCCAGGGCATCCGCCTGACCACAGGCATCGAGTTTGCCGCCAGCGACGCCCCGGCCAACGAAATCCAGTTGCAGCGCTGCGAAGTTCTTGCTCGTCGGTTGTTCCCTGCCCTGGGCGAACGCCTCGACGAGCAGCCTTGGCTGGGCCTGCGTCCCTGCCTGCCGGACATGCGCCCGATAATCGGCCCCGCACCGCGGCACAAGGGCCTGTGGTTCAACTTTGGCCACGCCCATCACGGCCTGACCCTGGGCCCGGTCACCGGCCGCCTGCTCGCCGAGATGATGACCGGCGAGCAGCCGTTCACCGACCCTGCGCCTTACCGCGCGGGACGCTTTGACTAATCCAGCGGGAGAACAACAACATGACCGCACCCTTGAGCCTTGCCAGCCTTGCCCCTGAAGCCGACAGCCGCCCAGTGCTGATCAACATAGAAGGCTTGAACAAGCACTACGGCGCCTTCCACGTGCTGCGCGATATCAACCTGCAGGTGCGCGAGAGCGAGCGTATCGTCCTCTGCGGCCCTTCCGGATCGGGCAAATCGACCTTGATCCGCTGCATCAACCGCCTGGAGATTGCCGAGCAAGGCAGCGTTCACGTCGGCGGCATCGACCTGGCCAAGCCCTCACGTCAGGCCGCCCAGGTGCGCAGCGAAATCGGCATGGTGTTCCAGCACTTCAATCTGTTCCCGCACATGAGCGTGCTCGACAACTGCCTGCTGGCCCCGACCAGCGTGCGCGGGCTGTCGCGCAAGGACGCCGAAGAGCGGGCGCGGATGTACCTGAGCAAAGTCGGCATCGAAAGCCAGGCTGGCAAATACCCCAGCCAGCTCTCCGGCGGCCAGCAGCAGCGCGTGGCGATTGCCCGTGCCCTGTGCATGAAGCCACGGATCATGCTGTTCGATGAGCCAACCTCGGCGCTCGATCCAGAGATGGTCGCCGAAGTCCTCGATGTGCTGGTGAAGCTCGCCGGCACCGGCATGACCATGCTCTGCGTGACTCATGAAATGGGCTTTGCTCGCCAGGTGGCAGAGCGGGTGCTGTTTCTCGAGGGTGGCCAGATCATCGAAGACAGCCCGCCACAGACGTTTTTTTGCCAACCCAAGACCGCCAGGGCCCAGGCCTTTCTCAAGCAGATTCTGCACTGACAAGCCGCAGTGCAAGGGCTGGATCATTGCAGCGCTGCAATGATCCAACTGCGTCGTTAATTATATTTACCAAAACCCCTGCCAAACCCTTGCCAGCCAAGGCTCCGCCTCCCGCAAGCGCCCTGAAACCGGCGCCAAAGCACTCACGCCTCGTTTGACATATCGAACGGCTCTGGCAAGCTAGAGACAAGCCCCGACCGGCATCGTCTCCTTCAGCGAGCCGGCAGTGCTCGGGGCTCCAGGCCGCACACAAGGCCCAGGCCGTGCGCCTGCACAATATCGACAGGAAGCACCTGTCCCAAGGTGACATATGTCCAACAGCAACATTGGCAACAAGCAAACTTCCCTTCGCAAACCCGTCGTCCTGATGACCATGGGCAGCCAAGAGCGCAAAGGCCATGACTACCAGGTCATGACCCACAAATACATCACCCCCCTGGTCGACTTCGCTGACTGCCTGCCCGTGCTGGTTCCGACCTGCTGCGGCACCGATGACCTCGAGCGTTATCTGGATATGGCCGATGGCGTCTACCTGACCGGTGCTGGCAGCAACATCGACCCGGCCCTGTACGGCCAGGAGAACGAGACGCCCGGCAAAGGCCAGGACAAGAACCGCGACCTGTTCGACATCCCGCTGGTCAAGTTGGCCCTGGCCCGCGGCCTGCCGATTTTCGGTATTTGCCGCGGCATGCAGGAAATCAACGTCGCGCTGGGCGGCGATATCTACCAGAAGGTGTACGCCGAGCCGGGCTTCAACGATCACCGGGAAAACCCCGAAGATCCGGTTGAAGTGCAGTATCAGGCCGCGCACAGCGTCACCATCAAGCCAGGCAGCTGGCTGCGGGATGCCTTGGGCACTGACCAGATCCGGGTCAACTCGCTGCATGGCCAAGGCCTGCGCAAACTGGGTCAAGGCCTTGAGCCAATCGCCCAGGCTGAAGACGGTTTGGTCGAGGCCATTCACGGCCCGAGCATTTCGCCCTTCCTGTTCGCGGTGCAGTGGCATCCGGAGTGGCAAGCGGCGCAAAACCCTGACTCGATCAAGATCTTCGAGGCGTTTGGCGATGCTTGCCGCGCCCAGGTCCGCAAGTCCCAGGCCAGCAAGCGCAATCAGGCTGCCTGACTACCCGCTTCGTTAGTTTGATCGCGGGGCGGCGCAAGGCCGCCCCTGCTTCCCCGGTCACCCTCTGCTGGTCCCAGAACACCTTCCGTGGAAGCGCGTGGCGGGCTTGTGCCTGTCCCCGCGATCCTTTTTCTGTCGTCCGCACAGAGATAGGATGACTCCTGCCTGCTTCATTTCCCCCCTCTACCCCGCGCCCTGACCTCATACCAATGCCCCCTGCAAGTAACTGCCGCGCTTGTACGGAATCCGACTACAAGAAAAAATCTGCGACTAGGGACTGGTCATTTCTTAGGTTGTACGATAACTTACCTCTCAGATTGATTCACCACCCCAAAAGCGCCACAGGAAACCAATAACAATGAATCCACTAGAGCTGCAGTCCATCCTCTCCCACGGTCTGCTGTCGTTCCCGGTTACCGACTTCAATGCCCAGGGCGACTTCAATCAGGCGGGCTACATCAAGCGCCTGGAATGGCTTGCCCCCTATGGCGCTACTGCCCTGTTCGCCGCCGGCGGCACCGGTGAGTTCTTCTCCCTGGCCGCCAGCGAGTACAGCCAGGTGATCAAGACTGCAGTCGACACCTGTGAGCATTCGGTGCCAATTCTGGCCGGCGTCGGTGGTTCTACCCGCCAGGCCATCGAGTACGCGCAGGAAGCCGAGCGTCTGGGTGCCAAAGGCCTGTTGCTGCTGCCGCACTACCTGACCGAAGCCAGCCAGGACGGTGTTGCCGACCACGTCGAAGCCGTGTGCAAATCGGTCAAGATCGGTGTGGTGGTCTACAACCGTAACGTCTGCCGCCTGACCGCGCCGCTGCTCGAGCGTCTGGCCGAGCGCTGCCCGAACCTGATCGGTTACAAGGATGGCCTGGGCGATATCGAGCTGATGGTGTCGATCCGCCGCCGTCTGGGCGATCGCTTCAGCTACCTCGGCGGCCTGCCGACCGCAGAAGTGTATGCTGCTGCCTACAAGGCACTGGGTGTGCCGGTGTACTCCTCGGCGGTGTTCAACTTCGTGCCCAAGACCGCGATGGACTTCTACCACGCGATCGCTCGCGAAGATCACGCCACCGTCGGCAAGCTGATCGACGATTTCTTCCTGCCGTACCTGGACATCCGTAACCGTAAATCCGGCTACGCCGTCAGCATCGTCAAGGCTGGCGCCAAGATCGCCGGTTACGACGCAGGCCCAGTGCGTTCGCCGCTGACCGACCTGACCGGCGAAGAGTATGAAATGCTCGCCGCCCTGATGGACAAGATGGGCCCGCAATAAGCGACCCGCGGCCTGCCAATGCCGCCACCGGAGCGAGGCCACGCCCGCTCCGGATTTATCGATCCCCGCACAAAAATAACTAGTGGGAGTACGCCTTCATGCAAGCGACGAAAAAAACGCATGTACGTTATCTGATCTTGTTCATGCTCTTCGTCGTGACCACGATCAACTATGCAGACCGGGCGACCATTTCGATCGCCGGCTCCAGTCTGCAGAAAGATTTAGGGATAGACGCGGTCACCCTCGGTTACATCTTCTCGGCCTTCGGCTGGGCCTACGTGCTCGGGCAAATCCCCGGCGGCTGGCTGCTCGACCGCTTCGGCTCGAAGAAGGTCTACGCCTTCAGTATCTTCACCTGGTCGCTGTTCACTGTGCTGCAGGGCTTTGTCGGCTACCTGCCAGTGGCCAACGCGATCGTCGCCCTGTTCATGCTGCGCTTCATGGTTGGTTTTGCCGAAGCGCCGTCGTTCCCGGGTAACGCCCGCATCGTGGCGGCGTGGTTCCCGACCGCAGAGCGCGGTACGGCATCAGCGATCTTCAACTCGGCGCAGTACTTTGCCACCGTGCTGTTCGCACCGCTGATGGGCTGGATTGTCCATGCCTGGGGCTGGGAACATGTGTTTGTGGTCATGGGCGTCCTGGGTATTGCCTTCTCGGCGGCCTGGATGAAGTTGATCTACAACCCTAAAGAGCACCCGATGATCGGTGCCGAAGAACTCGATCACATCGAGCGCAACGGCGGCCTGGTCGACATGGACAAACCCAAGGCAGCGGGTGCCAGCGGACCCAAGTGGACCTACATCAAGCAGTTGCTGAGCAGCCGCATGATGGTCGGCATCTACCTTGGTCAGTACTGCATCAACGGCATCACCTACTTCTTCCTGACCTGGTTCCCGGTGTACCTGGTGCAGGAACGTGGCATGTCGATCCTCAAGGCAGGCATCATCGCTTCGCTGCCAGCGATCTGCGGCTTCGTCGGCGGTGTGTTGGGTGGCGTATTGTCTGATGGCCTGCTGCGTCGTGGTCATTCCCTGACCTTCGCCCGCAAGGCGCCAATTGTGGTCGGCCTGTTGCTCTCTACCAGCATGGTCATCTGCAACTACGTCGATGCCGAGTGGATGGTGGTGGCGATCATGGCCCTGGCGTTCTTCGGCAAAGGCCTTGGTGCGCTGGGCTGGGCGGTGGTATCGGATACCTCGCCCAAGCAGATCGCCGGGCTGTCCGGGGGCATGTTCAATACCTTCGGCAACATTGCCTCGATCACCACGCCGATCATCATCGGTTACATCATCAGCGCTACTGGCTCGTTCAAGTGGGCATTGGTGTATGTCGGTGCCAACGCCCTGATCGCGGTACTGAGCTACCTGGTGATCGTCGGTCCGATCAAGCGTATCGAACTGCGTGACGTGCCTAACGATGAACCGGCTCAGCCGGCCAGCAGCGAACTGGCCAGCTCGCGCCACTGAGTGATTGCGCCTGCACCTGTTGAAGTGGGTGCAGGCGTCTCGAACAAAGCCTGAGATAACTACAAGAAGGGCCTGAACATGCAGCTGATCGAAACTTCCGACTCGCCCCGCTACGTGCGCCTGCACGAGGATGACAACGTAGTGGTGGTGGTCAACGACGGTGGCCTAGGCGAAGGCGCCCGCTTTGCCGACGGCCTGACCCTGGTTGAAGCAGTGCCACAAAGCCACAAAGTGGCCACGCTGGATATCGCCGAAGGCGAGCCAGTACGGCGTTACGGGCAGATCATCGGCTATGCCCTTGAACCCCTGCGCAAAGGCAGCTGGGTGCAGGAAAGCCAGTTGTCGATGCCGGCCGCACCCGAACTCGACAGCCTGCCGCGCTGTGACGCTGTCCCTGCCCCTCTGCCGCCGCTGGAGGGTTTTACCTTTGAAGGGTTCCGCAACGCCGATGGCACCGTCGGTACGCGCAATATTCTTGGCATCACCACCACCGTGCAATGCGTGACCGGCGTACTCGACCATGCGGTCAAACGCATCCGCAGCGAACTGCTGCCCAAATACCCCAATGTCGATGATGTGGTGGCCCTGACCCACAGCTACGGCTGCGGCGTGGCGATCAACGCCCGCGATGCCTACATCCCGATCCGCACCGTGCGCAACCTGGCGCGCAACCCTAACCTGGGCGGCGAAGCCCTGGTCATCAGCCTGGGCTGCGAGAAGCTGCAGGCCGGCCAGGTCATGCATGAAAACGACCCCTCGGTGGACCTCAGCGACCCGTGGCTGTACCGCCTGCAGGACGCCAGCCTCGGCTTTGTGGAAATGATCGGGCAGATCATGGCCTTGGCCGAAGCGCGCCTGATCAAGCTCGACCAACGCCGTCGCGAGACCGTACCTGCGGCCGAGCTGATCCTGGGCATGCAGTGCGGCGGCAGCGATGCCTTCTCCGGTATCACCGCCAACCCTGCGCTGGGTTATGCCGCCGACCTGCTGGTGCGCGCCGGTGCCACCGTGCTGTTCTCGGAAGTCACTGAAGTGCGCGATGCCATCTACATGCTCACCTCGCGCGCTGAAACGCCGGCAGTTGCCGATGCGCTGGTGCGCGAGATGGACTGGTACGACCGTTACCTGGAGCAAGGCGCGGCCGACCGCAGCGCCAATACCACCCCGGGCAACAAGAAAGGGGGCCTGTCGAATATCGTCGAGAAGTCGCTGGGCTCGATCGTCAAGTCCGGCAGCGGCGCCATTCAAGGCGTGGTTGGGCCGGGTGAGCGGGTCGAGCGTAAAGGCCTGATCTTCTGCGCAACCCCTGCCAGCGACTTTGTCTGCGGCACGCTGCAACTGGCGGCGGGCATGAACCTGCATGTGTTCACCACAGGCCGCGGCACGCCTTACGGGCTGGCCATGGCACCGGTGGTCAAGGTCTGTACCCGCACCGAGCTGGCCCAGCGCTGGCCAGACCTGATCGACATCGACGCCGGGCGCATCGCCACTGGCCGTTCGAGCATCGAGGAACTGGGCTGGGAGCTGTTCCACTACTACCTGGACGTGGCCAGCGGCCGCAAGCAGACCTGGGCCGAACAGCACCGCCTGCACAACGACATCACCCTGTTCAACCCGGCACCGATCACCTGATCGCTTTGCCCGCTGCCGCCGCGCTTGCAGCGTGGGCCGCAGCGGGATCTGTCCTATCCATTGTGTACTTCAACAGGAGCAAGACATGCCTGAGATTCTCGGCCACAACTTCATCAACGGCCAGCGCAGCGCCGCCGGCAGCCAACGTCTGCAAAGCCTGGACGCCACAACTGGCGAAGCACTGCCGTACAGCTTCGTGCAGGCTACCGAAACCGAAGTGGACCAGGCTGCCCGCGCTGCCGCCGCAGCATTCGTCGAATTCCGCCAGCTGGCACCCGCCCGCCGCGCCGAATTCCTTGAGGCCATCGCCGCCGAGCTGGACGAACTGGACGACGCGTTTGTCGCCATCGTTTGCCGCGAGACCGCCCTGCCCGCTGCGCGCATCCAGGGCGAGCGTGGCCGCACCAGCGGCCAGATGCGTCTGTTTGCGCAAGTACTGCGCCGTGGCGACTACCTCGGTGCGCGCATCGATCTGGCCCTGCCTGATCGCCAGCCACTGCCACGGGTCGATCTGCGCCAGATGCGCATTGGCGTCGGCCCGGTCGCGGTGTTTGGTGCCAGCAACTTCCCGCTGGCCTTCTCCACCGCTGGCGGCGACACCGCTGCAGCGTTGGCCGCAGGCTGCCCGGTGGTGTTCAAGGCGCATAGCGGCCACATGGCCACCGCCGACCTGGTCGGTTGCGCGATCACCCGCGCCGCCGAGCGCACTGGCATGCCCAAAGGCGTGTTCAACATGGTCTTCGGTGGCGGCGTCGGTGAGTGGCTGGTCAAGCACCCGGCGATCCAGGCGGTCGGCTTCACCGGCTCGCTCAAAGGCGGGGATGCACTGTGCCGGATGGCCGCAGAGCGTGCGCAACCGATCCCGGTATTTGCCGAGATGTCGAGCATCAACCCGGTGATCGTCCTGCCGGGTGCGCTGGCCAAGCGCGGCGAAGCCATCGCCCGCGAGCTGGCAGGCTCAGTGTGCATGGGCGCGGGGCAGTTCTGCACCAACCCAGGGATGGTGATTGGCCTGCGTTCTGCCGACTTCAGCAGCCTGCTGGCCAATGTCGGCCAGGCGCTGGACGCTCAGACCGGGCAGATCATGCTCAACGCCGGCGGCCTGCGCAGCTATGTCAGCGGCCTCGAGCACCTGCAGGCACATGCTGGTATCGAACACTTGGCAGGCCAGGCGCAGGAAGGCTCGCAGGCGCGTGCGCAGCTGTTCAAAGCGGACGCCAGCCTGCTGGTCAATGCCGACCCGCTGCTGCAGGAAGAGGTGTTTGGCCCGGCCACCGTGGCGGTCGAGGTGCAGGACAACGAGCAACTGCGTGCAGCCCTGCAAGGCCTGCGTGGCCAGTTGACCGCGACCCTGATCGGCGAGGCGGAAGACTTCGAGGCGTATGCCTGGTTGGTGCCGCTGCTGGAAGAAAAAGTTGGCCGGATCCTGGTCAACGGCTACCCGACTGGCGTCGAAGTGTGCGATGCGATGGTCCATGGCGGGCCATACCCGGCAACTTCGGATGCGCGCGGTACTTCGGTAGGGACCTTGGCTATCGATCGCTTCCTGCGGCCGGTTTGCTACCAGAACTACCCGCAGGCGTTGCTGCCTGAGGCGCTCAAGGATGGTAATCCGCTGGGGTTGCGTCGCTTGGTGAATGGGCAGTGGAGTGACGGTTCGCTCTAAGCTCTTTGGGGCCGCCAGGCGGCCCCAAAACTACACCCCTTGCGCCTCGGCAGCCTCATGCGCCTGACGCAGCCGCTCACGGCTATTGGACAGGTGCATGCGCATCGCCATCTTCGCCCCTTCGCTATCGCCCCGCGCAATCGCTTCGTAGATCGCCTCGTGCTCATGGCGCAGACGGCTCATGTAATGCGCTTGGTCATCCTGGGCAATACGTGCCGAATTGAGCCGCGTGCGCGGGATGATGCTGGTGCCAAGGTGATTGATGATGTCGGCAAAATAGTGATTGCCGCTGGCCTGGGCGATCCGCAGATGGAACTGGAAGTCTGCCGATACCGCATCGGAGGCATGTGCAGCACCTTCGTTGATCTCATCCAGCGCCGCACGCATCCCGCTTAGCTGCTCGTCGGTCCGGCGCTGCGCCGCCAACCCGGCAGACTCGATCTCCAGGGCGATGCGTAGCTCCAGCACCGCAAGCACTTCACGCAGGGTGACCACAGTAGCCGGATCGATACGGAAGCCACTGCCAGGCGAGGCCTCGAGCACGAAGGTGCCGATACCGTGGCGGGTCTCGACCTGCCCGGCAGCCTGCAGCCGCGAGATAGCCTCACGCACCACGGTGCGGCTGACGCCTTCCTCGGCCATGATCTGCGATTCGGTCGGCAGCTTGTCGCCGCGCTTGAGCTGACCACTGCGGATCCGTTCGGTCAGCACCGTGACCAATTCCTGGGCCAGACTGCGCGGCTTGCGCCGGGTCCTTGCCTGTACCTGCTGCTCTGTCATGCCCTGTAGTTCACCTTGAGAGACAGGCACCATGATAGCGCAAGCAGTTGTACGATCACATACGCAGACTGCGGTTTTTATTGATACTTTGGCACTGCCTGTTTCGCAGCTCGGCGCCCGTGTTGGATGGCGGCAAATTGCTGGCCCCCAAACCGCTCAACCGCGGGCAAACTTCGTTCTCCTTCAGAAGCTTAGGACAGCATCATGCGGGTATTTCTAGCAACCATGGCCGGCTGCCTGCTGGCGACCTTCGCTATCACCGCCCAGGCCAAAGCCTTGAGCCAGAACGATCGCAACGTGTGTAGCTGGGGGTCGCAGATCGCTGCCGAGGCGCAGCAGGCCAAGCTCTCCGGGGTCAACGTGTACGCCACGCGCAAGCGCCTGCAGGCGCGCAAGTTTGCCAAACCGTGGATGCGCATGACCGCCTTTGGGATCACTGAACAGACCTACAACAGCCGCTCGCGGCTCAAGCCTGCGGCCATCAAGAAAACCTATTATGACCAATGTGTGCAGCACGCCGTTGCTAAGCGATAGCGTTATAAATCATATAGTTGTAATAGCTTTATAAGAAAGAATCTAGGTTCTGATACGCCATGGTGGCCCTGAACTGAATGAGCGCTGTAGCCAGTCCTTGAGTGCGCCGACGGCTGCAGTGTGCAATCGCGCCGACGGCCGCACCAGGTAGATGCCGGCCGTGACATCCAGTTGCCAGTCTGGCAGCACGCGCACCAGCCTGCCGGCGGCCAGGTCTTCGATCATCAACCAGTCGCCTCCTGCGATGATACCTACACCCCGACGAGCTGCCTCCAGCAAGGCTTCATTGTCATTGCTGCGCAGTGAACCTGAGACCTTGACGCTGACATGCTGTGCGCCGGACGTTAGGTTCCATTCAGGAAACGAGCGCAAGCCACTGAAACCCAAGCAGTTATGCTCTGCCAGGTCAGCAGGAACTCGTAGCGCGGGATGCTTGGTCAGGTACTTTGGCGATGCGCAGAGGATACGCAGATGGTCGCAGAGTTTTTTCGCCACCAGCCGGCTATCTGCCAACTCACCGATACGGATCGCCGCGTCAAAACCCTCAGCCACCAGGTCGACGAAACGGTCGGAGTACTCGACCTCCACGGTTACCTGTGGATGCGCCAGGACGAAGTCCGCCAGCAGCCCACTCAGCCAGCGCCTGCCCATGGCCGCGGGCAGGGCCAGGCGCAGACGACCACGCACGGTTGCAGCACCCTCGGCCGCTTCCTGCTCGGCTTCATCGATCAAGCGGCTGGCCTGGCGTAGCCGCTGCACCAGTCGCTCGCCCTCATCGGTGAAACGCAACTGGCGAGTAGTACGTTCGACCAAGCGAATCCCCAGGCGCTGCTCAAGCGCGCTCAAACGTCGCGAAAGCACCGAGGGGTGGCGGTCGAGCTGGCGCCCGGCAGCGGCAAACGAGCCCTGCTCGTGCAGGGCCAGCAAGCTTGCCAGTTCATCGGCGCGGCGGCTGTCGAAAGCGTCCATGGCAGGCTCTCAAGCAAGGTCAGGGGATCAGTATCAGTGCCCCCTCGGAACGGCCATGCTCCAGGTCAGCGTGAGCCTGGGCAACATCAGCCAGCGGGTAGCGGCGCCAGATACGCGGCTGGATGATACCTTGGCTGACAGCCTCCAGCACGTCTGCCGCGCGCTGCTGATATTCCTCGGCAGCCTGGGTGTGGGCGGCCAGCGACGGGCGAGTCAGGTACAGCGAGCCCTTGGCATTTAGCGTGCCCACCTCGATGGGCGCAGGGGCACCCGAGGTCGCGCCGAACGACACCAGCAGGCCGCGCGGGCGCAGGCTGTCCAGGGAGGCCTGCAGCGACACTTTACCGATGCTGTCGTACACCACTTCCACGCCCTGCCCCGCAGTCAGCTCCCTGACCTGGGCGGCCAAGGTCGCCGCATCGAATACCAGCACATGCGCGCAGCCTGCCTCCTGTGCGCGACCGACACTTTCAGGCCGGGACACCACACCAATCACCGTCGCGCCCAGGTGCCTGGCCCAGGCCACCAGCAACTGGCCCACCGCACCACCGGCACCGTAAACCAACAGCTGAGTACCTGGGCCGACCGGATAGGTAGTCTTGATCAGATAGTGCGCAGTGATGCCCTTGAACAACACTGCGGCAGCCTGTTCATCACTGATCGAGGCCGGCAATTTGACCAGGCGCTCGGCCGGGTACAAGCGGCCACTGGCGTAGCTGCCAATCGGGCCGGTTGCATAGGCAACCCGATCGCCAATCTGCACCGAGGCAACGCCCTCGCCCACAGCCGTTACCCGCCCAGCGCCTTCCAGCCCCAAGCCACTTGGCAGCACCAGCGGCGCAGCGCCTTTGCGCTGCAGCAGGTCAAGCGGGTTGACGCCGATGGCGGTCTGTTCAAGCCAGACCTGGCCCGGACCCGGCTGCTGCGGTTGCACAGTTTCCAGTTGCAGTACATCCGTGGTGCCGGTGTCAGTCAGAACGATTCGCGCGGACATGGCCAATTTCCCGAGTTGGTGGAGTGTCCCTGCAGATTAGATAGCCATCTGGAATCGATCAATCAGACCTCGCGCAGATGATTCGTGCACGCACTGAAGCAATCTAGCTCGAAAGTAGCGTTGCGATCCCTCTCAAACCCGGCAAGACTTCGTGCACGACCACCCGACGCAGGCTTGCTCGCCAAGCTGTTCAGGCCCCTGTTGCTTATGCACGACAAGACCATGCTCAGCGTGCCGGTAACCCACCGATCGCTGCTGCTGCCCATTCTTCTGAGTTTGCTGGCGTTTGCCGCCAACTCGGTATTCTGCCGTCTGGCCCTGCGCGACGGCGCCATTGATGCCACCGCCTTCACGGCGATCCGGCTCGGCAGTGGCGCGGTAGTGCTCGCCGCATTGGTGTATTGCACTCGGCGGCCTTGCCGTCCCGCGGGCAGTTGGGCCGCAGGGCTGGCCCTGTTCGCCTATGCCTGGCTGTTCTCGCTCGCCTACCTGCAACTGGGTGCGGGCACTGGCGCGCTGATTCTGTTCGGCGCAGTACAGGTGAGCATGTTCGGGATCGGCCTGTGTCGAGGCGAACCGCTGCAGCGCAAGGTCCTGCTAGGCATGTTGATTGCCTTCGCCGGGTTGCTTGCATTGCTGCTGCCCGGCATTGACGCCCCGCCGCTTGCCAGCGCGCTGGTCATGCTTGGTGCAGGGGTTGCCTGGGGCGTGTATTCACTGCTGGGCAAAGGATCGGCCGACCCGCTCGCAGCCACTGCAGGCAATTTCCTGCGCAGCCTGCCGCTGGTGCTTGTCGCTGTTGTGGCAATAGCACTGAGCGGCGCATCGCTGCGCTGGAGCGGCGCAGGCGTGCTGTATGCGCTCGGATCCGGCGTACTGGCCTCCGGTGCCGGTTACAGCCTCTGGTATAGCGTGGTCAAACACATCAGCTCGCAGCAGGCGGCAACCATGCAGTTGAGTGTGCCGGTATTGGCTGCGCTTGGTGGGGTGTTGTTGCTGGGCGAGCCATTGACATGGCGCTTGGGGCTGAGTTCGCTGGTGGTGCTCGGTGGGGTTGCGATGGCGTTGCTGCCGACGCGGCGGGGCTAGGTTCCGGCCAGCGAGAGCGTGCTGAACCACAACGATTGTGGGGCGCTGGACCGGCGCTCAATCAGCGATAGCGACTTTTCCTACATCTCTCTAGGAATTCAGGAAGGTCCCTGAAAAGCCTCCCACGGTTATGGTTGGCGGGCAATAAATGCCGTGAATAACGGCTGCCAATCTTCATCCCAGACAGCAAATCGATCAGCCCGAATGGCGATGCCTACGGGCGCTGAAAGGATGCCCTATGCCCACCATTCGGGGTCGGCATCCACTCAATCGGGTTGGCAGCCTTTCACCATGACCTCTTCTCAGTGAAAGGACTCATCCATGAGCGGAAAACCTGCCGCCCGCGTCACCGACCCAATTGATTGCCCAACTGCCGGCCATGGCTCCAACGCCATCGTCAGCGGTTCACCCAACGTTTTCATCAACGGCCTGCCAGCCGCTCGTCAAGGCGACCTGACCGCCTGCGGTAGCACCATCGTTTCAGGCGTGTCGTCGACGGTATTCATCAACGGTCTGCCTGCTGCCACTCAGGGCAGTCTCGGCTCTCACGGCGGCGTAGTCATCGGCGGCTCGGGCTCAGTCATCATCGGTGATGTCTTCACCCCCGCGCCTTCCGGATCGGTCACCCCGCCACCCAGCGCGAAGGCGGCTTACTCAGGGCGGTTCCAGCTTATCGATCAAAAGACCGGCAAGCCTGTTGCTGGTTGCACGGTCAAGGTCTGGTCCAGCGGCGGCTGGAGCGCATCCGATACCACTGATAGCGAAGGCAAGACATCGTGGGTCTATCACGATACCCCGGAGAAAATCTATATCGACCTGGTGCAGGACGGCAAAGCACGAGCGACCAACCCAGCCTGTCTGAAGGCCGCATTAGCCCCGACGGCGAAAGCAATCCCGTCGGCGTTTTGAAGCCCGAACTGGACCAGCAAGACAAGCAGGTGTTGTGCTCGGCGGTCTGTTATTGCACGAACACTCCGAACATCAGCCGGGATGGCAAGAGCCTCAAGCAAGCTTGCGTGGGCCAACGCCTAGGCGAGTTGGATGAGATTCTTGGCGGGCGCAGTCCGTATAAACCCGAGGTCAGTTACGACATGACCAAAAATCCACCGCAGCCGATTCTGGATAGTCAGACGGGCACCAGTGCGCATGGTTGGATACCGGGATGGATTAAAAAATACTGGGATGAAGACCCTGAGCATCCGCCGTTCAAGCCCGGAAAAGGGATGATTCGGCGACCTGACGTGGTCATCGTCATTGATCCAACGAAGTCGCCGACGCAGGACAATATCAAGCAGGTAGTTGAAATGAAGTTCCCGCCTGATCTGCCCGATCCTATTCAGGCGGATGCCTACAAACAGATTGCTGGCATAAGCACTGACGTTGTTGAAATGGAAGCTACCGAATGTGACTGTAATCAGGAAACTCAGCGATCCAAGATGCCAGTAGAAGAGTTAGGGTGGGCTGCGGCCGTTGCTAGCAGTGTGATGTTTATCCTGACGCGCGGCCGCTCGCCTCGCCCATTTATCCCAGCTTACTAATATTGAGAAAGACCCATGAAATCGGAATTCAATCTAGCCGACGAACTGGCTAAGCAAGGAAGTCTCCTGGAGATTCCCGGCAATCTACTGATGAAGGGCGGACGTAAGGATTACATCGGTGCCGTGCTATGCCTGCGCGGCACACTTTACTTCAAAGATGCACACACCCAGCTCGTGCGCGAAGCACTATGCCAGTGTTTCGACGAATTCAGACGTCTAGCGGGCGCTGAGCTCTCATGGCTCTGGCGCGCGGAGCCGCCCCAAGGTAAACCGCTCTCGGCGTACGTTGATGCAACGCCATTGCGCACGATGATGGACGCGATGGATGAGGACGACCACCTCAGTTTTTGTTACACAAGTGGCAGGCAATCTAGCGATGCCAGCGCATGGCTGTTTGATATTTATGGGCGGCGTGGCTGGGAGGCGAAGATGGGTAATGACGTCAGTATTCTTGAGTTTTCCGTACCGCTAATCTACCAAGAACACCAACCACTAAATTTCATACGTCTGTTTCTATTTTTTGTACAAAAACTTCATCCTCTGCAAGGCTACGCTGGTCATGCATTCAATTTATCTCCGACAAGCGCATATAGAAATGAACCGACAGAAGCATTTATGGCATCGCGCATGCCCGGATTGGATGTCGGAACCGCTGCCTTCCTAGCAAACTCCCCCAAACTAAAACCAATAGGAATCAAAACCGTAAGTTGGCTGACTGTGCTCGACCGCAAACGCCTGGAGTTGGCTGGAGGACTGAGTTCGTTGCGCGAACAACTGCCACCGAGCCACTTTGCTTTCTACAGCTGCAATGACGTTGTGGTCATACAGGCTGGCGCCCACCCCTACTTGGGCGGTGATGCCGAAGACCTGAAACCAGCACCCTACGTACTGTTGAATCACGCGCTAAAGCCTATCCGCTACGAGTCTGTAGGGTCGTTGCACGGCGGATCTCTTGATGGGGAGTTGCGGCTAGTTGGTTGGGCGGCTGACCAGTGGCTCAAACGCCTGGATGTGGACGAGCGCGATCTGCAGGCATGGCGCACGAAACTAATCAAAAGTGAACCCTGCCTTGATGCTGCCAATACTCTGCCAGAGTGGTTTCAGAGATAAGTGAACCCGCTCACCTGCGCAAGCGCCTAAGCTTGCATCCATCTCTCCCTACCGGAGCCAGCCATGCCCTCTCCCGATCCTGAAACCCGCCTCCAGCAAAGCTGGCATGACAACGCCCACGCCTGGGTCGAGGCCGTACGCAGTGGCAGCATCGAAAGCCGCCGCCAGGTCACCGATCAAGCGATCCTGCTGGCTATCCTGTCACGCCAGCCGCAGCGGGTTTTGGACCTGGGCTGCGGTGAGGGTTGGCTATTGCGCGCCCTCGCTGATCGAGGCATCGAAGCCGTTGGCGTGGACGGCGACTCAACCCTGGTCGACGCGGCACGCGCAGCCGGCTCATTGCCTGTTCACCACTGCAGCTACGAACAACTCGCCAGCGGCAATGTAGAGATCGGCAACGGCTACGACGCGATTTGCGCCAACTTCGCACTGCTTCATCAGGACATCATTCCGCTGCTCAGTGCGATGACCGCGCTACTGGCTCCGGGCGGCGTGCTCGTGATCCAGTCGCTACACCCATGGAGCGCCGCCAACGGCGATTATCAGGATGGCTGGCGAGAGGAGTCGTTCGACGGGTTCGAGGGTGATTGGAAGCCGATGCCGTGGTACATGCGCACGTTGACCAGCTGGCTGTCGGCGTTGGACATGGCCGGGCTAGTCCTGGTCCAACTGCAGGAACCGCAGCATCCCCAAAGCCCCGTGCCGCAATCGCTACTGCTGATCGCAGAGCCGACATCCAATGCATAACGCTAAATCTAAAAACACAAAAGGATATAAAAAGAACAAAACAATCTAACCAAATGGAATTAAAAAATTGAAAGCCCTGAGCCGCCTCCCTTACGCTGGCGCCCACATTCCAGCCTTCGCTCAGGAGCACCCGCCTTGTCCAACCGTGCCTTTTCTCCCCTTCGCCGCCTCTTGCTCGGTGGCCTGCTGGCCAGTGTCGTCAGCTCCATACTGCCTTGGTCGCAAGCTGTCGCCGACGATGGCAAGACCTTGCGTATCGGTTACCAGAAATTCAACAGCGTAAACATCCTGAAGGGCACCGGTGCCTTGGAAAAGGCCCTCGCGGCACAAGGCGTGAAGGTCAGCTGGCACGAATTCGCCGCCGGCCCGCAACTGCTTGAAGCGCTGAGCACTGGTGCGATCGACTTGGGCCACGCCGCTGATGCGCCGTCGGTGTTTGCCCAGGCCGCAGGCAAGCCTGTGGTCTATCTGGCGGCTGAACAGCCCTATCCGCGCGGGATTGGGCTGGTTGTGCGCGAACAGGATCACATCACCAGCGTGCAGGACCTAAAAGGCAAGCGAGTTGCCACCGGCCGCGGCTGGAATGCCCAGTACCTACTGGCCGTCGCCTTGCAGCAAGCCGGCCTGAGCTACCAGGACATTACCCCGGCCTACGTCAACAACGCCGCCGATGCGGTCGCCGCGCTGCAATCGGGCAGCGTGCAGGCTTCAACACTGTGGGACCCGTTCCTGGCGGCAGCCGAGCAGCAACCGGGCTTGAAAAACCTGCGCGACGGCAGCGGCCTGACCAATAACCGCACCTTCTACCTCTCCACCGCAAGCTTTGCCGACCAGCACCGCGAATGGCTGAAAACCTTCTTCAGCGAGCTGGCCAAGGTCAGCCAGTGGGCCAATGCCAAGCCAGCGGAAGTCGCCAGCCTGCTGGCACCGCAACTAGGGATCAAGCCCGAGGTGCTGGAAGTGGCCAGCGAGCGACGCAATTACAACGCCGTGGCGATTACCCCGGCAATCGTTGCCGAGCAGCAGAAACTGGCCGACACCTTCCAGGGCCTGGGTTTGATCCCACACAAGTTGATCGTGGCTGACGCGGTGTACCCGACCGCCGTCCTGCCCTGACGCCAAGGAACGCCTCGCATGCCCCGCCCGATTCGCTTCAACGCCTTCAGCATGAACGCCGCCAGCCATCAGTCCCCCGGGCTGTGGCGCCATCCGCGCAATACCAGCGTGGCGTTCAACCGGCTGAACTACTGGACTGACCTCGCTCGCCTGCTTGAGCGCGGGCTGTTCGATGCGCTGTTCATTGCCGATGTGATGGGCATCTACGACGTCTACCAAGGCGGCCCTGAAGCGGCCCTGCGGGGTGGCGTGCAGGTCCCGGTCAACGATCCACTGCTGCTGGTCCCGGCCATGGCCGGGGTCACCGAGCATCTGGGCTTCGGCGTGACCTTCTCGCTGACCTACGAGCACCCGTATCCGTTTGCCCGGCGCATGTCGACCCTGGACCACCTGAGTAATGGCCGGGTTGGCTGGAATATCGTCACTGGCTATCTCGACAGCGCCGCACGCAATCTTGGCCTGGCTCGGCAGTTAGGCCATGACCAGCGCTACGATCTGGCCGACGAATACTTGCAGGTGTTGTACAAGCTCTGGGAAAAAAGCTGGGATGACGACGCGGTACTGCTGGATCGCGAATCGGGCCGCTACATCGAACCCTCGCGAGTCCATCCCATAGGCCATCACGGTGAGCACTTCCAGGTCCCTGGGATGCACCTGTGCCAACCCTCGCCGCAGCGCACGCCTGTGCTGTTTCAGGCCGGCGCCTCCGCGCGCGGTCAGGCTTTTGCTGCAGAACACGCCGAGTGCGTATTCATCAGCGGGCCGACCCCGACCGTGCTGCGCCGCTATGCCGACGGCGTACGCCAGGCCAGCGCGGCAGCGGGACGTAGCCCTGACGAGGTGCTGATTTACGCGCAGGCGCTGTTGATCGTCGCGGACAGCCAGGAGCAGGCGCAAGCGCGCTTTGCCGAATACCGCAGCTATGTGGATCTTGACGCCGCTCTGGCGCTGCTGTCTGGCTGGACTGGCATCGACTTCGCCGGCCTCGATCCGGATGCGCTGATTGAATATGTCGAGAATGATGCTGGCCGCGCTGCCCTAGCCGCCTTTACCGCAGCTGACCCAAGCCGGCAGTGGACGGTGCGCGAGGCCGCTGAATTTATCGGCCTTGGCGGCCGCGGCCCGGTATTGCTCGGCTCCGCCAGCGAGGTTGCCGATCAACTGGAGAACTGGCTCGATCAAACGGGTGTCGATGGTTTCAACCTTACTTACGCTGTGCAACCGGATGATTTGAGCAACGTGGTAGAGCTGCTGATTCCGGAGCTGCAACGTCGCGGTCGCTATCCTTTGGCCTACGCCGATGGCACCTTGCGCCACAAGCTGTTCGGCCAAGGTGATCGCTTGCCCCAGCAACATCCAGGACGCAGCGTTAACATTCAGTAATCGAATAGCGGGTATTTCAACATTTAATTTGTGGATGGCTGTGCACGGACCCTATCCTGTCCGTGCATCCCCTGCGGCGCACCGGCCGGTGCGGTTTCCGGCACGGGGAGAGAACAACAAGTCGAGACTGTCCATGTCGAACCATTCCTACTTCGCCCCTCACGGTGGGCACCCCGCTCAAACCGAGCTGCTGACTGACCGTGCCATGTTCACCGAAGCCTATGCCGTTATCCCCAAAGGCGTGATGCGTGACATCGTCACCAGCCACCTGCCGTTCTGGGACAAGATGCGCATGTGGGTCATCGCCCGCCCGTTGAGCGGCTTCGCCGAGACCTTCTCGCAGTACATCGTGGAAGTTGCCCCAGAAGGCGGCAGTGAGCGCCCAGAGCTGGACCCGAACGCCGAAGCAGTATTGTTCGTGGTCGAGGGTGAAATCGACATCACCCTGCAGGGCAAGCACCACACGCTGGCCCCGGGCGGTTATGCGTTCATTCCACCGGGCGCCGAGTGGAGCCTGCGTAACCACAGCAAGGCCAACGTCACCTTCCACTGGCTGCGCAAGCACTACCAGCGCGTCGAAGGCCTGGATATTCCGGAAGCGTTCGTCACCCACCGCGACAATGCGACCAAGATCGAGATGCCGGGCACCAACGGTGGCTGGATCACAACGCGCTTTGTCGACATGGCCGATATGCGCCATGACATGCACGTCAACATCGTAACCTTCCAGCCTGGCGGCGTGATTCCGTTCGCCGAGACGCATGTCATGGAACACGGTTTGTACGTATTGGAAGGCAAAGCCGTGTATCGCCTGAACCAGGATTGGGTCGAGGTCGAGGCCGGCGATTTCATGTGGCTGCGCGCGTTCTGCCCGCAAGCTTGCTATGCCGGCGGCCCGGGCCCGTTCAGCTACCTGCTGTACAAGGACGTCAACCGTCACGTGCACCTGACGCTCAATCCGCAACGCTGAATCTAATCAGGTTGAGTGAAGGTAAATCGGGGCTGCACAGCAGCCCCGACATCGCTAAACCGCACTTCATTTTCAACAGACCTTCAATTAACTGAACGTCTGCCCGCCCATGGCTTCGATATCCTGATACACGCCTCAGCCCGTCAGGAGCCTCCAACATGCCTGCGTCCGACTGCTCACCTGAGCAACGCCAAGCCAGCAAAAGCACCTACCGCGCCGCCAGTGCCTGCCTCGAACTGAATTACGTCCGCGACACGCTGTTTGGCCCAGTGGCGCACCGGGTTGAATGCCATGTCCAATTTGCTCCGGTCACCCTGCAAGGCGCGTCAGCCCTCCGGCTGCATGTGTCGCCGCCGCTGCCGGTGAAGTTACATCGGGCTCACAGCGTGGCATTCAGCTTTGACGGGCGCAGCTATCACGGAGTGGTACGCCAACACGGCAAGTGCGGCGACGGCGGGATCAACCTGCTGATCGAACTGCAGTGATTGAAAGCAGTTGCGATCAGGCAATCCGCTTGGTCATGACCGGCTGCTGAGCCTGACGTTGCTGAGCCCGAAGCTCCTCGACCAGACCAACCAGATCACGGCAGCTATTGAGGCTGTCGATCGGCACATCAGTCAAGATCACGCAGTCCTTCAGGCTCGGCCCCTCGCCCAGGCGAATGGTCAGGCTGGCTCCATCAGGGCAACTGACCTCGCACCGATCAGGCAGGCAGGCCTGTTCGATGATCTGGCGCATTTCCAGCAGTGAAACACCTATCAACGACATGATACGACCCTCTTCATAGGATGGCCTGTTGTCTTTGAGTACGCCGTCTAGGGCGAGGCGTCAGCCGATGTTGCTCGCGTTCAAGCGGCGGTCCATTCGCCAGAACATCCAATACGCAGCAATCCACTAGCACCTTAGTGGAAGATCGTCGAGCGACGGCGACCGTTCGTTCTGCCGATGGCCTGGCGCGACGGGCGGTCCGCTCGCGATTGGCGATCAGTGCGCAGGGCCGTGTCTGCCACCCATACGCCCGAAGCGGCCAGCCTGAAAGTCGTCAAAGGCCTCGACAATCTGGGCCTGGCTGTTCATCACGAAAGGCCCATATCCGATGATTGGTTCGTCGATGGGCTCCCCACTGAGTAGCAGCACTACCGCGTCTTCTTGCGCCTCGAGCTGAACCGCGGTACCGGCTCGGTCGAGCAATACCAGGCTGGCCGGGCCCGCTTCGCGCTCGCCATTGACCGTTACGCTACCGCGCAGCACGACGATAGCGGCGTTACGTCCAGCGGCGACCGGCAATTGCACTGCAGCGCCGGCATTCAAGCGCACATCCCAGACATCCATCTCGGTAAAGGTGCGCGCCGGGCCGGCGGCGCCATCGAACTCGCCAGCGATCACCCGCAGGCTGCCTGCCTGGTCGGTCAGCGGCACAACCGGGATATCCGCTGCCAGCAGTGTCTGGTAGCCCGCCGGGGCACGCTTGTCCTGCGCAGGCAGATTGACCCACAACTGCACCATCTCCAGTGCGCCGCCGCTGCGGGCGAACGCTGGCGAATGGAATTCTTCATGGATGATGCCATCGGCAGCGGTCATCCACTGCACATCCCCCGGCCCGATCAAACCGCCGGCGCCGGTAGAGTCACGATGTTCGACTTCGCCCTGGTAAACGATGGTCACGGTCTCGAAGCCGCGGTGCGGATGTTCGCCAACGCCGCGCCGAGCGGTGGTGGGCGCAAACTCGTGTGGGCCGGCGTAGTCCAGCAACAGAAACGGGCTGATATGCCGAGCCAGCTGATCATAGGTGAACAGGCTGCGCACAGGAAAGCCATCGCCCACCCAGTGCCCAGCAGGCGCCGGATAGATACCAAGAATATTTTTCATGGGGGGTCTCCTGTTTGACTGAGCATCAGCTTACCCGGCGTCACAATCGCGCAGTAGTCGGCGCAAATGGCACTGATCGTCCCGCTGACAGAACAATCTGCGAACGTTTCAAATTGCATGGACGACCAAAAGCTCGGTCAGCACCTGCGCCAAAGAGCGCACCATCTGCTCGGCCGTTGGCCGGTGCACGATGACGATCTCGTAACTGTCGACCTCCGGTAAGCCGTGCTCGGTACCCAGTACGCGGTGTTCAGCCGTCGCAGCACGGGGCGGCAGCAGGCTCACCCCCATGCCATCGGCTACCGCCGCTTGAATCCCGCTCAGGCTGGAGCTGGTGAAGCTGATACGCCAGCGCCGGCCCATGCCTTCGATAGCGTTGATCATGTCATCACGGTACAGCCCACGTGGCGGGAAGGTCACCAAGGGAATCGGGTCGAGCTCGAATGCCGGCAGCCGTGCACTGTCGATCCACTGCAGGCGCTCGGGCCAGTAGGCCACTCCTTCACGGCTGTTGCGGCGCTGTTTGAGCAGCACCAGGTCCAGCTCACCATTGTCGTAGGCCTGGCTGAGGTCGCGACACAGCCCGCTGGTCACCTCGAGCTTGACCTGCGGATGGCGCCGGCTGAAGTCAGACAGCGCATTGGTCGTACGCCCACCGACGAAATCCTCTGGCACCCCCAACCGCACCGTGGTGCCGACCATGGCTCCGGCCAGGGCCTCGAGCATCTGATCGTTGAGCGCCAGCATGTGCCGGGCATAGCCGAGCAAGGTCTGCCCGGCATCGGTAGGCAACACATCACGATTGCCGCGCACCAGCAAGCGGTGGCCGACCATCTCTTCCAGCCGCCTGACTTTTTGACTGATGGTCGATTGAGTCGAGTGCAAGCGCGCCGCAGCAGTGGTGAAGCTGCCGCAGTCGGCCACCACCACGATCGCCCGCAACAAGTCCAGATCGAACAACGCCCTATTCGATTTAACGCTGATAGACATCACAGAATTCAATTTATAAATGATCAGCCTGGTTTGTAGCATGCCTGCTGCCGCTGAACCACCTGCGCGCCACGGCAAGCGCTGATTAAGCCAGGATGCCTTGACGTATACGTCAAGCCCCCAGTAGCTTAGCGGCATACCTCTTCCGAGCCCAAGCATGAGCAGCCAGACCTACAGCATCTCCGACCTGTCCCGTGAGCTGGACATCACTACCCGGGCTATCCGCTTCTATGAAGAACAAGGCCTGATCAGCCCTGAACGGCGCGGGTTGGAACGCATATACAGTGCCCGCGACAAGGTCACCCTCAAGCTGATTCTGCGCGGCAAGCGCATCGGCTTTTCCCTGGCTGAGTGCCGCGAGCTGATCGAGCTGTACGACCCCCGCGGTGGCAACTTCAAACAGCTCAACAGCATGCTGGTGAAAATTGCCGAACGCCGCGCCCAGCTGGAGCAGCAGATGCTGGATATCGAGCAGATGCACCTTGAACTGGATACCGCTCAGGAACGTTGCGAACAAGCGCTTGCCGCCACGCCAAAACCTTCCGACAGCCCTTGCTGATCCGCCACAGGAACCCTGCCATGTCATTGCCAACACACGTTCGCCTGGTTGAAGTCGGCCCCCGCGACGGCCTGCAGAACGAAGCCCAGCCAATCAGCGTCGCCGACAAGGTGCGCCTGGTCGATGATCTGAGCGAGGCCGGTTTGTCATACATCGAGGTGGGCAGTTTCGTCTCGCCCAAGTGGGTCCCGCAGATGGCCGGCTCGGCCGAAGTATTCAGCGCGATCAAGCATCACCCAGGGGTCACCTACGCAGCGTTGGCGCCGAACCTGCGCGGTTTTGAAGACGCGGTTGCTGCGGGTGTCAAAGAGGTAGCGGTGTTTGCCGCCGCTACCGAGGCGTTTTCACAGCGCAATATCAATTGCTCGATCAGTGACAGCCTGCAGCGCTTCGAACCCATCATGCAGGCGGCGCGTAGCCATGGCGTACGCGTACGCGGGTACGTCTCGTGTGTGCTTGGCTGCCCTTATGAAGGCCGAGTCAGCGCCGAGCAGGTCGCGCCGATCGCCAAGGCGTTGCATGACATGGGCTGCTATGAAGTATCGCTGGGTGACACCCTCGGTACCGGCACCGCCGGTGATACGCGACGGTTGTTCGAAGTGGTATCGGCGCAGGTGCCGCGTGCGCAACTGGCTGGGCACTTCCACGACACCTATGGCCAGGCACTGGCCAACGTCTACGCCAGCCTGCTGGAAGGTATTCAGGTGTTCGACAGCTCGGTCGCCGGCCTTGGCGGCTGCCCTTATGCCAAGGGCGCGACCGGCAATATCGCCACTGAAGATGTGCTTTACCTGCTGCAGGGGTTGGGCATCGAGACCGGCGTAGACCTCGACCGGCTCATCGCCGCAGGCCAGCGCATCAGCCAGGTACTCGGGCGCCAGACAGGCTCGCGAGTGGCACGGGCCCGTAGCGCACAATGAGTCACACTAATGTCATGAATGTGTGGGCCTGGTGTTACCGCCCCCACGTTGCACAGAGGAAATTCGGGTAACAGGGAAACAATTCGACAGAATTTCCCGCGGCGAAAACACGCCTGAAATTGCTAAGCAGCTGTTTTTAAAGGATTTTAAAAAGTTGGCACGCCACCTGCTATATCTCTGGCATAACAAGAACAAAAATGTGCCACCCAATAAAAACAACAGGTAACGGCTCTGACATAACAAGAACAACACGGCAGAGGCGTAGCAAGCAGATTTTTTTGGAGTAGAACTGTTTTCCTGGGGGTTAACCCCGAGGCCTGACACAGAACAACAAAACTACCTTCAGGTAGCTACAGTCACGGTCTGATCAACATGATGAAAGCAGGTCAGCGCTCAAAAAAATACGTTTGCTCTTGACCCCGCATGGGGGTTGCTCGCGGCACCGAGGCAGGCTTACAAAAACAATAAAAGGCCAGTCTTCAATAATAACAACAGAGCAGGCAGCAACGATTTGAGGGGAGCTTCGGCTCCCCTCAGTGCTATCAGCCCTCTTCTTCCCGCTGCTTCTGATCGTTACCTCCCTCGACCTTGTCTACCAGCTTGGGCATGGTGCTCAGCACCAGCAGCGCCAGGATCGTGCTGATCAGCGCAGTCGCCTCCCGCCCCATCCCGGCAGCCGTACCAATGGCTGCAGTCATCCATAAGCCCGCCGCCGTAGTCAGCCCTTTGACGTGGCTGGGATCCTTGCCATTGCCTTTGAGAATGGTGCCCGCACCCAAAAAGCCGATACCGGCAACGATACCCTGGATGACCCGGCTCAGCGCCTGAGCATCTGCGCCGGCCATACTCGGCGCCAGCACGAACAGCGCTGCACCGAGCGATACCAGCATGTGCGTACGCACGCCGGCAGACTTGCCGCGGTGTTCGCGCTCAAAACCCAGCACGGCGCCCAACAGCGCGGCCATAAGCAAGCGCAGCAGAATGCGTGTGACCTCCTCAACATTGGTCACATCGGCAAACTCGGCCTGGATGGCATCCAGAATTCTTTCCCATCCACTCTCCATCGAGGCCCTCCTCTGACTATGTTGACGGTTGACCCCCTCGCCGACACCGAAGTGCCGTTTGATCAGCCAATGCAGCAACCCGGGTAATCGTGCGGTCACTATTAGCAACCCACCAAGAGGACGCTGACATGCCTATAGAAGTCGATCAGAACAGCCGCCACTGCACGCTCATCGGCGACAAGCTGCGGATCGAGGGCACTGGCCCGGAAGTCGAGATCATCACTGACGAGCAACTGCGCATGTCGGTCGCTGTGCTCGCCGGCGAGCGCATACCCATCACTGAAGCCGAGGCTGACGCGTTGACTGTTATCGGTGCGGTAGATAGCCGCAGGCATCTGAAGGCAAGTGAGCCTGGCTCGGTAATATAAGGCTTTGGAGCTGACCGCGAGGTAACTGATACGGTTTTTATCGGCTTAGCTGAGTCTGTGCTGCAAACAGTCATCGGACCATAGTGCCCGGGTCTGTTGATGCCTGATGAGCCACGCGACATGAGCGATAAAATTCCGTACAACGTGATTGAGGTAACATCCCCAGCGGCCCAAAGAGGCAGCGGTTACAGCGGCGGTGCCATCCATACGCGCAGCTTCAGCGGTCTCTACCGCAACCTGCGCGTCGGTTTTGCCGGTGCCTTGTTTGCCCTGTTCTTCGGTACGGCCTGGCTGGACTGGAATGGCCGCCAGGCGGTGCTGTGGGATCTTGCTGAAAGCAAGTTCCATGTGTTCGGTACCACCTTCTGGCCGCAGGACTTCATCTTGCTGTCGGCGCTGCTGATTATCAGCGCCTTTGGCCTGTTTGCCATCACCGTCTTCGCAGGCCGGGTCTGGTGCGGCTATAGCTGCCCGCAGAGCACCTGGACCTGGCTGTACATGTGGTGCGAAAAAATCAGCGAAGGCGATCGCAATCAACGCATCAAGCTGGCAGCGGCGCCGTGGAGCGTGAACAAGGTGGCCCGGCGCAGCTTGAAACACGCGCTATGGCTGGCCATTGCCGTACTCACCGGGCTGACATTTGTCGGCTACTTCACCCCTATCCGCCCCTTGGCGCAGGAGCTGCTGAGCCTGCAGCTAACGGGTGTTGCATTGTTTTGGGTGCTGTTTTTCACCGGTGCCACATACCTCAATGCAGGTTTTCTGCGCGAAGCCGTGTGCATGCACATGTGCCCT
Organism: uncultured Pseudomonas sp.; assembly: GCA_963518285.1. Lineage (GTDB taxonomy): Bacteria > Pseudomonadota > Gammaproteobacteria > Pseudomonadales > Pseudomonadaceae > Aquipseudomonas. The sequence goes on along the minus strand of CAUQIJ010000001.1, from coordinate 550,408 downwards.
TACGCGCGCTTTCAGGGCGTGATGTTCGACAAGGACACCCTGGCCGTCGCCTATGATCCGCGCCGCGGTGAAGCGCGCGGCCCACGCAAGAAAGGCAGCGACCCGCGCGCGCAGCAACTGGGCGACTGCATAGACTGCACGTTGTGCGTGCAGGTCTGCCCGACCGGTATCGATATCCGCCAAGGCCTGCAGATGGCCTGCATCGGCTGCGCCGCTTGCATCGATGCCTGCGACGGGGTGATGGACAAGATGGGCTACCCGCGCGGCCTGATCGGCTACAAGTCCGAGCACACCTTGCAAGGCGGCTCCACCCATTGGCTGCGCCCACGCCTGCTCGGCTATGTGACTGCGCTGGTGGTCATGATCGGTGCACTGGTGCTCGCTCTGCAGGAGCGGTCGATGGTTTCCCTGGACGTCATCAAGGACCGCGGCCTGTTCCGGGAAAACGCCTTGGGCCAGATCGAGAACATCTACTTGCTCAAGGTCATCAACAAGACCCAGCAGACGCAGCACTACCAGCTGCGCTTGGTGGATGCAGACGGTTTCGAGCTGCACGGCAACACCGAATTCACCCTGCCGGCCGGCGAGATGGGCGAGGTGCCGGTATCGGTCGCGATGCTTGCCGAGCGCCCGAGCAGCAGCGCCCAGGACCTGATCTTCGAGATCCAGGACAGCGACGAGCCAAGCATTCGCAGCAGCGCGCGCAGCCGTTTCGTCGCGCCGTTGAACCGCTGATCCCTTACACTGAGCCATCACCAGGCCTGCCGACCGCCCATGAAACGCTACGAACGCTTTGCCGATGACATTGCTGAACTGATCCGCTCCGGGGTGCTTGGCCCCGGCCAGCGAGTACCCTCTGTACGCTACGCCAGCCAGACCCACGGGGTCAGCCCGTCGACGGTGTTTCAGGCCTACTACCTGCTCGAGCGGCGTGGCTTGATTCGTGCCCGGCCGCGCTCGGGCTACTTCGTCAACGCGCACGCGCCGCAGCAGATGAGCGAGCCGCAGATCATGGCGCCAGTCAGCGAGTCAACCGAGGTTGACGTCAGCGGGCTGGTATTTTCCATCCTCGACTCGATCAAGGACCCCAACACGGTCCCGTTCGGCTCAGCGTTCCCCAGCCCTGCGTTGTTCCCGCTGCAACGTCTGTCGCGCTCACTGGCCAGCGCCAGCCGTGCGATGGACCCGCGTATGGCGGTCACCGACCTGTCACCAGGCAACCCGCAACTGCGCCGGCAAATCGCCCTGCGCTACATGGTTGCCGGCCTGATGTTACCGATGGAAGAACTGTTGATCACCAATGGCGCACTCGAGGCGTTGAACCTGTGCTTGCAGGCGGTCACCGAGCCTGGCGACCTGGTGGCCATCGAAGCACCAGCGTTTTATGCCTGCCTGCAAATCCTGGAACGGCTCAAGCTCAAGGCTGTGGAAATTCCGGTTCACCCGCGTGAAGGCATGGACCTTGGGGTGCTCGCGCAGACCCTGGACAAGCACCCGGTCAAGGCAGTCTGGTGCATGACCAACTTCCAGAACCCGGTCGGTGCGAGTATGCCTGACCCCAAGAAACAGGAGCTGGTTGAACTGCTGCGGCGCCATCAGGTGCCACTCATCGAAGACGACGTGTATGCCGAGCTGTACTACTCCCAGCAAGCGCCCAAACCGGCCAAGGCCTTCGACACCGACGGCCTGGTGATGCACTGCGGCTCGTTCAGCAAAAGCCTGGCGCCGGGGTATCGCATCGGCTGGGTCGCCGCCGGGCGCTTTGCGCAAAAGGTTGAACGGCTCAAGCTGATGACCTCACTGTGTGCGTCCATGCCTGCACAAGCGGCCATTGCCGATTACCTGCAGCACGGTGGCTATGACCGTCACTTGCGCAAGCTGCGCTATGCGCTGGAGGGTCAGCAGGCGAGCATGTTGGCGGCAATTGCGCGCTACTTCCCGGCCCAGACCCGAGTGAGCCAACCTTCTGGTGGTTATTTCCTGTGGCTGGAGCTACCCGAGCAGATGGATGCGCTGAAGCTGTTTCAGATGGCTGCTGCACAAGGTATCAGCATTGCGCCGGGGCCTATTTTTTCGCCGACCCGGCGCTTCGGCAACTGCATCCGCTTGAACTATGGCAGCCCGTGGGATGCCAGCGCCGAGCAGGCCATGGAAACCCTGGGGCGAATTGTGCGCTCGTTCTAGCGGTGACCGTCCAGTCAGGCTACAGTTGCGCAGTGATATATAGCGCAGGATGCACCTATGCACGACCCTCAACTGCGTGCCTTGCGCCAGCAGCTGGATGCTCTGCAGCAACGCAACATGGCCCTTGAAGCACAACTCGCACAACGACAATCAAACGAGCAAAGTCTTTATCGCTTCGTCTTCGATACCATGGACGTCGGTTGTTGCATCCTCGAGTTCTTCGATGGCCCGCACGGCCCGCTGAGCGACTACCGCCACATCCTGACCAATGCTGCCTGCCTGACCCACGCCGGGCTCGATCCCATAGGCACCAGCATCCGCCAGTTGGCACCCGACCAAGCTGACTTCTGGGTGGACTGTTACAGCGAGGTATTGCGCTCCGGTGAGCCCACGCAGCTGGAACAGTTGTTGAATGCTACAGACCGGATCCTGAGCCTCAGCTGTTTCCGCATAGAACCGGCAGCGGCTCACCGGGTTGCCGTGTTGTTCAAGGACGTCACCGAGCAACGCCGCGCCGACGCAGCCATGCAGCAGTTGAATCAGCAGTTGGAATTGCGCTCCAGCGCAGCGCTGGCGGAGCGTCGTCTGTTCGCAGAACTGGTCGATCACAGCATCGCCAACGTGCATGTGATTGACCTCGACAAGCACTGGCTGGCAATCAATCGCCAGGCCCGCCTGGACTTTCAGCAACTGTACGGAAAAATGCCATGCGTCGGCCAGTACATGCCCGACCTGATGACCCGAAACGCCGTAGACCGCGATCTGATCATGCCCCTTTGGGAGCGCACCCTGGCCGGCGAACGGATCACCGTGATCGAGGGGTTTGGTGAGGCAGGGCAACGGCGCCATTTTGAACTGCGCTTCAATGCTTTACGTGATGCAGCAGGTGTTATCCAGGGTGCTTATCTGTTCGCCTATGACGTTAGTGAGCGCGTGCGTGACCAGCAACGCCTGCGCGAAGCCGGCGAAGCGCTGCGTCAAGCGCAGAAGATGGAAGCTGTAGGACAGTTGAGTGGCGGCATTGCCCACGACTTCAACAACTTGCTGGGCGCAGTGCTGGGGGCTCACGAATTGATGCAACAACGGATCGACCAGGGCCGTTTCAATGCTCTGGGAACCTTGCTTGCCAATGCCAATGGGTCGGCGCACCGCGCCTCGTCGCTGGTCCACCGCTTGCTGGCCTTTTCGCGTAAGCAAACCCTGCTGCCGCAGGCAATCAGGATTGACCTGCTGGTGGTCGACATGCAGCCCCTGCTCCAGCAAAGCATCGGCCCTTGCATCGAGCTCCGCAGCCGTTTCCCTGACGAGCTGTGGACGGTCTTCGCCGACCCTCCCCAGCTCGAAAGCGCTGTACTGAATCTGTGTATCAATGCCCGTGACGCCCTGCCCGCGGGCGGCCAGATCCAGGTCAGCGCAGTCAACTGCAGCTGCCCAGAGCCACAGATGCGCACGCTCGAACTGCCCTCTGGCGACTACGTGCGTCTTACGGTCAGCGACAACGGCACAGGCATGAGTCAGGAGGTCTTGCAGCGGGCTGTGGAGCCTTTCTTTACCACCAAGCTACTCGGCGAAGGCAGCGGGCTCGGGTTGTCGATGGTGTACGGCTTCGTGCGTCAGTCAGGTGGTCAGGTCTGTATCCAGAGCGACCTTGGCAAGGGCACCAGCGTGCACCTTTACTTGCCCAGACAATCAGTCCACGCGCCCGCCCCTGCGGCTGAACATAGGTTGCAACCGGCAATCAGCGAGGCCCAGCCCGGCCGGATAATCATGCTCGTCGAAGATCAACCGACCATGCGCATGGTCATTGTCGAAGTGCTGGAAGACCTCGGCCACCATGTGCATGTATTCGAAACCGGCACAGCGGCGCTGAGCGCGCTGCAAGGCGGCCTGCAACCAGACCTGCTGATCAGTGATGTCGGCCTGCCGGGCGGACTCGATGGCTGCCAGTTGGCTGAAGCCTGCCAGCAGCTGTATGCCCGGACACCGGTGCTGTTCATCACCGGCCACGATCCGCAGACACTGCCCGAGAGTTCTACGCGCAACGATGCGCAGATATTGCTCAAGCCGTTCACCCTGGCAAGCCTGGCTGAGCGCGTCACGCAGTTGCTTAATGCACAGGACCCGCCTTGATACGCATCAGACACGACTGACGTCTCAACGCCCGCCGCCCAGTTCGATGAAGCTGCCAGTCGAATAGGAAGCCTTGTGGGACAGCAGCCAGAGAATCGCTTCGGCGACTTCCTCTGGCCTGCCCGCGCTGACAACTAATGCCCCGCTGAAGCCGGGCCGGCCTTGGCCGTAAATGGCGGCTTGGCGAACCACACCAACAGGATCAGGCCAGCGAATACCCAGGTCATCAGGGTGAAGTAGTCCACCGTCGACATCATGTAGGCCTGGCTGTTGACGATCTGCTCAAGCTGCGCGTAGCTCTGCGGGCTGGCGCCTCCTAGATGCTCAAGCGTGTGCCGAGTCGCGGGATCGTACTGGCTGATGTGCTCGCTCAAATAGGCATGATGCTGATCGGCCCGGCGAATCCAGATCCAGGTTGTCAGCGATGCGGCAAAGCTGCCGCCCAGGGTCCGCAGGAAGGTCGCCAGGCCCGAGCCATCGGCAATCTGCTGCGGTGGCAGGTCAGACAGCAGAATGCTCAAGGTCGGCATGAAGAACAACGCCACGCCAATGCCCATGAACAACTGCACCAGGGCAATGTGCTGGAAGTCCACCTCGCTTGTGAATCCGGCGCGCATGTAACAGCTGGCGCCGATCGCAAGAAATGCCAGGCCGGCCAGCACCCGCAAGTCGAAGCGGTGCGCATACTTGCCCACAAACGGCGACATGATCACCGGCAACAAGCCAATCGGCGCCACGGCCAGCCCGGCCCAGGTGGCGGTATAACCCATCTGCGTCTGTAGCCATTGCGGCAGGATCAGGTTGATGCCGAAGAAGCCCGCGTAGCCACCAACCAGCACGATGGTGCCGACGCGAAAGTTGCGGTGAGCGAACAGGCGCAGGTTCACTACCGGGTGGCGGTCAGTGAGCTCCCAGATGATGAAGATGGCCAGGAACACCACCGAGATCAGGCTGCCCATGATGATGAAAGACGACTCGAACCAGTCCAGGTCGTTACCCTTGTCGAGTACCACCTGCAGCGCCCCGACACCGATGATCAACGTGATCAAGCCGATGTAATCCATCGGTTGCCGGCTGGTCACCACCGGTCGCGTGCGCATCTGCTGGCGCACAACGGCGGCGGCGAACAGGCCGATTGGAATGTTGATGAAGAAAATCCAAGGCCAGCTGTAGCTGTCGGTGATCCAGCCGCCCAATATCGGCCCGGCAATCGGTGCTACCACCGTAACCATTGCCAGCAGTGCTAGCGCCATCCCCCGCTTCGCCGGCGGATAGACTGCAATCAGCAAAGTCTGGGTCATCGGGTACAACGGCCCGGCAACCACCCCCTGCAGTACGCGAAAGCCCACCAGCTCAGGCATCGACTGAGCGATCCCGCACAGAAACGAGGCCATCACGAACAACAGCGTCGCCCAGATGAACAGCTTGACCTCACCAAAGCGCCGGCTCAGCCAGCCGGTCAACGGCAAGGCAATCGCGTTGCTCACCGCAAACGAAGTGATCACCCAGGTGCCCTGCTCGTAACTGACGCCCAGGTTGCCGGAAATGGTCGGCAAGGCAACGTTGGCGATGGTGGTGTCGAGCACCTGCATGAAGGTTGCCAGCGACAGGCCAATGGTGGTCAGCAGCAAGCTTGGCGGGGTGAACTGCGCAGCGCCATTGTTGTTCATCGCTGCGCCGTCTTGCCTGCGGCGCTATTGTCATGGATCAGGCGCGCGATCAGCCGGTCGGCATCGACCAATTGCCGCTCGTACACCTGGGTGCTGTAGCTGGCTTGCTGGGGAGGCTGTTGGGCCAAGGTCGGGCCAGTCTGATCGTGCAGGTCGACTTCAACCACCGTCGACAAGCCGATGCGCAGCGGATGGTCACGCAGCTGCTCGGGGTTCAGGTGTACACGTACCGGCACTCGCTGAACGATCTTGATCCAGTTACCGGTAGCGTTCTGCGCAGGCAGCAAGGCGAATGCGCTGCCGGTACCGGCGCCGAGGCTGTCGATGGTGCCGGTGTACTTGACGTCGCTGCCATACAGGTCAGCGCTGATCTCGACCGGCTGGCCGATGCGCATGTTGCGCAGTTGAGTCTCTTTGAAGTTGGCATCGATCCACACCTCATCCAGCGGGATCACAGCCATGGTCGCCGTGCCCGGCTGCAAGCGCTGGCCCAACTGCACGGTGCGCTTGGCAACATAGCCGGTAACCGGCGCGACCAAGGTGGTGCGGGCGTTATCCAGATAGGCCTGGCGTACATCTGCAGCAGCAGCCATCACTTCGGGATGCGAGGCCAGCAGCGTGTCGTCGACCAGTGCGGTACTCGTGTTGAGCTGCTGCTGAGCACTGTCCAGGGCACTTTGCGCGGAGCTCAGATCATCCTGAGCATGAGAGATCTCTTCACGGGAGATCGCCCCACTGTCGGCCAGGACTTTGCGGCGGTTGTAGTTATCGCGGGCTTTTTTCAGCTCGGCAGCGCGGCTTTGCATCTGCGCCTTGAGCGAGTCGACGTTGCTGTACAGGCCACGGACCTGGCGCACGGTACGCGCCAGTTTGGCCTCGGATGACTGCAAGGCAACCTCGCTGTCGGCGGGGTCGAATTGCAGCAGGACCTGGCCAGCCTGCACCAGATCACCGTCGTCGGCACCGATACTGGTGACAGTGCCGGTTACCAGCGGGGTGATTTCCACTACGTTACCGTTGACGTAGGCGTCGTCGGTGCTCTCGTGCCAGCGCCCGACCAGGCTGTACCACGCCCAGGCGGCAGCGCCACCAAGAATCACCAACAAGAGCACGGCGAGCAGCCAGGTCTTGCGCTTGCGCGAACTTTCAGGAGCCGGGGAAGGTTGGGATGTGTCCGCTGGAGTGGCCATGGCAGTACCTTGGGAAATTCGTAACAGGGATCAACGAGCGCCGAAGCGGCGGATCGTCAGAGGGTCGCCGGCATCGAGCAGGACTTTGGCCAACAGGCCTTCGAGGGTCTGTAATTCCTCGGGCTTGAGCACGCCGACCAGTTCGTTCATTGCTGCCGCGCCGACCACAGGCAAGCGGTCCGCCAGGCGCTGACCGTCGGCGGTCAAGGCCAGGCGCACCTGACGGCGGTCATCAGGGCAGCGATTGCGCAGGATCAGCCCCTTGAGCTCGAGGCGGTCGAGCATGCGTGTCATCGAACCGCTGTCCAGACCCAGGTAACGACACAACTCGGCCGGGGTATCGACCTGGTACTGAGTCACGATGATCAGCACCTTGAATTGCGCGGCAGTAACGCCTTCGCCTTCGAGATGCGTGTCAAGAATGCGGTCCTTGAGCAGCGCCGCGCGGCCGAGCAACATGCCGATCGTGCAGGTCTGGAAGTTTTCAGGACTGAAATGCGACATCGGCCTGCGCCTCAGCTCAGAAAATATGTGTGTAAATATTACTGCCTAGGCAGTGAATGTCAAAGCCTTGATTAGGGGGCTATGTAAATTGCCGATGATCGGCGAGTGTCGTAGTTCTCCTCAGCCAGAAGCGCGCCCACAAAAAAAGGGGCACAAGGCCCCTTCTCTGTATTACCTGATCAGCTCAACTAACTCGTCACGCGATAGCTGCATCCACCAGCACCTGAGCTTCCTTGACCAGCCGCTGCAAATGCGCCTCGTCGATAAAGCTCTCGGCGTAGATCTTGTAGATGTCTTCGGTGCCCGACGGCCGCGCGGCAAACCAGCCATTGGCCGTCATCACCTTGAGCCCGCCGATCGCCTGAGCATTACCTGGCGCATGGCTAAGAATCTGCTCGATGGGCTCGCCGGCGAGTTCAGTCGACGTTACCTGCTCCGGTGCCAGCTTGCTCAGCAGTGCTTTCTGGCGCGGATCGGCCTTGGCCTCGACGCGGGTTGCGTAGGGCTTGCCCAGTTTGGCGGTGAGGTCGGCATAGATCTGGCTTGGGTTACGGCCGGTGCGTGCAGTCATTTCTGCTGCAAGCAGGGCCGGAATAAGCCCGTCCTTGTCCGTGGCCCAGACTGAGCCATCGCGACGCAGGAACGAGGCGCCGGCACTTTCTTCGCCGCCAAAGCCCAGCGAGCCGTCGAACAGGCCCGGAGCAAAGTATTTGAAGCCGACCGGCACTTCGTAAAGGGTGCGGCCCAGCGCTGCCGTGACGCGGTCAATCAAACCACTGCTGACCACAGTCTTGCCTACTGCTGCATCACTGCGCCATTGCGGGCGGTTGCGGAACAGGTAGTCGATGGTCACGGCCAGGTAATTGTTGGGTTGCAACAGGCCATCGGCAGTCACGATACCGTGACGGTCGTGATCAGGATCGCAGGCAAAAGCGACGTCGAAGCGGTCGCGCAGGCCAATCAGGCCCTGCATGGCATAGGGCGAGGACGGGTCCATGCGGATCTGTCCGTCCCAGTCGACGCACATGAAGCGGAAGGTCGGGTCGACCTCGGTGTTGACCACTTCCAGGTTCAGTTGGTAGTGGTCGGCAATCGCCTGCCAGTAACGCACGCCGGCACCGCCCAATGGGTCGACGCCCAGGCGCAGGTTGGCGGAGCGGATCACGTCGAAATCGATCACGTTTTCCAGGTCGGCGACGTAATTGCCCAGGTAATCGTGACGCTGGGTAGTGGGCGCCTGCAGCGCCTGCGCATGGTCCATGCGCTTGACTCCAGCCAGGCCCGCGCCAAGCAGTTCGTTGGCCTTGGCCTCAACCCATTTGGTCACGTCGCTGTCAGCAGGCCCGCCATTGGGCGGGTTGTACTTGAAGCCACCGCTCTGTGGCGGATTATGCGACGGGGTGATGACGATGCCGTCTGCCAGGCCGCTCTGGCGGCCGCGGTTGTAGCAAAGGATGGCATGCGACACCGCCGGAGTTGGGGTGTACTCATCGTCTTTCGACAGCATCACCTGCACACCGTTGGCTGCCAGCACTTCCAGCGCGCTGGCGGTCGCCGGCGCAGACAGCGCATGGGTGTCGGCGCCGATGAACAGCGGCCCGTCGATACCCTGCAGCTCACGGTACAGGCAGATGGCCTGGGTGATCGCCACTACATGCGCCTCGTTGAAGCTCAACTCCAGCGACGTACCGCGATGCCCCGAGGTGCCGAAGGCCACGCGCTGGGCTGCCACGGACGCGTCGGGGCGGCCGGTGTAGTAGGCGGTCAACAGGCGGGGAATATCGACCAGCACACTGGCCGGAGCCGGCTTGCCTGCCAAAGGACTGAGCGTCATGCAAAAACCTCGAGTTCAACGAATGTGAGTGTTGGAACACGCAGTGTACTGGGAGTTGCAATGCCGTGCGATGGCGCCTGCCGGGATTATTCGCTAGCTATCTGCCACCATTTGGGAAACATCTGCTGCACCCGCGTTTCAGCGAAGCGCTCGTCAATCAGCAGCAACACGCCGCGGTCCTGATCGCCACGAATGACCCGCCCTGCGGCCTGGATGACCTTGCGTACGCCGGGGTACAGATAGGCATAGTCGAAGCCGGCGCCGAACTGCCGGGCCAGGCGTTGCTTGAACTGCTCATTGATCGGGTTGACCTGCGGCAGGCCCAGCGTGGCAACAAATGCCCCGATCAAGCGGGTGCCCGGTAAGTCGACCCCTTCTCCAAAGGCGCCGCCAAGCACCGCAAAACCAATGCCCTCGCCATCCGGGACGAAGCGCGCCAGAAACGCTTCGCGCGCAGCTTCGTCCATGCCACTGGCCTGCTCCCATCGCGGCAACTGCGGATAGCGCTCGGCAAGCAGTGTGGCCACCTGTTGCAGGTACTCGAAGCTGCTGAAGAAGGCCAGATAGTTACCCGGCTTGCTGCGGTACTGTTCGGCGATCAGCTCGACAATGGGCGCCAGCGAAGCCTGCCGCTCGCGGTAGCGCGTCGACACCTGGCTGATGATGCGTACCTGCAGTTGTTCGGCCTGGAACGGCGCGGCGACATCGAGCCAGGCCGTGTCTGCCGGCAGCCCGAGCAGGTCTGCATAGTAGTGACGAGGGCTGAGCGTGGCGGAAAACAACGTCACACTGCGCGCAGCGCTCATCCGTGGCCCGAGCAGGCGGGCCGGCACCACGTTGCGCAGGCATAGCGTGCTCAGCCGTCGGCTACGTGGGCCGTTGCGCACGCTGACATCAAACAGAAAGTGCTCGTCGAACAGTTCGGCGATGCGCGTGAACTGCAGCGCCTGAAAGAAAAACTGCAACAGCAGCGGATCTATCCCTAGCGGCGCCTGGTTGATCTGCTCCTGGATCAGGCCAACACATTGCTGCAACGCCCCGATGAATGCTTCCGGCAGGCGCTCGCCGGCCTGATACGGAGCCCGCTGATCTTTGTGCAGGGCATTCCAGTGGCGGTTGAGCCGATCCAGCGCACTTTTCAGGCCTTGCGGTTTGCTTTGTCGAAGCGTCAGCAGTTGGCCCTGATCGAAACTGGCGCTGTACATTGCCCGGCCACGCTCGACCAGGTTGTGCGCCTCGTCCACCAGTACTGCCACGCGCCATTGATTGAGCTGTGCAAGGCCAAACAGCAATGCATGGGCATCGAAGTAGTAGTTGTAGTCCGCCACCACGACGTCAACCCAGCGCGCCATCTCCTGGCCCAGGTAGTACGGGCAAACCTGATGCGCCATCGCGACCTCGCGCAACGCTTCACGATCCAGCAGCGGCACAGCACCAGCGGCCTCGCGCGCAGCCGGCAGGCGATCGTAAAAGCCTTTGGCCAGTGGGCATGACTCGCCATGGCAGGCGTTGCCTGGGTACTCACAGGCCTTGTCCCGGGCAATCAGCTCAAGGCTGCGCAGGGCCGGCTGCGGGCTTGCGCCGGTGAGCTGGCGCAGGGCATCCAGGGCCAGTGCCCGCCCAGGGGTCTTGGCGGTCAGGAAGAACAGCTTGTCGAGCTGCTGCGGCACCACTGCCTTGAGCAAAGGGAACAACGTGCCCAGGGTCTTGCCAATGCCGGTACTGGCCTGGGCCATCAGACAGCGACCGGTGCTGACGGCCTTGTACAGCGTCTCGGCCAACTGCCGCTGCCCTTGGCGAAACTGTGGGTAGGGGAAACTCATTGCCTGCAAGCCTTGGTCGCGCGCTTGCAAACGCTGCTCCTGTGCCTGGGCCCAGGCAAGAAATCGCTGGCATTGAGCCTCGAAAAACAGCTGCAGGTCTGCCGCGCTGTAGTGCTCGCTGATCAGCGTCTGGCGGTCACTGTCGACATCCAGATACACCAGCGCTACGTCGATGCTCGGCAGCGACCGTGCCTGACACAGCAGCCAGGCGTAGACCTTGGCTTGCGCCCAGTGCAACTGGCGATGGTTGGCGGGCTGGCGCGCCAGATCACCGCGGTGTGTCTTGATTTCTTCGAGACGGTTGCGCACAGGATCGTAGCCATCGGCACGGCCACGCACCTGCAAGCTGAGGTACTGACCTTGCAGGCTGACCTCGGATTCATAGCCCGCCTCGCGGCGCGCCACCACCCGGCGATGGCCGGCGATACCCTCCTGCGCAGTAGGTGATGGAGTAAAGCGCAGGTCGAGGTCGCCGACCTTGGCGCTGAACTCGCACAAGGCGCGTACCGCGACGGTGTAACTCATGCCTGGGCAGGCGCCCAGCGGACATGGCAGACGGTGACCGGCAGGCCGTGTTCGCGGCAGAATTCGATCCAGCGCAGTTGATTGTCCTGGAGCCGATCGCCCGGGCCCTTGACCTCGATCATGCGGTAGCTGCCCTGCTCCGGCCAGAACTGAATCAGGTCAGGCATGCCGGTGCGGTTGTTGCGGATGTCCTGCAACAAGCGCAGGAAGCACTGCTTCAGGTGCATTGCCGGCAGACAGCTCAGCGCCAGTTCGAGCAGCTCCGCAGGCAGCATTGACCAAAATACGAACGGCGACTGCAGGCCGTATTTGGCCTGATAGAAGGCACGGATCACGTCGCCATGGCTGGCATCATCGAGCCGCCCAAGGCAGCTGTCGAACAGCGCGCTGCGACGCTCGCGAAAGTCAGCGTCATGCAGGTCCTGCGGCGCGCTCTGGAACGGGTGAAAAAATGCCCCGGTCACTGGCGCGAATATCGGCTCCCAGCACAACAGCCCGAACAAGCTGTTGAACAAGGTGTTTTCGACGTAGTGAACCGAGCCACCCTCTTGCGCCAGGTGCTGCTGCACCGCGCGTTCGACCCCAAGCGCCGCCATCTCGGCGGGCAGCTCGAGTTCGAGCAGGGTAACCGCGCCAGTTCGTCGCCGTGGCGTCGGTGGGCCGCCGAGCTTGCGCGCCAGGCGCGGCAGCATGCGCGCAAGCGCTTGCGTCTCGAGCGGGTTGGCGTGCGCAGCGGCCATCTGCTCTGCAAGCATGTGTGCCCGGCGCCACTGCTCGCTGCGCTCAAGCACACGCACCTGACGAATCCGTGCCTCAGGGTGACGGCTCTGCTCATAGACTGCCAATGCCAGATCCCATTCGGCCAGGCGTTCGCAGTGCTGGCCAATACTGAACAACAACCGCGAGCGGCGTCGCGCCAACCAAGGGTTGTCACTGTGCAGCCCGTCCAGCTCCGCCAGCAGCGTCGCCGGTGCCTCACCCTGCTCCAGGCGCTCGGCGCAGTGATGCAAGGCCATGGCCAGGTCGACTTCGGCACGCTCGCGCAATGCCCGCGAGTCATCGCTGAAGAGCACTTTTTCAAAGCGCAGCACGCCGGTATCGGCGAGTACGAAGTCCGACCAGTCCTGGTAGAGGTTGCCAAAAAACAGCAGGCGCAGCCGATCACACAGCGGCTGCAAACGCCAGTGCATGACCTTCACGTCGAAGCCGGCGAACCACTCAGTCAGCGGCCTGGGCGCCAGTTGCAGAGCTTGCAGCTGCAGCAGCAAATCAGCCTTGGATGCCCGCGGCCTGGCCAACTGCGCAGCAAAGCACAGTGCCAACTCGTCCTTGCGCAGCAAGGCAAACAACTGCTCGAGGGTCAATGGCGCGCGATCGCAGATCCAGCCCAGATCCACCAGCGGTCGCAGCGCCGTATGTGCATCGCCAATCTCGGCATAGGTCAGTTTGTCGGTGCGAAACAGCTCACCCTTGCGCATCACCATGCGGACCAGCAGCGCCTGAGCAGGCTGCGGCAGGCGCTCGAACGCGGTCAGAAAAGCCTGCTCGGACTCATCGAGCAGATCGTGGTAACGCTGGGCGACCCACCCCAGCACCTGACGAAAATTATGCAGGTAGTAGAGCGGGTCTTCGACGGAATGGGCAATCACGGTACGGGTCAGGCTGCGGGGACAGCTACTGGTTATACATACAGACAGCCGACCCTGGCAAGCACTCCGGATCAGTGGTCGTCAGCTCACCGCCACTGCGCAACAACCGCAGCGCCATGTCGCGTCGGGCCAGGTACTCGAGCATGCGCCTGGCGGGTTGCCCGACTTGCCGCCCATACACCGCACGCAACTGCACCAGGCTCAAGCCGCTGGCCTCGACCAACCAGTGCAGGACCCCGTCGGGACAGGGTTTGCCCAGCAGGGCCCGATGCAGGTAGGGCATGGCCACCAGCATCCCCGGGTGATAGCACTCGATAAAGCTGGCCAGGCCGGCACCATGGCCGGCGAATGGAGCGTGCAGCAGGCAGATCAGCTGTTTCTCGGTCAGTTCCAGCACCTGCATCAGCCGCGCCTGCACCACTTCGTCGGCCGTCTGCTCTGCCCGTGGTTTAAGACCCAGCCTCAGGTTTGCACCCTTGATTCGACGGTCAATGATGCGCTCGCGCAACTGGCGAACCTGGGTCAAGGCGTCCACTTCGAAGCAGACAGCCAGCGGTGGCAAGCACTCGGGCGCTTCAAAGGGCACCTTCAACAGGCGCTCGAACTCGCGGTCTGTCGGTTTCTGGTCAAGCAGATCGTCTACTGCGATCACCCGCAAGGCTGCACCTTCGCCGGTTTCGGCAGGCGCCAGCGCCGCATGTGACGGCGTAGCGACGACGTCATGTAGCCAGGCCAACGCCTTGACCATGCCTGCGATATCCCGCGAGACAGGGTGCAAGCCGGGCTCCCCAGCCAGGCGCAGACACCGTCGGCACCACGCCAGGTAGCGGTATCGCTGGCGTGGCGGCACCAGGGTAATCAGTGCCAGCACCCCCTGTGCATCGCTCAGTACCTGGTTGCACGCGCTGGCCATCTGCAAATGCAGACGGCTGCCAAACAGCGCCTCTGGCGTACCGCCATTGAGATGACCAAACAGCAAGAGCGCATCGCGGCTCTGCATCCAGTCTGCGCCCTGCGTTTGCGGCCTGCGACTGAAAGGCACCAGGCGATGACCCTGAATCATCAGCAATTCCACACGCGGATCGTCCTGCAGAAACAGGGTACTGAAACACCGTTCGTGGTAGTCCAGCGCGGCCTCGCTGGCCGCTGGCAGCGAGGCGACCAGCACTTTCAACCTGAACGTCTGCGGCGCACGCTGGGCGATGGTCAGTTGGGCCGCGCGCAGCGTGCTCAGCAACAATGCGCTGTCACGGTCTGCGCCGTGGATCACCAGCAGTTGAAACTGGCCAAGGTAGTCAACGCCTCCCGCCGCGACCATCAGCCGTTGAATCAGCAACTGCATCGACGCGCGCAGTGCTTGCGACATATGCTCCATCAAGTGCTCAAGCACTTGCGTGTAGACATACTCCAATGCTTGCTCATGGATATTGCTCATGACGACACTCCCTGTTCCAGATCACTCACCCTTGAACTACCAAGTATGGGCAATCTCAATATATCGATAAACTTTTGGGAAATTTCCCACAAGCAGTTGCGAAACCATGACTTAGTTACTGAGCTTCATATCCCTTAGGCACAAGCGCTCGTTCACCCCTCCTCCGGGCTGGCGCCTGAGCGCGGCGTGTGCTGAGGACCATCCGCATCGATGAGTCCGATCAGGACAATTAACGTCGCAGCGCTGGTGATAAATCCTTTACCCAAGAATTAACGAGAAAACCGTCAGCAAGCAAGCACAACAATCAAGCAGTTCAATCGTAAATTAGACGGGGAAGTTTCAGCGACGGGGTAAGCTGTAGGACTTTTACTTAAAGCTTGTAGGATTTATCCGAAGTAACGTTTTGCTACGGTATTTGCTCTGCGGAGCAATAAAAAAGGGCCGCAGTGCGGCCCTTTCCAGGTGGCGTTGACGTGTGCCGCGTCGGCGGCACGCAGGTTTCAAATCTGGCTCATGTCCAGCACTACCCGACCACCGCACGGGCAATCGTCCATGTAGCGATGAGCCTCGACAACCTGACTGAACGGGTAGACCTTGATGATCTGCGGGGTAAGCAACTGGTCGGCAGTGAACTGGTTGATGTCGCGCAGCGCGCGCTGCAAGGCGACCTGGTCCTGGCTAATGCCCAGCTCCGGTTTGCCGATGAAGTTGCCGATGCAGTGCACATAGAACTGGATGTTCTTCTGAAACGCCGCACAAGCCGGAAACGGCGTCTGGTTACCGCCTTGCAGGCCATACAGCACCAGGCTGCCACGTGGCGCCAGCACATCGCCCAACAGCGACATCTGCGGCCCACCGAGGCCATCCAGGACCATGTCGACACCACGCCCGTCGGTGTACTTGCCGATCTGCATAAGCAGATCCTGCTCCTCGGTGACGATGACCTTGTCAGCGCCCAGGCCCAGCAGGTACTCGCGCTGTTCCGGGTCCTTGGTTGCAGCAAACACCTTCAGCCCCAGCGCCTTGCCCAGCTGGACGAACGCCGGCCCGGCGCAATGGCTGGCATCGGTGACCAACGCGGTCTGCCCGGCCTTGGCTCGCGCCAGATCAACATAGGCGAAGTAGGCAATCAGCAGCGGCGTGTAATGCACGCTGGCTTCGACCGGAGAGAGAATATCCGGGTAGCGGGTGATCGCCGTGCGCGGCAAGACGATGACGTCGCCATACACTGGATGATCATTGGCGCTGGTGGCCGGGAAGCTCGCCACACGATCACCAACGGCTATATCGTCGACGCCGGCGCCGACTGCTGTGACCACCCCGGCCATTTCCTGGCCGATGCCGGCTGGCAAGCGCGCCTTGGACGGTGCCAGGTTCTGCCGCCAGAGCACGTCATACCAGCTGACGCCAATCGCTTCGACGCGGATCTGCAGCTCGCCGGCAGCGGGCGACGGCGCGCCCTGCTCCTCGATGCGGAGCACATCGGCGGCGCCGAAGGAGTGGAATCGGATCATGCGGGACATCGCATACCTCGCCTGTGTGAATCTCGTATTACCACGAACTTTATCCGGGCTTTCACCGTTAGACCATCAGTGGCGATTAATAGTCGACATGCCTGTCATTGATTGGGCCCCCTGCAAAATCGCAGATTGGCTCCCGGAAATCGGTGCAGGGTAACAGCCTTTGGCCGTAAGATTCACCCCTGCCCCCTCTGGCGATAGGCTAAGCGCATCGATGAACCGTAACGACCTGCGTCGTGTAGACCTCAACCTGCTGATCGTGTTCGAGACCCTCATGCACGAACGCAGCGTGACCCGCGCCGCCGAGAAGCTGTTCCTCGGCCAGCCCGCGATCAGCGCCGCGCTGTCGCGCCTGCGCAATCTGTTCGACGACCCACTGTTCGTGCGTACCGGCCGCAGCATGGAGCCTTCGGCCCGCGCCCAGGAAATCTTCGCCCTGCTCTCCCCTGCGCTCGACTCGATCTCCACCGCCGTCAGCCGCGCCGCCGAATTCGACCCGGCCACCAGCACCTCGGTGTTTCGCATTGGTTTATCCGACGACGCCGAATTCGCCCTGCTGCCGCAATTGCTCAAACGCATCCGCGCCGAGGCGCCAGGTATCGTGCTGGTGGTGCGCCGGGTCAACTATCTGTTGATGCCGACGTTGCTCGGCTCAGGCGAAATTTCGGTAGGTGTGAGCTACACCAACGACCTCCCGGCCAATGCCAAACGCAAAGTGCTGCGTCGCAGCAAACCCAAGCTGCTGCGCGCCGACAGCATGCCCGGCAGCATCACCCTGGACGACTTCTGCGCCCGGCCGCATGCGCTGGTGTCGTTTGCCGGCGACCTGTCCGGCTTCATCGATGAAGCGCTGGACGAGATTGGCCGCAAGCGCCATGTGGTGCTGGCGGTACCGCAGTTCAATGGGTTGGGGAGCTTGCTGGGTGGGACGGATATCGTTGCTACGGTGCCGGATTACACCGCTGCAGTGCTTACCGCCGGTGGTGGGTTGCGGGCTGAGGATCTGCCGATTGAGGTGCGTAGTTTTGAGCTGCACATGGCTTGGCGTGGGGCGCAGGACAATGACCCGGCGGAGCGCTGGTTGCGGTCGCGGATACAGATGTTTTTTGGGGACCCGGACAGCTTGTGACTGAAGCCTACTGAGTTTCGGGAAGTCATTAGCAGGTAACTACTCGTATAAATTGACTATCCATCGCCGTGCGCTCTACTCCGCACAACTCAGGCAGCGTGCCATTTCAATTTTGCAGCACGGTCAAAAATCTATAGCAAATGGTGCACGCTTGGAGCAGGTACTCCCACGCGCCGTTTCCCTCAGTCGTGAATCAGCACTTTTTCAGTGCACCTGCATCTTCGCGCACCACGCTGAAGCATCCAGCCTTACGGGCTTAAACACCCACCCAGCCCTCCACCGCAGACAGCCCTGCGATCAAGGCAATCGGTAGGGTGCTTACGACCTGGCTTGTTATTTGCTATCAATTTGCCATCAGAATGTAGCAGTTGGAGAGGCAAATGTCGCTTTCAAGCAAGGTCATGCAGTTATCCTCTGGCGAGAAGCACTGGCTACCCTGGTTCGGCAAAACAGGAAAGATTGCGATGGGCTGGTCATGCCGGCTCAATCGGTCGGCTTATCCTGTGATCGAACAAACCTTTGAAGCCATCGCGCACACCCGCGTGCAGTTGCTACACAACTGGACCCGCGAGCAATGGGAACACCTCGCGGAACTGGCGCAAACCTTAGGTGGGAATATTGCCCATACCGACAGTCGCGCGCTGATGGAAAAGCTCAGCCAGGCCGAAGATTTTTCCGAGCTGTTTGTCGTGGGTGTCGACGGGAAGGTCATCGCCTCCACCTGGAGCGGACGCGGCAATAACAAGCTTGAGAACACCCGGGCCTTGGCCGAGGGTTTGAAAGCTCCGTTTCTACATGGCCCCTACATCGATCCATTGACGTTGCAGATCGGCCCATCGACTTCACGCTTTCACGATGAAGTCACGTTGATGTTCTATCAGCCCTTGATGGCCGATGGAAAAGTTCTAGG
Source organism: uncultured Pseudomonas sp. (assembly GCA_963518285.1). GTDB lineage: Bacteria > Pseudomonadota > Gammaproteobacteria > Pseudomonadales > Pseudomonadaceae > Aquipseudomonas. Next base: position 531,905 of record CAUQIJ010000001.1, on the reverse strand, counting down.
CTGCCTCTGCGGTCGTGTGCCAAACGATGTCCTGGGCGATCTTATACAACGCGAGGCCGGGCACATCTACGCTGAGTCGGGCGACAATTATCTGTTCATGGCGCAATCACGCTTTGATCCTGCGGTCGCACCGGGAACCGCATTGTCGCGTTCTCGTTTCGAGGACGGCACGTTTACCCACGCAGACAATCTGAAAAGTGGCGTACGCACCCCCTACAAGACCGTGCAGATCCAACGGCACACTGAGCTGGAACTGCGCTTCACCGATCCGGCAACACAAGAGTTGCACCCCGGTGTCCGCGAAACCATCCGCATGGGCTCCAATCTGTTCGTCACGTATCCCGGTTATTCGGACTATCGGCACATCCCGGTGGTGGGCAAGGGGGTTACGTTCCAACTGCCAGGTTCACCTGATCGCTGGGGAATGATGTGCGAGGCCGATCTGGAGGAAGTCTATCGTCGACGCTCACTCAGTTATGGCCTGATGAAACCTTATCTCGCAACCATGACAGGGCTGTTTGCCTGCAATTACACGATTCAACATTACAGCGGTCTGGCACAAGGCCTGATTGATGCCGTGGAGGTTTTGAGCATGGTCTGCGCCACTGCGCTGTTCAGCCTGCTGGGGCCCAAACGGCTTGCGCACAGGTTGAGCGAGATGACAGGCGTGATCAGGACCATTGCCGAGGGCGAGGGCAACCTTCGTCAGCGTTTGGACACCTCGCGAATGGCCAGCGACGAGACCGGCGACATGGGGCGTTGGATCAACAGCTTCATCGATAATCTGGACTCGGTGGTTGGCCAGGTAGTGAAGGCAAGTCGCACCGTTGGCGTCACCAATCAGATGATGCTGGGGCGCAGCCAGGAAGCCGGCATCACCTCGGCCGAGGTGGCCGAAGCGGTGCATTGCATGATGATCATCGTTGAAGAGCAACTGGGTGAAATTCAACAAGCCTCTGCCAGCGCCGAACAAATGAAACAGGCGATGGACGAGGTCGTAACCCGCGCTCGCGAGCAGTTTCTCGCGGTTCAGGCAGGCACCCAGTCGATCCGGGATGTGGTTGAGCGCTCTTCTGCAAGCGTGCAATTACTCGACAGCCGCATGACGCAGATCGGCAACATTACCGGGCTGATCAGTGACATCACCAACCAGACGAACCTGCTGGCACTCAATGCCGCCATCGAGGCCGCGCGCGCAGGCGAACATGGCCGAGGTTTTGCCGTGGTGGCCGATGAGGTACGTAGCCTCGCCTCACGTACTTCTCGGGCTGCCGATGACATTCGGCAGATGGTCGAGGGCTTGCAGAATGAAACACAAACCGCCGTCAGCTTCATGAAGGAAGGCGTCAAGGACGTCGATAACAGCTTGCGCCTGGCCGAAGATGCATCCTCGGAAAACGTGCAGTTGCATCAAGCGGTGGAAAGCATGTTTGCGGTCATTCAACAGTTGAACAAGCGCAGCCTTGACTACGGCAAGACAATCAAACAGGTCGACCACTCTTCGGCGCAAATGCGTGAGACGGTAGTGGTGTTGCAAGGCAGTGCCGAGACTGTAAGGCTCAATGCCAACAAACTGCAAAAACTAGTGGGACAGTTTGAAGTGAGCAACATCAGCAGTGGACAGGTGGCGGCTGCTTGATAACGCAGCAAGGGCGCCAGGCATGCAGCGCCCGGTTGATGAACCCAGCCATGGCGCATTCAGATGACCAACGATCATGACGCCGTGGCTGGCAAAGCCTGTTAGGCAGCGTCCAGGCTCAGGGCCTATAAAGACCCTGGCTTACAAAAAGGGTTTATAAGCGATTACTAGTGGAGTACGAGTACAAATCCTTCTCGTTTAGATGTAGAGTTCGCGCGCTGTTGCTGACTGCCACGGCGCACTGGCGTGATGGATCACAGAAATCCTACGCATTGCGCGCACATAATGAGAAGACCAAGGGATGTTCTTTCGCCATGCGCCAGATTACGCACTCAAGCCCCGGACGTTTCGTCCGACACCCAGCCTTCAGTCTTACCGCACTGGCACTGGCCGTGGCTAGCTTGGGCTCAGGCAACCTGCAGGCCGCCGAGGCCAATCCGGCACCCGCGCCCGTGGAGATTGACGCCACCAATGTTACCGGGCAAAGCGTCGAACGGCCCACCGAGCATGTGCTCGGTTACGTCGCCACACGCAACATGAGCGCGACCAAGACCGACACGCCGATCATCGAAACGCCGCAGTCGTTGTCGGTGGTGACGAGCGACGAGATCCGTGACCGCCAGGCAGAAACGATGGCTCAGGCGCTGAGCTATACACCAGGCTTCACCGCCAGCTCAACCGCTTTCAACCGCACTGCGGACCGCTTTCGCATCCGCGGTTTCTCGGTCGAGTCCGCCACCGGCGGCTCGCTGCGCGACGGCCTGCGCCTGCAGAACAACTCCTACGACGGTATTCAGGAACCTTACGGCCTGGAGCGCGTCGAGGTCATTCGCGGCGCTGCCTCGGTGCTTTACGGCCAGCTCTCCCCCGGCGGCATGGTAAACGGCGTCAGCAAGCGCCCAACCGAGGCGCCGCTGCATGACCTGAACCTGCAGGCGGGTTCCAATGACCGCAAGCAGCTCTCCGCCGATTTCAGCGGCCCACTGGCCGGTAGCGACACCCTCAGCTATCGCCTTACCCTGCTCAGCCGCGACAGCGACACCCAGCAGGATCATCTGAACGACGACAGGTTCTACATCGCCCCGGCGCTGACCTGGCGTCCTGACGAAGACACATCGCTGACTCTGCTGTCCTTCTACCAGAAAACCGATACGCGTTTCCCCGCGCCTCTGGCCTATCAGTTGGTCGAAGGTGTGGGCAAAGGTGCTTTCACTATCGGTCGCCACGACTTTATCGGCGAGCCGGACTACGACGACATGAACGGCGAGATGTCGGCCCTGGGGTACGAGTTCAGCCATAACTTCAACGAGCACTTCACGGTCAATCACAAGCTGCGTTATTCCGAGTCCGATGTGAAGTGGAGATACCTGCAAGCGCAGACGTCCGCGACTGCTATTCGCAATGCCGCCAATACCGGCATCCTTGCACGGCAATACAGCGATCGCCATGAGCGTGCGCGAACCCTGGCCACCGATACCAACATCGTATCCAAGTGGCAGCTCGGCAGCGTCGAGCACACTGCTCTGGTCGGTTTCGACGGCTACGATATCTCTTACGACTCGCATAACTTCCGAGGGGCAGCCCCCAGCCTGGACTTGAGCCGCTACAACTATGGTCAACCCGTAGTGGTCAACAGAAACCCCGCCACAGACCGTGGTTCGCAGCTCGATACGCTGCAAAAAGGTATCTATTTCCAGGATCAGATCAAGTTCGACGACAAGTGGGTCTTGCAGTTGGGTGGCCGCCACGACTGGGCCGACCAGCAGCAGAGGGCGCACCGCAATGGCGCCAGAGCCAGCCAGAGCGACGAGGCCACCACCTGGCGCGCCGGCCTGGTTTACCTGGCGGACAATGGCCTGGCGCCCTACATCAGCTATAGCGAGTCGTTCTTCCCGGTTTCCGTTGCGGAAGTCACCGGCCAGACGTTTGACCCCACCGAAGGCAAACAGTACGAAGTGGGTGTGCGCTATCAGCCCAAGGACAGCAATCTGCTGCTCAGCGCGGCAGTCTATGAGCTGACCCAGACCAACGTACTCAAGCAGGATCCAGCCACCGAAGAGTACCGCCAGACCGGCGAAGTGCGCTCACGCGGCCTGGAGCTGGAGGCCAAGGCAGATGTCACCTCGGCACTCAGCATGATCGCTACCTATGCCTACACCGATGCACGCACCACCAAGAGCGCTATTGCCGCCGAAGTGGGTCAACGTACTGACGAGACCCCCTACCACCAGGCAGCCCTGTGGACCAGCTACGACTTCGTCAACTTGGGTATTGTGCAACTAACAGTGGGAGCAGGCGCACGCTACATGGGCACAACGCAGCCCTCGGGCATGGACTTCGCCAGCTCAGCCTATACCCTGTTCGACGCCATGGCACGCTACCGGATCGACGACAACTGGGCCGTGATCGTCAACGCCAACAACCTGACCGACAAGCGTTACGTGCAGTGCAGCTTCACCTCCTGCAGCTACGGTGACGAACGCACCCTGCTGACCTCGGTGAACTTCACCTGGTGATCTGCAGCGCCGCGCGCCGAGCAAGCAACTTGCTGCGGCGCGCGGCCTTCCCTGCCTAATGCAAGGCAGCGGATCACCGGGCACAGCGACTCCTCCAACAACCATGAGCATGCATGCGACGTCGCAGGTCGTGCTGACGGTGTTCGCCCAGAGCATGATGGGCACCGTCCAACTCGCCTACCCTGCCCACTGCTGAAGGCGCAATCCTTCAAAACTAACTGCCCGAGCCCATGGAAGCACCCTACATGTCTATCGACTTCAGACCCGCTCAAGCCTCGGACACCTACGATATCGCGCGCTTCTTTCAACTGACTTCGGAGGGCATGGCCGATTACATCTGGAGCAAGCTCGCCGCGCCAGGGGAAGCGTTGCTGAGTGTCGGAGCGGCTCGCTACGCCAGGGAGCAAGGCGACTTCTCCTACAAGAACTGCCTGATGGCCACATCTGACGGGCACGTTATCGGCATGATGCATAGCTATATTTTGCGAGCGAGCGCTGAGGCAACTGCCGAGACCGACCCGGTCCTTGCGCCTTATGCCGACATGGAAATACCCGACACCTTGTACATCTCCAGCCTGGCGCTGGATGAGGCCTGGCGCAGCCAGGGTCTGGGCGTCGAGTTTCTGCGCCACGCTCAGCAGCGCGCTGATAACGCTGGGCTGGATGGGCTATGCCTGATCGATTACGCAGAAAACCACGGTGCCCGCCGCTTTTACGAACGGCACGGTTTTCAAATCGTTAAAACCTGCCAGATCGTTGCCCACCCTATGCTGGCGGTAACCGGTGAAGCTTATTTGATGTATCGACCAACCCTCAACGTGCTCGAGAAAAACTCATGAACCAGAAACTGACCGTATTCCGCGAGCTGGATATCCAGCCGGTGCGAGACCTGCCCTTTTTTGAAGAAGTCCTGGAAGGCACCCCGCACACGCTGACGTCCAAGTACTACCACGATGAACAGCAGGGTCGCATCAGCGGAGAATGGGAAGCCAGCATCGGCGCGTGGCGCATCGACTACAAAGTCTGGGAGTTCTGCCACGTCCTGAGAGGCCGCTGCGTCATCGAGCTTGAAGGCTGCGCCCCGGTCACATTGGCCGCTGGCGACACGTTCATTATCGAACCGGGGGCCAAGGGCAAGTGGACTGTGCTGGAAGACATGAAAAAGAACTTCGTGATTCTTTTGCCTGCGAGCTAGTTCCCGAATGAAATGCCGCGAGACCCGATCGTCGCCCCTCGAACGCCGAGTCTTTGTGCGCCCACCTCGCAGGTACGATCAGCACCTTGCCAAAAGCTCCCACGACTCGTCCTGACCGTTATATTTACGCCCCCGCGTGGGTGACATAGTGCGCCAGACAACAACGAAAAGAAGACGCCTATGTACAGAAGTACCTCGACTCCTGCAGATGACAACGGTTGCGGCTGGTTCCATCTCAGCCCCAAGCGTCAGCCTCGCGCCGCACACAGAGGCCGGAGCGAGGCCCGCTGGGTCGTCCTGGGGGCGGGCTTCACCGGCCTCGCTGCGGCGCGACAGCTTGCGTTACGCCACCCCAGCGACAAGATCATCCTGATCGACGCTCAGGAAATCGGTTTTGGCGCTTCGGGGCGCAACTCGGGCTTTGCCATCGACCTGCCCCACGATATTGGCGCCGCCGACTACATCGGCGACCTGGCCACCGCCCGCATGAACCTTGAACTGAACCTGCACGCGCAAGCGATACTGGGCGGGCTGATCAACAAGCACGGCATCGATTGCCAGATCCTTGCGGACGGAAAATACCAGGCTGCCGTCGAAGACAAAGGCCTGGCTGTACTGGAGGCCTATCGCAGTGGCCTGGAAAAACTGGGCCAGCCCTATCAATTGATTGATGGGCGCGACCTACCCGAGCATTTCGGTACAGGGTTTTACCGCAAGGCGCTGTACACCCCCGGCACGCAGCTATTGCAACCGGCAGCATTGGCCAAGGGCCTGGCCGACAGCCTGCCGGCCAACGTGAAGCTGTACGAACGCACGACAATTACCCACATCGAACAGGGCAGGCGCATCACCCTTAAGCACGCCAACGGCGAAATCATCACAGACCAGTTGCTGCTCGCCAACAACGCCTTTGCCACGTACTTCGGCTTCCTGCCCGGCCGCCTGCTGCCCATTTTCACCTACGCCAGCATGACCCGCCCGTTGACCGCGCAAGAGCAGGCTCGCCTGGGGGGCAAAACCACTTGGGGCATCATCCCCGCTGATCCGTTTGGCAGCACGTTGCGGCGCACGCCAGATCAGCGCCTGCTGGTGCGCAACAGTTTCAGCTTCAACGCCAACGGCCGGGCCAATCCGCGTCACATTGCCCGCGCCGGGCGCCAGCAGCGTGACTCGTTCGAGCGGCGCTTCCCGATGCTTTCAGGCTTGCCGTTCGAATACACGTGGGGCGGCGCAATGTGTCTGTCTCGCAACCATCTGTCGTATTTCGGCACACTGGCTCCCAACATTCATGCAGCGCTGTGCTGCAACGGGCTGGGCATCACCCGGGGCACCGCCACCGGCACCCTGCTGGCCGACTGGCTGAGCGGCGAGCGCAACGAACTGATCAACTTCCTGCTTGGCTCGGCAGGCCCCAGCCGCAACCCGCCCGAACCTTTGTTAAGCGCAGGCGTAAGCCTCAACCTATATTTGGGCCAGCGCCGCGCCGGGCTGGAAAGCTGAAGACAAACGCTGTGCACAGCAGAAGCATTTTCTGCGGGCCTGCATCCCGGCCTGCGCTCCAAGTAGCCAAGGCCGGAGTAAAGCATGCGGCTGGAGCGCGACGAGGTGCCTGCCCCCAGATCGCCGCGATCTACCAGTAAGGTGCGAAAGTTGCGCGCTGCCAGTTGCCGGGCGGCAGCGCAGCCGACGGCCCCAGCGCCGATGATCACCACATCGTAGTGATCGCCATCCAATGTGTTCAGTGCTGTACGGGTCATGGATCGAATTCCGGGTTTTTGTGTTTGTTTTCGGGACGCCTTACCGGCTACTCCGTCGGCACTGCGTGGCAGATAGGCAACCTGGGTTTGACGACAATGCTCGCTCACCATAGTCACGCCCGGCGCCGACCTCTAGAACGCCCGAGACAACTTGCATATGCCCTCGGCACGCGTAGCCCGAGCATCCCATGACCCGTCCGAGGCGTTATAGGGAAGTGCCCAATCGCAGTGCGATAGTGCCGCGACCTAATAAAAACAAGAGGTAACCCCCATGACTGTTTCTCAACGCTCTGTAGAGGATGCGCCGCTCAATGCCTTTCACCGTAAATTAACGGTCTATTCCGCCGGCGGCCCGTTCCTTGACGGTTATGTGCTGAGCATCATCGGCGTGGCCATGCTGCAGATCACCAATGCTCTTCAGCTGACTGCCTTCTGGGAAGGGCTGATCGCCGCTTCGGCATTGATCGGCGTGTTCTTGGGCGGGTTTCTCGGCGGCTGGTTTACCGATAGATACGGGCGCAAGGTGTTGTACCTGGTCGACCTGATCGCCATCGTTGGTTTCTCGGTTGCGCAGTTCTGGGTTGAATCTGCCTGGGCGCTGTTCGCGTGGCGCCTGTTGATCGGGATCGCAGTGGGCGCCGACTACCCGATTGCCACCTCCCTGCTGGCCGAATTCCTGCCACGCAAACACCGTGGGCCACTGCTCGCAGCCATGGTGCTGATGTGGTTTGCCGGCGCCGCTGTGGCTTACATGGTCGGCGAAATCCTCCTGCGAATCGGCGGCGACGACGGCTGGCGCTATGTGCTGGCCAGTGCCCTGATCCCGGGTGCATTGTTCTTGATCGCCCGCAGCGGGACTCCCGAGTCGCCACGCTGGCTGCTGAGCAAAGGCCGCACAGCAGAAGCCGATGCGGTCATCAAGAGAGTGTACGGCAACGAATACTCGATCGCCGATCTGCCAGAGCAAACCAGCGACAAACCCGTGTCAGTGTGGTCGTTGTTCCATTCTGGCTACGGCAAGCGCATGGCCTTCGTCACGCTGTTCTGGACCTGTGCCATCGTCCCGCTGTTCGCCATCTATTCGTTTGCCCCAAAAGTGCTGCAAGCACTGCAACTGACCGGTGACTGGGCTGCATATGGCTCGATCGCCATCACCCTGCTGTTTACCCTCGGCTGCCTGCTGGCGACCAAACTGATCAACCGCATGGGCCGTCGGAAAATGCTGATCCACAGTTTCTTGTGGTCGGGCTTGTCGCTGGTGCTGCTGGGTATGTTCCCGGATGCCTCGCCGACGACCGTGCTGGTGCTGTTCGGCGCTTATGCGGTGCTGATCGGTGGTGCACAGGTACTCGAATACGTTTACCCCAACGAGCTCTTCCCCACGGAAATTCGCGCCTCGGCAGTAGGCCTGGCCACCTCGCTTTCCCGCATCGGGGCAGCGATTGGCACCTATCTGGTACCGATTTCGCTGGCCGCCTATGGCGTGACCGGCACCATGTTCGCCGCTGCTTTGATTTCGTTGTTCGGCGCGATGATTTCCTGGTGGCTGGCCCCTGAGACCAGCAAGCTTGACCTGCAGCAGGCCGCCGCACTCCCCAGCACCGGCACTGCAAGGTCGTTCAATTCCAAACCCGAAGCACGTAAAGCCTGAAGGAGCCATTTCGTGAGCCAGACTCTGACCGTTGTACGCAATGCACCCGCCACTGCCCTGGGTGCTGTAGCCCCGGCGCGCCTGCCGATTGGAGAACCCGTCGCCCAAGCCGCCACCGCCCAGGAGCAAACCGATGAAGTCGTTGGCGCCAGCATCGGCATATGGGAGAGCAGCCCAGGCATGTTCCGTCGTCATCTGAAGAACCGTGAGTTCAGCCACATTGTCAGCGGCTGGTGCACCTTCACTCCAGATGGCGGTGAGCCGGTGGAACTGCGCGCCGGTGATGCTGTGCTGTTCCCGGAAAACTGCGAGGGTGTGTGGGACATTCACGAAACCCTGCGCAAGACCTACGTGCTGTTCTAAGGATTACCGCGATGATCGAACGTATCAACCCCGGCGCACGAGCCAGCCAGATGGTGCTGGTTGATGGGCGTCTAGAAACCTCAGGCATCGTGGCGTTGCAAGCGGGCGATATCGCTGCGCAGACCCGCTGCGTGCTGACCCAGTTGGAGCAGTGGCTGGGGCAAGTTGGTGCGGGCAAGGGCAACCTGACCCGCATGCACATTTGGCTGGCCGACATGGACGAGTTTGCAGCAATGAATGAAGTGTATGACGCTTGGGTTGGCGATCAGCCGCCGGTGCGGGCTTGCATAGGGGCGGCCTTGGCCAACCCTGATTACCACATCGAAATTCAGGCGTTTGGCCAGCTCTGATACATGGGTGGCGCCCACCCGCGCCGCCACTTACCGCCATGGGCCGTACTCTCGCCCAGCTCATATCCCGCTACAGATCTGGGTCTAACCCCACCTTGTCACCATGCCAGTCAAACCGCTCCACCTCATGCCGCCGCTTGCGGAAGCTGTAAGGCGTTTCGCCATACTGTTTGCGAAACCAGAGGATGAAGTGCGAGGCATCGGAAAAGCCGCACGCCAAGGCAATCGTGGTGATGTTCTGGCTGGTATTCACCAGTAGCCGTCGGGCGTGATCCAGGCGCAACTTACGCCAATAGTTGGCTGGTGGCTCCTGGGTGTTGGCCACAAATTCACGGTGCAGTTGCCGGGGATGGGTCCCCACCGCTTCGGCCACGGTCTTGAGCGTCATCGACGCGTCCAGGTTGGCACGCATGAAGCTGATCGCACGCTGCACCCGGTCGTTCTGGTACACGGATTCGGTAGCCGCTTTGGCTTGCGGCTCATCGACGCGCTCGTCCGCCAGCAGATATTCCAGGCCTTTTTGCGCACGCACCGCGCCGCAATGCCGACGGATCAGGTTGGCCGCCAGGTCAATGGCTGTGCCGCCTGGGCACGTGACGATGCCGCGGTCGTCGACATAACTCTTGTCGATGACGGCCGTCGACAATGGAAAACGCTCCTTGAACTCGTCGCGCAAGGTAAAGTGCAGCGCACAGCGTCGACCGTCAAGCAGGCCGGCCTTGCCGAGCACGAACGAGCCTGAACACAAAGCGATGATCGTGATATTGGCCGCATGCACCTCGCGCAAGGCATCCAGCAGCCAGGCAGGTGGGTTGCGGGTTTCGTCCAACAGACCACCGGCAAGCACGATGTAATCGTACTGGGCAAACAGGTTCAGCGGCTTGGTCGGTGAAATGGGCATGCCGCAGCTGGCCGTAATCGGCTGATCGTCCAGCGTCATCCAGTCCCACTGGCAAAACACCTGCTGGCTGCGAAACGATTTGTCGGCAGCAAAGCGCAGCGAATCAACCAGTCCGGCCACTGGCACCAGGGTGAAATGGTTCATCAAGACAAAGCCCACGCGCAATTCCGGCTTGACCTGGACTGTGCCAGTGGGCGCTGTGGACGGTGCTAGCTGATGTTCAATTTGTTGTTGAGCAACCATGGCCGCTGGCCTCATGACCTTCACAATAGTGCCATTCTAAAGTGCGCCTCGCGTCCGTCATATCATATGCGTCCCCACAAATAGGAAATGCGTGACAAAAGGCGGCCCCGTTCTATCAATTGTCATGGCTGTGATATCGCCCCCTCTGCCTGGCTGAGCATCATGTCTGCACAAGATAAACATGCTCAGAGGCATTGCTCATGTACCGTGGATTCTGGTATGCCCAGGCGCTTGACCTGGATAGCGACCTGGCCCCTGCCCTGCAGGACTCGATTCAAGCCGACGTATGCATAGTCGGGGGCGGCTTCCTGGGCCTTTGGTCCGCCATTCGCCTGAAACAGGCGCACCCTGAGAAATCCGTGGTCATCGTCGAGCGCGACCGCTGCGGCTCAGGCGCCAGCGGGCGCAATGGTGGCGTGGCGACCAACTGGTGGGGCAAGTACCTATCAGTGCGCACTATCTGCGGTGATGTGGAAGCGCGGCGCATCTGCGAGGCCGCCGAGTCTGCCATCGATGAAATTGGCACGTTCTGCCAGGAACACGGCATCGATGCCCAATATCGCAAGGACGGCTGGTTGTGGACCGCCACCAACCAACGGCAGATGAACTCGTGGCGGATCCTCACCGACGGCTTGCAGAAGCTTGACGTCAACCCGTTCCAGGAGCTGGACCGCCAGACCATCCGCGGCCGCGTGGGCTCGCCGCTGGTTCTGGGCGGCATCTTCGACCCCAATGCAGCTACCGTGCAGCCAGCCATGCTGGCCCGTGGTCTGCGCCGCGTGGCGCTGAAGCTGGGCGTGCAGATTTTCGAAAAGTCCCCCTTCACCCACCTGCAACGCGGCAAGCACCCGGTCGTGCACACCGCCACAGGCCGTGTCAAAGCCGCCCAAGTGGTGCTGGCCTTGAACGCTTGGGGTGCACAATTCCCCGAGCTGCGCCGGATGATCGCCATCATGTCCAGCGACATGGTCGCCACCGCGCCGGTAAAAGCCAGGCTCGACGCCATCGGTTTTAGCGGCGGTGAATGCATGACCGACTCGCGTACCGTGCTGAACTACTGGCGCAACACTCCGGATGGACGCGTGGTATTTGGCAAGCCACTGGGCCAGTTCGCCTATGCCGGGCGCATTGGCAACCTGTATGAAAAACCGTCACCGGCGGCCGACAAGGTTGCCGCCGAATTGCGCCGCCTGTACCCGCAATTGCAGGACGTGCCAGTGGTCAGCAGCTGGACCGGGCCGATCGATCGGGCCATGAAAGGCCTGCCGAATTTTGGCTACCTCGACCACCATCAAAACATCAGCTACGGCATCGGATTTTCCGGCAACGGCGTGGCCACCACCGTATTTGCCAGTCGCATCATCAAGTCGCTGGTGCTGCACGCCAATGATGAATGGGCCAACTGTGGCCTGGTCAACCAGAACATGAAGCTGCTGCCGCCAGAGCCGTTCCGGTTCTTTGGCGCGCACCTGGTGCGTGATGCACTGGTGCGCAAGGAATCGCTGGAGGACCACGATCAGAACCCCGGTTTCATCACCAGTCAACTGGTCAGCATGGCACCGGCTGGCTACGTCCCCGCACAAAAGAAATAAGGCCAATACCGTGAGCGAACACATTGTCTTTCTTGATGACGAGGGCCTGGCGCCTTCTACCCGCCTGAAGCGTCCTGATTGCGAGCATACCTGGCAGCAGTTTGCCTACACCCACCCAGAGCAGGTACTGGAGCACCTGAAGGACGCCACCGCCGCGCTCACCTGCAGCGTGCCCCTGCGCGAGGAGCACCTGCGCCAGTTGCCCAAGCTGAAGATGATTTCGTTAGCCCTGACCGGGCGCGACATCGTTGATGTCGAGTACTGCCAAGCCCATGGCATTGAAGTGTCGAGCGTACCCGGCTATGCCGCCAACACCGTGGCTGAACACAGCCTGGCGATGATTCTCGAGCTGTTCCGCCGCCCTGGCGCTTTCACCCGCCTGATGCGCCAGGTGCATGCCGGCAAGCAACCGCACCAGAATATCTACTTCAACCACCGCATCCGTGACGTGCGCGACAAGCAGCTGGCTATCATCGGCAGCGGCCCGATTGCCCAGCGCCTGGCGCACCTGGCGCGGGCATTTGGCATGCAGGTGTTGTTTGAAGACCGCGGCGGCAGACGCCAAGGCGCCGATTGCCGACCGCTGGCCGAGCTTTTGGCAAACTGCGATGTGCTGTCCATCAACTGCCCGCTGACGCCAGAAACCTACAACCTGATCGACGCCGCCCAACTGGCCCTGATGAAGCCCGATGCGGTGGTGATCAATACCGGCCGCGGCGGTGTCATCAACGAAGCAGCGCTGATTCAAGCACTGCAAAACGACCGCCTGGGTGGCGTTGCGCTGGATGTCGTGGAAGTAGAGCCGTTGCACCCAAGCAACCCTTTGTTCCAGTTGATCGACCGCGACGACTTTTTGCTGAACCCGCACATAGCATGGAGCAGTGAAGACGCCATGCAGCAATTGATGGACAGTGCCGTCGACAACATCAGCGACTTCTTCGCCCGCCAGGTTCCTCAACAAAGGATGCGTAGCGTATGACCCTCGTGACAAAAAGCAGTTATGTGGATGGCGCTTTCGTTGCGCTGGGCAGCAGCACTGACCTTCTGGAAAACCGCAGCCCGTCCAACCCGGCAGATGTACTGGAACGCTTTGAGCGTGCCGACCAGGCGCTGACTGAACAGGCCGTTGCCGCCGCCCGTCGTGCCCAGCCAGGCTGGGCCCGCAGCAACCCACAGCAACGCGCCGACGCACTGGATTTCATCGGCACTGAAATTCTCGCTCGCCGTGAACAACTGGCCACGCTGCTGGCCCGCGAAGAAGGCAAGGTTGTACGCGAAGCCCTCGGTGAGGTAGACCGGGCGGGCCGCTCGTTCAAGTTCTATGCCCAGGAAGCCCTACGCGCCGAAGGCGAGAAATACCAATCAGTGCGCCAGGACGTCGGCATCGACGTGTTCACCCAGCCGCTGGGGGTGATCGCCATCATCGCTCCATGGAACTTCCCCATCGCCATACCGGCGTGGAAAATCGCGCCGGCGCTGTGCTTTGGCAACTGCGTGGTGTTCAAGCCCGCTGAGCTGGTGCCGTCCTCGGCATGGGCACTGGCGGAAATCATCTCCCGTGCTGGCCTGCCAGCCGGCGTGTTCAACATGCTGATCGGCCCAGGGCGCAGCGTGGGCGACGCACTCATTCGCTCGCCGCTGGTGGATGGCATCAGTTTTACCGGTTCCGAACACACTGGCCGTCAAATCGCCCGCCTGGCCGCTGAAGATATGAAGAAAGTGCAGCTGGAGATGGGCGGCAAAAACCCGCTGATCGTGCTCGACGATGCCGACCTGGAACAGGCCGTAGAGGTCGCACTCAGTGGCTCGTTCCATAGCACTGGCCAGCGCTGTACGGCTAGCTCGCGAGTGATTGCAACCGAGGGGATTCACGATGCCTTCGTGGCCCGGCTTGCCGAACGTACCCGTGCACTGAAAGTGGGCGATGCGCTGCAGCCCAGCTCCGACATCGGCCCAGTTATCGACAGCCGACAACTGGAACAGAATCTGTCGTATGTAGCAGCAGGCATTGAGCAAGGTGCCACGCTGGTATGCGGGGGCGAGCGCGTGGAAAATCCGGCTGGAGCATACTTTTTCACCCCGGCGTTGTTCCGCGATGTGACGCCAGACATGAGCATCTACCGGGAAGAGATTTTCGGCCCCGTGCTCAGCGTGCTCAAGGTGCGTGACTATGACGAAGCCTTTATCGCCGCCGAAGACACTGCGTTCGGCCTCTCTGCCGGCATCGTCACCACCTCGCTGCGCCATGCAGAACACTTCAAGCGTAATAGCTCGGCGGGTATGGTAATGGTCAATCTTCCAACCGCCGGTGTGGATTATCACGTGCCATTTGGCGGCAACGGAGCATCGAGCCTGGGTTCGCGTGAGCAAGGCAGCCATGCACGGCAGTTCTTCACGAGGGTCAAGACCACCTATCAATTAGCCTGAGCGAGTTTGTACGGCTTCCAGTAACCGATACCCTCGATTTTTTCAGCGAGCCCAACTGCGAGCATCACTGCACCGTGGGCGCCATGGCGTTGAGCATGCCCTGACCCTGATCAAGCATCCGGCGCTTAGCTCACGCGCCGGATCAGCTTCCTCAAACCGTCGGCATCAAAACCCAACCGTCGCCGAAACCAGATACGTGCGCGGCGTCGACAAGCTCAACCCCGGCTCGCTGTCATCCGACGCCCCTGCCGAAACCCAGTAGCGATCATCCAGCACGTTCTCGACGCTGGCACGCAATGTCACGTCCTTGTCCGAAACCTTGAAGGCATAGCGCGCACCGAGGTCGAAGCGCTCCCAGCCATCGATCTTCTTGCTGTTGGCCTGGTCGAGGTACTGCGAGCTGGAATGAATGCCGCGCGTGGTCAGGGTCAACCCTTGCAGCGCAGGCACGTCCCATTCGGCGCCCAGGCTGACGTTGTATTCAGGCGTAGCCGGGGCTCGGTTACCGTCGGCAATGCCGCCGACAGTGCCGGTCAGCTCGCTGTCGATGAACATCACCCCACCGAGCAGACGGACGCCCTTGAGCGGCTCGCCGAACACACTCAGCTCGATGCCTTTGTTCTCACGCTTGCCGTTGGGCCCGAACACGCGCGTGGCCGCGTTGGTTTCGTAGGCAGGTTGCTTGATGCGAAAGGCGCTGGCGGTGAGGCCGAAGGTGCCCAGGTCGTACTTGGCGCCCACTTCGATCTGGCGGCTGATGAACGGCGCGAAGATCTCGTCCGAGTTACGCGAGGTAGAGGGGGCAATCTTGCCTTGGCTCAAGCCTTCCATATAGCTGGCATACAGCGAGAACTGTTGGTTGACTTTGAACACCACGCCGCCCGAGGGCGAGACCTTCTCCTCGTCATAGGCAGTGGCGCCCTTGACGCCATCGCGCCAGTCGTCGACCTGCACCCGCTGCCAACGTGCGCCCAAGGTCAGCAATACGCGGTCGTCGAAAAAGCCGAGGGTATCGGCCAGCGCTACGCTGGTGAAACGATTCTCGGTGTACACCTCGGCATCAGGGCGCGTCGGGGTACCTGGCGTGGGGATGGCGACGGGGTTATACAGATTGCTGGGGCTTGCGGCGTAGCGTGCGCCGCCGTTGGTGAAGTCCATGTAGAAGTAGCTGGCCGACAGGTTCAGCTCATGGCTGACCGGGCCCGTGCTGAACCAGTTGCGCAGCCCGGCCATTGCCGTGCGCACCGATTCGTCGCGGGTAAAATCGCGTGGCAAGACACTGAAATCGCCGGCGTCATTGTTGACCGGTACGTTGTGGCGCAAAAAGTCGTGGTTGCTCTCGCGCGCGCCGACTGCGGCGTAGGCCATCAGCGAATCGCTCAGGTCGTATTCGGCATTTACCGTGCCGAAGGTGTCCTCGGTGCGCGCCTTGGTCCAGGCCTGAGCATAGTTGCGGTGTACGTCCTTGGCCTCCGGCACCTTGGCGTCGGCGCCGATCAGCACTCGCTCTTGCGGGGCGTCGGTGTCGCGCTGGGTGTGGCCGAGGTCAGTGGACAGGCGCAGTCGCTCACCGCGGAAATCCAAGCCCAGCACGGCCATCTCACGGTTGACGCTCTGGTGATCCCAGGTGGTGTCACCGGACTGTTTGACCGCGTTGAAGCGCATGCCGAACTGGTCATCCTCACCAAAGCGTCGAGCGAGGTCCACGGCGCCGCCCACCTGGCTGTCCGAGGCGTAGCTGCCGGTGAACTCGGTGAGCGGCTCATCCCCTGCCCGCTTGGGCACCACGTTGATGCCGCCGCCGACGCTGCCACGCGGCGAAATACCATTGACCAGTTGGCTGGGGCCTTTGAGGATATCAACGCGATCGGCCATTTCCATGTCGATGGAATACGTCGGCAATACACCGTACAAGCCGTTGTAGGACACATCGCTGTTGAACAGGCTCAAGCCGCGGATGGTGAACTGCTCGAAGCGGCCACCTGCAGGGTTGGTCGCACGTACCGAGGGGTCGCTGGCGACCAGGTCATTGAGGGTGCGCGCCTGCAGGTTCTTCACCGCCTCGCTGGTGTAGGTGGTCATGCTGAACGGCGTGTCCATGAAGTCACGCGAGCCAAGCAGGCCTTGCGAGCTGCGGCGAGCGACCTGGCCACCGGCGTAGGGCACGCCGTCATCGGCCGCGTGCGCGCTACTGATTGTCGTCGGCGCAATTTCCAGGGTACTGGCATCCTGCGTCACAGGTACCACTGTGTAGGCGCCGGTCCCTGTCGACTGCAGGCGTAGCCCACTGCCTTGCAGCAGCTGAGCGAAACCTTCTTCGACGCTGTAGTTGCCCGACAGCCCGGCACTGTTGAGACCGTTGACCAGACCAGGGCTCACCGACAGGCTCACCCCTGACTGCGTGGCAAAGCGGGTCAGCGCAGCACCCAGGCTGCCGGCGGACACTTCGTAACTGCGTCGGGCGGCGTCATCGGCCCAACCGACCGGGACGAAAAGTGGTGTAGCACTCAGGCTCAGCACCAGGCTTACGCGCAACAAAGACTCACGGCCTGAACGGCCAGGCATCACGACGGACATAGGGGGCAAGCTCTCGTTTTCAGTTCACTTACCTGGAATGACCGGTGAGGCGAAAAAAAGGGACATGGGTTACGCCTGAGTTTTGTTACGCATGAGCTTTGCGCGGCATCAAGGTGACCCAATAGCGGGTGCGTGACTGCACCTCGAGCGGCAGGCTTGCCGCCAGCAGCGACAGCACTCGGTCGGTATCGTGCAGGCGAAAGCTGCCGATCACCCGCAGGTTTTCCAGTTCAGGCGCCCACCGCAGCAACCCCGGACGGAAACGCCGCAGCTCGCGCAGGAAATCGCCCAGCGGCTGATTCTGGGCAATCAGCACACCCTCGCGCCACCCAGGCAGCGAAGCGTCGAACCGGCCCACCGCGCTCACTCCGCTGGCTTGTAAACTGACCTTCTCCCCTTCGCGCAAGAGCAGCGCTGGCCCCTGCAACGGTTGCAGTTGGGCGGTACCGCTGGCGACTTTGATCTGGCAGTCGCTGTCGTTGAGGCGCACGCACACATCACCCCGGCTGAGCACGACCCGACCGTACGGCAAGTGAATTGTCAGCACTGCACCGCCGTTCACCTTGAGCGCCATTTCACCACGCACCAAGGTCAGCTCACGCTTGCCCAAGTCGACGTTGACCGCGCTGTCAGTGTTCAACTGCAGCTGGCTGCCGTCGGCCAACTGCACGGTTTTCTGTTCGCCGATGGCGGTGTGCACATCGGCCAGCCACACCTGCACCGGTAGCTGCCGGGCGATCAACCAAGTGGCTGGCAAGGCTACGGCAATACCCAACGCGCGCTTGATGGCGGCGCGGCGCGCAAGGTCGGGACGATCCAGTGAAGCCATTGCCAAGGCCGGCGGCAGCGCTTCGAAACGCTGACGCAACTGCTGCGCTTTCTGCCAAATATGTTCATGGCTGGTGCTGCTGTTGCGCCAATGCTGGAGGCGGATGTGATCTGCTTCGGTGGCCGTGCCTGACTCCAGCAACGCCAACCAGCGCGCCGCTGCGCGAGCAACCTCTTGCGCCTCGCTGGTGGGTGCCGCGCGCATCAAAGCTGCACCAGCAGGCAGTGTTCGTAGGCTTGCGCCATATAGCGTTTGACCGTGCGCTCCGACACGTCGAGCCGCTCGGCAATCTCGCGATAACCCAGGCCGTGCAACTGGCTCCAGAGAAATGCCCGGCGCACCAGGCGTGGTAGGCCATTCAGCACCTCGTCGAGTGCCTGTAGCGTTTCCAGCAGCAGCCAGCGCTGTTCTGGAGACGGCACGCACTCTTCAGGCAGTTGCGCCAGCGCTTCGAGGTAGGCCGCCTCCAGGCTCCGGCGGCTGTAGAAGTTGCTCAGCAGACGCTTGCCCACGGTCAGCAGGTACGCGCGCGGCTCACGCAAGTCCTCGAACTTTTGCGCGCTGGAGAGTACTCGCAGGAAGGTATCCTGACTCAGGTCGGCAGCATCCCAGCTATTGCCGACGCGGTGGCGCAACCAGTTTTCCAGCCAGCTGCGATGCTCGCGGTACAGGACGCTAAGGCGCTGATCGGGTGGCGTAACGGCTTCAACCATGGGGCGAGGCTCTGCACATCAATGAATGGTATTGATTCTATTTAACAATAGCGCTGGATACCAAGTCATTTCTCTGAACACATCCGCTCAGTAAGCACAGGTGGGCTAATTGAAGATCAGCAGTTCGCTGCAAGATCTGCGTGACACCTGGAACTCCACAGGCAACCATGACGGCCTCTGGAGCGAATACCGTACAATCACTCAACCGCCCATCCGCTCCAATGAGGCCCCTGATGTCCCTTCCACCGCTCAGTCCAGACTCTCTGCCCGATAACGGCAGAGCCCTGCTCTATGCGCTGTCGACCGCGTTCCCTGGCAAAGGGAAAACCTCACTGCTCAAACTACTGCGGACCATGGGGGTCTGTGACGAGAGCGGCAAGCTGCTCGATATCAATACGCTGCCCGAGTTGCTGCAGTCTTTGCAGGACCAGGGCTGGGTCGAAGCGGAACAGCGTAAAGAGGGGCAGTACTACGTCGTGGCTGCGCAACGGCGTAACAGTGTGCTACTTAGCCTGCTGGGCGCCGCCGACTGCGGGCTGCGATTGCAGCAGATCAATGCCAGCTTGCCTGCGCTTGTACAGTGGCAAGTTCCTGGCAAGCCACGGGCACTGCAGGATCTCTGGCTTAACCTGTTGAGCGGGAGCGGCGAGCTGGTGCAGCAGTCGCTCTATCAAGTAGACCGACTATTCCACCCGCACGAATGGGTTGCCCAGCACCCTATGCAACTTCTGCAGTCCGATCCAGCCGGCCTGGAAGTGTTTGGCCAATTGGACCAGGCAATTCGTGGGCTGCTGCTGGAAGATCATCTGCGCTTGAACAACAACCTGCTGGGACCAGTGCAGGCGAGCTATGCACTGGCCCAACAGGAACTGGTACTGCGCCCGACTCCCGCGCTGGGCCTGCAATTGAAGCTGCAGGCTCTGTGGCGAGGTGACTGGGAGGCGCTGAAGATTGATGGTGGGCTGCAGCCAATGACCGTCAAGTGCCTGCAATCGATGTTGCGCGGCCAGACCAGCGAGACCTTGCTGGTACTGCGAGCCTGGCTGACCGATCAACGCAGGCTGACCAAAAAACGCCGGATTGACCTGCCACCGCTGCTCAACGCTCTGTACTGTCTGGCGCTTATCGCGGAGAACGCCAGCCAGCATCACGCCGCGCTCAAGCAGGCACTGGTGTTGGGCGAAAAGCAGAACTACGGCACCGCCTATCCAGCGCTCTACAAGCTGTTCGAGCAATTGCAAGGCAACACTCCAGAGCTGTCACGCTTGCGCTCAACTGCGCTCAATGGCCTGGACGGGCTGATGCTCGCCCTTGCATTTTACTGGCTGGATGCCCCGTTAGCGCGTGAGCAGGCCTGGTGCTCCACCCTGCAAGACTACCGCGATCAACTCGATCAATGGGGCTACGCCTGGCTGGCAGCTGAGTTCGATGCCCTGATCGCAGCGCAGTTCGGCGTGCCTCGGCTGCTTCACGACCTGCATCACGATGCACAGCTCAAACCACTGGTTACGCTGCTGCAGCGCCAGGAAGCCTGGCAGCATGCGCTCACTGCGCTGAGCCAGCTCAAGCCAGTCAGCGAACCCACCAGCCCGGCCGGCAAAAAGACTTCTCGCCTGGCGTGGCTGCTCAATCCCCATGCTTGGTCCAATCACCTTGAACCGCGCGAACAGAAACTCGGCCCCAAGGGACAATGGAGCAAAGGCCGCCCGGTGGCGCTCAAACGGTTGCTGGATGAGGGTGACAGCCTGGACTTTCTCTGTGAGCAGGACCGGCAGGCGATCAGCTTGATCCAGGGCAGCCAGCGCTACTACTCCGGCGTCGAATATCAATTACCGCTTGGGGTGGCCCTGCCCAAGCTGGTCGGCCATCCGGCGCTGTTCTGGCACGACGCCCTTGATGTGCGTGTCGAGCTACAGGCAGGCCACGCCAGCCTGCATCTTCAGGGTCAAGAGGGGCAAATTCAGCTGCGCCTTGAACCAGAGGGCATCGTCACCGAGGACACCTATTACCTGCACCAGCAAACGCCAACGCTATTGCAGATCTACTCGATCAACAGCGACCTGCGTCAGATCACCAAGATCATTGGCCACGGCCTGAGCGTGCCGCAATCGGCCAAGGCGCAACTGATCGAGGCCGTCAGTGCCGTCGCCCCGCTGCTGCCCATCCACTCTGACCTGCCCGAACTGGCCGCACAAATCGATCAAGAGCCGGCAGATACACGCCTATTCGCGCATTTGCTGCCCCTTGCCGAGGGCTTGCGCCTGCAACTGTTGGTGCGGCCGTTGGCCGATAGCAGCTGGTTTCGCCCGGGCCACGGCGCGCAGAACCTGCTCGGCGAGCGCGATGGCAAGCCTTTGCAGGTGTGTCGCGATCTGGCGGGCGAGCGCCAGGCCCTGCAGCAGGTGCTGATGGCCTGCCCCGGCCTGGCCGATGCCACCACCGATGGCCAAGAATGGCAACTGGAGCAGCCTCAGGACGCCTTGCAGGTACTTAGCGAAATGCATGCACTGGACGGCAGCCAGGTGCATTGTGTGTGGCCGGAAGGTGAACGCATGCGCATCAACGGCCGCCTGATGCTGAACGAACTCAAGGTGGGCGTGCGTAAACAGGGCGAATGGTTTGTCTTGCAGGGCGAGGTGGCATTCGATGACGGCAAGGTGCTGCAGCTGCGCCAACTCCTGGAAATGCTTAAAGCCAGCCCCGGACGCTTCCTCAAGCTCGACGAGCGTGACTGGCTGGCGCTTGACGACAGGTTGCGCAAACGCTTGGATGAACTTGCGCTACTGGCCGATCGGGTTACCGACCGCGGGTTGCGTCTCAACCCGCTGACCCTGCCGGTTGTGGCTGGATTGGCCGCAGAGGTTGGCGAATTCACGGCCGATAAAAACTGGCAGACGCAGCTGCAAAAACTGCAGTCGCTGCGCGATTACCAACCTCAACTACCCCGCACGCTGCAGGCAGATTTACGCGCCTACCAGCATGAGGGCTTCACCTGGTTGGCACGCTTGGCACAATGGGGCGTCGGTGCCTGCCTGGCCGACGACATGGGCCTGGGCAAGACTGTGCAGATCCTGGCGCTGCTGCTGCAACGGGCTGCCGGCGGCCCGCAATTGGTTGTGGCGCCGACTTCGGTGACCCTCAATTGGCAAGCTGAGTGCAGGCGCTTCGCCCCGCATTTGAAGCTGCAGTTGTACCAGCAAGAACGCAATCTTGCTGAGCTGGGCCCCGGTGACCTGGTCATCACCAGTTACGGCTTGTTGCAGCAAGACAGTGCAGCTTTCGCTGCCGTCGGCTGGCACAGTGTCGTGCTCGACGAAGCTCAGGCAATCAAGAACGCTCAGACCAAACGTGCGCAAGCAGCCATGGCGCTGCAGGCGGATTTTCGCGTGGTCGCCACTGGCACCCCACTGGAAAACCACTTGGGCGAGCTGTGGAGCCTGTTCCGCTTTATCAACCCAGGCCTGCTCGGCAGCCAGGAAAGCTTCAACAGCCGTTTTGCCAACCCTATAGAACAAGGCAATGCAGTAGCACGACGGGCTTTGAAAGCCCTTATTCAACCCTTTATCCTGCGCCGCCTCAAAAGTCAGGTGCTCGACGAGCTTCCCGCACGAACAGAGATCACCTACAAAGTGCCGCTGTCCGAAGAGGAAGCTCATCTCTACGAAGCCCTTCGCCAGCAAGCGATGGACAATGTTTCCGAGTCTGCTCCTGGCGCAGGCAGGTCCTTCAGGATTCTGGCCGAAATCACCCGCCTGCGTCGCTTTTGCTGCCATCCAAGCCTGGTAATGGCGCAATCGAATTTGCCGGGGAGCAAACTCCAGGCCTTTGCCGCCCTCGTCGAAGAGCTTTTGGCCAACGGCCACAAAGCTTTGGTATTCAGCCAATACGTTGACCACTTGAGCATTGTGCGTACGCTGCTCGATGCAAAGTGCATCGCCTACCAATACCTCGACGGCAGTGTCCCCGCCAAAGAAAGGGAGCGCCGCGTGAACGCATTCCAGGCAGGTGCGGGTGAGCTTTTCCTCATCAGCCTCAAAGCCGGCGGGAGTGGTCTCAACCTCACTGCTGCCGACTACGTGATCCATCTGGACCCTTGGTGGAACCCGGCAGTCGAGGACCAGGCCAGTGACCGCGCCTATCGCATTGGTCAGCAGCGCCCGGTGACGATTTACCGATTGGTCGCTGAAAACAGCATTGAGGAGCAGATCGTCGGCTTGCACGCGCGCAAGCGCGACCTGGCCGACAGCCTGCTTGAAGGCGGTGAAATGAGCGCGAAGCTGGATGCTGATGCGCTGTTGGCACTGCTCAGTGCCGGGGGCACTGATCGAGCTCCGTGAACATACCTGAGGCCGGGGTGACCGTGCTGGACCAACGCGTTGAAAGAGGATTGCAACGCGTTTGATCCTGTACAACGAGCGTCGGCAGAAATCTAACTGGACCCTCCGTACGCAGCGCTAATGAGCTGGATCAGCCTTCAACTGCTGCTAACCGGGGCGCGACATACTGAGTGCCAGCTCATGCGGAGTTTGGGGTGTCGTGTGCCCGCGCAATCAACGCGGTTCGTGAATCGGACAGCCGTTGTGCTCACCCCTGAACTCCGACGACATCTCATAGGACGGCTTGCGCACACGCATGACACCCCCCAGCGGGCGGTGTGCGGCCAAGCCGTGCCATGGGCTGAAGGCCATGCCGTCATCGATTTCATGGACCTTGGCGTCATCCCACGAAGGCTGCGGCCCGACTTCCAGTCGAGCTACCGTGAGATAGGGGCTGAGGTCTTCAGGCCATTCGACAGAGGCGTCCTCGATGGGCATCTTGTCGATATCGGTCGCCAGTTGCACACGGATCTCCCAGACCCCGCCTTGGGTATTGAAGTAGTCGGCAACGGCTTCACGCAAACCGTCAGGCTTGCCATCCAGATCCACCTGCTGATCACTCAACGCCACCAACGAAGGCGACACCGGCACTATTGCTAGCTTGGCGTAATACGGGCCATACAGCACCGGCACTACAGTGGTGAAGGTCTCACCGAGTACGTGAGTCTGCGGATGACCGCCGAGGCTCTTCAGCGTGCCGCTCTCCCCGCCCATGGCCTCGACTACCGACTCGACGCCGCGCAGTACTGCCGAGAGCGCTTTTTTCATGCCTGGTGCCTTGTCTGTGGTCTTGGCCAGCAACTTCAGAGTTTTCAGAAACGCCTTTGGATCGGCTGCAGTAAAAGCCTTGGCGTTCTGCATCACGAAATCCTGAGTGACCTCACCTTCGCTGCCCGGCAAGCGGGGCCCATCAACACCGACGATTTTCAGCGCCAGCCCCCTGGGGGTGGACACTTTGTCGTCGAGGATATCGCCGGGGTTGGTCGAGAATCGAAGATAGGCAGTAAAACTGGCGGCGCGGGCAAATGCGCCCTGAGCCAGTGCAGGCGGCAGGTCGTCAAGCACGGTCACGCGACCGCGCAGCAGACCATGAGCCTTGGCATGGACGCTGCGATTGGCGTGGCCCTCGTCCGCGAAGGTTTTTTCCATGATGTCGTGCAGGGTCTGCGCCAGCTCCCTGCTGGTCTCGGCCTCGTCATCGGGCACCTGCTCGAACGAGGGTTGGAACAACAGCGGTGCAGTAGCCACAGTAACTTTGGATTCATCACTCATCAGAATTCTCCAGTTCAGCACGAGGCTGAGACTTCGCATTGTTATGCAGCCAATGATTTACTTATCGAGATCAGCCTTAAACCGCTGCCCAGCATAGGCCTGCGCTTCGGCCGCCTTCTTCACCACCGCCGCTGTACCAAAGAACTCATGCGTTACGCCGCTGTACAGCTTGCGTTCAACACTGACGCCGGCGCTACGCAGCGCCTGCTCCAGCTGAGCACCATCATCCTGCAACGGATCGATTTCAGCATTGATCAGGGTGACCGGCGCAAGGCCATGCAGGTCGGTCTTGACCAGGTTGATACGTGGGTCCTGAACATCTGCAGGCTTGCTGGTCACCTGGCCGATGAACCACAGCATCATTGGTCGATTCAACGGCATGGCGTCGGCGTACTTCAGGTAGGAAGGCGTATCGGTTCTCGATTGTGCTACCGGATACACCGCCAGCACATGCTTTGGCTGAGTCAGGCCTGAGTCTCGTGCAGCCACTGCAGTGGCGATCGCCAGGTTGCCACCCGCGCTTTCGCCGGCAAGGCCGAGGCGTTGCGGGTCGCCGCCAAACGATTTGGCATTGCTGGCGAGCCACTTGTACGCTGCCAGCGCATCGTCATGCGCAGCCGGGAATTTGTGCTCAGGCGCCAGGCGATAATCGATCGACACCACCACCGCGTCCGCCTGTTTGGCCAGGCCGCGCGCGCCACCGTCATACACCTTGCGATCGGCGATCACCCAGCCACCGCCGTGGAAGTACAGCACTACGGGGTGCGGGCCGCTGCCTGCAGGGGTATACACGGTCGCCGGCATCGAGCCTGCTGCACCGGGGATAGTGATATCGCGGGTGGTGACGCCGGGTACCAGCACCTCGGGAGCTGCGCTGAGCTTCTGATCCTCGAGCACACCCTTCACGGCATCCGCGATGGTGGGCTGTTGGCGAGCTTCGGCTGGGGTGGTCTTTTCGATGGCCTTGGCGTCGAAACTGGCGAGCTTGTTCAATACTTTTTGCATGTCGGCATCGGTACGAAACATGCTTTTGGTGCCGCTTACTGCAAGCTCAGACAGCGAGCGCTTTTCAGGGTCGCGCGCGCAGCCTGTGAGCGCAACGGCGACGCCAACCACTGTGACTGCGGCCAGCAAATGACTTTTCTGCATGGTGCTCTCCCAAGGCACAGACGGAGATTTTTCCGCCTGTATTTACCTCAGGGGCCATCAGCGGCCACTACGTTCAAGCGTCCAACATTAAGTCAGACGAATGGGTTGGCAATCCTCGACCTATTGGCCAAGCGACTGATTCGCAGACCACTGCGGCGCCATGCTTTGGCGACCCAACTGGCCATAACGCTGCGGTTGATGCCAGGCCAGTTGCGCATGCACCTTGGCCGTGGCATCCAGGACCTTCTGCGCCCAGTTGTCATCCTGCGGAGAAACAACCACAACGCGGAAACCGTGATCGATACCCTCCGCGCGCACCCCGTCGGAATCATCCACATGCAGGTCGATATCGAACAGGCCCGGATGCTTGGACGGTGGGCGCGACAGCCCATGCTCGGCCATCACGTGCAAATGCCGGTCATTGTTGACCACGCCATCGACGCGGATGCCATACAACAACAACCAGCGCTTGATGTAGGCCGGAGTGCGGCCAGACGAGGTATAGATCCACACGCTGCAGTCTTGCCGGCGCAGGTCGCGAATCAGCTCGCGGGTACCGGCGCGCAGCGGTTCACCCAGCCAGTCACGCATGAACCCTGGCAGCTTGCTGCTCTCGGCCGGGCAGTTGTGGTGGTGGCAGGCCAAGGTGTCGTCGATATCAAACGAAATACGCACGCGTGGGCGGTCCAGCAGGCGCGTTGCCGCTTGCCAGCCACGGGCGATGCCGGCCTGGCACTGTTGCAGCACTGGCGAGCGGCTCATCGGTGGGTCCCCTGATAACGGCGCGCAGGCGGCGTGTTGAGGAAGAACACCGTAGCGGCCGGCGCTTTGGCCTCGAGGAAGGCGGCGTATTTCTTTTTGATCTTGGGTAATTCGTACAAGGCTTTGACACCGTGTTTGGCGGAGTTGCGGATGACCGAGGACGGGTTGAAGTAACCCTCGGCGTTGTCCAGCGTCAGCACAAACGGCGGCAGCCCTTCGCGCATCAACAGGTAACTGACCAGGAGCGAGCCTGTGCGGTGGTTACCTTCGATAAACAATTGCGGCTTGCTGAGGATACGCACGTAGACACCGGCAGCGCGCTTCCACACCGAATCGCTGTGGTACGAGCAGTACCAGTTGTACAAATCCTTGATGCCGCCTTCAATGTTGTTGAAGAAGTGCTCCTCGGTAGCGACCAGGTGCTGAGCAAACTCCACCCGCCGTGCCGGGTCACTGCCGCAAAGCACGGTGGCGTTGATCTCGAGCATCAGGTTCAGTTGCTGCAGGTCGAACAGGTCGATGCCGCGGGCAACATAATCGTCTACCAGGGCATAGCCTTCCAGCACATTCTGCAGCACCTCGTCGGTGAACGGATCGCGCTGCTCGGTGAAGTGCTGGCTCAGCTCGCCGAAGCGGCTCTGCACCTCCCGCAGTGCGCGCTCTATAGCGCGTAGATCAAGACGACGTGTCGCAGACATTGGCAATCCCGAGAAACAATTTAACAAAGGCGACAGCGCTGAGACTGACTCGAATCAACTGAACTTGCCGCTGATATAGTCATTGGTCAGCTGCTCACGCGGGCTTTCGAAGATCTGCGTGGTCGGCCCCATCTCGACCAGATAACCCGTGCGCGTACCTTGGGAAATATCCACCGAGAAGAACGCCGTGGTATCAGCCACTCGGATCGCCTGCTGCATGTTGTGGGTCACCAGGGCAATGGTGTAGTCCTTCTTCAGCTCGACCATCAACTCCTCCACCCTGCGGGTAGCGATCGGGTCCAGCGCGGAGCACGGCTCATCCAGCAGCAGCACTTCTGGCTCGGTGGCGATGGCGCGGGCGATGCACAGGCGCTGTTGCTGACCACCGGACAGCGACAGGCCGCTGGCCTTGAGCTTGTCCTTGACCTCGTCCCACAGCGCAGCGCCCTGCAGCGCGTGCTTGACGCGATCGCCGAGGTCTCCTTTGTAACGGTTCAGGCGCAGACCAAAGGCGACGTTATCGAAGATGCTCATCGAGAACGGGTTGGGCTGCTGGAACACCATGCCGATATAACGGCGCACGACGACCGGGTCGACGCCCTTGCCATACACATCCTGGCCGAGGAAGTGCACATGGCCTTCGAAGCGGAAGCCTTTGACCAGATCGTTCATGCGGTTGAGGCTACGCAGCACAGTACTCTTGCCGCAGCCAGACGGGCCGATGAAACCGGTGATCTTGTTCTTCTCGATCGGCACGTGGCTGTCGCGCACGGCGAGGAAGTTGCCGTAGAAGATCTTGTCCAGTTTGCAGTCCATTACCACGGGTGCCTGGCTGACAAACGGAGCGGCTTTTCGCGCAGTGGATACGTTCAATTCAGTTGCTCCTGTGTTCAGTACTTGGGCTTGCCGAAGATACGGCTGACGACATTGACTACCAGCACGATCATCACCAATACCAACGAGGCGGCCCATGCCAGTTCGAGCTGATTGTCGAAGGGCATGCCGGAGAAGTTGTAGATAAGTACGGCAAGCGATGCCGTCGGGTTCATTACGGCCAGGCTGCCGTCATGGTAGATCCAGTAGTTGCTGAACAGCGCCGTGAACAGCAGTGGCGCGGTCTCGCCGGCAGCGCGGGCAACCGCCAGCATGACGCCGGTGAGGATCGCTGGCAGGCCGGTTGGCAGAACGATCTTCCAGATCACCTGAGCGCGGGTGCAGCCCATGCCGTAGGCGGCGTCCTTCATGATCTTGGGCACCATCTTCATCGCTTCTTCAGCGGTCAGCACCACGATTGGCAGCATCAACACCGCCAGTGCAACGCCACCGGCCGGTGCCGAATAGGTGCCGGTGGTCATGACCACCAGCGCGTAGGCAAATACACCGGCGAGGATCGATGGCAGGCCGGTGAGCATCCGCGCGGCAAAGCGCGAAGCGTTGGCCAGCTTGCTCTCAGGGCCCAGTTCGGCAAGAAACACCGCAGCGAGGATGCCGACCGGCACGGCGATGGCGGCAGCGATGCCGACCATGACGAAGGTACCGGCCATGGCGTTACCAAAACCGCCGCCCATCTCGAAACCGGTCGGTGGCAGTTCGGTGAACACTTCCAGGCTCAGCCGAGCGCCGCCACGCATGATCAGCATGTACAACACGGAAATCAGCGGCACGCTGGCCAGGAACGCCGTGCACCACACCAGCGTAGTCAGGCTCAGGCTGCGCAGCGCGCGCCCCTCGAACCTGCGTTGCAGGCTCGGTACCCCAGCCGTCGGCGTCGAGAGGTCAGTCATTATTTGTTACCCCGTTGCGCGTAGAGCATGATCATCGAGCCGAGCACGTTCACCAGCAGGGTGATGAACATCAGCACCAGAGCGGCGTACATCAGTACCTCGACCTCGTTCGGCCCGGCTTCCGGGAAGTTCAGCGCGAGCAAGGCGGCCAGGGTGTTGGCCGGGGCGAACAACGACAGGGTGATGGTGTTGGCGTTGCCCACCAGCATGGCCAGGGCCATGGTTTCACCCAGGGCGCGGCCCAGGCCAAGCACCAGCGAACCGAAGATGCCGGTTGCAGCGGCCGGCACCATCACCTTGAGGATGGCCTCCCAGTGGGTGGTGCCCATGCCGTAGGCGGCCTGTTTGGTTTTCATCGGCACGCTGGTCAGGGCGTCCTGGGACACAGCGGCAATGGTCGGCAGAATCATGATGGCCAGTACCAGCGCGGCAGGCAGCAAGCCTGGCCCGCTCAGGGACGAGCCGAAAAAGGGGATCCAGCCCAGTTCGCTGTTGAGCCACGCGGTCAACGGACGGATCGCCGGGATCACCACGTAGATGCCCCACAGGCCGTAAACGACGCTGGGGATCGCGGCGAGCAGCTCGACGATGGTACGAAACACCGCTGCAAGCTTCGCAGGGAGGAAGTCCTGGGTCAGGAAAATGGCCATGCTGACGCCGAAGAAACCTGCGATCAGCAAGGCGATCAGGGCGCTGTAAAGCGTGCCCCAAATGGCCGGAAGAATGCCGTACTTGCCTTGATTGACATCCCAGACGGTGCCGAACAGCACGTCGAAACCGTGCTTCTCCATACCGGGCAGTGCCTTGCGGCCGACTTCGAAAACCAGCGCGACCACCAGCGCCAGGATCAGCACCACGCCGATGCGGGCGAGCGCACGGAAGGCGCGGTCAACCAGAAAATCCTTGGTGGACGGTGGCCGGCACGCTGAGTCGGGGTTATCCGGTATGGCAAAAGGTGTGTTCATTGGCGAGTTCCGGGACAGGGCGCAAACGCTGCGGGCTGAGAGTTAAGCCCGCAGCGACCTGGCAGTATTACTGGATGTTTGCAGACGCTTTGCGTACTTGCTCTACAACCGACGGCGGCAGCGGGATGTAACCCATCGAGTCAGCGATTTCCTGACCTTTGGTCAGGCTGTACTCGACCATTTCACGCATGACCTTGGCCTTGGCAGGATTGCCGTTGTCCTTGCGGAACAGCATCCAGGTGTAGGAAGTGATCGGGTACGACTTGGCGCCGTCCGGATCCGGCAGCCATGCAACCAGGCTTTCCGGCATTTTCACCGCAGCCAACGCTTCGGCGCCGCTCTCGGCGTTCGGCACGACGTATTTGCCGGCTTTGTTTTCCAGCTGGGCGAAGTCGACCTTCGCCAGCTTGGCGAAGCCGTATTCGATGTAGCCAATGGCGCCTGGGGTCTGGCGAACAGTGGCGGTTACGCCGTCGTTTTTCGGCGACTTGATGAACTTGTCAGTGGCTGGCCAGTTGACGGTGTTGCCCTCACCCAGTGCTTCTTTGAACGCAGGGTTGATTGCCGACAGGTGCTTGGTGAACACCGCGGTAGTACCGCTGGAGTCAGCACGAACGACAACAGTGATCGGCGTGGCAGGCAGCTTCAGGTCAGGGTTGGCGGCAACGATCTGTGGGTCGTTCCACTGGGTGACCTTGCCGAGGAAGATGTTCGAATACACTTCACGCGACAGTTTCAGGCCCTTGGGATTGCCTGGCAGGTTGTAGGCCAGAACGATTTCGCCGGCGGTCATTGGCAGCATTTGTACGCCCTCGCCGACCTTGGCGATGTCTTCGTCTTTCATCGCCGAGTCACTGGCGGCGAAGTCGACGGTCTTGTTCAGGAAGTCCTGAACCCCTGCCCCGCTCCCCTTGGACTGGTAGTCAACGGTGACGCCAGCAGTGTTCTTGCTGAAATCCTTGAACCAGGTCAGGTAGATCGGTGCTGGGAAACTGGCGCCGGAACCGGTCAGGCGCACGCTTTCTGCGGCGAAGGTTGGCGAAGTGGCGCTAAGAGATACCGCAACGGCAAGTGCAGCAGACTTCATCAGGCGTATCATGGAAAAGCGCTCCGTGTGATGGCCCGCACACATTGCAGCACTCTTGTTACAGCTTTGTGACGGTTGGGTGGCATGCGCATTGTTTACGCTGAAACAACTGCCGCAGAGGCCTTTGTCTCGTTGGCCGAGGACGCTGCACTGTGCGCCTCTGTTCAGACTGAACGCACCCTTGATTCAGGCCACCGGGGGCCTGGAACCTATTGTTCGTTACAACAGTCATTTTGCTCAGGTGGATGTGATTTGCATCACGCCATGGAGCCAGCCAGCCTGGCATCGACAACGCTGCATTCCCATGGCCCCCCTGCGAGACTCAATCCTTGGACAATCTCCGGCAAACCGACTCTCATGATCGTGCGCTCGACTGGCTGAACTTCTTTCTGGCTGATGTTCGCGACGGCCTGGGCCCGTATCTGGCGATCTATCTGCTCGCTGTGCACCAATGGCAACCGGCAAGCATCGGCCTGGTCATGACCATCGCCGGGGTCACCGCGCTATTGGCACAGACACCGGCTGGAGCGTTGATCGACCGCACGCCGGCCAAGCGTGCGGTGGTGGCGATTGCCGCGCTGTTGGTTACCGGCAGTTGCCTGCTGCTGCCACTCATCTCATCCTTCGGGCTGGTGGCATTGACCCAGACCATCAGCGCCATCGCAGGCTCGGTGTTCGCCCCGGCAATTGCCGCGATCACCCTCGGTATCACCGGCCCAAAGGCCTTTACCCGTCGCGTGGGCCGCAACGAGACCTTCAACCATGCCGGCAATGCGTTCTCGGCGTTGCTCGCCGGCGGCCTGGCCTATCTATATGGGCCGGTGGTGGTGTTCTATCTGATGGCCGCGTTGACCATCGCCAGTATCATCGCCGTCAAGCGGGTGCCCGCCGCCGCGATCGATCACCAACTGGCCCGTGGCCTATCCCACACGCAAGCGGGTGACACCCAGCCAGCCGGGCTGAGCCTACTGCTGCATAACCGCACACTGCTGCTGTTTGCCGTGTGCTGCGCGCTGTTTCACCTGGCCAACGCAGCGATGCTGCCGCTGGTAAGCCAGAAGCTGGCCCAGGTCGACCTGCGCCTGGCTACACCGCTGACCTCGGCCTGCATTGTCGCCGCGCAACTGGTGATGGTGCCGATGGCCCTGCTGGTCGGCGCCAAGGCCGAGCAATGGGGGCGCAAGCCGTTTCTGCTGGTGGGCTTTTTGATTCTGCCGTTGAGGGGCGCGCTGTATGTACTTTCGGACAACCCGTTCTGGCTGGTCGGCGTGCAGCTGCTCGACGGCATCGGCGCGGGGATCTTCGGCGCGCTGTTCCCGATCGTGGTCAAGGACCTGACCGAGGGTACCGGCCGCTTCAACGTCAGCCTCGGCGCACTGACCGCGGTGTTCAGCCTCGGCGCTGCATTGAGCCCGGGCATCGCCGGATTGGTGGTACAGTCTGCCGGTTACGACGCAGCCTTCCTGACCCTGGCTGGCATCGCCGCTGCGGCGTTCGTGCTGGTACTGGTCGCGCTGCCAGAAACCTCCCCCCGCTCGGCCGCAACGCCGACGGTCGTCTCTACTGTGGCAGGAAGCTGAATCCACCATGCCTGTAGTTGATACTGCTCTGATCATCTGGTTGGTGGCGGCCCTCGCCACCTGTGGCGTCATCCTGCGCCCCTGGCGCATCCCCGAATACGTCTGGGCCATGGGCGGCGCGCTGCTGCTGACCGTGCTCGGCCTGATTGCGCCAGAAAAAGCCTTGGCTGCCGTGGCCGAAGGCGGCGATGTCTACCTGTTTCTGATCGGCATGATGGTGTTGGCCGAACTGGCGCGCCAGGAAGGCTTGTTCGACTGGCTGGCGCGCTATGCCGTAAGCCACGCCCGCGGCTCGGGGCAACGCTTGTTCAACCTGGTGTTTCTGGTCGGCACGCTGGTCACCGTATTTCTGTCCAACGACGCCACCGCGGTGGTGTTGACCCCGGCGGTGTATGCCGCGTGCAAGGCGGCCAAGGCTGAGCCCCTGCCCTATCTGTTCATCTGCGCATTCATCGCCAACGCTGCAAGCTTCGTTCTGCCGATTTCCAACCCGGCCAACCTGGTGGTTTTCGGCAGCCAGATGCCGCCGTTGCTGGAGTGGCTCAGGCAGTTCAGCCTGCCTTCGCTGGCAGCGATCAGCCTGACCTACATAGTGCTGCGCCTGACCCAGCGCAAACAGATCATGCAGCCACTGGCCCTGACCGTCGACTCGCAGCCGCTGACTAGCGGCGCCAAGCTGTGTGCGCTGGGCATCGTCCTGACCGGCGCACTGCTGCTGACTGCGTCGGCACTGGACACTGCGCTGGGCCTGCCGACCTTCTGCGCTGGCCTGACCACCACCGCCTTGATTCACCTGAGCCAGCGCCGCAGCCCGATGCCGGTGCTGCGTCATGTCGCGTGGGGCGTGCTGCCCTTGGTAGCCGGGCTGTTCGTGCTGGTCGAAGCCGTGGCCCAGACCGGCGTCATCGATCATCTGGCGCATGCGCTGGCGGCACTCGCCAAGCAGTCGCCAGCGCAAGCCAGCTGGGCTGCCGGGGTCGGCGTGGCGATTGCCAGCAACCTGATGAACAACCTGCCTAGCGGGTTGATCGCAGGCTCGATGGGCCATATCGTGCAGCTGCCTGCGCAGACTACAGCGGCGCTGCTGATCGGTGTCGACCTGGGCCCCAACCTGTCGATCACAGGCTCGCTGGCGACCCTGTTGTGGTTGGTAGCCATCCGCCGTGAGGGCGAGAATGTCAGCGCCTGGCGGTTCCTGCGACTGGGCTTGCTGGTCATGCCGCCGGCATTGGCGGCAGCGCTATGGGCCGTGACGTTTTGAGCGGGTGCTGGCGTAATCTGCAACGCCGAAACAGAGGATAATTCATGCTTTACGTGGTCATGCTCGGCGGGCGTCATCCGCGTGCCAGCATCGAAGTTCACGATGTGGTGTTCGCCCAGGGCGAGTCGCTCGAGCAGCTCTACCCTGAGCTGCGCAATGCCTGGTTCGGCAGCCTGAAGGGCCTGCACGTCGATTCGTGGCTGGAAGTGCACGGCATCGACCAATACCGCGTCGAGTTCAGCCAGGCTGCGCCGCAACCCGGCGCGCTGCGGTTGTTCTTCCTGAACCTGGGCGGTTATGAGCGACAGGTGTTTGGCGAAGCGCACCGCTACCTGCTGGTGGCTGCCCGGGACAAGGCCGAGGCCAAGCAGCTGGGTAAACAGCGCATGGCCGCTGGCTGGTTGAAGCCGCACACTGACGCAGTACTCGACGTCGATGATTGCCTGCCGATCGATCTGCTGGCTGGGCGTTATGTGCATCTGGTCGAGGGCGAGCATCAAGGTATTCGCCAGCGCAGCGACTACATCCTGATCTGAGCCGTTTCTTCAGGGCCGGCGGCGCAAATAGCTTTCCAACGGATCCTTGCTCAACCCTTCCTGCGCCTGCGCGACCGAAGCGATAAACAGCGAGAACAGCTCTGATTGCTTGCCGATGTCGAGCTTGGCGTACAGGTGTTTGCGGTGGGTCTTGACCGTGTCCTCGCTGATACCCAGCCGCTCTGCCAATGAGCGGATCGAGTGCCCACGCAGCATGTACTGCGCAACCAGGCACTCGCGCTCGGTCAGCAACGACGAGCCAAACTTCACCAGCGCCGCATTGATCTGCCGCCCCAGCGCACTCTCGAAGCGCCCGCCAAGCATGTGTGCATCCAGGTCGCCCCAATGCCGACGCACCACCGCCAGCACCCACGGCGCGATGCGCTTGAGCTCGGCAACCTGCTGCCTGCTCAGCCGCGAGGTACTGGCCAGGGCGACTGCGATGGTCAGCTTCGGCCCGAGTGGTACCAGGTAATTGATCTCTTCTTCCAGCCGCGCATGCTGGTAGAACGACAGGTAATACTCACTGCGCTTGAAGTGATCCGGCGCGACATCGCTCAGGCGATAACAGCCGGGCGCAATGCCCTCCAGGCTCGCGCGGTAGAACGGGCACAGCAGATAGAAGCCTTCGAGGTACTTGCGCACGTTGCCTTCAGGCATCCACGGCCCTTCATCGTCACGCTCGAACAGCGTCGACGGCAGGCCTTCATGGGGAAACAGAAACACCGTGATGGCATTGGCCGGCGCCAGCAGGTTCAGCGCCGAATACAGCGACTCGACAAAGGCCGAGGTGCCGATGCAATCGGTCACCTGTGCCATGTGCTCAAACCACTGTTCGGATCCAAGCCGGTCGGTACTCATCAGCGTCTCGCTTGAGCCTTGGGCCAGCGCTTAACGCAGCTGGAACCAGGTGGTTTTCAGGTGGGTGTATTTGTCGAACGAGTGCAGCGACAGGTCACGACCAAAGCCGGACTGCTTGCCGCCACCGAACGGCACGCTGACATCCAGCGCGTCCATGGTGTTGACCGACACGGTACCAGCCTTCAGCGCCCTGGCAACCCGGTGCGCGCGATTGAGATCGTCGCTCCACACTGACGCCGCCAGGCCGTAGACACTGTCGTTGGCCAGCGCAATCGCCTGCGCCTCATCGTCGAACGCGGTAACGGCCAGGACCGGGCCGAAGATTTCTTCACGGGCCAGCTTGCTGTCAGGCCTCACGCCCGTAAATACCGTGGGCTGAATGAAGTTGGACGAGCCATTGAACGTCAGTTGCTGGCCGCCGCAACGCAGCTGCGCGCCCTCCTCCTGCGCTTGCCCGATAGCCTGCATGATCCGCGCGGTCTGCTCGCTGTCGACAATAGCCCCGGCGGCACTCGCCGGGTTGAGCGGGTCACCCGGCAGCCACGCCTGCGCCTTGGCAATCACCCGCTCGACGAACTCATCGTGAATAGACCGCTGCACGTACAACCGTGAATTGGCCGAGCACACTTCCCCCTGGTTGAAGAAGATCCCGAATGCCGCTTTTTCAGCCGCCAGATCAAGGTTCTGGCAGTCGGCGAACACCAGGTTCGGGCTCTTGCCGCCGCACTCCAGCCAGACCTGTTTGAGGTTGGACTGGGCTGAATACTGCATAAAGTATTTACCCACCTGAGTCGAGCCGGTGAACACCAGACAATCGACATCCGGGTGCAGCCCCAAGGCTTTGCCGGCTTGCTCGCCGAGGCCTGGGACGACGTTGAGCACCCCTTCTGGAATGCCCGCCTCCAACGCTAATTGGCCCAGACGCAAGGCAGAAAACGGCGACTGCTCGGCGGGCTTCAACACCACGCTGTTACCGGCGGCCAGTGCCGGCGCCAGCTTCCAGGCCGCCATGTCCAGGGGGAAGTTCCACGGCACCACCGCAGCGATCACACCCAGTGGCTCACGGGTGATGGTGGCCAGCGTGTTGGCAGCCGTTGGCGCGACCTGATCGTAGAGTTTGTCCAGCGCCTCGCCATACCAGGCGAATACTCCGGCTGCGCCCGGCACATCGATGTTGTAGGCGTCCATTACCGGCTTGCCCATGTTCAGCGAGTCGAGCAAGGCCAGCTCCTCACGGTGCACCAGCAGCAGCTCGGCCAGCTTGAGCAGGATCTTCTTGCGCTCACCTGGCGCCATGCGTGCCCACGGCCCCTGTTCGAAGGCCTGTCGCGCAGAGCGCACTGCCAGGTCCACTTCGTCCTCAGCGCATGCCGCCACCTGCGCCAGCAGCTGCTGGGTCGCCGGGTTGATGGCAGCGAAGGTCGCCCCGGTGGAGGACTTCACCGCCTTCCCGCCGATCAGCGCGGTGTCGATGAAGGTTTGGCGCTGGGCCCGCTGTTGCCAGTAGTTGAGGTCGAACACGCTGCACTCCTCTTGCGACCGTTTGCCGGTCCGTTGTTATTGACTGGCGGCAATCGTGCGCCACTCGCAGCGGCAGGCAAATTCGCAAAAATATGGTCCCGACCCATGAAAAAGCTGTGCAGCAGAGCCGGCTCACAGCTCACCCCAAAGGGTGATTTCGGTGGATTTCGCGGTGTGGGAGCATTTGCGGGACATCAGTTGCACCCGCCCTGCGCGACTACCAAAAAAGAGAACAAACGTCATGAACGCACCCTTCACCCCGCAACGTAATACCCAGGACTATCAAAAGGCCGACGCGGCCCACCACATCCACGCGTTTCTCGATCAAAAGGCCCTCAACGCCGAAGGGCCGCGGGTGATGGTGCGCGGCGAGCGTCTGAACCTGTGGGACAACGACGGCAACCGTTATCTGGATGGCATGTCCGGCCTGTGGTGCACCCAACTGGGCTACGGTCGCAAGGACCTGACCGCCGCCGCCGCCGCGCAGATGGATCAGCTGGCGTACTACAACATGTTCTTCCACACCACTCACCCGGCGGTGATCGAGCTGTCTGAACTGCTCTTCAGCCTGCTGCCGGGCCATTACAGCCACGCGATCTACACCAACTCCGGCTCCGAGGCCAACGAGGTGCTGATACGCACCGTGCGCCGTTACTGGCAGGTGCTGGGCAAGCCGCAGAAGAAAGTCATGATCGGCCGCTGGAACGGTTACCACGGCTCGACCCTGGCCGCCACCGCGCTGGGCGGGATGAAGTTCATGCACGAGATGGGCGGGATGATCCCCGACATCGCCCACATCGACGAGCCGTACTGGTACGCCAACGGCGGCGAGCTGACCCCGGCCGAGTTCGGCCGCCGCTGCGCGCTGCAACTGGAAGAAAAGATCCTCGAACTGGGCGCGGACAACGTCGCCGGGTTCATCGCCGAGCCGTTCCAGGGCGCCGGTGGCATGATCTTCCCGCCTGAGAGCTACTGGCCCGAGATCCAGCGCATCTGCCGCCAGTACGACGTGCTGCTGTGCGCCGACGAGGTGATCGGCGGCTTTGGCCGCACCGGCGAATGGTTCGCCCATCAGCACTTCGGCTTTGAGCCCGACACCCTGTCCATCGCCAAAGGCCTGACCAGCGGCTACATCCCCATGGGCGGGCTGGTCTTGAGCAAGCGCATTGCCGAGGCGCTGGTCGAGCGTGGCGGTGTATTCGCCCACGGCCTGACCTACTCTGGCCACCCAGTTGCCGCAGCGGTGGCAGTGGCCAACCTCAAGGCCTTGCGAGACGAAGGCATCGTGCGCCAGGTCAAGGACGACACCGGTCCCTATCTGCAGCAACTCCTGCGTGAGTCGTTTGCCGAGCACCCGCTGATTGGCGAGATTCAGGGCACTGGCCTGCTGGCGGCGTTGCAGTTTGCCGAGGACAAACCAACCCGCAAACGCTTCGCCAACGAAAACGACCTGGCCTGGCAATGCCGCACTTATGGCTTTGAAGAAGGCGTGATTATCCGCTCGACCCTGGGCCGCATGATCATGGCCCCGGCCCTGATCGCCAACCGCAGCGAGCTTGATGAACTGGTCGAGAAAACCCGCCTGGCCGTCGACCGCACCGCGCGCAGCATCGGTCGCCTCTGATCCGAGCGCAACGCCCTGCCGATCCCGGCTGGGCGTCTTGCGTGCAGCGCTGCGCCCTTCTCGACACGGTTTTATCAACGGTAGCGAGTACGCCTCGCCTACTGCAGCGTCCTGTATTCGCCTTCCAGGAGTTCGCCATGACCATAACAACAAGTTCAGCCGACACTGACCCTGCACACGCCCCGACCTCACGCCGCTTTCGCCAATCCATGGGCCTGCCCGCGCTGGTGCTGTTCGGCCTGGCCTACATGGTCCCGCTGGCGGTATTCACCACCTACGGCCTGGTCACCCAGATGACCAAAGGGCACTTGCCCACGGCTTATCTGCTGACCCTCGGCGCGATGCTGCTGACGGCCTACAGCTACGGCCGCATGGTCCAGGCCCATCCCTATTCAGGCTCGGTCTACAGCTACACACGCAAGGCCTTCGGCAGCTATTTCGGCTTCATGGCCGGCTGGACCTTGCTGCTCGATTACATCTTCCTGCCGTTGCTCAGCTACCTGCTGATCGGTATCTACATGTCCGAGTACTTCCCGGCCGTACCAGCCTGGGTCTGGGTGCTGGGCTCGATCGGCCTGGTGACCTTTCTCAACCTGATCGGCATCGAGTCGATCACTCGGGTCAACTGGATTCTGGTGGTGGTGCAGCTGGTATTCATCGTGGTCTTCGTGGCGCTGTCTGTGAGCAGCCTCAGTGGCCAGAGCGAGCCGGTGTCACTGTTCAAGCCGTTCTATCACGACGGTTTCAGCGTGCCGCTGGTGATGACCGGCGCGGCCGTGCTGTGCCTGTCATTCCTGGGCTTCGACGCGGTTTCGACCATGGCTGAGGAAACCAGCAACCCGCAGTACCGCATCCCGCTGGCGATCATGGTGGTGTCGCTGGTGGGCGGCCTGCTGTTTTTGCTGGTGTCGTATTTTGCCCAGCAGGTGTTCCCCGACTGGGCCAGCTTCGCCGACCCCGACTCGGCCTCGGTGGATGTCATGCGCCGGGTCGGCGGCGAGTTGCTGGTCAGCGCCTTCACTGCCACCTATGTAGCCGGCTGCTTTGCCTCGGCGATGGTGTCCCAGGCCAGCGTGTCGCGAGTGCTGTTCGCCATGGGTCGCGATGGCGCGCTGCCGCGGGTATTCGGCCAGTTGCGGACAAAAAAACGCGTGCCGGCCAGCGCCATCATACTGGTCAGTGTGATGTCCTTGCTGGCGCTGGTGCTCACCCTGGATACGGTAGCCAACATGATCAGTTTCGGCGCGCTGTTCGCGTTCTCGGCAGTAAACCTCGCGGTGGTCAAACACTACCTGGTCGACCAGCAACTGCGCGGTACGCGCAACTACCTGCTGTATGGAGCCATACCGGCACTGGGCTTTCTCAGTACCTTGTGGCTCTGGAGTAGCCTGTCGAGCATGTCGTTCACGATCGGCTTGAGCTGGATGGGCTTGGGGTTGCTGTGTCTGCTTGGGCTTACCCGCGCGTTCCGTATGAAACTGCCTGAGCTGCAAATGGCTGAGTAGCAACAGGGAAGATTGCCAACGGTGCCCAGTCACGGACAGCGTTGGCAATTTCTCGACGATCTGGAAGGATCAGCCGTTGACGCGTTCGTGCGCCAACAACGGAGCCACTGCACTTTCCAGCGCCGCAAGCTTGTCGGCAGCCAGCCGCGCCAGTGGTCGCCGTGGATCGCCAGCGCCGTAGCCGGTCAGCGCCGATGCCGCATACACCGACTGCACATAGTCGCCCTGCCAGATCAGCGACATCAATGGCTCAAGATCCCGCCACAACGCACGAGCCAGGTCCCATTGACCAGCCAGCGCTGCATCGACAAAACGCACACAGGAACGCGGGGCGATATTGGCTCCACCCCAGATCAACCCAGCGCAACCTGCATACAGTGCATACGGCACCAGCGGATCGGCACCGTTCATGGTCGGCAAGCCGGTACGAATCAGCGAGGCTTGCGCTGCCAGATCGCCGCTGCTGTCCTTGACCGAGACAAAGTTGGCGATCTCGTTGAGCTTGGCGAACAGCGCTGGCGTGACCTCTACCCCAACTGCCTGTGGCACGTTGTAGCCAATGATCGGCAGGCCGGCAGCGGCCACGCTACGATAGAACGCGACAATGCTGTCGTCGTCAGTCGGCCCCTCGAAGAACGGCGGCAGCACCATGACCCCGTCCGCGCCACATTCGGCAGCATGCCGAGTGCGTTCCAGCACCTCGTCAAGCAACAGTGCCGAGGTCTGCACGATGATCCGTGCGCGGCCAGCAATCGCCTTGGCGCCGAAAGCGACCAGTTGCCTGGACTCCTCCTTGCTCAGGTACACGTGCATACCGGTGCCGGAGCTGAGCACAAAGCCCTTCACCCCAGCATCGAGGTAACGCTCGATCAGCTGGGCAAACCGCGGGTAATCGATCTTGCCATCACCATCAAAGGGCGTGGTGATCGCAAGGTTGATACCGGCAAACTGAAATTCAGACATCGAACCCTCCATGGGCAGATGAACCACGTTGAGCAACAGGCCGGTTCAGCCCACGGACTTCAGAACAATCGGCCCTTGCAGGCCTCTGAGCATGGTATCGCAGTACCAGTCATCGAACTGGCAGACGCCATTTTCAGCGTTTTCGGAAAACGGTCCAGGCTCGTAGGTCGGCGACGACACACCTGCCTGAGTACCTTCAACCAGACGCCGGTCCTGGTCATTGGTCGCCAGCCAGACCTTGGTCAGGCGCTCGAGGTCGTAGTCCACGCCTTCAACCGCTGTAGCCGGCACCAGCCATTTGGTCGTGACCAGGGTTTCGGTCGCGCTCAACGGCAGGATGCGGAAGCTCAAGGCGTGGTCGCCGAGAAAGTGGTTCCAGGTAGACGGGTAGTTGAAGTAGAGCAAAGCGCCGATATCGGCCTCACCGCTTTCATCAAGCCGGCCAGCGACTGCCGGCTGGCCATCCATGGTGTAGCTGACAGCGCCTGCCGACAACGGGATGCGGGTCATGCGATAGCGGCCGTGCGGGTCCATCAGCAGGCGGCTGGGCATGCCGGCCTTTTCGCAACGGTCCCAGTGAGCGGTCAGCTCAGGGTCCTCGGCAGTCGCCACACCGGCGACCGAAAGGTTTTCCACGAAGGAGTTCATCAGCTCCGGATGGGTGCCGTCACAGTGGAAGCATTCCCGGTTGTTCTCGAATACCAGCTTCCAGTTGCCCTTCTCGATCAGGTTGGACTCGAATGCCACTTTGCAGTTTTCCAACTTGTGTGGCGCTATGAAGGGGCTTACTGCGTTGCGGAAACTGCTGAAGTCAGGGGCTTTTTCAGCGACACAAACGTAGATGTAGCTGTGCACGACCTCACAGTGAACTGGCTTGAGGTTGTACTGGCTCTTGTCGAAATCAGCGCCCATGTTGCCGGCAAACAGCAGGCTGCCGTCGAGTTCGAACGTCCACTTGTGATACGGACACACCAGCTTTGCCACTTTGCCCTGAGCGTGTTCACAAACCTTGGCGCCGCGGTGGCGGCAGGCATTGTGAAAGGCCCGGACCTGGCCATCCTTGCCCTTGACCACCGCCACTGGGTAGTCGCCGATCTGCAAAGTGAAATACTGGCCTGGCTTGTCCAGCTCGATGGTGTGCCCGGCGAAGATCCAGTCCTTGTGCCAGATATGTTCCAGGTCCTGGCGGTAGACCTCGTTGTCGATATACAGCTCACGCGGTAATGCATGCCGCGCTTTACGCTTCTGGATCAGGCCAACCACAGATTGCTGACTGTTCATTATTATCTCCATCCACCAGCCCCTGACGGCACTGCTCGTGTGCCGTATGAATGAGGCAAGGCTACGGGAGGGTTGCAATAGCCGACAAACTACATTTTCAGCGAGCAAAGGATAAAGGCACGTTATCAATCAGCTGCGTGATGCGCGTTATACGCACCACCGCGAAAACTTCGACAGCACCCAATCGCGCACTCGCCGCGAGGCTTCCTCGCAGTCGGTGTTTTCTCTGCAGGCCAGGTAATGCAGGCTGTTGCGCAGGGTCACCTGCTGTTGCAGCGGCCGTACCAGCAGGCCTTTTTCCACCAGCCCACTGACCAGCTGGTTCCAGCCCAACGCAATACCTTGATGGGTCAGCGCCATGTTGATGATCAGGTTGTAGTCGTTGGCGTGAAACACTGGCGGGCTGGCTGCAGGACGTTCGTCGATGTCGATATTCTGGAATGCCAGCCAGACGCTCCAGTCAACGTGCTCGGCAACGCCGGCACGGCCATACGGGCTGAGGTCGAGCAAGGCACAATCGCGCAGGCCTTCGAGGCTGACCACTTCCGGATGCGCAGCCAGATACGCAGGCGAACAGACCGGATAGATAATGTCATGGCACAGCGGAAAGACCTTGTAACCCTCGCCCACGTTACTGATCTTGGAGATGACAATATCCGGATCAACCCCAGGCTCGCGATTGACGAAGTTCTGCGTGGTAATCAGGTTAAGTTCGATGTCGGGATTGTTGGCGCGAAACTCGGGCAAGTGATCGGAAAACCACAATGCGGAGAACGCCGGCGAGCAACAGATAGTCAGCACATGTTTCTGCGTCGGCGCAGAACGAATACGGTCAGCGGCCTGGGCAATATTGACGAAGGACAACTGCGCCGCTTCAAAAAAGATCGAACCCGCCGGGGTAAGTTGCACCGTGCGCCCTACCCGCTCGAACAACTGCGCGCCAAGAAACTCTTCCAGTTCGCGAATCTGCCGGCTGATGGCCGCCTGCGATACACACAATGCCTCGGCCGCGCGGGTGAAGCTCGCGTACTTGGCTGCCGCAACAAACGCCTTGACCGCTCGCAGCGACGGCATCCTGAGAAGCAAGGTGTCTGGGTCAGCGTGTCTGTTCAGCATGGTAGCCAGCCTTTTGTAGGTTTTATAACGCCACGCAGCCTACCTCAGCACCCCGGTGGCATCCACACAGGTGTCGCAAACGAGGCTGGAGGGTCGTCCTGACCGCGATCAATAACCTTAGGTTATCTATAACGCCCTGTAAATGTCGTTGGATTTGCCGAAGGCTTGCTAATAGATTGGATGAAAGCCCAGTTCCTGGGGCTAACAATAAAAAATAGGAAATTGGCATGCATCGATATCCCTCTGGGTACTGCCCTTCCGTATTACCAATGTGGCGACTCGCAGTGAGTACGCGCGCTTGTAATTTCGCACGCACAGGAGGGGCGCAATGACCAGCGCAGATGAAATAATTT
This sequence comes from uncultured Pseudomonas sp., assembly GCA_963518285.1. Lineage (GTDB taxonomy): Bacteria > Pseudomonadota > Gammaproteobacteria > Pseudomonadales > Pseudomonadaceae > Aquipseudomonas. Next base: position 488,458 of record CAUQIJ010000001.1, on the reverse strand, counting down.
CCGTTAACAACATCTATAAAGTATTTGGCAACCAACCCGATGCCGCCATGAACATGCTGCACTCAGGGGCAAGCAAGAACGAAGTCTTTGCAAAGACCGGTCAGGTCATTGGCGTGTTCGATGCAAGTTTTGCCGTCAAGCGTGGCGAGATTTTCGTGATCATGGGACTGTCGGGTTCAGGCAAGTCAACCATGGTGCGCTTGTTCAATCGCCTGATCGAACCCACCGCAGGGCAGATCTACCTCAATGGCCGTGAAATCACCGGGCTGCCCGATAAAGCCTTGCTCGACGTCCGTCGCAAGGAAATGGGCATGGTGTTCCAGTCCTTTGCCCTGATGCCGCACATGAGCGTGCTGGAAAACACCGCGTTTGGCCTGGAGATTTCCGGCGTCAGCGAACAGGAACGCAACAGCCGCGCTCGCGAAGCACTCAGCCAGGTCGGCCTTGCCGGCCAGGAACACAGCTACCCGCACCAGCTTTCCGGTGGCATGCAGCAACGCGTCGGCCTGGCCCGCGCGCTGGCCAACGACCCGGCCATTCTGCTCATGGATGAAGCCTTCTCGGCGCTGGACCCGTTGATCCGCCACGAAATGCAGGGCGAACTGATCCGCCTCCAGGCCGAGCAAAAACGCACCATCATCTTCATCTCGCACGACATCGAAGAAGCCATCCGTATCGGCCACCGCATCGCGATCATGGAAGGTGGTCGGGTGGTCCAGATCGGCACCCCGCAAGAGCTGATCAACCAACCGGCCAACGACTACGTGCGCACCTTCTTCAAAGGCTTCGACAGCTCGCGGGTGCTCAAGGCTGGCGACGTTGCCTCGTTTGATCCGGCAGCGGTGTGCCGGGTCAACGGCAAGGCGCCGCAGTTCCAGCTCGGTGTGCCGTTTGGCTATCTGCTCAATGAGCGCGGCGCCCTGCTCGGCGTAGTCGATACCGCTGCTGCAGGTACACCTGCACCGTGCAACCAGCACCAGCTGCAACCGGTATACACCGACACGCCGCTGCATGAAGTGCTCGATATCGCCGCCAGCCTGCCCTACCCGGTGCCAGTGCTGGACCGCGCGGGTGCCTTCAAGGGCACCGTTTCGAAAAACCAGCTGTTGCAGACCCTGAGCCGCCACTGAGCGACTGCGCCCCAACGAGGTAAGCCATCATGTCCGAGTTCAGTCTGTTGGACCCGTTCCAGTACGCCACTATTCCCCTGGGCGACTGGGTCGAAAGCACCCTGAAATTCCTGGTGCACAATTTCCGCGATGTGTTCCGCGCGATCCGCTGGCCGATCGATCAGGTGCTCAACGGCATCGAGTTCACCCTGCAGAGTATCCCGCCAAGCATTGGCATCATTCTCTCGTCCCTGCTCGGCTGGCAGCTGGCCGGCAAACGCATGGCCCTGCTGAGCTTCGTCACCCTGACCCTGCTGGGCCTGATTGGGGTGTGGTCGGAGTCGATGACTACCTTGGCGCTGGTGCTGACCTCGGTGTTCTTCTGCGCGGTGATTGGCGTGCCATTGGGCATTGTCTGCGCTCGCAACAATCGTCTTGAGCAAGTGATACGCCCGGTGCTCGATGCGATGCAGACGCTGCCCGCATTCGTCTACCTGGTGCCAGTGGTAATGCTGTTCGGCATCGGTAACGTGCCCGGCGTGCTGGTCACCATCGTCTTCGCCCTGCCGCCGCTGGTACGCCTGACCAACCTGGGTATCCGCCAGGTGCCCGAGGACAAGATCGAAGCCGCCCGTGCGTTTGGCTGCACCCCGCGGCAGATGCTCATCCGGGTGCAACTGCCGCTGGCGACCCCGACCATCATGGCCGGGCTCAACCAGACCTTGATGCTGTCGCTGTCGATGGTGGTGATCGCCTCGATGATCTCCGTCGGTGGCCTGGGCCAAATGGTCCTGCGCGGTATCGGCCGGCTGGACATGGGCCTGGCCACCGTGGGCGGCGCCGGCCTGGTGCTGCTGGCGATCTTCCTTGACCGCCTGACCCAGGCCATGGGCGCCAGAACCAGCGCTGATCCAAGCCTGCGCTGGTACCAGACCGGTCCCGTTGGCGTAGTACTGCGCATGTGCGGCACCGGTAAACCTGCTGAGCGGCGCAAGACCGCCTGATCTGACCCATTCGACCTGCCGCACTTGAATCTAATAACCAGAAGAAGGTACGCGACGATGTCCATGCCCATGTTCCCCCGCAGTCTGCTCCAATGCGCTAGCGCGCTGACCTTGGCCGCCGCTGCACTGTGCGCCCACGCCTCGGCCGACAAGCCCGGTGACGGCGTCAAGGTCACCCCCATCTTCCCGGCGATCGCCGAAGAGCGTTTTCGCGGCGAAGTCGCCATGGAAGGCCTGCGCGAGCTCGGCTACAAGGTTCAGGAGCCCAAGGAAACCGAATACGGCGTGATGATGATGGCGTTGGCCAGTGGCGATGCCGACTTCACCGTGCACCTGTGGGACAAGCTGCACGACAAGTTCTACCAGCAGGCCGGCGGTGACGACGTCATGATCAAGGCCGGCGACATCATGCCGGGCGTACTTCAGGGCTACCTGATCGACAAGAAAACCGCTGAAGCGCACAACATCAAGTACATCACCGACCTGAAAAAACCGGAGATCGCCAAGCTGTTCGACACCGACGGTGACGGCAAGGCCGACCTGACTGGCTGTAACCCAGGCTGGGGCTGCGAGCTGGTGATTGACCATCACATCAAGGCTTACGGCCTGGACAAGACCGTCAAGGTCAACCAAGGCTCGTACTTCGCTCTGATGGCCGACACCATAACGCGCTACAAGGAAGGTAAGCCGATCCTGTACTTCACCTGGGTCCCACAGTGGATCGCTACCGTGCTGGTCGAGGACAAGGATGTGGTCTGGCTCGAAGTGCCAAAAACCGACCTGCCGGATGGCAACAATACGGTCGACACCATGTACAAGGGCAAGAACCTCGGCTTTGCCGTGGACAAGGTTGTCGCAGTGGTGAACAAAGAATTCGCCGAAGAAAATCCGGCGGCACTGAAGTTCCTCTCGGTGGTGCAGATCAGCACGGCTGACGAGAGTGCGCAGAACCTGCGCATGCAGGAGGGCGAGAAAAAGCCGGCTGATATCACCCGCCACGCCAAGGAGTGGGTTGCTGCCCACCGCCAGCAATTCGATGCCTGGCTGCAGGCAGCGCGCGCTGCCGCCACCCAGAAGAGCAACTAACCTCACCCGTGACTGGCGCGGCAGGTTCGCCTGCCCCGCCAAGGATGACCTTGGCGCATGACTACCTCACCCTACTCGATTGCCAGCGACGCCCGCCGTATTGATCCGGCCAGCCGAGCCACCACGGCGCTGAAAGCCGACGGCTCGGTCGCTGACAATGACCGCGTCGAAACCGGCCCGACAGCATTGGCCTTCGCCGAATGGGCCCAACTCGGCCTTCAGCCGCCGCACCTGGCGCGAATGCGCGAATACCGCTTAAGGCGGATCCAGGAGCAGCTGGTAGCCCGCGACCTGGGCGGCATCTTGCTGTTCGACCCGCTGAATATCCGTTACGCAACAGACAGCAGCAACATGCAGCTGTGGACCACCCACAATCCGGCGCGGGCCTGTTTTGTCGCCGCCAGTGGCCACGTCGTGCTGTGGGATTTTCACGGCTGCGATCACCTGTCCGCGCACCTGCCGCTGGTCAGCGAACTGCGCAGTGGCGCCTCGTTTTTTTACTTCGAAACAGGCGACCGCACCGACGAGCATGCACGGCGCTTTGCCGATCAACTTGAACAACTGTTGCGCCAACACGCCGGCAGCAACCGCCGGCTCGCCGTCGACCGCATCGAAGTAGCCGGCCTGCGTGCACTGGATGCACTGGGCATAGAGGTGTGCAGCGGGCAGCAAGTAACCGAGATGGCCCGGCTGATCAAAGGCCCCGATGAAATCAGTGCCATGCGCTGTGCAGTGGCGTCGTGCGAAGCGGCGGTGGGCGAAATGCACACAGCGATGCGCGCAGGTGTCAGCGAAAACGACGTCTGGGCCGCCTTGCACGCCGGCAACATTCGTCGCGGCGGCGAATGGATCGAGACGCGCATCCTCAGCTCTGGCCCGCGCACCAACCCCTGGTTCCAGGAATGTGGCCCGCGGGTACTGAGCGATGGCGACCTGCTGTCGTTCGATACCGATCTGATCGGCGTATATGGCATGTGCGTCGACATGTCGCGCAGCTGGATATGCGGTGGTCTGCAGCCAAGTGCCGAGCAGAAGCGCTTGTACCGGATTGCCCATGAGCACATCAGCCATAACATGGCTTTGGTCAAACCTGGCGTGCGCTTCAGTGAATTGAGCGCACGTGCCCATCGTCTGCCCGAAGCCTGCCGCGCCCAGCGCTACGGCGTGCTGTTTCATGGCGTTGGTCTATGCGACGAGTATCCAAGTATTCGCTATCCGGAGGACGTCGACGCCTATGGCTATGAAGGTGAGCTGCAAGCCGGTATGACCCTGTGTGTCGAAGCCTATATTGGCGAGGTCGGTGGGCGCGACGGCATCAAGCTGGAAAATCAGCTGCTGGTCACCGAGACCGGCCATGAACTACTGAGCCACTATCCGTTCGACGAGAGTTTTCTCAACGGTTAAATAGTCGCGCACCACTTATTTATAACCACGCGTTATCCATAGTTACCCGGAAATGTCGTTGGACGCTGTACCCGATGAGTAATAACTTTGTCATCAGCCGCAGCGCCCGGGCCTATTAGCCGGCGCGCAACTGGCCACTTAGTCTGAGCGGTAGTCATCATGAAAAGTATAATAAAGACCTTCAGCAGTACCTTTGCCGAGCGCAATCTGCAATCGCTGTACAAAGGCGATGAGCGGACGCAAACGGCCACCGTGGGTTTTCTGCTTCTGGATAACTTTTCACTGCCGTGTTTCACCCAATCGCTGGACGTGCTGACCACCGCCAACCTGCTCAAGCCAGGTTCGGTTCGGGTGCATACGTTCAGCCATGACACCAGCCCGGTCATGAGCGACCTGGCTATTCCGATCCAGCCGAGCACACCACTGACCGATGTGCGCATAGCCGACCTCGATCTGATGATCATCTGCGGCGGCCTGCGCACCCCCAGAGCGGCACCGCCATGGCTGACTGCACTGCTGCAATCCCTTGCACGCTTGCCGGTGGCGCTGGGCGGCCTGTGGAACGGCGCTTGGTTTCTGAGCAAGGCTGGCCTGCTGGATGGCTACCGCTGCGCCATTCACCCTGAGCAACGTACGGCCCTGGCCGAACGCTCACCGCATACCAATGTGTGCTTCGACAGCCAGGTGTGCGACCGTGATCGGCTGACTGCTGCCAGCCCCGCCGGGGCATTCCAGATGACCATCCAGTGGTTACGTCAGTGCACCAGCGCAACATTGGCAGATGCCGTCCTCGACATGCTTGATTATGACCAATCGCGCTTTCGCAGCGCGCTCAACAAGCGCCAGCCGCGCCTGAGTGCGCCGCTGCGGGAAATCATCAGTTTGATGGAAGCCAACCTCGAAGAGCCGCTGGAGCCGGAGCAACTTGTTCACTATGTGAAGTTGTCGCAACGGCAAATGCAGCGCTTGTTTCGTGAACAATTGGCAACCAGCCCCCAACGCTATTACCTGCAACTAAGAATTACCGAAGCGAGGCGCCTCATTCAAAACACCGGCAGTGCCCTGGTTGATATCGCCATGGCTTGCGGCTTTGTTTCATCCAGCCACTTCAGCAAGTGTTACAGCGCCCTGTTTGGCTACCCGCCGTCCAAAGAAGCGCGCTTTGAACTTTAACAGAAGGCGCCGCCTTCTTTCGGTTGAATCAAACAGGATGTCCACCATGAAAGTAGCGTCATTACCGGGCGATGATCAAACCTGTGGCTGGTATCACCTGAGCAAAGGCCGCACGGTGCGCCCTGCCCATACCGGTCACAGCCGCGCCCGCTGGGTAATCGTCGGCGCAGGCTTCACCGGGCTGGCAACCGCCCGCCAGCTGGCGGCGCACTTCCCCGACGAACAGATCGTGCTGGTGGATGCCCAGGAGGTCGGCTTCGGCACTTCGGGGCGCAACGCAGGCTTTGTCATCGACTTGCCCCATGACATCGGCGCGCCGGACTACATCGGCGATATCGCCACCGCCAAGACCACCATGCAGCTCAACCTGAGTGGCAAAAATTACCTGACCGAGCTGGTTGAACGCTTCAATATCGACTGCCAGCTGAGCCACTGCGGCAAGTACCAGGCTGCCGTCGAAGATCGCGGCATCGCCGTGCTCGAGGCCTACCGCTCTGGGCTGGACAAGCTCGAGCAGCCGTATCAGATGATCGACGCCGAGGCCCTGCCCGAGCATATCGGCACGCGCTTCTACCGCAAGGCGCTGTTCACCCCGGGCACCTCGCTGATCCAACCCTCGGCGCTGGTCAAGGGCCTCGCCGACTGCCTGCCGAGCAACGTTACCCTGTATGAGAACACGGCCATCAGCGAAGTCGAGTACGGCGCCCGCAGCGTGCTCAAACACGCCAATGGCTCGATCACTGCCGACAAGCTGATCCTCACGAATAACGCCTTCGGCATGAGTTTTGGCTTTCTCAAGGGGCGCATGCTGCCGGTATTCACCTACGCCAGCCTGACCCGATCGATGACCGCCGAAGAACAGGCACGGCTGGGCGGCAAGGCCTACTGGGGGGTAATCCCGGCCGACCCGTTCGGCACCACCGTACGGCGCACGCCTGACCAACGCCTGCTGATCCGCAACAGCTTCAGCTTCAATCCGGACGGCCGCAGCGACCCCAAATACCTGGCGCGCTTCGCCACACGCCATCGCGCCTCGTTCGAACGACGCTTCCCGATGCTCACTCAGTTGCCATTCGAGTTCACCTGGGGCGGCGCCCTCGCCCTTTCGCGCAACCACGCGGGCTACTTTGGCGAGCTGGCCAGCAACGTTTACGGCGCGCTGTGCTGCAACGGCCTGGGCGTGACGCGCGGCACGGCCACCGGCAAGTTACTGGCGGACTGGCTGGCGGGTGAGCGCTCCGAGTTAATCGACTTTGTCCTGAGCTCGCCAGGGCCAAGCGCAAACCCGCCAGCTGCACTGGTGTCGATGGGGGTCAACCTGAATCTGTTGTGGGGCCAGTACCGCGCAGGGCAGGAAGGCTGAGCGCGAATCATCACCCTGACCGCCAAACCGAACACGCATGATCAGGAACAATAATGACAAGCCTTGCTCTCTCAGTTGAAGACGTCCCACTCAATCGGTTTCACAAGCTGCTGACCTGGCGCTCCGGTGGCGGCTCGTTCGTCGATGGCTATGTGCTCAGTATCATCGGCGTAGCCCTGGCGCATATCTCCAGTGCACTGGCCATGACCACGTTGTGGGAAGGCTTGATCGCAGCCTCGGCATTGATCGGGATTTTCTTCGGCGGCTTCCTCGGTGGTTGGCTCACTGATCGCCTCGGCAGGCGGCGGCTGTTCTTCGTCGGCCCGATACTGTTCGTGCTGGCCTCGGCGGCGCAGTTCTGGGCAGACAGCGCGCTGAGCATTTTTGTGCTGCGCCTGGTGATCGGCATCGCCGTAGGCATCGAATATCCGGTGGCGACCTCGTTGCTGGTCGAGTTCATGCCGAAAAAATACCGCGGCCCGCGCCTGGCCATGCTGACCATCCTCTGGTTCGCAGGCGCTGCCACTGCCTACATGGTAGGCGAAGTGATCCTGCGCCTGGGCGGCGACGAGGCCTGGCGCTGGGTGCTGGCAAGCTCTGCACTGATCGGCCTGGCCCTGCTGTTGGTGCGTTTGGGCACTCCGGAATCACCACGCTGGCTGCTGAGCAAGGGCCGCACAGCCGAAGCCGAAGCGGTGATCAAAAAAGTCTACGGCAGCGAGTTCGGGCTGAAGAATCTGCCGGAACAGGAAACCCGTTTCAAGGTCACCATCTGGAACCTGCTGTATGCCGGCTACGGCGCGCGGATGCTGTTCGTCATCGTGTTCTGGACCTGCTGCATCATCCCGCTGTTCGCGGTGTATGCGTTCGCCCCCAAAGTGCTGGCTGCGCTGAACGTCCAGGGCGACAGTGCCTCGATCGGCTCAATCCTGATCACCCTGTTCTTCGTCGCTGGCTGCGTGATTGCCACGCGCATCATCAACCGCATCGGCCGGCGCAGCATGCTGCTCTACAGCTTTTTGTGCTCTGGCCTGGCGCTGCTCTGCCTGGGCCTGTTCCACGCCAGTGCCGGGCTCTGGATCCTGTTGTTCTTTGCCATCTACGCCTTGTTCATCGGCGGCGCCCAAGTGCTCACGTTGGTGTACCCGAATGAGCTTTTCCCCACTGAAATCCGCGCATTTGCAGTCGGTGTCGGCACCTCGTTCTCGCGCATCGGTGCGGCCATCGGCACCTACCTGGTGCCTATCTCGCTGGACACCCTGGGCATCGCCCAGACCATGTACATCGCGGCGCTGATAACCCTGATCGGGTTGCTGCTGTCGTGGCTGCTGGCGCCGGAAACACGTTCGCTCAACCTGCAGCAAGCCGCCGCGCTTGGCTGATAACGCACGCTGCGCTGGCCGTATCGGCCCGCGTCGTCAACCGCTAGTGACACTACCTGGGAGCACCATCAATGAAGTTCGAAGGCATCTATACCCCGGCCATCACCCCTCTGGACGCAGACGGCAACATCGACAAGGCCGCCTTCGCCGAGATCCTCGAATACCTGGTCGAGGCCAAGGTCCATGGCATCATCATCGGCGGCTCCACGGGCGAGTATTACGCTCACACCGCTCAGGAGCGCTTCGACCTGGCTGCGCAAGCCAAGGATGTTTTGCACGGGCGCCTGCCCTTGATCGTCGGCACCGGCGCCATCCGCACCGAAGACTCGGTGGCCTACGCTGAAGCGGCCAAGGCGATCAAGGCCGACGCCCTACTGGTCGGCTCGCCACCGTATGCCCTGCCGACTCAGCAGGAAGTCGCCGAGCACGTCCTCGCAGTCGACCGCGCCGCGGGCTTGCCGATCATGCTCTACAACTATCCAGCACGAATGGGTGTGCACATGGGCCCGGAGCTGTTCGACGCGCTGGCGGGTTGCCGCAACATCGTCGCCATCAAGGAAAGCTCCGGCGACATGGCGCAACTGCATCGCCTGGCCACCAAGCTGCCACATATCGCTTTGTCCTGCGGCTGGGATGATCAGGCCCTGGAGTTCTTCGCCTGGGGCGCGCGCAGCTGGGTCTGTGCCGGGTCCAACTTCATCCCGCGTGAGCATGTGGCGTTGTACCAGGCCTGCGTGATCGAAAACGATTTCGTCAAAGGTCGGCAGATCATGGCGGCCATGATGCCGTTGATGGACTTCCTTGAAGGCGGCAAATTCGTGCAATCGATCAAGTACGGTAGCGAGCTCAATGGCCTGCACACAGGCGGTGTTCGAGCCCCACTCAAAGGCCTGCAAGACAGCGAAAAAACCGAGCTGAAAGAAGTTGTTGCCACCCTCAAACGCGCTGTTGCACAAATCACTGGAGGTGCCTGAAATGAGTGAGTTGCTGAGTAAAGAACAGTACGCCGCGATTGCGGCGGACATGCAATATCGCACCCAGGCGTTCATCGATGGGCGCTTCTGCGCGGCCCAAAGCGGCGACACCTTCGTTACCACCAACCCTGCGACCGGCGCCACCCTGGCTGAAATCGCCTCTTGCGATACCCGCGACGTAGATATCGCCGTTGCCGCCGCCAAGGCTGCATTCGCCGATGGCCGCTGGCACAAGCAAGCGCCTTCTGCACGTAAACACGTGCTGCTGCGCTTTGCGCAACTGCTGGAAGACAATGCCCATGAGCTGGCGGTTCTCGAAAGCCTGGACAGCGGTAAACCGGTCAGCGAGTGCCAGACAGTCGATGTGCCAGAAACCATCAACACTTTGCGCTGGCACGCCGAGCTGATCGACAAGGTCTACGACAGCACCGCGCCGACCGGGCATGGCGCAGTGACTCTGGTGGTGCGTGAAGCCATTGGCGTGGTCGGCCTGGTGCTGCCGTGGAACTTCCCGTTGCTGATGCTGGCCTGGAAAATCGGCCCCTCACTGGCGGCGGGGTGCTCGATCGTGGTCAAGCCGGCCAAGGAAACCACCCTCACCGCTCTGCGCGTCGCCGAGCTGGCGCATCAGGCCGGCGTACCGGCTGGGGTATTCAACGTGATCCCAGGTGGCGGCCGCGAGGCTGGCGAGCCGATTGGTCGGCACATGGACGTGGCCATGGTCAGTTTCACCGGTTCCACCGACACCGGCCGGCTATTCCTGAAATACGCCTCCGAGTCCAACCTCAAGCGCGTGGTGCTGGAGCTGGGCGGGAAAAATCCGGCGGTGGTGATGAATGACTGCGAAGACCTCGAGCAGGTTGCCGAGTATGTCACTGCCGGCGCGTTCTGGAACATGGGTGAGAACTGTTCGGCCACCTCGCGCTTGATCGTCCACGAAGACGTCAAGGACGAGCTGCTGGCCTTGATCGGCAAGCAGTTGCACAACTGGCAGTTGGGCGACCCGCTCGATCCGCAAAACCGTCTTGGCGCGATGGTCAGCAAAACGCATTTCGACAAGGTGCGCAGCTACCTTGATTACGCTGCCGAGCAGAACCTGCAGGTGGTCCAGGGCGGCGAGACGCAAGACGGCGTGTTCGTGCAGCCGACCATCGTCGAGGGTGTCGGCCGGGACAGCCCGCTGTTCATCGAAGAGATCTTTGGCCCCGTGCTCAGCGTTACCAGTTTCACCAGCCTGGACGAAGCCATCGAGCTTGCCAACGATACCGTCTATGGGCTGGCGGCCTCTGCCTACACCGGCAGCCTGCGTAACGCGCTGCGCTTGTCACGGGAAATCCACGCGGGCGTGGTCACCGTCAACTGCTTCGGCGAAGGCGATGCCTCGACGCCGTTCGGCGGCTACAAGCAGTCTGGCTTTGGCGGTCGTGACAAGTCGATCTGGGCGCATGACCAGTACACCGAGCTTAAAACCATCTGGATCGATGCATCCTGAGCCGTTGAACCTGCTCAGCGCCAAGCGCCGCTGCGAGGCGGTGCTCGGCTCGCAAGCTCTCAGCGCGTAGCCGCTGGATTGCTGACCCGCGCGGGCGCATCGGTTTTGTTGAAGCCGTTGAGCAGCGCATGCGCAGCAAGACCGATCAACAAGCCCCAGAACGCACCGCCAATACCCAGCAGGGTGATGTTGGCGGCAGCGGCCAGAAAGGTGATCAACGCCGCTTCGCGGGTTTTCGCATCAGCGGTCGCGCTGGCCAGGCTGGCGCCGATGGTGCCCAGCAAGGCCAGACCGGCCAGGGTGGTGATGAAGCTTGCCGGCAAGGCCATGAACAGCGCCGCCAGGGTCGCCCCGAACACCCCTACCAACACATACAGCAAGCCAGCGGCGATACCGGCGATCCAGCGCTTGGACGGCTGCTCGTGGGCTTCCTTGCCGGTGCAGATGGCCGCGGTGATCGCTGCCAGGTTGAACGCATGCGAGCCAAACGGCGCCATCAACAGCGACCCCAGCCCGGTCACCGTCACGATGGGATTGGCGCTGGTGGCGTAGCCATCGTTGCGCAGCACCAGCATGCCCGGCATGTACTGCCCGGTCAGGGTAATCAGAAACAGCGGCAAGGCCACGCTCAGCAGCGCATTGAGCGAGAACTGTGGCGCGGTGAACACCGGCTCGGTGAGTTGCCAGTGCAGGCCGGACAGGTCAAGCCGACCCTGCACCAGCAAAAAGCTCAACCCCAGCAGCAGAATGCCGGCCACCGCATAGCGCGCAGTGAAGCGCTTGAGCAGCAGGTAGCAGGCAATCAGCAGCCCGGCCAACAGCGGATCGATGCTGACGCTGCTGAACGCACCGATACCGAACTGCAGCAGAATCCCGGCCAGCAGCCCTGCCGCTACCCCTGGCGGAATCAGCGCGATGACCTTGTCGAACCAGCCGGAACAGCCCAGCAGCACGAACGCCGCCGCACAGACCATGTAGGCGCCTACCGCTTCGGCATAAGGCGTAGTTGCCAGCGCGACGACCAGAAACGCTGCAGCTGGAGTCGACCAGGCAGTGATGATCGGTGCGCGATAGCGCCAGCTCAGGTACATCCCGGTTACGCCCACGCCAATCGACACCGACCAGACCCACGAGGCAGTCAGCTCCGGGCTCAGGCCGGCCACCTTGGCCGCCTGGAACACCAGGATGAACGTGCCGCCATAGTTGACGATGACTGATACCAGACCGGCAATGACCGGGTGCAGCAGATCGCTCGGGCGCAGCGACGAGCGAGAGGCATTGAGTGACATGGTGAACAAGCTCCAGGCAGTGGCGAGGCGCAGAGTCTACGGATAGACTGGCCTGCCGCTTCAGGCCAATTCATGCAGTCAGGGCAGACCACATGGCAAAATCGTTCGAACTTGAAACCCTGCAGATGCGCCTGGCCGACAGCGACTTTGCCAGCCTCGATCTGCACCAGCGAATCCAGCGTGCGCTGCGTGCACTGATCCTCGAAGGCTCGCTGAGTGCCGGCCTGAAGCTCCCCGCCACACGGGTGCTGGCGCGCTCGCTGGGCGTGGCCCGCGACACCGTCGAAAACGCCTATGTGCAGTTGCAGCGCGATGGCTACATCAACCGTCGTGGCGGTGCCGGCAGTTACGTCGCGCAAACCTTGGGCAGCGAGCTGCACGGCGTCGCCCGCCGGCGCATGCAGCAACGCGACGCGCGCCGGGCTCAGGCTGCTACGCACGCGGCCGGGCTAAGCCAGCGCGGCCAGCAGATCCTCGCCAGCGGCGGCATCCAGGATCAGCAGGCGATCAAGGCTTTCGCCACCGGCCTGCCGGAAACCCGCAGCTTCCCCACTGAAGTCTGGGAGCGCCTGCAACGCCAGGTCATGAAGGACTACCGCGGCAACGTCTTGCTGCATGGCGACCCGCAGGGTGCCGAGCCGCTGCGCAAGGCCATCGCCACGTACCTCAACCTTGAGCGCGGCGCCAACTGCAAGCCCGAGCAGATACTGGTGCTGAGCAGCACCCGCCAGGCGCTGTTTCTGTGCGCACAGTTGCTGGTAGATGCAGGCAAACCCATCCTGCTGGAAAACCCTGGCTATTTCGGCGCGAAAAAAGCCTTCGAGGCGGCGGAGGCCAAGGTCGTACCGATCGACGTCGATGAACAAGGCGTGCGCATTGACCTGCTGCGAGCCGATCGCAGCGGCGCCAATTGCCTGTACGTGACCCCGTCACATCAATATCCGACCGGCGCCACCCTGCCACTGGCGCGCCGGCTGGAGCTGCTCGGCTGGGCGGCCGAGCACGGCAAGTGGATCATCGAGGACGACTACGACAGCGAGTTTCACTACGACGGCCTGCCCACCGCCTGCATGCAGGGGCTGGACCGCTACCTACGCACGATCTACCTCGGCACCTTCAGCAAGACCCTGTTCCCCGGCCTGCGCATGGGCTACATGATCCTGCCCGAACACCTGGTGCAGCCGTTTGCCTATGCACGCAGCATCATCGACGGGCATACCCCGCAAATCCTGCAACTGACCCTGGCGCGCTTCATGGAAGACGGCCATTACAACGCCCACGTGCGCGCCATGCGCAAACTCTACAGTCGGCGCCGCCTGTACATGCTCGATGCCATCGCCAGGCACTTGCAGGGCATTGCCACTGCCCTGCACCCGCAAGGCGGGTTGCAGATTCCCTGCTTGCTCGAGGCGGGTTGGAGCGAGCAGGAGACCATCCGCATGGCAGCCAGCGCCGGCGTGCAGCTGCCTGGCCTGAGCCGACTCTATGCGGGCGAGCACAAGCAGCAAGGCTGGCTGCTGGGTTACTCGTCCCTGACCGAGCCTGAAATCGAGGCGGCCATGTTGCGTTTGGCCAAGGCGTTGAGAAGCCAACAAGCCTGTCGCCAAGCCCTGAGTGGTCTGGTTATCTAGCCCAAATCGGACTGCCAGACGCGACCACAAGCTGATTAACATGCGCGCCCAACGGCGCTGCTCAGCGCAGCATTTATCTGAGCAGCAGAGGCGCTTGCCGGCGTGCAATGGCGCGCCAATCGGAAAAGGTCATCCATGGCAATTCGTATTGGACTTCTGCCCCAGGTGGCGACAGCGCACTGGGTCAGCCACCTGCATATCATGGCGCTGGCGGCGCTGTTCCCGGTGTTGCCGCAGCTGTTTGGCGTAGGCTACGTCGAGCTTGGCATGGCCTTGAGCATCTTCAATATTCTCTCTGCCGTGGCGCAGGCACCGATGGGTTTTGCGGTGGACCACTACGGCGCGCGCCGGGTGTTGCTCGCAGGCATCACCCTTGGCAGTTGCAGTCTGCTGCTGATCGCGCTGCTGCCGACCTACACCTGGTTGCTGATCGGCATGGCCCTGGCCGGGCTGGCCAATGCGGTGTATCACCCGGCCAACTACGCCCTGCTCGCTCAAGGCATCGCTGCGGCGCACATGGGCAAAGCCTTCTCGGTACACACCTTTGCCGGTTTTCTGGGCGGTGCGGTGGCGCCCTTGCTGCTGTTGGGCGTGGCCAGTGCCAGCAATCCGCGGCTAGCCTTCGCCGTGGCGGCGCTGGCCGGGTTTGTTGCGCTGGCGCTGCTGCTGGTGCCTGGTTCGGGCATCACCCAGGTCAGACCAGCGACTACCGTTCAGGCTGACAACGGCAGCGAAGCCATGCGGCCGCGTTCACTGTGGTCACCCATGATTGCCAGCCTTACCGTGCTGTTCGTGCTGCTCAACCTGAGCACCAGCGCTATCGAGAAGTTCTCTGTGGCCAGCCTCATGCAGGGCCAGGGCATCAGCCTCAGCTGGGCCAACGCCGGGCTTACCGCGTTTTTGTTTGCCAGCGCATTTGGCGTGTTGGCCGGCGGCGCTCTGGCTGACCGCACCAAGCGCCACGGTCTGGTCGCAGCCACAGCCTTTGCACTGGCTGCTGCATTGACGGTACTGGTGGCGTGGGCGGGTCTTGGTGATCTTGCCCTGGTCGTCATCCTCGGCGTTATCGGCTTTCTCACCGGCCTGATCGCACCGTCTCGAGACATGCTGGTACGCGCCGCTGCGCCCAAGGGTGCCGAAGGCAAGACGTTCGGTATCGTCTCGACTGGCTTCAATGTCGGCGGCGCCCTGGGCCCGCTCGGGTTCGGCTGGCTGCTGGACCATGGCCAGGCCAGCGGCATCTTCTGGGCCTCGGCCGGGCTCATGGCGCTGACGGTGGTGATGACCCTGCTGCAAGAGGCGTCCATCCGACGAGCACGCCACGCAGTAGCAGCGCAGCAAACCGCCTCCCGATGAGTCACATGAATGAATATTCATGCACGGCTGCGGCTCAGTGCTGCCGGGGCTGACGGGCCGACCGGGCACGGTTGCCGAGGACCGCTTGCTTGAGCAGCAGCGGGTGCTTGCGTAGCATCGCCGACCCGGTGACCTCTCCACCCCGAAGAACGCGCATGCCCCAACCCATCCCCCTCAAGGATCACGAACAGGAAAAGCAGCTGGTCAACCGACGGCTGCTGGTTTGCGCCGTGCTGACCTGCAGCCTCGTCGCCGTGCTGATCGCTCGCCTGTACGTGCTGCAGGTGTTGCAGCACGACCAGCAGAGCGCCGTTTCCGAAAACAACCGCGTGCACGTGCTGCCGATCGCCCCTGAGCGCGGCCTGATCTACGACCGCAACGGCGCGGTGCTGGCCGACAACAAGCCCAGCTTCAACCTGACCATGACCCGCGAGCGCGCCGGCGATTCGGCCAAGGTGCTCGACAGCCTGACGCAGATCCTTGGCCTGGCCGACGACGACCGCCAGCAGTTCACCAAGGACCTGCGCCGTGGGCGCAAACCGTTCGAGCCGGTGACGTTGATGGTAGGCCTGAGCGAAGAACAGATCGCCCTGATCGCCGTCAACCAGTTCCGCCTGCCGGGGCTGGACGTCGAGCCGCAGTTTATCCGCGAGTACCCGCTGAGCGAGCACTTCGCCCACTCGGTGGGCTACGTCGGCCGGATCAATGAGAAGGAAGCCAAAACCCTCGACAGCACCGCGTACCGCGGCACCCAGTCGATCGGCAAGACCGGCGTCGAGCGCTTCTACGAAGATCAGCTGCATGGCCACGTGGGTTACGAAGAGGTCGAGACCAACGCCCAGGGCCGTGTCATGCGCGTGCTCCGGCATCAGGACCCAACCCCAGGCAAGGACATCGTCCTCAGCCTCGATGCGCAGTTGCAGCAGGCTGCCGAAAAAGCCCTGGGCGATCGCCGTGGCTCGGTGGTGGCGCTCGACCCGGCCACCGGCGATGTGCTGGCGATGGTCAGCAACCCAAGCTTTGACCCCAACCTATTCGTCAAAGGCATCAGCTTCAAGCAGTACGCCGCGCTGCGCGATTCGATCGACCGGCCGCTGTTCAACCGGGTGCTGCGTGGCTTGTATGCGCCAGGTTCGACGATCAAGCCGGAGGTGGCCATCGCCGGCCTCGACAGCGGCGTAATGACGCCCGCCAACCGCGTGTTCGACCCCGGCTACTACGAGCTGCCCAACTACGACCACAAGTACCGCAACTGGAACCGCAGCGGCGATGGCTGGGTAGACATGTACAGCGCGATCATGCGCTCCAACGACACCTACTTCTACGACCTTGCGCACAAGCTCGGCATCGACCGCCTGCATGACTACATGGCCGAGTTCGGCCTCGGCCAGAAGGTCTCGCTGGACATGTTCGAGGAAGCCGCCGGGCTGATGCCGTCGCAGCAATGGAAGCGTGCTACTCGCCGCCAGGCGTGGTTCCCCGGTGAAACGCTGATCCTGGGCATTGGCCAGGGCTACATGCAGGTCACCCCGCTGCAGCTGGCCCAGGCCACCAGCCTGCTCGCCAGCAAGGGCGTCTGGCACCGCCCGCACCTGGCCCGGAGCATCGGCGGCGAGCCGCCGCAGGACCCGCACCCGATGCCGGATATCGTGCTGCATGACAAGCGCGCCTGGGACCAGGTCAGCCTGGGCATGCAGATGGTCATGCACGATCCGCGCGGCATCGCCCGCGCCTCGGCAGCCGGTGCGCAGTACAGGATTGCCGGCAAGAGCGGCACCGCGCAGGTGGTGGCGATTCGTCAGGGCGAGCGCTACGACCGCAACAAGACCCTGGAGCGGCACCGCGACAACGCCTTGTTCGTCGGCTTCGCCCCCGCCGAGCATCCCTCGATCGTGGTGGCGGTGATGATCGAAAACGGTGAAGCCGGCGGCCGCGTCGCAGGGCCCGTGGTGCGCGAGGTGATGGATGCCTGGCTGCTGGACAGCCAAGGACACCTCAAGCCTGAGTACGCCGGCGGCGAGCACGCGTCGCCTCATTCCTGACTCGCTGCGCAGACGCTCACAGAGATACCGATAGAAAGGAATAAGAGTATTCTTTCTTATTCCTTTTTAAATAGACCCACTTCTTTTATAACTGTGCGCACTGTACAGCGGCCAACATTCGGCCAACTGTCTGCAGCGCAGCACCCTATCAACAGCACCCCCTACTGCCTCGACGATTGCTCAAGCAAAGTCCCCCGCTCAATTGACCTGGAGACTCGCCCATGAGCAACCCGCTCGACACCGCTGCCTTGGCCGGCGGTCATGCCCGCCCCGCTCTCACCTCGGCCCTTGGCATCGCCCGCGAGCTGGCCGGGCAGTTTGCCCTAACCGCAGTCGAGCGCGATGAACGCGGCGGCACGCCCAAGCGCGAGCGTGACGCACTGCGCAGCAGTGGCCTGCTCGCACTGACCATCCCCACCGCCTATGGCGGCCAGGGCGCCAACTGGCGCGAGACGTTCGAGGTGGTGCGCGAATTCGCCCGGGTCGATAGCTCGATTGCCCATGTGTTCGGCTTTCATCACTTGATGCTGGCGACCGTGCGCTTGTTCTCGCGCCCCGAGCAATGGCAACCCTGGTTCGAGCAGACCGCGCGCAAGCACTGGTTCTGGGGCAACGCCCTCAATCCCTTGGACACCCGCACCGTGGTCAAGCACTTCGACGGCTGGTGCGAATTCTCCGGGCAAAAGAGCTTCTGTTCCGGTGCCAGCGATTCGGAAATGCTGATTGCCTCGGCTGTTGACGAGCGTGCCGGGGGCAAGCTGCTGATCGCGGCCATCCCCAGCGCCCGCACCGGCATCAGCCTGCACAACGACTGGAACAATATTGGCCAACGCCAGACCGACAGCGGCAGCGCCACCTTCGAGCGGGTGCGGGTCGAGCAGGACGAACTGCTGCTCGATCCAGGTCCGCTGAGCACACCGTTCGCCGCTTTGCGCCCACTCATTGCCCAGTTGCACTTCGCCAACCTGTTTCTCGGCATCGCCGAAGGCGCCTTTGCCGAGGCGCGCCAGTACAGCCTCAAGGAAAGCCGCCCGTGGTTCCGTTCCAGCGCGGCACAGGTCAGCGAGGACCCTTATGTGCTGCGCCACTACGGCGAGTTCTGGGTGGGCCTGGAAAGCGTGCGTTTGCTCATTGAGCGCGCCGCCGACCAGCTCGATGCAGCCTGGCAGCTGGAGCATGCGCTGAGTGCAGAGCAGCGCGGCGACCTCGCCCTGGCCATCGGCACCGCCAAGGTCGCGGCAACTCGCCACGGCCTGGATATCTGCAATCGCCTGTTCGAAGTGACCGGCGCCCGCGCCACCCATGCCTCGCTGCGCTTCGACCGGCATTGGCGCAACCTGCGCACGCAAACCCTGCACGACCCCGTGGATTACCGCATCCATGAGCTCGGCGAGTGGGCCCTCAACAGCAAGCGCCCTGTCCCGTCCTTCTATTCCTAAAGGCACGCCCATGCAATTGCTCACCCTCCCCCCGTCACCGTCACTGGCCACCTCGATCCGGGCGACCGCGCAGGTCTTCGAAGACCCCCGCTCACAGGCGCTGCTGGCCCACTTGCAACAGGTCGCGCCAAGCGAGGCGAGCGTGCTGATCATCGGCGAGACCGGCACGGGCAAAGAGCTGGTGGCGCGCCATATCCACGACCTCAGCGGACGTCGCAACGGGCCGTTCATCGCGGTCAACTGCGGGGCGTTTTCCGAGTCGCTGGTCGAAGCGGAGTTGTTCGGCCACGAAAAAGGCGCCTTCACCGGTGCCCTTGCCGCCAAGGCCGGCTGGTTCGAGGAAGCCAACGGCGGCACGCTGTTTCTCGATGAGATCGGTGACCTGCCGCTGCCAATCCAGGTCAAGCTGCTGCGCGTGTTGCAGGAGCGCGAGGTGGTCAGGTTAGGCTCGCGCAAGAGCATCCCAATCAATGTGCGCGTACTGGCGGCAACCAATGTACAGCTGGAAAAAGCCATCAATGCCGGGCATTTTCGCGAGGACCTGTACTACCGCCTCAGCGTCGTGACCCTGTCGCTGCACCCGCTGCGCGATCGTCCCGGCGACATCATGCCGCTGGTGCGCCACTTCATCCGTCGCTACAGCGAGCGTTTGAGTTATGGCCCGGTCGAGCTCAGCCCGCGCGCACAGGCCAAGCTGATCGAGTACAGCTGGCCGGGTAATATTCGCGAACTGGAAAACGTCATTCACCACAGCTTGCTGACCTGCGGCAATGGTGAAATTCAGGCACAGGACCTGCGCATGTCCAATCTGCGCCTGGAGCGCCAGGACGAAAGCGCCGGCCCCAGCCATGGTGGCTCGGCAGAGGAACTGCTGGAGCAGGCGTTCAGCCGGCTGTTTGAGGAGCAGCCCGGTGAGCTGTTCGAGAAAGTCGAGAACGCTCTGCTGCGTTCTGCCTATCACTTCTGCCACTACAACCAGGTGCATACCGCCCAGTTGCTCGGGCTGTCGCGCAATGTCACGCGCACCCGTTTGATCGCGATTGGCGAATTGGTCGTGAACAAACGCCGCAGCCAGGAGGCGCGCGTGCATAGCCGGGTGGTGGGGTTGTCCATCTGACCTGCAGCCCGGCTCGCCAGGCTGCAGCCAGGGTCAATCTGGGCTGACCCGCCCAAGCGAACGGCGGACCTTGTCCAGCAGCTCGCCAATCTGGAACGGCTTGATCAGCATGTCCATGCCCGAGCCGAGAAACGCCTGCCGATCCAGTGCAGTCTCGGCGTAGCCGGTCATGAACAATACCGGCAAACCAGGACGATACACCCGCGCCATGTCAGCCAGTTCGCGACCGCTGATGCCTGGCAGGCCGACATCGGTGAGCAGCAGTTCGATACTGCTGTCGTTGCGCAGGTGGTCCAGCGCCTGCTCGATGGTTTCCGCCAAGGTGTAGCGATAGCCAGCATCGGCCATCACCTCCGCAACCGACAGGCGTACCGAGGCCATATCCTCGACAATCAGCACGTGCTCACCCGCGCCTTTCTGGTCGACGTGGACAGCCCGAGCTTCGTTGACCGCCTCGCGATTGCTCGCAGGCAGCATCAAGATCACTTCCGTGCCCTGCCCCTGCACGCTGCGCAACGCGACATGCCCACCGGACTGACGAGCGAAACCATAGATCGTCGACAGGCCAAGGCCGGTGCCCTGGCCCAGAGGTTTGGTGGTGAAGAACGGGTCGAAGACCTTCTCCAGCACGTCCGGGGCAATACCACTGCCGTCATCGCGCACGGTCACGGCGATATAGCTGCCATCCTGCAGATTGGGGTCAGCTCGCGCTACCACGGCCGAGGTGTTGACCCAGATATGCCCGCCCCTGACCAGCGCATCGCGGGCGTTGATTACAAGGTTGAGCACGGCGCTTTCCAACTGCACAGGGTCGACCAGCGCGATTGCCGGGCACTCGCTCAGTTGCAGCTGCAGATCGATGCGTTCACCGATGGTGCGGGTCAGCAGTTCCTGCAGGGAACGCACGCGCTCGTTGACATCGACCGGGTGAGTATCCAGCGGCTGCTGCCGCGCAAAGGCCAGCAGACGATGGGTCAGCGAAGCCGCGCTCATGGCCGAGCTCAGCGCCGCATCGGCATAATTGGGGACTTTCTCGAGGCGGTTTTCGCCGACGCGTTTGCGGATCAACTCAAGGCTGGTGATGATCCCGGTGAGCAGGTTGTTGAAGTCGTGGGCGATACCGCCAGTGAGGCTGCCCAAGGCGTCCATTTTCTGCAATTGCAGCAGCTGCGCCTCGGTACGGGCGCGCTGGGCCATCTCGCGGGCCAGCTGGATATTGGCATCGTCGAGCTTGGCCAGGTGCGAGCGCTCGCGATGGCGATGCTCGGTAACGTCCTCGACAAATACCAGGCACAGACCCGGCGTGCGGTACGGCGACAACTGCCAGTCGGTGTCGCGCAACTGGCCTTTCACCGTCATGCCCAAAGTACCGCGCCAGCGCTCGCCGTCTGCCAGGTGCTGGCGCAAGGCAGCCAGGGCCAGCTCCTGGCCCGGGGTGAAGCATTCCAGCAGCACTTCAGGCTGCTGGTTATCCTGAATCAGCTGGGCGAATGCCTGGTTGCACTCATGCACCTTGAACTGCGCGTCCAGCACTGCAATTGGCGCCGAGACGTTGCTGAAGATCTCGCGAAAACGCGCCTCGCTGTCACGCAGCGCACGCTCGGTATCACGCACGCGCAGCAAGGTGCGCAGAGTCGCCTGCAGCACATCCGGATCCACCGGGTGGACCAGATAGGCATCCGCGCCAGCCTCAAGGCCGGTGATGATGTCGCCGGTCAGGATCGACGCGGCCGAGACATGAATCACTGGCAGCAAGGCCGTGTCAGGATCGGCCCGCAGCAAGCGCACGACATCGAAGCCGCTCATGTCCGGCAGGTTCACATCCAGAATCAACGCATCGATATGTTCGTTGCGGATCATCTCCAGGCCATCGCCGCCCGTGCCGGCCTCTAGCACCTGATAGCCGTGCAGGGCCAACCGGCGACGCAGCGCATAGCGGGTGGTGGCGTTGTCGTCGACGATCAGCAGGCGAATCTCAGAGCTCATCGGCGCTCTCCTGGGCGATGGCAAGCGGGATAATTACAAAGAACGTCGAGCCAACCCCAGGTTCACTTTCAACACCCACTTCTCCGCCCAACAGCGCAGCGAAGCGTTTGCACAAGGACAGGCCCAGGCCAGTGCCGCGCAGGCGCTTTTGCAGAGGTGAGTCAACCTGAGAGAAATCTTCAAACAAGGCGCCGAGCAGTTCCGGGGCGATACCGATACCCGAATCACTGACGGCAAAGCGGATGCGGTCAGTACCGTGCAGGCGCGCCGACACGCGGATCTCGCCGCGCAAGGTGAACTTCAGGGCATTGGCAATGAAGTTGCGCAGGATCTGCGCCAGCTTCTTGTCATCGGTATACAGCTGCGGCAGGCCTTGCGGCTCTTCGAAAATCAGGTCGACTGCACCCATGTCGACGATCGGCCGGAACATCCCGCGCAGCGCGGCGAACAGGTCGAGCATGTCGAACCAGGCTGGCGAGATGTTGATACGCCCGGCCTCGATCTTGGCCAGGTCGAGCAAGTCATCGACCATGTCGCTGAGCTCGCGGGTCGCCGAGCTGATGAAGCCAACCTGCAGCTGTTGTTCTTTGCTCAGCGGCCCGTCGATTTCGTCAGCGAGCAGGCTGGTAATGCTCAAGATCGACCCTAACGGCGTGCGAAATTCATGGCTCATGTAGGCCAGAAAGCGGCTCTTCAGGTCCGATGCCTGGCGCAATTGCTCAGCCTGGACGTCCAGCTCTGCATAGAGTGCCAGTACGCCCTGATTGGTCTCTTCGAGCTCGTCGCGCAAGGCTTCATTGTCGGCTTGCAGGCGGCTGATCAGCGTGGCCTGCTCGACGGGGGTCAGTTCAGGCATATGCAGTCTCCAGGTCGATGACCAATACAGTGACGTCATCACGACCGCGGCAAAAATCCCGGTGCAGCACGCCAGCGATGATCGCCGGGTGGCGCGAGGCCAGGCCAGGATAGGCTTGCAGGTTCCAACGCGATTGCAGCCCATCACTGTACATGATCAACAGATTTCCCTGCACATGAGCGTAGTTGAACACCTGGCCCTTGCGGTATTGAACGCCGACGATGCCCGGGTGTGAAGCCAGTCCGCGCGGGCGTTCGCCGCCCACCAATGTCGCGCCGATATTGCCGATGCCGATAAACGCCAGGCTGTCCGCCGCAGCATCATACTGGGCAATTGCCACAGCACCGCCGCGGGTGCCGACCATGGCGTGGTGCATTTCGGCGAGCAATTGCTCGGGTTCGCTGAACGGGGTGCGGGTAAATTCGGTAGCGCCCGCCAGCGCAGCAAACGCAGCTTCACTGCCATGGCCGAGGCCATCGACCACCAGGGCACTGAGACGCTGCTGGTCGCGGGCGACATGCCAGGTGTCGCCACAGGCTGGATCGTTGTGCAATGAATGCTGGCTGACGCCGATGCGTACATCGGCGCCCTTGGCATCGCGGCGATACAGCCGCGCCAGCACCGCCGCGCCACGTTCGTCCGCATACGCATCGAACACCTGCGCCTGGCGGCTGACCGCACCCAGGCCGATGCCTTGGGTACCGGCTGTGGAATACCTGTCCGTCAGGCAGGCATGCACGTCAAAGCCCGGGCCTCGGTCAATAGCCAGCAGTTCAATGACATGCGCCGTACCGTGGGGCAACACCCGCAGGTGCAACTCGCCGCGTTCGGCATGCTTGAGCACATTGCTGGCAAGCTCGGTGGCAACAAGCGCGGCACGGCCTGCGTCGGCCTGATCGAAACCATGGTCTTCGGCAAGCTTTTGCACAGTGCGCCGGGCGTGGCCGACCTGGCTATTGTCATCGAGCGTCAACACCTGGGTCAGGCTGGCCGCGAAGGTCATGTCCATCGAGTTATGGTCACCCGAGTGCCTTGCCCTGGTGCGGTATCGAGCTCGAACTCGTCAACCAGCCGGCGTGCACCAGTCAGGCCCAGGCCCATGCCATTGCCAGACGTCCAGCCGTCAGTCAGGGCCAGTTTAAGGTCGGGGATACCCGGGCCTTCGTCGCGAAACACCAGGCGCAGGCCCACCCGGCCAAGGCCGTCGATGATTTCCCAGTCCATGTCGCCGCCACCGCCGTACACCACGGTGTTGCGCGCCAGCTCGCTGACGGCGGTGACCATCTTGGTCAAATCGACCAGGCGCATGCCGCATTCGCTGGCCAGCTTGCGCGCCAACTGACGCGCCAACACCACGTCCTGCTCGATGCGTACCGGCTGACTGCCGCTGTCGCGCACGTTCATGAATGGCCTACCCGCTGGCGCAGCAGGTGCATGCCGCGATCAACGTTCAGTGCCGTGCTGACACCGGGCAAGGTCAGCCCCAGCTCAACCAGCGTGATTGCAACCGCAGGTTGCATGCCCACCAGCACCGTCTCGGCATCCAGGATGCGCGACAGGCCGGAAATGGTAGCGATCATGCGGCCGATGAACGAATCGACCATGTCCAGCGCCGAGATATCGATCAGCACGCCGCGGGCGTTGGTCTGGTCGATGCGGCTGGTCAGGTCATCCTGCAGGCGCAGCGCCAGTTCGTCATGCATGTCTACCTGGATGGTCACCAGCAGAAACTGGCCCATCTGCAGGATCGGGATACGCTCCATCGTTTACGCCCGCTCGCCGAGGTCAGTGCCCAGGCGCTTGAGCGCGAGCTTGAGGGCGTCGGCCAGGTTCGACTTGGTGGTCAGGGTGCCCAGATCCAGGCCCAGGTGCACGATGGTCTGGGCGATTTGTGGGCGCACACCACTGATGATGCAATCAGCGCCCATCAGGCGGATCGCGGTGACGGTCTTGAGCAGATGCTGGGCAACCAGCGTGTCCACGGTCGGCACGCCGGTGATGTCGATGATGGCGATTTCCGAGCCGGTGTCGACGATGCGCTGCAGCAGCGACTCCATGACGGTCTGGCTGCGGTGCGAGTCGAGGGTGCCGATCAGCGGCAGCGCGAGCACGCCTTCCCACAGCTTGACCACTGGAGTGGACAGCTCGAGCAGTTCTTCCTGCTGGCGCTTGATCACCCCTTCACGGGTCTTTTGATAGGTACGGATGGTGTGCAGGCCAAACGCATCGAACAGCTCCGAGATTTGCCACAGCTGTTCAGCGAGCTCGGCGGGCTGATCGCGGTACTGGGTTTGCAGCAGCGCAAACAGCGGGCCTTTCAGCGAAAAGATGAACGAGGCAGTCTGATGCGACTCCTGGCCGAGTTGGGCGCGACTTGCAGAGAGTTTGTCGAGGAACCGGCGGGTTTCTTCCCAGCCCGCAGCGGCAGCGTTGTCACTGCCCTCATGGCGCAAGCCGTCCACGATCAGCTGCAGAAACTCACGGGTTTGCTGACGCAGGTCCTGCTCTTTGACGTTGCGCGAAGCACCGCTGGCTTCAAGCGCTGCCTGCCAATCATTGAGCAACTGTGGCTGGTTGCCGACGATCGCTTCCAAGGTGCTGCTTTGCAGTGCTGCCATGTGCCGTTAACTCCGAAAACTTGCTGGGATGCCATCCATCATGCGCATCGCAATGAATGACATCCGCGGATAGGAATAGTTGAGAAAACCTGCAATAAATCGCTCGCATGCCCGCTGCGCTGCAGCTAACTCTAGGTCATGTTTGCCATTCATGGGCCAGCACGCCATGCCGACAAGGCATTTGCCCTGAACGACACCGCCGTGGCATAGATCTATGGGTGAGCTTTTTAACAGAAACCGCGCATTTGAGGAGATTTCTTTGTGAGCGATTCACAGTACGTACCGCCCAAGGTCTGGCGCAACGAGCCCGCCAAGGCTGGCCAGTTCTCCAGCATCAACCGTCCGGTGGCAGGCGCGACCCACGAGCAGGCCTTGCCGCACGGCAAACACCCGCTGCAGTTGTACTCGCTGGCAACGCCCAACGGCGTCAAGGTGACCATTCTTCTTGAAGAGCTATTGGCCCTTGGTCACAGCGGCGCCGAGTACGACGCCTGGTTGATCCGCATTGGCGAGGGCGAGCAGTTTTCCAGCGGTTTTGTTGCGGTCAACCCCAATTCGAAGATCCCGGCACTGCTTGACTGCAGCCAACAGCCTCCGGTGCGGGTGTTCGAGTCGGGCTCGATCCTGCTGTATCTGGCAGAGAAGTTCGGTGCGCTGCTGCCAAGTGCCCCAACTGCACGAACCGAGACACTCAACTGGCTGTTCTGGCAGATGGGCGCCGCGCCCTATCTGGGCGGCGGCTTTGGCCACTTCTATGTGTATGCGCCGGAAAAGATCGAATACGCGATCAACCGCTTCACCATGGAAGCCAAGCGTCAGCTGGATGTGCTCGAACGACGTCTGGCTGAAAGCCCGTATCTGGGCGGCGACGAGTACAGCATCGCCGACATCGCCGTTTGGCCCTGGTACGGCCAACTGGTGCGCGGCAACCTCTATGAAGCGGCGCAGTTCCTCGCCGTCGAGGAGTACCCCAATGTGCAGCGCTGGGCCGAAGACATTGCCCAGCGCTCGGCGGTACAACGCGGCACCCGGGTCAACCGCACCTGGGGCGATGAGGCCACTCAGGTTGCAGAGCGTCACTCGTCACAAGACCTGGATTAACCACTAACCCGAGCCGGGGCAGCGCGACTGCGCCCCGGCCAGTTACGTTCAGGACGCAGCGGTTTCGCCCTCGACCTCTTCCTTGCGGCTGGCGTAACGCTGGGCCAGCACTGCACAGACCATCAACTGAATCTGATGGAACAGCATCAACGGCAGGATCATCGCCCCGATCCCGCTGCCGATGAACAGCACTTGCGCCATCGGCACACCGGTGGCCAGGCTTTTCTTCGAGCCGGCAAACAGGATGGTGATGCGGTCTTCGACACTGAAGCCGAGCGCTCGACCGAGCACCCGCACGCCCAACAGCACTACCGCCAAAAGTATCCCGCACACGGCGAACAAGCCGGCCAGATGCTGCGGGGATACCGTGTGCCAGAGCCCGGTGACGACCGCTTCACTGAAGGCGGTGTAGACCACCAGCAGGATCGAGCCCTGATCGACGATCTTCAGCCAGCGTGCATTGCGCTTGACCCACTCGCCGATCCAACGCCGAGCGATCTGGCCGGCCACGAACGGTACCAACAACTGCAGGGTGATTTTCAGCACCGCGTCCAGGCCCGAGCCGGTATTGCCGTCGGCACCGAGCAGCAGCATCACCAGCAGCGGGGTGAGGAAGATCCCCAACAGGCTCGAAGCCGCCGCGCTGCAGATCGCCGCCGGGACGTTGCCGCGCGCCAGCGAGGTAAAGGCGATTGCCGATTGCACCGTGGCCGGCAAGGCACACAGATACAGCACGCCCAGGTACAGCTCGTTGCCTACCAACGGTACGAACAGCGGCTTGAACGCCAGCCCCAGCAACGGAAACAGGACGAAAGTGCAGGAGAACACCAGCAGGTGCAGACGCCAGTGGCCGGCACCCTTGATGATTGCCTCCCGCGACAGCTTGGCGCCATGCAGAAAGAACAGCAGGCCGATGGCCAGGTTGGTCAGCCAGCCGAACACCACTGCCCCCTGCCCCGAGCACGGCAGCAGTGTAGCGATCAGCACCACGCCGAGCAGTGCCAGCGTGAAGTTGTCGAACAGCATGCGGAAGTACTTCATTACTCATTCCTTGTTGTCATCGTGCAGCGCACGACGATAAGGTCTGCGACTTATCTGCGCTAACGCTGGAACGCCCGCCAGTGTCGCGCAACGGACATCGCACACGTCGCAGACAGGATTCCCATGCTCACTTCACGCCCACTTCTCACGCTGCTTGGCCTTATCTGCTCGCTGATCAATACCCACAGCCTTGCCGGTGACCTGCAAACTCGGGTCGACGCAGTGATCAAACCGTTGATGGCAAAACACGCGATCCCGGGCATGGCGGTCGCGGTGTTCGCCGATGGGCGTGAACATGTGTTCACCTATGGCGAAGCGAACAAGGCCGATCACCAGCCAGTGAGCCGCGAGACCCTGTTTGAAGTCGGTTCGTTGAGCAAGACCTATACGGCGACGCTGGTGGCGCTGGCCAGTGCCGAAGGTAAAGTCGATCTGGCCGCGCCAGCCAGCCGTTATCAACCTGCGTTGAACAACACGCCGTTGGGTCAGGCCAGTGTGATGGAGCTGGGCACATACAGCGCCGACTGCCTGCCATTACAGTTCCCGGACAATATCGAGAACGACGCCCAGGCGCTGGTGTTTCTGCAACAGTGGCAGCGCAAAACTGCGCCAGGCACGCAACGCTGCTATTCCAACCCTAGCCTCGGCTTGTTTGGCGACCTGGCCGCGCGTGCGCAGAAGCTGCCCTTCGCGCAGTTGATGGAGGAGTCGCTACTGCCAAAGCTTGGCCTGAAACACACCTACCTGCAGGTGCCGGCCAGCGCCCAAGACCAGTACGCGCAGGGTTATGACGCGCAGCAGCGGCCGGTTCGGGTTTCTCCCGGCGCTTTCGCTGATGAGGCCTACGGCATCAAAACCACGATCGGCGACGCGCTGCGCTACGTCCGCGCGCAGGTGCAGCCCGACCAACTGACTGCCCCACTCAAGCAAGCCATCGCCCTCACCCACCAAGGTTACTTTCAGGTGGGCAGCATGACTCAGGGCCTTGGCTGGGAGCACTACCCTGCCCCGGTGACACTGCCGACGCTGCTCGAAGGTAACGGCGCCGGGATGGTGCGTCAGCCGCATGCCGTGACCCGCCTGACCCCAGCCAGCCCTGCCGATGCTGGCGCCTGGTACAACAAGACCGGATCGACCAATGGCTTTGGTGCCTACGTTGCATTCATCCCCGCCAAAGGCCTTGGCATCGCCCTGCTTGCCAACCGTAATTACCCCAATGAAGCCCGCGTCGAAGCGGCCTACCAGATCCTTTCCGGGGAGTGACTGATGGATTGTCGGACATTATGTAGTGAACAAAAATATTCACTACAAAACTGTTGACGCCGTTGATCGGCGTTGGGCATGATTAAGCCGTCTCCCCGATCGGGAGCGGTGGCAAGGGTATTCCAGACGGCTTGCGCGGTAACGCAAGGCGTTCGTGGAGAGGGAACTGTCCATAAGGCAGCATGTGAAAAGCCCCTGTTGCAACGCTGCGGTAGCAGCCTTGGTAGCGCGCTACATGTGTAGAGCGCCAAGTGTGAAATCACTAAACGACGGGTAATAGGGGCTTTATGATGAACATGAATTTGAACGACAAACCGACTGTTGACCAATTGGCCGAGCTGTTCGCTGCACGCAAGGACAGCCTCGACGATCACCTGCTGTGGATCAGCCAGACTGGCGAGGTGCGCCTTGATCGTCTGCCGCCAAACAGCCTCGAAGACGAGTTTGCAGCGCACCTGCCCAGCACTTGCGCAAGCTTCAAGGTCTACCGCCGCGGCCAGGGCTTTGTCGGCAAAAAGGCTGCAGCCGACACCGAGTTCGTTGGCCGTGTGCTGGAAACGTTGCAACAAGAATGGCCAGCCGCCCGTGAGCGGCAGGCAGTCAAGGTGATCGAACCACTGAACTGAGTGGTCTCACTGCGGTGTTGAGCCCGGCCTGCAAAGGCCGGGCTTTTTCATGCCCGCAGCCGCTGCGGCTGCGGCGCAGCGTCCAGGCTCATGGCCCGCGCCCTGTTGACACCCCACACCATCGCCCGCGTCGTGGTCTCGCCGGGTCGTGTCGGGTAGTACTCTTCGAGTAACGCCCTGCCGTTGTCGCTGTACATGCCGATGAACACCTGGGTGGCGCCCAGGCGTGACAGGCGGACCTGCACGTCAATGGTAATACCGTCGCTGAGTTGTTCTTCATGGCTACGGCTGGGTAACTGTGACTGGGCCCAATGCCGGTAGGCTTCTTCCCTGATGCGCATTGCAGTCAATCCTCCTTTTCTGAACAGACAGTGCAAGCAGACCACAGCATTGTTACATCTGCGAGTGCAACTCACTGTTAACTTGCGCAGCATCAACAAAGGCCATGATAAGCGTGCCGTTGGGCGTAAATACTGATGCCCGAGACGGGATTGGGCCGCCGCGCGGTCCCTTTACTTACGCGCCGGAATCCGCGGCGTAAAACGCCCTTTCTTGCAGCGCTGCAACGCCACCGGCTGCATCTGCTCGGAATCGTCCAGCGTCATGTGGGCAAAACCCAGGCGAAACGCCGCTTGACCGCAGCGCACCTGGTTGTTGATTGGAAACACGTCATTGAGGTCTTCGACAAAAGCTTCACTCATCGCCCGACTCCCTGCACAGATAACCGCGCCGGCAAGCCCCTCGCTTGCCCGATAAAGCCCGGCTGTTGAAGTGAGACTAGCCGGTCATTCTCGGACTGCATGGACGAAACGGCCATAACTGACCAGTGGCATTTGGCCTTATCTGAGCCTGACTGCGGTGCCCGTGGCGAACACCACCACCATGCCGCCCTGCACCGAGGGCATGCTGATTTCGAAGTCGACGCCGACTACTGCATCGGCATTCATCTGCCGCGCGCGGGCGATCAACTCCGCGGTAGCCTGCTCGCGGGCTTGCTTCAATGCACTTTCAAGGGTCTGCGAACGCCCCCCGAAGAAATCCCGAAAGCGCGCGAAAAAGTCGCGGACGAAGTTGATCCCCTGCACCGATTCGGCACTGACCAAGCCCAGGTATTCGCCAATCGGACGGCCATCGAGCTGGCTGGTGGTAGAGATGATCATGCGCATCCTCCTGCTGCTGCCCGGCCTGTATGGCCGGAGCAAAAGAGGCGATCTTAGCAAAGCGCCGCGCGCAGGCGCTGGCTCAGTCGGCTACCGAACACATTGATCAGCAAGCCGACCATCACCAACAGCGCACCCCAGCCCTGAATGGCCGTGAGCCGCTCACCCAGCAGCCACGCCGATGAGCTCAGGCCGATCACCGGCACCAGCAATGAAAACGGCGCTACTTTGCCGGCTGGATGGCGCGACAGCAGTGTGCTCCACAGGGTGTAACCAAGCATGGTCGCTGCATAGGCAAGGAACAGCAGCGCACCCACAGAACTCCAGCTGATATGGGTCAACGCCTGACTGATCCGCTCAGGCCCTTCGAGCATCCACGACAAGGCCAGAAACGGCAGCGGCGGGATCAGCCCGCCCCACACCACCAGCGCCACCAGATTCACCGAGCCAAAGCGCCGCGTGATGATGTTGCCCATGCCCCACATGGCACCGCCGCACAGTGTCAGCAACAAGGCAATCAGCGGCACATGGCTGCTGTGCTCACTGCCGATCAACGCCAGCCCACCCGCTGCCACCAGCAAGCCCAGAACACTGGCCGGGCGCAAGCGCTCGCCGAGAAACAGCGCGGCGAAGCCCAGCGTGAAGAATGCCTGCGACTGCAGGATCAGCGACGCCAGGCCTGGCGGCATGCCGCTGTGCATGGCCTGGAAGAGGAATGCGAACTGGCCGAGGGAGATCGTCGCGCCATAGGCAATCAGCCAGCGCCACGGCAGATTCGGCCGCTTTACCAGCAATACCGCGGGAAACGCCACCAGCAAAAAGCGCAACGCGCCCAGCAGCATCGGCGGCAGGCCGTCGAGGCCTACCTTGATCACCACGAAGTTGACTCCCCAGATGATGATCACCACCAGGGCGATCAACAAGTCCTTGAGCGGCATCATCAGGTCCTTATGCAAACTGTTATAGACATATTTCGTAACAGCATAAGGGGTTTTCGCCTCCTACGACCCGCACAGTTAGTGGCCAGGGTTGCACTACAGTCTGGCGCAGCACCGTCATCTGCCCGTCATGCAACTGTCGTAATCTGCGGCGCACCACCGTGCTCCAGGTTTCCGGCATGCCGCGTCTGCTCTCACTCCTGCTGTTGTTGCTGCCACTGCTCAGCCTGGCTGAGCCGGCGCAGTTGCGCATTCAGGGCTCCAACACCATCGGCGCAGCGCTTGGGCCTGCGCTGGTTGAGGGGATGCTGCGCAGCCAAGGGGCGACGGCGATCGAGCAGTCCTCGGGTACTGTTCCCAACGAAATCACCATCACGGCTCAGGGTCGCGCTGGCGAATACCTCAGCGTGCTGATCGCGGCTCACGGCAGCAGTACCGGTTTCGCTGCGCTGGGCACTGGCGCGGCAGACTTGATTGCGTCCTCGCGACCGATCAATGACATTGAGGTAGATCAGTTGCGGGCATTCGGCAATTTGCGTAGCGGGCACTCCGAGCAGGTCATCGGCCTGGATGGCGTTGCCGTCATCGTCCATCCCGACAATCCTCTGACCAGCCTGAACACGGCGCAGCTGGCCCAGGTGTTTGCCGGTCAGGTAACCCGTTGGGAGCAACTGGGCGTAGCGGGCGGTGCTATCCGACTGTATGCACGCGATGACCGCTCCGGCACCTTCGAGACCTTCAAGGCGCTGGTGCTCGACCCCGTACGTAGCGCATTGAGTGGCGAGGCGCGGCGCTTCGAATCCAGCGACGCGCTGGTCGCGCGGGTCCAGAACGACCGCCAGGCGATTGGTTTCAGCAGCCTCGCTGCAGTGCATGGCGCCAAGGTCCTGGCCATTGCTGCCGGCGATGCGCCGGCCCTGCCGCTCAGCCGCGCACTGGTTGCCAGTGAAGATTATCCGCTGTCGCGGCGCTTGTACTTCTACCTGCCGGCCAGTCCGCAGCCGCTGGCCCAGACGCTGGCCGACTTCGCCCAGAGCCCGGCCGGCCAGGTCATCGTTGCCGAACAGGGCTTCGTCAACCAGCAGGTCAACGCGTTGCCGGTGCCTAGCCAGGCAGACATGCCGGCGCGCTACCGCAGCCTTGCCCTCGGAGGGCGCCGGCTGACCGTGAACTTTCGCTTCCAGAAAGGCAGCGCAAGCCTCGACAGCAAGGCGCTGCGCGACGTGCGCCGTGTCGCAGACTTCCTGCAGCAGGCCGGCTACGAGCAAACCAGGACACTACTGGTCGGCTTCGGCGACCCCAAGGAAACACCGGGCAGGGCCGCCCTGCTCTCGCGCCTGCGGGCTTTGGCCGTACGCCGCGAACTGGCCCGCGACGGCGTGCAGAACATCGACGTGCTCGGCATGGGCGCCGAGCTGCCAGTGGCCGACAACGGCCAGGAGCAGGGCCGCCAGCGCAATCGCCGAGTCGAAGTATGGGTGTACTGAAGTGCTGCTGAAGGCCATGCAAAGAAATGTAACAGGCTGCCATTCGGCAGCTCCGCTATCTGGGTCTAGGCTCTAACCCATGTGATACCGGGCCCCTCTGACGGCTGCCACGCCGCCATGTCGGATCACTGTTGCCATGCAACGTCGACAATCAAGGAGGGGCTCATGACAGCTCTACAGACCTATCTCACAACTCCTGTACTCGGTACCAGCGCCTGGCTGTGGCTGGTGTTCGTCATCATCGTGGTTGGCCTGCTGGTGCTCGACCTGGGCGTCCTGCACCGCAAAGAACGTGAAATCGAAATGCGCGAAAGCCTGCTGCTGTATTCGGGCTATTTCAGCGTTGGCGTGTTGTTTGGCGCCTGGGTCTGGTTCGAGCTGGGCGCGCAGTCGGCGCTCGAGTTCTATACCGGTTTCCTGGTCGAGCAATCGCTGTCGATGGACAACGTGTTCGTCATGGCAATGATCTTCAGCTACTTCGCCATCCCCCGCCGCTACCAGCACCGGGTGTTGTTCTGGGGCATCCTCGGGGTGGTGGTGCTGCGCGCGATCATGATCGGCGTCGGCGCTGCACTGGTGCAGAATTTTGCCTGGGTACTGTACCTGTTCGGCGCGTTCCTGCTGTTTACCGGGGTGAAGATGGCCTTGTCCAAGGAAGACAGCCAGCCGGACCTGGCCAACAACCCGGTGCTGAAGTTTGTGCGCCGGCATATGCGCGTCACCGATGAGGTGCACGGGGCAAAATTCTTTGTCCGGCTGACGCCGCCCGGTGAAAGCAAAGCGCTGCGTTATGCCACGCCGCTGTTTCTGGCGCTGGTGTTGATCGAGCTGGCCGACCTGGTGTTTGCCGTCGACAGCGTGCCGGCGATCTTTGCCATTACTCAAGACCCGTTCATTGTCTACACCTCGAACATCTTCGCCATCCTTGGCCTGCGCTCGCTGTACTTCGCGCTGTCTGCCCTGATGCATCGGTTTGTCTATCTGAAATACGCGCTGGCACTGGTGTTGATCTTCATCGGCTGCAAGATTTTCTATCACGGCCTGATCGGCAAGGTGCCGGCGCTGCTGTCGCTGGGGGTGACCTTTGGACTGTTGCTGGGCGGGGTTGTGCTGTCGTTGCTCAAGACCCGCAATGATGCGACCGCGGGTGGCGAGGCCCACCATGGACCAGACCCGGCCGGCCATGATCAGCCCACGCCTGGCCCAGCTCAGGATCGCGTGACCACTGCAGATCCTGACTCGCTCAGGAACCGCTAGCCGAGTGCAATGTCGGCGCGCTGCCCAGGCGCGCCACCATCAGCGGCTCATGCGCAGTAACTCCGCCGGCACATACTTGCCGATTTCATACTTGCCGATGGCGGCGCGATGCACCTCGTCCGGCCCGTCCGCCAGACGCAGGGTGCGCTGCATGGCGTACATGTAGGCCAGCGGGAAATCACCGCTGAACCCTGCCCCGCCATGGATCTGGATGGCCCGATCGATCACTTTCAGTGCGACATTGGGCGCGACCACCTTGATCTGAGCGATCTCGCTGCGGGCAACCTTGTTGCCAACAGTGTCCATCATGTACGCCGCCTTCAGCGTCAGCAGGCGGGCCATGTCGATTTCCATGCGCGAGTCGGCGATCCTGTCGATATTGCCGCCAAGCCGCGCCAGAGGGCGGCCAAAAGCCGTGCGTTCGACTGAGCGCCGGCACATCAATTCCAGTGCGCGCTCGGCCATGCCCACCGAACGCATGCAGTGGTGAATCCGACCCGGCCCCAGCCGCCCCTGAGCAATCTCGAAGCCACGCCCTTCGCCCAGCAGGACGTTTTCGTACGGCACGCGCACATTGTCGAACAGCACTTCGGCGTGGCCATGGGGGGCGTCGTCGTAGCCGAACACCGGCAGTGGCCGGACGATCTTCAGCCCAGGCGTGTCGGTAGGCACCAGTATCATCGAGTGCTGCTCATGACGCTGGCCATCCGGGTTGGACAGGCCCATGAAGATCATCACCTTGCAGCGCGGGTCGCAGGCGCCGGAGGTCCACCACTTGCGCCCGTTTATCAGCCACTGATCACCATCGCGTGCGGCCGTGGCCGCCATATTGGTGGCGTCGGATGAGGCAACATCCGGCTCAGTCATGGCGAACGCCGAGCGGATCTCACCGCGCAGCAGCGGTTCCAGCCACTGGCGCTTCTGCGCCTCGCTGGCGTAGCGCACCAGCACCTCCATGTTGCCGGTATCGGGCGCCGAGCAGTTGAACGGCTCCGGGCCAAGCAGGGAGCGGCCCATGATTTCCGCCAGCGGCGCGTACTCAAGGTTGCTCAGGCCCGCGCCATACTCCGAGTCGGGCAGAAACAGGTTCCACAAGCCTTCGGCGCGAGCCTTGGCCTTGAGCTCTTCCATCACCGCCGTGGGCTGCCAGCGGTCGCCCTCGGCAACCTGGCGCTCGAACACGGCTTCGGCAGGATAAACATGCTGGTCCATAAACGCAGTGACGCGCTCTCGCAGGGCCTGAACCTTGGGCGAATAGGCGAAATCCATCGGGCTTACCTTCACAGGATGAAGAACATGGGCTGAGCCTAGAACAACCGCGCCAATCCACCTAGCCTATTTTCAGCGTGTATAAACATTCATAACCGATATATGATCCGGCGATAACATCAACGTCGAGCGGCGCCCATGAATCTCAGCAAGGTTGACCTCAATCTGTTCATCGTCTTCGATGCGATCTACACCGAAGCCAACCTGACCCGCGCTGGTCAGATCGTCGGCATCACCCAGCCGGCGGTGTCCAACGCATTGTCGCGGCTGCGTGAGACCTTCAACGACCCGCTGTTCGTGCGTACCGCCCAAGGCATGGTGCCGACACCGATGGCGCAGAACATCATCGGCCCGGTACGCAACGCGCTGGCGCTGTTGCGAGTGTCGGTGCAGGAAAGCCGCATCTTCAATCCGCAACAGGCCAACAAAACCTTTCGCATCAGCATGACCGACCTGACCGAGGCGGTTGTCCTGCCGCCGCTGTTCCAGCGTCTGCGCCGGCTGGCACCCGCGGTGATGATCGAAAGCTTCCTGTGCAAACGTCGTGAAACCACCAAGGAACTGGCCGCTGGCCGTCTGGATTTTGCCGTCGATGCGCCGCTCAATACTGACCCGCAGGTGCGCCACGTCAAACTGATGCAGGACCGCTTCGTCTGTGCAATGCGCCAGGGCCACCCACTGGCCGAGGCCAAGCTGACGCTGGAGCAGTACCTGGGCATGAGCCACATCCATATTTCCAGTCGTCGCAACGGCCTGGGTTATGTCGATCTGGCGCTGGGCAAGATGGGCCTGCAACGCAAGGTCGCGCTGCGCTCGCAACACTACCTGATGGCCTCGCAGGTATTGCAGCAGACGGACATGGTGATGACCGTGCCAGAGCGTTTCGCCCGCCGCCATCAACTGCGCCACTTGCCATTGCCAGTAGAAGTGCCGCCGTTGGAAACCCACCTGTACTGGCATGAAAGCACCGACCAGGACCCCGCCAACCGCTGGATGCGCGAACAGATCATCGAGCTGTGTGAGCGGGTTGTGGTGGAGGAGGAAAAAACGTTTGATCCTGCTTGAGACAGTTCTGGAGAATTTTCTTCTACATAACCGTGATCGACAGGAAAATAACGGAAAAAATTTTCAGCTGCAGGCGGATAGCATGTCGCTAACGATCGCCACCATCAGGCGACATGCCCGGATCAGCCCATCATGTCTAGCGCCCCGCTGTACTTCGACTACGCCGCCACAACTCCCGTCGATGAGCGGGTTATCGAAACCATGCTCGCCTGCCTCGGCCACCATGCCAACTTCGGCAACCCCGCCTCCAGCGGTCACGCCTATGGCCAGGCGGCGCGTGCAGTGGTCGAGCAAGCCCGCCGGCAGGTAGCCGAGCGGGTCGGCGCTCAGGCTGAGGATCTGGTCTGGACCTCAGGCGCCACCGAATCCAACAACCTCGCCCTCAAGGGTATCGCCGACGGCGCCGGTGAGCCTGGGCATCTGCTTACCAGCGCGCTGGAACACAAAGCGGTGCTCGATACCGTGGCCGAACTTGAGCGACAAGGCTGGGCAGTGACCCGCCTGATGCCTGACCAGGCCGGGCTGATTCAGCCTGAGGCGGTCCGCCAGGCGCTGCGCCACGACACCCGGCTGGTGTCGCTGATGGCGGTCAACAACGAACTGGGCACCCTCACCGACTTCGCCGCTATCGGCCAGATCGTTCGTGCCCATGGCGCACTGCTGCACGTAGACGCCGCCCAGGCAGTCGGCAAGGTCGCGCTCGACCTGCCCGAGCAAGCTGTAGATCTCATGTCATTCTCCGCGCACAAGGTCTACGGCCCCAAGGGCATCGGTGCGCTGTATGTCGGCCCGCGAGCGCGGCCACTGATGCGTGCTCAGATGCATGGCGGCGGCCATGAAGGTGGGCTGCGTTCGGGTACACTCGCAACCCACCAGATCGCCGGCATGGGCAGTGCGTTCGCTTTGGCAGGTGGCCCGGCCGAGGCCGAGCAACAGCGCATCCATCAACTCAGCGAACGCCTGCTCAACGGCCTGCTGGCGCTGCCGGACGTCGCACTCAATGGCTGCCCGCAGCAACGCATCGCCAACACCCTCAACCTGCGCATTGCTACCCCAGGCTTCAACAGCGCAGCGCTTGCCAGCGAGTTGGCGTTGTCGACCACTTCAGCCTGTAACTCCGCCAGCAACGCTGCGTCACATGTGCTGCTGGCGCTGGGCCTCACCGATCAACAAGCACGCAGCAGCATGCGCATCAGCCTCGGCCGCTATACCACAGAGGCTGATGTGGATACTGCAATCAAGGTGTTTACCCGCGTGCTGGCGACTGCGGCACCTACCTTCTGGTAACAGCGAACGGCGTGCTCAGGCGCGAGTCCTCGCGCCTACCAGCAGCAGCAACGTGGCCAATACGGCCACGCCCGCCACCGCGCTGGCGACGTAGCCCAGCGCCGCAGTGCCGTACCACTGAATCACCAGCCCGCCCAGCGCAGCGCCAACCGCGATGCCACCGTTTGCAGCTGACACGTTCAAAGTCCCGGCCAGGGCCTGAGCCTTGGCACCGGCCTGCATGACGCGCACCTGACACACCGGGAACAACGCCGTGTAGGCAACGCCCCACAGCGCCAGGGCAACCAGCAGCAGCGCTGGATTGCCGACCACGGGAGCAACCGCGCCCATGCCAATCGCCAGAATGGCCAGCAGCAGCACCGTCGCACCTAATGGACTGCGGTCAACGATGCGCCCGGCCAGACTATTGCCCAGCATCCCGACCACACCAAAGCCCATCAGCCACCAACCGACCTGAGCCGCAGGCACGCCCGCCACCTGCTCGAGGATTTCTGCCAGATAGGTGTAGGCGGTGAACATCGCGGTGAATACCAACACCGACAACAGCACATGGGCAATAAAGCGCCGATCACGCAGGATTACCGTCTGCCGTTCGCCCTGTGCCCGCTGCGGCGCTGGCGGCAACTTCGGCAACCACGCCCACATCAGCAGCGCGACCAGCAGGCACAACCCGGCCAGCAGCCAGAAGCTGCCGCGCCAGCCCACCAGCCCGGCGGCGACGGTGCCCAGCGGGATGCCGAAGACAAACGCGGCAGTGATGCCCAGGTACACCTTGGCCACCGCCCAACCCTCACGGCCGGGTCCCGCCAACTGCCCTGCACTCTCGCTGGCGGTGCCCCAATACACCGGCAATGCCAATGCACCGAGCACCCGCGCCAGCGCCAGTACCCAGACGTTTGGCGCCACTGCAGCGAGTGCGTTGGAGGCAGCGAACACCAGCACGATGGCGATGAACAGGGTCTTGCGTGGATAGGATGACAACCAGGCGGTCAGAAACGGCCCGAACAGCATGACGGTCACCGCAAACAGGGTAACCAACTGACCTGCGGCTGCGACCGACAACCCCAAATCCCGGGCCAACCCTGGCAGCAAGCCAAGGATGATGAATTCAGTGGTCAGCAGGGCAAAGCCGCCGACCGCGAACAACAGAATGGACAGCCCGGTTCGCTGGCCGGAGTCGGCGACTGCGGGGGCAGTCAGGGAAGAATTTTGCATCGTCTATCGCTCGTAAACTTTCAGCCGCGAAGCTTAATATGGAATTAAACGCTTATTAGCGGTAGATTTTCCGCAATTTACTGACGCACTTTCACTAATCAAGGGCCCTGCTCCCATGCCTGTCGCCGAGCACCTCAAGGACATCGACTTTTTCGTCAATGTCGCCAACGCGGGCAGCTTCATCGCCGCCGCCGAGCGCATGAACCTCACCAGTTCAGCCGTCAGCAAGGGTGTGGCGCGTCTGGAGAAACGCCTGCAGGTCAGGCTGTTCGAACGCACCACCCGGCGCCTGCTGCTCAGCGACAGCGGCGCGGCGTACTTGCGAACCTGCAGCCGGGTGCTGGCCGAGATCGCCGAGGCCGAGCTGGCCCTGCATGATGAACTGAACGAGCCGTGCGGGCCGCTGCGGGTCGATCTGCCGGCAAGCTTTGGCCGCCTGCACGCGCTGCCCGCCGTGCTCGACTTTGCCCGGCGCCATCCGCGCGTACAGCCGCATATCACCTTGTCCGACCGCTTCGTCGACATGGTCGAGGACGCTATCGACGTCATCGTCCGCATTGGCGGGCCGCAGGTGTGGCCGGCCGGGGTCGAACATCGCTACCTGGGCAGCCAGCGCACGGTGTTCTGCGCTGCCCCCGGCTACCTTGCCGAGCACGGCACGCCACGTGACGAGCGTGAACTTCAGGCACTTGGTTGCGTGCTGTACGCCTGCGCCGATGGCAGCACGCCGCCGCTGCATTTCGCCAGTGGCCGGCAAGGCGCGACGCAACTGAAAAACATCAGCGGCCGTCTGGCCATCGGTGACGCAGAAGGCCAGGCGATAGCGAGCATGGCCGGCCACGGCATCGCCCAGTTACCGACCTGGCTGGTTCAGCGCCAGCTGGATGAGGGCAGCCTGGTCGAAGTGCTGCCAGAGTTCGCCAGCGAGGGCCTGCCGATTCACCTGGCCTGGCGCCGCAACCGGCGCCACCTGCCCAAGGTCAGTGCGCTGGTCGAAGCGCTCAGCGCACAGCTGATGCCAGTGCTGGACCCGCAGCTTAAAGGAAGGTGAACACGCTCGACGCCGGCAAGCGGGATTTGCCCAGCCCAGCGTTGAAGTCGTCGGCGCTGCGGTAACCCAGGCTGAGCAGCACCACGCTGGTGAAGCCGCGCTCGCGCAAGCCAAGCTCGGCGTCCAATACTTTGCTGTCGAAACCTTCGATTGGCGTGGCATCCAGCTCCAGCGCGGCAGCGCCCAGCAGCGCAGTGCCGAGGGCAAGGTAGGTTTGCTTTTCCATCCAGTGCTGCAGGTCTTTCTGGTCGAAGCGGTGCAGGTCGACATAGCTGCGGCGGGTCAGGTCCTGGCCGGCCTTGGCCTGCTCGGTGTGGAAACGACCGTCGCTGGCTTCCTGCTCCAGCAGCGCCTGCAGATGCGCTTCGGGCATCTCGGTGCGCGCGGCGAATACCAGCACATGCGAGGCATCGCGAATCTTTGCGGTGTTGTAGGCAAAGGCCTCAGTGCTCTTGGCGATCCGCGCCTTGCCTTCAGCACTGTCGGCAACGATGAAGTGCCAAGGCTGGGTGTTGACCGAGGACGGGCTGTGGCGCAGTTGCTCGAGCAAGGTATCGATGGTCGCCTGCGGGATCCTGCGGCTGGCGTCGTAGGCTTTGGTGGTGTAACGGCGCTTGGCCAGGGTAACGGTGTCCATCGAAGAGCTCCTGAGGTGTGCAGATTCGACACGCATCTTAGCGCTGTTGCAGCCAATAGAAACCGCTGAAAATGCAGCAACACTTTCATGCCAATGACGAAAATACCCCGCGTCAGGCTGCACATCCGTTCTAAACCTGACCCGCCCTGGTGGGTTAAGGTAGTGGGCCCATTCACCAGCAGCTGCCGCCCATGACCAACTGGATTGATCTGAGCCAGGACGCCGATACCGGCATCGAGTCGGTACGCGCGCATTTCACCGGGCACGCCTACGACCCGCACTGGCACGACAGTTATCTGGTCGGCGCCACCGAGCAAGGCGTGCAGCAGTTCAACTGCCGCCGCGCCCGCCACGTGAGCACGCCGGGTCAGGTGTTTCTGCTCGAGCCTGGCGAGATCCACGATGGCCTGGCGCCCACCGCCGATGGCTTCACTTACTCCACGTTGTACCTGGAACCTGACTGGCTGCAGGCCGAGCTGCCGAGCTTGTTCGAGCAGGCACCGGCCAACAGCCTGCCCAGCTTTGCCGACACCCAGTGCAACGACTTGCGCCTCAGTGGCGCAATCATGCGCGCCTTCGAAGCCGTGCACAGTCAGGACCTGCGCATCGTGCGCCAAACGGCCATGGACGACATGCTCGCCTGCCTGACCCAGCACCTGCACTGGAGCAAGCGGCTCAACCCTGACCCACGCCTGCCGCTGACTGCGCAGCGCGCGCGGGACTACCTGCACGCGCATATCGATCAAGACATCGGCCTGGTCGAGCTGGCCCAGGCCTGCGGGGTCGATCGTTTTCGCCTCAGTCGCGCGTTCAAGGCGGCCTTCGGCCTGGCCCCGCACGCCTACCTGATCCAACTGCGCCTGACTCGCGCGCGGCGCCTGTTGGCCCTGGGCGAGAGCCCTGCTGCAGTGGCTACGGCGCTTGGCTTTGCCGATCAGAGCCACCTCGGTCGCTGGTTCCGCCGCGCCTATTGCCTGACCCCTGCCGCCTACCAGCGACGCTGCTCAAAGCTTCCAGACTGAGCCAGCGGCGGCAGCGACCATGGTGCTCCATCCCTCTGGAGTTACCGTTGATGCTGCAGTCCCTGTTGCCCTTTAC
This sequence comes from uncultured Pseudomonas sp., assembly GCA_963518285.1. Classification (GTDB taxonomy): domain Bacteria; phylum Pseudomonadota; class Gammaproteobacteria; order Pseudomonadales; family Pseudomonadaceae; genus Aquipseudomonas. Next base: position 446,642 of record CAUQIJ010000001.1, on the reverse strand, counting down.
CTTGTTTGCGCTGGTCACCAGCATCAGTCCCGGGCCGACCAACGTGCTGATCCTCGCCCATAGCGCCCGCGCCGGGCTGCGGGCCAGCGTGGCGCCGATCCTGGCTGCATGCCTGGCGGCGGCGGCAATCGTCTGGGCGGTCGGCCTGGGCCTGGGCGAAGTGCTGCTGCGCTATCCGCTGGCGCAGCAAGTGATGAGCTGGCTCGGCGTGATCTGGCTGACGTGGCTGGGCTGGCAGTTGCTGCGCAGTGCCGGCGAGCCGATCCAGAGTGCCGAACAACAGCCCTTCGGCGCGCTCAGCGCCGCCTCGCTGCAACTGATCAACCCCAAGGTCTGGTTGCTGGCCGTGGCGGTGATCGGCGTGTATGCCGCGCCGGGCCAGCCGGTCTGGCAGCTGGCATTGGTATTGCTGCTGGTGGCCCTGCCAAGCATGACCAGCTGGGCCCTGCTCGGTGCTGGCAGCGCACGCTGGTTGCAGTCGCCACGGCGCCTGCGCCGGTTCAACCAGCTGCTGGCGTGCCTGCTGATTGCCTCGGCGTGGTCGGCGCTGCTGCTGTAGCAGCCGGGTCAGCCGAGCGCGGGCGTCTCGCGCAAACGCTTGAGGCTGACCAGCGCCAGGATCAGGCCGAGCACGGCTACCGAACCGCCGGCCAGGCCAATGTAAGCCACGCCCAGCTGGGCGCTGACGATGCTGCCGAGCAACGCACCGCCGCCGATCCCGATGTTGTAGATGCCAGAGAACAACGCCATGGCCACATCGGTGGCATCCGAGGCCAGCTTGAGCGTCTTGGACTGCAAGGCCAGGCTGAAGCTGAGGATCGCCACCCCCCAGAACATGCTCAGCACGGCGAATACGGTGAAGTTGCCCGACAGCGGCCAGAGCAACAGCAGGCAAGCGGCCAGGCACCCTATCGAACCGAGCAGGAACAGCTGCGGGAAACGCTCGCTGTAGCGGCTGAACAGCACCGAACCGATCACCCCGGCGCCGCCGAACAGCAGCAACAGCAAGGTGGTGCGATCGCCACCGATCTGCGCGACATGCAACGCAAACGGTTCGATATAGCTGTAGGCGGTGAACTGCGCAGTGATCAGCAACGTCACCAGCAGGTACGTGATCACCAATGCCGGGCGCTTGAACAACACCGGCAAACTGCGCAGCGAGCCTGAGTTCTGGCTTGGCAGCAACGGCAGCGACTTCATCAGGCACAGCATGGTCACCAGCGCCACGCCGGCGATGCTCAGGAACGTCACCCGCCAGCCCAGCGCCTCACCCACCACCCGGCCAAGCGGAATGCCCAGGACCATTGCCAGAGTGGTACCGGTCGCGAGCAGGCCCAATGCCTTGGCTTGCTTGCCCGCAGGCGCCACCCGCACGGCCAGCGAAGCGGTGATGGCCCAGAACACCGCGTGCGACAGGGCAATGCCGATACGGCTAAGCACCAGCATGGTGAAACTTTGCGAAAGCCACGACAGCAAGTGGCTGACGATGAACACCAGAAACACCCACAGCAGCAAGCGCCGCCGCTCGATATTGCGCGTCAGCAACATCATCGGCAGCGACGCCAGCGCCACTATCCAGGCGTAGATGGTCAGCATCAGCCCGACCTGAGCAGTGCTCATGTCGAAACTGCGGCCGATGTCACTGAGCAGCGCCACGGGGACGAACTCGGTGGTATTGAAGATAAACGCAGCCAGGGCCAACGCGATGACGCTGAGCCAGCTGCCGCCGCCCACGGGTGCGGGCATGGATGTGGGGATCGGACCATTCATGGACGAGGATTACAGCTCCTGAAAAAAGACGACAAGTACGCAACCCAGCCCGCTGAGTAAGCATGCGGCAGGTGCGGATAGAGGGTGATCAAGGATGGCGGCCATGGTACGCGCCAAGCCAGGGCCTCACAACCGCAGCGCAGGCGGAGTAACATGTGCGCTCTTGAGACAGACCGCGGAACAAGGAGTCCGATCCGTTCATGGACAAGCAGCACGCCCAGCAACAGTGGCAGCAGGCCGTAATCACCTATGCCAAGGCCATCAACCACTACGTCGCGCAAGGTCGCACGCAGGGCTGGGACAACCTCGAGGAGCCGGCCGCGCCTGCCACCGAGCACCTGCTGCCGGCCTGGCAGGCGGCGCTGCAGACGATCAATCAGCCCTACGTCGATGAGCAGCAACGCCGTGCCTTTCGCAGCGACTGGCCGCCCGCCCACCTGCCGCTGGTACCGCTGCTGGAACAGCACGGCCAAGGCATCGCCAGCGTGCTCATGCTCGACGACGGCAGCCTGCTGGCACGGATTGGCATGCCTCACGAACGCGGCCAGGTGGTGCGCATCGATGGGTGCACGGTGACCCCGGTGATCGGCGTCGAGCACTTTGGTCGCTGCCCGCAGCGGCGTTATTTCGCCCTGGCCAACGCCGAGGGTGTCCGCGTCACTGACGGCTGGGGTGGCCCGCAGGTCGCGCGCATGGCCTGGCCCCATGGTCTGGAAGGTTTGCCGGGCGGCTACCCATTCGAACCGTTCGATTTGCCGCCCACACCCAGCGCGCTGATCCCCTTCCCGGATGGACAGCGGGTATTGCTGGTCAGCAGCGAAGGGATATTTGTGCTCACCGGCGAACGGGCGATTCGCCTGCTGCCACAGCAGCAGACGATTCTCGATGACCTGGCAGAAGGGATCGACCCTGACGATATCGCCCTGGGCCTGTCGATGGAGCACGGCGCAGTCTCGCCCGATGGCCGCCTGCTCGCCATCGGCGAACAAGGCGTGCGCCATCTGGTGCTGGACGATCAACTGCAGGTGGTCGCCGAAATCGGCCCCGTAGGCGAATACCCACACTTCGCCTTGTTCAACCAGCGCGGCGACCATCTGATCCTGAATGCCTGCCATTTCTACAACGGCAACACCCTGGGCGTGCGCACGGCCGACCTGCCGGGGCTTGATACCGACTACTACAGCGAAGACCCGCGCACGCCGCTGGTCGAGGATGGCGCGCGGATCTACGCAGGCGTATCCCGCGCCGGCGAATACATCGTGGGTGATGCGCACGGCTATCTGCGCGCATTTGGCGAAGACGGTCAGGAGCACTGGCAGCACTACCTGGGTTCAACCCTGTGCGCCATGGACATCAGCGCAGACGGCAAAACCCTGGTCGCCGCCAGCTATGCCGGCTTCATTTCGCTGATCGCCCTCGACAGCGGCCGCCCTGACTGGCAGATCGGCACTGGCGAGCACGGCGAGCTACGCCGCTGGCTGTTCTGGAAGGGCCTGGACAAGCCACTGGCCTGGTGACCCTTCACCTGCCAGTCAGGCTTGCAGCGTGGCCATGTCGATGACGAAGCGGTATTTCACATCGCCCGCGATGACCCGCTCGAACGCTTCGTTGATGCTTCGGATATCGAGCATCTCGATGTCACAGGTGATGCCATGCTCGGCGCTGAAGTCGAGCATTTCCTGGGTTTCGGCGATGCCACCGATCAACGAACCGGCCAGTACGCGGCGCTTGAGCACCAGGTTGGCGGCATGCAGTGGCGGCTCGACCGGCTCGATCAGGCCGACCAGGATGTGCACGCCATCAAAGGTCAGGGTGTCGAGGTAGGGGTTGAGGTCGTGCTGCACTGGGATAGTGTCGAGCAGGAAGTCGAAACGCCCGGCGGCGGCGCGCATCTGCTCGGCATCGCTGGACACGATCACGTGGTCGGCGCCCTGGCGGCGAGCTTCTTCAGCCTTGGCTGCGGAGCGGGTGAACAGGGTCACTTCAGCGCCCAGCGCCTTGGCGAACTTGATACCCATGTGGCCCAGCCCACCCATGCCGAGAATGCCGACCTTGTGGCCAGGGCCGACGCCGTGGTGCTTGAGCGGCGAGTAGGTGGTGATGCCGGCACACAGCAGCGGCGCGGCGCTGGCCAGGTCCAGGCCTTGCGGCATGCGCAGGACAAAATGCTCGCTGACGACGATGCTGTTGGAGTAACCGCCCATGGTGTTGCTGCCATCGACCCGGTCCGGGGTGGCGTAGGTCATGGTCGGGCCGGCCGAGCAGTACTGCTCGAGGTCCTTGGCGCAGGCCTGACATTCGCGGCACGAGTCGACCATGCAGCCAACCCCGACCAGATCGCCGACTTTGTGCTGGCTGACGTTGGCACCGACGGCCGTCACCCGGCCGACGATTTCGTGGCCCGGCATCAGCGGGTACACGGCGATGCCCCACTCGTTGCGCGCCTGGTGAATGTCGGAGTGGCAGACGCCGCAATAAAGGATCTCGATGGCGACGTCATCGGCACGCGGGCTGCGCCGCTCGAAGCTCATCGGCAGCAGCGGGCTGGTCGGGGTTTGGGCGGCATAACCGATTGCGGTATACATGGCGAAGACCTCTCAAGTGAAACGATTCAATGCCCGCCATTCTCCTGCCAGATGGCGAGCGAGAACACCGTGGATTCTCCGGCATGCTTGCCTGATTCTCCGAAACCGCCACATCCGATATGGCGCCAGGCTATCAATCTGCGAGAATGCCAGTGTCTGATTCTCTGCCCAGGCCTTTTATGCAGCTCACCCGCCACGTCGACGCCAACGCCCCGCTCTGCGACCTGATTCGCCGCCTGGCCACGCGCCCGGGGTTTGTCCCCACCCATCTGCCGCAGGTGCAGGTGCTCAGCTGGGATCACTACGTTGCCAGCAGCCCGCAGATCTATGAACCGAGCCTGATGATCCTCGCCCAGGGCAGCAAACTGGCAAGGTTGGGGCCGCGTACCCTGGAGTACGGCGCTGGTCATTACCTGGTGCAGGCGCTGTCGGTGCCGTTCATGTGCGAGACCTTTGCCACCGCCGAGGCGCCGCTGCTGGGCGTGGCCGTGGATATCGACCGCGCCGTGCTCAGCGAACTGGTGCAGAGCATGCAGCTGGCGCCGGATGCCGGCGTACAGGCGCAGACACCGCAGTCGATGACTTCGGCGGCACTCGATGCGGCCATGCGCGATAGCGTCGAGCGCCTGCTGCAATGCCTGCAAGACCCACTGGATGCCCAGGTGCTGGGCCCGGCGCGTGTGCGCGAAGTGCTCTACACCGCCCTGCGCGGCCCGCAGGCCGGCGTACTGCGGGCCTTGGTCGAGCAACAAGGGCACTTTGCCCGGGTCGCCGCCGCGCTGGCGTATCTGCGCGAGCATTACGCCGAGCCGCTCAGTGTCGAAGCCCTGGCCAGCTGCGCCAACATGAGCGTGTCGACATTCCATGAGCACTTCAAACGCTGCACCGACATGGCGCCGATGCAATACCTCAAGCGCCTGCGCCTGCTCAAGGCGCAGCAGATGCTGATCGGCGAGGGCCTGGGCGTGGCCCAGGCGGCGCACCGTGTTGGTTATCAGAGCACCTCGCAGTTCAGCCGCGAGTACAAGCGTCAGTTCGCCCAGAGCCCGGGGGATGAGCAGCCTTATCAACGCTTCGCTCCGGGTAGCCTGAACGATTTGACCGCTTCGGCCTGAGCTCAACCGTCAGGCAGTCCGCTGCCAGCATTACTGACGCAAGACCATATCGACAATCGTCGCCTGCAACTCCTGCCGCGCCTGCTCTGGTTCAAGCGCACCGGTTGCTGCGGCCTGCGACAAGGCATCCGCCGCACCTACCAGCACGCGCAACCCCGCCACCGCGACATTGCCACTTGGCGCGAACGGCGCCAGCGCGACCCGGCACTTTTCCAGAAACGGCGCTTCGCACTGGTTTTTCAGCGCTTCCATCTCGGGCGAACCGGTCAAGGCTGCGCTGACGCCGGGGATCTCCCGCCCCTGGCTGATCACGCAATCGATGTAGGCCGCTGCAATCACGCGCGCGCGGTCCGCCAGCGTCGGTTCACAGCTCGCCAGTAATTCATCCAGCATCGCCGACTGACGCGCGTCGTATTCCTGATAGAGCGCAACCAACAAACCGTTTCGCGAGACGAAATGGTCGTAGACCACCGGCTTGGTCACGCCCGCCTGCTGCGCCAGCTGGCCGAGGCTGAGCGCATCGGTGCCCTCGAGCCTGACGATTTCCCGAGCCACTTCCAGCAACTGGCTACGCCGCTGCTCGCGCGAAAGGCGCTTGCGCGACTGCGGATTCTGCTCACTTGACATCACAACCTACCAAAAGTAACTTACCAGCGGTAACTTACTGACAGTATATAGCGACACCTGCCGTCTCGCAGCCCCTTCTGGAGAATCTTCATGCACGCACTGATCGTCATCGGCCACCATGATCCTGAGTCCCTCACCCATGCGCTCGCCGCGCAGATCGCCGAGGGCCTTGCCGACGCTGGCCACAGCAGCAGCCTGGCTGACCTGGCCACAGAGCAATTCGACCCGCGCTTTGGCCTTGCTGACCACGCCGTGCATCGGCGCCTGGCGCCCGCCCCGGCCGATGTCCTGCGCGAGCAGGCGCGGATCGAACGCGCCGATGCCCTGGTGCTGGTCTACCCCGTTTACTGGTGGTCGATGCCAGCTTTGCTCAAAGGCTGGGTCGAGCGGGTATTCAGCAACGGATGGGCCTTCGATTATTTGCCAGACGGGCGCCTGATCAAAAAGCTCAACGGCCTGCCGGTACAGCTGGTTGGCCTGGCTGGAGCCGATGCGGGCACGTTCGTTCGCCATGGCTACGGCCATGCCATGGCAACGCAAATCGAACATGGCATCTTCGATTATTGCGGTACGCGCGTGCTGGGGTCGGCGCTTCTGGATGACAGCGAGAGCGGCCAGAGCCTTGCCCATCTGGCGAGCGCGCGCTCGATCGGTCAGAACCTATTCGACAAGGTTGTAATAAGTGCCTGACCTCCTTGCCCCCTGATACGGCAGTGAGATGCCAGCACACTGCCATTGCGGGAGTTCTGCCGATCCAGCTACCATTGAGAACGATTCACACTCACGATCGGATATCAACCGTTGGACAGCACCTCGACCCGCAAGCTGGGCTTCTTTTTCAGCGATCATCACCGCTGGCTGCTCCAACACGTGCATAAGCGCCTGCGTAACCGCGCCGATGCTGAGGACACGGCTGCCGAAGCGTTTTGCCAGATGCTCGGGGCGCGGGTCGATCCAGACAGCATCCTGCAGCCGCGGGCTTACCTGTCGACGATTGCCCGCCGGCTGATTTTCGATCGGCACCGTCGCCGTCAACTTGAGCTGGCTTATCTGGAGCGCCTGGGCCATCTGCCGGAGCAGGTGGCGCCGTCGGTTGAAGAGCAACTGCTGCTGATCGAGGCCCTGGTGACCATCGACCAGGTGCTCGACGGCCTCCCCGCTATCGTCAAGAGCACATTCCTCTACAGCCAGCTCGACGGCATGAGCTATGTCGACATCGCGGCCAAATTGCAGCTGTCGGAACGCACCGTCAGCCGCTACATGAAGCAGGCGCTGCGCCAGTGCTACTTGAGCGAGCTACAGCCATGAGCGCGCGCAGCCTGGACAGCGTCACCGAGCAGGCCATCGACTGGATGGTCGAGCTCAATGCCGCTAGCCCGGACCCCGCACTGCTGCGCCGGGTAGACCAGTGGTTGGCGCAAGACCCGCGTCATCAACACGCCTGGGATCAACTGCAGCAACGCCTGGGGCGGCCTTGCGCGGCGCTGCGGGCGCTGGATCAGCGCGTGCCCGGGCAAGCCAGTGAGGCCCGGCAGCTGCTGCTGCAACCGACGCGCACACGCCGTGAGGTGCTGCGCAGCCTGGCCGGGCTTGGGTTACTGGGTGGCGGCTTGTGGGCCGGCTGGCGCAGCGACACAGCGCAGGACTGGATGGCTGATCTGCACACCGCTGGCGGCCAGCGCCGTACCTTCACCCTTGAAGACGGCAGCCGTCTGAGCCTGAACAGCGCCAGCGCGGTCGACCTACGTTTTGATCGCGAGCAACGGCTGGTCGTGCTGCGTCACGGCGAGCTGTTGATCGACGTTGCCAAAGACCCACTGCGGCCGCTGCGGGTGCATACAGCGCAAGGTCAGATCCAGGCCCTGGGAACTCGCTTTGTGGTTGGCCAGGAACCTGCCACAACACGGGTTACAGTGCTGCAGCATAGCGTGCGCGCCAGCCTGCCGAATGGCCAGGAGCAAGTCCTGCAGCAAGGTCAGGCCGCGCTGCTTGGCGTTGACGCCATTCAGCGCCTGAGCGGCGAGCAACTGCAACGCGCCGCCTGGGTCGACGGCAAGCTGGAGGTGCTCGACGAGCCGCTGCATGCCGTGGTCGAGGCGCTGCGCCCGTACCAGCCCGGCTACATACGCCTGGCTCCGGCAGTTCGCGGCCTGCGTGTGCAGGGCGTGTTTGCGCTGGACCAGCCGCAACAGGCTTTGGCCGCCCTCGCCGAAGCACTGCCGATCAAGATCGAGCACTACGGACCGTGGCTGACGCTGATCAGTCCAGTGCAGGCCTAGTGAGAATATTTTTAAAAATCATTCGCAACCGTGTCCGGTTTTCATTTCTCGTCGCACCTATCTCCTGACAGCCACTTTCCAAACGGGAGAACACCGTGCACAACACTTGGCCCCGCGCCCTGCCCCTGGTCCTCGCTCTGAGCAGCTTGAGTGCCCTGGCTCATGCGCAGACCTTGAACTTCAACCTGCCGGCCGCAAGCCTGGCCGCCACCCTCAACCGCATCGCCAGCCAGAGCGGCAGCATTATCGCGTTGGAGCCAGGCTTGGTACGCGGCAAGCAGGCGCCAGCAGTGGTCGGCCAGATGAGCGCCGAACAGGCCATGCAGACCGCCCTGAGCGGCAGCGGCCTGCAACTGCGGGTCACTGGCAGCGGCCATTTCAGCGTGGCCCCGGCCAGCGTCGGCGGCGACGCGCTGGAGCTGGGCGCAACCAGCATCAATGACAACTACCTCGACGCCACCAGCGAAGGCAGCGGCTCATATGCCGCGCGCGCAGTCACCTTGGGCAAAGGTACTCATACCCTGCGCGAAATCCCCCAGTCGGTCACGGTGATCACCCGCAAGCAGTTGGACGACCAAGGCATCACCGACCTCAAGGACGCGCTCAATCACACCACCGGCATCGTCGGCGCGCAGGGTATCGGCCCGGGCATGGTGGTAACTTCGCGCGGGTTCCAGATCGATGACTGGCAGTACGACGGCGTACCGATCCAGCGCAACAACTACTCGCTGGGCAACTGGGCGACCCAGGATCTGGTGTTCTTCGACCGAGTCGAAGTGCTGCGCGGCTCCTCCGGCTTGCTGCAAGGCACCGGCAGCCCGGGCGGCGCGATCAACCTGGTGCGCAAACGCGGCCAGGCGGCGCCGACCGTGGCCCTCACCGGCAAGGCCGGCTCCTGGGACCATTACGGCCTGCAACTGGATGCCGGCGGGCCGCTGACCGGCGACGGCAAGGTGCGCGGGCGGATGGTGCTGGATGAAGACCAGAGCGACAGCTTCATCGACTATCAATGGAGCAAGACCCACTCGCTGTATGGCGCGCTGGACATCGACCTGAACGACGCCACCACGGTTGGCGCTGGCATCAGCTACAGCCGCGAACAGTCACGGCCCATGCTGCGCGGCATCCCGCGTTATGCCAGCGGCAAGCCGGTTGATCTGCCGCGCTCGACCTTCACCGGCGCACGCTGGAGCCGCGCCGAAACCGACGTGACCACCTATTACCTGGACCTGGAGCATCGCTTCAACGACGACTGGGCATTCAAGACCGCCGCCGTGCGCATGGACGAGACCAACACCTCTACGCACCAGCGCGTGCAAACGTCTGGCGAAGGCCTGGAAGCCAACGGCGATGGCGTCAGCTACGCCGACTGGATCACCGACTTCCACTCCAGCAAGCTGGGGCTGGACATGAACGTGGTCGGCCATTTCGATACCGGCTCGGTGGCGCACGAAATCACCGTCGGCGGCAACTATGCCAAGCTGACTTCGGATGACGCTTACTGGCGCAAATTCAACGCCGGCAGCGGCAATATCTTCGACATCGATCATGACCGGCCGGAACCGAGCCGTGACAGCCTGCTGGCCGGGCCTATCGGCCGTCACAACGAAGCCAGCTACGACGTTCGGCAAAAGGGCCTGTACGGCGTCTGGCGGGTCAAGCCGGTGCAGGACCTGACGCTGATTGCCGGTACCCGCGTGAGCTGGTTCGACTACAGCTGGGACTCGATCGACTTCAACAACCCGAGCGACCCAGGCACCCGCTACCCCACCAGCCGCATGACCGAGTCCGGCGAAGTCACCCCGTATGCCGGCTTCATCTATGACCTCACCGCGCAATGGTCGTGGTACGCCAGCTACACCGACGTGTTCGTGCCGCAGACCGAACGTGCCCTGGGCAATGCCCCGCTCAAGCCGATCGTTGGCAGCAACTACGAGACCGGCCTCAAGGGTGAGCTGATTGATGGCCGGGTCAATACCTCGCTGGCAATCTTCCGCTATGACCAGGAAAACCGCGCCGTTACCGACATCGCGTCGGGCCAGGAATGTGATGGCGGGTACTGCTCGATGGCCTCGGGCAAGGTCCGCAGCCAGGGCGTCGAAGCCGAGATCAGCGGTGAAGTGCTCAGCGGCCTGCAGCTGTTTGCCGGCTACACCTACAACACCACCACGTTTCTCCAAGATCCGGAAAACCAAGGCCGCACCTTCAGCCAGTGGACGCCCAAGCACATGTTGCGCACCTGGGCTGACTATCAATTGCCGGTGGACGGCCAGCGCTGGAGCACCGGCCTGGGCTTCACCACCCAGAGCCACACACTGGGTTATGAGCGCAGCTACGAGGTGCCTGGCTATACGGTGTGGAGTGCACGGCTGGCCTATCAGCTGAGCCCGGAGGTGAACCTGGCGGTCAAAGCCAACAACCTGTTCGACAAAAAGTACTGGGTCTCCGGTTTCAACCAGCTCAACGGCAGCAACAACTACGGCGAACCGCGCAACTTTATGTTCACGGTCAAATACACGCCGCAGTTCTGAGGGGTTCAATCATCCAGGGGCCACTGTGCCAATGGCCAATAGCGGCCCTTGCGTGACTCGTACAGCGTGAAATGCCGCGCACTGAGGTAGAAATCAGCCGGCGCGCTGGCTTCTGGCACCTGCCCCGGAAAGTCGCGGGCCAGGGTCAGGTGCGCGCGGTACTCGCGGCTGCTGCGGGCGATGCCAAGGCCCAGCGCAGCCTGCTCCAGAGCGTACACCAATTGGCGCAGGGCGGGCGGCGCATCACTTGCCTGCAACACCAGCGCTTCGGCCCGTGGCCACACCTGCAGTTGATCGAGCAGCACGCGCAACGGCGCGGCCGGGCGTTTGATCTGGTCGACTGCAGCGCACAGTGCAGGCAACTGCGCGCTGTCGACATCCCCCAGAAACAGCAGGGTCAGGTGGAAGTTGTCGGCGGGGACTGGTTTGCCGCTGCGCAACTCGAGTTCACGACGCCACTGGGCTATGCTGCGGCGCTGGTTATCACTGACTGGCAGAGCGAAAAACAGTCGCTTGAAAGGGCTGCCGCTCGGGCGTGTATCCTTGGCCATGATCGTTCCAGGTTGAGGGACAGATCAGTCGAGTGTATCTGGCGCGCGAGCCGCGCATGGGCGTAAATCATCCGGTGAACCGTTTGCGCAGCCAGAAGACCATGCCACCAAAGTACCCCGAGCAAATGTAACAATAAGTACAAAGTCGTACGCGGTTTGTTTATGCTGGCGCGCTCTAGCCATGGCTCATGGCCATTCTCTACAAGTGTTTGTCGATGAAAATTGCCCTCGTACTGATCTTCGTTCTCTCGATCGCCTACGTGCATCTGCGTGGCCGTGTGCGTCACAAGTTGACGCGCCAGCTGGGTGATCATTCGAGTTTCCTCGCGCCGATCAACAGCTTCCTCTATCTGTTTTCCAGGCTGCCGGCCAAACCCTACCTGCCGGTCGATGCCTTCCCTGAGCTGCAACCGCTCAAGGACAACTGGCAGGAAATCCGCGCTGAAGCCCAGCAGCTGCTGCACGTTGGTGAGATCAAAAAGTCCGACAACCATGACGACGTCGGCTTCAATTCGTTCTTCAAAACCGGCTGGAAGCGCTTTTACCTGAAGTGGTATGGCGAGACCCACCCGTCGGCGATGACCCTGTGCCCGCGCACCACCGAGCTGCTGCAAGGCATCGGCACGGTCAAAGCGGCCATGTTCGCCACCCTGCCCCCAGGTGCCAAGCTGGTTCGCCACCGTGACCCGTATGCCGGCTCCTACCGTTATCACCTGGGCCTGGACACGCCAAACGACGATGGCTGCTATATCGATGTCGACGGCGAGAAGTACTCGTGGCGCGATGGCGAGGCGGTGATTTTCGACGAAACCTACATCCACTACGCCGCCAACACCACCGAACACAACCGCATCATCCTGTTTTGCGATGTCGAGCGGCCGCTCAAGTACCGCTGGGCTACCGCCTTCAACCGCTGGTTCAGCCGCAAGGTGATGGCCGCGGCCGCAGCGCCCAACAACGCCAATGACAAGACGGGCGCAATCAACCGCCTGTTCACCCGCATCTACAAGATCCGCGAGCGTGGCAAAGCGCTGAAAAAACGCAACCGCATGCGCTACTACCTGGAAAAGTGGCTGGTGGTGGCGGCTTTGGTGCTGGTGTTCATCTACATCTGAGGCAGCCTGGCAAGGCGCCGCGACACCGACGGCGCTGAGTGTTTGCGACCTAAGTGCAACAGCCTTTCGACTATTTTCCCGCTCGCCAACGCTCGCCACTCGACTAGCCTGAAAGCTCCTGCCGCAACCCTACAAGGTGAAGACAATGAGCATGATGGACTGGGACGCCTACCGTGAGCAGCTGATGGCTGGCATCGGCGAACTCAAGCAACTCTCGACGGACACTGTCGCGGGCTACATGACCGCCAGCGGCTCTGGCGCCAAGACCAACCACCTTGATGCCAAGACCCGCGAATTGATCTCGCTGGCGGTGGCCGTCACCACCCGCTGCGACGGCTGCATTGCCGTGCACTCCAAGCAAGCACTGAAGCAGGGCGCGACCCGCGAGCAGATCGCCGAGGCCCTCGGTGTAGCGGTGGCGATGAACGCTGGGGCCGCTCTGGTCTATTCGACCCGTGCCCTGGATGCGCTGGGCAAGGCCGACGACTAGCCCGGATGGCGTCGCCGCACTTGCGCGGCGGCGCCCGCACCACCAGACTTGCCGGCTCAGCCCGTGCAGGAACCGCCATGATCTACATCCGCCCCATGACCACCGCCGACTTCGACGGCTTCTGGCCCACCCTGCAAAGCATCGTCCAGGCCCGCGAAACCTACGCCTTCGATCCGCAGATCAGCTTCGAGCAGGCCCGCCAGCTGTGGCTGGAGGCACCCTTGCACACACTGGTGGCAGAGCTGGACGGCGAGTTGCTTGGCTCGTACTACCTCAAGGCCAACGCCGCCGGGCCCGGCGCTCACGTGGGCAACTGCGGCTACATGGTCTGCCCGGCTGCACGCGGGCGTGGCGTGGCCAGGTTGATGTGCGAGCACTCGCAGAAGCTGGCCCGCCAGGAAGGGTTTCTGGCGTTGCAGTTCAATTCGGTGGTGGCGAGTAACGAGGTGGCCGTGGCGCTGTGGCGCAAGCTTGGCTTCGATGAGGTCGGGCGGCTGCCCAAGGCCTACCGGCATGCCCGATTGGGGCTGGTGGATTGCCTGGTGATGTACAAATGGCTGGCGGATGAACCCGTGGTGGAGAAGCCTGCGCTGCTGATCGGGCGCAAGAACATCGAAGCCCGGGTATCGCGGCGGCGTGGCAAGTAGCTGCAGATCTGCGTAGCTGTATATCTGCGTAGCTGTATATCTGCGTAGCTGTATATCTGCGTAGCTGGGGGGCTGCAAAGCGGCCCCCAAGCTACAAGACGCTAGATCAGAACGCCAAACCAACCTTCACACCAAACTCATCACGCTTGAGCTTGGTATTGTCAGCCACATCCGAGTCTTCATCGAGTTTGTACTCGGTACGGGTGTAGTAGACGCTGCCGTAGATCGGCATGCCGCCCTGTTGGTTCATCAGCAGGCTGACTTCAGCGTAAGGGTTGGTGCGGTCTTTCATGTCCACAGTGTCGCTGCCGAAATCATCGACCTTGAGCTTGGCGCGGCCGTCAATGGAACGGCGAGCACCCACTTCAACGCGCAGGGTCGAGGCATCGAACTGGTGGTTGTAGCCGATGGCAGCCTTGGCGAACGGCGACTTGTAGGTCAGCTCGTTATCCAGGTCGTCAAGCTCAGGCTCGAAGCGCGACCAGTCATAGCCGGCGCCCACGGTGAAGTCGAGGAAGTTGCGCGCGTCCATCGCGGCGCGCCAACCCAGGTCGAGGTCGACCTTGGCTTCCTTGAGCTTGTTGTCGCTTTTCTTGCCATACTTGGCGTCAGCGCCAATCTGGTAGATAAAGCCAGATTCTGCGGTCATCTTGTTGCCATAGTTGGCGAACAGGCCACCTTGACCCAGGTGGTCGGTCTCCGATTCGGAGCCGCCTTCGAACTTGAATTTGTCGTAGCTGCCGAGCAGGCCGAAGGTGAACAGCGGATCGGTGCTAGGCGCAGCGCTGGCGGCCAGTGGGGCAGCGATCAGGGCCAGCAGGCAGGAATGACGCAGCAGGTTACGGGTGGACATTGGTACAAGTCTCCATGACGTGGGTGTTTCTGTGACAATCGAGCGATTTGATACACAACGCATGTGAAAAGTTCGAAAAAGAATCAGTAAAAACTCGCAAACCTCTACTGCGTCACACATTTTTGTTAGCGCCAAGATTTGACTAGCGCCACTTTCGATGCTCAGATGCGCGCCAGTTTCAGGTGTCCTGCGCCGCCGTGCGCAGGGTGAAACGGGAAGCCGGTGCGTCATCTGCATGACCAGTCCGGCGCTGCCCCCGCAACGGTAAGCGAGTGAAACCTTCGACACACCACTGTGCGCACGCATGGGAAGGTGAAGGTTTTCAGCCCTCGCAAGCCCGGAGACCGGCCTGCAACTTCTTGTTGGCAAACCCGCGGTGGGCGGGCGCAGGCCGGTTTGCGCGTGCGCCCAGCGTTCGTGCCCGCTCGTCTTTGCGTTGTTTCCACCGGGATCCTTACTTCCTGCACCAGTGGAACGACATGTCCCGTACCAATACCTCAACCCTCCTGGCGGCCTGCATTGCCGTCGTTTCGCCAGCCATTGCGGCAGAGCCCGCGAGCAGGGTCATCGCCCTGCCCTCTACCGCGATCAGCGAACGCCGCGACGCAAGCGCCGACCTCAGCAGCAGCGAGACCGGCTCGCGCCTCGGCCTCACCGCCCTGGAAACACCAGCCAGTGTCAGCAGCCTTAGCACCGAACAGATCCAGCAGCGCAGTAACCTCACCGTGCAGGATGCGGTCACCCGCACGCCGGGCATCACCTCCATCGGCACCCCAGGCGATGGCGGCACCGGCCTCAGCGCACGCGGCTTCAACGGCCATGGTTCAGTGATGACCCTGTTCGACGGCGCGCGCCTGTACACCGGTGCCGGCACCCAGACCTTCCCGGTCGACCCGTGGATGGTCGAGCGTATCGAAGTGCTGCGCGGGCCCGCTTCAGTGTTGTATGGCGAAGGCGCCACTGGCGCGGTGGTCAACGTAATCCCGAAAAAACCCATGCAAGGCGAGATCCACAACCAGCTGCGCCTGGGCTACGGCTCATGGGACCGCCAGCAACTGGGCCTGGACAGCGGCGGCAGTATGAGCGAGCGCCTCAGCTACCGCGCCACAATCAACCAGCAGCACGGCAATGGCTACATCGACCGCGGCGACTCACGCAACCTGGCCCTGAGCCTGGCACTGCGCTTCGATGCCAGCGAAGACCTGAGCTTCACCCTCGCCCACGAACGCGGCGACGCCGAGCCGATGAACTACTTCGGCACACCGCTGATTGCCGGGCATTACCGTGACAGCCTGCGCGACAAGAACTACAACGTGCGTGACGCCGAACTGCGCTACCACGATGAGTGGACCCGCCTGAGCAGTGAATGGACTATCAGCGACAGCGTCAGCGCCAGCAACCAGCTGTACTACATCAAGAGCCGCCGCCACTGGCGCAACGCCGAGAACTACAACTGGGATGCAGACGTCGGCCAGCTGCTGCGCAATGGCTTTCTCCAGATCAAGCACAACCAGGAACAGGTCGGCGATCGCCAGAGCTTCACCTTCCAGCACAGCTTGTTTGGCCTGGCCAGCACCACCGTGGTGGGCGCCGAATACAACAAGATCCGTTTCCGCCTGACCAACAACTGGCCCTACGACGATATCTGCGACGACTACATCGACCCGTGGCAGCCTGCGCCCGGCCAGTTCGCCAGCGCCACGCCGCTGCAGCCGCGCTCGTTCAGCACCACTCACAGCGCAGCGCTGTTCGCAGAAAACCGCACCCAGCTCACCGAGCAGCTGTCGCTGGTCACCGGTATCCGCCGCGACCAGAACCACATCGAGCGCGACAACATGATCGACGGCAGCCGCAACGACCGCAGCCTCAGCGGCGGCAACTGGCGCGCCGGGCTGGTCTATGCCCTGACCCCGAACCTGTCGCTGTACGGCCAGTACTCGACCAGTGAAGACGGTGTGGAAAACCTGGTCAGCCTGAGCCCGGCACAGATGAACTTCGACCTGACCGAAGCACGCCAGACCGAACTGGGCGTCAAGCAACGCTTTCTTGATGGCCGCGGCGAGTGGACGCTGGCCGCCTACCACATCGTCAAGAAAAAGCTGCTGGTCGACGACCCGGTCAGCCATCAGCCGCAACAGGCCGGTCAGCAGACCTCCGATGGCCTGGAAGCGACCCTCGAGCTGGCCCTGGCCAACCAATGGCAGCTGTCAGCCAACGCCGCCCTGCTCCGAGCCAAGTACGACGACTTCAATGAAAGCGTTGCAGGGGTTGCCACCGACCGCAGCGGCAAGCGCCCGGCCAATGTGCCGCGACGCAGTGCCAACCTGTGGTTGAGCAAAGGCTTTGGCCCGGACGTCGATGCCGGTGTGGGCCTGCGCTATGTCGACACGCGTTACGCCGACACCGGCAATAGCCAGAGCATCCCCAGCTACACGGTGGTCGATGCCAACCTGGGCTGGCAAGTGCTGCCAGATGTGCGCCTGGGCCTGCAGCTGAACAACCTGTTCAACCGCAATTACGTGACGGCTGCGTACAGCGGTGAGCAGTGGCTGCTGGGTGCACCGCGTTCGTATTTCGCCACGCTGGACTACAGCTTCTAAACGCGATTTACCCTGGCTGGCCGCGCTGCAACGGGCCAGCCAGGGCTTTCATGAGCACTACGCTCGCCAACAAAAGACTTTCAACAGCAAAATCAATAGTTATAAGATAACGTTACACGAAACCTCATCAGCGAATTTTCATGACAAGCGCCCTAACCTCACCCACCCTCGTCAGCCAACGCCTGCAGAGCATCGATGCCCTGCGCGGGCTGGTCATTTTGTTCATGCTGCTCGACCACGTGCGTGAGACCTTCTTCATGCATCACCAGGTGGTTGATCCGATGACCATCGAAAGCACAGAACCTTCGCTGTTCTTCAGCCGCACCCTGGCGCATCTGTGTGCCCCGGTGTTCGTTCTGCTGACCGGTCTTTCAGCCTGGCTGTATGGCGAGAAGTACCAGGGCCGCGGCGCCACTTCGGCGTTCCTGTTCAAACGCGGGCTGTTTCTGGTGGTACTGGAGTTCACCTTGGTCAACTTCGCCTGGACCTTCCAGTTGCCCCCAACCGTGATCTACATGCAGGTGATCTGGGCAATCGGCGTCAGCATGATCGCGCTGTCACTGCTGGTTTGGCTGCCACGGCCGGCATTGATCGCGCTGGGCGCAGTGATCATCGCCGGGCATAACCTGCTCGACGGCGTGCACTTTGCGCCCGGCTCGGTCATGCATGTGCCGTGGGCGATCCTGCATGATCGCGGCTGGCTGGAGGTGTCCGACAGCCTGCGCATGCGCACTTCCTACCCGGTGCTGCCGTGGATCGGCGTGATTGCCCTTGGCTACGCCCTCGGCCCATGGTTCGCCCGCAGCAGCGTCGCCAGCGTGCGCCAACAGCGCTTGCTGTTGGCGGGGGCAGCGGCCCTGCTCGGCTTCGTCGGCCTGCGTCTGCTCAATGGCTACGGCGAAGCGCCGTGGAGCAGCTATCCAAGCCTGGTGCAGACCGTGATGAGCTTCTGCAACATCACCAAGTACCCACCGTCGCTGCTGTTCCTGGCGCTGACGCTGGGCGCCGGGCTGCTGTTGCTGCGCGGTTTCGAACGCGCAGGCCAAGCGCGCTGGATCAGCGTGCTGGCGGTGTTCGGCGCTGCGCCGATGTTCTTCTACCTGCTGCACTTGTACGTACTCAAGCTGCTGTACCTGGCCTGTGTGGCGCTGTTCGGGCTCAATCAGGGCGATTACTTCGGCTTCGACAGCATCGGCTTCATCTGGCTCAGCGCTGGCTTGCTGGCCGCGGCGTTGTACCTGCCGGTGCGCCAGTTTGCCCAACTCAAGGCACGCCGCCGCGACATCAGCTGGCTCAAGTATCTCTGAAAAGCGTTTTCCCCGGCGGCGTGATGGTCTACCATGCCGCCCGCCGGTTTCCATCATGGAACTAACAGGGAATCCCAGGCCTGCCCTCGAGTGCAGGCGAAACGGAACTGCCCCCGCAACTGTAAGTGCCGAGCCTGCTCCATCGATGCCACTGGGTTGCTGACCCGGGAAGGCTGGAGCCAGGCCATGACGCACCAGTCAGGAGACCTGCCGGCAAACATTTACCAACCGGCGGGGTGTCCGGGCTGGCCATCTCCACCCTTCCCAGGGTGCTGCCCGTTGCCGTGCGCGATGGGCAAGGCGATGCCTGTCCGTGGGTTTATCCCCCCGTATTGTTCGATAGGAGATCGCCACCCATGCTGCCCCGTTTCGTGACCCTGCTGGCAGGCCTGAGCCTGACTGGCCTGGCCCAGGCCGCCGCCACCCACTATCCGCTGACCATCGACAACTGCGGCGCGGTGCAAACCTTCGCCCAGGCGCCGCAGCGCGCAGTGACCATCGGCCAGGCCGGTACCGAAATGCTCTATGCACTGGGCCTGGGCGACAGGCTGGTCGGCACTTCGCTGTGGTTCAACAACGTGCTGCCCGAGTTCAAGGCGCAGAACGACAAGGTCGAGCGCCTCGCCGACAACGACCCAAGCTTTGAAGCGGTGGTCGGCAAGCGCCCGCAACTGGTGGCTGCGCAGTTCGAATGGATGATCGGCGCACAGGGTGTGGTTGGCACCCGTGAGCAATTCAACGAACTGAGCGTGCCGACCTATGTGCTGCCGTCCGATTGCGAAGGCAAGGACAACCTGGTCGGCGCTGACGGCACCCGGCTGCAGCCGTTCCAGATCGCCAGCATCTACAAAAGCGTCAGCCAACTGGCCGAGATCTTCGACGTACAGGCGCGTGGCGAAGCGCTCAACAACGAACTCAAGCAGAGCCTGGAGCATGCCCGCAAACAACTGGCCGGCCACGACCTGTCGCAGACCTCGGCGCTGTTCTGGTTCTCCAGTGCCGACCTCGACATCGACCCGTACGTCGCTGGCCGCCAGGGCGTGGCCGATTTCATGCTGCAGACCCTGGGCGTGCGCAATGTGGTCGAGTCCAGCGAAGAGTGGCCAACGGTAGGCTGGGAGACCCTGGCCAAGGCCAACCCGACCTGGCTGATCATCGCCCGCATGGACCGTCGCCGCTTCCCTGCCGATGACTACCAGAAAAAGCTCGAATTCCTCCGTAACGACCCGGTCACCCAGCACATGGACGCCGTTCGCGAGGGCCGTATCATCGTCCTCGATGCCGACGCGATGCAGGCCGGTATCCGCCTGTTCCGTGGCCTGGAGACGCTGTCCAACGCGTTTGCCTCGGGGAAAGCCGAGCAACCATGATGCGTCTGCTGCCCTACTGCGCCGCTGCCCTGCTTGCCTTGCTCGGGGCGATGCTCGCCGGTATCGCCATTGGTGAAACGCCAGTGGCGCCCAGCGTGGTGTTGCAGGTGTTGGCCAACCACCTGTGGGGCGCCGGTTACCCAGTCGACCCGATCGACGCGGGCATCGTCTGGAACTACCGTCTGACCCGCACCCTGGTGGCTGCGGCGTGCGGTGCGGGGCTGGCGACCTGCGGGGTGATCCTGCAGGCGCTGCTGCGCAACCCGCTGGCCGAGCCGTATCTGCTCGGGCTGTCGGCGGGTGCCTCAACCGGCGCCGTCGCGGTCGCCCTGCTCGGGCTCGGTGGCGCTGCGCTGTCGATGTCGGGCGGCGCGTTCATTGGTGCGTTGGCCGCGTTCGGCCTGGTCCTGTTGCTGTCGCGAGCGAGCGGTGCTGGCAGCGGCAATGCCCAGGTGATTCTGGCCGGGATCGCCGGTTCGCAGTTGTTCAGCGCGCTTACGGCATTCTTGATCACCAAGTCGGCGACTGCCGAACAAGCCCGCGGCATTCTGTTCTGGCTGCTGGGTAACCTCAGCGGCGTGCGTTGGCCGTCGGTGTGGCTGGCGGTGCCGGTGGCGCTGCTGGGTTTGGCGGTATGCCTGTGGCATCGGCGCACCCTCGACGCCTTTACCTTCGGCGCCGACTCGGCGGCCTCGCTGGGCATTCCAGTGCGCCGCAGCCAACTGCTGCTGATCAGCTGCGCGGCGTTGGTCACGGCAGTGATGGTATCGATTGTCGGCGCCATTGGTTTTGTCGGCCTGGTCATCCCGCATGCACTGCGCCTGCTGCTTGGCCCCGGTCACAGCCGCCTGCTGCCGGCCAGTGCCTTGGGCGGTGCGCTGTTCCTGATCAGTGCCGATATCCTCTCGCGCACCTTGATTCCTGGGCAGGTGATTCCGGTCGGCGTGGTCACTGCGCTGATTGGCGCGCCGCTGTTCGCCGTGATTCTGGTAAGCCGCCGGGGGCGCGTATGAACAGCCTGAACACCGTGAAGCTGGCGCCGCTCAGTTGCCGAGGCCTTGGCCTGCGTCTGGGTGGCAACGATGTGCTCGAAGCGGTCGAGCTTGAGGTGATCGCCGGGGAAACCCTCGGCGTGGTTGGCCCCAATGGCTCTGGCAAGTCGACCCTGCTCAAGCTCCTCGCCGGCCTGCTCAAACCCAGCAGTGGTGAAGTGCAGTTGCTCGGCCAGCCACTGGCGCGCATGCCGCGCCGGCAAATTGCCCAGGCCCTGGCACTGGTCGAGCAGCAAGCCGACACCAGCGATGCCATCAGCGTGTATGACGCCGTGGCCCTGGGTCGCACGCCGTGGCTGTCGGCGCTGGCGCCGTATTCAACTGATGACCGGCGCATCGTCGAGCAGGCCCTGACCGACCTGGACGCCCTGCACTTGCGCCAACGCCTCTGGCACAGCCTGTCCGGCGGCGAGCGCCAGCGCGTGCACATCGCCCGCGCCCTGGCCCAGCGGCCGGGCGTATTGCTGCTCGATGAGCCGACCAACCACCTCGATATCCAGCACCAACTGAGCCTGTTGCAGCAGGTCCAGGCACTGCCGGTGACGACCTTGGTGGCGTTGCACGATCTGAACCAGGCGCTGACCTGCGACCGCCTCGCGGTGCTCGATCAAGGCCGCCTGGTAGCGCTCGGCACACCGCATGAAGTACTGACCCCAGAGTGCCTGTTGCGCACCTTCGGCGTGCACGCGCACTACCTGACCGATCCTTATGACGGCGCACGCATACTGCGTTTTCGCGCCCCTTGAACACGGATGTTCTCACTATGTTTTCACGCAGTCTTGCCGTGCTGTTGTGCAGCGCCCTGCTCGCCCCGCTGACTCACGCCGACGTCCATGAAGTAAAGATGCTCAACCGCGGCAGCGACGGCGCCATGATCTACGAGCCGGACCACCTGCGCATCGCTCCCGGCGACAGTGTGCGCTTCCTGCCGACCCAGAGCGGGCACAATGCCGCGACCCTGGCCGAGCTGCTGCCAGCCGGCGCCGAAGCATTCAAGAGCAAGCTCAATCAGCCCCACGAGCAGCAGTTCGGTGTGCCGGGGTTGTATGCGATTCAGTGCATTCCGCACCTGGCCATGGGCATGGTCATGTTGATCCAGGTCGGCGAACCGGCGGCTGACCTGCCGGCCCTGCCAGCGACCCTGCCGCCCCGGGCCAAGGCCCGCCTGCAAGCACAGTGGGAGAAACTGGGAGCCGGCCAGTGAGGCCTTCCAAGCACGCTCTTGCCCTGCTCCCTCTGATCAGCGCAAACCCTCTGGCAGCAGCAGAGTCTGCCCAGGCAAAGGCCAACGGGCTGATTGAAGACAGTAACTGGAGCCGGCTCAACCGCAGCGTATTCGACCAGCGCGATTATCGTCATGGCGCCAGCAACAGCAGCGCGCGCAACGCCTACAAACCGGGTAGCGAGCGCAGCGGCAAGGCCGAAGAATGGGGCTATGGTCTGATGGGCACCTTGCAATCAGGTTTTACTCAGGGCCTGATCGGGGTTGGCGTCGACGCCCATGTTTACCTCGGCATGCAACTCGACAGCGGCGGCGGCCGTGCAGGGTGAGCAATATCCGCTTACGGGCTTTTAGCCCGCAAATAATCCACCAACCGCAACAACATCGCATCGCACCCGAGCAACTGCGCCACACTGACAAACTCATCCGGCCGATGCCCCTGCTCCATGCTCCCCGGCCCACACACCACCGTCGCTATCCCAGCCTGATCGAACAACCCTCCTTCTGTGCCAAACGCCACCGTGCCGAAATCACTCGACCCACTCAGCAAAGCCACTAAGTGCGCCGCCTCGCTGTCAGCGGGCGTGGCCAGCCCCGGATAAGCACTCAACGGCCACAGCCGAATATCACTCGCCGCACTCACCGCCCGCATCCGCGGCAGCAACTCAGCTTCGGCATAGGCCTGCAACTGATCCGCCACAGCCTCTGCAGCAAACCCCGGCAACGCCCGGACTTCAAAGTCGAACTCACATTCCTCAGGCACGATATTCAATGCCCGGCCACCCTTGATCACCCCCGTCTGCACCGTGGAGAACGGCGGATCGAAACGTGCATCCCGATCCTCTGCCAGCGCCTGCCCAATCTGTCCCAACTTGCCGATCATCTGCGCCGCATACTCGATGGCATTCACCCCGTAAGGTGCGTAGGCCGAATGACAGGCAGCGCCATGCACCTGGCAACGAATCGCCAGTTTGCCCTTGTGGCCAAGCACCGGTTTCAGCTCGGTCGGCTCACCAATCAGACACAGGCGCGGCCTGTGTGGCCGCTGGGCCAGGGCCTCGAGCATCGAGCGCACGCCCAGGCAGCCGACTTCCTCGTCATAGGAGAACGCCAGGTGCACCGGCGTGTGCAGCGGCTGCGCGAGAAACGCCGGCACCGCCGCCAGCACCGAGGCGATAAACCCCTTCATGTCTGCCGCGCCGCGGCCATACAAGCGGCCATCGCGCTCAGTCATGACAAACGGATCAACGCTCCACGCCTGCCCATCGACCGGCACCACGTCGGTGTGCCCCGACAACACGACGCCGCCGCGATCGGTCGGGCCGATGGTGGCGAACAGATTGGCCTTGGTGCCCTCGGCATTGAAGAACAGCTCACTCGCTACCCCCAGCTCAGCCAGGTAATCACGAATGAAGCCGATCAGTTGCAGGTTTGAATCACGGCTGACCGTGGCAAAGCCGATCAGCCGCGCCAGCAGCTGCTGGCTGCTCAGCTCACTCATCGCCCGCCACCCCATAACTCGGCGCACTGGTTGGATCGAGTGCGCGGGTCACGTAGTCGTTCATCTGCGGCCGGTAGGCTTGCCAGAGACCATCGAGCTGGCCAATCGGGTCGTGCTCGGCCCAGTCCACACGCAGATCAACCAGTGGCCAGGTCAGCTCACCGGCAATCTTCAGCGCTGCCGAGTGGATCGGCCCCGCCTCGCCGCCTGCAGCGACAGCCGCGTGCATGGCGGCCAGCAAACGATCCGCCAAGTGCCCACCGGCCTGCTCGAAGGCGTCGACCATGGCCTGGATCACCTGCTGCGAAGCGAGCAGATTCCCCGCCGCCGCACACTGCTCGCCGGCCACGGCATTGTGCACACCCAAGGCCTGTTTGCCAGAGAACAGCGCAACCTGGCCGTGACTGTCGATTACCGTGACCTGGCGGTATTCGCTCCAGCCGTTGGCCGTCAACACCTGATCCAGTGCGGCGGCTGGCGGTAGCTGCCCCCGCTCCAGCGCATCGAGGATCTGCGGGCCGAGGGCAGGCAGGGTGATGTTCTGGCTGGCAACTGCACCGACCCCAGCGCGCACCCACGGGCAGCGGGCGCCAACGGCAATGCTGGACGAGCTGATGGCAATACCCAGCTGGCCGGTTTCGGCGCAGCGGCCAATGATGGAAAAGGTCATGGTGCAGCTCCTGTATCAGGCAAAGATCAGGCGGCAGACAACTGCACGCCACTCGGTAACGAGCATTCTGGACAGCCCATCCAGCCCACGAAACGACCTTTTTTGTTGCCCCTGCACAGGAAAAAACTCAGCCCCGGAAAAACGACCCTCGCTGCGCCGCAAAACCGCGCTACAGCCCTTGCCGCACCTGGCCTTCGCCAATTTATCGGCAAGCCCCAGCTAAATAGTATTTTCGCCGCTATTGAGCAGTCCCTAGTCTGGCCCCAGGCAAAGGCGGTCTCCCACCGACCTGATCAAATCGCCTTCCAAGAAGGGCTCGAACATGACATTGAACAACATCGAAATCGACACGCTGATCGTCGGCGCCGGCCAGGCCGGGGTCGCCATGAGCGAACACCTGAGCAAACTCGGCGTGCCGCACCTGGTGCTGGAGCGCAACCGCATCGCCGAGGCCTGGCGCAGTGGCCGCTGGGACTCGCTGGTGGCCAACGGCCCGGTCTGGCATGACCGCTTCCCCGGTCTGGAATTTGACCTGGACGCCGACGCCTTCGCCGGCAAGGAGCAGGTGGCCGATTACTTCGAGCGCTATGTACGCAAATTCAACCTGCCGGTACGCACTGGCGTTGAAGTGAAAAAGGTAGTGCGCAATGCCGACCGCCCCGGGTTCGTCATCGAGACCAACCAGGGCACCATCCGCGCCAACCGCGTAGTGGCTGCCACCGGCCCGTTCCAGCGCCCGGTAATCCCCGCCATTGCCCCGCAGGACCCACGCCTGCAGCAGATCCACTCTGCGGCGTACTTCAACCCTGAGCAGCTCCCGGAAGGCGCGGTACTGGTGGTTGGTGCGGGCTCATCCGGCGTACAGATCGCAGAAGAGCTCATGCGTGCCGGGCGCAAGGTGTACCTTTCGGTCGGCGCCCACGACCGCCCGCCGCGCGCCTACCGCAACCGCGACTTCTGCTGGTGGCTGGGGGTACTGGGCGAATGGGATGCTGAAATTGCCAAGCCGGGCCGCGAACACGTGACCATCGCCGTGAGTGGCGCCCGTGGCGGCCACACGGTGGACTTTCGCGCCCTCGCCCACCAAGGCATGACCCTGGTCGGCCTGACCGAGTCGTTCGACAATGGTGTCGCCACCTTCCAGAACAACCTGGCCGACAACATTCGCCGCGGCGACGAAAACTACCTGGCCCTGCTCGACGCCGCCGATGCCTACATCGAGCGCAACGGCCTGGACCTGCCGGAAGAACCCGAAGCCCGCAAACGCCTGCCCGACCCGGCCTGCATCAGCGAGCCGATCCTGCAACTGGACCTGATTGCGGCCGGCGTCACCAGCGTCATCTGGGCCACCGGCTACGGCGTCGACTTCAGCTGGTTGCAGGTCAATGCATTCGACAGCAACGGCAAGCCGGTGCATCAGCGCGGCGTGTCGCAGGAGCCTGGGGTGTACTTCCTTGGCCTGCCCTGGCTGTCACGGCGCGGCTCGTCGTTCATCTGGGGCGTGTGGCACGACGCCAAGCACGTCGCCGGCCATATCGCCACGCAACGCACTTATCTGGCCTACCGCGACCGTGATCAGCGCGACGCCGATGACGCCGCACAACCTCACAACGTCAGCAACCTCGGAGCCCACTGATGCCTACTCATACCCGCGTACGGATGTTCAACACCAAGGTCACCTACCCTAACCAGTCGCTGGACAACGACCTGTGCCAGGCGGTGCGCGCCGGCAACACCGTGTATGTGCGCGGCCAGGTTGGTACCGACTTCGAAGGCCGCCTGGTCGGCCTGGGCGACCCGCGCGCTCAGGCCGAGCAGGCGATGAAAAACGTCAAGCAGCTGCTTGAAGAGGCCGGCTCCGACATGTCGCACATCGTCAAGACCACCACCTACATCACCGATCCGCGCTTTCGCGAGCCGGTGTATCAGGAGGTCGGCAAATGGCTCAAGGGCGTGTTCCCGATTTCCACCGGGCTGGTAGTCGCCGGGTTGGCACAGGCTGAGTGGCTGATGGAGATCGATGTGATTGCGGTGGTGCCGGACTGAGCGGGATAGCTGACATTGCTGGGGCTGCGTTGCAGCCCTTTCGCGACACAAGGCCGCTCGTACAGGGGACCGCGCCAGTCAGGTCGGACGCGGTCCCCGTAGGAGCGGCCTTGTGTCGCGAAAGGGCCGCAACGCGGCCCCACACCCTAAAGGTTAGCCAGCTGCTCCCGGCAAAATTCAACAAACAACTGCGCTGGCTTGGTCAACTGCACTCGCTTCAAGTGCGCTGCGGCCAACCCGGACAGCTCGACCGGCTCGGCGATATCAACCGTGACCAGCCGCTGGCCATCGTAGGTACATTCCGAATGGGGCCGAGTCACCAGCAGCGAGAATCCAAACCCCTGCCCGACCATGCCCCGCACCATCTCGATCGACGGTGAGCTGAAGACGATATTCGGCGTCAGCCCCAGCTCGTTGAACAGGCTGACGAAGTAGGTCCTGCTCGGCGCCACGTCAAGCAGGATCATCGGCTCGGGGCACAGGTCGCGCAACGACACCTGCGCCTGACCAGCAAAGCGGTGCTTCTCCGGCAACAACACGTAGGGTTTCTGCGGGGCCATCAATGGCTCGGCCTCTATGGTGCCGTCCAGATCATGGTCGTAGAGAAACGCCAGGTCATAGGTGCCGGCGGTCAGCCCCTGGATCAGCTCCTGCTGCTCACCGTCGCGCAGGCGAATGTCGACCCCCGGATAACGCTCGCGAAACCCCGCGATCAAACGCGGCAAATAAAGCGGCGCCACCGTTTCAAAACAACCGATGTCGATCTGCCCGGCCACCGTATCGTTGTCGGCCAAGGCGTTCTGCTCGAACTCGTGGGCCATCTGCAACAGCGACTTGGTCTTGGCATAGAAGCGCTTGCCGCTGGGCGTAAGCGACACGCCCTGGGCGTGATGGCGGATAAACAGCTGGACGCCAAAGCTCTCTTCCAGGTTCTTGATCGCGGTCGAGATCGACGGCTGGGCGATATACAACTGGCGCGAAGCCTCGGCAACGCTGCCGGCCTCCACCGTGGTGACGAAATACTTCAACTGACGCAAGGTATAGGAAGCCACAGGCACCTCTATGGCGCCGTCGGCGGCGCGCTCTGATTTATCCCTGCTACCTTACCTCAGCACCTTGCTGCAGCGCCGCTGGCCGTACAAGCATTTGCCTAAGGCCTGGCCTTATTTTGCCTATGCCGCGCCCCACAGCATCGTGCTGGCCATGCGCAGTATCGATGGCGACCGCCCGTTTATCATTCTGGATGATAATAACCTTCGGCCCATTCGATTCGTTCCCCACCCGCGCGCCGCGCAGAATCCGCCCCACTATCCATATACATTGGCGGATTTCTCCATGGAACAATCACTCAAACCCTTGCGTTATCCCCTCGCTGCCCTGGCAGTGCTGGTGATCAGCGCCTGCGGTCGTACCCCAGACGCCGTGCAGGCCCCGACCGCGCCGAAGGTCACCGTGGCCAAGGTGATCGAGCAACCGATCAACGAGTGGGACGAGTTCACCGGCCGCCTCGAAGCGCCGGAAACCGTCGAAGTCCGCCCACGGGTATCGGGCCAGATCGACCAGGTGGCCTTCACCGAAGGCGCCCAGGTGAAAAAGGGCGACCTGTTGTTCCAGATCGACCCGCGCCCGTTCCAGGCCGAAGTCCGCCGCCTCGAAGCACAACTGCAACAAGCCCGCGCCAGCGCTCAGCGCAGCGAAAACGAAGCCCGCCGTGGCGAGCGTCTGCGTGACAGCAACGCCATCTCCGCCGAGCTGGCCGAGTCGCGCAGCAGCGCCGCCGCCGAAGCCCGCGCCGGGGTAGCCGCGATCCAGGCACAACTGGACCTCGCCCGCCTCAATCTGAGCTTTACTCGGGTCACCGCGCCGATCAGCGGCCGGGTCAGCCGCGCCGAGTTCACCGCCGGCAACATTGTCAGCGCCGATGTCACCCCGCTGACCTCGGTGGTGTCTACCGACAAGGTCTATGCCTATTTCGACGCCGACGAGCGCGTGTACCTCAAGTACACCCAGCTGGCGCGCGAAGGCCAACGCGGCCAGAGCACCCCGGTGTACCTGGGCCTGACCAACGAAACCGGCAACCCGCACCTGGGCCAGATGAACTTCGTCGACAACCAGGTCAACCCGCGCACCGGCACCATCCGCGGCCGCGCCGTGTTCGACAACCGCGACGGCCAATTCACCCCGGGCCTGTACGCCCGCCTGAAGCTGGTCGGCAGCGCCAAGTACGACGCCGTGCTGATCAACGACGAGGCGGTCGGCACCGACCTTGGCAAGAAGTTCGTGCTGGTCATGGACCAGGACAACAAGGCCGCCTACCGCGCCGTTGAACTGGGGCCCAAGCTCGAAGGCCTGCGCATCGTGCGTAGCGGCTTGAACAAGGACGAGCGCATCGTCGTCAAGGGCCTGCAGCGGGTGCGCCCAGGCTCGCAGGTGGCGCCGGAAGAAAGCGCCATGGCCAGTGAGCAGACCCTGACCAACCTCGCCCAGCAGCGTCAGGCGCTGGAAGCCAGCAACCCGGCGCCGCGCGTGGCCGGCCCCAGTGTAAAAGTCGCCAGTGCCCAGGCACCGCGCGGTTAAGGGACGACACCGATGAACTTCTCCAAATTCTTTATTACCCGGCCGATCTTCGCCGCCGTGCTGTCGCTGATCCTGCTGATCGCGGGCTCGATTGCGCTGTTCCAGCTGCCGATCAGCGAATACCCGGAAGTGGTCCCGCCGACCGTAGTGGTGCGCGCCAACTTCCCCGGGGCCAACCCCAAGGTCATCGGCGACACCGTTGCCGCACCGCTGGAACAGGCCATTACCGGTGTCGAGAACATGCTCTACATGTCCTCGCAGTCGACCGCCGACGGCAAGCTGACCCTGACCATCACCTTCGCCCTGGGCACTGACCTGGACAACGCCCAGGTACAGGTGCAGAACCGCGTCACCCGGACCCAGCCCAAGCTGCCCGAAGAAGTCACGCGCATTGGTATCACTGTCGACAAGGCTTCGCCCGACCTGACCATGGTCGTGCATTTGACCTCGCCGGATCAGCGCTACGACATGCTCTACCTGTCCAACTACGCCATCCTCAACATCAAGGATGAGCTGGCCCGCCTGGGCGGCGTCGGTGACGTGCAGCTGTTCGGCATGGGCGACTATTCGTTGCGGGTCTGGCTCGACCCGAACAAGACCGCCTCGCGCAACCTGACCGCCACCGACGTGGTCACAGCGATTCGCGAGCAGAACCGTCAGGTCGCTGCCGGCCAACTGGGCGCGCCACCTGCGCCGGGCTCGACCAGCTTCCAGCTGTCGGTCAACACTCAGGGCCGTTTGGTCAATGAGGAGGAGTTCGAGAACATCATCGTGCGCGCTGGCGCCGATGGTGAAATCACCCGCCTCAAGGACATCGCCCGAGTCGAACTCGGCTCCAGCCAGTACGCCCTGCGCTCGCTGCTGAACAACCAGCCGGCGGTGGCGATCCCGATCTTCCAGCGCCCGGGTTCCAACGCCATCGACATCTCCGATGAAGTGCGAGCGAAGATGACCGAGCTGAAAAAGGACTTCCCCGAGGGGATGGACTTCAGCATCGTCTATGACCCGACCGTGTTCGTCCGCGGCTCGATCGAAGCTGTAGTGCACACCCTGTTCGAAGCGCTGATTCTGGTCGTGCTGGTGGTGATTCTGTTCCTGCAGACCTGGCGCGCCTCGATCATCCCGTTGCTGGCCGTGCCGGTATCGCTGATCGGCACCTTTGCCGTGATGCACTTGTTCGGCTTCTCGCTAAATGCCCTGTCGCTGTTCGGCCTGGTGCTGGCGATCGGCATCGTGGTCGACGACGCCATCGTGGTGGTGGAGAACGTCGAGCGAAATATCGGCCTGGGCCTGAAACCGCTCGAAGCCACGCAAAAGGCCATGAGTGAAGTGACCGGGCCGATCATCGCCACGGCGCTGGTGTTGTGCGCAGTGTTTATCCCAGCAGCGTTCATCTCCGGGCTGACCGGGCAGTTCTACAAGCAATTCGCCTTGACCATCGCCATCTCGACAGTCATTTCGGCCTTCAACTCGCTGACCCTGTCGCCGGCACTGGCGGCGGTATTGCTGCAGGAACACGGCGCGCCCAAGGACCGCTTCTCGCGTGCCCTGGACCGGATTTTCGGGCGCTGGTTGTTCAACCCGTTCAACCGCTTCTTCGAGCGCGCCAGCCTGCGTTATGTGGCAGGGGTGGGCCGGGTCATCCGCTCCAGCGGCATCGCCCTGTTCGTCTATGCAGGGCTGATGGTGCTGACCTACCTGGGCTTTGCTTCGACGCCGACCGGCTTCGTCCCGGCGCAAGATAAACAGTACCTGGTCGCCTTCGCCCAGTTGCCTGACGCGGCCAGCCTCGACCGTACCGAAGCGGTCATCAAGCGCATGAGCGAAATTGCCCTGAAGCAGCCAGGCGTAGCCGACTCGGTAGCCTTCCCGGGCCTGTCGATCAACGGCTTCACCAACAGCCCAAACAGCGGCATCGTCTTCACCCCGCTCAAGCCATTCGAAGAGCGCACCGACCCGAGCCAGTCGGCGGCGGCCATCGCGGCAGCGTTGAACGCCCAGTTTGCCGACATTCAGGACGCCTACATCGCGATCTTCCCACCGCCGCCGGTACAGGGCCTGGGCACCATTGGCGGCTTCCGCCTGCAGATCGAAGACCGCGGCAACCTCGGCTACGAAGCGTTGTACGAAGAAACCCAGAACATCATCGCCAAGAGTCACAACGTGCCGGAACTGGCAGGCCTGTTCACCAGCTACCAGGTCAACGTGCCGCAGGTCGATGCCGACATCGACCGGGAAAAGGCCAAGACCCACGGCGTGGCGATCAGCGATATCTTCGACACCCTGCAGGTCTACCTGGGCTCGTTGTACACCAACGACTTCAACCGCTTTGGCCGCACCTATCAGGTCAACGTCCAGGCTGAACAGCAGTTCCGCCTCGACGCCGAGCAGATCGGTCAGCTGAAAGTGCGCAACAACCTGGGCGAAATGATCCCGCTGGCGACCTTCCTCAAGGTCAGCGACACCTCGGGGCCGGACCGGGTCATGCACTACAACGGCTATATCACCGCAGAAATCAACGGTGGCGCCGCCCCAGGCTACAGCTCCGGCCAGGCCGAGGCGGCTATCGAGAAACTGCTCAAGGCCGAGCTGCCCAACGGCATGACCTACGAGTGGACCGACCTCACCTACCAGCAGATCCTGTCTGGCAACACCGCACTGCTGGTGTTCCCGCTCTGCGTGTTGCTGGCGTTCCTGGTGCTGGCGGCGCAGTACGAAAGCTGGAGCCTGCCGCTGGCGGTGATCCTGATCGTACCGATGACGCTGCTGTCGGCGATTACCGGGGTGATCATGTCCGGTGGTGACAACAACATCTTCACCCAGATCGGCTTGATCGTGCTGGTGGGCCTGGCGTGCAAGAACGCCATTCTCATCGTCGAGTTTGCCAAGGACAAGCAGGCCGAAGGGCTCAACCCGCTGGCCGCAGTACTGGAAGCCTGCCGCCTGCGTCTGCGGCCGATCCTGATGACCTCGATCGCGTTCATCATGGGCGTGGTGCCGCTGGTGTTCTCGTCCGGTGCCGGTGCCGAAATGCGCCATGCAATGGGTGTGGCGGTGTTCTCGGGGATGATCGGGGTGACCGTGTTCGGCCTGTTCCTGACTCCGGTGTTCTTCGTCCTGATCCGCCGTTATGTCGAGCGTCGCGAGGCCCGCAAGGCCGCGCAAGCCAAGCCGCTGGAGAACCACGCATGAAGCTGCTCAAAGCACTGACTCCGAGCCTGTTGGCGCTGGCCCTGGCGGCCTGCGCGGTAGGCCCGGATTACCAGACGCCTAACACCGCGCCGGCGCAACTGGGCAACCAGTTGCAGGCCAAGGCCTATGACCGTAGCCGTTTTGAAAGCGTGTGGTGGCAGCAGTTCGACGACCCGACCCTGAACCAGCTGGTGCAGGCTTCGCTGCAAGGCAACCGCGATTTGCGCGTAGCCTTCGCCCGCCTCAAGGCGGCGCGCTCGATCCGGGAGGATGTCGACAATGACAACCTGCCGGTGGTCAGCAGCCGTGCCAGCAGCGAGCTGGGCAAAGGCCAGATCCCTGGCCAGACCGAGCGCCGGGTCAACAGCGAACGCTATGACCTGGGCCTGGACATGGCCTGGGAGCTGGACCTGTTCGGGCGCATTCAGCGCCAACTGGAAGCCAGCGAAGCGCAGGAGGCCGCAGCCGCAGCCGACCTGCAACAGCTGCAGGTGAGCATGATCGCCGAGCTGGTCGATGCCTATGGCCAGCTGCGCGGCGCGCAGTTGCGCGAGAAGATCGCCCTGGCCAACCTCAAGACCCAGCAGGACTCGCGCAGCATCACCGAAACCCTGCGCGATGCCGGTGTCGGCAACGAGCTCGACGTGGTCCGCGCCGATGCCCGCCTGGCCGCAGTCGAGGCCACCGTGCCACAACTGCAGGCACAGCAGGTGCGCGCACAAAACCGCATCGCCACCCTGCTCGGCCAACGCCCTGATCAGCTCAGCGTTGACCTGTCGCCTAAACAACTGCCGGCAATCGCCAAGGCACTGCCGATCGGCGACCCCGCCGAACTGCTGCGCCGGCGCCCGGATATCCGCAGCGCCGAGCGCCAATTGGCAGCGGCTACCGCCAACGTTGGCGTAGCCACTGCCGACCTGTTCCCACGGGTCAGCCTGAGTGGTTTCCTCGGCTTCACCGCCGCGCGTGGCTCACAGATCGGCTCATCCGCCGCCAATGCCTGGGGGCTTGGCCCAAGCATCACCTGGGCAGCATTCGACCTGGGCAGCGTGCGCGCCCGTATCCGCGGTGCCAAAGCTGATGCCGAAGGCGCGCTGGCGACCTACGAACAGCAGGTGCTGCTGGCGCTGGAAGAGTCATCCAATGCATTCAGTGATTACGGCAAGACTCAGCAACGCCTGCAGGCCTTGATGCGCCAGAGCGATGCCAGCCGCAAGGCGGCCGATCTGGCTTCGATCCGCTATCGCGAAGGCACGGTGGATTATCTGGTGCTGCTGGATGCCGAGCGCGAGCGGCTCAGCGCGGAGGATGCCCAGGCCCAGGGCGAGGTCGAGTTGTATCGCGGGATTGTTGCGATCTACAAGGCTTTGGGTGGCGGCTGGCAGCCTGAGACGGTGGCCAGCCTGCGCTAAACGCTACAGCGATTTTGTAACAGCTCCTTTGGTTGGCTCCTCCCCCAACCGTTTGCCCCGCAGGCCTGGCCTGCGGGGCTTTTTTTGCGGCTGATTTCGACTGAAAGCCTGCCTCAGCCAACCAGATGCAGATAGTGCATGTGCCGCTCGAAGTGATCGAGAATGTCGCCGATCACCTCATCCTTGGACCAGCCCATCACGTCATGGTCCTGGCCACCTTCACGCAGGTGCACCTCAGCGCGGAAGTACTTGCGCTCCTCGCCCGGCGGCGCATCGCTGCTGGTGACAAAGCTTGGCGTGGCATACGCCTGCGGCCTGATCTCGTAAACAAAGGTGCCCTCGCTCGGACCGACCTTGAGCATCACGCTGCCCTCGCTGCCTTGCTCGACGGTGCAGTCATAACCCTGCCGGCGCCACTCATCAGCAACCGCCTCACACGCCGGTAAGCCGACGTCGGCGATAAACCGCGACACGTGTGCACGCCGCGGGAACATCGCCAGGGTGCGCAGGCGCCGTTGCCAGTTGCCGGCAGCACGGGAGGCCGTGGGTGAAATCGCCAGCGCCTGATAGCGCAGATCACGTTTGGTAGCGTCCAGCTTGAGCGCCTTGAGCAGCCCGCGAGTACTGAACAGCAGCGCCAGGGTGAACGGCAATGCACTGGCGATTGTTGCTGTCTGCAAGGCTTTGAGGCCGTCGGCCAGCAACAGCGCAATCGCCACCAGGCCCATGCTCGCCGCCCAGAACACGCGCTGGCGCAGCGGGGTGTTTTCCTGCCCGCCAGACGCCAGCATGTCCACTACCATCGCCCCGGTATCCGCCGAGGTGACAAAGAACACCACCACCATGATCACCGCCAGGGTGCTGATCACACTGGCGAACGGGAAGTGTTCAAGGAAGGCAAACAGCGCCAGCGAGGTGTCCTTGTCGACCGCCATGGCCAGGTCGGTCAGGCCCTCGTCGAGGATCATGTGGATGGCGGTGTTGCCGAATACGGTCATCCACAGCAGGGTGAACGCGGTCGGTACCAGCAGCACGCCGGTGACGAACTCACGAATGGTCCGGCCACGGGAAATGCGCGCGATGAACAGGCCGACAA
The DNA here is from genome assembly GCA_963518285.1 of uncultured Pseudomonas sp. Classification (GTDB taxonomy): domain Bacteria; phylum Pseudomonadota; class Gammaproteobacteria; order Pseudomonadales; family Pseudomonadaceae; genus Aquipseudomonas. Next base: position 412,034 of record CAUQIJ010000001.1, on the reverse strand, counting down.
AGGGCGACCAGGCCAGCCACCAGCCCCAGTAGAACAGGGTCCAGCCGCCGATCCAGTCAGTTGGCTGGTAGGCGTACAGGTTGAGCGTGCGGCTGACGATTTCGCTCAGGTAGCCGCCGGTGTTCTGCACGAAGGTCTGCAGGATCAACACGGTCGGCCCCAGCAGCATGACCATCAGCAACAGCAGTACGGCCAGGCCCAGGTTAAGTTCGGACAAACGACGAATGCCTTTGTCCAGGCCAGACATCACCGACAAGGTGGCGAGGAAGGTGGTGCCGATGATCAAAGCGATCTGCACCCCGGTCGACACCGGCACACCGAACAGCGCGTTTAGCCCGGTGTTGATCTGCGCCACGCCAAAGCCCAGCGAAGTAGCAACGCCGAACACCGTGCCAATAATGGCAAAGATGTCCACGGCATGCCCGAGCGGGCCATAGATACGTTCGCCGATCAGCGGGTACAGCGCTGAGCGCAAGGTCAATGGCAAACCCTGGCGATAGCTGAAGTAGGCCAGGATCAGCGCGACGATGGCATAGATCGCCCAGGCATGCAGGCCCCAGTGGAAGAAGGTGATGCGCATTGCCTCACCCGCTGCCTGCACCGTGCCGCCATCGCCAATGGGCGGTTTGAGAAAGTGCATGACCGGCTCGGCCACGCCAAAGAACATCAGGCCGATGCCCATGCCGGCCGAGAACAGCATGGCAAACCAGGTGGTGCTGCTGTAATCAGGCGTGCTGTGGTCAGGCCCCAGTTTGATATCGCCATAGCGGCTCACGCCGAGGAACACCACGGTGCCCAGGATGATCGCCACGGCCAGGATGTAAAACCAGCTGACGTTGCCGATGATCCAGCCCTGGATGTGCGCAAACAGGCTTTGCGCATGGGCCTGAAACACGCTCGCATACAGCACGATCAGCAACAGCAGAACAGAGGAAATCCAGAATACAGGGGGGTTGATTGTAGCTTTGGGTATTTTTTCAGGCGGTGTTGACATCAACAGTTGGCTCCAGCGTGGCGCGTCATGCGCACTTTATTTCCAGGTCAAGCGTAGACCGTGCGTGTTTTGTCCGACAATGTCTGTAGGAAAACGATCAGTGCTCCCCGTAAAAACAGCCAATAACTGCCACCTTGCAACAATCCTTTTCCCTGCTGCAAGCCTGCTTCCCCCCAGTGCTTCTTGTACACTCGCGCCACTAGCCCCCCACCTGTATACGTTTGGTGACAGCATGATCGAGGTAACCGAGGTTTCCATTGCCGAGCTGCGCGCCGCGCTCGAAGCTGGCCGCACAACAGCGGTCGAGCTGGTCAAGGCCTACCTGGCACGCATCGACGCCTACGACACGGCCGACAGCGCCAGTGCGCTCAACGCGGTCGTGGTACGCAACCCAGAGGCGATCGCCGAAGCCCAGGCGTCCGACGCTCGCCGCGCCCGTGGTGAAAGCCGCGGCCCGCTGGAAGGCATCCCCTATACCGCCAAGGACAGCTACCTGGTCAAAGGCATGACCGCCGCCTCCGGCAGCCCGGCATTCGCCAAGCTGGTTGCGCAACGGGATGCCTTCACCATCGAGCGCCTGCGCGCAGCCGGTGCGGTCTGCCTGGGCAAGACCAATATGCCGCCGATGGCCAACGGCGGCATGCAGCGTGGCGTGTATGGCCGCGCCGAGAGCCCGTACAACGCTGCCTACCTGACCGCACCGTTCGCCTCCGGCTCGTCCAACGGTGCCGGCACCGCCACCGCTGCAAGTTTCTGCGCGTTCGGCCTGGCGGAAGAAACCTGGTCCAGCGGCCGCGGTCCGGCCTCGAACAACGGCCTGTGTGCCTACACGCCGTCGCGCGGAGTGATCTCGGTGCGCGGCAACTGGCCGCTGACGCCGACCATGGATGTGGTGGTGCCGTTTGCCCGGACCATGCACGACCTGCTGGAAATCCTCGACGTAGTGGTGGCCGACGACGCCGACACCCGTGGCGATCTGTGGCGTCTGCAGCCATGGGTACCGATCCCCAAGGCATCGGCGGTGCGCCCGGCGTCCTATCTTGATCTGGCGCAGGATGCCAGCTCGCTGCAAGGCAAGCGCTTCGGCGTGCCACGCATGTACATCAATGCCGACGAACTTGCCGGCACTTCGGAAAAACCCGGCATCGGTGGCCCGACCGGCCAGCGGATCCACACTCGCGCAAGTGTCATCGCGCTGTGGCAGCAGGCGCGCCAGGCGCTGGAAGCCGCCGGCGCCGAAGTGGTCGAGGTGGACTTCCCGCTGGTATCCAATTGCGAAGGTGATCGCCCAGGCGCGCCGACCGTGTACAACCGCGGCATCGTCAGTAAGGAGTTTCTGCATGACGAGCTGTGGGAATTGTCTGGCTGGGCCTTTGACGACTTCCTGCGCGCCAACAACGACCCCACGCTCAATTGCCTGGCCGACGTCGACGGCCCGCAGATCTTCCCGCACGACCCGGGCACCCTGCCCAACCGTGAAGACGACCTCGCAGCCGGCATGGACGAATACGTCAACATGGCCAAGCGTGGCCTGAAAAGCTGGGATCAGATCGACACCGTTGCCGATGGCCTGCGTGGCCTGGAGCAGACACGCAAGCTCGACCTGGAAGACTGGATGGACCAGCACGGCCTGCACGCCGTGTTGTTCCCGACGGTGGCCGATGTAGGCCCGGCCGATGCCGACGTCAACCCGACCTCGGCCGACATCGCCTGGAGCAACGGCGTCTGGGTGGCCAACGGCAACCTCGCGATCCGCCACCTCGGTGTGCCGACCGTGACCGTACCGATGGGGGTCATGGCCGATATCGGCATGCCGGTCGGGCTGACCTTTGCCGGCCGTGCCTACGATGACTCGGCCCTGCTGAGCTTCGCCGCCGCCTTCGAGTCGACCGGCTCGCGCCGCATCGTGCCACCGCGCACACCCGCACTGAGTTGAATCGATTGCATTGATCATCTGCGCGTCCACGCCGACAATAGCCGGCTGGACGCCAGCCCATTCAGCGGAGATCGACATGCCCTTGCACATCCACACCCCTTTGATCGAATCGCGGCCGATGTCGCTCGCCGCAGGCCGTTCGATCTGGCTCAAGCTCGACGCCCTGCAGCCATGCGGCTCGTTCAAGCTGCGCGGTGTTGGTCACGCCTGTGAGCAGCACTATGCCCGGGGTGCGCGGCACTTCGTCTCCTCGTCGGGCGGCAACGCCGGGCTGGCGGTGGCCTATGCCGGGCGCAGCCTGGGCGTGCCGGTGACGGTGGTGGTGCCCGAGACCACCAGCGAGCGCGCCAGGGAGCTGCTGCGTCTGGAGGACGCCAAGGTCATCGTCCACGGTGGCTCCTGGCAAGAAGCCAACCAGCTGGCGCAAACCCTGGTCGGCGCCAACGATGCCTTTATTCATCCATTCGACGACCCGCTGCTGTGGGCCGGCCACGCCAGCCTGATCGACGAAGTCGCCGCGGCTGGTTGCAAGCCCGATGCGCTGATCCTGTCGGTCGGTGGCGGCGGCTTGCTCAGCGGCGTGGTCGAAGGCCTCAAGCGCAATGGCTGGGACGATGTGCCGGTGCTGGCGGTGGAAACTACCGGCGCGGCGTCTTTCCATGCAGCGGTGGAGGCTGGCCAGACGGTCGAGCTGCCAGCGCTGAGCTCCATCGCTACCTCGCTGGGCGCCAAGCGGGTTGCCGAACAGGCGCTGGAATGTGCGCGCAGCCATCCGGTCGAAAGCCATCTGGTCACTGACCGCGAAGCGCTGCAGGCGTGTGAGCGTTTCCTGGCCGATCACCGTCTGTTGGTCGAGCCGGCCTGCGGCGCGGCCTTGGCGCTGGCTTATAAAGCAGAGGCGCTGGGTAACTACCGCAAGGTGCTGGTGGTAGTTTGTGGTGGGGCTACGGCTACACTTGAGCAGATTCGGATGTGGTCGGCTTGAGTACGTTGGGGCCGCTTCGCGGCCCTTTCGCGACACAAGGCCGCTCCTACAGGGGATTGAGTACACCCAGAATGACGCGGTCTGTGTAGGAGCGGCCTTGTGTCGCGAAAGGCCAGCGTAGCTGGCCCCGACATACTCAAACCAAGGGCGCAAAAAAGCCCGTGACCAGCACGGGCTAAGAGCACCACCGCAGAAAACGTCAGTTACAACCCATCAATGGTCCATCTCGTCCTTGGTGATCTTGCCGGTGTGTGGGTCGACGTGGAAGTCGTACTTCATGCCGTCAGCCTTGACGCCCTCGCCTTCCCAATGGCCGTCATCGGCCTCGATCTTGGTGATCTGGGTGTAGCCGGCGGCCTTGAGGCTGGCTTCGGCCTGATCCTTGGTGACCTTCCAGTCCGCGCCAGGCTGGTCAGCCCAGGCTGCGCTTGCGCCCAGTGCACCTACCAGGGCCAGACCTGTGAACAGCCGAGTCATCGATTTCATCGTTAACATCCTTTTTGCATGAAGGTATTTGCTGCGACCGGCCAAGTGCGACGAAGGTTCACTCCTTGTGCAAGGCGTCTTCACGGTGCATCGCCAGGTGCCCGGTCTTGGCACTTTTGACCTCGTATTGCGGCTCATCCTTGGAGCAGTGGCGCTGCCTGCCCATGAACTCGACATCGCGCAGATGCACCTTGGTCACCGTGCCATGGATGACCCCGGCCTCGGAATTCCAGCGCACCGTATCGCCCACCTTGTATTTTGTGCTCATCGGTTGATGCCTCCTCACGACCGTCATATCTGTCTGTTTCACTAGGCCTCAGCTGCGGGAAATAATTCCTCGCCGTTCGCCCGATGCCGACAACAGGCGCAGGGCGACGCACAACTCTGACGAAATGCGTCCACGACCCTTTCGATATGCGGCCAGTGAAGGCACAATGCGTGTCCTTTTTTTGGCCGGCCTGGCCGGGGGCCTTAAATGATCAAAACGCCGTACTACCTCATCGACAAACAGAAGCTGCTGGGCAACCTCGAGAAGATTGCCTACGTGCGCGAACACTCCGGCGCCAAGGCGTTGCTGGCACTCAAGTGCTTCGCCACCTGGTCGGTATTCGACCTGATGCAGCAATACATGGACGGCACCACCTCGTCCTCGCTCTACGAGCTCAAACTGGGCCGGGAGAAGTTCGTCGGCGAAACCCATGCCTACAGCGTGGCCTGGGCCGATGACGAAATCGAAGACATGCTCGCCAACTGCGACAAGATCATCTTCAACTCGATCGGCCAGCTGCAGCGTTTTGCCGAACAGTCCGAAGGCAAGGTCCGCGGCCTGCGCGTCAACCCGCAGGTGAGCAGCTCCGATTACCTGCTGGCCGACCCGGCGCGTCCGTTCAGCCGTCTCGGCGAGTGGGACCCGGAGAAGATCGAACAGGTCATCGGCCAGATCTCCGGCTTCATGTTCCACAACAACTGCGAGAACGGCGACTTCAGCCTGTTCGACAAGATGCTGGCGCACATCGAAGAGCGCTTTGGCCATCTGCTGCACAAGGTCGAGTGGGTCAGCCTCGGTGGCGGCATTCACTTCACCGGCGCCGACTACGCGCTGGACGAGTTCTGCGCACGCCTGAAGGGCTTCTCCGAGAAGTATGGCGTACAGGTCTACCTGGAGCCGGGCGAAGCCGCCATCACCCAGAGCGCCTCGCTGGAAGTGACCGTGCTCGACACCCTGTACAACGGCAAGAACCTGGCCGTGGTCGACAGCTCGATCGAAGCGCACATGCTCGACCTGCTGATCTACCGCCTCGACGCCAAGATGGCCCCCAACGATGGCGCGCACGGCTACATGGTGTGCGGCAAGTCGTGCCTGGCCGGTGACATCTTCGGCGAGTACCAATTCGATCGTCCGCTGGCCATTGGTGATCGCCTGTCGTTCATCGACGCAGCCGGTTACACCATGGTCAAGAAAAACTGGTTCAACGGTCTGAAAATGCCATCCATCGTAGTCAAGCAACTCGACGGCAGCGTCGAAGTGGTCCGCGAGTTCGGCTTTGAAGACTACGTTTCCAGCCTGTCGTAAGTCAGGCCTTCAGTAAGGAGCAAGGGATAAATTGAAGAAGAACGTTCTTATCATTGGTGCAGGAGGTGTCGCCAAGGTGGTGGCCCACAAGTGCGCGCAGCATAACGACGAACTCGGTCGTATTGCCATTGCGTCACGGAACATCTCCAAATGCCAGGCCATCATCGACAGCGTCAAGGCCAAGGGCAGCCTCAAGGTTCCCGCCGATATCCAGGCCTTCTCGCTCAACGCACTCGATATCGAGGCGACCAAGGCACTGATCCGCGAAACCGAATCGCAGATCGTGATCAACGTCGGCTCTGCATTCCTCAACATGTCGGTGCTGCGCGCCTGCATCGATACCGGCGTTGCCTACCTGGACACCGCCATCCACGAAGAGCCGGGCAAGATCTGCGAGACCCCGCCGTGGTACGGCAACTACGAGTGGAAACACCTCGAAGAATGCCAGGACAAGAACATCACAGCCATTCTCGGCGTCGGTTTCGACCCGGGTGTGGTCAACAGCTATGCCGCACTGGCACAGCAGCAATACTTCGACCAGATTGACTCGATCGACATCCTCGACGTCAACGCTGGCTCGCATGGCAAGTACTTCGCCACCAACTTCGACCCGGAAATCAACTTCCGCGAGTTCACCGGGCAAGTGTGGAGCTGGCAGAACAGCCAGTGGACCAGCAATACCATGTTCGAGGTCAAGCGCACCGACGACCTGCCGGTGGTCGGTTCGCAGAACCTGTACCTGACCGGTCACGACGAAGTGCACTCGCTGTCGAAAAACCTCGGCGTGCCCAACGTGCGCTTCTGGATGAGCTTCGGCGAGCACTACATCAACGTCTTCACCGTGCTGAAAAACCTTGGCCTGCTCTCCGAGCAACCGGTCAAGACCGCTGAAGGCCTTGAAGTGGTGCCATTGAAAGTGGTCAAGGCCGTGCTGCCTGACCCATCCTCGCTGGCGCCGGGCTACACCGGCAAGACCTGCATCGGTGACCTGGTCAAGGGCAGCAAGAACGGCCAGCCGCGCGAAGTGTTCATCTACAACGTGGCTGATCACGAAGAAGCCTACGCCGAGACCGACAGCCAGGGCATCTCCTACACCGCAGGCGTGCCGCCAGTGGCAGCGGCGTTGCTGGTTGCTCGCGGTGAGTGGGACGTCAAGCGCATGGCCAACGTCGAGGAGCTGCCAGCCGAGCCGTTCCTCAAGGCGCTGGACGTGATGGGCCTGCCAACTCGCATCAAGGATGAAAATGGCGATCGTCCCTGGGACGCTGAAGCCTAAGCAGTAACACGAAGGGGCGCCATGATGGCGCCCCTTCTGCATTGCGCAACTCGCTGATCAGGGCTTGAGGTCAGGGTCAGTGGTCTGGTGGTCCTGGCTGACCGGGTCGATATCATCCGGGTTGGCCGGGTCCTGGCGCTTGTCGATGGCCGGCGGCGGGGTCAGTTGGAGAACCTCGCTGGTATAAGCCCACTCCTCCTCGACCCGCTCGGGGCTGTCGTTCAGATGCGTGCCGTACGATGGAATGATCTGTTTGATCTTGTCCTGCCATGGCGCGGTCGCGAGCTTGTCCTTGAATACCTTGTTGAGCAGATCGAGCATGATCGGCGGCGCCGTCGAAGCACCCGGCGATGCACCGAGCAGGCCGGCGATACTGCCGTCTTTGGACGCGACCACTTCAGTGCCGAGCTTGAGCACCCCACCCTGGTTCTCGTCCTTCTTGATGATCTGCACACGCTGACCTGCTTGCCACAGGCGCCAGTCTTCTTTCTTCGCTTCGGGGAAGTAGGTCTGCAACGCTTCGAAGCGGTCGTCATCGGACTGCAGCACCTGGCCAACCAGGTACTGCACCAGGTCGAACTCGCGCACGCCAACACGCACCATCGGCCAGGTGTTGTGCAAGCTCATGCTGGCCATCAGGTCGAACAGCGAACCCTGTTTGAGGAACTTGGTCGAGAAGGTCGCGAACGGGCCGAACAGGATCATTCGCTTGCCATCCAGTACACGTGTATCCAGATGCGGCACCGACATGGGCGGCGCGCCGGTTGCAGCGATGCCGTAGGCCTTGGCCATATGGCGCTCGGCGATGGCGGGGTTGTCAGTGACCAGGAACGAGCCACCCACGGGGAAGCCCGCGTAATCCTTGGCCTCTTCGATGCCGGACTTCTGCAGCAACGGCAGCGCTGCGCCGCCGGCACCGATGAACAGGAACTTGGCATCGGTGGCCGACTTGCTGCCATCCTTGAGGTTCTTGTACTCGACATGCCAGGAGCCGTCGTCGTTGCGGCTGATGTCCTGGACTTCGCTGGAGAGCTTGAGGCTGAAGTTTTCGCGGGTCTGCAAATAGCCTACGTACTGGCGGGTAATCTCACCAAAATTGACGTCGGTGCCGAGCGGCGTCCAGGTCGCCGCAAGCTTCTGATCAGGGTCGCGCCCTTCCATCATCAGCGGCACCCATTTTTTGATCTGGGCAGGGTCTTCGGAGTACTGCATCCCTCGGAACAGCGGGCTGGCCTGCAGCGCCTCGTAGCGTTTTTTCAGGAAGCGAATATTGTCGTCACCCCAGACAAAGCTCATGTGCGGTGTCGAGTTGATGAATGAACGGGGGTTTTTCAGCACACCGCTCTTGACCTGCCAGGCGAGAAACTGACGGGTGATCTGGAACGACTCGTTGATCTCCACCGCCTTGGTGATGTCGATCTTGCCGTCTTTCTCAGGGGTGTAATTGAGTTCGGCCAGCGCAGAGTGGCCAGTGCCGGCGTTGTTCCAGCCGTTGGAGCTTTCTTCGGCGACCTTGTCCAGGCGCTCGACCATTTCCATTGACCAGCTCGGCTCCAGCTCGTTGAGCCAGATCGCCAGGGTCGAACTCATGATGCCGCCGCCAACCAGCAAGACGTCCACCCGCTTGGTTTCGGCAGCCTGGGCGTTTGCCAGCCCACAACTGAGGGTGAAACCTGCGAGCAGCAGTTTCGAGGTGTTCGTGATCGTCATGTGGTTCTCCAGCGAGGCCAGGCACGCCTCGGTCTGTGGGTAAATGGACAGCCCCAGCCTTATAAGTGTTAGCCCAGTTTTGGTGCTGTCACCACTCAGGGGTTGCCTGGTTTCGAGGCGGACCCGGCTGGATCAGTTCAACCGAGTGTCCGGGGTCACCTCTGGCCGGTTTAATCTGAACGCGCCGGGACCAGGCCAGTCCCAACCTTCAACTACGCATCAATGAAGGAGAAACCGATGGCCATCACCGTAAGTGACTTTATCGTCGAGCGTTTGCGCCAGTGGGGTGTCACGCGCATCTTTGGCTACCCCGGCGACGGCATCAACGGCGTGTTCGGCGCCCTGCGTCGGGCGGGCTCGATCGAATTCGTGCAATGCCGCCACGAAGAAATGGCCGCGTTCATGGCCAGTGCCCATGCCAAGTTCACCGGCGAGCTGGGGGTGTGCATCGCCACCTCCGGGCCCGGCGCCTCGCACCTGCTGACCGGTCTGTATGACGCACGCATGGACCATATGCCGGTCCTGGCCATCGTCGGCCAACAGGCGCGCACGGCGTTGGGCGGGCACTACCAGCAGGAGCTGGACCTGGTGTCGATGTTCAAGGATGTTGCCGGCGCCTTTGTTCAGCAGGCGGCCGCGCCGTCGCAGGTGCGCCACCTGATCGACCGCGCCGTGCGCACCGCCATCGGCGAGCGCAAGGTCACCGCGCTGATCCTGCCCAACGACTTGCAGGAGCTGGCTTATGAAGAGCCAGCCCGAGCCCATGGCACGCTGCATTCGGGTATCGGCTTCAGCAAACCCAAGGTCGTGCCCTACGAGGCCGATCTGCAGCGCGCCGCTGAAGCGCTGAATGCCGGCAAGAAGGTTGCGATTCTGGTCGGCGCTGGCGCCTTGCAGGCAAGTGAGCAGGTCCAGGCAGTTGCCGAAAAACTCGGCGCGGGCGTGGCCAAGGCGCTGCTCGGCAAAGCGGTCTTGCCTGACAATCTGCCGTGGGTCACTGGCTGCATCGGCCTGCTCGGCACAGAGCCAAGCTTCAAGCTCATGGAAGAATGCGACACCTTGCTGATGATCGGCTCGGGCTTCCCTTATGCCGAGTTCCTGCCTAAAGAAGGCCAGGCACGCGGCGTGCAGATCGACCTCGCACCCGACATGCTCAGCCTGCGCTACCCGATGGAAGTGAATCTGGTCGGCGACGCCGCCGACACCCTGGATGCCTTGCTGCCGCTGCTTGAAGAAAAAACCCAGCGCAGCTGGCAGCACAAGGTAGAAGGCTGGCGCAAGGACTGGGACAAGAAGCTGGCCAAGCGCGCGTTGACCTCAGCCGACCCGATCAACCCGCAGCGGGTGGTGCACGAACTGTCGCCACGTCTGCCTGACAACGCCATCATCACCAGCGATTCCGGCTCTTGCGCCAACTGGTTTGCCCGCGACCTGCAAATCCGTGACGGGATGCAGTGCTCACTGTCCGGCGGGCTGGCCTCGATGGGCGCAGCGGTGCCCTATGCGATTGCCGCCAAGTTCGCCCATCCAGAGCGCAGCGTTGTCGCGCTGGTCGGTGACGGCGCGATGCAGATGAGCAACATGGCCGAGCTCATCACCGTGGCCAAATACTGGCAGCAGTGGGGCAATGGCCGCTGGATCTGCGCGGTATTCAACAATCAGGACCTCAACCAGGTGACCTGGGAGCAGCGCGTGATGGAGGGCGACCCGAAGTTTGCCGCCAGCCAGGACATCCCGGATGTGCCCTACCACCTGTTCGCCATCTCGATTGGATTGAAGGGCATCTATGTAGGCCGCGAAGAAGACGTCGCGCCGGCGTGGGAAGAGGCGCTGGCCAGCGATGTGCCGGTGGTGATCGATTTTCGCACCGACCCGGATGTGCCACCGCTGCCGCCACACATGACCCTTGAGCAGGCGAAGAAATTTGCCTCGGCATTGCTCCAGGGCGATCCCAATCAGGCCGGGATCATCAAGCAGACCGCCAAGCAGTTGCTCAGCGGCGTACTGCCTAAACGCGATTGAGGCCTATGGCCCTGAAGCCGCTGCGGCGCATTTGCCGCGATGGTTTCAGGGCAATCTGCCAGTTGCCGACGGCCAACACTTGCATACAGACCGATCTACAAATACTGTATGAATATTCAGTACACCGAGATCGACCTATGGAGCTCATCGCCAAGCTCGGCATCCTTGCCGACGCCGCCAAGTACGACGCCTCATGCGCCAGCAGCGGCGCGCCCAAGCGCAGCTCGCGCGGCCGCGACGGGCTTGGTGCGACCAATGGCATGGGCATCTGTCACAGCTACACGCCGGATGGCCGCTGCGTCTCCCTGCTCAAGGTGCTGCTGACCAACTTCTGCCTGTACGACTGCCAATACTGCGTCAATCGCCGGACCAGCAACGTGCCGCGGGCGCGCTTCACGCCTGAAGAGGTGGTGCGGCTGACCCTGGATTTCTACCGGCGCAACTGCATCAGCGGGCTGTTTCTCAGTTCCGGCATCATCCGCTCGGCGGACTACACCATGGAGCAACTGATCGAAGTTGCCCGGCTGCTACGTGAAGAGCACGAGTTTCGCGGCTATATCCACCTCAAGACCATCCCCGATGCCGACCCGCTGCTGATCGAGCAGGCGGGCCGCCTGGCGGATCGGCTGAGCGTGAATGTCGAATTGCCCACCGATGAAAGCCTCAAGCGTCTGGCCCCGGAAAAACAGGGCCATACCATCCGCCAGGCCATGGGCACTATCCAGCGCGGCCAACAGGCCGTGGCCGGGGAGCCACGGGCGCCGCGTTTTGCCCCTGCTGGGCAAAGTACCCAGGTCATCGTCGGCGCTGATGACACCGATGACCGCACGCTGCTTGGCAATTCCGAATCGTTGTATCAAGGGTTTGGCCTCAAGCGCGTGTATTACTCGGCCTTCAGCCCGATCCCCGACAGCCCTGGCAGCGTGCCTCTGGCCGCCCCACCGCTGCTGCGCGAACATCGGCTGTACCAGGCCGACTTCCTCATGCGCGGCTATGGCTATAAAGCGGGTGAGATCCTCAGCCAAGCCGGCAATCTGGACTTGGATATCGACCCCAAGCTGGCCTGGGCGCTGTCCAACCGCGAGGTGTTCCCGCTGGACCTCAACCGCGCCGAACCCGCCTTGCTTGCGCGGATCCCCGGCATTGGCCTGCGCAGCGTCGAACGCCTGGTGGCGCTGCGCCGGGAGCGGCGTATCCGTTATGACGACCTGATTCAGCTGCGCTGCGTCCTCGACAAGGCCAGGCCCTTCATTGTTACCAGCGACTATCGCCCGGCGCAGGCCGACCTGCGCAGCGGCCTGCTGCGAGCGCGCCTGCGCGAACCGCAAGCGCCGGTGCAGATGGGCCTGTGGGGATGATTGCACTCGACTGCGACCAGCAATTCAGCCTCTGGCGCGAGCAGGCGCGTGCGCTGCTCGGGCATGGCATCGACCCGGCTGACGTCACCTGGGCGCAAGGGCCGATGGACGATCTGCTGGCGGTACCGGCGCCCTTGCCAGAGGGCCCGGGGCCGTTTCGGGCGAAGGTGCCAGGGGCGTTGCTGGCGCAGCTGGAACAAGCCTCGCGCTACTGCGGCGAGCAGCGCTGGAACCTGTTGTATGAAGTGCTCTGGCGGGTCGCCCATGGTGATCGTACCGCCATGCTCCCCGGCGACCGCCTCGGCAGCGAGCTGCACCGGCGGATCAAGCAGGTCAGCCGCGAAGCCCATCACCTGCATGCGTTTGTACGCTTCGTGCCGCTGCCGGCAGCGCTGGCGGCGCAGTTGCAACTGGACCTGGTCGCCTATCACCAGCCGGCCCACGACATCCTTGAAAGCGCCAGCGGCCACTTTGCCGAGCGCCTCGGCCGCCAGCGCTGGTTGATCGCCACCGACCGCGACGGCATTCGCTTCGACGGCCATACACTGGACTATCGGCGCCACTGCCCCGAACCCTGGCGGCAATGGGCGCAGCACGCCGACGACCCCGGTGCGGATCTGTGGCGCACCTACTACCGGCACATCTTCAATCCCGCTCGGCTCAACCCAGATGCAATGCGCATGCACATGCCGGGCAGGTTCTGGCGGCACTTGCCCGAAGGCATGCTGATCCCGCAACTGATGGGCCAGGCCCGCCAAGGTAAACAGCGCGATGGGCAGGCGCTGGAAGTCGCCCAGCAGGCCGGCAAGCGTATCCGCAAAGCCAAAGACTGAGACAGACGTCGGACTCACTGACCCCGCTATCCGGCAAATGTGAAAAATTCATTGGATTTTTTGCAGTGGCTGGCTATTGCTGACCGTAAAATCCTGACAAACTAACTGGTAATGTTTCTCATACGCAGAATCATTTACTAAAAAGACCGTCAGGAACCGTTATCCATGTCGTGCCCTACTCCGCAACGTCGTTTCAGCCCCTCGCGTACTCTCTTGGCTTCCGCCATCTGCATGGCCAGTATGGCCCATGCCGTAGCCGAAGAAGCCGTCAAGCCCAAGGATGCGGCGCAATCGACTGTCATGGAATTAGGCGCAACAGAAGTCAGCTCGGATCGACTGGGCAGCACCACCGAAGGTTCTCGCTCCTACACCACCGGCGCCATGGCCACGGCCACGAAACTGCCGCTGACCATGCGCGAGACCCCGCAGGCGGTCACCGTGATTACCCGCCAGCGTATGGACGATCAGGCGATGACCAGCATCAATGACGTGGTCAAGGCCACGCCGGGGCTGTTCCTCAACTTCTCCAGTGGCCCCGGCCGGCAGACCTACACCGCCCGGGGCTTCGACATCGACAACATCATGTATGACGGCATCCCCAGCGGTTACTCGGGTAACGTAGTCGGCGCCCAGCCGAACCTGGCGATGTTCGACCGGGTTGAGGTGGTGCGCGGCGCTACAGGTTTGGTGACCGGCGCGGGCAATCCGTCGGCAGCAATCAACATGGTGCGCAAGCGGCCCTTGGCCGAGCAAAAAGTCACCCTGACTGGCGCTGCCGGCAGCTGGGACGACTACCGCGGTGAGGTCGATGCCTCCAGCCCGCTCAACGACAGCGGCACCCTGCGCGGCCGAGTGATTACCTCCTACCGCGACGCCAACAGCTTTGTCGACGATGCCGAAGAAAGCCACGGCCTGTTCTATGCGGTAACGGAAGCGGACCTCAGCGAAGACACCACGCTGACCTTGGGCCTGTCGCACCAGAAGGACAAGACCAACTACTTCTGGGGCGCTTCGATGGTCGGCCTTGATGGCCATCACCTTGACCGCTCGCGCTCCTACAACCCGAGCACCGACTGGGAGAACAAGGATCAGGAAATCACCACGGTGTTTGCCGAGCTGCGTCAGCGCCTGGCCAATGACTGGAAGCTGCAGGTCAATGCCAACTATGCCGAGCAGAATGCGCTGTTCTCGGGCTCGTATCAGTCGCGCTGGGACGGTACTACGCTAGCGCGAACGGTTTACCAATCCAAGCACGATGAAAACCAGGCGGGCGTTGACGTGTTTGCCAGCGGCCCTTTCCAGGCGCTGGGGCGCAGTCATGAACTGGTCGTCGGCACCAGCCGCCGCATCTACGACATGACCAACCACAACTACAGCCCGTATGACACCAACTGGCCCATCAACGCCGGCAAGCCGAACTTCCTGCATACCGCCGACGACCGCTCTGTCACGACTCAGGACGGCTTGTACATGACCACCCGCCTGAGCCTGGCCGATCCGCTCAAGCTGATCCTTGGCGGCCGGCTGGACTGGTATGACTACGATGACAAGGATGGCCAAGGCGATTACAAGGTCACCCGTAACGTCACCCGCTATGCCGGCTTGATCTACGAGCTCAATGACAACCACTCGGTATATGTCAGCTACAGCGACATCTTCCAGCCGCAGACCGAGCGCGCCTCGAGCAATACGCCGGTGCGTCCGATTGAAGGCAAGAACTATGAGGTAGGCATCAAGGGCGAGTACTTCAACGGCGCCTTGAACGCCAGCTTCGCGGTATTCCGCGTCGATCAGGAAAACCGTGCGGTGGAAGTGCTCGACCGTACTGTCTGTTCGTCGACGCAGCTTACCTGCTACGAAGCCTCCGGCGAGATCCGCAGCCAGGGTATCGACATGGAGCTGCAGGGCGCACTCACCGACAACTGGCAGATCGGTGGCGGTTACACCTATGCCCGCACCCATACCACCAAAAATGCCGCGCAGCCTGCGCTGGTCAACAAGCAGTTCGATACTGATACCCCGGAGCACCAGTTCAAGGTCTCGACCACCTATCGCTTCCAGGGGCCTTTGCAGAAACTGCGGGTTGGCGGCAGCGTCAACTGGCAGAGCCGGATGTACAACGACATCGCGCTGGTCGACGGTGGCAACTACCGTCTTGAACAAGGCGCCTATGCAGTCACCGACTTGATGGCCGGCTATGAGGTCAACCGCAATCTCGACCTGCAGCTCAACGCCAACAACATCTTCGATCGCAAGTACTACTCGGCGATCTCGCAATCCTGGCAATACGGCGGCGATGTTTACGGCGCGCCGCGCAACTTGATGCTGACTGCCAAGTACAGCTTCTAAGTAAGAACGCGAAGAGCCAGCCGCCAGAGTTCACTGGGCGGCTGGCTCTTGTACGTTGCATCAAGCGGCGCGATGTTCGTCTTTGATCAGTTTTTTCTGCGCCTGCATGGCTTCGCCCAATTGCTCCAGCGTCGCTTTGTCGAGCAATTCCTTGGCCCGCGGGAACATGTCCGACTCTTCCTCTTCGATGTGATGCTCGAGCAGTTCCTTGAGCACCTTCATCCGCCCGGAAAACTCCAGGGTATCGGGTGGCGTCTTGAGCAGGTCAGGCAATACCAGCGCGTCAACCGTGCGGTGCTCCTCCTTGGCCTCGTGGTACATCTTGACGTCTTCCTTGTCGCCGGCCTGGGTCAGCGCAGGGTAGAAGATCTCTTCTTCGATGGTGGTATGCGCCTGCAGCTCCAGCTCGATCCGCGCCAACAGCTCGGTGCGTTTTTTCAATGCCCGTTCAGTGGTGTTGGACAGCTCTTCGAGCAGCTTTTTCACTGTCTTGTGGTCATCTTCCAGCAGTTCGATAGCGTTCATTCAGCACCTCATCAGTACCCGGTTGGAATCACGGCGTTGCGTAGGATTGAGTTGCTCGTGCTTGTCCAGGTTCCATACATTTGCCAAGCGGCAAACGCTGCTGAAAAAAATCTCGGCATGGATGATAGGTTTTCTCATTCCCATTCGACTTACTCAGCGAAGGGCAGATAAGCCCGCCTGCCACCCACAACGAGAATTCACGCCATGACCGCCCCTTTCCCGGTTGGCCGCCTCAGCGCCAGCCTGCGCAGCGCCCTGCTCTTTTCTACCCTGCTTGGGCTGGGCGTAGCCATGCCCGCCCAGGCTGCTGACAGCAGCGTGCGCGACTACCACATCCAGGCCGGCGATCTGGGCGCTGCACTGACCCGTTTTGCTGCTGAAAGCGGCGTGGTGCTGTCGTTCGACCCGGCCCTGACACGCGGCCAGGCCACCTCTGGGCTGGACGGCAGTTTCGCTGCCGATCAAGGCCTGCAACGGCTGTTGCTCAATTCTGGCCTGCAAGCGGTGCGCGAGAGCGATGGTCGTTACGCGCTGCAACCGATCGCCCAGGACGGCGCAGCCCTGGAGCTGGGCGCTACCGAAGTGATTTCCAACCAGCTCGGTACCGTCAGCGAAGGCACCGGCTCGTACACCCCAGGCTCGATCGCCACCGCCACCCGGCTGGTACTGACCCCGCGCCAGACACCACAGTCGATCACCGTGGTCACCCGCCAGCACATGGACGACTTCGGCCTCAACAGCGTCGACGACGTCATGCGTCACACCCCGGGCATTACCGTTTCGGCCTTCGACAGCGAGCGCAGCAACTACTACGCGCGCGGCTTTTCGATCAACAACTTCCAGTACGACGGCATCCCCTCGACCGCGCGCAACGTCGGCTACTCGGCCGGCAACACCCTCAGCGACATGGCCATCTACGACCGCGTCGAGGTGCTCAAGGGCGCCACTGGCCTGCTCACCGGCGCAGGCTCGCTGGGCGCGACCATCAACCTGGTGCGCAAAAAGCCTACAGCCGACTTCCAGGGCCACGCGACGCTGGGTGCAGGCTCGTGGGACAACTACCGCAGCGAGCTCGACGTCAGCGGCCCGCTCAACGACAGCGGCAATGTGCGTGGGCGAGCGGTAGCGGCCTATCAGGACAAGCACTCGTTCATGGACCGTTACTCGCGCAAGACCCCGGTGTACTACGGCATCCTCGAGTTCGACCTGTCGCCAGACACCCTGCTCACCGTCGGCGGCGACTATCAGGACAGCCTGCCCAAGGCCTCGTCGTGGTCGGGCAGCTTCCCCCTGCTCAACGCCCAGGGCCAGCACAACAACATCTCCCGCTCGTTCAACAATGCGGCTGACTGGAGCAGCTGGGAGCAGTACACCCGCACCGTGTTCGCCATGCTCGAGCACAACTTCGACAACGGCTGGGTGAGCAAGCTGCAAGTCGACCACAAGATCAACGGCTACCACGCGGTGATGGGCACCATCCAGGGCACTACACCGAATGCCGACGGCACCTCGGCCATTGTCCCGGGCAAGTTCACCGGCGAGACCGTCAGCGACTCGGCCGACCTGTATGCCTCCGGCCCATTCAGCCTGTTTGGCCGTGAACACGAACTGGTGGTCGGCGGCTCGATCGCCCACTCCAACTGGGACGGCAAAGGCTAATGGAACTACACCCTGCGCGAGCCCAACGTAGTCGACTTCAACAACTGGCACGGCAACATTGCCGAGCCAGACTGGGGCAGGCCTTCGCAGCGCACCGACGATACTGTGCGCCAGACCGGCGCGTACTTCACCACCCGGCTGAACATCACCGACGACCTGAAAGTGTTGCTCGGTGGTCGGGTGGTCAACTACACCATCAGTGGCCTCGACCCGACCTATAAAGAGAGCGGCCGTTTCGTACCCTACGTCGGCGCCATCTACGACCTCAACGACACCTACTCGGTGTACGCCAGCTACACCGACATCTTCATGCCGCAGGAAGCCTACAACCGCGATCGCGACAACAAGATGCTCGAGCCGGACGAAGGCCAGAACTACGAGATCGGCCTCAAGGCCGAGTTTCTCGACGGTCGCCTGAACGCCAGCGCCGCCTACTTCGAGGTGCATGAGGACAACCGCTCGATCTCCGATGACGAATACAACGACCGCGTGCCTACCCCGAACAACTATGCCTTCAAGGGCACCCAGGCAGTCACCAAGGGTTACGAGATCGAAGCATCCGGCGAGCTTGCGCCGGGTTGGCAGGTCCAGGCTGGCTACACCCACAAGATCGTGCGTGATGACAACAACCTGAAGATCTCCACCTTCGAACCAGAAGATCAGGTCACCTTGTACACCAGCTACAAGCTGACCGGTGCACTCGACAAACTCACCATCGGCGGCGGCGCGCGCTGGCAGAGTGTCGCTTGGCAGGACATCTACAACACGCCGCAGGCACGCTACGAGGAGTTTTCGCAGAAGGCTTACTGGCTGGTCGATGCCATGGCTCGCTATCAGTTCACCAAACAGCTGTCGGCGACCGTCAACGCCAACAACCTGTTCGACAAGACCTACTACACCAACCTTGGCTTCTACAAAGCGGGCGCTTATGGCGAGCCGCGCAACTACATGCTGACTACCCGCTGGGACTTTTGACGGCAATTTGAGCACATGGCGCCCGCAACGGGCGCCATCGCAGCAGGCTGCCGTCGGTCGCCCAAGCATGAGCCTGCTTGCACCCTTGCATGATGCAGACTAATAGTTAAAGCATCTGCCTGGGGAGGCGCTCAACATGCAGCCGCGTTTTGTGGTGATTCCAGCTGTGCCAAAAGAAAAACCTTGCCCTCAGCACGGTATCCGGTTCTACACGGGGGCCGTCTGCAGCGGCTTCAACCTGTACGACAATGTTGAAAAACTGCGATTGCAACTGACCTTCAATCAGCGAGCTGAGGCTGAAGCGGAGTGCTCGCGGCTGAACGTAAGTGCGCCTGGCTGAAGACCTCAGGGCCTGGCAGGCAGCGTGGCGGGTTCGTGCTGATTGCGCCAGCGCTGCAGGCTGTGCGCGACCCATTGCTCGGGTAACGGCCCGGCGGCGACCTCGCGCATACTCGCCGCCAGCCGCTCGCGTAGCTCGGCCACGTTGCATGGCGCATTGTGCGACATTGCCAGGTACAACCCCTCGGCCGACACTGGCGGTTCGAGCATCTGCAACTGCTGCTCCACGCCCAGCGTGCGCGCCAGGGCCATGCCGGGGTAGCGTTCGAACAACACGTAGTCGTTGCGCTTGTGCAGCAGCTTCTCGAACGCCTGATGGGCACTGGGCACGGCTTCCAGGTTGAGATTGGCGCTGGCGAAGTCATCGAATGCCTGGCCGTGGCTGTTGTTGACCAGCGTGCCGCCGCTGTGCCCCTTCAGATCCTCCCAGTCGGCGTAGGCAAAGCCGTCATCGCGGCGCATCCAGACCACACTGGCGGTGGTCAGAAACGCCGGTTTGATGAAGTCCATGGACTCCTCACGCGCACGGGTGATGAAAAGCCCAGCAAGCAAATCGATACGGCCGTTGCGCACCTGCTCCTGCGCCCGCGACCATGGCCCGCTGTAGACCACGGTGATGTCGATGCCCAGTTGCCTGGCCACATGCTGGAGCAGATCGACGTTGGCGCCGATCAGCAGCGTCGGGTTGGCGGGGTCGCGCCACAGGTAGGGTGGGTATTCCGGGTTACCGGTGGCGGTCAGGTGCCGACAGTCGTCTGCTGCCATCGCAGCCATCGGCAGCAGCAGAGTCAGCGACAACAGGTAGCACCGCCAGCGACAGCGTTCGAGCATTGGCGACCCTCGGCAAGGATGACGGTGCGTCTGCCCGAGCAACCTCATCAGACTGACCACGCCCCGTCAGTCTGGCCCAGAATTGCCCAGGCGCCAATGTACGCGTGATGGGTTTGCATGCCGCAGGTCAATTGCTGGCAACAATGCCGTCAACAGGTTGCTCTGCCGCCACTGAGGTCAATTACAAGGCCGGTGGTGAAGCTGCACTCGGGGCCGGCGATCCAGGTGACCCTATTGGCGATTTCCTCAGTTGGCTGCGGCTTTGGTAGCGGCCACGGCTCAGGCAAAGCCAAACAGCCGGCGTGGGGTGTCCCACATGATCTGGCGACGCAGTTGCGGGTCTGGCATCAGCCGCTCGGCAAGCTTGAGCAGCGGCCCGTAGTCGACCCGCGAAGGCTGACGAATGAACGGCCAGTCCGAGCCCCACACGCAGGCGTGTGGGCCAAATGCCTCGATCAATGCCTGCACATAGGCATGGCTCTGGGCGTGCAAGGCATCGGCTGCGGCAAACTTGTGCATACCCGACAGCTTGACGCTGACGCGCCCGGAATGCGCCAGTTTGAGCAATGCCTGAAAGCCCGGTTGCCCTACTCCAGCCGCTGCATTGGGCCGACCACAGTGGTCGATCAGCAGGCGCACCGGGCTGCGTTCGAGCAACCCGCGCAGCGCCAGCAACTGATCATCACACACTTGAAGCTGGGCAAACATGCCCAACTCGGCCAGCTTGGCCAGACGTGCTTCCGCGCCCTCCATGGTTTGCAGGCCATACAGCGCCGGGTTGAAGGCAACCCCGACCACGCCCTGGGCCTGCAGCGCAGCCAAGGCGTCGAGGCTGATGGCGTTGTCGACCACCGCAATGCCCCTGAAACGGCCCTGCCCGGCTGCCAATGCCGCCAACAAACAACGGTTGTCGGTGTGGTAGCCACTGTTGGGGCCGACCAGCAAGGCATTGCATACGCCGTAGGCAGCCATGACCTCTTCCCACTGCGTCAGCGTGGCGACTTCCTGGCCGCAGGGCGCATACGGCGCATCGGGGTGATAGGGGTAAGCTGCTGGGTCAAACAAATGGTTATGGCAGTCGATCTTTAGTTCGTCGAAAATGCTCATGCGCCTCTCCCTGCAGACGCCGCAGCGCGGGCCTGCAAATCTTGTTATTGTCGCCACCGACATGGCGCCAGGCAGGAGCCAACGATACTGCGCAGCCGCCACCAGCGCTCATACCTGGATGAGCAAGACCATAACCAAAGGTAATGCCAATGCCCTCAGACAGACCGGCCGCAGACCCAATGCTGTTCAAGCTGCGGCACATGGAGGTGTTCCGCGCCGTGATGCTGACCGGCTCGATCAGTGCTGCTGCCAAGCTGCTGTACGTCTCTCAGCCGGCGGTGAGCAAGTTGATTGCCTACATCGAAGGCCGCCTGGGCTACCGCTTGTTTGAACGGATCAACAATCGCCTGGTACCGACCGGCGAGGCGCAGGTCCTCTATCGTGAAGTCGAGCGGGTGTACCAGGCCGCGCTGGTGGTCAACGATTGTGCACTGGCCCTGGCCAGCGGTGCCCAGCGCACCTTGCGCCTGTGTTGCAGTGCCTCGCTGTCGACCGTGGTGATCCCGGCAGCGCTGGCCCAACTCAAGCGCGAGACACCGGCGCTGAGCATCGAATGGCAGACCACGCTCATGGTCGAAATGGCCAATCAGATCCTGTCGAAAAAGGTCGACCTGGCCATCGCCGCCCTGCCGCTGCTGCACGACCACCTGCACTGCGTGCCATTCATGCGCGGGCGCATGGTTGCGCTGATGCCATTTGACCACCCGTTGGCGCATCACCCATCCCTGTCATTGCGCCAACTGCAGGGCCAGCCCCTGCTGCTGTTCCGGCCGGACATGGCATTCGGTCAACTGCTCGGGGAGGCCTTCAGCCGCTGCGGCGTGCAGCTTGATTCGCTGTTGTCGTTCACCAATGCAGTGGAGGCCGTGGCACTGGTCAAGCAAGGCATGGGCATGACCATCATCGACGAGTTCGTCGCCCAGGACAGCGGTCTCAAGACTGTGCCGCTAAGTGATGAAATCAGCTTCGATATCAGCTTTGTCTATTCGCGCTTCGAGCCACCGGCCCAGGCCACGCTGCAGTTGATGCGCATCTTGCAGCAGCAAGCTACACAACTGGGCCGGGCGATCGAGCCAGTCGAAGCGTCACTCACCTGAGCTACGAGCGATAACGCATCGCTTCGACAAAGGCGGTAAACGCTGGCGACGACTGGCGCCGATTCGGGTAATAAAGGTGAAAGCCCTGAAAGTACGGGCACCAGTCCGCCAGCACTTCCTGCAAACGCCCCTCGGCGATCAGTGGCGCCGCCAGCGCGTACGGCACATAGCCCACGCCGATGCCGTCAACCGCGCTGTTGAGCACGTGCATGATGCTATTGACCACCAACTGGCCTTCGCCGTTCACGGTAAAGGCCTGGCCATCCTTCTCGAACTCCCACGCATAGATCGATCCGGCAGGCCTATGGCGGATATTCAGGCAATGGTGCTCGGTCAGCTGATGCGGCGTCTGCGGTATGCCATGGGTGGCGAAATACGCGGGTGAAGCAACCACTGCAAGCCGCCAGTCAGGGCTGATGCGCACGGCGATCATGTCCTTGCTGATCGACTCGCCCATTCTGATCCCGGCGTCGAAGCGCTGCTCGACCACATTGGTGAAGCCGTAGTCGACCATCAGCTCCAGAGTGATATCGGGGTAGGCCTGCAGAAAGGCCTTCAGCTTGGGCCGGATGTACAGGTCGATGGCGTCATCGGTGCAGGTGATGCGCAGGGTCCCGGCAGGCTTGTCGCGCAGCTCACCGAGCGCCTCGACCTGCTCGGCAATCTGCTCGAACAGCGGCGCCAGCGACTGCAGCAAGCGCTGCCCGGCCTCGGTGGGCGAGACATTACGGGTAGTCCTGGCCAGCAGCCGCACACCCAGGCGCTGCTCCAACGCACGCATCGCATGGCTCAGCGCCGACGGCGTGACGCCCAGCTGGACCGCTGCCTTGGTAAAACTCTGGTCCTGGGCGACAGCGATAAACGCCTGCAGGTCATTGATCTTGGCGTGCTTCATTGCTGAGATTTTCTCACAACCACATTCAGATTCCCTCTACTAATCAGCAGACGTTTTCTCAGTCAAGATTTAAATCAAGACAAAGTACGTCAGCTGCGTTGTCCTTCTTCAGCAAAACGGAACCTATTATGTCCAGCCCAACCATCGAGGCCTCGCCAGGTATTGACCACAGCGAGGGCCAGAGCGCCGCGCCCGCTTACTGGAGCGGCATCTTTGCCATGACCCTGTGCGTGTTCGCGCTGATCGCCTCCGAGTTCATGCCGGTAAGCCTGCTGACGCCACTCGCTCGCGACCTGGGTGTCAGTGAAGGTCTGGCCGGCTACGGCATCGCCATTTCTGGCGCTTTTGCAGTGCTAACCAGCCTGACCATCGCCAGGCTGGCCGGGTCGCTCGACCGCAAGACCTTACTGCTGCTTTTGACCGCACTGATGTGTGCATCGGGGCTGATTGTCGGCTCGGCAAGCAATTACAGCGTCTACATGATTGGCCGCGCCCTGATCGGCGTGGTCATCGGCGGCTTCTGGTCGATGTCAGCCGCCCTCGCCATACGTATGGTGCCCAAAGCCAGCGTGCCCAAGGCCCTGGCCATCTTCAACAGTGGCAATGCTCTGGCGATGGTAATCGCGGCGCCACTGGGCAGCTATCTGGGTGGAATCATCGGCTGGCGCGGGGCGTTCTACTGTTTGGTGCCGGTGGCATTGATCGCGCTGGTCTGGCAATGGTTCAGCCTGCCATCGATGCAGGCGCAGCGCCGGGCTGGACAGTCCGCCGGTATTTTTGCGTTGTTCAAAAAGCCCATCGTGACGCTAGGCATGCTCGCCGTTGGCGTATTCTTCATGGGCCAGTTCATGCTGTTCACCTACGTGCGGCCCTTTCTGGAAAGCGTCAGCCAGGTGGATGTGACCATGTTGTCGATGATCCTGCTCGGCCTGGGCGTCGCGGGCTTCATCGGCACGGTGCTGATCGGCGCCTTCCTCAAACGCAGCCTGTACCGGCCTTTGATCGTAATCCCACTGTTGATGGCGGCCATCGCCGTGGGCTTGGTGGCGTTCGGCACTTCGGTACCCGCCGTGTTCGCCCTGCTCGCCCTGTGGGGCCTGTTTGCCACTGCCGCACCGGTCGGCTGGTGGGCCTGGCTGGCAGACTCGTTGCCCAATGATGCCGAAGCGGGCGGCGGCCTGATGGTGGCGGTGATCCAATTGTCCATCGCACTTGGCTCCACCGCAGGCGGGGTACTGTTCGACAGCAGTGGTTATCGGCTGACATTCTTCGCCAGCGCCGCACTGCTGGTGATTTCAGCGCTGCTGACCCTGCGCGCCGCTCGGGCCAGCGCCTGAATCAAACACAGATCGGCTTGAACCTCTACCGTGCTGGCCTGCTCAGAAAACCATTACTTGAGGAGATCATCATGACCCAGACAGCATTGGTAGTCGGCGCCAGCGGCATCGTCGGCAGCGCCATCACCCAGCTTTTGCTCGACAACCACTGGCAGGTGGCAGCGCTCTCACGTTCGCCAACGGCGGCGCCAGGGATCATCCCGGTGGCCGCAGACCTGCAAGACCCCGCCTCGCTGCAGACATCCCTGGCCGACCTCAAGCCCACCCACGTGTTCATCACCACCTGGTCGCGCCAGGCCAGCGAAGCGGAAAACATCCGCGTCAATGGCGCCATGGTGCGCAATGTGCTCGCCGCACTGCGCCCGGCAGGCAGCGTCAAACACGTCGCGCTGGTCACCGGCTTGAAACACTACCTTGGCCCCTTCGAGGCCTATGGCAAGGGCAGCCTGCCGCAGACGCCGTTTCGTGAGGAACAAGGCCGGCTGGATGTCGAGAACTTCTACTACGCCCAGGAAGACGAATTGTTTGCCGCTGCCGAGCGCGATGGTTTTACCTGGAGTGTCCATCGCCCGCACACCGTTACTGGCGTGGCTGTCGGCAATGCGATGAACATGGCAACCACCCTCGCCGTATACGCCAGCATCTGCAAGCACAGCGGCCGCCCGTTCGTGTTCCCCGGCTCGCGTGTGCAGTGGCAGAGCCTGACCGACATGACCGACGCCCGCCAGCTCGCCCAGCAGCAACTGTGGGCGGCGACCACCCCTGAAGCCGCCAACCAGGCGTTCAACATCACCAATGGCGATGTGTTCCGCTGGCAGTGGATGTGGGGCCAGATCGCCGAGTACTTCGGCCTGACACCCGCGCCCTTCCCCGAGTCCCCGGCGCCGCTGGAGGCGCAGATGGCCGATGACCAGGCGCTGTGGAGCCAGATCGTCGCCGAGCATGGCCTCAAGGAAGCCGACATCAGCCGCCTGGTCTCGCCATGGCACACCGATGCGGATCTGGGCCGGCCGATCGAAGTCGTGACCGACATGAGCAAGAGCCGCCTGCTGGGCTTCAGTGCCTACCAGGCTAGTGACCGGGCGTTCTTCGAGGTGTTTGATCAGTTGCGTGAGGCACGTCTGATTCCGTGAGGTTCAGGCCAGCGCTGGTGCACTGTGTTGCCGAGCCGCATCGCTTTGGCGGACCGGCAGCATCTGTTGCAAATGGCAGGCTGGGTCAGCCGGACCCATTGATAACAAATGCCGTTACAACATGGTACTTCGGCAGAAGACCAATGGTAGGTAGAGTTCGGTTTCCATACTGCCTAGCAAAGCGTCTGCTGCAATCGGGCTTCGTCAAGGTCTACCAACATGACAAACAATCGGGGCCCAGGCTTGCCGGGGTGGGCACCATCGCCATGTTACTGCCTAACACCACCTCGGCTGATAGCGCGTTCTACACCAAGGAGCAATACTATTCACTTGGCCTGGGGCGAACGCGGGTGCGAGTCCACATCCAGCAGCTGAGCGCTGGCACGATTAACGTGTATGGCTTTTACACGGGCCGAAAACGTGAGTGGGAACATGCCACAGTCGTCAAGGCCACATTTAGGGGAGTTCGACGCGCAAACAGCTCTGCAAACCAAACCGGCAGACAAAAGCAGAGAGATAGAGCCATGAAGCACGAACTTAAGTTTGAGATACACGGCGTACCCGTAGACGGCGATGAAGCAGTGTTCGAGTCGAAATTACCAGCGCTGACAACAGACGTGCTGATGCCCGTAATGGGCTGGCAGACCGAGGCAGACGCTGTGAGTTCTTACTTGCTTACCCCCGAGCAAACCAAGGTCATAGAGCATCTGGCACAAATTACTCTGCCGGAAGACTTGAAACTGTATCTCAGCTGCTATGCCTGACTCTGGACTTGAAGAGAGCGACAGAACATACAGTGCACCTTAACTCCCTACGACCTAAAGGCACTACGCTCTTGGATTAGACTGGCGCTGCAATGCTGCTGAGCCTCGCTTTGGCGGACCGGCAGCAACTGCGCCACGGCCCAGGCGCCTTCCAGCAGCAAGACCACACCGACCAGCCATGTTGCACCGTGCACCAGCGCATAACCCTGCCAAGCCATGAACAGCAAACGGCCGGCTGCGTCATAACGGCCGAAACGCTGTTGTGGATCACGGATGCGCAGCCAAGCCCAGACGCAGACAATCGACCCCATCAAATTGGCCATCATCATCTGCAACGGGTCGAATCCCAGTAGTGGCCCGCCCAACCCCAAAGCCTGTTGCATCTTGCTGGCCCAACCATGCAGCAGAGCAAAGCTCCACGCGTGACAAAGGCTACTGTCACTGCAAAGTCGTAAATGCCTCAGGCGGGGGAGGCACTGTTGCGCGACAAGTTGGCATTGGTTGAGCAACGCCTGAATGAATTGCGACTACTAAGGGCGAGTCTGCTTGAGCGGCTAACGTTGGCCTGCCCCCTGCGCGACCCTACATCAGCAGTAAACACTGCGGCATAAACAGCGCCCGGGTTTAAATCGCGATATCATGCGGGCATCCATTCGCCGGTACTGACACATGAACCGCCAGAAAAAACTGCAACAGCTGTTCAAGGCCAAGGCGCAGAAAGCCAACGCCAAACTCGCCCCGAAAAAACCCAAGTACATCTGTAAGGCTGACCGCCTGAAAGCCGCCGCCGAGGCTGCGCAGGCAGAAACCACCAGCCCTGAGTGAAGCCTGTAGACGGTCTCAGCACCTGCGCATAACCATGACTTGGCGCAACATTGCCAGTGACAGCAGCGTTAACATTCAAGGATCTGGCGTGAGCGCAGCCCTCAACTGCCGCGTCAGCAGTCAGGCTCCAGGGCCAAGGCAGCGATATGAAACGCTCTCGAATCATGCGACGCGGGCTGTTCTGGAGCGTCGTCGCGGTTGTGGTTCCGCTCCTGTTGACCGGATTCACCGGCTGGGTATTGACCCTCAATGCGGCCCAGCACCGCCTCAACAGCCTGGCCCAGATTGCCTCCGAGCGCGCCAGCGTCACCTTCAAGCAAGCCTCCGAAGCGCTCAAGAGCATCGCCTTGACCGACCTTGAGCCATGTTCCCCGGCAAGCCT
The DNA here is from genome assembly GCA_963518285.1 of uncultured Pseudomonas sp. Taxonomy (GTDB): domain Bacteria; phylum Pseudomonadota; class Gammaproteobacteria; order Pseudomonadales; family Pseudomonadaceae; genus Aquipseudomonas. The sequence goes on along the minus strand of CAUQIJ010000001.1, from coordinate 384,643 downwards.
GGAACACATGCGCCTGGTTGCGATGAATACTTTTTCGGTCGAGTCGATCGGCTACGAAGAAGACGTGTTCGCCTGCACCTCGGCAGGCACGCCTGCGGCCAGCGCCAAGCACTGGCCGGAAGATTTCACCCTCGAAGACGGCGTCAAGGTGTCGATCGATGTGCACGCTGACGGTGAGTCGGTCAAGCCGATGCTGGCCCTGCAATACGCAGCGTTCAACGTGCTGGTCGACCCCGAGCAATTTCGTGAAGTGGAGCTCGACGAAGGTATTCGCCTGGCTGTGGGCACCCGCCAAGGCCGACTGCTAGGGCCCGGCAACCCCAACCTGGCGCATTTTCTTGCGTTGGTTCACCAGGGGCCAACCCACGGTCTGAAGGATGGTTTCCTGTACAGCCTGGTGCCGCAAGGCAATTTCATGGTGGTGGCCGTGCTGCCGCGCCATGAACTGCTGCGCAGCCTGTTGAAGTATCAACTGTACCTGCTGCCCTTCGGTGCGCTGCTCAGTGCCGGTTTGTTGTGGCTGGTAGTCGGCGCCTGGCGCCGTCAGTTGACCCCGCTGGCGGCCCTTGAGCGGGCAGTGCGCCGGCGCGAGTTCGTGATGCATTACCAACCCATAATCGAAATCGCCAGCCGCCGCTGCATCGGCGCCGAGGCACTGGTGCGCTGGCAGAAACCCAACGGCAAGCTGGTGGGCCCGGATCAATTCATCGCGCTGGCTGAAGACAGCGGCATGATCGGGCCAATCACTGATCAGGTCATCGCCCTGATCATGCGCGACCTCGGCAGCCTGCTGGCGGCAGATCGCAACTTGCACGTCTCGCTCAACCTGGCGGCGGCAGACATCTGCTCGGGGCGTTTTCTGCCGGTACTGCAAGGCGAACTGCGGCGTGCTGATGTACTACCCGCGCAGATCTGGCTGGAGGTTACAGAGCGTGGCTTCGTCGACCCGCAACTGGCCCGAACGACCATCGAACAGGCTCGCACAGCGGGGTATCTGGTAGCACTGGATGACTTCGGTACCGGCTACTCCAGCTTGCAGTACCTGCAGCAGCTGTCGCTGGATGCACTGAAGATCGACAAATCGTTTGTCGACAAGATCAGCACCAGCGCAGGCACCGTGTCGCTGGTTTCGCATGTCATCGATATGGGCCGCGCCCTGAAGTTGCGGCTGATTGCCGAAGGCGTCGAGACCGATGAGCAACTGAACTACTTGCGTGCGCAGCGGGTCGAGTATGCCCAGGGCTGGTTGTTTGCCAAGGCAATGCCGTGCGAAGACTTCAAGCACTATTATCAGACCGCATATACTAGCCAACTGGTGCACTGAAGGCCTGCGACATCAGCGACATTGACATCCGCCGAGAAATGTTTTGTAACAGACTCGGTAGGTTGCTATGCTTCTCGCTACCCGTGATGTCCAAATCAGGCCAGATGACGTCCTGCGAACAGGTCGATCATTCAAGCCACGCGACTGCCAGGCTTCATACAAGAGCAGCGCCCAATTCAGTCTCCCCACACTTCGTAGAGCCTTTTTTGCTGAAGCGCCCGACCAGGCACACTTAAAGATAGCGCTATCTCATCTGAGACTGTCGCGGCTTCTACAGGTAACGGATTACCGGATACATCTCGGGTTCCTCGTGAATAGTCATAGGTGAACCCGCATGCTGATTGCCACGCAAACATCGCGAAGAAAGTTTCTGCTGTCCTCGCTGATCGCCCTGCCCGCCATGGGCATCGCCCTCAATGGCCTGACCGCCGCAGCCGCCGCTGAGCTGGCCGCGCCGAGCCTGGACAGCTACACGCCGATCTTTTTCACTGCAGCCGAATGGACCTTCATCCTGGCTGCCTGCGACCGCTTGATCCCTGCTGATGGCCGCGGCCCCGGTGCGCTGGAGACCAACGTGCCGATCTTCATCGACCAGCAACTGGCCGGCGACCTGGGCAGCGAGGTGTACCTGGAAGGCCCGTTCGACGTCAACGCGCCCGCCACGCTTGGCTACCAGCTGCCGTTCACTCCCCAGCAGATCTACCGCCAGGGCATCGCCGCGCTCGAAGGCTGGTGCCAGGCCAAATACGGCCAGCATTTCGCCCTGCTGAACCTGAGCGATCGCGAGCAGGTGCTCAAGCAGATGCAGAACGGCCAGGTCGACTTTGCCGCCCACGGTGAGCCGGTGCTCAAGGCCAAGCTGCTGTTCAGCGAACTGCTCAACATCACCCGCCAGGGCTGGCTTGCCGACCCGATCTACGGCGGCAACAAAGGCATGAAGGCGTGGATTGCGATCGGCTTCCCCGGCGCGCGTGCCAGCTACCTGGAATGGGTAGCCCAGCACAACGTCCCCTACCCGCTCGGCCCCGTCAGCCTGACCGGCCAGCGCGGTTGAACCCTTCGCCAAGCGACACAGCATTCAAGGTTACCTATGCCAAACATTACCAATGACGAAGTCGATGTAGTCGTGGTCGGCCTCGGTTGGGCCGGCTCGCTGATGAGCATCGAGCTCGCCCAGGCCGGCCTCAAGGTGCGCGCCCTGGAACGTGGCGAAGACCGCAGCAATGCCGACTTCACCTACCCCAAGCCCGCCGACCAGTACGCCTACGGCGTGCGCAACAAGATCATGGTCACGCCCAAGGACGGCGCCCTCACCGTGCGTCACAACATGCACAGCACCGCCCTGCCGACCCGCCAGTGGGGCGCGTTCGTGCCCGGCACCGGTGTCGGCGGTTCGGGCCTGCACTGGACCGGCGTTCTGATCCGGCCAACGCCGACCGACATCAAGCTCAAGACCTACGCCGACCAGGCCTACAAACCGGGTGTGCTGGGTGAAGGTATGCAGATTCAGGACTACCCCTTCACCTGGGAAGAGATCGAGCCGTACTTGGATAAATTCGACAAGATCTGCGGCCTGTCGGGCAATACCGGCAACCTGCAGGGGCGCATCGTCGAAGGCGGTGACCCGTTCGAAGGGCCACGCTCGAGCCCCTTCCCGCTGCCGGCGCTGGAAGACACGCTGAACAACAAAATGTTCGCCGAAGCCGCGCGCAAGCTGGGTTATCACCCGTTCCCCAACCCCTCGGCGAACGTGTCGCGGGCTTGGAAAAACCCTTACGGCAACCAGATCGCGCCGTGCAACTACTGCGGCTATTGCAGCAAGTACCCGTGCCTGAACTACTCCAAGGCTTCGCCGCAAACCGCGGTGATGGACGCGCTCAAGCGCATGGACAACTTCGATTACCGCACCAACGCCAACGTCCTGCGGGTTGAGCTGCACGCCGACGGCAAGACCGCCAAGGGCGTGACCTATGCCGATGGCCAAGGCAACGAAGTGTTCCAGCCGGCCAAGATCGTCGTGCTGGCGGGTTTCCAGTTCGTCAACGTGCGCCTGATGCTGCTGTCGGGCATCGGCCAGCCGTACAGCCCGCTGACCGGCAAGGGCACCATTGGCCGCAACTATGCCTTCCTCAGCGTTGGCGGCAGCACGCTGTTCTTCAAGGACAAGACCTTCAACCCGTTCGCCACCGCCGGCGCCACCGGGCAGATGTTCAACGACATCTCGCCGGGCAACTTCGACGGCCCGGCACTGGGTGTGATCGGCGGCGCCAAGATCCACAGCTCGCAGGCCACCGGCACGCCGATCGGCACTGCCCTGCCCGCCGGCACCCCCGAGTGGGGCCAAGGCTGGAAAGAAGGCATGCAGGACTGGTACGGCCATTCGATGAAGGTCAGCATCTCCACCGGCTGCATGTCCTATCGCGAGCACTACCTGGACCTTGACCCGACCTACAAGGACCCGTGGGGCCAGCCCCTGTTGCGGATCACCTTCGACTGGAAGCCCAACGAGCTGAAACTGCAGCAGCACCTGCGTGGCATCGTTGGCGACATCACCAAGGAGCTCAACCCCGACAGCGTCAGCGAAAGCTACCTGGACATGGATTCGCACTGGGACATTACCAAGTACGTCTCCACCCACAACGTCGGCGGCGCGATCATGGGCGATTCGCCCGAGACCAGCGCGCTCAACCGTTACCTGCAGAGCTGGGACGTGCATAACGTGTTCGTCCCGGGCGGCAACGCCTTCCCGCAGAACTTCCAGGCCAACCCGACCGCGTTGATCGGCGCGCTGACCCTGTTTGCCGCCCAGGCGATCAAGGACCAGTACCTGAAAAACCCTGGCCCGCTGGTGCAGGCATGAGGAGCGTTTCGATGAAATCGACCCTGATCCGTCTGCTGCTGCTTGCGGCCCTGCTGGCGTTGGTGGCCTGGGCTGTGAGCCTGTGGCTGAACCGCTCTGGCGACGCCAGCGCGCAGATGCCACAGCCCATCACCGCGCAACTGATCGACAAGGGCGCCTATCTCGCCCGAGTTGGCGACTGCGTGGCGTGCCACACCAGCCACGATGGCGGCAAGGCGTTCGCCGGCGGCCTGGGCATTGCCTCGCCGATCGGTACCATCTATTCCACCAACATCACCCCCGACCGCAAGACCGGTATCGGCGACTGGAGCTACGGTGAGTTCGAGCGGGCCATGCGCCGCGGGATCGGCCATGACGGCAGCGCGCTGTATCCAGCGATGCCCTACCCGTCCTACGCCAAGGTCAGCGATGCCGACCTGCAGGCGCTTTATGCCTACTTCATGAAGGGCGTAGCGCCGGTCGACCAGGCCAACAAAGCCAATGGCATTGCCTGGCCGCTGTCGATCCGTTGGCCGCTGGCGTACTGGCGCGCATTGTTCTCGCCTACGCCTGAAGCTGCTGCAGCGCACGCAGTGAGCGTTGAAGATGCGCAACTGCAACGCGGTGCCTATCTGGTCCAGGGCCTTGGCCACTGTGGCTCATGCCACACGCCACGGGCACTGACCATGCAGGAGCAAGGCCTGGATGAGCGCACCGACAGCTACCTGAGCGGCGCTGAACTCAACGGCTGGGCGGTACCGGCGCTGCGCGGCATGCCGCATTGGAGCGAGCAGCAGATCGTCGACTACCTGGGCACCGGCCGCAACAGCATCGCTGCCGTGGCGGGTGAGATGAAGGATGTGGTCGCCAACAGCACCTCGCACATGAGCGACGAGGACCTGCTGGCCATGGCCGCCTACCTGAAATCGCTGGAGGGCACCGGCAAGGGTGAGTATCAGCACGCACCACAACGCAGCCAGGCCACTATCGCCAAACTGACGGCGGCCAAGGAACTGGATCTGGGTCAGCGGCTGTATCTGGACAACTGTGGCGCCTGCCACTTTGTCACAGGCCAGGGCGCGGAGCAGGTGTTCCCGCGGCTCGACGGTGCCTCGGTAGTCAATGCCGAGAACCCCTCGGCGCTGATTCAGGTGATCCTCGCAGGTGCCATGACGCCTTCCACCGAACGTGCTCCTTCGGTGCTGCCGATGCCCGGCTTCGCCGAGCGCATGGATGATGCTGAAGTGGCCGAGCTGGCGAGCTTCCTGCGCCATGGCTGGTCGAACCAGGCGTCGAAGGTGACTGCGGCGCAGGTGCGTGACGTGCGCGCCGCGCTGCAGCATCACTGAGTTGCCCTAGCTGAAACTATCGCGGGCCGCCATGGCCCGCGATAGCCACTTGTTCAGGTCTGCAAACCCTCGTACCACTGTGCATAAGGCGTGTTGCTGACCTTGTGCCGATTGAAGTCGGCACTGCCATCGTCCCACCACACCGGGCCACGTTCGCCCAAGGCCACCTTGGCCGCCTGCACGCCTGCCCGGGCGTCGCGCAATGCCTGAGCGTCATCCACGCCTTTGGCTGTTTTTACAGCACGTCGAGCAGTCATCAGTTCATTCACCAAGCGTTGCCGCTCTGGCTCGGCCAGGCTGGGATTGGAGCAGCGCCAGAGCACCCCATCGATCACGAAATAACGACCATCAGGTGTGGTTGGCGCAGCCATCAGTCAGCCTCTTCCGGCTCGACTGGATCGATGTCTTCCTCTTCTTCAACCCTCTCAGTGTGGCCATGGTTGGCAGGCTTTTGCGGGTCGTTGATGAACGGCACACCGCTGGGGCCCTGTTCTTCCAAACCTTCCGTTGCTGGGTTCATTACCTGTGCCTCTCCAATGATCAATACCTTCGGTTAGAGGCCTGCGCGCCGGCCAACGTTCAACCCTGGCGTACGAACAGGCGCCGGTCGCGGGCCCAGACAATGGCCTCGCTGCGGCTGTGCACATTGAGTTTGGAGTACACCGTGGCCACGTGATTACGTACGGTGTTGGGCGCCAGCTTGAGCCGCGCGGCGATTTCCTTGTCGGCCAGGCCTTCGCAGATCAGCCCCAGCACCTCGCGCTCGCGGGCGGTCAGGTCGGTCACCGACGCCGGCGGAAACTGGCGGGTGTTGAGGTTCTTGGCGTTGGCCAGTTTTTCGATCAAGGTCTGGCTGAACCACGACGCATCGTGCATCACCGCTTCGATGGCTTCCACCAACTCAAGCTCGGAGCGTTTGCGCTCGGTGATGTCCATCACCACCAGCAGGTAGCACGGCGAGTCCTGCAGGCTGACAGTGTCCGCAGCAAGCACGCAGTCGATGATCTCGCCGCCCTTCTTGCGCAGTTTCAAGTCCAGGCCCTCGATGCGCCCGGACTTTTCCAGCAGGTCAAACAGCTGAGTGCTCACCTCGCGGCCTTCGACCACATCCAGTTCATCAACGGTGCGGCCGATCAGCTCCTGCGCGGTGTAGCCCAGGGTCGCCAGGAACGCCTCGTTGGCGTCCACCACCTGCTGACGGTCGGCGCTGCACACCAGGGTCGGCACCGGGTTCAGGCGAAACGCCTTGGCAAAGCGCTCCTCACTCTGGCGCAGCGCGGTTTCGGCCTTGCGCCGTGGCTCGAGGTCGATGAAGGAAAACAGCATGCAGTCTTCCTCGTGCATGTCCAACGGCTGACCAGCGACGATCACCAACTTGCTGCCGCCTTCGGGCAAGCGCAATTCGGCTTGCATCTGGGGGATGGTGCCGCCACTGGTCAAGCGCTCGATGGCAAGGTCCTTGCGCTCGGCATTTTCCAGCACGTCGACTTCATACACCGAACGGCCGATGACGTTTTCTCGCGTATGCCCGGTCATCTCCAGAAAGCCCTGGTTGACCTTGATGAAACGCAGGTCACTCAAGCGGCAGATCACCGCCGGTGCCGGGTTGGCGTTGAAGGTCTTCTCGAAGCGCTGTTCGGCACTGGCCCACTGGGTGGCATCGGCGATGATCAGCACCAGTGACTCCGGGGCGCCCTTACTGTCATCCAGGACCATGCTGCGAATGCGCTGCACGCGCACGCGCTCCTCCTCATCGCCCACCTGTAATACCTCGACCAGCACATCGCTGAACACGTCACCGGCGGCGAGTCGACTGATCGGGTACTGCTCGGGTTCAAGCGGATGGTTGTTGCGATAGCGCAAGGCAAACCGCTCGCGGTACTCGTCGGCGTTGGCGCCCAGCTCGCTGATCTCGCTGACCCCGTGCATCTGCAGGGCAGCTTCGTTGGCCCAGAGAATGGTCTGGTCGACCTCGACCAGGATCACCCCATCGGACAACCCGGAGATGATCTTCTGCAACTGGCGGCGGTTGGTTTCTCGGGCAAGCACAGCGTCGCTCATGGGTCGATCTCCAGTGGGTCAAGGCGCACCCGGGTTAGAAGCACGCCGTGGCAAAAGGTGCCAGCCCAGCTTAGTGCATCACCTGCCCGTGCAGATTAGTGCTAATGCACCAGATCGGGGGGTGCAGATGCGTCATTACAGGCCTTGGACGCCTCGGCAAACTCAGATCACGGTCCACCCACAGGTGACTGAACTGGAATCTGCCTTGCTGAGGATGCATAGATGACTGACATGACTGACGCGTACGCAACCACTACCGCAGTGCCTGCCCAGCCATTGCGGGTATCGTGGAGCTCGGTGTTCGCCGGTGGTGCAATTGCACTGGTGACTTATCTGCTGTTGAGCGTGCTCGGTACCGCGATCGGTGCTGGCGCGGTTGATCCACTCGAAGCCGGTAATCCCTTGCGCGGATTCGGCACCGGTGCCGGTATCTGGTTGTTCGCCAGCACCCTGCTTGCAGTAACCGCTGGCGCCTGGGTGGCAGGCCGCACTGCCCCCACTCGCGGTGGTCTGCATGGCCTGTTGAGCTGGACCATCACCACCCTGCTCACCACCTGGCTGTTGGCCTCGCTGGCCACCGGTGTGGTCGGCACCGCCGGCAACATCGCGGGCAAAGGCTTGTCGCTGGCCGCTGACGGCGTAGCCGCTGCCGCGCCAGGCGTTGGCTAAAGCATCAAGCAGCAGCTCGACAAGAACGGCATCAGCCTGGACTGGGACAGCCTCAAGACCGAGCTCGATAAAACCCTGCAGCAGTCTGGCAAAGCGGCCCTGGCGCCGAACAATGTGGACCAGAGCGCTGCCCAGGTGAGCGCCGAAACCGAACAGGCTGCGACCACCGTCGCCAATGACCCGACCCAGGCCATGGAGCAACTCGAGCAGTGGTTCGACCGCATCAAGCAGGCTGGCGACCCGGCACTGAGCGCCGCAGACAAGGATGCCCTGGTCAACATCGTGGCTGCGCGCACCGGCAAGAGCCGCGAAGAAGCCCAGCAGGTAGTCGACAACTACGCACGTGCCTACCAGCAGGCTGCGGAGAAAGTCGAAGCCCTCAAGCAGCAGGCTGAGCAGCAAGCCCGCGAAGCAGCTGACGTAGCCGCCAAGAACCTGTCCAAAGCAGCCTGGGGCACCTTGATCACCCTGCTTATCAGTGGCGCGCTGAGCTTTGCTATCGGTCGCTTTGCCCTGACCAGCCGCAATCGCCAGATCGCAACCCTGCGCTGAGTGATGGGTAGCAATGAACGCGAAGATGAAACCGAATTTATTTTCGGCAGGAGGTGCAACTGTTGAAAGCGGCAAGCGGTCATTAAAGATGTCGACGACACACATATTCTGTTGAGCTAGGAGAACGTCCATGAGCGGTACTTCTGACAAAATCAAAGGCATGGCCAACGAAGCCGTTGGTAAAGTAAAACAAGCTGTTGGCAAGGCCACCGACAACACTGAACTGGAAGTCAAAGGCAAGGTTCAGGAGAAGAAAGGTGAAGCCCAGCAAGTGGTCGGCGATGTGAAGAGCGCAGTGGACAAACACTGATAGTGTCGCTTGCATAACCCAGAACGGTCGTCCTCGGACGGCCGTTTTTTTGCGTTTCAGAGGTGGTCGATGCAGTTGATTCCCGCGCTCGCCGTACCTGCCAATGCACTGGTCTGCGGCGCCAGCCAAGGCATTGGCCTGGCCTTGTGTGAGCGCCTGCTCGCCCACCCTGGAGTCGAGCGGGTATACGCGGTGGCGCGGCAGGCCAGTAACAGCGCTGGGCTGGAGGCATTGGCCCGAGAGCATGGCCACCGCCTGCTGCGGTTTGACTGCGATGCGCGCGATGAGCAGGCCCTGGCCCAGCTAGCACGCGAAGTTGGCGCGAGCTGCCAACACGTGCACTTGGTGATCAGTACCTTGGGCATCCTTCAGCGGGATGGCGCTCGCGCCGAAAAGAGCCTGGCGCAACTTGACCTCAGTGGCCTGCAAGCCACTTTCGCGACGAATGCGTTTGCTCCCGTGCTGCTGCTCAAACACTTGCTGCCATTGCTGCGCAAGCAACCGGCAACCTTCGTTGCGCTGTCGGCACGGGTTGGTTCGATCGACGACAACCAGCTTGGTGGCTGGTACAGCTATCGCGCCAGCAAAGCGGCGCTCAACCAACTGTTGCGCACCGCCAGTATCGAACTGCGCCGACTCAACCCGGCTTCAACTGTGCTGCTGGTGCACCCTGGCACCACTGACACGCAGCTGTCCCAGCCCTTTCAGGGCAATGTTCCCGCCGAGCAGCTATTCACCCCTGCGTTTGCCGCCCAGTGCATCCTGGAGCTGGCAAGCCGCCATGGGCCAGAGCAAAGTGGCAGCTTCTGGGCCTGGGACGGTGAGCCAATCAGTTGGTAAGCCATGTACTGACCCAACCGGATAGACAGTTCATCGGGAACTGCCCGCCAGCACTCATCCTCCAGTCCACGCAGCCGATAGCCTCCATGAGCCCCTTCGAGCAGCGTATTCATGCCAAACAGCTTCTCCGCAGTCTTCAGCCCGTCCAGCGTGCGTCTGGTCAGTGCGCCACTGTTCAAGTTTGTTGCGCTGCTCGCCAGCGTATTTCTGCTTGCTGGCATTTCACTGGTCTATCTGGCGCAGGACCTTGATCGCACCGAGCAGGAAAAAAACCTCTTCTACGTGCGCAAAGCGGTGCAGTCACTGGAAAAGTCCCTGGCTGTAACTGTGCAAGACTACGCCTTCTGGGGGGATGCCTACCGCCATTTGCATGTCGAGGTCGATTCCGACTGGGCCTTCATCCAACAGAACATCGGCCCGACGCTGTACGACGACTTCGGCTTTCAGGGGCTGTTCGTGGTCGATGACCAGAACCGCACGGTGTATTCGGTAATCGATGGCAAGCTGCGCAGTGAAGAGGCCAGCGACTGGCTGCATCAGCCCATTGCCGGCATCGCCGACGCGGCCCGGGCCGGTGCCGAGGCGCAAACCTCCATCACCCGCTATATCAACGCGGGCGGCGCGCCCGCAGTGATTGCCGCAGCGGCCATCACCCCAGGCACTGATCCCACCGTCACGCCTGACGACCGAGCACCTTCGGTGCTGATCTTTGTCGATGTGCTGGACCCGGAAAAACTGGCCACACTGGGCACCGATTTCGGTGTCGCTCAGCTGCGTGTGGCGAGCCCCGGCCAGCACGCTGCCGACAGCGTGCTCACCCTGGCTGATGAAGGCGGCAGCCTGCAATGGACGCCAGCCCAGCCGGGGTGGCGCCTGCTCGCCGGTGGCCTGCCGCTGATCGGCCTGGCCGCCTTGCTGGTGGCACTGATGACCTGGGTGATCCGGCGCCGCACCACCGCTGCAGCCCAGGCGCTGGACGCAAGTATCGCATCGCTGAAACGCAGTCAGGCCGCACTCGCTACCAGCGAAGCGCGCTTTCGCGACGTTGCCGAAGCCAGCTCGGATTGGATTTGGGAGGTCGACGCGGCATTACGCTTTACCTACCTGTCCGAGCGCTTCCAAGGTGTAACCGGGCTCTCCAGCGACACCTGGCTGGGCGCCAATATCGACGATCTGCTGACAACCGAGTTGGGCCTGCTGTCGCAGTGGCTGAGCATTCCCAACCGCCGCCCCGAAATCAGCGTCCAGTGCCGCTACCTGGATGCCCGCGGGCAAGCACGGATCACACGGCTGTCGGCACGTACGTTGCCCGACGGCGGCGTGCGTGGCACCGCTACCGATGTCACCGAAGAAGTCGAAGCGCGCCGGCGCATCGAGTTCCTGTCCCAGCACGATGCCCTGACCGGCTTGCCCAACCGCACCCGCCTGCAGGCCTTCCTCGACGGCAAACTGAAGGCTCAGCCTACTGTCGAGCAGCCGCTGGTGATGCTCTGCCTGGACCTGGACCGTTTCAAACCGGTGAACGACCTGCTCGGCCATGCTGCCGGTGACCGGGTGCTCAATGAAGTGTCCAGTCGCCTGGCCGATTGCGTACGGCATGCCGACCTGGTGGCGCGTGTGGGCGGTGACGAGTTTGTCCTGATCGTGACCGATGTCAGCTCTCAGGAAGAGGTCGAAACCCTGTGCCGCCGGCTGATCGCCTCCATCGAAATGCCGATCGCGATCGAAGACCAGGAGGTGTTCATCAGTGCCAGCATCGGCATTGCCATGGCCCCGCATGATGCCTGCGAGGCGACCGCACTGCTGCGCTATGCCGACATTGCGTTGTATGAAGCCAAGAGCGGCGGGCGCAACACCTGGCGCTTTTATGCCGGCGACATGAACGCGCGGATCATCGAGCGCAGACGCCTGGAAAGCGACCTGCGCCAGGCGATCAAGAACGGCGAGCTGGAGCTGCACTTTCAGCCCCGCTACCGCATCGCCGATGGCCAGATGGTCGGCGCCGAGGCGCTGGTGCGCTGGCAACACCCGCAGCGCGGGCAGATCGCGCCGGATGTGTTCGTGCCGATTGCAGAAGAGTCCGGGTTGATCCTGGCCTTGAGCAACTGGGTGCTCGAACAGGCCTGTCGCAATGCCGCCAGCTGGCCGGCGCAGCTGTTTGTGTCGGTCAACCTGTCGCCGACCGAATTCAAACGCGGCAACCTGATCGAGCGGATCCAGCATGTGCTGACTGCCAGCAACATCGCCCCTGCTCGGCTTGAGCTGGAAATCACCGAAGGGGTCATGCTCGAAGATGCTGCGGGGGCGCTGGAGATCATGCGCACGCTCAAGCGCCTGGGCGTGCGTATCGCCCTGGATGATTTTGGTACGGGATACTCGTCGTTAAGCTATCTGCGCGCGTTTCCTTTCGATGGTTTGAAGATCGACCGAAGCTTTCTCAGTCGGCTGGACCAGAGCGACAGCAACAACGAAAGTGATCAGGCGATCATTCAGGCTATCGTTGGCTTGGGCCGGGCGTTGGCTCTCACGGTTACCGCTGAAGGCGTGGAAACTGCCGATCATTTGAAATTGTTGCAGGCGGTGGCGTGTGATGAAGGTCAGGGATACTACTTGAGTCGGCCGTTGGCCAGTGATGCGTTCAGGGCCTTGTCTGCAATTACCAGTGGGGTGGATGCTTGAGGTTGGCTCGCAGCGCCTCCCAGCTGTTTCTGGGCTAATGGCCGGAATCGTTGAACGTCTGCGTCAGCCAAGCCTCTGAAAGAAACGCACCTACACATCCAGCCCTGGAGGACAGCCTCACATGAAGATTCTGATGGTCCTGACATCCCACGACCAACTCGGCGACACCGGCAAGAAAACCGGCTTCTGGCTGGAGGAATTCGCCGCCCCTTATTACACCTTCATCGACGCCGGGGCCGAGGTCGCCCTCGCCTCTCCCAAAGGCGGCCAGCCACCACTGGACCCGAAAAGCGATGAACCCGACGCACAAACCGACGCCACCCGTCGCTTTGCCGCTGACGGGGAAGCGCAAGCTGCACTGGCTAACACCTTGCCGCTGGGTGAGATCGACCCGTACCACTTTGATGCAGTGTTCTACCCAGGCGGCCATGGCCCACTGTGGGACCTGGCTGAAGACCTTGATTCGAAAACCCTGATCGAGGCCTTCTATGCCTCGAACAAACCGGTCGCAGCCGTGTGCCACGCTCCAGGCGTGCTGAAAAACGTCAACGCAGCCGATGGCAGCCCGGTTGTCCAGGGCAAGCGCGTGACCGGCTTCACCAACTCTGAGGAAGAAGCCGTCGGCCTGACTCAGGTGGTGCCGTTCCTCGTCGAAGACATGCTCAAGGCCAAAGGCGGCGACTACTCCAAAGCCGCCGACTGGGCCAGTTACGTGGTCGAGGACGGCAACCTGATCACCGGCCAGAACCCGGCGTCGTCGGAAGCGACTGCAGAGGCGCTGCTGGCGCGACTGCGCCAGGAACAAGCTGACTGATACAAAAGTTCGCCGCCGTCGCTGAGGCGCCAGCGGCGAACGTCCCTCAGCTACAAGGTCATGATCGGCCGCAACAACGCCTGCCCTTCATACAACGCCGACAAATAACGTTCGCGCATCTGCTCGGTGGTCATCCGCGAGGCATGGGTGGTAATGGTCAAGACCGCCTGCAACTGCCCTTCCCGGTCGATCAGCGGCACGCTCAGCACACGCATTCCTACCTCGTATTCCTGATCCAGCAAGACATACCCGCGCTCGCGTGCCAGGTTGATCTGGGCACGCACCTGTGTCTCGTCGATCAAGGTATACGGGGTAATCGCCCGCAGCGGGTTACGCGCAAAATAGCCCGCCAGCGCGTCTTCATCGAGGCTCGCCAGCCACAGCCGGCCGCTGCCGGTGCAGTACATCGGCACCCGCGAGCCGGGGCGGATCGACAGCGACGCGATGTGGCTGTAGCGGCTGCGCACGATGTGCACAATGTCGTCGCCATCACGCACCCCGACTGAAACATGCTCCTGAGTGGTGCGCGCGACCTGCTCGACGATCGGCCGCAGCATGCGCGGCAATACCGCCGAATCAACGTAGGCCTGGCCGATACGCAGCGCTTTGGCACTCAGCCAGTAATAGCGGCCATCGGTTTGCGCGTAGTCGTCATGCACCAGGGTCAGCAGGAAGCGCCTGGCCGCGCTATGGGTCATGCCGGAGAGCCGCGCCGCCTCGGGCACGCTCAGGCGCGGATGGTCCTGGGAAAACATCTGCATCAGTGCCAGGCCTTTTTGCAGCCCGACGATCAGATCGCGCGAGTGGATAGTGGGCTGCTTCATCACGCCTGCGCTCATTTGGAAGTTGAGTGCGATTATCGCATTGGCAGCGCGATTATCAACCAATCTGGCATTCACCTTGATTGTCGCTGCAAGCCGCAACTCGCACTATCGGCTCACAACAAAGCCAACCAGCGAGCGCTGCATATGATCAAGGGATCGACCCAACTGGTCGCCATCGTCGGCTCACCTATTGCTCAGGTGAAGTCACCGGAAAACTTCAATCGCTGGTTTGCCGAGCAAGGCCAGGACACCGCCATGTTCGCCATCGACCTGCAGCACACGGCCCTCGACGGCTTTGTGACGATGCTGCGCGGCTGGCACAATCTGCGCGGGTGCGTGGTCACCGTGCCCTACAAACAGCAACTGGCCAGCCGCCTGGATGGCCTCAGCGAACGCTCCCAGGCGTTGGGCACGGTCAACGTGATTCGCCGTGAAACCGATGGCCGCTTGCTCGGCGACATCGTCGATGGCGAGGGCTTTCTCAATGCCGCGCGCAAGCAGGGCTTCGATCCGCACGATAAAAACGCACTGGTGATCGGCACTGGTGGCGTTGGCAGCGCCATCGCCTATTCGCTGTGCCAGGCCGGACTGACCAGGTTGGCCATCAGCGACCTCGAAGGCCAGCGTGTCGAAGCGCTGGCTGAGCTGCTGCGCACCTCCTTCCCGCATATCGCCATCAGCGCCAGCCCCACCTCGCTGGCCGAATTCGATCTGGTGGTCAACGCCTCACCGGTGGGCATGGGCGCTGCTGGCGACGGGCCGATGCCACTGCCGGTCGCGCTGATGCAGACCCTACGCGACACCACCCTGGTCGCCGATGTGGTCACAGCGCCGGCGTTCACGCCGTTCCTGTCGTTCGCCCGGGGCATGGGCTGCGCCATCCAGACCGGCCCGGAGATGGCGCTGGCGCAGTTGGGCAATCTTGGCCACTTCATGGGCGTGACCCCGCTGGATATCTGACCCCCAGGGTCAATCAGGTGACAGATATGAACAACAACAATTATGACCTGATCGTGCTCGGCAGCGGTGCTGCCGGTTTCGCCGCTGCGGTCACTGCCAGCAGCCTTGGCTTGAACGTGCTGCTGGTGGAAAAAGCCGACCGCTTCGGCGGTACCTCGGCGATTTCCGGCGGTGCGGTCTGGCTGCATGACACCGACCAGGCGCGGGCCGCCGGGCTGCAGTTGCCGGCCGAGCAGATGCGCCTGTATCTGCAGCAGGTCATTGGCGCCAACTATCAGCCCGAACTGGTCGACGCCTTTATTGAACATGGCCGTGAGGCGCTGCGTTTTCTGCAACAGAACAGCGAACTCAAATACAGCCTGCGGCCGTTGTCGCCGGATTATTATCCGGACTTGCCCGGCGCGACCCAGAGCGGGCGAGCGCTGGAGATCGACGAGTACGACGGGCGCCGCCTGGGCGCGCAGTTCAAACACCTGAAACAACCACCGGACGGCATGCTGCTGTTTGGCGGGATGATGGTCAATCGGGTCGACATCCAGCATTTTCTCAGCTGCAAGCGCTCGCTGCGTTCGCTCGGCCATTGCCTGAAACTGCTCGCGCGTTACGGCCTGGACCGTCTCAGTCACCCGCGCGGCACCCGCCTGACGGTCGGTAATGCGTTGATCGCGCGGCTGGCCACCACGGCATTTGCCAATGGCGTCGAGCTGTGGCTCGAGGCCTCGGCGCAGGGGTTGATCGTCGAGGACGGTGTGGTCAGCGGCGTGCGCATCCAGTGGCGCGGCGAGGAGCGTGCAGTGCGCTCCCGTGGCGGGGTGCTGCTGGCCATGGGCGGTTTTGCCGCCGGTGAACACGCCGGCGAGTGGCGCTCAGCCACCGCTGCGCCGCACTTGAGCATGTCGCCGCCAGCCAATGTCGGCGATGGTCAGCGCCTGGCGGCATCAGTGCAGGCAGCGCTCGGCGAGCAGTTGGCAGCCAACTTCTTCTGGGCACCGGTCTCGCGGTTGCGCAAGGCCGATGGCAGCGAGGAGCGCTTTCCACACCTGGTCACCGACCGCGCAAAGCCTGGGGTGATTGCCGTCAATCAAGACGGCCAGCGCTTCGTCAACGAAGCCAACTCGTATCACAGTTTTGTCGAGGCGATGTTTGCCAACGGCGGCACCAACGCGCCCTGCTGGCTGGTCTGCGACGCCGAGGCGATGAACGCCTACGGCCTGGGCCTGGCGCGACCGCGGCCGGTCGACAACAGCGCATTGATCGCGGCCGGTTACTTGCTGCGGGGCGACAGCCTGGCCCAGTTAGCCGCGCTACTTGCTATCGACCCCAGCAAATTGGCGCAGACCGTGCAGCGCTTCAACAACGATGCTGCGGCAGGTATCGACCGCCAGTTCGGTAAAGGCAGCAACGCCTATAACCGCTACATGGGCGACCCGCTGCACACGCCCAACCCCTGCCTGAGACCGCTGAACAAGGCGCCCTATTACGCCATTCGCCTACACACCGGCGACCTCGGTTCGGCACGCGGGCTGGTCACCAACGGCCAGGCCAATGTACTCAACGCACAGGGCGAACCGATCCCCGGGCTTTATGCCGCCGGCAACGAAATGAACTCGATCATGGCCGGCACCTATCCAGGGCCGGGCATCACCCTTGGCCCTGCCCTTACCTTTGCCTACCTGGCAGCCAAAGACATCGCTGGCCGCCTGAATGGCGCCACCGCAACCACCTCAAGCCACTCAACACAAAACTCTGGAGAGCAGCATGTTCTATGAACTACGCACCTACACCCTGAAACCGACCAAGCTGGCTGACTGGCTGGCGCTGTACAAAAGCGCTGCGCTGGAAGTACAGCAAGAGCACCTGGGCAATCTGGTCGGCTTCTTTACCACTGAAATTGGCGAGGTCAACCAGGTGGTACACCTGTGGGCCTACACCAGCCTGGATCAGCGCACCGCCCGCCGCGCCGCCATGGCCGCCGACCCGCGCTGGCTGGAGTTCGCCCGCCAGAACAAAGCGCTCGATGCAGTAGTTACGCTGGAATCGCGCCTGCTGCGCCCGACTGATTTCTCGCCTTTGCAGTAACCGCGCGCGTTCGTACGGCTGGCGCCCGCTCGGGCGCAGCCGCTTCTTCAAGCCATTACCACGGAGGCTGCCTTGAGCGCTTTGCCGTCGAACACTGCTGCCCTGTCGGCCAGCCAAACCCTGCAATGCGACGTGCTGGTGATCGGCAGCGGTGCATCTGGCCTGGCCGCAGCCGTCACCGCTGCCGAGCTGGGGCTAAAGGTCATCGTGGTCGAGAAGGAGCCGGTTTTCGGTGGCACCAGTGCCTGGTCCGGGGGCTGGTTGTGGGTCCCCGGCAACCCGCTGGCGGGCGCTGATGACGGGGCCTCCGACATCGAGCAGGCGCGGATTTACCTGCGCAACGAACTGCATTGTGATCAGCTCGATACGCGCCTGGAGGCGTACTTGCGCCACGGCCCGCAGATGGTCGGGTTCTTCCAGCAGCACACCGAAGTGAAGTTTTTCTGCGGCAGCACGATGCCTGATTTTCACGCCAGCGCGGGCCATGCCAAAGGCGGCCGCTCGGTGTGTGCCGAGCCCTATGACGGCCGCGAGCTGGGGCCGTGGATCAACAAACTGCGGCGCCCGCTCGACCTGATCAGCCCGGCCGGCATGGGCGTTGCCGGCGGCGCTGACTTGAATCATCTGCTCAATGCCAGACACCGCTGGCGCTCACTGCGCTACGCCGGCATGCGCATATTGCGCCATGCCCGAGACTTGCTTCGGCATGGCCGCGGCATGCACCTGGTCAACGGCAATGCGCTGGTCGCACGCTTGCTGAAGAGCGCCCTCCAGCGTGATGTGCAGCTACTTGCCGAAACCCCTGTCCGCGCATTGCTCAGCGACGGCCACCGCGTGCTCGGCGCAACGGTCGAGCACGCTGGCCGGCGGCTGCAAGTACACGCCAGACGCGGGGTCGTGCTGGCATGCGGCGGCTTCCCCCACGATCGCCAGCGCAGCGCCCAGTTGCTCGCTCACTGTGCCGACGGCAGCGAGCACCTGAGCGCTGCGCCCAAGGGCAACAGCGGTGATGGCCTGCGCCTGGGTGAAAGCGTCGGTGCGCAGGTGAGCGCCGACATGGCCCATGGTGCTGCCTGGGCACCGGTGTCGCGGGTACCGCGTGCCGATGGCGGCTTCAGCGGCTTCGCCCACCTTATGGAACGGGCCAAACCGGGCTTTATCGCAGTGCGGCAAAACGGCCAACGTTTCGTCAATGAGGCCGACTCCTACCACGACTTCATGTGCGCGCTGTTTGCCGCCACCGCGCCCGATGAAAGCGCAGTGGCCTGGCTGCTCTGTGACCACCGCGCGCAGCGCCGCTATGGCTTGGGCTGGTCGAAGCCATGGCCGTTTCCGATCACCCCCTACGTGCGCCAAGGCTACCTGCACAAAGCACCCACATTGGCGGCACTGGCCGGCCAGTGCGGGATCAATGCCGAGCAATTACAAGCGACCGTGGCCCGCTTCAATCAGCATGCAGACCAGGGCCGGGACCCGCTGTTTCAACGTGGCGAGTCAGCCTACAACCGGGCCCAGGGTGAACCCTTGCACGGCCCCAACCCGTCATTGGGCAGTGTCCGGCAGGGGCCGTTCTACGCGGTCAAGCTGGTGCCGGGCAGCCTTGGCACGTTCACCGGGCTGGTCACCGATGCCCAGGCTCGTGTGCTTGATCAACAGCAAACGCCGATCCCTGGGCTGTTCGCGGTGGGCAATGACATGAACAGCATCATGCGCGGCTATTACCCCAGTGGCGGCATCACCCTCGGCCCAGGCATGACCTTTGGCTACCTGGCGGCGCGCGTGCTGGCGGGCCAGAACCCTGAGTAAACATGGCTGCAAGCCAGCACCCCTGCATGGCCAAAGGGTGCTTGGCTGTAGGCATAAGCCTGCCCTGATGTAGGCAAGATAGACAGGTTTCGTGCGTATAATGCGCCCCCAACCTGATAAGCCTGACTAAGCCTGACCATGAAAAAAATGCTGTATGTCCTCGGGCTGAGCCTCGCGGTCATTTACCCCGCCTTCGCCACACCGCCTGCCACCTTCACCGAAGCCAAAGTCGTCGCCAAACAGAAGATCTATCTGGACCAGGCCAGCAGCGCCATGGGCGAGCTGTACTGTGGCTGCAAATGGACCTGGGTCGGCAAGTCCGGCGGCCGTATCGACCCGGCGTCGTGCGGCTATCAGACGCGCAAGCAACAAAGCCGCGCCGAGCGTACCGAATGGGAGCACATCGTCCCGGCCTGGACCTTCGGCCACCAGCGCCAGTGCTGGAAGAACGGCGGCCGCGAACACTGCGCCAACGACGATCCGGTGTTCAAGGCGATGGAAGCCGACCTGTTCAACCTCTACCCGGCCGTGGGTGAAGTGAATGGCGACCGCAGCAACTTCAATTACGGCATGGCCGCAAGCGTCGGCCCGCAATATGGCCAGTGCCAGACTCGCGTCGACTTCAACCAGCGCGCCGCCGAGCCGCGTGACGAGGTCAAAGGCCTGGTCGCACGCACCACCTTCTACATGTTCGATCGCTACAACCTGAACATGTCGCGGCAACAGCAACAGCTGCTCATGGCCTGGGACAAACAGCACCCGGTGACGGCCTGGGAGAAGGAGCGCGACCGGCGCATCAGCACCGTGATGGGCCATTCCAACCCGTTCGTGACCGGCGCACGCAGCTGGACGCCGGGTTACAAGCCAGTGGCCGATGGCGTGGTCAGCAGTGTCCCGGCAAAAACAGCGCGTCCTGCTCCACAACCGTCACTGGCCAGTGCCAATACCGGCACGATCATCGGCAACCGCAACAGCCACGTCTATCACCTGCCCAGCGGCTGCCCGAGCTACAGTCAGGTCGCCAGCAAGAACCAGGTGACGTTCGACTCCGAAGCCCAGGCCCAGGCTGCTGGGTATCGCAAGGCAGGCAACTGCAAATAGCCGCTGGCTGGTACCTGGGGATCCATGTTGAACGACAGTCGGGCGTCATGGCTGCGCCCGACTCACTCTGCTGCCACGGGCCGGAGTGAGACAATGCATTACTGCTCGCACGCCACCTGCAAGGGAATGCTCACCGTGAATGTGGTGCCGTCACCCGCCGACTCGACATTGATACTGCCCTGATGAGCGCTGACGATGGCCGAGGCAATGTACAGCCCAAGCCCGAGGCCCGCATCAGCACCATATTTGCCCGCTTCGTCGTGTACATGGCGAACCATTGGGCTGAACAGGCTGGCCTTGGCCGCAGCATCGATGATCGGTCCATGATTGTGCACCGACAACAGCGCATGGTCGGCTGCGGCTTTGAGCGCCACGGTCACCGCCGTGCCTGCTTCGCCATGCTCGATGGCATTGCCGATCAGATTGGTGATCACCTGTTCCAGGCGGGGGCGGTCAAAGCTGCCTTTGAGGCTGGGCGGCCCCTGCAAGATGATCTCCCGGTCGGGATGATAGGCGCGGGCTTCCTCTACCATGCTACGACAGGCGTGGGCAAAGTCGCCATCGCTGACCGAAACCGGAATGCCCGGGCCTAATTGGGTGCGGGTGAAGTCGAGCAGATCACCCACGATAGTGATCGAGCGTTTCACGCTGGTGTGAATGCGCGACACATTCTTGATGGTTTTTGGCGGCAGATCACCCTCCCCCAGCAATACCTCCGAACTCAGCGCGATGGCCCCGAGTGGGCTGCGCAGGTCGTGGCCGAGAATGCCGAGGAACACATTGCGTGCGGCATCCACGGCATGGGTGTAGGTGACCACCGACTCGGCCAAGGCCTGGTCGATGGCTTCGTTGAAGCGGATGATGTCGCCGATTTCCTGATCTCTGCTGAGCTGCGCAGGCGGCATCCACAGCACCAGCACGCTGGTACGCAGGGCGCGGTACTCCGCAATCATCTGGCCGATGGTGAAGCCCGTGGCCTGGCGGATGTCGGCGTGGGTCTCGGCAGCCGTGGTCTCGTCCAGCACAGGGCCTTCGCCATGCGACTTGAGGATCCTTTCGGCATGGCTCTGCGGCGTCTGCAGGTCGGCTGCAATGGTGCGCAGCATCTGTTCGGCGTGGTCGCGCAGGCCGACTGAGTCCAGGCCATCGGCGGCCGGCGTCAGGGTGCGGGCGAAGCTTTCCCACTGTTCGAGGATGGGTTCGAGGTTGTCGAGGATGAATTCAGCCAAACGCATGCCGTGATCCTGTTTTCAATGAGTGTCCAATGCTGCTGCGCCGCCCGCGCGATGCTTCGCATCACAATAGACCATGCCTGTCGGGCACGACGCCAACAGCGCGTGAGTTCGCCAGCTGGTCTGCTGCCACCGGTCGGCCTAGCATTAGTCTGCTTGCCATGTACCCCCAACATGACTAATGATTTGGTATTGCCATTGGAGGCACCAGCATGCGCGCACGTTTCGTCGTGGTTTCGGCTTTACCGGTCAAGGAATATCACTACCGCAGAACGGTAGGCTTTTTCACCGCCCCTTCGTGCAACGGCTTTGACTTGTATGACAACGTCGCCAAGCTGCGCTTGAGCCCAACCTATGCCAAGCGTGCAGAAGCCCAGGCAGAATGTGCCAGGCGCAACGAAACCGCCTGCGCTTGAGCCATTCAGGCCATCAGAGCAGGCAGCGCACGGGCCATCAATGCTGAAGCGTTGGGGTTCAGTTGAGTCTTTTTCAGTGCCACGCGTTTGACCCATTTGCAGGCGACAATCTCGTTGCCGGGTGCGGGTTTGGCACCTTCGAACAGTTGCGTGGTGAAGATGTGATGGAGCACGCTGCCCTCTTCCAGAGTGCATAGCTCAAGCAGTGCTTCGCAGTCCAGCCCAGTCTCCTCGCTCATCTCCCTTGCTGCCGCTTGAACCGGCAACTCGCCCTGCTCGATCGCGCCGCCAGGAAAATTCCATTTACCTCCCGACTTGCGCACCAGCAACACGTTGCCCTCACGCAGGCAAATGACCGTGGCACGGGCGCGCAATTTAGCGGAGCCTGGCACGGGCCCCTCCAGCTTGGAGCACATCGGTGGGTGAAACGACTGGTTCAATCATGGCAAAAACCCATCATGTAGATGGCCTATTGAGTAAGTAGTAGCTCAATTGGTTCAGCGCGTCTCGCCCACGGCCATCATTAGCTTTGCGCAGCATGCAAACCTGCGATGTAGCCGAAGGTCATGGCCGGGCCGAGGTTGATCCCGCCTGATGGATACATGCCGCCCATGATGCTGGCCATGTCGCTGCCCACCGCGTACAAACCTGCTATCGCCGTTCCTGCGCTGTTCAACACCTGCGCATGACCATTGGTTTTCAACCCAGCGAAGGTGCCAAAGCTGCCAGGGCGGACTTTGACCGCATAGAACGGGCCATGCTCGATCGGCGCAACGCACGGATTGCCGTTGGTCACGAGCGGGTCACCCTGCTTGCGGTTATAGGCACTCTGTCCGCGACCGAACTCAGGGTCCATACCGTTGCGGGCATGCTCGTTGAAGCTGCGCACGGTCTCGAGCAAGCCTGCCGGGTCGATGCCGCAGACCTGAGCAAGCCCCTCGAGGGTGGCGCAGCGTTGCAGATAACCGCTGCGCACTGACGGCCCTACCGGCAGCGGGAATGGCCGGGAATGGCCGAGGCCGAAGCGGCGCTGGAAACGGTGATCGCAGATCAACCAGGATGCAACCTCCTCGTCTGCTGGCGCAGCAGCGACCATGGCTGCGGTGTAATCGTAGTAACCGTCAGCCTCGTTGACGAAGCGCTTGCCGTTGGACAGCACGCCGATCAACCCAGGCTTGGCCCGGTCGATGATATGCGGGAAGTGGCCGCTGCTACCGTCGGCATGGCGCACCAGCGACACCGGCGCCCAGGCTGCCGGTGAAGCTACGTCGAGTTCGAGCACGCCGCCAACTGCCTCGCCCAACGCGATGCCATCACCGCTGCACTGAACCGGCGGCAGGGCCAGGTGATCCTCGTGGGCGGCGGTACGCGGGAACAACGCTTGCCGGCGCTGTAGGTCGTTAGGGAAGCCGCCAGCGGCCAGCACCACTGCGTGCCGCGCATGAATCTCGGTGGGGCCCTCAGGCGTATCGACCAATGCGCCCGTCACCCTGCCCTGCTCTTGCAGCAAACGCTGCGCAGGCGCCGACTCGATCAGCGTTACGCCCAGGTCTTCGGCTGACTTGGCCAGGCGGCCGACCAGCGCCACGCCATTGACCAGGTGCATGGCCCGGCCATGTACGGCAAGGTCGCGCAGGTGCCGGAGCATACGCTTGCTGACGTGCAGCAATGATTTGAACGAACGGGTCATGCTGAGGAATGCCGACAGGTCAGCTCCGGCCATGATCGGCATGCCCATGAACGAGGTTTCGCGCATGGTCATGCGCATGCGCTTGATCAGCGGCCCCATCGCGCGTGCGTCATAGGGGGCGGCGATCACCTGATGCCCTTGGGTGGCTGCGCCCGGCAAGTGCCCGTGGATATCGGGGATGCCATTGCCGTCGGCCCATTGCAGCGCGGTGTTCTCTTCAAAAAACGCGACCATCTTCGGTGCATTGTCGAGAAACGCATCCACCCGCTCGGCGTTGTAGCGGGCGCCAAGCTGGTGTTTGAGGTAAGTGCGGGGTTGCTGCGGGTCCTCATGGATACCGGCGCGCTTGGCCAGCGGATTGCCCGGTACCCACAGCCAGCCCCCGGACCACGCCGTGGCGCCGCCAAAGGATGAGTGTTTCTCCACCACAATGACCTTCAGCCCTTGCGCCGCAGCGGTGACTGCCGCCGCAAGCCCGGAGGCGCCCGAGCCAATCACCAGCAGGTCGCAATCCAGACGTCGCATGCTCATGCCTGCCCCCCTGGGGTGAGGCTGAGAGCGGTCAGGCCTGGGCTCATCAGGGCTGGCGAGCCTGGAATCAACTGCTGGATCTCTGCCACCGCTGCGATCAGCGCTGGCGCGATCTGGTGCAGGCGTGCCTCGCCAAGGCGAAAGACCGGCCCGGCCACGCTGACTACGCCAATCACCTCGTGAGTGACCGGATGACGCAATGCCAGCGCGATGGCCGACATCCAGTCGGCGAAGGTCTGGACAGCCAGCGCGTAGCCCTGCTCACGCGCGGCCTGTATGTTGCTCAGCAGCGCTTCGACCGTCTGCGGTGCATTCGGGCCGTAGTTCTGCACCTGCCCCAGGCCCTGCCTGAGGATCAACGCCAGGGCCTGCTTGTCGGTCATGCTCGCCAGCCACGCATAGCCACTGGCTGAACAGGACAGCCTGGCTTCCATGCCCATGTCCGGGTCATAGCGCAGCCCTGAACGAGCGCCCTGAGCGCGGGCGACCCAGGTCAGGCGCTGCTCGTCCACCACCGACAGCCGCACCAGCTCGCCGACCTCGGCCGCCAACCGGTTGAGCACCGGTTGCACCGCATCGATGGTGCCGTCAGCGGCCAGGTGAGTAAACGCCAGCGCCTGCAGTTTGGAGGTCAGCACATAGGTGCCGCGCTCGTGCTCCTGCCGGGCATAGCCGGTGTCGCACAGCGTGCTTAGAAGCCTGTGAGTGGCGCTACGGGGAATCTGCAGCTGCTCGGAAATGTCAGTCAGCGAACTGCCTTCGGCGCTGCTGGCGAGCAGTTCCAGCACCGCAAGCCCGCGATCGAAGAGGCCTGCGTAGGGGGATTCTGCGGTGCTTGCGACGTTGCTCATCAAGTTCTCCTGGTCCGGGCTAAAAAAAGTCAGCGCATATGGACTTTCTTTGAGTGGAAAACTATTCCAGCAGTGCAGGAGGGTCAATCTTGTAGCAGCGTTCGGCAGATTAATCAGGGCGATTATCGAACCAAAACACTGTCCATGCGCGCTTTGTAGGTAGTCCTCCCTGCCGGATTTGATTGAAACTGGAACTCGATTCTAACCGGCGCAGCACCAGCCCAGCGCCGCTACACAATTAGAGAGCCAAGCATGAGCGATCAGATATTCTCCCTTGCCGCCCTGACCGTCCTCGAGCTGTCCCCGCCCGATATGGTCGAGATTGCAGCGCGCGCCGGCTACAGCCATGTCGGCCTACGGCTGGAGCCTGCAACCCCTGAAGAACACCACTTTCCGCTGGTAGCCGATGCCCAGTTACGGCGCCAGACCCTTCAGCGCCTGCGCGACACCGGGACCAAGGTGCTGGATATCGAGATCCTGCGGCTCAAGCCAGACACCCAGGTGCAGGCGTTTCTGCCCGTACTGGAGGCCGGCGCCGAATTCGAAGCAAGCGACCTGCTGATTGCTGGCAACGATCCGGATCCAGTGCGCACGGCCGACAATTTCGCCGCGCTGTGCGAGCTGGCACAACCTTTTGGTATCCATGTCAATCTGGAGTTCATGCCCTGGACCGATGTGCGCAACCTGACCGAGGCGTGGCACATCGTCGAGCAGGCCGGACGCAGCAACGGCGCGGTGCTGGTCGATGCCTTCCACTTCGATCGCTCTGGCTCTTCGCTGCAAGCACTGGCTGCCGCCAGCGCAACTGCGCCGCAGCGCCTGCGCTACGCCCAGCTGTGCGACGTGGTGGGCCCACGGCCTGCGGATATGGCCGAGATCCTGCGCCAGGCTCGCCAGGAACGGCGCTTCCCAGGTGATGGCGATTGTGACCTGCACGGTTTGCTCAAGGCACTGCCGAATGCCATCCCGCTGAGCCTGGAGATCCCGACGCGGCAACTGATGGAGCAAGGCATCAGTGCTTATGACCGCGCCAGACTGGCATTGGGCAAGGCCCGAAATGTGCTCGCCAGCCTGAGTTGACCGCGCTCAGATCCTAAGCGACGATCTGCAGCCCACAGACAAGGACGCAAGCATGCTTCGGATCCTCGGCAGAGCGGCATCGATCAACGTGCGCAAGGTTCTGTGGACCTGCGCTGAAATTGGCCTTCCGTTCGCGCGTGAAGACTGGGGCTCTGGCTTCCAGTCGACCCACGACCCGGCGTTTCTGGCACTCAACCCGAATGCGATGGTGCCGGTGATTCAGGACGGCGATTTCACCCTGTGGGAATCGAACAGCATCATCCGCTACCTGGCCAATCGTTACGGCGATGCAGCGCTCTACCCGACTGATGCTCAGGCCAGGGCGCGGGTCGATCAGTGGATCGACTGGCAGGCGACCGACCTCAACCAGTCCTGGAGCTATCCGTTCATGGCGCTGGTACGTCAGTCGCCCGCGCACCAGAATGCCCAGGCCCTGGGCGCAGGTTGCGCGCAGTGGGACAAGAACATGGCCATTCTCGAACGTCAGCTGGCGGCGAGCGGCGGCTTTGCTGCCGGTGAGACATTCACCCTGGCCGACATCGCCATTGGCTTGTCGGTGCATCGCTGGATGTCGACGCCGTACGCCAAGCCCGAGCTGCCTGCGGTCAACGCTTACTATGAGCGGTTGAGCACGCGGGACGGTTTTCGCTCGCACGGGCGTAACGGCACGCCCTGATCGTTCGCTCCTACCTACAACTCGGCGAGCACCTCGGCCCGCGTAGTCACCTGGCGAAAGTGGTGCTGCCACAGCTCGATGCCGAGTTTGCCGGAACGGTCCAGAGATGAGCCGATGGTGAGGTCGGTGACCAGCGTCGGCGACAGGCCGGCATCGAACAGGGCAAAGCCTGCGGCGAGCACGCAGGTCTCGGTTTGCAGGCCACACACCAGCACGCGCTCTACGTCCATCTGCTTGAGATAGTCGAGCATCTCGGCAGTCGGCCCGTAGCCGTGCTTGATGAACACCTGATCGACCTCCACCATGCACTCGTCCTGCGCCGCAGGGTGCCAGCCGAGCTGGCGCTCGAAGGGCGTCACCTGCTCGTCGTGCAGCTCGACCGAGGCGATGGTGGGGATGCGCGCAGAAAACGCCCGCACGCCATCGACCAGCCACTCCGGCGGACTGAAGGTGGCTTGAACATCGACAACAAGCAAAACCTGACGCATAGGGTGTTCCGAATACCTGCACAAGCCGGGCATTATATCGACGGATCGGCATAGCGGGTGTTTCCCGCCGGCATTGCCTCTGTTCTTTAGCCGCGGCGCACGACAAAGCGCTGCAGCATGCGCTGCTCGCCCGCGCGTCAGGAGACCTGAATGCACCACCCCACAGCCGCCCACGGCACAGTCGCGCAAGGCCCGCACGCGCTCTATCGCAGGGTTACCTGGCGGCTTATCCCGTTTCTGTGCCTGTGCTACCTGGCGGCCTACCTGGACCGCATCAACGTCGGCTTCGCCAAGTTGCAGATGCTGACTGACCTGCAATTCAGCAGCGCCGCGTATGGGCTGGGCGCGGGTTTATTCTTCGTCGGCTATATCCTCTTCGAGGTACCCAGCAACCTGATCCTGCAGCGGGTCGGCGCCAAGCTGTGGATCGCCCGCATCATGATCACCTGGGGCCTGCTGTCGGCCTGCACGCTGCTGGTAACCAGCACCACGCAGTTCTACTTGGTGAGGTTTCTGCTCGGCGTGGCCGAAGCGGGCTTTCTGCCGGGCGTGCTGTTCTACCTGACCCAGTGGTACCCAAGCTACCGGCGCGGGCGGATCATTGCCCTGTTCATGATTGGCCTGCCGCTGTCGAGCGTGATCGGCGGACCGTTGTCTGGCTGGATCATGAGCAGCTTCGACCAGTTGCACGGCCTGCGCGGCTGGCAGTGGCTGTTCTTGCTGGAGGCGATCCCCAGTGTGCTGCTGGGCGTTGCGACCTTGTGGATTTTGCCCAACAGCTTCCAGCAGGCGCGCTGGTTGTCTGCTGACGACAAGGCGCAGCTGGCTGCCGACCTCGCGGCCGATGATGCTGAAGACACAGGCGGCAAGCAGCGCTTTCGCGATGGCTTCTTCAACCTCAAGGTGTGGATGCTCGGTGGCATCGACTTCTCGATTTTGCTCAGCGCCTATGCCATGGGCTTCTGGATGCCAACCTTCATCCGCGACGCGGGGGTCAGCGATACCTTCCACATCGGCCTGCTCACGGCCATCCCGAGCCTGGCGGCGCTGATCGGCATGCTGATGATCGGCGCCAGCTCCGACCGTCATCGCGAACGCCGCTGGCACATCATCGTGCCCTTCATTGTCGGCGCGATTGCCATGGCCAGCAGTACCCTGTTCAGCCACAACCTGCTGATGACGGTACTGCTGTTTGCCATCGCTTCAGCGGCGATCATCGGTGCAGTACCTGTGTTTTTCAGCCTGCCAGCGACCTTCCTCAAGGGCACGGCGGCGGCCACTGGCTTCGCCCTCGCCTGCTCGCTGGCGAACATTGCCGGGCTGGTCAGCAACTCGCTGATGGGAGTGATGACCGACCTGACCGGCAATGCCCATGCCGCGTTGTGGGCGTTTGCCGCCTGCCTGCTGCTCAGTTGCCTGCTGGTGATCGCCCTGCCGGCCAGGTTGGTCAATCGTTGATAGCCGTACACGGCTCACGGCTGACGCCTCGGATGGCCAGATAGAGCAGCGGCCCCAGCGAGACGAACACTGCGGTCAGCAGCAAGTAAGGCAGCAGAGAAATCCATGTACCACGACGGCGACAGTTATCGCTGACCATCCAGCAGCAGCCCAGCCCTGCCATCAGATACAGGTCGATGACGACCTGAGCCGTATCAGGGCGCGCCATCAGTTCCAGGCCAAACGCCACGAGCGACTGCTCGGCATGCAGCAGGGTCCAGCTGGTATACGCCGCAAACGGCACCAGCAAGGTCAGGGCAAGCAAACGCATTTTCATCAGCCACTCCTTGGTAGGGTTCGCCAGTACAGTAGTGATAGTGTTGCGCGCTCTCAATGACCTGACAGGTCATGGACACAGGGCACCAAGGACGGTCAGAGTCGAGCCATGAACCACCCAATCTTCCATCACCCGCAACCGCCAGCAGGCATCCCGGCGGGTCAGCAGGTTCGTCAGTTGCGCCAGCAGGCGCGCCTCAGCCAGCTTGAGCTGGCGCTGCTGGCCGGCGTTTCCCAGCGCCATTTGAGCTGCGTCGAAACCGGCCGCGCCACGGCCAGCCCGAGCACGCTGCATGCCCTGCTTTCGGCCCTCGCCACACCGCTGGAGCAGTGCAACCAGGTGTTCGTTGCCGCCGGCTACGCCCCGCGCTACGCCACATCGCCGCTGGATGCGCCGGGGCTGCAGATGGTCCACGAGGCTATCGAGCATATTTTGCACGCGAACAACCCGGCGCCGGCCATCGTCATCGCCAGCAACTGGGATGTCACCGCGGCCAATGCCAGTGCCGGCTTGCTGTTTGCCATGGCCGGCATCGCGCCTGAGGCGACTGCGCGGCTGAATTTGCTCGACACCCTGCTGCGCCCCGGCGGGTTGGGTGATCGGCTGGCCAATGCCGACGAGATTCGCGCGGTCGCCTGGCAGCGGGCATCGCGGGAGGCCGTGACCAATCCCGAGCTCGCGCAGTTAATACGCGAGCTCCCGGCACCCGCTGCTCAACTGCCCGCCCCCGCAGCCACGCCGGTGTTGCTGACGCGGGTAAATACAGCGCAGGGTGAGCTGAGGTTTCTGTCGACCTTCACCACCTTCGGCATGCCGCTGGACATCACCGTTGAGTCGCTACGGATCGAGCATCTGATTCCGGCCGATGCGCAGACTCGGCAGCGGATGACGGCGGCGTATGAACGGTGGCTTGCAATTGACTGACAGTACTGCGCGGTTGTTGCTGACCCTCTGGCGACCAGCCCCCACCTAAAGCGCGGTACGCCGCAATCGCCGCGCGTGCTGCTTCTGTTTGTGCCACTGCTCGGCCGTCCGAAGCACGCAGCAGTTGCTGATCAGCATTGAGCACGTTGATAAGGCTGGCGGCGCCTTTTTGATAGGCCGCAAAGGACGACCGCCGCGCCTGCTGCAGCGAGGACTCGCCAGCCGCAAGCGTAGCGGCTTGCGCCTGGCGATTGAGCAACGCCGACAACGCATTCTCGACATCTGCCGACGCCCTCAGCACCGACTGCCGATAGAACGCCAACGCTTCGGCCTCATGCCCCTTGGCTCGATCAATCTCGGCGTTGATCCGGCCAAAGTCAAACAGCCGCCAGCGCAGCCCCAGCAACACAGCTGACTGGCTCGCCCCACCGCTGAACAGCTGGCCACCCGAGGTCGTCGCACTGCCAAGCAACGCCCCCAGGGAAAACTTCGGGTAATACTCGCTGATCGCGCTACCGATGGAGGCATTGGCAGCCGCCAGTCTGCGCTCGGCGGCGATCAGATCCGGCCGGCGCCGCAGCAGGTCAGCGGGTGCGCCAATATCGGTCAGTTGGGGTGCCTGGGGAATCGCCACCCCAGCCGCAAGCGAGGCACGATGGGTCCCCGGCGGGCTGCCGAGCGTTACATCAAACGCGTTGAGCGCCGCGTCCAGCGCTGAGCGCAGCAGCGGCGCACGGGCCTCGACCTGCGCCAGCTCACCCTCGGTCTGGCGTAGCTCGGAATCTGCGGCAACGCCCTTGCGGTTGAGCAACTGCACTTTGGCCAGCAGCTCACGCTGGGTCTGCACTTGCTGGTCGACGATCGCCAAGCGCGCCTGCAGCCCGCGCACGCGGGTATACAGGTCAGCGGTCTGCGCGGCCACCGCAAGCCGCGTTGCCACCACGCCAGCTTCAGAGGCCTGATACTCGGCCTGTGCGGCTTGGCGGTCGCGGCGCAGCCCGCCGAACACGTCGATTTCCCAGCTGGCAATCAGGTTAAGCTCATAGCTGTTGCCGTAACGGTCATAGCCAGGCGTTGAATCGAGCACCTGACCCAAGGGTGTCTGGATCGATTGATAGGCACGGGCCGCTTGGCCATCGACTCCGGCAGACGGTGCAAGCGCTGCGTTGGCTGAACCCAACGCGGCCCGGGCCTGAGCAAGCCGCGCCTGAGCCTGGGCCAGGTCGAGGTTCTGCGCCAGCGCCTGGCGGACAAACCCGCTGAGGGACGGATCAGCAAAGCCTGTCCACCACTGATCGAGGTTGGCTACGGTAGCTGCCGATTGTGGCTGCGTTCCCGCACGGCCCTGATAGTGATCGGCAAGCGGCGCCTGCGGCTGCTTATAATCAGGCCCCACCATGCACCCTGCGGACAAGCTGGCGCTCAGGATGAGGGCGATGGTTCGATAAGGCTGCATGATGATTCCCATAGACCGTAACAGGTTGTGACCATATTATAGATTGGTCACTCGCTGTCAATCCGGCCCTCAGCAGAGTACGCTTTGAGCATGACGACAAATACCTCCCCAGCGCCCACTCGCGGCCCAGCCGACCATGATGTCCGCGACCAGGTCATCCAGGCGGCCATGCAGCATTTCGCCCACTACGGCTACGAAAAAACCACGGTCTCGGACCTGGCCAAGGCCATTGGTTTTTCCAAGGCATACATCTACAAATTCTTTGACTCCAAGCAGGCCATTGGTGAAGTGATCTGCGCCAACCGGCTGGCGATGATCAGGCAGCTGGTGACCACCGCCATCGCCGACGCGCCCACAGCGGCAGAGAAGATCAGGCGGCTGTTCCGCGCCATCGCTGAGGCTGGTAGCGACTTGTTCTTCCACGAACGCAAGCTGTACGACATCGCCGCAGTGGCCTCGCGCGACCAGTGGCCGTCAGTCCAGGCCCATGAGGCGCACCTTCGCCAGGTCATTCAAGAAGTGCTGATCGAGGGCCGCGAAGCAGGCGAATTCGAGCGCAAGACACCACTGGATGAAACAACCGAAGCGATCTATCTGGTGCTCAAGCCCTATGTCAACGCAGCGCAACTGCAATACAACCTGGACTCGGTTGCAACGGCCGTGGTGCAGCTGCCGGCGCTGATCCTGAGGAGCCTGGCACCTTGAAAAACAAACTGTGACCATTGACAGATTTAGTCACTAGAACAAAAATGGGATTCCTTGATGCCTTTGAGTAATGGATCCCATGCGCCTGCACCCTGCCGCATTTGCCAGTTGCCTGCTGCCTATCGTCCTGGTGGCGTGCGGCGATTCGTCGGTCAGTAAAGACCCCCGCGACCAGCCGCCGCTGGTCAGAACGGCGCCCGTGACCAACGCCTCTGCCGCCACCCGTGCCTTTACCGGTGTAGTGGTCGCCCGCACGCAGAGCGACCTGGGCTTTCGCGTGCCGGGCAAGATCCTTGAACGGCTGGTCGACACCGGGCAAACGGTGCAGCGCGGGCAGCCACTGATGCGCCTTGACCCGGTGGACCTGAAGCTGCAGGCACGCGCGCAGCAGGAGGCGGTTGCGGCTGCCCGGGCACGGGCCAAGCAGGCCGGCGACGACGAAGCCCGCTATCGCGGGTTGGTGGCTGAAGGCGCTGTGTCCGCCTCGGCCTACGACCAGCTCAAGGCGGCCGCAGACTCGGCCACGGCTCAGCTCAAGGCAGCCCAGGCGCAGGCGGACGTGGCCAGCAATGCCACCGGCTACGCGGCACTGCTGGCCGATGCCGACGGCGTGGTGATGGATACCCTGGCTGAGCCTGGGCAAGTCGTCAGCGCCGGGCAAGCGGTGGTCAGGCTGGCCCGCGCCGGCCAGCGCGAGGCTGTGGTCCACCTGCCGGAAACGCTGCGCCCGAGCGCAGGTTCGGTCGCGCAGGCAACGTTGTATGGCAATCAGGCCCAAGCCGTTCCGGCCAGGTTGCGCCTGTTGTCCGAAGCCGCCGACAGCACCACCCGCACCTTCGAAGCCAGGTATGTGTTGGCTGGGCCTCTGGCAAACGCGCCACTGGGCGCGACCATCACTCTCGTGCTTGCCCCCCAGATGACCGAAGAGAATGCCCGCCAGGTGCCGATTGGTGCTCTTTACGACCCTGGCAGCGGCAGTGGCGTGTGGGTCGTGACCGGGCAACCGGCCAAGGTCGTATGGCGCCCGGTTCAGGTCCTCGGGATCAGCGACGATGCGGCGCGGGTAGTCGGCGATCTGGCTGCCGGCGAACAGGTCGTCGCCCTCGGCGCGCACCTGCTACGCAATGATCAGCCAGTGCTGGTCACACCCGCAGCCAGCGTTGCCGGGAGCCAGCCATGAGCGCGTCGCGTTTCAATCTGTCGGCGCTGGCAGTGCGCGAGCGGGGTATCACCCTGTTTCTGATTGTGCTGATCGCCTTCGCCGGCGCGCTGGCGTTCTTCAAGCTCGGCCGCGCCGAGGACCCGCCATTTACGGTAAAGCAGATGACCATCATCAGCGCCTGGCCCGGTGCGACAGCGCAGCAGATGCAGGACCTGGTGGCCGAACCGCTGGAAAAACGCATGCAGGAGCTGCGCTGGTACGACCGCAGCGAAACCTACACCCGCGCCGGGCTGGCCTTCACCATGGTCTCGCTGCTTGACCGCACACCGCCCTCGCAAGTCCAGGAAGAGTTCTACCAGGCGCGCAAGAAGCTCGGTGATGAAGCCAAGGCACTGCCGGCCGGCGTGATCGGGCCAATGATCAACGACGAATTCTCCGACGTGACCTTTGCCCTGTATGCGCTCAAGGCCAAAGGCGAGCCGCAACGCCAGCTGGTGCGCGACGCCGAAGGGCTGCGCCAGCGCCTGCTGCATGTACCGGGGGTGAAGAAGGTCAATATCATCGGCGAACAGGCCGAGCGGATTTTTGTGTCGTTCTCCCATGATCGCCTGGCGACCCTGGGCGTCACCCCGCAAGCGATCTTTGCCGCGCTCAACGAGCAGAACGCGCTGACCCCGGCCGGCTCGGTGGAAACCCATGGCCCGCAGGTGGTGGTGCGGGTCGATGGTGCCTTCGACCAACTGGAGAAGATCCGCCAGACCCCGGTTGCCGCCCAAGGACGCACCTTGACCCTGGCCGATGTGGCCGACGTTGAAGGCGGCTATCAGGACCCGGCCACCTTCCTCGTGCGCAATGGCGGTGAGCCGGCTCTGCTGCTGGGTGTGGTGATGCGCGAAGGCTGGAACGGCCTGGAGCTGGGCAAGGCGCTGCAAGCGGAAACAGCCAGCATCAACCAGGCCATGCCGCTGGGCATGACGCTGAGCAAGGTCACCGATCAGGCGGTCAATATCAGCGCCTCGGTCGACGAGTTCATGGTCAAGTTCGTGGTCGCCCTGCTGGTGGTGATGCTGGTGTGCTTCATCAGCATGGGCTGGCGGGTGGGGATCGTGGTCGCGGCCGCCGTGCCGCTGACCCTGGCCATGGTCTTTGTGGTGATGGCAGCGACCGGCAAGAGCTTTGACCGGATCACACTGGGGTCGTTGATTCTGGCGCTGGGCCTGCTGGTCGATGACGCCATCATCGCCATTGAAATGATGGTAGTGAAGATGGAGGAAGGCTACGACCGTTTCCAGGCCTCGGCCTACGCCTGGAGCCACACCGCCGCGCCCATGCTCGCGGGCACACTGGTGACCGCCATCGGCTTCATGCCCAATGGCTTCGCCCAGTCCACCGCCGGTGAGTACACCAGCAATATGTTCTGGATCGTCGGCATCGCGTTGATTGCCTCGTGGATCGTGGCGGTAGCCTTCACGCCCTACCTTGGGGTCAAACTGCTGCCGGACATCAAGACGGTGCCAGGCGGCCACGCCGCGATCTACAACACCCGCCACTACAACCGTTTTCGCTCGCTGCTGGCGCGGGTGATTGCGCACAAGTGGCTGGTGGCGGGCGCGGTCATCGCGGCCTTCGTGGCCGCGGTCCTGGGCATGGGCTTGGTCAAGAAGCAGTTCTTCCCCACGTCCGATCGGCCAGAAGTGCTGGTTGAGCTGCAGCTGCCGTACGGCACCTCGATCGAGCAGACCAACGCCGCAGCCATCAAGGTTGAGACGTGGCTGCGCAAGCAGGAAGAGGCCAAGATCGTCACCTCGTACATCGGCCAGGGCCCGCCGCGGTTCTTCCTGGCGATGGCGCCCGAGCTGCCTGACCCTTCGTTTGCCAAGATCGTTGTGCTCACTGACAGCCAGGAGGCGCGCGAGGCGCTCAAGCATCGCCTGCGCCAGGCGGCCGCCGAAGGCCTGGCCCCCGAAGCCCGCGTGCGGGTGACGCAACTGGTGTTCGGCCCTTACTCACCCTTCCCCGTGGCGTACCGGGTAACCGGCCCGGATACCGCGCAACTGGATGAAATCGCCGCGCGCGTGCAAAGCGTGATGCAGGCCAGCCCGCTGCTGAAGACAGTCAACACCGACTGGGGCACGCGGGTACCGACGCTGCATTTCTCCCTGGATCAGAACCGCTTGCAGGCGGTTGGCCTGAGCTCTGCCGCGGTCGCCCAGCAGCTGCAGTTTTTGCTCAGCGGCGTGCCGGTCACGACGGTACGCGAGGACATCCGCCAGGTGCAGGTGGAGGCGCGCGCGGCTGGCGACACCCGGCTGGATCCGGCTAGGATCGAGAACTTCAGCCTGGTTGGCGCCGCCGGGCAGCGCATTCCCCTCGGCCAGGTTGGCGAGGTCAGCGTACGCATGGAAGACCCGCTGCTGCGCCGGCGTGACCGCAGCCCGACCATCACCGTGCGCGGGGATACCGCCGAAGGCCTGCAGCCGCCGGATGTGTCCGCGCAGATCTGGCAGGCGCTGCAGCCGATCATCACGACGCTGCCAGCGGGCTACCGGGTCGAGATGGCAGGTTCGATCGAAGAGTCGGCCAAGGCCAGCCAGGCGATCGCGCCATTGCTGCCGATCATGATCGCCCTGACCCTGCTGATCATCATCCTGCAGGTGCGCTCGATCTCGGCGATGGTCATGGTCTTTCTTACCTCGCCGCTGGGCTTGATCGGCGTGGTGCCGATGCTGTTGCTGTTCCAGCAGCCGTTTGGCATCAACGCGCTGGTCGGGCTGATTGCGCTGTCGGGTATCCTCATGCGCAACACGTTGATCCTGATCGGGCAGATTCATCAGAACCAGAGCAACGGCCTGGATCCGTTCGATGCGGTGGTCGAGGCCACGGTCCAGCGCGCCCGGCCAGTGCTGCTGACGGCACTGGCGGCGATCCTGGCGTTTATCCCGCTGACTCATTCAGTGTTCTGGGGCACGCTGGCGTATACCTTGATCGGCGGCACGCTTGTCGGCACCATCATGACCTTGGTGTTCCTCCCGGCGATGTATTCGATCTGGTTCAGGATTGGGGTGCGCAGGGTGGAGGTCAGGGCCTGACGATGTGAGCGTGGGAATTTAGGGCTGCGCAGCGGCCCCATTTCCCACGACTAGACCCACCCGGCACAACTGGCTACGCTGCCACTTCGCCCCTTGGAGAAGCACATGACCGAAACCCATAGCGGCAGTTGCCTCTGCCGAGCCGTCAGCTACCAGCTACTCACGCCGCCAGAAGCCGTCAGCCACTGTCATTGCAGTCAATGCCGCAAAGGTCACGGCGCCGCATTCGCGTCGTACGCCAGCGTGCCACGCGACGCGCTACGCATACTCGCTGGCGAGTCGAGCATCAGGGCCTATGCATCATCAGCCACAGTAAAACGTGAGTTCTGCGGCGAGTGCGGATCAACCCTGTTCTGGTCGCGCTCAACGGGTGAGTTCGCTGATTGGGTTTCGATTGCTCTGGGCACGCTCGACACACCGTTGCTGCCAGCCAAACAGAAACACGTTCATCTCGAGTCTGCCGCACCTTGGTATACGCCCAGCTCAAGCCGGGGCACAGGATGAGTTGTGTGATTCGACCGGCAACCCTGGCGGACGCAGCAGCAATCAGCGCTGTAGTGATTGGCGCATTGCGTGAGTCCAACGCCCGGGACTACGCGGCAGATATCATTGAACAGGTGCAACGCAGTTTTTCACCCGCAGCGGTCGAGCAACTGATTGCCTTGCGTGAGGTGTATGTCGCAACGGTGCATGACCAGTTAGTAGCTACGGCGAGCCTGGATGGCGGCGTTGTGCGCAGTGTATTTGTGAGTCCTGCTTTTCAGCGACGCGGGCTTGGGCAGCAATTGATGCGCAAGCTTGAGGCAGTGGCGCAGGCCAGAGGCCTTGGCGAGTTGAGCGTGCCTTCGTCGATCACTGCTCAGGCATTTTATCGGCGCTTGGGCTTCAGCGAGGTCCGCGACGAATTTCACGGTGCTGAGCGCACGATCATCATGCAAAAGATATTGCGATAGAGGCAGAACCAGCCCAGCTTTCCGAGCACCGCAAATCCTTAGCCGAAGCTCGCCAAAAACACCTGAGTCTCTTGATCAGAACGCAAGCAAACCACCCGGCAACCCTGCGGTGCATCCACCACCAACTGCTGCATCTTGCGCCGCGCCGACCGCCTGGTTTGCCACATGAAGCGGAAAAACTCAGGCAGATTGCCCAGCAGCTCCGGGCAATCAGCCGGCAGATCCGGCCGGCTACGACCATGACTGCGCAACGTCCTCAGCAACACCCGCCAAAACCGCAGCGGAGTCGATCGGTCAATCCAGATCAACAGGTCAGCACGCGCCAGCCGATTGTCCCAGGTCGCAGAATGGCCGCCCTCGAAGATCCAGCGATCACCCGCCTCGACCTCAGCGCACAGCCGCGTCTTCTCATCCCGGCTGCGTTCGACCCAGCCGGGCTGCCAGTGAATGGTGTCGATGTGCACGACCGGCAAACCGGTGCGCTCACCAAGCTGCCGCGCCAGGGTGCTTTTGCCCGAACCCGGCTGGCCAACAATCATCACCCTTTGCATCGAAGCTCCTTTTCGCTGTGCGTGCTGAATCGAGGGGGCGCGATTGTAAGGTTGTGACGGGCACTGTCAATGCTGGTCAGCCAGTTTCAGCGATTGAAGAGGCGCGCGCATACCCGGCACCGGCCGCCGCTCTGTTCAGCCCCTTTCATCGATACCACTGATGATTACTATCGAACCGCACGCCTGCCCGCTTGTGCCAGGCGACTTCTATAATGCCCGCCAATCCGCCCCTCTCCCGCCTTTTCAAGGCGACATCACCCTTGGAACCAAGCCTCATGCCAAGCGCCAGCCAGGCCCCTAGCGGCCTCCCTGAACACAATCAACAAAGCGTCGCACAGCAGTGGCTGGCGATCCTCTCGGTCGCCGTGGGCGCATTTGCCCTGGTTACCAGCGAGTTTCTGCCAGTGGGCGTGCTCAACGACGTCGCCCGCGACTTGGGCATCAGCGCCGGCCACGCCGGGCTGATGGTCACCGTGCCCGGCATCATGGCGGCCCTCGCGGCCCCGCTGCTGTCCGTCGGCATCGGCACTATGGACCGCCGCTACCTGCTGATCGGCCTGACCCTGATCATGATCATCGCCAACGCAGTGGTGGCCTATGCCAGCGACTTCAGCCTGCTGCTGTTCGGCCGCGTGCTGCTGGGCATCAGTATCGGTGGCTTTTGGGCCACCGCGATTGCCCTCAGTGGCCGCCTCGCGCCCAAGGGTGTCGGCGTGGCACAGGCGACCTCGATCATTATGGTCGGCGTAACCCTGGCCACCGTTCTCGGCGTGCCGGTCGGTACCTGGCTGAGCGGGCTGATGGGCTGGCGCATGACCTTCCTTGTGACCGCACTGGTAGGCATTCCCGTGCTGTTGGCGCAGGTATTTTTGCTGCCGCGGCTCAATCCGGAAAAAGCCATCCGCGTCAGCGACCTGCCGGCGTTGTTCATCAATCCGCAGGCCCGGATTGGCCTGATTGCCGTGTTGCTGATTGGCCTGGCGCATTTTGCGGCGTACACCTATGTGGCGCCGTTCTTCAAACAGAATGCCGGCTTCGACGGGCCGACCATTGGCTCGCTGCTGTTGCTGTACGGCGTGGCCGGTGTGCTGGGCAATATCTTCGCCGGCTTCGCCGCCAACCGCAGCGTGCGTCATACCTTGATGCTGGTGGCTGTAATGATCGGTATCAGCACCGCGCTGTTCCCCCACTTCGCCACCGGCATGACCGGCGCGGCCATCTTGATTGCACTGTGGGGCTTCGCCTTCGGTGCGTTCCCGGCCTGCGCCAGTATCTGGATGTTCATCGTCGCACCCAAGGACGTCGAACGCGGCATGCCGCTGTTCGTGGCGATGTTCCAGGTGATCATTGCGCTGGGCTCGTTCTTTGGTGGGCAGATCGTCGATCAGCTGGGTACTGCAGCGTTGCTCAGCCTGGCTACCGCCCTGGTCGCCTGCGGTTTCATGACGGTGCTGGTGCTGGGTCGCAAGGTCAGCAACCGACTCGCTGTGCAGCCCTGCTGAATTGCAGTAACCGTCAGCCTATGGCAGCGGGTAAAGCCGGTATGTAATTCGGGTCGCTGGTTGGGGATTTGCTTTTTACCTCCCCTGCGCGTTCACTCAGGCGGTAGCCGGGGAGATCACCGGCACCTTCATGGAGTGAAGTCTGACATGCCCTCGTTCAAGCACATGATCGAAAGCAACCGCGATGCCTGGAACGCCTCTGCCGATGCGCATCGCAACAGTGCCAGCTGGCAAAGCCTGTTGACGGAGGTTGCCCATGCGCAGTTCTCCTGCCTGGACCCGACACTCACGGCGCTGCTCAAGCAGGTAGACCTTCGCGGTAAACAGGTACTGCAGTTGGGCTGCAACAATGGCCGTGAAGCACTCTCGCTGTATGCGCTAGGGGCCGAGCATGTGGTGGGCGTCGATCAGTCTGCCGCATTTCTGCAGCAAGCCCATGAGCTGGCCGCAAGATCGCCCCACGCTGCCGAATTCATCGAGGCCGACATTCACCAGCTACCGGCCTCGTTGAACGCGCACTTCGATGTAGTGCTGATCACCATCGGCGTGCTCAACTGGATGCCCGATCTGTCCGCGTTTTTCCGCCACGCCGCCAGCACGCTGAAGCCGGGCGGGACGCTGGCCATCTATGAAACTCACCCGTTCCTGGAAATGCTCGACCCTGAGTCCAACGACCCCTGGCGTATCAGCGGCAGCTATTTCCAGACCGAGCCTGTGGTTGAAGACAAGGCCATTGTTTATGAAGGCCAGGGTGAGGCGAATGGCATGACATCGTATTGGCATATCCACCGCATGAGCGACATCGTGACCGCTGCGCTGCAAGCGTCGTTGCAGTTGCAGGCGTTTACCGAGTACCCGCACTCGAACCGGGAAGAGCTCTATGACGTTTATGAGCGCGGCGAGGTACAGGTGCCGATGTGTTACACCCTGCTGGCAGTGAGATAATCGACGCAGTCTCGATCTACCAATGGAACCCCCCGTCATGGACCGAACCGCACCTTCAAGCACTGACTGGGTCATACGCAGTGCCCAAACGGGCAGTGTAGAGCGCATCGAAGCTTGGTTTGGCGGTCACGGCTACGATCCTCACCGTCATGACACCTACTCGATCGGCCGCACCCTGGCGGGTGTGCAGAGCTTTCACTACACCGGTGCGCTGGTCCACAGCGTCGTGGGCAAGACGCTGGTGCTGCACCCGGACGAGCTGCACGACGGTATGGCCGGCACCGATGCAGGCTTTCGCTACCGCATGGCCTATATTGACCCTGCGGCGATCCAGACCATTCTTGCAGGGCAGCCATTGCCCTTCATCAGGGGCGGCTTGTCTGACGATCCGCGGTTGTATCGCGCCAGTGAGGCACTGGTGCAAGGGCTGGATCATCAGTTGGAGCCGCTTGAAGAACAGGACGCCCTCTACGACCTGGCCATGGCACTGCTGGCGGTCGGCGGTAAACCGCGGGGGCGCAAGCGTCTGGACTATCGCGCAGCAGAACGTGCGCGCGAATTCATCTTGGACCACTTGCAGCTTGGCATCACGCTCGAGATGCTCGAACACGCCAGCGGCCGCGAGCGTTGGAGCCTGTCGCGAGACTTTCGCACCCTGTACGGAACCAGTCCCTACCGCTTCGTCACGCTGCGCCGCCTGGACCTGCTGCGCGGCATGATCGTGCGAGGCTTTAGCCTGGTCGATGCTGCCCTTGCGGCTGGCTTTCATGATCAAAGCCACATGACTCGGCATTTCACTCGCTGCTATGGAGTGTCGCCTTCGCGTTGGCTGGAACGCCTGCGATCTACACGCTGAGTTGCAGGATCGTACAAGATCGGTGACTACCCGCTCGGTAGGCTGGCGACTCCAATCCGAGAGAAGCCGTCATGCCTGAATCAGCCTCTGTAAACAAAACCCAGCCCATCAACCTCGCGCAAAAAGCTGCATTGATAGAACAGCAATGGAGCCCACGGGTCGTGGCCGAAATGAACGACTACCAGTTCAAAGTGGTGCGCATCGAGGGCGAATTCATCTGGCACGCCCACCCGGAAACCGATGAAGCGTTTCTGGTACTCGAAGGAACTTTGCGCATCGATCTGCCGGGGCGCAGCGTCCATGTCGGCGCTGGCGAACTGTACGTTGTGCCACGCGGGATCGAACATAGAACCGCAGCACAGGGCGAAGCGAAGCTGATGATGATCGAACCGCGAGGGATTTTGAACACGGGGCATGAGGGCGGCGCGCGCACTGCCGATAGTGACGTCTGGATTTAGCGAGAAAATTGCTTCAACGGCAATTATTAACTCATAAACTAGCTAAATTAGATTTTAAGTCGCAAGGTATGTCGATAGCGTGGCATACCTTGCAATCGATCGATCCCGATCTGGAGTTATAATCGCATCCGAAGAAAGGGAGCGATCCATGCAAACGTTGGGAAGGGATTATCAACACGGCGAGCACGTTGCCCACCACTGCCACGGCGAAGATCAGCTGATCTACGCCGCCAGTGGCATCATGCGCGTCAGCAGTGATGGCGGTCACTACGTCATCCCCGGCGGGCACGCTTTGTGGGTACCGGCCGGGGTCAACCACGCCATCGCCATGCAAGGCCAGGTGCGCATGCGCACGCTGCTGCTTGAGGCGCACATCGACCGCTGTCAGGTGATCGTCGTTTCCGGCTTGCTGCGCGAATTGATTCTGGCCGCATCACGCCTGCCCGACCGGCGGGACGGCGAGCACATCCGCGCCCTGATCAAACACGAACTGGCCAACGCAGCCCACCTCGATGCCTTCGTAGCCATGCCCCAGCATGCGCGGCTGCGAGCGTGGTGCGAGCGCTTTCTCGACGACCCGGCCCAGGACCTCACCCTGGAGCAATGCGGCACCCAGCTCAACCTAAGTGCCCGCAGCGTGGCGCGGTTGTTTCAGCGTGAAGTGGGCATGTCCTATGGCGAATGGCGGACTCGCGCCCGGGTCATGCTCAGTCAGCAGAAGCTCGCCGAGGGCAAGCCGATCCTGACCGTGGCGCTGGAGCACGGTTACGAGAGCGCCAGCGCCTTTGCGGCCATGTTCAAGCGCACGCTCGGTCAGGCGCCGAGCGATTGGCAGTTGCGCCTGCTGGGCAGCAGCGACTAGCCAGCAGG
Source organism: uncultured Pseudomonas sp. (assembly GCA_963518285.1). Taxonomy (GTDB): domain Bacteria; phylum Pseudomonadota; class Gammaproteobacteria; order Pseudomonadales; family Pseudomonadaceae; genus Aquipseudomonas. Next base: position 342,227 of record CAUQIJ010000001.1, on the reverse strand, counting down.
TTGTCCCGTTTGCGCGCATGGTTGGCGCGCTTGCGGCCGCGACGCAGCGGGCGCGCTGAGTAACCTCGCATCAAAGCCCCTGATGCGACAAATCGTGATGCCTTTACGCCAATCCTTCCCCCGCCCTACCCGGCTTGCCTTGGCCATGCTCTGTGCGCTGACTGCATGCACCCGGCAACCTGTGCCCGCGCCGCCGCCCCTGCAGATTGATGCCTTGGCCAGCGTGCCTGTCGGTACCAGCAGGCAGGCCCTGCCCGAGGACTGGTGGCGGTTGTTCAATGATCCGCAACTTGACCGTTGGGTGCAGCGCGCCCTGGCGAACAATCAGGACCTGGCTCAGGCCGAAGCCAACGTGCAGGCGATGCTGGCAGGCATTGCCGAGGTCGACGCGCAACGCTGGCCCGCCACTTCAGTTGGGCTGGCCGCCACTTACGGCAGAAGCGCTGATGATCAGACCTTGGCCAAAGCCACCGACAGCCACGCTTCGGCGCAGTGGCAGCTCAATCCGGGCATCGAGCTGGCCTATCAGGTCGATATCTGGGGGCAGGTACGCGCTGCCATCGAGCGCGCGGCGGTGCAGGCCGAGGCCAGCGCCGCAGCGCTGGACCTGGTGCGCCTGAATGTCGTCACTCAAACCAGCCGCGCTTACGTCCAGCACTGCACCTACAGCGCCCGCCTCAACCAAGCCAGGCAATCCCTGCGCAGCCTTGAGCACAGCGTGCAACTCAGCCAACGCCAGCAGCAAGCGGGCATCGCCACCGAGCTGGACCGTGAGCGCCTGCTCGCACTGCGAGAGCAGCTGCGCGCCGAATTACCGTTGCTCGAAGCGCACCGGCAGATGGCCCTGTATGAGCTGAACATGCTCAGCGGCCAGGCTGCGCCGGCAGAGGCGGTGACCTGCGACAGCCCGCCGACGCTGACGGCTGCGCTGCCGGTCGGCGATGGCTGGCAGCTGCTGCAACGCCGCCCGGATGTGCGCCAGGCCGAGCGTGAGCTGCGCGCCGCCGGGTTGGGCGTCGAGATCGTCACCGCCGACCTCTACCCTAAGGTCAGCTTTGGCGCTTCGCTGACGGCGGCCGACCAACACCTCGGTCACCTTGGCGACAGCCGCGCGGTGATGTTCGGCATCGGCCCGCTGATCACCTGGCAGTTCCCCAACGTGCGCGCCAACCGCGCTCGAGTGCGCAAGGCCGAAGCCTTGCAGCAGGCGCAGAGAGCTCATTACCAAGGCGTCGCGCTGGCCGCATTGAAGGACGTGCGCCAGGCCCTCGCTCGCTTCGACGGCGAGCGGCAAAGCCTGCTGGCCGTCACCGCCGCGCTGGAGCACGGGCAACGTGGGCATGCACTGGCCGACTTCAATTACCGCGCCGGTGCCCTCGATGGCCTGGCGTTGCTCGACAGCGAACGCGAGCTGATCGGCCTGCGCGCCCGCCAGGTCGACGCCCAAGGCCGCCTCGCCCAGGCCCAGATCAACCTGTTGCGCGCCCTCGGCGGCCGCTGGCAGGCATCCACCAGTAAAACCGGAACCCAACCATGAACAGTGCCGTACAACCCACCGTGCCCAACGCTGCCGAGCAGCGCAGCAAAACCACAACCCGGCGGCGCCTGGCGCTGACGGTAGCGCTCGCCGTGACCGTGGTCGCGCTGGTGGCGCTGGCCAATTATTGGTGGGCCAAAGGCCGCTATCTGCAGAGCACCGATGACGCCTACATCAAGGCTGACTGGGTGGCGCTGAGTTCGCGCGTGGCGGGCAATGTGGCGGCCGTTGAAGTCGAAGACGACCAGCCGGTCAAGGCCGGAGACGTGCTGGTACGCCTGCACGACCGCGACTACAAGGCCCGCCTTGATCAGGCACGGGCCGGAGTTGGCCAGGCGCAGGCGGCACTGCTCGCAGCCACTGCCAGCCAGCAACTGGCGGCCGAGCGGATCATCCTGCAAGGCCAGGCCATCCTCCAGGCGCAGGCCGCCCTGCGCAGCGCCAAGGCCGAAGCACGCCGCAGCCAGCTCGATGTCCAGCGTTATCGCGACCTGGTGCGTGACCACGCCGCCACCGCGCAACGGCTGGAAACCGCCACCAGCCAGGCCAGCCAGGCGCAAGCGGCCGAGCAAGTGGCCCAGGCCGCGCTGCAGCAACAGCAATCGCAACTGAACATGGCCAAGCTGCGCGCCGCTCAGGTCGATGCCGAACTCAAGCAGCAGCGTGCGACCCTTTCCCGTGCCGAAGCTCAACAACGGCTGGCCGAACAGGATCAACAGGACACCGTAATTCGCGCCCCGATCGCCGGGGTGGTCGGCCAACGCCGGGTTCGCGCGGGGCAATATGTGGTGCCAGGCCAGCCGCTGCTGGCAGTGGTGCCGTTGCAGCAGGCCTACGTCGTGGCCAACTACAAGGAAACCCAGCTGACGCACATGCGCCCCGGCCAGCCGGTACGCATCGCGGTCGACAGCTTTGCCGACCACGACCTGCATGGGCATGTCGCAAGCTTGTCGCCGGCCTCCGGCAATGTCTTCGCGCTGCTGCCGTCCGATAACGCTACCGGCAACTTCACCAAGATCGTGCAGCGCTTCCCGGTACGCATCCTGCTCGATCAGCCGTTGCCAGACCTGCCGATCCTGCCCGGCATGTCAGTTGTGACACAGGTCGACACCCGCCCCGGAGCAACCCCTGATGAGCACTGAACAACCGGTATCGTTGCGTGCCTGGGTGGCAGTGCTGGCGGGGCTGTTCGGCTGCTTCATGGCCGGCATGAACGTGCACGTCACCAGCGCGGCGCTGCCCGAAATCCGTGGTTCACTGGGCGCCAGCTTTGAAGAGGGTTCATGGATATCCACGGCCTATCTGGTCGCCGAAATCGTGATGATCCCGCTGACCGCCTGGCTGGTCGAGGTGTTTTCCCTGCGCCGCGTGATGTGGACCGGTTCGTTGATCTTTCTGATCGCCTCGGTAGCCTGCTCGGCGGCGCCCAATCTGGAGACGATGATATTCCTCCGGGTCATTCAGGGCGCGGCTGGCGCGGTGCTGATCCCGCTGTCGTTCCAGCTGATCATCACCGAGTTGCCGGCGCGCAAGATGGCCATGGGCATGGCCCTGTTCAGCCTGGCCAACAGCGTCGCCCAAGCCGCCGGCCCGTCGCTGGGCGGCTGGCTCACCGACGCGTTCTCGTGGCGCTGGATCTTCTACCTGCAACTGGTGCCGGGCATTGCCTTGCTGATCGCCATTGCCTGGTCGATCGAAGCCAAACCGATGCAGCTGGCGCGCCTGCGCCAAGGCGACTGGCTGGGCATCGCCGCCATGGTCATCGGTTTGGGCGGGCTGCAAATCGTGCTGGAAGAAGGCGGTCGCCTGGACTGGTTCAGCTCGCCGTTCATTGCCAGCCTCAGCCTGATTGCCGCCGTTGCGCTGGTGCTGTTCGTGGCGACCCAGCTGTTTGGCTCGCGCGCCTTCATCAATCTGCGTCTGCTCGGCCACTACAACTTCGGCGTGGCCAGCGCGGCGATGTTCATCTTTGGCGCGGCCACCTTTGGCCTGGTCTTTCTGGTGCCCAACTACCTGTCGCAATTGCAGGGTTTCAGCGCCCATCAGGTCGGCGTGGCGCTGATTGCCTACGGCGTGGTGCAACTGCTGCTGGCACCACTGATGCCCCGCCTGATGGGCTGGACCAGCGCCAAGTTCATGGTCGCCAGCGGCTTTCTGATCATGGCGCTGGGCTGCTGGTTGGGCGCGTGGCTGAGCGCCGATGCCGGCAACAACGTGATCATCCCCTCGACCGTGGTGCGCGGCATTGGTCAGCCGTTCATCATGGTGGCGTTGTCGGTGCTGGCAGTCGCTGGCCTGGACAAACGCCAGGCCGGCTCTGCCTCGGCGGTGTTTTCCATGCTGCGCAACCTCGGCGGAGCCATCGGTACAGCGGGCTTGACGCAGATCGTCGCCAGCCGCGAGCGAATCCACAGTGAGCGTTTGCATGAGCACGTCACGCTGTTCTCGCCCGCCCTGCAGGAGCGTATCGGCCAACCGATGCAGAGCTGGCTGCTGCAGGAGCAACAGCTACTTGAAGGGCTGGCCGGGACGATCCGCCGCGAGGCCTACCTGATGGCCTACAGCGATGCATTCTATGTCTCGTGCCTGGCCCTTGCGGCATGCGCACTCGCGGCCCTGCTGCTGCGCTCGGAACGCGCGAAGTGAATTTACAGCCCCGTAGCCAAGGCATCTCTCATCTTGCGCGCTTGCGCCCGCAGCGTCTGGCAAAAGCGATCGACCGCCGCCGAGCTGGGGCGGTGGTCCGGGCGAACCAGCATCACCTTGTAAGGTACGCTGACAGTCAACTTGCGGATCGACAGGCCACTGCGGGCAGCGTCCAGGCCACTTAGCGGATTGATCACCGCTACGCCCAGCCCTTGCCGCACCATCGCACACACCGAGGCAGCATTGGTCGTTTCGATGACGGTGCGTCGGTTGACGCCCGCCGCGCTGAAATGCTGATCCAGCTGCTGGCGATAGGTATCCAGGCTGGAGAGGTTGATGAAATCAACTTGGTGAAAGTCACTGAGCTCAAGCTGGCGCTTGTCGAGCAACGGGTGCTGATCCGGCAATACGCAGACCATGCTTGCGCTGAACAACAATTCGCCGACGGTCCCATGTGGCGTTTGCTCGACCTCGGTCAGCCCAAGGTCGTGCTGTTGTGCAATCAGAGACTCTTCCAGCTGTGGCGACTCCTGCGCTTCGATCCTTACGCTCACGCCGGGGTAGTGCTGATGAAAGCTTTGGCACACCTCCGGCAGTAATGTCTGCGAAAACAGTGGCAGGCAAGTGATCGCCAACCTGCCCTGCTCAAAGTTGCGAATCGCCTGGGCGCAGCGATCGATGCGCTCCAGGGCGATGTATGAGCGCTCCACCTCCTCCAGCAGCAACAACGCCTGCGCCGTCGGCTTAAAGCGCCCTGCTTCGCGGTCGAACAGGCTCAGCCCCACCAGTTGTTCGAACCTCGCCAGCTCGCGGCTGACAGTGGGTTGCGAGGTGTACAGCAGGCGCGCAGCCCCGGTCACGCTGCCGGCTGACATGATGGCCCGAAAGATCTCGATATGACGAAACGTAAGCTTCACAGCGGCACCGATGCAGCAGAATTGCCATATCAGATATGAATTGCTGATACATAAAAAGCTATTTTTATAAATACGTCGCTTACCGCAACCTTGGACGCCTCCCGTACAAGGATTACCTCATGCCTGAATCCACCCCCTTCCACTTGCTGGCCAGCGCAGTTCGCCGCCATGGCTCGCCGCTGTGGGCCTACGACGCAAACACCATCAACGCCAGGATCGACCAGCTGCAAGGCTTCGATCTGGTCCGCTATGCGCAGAAAGCCAATCCGAATCTGCATATCCTGCGCTTGATGCGTGCGCGAGGCCTGGCCCTTGATGCGGTATCCCTGGGCGAGCTCGAACGCGCGCTGGCTGCCGGCGCCACGCTTGATCGGCAGCCAGCAGAGCTGGTGCTGACCAGCGATGTGCTGGACCGCGCCACGCTGGCGCGGGTGGTCGAAGTGGGCATCGAGGTCAATGCGGGCTCGATCGACATGCTCCGGCAGCTGGGCGAATGCTCCCCCGGGCACCGGGTGTGGCTGCGGATCAACCCGGGCTTTGGCCACGGCCATAGCCGCAAGACCAATACGGGCGGCGAAAACAGCAAGCATGGCATCTGGCACGAGCAACTCGGCGAGGCCCTCGACTGCATCCGCGCCTACGGCCTGCATCTAGTGGGCGTGCACATGCACATCGGCTCCGGTGTGGATTATGCGCACCTGGAGCAGGTTGCACAGGCGATGGTCGAGCTGGTCGGCCGACTGGACATGGATATCGAGGCGTTCTCGATCGGCGGCGGGTTATCGGTACCGTACCGGGACGGCGACACTCCGGTCGACATCCCGCGCTATGCCCGGACCTGGGCGGCGGCGAAACGCCAGATCGAAACCATGCTTGGCCATGCGGTGCACATGGAGATCGAGCCGGGGCGGTTCTTGCTTGCCGAGTCTGGCTACCTGGTGACCGAGGTGCGTGCGGTCAAACAGATGGGCGGCAACCGCTTCATCATGGTTGACGCCGGCTTCAACGATTTGATGCGCCCGGCGTTGTATGGCAGTTATCACCGGATGACCGTGCTGGATGCCGACGGCAATCCCGTCGAGCGACCATTGCAACTGACCCAGGTGGCTGGGCCGCTGTGCGAGTCGGGCGATGTGTTCACCCAGGATGAGCACGGGTTGGTTGCCCAGCTTTTGCCCCAGGCCTGTGTCGGCGACCTGCTGGTGATCCACGATGCAGGGGCCTATGGCGCCTCCATGTCGTCGAACTACAACAGTCGGCCGTTGTTGCCCGAGGTGCTGATCGAGGATGGCGATATTCGTGTGATCAGGCGCCGGCAAACCATTCAGGCGCTATTGGATCTGGAACTGTAAGGCCCACGCTGATCGACTTGGGTCGAGCCGATCAGCGGATTTCACCAGCGCCACTCGACATGCTTGTCCCGACCTGAAAATAAACCTTGCCCCACTGCATCCAACCCACCACCCACCGCGTATATCAAGCACGGACAGACCTTCCTGGCCGATACCTTCTGCAAGGATCACCACCATGAAACGCACTGCATTGAAAACGCAGCTGGTCGCCAGCCTGCTGACGCTCGCATTCGCCGGTAATTTCACCATCAGTACCGCGCAAGCGGCGGGCATGAACCAGGACAGCGTCATGGTGGGCGGCCAGAGCATGTTGCCGAGCAAGGACATCATCGACAACGCGGTGAACTCTGCTGATCACACGACGTTGGTCGCTGCGGTGAAGGCGGCCGGGCTGGTCGACACGTTCAAAGGCAAAGGCCCGTTCACCGTATTCGCACCGGTCAACTCAGCCTTCGCGGCATTGCCCGCAGGTACCGTCGACACGCTGCTGAAACCGGAAAACAAGGCCACCCTGAGTAAGCTGCTCACCTACCATGTGGTTGCCGGCAAGCTCGACATGGCTGCCCTTGCCGCCAAGATCAAGGCGGGCGGCGGCAAAGCCGAACTGACCACGGTGGCGGGCGGCAAGTTGTGGGCGATGATGAACGGGCCGCACAACATCACCCTCAAGGATGAAAAGGGTAACGTGGCCGACATCACCACCTACGACGTGTATCAGTCCAACGGCGTGATCCAGGTGATCGACAAGGTCCTGATGCCCAAAGGCTGAGGCCTGCCGCCGCGCCCATCGGACGGGGCGCGGCGGTATTTGCCAAGCGCCGCTCAGTGAATGGCCCAGACCCGCTTCGTACACTATTCTCTGACTGCAATCGAAGCCTCGCATCACTCAACCCGATTGCCTGGAGAACAGCTATCTCAATCGCCGAAAGTGACCATTTGGCGCAACTCCTGGCATCCACTGCGCTGGGCGACCGACGTGCCTTCGAAACGCTCTATCGCAGTGTCAGCCCGCGCTTGCACGGGATTGCCCTGCGCTTCATGGGGCGCGGCGATCTGGCCGAAGACGTGCTGCAAGAGAGTTTCGTGCGTATCTGGCATAACGCCTCTCGCTACCAGGCGCATCTTTCGGCGCCGATGACCTGGATGATCAACATCACCCGCAATCAGGCCGTGGATCACCTGCGCAAGCAGCGTGAACGCTCCCTGAGCGATGTCGAAGCGCAACTGCTGGAGGATCAAAGCCCTTCCGCGCATGAGCAATTGAGCACTGCTCGTGAGGCCGGCGCGCTGAACCGTTGCCTGGACACGCTGGATGGCATGCAACGCCAGTCGATCGCTGTCGCGTACTTCCAGGGCTTGTCCTGTGCCGAACTCGCCATCCACCTCAAGGCCCCGCTGGGCTCGGTCAAGTCGTGGATCCGGCGCGGTATGGAGCGCCTGCGCAGGTGCCTTGAAGCATGAACTATCAATCCCCTGCCCTGCGCCGCGCCCTGGCTGGCGACTACGCCGTCGGCTTGATGCCGGCGTTGGTGCAGCGGCGCTTTGAACGGCTGTTGCTTGAGGACAAGGCGCTGGGTGCAGAGCTTGCTCAATGGCAAACCTACCTGGCCAGCATGACCGAGACTATCCCTGAGACGCCCGTTGCGGAGCATGTCTGGCAGCGGATCAAGGTACGCATCGAACCGCAGCCGGTTACTGAATCGACCAAACGCGGATGGTGGAACGGGCTGCGCATTGGCGTGGCCGCGTGCGCGCTGGCAATGGCCACAGTGTTTGCCGTGATCTACAACCTTGACGACAGCCGCTACCGCGCCACTCTGCTGAGTGACAGTGCGCAGGCTGTGTTCCGGGTTGACGCTGGTGCAGACCAGTTGCACATCGAAGCGCTGGCACTGACTGCAATTACCCCGGCGCACAGCCTGCAACTCTGGGCGATCGCCGCAGGCAGCAAGCCCGTCTCGCTCGGGTTGATCGCCGAGTCTGGCCGCAGCACGCTCAAGCTGGATGACGCCCAGAGCCGGTTGCTCGGCAAGGGCGTGGTGTTGGCGATCAGCCTTGAACCGAAAGGCGGCTCGCCCACCGGTCAACCGACCGGGCCGGTGCTGTACAAAGGCGCGCTGGCGGATCTGTAGATTGTGCCTGGCTCGAGTACGTCGGGGGCGCTGCGCACCCCTTTCGCGACACAAGGCCGCTCCTACAGGGACCGCGCAAGCAGGTAGTACGCGGGTCCCTGTAGGAGCGGCCTTGTGTCGCGAAAGGGCTGCAAAGCAGCCCCCGGCATTTTTGAAGCCACCTCAGAGAGATGACCCGTAAAGCTCTCGACGAACGATCTCTGTACCCGCACTCAGCGCGCTCAGCTTGCCTTGGGCAACGTGGCGGGGCAACGGCGCCATGCCGCAGTTGGTGCACGGGTACAGCTTGTCGGCATCGACGAACTGCAGCGCTTTGCGCAAGGTGTTGGCCACTTGCTCGGGCGTTTCGATGGTGTGGTTCGCCACATCGATCGCGCCGACCATCACCTTCTTGCCACGGATCAGTTCGATCAGGTCCATCGGCACGTGGGAGTTGTGGCATTCCAGCGAGATGATGTCGATGCTGGACTTCTGCAGTTTCGGAAACGCCTCTTCGTACTGACGCCATTCCGAGCCGAGGGTCTTCTTCCAGTCAGTGTTGGCCTTGATGCCGTAGCCGTAGCAGATATGCACCGCGGTTTCACACTTCAAGCCTTCGACTGCCCGCTCCAGGGCAGCAACGCCCCAGTCGTTGACCTCATCGAAGAACACATTGAAGGCCGGTTCGTCGAACTGAATGATGTCGACGCCTGCCGCTTCCAGTTCTCTGGCTTCCTGGTTGAGGATCTTGGCAAATTCCCACGCCAGCTTTTCGCGGCTTTTGTAATGGCTGTCGTACAACGTGTCGATCATGGTCATGGGGCCCGGCAGTGCCCACTTGATCGGCTGGTCGGTCAATTGGCGCAGGTACCTGGCGTCTTCGACAAACACCGGTTTTGTCCGCGCAACAGCACCCACCACGGTTGGCACGCTGGCATCATAACGGTCACGAATGCGCACAGTTTCGCGCTTTTCGAAATCAACCCCGCTCAGATGCTCGATGAACGTGGTGACGAAATGCTGACGGGTTTGCTCACCGTCACTGACGATATCGATGCCCGCCAGTTGCTGCGCTTGCAACGCCAGGCGCAGAGCATCCTGTTTACCTTCGGTCAGTTCATCGCCTTGCAGCTTCCAGGGCGACCAGAGTGTCTCGGGCTGGGCCAGCCAGGAAGGTTTCGGCAGGCTGCCAGCAGTCGAAGTAGGTAGCAGTATTTTCACAGTAGATAACCTTGCTCTGTTGACGGCTCAAACCGCGTAATTGGCGGCCCACTGTTCGAGAACAGCGCGGTGGGGTTTGATGAAGTGTTCAGCGACGAACCGGCCCTGCTCTTGCGCCAGTCGGCTGCGCTCTTCGCGGTCATAGACGATGCGCGTCAATGAATAATCCTCATGTTGCAGGCTCGGCCGGTACGACTTGCCCGCTGCGGAATTGGCGTTGTAGATCTCGGGGCGATAGATCTTCTGGAAGGTGTCCATCGTGCTGATGGTGCTGACCAGTTCAAGCGTTGTGTAATCGGCGAGCAGATCACCTGAGAAATAAAACGCCAGTGGTGCAACGCTGTTGGGCGGCATGAAGTAGCGCACCTTCAAACCCATCTGCTTGAAATATTCATCGGTCAGCGAATAATCATCCTGGCGGTACTCGATACCCAGCACCGGGTGGTGATTGTCGGTGCGCTGATACGTCCTGCTGGTGGAAACGCTCAGGCAGATAACCGGCGGCTTGGCGAACTGTTCGCGGTAGGCGCTGGAATTGACAAAGTGCTGGAACAGCTTGCCGTGCAGCTCACCGAAGTGCTCCGGAACGGCAAACCCGGACGCGCCTTTGTTGTGCTGCAACAACAGCACACTGAAGTCGTAATCGCGCACGTAGGAGGAGAAGTTGTTGCCCACCATGCCCTGAGTACGCTCGCCGGTGATGCGATCAACCACGGTCGCCTTCAATATCTCGATCAACGGCAGGCCGCGCGCGCTGTCAGGTGCACCGAGGTCCATTGCAACCGAGATGATATCCAACTCGACGGAGTAGCGGTCCGCTGTCGGGTTGTCCCAATGGGCCAAGGCATTGAAGCGGTTGTCGATCATCTGCAGGGTATTGCGCAAGTTCTCCCGGCGGTTGCTGCCGCGCGCCAGGTTGGCAAAGTTGGTGGTGATGCGGGTCTTTTCGCAGGGTTGATAGTGTTCGTCGAAACGAAGAGTTTTCAGGGTAAAAGCAAACTGGTTATTCATCGCAACCTGTCGTCCTGTGCAGCGAGATGAGACTGAATGCGTCCGTTGCATTTGCCCTGGTGGGCAACTTCAACCTCAAGATCAATCGTGTCTCTGTGTGGAACAAATTCTAGGTCATCGCTCCCTTGCGGAATATTGAAACGATTTCACAGCACCTTTAGGCATATTCATGATGACAGCTGGATTCGCCTCCCTGCCCCTCACCTGACACCCACGTTCAAGTCAGCTTGATAGCACGTACCGGAACCAACACTTATGCACGAAGTGTGAATCCAGCCTCCACTGATGCCGGGTTGATGCTCGTTGTCGCGTCGTTATTCTGTGATCAACGCTGCAATGCAGCGACCGTGATGCCTCAGGGCCGAAATAACAACAAAGGTACGTACGTGCGATGAGCAGCCCAAGAACGCTTTATCAGAAGCATATCGACTCGCACGCTGTGTGCGAGCTGGACGACCAAGGTCATGTGCTCCTCTACATCGATCGCCAGGTCGCCAACGAATACACCAGCCCACAAGCTTTCAGCGGCCTTCGCGAAGCAGGCAGAAAAGTCTGGCGGCCCTCTGCAACCTTGTGCGTTGTAGACCATGTCAATCCGACTGCGCCGCACCGCACCGCGCAGATGCCCGACGCCGGCGGTGCACTGCAGGTCAGCTACTTCGAACAGAACTGCCGTGACTTTGGCCTGGAACTGTTCGACGTCCTCGACAAGCGCCAAGGCATCGAGCACGTGGTCGCGCCTGAGCAAGGCTATATCCTTCCGGGCATGGTTGTCGCAGCCGGCGACAGCCACACGACCACCTACGGCGCACTGGGCGCGTTCGGCTTCGGCATAGGCACTTCCGAAATCGAACACCTGCTGGCCACCCAGACCCTGGTCTACAAACGCTTGAAGAGCATGCGCGTCACGGTTCAAGGCGTCCCTGGCCCAGGGTTGGTGTCCAAGGACATCATCATGGAACTCATTCGCCAGATCGGCGCCGCTGGTGCAACCGGTTACGCCATTGAATTCGCCGGACCGGCCATCGACGCATTGAGCGTGGAAGCACGCATGACCATCTGCAACATGGCCGTGGAAGCGGGCGCTCGCGGAGCGTTCATGGCGCCTGACGAGAAAGTCTTTGCCTACCTGAAGGACAAGCCGCGGGTACCGCAAGGGGCGCAATGGCAGGCAGCGGTCGAGCAGTGGCAATCACTGTATTCAGACCCGGGCGCGAGCTTCGACAAGGAAATCCAGATGCACGTCGACAACCTGCAACCGATGGTCACCTGGGGCACCAGCCCTGATCAGGCGGCTTCCATCACCGACCTGGTGCCTGATCCAATGCAGCAACCTGATCTGATCTTGCGCCAGGACCTGCAGCGCGCCCTGCGTTACATGGACCTGCAGCCGGGCACTGCCCTGCAAGGCATCAGCATCAGCCATGCGTTCATAGGCTCGTGCACCAACGCGCGTATCGAAGACCTGCGCGACGCGGCGCGCGTGGTCAAAGGCCGCAAGGTTGCCGATGGCGTTCGCGCAATGATCGTGCCCGGCTCAACGCTGGTGCGCGATCAGGCGGAAACCGAAGGCCTGGCGGACATTTTCCGCGATGCCGGTTTCGAATGGCGTCAATCGGGCTGCTCGATGTGCCTGGCCATGAACGACGATGTGCTCAATCCGGGTGATCGTTGCGCCTCGAGCACCAACCGCAACTTCGAGGGCCGTCAGGGCGCTGGCGCGCGCACCCACCTGATGAGCCCCGCCATGGTTGCCGCTGCGGCGGTCACCGGTCATCTGGTCGATGTACGTGCGTTGGCACTGGAGGCATGAGCATGCAATCGTTCACCTATGTAGAGGGCTGCGCAGCGCCGATGCTGGCAGCCAACGTCGACACCGACGTGATCATGCCCAAGCAGTTCTTGAAAGGCATCGACCGCAGCGGGCTGGACAAGGGCGTGTTCTTCGACCTGCGCTTTCTTGCCGACGGCACGCCCAACCCGGACTTCGTACTGAATCAGGAGCCCTGGAATACCTCAACGTTCCTTGTGGTCGGGCCGAACTTCGGCTGTGGTTCAAGCCGTGAACACGCTGTTTGGGGGTTGAAGCAGCTCGGCGTGCGCGCGCTCATCGGGACTACCTTCGCCGGTATTTTCTACGACAACTGCCAGCGCAATGGTGTGCTGACCATTCAGCTCTCACCGGCTGAACTGAAGGAGCTCGGACAAGTCGTCAGCGAACGCGGCAGTGCCTGCATCGCGATCGATCTGGAGGCGCAGCACATCCTCCTGGTGGATGGCCGCGCCATTGCGTTCAACATCGACGCGCTACGTAAACAAGCGCTGCTGTTGGGGCTGGATGCAATCGGCACGACCCTGCAGCGGCATGAGCAGATCCGTGACTTCGAGTCGCGTCACCTCGCGCGCAATCCCTGGCTGGCTTGAGCCAGGTGGTTGCGCCATTGCCACAGGCAGGCGGATTCAGTCGGCTCTGAGTCGACTGAACCACGCTTGCAGAAACTCGACGCAGGCCCTGAGCTTTCCCGACTCGGCCAATCGCGTCGGGTACACCGCCCAGACGTTGGCACTCTGACTGTAGTCATGCAGCACTTGAACAAGCTGGCCTTGTTCAAGTAGCGGCTTGACGTCCCACATCGAACGCAGCAGCAGCCCGCGGTGCTTCAGCGCCCACTGCAAGACGATCTCGCCGTTATTCGACGACAGCTGGCCGCTGACCCGCACCGCTACTTCTCTCTGGCCATTGCGCAGATGCCAGACGCCAAAACTGTTGTTGCGTTCTTTGAGCACCAGGCAATCATGCCCGGCCAGATCTTCGATGCTGGTTGGCGTACCCCGTTGTCGCAAGTACTCCGGCGTCGCGCAGATAATCCGCCGATTGGCCACTAGCTGGCGGCTGATGTGTTGGCCAGGGATGTCGTCGCCGACGCGGATTTCCAGATCGAAGCCTTCACTGACAATATCGACGACACGGTCGAAAACATCAAAACGGACCTCCAGATCCGGGTACGCCACTGCCAGTTCGGCAAGCGCTGGCGCTACGTAATTTCTGCCGAATCCAAAACTGCTGCAGATGTGCAAGAGCCCCCTGGGCGCCTTGCGCGCCTGGCTCAGTTCACCCACGAAATCGTCGATGTCATTGAGGATCCTGGTCGCCCACTGCTGCGTACGGATACCCGCATCCGTCAGCGTCAAACGGCGCGTTGAACGATGGATGAGCTTGGTGCCGAGCGTGTCCTCGAGAATCTTGATGCGCTTGCTGACATAAGCGGGTGACTGCTGAAGCTCGGCCGCAGCACCGGCGAAGCTGGACTTGCGAATGACCGTAAGGAAGACCCGAAGGTCCTCTGGAAGCGGTGCTTCTTCATGAATCGTGTTCATAGCCTTTATGGAATCCGTATTTTTCCACGATTCGTTAAAGGATAGCATGCCTCACGCTTCGGAAAACCGTGGACCGAGGCCATTGGCTTTTCCTCACACAACAATAATCGAGGACCTCAGCATGACCTCCGCTACCCTTGCTTCGACTAAAAAAAGCCGCTTCAGCGCGCTCATGGAATATGAAATCGGGGTAATCCCGTTTCCTTACTTTCTGGGCATCGCACTGATCGTGTTCATGTCGGCACACTTCGGGCTGTTACCCAAGAGCATGATCGGCGGCCTGGCCGTGATCATGACCCTGGGCATGCTGTTAGGCCAGATCGGCCAACGCCTGCCCATTCTCAGAGACATTGGCGGCGGCGCAATCCTGTGCCTGCTACTGCCCTCTGTGCTGGTGTATCACGGCTTCTTCGGCAGCAGCACGATCGACGCCACCAAAGTGTTGATGAAAGACGCCAACTTCCTCTATTTCGTGATTGCCAGCCTGGTTGTTGGCAGCATCCTCGGTATGAACCGCACGATCCTTGTACAAGGCATGATGCGCATGTTCATACCGCTGGTGGCTGGCACGGCTGCGGCAATTGCGGCGGGCATCCTGGTCGGCGTGGCATTCGGGTATAGCGTCCACCACACCCTGTTTTTCATCATCGTGCCGATCATTGGCGGCGGTATCGGCGAGGGTATCCTGCCGTTGTCCCTGGCCTACGCACATATCCTTGGTGGCACCCCTGAGCAATTCGTCGCGCAGTTGGTACCCGCCGCCGTGATCGGCAATATCGTTGCGATCATCTGCGCAGGTGTGCTCGCCCGACTGGCTACCCGTAAACCGCACTTGAGCGGCAATGGCATGCTGATCCGCGCCAAGGAAGAGAACGACAAGTTCAAGATCGACGATGAAGAAGATCAATCAATAGACTTCCGTTACATGGGTGCCGGCGTCCTGCTGATCTGCTCGTTCTTCGTCCTCGGCGGTTTGCTGGAGAAACTGGTGCACATCCCAGGCCCGGTGATGATGATCGTGGTAGCCGTCCTGTTCAAATACATGCGGGTACTGCCTGATCGCCTCGAAAAGGGCAGCAAGCGTTTTTACAAACTGGTGTCCACGGTCTTTATCTGGCCAACCATGATCGGCCTGGGCATGCTCTATGTGCCACTGGAGAGCGTTGCCAGCGTATTCTCGCTCGGCTACGTGATGGTGTGCATTGCGGTGGTGGTGTCGATGGCAGTTGCCGGCTTCCTGGTAGGCAATCTGCTCAAGATGTATCCCATCGAATCGGCCATTGTCACCAGCTGCCACAGCGGCCTGGGCGGTACCGGTGATGTGGCTATCCTGTCAGCCTGCAACCGCATGTCACTGATGCCGTTTGCGCAGATCTCTACCCGGATTGGCGGCGCTGCGACGGTAATTGGCGCGACTATCCTGTTGGGGCTTTGGCACTGAGGGTGATCCCTTCACGGTCTCTGCATTTTTCGGCATTCCGGCGTAGAACTGATCGGGGCAGGCTGCCAAGCCTGTCCAACCCGGAACGAATGGTTACTCAGGCATCGAGCCGAGGTTTGATTCGTCAGCATCATGAAATTGACCAGGCAGCCACTGCAGTCAATCACACGCCAACAACGCTAGTAACTGCCTCGCCAGCTCAGCCGCATCCTGCTGATAACCCTCGCACCAGCGCACCGACCAATCCCCAGGTCGCCCCTGCTCATCCCACTCGGCCAATGCCAGCGCGTTGACGATCTCAAGTTCGAACCAGAGCGCCTGCCAGGCATCGCTGTCCTTGATCAGATCAGCGTCCTGCCAGAGAAATTCGGTGGCCGCGACGAACGCTGACCATGTACAAACACTCTCGGCTGCCCGACTGCCCTGTGCTATCCAATACGCTCGGTCATCCATCCAGCTGCCCCTAAACATAACGCCATGCTTGAGGCTCCATGGTCGCACAGTAAGCGAATTTCCCAAGCAGGCCGATTACTTTGCAATAGCAGCCGCGCGGTGCCAGTTGCATCCTGCCCCGGGCCGTATATATGATAAGCATTATCGTTTGCGACACTTCCTCATCGGCGCCTGCAGATCATGCTCCCATCCTCTCAACCTGCTCTGTGCAACGTGGCTGCGCTCTACCGTCAGCAACACAGCTGGTTGACGAGCTGGCTGCGGCAACGCTTGAGTTGCTCGCACAGCGCAGCGGATCTGGCCCAGGATACGTTCATGCGCCTGCTGGCCAAAGAGCAGCTGCCAGCGCTGCACGCACCGCGGACCTTTCTCGCCAAGGTGGCGCAGAGTGTGCTGTGCAACCATTACCGCCGGCAGAAAATCGAACGCGCCTACCTGGAAGCGCTGGCGGCGATGCCGGAGCCGGTTGCGCCTAGCCTGGAAACCCAGGCAATCCTGCTCGAAACCTTGATCGCCCTCGACGCCATGCTCGAAAGCCTGGAGCGGCCGGTGCGCGAGGCGTTTCTGCTGTCGCAAGTCGATGGCCTCGGCCACGCCGAGATCGCCGACCGGCTCAGTCTCTCGGTGACTACCATCAAGCGCTACATCATCAAGGCCAGCGCGCTGTGCATCGTCCTCGATGACAGCCTGGACCTGCCGTGACCAGCAGCACCGCGCCAATTGCTGCCGAAGTGGCCGAGCAGGCCATGCACTGGCATTTCGAGTTGCAGGAACCTGAGGTCAGCCCGGCCACCCTCGCCGCGTGGATGGCCTGGAGGCAGGCGCAGCCGATGCATGAGCATGCCTGGCAACGCGCCGAAGCCTTCGCCCAGCGCATGGGCGACCTGCGTAACCCGGGCCAGCGCCGTCTGGCCCAGGCGGCGCTGCGCCCTGGCCTGTCGCGGCGTGCTGCGCTCAAGCAACTGAGCGTGCTGATGGCTGCCGGCGCGAGTGCTTGGTACATGAAGGACACGGCCTTGGTGCAAGATTTCAGCGCTGATTATCACAGCCGTGTCGGCGAACAACGGCGCATCAGCCTGGCCGATGACACTGAGCTGCAATTGAACACCGACACGGCGATCAACGTCGCTATCGAACATAACCAGCGGCGCATACAACTGCTGCGCGGCGAGCTGATGATCACCCGCAGCAACGCCAGCGCCGGGCGTTTGCTGTCGGTTCACACCGCTCAGGGCCGGCTTGAGGCGCAACTTGGGCAGTTCAGCGTCAGGCAACGCGCGGGCCTTACTCAGGTCAGCGTTTACCGCGGCGCGCTGGTGTTCAGCCCTGCCCTGCTGGCACACCCGCCGATCACTCTGCATGCCGGCGAGCGGGCCAGCCTTGCCGACACTGGCATTGTCAGCCGGCAACCTGAACCCCTCGCCGTCCCCGCCTGGAGCCAAGGCATGCTGGTTGCTCAGGACCAGCCATTGGCAGAGTTCATCGCTGAACTGAGCCGCTACCGCCGTGGCCATCTGGCCTGTGATCCCGCTCTGGCCAGGCTACGTGTGTCCGGCACCTTCCCGCTGGCCGATACCGACAAGGTCATCCTCGCCGTGGCCAACACCCTGCAACTTGAGGTCGAGCAGTTCACCCGTTACTGGGTGACGCTGAAGCCACGCACGGCCTAGTGCAAAAAAACTGCGCCAGGGTGGTCCATTTTTGATTCTCGCGAGACTTAACCCCCAGACAACTCAATTCAATCGGGGAACAACGCGTGAATCTCAAGCATAAACTGGCCGGCGCCGTGGTCCAGGCCATCACCTGCATGACTGCAACCGCACCGCTGCTGATGCTGCCCACCTGGGCCAGCGCCGCCGAGCAGGCCCAGGCCGACTTCGACATCCCCGCCGGCCCGCTCGCGCCAGCCCTGAGCCGCTTTGGCCAGGCCGCACATATTCTGCTGAGCTACCCCAGCACCCTCACCGACGGGCGCAGCACCTCCGGCCTGCACGGCAACTTCGACGTCGACCAGGGCCTGGCCATGCTGCTCGCCGGCAGTGGCCTGGAGGCCAGCCGCAGCGCTAACGGCAACTACACCCTGCAAGCCAGCAGCAGCGGCGCGATGGAGCTGAGCGCGGTATCCATCTCCGGCAAAGCCCCCGGCTCGACCACCGAAGGCACCGGCCTCTACACCACCTATTCGTCAAGCAGCTCGACCCGTCTCAACCTGACCCCGCAGGAGACCCCGCAGTCGCTGACCGTGATGACCCGCCAGCGCCTCGATGACCAGCGCCTGACCAACCTCACCGACGCCCTCGAGGCCACCCCCGGCATCATCGTCGTGCGCGACGGCCTCGGCGCCGAAAGCGACTCGTACTGGTCACGCGGCTTCGCCATCCAGAACTACGAGGTCGACGGCGTACCCACCAACACCCGTCTGGACAACTACTCGCAGAGCATGGCGATGTACGACCGCGTCGAAATCGTCCGCGGCGCCACCGGTTTGATCAGCGGCATGGGCAACCCGTCGGCGACCATCAACCTGATCCGCAAGCGCCCGACGGCCGATGCGCAGGCCAGCATCACCGGCGAAGCCGGCACCTGGGACCGCTACGGCACTGGCTTCGACGTCTCGGGCCCGTTGACCGATGCAGGCAATATCCGTGGCCGCTTCGTCGCCGACTACAAGACCGAGAAGGCCTGGATTGATCGCTACTCATCGCAGTCGCAACTTATCTACGGCATCACCGAGTTCGACCTGAGTGAAGACACCCTGCTGACCTTGGGCTTCAGCTACCTGCGCAGCGACGTCGACTCGCCACTGCGCTCAGGCCTGCCCTCGCGCTTCAGCACCGGCCAGCGCACCAATCTCAAGCGCTCGCTCAACGCCGCTCCGGACTGGTCCTACAACGACCACGAGCAAACCAGTTTCTTTACCTCCATCGAGCAGCAGTTGGGCAACGGCTGGAGCGGCAAGATCGAGTTGACCCACGCCGAAAACAAGTTCGACGAAGTGTTCAACTATGCCATGGGCGACTTGAACACCGATGGCAGCGGCCTGTCGCAACTGCCCGTGCGCTTCTCCGGTACGCCACGTCAGGACAACCTCGATGTCTACGCCACCGGGCCCTTCAGCCTGTTCGGCCGCGAGCACGAGTTGATCACCGGCATGACCTTGTCTCAGTACAAGGAAAGCGTGCCCGGCTGGGGCGGTTGGGGCTATGACTATGCAGGCTCACCTGCCGGCGCGATCGACAACCTGTTCGGCTGGGGCGGCAACTCGGCCAAGCCCAACTTCACTGAAAGTGGCAAGTCGTCGATTGACGAAAGCCAGTATGCGGCCTACCTGACCTCGCGCTTCAGCGTCAGCAACGACCTCAGCCTGATCCTCGGCAGCCGCCTGATCGACTGGCAGCGCGACACCTCCGACCGCCCATACGGCGGCGTCGAAACCGAGGTCAAGCGCAAAGAGAGTGGCGTGTTCATCCCGTATGCCGGCGTGGTCTACGACCTTGATCAGACCTGGTCGCTGTATGCCAGCTACACCAAGATCTTCAACCCGCAGGCATCGTGGGTGACCGATGAAGGCAACAACCCGCTCGACCCGATGGAAGGCGTCGGCTACGAGATCGGCATCAAAGGCTCGCACCTCGACGGCAAGCTCAACTCAAGCCTGGCCCTGTTCAAGCTCGAGCAGGACAACCTCGCCATCTGGCAGCACGACAACGTCTACAGCGCCGAGCAGGACACCACTTCCAAAGGGATCGAGCTGGAGCTGAACGGCGAACTGGCCGAAGGCTGGCAGGCGTCCGCCGGCTACGCCTACTCGGTGACCACCGATGCCGATGACCAGCGCATCAATACCAACCTGCCGCGCAACAGCGTCAAGACCTTCACCAGCTACCGGCTGCAGGGGCCGCTGAACAAGCTGACGATTGGCGGCGGGGTGAACTGGCAGAGCAAGGTTGGCGCTGACTTGCACACCTTCAGCCAGAGCAGCTACGCGGTTACCAACCTGATGGCCCGCTACGACATCAGCCGCAACCTCAGTGCTGCGCTGAACCTCAATAACGTGTTTGATCGCGAGTATTACAGCCAGTCCGGGTTGTATAGCGTGTACGGCGCGCCGCGCAACCTGATGACCAGCTTCAAGTACAGCTTCTGAAGTTGGCCTGGGCAGACGCAGGTTTACTGCGCCTGCCCAGGATTTACGAGCGTTTGTGCAGGCCGATATTGGCGTCATCAATCAGCGCTTTGGCCATCTGGCCCAGAAAGTGCGAAGCCCAGACCAGTTCCGGTTCGTCGTCCATCACGCCAAGAAACGAGGCGCGACGGGCGCTGGCGAGCAGCATCGAGGCCTGCTCCAGGGCGTGCTTGCAGCAGTTTCCGGGCTCGGTTCGAAACAGCCGCTGGCCTTTGCCGGCGCCATCGAGACAGGTCGCCGAACCTACGGTGAGGCCTGGCTTGCCGGTGTCTTGTGGGGGGTGGGTGTCCATGCGCAATCCTCTGATGTTCGAGTAGCAGAGCGGTGACTCAGTGCAGTTGTGCGGCGGGCGGGCGGCCGCGACGTTGCACGTAGGCGATTGCCGCTTCGACCAGTGCGCGGGCGGATTCGACTTCGTGGAGGACGGTCAGCATGCTCATGGAGCCGGCTGATTGGGGCTGCAGGAGGACGGTCTGGCGGGCGACGATGAGCGCGCCCATGAGGTAATCGGAGGCTTCGACGAGGGTGTCTTCGAGGATACGGGCGGATTGGCTGCACTGGGGTGGATCGGGGACGATCTTGAGCATACATACCTCTAGAGTCTGTGGACTGCCAGACACCCGCCGTCAAACAGGAGGGTGGCAGTTGTACGCGGGTTGACAGACCGAGGACTCTAGAAACTCGGCGCACGCGAGGTGCCCCACGTACAACCGCCATAGGAGGTGCACGTGCTCTAGAGATTGTGACGGCCTGTCAAAGCCGGTCGTTGAATGGCAACGACCGGCAGAGACTAGGCTGTGCTCCCCAGGACATGCAATGGCGCAAAGCCTTGAAAAGGATGATTCGGAAACGGCCTACACGGTATAGGGAAAATCCGATCAATATGTGTCAGTCGCAATATATTTTTACTTCATTTGGGCACTCGCCCAAGGCCTGCACTTTGTGGACAAAGCTGCCAGATAGCCTGCATGCTTGCCGCCTCCAAACCACCGAGCAAGGAAGGCATCATGAGTGTTCGCGGCAACGACCGGCAGATCGACAACATCGAGCTCAATGTCAGCGACATTGCCCGCAGCAAAGCGTTCTACGCCGAAGCCTTCGGCTGGACCTTCGTCGACTACGGCCCAACCTACACCGAATTCAGTGACGGTCGCCTGAGCGGCGGCTTCACTACCGGCGGGCCGGTCCGCCCCGGTGGCCCGCTAGTGATTTTGTACGCCGACGACCTGAATGCGACTCAGCAGCGGCTGCTGGCTGCTGGCGCGCAGATCAGCCGGCAGACCTTCTCATTCCCCGGCGGTAGCCGCTTCCACTTCATCGACCCTGACGGCTACGAGCTGGCGGTGTGGACTGCAACAAGCGCTGCTTGATCGGCCCGTTCAGTTGTCACCGAAAAAACTGCGACCGCGCTTCTTGAGCAATTCGACCATCGCGGCCACGGCCGGTGGCAGATAGCCCTCGGCGCGGATCGACACCGCCACCGTGCGGTGCATGGTGGTTTCCTCCAGGCTCACCGCACGCAAGCGCGACATACCGTGGCCGTGCTCAAGGGTTTCCCTCGCTACAAAGCTCAGCAGCCCGGTGCGTTCGATCAGGCGGGGCAGCATCGAGATGCTGTTGGCTTCGATCTGCACCCGTGGCATCGGCAAATGGCGCGTGGAAAACACGTTATCGATCCAGCGCCTGGAACTGACCGTGATCGCCGGCAGCACCCAGCGGTATTGGCAAAGGCTGTGCAAGGTGATCGGTGCGGCAAACAGTGGATGATCAGCACTGGCTACCACCACCGCTTCGTCCTGCAAAATCGGGTAGCTGTTGACGTGCGGGTCATCGACGATCAGCGGGCAGATGATGGCATCCAACCGCCCCGAGCGCAGCGACTCCTTGAGCAGATCATCCTGGCCGATGGACAGCTGCAAAGTCAGCTCGGGCGCGCGCTGCAACAGCGACTCGGTCAGCCGCGGCAACAAGTACTCGGCCATGCTCGCCGCGCAACCGAGGCGGATGTTGCCAATCAGGCCACCGGCAAAATCACGGACCTCACGCTCGGTTTCGGCGATGTTCAGCTGTAACTGCCGACCGCGTTCAAGCAGCAGCTCACCGACATCAGTCAGCTTGATGCGCCGGCCGTCGCGCTTGAACAGCCGCGTGCCGAGGGATTCTTCCAGCCGCTGGATACTTTTGCTCAAGGCGGGCTGGCTGCGGTTGAGCCGCTCGGCAGCGCGGCCGAGATGGCCCAGCTCAGCGATGGTGGCGAAGTAGGTCAGGTCGCGAAGGTCCATGATTCATGAATTTCAGTTATAGGTTCATCGAAAGTAAAAAATAGACTTGATCGATTGCGACGTCGATAATTTTCTCCAGCAAGCGCCGCTACTGGGTCGAGGAGAATCACCACGTGCAGTTGTTCCTTTCAAATCCCCTGTTGATCCTGCGCTGGCTGGCGCTGATCGGTTGTGCTGCCGCCAGTGGCCAACTGCTGCATGCGTTGGCAGTGCCGGCGGGCTTGTTTCTCGGACCGATGCTGACCGCGATCGCCTTTGGCGTCAGTGGCGCCGGGCTACACCTGCACAAACAGGTGTTTCGCTTTGGCCAGGGCTGCGTCGGCCTGATGGTTGCCCACTCGATGAGCTGGACGGTACTGGCGGCCTTGGCGCAGTCGTGGCCGGTGATGCTGATCACCACGCTGCTCACTGTTCTTTTGAGCGCCATGGTCGGGCTGGCCACGGTGCGATACGGCGGTATCTCGGCCGCGACCGCAGCCTGGGGCACAGCCCCTGGCGCAGCTTCGGCGATGGTCTCGATGGCGGAAGCACACGGTGCCGACCCTCGGGTCGTGGCAACCATGCAATACGTGCGGGTTGTCTGCGTAGTGATGATCGGCGCACTGGTCAGCCACCTGCTTGGTGCCGGCGATATCGCCAGCAAGGCGCTGGTACCTGCCGCGAGTACCCCTGCCGTGCAACTGCACCAACTGCTGGCATGCCTGGCAGTGATTGTTATCGGGATAACATTGGCCGCCAAACTCCCTGCGGGCGCGCTGCTGGCACCGCTGTTGATCGGCAGTGCGCTGCAACTCAGTGGCCTAATGCAGATCGCCCTGCCCGGCTGGTTGCTGGCCTTTGCCTATGGCGCCATCGGCTGCTACGTCGGCCTGCGTTTCGATCGAGCCACGGTGCGATATGTAGGGAGCCGCTTGCCGACCATGATCGCTGGGGCGACCGGGTTGATCGCCCTGTGCGCCGGCTGCGCCTGGTTGCTGGCGTGGGTCACCGGGCATGACTTTCTGTCGATGTACCTGGCAACCAGCCCGGGCGGGCTGGATGCCATGGCCATCATTGCGGTGGAGACCCACTCAGATGTGGGGCTGGTGCTGGCAATGCAGACCTTGCGCCTGGTTGCCGTGATCATCACCGGTGCCTTCTGTGCCAGGCAGATCATTCGCCTGGCCAAGGCCTGAACCCGCTTACCGATGCGGTGGTCGCGCCAGGCCAATGCTCGCATAGCCGCTCATGCGCCCGCTCTGTGCAGCCAGCACGGCGTGCTCGGCCTGACGCAGCGTCAGCCGGGCATGGTGCTGGAAGGCCAAGCCGGCCGCAGTCGGGGTCACGCCGGTGCTGGTGCGGGTCAACAACCGCGTGCACAGCTCGCTTTCAAGCTTGGACAACTGCTGGCTCAACGCCGAAGCGCCCACCCCCAGCTCAAGGGCGGCGCGGCCGAGGCTGCCGTGTTCGAGTACACCGAGGTAGTAGCGTAATTGGCGCAGTTCCATGGAGACCTCGGGCGATGGTGGGCGGCTACCCTATACTCAAAGCTTTGCACAACTCAATGGCTGACTCGACGGTGATGTTGCCACCTACTGAGCCGCGCATCGGCACTTTCCCAGCGCGTTGGGATCGAACCCTGCAGACAAGCCATTCGACTGTTTTCCAGGAGGTGCCTGATGATCCTACGCAACACTTTGCTGCTGTCATGCCTGGCCTTGGCGCTGGCCGGCTGCGCCAGCTCCAGCGACAACCAGAAACCGCCGGCGACCATGCAGGTCGACCTGCAGCGTTACCAAGGCACCTGGTATGAAGTCGCCCGCCTGCCGATGTTCTTCCAGCGCAACTGCGTGCAGTCAGAAGCGCGCTACGGCCTGCGCGCCGACGGCCTGATCAACGTTACCAACCGCTGCCGTGAAGAAGACGGCAAGTGGAACGAAGTCCACGGCACCGCCGAGCCACAGGTGCCGGGCAAGACCGACAAGCTCTGGGTCAAGTTCGACAACTGGTTCAGCAAGCTGCTGCCCGGCTTGACCAAGGGCGAGTACTGGGTGCTGTACCACGATCAGGATTACCAGGTTGCACTGGTCGGCCACCCGAACCGCGAGTATCTGTGGCTGCTGTCGCGCACGCCGACTATCAGCAGTGAAACGCGGGAAAAATTGCTGACTACGGCGCGTGAGCAAGGGTATGACGTGAGTGAGTTGGTGTGGCGTAAGGCGGACTAGCCTGTATGCGGAAAGATATTGCAACCTCCGCGGAAAACTAGCCAAGAAGTCCGTGGCGGCCTAGCTCCTCGCAAGCTGATAAAAAATGGCACCTATCGGCAGCTATATCTCGTCCGGCCAAATATGTGTTGAATGCTGTTTAGCGACTGGCAGTCTGATGGAACAAGGAGCCTGGATGAGCCAGGCTACTGCTTGACGGCTATCATGCGATTTTAATTCTGGCGCAATTCTTTACGGCTCACATTTACAGTGCCCCGCGCCCGCCGAGCCCTGCAAATGGCTGCTTGCCGGCAAATGCTAGACGCCGAAGCGCTTAGCCGATACTGCGACCAATATTGAATGAAATCCGTCATCACGATGCGCTCTATGAAACGCAAACCCAAGCCCGGTTAACCCAGGCTGTTTGATCGGCCGAAAATACCGACACCGCAACATTATCTAGTGCATACTTGGCTGGCTGAAGGGGGACCGTCACATCGTGGCGGCCTTCGGCAGTAGCTGCTGCCGCTTTCCAAATAAGCACTAGGCTCTGTACGGAAAGGGATGTCGCAGACACCGCACAGAGCGAGCCAGTGAGACCATTGCGGCATTGCTTCTAGCGAGATTTATGAATGGCAACTATCACCTAACACTTCACTTCAAAATTGACGCTACCTACTGCCCCTTGCCTATGCACCGCTGACGCTTTGAGTGCAACTTTAAACGTCCGCTATACGCGGAGAAACAAAACTCTCCGCGAGACGATGCTCGCGCCTACTGCGCTTGCATCCTACAGGTCGACACTGTTGCCAGCGAAGAGAAGGAGCTCAAGGCGACCCATACATACCAAGATTGCATCAGCCGAACATTTGACATCATCACCAAAACTCGAGCTTGGGCGGATAGTATGAGAGAGGCGGATATTCTTTCTCCCAAGCGCTTGCCAGCTCATCGGCTTCCTTCATTTGCTCCGCAGTCAATTGATGCCCAAGCTCCTTAAGTGCGTAGTGAGCAGCATCCTCTGCTCCGCCACCTATTTCTGAAAGAAGTAGGTTAAGGGCGTAAGCCAGCGTCACATTTTTTTCGACATTATAATATTTTCCATCTCCCAATACTGATGCGTAATTTGCTACGGCGATTACGTACCCGAGTGAGACACCTCTCATTAGCCATTCCGTTGCACCCTCCACGTCGCCTTTTGTTAGCAGAATTCCAGCTTGTTGACCCATAGCCATTGGCAACCCCCCTTCGGCAGACGCTTCGTACAGACGCTCAATCTCTTTTACGCGACTGCCTGGCCAAAAGAACCATCCATCACCCCTTTCGTATCTCACCGCGAGCCAGCGTTGCGCGCTCGGGTAGCCAGCGTTGGCCGACCTTACCAACCAGTCCAGATCACCAGTAATGACATACATCATTTCCATCCCCTCTCCGTCACCTTGACTTGCTCTTTGCTGCGCAGTGTCATACAGAATTTTTGCCCAATTAATTGGGCCTGAACTGCTTGCGGAACAGTTTTCCATGATCGTGCATAAATCTTGGCTCATCTTGGATAGGCGGTACATGGAATACATGTCGCCTTGCTTGGCTGATCGTTCATACCACGAGTGGGCCGCAGGCGTGATGTATGCTGATAACATCCTCAGGGTTTCGGCTAAGTAGAACTGCGCTTCTTTGTTGCCTGTTTCTGCGGCTTTGTTAAGAAGCGGTAGGTCAGGCTTCCGCTGCTCAAACGTTGCAATGGCATCTCTAATCAATGCCGCTGTACCATCTGCATAACTAGCAATGCTAAACATGGATAGCGTCAAGCATACCGCTGCGATAAACGATCTTCGTCGCTGCATAAAATTAATGTCCAAATGTGAAGTAGGGCTCAGTGTTGTTATTGCCTTGATTTACATGTTTAGATCTACAGTTTTTATCTGCCACTGCGCCCAAATGATTTGCGTCGGTTGTATATTGCTGTCTAACGTCGTCACTGCCACGCACGAACAGTCGCTTCACAGGTGTCCTCATGAATAAATCGAGTAGCAATCTGTTTTTGCAGTAGTTGTTTGCACCACTTAAGACCACTACCCCCAGCTTGTTCATTCGCTTGCAGCTTTCGATGAATTGGGCTCTGTGTGATTCATTTGAGACGCTTCCCTTTGACAGCCAGCTGGTAATCCTTCCAATCGCTTGCTGCTGCAGGTAATGGCAGTCTATTTCAGTGTAGCTTTCTACCTGATTTCGCTCAGAAGTAATCAGAGGCACGTTAAACGCTTGAGGCGTAGAAATTAGCGTGTAGAACAGTGGCCCTAAAGCTTGAGGAGGTGCATTTATAAGCCAATTTCTCAATTGACTTTGATCAGAGTACGTCATAATCGTGTGCGCAATAATTCCACCGGTCCCTGCTTTAAAGAGTGCCTCATACAGCGTCATGATCTTGTCGTAAGCCATCAGATAGATCATGGCCGGGTCCAGTCCCATCGCGCCTAGCAGGGAGATTTTCGACATGAAGTCCGACGCTTCGGGTTCCACCCATACCAACGGATGGTAGTTGTTTTTGTGGAGCTCTCGCCTGAACAAGTTATGGATGGCAAATATCGCCTCATAGCCCACTTCGAACTTGAAGCTGCCCATCGCTCCCGGCCCGGCTACGACTGATGCCTTGAGCGCGATGATCAGCCGTCCACCATGGAGGGAGAGATTGAATTCCCCCGTAAAACCAAGCCCAAGCCCGATTCCCACCTCGCCGGTCAGGCGCGCAAGGCTTAACCAATTGCTTGGCGCGTTGAGGGCATCCCTCTGACTGATGGTCTGTGGCGGGCCCACGCCTTCTCTCGGTGGTGCCCAATTCAATGCGCCGGTTATCTTGAGTCCGGCCTGGGTGCCCGCGAAGAGGTGGAACTTGGACACCGCGCCATTTTCAATTTGCAGCTTCGTGCCAGCCCCCTTAATCAATGGCGCGGTTTGCAGCGTCTTCTCTTGCTTTAGGGTCGTCTGCCTGCGCGGAGCTGGGCGGTCATCGCCGGAACGTGTCGCTTGCTCTCTTGCTATCAGGTTGTTGCCATAACGAACATTCTCATGGCTGAACTGCAACTCCGTTGACAGCATCAGTGATGCCCCGGTAAAGCCCCAGGCGCGGGCGCCGAGGTGCATCGAGAAGCGGCCGAGGTCGAGTTCGGTGGGTTGGCCGCGGTAGTTGCGGTAGGTCACCTTAAGTGGCGTAGCCTCTTCTCGAGGCGGAATGTCGAGCTTGAACAATTCCACCTCACCGCGAGCGAGGTCGATATCAAGCGTGGCCTCGGCAGAGCTGCCGAACCCCTTGCTCAGGGTGAAGTTGGGGCCCGCCAAGGTTGCACTGCCGTGGATTGATTGTTGGGGTGGCGTAAGACAACGCACCAGTTGCGCCTGCGGACTGTTGTCGAACAGCCGTAATTGGCGGCGCACACTGTCCTTGAAGATCATTTGTTGCAGGCGCTGGCCCCATTGCTGCCGGCGCTCAGGATCGGAAAGCAGTTCAACCCGGTAGTGTTGTTTGAGCAGGTAGCTGTGGAACAGCTCGACGTCGAACCATCCTTCTGCATCGAACCAGTCGCTTTCCTGATCAGGGATGCGTTTAGCCCCCTCACGCGTTAGCCACTCATGAAACACCGTAGTCACGGTATCGACGCTGGCTTGGCCGTCGCTGTTCTCCGGGATGAACCGTTGTCGATAGCGTGCCTCTTGCACCGAGCGGGCGAAGGTTTCCTTTAGCGTGTTTTCTAAATCATCCAGGTTGAGCAGGCTGAAGTGGCTGAGGGTCTTGTTTGGTGTATCGAGGGTGCTGACCTCACGCAGTGGAAAGTCGGCTTTGACCAGGCGCTCGACCGTCTTGGGCTTGAACTCTTCCGGGTTCCACAGCAGGTGGCGGCGTGGAAAGCTCTTCGCCACGTTGGCCTCTGCCACTGACTGCATGGCTTTTTTGGTTTTCTGATGCGCGTCCCACTCGGCACGTTCCTGATCAACAAGGCCGGCAGGTGCGGGTGTGCTCTGGCCTGTTGCGTCAATCCAGTCTTGATACTTCTTGCGGATTGCTTCGGTGATCTGGCGCTGCTTGGTTTCCAGCGCAAGGTAGGCCTTGAAGGTTTCGATACCGGTGACTACTGGTGAACCTCGGGCGGGGAGCATGGCAAACTCCGGCACTGCCAGGCCGTAGTCGGCGACGCTGATGATTGCGTTGCGGTAGTCGACAAAGGCCCACTGGTCGCGATGTTCCAACTTCCAGCTTATATAAGGACGCATAACAGATTCGCCTTCAAACGGAGAAGCGATGGCTTCGTCGAACCGCCTTTTGTCTTCAGCAAGGTACTGGGCGATTTCTTCATCGCTGAAACTGTCGGTGCCCCTGCTCAGCACTTCTTCGCGCTTCTGCAGATAGCGTTGCACGCGAATACGGGCTTCGATGGCCTCGGGCTGGAACAGGCTGCCGGCTTCGTAGGTGTAACCCTGCACTTTGGCGTTAGCGATTGCCTGTTTGCGCAGGCGTTTCCATTCCTGGTTGAGCTTATGTAGGCCTTTGAGCTCCTCCTGCTCGGCTCTCCACTGTTCCTGTTGCAGAAAGGCCTGGTCTCGATCGTCTGGATAGACAACTTCGGGCGTAGCGGCTTGTTCTTCTCGAGCTGCAGCCTTCACGCGCATGGCGAGGCTGGGGTCTTCGATGTAAGGCTCTTCGCGCTCGATGGTTTCCAGCCGTTCCTTGTCTTCCCCAAAGAGAAAGTTGCTTAAATGCGGCTCGAGGAAATAGTCCAGCAGCCCGCATTGGTCCAAGCCTTTTTTGCGCTCGTCGGCGGGCTTGTCCGGCGAAATATGCTCATCGAGGGTGTGGATGGCCTCTTGTACCAACTCAGCTACATGCCTGGGCAGCAGCCAGAACTCTTGTTGCTCGGTCGAGTAAAGAACGCTGGAGTAGTGCGTCGAACACGGCATTCGCTGCTCATGGAAACCTCCGGAGCGCCTGCAGGCGGGCGGCTGTGGGGGGAGTTCGAGCACGCAAGCTACAGGGACCGACTCGTCGGGCAAGGGGCATTCAGGCGAGGTATCAGTTGTCATAGGGCTTCCATTTCCGGTATCGGGCTGGTTGGTCCGTTGGTGTGTTCAGCAAGCTGAGCCAATCGCTTAGCCCTGATGAAACCCATGTCCTCGCAATTAGGAATTGCCATGGGCTGGGGGTAGTGAGTTAGGCATTTGGGAAACTAGCAGCTTCTGACCGGTATTTTTCCCCGCCAAAAGCGAACAGGATGCGTCCTACTGCAGAGAGCGAAAAGTCATACGATCAGACACTTTTCCTGACGGCCAAAACCCTCAAACCTGATCTGAAAGTCTTCATCAGTTACCCAACGCAAGGTTAAAATAGCCCCCCGAACCCAAGAGGATCCTGCAATGGACCTGCAGTTTCTGGGCACCTCCTCGGGGGTACCCACCAAGGCCCGTAACGTCAGCGCGACAGCGGTCATCGAGGCCTCCGGCAAAAGCTGGTATCTGGTCGATTGCGGCGAAGGCACCCAGCATCAGTTGCTGCACACACCGCTGTCGATGCGTGATCTGCGCGGCATATTCATCACCCATGTCCACGGTGACCACTGCTATGGGCTGCCGGGATTGCTCGCCAGCGCGGGAATGTCCGGGCGCAGCGAGCCGCTCGAGCTGATCATGCCGCTGGCACTGCATGAGTGGCTGCGCCTGAGCCTGGCGGTGAGCCAGACCTATCTGCCCTTCGAGCTGCATTTGCTGGCGGTGGAAACGCTGCAGGACTGGCGCAGCGCGCAGGTGGCGGTGACTACCGTAGAGCTGTCGCACCGGGTGCCGAGCTATGGCTTTGTGTTCACCGAGATCAACCCGGAGCCGCGCCTGGATATCGAGCGCCTGCAAGCCGACGGCATCCCGCGAGGGCCGCTGTGGGGTGATCTGGCCCATGGCCGGGAGGTCGAACATGAAGGTCGTGTGCTCGATACGCTGACGTACCTGAAGGCATCGCGAGCGGCTCGGCGCATCGTCGTCTGCGGCGACAACGACTCACCTGCGCTGCTGGCCGAGGCTGCCAAAGGTGCCGATGTGCTGGTGCATGAAGCCACCTTCACTGAACCCGTGCTGCAACGTTCGCAATCGAATTTCGGCCACAGCACTGCGGCGGCTGTCGCACAATTTGCCGAGGCTGCAGGTGTACCGAACCTGGTGTTGACTCACTTCAGTGCCCGTTATCAGGACAACCCGCAGCGCAGCCCATCCATCGATGATGTGCGCCAAGAGGCGCTGGCCCATTACAGCGGGCAACTAACGCTGGCGCGGGACCTGCAGCGTTACCACCTGGGCAAGGATGGCCTGCTCGCAGCGGTGTGAGTTGGCCGGCAGTGCGCTTCTCCCATTACGATCAGTACCCGGTCATTTCCAGGTAGCCCCTGCCCTGCCCGCTGCCGCCCTCGACCCGCACCGGCCCTTCCCAATAGGGAAGCCGGGTGTTCATCCAGGCCTGCTTGTACAGCGCTTCGACCTGCACATCGACGCCCTGCTCCGGCAGCCGCACGCGCCAGCGGGTCGGTACGGTTTTACCGTTGGCCTGCTTGCTCGAGGCCAGCACTTGCAACTCGATCTGCGCGCCCTGGAGTGCCAGGGTCTTGCCGTCGGCGCTGATCCAGGTGCCGGCTTTATAGGCCTCGCCTTGAGCTTCGCGCACCTGAAACAGCATCACCTTGGCGCCGCTGTCCAAATGCAGGGAAAACCAGTCCCAGCCCGACTGCCCGGCCGCCAGCGGTTGGCTGCTCCACTCGCGATCAAGCCAGGCCTGACCGCTAACGGCTACGCGCTGGCCGTCACGCTCGACGTCGCCTCTGACCTGATAGAACGGCTGGCTGTAGTAATAGGAAGCCTGGCCCTTGCCGGACTTTTCGCTGTAACCCTTGGCTCCGTGCAGCACCAATGGCCGCTCACTGACCAAGTGCAGATCAAAGCGGAAATCCTGCCCTGCGGCTTTCATCTGCAACTGGCCAATCCCATTGCCGCCCCGCAGCGACCAATCATCTATCCATGCGCGAAATGGCTGCGCCTCAACCCCAGCCTGGCCGATGCCGCCGCGAGCGAGAAGCTCGCTGGACTGATGACCGCCCGGCCCGGCCAGCGCCGCGTGACCCATCCACAGGTTGGGGCTGTCCCAGTCGGCGGTTTCTGCGCCAGGGCGCAATGCCGAACGAAACAAGGTCCACTGCACGCCCCACTGCCGCCCCTGGGCATCCTGCAAGTTGGCGGTGACGTACCACCACTCGATACGAAAGCCATCATGGGCACCGTGATCTCGCGGGAACAGCAGCTCTTGGCCCGGCGTCACCTGCTGGAAGCCGCTGGCCTGCTGGCCCAGACCGGCAAAACTGCTGGGCTCGGGTACAGGCCCATCGCAGCCTGCAAGCAGCAGGCACAGCGCGGTCAGCCAGGGTTTAACGTTCATTGGCAAACTGCCTCAAGAGATCACTGGGTTGCCTGCGTGCGAGTTGCCAGAGCGGCCAGGCGCTGGCCAGAAAACTGGTCAGCACGCCGAGCACTGCCAGTTGCAGCAGCTGAGCGGGGAACACATACAGCGGCAAGCGCCAACCAAATGCCTGCACGTTGACCACGGCCACCAGGCACCAGGCCAGCAGCAAGCCAAGCGGCATCGCCAGCAGCACGGTGAAACTGCTCAGCATCAGAGTCTGACCGAGTGTCAGCCAGATCAACCGACGGCGTTCGACCCCCAGCGCCCATAACGGCGCCAACTGGCCCAGGCGGCTCTGGCCGAGGCTCAGCAGGCTGATGAACAACGCCACACCGGCGATACCCAAGGTCAGGCTGTTGAGCGCGGCGGTAGCGGCAAAGGTGCGCTCAAACACCGCTGCAGACCATCGTTTCAGCGTGGCCTGCTCGACCATGCGGCTGTCATCGAGGCTGAACTGTTGGCCCAGCGCGCCCTTTAGCACCGGCAAATACTCGCCAGCCACGGTCAGGCCCAGATTGCTCAAGGTTGCCTGCGGCCAGTGCTGGCGTAGCCAGTCGGCGCTGATCAGCAGGTGCCCTTTGGGATTGCCATAATCGGCATAGATGCCCACTACCGGCATTATCTGTTCAACTGGCGGCGGCAACCGTAGCGTGTCGCCTAGGCCCAGTTGCAGGCGCCTGGCCAACTGTTCGCTGAGCATGATCCCGTGCCCTTGCGCTAGCTGCTCCCAGGCATCGGCGGTTTGTTCCAGCAGCGGCCAGTGGTTGCGGTAGTACGGGTGATCGACGATGCCCTGGACCTGCGTCGGCCACTGCTGCAGGCGCCACTCGACGCGCCAGTTGGGCAGCACCGCAGTAACTTCGGGCTGGCGTGCCAGCCAGTCGCTGATCTGCACTGCCTGGGCAGTGTCTCGCGGGGTCAGGTACAGGTCTGCCGACAGGCGCTGATCGAGCCAGCCGGTGAAGGTGCGGCGAAAGCCCTCGGTCATGCTGCCCACACCGACGCTGGCGGCCAGCGCCAGCAGCAAGGCCATCAGCGCCAGGCTCAGCGCGGGCAGTTGCTGGCGACTGTCGGCCACGAACCACTGCGGCAATGGCCGCCGGCACAGGCGCGCCAAACCGGCCAAGGCAAGCTCGAGCAAAGCCGGCAGCAATAGCGCCGCTGCCAGCAGCAATGCCGCGAGCAGGACAAAGGCGCTGGTCAGGTTATTGCCCCACTGCCAACACCCCAGCGCTACCACACCCAGCAACAAGGCGACCAACGCCTGACGGCGCAGCCACGGCCCTTGGGCCAGGCGCCAGGCCTGCGGCTGGGCAAGCGCCAGCAGCGGCAGGCGTGCAGCGCGCAGCACGCTGCTCACCCCGGCCAACAATGCCCCAAGCAAACTTACGCCGACGCCGGCCAACCACCATTGCGGCGACAGGCTCAGCTGCCCAGCGATCTGCGCCCCATACAAGCCGCGCACGCTGGCTGCGAAGTCGGGCAGCAACAGGCTGGCCAGCAGATAACCACTGACCACCCCGGCGAGCCCGCCGAGCAACGCGAACACACCCAGCTCCAGCGCTAGCCCAGTCAACAGCACCCGCAAGCTGACACCGCAGGCACGCAAGGTTCTGATCAAGCCGCGCCGTTGCTCCAGCGCCAGGCCAATGGCCGCATGGGCAATGAACAGGCCGACCACGAATGCCAGCAAACCCAGTGCGGTAAGGTTGAGGTGAAAGCTGTCGGTAAGGCGCTGCAGGTCACCGTCGTCACTGCCGCTTTGCAGCATGAGCTGGGCGCCGATGTCGGCGGGCAGCGCGCTGGGCTCTTTTGCCAGCAGCAGACGCGACAGTTGCCCTGGCGCGCCGAGCAGCGCCTGCGCGTGGCCGATATCGACCACGATCACTCCAGGCGCCAGCTCCGCTTGCAGGACCAACGGCGGCAACAGCTGACCATCGCGGGTGCGCGCCCGCTCACCCGGCTGCAGACCCAATTGGCGCAGCGTGTCAGGCCCGATCCAGGCTTGCCCAGGGCTATCGATGAAGGCTGCAAGATCGAAAGCCTGTGCCTGGACCCCGGCCACGGCCATTTTCGCAGGCAGGCTCAACGGCTCGATACCGATCAAGCGCACCGCCTGGGTTGCAATCCCCACCAGTTGCAGACGACCTTCCAGAACCGGCGTCACCTGCACGCCTCGGGTGCGCAGTTGCACATACAGTGCTTGCGTCAAGTGCTCGCCCTGACGCGGCACCAGTTGGGTCTGGCTGGCGCCGGAAAGCACACCGCTGGCACGGGCATAGTCGCTGCGGGCCTGGCTGTTGAGTGCCTGCACGCCGGTCCAGAGTGCGGTTGCCAGCCACAGCCCGGTAAAGATACTGAAGCACTGCAAGCGGTGCCGGCGCCAATGGCTGAGCAGCGCCTGCAAGGTGATCAGCAGGCTGGCCATCAATCTGGCTCCGGCTGAACACGCCCAGCCTTGAGGAAGCAGCGATGTTCGAGCCGCGCCGCCAGTTGCCGGCTGTGGGTCACCATCAACAGGCTGCTGCCCGCTTGGGCAACCAACTCCAGCATCAGTTGCAGGACTTCTTCGCTGCTGGCTTCGTCGAGGCTGCCGGTGGGCTCGTCGGCCAGCACCAATGCTGGCCGCCCGGCCAGCGCACGGCCAATCGCCACACGTTGCTGCTGGCCGCCCGACAACTGCTCGGGGTAGCGCTGCAACAACTCGGTCAGGCCCAGGCGCTCAGCCAGCTGCGCGCTCCAGTCGGGGTCATGGCGCCCGGCCAGGCGGGCTTGAAACGCCAGATTGGCGGCAACGTCAAGGCTGCTGATCAAGTTGTATTGCTGAAACACCAGGCCAATGCTGTCGCGCCGCCAGCGTGCCAGCGCTGCTTCATCACGCGTATCGAGCGGGGCATCCTCGATCAGGATCCTGCCACTGTCGGCCCGATCAAGGCCGGCGAGCAGGTGCAGCAACGTGCTCTTGCCGCTACCGGATTCGCCCATCAGCGCCAGGCTGCTGCCCCGCGCCAGTTGCAGGTCGACGCCCTGCAGCACCAGCAGCACGCCCTGGGCGGTAGTAAATGACTTGCGCAGCTGCTCGACGACCAACATCGCTGGGGGCTTCCTCTCACGGTA
Organism: uncultured Pseudomonas sp.; assembly: GCA_963518285.1. Classification (GTDB taxonomy): domain Bacteria; phylum Pseudomonadota; class Gammaproteobacteria; order Pseudomonadales; family Pseudomonadaceae; genus Aquipseudomonas. The sequence goes on along the minus strand of CAUQIJ010000001.1, from coordinate 306,906 downwards.
CGACAGGCTTTAGGCAGAACAATGCAGGCATAGGTTGCATCGGCCTGCTCTTCAAGGGTAGGCGCAATCGGGGCTAAACTGAGGCATGAACATCATTAGGCATACAGGAACATACATGATCCGCATTGCGACACACCGGAATCACTCATCTTGGCTGCTGCTGATCGTGCTCGCCGGCAGCCTTGCATCGTTGACGGGGTGTTCGAACAAATCCAGTGCTGCGCGCTATGCCCAGGCAGGCGCGAACTGCTTCGCCAAGGCAGTACCGACCGCTGGTGAAGGCGGCTTGGCCTGGGGCAACACGTTGAGCGCTGCACGCAAGAAATCCATGGACAGTTGCATGCGCTACGCCAGCCGTTCTGGCGGCACGCCGAAGACCTGCCAGGTGGTCATGGCCAAATGCAAATGAAGGGAGGCGACTGCGAACGGGTCCGCTAGACCGGGCTAGGAGGAAGGTTACCCGGTTGGTCGAAAGACCACCCGTTCGCAGCTACCATTGCGATCGTTCAGGCCTTGCACCTGAACAATCGCGCAATGATGGTTGGCCAACGGACAGCCAGCAATCAGGAAAGTCTGATTGCTGCAGGTTACTGCAGCCATGGCGGCGGTGGCGGCTCCTCGCTCTTGACCGGGCCACGCTCGGCTTCTTCACGACCGGCACGGCGACGTTCGTCATCCATCCGCGCCGCTTCGATCTCGCGCAGCACGCCGCCAACGTCGGCATCGTGGTCGTCATCCTCAAACTCGCCGGTCAGCGGGCTATCGGGCAACAATTCACCGGCCTCGAACAACGACCACATCTCACGGGCGTAGCGGGTGTCCTTGAGCTCGGGAGCAAAGCGCCCGAAGTAACCGCTCATATTCGCCACGTCCCGATCGAGCATGCTGAAGGCATGGTTGTTGGCGGCGGCATCGACGGCCTGGGGCAAGTCGATGATTACCGGACCATCCGGGCCAAGCAGGACGTTGAATTCCGACAGGTCACCGTGCACCAGCCCTGCGCAGAGCATCAAGACGATCTGGCGGATCACGAACGCGTGATATTCACGCGCCTGCTCCGGCTCCAGGTGCACGTCGTTGAGGCGTGGCGCGGCGTTGCCGTCGGCATCCACCACCAGCTCCATCAACAGCACGCCGTCCTGGAAGTCGTAAGGCTTGGGCACCCGCACGCCAGCATGAGCCAGGCGGAACAAGGCGGCCACCTCGGCATTCTGCCAGGCATCCTCAGCTTCCTTGCGACCGTACTTGGACCCCTTGGCCATGGCCCGCGCCTGGCGGCTGTTGCGCACCGTGCGCCCTTCCTGGTACTCGGCTGCCTGGCGGAAGCTGCGTTTGTTGGCCTCTTTGTAGACCTTGGCACAACGCACCTGGGTACCGCAGCGCACCATATACACCGCTGCTTCCTTGCCACTCATCAAGGGCCGCAATACCTCGTCGACCAGACCGTCTTCGATCAGCGGCTCAATACGTTTTGGAGTCTTCATCGGGTTTAATTCAGGGTCCTGTTTTGCCAGACACATGGTTTGCCGGCCATCCTCTCACAGCCTGATCCGACTTGCTCGTTTCGAGCTAATCAATGCGCGGATGTTGTTGTACCAAATGCGTGCGTTTGGCCTCAAGTTCAGCAATCTGCTCGTCGATGTCCTCGATTTTTTGCTCGATGTTGTCGTGATGCTCCTGCAGCAGTTCGCGCGCTTCGTCGATGTCCGAGGCGGCGGGCGCGGCACCACGCAATGGCTGATTGGCAGTTTCCTTCATGGTGATGCCCGTGATCAGGCCGATCAGAGCAATGACCATAAGGTAATAAGCCGGCATGTACAGGTTGTTGGTGCTTTCTACCAGCCAGGCGGCAATGGTCGGGGTCAGGCCGGCAATCAGCACAGAAATATTGAAGGCACTGGCCAGCGCGCTGTAACGGATATGCGTTGGGAACATCGCCGGCAGAGTAGATGCCATCACCCCGATGAAGAAGTTGAGCAACACCGCCAGCATCAGCAAACCGGCGAAGATCAGCCCGAGCACGCCGCTGGTGATCAGCATGAAGGCTGGGATAGCCAGCGCGAACAGGCCGATACTGCCGCACAGGATGAACGGGCGACGGCCGTATTTATCGCTGAGGAAGCCGATCAGAGGTTGCACAAAGAGCATGCCGACCATGATCGCGATGATGATCAGCACACCGCGGTTTTCGCTGTAATGCAGGTTATGCGACAGATAGCTGGGCATGTAGGTCAGCAGCATGTAATAGGTGACGTTGGTGGCGATGACTACGCCAACGCAAGTCAGCAGGCTGCGCCAGTGCTTGGTAGCCACCTCCTTGAACGACACCTTCGGACCGCCGGCCAGGCCTTCGCGATCGCCCTGCTCGAGCTTGTCGACATGCTGCTGGAAGGCTGGGGTCTCTTCCAGCGCGTGGCGCAGGTAGAGGCCGATCATGCCCAGCGGCAACGCCAGCAGGAACGGCACGCGCCAGCCCCATTCCTGAAACTTCTCTTCACCGATCATGGCCGAGATGAACACCACCAGGCCGGCGCCGGCAACAAAGCCTGCGATCGAGCCGAAGTCGAGCCAACTGCCAAGGAAGCCGCGCTTGCGATCCGGCGCGTACTCAGCGACGAAGATCGAAGCACCGGTGTATTCACCGCCCACCGAGAAGCCCTGTGCCATCTTGCACAGCAGCAACAGAATGGGCGCCCAGATACCAATCGCGGCATAGGACGGAATCAGGCCAATGGCGAAGGTGCTCAGGGACATGATCACAATGGTTGCGGCGAGGACCTTCTGCCTGCCGTATTTGTCGCCAAGGGCACCAAAAAACAGCCCGCCCAAAGGCCGAATAAGGAATGGCACCGAGAACGTACCCAAGGCTGCGATCATCTGTACGCTGGGGTCAGCGCCGGGGAAGAAGACCTTGCCGAGCACATAGGCGACAAAGCCGTAAACGCCAAAGTCAAACCATTCCATGGCGTTGCCAAGCGCTGCGGCGGTGATCGCCTTGCGCATCTTGGCGTCGTCAACAATCGTGATGTCTTTCAAGCCGATCGGCTTGACGCTTTTTTTGCGTGATTTCATAGCTGCCACTCTGTTACTGACGTGTCCTTTACCTGGCTGCCATCGTTTTAGTGGCCAGGCTCTAAAGCATCAGATACAAAGGGTTACGAAAAAATTCACTGAGCACCGACATTTTTCGCGCTAACGAAGAGGCCACCTGCGTAGACGAATCCCACGCAGGTGGCCTGCTATCGGTAATCAGCGCAGCATCACTGACTGCGCGTTACCCGCCAGATCGTGTTGGCAAGGTCGTCAGCGATGATCAGCGCACCACGCGGATCCACCGTCACACCTACCGGGCGGCCTCGGGTCTTGCCGTCCTCACCACGGAAGCCGGTGGCGAAGTCAATTGGCTCGCCCGACGGTTTGCCATTGCTGAACGGTACGAAGATCACCTTGTAACCCACCGGATTCGGTCGGTTCCAACTACCGTGCTCACCGACGAAAGCGCCCTCGGCAAACTGTGCGCCCATGGCCGCTACCGAGAAATCAGCGCCCAATGCCGCAACGTGGGAGCCGAGACTGTAGTCAGGCTTGATCGCCGCAGCGACTTTTTCGGGGTTCTGCGGCTGGGCACGTGGGTCGACGTTCTGGCCCCAATAGCTATAGGGCCAGCCGTAGAAACCACCGGCCTTGACCGAGGTCAGGTAGTCAGGGACGAGGTCAGGGCCAAGCTCGTCGCGCTCGTTGACCACAGCCCACAGCTCACCGCTGGTGGGTTCGATGGTGAGCGCAGTAGGGTTACGCAGGCCAGTTGCATACGGCTTGTGCGCACCGGTCTGGGCGTCAATCTGCCAGACCATAGCCCGATCGATTTCGACCTCCATGCCGCGCTCGGTGATGTTGCTGTTGGAGCCGATGCCGACGTACAGGTAGCGCCCGTCCGGGCTGATGGTCAGCGCTTTGGTCCAGTGGTGGTTGATCTCGGCCGGCAGGTCGGTGACCTTGCTGGGCGGGCCACTGGCCTTGGTCTGGCCATCCGCGTAGTCAAAGCGCACCAGTGCATCCTGGTTGGCCACGTACACGCTGCCCTCGAAGTAGGCCAGGCCATAGGGCGCGTTGAGGCCTTCGGCGAACACCGTCTTCACTTCGTACTTGCCGTCCCCATCGGCGTCACGCAGCAAGGTCAGCCGGTTGCCGCCCTTGACCTGGGTATTGCCCTTGGCCTTGATCGAACTGGCAATGACGTCCTTGGGCTTGAGCTTGGCCGCACTGCCGCCGCGCCCTTCGGCCACCAGAATATCGCCGTTGGGCAGCACCAACGTCTGCCGCGGGATCCTCAAGTCAGTGGCAATCGCGGTGACGTTGAAGCCCTGCGGTACGGTTGGTTTCAGATCGCCCCAAGCGGTCGGCTCGGCGATCTTCATGCTCGGCAGCAGGCCGCGCTGCTGATCGGGCAGTTTCGGGTTGGCGCCGTAGGTTTGCGTGGCGTCGCCATCGCCACCACAGGCGCTGAGCAGCAGTGCCATGCTCAGGGCTGTCAGTGCATGTACGCGGTTCATCGCACACCTCCGGAGCGCAGATTGGTCAGGCCGAGGCCGGTTGCGATGCACGCCAGCGCACTGACGATGACCGACAACACCAGCCCGGACGGCATCACGGCCCAAGCATCCTTGGCATGCTCGAAGGCGTTCATCAGGCCCAGCAGCCAGGTCGCCAGCAGCAGGACGAAGTACACCACCGGGCGCCCGCCCTTGTGCTCGGCGCGGATCAGATTGCCCAGAGCAAACAGCAATGCCAAGCCGCAGAACAGCAAGCCACCGGCAATCAGCCAGGCAGCAAAGTTGGCCCATTGGATCTGGTAGCTTTGGTAATAGGCGATGTCACTTAACAAAGCGCCAAGAAACAGCGGCACAGTACCGGCCAGCAGGGTCGCGTGCAGCGCGCCTGGCCGGCAGCGATAGAGGGTTGAGTCGTTCACGGTGGCTCCTTTCATCGATCCAGAGGTCCCTCCCCGCACAGACTGCGCCTGGAGAGTTAATGGAAGATCGCGTGACCAAACCGATAGTTCAGCGCAATTGCAGGCAGGGCTGTAATCTGGCGACTACCCGTTTGCTGAGCGGCACCGGCTGAGGACTAGAGTTTTGGGCAAAGACGCAGACAACCCGTGCATATCCAAATGCCAGATCCGCGACGAAGTTTGCCTGGGCTGCGGGCGCAGCAAAGACGAGATTCGCAAATGGAAGAAGATGAAGAAGAGCGAGCGGATCGAGGCTGTGCAAAAGGCCAAGGCGCGCTTGAAGGCAATCAAGAAAGGCAGGAAATAAAGGGGCTGCAGGGCAGCCCCTTGGTGTATCTGCTTAGCCGGCGAACTTCGCTCGCGCGGCATGCAACTTCTTGTAGCTGTCGACCAGGCGCAGGTGCCGATCAAGCCCTTCAAGCTTCATGCTGGTCGGCGTCAAGCCATGGAAGCGCACGCTACCCTCGACCGATCCGACGACCGCATCCATCCGCGCATTGCCGAACATGCGGCGGAAGTTGACCTCGTAGTCGGCCAGTTCCAGCTCATCATCGAGCACCACTTCCAGCACCACGTTGAGCGCCTGATAGAACAGGCCGCGCTCGACGGTGTTGTCGTTGAACTGCAGGAACGCCTCGACCAGTTCCTTGGCTTCGTCAAAGCGCTTCAAGGCGAGCTTGATCAGCAGCTTCAATTCCAGAATGGTCAACTGGCCCCACACCGTGTTGTCGTCGAACTCGACACCGATCAGGGTGGTGATGTCGGTGTACTCGTCCACTTCGCAGTTGTCCAGACGCTTGACCAGCGCCTTCAGGCTGCGGTCGTCCAGGCGGTGCAGATTGAGGATGTCTTCGCGGAACAACAATGCCTTGTTGGTGTTATCCCAGATCAGGTCTTCGACCGGATAGATCTCGGAATAGTCCGGCACCAGAATACGGCAGGCCTTGGCGCCGAGGTGCTCGTACACCGCCATGTACACCTCTTTGCCCAGCGATTCGAGAATGCCGAACAGGGTCGCAGCTTCTTCCTCGTTGGAGTTTTCGCCTTGGCCAGAGAAGTCCCACTCGACGAACTCGAAGTCGGCCTTGGCACTGAAGAAGCGCCACGAGACGACACCGCTGGAGTCGATGAAGTGTTCGACGAAGTTATTCGGCTCGGTTACTGCGTGGCTTTCGAACGTCGGCTGCGGCAGGTCATTGAGGCCCTCGAAGCTACGCCCCTGGAGCAACTCGGTGAGGCTGCGCTCAAGCGCTACCTCAAGGCTTGGGTGCGCGCCGAACGACGCGAATACGCCGCCGGTGCGCGGGTTCATCAAGGTCACGCACATGACCGGGAATTCGCCGCCCAGCGATGCGTCCTTGACCAGCACCGGGAAGCCCTGCTCTTCCAGCCCCTTGATCCCGGCAACGATGCTTGGGTATTTGGCCAGCACGTCCTCGGGAACATCTGGCAGGGCCAGCTCGCCTTCAAGGATTTCACGCTTGACCGCGCGCTCGAAGATCTCTGACAAGCACTGCACCTGCGCTTCGGCCAAGGTGTTGCCGGCGCTCATGCCGTTGCTCAGGTACAGGTTCTCGATCAGGTTGGAGGGGAAGTACACCACTTCACCGTCGGACTGGCGTACGAACGGCAGCGAACAGATGCCGCGTTTTACATTGCCGGAGTTGGTGTCGTACAGGTGCGAACCGCGTAGTTCGCCGTCAGGGTTGTAGATCTCAAGGCAGTACTCATCGAGAATCTCGGCAGGCAAGGCGTCCTTGCTGCCGGGCTTGAACCAGCGCTCGTCCGGGTAGTGCACGAACTCGGCGTTGGCGATGTCTTCGCCCCAGAACTGATCGTTGTAGAAGAAGTTGCAGTTGAGCCGCTCGATGAACTCGCCCAGCGCCGAGGCCAGGGCGCCTTCCTTGGTGGCGCCCTTGCCGTTGGTAAAGCACATGGGCGAATGCGCATCACGCACATGCAACGACCAGACGTTAGGCACGATATTGCGCCACGAGGCGATTTCGATCTTCATCCCCAACCCGGCGAGAATGCCCGACATGTTGGCAATGGTCTGCTCCAGCGGCAGGTCCTTGCCGGCGATGTAGGTGCTTGCTTGCGGATCGCTGTCGAGCATCAGCAAGGCTTGCGCGTCGGCATCCAGGTTGGCCACTTGTTCGATGACGAACTCTGGACCGGCCTGCACCACCTTCTTCACCGTGCAACGATCGATCGAACGCAGGATGCCCTGACGGTCCTTGTCGGAGATATCCGCCGGCAGCTCGACCTGGATCTTGAAGATCTGGTTGTAGCGGTTTTCCGGGTCGACGATGTTGTTTTGCGACAGGCGAATGTTGTCGGTGGGGATGTTGCGCGTTTCGCAGTACAACTTTACGAAGTAAGCCGCACACAACGCCGACGAGGCCAGGAAGTAGTCGAACGGGCCCGGCGCCGAACCATCGCCCTTGTAGCGAATGGGCTGATCGGCGACCACCGTGAAATCATCGAACTTGGCTTCAAGTCGGAGGTTGTCGAGAAAGTTAACCTTGATTTCCATGCGGGATTACCATGTAAAGCGAAACGAAATGGCCGCCATTATCCGGATTTTTGCCGCGCAAGTCTTCGCCGATCAGCGCCGCGTCCAAGTTGCCGCCTCTGGCGAGCTTGCTTACCGTCAAGGCCACTCATAAAATGATAATGACTCCCAATTGCGCTTCGAGCCTTTTATGCCCACCAGCCAACGCCCGCTGAACCGTCAGGTGCAGCGCCTTTACCAGGAACATCAGCGTTGGCTGTTGAGCTGGTTGCGCCCGCGCGTCGACTGCCGGGAGCTTGCCGCAGATCTGGTGCAGGATGTGTTCATTCGTGTGCTCAGTGCCAAGGATGCGCAAAACCAGCTTGAGGCAGTACGCGAGCCTAAGGGTTACCTGGCCACCATCGCCCGCCGCCTGATGATCGATCACTTTCGCAGGGCTCGGCTGGAACGCGCCTGGCTGCAGGCGTTGGCCGAGCAACCTGAGGCGGTCAGCATCAGCGAGGAAACCCGCGCGATTTTGCTCGAAAGCCTGTGCGAACTCGACGCCATGCTCGCCGGCCTGGGCCCAAACGTGCGCCAGGCGTTTTTGCTGTCGCAGCTCGACGGCATGAGCTACAAGCTGATCGCCGAACAGCTGCAGGTCTCGGTGGTGACGGTCACCCGCTATATCGCCAAGGCCACCCAGCACTGCGTGCTGTTCAGCCTGGGCGCCGAGCGCTGATGCCCGCCCTCCACGCTCGACAACGTGCAGCCCTGGAACAAGCCGCTAGCTGGTTTGGACGCTTGCAGTGCGAGGACGCATCAGTTGCGGACCAGGCTGGCTGGCAGGCCTGGCTTGAGCGCGATGACTACAATCGCTGGGCCTGGGCCCAGGTCGAACAGCTGCAGCAGCGCCTGCACGGCATGCCCACGAGCGTTACCGGGCGAGCGCTGCGCCTTGCCGATCAGCCCGCGTTGGACAGCAGACGCGCCGTGCTCAAAGGTTTCGCCGTGATGGTGGGTACCGGTGCGCTTGGCTATGCGGGCTATCGCCAAGGCCAACGTGCAGGCTGGACGGCGGACTACCACACGCGCACGGGCGAACGACTGAAGACGGTACTCGCCGACGGATCGCGCCTGCAGCTAAATACTGCCAGCGCTGTCGACGTGCTCTACAGCGCAACTGAACGGCGAATCCAACTGCATACAGGCGAACTGCTGCTGACCAGCGCCGTCGATCCTGCGCGCCGGCCGCTGCTGGTGCAGACTCCACAGGGCAGCATTCGGGCGCTGGGCACGCGCTTCGCCGTCAGAGCCGAGGGCGACAGCACGCTGGTCAGCGTATTTCAACATCAGGTGCGTGTCACTCCAAGCGGCGCTGCGTCAGTGGTGCTCGACGCAGGCACCCAGTGCCGGTTCAGGGCAAACCAGCTCGGGGCGGTGCAACAGACCGATGCCGGTCAGGACGCCTGGAGTGAAGGCATGCTGGTGGCCAATGATCAGCGGCTGGATGCGTTTCTGGCTGAACTGAGCCGCTATCGTGCCGGCTGGTTACGCTGTGACCCCGCGGTCGCCGGGCTGCGTATCAGCGGCGCATTTGCCATCGATGACAGCGACCAGACCTTGCGCGCACTGAGCCAGACCCTGCCAGTGCGCGTAGTGCAGACCACCCGTTACTGGGTCACGGTGGTAGCGCTGTAACGCTTCCTGGTTCGGTAATCGCCCATTTTCAACGAGCAACCGTGCTAGCCGATTGACGAAGTAACCAGATAGTACAAATATCGGGGCACTCAAAAACAACAAAGTGATCTGCCATGACGCCCCGAATTCTCGTGCTCAACGGCCCCAATCTCAATCTTCTCGGCACCCGCGAACCGGAACAGTATGGCCGCGAGACGCTCGCTGACCTCGCCAACAGCTGCGCCGACAGCGCCCGCGACCTGGGTCTGGAAATCGAATTCCGCCAGACCAACCACGAAGGTGAACTGATCGACTGGATCCACGCCGCCCGCAGCCGTTGCGTCGGTGTCGTGATCAACCCAGGCGCATGGACCCACACATCAGTGGCCATCCGCGATGCCTTGGTCGCCAGCGAGCTGCCAGTGATCGAAGTGCACCTGTCCAATGTGCACAAGCGCGAGCCGTTCCGGCATATCTCGTTCGTCTCGTCGATTGCCGTTGGGGTGATCTGCGGCCTGGGCAGCCACGGCTATCGCATGGCGCTGGCACACTTTGGGCAGATGTTCGGGGAGCAGGCAGCATGAGCCAACAGAGCATTCTGGCCGGCCTGATCGGCCGCGGCATCCAGGCATCCCGCACTCCGGCCCTGCATGAGCATGAGGGCGACGCGCAATCGCTGCGTTATTTGTACCGGTTGATCGATGCCGACCAACTGGGACTGGAAGACAGCGCCCTGCCCGATCTGCTTGAGGCTGCGCAGCGCACAGGCTTTACCGGCCTCAACATCACCTTCCCGTTCAAGCAGGCGATCCTGCCGCTGCTCGATGAACTGTCAGATGAAGCGCGCGGCATTGGCGCGGTCAACACGGTGGTGTTCAAAGACGGCAAGCGGATCGGCCACAACACCGATTGCCTGGGCTTCGCCGAGGGTTTCCGCCGCGGCCTGGATGACGTCGAAAAAAGCCTTGTGGTGCAGATGGGCGCCGGTGGCGCCGGCGCTGCTGTAGCCCATGCGCTGCTGGCAGAGGGCGTCGAACAGTTGGTCTTGTTTGAAGTGGATGTTGCCCGGGGGCAAGCCTTGGTCGACAACCTCAACGCGCGTTTCGGCGCAGGCCGAGCGGCCCTTGGCGGTGACCTCGCCGCCACCCTGGCCGATGCCAATGGCCTGGTCAACACTACGCCGGTAGGCATGGCCAAGCTTCCGGGCACGCCCTTGCCGGTCGAACTGCTGCAGGCGCGGCTATGGGTCGCCGAGATCATCTACTTCCCACTTGAGACAGCCCTGCTGCGCCATGCCAGGGCGCTCGGCTGCCGCACTCTGGACGGCGGCAACATGGCGGTGTTCCAGGCGGTCAAGGCATTCGAACTGATCAGCGGCAGAGTTGCAGACGCCCGCAGGATGCAGGCGCATTTCGCCAGCATGGAATGACTGGACAGGCATTCGGGCTGTCGATATTGCAGCCCGTATGCCTCAGCCCCATAGCAGTCACCACCGTCCGATAAATTTGTGCCCACGGCCCTCGTCATTTGTACAAATGAGCCAACCAAGCGAGTAAGCCGTGGACCTGCAGAGCATTCTGGGCAATTTGTTCGCCAACGCAGGCAGCGTTGGCCTTGAGGGCGTGTTTCAGTTCGTCTTCGATGGCCACACTGCCTACTGGTACGAGGCGGGCGCCGACGCCGAAAGCGGCAGCGGCCAGCACGGCTCAGCGGATGTCAGCATTGCCGTTGCCAGCGCGGACTTCATGGCCATCATGGCCGGGCGGGCCAATGTCGAAGAGCTCTTCGCCAGCGGCCGCCTGATCATCGACGGCAACCTGGGCCTGGCTACTCTGTTGCCGCAGGCGATCGACATGGCCCTGCGTGGGGCGCGGGCACCTGCGGTCGAAGCCAATCGCCGTTATCCACCAAGCGCGCGCCCAAGCGATGCGCTGTCTGCAGCGCAACAGCCCTTGCTGCGCATCGAACGGCGGCCACGCAGTGGCTTGGCCGTGGACGAGTTCCGCCAACGCTACGTGCTGCATGGCATTCCGCTGGTAATCAGTGATGCGCTGCACGACTGGCCGTTGTTCAGCAGCGGCCGTGAGGCCTCGCTCGAACTGTTCGCCAACCTGCAAGGCATCACCCGCCATGGCGACTATGTGGAGAAGACCTTTTCTACCGAGCGCGACTTCCGCTCGACGTCCATGGCTGATTTTGTCTCCAGCCTGGATAACCCCACAGCGCCAGGCACTGACGGCAAGCCGCCTGCATACATGGGCAACAATATCCTGCCTGCGCAACTGCTCCAGCACATCCGCTACCCCGGCTATTTCGAAGCCGAACAATTCATCCCGCCGCGGATCTGGATCGGCCCCAAGGGCACGCTGACGCCGCTGCATCGCGACGACAGCGACAACCTGTTCGCTCAGGTCTGGGGAGAGAAGTCGTTCATTCTTGCCGCGCCCCATCACCGCGACGCCCTGGGCTGCTGGGCGACGGCCCCGGATGGTGGCCTGGAGGGCTGTGACGTCGACCCCAAAGCACCCGACTACGCGCAGTTCCCGCGTTGCCGCGAGGTGCTGTTCCTGGAGGTAGTGCTACAGGCTGGCGACTTGCTGTTCCTGCCTGAAGGCTGGTTCCATCAAGTCGAGTCGCTGGCGACCTCGTTGTCAGTGAACTTCTGGGTGGACTCAGGCCGCGGTTGGCCTAGCTCGCCGCTGCCTGAACTGGCCGAGGCAGCGCCCTGCCCTACAGTACCCGCTTGATCAGCGGCTCCAGCCGACTGAAGCGCAGGCGTTTGAGGAATTTGCGCACCTGCTGCGGATGCTCGCCCGGCTCGCCCAGCTCACTGGCCGAACGCAGCGCCGGCGCATGGCGCCTGAGTGCTTGCAACTCGCGCTCGCGAGGCGCCAGCCACTGGCCCAGCGGGTCGTCAATCAGCAGACCGTTTTCAAGGTCGAGGTTGAAGCCGCGCGGGTTGAGGTTGTTGCCGGTAAGCAGGCTGTAGCGCTGATCGATCCACACGCCTTTGGCATGGAAGGTGTGGCCGGGATCATTCCAGATGCGCAGGGTCAACTGACCTGCGTCGATCGCCGCCTGGCGGCGCCGGGCAAAGGCGCGCAGCGTATCTTCGTAGAGGTACGGCAAGACACCGCTGGCACTGAATGGCTCACCAGGGGCGACATAAAAATCGTTGGCGGTGCGATCGCCGACAATGATTTCCAGTGCCACACCTCGCGCCAGCGCCCTGTCGATTTCGGCCATGACCAGGCGCGGCGGATTGAAGTAAGGGGTGCTGATGACGATCTGCTCGTCAGCTGCCGCCAGCAGTGCGCAGATCGCGCGGTTGAGCGGGTTGCCACGACCGATACCGAGCAGCGGAATGATCCGCAGACCATGGCTGGCCGGGTTGGTGGGCAACGGGTAGGTCATGCGCCGCATACGCGCGCGCAAGCGGCGGATATCGGAACGCAGGCTGCGCGTGGCTGGCGGTGCGGGCAGGTCCAGCCGCGGTGTGGCGGCGCTGACGAGCACTTCCTGGACCAGGCTGACCATGGCATCGGCAAGGCCTGGGCACTCGAACAGGTGATACCGGTCGAGGCGATAGCGATCGAAGCGATGCAAGTAAACGTTGTTGAGGCTGGCACCGGTGTAGATCACGCAATCATCGATGACACTGCCCTTCAGGTGCAGCACACCAAACAGCTCACGGGTTTGCACCGGTACGCCATGGATGACGACATCCAGACCGCGTTGTTCTCGCTGAGCCTGATACCACGCGGCGTTGCCGGGCTGGCGGCCGGCGCCAAGCAAGCCACGACGCGCACGAAACCAGTCAACCACGATGACGATCTGCAACTCAGGCCGCGCCGCCTTGGCCTGGTAAAGCGCGTCCAGCACCTCTTGACCGGCTTCGTCTTCCTGCAGATACAGGGCGACGATAACGATGCGCCGCTGCGCACTGGCAATGCGTTCGAGCAGCACGGTGCGATAGGCGGCAGCATCAGGCAAAACGCTGATCGCCTGCGGATCGATGGCGAAGCCAAGCTGAGGGACGGGCATGGACGTGCGGATCAAACGGATCACCTCCGGTCTCGAGTGAAATGCAAGGTTCACCCGTGCATTGCGTGGCGCCCATCATAGCAATAACGCCAGCCCGCCCGACCATCGTGATCATTACAAAAAAACAGAGTAAAGGAGGTGCCGCCGCCAAGGCAAACCCAATTGCCTGGGTCTGCCTTGGGCGCCAACGGTGAGACTACTTCAGATCAAACCGGTCCAGCTCCATGACCTTCACCCAGGCGGCGATAAAGTCCTTGGCGAACTTCTCGCTGGCATCGCTGCTGGCGTAAACCTCGCTCAATGCGCGTAACTGCGCGTGGGAGCCGAACACCAGATCGACCCGGGTGCCCGTCCACCTGGGCTGGCCATTTTTGCGGTCACGGCCTTCGAACGCATTGTTGTCAGCCCCGGTAGCTTTCCACTCGACGCCCATATCCAGCAAGTTGCGGAAGAAATCATTGCTCAACTGCCCGGGCTTGTCGGTGAACACGCCATGTTTGCTCGCGTCGTTATTCGCCCCCAGCACGCGCAGGCCACCGATCAGCACGGTCAGCTCGGGCGCGGTCAGGGTCAGCAGCTGCGCCTTGTCCAGCAACAACCGCTCTGCCTTGACGCTGTAGCTGCCCTTGGCGAAATTACGAAAACCATCAGCCAACGGTTCCAGCGCACCGAACGACTCGACATCGGTCTGCTCCTGCGAAGCGTCGACCCGGCCTGGACGGAACGGCACCGTCAGGGCATGGCCGCCATCACGCGCCGCTTTTTCGACAGCAGCACTGCCAGCCAGCACGATCAAGTCAGCCATCGAAACCTGCTGGCCGCCAGCAACAAAGTCACTGCGAATGCCTTCCAGCACGCCGAGCACTTTATCCAATTGCTGTGGCTGATTGGCCGCCCAGAACTTCTGCGGTGCCAGGCGAATGCGCGCGCCGTTGGCGCCGCCGCGTTTGTCCGAGCCACGGAAGGTCGAGGCCGATGCCCAGGCGGTATTGACCAACTCGCCTACGCTCAGGCCCGAGGCGAGCACTTTGCTCTTGAGCGAGGCGATGTCCGACTCGCTCAGTGCTGAAGGCTGCGCTTTGGGCAGCGGGTCTTGCCAGAGCAGTTCTTCCTGCGGCAGTTCAGGCCCCAAGTAGCGCGCCAGCGGGCCCATGTCGCGATGGATCAGTTTGTACCAGGCACGCGCGAAGGCGTCTGCCAACTGCTCGGGATTGTCCTTGAAGCGGCGGGCTATCGGCTCGTAGATCGGGTCAAAACGCAGCGCCAGGTCGGAGGTCAGCATGGACGGCGCATGGCGCTTGCTCGGGTCGTGCGCGTCGGGGATCTGCCCTGCCCCGTCACCGTGCTTTGGCTGCCACTGATGGGCGCCAGCGGGGCTTTTGCTCAGCTCCCAGTCGAAACGGAACAGGTTCTCCAGGTACTCGTTGCTCCAGCGCGTCGGCGTCGAGGTCCAGGTCACTTCCAGGCCGCTGGTGATGGTATCGGGCCCTTTGCCAGTGCCAAATTTATTGTGCCAACCCAGACCTTGCTGTTCCAGGCCGGCCGCCTCGGGCTCGGCGCCAACGTTGTCGGCCGGGCCGGCACCGTGGGTCTTGCCGAAAGCGTGCCCGCCAGCGATCAGGGCCACGGTTTCCTCATCGTTCATGGCCATGCGGCCGAAGGTTTCGCGGATATCCTTGGCCGATGCTATAGGATCGGGATTGCCTTCGGGGCCTTCCGGGTTCACATAGATCAGGCCCATCTGCACTGCCGCCAGCGGGTTTTCCAGGTCGCGCCCGCCCTCGGTACGGCTTTGTTCTTCACCGTGCTTGGCGGGCTCGGCAACCAGGTCACCCTGGCCGGGCGCCTGCGCCTTGCCGTAGCGGGTATCACCACCCAGCCAGACCTTTTCCGACCCCCAGTAGACGTCTTCGTCGGGTTCCCACACATCGGCCCGGCCGCCTGAATAACCAAAGGTCTTGAAGCCCATCGATTCAAGGGCAACGTTACCGGTCAGCACGATCAAATCAGCCCAGGAGATGGCCTTGCCGTATTTCTGTTTGATCGGCCACAGCAGGCGCCTCGCCTTGTCCAGGCTGACGTTGTCCGGCCAGCTGTTGAGCGGCGCAAAGCGTTGCTGACCTGAGCCTGCACCGCCGCGGCCGTCACCAATCCGATAGGTGCCGGCGCTGTGCCAGGCCATGCGTACGAACAGCGGCCCATAATGGCCAAAATCGGCCGGCCACCACTCTTGCGAGTCAGTCATCAACGCGGTCAGGTCCTGCTTCAGGGCCTGGAAGTCGAGGCTGGCAAAGGCTTTGGCGTAGTCAAAATCAGGGTCCATTGGATCGGACTTGTCTGAATGCTGGTGCAGAATCTTCAGGTTGAGTTGGTCAGGCCACCAGTCACGGTTGCTGGTGCCACCACCTGCGGTTTGATGGAACGGGCATTTCGATTCGTTCGACATCTGCGGGTACCTTCGGGTCGGGTTCTGTCAGAGTTCCGCTCTAGGTCGGCTTCGATCCGCCGAGCAAGCTCACTCGGCGCTCTGCTCATCAGTTGGACGGCCACGGCCGCCATGGCCTGCGAATGAGCTACCTCGACACGACCGCCGTACGCGGCAGGCTTTTCGCTCGGCCAGAGTCAAGACTAGCCGAGAGCCGGCAGACTTCTAATAGAGCCGATGTTGGCGATCGATAGCGTGGCTCTGTCAGCCCCCTCCCCGAACGGCTACTTGCGCCGCTGCATCCAGGCTGCGCCCAAGCCGCTCAGGCAGATGATTGCGATGCCCACCATGCTCACCTGGTCTGGCACCTGGCCGAAAACCACGAAGCCCAGCAGCCCGGCAAACACGATCTGGCAGTAGCTGAACGGCGCCAGCATGGCCGGGGCGGCAAAGCGGAAGGCCTGGGTCAGGAGCAAGTGCGCCGACATCCCGAAGCCACCCAGGGCCAACATCAGCAGCAGGTGGTCCCACTCAGGCGTTTTCCAGAAGAACGGCACCAGTGCCGTCATGACCAGGGTATTGCACAGTCCGGCAAAAAAGTTACTGGTGGTCGGGCTGTCGTATGCGGCTACTTTGCGTGTGAGTATCTGATAAAAGCAGAAACCCAATGCGGAGCCGAACGGGAAGAGAATCGCCGGGGTGAACATCGAGCCGCCCGGGTGCACTACCACCAACACGCCGATAAAGCCCATTACCACTGCGATCCACTGCCCAGTGGTGACATGCTCCTTGAGCAACGGCACCGACAAGGCCGTCACCAGCACCGGTGCCAGGAAGTTGACAGAGGTGGCCTCGGCCAACGGCAAGTACTGCAGGCCTGCGGTAAACAGCAGACTGGTACTGAGCAGGCTCAGTGCACGCAGCGTCTGCATCACCGGCTTGCGCGTACGCAGCACCGCCATGCCCGACTTGGGCAGGAAGATACCGGCCATCAGCAGCGTATGCACAAGATACCGAACCCACACCACCATGATGATCGGGTACAGACCGCCGAGGAACTTGGACAGCGCATCATGGCTGGCAAACAGGAAAGTGGCGACCACCACCAGGGCGATCCCTCGCAGCGGCTGGTTGATTCCGGACAGCGGTGTACTCGAACTCATGGCGTACTCAAATAGGGACCTGGCAGCTTCTGCGCCACGATCCGGCTGCCATCAAGCAGCATGGACATGGGCAGATTCTAGAAGAGATGCGCGCAATTGCGATAGCCGGTAGTGGATTGCCTTGTCTACAGGCCATATTAACGTGCGCTGATCGAACACTTTCTCACAGCAACTACGACAGCATCGCTGCGCTAAAGCTCCCGCCGCAACAGGTAAGTGTCCATGATCCAGCCCTTGCGTTGGCGCGCCTGTTCACGCACCAGCAAGATCTGCGCCTTGATCTGCGACAATGGCCCGGCAAGCAGCAGCTCGTCGGCCGTCCCGAGATAAGCGCCCCAGTAGATATGAAGGTCGGGGTCATCAAGCCCGGCGAAGGCGCACTGACCATCGAGCATGACCAGCACATTGTCGATCTGCCCCAGTGCGGCGAGCCGCCGCCCTGGAAGCACGGTCAGCGGCTCGCCGATACGGTTCAGCGGGATCTGATGGCGAGCAGCCAAGGCTTGAATGCTGCTGATACCCGGGATCACTTCAAGCTGCAGTTGCGTGCCGCGCTGACGTACCAGCTGGAGGATCCGCAACGTGCTGTCATACAGGCTCGGCTCGCCCCACAGCAAAAACGCCCCGACATCGTCCGGGCCGAGCGCCTCCTCGATCATGCTTGCGTAGAGCGCAGCACGTTGCTGGTGCCAGCCCTGCACGGCATCAATGTAATCGCCGGTCAGAGCCTCACGCTGCGGGTCATCGACTTGCAGCAGGCGGTAGCCGCCGTCAGGTAGATAGCGTTCAAGTATCGCCCGGCGTAGGCGAACAAGTTCATCAACCCGGGATCCCTTGTCGAGGATGAAGAAGACGGTTGCGCGTTTGAGCGCATCGACCGCTTCAAACGTCACCTGGCGCGGATCACCAGGGCCGATGCCGATCAATAACAACTGTTTCATCGCCTGCTCCCGCGTGGGTTGCTGTGACTGCAGTCATGAGTGTCGGCGCGACCCGACACTCTGTCGAGCAGTTAAGGCTGTTGTTCAACAGCAATCAATTTAACGCTCATAAAACTAGTAAAGTTCCCCAACTACTTGCAAAGTTTATGGTTTACCCGGAGGCGGTACGCAACTACACTCGGCACTCGTGAACCACACTAAACCCCGCGTGGCAGACGTTATATCTTCTTACAATGTTCGTCACGTTTTGACGCGGTCGTATTTAAGGAGTGATGAAAGTGTCCAGACTTGCAGAATTTCGCGCTGCCGAAAAAGCGCTTCAGGAACAAATCGCCCAACTCGAGGCGCTTAAGCAGGATGCCGGTCTCAAACGTGAAATCGAATTCGAGCAGAAGCTTTTGGGGCTGATGAAGACCTACGAAAAGGGCCTGCGCGATATCGTCGCGATCCTCGACCCAAAGGGCGGCAGCAAACCGACCGCAAAGTCCTCCGGGGCAGCGCCAAAGCAGCAGCGCCGCGCACGCGTGGTCAAGGTTTACGAGAACCCGCACACCGGCGAACTGATCGAAACCAAGGGCGGTAATCACCGCGGGCTGAAAGCCTGGAAAGAAGAGCACGGCGCGAGCACTGTAGATGGCTGGCTGCGTCCATGAAACATGGACATGCACTTCACACTTTTTTCACAGCGCCTGGGCCATGATCGCTCCCAGCTAACGGACTAGCGACCCCATCTGCGCCCGCACACGCGGGCCTCTAATTTCAGCGCCCTGCACTCGTGCAGGGCGCTTTCATTTTGTCTCCCCGCTCACGTCCCGTATCATGGACGGCCTGTCTTACCGCTGGTGCCTGTGGGCCCAGCCTCGTCTCTGGAGCTTTCATGAGCCTGAACGACCTCAACACCTTGCCTGGCGTCACCGCACAAGCGGACGCTGCCACTGCGCAATTCGTTTTCAACCACACCATGTTGCGCGTCAAGAACATCGAGAAGTCTCTGGACTTCTATACCCGCGTGCTCGGTTTCAAACTGGTCGACAAACGCGACTTCGTCGAAGCCAAGTTCAGCCTGTACTTCCTGGCGCTGGTTGATCCTGGGCACATTCCAGCTGATGACGATGCGCGTCACCAATGGATGAAGTCGATCCCTGGCGTACTTGAGCTGACGCATAACCACGGCACTGAAAGTGACGCAGACTTCGCCTATCACGACGGCAATACCGACCCACGCGGTTTTGGCCATATCTGCATTTCGGTGCCAGATGTGGTGGCAGCCTGCCAACGCTTTGAAGCCCTGCAGGTGCCGTTCCAGAAGCGACTGAGCGACGGCCGCATGAACCATCTGGCATTCATCAAAGACCCTGATGGGTACTGGGTCGAAGTGATTCAGCCAACGCCCCTGTAAGTACAGCTGGCTAGGCGCCCCGCGCGTAGGCAACTGCAGCCTCGATCTGTGTTGCCGTGGGGCGCACGCCGGTATACAGCACGAATTGCTCCAGCGCTTGCAGAGCGATCACCTCAAGCCCGGTGATGACGGGCTTGCCTAGTGCTTCGGCGCGGCAGATCAATGGCGTGCGTGCTGGCATTGCCACGACGTCAAACACCCGCTCAGCCACTGCAATTGCGGTCTCCGGAAACGCCAGCTGCTCCGCTTCCGGACCACCAGCCATACCAATCGGCGTGACGTTGATCAGCATCGGCGGCGCAAGATCACCCAATTCGGCCTGCCAGCGATAACCCAGCATGTCGGCCAACTGCCGCCCCGCCTGTTCATTGCGGGCAATAATCAGACCCTCACCAAAGCCGGCGTCACTCAACGCACAGGCCACGGCCTTGGCCATCCCGCCGCTGCCACGCAGCGCGAACGCGGTGTTCGGATCCACTTCATGCCTGGCCAACAGCTGCTGCACGGCCAGGTAGTCCGTGTTGTAAGCCTTGATATAGCCATCGCTGTTGACCAACGTATTGACGGACTCGATGGCAGCCGCAGACGCATCGACCTCGTCAACCAACGCCAGGCAGGCTTCCTTGAACGGCATCGACACACCGCAGCCGCGAATCCCCAATGCGCGAATACCGGCCACAGCGGCGGGTAGATCATCAGTGGTCATGGCCTTGTAGTAGTAATCCAGGCCCAGCTGTTCATAGAGATGATTGTGAAAGCGCACGCCAAAGGTGCCGGGGCGTCCGGCCAGGGAGATGCACAACTGTGTATTTCTGCTTGGGGTATGGGTCATCACCTGTTCCGTCTGCCTGAGCTGAATCGTTGCTCCAGCGTACCAGAGGGCATTGCTTACACAACCTTTACCCTTTCCCGGCGCTCAGTTGACAGTGGTGGCATGCATAGTAGGAGCCATTGCGCAGGGTGGTGTCGACAGTACTGTTGATAGAGCTGATGACCACTATCGAGCGCGTTGATTTCAAACTGCGTCGGCTGCTCGGTAAGGTTGGCGCATGTCTTACAGGAGGTCAGCATGGCCACTATCCAGATCATGTCGGTTGTTGGTAGCGCGGTTCCCACTCGCTTGCGTGAGCAAGGTCTGCTGGCCTGCTGGTATCTGATGCGCAATGGCGAGCCTGTCAGTGGCCCGCTGGCATCCAAAGCCTGTGCCGTGGCGATGGCTGATCAGCTGCAGAGCGGCAGCTTGATGGCTTGAACGAATTTGTTGTGTGTTGCTCCTTGTGCCCTTGTTGCCCGCCAGTATTGGCGGGCTTTTTTTGCGCGCTGGGGCGTGCCTCAGACTGGATCGGGATGCTCGCTGGAGACTGAGTTGTTCGCCTCTACGTCAGGCATTTCTTCGTCCAGGCCGGCATCATCGTCCTCAGGCAGCGGGGGCATCGGGTCATGGGCCGTTTCGTTGTCGGTCTTGCCACCTACACCTTGCTGGGAGATGTTGCCCGGTGCTTTCTCGTCGATATCCATAGCACTACCCTCGTCAATGCACAGTTGATCCGTGCCTTAGCGTGAGAGTAGCGCCACTGACGCAAGTGCCCGTGACAAGACCAACGGCACTGTTGCACCGATCTACTCCTCGCGGAACCAACTCACTTCGACGATTGATCGTTATTGACATGACGCTTGCGCCGAACGGCCTGCATCAACAGTACAGCGCTGGGTATCAGCAGGCCGACCGCAGTCCAGCCAAACGCGGGCTGACCAGAAGCGCCTACAGCGGCGAAGACAATGCCGATAATGAGCATTGACCCGCCTGCGGCGTAAAAAGGGGTAGTACTGTCCTTGTGCATGGTGATCCTCCTGAAAATGCCGTATTCAATCATAACTTCTGCAGATCTCCATCAACTGCAGAGATCCCAGGCCGCTGCGCAGCCTTTTTGCGGAACCAGGCTGCACCTGTAACTTGGCAGTATGGGGCGTCCGATAAATGGATCCCGTATTAAAATTCGTTCACCTTGCGCCCTTTAGTCATAAGGCATTCGACACACTTTCGGCCATACTCCACAGATGTTTTTCGCGTTTCGGCATGTTTTGGAAAGCGAGGAAAGCCCATGTTTATGGGCCTTCCAGCCCACACCGGCACACTGCAACACACTCGAAAACGGTGCCAGTGGTACAAAAAGTGGTACGAAGCATCTGTACGCCCATCCAGTGAAAACTGGGCATGCGTAGCAGATGCTGGACCACGGCCAAAGTCTTGGCTCTGCTGGGCAGAGTGCCGCTTGAAATCCCCCTCCCCGGCGTCCTGCCGACCGAAAACCAAACCTAAACTACACCGTTCTGCACCACCACGACTGCGCATATAGCGTGCCGTCGATCTCCTCCACACCGTTGATGTTGATGCCGAGCTGGGCCATGCCATTCACCTTGGCATCGTGCAGGCGCGGGATGACATCGGCGCCAGGCGAGTGCGTGAACACCCAGGCCTGGGTCGACACCCTCCCCAACGGCCCGCTGTGGTGATCGCCGATGTGGATGTCGGCCTTCAGGGCCTGGATCTTCCCCAGCTGATCAGTAGGGATGGCCACGCCCAGCTTGCGCCGCCGGACGATCAGGAAATACATGACATCGGCCCGTGGCTGCGCAGGCTGTAGGTGACCACGCCCCAGACCGTGAATTCGTCACCCTCCATGATGAACCGCGGCGGGTAGCGGGAATTCTCCGAGCGCAGCACGATCTGCCGGCCGACGTAGTCGAGACGCTTGCAGACTGGCTCGCCATTAACCGCCGCGATGACGATGTGGCCAGCCCGCGCATCGATCGCCTTGTCGACGATCACCACGTCCTCGTCGAAGATTCCGGCACCCTCCATGCTGTCGCCATCGATCTTGACCAGGTACACGTTGGGCGCATGCACCTGCAGCAGCTCGTCAAGGGATATAGCCTGCAGGTCTTCGGCTGTCGCGAAAGCACTCACGTACTGCATGGCTGGCCAGCCTCAAGGCCATACAAACGAGCCGCTTCTGCCAGTTCGAGCATGTCCGCGAGTTGGTCGGCGTCAACCTCATTTCTGCGGTGAGCGGCCAAGGCCATTACTTCCAGCACTGCCGCCCTACCGTCAGGGTCGTCGGTCAAGGCAGCGACATCATCAAGTTCAGCGACCCAAAGCGCGGGTAAATGTTGCGACATGGCGGCACCAAGTACTGTATATAAAAACAGTATCCTAAATCCGTGGGCCCTTGCCGGCAATCACCGATCGGCGGAAGGCGAGGATGATCGGCCCATTAGAATGAACATCTTCCATTCCATTGCCTCAACCTATGACAGGTACAGCATTGGATTAGGCTCATGGATCAAATTGACGAATTCAGGTGTGAATGCTCGAGCCGCCTGGTCACGCTGGACGGCGCGACGAGCCAGCTGATGCTGCTCGTTTCATCACGGACAGTTAGCGGGCCGGAATGGGAGGTGGCAGTGCGAGAGCACAGACAAGCGTTCTCTGAATGGATGGCACTGATGAACGTGCCATTTACCGCTGATCACCGATGACGCCTTACATGGACCGGGAATCGTAACCTTTACCTGCCTTTCAGCCCCCGGACGAGCGACTTGGAGGGATTTCATTTGTGATCGCCCAGAATGCTCCTA
Organism: uncultured Pseudomonas sp.; assembly: GCA_963518285.1. Lineage (GTDB taxonomy): Bacteria > Pseudomonadota > Gammaproteobacteria > Pseudomonadales > Pseudomonadaceae > Aquipseudomonas. The sequence goes on along the minus strand of CAUQIJ010000001.1, from coordinate 284,110 downwards.
CCGCCCCTACTGCGTGCACGAAGTCGGCGAACCGTACGGGCTTGACGACATAAGCGTTGACGCCGAGCCTGTATGCCTCGCTCAAATCAGGGCTCTCATTGGATGAGGTGAGCATGACTGTAGGGATGGTCCGCAGATGTGCGGAGGACTGAATATCCGCCAAGACCTGCAGACCGTTTACCTTGGGAAGCTTGAGATCAAGGAGGATCACCGCAGGATTATCACCCTTCCGATTCGCGTACATGCCACGGCAATGCAGATAGTCGAGAGCCTCGGCACCGTCCCGGACGGTGACAACCTGATTGGCTAGCTGACTTCTCTCCAAAGCAGTCAGTATCAGCTCAACATCTCGTAAGTCGTCCTCGACCAAGAGTATCGGTTTCAGCATCACGGCCTCATGCATATGGGCGAATTTCACGAGCTGGGTGCTCAAAGGGAGCGGTAGCTTACGCTCGATTGCGCTCCTCGCCCAGCCACATCAGCCAGCAAACGCTTTCATCACAGCGGCTCAGGTCAGTGCGCGGGCGAGCCTCTACCGCTCAGGGCTTTGAGCTGGTAGTCAGTGACCGCCTGGGCATGTGCCTGGTAAATCTGGCGCAGCCGCTCAACTTCAAGGGCAGGGGCGCCCATATCCTTCGCTTCGTGATATCGCCTCAGTGCCGCCGTGACCTGCAGGTACATCTCATGGCCTGGCATCAACACGCCGTCTACATCCTTGTTCACAGGCTACACCCCTCATTTGATGAGGCCAGTATAGATCGACTCGCATGCCGGCCCAGTTATTAGACTTCATTCAAATGCTTCCGCGAGGCTTCACACCAATTGCCCATCAGTCGCCCATATTATCGGGCGAAGCGTTGGCTGGAGCTTGCGCAGGAAGTCCAGCAAGGTTGCTGGCAGCTCTAAACAGCGGCATAGTCAGCGCTCACAAAATGAGGATCACAAATGTCACAGAGCGAAATAGATCATCAGGTAGCAGAAGCTGAGCGCTGGCTTGAAGCGGAGCTGAAAAACTCGGCTTCTATACCAGACCGCGTCAAGGCGTCAATTTGTCGAGAAATTCTGAAGTGCGGTCGAGACTCTCCCCGTCAAGAGATCAAGATTGCTTTGCTCGGCCTAGTCCTGGCAGGCAAAGTGACAAACCCACACTCATTCTCCGCAACTGACATCGAAAACGCGCTGTGGCTTGTTCGAGATGGTAAGTTTGGGTATAACCCTCAAGCCCCCATCGCCAACTGGTGAGCAATGTCTGAGAGCCAAATTGCGTGACTGCGGCTCCCAGATTTAGAAGCCCACGCCGCCCCATTTGATGCTCGATCACATTGCAGCTTTGATCAAAGGCATATTGCGGAACTCTAGCGACAAGCAGAGACGGCTGCGCCAAGCAAGCGTTCGTAGCCGATCCTCTGCCGGCGCTCAGCCAGCAGCGCGCGGACTTTCATTTCCAAGCTATCGGACTTGAGCAAACTGTCTGCGGCCCATACAGGTACCGCTATCTCTGGCGCCCGGCACGGCACTGACACTGGCACCTCGACGCGGACGTACTGCGTCTCAGGTTCAGCTCGGCCTGCGCAGCCGGCCAGAATCAGCGCGTAAGCAATCAGCAGCATCCTCATAGGCCAAGCTCCTTGTCGATGATCGAAGTTGCTGCTGCGCACTGTTCGCCACCGGTCCGCTCCTGCTGCAGGCGGTTCGCCGCGGCATAGTCGATATCGGCGCTGGCCTTGGCCACGCCCACGACTTGCTCGGCGGCAGCCTGGCGGCCGGCGGCGGCAAGCATCAAGTCGCCGATGGCCTTGCCCTGCTCGGTGGCCAGGTCTGCCAGGTTGTCGCGGGCGGCAGTGCACTGGGCAAACTGATCCTGCTGATCGTCCAGCAGCGGGCGGAAGTGATGAGTAGCGCTCCAGGCGCCCACGGCCATGCCCAGCAGGATCAGCAGGCCGGCGCCAGCGAGGCGCAACGCCCAGGCCGTCATGCCAGCGCCCTCCGCACGCCCTCATCGATCACCGCCGGCAGGTAGGGATTGCCGCCGTTCTCATGAATGATGATGCTCACCACCATTCCCCGCAGGACCGCGGGGTCCTTGATGTTGATCGGTTCAGTGGTGCGCACGCCGATACGCTTGGCCACCGCCAGTGCATAGGCCTGGGTGTTGTTCTCATTGCTCGGCGCCCAGCGGTTGATGGTCTCGAGCACCGTGTCGATGCCCTTTCCGCCCACGCCGGGCATGCCGTCTTTGCCCCGGTAGTTGACCAGCAGTTTGCCCAAAGCGCGTATCCCGTTCTCTGGCTGGTCGAAGCGGGCGAAGCGCGGTTTTCCCACGCCCTCCTCCAGGCCGAGCTGCCCCTGCCAGGCGTTGCGGGGATTGAAGTCGATGTTCCCGGGATTGTTGTTTCGCACGCCGCGGGCAGTGGATTGGGTCATGGTTTTCTCCAGGCAAAAAGAAACCCGCTCGAAGCGGGTCGGGAAAAAGATGCGCTATGATCTGGCCATCACAGAGGGAGTGGCCTGATGAAAAATTTATGGATGGGAATGGCGCTGACTATCGTGATGAGCGGCTGCGGAACTGTGCGGACTGTGTCAGACGAATCCAAGGCAGTTAACGACTTGGCGAATTGGCAGACTGACTGCTTCACCATCACGCGGGCGTACAGCGGCGTTTCCTATCAGTTCTGCAATTTGAATGGCCCGCAAAGAAAAGGCGGGCACTGGGCGCCTTTCCCGATCTTGGTAGACATGGGGGCATCGGCGATTGCAGACACGCTTATCCTTCCGTACACCGGCTACCAACAGTACAAGCGCGGCAACGTTCCTATCCGTAGGTTGGAATATTGATCCTACCTTCAGGCGGCGGGCGCTTCAGACTCCGGCTCAGCTGGATCCTTTGCGGTGACGGTGACCTTGGCACTGTAGTCCTTGAGCACCTGGGCAGTGAAGACCTGCGCCGTCGGGAATTGCGCCAGGATTTCACGCGCTCGAGCATCAGCATCATCCAGGGTGGCATAACGGATTTTGTTGGCAACGTCGAAATCGTTGGCCAGATTGATGGCTACATAAGGCATGTGTGTTTCCTCTTTCAGTGATTATCTAAACGGAAATGGGTAGTCCGACGCTCGAATAACGAGCGCTTGCGGTTGTCGGTCAGTTGGGATATCGAACCAGATGGTGTCGTTGTTGGTAAATATGGTTGATAGGGATGAAGCTGAGGGACTGAAGAAGAACCTGACACCTCCAGAGGAGCCACCACACCCTTCATTGGCACTCAACTTGTTAATGCCGTTGAAATCCCGCCCATGGGTAACTCCTGCACTTCGAGAAAAGGTAAGGTAGGCAGCAAGTTCTCCTGCGACTACCGGGACATAGGCAGCGCCCTTAACTTGCGGAAAATCGCCAGACGACCATTCTCTGCCCGAAGCTTCGTTAGCGCCGCCAACATAGGGAGTCCATCTTTGGTCACTGTTTGCAACAACAGGCGCGCTGATCGCGGGTGGGTTCACTGCAGCGATAATGTTCAAAGGTGGCATGCCAGTTGTAAAGCTGAGCCGTCCATTAGCGTCGTAGCATTCCATGCCTGTCCGCTCCCCAACATCTCGCATCAGGTCGAAGACAAAAGCTTTAGTGTTCGGCTTGCAGCCCTGAAAATACAACGTCCGTACGTTGCCGTTCAGTGACTCGCCACATGGCTTTCCATCCCCAACCAAGAACACAATCGGCGACACCCCGTCGGAAATACTGATTCCGCAGATTGGGTCAAGCAACTCTCGATATTCGTAGCTACCCTCCTCGTTCGGCGGTAGTTGAGCCGACTTGAGGTAGTACCTTCCCCAGCGATCTACGAGGTTCAGGTATCCGCTCTTGAGCAAGCCGTAGCTGATTCGATCGATGTCAAATAGGAGTGTGCCATCGTCCTTGAACGCGTGAAGTCCAACAGGCATAAATCCACCCTAATAGTACCCGTAATAAATACGGCAGTTGGCAGAGAACTGCCCAAACCACGTTGAGTGCTGATACTGCCAAGTCATGGTGTTGCCCGAAACGGTCACGCCTGGCTTCTTGCCCTTCCATTTCTGAGTATCGACTAGAGTAACAATGATATAGAAACGCTGCTTCCCAGCCGGCAGGGCAGGTAGAGCAATAGAGCCGCTGGCAGAATTTGTTACAACTTCTCCTTGGTGCTGACTGATAGACATGCTCATATCCACAAGCAATCTGCCGTCAGCGCCAAATACTTGGAGGCCTGCGTCAGATGCCATTTAGATCACCATACCCCCATCCGGACGCGGCGCACACCGTCAACTACAACGTCGATGCCATCATTGTTAATCTTGGTATACGTCAGCTGACGACTCCAATTACGCATAATGATTTCTCCTGAATTGAAATTCAGCGTCATAAGAGGCTCACCAAATTGCGAGTAAGTAGATGACGCTATTGTTGTACCGACGATGGCATTCTGCACAGCCAGGTTCGAAATCAGCGCGTCGTTGATAAACACCTGACCGTTCTGGATTGCGAACGGGCTGACGAAACCATTTCCGCTTGGGTTCAGCACCGCAAATCTGTCAGCCATGACAGCGAACGTTGATTGCAGTACTCCCCCGCTGTTCTCCACCCCCAGGCCAAATCCAGCAGCGACATACTGGTTGCCGTTGACCACCTGGAGCTTCACCGAGTACGAAGCGTTGACCTTGTTGTTGAGCGTGGTCTGCGCGGTGGCTACCTGTTGCACCGATGCCGTGTTGTTTCCAACCGAAGTCTGCAGCCCGGTGAGCTTCTGCGCCTGGGCGCTTAGGTCATCGCCTTGCTGAGTCACGGTTGAGGTCAGTGCATCTACAGCCCTGCTTGAAGCTGCCACCGCGCGCCTGCCGACTGCGATGTAAGCAACATCGATCTCACCGGCCGTATCTGACGGATTCATCATGTCCAAGCGAATCGACGAGATGCTTTTCCCGGTCCAGCCGACATGGCCGGACAGGTCAAACTCGATGTCCTGCCAGTCGGTTGTGCTGGTGTTGATGGACCAGTTGAAGCGCCGGGCCTCTGCCAGCCCACCGTCTTCGTTCGCCCAGTACATCGCGACCGCTGACCTGGTGGTGTTGCGGCGACGTAGGCGAATGCGCATGTACGGGTTTTCAGCGCCTGTAATCTTCGGGAAAGAGTTGGTTGCCTGAAGCGATACGGACTTCGACACCGTGGCGAACAGCGGACCGGCCACGAACGTTGCTCCACTGGTAGTAGCCACCCAGCCGAGCGTGGACCCCGTAAATTCCCACGCCTGACCAGCCACGAAAGGCTGAGCAGAACCAATGCTGTTCTGCAGCTGAGTGATACTGCTGGACTGGCTGGTGTTGACCCCCTCCGCTGCGGAAACACGATTGGTCAGCGCGTCGACCGCCGAAGCCGAGGCTTTGGTGGAGAGTCCATTGGTAGCGCTATTAACCGAGTTCTCGAGCGTGGTAGTCCTGCCTGCAACGCTGCTTAGGGTGCCACCCTGTTGGTTCACCGTAGAGGTCAGGCTTTCAACCGCAGCAGATGTCGCCGAGTTGTTTGCAGCGTCAACCTGACCGTTATCCCTCCAACCACTCGCCCGGCTTGCGTACTCCGACTGGGGCCGGGCCAACTCAAATGTGCCGTTCACAGTGCCGGCCGTTGCGTGAACTCGGAAGTAAACGTTGACCTTAGCTGCGTCGGCCGGCGCCACCGATGTGAATGACATTCGGCCACCATCAACCGAGATGGCAGTGACCGCCGTGGCCGGTGCCGAAATAACTGCCCCAGCCGCGTTATACCACTGGTGGATGATTCGCATGCCCAGAAGGCCTGACGAAGACGAACGCCGCACGTATACCGAGCTGGTTAAAGGCTGACGCGGAGCAACAGTGGGTCGGCGATCAGCGTGTGTTACCAGAGACAGGTACGGAGAGTTGGGCGTAACCCCTGTCACAACCGATCTGAACGCCTTCTCACCGGAATTCAGCCAGGATTCCACCACGCTGGAGACGTTGGCAGCGCCGCCCTCGATAAACCAACCGTCTGGAGTAGTAGACACGGTAGCGCTGATCTTTTTGAAGGCCGGGTTGTACAGAATGTTCTCGCCGCCGACGTCACCGATCGTATTGTTCAGCTCAGTAATGCTGCCTGAAACGCTGGTCAGACCCTGCTCTGTGAGGCTTACCCTGCCTGTCAGTGCTGTGGTGGCGGTTGCGTTGGCCGCGATGGCTGACGCGCTCACTTGTCCATTGTCGCGCCATCCGGTTACGACAGGACTGTGCTCATACTGAGCTTTATCAAGGTCAACAAAACCGGATGTAACGCTCGAACCTGGAGCAGAACGAACTCGATACAGCACATCCACCCGTACCGCCCCTGCGGGCGCGGCAAGCCCATTGAGCACAGCCCGCTCGTACTCCTCAGTGGGGGAAGTGCTGACGTTGACGGGACCGTGGGTGCCTATAGTGGCTCCTGATGCATCCTTGTACTGCATGAAGATCTGCACCATCAAACCCGTGCTACCACGCACGAAGATTGACGCAGTACCTACCACTCCCGCATAGGCGGGCGGGCGCACATCCACCGGCGCCACCATAGGCGCAAAGTCGACATAGTTTGTGCCGGTCCCGGCTATCAGTCCCGAGACCTCCAATCGTTGCCGCTTGCCGACGGCACCCAAGGCCGATGGGAGAAGTGATGGCACGACAGTGACCGCCGCCTGCGTGCGCCAGTACCACCCCTCTGCGATATTGGCGCTGCCGGCTGATGGAGTATCGAACGACGGGTTGTACAACAGGTTCTCGCCGCCAGCCTGGGTGAGCGACGTGTTGATGCTGGTGATCGCCTGGCCATTGGCGCTGATCGCCGCGCCCTGCTGATCCACGGTGTTAGTCAGGGACTGCACCGTCGAGGCATCAGCCTTGGTCGCCACCTGGGTCAGGGCGCTGGCAGCCGCAGCCGCAGCATCGGTTGCCACCTTGTCCGTCACCGCGACCCACGTCGATCCGTTCCAGCGCTTCGGGGTGTTGGCGTTACTCGTCGTGTCGATCCAGAGGTTCTGCGCCAGACGATCGGCCACCGCCGGCGCGGTCGACTGGTACAGCACCTTGCCCTTGGCGCCGGCTGCATCCGAGGCCGACTGAGCCGCCTGTTGGGCCGCCGTGACATTCTGGTTGGTCGTGGTCAGGCTGTTCTGCAGGCCGGTCAGGGACTGGCTCTGCGTGGTCAGCTTGCCCTCTGCCTCGGTAACCCGGGTGGTCAGGCTCTGCACCACAGTGGCATCAGCTTTGGTCTGCGCGACCGACAGTGCGTTGGCCGCAGCCGCTGCAGCGTCGGTGGCCACCTTGTCGGTCACAGCTACCCAGGCGGTACCGCTCCAGCGTTTCGGCGTGTTCGCGTTGCCGGTGGTGTCGATCCAAAGGTTCTGCGCCAAACGGTCGGCGACTGCCGGCGCGGCCGACTGCACAATGACCTTGCCCTTGCCGCCCGCCAGCGTTGCCGCGTCCTGGGCGGCCTGCTGTGCTGCTGCAACATTCCCGTTGGTGCTGGTCAGGCCTGACTGCAGGCCGGTGATCTGCTGAGCCTGGGCCGACGAACTGCCTTCCAGGCTCTCGACCTTCGTCTCCACCGTCTGTACGCGCGCGGCCACACCATTGGCCGTTTGCACTGCCTGCCCGATATCGGTCCAGTAGGCGGTGTTGGGCGGCGGGTTGCCGGTAGGCACGTCGGCTTTTGCCTGGTACAGCCTGCCGTCTTCTCCCAGCACGCTCTGGCCGACGGTGTAGGCCTGGTCTGCCTTGTACGGCATGGAGTCGGCCAAGTCGGCGATCGTGTCGATCTGCTGCTGCAGCTCGTTCTGCACCTCGCTGACGTGGTTATTCACGTCACTGATCTGCTCGTTCAGGTCTTTGCGGACTTCTCCCAGGCGCTCGTTGACCGAGCCTGGTCCATCCTGATCGATCAGGTCGATCCGATCCGTCAGCTCATTGCCGAGGTGACTCTCGAGGATCTCGCCGGTGATCTGCTCGAGGATCGGGCCCGCGTCCATGCTCGACCTTCCAGAGACCACAGTCGGGGCCACCGGGAAGAACGGGCCGACGTTGCCGGTGCGGTCTACCAGGCGCGCCCAGAAGAAGAACTGCTGCCCGCCACGCAGTCCCTGCAGAACATGCTCAGCCTGCGGGTACGCCAAGTCTGCCAGCTTGGTGGCTGCGTCAAGGTCAGTGCCTTCGCTGTACCACAGCTCGGTCCGCTGGGTGTCCTCGGCGCCAGCCGGGAAGCCCCAGGTAATCTTGATTCCGAAGAGCAGACTTTCAGTCGTGAGATGAGTTACAGACGGCGGTACGCCTTCCTTGCCCTTGAGCTCTGTGAGCATCGAGCTGCGCCAGATGGAAGTGATATCGAATGCGCTCACCGCTCGCACGCGAGCAAGGTAAGCGCCGGCATAGATGCCGCCCACATCTACAGACGTGGTGCCCACTCGCTGCATGCGGATCCAGTTGCCGCTGTCTTTCTTCCACTCCACATCATAAGCAACCGCGCCTTCAACGGCTGGCCACTCAATGGTCATGGTGCTGACAGCAATGCCCTGGTCCACTATGTAATTTGAGGTCAACGTGACGCTGGCCGGCGCCGGAACCGTAGTGACCGGAATGACGCTGATTGGACGCTCGTCGAGCTTGGCGCCGCTATCGATCGCTGCGAACTTGCTCGGGTTGAACTCCAGCGCGGTGAACTCGTACTCGCCCTCGGTCGTGCGCTTGCGCTTGAGCACGCGGAAGAGCTGAACGGCCAGGTCGCTATAGTCAACCGCCCACTGCAACTGCGGCTCGGGCTGGAGGGTGTAAGCCGTGGTGACCGTCACCGTGCGGCCAGCCACCGACTGCACGGTCCTGGCCTGCGCGGTGCCGTTGGGCAGGTTAACGATCAGGCGATCGCCCGCCTTCACCGGGGCGTCACGATCCAGTGTCACAGCGCGCCCAGCGACCGCAGAAATGCGCCCGCCATTCGGCCTCCCGGCGACGAGCTCGTCGGCAACCGGGATGACGTAGCCAGGCAGAACGGCCGCGCCCTCCATACCGGTCTTGAAAGTGACAGTCCGGTCCTGGTTATTGCTCAGCAGTGCCCACTTGCCGCGGCGCTGTGCCTCGCTTGCACGGGTACAACCAATCGCTGATATCTCGATGGGGCGGTCCCGGTACCGGCGCTGCAGTGCGTTGTCGGTCACCGGGATGACGTCGGTGTCGTAGTTGTTGGCTGGGTTGTCGTAGCTGATCAGTGCGCGGCTGTAGTGCGTGTCACGCCCAGCGCCGCCGTACACAAAATCGCCGTCGATGACGTTCGAGCGGGTGAAGGTGTAGTCGATGTCCTGCGCGCGCGGCATATCCGCCTGCATGTACAGCGAGCCCTGCGCCCAATAGACCATCCCACGGTAGATAGCGGACAGGTCACGCAGCAGCGTCCAGGCCTCAGCCTTGCCCTGCAGGTTCAGGTCGCACAGATAGCGCGGCTCCATCCCGCCCACGCCATTCGATACCATCTGATCGCAGTACTGGCCGATTCGGTACATCTCCCATTTGTCGACCATCCAACTCTGGATTCGCTTGCCCAAGCCAAAACGGTCGTTCACGCAGATGCCGTAGGTGGCCCACACGGGGTTATTGGTCCAGGCCTGCTTGAAGGTGCCATCCCACACGCCAACGTAGGTGCGGTTCACGGGATCGTAATTGCTCGGTACCGGCCAGCGCTGGCCGTTGCAGTTGACGGTCACAGCCGGGATGTTCTGGAACTGCTCGGCGTCGAACTCGATGTAGAGGAGCGCGGTGTTGGGATAGCGAATCTTCTGGTCGATAATCTCGGTGTAACCCGCGATGGTCATTGTGTCAGCGATCAGGCCGTCGTTTGCATTCGGCGTGATCCGACGCACGCGAAAGGACCAACCAGTGGCGGCTTGAGGAAGGTCCACCGATTCTGATCGTTGATAGCCACTGGTAGTCTTTCCGTCGACCGCTCCACGAAGAGCCTCTACAAAAGATCCACCATCGGTCGCAATGTCAATTGCATACTCGATGCGATAGCCGTTTGTGTCACCGCTGCTCTTGTCTTGTTTCGCCAGGCGCGGCCAGGCGAATCGCAGACGTAGCCTGGAAAGCTGGGTGTTACTCAACGCCCTCGTGAAGGGATTATCGCTGCGCAGCTCGACGTTGACCGTGGTCTCGTTCTCGATCGACGGGATGCCCTTGATGTACTCCTGCTCAACAGTGCCCGGACGCCACTCCCATTTCACTCCTGGGAAGTTGGTATTCCCGTTGGCATCCATGATCGGCGTGTTATCGAGGTAGATATCGCGATCGGTCGGAGTGCCATCGAACTCACCCTCGCCCACCGCCAGTAGGATCTTGGCGATGTTGGTGGAGCGAAGGCTGTCCGGCGCTTCCACGGGAGTTTTTGGCTTGCTCTCTCCGCCTTTCGCCCCGGTAATGTCCAGGTGAGCTGCTGCGCCCATGGTTTCCTCCAGGCGTAAAAAAACCGCTCAAGGCGGCTGTGGTTTGTTCTGTTTGACTGCTACGCCTTGTCTTGGGCGTAGATCGAGGCAGAGATAATCGCGCCGCCCCAGCGCCGCCTGCCGATACAAATGGGTACAGGGTTGCCGCTGGCCGTCGTGTTCTTCGCAGAGCCGAAGGCGTACGAGGGCATGTTCGCAGGACTGCCGCTCTGAGAAAGGCCTTTAGGCTGGGGGCTGAGCATCTGGATGACGCCGCCAACCATTAGCGATGCACCCATCATGATCATGGCTGAGCCAAACGGGGCCCCGGCACCAAATGTGCCACCAGTGATGATCAGGCCGGCTATGATCAGTACCGCACCTACGACTGTCTGCAATACCCCTCCTCTCTTACTGCCTTCCAGCACCGGCACAATACGAACTTCCCGGCAGCCGCCTCTAGCGAACTCTTCCGGCCCGACGTTCTTGCGATTACGGAAGATGGCAAAGCGAATACCAATTGACTGCAATCGCCTGACCTCTTCTTCAAAGCCTGGGATAGTCGCCTTCAAGGCTTTGAAAACCTCAAGAGTGCTACCACTATCCAAAGATCTCCGGTGCAGTCGCCCGAACCTACGGGCCAGCGAGCAAGAAAGCTTGATTCGTGTCATCGGCTCGTAGTGAGCGGCGGTCATGGCCATGTTTTCTCCAGACAACAAAAAGCCGCCCAAAGGCGGCGGAGTTTGAGGGGGCTAAACTTCCTATGTCAGAGACAAGACCGCAAAGCAGCCAGGCGTTTTTTTGCTATCCAGTTTTTAACCACTACATAGTACTTCGCCTCTGAGCCGGCGCCTTTTGGTTGTATGTCCACAAAATATTCTGAGGCCGCAGTGAATACCGTGTAACCAGTGTCGCGACCAGGCTGCAGGGTTGCTCCGGGCGTTCCGCCAAATATTGGCTGATTCTGCCATTCATACTGCACGCATTTCGCCAGATCAGTGTCCGGCTTGGCAGAAGCCAATACCTTGAAAGGACCATCCTGCCGAGCCTCGTTCATCGTAGGCGCCATGCACCCTGCGAGAATCAAAGCACTCAGCACAGTCGTAAGAAATCGCATGTCATCCCTCCCTTGAAAGGGACGAATGTATCACTTCGCATCCCGGCGTCGGAGCACTAGTCTGGTGCGGTCCAGCCACAGCCCGCCAAACGCGATAATTTCTGATGGAGCGCCATACGCAAGGGAAGACATACGCTTAAAGCAGTCGCAGGACGTTGACCTTGAACGCGCTGCCGTAGCCGCTGACAAATGCAAGCCACTCGGCGTCCGTCCATTTGGACCTGCGCTTAACCTGCCTCAAGTCATGACGGCTTGCTCTCATTGCGGTGAGACGCTTTCGAGACTTCTCAAAATCCAGCAATGCTACCTTAACGCCACTGCCACGGATGTCGACGAATACATGTTTCAGGTATAGGCAGCCATGCTGCCACCGTCCACGGTTCAAGGTTGCGAGAGCGCGGCCGTATGCAGCCAGAATCTCATGATGCCGGTCAGTCCCCACTGATTTGGCCAAACCCTGAGCGTAGAAGTCCTCCAGCGATAAATAGCCGTCCAGAGCCGCAGTGATCATCACTGCCTGCCAGTCTCCATCAACCTTGCGAACGTCCCTGTAGAGAAGCGCAGGCGTCAGAACACCCAGCGAAGTAGCGGCCTCCAGAGCATTCGCTTCACGGGCAACTGTCGGGTATCCAAATGGATGGCACAGGCTTCGATAAATGTGCCCTACCTGCTGCTTCTTGTAGAAGGTCTGGCCATCGCACTCAACTCTCAATACACCGCTCTCACCGCCTCTCCGGATGTTTGGTGGCTCTACCCATACTCCGGGAGCTCCCAAAATGTGCTCGAGGGCCGGAGCGCTGGTTTCGGGGCTGGGCGAACGAACTTGTGTCATCAAAAACCTGCGAGCGTCTAGATATCAGGCACCATCGTACCAACAAGAGATATTTTGCGCCTTCATTTCAGTTGCCGCCAGAGGGCCAGCGTCAGCGTGGGTTGAAAGTCGAAGCAGGCAGATCATTGGAGACGGAGCGTATGCAATCAGCCCGGCATGATGCTGGGTCGTTCAATTAACTGAAGATCCACCAGAGGCCTACTGCGATGATCGACCAAGTCAAAACATGCGCCCAAATAGGCGTCGGCGCAGCTTGTAAAGTCTCCTTCCGGGCCGAGTTATAGAGCTTCGATGCCGACAATCCAGAGCCTGGAATTCCCCCAGTCACCCGCGTACCGCGCTTGCTGAGATTGGCCGTGACACCCTTGCCTCCAACTGAAGTACTCAAACCGCTTTTACTAAGGTTGATCCGGACACCTGGTGCAATCTTGAAGCTTTTGCGAAAGCGCAATGCCATATCTCGACTCCTTGAGTAAGGCTTTAGGCCATCATCCATCAAAGACGCCCAGCTAGCTATCCTGTCCACCCATCCAGCGTGGATGAAATGCCAGTGGATCAAAGTCTAGGCTCTAGGCTCGGGACGGTTTGCATCCTTCATACGGCCCAATATCTCCTCGTACCTCTTCGTCAAAACGCCCTGATTGCGCGCCAGCATCTCAAGACTCGGCTCAATTTCTCGAAGATAGAGGCGGCATTTCTTCTCATTGAATGTGTCCACGGTTGCATGGATATCTTCTGCTAGGGCAGCCGAATCTCGAAGGCAGAGCGCAAAGTGGTCCCTTTGACCTATCAGGAACTCCAACAGAGCAGCCGCTTCAGGCAATTCGGCAGGGAATTGATACCCCACATCTCTGATCAGGGATTCATTTTCCGTATTCAGCTTGCGCCATTCCGATCGTGCTTTCTCCGACATCGTTACCACGCTTTGCCGAAGGGTAAAGAGCTCAGTCATCTTGGCTCTTCTCAACGCCCACCAGGCTACAACCAAGCTCAACAGAGCAATAAGCAGAGTGATCACGTCGATTAATGAAACCTTGCCTACTTCCATGCGCCAGATCCAAGGACAAAAAGACTTAGGATAACTTATCCAATTTCAAACGTATGGCCTGTATAGAAAGCCAGTACGTGACTTCAGTTCTGCCGTAGTAGCGTTGCACCTCCCAACCAACCGCCCCGGTCCGTTGCAGGAAAGCCCATGGACGGGGCATGATGACCTAGGAGGTCCATATGAGTAATAACACCCAAGAAATCTTGAACTACACAGGCTCAACGTTGTTAACTCTGGAATGCATTCTGTCTGGCCTCGCCGACCAAATCGCCAAAGCGCATGGGTCAGCAGCTTTAGATGAGGCCCATGCATACGCACTCGAAAAGGCCGCCAGCCATCCTGGTGGACCTATAAAGCCTGATGTTGAAGCAATTTCCAGGTTCTTCAACGGGCGTAAGTAATCCCAAGTTCTAACGCTTTCTCGATACGCTGGAGCCGACGCTCGATTTGGTCTGCTTCCAGCTGAGGACAATGCTCGTCCGTATTAGGAAGGGTCAGGCGTTCAGCTCTCACGATGAAACTCTTAGCGAGTTGAGCGTCGTTGCTGATGGTGTCGCCATCCTTTTCTACTTCGCATGACTGATCCATGGCTACTCCTGCGGTCTAGCCGCTTCAGTTCGCGTCCCTATGACGCAACACAAGGCGCGTCCGGTCGAGCCAAGGCCCGCCGAACACGATGATTTCTGACGGCCTTCCGTACAGGTGGTGCAACAGGAACGGCCCCGGGCCGAACACCTCGGCCTGCTCCCCTGGCAGTGCCGGGTCAGTGCCAAGGAAGATCCCTGCGTGGTTCGGGTGCGCGGTGCGGCCCACGGCCATGACCACCAAATCGCCGCGCTGCGGGCGATCCACCTGGTAAAAACCCGCAGCCTCGTAGCCGTCCTCATAATGGCTCGGTCCATCTGCTTGTTCCCACCAGCCATCCTCACGGGCGTATGCTGGAAACTCCAAACCCCACTCGCGCTTGTACCAGTCAGCACAGACCTGCCAGCAATCCCAGGCGCCGTGCACGAAGGGTCGGCGAAGCAGCGGTGTTTCGCCCGTCGGGGTGATGGTGCGCAGGTCGCCCTCCGGCCAAGACAGGATGTGCCATAGCAGCCCCGTTGCCTCACACATTGCCAGATCACGCGGCGACGGCCGGCTGGTCGCATCCGGATGGGAATGCACAATGCCGATCACCTCGCCCTGGTCTTCGGCTTCTGCGTACTGCTCCGGCGCGATCCGAAATTCTTCGGTCGACTCAGTTGCCACGTTCACGCACGGGTAGTAGATCTGCTTTCTGCCCACGGCCAGCAGCAGCCCACAGCACTCGCGCGGGTACTCCGCCGCGGCGTGCTGCTGCACAGCGGCGAGGATGTGTTTGCGCATGGTCAACTCCTGGCGATCAGGGACACGGCTGGAAAGCCGCCGAATGGAATTTGATTACCTTGGCCGTGACGCACAACGCAGCCGGTGTCCAGGCAGCCATTGCACTCGTCCTTGGCGGGATCCCCAGTGGGGTTGCCGTCGATGTCGAAGTACGGGCCGGTGTAGCCGCAGTTCGGACCCCGGTAGCCGTTGGTCATCGCCCAGTGGCACAGCGTGGTCATTTGCCTGCCTATCGTCTCGCCGCCCACATCGCCAGGGCTGGCAAGCTCCCAACCCACCGTTTTGCCGCTCTCCGAGATCTTCTGGTCCACGAACCATACCTCCAAGGCTTCCTGCGACGGATCGGCCTCGGGATTGCCCTCGGGGAAGTTGGCAGCATCCAGATACTGCGCCAGGGTAAGGCGCATCGTCAGTTGGAACTCGAGCAGGTCCCCGAAGGCCAGGCAAAGCGCCGTGATGCGACCGTTGACGTTACCGACCGTGAGCGTTGGCCGCACTGCTGTGCCGTCCGAGTTGGCCTCGATGCCATCGATCTGCATTGGCCAGGCTGCATATTCGTTGCCTTGCCACCAGATGGATTTCGCAGGCAACTGGTCTGCATCTGCGCCAGCGGCCGCGAGCTCTTCAGGCGTGTGAGGAATCGCGTGTCCGTGGAACCGCAGTATGTCAGCGCCGAAGTCCGAGCCATCCAGCTCAAACAGCAAGATCTCGGCGCCGGGGTCGAGCTTTTGTAACTGGGTGATCAGGCTCATGGCTGGTACGCCCGTTCGAAGGTTGCCGACAGCACCACGACACCGCCTGGTTTGCGCTGCTGCCGGAAGGTCTCACACCGGTACATCCCAAGCACGCCCTCGGGGTTGGTCCACAAAAACGATCTCGCTCCGCGGTGGCGTCGTATGAAGGCGAGCGGCGGCGCGATTTCGTCCGCCAAGCCGCCGAATAACAGCGACCAGCTGTCCACCTCGCCATTGAGCCCGTCGCTTGATACCTGGGCGTAGCCATCGCCGAACTGCGACTTCCTCGTCCGCAACGTGCTATCGCCACCGGCCTCATCGTCGGGCTCCCATGTGAATGTCTCGATGGCCATTACCTTCTTCCTGTGCTGTTCCGATAACTGAGCCCGCCGGCGCGCCATGACACTGCGATGGCCCGCTCGGCAACGCCCTGCATCTGCTGCTCGAGGTTCTGCTGGAGTGCTGAACTGTCCAGCTCCATACCGTCATTACTCCGGTCCTCAACCGTCACCGCTACCGGCACGTTTACCTGAACGACGGTGGAGCCTCCGCCCGGCCCTCCCACCATCTGAACACCGAGCGATCCATCCGGCCCGCGCGCGAGCGGCATGATTGCCTCCGGCCCAGCCTCGCCGGCAACGCCAAGCCCGCCGTTGGCCATGCTGAAAGGCGTGGGTGTGTTCAAGATGTTGTTGGTGCGAAATGCGGCGCCTTTGGCGAACATCTGCACGCCGCCGCTCCATGCACCGCCCAGCGCCTGTGGGAAATAGGCGCTGCCGTAGCCGGCCTGTGACGCGCCGAGATTGGATGAAGTGGCACCAACTGAGCCAGCCGCCATGCCATTACCGCCGGCACTGCCGAAGTAGCTGCCAACCGCTGAGACCCCCAGCCCCACCAGCCCGCTCAGCAGCGAACTCGCAGCCTGCTGACTGGCGATCCTGGCCATGTCCGATAACACGCTGACGGTGAAGCTTTTGAAGTTGGCTTTGCCCGTCATGGCGAACTCAGCAACAGCGTCGCGTGCCGAGTTGAAGCCTGCCGTGAGCATGTCGTCGGTTGCACCGGCGACATTGGCTGCGTCAGCCTGAATGTTCGCCCAGGCGCGCTTGGCGCCGTTGCGGTAGTCCCGCTGCGCCTCTAGGCGCGCGTCGAAGCCGTCGACCTCCATCTGCAGCTCACGTGCCTGGTAGTCGGACAGGTCCGCCAGCCGCTGCTGATAGGCCTCCTGGCTCAACCGGCGCGACACGTCTTCCTGCTGCTCCTCCAGTTGCCGGCGAGACTCGGCGTACTTTTGGCGAACCGTGTTCAGCCGGTCGGCTTGCTCGCGCTCGTCGTCGCCCATGCCCATGCCAGCAACGTCCGCATTGATCGCATCCTGCCGTGTCTGTAGCACGACCTCCATGGCCTTGCGGTAGGCATCGGCGCTGTTGCGGCGCAGCTCTGCGAGTTTCTTTTCGTCCTCGGCGCGCTTCTGAATGATCGGGTCGGCGTAGGCCGTGTTGAGATTCTTGATGCCGAGCTCCATCTCGGCGGCCGTGATCTTGCCGGCAGCCTGGGCCTTGCGCAGCCCCTGCACGCCTTCGGACAGATCGGTCAGCCGCTTCTTCTCCGGCAGCGCACGGTCGATGATCGCATCAAGGGCTTTGATCTCGTCCTTGAGCGCCTTGGTGCGGTCCTTGGTCCCCTCGGTGGCGTCCTTGTTGGCCTTCTTCTGCGACTCGATCGCGCTGGCTGCCGAAAGAATCGCCTGCCGGTCCGTCTCGGTGAGGTCAGCGTTGTCAGCGATATGGCGGTTGGCGATCTTCATCGCGTCGCCGTTGTCCTGCAGGCCGGCCAGCTGCTTCTGCAGAGTCTCCAGGTATGTCTGGCCGGCGGTGCTCATACCGGCCTTGGCCGCATTGTTCGCCTGGGTAGCCGAGGTGTTCTGCTCGGTGACGCCAGTCAGCACCCGCAGCGTTTCGGCGATCAGGTTGGTGCGCTGATCGGCGTCACTGACGGCGCCAGCCTGGGTGATCCACTGCTGCACCGTGGACGCAGGCAGTTGCAGGCGCGCTGCTACCTCCTGAAGTACAGGCGACAGGCCTTGACCCGAGGCGCGCGCTTCGTTCAGCCGATTAATCAAACCCTGGTATTCAGCCAGTTGCCGATTGTACTGACCGCCGGAATCGCGCACAGGCGCTGTCACAACGGCGGAGCGGATGGACTGGGCAAGGTCGCCGTAGGCATCCTTGACTTTGTCAGTGGCGTTGACCTGCTCCTGCTGCCACTTCACCAGCGAGGCTTCGCGTTGGTCCTTGTTGAGCTTGGCGAACTCCTCGCGCAGCTGGGCGACTGGCTTCTGCAGCTCGTCGAGGCTGACCCCGGCTTTGTCTGCGTTGTCTCTCAGCAGCAGGAAGCTTGCCGCGGCGGTGCCGGCCATCAGCGCCAGGCCCATTGGCCCGCCGAGCGCCGCGAGCAGCCCGCCGGTTGATGCGCGCATCAGGTTGGCCTGGGCGATCGCCAGTGCGTCGGTGGACGCCTTGAGCGCAGCCTGCCGGGGGATCAGCTGAGTCTGGACCAGCGAAAGCCGCTGCAAGCCGGTTGCGGCTGCCACGGACGCTTGGGCCTGTTGGACCTGCGCCTGTGCGTAGATCCGCTGAGCGTCGGCGGCACGCAGGGCAGCCTGCGCGTTCTGGATCTCGGCCGCGCGCTGGGCCAGCGCAGCCTTAAGCGCCAGACCGGACTTGGCTACATAGTTGGTCAGGGCCGCTACGCCGGCGCCGCCCATGGCAATTGCAACCAGGTCGACATTGTCTGCAAGCGAGATCAAGACGCTCGACAGGGTCGCGACGGCGCCGGTCTGCTCTTCCATCCCGCCCAGGAACGTCTGAATGGCGTTGGTGATATTCACCATCGCATCCTGCACGCTCGTGGACATTGCAGCCGCCGCTTTGCGGTTTTCCTCGACAGTGCCCAGCAGGCCGGTATTGATGGCGTCCAGCGACAACTTGCCCTCAACGCCCAGCTTGCGCACCTCATCCGCGCTTTTGCCGGTGGCGTTGGCAATGGCCTCAACGATCGTTGGCATGGCGCCTTGAATCGCGACCCAGCCATCCGCTTCGACCTTGCCGGTTTGCAACGCCTTGGAGTAAGCATCGAGCGCAGAGCCAGCCTTGTCGGCTGCGGCAGCGTTGGTTACCAGCAGGAAGCTGAAGCTGTCAGTGATATCAAGCGTCTGCTGAGTGTTGAAGCCCAAGCTGCGCATTACGTCCGCGGTGCGGATGTAGAGTTCTTGAGCCTCCGCCAACGGGCGGTAGGTCTCTTGAGCGGTCCGCAGCAAGTGCTCCTGCACCAGCTGGTATTCCCCAGCGCTGCCGGCAGCTGCCTTCATCCGATCGGACATCTGCCCGTAGGCGTCGACCTGCTTGATGATGCCGCCGATGAGGCCTGCGCCCGCAACTGCTGCAAACGCGCCGCGCATGAGCACGCCAGCGCTCTGAGCAGCGGCGCCAGCTCGGTCGAAGGCAGAGTCGACGGTCGCCAGGTTGCGGTCGATCGCCAGGGTACTGCGCGCCACCACCTGGTCAGCTGCCGCCAGTTCGCGGCGTAGCTGGGCTGTGGTCGCCTCAATCTGGACCAGCATCCCCTGGACTTGTTGGTCGGCCATGTGTTTCTCCAAGCACAAAAAATCCGCCCCAAAGCGGCTACCTACTCATCTCGGCGCCCGCGGAAGAAAGCCTTCAGCTTGTCAGCCACATTGCCTTGTTTTCTGGGTGCTGCGTTCTGCCCCTGCGCTTGGGCCTGCCCGCGCCCTGTCCAGTCAAGGCGGGCATCGAGCGCCAACATAATCTGGGGTATTGGGGTTTTCCAGGCAGTGTCAGGCGGCCAGCCAAGCCAGCCGGTAGCCACGCCAAAGAGATAGTCGACGTAGCTGCCGTTCTTCACTGCGCTGTGCTGTCCGCCTCGCCCTTTCCCCGGGTGGCAACGCTCGGCGGTACAGGGTTGAGCAGCACGGTGATGAACGCAGTCAGCTCGGCTGACACCTTTGCGACACCGGTCTGGAACACGCCGGTGGCCACCTCGGTGTGCTGGCTTTGCTGCAGGCCGGCGCCGGCGACGATGATGTCGGCACTGGCACCGATACTCATCAAGCGCATGGCTTCCAGTGCCCCGCGCAGGCCACCGAAGCGGGTCTCGATCAGCAACGCGGCCTCAAGGGTCGGGCGCAAGATGTAGGTTCGCGCACCGATAACAAGGGTCACGGTGCCGTGGAGTGCTTCGCTCATGGATTGGTCTCAGCGGGAGACGGGGCCGCAGCCCCATCGGTCAAGGAACGGCAGGGCCGGCGATGATTTCGAGGATGTCGGTGTTGATCGCGAGCGTCACGTTGCGCCGCACGACGTTGTCGGCTGCGCCAGGTGCTACCGTGTTGTTCATCACCTTCACGCCGAAGTAGAACGTGGTTGGGAGGATCGCCGGGGTAGCACCAGGATCACCATCGTTCAGCGTGACCTTGATGTTGTAGTTGCCCTTGCTGCGGTCTTTGTGCGCGACGCCAATCGCTTTCTGCCCGGCGTCACCGTTGTCCAGGCCAACCGTTACGGTCATGTTGCCCGCATCAGCGGTGCCCTTGTACTTGCGCACGCGGCCATCGCTCAGGGCAGTGAAGTTCACGGCACTGAAGGTGTCGCCGAACTCACCAAGGTCTTCGATCTCGCCAACATCGACGTAGGTGTCGGCCTTGTATCCAGCTTCAGTATCAGCCGCCAGCTTGCTGCCGATAGCGAGTCGGCAGCCGGCGGCTGTGTTGAGATTGTCATCGGCCATGGGGGATCCTCCAAAGGCTCATTGGATAAAAGCCGCGGAGCGGCTGGGTATTGGGTTAGTGAGTGGTGATGACGCGGACCGTGATCGAGCCTTGATAGGTGACGCCGTCCGCATCCCGCTGGGCGTCCGACTGGATCACCCGCACGGAAACAGCTCGGCCCTCGGCCAACGGCAAGCGGCGCTCGTCCAACGCGGCAATGACCTCGCCGTTGATGCGCTTGACCTCGGCCTGGCCGACAGCATCCGACCAGACCGACAGATACAGCAGGCGTTGCTCGCGCTTACGCCCGGAGATCGGGCTTTCGTTGACCGAGACCTCGCGATCGATTGACACATAGGGCATATCGGCGTTCATCGGCGCGCCGTCGTACACGGGGCAACTGACCTCGGCGCGCAGCCTTGCGAATACCGCCTCTTGCAGAGCAACGGAGGGATCAGCCATCGCCTACCCCCTGGCTTGCCTTGCGTAGCGTGCGGCGCACTGCCGTCTCGATGTCAGCCATGACGTACTCGCGGTTCACCTCCATGGAAGGTCGCAACCACGGGTGCGCAGGCCTGGCCGGAATGTCAGGGTGCTTGCCGAAGAAATGTTGACCATCGCTCTTGTTCGTCACACGACGGTTGCGATTGCCAGCGCGCTTGCCGCCCATGTAGCCCTTAGTGCCGTACTCGATGAAGCGCAGGTAGAAAAACTTGCGATTGTCGCGCTTGCCGCGAATACCGATCTGCGCATCGAGGCCGCTCGGGGCAACGTAGATCCTCAGTGCCGCCGCAGCTTCCCCGGTGTCCCTTGGCATTAGCTGTTGCTGGGTGGTCAGCACCCGTTCAGCGGCCTTGCGCATCGCCGGCGCCAGCTCATTGTCCATCGTCCTGTGGATGTTGCGCAGCGTGCGCCGCAAGCGGATGTCGCCGCGCATTTTCGAGCGGCGGGCCATGCGCTACTCCTTGTCCGGCGATTTGCCGGGCTTTTCTTGGGCGGCTGGCTCGGTCACCTCAACTGCGTAGCCGCGGGCGATCAAGCCTTCGCCGTATTCCTTCTTCACGTCAAAGATCTCGCCCTTCTCCCGCTCGCCGGAAGCGCCGCTCAAAGAGCCCAGTGCTTGAATTTTCATAGCTCACCTCATGGATTGGGGACGCTGGAGCAAAGCAGCCGAAGCATGTCCCTTTCGTTATTGAGTAGCGCGGTCTCGACCTTGTAGGTGATGCCGGTGCGCTTCTCAGTGATCCGCCAGCCGGCGGCTATGTCAGCCCTTGCCCGAATGCGGATCTCGGCGGTAATCGTCGCATTTAGCTGCTCAGCGACCGGCGTAACCCGACCGGTCGGCATGGTGACCTCCGCCCAAATCTCGGCGATGGCCGCCCAAGTCTCCTGGAAGCCGCCTGTGCTGTTCTGCTCTCGTGCAGATTTGGCCAGGATGCATCGATGTCTTAATGGTCCCGCGCGCATTCATACCCCCCAGCCGATGCGATAAGGCGTCAGCAGTGACCTGGAACCCATCGGCAGCTCACTTGATATTGTGCCTACCACCACATCCTCCCGGTTGGCGTAGAGGCTGCCCAAGATGAGGAGGCATGCGGCTCTCACCGATGGATTGATGAGAATAGGGTCCGCGCCCGACTCACCCGAATCAACTGCTTGAGCCATAGCTTGGGCATCGCCAAAGAATCGCCGATTCATGAACTGGGCGGCGCTGTCCTCGGCAGCGGCCAAAAGCAGCTCTACGTGATCACGATCGTATTCCTCGGCGCGTAGATGCTGCATCGCTACATCCGTAGGAATCGCGTTCATTTCATGCCTTCGGATTTTTGTCAGTGGCCAATCCCGAGTCGATCAGCTGCTTGGCATGTAGCCTCGGCGCGAGATAGGACGGGCCGCCGCGCCGTTTGAGCTCCCCGGCGTCGTGGTACGTGCGCAGAGGGAAAATAGCAACGCTTAGCGGATTCGAAGAATCTTCAACTGCGACCTCAGGAGCGGAGTTGTCATCGGCCGACGGTACGCCGCTGTCCAGCGTTGATGACTCGCCAGATTCTGAATTGCCTTCAAACTGCGGGACCAGCACTGGCTCACTGCCCGGTTCGGGCATTGTCGACTCACCCGTCACTGCTGGCTCCACAGGTACCGGCGCAGGGACCGAAGATTCACCCGCAACTTCTAGTTGCTCGGGAGTTTCTACCGGGATCGTTGCTTCACTTTCCACTACCGGGGTACTTACAGATGGGCTGGCACCTGTCTCTTTGTTTGATTTTTCCTGTTTCCGGTTAGAAGTTGTCATGGGATGTACTCCGTTGCGGCGCCTTACGCAGGCGCCGGTAGCAGGAAAGATCTTACTCGCCGGTCAAAGGACCAGTAACGAAGGCTTCGTCGCGGTAGATGGCGAACGCCAAGCGCTCCTCGGCGCGGATGGTCGCCATGTTGTTCTCGAAGTCTTTGTCGTTCTCGGTCGAGATCAGAACTTCGATTTCCATGCGATCGAAGATCTGAGCACCAAGCTTGAAAGCACCGACGAGGAAATCGTCCTGGGTCATTGCCTGGGTCGAAACCACCGGTCGATTCCAAAGCCGTGGATTGGTGCCTTCCTGAGGCTGGCCGATGATGTAACGCCCCTCCCCGTCCTTGGTCAGCTCAATCGCGGCCCAGTCAATCGGGTTCAGCACGATACCGTCCGATGGGAATTCGGCTAATTCAGCCTGAAGCAGCGCCAGGCGGAGACGGTCGATACGCTGTTCACCAACCACAGCGACACCAGCAGGAGCAGCATACAGCTGAGCCACGGTCATCAGGCCCTGCAGGTTTGCGCCAGTGCCATTGCCATAGAGCAACTGAGCCTCTTCGGCCATGGTCAGGCCATAACGTGCGCGAGCATCGATATAGCTCTGCAGTGCTTTTGCGTCGTCCAACATCTGACGGCTCGCCTTGAACAAGTGAGCAATGGTTCGAACGTTTGCAGTGGCCAGGGCGAAGGTCAGATCGGAGTACGGCTTGGCCGTGGTTTCCGCCACGGTTCGAGCATTGTTGGTGAAGCCGGTTTCACGGATGTACTCGATGGAGTTCGATTCCGTGGTGCCAGGAGCTACCAGGTCACGGATGGTCAGTCGCCGCGGCGGCGGAGCAACGATGCCCGCCAAGCGCTGCGCAGGCACCATATCACCACCGGTGGCGGTGGTGATGGCGGCGCGCGGTACGGAAACGCGGCGCGAACCACGGAAGGACGAGTTCATGTCCTTCATTTCTTCGTTTTCGATCACCAGCGCACCGACCGACTTCTGAGGCTCATCCTGGTGATTGCGATCACGGTTGGCGTTCACGAGCTTTTGCTCGGCCTCTCCCAGGCGCGCCTGCAGCTCGCCCTGCTTGGTCAGCAGCTCATCGACCTTGGCGCGGGTTTCTTCGCTCATCGCACCGGAGGCCTTGATCTGCTTCTCGGTGGACTCGGCTTGGCTTTTGATTTGATCGCCGATGCCCTTGAGCGTGGCGTTGATTTCTTTGACTTGGGCTTCATAGTCCACGGTCATTTACCTTTCAGAGAGTTCAGGAGGGTGGTTGCCGCGCTCAGTGAGGCGGAAAGGTCTGGCGCGACAGCGCTGGGCTTGTCGGTCGGAGCAGCGTTATGCGTGCCCCCGCCGGCAGCGCGAGGCATACCGGACTTGAAACTGGCGAACAGTTCGCGGCGCTCGGAGCGCGGCATGCCGGCCTTGGCCAGGGCGACATCCATGGCTTTGAGCGAATTGTTCTGAGCGGTCTCTTCGGTTTCTCGCTCGGTGATCTCGCTGGACGACAACAGCCCAGTGGCCAGGCCAAGTTCCACGGCACGCTTGCCGCGGATGTAGGTTTCATCGTCCATCAGCTCGGCCAGGTCCTCGGCACTTTGGCCGCTTGTCTCGGCGTAGAGGTCCGCCATGGCGGCATCGAACTCCTCCATGTCATCGGCAATGTCGCGAAGGTAATGGCGGTTGCCAGCGAGCCAAGTCCAGCAGTTGTGAATCATCAGGAATGCACTACTGGCGACCTCTCGTTTTTTGCCCGCGAGGAAGACAATCGAAGCAGCACTGGCCGCCATGCCTAGGACCTTGGTGGTGACCTGGTGACTGTGCTCCTGTAGGCGGTGATAGATGGCGATGCCTTCGAACATGTCACCGCCTGGCGAGTTGATGTAGACAGTGACCTCACGCTCGCCGATGGCACGCAGCGCGGCGTCGATTCGCTTCAACGTGACGCCCTCGCCATACCAGTCTTCGCCGATCACGCCGTACACCGTGATGGTGTCTGAAGTGTTCTCAACGGCCGCCTGGATCGCGGGGTTCCATTTATCGAGCGCGCGCGGGCTCATCTCGCTGCGCAGGCCGCGAGCCTGAATCTTGTGTTTCATGGATGACTCCCGAGATTAGCTTTCCGGCTCTTTTAGCCAGTTCGTCATTGCGGCCCGAGCGGCCTGCCCATCGGTGGATTCCCCCAACTTGTCGATGGGGGTCAAGTTGGTCTGGACGGTTAGCACACCAGCATTGCCGCCATGACGCGGCAGGTTTTCTTTTACTCGGCATTCATCGCGCGTCATGATCCCGTTCTGGGTCATCTGGCTGTACCAAGCCGACCGACCGGCACTGTCCGCCTTGAGGAAGGCTTCGAGTGAAAACTCGGCGTAGTAGGAACGGCGCTCCACCGCTGTCAGCAAGCGCTTGTTCACGCACTGCTGAATCTGGGTCGTGATAGAGCTGATACTGAAGGTCAGGAAAGCAATCATCTGTTGCTCCAAACCAGTCCCCCAGTTGCTGCCAGAGTCAGTTTTACCGACCATCCAGGGTGGAACACCGAACCATCGGCAGACTTCCTCGACGCTGTAGCCTCGAGACTCCAATAGCTGGGCGTCCACCGGGTTGATGCCGATTGATTCTGGGGTGATCCCCTTTTCAAGAACTGGAGATCGTCCCGAATTGAGCGCGCCAGAAACTTGCTTGACGTAATCGCGAAACTCCTCGCGCTGATCGGGATTCAATACCCGATCAACCTTGAATGCGACCGTTGGAAGCAAGCCGTTCTTGAAAGTGCCATTCGCCGCGTCATCTGCTGACATTGCCGCACCGAAGACGTCGGCGCCGTAGCGGATAGCCGACAGTCCCACTCGGCCGTCCAGGCTAAAGGCCGGGATGTGCAGCATGTCCTGCCGCTCAATCTGGCGGCGTGCCCCTTTGCGCGGTCGGTACCAGTAGGTGATCCGGCCGTCGTCATCCAGGTCCATGTCGACTCGGCTGGGCAGCAGAAAATCCAGCGCGATGATCCGACCGCCAATTCGCATAATCTCGGCGAACGCGTTACCACGCAGCAGCATCGCCGCGACCATCGCTTGCCAGAACTGAAATGCGGTCATGTCTTCATTTGGGCTGGTGTGCACGATGTCGTAGAGAAGAGTGTCTCGGGCATCTTTCCGTCCGCCGTCCGCTTCACGCTGATACACCCCCATTGGCAGCCCTGCCACTGAGGTGGAAATGATACGCACACAGGACCACACCGCCGATAGTTGCATGGCGTTGTCGACAGTCACCCGCTTACCCGAACTGGACTGGCCTCCAAGGAACTGCCCCCAGAATCCGCCGTCGCTCAGCTTGATTGACTTTCCTATCCACTCGCCCAATGAGGCGCTGGGCTTGCGAGCGGCGCGCCCAAGCACAGCCGAAATGGATTTAGTCACCGATCAGCCCCTTGCGAACAAATCCCGCGATGGAGAGCAACGCGACAGCGCCGGCCAGTAATGCCCAGCCCGTACCAAGCAGGACGTAGACGCCACCGACCGCCAGGAAAAACCCGCACAGCGCGCAGAAAATGAAGAGATGCAGTGGGTTCATATGATGATCGGGTTCCGAATGGCGGCCATGAAATCCTCATTACCCCGACCTTCCGGGTTCAGGGATATCAGGGTCACTGCGTTGAATAAGGCCATAAGCGGGTCGATCTTTGCCGAGCCGCTGGCCTGCTTGGTAATGAGGATCGAGTTCGCGCGCGGCTCAACCTTGGCATTGCCTACGCACCAAGTCATCATTGGCTGGCCGCCGTGCTTCAGCCCGCCCTCAGCCAGTTTGCGCTCCGTAGTTTTGATTGCCCCGCCAAGCTTCCAGCCCTGGCTGATGGCCAC
The DNA here is from genome assembly GCA_963518285.1 of uncultured Pseudomonas sp. Taxonomy (GTDB): domain Bacteria; phylum Pseudomonadota; class Gammaproteobacteria; order Pseudomonadales; family Pseudomonadaceae; genus Aquipseudomonas. The sequence goes on along the minus strand of CAUQIJ010000001.1, from coordinate 257,606 downwards.
GATCTTTTCCGCGGGGATTTCCCGTTCGATCATTGCGTCATAGATTGCGCCGATGCCGACTGGGTCGACGCCGACTTTGTCCAGTAGACCTGCAGCCTCGATCTGGTCGACCAGGTCGGCTACATCGTTGACGTCATCCCCGATGCGCTCAGAGAGCGTCAGATCCCCATGCTTCTCGAAGTCATGGAAGCGCGGGGCCTCTGCCTTTCGCCGCTCCAGCACTGAAGGATGGGCCCAAGCATGCGTCCACGCGAGCCAGTCCCTGGTACGCTTGTCCCGTCCGACCGCTGCAAAACCAAGCAAGTCGTCCAAACCACCACCATCGATGCCTACATCAATCACTTCTGAGCGGGCGATCAGCATGTCCAGCGTCAGCACCGGGATCGCAGCGCCCACCCAAAAGTCAGCGCCCGCCCAGCGATCAGAACGCAGCGCCAAGCCGATCTCTACGTTTAGGTGCTTGGCCAAGAACTTCTGTAACGAGCCATCACTCGTGCCCTGCTTCTTGCGGAGCTGATCTTCAAGCCACTCGGCGCTTACTGATCGACCGAGGTTGGGGTTAGTGATGTAGAAGTTTTCTGGAAGGAGGTATGACTTCTCCCGGATCATCTCCTCGGGGAATTCGTAGAGAATACCCAGCGTCTTTCTATCTTCAACAATTCCATCACGGACATCACGCCAGTACTGGACACGCTCCTTGAAGACTCCAGCCGGCGGATCATCGCTTTGAGTGGTCAGGTAAATTACCCATCCCTCATCCCGCGATACCTGTCCGCCCATTGCTTCCATGAACATGGCTTCAGCCCCAGGCTTTTTGCCGAATACCCAAAGCTCATCCACCAAGACCTTGCCGGACTTTTTGCCAGACACCGTGTCCGTGTCCGCCGCAACTACCTTCAGGCTGTTGCGTGTTGTCCGATCAGATATCGTGCGGATGTGATCCTGCACATGGAACATCGCCAACAACTCTTCATCGGCCCTAACCATTGCCGCAGCGGGCTTGAAGGCGTTATCGGCAACTTCACGGGTTGGAGCGAGAATCAGGTGCTCCTCTTCCTCACGCCAGCACAGAATCAGTGCGGTCAGCATGATCCCTGCAGCGATAGTGGACTTTGTATTCTTTTTGCTGATGAGCAGGCCAAACTCGCGGATTAGCTGCTTGCCTGTCTCAGCGTCATATCCGCCAAAGATCGCTCTAACGAAATCAAACACCCACTCATCGCAGCAGTCCGCCATCCGGGGTTTTCCCGGGAGGTCTGGGACCTTGAGCTCTCTAAATATCTGAAGGGCCCGATCGGCCTCTTCGACGAAAATAGGCGCTGGGATGATCGACTGCTTTCGGACCAGGCGCTCTTCCCAGTCCAAACATGCGGTTGTCCATTCCATGGCTACACCTGCTTACCGTTCGCTGCAACCAACTTTGGCGGCGCTTGCCGGCTGAATTTGCTAGCCACTTTCTCTGCCGCTTTCTGGCGTTCTTCTTTCTTGCCGCCCTCGCCTTTGCGCGCATGCAGGAATGGCATCAGGGCTTTGGCGGCATCGCGGCGATCTTTGCGATCCAGGTTCGGATCGTTCATGTCGTCTAACAGATAGTCTTTAGGGTCGCTGTAGACCCGACAAACCCCCAACCCATCTTCCGGCTCTGGATCCACAGCCTGAGTCGATTTCAGCGCGGGCTCAATGAGCTCGCCTAGTTGCTTCGGCGCCCGCGCAGCAGCCCTGGTCCTCAACGGTTTAACATCTGCTTTAACACCAGCTTTAACATCTGCGCCGACAGGGAAAAGTGCGTTCAGCTTGTGCAGCTCACTGACGACGTCGGGATCTCTCGCCAGCCTGGAGCCAGCGGCGGACGCGGTCTTTGGAGAACACCCAGCGGCAATCGCCGCATCTTTGTTGGACGCACCTTCCCTCACCGCGACGATGAAAGCTCGCTTTTTGGAGGTCAGTGCCATCTTTAACAAAATCCTATGGAGGGGAAAAAATCTCTACGTGCGGTCGGGGGCGGTGTCCGTAGGCGAAGGCTCCACGGTTTTGACCCACCCCTGGGGCACTGGCGTGCCACAACCGGCAATTCGCACCGCATTGGTGCATTTCAGCGGATCAGCGGGCCCGCCCAGCACCCAGCGCTGATTCACCCGCCGTCTTGGCCTGGTGACAGGGAATGCACAGCGATTGCAGATTGCTATCGTCTTCGGTTCCGCCCTGAGCGATGTTCACGATGTGATCGACCTCAAGGTCTATCGTGACGATGCCGCAGCGCTGGCATGTGTACTTGTCGCGCTGCAGTATCGCCTCGCGCTTGCGGCGCCAGGGCCGCCCGCCGCGTCCCGAACCCCAGCCTTTTTCGATCTCAGCGTGACCCGGCGTTGAATACTGCCGCCCTTCCGCCTCCTTGATTCGAGGCTTTAATGTGCTCAACCTGGACATAACTCTTCCTCAGCGCGGTCACGCTTACGCTCAATTGCGCTATCGCACTTCTATTACAATCCCGTGCTCTATCCAGCGCATCACTCGCCCAAAGTTGGGATCGCGCCCAGTCACATGAGACATGAGCAGGACGCCAGCCAGGTAGTACTTCAGCCACCAGCGATGCCGGCAGACGATCGTTGCGGTCATGCGCGCCATAGTTCACTCAATGATCCATTGCTTGCCGGTGGATGCTGCCGGGCGCTAATCGCCTAGCAGCCGCACGTGCTCGCCGTCGCAGTTGAACTCAACGATTAGCCGGGTCATCTCGCCTGGCTCTTGGACGAGCTGGACCTTTGTCTGCCCGGCCAACACCTCACCGCTGAATGCATCATGCAAGCACACGTTCATGCCTTCACGCTTCACGATCAATGGCCTCGAGGACAACAGATAGCTGAGCCTTGATTGCTTTTCGCTCTTCATAAGGGTCATGGCCAAGCCTCTGATTGGGTGCGGCTCAGGGCTTCGTCAGCCTTGTCCGCGGCCTTGGTTGCAGTTGCTGCCGCCTTCGTTGCCTTCTCAGCAGCCGTACCGGTCTTGCGTGTCAGCTCGTCCAGGCGGTGGTCACGCTGCTTGGTAGCCTCGTCGTAGGCCTGGCGAACCTCAGCGAGCTGCTGTAGGTAAGACGTGGCCAGCGACCACTGGCTGAGCTGGAAGCCGAAGAAGCCGCCGCCGGTAACTAGCAGCAGGGCAATCACCCAGACTTCCACCCGTCGCCACCAGCGTCGAGCCATGAATTCCACTGCGCATCTGTCCATCAGGTGACACCTCCAAGCTGGGAGCGCAGACGGGATATCTCCGCGCTTTGGCTGGTGACCTTCTCGCTAAGCAGTTCAACCTGCCGGGTAAGCGCAAGGATGTTGCCCTCAAGCTGGCCCATCGAACGGGTCAGCTCGTTGCGTTCTTGGGCGAACTGGTCAGCTCGGGCTTCTGCCGCCTTGCGAGCCTCCCGCTCCGAGTCGAGCAATTCGTTCAGGCGGCGGACAGTGCCAATGTCTGCATTGTCCATGGCTCTGTCCGCAGCGTCCTTGGAGAGGAACTTGCGCAGCCAGAGGAAGCCGCCCAGCAATACGGTGCCCGTACCGCCCAGCCAGGTGGCTGTGCCTGGGCCGAGGTCGGTCGGGTCCATCGAGTTCTCCAGAAACGAAAAACCCCACGAATGCGGGGCTTGAATGTGGCACCTGGCTCGGGAGTTGAACCCGCGACCTCTCAGCACGTGTACCGCTGCATCAGCAGCAGGCCGAGCGCTCTAACCAACTGAGCTACCCAGGTGATAAAAACGAAAAAGCCCGACTCTATGGCCGGGCTTTCGGGGGTCAGTCCTCAACGTGCGCAGGAATGACAGGATGGGGGTAATTTCGCTCAGTCGCTCACTGATGTCAACAGGCAATCATGCGGCCTCTTTCATCATCAGTCCTTCTGCCTCCAGAATCACTCGCACCTCAGCCAGCGCATCATCGACCATGCCGTCAAGCTTCTCGTTGATCTCCAACCTCCAGCGCCGGCGAGTCGACTCCGGCGTGGCGTCCAGATCCCAGGTGTTCATGTCGTAAAAGCTGTCAGGCAGAATGATCACATCCTCTTCGAGCGCTTCGATGCGTTTCTTTGCGGACTGGCCAGCGGCAACAGCGGCGTTCACGGCAGCCTCCCGGCGCCACGGCGATGCATCGAGCGGAATATCCACCGATACAGATTGGGGAGCCTTTCGACGGGCGCCCTTGAGCTTTGGGATGGACCAAGCAGTTACTGCCTTGTAGATGAACAATGCAGGCGCAGGGCTCGCGATCAGCGGCCGAACCCTGGTTATCGCATGAACCTTCTTCGCCTTGTTGCTGCTGTACTTGGCTACCAGGGCATCCCAGTGCCGCCCCTTGAGCATGTGGTGCAGGCGCGCTGACAGCCAGTAATCAACCTGTGCGCGGTCGATGCCGCCCGAGCGCCCACCAAGTGAGGCCAAGCACCCGCCCTCCTCTTCGGCCGACTTGTACAGCTTCTGCCAGGCCTGGGCCTTCGCCGAGCCCTTCTCGCCTGCCGCCAGAGCGGCAACTACTGCACCCGATACGCTGTTGTAGATCATGTCCTTCCCCCTCAATCCCCGGTGTAGTTGGTGCCGCCGGCGCCGCGCCGGTTGTTCGATTGGTACTGGGCATCTGGGCCTGCAGTGCGCGACGGCCGCTGGCGGTCAACCTGCTGCTCAAGCTCGCTCACTCGCAGGCCGAGCTGCGTTACAAGTTCTTCCAGCGACAGCGCTTGACCCGTCACTGCTGAAACCCACCCCGATGCATTGCACAGGCCGCATGGCATCTCGTAGAACACGCCTTTAACTACCGCGCTGCCACGGCAATCGACACACTTCGTCAGGACGATCCTATCCTTCTTGAGCGATGGTCCGTGGCTTTTCCTCATGCTGGAACCCCAAACAAGAAACAGATCTCCTGCGCATCTAGTGCTGGCAGTGGAACCGCATCACCGCGCAGCGGCATCAGCTCTGAATCCCCATAGGCAACGTTCTGCTTGGCGGCCGGATGAGCCACATACCAGCCACCGGTTGGAGCTTTCATTTGCCCCTTCTTCCCGACCAGTAGCTGCCCCTTCTCAATGCGCTCTACCAACTCAACCTGGCTGCCCTGGCGAATCTCGGTATCGAACACCAGGGTCAGTGCGAGGTCGCCTGCTTTGAGGTTCTTGCTCATTTCGAATCCTCGCTTATGGTGGATACCGGAATGCCGTCGAAACCCGCGCGCTCTGCGGCCTTGGAGAGAATCCATGAATCCGTTGATCTATCACCGGTCAAGCCGTGAACCGACTCGAAACCCTTCTGGTCAAGGTGTGCATGCCACTTCTCCAGCGCCTCGCGCTTGCGGGCCATGACGTCGGACTGGATGTAGACCTTCACGTTGTGGCCCATGGCGTGGTTGATCAGCAGCTCACCTACCAAGTGATCAACACCCAGGTCAGCCCAGCCGGTGCGGGCCAGCTTGCGCAGGTCGTGACTGGTCCACTCGCCCTGCCCCATGACGCTGAACACGGCAGAGGCCTTCGACTCGCTCATGGGCTTGCCCTGCCGCCCCAGGAACAGGAACTCACCCTCATAACCCTGATTGAGCTGGATCTCGCGGCAAGCCATCAGCAGGAAGCGAACCTGGTCGGTCAGCGGCAGGCGGTGCTGCACACCTGTCTTGGTGTGCTCGGCAGGAATGAACCACTCCCGTTCGGCCAGGCTGATGTGGCTCCAGCGCGCCATGCGGGTTTCACCCAGCCGGGTGCCGTGGCACAGCATCATCAGGGCCAGCAGACCATGCTGCGGGTTGTTCGCCAGGGCGCTCTTCATGCGTGCCATCAGGTCTTCAAGGTGCACCCCGCGAAGCCGCGACGGCTTGACCGTGACCTTGGCCTTGGAGAAGTCACGGAAGCGGATGCCGGCCATGGGGTTGGTGCTGATCAGCCCGAGCTTGGTGGCCTGCCGGAACGCCAGAGCCAGCAGCTGGAACACCAAGCGCACGTAATCGATCGACAACGACTCTTGCAGCGGCCACATCAGCTCGCGGTCGAGCAGGGCCTTGTCGATCTGGGCCAGTGGTGTTTCGCCCAGGCGCGGCGCCAGGTGCTGCTTGATCGCCGACGCCGCCGTGCTCTTGCGCTTGGCCGATAGGTTGCGGTCACGGGACATGCGCTCAGCGAACCAGGTCAGCAGCTCGCCAGTCAGCACCCAGCTCGACAAGCTCGATCCCTCACCCGCTTCCAGCCGCAGGCGGATATCCGGCAGCGCGGCGGCTACCTTGGCAGCGCTCAGGTCGGGATAGGCGCCGATCAGGTTCCACTTGCCCTTGTGCACCAGGTACCACGAACCGCGCTCGCGGGAGCGATGGAACCGGAAATACAGGCCATGGTTGCCCAGGGCACGAAGGTCGCGCACCGGGCCGGCGGCCTGCCGGCGAATCTCTGCGTCGCTTATTTTCACAGCGGCGGTATTGGTCATGCTGGAACCTCCGTTTTTGGCAGGGCCAGGTACGCCCTCAGGCACTCCATGGCGTCGAAATGCCCCTGGCACACAACGGCCAGGTAGCCTTGTTCGTTCAGCCGGCGAATGCACGCTTGCTGGCTGGGTGATACGGGAGCCGGATCGACCGTCGCCTTGAACTCGATATACAGGCCGAAATAGCCGCCTCGGGCCATGGCGAGCACCAGATCGGGAATGCCGGCCTTCACGCCCTGCGCCTTGAGCTTGAGCGCCACGCCTTTGTGCCGGTGTCCGCCATTCGGGACGTGGTAGATCAGCTCGTACACCTCGGGATAGCGCAGTTTGATCTCTTCGAGCAGGGCAGCCTGCTCCAGCCCTTCCCGGTCGACGGGTTTGGCGCGGGCGGACTTGGCCTTGAACGGGCGAAGGGCGGGCGCATTCATGCGATCAGCACTCCCTCGCTCAGCAGCAGCGCCTGGGTGCGCATGACGCCCTCGGCGTGGTACTGGCGGGCGGTTTCGCGGTCTATGCTCCGGCTGCGACCATCGCAAGCGTCGTGGCAAGCGCTGCAGGACCAGGCGCCTTGCAGATCGTGCGGCTTCTTGCCGACACCGCAGGTCCCGGCCAAACGGTAGTGGGCGAGGACGGTCGTCTCGGGGTTGCCGTTGCACACGCCTGGGATACGAACCTGGCACTCCCGGCCGCGCGCAGCCTTGGTCAACTTGGTTTGCCTCATGGTCAGGAATCCTCCTTGCCGCGGTGCGAGTCCCACTCGAAGGGCACCACTACCCCGCCCCCCTCGCGCAGGCGGTCGTAGCACCGCTCGCCCATGGCGTGGCGCAGCTGGCCAGGCTCCAAGTTGGAAATCACTACCGTGGGTCGCATCTGCTCGTAGCGCCCGTTGATGATCGAAAACAGGGTTGTCAACTCGAATTCGCTCGGCTGCTCTTTGCTGACGCCGACCTCGTCAAGCACCAGAAGTGACGGCTCAATCAGGCTGGACAGGATGTCGGCTTCTGATTGCTCGCTGTGCCGATCGTAGGTCGCGCGAATGGACTGCAGGATCGCGCCCACGGTCCGGTAGACGGCGGTGGCCGAGGTGTTGCGCATCAGCTCGTTGGCCATGCCGGCACCCAGGTGGGTCTTGCCGGTACCGACCTGGCCCAAGAGCATCAGGCAACGCCCGGTGCGCTCGATCTCCTGGAACGCTGCCACGTAGCGCTTGCAGTAGGCCAAGGCCTTGCGCTGGCCTTCGTGCTCGACGCGGTAGTTGGCAAGTGTGCGATCGGCGAAGCGCTTCGGAATCAGCGCCGAACCAAGCTTGCGGGTCATGGCCTCTCGCTTCAGGCGGGTTTCCTCGGCCTGTTGCTTGGCCTCGCGCTCGGCAATGGCAGCCTTCTCGCACTCAGGGCAGCGACCAACAATCTCGCGACCCATGAGCATGGTTACCCGCTGCTCGAAGTCACCGTGATGCTCGCATTGCGCAGGCTGAACGCGGAAGCCTGCGGCGTTTCTCACGTCGGACATGGTGATTACCGCTTCAGATCGCATAGGTACCGTCCCCGCGCTCGTCCAGGCCGTCGGTGTAATTCCGGTCACTGAAACCGTGGTGGCGGCTGTTCGGGTTTGCCTTGGCTGGCAGCTGGGAGCCGACTCGCTTGGTGATCCACTCAACCTCGAAGCCCCGCCATCCGTTTTCTACGGCGACATCCATGGCCTGGCTTGGCTGGATGCCGAACGCCTTGCACTGTTCCAGCTTGGCGTTCAGGGCGGCCCAGATCCGGGCGGTCACTGGAGCCTTGGCGGCTTTGCGGACGGCGAGGTAATCAGCGATCAGCGACTCGTCCAGCCCATGTGGGTTGTCAGCCAGCATCGCGGCCTTCCCGAATGGAGCTTTGCGTTCAGCCTTAGCCGGAGGCGCATCGGCTTCGATGGGGGGGCATGTAATATCTTCCGTAGGAAGATTTACATAGGGGGTTAGATTCTTAGAATAAAGAAGGGAGTCGGCGGTTTTGGTCTGTCTCGAACTCTCGCCGATTCGGACCACATCGGCCGAATCGGCTGTTTTGGTCTGTTTCGGGTCCACGTAGACCCAGTCCTTCGGATCGTTCACACCGATGTCACCCCGAGCGCCGCCGTCGCGAAACAACACACGGCGCCGCAGCAGGCTGGAGATAGCCTTCGAAACAGTGTCAGGATGGGCATGGATGGCTTTCGCGATGTCGGTAGCCGGGATGCGCTGAGCGCCCGCACCGAAGTTGATGGTGGCCTTGGCCACGTACAGCACAATCTTCATCTCCCGAGCAGGGAGATCGATGGCAAGCAAGCCATCCATGAGGTGGTTGTCCATCCGGGTGAACCCCCTGGACTTGTCAAGTGGGACGATATTTGTCATGCTCAAACCCGTATAAGTGCTGTAGAGAAAGCCGCCGTGCCAGGCGGTTTTTTTTCGTCTGCGATTCCTGTACTGGACGGATCCACAGTTACTTCAGCTATCTACTGGAACTGTGCTAGATCGCTGATAATTTGATTCACCCCGCTGGCTCTACTGCTCAAGCTATAGCGAGCCATCCCCCCCAGCCCGCAGGGGTAATGCTCACAGCGGGTTGGATAGATTAGGCGGCGCCCTTAAGCGCTTTTCGTGCAAACGAGATGAGGTCGGGCCGCAAGCCTGCGATGGAGATTTCTCCACCGGAGGCGTCTTGAAGGCGTTCTGCGAGATCCGCAGAAGCCTTACGGTGCCCGCCTGCGAGCTGCCACAGATGGCCAACAGAGGTCTTCGCAGCGTCAGCAACTTCCTTGCGGCGCTCGTTCGTGGCCCCGCTCAACCAATCACGGAGGTGATCATTCATGAGGGTTCTCCTTACATATGCCGAGAATTTAGCTTATGGCTAATATTCGATCAAGGAAAATTTAGCTTTGGGCACATTTAGCAGAGGGCTAAAGACTGGCATTCTTCCCCGTATGGATATCTATGAAATTCGCAAGCACAACCTGGTCAAGCTGATTGGCAAACAGAGGAAAGGGTTCTGCGCGGAGCGCTGGGGGATGGCGCCTGCGCACCTAAGCCAGATCCTTTCGGACAAGACGGCCAAGAACCTGGGCGACGACGTAGCGCGTCGGATTGAGGAAGTGGAGAAGTTGCCGCGGGGCTGGTTCGACTCGATCTCCGCCAGCGACGAAGCTCTGCCTCACGCTGAGTCCGGGGACAACAAATGGTCTGCAGCGGACCTGGTTAAACAGATGCTCGCGGAAAGCGGTAAAGGAATTCCAGAAGAGACGCGGCAGCGGTTGCTGGCTGCCGCCGAGGCGCCAGCCGATGGTGAGCGTGGTGACCACGGTCTGGTGAAAGCTGATTTGAATCGACCTGGTTTGGTGGGCGATGAGGTGTGGATCGCTCACTATGACGTGCGCGGCGCGATGGGCGGCGGCGAGGTGACGCATGATTTCCCGGAGATGCTCCAAGACGTTCGCGTCAGCCCAAAGCACCTGCGCGAACTGGGCGTCGAGTTTAAAGAGCACTACCACCTGAAGCTAGTCACCGGTTGGGGCCAGTCGATGGCCCCCACGATCAAGAGTCGCGACCCGCTGATCGTTGACGTGAGCATTCGCGAATTCGTAGGTGACGGAATCTACTACTTCTCCTGGGGCGGGCACGAGTACATCAAGCGCCTGCAGATCGCAGACGAGGATTATTTCGAGATGATCTCGGACAATCCGCAGCACAAGGACAGGATGATCAGGCGGGAAGAGACATACATCCAGGCGCGCGTTCTGTTGGTGTGGAATGCACACCTGGTCTAAAAAGTTCTTGAATAGAAATCGGAGCCGCTTATGGCATCAGACGAAGAAAAGCGCGGGGGAAAGCTAGTTGACGCTGGTACTCTGATGACGGCTATCTCCCCTTACCATGCCGCCATGGCTCGCCTGGGCTCGGGGATGATCAGCCTTGCCAGCGCACTAAGAGCAAGCGACGATCCGTTCGTTAAGCAACAAGCTGATGAGGCGTGGCAGCGCATAGACGAATTCATAAATCAGATGGAAAAGGCAGCCATCACCCTAAATGAAATCTTGTCTGATGAGGCTGCGCCACGTGAGTAATGAACTCCAGGACAATGTGCGCTATCTTAAAAAAGAGTTCGAGGCACACCCTGCCCCTGACAAGCCAAAAACGACCGAGTATGGCGGGAATGGAGGAGGATCTGACTTGGAAGCTCGCGTTGCACGACTCGAAACGCATGTCGAATACATCCGACGTGATCTGGATGTTATGAGCGCAGACCTCAAAGAGGTGCGCACTGACTTGACCTCTATAAAGCGCCGGATGGCCTATCTCGGAGGCGCTGGATTTGTAGTGGCTGCGATTTTTGCATGGCTCATCAATAACCGATTTGATGAGGTTGTGACAATGCTGACAAAAGGCGCTGGTCACTAGCGGAACTGATTGGACAAGCCCGCCTCGGCGGGCTTTTTGATGCCCATCAGAAAGGCGCCACTTCCTTCTCAGCCACCTCCTCTCTGTCTCGCTCAGCGAAGAAGTCATCCCGCTCCTCGTTTGGCTGAAGCTCCCACCTGACCGTCACGCTCTCGTCGTCATTGAAGGTCAGGTCCAGCTCTGGCGTCTCCGCGAGCAGGCCCATTACCTCTTCCCACTCAGCCTCCCCGTCCATGCCCAGGCGATGGATCGTCACCCAACGCTGCGTCTGCGCGATCGGGTGGTTGATCATCGATGACACTCGAATTCCCAGACGCTCTGCTCCGGAAATTTCCCGATGCTGCTGTGGTGCCGTTTTCTTGTGTTTAGACATAGCTACTCTCCCCATAGCTGTATATTCGTACAGTAATCTAGAAAGCATAGCTCAGTGCTAAATCTTCGGTAAAGACCTGCAAGCCGAATTCTTCGACGCACTACCACTTAGCGCCCAGTGAAATTTATTTAGCTTAGAGCTATTGACTAGACTTTAGCTATTGGCTAAATTTTATCTCAAGCAGCGCCTACCCGGCTCTGCAGAGGCCCTTACGGCTCACCCGCTCTTTAACAATCAACGCAACAACGAAATACCAACAGACCGCATTGCCTCTACCGGCGACCGGCGATCAGACGGGTCAGATAGCCCGCCCACGACAGGAGAACCCTGTACGGCTGATCGAGAGCGAAAGGCTCAAACCGCGCGAACGACCCGGCAAGCAATGCGCACCGCGAATCCCAGCGGCAGAAAGGAGAAATACCGATTTGAATTAGCTGTCCCGATAGCTTCGGCTGGGACTGCCGGACCTCATGCACCCTGCCCCACTCAGCCAGGGCATTCAGAGCTGCAGCGTGCATGTTGTAAGGACCTGTGATCCGTGGCGGAAAGATGCTGATTGACACCACGAGGAGGAAGCTCGACGCCCGCAACCACGACGAACCGCAGAGCTGCAATCAGCAGCGGCAGACGCGGCGCCACCCTAGCGTAGAGGGAAACACCGCTGATGCAGTGCCCCGGCCTGTCGCCAGTAGCGAGTCCGGGCGATTTCACTGGCTGGCCTTGGCGACAGGGTCAGACGGGAAATCAACCAGGAGCAAAGGTATGAAGCGCGCTGAATATGAAGATCTTGAAGGTTATGCAATGGCTGTCCTCATCGGCTTGCTCAGTCAAGGAGGGACTGACCACAGCTTGGCACCAGCCAAGGCGTTCGATATTGCCGAGGCATTCCAGCAAGAAAAACTGAAGCGTATCGGCGAGAAGCCACCGTTCGACTGCTGAAAAACCAGCGCCACGTCAGCCTGACGTTAACTGCCCGATCTACCTGGTTCCCCATCACCAGGCTGCATCGGTCGTGACGCTCGCCCTCCGCTTGGTCCGGGAGGTTTACGGCAACGAGCGTCACGACCAATGAAGCCCAACCCGAGAGCACCTCATGGAAACGATCACGCGCGGCACATGGATGGGTCACCTTGGAAATGTTTTGGCGCCGAGGGAGCTTGAGGCACTGCTATGGGTTGCGGAAGGACTTACCACGAAAGAGATTGCTAGGAAGATGGCGGTAAGCCCTGGCACCGCTAAGAACCGAATCAAGATTGTGCTGTTCAAGCTCGAAGCGGGGCGCCGCATCGAGGCTGTCACCAAGGCCATGCGAGCACAGATCATCAGCCCGCTCTGCATCATGCTGGTAGGGCTGATGGCTATGCACTCAGCCGTCAATGACGGTGACCCGATACGCCGCGACCGCCGCGCACCCGAGCGCCGTACCGCCCAAGTTCGAATCGTTCGCAGGGCTGAGGCCTTCGAACTTCACGCCTGACCACCAGAGGATTGATAAATGCTCCAAGCCACTCAGCAAAGCGCAGCAGCCCTGACGGCCATGCGCGAACGAGCCATCATGGCCACTGCCGACTTCTACACCAAGATCGGCCGAGAGGCGCCGCAGCGCCGTCCGCGCTTCTTCGCCACAGCAAAGGGCGGCATGTGGCACATCATCGACAGCGTGAGCGGCAAGACCTGCGCTTTCAGATCCAGTCACACCAAAGCGCTGCAGGTACTTGATGGGTTGGAGGCCGGCGCCGCACGCAGGGTTGCCTTGCAATGAGCAAGCGCAAACCACACAGCATACGCGCCAGGCTCGAGCGCAATTGCCGCGCGCTCGTAGGCGCCAATCACGCAGCCGTGGTCAACATCGATCCGAGCGGCCAGCAGGTGCTGCTGAACTGCAAGAACCTCACGCAGATCCGCGAGAAGCAGCTGGTGGACGCCGTGTGCGACATACCGCATCGCTGGACCATCTACCTCAGCATGATGTGCGAGAAGCCGAACGGCGAGCAGTACTGCAAATCGGTAGAGGTAGCTCCTGACGGCAACTACCTGGCCTCGCATCTGACCGACGTGATCGAGGCGACCTATCTCGACCTGCGCGGCCAGGCCAACCCAAACCACCTCGTGGCATCCGGCTGGATCGCCATACCCGCGGCCATCACTCTCGACGAGGCGCAAGCCGCGAAGGTATTCGCGGCCGTCGGCGCCTGGAACCAGCAGAAAGCAGCATGAACAAAATCACAAATCGCGTCCGGCATGGCCGGCGCCAGCAGCAAATCAATCTGCCGCCCAGCGGCTTGGGAGGTATCGGCCATGGCCGAGCAGAAGACCGGAGCAGCAAAGCACTCAGCGGACTACCGAGAGCGCGAGAAGAAGAAGGCCGAGAAGCTGGGCATCGAGGACGTGACAATCACGATGCCAGCTGGGATCAAGAGGGCGTTCGCGGCCGAGCTCAAGCGTCACGGCTACAAGCAGGTGCAGGAACTGTGGCAGGACATGGCCTTGTCGTGGATCGCTCAGGATCCAGAGGAGCGGGCGCGTCGCTTAGAACGACCTGACGCGCCAGCTTTTCACATCTCGCCAAGACTGGCGCGACAGTTCAATGAAGCCAGCATGGCTGAACTCAAGCGCGATTCTGGAGATGAGGTTCAAATGCCAAACGGCTTACATTCTGCGAGACATCAGGGGATCTAGTTTTGCTTGGGCTTCTTGTGCCGCCCGAATGATATGCCTTTTCAAATAGATGCGATGCATACCGAAAAAGAAGCAGACGTCATCAGGGTACTCCGACTCTTGTCGGAAATCTCCGATCTGCGCAACGCATCCAGCACCGAACACCACGTTAAATGTGGCCTTGGCGCCGTTCTCCAGGTAGTGGTTGTCACTATCCGGATGGCACAGAGCATCCCTCACGAACTTGATAAGCCCACTGACATCCAGAACCTGGTTTCGCTGATCAACGTCATCGCTGAAATCGATTCTAGAGGCGTACTTCTCAGCTTTGTACATGAGGTCTCGAAGCGAGATCAACAACGCGACAAAAGATGGCCGAAAGAACGGCGTCCTAGTGTTTTTCGGATTAAAAATCCCTGAATTGACGATTTTTTCAATGGTCTCCAGCGATTCCTGGATCTCGTTCTCTTCGTAAAAATCCATTACCTACCTCTCCCCGGCCCCATGCCGGATAGCACTGAATAGACCAAAAACTACCAAATTTCCACCATGCCGCATCCGGCCACGGAGGGCGGCGCATGCATGGAGAAAGCCATGAGCGACAGCTATCACTACAAGACAACATCCCCGGCCGTGCTCGAAGCGGTGCGGGCATGGGACGAGAAGCTCAATGCCTTCCATGACCAGCGGAAGAAGCTGGCAGAAGTGTTCGGCGGCGAAGGCTCGCCGATGTACAGCGGCAATGACAAGTACGTCGGCGGCGTGAAAATCAGCGCCAGCAAAGAGCTGGACGTGCATTGGTGCCGCCCAGACGATCACGGGTACCGGTCGCTGCGCACGGCGCCAAAGATTCCGAAGGGAACCGACAAGCCAGCGCGCGCCGCTATCAAAGCGGAGCATGCTCGACTGCGGGCGCTGTGGGTCAAACACTGCCCGGCGCGCATCAGTGCTGACGACGCCTGGAAGGCAATTGGGCTCGACTGGGGAACCATCTGGCTCAGCGGCGGCGTGTTCTTCGAGCTGGACGGCACCGTGTACCTGCACCTCGGGTTCAAGCTAAGCGACGACGGCGACCAGGTCGACGGCTCCACTGAGGTCATGGCCAGCGAGCTGAACTCGGCGCGCCAGCAGGTGCTCCAGCAGCGCAGAGCAGCCTGATCAAGGAGTGTTCTATGAGCCAGTTCTACCTACAGGACAGTCGCAGCAATACAGGTGACGGCCTCATGTTCTGGGCCTTGGGCGGCGGCTACACCACCAACCTCGACCGAGCCAACCTGATCACCAAGGAGCAGGCCTGCGGCCACAGGGAGACAGATATCCCCTGGCCAAGAGATTACGTCGACGCCCGCGCACACCTCGGTGTAGATCACCAGTACATCAGCCTGGATGAAGCCCGCAAACAGCTGGCACCAGGATGCACCGTCGTTCTGCAGATACCAGGGCACTGGAATGGTAACTACATCGCCCTGGCCCACTGGCCAATCGGCCACACCTACCGATTCGAGAAGGCCCACCGCCTCGCACTTGAGGCAGCTCAGGCGATCGGCAATTCACCGGACGAGGCAGTGATCTGGCCAGTGACTTACCTCATAGCCAAAGCTCGGCGCCTGGTGCACAAGCGAGACGTGAATAGCAAAGAGGCCCTGACTGGCACCGGCATCGAGCTGATGAAGCCGAAGAAGCAGCGCAAAGCCTGGGAGCGCCCCCTCAATTGCCACGGCTGCGGACGCTTCATCAGCTGGGACGGCCGATTCCTCAACGACTGCCAGAACTGCGGCACGAACAACTGCCCCTGACCTCCCGCGCTGCCCGCGCTATTTAGGGCGACGGTACTTCGATGGCGACAATGCCACAAGCAGACAACCGGCAGCCATGATTCCTAGCCCAAAGGACGTTTTACCGGAAATAAGTAGCGAAAAACCAAGAATCAGCACGGCACCGACGCAATACCAAGAGCCACGCGCCGAGGATTTTCCTTCCATAGATTTGCCTCCGTTATGAGGCAGACAGTCTAGCGCCGACTCACTTCAAATTTAACCCCCACGCTGCCAGCCAGCGCCTTCCCCCTATTCAACGATAACGCCTCCCCGGCGAGGGCGGCGCTAATGGAGCCTCAACCTCCCTCGCAGCAGCTTGAACGAGTGATGGCGGATCCATGCAGAATGAACAGCGCGACTAATGCCAAGAGCTAGTCCTCCAACATGAACCCTCGATCCGGTGCCGTCGGCAGCGCCTCGACCAGTTGAAGTTCATGATGCATCGAAAGGTACAGCATAACGACTGATGACACATATCTGTGCCTGGCCCCCCCTGTTCCAAGCTCCTCGAATACGTCACAGAGAACCAGCTTGGAACACAAGTGGGATACATCATGGTGGTCGAATGTGAGCCCCGCCAAAGGTTTGTGAGCAAAAAAATTCCGGATTTTGATGATCTTCAGAAACTCTTGACGATTGCGCTCTCCTAAAACTCCTAGCAAAAAGCCATTTGCAACCGCTACCGAAAGCCGCCCAGGTGGCGCTAGATTTCTGAGTTCGTCCGAGCCGCAATCTGGAATCCGCGCTTTGATAAGCTTCGACAGCATTTCCTCAAGAACGCAGGCTGCGATTACGGCGCAGCCTCGATCTGACTCATCGTGAAACTCATCAATAAGATCCGAGAACTTTTCTCGCTCCTCCCCACTGATTACCTCCACCTCCCGACTGATCATTGCTATCCCCCTAAAATTTTAGTCACAACTACCCCACTTTAACGAATCACGCCACCCCGGCGAGGGCGGCGCCTGCACGCTAGGACAACAACATGACCTGTATGACTTCCCTCGCCCTGCCCTTCGAAAAGGGGCTGGTCGTCGATCTCTTCGCCGGTGGCGGCGGCACCAGCAGCGGTATTGCCGAGGCGTACCGCGAGCCGGATGTGGCGGTGAACCACCATGCATCCGACTTGACAACAATCTGGAGGCGTTAAGCTCGCTTCACAGTCCAAGCCAGGGTTACGTCACATCAATCTTTCGATGACGGAAACCCAACTATGAAATCAAAAACAGTCAAATCTATGAAGTCAAATTTCATAGTGCACAAAAGCAGCCCCCCCCAGGCAAAAGCCAAGAACAAACCAGCATAAATCGGGATTCGACTAGCCGAACAGCGAAACATAATCAAGCTATTAACAACCCGCCTTTTAACCCTTCCGCCACCAAGACTCCCCATGATCTCTTTTTTATTATAATCTTCATGAAACAAATGAATCAAAAGTCTGCGCCTTTTTATTCTTGACATCTGAATAGTATCAATAACAACATTGGAATTAGCAATGCCTTCATGTATGTGACTATGGATTTTGAGCATGTTAACCATCTCAATTTCGGCAGCTCTAGTGTTAATCTCCCAGTGTGACTGCCAATATTTTGCACCTGCTGCCATACCAGCCTGCAACAACGACACGACAAACCCAACCAAACATATGACGAAGCTGACAACAGGTATTTTTCCTGCCGACTGACAAATCCCAGCCAGCAAAACACCTTGAAACACCATGAAAAAATTATTCCTCTGTACCAGCTGGGTAATTTCAAAGTTCCTCAGCTCAATGCACAGCTCATAGATTCTTTTCCACGCCTGCAAATCATCTGCAGCATGTCCAACTGCACTTTCCGGATCCTTTATTTCCCCGCCAACCCTCTCTAAGTGAGGTGGGATTAGAATATTTGATAACGCCTTGCTACCTGACATAACCGGAATTCCATTAATGGCTTTTCGCCAGATTATGCCAATTGTCATCAGATTCAGGTATCCCCATGCCCACAGAAAATGCGGAGGCCGCATGAAGCCCACCCCCCGCTCCTACTCCCGGCCCCGAGTCGGCATGCCCCAGTTCCAGCTCTCAAATACGTGCGACGAGTGTGGCGGCAGTCGCGCCCACGGTAACCACAAGGCCTGCTCGAAGAAGCGACAGGCAAGGTATCAATCGGAGAATCGAGCATGAGCCAGAACGCACCTGCCGCAGCGCCATTCCAGCGTGAAGAGCGCTACGTCGTCATCAAAATCAGCAAGATGCACCCTCATCCCAAGTTCCGCGAAAAACACCTCCGATCGCTCAAGCGAGAGAATGAAGATGCTCTGGTCGACTGCATAGTTGTGGAGCGCGACTGGCCCGAGTTCGAGCCGACCTGGGCTGCAATAGAGGCGCGAGTCACCGGCAAGCCAGCCGAGCAGCACCAGGGCGAGCCTGTCTGGTACATGATCGAGAGCGGGCTGAGCGTCATGCACGCGAAGGCGAAGGCTTTGAGCGAGCAGAACGGCTGGGACACCAGCGCGTACAGTATCCCGCTCCACACCAACGCAGATCCTGCCGAGGTTGAGCGTGTCGAGCGCGAGCGCGCCGAGCAGTGGCGGTTGAGGCGAGACGCCGAAGCCGATCGAGATACTAAGGCCGCAGTAATCGCTGAGCTGCGCGCCCAGCTAGCCGAGGTGCATGCGCTGCTGCGCGAGGTGGGCGAGTCCGGATTCATGGTGGACGGGCAAATCATTCCCTCAAATGAGGCCTTAGAACTTCAAGATCGCGTCGCTGACGCCCTATCCGCCAGCGCAGAGCCGAGCGCGCCAGGCGATGAGAACAGGGATGAGCGCGACTACGCCATTGAACATGCCGGCTATCTTGCTGACGCCGCTGACCAAGTTCTTGCGGATTATCAGGCGTACTCCCTAGCGCAGATGCTGGAAAACGAAGGTGGTGATGACGGCGACACAGAGCTTGAAGAAACGGTTGATTCAGCAAGAGATGACCTGCTTGAAGGCTTGGCAAACCTTCGAAGCATGGCCTACGAGTTCCGCAAGCGCAGGCATCAGGCGGAGAATGCTGCCAGCGCAGAGCCAGGGGTGAAGTCGTGAAAACTCACTTCGCTCCATTCACCGACCTGGAAGATATCGAACAAGCCCCGTGCGGTACCTGGCTGGGCGAATCCTCTGAGATGTCAGGCGACTGGTCCAAGGTCGATTGCCTGCTCTGCCAGAACCACAAGCAAAAGCTCATCGAAGCCGCAGCGGACGAAGAGCGCTTCATCGTTGAGCAGATGGGCGACATGGCTGCATTCATGCGCGCACAAGGCTAGACCGCCAAAGAGCACATCTGTACTCCACCCAGCTGTAACCCCTCTCCCCTCTATTCACTGCCGCGATATGGCGGCCAAGGACGAAGTCATGCCTGAAGAAAAGCAACCTATCCAGCCACTGCAAGTCGTGCGCGACGATTACGGCTTCTGGACGCACTCGGCCTGGCCGGACGACGGCGACGAATGCGCGCTCCCACTCAGTTGGTTCGGCGACCATGGCCTGGACTACTGCGTGGTGGAGATGGAAAACGATGGCTCGGAAGAACTGAACGCAGAGTGGCTGGATGCCGGTGGCGACTCTGACTGCACGCCGTGGCAACCCAGCAAGCCAGTCGGGGATGGGTGGTTCACCTTCTCGATTCACGACACCGAGGACGGCCCGATCTGCGTTTGGGTACGCCACCGGGTGACTCTATGACCCGCCTCGCCCTCTGCCTCCTGCTGCTGGTCACCCTGGCCGGCTGCCAAGAACCAACACCGCCGGAGACCGCTTACGACATCAGTGGCTTCAAGGTCGAAAAACTATTCACCCTGGATGGATGCACCGTTTACCGATTCCTCGACGGGGGCTGGAAGCGCTACTTCACCAACTGCTCAGGGTCGGCCTCCTGGTCCCAAGACTGCGGTAAAGGCTGCCCGTCGGCGCAAGAAATATCGGGCGGCAACCACCAGGCCGGCAACGAGCGCCAGCTCTCCCCGCACGAAAAAGATTCAGGACCTACACCCGCACTGGCGCCTGGGCGCTGGATTGATGAGAGGTATCAGCTGTGAGCCAAGACATTCAAAGTCCCGGGAAGCCCTTACGCGAGGCCATCGAAAAGCTGCGCCGGATGATCTGCTTGCCGGCGTATGTTGAGAACATGCTGGACGAGGCGCTGAGCCAATGCCCGGTTCTCGAGATCGCTGGCTATGAGGGCGCTTCCGGCCTGTACCAGACCAGGCTCCAGGCGGTGAACAACTTCGAGCAGAGGTCCGAGCCGGTCTATCGGGTGAAGCCTTTACCAATTTGCCCATCCGGATCCGGCTAACTGAGCTGGCCGTGCCCGATCCATCGCTCAGGCTGACAGCGCGCCATGCATCATATACGAGTCATAACAGCCACATATGCCTCATATACGAATCACTCGTCATCTGCCAACGGACGCATGTGAGCCGATTTACTGCCTCGCTGAAGACTTCAAGTAAGTGAGGGCGTCACTGAATCTCTGAGCCCGCTCCAGGCTGCCAGTACGGATTGAGCCAAGCTCCCGGCCATCTACTCCCCGGATGATCACCGTAAAACGGCTGGCCCTGCCACGCTTTTGATAAATGGACACCTCGTCGATAGAACTCAGATAGATGCGTCTGCTGGCGTCCTTGGTAACGCTCCGGCTGCTGCCAGAAGCGATAACGCCCGCTCCGAGGGGAGCAGCCGATGAGAATCCAGTAGCCTCCGAAACAACTCCATCAGACAAGATGATGACTTTATCGGTGATCAGCACCGACTGCGGTCTGAATTTCTTCCCATAGTCCTCGTAGAAGGACTGCTCGACAACGTCCACAGCCTGCTGACGTTCACTGAATTGAGCAGCGGACGGTGCATAGTTCAGGCGTTGGCTACCGCAGCCGGATATTGCAACGGACAGCAGGATCCCTGCACACCATTTGATTCCATTCGACATGTGGCCCCCTGGCTCTGAAAAGAAGCCGGAGATTACCCGCGCTCCAATGGATTATCCATAGCACAACCTGCCGCCACCGGCGGCGTGGAGATCATCCCGTGGAAAACGAACAAAGAGAGCCGATTGCCTGGGCGTCGGACAAGGTGCCCGAGGACCGCATGGCGGAGCTGGTAGGCACCACCAAGCGGGCGCTGGAAGGCAAGCGATGCCGCGGCGTAATCCCCGAAGGGGTCTGGAAAAAGGTCGACGGCAGGATTTTCTACAGCATCAGGAGATATGAAGCGTGGCTGGAAGGAGAATGGGGTTACCCACTGGAGTCGAGTTCATCGGCAACGCCGTCCGCATCCGTTTTATGGTCAACGGCGAACGGCGATCAGAAACGCTCGCATATCCCCAAACTGCCAAGGGGATCAAAGCGGCAGCCGATCTACGCGCTCAAGTAGTCAGCCTGGCCAAGCATGGCGTGCTGGACGAGAAGCGGTATGCCGAGCTGTTCCCGGGCTCGAGCTACAACGCAACAGTCAGCGAGATTTCGTTCGGGGAGTACGCGCAAAGCTGGCTCAACAGCCTGGAGGTCGTGCACGACACGAGGGTGAATTACAAAGGGATAATGAACAACTACTGGATGCCGCATCTGGCGAGATTGCCTATCAAGGCAGTTACGCCGATGGTGCTGAGGGAGGTGGTCGCGAAGACCGAGTGGAAGAGTTCGACCGTAAAGCGCGCCGCGATCGCCAGGGTCAAAGCAATGTTTCGAGCGGCGGTCTATGACGAAGTAGTGGACAGGAACCCTGCTGCTGCGATCCAGCTGCCACAGAAAACGCGCAAGCAAGTGGACCCGTTCACAGTCGAAGAAGCGGACACGCTCATCGAGTGGATGTACGCCAACTTCTCCAGGTGCAATCAGGTCTTTGCCGCTTTCTACGAATTTGCCTTCTATACCGGGATGCGCACGGGCGAGATCATGGCCCTGAGGTGGGACGAGGTCGACATGGATAAAAGGACTGCCCACGTCTGCCGGATCGTGGTCGAGAACCAAGTGATGGAGCGGACGAAGACCAAATACACCCGCACAGTGATGCTGAACAGCAGGGCACTGGCTGCGCTCACGAAGGCAAGACAGATCGCCGATGACAGGGAGACGCAGACGCGCCGTGTTGCCACGGTATCGCCCTACGTTTTCCAGCCTTCCGGTAAGTCACCCTTCATGAAGGGGCCCGACACGCCCGGTGTCCACTTCAATGAAGCGATCGCCGGACGGCAGGTAAGGCCTCGGCCACAGTACAATTGCAGGCACACCTACGCCACCATGTGCCTCATGTCCGGCATGAATCCAGCCTTCATCGCAGGGCAGCTCGGGCACTCTGTCCAGGTGCTACTCACCACCTATGCGAAGTGGTTAAATTCAGCCAATGACTGGTCAGAGCTGGCGAAGCTGGAAATGTGCGTAATTGGTACAGAATTGGTACAGGATTAAAATTCGTTCACCTTGCGCCCTTTAGTCATAAGGCATTCGACACACTTTCGGCCATACTCCACAATGCAGCGGTTTTTAGGGGAAAAACCCCTGCAAAGCCAACGACATACCTTCTTTTAGTGAGCCTCAACGTGAAAACTTCTCTGTCCATTCTCAGCCTGCTGCTGGTGCTCACTGGAACCACGATCCTCCCGACCGCCGCTGGCGCCGCGACGCCTCCGAGCCAGGCTCAGCGCGACCCGGCCAAACTGCACCTGGCCTCGGGCAGTGCGCTGTTGATCGACCTCAACAGCAACAGGGAACTGTATGCAAGCCATGCCGACCGGGTGGTGCCGATTGCCTCGGTGACCAAACTGATGACGGCCATGGTAGTGCTCGATGCGAAACTGCCTATGGACGAGCAGTTGACCATGACCATCGCCAACAACCCGGAAATGAAGGGTGTGTACTCACGGGTGCGGCTGGGCAGCCAGCTTGATCGCCGCGAGACCTTGCTGATCACCCTGATGTCATCGGAGAACCGCGCAGCCAACACCCTCGCCAACCACTACCCGGGCGGTTACGGGGCCTTCATCAAGGCCATGAACGCCAAGGCGCGCAGCCTCGGCATGAGCCATACCCGCTATGTCGAGCCAACTGGCCTGTCGACCCTGAACGTGTCGACCGCCCGCGACCTTGGCAAGCTGCTGCTGGCATCGCGCAAGTACCCGCTGCTGAGCGACCTGTCGACCACCCGCGAGAAGACCGTGGCATTCCGCAAGCCTAACTACACCCTGGGCTTTCGCAACACCGACCACCTGGTCAACAAGAGCAACTGGGATATCAAGCTGACCAAGACCGGCTTCACCAACGAAGCCGGGCACTGCCTGGTGCTGTTGACCAAAATGGACAACCGGCCAGTGGCCATGGTGATTCTGGACGCCTTCGGCAAGTACACCCACTTCGCCGACGCCAGCCGCATGCGCCAGTGGCTGGAAACCGGTGCGACCAAGCCGGCACCCGCCGTGGCCATGCAATACAAGGCGGAACGACGCAAGGTCGTAGCCGACTGAGCCTGACGCTCGAGGGCGACGCCAGGCCAGCTGCCGGGCGTTGCTTCAGGCCTGGGTATTGACCATACCGCCGGCGCTGCTGCCACCGGTCTTGGTCAATGCCTCGAGCAGTTGCGCGGTGGCAACCATGATCTGGCCGGTAAGGGTGCTGACGCTGGCTTGCTTGGACGCTATCAAGGCCATCTTGCTGCTGTCATCAGCATCCTTGGCCATCATACTTGCCAATTGCTTTTGCTCTTCTGCCAGTTGCTGCTGCAACTGTTTGATCATCTCGCGCAACTGCCTGATATGTGCAGGCTCGCTACTCTCTTCGCTGGATTGAGCGGCAGACGCCTTGCCGCCGGCCGCGACTTTGGACAGGTCGACTTGCGCACCGCTGATCTTTTCAGCCTGCTCTGTATCTGCGCCCTGAGCAGTTTTACCGGCAACTTCAGTAGAGACAGCGCCGGCGATCGAAATACCTGTAATTGCAACCATGTTCCCTACCCGCCTTGAAGTGGTCCTTGCGTTGACCAGGTTATCGGCCGCGGGCCACAGATCTTGAAGTGGGCATGAGCCTGGCTAAATTCCCTCAAAGCTGGCTCGTTCCAAACTGTGTAGAAGGCGCAGGGGCCAAACTCCGGCGCGCCTGTTCATTCGAACTTCAGGGAACGCAGCCATGAGCCAGACCCCAGAAACAGTCAAAGATGTGATCGGCGTGGGTTTCGGCCCTTCCAACCTGGCCTTGGCCATCGCCCTCGAAGAACTCGCCCAGAGCCAGGGCCATGCCCTGGACGCCCTGTTCATCGACAAGCAGCAAGACTACCGCTGGCACGGCGATACGCTGGCCACCCAGAGCGAGTTGCAGATCTCCTTCCTCAAGGACCTGGTGTCGCTGCGCACCCCCACCAGCCCGTACAGCTTCGTCAATTACCTGCACCAGAAGCAGCGCCTGGCCGACTTCATCAACCTCGGCACCTTTTACCCGTGCCGGCTGGAGTACAACGACTACCTGCGCTGGGCAGCCGAGCATTTTGCCGACCAGGCCGTGTACGGCGAGGAAGTGCTGCGCATCGAACCGGAGCTGCACGCCGGCCGGGTCGAGCACCTGCGGCTGGTCTCGCGCGACAGCCAGGGCCGTGAGTACAGCCGGCGCACGCGCTCGGTAGTCATCGGTAGCGGTGGCACGCCGAAAATCCCCGAGAAGTTCACCGGATTCAAAGACGACAAACGCGTCTTCCACCACTCCCGCTACATCAGCGGCCTGGCCAGACTGCCCTGCGCCGAAGGCAAGCCGATGCGCATCGCAGTGATCGGCTCGGGGCAAAGCGCCGCCGAGGCGTTCATCGACCTCAATGACAGCTACCCGTCGGTCAAGGTCGACATGATTCTGCGCGCCACTGCGCTCAAGCCCGCCGATGACAGCCCATTCGTCAACGAAATCTTCGCGCCGGACTACACCGACCTGGTCTACAACGAACCTGCCGAACTTCGCAGCAAGCTGATCGGCGAGTACCACAACACCAACTATTCAGTGGTCGACCTCGACCTGATCGACCGCATCTACGGCATCCTTTACCGGCAGAAGGTCTCCCACCAGTATCGCCACAATGTGCTGTGCCGGCGCAACGTGGATGCGGTCGTCGCCACTGCCGATGGCATCGAGCTGACCCTGCGTGACCTCGCCACCGGTCAGCAACAGACTCACCGCTATGACGCGGTGATCCTCGCCACCGGCTACGAGCGCCGTTCGCACCGTGAACTGCTGGCGCCATTGCAGGGCTACCTGGACGATTTCAATGCCGATCGCAACTATCGGGTCCTGGCCAGCCCGAACATGCACGCCTCGGTGTACCTGCAAGGCTTCTGTGAAACCACCCATGGCCTTAGCGATACGCTGCTGTCAGTGCTGCCCGCACGTGCAGCTGAAATCGGCGAGGCGCTGTATCAGGACCTCGCCCAACGCTGTTCAAGGCCGGCAGTGATGGCCGCTGCGAGCAACGCCTGAGGCCACAGGGCACCTTCTGAAATATCTGGTTGCATTTAAAAAGGCAGGATTTTCATTCTCATTCGTCTTTATTAATGCAGCCTTACACGGTTGAGCGTGCGCTCGACCCTCATTTTCAGAAGATGACCGATGGCCCAATCTACGAAAAAGTCCAAGTCCAAGCTGTGGTTTCTCGTCCACAGCTGGCTCGCCCTGCCGATCTGGTTCTTTGTCCTGATCGTCTGCTTCACTGGCATGCTGGCCGTGGTCAGCCAGGAGATTGTCTGGCTGGCCAACGCTGACGTGCGCGCGAGCAAACCCAGCGACGACGCCGAGCGGCTGAGCTTTCAGCAGATCATCGACGCCCTGCACAAGGCCGAGCCGGACATGGCCGTGCGCATGCTGGTGCAGCCCGAGGGCTCGCACTTCGCCCTCGCCGCGAGCGTCACCAATCCGGATGGCACCACGCCAACCCTGTACGTCAACCCGTACACCGGGGTGATCCAAGGCAAGGCGCCGGACTTCAACTTCGAAGCCTTCACCCGTGCCCTGCACGGCTGGTGGCTGGTGCCGTTCACCAACGGCTACAGCTGGGGCTGGTACCTGGTGTCGCTGCTCGGCCTGCCGATGCTGGCCTCGCTGGTGACGGGGCTGGTGGTGTACAAGAAGTTCTGGCGGGGCTTTTTCAAGCCGGTGCGCAGCGGCCACGGCTCACGGATTTTCTGGGGTGACGTCCACCGGCTGGCCGGTGTCTGGTCGATCTGGTTCATCGCGGTCATCTCGATTACCGGGATCTGGTTCCTGATTCAGGCGATTCTCGGCGACAACCACATAACCATCTCCAGCGAGCCCATCGTCCCGGTGATTTCCCGCGAAGACGTGCCGTTGACTGCCGACGGCAGGCCGGCGCCGCGGATCGACCTGGATGAGGCAGCGCGCATCGCCACCGAGGCCATTCCAGGCCTTGAGATCACCTTCATCACCCTCCCCAGCACCGCCTACAGCCATGTCGGCATGGGTGGCCGCGGCTGGTACCCGCTGATGTTCCAGACCGCCTCGGTCAACCCCTACACCAGCAATGTCGACAGCAAGTTCCTGCTCGAAGACCGCTCCGCGCTGGAGTTCGTCACCGAGTCGATGCGCCCGCTGCACACCGGCGACTTCGGCGGCCTGGCGATCAAGCTGATCTGGTTCTTCTTCGGCCTGGTACTGACCCTGATGGTGCTCAGCGGCCTGCTGATCTGGACCAAGCGCACCGCCCAGGCCACCGCCGCTGCGCTCAAGCGCACTGATCGGGTGGCGCGAGCACAACAACCGGCACGCAGTGAGACTTCAGTGGAGGCGCAGCCATGAGCAAGGCGCAGGCAGTACCCGTGAGCCCGCTCAAGCAGTTCTGGCTGAAGTGGCGCTTTCACATCAACATCCTGCTGATCCTGATCCCGCTGGGGTTCATGCCCAAGTACTTCGCCGATGCGGCGATGTTCCGTGGCGACAGTGGCCTGGGCGCCAACCAGGTCAGCGATATCCAGGTCGGCCCGTATAGCCTGGACCTGGCCGAGATGCGCGACGAAGCGCCCAAGGCGGATGGCCCAGCGGGTCACTTCAAGCTGTTCAATGCTGCCCTGTGCAAGGCCTGCACCACCGATGTGAAAGCGGTATACCTGCGCATCGGCAAGCCGCGCAGCCTGCGCGCCGCAGGGACAATTTTCTTCGGTGCGCCGTACCGCATGATCACTTCGCTGCCGGTGCCGCCGCGCACGCGGCCTGATGCACAGATCTGGATCACTATCGAAGGCTGGGACGGCAGCATGCACCAGGCATCCGTCGCCCTGGCCCAGGCCTCACCGGCTACCGCGGCCTGGCTCGAGAAACAAGGAGGCACCAAATGAAACACCTGACCCGCAGGCTGGCCCTGCCACTGTTGCTGCTCTGCGCCGGGCCCGCCTTGGCGCACAACCCGATGTGCGAGTGCACCCCGGTCGATGCCGAACAGATCAAATGCACCGGCGGCTTCTCCGATGGCAGCGGCGCACCCGGGGTGACCCTGGACGTGATCGGCTACGACGAGCAGGTGCTGGTCGGCAGCAAGCTGGGAGACGACTCGACCCTGACCTTCAAGCGTCCCGACGGTGAGTTCTACGTGCTGTTCGATGCCGGCCCAGGCCACGTCGTTGAAATCGACCATGCCGATATAGGCGAGCCATGAGCCGCGCACAGGTGATTCGCCCGGCGGGTGCCGGGCACGAGACGCTGTATGTGCTGCTGACAGCGCTGCTGATCCTGGCGCTGGCCGCCACGGTGGTCAGCCTGCGCGGCGAGCGTGAGGACGAAGTCAGCATCGAGAGCCATCAGATCGACGCCCGTCGCGACCTGACCGCGGCGGAGCAAGGGGTGTTCACAGACCTGCTGGTCGCTTTCGACGAGATCCGCCAGTTGCGCGAAGAGAGCGGGGCCACGCCTGTAGTGGCCAGCCTCGCCGAGGAAGGCCTGCCACCGTTTGTCAGCGATGCCAGCAGCGTCAGCCGCGGCGGCCATCAATGGCAGTGGCTGGAAGCCGGCGCCTACCTGGGCCGCAGCCAGGACAACGCGGTCGCCGGCAGTTTCCTGCTGATCGTGCCTGCTCAGGCAGATGAGCCTGCCGACGTCTGGCTGCGCCGCGACACCGCCGCACAGGTCCCTGACGACCTGCAGCCGGTGGCGCTGATCGCCGCTGGCTGGCAGCAAGTGGTCAGCCATTACGACGCCGGGGTTACCCGTCAACACCGTCACTGAACCCAAGGACTTCTCCATGCTCCGCTCCGCCCTCGCCCGCCGCGCCCTCGCCCTGTTCATGGCCTGCGCCCTCCCGGCCCTGGCCCAAGCCGAGGCCGGCAAGCCACTGCGCATCGGCATCACCCTGCATCCTTATTACAGCTACGTGAGCAACATCGTCGGCGACAAGGCCGAAGTGGTGCCGTTGATTCCCGCCGGTTTCAACCCACATGCCTACGAGCCACGCGCCGAAGATATCAAGCGCATTGGTGGCCTGGACGTGATCGTCCTCAACGGCGTCGGCCATGATGACTTTGCCGACCGCATGATCGCCGCCAGCGAAACCCCTGATGTCAAAACCATCGAGGCCAATGCCAACGTGCCGCTGCTGGCCGCGACCGGGATTGCCGCCCGTGGTGCAGGCAAGGTGGTCAACCCACACACCTTCCTGTCGATCAGCACCACCATCGCCCAGGTCAACAATATCGCCCGCGAGCTGGGCAAACTCGACCCGGACAACGCCAAGCTCTACACGCAGAATGCCCGTGCCTACGCCAAGCGCCTGCGCAAACTGCGCGCCGACGCCCTGGCCAAGGTCACCGAAGCGCCCCATGCGGATTTCCGCGTTGCGACCATTCATGCCGCCTACGACTACCTGGTACGCGATTTCGGCCTGGAAGTGACTGCAGTGGTCGAGCCAGCCCATGGCATCGAGCCAAGCCCAGCGCAGCTGAAAAAGACCATCGACCAGCTCAAGGCGCTGGACGTCAAAGTGATCTTCTCCGAGATGGACTTCCCTTCGGCCTACGTCGAAACCATCCAGCGTGAGTCTGGCGTGCGCATCTACCCGCTGACGCACATCTCCTACGGCGAATACACCAAGGAGAAGTACGAAGTCGAGATGCAGCGCAACCTCGACACCGTGGTCCGGGCCATTCAGGAGAATAACGCATGACTGCGGCGGCCAACCTCAGCGTTGCCATGGGCCCACGCATCGAGTTCGCTGGCATCGACCTGACCCTCGGGCGGACCTCGATTCTGGAACAGGTCAGCTTCAGCGTGGCGGCCGGCAGCGTGCATGCCATCGTCGGCCCCAACGGCGGCGGCAAGAGCTCACTGATCAAGACCCTGCTCGGGCAGATGCCGCACCAGGGTCAGCTGACCCTGCACTGGCCGGGCGATCGCGAAGTGATCGGTTATGTACCGCAGGCGCTGGAGTTCGATCGTGGCCTGCCGATGACCGTCGACGACTTCATGGCTGCCATGTGCCAGCGCCGGCCGGCCTTTCTCGGCCTGTCGCGCCGGGTGCAGCCGGCCATCGATGCAGCGTTGGCGCGGGTAGGCATGCTCGACAAACGCAAACGGCGCATGGGCGCGCTGTCCGGTGGCGAGCGCCAGCGCGTACTGCTGGCTCAGGGCCTGATCCCGGAGCCGCAATTGCTGGTGCTCGACGAACCGATGTCGGCCCTGGATGAAGCCGGTATCCAGGTGTTCGAGCAACTGCTGCACAGCTGGCGCCAGAGCGGCACCACCGTGCTGTGGATCGAGCACGACCTGCAAGCGGTGCTGCGCCTGGCCGACCGGGTGACCGGCTTGAGCCGTAAAGTCCTGTTCGATGCGCCACCGGCCCAGGCCCTGACCCCCGAGCGTCTGCTCAGCCTGTTCTCCGTCCACCCTCGCAGCGAGAGCCTCGCCCGATGAGCTTTGAAGCCTTCCGCCAACTGATCCAGGAATGGGCCAGCGCTGGCTATCTGCCGGAGGCCCTGGCCTACGGCTTCGTCATCAACGCGCTGATTGCCGGGGTGATGATCGGCCCGGTACTCGGCGGCCTTGGCACGCTGGTCGTGGTCAAACGCTTCGCCTTCTTCTCTGAAGCAGTCGGCCATGCTGCGCTGACCGGGGTTGCCATCGGCATCCTGCTCGGCGAGCCCTACACCGGGCCATATGGCAGCCTGTTCGGTTACTGCCTGCTGTTCG
Organism: uncultured Pseudomonas sp.; assembly: GCA_963518285.1. Taxonomy (GTDB): domain Bacteria; phylum Pseudomonadota; class Gammaproteobacteria; order Pseudomonadales; family Pseudomonadaceae; genus Aquipseudomonas. The sequence goes on along the minus strand of CAUQIJ010000001.1, from coordinate 227,719 downwards.
GCATCCTGCTCAACTTCCTGCGTAACCGCACCGGGCTGTCGCCAGACACCTTGATCGGGGTGTTCCTGTCAGTGTCGCTGGCACTGGGCGCAAGCCTGCTGTTGATGCTCGCGGGCAAGATCAACGTGCACATCCTCGAAAACGTCTTGTTCGGCTCGGTGTTGACGGTCAGTGCGCAGGACCTGCTGGTGCTGGGCATCGTCGCGGTGTTGGTGCTGGCCCTGGCGTTGCCGCTGTACAACCGCATCATGCTGGCCAGTTTCAACCCGCAGCTGGCGGCGGTCCGCGGTGTAGCGGTGAAAACCCTGGATTACCTGTTCGTCGTGCTGGTGACGCTGGTGACGGTAGCTTCGGTCAAGGTCATCGGCGCGATTCTGGTCGGCGCGCTGCTGGTGATTCCGGCAGCGGCAGCACGGCTGGTCAGCCAGTCGCTGAAAGGCTTTTTCTTCATCTCGGTGCTGATCGCCACGTTGAGCACGCTGTGCGGCATCCTGCTGCCTATCGTCTTCGACCTGCCGGTGCCGTCTGGCGCGGCGATCATTCTAGTGGCCGGCGTGTGCTTCGCGCTCGCCGCTCTCGCCCGCGCTCTGGTGCCACGCCTGCAAGGAAACCCGGCATGACTTCAAACCTCAAGCAACTGACTCTGGCCCTGGCCCTGGCGGGCCTGCCCGCATTGGCGCTGGCGGCCAAACCGGCCGCGCCGGCGACGATTACCGTGCTGACCAGCCTGCCCGTCACCCACAGCCTGGCCACCGCACTGCTCGAAGGCACGTCGGTACAGCTCAACAGCGCGGCGCCGGCAAACCTGCCCGCCACCCGCCAGCCGTCGTACTTCAGCGGCCGCGGGGGCGCCAGCCTGGACAAGGCCGCGCAAAAGGCCGACGCCGCCATTGGCCTGCGTTCGATCTGGCGCGATGACCCGCTCTACCCAATGGCCCGGCGCAGCAACATCCGCATCGTCGAGATCGATGCAGCACGCCCGGTAGACGGCGCGCTGCCCGGCATTGCGGTACAGGGCGACAACGCGTTTGCCGGCTACCCATGGCTCAACCCCACCAACATGGGGCGCATGGCCGACGTCGTTGCCAATGACCTTGAGCGTTTGTCGCCGAGCGACAAGGCCAGGATCCAGGCTAACCTGGCAGGCGTGAAACGGCAGATGCTGGAACTCAACGCCAGCAGCCAGACGCGCCTGGCCGAGGCCGACAACCTCAGCGTGGTGAACCTGTCCGAGCGTCTTGGTTATCTGGTCAGCGGGCTGAACCTGGATGTGGTCGATCAGCCGCTGCCGGCGGATGACAAGTGGGATGCCGCGGCGCTCAAGGCCTTGGCCGACACGCTCAAGGGTCAGGACGTGGCCTTGGTGGTACACCATCGCCAACCTGCTGCCGAGGTCGTTGAAGTGATCAAGGCCGCCGGGGCCAAACTGTTGGTAGTGGAAAGTGATCCGCAAGACAGCATTGACGGGCTCAAAGCCAGCGTCGAGCAGGTAATTGCTGCACTGCTCGGCTAAGTCTCACGTTTCAGGGGCTGACCAACAGCCCCTGAAACTGCCACCCCTCTCAGCGTTTCATGCAGCGCTGATAACGCTCATCAACCCGCCCTGCGAACCACGCCGTGGTCAGTTTGCGGGTGATCTTCGGGCTCTTCAGTTCGATGCCTGGCAACACTGCTCGCGGCAGCGACTTGCCGGCCTTGGCATCCGCCAGAGCAAACACCTCGCGGTACAACTCGCTCTCCTCGAACTCAAGGCTGTTGCCCTCCTCCAACTGGTTGCGTATCTGCGTATTGCGCAAGCCCAGCTTCACCCCCAGCTTGCGCGCGGCCTGCTCGGTTGCGCCGGGCATGATCGAGCCCGGTGCAATCAGGTCGCCATCGAGTGCCAGGCTGACACCGCTGGCGCGACTCAGCGCCGCCTGAAACGCTGCGTTGCGGCTGGCGTACCAACCCGCGTTGAAGTCGCCAAAGCGGTACAGCTGGCGCGGGTAATGCGCCGGATACCCCAACAGGTGGGCGATGCCGAAATACATCCCGCCGCGCCGGCTGAACACCTCCTGGCGAATGCTGCCCTGATAGCTGTAGGGGTAATTACCTGCGTGGCGCTGGGCAAAGTCGATGCTGACCTGCATCGGCCCACCGGTGTGCACCGGATTAAGCCCGCCGAGCAGCGTCCTGCCCAACGGCAAGCGGTCGATGACTTCGTCGTACAGCGCGCTGAGCTGCTTCTCGCTGCGCACCGCCGAGAGCCGCTGCTGATACGGCTTGCCGTTGCCGGAGGGCGTCAGCAAGGCAGCGTCCACCAGTAGTTTGGGGATGTGCAGCCGGCCAGCCCGGCGGTCGATCTCGGCGCGGGCGATGCGGCCCAGGTTGGGCACCTGCGGGTCGGCGGTAAAAGTCGATTCCTGCTCGGTCACGGCCAGTACCGCGCACAGGTTGCTCTTGCTCGGGTCAAGTTGCTGGGCGGTGAATGCAGTCTGGATGTCTTCGGCCCAGCCCTGACGGTCGTTGAGCTGAGTGGGCAGCAGGCGCAGCAGCTCGGCGCGAACCTTGGCTGGGTCCGCCTCGGGAGCGCTTTCGCGCTGGCCGGCACAACCTTGCAACAGGGCCAGAATCACCACGCCGGCACCGGCCAGACACCGGTTCAGGGTTGTTCTCCGACCATGTAGGTTTTGCTGATATGGCGGAACTGCGGGTGGGCGGCGCTGCCCATCAGCTCGAACACGACCATCTCGCGGGTGACGATCTGCGCCCCGGCGGCGCGCATCCGCGCCAGCGCGCTGGCTTTGTTGGCGGCAGTGCGGCTGTCGCAGGCATCCTCGACGACAAATACCTGCTTGCCCAGACCCAACAGGCCAAGCACGGTTTGCAGTACGCAGACGTGGGTTTCCATGCCGCACACGATCACTTGCTCGCGCTCCAGCAGGCTGGCCGGCAGGCACTGCGCGGCCACGCAGGAAAAGTGCTGTTTGCTGACCACCTGCGCAGTTGGAGCCGCCGCCATGAGCTCGGCCAGGGTTGGCCCGAGGCCTTGCGGGTATTGTTCGGAGATCACCGTCGGCAGCTGCAGCTCGGCGGTTGCCGCCAGCAGCCAGCGCGCCCGCGCCCGGGTACCCGCCGGGTCGCTCATGGCGCCAATCAGTTTTTCCTGGATATCGACGACCAGCAGCGTGGCCTTGAGCGGATCAATCAACATTGCCCATCCCTTGCGTAGGAAAACTCAAGCCTCTCGCAAGCAAGGGAGGACGTCAATCAGGCAGTCAGGCGCAGCGGCTCAAGGGCCTCGGTCAGCACGCTCAGTACGCGGTCTTCGTGCTCATGGATGAAGAAGTGCCCACCTGGGAAGTGTTGCAGAGAAAACTCACCCAGCGTTTCTCGGCTCCAGGCCTGCAACTGATCGGGGCTGGCGCGATCCGCCTCGCCACCGAGCACCCGCAATGGGCAGCGCAGCAATGGCCGCTGGCGATAGGCATAGCGGCCACACAGCAGGAAGTCGGCGCGCAGGATCGGCAAGGTCAGGCCCATCAGCTCCTGATTGTTCAATACTTCCTCAGGCGTGCCTTGCAGGCTGCGCAGCTCGGCGATCAACTCGGCGTCGCTGCGTGGCTCGCGCCAGCGGTTGCCGTCGTAGTCCTCGCGCCGGGTGGGCGCAGCGGTACCGCAGGCAAACAACGCCAACGGCGGCGGGCAGCCCAGCGCCTGCAGCTCGTGGGCCAGCTCAAACGCCAACAGCGCGCCAAGGCTATGCCCAAGCAGCGCGTACGGTGCGCTGGCCGTCAGCCGTTGCTCTGCGGCCAATTGCCTGGCCAGGCCCTGCAGATCGGTGTGCAGCGCCTCACCTATGCGTGCACCGCGCCCCGGCAATTCCACCGGGCGCACCTGCAGCCAGGCCGGCAACTTGCGCCGCCAGCGGCTGTAGACCATGGCACTGGCGCCCGAATAGGGCAGGCACAGCAGGTTGACGACGCTCATCGGCAGACGCTCACTGGGCCGCCGCAGCCGCCATCTTCTGGCGCAGGCTCAGTGGCCGCATGTCGGTCCAGACCTCGTCGATGTAGGCCAGGCATTCCTGCTTCAGGCCACTTTTGCCGGCTGCACGCCAGCCCGCCGGAATCGCCTTGTACTCAGGCCAGATGGAATACTGCTCCTCATGGTTGAGTACCACCTGAAAAACGATGTCATCACGGTCGAAAACGGAAGTCATTGCCTGTCTCCTTGAATGTTGCCCGCCCCTGCACGGTCGGCGTGGGGCGATGGTTGCGGCCGCTTCAACGGCACTGACTTCAAGAGAACGTAAAAGCCCACAGCAAAATTAGTCATCCGCAGCCTTTGCAAGCGCCGCCAATGCTGTCATACGTTCAGTTACATCCGCCTCAGCGCTTCAAGGAGAACAACAATGCTCGGCGTGACCGACTACGGCGCCTTCGTCATCGCCTTCCTGATCCTGCTGGCCATCCCTGGCCCTGGCAACTTCGCGCTGATCACCGCTACCGGCAAGGCGGGCATCAAAGGTGGCCTGGCCGCGACCTTCGGGGTGATTCTCGGTGATCAGGTATTGATGTGGCTGGCGGTGGCTGGGGTTGCTACGCTCCTGGCAGCCTACCCCGCAGCCTTCCATGTGGTGCAGTGGGCCGGCGCGGCCTATCTGGCCTACCTCGGCCTGCGCATGCTACTCAGCAAAGCCGGTGGCGCACCTCGCGTCAGCCGCATGGACAGCGGCCATTACCTGCGCCAGACGATGATGATCACCCTGCTCAACCCCAAGGCGATCATGTTCTACATGGCGTTCTTTCCGCTGTTCATCGACCCGGTTCGGCACCAGGGCATGGTCACTTTCGCGTTCATGGCGGTAACCATCGCTGCGCTGACGTTGCTCTATGGGCTGGTCGCAGTGCTGCTGACCCATCACCTGGCTGAGCGCATGCGCGCCAGCCCCAAGCTGTCGAATGTGCTCGAGCGCCTGGCTGGTGCTTGCTTGATTGGCTTCGGGATCAAACTGGCGGCGATGCGCTGACTCAGGCGTCGCGCAGCAGGTCGTGGGCATCGAGCAGGCGGAAGGCGACTTCCGGGTTGCGCTCCAGCCCCCGGCGGATCGCCGCAGGAATGGCCTGACGGGTCTTGCGGCACAGGCCAGGCTGCTCGGCCAGCTCGATGAGGATACCGCGCATGGTGCGCACTTCGTTGAAGCTGGGGGCAATCTGTACACGGATGCCGAGCTGATCATGCATCAGTTGTTGCAAGCGGTGCAGATCCTCTAGCCCCTTGAGGTTTTCCAGGCGTTCGAGCAGGCGTTTTTCTTCTTGGCGGGTCAGACGCAGGATGCGCTGCGCTGCAGGCGGTGCGGCTTGCAAGTCATCGCGCCCGCAGTCGCAGGCGCCGGGCGGGCAAGGTTGACGTATCGGCTGGCTGGCTGTCATGTGCCTAGCATAGCTGTGTCACCGGGCCGCAACCATCGCCGGCGCTGATCCGAAGGTGGACAGATCGGTGCCCTTGCTCAGATCAGCCAGCAACCGCTCAGCGCAACAGGTCCTGGATCTTGTCACGCAGCGTATCCAGGTCGAACGGCTTGGCCAGGATCGGCGCTTTGCGCGCAATCGGGCTGCCGGATTCGAGAATCTCGGCTGGATAGCCGCTGATGAAAATAACCTTCAGATCAGGCCGCAGCTTGACCGCCGGCTCGGCGATCTGCACCCCGGAAATGCCACCCGGCAGGCGATAATCGGTGACGATCAGGTCCAAATGCGGCTTGCGGGCGAGAATATCGAACGCCTGCTGCCCGTCTTCGGCAACCAGCACGTGGTAGCCTTCACCTGACAAATAGTCGCGCAAGATCATCCGAATGGCCGGTTCATCTTCGACTACCAGTACAACATCTTGTGCATCTTCGCTCATGACAACGCCTTGGAATTCAGCAAGTTGGCCATCTGACCCCGGGCTTAGGCAGAGGTTGCCTGCGCCTGGTCGGTTTGTTGTGACAGCGCCGCCATTGGCAACAGCACGCTGAACGTCGCGCCCTGGCCCACCTCGCTGTCGATCTGGATCTGCCCACCATGGGCCCTGACAATCTGCTCGGAGATATACAGGCCCAAGCCCAGGCCTCCGATGGCCTGCTCTGCCGCTACACGCTCGAACTGCTGGAAGATCCGCTGCTGGTTGGCGGCACTGACGCCGATGCCGTGGTCTTGCACCTGCACCCAGGCCATGCCCGCCTGCTCGAATACCCGCACCTGCACCGGCCGTCTTTCTCCGTAACGCAACGCATTGGACAACAGGTTGGCTACCACCTGTTCAATCCGAAACTCATCCCACTCACCTTTAACTGTATCGCAGCGTTGCAAGTCGATGTGGGTGCTGGAGGCCAGCGCCTGCGCTTCGAAATTTTCCACCAGCCCGCAGACCAATTGTGACAGGTCGAACAACCGCGGGCGCAGCGACAACTTGCCGGTGCGAATGCGCGAGACGTCGAGCATGTCCTCTATCAGCCTGATCAGGCTGTTGATCTGCCGCTCATCGCGCTCGACCATGGCCTGCAGCTTTTCTTCGCTGAACGCGGCCAAATTGCCCCGCGACAAGTGCATCTTGCGCAGCTGGGTTTCCAGAATCAGGCCATTGAGCGGCGTGCGCACTTCATGGGACACGATCGACATGAAGTCGTCGCGCATACGTACCGCGCGCTCCAGCTCGCCGCGCGCCATCTGTAACTGGCCGAGCAGCACTTCCTGCTCCTGCCGGCTGCGCTCCAGATCCTGCAATTGGCGGTCAAGCACCTTGCGCTGGCGGTACAGATCGACAAACACCGACACCTTGCTCTTCACCGCCATGGTGTCGAGGGGTTTGTGCAAAAAGTCGACGGCGCCGCTTTCGTAGCCTTTGAAGGCGTAGTTCATCTCACGCCCGGCGGCGCTGACGAAGACGATTGGGATGTGCTTGGTTTTTTCCGTGCCGCGCATCAACTCCGCCAGCTCGAAGCCGTTCATGCCGGGCATCTGCACGTCCAGAATCGCCAAGGCAAATTCGTGCTCAAGCAGCAGCCCCAGTGCGTCTTCGGCAGACAGCGCCTGGTGCACTTCACGGTCTTCGCCGTGGATCAGCGCGGCGAGGGCCAGCAGGTTTTCTGGCAGATCGTCGACGATCAGCAGTTTGGCGGTGGTCTGGCTTAACATGCGCTGGTTTCCAGGCTGCCGAGCAATTGCCCGATGCCACTCAAAGTAAGGATGTAGTCAGGGCTGTGCAGAGCCAGAGCGGCTTCCGGCATCAGCGCTACTTGTGCTTCTTGCGGGTCCTGGACCACCGTCCGGCCTCCGCTTTGTTTGATGTAGGCGAGCCCTCGTGCGCCGTCTTCATTGGCACCGGTCAGGAGCACACCGAGCAGCCGTTGGCGATAGGCATCGGCTGCCGAGGTAAACAGAAAATCAATCGCCGGGCGAGAGAAATGCACCGGTTCTTCCTGGCTCAGCGACAGGCTGAAATCCTGCTCGACCGACAAATGATAGGCCGGCCCGGCCACGTAGATCAGCCCAGGCTCGATCAACGCTTTGTCACGCGCCTCCAGCACTGGCCGCTGAACCTTGCGCTGCAAAACTTCAGCAAGCTGGCTGTGGCGGTCATCTGGCAGATGCAACACGCACAGCACCGGTACAGCGAAGCCCTGGGGCAGGCTGCCGAGCACGGTGAACAGGGCTGCGACGCCGCCCGCCGATGCGCCGATCACTACCGCATCGACGCCTGTCATGATTTGCGGAAAATCCGTTCAGGCTTGACCAAGGGCTCGAACTGCTCGCTGTAAGCGGAAAAATCAACCGACTCCTTGCTGCCCAGCACCAGAAAACCGCGGTGGCACAGCGACTCATGGAACAAGCCAAAAGCGCGGTCCTGCAGCCCCTTGTTGAAATAGATCAGCACGTTGCGGCACGACACCAGCTGGGTCTCCGAAAACACACTGTCGGTGGCCAGGCTGTGGTCGGCAAAGGTCACGTTGTCGCGCAGGCTGCTGTCCATGATCGCGTTGCCATAGGCGCTGGTGTAGTACTCACTGAAGTCGCGGCGGCCACCGGCCTTGCGGTAATTTTCTTCGTAGCCCTGCATGTTCTGCATCGAATAGATGCCCTGCTTGGCTTTTTCCAGCGAATGCGGGTTGATATCGGTGGCGTAGATGATGGTGCGCTCGAGCAGGCCTTCCTCGCGCAGGAGGATGGCCATTGAATACACCTCTTCACCGGTGCTGCAACCCGCGATCCAGATCTTCAGCGACGGCCAGGTGCGCAACAGCGGCACGACTTCTTCGCGCAGCGCCAGAAAATGCCCAGGGTCGCGGAACATCTCGCTGACCGGGATCGTCAGGTACTGCAGCAACTGCATGAACATGCCCGGATCATGCAGCACCCGCTCCTGCAGCGCCGATACGGTGCGGCAGTCGAACTGACGCAGCGCGTGCAGGATGCGGCGCTTGATCGACGCGCCGGAGTAGTCGCGGAAGTCGTAGCTGTACTTGAGATAGATCGCCTCGATCAGCAATCGGATCTCGATGTCGGTGTTGCGCTCGCTAGTCAAATTCGCTCCAGTTGCGGCAGCCAGACGCGGATCAGTGAGAACAGCCGGTCCAGATCAATCGGTTTGGCCAGATAGTCATTGGCCCCAGCCTGCAGGCAGCGCTGCTGGTCATCCTTCATTGCCTTGGCGGTCACGGAGATGATCGGCAGCTTGCGCCAGCGCGGTTGCTGGCGAATCAAGCGGGTCGCCTCGTAGCCGTCCATTTCCGGCATCATCACGTCCATCAGCACCAGGTCGATGTCGTCGTGAAGCTCCAGTTGCTCCAGCGCTTCGCGCCCGTTGCGGCCGATTTCGACGATGGCGCCCTTGTGCTCCAGGGCACTGGTCAGGGCAAAGATGTTGCGCACGTCGTCGTCGACCAAAAGGATCTTGCGGCCCTCGAACACCTTGTCGCGGCTGCGCGCCGTCTTCAGCATGCGCTGACGCTCGTTGGACAACTGCGCTTCGACCTTGTGCAGGAACAACGTCACCTCATCGAGCAGACGCTCTGGTGAGCGCGCGCCCTTGATGATGATCGAGCGCGAGTACTTGAGCAGCTCGGTTTCTTCTTCGCGAGTCAGGTTGCGCCCGGTATAGACGATGACCGGCGGGAACGCGCGGATATCCTCAGCCGTCATGCGCTTGAGCAGCTCGTTGCCGAGCATGTCGGGCAGCTTGAGGTCGATGATCATACAGTCATAGATGTTCTCGCGCAGCAGCTCGAGTGCATCCTGAGCCAACGCCACTGCGGTGATCTCGATGTCGTCGTCGCCGATCAGGCGGGCAATGCTCTCGCGCTGCAGGTCGTCATCTTCAACCAGCAGGACGCGTTTGAGCTTCTGGGTCAGCTTGGCTTCGAGCAGGCCGAATACCTGTTTGAGCTCTTCACGGCTGGTCGGTTTGACCGCGTAACCGACCGCGCCCATGTGCATGGCCGCTTCAACACGGTCTTCGACCGAGATGATATGCACCGGAATATGCCGCGTATTGGCCTGCTCCTTGAGCCGCTGCAGCACGGTCAGGCCAGAATGGTCCGGCAGGCGCATATCGAGCAGGACCGCATCCGGCAAATACTTCGCCGCCAGCTGGAAGCCCTCGTCGGCGCTTTGCGCGGCCAGGCAGTTGTAGCCCAGCTCGTGGGCCAGGTCGAACAGAATACGGGCGAAGTTCGGCTCGTCCTCGATCACCAGAATGCAGCGTTTGCTGAACGGCGCCAGCTCGCGGTCATCGGCAAACGCGTGACGCGGCAACGGTACTGCTACTGGCACCTGCGGCGCAGAAGGCAGTTGGTCGACGGTGGGGCGCAGGGTCTGCACCTCGACCGGCTCATCCGACTCATAGCGCTCAGGCATGATCAGGCTGAACACGCTGCCTTGACCTGGGCTGCTGTCGAGGCTGATCTGGCCACCGAGCAAATGGGCCAGGTCGCGCGAGATCGACAGGCCCAGGCCGGTACCGCCATAACGACGGTTGCTGGTGCCGTCGACCTGGTGGAAAGCGCCGAAAATCGCCTGCTGCTGGTCCGGCGCAATGCCGATACCGCTGTCGCGCACGGCAAACACCAGGCCGACGCCAGCCTGCTTGCTGATGGTCATGCTGACCTGGCCACGCTCGGTGAACTTGATCGCATTGGACAACAGGTTCTTGAGGATCTGCTCCAGGCGCTGGCGGTCGGTGAACAGCGTCGCCGGCAGCGGGTGCTCGAGCACGACCTGGAAGTCCAGGCCTTTGTCCTTGGCCAGCGGCACGAACATGCTGCGCAGGCCTTCGACCAGGCGCTCGACCTGAGTAGTCTCGGGGCGTACTTCAAGCTTGCCCGCCTCGACCTTGGCGATGTCGAGGATGTCGTTGATCAGGTTGAGCAGGTCGTTGCCGGCTGAATAGATCGAATCGGCGAACTTGACCTGCTCGGCGCTGAGGTTGCCCTCGCCGTTCTCGGCCAGCAGCTTGGCCAGAATCAGCGAACTGTTCAGCGGCGTGCGCAGCTCGTGGGACATGTTGGCGAGGAATTCGGATTTGTACTTGCTCGAACGCTGCAGGTCTTCGGCGCGGGCCTGCAGCTCTTGTTGGGCTTCATTGAGCTCGCTGTTCTTGCGGTCGAGTGCCTCGGTCCGCTCGGACAAGCTCTCGTTGGTCTGCTCCAGCTCAGCCTGCTGCGTCTCAAGGTGCGCCTGCGACTCCTTGAGCACGCGGGACTGCTCTTCGAGCTCCTCGTTGGCCGTCTTGAGTTCTTCCTGTTGCACCTGCAGTTCTTCGTTGAGCTGCTGGGTTTCAGCCAGCACCTCTTGCAGACGCTGGCGGTAGCGGGCGCTTTCGATCGACATGCCGAGGTTTTCGGCAACGCGCTCGACGATTTCCTGGTCACGCTCGCTCAACGGGCGCAGGAAGCCAAGCTCGACTACGCCATTGATCAGGCCATTGTCGCGAGTCGGCATCAACAGGGCGCTGCGCGGCAGGCCGCTGCCCAGACCCGAGCTGAGGCGGAAGTAATCTTCCGGCAGCTGATCGAGGCGCACCACGCGCGACTGGCGCACGGCTTCCGACACCAGGCCGTCGTCGACGCCCATGGCCTGTGTACGCGCCTGTTCTTCGGCGCTCAGGCCGTAACTGGCGACTCGCACCAGGCTGCCGTGCTCGTCACGCACATACAGCGCGCCGACCACACTGCCCAGGTACGTCGCAAAAAACCGCAGCACGTTGTCACCGAGCATCGGCAGGGTCAGTTGCCCCAGCACCTGCTCGGCCAGCTGGGTCTGGCCATTTCGCAGCCAGGCGTTGTGTTCAAGGCGCTCATTGGCGCGCTGCTGCGCCTGCATATTGCCTACGTAACTGTCCGAAAGCGCCAGCAGGTCGCGCCGCCCCAGATACGCCAGCAGGCCGCTAAGCGCCACGATGAACAGGACAAAGGCGGTAATCGCCGTGACGGTAACCGTGTTGACGGTCTGATTACGCGCCTGGCGCAGCTGCTGTTCGCTGGCGATGAAGTCGTCGAACTCTTTGCGCACCTCGTCCGTGATTCGTTTGCCACGGCCGTTGGTAATCGCCTGCTGGAACTCGCCCTGGTTGCGGCGCAGGGTGATCATCTCCTGGCCAAAATCGTTCCAGGCATGCTGCAACGCGCTCAGCCGATCAATCCGGTCGACCTGCGCCGGGTTATCCGCAACCAGCTCGCGCAAGCTGTCCAGGCTTGCGAAGATACGCGGCTTGGCCACCTCGTAAGGGTCCAGGAAACGCTCGTCACCGGTGATGAGAAAACCGCGCATGCCGGTTTCCATGTCGATCGACAGTTTCAGCGTTTCGTTGGCATTGCCAATCACGCGGTCGGTGTGCTCCACCCACTGCATGGCCGAGAGCAGGTAGCTGATTACCGCGACAAACGCCACGGCGCCAAGCAGGCCCACACCAAGTGGCAAACCGACGTTGCGGCTTAACAGCTTGCGAAAGCTCTGCTGGTCCATAGAAGCTGCTTGAATCATCTGATAACGCCCGAGCGAATTAACCGTTGAATACCGAGGGGCCGGCACCTTCAAGATGCTGCTGATGTGTCCCATTGGCGGGTCTGACAGCGAAGTCTAACCAGCTTTTCCGTTTATGGCAGGGGCATTTAGCCAGTATTTGAGAACGGGGTGCGCCAATCGTTCCATCTGATTGCAGTGAACGTTATATTGGGAACTTCTGGGCCCGAAAGAGGCACAGAGTAGAGACACTTATCTGGCACAGGATCGCGACATGCACCCCCTTCTAGTAGTCGAAGACGACGACATCGTACGTATGCTGATGGTCGAAGTGCTCGAGGATCTTGGCTATAAGGTGATCGAAGCAGCAGACGCCACCCGTGCCCTGGTTATCCTCAATGACCCTGCTACGCCCTTGGCGCTGCTCATGACCGACGTCGGTTTGCCCGATATGAGCGGGCAGGAGCTGGCGGGTAAGGCGCGGGAAATTCGGCCGCTGCTGCCCGTTCTGTTCGCCAGTGGCTATGCCGACAGCTTGAGCGTGCCCGAGGGCATGCACTCGATCGGCAAGCCGTTCAGCATCGACCAGTTGCGCGACAAGGTCGTGCAGATGATCGGGCCTGCGGACAGTCCGCAGGCGTGACCCGCCATTGATGCCGGGTGGCTACAGCGATGTTGCAGGTGGCGAGGTGCTGTGCATCTCGTCCACTGCAAGCAGCCGCTCACTGGCCGGGACCGGTCTGCCGTACAAGAAGCCCTGAAAGTGCGAGCAGCCCTCGGCACGCAATAATGCCATCTGTTCAGGCGTTTCTACGCCTTCCGCCGTAGTCTTGATCATCAGACTGCTGGACAACTCGGTAATGGCACGGATGATCGACATCGCTTCGCGGCTGTCGCACATGTCGTTGACGAATGACTTGTCGATCTTGATGCGATCAAACGGGAACGAGCGCAGATAGCCCAGCGATGAGTAGCCGGTGCCAAAGTCATCCAGCGAAATGGACGCACCAAGCGCCTTCAGCGCGCGCAGGGTACTTACGTTTTCCTCGCTGTTGCCCAACAGAACCGACTCGGTGATTTCCAGCTCCAGACGCTGAGCAGGCAAGCCTGAATCCGCCAGCGCCAAGGTTACGATGTGCAGCAGGTTGGCGTTTTTGAACTGCACCGGCGAGAGGTTGACCGAGACGACCTGATCGGTGCCCCACGTGGCCGCCTCCTGACACGCCAGGTTCAGCGCGCGAGCGCCTATCTCGTGAATCAACCCGGTTTCTTCAGCAATCGGGATAAAGTCCATCGGCATGATTATCCCGCGATTAGGATGCTCCCAGCGCAGCAGTGCCTCGTAACCGGTGACCGCATGGGTCTGCTGATCGACCACCGGCTGGTAGTGCAATTGCAGCTGCCCCAGGTGCAAGGCGGTACGCAAATCGGTTTCAACCAGCCGACGCTGGCGGGCGGCATTGTCGAGTTCCAGATGGAAACACTCGTAGCGATTGCGCCCGTTGCGCTTGGCTTCATACAAGGCCATATCGGCGTAACCCAGCAGTTGCTCGGCTTGCTCATGGTCAGTCGGTGCAATGGCGATACCGATACTGACACCCACGCTGAACTGGTGACCCTCAATGCGAAATGCCGGTGCCATGGCCTCGATCAAGCGACGAGCAGTGACACAGGCAGCCCGCGGGCTGTCCAGACCGTTCAGGACGACAGCAAACTCGTCACCACCCAGCCGCGCCAAGGTGTCCTGATCGCGCAGTTCGCTGCGCAGGCGAGTGCCCAGCGCACGCAGCAGCTTGTCGCCGAAGGCATGGCCGAGGGAGTCGTTGATGTTCTTGAAGTTGTCCAGGTCCAGGCATAACGCGGCAGTGAGCTTGCCACTCTCCTCCCCGCGCAGCAGCGCCTGCTTCAGGCGTTCATGGAACAATGTGCGATTAGGCAACCCGGTCAACGCATCATGGTGCGCCATGTGGTGGATCTGCGCATGCGCGGCCAGCTCTTCAGTCGCATCTTCAGCGACGAACAGCACATAATTCGGCTGGCCGTCGCGGTTTTCACTGAGCAATGCTCGGCTGCGCAAGGTTCGCGGGCCACAGGCCGTATTCACCCGAGTTTCCGAGGCGTAGCCCTTGCTGCTGCGCGAACCACGCGTCAGCTGCTGCTGGAGGTAATCGACCGCCTCCGGCTGCAGGCAATCCTCTGGCAACTGGCCGATCATGCTCGCACTCTGGCCGCCAAACAGACGCTCGGCCTGCTGATTGGCCAACAGGATGCGATGGCTGTCGAGATCCTGCACGATCAGGCTGGCCGGGATGTTGGCGATTACCGAGTCGAGAAAACGCGAGAGGTCGGCCATTTCCTGGCTGTGCTGCTCGGCTAGCTCCTTGGCCTTGAGCAACTCTTGCTCATAGCGATGGCGCTCGGACACGTCGCGGGTAATCTTGGCAAAACCGAGCAACTGCCCATCAGCATCGAGGACTGCGTCGATGACCACATGCGCACAGAAGGCGCTGCCATCCTTGCGCAGTCGCCAGCCCTGCTCCTCGAATCGGCCGGTGCTGCGGGCCAGTTCCAGATTGCGTTCGGGGATACCGGCAGCACGATCGTCATGGTTGTAGAACAGCGAGTAGTGCTGACCGACAATTTCCTCGGCGCTGTATCCCTTGGCGCGCTGCGCCCCCGGGTTCCAGTTGGCAACCAAACCTTCGGGCGTGAGCATGTAGATGGCGTAATCGACCACACTCTGAATCAACAGGCGATACATGACGTCGGGATTACTGACTAGCGACATGAGCTTCTCTGATCGGCAACACGCACGAAGAAAAGCCCGGCCAATGGCCAGGCTTGGATACAGGTGGTGGCATTATGCCGGGCAAGAGCGTTTTTTGTGAACTTAATCACTCCCTAGCGGTCGCCTTCTGCCTACCCGGCGATGGCAGCAACCGCATCAATCTCTATCTGCATGCCATCCAGTGCCAGACGCGGCACCGGAATCAACGTGCAGGTGGGTTTCATGTGCTCACCCCAGGCTTGATCTGCCGCCTGCACCCACTGGCGTAGCCGCTCTTCGCTGTGATCGACGATCAGCAAAGTCAGTTTGAATACGTCGCCCAGACCGGCACCTTTGGACGCCAGCGCCAATTCGAGGTTGATCAGCGCCTGGTTTGCCTGCTCGGCGAACAGCGCTGGCAAGTTGCCTTGGGCATCTTCACCGCCCTGCCCGGCTATATATAGCAGGCAGCTGTCAGCGCGCACATGAGCCACATGCGAGTAGGCGTTGGCGCTTGGGTCATAAAGGCCGTCGGGATTGAACAACTGGAAAGCCTGGGACATGCGGTCGCTCCATCGAGTGAAAGAACGACCGAGTATCAAACCTCAGGTTAACCCAAGGTCAAGAGGATTATTTTTCTTCCAGCACATGGCGGCCTTTGACCGCACGTGGGCCGCGCCACATCCAGAACAACAGCCCGGGCACCGGCGCGTAGACGACAAAGACGATCCAGAGCATTTTTCGCTCCGCTCGCCGTTCACTGCCGATGATGTTCCAGATCGCCCAGATTTCCAGGGCGATGACCACAGCGGCGACGATGATCCAGATCGTTCCGATTTCCATAAGCGTCCTCCCATGAGCATGTAATGCTTTGGTCCTGCAGGGGGCGCAAGGGTTCATTCGGATTCAGCCCGTGTCAGGGCTTTGTCACCTGATCCAGCGCACTTTGCAGCGCCTTGGCATCGCTGAACTGCTGTTGTGCTACCACGCGACTGTGGTCCAGTTGCAACCAGAGCACCTGGCCTTCCTGCCCAGGGTAACGGCTGGCAACTTCACCTTGACGATCAAGCATGACCCGGTAGCTGTAGTCACGCATGGCTGGAATGGCGAACAGCTTGCTGATTATAGACGGCATACGCTGGATATCTGCGACGAACACTGCATGCCGCGCCTCCAGATAACCCTTGGGCTGCTCGGCGATGGCCGCCTTGACCAGCTTGGCCCCGTCCATGTCGCGGGCCACCAGCAGAATGCGGGTGTCGCCATCCAGAGTGTAGCTCTGGTCATGCTGATCCTGCAGGGTCCAGGGCGCGAGTTGATCGCCAACTGCAACGGCATTGGCCACGAGCGGCAGGCAGGCAAGTAACAGGGCGGCGGCGTATTTCATCTGGACTACTCATACTGAATGACCTGCCAGCATAGAGCATGTCGCCAATAACGACCTCAACTACCACCCCAGCGCCGCCTCTGTTGTCTTTGCCCGGCGCCCACAGCACACTCACCGCGTCAGCCAGGAAGCGGAGCCGGCAGTGGCCACACCTCGTCAATTCAGCAAGAAGACCAGCACCAGCAACATGTTCCGGACCAAGTCCGCGGATGCCAGTGCGCAGGCGCCCTACCAGGTCGACTTCGTCTTGCTCGAACATTTCTCGATGGCCAGTTTTACCGTGGCCATGGACGTCCTGGTCACGGCCAACCTGCTGCGCGCCGACAGCTTCGGCTTTACCCCGTTGTCGCTGGATGGCGAGCGCGTGCAAAGCGATCTGGGCCTTGAGCTGATCGCTACCGATCTCGACCCGACCACCCTCAAGCAGGCCGATCTGCTGGTCATCTGCGGCGGTTTGCGCACCCCGCTCAAGTACCCGGCTCTGGACCGCCTGCTGCAGGATTGCAACCACCACGGCCTGGCCTTGGGCGGGCTGTGGAACGGGGCGTGGTTTCTTGGACGTGCCGGAGTGTTGAGTGATTACGGCTGCAGTGTGCACCCAGAACAGCGCGCCAGCCTGGCCGAGCGCAGCCCTCAAACGCGGATTACCCCGGCGAGTTTTACCCTGGATCGCGATCGGCTGACCGCGGCCAGCCCCAATGGCGCGATGGAACTGATGCTGGGGCTGGTGCGGCGCCTGTATGGCGACGCCCTGGCCGAGGGCGTCGAGGAGATCCTGTCGTTCTCCGGGGCGCGCTATCGCCAGGTCGGCCCTGGCGCGAAAAAATCCATGAGCCTGCACCTGCGCACCATCGTCGAACTGATGGAAAACAACCTTGAAGAGACCCTCAGCCTCGACCAGTTGGCGGCCTACAGCGACCGCTCGCGGCGTCAGATTGACCGCCTGTTCCAGGCCCAACTGGGTACCTCACCGCGGCGTTACTACATGGAACTGCGCATCACCAAGAGCCGGCGCCTGCTGCAGTACTCCGACCTGTCGGTGATGGAAGTGGCTGTCGCCTGCGGCTTTGTCTCGGTGTCGCACTTCAGCAAGTGCTACGCGGCCTACTTTGGCTATCCGCCATCGCGCGAACAACGCCTGGGCGAATAGCCAGATTCAGGCACGGATGTAGCGCAGGACGACGTCGCCGATCATCTGCTTGTGACGCTGCTTGACCTGGTCGTCGGTCATGTCGATCTGGAAGATCTCGCTGAAGGTGTGCCGGTTGGAGACCCGGTAGAAGCAGAACGAGCTCATCAGCATATGCAGGTCGATGACCTCGATACCCTCGCGGAACACGCCCTCGGCAACACCGCGTTCCAGCGTGTGACCCAGCGTCTCCAGCACCACGCTGCTCATCTCGCGGATCACCGGTGATTGCTTGACGTATTCGCCATAGTGGATGTTTTCAGTCGAGACGATACGCACAAAGTCGACGTTGTGGTCGTGGTGGTCGAAGGTGAACTCCACCAGCCGGCGGATGGCCTGCTCGGGCGGCAGGGTCTGCAGATCCAGGCTGCG
Source organism: uncultured Pseudomonas sp. (assembly GCA_963518285.1). GTDB lineage: Bacteria > Pseudomonadota > Gammaproteobacteria > Pseudomonadales > Pseudomonadaceae > Aquipseudomonas. The sequence goes on along the minus strand of CAUQIJ010000001.1, from coordinate 210,023 downwards.
CTCGGTCTTGCGAATGTCGCCATAGAGTTTGACCAGGCACTCGACGTAGAGCTGCTCCTTGCTACCGAAGTAGTAATAGATCATGCGCTTGGAGGTGGCCGTACGCTCGGCGATGGCGTCGACGCGCGCGCCGGCCAGGCCCTGCTGGACGAACTCGCCGATAGCGGCCTGGAGGATATCCTCGCGGGTCTTCTCCGGGTTGTTCTTGCGCGATTTGCGTACCCCTTCGAGGGCTGGCTCGCCGAGGCTGACTACGGAATCACTCATACCCACTCACAGGCTAATTATTGGAATTGGAGGGATTATCCGTGACTGCTGCGACGCAGGGAAGCGCGCAGATGGTCGCATTGGTCAGGTTTTGTGACAGGTGCGCCGGCCGCTGGGCCGGCGCATACCTTACAACACCGGTTTGCGTGCTGCCCCGCTGCGGGCCTTGGCCATGGCTGCCAGGCGGACCGCGACGTTGGCTGCGCCGTAGCCGGCATACCCACCCTTGCGCTGGATGATTTCGAAGAAGAAGCGTTCTTCGAATGGCTCGGTATAAACGTGGAACAGCTCGCCGCCCTGTGCATCACGGTCGTACAGCACGTTGTAGTAGGCCAGCTCACTGAGGAACTCGTCGTCGAAATCAAACCGCGCAGCAAGGTCATCGTAGTAGTTCAGCGGGATTTCCAGCAGCGGCACGCCGGCGTTTTTTGCTCGGGCTACTTCACTGAAGATGTCAGCGCAGTCAAAGGCGATGTGATGCACACCCGAGCCACGATAGCTGGACAACGCGTGGGCAATCGCGGTGTTGCGGTTCTCCGAGATATTCAGCGGCAAGCGCAGGGTGCCACACTGGCTGCGCAAGGCACGGCTCTTGACCAGGCCGTAGGGGTCGGGCAAGACCACCTCGTCGTCAGCCTCGAAGTCGAACAAACTCTTGTAGAACAGCACCCAGCTGTCCAGCGATTCGGCCGGCAGGGCCAGGGCCATGTGGTCGATGCGCTGCAGGCCGCCGGTGGCGCCGCTAGTGGCATCCAGGCGGAAATCGCTGTCGTAGATGGTGTGCCCGGCACCGGCCTGCTCGACCAGGTAGATCAGGCTGCCATCCGGTGCGCGCACGGCCGGGATCTCGCGCTCGTTGGGCCCGACCAGGCCACGGAATGGCTGCCCACGGTAGGCAGTGGCACGCTGCAAGGCGGCCTGGCCGTCCTTGACCCGCAGGGCGGTGGCGCACAACGAGGGGCCATGGGCTTCAAAGAAGTTGTGCGCGAACGAATACGGCTCAGCGTTGAGCACGATGTTGATATCGCCTTGGCGCAGCAGCCGAACACCCTTGCTGCGGTGTGCACCCGCCTCGGCAAAGCCCAGGCGCTTGAGCCAACCGCTCAAACGCGCGCCTACCGCTTCATCGACAGCAAACTCGAGGAACTCGACACCGTCGTAGGTGCTGGCTGGCGCCGGGTCAAACAGTACCTCAGGCTCGATCGGCTGAGCCTCACGCTGCAACTGCAGGCGGGTTTTCTCTTCCAGATACAGCAGAGAACGCAGGCCATCGGCGGCGTTTTGCCGTGTAGGCGCAGCACGGAAGCCATCGTTGAAGATCTCCAGCGACAACGGCCCGCGGTAACCGGTTTGCAGAATCGGTGCGAGAAAGCCTGCGAGGTCCATTTCGCCCTGCCCCGGGAAGCAGCGGAAGTGCCGGCTCCACTCCAGCACGTCCATGGCCAGGATCGGCGCATCGGCCATTTGTACGAAGAAGATCTTGTCGCCCGGAATCTGCCGGATTGCACTCGGGTCGCCCTTGAGCGACAAGGTGTGGAAACTGTCGAGGATCACCCCCAGCGCCGGGTGATCGGCCTGGCGCACGAGGTCCCAGACCTGCTGGTAAGTGTTGACGTGACGGCCCCAGGCCAAGGCTTCGTAGCCAATGCGCAGGCCGCGGGCGCCGGCGTGTTCGGCCAGCAGGCGCAGGTCGTCGACCAGGATCTGCTCATCGCTCAGTGCGTCTGCCTGAACGTTGCTGCACACCAGCACCAGGTCGGTGCCCAGCTCCTGCATCAGATCGAACTTGCGCTCGGCGCGGTCGAGGTTTTTCTGCAGACGGTCGCGGCGGCAGCCTTCGAAGTCGCGAAAGGGCTGGAACAGGGTGATGGCGATGCCCAGATCGGCGCACATCTGGCGGATCTCGCGCGGGCTGCCGGCGTAATAGAGCAGGTCATTTTCGAAAATCTCGACGCCGTCAAAGCCGGCCGCGGCGATGGCTTCGAGTTTTTCTGGCAGAGTGCCGCTCAACGACACGGTGGCAATCGAACGCTGCATGCTGGAGTTCCTTGTTATTTGGGAAGCGTCAGCCGAAAAACCCTTGCAGGTGCTTGGCAGAATCGATTATTCGCGGGTAAAGTCCCGCCATCAATGACTTTTGTACGAAACGGTTACTTTATGTTCGATTACCGAACAAAAGCGGATTTGGCGAATTGATTCGGCTATCGCGCCTAGGCAACCATGAATCCAGTTACAGACCATTCGAACTCCTCACTGCCCTGCGAACGTTCAGCGGACCCTGTACCGACAAGCCCAGCGTCACGACATAATAAGTTCAATAACAAGAACAACGGAGACAACAATGGCTCACTCCAGCTCTCAAGCCAAGAAAGCGACCGCCAGTGGGTGGATAGGCTCGGCCCTCGAGTACTACGACTTTTTCATCTACGCCCAAGCCGCAGCCCTGATCTTCCCGCAGATCTTCTTCCCGTCGATGGACCCGAAAATGGCCATCATCGCCTCGCTGGCGACTTATGGTGTCGGTTACCTGGCCCGTCCGGTGGGTGCTGTTGTGCTCGGTCACTGGGGTGATACCCGCGGCCGCAAAAACGTGCTGCTGCTGTGCATGTTCCTCATGGGTATCTCGACCATGGCCGTAGGCCTGCTGCCGACCTACCATGACATTGGCATCATTGCCCCGATCATTCTTGTGCTGCTGCGCCTGGTTCAGGGCTTTGCGGTCGCCGGTGAAATCTCCGGTGCCAGCTCGATGATCATGGAGCATGCGCCGTTCGGACGTCGAGGTTACTTCGCCAGCTTCACCCTGCAAGGGGTTCAGGCCGGTCAGGTCATGGCGGCGGCAGTGTTCCTGCCACTGGCCTACTTCATGCCATCCGAAGCCTTCAACGAGTGGGGCTGGCGCATCCCGTTCCTGCTCAGCGCATTCGTGCTGGTAGCCGGTTTCATCATCCGTAAGGAAGTCAACGAGACCCCAGCCTTCGTCAAGGAAGAACAGAAAGCCAAGATCGCCCGCTCGCCCGTCAAGGAAGCGTTCAAGTACAGCTGGAAGCACATGGTCCTGGTTATGTTCATGGCCCTGATGAACGTGATTCCGGTAGTTGCCACCGTCTTCGGTGCAGCCTATGCAGTGCAGCCGGCCTACGGCATCGGCTTCGACAAGAGCGTGTACCTGTGGATCCCGGTGGTCGGCAACATCGTCGCAGTACTGGTAATCCCGTTCGTGGGCAACCTGTCTGACAAGATCGGCCGCCGCCCAACCATGATTGCCGGCTGTATGGGCTCGGGCCTGCTGGCCTTCGGTTACCTGTATGCGATCAGCATTCAGAACGTGCCGCTGGCCTTCTGCGCATCGATCCTGATGTGGGGCATGGTCTACCAGGGCTACAACGCGGTATTCCCAAGCTTCTTCCCGGAGCTGTTCAACACTCGCTACCGCGTTTCGGCCATGGCCATCGCGCAGAACATCGGCACCATGTTCACTGCCATGCTGCCAGCAGTGTTCGCTGCCATCGCGCCACCAGGCTCGGAAAACATCTGGCTGGTGGTAGGTGGTTCGGCGTTCTTCATCACCTGCATCTGCGCCCTGGCTGCCTATGTGGCTCCCGAGACGCATCGCCTGGCGATGGAAGACCTCGGCAACCCGGACGCCAAGCCGATGGACAAAGATGCATACGAAGCTACCCGCAAAGGCAGCCTCAACACCGCTGCAACTCAGTAAAAACTGCCTGGGGCTGCATGCAGCCCCAGCCGTTTCAAGCGCTGACCACCGCCTGCAAGTTGGCCCACAAGCGTTCGACATGCTCGCGCTCGGTGGGCAGCGCCCCTACCGACACCCGCACCATCCACTGCCCCTCCAGCGTTGCCGGCGTGATATACGCCTGCCCCGAGCCATTGAGCCGATCGGCCCAGGCGCGGGTATGCGCATCCAGCGCCGCACCTTCCAGCCCGTCCGGGCAATGACGAATACACAACGTCTGTAACTGCACCGGCGCCAACACCTGCCAATCTTCTGCGGCCTCGACCTGAGCGGCCAGCCAGCGGGCGTTGTCCAGATCCCGGCGCAAGCGCTGCTGCAGGGCCTCTACTCCTTCGCTGCGCAGCATCAGCCATAGCTTCAGGGCACGGAAGCGCCGCCCCAACGGAATGCCCCAGTCACGCAGGTTCTTCACCTCGCCGTCGACCGCCGATTGCAGGTAACTCGGGTTGGTGCTCATCACCCTGATCAGATGCTGCGGGTCACGCACGTAGTAAATCGAGCAGTCGAAGGCCACCCCCAGCCATTTGTGCGCGTTGACCACCACCGAGTCGGCCAGCTCGATACCGTCCCACATCCAGCGACATTCAGGCAGGATCATCGCCGAGCCGGCCATGGCCGAGTCGACATGCAGCCACAGCTGGTGTGCCTGGGTGATAGCGCCAATCGCTGCAAGCGGGTCCAGTGCGGTGGTGGTCGTGGTGCCAGTGGTGGCGACTACCGCGCAGGGTTGATTTCCCGCCGCCAGGTCAGCCTCGATAGCCGCCTGCAACGCCGCTGGCTGCATGGCGAATTGCTCATCGGTGGCAATCAGGCGGATGTTCTCGCGGCCGAACCCTGCCAGCAGCGCAGCCTTGTCCACCGAGCTGTGGGCGTGGGCGCTGGCATACACGATCAGCGGCTTGGGTTGGGCCTGCAAGCCACCACGGGTGAGGGCAAAGTCACTGGCGCGCTCGCGGGCGCAGATCAATGCCACCAGAGTGCTGGTCGATGCAGTATCCTGGATCACCCCGCTCCACTGCGCGGACAAACCCAGCAATTGCCGCAACCAGTCGAGGGTGGTTTCTTCCAGCTCACTCAGCGCCGGGCTGGATTGCCAGGACAAGCCAAGCACGGCCAGGCCGGTACTGAGAAAGTCGCCTAGGACTGACGACAGGGTGCCGTTGGAGGGGAAGTAGCCATAGAAGTCTGGATGCTGCCAGTGCGACAGGCCGGGCATGACCAGTTTATTGAAATCGTCGAGGATCGCTTCGAAGGGCTCGCCTTGCTGCGGCGCGGCAGCAGGCAGGGCAGCTTTCAAGTAGCCGGGCTCGACCTGCGCCATAACCGGGCGCTCGGCAATGGTCTGGCGGTAGTCGGCAATCAGGTCGATCAGTTGGTGGCCGTGCTGGCGAAATTGTTCGGGGGTCACGCGCGGGCTCCTCGCGGGCTGAGAATGGGCTGCTGTTGCTGCAGCCCAGTCTAGGCCCGTGACCGTCGCGCAATAACCCCGCCTGGCGCATAGCTGCTATGGCGAAGGCGCATGCCCGCCGTGCACGCCGAACTGCGACTGGCGCCACACCTCGTAGACCCGATTGCGCAGCCAGCGGTGCTCGGCCGACGCCTGCAAGCGCTGATGCCAGACCACCCAGTAGCGCTGGCTGTGCTCGACAAAGGCCAACGGCCGCCAGGCCAGGCCGTGCAGCCGGGCCAGTTGGCGAGCAATGTGCTCGGGCACCGTCGCCAGCGCCTGGCTGTTGCCAACCACCTGTACGGTGGCCGAAAAGAATGGCACCTCCAGGCTGATCCGACGCTGCAAACCCTGCGCACGCAGGTGGCGATCGATGAAGCTGTCCTTGTCACCGCCGCCACTGATGCGCACATGCTTGAAGGCCAGGTAATCCTCCTGGCTCAGAAGCTCATGGGCGGTCAGTGGGTGATCAGCGCGCATCAGGCATACGGCGCGATCTTCGCCGAGCAGGCGGCCATGCAGGTTCGCCGGCGACTCGTCGAACAGCGTCGTGGCCAGGTCGATCTCGCCACTGGCGAGCTGTGCATACTGCCCGGCCTGCCAGGTACGAAAGTCCAGCGATACCCCTGGCGCTTCAACTTCAAGCGCCGCCACCAGCAACGGCAGCATATGCTCGGCAACGTAATCCGACGCGGCCAGGCAAAAGCGCCGCTCGCACCGGGCCGGGTCGAACACGGCCGGCTCGCGTAGCGCCTGCAAGGCCTCAAGCACCTGGCGCAGCGGCTCGACCAGCGCCTGGGCATGCTCGCTGAGCACGTAACCACGGCCCTGACGGACCAGCAATGGATCATCGAACGCTTCGCGCAAGCTGGCCAACTGGCGGCTCAAGGCCGACTGGCTGACGCCCAGGCGCTCACCGGCATGGCTTAAGTTTTTTAGCTCGAGCAGGCAATCGAGCGTCCGTAGGTGGGCAAGGCTGAGCGAGGCGAAGACAGGATGCATGACGTACCACACAAAAGCAGCGTTGCGCCGCGAAAGGGCCGCAATGCGGCCCCCATGCACTGATCAGTCAGTCAGGCCGACGTAGACGTTCTGCACGTCGTCGTTGTCGTTGATCGCTTCGAGGAACGCTTCAACTTCGGCCAGTGCCTCGGCACTTAGGCTGGCAGCACTTACCGGGTTTTTCGGGGTGTAGCCGATTTTTGCCGAAATCACGGTAAAGCCCTGCGCTGGCAACGCCTTCTGTACAGCATCGACGTCGGTCGTGTCGGTGATGAACAGGGTCGCGCCCTCCTCTTCACCTTCTTCGAAGTCCTGCGCGCCGGCTTCGATGGCAGCCATTTCCGGATCGGCATCAGCGCTGTCCGGGGTGGCTTCGATCAGGCCAACATGGTTGAAGTCCCACGCCACCGAACCGCTGGCGCCCAATTGGCCCTTGCGGAACAGCACGCGGATCTGCGCGACGGTGCGGTTGACGTTGTCGGTCAGGCACTCGACGATCAGCGGCACCTGATGCGGCGCGAAGCCTTCGTAGCTGACGGCGGTGTACTGCACCGCGTCGCCATCCAGGCCTGCGCCTTTACGGATCGCGCGTTCGAGGGTCTCGCGGGTCATCGAGGCCTTTTTGGCCTGTTCTATGGCCAGACGCAGACGCGAGTTGGAGTCAGGGTCGGCGCCGGATTTGGCAGCGATCTGAATTTCCTTGGCCAGCTTGCCCATGATCTTGCCTTTGGCATTGGCTGCGGTTTCTCTGTGCTTGGCTTTCCACTGTGCGCCCATGTCGACTCTCTACGTTTCAGCGGGCCGGTTCAGGAAGCGACCGGCCAAAGTGGCAGCAGTTTATACGGCCCTCGACAAAAAATCTCGCGCCTGCGCCGCAAGCCCGCACGCAGGCTTGATCAATATCAGCCTTTGTCGGCTTTGCCGGCGGCCGCGGCATACCTTGCCAGGCGCACATCCAGCCGCCGTGGCCGCACGCCACGGTCTTCTGCCCGCTCCTTGCGGCGGATTGCATCACGCACCAGCAGCGAGCCCAGATAACGGATCGGCTCCGGCGGAAACTGCCCCAACGGGCCTTTGACCAGCCCTGAACGTGTCCAGGGATTGTCCAGGCCCAGAGCCAGCGAGGAAAGAATCTGCCCGCCCATATGACAAGGGCCGACGCCACTGCCTGAATAGCCGAAGCCGTAGAAGACATTGCCCTGCCCGTCCAGCCGTCCGAAGAACGGCAAGCCGGTCACCGAACGGTCCGACGGCCCGTTCCAGCTCGCTGCAATCGGCACCTCGGCCAGGGCTGGGAAAAACTCGTTGAGCGTCTGGCGCAGCAGCGGCTGATACGGCGAAGGCTGGTCAAACACCGGCAACATGCGCCCGCCATAGGCGAAGGTATTGCCGCCCTTGCCCAGCATCAGCCGGCCATCGCTGGTGTTGTGGTAGTAATGCACGAATATCCGCGAGTCGAGCACGCTGATGCCGCTGTTCAGGCCGATTTCATCGAGCAGTTCAGGGCACGGTTCGGTGATCACCATGTCGCTGGAGACGATCGCCACGCTGCGCTCGAACTGCGGGAAGGCACGCGCCATCCAGGCATTGAGCCCCAGCACCACGCGGTCGGCGCGAACAGTTGCACGGGCAGTGCGCACCTGCACCGGTGCGCCATGCTCAAGGCTGGTCATGGCCGTGCCTTCGTAAATGCGCACGCCGCGCTGCAACGCAACGCGGCGCAAGCCACGCACCAGCCGCCCCGGTTGCACTGTCGCGGCTGCCGGCGAGAACCAGCCTTCCAGGTGACGCGCCGAGCCCGCCCGCTGCTGCACCTGCTCAAGCGCCAGGCGCTCGAAGGAATTGATGCCCTGGCGCGCCAGCGCGGCAATCACCGCATCGGTGCCGCCCAGTTGCGCGGCGTTGCTGGCGGTGTACAAGGTACCGTCCATGCGGTAGTCGCAATAGATGCCATTGGCAGCGCAATAGTCGCCGATGGCGGCAATGCTGCGCTCGGACTCGCGTACCAGGCGCACCGCTTCGGCTGCGCCGAACAGACGCTCGAGGGTGAAATACTTGGCCGACCAGGACAATGCACAACCGCCGTTGCGCCCGCTGGCCCCGGCGCCGCAGATATCCGCCTCGATCAGCACCACTTCCAGCTGCGGCGCCTGCTCCTTGAGCATCAATGCCGTCCACAAACCGGTGTAACCGCCACCGACGATGCACAGATCACAGCGGATGTCGGCGCTCAGCGGCGGGCACAGTGCGTCCTGCTCCTGATCCAGGGCTTGTTGCAGCCAGAAGGGTCTCATCGCTTGGGCTTTCCTTTAGCTGCGCAGTGGCTTGATTGCCATGCTGGTATTGGGGGCAACGTCGACCACCTGTTCGGCGGCGACCGGGCGGCTGTTCCAGTGCGGCAGCAGCACCAGCGCGGAGAACAGCGCGCAGCCGGCAAACACGATGAATACCGTGACGCTGTCGAAGTAGCCCGGCAGCAAGCCGCCCAGCACCGCACCCACCGAACCGCAACCGTTGACGAAGCCTGCGGCGGTAGCACCGGCCTTGGCGCTGCCAAAATCAATTGCGGCGGCGCCGCTGATCATCGAGTCTGGGCCGTACAAGGTCAGGCCCATGACAAACAGCAGGCCCACCACCAGGGCAATGCTGCCGCTGTTCATCGCCGCCATGAACAACGCCAGGGTGACCGTCAACAGCAGCAGGCTGATCACGCAGGCGGGCATGCGCCGGGCGCCGAACAGCTTGTCGGACGCCAGGCCGATGATGATCGGCCCGAGCAACCCGGCCAGCTCGAATGCGGTGGGGATGATTGCCGCACCGACCTTGCCCACCGACGGCATATGTTCAAACACGATCACCGGGCCCCAGAGCAAGATGGCGTAGCGCGCTGGCTTCAACAGAAAGTAAGCCAGGCCCAGTGTCAGCACCGTGCGATTGCGCAGGATCTCGCGCAAAGGTTGCCAGACGCTGCACAGGTTCGGCCCTGGGGCCATGCTCTGCGGCTCTGGCTCGACCGCCGGCAGGCCGACGTCTTCAGGCTTGTTGCGTTGCAGAAAGAAGAACAACACCGCCACCAGCGCCACCACTACTGCACTGGAGAAAAACGCCGCGTGCCAGGTGCCGATCAGGGTATACGCCCACCAGCCGGCAAACGGTGATGCCACCAGGCCGCCAAAGGCGTAGCACGAGCTCCACAGCCCCAGCACCCGACCGCGCTGCGACGAGGGGAAGAAGCTGCCAAGGTTCTTGCACAGCCCCGCCCAACCGGTGGACTGCGCCAGGCCCTGAATCAACATGCAGGTGGCAAAGATCGGGAAGGTTGCGTAGCTACCCATCACCACCGCCGCCGCCGCTGAAATCAGCAGCCCGCCAAGCACTACCACGCGCGGCCCGAAACGGTCGGCAAGCATGCCCCAGGTGAACTGGCCGACGGCGTAGGCGGCCAGATAGATGGCATCGAGGTTGGCCATCGCCGCCTTGTCGAGCATGAAGCTTGGGTCTTCGGCGATGCCCAGCTTGGCCACCGAGAAGGCCTTGCGAGTGAAATAGAAGCCGGCGTAGGCCAACCAGGTTATGGCAAAGATCTGGATACGCCACCGTTTGATGGTGGCTAGGGTTTGGTTCATGGGAGTCTGACCTCTCGCTCAAGTGTGCCGGCAGAATGTGAAAAAACGCCTGTCTTGTTGTTGTGAGTCGCACTGCATGACGGTGGCCATCGTCGGGTCAGATAACAGGGCGGGCTGACATGGCCGCGCCGCTGCTATGGCCACCAGTGCGCTGCGTCTTGCCGCGCACTGGAGCTGTCGATCATGGAAACAGTTACTGACTGATAACAAAAATCGATTTATCGTATTTCACACATAAGCTCAGCTTGTAAGTGGAGGCGGTATGTCGGTGTCTCAGGCCCAGCTCAAGGCGTTTCATGCGGTTGCCCAACACGGTAGCTTCACCCGTGCGGCGCAAAAGCTGTTTCTCACCCAGCCGGCCGTGTCCGATCAGGTGCGCAAACTCGAAGAGCGCTTTGGCGTGCTGCTGTTTCATCGCAACAAGCGCTCGGTGCAGCTGACCGACCTCGGCGAACGGCTGCTGGGCGTGACCCAACGCCTGTTTGCCTGCGAAGCGGAAGCCGTCGAATTGCTACAGGATTCGCGCGCGCTGCACACCGGTAGCCTGGTGCTGGCGGTGGATGCGCCAGTCCATGTGCTGCCGCAGATTGCTCGCTTCTGTCAGCGGTATCCGGGCATCCAGGTCAAGATCGAGACCGGCAACACCGATGAATCACTGGCGCGCCTGTTCAGCTACCAGGCTGATCTGGCCCTGCTCGGCCGGGATGTCGATGACGAGCGCCTGTACTGCGTACCCATGCGCCGCGACCCGATGGTGGCGTTCGTGTCGCACAACCACCCCTGGGCCAGACGCGCCTCGATCAGCCTGGCAGACCTGGACGATACGCCGCTGGTGCTGCGTGAGCCTGGCTCGGTGACGCGACAGACACTGGAAGAGGAAATGCACCGGGCCGGGCTGCGCATCCGCGCGGCGATTCAGGTCGAAGGCCGCGAAGCGGCGCGCGAGGCGGTGGTGGTGGGGATTGGCGTTGGCGTGGTCTCGGCTGCCGAGTTTGGCGCCGACGCTCGGGTCTGTGCGCTGCCAATTGTCGACTGCCAGCGGCATTTGACCGAGACCCTCGTGTGCCTCAGCGAGCAGCGCACCCGCCGGGTAGTGGCGACCTTTCTGCAACTGGTGCAGGAAGAGCTGTAAGCCCTCCCCGTCCTGGATGACTGGCCTTGTGCTGGAGTTAACGTGTAGCAACCACGAACAGGCGCGGGAATGGCAGCAGCACCTTGCCATCGCTGGACGGCGGGTATTCGTGCTCCATCGCCTGCAGATACAACTGCAGGAAGTCCGCCTGTTCTGTGTCGCTCAGACGCTCCAGATAGGGCCGCAATGCCGAGCCCTTGAACCATTCAACCACCGCCTGCGCGCCGCCCACCAAAGGATGGTGGTAGGTCGTGCGCCAGACGTCGACGCGGCTGCACAGCGGGCTGAGCAAGTCGTAGTAGAAACCTGCGGTATGCCGCGGCGGCAGCGAGAAGTCAGCGAACTTGTCCGCCCACGGCCCGCGCTTGGCGATCTCGCGAATCTGCCGGTGGGCCGGCTCGTCGAGGTTGTCCGGCGTCTGCACGGCAAGGCTGGCGCCTTCGCTGAGTTGACGGACCAGGTGCGGATACAGCGTGGCGTGCTCGGGCAGCCATTGCAGCGAGGCATTGGCGAGGATCAAGTCTTGCGGCTCGGCTGCTTGCCAGGTCGCGATGTCGGCAATCTTGCAGCTCACCCTCGGCACACTCAAACGCGGCCGTTTATTGGCCTTTTCGATCATGTCCGGATCACTGTCGAGGGCTGCCACCTGAGCATCCGGGCAGCGTTGCAACAGCACTTCAGTGGAGTTGCCCGGCCCACAGCCTAGGTCGGTGGCGTGGCGCACAGGGCGCGGCGGCACCGCCGCCAGCAGATCACGCACGGCGCGGCTGCGTTCGTCTTCAAACAGCGAGTATTGGTTGGCAGACCAGGCCATGGGCGGCTCCTGTAGGCGGCTGAGCGCCTAGCATAAGCCATGTCGAGGGCTGCGCGGTGAGCCCTGCACAAACAAACACGGCCGGCCCCTTGCGGGAACCGGCCGACGTCGTACAGCGCGTTGCTTAGTGCAGTTTTTTCGCCGTACGCATCTGATGCACCACGCCCATCGCAACCACGACGGCAGCAGCAATACCGGTCGAGATCACCAGAATCTGGTAGTCAGGCATGAACGCCATGGTCACCAGCGCAGCAACGATAAACGCGATCACCAGGTAGGTCAGCCAAGGGAACAGCCACATCTGCAGGCGGATCTCCTTGCCTTCGGCAATCAACTTGCGGCGCATGCGCAGCTGCGAGAAGGCGATCACCAGGTACACCAGCAAGGCAATCATGCCTGTGGTGTTCATCAAGGTGTCGAGTACATCTTTGGGCCGCAGCGTCTCGCTGAAGTTGATCAGCGCACACACCACTGCCACCGCACACGAACCGACGATCGCGAACACCGGTACGCCAGTGCCGGCACGGGTGATCTTGAAGAACGACGGCGCATCACCACGCTGGGCCAGCGAGAACAGCATGCGCGAGGCCGTGTAATGGCCCGAGATCAGGCAGCTGCTCACCGAGGTCAGCACGACAAAGTTCATCAGCAGCTCGGCATACGGCACGCCCAACAGCTCCAGGGTACGGCGGTAGGCGCCATAGCCCGACTCACCCAGGTGCGGGTCGTTCCACGGCACCAGGCAGACGATCAGGAAGATCGAGCCGACGTAGAACAGGCACACCCGCCAGACCACCGAGTTGGTCGCCTTGACGATCTGCCCGGCCGGGTCTTTCGACTCGGAGGCAGCGATGGTGACGATCTCCGCACCGAGGAAGGCGAACATCACCCCAAGCAGCGCGCCAATCACCGTGGTAAAGCCGTTCGGCATGAAGCCTTCAGCGGTCAGGTGAGTGATCCCGCGGACCTCACCGAACTGCCAGATATTCAACACCGCCGAGCCACACACGATCAGGAAGCAGACGATCGCGATCACCTTGATCAAGGCAAACCAGAACTCGAACTCGCCATAGTGCTTGACGTTGAAGAAGTTGACCGTGATCAGCACCAGGGTCGTCGCCAGGACGAACACATTGGTGCTCACCCCCGGGAAGAAGCCGTGCAGGATCTTGCCCGCCACGTATGCTTCCCAAGCCATCAGGATGACCCAGTACCACCAATACAACCAACCGATGGTGAAGCCGGCCCAACGGCCAATGGCGCGGTCGGCGTAGGTCGAGAACGAGCCGGTGTCTGGCGAAGACGTCGCCATTTCACCGAGCATGCGCATGATCAGCACCACCAGGATGCCGCCAGCCAGGTAAGCCAGCACTGCGGCTGGGCCGGCGCTATGAATCACGCTGCCGGAGCCGACGAACAGTGCTCCGCCGATGACCCCGGCGATCGACATCATCGTCAGGTGGCGCGGCTTGAGCGAAGCATTCAGCTTGCTCTCCGGCGCCCCTTTGGCGGATGCGGTGGTTGTGGATGTTGCGTCCATCAGTTGTGTACCCCGTGCTTCTTTTTATCTAAGGAATTGCGTGAAACCCCGATGGCAAGCGGTTTCACCTGTACATCGATACTGATGCGCGCAGGCGCTGTGCGAGGGCACGAGCAGGCCTTCCCTGGCGGCCTGTGGGTCGTGCGAGGCGGGCCTCGAACGAACTGAAACAAAAGGTGTCTGGCGATCTCAGACACCTAATGTAAAAATGTCGCGCTGATTGAGCCATGCACAGTGGCATGAAAGTCGCACTGCACTGTACAGGCCGCCCATGCAATACACCGCGCGACACCCGGCAGACGCCCCGCTTCTGCACACCTGAAGGCACCCCCATGCTCGTACTACATCCAGACTCCGCCACCCCGCTGGTCAACCAGATCATCGACGGCTTGCGCGAGTTGATCGACAGTCAGGCGCTCAAACCCGGTGCCAAGGTCCCGTCGATCCGCGCCTTTGCCGCCACCTACTCGGTGAGCACCTTCACCGTGGTCGAAGCGTACGACCGCCTGGTTGCGCAGGGGCTGCTGGTCAGCCGCGGCAATACTGGCTTTTTCGTCAATCGCGCGGCCAGCGAGCAGCTCGACAACACCGCCCGCAGCGCCGACAACAGCCGCCCGTCGTTCAATGCCGAGTGGTACCTGCAACAGATTTTTGAAACCCGTCAGTTGCCGTTCAAACCCGGCTGCGGCTGGCTGCCCAATGACTGGATGTACGAAGACGGCCTGCGCCGTGGCATGCGCCAGGTCGCCGGCAGCCCGCTGGAGCTGTCCGGCTATGGCGAGCCGATGGGCCTGGCGGAGCTACGCACGCTGACCGCGCAGAACCTGCAGCAAGAGCTGTCGATCGTGGTCAACCCGGCGCAACTGATGCTCACTCACGGCGCCAGCCAGGCGCTGGACCTGGCGGTACGCACGCTGGTGCGCCCCGGTGACGTAGTGCTGGTCGACGACCCTGGCTACCCCAACCTGATGAGCATCCTGCGTTTTCAGGGCGCAACCCTGATCGGCGTACCGCGCACACCGGCCGGTTATGACCTTGATCGCCTGGAGCAATTGCTCAGCGAGCACCGCCCAAGTGTCTTCTTCACCCAGCCGCACCTGCACAGCCCGACGTGCTCGCGTACCCCGCTGCCGCAACTGCACCGCTTGCTGCAACTGGCCAGCCAGCATGGCTTTCGCCTAGTGGAAAACAACCTGTACGCCGACATGATCGCCGAGCCGCAGCCGTGTCTGGCCAGCCTTGATCACCTGCAGCAAGTCGTATACGTAGGCAGTTATTCAAAAAGCATCTCGCCGAACGTGCGGGTCGGCTACCTGTTCGCCAACTCGGAACTGATGCAGCAGCTGCTGCGCCTGAAAATGCGCTCCGGGCTGACTACCTCGCAAGTGATGGAACGGGTGGTCTACGCGGCGATCATCGACGGCCGCTGGCGCAAGCACCTCAAACGCCTGCGCCAGCGCCTGGCCGAAGCCCACCAGGAAGTGGGCCGGCACCTGCACCGGCTGGGCTTCGAGCTGTTCACCGAGTCGGACGAAGGCATGTACGTGTGGGCGCGCCACCGGGCCATCCCGGACAGCGCGGCCCTGCTGGATGACGCGCTGGAGCAAGGCATCATGCTCGGCCCCGGGCAGTTGTTCATGGTCGATGCCCAGGCAACCGGCTGGATGCGCTTCAACGTCGCGTTCAGCACCGACCCGGCGATGTGGGAGTTGCTGGAGAAGATCCTGGTCAAGCAGGTGCGGCGCTCGGCTATCTAGCGCCAGCCACTGCAGGCGACGATACCCGCTGTGACAATCTGCCCACAGCGGGCAGTCACAAATGATAATGACTCGTAGTAATATTGCGCCCTGCCCTTCACATCACGCGCGATCGCCAATGCCAGCTGAACAACCCACGCCCGCGCCGCGAGTGCTGGTGGTCGACGACCACCGCAAGATCCGCGACCCGCTCGCCACCTACCTGCGCCGCCATGGTTTCGAGGTGCGCACCGCCGCCGACGCGGCCGGTCTTTGGCAATTGCTCAAGCAGCAGGCGTTCGATGTGGCCGTGCTCGACGTCATGCTGCCCGACGGCGATGGCTTCGAGCTGTGCCAGCAACTGCACCGGCGCTGCAACCTGCCGGTGATCCTGCTGACTGCCCGCGACACTACCGCAGACCGCATTCGCGGCCTCGACCTGGGCGCTGATGACTACCTGACCAAGCCGTTCGAGCCGCGTGAACTGGTCGCGCGCCTGAACAGCGTGCTGCGCCGACATCAGGCGACCCAGGCGCGACTCCAGGCGGCGCCTGTCGCTACCCCCGCAGTACGCCGCTATCGCTTCGCCGGCTGGCACTTCTGCGCCAGCAGCGCGTCGCTTAGCCGCGAAGGTGGCGAATCAGTCCAGTTGAGCACCGCCGAGGGCAAACTGCTGCAGGTATTTCTGGCCTATCCCCATCGCAGCCTGACCCGACAACGGCTGGTCGACCTGACGGCAGCACACGACAGCGACATCAGCGAGCGCGCCATCGACCGCCAGGTCAGCCGCCTGCGGCGCAAGCTCAGCCATGACGGCCAAACCGCCGAACTGTTGCGCACCTTGTGGGGCAGCGGCTACCTGCTGGCCGCCGATGTCGAGCTTGAATAGCCTGCGCCGGCTGTGGCCGCAGCGCTTGCTGCATCAGTTGCTGCTGTTGCTGTGCCTGGCGCTGCTGGCCTCGCACCTGATCGGTATCATGCTGTTGCATCGTCATGGCAGCCTGCTCCATCCGCTGTCGCGCGCGGCCAGCCTGGAGCGGCTAGCCACCGCGTTCAACCTGGCGCGCGACCTGCCCGCAGCGCAGGCCAACAGCCTGCTGGCAAAAATGGCCAACCCGGAAACTCGCTTCTGGATCGCGGCAAGCCCCGAGGTCGCTGCTTTCGCCGCGCGCCCTGAAGAACAGCGGCTGACCCGCGACTTGCGCCAACGGCTGCAGCTACTCCCCGAACACGCTTTGATCGTACAGCTGGAGCGGGTCAACGGCGCCGATGCCCGCGCCTATCCGTTCAGCCCGGGCGGTTGGGCGCCGCTACGTTTGCGCAGCAGCCTGGCGTTGGGCGATGGCCAATACCTGAATGCCGTGCAGCACCCCAGCGGCGCTTATCAGTGGGGCTCGGTACTGGCTTACAGCCTGCCGATGACCACCCTGCCGGTTCTGCTGGTGATGATGTTCGGCTTCGCCCGCGTGCTGCGCCCGATCAAGACCTTGGCCAAGGCCACCGAGCGGGTCAGCCGCGGCGAGTGGATTGCGCCGCTGCCGTTGACCGGCCCGCACGAGGCACGCGAGCTGACCCGCGCCTTCAACACCATGCAGGCCAACCTGGCTCGGCACGTCGAGGGCCGCACCCGCCTGCTGGCAGCGATCAGCCATGACCTCAATACGCCGCTGACCGAATTGCGCTTGCAGGTCGAGCTGCTTGACCCCGGCGCGACCCGCGAAGACTTGCTGGAGAGCCTGGGCGAGTTGACGGCGATGGTCGGCGAAACCCTCGAGTTCGTGCGCGGCGATGCGGTGCAGGAAGCGACCTGTCAGTTGCACCTGAACGACCTGCTGGATGAGCTGGATCGGCGTTATCGCCTGCTCGGGCAGCCGTTGACCTGGGATGTGCAGCAACAGGCCTGGCTCAGTTGCCGACCTCTGGCGCTCAAGCGTGCCCTGACCAACCTGATCGACAATGCCTTGAAGCACGGCGGTGCAACCCACGTGGCGCTCAGCCAGGCTGACGGCCAGGTGCGCCTGGAGATCATCGATCAAGGTCCGGGGCTGCCTGAAGAATGGCTGGAGAAGGTCTTTGAACCCTTTGTGCAACTGGGCCGCGGTGGTGCTGATGCGCGCAGCGGAGGCGGCCTCGGGCTCGGCCTGGCGATTGCCCGTGCGTGCATTCAGGCCCATGGCGGTGAGCTGCTGCTGGAAAACCGCACCCCACGCGGGCTGTGTGCGCTGGTAAGGCTGCCGGTCGCCCAGGGCTGAGGCCGGGTAATGCAAACGGGGCCGATGTACGGCCCCGTTTGCATTACAGCCGGGATCAGAAGTTGTAGGTCGCGCCCATCCACAGCGTGCGACCGTAGTTCACCGTGCCGTAGGTCTCGTCGTCCAGACGCTTGTCGGTGATGTTGTTCAGCGAGGCATTCACGGTCAGCGCATCGGTCAGGTCATACGAGCCGCCGATGTCTGCCGTGGTGTAGCCCGGCGCCGATTCAGCCGTGATGGTGTTACCCGTTTCTTCGCCGTAGTAGCTCAGCGCGGCCCAGGCTTGGGCGCGGTCATTGACCTGCCACTCGCCACGCAGGTTGGCTTTCTGTTTCGGCGTCAGGGCCAGCGGCGCACCGGCGTTGGCACCGGTCTTCTGTTCAGAGTCCGTGTAGGTGTAGTTGCCCTTGATCAGCAAGTCGGTGCGGATGTCCCACTGGCCGGTCAGTTCGACGCCACGGATCACCGCCTTGTCGACGTTGACCCGGTCCATGACGATGTAGCCGTTCCAGCGCCGATCGGTGGTTACGGTCGAGAGCTTGTCCTGGAAGTCGTTGTAGAACAACGTCACGCCGGCCGACAGGTCATTGCGGTTGGACCACAGCGCCGACACTTCGTAGTTGGTGCTGGTCTCGGGCTTGAGGTCAGGGTTGCCGAGCATGACGAACCGATTGCGACGTAGGTAGGCGTAGCCTTCAACTACAGCGCGCAGCTCAGGGGTCTTGAAGCCGCGGGCAACACCGCCTTTGAGCGTCCACTGATCGGTGGCGCGCCAGACCCCATACAGGCGTGGGCTGAAGTGGTTGCCGTATTCCTCGTGGTTGTCCATGCGCAGGCCGCCGGTCAAGGCGAAGGTGTCGGTGACCGACCATTCGTTTTCGGCGAACAGCGCTTTTTGCTGGACCGAGAATTCGTAATCCACCTTGTCACCCAAGCCCTGGTTCCAGTCGGTGACCTGGTTTTCCTGCCATTGCAGGCCAACCGTGCTGACGTTGTAGGTAGTCGGCACAACCAGCTTGGCGTCGAGCACGCGATTGCGGATTTCCGGCTTGCGCCCGTAGATGTCGGTCTGGTCTGGCGTGGCCTTGCCTTCGCGGCTGGTGGTTTCCTGATAGAGGGCAACGTCAGAGGTGGCCCAACCCCAGCGCCCTTGGTGCGACAGCGACCAGTGATCGCGATTGTTCTCTTGCTCGCGGGTGGCCCAGTTGGCGCTGACACCATCACCGTTTTTCAGGCGAGTAACGCCGGCTTCGAGCAGGATGTCGTGGTCGATAGTGGGCGTGAAGGCCAGGCGCGCGGTCAGGTCGCGGTGATCGGCCTTGCTGTGGCCGTTGGTCTGTTCCAGGTCAGCATCGGCCTGGCGGTCCAGGTAGCGGCCCCACACCTGCAGGCCAAGCAGGTCTTCCTTGAGCGGCCCGCTGAGGTAGAACGAGGTTTGCCCCGCATCGCCTTCAGCGCTGTGCTGACGCGCCGAATAGTCGTAACCGATCGAGCCGCCCCACTCGGGCGAGACCTTGCGGGTAATAACGTTGATTACCCCACCGATGGCATCCGAGCCGTACAGCGACGACATCGGCCCGCGCACCACTTCAATCCGCTCGATGGCGGCTGCCGGCGGGACAAAGCTCTGCTCGTAGCCGGCATTGCCGTTGACCCTTGATTCGCGGGCGCTCTGGCGTTTGCCATCGACCAGAATCAGGGTGTAGTCGCCGGGCATGCCGCGCATGGAAATGTCGCTTTCGTTGGCGCCGCCGTTGACGGTGACGCCCTCGACATCACGCACGGCGTCGCCGAGGTCACGGTATGACTTGCGGCGCAGGTCTTCGCCGTCGATCACGGTGATCGACGCGGGTGCGTCTTCGACACGCTGCTCGAAGCCCGAGGCGGTGACGACCACATCTTCAAGGGTCAGCGGGACGGGTTGGACGGGCGTGGTCTGCGCCTGCGCGGCACCCGCGAGGAGGACGACCAACGTGGAGGAACGACTGAAAATACGGCGTGGCGCGGGCATGCGAATGACCTGTGGATTCTGATGTAAAAGAGAATCCTAATCAGATGCATTGACGCAAATGGGACAAAGTGTGACAGCCGCTGTCGAGGGTCGCGCCACCAAAGGCAGCGGCCGAGGTGCCGCAGGTCTACCTGCAGACGCCTCGCGCATGCTGGCCAGCCGATCAGTCGGCAGCCAAGCCCATCTGCCAGAAGTCCGCCTCCAGCCGTGAGGCCTGGGCAAAGATCGCCGCCAGCTCGGTAAAGCGTGACTCGGTCATGCTCCGCGCGGCCAACTCGTCCAGGTGCTTGCGGGCGGACGCGGCCACGCCTTGATAGGCCTCGCCGGCGTACTCGCCGATCCATTCACGGTACGGATGCTCGCTCAGATCACCTATTTCAGCAGCCAGGCGCTGGCCGATTTCGGCATAGCCGATCACGCACGGCGCCAGCGCAACGTGCAGCTCAAGCAGGTCGCCGGCAGCGCCGCAGTCAAGCACATAGCGGGTATAAGCGACGGTCGCCTGATGCTCAGGGGCAGCCTGAATATCGGCTTGCGACAAGCCCCAGCGGGCGCACAGGCGCAGGTGCAGTTCAGTTTCGTCGAGAATCGCCGCAAGCCCGGCCTGGGCGGCGCGGATATCGCTCGGCAGGCGGCTCTTGTAGGCGGCCAGCGCCCAGGCGCGGGCGAACTGGATCAGGAACAGGTAATCCTGCACCAGGTACTCGCGGAACGCCGCCTGACTGAGGGTGCCCGCCTGCATCTGCTGTAGGAAGTCATGCTCGACGTAGCTCGCCCACTGTGGTGCGGCGGCGGCCTTGAGCCGATCAAAAATATCCATGTCAGGCCTCGCCGTCGTATACAGCATCGAAGAACGCCAGCTCCAGCGCGACCGTGCGCAGGTAGAAGTCGCGGCTGAGCTCGGCCTCCTTTGGCCCGACCCGGTCCAGTTCAGCTTGCAGGAATGCGACAAAATCCTCGAAGAACGGGTTGTCATGCAAGGTGATCCACTCAGCGTGGACGAAATGCTCGGGCAGTGGCTGCGGCGCCCTCTGCGCCCAGTCCAGGTACAACCCTTCGGCGACATTGAGCACCGCCAGCGCCGCCGCATAGGAGCGGCTTGCCGCCGCCTCGGCCATGATCGCCTTGAAGCCTGCAGTAGGCCCGCTGTCGGCAGGCTCGTCGCGCTGCGCCGGGCTTACACCGAGGGCCTCGAACGCACGCAGGAAATAGGTGTTTTCGTCACTCGAGATCATCCCGGCAAAACGGCCCAGACGCAGACGCGCTTCGAAGGTATCCGCGGTGGCGATAGCCGCACCGAGCAAGGTCAGAAAGCTGTCGAGGAAGCGATGGTCCTGAATCAGATAGCGGACCATGACCGGATCGGCCAGGGAGCCGTCGCACAGCTGCCGCACGAAACGGTGGCCAACAGCAGCCGACCAGGTCGGTTCGCTCTGCTCGCGCAAATAATGGGTGAAACGTTCGCTCATGCTGCTGTCCTCTTAGAGGTGGCAGCGAGGCCAGGTGGGTGGTGCATGGTGCGGCCTCGCAGTGAGGCCGGCGCAAAGGCAGGTCGGCTGTCCCATCCCTTCGCCGGCATGATCCGGATCAGGTGCTAAGGGTCACCGCGCTGCATCTTGCCAGCGGTTTCTCAGCCCGTCTCCGGGCTCCCCTTGGTAGCGCTCAGGTATACCGCAGACGCAGGCCGGTTGTCACGGCACGTTGGCTGCACGCGCAGCAACAGGTATGCTTGGCCAACATAGCCAATTGCCACCATCGAAGCCGTGCAGTGATCGCGGCAAGGAATCCGCTTTGCCCAGCAACCCCACGCGCCAGACCATCGCCCGCCAGTGGCAGTTGCTCAAGCTGCTGCCCGACCGGCACCCGGGCATGAGTTCCAACCAGCTGCAGCAGGCCCTGCACCAGGTCGGCCACGGCACCAGCAAGCGCACGGTCGAGCGTGATCTGAACGAGTTGACCGAGCTGTTTCCGGTGCGCTGCAACAGCAAGGGCACGCCGTATGGCTGGTACTGGCAAGCGGAGCTCAGCACCGAGCTGCTGCAGCCGCCGCAGCCAAGCGACCGCTGTATGGCGCAACCGATTACCTTGCGTGCCTGGGTAACGCCGGGGCTGGCGCGGCAGCTGGCGGCGCAGCCGCTGTCAGACGATATGTTGCTGGAGCTGCTTGCCGAAGGCGACGCCAGGTTGGTGGCCACGGTTGCCTATGACCAAGCCCTCATCAGCTGGCTGCTGGCACATGCCGGCTCGATCAAGGTCACTGCACCTGACAGCGTGCGTGCAGCCCTGCTCGAACGATTGCATCAGGCGCTACAGCTGCACGACAGCGACTGAACCAGCGTCGAGATCTGCGCGCAAATTACCTCGAACTGCGATAAACACCGCACAAATCATTGGCGCCAGCGCTAAACGTCACCGATCAAGTTGAGTGAACTCCCCGCCGTTTGCCCGCGTCCCCCGAATGAACGAAAACAATCCGGCCTGTGCCGGGGCTTTCATCATCGAGGGAAACGACCATGGACAAGACCGACCACAGCGCCTCATCGCCACCCGATAACGCTCAGGAACACCTGCACACAATCGCCGACGAGGCCGGTGCCTTGCTTGGTGAAGCGAAGACTCAAGGTGCCGAGCAATTCGAGCACTACCGCGACACTGCAGCCGACCAGCTGGACTCGCTCAAGGAGGGTGCTCGTTCAGCCGCATCTGCCCTGAAAGACAACGACACGCTAGGCATCTCGCACTACCTGGGCCAGGCCGCAGAATGCATCGGCACTTTCGCCGAGCAGATCCGCCACGAGAGTGCCGAAGACCTGCTGCACAAAGGCTCGCGTCTGGCCCGCGACAACCCCGGGCTGTTCCTCGCCGGCAGTGTTGCCGTCGGCTTTGCCTTGTCACGATTCCTGCGTGCCAGCGGCCACCATGACAGCCCTTCAGCAACCCCCGCTCCGGCCTATGGCAGTAACGAGCCCTTCCACAGCACCCCGCCCACTCCAGACCGCGCCAGC
Source organism: uncultured Pseudomonas sp. (assembly GCA_963518285.1). Taxonomy (GTDB): domain Bacteria; phylum Pseudomonadota; class Gammaproteobacteria; order Pseudomonadales; family Pseudomonadaceae; genus Aquipseudomonas. The sequence continues at coordinate 187,434 of CAUQIJ010000001.1, read as the reverse complement.
GATGTGTCCACGCACAAGCCTTACACCCCGGTCGACCCGATCGGCGTCGGTGCTGCCACCCCTGTTACCGGCAGCGCTCAGCAACGTGACCCGCTTGAAGGAGCTGAATGATGAACAATGACTCGTTCCACACCCCGCCTCCAGTGCAGCCGGCCGGCGACGATCCCGTCGGCATCGGCGGCCTGCTGCGCCAACTGATGCGTGAAGTGCCCGAACTGTTCAGCAAAGAGCTGGCGTTGGCCAAAGCTGAGCTCACGCAAAACCTCAATACCCTGAAGGCGGGCACTGCGGCAGTGGCCGCTGGCGCCATTGTGTTGCTGGCCGGCTTCATCATCCTGCTGCTGGCAGCAGTGTACGCGCTGGCAATGGTGGTTGAGCCGTGGCTGGCGGCGCTGATCGTCGGCGCGATCACGGTGATCGTCGGTTTCATCATGCTGCAGTCGGGCAAGAAGCAGTTCGAACCCGGCCACCTGATGCCCGATCGCACGCTGCATGCCATGCAACAGGACAAAGACACGCTGAAGAGGAAACTGCCATGAGCACTTCTTTCGAACATGAAGCAGGCAAAGACCCGGACCTGCTCGAGCAGGAAATCAACGCCAAGCGTGAGCACATCAGTGACTTGGTCGATGCTCTGGAACAGCGCCTGAGCCCGGGCCAGTTGATGGATCAGGTGCTGGCGTACGGCAAGGGTAATGGCGGCGAGTTCTTGCATAATCTGGGCACTACATTGAAGAACAACCCTGTGCCAGCGACCCTGACCGCAGTGGGCATGGCTTGGCTAGCGATGAATCAAAACCGGCCGTTCAGCCCAGGGCCTGCACACACCGGGCCGGGCCTGGGAGATAAGCTGGGCGAGGCTGTCGATGCGGTCAAAGGCGCGTTCGGACACGCGGGTGATGCGCTGCACGATGCCAAGCACACGATGCAAGCCAAGGCGCATGATCTGCGCGATTCGGCCGGTGGTTCAGCCGACAGCGTCCGCGGCGCGGCGCATCAGGTAGGCGAGCAAGCCACGGCGGTGAAAAACCAGTTCGATCAATTGCTCAAGGAGCAACCGCTGGTGATGGCCGCATTGGGCATCGCCCTGGGCGCTGCGTTGGGCGCGGCATTGCCGAGCACGCGCAAGGAGGACCAGTTGATGGGCGATCACAGTGATCGTTTGACCGATACGCTCAAGGCCAAGGGCGAGCAGGCCAAAGAGGCTGTTACACAGTCGGTGAAGGACAACACTGCGCCGGATCGGCATGAGCCTGCGCAGACTGACTTGTCGTCGGGGTTGGGTTTCCAGCGCTGAACTACCACTGCCCATCGTTTTGGGGCTGCTTGGCGGCCCCAAAACTCGCAGCCAGACCGTCATCATCTGCCCAAACCGTCATGGCATAGGCTACTGTTGCCCCTTGCGCGTCGTTCAAGCCAAGGAATCCCCATGCCGCATCGTCTGTTACTGCCGCTATTGCTGCTATGCCCGCTCGCCTCTGCCGCCGATGCACCGCAAAAAGACGCCACCAGCTTCACCCGCCAAAGCAACCAACAATGGCTGCAGCGCCTCCCCTTCAACGACCGTGCCGACTTCGACGCCGCCCAGCGCGGCTTGATCGAGCGCTTCGATGGCCGCGTTGACAATGCCGACGGCCAGCCGGTGTGGGACCTGCAGCGCTACGCCTTCATCAACGGCGAAGCGCCTGCCACCGTCAACCCGAGCCTGTGGCGTCAGGCCCAACTGAATGCCATCGCCGGCCTGTTCCAGGTCACCGAGGGCATCTACCAGGTGCGCGGCCTGGACCTTGCCAACATGACCCTGGTCGAAGGGGACAGCGGCCTGATCGTGATCGACCCGTTGCATTCGGTAGAAACCGCCCGCGCCGCCCTGGAGCTGTACTTCAAGCATCGTCCGCGCAAGCCGGTGCTGGCGGTGATCTACAGCAACCCGCAGGTCAGCAGCTATGGTGGCGTGCGCGGTGTGGTCGACCCCGCCGAGGTCAAGGCCGGCAGGGTTCAGGTATTGGCACCACGCGGTTTCTATGCGCAGGCCATCAGCGAGAACGTGCTGGCGGGCCCAGCGATGCAGCGCCGCGCCGAATACCTGTACGGCAACGCCCTGCCCCGCGGGCCTCGCGGCCAGGTCGATGCAGGCCTGGGCAAGGACATGTCCAGCAACGCTACGATCAGCCTCATTGCGCCGACCCGTGAAATAAACAAAGCGGTCGAGAACGTGCGCATCGATGGCATCGACATTGAATTCCAGCTCACCACAGGCCAGGACGCGCCGGCGCAGATGAACCTCTGGTTGCCGCGTTTCAAGGCCCTGGCCATGAGCGAGAACGTCGCCCACAGCCAACTGAGCTTGCTCGACCTGCGTGGTGCGCCGGTGCGCGATGCCAGGAGCTGGTCGCGCTACCTCGACCAGACCCTGGTGCGTTACGGCGAGCGTGCCGAAATCGTCCTCGGCCAGCATCACTGGCCAACCTGGAGCGGCGCCGCCGTGCGCGAGTACCTGGCCGACCAGCGTGACCTGTACGCCTATATCGATGGCCAGACGCTACGTCTGATCAATCAGGGCCTGACCCCGGAGGCGATTGCCGCGCAACTCGCTAATCTGCCCCCGCGCCTGGCCAAGCGCTGGTACAGCCGTGATTACTACGGCTCGCTCAGCCTCAACGTGCGCGCGGTGTATCAACGTTATATGGGGATCTACGACGGCAACCCCGCCACCCTCGACCCACTGCCACCCACCGAGTCCGGCCGGCGTTATGTCGAAGCCATGGGCGGCGCCAACCAGGTGCTGAGCCTGGCGCGCAAGGCGTTTGCTTCAGGCGATTACCGCTGGGTCGCCGAGCTGACCCGGCAGCTGATCTACGCCCAACCCGGTAACAGCGCAGCGCGCCAGCTGCAGGCCGACGCGCTCGAGCAGCTCGGCTACCAGAGCGAGAACGCGACCTGGCGCAATACGTACTTGAGTGGCGCGCAGGAGCTGCGCGATGGTGTTGCCGCAAGCCCTGCCCCCGGCAACGTCGATGACATGGTGCGGGCCCTGGCCGCGCCGCTGTTCTTCGACTTGCTCAGCGTGCGCCTGGACGCACAAAAGGCAGCCGAGCAGGACCTGACCATCAACTGGCGCTTCACGGACCTGGGTGAAGACTACGCGCTGACCGTGCGCAACGGCGTACTGACCCACCGCGACCGCACGCGTCATCGCCGTGCGGATGTCGAGGTCAGCATGAAAAAAGCCACACTTGATCGCATCGCCTTGAAGCAGACCGGCTTCGTCAAGGAGGTCACAGTGGGTGACATCAGCATCACCGGCGAGCGGATCAAGTTCCTGCGCCTGATGTCCGGGCTGGAAGATCCACAAGGGCGCTTCGAGTTGGTCGCGCCTTAAGCGCGGCGCTGGGCCGTGGCCTGCTGGCTGCGGCTCAGGCACGCGTAGCCGAGGCCCAATACACCGATCGCCAGTGCGCCGAGCAAGGCCAGCAGCAGCTGGCTGTAGCTGGCAACCGTTGCTGGCAGGCCGACGAACTCGCGGTAGGCGAGAACCTGCGCCTCGCCATCAGCGTGGCGAATGCTCAGCCCGCCCTGACGGATCTGCGAGTAGTCCGAGTCGAAGTACACCCACACCTTGCAGTCTTCGCGCCCGCCGATGGTGGCGATGTCGATCAGGTTGGTGGCGGCCTGCGGGATGATGTCGTTGCCGTCATCGTCGCGCACCTGCACCAGGCCCTTGGCTGGCAAGCGGATCTGAACGTTCTTCAGCGGCGCTTCGCGGGTGTTCTTCAACTCGATTACCAAGCCGGTGCGGTGGTCCACCAGGCCTGCCTCGAACGGCTTGGCAAACAACGCCAGATACGGCGCCTGGGCCGCGTCGACCAGCTTGTCGACCTGCTGCGGGCTCAGCTGGCCCTGGCTGATATCGCTCATTTGCCCATGCAAGCGCTCGTAACGGAGCATGTCATTGGCCGTGCTGATGCGCTCGCTGAACTGGCTTGGGTAGGTCAGGTAGGAGTAGGTAAGCCGCGCTTCCAGTGCCGGGTCCTGCTTGAATGCCAGATACAGGCCGCCTGCGCAGGCGCCAGCGACCAGCAGACCAACGAGGGCTTTACCGACTTTTTCCCAACTCACCTGGGCGTTTCCTTATGTCGCTGTAGGGGCGATGCAAAATCGCCGGCCAAGCGTGCCACTGATCGCGCTCAGGGGCAAATGCGAATTAGCCCTATCGCCCGCCATCGCCCACGCAGGCAAGCCTGCGCGGGCTGGGCCTGGATCAAGCCAGGCGCTGCACCAGTGCCGGAGTGCGGCGCATCAGCACCTTGCCATTGCGCACTGAAACCAGTGCGTAGCCCTGGCTGCGGACCATCTCGTAATCATCCGGCGCCGACAGCACCAGCAGGTTCGCCGGCCGGCCGACCTCCAGCCCATAGCGCTCGCCAAGGTTGAGGGTGCGCGCGCTGTTGTCGGTGATCAGGTCGAGCGAGCGCTGCAGGTCTTCGTAGCCGAGCATGTGGCAGATGTGCAGGCCGGCCTCGAGAATGCGCAGGATGTTGCCATTGCCCAGTGGGTACCACGGGTCGACGATCGAGTCCTGGCCAAAGCACACGTTCATCCCGGCGCGGTCGATTTCAGCGACACGGGTCAGGCCACGGCGCTTGGGATAGGTGTCGAACCGGCCCTGCAGGTGGATGCTCTCGGTCGGGCACGAAACAAAGTTGATGCCCGACATTTTCAGCAAGCGGAACAGCTTCGAGCAGTAGGCGTTGTCATACGAACCCATCGCCGTGGTATGGCTGGCGGTGACCCGCGCACCCATGCCGCGCACGCGGGCCTCCTCGGCCAGCACTTCGAGGAAGCGCGACTGCGGGTCGTCGGTTTCGTCACAGTGCACATCGACCAGGCAACCAGTGCGCTCAGCCAGGTCCATCAGAAACTTGATCGACGACACACCCTGATCGCGGGTGTTCTCGAAGTGCGGAATACCGCCCACCACATCCGCGCCCATGGCCACCGCCTCGGTCATCAGGGCGCGACCATTGGCGTACGACTCGATGCCCTCCTGTGGAAACGCAACGATCTGCAGGTCGATCAGATGGCGCACGTCTTCGCGTACTTCGATCATTGCCTTGAGTGCGGTCAGCTTGGGGTCGGTGACATCGACGTGAGTACGCACATGCTGAATGCCGTGATCGACCAGCATGCCGATGGTCTTGCTGGCGCGGGTCTTGGTGTCTTCATGGGTATTGAGCTCTTTGCGCTCGGCCCAGCGCTCGATGCCCTCGAACAAGGTACCGCTCATGTTCCAGTTGGGCTCGCCAGCGGTAAGGGTGGCGTCGAGGTGAATGTGCGGTTCGATAAAGGGCGGCACTACCAGGTTGTGCTCGGCGTCGATATCGCTGGCGTGATCCAGCGCCAACGGCCCGGTCTGCGGCTGGATCGCAGCGATGCGCTCGCCTTCGAGCTCGATGCGAAACAGCCCTTCCTTGCCACGCAGGCGTGCATTGATGATGTTCATGGTTCTACTCCTTGCCCTGGGCTGCGGTCATGCGCCATATGAGCATAGCGACCGCAGCATTCATACGAAAAAGCGGATCATCCAGTGATTGCCCGCTCAGTTGTTCGATTCTGCCCATGCGTTGATTGATGGTGTTGCGGTGCAGGCGCAGGTGCTGGGCGACGTCGAGCGCCTGACGGGCGCAGAATTTCTTCCAATGCCAGGCTCACGGCTCGACCTGCGTCCCGCCGCGACCAGGGTTGCCGTGCGCCGGCGTTCGCTGCGCAGCAGGTGGCAGGCCGCAGCCGAGACGTTGTAGATGGTCGGCCCCTGGATGGTCCACAGGTTCAGGCAGAGCATGATCAATGCGGCGAACGAAAAGCCCTGGAGGATCATCACCTCGACGATATCGGCTTGCTGATAGACCATCGCGCACCACGCCCCCGCCACCACCATCAAGCCATTGCCGAGCAGAAAACTGACCACGCTGGCGGTCACCGCAACCCGCCCACTGCGCGACAGGCGCGTCCAAACGGTGTCATGCCTGTGCTTTATGACTCATCTCGAGGCAAGGCCGCATCCTTCACGAACACACTTCTGGGTAGTGGAGAAAAGAGCAATTTGATCTATAGACGTTATTTGACTAGAATTGAGTCTATAGATCAGATCGAGGTGCACCCATGAGCCACGTTGCTGCAGTGCCGGTCATCGCCAGCAAAGATGTCGGCGCCATCGCGTTGCGCACCGCCATCACCATCATGGAAAAGTGGCAGGCGAGCGCGAAGCAGATCGAGAGCGTACTGCGCATCTCGCGCAGCACCTATGCGCGAGCCAAGGATCAACAACGGGCGGTGAGCCTCGACAGCGACCAGATCGCTCGCGTCAGCCTGGTGCTCAACATCCACGCCGCATTGCGCACCGTCTTCGACAATCCGGACAACGTCTACGGCTTTGTCGCCATGAAAAACCACAACGCGTTTTTCGCAGGGCAGTCGCCGCTGGCAGTGATGGCGCAGGGCTCGTTCATTCAGCTGTATGAAACCTTCCGCCGCATCGATGTGCTCAGGGGTGCGCAGTGGTGAGCGCTGCTCAGCTGCAGAAGCTGGATAGCACTGAGTCGATTAAGTCGTACCGGCTGGTCAACTCCAAATATCCACCAATAGCGCTGTTCGACGATGTGGCCAGCGTGGATGAGTTCGAGCTCCTCTATCAAATCCAGGCCCTGACCAATCCGCGCCTGCAGAACGAGCTGGGGGCGCTCAATCAGATCGCACAGGGCGAGATCCCCTTTGGCATCACTGGTTGCTCCTACGCGACCGCGCCGTTCACTCACGTCAACCCAGACGGTTCGCGATTCAGCGATGGCAGCTACGGCGTCCTCTACGTGGCCGACACCATCGAAACGGCCATCGCCGAGGTGCGCCATCATCAGCAAGCCTATTGGGGCAAGGTCGAAGGCTTGAACTATGAGCGGTTCGTGTTTCGTGGGCTGGTCTGCCAGTTTGAACAAGCTGGAGTACTCGACGCCGCCGCGCTGCCAGCGTCGCACCCTGTCTATGCGCCCGATGACTACAGCCTGTCGCGTGCGCTCGGCCGCGATGCCCGGCAGCAGACAGCGCCAGGCTTGCGTTATCACTCGGTGAGATCGCCCGGAAATACCTGCTGGGCACTGTTTACTCCCCGCCCAGTAACCTCGATAGTGCAATCCGGCCATTATGAGATGGTCTGGAATCAGCAGATCACCAGTGTCAGCAAGCTGGTATCCGGGGCCTGAGTGCTAGCCACCCTGGCGCTATATTGGGTAAACGATGTGTTGCCGCAGTTTGATCCTCGCCATCGCACGCGTGGCCAGCGGCGGCTTGCTAGTGCCGGTAGCGCTGCCTGAGGCGGCGCAAGTCGTAGCGATATCCATCAATTATCTGCAGATGGATTGAGGTAACTGGCGACTCGTCGGGCACTAGCGCAGAACGGCGTTTTCACTCGGCGCCGGGTGGAATCCCATCCTTGTTCTTGTCCTTGAGCCGAGCCTTTTCCTCTTCGGTGGAATGAGCTGGCACCTGGCTGTCTTGCTGGTCGTCTTTGGGGTCGGTCATGGCAGTTTCCTCAGTATGTGCACATTGGGCAGCCCATCTGTAGAGCAGTTCAGATTAAGCAGCCCCCTGCCCAGCGCAAGATGATTGCTTTGTTCAAGTATCAGGCGTGCCCACTGTCCGACCATGAGGCTCCTTGTTCTGGAGTCTTGTCATGATCGGTTTTGTCCGCACTGCCTACGCCCCGCTGTTTCTGTTCGGCTTTATCGCCACGGCTTGCTGGCTGGTTGCTCGCCAGGCTCCGCTGTGGGCACTGATACCACTGCTTGTGCTGGCAATCATCGTCTCGTTCGGCATGGAGCGGTGGTTACCATTCAAGGCCGAATGGAACCGCAACCAAGGCGACAGCCTGAGGGATAGCCTGCATGCCCTGTGCAACGAGAGCCTCAATTGCCTGAGCCTGATGGCACTGCCCTGGGTCGCGCGCTGGCTGCCCGATCTGGGGCTATGGCCTGAGCAGCGGCCGCTTGGCCTGCAACTGGCTGTGGCGATCATCCTTGCCGACCTAGGCATCACGCTGATGCACTGGGCCAGCCACCGCAACAAATGGCTGTGGCGGCTGCACGCCGTGCACCACAGCCCGCAACGGCTGTATGGGTTCAATGGTTTGATGAAGCATCCGCTGCATCAGTTGCTCGAGGCGCTGGCCGGGATCGGCCCGTTGCTGCTGCTGGGTTTGCCAGAAAACGTTGCCGGGCTGTTGGCGTTCGCAATCGCTATCCAGTTGCTGCTGCAGCACAGCAATGTCGATATCCGCGTCGGCTACCTGAATCGACTGTTCGCCTGGGCGCCGGTGCACCGCTATCACCACATCAAGTACGGCCGCGCAGGTGACGTCAACTTCGCGCTGTTCTTCAGTTTCTGGGATCAGTTATTGGGCACGGCGTTCGCTCGCAGTGGCTGCGAGCTGCGGTCCAGCGACTTGGGGATTGGCTCGCAACCCGACTATCCGAAGGCCTACCTGCAGCAGCTGGCCCAGCCCTTCAAGCGCCCGGCAAGCAAGCACCCGGAGCCACGCCTGCCGTGCCACCTGGGGGGTGTGCAGGCAGCAGACGCAGGTGCAGGTGACGCAGCGTCTGGCGGCCACTGATGCCGAACATGCTGCGCAGTGTTCGCGACAGATGTGCTGAGTCAGCAAAGCCTGCCGCGTGAGCGGCTTCGGTCAACGAGCTGCCTTGCATGGCCAGCCGCAAGGCCAGGCGCAGTCGCCGCCAGAGCACCATACGCCTGATCGAAACACCCAGCTGGCGGTCGAACAGGCGCTGCAGGTGACTCACCGAGGTGTGCACATTACTCGCCAGCTCAGCTGCGCTGAGCTTTTCCAGCAGGTGGTCATCAATCTGCCGCAATACCGCCTGTAAACGCTCTGGCAGAGGTTGCCGCCGAATAGACTGAACCGTCTGTGCGAGCGCGGCCAGCGAACTGTAGTCCGCTGCGGCGATGGCATGCAGGCTGGCGATGTCGAAAGAAGACGGCTCGGCATAGACCGCCAGGACCTCGGCATCGGTCACCTCGACGGCATGAGCCTGCATCGACTCGGTCCATTGCCATGGGCCGGGCTCGCCCGCCTGCAGCACGCTGAGGCACTGGTGCGCGTAATGCTGGTGCGGGCTGGCGTGGCCGGTCAGGCCTTTGAATAACGCGAAGTCAGTGCCCAGCCACAGCTCGCCACGCCATGGCTGATTCGCGCTGATCGCCTTCATTGCATTGCCCTCCGGATAGCGGCGCACCAGCACGCCGCGGTAGCCAGTCGATATTGAGTCAGAAATCGACGGTCGCCGATAGCTGAACAGTGCGCGGAGCCCCAAGGCCAAGGCTGGACGTCAACGGCATGCCCCAGTAGGCCTTGTTGGTGAGGTTGGTCACGCTGCCGCGCAAGGTCAAGGGATAGCTGGCCGCCTGGGTGGTGTAACGGGCACCTACGTCATAGAGGGTGTAGCCCGGGATCGACAGGGTGTTGTCGCTGCTGATGTACTGCTTGCCGACCGAGGTAGCATTGCCGGTCAAGGTCAGGCCCGGCACCAGCGGCGTATCCCACTCAAGGCCCAGCTTACCCTGCAGTTTGGGCACCCCGGTGGCCTGCTTGCCTTCGCTGGCAACGTTAGCGCTTTTGGTCACTTCAGCTTCGACATAGCCCACCCCGCCCATCAAACGGACATCGCTGAGCGGCGCGCCGAAGAACCCCCACTCCACGCCGCGGTTACGCTGCTCGCCACCAAAAGAGTAGACATTGCTGACCGGGTCGGTATAGCTGCCTGGGCGTTCAATCTGGTACAGCGCCAAGGTATGGGTGAAGCTGCCCAGGTCCAGCTTCAGGCCGACTTCTTTCTGCTTGGATTTGTATGGGGCAAACACTTCGCCGGAATTGGCGCTGGTGATCGGTGCAACTGCGCCCTTGCTCAACCCCTCGATGTAGTTGGCATACAGCGACAAGTCATCAGTTACTTTGACCAGCAACGCGACGGCAGGCGTCGTGGCGCTTTCGTCGTAACGCGAAGTGCGATCGCCGGTGACAATGCTGAAGGTGTCAGTCAGCACCTGCTGACGACGCACGCCGACGGTCAACTGCAACCGATCATCCAACACCGACAGCGTATCGGCGACACCGTAGCTGGCGAGGCGATTTTCCAGATGTTGATAGGCGGGCCAGGACTCTTCCACCGCCGGCCCCCAGACCGGGTGGTAGATATTGGTGGTGACATCGGCACCCGGCACCCAGCGACGGCCGAAGTCTTTCTGCTCGTCATCATAGTGGGTGGCATTCACCGTCAGCTGATGACCGATGCCGAAGGTATCGAAGGTTGCGCGCACGCCGGCTTCAGCAGATTTTTTCTCGAGCTGCATTTTCAGCTGGCCCATGGTGGTGGTGTAGTCACCCGCAGCGTTGATCACCTGGGCAGACATGGTCCCGCTGTAGGCGTAGTCGGTCTTGCTCGCTCCGACCGCCGCGTAGGCAAGCAAATGCTCGTTGAGATCGAACTCGCCGCGCAGCATCGCGCCCTTGTCCTTGCTTTCTACATAGGCCCAATCCGGGTTGAGCAGTGTGTCGGATTTTGGCGGTTTGGGCACTGCCACTCCCGGGGCCAGGCTGATGCCCCGATTTTGTCCTCTGACCTTGTCATCGGCACTGTAAAAGTCTGCCGACAAGCGCGCCCGCTCGCCTCGCCAGTCCAGTGCCAGGGCCGTGACGCCGACTTTCATCCGCTGCCCATCGACCGCGGTGTCGCCGTCGCGATAGACCTGGTTGAAGCGCACGCCAAACTGCTGATCCTGGCCAAACCGCCGACCAACGTCGAGGTGCCCACCAAGCTGCGCATCAGACATGTAGCTGGTGGTCAGCCGAGTCAGCGGCTGCTCGCCTGCGCGTTTGGGCACCAGGTTGACCGTGCCCGCCACGGAGCCATTCGGCGGCATGCCATTGAGCAACGCTGACGGCCCTTTGAGCACCTCGATCCGCTCGAACATTTCCGGTGAGGTGCGATAGAACGGCGCGATGCCGAACAGGCCGCCGAAGCTCATGTCACTGCTGCTCGAGGCCAGGCCGCGGATCAGGTAGTTCTCGCTGTAGGTACCGGTCAGGCCGTTGCTGAATACCGAAGGATCAGTAGCGGCAATCACATCGGTGATGTTCTGCGCCTGGGTATCGGCAATAAATTTCTCGGTGTAGCTGATGGTGCTGAACGGCGTCTCCATGAAGTCCTTGTTGCCGAGCAGGCCCACCCGACCACCATAGGCAACCTGGCCGCCGGCATATTCGCTGGGCAGTTCGGCTGACTGCAACTCGGTGTCTTCGATGTGGGTGGCGGGCAGTACTGCAGCGCTCTCCTGCAGCGCCGGCTGGCTGTCTTGCGCAGCTAACGCCTGGCTGCTCAGACTCGCCCCGAACAGCATCGCTTGCACAGCGATGGCGAGTGGCTTGCGGGTAAAGGCTGCGCGAAGGCGCGCGGGGGTTACGGGAACGTTGTTCACGCTGAAGCTCCAGTGGGTAGTACGGGCAGTGGTTGTGTTTTTTCAGGGCGAGCGAAAGCAATGGCGCCAGTGCGATGCGCTGGCCCACAGGCAAATCGGTGTTTCAGTTCAGGGTTGAATCAGGGTTGGTAGGCTTTGATCACGTCATCGACGATCAACTTCAGCGAGGTTGGGCTGGCGGCCGTGACATACCAGGCTTCAGGGTCGACGAAGAGCACGCGTTGCTGCTTCCACGCGGTCGTCTGACGCAGCAACGGGTTACTCATGCTGGCCGCCGTCATGCCAGCTCGGCGCTCCATCACCGCTGTGCGGTCGACCACATAGATGATGTCCGGGTTGGCAAGCTGTATGAACTCGCTGGATATCGGCTGGCCGTGCAGGCCGGTTTCGCCCGCGGGGCCGGCGGGCTTGACGCCCAGGGCCGTGAAGACAAACCCATAGCGCGAGTTGACCCCGAACGAGCTGAACGCGCCGTTGTTGTGCAGCACCACCAACGCACGTTCCGGGCGCCCGTGGGTAATGCGCCTGGCCTGTGCCACCGTAGCATCGAGCTCGCTGACTTTGGCCGCGGCAAGGGCCTGCTTGCCGAAGATTTCGCCCAGCGTCAGCAGGTGCTCGCGGATCACCTCGATGTGCCTTGATTGGCTGTCACGGTAGTCAACATCGAACTGAATGGTCGGTGCCATCTCGCTGAGCTCGGCGTAGTGATTGGCCTGCAATGACGTGATCAGGATCAGGTCGGGCCTGCTTGCGTGTACGCGCTCCAGGTTGGGTTGCACGATCGATCCTAAATCCTCCACCTGGGCGGCGTCCTTGTAGCGAGCGAGAAAATGCGGCACGAAATCCTTGGGCATGCCCGCCACCGGCACGCCCAGTTGATCAAGAAAGTCGACCTCATTCATATCCAGCGCGACCACCCGCTGCGGCAGCTTGTCGACCACGCTGGTGCCGGATTGATGCGATACGGTAACCGCCGTATAGGCCGCCTGGTCGACTGCACTGGTCGGCGACCTCGCGGGTTCTTCGTTGCAGCCTGACAGCGCAGCGGCCGCTGTCATCATCACGGTCAAGGCCCAATAGCGGGTGTGCTTGGTGCTGGTCATTGCAGTTCTCATGCTGGGTTGAAATAGTTGCAGAGGCGGCCGCGCTGGCCTTGGGTAATTTCAAAGTCGAGGCCGTACAACGCGCTCATGCACGCTTCGGTGACCACCTCGTCCACGCTGCCCAGGGCATGCACGCGCCCCTGGCGCATGGCAACGATGTGGTCGGAGTAGCTGGCGGCGAAGTTGATGTCATGCACCACCAGAATCACCGTTCGCCGTTGCTCGTCGCAGAGCCTGCGCAGCGCCCGCATGATCTGCACGGCATGGCTGATATCCAGGTTGTTCAGGGGTTCGTCGAGCAGCAGGTAATCGGTTTGCTGGGCGATGGTCATTGCCAGAAACGCCATCTGCCGTTGGCCGCCACTCAACTCGTCGATATAGGCGTGGCGCAACGTTTGCAGGGCAAGAAAGCCGATGGCGTCCTCGATCGCTTGCACGTCAGTGACACCCAACACACCGCGGCAATGCGGAAAGCGACCGAACGCCACCAGCTCCTCGACCGTCAGGCGCAGGTTGAAATCTGGCGACTGACGCAAGGTTGCCACTTGCCTGGCGAAGTCGCTCAGCGCGATGTCGGCAATGCGCCGGCCGTCGATGCGCACCTCGCCCTGGCTGGGCTGCAGCAAACGGGCAAGGGTCATTAGCAGCGTGCTTTTGCCGGCGCCATTGGGGCCGATCAGTGATGTCAGCTGACCGCGTGGAAAGCTCAGGTCGACGCCGTTCAACACGGCTTTGCCGGCGTAGGATTTGTGCAGGTCGTGAACGGTGATCATGGTGTGCCTCGGCCGCGTACCATCAGCGTCAGGAAATACCCGCCACACAGCAGGTTGACCAGAATGCCTACGGTAGTTTTGTAGTTGAAGACGTGCTCGACCAGCAGTTGCGCGATGATGAACAGCGCGATCGCGACCGCGCTGCCCAAGGCCAGCGTGATGCGATGGCGGAATGTCGCAGCCAGTGCATAGGTGACATTCGCAACAAAGATGCCCATGAACGCCGTGGGCCCAAGCAAGCTGGTGGAGACCGCCACCAGCACGGCGATCAGCGCCAGCGTCAGGCGCACCGTGCGCCGGTAGTCCACGCCGAGTGAAATCGCCTGCTCGCGCCCCAGCGCCAGCACGTCGAGCGTCGCAAGCCTGGTTACGCCGATGCAGAACACCGCGCTGACCAACAGCCCCGAGCAGAGCAACTGCACTGGCTGGGCGCGGTTGAACGAAGGCTGACTGAAGCCGAGCAACATCGAGAACTCGCCGGGGCTCACCTTGAGCTGCACAAATTGGGTAAAGGTGCCCATCAGCATGCTCAGCACCAGCCCCACCAGCAGCAGGAAATAGACATTGCTGCGGCCATCGCGAAACAACCAGTAATGGATCGCCCACGAGTAAGCCAGCATCAACAGCACCGACAGCGCGAAGTTGCCGCCAGCGCCGAGCAGGACCAGGCTGGAGGTGCCCAGCGCCAATACCAGTAATGCCTGGAACAGCAAATAAACAGCCTCATAACCCATGATCGCGGGGGTCAGAATGCGATTGCCGGTGAGGGTCTGGAACGCGATCGACGACCACGCCACGCAGACGCCACCGATGGTCATGGCGCCCAGGCGGAGCAGGCGTTTGCGCATCACATAGTCAAAATCCAGCCCCGTGTTCCACAGCACAAAGACTGCGCCGAGCCCACCCACCAACAGCCAGATCGCGAACAGTCTGCTGCGCGCCATCAGCGCTGCCTCCAAACGATCAAGGCCAGCAACAGCACGCCGCCAAGACTCCCGGCGGTCAGCCCGATCGGCACCTCGAAGGGGTAGATGATCAACCGACCCAGGATGTCGCACAGCAGCAGCAACGCAGCCCCGCCGAGGGCCACGATGGGCAGGGTACGCTGCAGGTTATCGCCGTAGCGCAGGGCAACCAGGTTGGGGATCACCAGGCCCACGAACGGGATAGCCCCGACCGTGATCACCGAGACCGCCACCGTCACCGCCACGAGCATCAAGCCTGCGGTCACCGTACCGACGTAGTTCAGGCCAAGGCCGCTGGCGATGCCCTCGCCCATGCCCAGCACGGTGAAGCGTTGGGCGAACAGGTAACTGGCGAGAACCACAGGCAACGTCAGGTAGACGATTTCATAATTGCCTTGCACTACCCTGGAGAAGTCGCCCAACAGCCAGCCCTGCATGCTCTGCAGAATGTTGTGCCGGTAGGCGTAGAACTCGGCCAAGGCGCTTAACACACTGCCATACATCAGCCCGATTACCGGCACCAGCACGCTGTTGCGCAGGCGAATGCGCTGAATGACCGCAACGAACAGCGCACTCGCGCCGAAGCAGAACACCAACGCCAGCAGCATCCGCCCAGCACCACCCGCCCCCGGCGCCAGCACCATCGCTACGAGGATGCCCAGCTTGGCCGCGTCCAGACCGCCGGAGGTGGCCGGCTCGACAAACTTGTTGCGCACCACATGCTGCAGAATTACCCCGCATACGGCCAAACCGGCACCAATCAGGACCAGCGCGGCCAGCCGCGGCAAGCGGCTCGCCGTCAGCGTCAGCCAGGCACTCGCATCCCCCGCCGCCAACTGCGCCCACTGCAATGGGCGGGCCCCTACCATCAGCGATACGGCGCACAGCCCAATGAATACGCCAAGCCAACCGGCACGCATCAGACCGGACCTTGCTGGGTGGCTGCGGTGATACGCCAGCCCTGCGCCGCCTGCCGCTGGCGGATGAACTCAGCGTAGCGCCCGCCACAGCCAAGCAAGGCGGCCGGCGCGCCCTGCTCTACGACACGGCCGTTTTCCAGCACCACGATCTGATCAGCCGTGGCCACGGTCGACAGTTGATGAGCGATGACGATCAACGTGCAGCGGCCGCGCAGACGCTGCAGGGTTTGCGCAATCGCCGCCTGGTTGTCCGCATCCAGCGCTGCAGTGGCTTCGTCGACCAGCAGGATCGGTGCGTCTTTGAGCAGCGCGCGGGCAATCGCGATGCGCTGACGCTCGCCCCCGGAGAGCCGCGCCCCGCCTTCGCCGACTTGGCTGTCGAGGCCGTCCGGCAGACGCGCGACGATCTCGCTGACGCCCGCCTGCTGCGCCGCCAGCAGCACTTGCTCGGTGCTGGCCGACGGCTTACCGATGCGGATGTTATCGGCGATGCTGCCCTGGAACAGGTAGCTGTCCTGGAAGATCTGACTGATCTGCCCGGCCAGGCGCTCACTGGCGATCTGCCGCACATCCACGCCGCCAACCTGCAGGCTGCCTTGGCTGACATCGAAAAAGCGCGCGATCAGCCTGACCAGGGTGGTCTTGCCTGAGCCGGAAGCCCCGATCAGCGCAACCATGCTGCCGGCTTTGATGCGCAGGCTGATGCCTTGTAGAACGTTTGGCTGGCCGGGCGCATACGCGAAGCTGACGTCATGCAGCTCGACCGCGCCATCGGCCGGTTGCTGCGGCGCGTGTGGCTGAGTCAGTGGCGCGACCGCGAGAATCGCCTGTGCGGCCGCTAGCTGAGCCTGGCCAGCGCGCAGGATGTCTGCGTAGCTGGCAACCTCCAACAGCGGATCGACAAAACGGCAGAGCATCACCAGCCCGACGACCAACGTCACCAACGTGGTGTAGTCCGCGCCTGCCCCCAAGGCATCGCTCAGCCACAGCGCTGCGACACCGAGCAAGCAGGCAAACAACACGTGCACCACCCAGGCGTTCAGCAACGCAGACAATGCCGAGCGCACGATCAGACGCCTGGCTGATTGCCGCTGGCGGTCGATGGCCTGGTCCAGCAAACGCGTGCCGCCGCCCTCGCCGTTGAACGCCCGCAGCACCGACTGCGCCTGAGCGAATTCGACAATGCGCTGGCTCGCGGCCGCGAAATCGTGCTGAAAAGCCGCGTCCACGCCACGCCCAAGGCGCCCCGTGAGCCACATCGTACTCAGCAGCACCGGCAGCCCCAGTAGTGCAACCAGACCCAGCGGCCCGTGCATCCAGAACAACATCAACAGCATCACCAGCGACGTCAGTGCGCTGCTGATCAGGGGCGTGAAGACATGCGCAGGCAACTGCGCCACCGCCATCATGCCTGGGCCAATCACGTGCGCGAGCCGTGCCGTCTGCTCGGCGTCGAACCAGCCAATCGGGAGGCGCGCCACGTGATCGCCAATGCGCTGGCGGGCGCTGCGCAGCACCGCGACCCCCACTGCTACCCCGGCCCGTTCTACCTTGAGGCGCAGCCCCCAGCACAGCAGCACCCCGCCCAGCAACCCACCGAGCCACAGACCACTGCCACGCATATCGCCGTTCAACAGGTAACTCAGCGCCGGCAGCAAGGTGGCGATGGTCAGGCCGCTTAACAAGCCGTAGCCCACCGCCAGCGTGAGATAACGAAACAGCACCTTGGCGTCATCGGCCAGCAGTTCAGAGAGCGCGTTCAGCATGTCGCCACTCCCGCCCGCTGCACATAACCGCCCCGCCTCCAGAGCCGTGCATACAGCCCGCCCCGCGCGAGCAGGTCGGTGTGCCTGCCCTGCTCGCAAATGCGCCCGCCGTCGACCACGATGATCTGATCGGCGTCCGTGATCGTGTCCAGCCGGTGGGCGATCACCAGCAGTGTGCGCCCGGCGGCGAAGCGCGACAGCGCCTCCTGGATGGCAGCTTCGCTGTCGCCGTCGGCCGCAGCGGTGGCCTCGTCGAGTAGCAGAATCGGCGGGTCCAGCAGCACTGCGCGGGCAATGCTCAAGCGCTGCTGCTCACCGCCGGACAATCGCGCATCGTCGCCGACCATCGAGTCATAACCACGCGGCAGGCGGGTAATGCGTTCATGAATGTTGGCGATACGGGCAGCGGCCTCGATCTGTGCCTGGGTCGCCGAGGGCCGCCCCAGTGCGATGTTGTCGCGCACGCTGGCATTGATCAGGCGCACCTCCTGCAGGACGAAACCGATGCGCTGGTACAACTGCGCCGATTCGATCTGCCGCAGGTCGACGCCGCCCAGTGTGATGCGCCCTGCGCTGGGATCGAAGAAGCGCAACAGCAGCCGCGCCAGCGTCGATTTGCCCGCGCCGGATGGGCCGACAATGGCTGTGGTCGTGCCTGGCTTGAGCGTCAAGCTGATGTCGCTGAGCACCGTATGCTCCGGCCGATAGCTATAGCTGACCTGCTCCAGGCGTATCTCGTTGCTGCCTGGCGTGTGCGCAACAGCCGCCGTCGGCTGGTCCAGCAAAGGGGTCTGCAAAAGGGCATGAATCCGCTGGGCGGCGGCGGTGGCACTGTTCAGGTCGTGGCTAAGGTAGTGCAACAGCAGCAGCGGCGCGCACAACCCCGGGGTCACCAAGGCAAACGGCAAAACCTCAAGTGGCGCGATCCAGCCCAGCGCGACAAACCCTGCGCCGCTGCAGAGCACCACGCCCAGCACCGACACCGGCGCGATCAGCGCGTTGGCGGTCGCCATTGACGCTACCAACGGCCGGGTGAAGTCAGCGAATGTGTCGGCAAAATCATCCACTGCAGTGCGGTAGCTGGCGTGTGCCTTGCCGGTGCTGCCAAAGGCCTTGACTACCTGCACGCCGTCAACGAATTCAGTGACTGCCGTGCCTATTTTGGCCATGCCGGTTACAAACGCCTGCATATTGCCCGCGCTGGCCTTCATCGCCCTGCCAAAAAACAGAAAGAAGCCAGGGAACGGCAACAGCGACACCAGTGCCAGCCGCCAATCCATCGCAAACAGGTAGATCAACGACGCCGCAATGGCCCCCGTCGCGCGCCCTACAGTTGTGTAGAAATGCGCCGTCAGGCTGTGCAGGGTGGCGATATCGTCCTGCAGCGCCTGCTTCACCTCACCCGAGGCACGCTCGCTGAACCAACCCAACGGCACCCGTGACAAGCGCTGGGTAATGGCTTGACGCAACTGGTGGGTGATGTGGTTATCAGCCAGGTGCGCCAGCAGCTCGCCTGCTGACATGAGCGCGATGCCCAACAACAAGCTGAGCACGCTGACACCCAGGCTCCAGCCAATGATGCCGTGCAGCGCTGCACTGGCCCCGCCCTGTTCGCCGAGTAAGAGTGTGCTGATGTGCGCAATGGCCGCGAGCGGCACCAACGTCAGCATCGCCCCGAGCGCCGCCAACGATCCCGCCAGCAGCAGCCGTCCTTGAATGGGGTTGAGTAGTCGGTATATCGCCCCGGCAGGTAGCGGGATGGCCGTAGCCATGTCGTCAGCGCTCATCATAAAACTCGTCGAGATCAGGCCAAATCGCTAAATGCGAAGCGGCCTGAGAAGCATAATCATATTTAGTTGCATGACTATAAACTAATTTGCGAATTCTCGACAAGACGGTTACAAGACTGCTGTCACGAACCAAGGATCAGCCATGAGTGCCCCCCAACAACCTGCGACCCGAGGACGCCCGCGCCTTATCACCCGCGAACGGATTGCCGAGGCCGGCATAGCGATAGGCTTGCCGCATATCACTTTTGTCGGCGTTGCCGCCGCGATCGGCGTCAGCCACATGGCGCTGTACAAACATGTGGCCAACCTAGAGGCGCTGAGGATTCTGGTCGCCGAGGAAATGTTCCAGCGTTGGCAGATCCCCCAGGCGCACGAGTGCGCGGACCTGGCCAGTTACATGCTGCGCTTTGCCGACTCGATCCAAGCGTTCGTCAAGGCGCATCCCGGGCTGACGCCTTACATCATCCGTCGCTCAGTGGCGACCGAGTCGATGCTGGCCAAGATCATCGGGCATCAGGCGCATATCGCCCAGGCTTACGCGCTCTCGCAAGACAGTGCACGTTGGCTGTTGGCGACTGTTGCGTTTCATTGTTTTGCAGTGGCGGATACGGTGTATTCGGCAACCAGCCTGGAGCCGCTGCCGGGCGTCGATCTTGAGGCGGAAAAGCTTGAGATGGAGGCAGCGCTGGGCCAGGGCGTTAGGGCTCTGATCAATGGCGCACTGGGGATGCTGAAAGCCAGCAAATGACCACGATTGTCTGAGCCTGAATCGATCCCCGCCAAGCCCACCGCCGAGTGGGCTTTTTCAAGTCTGAGTGAAGGTCCGATCACGCCTTCTACGAACATGCTGCGCCACCGCGCTCAGTAAAGTATTTGTCAGCTTTGTGTAAACAAAATTGGATAATTACTTTTAAATGGTTCTCATTTGCGATAACGTCCGGCCCCGATTGCATTCTGCCTCTTGAATCCAACCGATCGACAAGGACTGTTCCACGATGCCACGCCCACCGTTCTGCCGTGCCCTGCTCACCCTGGCGCTGATCGCCGCAAGCCCCGTCCAGGCCGAGGAAACCCTCGAGCTAGAACCGCTGCCTGCCACTGAACTGCAAGCTTCGTTCGTCACCGCTAGCGGCGGCGGCACTGATGTGCGTGATGCCCCGGCCAGCGTCAGCGTCATTACCCGCGAAGAGATCGAGCGCCAACCGGTGTACGACCTCAACACCTTGCTGCGACGCATCCCCGGTGTGACCGGCGGCTTTGGCCCGGTGGGCGAGCAGTCGAAGATCAAGCTGCGTGGCCTGGACGACAAGTACACGTTGATTTTGGTGGACGGCAAACGCATCGGCAGCTCCGCCGACACCAACTACCGTCGCGACCTCGGCCGCCAGGACATCAACTGGATCTCGCCGAACATGATCGAGCGGATCGAGATCGTGCGCGGGCCGATGTCGTCGCTGTACGGCTCGGACGCCATGGGCGGTGTGATCAACATCATCACCCGCAAGGTTTCCCGTGAGTGGAGCGGCTCGCTCAACGCCAACACAACCATCCCGGAAGACTCCGATCGCGGCCAGACCAACCAGACCAGCGTCAACCTGTCTGGCCCCATCACCGAATCGCTGGGCCTGCGCCTGGGTGCCAACCTCACCCGGCGGGCGGCCGACGAAGTCGAACCGCGGGTAGATACCCTCGGCGACTTCGTCTACAACGACGGCGCTGGCGGGGCCAAGGACCATAGCGTCAACGCCCTGCTCAACTGGCAAGTCAACGAAAACCATCAGCTGTCCTTCGAGGCTACCCACGGCGTCGAGCGCTCATGGTCATCGAAGAAAACCTTCGGCGATTGGGACGAAACCATTGGCGAAGGCTTTGGTGCCGCGCGCCTGACCCGTGACAGCTTCATCGTTTCCCATCATGCCGACTGGGGCTTCGGCACTTCGCGCATCGACGCTTACCTGAACAAATTCAAGAATGACATCGACGTGGGCAAGGCCAGCTCGGAAGAGAAAATCGTCGAAGGCAGCCTCAATATTCCGTTCGATCTGCTCGTCAACCAGCGCCTCACCGTGGGTGGCCAATGGAAGCGCGAGCAGCTGACCAACACCGACACGCTGGGGACCGTCCCTGTCGATTACCAAGGCCAGGCGGTTGGCGGTGCGGATCTGGAGGGCGACTACTCGGCGCTGTTCATCGAGGATGAGCTGTTCTTGCTGGATAACCTGTCACTGACCCTGGGCAACCGCTTCGACCACAGTGATGAGTACGGCAACCACCACAGCCCGCGCGCGTACCTGGTCTATCACCCGCACCCAGACTGGACAGTTCGCGGTGGTGTGTCGCGAGGCTTCCGCGCGCCCAGCCTGAAAGAAGGCAGCGCCGGTGCGGCAACCAACTCCGGCGGGCGCGGTTGCACGTCGCTGCGGCCGCTGGGTTACGTCAGCGGCAGTTGCTGGATGGCCGGCAACCCGAACCTGCGCCCGGAGATCAGCACCAACAAAGAAATCGGCGTGTCCTTCGACCATGACGGTTGGGAAGCCGGCCTTACCTACTTCCACACCGACTTCAAGGACAAAATCGAGTACGCACCGCTGGGTTACTTCGAGGGCCGCTGGTGGACCATGCTGGAAAACGCCGACAAAGCCCGCACCCGCGGCTGGGAAGGCAGCAGCAAAGTGCCGCTGTGGGAAAACGCCAGCTGGCGCACCAACGCCACCTACATGCTCGAAAGCCGCAACCTGTCGACCGGCCGCGACCTCATCAGCGCGCCGAAACTGTCGCTGTTCAGCGCCATCGACTGGCAGATCAGCGACCGCATCGGCACCGAATTGTCGGCGCAGCATGTTGGCAAGCAGCGCGGTTTGGGCACTGATTTCGTCAAGTCGTACACCACCTATGACTTCAGCGCCAATTGGGCGGCGACCAACTGGCTGTCACTGAATGCCGGTGTGCAGAACTTGCTCGATGAAGACCCGCGGGATGAGTCGACCAGTTACTACGTGCCGGGTCGTGCGTACTTTGTAGGTATGACGACCTACTTCTGAAGGCTGTCTGGACATCGCGCAACCCCCTGTAGGAGCGGCCTTGTGTCGCGAAAGGGCTGCGAAGCGGCCCCACGATTTGTGCAACACCGTAAAATGCCGGGGCCGCTGCGCGCCCCTTTCGCGACACAAGGCCGCTCCTACAAAAACCGCGTGGTGTCAGGGTTGCGACGGTAATTTGTCCAGTGTGTGAACCATCAAACCATGGTTAACATCCTGAGCCAACGCTTTGGCCATGCCCTCAAGTAATGCAGTGCGGTCAGTAGCGTCCGCACCTCCTGCTGATCGGCCAAGGCCAGATCGGTGAGCTCACACCTCTGCTGTCAAACAGGTGGGTGGCAGCTATACGCGGGTTGACAGACCGAGGATGAAGGAACTCGGCGCACACGAGGTGCCCCACGTACAGCCGCCATAAGCGTGCACGTCAATCCACTCATCAGTACGGCCTGTCAAAGCCGGTCGCAGCATTTGCGGCGACGGCATGAGGCTAGATGCACTGAGATTGGCCTGCAAGAGCTGAGAGGCGCTGGAAGTAAGTTTGGGAAATGGACTACAGGGAAGCGGAAAAATCCGACTTGGGACATGATTTGACACCGTTTGTAATCAGCTTCAACACTCACTCATCACACCTACCCATGAGGTCATAGAAAACGACGACCGCTTGGGCATTTTGATATCATGCCTTGGAAATTTCTTAAGAATGGAATCAATTAATGCGCTCACTCGCCGCCACCGCTCTGCTGTGCCTTTCACTTGTAGGTTGTGCTTCAGTTCCCATGGCCAACCACCAAGATGACGCGGAGGCCAAAAAATTCACTGCAACGCCTCCCATGTCAGGGATATACATTTATCGTAATGAGTATTTCGGAGCAGCCATTAAAATGCCTGTTTTGCTCGATGGCCGGGAGCTGGGCAAGACAGTCGCGCACAGCTATTTGTACAAAGAGGTCCCGGCAGGGAAACACATCATTACCGCTGACGGCGAGAACACCGACATGCTTAAGGTTGTAACCGAGCCTGGGCAGAACATTTACATCCACCAGCAGATCAAAATGGGTTTTGCAGTTGGTCGTAGCGGAATGAAGATTGTTGATGCTGCCGAGGGTCAGGCCGGCGTACTCGAGTGCAAGCTGATCGAGTCCCAGTACTAGCTACCCGACTAAGGCCCGTGCTTGATACCTTATAGAGGGAATAAGTGGTGCTGAATGGGGCTATCACAAGCGCTAAAGAAAGCTCTGCGAGGCTTTAGATGCTTCCTGATTCAGGATTTTATACAGCGCGCGGAAGACGCATCGCTCGGCTGCGTGGCAAAGTTGGGCTGTGCATGGTCGCAGCACTCTCCTTCCTCGCCGGCATGACCGACGCAGTAGGGTTTACCGCAACCGGTGATTTCGTATCTTTCATGAGCGGCAATACCACCCGCCTTGCCGTGTCGATTAGTGAACGGGACTACAGCGCCATCCTCACCATCAGCAGCCTGATCGGCGCGTTCATTGCGGGGAATGCCATCGGCGTCATCGTCACGCGCATGGTCGGGCGCCGCTCCTGGCCCTTGTTGCTTTGCGTGGGCGCCCTGCTCTGCCTGGCAGGCCTGGCCCCGATTGCGCTGTTCTCGCTGGTATGCACAGTCATCGCAATGGGCATGATCAACGCCGTGGTCGAGGAAGTGAATGGCCTGCCGATCGGGCTGACTTATGTGACGGGTGCCCTTTCACGCTTCGGTCGAGGTCTTGGTCGTTGGCTGATGGGCGAGCGCAAGCCGGGCTGGAGGGTGCAGCTGGTGCCTTGGGTTGGGATGCTGCTGGGAGCAGTCGTCGGCGCGCTGCTGCAAGGGTATCTCGGTATTACAGCCTTTTTGATCAATGGGCTGTTGGCGGTTTTGCTTGCGGCCGCTTCGCTGGCAATCCCCAGACGTTGGCAGCGGGCGTATGTGATGAAATGAAACTTGAATGATTGCGCAATCAGTGTAATCTCTCCTTATGCCCCAGGCCAGCAAAGGCGCCTCGGGCATTTTTTTACGACCGAATGATTGCGCAATCATCACAACAAGACCGCCAATCCGAAGGAACCTCACATGCCGCAACAACAGCAAAACATGCAGTGCGCTGACAACGACCGAATTGCCTACGTCAAGGTGTCATCGGTGTTCCTGCCACTGGCCAACCCGATCAGCGATGCCAAGGTACTGACCGGGCGCCAGAAGCCGATGACCGAGATCGCCATTCTGTTCGCCGAGATCGAAACGGTCGATGGCCACCGCGGGCTGGGCTTCAGCTATTCCAAACGCGCCGGCGGCCCAGGCCAGTTCGCCCATGCCAAGGAAATTGCGCCGGCGCTGATCGGCGAAAACCCCAGCGACATCGCCAAGCTGTGGACCAAGCTGTGCTGGGCGGGCGCCTCGGTAGGCCGCAGCGGCCTGTCGACTCAGGCCATCGGTGCCTTCGACGTGGCCTTGTGGGACCTCAAGGCCAAGCGCGCCAACCTCTCGCTGGCTCGCCTGCTCGGCGCCCAGCGCGATTCGGTACGCTGCTACAACACCTCAGGCGGCTTTCTGCACACGCCGCTGGAGCAGTTGCTGGTCAATACCGACCTGTCGCGAGAGAAAGGCATCGGTGGCATCAAGCTGAAGGTCGGCCAGCCCGACAGCAAGGTCGATATCCAGCGCGTGACCGCCGTGCGCGAGCACCTGGGTGACGACTTCCCGTTGATGGTCGATGCCAACCAGCAGTGGGACCGTCCTACCGCACAGCGCATGTGCCGACAGTTCGAGGGGTTCAATCTGGTCTGGATCGAGGAGCCGCTGGACTGCTATGACGCCGAGGGCCACGCTGCCCTCGCCCAGCAATTCGATACGCCAATCGCCACAGGCGAAATGCTGACCAGCGTTGCCGAGCACGCCGAGTTCATCAAGCTTCGCAGCGCGGATTTCCTGATGCCCGATGCACCACGGGTGGGCGGCATCACCCCATACCTCAAGGTAGCCGCCATGGCAGAGCAGGCCGGCGTGATGCTGGCGCCACACTTTGCCATGGAGCTGCATGTGCACCTGGCAGCAGCGTACCCGACCGAGCCGTGGGTCGAGCATTTCGAGTGGCTGGAGCCGCTGTTCAACGAGCGCCTCGAAACCCGCGCCGGGCGCATGCTGGTACCAACGCGCCCGGGCCTTGGGCTTTCCCTGAGCGAGCGGGTACTGCCCTGGACGGCGCAGGTCGCCGAGGTCGGCTCGCGCCCATAACACCGAGGGCCGTCCTGGCCCTGGTGTAGCAGCACTACCGAAAGACCGTGAACCACAAGGCCCGGGCGCTACTTGCAGCGCTCGCGGGCCCGATCGACATAAAAAAGACAATACGAGGGTACGCACGTGGATCAATCGACAACCGCTGCAGCGGCGAGCGCTGCTCCCGCCAGTCAGCGACGGACGCATGTCCGTTACTACATTCTTGCAATGCTGTTCATCGTCACCGCGATCAACGTCGGCGACCGCGCAACACTATCGATCACCGGCTCCGCACTGATGGAAGTGCTGGGCATCGACACGGTGACGCTGGGCTATCTGTTCTCGGCATTCGCCTGGGCCTATGTCATGGGCCAGTTGCCCGGTGGCTGGCTGCTGGACAAGTTCGGCTCGGCGCGGGTGTATGGCATTTCGTTATTCCTGTGGTCGAGCATTACCGTGGCGCAAGGCATGATCGGCTTCTTCTCGGTGCCGGTAGCGGTCGGCACGCTGTTCGTCCTGCGCTTCTTGTTGGGCGTGATCGAGGCCCCCGTATACCCGGCTAACAACCGTATTGTCGCGGCTTGGTTCCCGATGCAGGAACGCGGCCTGGCCACAGTGATCTACAACTCCTCGCAGTACCTGTCGGTGGTGCTGCTGGCGCCATTGATGGGCTACATCGCCCACCGCTTTGGCTGGGAACATGTGTACTGGTTCATGGGCGGGCTTGGCATCGCAATCAGCGTGCTGTGGTTCAAGTTCGTCAAGGCTCCCGCCGAACATGGCCTGGTAAACGACGCAGAGCTTGAGCATATCCGCAGCGGCGGCGCCGAGATCGACATGGACAAGGCCCGGGAACATGGCGCCTTCCAGCCCCGCTTCTCCGACCTGAAGGTGCTGCTGCGCAGTCCGATGATGTGGTCAATCTACCTGGGCAAATACTGCGACACCTCGCTGCAATATTTCTTCCTGACCTGGTTCCCCATCTATCTGGTCAAGGGCCGCGGGCTGAACATCATGGAGGCTGGTGCGATTGCAGCAATCCCCGGCATCTGCGGCCTGCTCGGTGCACTGTGCGGGGGCGCGGTGTGCGACTTCCTGCTACGTCGTGGTTTCTCTCTGACCCTGGCACGCAAGATCCCGCTGGTGTGCGGGATGAGCATCGGCGTCACTCTGGTGTTGTGCAACTTCACCGACTCGATCTGGATCGTCACCCTGCTGATGTCCCTGGCGATCTTTGGCAAGGGCGTGGTGGCGGTGGACTGGACCCTGGTGTCTGACACCGCGCCCAAGCAGATCACCGGCATGGCGGGCGGGCTATTCAACATGTTCGGCAACATCTCCGGGATCATCACGCCGATCATCATCGGCTACATCGTGCATTCGACGGGCTCGTTCGAAGGCGCGCTGTACGTGGTCGCAGGCCACGCACTACTCGGAGCACTGGCATTCCTGAGCATGGGCACGCTGCGCAAGCTGGTACTTGAGCGTGCATGACCCCACTTCCGTTGCAGTCACGACCCCTGAGGTATCAGCACCAATGATCGACATTCTCCTGACCCAACCCGTGCCCGAAGCCATCGACCGCGAGCTGCTGCGACGCTATAGCGTCCACCGGCTCTACGAGGCCGCGGACCCGGAGGCATATCTGGCCCTGCATGGCAAAACTATCCAGGCGGTTGTGACCGGCGGCGCGAAGGGCCTGGCCAACCCGATCATGGACCGCCTGCCCGCGCTGCGCCTGATCGCCATCAGCGGTATCGGTACCGACGCGGTGGACCTTGCCCATGCTGCCAGCCGTGGCGTGCAGGTAAGCACCACGCCGGGCGTGCTCACTGACGATGTCGCCGACATGGCCATCGGCTTGCTGATCATGACTCTGCGCCAGCTTGGCACTGGTGAGCGCATCGTACGTGCCGGCGCCTGGGGCAAGACGGCGCAGCCGCTGGCGCGCAAAGTCTCGGGGATTGCGCTGGGGATTGTCGGGCTGGGCCGGGTCGGGCACGCCATCGCCCATCGCGCGCAGGCATTCGGCATGACCATCCGTTACCACGACCACAAGCAGCAGCCTGAGAGCGGCCATGAATATGTCGGGGACATCCAGGCACTGGCACGCTGCAGCGATGTACTGGTGCTGGCTGCCTCGGCAGACAACGGCGAGGCGATCATCACCGCCGAGGTGCTGCAGGCCCTTGGCCCGGATGGTTACCTGATCAACGTGGCAAGAGGCAAGCTGGTCGATGAGCATGCGCTGGCGGCGGCGCTCAGCGACCGGGTGATTGCCGGCGCCGGGCTGGATGTGTTCGTTGACGAGCCGAACGTACCGCAGGCCTTGCGCGAGCTGGACAACGTGGTACTGCAGCCGCATCGCGGCAGCGCCACCCTGCAGACGCGTGTGGCAATGGGTGAAATGGTGCTGGCCAGCCTTCAGGCGTGCTTTGCCGAGCATCCGCCAGCCATGGACTAGCGATAGCGGCAGCGCTGATCTGGCAGTTCGCCGGCCTAGCGGGTATCTTGCCCACAACACGGCCCGAGGCAATGCTTGCCTTGGGCCGTGTACTCGGTCAGTTGAATGGGCTCGGAATCAGCATGGCAAGACAAATCGCGAAGCCGTCGGCGACGGCCGATGCGCAGGCAGTGAAAAAAGCGGCCAGCCCGACACTGGTCGATGTGGCCAAGGTCGCAGGTGTCTCCCCGATTACTGTGTCGCGTGCCTTGCACCGCCCAGAGGTAGTCAGCAAGGAAATGCGTGAAAAAGTGCTCGCGGCAGTGCGCCAGACGGGCTACGTCTCCAACATGCTTGCCGGCGCGCTGGCCAGCAAGAAAACCCGTCTGGTGGCAATCTTCCTGCCGACCATCGCCAACTCGATCTTCGCCGACACCGTCCAGGCCCTCATGGACCGCCTGACCGAAGCCGGTTATCAGACCCTGCTGGGCCTGACGGGCTATTCGGCCGAACAGGAGGAGAAGCTGCTCGAAGCCGTGCTGGGGCGACGCCCGGACGGTATCGTGTTGACCGGCACACTGCACACCGAATCCAGCCGCTTGCGCCTGGCCCAGTCGGGCATTCCAGTGGTCGAAGCTTGGGACCTGAGTGAAGACCCTGTCGACATGCTGGTCGGTTTTTCCCATGAGGGCGTCGGAGTGGCCATCGCCAACCACCTGCTCGGTAAAGGCTACCAGCGCTTCTCCGTTGTCAGCATCAGCGACCCACGCGGCCTGCGCCGCTGCAATAGCCTGGTTGGCGAACTGGCCCGCCACGGCATTGCCCGCGTGCCCATGCAAGTCCTGACTCCACCCGCCACCCTGGAGATCGGTCGCCAAGGCCTCAGGCAACTGCTGGAGGCCGGTGAGACCCCGGACGTGGTGGTCTGCAGCTCCGACACCATCGCCCAGGGCGTGCTTGCCGAAGCGGCCAGCCGCGGAATGCGCGTACCCGAGGATATCGCCGTGATGGGCTTCGGCGACCTGACCAGCGCTGCTCATGTACACCCTGCCCTGTCCACCGTGCGGGTGGACGGCAAGCGCATCGGTGACCAGGTTGCCTGCGCGCTGCTGCACCGTTTCAAGCATTCGGACGGTGATGAGGCGGTGCGGCTTGATACAGGGTTCAGCTTGGTGGATCGGGAAAGCACCTGAGGGGCGGGTGTAATAACGATAAATATTCTGACCAGGAAACTTGCCAAGTTAGGCAAGTCGGGGACGGAAGAAATCCAGTCACGCTAATTGACAAGAAAAAGGCCTAGAGAAAGCAGAAAAGCGACGCGCACCTTCCAGCAGTACAGCCGTAGGTGAAAGTCATTGAGAAAGGCGCTCCGCCGCTGGGCTGCCCGCCCCTGCGGCAGAGGCCGAAGCTCATACAATTGCTCACTCTTCGAACGAACGCCCCTTCTTTGCGCGCGCGCAATTGTAAGGGTCAATCGCACATGGATCTTCGTCAGGAACGAAAACAAAGGGTGCCACAACTTCAACCTCACCATTCTCCAATACCCATGCAGGTGGAGCAGGCATAGGCGATGCATCTGAGATAATTCGCTGTGCGATTGTCAGAAAGAAAGGTGAACCTGAGTGCTCAGAAACTCTCTGTCGCAACAGATCGCCTCTGGAATTGAGGACAAAAGCTACGCTGACCACTCCGCTCAAGTTCTGAACACGCGCCTCTTCCGGGAATGTCTTGAAGTGGGCAATTTGATTCAGTACCTGCCTTACCCAGAGGCGTTTCCCGGCCTGCTCCTCTGGGCTCGGCCCGCTTTGACACCCTGTGAGCACTGCCGCCATTAGGGCTAAAGCTGGTATAAAGTTTCGCATGCGTTCCCATCCTTAGTACAAAAAAGTTCAGCGCGGGGCTGGGCTCGAAGCTAGACCTCGAAGCCTCACAATGAGCGGAGTTCAGTCAACGCTCGTGCTATGCAGTAGGGGATGACCGCGCAGGCCAGGCCCATGCCAGCTGCTGCGGCCTCCTGGGGTGCGCCGTTCGCTGCAGCCATACCACCAAACCCCACTACAGCACCCACCAAAGACATGATGATGGTGGCAATCCACATTAACTTGGCCAATTCCTTTCCCCTTCCCTAGTTGAACTTCTTCCCTGCTTGCTCAAGCAAAACAGAACGCGGCAAAGAATCTACCGACCTTTCCCAGAGGTGTCAATTTGACATCTCCCTCTGTCATTGGCATGCCCTCTCATCAAGCGTGGATAAAAGGCCAGTATCGGTTCTCGCCGTTGCAGAGTTGCGTTGTACTTTTTGCAATGAGGTAGTAGGACCAGCGAGAAACAGCCAAAGTGGCGGTACAGCATAAGTACAGGAGCAGAATTGACCAGAGAACTTGGTCAGATAATTGTAAGCGTTCCGGGAACACACCGCGCGCAATTGGCCGGGCGCCCACCTAACCGTCTCGATACCTTTATTCTCGCTTTACTTCACTTGCTTCTCAAAACGAATGTCACCTTCCGGTAGGTTCTTCACGGGCTGCCAGCCAAGGTTTCTATAGAATCCGCTCGCACGGCTTGCTTCAGCGGTTTCTAACCATATTCTCTGATGGCGTTGAAACAGAAAAGTCTCTGCTTTGTGCATCAGATTGCGCCCCAACCCGTACCCTTCGAATTCCGGCAAGACGAAGACCGCGAACACGCAACCATCTTCAATATCGACCATCGAAAAACCGACTGGAACACCACTGACCTCCGCGACCCAAGCGCACGGAGTCTCTGAAATTGCCTGACTTATAGCTTCAGGCGTTACGCCCATCTCCGTTAACTGATCCTGAGATAAGTGATTTTCCCGAACACTGGTTCGAATCTTAAAAATCGCATCGATATCGCAAGTTTGGCAAGCCGGATTACTGCGTCCATGGCATCTTCCTTTTTTCTATCCGTGTGATGAAAGCATCCTTACATATCCGGGCTATCAAGGGTGACTCCAATTGTGTGGCAATGGTTCTACAGAACGACGATTGGCTGCGCCTCAAGCAAGAATGGAATGAGGCTCTCCTGCTCCAGGCTAACCGCGCAGGCCTCAACCTTACCGGCGAGAAAGCAGCGCTGACCGATGAAAACGATGCTGTCTGTGTCAAAATCAACGTCACAAACTTCCGATATCTGACACCTGGTGCTCGGTATGGGGCCGGTGTGATGGTTGGTAATGCGTGGATCAATTCGAGTGCCGAGTACTCGTACCTGAAATCAAGAAAAGTTATTGGTACAAGAACCTATGACACTTCGTCGTCCGCCTGGGAAGGGGTAATGTCCGCCATGACCAAAGAGCAGGCGGATGCTATTTCCCAGAAAATAATCAGCGACATCAAGACCGCCAAATCCGAATGAGGCTTATTGACGATCGTGGATGAGCCCGCATTGAGCGGGCTTTTTTGTGCCCTTCAGAATGGTGCGGCCTCCGTATGCGTCCGGTTAAGTCAGCTTGACGAGCGAGGGCCTGAAGGAAGCTCCAAGAATGTGAGCATTGGCCAAACCTTTAACCAGCTTTTGGACTTGACGCGTTCTTGGTAGATAGCATTTTTCTCTGTGGCGAACCTTCCCGCTGGGCGGATGATCAAGTCGAAAAGATCATCAAGCCCCAGCGGCGCGGCGATTTCGCATGTGCCGTTGTCTAGCAGCCTTACTGCTACCGCCGTGGCCGTTTCCGGCCAGTAACGCATTGCATCGGTCGCTGAATGATAGGGATCATCGCCGTTCTGAACATGCATTCTCGCTTGGTTTTTCACAGACCACAGTACATTCGGATCTAGGTCTCTGAGGAGCACTTCCAGAGCATCATCTTGCTTCTGTGTGCAGCGCTCGCCATCGAACCAGATGACGTCAACGTCTGTTGAGACCGGTGATGAGTCGCGATCATGCAGATAATCCCAAACCGCGTTTCGGACGAAACCTGCTTCTATCCAGCAGTCTGGCAAGTTTAGGGAGCGTACTATTTCGAGCAGCCTTCGCCGAACGGGGTCATCCGAAATAATCGCTTGAATTGTCGAGCTATTGTCCAAGCAGATATCACCTTGTTAAAGCTAGCTACAAAGCCGCGCTGCTCAAGCGCAAAGCCGACTGACCCTTGCCTTAGCGCTTGTCGTGAAGCTCAGGAGGCCAAGCGCTCATGAACCATATGATTCCGGGAATCATCACATAGATCCAGTGCTCACCAGGGTACACGAAGATCCCGACCGCCCAGACGGCAAGCAATGTCCCGCCCGCCCGCCGACGTCGCCGTGGCGTGAACCACTCCCGAAACGCTTCATGCCTTTCCCGCCAAGCCATCACCACTCTCCTTGTTTGGTATGCAGCGAATGATATCACCCGCGCTGGCAGCCAACCCTTGTCCCTATTCAACGATAACGCCTCCCCGGCGAGGGCGGCGCCTTCATGCATAACGAGAGGAGATCACCATGCGCGCATTCGGCAACATCACCGCAGACGGCAAAGTCTATCTTTAGCCGGCTGAGCCGCCACAAGACTTGCTCTGGGTCGACCAGAGCGGACCTGTTTGCCGCCTCGATCAGTTGGCCTAGCTCCGCGCCGGAACAGTGACTGGTGATGCAGATGAGGAACAAGGCGAAGTCACTCGAAAAGTCACTGGGCCTACAAATGAAAAAGCCACCCTAAGGTGGCTAAGTCATTGGGATTATTTGGTCGGGACGGAGTGATTCGAACACTCGACCCCTTGCACCCCATGCAAGTGCGCTACCGGGCTGCGCTACGCCCCGAACTGCTCTCGATACTGCTGAGAACGGTACAAAATCTACCCTAACCTTTTGATTAATGAAAGCTTTTTTTCGAAAAACTTTCCACTCGTCGGATCAGGTTATTTCTTCAACACAACCAGTACATCTTCCAACTCGACAATCATCTGCCGAATCATCTGCTTGTACTGCGTCGTGTCGTCCTTGGCCTCATCGCTGGACATGCGCAACCGCGCACCGCCAATGGTGAAGCCTTGGTCGTACAGCAGCGCGCGGATCTGGCGGATCATCAACACGTCTTGGCGCTGATAATACCGGCGGTTGCCGCGGCGTTTGACGGGGTTGAGCTGGGGAAACTCCTGCTCCCAGTAGCGCAGCACGTGCGGTTTTACCGCACAGAGCTCGCTGACTTCACCAATGGTGAAGTAGCGTTTGCCCGGGATGGGGGGCAGCTCGTCGTTATGGCTTGGTTCCAGCATAGGCCTCAACCCGGGCTTTCAGTTTCTGCCCTGGACGAAAGGTGACGACGCGGCGTGCGGTAATCGGGATTTCTTCCCCAGTCTTGGGGTTGCGGCCCGGCCGTTGGCGTTTGTCGCGAAGGTCAAAGTTGCCGAATCCGGACAACTTGACCTGCTCGTTATCTTCAAGCGCGTGGCGGATCTCTTCGAAAAACAACTCGACGAGTTCCTTCGCCTCTCGCTTGTTAAGCCCAAGCTCCTCGTACAGCCTCTCGGCCATCTCAGCTTTCGTCAGAGCACCCATGCCGTTATTTCCTTAACGTGGTGTTCAACCTTTGTTCGAGCGAGGTGAGGATCAATTGCAGGGTGGCGTTCACCTCATCGTCATTAAGAGTGCGCGATGGATGCTGCCAGGTCAAGCCGACCGCGAGGCTTTTTCTATCAGGATCAATGCCTTTACCCTGGTAGACGTCAAACAGCCTGAGGCCTGTGAGCCATTCGCCTGCATTGTCACGAATTGCTTCAAGGACGTCGCTGGCGGCTACATCACGGCCGGCAATCAGGGCCAGGTCGCGGCGGGTTTCAGGGAACTTGGACAGTTCGCTGAATTTCGGCAGGCAGCCTTCGACCACTTCTTCCAGGATCAGCTCGAAGACGTACACCGGGCGGTCCAGGTCGAGGGTCTTGGCCAGCTCTGGGTGCAAAGCACCGAGGTATCCGACTTCCTTGCCGTCGCGCTCGATACGGGCGGTCTGGCCAGGGTGCAGCGCCGGGTGCTTGCCCGCGACGAACTTGAATTCACCGAGCGCACCGGAGTAACCCAGCACGGCTTCAACGTCGGCTTTGACGTCGAAGAAGTCGATGCCATCGCGTGGGTTGGCCCAGCCTTCTGGCAGGCGGGTACCGGTG
Organism: uncultured Pseudomonas sp.; assembly: GCA_963518285.1. GTDB lineage: Bacteria > Pseudomonadota > Gammaproteobacteria > Pseudomonadales > Pseudomonadaceae > Aquipseudomonas. Next base: position 153,772 of record CAUQIJ010000001.1, on the reverse strand, counting down.
ACCACGCCGGCGAGCATCGGCTGCTGCTTGAGGTCGCCGAGCTGGCCGACAAAACGTTGGCCGCTCTCGAACAGGCGCACGCGGTCTTGCTGGCGGTTGAGGTTGTGCTGCAGCGCTTTGACCAGGCCTGGCCACAACGAGGCGCGCATGGCGGCCATGTCATTGGAGATCGGGTTGGCCAGCAGCAGCGGCTCGACGCCAGGGTTGAACAGCTCGAACAGTTTCGGGTCGATGAAGCTGTAGGTGATGGCTTCCTGATAACCGCGTGCTACCAGCAGGCGGCGCAGGGTTGGCAGCTCACCGCGGGCTTCCGGCGCGCCTTTGGGGGCGAGACGGGCTTGCGGATAGCGCACTGGCAGGTGGTTGTAGCCATACAGGCGGGCCAGTTCTTCGATCAGGTCGACTTCAAGGCTGATGTCGAAGCGGTGGCTTGGCACTTGTACCGTCCACTGCCCTGCCCCGTCAGCGCTGGTGGTCAGCTCGAGGGCGTTGAGCAGTTGCTCGACCTGCGCTGGGTCCATGTCCATGCCGAGCATCTGACTGATGCGCTCGGCGCGCAGGGTGATCGGGGCAACTTTTGGCAGGTGCTGCTCGCTGACCGCTTCGATAATCGGGCCGGCTTCGCCGCCGACGATTTCCAGCAGCAGCGCGGTCGCGCGCTCCATGGCTTCACGGGCAAGTTGCGAGTCGACGCCGCGCTCGTAGCGGTGCGAGGCATCGGTGTGCAGGCCATAGGAACGGGCCTTGCCAGCGACAGAAATCGGCTCGAAGAAGGCGCTCTCGAGGAACAGATCGCGGGTCTTTTCGGTATTCACGCCGCTGTGCTCGCCACCCATGACGCCGGCGATGGCCAGGGCACGGGTGTGGTCGGCGATGACCAGGGTGTCGCTACGCAGGGCGACTTCCTGACCGTCGAGCAGTACCAGTTTCTCGCCTTCCTCGGCCATCCGCACGCGGATGCCGCCGTTGATTTCGGCGAGGTCGAAGGCGTGCATCGGCTGACCGAGCTCGAGCATCACGTAGTTGGTGATGTCGACTGCAGCGTCGATGCTGCGCACGTCGCTGCGGCGCAGGCGCTCAACCAGCCACAGCGGGCTTGGCTTGGACAGGTCGACGTTACGAATCACGCGACCGAGGTAGCGCGGGCACGCGGCCGGGGCCGAGACTTCAACCGAGCGCACTTCGTCGTGGCTGGCGGCAACGGCCGGCACGTCGATGCGGGTAACCGGCACGTCGTACAGGGCGCTGACATCGCGCGCCATACCGGCCACCGAGAGGCAGTCGCCACGGTTCGGGGTCAGGCCGATCTCGATGCTGGCATCGTCCAGGTTGAGGTACTCACGGATGTCCTGACCAACCGGCGCATCGGCGGCCAGTTCAAGCAGGCCGTCGTTTTCTTCGCTGATCTGCAACTCGGCAGCCGAGCACAGCATGCCGTTGGATTCAACGCCACGCAGTTTGGCCTTCTTGATCTTGAAGTCGCCTGGCAGCTCGGCGCCGATCATGGCGAAGGGGATCTTCAGGCCTGGGCGCACGTTGGGCGCGCCGCAGACGACCTGGAAGGTTTCCTGGCCGTTGCTGACCTGGCACACGCGCAGTTTATCGGCATCCGGATGCTGCTCGGTGCTGAGCACTTCGCCGACGATGATACCGCTGAACTGGCCCGCCGCTGGGGTGACGCTGTCGACTTCGAGGCCGGCCATGGACAGACGAGCAACCAGCTCGTCGCGGGAGACTTGCGGGTTAACCCAACCGCGCAGCCACTGTTCACTGAATTTCATGCTGTTCTCCTGAAAATGGTCGAGGTGTGGCCTAGCGGAATTGCGCCAGGAACCGCAGGTCGTTGTCGAAGAACAGACGCAAATCGTTGACGCCATAACGCAGCATGGCCAGACGCTCGGCGCCCATGCCGAAGGCAAAGCCCTGGAACTCTTCGGGGTCGATGCCAGACATGCGCAGCACGTTCGGGTGGACCATGCCGCAGCCCATCACCTCCAGCCAGCCGGTCTGCTTGCACACGCGGCAGCCTTTGCCGGAACACATCACACACTGAATATCGACTTCAGCGGACGGTTCGGTGAAGGGGAAGAACGACGGACGGAAACGTACATCCAGCTGCTTTTCGAAGAACACCCGCAGGAATTCTTCGATGGTGCCCTTGAGGTCGGCGAAGTTGATGTCGCGATCGATCAACAAGCCTTCGACCTGGTGGAACATCGGCGAGTGGGTGATATCCGAGTCGCAGCGATAGACGCGGCCAGGGCAAACAATGCGAATCGGCGGCCGGGTCGATTCCATGGTACGTACCTGCACCGGCGAGGTGTGGGTGCGCAGCAGCATGTTGGCATTGAAGTAGAAGGTGTCGTGCATCGCCCGGGCCGGGTGGTGGCCGGGGATGTTGAGCGCTTCGAAGTTGTGGTAGTCGTCTTCGACCTCAGGGCCTTCGGCAATGCCGTAACCAATGTGGGTGAAGAACTGTTCGATGCGCTCGAGCGTACGGGTGATCGGGTGCAAGCCGCCAGTGGTCTGGCCACGGCCCGGCAGGGTCACGTCAATGCATTCGGCGGCCAGGCGAGCGCTGAGCTCGGCCTCTTCAAAGCCGGCCTTGCGCGCATTGAGCACTTCGGTGACGCGTTCCTTGGCGTCGTTGATCAGCGCTCCAACCTTGGGGCGCTCTTCGGCTGGCAGGTTGCCCAGGGTCTTCATCACCTGGGTCAGCTCGCCTTTCTTGCCGAGAAATTGAACCCGGATCTGTTCCAGGGCATTGATGTCTTCAGCGCGCTCCACAGCTTCCAGGGCTTGGGAGACCAGCGCGTCCAGGTTTTCCATGTACAGACTCCAGATACAAAAATAGGGGAAGAGCTTTGAAGGCTCTTCCCCTATCGATGACGTTCAACACCCGACGGCGCATGCGCCGCCGGATGATTGTCGTGGGTACTTAAGCCAGAACGGCTTTAGCTTTCTCGACAATCGCAGCAAACGCCGCTTTTTCGTTCACTGCCAGGTCAGCCAGAACTTTGCGGTCGATTTCGATCGACGCTTTTTTCAGGCCAGCGATCAGGCGGCTGTAAGACAGACCGTTGACGCGAGCACCAGCGTTGATACGAGCGATCCACAGAGCGCGGAACTGACGTTTTTTCTGGCGACGGTCACGGTAGGCGTATTGACCAGCCTTGATGACAGCCTGCTTGGCAACACGGAATACGCGCGAACGTGCACCGTAGTAACCTTTAGCCAGTTTCAGAATTTTTTTGTGACGCTTACGAGCAATTACGCCGCGCTTTACACGAGCCATGAGTAACTTCCTCTATCTAGACCAGAATTAACGAACGCGCAGCATGCGCGCGACTTTTGCCACGTCAGACGGGTGCAGCATGCTGCTACCACGCAGTTGACGCTTACGCTTGGTCGACATTTTGGTCAGGATGTGGCTCTTGAAAGCGTGCTTGTGCTTGAAGCCGGTCGCCGTTTTCAGGAAACGCTTCGCTGCACCGCTCTTGGTTTTCATTTTTGGCATGTTCGTAACTCCGCATTGGGGTGGATAAACATAACCGCAAGGCCTGCCGTGCCCTGGTGGTTATTTCTTTTTCTTGGGGGCGATGACCATCAAAAGTTGGCGTCCTTCCATCTTCGGATGCTGTTCGACGGTCCCGTATTCGGCGAGATCAGCTTCGATCCGCTTCAGCAGTTCCATACCCAGCTCCTGGTGGGCCATCTCACGACCACGGAATCTCAGAGAGATCTTGGTCTTGTCCCCATCACTTAGGAAACGTACCAGGTTGCGTAGTTTTACCTGGTAATCCCCTTCCTCCGTCCCTGGACGAAACTTGATTTCTTTGATCTGGATGATCTTCTGGTTTTTCTTGGCTGCAGCCTGTTGCTTCTTCTTCTCGAACAGGCTTTTGCCGTAGTCCATGACTTTACAGACAGGAGGTACGGCGTCAGCAGAAATCTCTACCAGATCCAGCTTCGCTTCTTCAGCGATACGAAGCGCTTCTTCGATCGAGACGATGCCCAACTGTTCACCGTCAGCACCAATTAACCGAACCTCGCGTGCAGAGATATTCTCGTTGATCGGGGCCTTCGGTGCAGCTCGTTTATCGTTTCTCATATCACGCTTAATAATCATTACTCCGATTCTTGGCGACCACGCCGGGAAACCGCATGCGCAAGGAACTCAGCGAATTGGGCGACGGGCATGGAGCCCAGGTCTGCGCCTTCGCGAGTACGCACAGCGACGGTTTGCGTTTCGACTTCACGGTCCCCTATAACCAAAAGGTACGGGACCTTGAGCAAAGTATGCTCGCGGATTTTAAAGCCGATCTTCTCATTTCTCAAGTCAGACTTGGCACGAAAACCGCTATCGGTCAGATTTTTTTCAACCTGAAGGGCAAAATCGGCCTGCTTGTCAGTGATGTTCATGATCACTGCCTGGGTTGGCGCCAGCCAAGCCGGGAACACGCCAGCATAGTGCTCGATCAACATACCGATGAAGCGTTCGAACGAACCGAGGATGGCGCGGTGCAGCATTACCGGGCGCTTGCGCGCGTTATCTTCGGCAATGTAGCTGGCGTCCAGACGCTCAGGCAGGTTCGGATCGTACTGCAGGGTACCACACTGCCAGTTACGGCCGAGGCAGTCACGCAGGGTGAACTCGATTTTCGGGCCGTAGAAGGCGCCCTCACCTGGCTGGTATTCCCACTCCAGACCGGATTCGTTGAGTGCATCGGCCAGGGCGCCTTCAGCGCGATCCCACAGCTCGTCCGAACCGACACGTTTGGCCGGACGGGTCGACAGCTTCATGGCAACGTCGACGAAACCGAAGTCTTTATAGACGTCGAGGGTCAACTTGATGAAGTCGGCCGCTTCTTTCTTGACCTGATCTTCGGTGCAGAAGATGTGCGCATCGTCCTGGACGAAGCCACGCACACGCATGATGCCGTGCAGCGCACCAGATGGCTCGTTACGGTGGCATGCGCCGAATTCGGCCAAACGCAGTGGCAGGTCACGGTACGACTTCAGGCCTTGGTTGAACACCTGCACGTGGCACGGGCAGTTCATCGGTTTGACCGCATAATCACGGCTTTCCGACGACGTGGTGAACATGTTCTCGGCGTAGTTGGACCAGTGCCCGGAACGCTCCCAGAGAATCCGATCGACCACTTGCGGCGTCTTGATCTCGAGGTAGCCGTTCTGGCGCTGCACAGTACGCATGTACTGCTCGAGCACCTGGTACACCGTCCAGCCGTTCGGGTGCCAGAAGACCATGCCAGGCGCTTCTTCCTGCAGGTGGAACAGGTCGAGCTGCTTGCCGATCTTGCGATGATCGCGCTTCTCGGCTTCTTCGATGCGCTGGATGTAGGCAGCCAGCTGCTTCTTGTCAGCCCAGGCGGTGCCATATACACGCTGCAGCTGCTCGTTCTTGGCGTCGCCGCGCCAGTAGGCACCGGACAGCTTGGTCAGCTTGAACGACTTGAGGAAGCGCGTATTGGGCACGTGCGGGCCGCGGCACATGTCGACGTATTCTTCGTGATGGTACAGACCCATGGCCTGTTCATCCGGCATGTCTTCGACCAGGCGCAGCTTGTAGTCTTCGCCACGGGCCTGGAACACGTCGATGACTTCGGCGCGCGGAGTGACCTTCTTGATGACGTCGTAATCTTTCTCGATCAGCTGCTGCATACGCTTTTCGATGGCGGCGAGGTCATCAGGGGTGAACGGGCGCTCGTAGGCGATATCGTAATAGAAGCCGTCATCGATGACCGGCCCGATCACCATCTTGGCGGTCGGATACAACTGCTTCACTGCGTGGCCGACCAGGTGGGCGCACGAGTGACGGATGATTTCCAGCCCCTCTTCATCTTTAGGGGTGATGATCTGCAGGGTGGCATCGTGTTCGATCAGGTCGCAGGCATCGACCAGCTTGCCGTCGACCTTACCGGCCAACGTGGCCTTGGCCAGGCCAGCGCCAATCGAGGCCGCGACTTCAGCTACGGATACAGCGTGATCGAACGAACGTTGACTGCCATCGGGAAGAGTAATGGTGGGCATGGCGCCTCCTCTCCTAGTGGTGACCCCTACCAAAGGTCACGTGGGTTGGGATGAGCCAGTACAAGATCCGACCTGCCTTCCTTATAGAGGAAGCCTGCCTCACAGTGGCAGAAGCCTTTCGGCTTGTCAGGGGCGAACCAGAGTGACTGGAAATAGATAGAGAGTTGCTCGCTGCCTCTGGGCAACTGCAAGCCGAGCATGCTAGCACGCGGGTTAGCGGCCAGGCACGAATATTTGGAAAATGCACAGATACGGTGAACTGTGAGTAAAAATGCCTATCAGATTTGCTGAAGCATCCGATTTTCATCAGACCTATATCAAGGGAGTGTCTGGTTATGCGACTTCAGTCTCTTCTGGCCCTGACCGCTGCGGGGGCGCTGCTGCTGCCCATGGCGGCCCAAGCCGACTGGCCAGCCGGCAAGAAAGACGCCTACATGCAGCAATGCGTGCAGGTGGCCACCCAGCAAGGCGTCAGCGCCAAAGATGCCGACACCCACTGCAAATGTGGCGCCCAGGCAATCGAGAAGAATTTCAGCAAAGCTGAGATCGAAGACCTCGACAGCAAAGACGGCGTTGACGCGAAACTGATGCAAAAAGCTCAAACTGTGGTAAAACAGGCATGCACGACGAAAGGTTGACCGCCTGACAGCGGGCTTCCGAGCCTTTATTTGCGCTGTATCAGTTTTCTTCGCAGTTAAAAGGCGCGACACGCGCAGAATTAGACTATGATGTACCTGGCGCACGCAGCTTCGGCTACATCTGCACCGATAAAAAATTACGTTTCTGGAGATTCACCCCATGTCCAATCGCCAAACCGGTACCGTCAAGTGGTTCAACGATGAAAAAGGCTTCGGCTTCATCACTCCTCAAGGCGGCGGCGACGACCTGTTCGTACACTTCAAAGCCATCGAATCCGACGGCTTCAAGAGCCTGAAAGAAGGCCAGACTGTTTCCTTCGTTGCCGAAAAAGGCCAGAAGGGTATGCAGGCTGCACAGGTTCGTCCGGAGTAATTCGGATCGCTGTAAAAAAACCCGCCCTTGTGGCGGGTTTTTTTATGCCTGAATTTTTACAGCTTGGTCACTGTCACCCTTGGCGACAGCGACCGAACCCAGAGCAAATCAGCCGCAGTTGACGCGGACAACGTTACCCTGCTCATCGACATTGAGGTTGAGCCGCTCGGAGCGGTACTCCAGGGTGACCATGTCATGCGGCTTGAGGATGCGGGCCATTTGCGAGCCGCTGGCTTTTCGGGCCTGCTCGAGTAGCTCAGGGGTGCCCGGCTTGCCTACGGTAAAATCAGCGCCACTGGCATTGCAGCGACCATCGTTGCCAGCCGCGTTTGCCGGTGCGCTGCTGTCACCGCCTGGAGCGCTGCCAGTGCTGCAACCTGCCAGCGCGACAGCTACCAGCAGGGTTGCCAGAGAAGCACGGGTACGGAACATGAATCCTCCTAATCATCATGGGAACTGCTGTATGCGACAGTAGTGTGCAATATTGGTTGCAAAACGCCCAAGTGTGCCTGACTCGCGCCTGTCAGGGAAAACCGCAATCGTGACCGGGTTTTGCACCGAATAAATAGTTTGTCGCGCACTGACCGTTATGCCTAAGTCGCAGGGCTCTTGACGCAAAGGCATGATTTACTGCAATAAGTGGAGTGCAGCATGCCTCCCTACGAACGCCAGGGCCCGGTGTTCGATTTATAGTCCGAATCAACGAGAAATTTCCAATGCGCAGTCTCAGCATCGATGCCCACATTCAGGTTCAGTTACCCGCGGGCCATCGCTCGTACGCACCAGGCACCGCCGAGGAGCTTATGTTGATTGCCGTGGACCTGCTGGTACACGAGCTCGGCAACGAAGGCTCCCGCAGCTTTATCGAACAAGTGCTCGAGCGTTACGCGCCCCAGACTGCAGCTATGGCAATCGAGCCAGCCGCTCGTTGAGCAGGTCGAACAAGCCCTGAGCATCGCCCTCCTCCACCCACATGACGTTGGCGGGCTGCTTGAGCACGCCATACCAGTCGGCAACGGTCTGACCGAAGGTCGGGCCTTCGCGGCTGTCGACACTCATATGGATCTGCCGACCGCTGAACATCTCTGGCTTGAGCAGATAGGCAATGACGCTGGCATCATGCACCGGTCCGCCGGGCATGCCATAAAGCTGTATGTCGTGCTGGATGTAGGCGTTGAGGATGTCCACGACCTGCTTGCTGGCGCGGTTGTTGACGGCGCTCAACTGCTTGAGCCGGGCATCGCTGGTCAACAGTTTATGGGTGACGTCCAGAGGCAGGTACGTGAGCTTGACGCCACTGGCCAATACTACCTCAGCGGCATGCGGGTCCGCGTACAGGTTGAATTCAGCGACTGGCGTGATGTTGCCGCCATTGAAGTGGGCACCGCCCATCACCACGACTTCCTTGATGCCTTGGGCGATCTCTGGCTGCTGAATCAGCGCCAGGGCCAGATTGGTCTGCGGCCCAAGCATGGCGATGGTGATGCTGTGCGGCTTGGCTGCGCTCAAGGTATCGACCAGATACTGCACCGCATTGCCCGCCGCCAGACCTTGCTTGGGCTCATGTACCTGCACACCGGTAATGCCCTCCTCGCCGTGAACCTCAGCCGCGTAGATTGGTGCGCGCACCAACGGCCGCCCGGCACCGGCGTAGACCGGGATGTCTTCGCGGCCAGCCCACTCACGGGCCAGCCGCGCATTGCGGGCGGTTTTCTCCAGGCGCACATTGCCGGCCACCGTGGTGATCGCACGAATGTTCAGCTCGCCGGGTGAAGCCATCGCCAAAAACAGCGCCACCAGGTCATCGGCACCAGGGTCGGTGTCGATGATCAGCTCACGCGGGGCGGCGTGCAGCGCCGAAGTGGTCACAGCGGCCATAAGGGCAGCTCCTTGCAGCAATTTTTTCAACATAAGGCACTCCTGCGCCAAGGTTTGCAAAATCAGCCCGCGCCACGGCAGACCGATGCCAACAGGTCAGAACGTGACGCCAGCGACCAATGCGATGTTGCTGAACGGCTTGCACTCACCGGTGCGCACAATGACCTTGGCCTGACGGCTCAGCAGCTTGAACTCACTGTGCGGTACCTGCTCGCGAACGCCGAGCAAGCCCTGCGCGCTTAGCTGCTGGATTTCAGCCAACGCCGTTGGGGCGACCTCGAACAGCTCAGCCGCCAAGACATGCCGTTCGACCTGCATTTCGCTCAGCACCACCCGCAGCACGCTGGCAAAGTCGGGCAAGCCAGGGGTGACGGCCAGGTCAATCAACTCCACGCCAGCCGGCACAGGCAAGCCAGCGTCGCCGATCACCACGATGTCGCCATGGCCCAAGCCGGCAATCGTGCGCGACAGGGCAATATTGAGCAGTGCGGTCTTTTTCATGGCTGCAGCTCCGCCAGGTAGGGAATCGAGGGCTGCGCACCCGCGCGCGTTACCGATACAGCGGCCGCGCGCTGGCCAAGGGTGATCGCCTCGGCCTCACTCAGCCCGCGCGACAAGCCAGCGGCAAAGCCACCAATGAAGGTGTCACCGGCTGCCGTGGTATCGAGCGCTTGGACGGGTGTTGCCGGATAGTGCTGGCAGCCTTGCGCGCTCACCAGCAAAGCGCCCTCGCGACCGAGCGTCACGATCACCTTGCCGACCCCGAACGCAAGCAACTGCTCGGCGGCGCGGCGGGCGCTGTCCTTGTCGGTCACCGCGATGCCGGTCAAGGCCTGGGCTTCGCTTTCGTTGGGCGCGAGGTAGTCGATATGGGCAAACCAGTCTGCCGGCAGCGGGCCGGTCGCGGGAGCTGGATTGAGGATGACCGTCTTGCCCAGCTCACGCGCGCGGGCCAAGGTCCAGGCAACGGTTGCCTGCGGCACTTCCAGTTGACAGATAACGATATCAGCGGCCTGCAACAAGCTGTCGGCACGCTGCACCGACTCGGCGCTGAGCAGGCCGTTGGCCCCGGGGATTACCACGATTGCGTTCTGGCTTGCAGCGTCCACCACAATCAGCGCTACCCCGCTGGACACACCCTCGCAGGTGGCGACCGCCTGGCAATCAACGCTTTCGACCTGCAACGCCTGCAACAGCTGCTGGCCATAGGCGTCATCACCCACATTACCGATCATTGCCACGCTGGCGCCAAGGCGCGCCACGGCCACGGTCTGATTCGCGCCCTTGCCGCCGGGCACCGTGAAAAAACCCTCGCCGGTCAGCGTCTCGCCGGCCCGCGGCAAGCGCTCGGCGCGGGCCACCAGGTCCATGTTGAGGCTGCCGACCACTACTACCTTGGCATGCATGGGACGTCCTTAGCGGTAATCATTGAACAAGTCCGGGCGTGGCCCGGTAGATTCGCGCATGACGATGCGCGGGGCGATGATGCGCTGCTCGGCCGGGGCGTCGTGCCGTGGCCTGGCGATGCGCGACAGCAGCAACTCGGCAGCACTCTCCCCCAGCTCGCGAATCGACTGACCGACAGTGGTCAGCGGCGGATACACATAGCGACTGAGCTCGATGTCGTCAAAACCGATCACCGACAGCTCACCCGGCACACTGATATTGCGCTCGGCTGCCGCGCGCAGCACGCCAAAGCCGATCATGTCGTTGCCGGCGAAAATCGCCGTGGGCCGCCGGCCGTCGAGCAGCCGCGCCGCAGCGCCATGGCCGCCCGGGCTGGTGAAATCGCAGTGCAGCACACGCGCTGCGCTGATCTCAACCTGCGCCTCGGCCATCGCCCGGCGAAAACCGGCCAGACGCAACTGGCTGACACCGGTCTCGGCGGGCCCGCCAATGCAGGCGATATCACGGTGGCCGAGTTCGAGCAGATGACGGGTGGCGAGGTAAGCGCCTAGCTCATGGTCGATACGCACCAGATCAGCGTCCACACCCTTCAGCGCACGGTCGACGATGACCATCGGCGTGCGCACACAGGCCAGGCTCTGCAACAGGTCGCTGTCTTCACCCACTGACGCCACCACCAGGCCGTCGATGCGTTTTTCCAGCAACACACGCAGGTAGCTGCGCTGCTTTTGCGGGTTGTCGTCGGAGTTGCACAGGATCACGCAGTAGCCGTTACGCTCACAGCCATCCTCGATACCGCGGGCGAGTTCGGCGAAATACGGGTTGACGCTGCTGGGCACCAACAGTCCGATGGTCGCGGTACTGCGGGCCTTGAGCGAACGAGCCACGGCACTGGGCACGTAGTCGAGTTCGGCAATGGCCGCCTCGACCTTCAGGCGCACCTGCTCGCTGACCGGGCGGGTCTTGTTCAGTACATGGGAAACGGTGGTATAGGAAATCCCCGCCATTGCCGCAACATCTTTGATGGTTGCCATGGTTTCAATTCCGCCGACTTGCACGCCGGCTGCGATAAGTGTCGAGCACCACGGCAATCACGATGACTGCCCCGGTGATGATGCGTTTGGTCGGTTCAGAAGCACCGATCTGAGCCAGCCCGGCGGCCAGCACGGAAATGATCAGTACACCAAAGAACGTGCTGATCACCGAACCGCGACCACCCATCAGGCTGGTGCCGCCGATCACCACGGCGGCAATCACCTGCAGTTCAAGGCCAGCACCGGCGTTGGGGTCAGCGGCCTCCAGACGAGAAATCTGAAACAGCGCAGCCAGGCCGGCCAGCAGTCCCATCAGGGTGAACACCATGATCTTGTACGGGCGCGGATCGATCCCGGCCAGGCGTACCGCTTCTTCATTGGTGCCGATGCCGATCAGGTAGCGGCCGAATACCGTGCGCGTGAGCACCAGGTGGGCGACCAGGATGACCAGCAGGGCAATGATGAAAGCTGGCGAGATACCAAAGGCGACCGGGTTGGAAAACCAGGCGTAGGCATCGCCGATATAGGCCGTGCGCGAATCAGTGAACTGGTAGGCCAGGCCCCGGGCCATTTCCAGCACCCCGAGCGAGACGATAAACGACGGAATACGCCAGGCTACGGTGATGCTGCCGGTAACACTGCCCGCCAGCGCAGCGACGGCCATGCCCAGCAGTGCAGCGGGCAACACGCTCCAGCCCCACCCCAGAATCGCTACGCTGACTGCCGAGGCCGCCAACGCCAGCACCGAGCCAACCGACAGGTCGATGCCGCCGATGATCAGCACCAGGGTCATGCCCACGGCCAGCACCATCAGATCGGGGATCTGGTTGGCCAGGGTACTGAAGGTTGCGTACGACCAGAAATGACTGCTCAGGAACGAGAACAGCACAATCATTGCCAGCAACGCGCCGGCCAGCCCCAGGTAAGTACCAAGGCCCAGATAGGTGCCGCTGCGGCGAGCGGGAGTGTCGACGGGAGAGCTGTTCATGGGTCCATCCTGGGAGCTGCTTCATGCAGCAATGCGTCACGTTGTTGATAACCGGCGAAAGCCGCGGCAAGCAGTTGATCCTGGCTCCAGGCATCGCGCTCGAAGGTGTCGATCAGGCGCCCGGCAGAGAGCACAGCGATGCGATCGCAGATCAGCATCAATTCGCGCAGGTCACTTGAGACAACCACCAACGCCTTGCCCTGGCGCGCCAACTCGGCAAGCAGGCCATAGATGTCGAACTTGGCGCCGACGTCGATACCGCGGGTTGGCTCGTCGAACAGAAGTACCTGGCAGTCGCGCTCTAGCCAGCGGCCAATCACCACCTTTTGCTGATTGCCGCCGGACAGCTCGCTGACGGCCTGCGCCGGGCTAGCGCTGCGAATGCGCATGGCGTTGATCTGGCGCTCGGCCAAGGCTGTTTCGGCAACGCCGTCGATGATACCGGCATGGGACACTGCAGCCAGGTTGCCCAAGGCGATATTGGCAATGATCGACTGCGTCAACAGCAGCCCCTCACCCTTGCGATCTTCGGTAATCAATGCAATACCGGCACGCACAGCGGCCTTGGGCGAGTCGACAGTGACCGGCTGCGGCGGCTGACCCAGGGCAACGCTGCCGCTGTCAGCGCGGTCGGCGCCATAGATCAGCCGCAGCAGCTCGGTACGGCCGGCGCCGATCAGGCCGGAGATCCCAAAGATCTCCCCTGCCCTCACCTCGAATGAGACCTCGCGCACCTTGTCGGCACGGCTGAGCTTGTCGACCTTGAGCAGCGGCGCACCGATCTCGCGCCTACCCAGGTCGATATGCTCGCCCACATCGCGACCAACCATCAGGTTGACCAGCTCGGCACTGTTGTAACGCTGGATCGGCTCGGCGCACACCAGCTTGCCATCACGCAGCACCGCGATGCGCTGGGCCACACGCTGCAGTTCTTCAAGGCGATGGGATATGTACACGATAGCCACGCCGCGCTGCCGCAGGCGCTCGATCTGCACAAACAGCAGTTCGACCTCGCGAGCGGTGAGCATGGCCGTCGGCTCGTCGAAGATCAGCACCCGGCAATCGCCAATCAGATTGCGAGCGATCTCGACCATTTGCTGATGGCCGATACCCAACTCACCGACCAGGGTATCCGGGTCAATCGCGTCCAGGCCCACCTGCGCCATGGCAGCGACGGCCAACTGGCGCAGGCGCTTATGGTTGATCCAACCGAAACGGCTGGGCAGGTTGTCGAGAAACAGATTTTCGGCCACCGTCAGGGTGGGCAGCAGGTTCAGCTCCTGCATCACCATGCGCACCCCAAGCCCCTCTGCCGCACTGCGGCTGGCGGGGCTATAGGGTTGGCCGAGGTAGTTCATGTGACCAACGGTGGGGATTTCCAGGCCGCTGATCAACTTGGACAGAGTGCTTTTGCCGGCGCCGTTCTCGCCGGTCAACGCCAGCACTTCACCGGCGTACAGCACCAGCTCGACGTCGGCCAGCACAGGCTGGGCGTAGCTCTTGCCCAGCCCGCTGACCGCGAGCACCGTTTGTGTGGCCGATGCAGACATGGCCGGGTCTCCTGCCTGGATCACGGCTTGGTGATCAATTCAACCGGGGTTTGGATGACATTGTCGGCATCGACAGCGGTTTTTTCGCCCTTGATCATCTGCAGGGCGGCCTGGATGCCGTACACCGCTTGCTTCTTGGCATCCTGATCAAGCGTGGCGAGCACACGGCCATCTTTGAGCATCGGCTTGATGGCATTGATATTGTCGTAACCCACTACCTGCACCTGGTCCTTCTTGCCTGCGGCACGCACAGCCGAGACCGCCCCAAGCGCCATGCTGTCGTTGCCCGCCAACAGCGCTTTGATCTCTGGGTACTCGTTGAGCATGGCCGCCGCCACCGCGTTGCCCTTGTCGATTTCCCAGTTACCCGACTGCACCGAAACGACCTTGATCTGTGCCGCCTGCATTGCGTCCTGGAAACCAGCCGTGCGCTGTTGGGCGTTGGTAGTGGTCGAGACGCCTTCGATAATGCCGACCTGATCACCCGGCTTGAGCTTCTGCTGGGCCAGGTAGTCGCCGACCAGCCTGGCCCCCTTGCGGTTGTCAGGGCCAACGAAGGGCACGCTGAGGTTTTTGCTCTTGAGCACTTCGGGGTCGAGTCGGTTATCGATGTTGATGACGGTGATGCCGGCATCCATGGCCTTCTTGATCACCGGCACCAGCGCCTTGGAGTCAGCCGGCGCGATCACCAGCGCATTGGCGCCGGTTGCGATCATCTGCTCGACGATGCGGATCTGGTTGCTGGTATCGGACTCGTCCTTGATGCCGTTGGCAACCAGGTCGAAATCGTTGGGATGTTCTTTTTGGTAGGCCTTGGCGCCATCTTCCATGGTGCGGAAAAATTCATTGGCCAGGGACTTCATGACCAGAGCGACCTTGGGTTTTTCTTCCGCCTGAACTGCCAGGGGCAGTGCGAGCGCCAACGAGGAGACGATAGCAAGGGACAGCAGACGACCGGGGAACGGCAGTTTCATGAGATGACTCCGAATCTTGTGTTTTTTATCGGATCGCAAACGTTTGCCTTAACCCACTATGGAAACAAGCCCGGATTTTGTCAATTCCCTGAGGCGTTGTTTCAAAAACCCGGCGCGAGCGCAGACTACTCGCATTATTCACGGAAAACCGAACAACTGTACCTGCATCTGTTCGGTAAGCCGACTAGATCGCACCGCCGGATTTGTCTCGGCCTATGAGCGAACACCCGCCTGGCGCTGCTCGACCCTGACACGACACCGCGCTGGTATGAAATCTGCCTGCCCTGGTGTGCGACATATAAATCTCACCAGGAAGATCGAGAGAACAATAACGATGAAAACCGCACTCAAGACGTTTGCCCCGGGCGCCCTCGCCCTGCTGCTGATCCTGCCGACTGCAGTGTCTGCCAAAGAAGCCGAACAGCAACAAAAGCTCGCCAACGTAGTTATTCTCGCCACCGGCGGCACCATTGCCGGCGCCGGCGCCAGCGCCGCCAACAGCGCTACCTACCAGGCCGCCAAGGTCGGCATCGACAAATTGATCGCTGGTGTGCCGGAACTGGCCCAGTTGGCTAACGTGCGCGGCGAGCAAGTCATGCAGATTGCTTCCGAAAGCATCAGCAACGACGATCTGCTCAAGCTGGGCAAACGCGTCGCCGAGCTGGCTGACAGCAATGACGTCGACGGCATCGTCATCACCCACGGCACCGACACCCTTGAAGAAACCGCCTACTTCCTCAACCTGGTAGAAAAGACCGACAAGCCAATCGTAGTGGTCGGTTCGATGCGCCCCGGCACCGCCATGTCGGCTGACGGCATGCTCAACCTGTACAACGCCGTGGCCGTCGCCAGCGACAAGCAGTCGCGTGGCAAGGGCGTGCTGGTAACCATGAACGACGAGATTCAATCCGGCCGTGACGTCAGCAAGTCGGTCAACATCAAGACCGAAGCGTTCAAGAGCGCCTGGGGCCCGATGGGCATGGTCGTGGAAGGCAAGTCATATTGGTTCCGCCTGCCAGCCAAGCGCCATACCTCCAACTCCGAGTTCGACATCAAGCAAATCAGCAGCCTGCCTGCGGTAGACATCGCCTACGGCTACGGCAACGTCACCGACACCGCCTACAAGGCCCTGGCGCAAAACGGCGCCAAAGCGCTGATCCATGCGGGTACCGGCAACGGTTCGGTATCGTCACGTGTAGTACCGGCCCTGCAAGAGCTGCGTAAAAACGGCGTGCAGATCATTCGCTCTTCCCACGTCAACCAGGGCGGTTTCGTACTGCGTAACGCCGAGCAGCCGGATGACAAGAACGACTGGGTCGTTGCCCACGACCTGAACCCGCAAAAAGCCCGGATTCTGGCGATGGTCGCAATGACCAAGACCCAGGACAGCAAAGAACTGCAGCGGATCTTCTGGGAATATTGATCGGTTGAATGCCTGAGCCGAGCACTGATCTGCTCACTGCTGTCGCGGGCTGCCTGTCCTGCGACAGCCATTGGGGCAAAGGCTTATGAGGTTGTTGCGAAATTGGCTACGGTGAAATACTGTACGCACATACAGCACAACAAGGAACAGCCCGATGGCCGCCGCCTCTCAAGCGACTCCCAGCCCGTACCAGCAACTGGGTGAGCGCATCCAGAAAATCATCAACAGCACCACCGCCCAGCGCAGCAAGTCTGCGTTGATCTTTCGGCTGGAGCACGAGCTGCCGGACGACTGGGCAACGCTGCTCGAAGAGATCGCTGAAAACGACAACGTCACGCTCGCCTACCGGGATGATGGCGGCGTGCAGATCTTCTGGACTGTGCCCAAGGAAGACTGATTACGCCCTCAGGCCTCGGCAGTAGCGTCGTCGGCTTGCGGCCTCAGCAAGGCATTGACCTGCGAGGTCAGTGCCTCCAGCGCAAATGGCTTGGTCAGTATCGCCATGGTCGACTCCAGTGGCTGACGATCGAGCACTTCAGGCTGCGCATAGCCCGTCATCAGCAACACCGGCAGCTCTGGCCGCGACTGCCTGCCTTGCTCCGCCATTTGCCGCCCATCAAGCCCGCCGGGTAACCCGATGTCGGTGACCAGCAGATCAATGCGGATGTCCGAACGCAGTAGTTGCAACCCTGCCAGGCTGTCCGCCGCCTCGATCACCACATAGCCGTAACTGCCCAGGGTTTCGCTGACAAACATGCGCACAGACGACTCGTCGTCGACCACCAGAATCGTTTCGCCGGCCGCGGCCATGGGCCTGGCGCACTCGCCTGGTTGCGACTGTGGGGTGTGCGCGGCAGCGGTATGGCCCGGTAGCTGCAGCAGCACCCGCGTACCCTTGCCCGGCTCCGACTCGATCCTGACCTGGCCACCCGACTGCTTGGCAAAGCCATAGATCATCGACAGCCCAAGGCCGGTACCGGCGCCCACTGGCTTGGTCGTGAAGAACGGTTCAAAAGCCTTGGCCAGCACCTCAGCACTCATGCCAGCACCACTGTCAGCCACGCAGATACTCAGGTAGTTGCCAGGACTCAGCTCCGCGTCCAACTCAGGCCCGGTTGTCAGCAACTGGTCGCACGTACCTATCAGGATCTTGCCGCCACCCGGCATGGCATCGCGCGAATTGATGCACAGATTGAGCAAGGCGTTCTCTACTTGCGCCGGGTCGACCAGACACGCACTGGCTCGGGCTGCCAGGTCGACCTTGAGGCTGATTGCCGGCCCGACCGTCCGCCTGATCAGTTCCTCCATGCCACCAATCAAAGCGTGTACATCCGTCTCGACCGGCACCAGAGTCTGCCTGCGGGAAAACGCCAGCAAACGATGGGTCAAAGCCGCTGCGCGCTGGGCAGCCCCTTGGGCGACGCCCAGATAGCGTTCAAGATCGACTGTACGCCCTTGATTCAAGCGCAACCTGATCAAGTCGAGACTGCCGCTGATGCCGGCCAGCAGATTGTTGAAATCGTGGGCAATGCCCCCGGTCAATTGGCCGACTGCCTCCATTTTTTGCGCTTGGCGCAAGGCGGCCTGAGCAGCCTCGCGCTCGGCAACGGCAACATTGATGCGCGCCTCCAATGTGCGATTGAGTTCGAGCAATGCGGATTCGGCGTTCTTTCTTGCGGTGACATCCATCGATGAGCCAATCAAGCCAATGACTTCACCCGTGTCGCTCAGCAACGGCGCCTTGACCGACAGCCAGACGGCCACCGAACCGTCCGGCATGTCGACCCGCTCTTCAATCTGCTCGGTCAGACCGCTGTCCATGATGCGCTGGTCATTTGCCATGACCTGGCGCGCCTGCACTTCGTCCTCAAGAAATTCCAGGTCGGTCTTGCCCAGGTAAACCTCGGGCGGCTTGCCGATCAACTGCGTAGTGCCATGGTTGGCGACCAGCATTCGCCCCTGGCGGTCCTTGGCGAACACCACGCCAGGCACTGCCGCCGCGAATGTGCGCAATAACGCGTTTGCGCGATCGCGCTCAGCTTCGGCAACACGTCGCGACTCGATGTCCATCAGCACACCTGGAAAGCGCACAGCCATGCCCTGCTCATCGAGCTCGGCGCGGCCATTGGCCTCTACCCAGCGATAGCAGCCGTCCTCCTGGCGAACACGATATTCACAGCGAAAGCGCCCACCGCGAGCCATGGCCTCTTCGATATCACGGCCAACCCGCTCGCGATCGTGCTCATGGATCGAGGCGAACGCCTCGGAGATCGGTATACCACTGATGCAACGCTCTACAGGCAAGCCGAATGAGCTGGCGAAACGTTCGTCGGCAGTGACGCAGTCGTTTCGAACATCCCACAGCCAGGTACCGATAATGGCGCCAGCGTCGAGGGCCAATTGCAGCCGCTCCGAAGCATCCGTCGGGAAGACCTGTAGCCGGGCTGGCCTGGCTGTCTTGTCGACGAGCACCGCAGGGCTTTGTTGATCCATTGCTACCTCTCGAACTACCCAGCTTCAAGGTCGGGCATAGTACCGACCAAAGGGGTAAATGCGCTAGATAGGGTAGACAGCGCAGGCGAAGCAGGCGTTCAAGTCAGCGTTTGCAGATAGGCACTGGCATGTTGATAGCGGCTGAGCCGGGCAAGGTCGGCTGGGCCTGGGCAGGCAATGCGGCTAAGGTCGCTGTTATCGGCCAGATCGGCCAGCTTGACCTCTCGCGCCAAAGGGTCGGCGCCCGCCCGAATCACAAACGCCTCGTAACTCTCGCCCGGCCGCCGACTCAGGGAAAGTAAAGCGGCAAGGATTTTCAGCGGAAAACCCTCGAGGGCGAGGTCCGACACGGTCAGGGGCGTGTCTTCGAGGACATCGTGGAGCACGGCGACAATGCGCTGTTCAGGTGTGGACACCCGCATCATCACCCGCAACGGATGAAGGATGTAGGCTGCCCCACCTTTATCGTACTGCCCCTCATGGGCTTTGGCGGCTACAGCGATGGCCCGTTCCAATGTAGACATGCGACCTCTCCCTGTTCAGCGCCCGCTCTGCCAAGCATAGCCAACGAACGCACTCAGGCACAGCCTCCCTGCATCATCAGTCACTTATCAACGCTGGGCGCCATGTTGGATCACCACAGAGTCAGTACCTTGACGCGCCATCATATCAGCCTTGCGCGCTTGCGCCTCTTCCCTGGTCGGGAATGGACCCAGCATCACCACCGGCTTGCCGTCACGGTACTCGACCGAAGAAGCAATACCCTTCTCTATGAGGCGCGCAGTCATATCGCTCAAAGCCCCCATGTTCGGCCCCTGCACCACCTCGACGTCCCATCCCTCCGGCGCCGGTTGATCGGCCAGTGCTTCGGCGCGACGCTGCAGATCGGCACCTCCACAGATCTCGCGGATGCGCAGGTCGTCGCCGGTTTCGTCGACGATGATCTGGTACTGGCCGTCCTTCTTGATGGCAACATAGCTGCGGTAAGCCTCGAATTTGCCGTCAGCGTCCTTGCCACGGAATTGACCGCAGATCGAGCCGTCGGTATCGAAGCGCACGTTGGCGAATTTGGCGGTCTTGGGATTGCTCAGGTGTTCGGCCACCTGTTTGTGCACACCATCCACTTCGTTGTTACAGCCCGCCAAGGCCAGCATTGCCGTTACCACCGCAAGTTTACGCACGCGTCTAACTCCAGAATCGAAGGCGCAGATTCTACCATGATGGCTGGCAAGCGCCGATGGGCAGGCTGCCGCAGGGTGTTTCAGGCGCGAAAGAATGCAAAAAGGGCGATCCTTTCGGATCGCCCTTTTCATGTTTGGTAGGCACAATTGGACTCGAACCAACGACCCCCACCATGTCAAGGTGGTGCTCTAACCAACTGAGCTATGTGCCTGTCGTGGGGCGCATATTACGAGTGAAGCGCTCCCCTGTAAAGCTTTTTTTTGAAGAAAATCAAAACCTTTGCACCGCTAAGTCCTGAGACTGGGGTCGACCACGAAGATCAGCAACCACCACCAGCGCAAATGAAAAAAGGGCGACCCTTGCGGATCACCCCTTTTCGATTTGGTAGGCACAATTGGACTCGAACCAACGACCCCCACCATGTCAAGGTGGTGCTCTAACCAACTGAGCTATGTGCCTGTCGTGGGGCGCATTCTACGGAATTCAGAAACCCTGTCAACTGTTTTTTCTACGCTAAACCACTGAATCTTAAAAATATTTACCAAATCGTCACGCCCCCTGCCGCGTAAAGGATTTTCACCGTACGACTAGCGGGTGTTTATTATTATTGATAGCATCGGTACATTCGTTAAAAATATAAAACACGAGGTCTCTCGAGCATGGCTAATACCCCCTACCCACAGTCCTACTACGCCGCCTCGGCCAACCCGGTGCCGCCACGTCCGGCGCTGCAGGGTGAGGTGGAAACCGACATCTGCGTAATCGGTGCAGGCTATACCGGCCTGTCCAGCGCACTGTTCCTGCTGGAGAACGGCTTCAAGGTCACCGTCGTCGAAGCGGCCAAGGTTGGCTTTGGTGCATCCGGCCGCAACGGTGGCCAGATCGTCAACAGCTATAGCCGTGACATCGACGTGATCGAACGCACCGTTGGCCCGCGCGAAGCACAATTGCTGGGTGCGATGGCCTTCGAAGGCGGGCGCATCATCCGCGAGCGCGTCGCCAAGTACAACATCCAGTGCGACCTCAAGGATGGCGGTGTGTTCGCCGCCATCACGCCCAAGCAGATGGCCCACCTGGAATCGCAAAAACGCCTGTGGGAACGCTACGGCCACACCCAGCTGGAGCTGATGGATCAAAAGCGCATCCGTGAAGTGGTCGCCTGCGAAAGCTATATAGGCGGCATGCTCGACATGAGCGGCGGCCATATTCATCCGCTCAACCTTGCCCTAGGCGAAGCGGCTGCGGTCGAGTCGCTGGGCGGCGTGATCTACGAGCAGACTCCAGCCATACGCATCGAGCGCGGCGCCAACCCGGTCGTGCACACCCCGCAGGGTAAGATCCGCGCCAAGTACATCATCGTTGCCGGCAACGCCTACCTGGGCAACCTGGTGCCGGAGCTGGCCTCCAAGTCGATGCCATGTGGTACTCAGGTGATCACCACCGAGCCACTCAGCGATGAACTGGCACGTACCCTGCTGCCGCAGGACTACTGCGTCGAAGACTGCAACTACCTGCTCGACTACTACCGCCTGACCGGCGACAAGCGTCTGATCTTCGGCGGTGGCGTGGTCTACGGCGCGCGCGACCCGGCCAACATCGAAGCGATCATCCGGCCGAAGATGCTCAAGGCATTCCCGCAGCTCAAGGACGTCAAGATCGACTACGCCTGGACCGGCAACTTCCTGCTGACCCTGTCGCGCCTGCCTCAGGTCGGCCGCATCGGCGACAACATCTACTACTCACAAGGCTGCTCCGGCCACGGCGTGACCTACACCCACCTGGCGGGCAAGGTGCTGGCCGAAGCGCTGCGTGGTCAGGCCGAACGCTTTGACGCATTCGCCGGCCTGCCGCATTACCCGTTCCCAGGTGGCCAGCTGCTGCGCGTGCCGTTCAGCGCGATGGGCGCCTGGTACTACAGCCTGCGCGACCGTCTGGGTTTCTGATTTACTGCGGATGAAAACGGCCGGCCATCAGTGCCGGCCGTTTGCGTTTATGGCTGGCCGAGACTCTTGATCGCTTGCCTGGCGGCCATTTCCTGACCCGAGCGGGCCAGTTCGTCGGCGCCTTGCAACCAGCGCTGGCGATCGACCTGAGCGGGCAGTTGCTGCGGCGGCTGAATCAATACCGCCCAACTGCCCTGCTCTGCCCACGCCTTGGCAAACCCATCGAACGACATCATCTGCCGCCGCTGCATGCCAGCCCGCAGCAGTACCCGCTGCTTGTAGCTGTCATAGCCGACCAGCACCGCATAGCGCGGCTCACTCCACCATGCCGAGCCCTCTTGATAACGCAACAGCACCGGGTTGCCCGCAGCCACCTGAGCGAGCAGTGCGTCCAGGCGCTTGTCCAGCGGATAGACCAGCATGCCGTAACCACGCGCCACTGGCGGTATCGATGCCTCCAGCGCGTCGGCGCCCTCTGGCAGCTTCAACGGCTTGTCGAGCAGGCCTGGGGTGATCCGGACGCCTTGCTGAGAGAGCATGACCGCCAGCGCCATTGCGCCACTGTGGTTGGCATTGCCGCGAAAGAACGGCACGCCGCTTATTTCGACCCGCTGCGGCAAGCCTTTGACATCCGCCGGTGGCGTGCCGGCGCAGCCAACCAGACTGGCCGCCAGCAGGCACGCAGCGAGGAGGCGCTGTGGAGGGTTGAGCAATGACTTGATGGACGCTTGCAAGATGGACACTCACTTGTCTGATGCCGGGCTGGCACCCGGCGATTGTTGCTGATCATAGGGCGCACGCGCGCCCAGGAATAGCCCGACGCAGGCTAGTAACAAATCGGACCAAGGGTTCGACCTAAGCTCAATTGAACGTCATGAGGGTAACGCTAGACTAAGTAAGTGTCTGGAAGGTAAGCCTGGGGCAAGCCCGAGAGAAGGAGGCACACATGAGCCTGACTATGGGAATTCTGTTGTTGGTAGGTATGTGGCTGAGTGTGGCCGCTGCCATGTTATGGGGCGTTCTGCGGATTGTCCGCCGGCACTCGCATCATCCATTGCCGGTGCAGGCCAAGGCCAAGCCCTTGCCCGTGCAACGCGCTCGTCAGCCCGCTGCAGCGCACTGACATCGCGTCAGCGTAAAACAAAAACCGCGCAGCTTGAAGGCATACGCGGTCGTTTGATGATCCTGCCATTGCGAATGGGGCGCCAGGCGCCCCGCGCAACTTACTTCTGTGCAGCCTCACGCTTGAGGCGCGCCCGGCGAGCGAAGATGTTGAGCATCTCGATCGCGGTCGAGAATGCCATGGCTGCATACACATAACCTTTTGGCACGTGGGCACCGAAACCTTCAGCGATCAGGGTCATGCCGATCATGATCAGGAAGCCCAGGGCCAGCATCACCACAGTCGGGTTGTCATTGATAAAGTTGGCCAGCGGATCAGCGGCCACCATCATCACGATAACGGCTGCCACCACAGCGATGATCATGATCGGCAAGTGCTCAGTCATGCCAACGGCGGTAATGATGCTGTCGACCGAGAACACGATGTCCAGCAGCAGGATCTGGAAGATCGCGGCAGCAAAGCCCAGGGTGACCGTGGACGAGACTGTGGCCTCATGCTTGGCACCGTGCGGATCGACGCTCTCGTGGATCTCCTTGGTTGCCTTCCACAGCAGGAACAGGCCACCGGCAATCAGGATCATGTCTTTCCATGAGAAGGCATTGCCGAATATCTCGACCACCGGATCAGTCAACTGAACGATCCAGGCCACGGTGCTGAGCAGCGCCAGGCGCATGATCAACGCCATGCTGATACCAATCCGGCGCGCCTTGGAGCGGTATTCGACGGGCAGCTTGTTGGTCAGGATCGAGATGAAGATCAGGTTGTCGATACCGAGCACGACTTCCATTGCCACCAAAGTTGCCAAGGCTACCCAGGCGGTCGGGCTTGCGGCGAGTTCCAGCAAATATTCCATGAATCAATCCTGTTTCTGGCTATGTTAGAGCTGTGTTCGCAGCTGTGGGTCAGATGTCTTGGGTCTTGCCTGGAGCGTTGTCTTGGTCATCGGCGGGCTTGGCAGATTTCTCCCGGTCCCCACCAATGACATCGTTCAGCGCCTGCTGTGCTGCATCGTTGGTCTTGTCGATGGCCTGTTTGGCCGATTGCGCGGCCTGATCGATTACCTGCTGGGCAGACTTCTCGGCTTGCTCGCATCCGGCCAGACTCATCAGAGCCAGCGCCAGCACCAACGGGGTACCGATGGATTTGAGTTGTAGCATGGGATCCTCACTTGTCATGTCTGAGCAGCGCACGTCGCGCTTGATGAAAGGCATTCTAGTGAAGCGGAAACATCCGGAAAATTCGTTTTTTTAGCAGCTATACTTCGGTTTTCACGAATCCGGAAAACGCCATGCTCAACTACCGCCAGCTGCATTATTTTTGGGTAGTCGCGCGCACCGGCAGCATCGCCCGCGCCAGTGAGCAGTTGAATCTGACGCCGCAGACCATCAGCGGGCAGATCAGCCTGTTCGAGCAGACCCACGGCCTGGAATTGTTCCAGCGTGTCGGGCGTCAGCTTGAGCTGACCGAGAGCGGCAGGCAGACGCTGGGCTACGCCGAGCAGATGTTCCAGATCGGCAGCGAGCTCGAGACCATGCTGCGCGCCGGGCCGCAGGAGCAGATCCTGTTCCGCGTCGGGGTTGCCGATGTAGTGCCCAAGTCCATTGTCTATCGCTTGCTGGCCCCGACCATGGAGCTGGACGGCGCCCTGCGCATCAATTGTCGGGAAGACAAACTCGAACGGCTGCTGGCCGACCTGGCCATCCAGCGCCTGGACCTGGTGATTTCCGACAGCCCCATGCCTAGCCACTTGGATATCAAAGGCTACAGCCAGAAACTCGGCGAATGCGGCCTGAGCTTTTTTGCCACCCCTGCCTTGGCGGCAGAATACTCGGGCGCGTTTCCAGCCTGTCTGAATGACGCGCCGTTGCTGATCCCAGGGCAGGAGACAGTGGTCCGCAGCCGCTTGCTGCGCTGGCTGTCCGAGCAGCAAGTGCAGCCGCGGATCGTCGGTGAATTCGATGACAGTGCACTGATGCAGGCCTTCGGCCAGTCCGGCAGCGGCATCTTCGTCGCGCCCAGCGTGATTGCCGATGAGGTGTGCCGCCAATATGCAGTGGTGCTGATCGGCCATACCGAAGCGGTCAACGAATCGTTCTATGCAATTTCGGTGGAGCGCAAGGTCAAGCATCCGGGCATCGTCGCGATTACCGAAGGTGCGCGCAAAGAGCTGTTCAACTGGTAGGCAGCGGCCGGGCGTGCCGGTCTATGGTACAGTCGCGCCCGTCCAAATCCCTGAGATTCGCTGCACATGCTGCCTGTTCTTCGCCTGCTCACCCGCACCAGCCTGGTTACCCAGATCGTCATCGGCCTGATCGCCGGCATCGCCCTGGCCTTGCTCGCGCCTGCCGTGGCGCTCGACCTGGCATTTCTCGGCAAGGTTTTTGTCAGCGCCCTCAAAGCGGTAGCGCCCGTGCTGGTGTTCGTGCTGGTGATGGCCTCGATCGCCAACCACAAGCACGGCCAGGAGACCCACATTCGGCCTATCCTGTGGCTGTATCTGCTGGGGACTTTTGGCGCAGCTGTGGTCGCCGTGATCGCCAGCATGCTGTTCCCCTCGACGCTGCTGCTCAGTGCCAGCGAGGCGTCGCTGAGCGCTCCGGGCGGTATCACCGAAGTGCTGCAGAACCTGCTGCTCAGCGCTGTCGATAATCCGGTAGCGGCGCTGCTCAATGCCAACTTCATCGGTGTGCTGACCTGGGCCATCGGCTTGGGGATCGCCCTGCGCCATGCCAGCGAGACCACCCGCACCGTAGTCGACGACCTGTCCAACGCAGTGACTTACATCGTACGCGTGGTGATCCGTTTCGCGCCGCTTGGGATTTTCGGCCTGGTAGCGGCAACCCTGGCCCAGTCGGGGCTGAGTGCGTTGCTGGGTTACCTGCACCTACTGGCGGTGTTGGTCGGCTGCATGCTGTTTGTCGCGCTGGTGATGAACCCGCTGATCGTGTTCTGGAAGATCCGCCGCAACCCCTACCCGCTGGTGCTGATGTGCCTGCGCGAGAGCGGCATCACTGCATTCTTCACCCGCAGCTCGGCTGCCAACATCCCGGTCAACCTGGCACTGTCGGAAAAACTCGGCCTGCATGAAGACACTTACTCGGTCTCGATCCCGCTGGGCGCGACCATCAATATGGCCGGCGCGGCGATCACTATCACCGTGCTGACCCTGGCTGCAGTGCATACCTTGGGCATCAGCATCGATCTGCCCACTGCCGTGCTCCTCAGCGTGGTGGCTGCCGTATGTGCTTGCGGCGCCTCGGGCGTGGCCGGTGGTTCACTGTTGCTGATCCCGCTGGCGTGCAGCCTGTTCGGCATTCCCAGCGAGGTCGCCATGCAGGTGGTCGCCGTCGGCTTCATCATTGGCGTGCTTCAGGATTCGGCAGAAACAGCACTGAATTCTTCGACCGATGTGATCTTCACCGCTGCCGCCTGTGAGGCCCAGGAGCGACGCGCAGCCTGAGTAACGAGGCGGCGCCGCTGACAATTGCTTAACGGCGCCGCTTTACCTAGGCTAGTGGCCTTTCCTCGCAACGAGACAGGGCCATGTCAGAACAACACAACGCCAGTGAAGGCCGCTTCAACAGCACCGAGATCCGCATTCTTGGCTCGCTGATCGAAAAGCAGGCCACCAGCCCTGAAACCTATCCCCTCACGCTCAACGCGCTGGTCGTAGCTTGCAACCAGAAGACCAGCCGTGAACCGGTGATGAACCTCTCTCAGGGCCAGGTCGGCCAGGCACTGCGTGCACTCGAAGGGCGTGGTTTTACCAAACTGCAGATGGGCAGCCGCGCCGACCGCTGGGAGCAACGCGTAGACAAGGCGCTGGAACTGGTGCCTGCGCAGTTAGTGCTGATGGGTTTGATGTTCTTGCGCGGGCCGCAGACGATCAACGAGTTGTTGACCCGCAGCAATCGTCTGCATGAGTTCGAGGACGACGATCAGGTCCAGCATCAACTCGAGCGCCTGATCTCACGTGAACTTGCGGTGCACCTGCCACGCCAGGCTGGGCAACGGGAAGACCGCTATACCCACGCGCTGGGTGATCCAGCGGAAATCGAGGCCATCCTAGCCGCGCGCCAGCACAGCGGTGCCGAACGCAATTCGGCCCCCGGCATCGCTGAAGAACGTATCAGCGCGCTGGAGGCACGAATTGCAGCATTGGAAGAACGCCTGGCCCTGCTGGAAGGCTGAAACCAGCCAGCGCAGCAGAGCCTTGCGTAATCGTCAGGCCGGCGCCGAGCTGCGGATCAGGTGATCGAAGGCTGACAGCGAGGCCTTGGCACCCTCGCCCACCGCAATCACGATCTGCTTGTACGGCACCGTGGTGACGTCCCCGGCAGCGAACACGCCGGGGATGTTGGTCTGGCCCTTGGCATCGACGATGATCTCGCCACGCGGTGACAGCTCGACCGTGCCTTTGAGCCAATCGGTGTTGGGCAGCAGGCCGATCTGTACAAAGATCCCTTCCAGCGCGATGTCATGCAGCTCATCACTGTTGCGGTCCTTGTAACGCAGGCCGTTGACCTTTTCGCCATCTCCCAACACTTCGGTGGTCAGCGCACTGGTGATCACCTTGACGTTGGCCAGGCTGTACAGTTTGCGCTGCAACACCGCATCGGCACGCAGCTGGCTGTCGAATTCGATCAACGTCACCTGGGCGACGATACCGGCCAGGTCGATGGCCGCTTCCACACCCGAGTTGCCACCCCCGATCACCGCCACGCGCTTGCCCTTGAACAGCGGGCCATCGCAGTGCGGGCAGTAGGCAACACCGCGGGCGCGGTACTGCTGTTCGCCAGGCACGTTCATCTCACGCCAGCGTGCACCGGTCGCGAGGATCACGGTCTTGGCTTTGAGTGAAGCACCGCTGGCCAGGCGCACTTCGTGCAGGCCGCCAGCCGCAGCGGGTATCAATGCCTCACCGCGCTGCAGGTTCATGATGTCGACATCGTACTGCTTGACGTGTTCTTCCAGCGCCGAGGCCAGTTTCGGCCCTTCGGTTTCCTGCACCGAGATGAAGTTCTCGATCGCCATGGTGTCGAGCACCTGGCCGCCGAAGCGCTCGGCCGCAACACCGGTACGGATACCTTTACGCGCCGCATAGATGGCAGCTGCGGCGCCGGCTGGGCCACCGCCCACCACCAGCACATCGAAAGCCTCTTTGGCGTTGATCTTCTCGGCCTGGCGCGTGCCAGAACTGGTGTCGATCTTGCCAAGAATCTCTTCAAGGCCCATGCGGCCCTGGCCAAACACTTCGCCGTTGAGGTAGATGCTCGGCACGGCCATGACCTTGCGCGCTTCAACCTCGTCCTGGAACAGCGCACCGTCGATGGCCACGTGTTTCACGTTGGGGTTGAGCACCGCCATCAGGTTCAACGCCTGGACCACGTCCGGGCAGTTCTGGCACGACAGCGAGAAGTAGGTTTCAAAGGTGAAGTCGCCTTGCAGCGCCTGGATCTGCTCGATCACTTCGGCACTGGCCTTGGACGGGTGGCCGCCAACTTGCAGCAGCGCCAGCACCAGTGAGGTGAATTCGTGGCCCATGGGGATGCCGGCAAAGCGCAGGCTGATATCAGCACCCGGGCGGTTCAGCGAGAACGAGGGCCGGCGCGTGTCGCTGCCGTCCTTGTTCAGGGTAATCAGGTCCGACAGGCCGGCAATTTCCACCAGCAAGTCGTGCATTTCGCGGGACTTCGCACCGTCGTCGAGGGAGGCTACGATCTCGATCGGCTGGGTGACCCGCTCCAGGTAGGTTTTCAGTTGCGATTTAAGCGTGGCGTCCAACATACGGGCGATTCCTTGTGCAATCAGGGTAAACAAAAACGCCCAGGCAAAAGTGCCCGGGCGTTTGGCGGGGCGGTGATGACTTCAGCTGTGGCGGCTGTTCACCGCCCGCGACTGGCGCACGATCTTAGATCTTGCCAACCAGGTCCAGCGATGGGGCCAGGGTGGCTTCGCCTTCTTTCCACTTGGCCGGGCAGACTTCGCCTGGGTGAGCGGCAACGTACTGTGCAGCCTTGACCTTGCGCAGCAGCTCGCTGGCGTCACGGCCTACACCACCGTCGTTGATTTCGACGATCTTGATCTGGCCTTCCGGGTTGATCACGAAGGTACCGCGGTCAGCCATGCCAGCTTCTTCGATCAGCACGTCGAAGTTGCGCGAGATCACGTGGGTTGGGTCACCGATCAGCGGGTACTTGATCTTGCCGATGGTTTCCGAAGTGTCGTGCCAGGCTTTGTGGGTGAAGTGGGTGTCAGTCGACACACCGTAGATTTCCACACCCAGCTTCTGGAACTCGGCGTAGTTGTCGGCCAGGTCGCCCAGTTCGGTCGGGCAGACGAAGGTGAAGTCGGCTGGGTAGAAGAACACGACAGCCCACTTGCCTTTCAGGTCGGCTTCGCTGACCTGAACGAATTCGCCATTGTGGAAGGCAGTAGCGTTGAACGGTTTGACCTGGCTGTTGATGATAGGCATGAGAGAAGCTCCGTCATGGGATTAAGAAGTGGTTGACGGGGAGAATACTAACCACCAAAACCGACGATGGCTCATTGGCAAAGCTCATGCTGGTGATTGGTTTTGGCTATAAGCGGCTTGCCTCGATAGATCCTTTCATTCATAGGACAGCAACACAGTGGCGCGCGCTCTGGCCACTCCAGGCCGAACCTTCTGCGCAGTCTGCACATACGCCGCACGCAGGCCTATCCGAATAAAGTCGTCCCCGGGTCGCACCCTGGCCAAGCGGTGACGAGTGCTGCCCAACTGCAGCAAGCCACCGTCACTGCGCATGAGGCGCACCCCCAGTCCGGCAGCGCTCGACTCATCGGTAAGCTGCAGGTGATCACTTGCGCTGCCACCGCTGGCGTCTTCGAACTGCGCAACGACCTGCACCACGCGGCCATCTGCACTCGGCTGGCAGCGCAGGCGCAACTCGAAGTCGACTGCCGCCGACTGGCTGCCAGGGCCGCTGAAGCGACTCCACGACTGAACGCCCAGGTTGACCTGGGTGTGCCGACTGGCTCCCTCCAGATGGCAGGTCGGCTGCTGCACGCCCACGCTGATCGCTGCCGGCGTCAGGCTCAGACGCTGAACCAACTGCGAGCCGGCATAAGCCTCGGCCGCGACAGCGGGCAGCCGTAGTTGTCCGGCACTGATCGGGCCGGTCTTGATCAGCGCCAGCTCATAACCGCCAGCTAAGCGGTTTTCCCCTGCTGCCAGCGGTCGTTCGCTCATCGGCCAGCTCAGCGCACTGCGCTCGCCGGGCAGTGGCCGCAGCCTGACACTGATACCGGCAATGCTGGTAGGTAGCAGCCCCGCCTGCCCACCTGCGTCGCCTGGTGCGTGTAGCCAGCCTTCGCGTAACAGCGCAGGTTGGCTACAACTGAGCATCAGTGGCGCGCCATGCACCTGCTTGCTGAACAGCACCTGGCCAATACCGGCCGTCGCCGGCAGATGCAACTGTGCCGGCAATGCCAGCGCCAGGCGCGCCGGCTGCTGCCCCGGAGCCAGCCGGCATTCGGCGGCGGCCAACGGCGCGATGAGCAGACTCAATACAAACAGGCCAAACGAACGTTTCATGCTTGATCCTCGGGGTGGGCGACGCACATAGCCGGCAGTACCTCGGCCGCCGCAGTGCGTTGCGCAATACGGCAGCGTTGCCCGGCAGCACTGCCCCAGACCACATCCAGCGCTGCCAGCGGGTCATCACTGCGCAGGTGCAGGCGGCTACCCTGGCCCACCAAGCCCAGTTCAGTGCCCTCTACATCGGTCACCTGCGCACCAAACGGCAAGGTCTGGCCGTCTTCGCGGCGCGCCTCGAGCGTCCAGCGCAGACCACTGCGAGTGGCATACTGCAGATAACCGACAGCGCCAGCACGCGGTACCAGCGACTGCGCGGTCAGTTGCAATTCGACCTGATCAGTCATCCCGCGGGGGTCGAGTTCGACGGTATTGACGCTGTAGGGTGTCAACGCCGGCGTCACGGCATAGCCGCGGTTGTCCAGCCGTATGTATGGATACTGGGCAATCCGTGCCGAGGCTGCGCCGGGCGCATGGACGATGGCAAAGCTCTCGCCCAACGCTGGCGCTGCGGTCACCCCTCCCGCATGAGCCACCAGCGCACCACGCACGCCCAGCGCGGCCTGACGATGACCGGGACGGCTGGCCAGCGAGCCACTGAATTCGCCGGCAGAGCTGCGTCGCAGCAGGTCTGCGTCAAAACCGGTTGCGCTGTCAGCGCCACCCTGACGAACTGCAGCCAGGCCATAGCCCCACTGGTCTTGCGCTCCAGCGGTGGCGCTCCAGCGCAGACTGGCGCTCGAGCGGCCCTCGCTGTCCAGGTTCAGACCGCTGCTGACCGAGCCGTTTCGGCGCAGGCCCAGCGGCGCGCTGACCGTGAACGTCAGGCTGTTGACCGCACGGCCACCGGCACGCTGCTCGCGGTTCAGATTGAGGCCGTAGCCGAGCGCGCGGTAAGCATTGTGATAACCCAGGTTGTAACCGGTAGCCCCACCCTGGCCTCGCCAGCGTTGGCTGCTGATGGCACTGACGTTGAGGCGTCCGCCAGGCCCGAGGTCCTGATTGAGGCTGGCGCTGGCGCGCCAGCGGGCCTGATCGCTGCGACCATCAGCGCGAGCGAAGGCAAAGTCGTTGAAGGTTTGATAGTCAGGGCTGTCAGTCTGGGTCACGCTCACGCCCAGATCGGTGGCGCTGTATTCGAGACGATGATGCCAGCTGAGTCGCAGCGCCTGGCCCTGCAGCGACTGCTTGGGCCGCGGCGCGGAGCGGGACATGTAAGCGGTCATACCGAACGCGCCGAACTGGCTGTTGACCGCAGCCCCCAAGGCACTGGCCAGGTAATCATCACTCAGCCAGCCACCGCCGTGCACGCTCAGCTGATTATCCAGACCCTGCTGCCAGCTGCCCTGAACGAACGCCGGCCCGGTGGCGCCCTCACCGTCTCGCCAGACACCACTGTTGAGCTCGAACCGATGGGCGCCAGGGCGCAATGCCAACGGCGCGGCCTGATAGGGCATGGTGAAGCTGCGCACGCTGCCGTCGGCTTCGCGCAGGGTGATCTGCAGATCCTGATTGATGCCGCTGGCATAGAGGTCACTGATCTCGAACGGCCCTGGCGGCACGGTCGATTCATGTAGCAACACCCCGCGCTGGTGGATGCTGAGCAACGCTGTGCTGTTGGCAACGCCGCGCACTACCGGGGCGAATCCGCGCATGGACTGGGGCAACATGCGTTCATCGCTGCTGACTTGCAACCCCCGAAATGCACTGGTCTCGAACACATCGCCGACACTGTAGCCGTCCCCTGCGGTGAACTGTGCCGACCAGTCAGGGATATCTCGCCTGACCCAGCTCGCCGCAGGTTGATAGCGCGAGCCGCCCTCGCTGGAAGCTTGCCAGTTACCTTCGTGACGCCAGTACCAGGCGCCAGTATTGACGCCCGCGCGCAGGCCGAGGTAGCCCTGCCGGCTGCTGCTGTGCTGCTGCACATCGTGCTGCTGGAACAGGTTCAGGCGGTAGTCGACAAAGCCTGCCGTGACTCCAGAGTCCCAGCTGCTGGGCGGCAGATAGCCGTCCGGTTGCCTATGCAAGGCGTGCTGAGCGATCTCCAGGTGCAAGCGCAGTTCAGAAAAGTTCAGGTCTTCGCTGGCCGCCAACTGCAGTGCAGGCAGGCTCAGGCACGCGTGCGCGTCAGCCAACGACTCGGCGGCAGTTGCTGGCAGCTGGCCCCTGTCCACGCCCAGCGCCTGCAACAATGACGCGCTGTAGCACGGGCTGGCCTGCAGGTTGGGCGCCTGGCGCCGCAATGCGACTGGATGACGGCCCAGCCACTGCTGGTTGAGCGTTATATCAAGGGTCACTTCGGTTTCCGGGACCGCTTGTTCGTTCTCGTAACGCTGCAGGTCAAGGTTGGTACCGGGCCGTAGAAACCCCGCTTCGAATTCGACCGCGAAGGCCAGCCGAGTGGCCAGGCAACTGGTCAACATGGCCAGCCCGGACAAGGTGATACGGCGGCTCATCGGTGTGCCAGCGCAGAGTTCTCGCGCAGGGCGCCGTAGTCATCAATGGCTGCATACTTGACGGTGACACCCGCGCCCGCCGCTGGCTGCAAGCCTGCTATGGCAAATCTGGCGCTGCCCAGTGGCGGCACATGGCTTGGCTCGCCCTGCAGTTCACGGCCTTCCTGCTGCGTGCCAATGCTGCTCAGGTTGACAAAATAGGGCGTCGGATTGTGTGCCTCGAGCGCCCAACTCTGGGCGTCACTTACCAGCGTCCAGGTCAACTTGCGATGGGCTTCTGCGGCACTGCCACTCAACCCGGCAGGCCGGTACAACAGCTTGATCCGGCTGCGCAGCGAGACCTGCAAGACATCCCCCTCAGCCTTGGGCGGCACATCCAGAACGTTGAGCCAATACATGCTCTCACGGTCTGCCGGCAGCGCCTGGCCCAGTTTGGCAATGCGCAGGCTTTGGCCTTTTTTGGGGTCGATGCGAAACAACGGCGGTGACAGGCTGAACGGCACGTCCAGGTCTTCCAATGCCGCTTGCGCGCGGCCGTCGTCGATCCAGGCCTGAACCAGCGAAGGGCTGCTGCCTTCATTGCTGAGCCTGACGGTGACCTCGGATTGTTGAGCCGGGTAAATCACCCGAGTGGTGGCAATCACCACACTGGCACTGGCCTGAACGGGCAGCAACCAGGCGCACAGCAGCAGCCCGCACACGCGGGCGTGAACAAACGATGGCATGCTGGAGTACTCGAAAGGGGCTGAAAGGCAGCTCCGAATGGAGCTGCCGGGTTGCAATTAGAGGTAGTTCAGCGAGTACTGAACGCGCGAGCTGACCGTGCCTGGGGTGGCCGCGCCAGTAGCGTAGTAATTGACCGAGTACTGCAGAATCGCACCGCCATTGTTGATTGCAACGGTCTGCGAGTTCTGGCCGCCGTTGGCGCCGGCCAGGTTCATTGGAATGCGGGCGTTGTTGCGCAGTTGCAATTGGACATTGTCAGCCCCGCCTGCGTCGGTAATCAGGCGACCTTCAGGGCTGATGGTCGGGCCTGGCTCGAAGTAGGTGGACACACGACCGATGCCTGAAGCGCATTCGCTCAGGCGCAGCTGGAAGGAGATCTCGCCGGTAACCTGACCCGCACGCGAAAGTGCTGAGGCGTTAACCGGCTGCAAACGAACCGGCAGATCGTTGTTGCCTCCATTGATCACGCAGGTTGGCGCTATCACTTGCCCAGAGAAACTGATCACGCCATCCGCTGCGTGAGCGGAAGTCGCGGCCACAAGGAATGCGCAGCACGCTGCAAGCGAGGCTTTCGATGCCGTATTCATATTGATGTACACCTTTGCTGGACCTTTGAAACGTCCAGGCCTATGCCTGGACGGCACCGTTGAGGTGCCGGCTCAGTATCTGCAAGGTGTCCACGACTGGATGTCGGAACGAGTGGTTGTGAACGACGCAGAGTAGTCAGCCACCGTAGGAAAGCACGACCTCCGGTGTCAGACCTTAAACTTCCAACAGCCTCAGCGCGTTGCTGTGCGCATCGTTACGAACTCTTCCGCGGCTGTAGGATGCACGCCAATGGTCTCGTCGAATTGGGCTTTGGTCGCGCCGGCCTTGAGCGCTATGCCCAGCCCCTGAATGATCTCTCCAGCGTCCGGCCCGACCATATGGCAACCCAGCACCTTGTCGGTTTCGGCGTCCACAACCAGCTTCATGAGCGTCTTCTCCTGAATGTCGGTCAGGGTCAGTTTCATTGCACGGAAGCGGCTTTCGAAAACCTGCACCTTGTGGCCCGCTTCAATGGCCTGTTCTTCGGTCAGCCCAACCGTACCGATCGGTGGCTGGCTGAACACCGCAGTGGGGATGTTCTGGTAATCCACCGGACGGTACTGCTCGGGCTTGAACAGGCGTCGCGCCACAGCCATGCCCTCGGCCAGCGCCACAGGGGTAAGCTGAACGCGACCGATGACATCGCCAATTGCCAGAATCGAAGGCTCGGTGGTCTGGTACTGGTCATCGACGCGCACGTAGCCACGCTCATCGAGCTCCACACCTGTGTGCTCAAGGCCCAGGTTGTCGAGCATCGGCCGGCGGCCGGTGGCATAGAACACGCAATCGGTGAGTAGCTCGCGGCCATCCTTGAGGGTGGCCTTGAGGCTGCCGTCTGCCTGCTGATCAATCCGTTGAATGTCGCTGTTGAACTGCAGATCAACGCCACGCTTGTCCAGTTCGTCCTTGAGGTGAGTGCGCACCGAGCCGTCGAAGCCACGCAGGAACAGGTCGCCGCGATACAGCAGGCTGGTGGCGCTACCAAGGCCCTGGAAAATACCGGCGAACTCGACCGCAATGTAGCCGCCGCCAACAACCAGGATGCGCTTGGGCAATTGCTTGAGAAAGAACGCCTCGTTTGAGGTGATAGCCAGCTCTTTGCCCGGGATATCCGGCACCTGCGGCCAGCCACCGGTAGCGATGAGGATGTGCCTGGCTGTATGGCGCTGACCGTCGATTTCGACTTCATTGGCGCCCGTTAGCCGTGCATGCCCCTCGAGCAGGGTAACCCCGCTGTTGACCAGTAGGTTGCGGTAGATGCCATTGAGCCGCTCGATTTCGCGATTCTTGTTGGCAATCAGCGTGCCCCAGTCAAAGTGGCCCTCTTCCAGCGTCCAGCCGAAGCCGGCAGCCTGCTCCATTTCGTCAGCAACGTGGGCGGCATACACCATCAGTTTCTTCGGCACGCAGCCTACGTTGACGCAGGTGCCGCCCAGGTAGCGGCTTTCAGCTACGGCAACCTTGGCGCCAAAACCCGCCGCGAATCGCGCGGCTCGCACACCGCCGGAACCGGCACCAATTACAAACAGATCAAAATCGTAAGTCACAATCCAGACTCCACAAAAAAGCCACCCATGAGGGTGGCTGTTTTTTATACGGGCTGCAAGCCAGCAGGCTTAGTAAGCCTTGCCAGACTTGTAGAAGTTCTCGAAGCAGAAGTTGGTGGCCTCG
This sequence comes from uncultured Pseudomonas sp., assembly GCA_963518285.1. Lineage (GTDB taxonomy): Bacteria > Pseudomonadota > Gammaproteobacteria > Pseudomonadales > Pseudomonadaceae > Aquipseudomonas. The sequence continues at coordinate 117,695 of CAUQIJ010000001.1, read as the reverse complement.
ATGTAGCCTTCAGCGCCGCCGCAATCAAAACGCTTGCCTTTGAACTTGTACGCGATTACACAACCTTCCTGCGCCTGCTTCATCAGCGCGTCGGTGATCTGAATCTCGCCGCCTTTGCCTGGCTCGGTTTCACGGATCTTCTGGAAGATATCCGGGGTCAGGATGTAGCGGCCGATGATTGCCAGGTTGGAAGGTGCATCTTCCGGCGCTGGTTTTTCAACCATGCTGTTCACCCGGTAGATGTCGTCACGGATCATCTCGCCAGAAATAACGCCGTACTTGTTGGTTTCCTGCGGATCGACTTCCTGAATGGCGACGATCGAGCAGCGGAACTGGTTGTACAGCTTGACCATCTGCTGCAGCACGCCGTCGCCGTCCAGGTTGACACACAGGTCGTCCGCCAGCACGACTGCGAACGGCTCGTCACCGATCAGCGGTTGGCCGGTCAGGATGGCATGGCCAAGGCCTTTCATCTCGGTTTGACGGGTGTACGAGAACGAGCACTCATCGAGCAGACGGCGAATGCCGACCAGGTACTTTTCCTTGTCGGTGCCTTTGATCTGGTTTTCCAGCTCGTAGCTGATGTCAAAGTGGTCTTCAAGCGCACGCTTGCCACGACCGGTCACAATGGAGATCTCGCTCAGGCCGGCATCCAGTGCCTCCTCGACGCCATACTGGATCAGTGGCTTGTTTACCACTGGCAGCATTTCCTTGGGCATGGCTTTGGTAGCTGGCAGGAAGCGAGTGCCGTAGCCGGCTGCCGGGAACAAGCATTTCTTGATCATATACGTCCTTAACAAGGGCTTAGCGCACGAAATTCGGCGCAGTCTAATCAGGCGGCGCGCACCTTACAATGCCCAGCCTGAAGCGACCGCTGCCATGATAGAGATACCCTAGTGTAGTTAGTTCCAACGGATCGTAAATATTAAGCCCATTGCGGGCGGGTCGGGCCGGGTTGCAAGCTTCCATAAAGCCTTTGGCCGGGGCCGGAGCGCGTCGTTTTCGCGGCAGTGCTTGGGCAAAAAGACGCGCTTTCAAAGTGACAGCGTGACGATTATCGGGTCACTCCCTGGCCGATCAGCACACCGTCGACTTTTTGCCCATAAAGGTTGACGCCGTCGTTGGCATGAAACTTCAGCCGGGTCTTTTCCACCGAGCCCTCAACCAGGCGCGGGTCCTGCGGCCGTTCGTGGCGGTTGATCCATGCAGCAACGTCCCAGGCTTGCTGATCACTGAGGCTGCCCGGCTTGCCAAGGGGCATGTTGTACTTGATGAACGACGCCGCCGTGTTGATCCGGTGCATGCCGGCGCCCCAGTTGTAGGAGTCCTTGCCCCACAGGGGCGGCATCACATACTCGCCTGCCACCTGCTGCCCTTCGCCTTGATCCCCGTGGCAGATCGCACATTGCTCGCGGTACACCTTCTGGCCGCGCTTGAAGTCGTACCCGCCCTTGGGCTGAGGCACCTCGGGGTAACCCCGCCCAGGCGTCTCGACGGCGGTCGGCGCGTTGGTCGACAGCCAGTAGGCATAGACACTCAAGGCGGTCATCTGCGGGCTGTCCGCCGCCGGTGGCTTGCCGTCCATACTGAACTGGAAGCAGCCCTGAATGCGCTCGGCAAAGGTGTTGACCTTGTCGTTTTTCTTGCGATAGGCCGGGTACATCGGATAGGCGCCCCAGAGCGGCGCAGAAAACGCCATACGCCCCTGGTCAAGGTGGCAGTTGCTGCAGTTCATGCCGTTGCCCACTGCCTCGGGCATCAGCCGCTGGGTATCGACAAACAAGGCATGGCCTTCGCGGACCATCTGGCCGAAGGCGTTGTCCGGGATCTTGGTTTCAGCGGGCGGTGTGAACTGTACGGCCGCCTGCGTACCGGGCACCTTGAGCTGAGACTGATCTTCCATGGCAATTTGCGTCGCGGCCTGGGCGCTGCCCATGGCCAGCAGTAGTGTGGCAATGACCGGTTTCATGGTTTGACCTCCTGGGCAAGTGGATGGGCAAAGAACTCGGCGACAGCCGTGATCTCGGCATCGGTCATGGCTTTGGCCACGCCTACCATCAACTGATTGGGGTCATTGCTACGGCTGCCATCGCGCCAGGCATTGAGTTGCGCCACCAGATACCCGGCGGGCTGCCCCGCCAGTGGTGGGAAGTGCTCGCCAACACCGCTGCCGCCTGGACCATGACACTGCACACAGCCCGGGATTTGCCGATCCCAATCACCGTACAGGGCCAGGCGCGCCACCGGATCGGTAGCAATTTGCTGGCGACGAAGATCGGGGGCTGGGTCGCTGGGCAGGCTGGCCAGATAGTCACTGACGGCCTTGGCTTCCTGCTCGCTCAAGGCCTTGGCCAGCGGCTCCATCACTGCCTGCTTGCGGCTGCCACTGCGAAAGTCCTGCAACTGCTTGTTCAGATAGCCAGCGGGCAAGCCGGCCAGCCGCGGAAAACCTGCCGCAGCGATGCCCTTGGCATCAGCGCCATGACAGCCCAGGCAAGCCATTGCAGCGGGGTTGGCGCCGCCCTGAGTAAAGATTTTCTGACCTTCGGCGGCATGCGCCGCGGGCCAGGCGAGGACCAGCGCTGTGCTGATCGCGAAACGACTCAACGGATTCATCACGGGACGCTCCATTTCCTTGTTATAAGCTTAGGCTTAAAAGATATAAGCCCAAAAATAGTAGGCTTATCCTCCGGCAGGCAACAACGCCTACCGGACAAGAAGATGGCAATTTGCCCGTTAATTGGCCGTTTAGCTGAGCTGGATCAAGATCCAGAGATGCATTTGGTCGTGGCTGCGCGCACATCGCCCAGGCGCAGCGGGAAGTTGCTCAACCGCTCGCGCAGCTTGATGCTGCTGCCGCTGCCGCGCTTGTCGATGTCCAGCAATGCTGCTGGGCCCGTGCCTGCGGTGAGCTTCTGCGGTACGATCAGGCGCAAGCCGTCACCGCGCTTTTCCTGTACCAATTGGTCGCGGCTGCCTGCCAGCTCAGCTTTGATGCAGTCGGCGTACACCTGAGGCGCCTTGCCAGACATCACATCCATGGTTTCCCGCGACTGCTCAAGATCAGCGACACTCGCGCAGCCGCCCAGCGTCAAGGTCATCGCCACCACCGCCCACTTCATTGGAATACCTCTGCCTGCTTTAAAGAATGTGTATGACAACAACCGGGCGGGTTTGCTCCCTGCTTTGGCGGATTTATCCCCACCCCTGCCATCTGGGGCGCAAGTGTACCGTCACATCGTGATATCTTGCGCGATTGCACGAACAAACTTTGCGGAGCACCCCCATGAAATTCGTACACCAGCGCGAGCACCTCAACGAGGACGACATTGTCGTGATCGAGTGCTCCCAGCGCTGCAATATTCGCCTGATGAACGACGCCAACTTCCGCAGCTTCAAGAATGGCGGGCGTCACACCTACCATGGCGGCGCGTTCGACCAGTTCCCGGCGAAGATCGTCGTGCCCAGCACCGGCTTCTGGAACATCACCCTGGACACGACTACGCCGCGGCCGATCTCGGTCACGCGCAAGCCAACCTTCACGCACAAGATCAAGATCGTGCGTCGTTCGTCGTCGCAACTGAGATAAGCCCGCCATGACCGAGAACATCAAGTACGTGATCAAATACAAGCTCGATGGCGAGCGCCGCTTCGACTTCGCTGTCATGGCGGACAACTCCGAAGAGCAAGCACGCCTGGCGCTGCAAAAGATTCATGGCGACGACGTCGCCAAGGTCAGCGATATCAAGGTCAGCAAGGCGTTGTAAACCTTTCCCCTGCCGGGGCACCGAGCTGAAACAGACATTGACAGGAGTGGACATGAGCAACTGGCCCGACTGCCGTATCCTGGATCTGCTCGGCATCGACCTGCCGATTCTGCAGGCACCGATGGCCGGAGCCACTGGCGCGCCCATGGCCATCGCGGTCGGCAACGCCGGGGGCCTGGCCGCCCTGCCCTGCGCCATGCTCAGCCTGGAACAGGTGCGCAGCGAAGTGGCAGCGTTTCGCGCTGCCTGCCCAGGGCCCTTGAATCTGAACTTCTTCTGCCACCAGCCAGCACCAGCCGATGCCGCCCACGCGCTGCGCTGGAAGCAGGCCTTGCAGCCGTATTATCAAGAGCTGGGCGCTGATTTCGACGCGCCGACGCCGGTATCCAACCGCGCCCCCTTCGATGAACACAGCTGCCAACTGGTTGAAGAACTGCTGCCGGCGGTGGTCAGCTTTCACTTCGGCCTGCCCGCTGCCGACCTGCTGCAGCGGGTCAAGGCCACCGGCGCCAAAGTGCTGTCGAGTGCGACCACGGTGCAGGAGGCGCGTTGGCTGGAACAGCACGGCTGCGATGCGATCATCGCCATGGGCTATGAAGCCGGCGGCCATCGCGGCATGTTCCTCAGCGAGGACATCACCAGCCAGATCGGCACCTTTGCCTTGATCCCGCAAATAGTCGACGCGGTGCGGCTACCGGTGATTGGCGCCGGAGGGATTGCCGATCACCGCGGCCTGGTCGCCGCGCTGGCCTTGGGCGCCTCGGCGGTGCAGATCGGCACGGCCTATCTGTTCTGCCCGGAGGCGAAGGTTGCTGCTGCACACCGCCAAGCGCTGGACACTGCCCCGGCAAGTGACACAGCGCTGACCAATCTGTTCACCGGTCGCCCTGCCCGCGGCATCAACAACCGCATCATGCGTGAGCTTGGCCCGATGAGCGAATTGGCCCCCGCTTTCCCCCTTGCAGGCGGCGCACTGATGCCGCTGCGGGCGATCAGCGACGGCGCGGGTAGCAGTGACTTCAGCAATCTGTGGGCCGGCCAGGCGTTACGCCTGGGCCGACACCTGCCTGCGGCAGAGTTGACCAAAGACATCGCCGAGCGCGCATTGGAGCGATTGAGGCACTGATTCGATTCCGCCATCAGGACCCTTCCCGTTGAACCGGTTATCGCTATATAGTCCTGTATATAACGATCACCTGCTCCCGGAGAATTGTTTCATGCGCATGTACTTGTCCTGTCTGACTGCGACGGCGGTCATCGTGCTCGCCTGCACCCCTGCCTGGGCAGATGAAGTTCAGGTTGCCGTCGCCGCCAACTTCACCGCGCCAATCCAGGCGATTGCCAAAGACTTCGAAAAAGACACCGGACACACGCTGGTCGCATCGTTCGGTGCGACCGGCCAGTTCTACGCGCAGATCAACAACGGCGCGCCTTTTGAAGTATTCCTGGCAGCCGATGACAGCACGCCGGCCAAGCTTGAGCAGGATAAGCAGACCGTTGCCGGCTCGCGCTTCACCTATGCCATCGGCACCTTGGCACTGTGGTCTGCCAAACCGGGCTACGTCGACGCGCAAGGTCATGTACTGAAAAACCAGGACTACAAGCACCTGTCGATCGCCAATCCCAAGACCGCCCCCTACGGCCTGGCAGCCACTCAGGTGCTGGCCAAGCTGGGCCTGACCGACGCGACCAAGGCCAAGCTCGTCGAGGGCCAGAACATCACCCAGGCGTTCCAGTTCGTTTCCACCGGCAACGCTGAGCTGGGCTTTGTCGCGCTGTCGCAGATCTACAAAGATGGCAAAGTCGAAAGCGGCTCGGCCTGGATCGTCCCGACCAGCCTGCATGACCCCATCCGCCAGGATGCGGTGATCCTCAGCAAGGGCAAGGACAACCCCGCTGCCAAGGCGTTCATCGACTACCTCAAAGGCCCTAAGGCCGCAGCGGTGATCAAGTCATACGGTTATGAAATCTGATGCCGCTTGATGCTGCAGACTTCGGCGCGATCTGGCTGACCTTCAAACTGGCCAGCCTGACCACCCTGATTCTGCTCGTCATAGGCACACCGATTGCCTGGTGGCTGGCGCGCACCCGCTCGTGGTTGCGCGGCCCGATCGGCGCGGTCGTCGCCCTGCCATTGGTACTGCCGCCGACCGTGATCGGCTTTTATATGCTGATTGCCCTCGGCCCGCATGGCTGGCTGGGCCAGGCTACCCAGGCACTCGGCCTGGGCAGCGTGGTCTTCAGCTTCAGCGGCCTGGTGATTGGCTCGGTGGTGTACTCCATGCCGTTTGTGGTGCAGCCCCTGCAGAACGCCTTCAGCGCGATTGGGGCAAGGCCCCTGGAAGTCGCCGCAACGCTGCGGGCGAGCCCTTGGGACACCTTTATCCATGTCGTGCTGCCGCTGGCTCGGCCTGGGTTCGTCACCGCCAGCATCCTCGGCTTTGCCCATACCGTAGGCGAGTTCGGTGTGGTGTTGATGATCGGCGGCAATATCCCTGACAAGACTCGCGTGGTGTCGGTGCAGATCTTCGACCATGTCGAATCGATGGCCTACGCACAAGCGCACTGGCTGGCCGGCGCCATGCTGGTGTTCTCGTTCCTGGTGTTGCTCCTGCTGTACGCGGGGCGCCGAGGCAAAGCAGGCTGGAGTTGAGATGAGTGCTTCGATACTGGCGCGCCTGACCCTTGCGCGCGACGATTTCACCCTGGATGTCGACCTGCAACTGCCAGGCGTGGGGATCAGTGCCTTGTTCGGCCATTCAGGGTCCGGCAAGACCTCGTGCCTACGTTGCCTGGCGGGCCTGGAGCGTGCGGCGAGCGCTTACATCGAGGTCAACGGTGAAGTATGGGAAGACAGTGCCAGCGGCTATTTCCTTGCCCCACATCGACGGCCGATCGGCTATGTATTCCAGGAAGCCAGCCTGTTCCCCCACCTGTCAGTGCGCGCCAACCTGGAGTTCGGCTGGCGCCGGGTGCCCGCAGCACAGCGCAAGGTCAGCCTTGAACAGGCGTGTGCGCTACTGGGCATCGGCCATTTGCTTGAGCGCCGTCCAGCTACCTTGTCTGGCGGCGAAGCACAGCGGGTCGGAATCGCTCGCGCCCTGCTCAGCAGCCCGCGCCTGCTGCTGCTGGACGAGCCTCTGGCAGCGCTGGACGGGCCGCGCAAACGCGAGATTCTGCCGTACCTGGAGCGGCTGCATGAAGAGCTGCAGATTCCACTGGTCTACGTCAGCCATGCTCAAGATGAAGTAGCGCGGCTAGCTGACTACCTGGTGTTGCTGGAGCAGGGCAAGGTGCTGGCAAGCGGCCCGATCAGCCAGACGCTGGCACGGCTGGACCTGCCGCTGGCCCAGAGCGACGATGCCGGCGTAGTGCTCGAAGGCCTGGTGGTTGGCCATGATCCGCACTATCAACTGTTCGACCTGCGCGTGTCGGGCAATGACAACCATCCGCTGCGTATCGCCCACCCTTCGTTGCAGGTCGGCAGTACGCACCGGCTGAAGATCCAGGCCCGCGACGTCAGCCTGGCACTGGCTGCAGACAGCCAGTCGAGCATTCTCAACCGCTTGCCCGTAAGCGTGCGTGAGGTGCGCGAAGCTGACAATCCGGCCCACCTGCTGGTCCGTCTGGATGCTGCCGGCACTACCCTGCTGGCGCGCATCACCCGCTATTCAGCCGACCAGCTCGGCGTGCAGCCTGGCCAGGCGCTGTGGGCGCAAATCAAATCAGTCGCTGTTTTACTCTGAGCATCCACGCCAACGGCGTTGTCCATTAAACAGACACCTGGTCGCTGGATGCCGCCCCATGCTCGATTGCCCGCTGCCCCGTTCCCTGCACTATGTCGACGACAGCCAACCCGGCCTAAGTCGACGCCGATGGCGTGATCGCTTTATCTACCTCGACGCGGACGGTGAACGCGTACGCGATGAGGCGACGCTTGCGCGCATTGCGGCGTTGGTCATCCCACCGGCCTACACCGACGTGTGGATCTGCGCCGACCCTCAGGGCCACCTGCAAGCCACCGGCCGCGACGCCCGTGGGCGCAAGCAATATCGCTATCACACGCAATGGCGTGAAGTGCGTGACCAGCATAAATACGGACGCATGCTTGCCTTTGCCAAGGTGCTGCCCAAGCTGCGCAAGCAGCTTGACGCCCACTTGAGCCGCCCCGGGCTGGGTCGGGAAAAGGTCATGGCGCTGGTGGTCAGCCTGCTCGACTCGACCCTGATCCGCGTCGGCAACCGTCAATACATGCGCGACAACAACTCCTATGGGTTGACCACCCTCAACTCCGATCATGTCGAGGTCAAGGGCAGCACCATCCGCTTCCAGTTCAGGGGCAAGCGCGGCGTGGAGCACAATGTTACCTTGCGCGACCGCCGCCTGGCGGGTCTGGTCAAACGCTGCATGGAGCTGCCCGGGCAGACGCTGTTTCAATACCTGGATGAGGACGGCGAGCGGCACAGCATCGGCTCCAGTGATATCAACCTGTTTCTACAGCAGTTGACCGGCGCGGACTTTACCGCCAAAGACTATCGCACCTGGGCCGGCAGCAGCTTGGCTTTGCACCTGTTGCGACCATTGGCCTGGGAGCCGGAAACCGAAGCCAAGCGCCAGGTCACGGCCATTGTGCGTCAGGTTGCCGCACGCTTGGGCAACACGCCAGCAGTGTGCCGACGCTGCTACATTCACCCGGCAGTGCTTGAGCATTTCCAGTCAGGGCGCCTCGATGCCTTGCCGCGGGCCCGCATTCGCCAAGGCCTGGAGCCAGAAGAAGTCACGTTGATGCACTTTCTGCGGGCGCTGCAGGAGGCCGATTGAGCGCGTCTATATGTGCTATCAAGCAGAGAAATTTCCCATCTGCGCGTAAGCCCCCTATCCTTGCCACCGAGCACCTGTGCCGGGGGGCTTGAACCCGCGAAACCGGCACCTGCAGCTAGAGACATGAAACAGATTTTATTTACGGGGGAATTACTATCCTCCGAAAGCGTCTTTAATGAGAAGGAAGAGGGACACGCTCCCGCCGCCGCGGTAATTGACCGCACGGTTTTCGTTATTACCCAAGGAGAACTACATGCTGATACTCACCCGCAAGGTCGGCGAAAGCATCGTCATCGACGATAATATCAAAGTGACCATTCTGGGCGTCAAAGGGATGCAAGTGAGGATCGGCATCGATGCGCCAAAAGATGTTCAGGTTCATCGCGAGGAGATTTTCAAACGTATCCAGGCAGGCAGCCCTGCACCGGAAAAGCCACACGACGAGCAACACTGAAACCTGCATCGCTTGAAGCCGCACGGATGCGCTTGACCGATCGGCCCGCCGATGCGGGATCTTGCCAGGCCCTCAGCCGCCCAGCAGCTCCCGCACTTTGGCAATCAGTTCATTTGCATGAAATGGCTTCTGGAATACCGCACCGAACAAACTGCCGTCTGCTTGCGCAGCTTGCGCCCCGCTCATCAGGATCAGGGGTAGATGTGCCAGCTGCGGATCATTTCGAATTGCCCTGGCCAGCTCCTGGCCATTCTTCTTCGGCATCATGTAATCGGTGATCACCAGATCAATAGTCTTCTGGTGCAGCAGATCCAGCGCCTTTTCGCCATTGTTGGCCTTGTCTACCAGGAAGCCCTCATCCTCCAGGGCGTAGCCCAGGATTTCGGCGATCAGGTACTCGTCATCTACGATCAAAATGGTTTTCATCGCTGGACTGTCAGCCGCCCTCCACTTGCTTGGGCGTGTCGGTAAGCACTGCGCTGGCACCTTCGAACGCCTTGCGCGCCACCACCCCATTGGGCCCCATGCACAGCTCATGAAGTGCAGGGTCGTAGTCACTGTCGCGCACCTTGAGCAGTGACAACATGCGCCGCAGCCGGCTGTCGAGTTCGACGAAGCGGGTAAGGATCAGGTTATCGACGATGCTCGACATGTCAGGGGACGGCGCACTGACTTCAGTACCGAACAGATCACGCACCTCCCAGGTCATCAGCATCGTCACATCACGGGCCCGCAGCTCGCCGATCAGGGAGCGGAAGAAGCCGTTGATACGTGCCGGGTCGAATGCCAGCCGGCTGAACGCACCCAGGCTGTCGATCACTACGCGCTTGGCGCCGATGCTATCAACCTGTTTCAGCAAGCGGGCGCCGACCTGGTCGAGCAGGCCTTCGGTGGTTGGCTGCCAGCTCAACAATAAAGCCTGCGAGCGCTCCAACTCAGCGAGGTCGTAACCAAAGGAGCGGGCCTTCTGGCGCAGTCGGGTAGGCGATTCGTAAAAGCCGAAATGCACTGCCGGCTGCGCAGGTGACGCAGCCGCTACGAATGCCAGGCCCAGGGAGGTTTTGCCAATCCCCGACGGCCCCATTACCAGGGTGGTCGAGCCAACACTGACGCCGCCGCCAAGCATGTCGTCCAGCGCTTGGGAGCCGGTGCTGATGGAGTCCATTGTCTCCGAGCCTGGGTGGCTGGGATGGCTGTACAACGCCTCCAGACGCGGGAACACCGTCAGCCCAGCGCTATCGATCTGGCACTCGTGCAGGCCAGACAACGCCGCGCTGCCGCGGGTCTTGCGCAGCTGAATAGTCCGCACGGCGCGGCTACCGACCAATGTCTCGCCCAATTCGATGACGCCATCGACCATGGTGTGTTCCGGGCTGCCCTCCAGCAGGCGCGAACTGGTCAACAGCAGCACGGTGCAGCCCGCGAAGGCAGCATGTCCCTGCAGCTCGGAGATAAACTTCTTGGTGTCGAGCGTGGTTTCGGCACGTATCCGGGCATTGAGCAAGCCATCGACGATCAGCAGGCTGGCCTGTTGCCGGCCAATCTCCTGACGTATCAGCCGCACCACAGCATCCAGGCCCTCCTGCTCGAGGGTGTCGAATGCGCTGACAAACTTGATCTGATCGCCCACCAGCGCCGGGTCGAAGAACTCCAGTGTCGACAGGTACTGGAACAACCGCTCGTGGGATTCGCTGAGCAGAGTGGCCACCAGCACCCGCCCGCCATTGCGCACATGGCCACACGCCAACTGGTTGGCAAGTATGGTCTTGCCGGCACCTGGCGGGCCCTGTACGACATAGGACGCACCCTCTACCAGGCCGCCTCGCAGCAGCGCATCCAGCCCTTCGATACCTGTTTCGACTCGTTTGAGTACTTCAACCATGGCCGCTACCTGTCGGGTTCGCGTTAAGGGGGGCTCAGCACCGCCGGCAGGTACAGGCACATACTGGTGCCCTCCCCGACCTTGCTGGACACACAGATGGCACCGTTGCTCTGCTTGGCAAAGCCGTAAACCTGGCTGAGACCCAGCCCGGTGCCCTTGCCAAACGGCTTGGTGGTGAAAAACGGCTCGAAGATACGCGGCAGCACATGCGCCTCGATACCCGCTCCGGAGTCCTGCACAGTGAACCGCACGAACGGCCCGTGCAGGCCTTCGACCTCACCTGCCAATTGCACGCAATCGACCGCGAGGCTGATTCGCCCCTCACCTTCGATCGCATCGCGCGCATTGAACAGCAGATTGAGCAGAACCATCTGCAATTGGCCAGGGTCGGCCTCGATCAGTGGCAGTTCTGCCGCCAACTGCTGCTCGAACTCGATGCTGCCGGGTAACGCGTGCTCGATCAAGCCACGGGTCGAGTCAATCAGCGCGAGCGGAGCAATGCTCGCCGAACTCAACTGGCGATGGCGGGCGAAACTGAGCAGTTGCTGAGTCAGTTGCGTGCCGCGCTGACCTGCGTCGATGATGTGCTCCAGCAAGCGCTGGACCCGCTGCGGATCCTGGCTGCTACTGGCCATCCGCGCCGAGCTGAGGATGATTGTCAGCAGGTTGTTGAAGTCATGCGCCAGCCCGCCGGTCAACTGGCCCAGCGCTTCGAGTTTTTGCGCCTGGAACAACTGAGCGCGTACCGCGTCGAGCTGCAGCGCAGACTCGCGCCGGTCGGTGATATCCCGCGTAACCTTGGCCAGGCCGATGATCTGGCCCTGCTCATCGCGCACTACGTCCAACGCGGCCAAGGCCCAGAATTGCGTGCCGTCCTGACGCACGCGCCAGCCTTCATCCTGGGCGACGCCGTGGTCCAGGGCTTGGCGCAGAATCTGTTCAGGGCGATTCTGGGCACAGTCTTCGGGCGTGAAAAACACGGAAAAATGCTGGCCGATGATCTCTGCGGCCTTGTAGCCCTTGATGCGCTCTGCACCCGCATTCCACGACGCTACGTGGCCAGAGGGGTCAAGCATGTAGATAGCGTAATCAACCACCGACTGAACGAGCTGCTCGTAGCGGTTGGCGGTCATTTCGGATTGGTCCGGGTGGTCGGTTGAAACCATGAAAACTCCACAGGCACCACAGGGTGAGGCATAAACATGATGTTGAGTCTACTCGCCCTTCACGGGCTAAGCGAAGCCCTTGACGAGTAGCCGTCTAACGGCGCCGCTTCGGGTTGGTGATATCGCTCGCAGTGAGGAGCGTGGTCACCTGAAAAGTCGCGAACAGTGGCTTAATGACACTATCGTGTCAATTGCTGAGGGATCATGACTCGCAGATCAGCCAGAAAAGCCAGAAAAGCCTGCATTGAAAGGTGTTTTGTTGACGCATCTATAACGATGGGTTATAAAGCGCGCTTGATTGCAGAGCAGCTGTGTTACAGCGTGCCGGTCGCTTAGGCCCTCTCAAGCGTGCGAGTGTGGTGGAATTGGTATACACAGCAGACTTAAAATCTGCCGGCGTGAGCCTTGCGGGTTCGAGTCCCGCCACTCGCACCACTTATTGCGTAAAGGGCGCCCCACGGGGCGCCTTTTGTTTGCGCGCAAGAAATGCGCGCAACTCCTGCTACAGTGAAATGATCCAACTTCACTGGTAATCCGCCATGCGCTACACCCTGTTCACTGGTCAACGCGATGCCATCATCCTGCTCGCGCGTATTCTGCTGATGATCCTGTTTGTGCTCTCGGGCTGGAGCAAGCTGACAGGCTTTGAAGGTACGGTCAGCTACTTCACTTCCATCGGTGCGCCCGCGCCGACACTGGCTGCAGCTATTGCAGTGATCATGGAGTTTTTCGTCGCAATCGTGCTGATCCTCGGTTTCTACACCCGACCACTGGCGATGCTCTTCGCGCTGTTCGTGGTGGGCACCGCACTGATCGGCCACCCGTTCTGGAACATGGTCGAGCCGGCGCGCAGCGCCAACATGACCCAGTTCTTCAAGAACATGAGCATTGTCGGTGGCCTGCTGCTGCTCGCCGTGACGGGCGCAGGCAGATTCTCGCTGGATCGGCGCTGAGGGCTTGCACACGGCTTGAGCGGGGTGCTGACGTGAGTCAGTCGTCTACGTCATCGTGCCAGGCAGGATGGTCGTATTCGTCGTCGCTGTCATCAAGGGTGCTGTCATCGAGGATGCTTTCGTCATCCTCGACCTCATCCAGCAAACCTTGGGCATCGGCCTCGGGTGCAAAATCATCGTAGAGGAATTCGTGATCAAGTAGATGATCGTGCTCAGGTTCGTGGAGGTCGTCTTCGTTACTCATGCCAGGCTCCTTGAATAGGTCGCCTGTATAAAGTGATCATCGATGCAGGTCAACGACTGAACTGTTAATCCCGACTTAACCAAGGCATTGCACCCTGCCTGCGCTCCCTTCAAGAATCCTTGCCTGCCTCACGGCGGGCTTTTTTTCACCTGAAGATTGCCTGAACGGTCTTGCTACATCGCCTTCACGTTTTACTGACAAGCCCGGCCAGATACTACACAGGCTCCGTACGATCTTTAGACCCGCCTACCGTTGGCGGGTTTTCTTTGCCTGGGATTTGGCAATCGCGCAACGCGGCGTCCAGCCAGCGCAGCGCATAAGCGCACGCGCCGAAGGACACCTGTTACAGCAGGCTCACGGCGTCTTGGCAGCCTGAGCCTTGGTCCAGTGCACCTTGGGCGCGGCAGGGTTGAAACCGCTGACGCCTCTTGGCACTTCCTTGATCTCGCCGCCCTTGGACAAGAACTGCTCAATTTGCTCATTCAAGCGCAGTTGAGCGTGATGGGTCGCAGACTGGGACATGCTGATACCTCACTGATGAGCCACCCAGAGAGAGGACTCGCCCGCCACTATACACCGCAACGCACGTAAGCAGGACTTTAAAGCCAGATAAAGTGAGATCCCTGCCAAATTTGAGCAGATATCAGCAAGTTTACCAAGTGTGAAACTTCGCGCCCTTGCCCGGTTGTAGTGGTCTCGGACATGGGTGAAGCTTGGCGAAACTCACGGGAAGTCAGAACATGGACCTAACGTGCACGTCGCTGTACGAAGTTCGTCAACACATGGATGAAATCGACCGCGGTATTGTTTCACTTCTCGCCAAACGTGGCAGCCTCTACTGCGGGTTACAACATCGACTGAGTGCACTTCTCACCCGTACGCACTAGCCGGGAATGGCCCCTGAACGAAATTGGCGTTAGCATCACACCCCTCAGTGGGCTTAACAGCCTGTTTTTCAGATCAGGGTCGCATCGTGGAAAAGCTCAAACGCCTCCAAAGTGGAATAGAAGGACTGGACGCTCTGCTAAAGGGCGGGCTGGTTGCAGGCGCCTCGTACATTATCCAAGGGCGCCCAGGTTCCGGCAAAACCATCCTGGCCAACCAACTTGGCTTCCATCATGCGAACAATGGCGGCCGGGTGTTGGTCGCGACGCTGCTGGCCGAGTCACATGACCGTCTTTTTCAGTTTCTTTCCACGCTGAGATTTTTCGACTCCTCCAAAATCGGCGAAGAAATTCAGTTCGTCTCCGCGTTTGACACGCTGGAAAACGAAGGCCTGGATGAGGTCGTAAAGCTGCTGCGGCGTGAGATCAGCCGCCGCAAAGCCACCGTACTGGTCGTTGATGGCCTGCTCAATGCGCGCTCCAAGGCCGACTCGCACATCGACACCAAAAAATTCATTTCAGAGCTGCAGGGCCACGCTGCGTTTGCCGGCTGTACGGTACTGTTCCTCACCAGCTCGCGCCTGGACGACGGTAGCCCTGAGCACACCATGGTCGATGGCGTCATCGAGATCGGCGAAGAACTGTTTGGTACCCGCTCGGTACGTCGCATTCAACTGCGTAAAACGCGCGGCAGTGCTGCGCTGGCAGGCCTTCATGAGTGTGAGATTACCGACGATGGGCTGGTGGTTTACCCGCGCCTTGAAAGCCTCTATAGCCATCCGTCCGCACCCGACAGTGCTGACATGACGCGCATTGGCAGCGGGATTGCCTCACTTGACGCGATACTGGGAGGCGGCCTTTACAGCTCCAGTGTGTCGTTGGTCATGGGCCCTTCCGGCATCGGTAAAACGACGCTGGGCCTGAAGTTCCTGGCGGAGTCGACGGTGGACAGCCCAGGGCTGCACTTCGGCTTCTACGAAAGCCCCCAACGGCTACGACTCAAAGGCGACTCACTGGGCATCGACATCAAGGGCATGGAAGACAGCGGCGCTCTGACCATTGCCTGGCAGCCGACCACCGAAGGCCTGCTGGACGGCCTTGGCGCTCGACTCCTGAGCATTGTCGAAGAAAAGGGTATCAAGCGTGTGTTCGTCGACAGCCTGAGCGGTATGACCCGTGTTGCAACGAATCCAGCCAGAATCACCGACTTCCTCAGCGCGTTGATGAACGAGCTGCGCGCCCGAGGCGTCACAGTACTGGCATCGTGGGAAATGCGTGATCTGCTTGGCTCCGAGGTCAGCGCGCCCAACTCCGACCTGTCGAGCATCGTCGACAACCTGATGCTGATGCGCTTCGCGGAGAATGACTTTGAACTAAAGAGAACGCTTTCCGTTCTTAAAGTCCGAGACAGCGCTTATGACCCCTCTCGATTCGAGGTCGTCATCCAAGCCCAGGATGTTTTACTCAAAAAGGCTTCAAGACATGAACCATCAGTCCCAACTGAGTGATGTCCTGGTTCAATCTCTTAGGTTTTTGAGTGGATTAAAATAAAGTGACTACCATCTTGGTCGTCGACGACGAATATCTCATTGCTGACATTCTCAGCTTCGCGCTGGAGGATGAAGGGTTTACCGTGGTAACGGCCAGCAACGGCCGAAAAGGACTTGACGCTCTGGACCGGGTCACGCCAGCCCTGATCATCACCGACTTCATGATGCCCGCCATGGACGGCCTGGAATTCGCGACGGCAGTGCGCGCCCTGCCATCGCTACTCCAGGTCCCGATTATTCTGATAAGCGGCGCTCAGGCGCATATTGGTGTGCAGAGACCGGATTTATTTGATTCGGTCCTGCCCAAGCCATTCAACATCGACTCGATCATCGCCGAGGTCAAAAGACTACTGAGCGCTGCTTAGGCGTTGGCCCGGTGATCGGCGACTGGGGCGGGGGCTGATGCCAAGTCACCCCGGACTAGCGCGGGTGCCCACTGCCCGTCGGTCATCCCTACCCGCCCGGCATTGAGCAAGAAGGCATCGGAGAGAGGCTGCTTCAACCCATACTTTCCGACCCACAAAGAAAAACCCCGCAGACGTTAATCTGCGGGGCTTTCAAATATGGAGGCCGAGGTCGGAATCGAACCGGCGTAGACGGATTTGCAATCCGGAGCATAACCACTTTGCTACTCGGCCTCAAAGGTTGGATCTAGCGGCTCACGCCCTGCTATCTCCTTGAAACTTCAGCGCTTTTTCAAGCTTGCTGCGCTTCAATGGACGCCATTATGTCTGCATTCGCTTTGCCTTGCAACCCCCATGTCAGAAAAAATCTTCAAGGGGTTCAAGGTGTTAGCGAAGGCGACCGAGCTTGCTCCAGAGGCCCACCAAGGTGTTCTCAACCGCACCGCTGGCTGCCACACCTATGCGCTCCTGCAGGCTTTTGCGTTCGGCAAAACGCAGATGGTACAGGCTTGCTTCCTGGGCGCGGTCACTGAGGTATTCATCGCTGGTACGCAGCTCATCCACCAACTGCATGTTCAGCGCTGCCACACCCAGCCAAACCTCACCGGTTGCCACTTCGTCCATGTGCAGCTGCGGGCGGTAACGACCAACGAAGTCCTTGAACAGCTGATGAGTGACGTCGAGGTCTTCCTGGAATTTCTCGCGGCCCTTCTCGGTGTTTTCGCCGAACACAGTCAGCGTGCGCTTGTACTCACCAGCAGTCAGCACTTCAAAATCGATGTCGTGCTTTTTCAGCAGGCGATTGACGTTGGGCAGCTGGGCGACTACGCCGATCGAGCCAAGGATGGCAAAGGGCGCACTCACGATCTTGTCGCCGATGCAGGCCATCATGTAGCCGCCGCTGGCAGCAACCTTGTCGATGCACACGGTCAGTGGGATACCGGCCTGACGGATGCGCGCCAGTTGCGACGAGGCCAGGCCGTAGCTGTGCACCAGCCCGCCGCCGCTTTCCAGCCGCAGCACGACCTCATCACGCGGGGTGGCCAGGGTCAGCAGCGCGGTGATTTCATTACGCAGGCTCTCGGTGGCAGAGGCTTTGATGTCGCCGTCGAAATCAAGAACGAAAACCCGCGACTTGTCCTCCGTCTTGGCTTTCTTTTGCTGCTTGTCGGCCTTGGCCTGTTGCTTGCGCAGGGCCTTGAGTTGAGCCTTGTCGAACAGGCCCGCCTCGAGGCGCTCACGCAGCGCCTTGTAGAAGTCGTTCAGGCGGGTGACCTGCAACTGCCCGCCAGGCTTGCCACGGCCTCTGCCGCGCAGACCAGCAATAGCCGAAAGCACCACCAGAAAAGCAATTACCAGGGTGGCGGTTTTGGCGAGAAAGCTTGCGTATTCTGCAAGAAACTCCACGTTGAATCCTCGATAAATCAGCACCTGCACGGTGCGAAACTGATGCCAGCATACCGGGGCGTACGGAGCACTGCCAGCAGCCGAAAACGCCGGCAACATCTTTCAAACAAGCTTTTCAAACGCTTGTATGTTTTTTCGTTGACAGCCACTCTGGCGCATCCTAACCTCCCAGCAACTCCACCCGGCCGGACATTGATGTGGGCAACCTCTACCTGATCCGACATGGCCAAGCCTCGTTTGGTGCCGCCGACTACGACGTGCTCTCGCCAATCGGCGTGCGTCAGAGCCAGGCCCTGGGTAACCATCTGGCCAACCTCGGCTTGCGCCTGAACCGCTGCATCGCCGGCGACCTGCGCCGGCAACAGGACACGGCCTTGCTCGCGCTGGAAGCCATGAGCGCGAATGGCTGCGCAGTGCCCGCGCTGGAGACCGATGCCGGCTTCAATGAATTCGATGCCGACGGGGTGATTCGCACCCTGCTGCCGGCACTGCTGCCAGATGAACCGCAGGCGCTGCATGTCCTGAGCAACGCTGCACAAAACCGCAGCGAGTTTCAGCGCCTGTTTGCCTTGATGGTCCAGCGCTGGCACGACGGCCAGCATCCAGCCGATGGGCTGGAGAGCTGGGAGGCTTTCACTGGCCGCCTGCGCAGCGCCCTGCAGCGGATGTTGGACGCCGCCGACAGCGGCGACAACGTGGCTGTTTTTACCTCGGGCGGCAGCATCGCTGCCCTGCTCCACCTGATTACCGGCATCACCCCCAGCCAGGCGTTCGCGCTGAACTGGCAGATTATCAACACGTCGTTCAGCCAGCTGAAGTTTCGCGGCAATGACGTGGCACTGGCTTCCTTCAACTGCCAGGCCCATGTGCAGCTGTTGAAGGCGCCGGAGCTCATCACCTATAGGTGAGCCCGGCCTGTTGTGTCCCTGCGGACGCGAATTTCACTTAACAAGGAATCCACCATGAGCGATGTAGCCAAAGCCGTCGAAGCGATGAAAGCCAAGTTCAATCCCGCTGCTGCTGAAGGCCTGGACCTGGTGTTCGGCTTCAACATCACCGACGAAGACAAGCAATACTCGCTGGTCGTCAAAGACGGCACCTGCGACATCCAGGAAGGTGAAAACCCAGACGCCAACTGCACCCTGGTGCTGGACAGCGAAACCCTCAAAGGCATCGTCAGCGGCGAAACCGACGGCATGCAGGCGTTCATGGGCGGCAAGCTGCGCGTTGAAGGCGACATGATGCTGTCGATGAAGCTCAGCGAGCTGTTCCCTGCCTGAGTGGCACCGACGGATGCATGAAATTAACCGAAGCCGGCACCGGCTTCGGTTTTTTTTTGCCTGATCCGGTGTTCATCGCACCAGGCAGGTAACGCGCATCAAGCGTACTGATCAAGCGCCAACACGCCTGCCTATATGGCGATTGGCACGCTTGTTCCATTATTGCAGGCGGATTAGATTAGCCAATAATCCTCGATACCGAGAATAAGGACCACGCATGACGCTGACTGACCAGTCCACCCAGGTGCGCCCCGGCGAAGAACTCGATGCCAGCGTCATCGACCCCTACCTCAAAGCTCATCTGCCTGACCTGGAAGGCATGCCGGTGATCAGTCAGTTTCCGGGGGGCGCCTCCAACCTGACTTACCTGGTCAGTTACCCGCAGCGTGAGTTCGTGTTGCGGCGGCCGCCCTTCGGCGCCAAGGCCAAGTCAGCGCACGACATGGCCCGTGAGTTTCGTATCCTCAACCAGCTCAACAGCGGTTTTCCGTACTGCCCCAAAGCGTACCTGCACTGCACCGACCAAAGCCTGATCGGCAGCGAGTTCTACCTGATGGACCGGGTCGAAGGGATCATCCTGCGCTCGGACCTCCCGCCGGAGTTGGGCCTCGATGCCCAGCGCACCGAAGCCCTGTGCAAAAGCTTCATCGACCGCTTGGTGGAATTGCATCAAGTGGACTACCGCGCCTGCGGCCTGGCTGACCTGGGCAAACCCGAGGGTTACGTGCAGCGCCAGATCGAGGGCTGGATCAGCCGCTATGAGAAGGCCGCCACCCCGGATGCGCCGCGTTGGCAGCAGATCATCGACTGGCTGCGGGCAAACATGCCTGCCGACCACCCGCGCTCAGCCATCGTGCACAACGACTACCGCTTCGACAACGTCATCCTCGACGCCACCAACCCAATGCACATCATCGGCGTTCTGGATTGGGAGATGACTACCCTTGGCGACCCGCTGATGGATCTGGGTAACAGCCTCGCTTACTGGATCGAGGCCGACGACCCCGCCCCCATGCAACTGATGCGGCGCCAGCCAAGCAACGCGCCCGGCATGCTCAGCCGCGCGCAGTTCGTTGCCTACTATGCCGAGCGCGCCGGCATCCGCATCGACAACTTCGACTTCTACTATTGCTATGGGCTGTTCCGCCTCGCAGGGATCGTCCAGCAGATCTATTACCGCTTCCACCACGGCCAGACCCAGGACAAACGCTTCGCGCAGTTCATTCACATGAACCGCCTGCTTGAGCAGATGGCGCTGCAAGTGATCGTCAAGTCCGCACTTTGACCACAGACAACAAGGAACACAGCATGGCCAAGACGCAACTGTTCGACCTCGACGGCAAGATCGCCTTCGTCTCCGGTGCCAGCCGCGGCATCGGCGAAGCCATCGCTCACTTGCTGGCGGAGCAAGGCGCGCATGTGATCGTTTCCAGCCGCAAGCTCGATGGCTGCCAGCAGGTTGCCGACGCAATCATCGCAGCCGGCGGCAAGGCAACCGCGGTAGCTTGCCATATCGGGGAGCTGGAACAGATCCAGCAGGTGTTCGCCGGCATTCGCGAGCAGTTCGGCCGGCTCGACATCCTGGTCAACAACGCAGCGACCAACCCGCAGTTCTGCAACGTGCTGGACACCGACCCGGGCGCCTTTCAGAAGACCGTCGACGTCAACATCCGCGGTTACTTCTTCATGTCGGTAGAGGCCGGCAAACTGATGCGTGAGCATGGCGGTGGCAGCATCATCAACGTGGCCTCGATCAACGGCGTATCCCCAGGGCTGTTCCAGGGCATCTACTCGGTGACCAAAGCCGCGGTGATCAACATGACCAAGGTATTCGCCAAGGAGTGCGCGCAGTTTGGTATCCGCTGCAATGCCTTGTTGCCAGGTCTGACCGATACCAAGTTCGCCTCGGCACTGGTCAAGAATGACGCCATTCTCAACGCCGCCCTGCAGCAGATCCCGCTCAAGCGTGTGGCGGCACCCAGCGAGATGGCTGGCGCAGTGCTGTACCTGGCCAGCGATGCCTCAAGCTACACCACCGGCACCTTGCTCAATGTTGACGGCGGTTTTCTATCCTGAGGCGGGCGATTACAGGCAAGTCGCCGCAGCAGCCCGGCGGCGCAGTGCGGTGGTGTCGGCTTTTTGCGCGTAGTAGTCGACCCGTGTTCCACCCTCTTGCGGGTAGATGTCGGCGAACGACTCTGCCTCACGGGTGTACACCGTCAAGCCGCCGCCTTTGCGCGGCTGCAGGTAACCACTGGCATCGACCCCGAATGCTGCCTCATCCTGCCAACTGAACTGGATGCACTGAGCAACCAGTTCCGCAGCCTTTTGCGACTTCAGTTGCGCGGTCGGCGCGGTGCCGCGGGCGGCATCCATGGTCGACGAGGCACACCCCAGCAGCATCAATGCTGCGGCCATCGGCACAATTGCACGCATGTTTCTTCCTCGAAGGCAAAAAAGAACGCGACTCTAGCATTTGCATGCCTGCGCAAGTGAATTCTCGACGCACTGCTGTTGTCGCATTAACACACCTACTGCATTTGGAGACTGTGCATGAAATTGCGCCCCCTGCTGTCCGCCCTGCTGTTTACCGCCACCCTGCCTTGCCTGCCATTGGCAGCCACTGCAGCTGAAAGCAATGTCGAGAGCGTGAAAGCGCCAGAGTCCCACGACCGCGAACTCAAGGTAGGCGACAAGGCTCCGGATCAATACAAGCGTGATGACGCTGCCGTCGTCGACTGGAAAGCCAACGGCCTGCCAGCGCCGGAAAAAGAAAGTCACTGGGTGAAAATGGGTAATCGCTTTGTGCTGGTGCAGATCACCAATGGTGTAGTGCTCGCTATCCAGGCGGCCAAGTAGTTCAGCAGGGGCCTGACACTGCTGCCATGTGCACAGTATTGCGCCCATCTGCCTTGGCTTGATACAGCGCAGCATCCGCCTGTCCGAGCAGCGTGGCTGCACTGTCACTAGGCCCGGGCACTGCGCACCACAAGCCGACGCTGAAGCGCAGTTCGATGGTGTCATCAGCGAACTGCGCCGGGCTTTGTGCGATGGCCTGGCGCAATCCCTGCAGCGCCGCCATGGCGCCTGCGCATTCGGTATGCGGTAACAGTAGCAGGAATTCCTCCCCTCCATAACGCCCCAGGCTATCAGCCGCACGCAGGCGCCGTTGTAGCTGGCGAACGCAGTGGCACAACACCTCATCCCCCGCCAGGTGACCATACAGATCGTTGATCCGTTTGAAGTGGTCGATATCGATCATCGCCACCGCCAGGTGACTGCCCTCCTCACGTGCACGTTGCAGCTCCAGGTCAAAACGCTGGAGTATGGCCCGCCGGTTGTAAGTGCCGGTCAGCACATCGTGCAGCGCCATGTGCTGCAAGCGAGACTCGCTGCGCTCTTTGGCCATCAGCACCAGGCCGAGCGAGTACATCATCACCGTTACCGTGCCTATCGCCACCGAGACGGTCTGCTTGAAGTTGCTGATGTCGTAGCGCATATCGGTCGCCTCTCCGGCCAGTACCGCGATCACCCGCATGCCCAGACCGACCAGGCTGATACAGGCACCGATCACCAGCAGCAGATGCGCCCGGCCCGGACGTTCGGCATGACGCCGCGCCCAGTGCAGCAGCATCCCGCATTGAATCATCAGCACGACGGTGGCCAGCAGCATGCGTGGCTCGAGTGTATCGAGCAGCACCATCAGCCCGCTCAACATGCACAACGGGATGATGAAGATCGATCGCCAGGGCACCTTCCGTTCGCGCACCCGGAACAGGCTCGCCGAGTAGAACGCCAACGCCAGCGACAGCAGGCTGTTGCCCAAGGCATAGCTGAGCCACAGCGGGGCTTGGGCATACAAGGTGTAGCAGACGTAAGCGAGCGCGTGCGCGAGCAGACCGCAGCCGGTCAGCAGCAGGTTGTCACGGCGGTTGTATTGACCCACCAGCAGCAGACAGAACGCCATGATAGTGGCGACCAACGCGACGGCGGCGAATAGCGTAGGTGTATGGGCGATCATCTTGATTCACCAGACAGTGGCTGACCGTCTCACTGCGGCCTGCCAATCAGTCTAGGGCGCCCCGCGCAAACCGACCATGACCGAACGGGACAGATGAGCAACCATCAAGCCCGAGCATTCCATTGAGTGACAAAAAATTCATTGTCGAAGAAACCAAAGCGATCGAACCGGGTCTTAGTGAGTATCCCGTAATCCCTTACGGATCAATGACCTGACTTAGCCACTTGTTTCGAGGTTTTCCATTATGCGTCTGACTCTGCCTTCTCTCGCCTTGGGTCTGTTGCTGAGCCAAGGCGCTTTTGCCGGTGACGGCACTGCAGCCATCGGCGGCGGCCTCGGCGGCGCGCTCGGTAATGTGGTCGGCCAGCAGATGGGCGGTCGCACCGGTGCGGCCATCGGCGCAGGCCTGGGCGGTGCAGCCGGCAGCGCCGTCGGCGCGCGTAAAGGCAACCGCACCGAGGCAGCGTTGGGTGGCGGCCTGGGTTCGGCAGGTGGCTCGCTGGTCGGTGGCGCAGTTGGCGGCTCGACCGGTTCAACCGTCGGCGCAGGCCTGGGCGGCGCGGCAGGCGGCGCCCTGGGTCACAACATGGGCGACAACGGTGGCAGCAAGAAGAAGCACAAGCGTCGCCATCGCCACTGATCGCAATCAGACAATGCCGGGCCTGCAAAGCAGCCCCGGCAGTCAAAGGCTGCCCCACCTTCGTAACGCCTAGACTTGTCCCGCGCTGCGTCAGCCCAGCGTGGCAGAAACCTGCACCACATCAACATCGCCATCACGCCAAACTGGCACACTGAATGCTACTGAATGCTAATGTTCTGTGTGCCCCTTGCGTGAAGGATCACCCCCTCGTCATGAACCCTGAGCTACTCACGGTACTCGGCCTGCTGGCCGTGGTAATCCTGTTGTTCATCCTCAACCGTCCACGCATGGACGTGGTGGCGTTGCTGGTCATCGTCTTTCTGCCGCTGTCCGGCATTCTTACTGTTGAGCAAGCCCTGGCCGGTTTCAGCGACCCCAACGTGGTCCTTATCGCGGCCCTGTTCGTCATTGGCGAAGGCCTGGTGCGCACTGGCATTGCCTACCGCATCGGTGAATGGATGAGCGCCCGTGCAGGCAATAGCGAGGCACGCCTGCTGGTCCTGCTGATGGTTTCTGTGGCAGGCCTGGGTTCGGTGATGAGCTCGACCGGGGTGGTCGCGATCTTTATTCCGGTGGTGCTGAGCATTGCCGCACGGCTAGGCCTGGCTCCCAGCCGGCTAATGATGCCACTGAGCTTCGCCGGCTTGATCAGCGGCATGCTCAGCCTGGTTGCGACGCCGCCCAACGTAGTGGTGCACAGCGAGTTGGTGCGCCACGGCGAACAAGGCTTCGGCTTTTTCAGTTTCACCCCGTTCGGCCTGGTCGTGCTGGTGCTGGGCATCGGCTACATGCTGCTGACCCGACGCTGGCTCAATGGCGAAGTGCGCAAGGACGGCCGTAGCGAAACCCGCCGCACCCTGCTCGACCTAGTGCTCGACTACAAGCTCAACGGCCGCGAACGGCGCTTGCGCATTCGCCCTGACTCGCCGCTGGTGGGGCACACATTGGGTGAGCTCGAACTGCGCACCCGCCATGGCGCCAACGTGATCGGTATCGAGCGCCAGCATAAGTTCACCACCCGGGTGATCAGTGCCGACTCCAACAGCGTCCTGCAACAGGGCGATGTGCTGCTGCTCGATCTGTTCGCCAACCGCGATGACCTGCGCAGCCTGTGCCAGTCGATGCGCCTTGAGCCGCTGCACTTCAAGGCCGCCTACTTCATCGATCAATCCCAGGAACTGGGTATGGCCGAGGTGTCGCTGCCACCCGGCTCACAGCTGATCGGCAAAAGCATCCTTGAGCTGACCTTCCGCAGCCGCTACGACCTCAATGTGGTCGGCCTGCGCCGCGAGCAGGCTGCCATCGACGAGCAACTGGTGGAAGAAAAACTGCGCCAAGGCGATACCTTGCTGGTGGTCGGCCCGTGGAAAGCCGTGCGCCAACTGCAAAGCCAGCCCAGAGACTTTCTGGTGCTGAGCCTGCCCGCTGAGATTGATCAAGTGGCGCCGGCGCGCACGCGTGCGCCCTATGCCCTGATCAGCCTGGCGGTAATGGTCGGCTTGATGGTCAGTGGGCTGGTGCCCAACGTCATCGCCGCCCTGATCGGCTGCCTGCTGATGGGCGCCGGGCGCTGCATCGACATGAACAGCGCCTACCGCGCGATCCATTGGCAGAGCCTGGTGCTGATCGTCGGCATGTTGCCATTTGCCTTGGCCCTGCAACAGACCGGCGGCATCGACCTGGCGGTCGGCGGCCTGGTCAACCTGCTCGGCAACGCGGGACCGAGTGCCATTCTTGCCTGCCTGTTCGCGGTGACGGCGATCATCGGCCTGTTCATCTCCAACACCGCCACTGCCGTGCTGATGGCACCGGTGGCGATCAGCACCGCCCATCAGCTCGGCATGTCGCCCTACCCGTTTGCCATGACTGTCGCACTGGCAGCCTCGGCGGCGTTCATGACACCGGTGTCTTCGCCGGTCAACACCTTGGTGCTGGGGCCTGGCCAATACCGCTTTGCTGACTTCGTCAAGGTCGGGGTGCCATTCACCTTGCTGGTGATGCTGGTAACCGTGGTGATGGTGCCGTGGTTCTTCGGGCTCTAGTAAGGCCATTTGACAGCAGGCGGGCTGGCGAAACACACTGATACTCTAATGCCCCAGGTGCCTGCAGTCGTTGTCCTGGATCTGTCTATGCCAGCCGGTAGAACCCATGGTGTTTCCAGCACGCTCGCAGCTCTTGCCCTACATTGTCCTGTTCAGCCTGACCCTGGCATTGACCCTGGGCGGCATTCTTGCCCGGCCAATCGAGTCGCTGTCGCTGTTCTGGCCGGTCAACGCGGTGCTGGCAGGCGTTCTGCTGCGCTACCCGCGTCAGGCTACTCCGCTTGGCTTCGGCCTGGTGTGGCTGGCTATGGTGGCGGCCGATCTGGCCTGCGGCAGCAGCTGGCTACCGGCGTTGTGGTTCAACCTGTGCAACCTGAGCGTCATTGTTACCGTATGGCTGCTGCTGGTCCGTTTGCCCCGCCAGCACCGACGCATGCGCAGCCCGCAAGGGGTGCTGTGCGTGTTTGCCGCGTGCGGCGCTGGCGCGGTGGTGGCGGCAAGCATGGCGTGCCTGATGGCGGCGCCATGGTTTCAGGAGTCAATGCGCGCGACGTGGCTGGCCTGGTTCAGCGAGCAGTTCTCCACCAGCATACTGATCGTCCCGGCCCTGCTGACCGCGCCCTCACGCGGCGTATTGCTGCACGGCGGTGGCAAGCGCATTCGCCTGGCACCGCTGCTGGTGCTGGTGGGTTCGTTGGCTTTGAGTATCGTGTTCGGCGGCCCCGGCGCAATTGCGTTCCCGATCGCCGCCTTGCTCTGGTGTGCCTGGACTTACTCACCTTTTCTTGTGTCGTTACTGGCGCTGATGGCAGGCAGCACCTTGATCGTTGCCGTGGCACAAAACCTGATGCACTTCAGTGTGCCGCAGAGCGTACCGGGCGTCACCACACTGATGTCGGCACGGCTGGGCATTGCCATGCTGGTCCTCGGCCCCTTGGTAGTGGCCTGCGTCAGCAACGCCAACCGCAGCTTGCTGGCGCGCCTCGAGCACCAGGCTACGATCGATCATCTGACCGGCGCCCTCACCCGCAGCGCCTTCACGCGTTTGGCCAATGCCCTGCTTGACAGCCGCCAGCAGCTTGACCAGGCCATGCCGCTGACCTTACTGATGCTTGATATCGATCACTTCAAGAGCATCAATGACCGCCATGGCCACGGCATCGGTGACCAGGTGCTGCGCAGCTTCTCCCGTGCGCTGCAAGAGCAGCTGCGCGACGGTGAGCTATTTGCCAGATTGGGTGGCGAGGAGTTTGTCGTGATCTTGCCCGGGCTGGCGCCCGAGCATGCTCAGTTCACTGCCGAACGGCTGCGCCGCGCCGTGCAGGATCTGCACCTGACCCACGCCGACCCACGTCTGCAGATTACCGTCAGCATTGGATTGGCAGGCTGCGCCGAAGGCGGCCCATCGCCGCCGCTGGACGCACTGCTGGCATGCGCTGACAAGGCGCTGTATCGCGCCAAGGCGCAGGGCCGCAACCGAGTCGAGCTTGCCGACCAGGCGCTACGCCAGACTGTCTGAATCCAGACCAACAGACGCTGCTCAAATTCTGCTCAATCTAACGCAGGCCGCTAACGGCCTAACCTGCAGCGATTTATCCACAGACCTACCCACGTTTTCTGTGGACAGTTTTCTCAAGGCAAATAACGACTTATCGCACAGACGACAACGCCGAGTCGGCTTGATGGCCACTCGGCTGTGGGTAGATGCACAAGGGGTGAGCGCAAGGGCTCTGGCCCGTCCGGGAAAGCGGCGGACCGGCAGCAGGAGTTCGCCGATCAGGGCGGCGGAATGGTGCCCAAAAGGCCGATACAGATTGTCAGCAGGAGAAAACCACCGAGGAACAGCGCAAGCTTGCCCATTGGAACCTCTACAGTGTGAACACGAATTGGCGACTCTGAACCAGAGCAGACCATCGCAGCACAAGTGGCTTGGTGTGCAACGATCCGTCGACTGGGCCTGTGAGGTATTTTCCGCCTTCGGCTGATACGGTTACAGATGCAGGTTCGCGGAAAAAAAGCAGATCAGATGCCACGAGCTGCTGGCCGCCGGCACCTTTCCAAGGCGTCAATCCAGCAGTTGCAGCTTCTCGAGAGGCAGCCAGCCCAGCTCACCATTGCCAGCCCGGCGGCACCACAACCAGCCGTTCATAGGCTGCAGCGCAAGCACCTCCTGGCCCGGATCAACATCCAGCTCATGCGCCGAATAATGCTCCAGCGCCCTGCCCTGAGCTACGCCAACCCGCTCTATGAGCTGGGCCGGGATCCAGCCAGGTTCCTGTCCGGCGCAGGTGCACAGGTACCAGTCCAACCAGCTCTCATTACCCTCGTAACGCTGGCCGATCTCGAGCAGATCGCCTTTGGCGACGCGGATCGGCCGCGGGTATCCGGATCGATGCGCTTGCATAACGACGTACTTCACTTGCCTCTCCCTGGCTGAGTGCGCGCAGGGCCGACGTTGGCGTGCCCCACATCATGAAACCGACCTACAAATCCATGACCATCTCATGCCAGCTCATGCCGCCGTGGTCGGAGGGTGATGGCTGCACGTAGCGATAGCCGAGCCTTTCGTACAGGGCGACGTGGCGTTGCTTGCACATCAAATGGATGGTCGCCTTGCCACGCGCACGCATCTGCTCGACAAAGTGCGCCATCAGCAGCGCGGCGAACCCGCGCCCCTGCAACGCTGGGTCTACTACCACCGACATGATCACTACGTTGGCGGCGTGCGGGTCGTGCCCGACCAGCTCTTTGAATGCTTCATCGGACATCACCACCTGCTCGGCGCAACCGCTGTTGATGAAGCCAGCAATCTCGCCATCCAGCTCCAGGATCAGAAAGCCCTGCGGATACTGCTGAATGCGCGTGGCTATTTTTTCGCGGGTGGCCGCTTCATCGCCTTCGTAAGCGCTGATTTCGATCTGGTAGCAGCGGTCTACATCCTGCGAGGTGGCCTGGCGCAAGGTCGGCGTGGTCATCAAACTGTCCCCGTTTCGGTAAAGCCCGCCATGCTAGCGCAACTGCCGGCGAACTTGTTGCCCGCGGGCCACCTTGACGCCAGAATCAGCCGATCAACCATCCCGCGCCGCAGGAATCCGCACCATGAGCACCGCCAAGCGACGCACCGCGCCCAGCGTGATCAATCATCTGGTTGCCTTTGAAGCCGCTGCGCGGCTGGGCAGCTTTCGCGCGGCAGGCGAGGCGCTGAGCGTCACCCAGGGCGCCATCGCCCAGCAAGTACGCACGCTGGAAGAAAAACTCGGCATGGCCCTGTTCGAACGCCTGCCACGCGGCCTGTGCACGACGCCCCAGGGCCGCGAGTACCTGCAGCGAGTGCAGCAGGCGCTGCACATAATCGAAGACGCCACCAGCGAGATCCTCGCTCAAGCTGCCGCAGACGATCCCCATCAGCTAGTGCTCAGCACCACGCCAGCGTTCGCCAGCCGCTGGCTGATCCCGCGGCTGAGCCGGCTGGCGGCCGAACATCCGCAGATCGCGCTGATGATCGATGCCTCCGACAGCCCCCGGCCGCTGACCGGCAGAGGCGCGGTAGACATGGCCGTGCGCTGGGGCGCAGCCCCTTTCGCGGGCTGTCACGCGCGTCACCTGCTGACGGGTCAAGCTTTGCCTGTATGCGCGCCGTCACTGCGTAGTGCAAATGACTGGCAGTCACCTGCTGACCTGGCCAGTGCAGCACTCATCTCCGACAGCCACAACAACTGGAAACGCTGGTTCGATCAATACGGCCAGCCAGGCACACGGTTTACCGGCCCGGCATTCTCGCAAACCATTCTGGCTATAGAGGCTGCCGAGCAAGGCATGGGCGTCGCCTTGGTGCCAGCACTGCTGGTGGCCAACGCCCTGCAGGCTGGCACGCTGGTACTGGCCTTGGCGGGCCATGTGTTAGCCACCAATGCGGGCTTCTACATACTCACCGGCCAGGCCGCTGCCGTTGGCTCGGCAACCGCGCTGGTCACGCAATGGCTGGAGCAGGAAGCCGCCGAGCCAGGGCAATTGCAACAGGTCGTTTCACCCGAGCTGCGCGGTTAACTGCGCACTGCGAAGTAACAGATTATTGCAGAGCTCGCGCCAACACCTCAGAAACACCGCACCGCCTGGCCTGAGAGCGTATCGATCGCCAAGGTTGAGAAATATCGGCACACACTAATCGTAGGAGCGCTCTGATTCATTTGTAGGATTTGGCCTACAGCTGTGGAATACCTGTACGAAAACGCAGTTCCGGCTCTCAGAATGAGCTGATACGGTCGACTCATTCCTACAACGGCAGGGACGCCATGAGCCAGAGAATCGACATGGAAACCTACGATCAATCCGCCCTAGCACTGCAGAAAAACCTCCTCACGCTGCGTCAGCAACGCGATCGTCAGCGTGCGGTTGGCAACGACACCGAAGCCGACCATCTGGACAAGCTGATTACCGGCATTGAACAGACCTTCGCCCGGTTGCAGGGCACGTTCAAGCCGACAACCCTGCAGTGACCTGAGCGGTCTCAGGCGTCGAACTTCTGCCGCACGACCCAGCTCAAGGCCCAGCCGGCGAAGGCGTAGAACGCGTCCAGATACAGCAGACCTTTGTAATTGGGCATCAGCCCGCCCTCGGCCAGCAGTTCGGGCATGTTCGGTGTCGGCGGCATCAGCAGGTAGTAGGCGTTGGGCAACAATGCCAACGCCAGCAGGATCAGATACGTCACGCCTTTGAACAATGACTCACGCTCAGGCGATTGTGCGGCCAGGCGCATTCCGAAAAAGGCGACCACGCCCGCTACTGGCAAGACCCACAGATGGGAGGGCATGCTGAAGAAGATTTCTGCAGCCAGACTGCGTGATTCCACGGTTGGAGCTCCTTGTCAAAATGGGGGGCTTTCGCGGTTGCCGCATGACCGCCAAAGGGCCGGGATTGTTACAAGCGCGCAGACCAATTGCAAAGTCCATGCTGACCGAACGCGACCGCACCCCTTCCCCACCCCGCTGCGCGAGCCTGCGCGAAATCATTGCCAAATTTCTCGCAACAGCGTCTAATTGCAATTAGTTATCATTAGTGACGATTCCATGTCTGCTGACGACATTGCCCTTCGATGCGCCACCCAGGATCTCTACAGTAGCCACAGCGGCTGGCTGTTAGGCTGGCTGCGCCGGCGTTTGCAGTGTCACAGCGACGCCGCGGACTTGGTCCAGGACACGTTTGTACGGGTCATCAAGGCGCGCCGTGCGCTGGACATCCGCGAGCCACGCCAGTACCTGAGCACCGTTGCCAAAGGCTTGGTCATCGACCTGTTTCGTCGCCGCGCCCTTGAACAAAGCTACCTGCAAGCCTTGGCCGCCCTGCCCGTTGACGAATACCCCTCGGAAGAAACTCAAGCCATTGTTCTGGAGACACTGATGGAGGTCGACCGCATGCTCGACAGCCTGGGCGACAAGGTACGCCAGACCTTCATCCTCTCCCAGTTCGAGGGTATGAGTTACCCGCGCATTGCCGAACGCCAGGGGATATCCCTGCGCACAGTAAACAACCATATGGCCAAGGCCATCGAACACTGCTGCCTGATCCGCATGGGTTTGCTCTGATGGTCGCGCGCGCGCCCTTGGCACCCGCCCAGCGCGATGCCCTGCGTAGCGCCGCCCAGTGGTATGCGTTGCTGTCTTCGGGCTTGCAGCAAGCCCGCGATCAGCAACGCTGGCAGCAATGGCACGATGCCGACCCGCTCCATCGCGAGGCCTGGCAGCAGGTTGAGGACGTCAGGCAATTTGTCGCCGGCGTGCCGGCAGAGGTTGCGGTCACGGCTCTGCAACACTCCAGGCAGTCACGTCGTCAGGTACTGCGGCAGTTGTTGGTGCTCGCGGGCGTTGGCGCAGTTGGCTGGAGCGCTGCGCGCAGCGATCTAGCCACCAGCCTGCTGGCCACTCATCACACCGGGGTGGGTGAACAACGCGCGCTGGTATTGGCAGATGGCAGTCAGGTATTGCTCGATAGCCAGTCTGCACTGGACGTTCGCTTCGATGATCAGCGTCGCCTGCTGCACCTGCACAGCGGTCGCATGCTGGTGCAGACGGCCGTTGATGCGCGATCCCGGCCCTTCTGGGTGAGCTGCGCGCAAGGTCAGGTCGAGGCGCTGGGCACCTGCTTCAGCGTGCAGGCCGACAGGTCCTTCTGCGAAGTGGCGGTGCTCGACAAAGCCGTGCGCATCCACCCCGCCCAAAGCCCGCAGTCACTGCGCCTTGAAGCCGGCCAGCACGTGCGTTTCGACCCGCACCAACTGAGTGAACCCGCGCCCTCCGATGCCTCGACGGCCTCCTGGCGTACGGGCAATCTGATTGCCATCAAACGCCCGCTCGGCGAACTGCTCGAGGAGCTGGGCCGTTACCGCCATGGCTGGCTGCGCTGCGACCCTTCGATTGCCGCGCTCAAAGTCTCCGGCGCGTTCCCGCTGGACGACACCGACCGCGCGCTGGCCGCGCTGGAAAGTGGCTTTGACCTGCGTATCGTGCGCCGCAGCCGCTACTGGGTCAGCGTCATGCCCGCGTCAGCCTGAGCACCGTGCAGAAAAAAATTCACGCAGCGGTGCACTGTTTCTCCACCTCGCTCGGCCAATCCTCAGAAACCTACCGTTTGCGCGGTTTATTTTTTGGGGAGGACACCATGATGTATCCGATCGTGTGCCGGCTGAAGCCGCTGGCCGCAGCCATTCGCCTGAGTTTTATTGCCCTTGGCAGCGCCACGTTACCTGGCCTGGTCGCTGCAGCTGAACAGAGCGCCGTGCAGCCGTACCACATTGCCGCCGGTAACCTGACCGAGACGCTCAGCGCCTTTGCCTCGGCCTCTGGCAGTGCCTTGTCGTTCGAAGCCGCACTCACCGATGGCCGCCGCTCACCTGGCCTGCAGGGCAGCTACAGCGTCAGCCAAGGCTTTGCCACACTGCTGCAAGGCACCGGCATGCAAGCCGAACTGCAGGGCAACGGCAGCTATGCGTTGCGCCCCCAGGCAACTGCCGACGGCGCCATGCAACTGGACGCCACCCGCATCGATGGCGCAGGCCTGGGTGCGTACACCGAGCACAGCAACTCGTACACCACCGGCTCGACCAGTACGGCGACCAAGTTGCCGCTGTCACTGCGCGAGACGCCACAATCGGTCACGGTCATCACCCGCAAGCTGATGGACGAGCAGAACCTCTCAACCATCAACAAGGTACTGACGTTCACCCCCGGCATCACCAGCAACCACCGTGACAGCGAGCGCTACACGTTCTATGCGCGTGGCTTTCAGATCAACAACTTCCAGTACGACGGCATCCCCTCGCAGGTCGCCAACGAGTCGCAGCAGTACATCGGCGCACTGTCCGACATGGCCATCTACGACCGCGTGGAAGTGGTCCGCGGCGCCACCGGCCTGCTCAGCGGCACCGGCAATCCGTCGGCGACCATCAACCTGGTGCGCAAACGGCCGACTCGTGAGTTCCAGGGCTATGTTGCCGGCGAGGTGGGCTCCTGGGACAAATACCGATCCGAGCTCGACGTATCCGGCCCGCTGACCGACAGCGGTAATGTACGCGGACGTTTCGTCACGGCCTATGAGCATAAAAACTGGTACATCGACTGGTACAAGCAGGACAACCGCGTGATGTACGGCGCCGTTGACATCGACCTGAATGAAGACCTGACCCTGCGCACCAGCCTCGACTACCAGAACAACAACGCCGATGGCACCAGCTACGGCCATATCCCGCTGTTCTACAACGACGGCCAGCAGACCAACTTCCCGCGTAACTTCAACCCCGCTACGCGCTGGAGTTACATGAACAACACCGGCTATAACTTCAGCACGCTGCTGGAGCAACGCCTGGCCAACGACTGGACCCTGAAAACCGCCTACAGCCACCAGTACTCGTACCGCAAAAGCCAGAGCGCATCGGCCAGTGGCGGCTATGCCGACGCGCAGACCGGCCAGGGCAACTTTGCCTTCGTCAGCCGCCTGGACAGCTACCAGACCCAGGACACTCTGGACGCCTACGCCTCCGGCCCATTCAGCCTGGGTGAGCGTGAGCATGATGCGGTAATCGGTGTGAGCACCTCGCGCACGCACCTTAACTTCCCCGAATACAGCGACCTTGGCCCGGTCGGCGATATCCCGCAGGTGGGCAACATCCATGAATGGGATGGCCGCGCCATCGACCGGCCGACATTCAGCAAAGTTGGCGACAATGTCACCAAGCTGCGCCAGACCGGGATCTACGGCTCGGTACGGCTGAAGCCGACTGACGACCTGTCGATCATTCTCGGCTCTCGGGTCAGTTGGTGGGATATCAACGACATGAAGAGCACCGGCGGCAAACGGGTCGAGAAGGTCAAGAAAACGGGCGAGGTGACGCCGTATGTCGGCATCGTTTACGACCTCACCGACACCTACTCGGTATATGCCAGCTACACCAGCATCTTCCAGCCGCAAACGTTCTACAAGACCACCAGCGGCACGGCGGTCGCGCCGCTGACCGGCGACAATTACGAAATCGGCTTGAAGGCCGAGTTGTTTGACGGCGCGCTCAACGCCAGCATCGCGCTGTTCGATGTCGAACAGAAAAACACGGCATCGGCCATTGGTGTGGATGGTGACGGCCAGACCGTCTATAAAGCCATCGCTGGCACCAGCACGCGCGGCGTCGAGACCGAGTTGTCCGGCGAACTGTTGCCGGGGCTGAACGTCTACGGTGGCTACACCTACCGCGAATCGCACGACAAGGACGGCGAGCGGGTCGCGACCAACCAGCCGATCAACCTGTTCAAGCTGGGTACGTCCTATCGCATGCCCGGCGACCTGTCGCGCCTGACCATCGGCGGCAACCTCACCTGGCAAAGCGAAGCCTACGCCGCCCAGCAGATCAACTGGAGTGGCCCGATGCGCAAAGCGACGCAGGATGCCTACGCAGTGGTCGGTTTACTGGCCAGTTACGAGGTTGATGAACACCTGACCGTCGGCTTCAACCTGAACAACCTGTTCGACGAGAAGTACTACGACGGGCTCGGCACTTTTGCCTCGGGCTCCTACGGCGAACCACGCAATGCGGTGGTCAATGCCAAGTGGCGCTTCTGACAATGATGCGGGAATGAACACAGCCAAATGCAGAACAACAAAGTGTTCTGGTAAAGTGCCGCCGCCCGATATTTGGATTCGGGCTATCGTCCATGGAGTAGTAAAGTGAAGTCGTTCAGCAAAATCATCGTTTCTGCAGTACTGGGTCTCGCTCTGGCAGGTTGCACCGGCACCGCCATGAAGACTCAGCACTACGACAGCAGCCAGTACACCGTCATCGGCCACAGCGAAGCCAGCGCCACCGGCCTGATGCTGTTCAACCTGATCCCGATCCGCCAGAACAGCCGCTTCGTGCGCGCACAGGATTACGCAATCAAAGCCAAGGGCGGTGATGCGATGATCAACACTCAGGTGCAAGAGAGCTGGTTCTGGGCCTGGGTTCTGAACGGCTACACCACCACTGTTTCCGGTGATGTGATCAAGCTGAAGACCGCTCAGTAAATAGCGTCTGGTTTGATAAAGCCCGGTTCGCCGGGCTTTTTTGTGTGTGTGCGAACAGGCGATCAGGCTTCATCTGTGTAACGCCTGGCCATTAGAGTGGAAGCACCGTCTTGTTCGAATCACCGACCTGGGTGAGCGCGTTCTACGAGGCGGCGTGAATTGGCTCGACTGCGCGCCAGCCGAGCGCTGGGTCGGCGGCGTTCAGATCATTGCTGAGCAAAAGCCCTGGGTGGTCGGTGATCACGGCAGCGCCTGGCGGCGTTGATTAAGCCGGGGCAACGCGCTCGTTGCCCGCAACTTCAAAGTGCCACTAGCACACTTGTGCTAATCGACCTCGCACCCACCTGGCGCTATATTCGCCAGCAACCCCAATGCTCCCCGCCAGCACGGCGAATTCGCCGTGCAAGGGATTGTTGCGCGTTAAAAAAACCAAAACATCCCCAAGGAAGAAGCGCCATGAAACTGCACGCTCCAGTCACCCGCCTCGCCCTGCTCGGCGCCCTGATGATCGGCGTTGCCGGTTGCAGCCATATGAAACCCACCGAAGACCACCTCAAGACGCTCTCGGAAACCAACCTGGGTGAACCGGTCAAGCGCGTTTCCAACGTACGCAGTGACTCCATGACCACCTATTACATCGCCAGCACCGCTTCCGGTGACTACAACTGCTCCGTGCCCAGCGGTGCCAGCGGCGGGATGTTCGCCGTGGCCAGCTTTGGCATGATGAAACCCGCCGCCTACTGCCAGCCCAAAGGTGCCCGCGGTAATGGGTTGACGCCGTTCAACCAATAAGCGGCCCTTGGCTGAGCTCGCGCAGAGCGCCCCGTAATTCAGCGGGGCGCACTGGTTTGGACAAGATGGCGATCTGCCGATCGTGCAGGGCTGCCTGGATCCGCTCCACATCATGCCCGGTCAGAATCAGCGCTGGCACCGCCACGCCGCGCTGCGCGCGCAGGTGGTCGATGCACTCGATACCGGTGGCGTGATTGCCCAGGTCATAGTCGGCGACGATGATGTCGCAATCACTGACCAGGTCATGCCCGCTCGACTCCGCCTGCACCTCGCAGCCCCAACGCTCCAGCAATGCCTGGGTGGCCAGCAGCACGTTGTGGTCATCTTCCACCAGGCACACTTTCAAACCAGTCAACAGGCCCGCCTGGCGTGGATCGTCGCGCACTACGTGTTGCTCAGGGGCGGTCGCCAGCGGCAAGCCGCTGAGGCTGACCGAGGTGCCACGTGCGACCCGCGATCGCAGCACCACGCCCATGCCCATCAACTGCCCCAGGCGCTTGACGATGGACAAGCCCAGGCCGACCCCTTCGACGTCTTTGTCGCGCAGCTGGCGAACGCGGTAGAACTCCTCGAACACTCGCGGCAGATGCTCTTCAGCAATGCCCTGGCCCTGGTCATGAATCTCCACTACCAGCCCACCGCGGCGCCGGCGGACGCCGACCAGCACCGGACGCTGGCGGCCGTACTTGAAGCAGTTGGAGAGCACGTTCTGCACCATGGTCGCCAACAGCGCCGGGTCAACCCGCACCCAGTGCTCGCATGGCCGCAGGCGCAGTTCTACCCCGGCCCAACGGGCAGCTTCGGCGTTCTGGCGGAGCAGCTCGGCGAGCAACTCGCCCAAGTGCACCACCTGGTACTTGGGCAGCAAGCGGCCGTTGTCCAGGGTGTAGAGATCGAGAATGGAGCGGAACAATTGCGAGACGTTCAGCAGCGAACGGTCGATGTTGTCCACCAGCCGCCGCTCCTCATCGCCCAAACGTGCCTCACGCAGGCAGGCCGTGAACAGGCCGATGGAGTGAATCGGTTGGCGCAGATCATGGCTGGCCTGGGCCAGAAAGCGCGACTTTTCCAGGTTGGCGGCGATAGCCTCTTCGGATGCCTTGCGCGTGCGCTCCAGCAGCAGGTGGGCGTAGACCGGGATCACCGTACTGGTGATCATCAGCATCAGCATCATGAAGGGCTGCGCTTGCCACAACGGGTTCAGCCCGTAAACGACCAGCAGCGCCAGCAGGCCAAGGACTGTGGCAATCGCCAGGTAGCGCGAGCCGTAGCGCATGCCGTTGCCAAGGTTGACCCAGACCATCACCGCATACAGCGGCAACGCCGCCTCGCCGCCAATCACCAGGCCGAACGAGGTGCCGGTATAGTCGTGAACCATCCCGAAAACTCGCCGCGCCGGGTAGTGCCCGGGCCAGCGCGCGATCACCAGGCGCAGCACAATCGAGGCCAGCAGGAACACCACGATATAGAGCATCACCGGCACGTAGTGCGCCACCGACTGCCCTGGCAAGAAGCCCAGCACGCCGATGTACACCATGGCGCAGATGGCTACCACGATACGCAGGTTGGCTTGATCCAGTTCGGCGTCTTTCATGAACTTCACGGCAACGTCCTTGTACGGTCATCGACTTGCTGGCGCGCCTGGCAGGCAGGCCCTGAGCAGAGTGTTAAAGTACCACGCACGCGCAAGACCTGACCCCAGGGAGGGGCAATCCATGACATGCCGCATCATCATCGCCGACGACCATCCCATGTTCCGCGAAGGCATGCTGCGCACGGTGCAACGCCTGCTGCCCGAGGCTCGGGTTGAACAGGCCGGCGATCTCGACACGGTGCTGAACATGCTCGAAAGCGGCACAGAGGTCGACACGCTGATCCTCGACCTGCGCTTTCCCGGGCTGACCTGCATCAGCCAGTTGGGTGACCTGCGCAAGCAACTGCGGCGTACCACCTTGATCGTGGTGTCGATGGTGGATGACCCGCTACTGATCGAGCAGGTGATGGCAATGGGTGCCGATGGTTTTATCGGCAAGAACATCGCCCCTGATGAGATCGGCCAGGCGCTGCTCGCCATCCGCGAAGGCGAGGTGCTGGTCAAGTTCGCGCCTTCGGGGTTGTTGCCTTTGGACACCAACACACTGACGGCGCGCCAGCAGGACGTGTTGCGGCTGATCGCTCAAGGCAAGACCAACAAGGAAATCGCCAAGGCCCTGGATATATCGCCGTTTACCGTACGCATCCATGTGTCCAGCCTGCTGCGCACCCTCAACGTGCCATCCCGGGCAGCGGCAGCCGTCAAATACAGCGCATCCTTGTAAGTCAGATCGGCCCGGGGACGGGTCAGACGCCGCCCGGTGAATCCAGCACCAACCTCACCTTGCGGCCAAGCTCCTGCGGCAAGTACGGTTTGGAAATCACCTCGAATTCGGAACCACCAATGTCGGTTCGCTCGATCGAGCTCTCTGCATAGCCAGTGGTCAGCAACACCTTCATCGACGGATGCTGCAACTGCACCTTGCGCGCCAGCGTGACGCCGTTGATGCCGCCCGGCATGATCAGGTCAGTGAACAACAGGTCGAAGTGCAGACCTTGCTCCAGGATCAATAACGCATCCTTGGCATCATTGGCCACCTGGGTTTCATAGCCCTGCTCTTCGAGAATCACCTGCGCCAACTCGGCAACATCGGCGCGGTCTTCGACGATCAGGATGCGCTCATCACCGGTTTTGGACTTGAGCAGGCTCGCTCGCTCCAAGGGGTGCAGCTCGCTGGCATCGGCCGGGAAGTAAAAGCGCACAGTAGTGCCTACGCCTTCTTCGGAATAGATCTTCACCGCGCCACCTGATTGCTTGGCAAAGCCATACACCATCGACAGCCCAAGGCCGGTGCCCTTGCCCTCGTCCTTGGTGGTAAAGAACGGGTCCATCGCCCGGCCACGCACGGCTTCAGGCATGCCCTCACCATTATCGGTAACCGAGACGCAGACATAATGCCCCGCATGCAGCCCTTCATAGGACGCTCGCGCATCTTCGGTCACGATGACGTTCTTGGTTTCAATGTTTAGCGCCTGGCGCTCATCTCCAGCCATGGCATCGCGCGCATTGATGATGACGTTGAGCAAGGCGATCTGCGCCTGGGCCGGATCGATACGGCAGTTATGCAGCTCGTCATCCAGGCTGAGCGACACCGAGACACCATCGCCCAAGGTCTGGTTGATCAACACCTGAGCGTCAGTGACGATCTGATTGATGTTGATCACCCGCCCTTGCAGCGACTGCTTGCGTGAGAAGGCCAGCAGTTGCTTGGTCAAGGTGTTGGCCTTTTCCACCGCCTGGGTGGCATGGGTCAGGCCTCTGACGATCCTGGCCAGATCAGGCTGCTCCTTCTCGGCAGCCGATTTAGCCAACGAGACATAGCCCCCGATGACCTGCAGCAGGTTATTGAAGTCGTGGGCGATGCCGCCGGTCAGTTGCCCCAGTGCCTCCATCTTCTGCGACTGGCGCAAGGCATCTTCCACATCCCGACGCCGGCTGACGTCCAGCTGGGATGCGAAAAAGTATTTGAGCTCACCGCTGTCGTTGTAGATGGGCGAGATGAACAGCGCATTCCAGAACGAACTGCCGTCTTTCCGGTAGTTCAGCACCTCGGTGGAGAAGTCATAGCGCTGGGCAACGGCCTGGCGAATCGCAGAGATGACTTCCTGATCCGTGTCCTTGCCTTGCAGGAACCGACAGTTGTGGCCGATCAGCTCATCTTCGCCATAGCCGGTCATTTCCTGAAAGGCCTGGTTGGCGAAGATGATGGGATTGTCCGGCTGGTTGGGGTCCGTGACGATCATCGGCATGCGCGTGCTTTCGACGGCGGCGAAGAAGATGTCCTTCGGATGGCCCATGACTTCAGCAGTGAATCGATTGTCTACTCTAATCCCACTGGTCGGCACTGCGGAGTCCTCTGCGAAGGTGCGCTGGGGTCTGCAGATTGTCGAGACCCAAAGATGACGGGGACGCAGGGCAGCGCGCCCAGATCCAAGCCATTGCGCTTGGATCATTGGGCAGCAGTAAAGGTTCGCAGATTTTTCGATTCAGCTAGCCGTCACCAGTCGTAAGTCATTTCCACAGATGCAACCCGTTCCTGACCGTAGTAGCAGCCAAATGCATAGTTGCAGTCCGAAATGAAGGTGCGGTCAAACACGTTCTGCACGTTGAGGCTGGTACGCAAACCGCGCAGACCGGCATCCAGCGCACCGAGGTCATAGCTGATGGTGGTGTCATACACCACATAAGCGGGTACGTCGAACGAGTTGGCCGAATCCCCTGGCTTACGTCCGGTATAG
Source organism: uncultured Pseudomonas sp. (assembly GCA_963518285.1). Classification (GTDB taxonomy): domain Bacteria; phylum Pseudomonadota; class Gammaproteobacteria; order Pseudomonadales; family Pseudomonadaceae; genus Aquipseudomonas. The sequence continues at coordinate 77,513 of CAUQIJ010000001.1, read as the reverse complement.
CGGGCGCCGGCACCGAAGGTCAGGCCCGCCAGCGTCGCCTGAGTGAAGTGATAATCGACCCACAACGAAGCTGAAACCGGCGCCGTCGCTTCGCTGCGGTTGCCCTCATCGCCATAGGTGCTTTTGGTATAGAACGCGTCGATGTAAGTGGCGGCGGCCATCACATCAATATTGTCGAGACTGGACTTGGCTTCCAGTTCGATACCCCGCGCGCGCACTTCACCGCTTTGCGTCGAGTATTGCGGGTACTCGGTGTCGCCCGTCAGCACGTTCTTCTGCTTGACCTGAAACACCGACGCGGTAATCAGCGTCTTGTCGAAAGGCTGGTACTTCACCCCCACTTCGTACTGCTCACCTTCGGTTGGGATAAAGGCTTTGCCACCGCGCTCGGGGGCGGCAGTGCCCAGGGTCGGCAGGAACGACTCGGAGTAGCTGACATAGGGTGCCAGGCCGAACTCGGTGACATACGTCAGGCCGACTCGCCCGGTGAACTTGTTGTCGCGCTGCGACGCGACGGTGTGGGCGAGCAGGTCCTTGTTGTCGATTTCCGCCCAGTCCTGACGACCGCCAATGGTCAGCACCCACTGGTCAAAGCGGATCTGGTCCTGCAGGTACACGCCGGTCTGGCGCAGGGTGTTGTCCCATTGGGTGTCGAGCACCGGGGTTACGCTGGAACTGTCAAAGTTGTTCTTGCCATACAGATCCACCGGCAACACGTTGTAGGCGTTATAGCCATCGTACTTGCGGGTGAAGTGACGGTAATCAACGCCAGTCAGCAGGGTGTGCTCGAGCGCACCCGTATTGAATGTGTACTCCAGGTTGTTATCGATGGTGTAGGCAATGTTGTGCTGGCGCCAGTCGAGCTTGACTCGATTGGCCCGGGTCTGATCAACCACCCCGGCCGCATCGGTGACGAAGCTGCGCAGGTAAAAACCTTTGTACTGGTCACGCACGTCGGTGTAGCGCGCGGTGGAGCGGTAGGTCAGGTCGTCGTTCAGGTTGTGGCTGAAGTCATAGCCAAAAACATACTGGTCACGCTTGTAGTCGTTGTACCGCGAATCACCGGAGAAAAACTCCCGCTTGATCTTCTGACCGGTCGGGCCACGGTCCAGTGAGCCGACCCGTGGCAACGATTGATAGTCGGCCTGGCCATCGTCGCGCTGGATCTGCGCCAGCAGGGTCAACGAGGTGTCTTCGGTGGGCGTCCAGGTCAGGCTCGGCGCCAGCAACATACGCTCGGAATGGGTATGCGCGACCTGCTCATTGCCTTTCTTGGCGACGCCGACCAGGCGATAGCTGAATGCCTTCTGCTCGTCGAGCGGGCCACTGGTATCGATTGCCCCGTTGACCCGGTTGTAGCTGCCTGCGCCGAGCTTGATCTGGCTGCGCTGTTCGCTGGTGGGACGCTTGGACACCAGGTTGATCAGGCCGCCCGGCTGGTTCTGCCCGAACAATACCGACGATGGCCCCTTGAGCACTTCAATGCGCTCCAGGGTGTAGGGGTCGATCTGCGGCGCGCCGCCGAGGCTACCGGCATAAGGTATGTAGGCGCCGTCGAAATACAACGGCGTCGGGGCAAAGCCACGGCTGGTGATCTCGTCGGCAATCGTGTTGCGATCGGTGAAACCACCAGTGGTCAGGCCCGGCGTGTAGCGCAGTGCCTGGGTCAGGTTGCGTGCGCCTTGCACGGCAACCTGGTCGGCAGTCACGACGTTGATCGCCTGGGGGATTTCCAGAATCGGCGTATCGGTCTTGGTCGCGGTCGCGCTGCGCGTGGCGACATAGCCGTCGACCGGCCCGTAGGCTGACTCGATGGCCTGCCCGGAAATGTTGGTAGCGCCCAGTTGCATGGCAGCGCCCTGCTCGCGCGGCAGCAGCGAATAGCTGCCGCTGGCCAGGCGCACCGCTTGCAAGCGGGTACCGGCCAGCAGCTGCTGCAGCCCGGCATCGGTGCTGTAGCGGCCGCGCAGGCCGCTGGTCTGCTGCCCGGCGGCGTGGGCCGGATCAAACGAGACGGTCACGCCGGCAGCAGCCGCGAACTGAGTCAGCGCCGAACCCAGTGCACCGGCGGGGATATCAAAGCTGCTTTCAATGTTGGTCTGAGCCGACGCCGGCAGGGCAATCAGCGCGGTGCCGACTGGCAGCGACAGCGCCATCCCCAGCAGCGCGGCGTACACCGCACGGTTCAGGGGTTTGACTGCAGATTTGCTGAAGACGTCGCGCGGTTGAGGGTTGCGGGGGATCATGCGGTTTCCTTGCGCCCGGTGGCAGTAGGTGACGGCGTCTGTGTGCGCCTCTACCTACCAAGTCGAACGAGAATAAAAATCAACAACCCCTAGCGCTGGATTATTTTTACAACGTTTTCAAGCCGGCTCGACGCGCGTCCAGTAACGGCTGAATCGACGCAGGCGCACGGGCAAGGTCGACGTCAGATTGTCGAGGATGACGTCGCTGTCACCCAGGTGAAAAGCGCCTGAAATCCGCAGCTGCGCCACCTCAGGCGCACAGCCCAGATGGCCCGGGCGGTAGCGTTGTAATTCTGTGATGAAGTCGCCCAGGGACCAGTCCTCGATAACCAGCATGTCGCGCGTCCAGGCGTCCAGCTGCGACCCAGACGGTTGCGGCGTGCCAGCCTCGGTGCGGACGAAGTCCAGCTGTTGACCAGCATTGACCCGTACCGCCGAACCCACAGCGCTTGCGCAGCGCACTTCAACCGCATGTTCCTGCACGCTGACCCGAGTATGTTGCGCGTCGTAGCGCACGACGAAGCGAGTACCCAAGGCGCGGATGCTGCCCGAAGGGGTGTGCACGATGAAGGGTCGTGCCTGCTCGTCCGGCATCGTCTCGATCTGGATTTCACCGCTGAGCAGTTGGATTTCACGCATGCTCGCGCTGTAGTGAATGTCCAACGCAGTGGCGGTATTGAGCATCAGTAAGCTGCCGTCCTCCAGGCGCAGCCGACGCCGCTCGCCGGTAACGGTACGCTGGTCGGCCATCAAGGTCGGCAGTGGCGTCGTGCTCCAGGCCAGCGTGCCAGCCCCGCCTGCTGCCAGCAAAAGCGAAAAAACCTTGAGCACGTCGCGGCGTTTGGCCCGGGCGCTGCTCAGTGTTGGCCGGCCTATGCCTGGTGTGACCTGGGCGAGCTTGTCCTGCAGTCGAGCCAGTCGCTCCCATGCCTGAACGTGCCGCGGATCACGCTCCAGCCAGCGCAGATGCGCTTCACGCAAGGCAGCGTCGGGCGCTTCGGTGCGCAAGTCGACGTACCAGCGAGCGGCGGCCTCCAGTGTCGCGTGGTCAAGGGTCTGCTCACGCACGTTCGTCATCTGCCAGCAGCAGGCAATGAGTCAGGGCGCGCACTGCGTGTTTCTTGACCGTGTTGACCGAGATATTCAGGCGTCGACCAATCTCGACATAGCTCAGCCCATCAAGCTGGGCCAGAAGGAAAATCTCGCGGGTGCGCCCACCCAGGCCGTCCAGCATGCGGTCGATTTGCATCAGGGTTTCGATGATCAGGCTGCGGGTTTCAGGCGAGACATCCAGCGGTTCGGGGCTGAGTGCAAGGGTTTCCAGGTAAGCCTGTTCCAGGTAGCGACGGCGAAACATGTCGATCATCAAACTGCGCGCGATGGTGCTCAGGTAGGCGCGAGGCTCGCGCAATTCGGTGGCCTTGCGCTGGGTGATTACCCGAATGAACGTGTCCTGGGCAAGGTCCGCCGCGTTATCGACACAGCCAAGGCGCTGGCGCAACCAGCTGCAAAGCCATGGGTGATGGGTCTCGTAGAGTGACTGCACGGCGCTTTGCTGGGAGTAATCGACAGAAGACATGAGATACGGCCTGGCGCAGGGATCTGATAATGACTCTCATTTTGGCCAAGGGGTGGAGGGATGGCAATAGCACGCGGTGGTGAGCACATGTTTCGGCGGCGGCGATCCTCGTGCAATCGCCGGCGACGCGACTGCAAAACCTGTTCTGTGAACATAAGCTCATCCGGCGGTCAGTATGTATTCGGCAGAGCGGCGGCTATCTGCCTGCCCTCGCCTCTACCACGACTGAGGATCACCACCATGATCACCCTGCATCACTTGAACGAATCGCGCTCCATTCGAACGCTCTGGCTGCTGGAAGAGATGGGCGTGCCTTACAAAACCGAGTTCTATACCCGAGATCGAGCGACCCATTTCGCCCCTGAGTCGCTCAAAGCCATCCATCCACTCGGCAAATCGCCGGTGATAGAGCTCAACGGCAAGGTGGTTGCGGAGTCAGGTGCGATTACCGAGATCCTTATCGAACGCTACGCCCCGCATCTGGCGCCGGCGAGAGACAGCGATGAGTATGTCGAGTACCTGCAATGGCTGCACTTCTCCGAAAGCTCAGCGATGCTGCCACCGCTGCTCCAGGTGTTCATGCAGCGCGAGACCGCCGAGCTGGTTTTCCTGCCGAGCCATGCCCAGGCCGAGGGCAAGAAAATCTTCAGCTACCTGAATGACCAGCTGGAGAACAAAGACTACCTGGTGGGCGGCAAATTGAGCGGCGCTGACTTCATGATGTACTTTGTTGCCGAGATCATTCAGCGCCTTGACCGCAACGGTGAATACCCGAACATCAAGAAATACCTGCTGAATCTGAAAGCGCTTGAGAGCTGGCAGAAGGCGCAGGCGATCGAGGCCAGCTACTACGGATAAAAGGCGGGGTGGCCCCCCTCAGGCTGGCTTGTTCAGCGCAGTGCCAGCTACATCTCTGCTCGGGCAACTTAGAACTCCACCTTACCCCGACCCGACTTGATGGTACTGCGCTTTGCTTTACCTTCAAGGCGGCGGGTCTTCGAACCGAGGGTCGGCTTGGTGGGGCGGCGCTTCTTCTCGGTCTTGCCGGCAGCGATGATCAACTCGGCGAGCCGCGCCAGGGCGTCGGTACGGTTCTGCTCCTGGGTGCGGTACTGCTGGCCCTTGATGATCAACACGCCGTCGCTGGTGATGCGGCTGTCCCGCAGCGCCAGCAGCCGCTCCTTGTAAAACTCGGGCAGCGACGAGGCGCGGATATCAAAGCGCAGGTGCACGGCGCTGGACACCTTGTTGACGTTCTGCCCACCGGCACCCTGGGCGCGGATGTAGGTCAGCTCGATGTCGGTATCCGGCAGATGGACGTTGTTGGAAATGATCAGCATAACGTGGCCCTTGTGATTGCGGCCATTATCACAGGCTCGGCGGCTCTCCCAAAGCACAACACCGTATTCCTCGGATCAGCGCCCACGTCGAGCACTGCCGAGGCTGGTGCGCCATTCTCAGTATGGCTCGTCAAGCAGACGCCTCGGACGCGGCCTGGGCGCTCGCGATCAATTGCCCAAGCCCCACCGCTGCAGTGTCCACGATCGCAATCAGCCTTTCTTCCTCCCAACCCTCTTTCGCCGCGGCTGACAGGCCCAGCATGGTGACGGACACATAGTCCACAACCTGACTAGCAGCCGAGATGCCAGATCCTTCGAGAAACGCCATCACTCTTGCCCGGTTCTCCTCCGCGATCTGCTTGGCGGCAGCCCCCGACTCGGTCGCTCCGGCCTTGGCATGTTCAAGGATGAAACAACCTCGGCGCTGCGGGTGCTCCGCGTAAGCATGCGCGGCAGCTTTGAGCATGTTCAGCAGTGCGATCTGCGGTGGTGTGCCTGGGATCAGTAAAGCGTCGAGTGGCACCACCGTCGCGGAGTAATGCCGCAAAGCATCGCAGAAAAACGCGCTTTTGCTGCCAAAAGCCGTATAGAAGCTCGGTGCAGTGATGCCTATCGCCTCCGTCAGCGAGGCGACGCTGACGTTCTCATAACCACGCTCGTGGAACAGATGCTGCCCCACCTGGATGGCGTCCTCAAGGCCGAATTGGCGAGGTCGACCGCGAGATCGCTTATTTACGTTAATGGTCACTACATAAACCGTTTACTTTGAGATTTGTGAATACTATAGTGGCTATTAACGTAAATATCCACGCCGTCAGCTAGCGCTCCATACGCCAGCCACTACGCCAATCGCAAGGAAAATCATGCAGCCCTCCCCCTCACACAGCCTGTCCAATCAGGCTTCTGCCACGCGCTCTGGCCTACCCATCGCGGCGCTGGCTGGCCTCGCGGCCGCAGGCTTCCTGTGCATCGTCACCGAGACACTGCCCGCCGGTTTGTTGCCAAGCATCGCTGCTGGCCTGCAGATTTCTGAGGCTATGGCCGGGCAGCTGGTGGCTGTCTACGCACTTGGATCGCTGTTGGCGGCGATCCCACTGACCAGCCTGACCCAAGGCATGCGCCGCAGGCCTGTGCTGCTGGCAACGATCATCTGCTTCGTGATCGGCAACACGTTGACCGCGATGGCTGAATCATTCGCGGTCGTGCTGACTGCGCGGTTCATTGCGGGGTGCGCTGCAGGGTTGGCGTGGGGAATACTGGCGGGCTACGCACGCAGCATCGTGCGCCCCGAGCAGACTGGGGCGGCGATGGCGGTCGCAATGGTAGGTGTGCCCCTGGCGCTGTCGCTGGGTGTTCCGCTGGGGACGTTCCTGGGGAGCTTGGTAGGGTGGCGTGGATCGTTCGTGATTCTATCGGCGCTCGCTGTCATGTTGATCGGCTGGATCATGGTGAAGGTCCCCGACGCTCCTGGCCGAAGCGGCGACAAACGCCTTTCTCTCGCTGCCGTCATCAGGACCAAGGGCATCGTGCCGATCCTGCTTGTCATCCTGGCCTGGATGACCGCCCACAACATTCTCTACACCTACATCGCACCATTCTCCACGGCGTCGCAATCGCGGGTCGATCTTGTGCTGCTGGCGTTCGGCGTCAGTTCACTGGTTGGCATATGGGTAGTCGGACGTCTGGTCGACCAGATGCTGCGCTTTATGGTGCTCGCTGCAATCGGTTCGTTCGCATTGACCGCTGTGCTCCTGAGTATTGCTGGAGAGCAGAGCATTGCAGTCTATCTGGGCGCGGTTGTCTGGGGACTGGGCTTTGGCGGCGCGGGCGCCATGATGCAGACCGCCTCAGCTGATGCCGCGGGCGACGGCGTCGACCTGGCCCAGGCTATGGTCACCACTGCGTGGAACCTGGCAATCGCGGCCGGCGGAGCAGTTGGCGGGGCGATCCTCACGCAGAGTGGCCCGTCAATGCTGCCGCCCGCTGTAGCCATCCTCGCAGTGCTCGCTTTTGTAATAGCACTGGCAGCACGTCGCTACGCCTTTCCTCCCGGTAAACGCGCTCACCAAGATCGCTGATCGTCCTATCATTTATCGTCCCATCAGGTGAAAAACATGAAGTTTCAAGCAATTGCACTAGCCGTTGCTGCGCTCGCTATGGGTGCAACTCAGGCCAACGCAGCACAGATCAATCCCGCGCCGCCTGCCGCTGTCAGCGTTTCACAGTCAGAGTTTCCAATACCCGAAGGATTCACCAGCGCCTACGAAACTGTTGACGGTGTAAAGCTGCATTTTGTACGAGGCGGCAAGGGCCCGCTTGTGCTGCTCGTCCACGGCTTCGGCCAGACCTGGTATGAGTGGAATAGCCTCATGCCGCAACTCGCAGAACGCTATACGGTTGTAGCAGTTGACCTGCCAGGTCTTGGCCTGTCAGCGCCGCCGAAAACGACTTACACCGGAGTGGATGTTTCGGAGTATCTGCACAAGCTTGCCAAGCGGATCAGTGCGGACAAGCCCTTCTCTGTCGTCGCCCACGACATTGGTATCTGGAACAGCTATCCAATGGTGGCTCGCCATCCAGAAGATATCGTCAAGGCTGCGTTCATCGAAGCGACCATTCCTGACGACACGCTCTATTCACTGCCAGCCTTTGTCGCAACCGGAGAGGCACCGGGGTGGCATCACAGTTTCTTTGCAGCGTCCGGTCAGTTGGCCGATGCGATGGTCAGAGGAAACGAGCGGCAATTCTTGACGCATTTCATCCGTCACCATGCCAGCAACCAAGCGGTCCTCACTGAGGAACTGTTGGAGGGTTACGTCCGGTCATATTCCAAGCCCCAGACGTTCCACCACGCGTTTGAATACTATCGCGCGCTTCCACAATCGATCGCTCAGAACGAGAAACTGGTGGCTACCAAATTAACACTGCCCGTCCTCGCGGTTGGCGGTGGTGGTAACGGCGGATTCGGTGCCCAGCAGCCTGAAAACATCCGCCGCTACGCCATCAACGTTGAATCCCACGTATTGCCAGGTTGCGGCCATTGGGTTCCTGAGGAGTGTGCGTCGGTGCTGTACCCCTTGATTTCCAGTTTTCTGGCTCGGCCTTGAGAGAAGGCGTCGAGGTGTCCTGGAGTGGTCAGGAGATGGATCATGTCGGTATGGCACTAGCAGACCTTGAGGCGGCATCTGATTGGCGCACTGAGCGTCGGACACGACAGTAAGGAAAATGCTACCCCAAAAACGCAAAAAGCCCTGACAAGTCAGGGCTTTTGAATATGGCGGAAGCGTAGAGATTCGAACTCTAGGATAGTTGCCCATCGACGGTTTTCAAGACCGTTGCCTTAAACCACTCGGCCACGCTTCCGGATACAGCGGGCGCCATAATACCGTAATGAAACACGCTGTCAAACTCTCTGTGTCGCGGCCTGCGGTGGCTCTGGTATGCTCTCAGCATCCATAGGTTTCTACCCACAGGAGTGTCGCCATGCGCGAACAGGATTATGCCCTACAACACGGCCAGCAGGCCGAGCAGCTGGAGGTCAGCAAGGTCCTGCGTAACACCTACAGCTTGCTGGCGCTTACCCTCGCTTTCAGCGGTCTGATGGCGTTCGTTGCGCAGCAGATGCGTGTCGGCTACCCGAACATCTTCGTGGTGCTGATCGGCTTCTACGGCCTGTTCTTCCTCACCGCCAAACTGCGTGACTCGGTCTGGGGCCTGGTTTCGACGTTCGCACTGACCGGCTTCATGGGCTTCATTCTCGGCCCGATCCTCAACCGTTACCTCGGCATGGCCGGTGGTGCGGAAGTGGTCAGCTCGGCGTTTGCCATGACTGCGCTGGTGTTCGGTGGTCTGTCGGCTTACGTGCTGATCAGCCGTAAGGACATGAGCTTCCTCAGCGGCTTCATCACCGCTGGCTTCTTCGTCCTGCTGGGCGCAGTGGTTGCGAGCTTCTTCTTCCAGATCAGCGGCCTGCAGCTGGCCATCAGCGCTGGTTTCGTCCTGTTCTCGTCGGTGTGCATTCTGTTCCAGACCAGCGCCATCATCCATGGCGGCGAGCGCAACTACATCATGGCGACCATCAGCCTGTATGTATCGATTTACAACCTGTTCATCAGCCTGTTGCAGCTGTTCGGCATCATGGGTCGTGATGACTGATCGTTGATTGATCGGTAACTCAGAAAAGCCCGCTTCGGCGGGCTTTTTTGTGGGCGACGTTTGGCGGTGGCCGACATCGCCAGGCGTATCCCGCCAGGCACAGGGCTGAAGCGCTGCATTTAGGCTACCCGAATCGGCCAGCGGACCTTAGAATGCGCTCCTTTTTTCTTCCGGGGCAGCTACCCATGAGTTCGATCGAACAAGGGCCCGGCGCGGCAGCGCCTGACAATGAACTGGTCCTTGGCCTTGAGGACAAGCCGCGGCCGCTGATTGCCATGCTCGCTGCCCTGCAGCATTTGCTCGCGATCATCGTGCCGATCGTTACCCCGGGCCTGCTGATCTGTCAGGCGCTGGGCGTTTCAGCGCGGGATACCAATCTGATCGTGTCGATGTCGCTGGTCATCTCGGGGATCGCCACCTTTGTTCAGTGCCGGCGCTTCGGGCCATTTGGTGCGGGGCTTTTGATCGTGCAGGGCACCAGCTTCAACTTTGTCGGGCCGTTGATTGCCGGTGGTGCGTTGATGGTCAAGCAAGGCACGCCGGTTGAGGGTGTGATGGCGGCGATCTTTGGTGTGGTGATTGCCGGCTCCTTCGTGGAGATGGGCGTGTCGCGCATACTGCCGTTCATCAAACGCCTGATCAGCCCGTTGGTCACCGGCATCGTGGTGCTGATGATCGGCCTGACCTTGATCAAGGTCGGTTTGATCAGCATGGGCGGTGGCTTCACGGCGATGGCCAATGGCACCTTTGCCAACGGCGAAAACCTGCTGCTGTCGGGCGTGGTTCTGGCAATCATCGTGCTGCTCAACCGCATCCCGGTGGTATGGATGCGCAGCTGCGCCATCGTCATCGCGCTGGCGGCGGGCTATGCACTGGCCGGTTATATGGGCCGGCTGGACTTTACCGGCATGCACGAGGCGGCGCTGTTCCAGGTGCCGACGCCGCTGCACTTTGGCCTGAGCTTCTCGTGGGCGCTGTTCATTCCGATGCTGGTGATCTATCTGGTGACGTCGCTGGAAGCCATTGGTGACGTGACAGCGACCAGCAAGGTATCGCGTGAGCCGGTCGAAGGCCCGGTGTGGATGCAGCGGATCAAGGGCGGCGTGCTGGTCAACGGCGCCAACTCGCTACTGGCCGGGGTGTTCAATACCTTCCCGAGTTCGATCTTCGCGCAGAACAATGGCGTGATTCAGCTGACCGGGATTGCCAGCCGCCACATCGGCATCTGGATCGCCGCCATGCTGGTGCTGCTGGGGTTGTTCCCGACCGTTGCCGGCGTGATTCAGGCAGTGCCGGAGCCGGTGCTGGGTGGCGCGGCGATGGTGATGTTTGGCGCCGTTGCCGCTTCGGGGATCAATATCCTCGCCAGCACCCGGCTGGACCGGCGTGCCCTGCTGATCATCGCGGTATCGCTGGCCTTGGGCCTGGGCGTGGCGCAGGTGCCGGAGTTCCTTGCGCACATGCCGTCGGCGCTGCGTAACGTGCTGGAATCGGGCGTGGCCACCGGTGGCATCTGCGCACTGGTGCTGAATTGGTTCTTGCCCGAGAGCAAGGCACAACAGTGAGCATTGCCCCGCCTGTAGCGGAGGCGGGGCTGTTTTGCTTTATCATGGCCGGATCATGTTGCAAGAGCCTCCCATGAAATTCGCCATCGCGGTTTTTTCCCCGGCCCATGCGCCCTCCTCGCGTCGCGCCCTGCGCTTTGCCGAGGCGGCGCTGGCCGGCGGGCACCAGATTGCCCGCCTGTTCTTCTATCAGGACGGGGTGCACAGCGCCTCGGCCAACGTCGTCACGCCACAGGATGAACTGGACGTGGCCGCGCAATGGCGTGCATTCATCGAAGGCAACCAGCTCGACGCGGTGGTGTGCATTGCTGCCGCCCTGCGCCGTGGCGTGCTGGATACGACCGAAGCCAACCGCTATCAGCGCCCTGCCGTGAACCTGCCGGCACCGTGGGAGCTGTCTGGGCTGGGCCAGTTGCACGAGGCGGCGCAGGTTGCCGACCGCCTGGTCTGTTTTGGAGGCGATTGAAGTGGCCAAATCCTTGTTGATCATCAGCCGTCAGGCACCGTGGAGCGGCCCGTCCGCACGCGAAGCGCTGGACATCGCCCTGGCTGGCGGCGCGTTTGATCTGCCGCTGGGCATGCTGTTCATGGATGATGGTGTGTTCCAGCTCGCCGCCGCCCAGCAGCCGGCCGCGCTGCAACTCAAAGACCTTGCGGCCAACCTGCAGGCACTGCCGATGTTTGGCGTCGAAGAGCTGTTCGTCTGTGCCCACAGCGTGGCAGAGCGCGGCCTGGACCCAGCCAGCCTGAGCCTGCCGGTCGAGGTGCTGGACGACGCAGCGCTGGCGGCATTGATTGGCCGTTATGACCAGGTGGTAACGCTCTGATGACGACCCTACATGTAATCAGCCACTCGCCGTTCGGCGACAACCGCCTCGCCAGCTGCCTGCGCTTGCTCGGTGCCGAAGACGCCATCCTGCTCTGCGGCGATGCGGTTTACGCGCTGCGCGCCGGCACAGCGCCGCAGCAACTGCTGCAATCGGCGCAGTTACAGCAGCGTCTGTTTGCGCTCGCCGAAGACGTACAGGCGCGTGCCATCGACAGCACCCTCGCCGAAACGGTGGACTACCCCGCTTTCGTCGAGCTGTCGTTGCGCTTTGACAAAGTGAACAGCTGGCTATGAACGCATTGACTGTCGGCGAGCACCACATCGCTCTGGACAAGGACGGCTTTCTGCTCGACCTGCAAGACTGGTCCCCCGCCGTCGCCGAGGCCCTGGCCGAGCGCGAAGGCATTGCGCTCAGCCCCGAGCATTGGGAAGTGCTCGAGGTGCTGCGCGGGTTCTACCAGGAATACCAGCTTTCACCCGCCACGCGCCCGCTGATCAAGTACACCGCGCTCAAGCTGGGCGTGGAAAAAGGCAACAGCCCGCACCTCAACCGCCTGTTCAATGGCACTCCCGCCAAACTTGCCGCCAAGCTGGCGGGCCTGCCCAAGCCGACCAATTGCATATGACCGAGCCACTCCCCGAACCGCGCCCGCTGACCCTGCACACCCCTGCCGAGCACCCCTTCGCCGAATTCGTGCGCATTCTCGGCAAAGGCAAGCGTGGCGCCCGCGGCCTGAGCCGTGAAGAAGCCCGTGCGGCGATGACCTTGCTGCTTGAAGGCAAGGTCGAGGACACCCAACTGGGCGCCTTCCTCATGCTGCTGCGGCACAAGGAAGAAAGCGCCGAAGAACTCGCTGGCTTCACCGAAGCCCTGCGCGCGCACCTGCAAGCGCCGCAGATCGCGGTCGATCTGGACTGGCCGAGCTATGCCGGCAAGAAGCGTCACCTGCCGTGGTACCTGCTGGCAGCCAAGTGCCTGGCAGGCAATGGCGTGCGCATCATGCTCCACGGCGGCGGCGCGCACACAGCCGGGCGCATGTACACCGAACAGTTGCTCGAGCTGCTGCAGATCCCGCTCTGCCGCGACTGGGCATCGCTGGCGCGCACCCTGGATGAGCAGAAGTTGGCGTTCTTCCCGCTGCAGGACTGGGCACCGCAGTTGCAGCGCATGATCGACCTGCGCAACACCCTTGGCCTGCGCTCGCCGATCCATTCGCTGGCCCGCGTGCTCAACCCGCTGGCGGCGCGCTGCGGTCTGCAGAGTATCTTCCACCCGGGCTATCAGGCCGTACATCGTGAAGCCAGCCGCCTGCTCGGCGATCACGTGATTGTGGTCAAGGGCGATGGTGGCGAGATCGAGATCAACCCGGACGTAGCCAGCCACCTCTACGGCACCAGCGGCGGCGAGAATTGGGACGAAGAGTGGCCCGCCATGAGCGCCCAGCGCCATGTCAAACCGGCCACCCTGCAACCCGAGCACCTGCTGGCGGTCTGGCGCGGTGAGGCGCAGGACAGCTACGGCGAAATGGCCGTGGTCGCCACCATGGCGCTGGCCCTTCGTGGCCTGGGCAAGGATCGCGATCAGGCCTTTGCCGACGCGCAGCGGTTCTGGGCGGATCGCAACAAGATCGGCTAATTCGATAGATACCACGCAGTCTTTGCGCTATTTATTCGAACGCTAGTCCCTAGACTGGGCTCCAAAGACAAATCACTTTTGTACAAGGAGCTCGACATGGGCCTTTTGATTGACGGTCGCTGGCATGACCAGTGGTATGAGACCAGCAAGGACGGCGCGTTCCAGCGCGAGAACGCCCAACGGCGCAATCAACTGCCCAAGGCCGAAGCCGGTCGTTATCACCTGTACGTGTCACTGGCCTGCCCGTGGGCGCATCGCACGCTGATCGTCCGCGCGCTCAAAGGCCTTGAGCCATTGATCGATGTTTCGGTGGTGAGCTGGCTGATGGGCGAGCATGGCTGGACCTTCGATCAGCAGCAAGGCTCCAGCGGTGATCACCTCGATGGCCTTGAGTACATGCACCAGCGCTACACCCGCGACGACCCCGACTACACCGGTCGCGTCACGGTGCCAGTGCTGTGGGACAAGCAGGAACAACGCATCGTCAACAACGAGTCGGCCGAGATCATCCGCATCTTCAACAGCGCGTTCAATGCGCTGACCGGCAATCACCTTGACCTCTACCCCGAAGCGCTGCGCCCTACCATCGATGCGCTCAACGAGCGGATCTACCCGGCCATCAACAACGGTGTCTACCGGGCGGGCTTCGCAACTTCGCAGCAAGCCTACGAAAGCGCGTTCGATGAGGTGTTCAACGAACTCGATCATCTCGAGCAGCTACTAAGCGGCCAACGCTACCTGGCGGGCGAGTACCTGACCGAAGCCGACGTGCGCCTGTTCACCACGCTGGTACGCTTCGATGCGGTGTATCACGGCCACTTCAAGTGCAACCTGCGCCGCCTCAGCGATTACCCGAACCTGTCCAACTGGCTGCGCGAGCTGTATCAGTGGCCAGGCGTGGCCGAGACGGTGAACATGGAGCACATCCAGAAGCACTATTACCTCAGCCACAAGACCATCAACCCCAATGGCATCGTGCCCAAAGGCCCGCTGCAGGACTTCAACGCAGCGCATGATCGTCAGCGCTTGCCCGGCAAAGGCATCTGGCAAAGCGTCTGATCCGAGCCAGCCACCGCACCCCACGCGGTGGCAGATCAGGCAACAGTCAGTCACGCATGAAGCCGCCGTCGACGTCCATGATTTCGCCGGTGACAAACCCCGCCTCGGCTGACGCCAGAAAACACACCGCTGCAGCAATATCTCGCGGCGTACCTGCCCGGCCCAGCGGCATCTGCGCCAGCACCTGAGCGCGGGCCTGCGGTGCCAGCACACTGGTCATTTCGGTGTCGGTCAGCGCCGGTGACACCGCATTGACGGTGATGTCGAACGGCCCCGCCTCGCGCGCCAGGCCTTTGGTCAGGGCGATCACCGCCCCCTTGGCGGCGGCATAGCAACTGTTGCCGAGCAACCCTCCCCCACGCTTGCCGGCCACCGAAGCGATATTGATGATGCGCCCGCAGCGACGCTCCATCATCCCCGGCAGCACCGCCTTGGCGCAGAAGAACACGCTGTTGAGGTCGATCGCCATGACCCGGTTCCACTCCGCCGTGGTCAGTTCCAGCAGCGGTACGGTGGAGACGATGCCGGCATTGTTGACCAGAATATCGACCGGCCCGAGCAGCCGCTCGACCTCATCGACCATCGCCAGCACCTGCTGCTCCTGGGCCACGTCCACCGCTACGCCGATGGCTTGAATACCCTGCTCACGCAACGCCTCGGCAGCTTGCTCGGCTGCAATCGGATCAAGGTCGGCCAGGGCCACCTGGGCCCCGCAATGACCAAGCGCGACGGCAATCGCATGGCCGATACCGCGGGCGGCACCGGTCACCAAAGCGGTGCGGCCAGCGAGGCTGAAGTTCATCGGGGCGTAGGCGGCAGCTGTACTCATTATTGTTATTTCCTTGATGAAGGGCGAACTCAGGCTCACCCCCTGCGCAGCAAGGGGTGTTCAAGCAAAGTGGATCAGGTGGGTTGCGGCTCAGGCGCGGCGGCAGGCGTACAGTGCCAGTTGCTCTTTGAGCGGCGGGATGTCCAGCCGGCGCAGCACCCGGTACAGCGAGGGCCGGCAGATGCCCAGCTCGCGCGCGGCCGCCGACATGTTCCAGCGGCAGGTCTGCAGCACTTCAAGCACATCGGCGCGCTCGTCACCGGCGCGGCTCGGGCGGATCGGCGTCACGTTCGGCACCACTACGCGCACAGGTGCGCTAGTGGCCGGCAGCTGGGCGATAAAGTCCACTGGCAAATCGGCGCGGGTGATCCGCGCGCCTTCCATCACCGCACAGGCATAGCGGATCACCGCGCGCATCTGGCGCAGGTTGCCCGGCCAGGCGTGGGTCAACAGCAGCGACCAGACTTCGGCGCTGATCATCTGGCGCGGGTCACAGCCCGGCAACTCGTGAGCGACCATGTTGCACAGCAGTTCGCCGCGGTCGGTGCGCTCGCGCAGCGGCGGCAGCTCGACCACGCCGGTGGCGATGCGATAGAACAGGTCTTCACGGAAACTGCCGTCGGCAACCCGCGCCGACAGGTCCTGGTGGGTCGCGCAGACCAGGGCGAAGTTGACCGGTACGCTGCGTTCGGCGCCCAGCGGGGTCACCTCACGCTCAGCGATCACCCGCAGCAGGCGAGTCTGCTGCTCGTAGGGCATGTCGCCGATCTCGTCGAGAAACAGGGTGCCGCCATCCGCCTGTTGCACCTTGCCTTTCTTGCCACCGGGCAACGCCCCGGAAAACGCCCCACGGCTGTAGCCGAACAACTCGCTCTCGATCAGCGTCTCCGGGATCGAGGCACAGTTGAGCGCCACCATCTGCGCGGCGCGGCGTTGGCTGTGGGCATGCAGGGCGCGGGCGAGAATCTCTTTTCCGGTGCCGGTTTCACCGCGGATCAGCACCGCGATGCCGCGCTCCATCAAGCGCAGCGCCCGGCGAAAGGCCTGGCGCACTTGCGGGTCACTGTCGTGGGCGATATCGGTTTCGGCAACTTCGGCGTGGCAAACAGCAGGGTCGGTCAGGGAATGCATCAGCGTCACCTTTTATTGTTCTATAGCTTGTGACTATGTCGGCGGGCGACGCTTGTGGCGTGGCCGGGGCCGATGGGGTGTGGCCTGATCACATTAGGTAGGCGGACTTATATTTTCCAATACATAATCAAGCATCCACTGATACCTTTGCGAGCATCATGATCGAACTTCGCCATCTTCAGTACTTCCGCACCCTGGCCGAGACCCTGCACTTCGGCCGCGCCGCCGAGCGCCTGCATATCTCCCAGCCGCCGCTGTCGCGGCAGATTGCCCTGCTGGAGGAGGAACTGGGGGTGAAGCTGTTCGACCGCTCACGCCGGCGGGTCGAGCTGACCGAGGCCGGGCAGCGCTTTTACCTGGATACCGGCACGGTGTTCGCGGCCTTCGAACAAGCCAAGCGCAACGCCCTGGCAGCGGCACGCGGCACTGCCGGCGAGTTGTCGGTGGGGTTCATGATGTCGACCGCCTACAGCATCACCCCGGCGATCACCCGCCGGTATGCTGCGCTGTTTCCGCAGGTCAACCTGAAGCTGACAGAGACCCTGCCGCTGGACCTGGCCCAGGACATCAGCAGCGGCCACAAAGACGTCGCCATCATGTACCGGCCGCAGGATTGCAGCGGGCTGGAGACGGTCACCCTGTACCGCGAAGAGATGACCCTGGTGCTACCACCCGGTCACCGCCTGATGCAGCAGGCGCTGATCGAGCCGCAATCACTGGCGGGCGAGCCGTTCATCATCGTGCCGCGGCGGATCGCCCCGGCGCTGCATGACATGATCTGCAACTACTGCCTGCAACACGGTGTGACGCCAAACATCGGCATGGAGATCAACCTGCAGCAGACCATCGTCAACCTGGTCGGCGAAGGCCTGGGCGTGGCCATCGTGCCGCGCTCGATGCGCAACATGCGCCTGGCCACCACCAGCTTCAAGCCGCTGCGCAATGCACCGGTGATCGAAGTGGTCGCAGTGTGGAAGGCAGACAACCACAACCCGTGCATTGCCACCTTCGTCGAGGCGGCGCTGCAGGCCGGCGAGCAGGCTACGCGTGAGGACCACGCGCAGCGGCTGCTGGAGGGATAACCCTCAGATTTCGAGGATGCCCGAGGCCATGAACCCGCCATCCACCGGGATCACGTGGCCACTGATGTAGGAGGCATCCTCGGACGCCAGAAACGCCACCGCCCCGGCCATCTCCGCCGGCGTGCCATAACGGCGCAGCGGCACGGCGCGGGCATACGATTCACGGGTGGCCGCCGAATGCAGGGCCTGGGTCAGCGGCGTATCCACCGGCCCCGGCGCTATGCCGTTGACAGTGATGCCGTGCTCGGCCAGCTCCACGGCCATCTGCCGGGTCAGGCCGATCACCGCCGCTTTCGACGTGCCATAGGCGGTACGGCCCATGCTGGCGCGCATGCCGCTGATCGAGGCAACGTTGACGATGCGCCCCCAGCCCCGTTCGCGCATCAGTTGCGCGGCGTGCTGGCTGCAGAGCAAGGTGCCGGTCAGGTTGATGTTCATCAAGCGCTGCCAGCCCTCCAGCTCGGTATCGAGAAACGGCTGGGTGCGCGCCACGCCGGCATTGTTGACCAGCACATCACAGCGCCCGTAACGCTCGCGCAGGGCGTCGAACAGCGCACTGATCGACTGCGCATCACCGACATCGATGGCCATCGCCTGGGCCTCGATGCCCTGCACCCGCAGCCCGGCGACCATCTCTTCTGCCGCCGCCAGGTTGATATCGGCCACCACTACCGTGTGGCCATCGTGGCCGAGGCGCTCGGCAATGGCAGCGCCGATGCCCATGGCAGCCCCGGTTACCACCGCCACCCGACCATAGCCCGGCGCGTTGCGTGTTGTTGTTTTCGCAGCTTGGCTCATGACAGGACTCTCTTAAAGGAAACCAATGGAAATCCACGGGAAGCAGGCCACTACCGCCAGCGCTACCAGCAGCGCCCCGAGGTAACCCCAGACGCGGCGAATAACGTGGTCGGACGAGGTTTTGCTGATGGCGCAGGCGGCATAGAAACCCACCCCCAACGGCGGCGCGAACAAGCCCACGCCCATCGCCAGGATCACCACCATGGCGTAGTGCACCGGGTGAATGCCGAGCATCTCTGCCAGCGGGAACATCAATGGGCCGAACAGGACGATGGCCGGAATGCCTTCGAGCACGCTGCCCAGAATCAGGAACACCAGAATCGTCACCACCATGAAGCCGAAGGTGCCGCCCGGGATTTCCTCGATCAGCTCCACCAGCGAGGCGGAGAAGCCAGATTGAGTCAGCGCCCAGGCCATTGCCGAGGCCATGCCGATGATCAGCAGGATCGCCCCCGACAACGACGCCGCTTCCAGCAGCATCGGGTACAGCCGGGCAAAGTCGATATGGCGCATGAACAAGTGCATCACCAGGCCGACCAGCACCACATAGGCAACCCCAATCGTCGACACCTCGGTCGCCGTCGCCGCGCCCTCAAGCACTGCCACGCGGATCAGCAACGGCAAGGCCAGGGCTGGCAAGGCGATGAGGAAGGTCTTGCCCACCCGCGACATCGGTGCGCGCTCGATCTTCGGCGCGTCGTCCTTGCGCGAGCGCCACCAGCACACTGCGGCGATGGCAATGGTCGCGACCACGGCGGGCATCAGGCCGCCGATGAACAGCGCAGTGATCGACACGCTGCACACCGCACCGATGGTGATCAGCACCAGGCTCGGCGGAATGGTCTCGGTCATGGCCCCGGTGGCGGCCAGCAGCGCCGCCAGTTCCTCGGGCTTGGAGCCGCGTTTTTTCATTTCAGGGAACAGCGCCGGCGCTACCGCGGCCATGTCGGCCACCTTCGAGCCCGAAATCCCCGACACCAGAAACATCGCCCCCAGCAGCACATACTGCAGGCCGCCACGGACATGACCGAGCAGCGAGGCCATGAAGTCGATCAGCGTGCGGGCCATGCCCGACAGCTGCAGCACCACGCCGAGCAGCACGAACAGCGGCACCGCCAGCAGGACCAGGTGCGACATGCCCTCGTCCATCCGGCCGACCACGATCGACAGCGGCGCATGGGTCACCAGCGCCAGATAAGCCATGGTCGCGGTGCCGAAGGCGAAGGCAATCGGGATCCCGCCAAACACGCAGGCGCCGAGCAGCACCAGGAAGAACACCACCAGGTTGTAGTTACCCATGGCCGACAGCAGCGGCTGCGCCAGCCACAACACCGCAGCCACTGCCGCGACCGCCACCAGCCCGGCCATGAACTGGCGCACCGTCGAATAACGCGCCATCCGCGCCACCGCCGCCAGCAGCATCAGCACCGCGCCAACCGGCAAAGCCGCCGCCCGCACGCCGTCGGGGATGCCCAGCGCCGGCGTGGTGATCGACATCTGCTCGTGGGAATGCTCCATCGCAGGCGAGATGATCATTGCCACGAACAGGCACACGATCAGTGCCGACAACGTCTCGCTGAATCCGC
Organism: uncultured Pseudomonas sp.; assembly: GCA_963518285.1. Classification (GTDB taxonomy): domain Bacteria; phylum Pseudomonadota; class Gammaproteobacteria; order Pseudomonadales; family Pseudomonadaceae; genus Aquipseudomonas. Next base: position 57,678 of record CAUQIJ010000001.1, on the reverse strand, counting down.
GCCAGGCAACCGGCAGCTTGTTGACCAGGGCCGACATGCGCATGTGCTCGCCGCGGTCCAGCGCCAGCACCGCGCCGAACATCGACAGCCAGATAAACAGCGACGAAGCCAGCTCGTCGGTCCAGATCAGCGGGCTGTGCAGCACATAGCGGGAGATCACTCCCGCCAGCAGCACCAGCGTCTCGATCACCATCAGGGTGACAGCGAGCGCGCCGACCACGCGCATGATCCAGCTGTTCAGACAGATCAGCGCCCGGGCCGGCAGGCGCAGCGATTGGTTGGGGGCCATGACGGCTGGCGCGCTCATCAGGCCAGCTTCCCGGAGAACTGCTCAAGAATCGCCCACGCCTCGTCACCGAATTTGCCATGCCAGTCGGCATAGTAATTGGCGCTGCGCAGCTTCTCGCGGAACGGCTCGGCAGGTGACTCGACCAGCTCCAGGCCTTTGCTCTTGAGGGTATCGCGGGTACTGCCTTCAAGGGTGGCGAGGTCGGCGCGCTGGGCCATCACTGCTTTTTCGATGTGCTTGCGCAGCACCTCTTGCAGTTCCGGTGGCAGGCGCCCGATCGAAGCGCTGTTGCCGAGCATCCAGAAGCCATCCCAGACGTGGTTGGTCAGCGAGCAGTATTTCTGCACCTCGTACAGCTTGGCCGACGACACCAGGGTCAGCGGATTTTCCTGCCCTTCGACGATGCGCGTCTGCAACGCCGAGTAGACTTCGGCAAAGTTGATGCTGGTCGGCGCTGCATCCAGCGCGCGGAAGATCGACATGATGATCGGGCTTGGCGGCACACGCAGCTTCATCCCACGCAAGTCATCCGGGGTGGCCACCGGGCGCGTGCTGGTGGTGGTCACGCGGAAGCCGTTGTCCCACATCCGGTCGTAGGCGAACAAGGTGCCGGTCTTGGCGATCTCGCTGCGCACATGAGCGCCGAGCGCGCCGTCCATGGCACTCCAGACCTGCTGGTAGTCCTTGAAGGCAAAGCCAACCGCGCTGATCTGCACCGACGGCACCATGGTGCCGAGGATCACCGGCGACAGCGAGAACAGGTCGACCGCCCCCGAGCGCACCTGCGCCAGGGTGTCGGTGTCGCTGCCCAACTGGCTGCTGGGGAACACCTGCACGCTCAAGGCGCCGTTGGTTTCCTCCTTGATCGCCTTGGCCATTTCCCGGGCACGGATATTCATCGGGTGGCTGATGGGCAGGTTGTTGGCGAACTTCAGTTTGAAGTCGGCGGCGCGGCTGTTGCCGCTGTACAGGCCCATCCCGGCAGCGGCAACAGCAGCCCCTGCCAGCGAGGCGGTCTTGATAAAGGAACGGCGGGTGAAATCGCTCATGAAGCTCTCCTGACCTATTTGTTCTTATTGATCGAGTTGCGGCGATGATAGGCATGTTGTTAGCAATACGGGTGCCACGCTTGAGTGACAGCGCTCAGCAAGCCCATTTGCAGGCTCGCAAGCACTAAGCAAGCGACTGATTTATCTTGAGAAAATATTTATTTGAGGGCTTGTTAGATTTTGTGACAGGCCTGTCAGAGGCGCCCTGCAGGTGTAACAGGTGTCTCCTTGAACTGTCGCCCTGATAGCCAAGGCGACACCTGTAGATCATCATTCGCTACCGATAACCACTGTGTTGCGGCAGCAAAGCCCCAGCCTAGAGGGCTCTTACCGGGCTTGGCACCGCCCTTGCTATTGACCTCGCAAACAACATCATGCGAGGACGCACCTCATGGATTCCCCGGTCATCAGCGGTTGGTACCACTCCCCTTTCGGCAAGTTTCCCGATATCGACCCCGAGCAGATGATGGCCGATGCCGCCATCGGCGCCCTGCAGCACGCCGGGCTAGACGCCGAGCAGATCGACTCGGTGCACGTCGGCCACTTCAATGCCGGCCTGATCTACCAGGACTTCCCTTCCGCACTGCTGGCAAATCACCTGCCGGCGCTGCGCTTTACCCCGTCGGTGCGGGTTGAAAACGCCTGTTCGACAGGCTCCGCAGCGATCCACTCGGCGCTGCAGGCAGTGCTCAGCGGCCAGGCTCGGCATGCCCTGGTGGTGGGCTTCGAGAAGATGAACGGGCTGCCTACCGCCGAAGTGGGCAAGATCCTGCTCAAGTGCTGTTATGCCCGCGAAGAAGCACAGATCGAAAACGGCTTCGCCGGAGTGTTCGGCAACATCGCCCAGGCCTACTTCGAGCGCTACGGCGATCAGTCCGACGCGCTGGCGATGATCGCCGCAAAAAACCACGCCAACGGCGCGCTTAACCCGTTTGCCCATATGCGCCGGGATGTCGGCTATGAGTTCTGCCGCAATCCGTCCGAGAAAAACCCGTTCGTGGCCGGCCCGCTCAAGCGCAGCGACTGCTCGCTGATCACTGATGGCGCTGCGGCGCTGGTGATCAGCCGTGCCGAACAACTGCCCGGGCAACAACCGGCGGTGCGCTTCCGCGCTGCGGTGCAGGTCAACGATTACCTGCCGCTGTCACGCCGCGACCCGACCGTGTTCGAAGGCGCCGCACGGGCCTGGCAGCAAGCCTTGAGCGAAGCCGGCCTGAGCCTGGCCGACCTGTCACTGGTCGAGACCCACGACTGCTTCACCATCGCCGAACTGCTCGAATACGAAGCCATGGGCCTGGCCCCACGCGGCCAGGGCGCGCGGGTGATTGCCGAAGGCATCAGCCGCAAAGATGGCCGGCTGCCGGTCAACCCGTCGGGCGGGCTCAAGTCCAAAGGCCACCCGATCGGCGCCACCGGCGTGTCGATGCACGTCATGGCCGCCATGCAGCTGACCGGCCAGGCCGGCGACATGCAGTTGCCGCGGGCTGACCGTGCCGGGGTGTTTAACATGGGCGGCGCGGCAGTCACCAACTACGTCAGCATCCTGGAGGCTGTGCAATGACCGGGATCGACAATGTCATGAACCTCGGCGAGCTGCTCGCGCAGATCGCCCGACGCCTGCCCGATGCCCCCGGCTTCATCCGCGGCGCCGACAGCTACAGCTGGCAGCAACTGCTGACCCGCGTCGACAGCGTCGCCGCCGCCCTGCGTGAGCGCGGCCTGGGCAAGGGCGACAAGCTGCTGGTGCACTCGCGCAACAATCTGCAGCTGTTCGAGAGCGCCTGGGTGGCATTCCGCCTGGGCATGGTCTGGGTGCCGACCAACGTGCGCATCACCCCACCCGAAGCGGCTTACCTGGGCAGCTCCAGCGGGGCGGTGGCGATGCTCTATGACGACGGCATGGCAGCCTATGTCGACGCAGTGCGTGACGCCTCGCCTGCGCTGCGCATGGTCATCGCCATCGGCGCCCCGCGTGACGGCGAACTGAGCTACGACGCCCTGCTCGACCAGGGCGCGCCTTTGCAGCCAGCGTTTCGCCCGGCCGAGGTGAGCTATCACGACCCGCTGTGGTTCTTCTACACCTCAGGCACCACCGGCCACCCCAAGGCCGGCATCCTCACCCATGGCCAGATGGCCTTCGTCATCAACAATCATCTGGCCGACCTGATGCCGGGCCTGAGCCCCCAATCGCGCTCGCTGGTGCTGGCGCCGTTGTCCCACGGTGCCGGTATCCATGCCCTGATCAACACCGCCCGCGGCGCCGCCTGCGTGCTGCCGGCCGGCGACCGGCTGGACTGCGACGAAGCCTGGCGGCTGGTCGAGGAGCACCGGGTCGACAACCTGTTCACCGTGCCGACCATCGTCAAGATGCTCACCGAAGACCCTGCCGTCGACCGTTACGACCACAGCAGCCTGCGCTATGTGATCTATGCAGGCGCGCCGATGTACCGCGCCGACCAGTGCCACGCCTTGCGCACCCTGGGCAAGGTGCTGGTGCAGTACTACGGCCTGGGCGAAGTGACCGGCAACATCACCGTGCTGCCGGCCGACTGTCACGATGCCGAGGACAGCCCCCAGGCCAAGGTCGGCTCCTGCGGCTACCCGCGCACCGGCATGCAGGTGGCCATCCTCGATGAGCACGGCACTGAACTGGCAACCGGCAGCGATGGCGAGATCTGCGTGCGCGGCCCGGCGGTGTTCGCCGGCTACTACAACAACCCTAAAGCCAACGCCGAGTGCTTCCGCCATGGCTGGTTCCACACCGGTGACCTCGGCCACGTCGACCAGGAGGGCTATCTGTTCATCACCGGGCGCGCCTCTGACATGTACATCTCTGGCGGCTCCAACGTGTACCCGCGCGAGATCGAAGAGGCGCTGCTGACTCACCCGGCAGTCACCGAAGTCGCAGTGCTGGGGCTGCCCGACGAGAAGTGGGGCGAGTGCGGCTGCGCCGTGATCGTGGTCACTGCCGAGGTCAGCGACGAACAACTGTTGGCACACCTGGAGCCGCGCCTGGCCCGCTACAAATGGCCAAAACGCTTCGTGCGCTGGGCCGAGATGCCCAAGTCGGGTTACGGCAAGATCGTCAAGAAACAGATCCGCGCCCTGCTCGATGCCAGCGAGGCGCCGCTATGAACCCGCATTTTGAAGAGCGCAACGGCGTGCGCGTATTCATCCACGGTGGCCAACCGCAACAGCCGCGCTTGCTCGACTGTGAAGTGCCGGACTGCGAAGAGCTGCGCGTAGTGCTGCCACTGGCCTGCAACGTTGCCCAAGGCCTGCTGCAGGCGCTGGAGGGCCGCCGCTATCGCAGTGCGGTCGGGCGCATTCTGTGTGGCGGCGCGGCGCACCTGAGCTATCACCGCATGGTCACCACCACTGACCAGCAACGGCCCTACGACTATGGCCAGGCAGTGGTGCTGGACGGCTACATCACCTTTGTCAGCGGCGCCATCACCGTCGGCCGCGATGCCCATGGCGCGCCGCTGCTGCACTGCCACGCCGGCTTCATCGACCGCGACGGTCAGCAGCATGGCGGCCATCTGGTACTGGACCGGCTGGTGGTCGGCAGCGAGCCGCTGGTGTTGCGTTTGTGCCTGTTCGACCAGGTCGCCTATCAGGTCAAGCCTGATGCCGAAACCCACTTCAACCTGCTCCATCCGGTGTTCCAGGAGGCGTCATGAACACTGCAGCAACCCACAGCGAAGCGCAGGTGCAGAGCGGCCGGCTTGGCCGCCTGGTAGTGGCCCGGCTCAAACCCAACGAAGACATCATCGACAGCGCCGAGGCCCTCTGCGCCAGCCACGGCATCAGCCTGGCGGTAGTGCGTGGCGGCCTCGGCAGCCTGATCGATGGCGAGCTGCAGTACTTGGGCCGCAGCGGCATGCAGGACATTCATGTGCCAGGCCCGGGGGTGGAAATCCTCAGCCTCAGTGGCGAAATCGCCCCCGGCGCGAGCAGCCTGCAAGCGGTGCTGGCCGACGTCGACGGCAAGATCTTCGCCGGGCGCCTGCAGCGTGGCCGCAACCTGTCGTTCATCACCGTCGAGCTGACCTTGCAGGAATGGCTGCCTGACTGACTGCCCTCACTGAAGAGCATCACCCGGGCGTTGCTGCGCCCGGCTTTCTTGCGCCCGCGCGTTGGGCGCCCCACTGCATCAGGAAAACAACAATGACAAGAAAGCCCTTAATGCACCTTTCGCTGCTGACCGCTACCAGTGCCCTGCTCATCCCCGCCGCCCAGGCGGCCTTCATCGAAGATGGCAAGGCCACGCTCAACCTGCGCAACTACTACTTCAACAACGACATGCGCGACCGCCCCGGTGCAGCCGGGCAAAGCAAGACGGCCGAATGGGCGCAGGGCTTCATGCTCGACTACAAGTCAGGCTTCACCGACGGCACGGTCGGCTTTGGCGTCGATGCCCTCGGCCTGCTCGGGGTGCGCCTGGACGGCGGCGCCGGCAATCATCGCGGCAGCTCGATGATCCCCGACGACAGCGACGGCAGCGCCGTCGATGAATGGAGCCGGCTCGGCCTGACCGGCAAAATGCGCCTTTCCAAAACCGAAGCGCGCTATGGCACCTTGCAGCCCAAGCTGCCGATTCTGGTGGCCAACGACGGTCGCGTGCTGCCGCAGACCTTTGAAGGCGGCATGATCACCTCGCAGGAAATCGACGGCCTGACCCTCATCGGCGGGCGTCTGGAGCATGCCACCGGGCGCGCCTCGACCAACCGCTCGGGGCTGGCCGTGGCGGGCGGCACCGAGCAGAGCAACGAGTTCATCTTTGCCGGTGCCGACTACCAACTGAGCAAGGCGCTCAAGCTGCAGTACTACGCGGCCCAGCTCGAAGACTATTACGTGCAGCACTTCGGCGGCCTGGTGCATGTGTGGGCGTTAAGCGACAACCAGTCGCTGACCACCGACCTGCGCTACTTCAAGACCGATGCCAGCGGGCGCAACGACTCAGCCAGCGGGCGCAGCGAGGGTTATCGCGTCAGCGGCCTGGCGGATACGCCGGGCAAGATCGACAACGACACCTGGAGCGCCATGTTCACCTATGCCATAGGCGGGCATAGCGTACTGCTCGGGCATCAGCGCGTGTCCGACAGCGGCAACTTCGTCCAGCTCAACCAGGGCAATACCGGCGAAGGCGCGGCAGGGTCGAGCATCTACCTGTTCACCGACCGCCTGGTGACCAGCTTCACCCGCGCCGGCGAGCGCACCACTTTTGGTCAATACGGCTACAACTTCGCCGCACTTGGCGTGCCGGGGCTGGTGGCGTCGGTCACTTACCTGAAGGGCACGAATATCCGCATGGCCTCAGGCGGAGACGAAAAGGAATGGGAGCGCGATATCGCCCTGGATTATGTGGTGCAGGGCGGCACCTTCAAGGGGCTGGGTTTCAGCTGGCGCAATGGCATGTTGCGCAGTGGCGTGCCCAGCGAGTGGGATCAGGATCAGAACCGCTTGACCGTCAGCTATTCGGTGCCGCTGTTCTAGGCCGGCAACCCTGAAACGACTCGGGGCCATTGCCGCAGGTTTTTACAACCTGACCGCAATGGCCCCGAGTTTTCAAACAGAGCAGCTTAGTTCTGAGTGCCTTCGAACCAAGCCAGCTTCTCGCGCAACTGCACCACTTCCCCCACGATAACGAGAGTCGGCGCATGCACTTCATGCTCAGCCACCATCGCTGGCAGATCTGCCAACGTGCCGGTGAACACGCGCTGATTGCGCGTGGTGCCCTGCTGCACCAAGGCCGCTGGCGTAGTCGCCGCACGGCCATGGCGGATCAGTTCGGCGCAAATCGTCGGCAAGCCGACCAGGCCCATGTAGAACACCAGGGTCTGCCCAGGCGAAACCAGGTCATGCCACGGCAGGTTGCTGCTACCGTCCTTCAGGTGACCGGTGACGAAGCGCACTGACTGCGCGTAATCACGGTGAGTCAGCGGAATCCCGCCATAGGCAGAGCAACCGCTGGCAGCGGTAATACCCGGCACCACCTGAAACGGAATGCCATGCTCGGCCAACTCTTCGATCTCTTCGCCACCGCGGCCGAAGATGAACGGGTCGCCGCCCTTGAGCCGCAATACGCGTTTGCCCTGCAGGGCCAGGTCAACCAACAGCTGATTGATCTGCTCCTGCGGCACCGAGTGATCGGCGCGGCGCTTGCCAACGTAGATCCGCTCGGCATCGCGCCGGCACATGTCGATGATCGCGGGCGCCACCAAGCGGTCGTACAGCACCACATCTGCCTGCTGCATCAGGCGCAAGGCGCGGAAGGTCAGCAGGTCCGGATCACCCGGGCCAGCCCCCACCAGATACACCTCACCGCCCTGCTGCACCGGTGCGCCGTCGACCATCGCCTGCAACAAGCGCTCGGCTTCAGCGCTCTGCCCGGCCAACTGACGCTCGGCGATCGGGCCCTGGAATACCGTCTCCCAGAAGCCGCGACGCTGGTTGACGTCCGGGTACAGCGATTTCACCTGATGGCGAAACCGCGCGGCAAGCCCGGCCAGCTCGCCATAGGCCGCCGGTATCCAGGCTTCCAGCTTGGCCCGGATCAGCCGCGCCAGCACCGGCGCATCGCCGCCACTGGACACGGCTACCACCAACGGCGAGCGATCGACGATGGCCGGGAAGATCACCGTGCACAGCGCCGGCGCATCGACCACATTGACCGGCAGGCTGCGTGCCTGCGCTTCGGCCGACACCTGCGCATTGAGCTGCGGGTCGTCGGTGGCCGCAATCACCAGCCGGCACCCTTGCAGGTCTGCGACCTGATAGCCACGCACCAGCACTTCGCCGCCGGTTTCCTCGGTCAAGCTGATCAGCTGGCTGTCGACCTGCGGCGCCACCACGCGCAGCGCGGCGCCGGCATCAGCCAGCAAGCGCGCCTTGCGCAGGGCGATTTCGCCCCCGCCGACGACCAGTACCCGGCCGCCCTGCAACTTGTGAAACAGCGGCAGGTAATCCATTTAACCGATGACCTCGACGCCGCCCATGTACGGCTTGAGCACCTCAGGCACACGGATCGAACCGTCGGCCTGCTGGTAGTTCTCAAGCACCGCGACCAGGGTCCGGCCTACCGCAAGGCCGGAGCCGTTGAGGGTGTGCACCAGCTCGGGTTTGCCGGTTTCCGGATTGCGCCAGCGCGCCTGCATACGGCGCGCCTGGAAGTCGCCACAGTTGGAGCAGGAGCTGATTTCGCGGAACTTGTCCTGGCTCGGCACCCACACTTCCAGGTCGTAGGTCTTGACCGCACTGAAGCCCATGTCGCCGGTGCACAGCGCCAGAACGCGGTACGGCAGCTCCAGCAGCTGCAAGACGCGCTCGGCGTTGGCGGTCAGGCCTTCCAGCGCTTCCATCGAGGTGTTCGGCGCGACGATCTGGACCATCTCGACCTTGTCGAACTGGTGCTGACGGATCATGCCGCGAGTATCGCGACCCGATGCACCGGCTTCGCTGCGGAAGCACGGCGTGTGCGCGACGAACTTGATCGGCATCTGCTTGGCGTCGATGATTTCGCCGGCAACGATGTTGGTCAGCGACACTTCGGCGGTCGGGATCAGGTAGAAGTCAGCTTCGCCTTCGCGGCTGATCTTGAACAGGTCCTCTTCGAACTTCGGCAACTGGCCAGTGCCCTGCAAGGCAGGCGCCTGCACCAGGTACGGGGTGTAGGCCTCTTCGTAGCCGTGCTCACTGGTGTGCAGGTTGATCATGAACTGCGCCAGGGCGCGGTGCAGGCGGGCGATCGGGCCACGCAGCAGGGCGAAGCGCGCGCCGGACAGCTTGGCCGCAGTCTCGAAGTCCAGGCCACCGCTGATTTCACCCAGGGCGACGTGGTCTTTGACCTCGAAGTCGAAGGCACGCGGGGTGCCCCAGCGGCGCACTTCGACGTTGCCGTCTTCATCGGCGCCGACCGGCACGCTGGCGTCCGGCAGGTTGGGGATGGTCAGCAGAATGCCGTCCAGCTCAGCCTGGATTTCGTCCAGCTCGGTCTTGCCGGCCGCCAGTTCGTTGGCCATGCGCTCGACATCAGCCATCAGCGGCGCGATGTCTTCGCCCTTGGCCTTGGCCTGGCCGATCGACTTGGAACGGGCGTTACGCTCAGCCTGCAGCTGTTCGGTACGGGTCTGCACAGCCTTGCGGCGCTCTTCCAGTGATTCGATGCGCGCGACATCCAGGCTAAAGCCACGGGAGGCCAGGCGATCCGCCACTTCCTGAAGTTGGCCGCGTAACAGTTTGGCATCGAGCATATCGTTCTCTCGTTATAGGTGTGTTGGTTCAGAATTTGGTTAGCGACAGGCCGGCCCAGGTCGCAAGCAACCCGCCGCATACGCTGATAGCGGTATAGCCCAGGGCCAAGGGTATCTGGCCGTTTTCCAGCAGGCGCACGGTGTCCAGCGAAAACGACGAAAACGTGGTCAGCCCGCCGAGAAAACCGACGATCAAACCGGCGCGCAGCTCGACCGGGACCATCGGTTTGGACAAAAACAGCCCGTACAGCAGGCCAATCAGCAAACAGCCGATCAGATTGACCGCCAGCGTACCGAGATAGAAGTGCCGTGGCCAGTGGGCGCTGACCCAGTTGCTGGTGGCAAATCGCAGCAGGGTGCCAGCGACACCGCCAGCGCTGACGGCCGCAATCAGGGCAATCATGGTTTTCTCCGCTGGCGAGGGCTGTTGCGATCGAGCTCGGCGAGGTGGCGCAGCTTCTCGCCGATCTTCAGTTCCAGGCCGCGCGGCACGGGCTGATAGTAAGGTCGTGGTTCGAGCTGGTCCGGGAAGTAGTCTTCGCCTGCGGCGTAGGCATCCGGTTCATCGTGGGCATAGCGGTATTCTTCGCCGTAGCCCAGTTGCTTCATCAGTTTGGTCGGCGCATTGCGCAGGTGCAACGGCACTTCCAGCGAGCCATGCTCGGCTGCCTCGCGCATGGCCGCCTTGAAGCCCACATACACCGCATTGCTCTTCGGCGCGCAGGCGATGTAAGTGATGGCCTGAGCCACTGCCAGCTCGCCTTCCGGGCTGCCGAGGCGCTCCTGCACGTCCCACGCCGACAGGCACAGGCTCAGCGCCCGCGGGTCGGCGTTGCCGATGTCTTCGCTGGCCATGCGCACCACGCGGCGGGCGATGTACAGCGGGTCGCAGCCGCCATCGAGCATGCGCGCGTACCAGTACAACGCGCCATCCGGGTTGGAGCCGCGCACTGACTTGTGCAGCGCCGATATCTGGTCGTAGAACGCTTCGCCGCCCTTATCGAAGCGCCGGCGGCTGTCGCCGAGCAAGCTCTGCAGCAGATCAACGCCGATATCAGCGCCGTCTTCGGCCAGGTCCGAGGCGTTCTCGAGGAAGTTGAGCATGCGCCGGCCGTCACCGTCGGCGGCGGCCATGAGCATCTTGAAGGCTTCATCGCCCACTGTCAGCTGACGCTTGCCAAGACCGCGCTCCTCGCTGAGGGCGCGATTGACCAATTTGCGCAGGGCGTCCTCGTCCAGGCTTTTGAGCACATAGACGCGCGCCCGCGAGAGCAAGGCGTTGTTCAGTTCGAACGAGGGGTTCTCGGTAGTGGCACCGATAAAAATCAGCGTGCCGTCTTCAACGAACGGCAAAAACGCATCCTGCTGCGACTTGTTGAAGCGGTGCACTTCATCGACGAACAGGATGGTCCGGCGACCGTACTGAGCGGCCTGCTGCTTGGCCACTTCAACCGCCTGGCGAATTTCCTTGACCCCGGCCAGGACCGCCGAGACCGTCTCGAAGTGGGCGTCACAGAACTGCGCCAGCAGCCGCGCCAGGGTGGTCTTGCCAACCCCCGGCGGGCCCCAGAAGATCATTGAGTGCAGCGCCCCCTGCTCCAGCGCCTCGCGCAGCGGCTTGCCGCGCGCCAGCAGGTGCTCCTGGCCTACATACTCGTCCAGGTTGGACGGACGCAGCCGGGCAGCCAGTGGCTGGGAGACGGGTTCACTACGAAACAGGTCCATGACGGCCTCTGATTACTCCTGAATGACGTCCGCGCCTTGCGGGATCTTGAAGTTGAAGCGGTCCGCCGGCACCGACTGGTTGGCCTTGACCCCATTGAACAGAATATTGGTGCGCTGGCCGACACTGTCGATCAACTGCATGTCGTTGATCAGGCCCTTGCGGAACGAGATGCGCAGCGAATCGAACAAGGTGTCCTTGGTTTTCGGCTTGAGGGTGAAGTCCATCACCTCGCCTTGTTCCTTGGAGGTGATATCAAAGCTCTGGCTGATCTTGGAAACATCACCGGACAGCAGCAGCGCCGGTGTCTGGTTCAAGCGCACATCGAGCTTTTTCACGGTGGCCTGTTCCAGGTCCGGGTCCCACAGGGTGACCTTCTGGCCATCGGAAACCACGACCTGCTCCTGCGGCGCGTCAGTGTGCCAGTAAAACAGACCCGGGCGTTTGACGGTCATCTTGCCCGTGGTTTCCTGCAGGCTGGTGCCGCCGGCATCCAGAGTAAGTTGGGAGAAATTGGCTTCGATGGTCTGCGACTTCTCGAGCAGACTGGTCAGGCGCTTCACATCGTTCTCGCCGGCATGCGCCGACAGGGTGCCCAGAGCCAGGGCGGAAACCAACAGCATGCGAATCGCGCGCATGGAAATCCTCATTGAACAGTAGATGGGCCGGGCGCCGTGATTGGCGCCCGGCAGGGTGATGATCAATCGCGTGGGCCGCCCGGCGCAATCACTTCGCGCGAGCCGTTGGTGTTCATGGCGGTGACTACCCCGGCCATTTCCATCGACTCGATCATCCGCGCGGCGCGGTTGTAGCCGATTTTCAGCTTGCGCTGCACGGCCGAGATCGAGGCGCGGCGGCTTTCAAGTACGAACTGCACGGCTTCGTCGTACAGGGCATCGGTTTCGGCATCATCATCACCGCCACCGCTGCTGCCTTCAAAGCCGCTGCCGGCTTCTTCGACACCGCTGAGGATGTCGTCGTTGTAGTCCGGCGCGCCACGCAGCTTCCACGCCTCCACCACGCGGTGGACTTCTTCGTCGGAAACAAACGCACCGTGCACACGGATCGGCAGGCTGGTGCCCGGCGGCATGTAGAGCATGTCGCCGTGACCCAGCAGCTGTTCGGCGCCACCCTGGTCGATGATGGTCCGTGAGTCGATCTTGCTCGACACCTGGAACGCCATACGGGTCGGGATGTTGGCCTTGATCAAGCCGGTAATGACGTCCACCGATGGCCGCTGGGTAGCGAGGATCAGGTGAATACCCGCCGCCCGCGCCTTCTGCGCGATACGGGCGATCAGCTCTTCAACCTTCTTGCCGACGATCATCATCATGTCGGCGAACTCGTCGACCACCACAACGATGGTCGGCAGGGTTTTCAGGGTTGGCGGCTCGTCATCGATGTTTTCACGACGGAACAGCGGGTCATGGATGACCTCGCCTGCCTCCTGGGCGTCCTTGATCTTGCGGTTGAAGCCGGCCAGGTTGCGTACGCCCATGGCCGCCATCAGCTTGTAGCGACGCTCCATTTCGGCAACGCTCCAGCGCAGGGCGTTGGCCGCGTCCTTCATGTCGGTAACAACCGGGCAGAGCAGGTGCGGGATGCCTTCGTAGATCGACAGCTCGAGCATTTTCGGGTCGATCATGATCAAGCGGGCATCTTCCGGGCCGGACTTGAACAGGATCGACAGGATCATCGCGTTGACCCCCACCGATTTACCCGAACCGGTGGTACCGGCCACCAGCAGGTGCGGCATCTTCGCAAGGTCAGTGATCACCGGCTTGCCGCCGATGTCATGCCCCAGGGCCAGCGCCACTGGCGACTTGGCGTCATCGTACTGGGACGACGACAGCACCTCGGAGAAGCGCACCATCTGCCGGTTTTCGTTGGGGATCTCGATGCCCACGGTGGTCTTGCCAGGGATCACCTCGACCACCCGCACGCTGGTCACGGCCAGCGAACGGGCCAGGTCTTTGGCCAGGTTGGCGATACGGCTGACCTTGACCCCGGCTGCCGGCTGGATCTCGTAACGGGTGATCACCGGGCCTGGGTGGATCGAGTCGACCGAGACCTCTACACCAAACTCCCTGAGTTTGATTTCCAGCAGATGGCCAACACCGGCCAGGGATTCTGGCGAGTATTCGATTTTCTTTTCTTCGGCCGGATCGAGGATCGAGATCGGCGGCAGAGTGCCTTCGACGGCGCTGTCGACGAACAGCGGCGTCTGTTTTTCCTTGAGGATGCGCTTGCTCGGCTCCGGCGCCTTGACCGGTGCAGGCATGATCACCGGCGCCGGCTGCTGCACGCGCTGGGCAACGTGCTTGGTCAGTGCGTCATCACGCTCGATGATGCGTTCACGCGCCTTGAGCTGCTCGCGTTTGTCGGCTACCACCGGCGCTACGACCGTGTCGACCTGCTCGTCGACCTCACGCAGCTGCGCCACCAGGCGTTTGCGTTCGTTGCGCGCTTCCCACCAGCGGTTGGCTGCGCCCTGCACCAACTCGAACAGGTCGAGGGTGATCTTGCCGGTCATGTCCATGACCTTGAACCAGGACAGATCGGTGAACACGGTCAGGCCAAACAGGAACAGGGCTATGAACATCAGCGTGCTGCCCTGCACGTTCAACAGGCTGCGGGCCAAATCGCCGAGGCTTTCGCCCAGCGCGCCGCCGGCCGAGAACGGCAGGCTTGCCGACGGGTGGAAGTGGATATGGGCCAGGGCTGCGCCCGACAGCACCAGAAACACCAGGCCGATCAGCCGCCAGGAAAACAACCAGCCGCTCCACTGCCACGGCTGGTGCCGCTCACGGAAGATCTGCCAGGTCTTGATCCCCAGCAGCAACGGGAAGATATAGGCGAAGTAGCCCAGCACCATGAACAGAATGTCGGCGAAATACGCGCCAGCGCGGCCAGCCGCGTTCTGCACCTGATCGACATTGCTGGTGTGGGTGAAGCCTGGGTCGGCCGTGTCGTAGGTCAGCAGCGCCATCCACAGGTACAGGCACAGCGCGCCGACGGCAATCAGCGCGCCTTCCTTGAGGCGATAATGCAACTGCTGGCGCCACATCGGTACCGGCAGAGGGGGCGGAGTTGCGGTGGATTTCTTCAAAACGCGTCTATTCCTGCGCTTGCTGCGCGTCCAGTAGTGATCGACCCGATGTCCGGTCAATGAACCCATACTTTTAACATTACTGCCCGCCAGCCGCCATGGCGGCGCGCCGGATGGGCGCGAACGGTGAGCAATCTTCAATGGGTGCAATTTGAGCACGCATTGCCTTGCGTGACAAAGGCTTATGCTGTGTTTTTGCACAGGTGTGACAACAAAGCCTCGGGTTGGTGCCGATTGGCTGAAAAATCTGCTGGCAATTGCCTGGGCGAGCGTCAGCGCTGCGGGTTGGCGTTGGATTGACCTGCTGACGAGGGCGGGCCATGCTGTCAGCCCTCCCCTCCCCCATTGCACATGACGCCCATGCTGACTTGGCTGACCCGCGACTCGCTGACCTTCCCGCCCCTGGCAAAGGCCCTGCACGAGCCCAATGGCTTGCTCGCTGCGGGCGGTGACCTGAGCCCTGAGCGCTTGGTGCAAGCCTATCGGCATGGCTGCTTTCCGTGGTTTCAGGATGGTCAGCCCATTCTCTGGTGGTCACCCGACCCACGCACGGTGCTATTCCCCGACGAGCTGCATGTGTCACGCTCGCTGGCCAAGCTGATCCGCCAGCAGCGCTATCAGGTCAGCTTCGATACCGACTTCGATACAGTGATTGCCGCCTGCGCAGCGCCACGCGACTACGCCGACGGCACCTGGATCACCGACCCCATGCGCACAGCCTACTGCGAGCTGCACCGGCGCGGTTTCGCCCATTCGGTTGAGGTGCGCGAAAACGGCGAGCTGGTTGGCGGCCTGTACGGCCTGGCCATGGGCCGGCTGTTCTTTGGCGAGTCGATGTTCAGCCGCGCCGACAACGCCTCCAAGGTCGGTTTCGTGACCCTGGTCGAGCATCTGCGCGCAGCCGGCTTCGTCCTGATCGACTGCCAGATGCCGACCAACCACCTGCACAGCCTTGGTGCCCGCTCGATCAGCCGAGCCAGTTTTGCACAGCACCTTGAACGCCACCTCGATCAGGCCGTCGACGTCAACTGGGTTCGCTAGGCGAGTTTGCCCGGCTGGCTTACACTTAGGACTACGTCTTGCAGAGGGGTCGATCATGACAGAGTTGGCGCGGTTGAAGTTCTATGCCACTCAGCCCCACGCCTGCAGCTACCTGCCCGACGAGCAGGCCACCACGCTGTTCCTCGACCCTAGCCAGCCGATGGACGTCGATGTGTACGCCGACCTCTCCGAAATGGGCTTTCGCCGCAGTGGCGACCACCTGTACCGCCCGCATTGCCAAAACTGCAATGCCTGCGTGCCGGCGCGGATCCCCGTTGCTCGCTTCATCCCCAACCGCCAGCAGCGACGCATCCTCAAGCGCAACAGCGACCTGCAGGTGATTGCCGCCCGGCCGTCGTTCAAGGAAGAATACTTCGACCTGTACCGACGCTACATCGAGCAGCGCCACAGCGACGGCGACATGTATCCGCCCAGCCGCGATCAGTTCTCCACCTTTCTGGTGCGCGATCTGCCATTCTGCTGGTTCTATGAGTTTCGCCTGCACGGGCGGCTGCTTGCGGTGGCGGTATGCGATATGCTGCCCAACGGGCTGTCGGCGGTGTACACCTTCTACGAGCCGGATGAAGAACGCCGCAGCCTGGGGCGCTTCGCCATTCTCTGGCAGATCAGCGATGCACTGCGCCAGAACCTTGAGGCGGTGTACCTTGGCTACTGGATCAAGAACTGCAAAAAGATGAGTTACAAGACCCAGTATCGCCCCATCGAACTGCTGATCAACCAACGTTGGGTCAGCCTCAATTGAAAGCATTGGCTTGAAATACTCTTTTCGGGCATAATCCACGCCACTTTTTTGCCCGGTGCAGTTGCGCGTCGGGCCTACACTGGATACCGAGGGCTTTACTGCATGTCGAAAGAAGACAGCTTCGAAATGGAAGGCACTGTCGTCGACACCCTGCCCAACACCATGTTCCGCGTGGAGTTGGAAAATGGGCACGTCGTAACCGCGCATATCTCCGGAAAAATGCGCAAGAACTACATCCGTATTCTCACTGGCGACAAGGTTCGCGTCGAACTGACGCCTTATGACCTGAGCAAGGGCCGCATCACTTACCGCGCCCGTTAAGCTCCAGCCATGAAAAAGCCCGGCCATTGTGCCGGGCTTTTTTGTAGGCCGAAAAAAGGGCCGCCGAAGCGACCCCTCCTCCTCGATCAAGCCACTTCGGCAGTGGTCTCGAAGTCGAACACCAACTCGCCATCACGCAGCTCGATGTGCACCACACCGCCATGTTCGGCCAGCTCACCGAACAGGATCTCTTCAGCCAACGGCCGCTTGATCTTGTCCTGGATAAGCCGTGCCATCGGCCGGGCGCCCATCTGCACGTCATAGCCGCTGGCAGCCAGCCAGCCACGCGCCTCGTCACTGACCTCAAGCAGCACGCGCTTGTCTTCCAGCTGAGCCTGCAGTTCGATAAGGAACTTGTCGACGATGCTTTTGATCGTCTCGTGGCTCAGGCGACCGAACTGGATGATGGTATCCAGACGGTTGCGGAATTCCGGCGTGAAGCTCTTGCGAATGACTTCCATCGCATCCGACGCATGGTCCTGATGGGTAAAGCCAATGGAAGCCCGCGCAGCGGTTTCAGCGCCGGCGTTGGTGGTCATGATCAGGATCACGTTGCGGAAGTCCGCCTTGCGCCCGTTATTGTCGGTCAGGGTACCGTGGTCCATTACCTGCAACAGCAGGTTGAAGACTTCCGGGTGGGCCTTCTCGATCTCGTCGAGCAGCAGTACGCAGTGCGGCTGCTTGGTGATCGCCTCGGTGAGCAAACCGCCCTGATCAAACCCGACGTAGCCTGGCGGCGCACCGATCAGGCGCGACACCGTGTGCCGCTCCATGTACTCGGACATATCGAAGCGCACCAGCTCAACGCCCAGCGCCTTGGCCAGCTGACGCGCGGCCTCGGTTTTGCCGACACCGGTAGGGCCGGCGAACAGGAACGAGCCTACGGGCTTGTCCGGGGCTTTGAGGCCGGCTCGCGACAGCTTGATCGCGGTCGACAGCGAGTCGATCGCCGGATCCTGACCGAACACGGTCAGTTTCAGGTCGCGCTCCAGGTTACGCAGCAGCTCCTTGTCGGAGCTGGACACGTGCTTTGGCGGGATCCGCGCGATTTTTGCGACGATATCTTCGACCTGCGCCACTTCGATGCGCTTGACCCGATTGGCCTCCGGCTGCAGACGCTGGTAGGCGCCCGCCTCGTCGATCACATCGATGGCCTTGTCCGGCATATGCCGATCATTGATATAGCGCGCAGCCAGCTCGGCAGCGGCGCGCAGGGCCTCGTCGCTGTACTCGATATGGTGGTGCGACTCGAAGCGGCCTTTCAGCCCGCGCAGGATGCCCACGGTGTCTTCCACCGACGGCTCCGACACATCGACCTTCTGGAAGCGCCGGGCCAGGGCCCGATCCTTCTCGAAGATGCCACGAAATTCCTGGAAGGTGGTCGAGCCGATGCAGCGGATATCACCTGATGAGAGCAGTGGCTTGAGCAGGTTGGACGCATCCATCACCCCGCCCGAGGCTGCGCCGGCACCGATGATGGTGTGGATCTCATCGATGAACAGGATCGCCTGCGGACGTTTGCGCAACTCACCCAGCAGCGCCTTGAAGCGCTTCTCGAAGTCACCGCGGTATTTGGTCCCGGCCAGCAGTGCACCGAGATCAAGCGAATAGACCACGCTCTGCGCCAATAGGTCAGGCACCTGACCGTCGACGATGCGCTTGGCAAGGCCCTCGGCGATGGCCGTCTTGCCGACGCCCGCCTCGCCGACCAGCAACGGGTTGTTCTTGCGCCGGCGAGCGAGAATCTGCGCTACGCGCTCGACTTCCTGCTCACGCCCCACCAACGGATCGATACGGCCCTGACGGGCCTGTTCGTTGAGGTTGCTGGCGTAGGTGTCCAGCGGATTGCTCGAGGACGACGTTTCGCCACCCTCTTCATCCTGCATGTCCTGGTCGCTGTCGGTGCTCGGCCCATGGCCTGGCACCTTGGAGATGCCGTGGGCAATGAAGTTGACCACGTCGATACGGGCCACGCTCTGCTGCTTGAGCAGAAACACGGCCTGGCTTTCCTGCTCGCTGAAGATAGCTACCAGCACGTTGGCGCCGGTGACTTCACGCTTGCCCGAACTCTGCACATGGAACACCGCGCGTTGCAGCACGCGCTGGAAGCCCAGGGTCGGCTGGGTTTCGCGGTCTTCGTCGTGCACCGGGATCAGGGGTGTGGTGGAGTCGATGAACTCTTGCAGGTCGTGCTTGAGCTTGTCGAGATTGGCGCCACAGGCGCGTAGAACGGTTGCGGCCGCCTCATTGTCAAGGAGTGCCAACAGCAGATGTTCGACGGTCATGAACTCATGACGCTTCGAACGGGCCTCCTTGAAGGCCAGATTGAGGGTGACTTCGAGCTCGCGGTTTAACATAGCTTCACCTCATACCCAAGTGGTCGGCGATTAACCGTCCTTCTCGATTTCACAGAGTAGCGGATGCTGGCTCTCCCGGGCGTATTGGTTGACCTGCGTCGCCTTCGTTTCGGCAATGTCACGGGTAAACAATCCGCATACTGCCCGCCCTTCGGTATGGACGGCCAGCATGATCTTGGTCGCCAGCTCACGGTTCAAACTAAAGAACGTCTCGAGCACTTCGACGACGAAATCCATTGGCGTGTAGTCATCGTTGAATAAAACCACCTTGTACATAGGTGGCGCCTGCAGGATCGGCTTGGCTTCTTGAACAGCCAGACCGGAGCCATCGTCCTCGTTGGTCTGAGGACCATCCTGATTGAATGTTAGTCGAATCTGACTGTGTGCATGCATGGAAAGAATTTCATCACATCGACAAGTTAAGGTAGTGGTTGACCGTATAGGCTGGCGCCGGCGCTGGCGCCGCATGACCTTGACTATCGGCAAAACGGTGTTACAACCAATAGAACCCACCGTGGGCGATAAAGATCCGCGCAGTCAACCAGATTTTTTCGCAAGGTTCGTATGCGGATACGTGGATGATACTCCAGTGATGGAGTCCTTTGCAGAGGGACATAGGGATGGCAAGCGGTAAAGTCAAGTGGTTCAACAATGCCAAGGGCTACGGATTCATCATTGAGGACGGCAAGGACGAAGACCTTTTCGCCCATTTTTCGGCGATTCACATGGACGGGTACAAGACGCTGAAGGCCGGTCAATTGGTGAAATTCGATATCATACAGGGCCCCAAGGGCTTGCATGCGGTCGGCATCCAGGCGGCCACTGCTGACTCCGCTGCGCCAGTGAATACAGCGCCTTCGCCCTCGACCGTCAGCGCCTGAGTCACTAGCGTGCTGCTGTAAATGCCGCAAGACCGATCGCCTGTTCAACCAGGCGATCGGTTTTTCGCGTCTACATATGCTTGATCATTTCGTCGCCAAAGCCCGAGCTGCCCACCAGCGTTGCACCATCCATCAGGCGCTCGAAATCATAGGTAACAGTTTTTGCCGCAATGGCGCCGTTGGTCCCTTTGATAATCAGATCAGCGGCCTCGGTCCAGCCCATATGCCGCAGCATCATTTCGGCTGAGAGGATCACCGAACCCGGGTTGACCTTGTCCTGACCGGCGTATTTGGGCGCGGTACCGTGCGTCGCCTCGAACATCGCCACGGTATCCGACAGGTTTGCGCCAGGCGCGATGCCAATCCCACCAACCTCTGCCGCCAGCGCATCGGACAGGTAATCGCCGTTGAGGTTGAGCGTGGCAATCACGTCGTATTCGGCCGGGCGCAGCAGGATCTGCTGGAGCATGGCATCGGCGATCGCATCCTTGACCACCACCTTCTTGCCACTCTTGGGGTTGGTGAACTGCATCCAGGGCCCGCCGTCGAGCAACTCGGCGGCAAATTCGTCCTTGGCTACCTCATAGCCCCAGTCCTTGAACGCACCCTCGGTGAATTTCATGATGTTGCCCTTGTGCACCAGGGTCAGCGACTCGCGGTCGTTGTCGACAACGTACTGCAGCGCTTTGCGCACCAGGCGCTTGGTGCCCTCTTTGGAAACCGGCTTGACGCCAATGCCACAGTCTTGGTCGAAGCGGATCTTGGTGACGCCCATTTCGTCCTTGAGAAACTTGATCACCTTGATCGCTTCAGGCGAACCGGCCTTCCACTCGATCCCGGCATAAATGTCTTCGGAGTTCTCCCGGAAGATCACCATGTCGACGTCTCCCGGCTTCTTGACCGGACTCGGCACGCCTTCGAACCACACCACCGGACGCAGACACACGTACAGGTCAAGCTGTTGGCGCAGGGCCACGTTCAGCGAGCGGATGCCACCCCCGACCGGCGTGGTCAGCGGGCCCTTGATCGACACCACGTACTCTTTGACGGCGTCGAGGGTCTCTTGCGGCAGCCAGGTGTCCTGGTCATACACCTGGGTGGCTTTTTCACCGGCATAGACTTCCATCCAGGCGATCTTGCGCTTGCCGGCATAGGCCTTGTGCACCGCGGCATCGACTACCTTGATCATGACCGGGGACACATCGACCCCAATGCCATCGCCTTCGATGTAAGGAATGATCGGGTTGTCGGGCACATTGAGCGAATGGTCGGCATTGACGGTGATCCTGGCGCCGTCGGTCGGCACCGTGATTTTCTGGTATCCCATGCTTGCACTACTCCGGAGTCGGGTGTGGGTGGACATCATGCGATCCAATCAGCCTAAACCACATCTGCCGACCTGCAAGGCCCGCTCTGCACCTGCGGCAATGCACCACATTGCGGCTTAGTCTTTGGTCTTATAAATGCGCCGATACCACTTGGCCTTGCTGATTAGCCCAAAGGGTTTGGTATACTCCGGCCCTGACCGTAAGGTCATGGGGGCGAATCCCCGGAAATCGCGGCTTGCCCCCGGCCCTCGATGGCCACAAAGTCTGGGCTGTTACCGCATCCCAGCCGCTTGACGCTCGACTGATGCATCCACCATCACCGCTCGTAGCCTCTCGACCTTTTGCCCATGGCGCGCCGTGGGCGATGCGCCTACCCAGCGCACCCTGAGACTCGAGTACGCTCAGCAAAACAGAGAGTTAACCCGCATGCCCACCCGCTCTAAGATCATCTATACCTTCACCGACGAAGCCCCTGCCCTCGCCACCTATTCGCTGCTGCCGATCGTCGAAGCGTTCACCGCCTCGGCTGACATCGCCGTCGAAACTCGCGACATCTCCCTGGCTGGCCGTATCCTTGCGGCATTCCCGGAGCAACTCGGCGCAGACAAACAGGTAAGCGATCATCTGGCGGAGCTGGGCCAACTGGCCACTACCCCTGAAGCCAACATCATCAAGCTGCCGAACATTTCGGCCTCGGTGCCTCAGCTCAAGGCTGCGATCAAGGAACTGCAAGCCAAGGGTTACGCCATCCCTGACTACGCTGACGAGCCTGCCAGCGCTGCCGAAAAAGAATCCCGCGCGCGCTATGACCGCATCAAGGGCAGCGCCGTTAACCCGGTACTGCGCGAAGGCAACTCCGACCGCCGCGCGCCACTGTCGGTCAAAAACTACGCTCGCAAGCACCCACACAAGATGGGCGCCTGGGCCTCCGATTCGAAATCGCACGTGGCCCACATGAGCCAGGGCGACTTCTACGGCAGCGAAAAAGCCGCACTGATCGAAGCTGACGACAGCCTGCGCATCGAACTGCTGGACAAGAACGGCGCAACCACCGTTCTCAAGGAAAAAACCGCTGTCAAAGCCGCCGAAGTGGTTGACTGCGCGACCATGAGCCGCAAAGCCCTGAAAGCCTTCATCGCCGAGCAGATCGCCGATGCCAAGGCCAGCGGCGTACTGCTTTCGGTGCACTTGAAAGCAACCATGATGAAGGTTTCCGACCCAATCATGTTCGGCGTCATCGTCGAAGAGTTCTACGGCGAAGTGCTGACCAAGCACGCTGCAGCGCTGGCCGAAATCGGCTTCAATGCCAATAACGGCATCGGCGACCTGTACGCCCGCATCAAGGATCTGCCAGCTGACCAGCAGGCCCAGATCGAAGCCGACATCCAGGCCCTGTACGCCGTGCGTCCAGCCCTGGCAATGGTCAACTCCGACAAAGGCATCACCAACCTGCACGTGCCGAGCGACGTTATCGTCGACGCCTCGATGCCGGCCATGATCCGTGACTCGGGCAAGATGTGGAACACCGCCGGCGAACTGCAAGACGCCAAGGCCGTGATCCCGGACCGCTGCTACGCCGGCATCTACCAGGCTGCCATCGAAGACTGCAAAGTCAACGGCGCCTTCGATCCGACCACCATGGGCAGCGTACCGAACGTTGGCCTGATGGCGCAGAAAGCCGAGGAGTACGGCTCCCACGACAAGACCTTCGAAATCAAGGCTGATGGCGTCGTGCGCGTCGTGGATGGCAAAGGCAACGTGGTTCTGCAACAGAACGTCGAAGCTGGCGACATCTTCCGTATGTGCCAGACCAAAGACGCGCCGATCCAGGATTGGGTCAAGCTGGCCGTCAACCGTGCCCGCCTGAGCGGCACCCCAGCGGTGTTCTGGCTCGACCCGGCGCGCGCCCACGACGGCGTGATGATCGAAAAAGTCCAGAAGTACCTGAAAGACCACGACACCACTGGCCTGGACATTCGCGTCCTGCCACCGGTCGAGGCGATCAAGTTCTCCCTGGCCCGTATCCGCGAAGGCAAGGACACCATCTCGGTGACCGGCAACGTCCTGCGCGACTACCTGACCGACCTGTTCCCGATCATGGAGCTGGGCACCAGCGCCAAGATGCTGTCGATCGTGCCGCTGATGAACGGCGGTGGTCTGTTCGAAACCGGCGCTGGCGGTTCGGCACCCAAGCACGTGCAGCAGCTGGTTGAAGAGAACTTCCTGCGTTGGGATTCGCTGGGTGAGTTCCTCGCGCTGGCGGCCTCGCTCGAGCACCTGGGCGACACCTACGCCAACCCACGCGCCAAGGTTCTGGCCAACACCCTGGACCAGGCTACCGGCAAGTTCCTCGACAACAACAAGTCGCCATCGCGCAAGGTTGGCGGTATCGACAACCGCGGTAGCCACTTCTACCTGACCCTGTACTGGGCCCAGGCCCTGGCTGCCCAGAGCGACGACGCGGCGCTGCAAGCGCGCTTCGCCCCGCTGGCCAAGACCCTGGCCGAGAACGAAGCGACCATCGTCGCCGAGCTCAACGCGGTGCAGGGCAAGCCAGTCGACATCGGTGGCTACTACGCCCCGAATGCCGAGCTGACCGCCAAGGTGATGCGCCCAAGCCAGACCCTGAACAACGCGATTGCTGCGCTGTAAGGTTCGCTTGAAGTAACCCCACAAACCCCGGCCACGCACCGGGGTTTGTGCTTTTCAGGATTCCACAAATGACCTGGCACCCCCACATCACCGTCGCCACCGTGGTCGAAGACCAGGGCCGCTTCCTCTTTGTCGAAGAATTCAAAGCCGGCCAGCATGTCTTCAACCAACCGGCCGGCCACCTCGAACCGAACGAAACCCTGCAACAGGCCGCCCTGCGCGAAACCCTCGAAGAAACCGCCTGGGATGTCGAGCTGACCGGCGTGATCGGCATCTACCTGTACACCGCCCCCAGCAACGGCGTCACGTATCAGCGCATCTGCTTCGCCGCCCGCCCTGTCCGACACCACCCGCAACGCGCCCTCGACAGCGACATCACCCGCGCCCTGTGGATGACCCGCGCCGAGCTGCTGGCCGAGCCACAACGCTGGCGCAGCGAGCTGGTGCCGCGCTGTATCGACGACTACCTGGCAGGCCCGCTGCACAGCCTCGCCCTGCTGCGCGACTGACGCGCGCGAGCGGGCCTGATAGAATCGATCTTTTTCCCTGATACACATCGGTAGCCATGACCAGCCCAGCACTCAAAGACCCCGCCAAGACCCGCGTCATCGTCGGCATGTCCGGCGGCGTGGATTCTTCCGTCTCCGCCCTTCTGCTGATCGAGCAGGGCTATCAGGTGGAAGGTCTGTTCATGAAAAACTGGGAAGAGGACGACGGCACCGACTACTGCACCGCCCGCGAAGACCTGGCCGACGCCCAGGCCGTGTGCGACCGCATTGGCATCAAGCTGCACACGGCCAACTTTGCCGCCGAGTACTGGGACAACGTGTTCGAGCACTTCCTTGAAGAGTACAAGGCCGGGCGCACGCCAAATCCGGACATCCTCTGCAACCGCGAGATCAAGTTCAAGGCCTTCCTCGACTACGCGCTGTCGCTCGGTGCCGACCTGATCGCCACCGGCCACTATGTGCGCCGCCGCGACACCGGCGAGCTGACCGAGCTGCTCAAGGGCCTGGACCCGAACAAAGACCAGAGCTACTTCCTGCATGCGGTTGGTGGCCAGGAGATCGCCCGCACCCTGTTCCCGGTCGGCGAGCTGGAAAAACCCGAAGTGCGCGCCATCGCCGAGAAGCACGGCCTGGCCACCGCCAAGAAAAAGGACTCAACCGGCATCTGCTTCATTGGCGAGCGGCGCTTCAGCGACTTCCTCAAGCAGTACCTGCCGGCCCAGCCGGGCAACATCGAAACCACCGAAGGTGAGGTCATCGGTCGCCACCACGGCCTGATGTACCACACCATCGGCCAGCGCCAGGGCCTGGGCATCGGTGGCCTGAAGGATGCCGGTGACGACCCGTGGTACGTGCTGGTCAAGGACCTCGCCCGCAACGTCCTGGTGGTCGGCCAGGGCAACGAGCACCCCTGGTTGTTCTCCCGCGCCCTGCTCGCCTCGGACATCTTCTGGGTCAACCCGATCGACCTCACCGCGCCGCGCCGCCTGACCGCCAAGGTACGATATCGCCAGGGCGACCAGGGCTGCACCCTGGAACGCACCGAAAGCGGCTACCGCGCCGTGTTCGACGAGCCGCAGCGGGCTGTCACCCCCGGCCAGTCGGTGGTGTTCTACGACGGTGAGGTGTGCCTGGGCGGCGGCGTGATCGAGACTGCCGAGCCGTGGAGCCCGCGCCCATGAGCAACCTGCACGAGCAGTTGATTGCCCTGGGTGGCGTGTTTCAGGCTGCGGTACTCGTCGACAAGCTGGCGCGCACTGGCCAGTCCAATGACGCCGAGCTTGGCTGCATGCTTGGCAGCCTGCTGGTGATGGACCCAAAAGACACCCTCGAGGTATTCGGTGGTGATGACCTGAACCTGCGCGACGGTTACCGCGCCCTGGTCGGCGCGCTCGAACGCGAACCCAGCAGCCTGCAGCGCGAGCCGCTGCGCTATGCCCTGTCGATGCTCGGCCTCGAGCGCCAGCTGGCCAAGCGTGGTGACCTGCTGGAAACCATCGGCAACCGCCTGCCGCAGATCCAGGGCCAGGCCGACCACTTCGGCCTGACCCACGAGAACGTGATCGCCTCCAGCGGCGCCTTGTACCAGGACACCCTGAGCACCTTGCGCCAGCGCATTCAGGTACATGGCGACATGCGCTTCCTGCAGCAAGCCAGCAACGCCTCGAAGATCCGTGCCCTGCTGCTGGCCGGGATCCGCGCCGCACGCCTGTGGCGCCAGCTTGGCGGCCACCGCTGGCAGCTGGTATTCAGCCGACGCAAGTTGCTCAACGAGCTGTACGGCATGATGCGCACCCATTCCTGAACACCGCCCCCACCAGGGCTGCCATACGCTTTGACTTGGCTCGACCTTTGGTCAGCCACCCGACCTCGGCGCATTTTTCATGTATGATATGCGCCCTCCAAAAGCCTGACTGTCCGAGAACACCCCATGCAGCTTTCCTCGCTCACTGCGGTTTCCCCTGTAGACGGCCGCTACGCCGGCAAAACCCAGGCCTTGCGCCCTATTTTCAGCGAATACGGTCTGATCCGTTTCCGCGCCCTGGTCGAAGTGCGCTGGCTGCAACGCCTGGCCGCTCACCCGCAAATCGGTGAAGTGCCGGCATTCTCGGCCGAGGCCAATGCCGTTCTCGATACCCTGGCCAGCGATTTCCAGCTGGCTCACGCCGAACGCGTCAAGGAAATCGAGCGCACCACCAACCACGACGTCAAGGCCATCGAGTACCTGCTCAAGGAGCAGGCTGCACAACTGCCTGAGCTCGCCAACGTCAGCGAGTTCATCCACTTCGCCTGCACCAGCGAGGACATCAACAACCTGTCCCACGCACTGATGCTGCGCGCTGGCCGTGATGACGTGCTGCTGCCATTGATGCGCCAGATCGCCGACGCGATCCGCGCCCTTGCCCACCAGCACGCCGACGTGCCAATGCTGTCGCGTACCCACGGCCAGCCAGCCTCGCCGACCACCCTGGGCAAGGAGATGGCCAACGTCGTCTACCGCCTCGAGCGGCAGATCGCGCAAGTCGCTGCCGTGCCGCTGATGGGCAAGGTCAACGGCGCCGTCGGTAACTACAATGCGCACCTGTCGGCCTACCCGCAGATCGACTGGGAAGAAAACGCCCGCGCCTTCATCGAAGACGAGTTGGGCCTGCAGTTCAACCCGTACACCACCCAGATCGAACCGCACGACTACATTGCCGAGCTGTTCGACGCGATCGCCCGCTTCAATACCATCCTGATCGACTTCGACCGCGACGTCTGGGGCTACATCTCGCTGGGCTACTTCAAGCAGCGCACCGTTGCCGGTGAAATCGGCTCGTCGACCATGCCGCACAAGGTCAACCCGATCGACTTCGAAAACTCCGAAGGCAACCTCGGCATCGCCAACGCCCTGTTCCAGCACCTGGCCAGCAAACTGCCGGTTTCGCGCTGGCAGCGTGACCTGACCGATTCCACCGTGCTGCGAAACCTGGGCGTCGGCTTCGCTCACAGCGTGATTGCTTATGAAGCGAGCCTGAAGGGTATCAGCAAGCTGGAAGTCAACACCCAACGCATCGCTGCCGACCTGGACGCCTGCTGGGAAGTGCTCGCCGAGCCGATCCAGACCGTCATGCGTCGCTTCAACATTGAAAACCCCTACGAGAAGCTCAAAGAGCTGACCCGTGGCAAAGGCATCACCCCTGAGGCGCTGCTGACCTTCATCGATGGCCTGGACATGCCAGCCGATGCCAAGGCCGAGCTCAAGCAGCTGACTCCTGCGACCTACATAGGTAACGCAGTCGCGCAGGCGAAACGCATCTAAGATCACGCCTGCGTCTGACGCCCGGCCTAGCCGGGCGTTTTTATTCCCGGACGAAAATTACGTTTTTTCAATAGGTTGAACATGAATTCTGATACTCCACTTCAGCTGCTTGGCGGTTTGACTGCTCGCGAATTCCTGCGCGACTACTGGCAGAAGAAGCCATTGCTGGTGCGCCAGGCGTTCACCGACTTCGAAAGCCCGATCGACCCCGACGAGCTGGCCGGCCTGGCCCTGGAAGAGGAAGTTGAATCGCGCCTGGTCCTCGAGCACGGCGAACGCCCATGGGAGTTGCGTCGCGGCCCGTTCACCGAGGACGACTTCGCCACCCTGCCAGAGCGCGACTGGACCTTGCTGGTGCAAGCGGTCGACCAGTTCGTGCCGGAAGTGGCCGAACTGCTGGAAAGCTTCCGTTTCCTGCCAAGCTGGCGCATCGACGATGTGATGATCAGCTACGCCGCGCCCGGCGGCAGCGTTGGCCCGCACTTCGACAACTACGACGTGTTCCTGCTGCAGGGCCACGGCACCCGCAACTGGAAAGTCGGCCAGCTGTGCGACAGCGACAGCAAGCTGCTCGAACACGCCGACCTGCGCATCCTGGCTGACTTCGAGCAGACCGACGAGTGGCGCCTGGAGCCGGGTGACATGCTCTACCTGCCGCCACGCCTGGCCCACTTCGGCGTTGCCGAAGACAACTGCCTGACCTACTCGGTCGGCTTCCGCGCGCCAAGCGCCGCTGAAGTGCTGACCCACTTCACCGACTTCCTCAGCCAGTTCCTGCCAGACGAAGAGCGTTACAGCGACGCCGACGCCCAGCCGGTCAGCGACCCGCACCAGATTCAGCATGACGCCCTCGACCGCCTCAAGGCCCTGCTGGCCGAGCACATGGGTGACGAGCGCCTGCTGCTGACCTGGTTCGGCCAGTTCATGACCGAGCCACGCTACCCTGAGCAGGTCGCCGGCGAGCCGCTCAAGGAAGAAGAGCTGATCGACAGCCTGGAGCAAGGCGCTATTCTTATTCGTAACCCGAGCGCGCGCCTGGCCTGGTCGGAAGTCGATGACAACCTGTTGCTGTTCGCCAGCGGCCAGAGCCGTCTGCTCTCGGGCCACCTGCGCGATCTGCTGAAAATGATCTGCGCCGCTGATGCGCTGCACATCGAGAACCTGGGCCGGTGGCTCAAGGATGAAGAAGGTCTGACCCTGGTCTGCCAGCTGGTCGAACAAGGAAGTTTAGGTTTTGCCAATGAATAAAATCAGCGTTCGGCTTGCCGATTGGATCAAGGACAACAGTGACATCCGCCGCATCCGCGATGCGGTGTTCGTTGCCGAGCAGCACATTCCGCCTGAGCTGGAATTTGACGCCGAGGACTCCCAGGCAGTGCATTTCCTGGCCCTTGAGGGTGATTACCCGATTGGCACCGCACGCCTGCTGGCAGACGGCACCATCGGCCGTATCTCGGTGCTCAAGGACTGGCGTGGGCTGAAGGTGGGCGACTCACTGATGCATGCGGTGATTGCCGAAGCCCAGGCCCGCGACCTCAAGCAACAGACGCTGAGCGCCCAGGTGCATGCCACGCCGTTCTATGAGCGGTTGGGCTTCAAGGTGGTCAGCGAAGAGTTTCTCGAGGCCGGCATCCCCCATGTGGAGATGGTGCGCACGTCCTGCGACGTCGCCTGAGCAATCTCGGGGTCGGTTGAACCGGCCCCGACGCGCAGCGGGCTGCAATGGCCCGCCGCGTCCTCTGCAACATTGGCTCACCAGCAGGCTGTATATGCATACAGATAAAACTTGCCTGTCGACGCTTCTTTGTCCATCCTGACACTCATCGTCTGCCCATGAAGCGTTCCCGGCCATGCGCCTGTTTCTCTGCGAAAAACCCTCTCAGGCCAAAGATATCGCCAAAGTGCTCGGTGCTACCCGCCGCGGCGACGGCTGTTTTCAAGGCACTGACGTCTGTGTGACCTGGTGCATCGGCCACCTGCTCGAAACCGCCCCGCCCGACAGCTACGACGCCCGCTACAAGCGCTGGAGCCTTGACGACCTACCGATCATCCCCGGCCAGTGGAAGATGCTGGTCAAGCCGAAAACCGCCAGCCAGTTCAAGGCAGTCAAACGCCTGCTGGGCGAAGCGCGCGAACTGGTCATCGCCACCGACGCTGACCGCGAAGGCGAGATGATCGCCCGTGAGCTGGTCGAGCACTGCCGTTACCGCGGCCCGATCCAGCGCCTGTGGCTGTCCGCGCTGGACGACGCCTCGATCCGCAAGGCGCTGGCCAAGTTGCTGCCCGGCAGCGAGACCTTCAGCCTTTACCATTCAGCCCTGGGCCGTTCGCGTGCCGATTGGCTGATCGGCATGAACATGAGCCGGCTGTTTACCCTGCTCGGGCGTCAATCCGGTTATCAAGGTGTGTTGCCGGTTGGCCGTGTACAGACCCCGACCCTGCGCCTGGTGGTAGACCGCGACCGCAGCATCAGCGACTTCGTGCCGGTGCCGTTCTGGGCCATCGACGTGCAGCTGGAGCATGCCGGCAGCCTGTTCAACGCCCAGTGGCGAGCACCTGAAGATGTCTGCGATGACCAGGCCCGTTGCCTCAATCAGAGCCTGGCCCAGCAAGCCGCCGCTGAAATGGCTGCGGCTGGCACTGCGCAGGTCAGCAAGCTGGTCACCGAGCGCGTGCGCGAAGCCGCACCGCTGCCGTTCGACCTGGGCACCCTGCAGGAAATCTGCTCGAAGAAGTTCGGCTACGGCGCACAGGAAACCCTCGACATCGCCCAGGCGCTGTACGAAACCCACAAACTGATCACCTACCCGCGCAGCGACTGCGGCTTTCTGCCATTGAGCCAGCATGCCGAGGCGCCGGCCATTCTCGCTGCACTGCTGCGCGCCGATGCCAGCCTGGCCCCGCTGCAAGCGCACCTGCAGGCGCAACGCCGCTCGCGCGCCTGGAACGACGCCAAGGTCAGCGCCCACCACGGCATCATCCCCACCGCTGCCGCCAGCGACCCGGCGCGCCTGCCGCCTAAATACAAGGCCGTCTACACCCTGATCCGCGCGCGTTATCTGGCGCAGTTTCTGCCCAACCATGAGTACGACCGCACCCAGGCTGACTTCGACTGCGCCGGCCATGCCCTGCGCGCCGTCGGCAAGCAGATCGTCGAAGCCGGCTGGCGCCGCGCCCTGCCAGAGGCACTGACCCCGGCCAAGGGCCGTGAGGCGCCGCCAGCGCAGGTGCTGCCAGCCTTGCAGCAAGGCCAGGCCTGCGCAGTGCGCAACGTCCAGCTCAAGGACCTGTGGACCCAGCCACCGAAACCCTTCACCGAAGGCGACCTGATCAAGGCGATGAAAAACGTTGCCAAGCTGGTGGATGACCCCAAGCTCAAGCAAAAGCTCAAGGAAACTACCGGCATTGGCACAGAGGCCACCCGCGCCAGCATCATCCAGGGCCTGCTCGACCGCGGTTATCTGATCAAGAACGGCAAGGCCCTGGCTGCAACGCCGGCCGCGTTCAGCCTGATCGATGCCGTGCCGCGGGCTATTGCCGACCCAGGCACCACAGCGATCTGGGAGCAGGCCCTGGACATGGTCCAGAGCGGCGAAATGACCCTCGAGGAATTCGTTGCCCGCCAGTCAGCCTGGATGGGCAAGCTGGTCGAACGCTGCAGCGGCATGCGCATGACCATCAGCGGGCCGCTGGTACCTGCCGGTGGCAAAAAGGCGCCCTGGAGCAAGAAGCGCCGCACAAGCACCAAGGCCAAAGCGACCGAGGGCAAGCCCAAGGCAGCCAAGCCGAGAACAGCCAGGCGCAAGGCCGCGACCTGACCCCGCTGGAGCTGCTGCACAGCCCCGTGGCTGGCGAAAACCGCACCAGCTGCTAGATTTTTCAGGCTGAATCACAGCGCCGTCAAGAGCTCGCAATGACCCCCACTACCCTGCTGGATGAAGTCCGCGCGTTTCGCAGCCAACACCCCGAAGTGCGCTACGTCGACCTGATCAGCCTGGATATCCCCGGGCATTTTTACGGTAAACGCTACCCCATCGACATGCTCGAAAAGCTCGCCGCCGGCAGCCCGCTGAAGCTGCCGCAGAACTGTGTGCTGCTCGGTGCCCAGGGTGGCCTGTTCCCGATTGGCGATTACTGTTTCAACGATGGCGACCCGGATGCGCTGCGCCGGCTGATCCCCGGTACGCTCAAGCCGGTCAGCTGGGAAAACCAGCCACTCGGGCAGATGCTGATCAGCTCCGACGGCACCGACGCGCCTATCGAGTTCGAGCCGCGCGAGGTGCTCGCCCGGGTGCTGCAGCGTCTGCAGGCCCGAGGCATTCATCCGGTGGTTGCGTTCGAGCTGGAGTTCTACCTGTTCGACCGCGCGCTGCAGGACGGCCTGCCGCAGTTTCCCCGCGACCCGGTCAGTGGCGATCGCGACGACCAGCCCAACCTGCATATCGAACGCCTGTCGCGCTTCTCTGAGGTGCTGCACGACATGGTCGACACCGCCAACGCCCAAGGCATCGATGCCAACGTCATCACCGCTGAACTCGGCCCCGGCCAGTTCGAGATCAACTTCGGCCACTGCGACGATGGCCTGCGGGCCGCCGACTGGGCCGCCCTGTTCTGCCGCAGCAGCCGCGGTGTGGCGCGCAAGCACGGCCTGCGTGCCAGCTTCATGAGCAAACCCTATCTGCAGGCGCCCGGCAGCGGCATGCACGTGCATGTCAGCCTCTACGACAGCAGCGGCAACAACGTGCTCGCCGCCGACCAGCAGCGGCCGTTGCGCTACGCGGTGGCCGGCTGCCTGGCGCTGCTGCCGCAGTGCATGCCGATCTTTGCCGGCAACCACAATGCGTTTCGCCGCTATGGCGCCATGGTCAACGCCGCCAGCCGCGCCAGCTGGGGCTTTGAAGACCGTGACGCGTGCATTCGCATTCCCGAGTCCGACTCACGCAACCTGCGCATCGAGCACCGCCTGGCCGGCGCCGACGCCAATCCGTACCTGGTGCTGGCGGCAATCCTCTGCGGCATGGAGCAAGGCCTGGCGGCCCGACAAGAGCCGATTGCCCCGCTCAATGATGATCGCGCCAGTGGCATCGACTTCCCCAAGGACATGCTCAGCGCCGTGGCCGCGATGCAAGCGCATCCTGCGGTCAGTGCCGGGCTCGGTGAGGAGTTTGTGAAGGTGTACTGCGAAAACAAACGCCAGGATCACCTGGCCTTTATGGATGAAGTCAGCGCACGCGAGTATCACTGGTTCCTGTAGCGGGCGGCAAAACCGCGTCGATACTGGCCACACCGGACGCTGGCGTTTACCATGCAGCCTTTGGCGCGGCCTTTTGCCGCGCACTGCCGCTAAGCCTGAATCCTCATGCCTTTCGAACTCTCCGTTGAACCGCTGACGCTGCTGATCCTGACTCTGGTTGCCTTTGTTGCCGGCTTTATCGACGCCATTGCCGGCGGCGGTGGTCTGTTGACTACCCCTGCGCTGCTGACCGCGGGTATGCCGCCGCATCTGGTGCTGGGCACCAACAAACTCAGCTCGACCTTCGGCTCGGCCACCGCCGGCTTCACCTACTACCGGCGCAAGCTGTTCCACCCGGCACAGTGGCGCCCGGCCCTGCTCGGCACGCTGGTAGGTGCCCTGCTTGGCGCGGTGATCGCCCATTACCTGCCGGCGGAGTGGCTGAACAAGATGCTGCCGGTGGTGGTGTTTGCCTGTGGCATCTACCTGTTGTTCGGTGGCACACCCAAGGCGCCTCTGGACGCCGATGCGCCAATCAAGAAAACCTGGCAGGTGCCTCAGGGCTTTACCCTGGGCTTCTACGACGGCGTCGCCGGGCCGGGCACCGGTGCGTTCTGGACGGTCAGCACGCTGCTGCTGTATCCGATCGATCTGGTCCGCGCCAGTGGAGTGGCGCGGAGCATGAACTTCGTCAGCAACGCGGCGGCGCTGACGGTGTTCATCGCCTCCGGCCAGGTCGACTATATCGTGGGCCTGGCCATGGGCCTGGCGGTGATGGTCGGGGCGTTCTTTGGTGCACGCACGGCGATCAGCGGCGGCAGCAAGTTCATCCGCCCGGTATTCATCACCGTGGTCCTGGCGCTGACCGTGCGCCTAGCCTGGCAGCACTGGTTCGGCCAGGCCTAAGCGGCGGGCTACATACAGGTCGATCAAGTGCCGGGCAATCGAACGCCCGGCCGGCAGTGGCGGCAGCGCATGCACGTTGAACCACTGCGCGTCCTCGATCTCGTCCGCCTGCATGACGATCTCGCCGCCCGCGTATTCGGCGTGAAAACCGAGCATCATCGAGTGCGGGAACGGCCAGCACTGGCTGCCGACGTACTGGATGTTCTTCACCTCTACCGCCACCTCTTCACGCACTTCACGCACCAGGCAGTCCTCAGCCGACTCGCCCGGCTCGGCAAAACCGGCCAGGGTGCTGTACACCCCAGTGACAAAGCGCGGCGAGCGCGCCAGCAAAATCTCGTCGCCGCGGGTAACCAGCACGATCATGCTGGGCGAAATGCGCGGGTAACTGCGCAGGTCGCAGTGGGCGCAGTGCATGGCCCGCTCCCAGTGGATCTGGGTCATCGCCTGGCCGCAGCTGCCGCAAAAGCGATGCTCACGCGCCCAGGTGCCGATCTGTGCGGCGTAGCCCAGCAGCTTGTAGATATCGAAGTCGCCTTCGAGCATGAACTGGCGCAGGCCACGCCAGCCGCAGCCGCTGACCTCGGCGGCGCTGCGCAGCTCAAGGAGGAACACCGGCTCACCGTCGAAGTGACCGATGCCGTGCTCGCAGAGGATGTCCAGGTCCTGGCGTTTGAGCCATTCGCGCGGGAACAGCACGCCATTATCGTCCAGCAGAAACCCGTCCGGGCCGCGGGCCACGGCCAGCCCTCCGGCGACATTGGGGTCGAGTACTGCGCTAGTCCAGCGTGCTGACATGGTGGGCTTTCCTTCAAGCGCGTCCACCGCCTCGGTCAGTCGGCGAACGTCGGTTTCTGTTTGCTCATGTGAGCCGCAACGGCGACCCGCAAGTCTTCGGACTGCAGCATGGCGGCGTTCCAGGTCGCAATGTACTCAAGGCCATCGGCGATACTGTGCTCGCGCATGTAATTGAGCATCTGCTTGCTGCCGGCCACGGCAATGGGGGATTTTCCCGCAATTTCACGGGCAATGGCAAAGACTCCGTCGAGCAGCGCCGCGTGATCGGGGTAAACCCGGTTGACCAGGCCGATCTGGCGCGCCTCGTCCGCCTCGACATGGCGCCCGGTGTAGGCCATTTCGCGCATCACACCATCACCGATGATCCGCGGCAGGCGCTGCAGGGTGCCGACGTCGGCGGCCATGCCCATGTCGATTTCCTTGATCGAGAACTGCGCATCGCTGCTGCAGTAGCGCATGTCACAGGCCGATATCAGGTCGATGGCGCCGCCCAGGCAGTAACCCTGGATCGCTGCCAGCACTGGTTTGCGGCAGTTGTCGACGGCGGTGAACGACGCCTGCATGCCCAAGATGGTCTTGCGCAGCAGGCGCGCATTGCGGCCGACGTCCTTGCCCAGCTGATTGGCCAGCGAGGCCAGCATCATCAGGTCGATACCTGACGAGAAGTGCTTGCCGGCGCCGCTGATGACCACTGCGCGCACCGCGTCGGTATCGTCGATCCACTGGAAGATCTCGATGATTTCCTGCCAGAACGCCGCGTTCATCGCGTTGATTTTTTCCGGGCGGTTGATCTGCACGTGGGCGATGTTGTCGGTCAGTTCGACTGTGAACGCGGTGTAGTCGGTCATCGGCGGCACTCCGGTGGCGAATGGGTCTGCGCCGGACTATAGCGCACCCTCATGGCGGTACATGTGCCAAAAGCGGGACTGCTGCCCTTGCGCAGTGGCCGTACTTTGCGGCACCGTGCGCGACTGCAGAATCATAAGGATACAAATTCATGGAACGCTCCCTGCCGGGCACCCTAGCCCATTCGTTTCTTGGCCAGGCGCCGCGCTGGTACAAGGCGGTCATCTGCCTGTTTCTGCTGCTCAACCCGGTAGTGCTGGCCACCCTGGGCCCGGTCGCGACAGGCTGGCTGCTGGTGATCCAGTTCATCTTCACCTTAGGCATGGCACTCAAATGCTACCCACTGATGCCCGGCGGC
Source organism: uncultured Pseudomonas sp. (assembly GCA_963518285.1). Lineage (GTDB taxonomy): Bacteria > Pseudomonadota > Gammaproteobacteria > Pseudomonadales > Pseudomonadaceae > Aquipseudomonas. The sequence continues at coordinate 21,959 of CAUQIJ010000001.1, read as the reverse complement.
TTGCTGCTGATCGAGGCATTGCTGCTCAAACTGACCACTGCCCAAGCGCTGTACGACGAGCTGCTGCACAATTTTCCGGTGATTCTGCTGCTGATGTTCATGGTCGCCGGCATTCACTTCATGAAGGAACTGCTGCTGTTCCTGTTCTCGAAGATCCTGCTCGGGGTGCATAGCAAAACCGTGTTGGCGCTGCTGTTCTGCGTGCTGTCGGCGTTCCTCTCGGCGTTTCTCGATGCACTGACGGTGACGGCCGTGATCATCAGTGCGGCGGTGGGCTTTTATGCCGTGTATCACCGGGTCGCTTCGGGTGCCAATCCGCGCGAAGACTCGGAGCTGGGCAGTGACCAAAAGGTCGCCCAGTTGCACCGCGAAGACCTCGACCAGTTCCGCACCTTTCTGCGCAGCCTGCTCATGCACGGCGCGGTTGGCACCGCGCTGGGCGGCGTCTGCACGCTGGTCGGCGAGCCACAGAACCTGCTGATCGGGCATGAGCTGGGCTGGCACTTCGCTGATTTCTTCTTCAAGGTCGCGCCGGTATCGCTGCCGGTGCTGGGTGCCGGCCTGCTGACCTGTGTCGCGCTGGAGAAGCTGCGCCTGTTCGGCTATGGCAGCCTGATGCCGGCACGCGTGCGCCAGGTGCTGGCCGCCCACGCGGCCGAGGACGATGCCGCACGCACGCCGGCCCAGCGCCTGGCACTGTGGGTGCAAGGGCTGGCGGCGCTGCTGCTGATTGTCTGCCTGGGCCTGCACATTGCCGAAGTCGGCTTGATCGGCCTGATGGTGATCGTGCTGATCACAGCCTTCACCGGCATCACCGATGAGCACCGTCTGGGCCGTGCCTTCCAGGACGCCATGCCCTTCACCGCGCTGCTGGTGGTGTTTTTTGCGGTAGTAGCGGTGATCCACCAGCAGCAGCTGTTCAGCCCGTTGATCGCAGCGGTGTTGGCCCTGCCGCCCGAGCAACAGCCGGGCATGCTCTATCTGGCCAACGGCGTGCTCTCGGCAATCAGCGACAACGTCTTCGTTGCCACCATCTACATCACCGAAGTGAAGCAGGCGTTCATCGACGGGCGCATGAGCCGCGAGCACTTCGAAACCCTGGCGGTGGCGATCAACACCGGCACCAACTTGCCCAGCGTAGCCACCCCCAATGGCCAAGCGGCGTTTCTGTTTCTGCTGACCTCGGCGATCGCGCCGCTGGTGCGCCTGTCTTACGGGCGCATGGTGTGGATGGCGCTGCCCTATACCGTGGTCATGGGCGGCCTGGGCTGGTATGCGGTGACCTACTGGCTGTAACTGGCAGTGCTCAGGCGCTCTGCCGCCGCATGGCCAGGATCGCAGCACCAAAGCCGATAAAGGTGGTGCCCACCACCCGGCTGACCCAGCGGGCAAACTGCGGCCGGGTCAGCACGCCTTTGGCGCGTGCTGCGAGGCTGGCGTAGACCGCCAGCGACAGCAGCGACAGGGCCATGAAGATCGCGGTCAGGATCAAGAACTGCGGCAGCAATGCCCCGCCCTGATCGATGAACTGCGGAAACAAGGCGGTGAAGAACATGGTTGCCTTCGGGTTGGTGGCTGCAGTCAGAAACGCCGACTTGTACAGTTTCAGCCGCGTCGGCCTGAGCACCTTTACCGGCGCCGCGCCCGCCTCTGCCAGCATCGGATTCTTCTTCAGCAGCTGCTTGCCGCCGAGATAGAACAGGTAGGCTGCACCGAGGATCTTCACCGCGTTGAACAGCACTTCCGAGCTGGCCAGCAGTGCGCCCAAGCCGAGCATTGCCGCAGCCGACAGGCAGAACAGCCCGCTGACATTGCCCAGCGATGACCAGATCGCCGAACGTGCGCCGTACAGAATGCTGTTGTTGATCGCCATCAACGAGGCCGGCCCGGGGCTGGCAATGGCGATCGCGGCGACCAGGGTGTAGGCAAGTAGCGAGTGGCTGTCCATGGCGTGTAACCCGATATAGAAGTGAGGTGCTGCAGCGCTTTGCTGTGCACTAGAGGCTGCGATGCTAAAGCACTGCCTCACCCGACATAAGTTACAGATGCCCCTGAATCACGCCATACAGAGCCTTCGCAGCGGTCAAGCGATCTGCTCGCCCTTGGGCAGTGCACGCTGCAGCTCCTGCGCCGAGGGCTGGCCTGGATGCAGCGTCACCGGAACCGACTTGGCCGCCGGCACCTTGCTCCGTTCGGCGTGATGCCACAGCGGGATCAGTGCGTTGCACTCCGGGTAATAGGCCGCCGCGCAACCTGCCGGGATGTCGTAGGCGATGATCTGCATCGGCCCCACTTCACGGCGCACGTCAGGCTCGACGGCGGTGCGCAGGTTGACCCAGTCGCCCGGGACAAAACCCAGCCGGGTGACATCACTGCGGTTCATGAACACCACGCTGCGGGTACCGTGCACACCGCGAAAGCGGTCGTCGTAGCCGTAGATGGTGGTGTTGAACTGGTCGTTGCTGCGCAGCGTCATCAGTTGCAGTACATCGCGCCGCTCAGGGCTGAGCGACACGTCGTCATCCTCATCCAGGCGCCCGGCCGTGACGAACTGCGCCTTGCCCGATTCAGTCTGCCACTTGCGCTCGCAGGCCGGCAGCGGCCGATGGAAACCACCGCGCTGCCACATGCGGGTTTCCATGTCGTGAAAAATCTGCGGATACACCGCCGCAATCGCCTCGCGTATCAGCGCGTAGTCACGCCGCCAGGCCTCCCAGGGGATGTTCGCCTGCCCTGCGGTCAGGGTCGCTTCGGCCAGCCCGGCAATGATCGCCACTTCGGCGCGCAGATGCTCGCTGGCCGGCTCCGCGGTGCCGCGCCAGCCATGCAGACAGCCGGTGCTGTCTTCGGTGCTGTAGCTTTGCGCCACGCCGTCCTGGCGGTCGATCTCGATACGCCCCAGGCACGGCAACAACCAGCCATCGCGTCCCGGCAGCAAGTGAGTGCGGTTGAGCTTGGTGGCGACCTGCACATTCAGCTCAAGGTCGGCCCAGGCCGGCTCCATGCGCGAAGTGTCCGGGATGGCGCGCAGGAAGTTGCCACCCAGGCCGATGAAGGCTTTGACCGAGCCTGCGAGAATGCCTTCGCAAGTGTCTACGGTGGCCAGGCCCATCTGCTCGGGCACCTTGAAGGCGAACAGCGCTTCGATCTTGTCCACCGGCACCTTGGCCGGGTCTTCGGTGATGCCGACCGTGCGCTGGCCCTGCACGTTGGAGTGGCCACGTACCGGGCACACCCCGGCGCCAGGCTTACCGATGTTGCCGCGCAGCAGCAACAGGTTGACCAGCATCTGCACGTTGGCCACGCCGTGGCGATGCTGGGTCATGCCCATGCCGAACACCAGCATCACCCGCTCGCTGCGGGCATACACCGTGGCGGCGGCTTCCATCGCTGCACGGGCCAGCCCCGAGCGCTGCTCGAGGGTAGCCCAGCTGTAGCTGTCGACCTGTTCGACAAAGCTGGCAAAGCCCTCGGTATGTTCGGCGATGAAGGCATGATCGAGCACCGCTGGCCGGCCCTCGACATGTGCCACGCGGTCCATCTCCAGCAGCGTCTTGCTGATGCCCAGCACCGCCGCCAGATCACCGCCGATGGCCACCTGGTGATACTGGCTGCTGATCACGGTGGAGTCGGGGCCGAGCATCTCGCGCGGCGACTGCGGGTTGACGAAGCGCTCCAGGCCGCGTTCGCGCAGTGGGTTGAAGGTGATGATCGGCACCCCGCGCCGGCGTGCATGCTGCAGCGGGTGAAGCATGCGTGGGCTGTTGCTGCCGACGTTCTGGCCGAAGAAGAAGATGCAGTCGGTTTGCTCGAAGTCTTCCAGGGTGACGGTGCCGACAGGCACGCCAATGCTCTCCTGCAAGCCAACCGAGGTGCTCTCGTGGCACATGTTGGAGCTGTCTGGCAGGTTGTTGCTGCCGTAGGCGCGGGCAAACAGCTGGTACATGAACGAGGCTTCCAGTGAAGCTCGGCCCGAGGCGTAGAACACCACTTGCTCGGGCGACAACCTGCGCAGGGTCTGGCCGATTTCACGGTAGGCCTGCTCCCAGCTCACCGGCAGATAGCGATCACTGGCACGGTCGTAGCGCAGCGGCTCGGTCAGGCGCCCATGCTGCTCCAGGTCGTGGTCACTCCAGCTGCGCAGCTCGCTGAGGGTATGCTGAGCGAAGAATTCTGGCTCGGTGCGCAGCGCGGTCAGCTCCCAGGCGGTAGCTTTGGCGCCGTTTTCACAGAACTCCAGCGCGTGCGGATTACCCGGTTTGGCCCAGGCGCAACTGACGCAGGCAAAGCCGTCCGGTTTGTTCTGCTTGAACAGCGCCTTGGGTGACTTGGCCAAGGCCTGCTCACGCCAGAGGATGGTCATCACGGAGCGTGCCGACCCCCAACCTCCCGCCGCCGAGTGATAGGGCTTGAAGCGGGCATGCGGATGTATGAGCGACGACATGGCGTGCCTCGGTTGGCTAGAGATATGTCTAGATATTACGAGGTGAACCTGAGCGCTAAAGTTCAGGACGGTTGCGCTATCTAGCGTCCCACGCTGCCGGTGAGCGGCCTTGCCGGGGCGCCGGACCGGTCGGAAAGGCCCGCAAAGCGGGCCCGGCGATGTGAGCTGCGAAGCTGAAGATGTGGGGCCGCTACGCGACCCTTTCGCGACACAAGGCCGCTCCTACACGGACGTGAGAAATTCGCGCTACGCAGCCAGGCGCCCGCTGGCAATTGCCTCCGAGGCCGCCAGCATGGCGCGCAACAACACCGCGCAACCTGCACCCAGATCTTCCGGCGTGGCGTTCTCGATTTCGTTGTGGCTGATGCCGTTTTCGCACGGCACGAAGATCATCCCGGCCGGCCCGAGCTCGGCAAGAAAGATCGCGTCATGCCCTGCCCCGCTGACGATATCCATGTGCGACAGCCCCAGCGAACCTGCAGCGCTGCGGACGGCCTCGACACAGGTCTTTTCGAAGTACAGTGCCGGGAAGTCCGCCGTCGGCGTCAGCTCGAAACTCAGGCCATGTTTGGCACAGGTCGCCTCGATCACCGCTTGCACTTCGCCGATCATCGCCTGCAACTGATCAGCTTCAAGGTGGCGGAAATCCAGGGTCATGCGCACTTCGCCGGGGATCACGTTGCGTGAGCCGGGATACGCCTGCAGGCAGCCGACTGTACCGCAGGCATGCGGTTGATGGCTGTGCGCGGTGCGGTTGACTGCTTCAACCACTGCCGCAGCGCCGACCAGGGCGTCCTTGCGCAGGTGCATCGGCGTCGGCCCGGCATGCGCCTCGACCCCGCGCAAGGTCAGGTCGAACCACTTCTGGCCGAGCGCGCCGAGTACCACACCGATGGTCTTGGCCTGATCCTCAAGGATCGGCCCCTGCTCGATATGCGCTTCGAAATAAGCGCCCACCGGATGGCCGAGCACTGCACGCGGGCCGGCGTAACCGATCGCGTTCAACGCCTCGCCGACGCTGACGCCTTGCGCATCGGTCTTGGCCAGCGTCTCTTCCAGGGTGAACTTGCCGGCGAACACCCCGGAACCCATCATGCACGGCGCAAAGCGTGAGCCTTCTTCGTTGGTCCACACCACCACTTCCAGCGGTGCTTCGGTTTCCACGCCCAGGTCGTTCAGGGTACGGATCACCTCAAGCCCAGCCATGACGCCGAAACAGCCATCGAACTTGCCGCCAGTGGGTTGGGTGTCGATATGGCTGCCGGTCATCACCGGCGCCAGCGAGGGATTACGCCCGGGCCGGCGGGCAAAGATATTGCCGACTGCGTCGATGCTGACGGTGCAGCCAGCGGCCTCGCACCACTGCACGAACAGGTCGCGCGCCTGGCGGTCGAGGTCGGTCAGGGCCAGCCGACAGACGCCGCCCTTGGCCGTGGCGCCGAGGCGCGCCAATTCCATCAATGATTGCCACAACCGCTGGCTGTCGACGTGGCTGTGGCTGGATTGCAGGACATCCTTGGCAGGGGTCATGGGCATATCTCCTCAGGCAAATGAGTGGCTGCGTTGTTGTGCGTCTGGCTTCATGGCAACGGCTTGGCCAGGCGCGCCGGGCTGCGTGCAGCCAGCGGGCCGAGCACGTAGTACAGCGCCGCACCCAGCAGGGAACCGGTGAACCAGCCATAGTCGTAGAACCAGCTGAAGCTGCTGTTGCCGATCGACATCACCGTCAGCGCCACCGGCAGGGCAAAGGCGACAAAACCGGCCCAGTTCCAGGCCGGATAGACGTCATCGCGGTACAGCCCGGCCAGGTCCAGTTGCTGGCGGCGGATCAGGAAGTAGTCAACCACCATGATCCCGGCGATCGGTCCGAGCAGGCTCGAATAGCCCAACAGCCAGTTGGAATACACGCTCTCAAGGCTCAGGTCGGAGACGATCCAGCCCAGTTTCTTCAGCAGCTCATGGCCCATCAGCAGCAGGCCGATCACACCGGTCAGCAGCACGGCGCGGGTGCGCCCGATCAGGCGCGGGGCGATGTTCTGAAAGTCATTGGTCGGTGAGACGATGTTGGCCGCGGTGTTGGTCGACAAAGTGGCAATCACGATCAAGGCCATGGCCAGCGCGACCCAGCCTGGGCTCTGGATGCGGCCGATCAGGCTGACCGGGTCAGAGATCGTTTCACCCACCAGCGACGCCGAGGCCGCGGTCAGCACCACGCCCAGTGAAGCGAACAGGAACATGGTCAGCGGCAGGCCGAAAATCTGCCCGAGGATCTGGTCTTTCTGGCTCTTGGCGTAGCGGCTGAAGTCAGGGATGTTCAGCGACAAGGTGGCCCAGAAGCCGACCATCGCCGTTAATCCTGCGCAGAAGTAACTGACCACGCTGGCGCCTTCCGGGCGCTTTGGCGGCTGCGCCAGCAGCTCGGTCATCGACATGTGCGGCATGGCCCAGAACAGCAGGCCAAAGCCGACCGCTACCAGTAGCGGCGCCGAGAGCGTCTCCAGCCACTTGATCGACTCTGCCCCGCGCAGCACCACCCACAGGTTGAGCACCCAGAAGATCATGAAACCGATCACCTCACCGGTGCCGGCCAGAGCCTTCCAGCCGTCGAAGATCGAGCTGAGAAACAGGTGAATGGCCAGGCCGCCGAACATGGTCTGAATGCCAAACCAGCCACAGGCAACCACCGCCCGAATCAGGCATGGCACGTTCGAGCCGATGATGCCGAATGACGAGCGCAGCAGCACCGGGAATGGGATGCCGTACTTGGTGCCAGGGAAGGCGTTGAGGGTCAGTGGGATCAACACGATCAGGTTGGCCAGCAGGATCGCCAGCAGTGCCTCGCCCACACTCAGGCCGAAATACGCCGTGAGCACACCGCCCAAGGTGTAGGTCGGCACGCAGATGGACATGCCCACCCACAGTGCGGTGATGTGCCACTTGTTCCAGGTGCGCTGGTGCACCTTGGTCGGTGCCATGTCGTGGTTGTAGCGCGGGCTGTCGAGCACGTCGGAGCCCTCGGACAACTCGCACAAGCCGTCCTTTTCGATCACTTGCGATCTGCTCTGTTGCATGGGGCCTTCTCCAGGTTTTTCTAATTGTTTGCTCATCGGGCTAATGCGATGGCCGGAGTACCACCAGCAGTACTGCACCTGCGGCCCGGCCTGGCTGCGGGCGCACTCAATAAACGTGCCGAGTCGGCCAAAGCCTGTCTCGCTTGCCGCCGCCGGCCGCAGGTAACGTGCTGTTGTGCAAAGCATTCAAGTCATTGTTCGGTGTTGCCCTCGGTGGTGGCGAGCGGTGAACGTCAAAGCCGATTCACGGCTGCGGGTTTCAAACTGGTGCAGGTAATTTATTTTCAGTCTGGTGTGCCTGTGTATCGCTGGATTTAAACAACTGATTTCGCATGAGAAATCTTGACCAAATTGGCATCTTGTCAAGTGCGTCAAAATGGTGAGCCGCCTCACCATTTTGGTGAATTATGATTTTTATCCTTTAAAATCAGATACTTATTACAGATATATGCTTATAAAAATATTTCTTGAACAATAGTAGATCAACAACTAGATTTCATTCTTGTCAGCTCTGACAGGATTGAAAATATCCTCCAGCAACTGGCAGCGCAATAATTTCAAGAACCGGCCAAGACCGGTCAGCCTGCGAGGAAGACGGCATGTCCCTGATGATCCGTGGTGCCACCGTGGTCACCCACGAAGAGAGCTACCCCGCCGATGTCCTGTGTGTCGATGGCCGTATCCAGGCCATTGGGCAAAACCTCGATGTACCCGCCGGCTGCGAGATCCTCGATGGCAGTGGCCAGTACCTGATGCCTGGTGGGATCGACCCGCACACCCACATGCAATTGCCGTTCATGGGCACCGTGGCCAGCGATGACTTTTTTACCGGCACTGCTGCCGGCCTCGCCGGCGGCACCACCTCGATCATCGACTTCGTCATCCCCAACCCGCAGCAGTCGCTACTCGAGGCTTTTCATACCTGGCGCGGCTGGGCCGAGAAGTCGGCCAGTGACTATGGCTTTCACGTCGCCATCACCTGGTGGAGCGAACAGGTTGCCGAAGAGATGGGCGAGTTGGTGGCCAAGCATGGGGTCAACAGCTTCAAGCACTTCATGGCCTACAAGAACGCGATCATGGCGGCCGACGACACCCTGGTCGCCAGCTTCGAGCGCTGCCTGCAACTGGGCGCGGTGCCGACCGTGCATGCCGAGAATGGCGAACTGGTTTATCACCTTCAGCAAAAGCTGCTGGCCCAGGGCATGACCGGCCCCGAGGCACACCCGCTGTCACGCCCGCCACAGGTGGAAGGTGAAGCCGCCAGCCGCGCTATCCGCATCGCCGAGACATTGGGCACGCCGGTGTACTTGGTGCACGTCTCGACCCGCGAAGCACTCGACGAAATCACCTACGCCCGGGCCAAGGGCCAGCCGGTTTACGGCGAAGTGCTGCCCGGCCACCTGCTGATCGACGACAGCGTTTATCGTCACCCGGACTGGTCCACAGCGGCGGGATATGTGATGAGCCCGCCGTTCCGCCCGCGCGAGCACCAGGAGGCGCTGTGGCGCGGCTTGCAGTCCGGCAACCTGCACACCACTGCGACCGATCACTGCTGCTTCTGCGCCGACCAGAAAGGCGCCGGGCGCAATGACTTCAGCCGCATTCCCAACGGCACCGCCGGCATCGAAGACCGCATGGCGGTGCTGTGGGACGCCGGGGTCAACAGCGGCCGGTTGTCGATGCACGAGTTTGTCGCGCTGACCTCGACCAACACCGCGAAGATCTTCAACCTGTTCCCACGCAAAGGCGCGATTCGCGTCGGTGCCGACGCCGACCTGGTGCTGTGGGACCCACAAGGCACGCGGACGATTTCAGCCAAGACGCACCATCAACGGGTCGACTTCAACATCTTCGAAGGCCGCACCGTGCGTGGCATCCCCAGCCACACCATCAGCCAGGGCCGGCTGGTCTGGGCCGACGGTGACCTGCGCGCCGAAATGGGCGCCGGGCGCTACCTGGAACGGCCCGCCTACCCCTCAGTGTTCGAAGTGCTCAGCCGCCGCGCCGAGCACCAGCGCCCGACGCCCGTCGAGCGCTGATTCAACCTGCAAAGCGCACCGGCCCGGGAGAGGCCGGGCGCAGCCGTATTGCTGTTGTCTGCCATCAACCCAGACCGGCCAGGCGAGTAACCGCCGCCTGTACCGACAAAAAAAAGAGAGAGGCTCCAACCGTGATCGATGCCCTGAAGCACTTGCCGCACCCGCGTGCCGGCGCCGAACAACTGGCCGATAACTTCGGCGATCTCGCCCCACCCCTCACCGCCCGCCAGGCTGCCGTGGAAAGCGCCCGCTGCCTGTATTGCTTCGATGCCCCGTGCATCAACGCATGCCCAAGCGATATCGACATCCCGTCGTTCATCCACCGCATCAGCGACGACAACCTGCAGGGTGCCGCCGAGAAGATCCTATCGGCCAATATCCTTGGCGGCAGCTGCGCGCGGGTCTGCCCGACCGAGATCCTTTGCCAGCAAGCCTGCGTGCGCAACAACGCCCAGGAATGCGCACCGGTCCTGATCGGCTTGCTGCAACGCTATGCAGTGGACAACGCCAATTTCAGCGCACACCCGTTCAAGCGCTCACCCGCCAGCGGCAAGCGCATTGCCGTGGTCGGCGCAGGCCCCGCCGGGCTGTCGTGCGCGCACCGGCTGGCCATGCATGGGCATGACGTGGTGATTTTCGAAGCGCAAGAAAAGGCCGGCGGCCTCAATGAATACGGCATCGCTCGCTACAAGCTGGTCGACGATTATGCCCAGCGCGAGGTCGACTTCCTGCTCGGCATCGGTGGCATCGAGATTCGTCATGGCCAACGCCTGGGCGCCAACCTGAGCCTCACCGACCTGCATCAGCAATACGATTCGGTGTTCCTCGGTGTAGGCCTGAATGCTGTGCGCCAGTTGGGTCTGGTGGATGAAGAGGCACCTGGCCTGCTCGCAGCCACCGAGTACATCCGCGAACTGCGCCAGGCCGACGACCTGAGCGTGCTGCCACTGGCCGAGCGCTGCCTCGTGATCGGCGCCGGCAACACGGCGATCGACATGGCCGTGCAGATGAGCCGCCTCGGTGCCCGTGACGTCAACCTGGTCTATCGCCGTGGCCATGCCGACATGGGTGCCACCGAGCATGAACAGGATATCGCCAAGGCCAACCAAGTCCGCCTGCACACCTGGGCGCGCCCCGATGCGGTGTTGCTGGATGACACGGGTCGCGTGCGTGGCATGCGTTTCATGCGCACCGAGATGGCCGACGGTCGCCTGCGCGACATGGGCGAAAGCTTCGAGCTGGCAGCCGATGCCATCTTCAAGGCCATCGGCCAATGCTTCGACGACGCCAGCCTGAGCGACCCACTGGCGGCGCAACTGGCCCGCGACGGCGAGCGCATCCGTGTCGATCAATGCCTGCGCACCAGCCTGCCCGGCGTGTATGCCGGCGGTGACTGCACGGCGCTCGGCCAGGACCTCACCGTACAGGCAGTGCAACACGGCAAACTGGCCGCTGAAGCCATCCATGCCCAACTCATGCTCAATGTGGAGGCCGCATAAATGGCCGATCTGTCGATCGTATTCGCTGGCATCAAGGCGCCCAACCCGTTCTGGCTGGCCTCCGCACCACCCACCGACAAGGCCTACAACGTGGTCCGTGCGTTCGAGGCGGGCTGGGGCGGCGTGGTCTGGAAAACCCTCGGCGAAGACCCGGCCGCAGTCAACGTATCGTCGCGCTACTCGGCGCACTTCGGCGCCAACCGGCTGGTGCAGGGCATCAACAATATCGAGCTGATCACCGACCGGTCGCTGGAGATCAACCTGCGCGAGATCACCCAGGTGAAAAAGGACTGGCCGGATCGCGCACTGATCGTGTCACTGATGGTGCCGTGCGAGGAGGAGTCGTGGAAGTTCATCCTGCCGCTGGTCGAAGCCACCGGCGCCGACGGCATCGAGCTCAACTTCGGCTGCCCCCACGGCATGCCCGAGCGCGGCATGGGCGCGGCCGTCGGCCAGGTGCCCGAGTATGTCGAGCTGGTCACCCGCTGGTGCAAGACCTACTGTTCGCTGCCGGTGATCGTCAAACTGACGCCGAACATCACCGACATCCGCCAGTCAGCCCGGGCTGCCCATCGTGGAGGCGCCGATGCGGTGTCGCTGATCAACACCATCAACTCGATCACCAGCGTCGATCTGGACCGCATGGTCGCCCACCCTATCGTCGGCGATCAGAGCACCCACGGCGGCTACTGCGGCTCGGCGGTCAAGCCGATCGCGCTGAACATGGTGGCGGAAATTGCCCGAGACCCGCAGACCCGCGGTTTGCCGATCTGCGGCATCGGTGGCATCGGCACCTGGCGTGATGCTGCTGAGTTCATCGCCTTGGGCAGTGGCGCGGTGCAGGTGTGCACGGCGGCGATGCTGCACGGTTTTCGGATTGTCGAGGACATGAAAGACGGCTTGTCACGCTGGATGGACCAGCATGGCCATCAAAGCCTGGAGGGGTTCTGCGGTCAGGCCGTGGGACACACGACCGACTGGAAGTACCTGGACATCAACTACCAGGTGATCGCCAAGATCGACCAGGATGCCTGCATCGGTTGTGGCCGTTGCCATATTGCCTGCGAAGACACCTCGCACCAGGCCATCGACAGTACGGTCAAGGCCGATGGCACGCACATCTACAGCGTGATCGATCAGGAGTGCGTGGGTTGCAACCTGTGCCAGATCACCTGCCCGGTCGAGAACTGCATCGAGATGGTCCCGCAGGAGACCGGCAAGCCGTATCTGAACTGGACTCAGGATCCACGCAACCCCTACCGCGAAGCCAGCTAAGGGCTGAACAGCCGCTGTGCAGTGCGCCGGACTCATGCCCGGCGCAGCTGTTTCAGGGCTCCAGGCCGATCCCCCGCAGGATCACCCCGGTGACGGTCTGGATCGCGCGTTCAAAGGCCATGTCCGACAGCGGCTCGCCCCCATTGAGCAACGTCACCTGATAACCGAAGTCGGCGTAGTGCTGGGTTGCAGCCCAGATCATGTACAACAGCGCCGACGGCTCGACCGGCAGAATTCGCTGTTCTTCGACCCAGCGGCGGATCTTGTTCTCTTTCAACTGCGCCCACGGCACCAGGCTTTCGTCCAGGCTTGCGCCTAGCAGCGGCGCACCGTGCAGCATCTCTTCAGCCCAGATCTTGGAACCCAGCGAGCGCGAGCGCGAATGGCTCATCTTGGCTCGGATATAACTGGTCAGCACCACCCGCGGGTCGTCGAAACGCTCAAAGCACAGCGCGTCCTGCTTCCACACTTCGAGCAGGTCCTGCAGCACGGCGCGGTACAGGTCATCTTTGGTGTTGAAGTAATAATGCAGGTTGGACCGCGGCAGTTCGGCCTGCTCGGCGATATCGCCCATCGACGTCGCGCCGAAGCCCTTCTCGGCGAAGACCTTTTCGGCAGCGTGCAGAATCTTTTCGACGTTACGGCGGCGGATCTCGATCTTGTGGTTGGCCATGGCCTGTCCAAAACGACTGAAACCCGTCAAGGCTAACAGTTTTGCCGGCGTTACTCACTCGGCAAGCGCCGCCCTGCGCTGCAAGCGTTGCAACAGCCAACGGCCGGCCGCCAGCGCCCAGACCAACAATGCGATCACGCTGACACTGAACAGCATGCCCGAGACGCCGCTGTGGCTGATCAGCTTGCCGGCGAAGAACGGGAAGCCGAAGACGCCGATGAAATACGCCAGGCTGAACAGCAGCAACGCCTGCGCGGTCAGTTGCGGCGGTGCTTCGTTGGCGGCCAGGCCATTGATCACCGAGTAATTAAGGCCATAGCCGATGCCCAGCACGCCGGCCGCCAGCACATAGCTGAGGCTGTCATGCACCCAGCTGGCAAATGCCAGCACGGCGATCAGCATCAGCGTGGTCAAGGCCAGCGAGGTCGGCAGCGGGCTGCGCTTGACCACCCAGCCAGCGATCAACAACCGGCAGGTGATGGCCGCGCCCATGAAGCCGATGAAAAACAGCGAGTAGTCCAGGCCCAGGCTTGCCGCGTAGCTGGTCTGGAAACTGCCCATGCCGCCAAAGATCGCCCCACCCAGGCCGACCATCACGATCGACAACGCCGAGCGCGAGCGCAGCACCTCGGCCGCCGAGCGCAGGCTGATCTGTACCGGCTCGCTGGGGCGCAGCTGGGCGATGGCGGTGGTCGCGCCCAGGCGCCAGAAGTAGCCACCCCCCAGCGCCGCGGTCAACGCGGCAGTGATGAAAGCCGCCTGCACCGGCAGCCCCGCCAGCGCGGCCAGCTTGCCCGCCAGCGGGCCGCTGCCGATGCCGGCCAGCATGCTCCCGGACAACAGCGCAAAGCAGTGCGTGCGCCGCGCTGGCGCGACCATCGCCGCGACCATGATTGGCCCGACGGTGTAGAACACACCCCAGCCGATGCCAAGCAGCGCGCCGCAGGCCATCAGCATCAAACCCAGCCCCGGCGTCAGGGCAAAGCCCAAAGAAGCGAGCACAAGGCACAATGCGCCCAGCGCGATACAGCGGGCCGAGCCTAAACGCTGCAGTACGTGGCCGGAAACCAGCACCGCGACCAAGGTACTGGCCATAGCCACGGCGAACACTTGGCCGGCGTCATGCTCATTGCCGCCGAACGAGCGCACCAGCAGCGTCAGTAGAAAGGTCGCACCATAGGCAATCGCCAGCAGGAAGCTGGCAAAGCAGAAGGCGCCGAAACGCGGGGTGGCGGGTGAGTTCATCGGCGCGATCCATGGGCGACTGGGAGCTGATTTCTAACACAGCCGGAAGCTGCGTTAGGCATGCCAATGCCGGAGTTGAGTTAACCAGGATTGCACCTGTCAGTCCTGTTCGATCAGCACCCCGCTAAAGATCGCGGGCCATCAGCCACTGCTCCTTGTTCCAGGCCTCAAAGCGTTCCAGCACATACCAGCCGCGCTTGGCGTAGTAAGCGCTCTGGTCGTGGGTATGCAGGTACAGCCGAGGGATGCCGAGCGAACGGGAGTGAGCGCAGATCGCTTCGATCAATTGCGCCGCCAGCCCCCTGCCGCGAGCTTCCGGTTCGACCAGTACACACGCCAGCCAAGGGCCGAGGTCTGGCCGCTCAGGCAGGTCAGCGGTTGCCAGGCAGGCACCTCCGAGCAAGCGCCCTTGCTCGAGCGCGACCAGGCATTTCCAGTCGCCGTTGCGCTGGCCCTCGGCAAATTCCGCTTGCCAGTCTGCCAGCGGCTGGGTGGCGTATTCGTAGCTGAATTGTTGGTGAAGCCGCTGCGCCATGTCGGCGCAGTGGTGCATGTGCTGTTCGAGCCAGTGCAGCGAATGCATGAGCAAATCCTTTCAAGCCATGGGCGTTCGAATGCCAACCTAGCATTTTTGCCAGTTGTGCAGAGAACTTGGCTGGTCTGAAACTGCGACGTCGCGACTACTGCGACCATGCGGATCAACGCTGATCAATTCTCCAAGCCAACACGGGCGTTAAATAATGAACAAAAAAGAGCTGGTGGAAAATGTCTTCAACAGCGTGAAAAACACGGAAAAAGAATTCACGAAGAAGCAGGCAGCTTTTGTTGTCGACGCTTTTATCGAAGCCATTACAACAACTATGGAAAAAGGGAAGGAAGTTGCGATTGTCGATTTTGGCAGGTTCACCGTCAAACAGCGTGCCGAGCGCAAGGGCAGAAATCCCCAGACAGGTGAGGACATGCTGATTCAATCGGCGAATAAGGTGGTGTTCAAACCAGGCAAGGGAATCAAGGACGCGGTGAACTGATCTCGGTTGCCTCAATTACTCGTGAGCTAGCGCCGAACACTGCAACGTGCCGTGACCTGCCCGCCTTTATACAGGTCCACAAGCCGCTTTGGCCCTCTGTAGGAGCGGCCAAAGCGGTTTCATTCAAGCACAACGCGCCTGCGCTGGGCACTGCGCTTTGTGCAGGTTCAGCGCGGTGTTGATGATGCCGATATGGCTGAACGCCTGGGGGAAGTTGCCGAGCATGCGCTGCCCCGTCGGGTCGTATTGCTCGGCCAGCAGGCCGAGGTCGTTGCACAACCCGAGCAACCGCTGATACAGCGCCTCGGCCTGTTCATGGCGGCCCTGCAACACATACACGTCAGCCAACCAGAACGAACACACCAGGAACGTCCCCTCCCCCGACGACAGCCCATCGCCACAGCTGTCAGTGTCGTAGCGCAGCAACAAGCCATGCTTGAGCAGCCGGCTTTCGATCTGCTCCAGCGTGCGCAAGAAACGTGGATCGTCGGCTGGCAAGAATCCGGTCAAAGCAATTTGCAGCAGGCTGGCGTCCATTTCGCTGGAACCGTAGGCCTGGACGAAATACTCGCCGCTTGGATCAAGCCCGTTAGCGCAGACCTCGCGATGGATCTCGTCGGCCACGCGGCGGTAATGCTGGCCGCGCTCAAGCTCCTCTTCAGTGGTTTGCGCCAGGCTTGCGGCGCGATCGAAAGCGACCCAGGCCATGACCTTGGAATGCACGAAGTGCTGGGTGCCGCCGCGCACTTCCCAGATGCCTTCATCCGGTTCGCGCCAGATGCTTTCCACATACGGCAGGATCAACCGCGCAATCGCCGCACTGCGGGGATGACGCGGCAGGCCGCCCTTGATCGCCTGGGTCATGGCATCGGCCACTTCGCCATAAATATCCAACTGATGTTGGCCTGCTGCAGCGTTGCCGACCCGCACGGGCTGCGAGTGCTCATAACCGGCCAGCCACGGCAGCTCATACTCCTGCAGATCACGCTCACCGGCCAGGCCGTACATGATCTGCATCTGCTCAGGATTGCCCGCCACCGAACGCAGCAGCCACTCACGCCAGGCCTGGGCCTCGTCGAAGTAGCCAAGGTTCATGAACGCCAGCAAGGTCATGGTCGCATCGCGCAGCCAGCAGTAGCGGTAGTCCCAGTTGCGCTCACCGCCGACCCGTTCCGGCAGCGAGGTGGTCACGGCCGCGACGATGCCGCCGGTGGGCGCATAGGTCATCGCCTTAAGGGTGATCAATGAACGCCGCACCTGCGCGCTGTAGCGGCCAACGTCGGGGCAACGACCAGCAAAGCTCTGCCACTCATGAAGGGTATGGGCAAACGCTTCGTCCAGATCGCAGTCGGGCTGCACGGGCAGATGCGAAGGCTGATGGCGCAGGCTGAACACCTGGCGCTCGCCGGCAGCGACGCGAAAGCGCACGCCGGTGTGGTGATCCCAGGCATGGGTAGCGACGCTGCTGGCGAGGATCAGGCGGTCGGGGCCGGCCACCGCACTGAGGGTCAGCGGATCGATCTTCTCAACCCAGGGCACGCTGCGGCCGTAGTCAAAACGCAGCACCAGGTCCATCTCGAAGCTGGTTTCGCCAGCCAGCCCCTCGACGATGCGAATCACCGAGTTGGTGTCACCCAGCGGCATCAGATCAAGCACCCGCGCCCGGCCGCTGTCAGTGCTGTACACCGTCTCCAGAATCAGACTGTCTTCAAGGTACTGGCGCGTGCTGCTCTGGACCGGATCGGACGGTGCCAGGCGCCAGCGGCCGTTTTCTTCGTTGCCAAGCAAGGCGGCAAACACCGCCGGGGCATCGAAGCGCGGCAGGCATAGCCAGTCGATCGAGCCGTCGCGGCTGACCAGGGCGGCGCTGCGGCAGTTGCCGAGCAGAGCGTAGTCTTCGATCGGGGCTGGCATTGAAACTCCTTGGCGTGGGTTGAACAGGTTTGGCGGGTTAAATCACCGAAAAGTTCTACCGCCCCGGCAACATCAGCTCAGCAACATCAGCCCAGGGTATGCCACTCGCGCTTGTCACGGCTGAGCAGCTCGTTGCCCGCTTCCGGGCCATCCTCGCCGGCGGGGTATTCATGCACCTTGCTCTCGCTGGCCCAGGCATCAAGAAACGGCTGTACCGCACGCCAGCCGTTCTCGATGTTGTCAGCGCGCTGGAACAGCGTCTGGTCACCGGTCAGGCAGTCGTAGATCAGCGTCTCGTAGCCAGTAGCCGGCGGCATCTTGAAGAAGTCTTTGTAGGCAAAGCCGAGTTCGACATTCTCCATGATCATCTCCGGCCCCGGGCGCTTGGCCTGCAGGTCGAACCACATGCCCTCATTCGGCTGGATCTGGATTTTCAGGTAGTTGGGCTTGGGCCGCTCCAGCTCCGATTCACGAAACTGTGCGTAGGGCGCCGGCTTGAAGCAGATGGCGATCTCGGTGTCGCGCACACTCATGCGCTTGCCGGTACGCAGGTAAAACGGCACGCCGGCCCAGCGCCAGTTGTCGATCATCACCTTCAAGGCGACGTAGGTTTCGGTCTGGCTATCGGGGGCGACGTTGGCTTCTTCGCGGTACCCCGGCACGCGCTTGCGACCCTGCTTGCCGACGCTGTACTGGCCACGCACCGAGTTTTTCAGGGCCATCTTGGTCGACCAGGGGCGGATGGCGCCGATCACCTTGGCCTTTTCGCCGCGCACCGCGTCAGCGCCGAATGCCGCTGGCGGCTCCATGGCAACCATGGCCAACAGCTGGAACAGGTGATTGGGGACCATGTCGCGCAGTGCGCCGGTGTTGTCGTAGAACGCACCCCGGGTCTCGACGCCGACGGTCTCGGCAGCGGTGATCTGCACGTGGTCGATGTAGTGATTGTTCCAGAACGATTCGAACAGGCCATTGGAGAAGCGGCTGACCAGAATGTTCTGCACCGTTTCCTTGCCCAGGTAATGGTCGATGCGGTAGATCTGCCGCTCCTGCATGACCTTGAGCAGGCAGGCATTGAGCACTTCGGCGCTGGCCAGGTCGGTGCCGAACGGTTTTTCGATTACCACCCGGCGAAAGCCTCCCGCCGACTCATCGAGCAAGCCCGCCTCGCCCAGCCGCTGCGCTACCTCAGGGAAAAATCGTGGCGACGTGGCCAGATAGAAGATGGCGTTGCCATGGCGCGTGCCCTCGACGCGCTTGGCCAGGGCCTGATAAGTGGCCGGATCGAGGAAATCACCGGTCTGGTAGTCCAGCCGCTTGGCCAGCCGCCCCCAGACTTTTTCATCGAGATTTTTGGTCGCGCCCTCGCCCTGCTCGCGGTTGGCCATGAAGCTGTGCAGGCGCTCGGCAAACTCCTCGGCGCTGGCAGCATTGTGGTCAACGCCAACGATACGCAGATTGCGATCAAGCAGGCCGTCGCGGCTGAGGTTGTACAGCGCCGGCATCAGCAGGCGCTTGACCAGATCACCACTGGCGCCGAACAGAAACAGCGTGCACGGCGGTGCTGCGGGTATTTTCGCTTGGCTCATGGGCGCTTGTTCTCGACATGCCCACCAAAGCCCAGGCGCATGGCCGACAGG
Organism: uncultured Pseudomonas sp.; assembly: GCA_963518285.1. Lineage (GTDB taxonomy): Bacteria > Pseudomonadota > Gammaproteobacteria > Pseudomonadales > Pseudomonadaceae > Aquipseudomonas. The sequence goes on along the minus strand of CAUQIJ010000001.1, from coordinate 3,131 downwards.
ACCTTGTCGCCAAAGGTGCCCTGCTGCTGGCGTGAACGGAAGCGGGCAAATAGCGCGCTGGACAATACCGGTACCGGCACGGCCTGCTCGACGGCGGCGTCGATGGTCCAGCGGCCTTCACCGCTGTCCGACACCGAACCACTGAACTGGGCCAAGGCCGGATCTGCGACCAGCGCGTCGGCAGTCAGGTCGAGCAGCCACGAGGTCACCACGCTGCCACGGCGCCAGACTTCGGCGATCTCTGCCACGTTCAAGTCAAAGCGCTGGGCCTCGGGCAACTCATCACCGCCCTTGCTGCGCAGCAGATCGAAGCCTTCGGCGTAGGCCTGCATCAAGCCGTATTCGATGCCGTTGTGGATCATCTTCACGTAGTGGCCGGAGCCTGCCGGGCCGGCATGGATGTAACCGTGCTCAGCACGGGCGTGCTCACCTTCACGGCCTAGGGTGCGGGGGATCTCGCCAACGCCTGGGGCCAGTGCGCTGAACAGCGGCTCAAGACGCTCGAATACCTCCTTCTCACCACCGATCATCATGCAGTAACCACGCTCCAGGCCCCACACGCCGCCGGAGGTGCCGACATCCAGATAATGCAGGCCACGCTGGGACAGCTCGGCTGCACGGCGCATGTCGTCTTTGTAGAAGGTATTACCGCCGTCGATGATCGCATCGCCCGGCTCGAGCAGGTCGGCCAGCTGGCGGATGGTCTGCTCGGTCGGCTCACCGGCCGGCAGCATCACCCATATCGCGCGCGGGGCTTTGAGTTTTTGAATCAGTGCACCCAGGTCATGAGCACCTTGAGCGCCTTCATTTTCCAGGGCGGTGACCGCGTCGCGGTTGCGGTCATGGACCACGGTACGATGCCCGGCACGCATCAGCCGTCTTGCAATATTGCCGCCCATGCGGCCCAGCCCGACGATTCCCAGTTGCATGTGGCGTCGCTCCCCTCAGAAATAGATGACAAGGCGTTTCAGGTTTTCAGATTAGTCCAGCTCATCGCCAAAGGGTTCAGCGACGAACGGCCTGACCACCATAAACAAAAAAGTTCCCAAGCTCGCGCAAAGAATTCAGAATGCGCGCCGTATGAGCGTCTACGCTTAGAATGTCACTAGCCAATTGCGAGGTGTGCAATGGGTACCTTGATGCAAACCACTCCCGTCCAGACCCTTTTTGTTTCCGTTCGCCGTGATGAACTGCGTCGTCTGAAGGAAGAACGTGACCTGCTGTTGCAGCAGGTTGCACAGTTGAATCTGCAGCTGGAACAAAGCCGTAACGACGGCAAAGCTATCAGCGTCTGATCGATCTTCTCTCCATCGGGAGCTGTCCTGGCTCCCGCATTGCCTCACCCGTTTTTATGTAGCTGAATAGCCACGAACCGGCGCGGCAGGCTGTGGTTGATCCTGAAAACCTTGGCAGGCTCGCTCACGCCGTCGGGCTGTCTGGTCTCGAGCGATAAAATAGTTGTATTGGGAACCATTCGCTTTTATCTTGCGCGCGTTCCTCAATTAACTGTGCCTGTCTGCCAGGGGCGTCGCATGTCGCTGCATGAATCAGATTCGACTATCCCTCTCGATGTTCTCTACGGCACTCAGCGCAGCTGGCTGCAGACGTGGCTGCGGCGTTCGCTGGGTTGCTCGCAGCAGGCTGCCGATCTTGCGCAGGACACCTTCGTGCGTTTGCTGGTGCGTAATCAGCCGATCAGCGACCGCGCCCCGCGGGCATTGCTGGCGCGCATCGCCCGCGGCCTGGTGATCGACCACTGGCGCCGCGATGCACTGGAACGTGCCTATCTCGAGACCCTGGCCCTGCAGCCGGAGGCCAGCTTTCCTTGCCCAGCAGTAAGGCATGAGGCCCTGCAATGCCTGGAACGCATCGCGCAGATGCTCGACGGCCTCAAGCCAGTCGTGCGTGAGGCATTTCTGCTCTACCAACTGAGCGGCCTGACCCACGCGCAAGTGGGCGAGCAGTTGGGTGTGTCCAGCCGCACGGCCGAGCGACACGTCGCCAGCGCCCTGCTCCACTGTTATCGGGTGTGCTTCGAGGAAGCCCCGTGAGCACTAGCGCGGAACGGCTGCCGGAAGCGATCGTGTGCAAGGCAATCGAGTGGCAGATGCGTCTGCGCGATCAGCCGCACCACCCCGAGTTGCAGGCTCAGCTCCTGGCGTGGCGGCAGCGCGATGGCCGGCATGAGTTGGCCTGGCTGCGCTTGGGCCAGTTGGCGGGTCAGTTTGACCCAGGGCGACTACCAGATGCAGCGCAGACCTCGGCGGTGTTACGCCGGGCCGAGGTTGATCTCGGTCGACGGCGGATGCTGTCGTTGCTTGGGGTGGGTTTGGCGGTGGGCAGTGGCGGGTTGCTGTTGAGCCATACCGCGCCTGGCTGGCGGAGTGAATTTGCCACCGCTACCGGGGAGCGTCGGCGGGTGCCGATGGCCGCTGGTGGTGAGGTGCTGTTGAACACCGGCAGTGCAGTGGATATCGAGGCTGGGCGGGTGCTGCTGCGTTCGGGTGAGGTGTTGCTGGATGGGCCGAGCTGGGTTGCCGGCTGCCGCTTCGCCAATTGTGAAGGGCGCGGGGCGCGGGCGGTGGTGCGCGAGCGGGCTGGGTTCACTGAGGTGCATGTGGCGCGGGGAGAAGTGCTGGTGCGCGGGGCTGGCGGAGTGCTGCAGTTGGCTGCGGGGGATGGGGTTGCGGTGGATGGCGCAGGGATCAGGCCGTTGGTTGGCGTGGGGATCGATCCTTTTGGTTGGAGTCGGGGGGTGTTGGTTGCCAGTGATGTGGGGCTTGGGGAGTTTTTGGCCGAGGCTGGGCGGTATCGGGGTGGGTGGCTTGGGTGTGATTCGGGGGTTGCCGGGTTGCGTTTGAGCGGGGTGTTTCGGTTGGATGACCCTGCGGGGTTGTTGGGCAATATCGAACGGTTGTTGCCGGTCAGGGTGGTAGAGCGGACGCGGTGGTGGGTGCGGGTTGTGGCGGTTTGATCTGAGATTTGTGGTTAGCTGCTGGTTTTGTGAGCTTATCCATTTGATTTGCTGAGACCTAGGGCCCCTTTCGCCCTTACGGCGAGTCACTTTTTTGGCATTCCGGCGCGTGTCAACGTACCTGTCGCCTCATTACTGCTTCAACAGCCCATTAGGG